>CAVRNR010000001.1:0-33180 GCA_963722575.1 Bryobacterales bacterium
TGGCGGCGCTTCGCATTCGCATTGAGGATCCCCTCAGACCTGCGGAAGCCGACCGGACCCCATTGAAGATATGAGGCCTGGGCCTCCGTCGCCGTCACCTAGACGGACGTTGGGAGGATCTGCCAGTACCCATTTCCGTGACTGGCGTGTCAAGTGAGAAATCCTGCTGTCCGGCGTCAACTATTTCTTCGAAAATGCGATTCCGGGCGGGACCTCCCGGGAGTAATCCGCGCCCGCAGTCGGCGCACGCTTCCCCCAACTTACGTTTGAGGGAGTTTGCGATGCCCGCGCAGTTCCACGAGTCGGCGACGATAAATCAACATGGTGGGCGCGATTCGGCGACAAGCTACCTTATCGTGGGGGAATCACCGCGACGCATTAGGGAGGACGCGACGCCGGAACGTTGACCTATGATCCTATCTTGTCGATTTCTGCGAGAATCCGTTGTGCCTCTGCTGTCAAATTCACGAAAGCGCCACCACAATCTCGCTGGTAATAGCGGCATGCCCAAAAACGTCTGCCTCCCTTTTCTTTTAGGTTCATTTGCCTATCACAATTAGGGCATTTGGGAGTCAGCTTTTCAAGCTTCTCGTATAGGGGCGCTCGTTTTGCACGAAGTTCTGCCTGCCGCGCGTAACCAGCGTCGATAGCATCAGTTCTCTTTTGCAGTTGCGCCAGGGCCGCTAGTGAGTCGAGAATCTGCTTTCCTCTCGCAGCGCGTCGGTATTCCTCGGCTGTTATCGGTCGCTCGGAATCTTTCCCGATGCTCCCACCCCCAGCGCGAGGCGCAAACGAAACTCTCTTTTGAGCGACCACCTCGACAAAGCCTTGGTCCTTGCGGGCAACAACGGTTTCCCAAGTGATTTCGAGATTGTAACCGCTCTCGACTTCCGTCTCACCGCTGGAGACGAAGACAATGTCGGTCAGGCCCCAATCAACGTACTGCTGCAAAAAGTCGCTCACGGAGGTCTCTTGGCTTATTGTACCTTGTCGCCGGTCCCGAAACCGCCGCCGTAATCGCCCAGCGGTTGTTCAAACGGCGAGACGAAACTAACGTCGCTTGCCGAGCGAAGGTAAACCAGCTTGGACATCACGAATGCCCCCGCGTCTTTTCATGAGAACGCCCAAGGCGAGGCTGCTCTTGATTCCGCGACGTGGGCCAACGCCACTTTCTCGCGAGGGGTCTCGAAAGCTCTGCCTCAATTCCTTCCTGCAGTTCGCGCAGACAGAATCTCGAGGCATTCGCTGCTTCTTTCTGCAGATGCAGCACTTAAGCGGTCGCTTCCGCATGCCTCTTTGCGAGGAGTTCCCTTCGCTGCCGGTTGCCGCTCGCCGTGCCGCAGCAAACTGGATGGGTTCTGTCTTTGTGGTCGCCGCGGCTCGATTCGGCCGTTTGGGGATGGAGCTATTATCTGTGGGGGCTTCCCTCGGGAAACGGGCCGATAATCGACCCGTGCGTCCGTCAGTCTCAGTGCTCCCGATGTGTCTAGCCGAAGCGGGCAGATTCGTCTCTACCGTAGCTGTAGCGCGCACCTCTCGAACGCGTGAGGTGGGACTCGAAGTATTGCGCTGGGACGGAGTTGATTCGGATGCTGAACCTCCCGTCGAGCGCGCCTGTAGCCCGAGATTTCTGGAGACGATCTTCATTAACGGCTTGCGCCCGGACGGTTCGTTAATTTCGGTGCGACATTGACCCATGGAGCGCCCGAACAAATCGACAATCAATCCAATGCTGTCGGCGAGAAGGAGCCGCATAGTTGAATTGAGTTTTGGGAACCGGATCTCTACCGTGTTCCCAGTGCAACTGACGACTCGTCCGAGTCCGTATGCGTTATGATCAATCACCACGCCGCTCGCCAGATTACGAGCCACTGATTTAGATGGCAACGCATCAATCACAGTCCTGAGTTCATTCGCGATTCCGGCGTGGTGTTTGCCGGGCCTACCAATGCAGGTTTGTAGTCGCCGTCCTGAGGTGAAGAGGAGTTCGACAAAGAATCTCCCGACTTTGACGATTTTGCCAAACCCCTGGCCTTTGTAGTGAACGCAGTCGCCAAGCTGGAGAGCGTGTTCAGACTCCTTGCGATCCGCTGACATGCTAAATCACCTCAGTTCCTACCATCTCCAAGTGTGAGTGACTGTCACTCTGCCACAAGGTGCCGACCATCTACATTGCGAAAGGCTCGTGCGCCCCTTTGTTCTTCTTGATGTGTAGTTCGTAAACATATCCTACCAGTGAAGATCTTCGACCAGCCTGGCGCGAAGGTTTTCCACTATTCAGCCCCCTGATGAATGCTCTCAGAGGGCATGAGCGGATGGACGGCACCAAGATCTACGATACCAATATTGCAGCTACTGTTGCCCCAAAACCTGAAGGGCCGTACGGCGTACGCCGAGATTGACCGTATCCGTCAGAGGAACCACAGGATTGACAGGAGCGGCGATTGGGGCTATCGGCTCTTGTCTGCCCAAGCCGCGGGCGTGAGTTCTGCAAGCCGCTGAATGGAGACGTCAGCGAGGCCTGGCAGAACAGCAGCCAGGTATTCTCGGATCGGAATCTTCAGCCGACGGCAGGTTTCAACAACGGACAGAATGGCCGCCACTTTCGGCCCGGCCTGCTGGCTCCCTACGTGGATCCAGTTCTTTCGGCCCAAAGCTACCGGGCGCATCGAGTTCTCCGCCAAGTTGTTGCTCAGTTCCAACTCGGGATACTCCAGGAAGCGTGTGAGCTTTCGCCAGAGCGAGTGCGTGTAGTGCGCCGCCTTGCCCAACGCGCTGGAAGGTAGGGAAGCATCGCGGGCTGCCTCGACCTCCGTGCGGATTACCCCCAGCAATGGCTTGGACCGCTCCAGGCGTAGCGCATGGCGCGCGGCGAGGTCGAGGTTCTGTGCGCGCGCCAAGGCGTCGATCCCGAACAGTTCGTCGATCCGCGCCACGATGCGCGTGGCGGCTACGTCGCTGGGGTTGAGCTTGGCGGCCTCGAAAAACTTCCTTCTCGAGTGTGACCAGCAGCCGGCATGGACGATCTCTGGTCCGCCCACATGATCGTAAACGCCATAGCCGTCGGTCTGCAAAATGCCTTCAAACTGCCCGAGGAATTCCTTTGGCCCTTCGCGCCCCCGCCCCAGGCGGAAGTCGAACACCACGCCGCCTCCCGGCCGGCCGTATTGCCACAGATACGCCTGATGGTTCTGCCCCCTTCCGTCATGCATCTGCACGTCGACCGTCGTTTCATCGGCCTGAATGTAACTGCCGCCAAGTAAGTTCCGGCCCATCACCGCGGCAATAGGAACGAGTAACTCGCCCACCCGCATCACCCATCCGTCCATCGTCGCCCGGCTGATCTCGACGCCTGCCTCCCGTTCCAGGATTGCGCTCTGGCGGTACAGCGGCAGGTGATCGCTGTATTTGGAAACTACCGTGTCGATCACTACGCGGTCGCTGACCAGACCCTTTTCGACGATCCGTGCTGGCGCTGGAGCCGCGGTCACGCCGCCTTTCTCGCACTGCTTGCAGGCCCGCTTTTCGCGCTTGGTCACCAACACGAAGTGCTTGGCGGGCTCGACATCCAACTGCTCGCTGACGTCGTAGCCAATTACCGTGGTAGGTTGGCCGCAAGCCGCACAGGTGCACTGCTCCGGCGCACAGGCGATCACCCGTTCCACACGCGGCAACTCCGCTGGTAGCTCCTGGCGCCCCGGGTGTTTGCGGCGCTTCCCCCTCTTTGCCGGAGACGGAAGCGACTCGCGTGCGCTTTCCGCCTGGACTTCGAGGTTGCTCACCCCCGGCTCCAGATCCAGAAGGTCCAACTGCTCGGAACTGAGCTTCTCGCTGCCGGGACCGTACTTCTGAATCCGCTGCAAGCGCAGCCGCTCTTCCAGAACCTGGATCTTCAGTTTGGCCCAGACAAGTTCCTTCTGGAGCTGTACGATCTGCTCGGCTTCAGACAGTGAAGTGGAAGAAGATTTGGTCACGCCGGGTAAGTAACAATATAACCTGGCGTGCGATCACTTACAAGTATTTTAAGAGCTACTTATGCTGAACTATCTGTTGCTCTTGAGTCATATTCCGGTACCATCGCCGTCGCTTGGTTTCCGCCAGATCGATGCCTCCCAGCAGTAGCGCCAGTTCCTCGTGGCTGAGTACCACCTTCGCCTGCCCGCTGGCCGCTTCCGGCCAACAAAACCGTCCCTTCTCCAGACGCTTGGCGCAAACCCACAGCCCGCTCCCATCCCAGAAGAGCAGCTTCAGGCGATTCCTTTGCGCGTTGGCGAACAGGAACACATGCCCGCTCAGAGGCTCGCATAGCAACCGGTCGCGCGCCAAGCCGTAGAGACCTTCGAACCCCTTGCGCATGTCCGTGGCCCCTGCCGCCAAATAGATCCGCGTCGCCGGCCCCCAGCCGAACACGCTACCGCTCCAGCACGCTCAACAACTGCGCCAATGTGTGGGCGTCAAACCCGCATCCAACCTCGATGCGCCGGCCGCCCGGCAGTGCCACCGCCAGACCACTGCTCCCCGGCGACGGCGCCTTGGCGCCCGTCACCTCGACCGCCAGCCAGCGCCGTCCCGCTACGGCCGCACCTTGCGCTTGCCGTTTCCGATAGCGGGCCAGAGTGGCCAAACTCAATCCATGCTTCCGGCAGAACTCAACACGGCTCAGCCCGCTGCCTTCGTACTTTCCCGCCACCTGCTCGGCTTCCGCACGGGTCCGGCGCCGCCGGACCTCCACCACCTGCGCTTGATCGTCCATCCCTCCAATGAATCACCAACGGCGGAGTTTAGAAAGGTGGGTTGGTCTAACGCTTACGATTGACCGAGGATCCCTCAGGGGTCGTCCTGGACAGCAGATAGACATCCGCCTGCGGTCACTTGGCTGATAGACGCCCCATTCCGTGGCAGTGAACGCCCAAACTCCCCGCAAGTCCTCTTGGGGAAGTTCGGAGGTTCGAGGTGCCCCGGTATGGATGGATCTTGTGGAACGCCGTCCCATGAAAATGTGCGACCCCGGCCGGTGGCATGCTGGGCGCCTGGAACGTTCCAGGTTTTATCTTTTGTGCCCCGCGATTTTTGCAGCCGAAAACTGCGTCACACTGTTCGTGCGCTCCAGTAGTTGTATTCGTAGCCTGCCCGGATGATTGCAACCAATTTTTCCGGGCTGTCGGCGATGGTAGGCCAATTGATGGCGAAGAAAATGGACCGGAGCAGGTCAATGGCAAGTCCATCGGAGCGTTGTTGGAGGTCGTCCGTCGCGGAGGCAACCGTGAACGCGACGGTGTTGTCGAGCTCGGACTTGGGGCCAGTTTCTGCAAAGCCCCTCGGGAAGGAGATCCACGGGATGTCGCGAATGTCGTGTAGGGCCAGCTCGACGTGTAGGGGGCCGGTGTAACCGAGCCGCTGAAGCATCGACCGCGCATGGCGAATGAACACAAGCACGTGCCCGATAAATCCGTTGGTGTGGATGCCGGCGTACTGTGGTCGTCGCTCCCCAATTGGGGCGGTGTAGAACAGCATGCCCCAGATATTGGCTTCGAAAAAGGAGCGTGCTCCACAAGGTTGGAGCAGGATTGCACTCTCGTGCTGGGTGATCGCGCCATAGCTGTTTCGTGGGAAGCCAACCTGACGCCACTCAACGGAGGCCTCTCTGATGGCCGTCAGGAGTCGCACGTGCTCGCACAGGGGATCTGCAGGGAATCGCGGGACAACGGCTAGCTCGATGCGGCTGCCAAGGAGATCGGCGCCGCCGATTTCCGGTGCCTGGGCGCGCGCGGCGAACGTCGCAAAGCGTTCTCGTGCGCGGTCGATCAGGCGGGCTCTGCGGTCCCGAATCAACTGCCGTCGATCTAGGAGGTGCCGGAGCTCGTGCTCGTTGGCAAGTTGGGGCTCGAAGCGACTGCTGAACTCGTCGGTCCGGATATAGACGCCTTTTCTGCCGTTGAGAAAATGTGGAGCGACGTCGCTCTCGGCGACACTGACGGCGTAGCACACCTTGGTGTTCCCGCCTGGTGCGGGAATGGCGTCGGAAATTTCAGCGGTCAACGGGGGCGTGGCTCCGGTAAAGCACCACTGCACGATCGTTTGCTTGTAGCCTGCCCGGGCATCAACTCCAGGGAAAGCGACCAGACGCCCGTCGGTGTTATTGGCCTCGGCGCCGACGATCATGATCCCGCCGTAGGTGTTTGCGAACGAGGAGAGCTTTCTGCCACTTGATTTTTGCAGCCCACCTTTTTGCATGGTTCCCCGTGAGCGCTTTGAGGTGGCGAGGCGCGGCCTAGGCGTGGGCCGGCTCCTCCGTCGATTCAGGAAGGTCGCGAGTCTCATAGGTAGGCGGCAGTTTTACGCGACTTCACGGCCAAGGGGTCGTCATCAGAAGGACCTCACGACGTTTGATGAGGTTATCGTCAATCCGTACGCAGAAGAAGACACGTACGCAGAAGAAGACCCCCGCAGTTGCTAATTGGGGAGTATACTTATCGTCACACATGAACAGCAACAGGATTAAGCAACTTTTCCAGGAGACGGCGAAGACGATCACTCAGTCTGGTGAAGTCGAGGCTTTGCCGGGGAAGCGCCTCTTCGACAAGGAATATCTACTTCGCGGCGACATTCTGCTCTGGGGCGCAGCCGCACATGCTTACCAAAAGGCATGCGAGGATATCACTGCCGTAGTGAGCGTTGAGGAGACATGGTCACGGGCCAGCGTTGATGCTGCGCTCGCGGCCTCCCTCGCTCGCGTGGTGCGGGCCGAGCCTGAAAGGCGAGCGGAGGCGATCCAAGCGGCGGCCTCTGGAATCATGGATCGATTTAACGAGATGCCGGCCCGGTGGATGGTCGATCTTTTCGTAAACGGAATGGATGTAGGCTGCGCGGATCTGGCCTTCGGAAAGTTTTCATTTCTCGTCGCTCCCATTGACACGCCCCAATACGTACAAAGGAACTTCTCACTTGGTCAGCCGACTTCGTTAGTGATGGCTCGCACAGAAGTCGTCGCCATAGACGAGGAATCAGCGGTTGAGCGGGCCAGAGATTTACTTGAAGAACACCTCGGAGCACTTAACTTCCTGTGTTCCGATCAGGTGCCTTCGGTTATCCGCCTATCGCATTCGAGTCACGTGGCGCAGACATACTCAATTCATCGTGCTGGAATCCCTGGTGAAGAGCCGGGAGAGATGCGGTTCCAGCCCGTGCAAAATCGATTTCCGCTAATGCGTCAGGAGTTTCTCGAAGCGATGGAGAAGCGAGGTGGCAAGTGGGTCAGCCGAATGCTCTCAGATCCTCCGTCGGAATTCTCCGACCGCATCCTCTCAGGGTACGTACTGGCAGGAGGCGGGTGCGTTGATCCTTGGCCCGAGCGCCGTTTCCTGCTCCTTACCATCGCCTTGGAGAGTGTTGCGCTTGGAAAGGGAAGCAAGTCTGGAATCACGCATCAGTTGGGCACTCGCATCGCGCACCTCATAGGAGCTAACCTTGAAGGTCGACGCGATGTCGCTGAGCAGATGAACAGGCTGTATGATCGGCGCTCTCATATTGTTCATGAGGGCCAGACCGGAGTCCCCAGCGAAGAAATGTACCTCCTCTACTTATACTGCCAAGTGGCGCTTTATATGCTGGTTCTGTCTCCAACGTTTTCGCGGATGAAAACCAATGCCGATCTCGACCGATGGTTTGGTGACCGCGTGCTGGAGGCAGAGTCGCCGCCGACAATGCCCAGCCATGACTGAGGAGAACAGACGTACTTCGCTGCTTTCTTCCGCCACCCCGGAAGGCGCTTCTAAAGCCGCCGCCTGGCCGCCCGAACCGTGGAAGCGGGCGCCCAAGCTCCCAGGAAGTCGTTAGCGCCCTATCGAAAGTGCCGCGGCCCGAACCTTGTTCCGTTCTGCGAGGCATTTCTGCCGCGGCACTCCCGATAGGGCGCTAACAGCGCGTGGCAAAAGTGAGTGTTTGTGAACGGAGACCCGCAAAAAACGCGGAAGAGTAGATCTGATTGAATAACGTCACCACTCCTCAAAAGGTTACCGCTGGCTTCCGCTGCGCAGAGTGAAATCCGCGGCCTGTTTGAAGCGCGGTCCAAGCATCGAGAAGTAGCAGGCCGAACCACGCGAAAATGCACGCGAAAGCCCCTTGTAACTGCCGGGGCTTTCCGACTCCTACCAACTTCCGCAGGATCAGCGCCAGGTTGAAGCCCCCCGCGTGCACCAGCAGGCGCTTCAGAATGTTGTCCCTTCCTTTCAGATGCACTCGTCTCATTCCGCCGGTTTCGTACATGTGCGCCATGCTTCGTTCCGTCAGTTCACTTCGCTTTCGCTGGAGCCGCTTGCTGCGGTCGCCCTTGACCCGCAGCCGGTTGGCGTACACCTGTTTCTGCTCCTCCGCTTTCCCGTGCCACTTCCGCGGGCCTCTGTCCGGCTCGGGAATGTAGCTGCGGCAGTCGGCCCCGTGCAAATCCTTCAATACACTTCCGCTGTGATACCCCTTGTCCGCTACCGCTTCCTCGATGCCGCCCAGATTGACCTTCGGCTCTTCCGCTGGAGCCGTCACCGCTTCGTGCTCAATCAACTCCGCGACCGCTTCGCCCGCTTCCGCCAGGGTCTGGTGAATGGTGGTGGTGTCACCTTGATCGGCCCCTTGCAGCGTCACCGCCAACAGGGCGCCGCTGGACAAGTCCACGGCATGTTCGGCTTTGTGCGCCAAGTGCGTGCTGCCATCCTTCATCTTGGCGATCCGAGCATCGGGATCATACGGGTTCTTCCATTCCTTATTGGAACCCTTCTTCTTCCGCCGGCGGTCTAACCGTGCCAGTTGTTCGCGCGTGGGGTTCTCGATCCCCGCCGCCTGGGCCAGACCCTTCAGATACTCGTCATATTTCTGGCCGTTATCCCGCCGCACCAGAGACCGCAGTGCCGCGTTGGCTTCCAACGTGGTCGCATCGATGGAAACCGTCTTCCCCTCCACCAGCCCTTCCTCGGCCAGGATCTTCAGCACCCACCGGAATACCGCTGTGTGCGTTTCCACTGCGAATAACCGCCGTGTCCGGGAGATGCTGGAGTGATCCGGCGTGGCCTCCGTCAGGGCGTATGCAATGAACCTGCGCATGGACAGGGAGTCGGCCAGGCGCCAGGCAATTCCCCGTTCCGAATCGATCCCCTCGAAGTACCCCAGCAGCAGAGTACGGAAGTAGACGCCCGGCGTAATACTGGGGCGTCCCAAAGGACCCTTGTAATAGCGCCGGCACAGATGCTCCACGTTACGGTCGAAGTGGTGCTGGTCGAGAATCTCATTCAGGCGGTCATAAAAGGCATGCGCCGGGGTGCCCACGATCTCGCTGCTGACGACCCACAGATCTTCCTGCCGCTCCCGGTTCTTCCTGGTTCCCATGGCCATGCAATATAGACGACCAAAACATTCTCCAGGTCACCTGTTTTCTGGATTATTACCACGGGCTGCTAACGACTTGTCGGTCGTAATCTGGGCGGCGTTCTAATGAACGAGGGCGGTGAAGTCCGGCCCCTGACAGTGCGAGCCCTCATGTGCTTAGTGGTAGTATCAGTTTCATCCTGCCGGAGCCGAAAGAGCCCCAGAGCCAAAGGAGAGATGGATCCCTGCGGAGACCGAGCGTCTTTTATGGATGAAAACGAGAAGGACCTATTGAGGGTGGGCGTGGATGCTGCCATCGCGCCCGTGAAGGACGTGCATGCGCTTGAGTGCGCAGCGACGCGCCGACAATGGCAGCGCGGCCGTTTGGCATCCTCTCCTTCTCTTGAGGCGAAGAAACCCAGGCGTTTTGTGGTATATTGCCCCGTACCATGCGAACCCAAAATAGAGGTGCCGGCATGAGGGCAGGATCAGCCGTTGTTCTTGTCTTTGTGCTCGCTCTGCTGGCTTCCTGCAATGCGCCCGACACTATCGCTAGGTTTTGCTCCTCAGCCGTCACGACGCTGAAAACCGGCGACGCTCTGTTCGATGATATGAAGGCCTCCTGCATCCGGGAAGCGCAGACCTTTGAGCCCTTCGGCACTTTCCCGGTCTCGGATCCAAGTCTCGCTGCCTGCGACAATGTCGGCAGACAGGCCGAAGGCGTCAAGGCCGCCTCCAAACTCGTTTCGAACTATTTCACCGCCCTGAACGACCTGGCCTCCTTCGGAACAAGCAAAGCTGGCGATGACGCCAAAGACCTGCTTACCAAGGCGTCTGCGGCAGCCAAGTTAAGCGCCGCGCCGCAGAAGGCGCTGTCATCCGTTGCCGGTTTTCTGACGCGCTCGGTGACGTCCGGTTACCAGCAGAAGATGCTGGCAGACGACATCGTGAAAGTCCACGAGGATGTCAAGATCGTCCTCGACGGCCTCAGCGAGGCCGTTGGCGTGGCCTATCTCCAGCAGTTGCAGGACGAGGAGTTAAAGACCGCCGCTCGCTACAAGGAGTTCAAGCAGGTAGCCGAACAGCAGCACCAGTGGACCGCCAACGTCACTCTCGTTCTGGACTCCCGCTGGCAAGTTGACCGCGCCACCTTCGCTGCCAAACAAAAAGCGGCCTTCAACTACAAAACGGCGCTCGAAACCCTGGCCGCGGGCAATGAGGATCTTGCGGCCCATGCCCGTGGCATTAAGGCCGATGAATTGGTTGGCCTGCTCAGCCCTTATGTCGCGCAATTGGAGAGTTTGGTCCCGGCAATTCAAAAAGCGTACTAGGAGACTCAGGCCATGCAGATCGATCCCGTAAAACAGGCCGAAGACCTCGCGCAGATCTTCTTCACGCTTTCCAACGCGGTGAACGACTTCCGTTTGCGCCCGGACAACTTCAACGCGCTCCCGCCCGACAAGCAGCAGCGACTCAAAGATCAAGTGCAAGCGCTAGCCATGCGCGGCCAACAATATACGGCCGACGCCTTGGGAGCGATTCTGCAGGCTATTCAGCCCCACCTGCAAGATATCAAGCAGGCTACCCAGGATGCGAAGGACGCGCTGGCTCACTTAAACAACGTGGAGAAGGGAATCGCCATCGTCGACGCTGCCGTAGCGCTGGTACGCTCGATCGTCGACGGTGACATGGGGTCGATTGGCGACAACGTGCAAAACCTGATTCAGGCAATTAGCCCGACCAGAAAAAGCTAGCCTGCAAGCCGCGTGAAGAAAACCGTGCTGGGCGCGTCAATTCGTCGATCGTGAAGAGTGTGCCGAGCCAGCGCGGACTAGTGTATCAGGCGTCTCTGCATCCTATGCCGAAACGGCACGCCCCGGCAAACCGCAGGCTCCTCGGCAGCGGCGTCTCGGTGATGGTTATGCCTCAATCGTCGTGGGCGGGTCGAATTCGGGAACACCGTGTTCTTGGCGCGTGGCCATCCAGCGCAGGGCATAGACCGTGCGCGGGTCGGTCTTACCGCCCGTGAGCAGGTTGGGTATCACCTCACCCACTCCGTGGGAGAGCAGGTCTTTGTAGAGATCGATATCGGGCTCGACAACCACGCACTCGACGGAATTGCCATCCGGATCGGAGAGGGTTCGGCGGGTAGTTTCGTGAAATGTAAGCTGGACGTTGGTGACGTCGAAGCGGGTCTGCTTCCAGCTCCGCGTCGCGGGATCGACCCGGCCAGGGACGGCCGGGTGCCAGCCGCCGGGGGAAGGTTCGGGAGCGAAGGCATGAAGGGCGGCGAGGGTTTGGATGCGATCCGCAAGCCGAGCGTCCACCCACGCCCAGAAGCGGTCGGGGGCGAGGAGATCCCAAATGACCTCCCAGTAGTATTTGTCAAGAGGGCTGGTCCCGTCATCGAGGGGAATGTCGCGGATTGCTGTGGCAAGGTTCAGCAGCGCTCCCAGTTGCATGGGGCTGGCTTCAACAGTGTCCGCGTAGCGTCGGGCGGGGTCGCCGGGAGCACCGTTCGTGACGAGGCTGAGGATGCGGGGGTCTATCTGCTTGAGTTGCTCCCAGGGCGGAAAGTGAAACCTGCCATTGCCAGGAACTGCGAGTAGCGGCACCTCGACAGTGCCATTGCGGAGCAGTGGGACGCGATTGGGAGTAACCGCGTCGTTATACCCGCTGATGGTTGTGAAGACATTATACGCATCATTACCTGTATCAGTGAACGGGATACTACTGATCGTGATGTCACCACCCGTCGCCCACTTGGGGTTAATCTGCTGAGCGCCGTTGAGCAGGCGGACAAGCACCTGCGTATTGGCGGAGAGCGGCTTGCGACGGCCATCAACAATAGTGAAGTGGATGCTGCCGGTATCGGGCATGGCGACGACTCCTCCAGTTGCTGAAACGATTGTACGGAACTATCTAACCAACGGCAAGTCAAGTGGCCCAGCCGCCCAGCCGAAAGGCGCTCAGATTTCGGCTGACGAATACACCAGCCTCAGGCCTGGCCGACAGAAGGAAACAGGCCTCAAAACAGGGACCGAACTCGCTTCGTGCTTGCCCGCTGACCATGTGTGGCTCTTGGAAAAGAGCCTGTTGGCAGCCGGCGGCGAGGGCGATTCCCCAACCCCAAAACGCTCGGGAACCACGGACGCGCCGGCGACCGTGTAACGGAATGCACTAGCCACTAGAAGTGGCTTGAATCTCGGGTCAGCCCTGCCGGGCGGGGCCACGGGGCATCAGCCGACACATCGACGGCAGAGCAGGTAGGGGTGCCAGGGCAGCGCTGATTCTCACTGCGGATGGGGTCCGGTTTACGTGCCACGGGGCAAGGAGGGCGATGGTAATGACGCTGGAGGAAGCGCTCGCAGACATCAAAAGGCTGGGCGGCGGGCTTGCCATACCACCGGCAGCCCAACAGGAGATCTCATGCCGCGATACACAACAGGCGGTCCGGCTTCTGGCCGAGGCCTACGAGCACCTTCGCAAGCGCGACCATCTGTACGCCGACCGGCGCCGATCCGCCTCTCTCGCGCCGCCGCCCGCGAGTGTGCCGCCAGACTGATGGCGTCCGGGCCGGCATTGCCTGTACCACGGCTCGCGGTTGGGTGCCTGGAACCCTTCCTGCCGTCCAACACGCATTCGGGGGCATTTGAATTAGCGCGTAACCTGCTGCTGGCTGGAGTTGGACGGCCCGAGGATTGGGAGCGGTCGAAGGGCGATCCGGTCGCGTTCATGCTCCAAACTGTGGAGCACACCGCCGCCGCCTTCAACCGCAAGGCGATTGATGCGGTTGCCCACACCGACATCCTCTTCGGGACCAGCCCCTACATCTCGAGCTGGCACGAGAAGGAATACGAAGATCCGGGTCGGGTGTTCCTGGCGGTTGAAGCCACTCACATTTCGATCGTCTACCTGCGCCCCACGCTTGAACTGCTCGGGAAGGCGCATCCCCGCCTGCCGGCAACCTTCTATCGGATGCTGCTCGAAGGCATGGCGTCCTGGATCCTCTGCTACGACGAGTCCGCTTGCGAGACTTTCTACGAGTGGAGCATGGAATCGTACGCAGAGGCCAAGGAGAACGGTGAGGAGGGTCTGGAGAAGCCGCAGAGCATCGCGGATGCAAAAGGGCCGTGGCTGGCGAAGCGGTTTAAGCCGCTACCGTCGTCCAGAATCGGAGCGGCCATTGAGTCCTTGAAAACGGGGTCGCGGGCACGCCGGATTCTGGAGGCCGCTCGGCGCCTCCAGGCTCTCTCGAAAGCTCGTGAACGCAAGCGTCCGTACTGCGATGTGTGGGACGAATACTATCCCAACGGCAGTTTCTCGGTTCCACTCACAATCCTGGCATTTCACGAGCAGGACCTGGTCTGCCAGGCGTTCCAGAGTGACGAAGAAGATTGGATGAACGGCGGTGAACAGCAGGGTCCAGCCTTCGCAATAGCTTTCAGTCCCAACGACCGCGAATCGATCGTCAACGGATTTGAAGACTTGCGCCACTTCTTACGCATGATGGAAGCGCTGGGCGAACTCCTGGCGCTTCTGCCCGGCTGCGATGTGTTGGAGGAGCAAAAATGAGGTTCGACGCTCATTTCGGCGATGCCGAAGCGGTTCAGCTAAAAGCCGCGATCCTGCTGTACGGCGGAGCGAAGCGGATAGCATTTGCGTCCGTACACGAGCCGTACCGCGATCCGGAAGGCGGCGCGCCCTACCTCGATGCGGGCAGGCCAATCAGCACGGATTTCCTGCGCACGATGGCCCGTGGGCTGGGCCTCGGGATGGCGCCGGAGATCCTGCCGGAGACGGTCGTGATGCGAACGCCGGAGGTGACAGCGTGGTGGGTCCCGGCCACCGTCCGGCCGATGTTCTTTTCGGAGACTTCGGACGGCAAAACGCTGAATGGTAAATCCTACCCGCATCCGCCGCTGGTGTTTGTGGTTGATGGCGAGCACAGGCTCAGCGTGCGCGCCTTACTGGAAGACCGCCGGCCGGCGCCGCGGAGCGCCATTGCGATTGCGCCCTACTGGAACGTCAACCAGGCCGGGGAAGTCTGTCTTGGCTCAATGGTCACACCGCGCTCGGCCGGGCTGGCCGGCCTGGGGGAGTGGGTTGAGGGCTTCTTCCAAAGCGAATTCACGCACGCTGGAAACGTCAAGATCACGAGCCATCCCGAAGGCCATCTCGGGCTCTGGCGTGACCTGGCCGGACGGGAAGCGTTCCCGGTGCAGTGGCTGATTCCGGCCGGGACGTTGGAGGAGTGGCTGTGCAGAAGCTGACCGAGCATTTGCCCCTGGTGAATTGGCGGAACCGCCGCATCGTGATCACGATCGTCGGGTGTGGCGGCACCGGGTCGCAGATCGCCGCGGGAATGCCGTATTTGCATCAGGCGCTGCTGGCCTCCGGGCATCCGTATGGGCTGCGGGTATTCCTGGTCGATGGCGACCGGATCACCGAAACGAACTGCGTGCGGCAGCCATTCAGCCGCTCAGAAGTGGGACTGTACAAGGCTGTGGTCCTGATTAACAGGCTGAACATGTTCTGGGGCCTCGACTGGGAGGCCGTGCCGCATTTCGTTCGCTGCGGGCAGGACGTGCCCGATTCCGACTTCCTGATCTCCTGTGTTGACACCCGCGCTGCTCGGGCTGTGATCGCCCGCGTGGTGAGCCTGAAATCGCGGCGCTTTCTCTACTGGTTGGACGCCGGCAATTTAGCCGATCGCGGCCAGTTCGTGCTGGGCCAGCCGCTGCGGAAGGACCGTAAAGATCGCGCCAAACGGTTGCCGTGTGCTCACGAACTCTTTCCGTCCATCGTCCACGCGCAGGCCGACAGGAGGGATCGGCTGCCGGCGTGCAGCGCAGCGGAGGCAATTTCGCTCCAAGAGCCGTACATCAACAGCACCATCGCCAATCATGTGCTGGCGCTGTTGGCTCGGTTGTTCCGTCACGGGCGCATCGCTTATCACGGAGGGTTCGTGAATCTGGCGACGGGGCGCGTGACACCATTGCCGGTGGACCCGGCCACATGGTTGCGATTGCGACTCCAGGCTGAAAAGGAACGAGCGTATTTGACCCGCAGACCGCGGGGCCTGGCGCGCGGCGATCAGTAGATGGACGGGCCTCGCCACCAGCGGATTCCGCTCAATTCAAAAGGAGAAACATGTTTGCTGAACTATTGCCAATCCTCAGAAACCGGCCGGTAATGCTAACCCTCGCTCTTGTGGGTGACAACGCCATCCGTGTAAACGTCATTCCGAAACGCGTAAAGGACAGCGATTCTGGCGATGACGAACCGGACGATTTTAGTCGTGCGAAGCCGCGCGTGTCCGGCAACGCCAGAGATGCGGGCAAGAAGCCTCGCTTCCCGCGCCGCACAGGGATTCCCGTGTAGGTCATTGCGATTCCAGTAGTTATGCGAACTTCACGCAGGCTGCGGGCCGCCCAAGCAGTAATCGACTGCCGTGTCCTTTTTAGGAGTACAAGACAACCGCAGGCAGCACGGTTCAGCCAGCATTTCACGTCGGCAGTGCTCGTGGCCGGTCGGCGCAAACCGGCACGTCCTTAACCTTTCTTGCGCTTCCGAAGATGATGGGCAAGTCCCTCGATCAGCTTCTCCGGCGCAGTGTCGAAAGCTTCGCAGATTCGCAGCAGGGTGAATAGAGTAATCGGGCGCCCGGACTCAACCATTTGCCAATGGCGGACGCTGAACCCATACGAGATCATGTCCTCCTGGGTCAGCTTCCGCTCCATCCTGTAGGACCGAACTCGATGCCCCAACGCACGGAAGAACCGCGCATAGTGCGCCGGGATCTCTCTACTGGCACCCACATCTCCAGCCTGGGTTGGCACGAGCAAAAACACCACGAGCAAAGTTGCATATTCCTCTGTGGAAAGAACTTGCCACCCGGCCCGAAACCAACGGACTCCATCTCGAATCCGGTCGAATCGGATTGGAGGCGAACGTGGTCGCCAGCACATTCGACGTATGATCGGCCTTGACATCCTTCGAAAAATGGTATACTGCCCCTTCTGCAGCGCTTTCGCGTGAGTTTCGACGCGGGAGTGCCCGCCCGGAGGCAGTGCTGCGCGCGGCTAAGATCTTGTCGCTAAATCACAACACGGGAGGCGTTTGTTCCATGAATAGAGAACCAGGATTGGACTCGCAGCTTGCGAGATCAACCGAACCGGGAACGGATGCAGAAGGTGCCGCCGAGCCGATAGAGCACCCGGGGTCCCTCCCCTCGCCCACCATCGCCAGTCCTAGTAATAGCGAACTTTTCGAGCGCGAGGATGGACTCATGCTGCGCCAGCTCGTCGGGGTGACGTTGGGCCTGGACGTTAGACTCCTCCAGTTGAGCGAGCTTTTTCAGAGCCGGTTAGCCTACGATAAGGCAAAGGAAGAAGCGTTTGACCGGCTCTACGGTGAACTCGAACAGCTAAAATCGAATGCGACTTTCGAGCAACTGCGACCGCTATACCTTGACCTTATCCTGCTATTTGATCGTATCGAGAACATCTGCCAGTCTTCACAACTGATTGCCCAACAGGATCCGAATATGCTGTCCCTTTTCAGATCACTGAGCGACGAACTGGTCGAAGTTCTTTACCGGCGTGAAATTGAAGTAATCCAGTCAGCTTCACCGGTTTTCGATCCAAGCACCCAACGTGCAATTGGCGTAGAGCCAACACAGGCCGAGGGAGAAACCGGGCGTGTTGCCAGGGTCGTGCGTCGGGGTTTCCGATATCGGAATCGGGTAATCCGGGCCGAGGAGGTCATTGTGAAGAAATTCGCGGCAACCGGTGGCTCTTGAGGAGTCCTGCGTTGCATTTCGTGCCGAAACTAGTGGGTTGTGCAGGTATCCCGGCTGAGGATTGACTGATGAGTGACGAAATAATTATTGGAATCGATCTCGGTACCACGTTTTCCGCGGTCGCTTATGTGAATGAGCACGGCAAGCCTGAGATAATCCCAAATCGCGAAGGCGAACGCACCACTCCATCCGTGGTGTTTTTTGAAGAGTCGGGAAACCCGATCGTCGGTCGCGAAGCGAGGAACATGGCTATCATTGAGCCTCGCCGAACAGTGCGCTTCGTAAAGCGTGAAATGGGCAACCCATCGTTTCGGATGAACATTGACGGAAAGGAGTACTTTCCAGAAGACCTTTCGGCATTAATACTCAAGAAATTGAAGAACGACGCCGAAGCTGCTTGTGGAGTGGAGATCGGCAAAGCGGTTATCAGCGTCCCTGCATACTTCAAAGATGCTCAAAGGGAGGCGACGCGCCAAGCAGGCCACATCGCTGGGTTGGAGGTCATTCGCATCGTCAACGAGCCGACTGCAGCCGCATTGGCTTACGGCCTAGACAAGGTAAAAGGCAACCAGACTATCCTTGTCTACGACTTCGGCGGCGGCACATTCGACGTCACAGTCATGAGAATGGAGGACAAGACATTCACAATTCTTGCCACCGATGGGGATGCGATGCTCGGCGGAAAGGATATCGACGGTCGGCTCGTGGAGTACTTCGCGGAGGAATTCCAGCGGGAGCACAGTATTGACCTTCGGAATGAACCTCACACCCATCAGGATCTTTGGGACAAGGCGGAGACCGCAAAAAAAGATCTTTCCGTGCGAAACAACATTGGTGTTGTGCTGTCCGCTGGTGAAAAGACCCTTCGTGTTGATATCGACCGCGATCAGTTCTTCGAGCTCATTCAAGACCTAATCAAGCAGACGGAGGACTGCATGACGCGTGTCATCCAGGCCGCGGCTCTGACTTGGAGCGGCGTCGATACCGTTCTGCTTGCGGGTGGCTCCAGTCGTATACCTGCCGTGAAGGACATGATCAAGCGGGTGACCGGGAAAGACGTTGCCCGGGATATGAACCCGGACGAGTGCGTTGCGCTCGGTGCCGCTATCCAGGCCGTCGTGACGACGGTTGAGAAGGAGGGCAAGGGCGCCGCGCCGCCCCTGGAAGACGGGGTGGACATTGTGGTGCAGGATGTCGCCTCGCATAGCCTTGGGGTTAAGGCGCTTTCTCCCGACAAAACCAAATACGTGAACAGTATCATCATTCCGCGTTTCGCGCCTATACCGTGCCAGAAGACCCGAACGTACACAACCAACCAGGACAACCAAAGCAGGGTCGAAATTGAGGTACTTCAAGGGGAGGATTTGGACCCGCGTTCGCCGGAAGTCGAATTGATCGGCAAGGCTGGCCTTAAAAACCTGCCGCCGCACAAGGCGGGGGACCTGGTTATTGAAGTGACCCTGAGTTATGACGTTGACGGCGTGGTCGAAGTGGTCACAAAAGAGCTCAAGAGCGGCCAGACAAACCGCGAGGTCGTTATGCAGAAACGCGGTGCTTTATCGCCGGAAATCCTGGAGGAGAAACAAGCGGCGGTCGGCCAACTGGAGGTCTGAACGGGCCGTTCAGTTTCGAGGGAAGGACATTTCATCCATGGCGAAGGTAGTAGGCATTGATTTGGGAACCACATATTCGGCGATCGCGACAGTCAATTCGCACGGCAAGGCTGAGATCATAGTGAACCGTGAGGGCGATCGGATCACGCCTTCAGTGGTACTGTTCGATGCCGACGCCCCCATCGTCGGCAGTATCGCGAAACGGTCGGCCATTGCAAGTCCCCTAAACGTGGTGCAGTTCGTAAAACGGCAAATGGGGAATCCTTCCTGGAAGTTTCGGTCCGAAGGAGGCCACGTCTGGAAGGCCGAGGAGATCTCTGCGATCATTCTCAAGCGCCTGAAGGAAGACGCAGAGATCCTGCTTGGGGAATCCGTTCGTGACGCGGTGATCTCAGTGCCAGCATATTTTGACGACGCACAGAGAAAGGCGACGCAAGACGCTGGCCGAATTGCGGGCTTAAATGTCTTACGAATCATTAACGAGCCTACTGCGGCGGCGTTGGCGTATGGAATTGACAAAGTCTCCAAGCAGCAAACGATTCTGATATACGACCTCGGCGGGGGGACTTTTGATGTAACTATTATGCGGATCGATGGCGGCAAGATCGAGGTCCTGGCAACAGGTGGTGAGAAGAATCTCGGCGGGTTCGATTGGGACAACGAGATCATGAAGTTTCTCAATGCCGAGTACAAGAGGCAAGGCGGTTGTGACCTCTTCGAAGACCCCACGCTCGAGCAGGATCTACGCGACAAGGCCGAGATAGCTAAGAAGACCCTGTCGTCTCGCGACAAGACTACGATCTTCTTGTCGGCGCGCGGCAAGAATACGTCCATCACGTTGACGCTGACCGAATTTGAGGCCTTTACCGAGGTGCTTCTCAAGAGGACGGCCCGCGTGATGAAATCCGTCCTTGAAGACTCCCACTTGGCGTGGGCCGACATTGGCAAGGTGCTGCTCGTGGGCGGTTCGACGCGCATGCGGGCTGTCCCTGCTTTGATCGAACAAGTCACGGGCAAGAAGCCTTCTATGGAGGTTAACCCTGATGAGGTGGTTGCGATGGGCGCGGCGATCCAGGGCATGATGCTGCAGGTCGAGGCTGGCACTGCGGACCTGGTCGAGCGGGAGACATTCCCCTTGGTCGAGATCCTGGACGTTAATCCCCACAGTCTAGGCGTGCTCGCGCTCGATGACTTCGGCAAGGAGAAGAACTTCATCATTCTCGCGCGTAACACACCCCTTGGCTCTAAGGTGAGCGATACGTTTGCCACTATCTCTGATGGGCAGACTGAGTTGCACGTCAGGATCATGGAGGGAGAGGATGCCGATCCCGCGTTCGTCAGACTCGTCGGTGAGAGCATGATGCGGGTTCCGCCCTATCCGAGGGGCGCTCCCATTGAAGTCGT
Organism: Bryobacterales bacterium; assembly: GCA_963722575.1. Taxonomy (GTDB): domain Bacteria; phylum Acidobacteriota; class Terriglobia; order Bryobacterales; family Bryobacteraceae; genus Fen-178. The sequence continues at coordinate 20,176 of CAVRNR010000001.1, forward strand.
TTTCTCTTACAATCAGGATTGTCTCATTACAGCGACGGTCTTTGACGGTACGGCCAAGAAGGCGCTCGGTGAGATTCCGATCAAACGGAATTCGAATTTTACGGAAGGCGAAGTTCGTGAAAAGCAGCAGAAACTGTCGAAGGTTGGCGTTAATTAGGCTTGTGGGGGTGCGCTATGGAAGATCTTTATCTGCTCTTGGGTGTCTCAAGGTCTGCGAGTGAGGAAGAGATTCGGGCGGCAATCAACCGGGAACTGCGGGTCTGGAGTCAACGCACCAACGCGCCAGAGATCGATAAGCGCCAGACGGCGGAGCGGAAAGTGAACCTTATCGAAGACGCTGAGGCAACTCTGTTGGACGCCGCCAAGCGTTCGCGATATGATCAGGAACTCGCGAACCAGCCAAAGCAGCAAGGATCTGGTGGCCCTGCCCAAGACGCGTCCAGCGATGCTGTCCGTGTGTTCGTTGAAAAGGCGGAGGGGCTGATGCGGATCGGGAATTATCCAGGGGCGATTAGCCAGTTGAACAAGGCAGTGAGGCTGGACCCAGGAAATTTCAGAGTTCAGGCGATGCTTGCGGAAACAAAGAAGGAATGGGGCCAGATTCTAATTAGGCAGAATTACTAAATGGAAAGTTGCGTCCAAATTCAAGAACAGGATGAAAGAGGTGTTTTATGAATGATATGCAGACAGCCACAACGAGCCAAGGCTCCACTTCATACGTCACGGAAGCTATGGATCGGTGGAGTGGATCGTTCTCGAAGCTGATGCTCCCATCAGGCTTGGGAAGCAAAGCTGTTGTCAAAAAGTGTGCCGACGAGGGCGCGAAGGTTCTCGCCATGGGAATGTATATGGCGTATCGAACGGCTGTGGTGGATGCCATACCTCACGATGGCAGTACTTATGAAGGGCACTCCACAAGATCGGACGACTCGGAGGCTACGTTGTGGAAATATGAAACGGCTTTCCCTGATGGCTTCGAAGCCAAACAGGGAGAAAAGTTCATCGTGTCGCTTGGCCTCGTGACCAAGTGTACTGACTGCCGCGGCCAGGGAAGGGTTCGCTGTTCGAAGTGCGGCGGGAAAGTCCGCTGGCAAGAGACCAAGGGCGACAAAATCGTAACGTACACCTGCAATTGTGGCGATGGCCGAATGGAGTGTCCGGCGTGCACTGGTTACGGCACCATGCTGAAGGTTCTCCGGGTCGACACAAAATATGCGTTCGAGGAAAAAAAGGCAAAAGAGTACTCCGGACGACTGCCGGAAGAGCACCTGCTAGGGTCCACCGGGAACAGCATTTACCGTCATGTTGCTGAGTTTGACAAGAGGGTCATTGCCGAAGCGATCGATGGATTTGAGCCTGACGCATACACCAGTTTGATGAGCGACGTACATTCGGAACTGCGCAGCAACGTCTCGAATCGTGTGGCTGGCCAAATGGTGAATCCCCAGATCCTGCATGGGTTGATTGATGGGTACTTCCGCGCGCTCCCAAATCCCGTCGCCGCCAACAAGCGCCTCAAGGAAGAAGTGTTGCCTGTGCGCATGAAGTGCGAAGTCACAGACGTCCCAGTGAAGGCCGTGACGTATGAGTACAAAGGACGCGACTACGCGTTATACGTTTACGGGAATGATGGCAAGGTCTGGGTTGACGGTGACAAACCCTCGGAATTCACTTGGAAACTCGGCGTAGTGTTGGGCATCGTTGCCCTCGTAATTCTCTTCATTATACTGGCAAGCCGGCACTGAAACTGTCGACTTGGAAGCCGAATGAACACACGTTGCCCTCGGTGTGGCCTTAAGCTCCAGCCTCGCGCCGAGTTCTGCCCCGCGTGTGGCAGCGAGGTGGCAAAGGCGCCTGATCGCATCGACATTGAGGAGGATTTGTACGAGATCCTTAGTGTGTCTCCTCGGGCTCCGGCAGCTCAGATTCGCGCGGCGCTGTCTGAAGCCACTCGCCTCTGGTCAAGCCGCGCGAACAGCGCGCCCCAAATGGAAGACAGGCACAAGGCTGAGAAGCTGTTGGGAGTGCTGGAACGGGCGGAATCGGTTTTGTTAAATCCGAGTTCGCGGGCAGCCTATGATGAGGCGCGCCGTGCGCGGGCATCGAGCAAGGATTCCGGTTCCGTTCCGATACCGTTTCCAACGCGTCCAACTACGCAGCGGAATCCCGAAACGCCACGTCAACGAACGAATACGTCTGGCGCAACCGCAGGAACCGACGCGCAAGATGAACCGCAGTCCGGCTTCTGGCATTTCTTCGGATGGTGCAGATTGACAGGCACCATTCTGGGGCTTGATCCTCCATACATGGCGAAACCGGAGATGAGCCTAGCTGGAGTCATTGGAAAACTTCTGATCGGTCTGCTGCTGATTCCAGTTTTTCTTGGGGTGATGGGAGCGGTAATGCTATTCCGCTTCACGTTCTCGTTGCTCAGCCCAGGTTCCTCGGGACGCCCCGGATTCTTCTCGGGTCTCGCCAGCCAGGTGTCTGGGTTCTTTCTGACGGGCAAGCTATTTGGGCCGAAGGAACAGGTTCTCGTCAGAGATTTTAGACTTCGTGACTCGACTGGCCTGGAGCATCTGGTCCGTATCCGCGGGGAACTCGTCGCAGGGAACCTGAGCGCGGGTGATGAGGTGGACGTTGAGGGGTACAACCGGCGTGGCACTTTGATGTTCAGGAAGGGGATGAACCGGCGCACCCGCTCCGAGATCGTTGTGAAATATCGATGAGCAAGGACGCAACATTGCTGGAAAAGATCTCTGAGGCGACGCGCTCGGACCTTGATTCGGCAGTTTTTCCCCAGCCGCAGATCGCGCCCCTCCTGTCGAACATGAATCTGATCCGGATCTGCCGGATGTCGCGGTTTTGGAAGCATCAGGAAGGTGCGGCGCTGATCCCGTTTAAGCGGAGCGTCGAGGACTTGATCATGGGGTTTTACGGTCAATCCTGCCCGTGGATGTTCCTCGTCAAGGGCACCCCACGTCAGATCGAATGCTACTGGGGCGCCTCAAGCCAGATTGTGGACACACCCTCACTACGGTCCAGCCTCTTGGGCGCTTTCCCGGATGTGCGGCTTGACGTTGACTTCGCTTTGAATTCGTCTGACTTAGATCGGTTCCGACACGTCCGTATTCTAACCGGCACTCCAAGCACGAAGGTTGATGAAGCGAAGACAGAGGACGTCAACCTGGATCAGATCGAAAAACTCTGTCGCGGCCTGTATGGGTCGAACTGGGCGTACTGTGTTTATGCCGCCCCTTTGTCGGCTCGAGAAATCTCCAAGCTCGTGAACCGCACGTCGCAGGATATTAGAGATGTTCATTCTACCTACCTGCTAAAGGCCAGTGCGGCCGATGAGAAGGACCGCGTGGCACTGCGGCTCGTCGATCTTCTTGAAAAGAGGTTGAAACGGCTCGAACAGGGGCGGACATCGGGGATGTGGTCGAGCTACGTCATTCTCCTTGCTGACGAAGCTGCCGTCGCTGGCAAGGGTCAGGGTCTCCTTTACAGCGCATTCGGCGGCAAGGACTCCTTGCCAGATCCCATACGAGTTCATTCCGTCGACAAGCAGGTCAGACAAGGGCTGCCTCTGGAGCCAGGTAACAGTCTCGAATTGGCCGCGCTCTCCCGCCCGCCAAGCGAGGAGTACCCCGGTTACGAGGTGGTCGAGTATGCGCGTTTCGGTGTTGAACCTCCACGAAGAAGGGATTCCTCAGAGAAGGCAGTGAAGATCGGCGACATAACAGACCGTGGCACAAACACGGGCAACTCCCTTTCCATCAGTCTCCGAGATCTAACCAAGCACTCACTCATCGTAGGCGTGACAGGCAGCGGAAAGACTAATACATGTTTCTCTCTTCTCGACCAGATTTGGGATGCCGGAAACGGAACACCCTTCCTTGTCATCGAATCCGCGAAATCGGAGTACCGCGCACTCTTACGGAGCCCCCGCTTCGCCGGCATTCGGATCTTCACGATCGGTGATGAAACAGGTTCACCACTTAGATTGAACCCGTTCGAGGTACCACCTGGAATTCTCGTGCAGACGCACATAGACTTCTTGAAGTCTCTGTTCTCCGCAGCGTTTGTTCTTTACCCCCCTATGCCGTACGTATTGGAGCAGAGTATTCAGGAGGTGTACCAGGATCGAGGATGGGATCTCGCCAATAACGTAAATGTTCGAGGCTCCGGGACGTCAAGGCTCTTTCCAACGCTTTCGGATTTAGAGGCCAAGATCAGCGTGGTCGTCGACAGGATGGGTTATGACGAGCGCATCACGATGGATGTGAAAGCCGGACTTCTCGCGCGCATCAATCAACTTCGGCTAGGCGGGGGAAAGGGTCTCATGTTGGCCGCGGACAAGGGTGTGGATTCCGCTGTCCTGTTCGGTGCGCCCTGTATTCTAGAGCTTAAGCAGATCGTCAGTGATGACGAGAAAGCATTCATTATCGGCCTGATGTTAATCCGGCTCTATGAACACTACGAGGGATCTGCGGAGCCCGCAGCGAGGTCGCTTCGGCACGTGACTCTGATTGAAGAGGCACATCGCTTACTGAGGAATGTATCGACGGAGCAAGGTGGCGAGGTCACTGCGAATCCTAAGGGACGGGCTATCGAAGTCTTCGCAAATATCCTGTCGGAAATCCGCGCTTACGGGGAGGGCTTCCTGATCGCGGAACAGATACCGGTGAAGTTGGCTCCTGACGCGATAAAGAACACGAATTTGAAGATAGTACATCGACTGGTCGCCGAGGATGACCGCAAGGCGCTCGGCCGCACCATGAACCTCAGTGACTCGCAGACGCGATACCTGACCGTGCTCAGGCCAGGTGAGGCTGTTGCGTTTACCGAAGGCATGCAAAAGCCTGTCCTGTTGACCGTTCCGCTCGCTACCGTCAAGGAAAACGGCGGAGCCATTACGAACGCCGATGTCCGACGGAACATGGCGCCTTTTTGGAAAAGCCAACGTAATCTTCTGATGCCGTTTGCCGGCTGTTCGCGCTGCACTGGGGAGGGTGCGGCTTGCCGTGCAGCCTTGGTGTCGGGGGACCGACCAGACCCGATGTTGTTTAGTGCGTTCGTTCGGCTTCTGAGTGCGTTGCGCCTCAACAAGGCACTGGTGTCGCAAGCGTACCTCGAGTTCGTCGCAGTCATGCAGAGGACGATCCCCAAGCGCGGCCACAGTTACTCAGCTTACTGCACATTCGTTCGCCTGGCAGACGCGGAATTCCAGCGGAGGGGTGAGTTTTGGGGTTGGGCCTACCAAGACGTAGAGAAGGCGATAGAACTCTCCTCGACCGCAGTGTTTGTGTTGAGCGAGCACACTGGGAAGATGGAAAGGAGGGCGCTTGAAAAGCTACTGGCGAGTGATCTCACGGTTTTATCGAACCTTTGCAAGCGCCTCCATAGGGTTGATCAACTTCCGTATGCTGGATGCCAATTCTGCGAGTCCCCGTGTAACTATCGATTTGACATGAAAACCGATCTGCAACCTGGATTGGTTCAGGACTTTCGCGCGAGCTTTATGGATTTGGAGGTCGAAACAGAGGCACTTGCGAGAGCCTGTTGGAACGCGGCCGGTGGATCGAACGTCGCCAAGGATGTTCGGTCTCGGCGCGGTTCGGCGCTCTGCTTCGCCGTGCAGCAGTTGAACGAACTTGGGCTGAGTAGCTTCAACCAAGAAGAGATGGTGAAACAGTTGATGGGAGCATTACAGCGGCTGTAAGGATAGGATTGCAGCCCGCGACAACGGGTACGGCAGCGTCGTCGTGAAGGGCTTGGAGTAAAAGTATGGACAACCAATCAGATCGTCCGGAACGTAGGCTGGAGCAGAGCCCGAAGGCGCTTGAGGCGCTGCAGAGGGCGCACGCGGACCAGATCGCACAGCAGCGGCGGCAGATGGAGACTCACGGTGGCACAGAAAGACGCGGCCAGGCCAGCCCAGAGTCGCGAACGACCAGTGCCCCCCGGGCTGACAACGTGGAACACGTTGAGCGAATGGCTTCGAGGACACAACGTATTGAGGGCCGTTCTCCCGATGAGATCGCGGCGATTAGGGCCTCCCGTCCGTCGGAAATGCGAAGGGATGCGGCAGCACTGTGGGAGCCAGTTCATCGACGAAACTACACGGAATTCAGCGACCGCGTCGCCAAGGGCAAGCTCCAAAAGGGTGAGCACCTTGAATCCAAAACGGTATGGGCTGACCAGATAGCTCCAGTCGGTGTGACAGCGCCGGAACACCACGTCGAATCCGAGGAGTTTTGGCATCATCATGGTAACGGGCCCGACTTCTACCGGAGAATGGGCGAGTCGTATTCCAAACTGGATGAGCAGTTGAAGAAGGGAAGGAGTGCGAAGGAGTTAGCGAACGATCCAGAACTTAAGGAAGCCGCTGCCTTTTGGTACGGCAACCCACCGCTGAAATTGGAGCACTACAAAGATAGCTACTTCTGCGACGAATCCGGACACCACCGAGTCGCGCTCGCTCACCGGTATCAACTTGAAGGCATTCCGGCACAGGTTCGCGAATGGAACGACAAGGGATAGCACAATAGTTGATCCATCGCCCGGTGCAGAAGACAAGGTGGCCAGCCAGTGTCGCAAGCGAGCATTGAGGGAGATCTGAATCAACTATGATGATCGGACACGTGAAATCCGGCAAAGGATCGAGCTATGCGGTTCGATGAGATGAGTATTGCAAGGAGATCTACGTCGATTACGCCGGTTGGACCTATGTGGGCAAAGCAGGTTCTGCCGGTGACGCAATGAGAAAGGCGGAGGCTTGGCTCTACAACAAGTAGACTTGTCGTCTGGCTCCGGGACTCTGCTTTGGGTGGGGCTCCCGTAGGTCTTTAGCGCCGCGAAGGTCCCGGGCCGGTCGGGGAAGTTGATCCCCCGCGGTCGTAGCGGCGGCGGGGTCGTGATCAACGCCGAACTCTCGGAGATCGCCCGGCCAAGCCGCCGACTCGTTCTTCATTTGGAGATTTGGAGGACCTTCTTCTCGTTGGCCTTCTTGCAGCTTTCGCGCGCAGGCCTTGAATGCGGCGGGCTTGGTTCGTCTTGCCGCTTCAACCGGACGATCATGTACTCCTCCGTAATCTTCGTGTTGGCGTGGCCGGCAATCTTGCTCAGCGCTCGCGCCGACTGGTGCCGCGAATCTCCAAGCCAGTGAAGATCACTTTGCCACAAGAGGTCGCCGGAGTTGCGGGGCGCGCCATTTTTGGGCCGGTTGCTCGCTCTGCATTTCCGAAGCAACTGGGCGGACTCTGGGGGGCAGAGTTTTAGTCGTTGGCATCATCTCTCGTCAACCATGAGGAGCGCGCCGCCCATCGGATTAGAATGAGATCCGAGGAGAACCGTTGTGGCAGATCGCACCAAAGTTTCGGCAGCCGCACGCGAAGAGGTTCTGTGCGAGGCGGGCTACATGTGCGGCAACCCTCGTTGTAGGCACATTTTTACACTAGCACTCCACCACATCGTTTAGGTTCGCGATGGGGGCGGCAACGAACCCAAGAACCTGCTCTGCCTCTGCCCCAACTGCCACGCGTTGCACACCATAGGCCATATACCGAAAGCAGCTATCATCCACTGGAAGGGAACACTTGAGGCTCTAAATCACGCATTCAGCCGAGATTCCCGCGATCTCCTCCGGTACTTGCACAAAACTGATTATGCGAGCATCTGGTACACGGGAGATGGCCACGGGGCGCGTGACACCATTGCCGGTGGACCCGGGCACATGGTTGCGACTGCGACTCCAGGCTGAAAAGGAACGAGCGTATTTGGCCCGCAGACCGCGGAGCCTGGCGCGCGCCGATCAATAGATGGACGGGCCTCGCCACCGGCGGATTCCATTCAATTCAAAAGGAGAAACATGTTTGCTGAACTATTGCCGATCCTCAGAAACCGGCCGGTAATGCTCACCCTCGCTCTTGTGGGTGACAACGCCATCCGTGTAAACGTCATTCCGAAACGCGTAAAGGACAGCGATTCTGGCGATGACGCTTTGACAACGCCGCTGACCGTTACTGGTGCGCCGGACGAGCTGGACCGGGAGTTCGCCGGCCAACTCGTGGGGTTCACCGACGCATTTGTGAAGCTCGGATCCAACCTTGCCGAGATCGAAGCCACCCACGCCACTGCGGTCAAGGCGGTTGAGGCGGAAAAGAAGAAGGAGATCGAGAACAAGCGAAAGGCATCCATATCCAAGCCTTCCTCAACGACCACTGAGGCGAAACCGGGGCCGGTGGTGAAGGATGGTAAACCGGTGTTCGGGACCAAGACGGGCACCGCAGAAACACCGAGCCTGTTCGATTCGCACGCAACCGCGGCGGTTTCAGGAGAGTCGCAGCAGGAACCGGCAGCGGCACCTGACAGGCAGCTGGTCGGGGCGCCTCAAGCAGAGGTAGCAGAACCGGTGGACGAATCGGACCCGGAAGTCGAGACTACGGCGGCGCGACTGCCCGGACTATAAGGAAAAAAGCGAAGGAGTGGCACATGACCATCCGCAAAATGACCCGCAGCTTCAGATATGCCGGGCTGGTACTGCCTGACCCGGCGCCGGCCCTCGACGTAGAAAGCGTCCGGTGCTTGTATGCGGCCAGCTATCCAGAAATTACAACGGCCGCGCTCACCGGACCGGAGGCAGTGGACGGCACCCTCGTCTACACCTTCACGAAAGCGATTGGCACGAAGGGCTGAGCGTCCGGCATCATCATGGAATCGAAAGAGAGTAGTCCGCCGCTTCGCCGATCCGCGCACGCAACTCACGATCCCATCGTCGCGGATTACTGCCGTGCATTACACGCGCGATGAAGCCCAGTTGTTGTGCCACGTTGTCCCGGTTCTTCCGGATGTCGTCTCGGCAGGTTGTGGCGTACTTGTTCACAAATTCGCGGACATCGCCGGCCTTGGCAAAGATGTAGGTGGCGTGCCCCAGTTGAGGGACCTCGGCGACGATCGCAGCGCGGCAGTCGAAGACGTATTCGTCGCGGAAGAGATAGACGTTCTGGCTGCGTTTCTTCAACTGTTGGTAGAAGTACGGATCGTAGTCGGGCTTCCAACAGAATTGAGCAATGTCGAAGTCTGGCGGTATTCCCAGGCGGCGGCAGAGGTCGCCCAGTTCCCTTTGATCCAGCGGTTCCCGCTGAAGACGCGTTCGAACCTGCTCTATGGCGTCATGGTATTCGCCAAAGCGTTGATACAAGCGGCGAGCGTCGGCCAGAGCCTTCTGGGCGTCGGCCGGCACCGCCACGCACAAGCGACTGGGCAGAGCGGTCTCCCACCTCACCAGATCCCATTCGCCGTTCTTGTTTCGGTATTTGCCGGACTCAACAAAGGTTGCCGTGACGCCAATCTTCGTCGGCACCAGGTGCTTCCACTGGTTCCAGGTCGGATCCCACCCGAGCGGAAGAAGCGAGGGATCGATATGTACCTCAGCTTTCCGGCGGCTATCCCGGTAGAGCGCACAACCATCGAAATATTCGATACGGCGTAGCGGAGCGCGAAACTGGCGTTGCCGCTGGTCCGGCAGATAGGACAGCAGCCGCCGGACGAAAAAGGTAGTTCCATCCTCCGAAAGTTCGCCAGAGACCACGCATTGGCCGAAGCCGCCGTACGGGAAGACCGCCGGAGCGTCCGGGTCTTGCAACAGCGCATCGTAACAGGAGCGAAGGTCGGGATGGGCCAAGAGATTGAAGGCCCGCTCTGCACTCCGGATCTCCGGCTTGGCGGCGGAATCGGATTCATGCTCCAGGCGACAAATTCTGTACGAGAGCCGCAAATCGGCGGGCGTCGCTGTTGGCCGCGTCCGCAAGACTTCGTAGAGAGTCGGCGGTCTCTTCCCGGGTGGCGCCTGCGTGAAGAAGTAGAAGTAGTCTCGCACAGAGCTGTTCGGTAGATGGAGCGAGCGAATGCCAAGGGCGCTTTCGAGGACTTCCGCACGAACGAAGTGCTCACCCCGTTTGTCGGCTTTCGGTTGCGCCACATAGCCTATCCGGCCGAAGTAGAGTTGCCGCGCTTTCCGGCGCAGGCCATTCTGCGTGGCCAGGTACTCATGGATTGGCGAACTGAACACGGCGACGCGTAGGTCATCGCCCGGGCGCAAATAGCTGGCGGGTATCCGCGGCACCAGGATGTCCTCACCGTCAGTCGCGCATCGGACTGACGGACCGTCCAGTCGGAGACTGCGAATGCGCAACACCGGCCCGGCTTGGCGCGGACGGCTTGAAGCCTGGAGGTTTGCTTCGGGCACAGACGAGCCTCAATTGATCAGCGTATTCCCGGCGACCAGAATGGGCCCTTCCGTCAGCGCTTCCCTCAAGGCTTCGCCGTCGGCAATTGCGAGGTCCAGTTCGGGATCGGGAACGTAATCGATTTCCGGTTCCATGGGCGCATCCCATCCAAGCACCTGGGTCAGGGTCACCGGCGCTTCCGCGAACGCTTCGCCGTCTTCGAATGCGGCGGCGAGTTCGGCACCCTCGTCCGCCAGTGAACTAGCCGGACCGGCGCCGCAACCGGGACAGACCACCTGAGACTCATTGTCCGGATCAAATCTGAATCCGCATTCGGGGCACGACATGTCGGGCAAACTCCTCCTCGTCGCCTGCTTCAAATCTAAATGCAGATTGAGGATGCGCCAAAAAAGGGGTCATCCGCTCTGAATGCTGAACTCGACCCGTTTCGGCGGGCCGTCTTGCAAGTAATTGAATCGAAACGGTTACCGAACAATCAGGAGACAACCATGGAAAGTCGGAGTGTATCCAAGTGCCGGAACGTAAGGCAGGAACTGGGGCCGGATCAACTTGTGATGAAGCACCTGCCACTTGTAAAAGCGATCGCCGCGGGAATCCGAAGGAACCTTCCGGCGCATGTGGACCTGGACGACCTCGTCCAGGCTGGTGCTCTGGGTCTCCTCGACGCAACCCGTAAGTACGACACCGGGAAGAAGGTCCTGTTCGAGACTTACGCGAAGTACCGAATCCGAGGGGCCATACTGGACAGCCTACGCAATGCGGACTGGGCCTCGCGCGGCCTCCGGAAGCGCCAGAAAGAAATCGAAGCGGTCACCCGAGCGCTTGCGGCAGAGCTTGGGCGGACCCCAACTGACGTTGAGGTTGCGGCAAGGCTGGGGATCGATCTCAAGCGAGCACGAAAGGTGCTGACCGACGTGAACGCTTTGGGCTGCCAGCGCCAAAGGGGTGCGACAGAAGTAACCATTCGCAGTGAGGCAATGGCAGATCCGCGCCACCAGCCAGACCGATTAAGCGCGAGCTCCCGCCTCCAGGAACTACTGATTAGCGCGATGACCGCCTTGCCGCATAGGTCACGAAGCATCATTGAGCTCTATTACCGCCAGGAACTGACCATGCGCGAAATCGGGAATCGCTTTGGGATCAACGAGAGCCGCGTTTCACAGATTCACAAGCGATCTCTTGAATTGATCGCGGCTTCGCTGCGCTCGGTCGGCATTCAATCAAGCGCGCCGTTGTGAGTCAGCCGGCCGGCACCCCGAGCCATCGGCTCTATGGAAAAGAACAACAACCGAAGGCAACGAAAAGGAGGCTTCATCAATGGCCAGGCTCGCCGCAAAGGCCCGCTGTAATTACTACCCGCTTCCGGATCGGGAAGCGGAATTGATTCGAAGTTGCCTCACATTTCCCGACCAACCATTCTCTGCACTGGACCCTTGCGCCGGCGAAGGCCGGGCCATGGCGGTAATCACAGGGTCCTCGAAGGCCATCAGGTATGGGATCGAGCTGGATTCCTACCGCGCAGACGCTGCCGCGAGGGTTCTGGACCACGTCATCCAGGGCGATGCCTTGAGTGCGCACGCGCGCGTGGAATCGTTCGGATTGATTTACGCCAATCCTCCCTTCGACGCAGAGTTCGGGGAGTCGGGCAACCAACGCTTTGAAGTGTTGTTCCTCTCCCACTTCGCCCGCTGGCTCGTCCCTGGCGGCGTGCTCATCTACGTCTTGCCGGCACAGCAACTGGCGGGGTGTGCCCAGGTTCTTGCCTCACATTTCCGGGACACCGAAGTATTTCGGCTGGAATCCCCCGAGTGTGTTCTGTACGAACAGATTGTCGTGTTCGCCATTGCACGCTCCCGGCGAGAGCGGGACCGCGTTCGCGACTCGGAAATCTCATTCTGCCGGAACCGTTTGGTATCCACAGCACGGCAGTATGAGATGCTGCCGCTTTTGTCGGAGAGACGAGTCGAACTGCGGGTTCCACCAACCGGTCCCGCCGAAGTTTCCTACGCTGGCTTGCCCTTCGATGCCATCGAGGACCTGTTGCCCACGTCTCCGGCGTACCGGCAGGTTGCGCAGTTACTCGATCCTCAGCCTATTTCCATCACGACACGACCTTTGACTCCTTTGCACAAGGGGCACATTGGCCTCCTTTCGACAGCCGGCCTCTTGAATGGACGATTTGGGTCTGGTGACCGTCTCCACGTCGCTGCCTGGAAGACCAAAAAGCGGGTCATCAGAACCGAGGACAGCGAAGACGAAAAGACCATTATCCGTGAGCGCGAACAGTTCGTCCACGAACTGGCCATCGCGTTTGCGAATGGAGAAACGGCGCTGATCGAATGAAGAATGCTCACGAGCGTTTTGGTTTTGCGGAGTTTGAAAAGAAGCTGAGGGACACGACGACGCGCGTCCGGCTTACCGCAGACTGTTTCATCGGCGAAAGGGCGGAGAAATCCGCACCTTCAGCCGGGCACCTGCTTTCGGCGTTCGGTACCGACGTCGAGGTCGCGGCTCTCTGGGCAGCAATCCTCGGAGAGGAGGCGATACGGGTCGGCGGCCAGGATCTGAAACCGTATATGGTCCAGTTTGGCGAGCGCCCCACGGTGTATCGCGGGACGCTGAACATACCCGGACGGAAGCGTCCAGTTCGACACCTGGTGGTGGTCTCCACGCAGTTCCGTGCTGAAGGTGACCAGGCTCGCATCATCGTCAAAAGCGATTCTCCCGATCTGATTCTGCGGGCCGTCACAAA
>CAVRNR010000002.1:0-53781 GCA_963722575.1 Bryobacterales bacterium
GCGAGATCAAGTGGCGGGTGACGAATACGACTTCGGACAGACGCCGGGGCCAAGTGATTGCCTACGCCGATCCTCGCGCTTACACAGACCGGCTGAACGCGCTGTTTACCGTGCGCGGTTGGACGCGGGAGTACGGAGTGCAGGTAATCCAGAACTTTGAGCGTAAGGACCGAGGGAACGGAGAAACCACGATTTCGGGAAAGATCGTCGTGACCTGCAAGTTGACAATCGATGGCCTTGGGTCGCATAGCGGCCTGGGCGAGGAGTGGGCTGATAACGAGAATGCCGGAACCTCGGCGGAGGCGCAGGCATTCAAGCGGGCGTGCTCTTGCTTCGGTTTGGGACGGTACCTCTACGATCTGGGTGGCATCTGGGTCGACCTGGATGATCGGAAGCAGCCGCTGTCCAGACCCCGGTTACCCGACTGGGCACTTCCGAAGCGCAAACCGGGCGACACGAAACACCAGAATGGAAATGGCCATATGGGCACGAATGGACACGTGCAGCACGACAGTGTAGATCAAGTCGACTTGCCAACTCTCAAAGCGCGGGTGAAGTCGCTTCGTGAACAGGTAGGGTTTGGTCTGGCAAGATCAGTGACGAAGATGATCGCGGCGACGGAGGATCTGGAGCAGATCTCGGACGCGGCAGCGCTGAGCGCCCTGTCGGCAAAGCTGGAAGACACACTTCGTGGTGTGGAACGGCTTCGTGCAGCCACCGGAGTTGTCGGGCAGGCGAGTTTCACGGGACTTTGCCAGCAGATGAATCTGGCGGGCGACCGCATGGATGACATTCCGGATCGCAGCGTGCTACGGCAACTGATCGAAGCTCTTGAAAAAGGGGCCGGCGCCACGCCTCTGCGCCAGAATGGCGCCGGACAGAACAACCAGGCTGAGGCGACCAGGCACACTCCAGCAGAAGCAACAAACGGTCGTCGTAACGGACGACCAAGCGCCCCGGCTACGCGGCCCGTCGCTGAAGATTTGAAGGTTCTCGGCGCAGCCCGCGCAGATTTGGTCCGCGAAGCGCAACGTGTCGGCAAGCTGAGGAACATGAAAGTCTCCGATGTTGTCGATCGGGCGGCCAAGGGCGCTTTCCGATTCGCCGATCTCCGGAGGCTGACTCTGGACGATCTGCCCGCTTTAAGAGCGGCGGTGGAGATTCTTCAGCAGGTTGCATAGTGGCTGGAGCAGGTACGCAACCGAATCTGACGCTCTCCCCATATATAAGGATGGACGCGAGGTCACGACACGACGGGAAGGAGGTTCCCATGGACGCAGTAAAGATCGATGACGTCCTGCGCTTGCAGGATTTTGGTTTGGAGCGGCTCGACGAGGATGAAGCCATCGTGGGTTTCGCCAAGCGTGCCGAGGCAAGAATCGCTCATTGGCTGGACTTTGCCAAGGGTGCGCTCTTGATGTTGATGGTTCCGGACGATCCCGAGTCGGGCTGCTTGTACATCTACGACCGCGGCCGCGAGGCGTTCTACTCCCTCGCGTTGCCGATCGAGGGACGGTTCGGCGGTTTCCGGGAAGACGAATTCGATGGATTGTGCCAAGCATTTGGGCTGAAGGCACTTGCAAGCAATCCGCGACCATTGAGGGCCTGAATGCTGGACGGGTTTTTGGAGGAATGCAGTGCATGCCTTATACAGAGCAAAGGAGCGCATTGGTGAACCTCCAGCTACACGCCACGGCCGAAATGGCCGCTCAGTTTCATGACCTGTTCGTCAACCGACGCGCCTACACGCTGCAATCCATGAGGCCGCACCCGGAAACGGGGCGGCACTATTATTTCCGGCCAAGAGCGCAGGAAGGGCAGCCTCCTCCCGCGCTGGGCCTGGAGACATTGCGGCGACACCTGGCTGGCGAACTCACGGTCGGGTTGTATTCGATCAATCCGAAAACACAGCGGTCAAAGTGGGTTGCCATCGACGCCGACTATAAGAACGCCATCGAGCACCTGCTGAAACTGCAGTATGAGCTGACGCAGGATGGAGTCGAGCCCGCGCTGGAGAAATCAAACCGCGGCGGCCATCTGTGGATCTTCTTCGAGAAGCCGGCGCTCGCGAGAGACTGCCGGGTCTACATCTATCACACCGCCCTGAGATTGGGGCTCCCGATCAAAGGCGCGGGACTGCCAGAAGGAATTGAAATCTTCCCACGTCAGGACGAAATCGGCGCCGATGAATTTGGCAACGCAATCCGCGCACCGCTCGGCGTTCATCGGGGTGCAAAGGAAAGCCGCGGCTGGAGGTTCTGGTTCTACAACGCGGACTATACCCTTACCGACCAACTGGCTTACCTTCGGCGTCTACGCAAGGTGACCGAAGCGGAATTGGGCAGATTTGTGGCTGGCAAAGAAATCCCGGCTGAGTTCGCCCAGCACTCGAAGCGGCCCGAGGTGCCAGGGCGGTACTACACCTCTGCGCCCAGCGAGTTCCGGATTCTCGATTACGTTCAGGTACGGCGCCAAGTTGGCAGGAATTGGATCGCACGCTGCCCATCCTGCGCGCACGCCGGCCGGGACAGGAGCAGCGACAATCTCGCCATCGCGGTCGAGGAGCCAAGAAAGTACATCTGCTGGGCTGGGTGTTCGAAGGAAATGATCCGGGAAGCGCTCGGCCGGCCAATCGTGCAGAAGAGGTACGCATGAAGAAGAAGACCAATCCCTTGCTGCGGCTGACCCTTCCGGCAGCCGCGGTAGAGCGGCTTCGCAAGTCCGGGATCTATTGCACCCCCAACATCACCGTCGAATTTCAGCAAGCAACGAAACGGCACGTCTTGCGCGGCCGGGAATCCGGCGGAGCGATCAAGCAATTTGGCCATTACGTCACCTTCTGCGGAGAGGGCGGTGAGCGTTTACCATGGTTTGTCCGGCCGGATTCGCTGACAAGCAACGGTGACCACGCTATAGTTCTCGCTCCCGCCCTGGTAAGCGTCGAGGCGCTCCGAGTCGAACACACGTATGAGCTGCTGATTGCGCGACATGAACTGCGGGCGGCAAAGGAAGGGGCTCGGCCGCAGATCTGGTCGCAGTTGGTGTTTCGCGGTTGGCAGGGACAACTCCCGCTTGATCTTGTGGAGAAAGACCGCTCGGAGGCGGGAAAGATCGCGCCCGAGTTCTTCACCAGGGCGGGAGAGCCTCGCCAATTGCCGGCTCAGTTTGTGGAGGCAGTAGAGGCAATCGCGGCAGCCGTAAATTGTCCCGCGTGTTCGCATTCGCACTTCCTGGTTGAGCCCACTCGGCATGTCACTTCACCCATAGATTTGCCCAAACGGAAGGATAGTTTTGCCAATGGCACAGCTTCCGCCGGGGCCGAGAGCGGAGTGCTCCGCGGCGTCGCGGGGATTTCCTCGATTAGAAGAAATGAGCTGAGGTCTCGAAAGCTTCCTCGGGTGTACCGTGATCTTCGCCGGTGATCAAGAAGCTGGGTTCGTACTTTTCGTGGGCGTAGGTGTACCAGGCGAAACTCCATCGGTCTTCGTTTCCGAAGTACCGAATCCGGCAGAGATGCGTGGGGGTACTTCTTAGCCGCTCGATCCATTGCTCACGCGTCTCACCAGCGGGTGATGTACTTCCGCGCGGCACGCCGGGTTCGGTGTACGCGTCGATGTAGCAGAGGGCACCGCGGAAACGCACGTCGATTCGGGTGAACTTTCCGGGGTAGTGCTCGTTTGCATAATCGAGAATGCGCCGTTGCTGTGCGTGCCTTTGACAGCAGGACGGGATGCTCTTGCCGCCGGTGTGGGGATTGTAAACCCACGTGGGCATCCGTGCTCCTCTTTCGTTCCGTCTGCGCCGACGGAGAGCGTCGGGGGAAGTGCTCTGCATCGCCATTTTACCGTAGGGCTTGTCCATTGGCTTCTTTCGCTAGGATCTCGCGCTTGATTTTGGCCAAAGCTTCGCAGGCGATGCGGTAATCCAGACTCTCGGCGGGGACATCCGCTTGAGGACGCGGTTCACCAATAGCTCCGTCCCTTGCTCGTGGAGTTCATAGGCGATTCGGCGGAACGCCGCGATCTTCTTGGCTCGACGCTCTTGAATGGAAGCTTTGTGATACTCTCGAAACCGTTTCTGGAGTTCCCTGCACCGGTCCGGAAAATGTCTTTGTAGGGTGTCGCCGTGATAACCGCTTCGCCTCTCGAAGGCCCTCAAGGAGGGCGGGGGCAACTCTCTCAATGCTTCGTCCATCTGGCGTGCTGCCGTTTCCTTATTGAAAGGCGCGGATCGCCGACTACCCCAGAGGTTCCGCCAATGCGGCACGCCTTCGAGATTCAGCGATTGAAGCTCCCTCGGCGAGATCATTCCCGTGAGGAGTTTGACCAAGGTCGCGTTAAATATGCGCGCCAGGCGCAAGTAGGCCGGCAGCACTGGATTCTTGGCGCCCATTCGCCACTCACAGACCGAGGTGGAACTGACCCCCAGTATCCGGGCAAAACTGGACAGTCCTTCCAAGTCGCTTCCGATCCGAACCAGTGCCGCCAACTGTTCCCTGGTTACCAAGGGCGGGTCGTGGAATCCAGCTTGAATTAGATCCGCGATCTGACTCGCCACCCAGATCTCCCACTCTGGCGTTTCCTGGTGAACAACCGAATACCGTTCCGGTTCGTCCTTGCCCGAATCCGATCCGAGCCGGCGCTTGCATCGCGCGCAGAACCCCACCCACGAACACTGACCGAGCACTGGCTGTGGAAGGGAACAATGCGGGCAGGTAAAGCGCAGAGGACGCCGGTGGTAAGGACAGAATTTGACGGCTTCCAGCGTCCACAGCAACGGTACGTAAACCGTTTTGCCGGCCTCTTCCCAACTGGTCTGACAAACGGGGCACCATGCGGCCACGCCCGCATCAACATCGGCGTTGGGAAGAGCGGCTTCCAGGGGATCATGGTGAGGTATTGGAGATCGTTTCTAGCAGTCAGCTTGCCGATGGCTGAGACGAAGTCGACTGCCAGGGTACCGCCTGGCGTTGATGCCGGCAGTGAGGGAACGTGCGCGGGCACCTGATCCCGCAGCTAAAGATATTTTGCCGGGGCGCTCCGTACTTCGGCACTTCGTGATGTTGAAGAGCGCCGGGAGAAACAGAGTGGGCCTGGGCAACGCGTGAGATATAGCTTGTCAGGCACTCGACCAGCGGCGTTCCGAGCCCGATGGGGCTGATATGGAACAGCCGGCTACGGGGCGGAACTAGAGGCGCCGTCATGTCCCAAGCTTCATAGGTTGCAAGATTGTCGTTATTCATTCAAGCCTCCTTGGCGATTCCAACAAGATCTCGAACGGGTTTGCGCTGTCCAACACGGGGACGCACGCGCGGAACAGGCGAGTTCACCCGAGCCGCTGCTGGCGTCGTTGCCGAACAGGTGGTTCCCAACCGCAGAAGGTCTCTCAGGCGATCGCGCTTTTCCTCTTTTTCGGAAACGTCACTCTCGCCGTCGACCGTCTCTCGGGCCATTCTCTCGGACTGGTCCAGCGACCAAGCTGTTTTTTCAAGTGATCTTGACGATTCACGGCGTTGGCGTTCTGGTTCAAGGCCAGGGCCAAGGCCGCGCGTCAGCCAGTCTTTCACCAGCCCGACACAGCCAATCGAACGTTCATAGCAGTATTCCAGGTGAGGCAGACAGGTCGGAGTCACCAGTCAGAGGCAGATGACGTTGCAAGGTGAAGACCGCGTTCCGAAAGGCGGTGTAATCCTCGCTGCTGTTCGGCGCGGTACCGCGGAAAGTGGATGTCGATGCTGCGCCGGCTCAGTTGAGCACTGAGATTGCGGAAGGGGAGTAGCTCGTAGGTGCCCACCAGGATATGGACCGTATCGGTGAGGCTGGCGAGCGATTTGATCGAGTCGAGTTGATCTTGCAGCTTGCGGCCGCTCTTCATCTTCGCCAGGTGCTGGGCCTCGTCGATGAAGAATGCCGCTGGCCGGCGGTGGATCAGCGCGCTCTCCAGAGCCAGGCGGAGTCTCAAGCCCCGACGCACGCGGATCGGTGATCGCTCGGCCGAAAGTGTCGCGAACGTCGTGGAATGAGCTGCGAACGTTGGTAAGTCAGCTTCCGATCGATGAGCGGTTCGTCGAGCGCGAGCAGGGCCCGCCGATAGTAGTCCTTCCAACTGAACTGGCTGGAATCCGGGGCCGCCGCTTCCATGCTCACCACGGGTACGAGCCCGGGATTCTGGCGAAGGGCCTCCATCATGGATTCCTTCAGGTGCTTTTCCACTCGCCGGCGCAAGGTCGTCTTCCCGACGCCGGTCGGGCCGTAAACGAAGATGAGG
Organism: Bryobacterales bacterium; assembly: GCA_963722575.1. Taxonomy (GTDB): domain Bacteria; phylum Acidobacteriota; class Terriglobia; order Bryobacterales; family Bryobacteraceae; genus Fen-178. The sequence continues at coordinate 6,268 of CAVRNR010000002.1, forward strand.
GACCAGCCGGCGGGTTCCTGAATGGCTTGTTTCAGAGCGGCATCGGCTTCCTTCAGGTTTGGGTGTGCAATGGTGAAAGATTTGAAGTAGCCGAGCCGTGCTTCCGGCGGTTGGTCTAGCAGATCTCGGGGGAATGCGTAGTCGGGCACGATTCAGTACTCCTCATACAGTTCAGGCTGCGGCACGGAGCAAAGTTCGGTTACCGGCAGTTGGATCGCGGTGGCATCCAGGCTTCGATTGCGATGCGCTGCCGGCTTGAGACGTGCTGGCTTGCTCGGGCTCGGTCGTTGGGGTAGCCATCAACCGGGTGGATTCTCCGAGCTGCCGCGTCCTGGAGACGTTGAATCAGAAGCGACTCCTCCGCTTCGATGGAGGCGACAAAGTCGGCGAGCCGTCTGGCCGTCACTTTGAATTCCCGGGAATGGTCCTGCGATCGCTTACGCAGTTCGGCGGCTGCGATCATCATCTCTCGTTCCGAACGTCCGCGAAACGATGAGAAATGTTCGGAATAGCAACTGATCCAGTGGTTCCCGACGTAGGCATAGGCTGTGCCCGCGTCATACGGGTCGTACCGGACGGGCACTCTGGTCCGCTCGATGGCAGGGTCGCGGAAGGCGGTAGACCAGTAGTGCAGGTGATTGATCTTGACACCTTTGCCGGAGTCGACCAAAGCAGCTCCCCTGGTTGTGGTTGGCAAAGTCATCATCCGGAATTCGTCGTCGTACGGGATGTGACGGTGAGGGCGGTTGCCGGAGCGCTGCAATCCGAGTTCGAAACAATCCCTGGGAGATTGGCCGAGGGCGGGGTGCATGGTGGTGTCATAGAATTCGTAGGCCCACTCGCACAAACGACGGTAAAGCGATTCCAGTGTCCAGACGGCGTGATTCTTCGGGTCAACGCTGGTGGTCACTTGGCGCACATTCTTGGTGATCTGTGTATTGCCCGCCAGACTGTAGATCAGTTGGGTGCTGGTTCCAAAGAGCCGCTCGCAAACGGATCCGAACCGTGGCTTGGCCGGAGGACGGGTCTTCTTGGTGCATTCGTAGCGTGCCAGCAGCGTCTCGAAGTAGATGCTGTCGAATTCGTTTCCGCCGTCGACGACCAGGATTTGCGGAAGGCGTCCGTGCCGCCGGACGCACTCTCGCAGAACCATCATGCAGGATCGATAGGAAGGCGGGTCGAAGGACAGGAAGAAGGCCAGTAAGCGTCGGGAAAATGCGTCCATGAAGATTGTCAGCCACGGACGGCCGAGGTTTCGTCCAGTACTGGAGCAAAGGACCTCCACGTCGAGCTCGGTGTGATCGATGTGGCAGATATGAAAGGGTCGGTCACCGTGGCGCGGGGTTGTGAGGCACAGTTCCAAGTAGGGTGACTGTAGCTGATATGCTGCCCGGCGACCGCGTCGGTTGAGAACGATCTCCGATTGTAAACGCCGGTTGATCGCCAGCGAGAAAGTCTTGTAGCTTGGCGCCACAGTGCCCATCGGCTTCACAAGCGCGGATCAACGCGCCATACACGGGGAACCTCCGTTTCTGCTTGAGGGTCTCGTAATCCGTTCCGATGATGTCCATCATCAGCGCCTTGGTTTTCTCCGGAAGCTTGCTATTCCGGTTTCCGCAATCATGGAAACGGGGCAGAAGACCGAGATAGCCATCACCCTGCATCGCCTCCGCATGCCGGTATCGGTGCAGCCAGTGCCGGATGGTTCGCTCGGAAACGTCGTCTTCCAATGGCTGCCGTGCCTCATAAGCTTGGATCAGCCGTAGCCGGCGATTCGCCTCCGCCACCTGTGCCGGACCCATTTGCGGTAGGATCCCTGTAACTGCCGCGCCAGGGCCTTCACTCGGTCCCGAACCATTCGACGCGGGATCGCATTCGTCTTTGGACTGGTTCAGGCGGAGGTGAATCTTGTCCGGTTCTGTGAGCGGAGCCGAGGAGAGGTCGATATCGAAAGTTCCGGTGGCGATCATCGCAAAGAGATCGTCGCGCGTCACGATGCCCCCGGTTTCCTGAAAGATCTCGCTCAGTCGGAGACCCGGGTTGGCGGTAACGAGCGCACGCGCGTGCTTCTGGGCTTCGGGTCGTATTGGCCAGTCGGACCGGAGGTAGTCCTCCAGGAACTGGATATTCCGCTGGTACACCCAGTTGATCTCACTGGAGGAACGGACACGGTAATAGAAACCAAAATCTCTGGCGCACGCTTCGCCTGGCGGGCAGCACCAACGGCCGTCATCGGTAGCGCGATACCGGTTCGGGCTACGCTCGGCGAGTTGCAGAAGTTCCTCTTCGGTCTTCCATTCCTCCCAACCGGCGGCGGTCCGTGCGAATCACGAAGAAGTCGGGCGTATGGAAAACGCCCAGATGCTTTCCACCAACGCGCTTCGTAGTCCAACTTGATCTGAATGGGTTGATCGTAAAACTCGAGGACGTTCGGGGTCGTGCTCCATCTCGTATATGCCGGCGAGTTCGACCCGATGACTTTCGAACTGGATGGTGACGCCCATTTTCCGGCTGGGGTAACGGCCGCTGACGTTTGACCGGCCACCTCCTACCCGGCGGGCCGGATCGGATGTGCGGATTCGATCTATCAGCGCTCGGGCGTGCGGCGAGATGCCAATCCCGCTGCACCAAGTTTCCAAGGTCTCTGGGCTCAGCATTGGCAGCCCCCTCCGAAACCGGCGGTCACGACAGTAACTCTGGCGGTACCCCGCTGGCTGTCGGTTGTCCGTTTACTCACGCGACATGGACGGCTCTTCGTTCTTGAGCGCGCTCACGTATCGCACCCCAGCCTCGTTGATCAAATCTTGCAGCAAGCGCCCATTTTCAATGGCCTTGCGGACCTCGGGCACCAGCCTCTCGGGGACATAGATTGAGAAACGGCGAGAACCCCGGCGCACGTACAGCGCGTGGCTACTATGTCCCTTCCCGGCGGCGCACGCCGCACAGTTCTTACGGATACAAGGACCCTTCCTCAGCGAGAGCGACCCGGTGGCTACCGGCCAGATCCCGCCCACGGCTTTTGTGAACCACCGCTGGACGTTCTGAAGGGCTCTTATCATCCGCCATCTTCGTATATGTGTCATAATGCAGGTATACATAGCAAAAGTCAAGGATTTTGTTTTTGGTGCCTATCGACCGACGGTTTTTGGAGAGATGCGACCGGCAGGACTATGCTTCCACATGGAGCTTTTGGCCAAACTATCGTTCCAGTGGGGGCTTGTCAGGAGGCAGCGGTTGCCGGGAACTACTGGATTCCAGCTCGCGGCGGCAAAGGTATGGTTCCAACCGGGGCAAAACTATGGTTCAAGGCACACCCACCACCACCAAAGACGACCGCAAGGTTCTGACGCCCAGGACGAGACTACGAAAGGTGCCCAGCCGCTGGCTGTTGCCATCTGAAAGCATGGTCGGCCCATGGCGACTGAAAGGACGGAAAGCAGGTGGGGTTCATATCACGTCTAACAACAGCCGGGCTACTTGCCCTCGCGGCGGGTGGCGGCTATCGCCTTCTGAACAACCGGAACCCTGAGAAGCTGACGGCCCTGAGCAATGCTTCGCGACAGCCGGCACCGATCGAATACGAATACTTCTCGCCGGGAGACGATTTGGAGCGCATCGATATTACAGAACTGCGAGCTGCGGCTCAACGGCTTCATGGACTGCGGGTGCCTCTCAATATCGCGATGTACGCGTTCACGGACCGCGCAATCGCGCAGGTTCTGGTCGAGGATGCGGATGCCGGTGCGGTGATCCGTGTTTACCGCGATGGTGAACAGTACGAAGCCGAAGAACGCGATGCGGAACGGTACGGGAGGGCTTCCGTGGCATCAATGTTTCGCGGGCACGACAACATTCACGTGCGGGTTAAGCCTGCATCCCGCGTGGACTTGATGCACCTGAAGTGCTGGAGCGACGGGAAAGTACTGCGAGATGGCAGCGCGAACTGGTCGCCGGCCGGCCTGAAGCGCCAAGACAACAACGTCCACTTCACAACCGATCCGCAGGAAGTGCAGGAATTCAACCGAAACTTCGAACAGATGTGGAACAGGTCCACAAATGTTCGGGTCCAGTGACAGCGCGCGCCGCAAGGAACAGGCCATGAAACGTGCCAAAGACGCAACCTTGGTGCTTTGCTTATTTGTTGTTTACTGCGTCCTGTTATCCCAAGGACTGAAGGCCAGCGCTGTCAGTGCCTTTTTCGGAGCGCTCGCGGCGGTACCCCTAACCGTACACCTCTATCGCCGGTTGTGGCCATCACCGCCGGAGAAGGACGCCGGGGAACGTGCCCCGCGCCAACTCGCCCGACGCGATGGTGCTGAAGGAGAAAAGGAGAACACCGAGTATGGTCTGTGATTTCTGTAATGCTCCGAATCCCGTCTGGCGATTCCAAGCCAGACCCTTTATCGTCGACTACGGCTCCATGGCGGGCGCGAGCGATGCCGACTGGGCGGCGTGTGATGCGTGTCGAGATATGATCCTGGCCGATGACCGCAACGGTCTTGTGGATCGAGCCATGCTGATCGCTCCCGCCATCCCCGATCTGGCTGAGTCGGATGTAAGAGAGCTCCGCCGTTGGTCGCAGGGCCTCTTCTTCACGCACCGCGTATCTTGCGATCCGGTGCCAATTGCATAGTTGAAAGAGCTTCCGCTGGCGGTCTGGGCACCACGTCCCTCTTTCTTTCCCCGTGAGACCCACCGCGTATCCTTCCATTGCACCCTCCAAAATCCCTCCTCCGCGTGGTGCAGGCCGCCAGCTTGCCGATTCTGAAGAACCAGGAGAATTCAAATGATCCGGAATACCGAAGAGTTTCTGGCTGCACTACGGGCCGCCCGGCGCGCGTCAACACCGCTGGTCTCGATCCGCACAGCAGATCCGGCCAGCGCGATTGCATTGACAGCGCGAAGCCTGAACGGCAACGCAGACGCCACGTCCCTTTTGTCCTGGGACATCATGACAGGCCTGTCGGCGGTAAACGGCCCAGGCAAGAAGATGCTCGACTCGATCATCGGGGAACGTAATCCCGAGACCGTGGGTCCGGCCGATGCGCTATCCGTCGCGGCAAAGCTGGGCGACGACGCGGTCATGTTCTATGCGAACCCGCAGCGCCTCTGGCAAGACCCCGTCATCGTCCAGGGGCTGTGGAACTTACGGGACACTCTGAAGGCCGTGGGGGCGGTGCTGGTGCTGGTGACCCCGCCGGGCAGCGTACTCCCGCAGGAGCTTACGCAAGATGTCCTGGTCATCGACGAGCCGCTACCATCCCACGACGATTTGCGGGCGATTGTGCGAACGACTTTCGAGAACGCGAAACTGGCGGCGCCGACTACGGACGATGAGAGCCGCGCCGTTGACGCGCTGCTTGGGTTGGCGGCGTTTCCGGCGGAACAGGTGGTGGCGATGTCACTATCCAAACGCGGCCTCGACCACGACCAGCTCTGGGAACGGAAGCGCCAGGTCATTGAACAGGCGCCGGGGCTGACGGTGTGGCGCGGAGGCGAGGGCTTCACGGACGTGGGCGGATGCGCCAACGTGAAGGCGTTCCTGCAGTCGGTCCTGGATGGCGCGGAGGCACCACGGGTTGTGGTCTTCTGCGATGAGATCGAGAAGGCATTCGCGGGGACCGGAACCGATCTTTCGGGCGTGACGACCGAGATGACCGGAACGATCCTTACGTGGATGCAGAACCGCGAGGCGGACGGCTGTATCCTGATCGGGCCGCCCGGGACGGCAAAAAGCATGATAGCGAAGGCCACCGGAAACACGGCAGGAATCCCAACGATCGCATTCGATCTGAGCGCGATGAAGAATGGGATCATCGGCAGCTCGGGAGAGCGCCTGCGGGGCGCCCTGAGCATTATCGACGCTGTATCGGGAGGCCGAAGTCTGTGGCTGGCAACCTGCAACTCCATCGGCTCACTTCCGCCCGAACTGCGCCGGCGCTTCACGTTGGGCACCTTCTTCTTCGATCTTCCGGCCGCGGACGAGCGCGAGGCGATCTGGCAGATCTATACCTCGAAATACGCCGTGCAGGACGAGCGGCCTCATGACGAGAACTGGACCGGCGCGGAAATCAAGGAGTGCTGCCGCAAGGCCTACCGGCTTCGCATGTCACTGCGGCAATCGGCGGAATACATCGTTCCGATTGCCAGATCGGCCGCGGACCAAATCGAAAGCCTCCGCCAGCAATCGTCAGGAAAGTATTTGAGCGCGTCGCATCCGGGCGTCTACGAGTACAACAGGAACGCGTCAACGCCGAAGGGGCGGGCGTTCCGGGCACTCGATGAACGGTAACGACGGCGACCAACAGGGAGGGCACCATGTCGAAATATGCTGAAATCGCCACAACTGTCCGCAACCAGGCTTACCTGGTGGCAGCATTGACCGAGCTCGGCTATAAGCCGGAGATCCACGTGGACGGCGCCGCGTTGGTCGGGTACGAGGGGCGCGAACGGCCAGAACGGGCGCACGTGATCATCAGACGCGTCCAGATCGGAGATGCGTCCAATGACATCGGATTCGTGCGCAAACCGGATGGCACCTTCGGGGCAGTGCTGAGCGAATACGACCGCGGAATCGGCTTCGACGAGAAGTGGCTGGGCCGAGTACACCAGGCGTACAAGGAACAGCAGACGCTGGTGGACGCGAAGGCCAAGGGATATATATTCCGCGGGCGCGAGGTTGTGCAAACGCCCGAGGGTCTGCAGATCCGGCTCCAGTTTGCTGCGAGGTGAACGATGCAACAGAAACTGATTACCGTCACGCTGGAACCGGATGGGACCAGCAAAATCGACCTGGAAGGCTTCGCCGATAACACCTGCGGCAAGGTGATGGACGATTTCAGGGGTGGTGACCGGGTCTTATCCGAACGCCGGAAGCCTGAATACTACAACCACGGACGTGGCCAGCAGCTCCAGCAGGGAAATCAGTGAGGCCATGCGATGCTGGTTCACGCGATCATGCCCGCAAGCCGTGCCAACGGACCAGGCTTGCGGTGCGTTGTCTTCGTCCAGGGCTGTAACTTGAATTGTGCCGGCTGCTGGAATCCTTGGAGCCACGCATTTCACGGGCCCGACCTCGCAATTGGGTCAATCCTCGCAGAAGTGGTCCACTGGCACCGCCAGCACGCACTTGAAGGCGTCACCTTTTCGGGCGGTGAACCAATGCAACAGGCCGACGATCTGGCGGAGTTGCTACAGGGCCTGCGATCAGCATTACCCACGCTCAGCTTCGGCATGTTTACCGGCTACTCGGAGAAGGAACTCGAAACTGGCCGCTATTTCACGAGGCATGGCGTCGACCGGGACCGGCGGCAGGCGCTCTGGCGCTCCATCCGCGGCCAACTCGATTTCGCCGTGATGGGTAGATTCAACCGTCTTCAGCCCTCTCACGCACCGATGCGCACCAGCGCGAACCAGGTACTGCGGCTATTCAGTGGCCGCTACAGCGAGAGTGACTTCGGCGAGCAAACGGTGGAGATCACCATTGCGGCGGACGGGCTGACCCGCACCACGGGCTTCCCGACGTTGGGAAATCCGGCCTAATTCAGGCCCAAACTTCGGCAAGTTCAGATCAATGTTTGGAGGGCTTATGGAGCCGAATGCACTGGTGGAGTGCGCATACGAATTGATGCGTGTGCTGAAGGAGGAGCTTGCAGAGCGAGGAACCGTTGCGCCTGCGTTCATCCTCTTGCACGACAGAGACTGCGAGGTCCTCACGTTCTCACCGCGCCTGTTCGCATCCGCGGAGGGAAAGGCGGCCGTCGCAAGGGCATTCCGGAACCGGGCCCGGCAAACCGGAGCGCAAGGCGCCCTCATGGGGCTGGATAGCAATTGCTTCATCCCCGACCTCACCGCGATGCGAGAGGCGAATCCACGGTTGGTACAGGCCGCCGCCAGCGCCGGCATCGATGCGCTGATCCGATCGGGCTTCGGGAAAACGAGCGAGGGCCTCAGCGTGACGTTGCAGACGCCGGCATTCCATCTGCTGGTCCAGCAACTCTACGCGCGTGGGGACAACAGCATCGTCTTTGGTGAGCTGCGGACCCTCGACTCTCGCGAAGTCCCAATGGAAGCCGCGGGGCTGTTCAGCATCTACGGCGGCCAGCATGTCACTCGCGGCTGAACGCCGCAACCGATAGAAGGAGAACAACAACGATGGCAACATATGCGATGCCCTTCCTGGAAATTCAGGATGCGGGGCAGGATCTGGCTCGCCGGACGGTCTGCATCAAGATCCAGCGAAGCCGGCTGGGCAATTCGAAGAAAGTCAACAGCTCCCAGGTCGAAGTCGATACCGACAAGACCATGATCAACGTTTCCAAGCGGCTATTCACCTCCAAGGAATACGCCGCAATTCGGAATTTCGACGGCGAAGTCACGCGGTATCTGGAGAGCACGTGCCTGCCGTTCGAACGCGGCATCCACTTGTGCCCGTTACCGCTGCTGAAACAGGTCGAGTTAAAGATGCGCGAGTTTGCCGACCAACGTGTGGATCTGGTGGAGGCGTTCGTAGCCGTTTATCCGGAACTGTGCCAGCACGCTCCTGGCCAACTGCGTGCGCTGCACAATCCGCTCGACTACCCGCCGGTCGAGGAAGTGAGGGCCGCCTTCGACTTCAGTTGGCGGTACGTCAGCTTCGGGGTGCCGGACCAGCTACGAGAGATCTCGTCGGAGATTTGGGACCAGGAGCGGGAAAAGACGGCAAAACTCATGACGGATGCGGTGAGCGAAGTCCAGGTCGTGATGCGGAGCGCCATGGCCGATCTGGTTCACCACATGAGCGACCGGCTGAAGGATGGCCCCGACGGAAAGCCCACGCGGTTTCACCAGACGACGGTTTCAAAGCTGGTGGAATTCCTGGATGGCTTCAATTTCCGGAACGTCACGGACGACGCCGAACTCAAGAGCCTTGTGGAACGAGCCAAAGGCCTGTTGTCCGGCGTCAGCGCGAAGGACTTGAAGACGGCTGCTGAACTGCGGAACCACGTCCGCGCCGGCATGGACGACATCGCCGCCCAGCTCGACACGATGATCGTACGGAAAGGCGCCCGCAAGTTCCGTCTGGAGGATTGATCCAATCACGGAGGCACGCCATCTATGACACTTCATCCACTGTTTGTCGCCGGCGTCCTGGAGGGATTTGAAGGAACGCTCGAGCGAAGTGGTCGGGCGTGTCGAGGAGCAGGTGCTGAACACTCAACTCGACGCGTTGCGCGGCCAGGTAGCGGCGCTTCGGCTTTGCATCGAGGAACCGCTCAGACAGGTGGAAGGCGGCCGGACCCCATTGGAGATATGAGGTTTGGGCCGCCGTCGCCGACAGCCCGCCGGACGTTGGGACGACTTGCCAGTTCCCATTTCCGTGACCGGCGTGTCAAGTGAAGAATCCTGCGAAGATGCGATTCCGGCCGCGATGCCGACTTGAACGAAGCCGCCCGCGCGGCGGACGCTTCGCGTGGCCTTAGTTCAGCAGCAGTGGGTTGACGGGAGTATTGTCGGGTCACAAGGAGGTCCCTGTGACCCGTCTACGAAAAACGATGCTCGAGGAACTCGAGCGTCGCAACTTCTCCCAGAGTACAACGCGCACATACATTCGCGCCGTCGAGGATTTTGCGCGCTATTTCCACCGCTCGCCCGATCAGCTGGGGCCGGAGCAGATCCGCGAATACCAGGCTTACCTGTTCACCAAGCGAAAGCTCGCTCCCAATACGGTTACCCAGCGGCTTGCCGCACTCCGGTTCTTCTTCATCAAAACGCTCAGGAGGCCATGGAGCGTGGCCGAAACTCCCTACCCGAAGAAAGTGTTCCGCCTCCCCGCGATCTTGAGCCAGGAGGAAGTAGCCCGACTGATTGATTCCGCCGATACACCATACCACCGGGTCGTGTTGATGACGCTCTACGCAACCGGAGTGCGACGAGCCGAGTTGACGCACTTGAAGCTCACCGATGTCGATAGCCAGCGCATGGTGATCCACGTTCAGGGCGGCAAGGGTCGCAAGGACAGGGATGTCATGCTCAGTCCCAAGTTGCTCGATGCCTTGCGTGAACATTTCCGCAGTCTAAGCTTAAGGCGGAAGCCGACGGTGTGGCTGTTTCCGGGCAACCGTTGGCACACCGCGGACCATCCGATCGACACCAAAGCGGTCTGGAACGTCTGCAGGCAAGCCGCTGAGCGGGCCGGCATCCAGAAAGAGGTGCATCCGCACACTCTTCGCCACTGCTTCGCAACCCACCTGCTCGAAGCGGGTGCGGACCTGCGCACCATCCAGGTACTGTTGGGACATCGGGACCTGGAGGAGACTACGATCTACCTCCATCTTTCGCAGCGCCATCTCAACGCCACCCCGAGTCCCCTGGACTCGCTCACGTTGTCGGCGGTTCCCAAGGAAGACGACCCGGCGCGGAACGACTAAATGGACCGGCCGCCGCTGGAGGTGGCCGATCTGATCCGCGCCGCTGGAGACAGGCTCATTGAGCACAGCCGCAAGTGGCTTACCTGGGCACATGTGAAAGTGCTGCGCGCCATCAGGCACTGCCGCACGGCCGCCCTGGGCGGGCATGTGGATGAGTGCTCCCAGTGCGGGCATCGTGTCATCTCCTATAATTCATGCCGCAATCGGCACTGTCCGAAGTGTCAGGCCAACGCGCGAAATCGATGGCTCGACGCGCGCAGCCGGGAACTTCTGCCGACGCCCTATCTACACGTCGTCTTTACGCTGCCGCACGAACTGGCGCCGCTCGCGCTGCAGAACAAGAAAGTGGTTTACGGCATACTGTTGCAAACCAGCGCCGAAACACTCCTGGAAATCGCCGCCGACCCCAGGCATCTCGGCGCGCAGATCGGCTTCTTCAGCGTGCTCCACACCTGGAACCAGAGACTGGAACATCACCCGCACGTGCATTGCGTGGTTCCGGCCGGCGGACTGTCGCCCGATCACACGCGCTGGATCAAACCGCGTTACCTATTCTTCCTTCCCGTCAAAGTGCTGGGCCGGGTCTTTCGCGGCAAGTTCGTGGCGGCGCTCAAGCGGGCTGCTGCCAGCGGCAAGCTCGGCTTCCACGGGAACCTTACCTTCCTCGCTCAGCCCAAGGCGTTCTCCGCCTACCTCCGGCAGCTATTCCACCACGATTGGGTGGTCTATGCGAAACGCCCCTTCGGCGGCCCAGAGCATGCCCTTCGTTATCTGGGCAGCTACACGCACCGGGTCGCCATATCCAACCATCGGCTGATCTCTTTCGCCGATGAACAGGTCACGTTCCGCTGGAGGGACTCCGCGCACAAAAACAAAAAGCGCAAGATGACCCTCCACGTGGAGGAGTTTCTACGGCGCTTTCTCCTGCACCTGCTACCGAAGGGTTTCGTGCGCATCCGGCACTTCGGCTTTCTGGCTAACCGGCGGCGCGCAACCCTGTTACCGATTTGCTTTCGCTTATGCGGAACGCCGGCCGAACCGCGAGGCGTGGAGCACGGCCAGAAAGTGGATCAGCCTCGGGCCCTGTGGACCTGCCTCGACTGCGGAGGTCCCATGATGCTCGTGGAGCGGCTCACTGCGACCCAAATTAGGCTCCGTGCGCCGCCAACTCCAGCGCTGAAGCTCTAATGACACTGCCACCGACATCTCGAGTTCTTTGCGCACGCCGATGCCATCAGGAATCCTGCGCCTCATTCCCAGCCGAATGCCCAAATCCCACCCGTGCACGCCCGCAGCCCTCGACGAAGTCCCTCTTCAGAGCAGGCCGTCAACACGATCACCACGCTCCAGACGGTCCAGTAGCAACAATTACCAGCCATCCTCGATCCCGGAATCCCATTCAAATCCCATAGTGCCGCGTCCGCCGCAAACGCGGCCGGCTTCGTTCAAGTCGCTGTATCGAAAGCGAACCGGCCCGGCCGCTTACATGACTCCCAAACATCCGCGCGCCGGTTCGCTTCCGATACAGCACTAGGACTTGCGGGGATCTATCCGGCCAGTACTCATCTATGCGTTCCCAGGATACGGCTTACCACCGGCCGCGCAATCGCCACATCAACATGGCCCCGCAACCAGATCTCATTGCAGTGCCATCGTGATTTGGCCCAATTGGCTGGCATAGAATGCAGTATAGATTACGATGGGAATGGCGGCGCCAACTGGGGCATTCTGTGGTACTTGTACATTCACCTGCGTGGCCCCCGCGATCAGACCCGGGGCTTGGCCAACGAACGCGATCGGAGCATTCATTGAGCCGATCGTAGCGGCGACGCCAGCTACTGGCACCGGAAACGGGGGGCTGAGCGGCCCGAGTGAGCCGTCGGCAAGCGGTGGATTCAGTGACCCTGCGCCCGTCATAAACACCGAGACGATGGAACCTCGCGCCGCCGGGTTCGAGGGCGAGTTTACGGTAGTGTCCTGGTTCAGAATGGCAGCTTGACCGGTACCGCTTCCGTTCACGGCAAATATGCCGGGCGCCGCGACCGCTACGGGGAGCTTCACCGGCCCTAACGTCTGCTCGCCGAACTGGACGGTCACAGGGATTGCCAGGCCCGGAATAACTTCAAACGGAACGACCGCATTGATTTGGCAGTCGGATGCATATAGAACTGTCGCTGTGAATTGGCCGAAGTTCACCGTTGGTTTGGATGATCCGAAACCGTTACCAAACATAGTAACGATCTCGCCCGGAGCTACCGCTCCCGCGCCTGTCGCAAAAGGCGAACCGTAGCCCGAAAGCAAACTGGCGGCGTTCAACACCGAACCCAGTGAAGGTCCAGCGGGCTGTGAAAAGTCGACCTTCGCGGCGAACGCGTCGGAATCCCCGCCGCCGTACTCGGTTTGGAAGGCATGCGGATTCGAGAAGAATACGAGTGCATATGTCAGTCCCGCGGAATAGAGTCCACCCTTGCCGTCCAGAGCAAGATAGGCGCCAGGGATGGGCGAAGTCGCCGTTACCGCGGAACCAGTGGAGTTAATGACGATAGCGGCGGGATTCGATTGCGCCGGACAGGTCCGCTGGACGAGGGACGACGAAGCGACACTGGCCACGCTTACGTATGCCTGCCCGGCGGCATCCACGGCAATCGGCGTCGGGTAGCCGTTCGCAAGGCCCGTAAATGTCGAGTAAGTAAGATGCCCGGAAGTATCGAGCTTGGTAACAAATCCGTTGCCGGTGAGGCTCGGCGGCTGATTTGACTTGTCGCCGCTGTAGGTCGTCGCGAGCGCGCCCGCCGTGGTGGGGAAATCGGCCGATTGTGTCCCCCCAGCGACGTATACCGCACCGGTTCCATCGATTGCAATACCCAACGCGCCGTCAGGTCCGGTGCCGCCCAAGTAGGTGGAATAGAGTAGATGGCTGCCGCTGGCATCGAGTTTGGCAGCGAACGCATCGCCATAGCGCAGAGGCCCTAGGTCTGTTTCACCATGGAACGTACGCGAGATCGCGCCCGCAGTAGTCGGGAAATTTGGCGAAACAGTTTCGCCCGCCACCCATACATTCCCCGCGCCATCGACGGCGATGGCATGTGCATCATCCGGACCCGAGCCGCCCAGGTAACTGGTCCACACCAAACTCCCTGAAGCCGACAGCTTCGTGACGAATGCGTTTGGACACGGCACAGTCGAATGCGAATTGCCGCTTGGGCATTGCCCTCCGTGGTACTGGGTTTGGTAGGCCCCGGGAGTCGTAGCAAGACCCGGCCCGGCGGCACCAGCTACATAAATGTTGCCCGCCGCATCTACCGCCATGGATTCCGCGGCTTGGCCGATCGCCGTAGTATAGACAACGCTTTGCGCGGTGGGGTCAAGCTTAACCACGGCAAAGGAAACCAGGGATGGGTCAGCGAACCTCTGGACCGCGAGATATATGTTTCCACTTGCATCGAGCGCGAAGGCGGTAGCACGCGACGCGGAAAGACAAACCGAAAACTCGATGGCAGTGCCAGACGGATTGAATTTGGTAACAAAGGCGCACCCGCTGTTTGTAGCGGGCGTACCGAGGCTGGTGGACGTGAGTGGAAAATCCGGCGATGAGGTGGTGCCGGCAACATAAGCGGAACCTGTGGAATCCACCGCCATCCCGGCCACGGTCTCAGCATACGACCCGCCTAGATAGGTAACGTAACTAATGAGCGGAGCGGCTGCAGCCCAGGTGTTCACACAGAAGAGGATGAGGAGAGAAGTCAGCTTAATGGAGCGGAAGTTTATCGATGACGCCATAAAACTCCTGTCTATTATCAAAGACCCTTATGAGCCGACTTCCGACTACACCTCTTGCTATGTTACTCCCGATAAGAGCGCTAGGCTCATGGAAAAGAGCCCGTTGGCAGCCGGCGGCGAGGGCTATTTCCCAACCCCAAAACGCTCAGGAACCACGGACGCGCCGGCGACCGTGTGACGAATGCACTGGCCGCTAGAAGTGGCTTGAATCCCGATCTGTACACATCTGGGGTCAGCCCCGTCGGGCCGGGCCACGGGGCATCAGCCGACACATCGACGGCAGAGCAGGTAGGGCTGCCAGGGCAGCGGCTGATTTTCACTGCGGATGGGGTCCGGCCCACGTGCCACGGAGCAGGGAGGGCGATAGTAATGACGGTGGAGGAAGCGCTGGCAGACATCAAAAGGTCCAACGGCGGGCTTCACATGCCACCGATGGCCCAACAGGAGACCTCATGCCGCGATACACAGCAGGCCGTCAGGCTTCTGGCCGAGGCCTACGAACATCTTCGCAAGCGCGACCATCTGTACGCCGACCGGCGCCGATCCGCCTCTCTCGCGCCGCCGCCCGCGAGTGTGCCGCCAGATTGATGGCATCCGGGCCGGCATTGCCCGTCCCACGGCTGGCGGTTGGGTGCCTGGAACCTTTCCTGCCGTCCAACACGCATTCGGGGGCATTCGAATTAGCGCGTAACCTGCTGCTGGCTGGAGTAGGACGGCCCGAGGATTGGGAGCGGTCGAAGGGCGATCCGGTCGCGTTCATGCTCCGAACCGTGGAGCACACCGCCGCCTTCAACCGCAGGGCGATTGATGCGGTCGCCCACACCGACATCCTCTTCGGGACCAGCCCCTACATCTCGAGCTGGCACGAGAAGGAATACGAAGATCCGGGTCGGGTGTTTCTGGCGGTTGAAGCCACTCACATTTCGATTGTCTACCTGCGCCCCACGCTTGAACTGCTTGGGAAGGCGCATCCCCGGCTGCCGGCAACCTTCTATTGGATGCTGCTCGAAGGCATGGCGTCCTGGATCCTCTGCTACGACGAGTCCGCTTGCGAGACTTTCTACAAGTGGAGCATGGAATCGTACGCAGAGGCCAAGGAGAACGGTGAGGAGGGTCTGGAGAAGCCACAGAGCATCGCGGATGCAAAAGGGCCGTGGCTGGCGAAGCGGTTTAAGCCACTACCGCTGCCCAGAATCGGGCCGGTCATTGAGTCCCTGAAAACGGGGTCGCGGGCACGCCGGATTCTGGAGGCCGCCCGGCGGCTCCAGGCTCTCTCGAAAGTTCGTGAACGCAAACGTCCGTACTGCGATGTGTGGGACGAATACTATCCCAACGGCAGTTTCTCGGTTCCACTCACAATCCTGGCATTTCACGAGCAGGACTTGGTCTGCCAGGCGTTCCAAAATGACGAAGAGGATTGGATGAACGGCGGTGAACAGCAGGGTCCAGCCTTCGCAATAGCTTTCAGTCCCAACGACCGCGAATCGATCGTCAACGGATTTGAAGATTTGCGCCACTTCTTACGCATGATGGAAGCGCTGGGCGAACTCCTGGCGCTTCTGCCCGGCTGCGATGTCCTGGAGGAGCAAGCATGAGGTTCGACGCTCATTTCGGCGATGCCGAAGCGGTTCAGCTAAAAGCCGCGATCCTGCTGTACGGCGGAGCCAAAAGGATCGCATTTGCGTCCGTACACGAGCCGTACCGCGATCCGGAAGGCGGCGCGCCCTACCTCGATGCGGGCAGGCCGATCAGCGTCGAATTTCTGCGCACGATGGCCCGTGGGCTGGGCCTCGGGATGGCGCCGGAGATCCTGCCGGAGACGGTCGTGATGCGAACGCCGGAGGTGACAGCGTGGTGGGTCCCGGCCACCGTCCGGCCGATGTTCTTTTCGGAGACTTCGGACGGCAAAACGCTGAATGGAAAATTCTACCCGCATCCGCCGCTGGTATTTGTGGTTGATGGCGAGCACAGGTTCAGCGTGCGCGCCTTACTGGAAGACCGCCGGCCGCGGCCGCGGAGCGCCATTGCGATTGCGCCCTACTGGAACGTCAACCAGGCCGGGGAAGTCTGTCTTGGCTCAATGGTCACACCGCGCTCGGCCGGGCTGGCCGGCCTGGGGGAGTGGGTTGAGGGCTTCTTCCAAAGCGAATTCACGCACGCTGGAAACGTCAAGATCACAAGCCATCCCGAAGGCCATCTCGGGCTCTGGCGTGACTTGGCGGGACGGGAAGCGTTCCCGGTGCAGTGGCTGATCCCGGCTGGGACGTTGGAGGAGTGGCTGTGCAGAAGCTGACCGAACATTTGCCCCTGGCGAATTGGCGGAACCGCCGCATCGTGATCACGATCGTCGGGTGTGGCGGCACCGGGTCGCAGATCGCCGCGGGACTGCCGTATTTGCATCAGGCGCTGTTGGCCACGGGGCATCCGTATGGGCTGCGGGTATTCCTGGTCGATGGCGACCGGATCACCGAAACGAACTGCGTGCGGCAGCCATTCAGCCGCTCGGAGATCGGGCTGTACAAGGCTGTGGTCCTGACTAACCGGTTGAACATGTTCTGGGGCCTCGACTGGGAGGCCGTGCCGCACTTCGTTCGTTGCGGGGCGGACGTGCCCGATTCCGACTTCCTGATCTCCTGTGTTGACACCCGCGCTGCTCGGGCTGCGATCGCCCGCGTGGTAAGCCTGAAATCGCGGCGATTTCTCTACTGGTTGGATGCTGGCAATTTAGCCGATTGCGGCCAGTTCGTGCTGGGCCAGCCGCTTCGGAAGGACCGCAAGGATCGCGCCAAACGGCTGCCGTGTGCTCACGAACTCTTTCCCTCCATCGTCCACGCGCAGGCCGACAGGAGGGACCGGCTGCCGGCGTGCAGCGCAGCGGAGGCAATTTCGCTCCAAGAGCCGTACATTAACAGCACTATTGCCAATCATGTACTGGCGCTGTTGGCTCGGCTATTCCGGCACGGGCGCATCGCTTATCACGGAGGGTTCGTGAATCTGGCGACGGGGCGCGTGACACCATTGCCGGTGGACCCGGCCACATGGGTGCGATTGCGACTCCAGGCTAAAAAGGAACAAGCGTATTTGACCCGCAGACCGCGGAGCCTGGCGCCCGCCGATCAATAGATAGACGGGCCTCGCCACCAGCGGATTCCGCTCAATTCAAAAGGAGAAACATGTTTGCTGAACTATTGCCGATCCTCAGAAACCGGCCGGTAATGCTCACCCTCGCTCTTGTGGGTGACAACGCCATCCGTGTAAACGTTATTCCGAAGCGCTTAAAGGACAGCGATTCTGGCGATGACGCTATGACAACGCCGCTGACCGTTACTGGTGCGCCGGACGAGCTGGACCGGGAATTCGCCGGCCAACTCGTGGGGTTCACCGACGCATTTGTGAAGCTCGGATCCAACCTTGCCGAGATCGAAGCCGCCCACGCCACTGCGGTCAAGACGGTTGAGGCGGAAAAGAAGAAGGAGATCGAGAACAAGCGAAAGGGATACATTTCCAAGCCTTCCTCAACGACCACTGAGACGAAACCGGGGCCGGTGGTCAAGGACGGTAAGCCGGTATTCGGGACCAAGACGGGCACCGCGGAAACACCGAGCCTGTTCGATTCGCACGGGACTGCGCCGGTTTCAGGAGAGTCGCAGCAGAAACCGGCAGCGTCACCTGACAGGGAGGCGATTGGGGCGCCTCAAGCAGAGGTAGCAGAACCGGTGGACGAATCGGACCCGGAAGTCGAGACTACGGCGGCGCGACTGCCCGGACTATAGGAAAACGAAGAAAGAAGGAGTGGTACATGACCATCCGCAAAATGACCCGCAGCTTCAGATACGCTGGGCTTATACTGCCTGACCCGGCGCCGGACCTCGACGTGGAAAGCGTCCGGTCCTTGTATGCTGCCAGCTATCCAGAAATTACCACGGCAGCGCTCACAGGACCGGAGGCAGTGGACGGCGCCCTCGTCTACACCTTCACGAAGGCGATCGGTACGAAGGGCTAACCGTCCGGCATCATCCTGGAATCGAAAGAGAGTAGTCCGCCGCTTCGCCGATCCGTGCGCGCAAATCACGATCCCATCGTCGCGGATTACTGCCGTGCATTACACGCGCGATGAAGCCCAGTTGTTGTGCCACGTTGCCCCGGTTCTTCCGGATGTCGTCTCTGCAGGTTGTGGCGTACTTGTTCACGAATTCGCGGACATCGCCGGCCTTGGCAAAGATGTAGGTGGCGTGCCCCAGTTGAGGGACTTCGGCGACGATCGCGGCGCGGCAGTCTTATCTCGGGAATTCGGGATTTGTGCCCGGTTTTTTTGCGAGGTGGCCGTTGACGTTGCGGATGATGGTCGGGTTTGGGGGTTTGGCGGCCGACGGAGGGAGGGCGTAGCCCGACTGGAGTTGGCCGCCAAACCCCTGCGCCGCACAGCGACACCGAACGTTGTCGGTTGCAATGGTTATCAATAGATGATAACCTTAGGTCGATGAAAGGGCACGATCGGGATCCTGGCGCAGACGTGCTGCTGGATCTTGACAGCCAGGTATTTGTTGTCGATGCGAAGGGCCAGTACTGGGTTCGGTTCTCGGTCAGCCGTGTCGCTTGTTCCGCCGAGCGGCCGCATGGGCTGAACTACTCGTTGACGCTGCACGGCCCGGGTGGCCACCGGCTGATTGGATTTGACAACGCTCATTCCGTCCGGGAATCGCATGGGCCTGGGGGCAAGAGCCGGGGTCCTCTTGACCACAAGCACCGGATGGAGACCGTTCGACCTTATCGGTTCAAAGACGCGGCCACGCTTCTGGTGGACTTTTGGACCGAGGTGGATAAACTCTTGAAAGAGAAGGGAGTCATCTAATGAGGACGCTGCGCGTGGGGATTGCCAGTTACGAGCAGATGAAAGCTCGGACGGTGGCGATCGCTCGAGGTGAGTACCGGCCGGCGGCCGACGAGCCGAAAGTGTGGTTCACCTCGGCTGAGAGCTTCGCCAGGGTCTTATCCGACCGCAACCGTGCCCTGCTTGGGGTCATCGCCGAATCCGCCCCCGAATCGCTTGCGCGACTGGCGGAACTAACCGGGCGAAAGAAATCGAACCTGTCCCGGACGCTGAAAACCATGGAGCGTTACGGCTTCGTGCATCTTATCCGGGGGGTGCGGGGATCAGTTGCCCCGCGAGTCCCGTACCATCGGATCTCTCTGACACTGCCGGTGTCAACCCCGAGGCGGTTTGGTACCGAAGCCGCATGAATATAGTGGACCCAGGATTTCAGACCACGGAATAAGCTAAGATTTCGGCGGAGTCGTTGACAAGGAGAAGTCGATGACGACGACGAGAAAACAGTACAGCCCGAGGTTCAAAGCGCGGGTAGCTGTCGAGGCGATCCGCGGCGAGAAAACGCTCAGTCAGTTGGGATCGCAGTTCAAGGTGCATCCGATCCAGATTGCCAAGTGGAGGAAGTCGGCCCTGGAGCAATTGCCCGAGCTTTTTGTGGACGGGCGGACGCGCAAGGGGCGAAGCGGCGAAGCGGACAGCGACGCGCTGTATGAAGAGATCGGGCGGTTGAAGGTGGAATTGGACTGGCTCAAAAAAAAAGTCGGCATGCTCGATTGAGGAGATGCGGCCGCTGGTGGATCGCGGCCACCTGGAGATCAGTGTGCGGCGGCAATGCGAGCTGTTGGGCGTCAACCGCTCCGGGTTGTACTACGAGCCGGTGGGCGAGAGCGAGGAGAACCTGCTGCTGATGCGACTGCTGGATGAGCAGTACACCCGGACTCCGTTCTATGGGAGCCGGAAAATGACGGAGTGGCTGGTGACCCAAGGGCATGAAGTGAATCGCAAGCGTGTCTCGCGGCTGATGGACCTGATGGGCATCGAAGCCGTTTACCCGAAGCCGAAGCTGAGCCAGGCGGGGGAAGGCCATCGGATCTACCCGTACCTGTTGAGAGACACGACCGTGGAGCGCGTCAACCAGGTGTGGGGCACAGATATCACGTACATCCGGATGGCGCGGGGTTTCCTGTATCTGGTTGCGGTAATGGACTGGTTCAGCCGGTTCGTACTGAGCTGGTCGCTGTCGCTGACGATGGAGGTGAAGTTTTGCGTGGAAGCGTTGAAGCGGGCGTTGCGGCGAGGACGGCCGGAGATCTTCAATAGCGACCAGGGGTCGCAGTTCACCAGCGAGACGTTCACTGGGGAATTGGCGGGGCGCCAGATCGCGATCAGCATGGACGGGCGGGGCCGCTGCATGGACAACATCTTCGTCGAGCGGTTGTGGCGCTCGCTGAAATACGAGGAGGTGTACCTGAAGGAATACGCATCGGTGGCGGAGGCAGGCACGAGTATCGAGCGCTACTTCCAGTTCTACAACCACGAGCGCTTGCACCAAAGCCTCGATTACTGGACGCCGGCGGCGATCTACCGGGGGCGAACATGAAACCCGATGGCCGGGTACACCAGCTTTCCGGCGTCTTCTTCCCTTCGCTTTCCAGGGACATTCTATGGAAGGTTGGGGTGGTGTCAAGGGTCCGCTACGCCGCGCAAAAACCGCGCGCCCTTGACACCACCCCGACCTTCCAACCAAATCTGCTGAGAAGAAAGCGAAGGGAAGGAGTAGCGAGCCGAAACCACGGGTGGCCTCAACCTGCCGCCCAAACTCAAAACCCTGACCCCGTCGGCATTAGCTTATTGCGGGCAAAAAATGGTCTTGACAATGGGGTCCACTTTAGAACGGGCCTCTGGCACGGCCTCGTATCAGCAACGATCCCTGCGTAATCAACCAGGCCGGTACTGAATAGTCCGTGTGCCAGAAGTGTTTTCAGGGGCGGCAGCGACCAACCCAGTCTACTGCCGACGGCGATACGGTTGCGCGATCAGTCTACAGCTTCACCGCACCGGCGATCCAGCTCTTTGACCCAGGCGCGGGGATTTGGCCCGTGCACAATGCGCCCCAAAAATCCAAGTTTCTCTGCCGCGTTGTCACGATTTTGGCGGATATCCCCTTTGGTGATCCGGGTATAGTCTGCAAGGAAAGTCTCAATGTTCGGAGGCCTCGCGAAAACATACGTCGCGTTCCCCAGTTGTGGCGTCTCGACAGCAATGGCCATCGGGAGTTCCAAGATATACTCCCCGCGGAACAGGTACAGCCGCCGCGCCTTCCGGCAGAGGTGCCGGTAGAAGAAGGCATCGTAGTCCGGGCGCCAGTTGATTTGAGCCACATCGAAGTCGCCGGGGATGTGGAGGTCCCAACAGAGGCGTCGCAGTTCCTTCCTTTCAACAGGTTCCCTGTCGATGCGCGCGCGAACCTGTTCCAGGGCATCCGAGAACTGGCCGAAGCGATGATACATCTTGCGCGCCGTGTCCACCTGCTCAGCGAGATCGGCCGGTAGTTTCACCTCAATGCGGCTTGGGAGCGCGGTCTCCCAGTTGAGCACATGCCATTGGCCACCGCGACATTGGTACTTAGCATTCGCCACGAAGCTGGCCTGGATCTCCATCTTGGCGCCAAGCAGGTGTCTCCACTGGTTCCATGTGGCGTCCCAAACGATCGGCATCGCCGACTGGTCGAGACCAATCTCCAGTCTGCGACGGCCATCGCGGTAGACAGCGTGGTCGTGATAGAAATCCACCTTGCGCAGGGGTGCGCGGAAACGCCGCTGTTGGACCTCGGGGCGAAAGGACAGGATGCGACTGGCAAAGAAGGTTTGACCGTCGCGCGATCTCTGCCCGTTCGCGAGAATCGAGCCGACGCCGCCATACGGGAACACCACTTGGCCCTCCGGATCGTTCAACAACTGGTTGTAGCAGGCCCGCAGGTCCGGCTGCGCCAGAATGTTAAAAGCCCGCTCCAGGGCGGAGAGGTCGGCTTTAGGAGCAGTTTCGGCGTTGAGTTCCACTTGGCGAAGTCTAAAAGCCAGGCGCAGTTCGGTCGGTGACGCGCTCGGAGACGTCCGCAGAATCTCGTATAGACGCGCTTGCCGATCCCAGGTATGACGGCGGTCGGCGACGTAAAAGTAGTCACGGAGCACCCCGCAAGGCATATGCAGACCCGAGATGCCAAGCCGTCCCTGCGTCACTTCGGCGCGCACATACTGTTGGCCACGGCTGTCGGGTTTGGGTTGGCCCGCGCAACTGATGCGAGCCTGATAGATGTCCTGGTTGCGTGCGGAAGGAGTGGCCCTGCGAATGTAGATTTCGCCACTGGCGTCCGCCGAATCAGTTTCCATCACGAAGCCGATTTGATCTCCGGGACGGATACGAGCACCCAAGGATTCGGACACCAGGACAGGGTCGGCCCCACTTAGGATGCAGACGGTTTTGCCCGGTTCCGGCTGGAGCCGAAGAACTTGCGCCTGACGGACGGTTACCTCCGTTGTGATCTGGTTTTTGATTCCCGTTTCCATGTTTTCACTGAATCCAGGAACATCATCCCGACGGCAAACAGCTTGCCTCGATGGCGGCTGCGACATCGCCGGACAGTTCTTCGGCGCGAATCAAGGCGCCACGGATGCGGGCTACTTCGAGTTCTCTGGCGGCCACCTGGTCGGCGGGCTCTTGCCTTCCTTTGGCGGCTGCAAGCTCCCGCTCATGGCTCGCCAGCATTCGTCGAAAGATCGGCGCCGCACTTTTCTTCGGTTGCGCATGGACGCAGCCTAAGCACACCAGCCCCTTGGGGCAATATCCGCGGCATCAGGATTTCCTCACGGTCAGTCGCGCATTGGACTGACGGACCGTCCAGTCGGAGACCGCGAATGCGCAACACCTGCCCGGCTTGGCGAGGGCGGATTGCAGCCTTGACGTCTACTTCGGGCACAGACGAGCCTCAATTGATCAGCGTATTCCCGGCGACCAGAATGGGACCTTCCGTCAGCGCTTCCCTCAAGGCTTCGCTGTCGGCAATTGCGAGGTCCAGTTCGGGATCCGGAACGTAGTCGATTTCCGATTCGATGGGCGCATTCCACCCGAGCACCTCGCTCAGAATCACCGGCGCTTCCGCGAACGCTTCGCCGTCTTCGAATGCGGCGGCGAGTTCGGAACCATCGTCCGCGAGTGAACTAGCCGGACCGGCGCCGCAACCAGGACAGACCACCTGAGATTCATTGTCCGGATCAAATCTGAATCCGCATTCGGAGCACGACATGTCGGGCAGACTCCTCCTCGTCGTCTGCTTCAAGTCTAAATGCAGATTGAGGATGCGCAAAAAAAGGGGTCATCCGCCCTGAATGCTGAACTCGACCCGTTTCGGCGGGCCGTCTTGCAAGTAATTGAACCGAAACGGATAGCGACATGGGGCGCCTGCGCGACTTCTGCAGCCGCATAATCGACTCGCACTTCCCCGCGCGCCTCAATCGGGAGACAACCATGGAAAGTCGGAGTGTATCCAAGTGCCGGAATGTAAGGCAGGAACTGGAGCCGGATCAATTGGTGATGAAGCACATGCCACTTGTAAAAGCGATCGCCGCGGGAATCCGAAGGAACCTTCCGGTGCATGTGGACCTGGACGACCTGGTCCAAGCTGGCGCTCTGGGTCTTCTTGACGCAACCCGTAAGTACGACACCGGGAAGAAGGTCCTGTTCGAGACTTACGCGAAATACCGAATCCGAGGGGCCATACTGGACAGCCTACGCAATACGGACTGGGCCTCGCGCGGTCTCCGGAAGCGCCAGAAGGAAATCGAAGCGGTCACGCGAGCGCTTGCGGCAGAGCTTGGGCGGACCCCAACTGACGTTGAGGTCGCGGCGAGGCTGGGGATCGATCTCAAGCGAGTACGAAAGGTGCTGACCGACGTGAACGCTTTGGGCTACCAGCACCAGAGGAGTGCGACAGAAGTAGCCATTCGCAGTGAGGCAATGGCAGATCCGCGCCACCAGCCAGACCGATTAAGCGCGAGCTCCCGCCTCCAGGAACTACTGGTTAGCGCGATGACCGCCCTGCCGCATAGGTCACGAAGCATCATTGAACTCTATTACCGCCAGGAACTGACCATGCGCGAAATCGGGAATCGCTTTGGGATCAACGAGAGCCGCGTCTCACAGATTCACAAGCGATCTCTTGAATTGATCGCGGCTTCGCTGCGCTCGGTCGGCATTCAATCAAGCGCGCCGTTGTGAGCCAGCCGGCCGGCATCCCGAGCCATCGGCTCTATGGAAAAACACAACAACCGATAGGCAACGAAAAGGAGCTTTCTTCAATGGCTAGGCTCGCCGCAAAGGCCCGCTGTAATTACTACCCGCTTCCGGATCGGGAAGCGGAATTGATTCGAACTTGCCTCACATTTCCCAACCAACCATTCTCTGCACTGGACCCTTGCGCCGGCGAAGGCCGGGCCATGGCAGTGATTACAGGGGCCTCGAAAGCCGTCAGGTATGGGATCGAGTTGGATTCCTACCGCGCAGACGCTGCCGCGAAAGTTCTGGACCGTGTCATCCAGGGCGATGCCTTGAGTGCGCACGCGCGCGTGGAATCGTTCGGATTGATTTACGCCAATCCGCCCTTCGACGCAGAGTTTGGGGAGTCGGGCAACCAGCGCTTTGAAGTGCTGTTCCTCTCCCACTTCGCCCGCTGGCTTGTCCCTGGCGGCGTGCTCATCTACGTCTTGCCGGCACAGCAACTGGCGGGGTGTGCCCAGGTTCTTGCCTCGCACTTCCGGGACGTCGAAGTATTCCGGCTGGAATCCCCCGAGTGTGTGCTGTACGAACAGATTGTTGTGTTCGCCATTGCACGCTCCCGGCGAGAGCGGGACCGCGTTCGCGATTCGGAAATCTCATTCTGCCGGAACCGTTTGGTATCCACAGCACGGCAGTATGAGAGGCTGCCGATCTTGTCGGAGAGGCGAGTCGAACTGCGCGTTCCACCGACCGGTCCTGCCGAAGTTTCCTACGCTGGCTTGCCCTTCGATGCCATCGAGGACCTGTTGCCCACGTCTCCGGCGTACCGGCAGGTTGCGCAGTTACTCGATCCTCAGCCTATTTCCATCACGACACAACCTTTGACTCCTTTGCACAAGGGGCACATTGGCCTCCTCTCGACAGCCGGCCTCTTGAATGGACGATTTGGGTCTGGTGACCGTCTCCACGTCGCCGCCTGGAAAACCAAAAAGCGGGTCATCAGAACCGAGGACAGCGAAGACGAAAAGACCATCATCCGTGAGCGCGAACAGTTCGTCCACGAACTGGCCATCGCGTTTGCGAATGGAGAAACGGCGCTGATCGAATGAAGAATGCTCACGAGCGTTTTGGTTTTGCGGAGTTTGAAAAGAAGCTGAGGGACACGACGACCCGCGTCCGGCTCACCGCTGACTGTTTCATCGGGGAAAGGGCAGAGAGAACCGCACCTTCGGTCGGGCACCTGCTTTCGGCGTTCGGTACCAACGTCGAGGTCGCGGCTCTCTGGGCAGCAATCCTCGGAGAGGAAGCGATACGGGTCGGCGGCCAGGATCTGAAACCGTATATGGTCCAGTTTGGCGAGCGCCCCACGGTGTATCGCGGGACGCTGAACATACCCGGACGGAAGCGTCCAGTTCGACACCTGGTAGTCGTCTCCACGCAGTTCCGTGCTGAAGGTGACCAGGCTCGCATCATCGTCAAAAGCGATTCTCCCGATCTGATTCTTCGGGCCGTCACAAATCTCCACGGCTTGCCCCTGCTTTCGGACTGGAGCGAGTGGTTCCGTATTCGCCTCCAAAAAGCCGGTCGTGTCCGGCCATTGTCCGGCCTGAATTGTGCCCCAGTGGCGATCCGGGGCACAAAGAGCGAATTTCTGGAATGGATCGGGGCCGGCCTCAAGAACGGCCACATCCAAATCCCTCCACCGTAGACCGGCGCGGCAATGCCGTAGGTCTTCCATGAGAAGGCCGGTCCTGTCAAGGGAAATCTTGCTGGCCTGGTAATCCCTCAGTCTCGGGGACGAGTGTGAAGATTTCGCTGGACATTTGGCGACAGGTTCGGTACTCTAATCTGGGAGTCCGAACCAGTGCCGATGAGCAAACCAGCCCTGCCGCCACTGACCTTTGCCGGCCGTGAGTTCTCCTCCGCCGATTTGAAACTGATCTGTCGGATCACCTTCGATTTTGCCGGCTTGGGCATTACCGAGATTGCGCGCACAGCGTGTGAACTGCTGGAGTGGAAGCGGCCCAGCGGCGGGCTGAAGAACCTGGAATGCTGGCGGCTGATCGAGCACTTGGCCGGGCAGGGCCTGCTGCTGTTGCCCGAGCGGCGGGGCCGCGGCGCACCCGGGCCGCGGCGGGTGGCGCGCACGGCGCGCGGCGAACCGCCAGCCCAGATTTGCGGCTCAGCCGGCGAGTTTGCGCCCTTGCGTCTGGAGGTGGTGCGCGGGGGGCAGGCGGACCACAGCGGAAATCACGCGCTGTTCAAAGAACTTCTCGACCTGCATCACTACCTGGGCTATCGGGTGCCGTTCGGCGCCAACCTGCGCTACCTGGTGCACAACGAGCGGGTGCCCGGCCAGGTGCTGGCGTGCCTGTTGTGGTCCTCGCCGGCCTGGAAGATGGCCGCGCGCGACCAGTGGATCGGCTGGAACGACGACGAACGGACGCGCCATCTCCAACTGATCGTCAACAACAGCCGCTTTCTCATCCTGCCCTGGGTGCGGGTGAAAGGGCTGGCCAGCAAGATCCTGGCCGCCTGCGCGCGGCAGTTGCCGGCGGACTGGGAGAAGCTGTACGGCTATCGGCCGCTGCTTCTGGAAACGCTGGTGGATGGGGAACGATTCCGCGGGACCTGCTACCGGGCGGCGAACTGGATCCAGTTGGGACAAACCACCGGACGCGGGCGCATGGACCGCAAGCATGCGGCCCATGGCGAGGCGGTGAAAGATCTGTACGTATACCCGCTGTGCCGCCACGTGGCCGAGCGGTTGCGGAGCGGCACGGCGCCGGTTTGGAAGGAACCAGAAGAAGAGGCGAGCTGGTGGGGGTGAATCTCAACCTGTGCCAAAGCTGTCGGGAGAAACAGCGCACCATCGACCGGCTGCAGCAGGAGATCCAAAGCCTGCGGGAGAAAGTGCACCGGCTGGAGCGCAAGGCCGAAGCCGGACCATTCGGTTCCTCGACCCCCTCGGCGAAAATTCCGGTGAAGGCCAACACGGCCGAAGAGCAGCGCAGCCAGCCCGGCGGCGCCCAGCCGGGCCATGCCGGCCACGGGCGTCAGGCGGTGGAGGACACCGCCGCCGAGCGCATCGAAACGATAGCCGTGGAGCCGGCGTGTCCGTACTGCGGCGGAGTGTTGGAGCACAAGGAGTACCGCGACCGCCCGGTCATCGACAGCCAGCCGTTGCGCGCCGAACCGATTCTCTATCAGTTGGAGCGGGCGCGCTGCCCGCGTTGCGGCAAGACGGTGCAGGCGCGTGCACCGGAGGTGTTGCCCAAGAGTCTGTACGGCAATCAATTGGTCACCCAGGTGGTCTTCCCGCATCACCGGCAAGGGGTTCCGATGGGGCGGTTGTGCGATCAACCGGGCATCAGCTTGGGCGCGGTCGTCGACATCCTGCACCGCATGGCGGCCTTGTTTCGGGGCGTGATGGGGAAACTGGTCGAGGACTATCGCCAAGCCCCGGTGCGGCACGCCGATGAGACCGGCTGGCGCACGGATGGCCACTCGGGCTACGCGTGGCTGTTCGCCAGCGCGACGGTGAGCCTGTTTCTGTTCCGCGCGACGCGTTCGGCGCAGATACCCAAGGAGGCCAAGGAGTTCCCCGGCGAGACCGAGGTGACGGCCTTCACCTCCACGTTGATTCCGCTGCTGGCCGAAGCCATGCACTTGCGCGGGCGGCCGCTTGCGGACGCCGACTATTACGATCAGGCGCGCCTGTTGCGGCAACAGATCGAGGATCTGGTGGAACAACCCGCCCAACACTTGGGGGTCCGCCAGATTCAAGGCATCTTTCGCGACAACGCCCATCGTCTGTATCACTGGGTGGAAAACCGGGCGGTGCCGGCCGACAACAACCGGGCCGAGCGTGAACTACGCCCGACGGTGATCGCGCGCAAGGTGAGCTTCGGGTCGCAGTCCGATGCCGGCGCGAAAACGCGCGAGATCCTGATGAGCGTGGTCCACACGCTGGCCAAGCGGATCGCCGACCCGGAGGCGCGCTTCAAGTCGGTGCTCGACCAACTCGCGGCCGACCCTACCCAAGATCCCGCCGCCTTGCTGCTCGATACCAGTTGAAGCGGATGGCGCCACCCAACATCCACGACCAACCGTCGCGCACACCCGCGCAGACGCACCCGTGTGCCCAGACTCAACCCCGTCCCCAAGACTGAGGGATTACCCGGTGACGGCGTTGGTGTGAATCGCGCCGGTGGCCACCACGTTCGAGATGGAGACATTCTGTAACGTCCCCGGGACCGGCGTCTGCGTGCCCCGTCCCCGGTTGCCAAGCCGGACGAAGATGGGCGCGCTCACATCGCGCATGGTCAGGTTGGACGCCACCAGCCCGTCCAGCGTGGCGCCGTCTACCATCTCAATGGCCAGGCCGGCCATGGGAGGCCGCAAACTCCCGGCGATGCGGAACATGACGCAGTTGCTTACCGATATGTTCTTGAAGTCGCCGAGGCTCTCCGTCCCCAGCTTGACGTTGTTCCAGGTGCTGCCCAAGACGCAGTTCGTGACGGTGATGTTCTCCGACGGCATCGTCTTGCCACCTAGCCGCCCCGTGGTCTTGATTACGATGCAATCGTCGCCCGCCTCGATGTAGGAATCCGAAATCTGCACATTCCGGCTGGAATCCACGTCAATGCCGTCGGTGCTCGGCCCTTGCCTATGATTGACGATGGAGATGGCATGGATCTTGACGCCGTCGGACCCCAGCGGGTGGATGGTCCACCCCGGGGAGTTGCGGAGGGACAGATCCTGGACGCGGACGTTATGGCAGGTGACGAGTTCGATCAGCGGGCTCGGCCTCTCCTTTGAGTTGTACTTGAAGAGAAACCACTGCTCCGGACTGAACTGAGAGTTCGTGTCGAAATAGGACAGGCCGTTGCCGTCGATCACACCCCCGCCCTCGATCGCGATGTTTTCAGCATCCTTGGCGTAAATCAAGTGATTCGGGTTATAGTCTTCGATCTTCTTGCTGCCCCAGAGGGTGGCGCCCGGGGAAAGGTGAAGCGTGACGTTGCTCTTGAGCACGATCGTGCCGCTCAGGAAATTGCCCGTCGGAAACCAGACCACCCCGCCGCCGCCGGCGGCGCAAGCATCGATCGCTTTCTGGATCGCGGCAGTGTCCAGGACAACGCCACCGCCTTTCGCGCCATTTACGGTCACGTCGCACACCGAGGCCGGCAGATCGGCGGCGAATGCACATACTGCCGTGGCCAAAATCAAGAAGACACACCTCATTGCTGAAATCCTCCTTCGTGTTAAATGTGAATGTAGCACAGGTCGCTGACCGTGACCCGGCGTTTGTAAGCCGTTAGCGGTGTGCGTTCAAATTACGCGGAGCCTTCATGTAGCGGTCGGCAAACGCCAGGAACGTCGGCCAGTTCGGTAAGTCGGTGTGGCCGCCGGCATGTTGGCGGAAGGCTACGTCGCCGTCGATAAGGGCCGTTTCCACCGGCGGGAACTCTGCGGTCCCCATTTCTTTCCCGCCCAGGAGCTTGTACACCGGGCCGGCGTCAGCCGCAGCCAGGAACATGCCCTTGGGGTCCGCCGCTCTATCCCCGACAGCCCCGACGCCGCTGAACACAGGGCGAGGGGCGCACAGAGCCACCAGCTCATGCGAGTCCACGGGTAAATCGTTCCAGTGCAGCGGACCGGCGTACTTGAGAAAGTTGCCGGCCATCCAGTAGTATTCCTTTGTTTCGGCGATGTTCTCCACCAGTTCTCCCCAATTGCGGCGGTGCAGCTTGGTGCCAGCTTCGCCCGAGGAGCTATTGTAGACAATCGCAAAACGCGGGTCGTACGCCATGGCGACGACGGCTGTCTTGCCCCAGCGCGAGTGGCCCTCCACGCCGACGTGCCGCGCGTCCACGGCTTTGTCCGATTCAAAATAATCCAGGGCGCGGCTGGCGCCCCAAGCCCAGGCGCGCAGCGTACCCCAATCGTCCAGTTTGCGCGGCTGGCCCTTGTTCACCAGGCCGATGATGCCTTGCTGCAAGCCTGCGCCGTTGTCGGCCTGGAAGCTGGTTGCGGCCAAGCTGGCATAGCCCCAGCCCTTCGCCAGAATCAGTTGCTGCGCGCTGGGTCCCGCCGGTTCGCCGCGGCCCGGCCCGCGCGCACCCGCTGGCGGCGCCGGCCCTCCGGCTGGCGGCGCGCCCCCGCCGAGCAGCAGCATCACGGGCACGGGACCGGTCGCGTTGGCCGGCGTGGTCAGCGTCAGTTGGATGTTGACCGAGATTTGCGGGTACGCGGAG
The DNA here is from genome assembly GCA_963722575.1 of Bryobacterales bacterium. Lineage (GTDB taxonomy): Bacteria > Acidobacteriota > Terriglobia > Bryobacterales > Bryobacteraceae > Fen-178. The sequence goes on from CAVRNR010000002.1 coordinate 36,816, forward strand.
TTGTCCACGTGGCCCACCAGTTGTTTCGTGACGACCGGCACATCGCCGTTGGTTCCGCTGGTCGTGGCGGTCACTTCCCACTTCACCTTGGGTAAGTTTTTGGGGGCGCGGCCATAAATCTCCCGGTCAAAGAACTCGACGATCTCGGGACGGCGCTGCTGCCACCACACCTTGGCCGTCTTGACCTTCTTACCGTTGTTCAACGTGAGCGGGTCCGGCAGGTTGGGATACGGATTGGCCTTGGACTCGTCGTAGTTCGCGTGACCGGGCCGGAGGGACGTAATGTGCAGAAGATCCATCAATCTCTGGTGGTCTTGCTCCGCCGTGAGTGGCGCAGACCCACCGCCGGCTGCGGCCTGTGACGCCTGAAAGGCCACGCCCCGCCTCGGCCCGGCGGCCGTCGTCAACAGCGCCAGTACAATTACCCATCTCGCCGATCGTAGTTTGGACATGCAGATCTCCTTGGTCTCTCCCTAAAGGTAGTTGAACCCGAGGCTTTGGCGTTTTGCGGACCCCCGGGCAAAACAATGCTTTCGCACCTTGGGGTCAACAGATACTGGCCAGGATTTCCATTTTGGACTCCTTGGTCCTGTTCAGTATACACTTTCAGTATACACCCAGATGCCTTCCTTTGATCCTGCGAGTTGCATTTTTCCCTCCGGGAGCCGTCTCGGGCTCCACCGAGCACCGCATTCGCCCTGCCGCGAGGAAACCAAAACCGGCAAGCCGCGCCTTTCCAGAGCATTCCCAAAACACCCCGCTGCCCCTGACCTCTTGGTCGCCTGATTTCGCTGCGCCCATCGCATGCGTCTACCCCGTCGGCACAGGCAAGGCGGCGATCCTTCCTACCATGGCCTCAAAGAGCCGCCTAACGCGTCGCGAAGAAGCATGTGCCGCTGGATAATGTGCAGATCATTGCGCTTCGCGATGCGACGGAGATCGGCGATGTGCTGAAGAAATCCGAGACGGTGGAAGAGGTTTCGCCGGATATGAATTAGGGCACCTCTGTCACCTCTTTTTCCAGTTGGTCAAGATCACCGGCGAAGAAACGTCTCGGCTGGTCGAGGAATTGCGCCAGGCCGAGTGGAAGCTGTCGCCCAAGACGGATGCCGACGCGGAGTGCGAATTCCGTTACCAGCCGGACGGATGGAGCAAGCCATACCGGTTCGTGGCTCTGCGCTACGAGAAAGCGCGCGAGGAAGTGGAAGCGGAGGAAACCGAGCAGTACCAGTTGTTCGAAACCAGCCAGTACAAATACCGGGTCTTCGTGAGCGACATGAGTGACCCGATCTACTTCATGGTCTGGTTCTACAGCCAGCGTGGTGGCGCCGAAAACCTAATCAAAGAAGCCAACAACGATGCCGGGCTGGCAGCGCATCCGTCCGGGCGCTTTGATGTGAACGGTAACCACTTCCAGTTGGCCATGCTGGCCTACACAACCTGAACTGCTGGCTGATGCTGTTCAACCACGAGCCGCAGGCCGACGCCACCGAACCGCGGCGCACGACTCTGGCGACCTCGCGGCTCCGCTTCCTGTTCGTGGCCGCCAAGATCTGGCGCCACGCAGGCCGCATTGGGGTGAGCTACAGCGATCACTACGAGGAGAAAGGTCTGTTCGAGGAGGAGAAAGGTGTGTTCGAGCGACTGATGGATCGGTTGCGCCGGATTGCGCCGTGCGCCCAGGGCTATGGGCCGGTGATGCTGCCGGCCCTGCGCTGAGAAGGGCCCCGCCGGAGCTTCGAGTGCCGTGCATAGAAATTTGGCTCTCCGCAGGAATTCGTGAAACCCCGCGAATTCATTGATGATGGAGGGGTTGGCAGTTCTGTTTCCGGTGTCGGTCGTTCTTCGGCGACGGAACGGGCTTTCACGAAAGGCCCGGTAAACAGCGCTGCGGTAAGTGCCATAAGGGCCGACGCTTCGTTCTCTGTGACCGAGCATTCTGTTGCCGCTGGCCGGCCGGAACCGCCAGTTTCTGCGATTCGTTTTTCCAGACGCGCCAACTCAGAAGACCTTGGATCGAGAACGGTGCGGTTGCCATCATTGGGCAGATGAAACCTCCATTCCGGCGCCTAATCCATTGATTCTAATGATGGTAAGCCTTGCCCCCGTATGATTGCTCCCGCTCCCTCTGGGATCACCAGTCGGCGATGTCGAAAACAGAGCGCTGCGTGCTGTGGTCTGTTACCCCTAATGCCAAGCACCAAAACCCACAACCCTCAGAATCCCAGGCATTTGGCCACTTTCACGAATTCCTGCGGAGAGCCCCCTTTATGTTGTTCATTGCGTCGATGATTTATGACACAGTAGAATCACAATCATGGTCTTTATCTCATCATCTCCTTATGGTTCATAGCTTCAGTGCAAATTCTGGCTCATCCAATTGATGGCCCAGTCCTCTTGCGCGTTGGGAAGCCGGTTGTAGTCCCAGGGCTGATGAAGCGCCAGCGCGCCGGCAGCCCCGTAGAGTGCGTACACCTTCTTGGCCTGTTCCACAGCGGCGGCAACGTCGCCGACGTTGGCATCGCGATCAAGCTCCGGCTCCAGCACCAGCACCGGCCGCGGCGCGATGGCGCCCAGCACCTCGTGGAAGTCGTAGGGTATCTGGGCTTCATGGCCAATAAAGAAACCAAGCCGCGGGACCAGCCCGCGTTCATAGCTGTAACGCGCCACCCCGCCCGTACCCCGATCGGCGGTATCGGTGCGCATGGGTGTGAATCCGCAGATCGAGACCACTCCCTTAACCCGCGGGTCGAGCGCGGCCGTATACAGGCCCACCATCCCGCCCATCGAGTAGCCGAACAGATAGATCCGCTGCGCATCGACCAAACTGTCTTTCTGCAATGCATCAATGGCGGCCCGAGCGTCTTCCACCATCCGGCCCATCCGCGACCAATGCGGGTAACGGTCGTAGAACGGTCCGGTTTCGCTCATCCGGCTCCCGAAGCCGCTCTGATCGTAGGCCAGAACGGCGTACCCGGCCCGAACTAGAGCCAGAATGGGATGCAGGTCGTGGCGAAAGGTCCACATGTAGCCGTACGCGTAGCTGTATCCGTGCAGCCAGATCACGGTCGGGAGTTTGGTGTTCGCCGGGGTGTTGGCGGGATAGTAGAGGTCACCCTTGAGGTTAGCTGGATTACCACGAACGGGACCGCTGCCAACGCTGGCTGATCCGAAGCTGATGCTGCGAGAAGAGGTCAGGCTCTTCTGCGGTTCCAGCCAACCGTAGGAGGCGGCTCCCTGTTGGATGACCGCTGTGACCAAGTCGGGCGTCACTTGTCTTGCCTGTGCCGAGCGTGGTGAGGGAGGGACGTCCTGGTGAAGCACGTTCTGCCCGTCAGTCGGCCCTGGTCTTGCGTTCGGGCCGGTGGGAGCGCCCGGCGGTATCATCGGCGGCTCGTCCCCGAGCATCCATTCGATGGAGTTGCGGACTTCGGCGGACTTCTTTTCCCAACCAGCAGTCGAAGCGATGATTCCTCCACCGGGCGCGGTGAGAATGTCGTTCAACCCGCGTTTCGGATAGCGGCTCAGATCCACCGTCTCTTTGGCGTTCGCGCGCCACTTGTCAAAGTCCCAAGGAAAGAGAAAACTGTTGATCCAGGTGTGAGTCGATCGGCCAAACTGAATGTCCAGCCAATCGAGGCACACCTCCGGGTCGTTGGCGCCGTGAAAGCCTGGGAAGTGGAGTATGCCCAGCCGGCCGGGCTGGCCCAGCATCTGGTACACCTTGATAGCGGAGTAGTACACCTGCTCACTCGCCCAAGAGTTCGTAACATCGTCATTCAGGCCGTACTCCATCAGACACGCGCGCGGGGCAAGCATCGCCGTCAGCAGATTGCCGTCGATGGGCAAGCGGTCCTCACGGCCGGCGAAGTAGCGCAGGCGGGGAACAAACCATGTGGGGAATTCTCGCGTAAAGATCTCGATCCCTTCGCCATATACGCGCTCGCCGGAGAGGCGCCACGGAATCACACCGCCTACGCCGGTGGATACGGCAATCAACGCGGCGATGCGCTCATCCATGGCCGCGGCGATCGTCGCCATCTTGCCGTCGCGGGAACTCCCCCAGATGCCGACGCGCTTCATGTCAACCTGAGGCAGCGTCTCCAAATAATCCAGCACGATTCCCGCAGCCCAGGCCCGGCGAGGCGTCATCGCAAACTCATAGTCCGGATAGAGTTGCGCCAGCGGGAGCGCGTCATCCATGCCGTCATTGGCGGCGTATCCGCAGGAGATGTAGCCCCGACGAAGCAAATAGGGCGCCCAGCCGGTCAAACTGGCACTGATCAGCGCCGGGAATGGACCTTTGCCGTCGGGAATTACCACCTGCACGCGCATGGTCCCCTTGCTCTGCGGGCCGAACTCCAGCCGCACGTTGCGCACCAGGTATCCTTTGCCTTGCGTCTCATCGACCACCACTACCCGATCGATCTTGGGCTTGGGCGGGAACGTGCCAAGGATGTATTTCACATAGAGTTGCCAGATCTCGGCGCGGCGGGCCCTCCATTCCGCGGCAGTCCGCACCGGCTTGCCATCAAGGAATTTCAACGGGTCCGGGAGGCCATTGACACGCGGGAGGGCATCAAAATCTGGTGGCAGCTCGCCGCTCTTCTGCAGCCATGTTTTGAAAGCAGGGGAGTCCGGAAGGATCTGCTGCAGCTTGTCCAAGTATTGGCGCCGCTCTGCGGGCGTCATCGCCCCGCCCGGCACCGTCATCATAACCGCGAACAGGACAACAAGAATGACATGTTTTCTCATGACGAATCCTTCTTACCCTGGATTTTCCTTTTGGGTTCCCAGTTGATTCTAGTTTGCAGACCCCGCAGCGGCACCGCTCTCGCCGGGAGAGCGATGCCGGACGAGGTGGGCTTTACCAGTAAAGCTTGAGCCCGAGTTGGCCGGCCCGTGCCGTCCCTGTTGGGGTAACCACTGTTGCGGTAATCTGTCCGAAAGTACTGCTTCCGGCGGTCACGGTCGGACTTGCGAAGTTCACCGTGTTGAAAGCGTTGTAGAATTCGCCCCGAAATTGTATCCGCATACCTTCGCGCCAGGGCAGCACGAAGTTTCTGGCCAGTGCCACGTCGGTCTGGTTGAAAGCCGGACCCCTGATAATGCCACGGCCGGAGTTGCCGATGGTGTACTGTTTCGGAGTCGAAAACACGGATGTATTGAACCATTCGCTCAGGGACTGCGTGAAACCGGAATTCGGATCGCCATTGATTTCGGCGGTAGAAGCGCTGTTGCCGCAAGCGCAGGGATTGCTGGAGGTTCCGACCGTCAGGAAGGAGCCATCCTGACTGGTTGTGATTCCGCTGAGTTCCCACCCTCCGATGGCTTGCGAGAGAAACGCCTTTCCAAAGTACTTCTTCACCGGGACTGTGTAGCTGTAGGAAACCACAAAACGGTCCGGCATATTCACGGGACCGCGGTCAAGTGCGCGGTTGCCAAGCGGGTCGCGGTAACCGGCATCACCATCTTGTATCTGCCGGTTGTGCGTGTAGGCGGCCGCGAACGTGAATCCATGAGACAGGCGGCGCTGCGCCTGAATCTGAAGAGCGTTGTAGGTCTCGGTTGCAAGCAACGCATTCCACGTAACTCCCGCCGGGAACTGCGGGTAGGGAACATAAGCGGAGGTGAAATTCCCCGCTGCCATGGGAGCCTCCGCCACCGGAATCGCGTTCAGGTTGTAACCTCCGGTGATGGACGCCGCCATGCGTAAATCGACGCCATGAGTTCCGACATAACCAACCTGCACGAGAGTGCCGGCAACGTCCCGTTGCACATTGAAGTTCCATTGCTCGACATATCCGTTTGGTTGCTTATCGGGGAAAACGCTGACGGAAGAGGAGTTTGCCCCGGTCTTGCTCGCCGGCGAATAGGGTATATTGTCGAGAGTCGTCAGCCAGTGAATGTTATCGGTGGACGTGTAGCGCCCCACGTCACTATCGGCGAAAATGGGGCTGGTGGGAAGCAATCCATTCGATCCCTCCATGTAATCCCCTTGATAGAAGATGCCGTAGCCACCGCGAACCACAGTCTTTCCGAACGGGCTATAGGCAAAGCCCAGACGAGGCTCGAAATCGGCATAGTTCTGGTCATACAAAAACGTCCGGAAGCCGTTTTCGCCAAACTGCACATACTTCCCGGCCTGCAGGCTGTAGACGCCGCTGAGGTTGTCCGCTTGGTGAAACCAATTGGGAGTGTCCCAGCGAAGCCCGAGGTTGAGGGTTAACTTGCTGCTCACCCGGAAATCGTCCTGAACGAATAATCCATATGTGGTGGCGCGCGTCCGGAAAAAATCCGGGTATAAGGTGTAAGTATAGGACTGAGGAAGACCCAGGAGGAAGCTCGCATAGTCGAAACCGGTGTTGGAAAAACCCGGCTGGTTCGTCATATTCGCGCTAAAAGTCCAGGCTCCGGTTTCGCCCTGCGGCTGAAAGTTATTGGTCATATAATACCGAATCAGTCCACCTATTTTGACGCTGTGTCTGCCAAGGGTCAGGGAGAGTGTGTCGTTCAGCACGTCCTCGTTCTGCACCTCCTTGTAGAGCTTGGTTTGGGGGGAGCCGAAGGTTTGAAAATTGGTGAAAGTGAAGGTTGGGAACCCAGTCTTCTCTGCGCCGTTAGGCATGCCGTAGATTCCGAGATCGTTCTCACTAACCGAGCCTGCGCCAGCCATACCGCGCTGCGGGTACTGATACGAATTGGATAGAATGAGATCGTTAACGGCTCGCACGCCAAATACCCGTATGTAGCTAATGCTCGAATCCCGTCCAGTGTACTGAGTGCGCTCACCAGGGTTGGCCCCGGTGACCGAACCAACGTCGAGGGCAGGACTCCACGAATCAACCCCGTGCGACGAATAGCGCAGGTTTAGGCGGTTGGACTCATTAAAAAGGTGGTCGATCTTGATGTCCCAGTCGTTGAGGTTGCTCAAGCCCGGAGCGACTCCGGTCCAGTTCTTGGTCGCCTGGCTCACCTGAGGCTGTAGAAAATCCTGCTGGATTTTCAGAGCGGCGGGGCTGAACAGCGAAGCGGGTATGATGTTGCCCGGAAACGGATTGCGGACCCAGACGGCCTGGCCGGCCGCGTTTGTCATGGACTGCTGAGAGAACGGATTGTAAATCGCACCCTTGAGAACGTTGTTCCCGAGCGCATCCGTTCCAGCCGAGGAGGACGTAAGAAGGCTGGAGAAGTTGCCGGCCTTGTAAGCAGCTATGGGGACCGTAATGTTGCTGAAGACTGTCTGCAATGGATTTCGCTGTTCCTGAACGTCGGCGAAGAAGAATGTTTTGTTCTTTCTGATGGGACCGCCGACGTTGCCGCCGAACAGGTTGTATCTGAGGCGCGGGGCGACGTGGGCAAAGTAGTCGGCGGCGTTCAACACATTGTTCTGCCAGAACTCAAAGAGAGTCCCATGAAAAACATTGGTCCCCGACTTCATGACGGAGATGGTCACGCCCCCGGTGGCGGACCCATACTCCGCGGAGTAGTTGTTTGTCAGAAACCGGACCTCGCCGATGGCGTCGACATTCGGCATATTAGTGACGCTCCCCGTTCCCGAAACATGATTTGCCGCGTTGACGCCGTCGACGTAATAGGGATCAAATCCGGCCGGCCCGCCGTTGATGGAGTACGTGGTGGCGTAGGTGGAGGGGCTGAGGTTCACGTAACCCGGCAGAAGAGCCACTAGGTTGCGAGGATCGCGAGTGGGATTGGGAAGCTCAAGGAACAGCTTATTGCTCACCGTCATGTTCAACGTGGACGAATCCGTGTCCACCTGCGACGTTTGGGCTGTGACGTCGACCGTTTGCTGAAGCTGACCCGTCTCAAGACTGATGTCGACGCGAACCAGTTTGGCCGACTCGATCAACACTCCGCTGTGATTGAACTCTTTGAAGCCGGGCACCTGTGTGTTTAGTTTGTACTCGCCACTCTGCAGAAACTCGAACGCGTACTCGCCCGCCTGGTTCGTGACGGAATCGAGCTTCACACCCGTCTCCACGTTGGTGATGGTGATCTTGACCGCTGGAACAACGCTTCCCGACGAATCCAGCACGGTTCCGCGAAGGGTACCCGTATTGCTCTGAGAGTAGAGCCGTCCGCTCAACAGACTCAGGAGCACAACCCAAGAAAGAAGAGCAAGGAAAAAGCCGCGGCTGCGAGGGCCGTGAATAGACTTGGTGCGAGTCATAAGAACTCCTCCCAAAGTATGCGATCCCGCATACGGAAGCGCAAAAGACCACCGCCACTTGAGCGCTTCGCTAACCAACACCCAGATAGTATAACATCGAAGAGCAACGCTGTCAACGAGTTTTTGCACGAGTTTTTGCAGGACTTTACCCAGAATCTTGGGGCTGAGATGCTCAACGGCCGAAGAATCAGCGTGTTAAGGTCTTCCACAAGTGGCCACGGCGGTTTCCGCGCTCGACTGCTTCAAGGGGGCTCGATAGTGCCACCTGAGGCCGTTTAGAAGGTCCACGGATCTCGCGTGTCACACACCGGTTCGCTCTTTTTCAATGAGATACGTCGCCCACCCGTGTGCGACGGGCGAAACCACGTCGAGCGCCGCACTCGGAAACCGGCGGTCTGTGGGCAGCGGATAGAGACGCCGCCAAAAAAGTGGGTAAACTCGTCGTGTTTGGACACGACACGAGTTTTTGGACACGAGTTTTTGGGCATCCGCTCGGGCGCGACCCCTCACGGACGACATCAACGTACCATGGACCCTCCGGGCATGCTGTCAAAACAGGACATTTCTACTTTGCTGGGAATAGGACATTTCTATTTTGCCTTGACACGAGTTTTTGGGAGTTGTGCTGGCCGGGGTCTTTAGCTTGGCGTCGAAGCCTGCCATTCCCTCATCTCTGAAATCGGCCCCGCATTGGAGCCGGGTCCCGTCAAGGCCGAGCGCTGCGACCGGAGGGAGTAAGCGAGCCGTAGGGTAGCCTTGACGGGTGGCTCCAATGCAACATAATTGGTCGCGAGGGAATCGGCCGGCTCACGGCGGTGCCCTGTCATCACGCCGTTTTCTTGGCTGCCCCACGCATCGTCCGCCCGGTTCGCCCTGCTTCCATTCGCACTTTTGATGAGCCACGTTGGCCCGTGCCTATTGGAGTTCTCGATTACTTTCGGGTGCTGACATCTACTCGCGACCTTCCACTCACCGCTGGTCGGCAAGTTTTGGTCCAACCCACGGGCGCAGTCACCCGAACTCGGCGGTACGTGCTTCCTCGCTACCATATGTCGTTTTCGATCCATCCCAGTCTGCTGATCCCATCAACCCATTCGTTCTCCGTTCATACACATCGGCCAGAGGGATCAAGCCGCTGCTGGCTCTCCCTGCGCCTGGGTCTTGCGCAGTGGTTCGTAAACCTCGCCGGTGACCCACAGATGGTGCATGAGAACGGCCAGTTTCCGAGCCACTGCCACGCGCGCCTTCTTCTTGGCGCCTTTGCCCCCGCGCGCCGCCAGCTTTTGACCGAATCGCCGCAGATCGCTGTCTTCCCCGCTCCGACCCAGAATTACATGCGCCCCCTGCACCAAAAGCTTCCGCAGGTATACATCCCCTTCTTTGCTGATGCCCAACTGCGGATCGCTCTGGCTGCTCTGACGCCGCCGGGGTCGCATGCCCAGATATGCACCCACATCACGGCTCCGCTGGAACCGATGCGGGTCTTCCAACGTGAGTATGAACGTCAGCCCAATCAGCACTCCGACTCCAGCGATCGCTGTCAGCAACTCCACTTCCGGGTACCGCTCGCGTGCCATCTTTTGAATCGCTTCATCGAATTCCTTGATGCGCCCGCTCAGTTGTCCTATCTGCTTGAGCAATGGTTCCATCGCCTCTTTCAGAGGTGCCGGCAAGTCCTGAGCCATCTCCTCGTTGACGTATCGCGCATCGCACTTCCTCAGCCGCTCCCCGAACGACTTGGTCAGTCCGCGTGCCGTATTGATCAACCGCGTGCGCGCCTCTACTAATGATGCTCGCGTCCGGATCACCGTCAGATCCGCCTGTGCTGTTTCCCCACGGTGACGGATCGGAGAAAGCATCTTTGGATCTACCCGCGCCAAGCGTGCCAGCATCTCAGCATCCAGTCGGTCATTCTTGTTGCTGCTGGCGGTGATCAGTCGGACGCGCCGAGGATTGGCCACGATCACCTCATGTCCCAGTTCCTTAAGATGGCGGCTTACCCACGGCGAGTGGGTCCCCGCCTCCAGCGCCAGACGGCTGTGCCGCAGCGCTCCAAAAATGCGGTTCAGATCCTTCTTCGTAGTTGCGACTGAGCCTCTCTTGATTACCTCACCATCCTTATTCAGGACGCAGTAGCTGGAACTCCGATCTCCCAAATCGAGCCCGATCGTCAGTTTCCCGTCAGCCTGCTTAATGCGCCTTGTTGTCTTTTCGGCGATAATCTTCTTCATAGCTGGTCTCCTTTCGCACCCTTCAGTGCTTTAGCGGAAGCATATCGCATCCCGCGGGGGACCGGCCTTCTCATTCCATCTACATTCCTTCCTATGGAGTCGGCCCTATGGCAATCGCAACACTCGAGGAGTACCTGAGAGAGTTCTCGGTCGAAATTGGAGACCGGATACTAAGCAGTTTCCCCGCTCTACACGCACCCGGCGAACCTGTCTCGCCAATCCTGGGAAGACTCCTGCGAAAGCCGTTTGCCGCCCAGGAAGTCGCGATCACCGGCGCCGCGAAGAGGCTCCAGCAAGCCAACTCGGTCGCCATCATCGCCGAAATGGGCACTGGCAAGACGCTCATGGCCATGGCCATCGCTCACGTATTTGCAGCAGGACGCCCGTACGCTTGTCTCTTCGTCGTACCGCCGCAATTGCTTCAGAAGACGGCGCGCGAGATTCTGCAGACAATCCCCGGCGCCAGGACGTATGTGATCGACAGCCTGCGGTCGCTACGACCAGGTCAATCTGGCCCGCAAGGAGTCAACGAACTGCGGCTTCGGAATGGCCGCATTGTCCGCGATGGTGCTCACACGACGCTCACCGACATGAGGTTGCGCGGCAAACACAAATCCGCCATGGGACCGCTGGGTTGCTGAGCACGGGCCAGGGCCGCATTTCGTCATCTGCGGCCGAGATAGGGCCAAGCTGGGAGCGTTTTGGCGGCACAGTTATCAAATCGCGCGGTGCGGTAACTACAACGGCGCGGTAATCAACCCGGATAGCGGCCGTCCCGTTGTCTTCGATGACGAACGCCTGTTGCGCGATGACTTCGGCAAGCAGGAACGGTACGCCGAGACCCTGGAATCGGTAGCGCTGTGTGGCGGCGACAAAACCAAGCCCCGGAAACCTCTCTACAGTCCCCTTTGGCAGGCTGACGGCGCCAGAATCCGCCGCTACGCACCCATTGAATTCATCGGGCGTTTTCTTCCGCACTTCTTCAAATTTGGCATCGCCGACGAAGTCCACGAGGCAAAAGCCGCCGACACCGCGCAAGGAAACGCGCTCGGAACACTTGCCGCCGCCGTCGACAAGACGATCGTGCTGACCGGCACGCTGACGGGCGGCATGGCGTCCGACGTGTTCAATATCCTGTATCGCATCGATCCCGCGCGAATGGTTTCTCAGGGTTATGAATACGGCGACGCTGGCATCCGAAGTTTCACGGAGACGTACGGCGTCCTGGAGACCATCACCACCATCGATCCCCAGGAGAACGCCTGCTCCAAAGCGAAGGTGACCAAGCGGGTCAAGGAGCGGCCTGGAGCGTCTCCGCTACTATTCGGTAGATTTCTCATGGATATTGGGGCATTCGTCTCGTTGGAAGACATCTCTGCCAATCTTCCGCCATACACCGAGGAAGTGATCAGTGTTCCGATGGATAAGCCCCTGGCCGAGGCCTACGCAGACCTGGAGCAGGACATCGCAGCAGCCCTTCAGGAACACCGCGGCAATTCGTCCGTGGTGAGTACGGCCCTCAATGCGTTGCTGCTGTATCCCGACCGGCCGTTTTCGATTGGACCGCTGTGGGGCGTTGCCTATGACGAGGAGACCAAGCAGCGCGAACGATTCTTGATTGCGGACCCGCCAGATCTCGATGAGTCCGTCCTTTATGCGAAGGAGCGCAGGCTCGTCGAGATGGTTCAATCGGAGGTCAAGAATCGGCGGGCCGTCCAAATCTATGCTACCTACACTCAGAAGCGTGACGTTACGCGCCGGCTCGAATCAGTTCTGAACGCGGCCGGCATCAAAGCTGCCGTGCTCACTACTCAAACGCCGCCGGAGGACCGAGAGGCATGGTACGAGCGCCAGCTCCGAGCCGGCGTGCAGGCCTTCATCGGACATCCACGTCTTGTCCAAACGGGGCTCGATTTGATTTTCTGCCCAGCAATTATCTGGTATCAGACCGGATACTCCACGTTTACGCTGAGGCAGGCGAGCCGCCGGAGTTGGCGCATCGGCCAGACCAAGCCCGTGACGGTGCGATTTCTCTGCTATGAGAACACGGCGCAGGTCGGTTGCCTTCGGCTCATGGGAAAGAAACTGCTGGTATCCATGGCGCTGGAAGGCAAATTCTCCGACAGCGGTTTGCAGGCAATGGACGATGGGGCCGATGTGCTTACCACGCTGGCACGGGAACTCGTGATGCACCAGGGCGTCGGCCAATCTGCCGACGAAGTCTGGAGGGCACTGCGAGTACAACAGCCGCAGAGCCAAACGCCCGAGCCAACTGCGCCGGAACCGGTGGTGGAGCCGCCGCTGATCTCCGTGCCGCGATTTGTTCCCTCGCTGGTATTTGGGCAGGACGTGCCGCAGGTTGCCGCACGGCGGAGAGCCGCTTCAGCAGCTTCTTCGGATTCTTCGGATCAACTCTCGCTATTTTGACTTCGCCCGGTGCGGGCATTCATTCCGAAAATCCCAAACTGGGCGGACGCCGTTCGGAGTGCGCGTTTTCCAAAGACAAGAATGGAGGTTCTATGGCGTCGCAAGCACCCCTGCCGCTACAACAGACCCTTGCGTCGGAGATGACGCTGTTTGAGTTGGACGAATCGCTGTCGATCCTAATGGAATCCGCAACGGACGAGGCGGCGAACAACAATGGAGAGATCCCGGAGGAACTGCGACAGGCCTTGCTCGACTACTGCGAGGCATTCGGGGCGAAAGTCGACAATATCGCGAACTACATCAAGTCGCAGGAATTCGATGCGCGGAATGCCAAGGCCGAGATCGACCGGTTACAGTCCCGCCAAGCTGCGGCCGAAAACAAGGTCGAGCGCCTGAAGGGACTTCTCAAGTACTTCATGGAAACTCGCGGTCTGCTGCGCATGAAGGGCCGGTTGAATACGATTTCGCTTCGGAAAAACAGCCAGGACTCGCTGATCGTGGACAGTGTCGATAAAATCCCATCGGAGTATTGCCGCGTGTCGATTACTTTTCCGGTTCCCGAATTGGAGGAGCTGCTGCGATATCTTCCGGAGGAGCACAGCCTGCGGACACGCTTGACGCCCGACGATAACGGATTCATAAGGCGCGAGGTGGACAACGCGAAGCTGCGAACCGCACTTGCCTCCAGCATGCCTGTCCCAGGCGCGGAACTTCGACGTGGTCAACACGTCAGGCTCACATAAGCTTTCGTCGGCCGAGGGCATGCCCTTCTGCGGCCGACTCGCAGAGATTCCGAGAATGTTTTCCCCCCTCGCTAAGTCTGAGCATTCGAAATATTGCCATCCCTGAACGAGAACTGGTGCGCCAAAGCTATCTCCCATTGGCAATAGCGCGGAACGTCGCCGGTGACAGCGGCACGGAACACTAACCCACGCCGGCCGGTGCGGACAGGACCGCGGGAACTAGACAGGGGACCTGACGGGCTTGCGATGGCAGGAACCCAGTCAGCCCCACGTCTGTTCAGCCTGGAATCCATCGGGCTTTTTGGCAGCTAGCAGAAACTGCCTTACAACCGATCACAGGAGATCGCACTGCGAACGCGCAGTCACTTTCGCGACGGTCTCCAAAAAGGAGATTAGAAATGCGGACCACCGTAAAGAGACTCTTTCGCCCACCGATGGCAATGTTTGCCCTGTGGGCCACCATCAACATATTCGCAACCTTCGCAGCACCGGCACAGAAGTTGTTGGGAGCCACACTGAGCAGCACGCCGCCTACTCTCGCTACTCCCGTAGCCAACAGAAGCGGCTGTAAGTTCGTGCAGGCGGAGTTAATCGACCGGCACGGACCTAACGGCGGGTGGTGCTGGCGGATCACCACTCAATGTGACCAATACCTTCAGGGGGATTGCTGGTATACCTAGCCCGCTTCAGCCGCCCTTCAAGTCCCGCTGCTGAAATAAAGGGATCTGACACACTGATTACCATCCCAATAAGCCCCGCCCAAGTCGGTGGGGCTTTCCGATTCTGCGAAGACCATGGCTACCCAGTATGTGGCAAGTAAACGGTTAGAATGAATAGCAACACATCAGGCAGCATCAACAACTTCAGCCGCGCGGCGCATTTGTTGGTCGATCGCCGAGTCCAGCGAGAGTGGGTCGATATCCAGATGCAGATCAGGTGAGACACCCTGGCCTTCCAGGCACTTGCCACTGGACGTGTACCAACCGAAGACCGGCACCCGTAACCAGTACCCGGCGCCGACTCTCCGGTTCAAAGCTCCGAGGACATTGCCGGCGGTCTTGGTGCCAATGATCGTCGCCAAACGGTTCTCTGAGGCGAAGCTCGCGAGCATCTCGCCTGCGCTGTTGGTCCATTCGTTCACGAGGATGGCGACCCTGCCGTGAAACGGCTGTGGGCCTAACCCTTGGGTAAGGAGCACAACGGACTTGTCGCGAAGTGCGAAACGGGCGAGCGCCAACAGGAACTGAGGCGTCGTTCGCGGCATCGGAACACGCGGCAAGGTGTCGCGGGTGTACCCCTTGCGGAGGCGGGCCGGCGTCAGGCTGTGACCGATCGGGATTCGGTCGGGACACAGGTAGCTCGCAAGGCGGGCGAAACCCAAACTGCCGCCGATGTTTCCGCGCAGATCAATGATAAGGCGGTCGCAGCCCCGGCTCTTGAGATCCCGAATTGCCAAGTCGAGTGCGTTCGCGAAGCTGATCCCCGTGGGACCGGGGAAGTAGGGAATCTTGAGGAGCCCGGTTTTGGGGGCCGCAACTGCATGAATCGGGCTCTTGGGTTCGACAATGGGCGGGCGCTCATTGGTGCCCATTCTGAATGGAACGCTGATGGTGATCTCGCGCGGGTTCTCGCCCCGCGCGCTCGCGACGGCAATCTTGTGCGTCGTACCAATTCTGAATGGGGGCATCGTCGGCGGTGCGTACAGCGTCCCGTCGACGGCGACCAACATGTCGCCCCGCTTGATGCCAGCCAGGTGAGCTGGACCGTCCTCGAAGACGTCCAGAAAGTGCCAGCTTTCCCGACCATCACGTTCAAAGGCGCGGATGGTCGCATTGATCGAGTGTTGGGGCAGAAGCCGGCTGGTTCGCTCGTGGTAGAAGACGGTATGGCTGCTGCCGAGTTCCGCCAGGGCTTTGCGCACCCCACCTTCGAATTCCTCAATGTCCACGTCGAGCAGGGTAGGCGATCGCTGGTCAAACCGCTTGGCCCACTCGTCGTAGTTCACACCTCCCACATTGAAGTGCTCCTTGAGGACGCGCTCCTTGACCGAAGCCAAAATCTCGCCGCGCAACTTTGGACTTAGAGATGTCAGAGTCATGTTCGTTTCAGTCATGATGTCCTATGGTCAGGTTGGGGGCACCCTCCAATGTGTACCCCGCCCAATAATAAGGTACCGCCGCGGCGCCGTACTTCCGCAACATGTCGCGCTTCGCCGCCGTAAGCGCTGCAGCAGCCGGTTCATGTGCCGCCAGGTGCTTGTAGAACTGCTTCATCAGGAAGAGAGAAAACGTGTCGTCAATCGACCACAGAGTCGAGACTACGCTCCGAGCGCCCGCCAGCAGAAACGCTCCCGAGAGCGCCGCAATTCCCTCCTCTCCCTCAAGTGGGCCCACAGCCGTATCGCAGGCCGAGAGGATCACGAGGTCGGAATTCAGTGGCAGTTGAACGATTTCAGAAGCCTGTAGAAAACCGTCTTCACCCGCCGGCGGATCGCTCAATAAGACCAAGGCCGAACGATTTCGCTCCGTTGTGCTGGCATAGCCGTGTACCGCTAGGTGAATGACGCCATATTGCGACGTGGCAGCGCGCTTGAAGGCCGACTCGGTAGCACGCGGTCCGATCAAAAGGAGGTCTCCGGAGCCGTGTAGAGCAGCCTCCGCGGCAATCACCTCGTCCTTCGATGCGGGCAGGTCACTGAGCGCTCCGGGGTCATAGCCACGGGTAATACTGGCCTGCTTTAGCTCGGCGGGACTGTACGGAACGCCGCCCACCGCCAATAGTGCATGCGCAGATGAGGTAGGACGACGTTTCTGAGACGTGAGCAAGTAGAAGCTCGTTGCGGACGGCTCGTAGATCACCGTATGGGTCTCGGCGACGTACCGACCTCCGCTATCGGTGAACCCATCGAAGGGAACAAGATGCAGCGGACCGTCAGGAACTACAATGAGGTTCTCCTTCCGCGCCGCCGTCGGGATCGGTGAAAAAAGCGCATCATAGAGGTCGCGGGCTTCCTTGTGGGCCGGCGCCTTCGCCTTCACAGCTTTCAGATACGCCGCGATCAGGGCTTCGATGCTTTGTTTGTCAGCGAGCGCCACAATGTGTGCATCCGTTCTTGAAATGACCAAGCAATACGAGCGGGGATCGGCCACAACGTATTCCAAGATGACCGCTGACGGATCGAGGCTGCGCTGGACTTGTTCCAGGCTGACCGGGTCGTGCGACTGCGCCTTCAGAATACTGATCTCGGGAGTAATCCACCGGGCTTGCTCCACCAGGAAGATCTGGTCGCGAATCTGGCGAACCTCGCTGGTTGATCGCGCTCCCGCCAATTTGAGGCGCAGTTCGGAAATTGCACGCTGGTCCTTCTTCGCCTG
>CAVRNR010000003.1:0-646290 GCA_963722575.1 Bryobacterales bacterium
GCACTGTCGCCATCAGCGGCCAGGGAATCTCTTCTCGTCCTTGGGGCAGCTTCTCTTCCAGAAAGCGATCCAGATCCAGCCGGCGCAGCAGCTCCAGCCCCAGCCAGGGGCCGCCGAATTTCCGGCTGCGCTCGACATGCACCCGCTTCACATCGACTTCCACCCATTCCGGCTGAGCCTCCAGAAACAAGCTGCCCTGCTGGGTGGTCCTCCCTTCGGCACAGCGCTTCACTCCCAGGCGGCCACGTTCATCCATCGCGCCCAGCCAAGCCACCACGCGCTGCCGCGGTCCGCGCTGGGTGCGATAGCTCTCTACCAGGGCCCAGTAAGCGTGGCGCTTGCCGTCCTTCCTCCGATAGCAGGGCCGCACGTACATAGCTCCATACTACGGATCTACGGCTCCGATTCAAGAGGGTTGGTCGTCACTACATCGGCTTTTCGGAACTCTGAAACTCAGCCGCGGCAACAGCGTGATGGAAACAAAAGACGGCTCTCTTGTCCGCTGGGTTCGGCAGCCTTAAAACAGGCCAAAAAAAGTTGCGGAGTCACCTCAACTGCGGAAGTTGGGCTAGCTGGCATCGCACGTCATCCGTCCGGATGGAAACATTGCGGAGAGCCTATCGGTTGGCGCTCCGCGGGGGGATGGACAACATCACCAATCAGGCCAATCCCACCGCCGTCAACAACGCGACCCGCGGGCCGCAGTTTCTGCAACTCCTGGGTGGCGAAGGCTGCCATCTTGTGGTGCGGGTCCGGTTCTTTGGCCGCGCCGGAAGAAAATGGATTCGCTTTGGCCGTGTCCGAAGCACCTTGCGTCGCCTCCGCATGCTGCTGTGCGGATCATAAGCACGCGGCGTAAATGTGCGAGTTCGCTAGTATGAAGGCGGAAGTAGAATACCGGAATGAGGTTTGTAGTCGTTATTTTATTCGCTGGCGCCGCTTTCGGGCAGCAGTACGAAATTGGGGCAAACGTCGGGTATGGGTTCTACCGGAACGGCACGATTTATTCGGCCTCCGAAACAGCGCAAGCAGGCATTCGAAACCGCTTCGCAGCCGGCATTATTCTGGGGGATGAGTTTTCAAATTACGTCTCCGCCGAGTTTCATTACCTTTATCAAGACGGCCACCCTTTCCTGCAGGCGCCTGGCGTGAACTCCGACATACAGGGCCAGTCTGATGCGCTGACGGTCGAGTTGCTGTTCCACTTCAAGCCGCGCGAACATCGTTGGCGGCCCTTTCTCGCCGGCGGTTCCGGCGCGAAGGAATATGTCATCGCCGGTCCGGAGCCGTTCCCGCAGCCGATTCCGCAAATCGCCAGCCTCACTACGAATGATGTCTGGAAAGTCGTCTTCAGCGTCGGCGGAGGCGTGAAGTTCCGTCTGCTCCCGCACATGCTCCTGCGGGCGGAATTCCGAGATTATCTCACTACCTTCCCCAGGCAGCAGATCGTTCCTGCTCTGCACAATACGGCACGCGGAGTCTTTGAGCAATTCACTCCTCTGTTCGGCGTCAGCTATACCTTCTGATCGATGTTCTCGATGACGCCTCAAGCGTGGCACAAGAGAGTGAGAGAACCCTGAGCGGAACCGTTTCAATCCGGGGTCCGTTATGGCGTGATATCGGTAGCTACTTCAGACTCTGGTGCCATGATCGTGTTCGCCAGTGGCGGTAGCGTGGACCGTCGTCCCACGGCGTCACGATTTTCAAAAGGTCCCCCCGTGCGGCTCCGGCACCGGGCCGAGACTCAGCGCGATCTTCCGTGCCACATCCTCGGAGATGCTCGGAAGAAACGTCACACGACCACTGCACGTACCGGCCTTTCCTGGCACGCTGACGCTGTAAGCATTCGGATCTTCGCGATTCTCGGAAGTCTTCTCCTGATAGAAAATACGCCTGGTGGTATTCTCGAACATCTTCTCCTTGCGAATGTCGAGCACCTTCTGCAAAGACTCCGGCAGCGGCCTGAAGGCCTGTCCAGGCTGGCTGGTGACCACTGCAATAGCCGTCGAGACATCGTGGAAGACGGCCGCGCCACTGTTGTCACCATACGGGGACCAATCCGGTGGAACGGCAATCTGGCAGGCGTTCTTGGAATCGTTCTTGGAATCTTTGACGATCTGCCACCCCGCAGGCACGACCTGTGCCGAGACGGATGGCAGCAACAAGAGAATCAGAGTGGCAACTATGCATTCTCTCATGCCGAGAGTCTAGCGCCGGCAGAGGTCCAAGACAAGCCGTCTGCGCCGGGTGCTAAGACATACTCGCCGGGCCGAACCCGCGTCGCTGGAATTCAGCCATCGAGCGATATCCGGCGCGCTGCGCTTTCTGCTCGAACGCGCACGTGAGCGCTTTCACAGCGGTGGACTCGCGCTCTGTCCACTGGCACTCCCGCCTGCCTTGTTCGATTACGTCTGCGAGCACCGTGAGATCTTCCGTTGCAAGGCTCTGCAACGCCAGGCGCTGAATGGCGTCGTATGGGTTGGGACCAGGCTGCGGCGCCAGGAATCTCTCCAGCCGTTCCAGTCGCTTCCGCACGTTCGGCATCCCTACCCCTTGGCTCCAACGATTTCCCGAAACACCTCGACCGATACGCGGCTGCCATCTGGGTAACTGAACTCTCCCGTCTCGCGCCAGTGGCGCAGGATTTCTTCTGCCTGGTAGGCCGCCGACGCTTCTGATGATGCGGCCACCAGCTTCTGAATGCGTCGCTCGATCGCTTTGCGGTTCATTGCTGTGCTCTTCTGCCCGATCGCGCCGCGCGCTCCAACTCCGCCACCCGCGCCTCGATATCTTCGATTTCGATTGCTTTCGTGGCGTGATTCATGACGCACTCGGCAGCCCGAACCCGGACGGATGCTGGCGTATTCGGGTCGATCATCGTCTTCAGCAGAGTTGTGGCTGCTGCCGAAGAACCTTGCTGTAACCGCGCGATGGATTGCGAAAACGCATCACGGCGAGCTTTCCGATACTCCGCCTGAAACTCCGGAAGCTTCAGCCATCGCCAAAGGGTTGTGGCTCCAACGCCAACGGCCTGGGCGGCTTCGTCTACGTTCCGGTGAGTCAGAAGCGCCGCGATCGCCGCCTCCTTCTTGCGCCCGAGTTTCTGGCCATGGCCTACCATCTGGCTCCACCTGGTACCATCTGCCGGCCGATCCCCACACCATCGCCAGCCCTTCGCTTCCTCAGTTTCGTCAGCGACATCGTCGCCCATACCCTCAAATCCACGCCGGGTCTACGCCGACATACCGTTTGATTATGACCTCGCCGTTGTAAGCCTTAATCACGAACTCGCCCTGAATGATGGGGCACTGTTTGACGATCCGCGCCTTTTCCAATTCCGTCCAAGCGTTGCCTGCCGCCGTCCTCCGCGCCAACTCCTCGATTTCATCCGCCCCGAGAGGCGGATAGCCCGGCAGGCGGTCCACCACGAACACCGTCTCCAACCTGCCGACCCGCCGCCGTATCGCCGTGATTGCCATCAACCCGCCAGCTCCGGTGGCCTTCGCCGGTCATCGCCGGTTCTTCGCCATCGTCGATTTGTTGCGGAATCCCCTTGCTTTTCAAGCACTTCAGAGTGATCGATGTTCATGAGCGCAAACAGCGCGGAACAAGGAGCACGATTATGACGACGTTTACGATTGACACAGAAAACAACATCACCGCCTTCCCCACGCCGGACCACGCCGAGGCAGCCGTGGGTGCCGGTGCCCAAGCCTTTACCAGCCAGCAGGAACTGGCGGAGTTGGCCTCCGCCTGGCCGGCCGAGCGCCTGGTGGCCATCTGGAACAGCCTGCCGGGCGTCACCGCAGTGGAGCGATTCAAGGACCGCAACTCGGCAGTCACCCGGATCTGGAAGAACATCCAGGGCCTCGGGGAGCCTGCCATGCCCGAGGCGGAACCGACGAAGCCGAAGGCCCACAAGAAGGCCAAGGGTGGCGCACAGGCGGCCAAGGGCGCGCCCGCCAAGGCCAAGGCGACCAAGAAGACCACCGCCGCCAAGAGCGCACCCAAAGCCAAGAAGGCCGCCAAGAAGCAGGAAGCCGCCGGGCCGCGCGAGGGCAGCAAGACCGCCCAGGTGGTTGCGATGCTCCAGCGGAAGAACGGCGCTACGCTGGCCGAAATCATGGACAAAATGGGCTGGCAGAAGCACACGGTCCGCGGGTTCATGGCCGGCACGATGAAGAAGGCCGGGTACACCGTCGAGTCCTTCAAGCCCGAGGGCGGAGAGCGAACCTACCGCATCAACTCGTAGCATCGAACGCCTCCCTCTTGGCCCGCCCGGCTCCGGCCTGGCGGGCTTCTTTGCTTCTGGCCCGATTATCCTCTTGCTTTCCAGCGCGACCGGAGTGATTAATCGAGGTGCCATGAAAACCACCACCAAGAAGACCACCAGCCAGCAGCCAGCATCGGGCGCAGCGAAAGCCACCCGGAAACAAATGCTCGACGTGATCGCCCGCGAACTGCTCGACATCGAATCGCTGACGCCGCAAGGTCGAGACCAGCTCGACTTCCACGAGATCCACGTATCGCTGCTTCGTCGCGCGATGGAAGAAGCCTGGAAAGCCGGCGCCAGATACCACCTGGGGCGGGCGCGAGGACCGAGATAGGCACACCCCTTGCCTCCTGGCCCGCCCGGCTTCGGCCTGGCGGGCTTTTCTGCTTGCACACCATTCCGTGTTGGCCTGCTCTCAGTGGCATCCGTGACTCGCAAAAAGAGATTGAGAGCCTGTGTCCACGAAGTCCAGTTCCGCATAAAGCGCCGCGAGATCCTCGATCTCACCGGCCGGAACGGGTTCGAAGATCCTATCTTGCGTCCCGGTCCGCTCCAGGAGTACCTGGCTCAGTTCCTGGAGGGCGTAGCCGACGACATTGGCGTCCCAAGAAGATGCGCCCCGGTCGGCGATATCTCGAATCAGACCGAGACACTGCCGCGCCGTCTCGACATTGATGCTGCTACGTTCCGATTGCTGCATTTGGTGCGTCTCCTTCGTTTCGGTTTGTCTAGCAAAAGCCGCAACTCCCCGGACCAATCCGCCAGGGCCAGGCACAATCCTTCGATGTCCGGATGCCCCGCCCGGATCTGGGCTTCTAAGGCGGCAATCTCCGCGCGGCAGCGGGCGATTCATGCGACCCCCTGACGGCGTTCGAGCGCGATCTCGTCGAACGTCCGACCGTCGCCGTCCAGCGTGGCCTTCCGGTTGCTCAACGATTGCCAGCGCTGCACCGCCACGTCAATGTACTTCGGGTCCAATTCGATGCCCAGGCAGAGACGCTCGGTCAGTTCGGCGGCCGCGAGGGTCGTTCCCGATCCCAGGAACGGCTCGTAGACCAGTTGCCCCCGCTTGAGGTGATTCAGGATCGGGCGCCGCATCAACTCGACTGGCTTTTGGGTGGGGTGGTCGTACTTCTCCTCGTCTGACCCACCCATGATGAACTTCGGCGACGGCGAATCCCAGACCGTCGAATTCTCGCCGGCCTTCCCGAACCAAGGCGCGTTCTTCTTTCTGACGTACCAACACGGCTCATGCTGGAACCAGTAGTGCGTCCGCGTCAGGACGGTTCGCCCCTTGTTCCAAATGATCTGCTGGTGATGAAGGAATCCAATTCGCAGCAGTCCGTCGAGGACTTCGCGCGTGAACTTCGAGGCGTGCCAGACGTAAGCAACCTGGAGACTCGGCACCAATTCGAACGCTTCTGACCAGTCGGCCCGAGTGTCGCCGGAGATCGTGGTTTCGGTGTGGCCTTCGGTACGGTGCTTCATGTAGCTCGCTTCCGCAGGCCCACAGCCGTTGAGGCCGGCGCGGTCGCGCCATTCTGAATCGAGCTCGATCCCATAGGGCGGGTCGGTGACCATCAACTGTGGCGTGCGCTCACCGAGCAGATGCGCAACGTCCTCCTGGCTGGTGGCGTCTCCGCAGAGCACCCGGTGTTTGCCACAAATCCACAGGTCGTTAAGCCGGGATGTCGCAACCGCGGGGAGGGGAGGTGCCTCGTTAGCCTTCTCTTCGTCCGGAATGGCTAGCAGGCCGTCGATCTCGCCGGGGTCGAAACCGGTCAAGCTGAGATCGAAATCTGCCTCGCTGAGTTCCTGCAACTCCAAAGCGAGAAGTTCTTCGTCCCAATCGGCCCAAGTCACGGATCGATTCACCATTAATCGGAATGCCTTCACCTGCGCCGGCGTCCACCCGTCGCAGAGGATCAAAGGGATTCTCGTGGTATCGCCCCCGGGCCACGATCCAGCTTTGAGCGCACCTTTCAGACGCAGGTGCCCGTCCACCACTTCCCCGCCGCTGCGCGCCAGCACGGGAACCGCAAACCCAAACTCCTTAATGCTGGCGCACATGCGATCCACGGCGGCATCGTTCTTGCGTGGGTTGCGCGCGTAGAAGACGAACTTGTCGATGGGCCAGAATAGGATTTCCATTGACTGCGGCGACTTGATCATTCTGCCCCCTAGATAGCAGTTCGCGATTTCAGTCGTCAACAGACAAATCGTGGTCTGGAGCAACTCGGCCGGTTACCCCACGCGCCCTCGCAGGAAACGGATTGGGTGTGAATTCGGGCCGTACGCCAGCTCTTAATGACTGGTTGGCCGTCCCAGCGAGTCTTGAGGATTCTGAGCATTCTGATACGCCTGCTGGCTCCTGTACAATCGATATTAGCCAGGGATGGCAAAACGGAAAGAGGTGTTCCATGCCCACGTTCCAGCTCAAACCTGAGTTTCTTACCCAAGCTGTCTCCCTCAACGTCGAAGGAACTGCCCCGTCGATTGCGATGCTAAGCGCGAACCAGGCTCCCGGCGCTCAAGCAGTGACCATCGCGAGCGAGAATATCTCAGTCAGCGGAGGCACCACGGTCCATTTCAAGTCTATTGGACCAGGTGTGACTTTCAATGCGGGGGAATCAGCGAAAATCGAGATTCTTCCCAACCCGGCCAGCCTCACGCCGGAAATCACTAACGGCCTCGACTTGGCCGATCAGCTCACGCCGGCGCTCAGCTTTCCGGCTGCGCCCAGCTCACACTATGGGCTGCTGCGGTGGGGCTACGACATCGGCCCAGCGATGAGCGGATCGGTCGCGTTGGCACCCGAAGCCAACCTCAAGTTCGCTGCCGACGGCTCCCGCGCGGGATTGTACGCCGTGGTCCGTCTGATTGAAGATGGTCCGGGCTGCGCCGATATCGTTCGCGCTCTGGTCTCAAGCTGGCGGTTGCCTAACCAGGTCCAAGATATCGCCGATCTTCCGCCTGGAACCTGGATCATCGCCGAGATAAACGGCTCAGCGAGTTGGAGTGTGAACGCGACCTACGGTTATAACTTGAACTGGATTCGGGCAGCGACGCTTGGCCCGCTTAAAGGCGATATCGGGCTGAAAGTCCAGATCGGCCTTGCGGCCGATTTGGGCTTCAAAGTCAGCGGAAAGCACGCCGTTATTTTGAGCCGTGGCACGGGAGCCGAACAAAACCAGATCCGCCTTCGCCTGTATCGCATCGGAGTGCGCGAGTGGGACTTCGGTTTCTCAGCCAGTGCGACAGCTCAAGCTGTAGATTCTCTGCTCCCCGCCAAATTTGATGATCTGATCGCAGGCGCACTCGGCGTTTCCGGCACCAAGATCGTCGCCGCGCTCAAGGATCTCGATGTATGGACCAACCCAAGCCAGCCTCTTTTCGGTCCGCTATCGAACGTTTCCGAGCAGTATTTCTCGGACTTCATCGGATCAATCACTGGATTCGACTTCAACACCGAGTTGCCCAAAATCAAGGCTAAGATCCAATCGTTCGTTTCGTTTTGGAATAACCTGCCGCAGGAGACAACCAAGCTGCTCTGGTCCTACATTCCGGATTCCAATGCGCTCGGCTCCATCGCCGGCTTGGCGAAGCAAATCTCCGGCGCCAAAGAAACTGACCTCGCCTCGCTCCTCGCCGACAAGCTGAAGAACGTCGCATTTTTCAACACGCCGGAAGGCAAATGGCTCGAATCGTTGGCTTCCAATGACTTGTTCACCGCGCTCACCGCGAGTGGTGACTTGGGCCGTATCCAGTCGTATGCCGCACAGGCGAGCAAGCTTCTTGACGGCAGCGACCTGCAGTCGTTTCTCACAAAGCTTCACGACGAAATCAGCAGCCGGTTGGATTTAGCGAAGCTCGAAACCATCGTGGATCAGGCCAGTGTCGCGAATCTCGACCAATGGCTAGCCGTCAAACTCCAGGATTTCCTCGGCAAGAAGAATCCGGCGACGCTTAAGGAGCTGCTCGATCTGCGTGGCCAAATCCACAACTTCGCAGCCATGCGGAATACGTTCTACCAAAAGGCACTCGCCGCTCTAAACGAGAAGTATTCGTTCTCGCTGTCGGCGACGTATCAAAACACCGCCACGGGGACGGCTTTGATCGACGCGGTCTTTGATTTCAGCGGGACCAACGGTCCCGACGCGCGCGCCTGCCTGGCCTCGGCGTTGAACGGCGACCTGCAGACATTGACGCGATCCGACGCCGGCCATGAACATCCGAGCCTCATGCTGAATCAAGGCGTGCTCACACACGGTGTGCGGCGGCAGTCCACGGTGGATCTGACCCTGCCGTATTACAAAGAATCCACTCAGCACGTGAATGACGTACTGTCTTCGATCACGGATATCGACAATGGCGAAGGACGCCTGCTGGCTGTGAAGGCCACCGATACCCTGACGATCTCACAGGGCCGAAACCAGCGCGACAGCGCGCTCACGCTTGCCGTCTCGCTGCAAGCGCTTGGCCAGAGCGGAGTGGTGATCCATGAGCCACCGACCGTGTCTTGCTCGTATTCGCTCACGGACAAGTTTGACAACATGTCGCTCACCCGGTTCTCAGCGCGATACACCCCGGAGATCGAATCTTATTTCGGGAACCTGTTCCAGCCGGCGCCGATGGACCAGAACATTGATAAATGGGTCAAGCAGTTGACCGCTGGAGGGATAGGCCTTGGTCAGGGAACTGTCTCGCTACAGGCGACTGTGCCGCCAGACGTTCTGCGAGGGTGGATGAAAGCGCCCGCCCCCAGCAAAGCGCCCATATATAAGACAATGGCCACGACCCTGATTCGGAAATTCCGCGAACTGTTGCTGCAGCAGTATTTCGCGGACCCCAACCACTACAACGATGTCGCCGACGGAAGTGCTTCATTCGTGCTGTTGGCCTACTCCAGTGTCCCGATTTTGAACGATGCGCACCTTGATACCGGCGATGGACAACTCATCCTGAATCAGGACAATAATTCCGGGAAGCTGTATTGGGACTACAGAGAGCCGGAGCTGCGCAAAGCGATGCTCGTATGCCCGCCCTCAATCGATCAGCTCCAAGCCAAGCTTTCAACCATTCAGGCTTTCCTAAAGGCCGAAGGCAATAGAAACGCCCAGTTCTACGAGGAAACTCAGGCTGCTCGCATGATTCAGACCGCGATGAAACATCCCGGCACTCCAATGCTGTTCGGCGCCGAGTCAACCTTGGTGGATGACGCGCGGTCGGCTGGCATGAAAATCGCACAATTTCTCGCTTCCGAAGGCTCGCAGCAGGATGTGCAAGACGAGTTGGAAGCTTTTGGAGCGAAATTGACGAAGACTTTCAATACCGAACTCAGAACCTGGGCGACGGATTCTCTATTGTTGCCGCTCGGGCCGGTGCTTCTGATCGAGGCGGCACGAGTGTTCGACAACGCGGCAGCAAACATTCCGTCGAGCGCGATGTTCACGGTCCAAGCCAAGAACGTGCCCGGCTCGCAACGGCTTACCCGCATCCCCCCGCCGGCGGCATAAGAATGAGTGGAGATTGACTGCCGTGGGAAAGGCCTGCTCGCGGCTTGGGTCTTCTATCGTTTTCTGCTTCTTGAAAGGTGCAGCAAATTTATCCTCAGCCGTTGGAGCCTCTCGATCTCTGCCGCGATTAGCGCTCCGGCCAAGGATAATTGCTTGATTCTTTTCAGCGTTGGTTCATTTCTAAAGATCGGCGCCGGAACCCACCTAAAAGGCCACGGATCGCTTCCATCGTTTCTCTTGATGGGGTACGTCGCCGCGTAGCAGGCTGCGGCGTCTGCTAGTTGGCCGTCCTCGCACTTGTCATCGTGCTCCGCCGCGCCACGACCTTCTTGTTTGAGTTGCCGCTTCCGCTCGGCGGCAATCCGTTCGATACCGTTCATGGTTTCTCCTTGATGCGTCTTCGGCTGCTTCAGGCGCGCTTCAACGCTCGACGGCGTTGCGGCTGACGGCGGCCTTACCCTGAGGGGTCCTGGGCCCCGTGCTGCGGCGGAGTCCTTCGACCACAGGGTACAGGGCGAAACGGACGGCGCGAGGGGGCGGCGAGGGCAAGTCATAGATGGCAGGGGAGAAATAAGTTCGGAGTGGTTGTCACTGAAAAAGGTCGCATCGGCCTCGCCTCGCCGCCACGGAACGCGCCTCGCGCGCCCGCGCGAGACAAGCGCCCGTCAATTGGCCGCCAACCTTCCACGGAGCCAGGCAATCCGCGACCACCTGGAGAAAGTTCGCTCGCGTCTCCGGTGGCGCATAAGTCTTCCCATTGCGGTTCCCGCCAAGATGTTTCAAGTCCCAAGCCAGCCCGTGCTCCAGAAGCCGTTTGAAGCTGTATTTGGTACCCATCACGGAACTGGCTGATACTGGCGTCGGCTCATCCGGTCGGAGGAACAGAATCGCTCGGTTGATGTGGCCTTTGCGATGGCGCACTACACGTGCCACCAGTCCCGCCGATTGCAGCCGCGCCAAGCATTGTTCGGACACGATGGCGTACAGACTGCCGTCGGCCCGATAGACGGGAATCGGCGCATTTATAATCTCTGGACACACGTAAAGCACCAGGAAAAGCTGCGGGAAGGAGATTCACGAGCGTCCCGGCGCTCGGGGAATGCATCACGAGCGTTCATTCTCTCAATATCAGACGTGGGATTCAGTCGTCAACAGACGATTTGGGAGAGTAGAGTTCGCCGACTTCGCCCCGTCGTCAAAAGGGGGCGGTGCGCGGCATTCTGTGTATTGTGAGGATTCTGAGAAGCGGCCAGTATCGGCGCCCATCGGGCCTCGAATGTCGGGTTTTTGGCTGGAAATGTCGGATCGATGTCGGGTTTCTTGGAGGAACCCGACATCAGTTTTGCGAACAGAATCAGTCGCTTAGACCGAAAATGTCGGGAATGTCAGGTTTTTCTAGGATGAGAGAGCTGCCAGGAATTTGAGCAGTTTTTTCGTGTGCTTGGGAGGTCGAGCGGCCGGCGTCCACGTTTGGACTCCAGTTGGACTCCAAACCGCAGGTTTGGGGAGGGTGGGTGTCTCTAAGTACCCCGATTCGGAATTACGGTGACGTATTCCGGGATCAGGCCGCGACAGGCAAGGGGCTTGCCTTGAGGCGCTGCGTAAGGGCGGCGAGGTCGGCGCGCGTGAACGTCCAGCGAAAGGGCGCCGCGGATTTCTCGTAACGGTACTGGAAGGCGAGCAGGGCAGCTTCCAAATCGGCAAGGCATGAGAAATCGCTCGGAGTGAGCACCTTGCGCTGAATGATGGAGAAGTAGATCTCGACCTGATTGAGCCAACTGGCGTGAACCGGCGTATGCACGGGAATGAGGGAGAGCCAGCGGGATTGTAGGCGCTGAATGGCTCTTTGGCCGCGGTGCGAGGAGCCGTTGTCGAAGATCCAGAACACGCGGCGGGCCGAGCGGTAGGGTTCCTGGCTCATCACGTCTTCCACCAAGCGGTCAAACGGTGCGATTCCGGTACTGGTTTCACAACGGCCAAAGATTTTGGCGCGATGGACATCCCAGGCAGCCAAGTAGGCCCACGCCCCCCGCCGCTCGTACTCGTGTTCGACGAGTGTGGGGCATCCTGGGGCAGGCGGCCGCGAAGCATGGATGCGCCGGCGAGTCTGGATGCTGGTCTTTTCGTCGGCGGAGAGCACGAAATCGCATGGGCCGAGCGGTTGGCCTTCCCAGAGGCTCTGGTACAGGTCCAAGATGGGTCCCGCTTTCTGGACGAAGCGGGGGTCGCGTGGAAAGATCCACGTGCGATGGCGCCACGGGCAGAGCGCGTCCTGACTGAGCCAGCGCCAGATGGTGGCTCCGCTGATCTGGGCGACCAAGCCTTGCGCCAGCACCTGTTGGCGGATGTCCTCAACGGAGAACCTAGACAAAGGCAATCCGAGGCGGTGGGGCAACTCACAGGCGAGGGCTTTGACCTGGACGACGAGACTGGGGGGAAAAGCGGGCCTGGCGCCCGCCTCGGGGTAGAGCCTCGAGGCCGGGAAGGCGGGCCAGCGCGAATCGTTTACGCCACTTGCTCACGATCTGACGCGGCGTGT
This sequence comes from Bryobacterales bacterium, assembly GCA_963722575.1. Taxonomy (GTDB): domain Bacteria; phylum Acidobacteriota; class Terriglobia; order Bryobacterales; family Bryobacteraceae; genus Fen-178. Next base: position 12,329 of record CAVRNR010000003.1, read on the forward strand.
CGAGGCGGGTAGCGATGAGGTTGTTGGAGAGGCCCTGGGCCGCCATGAGGACGATTCTGGCGCGGACGACATCGCAATACGGTGACGTATACTGACGGGCGGAGGACTTCAGTTCCCGTCGTTCGTCAGCAGTGAGCTGCACGGTGAATGGGCTTTTTCTTGGCATCAGCGGGAGATCTCCACAAATGCCAGTCTACCAGATTACGTCACTGAATGAGGCTCACAAATACGTCACCGTATTTGTGAATGGGAGTACTAAGTCTTTGAGGTATTTGGTCGGGCCGCCGAGATTTGAACTCGGGACCTCTTGCACCCCAAGCAAGCGCGCTAGCCAGGCTGCGCCACGGCCCGATCCTACGGAACATCCATGATTCTAGCACGGCCTTCCCGCTCAAAAGTAAAACCGCAGAGTCGCCTGGAACGATCGCGCGCCGCCGGTCTGCAAAATCGGCGCCAGGCCGCTGCCAGGGCTCCCGCTGCCCAGCATCAGGTTCAACATCGATGTGGATCGGCCGAACATGGGGCTGTTCATGAATCTCACCGGGTCCGCGAAGTTCGCTTGGTTGAGACCGTTGAATGCCTCCATCCGGAACTGGAGCGTGCGCCGCTCGCCCAACCTGAACTCGCGCCGCACGGCCAGATCCACCTGCGACATTCCAAATCCCGTGATGGTATTGCGTCCCAGGTCGCCTTGACGGCCGGTTGCCGTGGAACGGAACGCCGCCGGGTTGATGTACCGTCCTCCGGGCGCGTTGGAGTCCGCAATCCAGATCGGTGCGCCCGCCACCAGATCGGGGCGGAATGCATTGGCAAGCGAGATCCCCAGGTATTGGTCGTCCTGAAGCACCGTGATGGGAAAACCGGTCCGGGCGCGCAGCATGGCGTCCAGCGCCCAGCCGTTCAGAAGCCGCGCGGCGCCCGCCTTGCGCGCCGGGAATTCGTAGGTCAATGCGGCCGTGAAGGAGTGGCGCAAGTCGAAGTCGGACGATCCGCGATCTCCGGCCGCGCTCGCCCCGGCGCCCGCCCACATCAGGAAGGAATCGCTCGAATCGTCGTCGATGGAGTGCGACCAGGCGTACGATGCCAGCGCCTGGAAACCTTCCGCTACGCGCCTCCGGTATTGCGCCTGCAAGCCCTGGTAGCTGGACCGGCCGTTATTGGTGGTCAGCGCCGCCAGGAACGTCGGAGTGTTGCCGGTGCCGCCGATTTCCCGGCGCAGCAGCCGGTCGCCGGCAGACGCCACGTAACCCAGAGACACCACGTCGCGCGCGCCGAAGGCGTGGTCCAGCGATACATTCCACTGCACTAGCCGCGGCATTTTGAGACCCGGCATCAAGCCGTAGGTCAACTGCGTCGAAAACGGGGCGTACATCTGGCTGACGAACGAAGAGATGCTCAACGGGCCGCCGTTGATCAGGTCGGTGGCGATGCTCAGACTGGAGTCGTAAAACAGCCCCGCAGCGCCGCGCAGCACCGTCCGGCCATCCCGGCTCAATTGGTATGCGGCGCCCAAACGCGGCGCGAAGTTCCGATAGGAGGCCGGCCAGAGCGGCTGCTGCCCCTGGGACACGTCGTCGTTCACCGGGTCGTAAAAGTACACCGGGCTGCTGGTCGCCGGCGGCGGGCTGAATTCCCAGCGGAGCCCGGGCGTCACCGTCAGGCGCCGCGATACCTGCCAGGTGTCCTGCGCCCACAGCGCCCACTCCGTCACCACCGTCGACTCGCTCAGCGCCGCCGACCGGGCGGTCCAGAGATCGCTCCCGCTCGTGAGCGCGGCCAGGTCCTCCGCGATCACGCTCAGGGCCCCCGTCGCATCGCGGCGAATCGGCACAATGCGGCGGTAATCGAAGCCCAACCGCAGCGCATGCCGGCCTTCATTCAGGGAGGCGGATTGCAGAAGCTGGAACTGGCGCTGCCGGCGGACCCCCTCGCTGCCGGAGACCACCTGCCCCACTCCGCTGATCGCAAATCGCACCAGCGAATCGCACGGAATCTGGCCGCCGAAAAAATAAGAAGTCAGCGATGCGAGCGCGCATCCGGCGGGGCTCGACGCGCCCGCCTGGGTCCACGTGGATTGGGCGCTCGACTGCGATTCGTTGACCCGAAAATCCAGCGCCGCCTTGGCCGCCGGACGCACGTTCAATCCCAGGGTCAGACTCTGGAACCGCAAGTCCAGCCGGTTCACCTGTTCGCCGCCGAATTCGTTGGCGGAGGGCGAATCGTTATACCGCCCGAAAAACGTGCCGCGGGAAGTGATGGCCTGGTCGATGCGCGCCAGCCCCGAATGCAGGCTGGATGGCCGGATGTTGCGGCCGTTCCATTGCGCCAGCCCATTGCCCAGGTCGGCGCCGTTGGGCGCGGGAAACAGGTCGAGCGCCGGCTGAGCCCAACTCGCGGCGGTCTGCCGCGCCGATAGCGCCGGCACCGGTTGCTGCCACACATACGGCCCCCGCAGCACCATCCTCTCGTAGGCCAGAAAGAAAAAAGTGTGGTCGCGGCGTAGGGGACCGCCGAGCGACGGCGATACATCCTCCATCCTCAAGGGAGCGCGCCCTTGGCCGGCGTCGTTCGCAAACCAGTCGTTGGCCGCCAGCAACTCATGCCGGAAGCGGAATACGGCCGACCCGTGCAACTCGTTGGAACCCGACCGGCTGGTCAGGGCCACAATCGCCCCCGGCAACCGGCTCACATCCGGCGCCGCATTCGAGGTCTGCACGCGGAATTCCTCCACGGCCTCGAGCGGCATCAGCGAATCCAGGCTTCCGAAGGCGCTCATGGCCGGCAGCGCTCCGCCGGATGCCTGCGCCGGCAGCCCGCCCGCCGACACCCCGGTGTTGGCGCTCATTCCATCCACCGTGAAGTAATTCGAGTTGGGCCGCTGCCCATTGGCCGTGAACTGGCCGGCTTCTCCACGAGTCGCGGGCGTGACGTTGGTGCCCGGTGAGAGCTCCAGCAGGCCCAGTAATCCCCGGCCGTTCAGCGGCAGGCGCTCGATTTCGTCGTGGAACACGCGCGTCTCGGTGGAAGCCTCGTCGGGGCTGAGCAGCGGCGCCGTCCCTTCCACCGTGATGGTCTCCTCGATGGCGCCCATCGAGAGCAGGAAATCCACGCGCGCCGCGTGCGCCGCCTCCAGCCTCACGTTGAAGCGGACCATGGCGCGGAAGCCCTCCTTGCGCACCGTGATCTTGTAAACTCCAGGCTGCAGGGAACCGACCGCATACTCTCCGTCGGCTTGAGACTCGGCGTAGCGCCGGAACCCCGTGTCCTCGCTCACCACCGTGATGGAGGCTCCCGCAACTGCCGCCTCCGAGGGGTCGAGGACCCGGCCATACAGGTTGGCGAGTCCCTGAGCGGACGCGGTCTCCCCCCAGGCCAAACACACGATGATGGCTGGGATCAGGCGCCCATTCATCTGCTCTGCCTAACGTCCATCGTACGACAGAAGACGCTGGCAGTGCTCCTGGCTGGCTCTGAGTTGCGCCAGCGCCGCCAGGAGTTGGGATGGCGTATCGTCAGCCGGGTTATCCGGGGGCGCCATGCCGAGTAGAACGGCGAGAAGGGTCTCCACCCGCCGGGCAGCGCCCACCAATTCCTCGGTGGCAGGTTGCCAGGCGGCCGGTTCCGAGCGCACATCGAGGGGCGCAACAGTGCCGCCAAGGGAGCGCAACAAGGGTGTGAGACTGCCTTCTATCTGCCCCGATTCCTTGGCGAATGCGGCCAGGTGATCGCGCCACAGGTTCCCCAGCGTGTGGCGATCTTCCATGCTCAACTGCCGCTCCACATCGGGAGGGAACTGTTGCGCCAAACGCCGCAGGGCGTAGACCCGGGCCATGGCCGCGTCGCTCTCGTCGAGCAGTTGGGAGCTGAATCGCTCGTACTGCGGACGGCCTCCCAGCCGCTCCTCCAGCCGCGCCTGAAATGGCGGCGGCGCCGAGCCGGCGCTATCGCGGACGGCCGGCGCTTCCGGCGTGGTGCCCTCTGGGCCCGGCGGCGCACCGGGCCCAGAGGGCACCACGCCCGGTTCCGTAAACCGCACCACCACCCCCGGCATGGAATCCAGCGCCTCGTGAATCTGTTTCTGGTGTTGCGGCGGAATGCCCGTGCCGCTGACCAGAATCTGCCCGCTCTCGCGTGCGATCTCCACCGGGTCCCCCAAATCGGCGCCCACCTGGTGCAGCGCCGCCACCACTTGCAGTTCTTCCGCCACGCCCGCTGGGTTCACCGGCTCGGCCAATGGTTCAACTCGATCCGGCGGCATGCCAGGTTGACGGGGCATGCCGCCGGTGGCTCCAGCCACTGTGCTTGCGGGAAGTGTTGGCTGATCTGTCAATTCCGTCATCTCCACCCAGTCCCGGTTGCGAAACTCGAACCGCCCTTCCAGCGGTTCGAAGTCCGTCATCCGGAGCTTGAGGGTCGCCGAAACCAGTTCGCTCGCATCCGTGGTTGTCTGGATGCGGTAACTGTCGCGGTCCGGAGATTGTGCGTCCTTGACGGCCGCGACCTCGTCCCGCTTCGCCGGGAGTTGGTCGCGCCATGTCACGAAAGCCCTTGCGCTGAGGGGGTCGTCCCAGTTGTAATTCGCCGAGCGGAAGAGCCGCTCGATCGCCGGCGCATCGGATGCCGGCTGGCCGGCGCCGATGACGCGCGTCAATTGTTGCGATGCCGTCCTGATGCGTATGCGCCGCGCGGGCCGCGGCCGCGAATCCGCCACCGCCACCGCTTTCTTCAACAGCGCCGCCGCCTGCACCGAAGGAGCCTCGCGCAGTTGATACACGATGGCGCAGACCACCGCCACCGCGATGGCCCCGGTGGCCGCCCACCGCACAGCCGGACGCGGCGGGAACATGGCTCTGGCCAGCCGCGCCGCCAGCGATTCGCCGCCCAGCGATGCGTCTATTTGGTCAAAGCCCCGCGACAGGTCCTGCCACGGTTCGGGCGGCGGCGGCAGGCGGGTCCCCAGGACGTTCTTGCGGTAGCGCACACAATCGCCGGCCGTGTTTTGCAGCTCTTCCAGTTCGGCCCGGCAATGCCCGCAGGCTTCCAGGTGCTGGCGGATCTGCCGCGCTTTCCGCCCCGGCAGTTCGCCATCGAGATAGCGCAGCAGTTGCCCCTCTTCCGGATGCCGCATTCCCGGGCTACTCATAGCGCACCTTTTTCAGCCGCTCCATGGCCCGGCGCAGAAACTCTCCCACGGTGGAAGCGCTAATGCCCAGCGCGGACCCGATTTCGGGATATCGCAAGCCTTCCATGCGCAGGAACAGGCATCGCCGCTGCTGTTCCGAAAGGCCTTCCACCGCGCTGTGAAACCGTGTCATACGCTCGTGTTCCAACAAGTCGCTTTCCGGATTCCCGCTTGGCCCCGCATATTGCTCCCCCCACTCGGGGGCTAAGGGCTCCTCCGAATTCTGCCGGGTCCGGATCTTCAACCCCAGGTTATGGGCCACTCGAAAAACCCAGGCCCTGGGATTCTCCAGCTTGTCTCCTTTCCGCAAAGCGGTGTACAGCCGGAGGAACACTTCCTGGGCAGCCTCCTGGGCGCGTGGGGGATTGAGCCCCAACGTGAGCAGGTACCGGTATACGTCCTCGCGCGCCTCCTCATACAGCTTGCCTACTTCGTCCCGCAACGCCGCCGTGTTCCGCTCTTGCGCAATCATGCCTGCCAGCTCTGCTCCCCGCGGAAGGAACGGCATTCGCTCACCACTAAGACCTTTTCCGCCATATTTCCAACTACACCATTTCGAGAAATTTTAGTGTAGTTGAATGCGCCTCCGCCGGGTCTTAGAGATGCATGGATACCACCGTATGCGTATCGATCACTACCTATAACAGCGGCCGGTACATCCGTCGCTGTCTGGACTCCGTCCTCGAGCAGCAGGGCGTGCTGCTGGAGGTCGTGGTGGTCGACAACGCATCCACCGACGCCACCCGCGAGATCCTGAAGCACTATCGCGGGTCGATTCGCGTCATCTTCAACCGCCGCAACGAGGGGTTCGCCGCGGCGCAGAACCAGGCCATTCGCGCCAGCCGCGCCGAATGGGTCCTGTGCCTGAATCCGGACGTGCTCATGGAGCCCGGCTTCATACGGGGTCTGGTGGATACCGGCGAGATGGATCCCGACGCCGGCTCGGTGTGCGGCAAGCTTTTGTCCATCGGCCCCGGGTTCCAGCCGCTCCCGAAGCGGCGCATCGATTCCACGGGCATGTATTTCACCCCCGCCATGCGCCACTTCGACCGGGGATGGCACGAGCCCGACGGCAACCGCTTCGACCACCCGCAGTACGTCTTCGGCGCGAGCGCCGCCGCCGCCCTCTATCGCCGCCAGATGATCGACGACGTTTCGGTCGATGGCGACCTCTTCGACCCGGATTTCTTTGCCTACCGGGAAGACGCCGATCTGGCGTGGCGGGCGCAGTTGCTGGGGTGGCGCTGCATCTACACGCCCGCGGCGGTGGCCTGGCACGTGCGAACCGTGACGCCCGGGAGCCGGCTGGCGGTCCCGGCCATCATCAACATGCACTCCGTCAAGAACCGCTTCCTGATGCGCATCAAGAACGCCACCCCGGATCTGTACCGCCGCTTCTGGCTGCCCATGATGGCCCGCGATCTGGTGGTGGTAGGCGGCTGCCTGCTGGCCGAACCCAGGTCGCTCGTGGCCTTTTGGCAAGTGGCCAAGGGCTTCCGCGCCGCCCTGCGGCGGAGGCGTTTCATCATGAGCCGCCGCCGAGTAAGCGATGAGGCCCTGGCCCGCTGGTTCAGCTTCCAGCCGGCCGCGGAGCCGCTCAACGGCCAAGCCGCTCTGGAGCCGGCCGCTGGAATGCTGGAAGCCGACGTGAGCTTGAGCGCGCTGTGATGGTCACCCGCTGGAGGTGCTGACCCCGCATTTCTCACGGGTCTTCCGCCGAGGCGTGGTGCGGGGCCGGAGCGGAGTCGGCGATAAGCGGGATGTGCAGGTTAAACCCGTGGTCGGGAACCACCGAAAGCGCGCGGGAGGGCCCCCGTGCAGTTCACGCAAAGGGCCTCTAATAACGTTTACGTAGCTATTCCGTTTTTTCCAGCGTACACTACCACTTGGGGCGGCAGATTGTCGCACCGGGAGGTCAATAATGAACGACAAGCTGGTATTCCTGAGTCTCGACGCCGAAAGCATGATGGTGAATCTCTGGGCGGTGTCAAGGGTTGATCTGGATCACGAAAAGACGACGGCCACTCTTTATATCGACGGAGAGTAACTTCCGTCTACCCAAGCATACGGCTTCTTCACTAGAAAGATCCACAACGAGATCATCATCGTCAATCCGTGACTCCCCAAAGGACTCTGGTTTTGGCGGTATTTCGGCACGCTGCGGGCCTGTACCCCAACACAAAACCGTTTTGACCACCTGGTAAGAGCGCCTCTAACAGAAAGGTGGTATTCCAATGAATCGGACACAATCTCGAGGCCAAATGGAGTCCGAGTTATTACACCCTAGCGCTTATTTGTTGGTCGCTGGCTTACTTGCTGTGTGCCCCGCCAGCTCACAGACAGCGCGAGCTGTCGCCCAGCGATCATTACCGTCGGTGGTCCTTCTGATAATGTCAGACACCAACGGCCAGCCTATTTCCTTAGGCAGCGGCTTCTTCGTCAAGGACGGTATAGTCGCCACCAACGTACATGTGATTGCTGGTGCTTCCCAAGGACGAGTGAAGTTCGCCGGACAATCTCGAACATATACTGTGACGGGCACAGTGGGGATAGATGCCCTTAACGATCTGGCGCTGCTCAAGGTGAGCGGCGGGACGGCACCCGCCCTTGTGCTTGGGCAAAGTGACAACATGTCCGTTGGTGACGATGTTTATGTTGCTGGTAACCCTGAGGGGTTGGAGGGAACCCTGTCCAGTGGTATCGTCAGCGCCTTGAGACAGGTTCAGGAGCATAAACTCTTGCAGATTACAGCGCCAATTTCTCCCGGCAGCAGCGGTGGACCCGTCTTGAACGCCCACGGTGAGGTCATCGGTGTTGCGGTTGCGACGCTCATGGGCGGACAGAACCTGAATTTCGCAGTGCCAAGCTCCTATCTGACCACGATGTTGGCGAATGTCGGATCAGAAACCCCCCTCAGTGCGCATTCAAGGAGCGCTTTACCAGCCGTTGACGCCCTAGGGGGCAAGGTGACCGATGCGATTCAGATCACACATCGCACAGTGTGGTGCAACGGCGCTTTAGACTTCTCAATCCGCAATTCTCTGGCCCGTGCAATTGAAGATGTGACGGTTCTATTTGTCTTCCGTGACGAATCCGGCGATCCCGTTGATTTCGTTGAGAAAAGGTATTCCGCGCGGATTCCGCCCGGTCTCGCTAAGGCCATTTACAGCACTTTGGAGGGGGGGCCTCATGTACCACCGCGGGCGATGGCGCCCTTGGAACGTGCTGGAAGAAGGCGAAGCGGGTTTATTTGTGGAGCAGGTGGATATTCGGAAGAGCAGTTTGATCTTTCATTTATCGAAGTCCGTATCCTTGGATTTCGCATAGTCGATGAGTGATCCTGGTACAGTTGCCAAGACCTCGAAGGCCGCGAGCGGTCACAGACCTAGAGCCTGTGGCGGCCCTGTTCAGGCCGCCGGCCCCGACGACCTGCGGGACGTATGCGAACCGAAGGCTGAGAAAGCATGACACCCAACAAAATCGACCCGGTGAGCAGCATCCGAGAGTTTATGGAAGTAATCTGGGAGAAACCGCCGGATGATGACATCGGCCAGAGGATTTACCGCGGGCAGTCTAATGACTGGCCCCTGTTGCCGAAGCTGTTCAGGCCGGAGGTGTTGAGGACGAACACCGGCGATAGAAGCCCGAGCAGGTTGGAGGAGCAGCTCATGGAACAGTTTCGTGAGCGGAGCCCTTATCTGGTACCGTCTTCGCCGACCTTAATATACGACATGATGAGCCTCGCCCAACATTACGGGATTCCCACACGCTTGCTCGACTGGACTAGCAATCCCCTGATGGCCCTCTTCTTTGCAGCGGAAGGCGTTACACCGCCGAGTCCAATCGTATACATCTACGACGGCACGCAGAAACAACTAGAATTTGGAGAGGCTTGCCGGCGTGCTCCACGGCTAGACCCGGCGGCAACAGTAATCGTTCGGCCCGCCGCGCACAGTCACCGTATTGTGGCACAGGCTGGCTGGCATACGCTACATTCCCTGACGCTTGGCATCTACCAAACCGGGAAGATGCGACCGATGTGGTTAACCGAGCAGCCCAATCGCCTCGCAAAAATACCTATCGAACCGCAGAAGGCGGGAAGCATCAAGCGAGAGTTGCGGGACATGGGCATCCACGCCGCAACGGTCTATGGGGATCTCGCGTCGGTCTGTAGAGAGATTCAAGACGACCTTGGGATTCCGTCCGACATCAGACGTGAGGCACCGAAGACCACCGAAGACCCGTAAACCCACCGTTCCACAATCACCGCAGCCCCCGGAACCGCTGCACGGCGAGGCCGCTCTGGAGCCAGCCGCGGGGATGCTGGAAGCGGACGTGAGCTTGAGCGTGCTGTAACCCCTGCTACCATCTACGCAGGGAGGACCTGATTCACATGTCTGAGATTCACGCATTGGCCGCGCGGCAGCCGCGCGGAAAACTGGGGCCGCTGGCCTACGACCCGGGGCCGCTGGCGGACGAGCAGGTCGAAATCGACGTTCAGTACTGCGGCATCTGCCATTCCGACCTTTCGATGTTGAATAACGACTGGCAGATCACGCAGTATCCCTTGGTCCCCGGCCATGAAGCCATCGGAAAGATTTCCGCCATGGGCCGCGGCGCCAAGTCGGTTCACGTCGGACAAACGGTGGGGCTGGGTTGGAATGCCGGCAGTTGCCTGCACTGCCGCCAGTGCCTCACTGGCAATCACAACATGTGCCAGAGCCTGGAGCAGACTATCGTCGGCAGACATGGCGCATTCGCCACCAAGGTCCGCTGCCATTGGTGCTGGGCCACACCCATTCCGGAGGGCATCGACGTGGCCAAGGCCGGGCCATTGCTGTGCGGCGGCATCACGGTGTTCAACCCGCTTCTCGAATGCGGCGTGCTGCCCACGCATAAGGTGGGCGTCGTCGGAATCGGCGGCCTCGGGCACCTGGCGCTGCAATTCCTGAACAAGTGGGGATGCGATGTGACCGCCTTCACTTCCTCCGCCTCAAAGTCGGAGGAGGCCCGGCGGATGGGCGCCCACCACGTGGTGGATACGCATTCGGCGGAACAGTTGCAACAGTTGGCTGGCAGCTTCGATTTCATTCTGTCGACGGTCAACGCGCCGCTGGATTGGACGGCATATCTTTTGGCGCTGGCTCCCAAAGGGCGTCTGCACATCGTGGGTGTGGTGCCCGAGCCGATGCCCATTCCCGCGTTCCCGTTGATCGCCGGCGAGCGCTCGGTGGGCGGCTCGCCTTCGGGTGCTCCGGCCACGGTGGCGACCATGCTGGATTTCTGCGCCCGCCACCGGATCGGTCCGGTCACCGAGGAGTTTCCCATGAGCCGGGCCAACGAAGCGTTAGCCCACCTGGAGGCCGGCAAAGCCCGCTATCGCGTCGTGCTGCGGAACGATCTTGCGTAGCGGCCGACTGCTGCCGCTGCTGTTGGCGTTGTGCCTCGTACGGCTCTGGTTCATGCCGTTACCTTCGAGCTTCTGGCTGGATGAGATGGCCACTGTCTTCGTCGCGCAGCACCGCGCGAATCACCCTTCGCTCGCCGACGCGGCGCCGCAGGCGTGGCGCTCCTGGTACTACCCCGTCATCCACATGAATGGCGAGCTTTTCGGGTATTCGGAGGTGGCTACTCGCCTGCCGTCCATTCTGGCCATGCTCGGATTCCTCTGGCTTCTGGCCGCTCTCGCGCGGCGGCTGATCCACCCGGAAGCGGCGTGGTTTGCGGTCTTCGCGTGCCTGGCTCTGCCGGGTCTGAACTATCAGGCGGCCAACGCGCGCCCTTATGCGCTGGGCATGTGCGTGTTCGTGGCGGCGCTGCTGTTTCTGGTCAGGTGGCTCGACTTTGGCAGATGGCGCGACGGGCTGTTGCTTGCCGCCAGTGCCGCGCTGGTCGAGTACATTCACCTGTTGTTCTGGCCCTCGTGCCTGGTATTCGTTCTCTATGCCGCCGCACGCGTGGCCCGGGGCGAGACTCCCGTGAGTTGGAAGCGTGCGGTTCCGGTCTTCGGCCTTTGCGCCGCCGCGCTGCTACCGGTAATGGCGCAGACGCTCTCTTTACTGCGCGAGGCGCACGCGCACGTCATCGCGCCATTGCCGTCGCTCTGGCAATTCCTCCGCTCTCTGGAACTGACGCTCGTCCTGGGATGCGCGTTGGCCGCATGGCTGATTGCCCACGCGCGGCGGTGGCGGCCGCTCGCGCTCACCACGATCATTCTTGTCGCCGCATGGTGGCTATGCCAGCCCGTCCTCCTGTACACGTTTTCCTGGCTGACCGGCGACGCGGTTTTCGTCCCGCGCTATCTGCAACTGGCGCTGCCGGGCGCGGCGCTCGCCGCCACCGCCATGGCGGCTCTGTTCATCCCCGCCGGCCAGTGGCGGCGGATCTCTGTCATATTCGCCCTCGGGGTGCTCCTTTTTCTGGGACAATGGCGCGAGGTTTGGCCGCGGCACCACAACTCCGATTGGCGCGCGGCCGCGCACGCCGTCAACCAACTGGAAGCCGCCGGTGAGATCCCCGTGATTTGCCCCAGCCCGTTCATTGAGGCCCGCCCGCCGGCCTGGCGCCCCGACTACCCGCTGCCCGGATTCCTCTACGCGCACCTGGCGGTTTATCCCATAGCGGGCAAGATCTACCTGTTCCCGTTCGAGGATTCCCCGCCAGCCGAATCCCAGGCGGCCACGCTTTCCCGCTCGCGCCGTTTCCTGATCTACGGCTGGGAGCCGCAAGTGCACTTCTGGCGGCTATGGTTCGCGCGCCGTCCCGAATTCGCCGGCTGGCATGAGCGCCGCCTGGGCCCCTTCGCCGACGTGGATGTGGTACTGTTTGAAGCGGCGCCGGGTTGACAGACGAAAGCGTCTGTCCCACGTTGATATGTCCTGCCCCTACTTCTATCCGGTGGAACCGCGGGCCTCGACTGGGGTTCTGCCGCTGGGCGATCGATGGGCGGGCATCTGCCGCGCGGTTCCCGATCTGCCCTGGCAGCCGGACGAAGCCGTACTGGCGCGGCTCTGCAACCTCGGCTATGCGCGCGGAACATGCGCCCGCTTCCCATCCGGCGACGGCCCCGACGCCGTGCGTTTTACTGTTTCGCGCGACCAGGGCGCTTCCCTTCGTATCTACTACGTCGTGGAGCGGGATCACCATCCATTTGCTCACGGGCCGCTGGATTACTCCGTGGCGGCGGGAGCGTTCGTCGATCCTCCCGCCGGCGACACCATGAGCCGCCAGGCGCTGGCCTATGTCGAAAGCTATCTGCGCCGAAAACGGCGGGTGTAACCATGCAAGGCAAACCGGTACGCGAATCGGTGTCCGAATACTCCGAGCTGGCGCTGCCCAACGACGCCAACGGCCTGGGTCACGTCCTGGGCGGAAAGGTCATGCACCTGGTGGACGTGGCGGGCGCCATGGCCGCCATGCGGCATGCGCGCAAGCCCGTCGTCACGGCTTCCGTCGATAGCTTGCATTTCCTCCACCCGGTCCATATCGGGGAGCTGATCATTCTGAACTCCTCCGTGAACCGGGTCTTTCGCACGTCCATGGAAGTGGGAGTCAAGGTGGTCACCGAGAACCTCATGACCGGCGAGCGGCTGCACACCTGCTCGGCCTACCTGACGTTCGTGGGTCTCGATGAGAACGGAAACGCCGCCGCCGTTGCGCCCGTGGTTCCGGAAACCGAAGAGGAAAAGCGGCGCTTCCGCGAAGCTGGAGAACGCCGGGAATACCGCCTCTCAAAAAGGGGTCAGACGCATTTTCCGCCTGTCACCCCTCCTTATACATGTACTTGATCGACGGCTTGTAGAGCAGCAGGTTGGGCTCGCCCGTGCGATTCACCTTCAGGCAGCACCGGTCGTACCATTCGATGGTTCCGTGAAGTGTTTCTCCATCGCGCAGCACGAAGACCATGGCGGTCTTGGCCTGCATCTGTTTCACGTAGTAAAAATTCTCCGCATTGGTCTGATCCGGCGGAACAGGCTTCTTCTGCGGCGGGGCGGCCCGGCGGGGAGGCGCGATTTGTTCTTTGATCTCGTTAAGAGACGGACGAATGAGTTTGCGATTGACAGCTTCCACGGGATGCCATCCTTCGAAAAAATAATGATGAACCTCCCTACTGGCTCAAGCGGGGCGGTTTCAGTCGGATTGATAGTCTAACCCATAGATAGCACACCGGGGCACCCGCCGCAAGCGCGCGCCGCGCGCAATGGCCCTCGCCCCAAAGCCCCTGCTCAGATCCCTATTGTGACGACCCAAGCGGCCGAAGAGATAGAAGTGAGGTTGTTCTTCCGGCTATGATCGCGCCACAACATCGTTTCCTTCTTTGCCTATTCCTGGCCGCCGCCAGCATGTGGGCGCAGGCCAACGGCAAGTTACAGTTACACTTCATCGACGTCGGCCAGGGCGATGGGGCGATCCTGATTTCGCCCGGCGGCCAGATCGTCGCGTTCGACATCGGCCGGGACATGGCCGGCGGGAGTTGCGACAAGCCGGTGGCGTACTACGACCAGCTTGGCATCCGGAAGCTCGATTACCTGATCGTCAGCCACTACCATGAAGACCACATTGGGTGCGTTCCGAGCGTGCTGGCCTCGGTGAGCGTAGACCATGTGGAGGACCGTGGACAGTCGTACGAGAGCGCGTTTTACGATGCGTACGTCCTGGCCACCAAGGGGAAGCGCACTACCGCACGCGTGGGAGACAAGATCATCCTGGATGAGACCTCGCCGGCGCCGGTGGAGATCGACGTCTACGCGGTGAACGCCAACGGCCTGGCCACGACCAACGAGAACGACCTCAGCCTCGCCGTCCGCATCGCTTACGGCAGTTTTCGCGCGGAGATCGGCGGCGACTTGAGCGGCGACGACACGGACGACTACATCAACGTCGAAACCGGCGTGGCCGGCGCCGTCGGGAAGTTGGACGTGTACAAGGTACACCATCATTGCAGCAGCCACAGCAGCAACAGCGCGTGGCTGGCCCAGACGAAGCCAACCATCGCCATTATCAGCGCCGGAGACGGAAACACCTATGGCCATCCCGCCGCCGACTGCCTCGCACGCCTGCACAGTGCCGGCGCCGAGACATACTGGACGGAGCTTGGCAACGGCGCCACGCCCGTCCCCGGATGGGACACCGTCAGCGGCACCACCGTTGTCAGCGTCGACCTCGCCGCCATGCAATACACCGTGGCTCACGGCGCGACGGCCGATTCGTACGCCATTGGCGGCTGGCCCCGTACCAACGGCGCACCGCCGGCGGCCCCGGCGTTCGCGTGGAGCAAGCTCTCCGGGGTATATCACTACAGCACGTGCGACTGGGTCAAATCGATCGGCCCCGATAATCTCGAGACAGGGGATGTGCCGCCGCCCGGCAAGACGCTTCACCAGGGCTGCCCGACGCACCGGTAGCGCGGCCATGTGTTAACCTCCCACAGGAGCGAGTTGCGAGGTGCTGCGGAGAGGTTTTCTGAAATCGGCTCCGGCCATCGCGGCGTTGGGCCGCGCCTGGAGCCAGGACGTCGCCACCGCCGGGGCGACTGTGGACACAACCCCTCGCGTGGGCATCGTCCTATCGAGTTTCACCGGCTCCGAAGACCACGATGGGACTAAGATCCAGGGGCTCGCCGATCCTGCGCCGGTGGATGCCGAGTTGAGCGCCGGCCAGATCGACGCGATGCTGCGCAAGGCGATCTCTCTGGGGACCAGCAGGCGCGGCGGGCTCGCCGCGATCGTCGCACCGGATGAGTGGGTGGTGATCAAGCCCAGGATTCAGACTGACCCCTACCTGCGTGGTTCGGTCACGGACCTGCGCGTGGTGCGCAGCCTGATCGAATTCCTGGTCGAGCACAAGTGCGGCGCGCGAATCACCATCGCCGAAGGGCCGGATGAAGGGCAGCCGCGCGCCGTCGATGGTTGGACCACGGAGTGGGGCGGCGAGTTCGGCGGGCTGAGTTACGACAACCTGATCCGGGAGCTGGCGCGGAAGTACTCCAAGATCGCTTTCGAGCGGGTCGATCTGAATGTCGACGAGGCTATCGAGCTTCCGCTCCGTGGCAAGGCGCTCGCGTATTTCATCCCGAAAACCATCCAGCAGTGCGACCGCGTCATCTCGGTGGCTCCGCTGGCCACCAGCGAACGGACCGGCGTATCGCTCTCAGTCGCGAATTACTGGGGCATCGCACCCGGCGCGCACTACGGCTTTCCGAAAACCGGGCTGCTCCAGCTCGGCCGACCCGATGAGGTGGTGGTGGACCTGTTCAGCTACCATCCGGCCGATTACGCGATTGTGGGAGGCGCATGGGGCGTTGAGGGCGGCGGGCGCTCAGTTCATCACAACGTGCTGGTGGCCGGGACGAACGCCGTATCGGTGGATGCCGCCGGCGCCGCCATCATGGGGTTCGAGCCCACCCGAGTGGCGCACCTGGCCCTGGCCCAACGCCGCGGATTCGGCGACGCGGACCTCGGGCCGATCTGGATTCGAGGCAACGAAATCGAGCAAGCGCGCCGCCCGTAGGGGCCGGGCATGCCCGGCCCCTACGCCCTGGGCGCGTACTTCTCCCGGATCAGGAACAGGTAAGAAAGCACGCCCGCCAGCAGCGCCGCCAGGACCGCCATCATGGGGGCTTCGTAGTTGCCGGTCTTCTGCAACAGCCAGCCAGTCAGAATCGGCGCCACGATTCCGGCCACACTGCACGCGCAGTTTTGAATCCCCGAGATCCGTCCAATGGCCGCACCCGGGATCAGCGTTTGCGTCAGCGCCCAGTAGTTGGCGGTGGCCAACCCCAGGCCGGAGAGCGACACTACCGCGAAAACCAGCGCCGTTTCGAGCGATGTCGCCCGGGCGCCGATCAGCTCCGTTGTTGCGATGGAGAAGCCCGCGATGGTGAACCACTTTCGGACCGTCACGGCGTTATGCCCGCGGCCAATCAACCGGTCCGCCGCCCAACCCGCCAGCGTAGCCACGATGGCCATGCCGCCGAAGCTGAAGAACGTGTAGAGGCCCATCTTTCCGAGCGAAAGGTGACGCCGCTCCATGAAATAGGCCGGCATCCAGGTCATGCAAAAGTAGACGAAGTACATGTAGCAGAACGACGCGACGATGGTGCCCCAAATCACCGGGCTGGCCATGACCCTGCCGAACGGGATGGGCAGTGTGCCGTCCTTCTTCACGGCCGCCCGCTCTATTTGCCGGTCGTCATTCGCGACCAGCAGGAGCCAGGGCACCAGCCAGATCAGGCCGCCCAGCCCGATCAGCACGAACATCACCCGCCAGTCGTACATGCCGATCAGCCACGCGGCCAGCGGAGCTCCGACAGCCGGCCCGATTTTTGTGCCCGTCATGTACAGACCGACCGCCAGGCCGCGCTCTTTCTCCACGAAGTGATACCGTATCCACCGGTAGCTGGCGGGGGCCACCACCGCCTGGCCGGCGCCCAAAACAACCTGCACCACGATCAATTGCGGGATGGACCGCGTCAGGGCCGTGCTGGCGGACGCCAGGCACCAAACCGTGAAGCCCAGGAAATAGGGGAACTTGACGCCGTACCGGTCCACCACCCAGCCAGCCGGTATCTGCAGCACGGCATAGGTCCAGAAGAACGCCGAGTTCAGCACGCCCCGATCGGTGATGGAGAGATGAAAGGACCGGATGAACTCGGGCAGTGCCAGGGGGACGGCCAAGGCGGACCGCGACACGTACGCGATGATCATGCCGAGGCTCAGCACCCCGATGACCGCCCAGCGAACCGGGGGAACAGTCCTGCTAGCCATAGAGTTCCGACTCTATCATGGAGCTATACTCTGGCAAGGTGCCAACATGAGAACCGTCAGCCGTAGAGCGTTCTTCGCTCGATCGGCGCAGGGCCTGGCGGCCCTGTCGCTGCGCGGAGCCCCGGCCGAAAAGGCGCGCATAGGGCTGGTCGCATCTTCGCATCCCAAGCTGGCCAAACCTTCCTCCCTCGAGGACCCGCTGGATTACCCGCGCGTGCGCGACATGGTATGGAAGGCTATCGAGTACGGGCGTCCGCGAGCGGGCAGCCTGGAGGCCAAGATCAAGCCCGGTTCGTGGGTGGTCATCAAGCCCAATATAGGGAGCCTGCCGCCGCGGAAGACCTTCTTGATTGGCGACACCATCGATATGCGCGTGGTCAAGGCCGTGATCGAGTACGTCGCCACGAAGTCGCGCGCCGGGCGCATCACGGTGGCCGAAGGCGGCACCTACCGCGGCGTGGGCGACCCCGCGACCGACAACGTGATGCTGCAGAACGGCGTCCACGTGGACGCGCTCACTTACTCGTGGGACCAGTTCCCGGGATTTCAAGGGACGCTCGGGGACATGCTCCAGGAAGCCCGCGCCAGTTTCCCCGGCAAGAAATTCGATTACGTCGACCTGGCTTATGACCCCGTGCGCGACCCATCGGGCCAGTTCCGCTGGATGGATGTGCCGCACAGCCCCAACGGGGTGGGCGCCTTCGGCGAGAAGAAGGTCTACGTCCCCGCGAATACCATCATCAACTGCGACTTCCTGATCACGCTGCCGGTGATGAAGGTTCACGGGGGGTGCGGCATCACGGCGTGCCTCAAGAACTACGTGGGGACGGGTCCGCGCATCGTCTACGCGGCGCCGGGAGCTTTTTCGAACGGCGGTCTGCATAGCGATCATTCGCTCGAAGGCCGGTCCGACTCGTTCATCGTCGACCTGGCGGCGTTTCATCCCCCGGATTATTGCGTGCTGGATGCGATACGCGGCTTGCAGCACTATGAACACGGGATCGGCGTTCCGGACCAACTGATGCGCAGCAACATGATTCTGGCCGGCGAGGACCCGGTGGCCATCGA
This sequence comes from Bryobacterales bacterium, assembly GCA_963722575.1. Classification (GTDB taxonomy): domain Bacteria; phylum Acidobacteriota; class Terriglobia; order Bryobacterales; family Bryobacteraceae; genus Fen-178. Next base: position 30,344 of record CAVRNR010000003.1, read on the forward strand.
CTCTTTGGCGGCCACCATCATGGGTTTCCAGCCGACGGACATCGAGTACTTGCACATGGCGTCCCAGCGCCAGATGGGCGTGATGGACCTCGGGAACGCGGACGTGGCCGGCGACGACGCGGCGCGCTTCAGCCGCCGCTGGGCCAAGCCCAGCGACTGGCACGGACGCTGCAACCGGCAGTGGCTGCTGACCCAGGACGCGTCGGCCGATATCAAGACCTGGGCGCGCTTCACCGCGCCCACCGACACGCTGCACTTCGCCAGGTGGCAGCCGCCCGCCTCCGATGCCGCGGTTTACAGATCCGCCGTGCGGGTAACGGCCGACGGCAGCCGCAAGGCGTTCCTGTGGGTGGGCGCGCACGGCCAGTTGAAGGCGTTTCTCAACGGCGAAAAGGCGATGGAAGAGCAGGCCACCACGCGCTACCGCATCGGGCAGTTCCAGAAGCCCGTCGAGTTGCGCTCCGGCGAAAACCTGTTGGTCTTCGAGCTGAAGCCGGTCTCGGAGCAGGTGGACCTGAGCGTGCTGCTGGCCGCGCCCGAGAACGACGGCGGCACGGTGGAGGGCATCCGCTGGAGCGCGTGAGGTTGGCTAGCGGCGCGCGACGATTTCGAAGGGGATGGCGGGGAGAGTGCCGAGAGAAATGCGCTGGCGGTTGGCCTGCTGCTTTGCGTTGGCCGCCTGCGCCACTCGCTCGGCGGAGATGTTGACGATCAGGTTGCCTTTCAGGCCGGGCTTGGCTTTGGCGGCATCGCATTGGAGCACGAGCTCGGTTCCATCCCGAACGGGCGATGCGCCCCGCAGTGCGATGCCCTCCGGCGGCTCGCTCAATTCGAATTGGACCTTGGTCAGAATGGTTGGAACCTGGACGTGAAACCGGGCTGTGCCACCGGCGGGAATTTCCAGGGGGTCCGGGGAGCTGACTCTGATGGGGACCCTGAGCATGGCGCCTCTTCGGACGGCCACCTTCAAATCACTGGCGGGAACCAGGTGCCAGTAAGCGAATGCCTGCATCATGTCATCGGCCGGAACCGCCAGGCGGGCGACCTGATGCCCCTGGATGGTGGCGCGGCCTTCCAAGGTCAGGCTCAGAGGCGCCGGCTGGGGCTGCGGCGAAACCGTGAGCGTGAGCCGCACCTCGTCCCGGCCAGTTGGCAGCAAGCCGCCGATCAGGGTGAATCCTTTGGGAGCGCCCTTTAATGCCAGCGCGATGTCGCCGGAGAAACCATCCTTGCGCAGGGCGTGGACGGTGATGGGAACGGTCAGGCCACCGCTCACATTGATGCTCGATGGCGTCACCCGCAGATCGAAATCGGGCCGTGGCGCGCCGATGCGCAAGCGATAGGCGTACTCCGGACCGCCTTTCTGCTGGGCATCGCCGAGCGAAAGATAATAGGTTCCGTTGGCGGGCAGAGTGGTCAGGATTCGGGAATCCGCGTGGTGCGTTTCCAACCCCGCGCCGGGGTCGTCGTAATCGTCGTTGAACGCCAGTTGCCGGCCCTTGGCGTCGGTGAGCTTGAGCACGGAATCGAGCGGGGAATCGAGCCGGCGCGCAAACACTTCGGCGACGATGGCCTGACCGGCGCGGCCCTGGAAACGGAAGACGTCCCAATCGCCCGGTTGATCGATGCGGCCGTTCACGATGACGGGAAGCTTGACGCGCTGGGCGGCGGCGGGGGAGTTGTTGGGCTCCTTTTCGAAGGCTTCGCGCAGGGTATCCACCATGAAAACCGCGGAGTTGGCAAGCGGATAGACGCCGGGCGCTTTGCCTTTGGCATTCATCGTCATCTTGCTCGCGGGGAGGTTCCAGCCGGTGAGATGGACGGTGGTCTTGGAGCCGGCGCGGCCGCCAAGTGGGAAGGCGCTGGTCACAAACGGCAGCTCGCCGATGGCTATGCGATACACGAAATCCTCACGCCCGCGATAGAGGGCGTCGCGGATCTCGATGATGTATTCGCCATCCTTGGGCACGGCAAAGTGGATGACGGGATCGGGATGGAAGCGGTAGTCGTCGTCATACGCCAGCTCGTTTCCATCGGCATCGTAAACCGTCAGAACGGCCTGAAACCAGCCGGGGACGGCGTCGGCCAGATAGGGGATCAATTCGCGGGCGCTGGCCGCGATCACCAGCTCCCGGCCTCGACGCGCCTGGAACCGGTACCGGTCGGCCTCGCCGGGGGTGAACGGCTGGCCCGAACGCGCCTGGGGCCGCGGCAGACCGGGCTTGATCCGTCCGTTGACGGTGGCCGGCAGCGTAATGGGCATGTCGGTGGGAAGCTGGCTGATTTGCACCTGAGCCGGTTGATTGGGGTTCGGTTGAACCACGCCGATGGATTCCTTCTCGGTGAATTCAGGCAGTTGGCCGACGCAGAAAACCAGCGGGTTCGATAACCCTTGCGGCGTCGCGACTCTTAACTCACGCTTGCCGGGCGCCGCGCCGGGAGCGATGGCAACCTGGAGCGTGACAGTTTCGGCAAGGACGGGACTGGTAAGCCTCCTGGCATTGAAGAGGAGAAGCTTCACCCTGGTATCGACTATTTCTTTCCGGACGGCGGCCGTCATGGGCTGCTTCTGCAACGCCTGCATCCGGTCTCTCAACTCGGTGGCCTGCATGGCATTCATGGGCCTGGCGTAACCGACCACCGTGGCTTTGACGCCGCTGCCGGAAACATACGCCGCCGAGACGTTGGGCAGATACTGTCCGCCGGTTGTGACCTGGAACGTGGCGCCTTGCCGGCCGCCGGCAGGCAGGACATACGCAAGGTGCGGGGCGTTCTGCGCCAGCACGGCCGGGACGGCCGCCAAAAGAGCGGCCAGCCAGCGCGTTGGGAGCGTCACATGATCTCCTTCAAGCGGCCGCCCATCTTGATGCCGTCGGCAAGGGTGGGCGTCAGACGGACGTCGAGACCCTGGGAATTGGGCATCTTTCCGTCGGGGTCGATGCCCAGCAACTCATAGATGCTGCCGATGAGATCGCACGGATATACGGGCCGGTCCCTCACCGCTTCTCCTGTGGCGTCCGATGCCCCCACCACGTGGCCGCCTTTGAAACCGCCGCCGGCGACGAGGGCGCAGAAGACGTCGCCCCAATGATTCCGGCCGCCATTCCAGGGCGCTTCCCACATGACTTTGGGCGTTCTGCCGAACTCGCCGCCCCACCAGACGATGGTGCTGGAGAGCAGGCCGCGCTCCGAGAGATCCTGGAACAGGGTGGCCATACCTTTGTCCATCTGCGGCAGCTTCTGACGCATCACCTGAAAGTTCTGCCGGTGTGTATCCCAGCCTTCGTAATTGATGGTGATGTAAGGGACGCCGCGCTCGACCATCCGCCGCGCCACCAGGCAGGACTGGCCGAAGGTGTTGCGGCCGTAGCGGTCGCGCATCTCGTCGGTTTCCTGCGACAGATCGAACACCTTGCCGGCATCGCCCAGGATCAGCTCATAGGCCTGCCGCTCGGTCTCATCGAGAGCCTGCAACCCGGGATCGTGCGTGAGGGCCTTTTCGAGCGTGTTGAGGTTGTGGAGCAGCTCGCGCCGCTCCTTCTGGCGCTGATCGGAGACGCCCGGGGCCACCACGCCCTCGACGGCGAAGCGGGTCTGGGCCGGATCGCCTCCGGTGGCGAAGGGGCGATAGCGCTCTTCGAGAAACCCGTTCTCGGAAAACCGGCCCTGGGGTTGGGTGAGCACGATGTAGGGAGGAATCAATCCGGAGTATCCGGCGTTGTAGCCGCGGAGCAGCGAGACCACGGCGCCGGCGCAGGGATAGAGCAGGCGTTCGCCCGGCCGGCGCCCGGTTTGCACCATGTAAGACGCGGTTTCGTGAGCGAAGACGCCGTGCGTCATGCTGCGGATGATGGAATACTTGTCGGCCTGGCGCGCGAGCAGGGGGAGCAATTCGTTGATCTCGATCCCGGTTACGTTGGTGGGGATGGGCTTGGCGAAAGGACCGCAGTAGTCGTAGCCGGCGGCGGGTTTGGGATCGAGGGTGTCCAGGTGCGCGGGGCCGCCCCACATCCAGATTTGGATGACGGATTTGGCTTTGGGGGGTGACGCGGCGGCACGCGCGGGACGGGGGGCGGTGCCGGCCAGCAGGAGGCTGCCGGCTCCGAAGAGACCGCGGCGGAGGGCGTCGCGGCGGGATATCCATACTGTTGCCATAGTGGTTACTCGCTTAGTACATAACTGGGCAAGCTAAAGCATGCCCCACCAAACCGGACAGTCTCTTTCGACGCGGAGACGCGGAGAAAAACGCAGAGAGGAACAAAAGGAAAAGAAAGTCAAAACCTGAGAGCGCAGAGGGAGCGGAGACACATGAAAAGGCGAGGGCGGGGGGAAGTTGGTGGATTTTTGAAGTAACATACTTAGTGCCTGTATAGGAACTCGGCGCTGTTGATCAAGGCCCACGCCAGATCCACGGTTGCCGGCCACTTGTTGCCTTGCACGGACTGGTAGTACGCCGCCACGGTCTTCAATTCGCCGGCGGTGGGATAACGCGAAAGGGTCGCCAGGTAAATGCGGTCTATGGGGTCGCGCGGCTTGCCTCCGGGGCGGGGCTGTACTAACGTTCTCAGCTTGACGCTCTGTTGGATTTTGAGCTGAATATGACTCGAATTCAGCATGTGCAGGCGCTGCTCGGCGGTGGGGACAAGATTGCGTTCCGATTCGAGGCCGGTGTCGCGGGGCGGGCGGCCGAACATCTCGAGAAAAGCACTGCTAATGCTGCCATCCGGCAGGGCCGTGGCGCGCTGGCCCTCCGGCAGGAAGGTGAACGGCTCCGGGATGGGGCTGGAATACTCCTCGGTGGCGCCGGTGATCTGGCACACGGCGTCGATCAGGGTTTCGGCATCGAGGCGGCGCAGCGCATAAGACGCGAAATTGGCCGCGGCCTGGGGATCGGCGGTCTGGGGAATCGAAGAGAGTTGATAGACCTGCGATGTCAGAATCAGACGGTAGATGTGCTTGAGGTCGTAGTGGGAAGCGACTAACTCGCGTTCCAGGTAGGCCAGTAAGTCGGGATTGACGGCGGGGTTGCCGGGGCGAATGTCGTCCGGTTCGTGAATGATGCCGCGGCCCAGCAGCCAGTACCAGATGCGGTTGACGATGTTGCGCGCGAACCACGGATTCCCGGGCGCGAGGAGCCAGTTGGCGAAAACTTCGCGCGGGTCCTGGCCGGGGGCGATGCGAGCGGGCGCGCCATCGGGGAAAACGGCCGCGGGGCCCGGCGCGCCCTTTTGGGGATCGAAGTAGACGATCTCCTCTTTCCATTCCGCGGTGGACTTGTAGCCGATCTGCGAGAAAAAGGCCGCCATTCCGTCGAGGCGCGCTTTCGGCCAGTTCCCGGCGCGCGCGCCCATGAAGGTCAACGCGACCGCTTGCGCGATGGTTTGCGGCTCCTTACTCTGGACGGCGCGGTAGAAGTTGACCTCGGGCACGCGGAAGTTACTGCCGCTCGAAACCAGTAACTGCCGCACGAACTGGTCATAGGGCAAGTCACTCTTGATGCTGGTGTGAATCCAGCGGTAATAGGCTTGCACCGCGTTGGGCCATAGGTTGATGGGAAACTCCGACTTGACGCGCAGTAAGTCGCTCCACTTCATGGCCCAGTAGTCCGCGAACTCACTGCGCGCGAGCAGACGGCCGATCAAGGCGGCGCGCTTGCCGGGATCCTGGTCCGAGAGAAACTGCGACGCCTCGTCCGGCGTGGGGAGAGTGCCGATGACGTCAAGATACACGCGCCGGAGAAATACTTCGTCGGAGCACGGATTCGCGGGTTGGATACCAAGGCGCTTCCACTGATCGAACGCCAGGTCGTCGATTCTGCCGTGTGAAGTGAGCGCGGCGCGGGTTTCGAAGGGAGCGACCGGCGGCTGGCCGGTGGCCGCACTGGCCAGGGCGGTCGTCAGGACGAGGATGGAGATCGCATTCACAGCGGAATCCTCTTGTATCAACCCTGGAGCGGGACGGAAAGCTCGGTGTTGGCGAAGTGTGACGCGCACCGACCGGGTGACGCATCTGGTTGGGGTGAGTGGAGTTGTCAATTGTGAGGTTTTAAGCCACTTCGTTTCAATTACTTGCGTCTGTTGGTCGGAGTTTTGTGACGCATCTTGAAGGGTTTTTTCGCAAGATGCGTCTCCCGGGTGGTCGCGGATAGTAAGCGACTCAGTTTCAATGGGATACGGCTGTTTTGGAGGGCAAGAGGCCGAGTTGGCGATGGCGATGAAGGGAGCGAATGGATTACGCATTGGCGCCTACTAATCCTGGTATAGCAGGCCAAGACTGGGCTGGCGGGTCCTGAAACCCGGAAGTGATTGAAATGATTCAGAAAACTCAGGGCGAGAATGTGGGGAATGAAAAAAGTTCACGCGCCACTCGCAAAAAGGCTACTCGCCGCCATCCGAGCGGATCAGTAACGACGAACCCGCCTGCCTCCCCGAATCTGATCGCGGCCCGGCTCACCGCGGCGGCCCGCCTGTTTTAAGATGGTCGCAAATGGCTCAAAAGATCAGCAGCGGCAGCCGGCATGGGAATCCGCCGGTGGTCCTCCCGGGGTTGGGGGTGGCCGTCGGGTTTCGGCCCGAGTACCTGGATTTCGCGCGCGGGATTCATGTCGGGAACCTGGAAGAGAACCAACGCATCACGCGCATTTTGAAACTGGCGCTGGAGGGGCGGTACGGGCAGCCGTTCGTCACCGAGCGGTGGGGGCGGGGGGTCTATTGGCAGTGGATCGGGTACTTGCCGCGGGCCAATCGCACGGCCAAGCCTGTCTCCAGCGAGGTGAGCTTCGGGTGCTCGAAGTTCTTCCTCACGGTGGATACCGGCGAGCAGCTCTTTAAGTGCGGGTTGCAGGTGGAACGCGGGTACGTGAAAGCCCCACCCGAGTCTCGCTACTGCCAGTTGCGCGCGGATTGGGACTGGCATCGGCTGATCGAGGCGCTCAAGCCCGGGAGCGCCATGGAACGCGAGTTGGAGCGGCTGGTGCGGCACGAAGGGTTCATGCTGCACGCGGGGGGGTGGGAGGAGCATCCTGTCTACTTCGCGCGCGGCGGGTATCCGGGCGTGGTGGAAGTGCGGAAAGTGCTCGAAGCGGCGCCTAAAAGCGGTTGGGCGGGGTTCCAGATCTTCTACCCGATGCGGGAGAGCGAAGTGCGCGGCTCGACGGGGCTGGACCTGGTCGAATCGATGCTGGCGGTGTTCCGCGAAGTGACGCCCGCGATGAACCTATGCATGCAGATCGAACTGGCGGAGCGAGGCGCGACAAGCATCCGGCCGCCGGGTTTATAGGGTTTAAGGAGGATTCCCAAATGAAGCCGCTACTTGTGGTTGGTTGCGCATTGCTGGTTGTCTGCGCGGCGTTTACGGCTGTCCGTGCGGGCGCTCAACCGGCGATCCTGGTCGCCAGTCCCCAATATGTGACGTTCGGAATGGTGGGCCTCGGCACGGGGCAGACAGCCCGGTTGAACGCCTTCGCCCTTCCCGTGGGAGGCCCGATTATTGCGGGCGCTTCGTGCCAGGTGACATTCGACTTCTATAACGAGGCGGGCAAGTCCGTGAAGACCGGCACGGCCACGGTGGCGCAGGGGGCGTCGGTCCATTTCGACATGCTACGGACGGAGGTCGACACGACGTCGGGGCTCAGCGAGATTCGCGGTACCGTTCGCGCCGCATTCGTCAGCTTGTCCGCGGTCGGCACACCGGTATCCGGGTTCTGCTCGATGCTGCCGACGATGGAGATATTCGATTCCTCGTCCGGGCAGACGACGGTGGTGCTGCAACAGACAACGGCATTGCCCCTGGTGACGCCGCTGTAGGAAAAGGGGTCAGACGCATTTAATTAAATGCGTCTGACCCCTTTTTGGGGAGGAACAGCGTGAATACCCTCATTCGGAATGGCACGGTGGTGACGGCGCGCGAGACCAGGGCGGCCGATGTGCGGATCGAAGGCGGCCGCATCACGGAGGTTGGCCCCAAACTGCCGGCGAACCCGGCGGACCACGCGATCGACGCCAGCGGCATGTACGTGATGCCGGGCGGCATCGACGTCCATACGCACCTGGACATGCCCCTGGGCGACATCGTGTCCACCGACGATTTCGAAACCGGGACATGCGCGGCGGCGTTCGGCGGAACCACCAGCATCGTCGATTTCGCCATACAGGCGCGCGGCACACGCATGCGCGACGCGCTGGATACCTGGTGGAAGAAGGCCGCGGGGCGCGCCACCATCGACTACGGCCTGCACATGATCGTCACCGATCTGGGCGGCGCGGGCCTGGAGGACATGGACGATATGGTGGGCGAAGGCGTGGCCAGTTTCAAGCTGTTCATGGCGTACCCCAATTCCCTGATGGTGGACGACGCCACCATTTTCAAGGCGCTTTCACGGACGGCCAAGAACGGCGCACTGATTTCGATGCACGCCGAGAACGGCGGAGTGATCGACGTGCTGATCGCGCGCGCGCTGGCCGAGGGGAAGACGGCTCCCATTTACCACGCGCTCACGCGGCCGCCACTGGCCGAGGCGGAAGCCGTACACCGGGCCATCGCCATCGCGGAGATCGCGGGCGCGCCGGTTTATATCGTCCACGTCAGTTCGGAAGACGCGCTGGAGCAAGTGCGCGAGGCGCGCGACCGGGGGGTTCCGGTTTTCGCGGAGACCTGCCCGCAGTACTTGCTGCTCTCGATAGAAGACCTGGAGCGGCCGAATTTCGAAGGCGCGAAATACGTGCTGACTCCGCCGCTGCGGCCCAAGCAGCACCAGGGGAAACTGTGGGACGGCCTGAAGCACGACCAGCTTCAAGTGGTCTCGACCGACCATTGCCCGTTCTGCTTCGCGGACCAGAAAACGCTGGGCAAGGACGATTTCAGCAAGATTCCCAACGGCGGGCCGGGCATCGAGAACCGGATGCAACTGATTTACCACTATGGCGTGAACTCGGGGAAACTCTCGCTGAACCGGTTCGTGGAGACGGTTTCCACCGCGCCCGCACGCATTTTCGGCCTGTATCCGAAAAAAGGAGAGATTGCGCCCGGGAGCGACGCCGACGTGGTGATCTGGGACCCCAACGCCGCCCACACCATCAGCGCCAGGACGCATCACATGCGCGTGGATTACTCTATGTTCGAGGGCTTCGAGGTGAGGGGCAATGCGCGGACGGTGCTGTCGCGCGGCGAAGCGATTGTGGATGGCGGCAAGTTTTTGGGGAAGGCCGGGCGCGGCCATTATCTGAAGCGCGCGGCGCGCGGCGGGGCCTGGAAATAGGGGGGGAAGAACGATGGCTACCGATTCGACCGTTCAAGTTCCCGGGTTCTACGTGAATGGCAAGTGGGAGAGGCCGGAGGGATGCACGTTTGGAATGGTGACGAACCCCGCCACGGGCGCCACCATCGCCGAGGCGCCCTACGCGGGGGAGGCGGATATCGACCGCGCCGTCCGTGCCGCGCACGGGGCGTTCGGGAAATGGCGCGAGGTGGCCGTGGTGGAGCGCGTGCAGCCGCTCTATCGTTACAAGGCGCTGCTGGAGAAGCACCACGCGGAACTGGCCGGCATTCTGACGCGCGAAAACGGCAAGACCGCCGAGGATGCCAGGGCGGAGGTGCGGCGCTCCATCCAGATGGTGGAAGTGGCGTGCGGCATGCCCAGCCTGATGCTGGGCGATTCGCTGACCGACGTGGCGCAGGGCATCGACTGCAAAACCATCCGGCAGCCCATCGGGGTCTGCGCCGGGATCACGCCGTTCAATTTCCCCGCCATGGTGCCGATGTGGATGTGGCCATTCGCCATTGCCTGCGGCAACACATTCATACTGAAGCCCTCGGAAAAGGCGCCGCTCACGGCGACCCGCGCGGTGGAGCTGCTCGATGACGCCGGGCTGCCGCCGGGGGTCCTGAACCTGGTGCACGGCGGCAAGCAGGCGGTGGACGCGCTGCTGCGCCATCCACTGGTGAAGGCAGTTTCGTTTGTCGGCTCGACGCCGGTGGCCAAATACATTTATGCGACCGCGGCGGCCGAGGGCAAGCGCGTGCAGGCGCTAGGCGGCGCTAAGAACCACTTAGTGGTAATGCCCGACGCCGACATGCCGAAGACGGTGGAAGGCATCATCGGCTCGGCATTCGGCGCCGCCGGCGAGCGCTGCCTGGCGGGCAGCGTGCTGGTGACGGTGGGCGCGGCGGCCGGCCCGCTGCTCGATCTGCTGGTCAAGCGGACCAAGGCGCTGGTTGTCGGCGATGGTTCCGAGGCGGGAGTGGAGATGGGCCCGCTGGTGACCGCGGAGCACTACCGGCGGGTGGTTGGCTACATCGAGAAAGGCGTGGAAGAAGGGGCGGTGCCGCTGGTGGATGGCCGCGAGATCAAGAAGGCGGGCGGGTTCTTTCTGGGCCCCACGATTTTCGACCATGTGACCCCCGAGATGAGCATCGGGCGCGAGGAGATTTTCGGGCCGGTGCTTTCCGTGATGCGGGTTGCGACGCTGGATGAAGCCATCGAGCTGGTGAACCGCTCGCCATTCGGCAACGCCACCGCGATTTTCACCGCCAGCGGCAAAGCCGCGCGCGAGTACTCCTCGCGGGTCGAAGTGGGGATGGTGGGGATCAACGTGGGAGTGGCCGCGCCCATGGCGTTTTTCCCGTTTGCGGGGTGGAAGAACTCCTTTTTCGGCGACCTGCACGCCCACGGCAAGGACGCGGTGGCCTTCTACACCGAGCAGAAGGTGGTCATGAGCCGGTGGTTCTAGACACCGCCACAACCGCTGGCTTGCGCGGCGCGGGACGAAGCCGAATGGGCAAGCTAAAGCATGCCCCACATAGCGGCCGGGGCGGGCGCGTCCAAGGGCGGCAGGCGGATTGACAATCCGCCGCAGGTTAAAAACCTGCCCCACAAGTCGATGGATAGTAGTACCAAAAGCAAGTGGCAGCCACGCTACAGTAGAAGTATGCGGTCCTATCGCGTAGTGCTTCTTCTGGCTGCGGCGACGCTTCTGCCGGCCCAGGATGTGCGTCCCAAGGATGTCCGCGAGATGGCCAAGGCCGGCTCCAGCGCCATCCCCCAACTCCAGAACCTGCTCCAGAACCCGGATGCCGGAGTGCGCATCGAAGCCGTCAAGCAGATTACCGAAATCGGCACGGCGGCGAGCCTCGATGCGCTGATGCTGGCCACCCGCGATCACGATGCCGAAGTGCAGATCCGCGCGACCGACGGCCTGGTGAACTTCTACCTTCCCGGCTATGTCCGGACGGGCATCGGCGCGTCGCTGCGGCGTGTGGGCTCGAGCATCAAGGGCCGGTTCACCGACACCAACGACCAGGTGATCGACCCCTACGTCATGGTGCGGCCCGAGGTGATCGACGCGCTCGGCAAACTGGCCAGCGGCGGCGGGGACATGGAGGCGCGGGCCAACGCCGCGCGCGCCCTTGGCATCCTGCGGGGCAAGCAAGCCATTCCCGACCTGGTGGAAGCCCTCCACTCCAAGAACAGCGACGTGATGTACGAATCGCTGGTGGCTTTGCAGAAAATCCGCGACGAATCGGCCGGGCCGCGCGTCACGTTCCTGGTGCACGACCTCGACCAGAAGGTGCAAATCGCCGCCATCGAAACCACCGGGCTGTTGCGGGCCATGGATGCGGTCCCGGAGCTGACCGGCGTGCTTACACACGCGCGCGATGCCAAGGTGAAGCGCGCCGCGCTCACGGCCATCGCCATGCTGCCGTCCGAGAAAAGCCGCGGCTTATACGCGCGGTATTTGAGTGACAAGGACGACGCGATGCGGGCGGCGGCGGCGGAAGGCTATGCCCGGCTGCGGAACCCGGCCGATCTGCCCATGCTCGAAAAAGCGTGGCAGGACGAGGGAAAAACCCCGCCCCGGCTGTCCCTGGCCTTTGCCCAGGTGATGCTCGGAAAAACCGAAATCTCCGAATTCAGCCCGTTGCAATACTTGATCGACACGTTGAATTCCGCGGCTTACAAGGGCGAAGCGTTTCCCTTCCTGGTGGAACTGGCGCGCGACGGCCAGGTCCGCAAGGCGCTCTACGGCGCGCTCGGAACGGGCACAAAGGACGAGAAGATCGGCCTGGCGGGCGTGCTGGCCCGCAGCGGCGACCAGGAGAGCATCCCGTATCTCCAGAAGCTCAGCAACGATCCGGACACGGATGTGGCGCAGGAAGGTTTGCAAGCTTTGCGGACCTTGCAGGCCAGGTTGTAGGGCGCCGGGCGGGGCGTGCCCGGCCCCTACTTCGCTTTTCTCTGCTTCTGCTGGCCGACGCGGATCTTGAAGTGGGCCACCTTGGACTCCTGGAACGCCTTGTGATCGTGGCGCGCCACGGCATCCGCCAGGTACTGATCGACGCTGGCGTCCTTGGGCAGGACCGCCATCAGCGTGAAACTATCGTTGCAGGTGGGGCAGAAAGCACGGAAACGTTTGACATTCGGGATTGCCATATCTCCCAACAGTTTACCACGTATCTGGACGCTGGATTCCCACCCTGATAGAATCGGTGTATATGCAAGGCAACCCGAAAGTAATCGCTTTGTTGAATGAGGCGCTCCACGAGGAGCTGGCCGCCATCAACCAGTACTTTGTCCATGCCGAGATGTGCGACAACTGGCACTACGACCGGCTCGGCAAGCATATTAAGAAGACGTCCATCGAGGAAATGAAGCACGCCGAGGCGCTGATCGAGCGGATTCTCTTCCTGGACGCCACCCCCAGCATGACGGAGCCGATGCAGCTTATGGTCGGACAAAACGTACAGGCCCAGCTGGAGAACGATCTGAAGCTCGAGATCGCCGCCGTAGCCATGTACAACCATGCCATCCGGGTGGCCGGGGAAGAGGGTGACAACGCTTCCCGCGAGCTGTTCGAGCGCCTCCTGAAGGTCGAAGAGGCCCATGCGGATTGGTTCGAAGCGCAGCTCTATCAGATCAAGGAGATCGGGTACGAGCGGTACCTCAGCCAACAGGTGAGGGAGGAGAAGTAACCGGTTCGCCGGTGCCCGAGCTTCCCGAAGTCGAAACCGTCGTGCGCTCGCTTGCGCCGCTGGCGGGGCGCCGTATCGTCTCCGCCGAATTCCGCTGCCGGCGCGTGTTGCGCGGCGCCGATCCGCAGGCCCTGGCGGCGCGCATCCGGGGGCGCAAAATCGCGGGCGTCCGGCGCCATGGAAAGTTCATCCTGGTGTCGCTCGAGGGCGGCGGATACCTGGCCGTTCATCTCGGCATGACCGGCCGCCTCCTGCTCGGCGGCCCGGCGGGCAAGCACACCCACGCCATCCTGACGCTCGACCGCGGCGTCCTGCTGTACGACGACAGCCGCCAGTTCGGCTCGATCCAATTCAGCGAGGAATTCCCCGAGCGGGCCGCCAAACTCGGACCCGAGCCGCTAGAGGTCCCCTTCGAGGAGTTCGCCGCCGCGCTCAAGCGCCGCAAGACGCCCATCAAGGCGCTGCTGTTGAACCAGAGCTTCCTCCGCGGATTGGGCAACATCTACGCCGACGAAGCCCTCTTCCGCGCCGGCATTCATCCGCTGGCCGTTCCCGCGCGCCTGCGCGGAGACCGCGCGCGGCGGCTCCATGAGGCCATTGTGGCGGTGCTGACGGAAGCCATCGCCGCGGGCGGCTCTTCCATCTCCGATTACGTGGATGCCCGGGGCCGCAAGGGCCTTTTCCAGTTCAGCCACCGGGTTTACCAGCGCACCGGCCAGCCCTGCCTGGTCTGCGGGACGCCCATCCGCCGGGTGCTGGTGGCGCAACGCTCGTCGCATTTCTGCCCCCTATGCCAGAAACGTTGAGTGAAATACTCCGAAACTTGGCGCGCGCCCGCCGCGTCGTATGTGTTGAAATAGGAGTGACCGCATTCCGCAAAAGTAGAGGAGATTTCTGACGTGAGACGCATTTCCCGCTACCTTCCCCTGCTGTCCGTGCTGTTCTGTGGCATTCAATTTGCCAGCGCCCAAAGCGCCTTCGACTTGAACTTCGGAGTCGGCGCGGTTCAGGATAAAGCCGCTTCCGGCCAGGTCGATCAAGACTTGAATCCCTGCACGACTGGCGATCTTTATGGGCCTTGCGTATCGACCCCGGCGCTCAGCGGCGCCACGATAGGCTTTGGCGGCGACCTGATGCTCTGGAAGAAGTTCGGTGTTGGGGCCGAGGTGGGCTTCCAGCCCGCTAAACAGACTTTCGTGAACCTGAACGCGTCGGCTGCGGCCGCCGGGGTGAACGCCCTATCCGTGACGTCCCGCATGACGCTGTTCGATTTTAACGGGATTTACGAGCCGGTCAACACCAAGAAAGTCGCCCTCAAGCTGGAAGGCGGCATCGGCGACGCGAATCTCAAGTTCTATGAGAGTGCCTCCTCCAGCTCGGTGCTCGGCAGCCAGAATTCATCGCAGTATTTCGGAAGCGCCAACCACTTTCAGGTGCACGGCGGCTTGGGCGTGCAGATCTATCTCACCAACAACATCTTCGTTCGGCCGCAGTTCGATGTCCACTACGTTCGCAACCTGACGCAGTTTGGAAGCAACATAGTGACGAGCGAGATGGTGTGGCTGGGATATAGCTGGGGCGACCGCTAAGCGGCCGGCGGCGGCGCTCCCGCCGGGTCCTCGAGCGACGCCGGCGGGTTGTAATATAGAATGCGCTGGCAGCACTCGCAGGCCAGAATCTGGTCGCCCTTCTTCAGGTCCTGGAAGAACTGCAGGCGCATCGACAGGTTGCAGCCGGTGCAGCGGCCATCCACCGCCTCCGCCACGCCGATGCCCTTGCGCGCCTTGCGCGCCCGCTCGTATCGCTGGTAAGTGGCGGGGGCGATGGCCGCAACGATCGCGGCGCGTTCCTTGCGAAACTCGCGCGCGGACGCCTCGTCGGCCGCGGTGCGCTCGCGCGCCTCCCGCTTTTCCGTCTCCACCTGCGCCTTCTCGGTCTTGAGCGCCGCTTCCGCCGTCTTCACGTTCTTCTCCAGCGGCTCGGATTCGCCCATGGTTTCCAGGATGCGGTCCTCGAACTTGCGGATCTCCTTCTGGCAGAACTCGATTTCGTTCTGAAAGGCCCGGTACACTTCGTTGGTCTTGGCCTGGAGCATCTGGTCCTTCAGCTTGGAGATCTTCTGCTCCTGCGCCTGGATCTCGGCTTCGCACCTTTTCCGCTCTTTCTGGTTGGCGGCCACCGCCGCGCGGTCGGCCTCCAGCTTGCGCTCGTGGGCGAGCAGCTTCTTCTCGATTTCGGCGATGTGTTTGGGCAGAGAGGCGATCTCGCGCGCGAGCTCCGCGAGACGGTTATCGATCTCCTGCAGACGGATCACCAACTTCAGGTCGGAGAGCATTGCTTATCGCAGTGTAACATGCGGCTCCCGGGGCTATTCCACGCGCCGCACTTCCACCTGGCGGTAGATTTCCCGGGTCTGCGCCAGGCTGGCGAAGCTCATGCCCGGCAGCCGGGCCGAGGCGGTTCCGGCGGCCACGCCCCAGCGCAGCGCGTCCGCCGCGCCGGCCCTGCGCCTCCTGGCCCAGACGTAGGCAGCCATCAGCGCATCCCCCGCGCCGATGGGGCACACCGCGTCGATGCGCGGCGGCAGCGCCTCGATCAGGCCGTCCGCAAACGCGCCCACGGCGCCCCGGCTGCCCAGCGTGAGCACCACCGACTCCGCGCCCAACTGGCGAATCCGTTCGGCCGCCTCCAGATAGTGCGTACGCGTGAGCAGCGTCTGGCCCAACAGGCGCCCGGCCTCCTGCTGGTTCGGCGACACCACCGTGGGCCGGGCGGCAATGCCTTCGCGCAGGGCGTCGCCATCGGCGTGCAGCAGCGTCTTCACCTTCTTGTGGCGCGCCATCGAGATCAGCTTTCCGTAAAACGCCGGCGGCACTCCCGGCGGAATGCTGCCGCACATCATGAGCCACGACGCATGGTCCAGCGTGTCGCGCACCACCCGCTCCACGCGCGCCACCTCCGCCTTCGCGAGCTGGGGCCCGGTTTCGTTGAGGTTCACCGTCAGCCCGTGCTTGTCGGTGATGGTGAGATTCGTCCGAATCTCGTTTTGAACCGGCACGACCGCGATCCGGTACCCGCATTTTCCCAGCAGCCCCTCCAGCCGTTTTCCCGAATCGCCGCCGGAAATGAGCACGGCCAGGGTCTCGCCGCCAAAGGAGTGAATCACCGAGGAGACGTTGATTCCGCGGCCCCCCGCCGACTCGCGGCTGGAATTGATGTAGGCGCGATCCTCGAATGCCAGCCGGTCGATACTGACGATCCGGTCGATGGCCGGATTGATGGTGAGTGTGACGATCAAACCACTATTCTACCGTGGCTCTGATTTCTTCACACGTCTAGCGGGCGGTGCCTCAGACCGGCAAGCAATCAATCTTCGACGCCCGCGACGGGTAAACTCCGACGCAGAGACGCGGAGAAAAGACGCGGAGAGGAACTTAGAGAAATAAGAACCATAAGTGGTCGAGGCTGCCCGCCGCTACCGGAGGTTCGAACGCGGAGCCAGCGGAGAATCCGCGTCGAAATGCAGCCCGACTCATTCGCACGACACTCGCCGGTCCGAGTGCTCTAGGCGAGGCGGAAGTGGTCGTAGCCCAGCGGGGCCAGCGGCGCGCCGTCCAGGTCGACGGCGCCCGGACGCCCTGGGCGCATGGTCCCGATGCGCGTGAGCGGCAGGCCCTCGAAATCGGGCGGCACGCGGGCCCGCGCCGGCGCGGTGAACAGCAGTTCGTAGTCCTCGCCGCCGTGGAGCGCCTGTTCCCAAGTGGCGCCGGGAAATCGCGGGGGCGCCCCGATCTCCGCACTCAGCCCGGAAGCCAGCGACAGCCGATGCAGGTCCAGCGACAGTCCATCGCTCAAATCCATGGCGGCGGTGGCCCGCAAGCGCGCGCGCAGAAAGCGTCCCAGCGCCAGGCGGGGCTGGGGCCGCAGATGGCGCTGCCAGGCCCGGCCGCCGCCCGTGGAAAGTCCCAGGGCCGACGCCCCCAGCGTGCCCGACACGTAGATGGCATCGCCCGCGCGCGCGCCGTCGCGCCGCAACGCCGTGCCGCGCGGCGCCGCTCCGCACACCACGATGTCGCACATGGCCTTCTCCGCGTGCGCCAGGTCGCCGCCCATCAAAGGCGTCCGGGTGCGCGCGGCCAGCCGGAGCAGGCCGCCATAGAAGCCATCCAGCCAGCGCGTCTCGACCCACGGCGCGAGCGCCAGCGAGAGCAGGCAGAACCGCGGCTCGCCGCCCATGGCCGCGATGTCGCTCAAACCGCGAGCCAGCGCCTTCCAGCCCACATCCCCGGCGCCGTGCGTGTCACGGCGGAAATGCACGTCCTCGATCAGCATGTCGGTGGTGAACAGCAGGTCCTCGGAGGAGCCGCGGGGCCGGAAAATCGCGCAATCGTCGCCGATACCCAACACCAGCCCGCCCGCCGGCGGCAGAGCCACCCGCCTCCGGATTCGCTCGATCGCCTCCAGTTCGCTGACCACCGTTTTCTGGTGCTTGACCATACCAGTGCTATCTGAGAGAATACCCTACGCAGCCGGGAGAATGTGTAGTGAAAGAAAAAGGCACCGTGAAATGGTTTAACGCCGCCAAGGGCTATGGATTCATCCAGAGAGCGAGCGGCGACGACGTGTTCGTTCACTTTTCCGCCATCCAGGCAAACGGTTACAAAACCCTGGAGGAAGGCTCGGAGGTGGAGTTCGTAGTCAAGCAAGGCCCCAAAGGGTTGCAGGCCGAAGACGTCTTGAAAGTCTGATCCGCTCCCCGGAAATTCCAGCAGATGGAGGTGGGCTTCAAGCGCAAGACGCCCTTGAAACCCGCTGGAAGAGTCGTCGCACTTTGGCCGGCGACGCGCGAAAGCACCGCGCCTGCCGCCTCTCGCTATCGACGGCGATCTGGAGGCGCCGATACCATGTTTGCCAGCCCCGAGTCGCAGCGCAGAATACGCATACTGCTGTTTCTGACGCCGTTTTGCCTGGGGATCTACCAATGGTACCGGCTTCCCCTCACATTGGGGAACGGTTACGAGCCGGTGGATGTTGCCCGGAGCCTGGTGGAGCATGGAACCTTCGCCGATCCCTTCGGGAATGTGGTGACAGGGCCATCCGCCCATCTGGCGCCGGCATTCCCGTTCTTTCTTGCCGGGCTGATGTGGCTGTTCGGGTACACTTTGGCGTTTGCTCTTTCGGCGGTCGCGATTAACGCCGCGATGCACGGCCTGCATGCGGTGCTGCTGCCCCGTCTGTCGAAGCTGTTTTTCGGGAGCGCCACGCCGGGTCTTTGGGCCGCGCTCGTCTTTGTCCTGTCGCCCGCCGTCCAGTTTCTTCCCGGCTGGGAGGTGATGTATTTCGCCGATGGCCTGATGCTGTTCTGCCTGGTTTCCGCCCGGCTGCTGGGCCCAGGCCGCGGGGCGCCGGCGAATGCGTTGGCGTGCGGCGCGATGTGCGGCCTGCTGTGCCTCATCAACCCGGTCGCGCCCACGGTCTGCTTTCCGTGGATCGTCATTTTACTCGTCCGGCGCCGCGTGGACCGGCGGCGCGCGGCCCTGAGCCTGGCAGGCCTGGTGCTCGCGACCATGCTGGTCTGTTTTCCCTGGAACCTGCGCAACTATCTCGTGTTCCACCGCTGGTTCTGGATTCGCGACAATCTCGGCCAGGAGATGTACCACTCCAACAACGACCTGGCCTCCTCCAGCGACAACGTCAACAACCTACGGGGCCTGCACCGCGCCATGCAATTGCACTTCAACCCCTCCGAAGCCGCGCGCATGCGACGGATGAACGAGGTGGAATACTATCGCGCGCGCATGGCCATCGCCGTGGATTGGATTCGCCGGCACCCCTCCCGCTTTGCCGTCCTCACCGCGCAACGGGCGCTCGAATTCTGGTTCCCCAACCCCGCACTCGCCGCGCCGAGCGCTTACTGCATCTGGGCGATTACGCTGCTCTCGCTGCCTGGACTGGTGCTGATGGCGGCGCGGAAGTTCCCCGCTACGTGGTTTATCGGACTCGTGTTCGCGTTCTATCCGCTGGTTTATTACCTGGTCCAGTCCAGCATGCGCTTCCGTTACCCGATCCTGTGGTTGTCCCTGCTGCCCGCGGGTTATTGCCTGGACCGCGCCGTCCAGTTGGGCCGGGATTCGACGATTCGGCGCGCGTCTACGGGATGATCTCCCGGCCCACCGCGAGATTCAACTGGGCGGCGGCGGCGAGATAAGATCCCACCAGGTTCAGGTAGGTGACCTGGAGGGCGCGGTAATCGCTCTGCGCGCTCAGGAAATCCAGCAGCGAAGCTCCGCCGCGCTGGTAGGCGATCGAAATGGTTTCGCGCACGCGGGCCGCCTGCGCCAGGTATTTGGCCTTGTACGGCCGCAACAGCGCCAGGTTGCCGTTGAGCGTGGCCCAGGCCGAATCCACGTCGCTATAGACCTGCGCCTCGGCGGCCTCCCGCAACCGTTGGTTGCGCTGGATGTCGAGCTCGGTGCGGGCTTTCTCGCCCTGGTTGCGGTCGAAGATGCGCAGCGGGATGTTGACGCTGAACCCCACGTACAGCGGGATGGGCGGATTGCGCGCGAAATCCACGCCGAACGTCGGATCGGTGGAGCCGTTGGCCACCGCCAGGTGGTAATCGGTGCGGGCCTTGTCCACCGATTGCACCGCCGCCAGCAGGTCGGGCCGGGCTGCCAGGGCGGCCTGGCGCAACTCCTCGAGGGTGGTGAGCGGCTCGCTGAAATCGAAGGGGCCGGTGACGTCGAACTGCTCCACCGGGGTACGGTCGTCGAGCAGCATCAGGAGCTGGATCTTGGCCGTGCGCACTCCGGTTTCCGCGGTCTGGACGTCGGATTCGAACTGAACGCGCTGCAACTCCAGGCGGTCCAGGTCCACGCGGGCGATGTCGCCGGCCTGGAAACGGCTGCTGCTCACCGCCAACAGGCGGTCGTAGTAGGCCAGGCTCTCGCGGGCCACTCCCAGCACCGCCTTGGCCTGGAGCGCCGCGACGAAGGTGTTGCGCAGGTTGAAGAGCAAGTTGCGCTGCTGGTCGGCCAATTGCGAGACGGCCACGGTGGTGCCCTTCTGCGCGCTTTCCAGGCGCAGTTCGCGCTTGTGCGCCCGCTCGTGCAGATAGTTGGCGGAGACGTACGGAAAGGTGAAACCGAGGGGGCGGTACGGGTTGCCGGTGAAGGGATCGAGCTGATCGACGCCGGCGGTCATATCGGGATTGGGACGCAGGTAGGCGGTGACCTCGTCCGCCTTGGATTCATCGATGCCGATCTGGCCGGCGCGCAAGGTCGGGTTGGACGCCTCGAATTTGGCCCGCACCTGGGGCCAGGTCAGGGCCTGCTGCGCAAAAACGGCGTGGGCCAGAGCGGCCGCGATGAAAACCGACCAACAGCGCCACAATATGGGTCGCATCTTACCTCCTGAAATATGTCAAGCAACATGGCCGCGGGGCCGGGCATGCCCGGCCCCTACACCTGCAACGTATCGCCTTCCCGCGCGGTCAAAGCGTAGAGAACGGGCGCGAGGAAAACCGACAGTAGAAGCCGCGAAACCAAGCCGGCCACGATCACGATGGCGAACGGCTTCTGCGAGTCGCTGCCGATCCCCGTGGACATGGCCGCCGGCAGCAGGCCGAAACAGGCCACCAGGGCCGTCATCATAATGGGGCGCAGCCGGAGCAGCGAGGCCTCATGCGTCGCCGTCATGATATCTTTTCCTTCCAGGCGCAGCTTGTTGATGAAGGAATACAGAATCACGCTGGTCTGCACCGCCACCCCCATCAGGCACACAAAGCCCAGCATGGAGGATACGCTGAAATTGGTGTGGGTGAGCCGCAGGGCCAGCAACCCGCCCACCGGCTCCGTCACCAGGACGCTGAAGAATATGATCAGCGGGAACTTCAGGTTCCCGTAGAGCGCGAACAGGATCCCGAGGATCAGGACCACGGTCAACGGGAGGATGATCTTCATCTGTTCCCGCGATGCGAGGTACTCTTTGTACTCTCCGCCCCAATCGAACTTGTAGCCAATGGGTAGCTTGACCGCCGCATCCACCTTCCGGCGCGCCTCGCCCACGGCGCTCGCCAGGTCCCGCCCTTCCACGCTGAACTGGACGCCGATGTAGCGCGAATTCGACTCGCGGTAAATGAACGCCGCGCCGCTCTCCACGCGCACATCGGCGAACTGGCTCAACGGCAGGTGCTGGCCGTCGGGCGTGGCGATGAGCAGATTGCGGATGGCGTCTTCGCTGCTGCGGAACTGCTCCTGCATGCGCACCACCAGGTCGAACTGCCGCTCGCCTTGAATCACCTGGGTGGCGGCCTGGCCCCCCATGGCGGTCCCGATGAGGGTGTTGACGTCGTCCACATTCAATCCGTACCGCGCCAGTTTCGCCCGGTCCGGAGTGATAATCAGGCTGGGCTGCCCCAGCTCCCGCACCACCGTGATCTCGGTAATGCCGGGAACCTTCGCCAGGATGTCCCGGGCCTGCCGCGCCTTGTCCTCGAGCGTCGCCAGGTCGGAACCGAATATCTTGACGGCCAGCGCGCTCTTCAGGCCGGTTTCGGCTTCATCCACGGCGTCCTCGGCGGGCTGGGTGTAATTGAAAATGACGCCGGGAAACACCTCCAGTTTCTTCTGCACCGCCTCAATCAGCTCGGGCTTGGTGTGAATCTGGCCGCTCCACGCCTGGTCCTCATACGGCTTCAACCCCACGTAGAACTCGTTGTTGAAAAACCCGGTCGGGTCCGTGGCGTCGTCGGGCCGGCCCAGCTCGTTGGCCACCGTGGTTACCTGCGGAAAGCTCATCAGGATGTTGCGGATTTGGGGCGAAAGCTTGGACGCTTCCTCGAACGAGATGGTGTAAGGCGCGGTGGCGCGCACCCACAGCGCGCCTTCGTCGAGGTGCGGCATGAATTCGGCGCCGATAGACGGAATCAGCGTCAGGGAGGCGCCGAAGATGATGAGGACCAGGGCCACCGTGACCAGCCGGTTCCGCAGGCACCATCCGAGCACTCTGCCGTACAGGTTCCAGCGGACCCATTCGAAGACCGGCACCTTGGGTTCGTGCACGTGCTTGCGCAGAAAAAAGGCGCACAGCACGGGGAGCAGGGTCAAAGCGCACAGCAGGGAGCCGAGCAGCGCGAACGACATGGTGTCGGCCATGGGCTGGAAGAGGCGCCCCGAAGGCCCCGTCAAAACGTAGATGGGGATGTACCCGGCGATGATCACCGAGATGGCATAGAAGATGGGACGCTCCACGTCGCGCGCCGCCGCCCGGATGACGTCCAGCAGGTTGTAGCTCTGGCCGTAACGCGCGGCCAGCTCCCGGAAGATGTTCTCCACCATCACCACCGAGCCGTCCACGATGATGCCGAAATCAATCGCGCCGATGGACAGGAGGTTGGCCGGGATGTGCCGCCAGTCCAGGCAGATGAATGAGAACAGCAAGGCAAACGGGATGGTCACCGCGACGATCAGAGCGGCGCGCACGCTGAACAGGAACAACCCCAGGATGACCAGAACCAGGAGCATGCCGCGCAACAGGTTGTGTTCCACGGTGCGCGTGGTTTCCTGGATGAGCCCCTGGCGGTCGTAATACGGAACCACCTTCACGTCGGGCGGCAGGACGTGCTGGTTGAGCTCGTCGGTCATGGCTTCGACGCGTTTCAGAATCACCTGCGCCTGCTCGCCCACGCGCATCAGAATGACGCCCTCCACGGCTTCGTCCTGGTGCATATATCCGAATTGGCCGAGGCGCGGCGCGTAGCCGA
This sequence comes from Bryobacterales bacterium, assembly GCA_963722575.1. Lineage (GTDB taxonomy): Bacteria > Acidobacteriota > Terriglobia > Bryobacterales > Bryobacteraceae > Fen-178. Next base: position 53,073 of record CAVRNR010000003.1, read on the forward strand.
TTTCAACCTTCGCGAGGTCCTTTACATAAACCGGAATCCCGCCCTTTTCGGCGACCACGATGTTGCCGATATCCGCCGTGTCGCGAACCAGTCCCAGCCCGCGGATGTAATAGAATTGGCCGCCTTGGGAATAGAAGCCGCCGCCGGAATTGGAGTTATTGCTCGCGAGCTGCTGCGAAATCTGCGGCACGGTAACACCGTAGGCGAACAGCTTGCGGGGGTCGAGCAACACCTGGTACTGCATGGTGGTGCCGCCCAGTCCGGAATCGTCCGCCACCCCTTGTATGGAGCGATAGTGGCGTTCCAGCACCCAATCCTCGATGGTCTTGAGCTCCTGCGGCGAGCGGTCAGGGCTTTGGATCACGTAGCGGTAGATCAAGCCGCTGGGGCTGTACAAGGGCGAGAGACTGGGCGCCAGGCCGGCGGGCAACTGGGCGTCCCCCATGCGCTCGAATGTCTGCTCGCGGACGAAGTACGGGTCGGTCCCATACTCGAAATTCATGGCGATAAAGGAAAGGCCATAGCGCGAAATGGAGCGCAACGAATCGAGGCGCGGAATGCCGTTCAACTCGATTTCGATGGGGATGGTGATCAGGCGCTCGATTTCCTCGGGCGCATGTCCCGGCCACTGTGTGATCAGCTCGACGTGCGGCGGCGAAAGATCGGGATAGGCGTCGATGGGCAGGTTCTGGAACGACCAGGCGCCCCAGATCATGAGGGCCAAGGCGGCGACGACAATCACGAACGGTTGCCGGAGCGAGAAAGAGACGAGTTTGGCGATCATCTGGTCTCCGCCTTATTGGATACTGCTCGCGAACTGAATAAATATGCTGCCATCGGAGACCACGTTGTCGCGGTCGGTGAGTCCGCCCGCGATCGCCACCATGCCGTCCTGCTGGGTCCCGATGGTTACCGGCCGCTGCGCGAACTTGCCGGGTTGCACCTGGACGTAGACCATGGGCTCGTTCTTGTCGTCGCGCAACACGGCGGAAACCGGAACCACCATGATGTTGTTCCGGCTGTTGGTGCGGATCACGGCGTCCACAAACATGTCCTTCTTCAACAGCCCCTTGGGATTCCGGGTGACGATGCGGACCGGAGTGGTGCGCGTGGCCGGGTCGACGAACGATCCGATATACTCCACCGTGCCCCGGAAATTCCCGTCGAAGGACGGGTTGGTTTCCTCAACGGCGTCGCCCACCCGGACGGCGGGCAGGTCGCGGTCGAAAATATGACCTTGCACCCAGACCGTGGAAACGTCGCTGATCATGAAGCAGACGGTGGCGCCGGCCTGAATCAGCATACCGGGAGAGACCAGCTTCTGCACCACCACGCCGGCGATGGGCGAGCGCACCGCCAGCTCCGTGGGAATGGCCGTGCCCTGCTGTTCGGCCCGATCGATCTCCTGCCCGGTGATGCCGAAGATTTTGAGCGCCTGAAGGCTGTTCTGGACGTCGGTGGAGGAATCGTTGTAATCCGCCTGGCTGCTCTCGTAGTCCTTGACCGCAATGGCGCCGAGGTCCAGCAGCTCCTTCTGGCGATCCATGACGCGCTTGTTCAGAACTTCGCGGTTGCGGGCCTTGCGGTAGGCTGAAATGGCATTGGCCACATCGGGGCTGGAGACATACAGGAGCGGATCGCCGGCGGCCACGCGCGAACCGGTATCCACCAGGATGCGGGAGATGGGACCGTTCACTTGCGTGATGGCCTGGGTGGTGTGGTCCGCGTCCCAATCCACGGTTCCGGTGGTGTGCACGGAGACGGCCCAGGAGGTGCGCCGGACGGGCACGATGCGCAGGTGCGAGAGTTGGTCCTGGGGCACGGTAAACAGGGTTGCGTCCGCGGCCTGGGCGACAACCGCGCTCTTGCCTTCGAACTTCTTCACGCCGCCGCAGGCCGCCTGAAACAAACCCGTTCCAAGCAGAAGGATGGTCCCAAGAACAGAGACTATCCGATATAAGCGCAACGAATGGACCGCCATGGCGGACGCGCCTCTCTATTTTCCTTTTGTCCCGTAAAAACACATAGCCCGACACCGGATTCCGGCGCCGGACCGGCAGCTCGGTAAACGGAACTAAGCGGGAGGAGCGCGCGAAGAACTCGCGGCCAGGGGCATCTCGCGGCCGAGTTCGGCGGCGGGGCTAGCGGCCCGCCACCCGGCGGGAGCAGCCGGCGCCAGCGCGACGGGAATACTGGGCGGCAGCAGAGCCAGCGGTCCCAAGTGGCACAACAGGCAACAATGATCGGAAGGGCCGTGCTGTTCGAATTCGGATGCCAGGGCCGCGACTTGCGCGAAGACAATGACGCTCAGCAGAAGCAGAACGAGGGTACCCCGCCGCCCGAAGCCCACCTTTCGTGCCATTGAAGCCCACATCCAGTTGTCTCTCATCATACACTAAGCCCGCGCCAGCAAACCCAAGCATGCCTCCGTTGAGGCGCGCGACAGTGGTAGGGCGTTCGGGGCTGAGCGCCGGTTACGAAACAGCTTGTCCGGTCGCCCCGCCAGCGGCCACGGGTTAGCGGACGGGCGTGCGCGAATGGGTGAGGCGCCGCATCCGTTCACTGGAGGCAGTTTTTTGCAAAATGCGTCACAGGACAGGGGCCAGGGGGCGGGGGACGGAAACAGCGTCGGGGTGGGCTGGCACCCGGCAGCCACCACGGCGACCGATGCGGCGCCAAACGGCGAGGTGCCGGCGGTGAGGGGAGCGAAGGGATTGTGCATTGGTTCCTGCTAATTCCGGTATAGCAGGCGAACGCTTCCTGGTTTGGCAGGGGGTATGAGTTGGCAGTGGGATCAAACGCGGGGCCGGCGTGACGGGCGTGTTAGGGGATCTTCGCAGAGGCTCTCCGGACTAACCAACAGACGGGCCGCCGTCGGCTGGACGCACAGGCAGGGAAAGCACCGGGTCGAATGTAGTGTTACAGGCTGGACAATCAATCTCGTGTATGCTCCAACGAGTGAACCAACGGATGAACTGATTGTAGAGGGCGACTCGCCCAAGGTCGCTGAGGGACAACTCCCGGGTCGCAGCCCGTATGATGTCAGGTTCGACCGTAGTGATCTGATTGAAATCCGCATAGCTATACATCCGCGCATAATTAAAAGGACAATCTGATCAACAAAAAGGGAGCAGGTACGGACGAATCAGATCGGGGCAGGTCTGCATGTCGGTGAAGACCCTCGACAGCGTGCCCAGCAACTCGGTGGCGCTGCTGAAGTACCGGTTGTGAGTCCCATTCTTGCGCGTGTGCTGCCAAAGCCGCTCGGTGGGATTGAACTCCGGCGAGTAGGGCGGCAGTTGGTGCACTTCCAGCCAATGGCGGTTCGAAGCGAACCAGGCCCACACTTCGCGGTCCTTGTGGTATGAGGCGTTGTCTTGGATCAGCAGAGCGCCCTGGCGCCGGTAGCGGCGCGCCAGTTGTTCCAGGAAGGCGAGGTAGGTCGAGGCGTTGAAGACGGTGTCGGACTGGTAGTGGAAACGACAGCGCCAGAGTTCCACGGCTCCCAGGATCTTCACGCTGTGGCGCTCGCCGGTGACCGGGACCTCGGGCGGGTGGCCGAGGCGGCTCCAGGTCGCGTGCAAGGTCGAATCCTGGCGGAAACTGGCTTCGTCGGTGAAGATCAGCGCCCCGTTTCGCGAGCGGGCTTTTTTTTAAGGTTGGGATAGATGCGCCGGTGCCAACGGTCCTGCTCTTCGGCATCCGCCCGCGCCAACACGCGCCGCGGTCGCTGCACGGAAAATCCCAATCCGTGAAGCAGTTTGCGTATATGCCCGGGATGGTACTGCACGCCGAACTCCGCCTCGACGACCCACGCGATCATGGGCGAAGTCCACACCCCGCTGTCCAGACCGTAAGCCACAGGGCCGCTGTCCAGAATGTCCCCCAGTTGAGTGCGTTGTTGCGGGCTCAATGCCGGCGGCCGTCCGGACCGGTATCCTTCCAGCAGACCCTCCAGGCCGAACTCCTGGTAGCGGAACAGCCACTCGGAGACTCTTGAGCGCGGCGCCTTAAGGACGGCCGCCAACTCGCCGCTGGTGCGTCCCTCGGCATTCAAAATCACGGCTTGCAGCCGTTTGGCGACGCGATAGACGCCATCGCGCTCCGCCTCCTTGCTCAGACGAACAAGTCGGCGATGGGTTGCAGGATGCAGGCGCAGCAGACGCGGCAACATGGCTACTCCATCTACCATCAGAATGCCACATCTCGGCTATCTATGCCCTGTTAATTATGCGCGGCTGTAAATCCGGCAGTTTGTCCCGGTAGGCGGGCAGGAATAACGCCGCAAGAACCCTGTTCTTCCTTACGCTCCCCTGCGCGGCTCCGGGCAGTACGGACAATGGGAGAAGTGGACAAATCAGCCAGCGCCTGCCACGTTTGTCGAGCTCGCAATCGTAGGTGAGGACGAGGGCAAGACGACGCTTGCAGTGAGCGACCACTCGTTCCCCATGCTCATCGTCGAATCTTGTAAACGGCTCGGCCTCCGCGCGGAACAGAGAATCCCCATGCGGAGCCAGCTTTGTGAGAGGCGGCGCTAGGTAGACGTGCGGCGCAAGAACGACAATGTCGCCTTGGCAGATATTGGACGTAGATGCGGTCTGGTATAGGTCTTCTGCCACGTTTTTCCAGAATCACAACGGGTCCCCGACTCGACGTGCCGAGCTCTCGGGTCGACGCGATCGTAGGCTTCATGCCGCTCGCCATACAATACTACCTTATCGACATGACCAATGGGGTCTTCTGGAGCTTCGTAGCCCTCATGTTTTCTTAAGTTTCCGCAAATCTGATCACCCGTGATCGCCCTGGCAAGCTGGCGGCGAATTCCCAGGATATGCCCACTGGGACCGAAACCGCCGCAAAGCCGCTGGGCGCGGAGAGAGTGCGGCACCCTGAGAGCGATGGCAGCGTACTGGCCCAGCACTTGTCGCGGGGCCGCCATCGAAGTAGGATCTCAGGACTGCTTTTCAGCGAGGCTACGAGGCCCACAAACCCCGAGAACCCGTCGGGCCTGGATAGATCCTGGTATGTTCCGATCCAGGAAACTGCGCTCCAATCGGAGAGCCTACAAGAATGTCTGTCGAGAGGGCTGTTTTGCAGGCTGTGGGGGTTCCCGCGCCCTGGGCACCCGGGCCGGGGAGCGGGTTCGCCAGAATGGTCAGGTAGCGCTGCGCGATAATGGCGTCGTGACCGAACGCGCATTCGGCTGGACCGGCGTGAAGGTCCCCGTCATCGGACAGGGCACCTGGATGATCGAAGGCTCCCGCGGGAGCGAGCGGCGCGCGGTAGAGGCCCTGCGCGTGGGGATGGATCTCGGGCTCACGCATATCGATACCGCGGAAATGTATGGCAACGGGCGCGCCGAGGAACTTGCCGGCGAAGCTATCGCCGGGCGCCGCGATCAGGTGTTCCTGGTCGGCAAAGTGCTGCCATCAAACGCCAGCTACGACGGGACGCTGCGCGCTTGCGAGCGGAGCCTCGCCAGGCTCGGCACGGATCACCTGGACCTCTACCTTCTGCACTGGGCGGGCAGCTATCCGCTGGGCGATACCATGCGCGCCATGGAGCGCCTCGCCGATGAGGGCCAGATCCGATTCGCCGGAGTGAGTAACTTCAACGTCCCGCAAGTCGAAGCCGCGCAAGCCGCGCTGCGCCACCATAAGCTGGCCGCCAACCAGGTGCTCTACCACCTGCGCGACCGCGGCATCGAACGCAAGCTGATCCCCTACTGCCGGGAGCGGCAGATCGCGGTGGTGGGCTACTCGCCCTTCGGACACGAAGCGCTCCCGCGACTGGATTCCGCGGCCGGGCGGGTGGTGGCGGAAGTCGCGCAACGCAACCGGCGCACGGTGCGGCAGGTCATCCTCAACTTTCTCACGCGCTTGCCGGATGTCTTTACGATTCCGAAAGCCAGCCAAGCCGAGCACACGCGCGAGAATGCGGGTGGCTCGGGGTGGACGCTTTCAGCGGAAGATACTGCCGCCCTCGACCGGGCGTTCCCCGCACCCAAGCGCGACGTGCCGCTGGGGATGCTGTAGGGCTTTCCGGGTGGCTGACAAGCGGCCCAAAATGCTGTAATCTTACCCGAGAGGAGAAGAACTCCATGACTACGAAGATCCGCAAGTTGGTATGGTGCGTTCTGGCAGGGGCGGCCGCGCTGGCAGCGGCCGATGGCTCCTATGTGGGCAAGTGGAAGATGAACGTCGCCAAGAGCGATTTCGGCGACACAACCATAACCTTCGCGCAAGCGCCGTCCGGCGGGATGGAGATGACCGTGGACGGGCAGACCTACAGCTTCAAGACCGACGGCAAGGACTACGACGGCGTGTTTGGCAGCAAGATGTCCTGGAAGGCGACCGGCGGCGGCGCGTGGGAAGTGACTAACAAGATGGGCGGCAAAGTGCTCAGCACGGATACTTACAAGGTATCCGCGGATGGCAAGAGCCTGAGCCTGGTGTCCAAGGGGACCTCGCCGGCGGGTGCGCCATTTGAGGATTCGGTGACCTACCAGCGGGTGTCCGGCACGTCCGGCCTGGCCGGAAAATGGAAGACCAAAAACCTGAAGATGAGTTCGCCGGACACGATTGAGTTGACCGCGTCGGGCAGCGATGGATTGACGTTCAACATGCCGGATCAGAAGCTGGTGTGCGACGCCAAGCTGGACGGGAAGTCGTATCCGTGCAGCGGACCGAACCTGCCGCCGAACACCAGCGTGGTCTTCAAGAAGGCGGGAGTCAACTCTTTCAGCGCCGCTATCACCATCGGCGGAAGGCTCGCCTACCAAAGCACTTATACCGGCTCGGCCGACGGCAAGATGCTGACCGAGACCGGCAGCGCGGTGGGCACTACGGAGAAGTACAAAGCGGTATACGACCGCCAGTGAGAAATCGGGTTTTCTGGCTGGACACTTTCACCCGAAGCGATTGCCGCTCGCGGCAACCAGAGGAGCTACGAGCCTTTCGTAGAGCCTGAAGAGGTGCTCCGCGCGGTCGCGATCGCCGGTGAACGGGGCGGAGCGGTATAGCTTATCCACCGCCCGGTCGAGCGCACGGTGGGCCTTCCGCAATTGCCAAGGCATGGCGTCGACATCGTAGAGGTCGGCCAGCGTCGAGTTTGAAAACTGCGCGCGAGCGTCGAGGACCGCCTGGGCGAGCGAACGTATCTTTGCGCGCTGCCGATCGGTCGCCTCAGACCATGGGAAGGTGTTGTAGACGATCCCGATGGAATACCGGTATCGGCTCTCGAGCCGCCCGCCAATCTGCCGCAGCCATGCCATGTGCATCGAGGAGGTCAGCACGCCAAAGTGCCACAGGTCGGCATCGAGCAGGACGCGTACCAGGTTGCTCGGGATTGTAGGAGGTCTGAGCCAGCCGATAGGCACGTAATCACGCAGCTCGGAACTGACCTCCGGGATAACGAGGAAGGGCCTCTTGGGGACCACTGTCACGTGGAACCGGGCAGGTATTTCAGAGAGCTTCCGAGTGGAGGGGCTCTTGCTCTTCAGCCGAAACTGTCTGACAGCAGCAATTCGTTCCTTCACCGCTGGCATGGAGCGAATTTCCTCCGGCGGAGCCTCGTCAAGATACAGAATCCATCTCTCCAGGCCATAAAGAAACTCGTCCGCGCCCACGAACGGATGCATGAGTTTTCTCGCACGCGGTTCTTTGTGAAGGAACTCAAGCCGCGTTGCGGCGGAGAAAATATAGTTCCCCTCATCGATGGGCTTGGAGCCGATGACAAGCTGGGGCGCATCGCACAGCGGCCGGTTCGTTTCTTCGACGACGAGGTGCCGGTTTACGACCCTGCCGGCGTCGAACAGGTAGGGCGTGAGCGCTGGATGCTTGCTTTCGGTCGGCTGGCCGTGAATGTCGTTGTAGCTGAACAGCCTCTTCACGGGCGGCTCCATGTCCTGGCGGCAAAGTCCTATGACCACGACGTGCACATGCGCCATGCCCCGCGCGTCGCTGCCCCACGCGAATGTGCGGTGAGCGAAGCTGATTTCGAGGCCGTAGCGGTCGAAAAGAAGCGGCCAGAGTTGCGCCACCTGCTCGCCCTGGGTGATGGAGTTCGTGGCAACGAATCCGATGCGTGCCCGGGATTGGCGCAGGTAGGCACCCGCGGTAAGAAACCAGGCGGCCACATAGTCGAGCGTTCCTCCGCTTCCGCCGAGATGGGCTACGCGGCGTACTCGCTCCCTTTGTTTCGGGCTTTGGTACTTCGCGCCTCCGAAGGGCGGATTCCCGAGGATATAGGAGCAATCGCTTGGGGCGATCAGACGCGACCAGTCCATTTCCAGCGCGTCGGCTTGCTGGATGTGCGGCGATTTCTTGAGGGGGATGCGGACATAGCTCTCGTCAAACTCCAGCGACAGCTTGTTATTCATGATATGGTCCATCATCCAGAGGGCCACCTCCGCAATGCGCGCGGGGAACTCGCCCAGCTCGATGCCGTAGAACTGGTCCACATCGATCTGGCACATCTGGGACACATCCAGGGCCAACTGGCCGGCCTGGCGAAGCGCCTTCAGTAAGTCGATTTCGAGAAGCCGCAGTTCGCGATAGGAAATAATCAGGAAGTTCCCGCAGCCACACGCCGGGTCGAAGAACCGAAGCTCGGAGAGCTTCCGATGGAACGCCTCAAGTGCTTTGCGGCGGCCGTTGCCGCGCCGTTCGGCGAGGCGCTTAAACTCGGCGCGAAGATCGTCCAGAAAGAGCGGCTCGATGACCTTCAGGATGTTCTTCCCGGTGGTGTAATGCGCCCCTTGCGAGCGGCGTTCCCCCGGGTTCATGACGGACTGGAACAGCGACCCGAATATCGCCGGCGAAATGGCGTCCCAACTGAAATCGCAAACGTCGATGAGGAGGGAGCGCATGCTGGAGTCGAAAGACGGAAACGGCAGGCGTTCCTCAAAGAGATCGCCATCGACGTAAGGGAACTGCGCCAGGTCCTCATCGAGGTTGTGTTGCCGCTCGTTGACGGGTGTGTTGAGCACCTCGAACAACTGGTTGATCCACAGCCCGGTATCGCTGCCGTCGGGGTTGGTGCGCTGGGCGATCAGGGTGGAGAAGATGTCTCTGGGTTCGAAAATGCCGGTATCGTCCGCGAACAGGCAGAACACAAGACGCACGAGGAACCGCTCCAGGTTGTGCCCATCATACCCGGAGGCTTTCAGGGCGTCATGGAGCTTGCCCATCATCTCGGACGCCAGGATATTCACCGGGTCCTGGTCGCGGAACGTCCGCTTCCGAACGCCGAGAATGAAGCTGAATTGCTCTACATACTCGGGCAGGTCGCGAAGGTGAAACCGGACTAAGGTGTCATCCTCGAGGTCGTATAGCTCGAAGGTCTGGAAATCGCTCACCAGCAGGTAGCGGGGAAGCTCGTGTTCCTTGAGGCCCGGGAAATAGTCGAGGGCCTGCTCCTTGGCGCGGACCAGGTCCCGGCCGGCGCTCTTCTGTTCGACGAGAAGCACGCCCTTCCAGAACAGGTCGATGAACCCGCGCTTTTCGCCGAGACGCTTGACTGGTTCCTCGAAACTGGCGACGCGGCGGCGGGTGACCCCGAAAACCTGGAAGAACTCGTTTTAAAAGGCCTGGCTCTCGCCCCTTTCATAATGGGCGTTCCTCCATTCCTCGGCGAAACGGGCGGCGCGGGCCTTGATCTCATTCCAGCTAAGGCGCATAGGGTGCTAACCGCCGCCTCACACCACAAACGGTTTGCGGTACGGCTGGCGGGTGAGCTGCTTGTCGGCTTCGGCGTCGCCGGTGAAGCGCGGGCCGGGCCCCAGATTGAGCTTGTGCCCGGTGCGGTAGCTGATGTTGGCCAGGTGGCACAGATCGGCGCTGTACTGCGCGTTGGAAATGGGGTCGTGAAGATCCTTGACGTTGCGCGAGCGGCAGGCCGCCAGGAAGTTCTCCATGTGCACGGCCGTGGCGTCGCTGCCCGGGCCGCGCTCGGGGTGCTCTTCCATGACCAGTTCGCTGCTCTCGCCCTTGTACGCCTGGAACCCCGCGTCGTCCATGGACGCCCAACCCTCGCTTCCGTAAAAGAGATTGCCGACGGTGACGTTGAGTGGAGTGCTGGCGGGGGTGGCGCTGGCGGGTGCGGCCGGAGCAGCGTCGGCCGGACCGCGGCCACCGCGGCCGCCGCGTCCACCCATGCGGCGCACCGGCGTGCCTTCGCCGCCGGTCAGGATGCCGCGCACCTCGAACACGATCTCTCGCCCGCCGTAATCGTAGCTGGCAAGTTGCGTGTTGGGCGTCTCCTGATCGTCGTCATAGACGTACTTGCCGCCGCTGGCGAACGCGCTTTTGGGCCACTCGGGGTCGCCCAGCGCCCACCGGCAGATGCCGATCTCGTGCACGCCCTGGTTGCCGATATCGCCGTTGCCGGTGTCCCAGAACCAGTGCCAGTTGTACTTGAATCGCAATTCGTTGAAGGGACGCTGCGGCGCCGGCCCCAGGAACAGGTCCCAGTTCACGCCGGGCGGCACCGCGCTATCCTCCTTGTGTCCGATCGACCGGCGGCGCTTGAAGCACAGCCCCTTGGCCATGTAGATCTTGCCAATGAGTCCGCCCTGCATGGCGGCGATCGCCCTGATCTTGAACGGCATGCTGCGGTGCTGCGAGCCGATCTGCACGATGCGCTTGGTTTCATTGGCCACCTGCGCCATCCGCAGGCCTTCATGGATGTTGTAGCAGGCCGGCTTTTCGCTGTAGACGTCCTTGCCCGCCTGACAGGCCCAGATGGTGGCCAGTGCGTGCCAGTGGTTGGGCGTGGCGATGGAAACGGCGTCGATGCCGGGGTCGGCGAACAGATCGCGCATGTCCTCGAACGTCCTTGACCTTCTCGCCGCCGGTGATTTTCTGGAGGGTGGCCTGGGCCTTCTCGCGGGCAGCGCGGTCGATGTCGCAGAGACCGGCGACCCGCGCGTCCGGCAGGCGCGGGTAGGTGTTCAGATGACTAGTGCCGCGGCCACCAAGTCCGATGATGGCCACGTTGATTTTATCGTTGGCGCCCCAAACGCGCGTTGCGGCGGCAGCCGTCACCGCGCCGAGAAAAAACCTGCGGGTAGTTGGATTAGACACAGACAATCTCCTTCCCGGAGCCGATTATATCAGAGGGGCGGTGGTCTATCGCGCGGCGGTGGCCTTGAAGAACGTGTAGCAGAAGGTCCCGCCGGGCTCCGTCGCACGGTACAGATCCGCGATGCCTTTCTCCCAGGTGCGCCGATCGACCATCCCCAGCGAGAGCGCCTGATCGCGGACCCCTTCCACCATGGCGATGAAGGTGTTTCTGGAGAAGCCTTCCACCAGATCGGGCCGGCTGTCGTCCACGTAGACCATTCGCGGGCTGACCCGCACGTCGCGGAAGCCCGCCTCCGCCAGCAGCGGATAGAGCCGGCGGCCAATGAGAGCGTCGCCGCCCAACCGGGCTTGGACATCCACCAGGCACTGGACGGCCCGTGCGGCGTCCGGTGTCTGCGGATGACAATACCAGGAGCCGTGGTCGCCCTCAATCACCGTGATCGTCCGGCCGCGGCGCAGGACCCGCTTCACGGCTTTGAGAGCGGCGGCCGGCTGCGCCACGTGCTCCAGCAGGAAGCACAGGAAGACATGGTCGAAGTGCTCATCGGCAAAAGGCAGGTCGAACAGGTTCGCCTCGTGGAACTCGACATTGCGGAGGCCGGCTGCCGCGACCCGCGCACGGGCCTCGACGAGCGAGGCGGCCGAGATGTCCACGGCCACAATCCGCGCCCCCGGATTTTGCGCGGCCAGAATCACCGTCTGGGCCCCGGTGCCGCAGCCGCACTCGAGCACCAGGCTTCCGGGCGGATAGACGGTGTCGTGGTGCAGCAGTTCGCTCAGCGTGTTGGCCTGGCCGGCCAGGCGATCCGCCTCGCGGGCGGAGTAGCCGTGAACGTATTGAACTTCGGTCACAGGATACAATTGTAGTCGCATCAGCCGCACCAAGAGCAAATCCAGGGAGACCAGGCGGGACCGAATCGCCCCTGACCGCGTGGGCGTGACTGACGCGGGCAAGGTGCAGGGACGTTTCCGGGCCTCCGGCGTACTTGCCCGGCCCGGTGAGCCCGGTGAGCGCAATCGACCGCTGAAGACCAACGGGTGTACACTGGCACAGAAGGCGATGCAAGAACAGAGATTCGTCAAAGGCGTGCTGGCGGCGACGATCGCCGGCGGCCTGGCGCTCAGTGCGAGCGCACAACCAGTGTCAGTGACCATGACGGTGGATGCGGGCAAGCCGGGTGCGCCCATCTCCCGATACATGTACGGGTTTTTCACGGAACTCTTGAGCAACTGTTACGAGGGCGGCATGTGGTCCGAGATGCTCGGCGACCGGAAGTTTTTCTATCCGGTGAATTCGAGCAAGGAACAAACGCCCCCCAATAGCAGGAAGTTCGTGGCCCGGTGGAGGCCCGTGGGTCCGGACGAGTTCGTGGCGATGGACCGCGAGCGCGCCTACGTGGGCGAGCACAGCCCCATGGTCAAGCTGGAGGGCGCCACGCCGCACGGCATCCAGCAGGCGGGCATGGCGGTTCGAAAAGGGAGGAAGTACACCGGCCGCGCCGTGCTGGCGGCGGAACCCGGAGCCGAGTTGAAGGTCGCCCTGGTCTGGGGGCCCGGCCCCGGCGACCGGCAGACCATCCCCATCAAAGCGCCTCGAAGAGAGTATGCGAAGTTTCCCCTGAGCTTCACGGCCGGGGGGGACAGCGACGATGCGCGGCTGGAGATCGTGGGGACCGGCAAGGGGTCGTTCCACATTGGCGCCGTGTCGCTGATGCCGGCGGACAACCTGAACGGCTTTCGCGCGGATATCATCGCGGAGTTCAAGAAGATCGGACCAACCTTGTTCCGCTGGCCGGGCGGGAACATGACCTCGGACTACGACTGGCGGGACGGCATCGGCGACCCCGACAAACGGCCTCCGCGCTACGAGTACGCCTGGCACGCGCTGGAGCCGAACGACGTGGGCATCGACGATTACATGAACCTCAACAAGCTGCTCAATATGGACCCGTACATTTGCGTGAATACCGGCTTCGGCGACGCGCATTCGGCGGCGGAAGAGGTGGAGTACGTCAACGGTCGGGCGAGCACTCCCATGGGCAAGCTGCGGGCCGCCAATGGCCATCCGGAACCCTACAAGGCGGTTTGGTGGAACGCCGGCAATGAGATGTTCGGTCCCTGGCAACTGGGCTTCATGGCTCTCGATCAATACGTCATCAAGCACAACATGGTGGTTCAGGCCATGCGGCGGGTAGACCCGGGCATCAAGATTGTGGCCTCGGGAGCGACGCCCGTGGAGGCCAGCCAGAGCCGCGCGGCGCTCATGATCACCGGAAAACACGTGACTGGATTCGGCGGGCCGGCGGACTTCAGCGGCGGGCTTCTGGCCCACTCCTCGGATTACCTGGATGCCATCGCCGAGCATATCTATCCGAGCACGGTGGACAAGGCATTCGACGCCGAAAAGCAGGACTACGTGAAAGTGGACGAGCCGCTGGTGAATCAAGCCCGGAAACTGGCCAACGCGGTACGCGCCTCGATCGAGGCTTGGGACGAATACCAGCGGCGATATCCCTCTCTCAAGATGGATCGGATTCCGATGGCGCTCGATGAATGGGTCTCGGGCAGGATCGGCGACGCCCGGGATTCCATGTTCCAGCCACTGGCCTGCGCCCAGGCGATGCAGGAGATGTTCCGGCATTCCATCCGCTTCGCCATTTCGGCGTACACGGGCGCGCCCGAGCTGCTCGCGATCAGCAAGACCGATGCGACCGTGCGGCCGATCGGGCTGATGTTCAAATTGTACCGGCAACATTTCGGGACAATTCCGCTGGCGGTTTCGGGGAATTCGCCGCAGCACGATGTGAACGGCACGGTTGGAGTGGACAAGGGCAAGGTGTCCTCGGGCAGCGACACGTACCCGCTGGATGCGGCGGCGGCACTGACCGCCGACCGGAAGACGTTGACGCTGGCGATTGTCAACCCGACCGAGTCGGCCGAGCAGATAGACGTCGCGCTCAAGGGCGTAGCCGTTCAGAACCAGGGCCGGTTATGGCGCATCGCCCCGGCCGCACTGACCGCCGCGAATACGCCCGGAGAGCCGCTGGTGGTCGACATAGTGGAGAGTACTTTGAACGAGGCGCCAAGCAGACTGGCGATTCCACCGATCAGCATCAGCGTTTACGAGTACCCGGTGCGGTAGCGCGAGCAGCCGTCGGAGCCGCGACCGTCAGCAGCCGTGAAAGAATGGGCAAGCTAAAGCATGCCCCACCAAAACAGCCTGATTCTGGAAGCAGGTGGGGCATGCTTTAGCTTGCCCATTGGCCGCTTGCGGGCGATTTCTTCACGGCATCTCCGGCAGCGGCCCTCGGGTTGCAGAAGACTGTTACTGTATACCGTAAGGAGAATTATTGTGCGACTTTTTTTCACCCGCAGAAACTTTCTGACCACCGGCGTGGGAGCTCTGGTTACCGCCGCCGAACTGCGTGGCCAGTCGGAGGCGATTCCCGTGGCGGGAGTTCCCGTCAAGGAATTCAAACCCCGGTCAACGGTGGCGCTGGTGGCCGGCGAGGATCGCCGCAAGACCGTCTACAACGCTTTGGTTGCCATTGACGACCAGATCCTCCCCAAGCTGAAAACCAAGCAGCGCGTGCTCATCAAGCCGAACGACGTGAACCCCAGCAACCAACTGGCCTGCACGCACGCCGATGCGCTCCGCGGAATCCTGGACTACCTGGCGCCGCGCTTCAAGGGACAGGTCACCATCGGCGAAACCTTGGGCGGCGGGTTCAAGGCGTTCCAGGGTCTGCAATACCCGGACGTAATCAAGGAGTACCACACGTTCCGCGGTCTCGAACTGGCCGACTTCACGGATCAGAACAAGTGGGTCACTCAGCCGTTGCTCGACCAGGACGAGCACGTGGTTCCGGTTCACCTGGCGGCCGCCTTGTTCGACCCGGACGCTTATGTCATCGGAACGGCGATGCTGAAATCGCACAACTACGCGGTGGCCACCATGTCGGTGAAGAACATGGTTCTGGGCGCGCCCGCGCGCACGGAAAAGGCCTACTATCACGCCGGGTTTCACTTGATCCACTACAACATGCTGGTCACGGCGCAGGCCATGCAGCCCTACTGGAGCCTGGCGGTGATTGACGCCCACGAAGGAATGGAGGGCAACGGACCGTCCCAGGGCACGCCGGTGGCTTCGCGACTGGCCATCGCCTCCACGGATTTCATCGCCGCCGACCGGGTGGGCGTGGAGTGCATGGGGGTCGATCCGAAGTGGGTCGGCTATCTCCGATACTGCGCGCAGGTTGGCCTGGGCAATTACGATATGGCGAAAATCGACATCCGCGGCCCGCAGATTGCGTCGGTACAGAAGAAATACCAGTTGGCCAGCGATGTCGAACGGCAATTGGCCTGGATGGAGCCGCTCGACCTGGAGGACGGGTCCTGGATCGGCCCGAGAGGCCGCCGAACCGACAGACGGCCGCCCGCCCCCGCCCCGGCCAAATAGCTCGAATTTACTTCCGCGGCTTATAGGTCTTGCTGAAGTTGTTGCGCGTATTGGTGACGGTAAACGTGCCATCCCGGTCAGCGGACACTTTGATCCACTTGCCGTCGGGGCTGCCCTCGATGTTGGCGATGTAGTCCGGTTTGACGTTGTTATTTTCTCCGCCCGCAATCAAGTAGTGCGCCTGCCAGTAATCCTCCAGCCCAGGCGATGATTCGACCGTCTGGAACGTCTCCGCGGAGGCGCCTTTTCTCGGTCCATTGTCCGCGATCACCACTCGCGGCTGGAGCGCATGCACCATTACCGGCGAGTTGGCGTTGTTGGTGCCGTGATTGGCGGTTATGTAGAGGTCCACGGTGCCGACGCGATTGACCGGGCAAAACAGCTCGCGATCCTTGTTCCAGGTCAGATCGGCCGGGTCCAGCATACGGAACTGGCCATACGTCACCAGCAGCGTAATCGCCTGGGAGTTCTCGTTGGTGTCCTGGTTGTCCACGATGCCGCGCGCATCCGACCCCCAGGTCTTGCCGGGGGTCGTATCGCACGCGGGATTCGGTTGGCCCGCGCCCTTCAGCGGCTCGGTAATCGCCTTCCCCGCCGCCATCACCACCAGCGCGTCGAAACCCTTGATGGGTATTCTGTCGCCGGCCTTCACCACCATGTGTTTTCCCTTGGCCACGACGTCCATATACGCCTTCACGGCCTTGATTGTGAAATCGTTCAATTGCACGTTGGCGCCGTGGTCCACGAAGGTCACGATGGGCATGCGCGCCGCCAGGCCGGGGACGCCGCCCACGTGGTCGCCATCGTAGTGCGACACCACCATATAGTCGATTTTCTTAACGCCGGCGGCCTTACAGGCTTCCAGGATGCGGTCCAGATCGCGGTGGTTCGTCGCGGTACTTGGAATACTAGCATCGATCAGCATACTCTGTCCGGAGGGCGAAACCAGCAGCTCCGCCTTCGAGCCTTCCACATCGATGACATACATGTCGAGCGTCTTGGCCGCTGACAGGGCCGAGACCATCAGGAGAACGAATACCGTAATTCGTACAAATCTCATCGTCTAGTAGCTCCGTAGCTCAGATCGTACCACCTGGCGGGTCTCTGTTCCAGCACGTGAGCGCTTCGGGCCGGGCATGCCCGGCCCCTACGCCGCGGCCTCGCGGCGCTAAAATGGCGCTCGAACGATACCGGCTTCAGAAAGGACCTTCGCCGTGCAATTTCGATGCCTGAGACTCGCGCTCTTCGCAATCGCTGTAAGCTGCTTCGCAAGGGTTGCGGCGGCCCAGCCGGCGCCTCTGCCCGGCCACGGTCTGGCGCAACATCCGTTCCTGTATTGCGGGGAATGGCAGAATCGCAGCATCTCGCAACAGGTCATCTATGTGGTTCGGGACGGGAAGATCGTTTGGTCGTACACCAACCCCCTGAAGGGAGAGCTTGGCGACTGTACCATGCTCTCAAACGGCAACATCGTCTTCTCGCGCCAGTTTGGAGCCAGCGAGATCACTCCCGACAAGAAGATCGTGTGGAACTACGATGGTCCCCCGGGGACGGAAATTCACACCGCGTACCCGGTGGGCAAGGATCGCGTCCTCGTCATGCAGAACGGGAATCCGGCGAAGCTGATGCTGATCCAAAAAGCCACCGGGAAAGTGGAGAAGGAACTGGTGCTCCAGACGCGCGATGCAACCAGTGTCCACGGCCAGTTCCGCCACATTCGCATGACCCGTGCCGGGACATTCCTGGTGGCGCACATGGATCTGGGCAAGGTAGTCGAGTACTCCGCGGACGGAAAGGAAATCTGGTCGGTGGCGGCGCCCTCGGCGTGGGCGGCCGTCCGGTTGAAGAACGGGAACACGCTGATCAGCGGAAACGAGAAGGGTTATGTTCGCGAGGTCAACCCCAAGGGCGAAACGGTATGGGAGATGAACAAGAACGACCTGCCCGGGATACCGCTCTATACCGTCCAGGAAGTGGACCGGCTGGCCAACGGCAACACTTTGATCGACAATTGGGCCGGAAGCCTGCCCATCGAAGAGTGGCCCACAGCCGTGCAGTTGATGGAGGTGACACCCGGCAAGAAGGTGGTTTGGGCGCTGCGGGACTGGAAGACTCTCGGGCCAGCCTCTTCCACCCAATTGCTGGACGAACCGGGCGTCGCGGAGAATGGCGACCTGCAACGGTAGCTCCCGGGGCTTCACGAAGTCTTTCGAAAACTGTCATTGTTCTTTCTTTTTTTCGGGTCTATAATTAAGAAAGTTTAAGAGATAAGGAGCGCGCAAATAATGAGGTCCCGGATTCTATTCATCTCCGGGCGTCATGAGGATGCCCGCCGTCTGTCGCAAATGCTGCTCGCCTCCCCGTTGTTTTTGGACCACGTCGAGACGTTGCTTCAAGCGCGCGCCAAGCTTCAGGAGGAGGACTACCAGGTCGTTCTGACGGAAGCCGCTCTACCCGATGGAGACTGGCTGGATGCGCTGCATCTGGCCCGTGAATCCCCGCACGAACCGGAAGTCATCGTAACCGATCCGCTGGCGGACGCCCGCTTCTGGGCCGAAGCGCTCAACCTGGGCGCATACGATCTGCTGGCGCAGCCCTTCTACGAGCCAGAGGTGCGCCGCATCTTGAATAACGCCTGTTCGAGACCGTCGTCCCCGATCTGTCCAGCGGCCGCGGCATAGCCGCCGCTGCTACCAGAGGTAAACTCATATAGAGAAGCGTGTCCTCGGGTTCCATAAGCAAGGTTGCGGTGGCGGCCGCGCTGGTGCTGTGCCTCGCCGGCTGCCGCAGCGGTCCTCCGCGGGCGCCCGCCATTGGCGAGGCCTATGTGGGTCCCGCCGTTCTCAAAATCCGCAGCGATATCCCGTTGCAGTCCGCGCCTGTCGCCACCGTCAAGCACGGCGACCGCCTGGAAATTCTCCAGACCAGGCGCCGCTTTTTGCGCGTCCGCACGCCGGCCGGCGCCGAGGGCTGGACCGACGAGCGGCACCTGCTCTCCACCGCGGACATGGCGGCGCTGAGGGAGCTTTCCGAGCGGGCCGCCGGCATGCCGGTGCAGGGGCAGGCCACCACCTACAGCGAGCTCAACGTGCACACCCAGCCCGCGCGGCAATCGCCGAGCTTCGTGCAAGTCGGGCCCAAGGAAAAGATGGACGTGCTGACCCACGTGGTCACACCCCGCGCGGATGCGCCGCGCAAACCGCTCATCGCCCCCACGCCGAAGAAGGCCAAGGCCGCCGCTAAGAAACCGGCCAGGAAGGAGGCCGTGTATCCTCCGCCACCCATGCCTAAACCGCCGGCGCTTCCGCCGGATTGGATCGATCTTTCCAGGACCGATCAGCCTGACGAGGCGCCGCCGGCGGAGGAAGACGCCGACGAGAAGACACCCGCCCCGGTGGACGAGTGGAGCCTGGTCCGCACGGCCAGCGGGCAATCCGGCTGGGTGCTGACGCGCCGCCTGGTGATGGCCATCCCCGACGAGGTGGCACAGTACGCCGAAGGACACCGCATCGTTTCCTATTTCCCGCTGGGCGAGGTGCGCGCTGGCGGCGAGAAGAAGACCACCTGGCTGTGGACCACCATTGGGGTGGGCACCGAGGCGTACGATTTCGACAGCTTCCGCGTCTTCGTATGGAGCCAGCGCCACCATCACTACGAAACCGCGTACATCGAGCGGGACCTGAAGGGTTACGCCCCGGTGCTGCTCCAGGAAGTGGAGTTTTCGCAGCGCGGCAAGGCGAAGGGCGAGGCCGTCAAGTACCCTGGCTTTTCGATTTGCATCGAGAAGAAGGATGGGCAGCGGTACCGCCAGGAATTTGCGCTGCCGACCGCCGAAACCGTGCGGTTTGCCGGAGAACGCCCCTGCGAAGCCCCCGGCGCCCCAGTGGCGACGGCCGGAGCGCCGGCTGGGCCCCTATCGGCCGCAGCGCCCGCGCCACCGGCGGCAACCTTCATGCAGCGCGTGAAGAAGCGCCTGCGCGCCATCGCGAGGCGCTGGTTCGGAAGGTAGGGCTCACGCGGACCTACTATACTGTTTCAGTGACCCGCATAATCTGTTTCCTCGTCGCACTCCCGCTGGTTGCCACACCACCGGCCCGCTTTGCGGAGCACACCATCGCCACCGGTCTGACTGGTGGATACCAGGTGGTGGTGGCGGATCTCAACCACGACGGCCGGCCCGACGTGATCGCCCTGGCCAGCGGCCTGCCGGAACTGGTGTGGTACGAGAACCCCACTTGGGAACGCCACGTCATTGCCGGAAACCAGGCGCACATGATCAATTGCACTGTGGTTGGCGCCGATTCCGAAGGCATCCCCGAGATCGTGCTGGCCGCGGGGTTCTCCAATCAGCCGAAACAAAGCACGGGCGTGGTTTCCGTGTTGCGCCACAATGGCGACCCGCGGAATCTCTGGACTGTGACCGAGATCGACCGCATTCCCGCCTCGCACCGCCTGCGCACGGCCGATATCGATGGCAGCGGCAAACGGGTGGTGATCAACGCGGCCCTGGCCGCGGCCGATGCAGAGCCTCCCGATTACCGCGGGTACGCGCCGCTGGTGTTTTACCGCCCGGGCGAGTGGAAACGCCAGCCCATCACGCCGCAGAACAGTGGGCTGGTCCACGGTATTTACATCATCGACTGGGACGGCGATGGGCGCGATGAGATCCTCACCGCCGGTTTCGAAGGCATTCATCTGTTCAAGCTGGGGAAGGACGGCCAGTGGACCCGCACCGAAATCGCCCAGGGAGACCCTGCGCCGTGGCCGAAATCGGGCTCGAGCGACGTTGCCGTCGGGAAGTTGGGCAAGCAGCGGTACCTAGCGGCCATCGAGCCCTGGCACGGCAACCAGGTGGCGGTCTACCGCCGCAGCGGCGCTGCCTGGCGGCGCGTGGTGATCGACAGTTCGCTGGTGGACGGCCACACCATCCAGACCGCCGACCTGAATGGCGACGGTCGAGATGAAGTGATCGCCGGGTATCGCGGCCAGGGCCACAGCGTGTACATCTATTACGCCGAGGATGCCGCCGGCACGCGCTGGTCGAAGCAGGTGCTGGACCAGGGCGGGATGGGCGCCGCCGCTTGCGCCGTGGCCGACCTGAACGGCGATGGACGCCCGGACATCGCGTGCATCGGCACGGCGGGCGCCAATCTGAAGTGGTACGAGAACCTGGGGCGATAGCGGCGGCGATGTTGTCGCCGGTGTTCTTCGGACAGGCCTCAACCCACCGGCGGCAAAAACCGACCGCCGGCGCTACCAGGCCGGCACCTCCCGTGTGGTTCCGGCTGTGCCGGATCACGCCGCATAGATCAGCCGGGCCTCGGCCAGCACGCCGGGCCGGATGAGCGGCTTCAGTGCGGGCTTAACCGCCAGATCGACACGGCGGCCGAGCAATGCCGTGAGTTCCCGCATCATCGCTGAAACGCCCAGCAGTCCAGGGCGCGCGCCGGGCAGGAAATCGACCAGGAAGTCGAGATCGCTGTCCGGCCGCATCTCGCCGCGCGAAGCCGAACCGAACAGGGATAACTCCTTGACCTGGTGACGCCGGCAAATGCCGGCGATCGCGGCCTCGGGCAGATCGATTCCCGCAGCAATGGTCATAGAGGCAGTTCTCTCTGGCCATTATCCGGCAGTCGGAACGAGCCGGTCCGCCAGTAGCGCCGGGCCCAAAGGGCACCCCCTTGCCGCCGGTGGGGTTGCCCGGATTGGGAAGGACACCGGCGACAAGATCGCCGGCGCTACCTACGCCGTCGCCTGCCGCGCCACCTCTTCGAGGCCCCGCTCCTTGATCTCCTGCTCGCGGATCAGGAACTTCTGCACCTTTTTGCTCACCGTCATGGGGAATGTATCCACGAAACGGACGTACTGCGGGACTTTGAAGTAGGCGATGG
This sequence comes from Bryobacterales bacterium, assembly GCA_963722575.1. Lineage (GTDB taxonomy): Bacteria > Acidobacteriota > Terriglobia > Bryobacterales > Bryobacteraceae > Fen-178. The sequence goes on from CAVRNR010000003.1 coordinate 74,507, forward strand.
TGCCGCGGCAGAAATCGCGGATCTCCTCGGCGGTGGCCTGCTCGCCCTTCTTGAGCTTGATCCACGCCAGTACGGTCTCGCCCAGCTTGGCGTCGGGCAACCCGACCACGTATACGTCGGCGATCTTGGGATGGGTGTGCAGAAAATCTTCCACTTCGCGCGGATAGATGTTCTCGCCGCCGCGTATGATAGTCTCCTTGGCGCGTCCCTTGAAGCTGAAGTAGCCGTCGGGCCGCATCACCGCCAGGTCGCCGGTGTACAGCCAGCCTTCTTTATCAATGACGGCGGCCGTGGCCTTGGCGTCGGCGTCGTAGCCCTTCATGACCAGGTAACCGCGCGTCGCCAGCTCGCCCTGTTGTCCGATGGGCAGGCGGCGGTGGGTTTTCGGATCGACGATCTGGATTTCGGTATTGGGCAGCGCGGTCCCCACGGTGGTCACGCGCAGCTCCAGGGGATCGTCGGCCCGCGACATGGTGATTCCCGGCGACGACTCCGTCTGTCCATACACAATGGTGATCTCGGGCATGTGCATGCGCCCCACCACGTGCCGCATCAACTCGATGGGACACGCCGACCCCGCCATCACGCCGGTGCGCAGCGAGGTCAGGTCGAAGCGCGCGAATTCGGGATGCTCCATCTCGGCGATAAACATGGTGGGGACGCCGTAGAGCGCGGTGGCCCGCTCGCGGTGAACGGCCTCCAGCGTGGCCAGGGCATCGAACTGCGGCGAGGGCAGAATCAACGCCGCCCCCGATACCACCGACACCATCGACCCGATCACCGACCCGAAGCAATGGTAGAGGGGCACGGGCGCGCAGATGCGGTCCTTTTCGGTCGCCTTCAGCCCCGTTCCCATGGCCATGCCGTTATTCAGCAGGTTGCGGTGGGTGAGCATGGCGCCCTTGGGAAGGCCGGTGGTGCCGGAGGTGTACTGGATGTTCACCACGTCGTCCGGCATGGCGGCGTCTTTCGGGAAATCGGTTCCGCGGGCGATCATGGCCTGCCACGATTCGTCGCCCAGCCAGACGACGTGCTCGAGGGGCAGCCGGTCGCCATCGCGCGACTCCTCCAGAATTTGGCGGTAGTTGGCCCGCGAATCCTTCTCGTGCAAGAACAGCGCGCGGATGTGCGACTTGGCCAGCACATACCGCAGCTCGTGCGAGCGGGAGGCTGGGTTGACATTGACCAAAATGACTCCGGCGCGCGGCGCGGCATACTGGAGGAGCACCCACTCCAGGCAGTTGCTGGCCCAGATGCCGGCGCGGTGGCCGGGCCGCAGCCCCAGCCCCGCGAGCCCGCGCGCGGTGCGCGTCACCTCGCGGTCCAACTCGCTCCAGGTCAGGCGTATCCCCTCATGGCACACCACGAGCGCTTCGCTATCGGGAAACTTCCTGGCGGTCTCGGCGAGAGCTTGTGAAAGGGTCAGGTTGAGAAGGGGCACGGCTGCCCCACGCAGATAACTGAGCCCTGCGGCTTCAGATTCCAGCTCAGTGGTTTTGGGCACGAACTCTCAGTGTACCCGATGGCGTAGCGCGTGCCACCGGAGTTGTGGATATAGGGTGCGCGACATAGAAATGAACAACTCAGGAAAGCCCGCGCCAGACGCATGAATCCGTGCGTACTCGATACGCACGGCGCGATGGTAGCGCGGGCGATCTTGTCGCCGGTGTTCTTCCCAGTCCGGACAACCCACCGGCGACAAGATCGCCGACGCTACGCCGGAGAAAAGGCGGATTCCACTTTTATGCGCACCCGAAACTGCTTTGACGGAGGAATCGGAGGCGAAAAGGTCGTAAACTGGAATATCCGCACGCTAGCCGTCCGTGAGGTCATATGCCGCTCTCCGTGGCCGTTGTAGCAGCCGTTCTTGCAGTGGTCTTATCGATCCTCCTGGTATTCAACTTCAAGCGGTTGCGCCGGCTGGAAGCGGAGGCGGCAGCGCTCCGGGAAGAGAAATCCGATCTTCAGCGCCGCCTGGCGGTCGAGGAGCAAAAGTCCGGGCGCCTCGCCGAGGTGGAACGCGAATTGGCCGAGGGAAAGCAGTTGGCCGATCGTTTGCGCGATGCCAGGAGCGCCATGGAAACGGAGTCCGCGAGGGTTACGGAGGCCCTGTCGCACCGCGATTCCGACCTGGCTGAACTGAAGGCGCGCCTGGCCTCCACCGAGGCGAAGAAGACGGACTTTGAGACCCGCCTGGCGTCGGTCGAGGCTACCCTTGAACAGGAGCGAAAGCAATCCGCGGAAAAACTCGCCTTGCTTACCGAGGCCAGAGAACGCATGACTAGCGAGTTCAAGATTCTGGCGGCCGAGGTGATGCAATCCCATAGCGAAACCTTCAGCAAGCAAAACAAGGAACAGATCGAAATCATCCTGACGCCTCTGCGCGAGAAACTCGGGGAATTCCAACTGGGGCTTCAAGGCGCACAAATCGAGACCGCGAAGGAACGCGAAGCCCTGGCCCAGCAGATACGCGATCTCTCGGCGCACAGCGCCAAAATGACCCTCGAGACCTCGAATCTTACGCGGGCGCTGAAAGGCGAGGCCCAGGCACAAGGGGCATGGGGAGAGATGATACTGGCATCCATCCTGGAGCGATCGGGCCTGCGCGAGGGTGAGGAGTACGTCATTCAACAGAGCCACACAACCGAGGATGGCGCCCGCCTCAAACCCGACGTGGAAGTGAATCTCCCTGGCGGCCAGAAGATCGTGATCGACTCCAAGGTGTCTTTGGTGGCATTCGACGAATACGTCAACGCCGAAAGCGAGGCCGAACGGGCTGCCCACCTGAAGCGCCACCTCACCTCGATTCGCACGCACATCAAAACGTTGTCCAGCAAGGAATACCATTCGGCCGCGGGCAGCCAACTCGACTACGTCGTGATGTTCATACCGATCGAGGGAGCACTGGCAGCGGCGTTGCAGGAAGATCCGGGCCTGACGGCGGAAGCGGTAGGAGCCAACGTTGCCATCGCCACGCCCACCACCCTGATGATCGCGCTGCGGACCGTAGCCAACGTCTGGCAGGTGGAACGCCGCAACAAGAATGCCGAAATCATCGCCCGCAGGGCCGGGAAGATCTATGACAAGCTGGCCGGGTTCCTCGACGACATGACCTCGTTGGGCACTCGCATCGGTCAGGCACGCACATCCTACGACGAGGCCATGGCGAAACTGACGTTGGGCCGAGGCAACCTGGTGAACCAGGTGGAGCAGCTCAAGGTACTGGGAGCCAAAGCCAGTAAGTCGCTTCCGGCAAGTGTCCTGGATGAGAACGACACGGAGCCATCACCGTCGCCGGAGAGCCCGGGTGCTTTGCCGGAAAAGCTGGCGGCGAGCGCCACGGGCTAACGAACCGCCTCAGGGCTGGCGGATGGGCGCCGGCGGGGGCGGTGCCTGCGCCGGCGGCGACAGGGTCTGCGGCATCTCCTGCGTCAGACCGTCCTTGACCACGACCGGTTTGGAGTCGAACGTGATCGTCGCGGGCTGCAAGCCTTCGCGCGTGGCCGTCAACCGGATTGTGCCCGGCATCAGAGTGGAGCGCATGGCCACGCGGTTGATGCCGTCCTCGGTGTTGAGGTAGAGGTTGTTGGTGGAGTTGGTCTTGCCGGAGTTATAGCCGCCGCGCCAGATGGCGGGGCCGGTGGCGGAAACACTTCTCCCCACCGACGCCCAGGTGAAATCGACGCGGGCGTCGTCGGTGGGGCAACGCTCGCCGCTCGAGTCGACCACTTCAAAGTCGATCAGGGCGACATCTTCGCCGTCGGCGCGCAGGCCCCCTGGAGCGGTGTGGAGGGTGAGCTTGATCGCGGCGGGAGCGCCGGCGGTCTTCAGTTCATGCTGTACCGCGGCAACGCCGCCTTTGTAGCCGACGGCCTTGATGGTGCCGGGTGTGAACGCGATGTTCGGGAAGGCATAGACATAACCGTTCTCCGGCTGGGTGACCTTGCCTCGGGAAACGCCATTCACAAAGAATTCGACGGTGTCCACATTGTTGGCGATGACATACATCGTCTTGGTGGTGTTGGCCGGGTAGGTCCAATGCCCGATGATGTGGATGTCGGGCTTTTCGTTCTGCATCACGCGCTCGGCAAAGTAAGCTTCCTTGGGCAGGCGCACGGCGTCGATCTTGCCGCTGACGCGGGCAACCTCGCTCGAATCCTGCCGGCCGTCGGCGTCGGAATCGGTGAAATAGATGGACGCGTAGGCCGACCACTTGGAGTGCTCCGGGTCAGTGTTGGAAATGCGGTTGGACCAGAACAACCAATATCGCTTGACCTGCGCCAGGGCGAAGGTTTCGGAATTGTAGTTCCAGGTGTCGTTGGGCCCCTTCTTGAAGCCGAAGTAGGGAGGCGAATAATCGTCCCAGAAGCGGCGGGCGCCTTCATCGCGGAAATCCTCGGTCTCGATGAGGGGAGCCTGGTCGCGCATCTGGGCGGTATAGGGCCCGCCGAGCATGGTGCCGAACCACTCCGTAACGGCCACCGCCCCCGGGTCCATGAGCGAGCGGCACCCCATAGCCCGGCCGCCGTGCGGGTCCAACTCCTTGCGCATGTCCACCATCTGCCGCATCTGGGCCGCGGTAACTCCGGTGTTGCCCGCCTCCCAGAAGAGGATGCTGGGGTTGTTGCGGAGATAGATGATGGTGTCGCGCATGACCTCCACGCGTTGCTCCCATTGCTGGCCTTGCGCATCCTCTTCCTTGTCGCCGGCGGGCGCGATCTCGACGATGCCGAACCGGTCGAACGCTTCGACATCCACCTTCTGCGGCGCCACGTGCATCCAGCGCATGTAATTGCCGTTGGAATCGCGCAGCATCCGGGCGGTGAAATCGTGCATCCACTCGGGATAGCCGGCGCCGACACCGGCCCATTCGTCGCTGGAGCGCTGGGCGAATCCCTTGAGATAGACGAACTTGTCGTTGATATACACGCCGCCCGTGCCGGCGCCGCCCTTGAATTCCGTCTTGCGGAAGCCGGTGGTCGTCTTGTTGACGTCGACCACTTTCCCATCGACGGTCAGCATGGTGTAAACGTCGTACAAATAGGGATCGCCGGGGCTCCAGAATCGGGCATTGGCCAGCGGGCCGGTGGCGGTGAGCACGGTCTTCGCGCCGGACAATATATCGACGCCGGCGCCCTGGAACGTGGCGCGGACCATGCCGTCCCGATCCACCACCGCGACGGACAGAGTGACGTTGGCCTTAGGGACCCTGCGGTCGGCCGTGGCATTGTGAACCTGCGATTCGACCGTGACGTTGCAGCTACGGCCCGCGATGTTGTAATTGCCGCAGTAGATATACGTGCCGGTGGTCTTCAGGCCGTAATACAGCGGCAGGGTCTGGTAGATCTTCCCCGTGAGGTGCAGCCACACCCGCCGGTTGATGCCGCCGTGGTCGGGGTTGAAATCGTTGGCGTTCCATCTGAACATCGTGTCCGTGGCCCGCTCCTTGTAGCTGGTGCGGTTGTCCACTTCGACGGCCAGCACGTTGTCCTGGTCGCCGAACAGCGCCGCGGAGGTGAGGTCCAGGCCGTAACCCGTTATGCCGTTCTCATACAGACCGAACGGCTTGCCATTGAAATAGATATCCCCGGCCTGGCGCATGCCCTCGAACTCGATGAACACTTTCGACCCCGCGGCTTCGGCCGGGAGCTTAAAGTGTTTTCGGTACCAGCTCAGGCCCTTGTACGTGCCCCGATCGCCGCCGCTGTGGTCGATGATGACGCGGAACGAATCGACATCGTTGAACGAATGCGGGGTGCTGACGGTTTCCCATTGGGAGTCGTCGAACGACACCTCCTGGGCGCCGGGCACGTCCTGGCGGATGAACTTCCAGCCCGAATTGAAATTGTAGGTGACGCGCGGCGACGCGGGCGGCGTGAACCGCGAGTCGGCGGCCCAAAGCGCATTACCGGAAACCAGAACGGTGAAGGCGACCAGTGGCAGGATAGAGTTTGACTTCATGCGAGCCAGTGTAGCGGATGGACGCACGGCTCCGCAAGAAAACACGACCAGCAACCCGGAGAAGCCATCCCTTGGCTTCAAGCGGAGATCGACTGGCCGAGCGCGGCCTTCAGGAGCACGGCGCACTCCGACGATTGCCCGATATCGGATTGGGCATCAGTTGGCTGTCCGCCGGTGAAGCGGCAAAAGATAGGAGCTTGACGTCCCCTTTCGCCAGTATAGGAGCAGATCCCCCGAAAGGTGTACGATAGGCACCGTGGGCGTGGAAAACATCAATCCTCTCGAGGAACTCAGAAGGCTCGACGAGCAGATCCAGTCGGCCACTGCGCTGGCCGCACTGAAGCCGATCTATTTCCGGTTGAATGAGATCATCCAGGCTTTCCCCGGCGATTTCGACGTGCAGTTCACAGGCGACGAAATCAAGCAGCGCCTGATCGCACGCGGCACGCTGCTCAAGCAACAGGAGACCTCCCCACCTCCGCCTCCGCCTCCGCCTCCCGCTCCGCCTGCGATGCCGGCGGCAGAACCGCCTCCGCTGCCAGCCTCTTTTCTGGATACCGCGGCGCCTGCTCCGGCCACCCCCCTCGAACCGCTTGTGATGCCTACGGCGACGACGTTGCCGTTGCCATTCCCTTCATTCGACTCCGCTCCGCCGGAACAGCCTTTACCCGCACTGGTTGCGACCCAAGAGAATCCGCCTCAGCCGCCCGCGCGGCCTCCGGCTCCCCCGCCGGCACCGCCGGGCCCAGAGGGCACCCCCACGCTCAATTGGAAACGGGCGCTGGCGATCGGATCAATGGCTGGTCTGCTGGTTGCCCTGGTAGTCGGTTTTTTGGTGGTGCATCGAGCTCGCAAGCGCCACGCGAACGACGCGGCGGCCGTGCAGGTCAACATTGCGACCACTCCTCCGGGTGCGTCCGTGAGGGTGGTTGCGGAACGGTCCGCGGGGGTGCCCCATGGGCCCGGCAGCAACCAGGGTACCTGCACATCCAACTGCCAACTGGCGCTGACGCCGGGCACTTACCAGTTTTCCGCGTCTCTGGACGGCTTCGAACCCGCGGCGGGCGCCATTACCGTGACGGCCCGGCAGCCAGTGGCGGTCAGCCTGACACTCCAGCCGCAGGCACAATCGGTGCGTCTGCTGACCGATCTGGACCAGGGCAAGGTGGTGATGGACGATCGGCCGCCGGTCGATCTGCAAGAAGGTCAGTTGGTACTCGACAAGGTAGCTCCGGGCAGACACACCGTGAAAGTCATCGGGCAGAACGGGGACGCCTCGTTTTCGTTTGAGATCGCGGATGCGCGACTGCCGGCCGTGGCTGGCCCGGTAAGCGCGCGGAACATGATCGTGGTACTGGTGGCCAGCTTCGGAAAGCGGGCGCGCGTCGTGACCGGCGCGGGTCCCAGGAAGCTCACGGTCAACGGCCAGGCGCAAAGCGATGCCGGTCCGGCCGGGACGGACCTCACGGGTTTTCAGCCGGGTGTGAATGAGATCGTAGTGGGCGAAGGCCCGGATCAGCGTAACATGAGCGAAAGCTTTGGCGCCGCGCCCATGCTGACCGCGTTTCTGAAGACGAACGTCAATACGGGCACGCTGATTGTCTCGACCGGCCAGGACGACGTGCGCGTGTTTCTGAACGACAAGGAGTACCGCCGGCGCACCCAGCGTGGCCAGTTACGCATCCAGACCCTCGGAAAGGTCACGGTGCGGGTGGCCAAGAGCGGCTTTGAGGACGCGCCCGCGCAAACCGCCGAAGTGAAGAAAGGCGCGGAGGTGCGGCTGGAGTTCGACCTGAAACCACAGCCGCAATTCGGCTCGCTCGAAATCCACGGCGCGATGGCCGGCACCGAGGTTTTGGTCGATCAGAAGAACGCCGGAGCGGTTGGGCCGGACGGGTCGTTCAGCCTTGGCAGCATCCAGCCGGGCGACCACACGATCGAACTGCGGCGCGAACGGCGTCTGCCGAAGCGCGTGCAGCGGTCCTTCCATGCGGGCCAGGCTGTAGTGCTGGCGGGCGCGGACGTAATGTTGGCTGTTGTCAACGGCACCATCCGGCTCACACGCAACCCGGCATCGGCGACCATTACTTACCGCCGCGACGATGAAACGGAGTCGCACGAAGCCCGCGGAAACCAGATTGACTTGCCCCCGGGGAGCTACGCATTTACGGCGGGCGCACCGGGATTCGCCGAATCTACAACACGCGTCCAACTGGCCGCGGGCGAGAACCGGGAAGTGGGCTTCACCCTGGCTCGGGAGCGGCCGGCCGCGCCTCCCCCCCCAGTGGCCAGCGGAATGGCGGAGTTCGAGGATGCGCAGAGCTGGAAGAAGGAGGGCGACAGTTGGGTCCACAAGGGTGGCGGATTTGTGCCCTATAAGCTGCCGCCCAAGGGCGTCTTCACCTTCACGGTGGAACTGCTCAAGGGCGGCGGCGTATTCCGGGCAGGCCAGATCCGCTGGTGCTTCCAGTATCTCGACTCCAAGAACTACCTGCTCTACGAGCTGGATCGGAAGAACTTCTGGGCGGGGGTGATCCAGAAGGGCCAGCGGCTGGAGCGAATCAAGGTGCCGCTCAATCTCGGAAATCAGAAGGCGTTCACCATTCAGATCGAGGCGACACCGGATCGCCTGGTGCAGAAGGTGCGGGTGGGCGACCAGTGGAAAGTGCTCGATACGTTCGTCGAGGCGGGCCGCGATTTCACGCAGGGCAAGTTTGGGTTCCTGATCCAGGGAAACGACGAGATCGCGATTTCCAATTTCAAATTTCTGCCGCAGTGACAGACACCCGAGGCTGCGAGTGGCAGGAGCGTTGTCGTCGATGTTCGGTGGGCGCACCGCGAAGGTGAGGTCGCGCGCCCAATTTCCGAGTACGCCGCGACTCGTCCGGAGCCAGTCGTGGGTGCTGCCGCCGAGGGAGATCGCCCGGCCAGCAGTGGTGATGTCCCCAGGTGAAGCTCCGTAGGAGCGAGAGAAAGTAGCCGACGGCGCGAGCCGTGGGAGAATAGCGAAATCGACCAAGCCCCGGAAGGGGGCGAAAGAACGTTCTTCCGCCCCCTTCCGGGGGCTGCCACGGTGGCTCACTGGTCCCACGGCTTGCGCCGTGGACTACTCTCTTTCGCCCTGACGGGCTGGAGAAACGGCTAGATTCTTGAGACTCGCTCGGGAATCGGAGAATCCGCCGCTTCCTCCAGTGCGAAGACTATGAGCGTCGCCGGCTCGGCGGAGTAGTCGACGCCGCCCTCGACGGCGAAGGGATGCCACCGGAAAGAGAACAAGCGCTCTGGTTCCATCTGCTCGATAGCGATCTCAACCGGCATGCCTTCGTACGGCTTCTGGAGGCGATGCAATACGGGCGCTGGTTGGTGGCGCTCACCGCGAGGTAGATCATCTCCCTGGCGACTGCATCAACCACTCCGGGCGCCATGACCTCTTTGGCGCTTTGCCAGGCACGGCGGAAGAAAGCCGGCGTGGACGGCGGGAGCAGGGGCCGGGCATGCCCGGCCCCTACACCGGGTGCGCCGCGGCCGCCGTGACCTCACCCAACACCCGATCCAGATCGGCAGTCCGAAAGGGTTTGGCCAGGTACGCGTCCATACCCTGGGCCAGACAAAGATCCCCGTCGCCCCGCATGGCATTGGCGGTGAGCGCCACAATCGGCACGCGACCTCCGCTGGCCTTCTCCTTTTCGCGAATCGCGGCGGTGGCCTGGAAGCCATCCATCTCCGGCATTTGGATATCCATAAGGATCGCGTCGACGCGCTCGCGCGCCAGGATTTCGAGCACCTCGCGGCCGTTTTCGGCGACCAGCACGGTATGGCCGCGCCGTTCCAAGACGCGAATCGCCAAGATCCGGTTCACCGGGTTGTCCTCCGCCAGCAGAACGCGCAGATTCTCCGGAGCGGGACCTGCAATCGCGGGTTCGGCTCGAAGCGGAGCCTTTCCGGGCGCGAATTGCGCGGTGAAATGGAATGCGCTTCCCGCGATGGTCCGTCCGGATTCCGTATCCAGCCAGGGGCTCTCGATCCAGATCCGGCCATGCATCATCGCGACGAGTTTGGCGCAGATCGCCAGGCCCAGCCCCGTCCCCCCGTATTTCCGCGTGGTGGAGTCGTCCTCCTGTTCGAATGGAGCGAAGATGGCGTGCTGTTTCGCGGGACGGACCCCGACACCCGTATCGGCCACCACGAATTCCAGCCTCGGCAACCGAGTCTCGCCGGATTCGAGCCGGACCGCGACCCGGATTTCTCCCGAGGCCGTAAACTTGATGGCATTCCCCACCAGGTTCAGAATCACCTGCTGCAGTCTCTGGTCGTCCCCAGCCACGAATCGGGGGACGCCGGGAGCCACGTCGAGAGCGAGCCGCAGCCCTTTCTCCCTGGCGCGCACATCGAGCGTCCGCAGCACATCGCGCACGGTCTGTTCCACGTCGAAGTCCACCACTACGAGATCCAGCTTCCCGGCCTCTACTTTCGTGAAGTCCAGAATGTCGTTCAGCAACGCCAGCAGCGAGTGGGCGGATTTCTGCACGATCTCCAGGCGTTCCCGCTGGTCGGGGTCCGCGGCTTTCTCCAGCGCCAGTTCCGTCATCCCCATGATCGCGTTCATGGGTGTCCGGATCTCGTGGCTCATGTTGGCCAGGAACCGGCTCTTGTGGTGGCTGGCGGTTTCGGCCGCCATTCGCGCCTGGTCGAGGTCCACGATGAGCTTGCCCCGCTGGCGATAATCCGCCAAGGCCACCAACAACAGGGCCATGATGATCGCGCCGGCGGCGGCGCCGATCAGGGTGAATCCGGTCTGCCGGTACCACGGCGGCACCACCGTAAACTCGAAAGAATCGGATGCCCGCTGCACATTGCCGCTGCGGTCCATGCCGCGGAGGCGAAGGTGGTGGCTTCCCGGCGCCAGGCCGTGGTAAGCCGCCGAGGCTTCCGGGGCGAAGGGCGTCCAACCGCCGGAATCCAGCGCATAGGAATACAACAGCCGGTCCGCCGGGGTGAACTTCCACTTGTCGATTCCGAACAGGAGAATCCGGATGTCGCCTTGGGGGGTAGCCTGATGCGTGTTCCCGGTGGCCGCGAACCCCACCCGCGGGGTGCCGAGGTCGGCCTCGGGATGGAACAGGCTGAGGCCCCTGCTGCAACCGGCCCACACGCGCCCGCGGCTATCCTGGAAGACCGTGTAGGCCATGTTGGAAGGCAGCCCTTCTTCCTCTCCATTTCCGATCCACTCACCGTGCTGCCGCCGGTCGAGCCCCGTGCCGGAAGCCACCCACAGGGCGCCATCGCGGCTATTCGCAATGGTCCGGACGCATTCCAGTCCCGACCGCAGCGCCGACCATCGCCGGCCGTCGAAAAGCAGCAGTTTGTCCCTGCCCCCGACCAGGATCCGGCCAGGTTGGAACTCCGCCAACTCAAATGCCCCCGTCTCGGTGAACCCATCGGCCGGTCCGAGCATGTGCAGAACGCCATTCCGCCAGACCGCGACGCCGCCGGGGCCCCCGATCCAGAGCGTGCCATCCCCGGTTTCGAGCAAACATCGAATGTCGTCGCCCTTCCAGGACGACGTCAAATCCACCACCGTCCGGAATTTTTTGCCGTCATAAATCTCGAGCCGGTAGCCGGGTTTGGTGACCACCCAGAACGTTCCGTCGTTCCGCTGCGTCATCAAACCGATGGTGCGTCCTTCGGGATGCGCCAGGGGTTGGAAACTGCCGCGAACCGGGTCGAAAAGCAGCACGTTTTCGTCGCGGTCGTTGCGGCCCACTTGCACCGCGATTCGGCCGTCCGGCAACAGCCCAAGGCTGTGCGTTCGGAGGGTGTGGGTGAGCACACCGTAGGGCAAATGGTGCCTTCGCCAGACCGTTCCATCCAGTTCCAAAAGGTACTCGGTGGCCGCAAACCATAACCGGCCCTGCCGGTCCTCCAGGACGCTGTGGACGGGCGCGTCCAGGTCCGCCACTGTTACCGGGGTGCGCCAGATGGGCGGGCTGTAATGCGCCAGCCCTTCCGATGTGGCCAGCCAAAAGGCGCCGCCCGGTTCCGTCAGGACGTCGTAAATCGTGCCCGCGAGCGCATCGCGCCTGGTGACCGGCTGGCGTTTCCCATCGATGAGCCGGAATAAAGCGGCCCCGTCGAGAATCCAGATCTCGCCGTCCGGCCCTCGCCATCCACTGACATTGTCCTCTTGGGAGGTGTGGACGATCTTCAGTTCGCGAGCATTCCAGCGCGCCACCGCCCAGCGCGAGCCGCCGGACACCCGGCCCGAGAAAAACACCTCCTGCCGGCCCGACGGATTCGGATAGCCGATCTCCCGCATTCCAATCCCCAGCGTGTCCCGCTCGGTCCACTGGCCGGCGCCGGCGCCCTCCGGCAGTTCCAGTCTGGCAATCCCAGCCGTTCCGGTGATCCAGAAATCCTCCGAAAAACCGGGGACAATTTGCAAAAAATCGCCCAGACGGGTCTCTTCCCGCCGTTTCATGACCTTCCAGGCGCGTCCCGCGGGCTGGTAGAGAGCCAGACGGTCCGCGAACAGCACCAGCACCCCGTGGGAACCGGCGGGAACTGCCGCTAGCATTCCCCGAGCCTCCGTCTTCGCCACCTCCACGATCCAACGGCCCGACACGAAGCGGCGGAGTTGACCCGCCTCCACGGCCCAGCCCTCGCCGTTCCGGGCGCCATAGGCTCGCGCCCTTAGCCCCCAATCGTCGATGCTGCCGGTCCGCATTTCCGGCAGGCGGACGACCTCATACCCGTCCAGCACGGCCATGGAGTCCACCGCCCCAAGGCGCGCCCAGATGCGGCCGTCCGGCCCCGAGCCGACACTGCGGATGCACGATTCCGCCAGCCCGTCGGCCTGGGACCAAAAGCGCCACTCCGGGCTGCGTGGGTGGGAGAATGCGCAGGGCGCTCCGAAGAGCAGAGCCATCACCATGGCTCGTCGGGTTGGGCGCTCTAGTTTCCACACCACGCTATCCTTATCGGCAGATCAGGACTTCTACTGTAAAGAAGTGTTGGCAGGCGCAAGCCCCTGCGGACCAAGGTGGGACAGACGCTTCCGTCTGTCAATCCCCTATGTATGCCTGCCGGCGAAGGCTTTGGCCTGGCGCTCGTGGAGTTCTTGGGGCGTCAGCTCCTCCTTACGCATGGCGATGGAGCAGACGAAACCGAACGGGTCGCGCACGTGGCCGTAGCGGTCGCCCCAGAATTGGTCGGCGATGGGCATGACCACTTCGCAGCCGGCCGCGACAGCCTGGTTCCAGGCGGCGTCGGCATCGCGCACGTAGAGGTGAAGGTGGACCGGCAAGCGGCCCTGCGCCAGCGGTGGCAGTCCGAAATCGGCGGTGAAATCGCCGGCGAACATCAGCAGGGAATCGCCGATGCGCACTTCGACGTGCCTGAGCTTGCCGCCGGGTCCGGGCGAACGGGCCGTCTCGACGGCGTTGAACGCGCGCTGGAGAAAGTCGCTGTAAGCGGCCGTGCCGTTGACGCTGAGGTGCGCGGTCAACGAGTGAAAACCGGGCGGAATCGGATTAGCGGGTTTCGGCGTGAAGACAGCATATCATTCGTAGTAAACGATGTCGAAACTCTTGGTGACTTCGCCGCGGAACCACCGCCGGACGGCCAGGGTCGCATCGTGAATCTGCTCCTCATGCTGCCCGAAGCAGATGGGGCATTCCTTGAAGCGGTAACTCGCCATCCGGGGCCTCCCCTCCGCGATGACACCGGCATCGTGGATTTCGGGGCGGGCGGGCTCGTCGAGAACCAGCAACTCTTGCTGCATGGGGCATTCTCCGTATCGGGCGGCGGCCCCGGATTCGCCGAATCTTTTGGAGGGGCCGCGCGCCCTGGTTGGTTATCGATGCCAGAGTAGCGCCGAGGCGGCCCCATGAACAAGATCCGCACTGGTAAGCGCCCGCCCGTACACTTTTGATGGAGAAGTACTGTTATCCCTGGGTTACTCGCCCAACAGCTCACGCACCAGCGCCGGCGCGTTGTAAAGCTTGCGCAGCGCTTCGGTCATGGCCGCGGTGTGGACGGCCACCGTGCGGTTGGCGGCGCCGTCGTAGACGAAGTCGCCGATCAGAGATTCGATGTTGCCGTCGAAGACCAGGCCAACGATCTCGCCCTTGGCGTTGATCACCGGCGAGCCCGAGTTGCCGCCGACCACGTCGTTGGTGGTGACGAAGTCGAGCGGGGTTGCCAGGTCCAGCTTGCCGCGGCCCTCCGTGTAACGCGACGGCAGGGCGAACGGCCCTTGGAGATCGAAGCCCAGCGCCCGGTTATAGAGCCCGTAGAACGTGGTCTTGTACGGCGCTTTGGTGCCGTTCATGGGATAGCCTTGCACCTGGCCGTAGGAGAGCCGCAGCGTGAACGTGGCATCGGGATAGGCGCTCTTGCCATAGACCGCGAAGCGCGCCCTGCCGAGCTGCTCGCCGGCCTGCTGCAACACGCTCGAAACGTTGTCCTCGGACCACTTGATCATCTCGCGCCGCATGGGATCGAGCCGGCGCGCCAGCACGATCATGGGGTCGTCCGAGGCCGCCACCGCCGCTTCGCCGCCAGCCACCAGCTTTCGGCGCAGGGCGGGGTCCGCCAGTTTCGTGCCGTTCACCAGCGCCGCGGCGGCTTGCTTGGGGGTGCGCCCGTCCAGCACGATTCTGAGGTATGGATCGTTGGGGCCAAGCTCGGCCAGCGACTCCTCCAGCGAGCCGGCCAGACGCGCAATCTCAAACGCCGGATAGAGGGGCGCCGGCGAAAACATGCGATACCTCAGCGAACCCAGTTGCGACTCGTGATAGCCCTCGAGCCGCTCGCCATCCGGCTTCTTCACCTCGGCCACATACTGCACGATCTCCATCGCAATGGTGGCGAATTGCGAGTTTACCCCGCGGAAGAGATCTTCCTTGAAGCGGGTAGCCTCCTTCTTCCCGGCTGCGGCGATGGCGTCCCAGGCGCCGCCATACGCGGCCTTCCACTGGGCGTTGCCGATCACCTTGGCCTGGAACTCTTCCTCCTCCTGGCGCTGCTTGGCCATGATGGCGGCGTCCAGCAGTCCCTTGTAGCGGCCCTCCGAGAGCTTCAAGCTGTTCTCGAGGCCGAAGATCATGGTGGCCGCCTCGCGGGCCTGCTCGGAGCCCAGCGCCGAGTACTGGTTCAGCACCGCGATGCGGCGCTTGAGAACCTGGATGGTGGCCGGCTCGCTCACGTCGCGCAGAAACTCGAGTTGCGCCATGGTATCCGCCCGCGCCGTCGAACCGGGATTGCCGGCGACGAACACCAGTTCGTTGTCGGCGGCGCCCTGGGGGTTCCATTTCAGATAGTCCTTGGTATCGAGGGGCTTGCCGTTCTCATAGACGCGGAACAACGCCATGTCGAGGTCGTAGCGCGGATACGTGAAGTTGTCGGGATCGCCGCCGAAGAACGCGATCTGCTCCTCGGGCGCAAAGACTATCCGCACATCGTTGTATTTCTTGTATCGGTAGAGCCAGTATTCCCCGCCGTGATACAGCGTCACGACATCGGAGCGGAGGCCGGTCTTCTGCTGGCTCTCGCGCTCGATATCGGCGATCGCCGCCTTGCGCGCGGCAAATTCTTCCTCGGCCGTTTTCGCGGTTTTGAGCGCCGCGACCACGCGCGCGGTGACGTTCTCCATGGAAACCAGCACGTCGACTTCGAGGTCGGGCGACTTCATCTCCTGGCCGGGCGTGGCCGCGTAGAACCCGTCCTGGATGTAATCGTGCTCCTTGGTCGAGTTCTTTTGCAACTGGCCGCGCGCCACGTGATGATTGGTCAGCAGCAGGCCGTGCGCGCTGACGAACGATCCCGATCCGCCGTCGTTCAAGCGAACCGAAGAGAGGCGGACATGATCGAGCCACTCCTTCGTCGGGGTGAAGTGATACTTCTCCTGCAACTGTTTGAGCGGCGGATTATCGAAGGTCCACATGCCCTCGTCGGCGCGGGAAGGTACGCCGGCCAGGAACGCGCCGCACGCCACCAGGGCGGCCAGGGACCGGAGAGAGTAAAGTCGATTCATTGAAAGAGGCTCCCAACCCCTTCATAGTAGCGCCGGCGATCTTGTCGCCGGTGGTTTTTCCAGACTGGAACGCACCGGCGGTGAGACCCGCATGGGGCGTTCCGCCGCCGGCGCTACATGGAACGTAGCACCGC
This sequence comes from Bryobacterales bacterium, assembly GCA_963722575.1. Lineage (GTDB taxonomy): Bacteria > Acidobacteriota > Terriglobia > Bryobacterales > Bryobacteraceae > Fen-178. The sequence continues at coordinate 90,635 of CAVRNR010000003.1, forward strand.
TGGTACTTCCCTTGGTTATGAACTTGCCAGTCCGGCGCTGGAACCTCTAGTGCTTGTTCCCATCCCGCCGACAGCCGATGATAGAATCGATGGCGCGGGTCACTCCATCCACGAATTGCCGGGCCTTCAGGGCTTCCAGCCTGCTGAAGCGCGGTCTCCGGGCCGCCGCCGATTGCATACGACCGGACAATCCGCCGCCGGCGCACAACGACCGTCGTGCCGAACCCAGACTGAAGGTCGTTTTCGACGTCAGTGTCTCCGGCGAGTTCGGCTCGCGCGGGGCTCGCGGACTGGACCTCCACAACTCCGGCGCCTTGATCCTGGCCACGCGGCCGTTGGCGCCCGAGTCGATGGTTTTCGTCCATTTGAAGAGTTTCGGGCTGATGGGTTTTGCGAAAGTCCGGCACTGCACCAAGCGCGGGGTGAACCGCTATGCCATCGGAGTGGAGTTCCCCAAGCCGCTGATGAGGGACGAGATAGGCACCTGGGAGTTCCACCGCATTCGCCAGACCGACACCGGATGGTCGGTGGAACTGGAGACTTCCATGAACCTCGGCACGACCGCTCGCGCCGCGTAGGGGCCGGGCATGCGCGGCCCGTCACGGTTTGCGGTGAAAGAACTTCTTCTGAAGGTCGGGCCAGAACTCCGAGGTGACGTTGCCGATGACGCCGCCCAGCAGGCTGGTGTACAAGCGGCCGGCCATCACCGTGCCTCTGACGCTGGCGGAAGGATAGTAAAGATTCGACGCCGCGATCCCCATCATCATGCCGCCCACGCCGGAAGAATTGAAGGCTGAGCGGCCGGAGTCGGTCCGCGCGACGGCAAGCCGGCTGACTGAGTAGGCCAGACGCTTCAGGACCCCGCTCGCAGGCCCCTTGCGGTAATACCGGGGATCCTGGTGCAACAGGTTGGCCAGCAGGCCCGCGCTGAAGAAGTTCTGCGTCCCGAAATCGGCGAAGGCGGCGCCCACCCGCTCGCCGTATGCCGCGCCGCCCTCCCCGTACTTCGGAGTCTGGTCGCCCCTTTGCGAAAACCTCGCTGCCATCACAACGCTGGCGAAATTGAACGGGTCGACGGTCTCTTTCCAGACCAGGTCCCACTTCTGTTTGGGGGTGAGCGGCGCAACCGGGATGCTCGAATCCCGCACGGTTTGGTAATCCGGCATGACCCAGAGAATCCGTTCTTCGTTGAAGGGTTCTGCCGGAACAACGTTTGCCGCTGGCGATTCGCTCGAATCGGCCGGAGCCTGTGCCCGCGCGCCGAAGCCGGCCAGCAAGCAACCCACAACCGCCGCCGCGACGCTTCGTCCCGCAATTACACGCATCCCCCAGTACGATCGGCAGACCACGCGAAAGAGATGACGCCAGCGTGCGAACCCGCCGTTACCCCATGACTCGAAAGGGCCATCCGGCCCCTGGCCCCCGGCCCCCGGCCCCCGGCTACGGCCCGGAGATGCGCACCAACCTGGGCGGCCGGGCATCTGGTTCCACCAGCCAAACGGCCCGGCCGGGATAGTAGCGTTCCAGTTTCTGGTCTTCGTCCGCGCCCAGGTCCAGGGCCCAGACCACCGGGGCGCCGTCAATGTCGGCGGCATTATGGACCCACTCGCGAAACACGTGTTGCGGGCCATAACGAACGAACACCAGTTGCTTGCCGGGAGCCGCAGCCAGGCGCTGGTCGATGGAAATCCGCCCTTCCGGGTCGCCATAGTCGATAAGGTCCCAGGTCTCGTAGCGCCCCATCGACAGCAACATGTTGTCACTGCCAAACAAGTGGATGCCATACCAGAAAAGGAAGTGCGCGGCACAGAGGAATACCAGCAGCCGGGCCGCGAACTGGCCCACCAGGAATGCCCGGACCTTCAACCGGCTCAGCCGCTCCAGACCCGTCACGGCGATGAGCACCAGCAGGCACGTGGCGGCGGCGACGTATTGGGGGAAGAAGTACGGATAGAAATTGGTCCCGAGACCGAAAATCAGCAGAGTGATCAGAACCCAGGCAAATCGGTACTCCCGGAGGGACACAAGAAAGGCCGGCAGAGCCAGGTAAAGCGGCGCCAGAAGGAAGAAGCGCAAGAAGAGCGCGCGGTCCCCCAGACGCTCGAAATACTTGGCCGGCGTGTCGGCGTCTTCCCCATGCACTTCCGCTTGTCCTTCATAGGTGAGCCGTTGTTGCGCGGTCAGCTCCCGGTGAGGCGTTGGATTGGGCTGGAAAGTGAAAGTGGTGGGCACGCCGTATTGATAGCGGCTGAGGGCATAGGGGATGGTGGTCCAACTACCGGTGACCTCGCGGTTCTGGAGCAGCGTCAGGCCGATGGCCGGCAGCACCACCAGCGCCGCCACCGCCGCCGCTTTCAACAGTCTGCTCCGTTGGCTGGGTTCGCCGAGCGCCGGCAGAAAGAACAGGATCACGCTCAAGAGCAGAAAAATGGATTCATACGGCCGGGTGAGCAGATGGATCGCCAGGCCGAGGCCCAACCAGACCGCGTCGCGCGTGCGGGGCTGGTTGCGCAGCCGGGGCAGCGCCCCAAACACGAGGCAGCCGGCCGTAGCGGCGACTGCGCCGCCCCAATAGATGTTCATCCACTCACTGAGAGGACCGAATTCCATTACGGCCACGAGGCCTCCCACCAGCGCCCACCCCGGAGTGGTCCAGCCCCGCAGCATCCAATAGCACAGCGAGCAGAGGGCCGCCACGGAAAGAACCACGCCGGCCCAGGGATGGCCGAAGATCGTCCACCCGAGCGCCAGCGCCAGACCTTGGCCGAGCGGATAGATGGAGCTGTAACTGGGATCCTGGATGACAAAGACCGTTTCGAAGAACCGGGCGAGCGCATGCGGCGGATTGGCCAGGCGGAAGTGCCGCAAGGTGTCGGCGAGAAGCAGGTAGCTGAAGCTGTCGGCGCCGGCCGGCGTGGGAACGGGGTGCCGCGTGAGGAGCAACAGCCGGAGCGCCACGGGCAGGGCCGCCAGCAGCAGCATCGACCAGCCGGTATGGGCCGCCAGCCTTTGAAAGGCAGGCTCAACGCGCGCCCGCAGCAGCACGAGTGAAACCAGCAGGGCCGCCAGCGCGAACTCGATGAAGTCGCCGGCGCCGAAGCCGATCGGATTATGCAGCGGCAGAAAAGAGCGGAAAAAGTCGAAGAGAAACATGCCAGCCCGGAGTCCGAATTCCTAATATACTAGGCCCGGTATGATTCGATCCGTGCCAAACATGGCGCCCTTACTATTCGCCGGGCAACCGCCCCTCATTAGCCGGCCTGCTTCTTCGACTCCGGCCGGCTCCCGTTCCGTTCGTTCAGCGCTTGCCTGAGCGGGGTCCTGATTACGGCTTGCCGGCTGACGTTGAGGCGGGCGGCCCGCTCATCCAGTTCCCGCAACAGGCCGTGGGTCAGGTCTACGTTGACGCGGCGAACCGGTCTGACCACGGTGAACTTGTTGGTGAAGTACGCGGAAACATCTCCGCCCCGCGATGGCATCTCCGCAATCGCGTCGGTCGCGGCGGCACCACCCGATGGCACGAACGGGTATCCAGGCGCCGCCATTGCCGCTCCGGCTGATGGTCGTGCAGCTTGCACGGGGCAGCGCACTCCGGACACGGCCAATCGGTCATGTCATGGTGTGCCAGCCGAACGTGGATCTCTCCAACCTCCAGCTTCAGTTCCACCGACTCCACCGGACCAGGGTACCTCTGGGTGTGGTTGAAGCCGTGAACGGGAATATCAAATCACTGCTGCGCCGCGGTCGTGGCTACAAGAACCCGCACTACCTGCCGCTGAAGGCCCAGCGCATGGCCGCGACCAGGACCGAATTCGTGGTTTTCAAGAAAGCAGCCTAAAATGCGGGTCCCATCGAATTCCCGCGGAGAACCGGAACAGAACAATCGACATAGGGAACGCCACGCTTTTCCCCCGCATCTTGCGCGACCAGTTGCTTTCCACAATCAGCAATACGAAGTCAGACAGGCCGAGTGTAACAGGGCGGAGAGCGAGCACCCACCCCCAATGCAAACGGGCGGCTCGACAGCTCGACGTTTTTCGCTTATCTCCGCGGAGGACGTCTCCATCGTCTTCCGTGAGAAATCATATCCACAGTCGCACCGGCCTGCCGACTCTGGGTTTATCAAGCCGCAATTGGGGCAATGCATGGCGCCGTTCCGCCACTTGAGAATCTGACATCGATTCCACGTGCAATAAGACCACCACCGGATCTGAAACCGCCGATTCTCCCAAGACTGGCGGCCCGGTTCAGCCCGAATCCACTGCCAGCGTCCGGCCGCCCCATACCGGCCGTGAGGATTCCAAACGGCCGGCGGCTGGCCCTTCCGTACACATGACCGGATAGTGCCGGCGAGCCGGGCAAGCGATCGATTCCGGTGTAGCAACCCGGCAACGGGTATCAGCCCCCTTTTCTCACAAAGGGTCAATTTTGAGACGACGCGCGAAGCCCGTAGAATCAGGCCTTCCAGCATCGCAAAAGTCGGTCTCAAAACTGCTGGCAAAACATGGCTTATGGCGCGCCGCATTGACGCGCCCGGCGCTCAATCTCTCGATCGAGCATGATCCGCAAACGCGACATCATGAGCCCGGAGCCGTTGCCGCCGCCAGCCGGGCCTTCCATTCCTCCAGAATCGCCGCCGTCGAATCCGTGCCCACGCGCGAACATCCCGCGGCGTAGGCTCCCAGCACCTGGTCCAGTGTGCGCAGGCCCGCCGCCTTGATCCCAATCTCCTCCGGCAGGTGCTTCCGCAAAAGCCGCACGTCCTCGATGGTCGCTGCCGTGGGTGCGAATCCCGTCGCCGTCTGCACGAAATCCACTTCCGCGCGCGCCGCCGACCGGCAGGCAACAATCTTCAGCTCGTCCGTGAGATAGGCAGTCTCCAGGATCACCTTGAGGACGGCGCCTTCCTTGTGGCACAACTCGGACATTTGGAGCAGCTCTATCTGGACGTGCTGGAATTCCCTGGAAAGCAGTTTGGAGATGGCCACCACCATGTCGATCTCTTTCGCGCCGCGCCGCAGCAGGTCGCGCGTCTCATAGAGTTTGGTGGCGGTATTCCCGGACCCGTGCGGAAAGCTGCAAACGCTGGCGGGCCGGACCGGGCTGCCCTCCAGTGTGCGCACCGCCATCTCGATGTCGCACGGCCGCACGGTCGCCGACGCGACGTGGCAGCGTTTCGCCAGTTCCAGCCCTTCCATTACCTGCACGCCGGTAAGCCCGGGCCGCAGCAGCGCGTGGTCGATCATCCGGGCGATATCCTGGAAGCTGGCCAGCGGGGGACGGACGAGTGGCTCCATACGGGACCAGTCTATCAAGGCGAAAGGGCGGCTATTCCTTACTGCTGCTTCTTGCTCCGCTTGGCAGCGCCCTTGGCAGGCGTGGACGCGCGCGGGCCGCAACTCAACCCCATGCCCTTCAACTGGTCGCAAGCCCTCTTGGACTGATCGAGGGTGGGGAAACGCTGGATCAACTCCCGGTACTCCTGGGCGCCATCCGTGCGGCGGCCCATTTTCGTCAGGGCCAAACCCTTGTTATAGAGGGAGTCGGGGGTCTTGGTGTTGTCGGGGTACTTCTCCAGCACCATGTCAAACTCCTTCACGGCATTGTCGTAGTCGCCCTGGGAAGAATGGATGTACGCGATGTAATACTGCGCGTTCGGCGCCAGATCGGTATTGCCATACCACTTCAGATAATCGGAAAACTCCTGGAGCGCCAGATCCAACTTGCCGCCGGACATGTCGCGCCGGGCGTTGGAGTAGAGATCGGTCGCGGAAATGGTAGGCGTTTCCGGCGCGGCGGATGCCCCACCTGGAGTGGTCTGAGCCGGTGGGGGCGGTGGCGGCGTCGAGAGGACCTTGATGGCGTTGCCCAGATCGGTCAACTGCGCCTGCAACTTCGACATGAGGCCGGTCACGTCTGAAACCGCCTGCTCCACCGTGCGCATGTCGTTGGACACCTGGTCCATGCGGGAAGAAAGCCCGACCACCGGTGCTACGACTTTGCTCTCAGTGTCCCGTATATTCTGCTGAAAGTTACTCTGAATCACGGCCACGGCCGTGTTCGCCTTGCTGGCATTATCGACGGCCTGTTGCACCAACACCTGCAACGCCGCAAACTTCTCATCCTGCGAGCGCTGCAAGTCCCTGACCTGCTGCTGCAATTGCGCCACATCGCGCTGCAATTCCTGTATTTCCTTGCTGGCCGCAAACGCCAGCGTGGGCGACGCAATCAGAACCCATACGCAAAGACGCGGGAACATATGCAACTCTCCTTGCCTGCGGCGGGGAAACCATCTGCCCGTCCCCCCGCCGCCGTGTGCCTTGCCTCTGAAACTGCCCTACTGCCCGGGCGCGAAGTGATCGTGCCGGTTCTTTTGCCAGCACGTCTCGTTGGACTCGGTGCAAACCGGCCGCTCCTTGCCGTAGCTGATGGTCTTCAGCCGGTCGGCCGGCACCCCCAACTGCGTCAGGAACTCCTTGGCCGAACTGGCGCGCCGGTCGCCCAGGCCGAGGTTGTACTCCGCCGAGCCGCGCTCGTCGCAATTGCCCTCGATTACGATGGTCGCGTTCGGGAAGTCGGTCAGGATGCTCTTCAGCGCGTCCGCGTCCTTGGTCAGGGCGTCCCGCGCATCGGGGCGGATGTCGCTCTTGTCGTAGTCGAAGTAGGCGTCCTGAACGTCCGAACTCAAGCGCTGCTCGAGCGTGGGCTTGGGCGGCGGTGGCGGTGGTGGTGGCGGCGGCGGCGGAGCGGTCACGGTGACAGTGGCCGCGGCTGTGACCGTGCCGCCCGGTCCGGTTGCGGTCAGGGTGTAGGTGGTCGAATCGTTGGGCTGCACCCGCTGGCTACCCGTACTCTGCACCGTGCCAATACCCTGATTGATGGAGATGTTCGTCGTATCGCCCGTCACTTCCCATCGCAGCGTGGAAGACTCGCCGCGCTGAATGGAAGACGGCTCGGCCGTGAATTGAGCAACCACAGGCGCCTTCGGTGGCGGCGGTGGCGGCGGTGGCGGTTGAACCACTGGCGGCGGTGGCGGCGGCGGCACCTTTTTCTTGCAGCCTACCCCGAACACCACCAAGCTAAGCGCCATGCAGATGATCGTGATTCTTCGTTTGCTGAACATGAACCTCGCCTCCTGAATCCTTAGTTACTTGCCCCATACCGGGGTCTCGTTACTGCCCTGCGTGGTCAGTGGTTGCACCTGCGTGCCATCAGCCAGCATAGACCAGATCTGGTGCGATCCGGAGCGGGTGGACATGAACACGAGATGGCGGCCGTCCGGCGCCCAGCTTGGGTTCTCGTTGCGTCCCTCCCCCTGCGTCAACTGATTGTACTTGCGCGATGCAACGTCCATGACGAAGATGTTGAAGGCTCCCTGGGCGTACCCTCGTGTCCACGCGTACGCGATGATCTGCCCATCGGGATGCCAGCACGGATTGGAAGCCTCGCCCTCACCGGGCGTGAGGCGTTCAATATCGCTCCCATCCATATTCATCCTGTAAATCTGCTGCGGGCCGGACCGTCCGGATACGAACACAATCTCGTTTCCGGTCTTGGGATTCACCTTAGGTTCGACATCAATGAAGCTCGAGGCCGTGATCGGCCGCAACCCGCTCCCGTCCAAATTCGCGATGTAGATCCGGCAGCACCGGTCGTTCGGCGCCGACGACGCATAAACGATCTGTTTTCCGTCGGGCGTGAACCCAGGCGTCTCATTTACCGATGCGCGCTGGTTATAGAACCGCAAGTCCCGCACCGGATCCACCGAAAAGATAAATATAGCAGGATTGATGCGCGCGTAGCTAGTGAACGCGATCTTGGAGCCGTCCGGGGAGACCGCCGGCTCAATTGAAGTGGAGGCGAATCGCGTGATCTGCCGCTGGTTCTTGCCGTCCGGGTCCATCACCCAAATCTCTTTGTGTCCGGTGCGGTTCGAAACAAAATAAACATGCGTGCCGAACAGCGTCTGGCCTCCGAACCGCGCAATGATGTCGGCGGCGAACTCGTGAGCCACTTTCCGCGCGCCGGCTTCGTCCACCGTTCCCAGGTAGGTATTGCCGACCACCTGCGCGTTGGCGGGAGCGCCGCGGCTCAAATCGAACAGCCAGCCGCGCAGCACCAATACGCCGTTCTGCACGGCCGTGTACCCGAATGCCAGGTAGTTGGCCGAAGGCGGCGGCCCGGACCAGTCCGACATCCACAATCCGCCGCCGGTTTGTGGTTGGGTGATCTGCTGGCGGCCTCGCGCGGGCGGTCTCGCGACCGGGGAGCCCCCTGGGCCCGGCGGCTCGCGGAAATCCGAGGGTTGCTGCGGGACGACAGTCGGGTACATGGTCTTGGGGACCATTTTGAAGAGCCCCGCGCCATCCACATCCGCCCACAGCGTCTGGTTGAACGCGCCCATGTAATTCTGGGCATCCCCGGTCCCGCGGAAATCCGGGATGGCCATGGCCGGACGCTCACCCTGGCGCAGCGTGATGATGACGTCCTGGGCCATTGCGCCCAACCACGCTCCAACCAGTGCAGTTGCCAGCCAGACGAGTCTTCTCATGTCAACGCCTCAATTCAAACCGGAACTCGATTTCCACTTCGTTGCGTGAGAACTGCGGAGGAAGCGCCTGAAACGGCGCCGCGTCCAAAATCGCCCGCTGCGCCGAAAAATCCAGCGCCTGATTTCCGCTCCGCTGGGTGATTCTCACGGATCCGGGCGCCACCGATCCGTCGCGCCGGATGGTGAATGTCACCCACACCGGCGGCGCCGAGCGCAGGCGCGGGTCCAGATCGCTGGTCCTCCAGTTCCGCGCCACCTGGTCGCGCAACAGGTTGACGTACCATCCGAACTGAGCCCCGAACGGCGAGCTGGTGCCGATTCCCACGCCGCCTCCGCCCGTCATCCCGTACATGGGCGAGACCACGGCCTGTCCCGCGGCGCTGTAAAGCTGGTTGGGAAGGTCCTGCTGCTGTTCGCGAAACTTGTTCGGCGCCGAGGCCGCCCGCGACGGCTTCCTGACGGCATTGCGGCTCTTGATGGCTATGGCATTCGGTTCCGGCGCCTCCACCTTGGGCTTGGGCTTGGCCTTGGACGGCGGCGTCGGCACCACCGATTCCGTGTCGTTGGCCACCGGATTGATCGGCCCGGTACGGCCCGGCAGGGGGATGCGCGGCACCACGTTGACCGCCACCGAGCCCATCCCGCCGCCGTTGATGTCACCCCACTGCACGGGCACGTGGCGCCCGATCCACGCGGACAGCAGCAGCGCGGCCCCCACCGAAAGATGCAGAGCCACCGAACCCGCCAGCGGTTTCCCAAGCGGCTCCGGCTGGTCCAGGATATCGATGTGCGGCGCCATCACCTTCGTCCTTTAGATGCCGAATCCTCCGGCTGCGACACCATATTCACCTGGAAACCCGCCTGGCCGAGCATGGCTATTACCTGCGCAATTGGGTCCCAGATGGTCTCTTTATCGGCGCGCACGTAGATCGCTTTGGCCTTCCCGAAACGCTGCTGGATGGCCGCCTGGAGGTCGTTGATGTTCACCGGCTTGTCGTTGAGGTAGGTGGTGCCGTCCTTGGTGATGGTCACCACCGGGAGTTCCTGCGCGGTATCCTTCACCGCCTGCACCTTGGGAACGTCCACCTCGATGCCGAACTCCATCACGTGGGCGGTGAGCATGAAGATGATCAGCAGCACCAGCACCACGTCGACGAACGGCGTGACGTTGATCTCCGACAGGCTGCCACCGCCGGCGCGCCGCCGGGAGCCGTATCCCCCACCGCCATTGACGGAAATTGCCATGGCGCTACTCTCCGAAACTGCGCTCGGCCATGTTCAGGAACTCGAGCGAAAAATCGTCCATGCGCGCGCCGATTTCCCGGATCCTGTGGCCGAAAATATTGTAGAAGATCGCGGCCGGGATGGCGGCTGCCAGTCCCGCGGCCGTCGCAAACAGCGCTTCCGAGATGCCCGGCGCCACCGTGCGCAGGCTGGTCGATCCCATCTGTCCCAGCTCCAAAAACGCGCGGATAATACCCAGCACCGTGCCGAACAACCCGATGAAAGGCGTCACCGTCGCGGTGGTGGCCAGCCAGCTCATGTTGCGCTCCAGCTTGGCGATCTCCTCGCTCACTCCCAGTTGCAGGGCGCGCTCCAGCGCGACGCGGTTGGTCACCTTGCCGCGCGCCTTGACCTGGCGCTCGATCTCCTCATATCCGAAATCGAAAACGGCCACCAGCGGGGAGGGCCGGAACTGTTCACTGGCGATCATGACCGCTTCCATGCCGCTGGCTTTGCGGAAAGCGCGCAGAAAACGCGAGTTGGCTTTGCGCGCGCCGCGGAAAGCCTGCCACTTGGAGAAGATCACGGTCCAGGAAAAAATCGAAAAACCAAAGAGGATGACCAGCACAACATCCGCCGCGGGACCATTGTGCTGGACCAATTCCCAAACATTCATCTGGAGGAGAAGGGCAGCGGGAGTCTCGAGAGTCAATTCATCTCCTAATCTCAAATCTATCACATAGACGCGTCCGGACAAGCAAAAGTCCGCGCGTGGGGCAGGTTGGTAGGGGTACCCTCTGGGTCGCGCGCAGTTTGCCAGGCTGTCGCGCAGAGCGGCAGAGCCGCAACCAAAGGTGCGCAGTGTCGGTAGACAGGCAGGTAGGCCGAGTACCACTCGGCCGCAGGCTGCCAGCCTGCCCCACAGAATCGTCGCAGGCCGCGGAGGTTTGACAGTGTAGTAGCACACCGAACACGGCTATAATCGTTTCGAAGTGCTGCTGGAGCTGGTGGTCGAGAACTACGCCGTGGTGGAGAGGCTGCGCATCCGCTTCCACGCGGGATTGAACCTGCTGACGGGCGAGACCGGCAGCGGCAAGTCCCTGGTGGTGGACGCGCTCGGCCTACTGCTGGGGGGCCGCGCCTCGGCGGAGACCATCCGCACCGGAGAATCCCGCGCGCGCGTGGCGGGCATCTTCGATGTCCGCGATCACGCGCCCGTGCGCCGCCTGCTGGAACCCGCCGGGCTCGAAATCGAGGAGGGCGAGCTGCTCGTCGAGCGCGAAATTCTGGGCGGCGGCAAGTCGCGCGCGTTCGTCGGCAGCCGGCCGGTGTCGGTGGCCCTGCTCAAGGACCTGGCGCCGCACCTGGCGGATATCCACGGACAACACGAGCAGCAGCTCTTGTTTGCGCCCGATGCGCAGCGCGACATGCTGGACGCTTTCGCCGGCGGCCGCGAGCTGCTCGACCGCGCCGCCGTTACCTACCACGAGTGGCGCGCCGCGGCGGAGGAACTCGAGGATCTGGAGCGCTCCGAACAGGAGAAGCTGCGGCTGCTCGATCTGTGGAGCTTCCAGCGCAAGGAGATCGAGGGCGCCGCGCTGAAGCCGGACGAGGAAGCCTCCCTGGAGAACGAGCGCCGCGTCCTGCAAAACGTGCAGCGGCTCCAGGAAACGGCCGCGACCGCCTACGCCGCGGTCTACGACAGCCCCGAATCCGCTCTCTCGCTTACCCGCGCGGCCGCCAAGCGGTTGGAGGAGCTTTGCCGCATCGACTCCTCGCTGGCGGGCCTGCGCGAGCACCTCAAATCGGCGGACCTGAGCCTCCAGGAAGTCTCCTACGCGCTGCGCGACTATGTTTCGCGCCTGGAAGCCAACCCGGGCCGGCTGGAAGAAGTGGAGACGCGCCTGGCCGCCATCGACCGCCTCAAGCGCAAGTACGGCCGGTCGATTGCCGAGATCCTGAGCTTTTTGGAGGATGTCGCCCGCCAGATCGCCTCGGTGGAACACGCCGGGGAGCGCATGGAAGAGTTGCGCCAGGTGCGGAAGCGGCTGGCTGCCGATTTCGACAAGCTGGCGGGGGAGCTGACCGCGCGCCGCGGAGCGGCCGCGCGCAAGCTGGAAAAGCGCGTCGAGGCCGAGCTGGCCCAGCTCGCCATGGAGCGCACCGTCTTCCGCATCGCGATGGCACCCGCCCCCTGGTCCGCCGAGGGCGCCGACCGCGTCGACTTCCTGGTGTCGCCGAACCTGGGCGAAGAGCCCCGGCCATTGGAGAAGGTGGCTTCCGGCGGCGAGATCTCGCGCCTGGCGCTGGCGCTGAAGACCTGCCTCGCCGCGCCCCGGACGGCGGTGGTCCGTACGCTGGTTTTCGACGAGGTGGACGCCGGCGTGGGCGGCAGCGCCGCGGAAGGCATCGGCCGCCGGTTGAAGAAACTGGCCGCCGCCAACCAGGTGTTGTGCGTCACGCACCTGCCGCAGATCGCGGCCTTCGCCGACCATCACTACCGCGTCGAGAAGCGGGAATCGAAAGGCCGGACGGCGGCGGTGGTCGAGGAGCTGGACGACGACGCCCGCACCCGCGAAATCGGCCGCATGTTGTCGGGGCAGAAGCTCACGCCCGAGGCGCTGAAGAACGCCGAGCAACTGATCCGCATGAGCGTGGGGTGAGGGACTGCAAGGAATCCCCGCGATCGCCGGGTTGACAGACGAAAGCGTCTGTCCCACAATGCTCAAATGCCGCTGGCCAGCGCCATTTCTTGCCTGGCGCCGCGGGGCATGCCATACCGGCTCTTCCATCGCAGCCACGCCATACTGACAATTCGAGTGACTTCCATAAAGTCAAACGGCTGCGCCAGCACATCGTAGGCCCCCAGGTTGAGGGCTTCCGCCCAAAGACGCTCATCGGCAACCCTGGAAGTGACAATCAGATACGGCGGATCGGGCAAGGTTCTCAGTTCCTCCAGAACCTCTCTCCATGTCCCCGGGTGCAGATCGGACTCACACACGACCACGGGAACTCTGAGCTTCCGCAACGCCTTCAGCGCCGACGCAAGATTGGGGCACGCGTTCAGCTTCAAGTTGCATGTCGGACTCAGGTCGCATTGGGAACACTGCAAGATGCCTTCCAGGGAAGCGTGGTCCTCGTCGATCAGACCCACTGACAGGAGGGTGACAGCTCCAGTATGATCGGCTTCGAATTCGCAAGCTTTATTCATGACACTGATCTCTTTCTCAATCGGATGAAAACAGGGCTTATGCGCCTACATGGCGCAGTGCCGCCGCTCCGACTAGGGAATGCGGCCCTCGACTGGTTCTGGTCTACGGTTTTCGGTTCAGGCGGCGCCTGAACCGGACTGTCGCGCAAGAATCGGCCGCCCCGCCTCTTGCAGATCCGCTCTCTGGTGTCTGGATCGCCCCGCAAGTTCACGCTTTGCCTGGAACCAATCTTCTTCGGGTGATCCGTCGGGACAGCCTCTGGCTTGCCAAAGCGCGTGGGCAAGTGCGGCGATTTCCTCTTGATTTTCAGGCCCAGGGCGCCCGATTCGAGCAGATCGACTTGAGATTCCGGTCACTGAATCGGAACCTCTGGCCGTATGAAGGCGTTGCTTTGCCATGCGATATTCCCTCTCTTTTCAGCCGTTCCAGGACAATCTGACGGCTGTGAGTGCCTCGTCTTCCCCGAGTCGGTCTCTCGGTAATATTTGTACTGAGTATAGAATCGAAACCCGACATATGTCAATAGCTCATAAGTGGGATTCAAAATTACGATCGTGAGAATTCACGGGCCGATAGCGGCCATCGCCCCGCGGAAGGGAAGGCTCGAGGCCGGCCCGCGCCACGGGTGGAGACGGAAACCTGGGCGCGCCTGGGCAGGGTAGCGCCGGCGCCAGCCAGCACCGTCAGTGCAACGTTTCGAGGTACTCGCCGGTGGACGCGTCGATGAACACGGACAGACCGGAAGTCCCCAGGGATTCGCCCCAGATTATCCGCCAGACGGGATTCTGGTAGCGTTTGTCCTTCTCGAGCAGCATGGAGATGGTCAAGTTCGGGTTCTTCTTGTCGTAGTCGCCCGCTTTGCCGAGCGCCGTCTTGTAGGCCGCGTCGGTATCCACCTTAACGGCGGCGATGAGGAAAGGCAGGGCCTGGGCGTTCAGGTTCTCCTCCTGTCCCGCGAAGACGCCCTGGTGCAGGTTGCCCGGAGACTCGATCACGGAATAGGTGTACGTTTTTGCGCGCCCCTTGTTGGCGGACGTAAACGTGGCTTCCCAAGCGCCCGCCTCTCCGGGGACCGAGGGGACTTCGAGGAGGTGAATGCTGTTCATCTTCAGCACTTGAGCGTCGGGCGCCCAGGACCGGACCACCTGGTACATCCGGTACAGCGCGACCTGGCCGGTGACCGGCTCGGCGGGCTTGGGCGGTTCCTTCTTTTCAGCCGGCTCGGGCTGCTCCGAACAGCCCGTCAGAATCAACAGGAGAGCACACCCCAATATCAACGAGAGCTTTCTCATAAGCACCTGCCCGCTATTTTAACAGGCGTCGACGTGCCATAATGAAGCCAGCAGCGGGAGGGTGTATGTCCCCAAAAATCTACGGGAGGGCGATCGCTATTGTTGCGGCAGCGGTTTTCCTGCTGCCGCCGGCTTTCAGTCAAGTCAAGGGCGGAACGACAACCACGCCTGTGGGCGGGGGCACCAGCACGAGCACCGGCACCACCAGCGCCACGCCCTCCATCACCACCAATCCGCAACCGACTACCCCCAACACATCCCAAAGCATGCCCCCGCCGGTTCCCATCAGCGGCCGCGTCATGCTCGATGACGGCGGCCCACCGCTCGAAAGCGTGGTGATCGAACGCGTCTGCAATGGAGTCTCCCGCGCGGAAGGCTATACCGACCAGAAGGGCTACTTTTCCATCGATCTGGGCATGGAGCAGGGAGTGATGCAGGACGCCAGCACCGGCGGCAGGCTCTTCAACGATATGGGAACGCGCGTTCCCGGGCAGTCTCAGATGTCATCCGGCCTGGGCGGAGGGGCCAGGTCCGATGAACGGTACATGAACTGCGATCTGCGCGCCAACCTCCCCGGCTACCGCTCGCAAGTGGTGAGCCTGGCCAACCGCATCGCCATGGACAGTCCCAACGTCGGCACCATTTTTCTGCACCGCCTGGGCCACGCCGAAGGGCGCGTCATCAGCGCCATTTCGCTGGCGGCTCCCAAGGACGCCCGCAAAGCGTTCGAGAAAGGCTCGGATCTGGCCAGGAAGAACAAGCTGGACGATGCCATGAAGAGCTACCGGAAGGCGGTGGACGTTTATCCCAAGTATGCGGCGGCCTGGTTTGAATTGGGGAGATTGCAAGCGGCCAAAGGCCAGGCGGATGCGGCGCATCAATCGTTCGACGCAGCCGTCGAGGCGGACCCCAAGTACTTGAATCCCTATCTGGAACTTTCGCGGCTGGCCCTGGGGGCGAAGAACTGGCGGGAACTGGCCGATGTGACCGGGCGCGCGGTGAAGCTCGACCCGTTCGACTATCCGCAGCAGTTTCTGTTCAACTCGGTGGCCAACTACAACCTGCGGAATATGGATGCGGCGGAGAAGAGCGCGCGCGAGGCCGAGAAGCTGGATACCGAGCACCGCTACCCGCAAGTCTCGCACTTGCTGGGCGTAATTCTGGCGCAACGCCAGGACTACACCGGCGCCGCCGGCGAAATGCGTAACTATCTGAAGTTCGCGCCGGGCGCCCAGGACGCAGCCACCGTGCGCGGGCAATTGGACCAGTTGGAGAAGCTCTCCGCTCAGGCCAAGCCGTAGGGGCGGGGCGGCCCAGAGGGCACCCCGCGGCCCGCGGAGTTTCCAACAAGACCGCTCCCTAGCCCGGCGTAGCCGGAACCAAACAGGGACAATCTCTTTCGACGCGGAGCCGCGGAGACACAGAGATTTCGCGGAGGAAAGAACAGGAGAATCAAGTCAAAACGCGAGGGCGCGGAGGGAGCGGAGAATCGTGAAAAGCGAGGGCAGAGGAAAGTTGGAGGCAGTTTCAGAGTGTATCCAGGTGCGCGCCAGTGGCGCATTTGGCGCATGGCGCCGAGAACATTCCGCCCGTGTCAGCACGAATTCAATCCGGTCGGTACTAACGGTCGCGGCTCGGTGTGCGGCCGTATACCTCGTTCCGAGCCGCGACCGTAAGGGCCCGTGAAAAAATCGTTGGGAACGCCGGGTTGACACACGGAAGCGTCTGTCCCACCTTGGTACGCAAGGGCTTGCGTTTTGGTGGGACAGGCGCTTTCGCATGTCAACCGATTTTTTCACGCTCCCGTTAGGGAGCGGTACTTTACGGCTTGTCCGGCTTGACCGCATCGCCGAACTTGATGCTGGATTCGCCGGTGTACTTGTGGTAGTTGCGGAAATCGATCACGTTCTTGGCGCAGAGGTTCGAGCCGCGCTGGCAGCTCAGCGTCTCGGCGTGCACCGGCAACAGGTATTGCTGCGCGTCGCCCAACCGGATGTAGTCGTAATCGGTGGCCGATTCCACTTGATCCAGCGGAAATTCCCCGGGCATGCCTTTGGCCGACATTTCGATGCGCAGCACCCGCGAGGTCTTGGGATCGATCCACACGGCGCCGCTGTAAGCGGGAACGTACATCTGCGAGCCGGCATGGACCGACCAGTGGGAATTCTCGCGGGCCACGGTGAATTCGTACATCTTCGCCAGTATCCCGCCGGTTCGCGAGTCCCTCTGGAAGTGGAAATCGGCCGCGGTGGCGGGCGAGAACAGGTCGATCAGCACGGTGCCGAATTCGCCGGTGGACCATGAGCCGCCGGTCTCCTCCATGCTCTTCTTGACAGCCTTGCCGTCGACGGTGATGTTGCGGTAGTCCTCTTTGCCGTTCTCGTAGACCACCTCGGTGCGGACCACGTCGATGGGATCGAAACTGGCGGGACGCGTTTCACTCTGGAAGCGCGCCATCATCTCCTGGCAGACGTAGTTCGGCAGCGTTTCCGTGAAATCGAGCGCGGCATTGGCGGCCTTGCGGATCAGCGGATCGTCGGAGCGCAGGAACGAGGGTCCCGTGTCTTCGTCGCCGCGAGCGATGGAGGGTTGCCGGGGCGCCGCGGGGGTGCCCTCTGGGCCCGGCGGCGGCAGGTTCGCGGCCACCGGGGTGGCGGCCGGCGTCGCGGCCGGGGCGTCGGGCGGAGGCGCCGGGGCATGTTCGCGGGCGGAATCGGCCGGCTTGCCGCGTTGCAGCTTGGGCGGACCGGGGTCGTTGGGATCGGGCTTGGCGGGCGGCGGCGTCATTTCCGTGGCATGTTCCGCGGATTCCCCGGGCGCATCCTTCCACGTATCCACCGCGCCATCCTTTTCCTCAGCCGATTGCGCGGCGGCGGATTTCTCCCAGTAGACGTTCACCGCCACCATGTAGCCGTGGGAGTCCTCGGGGCCTTCGATGGAAACCTGGTCGCCCGGCTTGAAGTCCGGCGATTTCAACTCTTCCCCGCCCTTGTAGAACTTGGTCTTGTCCGTGCGCTTGAATTCCAGCACGCGGTTATCGCCCAGTTCCAGCGTGATGGTCTTGGCGTCCAGTTGCTTCAGCTTGCCGCGGAAATTGGGGAGGGGCTCGGAAGAATCCTTGGGTGGCTGCGTACTGCCTCTCCGCGGAATGGGGATGCCGGGGATCGTCGACCCGCCGCCCGGATAGGGATACTGCCCCGGATAGCCTCCGCCCGGATAGCCTCCACCCGGATATCCACCGCCCGGGTAGACTTGCGCCTGCGCGGCCGCCAGCGCGACGAGGAAGAGAATTCCAGCTTTCAATTCACTCATTGAGATGCCTCCGCTTAACTCCAGGTTACGTCACTTTCGGTCGATAAGGGGTAAGAGCGAGACCGTGCGGGGCGGGTGGCTGCGAAGCCATGCTATCCTAACCTCGGCTGCACCAAGTAGTGGAGATGCCGTGAGCTTTTCGCGCCGCTTGCTGCTGGTAGACGCGGACCCCGACGTTCACCGCCTCCTCACGGAGCTCCTGAAGCGCGCGGACCGCGGCATTCAGGATGTCTACGACGGGCGGGAGGCCCTGGACCAGGTCCGTAGTGCGCCCTACGACTTGGTGGTGGCGGGCCAGGGCAGCAACGGATTCGACGGTCTCAAGCTGTTGCGGCGCATGCGCGAAATCCGCCCGGAAATCAAGGTGATCCTCACCGGGGACGAGGACCAGGCGCGGGTCATCCGCGCCATTCGGGAGCGCGCCTATAGCTACTTCCATAAGCCGCTGGCGGAAGCGCTGCTGGCCGACATGGTCGAGCAGGCCCTCCAGTCGTCTTCCTGGCGGGACGATATCAAGATGCTCTCGGCGTATCCGAAATGGATCACGCTGGATGTGCGCTGCAAGCTGGAGGCCGTCGAGCGCATGACCCATTTCCTGCGCGAGGTGGAGGCCGGCTTGCCGGTGCAGGCGCGCGAGGACATAGCGGCAGCCTTCCGCGAGCTGCTCTTGAATGCCGTCGAGCACGGCGGCGGCTCCGACCCCGGGAAGCGCGTACGCCTATCCCTGGTGCGCACGGCGCGCTCCCTGATTGTGCGGATTCAGGACCCCGGCAAGGGCTTCTCGATGGATCTGCTGCCGCACGCGGCCATTTCCAATCCCGACGATGCGCCCATCCAGCACGTCGAGGTTCGCACCCAGCGGGGACAGCGCCCCGGCGGTTTCGGCATCCTCATGACCCGCAACCTGGTGGATGAGCTGGTCTACAACCAGCGCGGCAACGAGGTGCTGTTCGTGAAGTACCTGTAGCGCCGGCGATCTTGTCGCCGGGTGGGGTTGTCCGGGATGGGAAGAACACCGGCGACAAGGGGGTGCCCCATGGGCCCGGCGCTACCTCACTGCACGGTGAAGTTCGCCGCCGCGCTGACGGCCGAGCCGACGGTGACCACCACGGACTGCAAGCCCACGGGAGCGCTCTGCGGCACCTGGAAATTGATCTGAAGGGTTCCCACCGACCAACTGGGGATGCCCACGTATATCATTCCCTGTGGGGGCACCGCTACCCCGCCGATCGTCATGGAAACGGGAAGCAGCGGCACGGGCACCTGAGTTCCGGCAGGACCCGCCCCGGTGGCCACCTGCGGCGAGACTTCGCCGGCCCCCGTGATGAAGAGTGTGTATATTTGTCCCCGGCTGCCGCTGGCGTTAGGGGTGATCGCGTTGCCCGATTGCAGGTAGATGCCCGGCGCCGATGCCGCTACCGTGAACGTAGAGGTGGCCACCTGCCCGTTGTTGTTGACCGCCAGCAGAGCCGTTCCGGCCGCAGTCTCATAGGGGACCTGAATGTTTAGTTGCGTCGGCGAAACGTAGTAGAGAGGGGCGGCAATCCCGTTGACCGTAGCCGAGACTCCCGCCATGGTCGGCGGGAGGGGGAGTGCGTATGCCGTTTGGGTGGCGTTCGCCAGGTTCGTGCCAAAGACGCTCAAGACCATCCCCGGAGCGTACGTGTGCGCGAACGACGCCCCGTTGGCAACCCCGCCGATACTGGGGCCAATCGTAAACGTGACCGGAACGTTAACAAACTGCGGCGTGGTGTTCGGCGATTGAAAGACCAGCGTGGTGGTGTAGGCCCCATTCGTCAGTCCCGGCGCCGCGGCCACCAGGTTCACTGTCGCCGGCCCTGTCCCCGAGAGCGGAAATACCGTCAGCCAACCGGACTGCTGGCTGGCTGGAAACACCGAGACCGTCCATCCCTCCCCGGCAGGCACAGTCACGTTCACGGTGGTGGACGCGGATTCGGTGGGGCTGGCGTTCATGGCGACAGAGCTTCTCGAAACAGTCAGCGCGCCGGGGCTGGAGGTTGGGTTTTGAAAAGAAACGGATAAGGTGGCGATGATCGTGTGACCGGCGGTATCCGTGCCATCGATCTCATAGGAGACAGTCTGCGGGTTCGTGATATTCCAGCAAAGGCCGGCTGTGAGAGAACCAAACGGCGCCAGGCGCAAGGAGCCGAAGTATGACTGGATTGCGCTGGTGAGATCATGGCCGCCGGCCAGGAAGCGGGTCAACTGCACTCCATAGCCGTTCTGTTCTTCGAGATTCAACTGCTGATAATAGGGGCCTGACGACGCGCAACCGTGGGTGGTGTCCGGAATCAGCGCCACCGTGGCGGGCAAGCTGACGAGCGTCATCGAAGCAAAGGATGGCTGGGCGAGGAAGGGAACGGTAAGCTGATCGGTCCACTTGGCCCCGCTGGCATCCGTGCCGCTGAATCCGAACACAAAGTTGACCGGAACGGTGGTGGGCTGCGACTCCAGTGAAGCCGAAATGGTCCCGTTCGCCGGTATGCTGGCGCTGCCGAACCAGCTCTGTATGTCGGAGGAGTGGTCGGTGCCGGCGATCGCGAGTCCGGTGAGGGTGGCGGCGGTTCCGGCGATCTCACTCAGCCGCAAGGTGTAGAAAAAGGTGTACCCGTTCGCATCGGGCGCTTGCTGGAACACCGGATTCGGCGCCACCGAGGGAACCACGATGGAAGACCCGGTGTAAATGTTGACGTTCACTGTCACGGATGCCGACGAAGGGCTAAAGCCGGTGGCGCCGCCATAGGAAGCCGTGATGAGGTTAGTTCCGGTGTTCAAGTGGCTGGCGTTGACGGTCAGCGACGCAGTGGCCGTGCCACCGGAGCCGGAGAGGTTGATGACGCCCAGCGACGTGCTGCCCAGCGTGAAGGAAACCGAGCCGGTGGGCGTGGCGCTGCCGCTCGCGGCCTTCACCGTGGCCGTCAGTGCGGTGCTGCCGCTCGCCGTAATGCTGGCGGGATTGGCGGTGACCGTGGTCGAGGTGGATGGGACACCGACGCTCACCGTCACCGATCCCGAGGAGGCGCCAAAACCGGTGACGCCGCCGTAAGAAGCCGTAATGCTGTTGTTCCCGAACGCCAGTTGCGTGCCAAAGACCCTCACCGCCGCGGTGGCGACGGCGCCGGAGCCGCTAAGCTCCGCCGTCGCCAGCACGGCGCCGCCGCTGCCCAGTGTGAAGAACACCGAGCCGCTGGGCGTGGCGCTGCCGGTGCCGGCACTCACGGTTGCCGTCAATGTCGTGCTGCCAGTCGCTAAAATGCTGGTGGGATTAGCCGTCACCGTGGTGGTAGTGCCGATGGCTGAGCTGCCGTTCCACTGCGTCACCAGGTTGTACACATCCACCGAACCCAGTCCCGTCGCCAGGTCGTATCCCGTACCCGCGCTGTAGCCGAACTGTCCCGCGGCGGGGCAATTTGGCGTTCCCTGCTCGCATGGAACAATATTGCTCCCGGTCGTAATATCGTGAAAAGCGCTGGGAGCGCTCGCCGCGAGGTGATACAGCGTCGGATTGATATTCCCCACGCCTGGTTTGGACTGCGCCTTGGTCGCGACCACGTATTGATTGAGCAGCGCGACGATACCGGCGAACACCGGCGTAGAGACCGAGGTCCCCCCCTCAAGCACCATACTGCCCCCGGTCATGACGTTGTAGGGATCGTGGTCGTTAGCCCCGTCGAGAGAGATGTCCGGCACATCGCGGACGTTATCGCTCGGCACGTTGTTGCCGGTCTGCCAGGCAGGCTTGGCGTAGATAGAGCTGGCGCCGCCGCCGGTAGCGGCCAGCCCTGCTCCCGCCGCCACGTTCACGGATGTGTCGTTCCATGCCATTTCCGGAATGTAAGATATGGCGGACCCTCCGTTGGGACCGTTCGCGGTGTTCCAATATGCCTTGCCTGCCTCGCTGAACTCGGTACCGCCCACGGCGGTGATCTCCGGGATGCTGGCGGGAAAGTTCACGGCCAAACCATGGGAAGCGATGTTGACACCCTCGTCGCAGTCGGCCGCCCCGCTATCACCCGTCGAAGCCAGCCAGGTGATGCCCTCCGTGCCCGCTTTCTGGGCCTCCGATCGGTAATACGACGACGAGGAAGACGTGACTTGCGCCTCGCAGTTTCCATAACTCTCGGTGATGACCGGCGCCAGGTCCTGGTCGATGGCGTAAGTGGCCGCGCCATCCGCGCTGGTCCCATAGACGTAGATGAAATTCGCCTTCTGCGCGACGGCGCTGGCCCACTCCAAGTCGAGGTCCGCCTCCGGCACAGCTTTGCTGTTGGTTCCAGGGTCGCTGGAATTTGGGTTGAGCCTCATTGTCAAGTTAAGGGCCGGCAGGTTGTACTTGCTGCGGAACCCCTGAACGTCCGTGGGATCGATGGCGGTCTGGCCTACCACGACGACACTCTGCCCGGTGCCGTCGATGTTCGTGCCATTGATGGTCGCCTGGTACAGCTTGGTGATGTCGTAAATGGTGGCAATATCGTCCGGGACCAGAGTGTGCCCTCCGGTGCTCGACGTATTGGCCGGCGCCGGGCGCCTGGGCGGTTTCGGATAGAAGTCGTCGAGCCCCAGGAGGCCCGCAACCAGCGGCTCGAGCGACGCCGGAACGGACGGCTCCGCCGCCGCGGCAAAGTGCATTTCGCCGTCCACGCGGTAGCGATGGATCTGGGTATGGAACGTTGCCAGCACTTGCCCGGCCGTGCCGCTGAAAGCCAGCCAGTCGCGCCCGCGCGCCGTATATTCCACGGTGAAGCCTTCGGACCGCAACCAGGCGGAGATCTTATCCAGGTCGCTCTGGCTCAGACCAAAGCGATCCGCGTACTGCTCGGGCGTGAGCCAGTCGTGGTAGTTCGGCGATGCCGGGTCTTGCTGCTGCTGGAGCAACTGCTCGAGCGCCGCCTGCTGGGCGTCCGTTTTCTTCAGCATCAGGGTGATGTAGCTAAGCCGGAAAGCGGGTTCGACTGGTCCCTGGTCGAACCGCGGCTGTGCCATGGGATGGACGTTGCCTTTGAGAACTACCGTCCGGCGGGCGTCAGTTGGCGCCGTGATGCGGTCTGGCTGCGCCACGAGAGCGCACGGTAGCAGGAAAAGGAGGCGAATAGTACGAAATGAACGCATTTAGACGCCCGCCACCCACTACCGCATGGCGTACGAGTTCAGCACCTTCATGTAGTTGGCGCGCTCGAAGGCGCCGGGCTGCGGCACCGCGTTGCGGCTCATGCTGCCCTGCATCTGTTGGATCGATTCGTACTCGTGCTCGCCCATCCAGATCAGCAGCTCGGTGGAGATGGTGTCCAGGAAGGTGATGCCGCGTTTGAGCAGCGCCGAGGTCATCATCGCCACCTTGGCCCCGGCCATCATGGCTTTCACCACGTCGGTGGCGCTGTGCACGCCGCCCGTCAGCGCCAGGTCCGCTTTCACGCTGCCGTACAACACCGCGATCCAGTGCAGGCGCAGCAGCAGCTCGTGCGAGTTGCTCAAAATCAGGTTGGGCACCACCTCCAGCGCTTCCAGGTCGAAATCCGGCTGGTAGAAGCGGTTGAAGAGCACCAGGGCGTCGGCGCCCGCCGCGTCGAGTCTCTGGGCCACATTGGCCATCGAGCTGAAATACGGCCCCAGCTTCACGGCCACGGGGATCTTGACTTCGGCCTTGACGGCCTTCACCAGTTCGACGTACTGCTCCTCCACCCGCTCGCCGGTGACTTTGGGGTCCACCGGGATGTAGTAGATGTTCAGTTCGAGCGCGTCCGCGCCGGCTTCCTGCATCTGCTTGGCGTAGTGCAGCCAGCCGCCATTGGTGCTGCCGTTGAGGCTGCCGACAATGGGAATACCGACCGCCTCCTTACACTTCCGAATGTGCTCCAGGTAGGTCTCCGGCCCCACCACCCGATGCATCAGCTCGGGGAACTGCGAAACGGACTCGGCGGAAACCTCCGAGCCCTGGGTGAGGAAGCGGTCCAGGTCGGCGCTTTCCAGCTCGATCTGCTCCTCGAACAGCGAATCGAGCACCACCGCGGCGGCGCCGGCGTCTTCCATGCGGCGGACGTTACCCACGTCCGCGCACATCGGCGAGGACGATGCCACCAGCGGGTTTTTCAGCTTCAGTCCG
The DNA here is from genome assembly GCA_963722575.1 of Bryobacterales bacterium. Lineage (GTDB taxonomy): Bacteria > Acidobacteriota > Terriglobia > Bryobacterales > Bryobacteraceae > Fen-178. Next base: position 114,347 of record CAVRNR010000003.1, read on the forward strand.
AGATACGTCGTGGAAAGATCAATGGTCTTGGTAAGGTCGATCATTTCTTGTCACCCCCGTTCCCAGGCTCGTGGGCCATGTAATCGTAGAGCCGCCAGCGGCTGGCCACGTCCTCCTCCGCCAGCCCCAACAGCCTCTTGGCTTCCTCGGGATTGCTCTTGACCAGCATGGTGTACCGCGTTTCCTTATAGGCGTAGTCTTTGAACGATGTGCTGGGCGTGCGCGAATCGAGCTGGAAGGGGTTCTTGCCCTGCGCCGTCAGCTCGGGGTTGTAGCGCATCAGCGGCCAGTAGCCGGAACTCACCGCCACCTTCTGCTGTTCCATGCCGAAGGAGAGGTCGTAGCCGTGTGCGATGCAATGGCTGTACGCGATGATGAGCGACGGCCCGTCGTACGCTTCGGCTTCCAGAAACGCCTTGACGGTGTGCATGTCGCCCGCGCCCATGGCCACCTTGGCCACGTAGACGGTGCCATAGCTCATGGCCATCAGGGCCAGGTCTTTCTTGCGCACGGGCTTGCCGCCGGCGGCAAACTTGGCCACCGCGCCGCGCGGCGTGGCTTTGGACGCCTGGCCGCCGGTATTCGAGTAGACTTCGGTGTCGAGCACCAGGATGTTCACGTTGCGCCCGGAGGCGAGCACATGGTCCAGACCGCCGTAACCGATGTCGTACCCCCAACCGTCGCCGCCCACCCCCCAGATACTCTTCCTCACCAGATTGTCGGCCACCGCCAGCAGGTCGCGCGCTTCGGAGATGCCGGCGCCGGCCAGCTTCTCCTTGAGCAGCTTGACGCGCTCGCGCTGCTCGAAGACGCCCTGCTCGGTTTTCTGATCGGCGTTCAGGATAGCTTGAGCCAGGTTCTCACCAATCACGGCGCCGAGCCGCGCGACCAGCTCGCGGGCATACTCGTTCTGCTTGTCGACGGCGAGCCGCAGGCCTAACGCGAACTCCGCGCAATCTTCGAACAGCGAGTTGTTCCACGTCGGCCCGAGGCCCTCCGCGTTCACGCAGTAGGGCGTGGTCGGGAGGTTGCCGCCGTAGATGGAGGAGCAGCCGGTGGCGTTGCCGATCAGCATGCGGTCGCCGAAGAGCTGCGTCATCAACTTCACGTAAGGGGTTTCGCCGCAACCGGAGCAGGCGCCGGAGAACTCGAACAGCGGCCGCAGCAACTGCACGTCCTTCACCTGGCTCGGCGAGAGAATCTTGCGATCGGTTTCGGGAATCTTCAGGAAGAACTCCCAATTGGCCGCTTCGGACTCGCGTATGGGCGGCTGCGACACCATGTTGATGGCGCGGCGCTTCACTTCCCGCTTGTCTTTCACCGGGCAGAATTCCACGCACAGCGTGCAGCCGGTGCAATCCTCGGGCGACACCTGCAAGGTGTACTTCCGGTCCTTCATGTCCTTCCAGCGCGCGGGCACGGCCTTGAAGGTGGGCGGCGCGCCGGCCAAATACTTTTCGTCGTACACCTTGGCACGGATCACGGCGTGCGGGCACACCAGCACGCACTTGCCGCACTGGATGCAAAGCTCCTCGTCCCATTCGGGGATCTCGAGCGCGATGTTGCGCCTCTCCCATTGCGTCGTGGCGGTGGGGAAAGTGCCGTCGACGGGCATGGCGCTCACCGGCAGGTCGTCGCCGTTGCCTTCGATGATCCTGGCGGTGAACTTCTGCACGAACTCGGGCGCCGCGGCGGGAACCGCCGGGCGGATGTCGAACAGGGAGGTGACCTTGCCCGGCACCTGGACTTCGTGGAGGTGGCTCAGGGCCGCGTCCACGGCGGCGAAGTTCTTCTGCACCACGCTTACGCCGCGCTTGCCGTAAGTCTTCTCGATGGTGTGCTTGATGGCGTCAATGGCTTCCTCGCGCGGCAGCACGCCGCTGATGGCGAAGAAACACGTCTGCATGATGGTGTTGATGCGGCCGCCCATGCCGGTCTGCTTGGCCACATCGTAGCCGTCGATGACGTAGAACTTCAGCTTCTTGTCGATGATCTGCTTCTGCACCAGGCGGGGCAGGTGGTCCCAAACCTCATCGGGGCCGTAGATGCTATTCAACAGGAAGGTAGCGCCCGGCTCCGCGGCTCGCAGCATGTCGATGCGCTCCAGGAAGGAGAACTGGTGGCAGGCCACGAAACTGGCCTGCGTGATCAGGTAGCTGGAGCGCAGCGGGTGGGGCCCGAAGCGCAAGTGGGAAGTGGTGATGGCGCCGGACTTCTTGGAGTCGTAGACGAAGTAGCCCTGCGCGAAGTTTTCGGTCTCTTCCCCGATGATCTTGATGGAGTTCTTGTTGGCCCCTACCGTGCCATCGGCGCCCAGCCCGAAGAACAGCGCGCGCACCGTGCCGGGGATCTCGGCGGAGTACGCGGGGTCGTAATCCAGGCTGGTGTGGGTGACGTCGTCGTTGATCCCGATGGTGAAGTGGTTCTTGGGCGAGGCCTTCTTCAGCTCGTCATAGACGCCCTTCACCATGGCGGGCGTGAATTCCTTGGAAGAGAGGCCGTAGCGGCCGCCGATCACCTTCTTGGAGACGCCCATTTCCGCCAGTGCGGTGATGACGTCGCAGTAGAGCGGCTCGCCGGTGGAGCCCGGCTCCTTGGTGCGGTCGAGAACGGCGATCGACCTGGCGCTGGCGGGCAGCGCGGCCACGAAGCTCTCGATCGAGAACGGCCGGTACAGGCGGACCTTGAGAAGCCCGACCTTCTCGCCGGCCGCCGTCAGTGCATCCACCGTCTCGTGGGCCACGTCGGCGCCCGACCCCATCATGACGATTACGCGCTCCGCATCCGGCGCTCCCACGTAATCGAACAGACGATACTGCCGTCCCACCAGTTTGGCGAATTTGTCCATGACGTTCTGCACGATGGTGGGGGCGGCCAGGTAGAACGAGTTGACCGATTCGCGCGCCTGGAAGTAGACGTCGGGATTCTGCGAGGAGCCGCGCAGGATGGGGCGATCGGGGGACATGGCCCGCTCGCGGTGCGCGTGCACCAAGTCTTCGTCGATCATGGCGCGCAGATCCTCCACCGTGAGCTGTTCCACCTTGGCGACTTCGTGGGAGGTGCGGAAGCCGTCGAAAAAGTGCAGGAACGGGATGCGCGATGCCATGCTGGCGGCCTGCGCGATGAGCGCCAGGTCCATCACTTCCTGCACCGAGTTGGAAGACAACATGCCGAACCCGGTGGCGCGCGTGGCCATGACATCGCTGTGGTCCCCAAATATCGAGAGCGCCTGGACGGCCAGCGACCGCGCGGCGATGTGGAACACCGTGGGCGTCAGCTCGCCGGCAATCTTGTACATGCTCGGGATCATCAGCAGCAGCCCCTGCGCCGCTGTGAATGTGGTACAAAGCGCACCGGCCTGCAAAGCGCCATGGAGCGCGGCAACCGCACCTCCTTCGCTCTGCATCTCGATCACCGTAGGCACGGTGCCCCAGATGTTGGTCTTTCCTTCGGCGGACCATTGGTCCGCCCACTCCCCCATGTTGGAAGATGGCGTGATGGGATAAATGGCGATGACTTCGTTAATCTGATGCGCTACGTATGCGGCTGCCTCGTTGCCGTCGATGGTCACCTTCGGACGAGTGGCGGTGGATGAGCTTGTCAACTCTCCCCTCCTTACAAGTATGGGATTCAATTGCTTAAGGTCTATTATAAGACCTTGATGTCGTGAAAATCCAGGTGGGGCATGCTTTAGCTTGCCGGGATCCTCCTCCCCAGAGTGGTGCCTCGACTTCACCCCCCCTCGACTTCACCCCCCCCCTTGCAACCAGGGCCAAAACAGTGTATCCCTATATGCTATGTCCGACGGGACCCGATCCCGGGCGACCCAAGACGGCGCCAAATCGACCTGAATAAGGAGGAACGGATGAAAAAGTGTTTATATCTGTATCTGACGGCCCTCGCGCTGGCCCTGTTGAGTGTGGGGAATGCATTTGCCCAAGCCACAGCCAGCGGCACAATCCTGGGCACGGTGATTGACCAATCGCAAGCTGTGGTGCCGGGAGCCGAGGTGGTCATCACCAGCAAAGCGACCGGGGAAAAGCGCACGGCGGAGACCAACGGTGAGGGCGACTACCGGTTCGATCTCCTGTCCGCCGGCGCGTACTCGGTGAGGGTGTCCAAAGTGGGATTCGCCTCGCTGGTCCAGAACGTCGATCTGCTGGTGGGACAGACGGCCACGGCCAATGCGACGCTGAATCCGGGACAAATGAACCAGATTGTGGAAATCACCTCCGCCGCTCCGATCGTGGACCTCGACAAGAGCGGCGTCAGCCAGAACATTACGCCCACCGAGGTGGTGGAGATGCCCATGATCCAACGCGACGTGGCCAATCTGGCTTATCTGGCCCCGGGCGTGAAAGCGGCGGACTCCTACGATCCCACCAAGAACCGCTATGCCATCCTCTCCGTCAACGGAGCCGGTGGCCGCAACGTGAACGTCACGGTCAATGGCATCGACGATAAGGACAATACGGTCGGCGGACCGGTGATGCAGCTTCCGCTCGAAGCGGTACAGGAGTTCCAGATCAGCACGCAGCGGTTCTCGGCCCAGAACGGCCGCTCGGAAGGCGCTGCCATCAACATGATTACCAAGCAGGGCGGCAACCAGCTTCACGGTTCCGGCTTCGGCTACTTCCGCGACCAGGCGTTCGACACCGATGAAAAGGTCCCGGACGGCACCGGCGGGGAGACCCCCGAACACCCCGACTACACCCGCCAGCAGTTCGGCGGCTCGGTTGGCGGCCCGTTCCAGAAAGACAAGCTCTTCGGATTCTTTGCCATCGAGCGGGAGCGTGAAAGCGAGGGTCTGGAAGAAACCGGAACTTCGTACTCCGAGTTGGTGCTTGCCAAATCGGCCGGGCTGGCGGACCAGCCCGCCGCGGTGATCCCCCGTCCGTTCTATGAGACCCGGTTCAATGGCCGGGTGGACTGGACCATCGACACCAAGAATACCGCTTACGTCAGCTTCAATTCACAGGCGAACAACAGCCTGAACGATCAGTCCGACGGCACCGGCGATCTGACCAATGGCAACTACACCAAGAACCACATGCTGTTGGCGAACTTCACCCTGAACTCGGTGCTTTCCAATACCACGGTCAACCAGTTCACGGCCGGCTATCAGTACTGGAATAATGTGATCGCCAGCAACATCAGCGCGCCTCTAGTGGTCTTCCCGGATGCGTCGTTCGGCACCAACACCAACGTTCCGCAGCAGTCGTTCCAGAAAAAGTGGCAGTTCAAGGACGACATTTCCAAGACCATCGGCAAGCACACGCTGAAGGGCGGGGTGGATTTCATCGATAATCCGGTGGAAGGCGGTTTCTTCGAATTCAGCTCGACACTCGAGATCGATTTCGCCGACGACCCCAGCGTGATCCTGGGCAATACCAAACTCTATCCCAAGGGATTTGCCACTCCCGGCGCGGTCGTCGGCATGGCGGAGGCCAATGGCAATCCATACTTTTTGGTAGCCACCAAGCAGCTTGGCCTGTATTTTCAGGACGACTGGAAAGCCACGCCCCGTCTGACGTTAAACCTCGGCCTGCGCTGGGACAAGGACTTCAACATGATCGGCGCCTCGGACGTCAAGAACAGCCGCACCTATCAGGAACTGGTGGCGCTCAACAGCCCGATTTCCAATCCGTATGTCAGCAAGCTGCCGCACGACGACAACAAGGACTTCAGCCCACGCGTGGGCTTCGCCTACGACCTGACCGGCAAAGGCCAGCACGTATTGCGCGGAGGGTTTGGACTCTACTACGGAAACGTGTTCCAGAACATTCCGCTGTTCATGGAACAGATGGCCAACCCGACTGTTTTTCAGACCGTGATCAGCTTGTCCTCCCCCACCGATATCGTCACGGGAACCGGTATTCAATTGGGGAACTGGCGCTACGGTGTCGATCCCCTGCCCGTGGTTCCGCCTCCCTCGACACAGCTTGCATCGGGCAGCGTGGGGCGTTTGATGGACCCCGACTATCGCAACCCGGTCACGGAAGAGTTCAACGGTGGCTATAGTTGGGCGATCAATCCAAACTCGGTATTCGAGGCCGAATACACGCACGTTCTCGGTTTGCACGAGAACAAGACCATGAATATCGACCAGAGAGTGCCGGTGGGCGGGGTCTGCTGCTCGCGTCCATTGGACCCCGCGTTTGCCGCCTCCACGCAGCCGGAGCTGGCCAGCGTTCGCGACGAGCAGTCGATCGGCCGTTCGCATTATGACGGCTTCAATTTCAGCTTCCGCCGGCGGATGACCCGTCATTTTACGGTGAACGCGAATTACACCCTGTCGTGGGCCTACTCCTACGATGGCGGCGGGACCTCCTTCCGCAACTATCCGATGCTTTCGACCAACCCGTTTGCCAGCTACGAGTGGGGCCCGTCGCCCAACGATGAGCGCCACCACATCACCGTGAGCGGGATCGTCGACCTGGGCAAGGGATTTCAGCTCGCTCCCATCATGCAGTTCGGCTCGGCGCGCCCATTCCCTCTGACCAACTCCGCAAACACCCTGAATACCGGCGGCACGGGAACCGCCGTGGTGGTTCCCAGCAACAATCCCACCAACTGGCTTGCGTTTGCCGGCAATAACGCGGGCGCGCAGAACTGCTTCTATGGTTTGAACGGCGTTACCCAGGCGTGCACCATCGCCCAGTATGACCCGCTCCGCGGCGATCCTTTCTTCCAGCTCGATCTGCGGTTGTCGAAGAATATCAATTTCGGCGAGCGCATGAAGCTGCAACTGGTGGCGCAGGCGTTCAACCTGACCAACCGCGCCAACTACGGCAACGACTACAACGGCAATATTGCCAGCGCCTCGACGTTCGACCACCCCGCCGGATTCCTGAACCCCAGCGCCACCACCATTCCGCGCTCGCTGTGGGGCGAGTTCGGCTTCCGCTTTACCTTCTGAGGCGCGTGTGGTGGGCCAGCCGGTCCCACACCAGGGCGACCGGCAGGCCCACCACGTTGAAGTAGCAGCCGTCGATCCTCTCGATGAACTTCGACGCCAGACCCTGAATGGCGTAGGCGCCGGCCTTGTCCATGGGCTCGCCGCTCGCCACGTATTCCTCGATTTCGCGCGCGCTCATGGATGCGAACCATACCTTCGTCGCGGCACAGTCTCGAACCACTTCCACGCCGCGCTTCAGGCAAATTCCGGTGATGACTTCGTGCTGCCGCCCGGAAAGCCGTTCGAGCATGCGCCGCGCGCCGGCGGCATCGGCGGGCTTGCCCAGCATTTCGCCGTCGATCACGACGGTGGTGTCGGCGCCCAGCACGGTCTCGTCCTCGCCCGCGGCGACGGCCAGCGCCTTCAGCGCCGCCAGCCGCATGACGTAAGCTTCGGGCTTCTCGCCGGCGAGCGGGGTTTCATCCACCGCGGCCACCCGGACGGTGAACGGAATCCCCGCCTGGCGAAGAATCTCGCTGCGCCGCGGCGATTGGGAAGCAAGCACGAGCATTCTCCCATCCTACTCGAAGCTGCCAGCCGGACAAGTGCCCGTGTGCCAAATGATCAAACAGGGCAAGCTAAAGCATGCCCCACCTGGTGGGGCATGCTTTAGCTTGCCCTGACTGAGAAATGCGGGGCAGACGCGTGGCCGTGATAAAATGGTCCAGCCGAACCACATGGAACGCGCCAGCAAACTCATCCGGGGATTGAGACTGTCCGAGGATGTGCTCAGCGCCGGGGAACTGGCGTGCGCCGCCTGGCCCCAGGCCGTCGGCCAGAGGATCGCCGCGCATACGCGCGCCTGCCGCATGGTGCGCGCGCGCCTCATCGTCGAGGTGGAAGATCACATCTGGCAGCGGCAGTTGTCCGCCCTGACGCCCCACATCCTCAACAACCTGAAAAAGAGCTTCGGCCCCGGCCTGGTGGAGGACCTCGAGTTTCGCATCGTGCCGCGGCGGCGCGAGCCGCAGCGCGCCGCGCAAGCGGTTCCCGCCCTCCTCCCCGACGAGGCCGACGGTATCGCGGACCCGGTCCTGCGTGGCATCTATAAAGCATCCCGGAAGAAGGCGCTGGCGTGAAGATCACCGAACAGGAAGTCCGCTACGTGGCCGGTCTGGCCAACCTGAAGTTGACCGACGCCGAAGTGAGCCGGTTCCAGGCGGACCTGGACGGCATCCTCGAGCACATCGGCAAGCTCAACGAAATCGATACCAGCAACGTCGAGCCGATGGCGCAGGTGCTCTACGACGCCGAAGAGACGGCCACTTTGCGGGCGGACGTTCCGGCGCCGCCGCTGGGCAACCAGGCGGCCCTGGCCAACGCTCCTCAACCCGGCGCCGGCTATTTCAAGGTGCCCAAAGTAATCGAACGCTGACCCATGGATATCGCCATCCCCTCTCTGACTATCGGCAGCGTGAGAGAAGGCCTGCTCTCGCGCCGCTTCACCGCCGCCGAACTGGCCGCCGAAGCCCTGCGCTACGCCCAGGCCGAGAACCCCAAGACCGATGCGTATCTCCACTTTTCGCCCGAGCGCGCGCTGGCCGCGGCGAAACGCGTGGATGAGCAGCTCGCCCGCGGCGAAGATCCCGGACCGCTGGCCGGCGTCCCCGTGGCGGTCAAGGACGTCATCCTCACCCAGGGCGTCCGCACCACGTGCGGCTCGAAGCTCCTGGCCAACTACATTCCGCCGTATGATGCCACCGCCGTGGTGCGGCTGGAGCAGGCCGGCGGCATCATCATCGGCAAGACCAATTGCGACGAATTCGCCATGGGATCCTCCACCGAGAACTCGGCCTTCGGCCCGGTGCGCAACCCGGTGGCGCCCGACCGCGTGCCCGGAGGTTCGAGCGGCGGCTCGGCGGCCGTGGTCGCGCAGGGCACGGCAGTTGTGGCGCTCGGCTCCGATACCGGCGGCTCCATCCGCCAGCCGGCCTCGTTCTGCGGCGTGGTGGGCGTGACCCCCACCTACGGCCGCGTTTCACGCTACGGCCTCACGGCGTTCGCCAGCTCGCTCGACCACATCGGCCCCTTCAGCCGCTCGGTGACAGATTCCGCGATACTTCTGCGCGTGATCGCCGGCCGGGATTTCCGCGACTCCACCTCGGCCGATGCCCCCGTGCCGGAATACGCGGCCCTGCTCGACGGAAACGTAAAAGGCTTGAAGCTTGGACTGCCCCGCGAGTATCTAAAAGAATTGATGGGCGAAACCGGCGACCTGATCTCGCGCGGCGTGGACACGCTTCAAAGTCTGGGCTGCCAGGTCCGTGAAATCAGTTTGCCCTCGACCGATTACGCCATCGCGTGCTATTACATCATCTGCACGGCCGAGGCCAGCGCCAACCTGGCCCGGTACGACGGAGTGCGGTATACCTTTCGCTCGGAGATGTCGGACACGCTTTCGGACATGTATCGCAATACCCGCGGCGAGGGGTTTGGCGCCGAGTGCAAACGCCGCATCATGCTGGGAACCTACGTGCTCAGCTCGGGCTATTACGACGCGTACTATTTGAAGGCGCAGAAAGTGCGTGCGCTCGTCGCGCGCGATTTTGCGAATGCGTTTCAGGAGGTGGATGCCATCGTGGCGCCGGTCTCCCCGTTCCCGGCATTCAAGCTGGGCGAGAAAGTCGACGACCCGCTGGCCATGTACCTCTCGGATATTTACACCATCACCGGCAGTTTGGCGGGCATTCCGTGCATGAGCGTGCCGTGCGGAACCACCGCCGGGGGGTTGCCGGTAGGATTGCAGATTTTAACCAGGCATTTCGATGAGACCACGATGTTCCGGCTCGCCCATGCCTTCGAACAAGCTCAGAGGGGATAAAAGGAGATCGCTATGTCTTTCACACTTCCACAGGTGGGGTATGCCTTCGATGCGCTGGAGCCCTACATCGACAAAATGACGATGGAGATCCACCACGGCAAGCACCATAACGCGTATGTCACGAACCTGAACAAAGCGCTGGAATCGGCCCCCGCCCTGGCGGGCAAGACCGTCGAGGAACTGCTGGCCTCGAACTGCGCCATCGTTCCCGAGAACATCCGCACCGCGGTGCGCAACAACGGCGGCGGCCACATCAACCATTCCATGTTCTGGAAGATCATGGGGCCGGGAGCCGGAGGCGCGCCGGTGGGCAATTTGGCCCAAGCCATCGTCGGGACTTTCGGCAGCTTCGAGAGTTTCAAGGAGAAGTTCAACCAGGCCGCCGCCACCCGCTTCGGTTCCGGCTGGGCGTGGCTGCTGCGATCCGGCGGGAAACTCGAGATCTCTTCCACCGCCAACCAGGACAGCCCCGTGATGGAGGGCAAGTGCGCCGTCATGGGCCTGGACGTGTGGGAGCACGCCTACTACCTGAAGTATCAGAACCGCCGCCCGGACTACATTTCCGCGTGGTGGAACGTGGTGAACTGGAAAGCCATCGAAGACCGCTTCAACGCGGGCAAGTAGCCGCTTGGCTGTGGGGCAGATTTTCAATCTGCGGCCGATTTGGGGCGCCCTCTGGGCCCGGCCCGGCGCTGGACCATAGAAACTCCTCTGGCGCCGCCACCATCCCGCACTTCACCGGATTCATCTCGATGTAGCCGGCAATCCGCTGAAACTCGGCCTCGTTGCGGACCAGCCGATCGTGGCTCTCGTCCTGCCAGAACGGCTGCCCGGTGAGACCCAGAATCCGGTTGCCTTCCCTCGCCGTGAATCTCTTGAGCGATTGCGTCACCTTGAAAACCTCCACCAGCGGAGTCATCAGGAGATGAACGTGGTTCGGCATCACGACATAAGAACGAAGTTGGCAGTGCCGCATGTCCCATTCTTCATAATGGATGGCTTTGACTACCATCCTGGCGAACTCCGGCCGGCGAAGGTACAGCGGACCAGTGCGAGTGGTGTCGAGAAGGCGGTCCATGGCCAGGAAGGCTTGGCCGGAGGTGGTTGCCGCGGGGAAGGCGCGGTTCGCCGGAAGGCTGCCATGCAGGCGCCAGGTGAGAAAGACGGGCTGTCCGATGGAGTGGTAGTGCGGCAAGCGGCGACTGTGGAAAGTGGGCACGAAGAGAGAGTGGGCGGTGAGGGGGAAGTTTCTCAGCAAAGTCGGCAGGCAGATTACAAATCTGCCCCACAACTAGACAGCACAACTAAACAGCAGGACTAATCACCAGTAGAGCCCAGGTTCTTTTTTGCCGGACCTCGCGCGCGAGGGGCAGCGCCGCCTTCACCTGCTCCACTTCCTGAAGATCGAAACCGCTCGCCAGCAGTACGCCGCCGGGGCGCAGCACGCGCACCAGGTCCGGCGCAAGCGCCGTGATGGCCTCCGGGCTGATGTTCGCCACCACCAGGTCGCATGAGCCGGACGCCACGGCGTCCACTGATCCGACAAATCCATCGCCCGCAATCTCCACCGCTACCGGGTCCGTATCGCATGCGTAAACCTTCCCCGCCCCCAGCAGCTTGGCCGCACGCGCCAGAATGCCCGATCCGGTGCCCACGTCCAGCACCCGCATGCCGGGCTTCAGAAACTCCTCCAGCGCCTCGATGCACAATTGCGTGGTTTCGTGAACGCCCGTGCCAAACGCCATCCCCGGATTGACGGCGATGCGGAACCGTCCCGGAGGCGCGGCGTCGTCGCGCCATTCGGGCACCAGAAAGAACCGTGCGCCCACCTCCATCGGCTGAAGCAGGTCGCGCGCCGATTGCACCCAGTCGCGCTGTTGCTCCACGCGGTAGGTCGCACCGGGAAAAAGTTCGAACAGCGCGTCGCGCTCGGCGCCGTCGTCGAAGAACGCGCGCACGCGCCGGACATCCAGCTCGACAACGCCGGCCGACCCTTGCTCCCACAGCTCGGCGATCAGCAGGTCGCGGTCGTCCGCATCGCATTCGATTTCGAGAGAGAACATTGTTATCGTGGAATTACACTCGGAAATGAAGCTACAAGGTATTTTCCCACCAATCGCCACGCCCTTCGATCATAACGGCGATATTTACCCCGCCAAAGTGCGGCACAACGTGGAGAAGTGGAACCGCACCGCGCTCGCCGGCTACGTCGTCATGGGGTCCACCGGCGAAAGCGTCATGCTCACCGCCGACGAAAAGTATACGATGTGGGAGCTGGTGGCCAAACACGCCGCGCCGGAAAAGCTGCTCATCGCCGGCACCGGCATGGAAGGCGTGCGCGAGACGGTGGCTCTCACCAATCGCGCCGCCGAAATGGGCTACAAGGCCGCCGTGGTGCGGACGCCGCATTACTACAAGAACCTCATCAACCGCGCCGACGCCCAGGCGCTCTATTTCCGCGCGGTGGCCGATCAGTCGCGCATCCCGCTGATCGTTTACAACTGGCCGCAGGCCACCGGCGTGGATATTCCGGTGGAGGCCGTGGCGGCGCTCTCCGAGCATCCCAACGTCATCGCCATCGAGGAAAGCTCCGGCAACCTGGAAAAGGTGATGCAGATGATCCGCGAAGTGAAGCACGGCTTCCAGGTGCTGGTAGGCTCCGCGCCGACGCTGTGGCCGTCGCTGCTGATGGGCGCATCGGGCGCCATCCTGGCCTATGCCAACGCCGCGCCCTATTCGGTGATCGCCATCTGGGAGGCGTACCGCACGCGCGAAGAGGCGGCTGGACTGGACTGGCAAAACCGCATCGGCCGGCCCGCGGCGCTGGTGACCACCAAGTACGGCGTCCCCGGCCTGAAGTACGCCATGGACTTGAACGGCTACTACGGCGGCCCGCCGCGCCTGCCGCTGGTGGCGCCCACTCCGGAAGCGAAGAAGGAAATTGAGGAAGCGTTCCAGGATCTGAAGGGTTAGCGCCGCAGCCTGGCCACTCTTTGCAACGCTACCGCGCACTCCTCCACTCGCATCGCATACGTCGCGCCGAAGTACACCACTCCGTACATCCCCAGAATAGCGACCGCTGCCTTAATCGGATGATCCCCGTGCCCTATGCCGATCTTCACCGCCCACGCCACGCCCGCCGCCACCGCCGCCGAGGTCCAGAGCTTCGCCAGTAGCGCCGCCGGCAACCCGGTGCGCCCGATGCGCCCGTTCAGCGTCCGGCGCAGCAGCGCGAACTCCACCCATCCCGCCACGCCCGCCGAGGCCGTCAAGCCCGCCGCGCCCCATCGCGGATCGATCCCGAGCCAGATGGGCAGCGGAATCGAGCACAGGTAGCCCAGCGCGGTGGTGAGCGCCACGCGCACCACGGCGTATCGCAGCGGCGTGCGCGTGTCGCGGAGCGCGTAGTAGGTCGACGAATAGAGCCGGCCCAGCGTCGACGCCAGCAGGCCCACCGCCGACCCGGCCAGAATCGCCCACACGTAGACCGAGTCGTTGTGCGTGAACTTCCCCGTCTGATACAGCGCCGCCGTCACCACGTCGCCCAGCGCCAGCAACGCCATCGCCGAGGGCACCACGAAAAACGCGATCTGCCGCAGCCCCGCATCCAGCCGCTTCCGAAGCTGCGCGCCCACCTCCGCGTGGTCGCCGAGGGCGCTCGACATGGCCGGCAACTCCGCCGCCGAGACCGCCATCCCGAACAGGCTCACCGGCAGCGTGTTGATCGACTGCGCATTGGTCAGCCCCGCCACCGCGCCCTCGCCCAGCTTGCTGGCCAGCAACTGGTCCACGTATCCGCTAATCTGCACCACGCCCCGGCTGAAGAACACCGGAACGAAGTTGCGCATCACCTCGCGCACGTGCCCCGCGCGCGTGTCGAGGCGCACACGAATGTGTCGCGCCAGCCGCAGCACCGTCGGCAACTGTACTCCGAATTGCAGCCCGCTCCCAATCACCGAACCCCACGCCAGGTTGACCGCCAGCGCGCTCTGCTCCAGGCCGCCGTAGATTGCCAGCGTGGCGATCATGGCCGCGTTCCAGATCACCGGCGCCGTGTAGGAAAGGAAAAACTTGCGATGGCTGTTCAGAATCCCCAGGCACCAGGCCGAGCAAACCAGCAGCCCCGCGCCCGGAAACAGGATGCGCACCAGCCGGATGGTCAGCTCGCGTTTGGCGCCGTGAAAACCCGGCGCAATGGCGTAGATGAGGTACGGCGCGGCCAGCACGCCCACCAGCACCAGCACCGACGTGGCCAGCGCCAGAATCGCGCCCACCGCGCCCGCCACTCGCCCCGATTCTTCCTCGTCGCCCTCCGCCACCAGGCGCGCGTACACCGGAATGAAGGACGCCGAAAGCACCCCTTCGCCGAACAGGTTTTGCAGGAAATTCGGGATGCGGAAGGCCGCGTTGAAGGCGTCCGCCGCGTCCGACAGCCCAAAGTAATACCCGAAGACGCGCTGCCGCACCAGCCCCGCGATGCGGCTCGCCAGAATGCCCGCGGCTACCAGAGACGCATGCCGGCCGGTGGCTTCACGCTGACTTGTCTTCTCCACTAACCCAACTTCTCGAGCACGGCGGTGGCCACTTCTTCCGTGCTGCTTTTCCCACCGAGATCGGGCGTGCGCACCTGGCCCTCCGCCAGCACCGCCGCCACGGCCGCTTCCACCGCGCGCGCCGCTTCCGTCATCTCCAGGTGGTCGAGCATCATAGCCGCGCTCAGAATGGTCGCCAGCGGATTGACTAGACCCTTCCCGGCGATGTCCGGCGCCGAGCCATGCACGGGCTCGAACATCGACGGAAACCGCCGCTGCGGATCGAGATTGGCCGAGGCCGCGAGGCCCATGCTGCCGACGATGATGGCAGAGATGTCGCTCAGGATATCGCAGAACAGGTTCGACCCCACCACCACGTCGAAGCTCTGCGGCCGCCGGATGAAATTCATGGCCGCCGCATCCACCAGCAGGGACTCGGTCTCGACCGCCGGGTACCGAGCCGCCACTTCCTGAAACGTGCGGTCCCACAGCACCATGCTGTAGCCCTGCGCGTTGGATTTGGTGACCGACGTGACGCGCCTCTTCTTATCGCGCTTCACCGCCAGCTCGAATGCGAACCGCACCACGCGCTCGATGCCCCGCCGCGTGAACACCAACGTCTGAATGGCGATCTCTTCCGGCTGGTGCTGGTAGACGAACCCGCCCACCTGCGCATACTCGCCCTCGGTGTTCTCACGCACCACCACCAGATCGATGTCGCCGCCCTTCACCCCCGCCAGCGGCGATCGAACCCCCGGATAGAGATACGCCGGCCGCACGTTGGCATACTGGTCGAAGGCGCGCCGGATGGGCAGCAGCAGCCCGTTGAGCGTGGTGTGGTCGGGAATTTCCGGATGCCCCACGGCGCCCAGCAAGATGGCGTCGCACGGTTGCAGCAGGTCAATGGCCCCGGCGGGCATCATGCGCCCCCAGCGGAAGAAATGCTCCGCGCCCCATTCGAAATCCTCAAACGCGAAGGTCACGTCATGTTTCCTGGCGACCTTCTCCAGCACGCGCCTGGCCTGGGGGACGACTTCGGTCCCGACCCCGTCCCCGGCGATCACGGCGATAGTGAATGTCTTCATGGCCTCGACAGATAATTCTACCGCCCTATACTGTAAGGAGCATGATCGAGCCGATCGACCCGCCGCCCGAAGCCCCGGACCACCCCTACGACAGCAGCGGTGTGGATGTAACGCTCATCCGCTGGATGCTGGACATGACCCCGGCTGAGCGTCTTCAGGTTCTGCAATCCTTCGTCGATGCCACATGGAAGGCGCGAGGCGCCGATGACGAAACCTGATTTCGGTTGCCTGCTCCGAGCCCTCACGGAGCACGGCGTGGACTTCCTCGTGGTTGGGGGAGTGGGCGCCATCCTTCAGGGCGCCACTCTGAGCACCTTCGATTTGGACATCGTGCACTCCACGGAGCCGGCTAACATCGCACGCCCGCTTGCCGCGTTGGAGGAATTGGACGCGTATTATCGGGCGCAACCCGAGAAACGGCTTCGCCCGACTCAAACGCATCTCTCCTCTCCCGGGTACCAGCTTCTCATGACGCGCTTCGGGCCGTTGCATGTCCTGGGTTCGATCGGCAAGGGGCGCCGCTACCGGGATCTTCTGCCGCATGCCGCGGAAATGGCAATCGCAGAAGGTATCCGGATATGCGTCCTCGATCTGGAGACGCAGATCGCCGTGAAGGAGGAAATCGGTCAAGAAAAGGATCTGGCCGCCCTGCCGCTCCTCCGTCACGCGCTCGAAGAATCGCGCCGGAAGCGCGGCGCCCAATAAAAAAAGCCCGATCTGGCGATCGGGCTTCTATTTTTAATCCGGGCAACTTCCTACTCTCCCACACACTTGCGCATGCAGTACCATCGGGGCTGGGAGGCTTAACTGCCGTGTTCGGGATGGGAACGGGTGGGTCCCTCTCGCTATGGTCACCCAGAAACTGGCGACTCGGAGCCATTGTTGGCTCTTTGACTGAATATTGACGGGCGCGTTCGGAAAGCAGCGCAACAATCTTGTGTGCGCAGTAAATTTTATGGTCAAGCCGAACGGGCGATTAGTAACGGTAAGCTCAACCGGTTACCCGGCTTCCACATCCGTCCTATCAAACAGGTAGTCTTCCTGTGCCCTTGTTAGCTTACGCTTGGGAGATCTCATCTTGGGGAAGGTTTCACGCTTATATGCATTCAGCGTTTATCCTGACCGAACTTCGCTACCCAGCGATGCCCCTGGCGGGACAACTGGATCACAAGAGGTTCGTCCACTCCGGTCCTCTCGTACTAAGAGCAGGCCCCCTCAAATCTCCTACGCCCACCACAGATAGGGACCGAACTGTCTCGCGACGTTCTGAACCCAGCTCACGTACCGCTTTAATAGGCGAACAGCCTAACCCTTGGGAGCTTCTGCACCCCCAGGATGCGATGAGCCGACATCGAGGTGCCAAACCGGAGCGTCGATATGAACTCTTGACTCCGATCAGCCTGTTATCCCCGGCGTACCTTTTATCCGTTGAGCGATGGCCCTTCCATACAGAACCACCGGATCACTAAGGCCTGCTTTCGCATCTGCTCGACTTGTTGGTCTCGCAGTTAACCTGGCTTATGCCTTTGCACTCGTCGGCGGATTTCCAAACCGCCTGAGCCAAGCTTCGCGCGCCTCCGTTACCGTTTAGGAGGCGACCGCCCCAGTCAAACTACCCGCCTTCCACTGTCCCTCGCCCGGATTACGGGCGGAGGTTAGAACCACAGAACGATCAGGGTGGTATCTCACCGTTGGCTCCTCCGAGTCCGAGAACCCGAAATCAAAGCCTCCCACCTATCCTGCGCAGACCGCCCCATAGTTCCATGAAAGGGTATAGTAAAGGTGCACGGGGTCTTTCCGTCTAGTGGCGGGCACCCGGCGTCTTCACCGGGACCACAAGTTCGCCGGGCGGCAGGTTAAGACAGTTCTCAGATCGTTACGCCATTCGTGCAGGTCGGAACTTACCCGACAAGGAATTTCGCTACCTTAGGACCGTTATAGTTACGGCCGCCGTTCACCGGGGCTTCAGTTCAAAGCTTCGCCTTGCGGCTAACCTCTCCCTTTAACCTTCCGGCACCGGGCAGGCGTCAGCCCCTATACGTCGTTTTCGACTTTGCAGAGACCTGTGTTTTTGTTAAACAGTCGCCTGAGACTATTCACTGCGGCCCACGTCTTAGGTGGGCACTCCTTCTCCCGAAGTTACGGAGCTAATGTGCCTAGTTCCTGAACCTACCATCACCCGAGCGCCTTAGAATATTCTTCTCGTCCACCTGTGTCGGTTTGTGGTACGGATACCTTGCTCCTCCTTAGAGGCTTTTCCTGGCGGACGACCCGGCGGATTTGCCTATCCGGATCTCCCTTCACCCTGGATTGAAACCATTGCGCACCAGGGCTTACGGTCCGCGTCCCCCCTTCGGTCTTGATCGGAACAAGGTAGTGCAGGAATATTAACCTGCTGTCCATCCGCTACGCCTTTCGGCCTCGCGTTAGGCTCCGACTAACCCTGAGCGGATTAACCTTTCTCAGGAATCCTTAGACTTACGGCGACCAGGGTTCACACCTGGTTTTTCGCTACTTATGCTGGCAGAGTCGCTTCCCAACGCTCCAGCGCTTCTTTCGATACGCCTTCACCGCTGTTGAGAACGCTCTCCTACCATTCGCCGGGCGCCCGCTTGCGCGGGTCCTGACGAATCCGTAACTTCGGTACCATGCTTGAGCCCCGTTATATTGTCGGCACCGAGCCGCTCGACCAGTGAGCTGTTACGCTTTCTTTAAAGGATGGCTGCTTCTAAGCCAACCTCCTGGCTGTCTGAGCGTCCCGACTTCCTTTCCCACTGAGCATGGATTTGGGGACCTTAGTTGACGGTCTGGGCTGTTTCCCTTTCGACAATGAAGCTTAGCCCCCACTGTCTGACTCCCTCGCTACACATTCACGGCATTCGCAGTTTGGTTGGATTCGGTAACCGGGGAAGGCCCCTAGTCCAATCAGTTCTCTACCACCGCGACGGACCACGAGAGGCTAGCCCTAAAGCTATTTCGGAGAGAACGAGCTATCACGGAATTTGA
Source organism: Bryobacterales bacterium (assembly GCA_963722575.1). Classification (GTDB taxonomy): domain Bacteria; phylum Acidobacteriota; class Terriglobia; order Bryobacterales; family Bryobacteraceae; genus Fen-178. Next base: position 132,749 of record CAVRNR010000003.1, read on the forward strand.
TTAGCCTTTCACCCCTACCCTCAGCTCATCCAAGCTGTTTTCAACCAACACTGGTTCGGACCTCCAGCCGCTGTTACACGGCCTTCATCCTGGCCAAGGGTAGATCATCCCGCTTCGCGTCTATTCCCAGCGACTCCATCGCCCTATTCAGACTCGCTTTCGCTGCGGCTCGCTTTCGCTTAACCTTGCCACTGAGAATAACTAGCCAGCTCATTATGCAATAGGCACGAGGTCAGGCATTGCCGTTGCCGGCCATAGCCCTCCCACTGCTTGTAGGCGTGTGGTTTCAGGTACTATTTCACTCCCCTCGCAGGGGTTCTTTTCACCTTTCCCTCACGGTACTGGTTCACTATCGGTCGCAAGTGAGTATTTAGCCTTGCCGGATGGTCCCGGCAGATTCCCGCAGGGTTTCACGTGTCCCGCGGTACTTAGGAGCCACTGGAAGGAGGATTGCATTTTCACCTACGCGGCTGTCACGCTCTATGGCCGGCCTTTCCAGACCGTTCGATTAACACTTTCCTGTCCCTCGTTTAACCTGCCGGACCCTCCCTTGCGGGAACGTCCGGCGGATTATTGTGGTCCTGCAACCCCGCGCTCTCCTTTCGAATCGCACGGTTTAGGCTCTTCCGAGTTCGCTCGCCACTACTATCGGAATCACGGTTGTTTTCTCTTCCTCCGGGTACTGAGATGGTTCACTTCCCCGGGTTCGCCCGAGCACCCTATGAATTCAGATGCACGTAACGGGTGTTCGCACCCGTTGGGTTTCCCCATTCGGAAATCTCCGGATCACAGCCTGTTAGCGGCTTCCCGAAGCTTATCGCAGCTGACCACGTCCTTCATCGCCTACTTGCGCCAAGGCATCCACACACACGCCCTTAGTAGCTTGACCATAAAATCTACTTCACACACAACACTTGTGCACGCTACTTTCTTTGCGCTTACATACTTGTGTTTTGTAATGCCCGTCAATATTCAGTTGTCAAAGATCTTCGATTGCATCGGCAACCGGTAGGGGCCGGGCACGTTTGCGTGCGTACCGCATGCCCGGCCCCTACGAATTGTCGATTGGTGGGCCTGGGTGGAATCGAACCACCGACCTCACCCTTATCAGGGGTGCGCTCTAGCCAACTGAGCTACAGGCCCGGTCCGCCAACCTGGTGGAGCTGGTCGGGATCGAACCGGCGACCTCCTGAATGCAAATCAGGCGCTCTCCCAGCTGAGCTACAGCCCCAGAACTTCGGGGGCCGGACTCGCGCCCCGCCCCCTATTCTCAATCGAGGCCAGTTGGATGCAGAGACCACGGGTCCAGCCCATGGCCGCTTCGGAAAAACTCTCGTCCTCCAAGTGGAGATCCGTTGCGAGCTCACTGCCCCCGCCGAAACGCGGACAGCGGTTTGGAAGTGGAACGACTGTTCACTACTGAAGCCCGGTGTACACTCAACCGGACTATGTTCATGAACTCCACCCACGTTCTCTCTTAGAAAGGAGGTGATCCAGCCGCAGGTTCTCCTACGGCTACCTTGTTACGACTTCACCCCAATCATGGATCATACCTTGGGCCGCTGCCTCCCTTGCGGGTCAGCCTGCAGACTTCTAGTACAATCCACTTTCGTGATGTGACGGGCGGTGTGTACAAGGCCCGGGAACGTATTCACGGCAGCGTGCTGATCTGCCATTACTAGCGATTCCAGCTTCATGCAGGCGGGTTGCAGCCTGCAATCCGAACTGAGACCGGTTTTCTGCGATTGGCTCCCCCTCGCGGGTTAGCGGCGCTTTGTACCGGCCATTGTAGCACGTGTGTAGCCCTGGACATAAAGGCCATGAGGACTTGACGTCATCCCCACCTTCCTCCAGCTTATCGCTGGCGGTCTCCTGCGAGTTCCGTCTTGATGTAATCTCAACATGGCAACACAGGACAAGGGTTGCGCTCGTTGCGGGACTTAACCCAACATCTCACGACACGAGCTGACGACAGCCATGCAGCACCTCGACTGGACCCCCTTGCGGGGTAAAGATGTTTCCACCTCCGTTGACCAGCCGTTCGAGCCCAGGTAAGGTTCTTCGCGTTGCGTCGAATTGAACCACATGCTCCACCGCTTGTGCGGGCCCCCGTCAATTCCTTTGAGTTTCAGCCTTGCGACTGTACTCCCCAGGCGGCATATTTAACGCGTTAGCTCCGGCACGGATCAACTGAATGACCCACACCAAATATGCATCGTTTAGGGCGTGGACTACCAGGGTATCTAATCCTGTTTGCTACCCACGCTTTCGTGTCTCAGCGTCAGTTACGGTCCAGAGAGCCGTCTACACCACCGGTGTTCCTCCTGATATCTACGCATTTCACCGCTACACCAGGAATTCCACTCTCCTCTCCCGCACTCTAGCCTTTCAGTATTCGGCGCACCCTCCCAGTTGAGCCGGGAGATTTCACACCAAACTTAGAAAGCCGCCTACACACCCTTTACGCCCAGTAACTCCGAACAACGCTCGCTGCCTACGTATTACCGCGGCTGCTGGCACGTAGTTAGCCGCAGCTGCTTATGCAGGTACCGTCATGATCTTCCCTGCCGAAAGAGCTTTACACCCCGAAGGGCTTCATCGCTCACGCGGCGTCGCTGCATCAGGGTTTCCCCCATTGTGCAAGATTCCCCACTGCTGCCTCCCGTAGGAGTCTGGCCCGTGTTTCAGTGCCAGTGTGGCCGTGTGCCCTCTCAGGCCGGCTACCGATCTGAGCCTTGGTGGGCTCTTACCCCACCAACTAGCTAATCGGCCGCGGGCTCCTCTCTCAGCGCATTGCTGCTTTCCTCTCTCGAGCTTATGCGGTATTAGCCCCGGTTTCCCAGGGTTATTCCACACTAAGAGGTAGATTACCCACGTGTTACTCACCCGTACGCCACTTTACTCACCAGGTTGCCCCGGCTTTCTCGTTCGACTTGCATGTGTTAAGCGCGCCGCCAGCGTTGATTCTGAGCCGGGATCAAACTCTCATTTAAATCAATGAGAATGGCTGGGGCGTGCCCCAACCCAAATTCGCTCCGGTTTTACTCAGAGTACTGACGAGTTCTTCTTTACTGCATCCAACCAGATTGTCAATGATCTGCGCTCGCCTTCCCCGGCGTCTTTCGATACCGGGACGGACGGCAGGCCTCGAAACTCGTTCCAACCGCGGCCTCCGCGCACGGACGCCTACGGCTGATAAACTCTAGAACTTGAAAAGAACCACACAGGAAGGCCGTATTCCGCTCCGCACGGTGGCCCGCACGGAGTTTTGTTACCATTCCTTACAGGGGACCTCTCTTCTTTATACCACCGTCGCCTCTCCACAAGCAACTGCTTCGGAAGGCGCGATACTCCTCCGATCCCCAATTCGGCGACTTGCTCAGAATACCAGAAAACCGCCCAGGTGCGCAAGCGCTATTGCCCAAAAAAACTCCGGAATCTTCGAACGAAACGAAAATGCAGATGTAAGTTATTATAAACAAACGACTTCTCTATTTTACAACAACTCGCTTTTTCCTGCATTAAAATAGAGACATGTCGCTCGGCCCGGCCGCCCTGCTGTCTATGCTTCTCGCTGCCCAGGCGTCCGCCCCACCGCTTACCCTCCCCGAGATCCTGGCTCGCGTAGCCGAGGAGGCCGAGGTGCTCGAGCAGAACGCTCCCAAGGCCCTGACCCAGGAAACCCTCGAACAGCGCACCATGATCCTCCCTCCCCACTCCCTGCTTCGAGTCGGAAAGGCCGCCACTGTTACACCTAAGCCGCGGCTGGTGGTGCGCGAGATCGTTTCCGAATATAGCGTCGGCACGCTGAAGGAATCGGATTCGCCCGATCTCTTTGAATTCCGCCAGGTGGTCTCCGTGGACGGCCGCCGCGTCCAATCGGCGGAACACGCCCGGCATGCGCTCTCCCTCGGCATCCAGTCCCCCGACGATCGCGTCCGCAAACGCATGCTCGAGGATTTCGCCAAACACGGCCTGGTCAACGTCGCCACCGACTACGGACTCATCCTCCTGGCATTCACCAAGCGTGGTCTGGAGAACATGCAGGTGGCGCCCGCCGGCGAAGCCCATGTGGGCGCCGAAGATGCCCTGGTCTTCTCGTGGCGGCAAACCTCGACAACGGGCGGAGAACTGGAATTCTTCGGCAACCAGTCCGTGCGCCGCCCCTTGCAGGGCATGCTGTACGTCCGCAAATCCGACGGCCTGCCGCTGCGCGTCCAGGCTTGGGCCGAGCACCCGGACGCGAAACGGACGATCCGCGACGAAGCCACCGTGGATTACGCGCTGTCCACCCACGGCTTCCTCATGCCCGTTTCGGTGGTCCACCGTCACCTCGTCGACGGCCAGCTCAAGACTGAAAACCTGTACCGTTACGAACCCTTCAAACTGTTCAGCGCCGACGCCGAAATCAAGTTCACCGAGGTACCCGAAACGCCTCCCCCGCCGCCCAACAAATGACGCGCCCCCGGGCCGCCCTTAGCTTTAATGCCGTTCACTCAGGGCCTTGAGTGCCGCCAACTGCAGTTGCCGGCCCGCCGATACCGAAAACGGATTCGCCGGTGGAGCTGTGTTCCTGGACTGGCGCCGGGGGCGTTTCGCCGGGGGCGGGGTGGCCCGGGTCATTTTTACGGAGACTCCCAAGGATTTGTAACTGGGTTTCCGGCGTTTGGGTTACGGGCGAGACCGGATCGGGGTTGACCAATACGACATCCTGGTCGCGGGCTTCGAGGCGTTCCAGCTCTTTCAGCGCGGTGTGGAAGGCGCGGCGGGTGGAGTTGATGCGGTGCTGGAGCCGGGTGAACGTCTGGTCGCCTTGCTGGAGGGCATAGGCGCACGCGTCGGAGTCCTGCGGGCTGGCAGTGAAGAGCTTATCCCATAGGGAGTCCTCGACGCAGACGAAGCGGCGAAGGTGCCATTCGCACATGACGATTTGGTCGAGGAGGCAACGCGCCTCGGGGGAAGCGGGCGGATGGCGGGCGTAGTATTCGTCCTTAAGTTCCTGGAGATCTTCCTGGAATTCCCACGTGAGGACTTGGGTTTCGGCGAAGATGCCGGTCTGGAGGTTGGCGTTGACGATGCGAGCCTTACCTTCGGCGGTGGCGGCGCCGTGGGACTTGCCTCCGTTCTCACGGGAGGCGGCGATCTGCTTCTGAGTGCGCATAGAAGGGCCTTTCCTGGCAGGTCTGGAGACCTTCGTTAGAAGAAGTGAAGGGCAGCCCGGAAGGGACTGCCCTTTTGACAACTACTGTAGCAGGCGAACTTTGCCGGGACGGGGGCGAAGGCCGTAAGTTATTGAGGGGGCTTGGAAAATTCTGTGAGGTCCGGCGTGAACGACAAAATGGGGGGCACGGGAAGGCTGGAGAGGCGGCCTATCACAGTAGGCTTGGGGTTGCCTACGGGGGCGGCGGGGCCTGCGGCGTCAGGCAGAATTTATCAATCAGGCTGCCACATGTGAGCAGCGGGCGTGATACGTCATATGGATTGCGCAACGGCCAATTTCCAAGTGCGCGTAACCATGACTTGGTTCCCTCGCCTGCGGCATAATAGCTGCATGAGAACCATCGCGGCTGCATGGCTGATTGCGTTGATATTCAGTGCCGGGAGTTCGTCGGCGCAAACCGTGCCGTCTACGCCCTCAACGGGCGGCTTCGTGGAAGTCGATGGGTCGCGCCTCTATTTCGACGAATGCGGGACGGGGCAGAAAGCGGTCGTCCTGCTCCACGATGGGGTGGTCAATTCGGCTGTCTGGGATGACGTATGGCCGGCCTTCTGCAAGCAATTCCATGCCATCCGCTATGACCGGCGAGGCTACGGTCGCTCGCCCGCCACGACGAAGCCTTATTACGAAGCCGACGACCTGGCGGCACTTCTTGCCGACCGCAGAGTGTCGCAGGCGGCTCTCGTGGCCAGTTCGCATGGCGGCAACGTTGCTCTCAACTTTGCCCTCCGCTACCCCGCACAAGTAAGTGAACTGGTGCTCATCGGACCGCAGGCGGAAGGTTTTCCATACTCAGAGCACTTCGCGATGAGTCAGTTGGCGTTTCAGAACGCAAAGGACCCAATCGAAGTCAGAGCTCAGAATACCTACTTCATCGCTCCAGGCAATGATGCTGCGCGCGAGCGCCTTCGGAGGCTGCTCATCGCCTCTCCGCAGGACCACAAGCACAACGACATGCCGTTGCCGGAGAAGCCGGTTTTCCCGTATATACACGACCTGAAGATGCCTACGCTGATTCTCATCGGCTCCGTCGACATTGCAGACAACCAGGCTGTGGCCGGCGCCCTGGTCATGGCCATACCCGCAGCAGCCCGTGTTGTGGTGCCTGATACAGGACACCTCATGTATCTGGAAAAGCCAGAGGTCTTCTCTTCTTTGGTGACGGGATTCCTGAAATCCCATGGCTTCTGAACGACGGCCCGCATTTACCCGCCGGAAAATATACTGCGGCCTGGCTTCTGTTTGATGGTCGGCCATACGGAAAGAATCCGGGTTGACGTGTAGTCGCCATACGGGAATTTTGGCAGGTCAACGACCCAAAACGGCCACCCGGGAAGCGTCGGGATGCCACCCTTAAGCGAACCGTATTGCCCTTAGCCCCCGAACGTCCCGCAAATCGAGACTTCCATCCCCATCTCGCGGAACATCGCCGCCTTGGCCGCCAGCGCCAGGTCGGCCCCCGGCGCATCGGGAGCGTACGCCACCAGGATGTGGTTGGCCTTGTGCCGCGCCATAAACTGGTCGCGCGTCACGCCGTCGAGCACCGCGTGCATCATGGGCCACTGCGGCGTGGTGATGCGCCAGCGCCGCTCCGTCTCCTCGAGCGGAAGCGCAATGGCCCGGCCGCGCCCCAGGTCCGCCTTCAGCCCTCCATCCACGAAAATCCGGCTCCATACCAGCTCACCCGGCTTGCTCACGCCCTTGATGCCGCCGCCGCCCAGGCGGAAGTACATCGGCGGCTGGCGCTCGCTTACCGCGCCGGCGTATCCGCCCATCAGGTGCGCCGGCGGCACCGCGCCCGAAATCTCGAACACCCAGACGAACTCCCCGGGCCCTGAGGGCACCCCGTTCACGTGGTATCGCTCGCCATAGCGCACATCGTGCAGCGTGCACTCCGGATCGAAGCCCAGCTCGGTCCAGATCCGGCTGGTCGCCAGCGCGTCCAGCCCCGCGCACTCGTCCACTTCGTTGAAGTGCGGCAGCGCGCGGCCCTCATAGAGCACGCGCCCATTGCCGCGCGCCGTGACCGGCGGCCGGTCCACGTTGTTCAACAGGCCCTCCGCCAGGTCCGACGCCGGCGCCAGGTCCTTCAACCCCTGCTGATACTGGATGCCGATGGTGTCGCAGCCGAAATCGTCCGCCATCCGCAGCGCCGCGATGTACATCTTGCACTGGCTCAGTATCTGGCCGTCCGTCAGGTCGGTTTCCGGATTGGGCCCGGTCGCAAAGCTCATCCCCTTCTGGTCCAGCCACTTCCGCACCGCCAGCGCTTCTTCGTCGCTCACCTGCTGCATCTCGGCGAACAAGGCCGACTGGCTCAGCCGCTCCTTGAATACGCCCGTCCGGTGGAGCAGCTCGTCGGGGATGATGGCATTGTACATTCCCATGCACCCTTCGTCGAAGATGCCCATGATGGCTTTGTCGCGCCCCAGCGCCCGCGCCAATCGCGCCCCCATCTCTTCCGCCTGGGCGGGAAGCCGGAACTCTTTGAGCGGATGCACGTGGCTGAGATCGTGGCGCACCGCTTCGCCGGCCAGCCATTGGCGCAAGCCGCTCAGGAAGAAATCGTCCGTGAAGTCCTCGCTCCACAGCGTGCTGTACGCCACTCCGGCCTTGGTGAGCGAACCGTTCAGGTTGAGCATCCCCACCAGCCCCGGCCATTCGCCGCTCCAGTTCGCCACTGTCAGGATCGGCCCGCGGTGCGTGTATAGGCCGTGCAGAATGTGGTGCGTGTATTGCCAGACGGCTTCCACCACCACCAGCGGCGCGTCCGGAGGAATCTCGCGGAAAACTTCCATCCCGCGCTTCTGGCTGTCTATGAACCCGTGGCCCTTTTGGGGGTCGCAGGCGTGCCCCCGGCGCACCTCGCGGCCCTCGCGGCGGATGGCATTGTTGACCGCTTCCTCGACGCGAACTTGCGCCGGCCAGCACATCCGGTTGGCCGCCAGACGCAGATCTCCGCTGGCTATAACGATAACGGTATCGGACATGCTCTCATTCTTGCACCGGACGCGTTCGCGCGTCCAGCCTTTAGGGCTCCCGGCCTGTAATCGCTGTCACTCGGGAGAAGCCTTCCTCGATGTCCGGCGGCGCCAGTTTCGCCGCCATCTTGGCCATGGCCTCTTCCGGCACCACCCGCTGCCTCCGCGCATTCCGCGCGCGGCACACTTCCAATGGGACGTCGAAGTATACCGCCTCCACGTCGCACCCGTACGCTTTGCCAATCCCTATGTACGGTCTCCGCTCCTCCACCGTGAGGTTGGTGGCGTCGATGTAGGTCGCCGGCCGGCCGATCGCCAGCCGCTGCCGCAACAGGTAGCGCAGCGTCTGGAAGACGCGGTCATGGATGGTCTGGTCGGTTTCGTCATCCGCCAGCAGGCCGCGGATGATATCCGAGGAAAGTCCCGTAACTCCCAGTTGCGCCAGGTACGTGGACTTCCCGGAGCCCGGCAGCCCAACCAGCACCACGATTCGCATCGCCGAACACATAGCTCGCGCTAGAAGAGGTTCCCGGCCCGCGCGAAGGCCCCGAGGGTACGTACCCCCCGGGCCTTCACGAACCGGCCGCCTCCCGGGCCGTGTTTGCTGGCGGGTATTCTTAAACGGTCGGAGCGGGGGGAGGTGTGCCGCCGCCGTCTTGGGGACCGGCCACCGGAGGGGGCGTAGCCGGAGGCGCCGCAGGCACGCTGGCCTGTGGGACCACCTTTGCGACGGGCTTCTTCACGGCCTTTTTGGCCGCCGGCTTGACGACCGGCTTCACGGGCTTCTTAACCGCCTTCTTGACCGCCGGCTTCACGGCCACTTTCTTGACGGTCTTGGGGGCTACCTTCTTTGCGGCCGGCTTCACGGCCTTTTTCACTGCCTTCTTCGCGACTACTTTCTTTGCAGGCTTCTTCTTCGCCATTCTGGTTCTCCTCAAGTTTATTAGTCCCTGGGAGGGTCACACTATCTTATCCCGAATTTCTCAAATAGCCAACAGCTTTCAGCTTTCGGCGATCAGCCGCGCCGCTTTGGCTGAAAGCTGATGGCTGATGGCTGAAAGCTTCTCCTAGCTGAACAGCCCCGCCAGCGATGCGCCGCCCAAAACCAGGATCGCCCACGGCAGCGCCACCGCGAACAGCGCCCCGCCAAACGACAGCCTCTTCCCGGCCGCCGCCTTGAGTCCCGTGGCGGTCAGCAGAATCACCCAGATCGTAAACAGATCGAAGGACATGGCCACCGTGTACAGGAACTTGTGTGGGGTCGCCGGGTCCATGAACGCCGCCGGATTGAACGCCAGCGGGTTCAGCAGGTTGAACTCGTCCGGGCTCTTCAGGAACATCACCACCGTCGCCAGCGCGTGCTTCAGGATCATAGGCAGCCCGGCATAGCAGATGATCGCGAATAACTGTTTGAACCTGACCCCCGCCGACATCATCCCGCTCGCAATCCCCAGCACGATGGCGGCCGAGATCACGTACATCAGCGGAACCATCACGATGGTCCCGAAGTAATACCCGATTCCCGTGAACTTGACCTGCATGGCGATGGCCCGGTCCCGTTGATCCGCCGGAAGCCTCTCCATCGCCTGCTGCGCGCGCGCATTGGTCTCCATCTGGTGCTGCACGAAGCGCTCCCATCCCACGTGCTGCCCGTACAGGAAGTAAAAGGCCAAGCCGGCCACAATCACCAGCAGCAACGGAACCAGCCAGCGCGGCCGCTCCGCGATATCCGCAAACGTTTTGCCCGGCTCGAAAAACACGCCGGTCAACCTCGAGAATTCGCCCATCCCCGCCGGTTCCGGCTCTACCGCCGTTGCGTTTTCAGGTGTCATATCAGCACGATTGTACTCCAGTCCGCAGCCGCTTGCTCGGCTATTGTGGAACAAACCGCGCGCCGGAAGCGTATCCTGTGAATCGAGGCCAAATATGCGCGCGAAGCTCCTTCTTCCCATCCTGGCGGCCGCCCTGCTCGGCCTAGCAGCCTGCGATTTCGAGGATTTCGGCGGGTTCGACCGCTATCGTCAGGACTTTCACTACACCTATCCCCTGAAATCCGACGGGAGGCTTTCCGTCGAGACCTTCAACGGGTCCGTCGAGGTTTCCGGCTGGGACCAGCCAACCGTCGACATCAGTGGCTCCAAGTACGCCGCCACCCAGGAAGCCGCCGACGCGCTCAAAGTGGCCATCGACAACAGCCCCGATTCGGTTTCCATTCGCGTGACGCGCCCCTCGGACCGCCGCGGCAACATGGGAGCGCGTTTCGTCATCAAGATCCCGCGCGCGGCGTACTTGGACCGCATTTTCACTTCCAACGGCGCCATCCGCACCCAGGATGGCAGCGGCCCGGCGCGGCTGCACACCTCCAATGCGGAGATCCGCGTGCAGGCCCTGCGCGGCAGCCTGGACGCCCAGACCAGCAACAGCTCCGTTGAGTTGATCGACGTCGGCGGCGACGCCAAGGCCCATACCTCGAACGGCCATATCCGCATCGAGGGGCTGCGCGGATCGCTCGAAGCCGGCACTTCGAACGCCAGCATCAACGCCCGCCTCGAGCAAGTGCCGGCGGGCCGCCCGGTGCGCCTGGAGACCAGCAACTCCAGCGTCGAATTGCGCCTGCCGGCCAACTTTGCCAACGATATCCGCGTGAGCACCAGCAACAGCGGGATCACCCTGCACATGCCCTACCAGGTGAACGCCCAAGTGGTGGCGCGGACCACCAACTCTTCCATTTCCTCCGACTTCGAAGTCAAGATGCAGGGCGAATTCAGCAAGAACCGCCTGGAAGGCGTCATCGGAAATGGCGGCCCGCTGATCGACCTGAGCACCTCCAACGGGAGCATCCGGCTGCTGAAGATGTAGTCCGTTGTTCTGTTCGCGGCTTGTCAGGCCTGCCGCTGGCTGGCGTTTCGCTTGACCCACTTGTAGGCTTTGATCGAATTGCGCCAGAAGTATTTCTCGGCCGCCGCCTGTCCCTTGCCCATGAAGTATTCGTGGACGATCTTGAATCCAACCGGAACGGGCAGCCACTGGTCGCCGTTCGGCCAATCGCTGCCGTAGAGCACGCGGTCCATTCCGAAAACGTCGACAATTTCGTCGATCCGGGTCTTGTAGAACGCGAGATCCGTGGGGATCGTGCCGTCCGGCAGCCGCCGCAGCACTTCCGACACCTTGGTGTAAACCTGCGGCCGGTCTTTGATGGCCTTCATGCAGGCGTCATAGGCGGGCCGCTCGGCTGCGGTGGGCCACATCTGCGGCAGGTGATCGATGACGATGCGCAAATCGGGGACCTTGTCGCTCACGCGCACGACGCCTTCCAGCAACGGCACGCTGGGATTCGCCGTATCCATGACCAGGTCCGCATCCACCAGGGCTTTCAGGTCGGAGACAAACGCCGGATTGTCGACTTCATAGCCTGCCGGCGCTGCCGGTGCTGCCTGCGCTGGCTGGCCTTCCCGGCCACCCCGGCCCCCGCGTCCTCCCGGCCGCCCGCCCAGCCCATGCCGGATGCCGCGGAAGAGCGGGTTCTTGTGGAACCTGTCGAGCTGCGCCTTGAATTCGGGCGTGCCGGGCGTCAGGTGCCCGATAGTGCCCACCATGATGTCGTCGGCTTTGGCGACGTCCAGCACCCACTGGTTGTCCTCCAGCAGGGGGCTGCATTCAATCTCAATGGCGCCCACGATGCCCAGCCCATCGACGACCTTGCGGTATCGCGAGGGCAGGGAAGGCATGTACATGACCTTATGCGCCGGGTTGTTCTTGCTGGGCCATGGCACGCCCCCCGGACGATCGGTATCGAACAGGTGGATATGCGTATCGATAATGGGTATGGATGGCGGGGTCTGCGCGCCCGCATCGGCGAGGGTCAAGCCCGCGGCAACGCCGAGAAATGTTCGTCGATTCATAGGTGGATTCCGAACTGCTGCCTCCGCACTTGAGTATAGCGCCTACCATCCGACCCGTTCCGCCAGGAATTCCGCGAACGGCCCGATGTCCATCTCGATGCTGGCGCGGTCTAGATGTCGCCGTCGCGCGTACAAGTCGATAATGCCGTGCGGAGACAAGTGAATCCTGTTTCAATCGACTGCGGGATCACCCGTGGGAAATCAAGCTCAGACCCGGCTCGCCAAGGTAATCGTTGCGGTTGTGCGTGATCAAAGGCGCGGCACACAACAGCGCCGTAGCAGCAACCCACGCGTCGGCGCAGTCAATCCGGCGCCCGCACGACTGTGCGGCCACGGTGACCTCGGCCCATTTTGCGCAGAGCGCGCGGTCGTACGGAAGCACGGCAAAGGGTTCCAAGTACTGCCGCAGTTTCTTCCGCCGGGCCTCGCCCCAGCGCGCTTCTAAAACCCAACGGTCCAACTCCGCGACGGTCATGAATGAAATGGCCGGCGAGGTCCGCAAGGTACTGGTAGGCGATTGGATGGCTCTTGAACAGGAAGGAAACTACGTCGGTATCGACAACGGCGTTGCTCATGCCGCGCGGTCGGATCGGTTGTGGCCGCGCCACTCATGGAGCGCAGCCAAAAACTCTTCGATGGGTTCGTCGTCCGGCCACAGATCGCCAAGTAGCGTCCTGGGATCGCCGATGGGACCCTTGCCCTGTTGGACGATCAGTTCGTCCACGGTTGGGTTGGCGTCGAAATTGTAGCGGGGATCATTGGTCTTGTCCATCTGCCGCCTCTGCCCTTTGAGTATAACGCCTACGACTCGTCCGGAAAGATCTGGCGCGTGAGGTCCTCCGGCGGCTTCTGCCGCAACACACTCACGACGCCCCCGGCCAACGCCACCGCAGCCATCCCCCACACGATCAGATCGACGGTATCCACCGGGTTCCGGAACGCCACCGCGACCACGCACACCACCGTGCGGATCGCCCACCCGTAGAGCCTCGATGGTTTCTGCCAGCCTTTGCGCACAGCCACTGCCGAGCGCCCGGTCATGAACGCGGCGCCCATGCCGACGAAGCCCAGCAGGCCGCGCAGGAACTCCATTGATACGGCCATCATTTAGAAGATATCACCGGCGGCGGCGCTATACTCGCTGTTAGAGGACACCCCACACCATGAAACGCGCATTGACCACCGTTCTGCTGATCGCCGCCGCCGCGGCTCTCGGCGTCGCCCAGGAACAGAAGAAAGCCGCCCAAAAGGCTCCGCTCAGCCCTCCGGCGAATACGTCCGTCACCATCGACGGCAAAACCATCTCCATCAAGTACAGCGCGCCTTCCATGCGCGGCCGGAAGATCTTCAACGGCGCCGGCGCGCTCCAGCCCGATAACACCATCTGGCGCGCCGGCGCCAATCAGGCCACCGCGCTTCACACCGATGCCGATCTCGACATCGGCGGCCTGGCCGTTCCCAAGGGAGACTACACCCTGTTCGTCTGGCTCGATCCCCAGCAGTGGAAGCTCGTGGTCAACAAGCAGACCGGTCAGTTTGGCACGGAATACAGCCAGGAGCAGGACCTCGGCCGCGTGCCCATGACCATGAGCAAACCACCCGCTCCCATTGAGACCTATAAGATGACGCTCTCGAGCGCCGGCGGCAACAAGGGCAAGCTGCAATTGGAATGGGAGAATGTCATCGCCTCGGTGCCTATTACGGTGAAGTAGGCGCCGGGCGCCGCGCTTGTAACCGCCGCGCCAGTTCTTCGGAAATTTTGACCACCGTTCCGTGCCGGTGATCGGCCGGAAAGCTCACCTGGGCGGTTATGTCTTCGAACGTTCTCCAGTCGGCGGTGCGCACCGCGCCGTAGTGCTGCGGCTCGGTGTAGTGGTCGAAATAGATCAACCACTCCGGCCCGATCCGCGCCACCGACGGGCCCTCCACCCAATCGCCGGTGAATGGCTCGCTTACGTTCTTCCACGGACCGCGCGGAGAATCCGCGAAGGCCAGGCGAAGGCGCTTCACGAGCGGCGTCTTGCGCTCGTCCTTGAACACCATCACCCAGCGTTTGCCGGCCTGCGCGACGGTGGCATCGATGGCGTCGAAGCCCGGGTCGAACCATAGGCGCGAAGGCGAAAACGTCTGCCAGTCCTTGGTGGCGGTGGCGTAGATGCGATGGTTGTAGCCGCCGTCGCCGCTGGCATCGGTGTCGGGGAAGCGTCCGGGAATGGTGCTCGCCCAGAACACTGTCCACGTGTTGCCTGCGGCGTCCCAGACGGCTTCGGGGGCCCAGGCGTTGCGGGCTTCCGGCTCATTGTCCATTACGAAGATGGGGCGCTGGGGCGTCCAGACGATCAGGTCCTGGGAACTGGTATATCCGATTTTGAGCCGCCCGCCCATATCCGCACGGGTCCATCCCCAGGTCCAGACCATGTGCCACACGCCGTCCGGGCCCTGCCCCAACCACGGATCGCGCATCAACATGCCGGCCTCGGCGGGCTTCACCCAAGGTTGATTGTCATTGAGCGGCGTCCACCGCCGGCCGTCGTCGCTGAGAGCGAAGTAGACGCCGGTCTCGCCATTCCCCCGAAACGACGTGAACAGATACCAATCGCCGCTGAACACGGGCGCCGCCACCAGAAATGTGAGAATCAGCCGGATCATGCCGACTATGGTATTACACCGCCAGTTGGCCGTGATACAGCATCTCTTTGGGGTCGAACTTCGCCCGGATGACCAGCCGCCCCAGCGTGGTGAAGAATAACACTTCCTTATCGTCCTTGGTGAGGGTCAGCGAATTTTTGGAAAACCCGAACAGCAGGTTGGAGTTCGAACTGGTCTGCTGTTGGACGATTCCGGCCTGGGCCAGTTCCTTGCCTTTCGGCTGGAGAGTGGTGAACTGCTTCAAGTTGTCGAGCGCGTCATCCTGCGAGCGCCGTGGAGGATTGTCTCCCTCCTCGTCCTGGGAGCGGCGCGGGCTGGCCGGCAAGGGAAACCCGATCACGGCAATCACGTAATGGTTCGCAAACGCATCCGGCAAGGGCGTCTTGAGCGCATCCAGAACCGGCTTGGCGCTTTCCCACCGGACTGTGCCCTTGTAAAGCGTCCCGCGCTGCTGGCCACGTCCGCCGCGCTGATTGCCGCCCATGCGCCGGCCGCCACCGCCCATGCCGATGCCGCCAATGCCCGGGATTCCGATCCGCGGCATCCCCATCCCGCCGCCGGACGACCCTCCCGGATACCCGCCGCCGTTGGGTGAACCGGTCTGCGATCCGTACCCCCCTTCCGGCGCCGCGCCTTGCGCCGACGCTTCCTTGGCCCACGGCGATTTCGTGATCAGCGCGTCGATCTCTTCGGAGGTCCAATCCTCCGGCCGCTTCTTGTTCCAGAAACCCGAAGTGGTCGCATGAAGCGGCCGCCAAGCCGCCAAGCCGCCTCCCACCAGCATCAACACGTGCCTCCGGCTCAGAATCAGTTCAGACATAGATGTTCTCCAACAATCACTTAGACGCGACACTCTGGCGTCCTCGTTACCACATTTCTATGGTGGGGCATGCTTTAGCTTGCCAGCCTCTTCGCCATCCGCCACCCGTCTCCTCCGTCTTCGTAGTACCGCGGCACTCTTCTCACTTTCTCAAAGCCGTACCGCTCATAGAACGCGCGCGCCCGATCGTTGGCCGCCCTGACCATCAGGCCGATGCGCGCGACGCCGCGACGCCGCAGTCTTCGCAACGTGCTCTCCATCAGCGCCGAGGCCGCGCCCATGCGGCGCGCCGCCGGGTCCACCGCTACCGAGACCAGTTCCGCCTGCTCCCCGCGGATGCAAGTGACCATATACCCCTGGACTGTCCGGCCGTGCTCCGCGACCAAAAACAGCTCACCGCATTCGCGGAAGAACTCTGCAAACAAGTTGCGATCGTATGCCTCATCGCCGAAACTGGCGAGCTCGATCTCCATGATGCGGTTCAGGTCCGCCAGGCGCAGGCGCCGAACCGTGTGTGCCGGGGGCCTCTTGACAATCATTTCAGACTCCGGCATACTTGAACCAAGATGCAACTGAGTGGCAACAACGTCCAACCGGGAACCTCCTCTAAGACCCTGGTCGACCTCCGCCGCGGCGATGCCGCCACCCTCGACCACATCGACCTCCCCGGCAAGGACGCCCGCCGTCTCATGGAACTCGGCTTTCTGCCCGGCGCCCGAATCACCGCGGGGCATAGCGCTCCCGGCGGCGATCCGCGCGTCTTCCAGGTGGACGGTTCGGAAGTCGCTCTGCGGCGCGAAACCGCCCGTCGCCTCAAGGTCCGGCTCGACAAGACCCTCCAGGCTTCGGGGATGTTATGAGCGAGTGCGGCGACTGCCACGGCTGTGGCGCCGCGACGGTTGTCGAATTCCCCGGCGCACTTGCGTCTCCTAAGATCGTTGCCCTGGCCGGCCCGCCGAACTCCGGAAAGAGCACGCTGTTCAACCGCCTCACCGGCCTGCGCCAGAAGGTCGCCAACTTCCCCGGCGTCACCGTCGAGCAGCATACCGGCATCGCGGAACTCCCCGACGGCCGCGCCGTCCGGATCATCGATCTCCCAGGGATCTACAGCCTCGCGCCGCAATCCGAGGACGAACAGGTCGCCCACGACGTGCTCACCGGCGAGCGCTCCGACACACCCCGGCCCGAGGCCATCCTGCTGGTGCTGGATTCCACCAATCTTGGCCGTCACCTCATGCTGGCGGCGCCCATCCTGGCTCTGGGCGTGCCCACTCTCATCATTCTCAACATGGCGGACGACCTCCGCAACCGCGGCGGCCACGTGGATACACGCCAGCTTTCGGCGCAGCTCGGCGCGCCCGTGGCTCTGGTCAGCGCGCGGCAGGGCGAAGGCATCGACGAGGTGTTCGAATTCCTTGCCAGCGCCATGCCGGCGCCCACGCCCATGGAACTGCCCGTTCTCCACGACGTGCCCAAGTGCCGCGAGTGGGCCGGCCGAGTCGGCCGCCAGGCATCCTACCGGCCGCCCGTCCCGCCCAAGTGGACGCGCCGCCTCGATTCGGTTTTCCTCCATCCCGTGGCCGGCCCGCTGGTGTTTGCCGTGGTGGTGGTTGCGGTCTTCCAAACCATTTTTACCGCGGCCGTTCCACTCATGGATGGGCTGCGCTGGCTGTTCGATGTTTCGGGCCAGTGGGTGGCGGCTACCCTTCCCGCTTCCCTCTTCCGCTCGCTGCTGGTCGAGGGCGTGTGGAGCGGTGTGGGCTCGGTTGTGGTCTTCCTGCCGCAGGTACTTTTCCTCTTCCTCTTCATCGGAATTCTGGAGGACTCCGGCTACCTGGCCCGCGCCGCGCTCATCGCCGACCGCACCATGGCCCGGGTCGGTCTCCAGGGCAAATCCTTCATCCCGCTGCTCTCGGCGTACGCTTGCGCGGTGCCCGCCATCCTTTCGACCCGCACCATCGAAAACAAGCGCGACCGTTTCGCCACCATCCTGATCGCGCCCTTCATGACTTGTTCGGCGCGCCTCCCCGTCTACACCTTGATCATAGCGGCCTTCCTTCCCAACCGCCCGGTACTGGGGCCATTTCTGGGCGCGCGCGCCGCCGCCCTGCTGGGCCTTTACCTGTTGGGCTTCGTCGCCGCGGTGGCGACCGCGCGGGTGCTGAAGTCGTCCATTTTGAAGAGCGGCCACTCGCCGTTTCTGCTCGAGATGCCCTCCTACCGCTGGCCAACACTCCGTTCCATCGGCCTGCGCCTGTTCGACCGCGCCAAGGTCTTCCTGCGCCGCGCCGGCACCGTGATCCTGCTGGTTACGGTAATCCTCTGGATCATGGCCCACTTGCCGCCCGTAAACGGCAAGGCTCCGGCCATCCAAAACAGCCTGGCCGGCACGATCGGCCGCACCCTCGAGCCCGTCATCAAGCCGCTCGGTTTCAACTGGAAGATCGGAATCGGTCTCATTACGTCTTTGGCGGCGCGCGAGACCATCATCGGAACCCTCGGGGCGATCTACGGCATGGATCCCGCATCGCATAAGCTCGACTTGCAGAAGGCGCTTCAGCACGATCTCACGCCCGGCGGCGCCGTGGCTCTGCTGATCTTCTTTGCCTTCGCCATGCAGTGCATTTCCACCATTGCGGTGGTGCGCCGCGAGACCGGCGGATGGAAGTGGCCCATCCTGCAATTCACTTACATGGGCGTGCTGGCGTACGGAGGCGCGTTCCTCGCCGCGCATTTGATCGGGTAACGCCGGCGATCTTGTCGCCGGTAGGTTTTCCGCACGGGAACACACCGGCGGCAAGACCGCCGGCGCTACTGGGCTTCCTGAAACACGCTGGTGAAGAAATCCCGCGCGTCCGGCGAGCAGCCGATGTGCAGTCTGTCCATGCCCTCTTCGACGAAGCCCAGGTATCCGTCCCAACCCAGATCGTTCAGCACGAATCGCAGGCACTCCAGCTCGCCCGGGGACAGGCCCGCATAATCGATGTCGAACACCTGCCCCGAGCAGTGCGCAAGCGCTTCCGGCTCGCCCGACTCTCGCGCGTAATCTTCCGGCTCGACCAACGATGTCACTTCCAGCGGCTGGAACTGCGCCTCGTTCCCGGCCAGCTCCCCGTACAAACGCCGCGTCTCGAACGCAATGTACACCAACGTGCCGATGGCCGCCGGCGAGGCCTTCGAGAAGTCTTCGCGAATCGACGGATCGTCCGCCGCGATCCCGAGCGAATAACCGAAGTAGTCCGGCCGGTCGAACGCCTTTACCAGCCGGTTCCCCATGTCGCCGTGAATATCGTCGCGGCTGTGGAACACCAGGTCGTCCTGCTTGAGCCAGACCGAAAGCCGGTGCGGCGCGCGGTTGGGACGCCCATTGGGCCCCGCCAACTGGCTCTTGTACTGTTCCGCCAGCGAGACGAATGCGGCCGGATCGCGCCGGTCGAGAGCCAGCAACTGCTCCGCCCGCTCCACGCGGAACCAGTAAGTGGGCGAGTAGTCGCGCTGCATCTGCTGCCCGATGGCCTGGTACAGTTCGCGGTTCCACACCGGGCTGCACGAAAAGAACATTCTCGCCACCGTCGCCTGGCCTTGCGGGATGCCGCGCGCGCGCCGCGTCAGCTCCTGCATCTCGGTCACGCAGCCCTGCCCGCAGTGGTAGGCGAAAATGGCCCAGTCGCGCCCGCCGAACTTTCGCTCCATGCCCGCCAGGTATTTCGCCGCCGCCGGTATGGCGCGCGCGGGAACCAGGCGATCGTCGCGCAGCGTCACCTGGTACGGTGTCTTGTGAGTCGCAATCCGGTACCTCGGCTTCTTGCTCTTGCTCTTGACCGGAACTTTTTCGCGCGTGATCTTGTAGCGCGTGCCATGCACCACCTTCAGCCCCATGGTGCGCGCCGTGGCCTCCGAAATCTGCATGATGCCTTTTGGGCCGTCGGGGCTCTCGGCCTTGGCGTCGCCCCAGCTCTCCAGGTACGCCACGGCTTCAATCAGCTCCGCCGGCATTCCGCTGCGCTCGGACGCCGACCGGAAAAGCGCCTGGAGACTGGGGCTCAAGATGCGCCTGGCCCCGGCCACCGCCTGCGGCTCGCGCATGATGACGAAGGTCTGCGATTGAATCATGCGGCGAGTGCGGGCCTCGAGCAGTTCGCTCGAGATGTCGTCGCGCGCCACGCCAATCCCGGACACGCGGTGCTCCGGAACGAAATGCCCGGCAGCGCCGGCAAGGGTCAGGAATAAAAGGACCGCGATTCTCATCCCGCTGTTCACCAGTGTATCCGGGATCGTGGGGCAGGATGGCATCCTGCGGCGGGTTGGTAACCCGCCAGTTGCGCCGGTTGCCAACCGGCGCGCAGTTTGCCAAGCTGCCCCAGGCGGTGGCGTTTCCCACTCGTCCGCGCCAAGTGCTAAAACCGGGGGTAGAGGACCGGCATGAAAATCGTCTCTCTGGAAGCGCTCATCATTCGGATCCCGCGAAACTGGAGCGGCGCCGACCGCCTGGAAACCTTGCTGGCGCGCGTCACCACGGATTCCGGCCTGACGGGCTGGGGCGAATCGCAGGCTCTCGCCGCCCCCGAAGTCGCCGGCGCTATCATTCATTCCATTTTGAAACCGGCGCTCAAAGGAAAACAATTCGGCGGCACCGGCCTGGAGATTGAAACTCTCCGGGACGCCATGTACAACCAAATGCGCGTGAGCGGCCAGACCGGCGGCTTCATGCTCGACGCCATCGCCGCCGTCGATATCGCTCTGTGGGACCTGGCCGGCAAGATCCATCGCACCCCCATCGCCGCTTTGATTTCCGGCCGCGCCGCCAAGACGCGGCTGGCTTGCTACGTCAACTATCTGGCGGGCGACACCCGCGCCGAGCGGCACGAACACGCGCGCACCTGCCGGGCAGCGGGCTGCCGCCGATTCAAGATCTTCCATAACGCCAGCCAGCGCGAGCTCTTCGAGTGCTACGACGAGCTGGCCGCCATCTGCGGCGCGGAGAACATAGCGGTGGACGCGCAGTGGCGGCTCGATCCGAAGACCGCTCCGGCGTTCGGCGCGGAGCTGGACCGCCGCGGTGCGCTCTGGCTGGAGTGCCCATTTCCGCCCCAAGACGCGGCGCCTCATGCGGCACTCGCCGCCCGTATCCGGACTCCGCTGGCCATCGGCGAGAGTTACCGCACGCATGTTGAGATGGCGCCGTTTTTCCGCGCCGGCGCCATGCGCATCGTGCAGCCCGACCTGGGCCGCTGCGGCATCACCGAAGCGCTGCGCATCGCGCGCGCCGCCGAACGCGCCGGCCTGGAGGTAGTGCCGCATCTCGCGCCCGCCCTGGGCCCGCTGCTCTTCGCCACTTTGCAGTTCGCCGCCGCCACGCCCAATTGCCGCATGGTGCCCCACACGCCGGGCCTGGTGGAGACGGCCGGCGAGTACTCCACCTCGCCCGTGGCGTTCCGCAATGGCCATTACACGGTGCCCACCGCCCCCGGCCTGGGCATCGACGTGGCCGAGCCCGAAGTCCGGCTGGTGGAAGTGGCGTAGTGTGGCGCAGACGGACCAGGTCTCCGATGCGGGGCGCCCTCTGGGCCGCGATGTTTTGGCTGGGTTTGCTATACTGTGCCCAGCAAAAGGAAATCAGGATGAGAAGTGTTCTTGGCGTCGATCTGGGAGCTAGTTGGCACACCCTAGGCTCAGCCCTCCTTTCGTTTGATGAGGCACGGTGGACTTGCTGTATTAGTGGCGCAATCGCCTGGCCGGACTGGACCTGCAATGCTGGCACAATAGCCGACGCGATCGTTGGTTTCGCCTTGAAAAACAATATCTGCGCAATCAGCTTGGACGGTCCCCAGGGATGGCGAGATCCAGTCACGCCCGGCAGTTTCGTCGGCCGCGAATGCGAGAAGTTGACGAAGACTCCTGGTAGGACTGGAACATTTGGCGTCGCGAAGCCGCAAACATGGATTCGGTGGATTCAGTGCTCCATTGAGGTTTTCGACCGGCTCTTAGGGTCGCAGCGTGCTATCCTCGCGAATAGCCCGGAAAGCCAGGTTCTGGCTGCGCCGCCCGATGGGAAGTTCTACATCCTGGAATGCTTTCCCACGTCAACCTGGCGCCAAGCGGGACTGAAGCCACTTCCCGGACACCACATTGATATACCGACGATACAACAGTTCGCCAGAGACCTGCGGGAAGTCTTTGAACTTCCGGACATCGCTCCGCGCTGTACTCGCGATCAATCGGAACACGACGACCTACAGGCCCTTGTTGCAGCCCTTCCTGCGGCGGGGCTGCTCGGAGGGCCCTGCAAAACTGTGCCCATGGGCCTTCCAGCCAGAACGATTGTCGCCCGAAATGAAATTCCCGCGCATCGCGCTGAGGGAATTATTTGGGACGCCGCGCCCAACTTAGACCTGGGGCGCTCGGCTGTCATCCGCGAAGCCGTTTCCATCGCTCCAAATCCTCAGCCCCTGCCGACGACAGCGACCAAGTCAAGCGGTAATTTGGCGCCGAACGATCAAGGCGTGGAGCGTGGCGTTCGCCTCTTCACCTACCTCGCGGAATTGTCAAACCGGGGGGACGCGGCTGGAGTTTCATACGGCGGCTTCATCGCGTACCTGCATGACGTCGCTGAATTTCGCGAAGTAGCAGGTCGGAATTTTCTTCCCTCGGACGGAATGGCGGCGGTTCGCATAGCGTGGAGTATCACGGAGGCGGCCGGTGGCCGAAAGAAGATTGCTCGATCGGGAACTGCAATCGACGCAGGCATGGACACATTCATCTGGAACGCGAAGCGGCCCTTTGATCGGCCAGTCGGCGCCTGGAATTACTCAATTCCTTACACTCGAAGCCAATGGCTCTCAATCTTCCCGGATGGAGCGCGCCGCCTGATCACGGTGGCGGAACTCCAGATGATCGCCGGTCGCCGCTAAGGCAGACGAACCTCAGCTACCATGTTAGAATGGCGACGCCCGTAACGGACTTTCCCTACTCCTTCCCCGAATTCTTGTCCCCAGTCTTGCGGATTCTTGCCGACGGTGAGGATCATTCGACCGAAGAAATCCGCCGGCGCATACTGGTTGAATTCCCACTTACGGCCGAACAATTGTCCCTGAAAAGGGCCGGGCACAACGTGACAGTCTTCATCAACAAGGTGGCGCTCGCCTTCAACCGACTTGTATTCCACAAAGCGATTCTTTCGGCTAGGCCTGAATCGTATCGTATAACCGATCATGGCCGCGAAGTTCTCAAGCGACGCCCCAAGGACGCAAGAGAGCGAGATCTTTTCTGAGAAGGTGACACAGATCCGTCGCTGACTGGCACACCGTCTGATATCGTGTGACCATGCTGCCCGAGTTCAGTTCTGAAGGCGACCTGCCCAGCGGAGTACACGCCGCCGGCTGGCACGAGCTACAGTCGCGTTTCGGTCTGGCAACCGCGAGACGGGTATGGCTGTTTGGGCGATTGCAGGCTCTGGTAGAGCTCGCTGCGAAGACTGGCAAACTGCGCCGTGTCTTCGTCTGGGGCAGCTTCGTTACGACGAAGCCGGCGCCCAGGGATCTCGATATCCTGCTGATCATGGATGAGGATTTTGAAGTTGAGCGGATTGCCCCGCCGTTGCGCGAGGTTTTCGATTCCACCCGGGCCAGGCTCCGATTCGAATCCGACGTTTTTTGGGCGCGAGTTTCCATTGGCGAGGAAGTCCTCCAGATCTGGCTGGAAACCTATCAGACGTCCCGGACCTTTCGAAAACGCGGTATTGTGGAACTGGAGCTTGTGTGATCCAAACCGACGATCAAGTGCTGCTTGCGCAGCAGTGCGTAGCCAACCTGAGGAGAATCCTGCTGGAAGCTCGCAAAGTTCATTCGGCGAAGGATTACTTGCGGCTCTCTGAACCAATCCTCCTCGAGGTCCAGCAGCGCGAGCAGGAGATTCTCGAGTATTTGAGCGGCAGCCTCGAACAACCATTGGCGAGCTAGGCGAAACACCCCCTTCCGCCTCGTGCCGCGCTACCATATTCAGTTCCATGGACGCTCTAACCGTTCACCGTCTGCATTTCGCTTTCACCGTCACCTTTCACTACCTCTTTCCGCAGTTGACCATGGGGCTGGCGCTATTGATCCTGGTGCTCAAGACCATGGCCCTGCGTACCGGCAATGAGCACTACAACCGCGCGGCCCGTTTCTGGGCCAAAATATTTGCGGTCAATTTCGCCATGGGCGTGGTCACCGGCATCCCCATGGAGTTTCAGTTCGGGACCAACTGGGCGCGCTTCTCCAAAGCGGCCGGAGGCGTCATCGGACAGACCCTGGCGATGGAAGGCGTGTTTTCGTTCTTCCTGGAATCCAGCTTCCTCGGCGCATTCCTCTACGGAGAGAAGCGCCTCGGGCCGAAGGCCCACTGGGTCTCCGCCTTCCTGGTGTTTGCCGGCGCGTGGCTCTCCGGCTTCTTCATCGTCGCCACCGACGCCTGGATGCAGCATCCCACCGGCTACCGGATCGGCGGCCGTGGCGAGATTCTGCTCAGCAGTTTGTGGGGCCTGCTGCTGAATCCATGGCTGTTCTGGCAGTACCTGCACAACATGATCGGATCGGTGGTCACCGCCAGCTTCGTCATGGCCTCGGTGGGCGCGTTCTATCTGCTCACGCGCCGGCATGAGGAATCCGGCCGCACATTCGTCCGCCTGGGCGTGATCGCGGGCATCGTCTCCACCGTCCTGATGGCCTTCCCCACCGGCGATGGACAGGTCCACAACATCGTCTCCGATCAGCCCGCGACGCTGGCCGCCATGGAAGGCCTGTTTCACACCGAATGGGGCGCTCCGCTGGTCATCGTCGGCCAGCCGGACCTCGATAACCGGCGCCTCGACAACCCGCTCGCGGTTCCCAACGCGCTGAGCTTCCTCACCTATCGGCGCTGGACGGCGGAGGTGAAGGGCCTCGATGCATTCCCGCCCGATCGCTGGCCGGACAACATTCCGCTGCTGTATTACAGCTATCACATCATGGTGGGGCTGGGGACCATCTTCATCGCGGTGATGGCGCTGGCCTCGCTCAACCTCTGGCGCGGCGCGCTCTACGGCTCCCGGCCGGTGCTGTGGATGATCATGCTGATGGCGCCGTTCCCCTACATCGCCAACACGGCCGGATGGATCACCGCCGAAGTGGGACGCCAGCCGTGGCTGGTTTACGGAATCATGCGCACGCTGGAGGGTTCCTCCCCGCACATCTCCGCCGGCAACGCCCTGTTCACGCTGATTGGCTTCATGGGGATTTACACCATCCTCGCTATTCTCTTTCTCTTCCTGGTTTATCGCGAAATCGAAACGGGTCCGGAGCGGCCGGAGGAGCCGCTCGGGCCCACTATCTGAGGCTCTGTCATGGAAACCGTCTGGTTCTGCCTGGTCGCCGTCATGATCGCGATGTACGTGGTCCTCGATGGCTTCGATCTCGGCGCCGGCGCCGTCCACCTTTTCGTGGCGCGCACGGACGAGGAGCGCCGCGCCGTCCTTCGTTCCATCGGACCGGTTTGGGATGGCAACGAAGTCTGGCTGCTGGCCGGCGGCGGCACGCTGTATTTCGCTTTCCCCGCGCTCTACGCTTCGAGCTTCAGCGGATTTTACCTGCCGTTGATGATCGTGTTGTGGCTGTTGATCCTGCGCGGCATCGCCATCGAGTTCCGCGAGCACGTTCAAAGCCTGGTCTGGCAGCCGTTGTGGGACACCGTGTTCTCGCTCGCCAGCGCGCTGCTGGCCATCTTTTTCGGCGCCGCTCTCGGCAACGTGGTTCGCGGCGTTCCGCTCGACCGGGCCGGCACCTTTTTCCTGCCCCTGTGGACCGATTTCTCGACCGGCAAGAACGCCGGTGGCATCCTGGATTGGTACACCGTCCTGGTAGCCCTAGCCGCGCTGGCCATGCTCGTGGTTCACGGAGCGCTGTGGATCGCGTTGAAGACCGGGGGAGACCTCGAACTTCGCGCGCGCCGCACCGCCGCCCGCGCCTGGTGGGGCCTGGCGGTGTTCGTCATCCTGATCACAATTGTGAGCTTCCAAATCCAGCCGCGCTTGCAGGCCAGTTTTGAGGCGCACCCCTGGGGCTGCGCATTTCCGATTCTGGCGCTGGCGGGCCTGGTGGGCATCCCGCTCATGAACAGCCGCCGCCGGGAACTGGCCGCATTCCTCAGCTCCAGCCTGTCGATCATCGGCCTGCTCACCAGCGCCGCCTTCGGTGTGTATCCCTACGTGCTTCCATCGAACAGCAATCCCGCGCTGTCGCTGACGGTTTCGAACGCCGCGGCGCCCCTCTACGGCCTCAAGGTCGGGCTGATCTGGTTCATTCCCGGCATGCTGCTCGCCACCAGCTACTTCGTCTACACCTACCGCAGCTTCTCGGGAAAGGTGAGAGTGGACTGAGCAGTGAAGAAATCGGTTGGCAGGCGGAAGCGCCTGCCCCACAAGGTGGGACAGGCGCTTCCGCCTGTCAACCATGCTCCGAAAGATAGTTGCCGGATGCCCACCCGGTATGCGAAAGTCGGGCAGACATGTCCAGGCTCGACAAGTTTCTGGCCTACGCCGAATCCAACCGGCTCATGGTATGCGCCATCGCCATTGTGCAGATCGGGTTGATCGCCTGGGTGGATTGGCTGTCGCCCGGTTCGTCGATCGGCTTCTTATACCTGGTTCCCGTCCTGCTGTCCGCCGCGGCGCTGAATGGCGCACAGATCCTCGTCATGGCGGTCCTGTGCGGTTATCTGAGGGAGGTTTTTGATCCTTTACAGGGGGCCCCAATGACGGTCGGGCCCTCCCTATGGCATGCCTTCAATCCTCTCCGGTGGGTGCCGGGATCGTACGGGAGGCTGTCGGTTTCGGTGGCCGGGTTCGCCATGACCGGGTTCTTCTTCGCGGAGCTCAATCGGCGCCGGAGGCTGCTCTCCGAGCATCTGGCGGCACGCGAGGAGCAAATCCGGTTTCGCCAGGAGACGGAGCTCCAGGTCCGCATGCTGATCGAGACCAGCCCGCTGGCGATTCTCACGCTCGATCGCACCGGACGCGTGCTGCTGGCGAACGAATCCGCGCGGCAACTGCTGGGCTTCGAGAAGGAGCCGCTGCAGGGCGAGGACGTTCGAGCCGTATCTTCCCATCCTCTGCCGCATGTTGCACAGCCACCGCTCCGGCGCCAACATTCGCACGAACGTCGAGTGCAAAGGGCAGCGCCGCAATGGCGAGGTCTTCCTGGCGCACGTCTGGCTTTCGACATACCGCACCTCGGGCGGTCCCGGATTGGCCGCGGTGGTGTGGGACGCCTCCGAAAACCTGCGCGACCGCGAAGGGGCCGGTCTGGATTCCATGATGGCCACCTCGCGCGTGCTCATCGGCGCCATCTCGCACGAGATCCGCAACCTGGCTTCGGCGGCGGCCGCGGCGCACTCGGCCCTCGAAACCATCGGAGACGTGGCGGGGAACGAGCAGTACCAGGTGCTGGGAACCCTCATTTGCGGATTGGAGAAGATCGCCTCCTCCGGCTTGCGTGTGGCTTCCGACCGTGAAGCGGTGGTCGCGGACCTGGGCACCGTGCTGGATGAGACCCGCATCGTGATGGAGCCTGCGCTGCGCGAAGCCGGCGTCCAGGTGGCGTGGGAAGTGAGCGGCAGTCTGCCGTTGGTGCAGGCCGACCATCACAGCCTCTTGCAGGTGTTCGTGAACCTGGCCCGCAACAGCCAGCGTGCGCTCGAGAATTGCGAGCGCCGCGAGATGCGCATCTCGGCGACGCTCGAGAAAGACCTGGTGGTGGTCCGCTTCCGCGACACCGGTCCCGGCGTGGCCCATCCCGAAGAGCTGTTCCGGCCCTTCCAGCCGGGCGCGCACTCCCATGGCCTGGGCTTGTACATCTCGCGGGCCATCCTGCGGTCTCACGGCGGAGGCCTGCGCTACGAACCGGAGAAGACCGGGAGCTGTTTCGCCGTGGAGCTCTGGCCGGCGGAAAATGTGGTGGAAGGGTGATGGAGCGGAATCGACCACAGATCCGGGCGCTTCTGGTGGACGATCATGCTCTCTTCCGGGAGAGCGTATCGCGCGTTCTCGCGGAGGAATCGCTGCTCGAAATCGAGCACTGCGCCAGCATCCGGGAGGCGCTCGAACTGCTCGCGCAGCGCCCATTCGATCTCGTGCTGCTGGATCACGACCTGGGCAGCGAGCGCGCATCCCAGTTCCTGCCCGCCGCGCGGCAGATCGGTTTCGAAGGCCGCGTGCTGGTGGTGACCGCCTGGGTGAGCGACACCGAAGCGCGGCGCCTGTTGCGGCAGGGCGTCGCCGGCATCTTCCTGAAACAGGGACCGCTGAAGGAGTTAAGCCAGGCCATCCACACTGTGGCCTCCGGTGGAACGTGGCTCGACAGCTCGTTCACCCGGCTGGAAGACGAGGCCGCCGCGGCCGGGCAATCCAACCCGCCGGTATTCAACGACCGGCAGCGCAAGGTTTTGCATTTCGTGCTCGAGGGGCTCTCCAACAAGGAGATTGCCTGGCGATTGCAGATTTCCGAAAGCTACGTGAAAGCCATTTTGCAGGGCCTGTTTCAAAAAACCGGGGTGCGGACGCGGGGCCAACTGGTGCGCGTGGCGTTTGAACAATACGAAGACCAACTTTAGCTCGTAGCGCCGGGCCTAGCGGGCATCCCCTTGCCACCGGCGACTGTCCAAAAGATACACTCTCCGCTCGATTGCCTGGAGTTAAAGTGAAACCATGCAGCCGGGCTCAGACCCGGCAAACGAACCTTACGGGTGAGTGCCGCCGCCGGACACACTCCGGTGTAGCGGGGATTAGGTGATACGGGAAGTTAGCCGTCCATTAGCCGCGTGGGACGTGGCCGCCGGTTCTGCCGTCACGCTGGAACCGGGCGCGGTTCTGTATTCTCGCCGGATTCTTGGCCACTCCCACGCCGAAACCGGGACTGGATCCGAGGTCTACGCCATGGAATTCCAGCCGTCCGGGCGGCGATTCGCCTCCCCCCTTTTTCGCTTCCAGCCGCGAACGTAAGCGGTGGATCTGGTTGGGGTGGAGGGTATCCCGGCGCGCGAAGCCGTGGCGGTCTAGCGCCGGCCGGCCGCGGCTGAGTCGGGGGCGCGCGCCGGGTGCCTGGCTCCGCTTCCACTACCGAACCTGCACGAATCCCAGAACCTCCTCGTCGCTAATAGCGGCGACGTGATTCCAGAGGCGCCCCAGGACGATCCTCCAAGTGATCCTGGGATGCCGGAAATACTCGGCAGATCCCCTGCGCGCCGGCCGGACACGCCGCGTGCGTGCCGCATCCCCGGCCCCTATTCCTCTTTTTCCTCTTCCGGCTCGCGGCCTTCCTGCCGGGCCTTGAGCCGCTCCTCGCGGCGCTTGGCGCGGTCGGCGGCGCGCTTGACCAGCTCGGAACCCACCAGCTCGACCATGGCCTGCTCCGCGCCGTCGCCCTTGCGCGGGCCCAGACGCGTGATGCGGGTGTAGCCGCCGGGACGCTGGCCGAAGCGGGTTCCCAAAGTATCGAACAACTTCTTCACCGAGGCCGGCGTGCGCAGCACCGCCGCGGCTTGCCGGCGCGTATGCAGCGTGTCCCGCTTCGCCAGCGTGATCATCTTCTCCACCAGCGGGCGCACGGCCTTGGCCTTGGGGACCGTGGTGATGATGCGCTCCTCCAGGATTACGCTGGTGGCGAGATTGCGCAGCAGCGAATCGCGGGCGCCCGTGTCCCGTTTGAGTTTGAATCCGGCAACCTTGTGTCTCATGAGCTATTCCCCGGCCGGCTCCTGCTGGCCATCCTCCTCGAGAGGGGCATCCATTCCGGTATTGGACTGCGGCGGCGGAGCCACCAGGCGGCCATGCGGATCGATGCGCATTCCCAGGGACAGACCCATGTTCGCCAGAATCTCCTTGATCTCGTTGAGCGACTTGCGGCCGAAATTCTTGGTGCGCAGCATTTCGGCTTCGGTCTTTTGCACCAACTCGCCGATGGTCTGGATATTGGCGTTCTTGAGGCAGTTGTACGACCGAACGCTCAGCTCCAGCTCTTCCACGGAGCGGTTCAGGATTTCGCCCATCTTGTCGAGCCCGCGCTCGGATATCTCTTCGGCCTGCTCCGCCACTTCCTCGAAGTTGATGAAGATCGACATGTGATCTTTCAGCAGTTTCGCGGCGTAGCCGATGGCGTCCTGCGGCGAAACGGCTCCGTTGGTCCACACTTCCAGGGTCAGCTTGTCGTAGTCCGTCATCTGGCCCAGGCGCGCGGCCTCCACCGAGAAGTTCACCTTGCGCACGGGCGAGTGGACCGAATCGATGGGGATGTAGCCGAGGGCCAGATCGTCGTCGAAGTTCTTGTCCGCGCTGACGTAGCCGCGGCCGCCTCTCAGCCGCATCTCGATATGCAGCTTGCCGCCCTCGCTGACGGTGGCGATGTGCACGTCCCGATCCAGCACTTCGACCTCGGCGTCGGTCTCGATCTGGGCGCTGCGCACGTCGCCGGGGCTTTCCACGTCGAGGCGCACGGTCTTGACGCCCTCGCTCATGATCTTGAACGGAATCTGCTTCAGGTTCAGGATGATGTCGGTGGCGTCCTCCACCACGCCCGGTATCGGGCTGAATTCGTGCTCCACGCCCTCGATGCGGACGGCGGTGATGGCGGCGCCTTCAATCGAACTCAGCAACACGCGGCGCAGGCTGTTGCCGATAGTGGTGCCAAACCCGCGCTGGAAAGGCTGCGCCGTAAACATGCCATACCGGTCCGTAAGGCTCTCGGTATTGGCGACCAATCGTTTGGGTTTCTGGAAGCCCTTGAACATAGAATCCTCTCTACTTCGAGTACAACTCGACGATGAGCTGCTCGTTCAACTGGATCTGCACCAGGTCCTCGCGCTTGGGCAAGCTCTGAATGCGACCCTTCAAACTATCCCGATCCACATCAATCCAGTTCGGCGCCGGCGCGTGAGCCGTGGCATCGCGCGCGGCCAGAATGGCCGGATTGTTCTTGCTGGTTTCGCGAACCGCCACCACGTCGCCCACCTTCACCTGGGCCGACGGAATATCGCATTTGCGCCCGTTGACATCGATATGGCCGTGGCGGACGATCTGGCGGGCCTGGGCGCGGCTGGTGCCGAAGCCCATGCGGTAGATGACGCTGTCGAGGCGGCGTTCCAGCGCGGACATCAGGTTTTCGCCGGTGATGCCCTTGGCCAAAGCGGCCTTTTCGAAAGTGCCGCGGAACTGCGCTTCCAGCACGCCGTACACGCGCCGCACCTTCTGCTTTTCGCGGAGTTGCAGACCATAGCCGACGATCTTCTTCGCTCGTTCCTTGCCGTGCTGCCCAGGGATGAAATTGCGCTTCTCGATGGCGCACTTCTCGCTGTGGCAGCGCTCCCCTTTGAGATAGAGTTTCATGCCCTCGCGCCGGCATTGCCGGCAAACCGGGCCGATGTATCTTGCCAAGTTGCTCTCCTTACCTGTCTTTTCAGGTGCGGTTTACGACCGTGCCCAGAGGGCGCCCAGGCCTTCTTCCCGCTTGCTCATCTCTATACTCTGCGCTTCTTCGGAGGACGGCAGCCGTTGTGCGGCATGGGCGTCACATCTTTAATCGAGCGAACCTCGATGCCCGCCGTGGATAGCGCGCGCACCGCCGATTCCCGCCCCGATCCCGGTCCGCTGACCCGCACCTCCACCGTCCGCAACCCGCTCTCGCCAGCCTTGTTGGCCGCCGTCAGAGCCGCCTGCTGCGCGGCGAACGGCGTCCCTTTGCGCGACCCGCGGAAGCCCAGCGAACCCGCGCTCGACCAGGAGATGGTGTTCCCCTCCAGGTCCGCGATGGTCACGATGGTGTTGTTGAAGGTGGCCTGGATATGCACGATGCCCGTATGGACGACGCGCTTC
This sequence comes from Bryobacterales bacterium, assembly GCA_963722575.1. Lineage (GTDB taxonomy): Bacteria > Acidobacteriota > Terriglobia > Bryobacterales > Bryobacteraceae > Fen-178. The sequence continues at coordinate 164,193 of CAVRNR010000003.1, forward strand.
TCCTTTTTCTTGAAGCTCTTCTTCTTGCCTGTTTTTACTGGTGCTTTCGCCATACGCCTCTGCTGGATCTTACCCTATTCCTACGTCTTGGTGGGGCAGGCTTCAGCCTGCCAAGCCTCTATGTCTTCGAGGTCGCCTTCTTCCTGTTGGCAACGGTTCCGCGGCGCGGTCCTTTGCGCGTGCGGGCATTCGTATGCGTCCGTTGGCCCCGCACCGGCAACCCGCGGCGGTGCCGCTGCCCCCGGTACGAGCCCATCTCGATGTGACGCTTGATGTTCATCGAGACTTCCTTGCGGAGGTCGCCTTCCACGGCGCCTTCCTCTTCCAAAATCTGGCGGACGCGGTTGACCTCATCCTCGGTCAGGTCGCGAACCTTCTTGTCGAATTCGATGCCGGCCCGGAACAGGAGCGAGCGGGAACGGGTGCGGCCAACGCCGTAAATATAGGTAAGCCCGATCTCGGCCCTCTTCGCGGACGGCAGATCCACACCGGCAATACGCGCCATAGGTCTCTCTCCTTACCCCTGCCTCTGTTTATGCTTGGGGTTCACGCAGATGACCCGCACCACGCCCTCGCGATGGATCACCTTGCATTTATCGCAAATCTTCTTTACCGACGCTCGCACCTTCATGTTCTTTCCTCGGACCGCCGCTCGACGCTATCTTCCGCGTGATCCTGCCACGCGTCGGATCGTGAGGCGCTAACTCCACCTCGACCCTGTCGCCCGGTACCAGCCTTACAAAATTCCGTTTCACCGCGCCCACCACGTGGGCCAAAACCTGCCGCTGGTTCTCCAGCTTCACCGCATAAATCGCCGATGGCCGCTCTTCGACCACCGTGGCCTCAACCTTCACGGTCTCGTCAGCACCCACGGCCCGTTCTCCGTCACCGCGATGCAGTGCTCGAAGTGCGCCGAATAGGAGCCGTCTTTCGTTACCGCGGTCCACCGGTCCTTCCGAACCACCGATTCCGGCCGCCCCGCGTTGACCATCGGCTCCACCGCCAGTACCATGCCTTCCTTCAGCCGCGGGTTGTCATTCCTGCGGTCCACATAGTTGGGGACCTGCGGCTCCTCGTGGAGCTGCGTGCCGATGCCATGGCCCACATACTCCCGCACAATCGAAAAACCGTTGGCCTTGACGTGCCGCTCCACCGTGCCGCACACGTCAAAAAGCCGGTTGCCCGCCCGCACCCGATCGATGGCCAGTTCCAGGGCTTCCTCGGTCACCCGCAGGAGCTTGCCGGTGTTCTCGCTTACCTCGCCGATCGGGACGGTGATGGCCGAATCGCCATAGTACCCGTCCAGCTTCACCCCGGTGTCGATCGAAACGATGTCGCCTTTCTTGAGGAGCCGTTTCGGATTCGGCATCCCGTGGACGATCTCCTCGTTCACCGAAGTGCACAACACAAACCTGAACGCCTCACCCGCCGCCGGCACATAATAACCCTTGAAAGCGGGCTTGGCGCCGGCATCGTCGATCATCCGGGCGGCTGCCACTTCCAGGTCCCAGGTGCTGGCGCCTTCCACGGCCAGCTCCCGCATCTTCTGCAAAATCCGCCACACCAACAGCCCGCTGCGCCGCATCTTCTCCAGTTCGGCGGCGGTCTTCCGAACGATCATCGGCCCGCACCCGCATCGCACAAACCATCCGCCTGGGGAGGATGGGAGACGATGTCATACAGAACCCGGCGGCGAAGACACTGCCGGCGTCCGGTCAAACGGGCAATACTATCATTGTAATCGACCGTCAGGTAAATCACCACTTTAGGCCGCTCAAAACGTGCTCCGCCGGCCCCGAATACGGCCCGACCTCGGAACGAATCCCTCATAATGGCGCATGATGAGCTGCGCCTCGATCTGGTTGATGGTGTCCATGGCGACGCCCACCACGATCAGCAGCGAAGTGCCGCCGAAATAAAACTGCACGTTCAGGCCTTCCAGCAGGAACCGCGGACACACCCGGTCGATCCAGTTGCCCAGCAGCGGCAGGTGGTTCAGCTTGATGCCCGAAATCATGATATCCGGAATCAGGCAGAGGATCGAAAGGTAAACGCCGCCCACCACCGTGATCTTCGTCAGGATGGTGTTCATGTAGTCGGCCGTGTTGCGCCCCGGACGAATGCCCGGGATGAAGCCGCCGTACTTGCGCATGTTGTCGGCCGCTTCGTTGGGATTAAAAATGATCGAAACGTAAAAGAAACAGAAGAAAATGATGCCCGCCACGAAAAGCACGTAATACAGCGGCTCGCCGTGCTGGATGCTCTTCAGCGTGGCCGACAGCCAGCCGACGCTCTTCACCCAGGGCAATGCCGCGATGGTCGCCGGGAAGGCCAGGATCGAGGAGGCGAAGATCACCGGGATCACGCCGCCCGCGTTCACCTTGAGCGGCATGTGCGTGGACTGCCCGCCCATCACCCGCCGGCCCACCACGCGCTTGGCGTACTGCACCGGGATGCGCCGCTCGCCGCGCTCCACCAGCACGATGAACGCCACCACCGCCGTCATCATGACCAGCACCACGATCAACTGGAGCGCGCTCCATTCGTGCGTCACGAAGGTGTTGACATAGAGATTCTGAATGGCCCTCGGCAGCCCCACCACAATGCCGGTGAAGATGATGAGAGACATGCCGTTGCCCACGCCGCGCTCGCTGATCTGCTCGCCCAGCCACATGATGAACGCCGTTCCGGTGGTCAGCGACATCACTGTCAGCGCCACGAACCCGATGCCCGGGCTGATCACAATCCCTTGCTGCATCGTCTGCAGGCCCTCCGCGATGCCGAACGACTGGAGCACCGAAAGGACGATCGTCAGGTAGCGGGTCCACTGCGTGATCTTGCGGCGGCCCAACTCGCCTTCCTTGGAGAGCTTTTCGAGAGTGGGGATCACCACCGTCAGCAACTGCAGAATGATCGACGCCGTGATGTACGGCATGATGCCCAGGGCGAAGATCGTGAGGCGGCGGATATTGCCGCCGGCGAACAAGTCGAAGAAGCCGAAGATCGAACCCGCCGCGGAGCTGAAAAACTCCTCCCATCGCGTGATGTTGATGCCGGGCGTCGGAATGTGACCGCCCAGGCGATACACCGCCAGCAACGCCAGCGTGAACAAGAGCCGCTTGCGAAGATCTGGTACGCGAAAAATGTTCGCGAACGCTTCTAGGAACTTGGTCATCGTACCCTTCGATTCCCGGCGCTCACTCGCTGGCGCCGATCGCCTTGGCCGCTCCACCGGCCTTCTGGATCTTCTCCACCGCCGACTTCGAAAACTGGTGGGCCTCCACCGTAATCTTGCGCGTCAACTCCCCGGTGCCGAGGATCTTGAGCCCGTCACCCAGCTTCTTGATGACGCCCAACTCGAACAGGCGGTCGGCGTTGAACGCATCGCCTTCCAGCTTCTCCAGCTTTCCGACGTTGACAATGGCGTAGTGCTTCTTGAAAATGTTCGTGAATCCGCGCTTGGGCAGCCGGCGGTGGAGCGGCATCTGGCCGCCCTCGAATCCGCGCTTCTGGCCGAACCCCGTACCGGCGCGCTGTCCCTTCGAGCCGCGCGTGGCGGTCTTGCCGTGTCCCGAGCCCATGCCGCGGCCGATGCGCTTGCGGGCCTTCTTCTGTCCGGCGGGCGGTCTCAATCCGCTGAGGTTCATTGTCTATCTCCCCTAGTCCACTACTTCCAGCAGATGCGGAATCTTCTTCACCATGCCGCGGAAGCCGGGCGTATCCGGCCGCTCCACCACCTGGTTGACCTTCCGCAATCCCAAGCCCTTCACGATTCTCCTGTGCTTTTCCGGAGTGCAGATGGGGCTGTGCACCAGTTTAATTCGGATCTTGCCTCGCATTAGAGCTTCTCCACCGCCAGGCCGCGCATTTCGGCCACGGCGTTCCTGTCGCGCAACGATTCCAGCGCCACGATGGTGGCCTTCACCACGTTGTGCGGGTTGCGGCGCCCAATCGACTTGGTGAGCACGTTGGGGATGCCGCAGGCCGTGATCACCGCGCGCACCGCGCCGCCGGCGATCACTCCGGTGCCTTCGGGGGCCGGCTTCAGCAGCACCAGCGAGCTGGCGAATTTACCCAGCACCTGGTGCGGAATCGTGGTCTCCAGCACGTGGATCTTGCGCAGGTTCTTCTTGCCGGCTTCGATTCCCTTGCGGATCGCGGAAGGCACTTCCTTGGCCTTGCCCACGCCCCAGCCCACCACTTTCGCCGAGGGATCGCCGATCACCACCAGCGCCGAAAAGCTCAGGTTCTTGCCGCCCTTCACCACCTTGGTGACGCGGTTGATGGAAACCACCTGCTCCTTGAGGTTGAGCGAGGCCGGATCGATGCGTTTTGCCGACGTTGCCATGAATCAGAACTCCAGTCCCGCCGCGCGCGCCGCGTCGGCGAGCGCCTTTACACGCCCGTGATATTGATAGCCGCCGCGGTCGAAAACCACTTTGGTAATGCCCTTTTCCTTGGCCCGCTCGGCCACCAGTTTGCCGATCGCCTTGGCCGCCGCCATGTTGCCGCCGGACCCAGAGGGTACCCCTTTGCCGCCTTTGTCCACCGAGGACGCCGACACCAGCGTCTTGCCCTCGGCATCGTCGATGACCTGCGCGTAGATGTGCGCCACGCTGCGGAACACCGCCAGGCGCGGCCGCGCGGCGCTTCCGCGCAGCTTGCGCCGGATGCGCTCGTGGATGGTCCTGCGGATCTCTTTCTTCTCGATCTGACGAATCATTTGGCCCCCGCCGCGGTCTTACCGACCTTCTTGCGCAGCGCTTCGCCGGTGTAGCGGACGCCCTTGTTCTTGTAAGGATCCGGCTTGCGAAGCGCGCGAATATTCGCCGCCACCTGCCCCAGCATCTGCCGGTCGTAGCCGCTCAGCGTCAGGTGGAAAGGCTGGCCGCTCGATTTGGGCGGGTCCACCTTCAGATCCACGCCCGGCGGCAACAGAACCTCGATGGGGTGCGAATAGCCCAGGGTGAACGTCGCCACCTTCCCCTTGATGTCGGCGCGGTACCCGACACCGTGGATGTCCAGTTCTCTGATGAACCCGGCGGAAACGCCCTGGACGGCGTTGGCCGCCAGCGCGCGCGTCAGGCCGTGCAGCGCCGCGTGCTCGTCGGAGGCGCGCTTCACCTCCAGCTTCCCGCCGGCCTGCTCGATGCTGATCCCTTTTGGAATCGGCACCATCAGCTTGCCCTTGGGACCCGTCACTTCCAGTTGCCCGCCGATCTGGACTTTCACGCCGCTCGGCAGCGGGATCGGCTTCTTACCAATTCTCGACATAATCTCAGTACCTCGCTACCACACGCGGCAGAGGATCTCCCCGCCGAGGTGCTCCTTGTGAGCGTCCCGGCCGGTCATGACGCCGCGCGGGGTGGTCAGGATGTTGATTCCCATGCCGCCCAATACCCGCGGGATCTCCGTCTGTCCCACGTACACGCGGCAGCCCGGACGCGAGACGCGGTGGATCTCGGAAATCACCGGCGAGTTGTTGACGCCGTATTTCAGGTAGATCTTGATGGTTTTCTTCGCGCCTTCTTCCGCCACCTTGAAGTTGGCAATGTAGCCTTCTTCCTTCAGAATGCGCGCGATTTCCGCTTTCAGCCGGGAGGCCGGCACGTCCACCTTCGGGTGGCGCGCCTGGATCGCGTTGCGTACGCGAGTCAGCATGTCGGCAATGGGATCGCTCGTCATAGTCCTCCTTTACCAGCTCGCCTTGATCACTCCCGGAATCTCGCCGTTCAGCGCGAGCTGGCGGAAACACAGGCGGCAAATGCCGAATTTGCGCAGAAAGGCGCGCGGGCGCCCGCAGCGCCAGCAGCGGTTGCGGTGCCGGCATCGGAGCTTGGGCGTCTTGGCCTTCCGGGCCGCGTCCAGTTTTATGTCTTTCGCAATTTTGGCGGTAGTGGCCATGTTCTTTCGGTCTCTCCTCTATTGCCGGAACGGCATCCCCATATGACGCAACAGCGCCACGCCTTCCGCGTCGGTCCGCGCCGTGGTGGTGATGGAAATGTTCATCCCCTTGGTCTTATCCACCTTGGAGTAGTCGATTTCCGGGAAGATCAACTGGTCTTTGATCCCCAGCGTGTAGTTGCCCCTTCCGTCGAAGCTCTTCGTCGACACGCCGCGGAAGTCGCGCACGCGGGGCAGCGCCACGTTCACCAGCCGGTCGAAAAACTCGTACATGCGGTCGCCCCTCAGGGTCACCATGCAGCCGATCGACATGCCTTCTCGCAGCTTGAACGCGGCAATCGATTTGGTCGCCTTGGTGATCACCGGCTTCTGGCCGGCGATTTGCGCCAGCTCGGCGACCGCCCCGTCCATCAGCTTGGCGTTCTGGGTGGCTTCGCCGAGCCCGATGTTGATGGAGATTTTGTCGATCCGGGGCACCGCCATGACGTTCTTGTACCCGAATTCCTGGGTCAGCGCCGGGACCGCTTTCTTCTGATAATGCTCTCTCAAACGTGCTGCCATCGGTTCCTCACTTGCTGCCAATCATCTGCCCGCACTTGCGGCAGATTCGTGTGCGGCGCGTCTTTCCCCCGGCCACATGGTCGATTTGGTGCGCGATGCGCACGGCCTTGTTGCAGCCCGGACACACCACCAGGACGTTGGAAGCCGGAATGTGGCTCTCGCGCTCGGCGATGCCGCCCTTGATCTGCTGGCTGGGGTTGGGGCGCGTGTGCCGCTTGACCATCATCACGTGCTCCACCAGCAGTTTGCCCGTCTGGCGGTCCACGCCCAGGACGCGGCCGGTCTTGCCCTTGTCGCGCCCGGAGATGACCCTGACGGTGTCTTCCCTCTTGATATCGATGCGGACCGGGCCGGGGCCCAGAGGGCGCCCCGAGCCCGCCGGCTTCTTCTTTGCGTTTGCCATCAGATCACCTCGGGGGCCAGCGACACGATCTTCATGAACTTCTTGTCGCGCAGTTCCCTGGCCACGGGTCCGAACACTCGGGTGCCCACCGGCTCGTTCGTCTCACTGATCAAAACCGCGGCGTTCGAATCGAAGCGGATGTAGGTGCCGTCCTTGCGCCGGGTCTCCTTGCGCATGCGCACGATCACGCAGCGCACCACTTTCCCCTTCTTGATCGCCGAATCGGGAGCGGCCTCTTTCACGCTGGCGGTGACCACGTCGCCCAGCCCCGCGCGCAGGCCGAGGTCGCCGCCGCGCGGCAGAATGCAGGCCAGCCTGCGCGCGCCGGAATTATCGGCCACCTCGAGAATCGTTCGCATTCCAATCATAAAAATGCTCCCTGCCGCATGGCAGGGGCCGGGCATGCCCGGCCCCTACGCCCGGCGCTATATCTTCACGTCCAGATCCACCGGCTGCACGCCCACCTGCGCCGCCCGCCGGATCACTTCCGCCAGCTTCCATCGCTTCAGCTTGCTCAAGGGCCGGCACTCCACGATGCGCACCACGTCGCCCGTCTTGGCCGAGCCTTCCTCGTCGTGGGCGTAGAACTTCTTCCGCTTGCCGATGATGCGCTTGTACAGCGGGTGCGGCACGCGGCGGCTCACCTCCACCACGATGGTCTTCTGCATCTTGGTGGAAACCACCTGGCCGATCTTCTCGTTCTTGTTTCCCTGCGTGGCTTGTTCTTCGGCCATGTTACTTTTTCTCCTCCGCGAGGGGCTCGCTCTGGACCCTCTCCCGCAGAATCGTGTGGATCCGGGCGCGGTCCTTCTTGATGGCGCGAACCTTCTTCAATCCGTCCATCTGCCCCATGGACATCTGAAACTTCAGACGAAACAACTGCTCGTCTATTTCACCCAACTGGCGCGTCAACTCGTTGGTGTCCAGATCGCGAACTTTGTCTGCCTTCATATCCCTTACTCCGCGTCCTCCCGGCTGACAAACTTGGTCCTGATCGACAGCTTCTGGGCCGCCAGCCGCATGGCGGCGTGCGCCGTCGGCCGGTCCACGCCTTCCATCTCGAACAGGATCTTTCCGGGGCGGATCACCGCCACCCACTGCTCCGGAGCGCCCTTGCCCTTGCCCATGCGCGTTTCGGCGGGCTTCTTGGTGATCGGCTTGTCCGGAAACAGCCGGATCCACACCTTCCCGCCGCGCTTGATCGAACGCGTCATAGCCACGCGCGCGGCTTCGATCTCCCGGTCCGTGATCCACGCGCACTCCATCGCCTTAAGCCCGAAATCGCCGAAGGAGATCGTGGACCCGCGCCACGCCTTGCCGGCCATGCGCCCCCGCTGTTGCTTTCTGAACTTGACCTTTTTTGGCATCATCATGGCGGTTTTCCCTCAATCCTTACTGGTTCTCGCCGGCAGGTTCCGGCTGGTCGCCGGCGGCCGGTTTCTCCTCCGGTTGCGCCTGCGCCTGGGGTTCCGGCGGCGGTACCTCCCGGACTTCCTGTTTCCACGCGGGCTGCTGCGGCGACATCAGCGGCGGCAGAATGGGCGTGGCGGGACGCACCGCCGGACGCGGCAGGTCCGCGGGCGGAGTCTGTATGGCCGGGCCGCTCACCTCGGGGGCCGCAGCGGTCGCCGCCGGGCCCTGCGCCGCTGCTGGGCCATGGTAGTCGCGGCGGGGGCGGTCGCCGCGGTCGCGCCGGTCGCGCATGTCGCGGCGCGGTTCGGGCTCGGGAAGCAACCCGCGCCGTTTGGTCAGGTCCAGAATCTCGCCCTTGTAGATCCACGTCTTGATGCCGATCACGCCGTAAGTAGTGTGCGCCTCGGCAAATCCATAATCGATATCGGCGCGCAACGTGTGCAGCGGGAGCTGGCCTTGCAGGTACCATTCGCTGCGCGCGATCTCGGCCCCGTTCAGACGGCCCGAGACCCGCACCTTAATGCCCTTGCATCCGAAACGGAGCGCCGAATCCACCGCCTTGCGCATGGCGCGCCGGAAGGCTACGCGCTTCTCGAGCTGCAAGCCGATGGATTCCGACACCAACTGCGCGTCCAGTTCCGGCTTGTGCACTTCCTGTATGTCGATGAAGACCTCGCGCTTGGTCTTCCTGGCCATGTCCTGCTTCAGCTTCTCGATCTCCGCGCCCTTGCGGCCGATGATGATGCCGGGCCGCGAGGTCCGGATGGTGACCCGCAGCTTGTTGCCGGGCCGGTCCACTTCGATCGAGCTGACGCCCGCCGACTTCAGCCGCTCGCTCAAATTCTCCCTCAGTTCGAGGTCTTCCTGAAGCAGCTTGGCATAGCCGTGCTTGGCGAACCACCGCGACCGCCACGGCTTGTTGAAGCCCAGCCGGAATCCGTACGGATGAACTTTCTGTCCCATCTATGCTTCCTTCTCCGCCACCTTGATGACGATATGCGCCTGCCGGCGCTGGTACCGGTAAGCGCGGCCCATCGGCGCCGGCCGGACGCGTTTCGAGCGCGGGCCTTCATTGACGTAGGCCTCCGTCACGTACAGGCGGTCCACATCCAGGTCTTCGAACCGGTCGGTCGCGTTGGCGATGGCCGATTCCAGAACCTTCAGCACCATCGGCGCAATGCGCTTGTTGGTGGTGCGCAACACCGTCCGCGCCGCGTCCGCCTGCCGGCCGCGGATCAGGTCCACCACCAGCCGCGCCTTCTGCGGGGAGATCCGGATGTATCTCGCCTCCGCTTTGACTTTTATGTCGGCTTCCATGCTTCCCTCGCTATGCCGCCGGCTTCGCGGTCTTCTCCGTAGCCGCCTTCACCGAATGGCCCCGGAACGTCCGCGTCGGCGAAAACTCGCCCAGCTTGTGCCCCACCATGTTCTCCGTGAGGTACACGGGGATGAACTTCTTGCCGTTATGCACCGCGATGGTTTGCCCCACGAACTCGGGAAGTATGGTGGAGCGCCGCGACCACGTGCGGATCACCTTCTTCTCGCCGGTCGCGACCATAACCGCGATCTTGGCTTCCAGGTGGGTGTCGGTAAACGGTCCCTTCTTGACGGATCTGCCCATTTCCTTACCTCTTCTTGCTCTTGTGCGTGACGATCCACTGGTCGGTGCGCTTGTTGTTGCGCGTCTTGAATCCGCGTGTGGGCTGGCCCCAGGGTGTCACCGGGTGACGCCCGCCCGAGGTCTTTCCCTCGCCGCCGCCGTGCGGGTGATCCACCGGGTTCATGGTGACCCCGCGGTTGTGCGGCGTCTTGCCCAGCCAGCGCGTGCGCCCCGCCTTGCCCAGCGACACATTTTCGTGATCCACATTGCCCACCTGCCCGATGGTCGCCATGCAGTCCAGTTGCACCCGCCGCGTTTCGCCCGAGGGCAGCTTCAGCAGCGCAATGCCGCCTTCCTTGGAAACCAACTGCGCCTGCGAGCCCGCCGACCGCGCCATCTGCCCGCCCTTCCCGGGCTTCAACTCGATGTTGTGAACGATGGTGCCGGCGGGAATGTTCTTCAGCGGCAGGGCGTTGCCCAACAGGATGTCGGCCTCGGGGCCCGACATCACTTTCTGCCCCACCTTCAGCCCGTCGGGCTGCAGGATGTAGCGCTTCTCGCCATCCGCGTAATTCAACAGGGCGATGCGGGAAGAACGGTTGGGATCGTATTCAATCGACGCGACCACCGCCGGTATGGCCACCTTGTCGCGCTTGAAATCCACCACCCGGTACGCCTGCTTGGCGCCCCCGCCGATGAACCGCGAAGTGACCCGGCCGGTGCTGTTGCGCCCGCCGGTGCGCTTCTTGGACTCTACCAGCGACTTCTCCGGACGGTCCTTGGTGATGTCTTCCCGCGACACCACCGTCTGGAAGCGCCGCGTCGCGGTGACTGGTCTATAAGTCTTAATCGGCATCGATGTTCTTCTTCCTCAACTCGCCAACGACTGCACTACCCAGCCATATATAGAAAAACCCGACCAGAAAAATGGCCGCGAAGCACGACGGCACTATGATGGAATCAAAGCGGTGGGGAAACATTCCCTTGCCGCTCCAATACAGAAACAGCGGAGCGAAACTAATCGAGACGCCCTGCATCGCTGCCACTATCCAATACAGCGGCGAATGAACGATCTTCACCCACTTGGAATCCACCTCGACGGTCACCGTGCCCATGTGCAGTTCCCTCTAAATCTCCGCGAAATCGGGCGTCTTCTCGCCCTTCTTCAACTTCACGTAGGCCTTCTTCCACGTCGAGCGGTAGCCCGAAAATTTTCCCCGGCGCCGCATCTTTCCGTCGAACGTGGCCGTCCGCACTTCCGTGACCTTCACTTTGAACAGCTTCTCGACGGCGGTCTTGACCTGCGTCTTGTTCGCATCGAGCGCCACTTCGAAGCACAGCGTGCGCTCGTTGTCTTTCTTCTCCACGCCCTTCTCGGTCACCAGCGGGCGGCGAATCACGTCGTAGAGTTTCATTTCGCGAGTGCCTCCGAGAATTTCCGGGCCGCCGCTTCCGACAGCAGCACCCTCTGATGGCCCAGCAGCAGATAGACGTTCACTTCCTTGGTGGCCACCAGCGTAACGCCCTTCAGATTGCGGACGCCCAACTTCAGGTTGCGGTTCTCGCCGTTGTCCACCACCAGCACCTTGCGGCCAGCTTCCAGCTTGGCCATGGCGCCCATCGCGTTCTTGGTCTTGTGGTCGGCAAAAGTGAAAGCCTGCACCACCTTCAGCTCGCCGTCCCGCAGCTTCGCCGAAAGCGCCGAGCGAAGCGCGCCCAGCAACATTTTGCGCGGCATCTTGTAGCTGTAATCGCGCGGTTGCGGCCCGTGGACCGTGCCGCCGTGCCGCCAGATGGGCGACCGCACCGATCCCACGCGCGCGCGGCCCGTGCCCTTCTGCTTCCACAGCTTCTTGCCGCTTCCAGCCACCTCGCTGCGCACCTTGGTCTTGTGCGTCCCGGCGCGCAACCCGGCGGTGTATTGGTTCACCGCTTCATAGAGCAGCGCTTCATTGACCTCGGCGCCGAACACTTCGTCGGCCAGCGCCACCTCGCCGACCTTTTCGTTATTCAAATCCACTACATCCACAATGGGCATCGCAGTTACCTCTTGGCCCTCCGGACTACCACGTATCCGCCGTTGGGACCGGGCACCGCGCCCTTCACCACCAACACGTTGTCCTGGGTGTCCACATCGATAATCTCGAGGTTCCGCACGGTCACGCGCTCGTGCCCCATATGGCCCCCCATGCGCATTCCGGGAAGCACTCGAGATGGGTAGCTGGACGCCCCGATCGATCCCGGTGCGCGGTGGAACATGGAACCGTGCGAACCTTCGCCGCCGCGAAAATGGTGGCGCTTCACCACCCCGGCGAACCCGCGGCCCTTGCTGATGCCGATCACGTCCACCATGTCCTTGGGCTTGAACTGATCCACCAGCACCTGGTCGCCGGCCTTGAAATCGTCGTCGCCGGGACGCAAATGGAATTCGCGCATGAACCTCGCGCCCTCCGCCCCGGCCTTCTTCAGGTGGCCGGTGATGGGCTTGTTGATGCGCTGCGGCTTGATGAACTCCACCAGCCCGAGCTGCACCGCGTCGTAGCCATCCGCGATGGGCGTCTTGCGCTGCACCACCATGCACGGGCCGGCCTTCAGCAGTGTGACCGGGACGGCCTGGCCGTCTTCCCGGAACACCTGCGACATTCCAATCTTCTTGCCAAGGATTCCTGGACTCATGTCAACTTCCTTGGGGGCCAGAGGCCGGCCCCAAAAATCTCTCAAACTCCCGGCTCCGTATCCGTAGGGGCCGGGCATGCCCGGCCCCTACAGCGCCGGACACGTCCATTACTTCCCGAACGCTTTGATCTCCACATCCACGCCCGCCGGCAGGTCGAGCTTCATCAGCGCGTCCACCGTCTGCTGCGTCGGCTCCAGTATGTCCAACAGCCGTTTGTGCGTCCGGATTTCAAACTGCTCCCGCGACTTCTTGTCCACGTGCGGGGAGCGCAACACCGTCGTAATACTCCGCGACGTGGGCAGCGGAATGGGACCGGCCACGGTTGCGCCGGTCCTTTTCGCGGTGTCCACAATCTCCGTCGTCGACTGATCGAGCACCCGGTGATCGTATGCTTTCAAGCGGATGCGAATGCGTTCTCTCAAGGCCATAGTTCACCGCGGGCCGGGCATGCCCGGCCCCTACTTTATGACTTCCGTCACCGTGCCGGCGCCCACCGTGCGGCCGCCTTCGCGGATCGCAAAGCGCAGCCCCTTGTCCATGGCCACCGGCGTGATCAACTCCACCTTCAGGTCCACCGTGTCGCCCGGCATCACCATTTCCGTGCCCTCCGGCAACTCCGCCACCCCCGTCACATCCGTCGTACGGAAGTAGAACTGCGGCCGGTATCCCTTGAAGAACGGCGTGTGCCGCCCTCCCTCTTCCTTGCTCAGCACGTATACCCGTCCCTGGAACGTCGTGTGCGGCGTGATCGACCCCGGCTTCGCGATCACCTGCCCGCGCTCCACTTCGTCCTTTTCCACGCCCCGCAGCAACAGACCCACGTTGTCCCCGGCCACCCCTTCATCGAGCAGCTTCTTGAACATTTCCACGCCCGTCACCACCGTCTTGCGCGTCGGACGGAAACCCACGATCTCCATCTCTTCCCCAACCTTGCACTTGCCCCGCTCGATGCGCCCCGTCACCACCGTCCCCCGGCCCTGAATCGAGAAGATGTCCTCGATCGGCATCAGGAACGGCTTGTCCAGCACGCGCGGCGGGATGGGGATGTAGCTGTCCACCGCGTCCATCAGCTCCAGCACGCCCTTCTCCCACTTCTCTTCCCCGTTCAACGCCCCCAACGCCGATACCCGGATCACCGGGATCTCGTCGCCCGGAAACTCGTAGAACTTCAGCAGGTCCCGCACTTCCAGCTCCACCAGGTCCAGCAGCTCCGGATCGTCCACCATGTCCACTTTGTTCATGCACACCACAATCGACGGCACACCCACCTGCCGCGCCAGCAGGATGTGCTCCCGCGTCTGCGGCATGGGCCCGTCGGTGGCCGCCACCACCACGATGGCGCCATCCATCTGCGCCGCCCCCGTGATCATGTTCTTGATGTAATCCGCGTGCCCCGGGCAATCCACGTGCGCGTAGTGCCGCTTGGCCGTCTCGTACTCGATGTGCGCCACGGCAATGGTGATGCCGCGGGCCTTCTCTTCCGGCGCGTTATCGATGGAGTCGAAGCTCCGGAACTTGACCTTGGGGTTGTTCTTGCCCAGCACCCTCGTAATGGCCGCCGTCAGGGTGGTCTTGCCGTGATCGATGTGCCCGATCGTCCCGATATTCAGGTGCGGCTTGCTGCGGTCGAATTTTTCCTTTGCCATAAGAAAAAGCCTCTCTCTCTATCTCGAAATCCTGCCCTGGACCTTGTTGACGATTTCCTCGGCGATCCCGCCGGGAACTTCCTCGTACTTGCCAAAATGCATGGTGAAACTGCCGCGGCCCTGCGTCCGGCTCCGCAGCTCGGTGGCGTAGCCGAACATTTCCGAGAGCGGCACCATCGACTTGACGATCTGCGTCGTCCCGCGCAGCTCCATCCCTTCGATGCGCCCCCGCCGCGAATTCAAATCGCCGATCACGTCCCCCATGTACTCTTCCGGAACCACCACTTCCACCGACATGATCGGCTCCAGCAGCACCGGCTTGGCCTTCCGGGCGGCCTCTTTGATGGCCATCGAACCGGCGATCTTGAAAGCCATCTCCGAGGAGTCTACGTCGTGGTAGCTGCCGTCATACAGCGTCACTTTCAAATCCGACATCGGAAAGCCGGCGAGCACTCCGCCTTCCAGAGCTTCCTTGATGCCTACTTCGGTCGGATTGATGTACTCCTTGGGCACCCGGCCGCCCGTGATTTCGTTGACGAATTCGAATCCGCCGCCGGCCGCCAGAGGCTCTACCCGGATCTTGACGTGCCCGTATTGCCCGTGGCCGCCGGTCTGCTTGATATGCCGGCCTTCGGCTTCCGCGTTCTTGCGGATGGTCTCGCGATACGCCACCTGCGGCTTGCCCACGTTGGCCCCCACGCCGAACTCGCGCATCATGCGGTCCACGATGATTTCCAGGTGCAGCTCGCCCATTCCCGAGAGAATCGTCTGCCCCGTCTCGGGGTCCGTGTTGACGCGGAAGGTGGGGTCTTCCTGCGCCAGCTTCTGAATCGCCATGCCCAGCTTTTCCTGGTCGGCCTTGGTCTTGGGCTCCACCGCAAGCTGGATCACGGGCATGGGGAAATCGATCGATTCCAGAATGATGGGGTGCTCGTCGTCGCAAATCGTATCGCCGGTCGAAACCGTTCTCAGACCCACGGCCGCGCTGATATCGCCCGCCAGGATCTCCTGAATCTCTTCGCGCTTGTTGGCGTGCATGCGCAGCAGCCGCCCGATCCGCTCCTTGCGCGCCTTGGCCACGTTGTACACCGAGTCGCCGGATTTCAGCGTGCCGGAGTATACGCGGAAGAACGCGAGCTGGCCCACGTAGGGGTCGGTCATGATCTTGAAGACCAGCGCGGCGAAGGGCTCGCTGTCGGAGGCGTGCCGGATCAGCACCTTCTCCGGATGATCGATGTCGACGCCTTCGATCGGCGGCACGTCCAGCGGCGACGGCAGGTAGTCCACCACCGCATCCAGCATGGTCTGCACGCCCTTGTTCTTGAATGCCGAGCCGCAAATCACCGGGAAGATCTTCAGCGCGATAGTGGCCCGGCGGATGCCGGCGCGGATCTCATCGTTCGAAATCGGCTGGCCTTCGATGAACTTTCCAAATAACCGGTCGTCGTGTTCGGCCACCGTTTCGATCATCTTTTCCCGGTATTCCTTGGCCTTGGCCACCAGGTCCTCGGGAATGTCCACCACGTCGTACTCCGAGCCGAGCGTCTCGTCGCGCCACAGCATGGCCTTCATTTCCACCAGATCGACCACGCCCTTGAACTGTTCTTCGCCGCCGACCGGAAGCTGGATGGCCACCGGCTTGCACTTCAGCCGCGCCACGATGGTGTCGATGGAGTGGAAGAAGTCCGCGCCCACGCGGTCCATTTTATTGATGAAGCAGATGCGCGGCACCGAATACTTGTCCGCCTGCCGCCACACCGTCTCCGATTGCGGCTGCACCCCCGCCACGGCGTCGAATACCGCCACCGCCCCATCCAGCACCCGCAGGCTGCGCTCCACCTCGGCGGTGAAATCCACGTGCCCCGGCGTGTCGATGATATTGATCTGGATGTCGCGCCACTCGCAGGTGGTCGCGGCCGACGTGATGGTGATGCCGCGCTCCTGTTCCTGCTCCATCCAGTCCATGATGGCGGTGCCCTCGTGGACCTCGCCCAGCTTGTGTGTACGGCCCGTGTAATAAAGGATGCGCTCGGTGGTAGTGGTCTTACCGGCATCGATATGAGCCGCGATGCCGATATTCCTCATCCTTTCGAGCGGGACCGTTCTAGCCATAAACCTGTACGGGCCGGGCATGCCCGGCCCCTACCATCTCCTCACCACCGGTAATGCGCGAAGGCCTTGTTGGCCTCGGCCATGCGGTGGACGTCGTCTCTCTTCTTAATTGCGCCGCCGCGCAGGTTGGCGGCGTCGTTCAATTCATTCGCCAGCTTTTCGGGCATGCCCTTTTCGGGGCGCGACCGCGCTTGCGTGATAATCCAGCGAATCGCCAGCGAGGTCCGCCGGTTCTGCGGCACCTCGATGGGCACCTGGTAGTTGGCTCCGCCCACGCGCCGCGTCTTCACCTCCAGCAGCGGCTTGGCGTTCTCGACCGCCTTCTTGAAGGCTTTCAGCGGGTCGTCGCTGGTGCGCTCCCGCAGCTTGTCCATGGCGTCGTAGAAAATTCCCTGGGCGGTGTTCTTCTTCCCCTCCCACATCATGGAGTTCACGAACTTCTCCACCAGGGTTGAGTTGTAGACCGGGTCCGGCACTACTTCACGAATTACGGCTCGTCGTCTGCGTGGCATACGTACCTACGATTTGGGCCTCTTGGCTCCGTACTTCGACCTGCTCTGTTTGCGGTCCGACACCCCGGCGGTATCGAGCGCTCCGCGAATCACGTGATAGCGCACGCCGGGGAGGTCCTTCACGCGCCCGCCGCGAATCAGCACGATCGAGTGCTCCTGCAAGTTGTGACCTACGCCCGGAATGTAGGTCGTCACTTCGATCCCATTGGTCAGCCGCACGCGCGCCACTTTTCGCAGCGCCGAGTTCGGCTTCTTGGGGGTCGAAGTGTAGACGCGCGTGCAAACTCCGCGCTTCTGCGGGCAGCTATTGAGCGCCGGACTCGAAGTCTTCCAGCGCGGCGGCTTCCGCCCCATACGCACAAGTTGGTTAAACGTCGGCACGAATCATCCTCATCGCGATGCAATCGAAAAAAACGGCCAGAACCCGCACAGCGGTCCCGGAAAAAATTCCACAGGTCGCAACAGCCAGGATTACTTTTTCGGACAGGTCCATGTTCCAATCGGCGTAACCGTTGGAACCTCGGGGCCTTACTCCTGGACGGACCCGCCTACAGACGGGTGGTAGCCAGAAGCAGAAAGCTGTACACGCGAAACCAATCCATCATAGCTGAAACGGCGGGGAATGTGCAACTGGGGGGTGGTGCTTTGCGACAATTGAATGCAAATGCCCCGAATCGCCATCCCCGACGACGCCCCCGCCGTCTTGCGCGCCAGCGCCGTGTGGCCTCAACTCGCCGCCCGCGCCACCCTCGACTACCACAATACCCTGCCCGGCTCCGAAGACCGCCTCATCGAACGAATCGGCGCCGCCGACGTGGTTTTGAACATCCGCGCCTCTTCCAAATTCACCGAGCGGGTCTTCGCCCAATGTCCGCGCCTGCGCCTCATCTCCGTGTGGGGCACGGGGACGGACCACGTGGACCTCGCGGCCGCCGTCCGCCACGGCATCACGGTGACCAACACCCCCGGAGTCTCGGCCATTTCCGTCGCCGAACATGCGCTGGCCCTGCTGCTGGGGGTCGCGCGCCGCATCCCGCAATTGGACGCCGCCACCCGCCGCGGCGAGTGGCCGCGCGGCCAATCCATCGAGCTCCACGGGAAAACCTGCGGCGTCATCGGCCTGGGAGCCATCGGCCGCCGGTTCGCCCACATCGCCGCCGGCATCGGGATGCGCGTAATCGCCTGGACCATGCACCCCAGGCCGGAGCCCGGCGTGGAATTCGTGGAGCTCGACGATCTGTACCGCTCAAGCGACGTCGTCAGCATCCACCTGCGCCTCTCGTCCGCCACGGAGGGCTTCATTGGCCCGCGCCAGTTGGCCCTCATGAAGCCCACGGCGATCCTGATCAACACCGCGCGCGGCGCAATTGTGGACGAAGTTGCGCTGATCGATGCGCTGGCCGCCGGCCGAATCGCCGGAGCGGGCCTGGACGTTTTCTCCGCCGAGCCGCTGCCGCCGGGACATCCGCTCGCCCAACTGCCCAACGTGGTGATCACGCCGCACTGCGCCGGCATCACCCCCGAAGCGCTCGAGGCGGGCCTGCGCATGGCGGTCGAGAATATCTGGGAGTTTCTGGCCGGCCGGCCCGCGCACCTGGTGATAGCATGAGGCCATGTTCCCATCGAAGTCGATGGTCGCCGCATTCCTCTGCCTGACCGCGCTCCCCGCGATGGCCCAAACCTACAAGATCGCCGTCGTCGGCCTGGTGCATTCCCACTATGGCGGCTACCTGCCGCGCATGGCCCAAAGCCAGCAGGTGAAGCTGGTGGGGATCGCTGAAACCATCCCCGACCTGGTCGCCGAGGCCAAACAACGCGGCGCCGCCGACGTTCCCTTCTTCGACGATTACAAGAGGATGCTCGACGAAACCAGGCCCGATATCGTGTGGGCCTTCGTCGAGAACAACCGGCACCTCGAAATCCTGAAGGAATGCGCCCCGCGCCACATCAACGTCATCTACGAGAAGCCCCTGGCATCCACTTATAAGGATGCGCTGGCGATGGCCGATCTGGCCCGCAAGAACGGCGTCCAGGTGATGTGCAACTACCAGATGGCCTGGTGGCCCTCCAATTACGCCGCCAAGAAGGAGGCCGACGCGGGCGCCATTGGCCAGGTGTGGCGCTTGCGCGGCATCGTGGGCCATGGCGGACCGGGCTCCGGCGGCACCGGCAGATACTTCTTCGACTGGCTGACCGACCCCGAGAAGAACGGCGCCGGCGCGCTGGTGGATTTCGGCTGCTACAACGCCCTGTGGTCGCTCTGGTACATGGGCCGGCCCGAGAGCGTCTACGCCGAAGTGATCCATCTCCGCCCCGAGACCTTCCCCAAAGTGGAAGATTCATCCACGCTGGTGCTGCACTACAAGAACGCCATCAACGTTTTTGAAGGAAGCTGGGACCTGCCGCGCAGTTTCCAGGACCTCGAGGTCTTTGGCCGAACCGGCAGCCTCTACATGACGCAGCAAAAGGTGGAATTGCGCACCGCCCGCGGCGCCACCGAGGTCCCGCTGCCGCCGCTCCCGCCGGAGGCCGCCGACCCCATCGCCTTCATGGTGGACGCCCTCCGCAACCACAAGCCGATTGAAGGCATCACCGCGTTGGACATCAACGTAGGCGTGGTGGAGATCATCGAAGCCGCCAAGGAATCGGTCGAAACCGGCCGCGCCGTCAAGCTGCCCTATACCCGATGAATGGCTTTCACCGCCAGCGCTGGATCATGTTCGATGATGCTCAAAAGTGCGGCTGCCGGTCCCGTAGGGCGTCGCCGGTCCTGTTCCCAGTTTTGAAGTGTCTTTACGCTCACACCGATCAACTGCGCAAACTCCGATTGCGACAGGCTGGTTCGTTCGCAAATGACCCGGACGCCGGAAGAGCGGATCGCAATCCGCCGCGAAGGCTTTTGCTGGCCGCGCAGAATCGCCCCGGCTTCGCGCACGCTGCCCAGCAGTTCTTCAAACATCTGTCTTTTCACTGCCGAACTCCTCCGCCGGCCACGCTGCGGCTGGGCCAGATAGCCGCGCCGGTCACGCGCTTCTAGTTCCAGCTCGTGCAAGCGCTTGAGGTGCCCCCTCAGTGAATCCTGTATGGTTTCCATAACCCAAGAATCGCTCCCTAACGGTCGCGGCTCTGACCTGCCTCCAACTTTCCTAGGCCCCCGCCTTTTCACGATTCTCCGCTTCCTCCGCGCTCTCGGGTTTTGACTTTGTTCTTCCCTTTCGCCTCTCTGCGTTTTTCTCCGCGTCTCCGCGTCTCCGCGTCGAAGATGACGCTTCCGTTTGGTTCCGCCTCGTCCGGGTTAGGGAGCGATCCTGTAAATCGTCAGCCCCGAGAGCAGCTTGGGGTAAAAATCGGTGGATTTCTGCGGCATCACCCCGCCCGCGAACGACGTGGCCGCCACCTGCTCCACCGAAACCGGCTTCAGCAGGAACGCGATCTGCGCCGCGCCCTGGCGCACCTCTTTCACGGCCGCGTCCAACCCGCGGATGTAGCGCAGGTGCTTTTCGTCGCGCACCGCTTCCTCGCCGATCCCCAGCGCCTGGCCCAGCACGCGCTGGTGCAGCACGCGCACGTCCAGCTCGCCGCCCGCCTGGCGGCCCTCCAGTAGAAAGAGGCGGTTACCGATGGCCGCCCCAATTATGGTGCGGCCTTGGCCTTCATCCCACGCCCGTTTCAGACCGTCGAGCGAGCCGATTTCCTCCACCTGGAAGCCCGCTGCCGCGGCCCGCAAGAACCGGTCCGCAAGACCTTCGGCGTCGAGTCCGCTCACCAGCCGGTGCGTGGCCAGTATCTTCAGCCCCGGCGAATGCATGTTGACGAACGTCATCATCACGCGGTCCGCGCCCGGCAGGCCGGGGTTCTCGTTGCGGAATGCCAGCGCGGTTTCGTAGCGGTGATGCCCGTCGGCGATCAGCAGTTTCTTGTCCGCCATCAACTGCTGGACGACGCCGTGCGCGGCATCGGCCATCCTCCACACCGTGTGGACCGCGTCGTACTCGTCCGTGACCTCTGCTACCGGCGCCAGCGCCGCCGCCTTATCCAGCAGCGCGTCGATCGAACCCTCGGGGTCGGGATACAGCATGAAGATCTGCCCGCAATGCGCGCGCGTGTGGCGTAGCAGCTCGAGCCGGTCCTTCTTCGGCCCCGAGAGCGTCTGCTCGTGCCGGTGCACCACGCCGTTGGAGTAGTCCTCCACCGCGCCCAGGGCGATGAACCCCTTGCGCACCAAGCGCTCCCCCGTGTCGGGGACGGTGAATTCCTGGAAGTACGGGTAGATGCCGGCGTGGCTATCTTGCGCCAGCACCCCGCAGGCGATCCAGTCGTCCAGGTAGCGCGCGGCACGGGTGTAGACGTTGTCGCTTTCGGAATCCTGGGCCCCGCGCTCCCCCAGGATCACGCGCACCAGGTTGTGCGGGCTCAGCGACAGGTAGCGGCTCCGCATCGCCGGGGAAATCTTGTCGTAAGGCTGCGTTACGAGGTTTCCCAGGGGACCGGCTTGTTCCGTGTACCGGAACGGTTGGAACGGATAGATTTTTGCCAACCCTTAAGATACCAGCTTGAGCCGGCAACCGCTCTCTTACGTTCGCGGCTCGGAAAGCATCGGAGCCGCGAACGTAAGAGAGCGGTTGCTTACCGCTTGACCGCCGGTGAAACGGCCGGAGCGGCGGCGGGCGCCGCGGGAATCGGGTCCGGCTCGCGTCCCACCACGCCGGTCTTGGCCTGCTCGATATCCACGTCGTAGTCTGTCAGCACCGTCCCCAATACGCTCTGCAGGTTGACCTTGGCGCGGTTGTACTGGCTGAGCGCATCCACTTCGGCCAACTGGCGCGTGGTGGTGTCGCGCTGCGTGATCACCACGTCGAGAATGGTCGAGGTGCCCAGCTCGTACTTGCGCTGCGTGCCGGCCAGCGTCTGCTCTTGCAGTTTGCGCGCCTCCACGCTGGTCTCCCACGCCGCGCGCGCCTGCCGGACCGCCGTTTGCGCGTTGATCACGTTCAGCTTGATGTTGTTGTGGAGCTGCTTGTCCTGGAGCTGCTGCTGGCGATAGTTCAACTGGTCGGTGATGAAGTCCGCCTGCGTGGAGCGGTTGCGCAGGGTGATGGTGAGCGAGACGCCCGCGCTGTAGTTCGGGAAATTGCGCCCGAGTATCTGGCCCATCACCGTGCCAAAGCCGCCCACGAAGTATGGATTCACGTCCGCGAGGGTGCGCGTCTGCAGTACGGTTTGCCCGTTTGCCAGCGTAGTTGGGACCGGTTGAGGGTTGATCTGGCCCGCCAGACCGCTGTTGCTGAACGTCGCAAACCCTTGGAGCTGCGGCAGCATGGCGTCCTTGACGCCCAGGGTGGTGATGCGCGCATCCTCCAGGCCAATGGCGTTCTGCTCCACCTCGGGGCGGCTGGCCAGGGCCTCCGCCACCAGGTCCTGGATGGGCCGGACGGCTTCCTGCGCCGGAACGTCGATATGGTCGGTGGGCACGATGCGCGCGCCCACCACCGCCAGATCGTCCATCCCGCTGCGCGTGAGCACGCTCTTGAGGATCATCTCCTGCTGCAAAACCTGCAATTCGGCCGTGGTCACGTCCTGCTGGCTCGACTTCATCTCGGCTTCCGCCTGGATGATGTCGATAGGAGCAATGGCCCCCAGCTCCGCCTTGCGCTGGTTGTCCTCGTACAATTTCTTGTTCAATTCGAAGGTGTGCTGCTTCACCTTGAGTTCGTCGTTGAACGTGACCAGGTCCCAGTAAAGGCTCACCACGTTGGCGACGGTGGTCATCACCTGGCTCTTGAACGTGAGGTCGGAAATGTGCCGCTGGTTCTTGGCTACGCGAATGGCGCGATTGTTGACCGACGGCCGGAATCCCTGCAACAGGTTCTGCGTGATCCCCAACTGAAGGGTGGACTGGCTAAAGGGGTTGAACATGTTGTACGGCGAGTTCTGCGAGACGCCGAGCGTGTCGCCCATATACAACGTAGCGGTGGTGCCGGTCAGGAAACCCTGCTGGATTCCATAAGTCGCCGATTTGGATTGCGACACCAGGTAGTTCGTGCCGGTGATGTTGGTGGCAGTCTCGATTTGGGTGGAGTGCGAAAACTGGCCGCTGACGTAGACCAGAGGATCCAGGTTGGGAATGCTCGTGCCCGCCAACTGCACGCTCAGCCCGCTGAGCACGCCGCCCTGGCCGCCGCTGCTAACGCTGGGAGCGGTGCCGGCGGAGCCCAGCGAGGACTGGGCGGCCACGCCCAGGGTGGCCGAGGACGGCCCGCTGGAAACGCTGCTCGAAATACTGCGCAGCAACGCGCCGGCGCTGACGCGCAGCGAGTTCGCGTCCGCCAGCTTGGGGTTGTAGCGGGCGTATTCGATATCCAGGTTGTTCTCCAGCGCCAGCGCGATGGCATCGCGCAGCGAGAGGTAAATGTTGCCGGCGCGCATCAGCTTGTCGATGCGCGGCGAATCTTCGAAGCTGATCTTGGGGACCTGGTGGGCCACGTAGTCCCCCTCGAACCACCCCATGATGCCGTGGCTGGGGCCTCTGGTAATCTCTGGCGTCTGCGCGAAGCCCGGCAGGGCCACCGCGCAGCAAAGAAAAATAGCGACAACTGATCTGGCAAAGGGCATAATCGTTGAAAACCTCAAAAAACCATTATGGCTGATATACGTGCGAACCCCGGAGCGCGTTCGATAAATTCTATGACGGGCGGGCCTGCCCGGAATTAGTGATGTGGGGCAGCTTGGCAAGCTGCGCGCCGGTTGGTAACCGGCGCAACTGGCGGGTTGTTAACCCGCCGCAGGTTTCCAACCTGCCCCACGAAACCCATCCGGCGTTACAGTAGTCATTAGAAACATGCGCAAGTACCTGCTGGCGCTTCTGCTTCTGGTCTTCACCGCCTCGGCGAATCTCAAACTGTACTTGAAGGATGGCACCTATCACGTTGTCCGCGAGTACCAGGTGCAATCCGGCCGGGTGCATTTCTACAGCGTCGAGCGGAGCCAGTGGGAAGATATCCCCGTGGATCTGGTGGACCTGAAGCGCACCGAAGCCGAAGTGGCCGAACGCCAGGCCCAGTCGGAAAAAGACTCCCAAGTGGTCGCCGAAGAGGAGAAGGTGGAGCGCGATCTGGCCCGGGAAACCAGCCGCATCCCGCAGGACCCCGGCGTCTACTGGCTGGAAGGCAACCAGGCCAAGGTCATCCAGCTTGCCCAATCCACCATCCACACCAATAAGGGCCGGTCGGTACTGAAAGCCCTCTCGCCCATTCCCATGGTCCCTGGCAAGGGCACGCTGGAATTGACCGGAGCGCACTCGCCCAACGTCTTCACCAACCCCGAGCAGGAATTCTACATCCAACTTTCCGAGACCGAGCGCTTCGGCATCGCCAAACTCACCTCCAAGGGCGCCGTGCGGATCGTCGAGAACCTCACTTTCATGCCGGTCACCAAAGAGGTTGTGGAAGAACCCACCCTGGTGGAGACTTTCCAGACGCAGCTCGCCGATGGCCTCTACAAGATCTGGCCCAAGCAGCCTTTCGAGCCGGGCGAATACGCGGTGGTCGAGTACACCGAGGGCAAACTGAACATCCAGATCTGGGATTTCGCCATCCAAGCGGCCAAGTGAAAATCGGGATATACTAAGCACCAGATCCACCAACTGGAGGGAAAATGTCCCAATTTACCAGACGCGATTTCTTGAAGACCACCATGGCCGTTTCGGCGGTCGCGGCATCGGGACGGGCGCTCACGGCGGCCGCCGCCAAACGCTCCGCCACCGACTGGGTGACGCTGGGCAATTCCGGGGTCAAGGTGACCCGCCTGGCTTTCGGCACCGGCACGCGCGGCGGCATGATCCAACGGCAGCTTGGGCAGGACGATTTCACGCGCCTCGTCCGGCACGCCTACGACCGCGGCATCCGCTTCTTCGAAACCGCCGATTCCTACCGCGGCATGCCCGAGATGCTGGCCGCCGCACTGAAGGGGATTCCGCGCGATACTTACCGGCTCATGACCAAGATGGGTCCGCGGCAACCCGACCCCGCGGCCTCCATCGACAACCTGCGCACCGCCCTGGGCACGGGCTACATCGACATTGTGCTGTTGCACGCCCTTCGCACCGCGGAGTGGGCGCAAGAGAGGGAGCCAACCCGCGACGCGCTCTCCGCGGCCAAACAGAAGAAGATTGTTCTGGCTCACGGCGCTTCCGTCCATGGCCTGGTGCCCCTGCGCACCTGTCCGGGCGCCAAGTGGCTGGATGTGGTCCTGCTGCGCATCAACCACAATGGCACCATGATGGACAACCTACGCGGCGACGCTGAGACCGGCAACGTCCCGGAAGTGGCCGCTCACGCCCGCGAGATTCACAACCAGGGCGTCGGCGTGCTCAGCATGAAGGCGATAGGCGAGGGCCGCTTCACCACGCCGGAAGACCGCGACGCGTCAATCAAGTACGTAATGGGCCTGGGCGTGGTGGATGCGATCACCATCGGCTACAAAAGCCCCGCTGAAATCGACGAAGCCATCGAGCGCATCAACAAGCACCTGAACGCGTAGAGGCCTCGATGCCGGCGCCCGGGTGTCTCGCGCCAAGCTGAAGCCTCGCTGCTCTGGTAGAATACTAGGTAATGAGGTACCGCGTTTATCTGGAACCGGATGAGGACGGGGTGTTTGTGGCGACGTGCCCAGCTCTGCCTGGATGCGTTTCTCAGGGCCGAACCCGCGTGGAAGCGACCCGGAACATCCGTGAGGCGATCGAAGGTTATCTGATAAGCCTCCGGAAGCACGGCGATCCGTTACCTCCCAGCATTCTCGAGGAAGTTATTGAGGTTGCCGGCGGATGAAGCTGCCGGTGGTTTCCGGTGGAGACGCTGCCAGGGCATTCGGGAAAGTCGGATACGAACGGGATGCGCAACACGGGAGTCACATCATTCTTCGACACGCCGACCCGCCGCACAGACGCCTCTCCGTTCCCAACCACACAGAATTGGCCAAAGGGACCCTTCGGGCGCTGATTCGAGAAGCCGGGCTTACGGTGGACGAGTTCACGCAACTCCTTTAGATCGACGAGGCCATCGAGCTCATCGACCCGCACATGAACGCGTAGCGCCGGCAAGCGGTCTCGCTCAGGGAACCAGTGCGCTTCGCAAGTATTCCAGGGCACCCTCCAGAACCGTGTCGCGGCCGGTGTGGAAATCGGCCACCGTGGAACGGACCAGGATCTGCGGTTGAATGCCCACGCCAGTGGTTTCATAACGCGCTTATTGCAATTACTGCAACCGCGCCCGCTGCGATCATAATCCCCGCCGAGAGGCCGTCCGCAAGGTGGGTGCCGATTTTACGACCGACGCAACGATAGTCTAGGCGCGGGATGGAGCGATCTCCTCACAAGAGATCGGTTTAAGCGGAAGGGCCCCGGCTGGGTTGGCAAACTTCAACAGAAAGGTTTGATCTACGTTCTGACCACGAAATCTAACCCGCACTTGGTACTCTCCCGGACCTAAACGCCATTCCGGGCGCTTCAGTCCAAATTCAAAACTCTCATCATTCACTCCGTAGCAGTCCACTTCAAACCTGCTCTTGTACACCAGATCAAGCAACCGCTTCTTTCCGATATAAATTGTGACAGACTCACGTTCGGCAATAGTTCGATCTTGCAGGTATCGGGCTGGCTGGGTAGAATCGCTCCACCTTCCCTCAAACTTGAACAGTTCAGCGCCGCTGCCATCAAGAAAGGCGACTTGAGGTATGACAGCAACAGCGTGCGCGTTCGGACTTACAAGTACTGGATCATTCTCAACTCGCAACACCAGCGAATTGAAGTCGCTTCCGGCGACTACTACTTGCTGTCCGTTTTGGGTGATGGTCTGCACACCACCTGACTGAAAGAAGTCGCCCCTTGCCACTTTCAGTAAGGGGAGCTGTTTGTATTGAGTCTCCAAACGAAGCTTTCGCTCCCTAAACCATGCAGCCCACGCCGCAAAAATGGAGCACGATCCAAGAATCAACAACAGACCGTTCTTAGGTGGTTCGCGACCGATAAGGTAGGAGCCGACTCCCAGCAGGACAGAGAAGCCCCCGCTTGCCAGACTAAGCGCAAACAGCGCCCATTCTTTCGCAAACGTCAGTAGGAGTGATCTAAGTTTACTCATCTGGACATGGGATCGGACTCATTAGGGCGCTTGTTGAGTCCGAATTGCGCGTTTTGCCATCAGCTCCCTATAAGTTCATGATCGCTGTAAAGCCCTCACTTATTGACGGGCTGAATTCCCGTTGTCGGACCGCCCTGTTCCACCGGTACCGCATGCATCATTGCCGCGATAACTGCGTCCGATACGCCCTCCTGATGCAGAGTCATGATGTCTTCTGGATCAGTCTTGAATTCGCAGGAGGATGTTTGGATCTTCTCGATTATCAGGGCGTCTCCTAGTCCGCTCCTTAACAACTGAATCACGTCAGCATTCGTGAGGGCACGGGTTGCGGGGCGGAGCTTTACACTGTAAGCCGGAGCATTCAGGACCCAATATTGGTAGGAGTTCTGACCGTTCAGGCTATGCCACGTGAATGGACCACGCGTCAATTCGATGGACTCGGTCCGGTAGCCATCCTTCGTAACCTGCAGCACCCATGCCTCCGACAGATGCTTTGAGAAAACCGAACTCTTCTTGGTGTCGAATGCCCAGTTGCCAAGCTTCATTTCGAAGGGCGTCGTGCCTTGGTCGCGCCCGTTGATGATTACGTGAGCACCCCTCGGTTCCGAGGTGATGCGGAGGGCGTTGTTTTGATCTGCGGCACCGAGGCAACTGACCACACAGAGGGCAACCGAGGCGGCGCGTGCGATGTTGTTTCCCGGCATAATGTACCTAAACCAGGATTTCCTTTTGGGCTTCCTGGCCGTAGAAATTATACACCCAACCGACTCCATCGGAGCTGTTTATCGGATTGTCTTCTTCCCGAGCGACTCCAGCAGCCCAGGAACGAGCCGCCCCTGGCTCCTCAAGGTGCACAATCACCTGGAAGTGCCTCATTTCAAGCGGCTTCTCAGACATCTGCCCACGGCCGAAATCGACGAAGCCATCGAACGCATCAATACGCACCTGAACGCGTAGCGGCACCGAATCTCGCGGTCAGCGACCCAGTGCGCTTCGCAAGTATTCCAGGGCACCCTCCAGAACCGTGTCGCGGCCGGCGCGGAAATCGGCCACCGTGGGACGGACCAGGATCTGCGGCTGAATGCCCACGCCCACGAACTGGCGGCCATCGGGATACCGGTTCTGCTTGGCGCAAACGCGCGCCGAGCCGCCTCCGGGCAGCGGGAAAAAGAGCGGCTGGCCGGTGCTGCCGCCGGTCGGCTCACCGATGATCTTGCCGCGGCCCATAAGCTCGAAATCGATGGTGAAATCCTCGGCAGCCGAGAACGTGCGCGGGCTGGTGAGCACCACCACGGGATTGCGATAGTGCTGGCCGGTGCTCGGCTCCGTCATGGGCGTGCCGCCCGTCCAGCCGGGCGGATTACCAAATGCGCGCTGCGCCGGGACGTACAGGCGGCTGCGCCATTCCTCGGCCGGCGTGGGTTTCTCGATGAGGTGCGAGAGGATCGCGGTGCCGTATCCGCTGTTGCCGCCGCTATTGTTGCGCACGTCGAAAATCAGCGCGCGGGATTTCGCGATGTCGTCGAACTGGCGTTCGAACTCCTTCTGTGCCGTGGCGGTGCCGAAGGTATTCAGCGCCACATAGGCGATGTCGCCTGGAAGCATTTTGAATTCGAAGTCGGGCAGGCGCTGGGGCGCCGCCCCGTTGCTGGTCCCCCGCGGGAGCGAGCGCCGCAACGTGCTGCCATCGGGCGCGAGCAGCGTGAGTTCCACAGCCACACCCATCTTTCCCCGGAGCAGGCTTTGTTCGAAGGTCTGGACGTCCAGAGACTGCGCGGTGGACGCGCTCAGGTAGGGCGAGACGCGTTCGGCGCCGTACTGTTTGACCGGCACGCCATCGATGGCGACGATTTCGAGGCCGGGCACGATACCATCCTGTTTCAGCGGCGGGTCCCAGACCTCGGAGAGCAGCACGCGTCCTTCGATGAAGCGCGTGCTCACCCCCGGTATGGCCAAGACTTCCCTCCCCAACGCGCTGGGGAAGCTGACACTGGTGTGGGCGTCCTTGAGGCGAGCGCAGAGTTCCTGCAGCACGCGGTAGTACTCGAGCGTGGAGCGCGTGGCTCGCACCTTGGGGATGTAGGCGACGTAGAGCGCGTCCCAATCGAAATCGCGCGGCAGGTGCTCGAACCAGGCGAAGTTATATTTGACTTCCGACCAGAAGCGGGAGAGCCCGGCGATTTTCTGGTCTTCCGGGAGATCGGGCTGGTAGGGAGCGTGCCACGCGGGGCCGTCCCAGAAATCGGGAACAGCTTTCATTTCCGCGATCACGGCAAGGAAGCCCGGGTCATTGCGGATGGAATCGAAATCGGTGTCCCGCTGGATGCTGGCCACGTTGTGATAACCAAGATCGAGAATCTCCCGCAACCGGGCCACTGCTTTGGCTGAGTCCCCGGTGAGCGCGTAACCGCAGGCGAGGTTGTAAAGGTTGTTCACGTGAAGATCTGGGTAGCGCCGCAGCGCGGGGTCGGCGACCAACCCCTCCAGAAGACGAACCGCTGCCCGGTAGTCCTTGGTCTCCCACAGGTGATTCAATTCGCGCTGCTTGGCTTCCATCGAAGCCCGAACCTCTTGTTCGGAGAGTGGCTTCTGCGCCGGCAGCGCGGCGGCACATAGCAATATGGCGATCAGAACGCGCATGGAGCCTCCTACGGACATTAGACCGAAGTTCCTGAGGGTTCCGCAGCCTTACTGCTTTGCTTTCAACCGACGAGATGGAATTCGGACCGATAAATATAGCCACTAAATATGTGCATTTTGACCTTGACTTCTGCTTTGTTATGCCATATTTTAAGCCATGCCGTCGCGTACTGGTAGAGTTCATGTGGCCACCACAGAACGCCGCTACCAGAATCGGGTCTACCGCACCCACCTCCTCCGCCGTACCTTCCGCGTCGGCGCCCAGGTCCGTCACGAAACCCTCGGGAACATCTCCCACCTCCCCGATGATCTGGTTGGGATCATCCGTCGCTCCCTGGCGGGCGAACGGTTCGTCCCAGCCGCCGACGCCTTTCAGATCCAAAGCAGCTTGCCCCACGGAAACGTCCAGGCGGTGCTCGGTTCCATCCGTAAGCTCGGCCTGGACGGCGTGATCTCGTCCCAGCGCTGCCGCGAGCGCGACCTCGTCGTGGCCATGATCGCCGAACGCCTTCTGCATCCCTGCTCCAAACTGGCTACCACGCGCGCCTGGCACACCACCACTTTGGCCGAGGAACTGGGGGTCGCCGACTGCGACGAAGACGATCTCTACCGGGCCATGGACTGGCTGCTGGCACGCCAGGCGCGCATCCAGAGCAAGTTGGCCCGGCGCCACCTGCGCGAGGGAGCCATCGTCCTTTACGACGTCAGCAGCAGTTACTACGAAGGTCACACCTGCCCGCTGGCGCGCTTCGGCCATGACCGGGACGGACAGAAGGGCCGGCCGATCATCGTCTATGGACTGCTCACGGACGGAGAAGGCCGCCCCGTAGCCATCCAGGTGTACCCAGGCAACACCGGCGATCCCACCACGGTGCCCGACCAGGTGGAGAAAATGCGGCAACGCTTCGGGCTGTCCCGGGTGGTGATGGTGGGCGACCGCGGCATGCTCACCGAGCCCCAGATCGGCAAACTCCGGGAGCACCCCGGATTGGGATGGATCTCGGCGTTGCGCGGGCCCGCCATCCGCGAACTGGTGGAAACCGGATGCCTGCAACCATCGCTATTTGACGAAGCGAATCTGGCCGAGATCAGCTCGGCCCAGTATCCGGGTGAGCGGCTGGTGGCCTGCTTCAATCCCCTGCTGGCCGGGGAGCGCCGGCGCAAACGGGAGGAACTGCTCCAGGCCAACGAGAGGGAACTGGCGCGCATCGGCCGCGAAGTGACGCGCCGCAAGCGCAAGCCGCTGCCTGAGGCCGGGATCGCTTTGAAGGTGGGGAAGGTTTTGAATCGATTTAAGGTCGCCAAGCATTTTGAACTTACGATTGCCGACGGCGTGATCGAGTGGACCCGCCGCGGAGATGCCATCCAACGCGAGGCCGCTCTGGACGGAATCTACGTGGTGCGCACCAGCGAAGACACCAAGCATTGCTCGGCCGAAGACGCGGTGCGCCGTTACAAGAGTCTGGCCCAGGTCGAGCGGGCGTTCCGCTGTCTGAAAGAAATCGACCTGCTCATTCGCCCCATTCGCCATCGCAGCGCCGATCACGTGCGGGCACACATTCTGCTCTGCATGCTGGCCTATTACGTGGAATGGCACATGCGACGTTCGCTGGCGCCTCTGCTGTTTGAGGACGAGGAACTCCCGCGCAACCGCAAGCGCCGGGATCCGGTTGCGCCCCCGGAACCGTCTGCCTCAGCCCAACGGAAGAAGATCGAGCGCGTGACCGCCGACGGCTTCCCGGTACACAGCTTCGACACTCTGATGGCGATCCTCGGCACGCGCGCCCGAAACCTGTGCCGCATCCCCAACGAGGCCAGCGGCGCCGCGTTTCAACAGCTCACAGAACTGACGCCGTTACAAGCCCGCACCTTGGAGTTGCTGGGCGTGTAGCCAGAAACCGAAAGTCACTTCTTGCCCCATCTCCCACGCCATCAAGCAGATACCTCGCCGCGCGTCTTGGAACTTCGGCCCTTAACCAACTGAAAGCATACGCATCCCCCTCAAAAAGTGCGGAAAATGGGTTAGCATCCTCAAATGAGCCATCGTCTCCAGGTGCTCATCTCGGATGAACTGGACATGGAGCTTCGCAAGGCTGCCCAGCACGACCGCGTGTCGAAAGGCGAGTGGGTGCGCCGCGCCCTGCGGCAGTCTGTCGATCCCGTGGCGCGCCTGGCATCCTCGAACGCGCCAACCGCCGATATCGAACAGATGCTCTCCGAGATCGCGTGCGGGCGCTCCTGAGAGTTTCCGCCAGCCCCCCGCGCTTACCCTTGCGCCGCTTCCACCACCAGCGCGATGGCCCGCGCCACCTCGTCCGGCGGCATTCCGCCATCCACGCTGTGGACCGCGGAAGCGCCGTACCACTCGAGGATCGGACCGGTCAGCTCGTGATACGCGCGCAGCCGCTGGCGGATCACCGCCTCTTGATCGTCTTCCCGCGCCATCAGGGCGGCGCCGTCGTCGTCGCATCGGCCGGCCACTTTGGGCGGTTGCGACAGCAAATTGTAAATGCGCTTGCACTGGGGGCACTGACGGCGCGCCGTCAGCCGGGCCACCAGTAGGTCGTCGGGCACATCCAGGTGAATCACCACGGGGTTGGGCAGCCCTCGCTGCTGGAGCAGGGCCGAAAACTCGATGGCCTGCGGCACGGTGCGGGGGTAGCCATCCAATAGAAACCCGCCGGCGCAATCCGGCTTTGAAATGCGGCTGGCCACGATGGCGTTCACAATCTCGTCGCCCACCAGGCCGCCCGCAGCCATGATGGAAGATGCCAGTTTGCCCAACTCCGTACCGGCCTGGCGCTCCGCCCGAAACATCTCGCCTGTGGAGATGGCCGGAATGTGAAACCGTTCAGCGAGGAAAACAGCCTGCGTGCCCTTGCCACATCCGGGCGGGCCAAAGAGTAAGAGAATCAAGATAACCTCCGCGAATTTGCAGGCTAACGGCTGGCGGTGGACGGCGTCAATGGTGACAAATTGGCTCCGGGTTGCGCTCTTCCGCGTGGATTCGCCCGTCCGGATACAAGCGCAACTCCCGATCCCGCCACTGGACGGTGTGGCCGAAAAGCCCTGCCAGCCAGACCGCGAATCCGAACAGGTCGCGCAGCGGCATCAGCCAGAAATCCTTCGCTACGCGACGGTCTTTGAGAACGCCCGCGCCCACTATCACTCCGGCAACCATGCGCAGCCCCAGCGCCAGCGCCGCCGCCCACCACTCACCGGCGGCCAGCGCCACCAGGGCCCAGAACGTGGCGTGCGTCACCACGTACCCGAAATAGCCCGCCGGACGCGAAACCCGGATGGTGCGCGACCACCGCACCTGGTGCCGCCACGTCTCGGCCCACGATTCCCCGCCCAGGTCGGTCTCCACCACCACGGGCGCGAACTCGATGCGATAGCCCAGCCGGCTGATGCGCCGCCCGAGCTGGTAATCGTCGGCCAGGTAGTCGGCGATGGCCTCAAAGCCGCCCAGTTGGCGCAAGGTCCCGGCGCGAAACACCATGGTGGATCCAAGCGCGAACTCGGCCTGGCCCAGCAGGCGCGCCACCAGCACGCTGGGCGCGAACTCGGTGGAGATTCCCAGCGCTTCCGACCGCGCCGCCCACGAATCCGCTATGCCGCGATAGAGGCACGTCACCAGCCCGACTTTCGGATCCCCCAGCGGCGCGGTCACGGCGCGCAGGTATCCCGGCGGCGCCACGATATCGCTGTCGTTCACTAGCAGCAGCGGGTACCGCGCGCGCTTGGCCAGCTCCGCCAGCACTCCCACCTTGGCGTTGGGAGCGTTGGTCTCCGCCACCACTACCTCGATGCGCCGCCCGGGAAACTCGCGTTTCAGCCGCGCGATATCCTCGAGCGCCGGGTCGCGCGGATCGCCGGCACCGAAGAGAATCTCAAACTCGGGATAGTCCTGCGACGCATGGGAGACGATGGCCTCGTAAAAACGCGGGTCCCGTCCGTGCACGGGCTTGAGGATGGAGAGTGGGGCAGGCGTCTGAGCCGCCCTGTCTCGGCAGGCCGAGGGCCTGCCCCACCGCGCCGCCGCCACAATGGCGAGCAGGTAATACGCCGCCGCCGCAACCGCCGGAATAGCCAGCCAGATCACAACGACACCAACACCACTCCACAGATTACCAGCGAAGCGCCCGCCCAGCGCAGCCAATTCACGTGCTCTTTCAGAACATACTTGGCCAGCACGGTTTCGAACACGTAGGTGACGGCCGTGGCGGGGACCGCAAAGCTGAGATCGGCGATAGTCAGCAGCCCCAGGTAGGCGAAAAAGGAAACCGCCATGGCCGCCACCGCCGCGATCACGAACCGGTTGCGGGCCAGCACGGCGAGCGCGCGGCGGATGGCGCCGGGGCGGAAATCGCGGATCTCGCCATGCCGCCGCATGCCCGCCGCCTGGAGCACTTCACCCGCCGTGGTGGCCGCCACGATGATGCCGATGAGCAGCCACCTCATTGGCCCGGCCCCGCCGCCTCGGGCCTGGGATGCGCGGTCTGTGGAGCGCTGCCGCCGCTCACCAGCGCGACCCCCGCCACGATCAGCCCGATTCCGGCCCAGCGCTTCACGGTGATCTGCTCGTTGAGCAGCACTTTCCCCACCAGCGCTACCAGCACGTATCCCACCGCCGTCACCGGCAGCACATAGCTCAGGTCCGCCCAGCTCAACAGCGCCATGCGCGAGAGCATCCACACGATGAGCATCAGCACGCCCAGCTCCACCCACGGATGGAACAGCACGGTGATGTACTCGAGCGGCGTGACCAGCGCCGGCGGCATGCCTCGCTTCAGGAAGTAATTTCCAAAAACGTTGCTGAACACTACGACGACGGCGAAAAGCCAGGTCTTCAGTCGCAGTCGCGCGTGTTCGTGGGTCATGCGCGGGTCAGTCGCCCGTACTCGCGGGCGCGGGCGCCGGGCCCGTAGGGCGCCCCGCGGCGGCTTTATGCTCGGCCACAAACTTCTTCCGCTTGGAGCGCAGCGCCAGGTACTCGCGGGCTTCCTTGGTCAGCCGTCTGCGCTCTTCGCCGTTGAACACGGCCTTCCTCACGATGCGCCAGATCACACGCAAGCGGAAGAAATACTCGCCGTAGAAGCGCTCCACCCACTCGACCAACTCCCCGCGGTCCAGCCCCGGATACACCACGTTGGGAAGCTGGTGGCCGGTTTCATCGGTCATGGAATCGATGGTGATGAGGTTGTTCTTCTTGACGTAATCGTAGAACTCGGTTCCGGGATAGGGATGGGCGATGGAAACCTGGATGGTATCGGTGTCCATCCGCTTGGCGAAATCGATGGTCCGGCGGATGCTCTCGCGCGTCTCGCCCGGCAGCCCGATAATGTAGTCGCCGTGAACCAGCAGGCCGAGCTTCTTGCAGTTCGATGTGAAGCGCTGGGCCATCTCCACGGTGGCGCCCTTCTTGATGTTCTTGAGGATCTGCGGGTCGCCCGATTCGTACCCCACGATCAGCAGCCGGCAGCCCGCTTCCTTCATGGCCCTCAGGGTGTCGTAGTCGGTGGTGACGCGCGAGGTGCACGACCAGGTGACGTTTAACGGCTGGAGCTTCCTGGCCACCTCGATGGTGCGCTCTTTGCGGTAATTGAAGGTGTCGTCGTCGAAGAAAACCTCTTTGATGTTGGGGAACTGCTCGAGCGCGAAGCGCACTTCATTGGCCACGTCATCGGACGAGCGCAGGCGCCAGCGGTGCCCCGAGTGGGTCTGCGGCCACAGGCAGAAGGTGCACAGCGCCGGGCATCCGCGCGAGGTGTACATCGCCACAAAGGGGTGCAGCAGGAACGGCACGTTGTAGCGCGTGATGTCGAGATCGCGCTTGTAGACCCTGGTCACCCAGGGGAGCGCATCGAGGTCCTCGATAGCCGGCCCTTCGGGGTTGTTGACGATGGAGCCGTTCTTGCGGAAACTCACGCCGGGCAGGTCCTGGAGCGGGGCGCCGTTGGCGTAGTCCACGATCTGGCGATCGAACTCCCGCCGCACCACGAAATCGATGGCTGTCGAGCCACGCAGCGTTTTTTCCGGCTCGGTGGTCACGGGCGGCCCTACGAACGCCACCTTCAACTTGGGGTTCGAGTCCTTCATCATCCCGGCTATTTTCGTGTCTACGTGGAAACCGGGAGTGGAAGTGAACAGCACCAGCAACTCGAAATCCTTGGCCATCTCGACCGTCTGCCCGATGGAGATCTTGTGGGGCGGCGCGTCCACCACTTTGCTGTCCGGGAGCATGCCCGCGGGATAGCACAGCCATACCGGATACCAGTACGACTCGATTTCGCGCGAGGCCGGCCAGCGGGAGCTGGCGCCGCCGTCGAACCCTTCAAAGGATGGCGGATTCAGAAACAGTGTTCTCATCTGCTCTCCAGTCGAACGAGCTCCCGGGGGCACTACTGGCTGCCGGCGTCGCTCATGGCGCTCCGTTTGGAGCCGTCCATCGAGAAATTGCTGAAGTCGATGGTGAGCTCCGCCTTGCCCGCCAGCCGGGTGTCCACTTCGCTCTGCACTTGCAGGGGCACCGAGATTCCGTCCCGAATCTCGTACGTTTTTATGAATGCGATTTTCTTCAGGAAGATGGACGGACTCTTCACCAGATACCCGGATTCCTGCACGCGCAGGTAGGTGCCCGCGTCGATCCAGAGATCGCCCTTGAAGAGGCCCTGGCGTTTCTGGCGCGGTGTCACCTGAAAGATATAGACGGCGCGCCCTTCGAGTTGGCTTCGGCTCTTGTACTTGAACTTGTAGTTGGCCGGAGTGACGGCCAGCGACGGGGCCTGGTCCTTCTGGGCCTCGGCTTCGGCCGTGAGGTAGCGCGCGATCACCTGGTTCTTGACCGTGCCATCGCCCTCGAAGCGCAGCATTTCATAGGTAACGCGGCCCAGAGCGGAGATGCGCCGCAGGGCGTGCAACCGCCCCTGTTTCTTGAGCTTGGGGAGAGAGGCCTGGATCTCAACGTCCATCGAAGCGCCCTGGAACGATTGTTCCTGGCCGCGCGAAGCGGCGCAATAGTTCTCGACAATGACCTGGGGCGGCTCCGCGGCCGGCTCGGCCACGATCGAGACGCACACACCAATCAATAGGACTAGGACGCGGACCTTCAATCTGAACCTCAAAACCCGGCTAGGACGGGAATATCTAAGTCTAGCAGGATGAGCAACGCCATGGGGCGCCGCCGGTGCTACGCTTGGTTCATGCCGTATCAAATTGAAAGCGGGCGCCGGAGCCCGGGCTTCCGAGCCGGTTGCATCGCTTTCTTCATCATCCTCGGCCTGCTGCTTCTGAGCGCACGCGTTCTGGCCTCGTATGTGATCGAAATCGCATGGTGGAAGGAGCTGGGCCAGTTCCACACGTGGCTCAGCCTGCTCTACTACAGCACGGCGCCGCTCACGGCCGCCACGCTGCTGGCGTTCGCGGCCTTGTGGGTGGCGCACGCGCGCGCCCTCAAGTTCGCCGGGACCGGGCTGGGCGAGCACCGCATTTACGCGCGCATCTCCGCGCTGGCGCTTCTGCTGGTGGGCTACCTGATTGCCGCCTCGTCGATCGACACCTGGACGGTGGTGCGCTTCGCCGGCTCGCGCGGCCTGCCCGCGGCGGCGACGGTGTGGCGCGACGCCATCTTCCAGAAGCCGCTCTCCTTTTACCTGTTCGACCTGCCTTTCTACCTGCTGCTGCGCAGTTACGTGCTGGCCGTGGTGATCGTGTGCATTGTGGTTTACTGGCTGGCGGCGCGCGGCTGGCAGGTGCGGCACCGGTTCGGGGAGTTGCAGGATGCCCGCGAGCTGGATTTCACCTTCCTGAAGTTGGAAGGCGGTTTGGAATCCCGCTTCCTGCGCGGCGCCACGGTGGCGCTGCTGCTGGCCATGGCTCTGCAATTCTTCCTGGGACGCTATTCGATGCTCTACAACGAGCACGGCACGTTTCTGGTAGGCATCGATTACGTCGATTTGAACTTCGGACTGCCGCTGCAATGGCTGCTGATTGTGGCCTGCCTGGCCGCCGCGGTGCTGGTTTCGATGGGCCGGTGGCTTCTGGCGGCCTCCATGGCGCTGGCGCTGGTGGTGGCCTTCCTGGTGCCGCCCGCCGTTTCCGCGCTCTACGTGCGCCCCAACGAAATCTCGCTCCAGCGACCCTACATCCAGACGCACATTCACGCCACGCGCAGCGCCTTCGGACTGGAGCAGCAGGTGCGCGAGGTGGAATTCAAGGCCCAGCCCGACGCCCCTATCGACGTCGCGCACAACAGGCCCACGCTGGACAACGTGCGGCTGTGGGACTGGCACGCCTTCCACGACACGGTCACCCAGATCCAGGCGCTGCGCCCGTACTACGTGTTCCACGACACCGATGTGGACCGCTACACCATCGATGGCCAATACCGCCAGGTGCTGCTGGCGCCGCGCGAGCTCGACCTCAGCCAGCTTCCCGCCGCCCGCGCCAACTGGATCAACCCCGCCTTCATTTACACCCACGGCTACGGCCTGGTGCTGGCCGGAGTCAGCCAGATCACGCCCGACGGCCTGCCCGTCCTGATCATCGATAACGCCCCGCCCGAAGTCAAAACCAAGAGTCTGAAGCTGACGCGACCCGAGATCTACTACGGCGAAGTGTCCCACGAGCCGGTTTTCGTGGACACCGCGCAGCCGGAGTTCAACTATCCCTCCGGCGAGAAGAACGTGACCTCGCGCTACGAAGGCAAGGGCGGGTTCCCGATTTCCTCGTTTATGATGCGGCTGGCCGCCGCCGTCTACGAAGGCGAGCCCAACATTCTGCTGACCGACTATCTCACGCCCAACAGCCGCATGATGATCCGCCGCCGGGTGCGCGACCGCGTGCAGGAGCTGGCCGGCTTCCTCCAGTGGGACACGGACCCGTACCTGGTGATCACCGACGCCGGGCGGCTGGTGTGGATGATCGATGGCTACACCACCTCCGACGCGCATCCCTATTCGCGCGCGGTGGATGTGCCCGATATGGGCAGCGTCAACTACATACGCAACGCCGTGAAGGCCACCGTGGACGCCTACGACGGCGAAACCCACATGTACATCTTCGCGCCCGGCGACCCCATCATCAATGCCTACCGGCAGCTCTTCCCCGACCTGTTCCGCCCGGAGTCGGCCATGCCGGCGGACTTGCGGGCCCACGCGCGCTATCCCGAGACC
Source organism: Bryobacterales bacterium (assembly GCA_963722575.1). Lineage (GTDB taxonomy): Bacteria > Acidobacteriota > Terriglobia > Bryobacterales > Bryobacteraceae > Fen-178. The sequence goes on from CAVRNR010000003.1 coordinate 202,970, forward strand.
CTGTTTCGCGTTCAGGCCGAGATCTATCGCACCTACCACATGCTGGACCCGCAGTCGTTCTACAACAAGGAGGACCTGTGGGACCTGGCGCGGTACACCGGCGGCCAAGGCAATGGCACCGAGCCGGTGAGCCCGACCTATGTGATGGCCTCCCTGCCCGGCCAGGATAAGGCCGAGTTCCTGCTGCTGGTGCCGTTCACGCCGCGCAACAAGGACAACCTCATCGGCCTGATGGTGGCGCGCTGCGACGGCGAGAACCTGGGCAACGTCGTGGTGCTGCTGCTGTCGAAGCAGGAGCTCATCTTCGGTCCCATGCAGGTGGGCGCGCGCATCAATCAGGACCAGACGATTTCCAAAGACCTTACGCTGTGGAACCAGCAGGGATCGCAGGTGCTGCGCGGCCAGATCCTGGTATTGCCGGTGGGCGACACGTTTCTGTACGTGGACCCCCTCTACATCCAGGCCACCGAAGCCCGCATGCCGCAGTTGAAGAAAGTGGTGCTGGCGGTGGGCAACCGGCTGATTTATACGGACACCTACGACGAGGCGCTGGCGCAGCTTTCCACCGGGGCGCAGCAGTTGATTCAGCAGGCCACCGGCTCCACGCCGGGCTCAGGGAGCACCGCCGCGCCCGCCGCCGCTGCCGCCGCTGCCGCCACTCCCGCCGATGCGCGTTTGCAGCGCATTCGCGACCATCTGCGGCGGTATCGCGAGCTGGCGGGGCAAGGGCGCTGGTCGGAAGCCGGGAAGGAACTGGAGGCGATCGAAGCGGAAGCGCGGTAGGGATTTGACGGAACGAAGCCAAACCGTAAGAATAGCCACGACGTTGCATCCCTGGTCAGTCAAGTCTGTCGGCGTGCAATCGCCTCGATGATGGATATCCCGAGCTCGGCCGGGTTCTGCAGAGGCTGGCCATCGGGTGTGAAGCTTTAGGCGGCAAACTACTGAACCGGCGCGAGTTGGAGCGCGAGATTGCGGAACGCCGGCCTCAGCGCTCCGGATCGCTTATGCGAACCACTTGTCCCGGTGCCACGCATTGGATCAGCCGGACCAGTTCCTCCGATACTCTCTCGTAGGAAGGCATCTGGTTGTTGGCCGTCTCCAATACAATGACTCCGAACGACAGCTTCTTCAAATTATGTTCGAACTCGAAGCCTTTATTGATTGCCAGGAAGACGTCAAACCGGCCCTGAATTTGCGGGATGAGAACGTGATCTCGCTGGCCAGCCCATCCCAAATCTCCGACGGTGTTCACAGCACACTGGGAAAGAGCCGAGCGAAGATGAGGTGCGAGGCGAGGATTGATGCACTCGTCGATCAGGACACGGCGCATTCGGCAACCAGGTCTTGCACCAATTCAAGATAGCGCTCCACCTGTTCCCGAGTGACAGTCGGGCACCCTGCCAAGAACTCGTCTACCGTAAAGCCGCTCTTGAGATCCTCCAGGAGAAGACGAGCAGGGACGCGAGTTCCACGGAAGCAGGGAGTCCCATGCATCAGGTCTGGGTCGACCAACACGATCTCGTTCATGCGGGTTCTTGCCTGCGCGTCCATTACACTTCCACGATACGATACTCCTGAGCACGCCGCAAGGACCTGCGCTCGTCAAATACCTGCCGTTGATGATGGACGCCTATTCCGCTATTTGCCGGCGCGACGGTTTGCGAAGCAACAGTTCCTAGTAGTCTTGGGCGCCGCCGTCTTCGGCCGAGATTTGCTTCTGGCGCGCGGCTTCGATCAGTTCCAGCGCCCTGAACTCCTCCTCCGCGACATCCGCCGGCGCGATCGCCGCAAGCTGCCTGATGTGGTATAACAGTCATACCACCCTGCGATGCGATTCCGGTTCAGCAAGGCCAAGAGCGAGTCGCTGAGGCGCAACCCGAGGCGAGGCGTCGGCTTCGATGAGGCGCAAGAGGTCTTCACTCGCCCGTATTACTCAGGACCAGCGGTCGGACGACCCGGAACAGTACCGCGCGATCGGATGGGTGCAGGATCGCCTGTTCACGGTGATCTTCGAGGTCAGGGAAGACAACCTCGGCGAATACTGCCACCTAGTGACGCCGTGGCGCTCGACGCGGGAGGAGCGGGAGTTATATGAAGCCAACTCGTGAAAGCAAGAAAGTCCCTTCGGCCGAATCCGTTGCCCGAATGGCCGACCGGGGCGAAGACGTGTCGCGTTTCTTCACGAACCGCGGCAAGATGATGCGCCCCATCCAGCGGGTGAACGTGGATTTTGCCGCCTCCATGCTTCAGGAACTCGACCAAGCGGCGGCGGAGTTGAACGTGAGCCGCCAGGCGGTGATCAAGGCGTTCGTCCGCCAGGCGCTGGATCAGCATCACCTGGCGCAGGGGGCTCGGAAAGCAAGTTGATGGTTGAGCAGGGCTACCGGATGCGGACCGGGGTCGCCAGGCCGGCGGCGCGGGCCAGTTGGGCCTGGGCACGGTCGAAGGTGTAGAACGATTCCGCGTGCAACACCAGGGCGGCGGCCACGTGCAGGATGTCCAGCGTGCGGGTGCCCAGCGTCGCGGTGTGCTTCCGTGACAATTGCCGGGCCACATCGTACATTGCCGCTGGAACGGGCGTCGCCTGGAAGACGCCGTCGGCGATGTGAGTCGCGAGTTGCTGAAGCGCGGCCCGCGCTTGGGACGCGGTGATTTCTTGGCGAAAGACTCTTAGCTCGATGGCATTTGTCAGTTCCGCCTCGCCGAACGGAGTCAGGAGGAAGGGCCCGGCCGCTTGCAGCAGATACTCCCGCGCCGAAGCCGAATGCGCATCTGGCGCGTACAGCGAGGTCAGAAGGCTGGAATCCAAGTAAGAACTCAATACCTGTCCCGATCGGCTCGAATGAGGTCGGCCCCCGTAACTTTCAGCTTCTTGTTGCCGTAAATCTCCTTCAGCATGGCCATGAAGTCGGGCAGCGGCACGGGCGCCGCCGGCCGTTCCGGCACCAACCGCGCGATTACTCGCTTGCGCTTGGTGATCTGAACCTCCTCGCCTTCTTGAAGCAGATTCTCGATTTCCGGGAAATGATATCGGAGATCGCGAACCGTCGCCTTTCTCACGTGATCCATTTTAGCATCACTCTGCGTTTTGAAGAAGGCAGTGCTGTCGGTGGGCAACCGGCTGATCTATACGGTCGCCTACGACGAGGCGCTGGCGCAGCTTTCCACCGGCGCCCAGCAGTTGATCCAGGAGGCTGGGACGGGTTCCACGCCGACCGCGGCGCCCGGCGATCCGGACTCTACAATACCGCCCTGAGATGGATCTCGCCCGCCACGGGCGTGATCCACTTTTGTCTGCCGTGTCCCGCGAGTGGCTTCTCAGTGACTTGAATCACGCCGAAACGCTCCGGGACTTGGACATCGCGGGTCACGGCGCTTCTGTCGCGCTTCAGTTTCTTCGAAGGCTACTACTCTACTGGACGGAATGGCATTACCCCGATCGGCCGCTTTCGCAAGTTTGCGTCCCCGTTCGAAGAACGAATCCACTCGCTCCACCCGAATTTCAGTCTTGCGCATGCCCGGCCTCCTTTGCCAGCATTCAAAGCGTCATGACCGATTGCGTATCGCTGCCCGACGGTCGCGGCTCGGAATGAGGCATCGTACCGATCAGCGGGTAGAAGCACGATGGAGCCAAACCAAGCTCACTTGGCCGGACCGGCCGGTCGTTTGGTGGCGGCGGGGAGACTCGAACTCCCGACCTACGGATTATGAGACCGTCGCTCTAGCCAGCTGAGCTACACCGCCATCTCGATTCAAGTTTAGCAGACACCTTCCCGCAGTTAAAAACCACGGGGTTTACCCGATTGAATTTGTGGAAAAGCGGGGGTTCCGAGGGCGTCTCTCTGTAACCGTTTCGCAACATTCACCGGCGATTGTGGTTTTAGCGGTTAACCCTTTTCCCGACAGTGGTTTGCGGCTGCCTGCTGCGGTGTGGTTCAAGTCGTCGTAAGTGCCTTTGTTACGGCACTTTAGGGAGTCTTGCGGCGCTTTTTCCCACAATGTTTTCCACACGGCGCTGCAAGGATTCCGGGATCTCGGCCTCCAGCTCGCAATACTCCCCGTAGTAGCGCGTCTCGAGCACCTGGCCGAACTCGTGCAGCAGAGCCATGGAAGCTCCGTCTCCGGCCGAAAGGCGAAAAGTGGCGCGCACAATCGGATCGAGAGGAAGGGCCTCGTCGATGGCCGCCAGCAGTTTGTCGATGCCGGCGCCGGTCAGAGCGGAAATGGCCACGCCGCGGGCATTCGGATGGCCGCGAGCTTCGGGTGGCAGCCGGTCCATCTTGTTCATGATGAGGATTTGCGGAATCTGGGCCGCTCCGATCTCCGCCAGCACCTGGAGCACATGCGCGGTGTGCTCGGCGGCGGAGGGCGACGAGGCGTCCACCACGTGCAGCACCAGCGCCGCTTCCGTTACCTCCTCCAGAGTGGCGCGAAATGCCTTTATCAGGGTGGTGGGCAGATTACGGATGAACCCCACCGTATCGCTCACCAGCACGCGCCGGCGCGAGGGCAGAATCAGCGGCCGCACGGTGGGGTCGAGGGTGGCGAACATGCGCGCATCCACTGCGACGCCGGCCTGGGTGAGCCGGTTAAAGAGCGTCGACTTGCCGGCGTTGGTGTAGCCCGCCAGCGCCAGGGTGGCCAGCGGAACGGCGCTCCGTCTCTGGCGGTGCAGCGCGCGGCCGGCCCGCACTCCCTCCAGCGCGTCGGCAATTTTCTTGATGCGGCGGGCGATGCGGCGGCGGTCGGTTTCGAGCTGGGTTTCGCCGGGCCCGCGCGTCCCAATGCCGCCGCCCAGTCGGGACATCTCCACGCCGTGGCCGGAGAGGCGCGGCAGCAGGTAATTCAACTGAGCAAGCTCAACCTGGAGGCGGCCTTCGCGCGTCCGCGCGCGCGATGCAAAAATGTCCAGAATGAGCTGGGTGCGGTCGATGACTTTGGCGTCGATGGCCTTTTCGAGGTTGCGCTGCTGGGTGGGAGAGAGGTCGTGGTCGAAGATCACCACGCCGGCGCCGCTGGATGCGACGGCGGCCGCGATCTCATCCACTTTGCCATGGCCAACGAGGGTGGCGGCGTCCGGAGCCGGGCGCGTTTGAAACACTTTTTCGGCGATCTGCGCTCCGGCGCTGGCGGCCAGTTCGGCCAGTTCCTCCAGTGATTCTTCCGCCGGAACGGCTTTGTCGCTGCCGGGCCCAGGAGGCACCCCGCCGCGCGTCTTCCATTCCAGCCCGACCAGAATCGCCCGCTCTCGAACGGGGTTACCGAGTGGCGTGTGCTAAGCCTCCGAAGAGTCCTCGTGGACCGGCGCCGCCGGCGGAATTCCGCCCGTAGCGTTTTGGCCCGCCACTGCCGCGCCGCTGGCGTACGAGTGCGCAGTCTTCTGCGTGACCACCGTCGAAATGGCATGCTTGAAAATCAGTTGCTCTTGGTTGTTGGTCTCCAGCACCAGGGAGTACTTATCGAAACTCTTGATCCGGCCCGAGAGCTTGACGCCGCTCATCAGGTAGATCGTGAGAATAACTTTATCCTTGCGGGCGTTATTTAAGAAACTGTCTTGAATGTTCTGCGCCGGTTTTTCCATGCCAATCCCCCAAACCCATTCGGGAAAGCAAAACAGGTGTAACAAACAGCAAAATCATTGTACCCCGATTCACCTTGCCCAGGGGAAAGGACTGCTGCTAGCGCGGTTTCGCCTCACGGGCCTTGGACAGCGCCGCTTCCAGGTTGTAGCGGGCGTCCGGATAGTCGGGCTGGATGCGCAGCGCGGCTCTGTATTCTTCGATCGCTTCCTGCAACCGGCCGGGCACGAGGGATAGCGCGCCACCCAGGTTGTTGTGGATCTCGGCCGAATCCGGCTTGATCCGCAGCGCGGCCTGGAAGTGCGGAATGGCCTCCGAGACCCGGCCGGGCGTATTCAAGAGGGCGATTCCCAGGTTGTTGTGCGCCTCGGCGGAATCGGGGTCGATGCGCAAGGCCGCCTGGTACTCTTGGATGGCTTCGGGCAGCCGGCCGGAAATCTTGGACAGAGCCAACCCCAGTTCGTTGTGCGCCTTGGCGGACTCCGGGTCAATGTGCAAAGCCGTCCGGTACTCTGCGATAGCCTCGGGCAAGCGATCCGGCGTCTCCGCCAGCGCATGCGCCAGGTTGTAGTGCGCCATAGCATAGTCGGGCTTCAATCGCGCAGCCTCACGGTAGTGCTGGATGGCCTCTTCCCTGCGGCCCGGAGCGCCGGCGATGAGCACTCCCAGGTTGTACTGCGCCACCCAACTGGTGGGATTGCGCTCGATGGTCTCCTGGAACAGCGTCTCCATATCGTGGTACATGCCGCACTGCCGCCAGGTGAGGACGCCGAGCGCGGCCAGCGCCAGACACGCTGCGGCAACCGCCCAGCGGCGCGTGCCGGCTGTCACCGCCGACGCCAACCCGGCCGCCACGGGAACGATGATTCCCAGGCTGGCGGTGTACTGAAAGTGATCGGCAACGTAGGAATAGATGAAGGGATAAACGTTGAAGAACCCCAGCGCTGGAAACAACGTGCCGGTGAAGATCAGAGCCCCGGCCAGCGGCCCTCTGCGCTTCGGAGCCAGCAGGCACAACCCGGCCAGGGCCGCCAGCGCCGCCAGCGGGAACAGATACTGCCACCACTCGGCCGGGTCCACGTGCCAGCGTGGATAAAAGAACATGAGATTCGCCGGCCAGACCAGCTTGCCCAGGTAGAACCAGAGGGCCCGGCCCGCAACCAGGAATCGCTCCACCAGCGTCAGGGCGAAACCCGGACCTTCGGCGCCGACGAAGTTCCGCTCCACCCAGGCGGTGAACAGCCCCGCCGCCGCGCCCAGCGCGAACCAGGGCAGCAAAGGCAACACGTCGCGCCGCCAACCGAGGCGCCCGCGCCGCCACCAGAAAACCACCAGCAGAGCGGCCGGCAGGGTGCCGGTTACGGTCTTGCTCATCAGCGCCATTACGAATAACGCCAAAGCCAGGAAGTACTGCGATCTGCGCCGCGTCTGATCGAAGTCGAGGTACAGCAGAGCCGCGCTCAAGTAGAAAACCGTCGACAGCGTGTTCTTCTGTTCGGCAATCCACGCCACCGACTCGACGCAAACCGGATGCAGGGCGAAAATCAAGGCTCCCAGCCAAGCCCCCGGCAGACCCAGGCGTTGCATGATCAGCATCACCAGGATCGCCGCCGCTGCGTGCAGCAGCAGGTTCACGAGGTGATAGCCCAGCGTCGCGTCCCCCCACAGCTTGTACTCCATCCAGAAGGCGCTGTGGAGCAGCGGATAGTATTGCTGGGTGGCGCCCAGGTCGGACCATATGCGCCAGAGCCCGTGAAGGGGACGCAACTCCGGCCGGGTGATGTGGGCCGCGTCGTCCCAGAGAGGGCCGCCGTCCAAAGCGGGTAGGTATGCCAAAAAAGTGCAGCCGACAATCAGGAGGGCGATAAGGAGGGTCTTGTCCGCCGGTCGGCGGGCCGTGGGCTTCATCGTTTTGAGGGGTTGCGTAGCCTGTCCCTGAAACTACCAAGGATACATCATCGCCGCCGGGGGGCCGGCCCCAAACGGAAGATCTGCACCGCCCGGTGGCGCGGCTAGCCGCAAACTCGGCACAGGGGCGGCGGAACCGCCCCTGTGCCGACTCAGTGCTACCAGGTGATCCGCGCCACAATCTGGCCGTTGCGCGTGGTCGGAATGGCGCCGCCGGTCTGAATGTTGGTGACGCTGGTGTTGATCCAGCCGAAACCGGAAGTGGCCAGACCGTTGGAGCCATACACCTGCGTCTGCGCGGCGTTGCTGGCCGTCGGAGAACTCAGGAAATTGCGGTTGAATATGTTGAAGAACTCCGCGCGAATCTGGAAGGTCATGCGCTCCTTAAAGCGGAACATCCTTCCCAGACCCATGTTTTCCGCCGGCTGCCGCTGCCATCGGTAGTTGTTGTAATACGGCGCGGCGGTGCCCCACTGCCCGGCCGCGGGCTGGCTCCATGCGGCGGGGTTGAGGATAAACGTCTTGCTGGGGTCGAAGCAATGGCAGTTCGGGTCTTGCGTAAAGAACGGCTGGCCGGTAGGATTGGCGAAAGTCTCGTTCGCCGCCTGGCGCGGCAGCAGCGCGCCCAGGTTGTTGGTGGCGAAGGGGGACTCGATCGGCAAGCCGCTCTGGTAGCGGAGAGTCCCGCTTAAAGTCCAGTCTTTCATGACCGCACTCAGCACCTTGTTCTGAATCGGCCCCTTGGGAACCGTGTAGCTGAAAGCGAGGACGCCCACTAACGGCAGCGAAGAAGGAGAGATGCCTTTTTGGACCGGGAAGTTGTAGACGTCGTTGACGTTGGTACCTTCCGCGGTGGTCAACTCCTTCTGCCAGGTGAAGGCGAACTGGGCGTTGAGGCCGTGCTTGAGGCGCTGCGTCACCTTAGCCTGCAAGGAGTCATACCAAGCGTTGCCTCGGGGGTCCCATAGGACCTTGATGTTGGTAAATTGCGGGAACGGGCGTAGCGCCTGCGCCAGCGTGGAGGTGAGCGGGAAGCCTGCATAAGGCAGCGCGAACCCGGCGGCCTGCGGCAGCCCGGAAGCGAATGTCGATCTCAGCAGGGATTGATTGGCGGCGTTGGTAACGTTCAAGCCGAACTGGGAAAGCCTTTGGGTCGTCAACCCGTTGAGGTCTTCGAGGGCGGTGGCCTGCAGCCACACGGCGCGGTTGCCTACGTAAGCCGCTTCAACCACCAGGTCCGGGGTGATCGAGCGCTGAATTCCGATGTTCCATTGGTTGATACGCGGGGGCCTTCCGCCTTGGGGATCGATCCAATAGGGCGGGGAGTTGAGCTGTCCCGTGAAGGGCACAATCCCGGCGCTCAAGGTCGTCGGATAGAGCTGCGCCTGAGTGTAAGGCAGACCCGCCGCGAAAGTGGCGGCCGGCGTGCCGAAGCCCGGCGCGACAAATGAAATCGAGTTGTAGCCGATGGGTCCGCCGCCGAGAATCGAGGTATTGCTGATGTACCCGAAGGAGTCCGTTTGACCGTACGTCAGGCCCCATCCGCCGCGGAATATGGTCTTGGGCGTAATCTGGTAGGCCACGCCAAGCCGCGGAGCGAATGCTTTGTTATAGGGAGTCGTGAAACTGCAGTTGCATCGGCCCGGGCCGTAGCCTTCGTAAATGGTCGCTCCCATAAGTCCGCCGGCCGAGGGATTCGGCGTGGTGGGAGAGAACTCCGCCAGGCGCTGATGGATTTCGTCCGCCGCGCCCTGGCGATCCCAACGCACCCCGTAGGTGAACGTCAGCCTTGGTGTGATCTTCCAGGTATCCTGAGCGAAAAGCGACCAGGACGTCTTCCGGAATTGGGGATCTTGCGGGGTCTGTACGCTGCCGCTGTCGGCTAACCCCAGCAGGAAACTCGCATACGCGTTTCCGAGGTTGGCGCCCCCCAGACTTCCGCTTTGAACGTACGCATCGGCCGTTTCGTTGTTGCTGAAATTCCAGATGCCCTGGGTGCCCCTGACGTTGCGATCGCGATAGGCGTCGATGCGCCAATCCGCCCCCACCTTGAAACTGTGGTTGCCGGTAACGTAAGAGGTGTTGAGCACCGCAGTAGGTTTATCGATGGCGTACTTATTGGCGTTCGCCGGGCCCATGTTCAGCGACATGCCATAGCCGCCGGTGGACAGAGCGGTGAGGCGGGGGAATCCGGTCGCAACGGTAGTGCCCGTGAAATTGTTCGGAATTCCGCCCACCAGCCCAAGCTGCCCCGGAGCGTCGTAAGCCAACACGCTGGAAAGTGCCACGTCCGGGTTCCGGTACATGATGTAGCCGATTCCGGCATGGACGATCATTCGCGGCGTAACGGTGTAGTCGTAGTTCAGGCGCATGGTGCGGTTGCGCTCGTACAGGATGCGCAACGCCGTGATCGGCGAGGGCAGCCCGTCGGGCGTGACGTACTGGTCGGTCCGGAACTCCGAGTAGTAGAACGCAAGTCTCTGCTGGCTGCCAATGTTCTGGTCGAGCTTGATGCTGGGGACGCTCTGGAAATCCGACGTGGGATAAGTTTGCTGCCAGTTGTTCACCAAACTCGCATTGGAGGGCGCGGGGATGAACGCCTGAATCTTCGACGCCACCGGGCTGATCCGGCTGGTGGGAATGATGTTGCCGGGGAACGGCGTATCAACCACCTGGCCGTTGACCGACTGCCCGGTCGTGGGGTCGAAGATCATGTTCTCCGCCACCGATCCACCCAGCGGATTCGTGCCCACCACCTTGCCGGTCAGAAGCGCGCTGAAATCTCCATTGCGCATCGCCGTGGTAGGCACGGTCTGGTAAACGCCCGATATGTGCTGAATCGCCTTGTAACCCTCCCAGGCGAAGAAGAAGAAGGTCTTGTTGCGCCCATCGTAGACATGCGGAATATACGCCGGGCCACCCAGGCTGAAACCGAAATCGTTGCGGCGCACAGCGGGCCGGATCAAATGGTTATTGCCGCTATTGGTAAATGGAACACCCGCGTTCAGATCGTCGTTGGCGAGGTAATTAAAGGCGCTGCCATGGAAACTGTTGGTGCCGGATTTCGAGTTGAAATTGAACAGGCCGCCGACCACCTGCCCGAATTCCGGCGCGTAGTTGCTGGTCTGCAACGCTACCGCCTCGATGGATTCCACCGACGGCTGCAACTCATCGATGCCGCCCGCGTTGTTGGTATTGGTAGCTTCCTGGCCATCGACCATCATGGATTCCGAACTGTTCGGCATGCCGTTCACGCGAACCGTATTCTGTCCCGTGTTGTTGGCGCCGGGTTCGTTCGTGATGAAGACGAAAGGACTGCGCACATATCCGCCGGCGATGACGGAGAAATTGATGGGCAGCGCGCTGACCTCATCGCCCGACATGTCGTGAGTGACCTCGGCGTCCTCCGTCTTGAGCAATGGAGCCTCCGACGTGACTGTGATGGATTCGGTGGCCGATCCAACTTGCAGGTCAACGTCTACGCGCGCCGTCTGCGCCACCGCCACCGTGATTCCCGATTGCACGTACCGCTTAAAGCCATCCTTAGTGACCGTGACCTGATAGGGCCCGGCTGGCAGCGACGGTACCGTGTAGTTTCCGGTGTCAGTTGTGGAGACCCGGGTCGCTATTCCGGTGTCCGTGTTTGTGATGGCGACTGCGGCGCCCGGCACCACCGCGCCGGCCTGGTCCGTGACGGTTCCGGTAATCGTACCACGGTCGCTTTGAGCTTGGACGGTCGCGAGAAACAAGAAACCGCCCATAACGGTTGCCAAAACTCGCATAATCTAACCCCTTCCCACGAGAAAAAAACACCGACTGGTACTTCACTGCAGATCAAGCGAGACCCCTAAGTCGGAGATCCGAAGCGAATCTGGAGAGAAAGTAGCATGGGCATCTAAGAAAGTCAATAAAATACTGTGATAAAGCTAGTCCGCATGATGCATTATGAAATGATGCATTATGTGATAGTCGGCTGTAAGCGTTTACTACGACCGATCCGGCAGATGTCTCGGCCGGCAACGGATAGTCAAGCTGTTCTTTCGGCGAAAGCCGAAGGAAGTCGAAAAAATGAGAAGTTGACGCTAGAGAGAGATGTTTGGCGGCGCGGTCCTTTGGCGGTATACTGACCGCAGACAACTCATGATGGAATCCCGGGTCGGATCGTCGGGAATGATCGTTGTCGTCACCTACGCCGCCCGGCACGGGTATTTCGCCCATTCGGAAGACCTTGGAGGTTCATTATGTGGCACAGAGTCATGCGCCTGTCGTTGATTGTGGCCGGCGCGGCTGGCTTGGCGCTGGCGCAGGGAAAGCCCATTGCGCAGTTAGTCAAGAACGGGGACCAGTATACGTTCCTGGTGGACGGCAAGCCATTCATCATACTGGGCGCGCAGGTGAACAACCCCAACGCGTTTCCCGACCTGATGGAACCCGCGTGGCTCAAGCTGAAGGCCATGCACGCCAACACCATCGAGTATCCCGTCTACTGGAATGAGATCGAGCCGCGGGAAGGCCGCTTCGAATTCGGCGACTTCGACCAGATCCTGCGCCGGGCGCGATCCCAGGGCGTGCGCGTGGTTATGCTGTGGTTCGGGACGTGGAAGAACGGGGCCATGGATTGGGCGCCGAACTGGGTGAAGTCCGACACGGCGCGTTTTCCCCGGGTGATCGATTCGGGCGGCAAGCCCGTCCGGGTGCTCTCCCCGCATTCGAAGAACACGCTGGACGCCGACCGAAAGGCGTACGTGGCCATGATGCGGCACCTCAAGGAAGTGGACGAAGCCGACCGCACGGTAATCATGATGCAGGTGGAGAACGAATCGGGCCTGCTCGGCAGCGTGCGCGATTTCTCGAAGGAGTCGACCGCGCTCTTCAACGGTCCCGTCCCGGAGAAACTGGCGACAGCGCTGCACAAGAAGGCGGGAACATGGAAAGAGGTTTTCGGGAACGATGCGGACGAGGCTTTCAGCGCCTACTACCTTTCCAGCTACATCAACGAAGTGGCGCATGCCGGTAAGCAGGTTTATCCGCTGGTGACTTACGTGAACTGTTGGACCGGCGGCCATGACACCGGCGACCAGTACACGCTGTTCGACCGGCCGGGCGAGGGTTACCCCAGTGGCGGGCCGGTCTCGCACATGCTGGATTTGTGGAAGGCGGCGGCGCCCGACATCGACATACTTTCTCCGGACACCTCCAAGCAGCCATCGGAGAACTTCCGCATGATCGTTTCGCGCTATGCCCGTCCGGACAATCCGTACTGGAGCCCCGAGGCGGGGAGAACCATGACCGGCGCGCGCGTGTTCCTCTACGCGCTGGCGAACTACAACACCATCGGGTTCGGCGCCTATGGCTTCGACGGCGGCAGCGGGCCGGAGCTGGGCGATCAGTTCGTCGACCTGGGGGCGGACTACCGGCTGGTCCAATCCGCCATGTCCGCCATTGTCGACCTGCAACAGAAGGGGAAGCTGAAGGCCGCCATCGAGGAAGACCTGGTACGCGGGAAGAACCTCTTTTTCGACCGGTATCATCTTCTGGCGCGATTCCGGCCGCAGAGTGCGGCGGTGGCGCCTCCGGCCGTGCCCTCGGGCCGCGTATTGGTGGGCGAACTGGGGCCGGACGAGTTCCTGATTCTGGGCTTCGACTCGGCGGTCGACTTTCGGCCAGTGGTGGGATCGGATTACACGGCCGCGCAATTCCTCGAGGTGGAGCAAGGTATTTACGAGAACGGCGCGTGGAAACAAACTGCCCGCGGGAGGACCTACCAGGGATCGTACGATCCCCCCAGTGTGAGCCTGCCGGCGCAGGGCGCCATCTACCGCGTGAAACTGATGAGGTACTGAAAAGCGGTCAGCGATCGGCTTGCTGGTACTCGTCGATGACCTCGCCCTCGGCGATGCGGGCGGCGATGCGCTCCTGGCAGGTCACGCAGTAGCGGGCCCAGGGCACCGCTTCCAACCGCTTGATCGAAATCGGCTCGTCGCACTCGAGGCAGATGCCGTAGTGGTCGTGATCGATGCGGTGCAGCGCGTCGGAAACCTCGCGCAGCAGCTTCATATCGATGGTATTGCGGTTCAGGAAGATCCATTCTTCGTGATGCTGCTGGCTGAGGTCTCCCTCATCGGAGGGTACATCCAGGCGGGCCACCACCTGGGCCGCTTTCTGGGCGGACATGCTGCGACGGACTTCTTCGGCTTTCGCTTCCAGCACCTTGCGGTACCTGGCGAGATTGGGTTTCTGTCCGTTTTTGTTAACCGTTTTCATGTTTTTTGCAAATACCGATCACACCCGACCAGATGCATAAGACGCACGTTCAACACCAAAGGTTTCAGGGTCTCAAGGGGATCGGTGCGGCGCGGAATGCAAAAGTATAGCTGGCGTAGAGAGGAAAAGTCAAACACGCGCCTTATTTTACGAATCCTTACAAAGGCGAGGCGACAGTATCTTTCGGCCAGGACTCGCCGGCCTGCTCTGCTATTTGGGCTTTTGAAGCGCCTCGACGAGCGCCGGCACCACCTGGAAGAGATCGCCTACAATGCCGTAATCCGCCACCTCGAAGATAGGGGCATCCGGGTCCTTATTGATGGCCACTATGGTCCGCGACGCCTTCATGCCGACCAGGTGCTGGATGGCGCCGGAAATTCCAATGGCCATGTACATTTTGGGCGCGACGGTCTGCCCCGAGCTGCCCACCTGCCGCTGGTTGGGGAGCCAGCCAGCGTCGCAGACGGGGCGCGACGCCCCCAGTTCGGCGCCGAGCGCGTGCGCCAGTTTCTCAATCAGCGGAATGTTGCCGGCTTCCTGGATGCCGCGACCCACCGACACGATCGTCTCCGCCGCTGCCAGGTCCACCGACTGTTGCGATTCGCGGAAAAGCTCGAGCGGCCTGGTGCGGATGTCGCCGGGGGAAATGCGGGGCGCGAACTGCTCCACCGCCGCGGAGGGGTACGGGGCGCCCTCTGGGCCCGGTTGGTCCGCGCGGTATGCGCCCGCCTGCAAAGACGCGAAGTGCGGCGCCGCGCCGGCAAAGCGCGCGTCCATGTTCACCTTGCCCTGAAAAAGCTGCCGCGCCAGAACCAACTGCCCGTGGTCGACGCGGTGCGCGATGGCGCCGCTCACCGCCACCTTGCCCAGCGAGGCGGCCAGCTTCGGCAGGAAATCGCGAACCTGGTAGGTGTGCGGGAAAAGCACGATGGACGGCTTCGCCTGCTCGAGAAGTTGCCGCAGCGCGATGGTGTAAGCATCCGGCGTGTAGTCCTGGAGCAGCGCGTGCTCCACCGCGTAGACTTTCTCGAGATGCCGCGGCGCCAACTCCGCGGCGAGGTGGCCGATGGAGTGCCCCAGAACGGCGGCGCTGGCCGTAGTGCCGAGTTCCGTCGCGAACTGGCGGGCCGCGGCCAGGGTCTCGAAGGACATGCGGTTCCACGCGCCCCCCCGCTGCTCCATCACCGCCAGGATGCTCATATGACGCGCGCCTCGAATCTCAGCTTTTCCACCAGTTGGGCGGCCGCCTGCTGGGGACTGCCTGCGAACAGTTGGGTGCGCTTGGTGTGCTGGGGAAGGTAGAGCCGCTCAACGATCACGCTGGCAGCGGGGGCGCCCTCTGGGCCCACAACCCCCAGATCGGCCGCCATGACGCGCCGGACCTGCTTGGTTTTGGCCCTCTTGATCCCCATCAGCGTGGCGTAGCGCAGCTTGCCGATCCCGGATTGAATGGCGAGCAGGGCGGGCAATGGCATCTCCACGTGCTGGAACCAGCCGTCCTCGAGCTCGCACTTCACACGGATACCGCCGTCCAGTTTTTCCACGTGCATGACGATGGTGGCGTGCGGCAGGCCCAGCAGTTCCGCCAGGATCGCGCCGGTCTGGCCGTACCCCAGATCGTCGGATTCGAGGCCCGTGAGGACCAGGTCCGGAGCTTCGCCGTGGAGGGCCGCCGCCAGCAGCCGCGCGGTAGCCAGCGGATCGGGCGCTCCGGGATCTTCCTCGACGATGTGGATGGCGCGGTCCGCTCCCTTGGCCAGCGCCTCGCGGATGGTCTGCGCCACGCGCTCCGGGCCCGCGCACAGCGCCACCACTTCCCCGCCGTGCGCCTCCTTGAGTTCGAGGCCGGCTTCGAGAGCGTAGGCATCCGGCTCATTGATTTCGTAGGAGAGGTCCGCTTCTTCGATCCACTTTCCCGAGGAGGCGACCGACAACTGCGAATCGCGGGCCGGAACCTGCTTGATGGCAACGACGATCTTCATGATGGACGCCTACCCCAAGAAAAACAATTCAGCCACGGATGAACACGGATAAACACGGATAAAACAACAACAAAACTCTTAAGATTCCTGTTATCCGTGTTAATCCGTGTTCATCCGTGGCCATTATTTTTTTTACGGCTGCGGCTCGGCTTCAGGCCGGTACCTTTTGAAAATCAGGCACCCGTTGGTGCCGCCGAACCCGAAGCTGTTGGAAAGGGCGTACTCGATCTTCATGGGGCGCGCCTGGTTGGGCACGTAGTCCAGATCGCACAGCGGATCCGGGTTTTCGTAGTTGATGGTCGGCGGCGCGATCTGGTCGCGGAGGGCGAGCACGGTGATGCCGGCTTCAATGCCTCCGGCGCCGCCCAGCAGGTGGCCGGTCATGGACTTGGTGGAACTCACCGCCAACTTGTAGGCGTGTTCGCCAAAGGCGCGCTTGATGGCCACCGTCTCGGCGCGGTCGCCCACTTCGGTGGACGTGCCGTGGGCGTTGATGTAATCCACCTGGCTGGGCCCGATTCCGGCGTCGCCGAGCGAGTTCCGCATCACGCGGAAGGCCCCTCCGCCGTCCTCCGGCGGCGCCGTGACGTGGTACGCATCGCCGCTCATGCCGTAGCCTGCAATCTCGGCCAGGATGTGCGCGCCGCGCTGGCGGGCGCCCTCCAGATCCTCCAGCACCAGGATTCCAGCGCCTTCTCCCACCACGAACCCGTCGCGCTCGCGGTCCCAGGGGCGCGAGGCGCGCTCCGGCTCGTCGTTTCTGGTGGAAAGCGCGCGCATGGCCGCGAAACCGCCTACCCCCAAGGGCGTGATGCAGGCTTCCGTCCCGCCGCAGATCATGGCATCGGCGTCGCCGCGGGCGATGATGCGGAACGAATCGCCGATGGAATGCGCGCTGGTGGTGCAAGCCGTGGCCGTAGCCGAATTCGGCCCCTGAGCGCCGCAGCGCATGGAAACCTGGCCGGAAGCCAGGTTGATGATGGTGGCCGGAATGAAAAACGGGGAGAGGCGCCGGGGCCCGTGCTCCAGCAAGGTCCGGTGCTCGCGCTCGATCACCTCGAACCCGCCGATCCCGCTGCCGATGTAGACGCCCACGCGTTCGGCGTTCTCCGGCACAATCTGCAACCCGGAACTCTTCAGCGCCCAGTCCGCCGCCGCGATGGCGAACTGAATGAAGCGCCCCATCTTCTTGATTTCTTTTTTTTCGATGTAGCTGGCGGGGTCGAAGCCCTTCACTTCTCCGGCAATCTGGCACGAGAAAGCCGACGGGTCGAACTGGGTGATGCGCCCGACTCCGGATTTCCCGGCGCGGATCGCCTCCCAGGTCGCTGCCGTCCCCATCCCCAGCGGCGTCAGCAGTCCAACGCCGGTCACTACCACTCTTCGCGACAAAACGAGTCTCCCTGGTGAGAATAACGGCTACGACTTCTTGGCAGTCTTGTTCTCGATGTACTCGATGGCGTCCTTGACAGTGGTAATCTTCTCGGCGTCTTCGTCGGGGATCTCCAACTCGAAGGCCTCTTCGAAAGCCATGACCAGCTCCACGATGTCCAGCGAATCGGCGCCCAGGTCGTCAACGAACGACGCGTTGTTATCCACCTGGCTCTCATCCACGCCTAGTTGCTCGACAATAATCTGCTTCACCTTCTGCTCAACTGCCATGCTTCCTCCAGGAATTTGTGCGAACGCGTTGATTTTAGCGAGCTTGCGGAGTTTCCGCAAGTGGAACGTTAGTAGCGCACGCGCGACCGTTGCGCCAGTGCGGGTCCCGAACACCCATTCTGGCACGAAAACGGACGGAATGGGGCGGCGCTACTGGCCGAAATCCACCATCCGCGGTGGAATCCGGCCAGCAACGGCACCGGCCCCGCCCCTATTCTTCAATAACTTGCCTTCCTTCCGGGTTTGGCGCGCCAGGTGCATATAAGAAAGCCGGGAATCATGCGAGGCACCCATATGACACGAATTGGCTCGTTGACTTTGGCCCTTCTGGCCACTACTGGCATGTTGTTTGCGCAAACTGGATGGCGCCGCTTCAGCGACCCGCCGCCGGCCCCGGCCGCGGAATCGCAAGATCCCACGCAACCCGTGGACAGCGTTGATACGCCGGCCCAGAAGCCCGCTCCGAATGCGCCCGCGAATCCGCCGCACTACGGGCTTCCTCCGCAACTGACCATCAAGCCAGGCACATTCGTGATGGTGCGGGTGGACCAGATGCTGTCATCCAACCGCAACCAGCCGGGCGATGTCTTCTCGGCCACCCTGATGCAGCCCGTGGTGGTGGATGGTGTGGTGGTGGCGCAGCGCGGGCAGACCGTTATGGGCCGCGTAGCGGAGGCGCAGAAATCCAAAGCTGGCCACGATTCGCGGCTGGGGCTCGAGTTAACCGGCCTGACTCTGGCGGATGGCACGCAGGCGACGGTGCATTCGCAGTTGGTTGCGCGGCGCGGTCCCACCACGCCGGGCGGGCAGGAAGCGGGTACGGTGGCCACCACGACGGCCGTGGGCGCGGGGGTCGGAGCTGCCGCCGACTGGGGCACGGGAGCCGCCATTGGCGCAGGCGCCGGAGCCGCCGCGGGAATCATCGGCGTCCTGCTGACGCACAACCACCCCAGCGTCGTCTATCCGGAAACCGCGCTGACGTTTCGCATCGAGACGCCGGTGACCATCAACACCACACGGGCGCCGCAGGCCTTCCGCTACGTGGACCCGAACGATTACCAGCGCCCGGCTGAGGTGCGCACAATGCCCGTGCGTCGGCCAGTTCCCTACTATGGCCTGGGCTACTATCCCTATTACCCCTATCCCTATTGGGGTCCGTATTACGGTTACGGCTACGGCTACGGCTATGGCTACGGCTTAGGCGTCGGAATCGGTTTCGGCCGCGGCTGGGGCCGCCGCTGGTAGCACCCGCCGTGGAAAAGGGGACAGACGCATTTTCTTGCCGGACCCAATTAAATGCGTCTGTCCCCTTTTCCACGGCGGGTAGCGCGCCCACCTCAGTGCGTCATGGCGTATACCACGTAGTTCACGCCGATGCGAATCCCCAACGCGGAGTATTTCTCCGGGTAGCGCGGGTCGTCTGCCCACTCCCAGGAATCGCCAATATCCGAATTAAAGGACATTGCCACCATCACCCGGCCGTGGTCGTCGTAAATGCCCCGCCAGTGCGCCACCGATCCGTCGTTGCGGTAAGTGGTGCCGCGCGCCAAAGCCCACTCGCCGGGAACTTGGTAGCGGTCGTCCAAATCGTAGACGGTGTGAAAAATGGGATCGCGGCTGTCGATTTCCACGACCGGCCGGTCCGGGAACACCAGCACCATGCTCTCATAGAACCGGTCCCATTCCTCGGTGCCCCAGAAATCGTCCAGCATGAGGAATCCGCCGCGCAGCAGATACTCGCGCAGGGTTTTGGCCTGGGCTGGAGTCAGCTTCCAATCGCCCATCTCGCCGGCATTCATCCACGGCCAGTTGTAGAAATCGTCCACGTCGTCGGGGTTCACGGGTTGTTCCACCGACCGCGCGTGAACGCGCGTCAAACGCCGCACGGCGGCCGCAAAGTGGCGGTCGGCGCGAGGATAATCCTGCGTCCAACTGGTGAAACCCTGGCGCCAGTCGAGTGCATCGCCGAAGCGGCGGCCAAAGCGCCCGAAGCGGCCAAAGCGCGCCTCCGGGTGCTGCGGATACATCAGCCGGGCGAAGACCCATTCGGCCTTCTCCTGCCAGTCGGGCGGGAGGGGAATGTTGTCGTAAGGCTCCATGCTGGGGTAGACGCGGAAGGGCCGCTGGAAGGCGTACAGCGCGCTCATCAAGGCCAGGGCGGATGCCACCACTGGCCACAGGCCCCTCAGAAAGGTCATACAGCCTACCGCACCGCCGGGCGGCGCGCCGCTACTTCTCTTCTTCCGACGCCAACTCCCCCGCCGCCGCCGCTTCCGGCCCCGCCGCCCTGGCCTCTTGGATCAGCCGCTGGGCTTCCATGACCTTGCCGCGCGGCACCATCACCTGAAAGCCGAGGTTGGGAAACTCCGGGCCACCCACCAGCAGCGAGGGTATCCCGCCCGAATCCAGCACGCCGCGGATCATGTCCGCTTCCACCTCCGAATCGATGTTGGATGAATCCCACAATGCCACCATGTCCAGAGCGTGGGAGGTCAGCAACTCGTCTTGATCTCGTTCTTCGTCTTTGCGTTCGGGGTCTTGCGCCATGACTCAAGGATATCGCAGAATGTGATTAGGCCTAGGCCGTTCCCACGGAGGCAGCGGAATGACACAAGAAGAAGGCAGTAGCACACTCGCGTGGTTTTTGACCGGCGTCGTCATCGGCGCCGTGGTGGCCGTCCTTTACGCGCCCAAGAGCGGCAAGGATACCCGCCACTTCATCTCCGAAAAGACACAGAAAAGTAAGGACGCCGTCACCGAAACCAGCAAGGACGTTGTGGAAGCCAGCAAGGAAATGTTCGATCGCGGCCGCAAGCTGGTGGAAGACGCCGCCGACCTGTTCGACCGCGGCCGCAAGCTGGTCAGGGGCTGATTTTTCGTTGTGACGGCGGCGGCTCGGGGTAGTATGGAGTCTATGACCCCCGCAACCCTCCCCGAGTTCCGCAACGAGCCGTGCGCCGATTTCTCCCAGCCCGCCGTCCGCCAGGCTGCGGAAGGCGCCCTTCGCCAGGTGCGCTCCGAATTCGGCCGCGAATATCTGCTGCGCATCGGAGGCGATTGGATCTCGACCGGAGACCCGCTGGTCTCGGTGAACCCCTCCCATCCGCGCGAAGCCGTGGGCATCCACGACAGAGCCACGCCCGAGCTGGCCAGCCGCGCCGTGGAAGCCGCCGACGCCTACTTCCCAAAGTGGAGCCGCACCCCCGCCGCCGAGCGCGTCCGCCTGCTGCTCGAGGCCGCCCGCATCCTGCGCGCCCGCAAGATGGAGTTCGACGCCTGGTTGGTGTTGGAAGCCGGGAAGACCTGGCCCGAAGCCGAAGCCGACGTTTCCGAAGGCATCGATTTCTGCGAGTACTACGCCCGCGAAATGCTGCGCCTGGCCGGCCCGCAGCGGGTCCACCAGCTTCCCGGCGAGCGCGACGAGATGATCTACATCCCGCTCGGCGTGGGCGTGGTGATCCCGCCATGGAACTTCCCGGCCGCCATTCTGATCGGCATGACGGTGGCCTCGTTGGTGGCGGGCAACACGGCCATCGTCAAGCCGTCGAGCGACACCCCCACCATCGCCGCCAAGTTCGCCGAGGTTCTGCTGGAAGCCGGATTCCCCGAGGCCTCGTTCACGCTGCTCACCGGCAGCGGAGGGACGGTTGGCGACGCGCTGGTGGAGCATCCCAAGACGCGCTTTATCTCGTTCACCGGCTCGCGCGACGTGGGCCTGCGCATCAACGAGCTGGCCGCGCGCCATCGCCCCGGCCAGAACTGGATCAAGCGCGTGATCGCCGAGATGGGCGGCAAAGACGCCATCGTTGTGGATGCCGATGCCGACCTCGACAAAGCCGTTGACGGGGTGCTGGCTTCCGCCTTCGGTTACCAGGGCCAGAAATGTTCCGCCTGCTCGCGCGCCATTGTCGACGCCCAGGTCTACGACGCATTCCTCGAGAAGCTGGCCACGAAAACGATGAACCTCAAAGTCGGCCCCTCCGAGGATTTCGGCAACTACATGGGCCCGGTGATCAACGAAACCGCGCGCCAGACGATTCTCGAATACCTCGAGATCGGCCAGCGGGAAGGCCGCCTGGTGTGCGGCGGCGAAGCCGGGGAGCCCTCTGGGCCCGGGGTGCCCCCTGGGCCCGGCTATTTCATCCCGCCCACCATCATTGCGGATGTCGAGCCAGGCGCCCAAATCTTCCAGGAAGAGATCTTCGGCCCGGTTCTGGCCGTCACCAAAGCGCGCGATTTCGAGCACGCGCTCGGCCTGGCCAACGATTCGCAATACGGTCTCACTGGCGCGGTTTTCACGACCAACCCCGACCACGTGCGCGAGGCCAAAGAGCGCTTCCACGTCGGCAACCTGTATTTCAACCGGAAATGCACCGGCGCGATGGTGGGCGCGCACCCCTTCGGCGGCTTCAACATGTCCGGCACGGATTCCAAGGCCGGCGGCCCCGATTATTTATTGCTGTTCCTGCAAGCGAAATCGGTAGCGGCCAGGTTGGGGTAGTCTCGGCCCTGGCCGGAGCCGCCTCACGACCGAGCCGGGGATCGCCTGAAAGCGGCAGCCATTGCCGCAACCAACGGTAACAGAGCGGCTTACAACTTCATGAATGACAACTCCACACACCCGGCACAGACGCGTTACCCAGGTGGGGCACGTGGCCGATCTGGGAAAGCCGGCCCCAGGCACCCAGGCTTCTCAGCCGCGACCCTGCGGAATCGCTACCAGAACCTGATACTGTTAGAACCATGAAGGCCACCACCGCTCCGCCCACTTCCTTTGCCGCCGAGAAGGGTTCGGCGCATCCCCTGGGGGCCACCACATCGCCGAAAGGCGTCAATTTCTCGCTCTTTTCGGAGAATGCCACCGGTGTCGAGCTGCTCCTCTTCTCGGCCCATGACGCCCCGCAGCCGTTTCAGACGATCCCTCTCGACCCGTATGTCAACAAGACCTTTCACTTCTGGCATGTCTTCGTGCGCGGGCTTCAGCCGGGCGCCCACTACGCCTACCGCGTGGATGGCCCGTTCAACCCCGGCGCCGGCCACCGGTTCAACAAGAACAAGGTCCTCATCGACCCCTATGCGCGCGGCAATACCAATCGCCTCTGGAATCGCGCCGGCGCCTGCGGGCCGGATGACAATGTGGCCGCTTCCATGCGCTCGGTGGTCATCGACGCCTCCGCCTATGACTGGGGGGGCGACCGGCCTCTGAACCATCCCGCCGAGGACGCGATTATCTATGAGATGCACGTCAGGGGGTTTACCCAATCGCCGTCCTCCGGCGTCGAGCACCCCGGAACGTTCGCTGGAATCGTGGAGAAGGTCCCTTACCTGAAAGACCTGGGCGTGACCGCCGTCGAGCTGCTGCCGGTCTTCGACTTCGATGAGACCGATGTCTTGCGCGTGGTCGATGGCCACCCTCTGCCGGACTACTGGGGTTATAGCACCATGGGATTCTTCGCGCCTCAGTCCGCTTATTGCGTCAGCCCCCAGGCAGGCAGCCACTTACACGAATTTCGCGACATGGTGAAGGCGCTGCATCGCGCCGGCATCGAAGTGATTCTGGACGTGGTGTTCAATCACACTGATGAAGGCAATCAACTAGGTCCCGTTTTCTCGTTCAAAGGCATCGACAACCGCACTTACTATTTCCTGGTGCCCTGGGACTTGCAATATTACATGGACTTCTCCGGCTGCGGCAATACCTTCAACTGCAACCATCCCATCGCCCAGAAGCTCATCGTCGAATGTCTGCGCTACTGGGTGCGGGAAGCCCACGTGGATGGCTTCCGCTTCGATGAAGGCTCCATCCTGTCGCGGGGCGAGGACGGAATGCCCAGCGCCCATCCGCCGGTGGTGTGGCAGATCGAGCTGGATGACAAACTGGCCAATTCGAAAGTGATCGCCGAGGCCTGGGACGCCGCCGGGCTGTATCAGATCGGGCATTTTCCAGGGGATCGCTGGGCGGAGTGGAACGGCCGCTATCGCGACGATATCCGCTGCTTCGTCAAGGGCGATCCGGGATTGGTGGGCGCCGTGGCTTCCCGCCTGGCCGGCAGTTCCGACATCTACCAGGACCAGGGACAGTTGCCGGTCAACAGCATTAACTTTGTGACTTGCCACGATGGCTTCACCCTCAACGACCTGGTCTCATATAACGACAAGCACAACCAGCCCAACGGCGAAGACAACCGCGACGGCATCGACGATAACTTGAGCTGGAACTGCGGCGTCGAGGGTGATTCCAGCGATCCGGCGGTCGAGGCGCTCCGCAACCAGCAGGTGCGCAACTTCGCTGCACTGCTGCTGCTCTCGCGCGGCGTCCCCATGTTCGCCGCCGGCGACGAGGTGCGCCGCACGCAGCACGGCAACAACAACGCCTATTGCCAGGATAACGAAACCAGTTGGTTCGATTGGACGCTGGTAGCGAGCCGCCGCGATCTGCTCCGCTTCTGGAAACGCATGATCGAGTTTCGCAAAAGACATGCCGCGCTGCGCCAGCGGCGGTTCTTTACCGGCGCGGTGAATGACCGCGGGCTGGCGGACGTGACTTGGCACGGCACCAAACTCGACACTCCCGGGTGGTCCGATCCGGAAGCGCGGGCGCTAGGTATGACGCTGGCCGGCTTCAACGGCGACCCCGACCTCCACGTGATGTTGAACATGCATTGGGAAAGCCTGGAATTCGAGTTGCCCGCGGTGCCCGGCCGGCGCTGGTCGATAGCCGTCGATACGGCCCAGACGCCCCTCCGTGACATCGCGGACCCGGGCGATGAGTCGCCAGTCACTGGAACCACGTGCACCGTCGAGTCGCGGTCCGTCGTGGTCCTGGTCGACAAGGCGCCGTAGGGGCCCGGGCACGCGCGGCCAGGCGTTGGGCGCATATCTGAGCCAGAAACACAATGCCCACCACCACGCCGTTGTGGTTCCGCTCCGCGGCCACAATGCGCGTTGTATGTTCGCCGCCGAGCCGGCGCCGCCCATGCTATTCCCGAAATTGTAACTATTTCCGGATTACGCGTTGTTTTTCTCGCCAGAGAAGTTACAATAGCCCTTTGTCATTGGATCGGATCGCTTAAGGAGAACTCCATGCAATGTGCCTCCGCACTGCGAACGCTGCTGATCGCAGTGTCCGTCGCCCTGCTTTTGGCTGCTTCGCCTGTCGCCGCCCAGCAGACCTATGTGACCCAGTTTGATGCTTACGCGGGATACGCCTTCCTCGACAGCCCCCGCATCAGTCTCTTCGAAAACGGCTTTCAGGCCCAGTTCGGCTACCGGCCGAAACCCTGGTACTCACTCGGTTTCGACTACAGCCGTTCCTCCGGCGATCTGGTGCTTACCCCGGACCTGCTGCCGACCGCGTTGGCGCAGCCAATACTAGGAGCGATCACCCAACTGATCGCCGCGCACCAGCTCCCTGCCGGGTACGTTTTGGCCGTGCCGGCTCATTCGAACGTCGCAGACCTTCGCTGTCGGCCCGCAGCTTGCCTATCGCCACTTTTCGCACCTGACGCTGTTCATCCGGCCATCGCTCGGGGCCATCCACGAAGTCGCCGTCCCGCACCCCGGCGATGCTTTCGCCACTTCCATCGCGCAGGAACTGGCGCCATCCGGCAAGAAGACGGACTGGCAAGGGTTCTATGGGTTCGGCGGCGGCTTCGACATCCTTTTCTCCAAGCACGTCGGCATACGCACGCAAGCCGACCTGGTGCACGATCACCTGTTCAACGATGTGTTGGCGGATGGCCGCTGGACCGTGCGCTTCTCGGTTGGCCCGTGCTTCAACTTCGGCAAGAATATTGCCAAGTAGGGCGTGAGGGGGCCTTCAGTCTTCCGCCACCGAGCGTTGCGCCAGTTCCCCAAACAGGGGCAGCGGGTAGGCCTCTTCGTGAGCGGCTTTCACCATCATGAAGATCGACATGCCCAGCAATAACGCCTCGACGATGCCGTGGATATGGAGGTCGGGCGCCATCCGGAACATGGGCCGCAATACCCAATCCTCCATCAGCCACGCCACGAACAGGTACAGGCCCTGGAAGGCGTGGAACCGGACCGTGCGGTCGCGGCGGAACTTGTCCGATGCCAGGACGATGATGGATGCGATCCAGCCAATCCCCGGGATATAGCAGAGGATCGACGCGGTTCGCGGCGGGAGGCCCGCCAGCGGGTCGGCGCTGGATGGAGACGCCGCCGGCCCCACCGGCTGGCGCGCGCCGCACTGGCGGCAATAGGCCTCGGTCGCGCCCACCTGGTTCCCGCACTGGCTGCAAAACGGCATCTGCTATCTGATACGTTATTCGATTGCGGCTTGTTCCGGCAAGGTAGCGCCGGGCCCAAAGGGCACCCCCTTGTCGCCGGTGGGGTTGTCCGGAGCGGAAAGACACCGGCGGCAAGGGGGTGCCCTTTGGGCCCGGCGCTACTACCACCGTGCTAACATTTCGCCATGCGAAAGCTGTTTCCAGGCATCCTGTTCCTGGCCTGCGCGGCCGCTTTGCCGGCAGCCGGGAACCTCGAGATCTACTTCATCAACGTCGAAGGCGGACAAGCCACGCTCTTCGTTTCGCCCTCCGGCGAATCCATGCTGGTGGATACCGGCTGGGCCGATTTCAACCACCGCGATGCCGGGCGCATCATCGCCGCGGCTAAAACGGCGGGTGTGAAAAAGATCGACTACCTGGTGATCACTCACTATCATGCCGACCATGTCGGCGGCGTGCCGCAGCTTGCCGAAAAGATGCCCATTCGCAACTTCGTGGATCACGGCGCCCAGACCGAAACCACGCGCGATGCCCAGGGGCTCTACAACGCGTATATCGCGTTCCGCGACAAAGGCAATCATATCCAGGCCAAGCCCGGCGGCGTCATCCCGATTAAAGGCATCGAGGTGAAGGTGCTTTCCTCGGCCGGCGAGTTGCTCGCGTCTCCGCTTCCCGGCGCGGGCCAACCCGACGCGGAGTGCGCCAGCTTCCAGCGGCATGCGGTGGACACCACCGAAAACGCGCAGTCCGTGGGCCTGCTGATCGCCTACGGCGGTTTCCGCATGATCGACCTGGGAGATCTCACCTGGAACAAGGAATACGACCTGGTTTGCCCCGTAAACAAGATCGGCACGGTGGACCTGTACCTGGTCTCTCACCACGGCATGGACCTCTCGGGCTCGCCGCAACTGGTGCATGCCCTGCACCCACGTGTGGCCATCATGAACAACGGCGCGCGCAAGGGCGGCGCGGCTGAAATCTGGCAGACGATTCATGACTCGCCCGGCATGCTGGACCTCTGGCAACTGCACTTTGCCGTGGCCGGCGGCCAGGACCACAACTCGCCCGATCCGTTCATCGCCAACGTGGACGATCCGTGCGAAGGCAAGTGGATTCGCGCCGCCGTGCGGAAGGACGGGACGTTTACCGTTTACAATAGCCGCAACAAATACGAAAAGAGCTATACCAAGAACTGATGCGTTGACAGGCCACAAAAGGCGATGGCCTGTCCCACAAAGATAGACAGGCAGGCCGAGTACCACTCGGCCGCAGGCTGCCAGCCTGCCCCACGTCGGACTACTTTTTGTTGGGCTTCGGCTGCGTTGCGGGGGTCTCTCTGGTCTTGTCGTCCGGCAGCGGCGGCAGCGGATCGGTGTCGTACGTGATACCGGCTTCCGCCGAGTACTTGCGGTAGAGGCGGAACTCCTCGTCGAGTCGTGTCAGAACCTCGCCGCCGCTCATCAAGACCTGCGATTTCATCGGCAACAGAAAGGGACGTCCCGAGATGTCCTGGTAATCGTAGTCCAGGACGTCTTCGGCCTTCCGGATGGGGAAGTCCGGTGGAATATTCTCCGCGATGGTCGAGACGCGCATCACCACGTGCGTCTTGGGGTCCACTTCCACCAGCCCCCGGTACGCCGTGATAATGCTGAGCTTGGCATCCTCCACCACCAGCCGGTACTGCGAGCGGGATTGCGACACATGGTAGGCGAACGCCATGACGAGCTTCTTGCGCAGAGTGCCCCAGTGGTCCCACTCGAAACGGGCTTCGGTGGAGGGCTCGAAGATCTCGCGCAACATACTGCCAAACTCGCCGAACGACTTGCTGCCGCCCATCTGTTCGTAGTCCTTGTTGACGATGGTGTTGTTGGCCAGCACCACCGTGTACTTTTCCTTCTGCTCGAAGTAGCTCAGGCGTATTTGCAGAACGTCTTGCGCCTGCCAGGAAGGCTCGCTGAGGGCGCTGCCGCCCCACCGGGTGCCGGGCATGGGCGCCGCATACCGCCGCGTCACCTGCGTGCAAATGAAGTCGGGCAGGTTCTTGCTGTAGTTCAGCGCGTACTCGCGCACATCCGAGAGGATGGCGGCCTGTTCCTCGGAAGATGGCGGCGAGATGGGCGTGGGCGGGGCTTCGGGCACGATGGGCTTGGCCGCCATCAGGTCCTTCGTCCGGTCTCGCAACGCCTCCAGCGCCTGCAAGGTCTTCGCCCCGATGCCGTAGCCCTGCAAATCTTCGATGGTGCGGTCGTCCAGGCGTTCCGTGAGTTTCACCTTGGCCAGGAATCTCGCCACCTCGGTGTCCGTCTGCTTCCCCTCCTTGATGAGTTGCTCGGAGGACTGGATGAAGCTGACCAACTGCGGCACGGAAAGAGTCTGAGTCTGGGCCGTGGCGGCGAGCGAAAACGCGAACATGGCAACCAGAAGCCGGTAACGCATCCGTATCCTCATTTTCTCATGACGCACGGCGGGCGCGCAGGTTACCGGGAGATTTGGCCGTCCGCGTAATGCGCTTTCACGCGCCGCGCGGCCGCGCGGCCCACCACCGCGGCCAACTGGTCCTCCGAGGCCGCGCGCACCAGCTCCGAGCTGCCCAACTCCTTCAGCAGTTTCTGCACCGTCCTCTTTCCCACGCCCCGTATGGAGTCGAGCTCGCTCGTGAGCTGGCGCGCGTTCCGCCGCGACCGGTGGAACGTGACGGCGAAGCGGTGCGCCTCATCGCGGATGGATTGAATCAGGTGCAGGATGGGCGAGAAGCGGTCGAGCACCACCGGCTCGTCTTCCTGCCCGTAAACGTAGACGATCTCCTCGCGTTTGGCGATGGAGGCCAGCGGCTGGTCGGCGATTCCGACGGCTTCCAGCGCCTCGGCCGCCGCGTGCAACTGCCCGATTCCGCCATCGATCAGCACCAGCCCGGGCATGGGCCGCTTCTCTTCCTGAAGCCGCGCATAGCGGCGCGCCACCACCTCGCGCATGCTGGCGAAATCGTCGTTGCCGATCACCGTCTTGACGATGAATTTGCGGTAGTCCGATTTCTTCATGCGGCCGTCCTCCCACACCACCATGCTGGCCACCTTATCGGTGCCCTGGATGTGGGAGACGTCGAAACACTCGATGCGCGCCGGCGCCGCAGGCAGGTTCAAGGCGTCTTCGAGGGCTTCCTGAATGGCGCGGGACGACGGTTTCAGCACCCGAAACCGCGTGTCGAAACTGTGTTTGGCGTTGGTCCCGACCAGGTCGAGCAGAGCTTTCTTCTGGCCGCGCTGAGGCGTGCGGATCTCCACGCGATGGTTCCGCTTCTCCGAAAGCAGCTCCTCCAGGGCCTCGCGATCCTCGAACTCCACGGGCACGTGGATTTCCGCGGGGATGAACTGCTGGTCCAGGTAGAGCTGCTTGAGCAGCGCGGAGAAGAACTGCGGCTCGTCGAAATCCGGCTGGTCTTCCCAGAAGAACTCGCGGCGGTCCACGATCTGGCCGTGGCGCAGGTGGAACAGGTTCAGGGCCACCAGGGGCGGCTCGGCGTAGCAGGCGAAAATATCCACATCGTCGCCCGTGGCCGCGGACATCTTCTGCCGCTCCTCGATCTCTTCCACCGTGGCCAGCAGATCGCGCAGCGACGCGGCCTGCTCGAAGCGCATCTCCGCGGAGGCCGCTTCCATGCGCGCGCGCAGGCCTCGCGCCAGGTCGCCGTGCCGGCCCTCCAGGAACAGTTTCACGTCGCGCACCGCGCCGGCATAGGCGTCGTCCGTGGTCAGACCTTCGACGCAAGGTCCCAGGCAGCGGTGAATGTGATATTGCAGGCACGGCTTGGGATGGTAGCGGGTGAGATCGACCTTGCACGACGGCACCTGGAAATGCCGGTGGATGAAATGCACCAGGCGGTGCGCCAGGTTGGCCGGAAAGTAAGGGCCGAAGTAAGCCGCGCCGTCCTTGCGCAGCCGGCGCGTCACGTAGACCCGCGGGTACTTCTCATGCGTGAGCTTGATGTAGGGGTAGGTCTTGTCGTCGCGCAGCAGGACGTTGAAGCGCGGCTGGTACTGCTTGATCAGGTTGTTCTCGAGCGCCAGCGCCTCTTTTTCGTTATCCACCAGGATGTAATCGATGTCGCGCGCTTCCGCCATCAGCGATCCGGTCTTGGCGTCGGCCAGCTTGTCCTCGGAAAAGTAGCTGCGGACGCGGTTGCGCAAGCTCTTGGCCTTGCCGACGTAGATGACGCGGCCGCCGGCGTCCTTGTACAGATATACGCCGGGAACCAGCGGAAGCTGGCCTGCCTTGTCGCGGAGTTCCATGGGAGGGGAGGCTATAATTAAATTATGTCACGCTGGATTCCGGCGCTGTTCGTGGCTTCGGTGGCGCTGGTCCACGCACAAGATCAGGGTGGCCAACTGAAGAAGCAGCGGCCGCAGCCGGCCACATCCGGCAAGCAGGAGGTCCCCCCGGAAGAAGACACCTCGCTGGCGGTGAAAGAGTATTCCTTCAATCCCCTCCAGTCCGAGAATGAACTGAAGGTCGGAAACTTCTACTTCAAGACGGGCAAATACCGGTCCGCCGCCATGCGGTTTACCGAAGCCACCAAGTGGAACGACGGCAACAGCGAGGCCTGGCTGCGGCTGGGTGAGACCGAGGAAAAGTTGAAGGATCCCAAGGCCGCCAAGGAAGCGTTTACCAAGTACCTGGCGCTCGCCGCCGACGCCAAGAATGCTCCCGAGATTCGCAAGAAGCTGCAGAAGCTGAAATAGGCGTCGGCACCTGTCGCGAAACGACCTTTTCGAGCCGCGACCGTCGGAATACATGGGCAAGCTAAAGCATGCCCCACAATTTGACAGGCAGAGCGCCGCCCGATAACGTTGACGCAGAGGAGAACATTTATGTTGAATTCTAGAACGGGTGCCACGCGGCGGAAGATGTTGGGGATGGTGGCCGGCACGGCCGCTCTCGGCGGGTTGGCGGCGGATCAGGCCGCCGGCGGGCAGTCGCCCCAACGTGGTGGCGTGAACCGGAACTCCGCGCCCAGCCAGTTGCGGATCACCGACATGCGGGCCATCCGGATCGCCTCCAATTACGACTATCCGATCATCCGCATCGACACCAACCAGGGCGTTTATGGCCTGGGCGAGGCGCGGGATGCGGGCAACGAAGGCATGGCGTTGGTGCTCAAGCCGCATATCGTGGGCAAGAACCCCCTGAACATCGAGCCCATTCTCGATAGCGTTCGCAATTTCGCCAACCAGCGGCGCATGGGCGGCGGCTATAGCGCCCTGGACATCGCCTTGCACGACATCGCGGGGAAAGTGTACGGCGTGCCGGCCTGGCGGCTGATCGGCTCCCAGTACCGCAACCGCATTCGCTGCTATTGCGACACCACGGAATCGAGCGATCCCAAAGTGTATGCCGCGCGCATGGCCGCCCGCAAGAAGATGGGATTCACCTTTTTCAAGATGGACATCATGCCCTCGATGATCCGCAACCGGCCCGGGGGGTTGAATACCCGCGGCGTGGCCACCGCCAAGGGCCTCGAAATGTACGGCGAGCATATTCAGGCCGTGCGCGACGCCATCGGCTGGGACCAGCCTCTGGCGGCCGACCACTTCGGCCCTCTCGATGTGAACGACGCCATCCGCCACGCCCGCTATTTCGAGCGGTATGAACTGGCTTGGGCCGAGGATCTGCTCCAGGTAGGCACGCTCGGTTCCGGGGACGCTCCCAAGAACTGGCGCGCCTACAAGGAAATCAAGGAATCGACGGTCACGCCCATCAACACCGGCGAGAGCCTGTTTGGGTTGGAGGAAGGATTCCGCCCGCTGATTGAGAACAACGCCGTGGACCTGATCCACGTGGACCCGCTGACGTCGGGAGGCATGCGCGAAACCAAGCGGATTTCGGACTTCGCTTCCATGTACGGGATCCAGACCGCCATCCACTTCGCCGGGTCCCCGGTGGGCTGCATGGCGGCGGTGCACATGATTTCCACCCTCAAGGATTTCCTGGCGATGGAGAACCATGCGGTCGATATTCCGTGGTGGGGCGACCTGGTGACCGGCGTTCCCAAGCCGATCATCCAGAACGGATACATTCAGGTTCCCGATACCCCGGGAGTCGGCGTGGAACTCAACGAAGAAGCGTGCCGGGCGCACCTGCGAGTGCCGGGGTACTTCGAGCCCACCCCGCAGTTCGACAAGTACATTCTCGACGAATTCCGAACCGGCGGTCCGTATCCGCACCTGGACGAGAACGGCCGCCTTGTGAACACTCGCTAGGAAAAGGGGTCAGACGCATTTTCCGCGGCGGAAAATGCGTCTGACCCCTTTTCCTTTACACTTGGAGTTGGAGGCGCACGTCATGGCCGGGTTGCTAGCGCTTTTGATCTGGCTGCCGCTCTCGGCCGGCGCGCTGCTGGCGCAAACCTCGCCGGGCGCCATCCAGGCGATCGGCAGCGTCACCATCGGCGTGCAGTTGATACAGTAGGGGGAATGCGAATCGCCGTCTTATCGGATATTCACGACAACGTCTGGAAACTCGCGGCCGCACTCGAAGCCGTGAGCGATGCCGACGCCCTGATTTGCTGCGGTGACCTCTGCTCGCCCTTCATCGTCCACCAACTGGGACGCGGCTTCCGCCGGCCCATCCACGTGGTATTGGGCAACAACGATGGCGATCTCTACCGCATCACCGCCAACGCGCGGCAGTACGAGCACATGCGGATCCACGGCGAGCTATTCCGCGGGGAGTTCGACGGCCGGCGTGTGGCGGTGAACCACTTCGACAACATCGCCCGCGCCATCGCCGCCTCCGGCGAGTTCGACGTGGTGTGCTACGGCCACAATCATGTTTACAGCATCGAGCGCATCGGCCGGACGCTGGCCATCAATCCCGGGGCGATCATGGGCGCAGCCTTCTCAGCCGGCGGCGGCAGAACCGATGTGGCGTCGACGTTTATGATCTACGACACGGCTACCGGAGAGGTGGCGGGCTTCGAGGTTTCCGGGGCGCTGGTCGTGGCGCCGAGGATACCCCAGTAGACTTCGAGCACGATTTGCACTACTTTAAGCTTTCGGCAGTTTTGTTTCCCGATTAGTCGTTACAGCCGAGCGCGAAGGAGCAAGCAATGCAGCAGACAGCCCATGATGTCGTGATCCTGGGAACCGGACTCGCCGGCCTGCGCGCCGCCGTGGAGATCTGCATCCGGACGCGCGGTACGGCCGATATCGCCATCGTCTCGAAAGTGCAGGTCATGCGCTCGCATTCGGTGTGCGCGGAAGGGGGCACCGCCGCGGTAATGCGCCCCGAGGAAGGAGACGGCTTCGATCTGCACGCCTGGGACACGGTGAAAGGCGCCGATTTCCTGGCGGACCAGGACGTGGTGGACCGGTTTGTGCGGGCCTCGCCCGACCAGATCCGCCTGCTGGAGCACTGGGGAGTCCCGTGGTCGCGGCGCGAGGACGGCCGCATCATGCAGAGGCCTTTTGGAGGCCATTCGTTTCCGCGTGCGTGCATGGCGGCCGACAAGACCGGCTTCTTCGAGATGCAGGCGCTCTACGACAACCTCGTCCGCTACAACAACTTCAAGCGCTACGATGAATGCTTCGTCACTTCGCTGCTGCTCGAAGGCGGCCGATTTGCCGGCCTGACGCTGCTCGATGTGCCCACCGGCGAGTTCTTCGTTTTGCGCGGCAAGGCTCTCCTGATTGCTTCCGGCGGGTTGGGAAACCTGTATGGATTCACCACCTACTCGCAAACCGTGACGGGCGATGGGCAGGCCATCGCGTACCGCGCGGGCCTGGCCTTGGAAGACCCCGAGTTCCTGCAGTTCCACCCGACCGGGCTGGTGCCATCGGGCATCCTCATGACGGAGGGCTGCCGGGGGGAAGGCGGATACCTGCGCAATAACCGGGGCGAGCGCTTCATGGAGAAGTACGCGCCCAAAATGATGGAGCTGGCGCCGCGCGATATCGTCTCCCGTTCGGAGATGACGGAGATCCTCGAGGGACGCGGTTTCCCGGGAACGGACGGCCTCGATTATGTCCATCTCGATTTGACTCACCTGGGCGCCGAGCGGATCAACACGCGCCTGCCCCTGATCCGGGAAGTGAGCATGAAGTTTCTGGGCATCGACCCGATCACGCAGCCGATCCCGATCCGGCCCGTGGCGCACTACTCGATGGGCGGCATCGAGGCCGACATCGACGGCCGGACGAAAGCGGAGAATATCTGGGCGGCGGGCGAAGTGGCGTGCCACTCCATGCATGGCGCCAACCGGCTGGGGTGCAACTCCACCGCCGAGTGCCTGGTATGGGGCGCCATCACGGGCCGCGGAATCGCCCAGTACCTGGGGCCAGGCGTCAAGCTGGATGCGGCGCCGGAAAGCCGGGCGCGGGAAGAAGAGAAGCGCATTTTCGACGGCCTGCTCCAGCGGAACGGAACGGAGAATCCAGCCCACATCCGCCGCGAGCTGCGGACTTTGATGGACCGGCACGCGGGCGTCTATCGCACCGGCGAATCGATGGAGGAGGGCCTGGACAAGATCGCCGAGCTGCGGCGGCGCTTCCGGAATATCGCCGTTCAGGACAAGAGCCGCATCTACAACTCCAACCTGATTCGAACGTTGGAGACCGAGAACATGCTGGAGCTGGCCGAGGCTCTGCTGGTCGCCGGTCTGGCGCGCCGGGAATCCCGCGGAGCGCATGCCCGCACGGATTTCCCCACGCGCGACGACGAGAAGTTTCTGAGCCACTCGATGGTTTACTCGACGGGCGGCAGGCCGAGGCTGGGCTATAAGCCGGTCGCAATTACCACCTGGAAGCCGGTGGAACGAAAGTACTGATAGAAGGAGGCAGGCATGGCCGAAATCAAAAGGCACGATAATCGGCTCGGGCTGTGGGGATGGCTGGGGGGCGGCCGTTGGGGCGCGGAGCGCTACGCCTACATTCTGCATCGTCTCACCGGCCTGGGCATGCTGCTCTACTTTTTGATGCACGTCGTGGTCACGAGCCTGCGCGCCCGCGGCATATACCTGTGGGTCGAAGGTGGAGTCTTCCACCAGCCCATGTTCAAATTCGGGGAGTTTCTGGTCTTCGCGGCTTTTGCCTACCACGCCTGCAACGGCGTCCGCCTGGTGCTGGTGGAACTCGGATTTGCGGTGGGCAAGCCCATTGAACCGATTTATCCTTACAAGACGTCGCTCGGCGTCCAGCGGCCCCTGCTGATAGCCATGATGATCCTGGCGGCGATTCTGCTGGCGGCGGGCGGCTATGATTTCCTGGGCCTGGCAAAGTAGGAGGCGAGATGCGCGAAACGAAATACTGGACCTGGCACATGGCGGCGGGAGTCGTGATTCTCTTCCTGCTCGGCCTGCACATGCTGATCATGCACCTGGGCGGCATCACCCATCTGTTCGCCCCTCACGGCGGCGAAGCCACCTCCCGGGCGAACAGCTTGTACCGGGATGGCCGCTTGTTCTTCCTGGTCACTTATATCCTCCTGCTCGGAGTGGCGCTGTACCACGGGCTGTACGGACTGCGAACCATCCTATTCGAGCTGACGCTGAAACCGGGTGTGGAGAAGGCGGTCAGCCTGGTTCTTCTAGTCGTGGGGCTGGGTCTGTTCGGCCTGGGCGCCTGGGTGGCCTTCGCAACGCACGCCATTGCCATCGCGGGAGCCAGGGGGTAGCCATGCCGGCAGAGATCAATTTCCACGTCACCCGCTTCAATCCGGAAACCGGCCAGGCGCCGTACGTCAAGATCTACCCGGTGCCGGTGCGCGAAGGCATGACCGTGCTCGACGGCCTGCACTACATCAAGGACAACCTGGACGCCTCGCTGGCATGGCGCTATTCGTGCCGCATGGGCATCTGCGGCTCGTGCGGCATGCTGCTGAACGGGCGGCCGACGCTGGCCTGCAACACGCAGATCCTGCACATCGCCACCACGGATCTGACGGTGGGGCCGCTGCCGAATTTCGACATCATCCGCGACCTGGTGCCCGACCTGACCACCATGTTCGACAAACATATCGCGCTGAACCCCCATATCGTGCGCGCGGACCAAGCCGAACTCGACGACCCGGAGGGGGAGTTCTACCAGTCTCCGGAGGAACTCGGCGCCTACCTCCAGTTCACTTACTGCATCAAGTGCGGCTGCTGCATGGCCGCCTGCCCCACCCTGGCCACCGACGCGCGATACCTGGGGCCCATGCCGTTGGCGGCGGCCGAGCGGTATAACGCGGACACGCGCGACGACGGGCGGCGCGCCCGCAACCAGGTGACGGGCAGCTCGCATGGCGCCTTCCGCTGCCACTACGCGGGCGAATGCTCGCACGTGTGCCCCAAGGGCGTGGACCCGGCGAGGGCTATCCAGTATCTCAAGCGCCAGTTGGTGCTCGACTACCTGCACCTGGCTCGGCGGAAGAAGCCGTGCGCCAAGCTGCACGGGCCGGGGCAAGGGAAGCTGCTCGCCAACATCACGCCCGCGCCAGCCAGGACGGTTTGAGGAAACTTACTGAGTCATTGGAGGAACTGCGCATGCCAGTCACGGTAAAGAAGATCACCTTGTGGCGAGCAGAGGTCGACAACCAGCCGGGAACGCTGGCCAGTATCGTCGGACCGCTTGCCAAAGCGGGTGCGGACCTCAAGGTGCTGATGGGCTATCGTATCCACGGAAGCGGAGGGAAGGCAGCTATAGAAGTCTGTCCGATCGCGGGCAAGAAGTTGGTCGCCGCCGCACAGGCAGCGGGTCTGATCCCCTCGGCCATCCCGACGCTGCTGGTGGAAGGCTACGACAAACCCGGGGTGGGATACGCCATCGCGCAAGCCGTGGCCAGCGCCGGCATCAACTTCGCCTTTTTCGTCGCTCAAGTGATCGGCCGGAAGTATTCCGTGGTGATGGGTTTCGAGACTGAGGACGAAGCCAGGAGGGCGACACCGGCAATCAAGAAGGCCGCGGCAGCCAAGAAACGCTGAACAGAGCGTCATACCGATTGCGTATTCGCTCCTTAACGGTCGCGGCTCAGGGTGAGGCGCCGGTGGCGCCGATCCGCGACTTCATTCGGCCCGCCTTGCGCGCCGTGCCGTCACGGATGGCGTACGCATTGGGTTCGTGCCGGGTGTCGCTCGTGTCCAGCCTCGGCAATCCCGACCTGGCTTCGCAGTGGACTGCGACAGACCGGGGAGTGGAAATCTCTCTCGCTGCCGCGGACCGGGACGAGCACGATGTCGCCATGGAAATGCTG
The DNA here is from genome assembly GCA_963722575.1 of Bryobacterales bacterium. GTDB lineage: Bacteria > Acidobacteriota > Terriglobia > Bryobacterales > Bryobacteraceae > Fen-178. The sequence continues at coordinate 239,840 of CAVRNR010000003.1, forward strand.
CTCTGTCTGGGCCAGGTGCTCTGGGAGCGACTGCTCCCCAATCAGCGCAAAGCCTACTGGCTGCTTCTGGACGCGGAGATCCGTGCGGGCATCACCGGAGAGATCGACGAGGAGGCCCTGAAGGAGAAACGCGCGCTGATGGCCAGCCGCTTCAGCGCTTCCAGTGGCAGACTGCTGGAGCGGTATGGGGGATCTTCCTTCGCCGGAACTGCGGCAGAGTACGTCCATTGCCTCTGGCACGATGTGGAAGCTCGCAGCGGTCCGGATTACCTGCCCGCGCGGCAACTACGGCGGCGGCTGGAATTGTTGTCACGCTGGTTTCCCCCCGATCGTGGATATCGGCTGTTCGGAGCCCGCAACCTCCGGTGATGCGGCCAGCGGTGGCTCTGAGCGTTTCCTTGGTCTCCGCTCCCACAGAAAGAACCTCGTGTTCCGCCTCGAAAAGTTGTATAGAAGGATATAGGAGCCTCATAACGCGGAAGAAACTGCCGCTGCTGGCCAAGCTCACGGTGTGGGGCGGCATCATAGCTAGGGATTTGCGGTTTTCCGGGGTGGTGACGCAGCACTTTCCAGTGTTCGAAGAACACCCGGATGAAGCCGATGCCGTAGCCTGAACGTACCCGGCCGGCGCCGGGAAAGAAGACGAGGAGGATTCATGCCCATCATCACCATTTCCAGAGGCACCCTGAGCGGCGGCAAAATGTTCGCTGAAAGTCTGAGTGCGAAACTCGGCTATCGGTGCATCGATCGGGACGCCCTCATCGAGCGGGCCGTCACCCGGCGGGTCTCGCCACAGGATCTGCTCACAGCCATGCAGGTCCCCCCCTGCCGCGTCGGGCAGGTTTGACCACAAACGCTACGTCCGCCTCGCTCTGATTCAAGCCGCCCTCCTGGAAGAGGTGCGTTGCGGAAAGGCGATCTATCACGGTCTGGCCGGCCATTTACTGCTCAAGAAAGCACCGGCCCTTCTCCGCCTGCGCGTCATCGCGCCCCTCGATCTTCGCATCCGCATGGCCCGGGAGCGGCTGCAGTTGAGCCCCGACGACGCAATCGCGTACATTCACAGGATGGATGAGGATCGCCGCAAGTGGACCCAGTTCCTCTACGGCGTCGATTGGCAGGATTCCTCGCTTTACGATTTCGTGATCAACCTCGAACGCCTGAGTATCGACCAGGGCTGCGACGCCGTTGCCGCAGTAGTGGAGGGGCACGGCTTCGAGTTCACGCCGCAATTCGAGGCGATTATGAACGACCTCACCCTCGCCAGCCGCGTCCGTGCCGACCTAGCCCTCGATCCGTTCACTTCAAACCTCGAAGTCGAGGTGGAGGCGCAAGGGGGCTCCGTATGCGTTCGGGGGACCCATTTTGAGCAGGTGGAGGAGGTGGAGAGGGTTGTCCGTTCCCTCCCAGGAGTCGTGTCGGTCCGCTTCGAGGAGTCGGTCGAAGCCCCGACGGCGTAGCCTCAGGCGGGCCTACCCCGACCGCCAGCGGCAGTCGAGCGTCCCATTTGCCAGGAACCGTCCCACCAGTTTCACCACCTCGGGAATCGCCGATTGCACATCGGGGTGGATGGGACCTCCGACGGTCGTGCCAGCGCCCGCCCCACAAAGTGGGACAGACGGACCCAGGGGGTACCCCGTCTGTCCCCGCTTACCGAGCCGCGACCTGCTTGGGCACCGACGGTTGCCTGGTTCTGAGATAGGCGGCCATATCGGCGATTTCGGCTCTGCCGATACGGGGCCAAACCAAGCTCTTGCTCTTCATCTCGGCGCGCATGGCGGGACCGTGGGTCGAGACGGCGGCTATCAAGGACACCGGAGAGAGATCGCGTTCGTTCAAAATCGGGACGCCCTTGGCCGAATCGGAATGGCAAGCGGCGCATCCCTTTTTCGTGAAGGCAAGTTCGCCGCGGTGCGGATCGCCGCGCGGCTCGAGGGACCACAAATAACCGATCAGGCCGGCCATCTCGTCATAGTTCACCTTGGCCGTTGCTCGCGGGGTGGTGAGCACGTGGTTCCACATCATGGCTTGTACCTCGGCCAGCGAGATTGGGTCGGCACGCTTGTCCAGCGCGCGCTTGTCCTTATGGCAGCTATCGCACTGCAAACTCTGGAACTCAGCGCGGCCCGAATCGCCAGCGACAAGCTCGAACTTGGGCTCCTTGGAGCGAATCCCGACCAGGTTATCCAAGTAGATGAGAAGATCGTTCATCTCCCCGGCTGTGAGCCGCGGATAATGCACGCCTTTTTTCTCGTACGCGGGGTCCATGGCCGCCTTGCAATTCCAGAGGTCGCGCGCCAGCCCGATGGGATCGCGCAAGGAACGCCAGGCAATCACGGCAGGGGCGTCCTTGGCAATGCGCTCGGTGATGCCGTGGCAACTCGAGCAGTGCTTCGAAGTGAAGACCCGCCTACCGCGCTTGGCGTCGCCCATTGGGTCGAAATATCTTCTGGAAGCGAAGAAAGCGAACAGGTCGGCCCCTTCGGCGGGGGTGATGGCGGTTGTCCCCTGCGACTGTGCGCCAGCCGGCGCCCACGCGGAAGGAGGGTGGCTCCACAGCACGCCGGCCAGGTCCGCGGGCGTGAAGTCGCGCGACCTCCGCGTAGTCAGATCCGAGGCCTTATTGCCACCCGCTCCATTGAGTTTGTGGCAACTGACACAGCCTCGATCCCGCACCAACTGCTCGCCACGCGAAGCATCGCCCGTGGTGATTTGCGCCTGTAGGCCGCTGCTGCCGGCCACCGTAAGACTGACTATTGCAAGAAACCGTGTCATCGCACTGCCTCCAGCTACAGGAACCGTCCCACCAGTTCCACCACCTCGGGAATCGCCGATTGCACATCGGGGTGGATGGGGCCGCCGACGGTGGTGCAATCGGAAGCCTCCACCGCAATCACAATCGTTTCCTTGGGCACATCCAGACCGAGCTTCCCGCCCACCTCCAGCACCTCGAAGAGTCCCAGAAAGTGAGGCGATCCGCCCGGCCCCGGCTGTACCCGGTCGGCCGTGAAAACGGAAATCGCGCCGGGCTTGGCGCGGCCGGTAACGATGGTATCTACTACCAACAGGCGGCTGGCCCCCAACAGATGATCCATCAGGTCGTAACCCGCCGCCGAAGAATGCACGACCTCGATTCGTCCCGGGAAACGCCGTTCAACCTCCCGGGCGGCTAGAATGCCGAAAGCATCGTCGGCCAGGATCTCGTTTCCCAGGCCCAGCAAGCGAACTACACCGGACTCATTCTCTGTGAATGCTTCCATCGGAATCGCGTCTCAATACGGCCAGCGGCGCTCCGTGCGGGTCGCGCACCTGAACCATCAGGGGCATGCTGCCGGGAAGCGCGTGAGTGGCGCATCCCAGGCAGGGATCGTATGCACGGAAAGCCATCTCCACCATGTTCAGAAGGCCCTCCGGAACCTGGCCGCCGGTTATCAGCTTCTTGGCGGCCTTCTCTACACTCATGGCGATGCGCGCGGCATTGTTCTGCGTGGCGACGATCAGGTTGGCGCCGGTAATGATGCCTCGCTCGTCGGTCTTGTAATGGTGGAACAAGGTTCCGCGCGGCGCTTCCACCACGCCGACTCCTTCAACCGGGACGGCCATCGGCAGCGTGCGCACATCGGGCTCGATCAACTCGGGATCGTGGGCCAGTTCCAGCATGCGCTCGGCGGCGTACAGCATCTCCACCACCCTGGCCCAATGATTGGCCAGGGTGTGATGGACCGGCCTGCCGCCCAACGTGGCGTGGTACTTCAGGTATGCCTCGTGAGCCTGCGGCGTGGCCATGCCCTCGGCCGCATTCAAGCGGGCCAGCGGCGCCACGCAGTATACGCCGCTGTCCGCTCCCTCGGAAAAGCCTTTCCAGCCGAGCCCTTTCAGGTAGCAGAATTTCATGTAGGTCCAGGGCTCGACGCGCTCGCCAATGTGATCCAGGTATTGATCGGGCTTGAACTTGGCCCACTCGTGCCCATCGGGCGCCACCACGCGGAGCATGCCGTCGTAGAAGTTGACCTGGTTCTTCTCGTCCACCATGCCCATGTAATAGGTGCGATGGGTGTAGGCGTCGGAGAGGATCAGGTCGACGTAGTCCGAGTTCTGGAGGACGACCTTTTCGAAAATCCCCAGCGTGAACCGCGCGAAATCGACGGCTTCGGACGCCACTTCGCGGAAGCGCGCCGCGTCATCGGCGGTGAGCGGCTTGGCGACGCCGCCCGGCAATCCGAATACCGGGTGGGCGGCCTTGCCCGCGGCCAGCACCATCAGCTCGCGCAGCCGGCGCCGCATGGCAATCACTTTCTGCCCGGTCTCGATGCCCACTTTGGCGATTACGCCCAGCACGTTGCGCTCGGCGGCCGGGGCCTGCGGCCCAACCACGAAATCCGGGCCGCCCAGGAAGTAGAAGTGGAGCGCGTGGTCCTCCACGAAGAACGTCGAGTAGACCAGCTCGCGTATCTTGCGGGCGGCGGGCGGCGGCGTCACCTGGTAGAGCGCATCCAGGGCTTTGGTCGAGGCCATGTGATGGGCGGTGGGGCAGACGCCGCAAATGCGCGACGTAATCTGCGGCATGTCCTCCGCCGGGCGGCCCTGCGCGAACTTTTCGAATCCGCGCAGCTCGGGCACCTGGAAATAGGCGCGCTCCACCACGCCCTGACCGTCCAGGAAGATCTCGATCTTGCCGTGGCCTTCCAGCCGGGTGATCGGTTCGATGGTGATTCTGCGACTGTCCATAACTTACTCCATCCTCCGCCGGCCCAACAAAGAGGACGGCAAGCTATATCGATAAAAAAGTCCCGCAGGGTCGGGGAGAGCGTCCAGAACCCGCGCGATTTCAACCTCGTCGTCGCTATCGATGACGGAGGCGAGGGCGGAAAGAGCCTTGGCGCCGAAATCCCGCACCCGGCTGGTGGGTCCGAAGCACCCGGTGCAGGGCATGTTTCCGCGCGGGCACATGGCCTCGCAACCGGCGCGCGTCCCAGGCCCGAGACAGGCCAGGCCCTGCGCCAACAGGCAGGTCTGCTGGTCCGCCACCACCTGGTGCACGCGTTTGAATTCCTTGAGCAGCAGTTTTTCGGGGCGCGTGTCCTTGCGCGGACACTCCTCGCATAAAGCCTGGTCCGGCGCCAGCACCGTGCCTTTGGGCGGCAGGTCTGAGCCGAGCAGCGCGCCCAGGGCGGCGCCAATGATCTTGGGCGTGGGCGGGCAGCCGGGCACGTAGTAGTCCACGTCGATGACGCGGTCGAGGGCCACCACGGTGTCGTAGAATTCGGGCAGAGACAAGGAATGGCCGTTGTTCTGGTGAAGCCGTTCGGGCGCGACGCCATCCTTGAAGACCTCCGCGAAAATGCCTTTCGCGTCGGACAGATTGGCCAGCCCTGGAATGCCTCCCAGTTGGGCGCAAACCCCGAACGCCACCACCACCCGCGATTTGGCGCGCAGCAGTTTCGCCATCTTCAACTGATCGCTGTTGCGGATAGCGCCGTTGATGAAGCTGGCGAGGATGGAGCCGTCGGGCATGGCGTCGACGTCGTGCTCCTTGAAATCCAGGGCCACCGGCCAGAACACGATGTCCACGGCGTTGGCCACATCCAGGATCTTCTCGTCCAGATCCACCACGGCTTCCTCGCATCCGCCGCAGGATGCGCACCAGTAGAAAGCCACTTTGGGTTTCATGCGACCTCCTTCCGGCGGGCGGGGACTCGGGGCCCCAACGCGCGCACCTTCTCCACCATATCGTTGACCACGATTTTGACCCTCTCGCCCTCCGCCGCCGAAATCCACTCCAGGCGGAGGCGCGCGTCTTCGATGCCCATCTGTTTCGCCAGGCGCTTGAGCAGCACAAAACGGCGGAGCGCTTTGTAGTTTCCTTCCTGGTAATGACAGTCTCCGGGGTGGCACCCGCCGATGAGAACGCCGTCCGCGCCTTTGGCGAACGCGTCCAGTATGAATTGTGGGTCCACGCGGCCGGAGCACATGACGCGAACGACACGCGTGTTAGGGGCGTACTTGATACGCGAGGTTCCGGCCAGGTCCGCGGCCAGATAGGTGCACCAGTTACAGAAAAACGCCACAATCTTGGGTTCAAAGCTTTCAGGCATTAGTTAGAATCCCCTCAATCTCTTCGAAGATCTGTCGGTCTTCAAACAGGTGTTGGTAAATGGAACCGGATGGACACGCGGCGACGCAGGTGCCACAGCCTTTGCACTTCGCCTGGTTGATCCGGGCCTTTCTTTCTTCTGGCAGAAACTCGATGGCGCTGAAAGGACACATCGCCACGCAAGTCTTGCATCCGGAGCAGACTTCTTCCATGACATAAGCGGCATTGGGTTCCGTCTCGACGAATCCGGCGTCGATGAGCGCCAGGGCTTCGGCGGCCGCCGCGCCAGCCTGCGCCACCGTGTCCGGGATGTCCTTCGGCCCCTGGCAGCAGCCGGCCAGGAATATGCCGTCGGTAAACGTGCTCACGGGGGCCAGCTTGGGATGCCGCTCGAGGAAGAATCCCCCGCTCGCGCAAGTGATGTTGAACAGGCGGCGGACCTGCTCGGCGTCAGCCTGCGGCTCCAGGCCGGTGGAGAGCACCACCATGTCGACCGGGATGCGCCGCACGATGCCGGCCAGCGTGTCTTCCACGCGGATGACCAGCTTGTTTTCTTCCGAGGGGTCCAAGGCCCAGTCGGTGACCTCGGCCACCCGGCCGCGCACGAAGTGCACGCGCTCATTCAGCAGCTTCTGGTAGAATTCCTCGAAACCCTTGCCGGGCGTGCGGATATCGATGTAGAAATTGAAAATGTCGGCGCCCGTGTGCTCTTTGATCAAGTGGGCGAGCTTGAGCGAGTACATGCAGCAGACGCGCGAGCACCAGCGGTTGGTGTTCTCGTCGCGCGAGCCGACGCAATGCACGATGGCGACGCTCTTGGGCGTTCGGCCATCCCTCAGAACGACTTCCCCGCCGGTGGGACCGGAAGCGTTCACCAGGCGCTCGACCTCGAGCGCGGTGTACACGTTGGGATACACGCCGTAGCCGTAGTATGGGATGCGCCGGGCGTCGAACGGCTGGGATCCGGTGGCGAGGATGATGTTGCCGACTTCGACTTCCTCGGTCTTCTCCTCCATTTGAAGACTGATCGCGTGGCGCTCGCCGCAGGCGTCGATGCAAGTCTTCTTACACTTGCCCGATTTGAACTGGATGCACGTCTCGGGATCGATCACGGGCACCTGCGGCACGGCCTGCGGAAACGAGATGTAGATGGGCTTTCTCTTGGCGAGGCCCACGTTGAAATCATCCGGAAACTTCGCCTCCTTGTACACACACGCCTTGAGACATTCCAGGCAGCCGGAGCACAAGTCCTCCCTGATGTAACGCGGCCAGCGCTTCACCTTCACCTTGAAGTTGCCGACATATCCATCCACCTGAGTCACTTCGGAGTAAGTCCAAAGCGTGATGTTCTTATGGTTCTTGACTGCCGACATCTTGGGAGTCAAGATGCAAGCCGCGCAGTCCAGCGTGGGGAAGGTCTTGTCGAACTGCGCCATGTGGCCGCCGATAGTGGGCTCGCGCTCCACCAGGTAGACATGCTTGCCCGAGTTGGCCAGCGTGAGAGCGGCGTGGATGCCGGCGATGCCGCCGCCCACCACCATCACCGCCGGATGAATCGGAATCCGGCCCCTCTCCAGGGACTCGTTCCAGACCACCCTTCTGGCGGCGGCCCGCACCAGGTCCTTCGCCTTGCGGGTGGCCGCCTGCTTATCTTCCGTGACCCACGAATCCTGCTCCCGGATATTCACCATCTGGAGATAGAAGGGATTCAGATCGCCGGATGCGAGGGCGTGGCGAAACGTCTGCTCGTGCAGGTGCGGCGAGCAGGAAGCCACCACCACGCGGTTCAGTTTCCGCTCCGCGATATCTTGCCGGATCAGGTCCTGCCCGGGATCGGAACACAAGTACTTGTATTCCCGCGAGACCACCACGTTCGGAAGCGTCGCGCCGTAGGCTGCCAGCGCTTTCACGTCCACCACCGCGGCGATGTTGGTGCCGCAGTGACAGACATAAACGCCAATCCGGATGTCGCCGTTCGCCTTAGACATAGCTCTCCACCTCCTCCGCGTGCTTGGGGAACCATTCTTCGATCGATCTGCGCCCCGAAATGGCGCGGCCCAACCCCAGCGAGCGGGCATCGCCTCCCAAAGCCCAGCCGAGGATCTGGGTGAAGAAGAAAACCGGCATGTCCAGCGACTCGCCGGCTTGCTTGCGAATCTCGGCCTGATAAGCGTCCAGGTTGTATTGGCACAAGGGGCAGATGGTGACGATGGCCTCCGCTCCTTTGCGCGCGGCTTCTTTCAAGAGGATGTAGTTCAGCCGTACCCCCACTTCATGGATGGTGCCGGTGAGCGAACCGCCGCAGCACTTGGTCTTGAGCGAGTAGTCCACCGTCGGCACTCCCACGGCTTCGAGCAGCTCATCCATTCGCGCTGGGTCGTGCGGGCGGTCGGCCTCGGCGAACGGCCGCACCAACTGGCACCCGTAGTAGCAGGCGACCCGCCCGCCCCGCCAATGGCGGACCACCTTCGCCTTGATCCGGTCCAGCCCCACGTCGTTATACAAGACCTCCATGGGGTGGCGAACCTTCACGGAATCGAGCGGCGGCAGATTCGCCGTGACCAGCGAGTCCCCAACGCTCTTGGCGATCTCCGGATACCGCGCCGCGTAATCCTGGGTCTTGCGAAGGACCAGATAGCAGGCGCTGCACGGAGTGACCAGCTCGCGGTGGCCGGCTTGGCGCGCGCGCGACAGGTTTCTGGCCGACAGCAGAAAGGCCGATCCTTCGTCAATGGACATATAGGAGGTGGCGCCGCAGCAGTTCCAGTCCTTCAGTTCGTCCAGAGACAGATTCAGCAGCCGAAACAGGGTCAGCAGACTCTCCTCATAGGCGACGCCCGTGCCTCGCATCGAGCAGCCCGGGAAATAACCGTAGGTCGATGCCATCATCCAACCTCCCGGCCAGCCAGCTCGCGCTGCAACTCTTTTATTTTTTCGATCCGGTCCTGGCGGAACCGGAGCCTGCCGGTCCACATCAGTTGCCAGCCCGTCCCCGCCATGGTGAGTAGTTGCAGAGGATTGGTGCGGAACGCCATGCGGAGCACCAGCCAGAACTCGGAGCTGCGCCCTTGCCGGCGGACCATCTTATAGAACTCCTGTGCCAGCACGGGAATCGGGAACTTGCGCGGATAGAGCTTCTCCTGGATTGCCTCCCTCTTTAAGCTGTACATTACGTCGGTGATGTGGATCTGGCGCGGACAGTGCACCGCGCAGGAATAGCAGGAGGCGCACAGCCAGATGGTCTGGCAACTCAGCGCATCCTCCTTGAAACCTTCGCGCACCAAGGCAATGATGCGGCGCGGAGCGAAGTCCATATAGATCGAGAGGGGGCAGGTTCCCGAGCAGGTTCCGCATTGCAGGCACGAAAACAGCCCTTCGCACCCCGGCCTCTCGGCAATCTTTTGCGCCCACAGGGGGTCCGCCTCCCGCTGGAACTTCATCTTGCGCCGCATTTCTGTGCTAAGCCAGAATGCCTTCAATCTCTTCATAGATCTCCTGGTCTTCGAATAAATTTTGCCGGATGGAGCCGGACGGGCAGGCAGCCACGCATGTGCCGCAGCCCTTGCAAAGAACTTCGTTGATGCGCGCCTTCTTTTCCTCCAGAAAAGCGATGGCGCTGTACGGACAGAGCGGAATGCAGGTTTTGCAGCCGGAGCAGGCCTCCGGCACAACGTAGGCGGTGTTCGGTTCCAGCTCCACGACGCCCGCGTCGATGAGGGCCAGCGCCTGCGCCGCCGCCGCCCCGGACTGCGCGACGGTGTCGGGGATGTCCTTGGGACCCTGGCAGCATCCCGCGATGTAGATGCCGTCCGCAAAGGTGCTGACCGGCGCCAGCTTGGGGTGGCGCTCCAGAAAAAAACCGTCGGCGGAGCAGCCGATGTTGAACAGCCGGCGCACTTCGTTGGAATCGGCGCGCGGCTCGAGACCCGCCGACAGCACCAGCATATCCACTGGAATCTTGCGGATCATGCCCAGCAGCGTGTCCTCCGCCTGGAGAATCAGGCGGCCGCCGCCGTTCCCCTCGGGATAGACGTCGGCCACCTTCCCGCGGATGAAGTTGACGCCCTCCTCGGCCACGTGGTTGTAGAACTCCTCGAAGGCTTTGCCGGGCGCGCGCACATCGATGTAAAAGTTGTAGACCTCGGCGCCGGTCTTTTCCTTGATCAGGTGCGCCAGTTTCAGCGAGTACATGCAGCAGACCCGCGAACAGTAGCGATTGGTGTGCGCGTCCCGGCTGCCGATGCAGTGCGCGATACCGACCGTCGCGGGCTTCCGGCCGTCGCGCAGGACCACCTCGCCGCCCGTCGGTCCGGAGGCGTTCACCAGGCGCTCGATCTCCAGCGAGGTGTAGACGTTGGGATAAAGGCCATACCCGTAATAAGGAATCCGGGTGACGTCGAACACGTCAAAACCGGTCGCCAGGATGATGGCGCCGACGCGGATGCTCTCGATCTCCTCTTGCTGCTTGAAATCGATGGCATTACGCTCGGCGCAGACCTCGACGCACGTCTTCTTGCATTTTCCGCTCTTGAATTCAATACAGGCTTCCCGGTCGATGACCACCACCGGCGGCACCGCCTGCGGAAAGGGAATGTAGATCGGCTTGCGCTTGCTCAGCCCGAGGTTGAACGCGTCGGAGGTCTTCCCCTGTTTGAAGACGCAGGCCTGGATGCACTCCATGCAGCCCACGCACAGGTTCTCGATCACGTAACGGGGCTTGCGGCGAACCTTCACCTCGTAGTTGCCCACGTATCCTTCCACCTGCTGCACCTCGGAATACGTCCATAGCGTGATGTTCTTATGGCCTTTCACCGCGGTCATCTTGGGCGTGAGGATGCAGGCGGCGCAATCCAGGGTGGGGAAAGTCTTGTCGAACTGCGCCATGTGGCCGCCGATGGTCGGCTCGCGCTCCACCAGGTACACGTGCTTTCCAGCGCTGGCCAGGGTGAGGGCGGCATCGATACCCGCGATTCCTCCTCCCACCACCAGCACCTCGGGGTGAATCGCCACCTCCCGGCGCTCGAGCGGCACATGCCACTTGACGCGGCGCACGGCCGCGCGGACCAGGTCCATGGCCTTTTCGAGCGCCGCCAGCTTGTCCACATGCACCCACGAATCGTGCTCGCGCAGGTTCACCATGTGGAAGAAGTAAGGGTTCAGGCCCGCCTCGGCCACGGCATGCCGGAACGTCTTTTCGTGCAGGTGTGGGGAGCACGCCGCCACGACGATACGGTCCAGTCTGTGGTCGCGGATGTCCTGCCGGATCAGCTCCTGGCCGGGATCCGAGCACATATACTTGTACTCCCTGGCCACGGCCACTCCGGGCAGACTCCCGCAGTACGAGGCCAGAGCCTGGACGTCGATGGTCCCTGCGATGTTGGTGCCACAGTGACAGATGTAGATGCCGATGCGCACGTTGTCGCCAGTTACCCCATGGCTTGCTCCACTAGCTCCGAAAGTTCTTTGACTTCGAGCTTGTCTTCCAATCCAATTGTCTTGATGGCGTCCTGGAACATCACCAGGTCCTTCGGGCAGACCACCACCAGGGTGTGAACACCCTTGAGCGACGCCGCCTCGCGCACCCGGGTGAGCGCCGGACGCTCCTTGATGACGGGCGGGTCTTCCATCCAGATCCGGCCGCCGCCGGCGCCGCAGCAATAGGCGAACGTGCGGTTCTGCGGCATCTCGACCAGGTCCAACCCCAAAGCGGCCATCACGCGGCGGGGCGCGTTGAAAATGGCGTTGTAGCGCCCCAGGTAACACGGATCGTGGTACGTCACCTTCATCCCCAGCTTCTTCCGCAACGGCAGCTCTCCGCTAAGGATCAGATCGCTGAAGAGTTGCGTGTGATGCCGAACCGTGCGCGCGCCATTAGTGGCGGGGTACTCGTGCTTCATCACGTGGAAGCTATGCGGATCGGTGGAGACGACTTCGTCGAAATGCGCTTTGGCGAACGACTTCAGATTCTTGTCCCGCAGAGTCTCAAACAGCCCCTCCTCGCCCGCCAGGCGGGCATCGTTTCCGGAGTTGCACTCGCCATCGTAGAGGATTCCGAAGTCGAGGCCGGCTTTGTGAAAAACGCGCGCAGTCGCGCAAGTCGCGGCCGCCACTCGCGGGTCGTATGACGCATAGTCGCCTACGAACCACAAGTACTGGACCGGCTCCTTACGGGCATCCTTGACGGAAAACTGCAGTTGCTGAGTCCACTTCGAGCGGGCCCGCGGGGCCGTCCCAAAGGAGTTCCCATAACGAGTCAGGTTCTTCAGTGCTTCCTGAAGAGATTTGTCCATCTCACCCCTTCCTACCAGGTGCCGGCGCATTTCGAGGAGCACGGGAACGTGCTCATTCATCACCGGGCACCGTGTCATGCACGCCAGACAACTCGTGCAAGCCCATATCTCCTCCTGCTTCACCAGATCGCCGATGAAGCCGGCTCCATTGCCATCCCCCGCTTCGCCTCGCACCAGGAGCTTCATGTGGTGCATGAGCATTTTCGGCGAAAGTGCGAAACCACTGTTAAACGCCGGGCACGCCCGGTCGCAGCGCCCGCATTCCGCGCAGGCCAGCCCGCTGAGCAATTGCCGCCACGTAAACTCGTCGCGGCTCGCCGCTCCTTCCGAAGCCGCGGGCACGCTCCCGGGCTGCAGCGATCCGAAGAACACGCCGAACGGCGCGACCAGAAGATGCATGTGCTTGGAATAGGGCAGGTAAGCGAGGAACCCCAGGACCGTGACCATGTGCACCCACCACATCGTTCGCGCGACGTGCGGCGCCGACGTGCGGTACCACAGCCCTACCAGCGAGGTTATGAGCACCACCGCGATCAGCACCAGAATGAGGGAGGCGTCCCCGGATCTCTCCAGCCGTGGAGGCGTAAAGAAGTAGCGGCGCACGGCCGCCACCGCCAGCGCCGCCAGGCCGAGCACGCCGAACACCGCCAGCGCCGCGCGCATCCACCCGACCCCGTCGGCGGACGGGATCGGCAGCATCGGGAACAACCCGTGCGCCAGGTTCCAGAAGAAACTCGAGGCATAAAAAACGAAGGCCCAGAAAATCAGGAAATGGGCCGCGCCTATCGGCTCCTCCAACAACCGCCGCTGCCCCAGCACATTGACCAGAACCAGTCTCAACCGTTGCCCGATGTGGTCCCAGCGCTTTTCCGCGCGGGCGCCGAGCAGGACTTTCACATAAAAGTATGCCCGGCGCCCGAACAGCCAGAAGGCGGCCAGCGTCAGGATCCAAAGGTAGAGCGCCGGATCAGGCATGGTGGCTCGCCGCCTTGCGGGCCTCGACGGCCGCGGTCAAAGCGGGCAGCGTCTCCAGGACGTCGCCCACGATTCCAAAGTGCGCCACGTTGAAGATCGGCGCCCGCGCATCGCTGTTCACCGCGACAATCAGTCTCGCGTCTTTCATGCCCTCGATGTGCTCCGGCGCTCCGCTGATTCCCAGCGCCACGTAGAGCTTGGGTTTGACGGACAGACCGGATTTGCCGACCTGGCGCGAGAGCGGAAGCCATCCCTGGTCGATCACCGGCCTCGAGCCGGCCACCGCGCCGCCCAGCGCCTTTGCCAGTTCTTCCGCCAGGGCGATATTGTCCCGGCTCTGGATGCCGCGCCCCACCGCCACCAGCACGTCCTGCTTGGTCAGATCCACGTCGCCGGCCTCCGGATCGATGTATTTCTTCAGGCGCACGCGCGGATCTTCCAGCGTGACCGTGGCTTCCTCGATGGCGGGCGTTCGTTCCGACCGGCCCTTGTCGGCCGGTCTCGCGCCGGGCCAAATGCCTACAATCGCCAGGTCGCCGGCGGGTTCGACCGCGGCCTCGATCTTCCCGCCGTACATGACACAGATCGCCTGCAACTTGCCGTCCACGATCTGGATGTCTTTGCAGAAGTTGACGGCCGAACTGCCCAGGCGAATCGCCACCAGGGTGCCTACGCCCAGGCTCACATTGGTGAGCGGGACCAGCAGAGCGCACGGTTTCCTGGTTTCGATCAGTTGTGCCAGCGCTTCCGCGCAAAGCTCGGGGATCGGTTCCGCGAGCAACGGGTGGTCCACGTAGAGGACGTTGTCCGCGCAGCCCAGGGTTTGCGCCAGTTCCTTGATGCCGCAACCGGCCAGGACGGCTGTCAGCGGAACGCCCAAGCCGTCCGCGACCTCTCTTCCCAGCGCCAGCGTTTCATAAGTGATTTCGGAGAGGTGTCCTCTCCATTGCTCGGCCACTACCCAAACGTTTCCGGTCATGATGATCACCTCCTCTCCAAGGGCCTAGAACAGCCCTCGCTCGGCCAAAATGCCACAAAGCTCGCCAGACACCTGATCGGGATCTCCTTCCAGCATTTCGGCGTGTCCGGCCGGCTCGTTCCGTTTCATCTCCACCACTTCGATCACCCGCACGCCCCCGTCCGCCAGGGTGGGCACCGGCGTGCAGTCGATCTTCTGCGACTTCATGGCCGTGCGCACCTTGGCCACTGGGACATAGCGGGGTGGTTTCTCCGAGGCCTGTATTCCTAAAACCGCCGGAAGCTTCACTTCGAATTCGCCTCGAACTCCGCCCGGATACTCCTTGATCGCCCGGACCAACTGGCCAGGGGCATCCAAACTCACGCGCGTGATGATCCCCAGGTAAGGCAATCCGAGCTGGTACGCCACCAGGGGCGCGATCAGCCCGTCCAGGTCGTCGATGGCCTGAACCCCGGTGAGCACCAGGTCGGCCGGCAGCAAACCGGTCTCGCTCCGGATCACCTGTGCGAAGACGCTGGCCGCTTGCCGGGTGGTCAACCCCGCGTCCATCCCCACCACCTTCACCACCCGGTCCGCCCCTTTGGCCGCGGCCGTGAACAGAGCATCGTCCACTTCCGCCGCATCCAGGGCCAGCACCGTCACCTTACCGCCGTGGCGCTCCTTCAGCAGCAGCGCCTGTTCCAACGCATGGTCGTCGGACTCACTCAGGATCATGCGAAGATATTCCAGATCCAGGGCCTTTCCGTCGGGAGCAATCTCGAGGTCCTCCACAACATCGGGCACCATTTTCAAGAGAACAAGAATATGCATCTCTCACGCCTCCATCGCCTCAGCCAGGAGTTCAGTCACGTCCCGGACAATGAGGCGTTTGTCGTAGCCCATCACCTTTAGTGCGTCTTCAAACCGGGAAACCTCATAGGGACAGGAAACCGCCAGCACGTCCGCGCCTGTCGCCGCCGCCTCTTTTACTCGCCTTTCCGATAACCTCTCGTATCCTTTGGCCTTGAAGTAGGTGTCCAGCCACATGCCCCCGCCTCCGCCGCCGCAGCAGATGGAGTTGACGCGGTTGTGGACCATCTCGGTCATTTTCACGCCGGGGATGGCCCGCAACAGTTGCCGGGGCGCCTCGTAGAACTCGTTCTGCCGCCCCAGGCAGCAGGAGTCGTGGTAGGTCACGGTGTAGTTCAATTTCCGCGTAAGCAGCGGCTTGAGCCCCGCCAGGTGCCTCGCCAGGAACGGCGTCGTGTGCTCCAGTTCCCAGTTGAAGCCGAGGGCCGGATAGCGGTTCTTGAAAGCGTTATGAGCATGCGGGCAGGAAGTCACGACGCGGTTGAACTGGTACTTCTGGAACACCGCCATGTTGTAGTCCATCAGGGTTTCGAACAGGCCGGGTTCCCAGGTGAGGCGGCCGCACTCGCCGGCGCACTTCTCTTCATTGCCCAAAATGGCATAATCGATTCCCAGCCGGTGAAACACCTTGGCGGTGGCCCGGCAATTGTCCTGCCCGCGCGGATAGTAAGAGGTGTAGCATTCCACGAACCACAGCGCGTCCGCCGGTCTCCGATCCTCGGAAAAGATTCGGATTGGCACGCCGGCGGTCTTCACCCAAGCCGCCCGTTTGCGGGAAGGCTCGCCCATGGGGTTGCCGTAGCGCAGCGTATTCTGCAAGGCTCTTTGCAGCTCGCCCGGCAGCTCCGGCAAGTGCGTGAGGCTCTGCTCCTTCATGAGAGGCAGCAGGTTATCGGTAAGCCGGATGCCCCGCGGGCACTTGGCCATGCATGCATAGCAGGCCACGCAGGCAAGCAGGCTGTCGCTGGTGAAGACCTTCTCCAGCATTCCCGCGCGCATCATGGCAATCATGCGGCGCGGCGGATACTCCATCACGTCGCCGTATGGGCACGTGCCGGAACACATGCCGCACTGAAGGCAGGTGAGAATCTCCTTTCCCTCGGGATACCGGGGAAGCTCCTCCAGGGTTACTGCGCAGGTGCCCATCGTTCATCTCCAAACTGCGTCTAAACGGCGCACGCCAGACCGGGACGCGCCCGTCTGGCGGATCCGATTGGTTCGAGCCGGTCTCCGGGGCCGCTCCCAAAACAGGCGTTCAGTTGTCGTATTAAAAGTGCGAAGGAACTACTGGGGATCAATGGATCGGTGAGCCATCGTATTCGGCGTTTCCCGCTCACAGGTGTCCCCTCTGGGAGAATAACGAGAATAACACCTTATTGTCTTTTACTCAACAGATTTCCGCACACGCGGCGACGGAACACCCTCCGCAATTGCAGATCATGATGCGCTTTGCAACAATCTGAGGAATTCGCCGAGCCGGCCGCGCCGATCAAGCCAGCTTAGGCGCCATCACGTCCACGAGTTCTCTAACCGCAGCCGCACTCTTGAGCAGTGCCGCGAGTTCACCTTCAGTCAGCTTGACTTCGAATATCTTCTCGATGCCCTGTGCGCCGAGCTTGACAGGCACGCCGACGTACAGGCCCTGGATGCCGTACTCGCCTTCCAGGTAGGCGGAGCAAGGCAGCACCCGCTTCCGGTCCAGGAGTATGGCTTCCACCATCTCGGCCACGGCCGCCGAGGGTGCATAGTAGGCGCTGCCGCTCTTGAGATACTTGACGATCTCGGCGCCGCCGGCCCGCGTGCGTGCCACGATCTGCTGGAGGGTGTCCGCGGCCATCAGGTCGGCCAGCGGGATGCCCGCCACACTGCTGTAGCGCACCAAAGGCACCATGGTGTCGCCGTGGCCGCCGAGCACAAAGGCCACCACGTCCGATGCGGAGACATCGAGCGCCTGTGCCACGAATGCGCGGAAGCGCGCCGTGTCGAGGATGCCGGCCATCCCCACCACGCGCTGCTTGGGGAAGCCGCTGATGCGGTGCGCCACGTGGCACATGGCATCCAGCGGGTTGGTGACGATGATCAGGATGCAGTGGGGAGAATGCTTCACCGCCTGCTCCACACTGGCCTTGACGATTTCGTAGTTGGCCCACAACAGGTCGTCGCGGCTCATTCCGGGCTTGCGCGGAAAGCCGGCGGTGACCACCACGATGTCGGAGTTCTCCGTGGGCGCGTAGTCGTTGGCGCCCGTAAGCTGAACGTCGACTCCCTCGACGGGGCAAGACTGGAGGATGTCCAGGGCCTTGCCCTGCGGGATACCTTCGAGAATATCCACCACGACAATGTCGGCCAGAGCTTTGCCGGCCAGGCGGACCGCGCAACTGGCGCCGACATTTCCGGACCCTACAACTGTGACCTTCTTTCTCATCTTGGCTCCCTTCAGGCCGTTACCGCCGGCTCCCTCATGTTGCCGGCGATGGCGGCGGCAAACTCGCTGGTTTTCAGTTTCACGGCGCCTTCCATCTGGCGATGCAGATCGTAGGTGACGCGCTTTTGCCTCATGGTTTCAGTAATGCCATGCTCGATGAGCTGCGAAACCTCTTTCCAGCCCATGTGGTGGAACATCATCGAGCCGGCCAGGATGACGCTCGAGGGATTGATGACATCCTTGTTGGCGTACTTCGGGGCGGTCCCGTGGGTGGCTTCGAAGACCGCGTACGCGTCGCCGATATTGCCGCCCGGCGCCATCCCCAGCCCGCCCACCTGGGCCGCGCAGGCGTCCGACAGGTAGTCGCCATTGAGGTTGGGGGTAGCCAGCACGTCGTATTCATCGGGCCGCAGCAGCGCCTGCTGGAACATGGAGTCGGCGATGCGGTCCTTGACCAGGACTTTGCCCGGCGGGACGTTGGCGCCCACTTCCGCCTCCGTGACGCAGACATCCGCGAACTCCTCTTTGACCAGGTCGTATCCCCAGTCGCGGAAGGCGCCCTCGGTGAACTTCATGATGTTGCCCTTGTGCACCAGCGTCACGCTGCGGCGCCCGTTTTCGATGGCGTATTGAATGGCGCGCCGGATCAGCCGCTTCGAACCGAACACGCTCATGGGCTTGATCCCGATGCCGGAATCGAGGCGGATCTTCTTGCCCATCTCCCGGTTCAGGAACTCGATGACCTGGAGCGCCTCGGGCGTCCCCTCGCGCCACTCGATGCCGGCATAGACGTCCTCGGTGTTTTCGCGGAAGATCACCACGTTCAGCAGTTCGGGGTGCTTCATCGGCGAAGGCACACCCGGAAAGTAGCGGACCGGCCGCATGCACACGTACAGATCGAGCAGCAGCCGCAAGGTGACGTTCAAACTGCGAATCCCGCCGCCGACCGGAGTGGTCAGCGGCCCCTTGATCGCGACATGGAACTGCCGGATGGCATCCAGCGTGCCCTGCGGCAGCCAATCGTTGAACTTCTGGTAGGCCTTCTCGCCGGCGAAAACCTCGTACCAGGCCACGCGGCGCCGGCCGCCGTATGCCTCCAGAACGGCTGCGTCGAACACCGTGCGGGCAGCCCGCCAGATATCCGGCCCGACGCCATCGCCTTCGATGAAGGGGATGATGGGGTTATCGGGGACCGAAAGCTTGTGATCTCGAACCTGGATGGGCACACCATCCACGGGGATAGGAACCTCGTTGTAACTCTCCATACCGCCTCCCGAGCCCTCGATTCGCGGCCGGACGGCGCCCGGCGCCATATCGCTCATCGGACTCCAAACTATATGATTTGGCATCAACTATAGCAGTTTGAACCAGGGGTGGGCAATGTCCCGGTTATCCCGCGAAATGGTTGTGCATTTCGCGCGATTTGGGAGTAAACTAGCCACGGAAAGGACGGTGCCTCAATGCCGACCTACATTACGCTCATGAAGTTCACGGAACAGGGGGCCAAGGACCTGAAAGGCGCGCCCCGGCGGATCGAATCGGCCGCCAAAGCCTGGGAATTGATGGGCGGCAAGCTGCTCGGCGCGTACTTCGTTATGGGGGAATACGATTACATCGCCATCACCGAGTGCCCCACTGATGAAGCTGCCGTCGCCGCCAGCCTGGCGGTGTGTGCCCGCGAGCACGTCAAGACCACCACGCTTCGGGCCTTCACCATCGACCAGTTCGCCCAGTTGGTAGACAGGCTGCCTTGAACGCCTGGGTAGACTGGTAGCGCCTTGTTATTTGCACTATGATGTACTTGGCGCGTGCCACTCCCGCGGGGTGGCGCGCGCCAAGGAACTTCCTCCGGTGCCGCGGCGCCGGTGTTTACGGGGCCGCCCACACGGTATGGATTGGGGTTTGAGCCGCGCTCGTGGGCTTTCGACGACGAGCGGCGCGATTGTGCGGGAGAGCACACTGGCCGGATGGCGGCGGACGCCGCCGACCCGCGCCGGGATGTGCGGGCGTGGCGTTTCGAACTTAGGGGTTTATGGGAGAACATTATGGGAAACGAAGCTTTGAGTATTCTGGATAAGCGCACCCAAACCACGTATGAAATCCCCATCGACAAGGGGACCATCCGGGCCATGGACTTGCGCAAGATCAAAACCGGGCCCGACGATTTCGGGCTCATGACCTACGATCCCGCTTTCATGAATACTGCTTCATGCCAAAGCGCGATCACCTTCATCGACGGCGACAAGGGTATCCTGCGTTACCGCGGCTACCCCATCGATCAACTCGCGGAGAAGTGCACGTTCCTGGAGGTGGCCTACCTGATTCTGTTCGGGGATCTGCCCACGGAATCCCAACTGAAAGAGTGGGTGACCAATATCACTTACCACACCATGATTCACGAGACCACCAAGAAGTTTCTGGAGGGATTTCGCTGGAACGCCCATCCCATGGGGATGCTGGTCAGCACGGTGGCGGCGCTCTCCACGGTTTACCCCGAGGCCCGCAATGTCCACGATCCGCAGAACCGCAAGTTGCAGATCATGCGCCTGATCGGCAAAATGCCGACCATTGCGGCGTACACCTACCGGCACGGCTTGGGCTACCCCTACATCTATCCGGACAACGACCTCGGCTACGCCGAGAACTTCATGAACATGCTTTGGAAGATGGTGGAGCCCAAGTACCAGGCCAATCCCGTCCTGGCGCGCGCGCTCGACATCCTGTTCATCCTGCACGCCGATCACGAGCAGAATTGCAGCGCCAATGCCATGCGCGCGGTGGGCAGCTCCTTCGCCGATCCGTACCTCTCGACGGCTGCGGCGGCTGCCGCGCTCTCCGGCCCCCTGCACGGCGGGGCCAATGAAGAAGTCCTCAAAATGCTGGATGTGATCGGCTCCAAGGACAAGATCCCAGCCTATATCGAGAAGGTCAAGGCCGGGCAGTTCAAGCTGATGGGATTCGGACACCGGGTTTACAAGAACTACGACCCGCGCGCCAAGATCATCAAGTGGGCCGCGAACAACGTGTTCGAGGTCACCGGCAGGAATCCCAAGCTCGAGATTGCGCTGGAGCTGGAGCGCATCGCCCTGGAAGACGAATACTTCGTCAAGCGCAAGCTCTACCCCAACGTGGATTTCTACTCCGGGATCATCTACCAGGCCATGGGCTTCAAACCGGAGATCTTTACGGTGCTGTTCGCCATTCCGCGCACCGTGGGCTGGCTGGCCCAGTGGCAGGAGCTGCTGGAAGACCCCGAGCAGAAGATCGCGCGCCCGCGCCAGATCTATACGGGCCACGCGGTGCGGGATTTCGTGCCCATCGAGAAGCGGGCTTAAAAAAGGGGACAGACGCATTTATTTTCCGCGAAAAATGCGTCTGTCCCCTTTTTATTCTTCCGCGGTGGGCATGCGGACCGTGAATGTGCTCCCTTTGCCCACCTCGCTCCGGACGGAAATAGTGCCGTGGTGCGTGGTCACAATCCCATAAGCGATCGACAAGCCGAGACCCGTGCCCCTGCCGCTGGCCTTGGTGGTGAAGAAGGGATCGAAAATGCGGTCGATCTGCTCCGGAGGTATACCATGCCCCGTGTCCGAAATCGCCACCTCGACGCATTTTTCGGGTATGAGCCGGCGCGTCACGATGGTGATGGTGCCCCGTTCATCCATGGCTTGGACCGCATTCATGAGGATGTTCATGAACACTTGCTGGCACTGCGACCCGTCCGCTAAAACACGAGGCAGCTCGGGAGCCAGGTTCTGGACCAGGTTGATGTTGAAAAACAGCGCTTGTTTGGTCACCAGGAACAGCGTGTCCTCGATCACCTTGTTGAGGTCCACCAGTTGAATGTTGCTCTTCGACTGGCGCGAGAATTCGAGCAGCCCCTTCACGATGTCCCGGCATCGCTCGGTCTGGCGGATCACCTCCTCGAGGTTTTCCCGGTTGGGGTCGTCATCCCGCATGTCTTCGACGCTGAGGCCGGTGAGCGCCAGGATGCCGCCCAGCGGATTATTGATTTCATGGGCCACGCCGGCGGCCAGCATACCGAGCGAGGCCAGCCTCTCGGATTGCGCCACCCTGGCCTGCATGGCCACCAGTTCCTCGGTGCGCTGCCTCACCTTCTCCTCGAGCGTCCGGCCCCATTCTTCCAGGTCGCCCCGCATCTGCCGGAGGCTCTGGAGCATGGCGTTGAAGGATTCCGCCAGCAAGGCGATCTCGGTGGGGGAATCCGATTGGACCTCCTGGTCGAACCGGCCCGCGATGATGTTGTGGGTGGCGGCCACCATCTCGCCGATGGGGCGGGTGATGTTGCCGATCATGTAGTAAGTGATGCCGATGATCAGGAGAAAGCCGCCGGTGGCAATGCCGAAGAAGGAGAGCACCACGCGGTTGCGGATGGCCGTATAGGTGTTCTCCAGGATTCCGACGGAGAGCATGCCGACGACGTTTCCGGCATAATCGCGAATCGGATCGTACTCGCTGATAAGCCAGTCCTTGACGACAAACGCCCGCCCGCGCCAAGCCTCTCCTCGTTTCAGGACGGCATCGCAAACGTCGGCCGGCGCTCGCGAGCCGACTGCCCGGCGGCCGGCCGCGGTTCGGACGCTGGTCGAGATTCGGAGATCGTTCTGGAATATGGTGACGGCACCACTATCCACGTCCCGAAACGGGTCGCCGCGAAAAAGCAGTTCCCGGACGCGGTCCACGATGGTGAAGTTGCCGGTCAGAAGGACGCCACCATATAGGGCGCCCAGCGTCTCGCCGCCAGCGGCCTCGACGGGAGCGGCCGCCATGAGCGTCATGCCGGCGGGGAGGATTTCGGTGCCCGCGGCCAGTTTGCCGGAAAGCGCCGCTTTGACAATGCCGGTGGAAGAGGCGTCTTCCATGGCGTGGCCGGGTTGAGATACCCGCAGCACCACCCCTCCGCGCGCATCCACGAGGGTCAGAAAATCGAAGCCCGCGTCGTGGCGAATCCGTTCCAGATAGGCGGCCAGAGAACGCCGGTCGCCGGTAGCGAGGTACTGTTGGACGGTGGTGCCGGACGCCACAAACTCGACCGAGAGCTTGAGCGCCTGAAGCTGCTGTTCGTAGACCGTCCTGGCGGTGGCGAAATCGTGATCCACCGCCCGGCGCGCCTGCGTCATGATGGTGGAGCTGACGATCCACGAACCCACCAGCGATGTGGCTAATCCTCCGATGCCCAGGATCACCAGGTAGCTCGAGATCAGCCGCGCCTTGAGCGACAGCCTGCGGGAACCGAAGCGAAAGCGCATGGCGTGGGGCGCTTTCACGCCGCCTTTCCCAGCCGTTGGCGGATCTGCTCCAGCAACTGCACCAGATCCACCGGCTTGGAGAAGAACATGTCGTGCGCCATCCAGCCGCCGCTCTCCGGGATCTCGAAATCCGGAAGGTGCGTGCAAAACGAGCTGACCACAAATATCGGGACGCTCTTCAAGTCCGCATCGCGGCGCATTTCCTGAATGGTGAAGAACCCTTCGGTCCGCTCGTTCATCATGATGTCCATGAGGATCAGGTCCGGCCGCTGCAATTTCGCCAGCTTGACGCCTTCCTTGCCGTCATGCGCCTGGAACACGGTGAAGCGGTTCGCCTCCAGGAAACAGGCGACGGCCTCGGCGAAGTCCCGGTCGTCGTCCACTATCAGTATTCGTTTTTCGTCCATGATGATTCCCAACTCCCCATTTTCGTGTTTTACGCCGGCGCGCGCCATGCCGGCAAGCGCACCCGAAAAGTCGAGCCGATTCCAGTCTGGCTCTCGACCTCGATACTCCCACCCATTTCCGAAACGATTTTCTTCGAAATATGCAGTCCCAGGCCCGTGCCCTCCGTCCTTTTGACGCCCTCCCCCTTGATGCGGAAGAACTCGTCGAACAGAAACGGCCGGTACTGTTCCGGGATACCAACGCCGGTGTCGGCGACGGCGATCGCCACCTCTCCGCCGGAGAGGCTGCCGGTAACCGCGACCTTGCCGCCGGGCTTGTTGTACTTGATGGCATTGGTGATCAGGTTGTCGAACAGAACATTCAGGCAGTTCCGGTCGCCCGAGACGCACAACGCCTCCTCCGGCCAAACGGCTTCGAGCGAAACCTGCTCGGCCGCCGCCATCTCCTCGTAGCTCGCCAGGATGCCTGGAATGATCTGCTTGAGGTCTACCTCGACCCTCTCATTAACGAGCGTGCCCCCCTCGACTCGAGCCAAGGTGAGCCAGTCGGAAATCAGCTTCTGCAATTCCTCGGTCCGCTTGAGGCAGCGCTCGATCCATTCCTGTCTGCGGGCCGGGTCGTCTTTGGTCTGGTCGAGGTGCTTGAGCACGTCCAGGTACTGGTGGATGGCCACCAGGGGCGTGCGCAGTTGATGCGACACGAAGGTGACAAAGCGCCGCTTGAGGAGCGCGCGGTCCACTTCCGCCCGCTGCGACTCGAGCGCCAGCCGCCGCCGGTCCAGCCCGCGGTTGATAATCATCCGCAGCTCGTCCGGCGAAAACGGCTTGGGCAGGAAATCGTACGCGCCGGACTTCATGGCCTCCACCGCGGTGTCGATGGTGGCGTAACCGGTAATGACCACCAGGATGATCTGCGGGTCGATTTCATGGACCCGGGCAATGACCTCGAGGCCGCTGATCCCCGGCATCTTGAGGTCCACCACCACCACGCCCGGCTTGAGCTCCGCGACACCTTCGAGGCCCCGGGCTCCATTTTCGAAGGCCGCCACGCGGAGACCCATCTTCGACAGGATCTTGCTGCATGAGAGCCGGATCGCGTAGTCGTCGTCGATCACGACGATCATTTCCGGCGCCGCCGCCTCACTCATGGCTCCCTCCCCGCGCCCCCCACGGCCTTCTCCAGAAGCGCGAGGAACCTGGGAATGTCGAGCGGCTTGGTGAGGTACGCGTCGGGCCGGATCATCTCAACTTCCCCCGACATCGGAAAACGCTCATCGGGGCTTTCCTCGACCGAGGAAAGCATAAAAACCGGAACATGGCTGTGTTCCGCATACTCGTCCCGATATTTGAGCGCGTGGGTCACCCCGTACCCCTCCACGGAGGTCTCCATCATGACGTCGAGGATGATGACGTCGGGTTTGTGTTCGAGCACCTGCCGCAAGCCCTCGTGCCCGGAGCCGGCTTCGAGCACCTCGTAGCCGCGAGTCTCGAGAAGAGATCTCACCGAGACCCGAAAATCTTGGTCGTCGTCGATCAGGAGCACCTTGACGGACATCCCAGCCTCCTTCCCGCCGGGCGGCTCCACTGGGGAGCCGCTCCGCTTGATTATAGGATAACTAACTCCGAAACTGAAGCGCCGCTCCGGCATTGCTATCATGGGCCATCGGCCCTCATGAACCTGCCGCGCCTCTACCCCATCCTCGATACGGAATCGCTGGCCGGGCGCGGCGTCGCCATCCAGGCTGCCGCCGCCGCGTTCCTGGAAGGCGGCGCCGGCATCCTGCAAATCCGCCACAAGGGACACTGGAACCGCGAGGTCTTCGAATCGGCCAAACAGGTCGCCCGCCTCTGCCGCGAAGCCGGCGCGCCGCTCATCGTCGACGACCGCGCCGATTTCGCCATGCTGCTCGAAGCCGGCCTGCACGTGGGCCAGGACGATCTCGCGCCCGGCGACGCCCGCCGGCTGCTCGGTCCCGGCGCCGTGATCGGCTTTTCCAGCCACCATGCCGATCAGCTCTCGGCCGCCGGCGGCGAGCCGGTGGATTACGTCGCCTTCGGCCCGGTGTTTCCCACCACGTCCAAGCGTAATCCGGATCCCGTGGCCGGCGTGGTAGAGATACGGCGGTGCCGCGCGCTGGTGGAGAAACCGCTGGTTGCTATCGGCGGCATCACGCTCGAAAATGCCCTCGATGTCCTTCGCGCCGGCGCCGATTCCGTGGCCGTCATCGCCGGATTGCTCCCCCAGGCAGCCACGGCCCGGTCCTTGCGAGAGCGCATGGAAGAATGGCAACGGCTGGTGAAGTAGCCCCGGCGCTACCATAGACTCAAGGCGGTGACAACATATGGGCTGGCGTAGAATCGCGTTTCCCGGTTTGCTCTTCTCGGCCCTGGCCGGCGCGCAAACCCTCAACTGCGAGTTTCAAGGTTATAAAGCGCTCGACGGATTGAAAGCCGAAATGCGCTCGGGTTCTTTGGAACTGACCTGGCAGGGCGAGCGCGGCCAGACGCTGCGCGCCACGCTGGGGGTCGACGCCGGCCAGCCCGTGGTGCGGGAACTGGCCGTCGAGAAGAACGGCAAGTGGTCCGTACTGGGACACAACCTCACTCCCGAATACCAGGTGACCACCGGACGGCGGCGCATCTCCGCCCAGCAGGAAGCTCCACTGCGCGCCCTGGGCATGTTCACGCCCGACGTCATCGAACGTCAGAAATGGTACGCGTTCTGGGACGCCCCGCTGAATATTCCCGGGCGTCCCGGTGGCAATGCGGCCATCGATCTGCCGCGCAAACCCGAAGAGGTCCAGCGCGCCTGGGCCCAGTTTCAAATCACCGGCTGCCAGGTGGATACCGATGGCGCGCGCCTGGAAGCCAACTTCCCCGGCGTCACGCTGGGCATCTTTTCCGGCAGCTTGCGCTACACGGTTTACCGCGGCACCAACCTGCTGCGCCAGGAGGTGATTGCGCGGACCGAGGCGCCCTCGGTGGCCTACAAGTTCGCCGCCGGCCTGAAGGGTTTCACGATTGGCGCCGATACTCGCCTGGTATGGCGCGATGTCGCCCGCGGCTGGCAGCACTACCTGTTCGGCGGCCACGTCAACACCGACCCCGTGGCGCTGAAGGCGCGCAGCCGCGTGGCCATCGTCGAAAGCGGCGCCGGCTCGGTGGCCGTCTTCCCGGCATCCCACAAGTTCTTCTTCTCGCGCGAAGTGGAATCCAACCTCGGCTACAACTATTACCGCAAGGATAGCGAGACTAATTTCGCCGCCGGAGTGCGCCAGGCCGATCGCGAGGAATCCTTCAAACCTTACGGTGTCTCCGACGCCGTCTGGCAGCGCCGCGTCTCCCAGGCGCGCGAGTTCGAGGAGAACTTCGCGCTCTACAACGCTCCCCCGGGCACCATGCAGCGGATGGCGGTCTACTTTTACCTGGATTCGGCCAACGCGCAGGCCACCAATCAGGCAGTGATGGCCTTCACCCACGACGATTTCTACAAGCCCATGCCCGGCTACCAGGTGATGGTCAGTCACTTCCACTTCCATATGAATGAGGCGCTGACCGACGCCGGCACCATCGACTACGAGCAGTCGTGGATTCCCACCTTCAAGGCGCTGGGCATCAATATCGCGGCGCTGTGCGACTTCCACGCCGATTCGCATCCCACCGATACCGGCAAGATCCGTCTGGAGGAGCAGCGGGTCTACTTCGAAGGCGCCGCCCGCTTCTCCGATAAGGATTTCCTGATCATTCCCGGCGAAGAGCCCGATGCCACTCTGGGCGGCCACTATATGTTCATCTTTCCCAAGCCGGTCTACTACACGCACGCCCCCGTCCGCCGTCCGGGCTCGACGCAGGCGCCGCCCCCGCAACAACCCTACATGGAAGAGATCGCGCCCTACGGCAAGGTCTATCACACGTCATCCCCCGAAACCGAGATGCGCTTGCTCAACGATGAGCACGCCCTCATGTGGCAGACCCACCCCCGCACCAAGAGTTCGGATGGCTACCCGGATGCCGTCAAGGACCAACCGCACTTCCTCAGCGACCGCTTCGCCGGCGCCTCCTTCCAGTCGCTGCCCGTCGATCAATCCCAGAAGCGCCTGTGCGAGGTGCGCTGCCTCGACCTGCTCGACGACATGAACAACTGGGACGGCGCCAAGTACCTGATCGCCGAGGGCGACACGTACACCAAATCTCCGGAAGACGAGACCTACCCGCAACTGGAGGTGAACTACGTCAAGCTCGACCGGCTTCCGAAATTCTCCGACGGCTGGATGCCGGTGCTGGATGCCCTGCGCGCGGGCAACTTCTTTGTGACTTCGGGCGAAGTTCTGCTGCACGATTACTCCCTCCAGGGCGCCGGCGCCAGGCGCACCTTCGCGGTGGACGTGGATTGGACCTGGCCCGGCGAATTCGTCGAGCTGGTCTGGGGCGACGGCCAAACCACCGGCCGCGAGACCATTTCCGCGACTGCGCTGGCGCCGTTCTCGACGCATCGCTACCGCCTGCCGTTCGATGCCACCGGCAAGAAATGGATCCGTTTCGCGGCGTGGGATTCCGCGGGCAACGGAGCGTTCACCCAGCCGGTGCATTTGCAGTAGGCTTGCCACACGCTGCCTGGCGGAGCCGCGGCCGTTAGGGAGCGTTTGCCGGCAGGCACGGAAATAGATAGCCTAGGAACATGAGTAGCCAAACAGCCCAGCTTCCAAGGGCTTTGGAGGCTTTGCCACTGGAAGCCGGAGACCACGCTGGAGCGTTATTGCCGAAGGCTACCCTCAGATACGCCATGCAGCTCGTGTTGGCGGCCGTGCTGCTGGCGTTCTCCGCCATCGCCGCCGATCGCCCCTGGCAGCAGATAATCGTGCCGGCCGCGCGCGAAGCGGCGGCCAACTTCTCCACTCCCCCCGCCGAATACGGAATGACCCTGTGGTGGTACTGGAACGGGGAGATGACGGAAAGCGACATCCTCAGCGACCTGGATGAGATTCAGGCGCACGGCGTCACCTGCGTCACCATATGGGCTTACTACGGTCTGGAAATCGATTACCTCTCCGACACCTGGTTTCAGCGCATCCAATTTGCCGTCGACGCCGCCCGCGACCGGGGCATGCGCGTGTGGATAGCGGACGAGGGCAGCTACCCCAGTGGATTTGCCGGCGGCGCAATCACCAACCAATATCCCCAGGACCGCATGAAGGCGCTGGTGGCCGTCTCCAGCGTCACCGCCTCGGGCGGCATACCGGTGGCGGTGAATGTCTCCGCGCAGGACCTGGGCGCCTGGGCGACGGAGCGCAGCTCCGGGGCCGTGGTCACGCTTCAGATCGTCAACGGCAAGCTCAACTGGACGCCGCCGGCCGGCACCTGGCAGATCACGCTGGTCGAGTGGCAGTATCGCACCCAGCCGACGCGCTATGTGAACAACCCCGGCTTCCCCAAGAATACCCAGTACTCCATGTTCGACTTCCTCAACGCCGATGACACCCAGCAGTTCCTGGCCATCGTGCATCAGCGCTACCAGGACGTTATCGGCGATGAGTTCGGCAAGACGGTGCTGGGGTTCAGGGGCGACGAGCCGGAGTGCTACGCCGTCCCCTGGACCGACCAGTCGCTGGCCGATTTCCAAAGCAGCAAGGGGTACGACCTGACCGCGCTGCTGCCCGACCTGCTGGTGTCCAATCCTTCCACCGACGCGCACCGCGTGCAGGCCGACTACTGGGACGTGTGGTCGGCGCTGTTCCGCGACAACTTCTTCAAAGTGCAGGCGGATTGGTGCGCCGCGAACGGGATGGAGTACATCGTCCACCTGGATAACGACAACGATATTCCGCTGCTGGTGCCGACCACCGGCGATTTCTTCCGCGCCCTGCGTTACGTGCAGGTGCCGGGTGTGGACGCCATCTGGCGCCAGATCTGGCCGGGCACGATCGCCGATTTTCCCAAGCGGCCTTCCTCCGCCACGCACCTCAACGGCCACCCGCGCGCGTTCACCGAGAGTTACGCCGCTTACGGCCGCGGGCTCACCCTGGAGCAAGCCAAGTGGGTGATGGACTTCCAATTCGTACGCGGCATCAACCTGATCGAGAACAATAGCTTCTTCTCCGACACCAGCCAGTTCCGCGAGTACTTTCTTCCGCCCGACTGGCGGACCAGCCCGCAATGGGACCAATTCCCCATGCTGGCCCAATACGCCAACCGCGCCAGCTACCTGCTCTCGATCGGCACGCCGGCCGCGAGCGTCGCGCTGTTTGAACCCACGGCCAATCTCTGGCTGGGCGACACCACGGCCGAGAGCGCCTCGCTCACCATCGCGCAACAGTTGCTGGAATCGCAGCAGGACTTCGACTTCATCGACGAGCAGGCGCTGACGGAAACGGCCACGGTCGAAGCGGGCGGCCTGCGCAACCTCAGCGGCCAAGTATACCGCGCGGTGGTGGTCCCGCCGGGCAGCGTGCTCTCGGGCGCGGCGCTGGATACGCTGCACCAGTTCTCCGACGCCGGCGGAACGGTGATCTTCGCCGGAAGCAAGCCGCAACTGGCGTACGACCAGACATTCCGCGGCGCCTACGCCCCGGCGATCGACTGGGGCATAGTCGATGCAAATACCACGCTGAGTGCGCTCCCCGCTTCGGACGTGCAGTTTTCCGCTCCGGCCCCGGCGATCAAATACCTGCACCGCCGCTGGCAGGACGCCGACCTCTACTTTTTCTTCAATGAGAGCGACAGTGCGCAGCAGGTGGACGCGGTCCTGGCCGGCACCGGGAAAGTGCAGGACTGGGATGCCGAGACCGGCGCCATCCGGGGGATCGCGCCGGAGAACACAGCGGACCCGGTGACCCTGCGCCTCGACCCCTACGGAACCCGCTTCGTGGTGATCGGGGCAGCGCCGGCGAACCTCGCCCCGGCGCTGCCCGTGCCGGCGGGACAGGCGACTGTCGCCGCCGTCCCCGGCCCGTGGCAACTGCAGATCGGCCAAAGCCAGTTGACGACGCCGCTCATGACATGGTCGGCGTTGGGTATGCCCCAGTTCTGGGGCGCGGCCCTCTACACCACCGGGTTCACCAGCAACTTCCAGCCGGGCACTTCCCTGACGCTCGACCTCGGCCAAGTGCTCTACTCGGCGCACGTTTGGGTGAATGGCCACGACCTCGGCGCGCGCGCCTGGCGCCCCTTCACCTGGGATGTCACCAAGGATCTCCAGCCGGGCGACAACCAGATCGTGGTGGAAGTGCGGAACACGCCCGCCAACGAACTCTCCGGCGACCCCGTCCGCCTCGCGCAAGTGCAAGCGTTGGGGTGGCTGCAGGGCTCCTACTATTCAACCTACAGCGTGTTCGACGCCCAGATGGTGCCCTCCGGCCTGATTGGCCCGGTCGAGATCGAAGCCCTGCCCCAACGACTGGTTCGCCAACCGCCAAGGCACCCCAGACGGTGGTTTCCAATATAAACCAGGATTTCCATTTTGCCATCCTGGCCCGGCGCCGATTATTACGTCCAACCGTCTCTTTTGGAGCTGTCCCTTTCGTTTTTCCCATCCCGAACGACTCCGGCGGCCCAGCAGGCACCGATCCGCCTCGCCGCCCGATAGAGAAAACCCTGGTACCAGACCACCGGCTTGTGGCTTGGTCTTCCTGGCAAGAACGCAAGTGTAGAACGACCAATGGGCCGGCGCACGCTTCCCAGAACGCCATTTCCGGACCGTGCTGCCGGGGAATGTGACAGTAATGCGCAGCGTCTCCGTGACCTACGCAGACTGCACGATCCCCTTTTCTTTCATAAGCGTTGCGTATCGCTCTTGATAGAGCTCCTTCGCCTCAAACAATCCCGTGAGCGCGTCCCACACGCCCATGATGCGATTGTTGATGTCCGCGCCGTCGAAACGGAAATACATCTGAAGCTCCGTAACGAGACACAGCAGGATCAATGCGGCGCGCCCGATGTGCCGTGTCAAGAAGGCCAAGTACATCCGTTCGATGCCCGGTCTCATCTCGTGCGGGAATGAATCAAGTATGAAATAGGCAGCGGCCGGGAGCTCACCGATGTATCCCTCATAGGCGCCGTGCGAGAGTGCGGAATATTGACGCCATTGCAAGTGCGTGAACCTTTTCAGAAATCGCTGGTTCGGGGTCAGGTCTTCCGTCTTGCCCCGCAGATATGTGCCCAGCGTTGGCCAGCTCTTTGCCTGCCGTACTTCATCCTCCGTAAAGCGGCTTCCCGCGATGAGGTTCCTGAGCGCCCATTTCTGGTTGGCTTGAGCCGGCCGACATAATCCTTGATGTTGCGCTGGAACTCCGTTACGGAGCGAGTTTCCCGCAGGTCGATCATGGAAACCTCGTCATGCTTTAAGCAGATAATTGCACGCTAGCAAGAATGGCGGGTTGCCAACCCGCCGCTGGATGTAATCCTGCCCCACAGGTTCGATTTATGGCTCGATCACGATCTGCACGTGGTTCGATTCCTGGCCGCCGGCGGCGAGGTGCAGCTCCGATACTCCGGCATTCGCGATCGCGGGCAGTTGCACCTCGATCAGATAGAAGCCGATGTAGCCCGGCGCCAGGGTGGCGCGCGAAACTTCGATGGGCGATCCGTCGAGAAACGCCCGGATCGAAGCCGCTACCACCGGCGGATCCTCCAGCGGCGCGGGCAGGCCGGTGGGCCAGTCGGGGCGGACCTTCCCCAGGCCCGTCGCCATGATTTGCACACGGCCGTTGGAGTGCGCCGTGTTGCGCGCGTCGATGGGCAGGCCGCTGTCGGCGTCGTATAGCCAGGGGGCGCCGTCGCGGCCCACGAAAATCGCCGGCGAAACCGGCTGCACCGGCTGCATCAACGTTACCTGGCCGGCATTGGTGTCGAATGCCAGCGCCACGTTCGGGCCCACGGCTTCGAAGGGAACCTGGATCTGCGATTCGGCATCCGAAGCCGCCAGCACCGGATAATCCAGATCGCCGCCGCGGGCCGCATTCACCAGGCCGCCGATGACGCTCAGCAGCGATCCGGGCGCCGCGGCGCGGGTGCTGAAATCGGCCGCGTTCACGATCCGCAGATTGCGCAGGCGATGCGGCGCCGCCGCGGCGTAGATGCCGTGACCATCGAGCGCGATGTACAATTGCACGCCGGCCGGATCGAGGCGCACATCGGTGGCGGCGGCGGCCGGCAGCCGGTCCGACAGGCTCGTCCAGACGACCGAATCGGGCTGGCTGGCATTTTCCAAATCGACGCGGGTAAAGAACACGCCCTTGTCGGTGGCCACATAAACCGCGCCGGCCGCGCGCTCGGCGGTGACGCCGTGCGCGGGGGCGTCGGGCAAGTTGCCGTCCAGGGGGTCCCAGAAGGCGCCGGAATTGGTGGTGCGGAGCACGTGCGGGCCCTGTTCGCCCGCCAGCGCCGCCAGCGCCACGCGCGGCTCGGCGGCGTCCACAAAGATGCGCTCCACCGGACCGTTCGCCTGCCAGGGCGGAGCGGGGAAAGTCTGACCGCCGTCGAACGAAACCCAGATGCGGCCGTCGGAAGAGCCGGCATACACCACGTCGCCGGACGAGCCGGATACCGTAATGCCGGCGCCAACCACCGCCGAATACCGCTGGCGCAGCACCGCTTCATTCAGCAGTTCCGCTGCCGGCGCCGGAGCCCAGACCGAGCCGCCCGGCGGCAGCTCCAAAACCCCCAGGCCATCCACCTGGATGCGCGTGCCCGCGGTGCCGCTGGGTGTGGAGAGAATCCGCCGCACCGCCAGGTTCGGCAAAGAACGGTTCAACCCGGCCCAGGAGAGCCCGCCATCCATGGACCGCCAGACACCGTAATCGTTGGCCAGCGCCAGTTGATTCGGGTCGGCCGGCGAAATCGCCAGGCTGTGTTGGCCGGAACCCACCACGGATTCCGACTTGTACGCCGTGAGATTGGTCCAGGAATGCCCCCCGTCTTCGGAGCGGAGCAACTGCCGTCCCAAGGAGTACATGATCGAGGGATTGGAGGCGGTGGAGACGACGCGCGCCTCAGGCTCGGGCAGCCGGGCGGGGGTGGCTGGAATCGGAGCGCTGGTCTCGGCCGCGTTGGCGGCGGCGGCCCACGTCTCGAAATCGGCGGTCTCAAAAACCTTGCCGGACGCTGTGCGGGCGAAGAGCAGCGAACCGCCGGCGGAGTACCACACCCGCTCCACCGGCCCCGTGGCAGGGGAAGCCAACATCAACTCCACCGAGGAGCTGCCCACCTTGCGCCAGTCCGGGTGCGTCTGTGCCGCAGCCAGGAACACCCCGGCCAGCACCAGGCCGATGAGCCGCATTGGAACGCGGATTGTCCCCTTATGACACACTGCCGGTTTCATTTTACCCTATTTTGGATTCCGCCATTATAATCAACTCGCTGAATCTGGGCACTTTGTAAGCGAATTTAAATCGCGGCCCACTGGTTGCAATGCATGTTTAGTGCTAGACTAATTGAGTCTGCGCATCGGAGCAAGGGTTTAGGATGCCCGGCTCCGGAAAAGGTGTTATGCTTTGGCGTATGACGCTATCGGGGATGGTGCGCCCGCTGCTAATGGCGGTTGCCCTCGTGGTGTCTCTGGCCCCTCTCCAGGCCCAGGATACCGCGGCCAAGGCGCTCGTCATCAATGGCGACGTCTCCGTGATGCTCGATGGCAACCCGTGGGCCTTGTTTGAAGGGAACACGGTTCGGCCCAAGCAGATGGTCAAGACCGGACCGGATGGTTACGCCAGGTTCCAAGTCTCCGACGGCAGCACCTTCGAAGTCTTTCCCAACTCGCAGGTCATGTTCCGCGACAATCCGCCGACGTGGAAAGACCTGCTGGACGTCGTGATCGGGCGCGTGAAAGTTTACATCCAGCACCTCCCCGGCGTTCCGAATCCCAACACTGTTTCCAGTCCGACGGCCGTCATTTCGGTGCGCGGCACCGTTTTTGAAGTGACCGTGGAAGACGAGGACGGCACTACCTTCGTCAGCGTGGACGAGGGTTTGGTGGAAGTTACCAGCAAGGCGCCGGGGGGCGGTGGAGTGCTTCTGCAACCCACCGAATCGATCCGCGTGTTCAAGAACCAGCCGCTGGCTCAGAAGATGGACAAGAGTGGCATTGCCCGGGCTGTGGCAAGGGCCATCCAGGACGCCGCACGAGTGGCGCTGCAGCGCCGGGTTGGCGGCGGAGGAGGGGTAGGCAGTACGCCTACGACTTCCACGGGAGCCGGCGGCGCGCAGGGCGACAAGGGCAAAGGCGGCACCACGACCACCGCTCCGGCGCCGCCATCGGCGCCACCGCCGCCGCCGCCAGGCGGGTAGACGGCCGGCCGGTCCCCCGCTCCTTTGAGAACCGTGAAGAAATCGCCCGCAAGCGGGCAATGGGCAAGCTAAAGCATGCCCCACCAAGGTGGGGCATGCTTTAGCTTGCCTGTTTTTTCACGGCTTCCGACGGTCGCGGCTCGGAATGAGTCGTCGTACCGAGCGGCGCGCGCGGCGTGATAGATTGAAAACAGCCATGTATCACGCCCTTCGAGGATCGATTCTATTAGCGTGCGCGGCGGCGTTGTACGCCCAGCAACAGCCCGCCGGTCTGGAGCCCGACTGGGATATCGGCGTGATCTTGCAGGAGATGAGCGCGCACGCCGGGCGCCTGCTGCCGGTGCTGGACCGGCTCGACGTGAAGGCGTGGGTCGAGAAGGACGCGTCGGCCACCTACGCCGCGCAATTGCAATCCAGCAAAGACCAGGCTAAGGCGTTCGCCGATGGCGCCAGGGAGCTGGCGCGCAACCCGGAGAAACTGTCGGCCTCGCTCGAGCTGTTCTTCCGCCTTCAGGGCCTCGAGACCATGCTTGGTTCCCTGGAGGAGGGGACCCGGAAATATCAGGACCCCGCGCTCGCCCAGACGCTGGCCAGCCTGGAAGCCGAGAATGGCGTCAACCGCGACCGGTTTCAGAAGTACATCGTGAACCTGGCCGCCGAGCGCGAGCAGCAGTTTCAGGTGATGGACCGTGAAGCGCAGCGCTGCCGCGGCATCCTGACCGCGCAGCCCGCGGCGCCTTCGAATTCAGGAAGGAAGAAATAGCTCAACCCATGCCTTTCACGTGCAGCATTTGTGGAGAGGAATCCACGCGGATCTGCGCGCAGTGCACCAAGGACGCGTGCGATAACCATCTTTGCGAAAAATGCCTGCGATGCAGCGACTGCTGCGAGTGCGAAGTGACCCTCTCGGAGCATGGCGCGCCCCCTCCTGGTCCGGCTCCGGCGGCGCCGTAGTCCCTACAGCGGCGTGATCGGCTTGGTATCCGAGCCGGTACGGAACTCGCGGGGAGCCGACTCATTGGGCGGCGGCGTCAACAGGTGCGGGCGCATCATGACCAGCACCTGGTCGTTACTCCGGTCGCGTTCGTGGGTGCTGAACAGCGGTCCGAGGTAGGGAATGCGCGACAGTCCCGCCAGACCGGCGATGGTGCGAGCTTCGCTGGGATTGAGCAGGCCGGCCACTATCGCCCACTCTCCCATCACGAGCCGCGTCTTGGATTTCAGCACGCGGCTCGAAATGATGGGAATTCCATTCTCGGCCTGCCCCGACAGCACTTTGAATTCGGCGTCGACATCGAGCGTCACATCGTCCATGCCGTGCACGGCGGGGGTCACTTTCACGGTCAATCCGAGATCTTCGAAGGTGACGGAAGGGGGAGGCGTGTACGCGCCGGCGCCCGAGTAACTCGCCGGGCCGTAGTAACCGGAGGTCAGGATGGGATAGCGGTCGCCCACGTGCAAGGTGGCGGGCTGGCCGTCCAGCGAACGCATCTCGGTCTTGAGCAGCAGCTTGCTGGAAGAGCCCGACATTTGGGCCACCAGCGAGGGATTGACGATTCCGAGCCCCATCAGCGTCTTCCCGCCGCCGAACGCCAGCAGCCCCGCCAGGCCCGACGCCAACGAAGGGCTGTTGTTCATAAAGGTGGTGAGCGCGGTGAGCGGGAAAGACGTTGGGAGGTCGAGGCCGTAGGTGATCATGTCGTTGCGGGTGACCTCGAGAAACTCCAGGTCCACCATCACCTGGGCGCGCGGCTCCAGCAGTTCCTCGAGCAGCGCGCGCGCGATCAGGACCTTGGAGATGCGGTCGCGGAAAATCACGATGTTCTGTTGCGTATCCAACGAAACCTTCTCGATGGCCATGGCCTGCTGCACGGCGGTGATAATGGCGTGGAAGTCCTCCTGGTTGGTGACCTCGGGCAGGTGCACTTCGACGGCCACGGCCGGCTCGACCTCCTGGCGCTTCTGCGGAGTATCTTTGGCCACCAGAAAAAGCTTCTTGGATAGCGGCACGATAAAGGAGTCGGTGGCCGCCTCGAGATCGTGCAGCGCTTCGCGGTAATCCACGCCTTGCAGTTGAAAACGGAACGCCTTGACGGGCTGGTAGTCGCCGTCGAAAACGCAATCCAACCCGAAAGCATGGGCCACATCTTCAAACAGCGTGCGGGAGTCGCCGCGCAGATCGATATTCCTGGTTTGCGGGGCGCCATTCAATTCCGTCGGTGGCAGCGGCCGGCGCGCGTCGGCCAGGTCCCGCGCGCTGGGCTTGTCGAAGTGCGATTCCGGG
Source organism: Bryobacterales bacterium (assembly GCA_963722575.1). Classification (GTDB taxonomy): domain Bacteria; phylum Acidobacteriota; class Terriglobia; order Bryobacterales; family Bryobacteraceae; genus Fen-178. The sequence continues at coordinate 276,693 of CAVRNR010000003.1, forward strand.
AGGGCTTCGGGTTCCGGCTCGGACCCGGCCTCCGGCGGCGGCGGCATGGGTTTCGCCTCGAGCGCGGCGCGCGACTTCACCGCCTGGCTGCGCAGCCAGTAGGTCCGGTTGTTGGGCTCCATGGCGGCGGCCTGGGAATAGAGGAGGTATGCCTGGGCCATGTGGCCGCCCTTCTCGGCTTCGCGGCCCTGCTCATAGAGGTCCCAGGAGGAGACCTCCTGCGCCACCAGGCGCCCGGCCACAATCAGGCACAGAAGGAAGACACTTCGCCGCACATTAGGGTGACGGGGCGGCGGAGCTGTGCGTGCAGCCGAATTGTTTGCAAGAATCGAAGTTGGCAGGCCACGGAAAACGATGGCCTGCCCGACGGGCCAGTAGAATCGAACTATGCAAACGATCGAGCGCGTCTTGACGAAGAACCCGATGGAGTTGGTGTGGCCACTGGCCATATTCGCGGCCATTTTCCTCATCGGGTGGGTGGTCCGCCGGTTCATCCTGAAAGCCCTGCGCGCCTGGACTGCGCGCACCGGGAGCCGCGCCGGCCTGGTCATCGCGGAGTCGCTCAGCGGTCCCATCCTCATCTGGGCCGCGATTCTCGCGTTGCACGTGGCGCTCCAGTCCTCCAAGCTCCCCCGGGCGTTCACGGACGTGGGTGCGGAGACGTTGTTCGCTCTCTGGATCGCATCTCTCACGCTGATGTCGATGCGGATCGCCCGCGACCTGATTCGCCTCTACGGCAGCCAGGTGGCGGGCGCTCTGCCGGTGACCACCCTTACCCAGAACCTCGCCCAGATTGGGGTGGTGATTCTGGGGGCGCTGGTGCTGCTCGGGCACTTCAAATTCTCGATCACGCCGATGCTGACGGCTTTGGGCGTGGGCGGCCTGGCGGTGGCACTGGCGATGCAAGACACGCTTTCCAATCTGTTTGGCGGCTTTTATGTGGCCGTGGCGGGACAGGTCAGGCTGGGGGACTACATCAGGCTGAACACCGGCGAAGAGGGATACGTCACCGACATCGGCTGGCGCAGCACCACCATCCGGAGCCTGGGGAACAGTCTGATTATCGTGCCCAACGCCAAGCTGGCGCAGGCCATTGTGACCAACTTCGACCTGCCGGACAAGCGCATGTCGGCCACGGTGGAAGTGCGCGCGAGCTACGATTGCGATCCCGATGGCATCGAGCGGGTGCTGCTCGATATCGCGGCGCAGGGCACGCGGGAGATCCCGGGCCTGCTGGCGGATCCGGCGCCCACGGTGACGTTCGAGCCCGGGTTCGGCGAATCGGGGCTGGGCCTGACGCTTAACTACCAGGTAGCGGAGTTCGCCAGCCAGTTCACTGTGCGCCACGAGCTGCGAAAGCGGATCTTGCGCCGTTTCAAAGAGGAAGGCATCCGGATTCCGTATCCCGCCCGGGCCGTCTACATGCACGCGCCGGAGGCGGGTGAGGCCGCGGAGCCGAAGTCCGGACAGGCGCAGCGATAAAGGCCCGATAGCGTTTGCCGCTGGCCGGCGTACGTGGTATATTTGGAGCGCGTTTGATAGCTACCGCGAATCCGGCCGAGTATTCTGAGCGACGAAACCGTCGAACCGCTTGTGTTTCTCCCCGATTGGCCCGCTTTCAAATTGTCAGGAGAATGGCGTGAAGAACATCTTCGTTGGCAATCTCGATTTCAACGTTACGGAAGAGACAGTCCGTAGCCTTTTTGAGAGTCACGGCGCGGTGAACAGCGCCCGGATCATGACGGATCGCGACACCGGCCGCTCGCGCGGGTTCGCCTTCGTCGAAATGGAAAACGAATCGGAAGCGGACCAGGCGATCGCCGCCCTGAACGGCTACACCCTGGAGGGACGGGCTCTCAACGTAAACGAAGCGCGTCCCAAGCCGGATCGGGGCTTCGGCGGCGGGGGCGGCGGGGGCCGTCCCGGCGGCGGCGGACGCGGTCCCGGAGGCGGCAACCGTCCCCGCGGCGGGCGCCGCGAGCCTCGCTGGTAGAGAGGGACGCGTTAAGAAGACTAGTTGGCAGGCGGAAGCGCCTGCCCCACAAGGTGGGACAGACGCTTTCGTCTGTCAGTTCTTAGACCCCGCTGGCGCCATTCTCCAGGAATGCCCGCAGGCGGTGGCTGCGGCTGGGGTGACGCAGCTTGCGCAGCGCTTTGGCCTCGATCTGCCGGATGCGCTCGCGTGTGACGGCGAAGTTTTGCCCCACTTCCTCGAGCGTGTGCTCGCTTCCATCGTCCAGGCCGAACCGCATCTTGATGATCTTCTCCTCGCGCGGCGTGAGGGTTTTCAGAACTTGCGCGGTCTGCTCACGCAGGTTCAGATTGATCACGGCGTCGGAGGGCGAAATGCCGTTGGCGTCCACGATGAAGTCGCCGAGGTGCGATTCCTCCTCTTCGCCGATGGGGGTTTCGAGGGAAATGGGCTCCTGCGCCACGCGCAGCACCTTGCGCACCTTTGAGACGGGCAATTGCAGCCGTTTGGCGAGCTCCTCGTTGGTGGGCTCGCGGCCCAGCTCCTGGATCATCTGGCGCGAGGCGCGGACGAGCTTGTTGATGGTCTCGATCATGTGGACCGGAATGCGAATGGTGCGGGCCTGGTCGGCGATGGCGCGGGTGATGGCCTGGCGCACCCACCAGGTGGCGTAGGTCGAGAATTTATAGCCGCGGCGGTACTCGAACTTGTCCACGGCCCGCATGAGCCCGATGTTGCCTTCCTGGATGAGGTCGAGGAATTGCAGCCCGCGGTTGGTGTAGCGCTTGGCGATGCTCACCACCAGGCGCAGGTTGGCCTCGATCAACTCCTTCTTGGCGGCTTCCGCCTCCTGGTGGGCCTGGGTGATAATCTCGAGAGTGCGCCGCAGCTCCGCCGCCGACGCTCCGAAACGCTCTTCGCTCTGTTGCAGGCGCTGGCCCAGGCTGCGCTGCTCCTTGCGGAGATCCTTGATGCCTTCGGCGCGCGCGCCGGGCCACGTTTCGAGCTTTTTCTGGACGCGGGCGATCTCTCGCTCGAGCGGCTTCAGCTCATCCACCGCTGTCCGGATGCGGTCGATCAAGTGGCGGATCACCGGCGTCTGGAACTTGATGCGCCGCACGAGGCGGGAAGTGCGCACGATCAGCCGCCCCAACTCCCACAACTGACGCCGGTACTGCTTGGGCTTCATGCCGCGCGGAATCGCCTGGAGTTTCTGGCGGCACTGGAGGATCTTTTTGTAATGCCGCGCGATGTCCTCGACGCGCTTGCAGAATTCCTTGCGCTTCTCCTCGACCAGTTCGTCGGTCAGGATGGGCTCGGGAATCTGGACGATGTCGCGGGCCGAGACGGCGTTCCTGGCCGCTTCTTCGCCCAGGGACACGATCTCCTGGATCATCAGCGGGGCGCGCGCGAGCGATTTGAGCGCCGTGTTCTGGCCGCGTTCGACGCGGCGCGCGATTTCGACCTCGCCCTCGCGCGTCAGCAGCGGGACCGTACCCATCTCCCGCAGGTACATGCGCACGGGGTCGTTGATCTTCTCGCCGACACCGGCGGGCAGGTCCAGATCGACGAGATCGTCCCCCTCCTCGGTCTTCTTCTCGAAATCCTTGGGCTCTTCCAGAATTTCGATGCCGGCGGTATCCAGGCCGGCCAGCACGTCTTCGAGTTCGGCGCCGCCCGCCAGATCTCCGGGCAGGACTTCGCTCACCTCGTCGTACAAGACGTAGCCCTTCTCCTTGCCCATCTGTACGAGACGGTTCAACCCTTCGAATTTGTCCTCAAGCGCCACTGAAGCCCCGCCACATTCCCCACGCAACCGAAACGAGCCTATTGTACACCACGGCGCGCCGCAGTTCCGGGGACGCACATTTCATCGGCGTCCCCGCGGCGCCCGCTCGAGCCCCTGCAACTCTCCGGTCAGCCGCAGCGCCTCTTCCCAATTGCCCGCGCGCTCGGAGTCGTGAATGCGCGCCTTCAACTGGGACCGCCGCTGCTGCTCCCCGGTGCGGCGCATGCTCTCGATGGCCGCCAGCACTTCTTCGTGCGAAGCCCGCGCATCCTCGTTGAGAACCGCCTGGGCCAGCAAACTCTGGTCCGATTCCTCCAGGCGCGCGTGGACTTCCTCGAAACTCAACCGGCCGCCCGCCTCGTCGAGAGCGAAAATCGCCTGAAAGATGCGCCGCGAAGAAAAGGCGCCGATGGCCTCCATGGACTTCAGCTCCCCGAGGACCTCGCCCTGCACCTCCGGCTGCGCCAGCAGCGCGTTCAACAGCATGCGTTCGTCGTGGCGCAACACCGCCTTGGGGCCTTCCAGAGTCTTCTCCCGCCGCTCCGCCACGGCTTTGCGAAAACTGTCCAGCACCATCCCGCGCTCGACGCCGAGGTAGCCCGCCACATCGTTGGCGATGGTCATGCGCTCGAGCCGGTCCGAGATGCGCTCGACCGCGGGCATCAGGAACTGCAGCACGGCCACCTTGCCTTCCGTGGTGCGCATATCGTGGCGGGCGCGCGCCCGGTCCGCCAGCCAGTAAAAGTACCCTTTGGCCGCCTCGAGGCGCTCCTGGTAGGCGGCCGCGCCGCGCTGTTTGCAGTACTCGTCCGGATCGAGACCGCCGTCCAGTTCCACGATGCGGACCTGCATGCCCTCTTCGAGCAGCAGGTTGATGGACCGCTCCGCCGCATTGCCGCCCGGGGCATCCGGATCGAAGTTGACCACGATCTTCTGGGTGTGGCGTTTGAGCGCCTGCACCTGCTGGGTGGTGAGCGAGGTGCCGCAGCTTGCCACCACGCCAGGGAAACCGGCGGCGGTAACGCCGATGGCATCCATGTAGCCTTCCACCAGAATGACCCTGTCGTCTTTGCGGATGGCCTCCTTTGCCCGGTGCAGGTTGTAGAGCACGTAGCTCTTCCTATAGATCGGCGTTTCCGGCGAGTTTAAGTACTTGGGTTCATCCTCGGCCGTCAGCGCGCGCCCGCCGAAGCCAATGATCTTGCCCGATTCGTTATGAATGGGGAACATCAGCCGGTGGCGGAAGCGGTCGTACCTGCTTCCGTCCTGCCGCGTGCCCACCAGCCCGGCCTGGTCCATTTGCGCCGCGGGGAAATTCCGCTGTTCGAAGAGGCGCAGCAGCGCGCGTCCAGAGCGGTCCGAGTATCCCAGCGCGAATTGTTCGGCCGTTTCCGGCGTCACGCCCCGCCGCGCCAGGTACGCCCGCGCGGCCTCCCCCGCCGGCGAGTTGAGATGAGCGCGGAAATTCTCTTTCGCCAGCTCGTGCATTTGAAAAATGGCGCCGCGCAGCTTGGAATCCTCGTCGGCGTACTGAGAGCGCTTGGGCATGGGAATGCCGTAGCGGTCGGCCAGGAGTTTCAGCGCCTCGTAAAAGCCGATGCCTTCCTTCTCCATCACGAACTTCACCACGTCGCCGCCCGCGCCGCACGAGAAGCACTTGTAGAACTGATGCACCACGTGGACGGTAAAGGAAGGGGTTTTTTCGCTGTGGAAGGGGCACAGCCCCATGTAGCGCTGCGTGCCGGACTTCTTCAGCCGCACGTATTCCCCGACGACGGCGACAATGTCGACCGAGGATTTTAGCTGCTCGACGAAGTCCATGAAGACCCTTCTGGCTATTATCCCGCACCTGCCGGGCGGCGGCATTCGCCGATATCCCGGCCGGCCGTTTCAGAGAGGTGGCGGCCGGAGCGGAAAACCTCAGGGCGCGCCGGACGCGGAGGGCACCCCAGACGCGCGGCCGCCCACAACCAGTGGCGTAAAACCAGGTGCAGCCACACCCCAAGGACGCAGAGAGACCAACATGACACCCGAGGACAACCGGCCCGCCACCAAACAGGACCTCGACCGCGCCGTCGAATCCATTGCCGCCGCCATCCGAGCCGAAATCCAAGCCAACGAAGACCGCGGCCGGGAATTCGCGCGGGGAATCGAAGCCAGCCTGCTCACGGCTTTCCACGGCCACGCCAAGGGCCAGACCGCACGCCTGCACACCGCCGAACTCACCACCCACGACGTGGGGATCCGCATCGCCGCCCTGGAAGAGCGCGTCCTGAACATCGAGACGCGCCAGCGCCCATCGCAGTAAGAGCCAGGCACGCGGGGCGCGACGACGCTATAACCGCCGCCACGATCTCCAATTCTTCTCCTCGGCTCCGCGTCGAAAAATGGGTTTGTTCCGGAGGGCTGGGCGTGCCCAGCCCCTACTTCCCGCGCCGGTTCAGGGTGACGGCCGCGGCCAATCCCTCCCGCGCCATGCAGGTGTTCTCAAGATTCATGGAATTTCTCAAAAGAATTTCATTCAAGCTAATCCTATTCGTTGCATGGCCTTCGAGTCACAGATGAGTACGTACCAGTACTTTGTGCTCTGGTCGTCGGGTGATCCCCAGAGTAGAATCCAGATACATGACATGCCGGTGGTACGGATTGGCCGTGTTTTTGTCCGTGCTGCCGCTTGGCGCGGGAACCATCGACGTTTCCACCCAGGTTTCGGCCTTGCTCAATACGGGCGACGAGCTATCGATCACGGTTCCAGACTGGAATTTCAGCATGGATGCCGCGATTTTCGGGCTTCCGGTGTACCCCACCCGGGTAGGGTTCACATTCGCGTCGGTTCCGGAGGGTTCAGCGGGTCAGTTCGAAGTGGTTCTGGAATCGGGCGATGGCTCTGTTTCGGTTTCGTTTGGCGCGCCGCTGAGCTTTACGACGGGGATGTTCCAAGGCGCCGGCTATGGCGGAGCAGTCTCGGTTCTGGAGGGCTCGCTGCAGCTCTCCGAGGCGCTTTCGCAACAGTTGTTTGGCAGCTCGGCGGCGGTCTTGACGCTCCTCAACACCGGACCGGCCGTGACCGTGGGACTGCCACCTTACACCTTGCAGCAGGATATGACCGTGAGCTTGGGAGGCGGCGGGCTGAGCGTGGGCGCGCCGCCGGGCCAAGTCTCCCTGGTGGACCCGCCGCTGGGCGGGGTCGCCCCGATGGACTCGTTGGACCCCCCGGACCCTCCCGACCCTCCCGACCCTCCCGACGTGCCTGAACCCGGTTCGGCCGTGCTGCTACTCGGCGGCGGCGCGCTGCTCTGGGCGCTCGCGAGGCTGCGCCGGTCAAAGCTTGCGCGTGGCGCCTAGGGAGGTCTCGAGCGCGATCCTCACGAGCTGGCTGCGTGTTCGCACGCGAGTCTTTTGAAATAACTGCTGTAGCGTGGCCTTCACCGCGCTCTCCGATACCCCCAGCCGGGCGGCGATCTCCTTGTTGGAAAGGCCCTCGAATATGCCCCGCAGCACCTGTTGCTCCCGTTCCGTCAGCACCTTCTGAAAGCTGGGACCTTCGCGCCGATGGATTCCGTCGGCCATGAGGTGAATGACGCGCTGGTCCACCCACATCTCTCCGCTGGCCACCAGGCGGATGGCCTTGGCCAGGGTCACCGGAGAATTGTGCTTCAGGAAGATGCCCGACGCGCCCAACTGCAAGGCGATGGACGATTCGGCGGCATCCATTCCGGCGGTGACCATCAGGATCTTTCCCGGGTAGCCGGCGCGGCGGGCCGCGGCGATGAACTGGCTGCCGTGATCGTCGCCGAGGTCGAAATCCAGGAGGACGATATCGACGGGCGAGCCTTTCAGAACCTCGAGGGCCTCGGCGGACGTGCCGCAGTTGCCCACCATCTCGAAGTCGGGCTCCGAAGCCAGAAGGCGGCTGAGGCCCTCCCGAAACAGAACGTGATCATCGAGCAAGAGCAGCCGGATGCGTTCCGTGTTTGCCTGTCCGTCCATAATCCGTCTCATGGGAACCGGCGATCGCCAGGTCGATCACAAAAGAACAGCCTGGCGCCGCCGGATCGTGGCGAAGATCACCCCGAAAGGATCGCACAAAAGCGCGCGAAAGATAGAGGCCCAGCCCGGTGGAATCGGCCCCCTTCTGGAAGGGTTGAAACAGCTTGTCGACGGAACCGATGCCCGGCCCGGAGTCGGTGACCCGGATGGACACGACGCCCGGCCCTTCCGTGACCGCGATATCGATTCTCTTCAGGCCGGCGCCCTCCAGGGCCCTCTCGCTGTTCTTGGTGAGATTCAAAAGAACCTGCAACAAACTGTGGCGATCGGCCCAGACCGCGGGGAGTTCCGCGGGGATCGCCCAGTAAACGGCAATATCGGCTTCCTGGCAATAGGGCTCGAGCACGATCTTGAGATCGTCGAGGGTCTCACGCAGGTCGATGCCGCCGATTTCAAAATCGCTGGCGCTCTGTTTAAGCTCCAGGGAGGCGATCTTGTTGAGCGTTTCGACCAACGAGCCGAGCGCCTCGAAATCCTTGGTCCCGGTCAGGGCGCCGCTGCGGACGAGGTTCTCATAGATGATGGCGATGGCGCCGCAGACGTTGCGGATTTCGTGGGAGACGGCGCCCACCAGAATCCGCGATCCGGCCATGAGCTGTTCGAGACTCGATTCTTCCCGTTCCCGCAACTCCTCGGAGGCGTCCACCACCAAAGCTGCCAGCCTGGGGCCGATCGCCGTGTTGTAAGTGGAGAAGAAGACATTGGCCGGGAAGACAGCGCCGTTTTCGCGCTCGCCGCGGCACTGCATGTCGGTCCGGAATGCTTGGGGGGTCTCGCCGGTAAAAGGCACGCGTCCCAGGGCGGGGATGTAGCGGCGGATGCTTCTTCCGGGCAGTTCCCCGTCGGGTGCTCCGAAGAGACGGTGCGCGGCGGTATTGGCCCGCAGAATCACGCTGTCGGCGCCCATGGTGAGGATGGCGGCGGGACTGCTGTCGATGAGAAACTCCAATTGCTCTTCGGCTTCGCGCCGGGCAGCCATTTCCACTTCGACCCGGCGGAGGTTTTCCATGTCCCGCCGACGGCTCCTGGCGATCTCGAACGCGAACAGGCCCGTGCCCGCCAGCGACGTGAACACCAGAATGTCTTGCGGCAGCGCCACGGCGAGCGTAAAGGGGAACGGGTCGAAGACATCGGAAAGGAACGTGCAAAGGAGCGCCGCCAGGAGGATCTGCCAGCGCGGCAGAACCGTACCCACCAGCAGAATGGGAAACAGGTAGAGGAAGCCGAAGGCAATGTTGAGGTCGACGCGCCAGTCGATGAGGGCGATGATGGCGATGAGCAATCCCGCCCGGGCGAGCACCACGGGCGTGGACCCTTGCAGATAACGGAACATCGTGCGCCTGCGCCCCCGTTTCGATTGTAGAAACAAACTCCGTTGCAAACCAAGCCCTCAGCCAAAAGATAGGTCCCTCCAACCGGAAGATAGGCGCTTGCCGGGGCCGGGATGACGCCAGAATTGTTAGTGAAGCTCATGCTGAGCCGCGATCGCAAGAAGATGGGCAAGCTAAAGCATGCCCCACCAAGGTGGGGCATGCTTTAGCCTGCCCAGTGCCCGCTTGCGGGCGGTTTCTTCACAGCTCTTAAGGAAGCGGTTGCGTTTATGATCCAGTGCGGAGGTTATACGTGCGTCTGTCAATTGGGCTTCTGATCGTGGTTTGCCTCACCAAGGGCGTCCGCGCGCAGAAGGCTTTCACATGGCAGGAGATTCGCGACAAGTTCGAAGCTACGAACCCGACTTTGCAGGCCAGCCAGCTCGGCGTTGATGAAGCCAAGGCCCAGGAGACGACGGCTTACCTGCGGCCGAACCCGGATCTCACCACCACGCTCGATCAGCTCGACCCCTTCACGCCCAATCCTTATCGTCCGCTGGGCAACACCCTGCCGCTGATCTCGGCCAGCTACCTGCACGAGCGGCAGCACAAGCGGGAATTGCGGCTGGAGAGCGCTCAAAAGGGCACCGCCATCGCGGTGTCGCAACAAGCCGACCTGGAGAGGACGCTGCTCTTCAGCTTGCGGAGTGCATTCGTTCAAACCCTGCAAGCCAAGGCGGTCCTGGCGCTGACCAGGGACAACCTGGCGTACTACGACGGGTTGCTGGTGGTGAGCCGCGACCGGTTCCAAGCCGGCGACATCGCACAAGTCGATTTGGACCGCCTGGAGTTACAGCGCGTCCAGTTCGAAGCCGACGTGCAGACCGCCGAAACCAATTTGCGAACGTCGAAGATCCAGCTTCTGACACTGATGAACGACCGGACGCCCGTTGAGCAATTCGACGTGGCGGGGCCGTTTGAATTTCCCGAACGCATTCTGCCATTGGAGGAGTTTCGCAACATCGCTGTGGAAGAGCGGCCGGATTTGAAGGCCGCCGCGCAAGCCGTCGACAAAGCCGAGACCGACCACAAGCTGGCGGTGGCCGACGGGTCGACCGATCCCACCTTCGGCGTGGACATGGGGCGCAACCCTCCCATTCCGGCGTACATCGGTTTCAGCGTGACCATCCCGCTGCGCATCTTCGATAAGAACCAGGGGGAGAAGGAGCGCACGGAACTGGACATCCACCGCAACGAACGGCTGCGGGAGGCTGCCCAGGCGCAGGTGTTCAGCGACGTGGATTCGGCTTATGCCATGGTCAACGGCAATCTGAACCTGCTGCGCCCGTATAAGGCGAAATACCTGCAACTGGCGGCCCAGGTTCGCGAGACCATTTCCTACTCCTATCAGCATGGCGGAGCGTCGCTGCTGGATTTTCTGAATGCGCAGAACGACTACCGCAGCGTCGAACTGAATTACCTGAACCTGATTGGTTCCTACATGACCGCCGCCAGCCAGTTGAATCTGGCGGTGGGCCGCGAGGCGATCCCATGAAACGCGCCGTTCGCCGTAGGGGCGAGGCATGCCTCGCCCTCACCCTCGCCCTAGCGCTTCTCCTCGCCGGCTGCGGGGCCAAGGGGCAGCCGAATCCGGCGGCCGAGGCGCCGCCGGCGACCGAAGTCGAGCGCGAACAGGACGCCAACATGGTCCAGGTGGACCATCCGGAACAATTTCCGCTGGTCACGGCCAGCGCGCATGTCTCCGCGCCCGAGCTGAACGTGACCGGGGTGGTCGGCGCCGACGTATCCAGAAACGTGCCCGTGATCTCGCTGGCTTCCGGGCGCGTGGTGGACATTCGCGCACGGCTGGGCGACACGGTCGCCAAGGGGCAGCTCCTGATGCGGGTGGAGAGCGCGGACGTTTCCGGCGCGTTTTCCGACTACCGCAAAGCGCAGGCCGACGAAACTCTGGCGCGCGCGCAGCTCGATCGCTCCAAGCTCCTGTACGACAAGGGAGCCATCGCGGCCAAAGACCTGGAAGTGGCCGAGGACACCGACGACAAGGCAAAGGTGGATGTCGAAACGGCACTGGAGCATCTCAAGGTGCTGGGAGCGGACGCCGATCATCCGGCCTCGACAGTCGATATTTTCGCGCCCATTTCGGGGGTGATCGTGGAGCAGAACGTGACGGCGGCGGCGGGCGTCAAGACCCTCGACAATTCGCCGAACCTGTTCACCATCGCCGATCTGTCCCGCGTCTGGATCGTGTGCGATGTGTACGAGAACGACCTGGCGAATATCCGTCTGGGCGAATACGCGGACATCCATTTGAACGCTTATCCGGGCAGGGTCTTCGAAGCGCGCGTCGGCAACATTGGTCCGACGCTCGACCCGAACATCCGCACGGCTAAGGTGCGGCTCGAAGTGGAAAACCCGGGGCTGATGCGCCTGGGCATGTTCGTCACGGCCACGTTCCACGGCCAGCAGAAGGAGACGCGCGCGCTGGTTCCGGCCTCCGCGGTGCTGCACCTGCACGACCGCGACTGGGTCTACACGCCGGCCGGCGGGAACACGTTCCGGCGCGTGGAGGTGACGGGCGGGAAGACGATCGCTCCCAACATGCAGGAAATCGTGACGGGCATCGCGCCGGGGGACCGCGTGGTTTCGAACGCGCTGGTCTTAGAGAACACGGCGGAGCAATAGCCCATGATCCGCGCCCTGGTCGACTACGCGCTCAACAACCGCCTGATGGTGATGGCGGCGGCCATTCTATTGCTGGTCTGGGGCGCTATTTCGTTTCACAATCTGCCCGTGGAAGCGTATCCCGACGTGGCCAACAACTACGTGCAGGTAATCACGCAATGGCCGGGCCGGGCCGCCGAGGAAGTGGAGCAGCAGGTCACCATTCCCATCGAGATCGCGATGAACGGGATTCCGCACCTGGACCATCTGCGGTCCACGTCGCTCTTTGGGCTCTCGAGCGTGATGCTGATTTTCGACGACCAGTCGGAGAATGACTGGAACCGGCAGAAAGTGCTGGAGCGGATCTCCACGGCGACGCTTCCGAACGGCCTTCAGCCACAGATCGGAACGGATTACAGTCCGGTCGGCCAGATCTATTGGTACACGCTGAAGAGCACCAATCCTCAATACGATTTGATGGAGCTGAAGTCGCTCGAGGACTGGGTGCTGGAAAAGCAGTTCAAATCCGTTCCCGACGTGGTGGACGTGTCGAGCTTCGGAGGCATCACCAAGGAGTACCAGGTAAGCATCGATCCGGACAAGCTGGTGTCCTACGGGCTGAGCATCGGGCAAGTCGAGCAGCAGCTCGCCAATAACAACGTGAACGCCGGCGGCAGCTTTGTGGAAGCCGGCCTGCAGCAGATCGACGTGCGCGCCATCGGGCAGGTCAAGACCGTTCGCGACATCGAGGATACCGTTGTCAAGACGCAAGGCGGGACGCCGGTCCGGGTCAAAGACATCGGGACGGTGGCGCAGGGTCCCAAGATCCGCCTGGGCCAGATCGGGAAGGCGATTCATCGGGCCGATGGCAAGATCATCGACAACGGCGACGTGGTGGAAGGCATCGTATTGTTGCGCAAAGGCGCCAACTCGGATTCGACTCTGGACGCCATTCACGATAAGGTCCAGGAGCTGAATGAACGCATCCTGCCTCCCGGCGTGAAGGTTGTTCCGTTTCTCGACCGCAGCGACCTGGTTCATTTGACCACGCACACGGTGCTGCACAACCTGACCGAGGGAATTCTGCTGGTGGCGATCATCCTCTTCATGTTTCTGGGGAATGCCCGAGGCGCGCTGATCGTGGCGCTGACCATCCCGTTCTCGCTGTTGTTCGCCTGCATCTGCCTCAGCCTGATCAAGGTACCGGCGAACCTGCTGTCGCTGGGCGCGCTGGATTTCGGAATGGTGGTGGAAGGCGCGGTGGTGATGGTGGAGAACATCGTGCGGTACCTGGGGCGCCGGCGCGAGGCGGGAACGGCGCTGGGCTCCATACGCGAAGCCGCGCACGAGGTGCAGAGGCCGGTGTTCTACTCCATCGGCATCATCATCACGGCGTATCTGCCCATCTTCACGCTGCAACGCGTGGAGGGGCGCCTGTTCAAGCCCATGGCCTGGACGGTATCGTTCGCGCTGCTGGGGTCGCTGCTGTTTTCGATGATCGTGGCGCCGGTGGTTTCCAGTCTCTTTTTCGGCAAGCACGTTCGCGAGTGGCACAACCCGGCGATGGTCCGGATTACACAGGCGTACCGCTGGGCGCTTCACTTGGCCATCCGGCTTCGCTGGGTAACCCTGGCGGTGGCGGCGGGGGCGGTGGCCATCTCGTGGTACCTCACCACCAGCGGCATCATCGGCTCCGAGTTCCTGCCGCACCTCGACGAGGGCGCCATCTGGGCGCGTGCCACGCTGGCGCCGAGCACCGGACCTACCGAAGGCGCGCGCGTCATGGACCAGGCGCGGGTGATTTTCGCATCGTTTCCCGAGGTGACCCAGGTGGTCAGCCAGGTGGGACGCCCCGACGATGGAACGGATACCACCGGCTTTTTCAACACGGAATACTTTGTCGATCTCAAGCCCAAGGCCCAGTGGCGGCCCGTCTTCCAGCAGAACAAAGAGGAACTGATCGCCGCCATGGACCGGGAACTGGAGAAAATGCCGGGCACGTTATGGAATTTCTCCCAGCCCATCGCGGACAACATGGAGGAGGCGGTGAGCGGAGTGAAAGGCCAGCTTGCCATCAAGGTTTACGGCGACGACCTGAAGGTGCTGGAAGCCAAGGGCGAGGAAATCGTCAATGTCATGCGCACGGTGCGGGGCATCGCGGACCTCGGCTTGTTTCGCGTGATCGGCCAGCCCAACCTGGAGTTCACGGTGGACCGCGCGCGGGCGGCCCGCTATGGAATCAACGTGGCCGACGTTCAGGACGCGATTGAGACCGCCGTCGGAGGGAAGGCCGTGACCCAGGTGCTCCAGGGCGAGCAACGCTACGACCTGGTGGTGCGGTACCAGGCGCCCTACCGGGGCACCAAAGAGGCGATTGAGAACATCCGCCTGGTGAGCCCTTCGGGGGAGCGCGTTTCGCTGGCGCAGCTTGCCGGTGTCGAGGTGCTGGATGGCGCATCGGAGATCTATCGGGAAGCCAATTCGCGCTACGTGGCCATCAAGTACAGCGTGCCCGTTCGCGACCTGGGAAGCACGGTGGAGGAGGCCATGAGCAAGGTGAACCGGCTGGTGAAACTGCCCACGGGTTACCACATCGATTGGGCGGGCGAGTACGAGAGCCAGAAGCGATCGTCAAGGCGGCTCATGATTGTGCTGCCGGTCACCATTCTGGTGATCTGCCTGATTCTCTACACCATGTTCCAGGATTTCAAGTGGGTGATGCTGATTCTGGCCAACGTGGCGATGGCGCCGATTGGCGGCCTGGTGGCGCTGCTGATCACGCATACGCACTTCAGCGTTTCCTCCGGCGTGGGATTCCTGGCGCTGTTCGGGGTCGCGGTGCAGACCGGCGTCATCATGCTGGAATACATCAACCAGTTGCGCGCGCGGGGCGAAGCGATCCTGAGCGCGGCCGTCAACGGATCGGTCGAACGGCTGCGCCCCATCATGATGACCATGCTGGTGGCCAGCGTGGGGTTGCTGCCGGCGGCGATGTCGCGCGGCATTGGCTCGGATTCGCAGCGGCCGTTTGCGATTGTGATCGTGGGCGGGTTGATGGCGGCGCTGATCCTGGGCATCTTCCTGTTGCCGACGCTGTACGTATGGGTAGCCGGCGAGCGCGACGTGCTGCCGGCGGCGGAGGTGAAGGCGGAGGAGGAATAGCAAGGCAGGCGGCGCCGCGATTCGCCCTAATCCCCGGAGCCAGACTTCACATTCCCGAATTGGGGGCCGCCAGTCCGGCATGAGATGAGCTGTTCCGGCCGCCGGGTCAGTGAATCGACCGCATCGCGGGTCTGGCGGAGCGAAGTCACCAGCGAATCGATGGAGAGATGGTTCACCACCGGATTCACCATCCATCGAAGCGAAAGCGGGATGTCGCGGGTCAGGGCGATGGCCTCCAGCTCGAGATATACTCCTCCATCCCGCTCCTCATATCTGGCGATGCTGTGCATCCGCCAGATGAAGCCGTTTCCCTGGCCGGGCGCCAGGAATCGCTCGTCGTTCTGCCCGTAGCTTTCGATTTCCCGCACCATCGTCGTATTGGCGATGCTGTATCCGCGGCGCCCGTCGAGCGCGAAATCGTGGGCCTGGTACTGTCCCTCGATGGCCGCGTTCACGAACAGAATCTTGTGCTGCCACACCATGGAGAACTTCTGATCCGTCTCGGTACAGGCGAGCACCTTCGAATCGGCAACGACTGGTTTGTAGAATTCTTTGTACCGGTTGTAGTCGTGAACCACGGCAAGCAGCCCTTCGATGGTAGCGTTGGGGATGAAAGTCGCCCCGATCCAGTGGTGGATGAGCCCGCCCGCCACGCTTTGGGTTCCACGCCCGGTAAGCGGGGCAAACAGAATCTCACCACGCCGGAGACGCAGTCTCCGGCCCGGCGCTTCATCCGTCCATGAAAACGGAAGTTCGCCATCCAGGCGCGAATGCATGCGTGAGTCGGCGTTCAAAATGTAGGCGTCCCACGCCTTGAGGGTGCCGGGCTGCAATTCAATTGCGCTCAATAGTCCCGGAACGCCCGCTGCCAATAGTGCGAATTCAAGTGCGATTCTTGCGGCCTTCATCGCTCGCCTCCTGTGTGCGAACTGCGTAATACCTTAGGGCACTTGGCTGGCCAGAGCGGGGTGTCTCGATTTGGTTGGAGCGATGGCAGTTACACGTTGGCCGGCAGCCTGCCCGGGGCCCGTGCTGCCAACATTCCGGTAAGTTACCGGCATGTTGGCAGCAAGCGGCGGCCAGATTGGCGCGGCGGCATCGCAACGTCTCCGCTTTCAACGGAATACGACGGCTGGAAGAATGGCCCGCCAAGTGTCCTATGAACGGTATGAGGCGCAATGGATTGTCGAGAATCGGGATGCCAGGCCTGGCAGTGGTGCTTTCCATCGCCGCGGTTGCCCGTGCGGCGAGCACCGATCTGGAACAAGCGGAAGAAGAGTATCGGCGTACGGATTACAAAGCGGCCCTCAACACTCTGCTGTCTGTCTCCCCAAAGGACGCGGCAGTCTACGCGTCGATCGGCAAGGCCTATTACATGGATGGCCAGTACAAGAACGCCAGCGGCTATTTGGAAAAGGCCGTGGCTGAAGATCCCGGGAATTCCCGTTACTACGATTGGCTGGGCAGAGCCTATGGCCGGCGCGCTGAAGAGTCCAGTTTTCTTACGGCTCTTCCGTATGCCAACAAGACGCGCGATTCATTCGAGAAGGCCGTGGCTCTCGACCCGGTGAATCTGGAAGCGCTGGGCGATCTCTTCGAGTACTACCTCCAGGCTCCCGGCATCGTTGGAGGAGGGGTCGATAAGGCGGAAGGCGTGGCCGCCCGGATCGGCCGGCTGAGCGAGGCCGAATCTCACTACGCGCTCGCCCGGCTTGCCCAGAAACGCAAGGACCTTCGGGTGGCCGAGCGAGAGTTCCGCGGGGCTATGCAGGTCGCGCCGGGCGATATCGGCCGTGTGATCGACCTGGCGGTGTTTCTGTCCCAGCTTGGCCACTACGAGGAAAGCGACGCGCTCTTTGGCAGGGCCGCTCAAATCGAACCGGATTCGCCCAAGCTGATGTTCGCGCGCGCCGCCGCGTATATCCAGAGCGGGCGGAACCTCGAAGAAGCGAGGATGCTGCTCCGCCAGTACGCCGGATCGCGGATTACGCCCGACGATCCGCCCCGCTCTGAAGTTTCAAGGCTGCTCAAGATGTCACGGTAGGGTGGTATGGGACCGAATGAGATGGAGCCGGCCGTTCTGCTGGGCATGCTGCTACAGGGGGCACTGTGGGCTGGCGGCGCGGGTGAACCGGGAATCGCGGCAGCCAATCCGGCGCCCAATCCGGAGTTGGCTCTGGCCCGCTATCTGGCGGCGCCTTCGCAGGCTCCGGCTTGGGCCACGGCGACGATCGATATCCAGGCGTCCATTCCCAGGCTGGCCGAACACGGCCATCTCCGGGCGATTCGCCGGAGTCCAAAGGACACCCCAGGGGGCGCCCCGCGGTTCGGCCGGCCGGAATACCAGGTTCTCGAAATGGAAGGCGACCGCACCGTGCGGCAACAGGTAATTGCACGGTACCTTTCCGCCGAGGTGGAGGCGGCTGCGTGGCCGCCTGCCTCCGTCGCAATCACGCCCGCGAATTACCGCTTTCGATACCGGGGTTCCATCGCCAACGGCGGAACACTCGCATACATCTTTGAAATCAACCCGAAAAAGAAGCGGAGCGGGTTGATCCGGGGCGAACTATGGATTGACAGCGCCAGTGGTCTGGTCCTGCGACAAAGCGGCTATCTGGTTCGCAGTCCTTCGATATTTGTCCGGCGTGTCGAGATGACTCGCGATACGGCTGTTCGCGACGGGGTAGCATATGAGCGGACCACGCGCCTGGAGATCGACACGCGCCTGGTTGGTCGCGCGGAGATGACGATCACGGAGCGCCCCTATTCGCCGGCCGTGGGCGACGCAACAGGTATCTGCCAGCCCAGCTATGCGTCCGTTTCGCGTGGATGCGTTTTGCGGATTCCGAGCTTGTCCATCCGGAATTGAAGCGTGCTTCGTTTCAGACCGAGCAAGGTAGCGGCGCCCCGGGGTCCGCTCACCACCCAATCGGTATCCTCGAGCGCTTCCAAAATCGTCCGGCGCTCGACCTCTTCGAGCGTTTCGCGTTTGGTTGGTGCGGCAGACGGCGGCTGAGTGTGGAGACCGGCGAGCGGCACATTCAGAATCGGCCCCGCGGACAGAATCACCGCGCGCTCGATCAGGTTTTGCAGCTCCCGGATGTTGCCCGGCCATGGATAGCGCAGCAGAGCATTCATACTTTCCGAGGGAATCGTGTCGATGGTCTTGTTCATGCGCCGGGCAAACTGCTGCACAAAATGGCGAACCAGCAGAGGAATGTCTTCCTGCCGCTCGCGAAGTGGCGGCACATAGATGGGAAACACCTCCAGGCGGTAATAGAGGTCCATGCGAAACTTCTGCTCCTTCACCATGGCGGCCAGATCCCGATTGGTGGAGGCGATCAAACGAGCGTCCGTGCGGAGCGTGCGGGAACTGCCGAGGCGTTCGAACTCCCGTTCCTGCAACACGCGAAGGAGCTTGGGCTGAAGTTCCAGCGGGATCTCTCCGATTTCGTCCAGAAAAACGGTCCCGTGGCTGGCCAATTCGAAGCGGCCGATGCGCTGCGCCGTGGCGCCCGTGAAAGCGCCCCGTTCGTGTCCGAACATCTCGCTTTCCAGCAGACCGGTTGGAATGGCGGCACAGTTGAGCTTTACAAATGCGTTCTTGTTGCGGGAGCTCAAGTTGTGGATGGCCCGGGCGACCAACTCCTTGCCCACTCCGGTTTCGCCGTATATGAGCACGGTCGAATCGGTGGGCGCCACGGTCTCGACCTGTTGCAGCAGTTTCTGAAGCGCCGCGCTTCGGCCGATAATGGAATCGAAATTCATCTGGCTGCGGATTTCGTCTTCCAGGTACAGCTTCTCTTGCGCCAGCTTGTCTTTCAGTTCGGCAATCTGCCGGTAGGCCAAGGCATTTTCCACCGCGAGTGCAACCTGCGCCGCCACCTGGCGGACGAAATCGACCTCGTCCCCGGTAAATGGGTTGTCGTGCAGCCGGCCGAGGCATAGGACGCCCAGGGTGCGGTTGCGGCTGACTAAAGGGACGTCGCACAGGGCCTGGAACCCCTCCGCCACAGCCAGGTTGCTCACGTCCAGCGCCGCCAATGCCCGGGCGTCCAGCGCAATGGGTTCACCGATGCGAAACACCCGGTTGGTGGGTCCCTCGGCGACCGGGACTTTGCCTTCTTCGCGAATGAGCCCTCGCCCTTCCGGAAAATCGACCGCATGAATGCGCAGCCGCTGGTCGTTGGGGTCCGGGAGCGCCACACCCACCGAGTCGCACTTCATCACGTGACGGACGCTTGCCGAGATGGCTCGGAGGAGATCGCGAAGCTCCAGATTCGAGATGATGGCGTTGTTCAGATCCAGCAGGAGCTTCAGGCGCTCATTGTTGCTCCGCAATTCCGCTTGGGTGGCTGGCGATGCCTCCCGCGCGAGGGCGGCATCGGCTGGCCGCGAGGGCTCCGGCGGGGCTGGGGCGGATCGATCCATGCATTGCTACAGATGCAATTCACCGCGATGCGTGACAGAGCCATTTGTCGCCAGACGGCGGTTTTTGATTTCATTTTCCGGCAAATGGGCCTATAATCCGAATTGGGAGAGTACCTATGGGGACTCCGGATGTTCCGGAAATACTCATCGGATTGGGCCTCTTGGCCGGGCTCGTTTGGGCTCTTTACAATTGGACCCATCCGCACGTGGATGCGCCCAAGTAGCCCGCCGGCACAGCGGCCCCAGCCGTTTGCAATCCACAACGGCACCTGATACCATCTAGGTGGCAGATTGGAACCCTCGCCTTGAAGTGCCGCCAAACCAACCAACGGAGAAAAATAATCAACTGAATGAGCTTTACCGTATTTCTTGGCAATCTTCCCACATGGGTCACCGCCGATGACATCAGGCAATGGCTGGCCGCCGAAGATCTAGTGGCCGATGCCGTGAAAGTGATCCGCAACCACGAAACCCAGGAATCCAAGGGCTTCGCATTTGTCGAAGCGCCAACCAACGACGAGATGCAGTCCATCATTCGCCGCTTTGATCGCGCCCCTTTGGAAGACCGGCTGTTGCGGGCCAATGCGGCACAGCCCCCGAAAGGGAAGGACGCCGCACGAGGGCCGCAGCCAGCCGTGGCGCCCAATGCCGTTCGCACGCCGCAGCAGCGTCCTCCGGAACGCAGGAAGCGCGGCGGCCGGCAGAGAGATCAATCGCCTCGCAGCGCCTTTGCGAACGAGCTGGCAAAGGCCCTGTAAGTCACGCCGCGGCCGCTCTGGCACTGCGGAAAGAGCCTCTTTTCCATTCCACACCTGTGAACCGAAGTCACAAGTGCCCGCACGGTATCTCTTTTCCCTTCAATGTTTTAGAAACGGCATCCGGCGTGCACCCGTGGACCGCATGAAACACGCCTGGCTCGGCTGTCTGCTTTTTGGCGGTCTGCTCTTCGCCGGAACGCAGGATTCCGACATCAATGTCAACACGCGCTACACGGTGGATACGGTTATCGTCGCCGGCAAGGGTTGGAAGACCGACCTGGTGTCGGACCAGAGCCAGAACGAGAAAATGAGCTCCGGCTTGCGCAGGGACCTGGCCGCGCTGATCGGGCAGAAGCTGAATCCCTCGGCGCTGGACAGCCTGGCCGCGCGGCTGAAGAAGGAGCTGGCCGCGCGCGAAGTAAGCCACCACGTGCTCCGCGGCGACAGCCCCGAGCACGTGCGCGTCGAGTTCGAAGTTAAACCGTATCGAGGCGACGTGGGCGCCAACCTCACCAAGTTCGTCTACAACTCGAAACAGGGGTGGAGCGGGGAAGGCGGCGTGGATGTCACCGTGCTACAGAACTCCTTCCGGTTTGGCATGGCGAGCGACGGCGACTCGCTGGACGAGCGCTATGCCGGCATCTCCGCGCGCTACGAGAACAGGCACGTGGGCACCGACCGGGTGAACCTGAAGTTCGAGTTCGACAGTTACCACGACCAGTGGAACACCAGCACTCTGGACGCGCTGGCGGCCGGCGGATCCAAGGAGACTTCGGATGCCTACCGCACGCGGCAGAATTTCCAGCCGGCCGTGACCATCGCGCTGGCAAAACCATTGACCCTGGAGGTGGGGGCGAGTTTCGAGCGTTTTGGAGAACAGTATCCGGCCGCGCACACCGAGGCCTCCGACGCCATGATTGCTACTCTGCGCTATCACCAGCGCCTGGAGGGATCGGACAACCAGCAAGACCTGGACGCAAGCTACAGCTTGGGCGCGGCCACCAGAATCCTCGACAGCGACTTCGTCTACACGGCGCATACGGGGGGAATGCGGTACCAGCTCACGCACGGCAAGCACGTGCTGAGCGACAGCTTCTCGGGAGGCGTGATTACCGGACGGGCGCCGCTGGACGACCGTTTTGTGATGGGCAACACCGTCTACCTGCGGGGTTGGAATAAGTACGAGATCGACCCTTTGGGCGGAAACCGCATGGTCCACAACTCCGTCGATTACCATTACGGGCTTTTCAGGATCTTCTACGATACGGGCGCCATCTGGGACGAGGGCCAGGCGGCCGTTCCGAGGCATTCGCTCGGAGTGGGCCTGCGGGAGTCGGTGTTCACTCTCGCGGTGGCGTTCCCGGTGCGTTCGGGGCACGTCGAGCCGGTCTTCATGATGGGCGTTATTCCGTAATGCCGCCACCAGCGCGGGGATGGCAGATCAGCCGCAGGAGCTGGCTTCTGGCCGGCCTTACGGCTTCTGTATTCCCGGCGCGGGGCGCGCAACCGATTGACGTCACGTTCGATGGCGACAATCTTCACGTATCGGCTCCCAGCCTGCACTTCCTGACCGGAAAGCCGCTGGAACGGCTGAAAGACGCGGCCACGGTGGTATTCCTTTCCCAACTCACGCTGCTCAGCGAGAACCGCGACGTCGCCATCCGGCGCGTGCCGGTGCGCTTCGTGGTGAGCTACGATTTGTGGGAGGAGAAGTTCTCCGTGACCCAGTTGGGGAGCACACCGCGCTCGACTCCGCACGTGCTGTCGGCCCCGGCGGCCGAGGCCTGGTGCCTGGAGGGCCTGGCCATCAGCGCCATGGGCCTGGCGCCGGACCGCCCTTTCTGGCTGCGGTTCGAGCTGCGGACGGCGGACCAGAAGGACCTCTCGGGCGGGGCGGCCGAGCCGGGCCTGAACCTCAGAAGCCTGATCGAACTGTTCAGCAGGAAGCCGGGGCCGGTCGATCCGAACTGGACGCGGGAAGTGGGTCCGCTGCGCCTGGAGGATCTGCGCCGCGCCACGGGCCGGGGCGCGCGAAACGGGTGAATCGGCTTCGCAACAGGCTCATTCTGATCTTCCTGGCCGCGACCCTGGCGCCGCTCGCCGCCACGATATGGATCACCACCTCGCTGCTCGAATTCAGCCTGGAATTCTCTTCCACCACCGAGCTCGACAAGGTCGCGAAATCCTTGCAACTCACCGGCCACGAGTTTTACCAGCATGTGCGCGACGATCTCAAGCAGCAGGCGGGGCGCCCTCTGGGCCCGGGCGCGTTGACGCCACGGAAGTATACGGCCGGGGATCGCGCCAACTGGCCCCCGGCGGTAAAGGCGTTCGCCGAAAGCGAGGAGCCTGAGCAGTTTTTGCCGGCGGGCCATGAAGGGGACCAGTTGGACTACCTGGTGCGGCACGGCGGCGAGGTCTGGTCTTATTCGGCCAGCTTGGGTGGAATGGAGCGGCTCACCGTGGACCGCGAGATCCGCGACGCGCGCGAGCTGGTAGACAACGCCAAGGAGCACGACTGGCGCCGCGGGTTCAAGTTGGTCTACGTTCTGCTGGCGGCATCCATCTGGCTGGTGTCGCTGGCGCTGCTGGTGTACCTGGCGCATCGCATCAGCCGGCCCATCCAACAGTTGACCGCGGGGCTGACGGAGCTGGCGGCGGGGGACTTGAATGCGCGCGTGGAGGCGCGGCGCGACGACGAAATCGGGCGCGCCATCCAGGCCTTCAATCACATGGCGGACAAGCTGCAAGAGAGCACCGAGCGGCTGGTCTATCTGCGGCAGCTTGCGAGCTGGCAGACGCTGGCGCGGAAGATGGCGCACGAGGTGAAGAACTCGCTCACGCCGATCCGGCTGACGGTGGAAGAGATGATGGCGCGCTACGACGAAGCCGACCGCGGCTTCATGCAGCAGGCCACGCAGATTGTGGTGGACGAAATCGAGACCCTGGAGCGGCGCATCCGCGCGTTCTCCGAGTTCGCCACCGAGCCGCCCGTCGAGCCCGCGCCGGTGGACGTGAATTCCCTGTTGCAGGAGCGCATGGCGTTTCTCAAGACCGCGCATCCGGAGGTGGCCTACGATTGCCGGCTGGCGGGCGGCGTCCCCACCGTGATGGCGGACCAGGACCTGATCAAGGGAATCCTCACGAACCTGCTGGAGAACGCCGCCGAGGCCGCGGGCGATGGCGGGCGCATCCTGGGAGTGACGTCGGCGGAGAACGGGCGCGTTCATATTGAAGTGCACGATTCGGGACCGGGGCTGAGCGAGCAGGCGCGCGCCTCGCTGTTCCAACCCACCATTTCCTTCAAGAAGCGGGGGATGGGGCTGGGACTTTCGATCGCGCGCAAGAGCGCGCTGCTGTCGGGCGGGGACATTGTGGTGGTGAAAGGAGAACTGGGCGGCGCAGGCTTCCGCGTGCTGCTGCCGGTGGCGACGAATGGCATCCAAACGCGTACTGATCGTGGATGATGAGGAGAACATCGGCCGCTCGCTGCGGATGATTCTGGAGCGCGAGGGGTACGCGGTGAGCGTATGCCGGAGCGCGGCGGAGTTCAACCGCCACCCCGACGCGCAGCGCGCCGACGTGTACCTGCTCGACATGAAGCTGCCGGACGGCAACGGCATCGACCTGCTGCGGGCGGCGCGGCAGAACGGGGCCTCGGCGCCGGCGGTCATGATTTCGGGGCACGGCACCATCGCGGACGCGGTGGAGGCCACGCGCGCCGGCGCGTTCGACTTCCTGGAGAAGCCGCTGAGCCGCGACCGCGTGCTGCTGGCGGTGAAGAACGCGCTGGAACAAGGCAGCCTGCGGCAAGAGAACGAGCGCCTGCGCGAGATGGTGGGCGGCGCGCCGAGGATGATCGGCGCCAGCCCGGCGTGGGCGCGCGCGGTGGAGCAGGCGACCATGGCGGCGCGGTCGGATGCGCGCGTGCTGCTGATCGGCGAATCCGGCACCGGCAAGGAGCTGCTGGCGGCGCACATCCACAAATCGAGCCCGTTTGCAGGCGGGCCGTTCGTGAAAGTGAATTGCGCGGCCATTCCGACGGAATTGATCGAGACGGAGTTGTTCGGCCACGAGAAGGGATCGTTCACCGGGGCGACGGCGGCGCGGCGCGGCAAGTTCGAACTGGCGGACGGCGGCACCATTTTCCTGGACGAAGTGGGCGATCTGCACGGAGCTTCCCAGGCCAAGCTGCTGCGCGTGCTGCAAGAGGGCGAGTTTCACCGCGTGGGCGGCGAGCAGATCATCCGCGTGAGCGTGCGCGTGATTTCCGCGACCAATCGCGACCTGGGCGCGCTGGTGACGGCGGAAAAGTTCCGCGAGGACCTGTTCTACCGGCTGAGCGTGGTGCCCATCCGCGTGCCGGCGCTGCGCGAGCGGCCGCACGATGTCCGCCTGCTGGCGGAATACTTCCTGGAAGATTTCTGCGCGCGCAATAATTTCAAACCCAAGAGGATGGACGAGACGGTGTTTCCGCTGCTGGAGACCTACCTTTGGCCGGGGAACGCGCGCGAGTTGCGGAACGCCGTCGAGCGCATGGCGATTCTGACGCCGGGCGAGCGGCTGACGCGCGAGTCCGTCCCGGTAGAGATCCGGGTGCAGCGCGAGACGGGCGTAAAATCGACCATCCAGGAAGCGCGCGAATCGGCCGAGCGGGAGCACGTGCTGCGGGCCCTCGAGGAATCCAACTGGAACGTATCCGGCGCCGCGCGGGCGCTGGGGATGGAGCGGACCAACCTGCACAAACGGATTCGGGCGCTGGGGCTGAGCCGGGGGAAATGAGTATACTAGGTTTATGGCGACGTTCGCCACCGTCCCGGCTGAAGAATATCTGCGCACGACCTATTCCCCTGACATGGAGTATGTCGACGGGCAACTTGTGGAGCGCCACGTGGGGGAATACTTACATAGTAGGCTACAGTTCTTGATTGCACTGGCGTTGGGGTTGAGAGAGCGCGAACGCCGGTTTCGAGTGTTCACCGAGCAGAGGGTGCGGGTGAACGAGGAGCCGCGTTACCGCATCCCCGATATCTGCGTGAAGGCCCTACCTCATCAAGTAACTCCGATCCTCACGCAACCCGATTTGGCCATCGAGATCGTGTCGCCCGACGACGAAGTTCCGGAGATGTTGGCGAAGATCGGGGACTACCTGGCCGCCGGCATTCCGCATGTTTGGGTCGTCGACCCATACAAGCGCACGCTGGTCGAAGCGGATCAGGCCGGCATCCGGCGTCCCGCCAGCCAGGTGCTCGCGACGCCCTTAGTGGGCGAGATCGATTTCGCGCTGTTGTTCCAGCAGCTCGATGAGCCCGCCGAGTAGTTGAAGCCCTCCCTCATCCGAGGTCGACGTTTGATTTCAGACCGCCGCGCGGGCGGCGGGGCTGAGCCGGAGGAAATAGAGGGCTTATACTTTAGGCAGTGGAAGCCATGGTCTCGACCGACGAGGATGGAGACACTCTCAACGATGCCGAGCGCAAGGCCGTGGCCGCGGCCGACGAGTGGCTCAGGCGCAACCAGCCGATCCCGCATGAGGAAGTTCTGGCTGAGTTCGGCTTGACGATGGCCAACTGGGAAGAGATGGGCGAGAAGCCGTTGCCGGAAGAAACGCCGCACTGCAATGGCTAACGGAGGCGTACCGCTAATGGGCTACGAAGCCAAGAAGACTGAACACTCCGGGCCCAAGCGCGGCAACGGCGCCTACTGGGGCTACAAGTGCGAAGCCAAGAAGGAAAGCAACCGCATTCGGCGTGAGAACTGGAAGCGCGAAATCCGTGCCGATGCCATCGAGGTTGTGCGCGAAGAATCGAAGAACCAATCATGTGCATCTTCGGCGTCCGCCATCGGTCCCAGGCCGACTCGTGACGGCCAAGGGGATTCGTAGACTATCGCTGGACCTCTTACGCCAAGTCGCTTCGGTTTTCGGTAAATGCGTCTGACCCCTTTTGGGGTAGCTATTATAAAGTTGGGAGCGAACTGGCTTGATTCCGGATTGGGCAACCGAGCGCCGCAAGATGGTGGAAGCGCAACTGCGGCGGCGGGGCATCCACGATGAGGGCGTGCTCCAGGCCATGCTTGAGATTCCGCGCGAGGAGTTCGTGCCGGCAGAGTCGCGAGTGATGGCGTACCAGGATGAACCGATTCACATCGGCCACGGGCAGACCATTTCGCAGCCGTATATGACGGCGCTGATGGCGGAAGTGCTGGAGTTGACGGGCGCGGAGACGGTGCTCGAAGTCGGCGCGGGGAGCGGGTATGCGGCGGCGGTGCTGGGGGCGGTGGCCGCGCGCGTGGTTACGGTCGAGATCATTCCGGCGCTGGCGCAACTGGCGCTGGAGAATCTGCGGCGGACGTCGCGCGACGCGAACGTCACGGTGGTGTGCGGGGACGGGTCGCTGGGGTATCCGGAAGGGGCGCCGTTCGATGCGATTTCGGTGGCGGCGGGCGCGCCGGAGATCCCGGCGGCGCTGCTCGAGCAACTGAAGGATCCCGGGCGGTTGGTGATCCCGGTGGGCGATTACGGCGACCAGGAGCTGCGCGTGGTCTCGAAGCAGGGCGGGCGCATCGATTACCGGGTGGCGGTGTTGTGCCGGTTCGTTCCGCTGCGCGGCGGAGAAGGGTGGGAATAGATGCGGTTGCGCACGGCGGGAGACAGGCTCAAAGTGGAGCACAGCATCATCGACGGGGTGCGCGGAATTTTGGAGGAACTGCTGGCGGCGAACCCCGCCATCCGCTCCGTGATTCCGGGAGTGATCCGGCCGGTGCGCGACGCTAGAGGCAAGGTGAAAGTGCGGGTGACGGTGCCGACGCAGAACGGGTGGAAGGCCATAGCGCTCAGCGCGGGGGCGCGGCAGGAGCTGTTCATCAGCACGGAGTTGGGAAAGGAAGAGCTGGAGGCGGCGCTCAAAGGAGCGGGAGCGGTGGTGGCGTGACTCCCAGGTGCAGCGCCACGATGCCGCCGGTGAAGCGTTCGTAACGCACTTCACGGAAGCCGGCGCGGCGCATCTCTTCCGCCAGTTCCTCAGCCGAGGGAAACTTGCGAACGGATTCCGGGAGATACGTGTACGCCTCGCGCGAGCCGGAGAGGGCGCCACCGATCAGCGGCAGGATGCGGCGGGAATAGAAGTGGTAAAGCGCGGCGAAAACAGGGTTGGGCGGTTCGGAGAATTCCAGGATGGCGGCCATGCCTGCGGGGCGAAGCACGCGGCGCATCTCGGCGAGGCCCGCGCCATAGTTCGCCAGATTGCGGAAACCGAAAGCTACCGTGATAAGGTCGAGCGAAGCATCGCGCAGCGGGAGGCGGAGGGCGTCGGCTTCGAATAGGTCCGCGGCGCCTTTCCCACGCGCGGCGACCAGCATGGGGTGGCAGAAGTCGGAACCGAGGACGAGTGCGCGGGATCGCCGGGCGAGGGCCAGCGTCAGGTCGCCGGTGCCGCAGCAGGTATCCAAGACGCGCGCGCCGGGGCGCTCCAGAATCGGCCGCACGCGGCGGACCGTACGGGCGCGCCAGAGGCGGTCGATGTTGAAAGAGAGCAGGTGGTTGGCTACGTCGTAGCGGCGCGCCACGCGGGCGAACATGCCGCGCACCCAGGCGGCGGCTTCCCGCTCATCGCGCGCGCCCGGAGGAGCCGTACCTTTCATGAGAGGGCGGACCGGATGGATTCGAGCACCAGCGTTTCGTCAATGCCCGAAACCACCACGACCTCGCCGATGCGCACGGGCAAGACGAAGTGAACTTTGCCCCGCACCGTCTTCTTATCGTGCACGAGACGCGCGAGCAGGTTGGCGGCCGGGATGCCATCGAGCGGCGGCGTGGGGCCGTAGAGCCGCAGTATCTCAAGGATCTCGACGCAGTCTTCGGCGGAAAGGTAGCCCGTCAGTTGGCCCAGGAAGGCGGCGGCGCGCATGCCGAAGGCGACGGCCTCTCCATGCAGGAAACGGGTGTATCCGGTTTCGGCTTCGAGGGCGTGGCCGAAGGTGTGGCCGAAATTGAGGATGCGGCGGAGGTCGCCCTCGCGCTCGTCGGCGGAGACCACGTCGCACTTCATCCGGACCGCATCGGCGATGATGCGGTCGACGGCTTGCGGCTGGCGAGCCAGCACGTCGCGGCTGCGATCGGCGAGAAAGCGGAAGAGATCGGGTTCGCGAATGATGCCGGCCTTGATAACCTCGTAAAGGCCGGCGCGGTATTCGCGTTCGGGAAGCGTCGCCAGTGCCGCGGGATCGATGAGCACCGCCAGCGGCTGGTGGAAACTGCCGATAAGGTTCTTGCCGGTGACGAGGTTGACGCCGGTTTTGCCGCCGAGCGAGGCGTCGACCTGCGCCAGCAGCGTGGTGGGGACCTGGACGACCGGAATGCCGCGCATGAAAATGGCGGCGAGGAAACCGGCCATGTCGCCGACAATGCCGCCGCCGAAGGCCACGACGAGGCTGGAGCGGTCGCCTCCGCGGAGCACCATTTCCTCGGCGAGTTGCTCGACCGGCGCCAGCCGCTTCCGGTCTTCACCGCCGGGCAGGTGGAGCACTTCGTACGCCACGTCTGCCAAGCCGCGCGCGAGCGCTTCGCCCTGGTGGCGCCACACATCCTCGGTGGAAACCACGAACAGCTTGCCGGCCTTGGAAGGGATATACTGCGCGAGGTGCCCGATGACGCCGCGCTCCACAACGGCGGAATAGCAGCGCTGGGCCGTTTCGACGCGAAAAGAGGGCATACGCAATTTGTACCATGGGAAAAGGGGACAGACGCATTTTCCGCCGAGGAAAATGCGTCTGTCCCCTTTTCTACTGCTGCTATCATCGCAGTAGCGAATGAATCCGGACTTTCTCGTCATTGGAGCCGGAGTGGCCGGGTTGCGCGCCGCCATCGAGCTGGCCGAAGGGGGCCAGGTGCTGGTGGTGGCCAAGGACAGCCTCCGGGAATCCTCCTCCGAATACGCGCAGGGCGGGGTCGCCGTCGCTTTGAGCGACGACGATGAGGTGGAACTGCATGAGCGGGACACGCTGAACGCGGGAGATGGCCTGTGCGACCGCGCGGCGGTGCACACGCTAGTGGAGGAAGGCCCCGCGGCGATTCAACAGCTCATCGAGTGGGGCGCGGAGTTCGACCGCCAGGGAACCAAGCTGGCATTCACGCGCGAAGGCGCGCACAGCCGCAACCGGGTGCTGCATGCGCACGGCGATTCGACGGGGCGCGAGATCGCGCGCACGCTGTACCACAAGGCGGCCTCGCTTCCCAACGTGACGTTTCGCAGCTATGCGGCGGCCACCGATTTGCTGCTGGCCGAGGGCGTGTGCGGCGCATCGTTCCACGACGCCAAGACCGCGAGCGGCATTGCGATCTGCGCGCGCGGGGTGCTGCTGGCGACCGGCGGGCTGGGAAACGTGTTCCTGAATACCACCAACCCGGCGGTAGCCACCGGCGACGGCGTGGCGATGGCGTATCGGGCGGGCGCGGAGATAAGCGATATCGAGTTCGTGCAGTTTCACCCCACGGCGCTGCACGTGGAAGGCGCGCCGCGGTTTCTGCTTTCGGAAGCCATGCGCGGCGAAGGCGGGTACCTGCGAAACGCCGATGGCGAGCGGTTCATGGAGCGCTATCACCCGCTCCAGGAACTGGCTCCGCGCGACGTGGTGGCGCGCGCCATTGTGGCGGAGATGAAGCGCACCGGCACTGCGCACGTGTACCTGGACCTGACGCACCGCGAGGCCGGATTCGTTCGGGGCCGGTTTCCGCGTATCTACGAGACGTGCCTGCGGTATGGCGTGGATTTCGAGAAGCAGCCCGCGCCGGTGGCGCCCGCGGCCCACTACGCCATGGGGGGCGTGCGCACGGATCTCGACGGGCGCACCAGCCTTCCGCGCCTCTTCGCGGCGGGCGAGGTGGCGTCGACGGGCGTCCACGGCGCCAACCGACTGGCCAGCAATTCCCTGCTGGAGGGCGTGGTATTCGGCGCGCGCGCCGGACGCGCCATGCGGGAAAGCGCCGCAGCCCTACGGACGGCCCCCGCGCGAGTGATGACGGAGGGCGGGGATGAAACCCTGGTGGAGCAGACGCGGCGCGTGGCCTGGGAGAAATGCGGAATTGTACGCGACGGCACCGGCTTGCGGGAAGCATGCGAATGGCTGGCGCGCGGGCCGGCGCCGCGTAACATGCGCGAGGTGGTTCTACTGATTGCGCGCTGCGCCCTGGTGCGCGAGGAGAGCCGCGGCGCGCACTTCCGCACCGATTATCCCGCAAAGCGCGCGGAATTCGCGAGACATTCGGTGGTCCGCAAGGATGCGGAGATCACCTTCCGATAAGCGATAAGATGGAGTTACACCAACCATGAAACGCAAAATCCGGTCGACGACAGTGATTTCGATCCGCCGCGACAACCAGGTCGTGATGGCGGGCGACGGGCAGGTCACGCTGGGCAACGAGGTGATCAAAGCGTCGGCCAAGAAGCTGCGGCGGCTGTATAACGACAAAGTGCTGGCGGGATTCGCGGGATCCACGGCCGACGCGTTCGCGCTGTTTGCGCGCTTTGAAACCAAGCTGGAACAGTTCAACGGGAACCTCTCGCGCTCGGTGGTGGAACTGGCCAAGGACTGGCGCACGGACCGCATCCTGCGCCACCTGGAGGCGATCCTGCTGGTGGCGGACGTGAAGAACACGTACCTGGTGAGCGGGACCGGCGACGTGATCGAACCCGACGAAGGCATCGCGGCCATCGGCTCGGGAGGCCAGTACGCGCTGGCGGCGGCCACGGCGCTGCTGCGCAACACCAAGCTTTCGGCGCGGCAAATTGCGGAGCAGGCCATGGAGATCGCGGGCAGGATCTGCATCTTCACCAACGACAACGTCACCTACGAGGAACTGGAATAGCCATGGTGATCTATCTGCCCGCGCAGTCCGTGGATGAGGAGCCGCTGCTGGATGAGCTGACCCCGCGCGAAATCGTGCGCGAGCTGGACAAGCACGTGGTGGGGCAGGGCGAGGCCAAGCGCGCGGTGGCCATTGCGCTGCGCAACCGCATACGGCGGCAGAAGTTGGCGCCGGAAATGGCCGAAGAGGTGATGCCCAAGAACATCCTCATGATCGGCCCCACGGGCGTGGGCAAAACGGAGCTGGCGCGGCGCCTGGCGCGTCTGGCGAATTCGCCGTTCCTGAAGGTGGAAGCCAGCAAGTTCACGGAAGTGGGCTACGTGGGGCGCGACGTGGAGTCGATGATCCGCGACCTGGTGGATATCGCCATCGACATGGTGCGCGAGGAGCGGCTGGACGAAGTGGCCGACCGCGCCGAGCTCAACGCCGAGGACCGGCTGCTGGACCTGCTGATGCCGCCGCAGCCCGAGCCGAGCGAGAGCGTGGAGCGCACGCGCGAGAAACTCCGCGAGCGGCTGCGCGAGGGCAAGCTCGACGAGCGCTTGGTGGAGATCGACGTCAAGGACCGCGGGCCAACGCTCGAGGTGACCACCAACGCCGGCATCGAGGACATGGGCATCAACCTGAAAGACATGCTGCCCAACCTATTCGGCCAGAAGACGCGGCGGCGCAAGATGCGGGTGGCCGAGGCGCTGGATTACCTGGTGCAGGAAGAAGAGCAGAAGCTCATCGACATGGAGCAGGTGACGCGCGCGGCGCTGGAGCGCGTGGAATCGAGCGGGATCATTTTCCTGGACGAGATCGACAAGATCGCGGGCCGCGAATCGGGCCACGGCCCGGACGTGAGCCGCGAGGGCGTGCAGCGGGACATTCTGCCGATTGTGGAAGGCACCACGGTCAATACGCGCCACGGTTTCGTGCGCACGGACCACATCCTCTTCATCGCGGCGGGCGCATTTCACGTATCCAAGCCGAGCGACCTGATCCCCGAGCTGCAAGGCCGGTTTCCGATCCGCGTGGAGCTGAAATCGCTCACGGTGGAGGACTTCATCCGCATCCTGAAGGAGCCCAAGAACGCGCTCGCGAAGCAGTACACGGCGCTGCTGGAGACGGAAGGCATCAAGCTGGTCCTGACCGAGGACGCGCTGGAAGAGGTGGCGCGGTTTGCGGCGCAAGTGAACGAAGCATCGGAGAACATCGGCGCGCGGCGGCTGCACACCATCATGGAGAAGATGCTGGAGGAAGTGTCGTTCGCGGGGCCGGATTTGAAGAGGAAGACCGTCAGGGTGGACGCCGCCTACGTGCGCAAGCAGCTCGCCGACATCGTGAAGGACCAGGATTTGAGCCGGTACATACTGTAGGGGGGTGGGCAATCGGCCCGCGGCCGGGCTGCTTTCCGGTAATCCCGTTTGCCACTCGGAATCCTCGATCTGTGATGTAATCATCAAAGGCAGGGGACAACGCCATGAAGACCCGTTATCGCAGTGTGTTTCTCTTTGTAATGGCGTCAGCGATATTTGCACAGCAGGCGATCACACGTGGAGAATCCCCGTTCCAAGTTGTTCCACCGGCGCGGACTGCCTCGGACACGCTTGCATCTTCGATTACTGTTCCGGATTTCGAAACACGGGACCTCAGCGGGAGAACATGGCGTTCAGCGGATCTGCGAGATAAGGTGACGGTTGTCCAGTTTTGGGCCACATGGTGCCTTCCTTGCCGTCAAGAGCACCCTGCGTTACAGGACTTCGCCAACAAAGCACGTTCGATGAACAACGTTCAGGTGCTGACCTTCAGCTTGGACGACGATCCAAGCCGGGTTCTGTCGTATATGAAGGAGGAGGGTTACACGTTTCCTGTGGTTCTGGGTAGGGATCTGGAATTAAGACTCTTTCCGAGTGAAGGTGGTCTCCCTGAATCATGGGTGATTGGCATTGATGGGCGGAGATCTGATTCATTTAGGTCCTGGACCTTCGGCCGCATCCTGATGGAAGTTGAGAAACTTTCAAGGGCGAAGTGAAAGATCCGTGTCGGCAACAGGGTAATCTTCAAAACGGACGCCAACTGCCAGCCGGGTCCCACGTGCTGCTGGCGGTGATCGCAAAGCACCCCGAAGCGGTAGAGGACGTCCTGCGAAAGGCGAGTTGACGCGGTCAGCGCGTCCCTGGGTTGCCCGACCGCACCATCAGCACACGATCCAGGGTGACCACGCTGGCGTGCCCGGCCCATCCCTCGCCGGCGTTCACGGTACGAAGGACCAGTGGTGTGACATTCTCTGGAATCGCTAGATGTACACGGAACAAAATCACGCCGCTTTGCCGCAGCGGCCGCCGCCGTTGGATCGCAATTTACCAGAAATCCTTGTCGAGGGTGAGCAAGATTCGGCCTTCGGTTTCCGCGCGATCCAGGAGCGCGGCGTCCTTTGTGCTGGGACAATCCGTCCTCACCCAAGTCACGTCATGGCCAGCCTGGCGCAGTGCTTCGATGGTTGGCAGCGGGAAGTTCTCGTCCGCAATGAGGCGCATCAGACTGGAACCGGGTACGCCTTGTACTCGTGAGCGAGATAGCTGGCGTACTCCAGGCACGCGAGGATGTCATCCCGCGTCAGCCCCGGATAGTTCGCGAGGATGGCGGCTTCCGATTGACCGGCGGCGAGCAACTCCAAGATGAACTCCACCGCCAGCCGGGTCCCGCGCACGACCGGTTTACCCGCCAGGACCTCGGGCTCGATCACGATGCGCTCGGGCCAGGACATGCCTTGATCATATACCCCGAAGCGGCAGATGTACCACGGAAGGCGATTTGATAGGCCTCTGAGGTGCGCTGGAAGAAGTGTCGTTCGCGGGGCCGGATCTGAAGAAGAAGACCGTCAGGGTGGACGCCGCCTACGTGCGCAGGCAACTTGCCGACATCGTGAAGGACCAGGATCTGATCCGGTACATCCCAACCACGGCAATAAGATAGAATCGGGACGACAGGAGGCGTTTGTGCGGCAATTGCTCCGTGTACTTCAGGTCCTGGTTCTTTTCACCCTTGTCGCCGCGCAGGTTCAGGCACAATCGACCCCGCAGCGCGCCGCGTTTGAAGTGGCCTCAATCAAGCTAAACAAGAACTGCGGGGCCGGAGCCGTACTCCCTCGGATATCCCCAGGCGGGATCACCTTGCCCTGCCTTTCGGTTCGGATTCTCATTCGGCTCGCATACAGCGCATTTAACGGCGCCGATCTCAATGCGCGCCTTATGCAAGTTCTGAACGGACCAGGCTGGATCGACACGGATCGGTACGATATTTCCGCCAAGCCCGAGGCCAAAGCCTCCGCCGCGGAGATGGCACCAATGCTCCAGACGCTCCTGGAAGATAGATTCAATCTCAAGGTCCACAAAGAGCCTCGGGACACCCCCGTCTACGAACTGACCGTCGCGGAACAGAATCCTAAACTGCGACCGTCGAAAGATGGAGATTGCATCCCGATCGATCTGACTAACCTGTCGGGAGCGCGCCCGAAGCCGGGCGATCCGGCTCCGAACTACTGTGGTGGAGGCCGGGCGAGGATGAGTGGGGACGTAATGAGCGCCGACTGGGTTGGGATCACTATGGCGGAACTTGCCGGCCGGATGCTCCCCGCCTATGTGGACCGTCCAGTGGTCGATAGAACCGGCCTTACGGGGCGCTTCAATGTCCACCTGGAATTCGTCCCCCCGAGGCCGGTAGGGCCGATTTTCCTCAACGGCCAGGAGATGCCTGCCCCGGCCCCTGGGGCAGAGGCTCCGGCGGAGCCATCGGGACCCTCGATCTTCACCGCGCTTCAGAAGCAACTCGGGCTGAAGCTCTCGCCGGGCAAGGACCCCTTGGATGTGATTGTCGTCGATCGCGTAGAGAGACCCTCCGAGAATTAGGAAGGGAAGCCGCGCCAGGCGCAGTTCGCGACCAGGTTCGGCCTGCCGCCGGCGACACTGAGAAACTGGGAGCAGGGCCGGGCGCATCCGGACGCGCCCACCCGCGTGCTGCTGGCGGTGATCGCGAAGCACCCCGAAGCGGTAGAGGACGTCCTGCGGAAGGCGAGTTGATCGTCAGGGTAGACGCCGGCGGATTCGGGGATCGCGATGCAGTTTCACTTTCGCGGGTCGAAGCGCATTTCAACCTCGGTTTTCACTTTGACGGGGTGGCCGCCCCGGAGTGTGGGCCGGTAACGAAACTGAGACCACACTACACTCTCGCAGAGTTGCGCGGTGCTTTCCAGATCGGAGATTTTCCCTTCCGGATCGATGACCACTTTGCAACTAACCGTTCCGCCCTCGGGCTGCCAAAGGGGTGCGGTTAGAACGGGCGAACCCTCCATCAGAAGAGCGCGTTGTTTATCCGCCGCAACAGAGACTTCGGGGATGTCCTTCTCCTCGGCCGCGGCCTCTTTCTTCGGTTCCGCGGGAGCGGCGCCGCTCTCCGTGGCTGTAACGGGCTGTATGCGCGTAACCAGGAAAACGGCCCTGGCGGGATACCGTTTCACAATGGCGCGCAAAGCCGCCGCCTGCGCGTCGATGGCATCGAAGGGCAGGTTGCTCCAGGCCGTCGTGACGACGCGCTCGCAGCTCGATTGGAGCGGATAGCCGTTCTTGCCCTGGTCGGGATCGCCGATCTCGTCAATGGTCTTTTGCGCGTAGACGCCCTCGGCAATGTACTGGTCCCCGTGGACTACCTCGACGGGTGTCCTCAGGAACAGGCGGTACCGGCGCGCGCCTACCCAAAGGTACACGGAAGGTCCACCGGCGTTCAGAGCGGCATCGCTGGCCCCGCCCGATTCCGTCAGAACTTGGGCCTTTCCCTGGATTTTGTCTAGCGCGGCTACGGCTTTCTTGGATTCGTTGGCCGATGGCTGGCTGGAGCAACCAACCAATGCGGCCAGCGTAAGTACGAGAAAACAGAAGATGCGTGCGTTGCGGTTCATCCGTCATGCCCTCGCTTTCGAGACGTATTCGTCCGAATCCGAAGGTATCACGGGGCGCGATCGCTTACAACGGTACGCAGTCCGCCGCCGTCCAGCGGGCATTGTGCGCCGTGCGCCCGCCGCATACAATGAGTGTTCGCAAACCCGGAGTTTTCAAAGGAGCCGTTATGTCCGCGCATCGTGTGGCTGCCGTAGTTTCCGCGTCCGTCTGGATCGCCCTGGCCTTACTGATCCCCGCCACCGCCCAAAACCCGTCCGGGAAGCCCGCCTCCGAACCCTATTCCTGGAAGAACGTCCAGATTGTGGGCGGCGGTTTTGTGGACGGCATCATCTTCCATCCCACCGCCAAGGGCGTCCGCTACGCCCGCACCGATATGGGCGGCGCCTACCGCTGGAATGGCCGGACCAATCGCTGGGAACCGCTGCTCGATTGGGTGCCGTACGAAGATTCCAACCTGATGGGCGTGGAGAGCATGGCGGTGGACGCTTCCGATTCCAACCGCGTGTACCTCGCCTGCGGCACGTATACCAATGCCAACACGCCCGACGGCGCCATCCTGCGC
Source organism: Bryobacterales bacterium (assembly GCA_963722575.1). Classification (GTDB taxonomy): domain Bacteria; phylum Acidobacteriota; class Terriglobia; order Bryobacterales; family Bryobacteraceae; genus Fen-178. The sequence goes on from CAVRNR010000003.1 coordinate 313,210, forward strand.
TCCAGCGACCGCGGCAAGACTTTTGCGCGGACCAACGTGCCTTTCAAGTTCGGCGGCAACGAGGACGGCCGGGGCAACGGTGAGCGCATGACCGTGGATCCCAACAATGGCAAAGTCCTGTACCTGGGCACGCGCCAGGCCGGCCTGTGGAGAAGCACGGACGGCGCGGCGACGTGGAGCAAGGTGGACAGCTTTCCCGATGTGACCGAAGCGCCGCCCGCCGGTGGACCGCCGGCGGGGGGCCGTGGGGCGGGTGGTCGAGTCGCCCGCGGCAGCGGAATCGTCGTCACCCTGGTCGACCCCCGCAGCGGCTCGAAGGGTAAGACCAGCTCAACCATCTATGTCGCCGTCTCCCTGATGGGCCGGGACAACCTGTTCCGCAGCACGGATTCCGGGAAGACGTGGCAGCCCGTGCCTGGCCAGCCCACCCAATACCGGCCCACCCACATGGTGATGGCGTCCGATGGAACGCTCTACCTTTCCTACGGCACGGCGCCGGGACCCAGCCGCATGACCGCCGGCGGCGTCTGGAAGCTCGATACCAACTCCGGCGCCTGGACCGAGATCACACCCGTGAAGCCCGACGCCGCCAAGAACGAAGCGTTCGGATGGGCCGCGGTGGCCGTGGACGCGCATAATCCCAAAGTGGCCATCGCCAGCACGTTCGGCCGTATGAACGGAGCCGGCGGCGAGGACGATATGTTCCGCACCATCGACGGCGGCAAGACATGGAAAGCGGTGTTCGGCGGAGGAGGAGGCGGCACGTTCGATTTCAGCCTGGCGCCCTACACGGCCACCACTCCCATCCACTGGATGTTCGATATCGAGATCGATCCGGCGGATTCCAACCACGCCATGTTCACCACCGGCTACGGCGGCTGGGAGACCTTCAACCTCACCGATCTGGACAGTGGCAGGCCCACCCGATGGAGCATCATGGCCTCCGGCATCGAACAGACGGCGCTGCTGGATATGGCCAGCCCGACAAAAGGCGCGCACCTACTCAGCGCAATAGGAGACTACGGCGGGTTCGTGCACTGGGACCTCGACAAGCCGTCGCCGGAAGGGGCCTCCAGTCCGCCGGTGTTCAACAACACCAGCGGGATTGCCTGCGGCGAGAGCCAGCCCGAGGTGATCGTGCGCGTGGGCGTGTGCTCGCACCACCACCTGCCCGGCTTCAACATCAGCTACTCGCTCGACAGCGGCAAGACCTGGCAGCCGCCGGCCACCCAGCCGGCGACCCTGCCTTCGGCGGCCGGAGCGCAGTTCGGCGGAAGGGGGCCGAGTGGGCCGAGTACGGGCGACATCGCGGTTTCTTCCGACGGTGCTACCTGGGTCTGGATTCCGCGGGGCTACCCGGCGTTCTTCACCACCGACAAAGGCGCCACGTGGACCGAGTCCAAGGGCGTGCCCAATAACACGCGCATCGTCGCGGACCGCGTGAACCCCAAGAAGTTCTACGCCATGTCGCTCGTTGAAGGCAAGTTCTTCCTCAGCACCGACGGCGCCGCCACCTTCGTCGAGCAGCCATTCAGCTTACCGGGCGGCCTGCCCACGCGCAGCGGCGTTCGCATCGAAGGCGGCAGCGGCTGGGACCGCCTTTACACCACCCCCGGCAAGGAAGGCGACATCTGGCTGGCCGCATTGAACGGCCTCTATCACTCCACCGACACGGGCAAGACCTTCACGCGCATGGAAGGGGTCACCGAACTGCGCGGCTTCGGTTTCGGCAAAGCCGCGCCCGGATCGAGCGACCCGGCGCTGTACCTGGCCGGGGTGGCAAACGGCGAGCGCGGCATTCTCCGCTCGGACGACTGGGCGCGCACCTGGACGCGCATCAACGACGACCGGCACCAGTTTGGCTTAATCGGGCAGATCACCGGCGACCCCAAGCTGTACGGCCGGGTCTACGTAGGCACGTTCGGCCGCGGAATCCTGTACGGCGATCCGGTGCGGAAAAAGGGCGAGCCGCTAGCGAGTTCTGATATACGGAAGCAGACTCAGCCGTAAGGCCAGTACCTGGAGAGCGGCGAACAAGGCCACCACGCCAAGAGCTGCCGCCGGGCGTAAGGTCGTTCTCCAGCGAAGACCCGCACCAGTTCCGCATAGACACCCCACCCCAACGATCAGGGTCATGGCGATCTCCACCGGGGAGAAGTGTCCTGTAAGAATCCGCGCCCACCCTAGAAGGAACAGCCAAATGGCGATCATGATTGCAAGCCAAATAACGAAGCAGGGTAAGGCGGACCACTTGGCAAGTTCCCGATGCTGAAACCCCCAGACAATCGGAAACCACAGGGGTAGCGTCTGAACTTCATGGCGCAGAGACCCGTTGCTAACGGCACCCACCACATAAAGCGCTACCAAAACGGCCAACGAACTGTAGGCGATCCATTTCGAAAAAGCCGGCATGACCCTCCGATACGAAACGACCCCGGGGTTTGTTCCCACGTTTGCGCGCTAGCCAGTGGGGCAGGATGGCATCCTGCGCGGCGGTTGGTTACCGCCGCCGTTCCGGGAAGGGCCGATTACCAATCGGCCGCAGATTAACAATCTGCCCCACATCAGATTACAATTGGCTTTCGCATAACCTTCCCATGGAGGAATAATCATGCGCTTCAACTTTCGAATTCTCGCCCTGGCCGTTTGCACGGCATCTCTGCTGACATCGCAGAGCCTGGACCCCGCCGTATTCAAGGATCCTCCGGCTGAGTTTCGTGGACATGAGATGTACGGCTATGGGCAATTCAACCTGTCCAATTTGTCGGAGGAAAAGATCCGCGCCGACGTGGACACCATGGCCAAGCGGAACTTTGGCGGATTTGCCGTCGAGCCGAGCGGAGGCCCCACCACCGGCCTGCCAGCGGACTATCTGAAGGCGACCGGGCGCAAGCCGTCGAGCGAGGGCGCGGTCTACCTGAGCGACGAATACTTCAAATACTACCGGGCAGCCCTGGAGGAGGCCCGGAAGAACGGACTGGAAGTGATCTTGTACGACACATGGGCCTACCCCACGGGGATGGTGGATGGGCAGCTCTATGCCAAATACCCGCAGTACATTGCCAAGAGCCTGGAGATGGCGGAAACCAACGTGAGCGGTCCGGCGAAGACGGAATTGACCATCCCCGGGAACCTGTACATCGGCGCCGTGATGATGAACCGCGACACCTTCGAGCTGGTGGACATCAGCTCGCAGGGCGGGCCTGGCAAGCCGCTGGTGACCCAGGTCCCCAAGGGCAACTGGAAAGTGATGGCGTTCTATCTGGATTCGACCATCCGGCCGGCCTCGCAGAAAGGGGCCTTCGTCGACTATCTGGACTCGACCGCCATGGACGCGTTCATCTCTCTGAGCTACCAGAAGCACTTCGACCATGTCGGCGAGTTCTTCGGGAAGGAGATCAAGTTCTCATTCTGGGACGAGCCGGCCATGCATCCCGTCGACGGACGCATGTGGACGCCCGCTTTCAACCAGGGGTTCGAGAAAAAGTACGGCTACTCGCCGATGAAATACTACCCGGCGCTGTGGTATGACATCGGCCCCAACACGGCGGCCGCGCGCAACGCGCTGTTCGGATATCGCGCCTACCTGTTTGCCACCAACTATGTGAAGAAGATCGAGGATTTCTGCGAGGCGCACGGCATCAAGGCGGGCGGCCATTTCGACCAGGAGGAGATTGTGAATCCGGTGGCCGTGAACGGCGATTTCATCAAGCTGTTCGAGTACCAGGGCGTGCCGGCGGTGGACGACATCTACTTCCTGGGGCGGTCGAACCCGGGGTACAAGATTGCGTCGTCGGCGGCATTCAACTGGGACAAACCGGTGATGTTCGCGGAGACTTACGCGGCCTACAACGGGATCAACGAGAAGACGGTCTACAAGGTGGCCATGGATCAATACGCCATGGGAGTGAACTTGCAGGTGACCAGCGGCGGGCCGGGGGTTTGGAACGCCGCGTACGTGCCCGAATTCAATCGCTTTCTGGGCCGCATGAGTTACCTGCTGCAACATGGCCGGCACGTGGCGGACGTGGCCGTGCTGTATCCCATCGCCGCGCTCCAGGCGGCCTACCAGAATGAGGGCGGGCAGCACCCGGCGCCGGCGCAAAACCCGGAGCCCAACATCAATGGCGAGGCTTCCGCGCGCGAAGGCGGCGTCACTCCCGCCGAGATCGACTACCAGGATATTGGCGAAGCGCTGTTCCATGGACTGCGGGTGGATTACACCTACGTGCATCCCGAAGTGCTGGCGGAGCGATGCACGGTGGAGGGGTCGAAGCTGATTCTGAACAATAAGGAGAACCGCGAGGAATACAGCGTGCTGTTCGTCCCCGGCGGCGACACGCTCTCGGTGGCGGCAGCGGCCAAAATCAAAGAGTTCTACGACCAGGGCGGAGTGGTGATCTCGACCAGCAAGCTGCCCACGAAATCGGCGGAGTTCGGACGCGACAAGGAGATCCAGAAGATGGTGGCCGACGTGTTCGGTCTGCCGGTGAACGACCCTCCCACGGCGGATTTGCAGCGCGCCATGGGCGGCCGGCTGGTCACCTTCTATTTCCTCAAGCGCAACGCGGCGGGTGGACGAGCGTACTTCCTGCCGAAAGCGGAGCCTTGGGTGTTGCAGTGGGCCTTGGGACAGGTGCTGCCGGTGAGGGATGTGAACATCCAGGAACCGATCCCGTTGTTGAAGAAAGGCCCGGACTACGATGGCGCCCTAACCTATATTCACAAAGTCAAGAACGGGCAGGACATTTTCTTTTTTGCGAACTCCACCGACAAGCCGGTGGATACGAAGGTGGTGCTGCGCGGCAGGAAGGCATTGCGGATCTGGGACCCGCAGACCGGCGATTCGCAGCCGGCCGAACTTACGGCGGGCGAAACCAATGGGCAGCCGGTAACGACGGTCCACCTGGTGCTGCCGCCAGTGAGTGCGTTGTTCTACGTCGAGGAGTGACGTTTCAGACCTTACTTCTGCGCACCCGCTGGAAGAACAGGATCAGCGGCAGGGTCGCCAGCGCCAGCCCCGCCAGCAGCCGGAAGTTATCCATATATGCCAGCAGCGTGGACTGGCGGATGAGATCCGTATAAATCAACCCGTACGCCTGTTGGGTGGTGACAGCTTGCTCGAAAGCGTTCAGCTTCTGCTGAAAAGCGGGATTCGCCGCCGACAGGTTGCCCACCAGGATGGACTGGTGAATCTGCGCGCCGCGCGCCAGCAGCGTCGTGACCGCGGCGATTCCGACGCTTCCCCCGATGTTCCGCATCAGGTTGTAGATGCCCGTCGCGTTGCCCATTTCCTGCTTGCGTAGCTTGCCCATGGCCAGGGTGGTCAACGGCACGAAGATGAAACCCGTGGCAAATCCGTTGATCACGTTGGGCCACGCCACGCTGATCATGGCGATCTCGAGGTTGATCTGTCCGAGCATGGCGGCGGAAATCGCCAGAATGATGAGCCCGATGGCGAGCAGCACGCGGTTATCGACGACATTCACCAGGCGCCCCGCGACGAACATGGATAGGAACGATCCCAGCCCGCGCGGGCTCACGGCCAGCCCGCTCTGGAGCGCCGGGTATCCCAGCAGCGTTTGGAGGAACAGCGGCAGCAGGGCGGTGACGCCATACAGAATCATGCCATAAACGGCGGTGATGAGCGTTCCCGCCGAAAAATTGCGGTTCTTGAGAACCCGCAGGTTGACGATGGGGTCCGCAACCGCAAGTTCCCGCCAGATGAATGCCGCCATGGCAGCCAGCGACAGAGCCGTGGTGGCGCAGATCCAGGTGGCGGCGAACCAGTCGTCTTCCTGTCCCTTGTCGAGAATGAGCTGGAGCGAACCGAGCCACAGCGCCATCGCCATGAAGCCGGCGTAGTCGATGCTCCTTTTCAGACTGGCCCGAATGTAGGGCGGATCTTCCACAAACAGGTTCACCATGAAGAGCGCCAGTATGCCCATGGGCAGGTTGATGTAGAAGATCCAGCGCCAGGAATAGCTGTCGGTGATCCAGCCGCCGAGGGTGGGGCCGATGATGGGCGCCACCACCACGCCCATGCCGTAGGCGGCCATGGCGGCGCCGCGCTTCTCCACGGGAAAACTCTCCAGCAAAACGGCCTGCGCGATGGGCTGCATGCCGCCGCCGCCGGCGCCTTGCAGCACGCGCGCCAGGATCAACATCGGCATGCTCACCGCCGCGCCGCAAATCAGCGAGGAGACGGTGAACATGGCGATCGAAAACATCAGCAGCCGTTTGCGGCCGATCATGGAGGCCAGCCAGCCACTGGCCGGCAGCACAATGGCGTTGGAGACCAGGTAGCTGGTGAGGATCCAGGTGGATTCCTCGGTGGTGGCGGAGAGGTTGCCGGCAATGTGCGGCAGGGCGACATTGGCCACCGAGGAATCCAGCACCACCATGAACGTGGCCAGCATGACGGAGACCGCCACGATCCACGGATTGACGCTGGGCACCCAGTTGCCGTGCGGGTCTTGGAGAAGATCAGCCGGCATCGCCCAACGCCCGACCGGCAGTTGTTCCCGCGACGCGGAAAGCCGAGGCCGAGGGGGCAGGAGTGCCTGTGCCGGTGGATGCCGAATTCAGGGAGAGGTTCAACCTGAAACCATTGTCGCGCGGAAGGCGTGGAACCCGCAGCAGGGGGCGGGGCGGGCAAGGGCTGGCCGGTGGGCTCAGGCGATTTTGGATTCCTTCTTCAGGGCTTCATGGAGCAACGTTTTGATCAGGGTCTGGTAGCCAACACCCCGTTTCCCGGCCAGCTTTCGGGCCCGCTCGATATCCGTAACCGGCAGCCGGACGGAAACGTTCTTCGTGGGCACGGCGCCGCGGCGGCCGTGCTTTAGCAGCAGATCGGCGATCAGGTCTTGATGCCGGTCCCACCACTTCGCTTCGTCTGCTTCGGAGCGGAATTCCGGCGCATCGACCAGAACGGATTTGACCTCGCCTTTCTTCGCCTTCATAGTTTCTGCCTCACTTTCCTCTTTGCCGTGTGCGCGGTAATGACGCGAATTCCGCCGCGGCGCATGGTGTAGACGAACTGCAACGGCCGCCCCTCATCGGTCAGCCCCGCGCACAGCACCCTTTCCTCTGTATTACGCTTTTGGACGGCAAGCACGACCAGTGGATCATTGGCGAACGCCTGTTCGACCTCCTCCGGCGTAACGCCGTGCAGCGCGACGTGTCCGGTGTTGGCTTCATCCCAGTCGAACTTTGCGGCGCGGTTCGCGTATGTCGCTATTGTATATACAAATCTGCACGGCGGCAAGCTGGCCACCGAGACGTGGCCACCGAGACGGAGGCGGGCTTTCAGGAACTGATGGAAGCGTTCCGGCAGGTGCTTGTCCTCGCTCACGACATCCTCCGATTAGGATCACTCCGTCGATCCCCCTGATCGCAATGGCTAACCGCTCCCAAAGGCTGCGCGGAATAGCGGTGCGGCAAGGGCCAGTGCTGTACTCGTCGGAAATGCAGGGATTTGGGACTCCAAACGAAGCTATGAAGGCCATAAGCGTTGGTGTCACAAATGGCCGATACAAGCTCTGCACCCACCTACGCTATACGCTGAGCGGCAGCGCATTTGAGGTGATTAGATTCTACTACCCTGTGTGCGCCAAAGACTGCTCTGTGAGCGCAGATCAATTGCATCAGGAAATAGGCTGTCCTCCGGACTGCCGACTGTACGTGAACCGTGAAGCCGCCATCGCAGTGCAGATGGAGATTCGGCGGGTCGAAGAGGGGATAGAGAGGCGAAAACGTTTTTGGCGTGGTGTGGGAAAGGTCGTAGCCGCTCCCTTCGTGTATTTCCGGTCGCTGCCTCCCCTCGTTCAATCGCTAATCATAATTCTGCTGATTGTCTGGAAGCTGCCGAAGCTCAGGGATACAATCTTGGAAATCCTTAAGGCCATCGGCGGCAAATAGGAGTATCGATTTCCCTCCGTGCGCCAGACCAGACACAGGCGGCCATACGCAACCGTCGCAGAGTGGGCACGGGAGGGGCCTCTTGAGAAGATTGGTGGGCCCTGAAGGATTTGAACCTTCGACCAACGGATTATGAGTCCGGGTTCCGGGTGTCCACCGCGTCCCATTGCGTCCATTTATCAAATACTTACGAGTGTGGACTTGATATTGCGTCTACGAAGGTACGGCGAAAGTCCATTGGCGTTGCTGCCAGAATTGCTGCCAGGATTTCTCGCTGAGGCGATATGCGCCGTGGCGACCGTGCTTCAGCACTAGAGCGGGCCAGGCCTAGCAGCCCGTGGTGAAACCTCCGAATTTCGCGGGCGGCAAGTTGGAGCGGGACCAGTGCCGCAGGATCGCGGATTCCGCGCCGGACTCGACCCGTGCGGAAATCGGAGTCTCCGCGGCGCGTGGTAGGCCCGTACCAGGCATAGAAACACAAAAACAAGCCGGGGAGTGTGATTTCTCCACTCCCGCGGCGTTCCGGCGCCCACTGACTTCCGCAGAATCAAACTCAGGTTGAACGCCCCAACGTGTATCAACTGCCGCTTCAGAATGTTCGAATGCTTGCGCAGATGCGTCCGTCGCATGCCCCCCGTGTCATAACAGTGCGCGAAGCTTCGTTCGATCAGTTCCCCGCGCTGGCGCCACAGTTGCTTCCCTTTGGCACGCTGAACGCGCCGGCGGTTCTCGTAGACCGCTCGCTGCTGCCCTTCCTTACCCGACCAATGCCGCCGTCCCTGCTGCTGCCTCTCGGGAATGTAGGTCCGGACGCCAACGGCCTTCGTCTCTTCCAACACCGGGCCACTGTGGTATCCCTTGTCGGCCACCAACTCTTCGACGCCTTTCAGGTTCACCTTCGGCTCCTCGGCGGGCGCCGTCTCGACTTCCCGCTCGATCAACTGCGCGACCGTCTCCCCCGCCTGTGCCAGCGTCTCTTTCACCGTCGTGGTGTCACCCAGGTGCGCTTCCTGCAGCGTCACCGCCACCACCGCTCCCGTCTCCATGTCCACCGCGTGCTCGGCTTTGTGGGCCAGGTGGGTCCGCCCATCCTTCATCTTGGCGATGCGGGCGTCACGGTCGTGCGGATTCACCCGCTCCCGGTTGCTCGTCTTCTTCTTCTTCCGCTTGCGGTCCACTCGCCCCAGATCTTCCCGCGTGGGCGTCTCAATCCCGGACTCCTTGGCCAGCCCCGTCAGAAACTCCTCGTAGCTCTCGCCGTTATCCCGCCGCACAATCGAGCGCAGCGCGGCATTGGCTTCCAGGGTAGTGGCATCGATGCCGATCCGCTTCCCCTTCAACAGGCCCCGATCCGCCAGCAGACCCAGCACCCAGAAGAACACCTGGCGGTGCGTCTCCACGCCGATCAACCGGCGCGTCCGGGAGATCGTCGAGTGATCCGGCGCCTTCTCATCCAGCGCGATTCCCAGAAAACGTCGCAACCCCAGCGAGTCCGCCGCCCGCCAGGCGATGCCGCGTTCCGAGTCCATCCCCTCGAAATAGCCCAGCAGCAGTAGGCGGAAGTAGATCCCCGGCGCCAACGAAGGCCGGCCGTTGCGGGAGGCGTAGAATTTCGCGCACGCCTTCTCGGCGAACTCATCGAACTTCTCGCCTTCGAGGAGTTCACCGAGGCGCTGGTAGAACGGGTGCGCGGGACCTTGCGGCAATTCGTTGTGGCTGATCCAGAGGTCTTCCTGCCTCTGGCGGTGTAGGCGGGTGCCCATCGACATAATCGGAGTTCCAGGTTTGGTGTGGGGAGAAGTTCAATTATACGGCGGGATCCTGCCACTGTAAAGTACTTTGTGATGACAACTTTCAATTCGCGACGGCCCGACTTTTACCACGGGCTGCTGAGCGTGATGCTCCAGACTTCACGGCCTCTGTAGGAGTCCCTCTCAATCTCCTCCAAGTTGAATGAGGCTTGATTGAGCATATCCGCCGCCCTTTCCTTGGCGATCTGAACAGCCTGTTTCACTTCTATCATGGGGGAGTCACCTCCTTTATAGTGGCACGAAATTCCGCGGGGAGGGTCTATGCGATGGGTTCTAGCTTTCATCCCGCCCTGTACTTCCGAATGTCCGCGGCCCCCACCTCGCTGCCGCGAATGCCCCCGCCGCAGGCAGCGCCGCCACCGAACGAAGGGGTTGCCTGCGGTTCATGTCGCCGGCCGGCACAGCGCGCCGGCGCCCGCGATGCCGGCGTCGGCGCCGTATCGGGCCATCAGCAGCGGAATCTCGCCGGCGCGCTGATTGATGGACCAGTGCGGCAGGTTCTTCGAGATGCCGTCGAAGAACGATCTCATCAGCTCGGCTACGCCGCCGCCTACCACGATGACGTCCGGCTCCAGAAGATCCACGATGTTGCCGAGCCACACGGTCAGCAGGTGAGCGGTCTCGGTAAGAACCTCGGTGGCCACCGCATCGCCCTCGCGAAAGGCCTGGCCCACGTGTTCGGAGCGGACCTGCTCCAGGCTCCCGGCCAGTTGCACGATGCGCGAGGTGGGGGTGAGCCTGGCCTGCGCCCTCCGCGCGATGTTCGGACCGGAGGCCAGCGTCTCGATACAACCGCGCTTGCCGCATGGGCACTGGGGTCCGTGATAGTCGATGGTCATGTGCCCGCCCTCGGCGGCGCTTCCCGTGCGGCCGTGGTAGATCTTCCTGTCGATGACGATTCCCGTGCCGATGCCCGTGCCGAGCGTGGCGTAAAAAACGTTGGTGTATCCGGCGCCCGCGCCCCACAGCGCTTCCGCCAGGCCGGCGGCGTTGGCGTCGTTATCGACGCGCGCGGGAACGCCGAATACCCGCTCCACTTCGGCGGCCAGAGGGTAGTTGCGCCAGCAGGGCACGTTGGGCGGATTGAGCACCACCCCGGTCTTGGGGTCGAGCGGGCCGGGCGAGCAGAGTCCAATCCCCGTTACCGCGCCGCGCGCCTCGGGGAATTCGGAGAAGACGGCATCCACGGCAGCCTTCACGGCCGCAAAGCCCGTGGCCGCGTCGCCCGTGGCCACCATCGGCGCGCGCGTCTTGTGGGAGATCTCCCCGCTCGAATCCACCAGCCCGGCGGCCACTTTGGTGCCGCCGATATCTACGCCAATCGTCATGGCTTCTCCTCAGGATGTCGCCAACGAAAGCACCACAATGGAAAGCACCAGCACGGCGAGGCCGGCGAACATCACTTGCAGCGGTTTCTTGCCGCTGCCCTTCCATTCGCCCGTGACCACTCCCAGGACCATGGCCGTGATGACAATCAGCGACATGAACGCGGGCCACGCCACCACCGTGCCCAATATGTTCTTCGACACGCCGTACATCACCGTGCTGCCGAACCAGCATACGGCCATGATGGCGGCCAGAAACCAGTAGCCGCCGGTCCCGCCCAAGCCCAGGCGGTTGCCGGTTCTGTTCTTGGACATCAGGTAGATGCAATAGATGAGATTGGGAACGGCGCCCGCGCACATCAGCGGCAGCCAGGTGGCGTTGTTCTTCCAGGTCTCGGAGGCGCCGGCGGCTTTGGCCACATCCGCCAGACGGCCGCCATATTGCAAGCCCAATCCGACCAGCGCCGATCCCAAACCGCTAATCGTGCAAAACACCAGCCCCTTCCCGACCGAGGGCTTCCCCGTGGGACCCCGGCCCAGCGCGGCTTCGCGGGCGCGGCCGGCTTTGGCGCAGACCAGCACGCCGGCGATCACCAGCGCCACGCCTCCCATGACCGCGATGCCCTGCGAGGTGAACGCTGTGGCCCCGGCGAAGAGCGGGATGAGCGCGCCCACCGCAGCCGAGATGCCCAGGATGACGGAGAAGGCCAGGGCAATTCCCACGGCATCCACCGCCAAGCCGAAGAACACCTGCGAAACTCCCCACCCGGCGCCGCAGCCGGCCGCGATGGCGATCGGTCCCGAGCCCGCGGCGGAATAAACCTGGCCCAGAGACGGCACCGTGAGCAGCGCCAGCACGGTGGGGAAGATGCAGAGCGCGAAGATGGTCCACGCCAGCCAGGTATTCTCCCACGCCCACTTTTTGGTGAACTTCATGGGCAGGGTGAAGCTGCCATTCATCGCTCCGGCCAGGATGAGCAGCAAGATTCCGGTCGCGCTTTGATTCATCGATTCCGTCCTTTCGCCGTGATTCCTATGAATGATACCACCGGACCCGAATATTCGTGTCTGGGACGAATCGAAGGGCAAGCTAAAGCATGCCCCACCTGAAGCAGGCTAAACTCAACCTCATGAAGTCGCGACCGATGCACACGTTGGCGGCACTGATTTTCGTGGCGGCGTTGGCGGGCCAGACCACACCCAAGATGACTACTCCCCAAGAAGCGCTGGGGTTCAACCTGGGCGACGATTACCAGGTGGCCAACTACAGCCAGCTCGAGGCCTGGTGGAAGAAACTCGCCGCCGAGTCCGATCGCATGAAGCTGGTGGACATCGGCCCCACGGCCGAGGGCCGGCGCCAGTACATGGCGATTATCACTTCGCCCGAGAACATGAAGCGCCTCGATCATTACAAGGAGATCTCCCGCCGGCTGGCGCTGGCCGAGGGGATCACGGAAGATCAGGCCCGCGCGCTGGCCCGCGAGGGCAAAGCCGTGGTGTGGATCGATGGCGGGCTGCACGCCAGCGAGACCGTGGGCTCGCAGCAGCTCATGGAGATGGTCTACCAGATGGCGGTCCGCACTGATCCGGAGACCATGCGATTTCTCAACGACGTGATTCTGCTGTCGGTGCCGGCCAACCCAGACGGCCAGGAACTGGTCGCCAACTGGTACATGCGCGGATCGGAGAATCCGGACGCGCCTCTGAAGGACCCGCTCCGGCGCACCATGGGCGGCCTGCCCAGGCTGTGGGCCAAGTACATCGGCCACGACGACAACCGCGACTTCTACATGTCCAACATGCCGGAGACCACCAACATGAACCGTCAGCTTTTTCTGGAGTGGTTTCCGCAGATCATGTACAACCACCACCAGACGGGACCGGCCGGCGCGGTGGTTTTCATGCCGCCCTTCCGCGACCCGTTCAACTACAACTTCGATCCGCTGATTCCGCTGGGAATCGAGCTGGTGGGCACGGCCATGCACAGCCGCCTGGTGGCGGAAGGCAAGGGCGGCAGCGCCATGCGCAGCGGAGCCAATTACTCGACGTGGTGGAACGGCGGCCTGCGCACCATCACTTACTTCCACAACATGATCGGCATCCTCACGGAGATCATCGGCAGTCCTACGCCGATGACCATCCCGTTGGTGCCGGGCAAGCAGTTGCCGCAAGGGGACTGGCCCATGCCGGTGGTCCCCCAACTATGGCACTACCGGCAATCCATCGAGTACGAGATCTCGAATAACCGGGCCATGCTCGACGTGGCGTCCCGCTATCGCGAGACGTTCCTGTTCAACATCTGGCGCATGGGAATGAATTCGATCGAGAAGGGCGGCAAGGATTACTGGACGGTCACGCCCAAGCGCATTGCCGCGCTGGAAGCAGCGGCTGGCGGCGGATCTAACGACCGCCCGGTTCCCATGGAACTTTACAACACCGTCCTGCACGATCCCAAGATGCGCGATCCGCGCGGTTACATCATTCCGTCGGACCAGGCTGATTTCGCCACCGCCACCGAGTTCGTCAACGCTCTTCTCAAGACCGGCATCACAGTGCTGAGAGCCACTTCCGCATTCCAGGTGGCCGGCAAGAGCTATCCCGCCGGGTCGTACGTGGTGAAGACCGCGCAGGCATTCCGCCCGCACGTCATGGATATGTTCGAGCCGCAGGACCATCCCAACGATTTTGCGTATCCCGGCGGCCCTCCCAATCCCCCGTACGACATCACCGGCTGGACGCTGGCGTTGCAGATGGGCGTCGAGTTCGATCGCGTCAGCGAGGGCTTCGACGGTCCGTTCACGAAGATCGACGGGCTTCTGCCCGCGCCGGCCAGCTCAGTTAGAGGGCCTTCGAACCCGGCCGGTTACCTGATCAGCCACCGCATCAACAACTCCTTCGTGCTGATCAACAGGCTGTTGAAGGCCGGCGCCGGCGTGTACTGGCTGAAGAAGCGGGAGATGGCCGGCGGCCGGGATCTGGGCACGGGCGCCATCTGGATTCCGGCTTCGGCAGCCACGCGCCCCATACTCGAGCGCGGCGCGAAGGATCTCGGAGTACCCGTCGATGCCGTGGCCAAAGCGCCCGCCGGCGAGGCGCTGAAGCTCCAGCCCATCCGCATCGGCCTGTGCGACCAGTATGGCGGCTCCATGCCTTCCGGCTGGACGCGCTGGCTCTTCGAGCAGTACGAGTTTCCCTTCGAGGTGGTCTACCCGCCGGCGCTCGATGCCGGCGGCTTGAAAAGTAAGTTCGATGTCCTGGTGTTGACCGATGGGGCCATCCGCCGCGGCGGCGGTGGTGGCGGCGACAGAATCACGGAAGACAAGACCGGTCCGCAGCTCAAGAAATTCGTCGAGTCGGGCGGGTCCATCGTGACCATTGGAAGCTCCACCAGCTTGGCAGAGTGGTTCGGCATTCCCGTGAAGAACTACCTCGCGGAGGAAGGCCCGGACGGCAAGGACCGCCCGCTGCCGCGCGAGAAGTTCTATATTCCGGGATCGCTGCTCAGGGCCAACGTCGACAACACCAACCCCTTGGCGTACGGCATGCCGGCGCAGGTGGATGTTTTCTTCGACAGCAGCCCGGTGTTCCGCCTGGAGCCAGACCCCGAGTTGAAGCACACCGCGGCGGTGGCCTGGTTCTCCGGTTCGGAGGTTCTGGACAGCGGCTGGGCCTGGGGCCAGCAGTATCTCGATGGGGGAACGGCGGTGGCCGAGGCCTCCGTGGGCAAAGGCAAGCTGGTGCTGCTGGGTCCGGAAGTGAATTTCCGCGACCAGCCGCACGGCACCTACAAGCTGCTGTTTAATGGCCTCTACTACGGCAGCGCGAAGGCGGCGGCGTTGCCGTAGAACCCAAAACCTAAAACCAAATGGCCACGGATGAACACGGATGAACACGGATAAGCAAAAATCCTAAGACAAGATTCTTGGATTTCTTGTTCTTGTCTTATCCGTGTTTATCCGTGTTCATCCGTGGCTAAATTCTTCTTACTCTCGCTCCGCCAACCGGTCGATGGCCGGCCCGGTGAGCCGGAAAATGGTCCACTCGTCCAGGGGGACCGCGCCCAGGCTCCTGTAAAACTCGATGGCGGGCGTGTTCCAGTCGAGCACGGCCCATTCCATCCGGGCGCAGCCGCGCTCCGTGGCGATGCGCGCCAGTTCGCCCAGCAGCGCCTTGCCGATGCCGCGGCCGCACATCGCGGGGCGGACGAACAAATCCTCCAGATATAACCCCCGCCGGCCTTGCCAGGTGGAGAAGTTGTGAAAAAAGAGGGCCAATCCGGCGGTCTCGCCCTCGACCTCCGCCAACAGCACTTCGCCGGCGGGCTTGGCGCCAAACAGCGACTCGCGCAGAACCTCCTGGTTGACGGGCACCTCTTCGGGGCGCGCTTTCTCATACTCGGCAAGCCCGTGGATGAGCGCCAGAATGACCGGGATATCGTCTTCCACGCCCGGTCTGATGTGTATGTCGGACATTTTGGCTGGTTGTGCCATTCTAACCGATAGGGGGCGCGGTAATCACTGGAACCGCGCCATAATCGACTCATGAGCCGCATTCCGCTTGCATTAATCTTGACGGTGGGCGCGCTGGTTGCCCAGGCGCCGCCCAATATGCCGAAAGCCGACCCGTTGTGGCCCGGCGCCGCGCCCGGCGCCCTGGGCACTCAGGACGAAGACCAGCCCACGCTCGCGCCGTATCTCGTGCCGCAGGGCCGCGGGACCGGCACGGCGGTGATCGTGTGCCCCGGCGGCGGCTATTCCCACCTGTCGATGGACAAGGAAGGCGACCAGGTGGCGCGCTGGCTGAATTCCATCGGGGTCGCGGCCTTCGTGTTGAAATACCGGCTGGGACCGAAATATCACCACCCTGTGGAACTGGGCGACGCGCAGCGCGCCATCCGCACCGTCCGCTACAAGGCCGCCGAGCTCCGGGTGCTGCCGGACCGCATCGGCATCATGGGCTTCTCGGCCGGCGGCCACCTGGCCTCCACGGCCGGCACGCATTTCGACGCCGGTAACGCGACTGCCGCGGACCCCATCGACCGCGTGAGCAGCCGTCCCGATTTCCTGGTGCTGTGCTACCCGGTGGTCACGTTCGGCCAGTTCGCGCATCGCGGTTCGCGCGAAATGCTGCTGGGCGATAATCCCGATCCCAAGCTGGTCGAGAACCTCTCCAACGAATTGCAGGTGACGCCGCAGACGCCGCCCACGTTCTTGTTCCACACCACCTCGGACCCCACCGTGCCGGTGGAAAACAGCGTGCAATTCTACATGGCGCTGCGCAAAGCCGGGGTCCCCGCCGAGATGCACATTTACGAGCGCGGCCCGCACGGCGTCGGCCTCGCCGCGACGGACGAAGCGCTCTCCTCCTGGCCGGCGCGCCTGGCGGACTGGCTGCGCGTGCGCGGCCTGCTCAACGCCGCGGCGAAATAGGCCGCATTCACCGGACCGCCCGCGCGATCGGCTTGATAATTTCTCCGTCCGGCCCGTGGACCGTGACTTCGACCTTATCGGTCGTATCCGGCGGGACGTGAGAAATGCGGCTGCGCTGGACCATCCAGCAGAAGTATAAGAACACGGCGAAGCAAATGACAGCCGGAACTTTGGCCTTCACTGCCTTATGCTACTACGGCAGCGGATGTTCGGACGGATCTTCCCCCTGAGCTAAGGCGATGGTCTGTCCCACGTTGCCCCTACGCCCTAAACTCCACCGACCGCGCGAACTTCACCGCCGGGTGGTCCCGCAATTGCGCCAGCACCGATTCCGGCACCAGCTCGTCGGTCGAAACCAGCGCTACCGCCTCTAGCGGTTCGCCGGCGGCGGTCGGGGCATCCCTCCGCCCCAACGAGAAATTCGCGATGTTGATTTTGTTGCGGCCCAACACCGTCCCCACGTGGCCGATTACGCCGGGCACGTCCTGGTTCCGCATGTAGATCAGGAAGCCGGCCAGCGTGATTTCGCAATGGATGCCATCCACCTGGATCAGGCGCGGTTTGTCGAGCAGCACCACGCCTTCCACCACCGTGACGCCCGCGTCGGTCTCCACCTCGAGGCGGATGGAATCGGTGTGAATGGAGCGCTTCTCGTGCGCCTCCGCCACGTTCCACCCGCGGTGCTCGGCCATCTGCCCGGCATTGACCAGGTTGGCCTTCCGCGTGCTCGAGCGGGTCAGCAAACCGGCCAGGCCGGCGTTGCGCAACAGGCGGGTGTTGCCGTCGCCGATCTTGCCGAAATAGGTCAGCCGCACGGTGCGCGGGTTGCCGGTGGCGATGTATGAGGCGAATTCGCCCAGCCCCTGGGCCAGCGCGATGTAGGGACCCAGGGCGTGGTACTGCTCCGGCGAAAGCGAGGGCATATTGACCGCGTTGATGGCCACGCCGTTTTGCAGGTATTCCACCACCTGCTCGGCGATGCGCACCCCCACGATCTCCTGCGCCTCCTCGGTGGAGCCGCCGATGTGCGGCGTGGCGAACACGGCGTCGAACGTGAATAGCGGGAATCCGGCGGGCGGCGGCTCGGCGGAGTACACGTCCATGGCCACACCGGCAACCTTGCCGGATTGAACGGCTTCGAGCAGCGCCGCCTCGTCCACTAGCTCGCCGCGCAGGCAAAACCGCTACACCGTGGCGGTCTTGGATCGGTCTTCCAGGTCTTGCATCCCGGCACGCTTCCGAGAATGCATACGGAATGCCGGTGGTGCACGTTTGCCGCGGTTCTTACCCCCGCGGCTCGATTACGCAGTATTTGCGAATCGAACAGAAGTGTTCGATGATTGAGATATGAAGGGCAGCGAATTTCTTCGCAAGGCGAGAGCCTTCGCCAGGCGGAACAAACTCGCGTGCCGCTGGGTTCCGGAACGTGGGTCGGGCAGCCATGGCACACTCTACGTTGGCGCGCGCTTCACTGTCGTGAAGGATCTCAAGAAGGAACTCGGCCCCGGCTTGCTGTCCGACATGTACAAGCAACTCGGCATTCGCAAGGAGGATCTGTAATGTTCACCGCCGCCTATCCCGCCAGTTTTCTACGCGAGGAGAATGGCAGAGGCTTTCACGTCCGGTTCCAGGATCTGCCCGAAGCTCTAACTGGGGGAGACGATCTCGAAGACACGCTGGTGCAGGCCGCCGACTGCCTGGCCGAAGCCCTTGCCGGACGGATCGTCCGCGGCGACGCAATTCCGGCCCCTTCCAAATTGAAGCGCGGCCAATATCCGATCGGCGTTCCCCTCTACCTGGCGCCGAAGCTTGCCCTCTATCTGGCCATGCGCGAAGGCGGGATGCGAAATACGGAATTGGCGAAGCGGCTTGGCGTCAGCGAAACCGTTGTCCGCCGGATGCTCGACCCCAAGCACTCCACAAAGCCCGAGAACATTCAAGCCGCGCTGGCAGCGCTCGGCAAGCGGATCGTTGTCGGATTTGAGGACGCGGCGTAGCAGGTCGCGGCCAGCGTGAAGACCAAACCGCAGCGAGGGAAGTCCCACTTTGCCAGCCGGCGAGTCAAATCGGCAGCTTGGCGACTCTCGTCCTAGTGGAATACATAAACGGTCCCGAGGGCGTTTCTCGGTCCTAATATCGGCAACGCCTCGGTGCAGCCAGTCACTTCAGCGGCTTGGGCGTCTCTTGGTCGTGTGGCTTCGACAGCGGCCGGTACTCCCAATTGAGACGATGACGATGGGAGTCGTGCAAGCTGCCGAGACTAAACGAATCGGAGCGGCGCGCCGAGCTGGTTGTCGAAGCAGTTATACCCGGCTCGACTACGGTTTGCCAAAGAATAGCGCTTGGCAAGACAGTTCACTGGGAAACCAACAGGTCGCTGCCCTGATGTGGTATCCTTCCTGTTGGAAACCCAAAAAGGAGGATTGCATGCCAAAATCCGACGTGCCGCAGGGCACGTTAGCGCTCATGGTCCTCAAGACCCTCGAAGTCCTGGAGCCGCTGCACGGCTACGGGATCGCCCGCCGCATCGAGCAGATCAGCGGGGATCTTCTCGCCGTGAATCAAGGCACGCTCTATCCGGTGTTATTGAAGCTGGAGCAGGAGGGAACGATCGCGTCGGAGTTACGCGCATCCGAAAACAACCGGCGGGCTCGCTACTATCGCATGACCCGGGCCGGACGAAAGCGGCTGCGCGCCGAGGCCCGTCACTGGGAGCAAACCGCGACCATCATCGGAAGGTTTTTTGCTGCGAAAGCGGAGGACCTGTCATGAGCTGGCTTCGGCGGTTCCTCCTCCGCGTGCGCAACACCATCGCCGGGCGTAACGATTATGAGGAACGCTTGCGGGAGGAGATCGAACAACACCTCGCCTTGCAGACGGCTGAGAATCTTCGCGCCGGGTTGTCTCCGGCCGAGGCGCGCCGACGGGCCGCTCTGAAGTTTGGATCGGTCGAGGCGGTCAAAGAAGATCACCGCGCGGAGCAAGCCATGACGTTTGTTCAAACCTTCTTCCGGGACATTCGCTACGGCCTCCGCTATATGCGCAGATCTCCAGGCTTCACCGCCGTCGCCCTCCTCACCTTGGCTCTTGGAATCGGCGCCAACGTTTCCATCTTCTCGGCGATCAATGGAATCCTCATTGAGCATCTGCCTTATGCACACTCCTCCCGGCTTCTCACCATCGAGCGGGAGCAGGTCGCCTGGGGAATTACCCTCGCCGAGGTTCACGCCATTCAGGAACAGTGCCCGGCCTTCCAGCGAATCGCTGTCGCCGACGACCTTTACTCGACCCTGACCATTGGGGACGGGCTCCCGATGCGCCGCTGGTCCTCGCAGGTCTCAGGCGACTTCTTTCCCATGCTGGATGTAAAACCCCTGCTCGGGAGATTCCTCGCTCCGTCGGACGCGCAGGCGGGAAGCGCCCCGGTCGCCGTCCTGAGTTACGGCCTTTGGAGGGATGGTTTCGGTAGAGACCAGAGAGTGGTAGGACGCGATATTGTGGCCGACAAGGTTCACTATTCCATCGTCGGCGTTATGCCGGACAGGTTTGAGCTGGGAGTTAGCTGGGCGAGCGCCAAGGAGGAGGGACTTTGGACTCCCCTGACAGATACCCGGCCGAACCGGCGGAACAGCATGGTCATTGGGCGGGTGAAGGAGGGAGTAGCCCTGCCCGTGGCAAGAGCCCAAATCGGGATGATTTCCCCACGCCTGGCGGAGAGGTTTCCGAAGGGCACTGAACACGTGGCGCTGGTCGCGAAAACGCCCGGGATCTTCGTCGAACCGGACGTGCGAAAGGGCCTCCTTATCCTTCAAGGCGCCGTCGCGCTCGTGCTGCTGCTGGCAAGCGTGAACCTCAGTGCGCTCCTGATCGCCAGGGCTTCGTCGCGCCATAGGGAACTGGCCATTCGCAAGGCGCTGGGTGCGAGCCGTTCGAGGCTTGTCCGGCAGCTACTCTCGGAGAGCCTCGTGCTGGCCTTGTCGGGTGGCGCGCTCGGATTGCTGCTGTCGGTCTGGGGAATCCGCATTCTGCGCGCAATCGCGCCTTCGGGCACGCCCCGGCTGGATCGCATGCGACTCGATCCGAACGTCCTATGGTTCACATTCGCGATTTCGGTTTTCTCGGCGATCTTGTTCGGCGTGTTTCCAGCGCTGCAGGCGTCGGTCAGCCGCAGGGGCGATGTTCTCGAGGGCGGTCTGAGCGCCATGTTCATAGGCGCGGCGGCCCACAAGCGGCGTTTCTCACGAAACTGCCTCCTGATCGTGGAAATCGCGCTTGCCGCCGTGCTGGTGGTAGGAGGCGCGCTCATGGGGCGCAGTTTCTACCGGCTGATGCGCGTGGATACCGGGGTGCGCGCGGACCACGCGCTCACGATGAATGTGGAACTGAGCGAGTCATCCTGCCGGCCGGCTTGCGGGTTGACCACACAAACCATACTCGCGGGAATCAACTCGTTGCCGGGCGTCGAGCGCGCCGCGCTCTCCTTTGGCGGACCCCTGGAAGGAGGTATGAGCTGGCGTTCCGGGATCCTGCTCGAAGGTTCGCAAGACGAGCGGCCCTTCGATGGCGTGGAGAGAGCGTCCACTCCGGGCTTCTTTCAGGCGGCTGGAATCCGCCTTCTGCGAGGCCGCGATTTCGTGACCACGGATCGGAAAGACGTGGCCATCGTCAGCAAGGAATTTGCGGACAGGTACATCGGGGGAGATCCTCTGGGGAAGCGCTTCAGTGCGCACAAAGACGCTGGCGGCCGGCCCGTCTGGGTGGATATCGCCGGCGTGGTGAATGACACACGCGATCGGGCCGTCGCCCGATTCCACTCGGGTCCGCCCTATTACACACCTTTTGGCATCGAGGGGAGCCGCTCGTGGCAGGTAATTGCCCGAACCTCCGCGGACCCAATGTCCTTGGCCTCCCCGATCGGGCGTGTTGTCCGGTCAGCGGACAAGGCGGCGATCATTACGGACGTCAAGAGCCTGGAGCAGTCGCTCTTCGATTCGGCGGCTCTGCCGAGATTCCACACAAGCCTGTTCGGGATGTTCGGCCTGCTCGCGCTGATCCTGGCGGTAATTGGAGTCTACGGAGTGACTTCGTATTCGGTCCTCCAGCGCACGCAAGAGATCGCGATCCGGATGGCGCTGGGAGCGCGCGCCGAGGACGTCACGCAGCGCATTGTAGCCGAGGGGGGAGCGGTGGCGCTCGTCGGTATCGCGCTCGGAATGGGGGTCGCGCTGGCGTTGACGCGATCCATCCAAAAGATGCTTTTCGAGACCCAGCCGATGGACTTCGCGACGTATGCCGGCGTTGCCGCGCTGCTACTGGTTGCAGCGTTGGCCGCCTGCTATCTTCCGGCTCGAACTGCAACGCGAGTCGACCCTATCACGATCCTCCGTCACGAATAGGAAAGCGGGAGACGCCGACCGGGCCATTTTCGCGAGGCCGGAGACGACGATCTTGACCTGCGCAAGATCCGATTCCATGAAGTAATGCGCCGGAAGGCTGCTCTGAACGGCTTTTGGAGGGCACCTGATGGTCACGAACGGGCCGATGGAGTCAGCCGTTCCTTCGTGGAGACGTGCTCAGCCGCGGTTGACAGTCGGCGGTAAGACTCGTCACTTGGACGCATCGTCGGACTCGGAGAAGTCCCGCTCCGGATTAGTACCCATAAATCGGCTCCGGTCCGGCAACCCCCACGAGTCGTCAAGTTGAGGGAACACGCCCAGACCGTCGGGGTGTAGCCGAAGGAAGGCGAAGAGTCAAACTTCGATAGATCAATTCGGCTGGGGCGTGTAGGGGCGCGCCGCCGCGTTCGGAAACAACCCGGCTACCTCCGGGTCGAGGATGACAACGTTCCAGCTCGCCTGTAGTCGCGCGACATACTTCCCGCGGACCAGTTTCCCGAAATCCGAGCGCCGGTATTCGGGCCGAACTTCGTCCGCGGCTAGCGTCTTAGCCTTCTTCACACAGCTTCCTCTGTGCCCGCGCGGCCCTAGCTTTGGCGAGGCTTGACAGGCAGCAGCCAAATGTGGGGCGGATGCCCTCGGCCTTGCCGGAACTCCGGTCCGGCTCCTCGGGGGTCCGAGCAGGCCGACCAGGGGGTCGGCAGCGGGCCCGGGGGCCCGCCCCACAAAACCGTCCTGGATTTGAGGAGGTGTGATACGTTGCCGTTACGTCCTGAACTCCACCGACCGCGCGAACTTCACCGCCGGGTGGTCCCGCAATTGCGCCAGCACCGATTCCGGCACCAGCTCGTCGGTCGAAACCAGCGCTACCGCCTCTAGCGGTTCGCCGGCGGCGGTCGGGGCATCCCTCCGCCCCAACGAGAAATTCGCGATGTTGATTTTGTTGCGGCCCAACACCGTTCCCACGTGGCCGATTACGCCGGGCACGTCCTGGTTCCGCATGTAGATCAGGAAGCCCGAAAGCGTGATTTCGCAATGGATGCCATCCACCTGGATCAGGCGCGGCTTGTCGAGCAGCACCACGCCTTCCACCACCGTGACGCCCGCGTCGGTCTCCACCTCGAGGCGGATGGAATCGGTGTGAATGGAGCGCTTCTCGTGCGCCTCCGCCACGTTCCACCCGCGGTGCTCGGCCATCTGCCCGGCATTGACCAGGTTGGCCTTGCGCGTGCTCGAGCGGGTCAGCAATCCGGCCAGGCCGGCGTTGCGCAACAGGCTGGTGTTGCCGTCGCCGATCTTGCCGAAATAAGTCAGCCGCACGGTGCGCGGGTTGCCGGTGGCGATGTATGAGGCGAATTCGCCCAGCCCCTGGGCCAGCGCGATGTAGGGACCCAGAGCGTGGTATTGCTCCGGCGAGAGCGAGGGCATATTGACCGCGTTGATGGCCACGCCGTTCTGCAGGTATTCCACCACCTGCTCGGCGATGCGCACCCCCACGATCTCCTGCGCCTCCTCGGTGGAGCCGCCAATGTGCGGCGTGGCGAACACGGCGTCGAACGTGAATAGCGGGAATCCGGCGGGCGGCGGCTCGGCGGAGTACACGTCCATGGCCACACCGGCAACCTTGCCGGATTGAACGGCTTCCAGCAGCGCCGCCTCGTCCACCAGCTCGCCGCGCGCGCAGTTGACGATGCGCACGCCCGGTTTCATCTGGCGGAAGGCCTCGTGCGAGAGGATGCCCAGGGTTTCGGGCGTCGTGGCCACGTGCAGCGAGATGTAGTCGCTGGCGGCGTACAGGTCCGGCAAGCTCACCAATTCGACGGCCAGGTCCTGCGCCAGCTTGGAAGTCACGTAGGGATCGTGCGCCACGATGCGCATCTCGAAGGCCTTCGCCCGCTTGACCACCTCGCGGCCGATGCTGCCGAGACCGATGATGCCCAGCGTCTTGCCGCGCAGCTCGCGGCCCATGAGCTTTTTCTTTTCCCACTTGCCGGCCCTTGTAGAGACGCTGGCCTGCGGGATGCGGCGCGCCATGGCGAGCATCAGCGCCAGCGTGTGCTCGGCCACCGAGACGGCGTTGCCGCCGGGCGTGTTCATCACCAGCACGCCGGCTTCGGTGGCGGCGTCCAGATCGACGTTATCCACCCCCACGCCGGCGCGCCCGATCACGCGCAGTTTGGGTGCCTGTTCCAGCACCGCGGCATTCACTTGCACGGCGCTACGCACCAGGAGCGCGTCGGCTTCTGGCAGGTACTGGGCATATTCCTTGGGATTGGAAACGATGACGTTCCAACCGGGCTGGGATCGAAATAACTCGATCCCGGCCGCGGCGAGGGGCTCGGCAATGAGAATATTCATGGTTGTTCGATTATGCCTTTACGGTTTGAGATTCGACGGCGGCGTGCGCGTAGATCTCTTCGACGGCGGCGACGCCGGTTCCATACTGCACGGAATGTCCGTTGGCGTCGAGAATGATCTCCAGTCCGGCGACCACGCCAAACAGATCCGCGAAATCGAAATAGCCCAGGTGGGCGATGCGGAAGATCTGGCCCTTCATGGTGCCCTGGCCGTTGGCGATGATGGCTCCGAAGCGGGTGCGGAATTCCTTGACGATGACGCCGGAATCCATGCCCGCCGGCGCCTTCACGGCGGTCACCGAGGAGCCCGGCGAACCCGGCGCCCACAGTTCCAGACCCAGCGCTTCGACCGCGGCGCGCGTGGCCCGGGCCAGCAACTGGGCGTTCTCGATGAGGTGCGGCATGCCGATCTGCTTGACGTAGCGCAGCGCCTCGGCCAGCGCCAGAATCAGGGAAGTGGAAGGCGTCCAGCTCGATTCGCCCGCGTCGCCGCTTTTCTTTTCCTTCTTGAGATTGAAGTAGTAGTGCGGCAGGGTGGCGGTTTCGGCGAGCTTCCAGGCTTTCGGGCTGACGGACATAAACGCCAGCCCCGGCGGAATCATGAACGCCTTCTGCGAGCCGCCGATGGTCACGTCCAGTCCCCAGCCGCCAATGTCCAGCGGCATGGTGCCGAAGCCGGTGATGGCATCCACCACGAAAATCGCGCCGGTCTTGGAAATGGCGCGGCCCATGGCTTCCACGTCGTGCATGGCGCCGGTCGAGGTTTCCGAAGCCTGCACAAAAACGCCCTTGACGGCAGGCTCCTGGGCCAGCGCGGCTTCCACCCGCTGGGGAGTCACCACCTCGCCATAGGGCGCGGTCAGGACGGTGGCGTCCAGCCCGTAAGCCTTGGCGATCTCGGCCCAGCGCTCGCCGAATTTTCCGGCCGAGCAGACAATCACCTTGTCGCCCTTGGAAAACAGGTTGGAGACGGCCGCATCCATGGCGCCGGTGCCCGAGGCCGCGAACATGAGGAGGTCGTAGGGGGTTCCGATCACCTCCTTGAGGTCCGCCAGGCACGAGCGATAGACCTTGCGGAAGTCCTCCGTGCGGTGATGAATGTCGGACGCCATCATGGCGTGGAGGGCCGGCGGATAGAGAGGCGTCGGTCCCGGCGTTAATAATCGTTGCTTGCGGATGTACATTGTGGTGGTTAGTCCACTAGAATATCAGACATTATGCCCTTAATCGAACAGGTTTCGCAAGCCATGGTGGCGGCCATGAAAAGCCGGGACGAGGCGCGGCTCGGCGCGCTTCGCATGATCAAGGCCGCGCTCATGAAACAAAAGGTGGATTCGCCCCAGCCGGTGGACCAAGCGGCCGAGATGCAGGTCCTGAAAACATTGATCAAACAGCGCACCGAGGCCGCCGAGGCCTTCCGCAAGGCCGGCCGCGCGGAGCAGGCGGAAAAGGAAGAGGCCGAGCGCGCGCTGATCGAAACCTACCTGCCCGCGGCTGCTACGGAGCGGGAGATCGAGGCCGCCGTCGCCGAAGCCCTGGCCGAGACCGGCGCGACTTCGCCCAAGCAGATGGGCATGGTGATGAAGGCCGCGCAAGCCAGGCTCAAAGGCAAGACCGTGGACGGCAAGGCGTTGAGTGATAAAGTGAGGTCGAGGTTACAATGACCCCTCCCGAATCGGAAAAGAAATTCCGGTCCTACGTGCCGGATAAGACCGACCAGCGCGAGTTCACCTTCCGCGCGGTTTTGCTGGGCCTGGTAATGACCGCCGTCCTGGGCGCCGCCAATGCGTACCTGGGATTGAAGGCCGGCATGACGATCGCCGCCACCTACCCGGCGGCGGTGATCGGCATGGCGCTGCTGCGGCTGATGGGCGGTTCGCTGCTGGAAGAGAACATCGCGCGAACCGTGGGCTCGATCGGCGAATCGGTGGCCGCGGGCGCCGTCTTCACCATCCCGGCGTTCGTGCTCTCGGGCGCGTGGAAGTCCTTCGATACCAGGGAGGCCTACTGGAAATCGAGCCTGCTGATGGTGGTGGGCGGCATCCTCGGAATCCTGTTCGTGACGCTGTTGCGCCGCGTGATGGTGGAAGATCCGGACCTGCCGTTCCCCGAATCGGTGGCCGCCTCGGAGATCCACAAGGCCGGCCAGCAGGGCAGCAAGGCCGCGGTGCTGCTGTTCCAGGCGATGGGCTTCGGCGCGGTCCTCTATTTTCTGGGGGCCATGAAGCTCTACGACCAGAGCCGCGATTTCATGGTCCGGATCGGCACCCTGGGCCTCAGCAAAGTAAGACTCGGCGCCGGCGCCACCGCGCCGGCGGTGAGCGCGGGCGGCTTCAGCACGATCTCGGCTCCGGCCGTCAGCCCGGCTTACCTCGGCGTGGGATACATCATCGGCCCGCAACTCGCCTCGCTGAACTTTTCCGGGGGAGTGGTGGCGTGGGGCCTGCTGGTGCCGCTGCTGATTTACTTTCTCGGCCCGCAGCTCAAGGACCTGCTGCCGCCGGGGTCCGAATCGTCCTGGGGCGCGATGAACCTGGCGGTCTGGAAGTTCATCGTGCGGCCCATCGCCGTGGGCGGCATGTTCGTGGGCGCATGTTATACGCTGTTCCGCATGCGCTCGAGCCTCGCCATCGGTATGAAGCGGGCCGTTTCCGACCTGAAGAAATCGGGATCGCAGGCCGAATCCACGCTGCGCACCCAGCGCGATCTCAACGCCAAGGTGGTATTCGCGGGACTGGGCGTGACGTTCCTGTGCATGATCGCGCTGTACTTCTATTTTGCCGGCACGCTCCCCGGGGCCATCGTGGCGGCCGTGGTGATGATCATTCTGGGATTCTTCTTCGCCGCCGTGTCGGGCAACCTGGTGGGATTGATCGGCTCGTCCAACAACCCGGTATCGGGCCTCACGCTAACGACCCTGATCGTGGCGGCGCTGCTGATGGTTTCCATCGGCGTGTCGGGCATGTCCGGCGTGGCCGCCGTGCTGGGGGTGGCGGCGGTGGTCTGCGTCTCCTCCGCGGTGGCGGGCGAAATGCTCCAGGACCTCAAGGTGGGCCACATCCTCGGCGGCACGCCCAAGTACATGCAGATCGGCGACATCCTGGGAATCATCGTGGCCAGCGCGGTGCTCTATTTCCCGCTGCTGTGGCTGCACATCGCCAACATCAAGGGCGGCGGCACGGGTTTTGGCGACCCCAAGTTGTCGGCGCCGCAAGCGGGCCTGATGGCCGCGCTGGCGCAAGGGATTGTGGGCGGCAACATGGCGTGGCCGCTGGTGGTGGTGGGCATCTTCATGGGCTTTGCGCTGATCATGTTGCAGGTGCGCAGCCCCATGCTGTTCGCGGTGGGGATGTACTTGCCGCTCGAAACCACGTTCGCGATCTTCCTCGGGGGAGTCGTCCGCTGGGCCACGGACAAGCTCCGCGACCGCCGCGGGTTCAACGACGCTCAGAAGGCGCGCGTGGAGAACGCCGGCGTGCTGACGGCCTCGGGCCTGATCGCCGGTGAAGCGCTCACCGGCCTGCTGATTGCGTTGTTCGTTCTGCGGGACATCAAGCTGCCGGAGATCTTCAAATCGCCGCCCGCGCTGCTGGGCTTCGGCGTGCTGGCGATCCTGGCGATCTACATGATCCAGGTGCCGCTGCGCAACGCGGGCAGTCCGGACGAGCCGGCGCCGCCGACGGCTATCATGTAGATATGCGCCCCGCCGACACATCGCCGGAAGCGTGGAAGATCCTGATCGGCCTTCTGCGCAAAATGCCGCCCGAGGAGAAACTGCGGCGCACGCTGGAATGGTCGGAAATGATTCGCCTCGCCGGCGAGTCAGGTCTTCGCCAGGCCTATCCGCAGGCGAGTGAGCGTGAGATTTTCCTGCGGAGCGCCCGGCGCCGCCTGGGCGCCAAACTGTTTTGCAGGGTCTATGGCGACGAGCTTCCCGACGATGGATCCGCTCACCGAATCTCTTAGCCTGATCAAAGCCGCGCTCGAACGGCTCGGGATCCGCTACGTGGTTGGCGGCTCCGTCGCTTCGTCCGCGCGCGGCATCTGGCGGTCCACCCTGGATGTGGACCTGGTTGCGGCAATCAAGGCGGCGCAGGCGGACGCCCTGGCCGCGGCGCTGGGCCCGGAGTGGTATGCCGATTCCGAAATGATTCGGCGAGCCATTCAGGCGGGCCGCTCCTTCAATGTGATTCACATCCGTTTCGCGCAGAAAGTCGACATCTTCCCTGCCACGGATGAGTTTCATGAAGCACAGTTGGAACGGGCCACGGTTATTCCGCTGGGCGCTGGAGGAATCCCGTGTCCGGTGGCGAGCGCCGAGGATATTCTGCTGGCGAAGCTGCAGTGGTACCGCCTGGGCGGCGAAGTTTCCGAGCGTCAATGGAGCGACATCGCAGGCATCCTCGCCGTGGCCCCCGATCTCGATGCGGCTTACCTGCGCACGTGGGCCGCGCGGCTGGGGGTCGAGGACCTGCTGGATAAGGCCGTGGCCGAGTCGAAGCTCGATTAGCCCTGGTAGACCTTCCGGCGAAGGCGCCACCTTCCGCCTCCTTCTGCCCCTCGCGCCGAAAGCCGGAAACCCGTGGCTACCGGAGCGGTAACTCGTAGATGCTCATGCTGAGCTTGGGAACCGTCAGCCGGCCGGGCACTCCCGTCAGTGGACTCTCCACAATGTCCACCACCAGCGGCTTGCCGGGCTGATTGTCGGCGGTCAGGTCCGCGCCGGCGATTCGCCACAATCGGCCCTTTTCCTGAACCGTCACGCCCTTGAGCGCGACATCGATCTGCTGCTCGGATTCGGTCGGATTCACGATCGCCACGGTCAGGGCCTTCCTGTCGGCCGTCATCGCGGCCGCGGCATCCAGCGGATAGGTATCGCTGCCCGAGGAGACCTTGGGCTTGTCCACCCAGACGGTGCCCTTCACCTCGTGCTGCGGAGAGTTCCCCGCCACCTCCACCGGAATGGTCCCGAAATGCCGCCGGTACATCTCGAACATCAGCCCGATCGGCCGCACCGTCGCATCGGTCTTGTCGATGGCCAGCAGTGAGGACGCCCCGGTGTACGCCGAAATGATGAACATGTTCGAGTGCCGGAACATCTCATGCATCGCCTGGGAGCAGGCCAGGGGCGCAAACATCGAATTGCCGGGGGGATTCGTTCCGCGTTCTCCGATCCATTCGGAGACCCATTCATCGAGCGCCACCGGGTATCGATCCATCTTGAGAGCCGGGAATCGCCGCTGGTACTCCGCCCAGGCCTCCACCACGCAGCGGACGCCATTGGCGATCTTGCGGGCGTAACCAACCAGGGGTTCCTCCACCTTCACGTAGTCCTGTTTTTCGACGTCGAAGGCCTGGTCCGCCGGGGAGGGATAGATGTGTTCGGCGGCCGCGTCGAAGTAATCCGAGGAGTGGGCCAGCAGGGCGAAAGTAAAGTCCGCCGGCCCGCCGATTGCGGCCATATGCTTTCCCGTGATGGCCAGCGCCGCGTGGCTCTGGCTGGTCTCCACGAACGACGCCCCCGACGTCACGATTTTGATCTTCGGGTCCACCCGCCGCATCGCCTGCACGAACATGTTGTGCTTGATCCAGTACTGATCGGCGGCCATGAAGCCCATTTGCTGTGTGTTCCACATCTCATTGCCGACGTTCCACCAGGTCACCTTGTAAGGCTCCGGATGGCCATTGGCGGCCCGCCACTTGCCCATCGGCGTATTCACCGAACCGCTGACGTACTCCACCTCTTCAGCGGCCGAATGCGCGTCGCCGAAACCGGCATTCACGCAAATGTACGGTTCCAGGTTGAGCAGCTTGTTGAGAACCATGTAGTCGTCGATCCCCAGGTCGTTCTGCTGCACTTCGCCCCAGGCGGGGTTGAGGCGCGGGGGCCGTTTGTCGGGATCGCCGATGGAATCCCGCCAGTCCCAGGAGGAGACCATATTCCCGCCCGGCCAGCGGAACATCGTCGGCCCGATCTTCCTCATCTCCGCGATCAGATCGGCGCGATAGCCGTACAGGTTGTCCGCCGGCATCAGCGACACGGCGCCGATGTGGAACGTCCCTTTCCCGGTTCCCACGATTTCGAGGCGCGCGTCAGCGCTGTCCGCCCCGGCCGTGAAGCTCAGGGGAAACTTGGCGTATTCGGTTCGGAGCGGCTGGATGGGGATGGTCTGCCGGTCGCCCGGATTGGGCCCCCAGACGAGGCTGACGTTCACTTCCGCCCCCGGATCGGCCGCCAGGATCACCCGGCCGGAGTACTTCCTCCCTTTGCGGAGCCCCAGGCCCGCCTCCTGAATCCCATGCGGCGTGGCGGCCTCCAGCTTCACCATGGGGCTGTGCTCGCCCACGTAGACCTTCTGCCGGTCCATCGCTACGAACTCGTCCGGACCCAGGGGCCTGAACCTGGGCGCCGTGGCCCTTCTCCTGCGCCCCGGGGCAGGTTCGGGGTCCTTGCTGGAGTCCACCGGATGGAAGAATTTGCGGTCTCCGAGCATCTCGGCCCAAAATCCGCCCTCGTTGTTGGCCTCATGAAGTTCCGTGAAAAACCCATACATGTATGGGGAGATGGGCGCACCCGTCTTGGTCGCGTCGACCGTCATGCTTACTTGTTGCGCGCTCCCACTGTAGGCAAAAAAACTGACGGCCATCGCCGCCAGCACGATCTTGAAGAATCCTCGTGTCTTCATGAGTCACCTCATCTCTTCTTGTCCCGCGACCTTGAATTGTAGCCCCAACCACACCTGGCTGGAGCCTTCTTTCCCGGGATTTCCATTTTGGACTCCCGGATTCCATGGATCTTATCACAGGCCGCCAACTTCCGATCTCCGAGTACCGCAGCGGGCAGAGTGAGGGCGGATGAAGGAGGCGCGGGAGGACTGCCCGAAGCCGAAGCCATCCTCCCGATATTTCTCGAAGCGGCTGGGGGTCGAGGACCTGCTGGACCAAGCCGTGGCCGAGCCGAAGCGCGATTAGCCCTTGTGGAAACGGAGCGGCCGGCGTGGCGTCGGAGAGGCCGCTCCGCCGCTTCGCACTTACTTCCCCACCACCAGCACGTGGAAGGAATCGGGGAGGACCGGGGGGCGGCCTTTCTTTCCTTCTTTCGCTTCCGGCGCGGGGCCGTACTCGGCGGCCAGTAAGTAGACGCGGTGTAGCTTCGGGTCTACTGTCATGGTGCGGGCGCCGCGCTCGGTGGTCACGGTATCCACGGCTTCGTACTTGCCGTCGACTAACTTGACTACAGTCAGAGTTCCCTCGCCATTGGAACTGAAGGCCAGGCCGAGGCCAGGATCGAAGCCCGCGGCATCCGGACCGGTGCCGATGGCCGGCGTGGCGATCACTTTCATAGTGGCAATGTCTATCACGGCCATCATCTTGTTGTCGCACACGGAGAAGAGCTTCTTATTCTTGACATCGATGGCCAGGCCCGAGGGACCCTCGGCGGGGGCCAGTGACATGCGCCGGGTGACGGCCGGCTTGGCGGCATCGATCTCGATCACTTCGCTCTTGTCTTCCAGGTTGTTGTAAATCTTGCCGGCGCCATCCATGGCGCAGAATTCCGGCTTTCCTTCGAGCGGGAAGGTGGCCACAATCTCATTGTTCTTGGCATTGATGGCGGTGGAATCGTTGGAGCGGCCGTTGAAGGTGAATACCCGCTGGGTCTTGGG
The DNA here is from genome assembly GCA_963722575.1 of Bryobacterales bacterium. GTDB lineage: Bacteria > Acidobacteriota > Terriglobia > Bryobacterales > Bryobacteraceae > Fen-178. The sequence goes on from CAVRNR010000003.1 coordinate 345,112, forward strand.
CTCGTAACAAATGGCGTCGGGGTTCTGGCCGGTGGCCGGCTCGCCGAGCTTGGCGAGGGTCTTGAGATCGAAGACCGTGACGCTGTTGGATTGGCCGTTGCTGATGAATCCCTTGTTGAGCTCGGGCGCGATGGCGATGCCATGCACGCCGTGCAATTGGGGAATCTGCCCCACCACCTTGCCGGCATCGGGATCGAGTACCTCGACGGAGGTGCCGTGCGAGGCGTAGATCCGGCGGTTGACATTGTCGAAAGCTACATAGTCCCATCCGCCGGTGCCGCCGATTTTGATCTTATTGAGAACCTTGTAGCCTTCGGCGGCAAACGCCGTGGCTATTAACAGACCTGCTGTCAGAAGCGTTTTCATTGAGTTACTCCTTTTCCGTTAGTCCCGGCCTCCGATGTAGTAGCGAACGGCCGGGGTGACCACCAGTGAGAGAACCATCGAGGCCAGGATTCCACCAATCACCGCGATGGCCAGGGGTTGCAACATTTGAGAGCCGGCGCCCAGAGCGAGCGCGAGGGGAAGCATGCCGGCCACGGTGGCCAGCGCGGTCATCATGATGGGACGCAGGCGGCGCTCGCCGGCGCGCATCATGCTTTCTTCCGCCGGAAGGCCGGCCGCGCGGAACTTCTGGTCGGCGTCCAGCAGCAGGATGCCATTCTTGGCCACGATGCCGACCACCATGATGAGGCCCATGAACGACGACAGGTTGAAGGTGGTTCCGGTGACCAGCAGCGCCAGGAACACGCCGCAGGTGGAGAGCAGCGCGGAGGCCAGCACCGCAATGGGGGCGGCGAAATTGCCGAATTCGAAGAGCAGAACGATGAACACCAGCACGATGGCCAGCAGCAGGACAAATGCCAGGTCCTTGAACGATTTCTGCTGTTCCTCATACTGGCCGCCGTACTGCACGCGGATGCTGGGCGGCAGGTTGGCCTCGGCGATGGCCTGCTGAACCTTGGCCATGCCGTCGCCCAAATTCATGCCTTCGAAGCGCGCGGTCACGGTGACATCGCGCTGCAGGTTCTCGCGCCGGATTTCGGTTTGACCGGGGATCTCGACCAGTTTGGCCAGCGAGCCTAGAGTGGCGGTCTTGCCGGTGGAACTGACCAGCAGCGTATTCCGGATGGCGTCCATGGAGGCGCGCGTCTGCTCGGGAAAGCGGACGCGAATGGTATAAGCGCGGTCGTTGAGCACTACCGGGAGCGAGGCGGGCTCGCCCTGGAGAATGGCGCTGGTATCCAGTTCCACCTCCTCGGGGGAGAAGCCGGCGCGCGCGGTGACCGATGGATCGACGTTGAAGAGCGTGGCCGGGCCGCTGATGGTGTTTTCGATGCCGTCGAGCACGTCCACCACTCCCGGGATCTTCTTGATGGTGTCGCCAATCTTGGGCGCCCAGGCCTGCAGCAAGTCGGGATCCTGCGAGAAGAGTTTGATGGCGACGGGTTCGGGCGCGCTGGTCAGGTCGCCGATCATGTCTTGCAGCAACTGCGGGAACTCGACGTCCAGCACCGGTTCGGCTTTGGTGACCTTGGCGCGCACGTCGGCGATCACCTGGTCGCCGCTGCGGCTGCGCTCGCGCTTCAGCTTGACCGAGATATCGCCGGTGTTGGCTTCGGTGACGGCGGCCAGGCCGAGTTGCAGGCCGGTGCGCCGCGAAGTGCCTTCCACCTCCGGGATGGTGCGCAGGATCCGCTCCACGTGGGAGACCACGCGGTTGGTTTCTTCGAGCGAGGAGCCGGCGGGCATGATGTAGTCGATGATGAAGCCGCCTTCGTCCATGGCGGGCAGCAGGTCGGAGCCGCAATTGCGGTAGCAAACGTAGGAGCCGCCGACCAGCAGGAGGCAGAAAACCGCCAGCAACAGCGGATGTTCGAGGGCCACGCGCAGCACGCGCTCGTAGGGGTTCATGAGCCAGCGCGGCACGCTGCCGTGCTCTCCGGCGTGGGCGCCGGAGCGCTGGCGGATGAAGTAGTGGCTGAGGGTGGGAGTCCAGGTCAGGGCCAAGGCGAGCGAAGTGAGCAGCGCGACGCCCACCGTGACGGCCAGCGCGCGGAAGAATACGCCCGTCACCCCGGTGATGGAAATCAGCGGCAGGAAGACCACGATGGGGGTGATGGTAGAGCCGACCAGCGGAACGCGGATCTCGCGGATGGCGCTGCGGATGGCCTCGGCGCGCGACTGGCCCCGATCGCGATGCATCACGATGTTCTCCACCACCACGATGGCGTCGTCAATCACCAGTCCCACGGCCGCGGCCAGACCGCCCAGGGTCATCAGATTGAAACTTTCGCCCATGATGCGCAGGGCGATGAAGGTCAGCGCGATGGTGGCGGGAATCACCAGGCCGGCCACCAGCGACGTCCCCCAGTCGCGCAGGAACAGCACCATGATGAGCGAGGCCAGGACCAGGCCGATCAGGATGGCGTCGCGCACGCTGCGGATGGAATCGTTGACCAGTTCCGATTGATCGTAGAAGGGCCGCAGCTCGACGCCTCTGGGCAGCGTCTTGCGGATCTGATCGATCTCCGCATGTATGGCATTGGCCACCTGCACGGTGTTGCCGTCCGGCTGGCGGTAGACGGAGAGCAGCACCGAGGGCTTGCCGTTGGCGGTGACCACGGTGTATACGGGCATCACCGAAGGAGCGACGGTGGCAATGTCGCCGATGCGCACGGGCGCGCCGGCGGGCGTGGTCTTGACCACGATGTTGGCAATCTCTTCGGGGGTGCGGGCCTGGCCGCTCACCAGGCTCAGCACCAGTTGGTGGTTGGTCTCGATCAGGCCCGGCGAATCGATCATGTTGCTGCGGCCGATGGCATCCAGGATGTTGGAGATGGTGGCGCCGGTCTGGACCAGCTTGGCGGGGTCGGGCTGGACCTGGAATTCCGGAACCTGGCCGCCCTGCACCACGATGGACGAGACGCCGGGCTGGCGGTTGAGGCGCGGTTTGATGTCGTAAGTGGCCATCTCCCAGATGCGGGTTTGCGGCACCGTATCGGAGGTCAGGCTGTAGCCCATGATGGGGAAGGCGGCGAAAGTGAGGCGGTTGGCGACAATCTTGGCGGTGGGCGGCAGCGTGGGCTGGATGCGCGCGATGGCGGCATCGACCAGTTCCAGCGTGCGGTACATGTCCACTTTCCAGGTGAAGAACAGGTCGATTTCCGCGGTGCCGCGGCTGGTAATGGACCACACGTAATCGAGCCCGGGCACGGTGTTGACGGCCTCCTCGAGCGGCTTGGTGACCGTGACCAGCATCTGGTCGATGGGAAAGACGCCATTGTCGACGCCAATCACAATGCGGGGGAAATCGGTGTCCGGGAAAACAGCTATCGGGATGGTGAGCGCCAGGTAAATGCCCACGGCCACCATGGTCAAAATGACGAAGACAATCGGCTTGCCGTGGCGGGCGGTCCAGTGCGGCGCGTCCGCGGGCGCGACGGGTGGAGGGGTCGAAAGGTCGCTCATTTCTTAGTGTCCGGCGGCGCGGGATTGTCGTCCTCGTCCGTATCTTCTTCGACGGTGGTGTTGACGATCTTCACCTTGGCCTTGTCGTCCACGCCCAGGCCGCCCACCACCACCACTTCTTCACCGGGCCTGACGCCGCTCAGGATCTGCACCTTGTCGCCTTCGCGGACACCCACCTCGACCTGCTTCTTATGGGCGGTGGAATCGGCGCTGACCGTCAGGACAGCCGTGCCTTTTTCTTCTCCCGGAAGAATGGCGGTGATGGGCACAACCGTCGCGGCCTTGAACATCTCGGTGATAATCACCGCGTGCACGCTGGCTCCGGGCTTGAGCCGCTCGCCGGGATTCCCGGCCTCCACCCAGATTTGCACGGTGGTGCTGGCGGGGTCCGTGGCGGGGCTCACCACTATCACTTTGCCGGGCTCCTCCTGGCCGCTATCCACCTGAGTGATGGTTGCCGGTTGGCCCACCTTGACCATGCCGGCCTGGCTCTGCGGAACACTGACGCGGGCCACCACGCGCGAGATATCCATCACGGTGAGCAGCGGCGAGCCGGGGGTGGCCATTTCACCGGCGTAGAGCGGCCGGTCTGCAATCACGCCGCCGATGGGGCTCAAGATCCGCGCATAACTGAGCTGGGCTTCGAGAGATTGACGATGCGCCTTGGCAGCTTCCACCTGCGCGGAGGCGGTCTTGATCTGCTCCTCTTTGGCGACGGCTTGGAGCACCTTCAGATGCTCCTGGGCGGTTTCGAACTGGCTCTTGGCTTGCGTGTAGTTCACCAGGGCTTCATCCACCTGGCGCCGCGCCAGCGCACCTTGTTGGAACAACTCCGCGCGGCTGTCGAACACCTTTTTGGCGGCATCCATGGCCTCGCGGTCCGCATCCACATCGGTCTGCGCCTTGACCACCGATTCGGGAACCGACGCGCCCGAGGTGGTGCGCAGATTGGATTCCGCCTGGTCCATGGCATCTTTGCCTTCGGCGGCTTGGGCGGTGAGGTCGCGGTCTTCCAGCATGGCCAGGAGTTGGCCCTGCTTGACGTGGTCGCCGCGGTTGACGTAGAACTTCTCGACCGGCGAGGCGATCTTGGGCATGACGCTGGCCTGGTCCCGCGGGAAGAGCATGCCGTCGCCGGCGACAAGGCGTCGGATGGTGTCCTGGGTCACGGCCGTGACCTGGACTGGCGCGGGCGCTTCGGCTTCGTTTTCCTCCTTCCTGGAGCAGCCCGACATGGCTGCCAGGCAGGAGGTCAGTATGAGGATTGTGATTTTCCGCATGGTCTAAAACGCCCCCGTGAGAGTTTGCAGGTCGGCCAGGGCGACACGGTAGCGCACCATGCCGTCGTCATACGCGTTGCGCGCCTCCACCAGCGTGGTTTGCGCGTCCACCACTTCGAGCACCGAAACTTCACCGGCCTGGTAGCGCAGCAGCGTCAGCTTGAGGCTCTCGGCGGAAAGGTCCAGGGAATGGCGGAGGGAAGCGATTTGCGAATTGGCGGCAACCGCCTCCAGGTAGAATGAGTTAAGGTTGGCGAGAAGCTGGCGATAGGTGAGGCTGAGGTCGTTCTTGGCCTGCTGGAGGCGCAGCTCCGACTGTTTCACGCGGCTGCGCGCCGCGCCCCAGGTCCAGATGGGAATGTTCAACTGGGCCTGGACCACCGAGGCAATGTTCCGGTAGCCTTCGGGATTATTGATGGCGAACTGGTTGGCATTGATACCGAAAAAGTAATCGGCGGAGAGGGTGGGCAGCAAGGCGGCGCGGGACGATTTGATTTCCCACCGCTGCTGCTCCACGGCGGCCTGGGCCGCGCGGATATCGGGGCTTTTCTCGCCGGCCAGCGCCTGAATCGCGCTGAAGACGGGCAGCGGACGAGGCGTATCGAGGTCGTCGACCACCGTAAAATCCTGGCGGAAATCCGGAAAGAGGAGAACAGCCAGGCCGATGCGGGCCTTGTCCAGCGTGAGTTGCGATTCTTCGGTTTCGCGCTGGCGCTGGACAAGCTGGATCTCGGCTTTGACGGAATCGGAGTGCGCCACTTCGCCGCCGCGTTCCTGCTTGCGCGTGATGTCCAGGAACTGTTCGGCCTCGTGCTGGCTCTGCTGGGCATTGGCGAACTTGCGCGTGGCCGAGACCATGCCGTAATAGCTCTCCGTGACGGTCGAGACCAGGCCGCGCTCGGCGATTTCCGCTTTGGCGTGGGCCACGGCTTCGGCCACCTGCATCTTGTGGTAGTCGGCGCGCTTGCCCAGATCGAAAATGTCGCCGTGCACGATGGCCTGGTTGTTGTAGACGTGGACGCCGTCGTTGGATACGAACGCGCCGGAAGGCGTGCCGCCGGACTGGGTGTAGATGTACTGGTTGAAGGAATTGACGCTGGGCAGCAAAGCGGCCCTGGCCTGCACGGTATCCTCGCGGGCGATGAGCGCGGCGATGTTGGCGGAGAGAATTTGGGGGCTGTTGGTGCGAGCGCGCTCCATGGCGTCGGCGAGAGTGAGACGCAGGGGAGCGTTGGGGGAAGCGGGGGGCGGGTTTTGCGCCAACGCGCCCTGGCACAAGGCCAGACCCAGCCCCACAATCAACGGAATGTGCGGCATTGGAAGCTCCAGTATAGAAATCGGGAGATGAACAGACGATGAATGGGGGGGCGGGGGCGGCCGGTGGGTCACGGATCGGCCCAGCAGGGCAACCGGGTGACGCATCTCGTTCGGGTATGTGGAATTCATAATCATGAGATTTTAAGCCGCTCTTTTTCAATGGGTTGAGGTGGTGAGGCGGAGATTTGTGACGGCGGGTTATCCGGCCGCGTCGGGCGAAACTATCATGGTCTCCGCGATCGGGCTGGGTCCCACCAATCCCGTCGTGCCGACGGGAACTCCCGCGCCACCGGGCGTGCCGACCGCCACGCCTACCAACGTCATGTTAAATGGCCAGCAGCCAATTCCAGGCGGCGCCGCGGTACTGGCACCGGGGCAGGTCGGCCTGTACGAAATCACCTTTACGGTGCCGGCCTCACCGGCGACTGGAAATCCGCTCCTTTGGGTCGAGGTTGGGGCGCCCAATGGGTATAGCCCCAGCAACTACCTGAACCTGCCCGTGGTCCTTTCGCTGGCCCCGCCGGTGATTGACGGTCTGGCCAACAACTACAGCTACATCCAGCCGGGCTTGCCCAACTACGGCATCGCCCAAGGCTCCATTTTCGACATTTTCGGCAGCAATCTGGCGAATGTCCGCACCAACCAGCAGAGTGTGCCTCTTTCCACCTCGCTGCAGGGCGTCACAGTCGGCATTACCGTAAACGGCACGGTCACACAGGCCTTCCTGTATTACGTGACGCCCAACCAGATCGGCGCGATTCTGCCATCGGCCACGCCCGTGGGCGACGGTATTATCACCGTCAACAACGGGGTGAGCAGCTCTTCCGCGCCCATACACGTGGTGCAAAGCGCATTTGGAATTCTGACGATGAATAACGCGGGCACCGGCCCCGCGTCGGCCTTCAACGTCAATTTTAACCAGCTCGGTTTTACCAACGCGCTGAATCCGGGGGACTACTTCATCTTGTGGGGGACCGGTGTCGGTCCGTCGCCCGGCGCCGAGAACGTGATACAAACACCCACGGACCTGACGAACATCCCGTTTTCGATTGAGGTCGGAGGATTGCCGGCGCAACTGGTCTATCATGGCCGCTCGCTGTATCCCGGTCTCGACCAGGTGATCGGCATCGTGCCGGCAGGCGTCTCGCCGGGCTGCTGGGTCTCGGTGGTGACTCGCAGCGGCAATATCGTGAGCAACTTCGCCACGCTTCCCGTGGCGGCCAGCGGCCGCACCTGCTCCGAGCCCACCCTGGGCGTGACCGCATCTCAAATGCAGACACTGCTTTCGAAGAACGCTTTCAATATCGGGATGCTGGATCTCCAGAAGCAGGGGAATACCCAGTTTGCCGGAACGCAATCCATTGAAGAGAGCGACAGCGCCACCGCGGCGTTTCTCAACGTCAAGGCAGCGGATTTCGTAAGCAGCGTGCTGGGGCCCTCAATCGGCAGTTGCCTGGTGACTGCCAGCTCGAACGGCTCTAGCCCATGGGGCAATCTTCCGTCCACCCCGCTAGACGCGGGCCCGGCCATCAACATCGCCGGCGGCAGTGGGACTACTGCCGCGATTTCATATCAGAGCAACCCCGTCGTGTATGGCCTTGCGGCGTTCGGCTCCGACCTGTTCCCGTCGGGACTGATCCCCTTTCAGAACAGCGCCGGCGCCTATAGCGGCATCATCGGCGGGGGCAACAACCAGCCGATGTTCATCCCCGAAAGCGGCGGCGGCCAGTACACCTTTGCCAATGGAACCGGTGGGGCCGATGTCGGGTCGTTTCAAGCCGGCCTCACGCTCGCGAGCCCATTGTTGGCCTGGCCGCAAAGGACCACCCTGAACCGAAGCACGATGAGCCTCTCGGGCGGTCTCACGGTTGCCTGGTCCAATGGCAATGCCAACAGCTTTGTGCAGATCAGCGGCCGGTCCGCCCCACCCAACTCCTCGCCGACGATTTTTGTGGAATTTACCTGCTCGGTGCCGGCCGCCGCCGGGCAGTTTACAATCCCCGCCACGGTTCTGCTTTATCTGCCCCCGAGCGTCACCAGTCCCGACGTGGATCCCTCGCTGACACCGCTGCTGCAAGTATCGCAGTTGTCGCTTCCACAGTCTTTCGCCGCGCCCAACCTGGATTTCGATTCGGTCCAGTCGATCGTTTCAATCACCATCGTCGTTTACTATCAATAAACGCGGGGCGCTCCGCCCTCCCGCCATCCCCCACCCCCAACCCCCGCACCCTCTCCGGGCCCCTGCCCCTGCATTTCCGTGTATAGTACTCTCTATGGCCATCATCGCCGTCGCGGGCCGGAAGGGCGGGGTCGGTAAGTCCACCATCGTCGGGAACCTGGCGGCGGAGTTTGCCGCTATGGGGTGGACCGTGGCGCTGCTCGACGCCGATCCGCAGCATAGCCTGGTCGCCTGGGCGGCGCAAGGCGATGGGATGCTGGCGCGCTCCGTCCAGAAAGTGCCCGACAGCGGCGACACCTTGCGGTCGCGGGCGCATAAGGCCGAGAATGACGCCGATATCGTCCTGATTGACACGCCGCCGGGCATGCCGGAGGTGGGCTATCAGGCGGCGCTCGCGGCAGACCTCCTGCTTCTGCCGTGCGGCCCGTCGCCGCTCGATCTGTTCGCGCTGAAGGAAGCACTGTCTTGGGGGCTCCAGGCGCGCGCGGAGCGGCGCTCGAAAAAGCCGCGCATCCGGTTCGTGCCTTCGAAGGTTGTCATGACCACCAACCTCAGCCGGGGTTTGGCATCCTCGCTAAAGGATATGGGAAGGAAGGTTCTGCCGGGCATCGGGCAGCGCGTGGTGGTGGCGGAGGCCGTGGCCCGCGGACTGACGGTGGCGGAGTACGCGCCGGATTCGCCTGCCCACGAGGAGTTCCGCAAACTGGCCAAGGCGGTGGATAAGCTCCTCAGACGGTGAGTTTCCAGGCTCTCCCGCGAATCGCAATCACAACTCATTGTCTTAGCCGAATCAATCGCTTACGCATTTAGCCCTACTCCCGCGTCGTGCACTGTGGATAGGGGGAATCCGCTTTGGTTACCATCCGAAATTGGCTTTGTTCCGTGTCTTCCCTGGAGCAGCCGCAGCGGCCCGTTTCCGGTGTCCGAATCATCGGCCGTCCGTGTGACGCATCTTGCGAAAAAACCCGTTCAGATGCCCAATCTCCAGCCGCCACCGCAACCCACTGAAACATATGGCCTTAAAACCTCATGATTGACAACTCCACTCACCGGCGAAAGATGCGTCACCCGGCCCCCGGCCCCTGGCCCCCGACCCCATCCGAGGAACCCCGTTCCCGGCAGCCCCATCGCGCAGTTGCTCCCGCTACATGCGAGTTTTCTGACGGCCTTATCCGCTATTCGGAGCCTGAAACCTCTTATACTTGCTCTATGAAGCCTGTTCACGTATTCAACGTCATCCCTTCGTTGCCGCCCGCGCTCGAAGGCCTGCGTCAACTGGCTTACAACCTGCGCTGGGCTTGGAACCACGACACCATCGAACTCTTCCGCCGCCTGGATACCGACCTCTGGGAATCCACCGGGCACAACCCCGTGCTGATGTTGGGGACTATCGACCAGGCGCAACTGGAGGCCGCGGCTAAGGACGATTCGTTCCTGGCCCAACTGGATCGCCTGGTCAAGGAATTGGCTTCCTACCTCTCGGCGGAATCCACTTGGTATCGCCGCGCCTACGCTCGCACGGACGGCCTGCTGGTGGCTTACTTCTCGGCCGAATTCGGATTGACCGAGTGCCTGAACATATTTGCGGGCGGGCTGGGCGTGCTGGCCGGCGATCATCTGAAGTCGGCCAGCAATCTGGGTGTGCCGCTGGTGGGCGTCGGCCTGCTGTACCAGCAAGGGTACTTTCGTCAATACCTCAATGCCGCCGGATGGCAGCAGGAATCATACGAAGACAACGATTTTCAGACCCTTCCCGTCACCCGTGAACGCCGCGCCGACGGGACCGCCGTGACGGTGGAAGTGGCCTATCCCGGCCGTCCGGTGACGGCGCGGGTGTGGAGGGCGCAAGTCGGCCGCGTGTCGCTTTTCCTGCTCGATTCCAACCTTCCGGCCAACCACCCCGAGGACCGCGTCATCACCGACCAGCTTTACGGCGGCGATCTCGAAATGCGGCTGAAACAGGAGATCCTGCTCGGCATCGGCGGGTATCGCGCCCTCGAGGCTCTGGGACTCGAGCCGACGGTGTACCACATGAACGAGGGGCACTCCGCATTCCTTGGGCTGGAACGCGTGCATAGGTTGAAAGAGAAGCATGGGCTCTCGTTTCAGGAGGCATTTGAGGAGGCGTCCGCGGGCCTCATCTTCACCGGCCACACACCCGTGCCGGCGGGCCACGATTACTTTCCCGCTTCCTTGATGGACCGTTACTTCGGGGATTACATCGACCGGCTGGGGATCGGCCGCGGCGAGTTCCTCGCGCTCGGCCGGCAGAATCCGGCCAACGACGCCGAAGAGTTCTGCATGACCGTGCTGGCGCTGCGCATGGCGGCCTCCAGCAACGGAGTCAGCAAGCTGCACGGAGAGGTCTCCCGCAAGATGTGGAAGTCCATCTGGCCGGGTGTCCCGGAGGATGAGGTCCCCATCGGCCACGTCACCAACGGCGTTCATTTCCGCTCCTGGATTTCTCTCGAAATGAACCAACTCTATGACCGGTACCTGGGGCCGAACTGGCGGGTGGACGCCGATGCGAAACTGTGGCAGCGCGTCGAGGGCATTCCGGCCGAGGAACTCTGGCGAACCCACGAGCGCCGCCGGGTGCGCCTGGTGGCATTCGCCAGGCGGCATCTGCGGTTGCAGCTCCAGCGCCGCGGCGCGCCGCAGTCGGACATCGACGCCGCCGGCGAAGTACTCGACCCGGATGCCCTGACCATCGGCTTCGCGCGCCGCTTCGCCACTTACAAGCGGGCGACTTTAGTGCTGCGGGACATCGACCGCCTGGGGCGCATCCTCAATAATGTCGAGCGTCCCGTGCAGATTCTGTTTGCCGGCAAAGCCCATCCTCGCGACGATGCCGGAAAGCGGTTGATCCAGCAGATCATAAGACTGGCCCAGCAGAAAGAGTTCCGCCGCCGGATCGTGTTCCTCGAAGACTACGATACAGCCATGGCGCGGTGCCTCGTGCAGGGCTCGGACATCTGGCTCAACACGCCGCTGCGGCCCCAGGAGGCCAGTGGAACCAGTGGCATGAAGGCGCTGCCCAACGGCGCCATCAATCTGAGCATCCTGGATGGCTGGTGGGACGAAGCCTGGCGGGAGGCGGCTGCCGGGAATCGGTTTGTGGGGTGGGCCATCGGACGCGGCGAGAGCTACGACACCGCCGAGTACCAGGACCAGGTGGAGTCGGCCGCCCTCTACGACTTGCTGGAACACGATATCGTTCCCGCTTTCTACGATCGGGCGGCCGATGGCTTGCCGCGGCGCTGGATCGCCAACATGAAGAGTTCCATCTCCCATTTGTGCCCGTCGTTCAACATGCAGCGTGTGGTCAAGCAGTACGCCGCCGATTGCTATGTCGCGGCGCACGAGAGATACCAACGGTTGACGGCGGAAAAATCGGCGCGCGCCGAGGCGCTGGCGGCCTGGGTTTCGCGCATACGGGCAAATTGGGCCCAGGTCCGCGTCGAGCGCATTGCCGGGTTGGCGGCCACGGAACTGGCTGTCGGCAGCCAGATCCAGGTCCGGGCGTGGATCCGGCTGGGGGCAATCCCTAGTGAGGAGGTCGCGGTGGAACTCTATCTGGGCCGGCTCGACTCGGGCGGCGAAATCACGGGTGGCGTGGCCATTCCCATGCAGCCGGCCGGACAGAGCCCGGAAGGATTCTGTATCTTCGAGGCGGCCGCCGTGCCCTGCGGCCGGAGCGGTCTGCACGGCTACACGGTTCGGGTGTTGCCCTTCCACCCCGACGAACCCAAAGCGTTCCTGCCTGGACTCATCACTTGGGCGGATGCGAAGTGAAAGCCGCCGGTGCAGCATTCCAACGGCGCTGGCGGTGGGGCAGGATTGTATCCTGCGGCCGATTTGCAATCGGCCTTTGGTTTCGCCTATGCCGCCGCGGACTACTTGCCCTTGCTCTTGTCGCCTTCCTCCCGATCACCCTGGCGGCCCAATCGCCGCAACAGCCAGCCCCGTCCGCCCAAGCCCCAACCGCGAATCCGGCCTCCCCGGAAGACACTGCCTCCGCTCCCCCCGCGCGAAGCCCGGAAATGCAAGTGTCCCAGACCGACGCCGCGGCCGGAGAAAACGAGCGCAATGAGAATGTCGCGGTCGCCCCGGTGGACCTGAATATCCTCAAGGACCTGCTGGTGCGGATTGGCACCACGGCCACCGTCATTCCCCAGTTCCTGCCGGACCTCGATTACTTCGGCTCGGAATACGGCGTCGCATCCTCCATCGGGCTGCACGTTCCGCCGCGCGCTCGGCGCCCGCTGCATGGCAGGGTTTACGAGTCCCATTCGAACAGCGTCTTCGGCGCCCGGGCCTTCTTTCAGGTGGGAGGCCTGAAGCCGGCCCACGATAACCAGTATGGCTTCGCGGTGGAAGCGCCCCTCTGGCGCGGGTCCTTCCTCACGCTCGATACCAGCCAGCAGAAGACCCGCGGCATGGTGAACGGGAACGTTCTGGTGCCTTTGCCCTCGGAAAGGACCCCGCTGGCCACCGACCCGGCTCTGCGCGCCTATGTCCAGCTCATTCTCAACGCCTATCCGGATCAGATCCCCAACCGCACCGACATCGATCCACGGATGTTGAACACCAATTCTCCCCAGCGCGTGGACGGGCAGATCTGGAACACGCACTTCGACCAGCGGATCGGGAGCCGCGACAACCTGATGTTTCAGTACGGCTACCTCGGCCAGAAGGTGATCGCGTTCCAACTCGTGGCGGGGCAGAACCCCGACACCATGGGCTTTGCGAACGACGGCCGCGTGACCTGGCGCCGCGATTGGACCTCCGCTACTTCCACCAGCGCCACCGTCGCCTTCGATCGCACCACCTCGCTGTTGGCCCCCTCCAAGGACAACCTCGGCCCCAGCATCAACGTGGGCGGCTTGCAGGGGCTCGGCCCGTCGCCCGACGTGCCTGCTTACCGGGCCGATAACCTCTTCCGCCAGGGAGTACAGGTGCGCCACGCGCACGGCGCTCACACGTTCGTCTTCGGGTTCGAAATTTCCCGGCGTCAATACAACGGATACCGGTCCGACTCCAGCCGCCCCGATATCGCTTTCATCGCCGACTCGCAAAACGACGCCATCACCAACCTCCGGCTGGGCTTGCCCTATTCCATGGTCGAATCCATCGGCGATCTGTCGGCCGGATTTCGCAGTTGGGAAATGTCCTACTATGCCGGCGATACCTGGCGCGCGGGCTCGAATCTCACCGTGAGTTATGGGCTGCGCTACCAACCCAGCCCGGCGCCCAATGAAGTCAACCATCCCGGCGCCATCCCTTACGCATGCGACTGCAACAACCTGGCTCCCCAAGTGGGTCTGGCTTACCGCCTTCCCGGAGCGGCTGGCGTGTTGCGGGCGGGCTATGGCCTGCAGTACGGACCCATCCTTCCGTCCTCGTACGCCTGGATACGCTCCAACCCGCCGGCCAACAACGTGCTCATGATCCAGCAGCCGAATCTGATCCAGGCCCTGACGGCCGCCGGCGGCACGTCCTTCGCCGGCGCTGCCCAGGGGCGCCCGTTTCTCACGGTTCTGGACCCCAACACGGTCCTGCCGTATTCGCACCAGTACAGCGTCGGTTGGGAGCGGGAGTTGCGCGGATCCTGGCGCGTGCAACTGGGCTACACGGGCAGCCGCACGTTCAAGCTGATTATGATGAGGTCCCTCAACCGCGGGCTGATTGTGCCGGGAATGACGATGACCGAGGACAACGTCGATGAGCGGCGGCCCGACCAGAGCGACAGCTCGATTCGCAGCATCGGAAACGGCGCGAATGCCTGGTACGACGCCGCCCTGGCCAGCCTCTTCCTGCCACGCTGGAAAGGCCTGCATGCCGATGCCTCGTATTGGTTCAGCAAGTCCATGAACGATGGCGCCGACTTCGCCGATCAGGGACCCCTGAAGCAGACCGATAGCCAGTGGGAGTTTGAAACGCAGAAAGACCTGAAGGCCCTTTCCGATTTCGACCAGCCACACTCATTCCGGGCGCGAGTCTCCTATGAGACTGGCTCACCCGCTTCGGCCAAGCGCTGGGTGCGCGCTCTGGCCGGAGGCTGGACTGTTTCGACCATTGCATTGCTCAAGAGCGGGACGCCCTTTACCGTATACTCCGGCTCCGACGCGCCCGGGTTCGGCAACGTGGACGGAACGCCCTGGGACCGGCCCGACCTGGTCAACCTTGCCGTCCTGGGCCGCACCATCGGCAACCCGGACACCTCCCGGCTGCTGCTGCCGGCCTCCGCCTTCGCGTTCATCCAGCCGGGAAGGACCGCGGGAAACCTGGGCCGCAACGTGTTTCGAAAGGGACCCATCCGCAATGTCAACGCTTCGCTGTCGCGGCAGTTTCCGGTGTGGAAGGAGAAGCCATTGACCATCCGGGCCGAGTCCATTAACCTCTTCAACACGGCGCAGTTCGCCGCGCCGGATAATATGCTCACGGATTCGAGTTTCGGGACCATCACCAACACCCTGAACAACGGAAGAAGTCTCCGTTTTGGGGCCAGCTTTGAGTTCTGAGACGTTCATCGGCGCGCTTTTGTTGGCCGCGGCCGTGGTGTGCCACGCGCAGGATCGGGCGCCGGAAGCTAAACCCGCCGATACGGCCGCGAAAGCCACGCCGTCCACGCCGCCCCACAAGCCGATCCTCCAGCGTCTGTTTAGCTTGCAGGCTGTGACCGCGACGGTTCCGGGCGCCATCTTGCAGCAGGTGCACGATTGGCCCGGCGAGTGGGGCAGGAAGCGATTGGGATTTGAAAAGCGCCTCGGCTCGCTCTACGGCCAGTTCGTCGTCGGAGTTCTGATTGAGGACGCCGTCAAAGCCATCCACCCCGAGGACACGCGGTATCGCCGCCTGGGCCAGGGCAACTTTTTCAAGCGCACGGCCCACGTCGTCACGGACACGGTGACCGCGCGCAAATTCGATGGCAGCCGCACGGTGGCGCTATCCATGCCGGCCAACGCTTACGGAAGCTGGGCCATCGCCACGCTGTGGAGTCCGCGCGAGTTCCGCCACGCGGAGTCCATCTTCGAATGGGGCACCGCGGGCGTGGGCGTCAGCGCCGGAACCAACCTGATGAAAGAGTTCTGGCCCGACCTGAAGGGTGTCTTCCACAAGAAGAAGTGAGCGGGATCTCAACACCGGCCTTCATGTTTTTTGGGGTACAATTTTGGATCATGTGGAAATGCCTGGCGATACTCGCTGTGTTCTTGTTGATCGGTGAGGCAGCCCCGCCAGTTCCAGGGCAGGCAGCCGACAGCTCCACTGGCGCAAGCAGTGCCATCCAGCGCCAGGCCAGCCCCCACAACGAACCAACCGCTAAACCTTCGCCCTCGTTCAATGCGGCACGCTCCCCAAAACATGATGCAGCCGGAGACGGGCAAGCAAAGGACAATGCAGAGCATCCCGTAGCCGTCAGCAAACTGCCCACCGTGACGATAGCAAGAGACTGGGGGATCTGGGCTTTCAGCGGCCTCTTGGTAGTAGTTGGACTCTTGCAGGTGCTGCTCCTGTTTAGAACGCTTAGGGCTATAAAGCGTCAAGGGGACCACATGGAGCGCCAAACCAAATTGATGGAAGGACAAGCCGCCATTCAAGCGGCTGGTATGCAGCAGTGGGTGGACGTTGGAACTAAGGGCGTGGGGAGCCCTGAACTTTTGAAAACAACTTCCGTAGCTCATCTCAAGTTTGAGGCCGTCAATAATACCGCTTTCCCCGTGACGATTCAGAGAATTGTTACGAAAGTTAGCGTCCGCGCGAATGAGTGGGATACGTTTACCGTTGACGCCCGTGCGATCTTGCCACCAAGCGGAAAAGGCAGGAGCAGCAACGCGTACCCCTTTTACATCCCGATGAAGTTGGAAGATGACGCCGAAGCGGAGCGGTTTAAGCGGGGAACGATTCTCACGATAAATGGTGAGGTTACTTTCGAAGACTGTTTGCAAAAGACTTGCGTTCAGCGTTTCAGCGGGCTCTATGCGTGTGGGCCTGGTCGCTTCGAGTACCTGGAGCCTCTTGGGATAGTCCCGGACCAGCAAAAGGAACGGGACGATCAGGACCCAAATTAGGGCAACAATATCGGTGACGCACCCATCGATATGAGCTATTCTATTGCTTGTACTGAGGAGTACGTCTCCGAATCGCCATCTGGGCCGGAAGGAGAGGTCTTGGAATTTCGCCTGATTTACCAGGGAGGACTGAAGGCGGGGAGTGGAAGAGAGGGCCGCGCAGAGGAGAAACATCGCATCCGAAGGCAGTTCCACGGGCAATTAAAGGAGCTGTGGAGGGATGACCCCAGGTTGAGCGTACAGCTAAACCCGGTACTCACCAAGAACGAAGGCGACATCCCGCGCTCGATTGTGGACTTGAAGGCCAGCGACTATGAGCGATGCGGGTACCGATTCCTTCCGCTGATTCGGAAAGAGGATGGGTTCACTTGTTCACTTGACATATTGTTCCTACGTCGTGATATTCCTGGAAACTTGGTAAGAAGCGGGGGCGATATTGACAATCGTCTTAAGGTTCTCATAGATGCCTTAAGGATGCCAGAAAACTGCTCAGAGCTACGCGGATGTTCGCCGGCTCCGGATGAGAACCCGTTTTTTTGCCTGTTGGAAGATGACGATCTGGTGACTGGCATAACGGTCACTACCGACAGATTATTGCGGCCTAGACACGAGGCCGAGCACATCCATGATGTTTGTCTGGTCATCCACGTAAACACGAAAACCACAGATTACCCGAACATCCCTATAATAAAGGGTTGGTCGATATGAAATCAGGCAGCCTCCGCTGGGAGGGCACGCCAAGACCGCAGTGACGTAATGCCGGCTCGACTAAAGCAGCAACTATTACTTCGTGCGCCATCCCAAATAGGGCAATTCTGGCTGAAGTTCGTCTACGAAAAAACTATAGGGGCTACGCGGTTCCCGAGGCCGTTCCGGTACGCAAATCAGGAGGCTTCGCTTCTGGAATTCATGCCGTACCTCGCTTGGGAGTACGCCAAGTTGGGATATTCAACACTGAAACGCGGGGCGAGAGAGCAGAAGAACTGAAGCTTTACAACTACTCAAGGACCGCCCCTGGTAAATATTCGGCTGCATCCCCTGGGGTTGCGGCCAAGGGTGCTAGGGCAAGGTGGTGGAAGCCGAAACCAAGATCGGGCCACTAGCCCTCAGAATCCTCCGCGTCGCCCTCTAAGGGGCGTCCCGCTTCAGCCTCGTATACCAAGATTAGGACCACCTCTCATGGGCGAAGGACGGGCCGGCCGGCGGTGTTGGCGGGAGGGCGGTTGATGTGCCACACCAAGATGGCGCCGACGCTGTAGTTCCAGACCGAAGCGATGAGAATGCCGGCCAGCGAGGCCAGCATCCAGCGCACGCCCATTGCGGAGAGACCGCTGGCCACGCGCAGGTTCAGATAGAGGCCCAGCGAGCACGCCAGCGCGAACAAGGCCAGACCGGAGAGCCAGTGCCAGCCGCGCAGGCGCCGGTGGCGGAAAGTGATCCGGTTGTCGCCGGCGTAGTTGAGTCCGATCACCAGCAGGCTGGAGGTCACCTGGGCCGTATCGAACGTCAGACGCCCGAAATAGAGCAAGAACCCCATGAGCACCAACTGGGCGACGACGCCGACGGCGCCGATCATGCCGAACAGAGCGTAGCGGACCGGAATCCATTCGCCAACCAGCTTGTGCAACAGCAGCTCCAGGTATTCGAGCCCCACGACGAGGTCGAGCTTGCTTTGCCCGTGGAGGCGCTTGCGAAACGTGTAACCAACTTCCTGGATGCGAACCGGGCGTTTGGAGGAGGCCAGCAGGTCGACCAGGATTTTGAAGCCCACGCAACTGAGGCGGCGGACCACTTCATCGAGGTAGTCGCGGCGCAAAGCGAAGAAGCCGCTCATGGGGTCGGAGACATCGGCGTGGCAGACCAGGGCGCTTAAGCGCCGTCCCAACTGGCTCAAAGCTCCGCGAGCCCATGAGAGATCTCCCGTGCTGCCGCCCTCCCGGTGGCGGGTGCCGGCAACCAGGTCGACGTCGCCGGTCCGCAGGCGCCGCAGCATCTCGGGCAGGACGGTTTCGTCGTGCTGCATGTCGCCGTCCATCGCCGCCAGGTAGGGCGCGTTGCTGGCCATCATGCCCTCGACGACGGCCGAAGAGAGGCCGCGGCGGTTGATGCGGTGCACCAGGCGCACGCGGGGGTTGGCGCGAGAGAGCTCGAGCACTTGGCGGGCAGTGCCGTCGGGGGAATCGTCGTCCACGAAGATCAGCTCGCAGTCGATGCCTTCGAGGGCGGAGAATACCGCGTCGGCGACGGGCCGCACGTTCTCGATCTCGTTGAATGTCGGGATCACGACGGCGAGTTCGGGCATGGTTACTGGGATCCACCGACGCGGCAGACCCTGAGCGAGTCGTTCTGATAGGGACAGTCGAGACCCAGGACTCCCGGCTGCTCCAGCACCAGCCAGTCGACTCCAAATCGTGCGTGCAGGCGCTGGAAATCCCGCGCCCCGAAGTGCTCCCATCCCGACTGCGCCTGCACCTGCTCCAGCCACAGCGGCGCCAGGCGGGGCACTTGGGTGACGACCGAGGCGTCCTTGGTGACGTCCGCCAGACTGCTGCGTTCGGCCAGCGCGCGAAAGCTGTGAAAGTCCTCGCCGGGCCGTTCCATGTAATCCGGGCCGATGGCGAAGAAGCTGGTGACGGGCGTGTTCTCGCGAATCCAATCGAAGGCTTGCAACCACCGGTTGGAAGGGACCGTATCGGGAAACTCGAGATGAGCGGAGGCGGAATAGGTCTGACGCTGCGCGAAAAACATCACCGCGGCAAGCGGCAGCACCAGAACCGCCCAGCGCAGCCGGCCGGTGCGCTGCAGTTTCTGCCCCAGCAGTCCGCCCGCGAGCAGCACGAACAGCAGATAGAGCAAGTGCAGAAAGCGCATGGGTTGAAAGGACTCCAGGCGGGCGAGGTTCCGGGGAGCCAGCAGCACGATGGCCACGCCAAGCTGGAAGACCCCGTAGACGGCCAGGCGTGTCGCCAGATGCGCCAGCACGGGATTGCGGTCGCGTATCCCGAGGCGGCGAAACCACCAAAGGAAGGCCAGCGGAGCAAAGACGCCCAGCCACTCGTACCACTCCCAGCGCGAGAGAAAGTAGTAGGCTCGCGTATCGGCGGCTACATACCAGGCTTTGGATACCGGGCCGAAAACCCAGCTCAAAGGCATCAGCGCGAAAGCGGCGGGCCAGGCCGGCGCCGCCGCTGGTTTCCATGCCAGGAGAAGGCAGAAAGAGATTCCGTAACAAGCCATCATGGGGTGAAACGCCACCGCGAGAACCAGCCACGCGCCGGCCGGCAGCCATTTCCAATCGAGCACGGCAAGGATGGCGGCCAGGATGGCAGCCGTCGCCATGGCGCGGGGATGAAGATTCTGATCCACCAGGTAGAGGGCCGTTCCCGCGACGGGCAGGGTCAGCAACACCGCTACCAGCGTGACCCCGGACCACTGCGCCCAGGTCTCGCGGAACAAGCGGCGCCCGATCCGCAAACATCCCCAGAGTATGAAGAAGATGGTCAGGGCATGCAGAGCCAGGATGACGATCCCGGCGGGCACATGCGACAGGTGGATCAAACCGGCCACCGCTTTGTCGAAGACGGTGGCCTGCAACTGGAGCGCGAAGAAATCCGCGTCATGAGGGTACAGCGCGGGCGCCAGATCGTGCTTGATGGCGCTGAGATACACGCCGTCATCCTCGCACCCCGGATGGTAGCCCGCGATCGCGAGGCCGAACGCCGTAAGCGACAGGAGCGCGAAAACGTCGCGCAGCAACGGATGGTTTTTCAACGCGATTTTCGTTCGCCCCTCCTGGCCGGCGCCCACCATACACTTATACATCGACTGCTTCCATTGTACGCGCTTGTCTCACTTCTTCATCCCCAGCGAGTCCCGGCGGCTGGATGCCATAAACTAATAGAAGTAGAGGAACCGTGAGTGCCCTTGGACGCCGCAACCCCATGCGGGATTACTTCTCCAGACGCGAAGTTATAGAGTGCGCGGCGGCGCTGTGCGGCGTCCGGTTTGCCCGTGGTCAGGACGCGCCGGTTTTTTCCGCGGATGTGAAAGTAGTCAATGTGCTGGCGACGGTGCGGAACAGGACCGGATCGCTGGCCGGCAATCTCAAGCAGGACGATTTCTTGTTGTCCGAAGACGGCCGCCCGCAGACCATCCGCTATTTCGCGCGCGAGAGCGACTTGCCGCTGATGCTCGGCCTGCTGGTGGACACCAGCGGCAGCCAGCGGCGCGTGCTGGACGCCGAGCGCGGCGCCAGTCTGCGCTTCCTGGACCAGGTGGTCCGGGAAAAAAAAGACCGGGTTTTCATCATGCAGTTCGCGAGCGCCGTCCAGATGCGCCAGGCGCTCACTTCCTCGGTCGCCAAATTGGACGATGCGCTGGCCTACGTGGACACCGAGACCCAGCGCCAGTTGCAAATGCAGCATGGCGGCGGCACTCTGCTTTACGATGCCGTGGCCCAGGCGTCCGATGAGGTCATGAAGAAGCTGAGCGGCCGGAAAGCTCTGATCGTGCTCTCCGATGGCGTGGACCTCGGCAGCTACGGCACTCTGCAGGATGCGGTGGAGGCGGCCGAGCGCGCCGACACGCTCATCTATTCGATTCTGTACTCCGACCCGGGCGCCTATGGCGTTTTCGGAGGCCGCGACGGCAAGCGCGTCTTGCAGCGCATGTCGAACGAAAGCGGCGGCAGCTTTTTCGAAGTCTCGAAGGAGCAAACCGTGGATCGGATGTTCGATATTCTGCAGGAGGAACTGCGCAACCAGTACAACCTGGGCTACGTGTCGGACAAGCCCATTACGATCTCGGAGTTTCGCACCATCCAACTTACGGTCAGGCAAAAGGGCCTCGTGGTGCAAGCCCGCCATCGGTATTGGGCGGGGCGCTAGGCGACGCTCGCCTCCTGGCACCGAAGCAGCACTTCGCGGTAGAGATCGGGAATGTTCAGACCGGCCGCGCGGCGCTCCAGTTCATCCAGCCTGTGGAGCAGATCGCTCCGCGGGGCGGAAAGATCCTCGACGTCGGCGCGGGCCAAAACCCACAGCAAATGCTCCGCCGCCCGAACGACTTCGGCTGCTTCCGGAGACCCCATTGCACCCATTTTGCGCTAGATTCCGGCGCATTGCTATGGGCCAAAAGAGCCATGCGGAACGGGGATTCTCGATTTCTCCGGCGCGGACTCTCGTGGCTCTCGCTCGACCAGACCGGCCATGCCCCACTCCGATAGCTTCGTCATGCGGCCCTGCCCGTGCGGCGGACCCGCTTCCCGGATCTGAAAGTCGATGCTGTGGGCGTGTACTTCGACCAATGCGTGTCCGAAGAACCAACCGTCTTGGTAGAGTCCGGACAATCGCAGTTGTCCGCCCGAGCTCGGCATGGAGACGTACGTAACGCCTTCGAGTTCGAGACGCAGCAGTTGGTGAATATGTCCGGCGACCACATACTGGACGCCGTACCGCCGGGCAAGCTGGTGCAACGCGAAGTTTGGATTCCGGAGCGCCACGTCGACCAGCCAGGATGGACGGTGCATAACGATCGTCTTCACCGGCTGCCCGGCATGGGCTTTCAAGTCCGTTTCCAGGAAAACCAGTTCCTGGGCCGGCAACTCCTCGGACCGGCTATTGTCGAGGATTGTGAAATGCGCCCGTCCGTAATCGAAACTGTAGTGCCGGGGGTGCGCGGCGTACTGCTGGAACAGCCGCTCCGATGCCGGAGACCAGATGTCGTGGCTGCCGGGCGCGAGATAGAGTGGATAGCGCCGGAAAAGCCGGAAAAGCCGGCTGACTTGCAGCCACTCCGCCTCCGCGGTGGCGTCGTTCATCCCCTGGATGGTGTCACCCACAGCGGCCACGAACGCGGGGTTTTCGGCCGCCAGTTCCTTCCACACCTGTTCGTAGACACCCCTTTGGGCCTCTCCAGTCCGGTCGCCCAGAATCGCGAAGCGGAAGGAATCGGGCGCCGGGGCTCCCCAGGCACACAGTGGAAGGCTAAGGAGCAACCCGCCGAAGACGAGAGCGCGCCTCGACCGGTTCATTCGACGTTCTTTTTCGTAATCGGGTCGCCGTTCTTGACCGTGAGCTTCAAACCCGACAGATCCACGTTGCGCACGTTTTCGATCGCGAAGCCCCTGTCGGCCGTGATGTTGCACTTCTCGAACTTCACGTTCTGGATCGGGCTGCCGGCCAACCCGTGCATGATACCCACGGTTTTCACCGTCCCCGTGACGTTGCGAATGGTCACGTTGCGCACGATCGGCAGCACCTTCGCGGGCGGCGCGATGGGCGGCACCATGCGCCACTCCATGTTGAACTCAAACGCCACGCGAGTATTCCTGAGCACGATATCGCTGTAGGTAATGTTCTCGACCACGCCGCCGCGGCTGGGCTGGGTCTTAAAGCGGATGGGTGCCCAGTTGTCGGAATCCATCACGCAATGCCGCGTGATGACGTTGCGGATGCCGCCCGATGTCTCGCTGCCCATGGCCACCCCGCCCTGCCCATAGTGCATGCGGCTGTTCTCGACGATGATGTCCTCCGACGGCCGGTTGACGCGCAGGCCGTCGGCGTCCTTGCCGGACTTGATCGTGATGCAGTCGTCGTCCACGTCGATATCCACGTTGCGCACCCGCACCTTGCTGGAAGAATCGATGTCGATGCCATCCGAGCTGGGAATGTTGTGGTCGGCCCGAATGTCGAGGCCATCCACGATCACGTCGTGGGAATACAGAATGTGCAGGCACCAGATGGCCTGCTGCTTCAATCGCAAGCGGGTAATCCGCACGCGTTTGCAATTCTGGAAGCAGATCATGCGCGGCCGTCCAAACCGCGGACCACCCTGCGGTGGGGCGCCGCGTCCGGCGGCGGGCTGCGGCCGTGGCTGCCGGCCCTGGCCCAGCGCCGCCGGCGCTCCGCGTCCCCGCCCAAACCCGCTTCGCTCGAGCCACAGGTCGCCGGACCCGTCGATGGTGCCTTCGCCACTGACATCCACGCCGGTCATATCGGTGAAGTTCAGCAGCGCCGAGGTCCACTCCCGCTCGATGCCTTCCCACCGCGTTTTCACCTGCGGATAGTCGCTCTGCTCGGTGGTCCCCTTCAACGTGCCGCCCTTCTCGATGTACAGATTCACTCCCTGTTTGAAGAACAGGGCGCCGGTGAGGAAGGTCCCTTCGGGCACGACGACGGTGCCTCCGCCCTCTTTCGCCACCTTGTCGATCAACGCTTGGAGGGCCGTCGTATTGGATGTCTTGCCGTCGCCGGTGGCGCCAAAGCTGGTAATCGTGAAACGCTTGGCCCCGCTAGCCGGGGCCTCGGCTCCGATGACGAGCAACGCCGCCACCAGGATCTGCCAACGAATGTTCTTCATAAGGTTGTCGCTCACGTAGGACAGACGATCGCCTTTTGTCGTCTGTCAACCCCGCTATCCTCACCGCGGCTCCAAAAACCGCGGACAAAACGGATACGGCACTTCCACCGGGCTCCCCACGGGCGTCAGTTTCCCGGTAGCCTGGTCGATGCGAAATACCATTGCATTATTACTGTCGTGGTTCGTCACGATCATCCAGCGCCCCGCCCGATCCAGGGCGAAATTGCGCGGCGTCTTCCCTCCCGAGGGAACATACTCGACCGGCGTCAGCCGTCCGCTCGTGGCGTCGATGGCAAACACCGCGATGCTGTCGTGCCCCCGGTTCGACGCGTACAGGAACTTGCCGTTCGGATGTATGGTGATCTCGGAGCACGCGCTCTTGCCGTGGAAATCCGCGGGCAGCGTCGAAACCGTCCGCAGCTCTTTCAGCGTGCCGCGCGTCGAATCCCACTCGAACTGAATGATGGTGCTCCCCATCTCGGTGATCAGGTACACCCAACGCCCGTTGGGATAGAAAACCATGTGCCGCGCTCCCGACCCGGGCTTCACCGTCGCAAAGGGCGGATCGTTGGGAGTGACCGACCCGGTCTTGACGTCGAACTTGTAGACGAACAGCTTGTCCAGCCCCAGGTCGGCCACCAAAACGAAGCGGTTGGTGAGATCCACGTGGATGGAGTGCGCGAACGCGTGCGACTGCCGCTGCGGGTTCACGCCATGTCCGGTGTGCTGCACAAACGCCGTGCGCTCGCCGATGCCGCCATCCGGCCGGAGCCTCCATGCGGCGAAGTTCCCGCCGTCGTAATTCGCCACGAAGACGTATTGCCCGGTGCGGTCGAGGCTGATGTAACTCGGGTCGCCGCCGCCGGAAGGCACCTGGTCGAGCAGCGTCAGGCGCGCGGTGGCATCATCGATGGCGTAGGCGCTCACAAACCCGGTCGAGTTGCAGGTATAGAGATGCTTCGCATCGGGCGCGATGATGAAATACGCCGGCGCCGGCGCTTCCAGCAGGAACTCCGGCTTGCTCAGCGCTCCAGTGGTGGTATCGAAATGCGCCAGCGAAAATCCTTTGCCCGGACCCGCCGTATGGGTCCCGAAATAGACAAACAGGTTTTCGCCGCGGGCCGCGTGTAACAACGCGAAAGAGAGTACTGCGATTCGAAAGAAGCTCTTCATGACCGTGTAGTCCTAATCTCGCACAACAGCGACCGCGCCGGGCAGCGGCCCGACCACCACGACCTTCGCTTCGTAGGGTCCGAGCACCAGGGGAAAGCGCACCGAATCGCCCTCCGCCGTGGCGGCGGAGATAGCATGAATCTCGCCCGTACCCAGGTCCCAGGCCTGCGCCTGTCCGCGGCCGGCGATAGTTGCCATGCGCGATTCCGCCTGGTCGCTCTCATTGAAAAAGAAGTACATCTCCGCGTCGCGCCAGCTCCGGTGCGTGTAGGTCAATCGCGGGAACTCGGAATCCAGCTTCACATCCGGTTTGGGAAGCGCCGCCAGCACCCGCGGGGTGATGTCGCCCGCGGGCTCGATCAGCGTCGCGAAGCTCAGGTCGGGCGGGCCCTTGGCATTCAGGAACGTCTTGTCCACCACCAGGGTGGGAGTCTTGCCTACGAAAATCACCTTGCCGCCCGCCTTGACGAAGGCCCGAAAACGTTCCAGACCGGTTTGCGTGATCACCATCGAGGACGGAACCACGATGGCCCGGTAAACCTGTCCGCTGAGATTCTTGAAGCCGCCATCCGCGATGGTCGCCACCGAGCTGAGCGATTGCTCGTCGAAGTAATCCCAGTCCACCTGGTGTTCGAACAATTGCCAGCCGAGCTTGGTGGTGCTGCGGTCGGCCGCCTGGTCGCCCATCCACATGCTGCTGGTGGGATGATACAGCCCCACCTGCGCGGCCGGGCGTCCAATGGCCATTAAGTAGCCGCCCCGGTTGGTGTACCACGCCAGCATGGAGGCCTGTGGCGGCGGGCCGCCGGGCACATCCGGGAGGTCCTTCAGCCAGTCCGCCCCCGAGGAGAGAATCCCCGCAGCCTGACCGGGGCCGCCGCGCACCCCCGGGACCTGGATCTGCAGCGCGTTCACTCCCCTCACGAGTTGGAAATCCAACTGGAACTTGCCGTCGATGCCCAGTCCGCCGCCTTCCTCCGACCACACCTGGGGCCTGCCGAACAGGTGCGCGGCCGAAGAGGCGAGCTTGGGAAAATTGTTATTGACGTTCCAGGTCCGGTCCGGCGTGTGGATGGCGCCCGGCGCAAGCTGGTTCAAATTATCGATGCCGGGCACCTGCACGTAGCGGTTGTCGCGGAAGTAATCGCCCTCGCTGCGAACCAGCGCCATCATGGTCTCTTCGTGGTTCAGGTGAACCAGATACTCCACGTTGTTCTGGGCGCACCAGTCCGCCTGCACGCCGAAAAAGCTGCCGCGGAAGATGCCGCTCCACACGTCGTAGTAGTCGGCTCTGGCCCGCTGCGCCTCATCCGTCAGTCTGCCGGTGAAGAACTGCGGGATGTAGGGCTTCAGATCGTAACCCTTCTGCTTCTGAAACTCTTCCAGCAGCCTGGGAGTCCACGGAATGAATCCGGTGTAATCCGGCTCATCGCCGAAGAAGCCGAGAACGGTCTTGCCGAATTCGTCGCCGAACACCTTCTTATAAGCCTCGTGCGTGGTCTTGAGAAAGGCGCGGGTGGCCTCCGGATCCAGGTAGTCGATCAGCGTGTAGAGGCTGTCCTTGGCTACAGTCCCGTCCTCGCGATTGGAGTTGCGCGTCGGCGAGCTGATATAGATGTGCCGAACGAACACCACCTCCCACAAGTAACGGGGCTCCCGCGGAGTGGCGCCTTCATGCGGCACCGTCCACTTGAGCTGGCCATTCGCGGGAACCGGAATCGGAATGATGCCTTGCACTTGCCGATCGGGGGACGTTTTCAGGGCGAAGATTCCGAGGGTGCCCGGCGGCGGCGGCATGGCGAGCGTCTGGCCGGGCAGGACGCTGACGCGGACATCGGCGACGATGCCCTGCATGCCGAGTTGCGGGTATTCCTTGCCGATCAAGCCGCCGGCGAACCCGCTGGGGTAGCTGGCTTCATCCGCGAACCAGAGCTTGATGCCGCGCTTAGCCGCCTGTTCGACGGCTAACTTCATCAGAAGAAGATATTCCGGTGAAAGGTACGCCGGGTCCCCTCCGCGCGCCACCGAGATGTTCGCGACGAAGATGCCAGTGGCAACCATGCGGTCGAAATCCTGGACGATGCTTTCCCTGGCATGCGCACCGTTCCAGCCAATCCACGGCTGGATGGCGCCGTACTCGCGCGGCGGCGTCTTGAAGTTCGCGGCTACGTCGCCGGCCGGCGGCACCACGATCTGTTGCCATGGACGCTGCGCCAACAACGCGCCCGCCATGAGCGGAACAAGAATAAGCACGTTCGAGATTTTCATTCGGGCCTCCGACGCCTTCATTCTCCCACCCGGGAGGGCGCATTACGAACCCCGCGGCGTGTGCGTTACAGTAGCAGCATGCTTCGCCGTTCATTCCTGCAGACTGTTCCCGGAGCGGCTGCCGCCACGGCTATGGCCGCGCCGCCACCCGCCACTGGTGAAGTGCCCGTCAAACTCGGGTTCGACACCTATTCGCTGCGCGCCTTCAACTGGAAGGCCCCCCAGCTTCTGAGTTACGCCGCCAATCTGAAGCTCGACACCATACAGATCTCCAGCTTGGGCGACTATGAGAGCCTCGATCCGGCGTACCTGCAAAAGGTCAAGGATCAAGCGGACCGGCTGCACATCCAGATCGATGGCGGGACCGGATGCATCTGCCCTACGAGCCATGCATTTGCGAAGAACGGGCCGCCGGCGCGCGATCGCGTGCTCGAAGGGCTGCGCGTGGCGAAGGCCGTGGGCGCTAAATCGATGCGCTGCTACCTGGGCGGCAGTGCCGACCGAATCGGGGTGCCCGGCATCGAAGCGGACATGGAGAACACGGTTAAGGTGTTCCGTTCCGTGCGTTCGGAAGCTCTCGATCTGGGAGTCAAAATCGCGATCGAAAACCACGATGGCGACATGCAGGCGCGCGAAGTGAGGAGCGTGATCGAAGAATCCGGCAAGGATTTCGTGGGCGCCACCGTGGATACCGGCAATCCCCTGTGGGTGGTGGAGGACCCGCAGGTGACCCTGGAGGTGCTGGCGCCTTACGTGGTGACGACGCACGTGCGGGATTCGGTGCTGTTCGAGCATCCGCGCGGGGCGGCCGGACAATGGGTGGTGCTGGGCGATGGCCAGATCGACTTCGTCCGCTTCGTCGGGCAGTTCCGAAAATGGTGTCCGCGGGCGTCGATGCAACTGGAAGTGATCACGGGCCGCCCGCCTCGCGTAATCCCTTACCTGGAGCGGGATTTCTGGAAGGCATTCCCCAAGGCGCTGGCCTCGGAGTTCGCGCGCTTCGTCGCGCTCGCCAAGGCGGGCTATCCCTACATGGGAGCGATGGTGATCGAAGACGTGGCGGGCGAACACCCGGCGATCATGAGAGAGGCGCTGAAAGAACAGCAGCGCCTCGACCTGGAACGGAGCCTGGAATACGCCAAGCGGAAGCTGAACGTGGGCGTGAACTGGCGCAGTTAGCGCGGCGATTTCGTGGTGCTGGAGGAGGGGGTCGGAATTCGGACGGGCGTTGAAAACAGGGAAGTTGTTGATTCTGCGATTCGCGCGATGTTTATGATTCGCCCCACTGACGGTTTTATCGCCCAAAATCCCGCACAGGGTTTATTGAACCATCTCGATTCATGAAATGCGCCATGCTCACAAATGAGGCGCTTTGACGCTACAATTACGGGTGCCACTCAAAAAGAGCAGGAAAATGGCGAAGAAAATCGCTGAGGTATCCCTGATTCCAGTCGAAGCTATAGAGAAGCGCATTCTCCTGATCCGCGGGCACAAGGTGATGCTGGACAGCGATCTGGCGGAACTCTACCAGGTGCCCACGAAGTCGCTCAACCTGGCAGTCAAGCGGAATGCCGCTCGCTTCCCCGAAGACTTCATGTTCCGTCTGACCAAAGAGGAGGTTGGTTTGAGGTTTCAATTTGAAACCTCAAAGACGAGGGGTGGGCGGCGCTACCTGCCGCACGCCTTTACCGAGCAAGGGGTGGCGATGCTCTCCAGCGTCCTCAAAAGCACACGTGCCATCCAGGTGAACATCGCCATCATGCGCACATTCGTGCGCTTGCGGCAGATTCTCGCCACGCACAGGGGTATCGCGGAGAAACTCCAGGCCATGGAGCGCAAATACGACAAACGGTTCAAGGTGGTGTTCGAAATTCTGCACCGGTTGATGGCGCCGCCTCCGGACGGTCCAAAGCGCCCTATCGGCTTCGTGTCCGGTGGACGGAAGTGACCCGGTTGTCGCTTCCAGATGGTGCTGGAGGAGGGGGTCGAACCCTCATGACCAGTGAAGGTCGCGGGATTTTGAGTCCCGTGCGTCTGCCAGTTCCGCCACTCCAGCGGGATGCCCGCGGCGAACCTTCAACATTATAACGTAACGGACCGGATGCCTTCGACCAAAGACCGCGCCGCGTTGTTCAGCAGGACCGCGTCGGAGCCGGAGGCGATGAAGCGGTATCCGAGATCGTAGTACTTCTTGAAATCCTTGGGAGCCGGCAAGAGAATTCCGCACTGCTTGCCGTGCGACGACGCGGCGGCCGCGGTGCGCTGGATGGCGGCGGCGAAGTCCGGGTGCTCGAAATTGCCGAGCATGCCCATGGCATGCGACAGGTCGGACGGGCCGATGAACAACACGTCCACGCCGTCAACGGCCGCGATGGAGCCGGCGTTTTCAACCGCCGCCGGCGATTCGATCTGGACGATGGTCATCAGCGCGGCCGACCCCGCCATGTAGGGACGGAAATTGGAGCCGTATCCGCCGGCGCGGTTTGAAAACGCCACGCCGCGCACGCCGGCCGGCGGATAGCGCATGGCGGCGACGGCGGCCGCTGCCTCCGGCGCCGAATCGATGCGCGGGAACATGATGCCGTGCGCGCCGAAATCGAGGACCCGATGGACGCGCTGCCGCGCCGTCGATTCCACGCGTACAATGGCGACGGATCCACCGGCCGCCAGGGCTTGAATCTGGGGCAGCGCGTCGCGCTCATCGCCGGCGCCGTGCTCGAGATCGATGAGGGCCCAGTCATAGCCGGCGTTGGCCATCAATTCGGCGGTGGCTGCGGATCCCAGCGAAAGAAAACAGCCCAGTACGGCTTCGCCCCGCGCGAGTTGTTCGCGGAACCATGCCGCCGCCTCCTGGGGCGCGGGCGCTTTTGGAAGTTTTGTCATAAGGTTTTTCCTCCCGTGGCTAGTGAGAAGCTGTGAAAAAATCGGTTGGCAGGCGGAAGCGCCTGCCCCGCATAGCGGCGAGCCCCAAACGGTGTTGGCGATTCTCCAAGACCGTGGCGGGCGCGTACGAGGGCGGCAGGCGGATTGACAATCCGCCGCAGGTTAAAAACCTGCCCCACAATTGTCCCGGCGATCCCGACGAGTTTTTCACAGCTTCTCAGAGGTCAACTCCAGTAATTGCGATCCAGGCTGCGATACTGCACGGCCTCGGCAACGTGCTTGGCCAGGACGCCTTCCAATCCGCTCAAATCGGCGATGGTGCGCGCCACCTTTAATATGCGGTCGTGCGCGCGGGCGGAAAGGCCCATGCGGCGGACAGCCATCTCCAGAGTGCGCTCGCCGGCATCGTCGAGGGCGCAGATTTTTCGGATCATGCGCGCGGGAATGCGGGAATTATAGTAGCCGCGCGCCTGTTGCACCGCCCGGGCCCGCTGGACGCGCGCGGAAATCTCGGCCGAACCTTCGCCCGAGGAGTTGCCGCGCAGCTCCTGGTAGGGCACCGCGGGGACTTCGACGTGAATGTCGATGCGGTCCAGCAGCGGACCGCTGATCTTGCCGAGATACTGCTGAATTTGTCCGGGCGTGCAGCGGCATTCCCTGGTCGTGTCTCCCCAAAAGCCGCAGCGGCAGGGGTTCATGGCCGAAACCAGCATGAAACGGGATGGGAAGCGGAGCGTCATGCTGGAGCGGGCAATGGTCACCGAGCCGTCTTCGAGCGGCTGGCGGAGCATTTCCAGCACATCCCTGGGGAATTCCGGGAACTCGTCCAGGAACAGCACTCCGTTGTGAGCCAGGCTGACTTCGCCGGGACGCGGCATGCCGGCGCCGCCGCCAATCAGGCCGGCATCGGAAATGGTGTGATGCGGGGCGCGGAAGGGCCGTTCGCGCAACAGTCCGGTGTTGCTGCCCAACTGACCGGCGACGCTGTGAACCTTGGTGGTCTCAATGGCCTCGGTGAAGGTGAGCGGCGGCAGAATGCCGGCCAGCCGCCTGGCCAGCATGGTCTTGCCGGAGCCCGGCGGGCCGATCAGCAGCACGTTGTGCGAACCCGCGGCGGCCACTTCGAGCGCGCGCTTGGCCATGGCCTGTCCGCGCACATCGCGGAAATCCGGTATGGCGGCAGGCTTGGCTTCGTGGCCGGCGCCATCGGGCGTGGCGGGCGTGAATTCCTCGGGGCGCGTGAGCAGGGCGACGACTTCGGCGAGATGGCGCATACCATACACGGCGACGCCTTCGACCACGGCGGCCTCGGCGGCATTCTCGGCCGGCAGGATCAGGTTGGCGATGCCTTCCTCGCGCGCGCAGACCGCGATCGAAAGGGCCCCGCGCACCGGACGGATGGTGCCATCGAGCGAGAGTTCGCCCACCAGGATATGGCGGTCGAGTCCGCGCACCACGCCCATGGCGCCCAGGATGCCGAGCGCCACCGGCAGGTCGAAACCGCCGCCTTCCTTGCGGATATTGGCGGGCGCGAGGTTGATCGTGATCTGTTTGTTGGGATAGCCGAAACCGGAATTGATAAGGGCGCTCTTGATGCGCTCGCGGCTTTCCCGGACGGCGGTATCGGGCATGCCGACCATCACGGAATCGCGCGCCGAGCCGGACGAAAACATGTCGACTTCGACATCGATGGGATGAGCGTCGATGCCGTACACGGCGGCGCTGCGGGTTTTGAAGAGAGCCATCCTTCTACCAGATGGTGCGGGCTAGGCCCGAATCCGCTCATCTTTAGCGACCGGCGGCCACCCCTCCGCCATCGACTGTGCGATGAGCCGGGCTTCCGCCGGCAACTTTTCCGGATCCGCCAAAACCCACAGCAGCGTACTGGTGTCGAGAAGAACTATCACTTTCCCGCCCAGAATGCGGCTGCTTCGTCCGCGGAAAATGGCCGGTCCCAGCCTTCGGGCGGCTCGAACTCGCCACGCATGGCCCCGAATGGAGATTGCGTGCTGGCCGCGGCCGCCGCCCGCCGCGCGACGGGTTTGCCATGGCGGTGGATGAGGACCTCTTCGCCGTCCTGCACAAGGTCCAGCAGGTGCGAAAGTTGGGTCTTGGCCTCGTGAACGCTTACTTCGATCATTCTAATCGAAGTTTAGTCTAAATTTATGGTCAAAACAATCTTCCGCGAGGCGAGGTGCCCGCAACGAAACCGAGACCTCGCATTCCACAGGGATCTGGGTATGCTGAGGTACGGATCATTATCATGCCGGAGCCTGAAAATGAGTCGCAATTTCGGGACGCGCTCCTCAATACCTGCAAGTGGCTTGAAGAACGCGACTATCCGATGTCCCGCCTGTACAGCCTGATCGCGGAATCGGGAGCAGTTGCCGCTGCCAAACAAGCCCTCGCATCAGCCAATTGGTCGGACGGCCTTTTGGAATTGTGGGGCCGCGAAGAGACGCCTCGCTCTCTGGAAGCCCTCGTGTTACGTCCGGAGTTCAGCTCGCTGTTCACCGATGAGGAACGGGCCGTAGCCAAGGCGCGCCTCGACGATTGCTCGCCCGCACCCCGGACAGAGGGCGAGGCGATCCTACCGGTCTTCTCCATCAAGCGGTTCATAATGGGACTGGTGTCTGGCATGCCTGCCCAGCCCCCTACGTCAGGCCCCTGGCCCGGTGGGGGAGGCGGTTTAGGTTCAATGGGTGTAAACCTATGTCTGTGGCTGACGAACCTGTAACGAAGCAGGACTTGCTGAACGCCGTCGTGGATTTGAAGGGCTACGTCGACGAACGCTCCGAGAAGGTCGAGACCCGGTTGCTGTCCGCATTTCACGGTCGGGCACGGGCCATGGAGATCAAGGTCTGGGGCATGTCCACCATCGCCAGTGGGTTCGATAAGAGGCTGTCGCTGATCGAAGAGCGCGTCTCCGATCTGGAACGCAAGGCCAGTTAATAGACCTCTTCCACCGCCCGCGTCACTTGGCAAGGCCCGCGAGCGGCATCCGTGCGGGGACTTACTCTTGGCATCCCGGTTGCGGTGTGGGGCGAGTGCACGAAGCGAACGCGGCGGATGACGGTTTGAAATCGGGGCATGGAATCGGCAGCGAGGAGTTCGAGTAAGGCCGGAGGACCCGGTGGAAGACGGGGAGTACAAAGCACTCCGGACTTGTCGGGACGCTGGGAAGCGACTACCTTGAAAGAATGAGCGAGCGGACCATCCAGCTCTTGAATGCCTTCGACGCGCTGCCGTCTGACGACAAGCAGACATTCGTCGTGGAAATCATGCGGCGGACCCGTGAATTGCCATTCGACTCCGGGCCAATCGCCGACGAGGAGATGGGCGAAACTGGCAAGGCGGTGTTCGCGCTCCTCAACCAGGAAGAGAATGCGGCCCGCGCGGCCGCCACGCAGTCTCCGTTCGGGGCCATGCGCGGCGAGTTCGAGGTGCCGGAGGACTGGGATTAGGCGATTGCGGCGCCGCCCGGTTGCCTGCTAGAATCCAAGTCACCCAGTAGTCGGAGGACCGATGAGAAACATACTGTTGACGCTGTTGCTTTCAGTCGTGGCGCGGCCGCTGCTCGCCCAGGGGGCGCCGCCGCAAGGGGTGCCCGACCAGCCCTATGTGATGGAGTATTACTACAAGGTGCAATGGGGGCATCAGCAGGAATTCCTGCAACTGTTCCTGAAGAACCACTACCCGTTACTCCTGAAGGAGGCCGAGAGCGGCCGCATCCTCTCGGTGAAAATCGAGGAGCCCGCCAACCACATGACCGAGGATGGGCGGTGGGATTTTCGCGTTACGATCCGGTTCAAGAACTCGACGGTGGCGACCACCGCTAATCCCGACGAAGAACGTCTCATCAAACAGCTCTGGCCCGATCAGAAGACTTACGAACGCGAGGAACAACGGCGATTCGAGATCCTGCTGGGCCACTGGGATCTTCCGGTGACCGACATCACACCCGCGAAGAAATAGCGCGGTGATTGTGCCGAACTAGCGAGAAAGCCGGCGGCGCACCAGCCCCAATGCTGCTACGCCCAATCCGAAGAGAGCCTCGGTGGAAGGCTCCGGCACGCCGCTGGTGCCGCCCTCGAACCCGGTCACCAATCCGTATCCGGTGTCTACATCACCATCGGAGCAGGCGACCCCGCTAGAACAATAAACCCGGGTGAAGGCGGAATCGGTCGAATTCACATCGAAGTGGATGATGCCTCCCGGTTCGGTAATGCCGGAACCAACTACGTCCAGGAGCAAGTTCCCTTGCGACGGATCATATGTGAATGGAGCCGTGAGAACGATTTCCAGCGTATCCCCGAAGGCCCAAGTCTGCGCGAGATTGCCGCTGAATACCTCCGTGTTGTCCACCCCGATATTGCTGGCGTAGGTGCTGGAGATCGTATTCGAGTCGGCTGCCGTAGTGGATAGATAGATGGTCCACGTGCCGCTATTCGTCAACGTCGCGCCATCGTCGAACTGCGTGTTGTAGAACTCCAGATCGGTGATGGTGATCGGCCCTGAAAAC
The DNA here is from genome assembly GCA_963722575.1 of Bryobacterales bacterium. Lineage (GTDB taxonomy): Bacteria > Acidobacteriota > Terriglobia > Bryobacterales > Bryobacteraceae > Fen-178. The sequence continues at coordinate 379,636 of CAVRNR010000003.1, forward strand.
TGGCCGGAGTTGTAGACCTGCTGATACTCCGTATTGTAAGAGCAGCCAAACGGGAAGCAGTTTCCGGTGCCGGAATCCGGAGGTAACCCCACCACGACACCGGCACTGGCAGACATGGCTGTCAGCAGGAACAGGCAAAGAAGCAAGGCGGGCAAGAAGCGCCCCACCTGAAAGAGATACGATTCGGCGTCTCGCATTAAATATCCATCCTGGCCCGGCAGATCGCTCACCACAGAGGCAAGCATACCCACCAGGCAACTATGGCTCTTATTAGAATCATCTCAGACAGAGTGTACTGGACTTCAGTGCCCGACGCAAGCAGATCTTTTGGGGGCTCAGAACCCGATAAATACTGGTACGTTTCATATCTATCCACAGTAGCCGCCTGATCACGGCTGCTATCGAGACGGAATCGAATCGCCGCCAGCCTTTTCGGGGCTGCGCTCCACCGGCGCCGCTGTGATAGCCTTCAGTGTTGAGCGGAGCGGATGTTACTTTACTCCCTGACCGTTTTCCTTTCCGCATTCCTTCTTTTTCAGGTGCAGCCGATCGTCGCCAAGATGATCCTGCCATGGTTCGGCGGCTCTTCGGCGGTATGGAGCACCTGCATGTTGTTCTTTCAGGTGGTGCTGCTGCTGGGCTACCTGTACGCTCACTGGCTGCATGAAAAACTGGCGCCGCGCAGGCAGGCCGCCGTTCATATCGCCGCCCTGGCGGTGAGCTTCGCGGCGCTGCCCATGCTGCCGAATCCGGGTTGGAAGAGCGTGGGGGTGGCGCATCCTTCTCTTACTATCCTGGCGCTGCTCTCGGTCACCGTGGGGCTGCCGTACTTCCTGCTCTCCTCCACCAGCCCGTTGTTGCAGGCGTGGTACGCGCGGACCCACCGCGAGGGGATGCCGTATCGCCTGTTTGCTCTTTCGAACTTCGCTTCCATGCTGGCGCTGCTGAGCTATCCGTTCGTGGTGGAGCCGAACCTGCCGGTGCGCATACAGGGGTGGGTGTGGTCGGCCGCATACGTCTCGTTCGCGGCGCTCTGCGGAACCACGGCGTGGCGATCGTCCGCGCACGCGGCCGCGCCCCAGGCGGCGGCCCAAGAGGGCGCACCAACCATGGATGACAGCCCCGCCTGGACGCTGCGTCTGTTGTGGCTGGGGCTGGCCGCCAGCGCTTCGATTCTGCTGCTGGCCGTCACCAATCATCTCACGCAGGACGTCGCCGCCATTCCGTTTCTGTGGATCCTGCCGCTCAGCGTCTACTTGTTGAGCTTCCTCACTTGTTTTGAATCTCCCCGGTTCTACCGGCGCGCCGTCTATCTACCGCTGCTGGGGGCGGCTTTGGCGTTCATGGCATACCGGCTCTGGCCGTACCGCACCGATTTCAATCCCCGTTGGCTCGGCTTCCTCACGCAGATGCCGATTCGTTGGATCGTCGTTTGCTTCGCCGTGGGGTTGTTCGCGTGCTGCATGGTGTGTCATGGCGAGCTGGCCCGCCTGAAACCGCACCCGCGCCACCTCACGGGCTTCTATGTCACGGTTTCGCTCGGCGGCGCCGTGGGAGGCCTGTTCGTCGGGCTGGTGGCTCCCAACCTGTTTCGCGCCTACTACGAATTCCCCATCGGACTGGGGTTGTGCGCGGCCATCGCCTTCCTGGTGTTGGCGCGGGGAATGTGGCGTTTCGCCGGGGGTGCCCTTTGGGCCCGGCCGCGATGGGGCGCCGCCGCGCTGGCCGTGGTGCTGTGCGGCTACCTGGCGTGTCTGGGAGTGGAGATGTGGGAGATGGTGGATGGATACCGGGTGGTGGCGCGCAACTTCTACGGGCTGCTGCGCGTGGAGGATGAGGGCAATCCCAGGATGGATGAAGATGCCAGCCGGAAGCTCATCCACGGGACCATCAACCACGGCGAGCAATTCCTGCGCGAGCCATACCGGCGCCAGCCGGTCACCTACTTCTGCCCGCAGTCCGGCATCGGGCTGGCCATGCAGGCGCAAGAAGGACGGCCGCGGCGCATCGGAATCCTGGGTTTGGGCTGCGGCACTCTGGCCGCTTACGGGCGGCCGGGCGACATCTTTCGGATCTACGAAATCAATCCCCTGGTGCTGGACATCGCGCGGAGGGAATTCACGTACCTTGGCGACACGCCGGCGCGAGTCGAGGTCGCGCTGGGAGACGGCCGGCTGGTGTTGGAGTCGGAGCCCAGCCAGCAGTTCGATCTGCTGGTGATGGACGCTTTCTCCGGCGATTCCGTGCCGGTCCACCTCATCACGCGCGAAGCGTTCCGCACGTATTTTCGCCATTTGAAGCCCGGCGGCATCCTGGCGGTCAACATCACCAACACGTATCTGGATCTGCGCCCGGTTGTGGAACGGGCAGCCGCCGCTTTTGGCAAGGTCGCGCTGGTATACGACTACACGCCCGACGACGCCGACTTCCTGTGCTTTGGGTGCTCCTGGACCCTGATCATGGATAGCGCCACGGCAGCCGCCCATCCCGGCCTGCAGCAGGCCGGCCAAGTGCTGCGTCAGAAGCGGCCGTTCCGCGCGTGGACCGACGACTTCTCGAATATGTTCGGCATTCTGCGGTAGGGATTGGAACGACTTTGGCTAATCGTCGACAACCTCCTCCCTCTTGGCGAAGTACAGGCCTACCGCGCGGTCGATGTTGGCGCGCGTCAACCATACGGGCCGGCCTTCATATTCGCCGATAGCCTTGACCAGCCGGTAAATATCCAGCGGATAGCAGGCCCGCAGGTGCTTGGAGCCCGCCGCCAGGCAGCGCTCGCGAAGGTACTCCGCGCAGCCCGCTTCACAGGGGACCTGCTGGGTCTCGACCACCCGCTGGAAGATCTGGTCGAACACCTCGGCGGCGACGTCATCCACCAGCACTTTAGTCTGGATGCGCCGCAGGAACGCCTCATCGGCCAAGTCGTGCGGATTCAGGTTGGTGGAGAACACCACCATGAGCTCGAAGGGCACCTGGAACTTCATGCCGGAGGCCAGCGTGAGGTAGTCGACCCGCCGGTCCAGCGGAACAATCCACCGGTTCAGCAATTCGCGCGGCGACAGCATCTGCCGTCCGAAGTCGTCGATGATCAGAATGCCGTTATTGGCCTTCATCTGGCAGGGCGAAATGAAGACCCGAGTGGAGTCGTCCAGGTGCAGTTCCAGCATGGACGCCGAAAGCTCGCCGCCCACCGTGATGCAAGGCCGCTCACAAACCACCCAGCGCGGATCCAGCATCTCATCGCCGCCGGGCGCCTGCCGGTGAACCACGGGGTCGAACAGCGTGATGATATGGCCGTCCACCTCCACCGCGTACGGCACCACCACGGTGTCGTCATAGATCCGCAGAATCCGCTCCGCGATGCTGGTCTTTCCGTTGCCCGTGCCACCGTACAAAAACAGCGATTGATGCCCGACCAGCGCGGGTCCAAGCTGGTCTAGGAGCCCATTCGGCAGCACTAGGTCGTGAAACGCGCGCCGCAGGCTTTCGCGGCTCAGCTTTACGTGGGCTGCCTGAGCCTTCACCACCTGGTGGTATTGCTGAATGGAAACCGGCGCCGGACCCGCGTACTGGCACACTTCATTCCGCGCCGCCGCCAGCGCCCGCCCCGTGCTGGTCAGGGTGAACGAGTAGTCGTTTCCCAGCATCCCCTTCACTTCCAGCAGTTGCTGTTGCCGGAACTGGTGGAACAGAGTTTCGAGGACGGGAAAGGAGAGCTTCAAGGCCGTGTTGAGGGTCGCCAGCGTGCCCGCGCCGTACAACCACAAGTACCGCAGAATCAGATCGGTAACCATGCTACGTGGAATACCCAGGTCCTGCAGGCGGTCGGGAATCACCGGCCAGGAATCCTGCCGGGTGGCCAGCGTGGCTGTGTTTCTCGCGGTCTTCATCATGATTGGAAGCTCGTCGCCCCGGCTCAAAACCGGCATGTGCTTAGGACTATACAACAGGCCGGCCCGGCGGACCAGTACGCCATTGGTTAACTTCACCCCGGAGTTTCGGAAGTTCGATCTCGTATCCGCGGGGAGTGATCGGCGACCGGCAGCCGTGCGGGTGTGGCTGACCGCTGACGGCGGAAGGCCTCGACGTGGATACGTCACCGTAATTCCGAATGGCTGTACTTAGTCGCCGGTCAAGAACTCTTTGATGCGCTTGAGGGTCCGCTCGGGCGAATCGCCGGGCCGGTGGTCCACCACGGCCACGCCGACGTTGAGCGAGGGATGCACGGTTTTTCCCCGTTGCAGGCAGGCGTACTCCCCGGAAAGATGCTCCGCGACCCGTTTTGCGCCGGCCATGGCCTCGGGCCTCTCCCCCGAAAGCATGGCGATGAATCCCTCCTCGTTCCACCGCCCGATGGTGGTGCTGGGCGGAAGGCTGTTTCGCAAGCGCTTGCCGAAGGCCGCGGCTAGTTCCGCGGCCACCTCACGGTTGAACTGCCGCTCCGCATGCCGGAGCCCACTGGCCATCACCAGCAGCAGGCACAAACTCCCGTCGGACGCGGAATGAATCTGTCTCTCTATTTCATCGCGCTTGAGGAGCTTGGTCAGGTCGTCCAGCGACGCGGCGGTCTCCAGCAAGTCGATGCGCTTGTGCAGCATGTGGATTTCCACCAGGAACTGCGAAACCGTGAGCTGATGCTGTTTGCGGATCTGCTCGAGGCTCTGCTCGATGCTGTCCACCGCGACTTGTATGGCCGCGCGTACCGCGCTCCCTTCCGGCGAGCTGGAGATCTCGCGCAGGCGGCCCAGTTCGGTTCGAAGCTGCGCCTCGTGGTCGCTGTCGGTCTGGGCGAGGGAGTCCAATATCTCCTGGAGCGCACGCGCCGTGCCAGCCAGCTCTTCCCTTAGCGTGCCCAGGTATTTCGCCGCCTTGTCGCGATAGTCGCGGAGCAGGGCGCGAAGCGTGGCGCGGCTCCCGGCCAGGGCTTCCGGCTGCGCCGACGCCACCTCGCTGGCCAGAACAGTCAGATACTGGCGATGCGGGACGGTGATTTCGTCATCCAGATCGATGGCGTAGTGGGCCACGTTTTTGATGGCCGTGAGGTAGCAATCCAGCACCATGTCCCTGGCCGCCTGGCAGCGCTCCAGGTCGCTGAGGGAGTTTTGAATGGAAGTCATACGGCGTCGCTCAATAAAGACTATCGGCCAGCGGCCGCCATTTCTTTAGGTCCGGCTATTGCATTTCTCTTTTTGTTCGCCCACAATAGCGTTAGGGACTAACATGGCACTGACGAAGCGGCAGAAGCAGGTGCTGGATTTCATTGCCGGTTTCATCGACGAAAACGGCTACTGCCCCAGCTACGAAGAGATTGCGGGGGGCCTCGGATTGGCTTCGCTGGCCACGGTGCACAAGCACATCTCGGTTCTCGAAGCCAAGAGCTACTTGAAGCGCGGGTTCAACCAGAGCCGTTCGCTGGAGCTGGCGCCCAAATACGCGCAGGAGCAGCGGCGCACGAAACCGCCCGCGCTGGAGATCCCGCTGCTGGGCCGCATCGCCGCCGGCGCCCCGGTGGAGTCGGTGGAGCAGCAGGAGATGCTGAATCTTGGCGACTTCGCCGCCGGCGGCAACACCTTCGCGCTCGAAGTGCGCGGCGATTCCATGATCGACGACCACATCTGCAATGGCAACGTCATCCTGCTGGAGCGAGTGGCGGAGGTCCGCGACGGCGATATCGTGGTCGCGCTGGTGGCGGGACACGAAACCACCCTCAAGAGGCTGTACCGCGAAGCTGGAGATACGATCCGCTTGCAGCCCGCCAATTCGGCGATGAAACCGATTCTGGTTCCCGCACGGGACGTCCAGGTGCAGGGCCGCTTGCTGGCCGTGCTTCGAAAGTATAATTGAAAGTCGGGCGGTGGCGTCAGGGAGAGAGGCGACGCCCGCGGCGGTCTAATTCCCGCTGAGTTCCCGCTCGGCGCGGAGCCAATCTTCTTCGGAGGAACCGCCGGCATAACCACGAGCTGCCCAGTAGGAATAGGCAACGCGCGCGATTTCATCCTGGGACGGTTGGGATGCGGCCGTGGTGGCGACCGGCTGCAACGGCTGCTCAGCCGGCGGGGCGGAATGTTTCACGCGCCTGGGGCTCGCGGGCTTGCGGCGGGGCGGTGCGGCTGCGGACACAACTAGATCGTTCTCGGAACTGCGTTTTCTTGGCATAAGGTCTTTCGGTGTTCTCAGAGTGAATTACTTCTCCTCTATTCTACCGCACTTGACAAAGGGATCGTATCTAAACTTTCTATCAATCTCATTACAAAAAAGGGCAGGGCAAGCTGCCGCAATCCGTCCGTAGGCGAAGGGCATTTTTTCGGCTCTCCGTGCAGGTGCTAGGCAAGGCGGGGTTGATTGGGGCCGGACAGCGTCGCAGTGAAGCCGAGGCTGCACCGAATGGGTGCGGAATTGCGGAGTTTCAGGCGATGCCCCTCAAGTCCAAGCGCTCCCCAGCCGAAGGCGAGTTTCTGTTCGAGATGGATGAACATCCGACGGAGGAGCGTCTCACCGCGTTCGGCGGCCCGCCGCTATTCGTGCGCACCGCCCGGTCGCTGGATGTGCCTGGCAGCGTGAAACGCAACCTGGCATGGAAGCGGCGTGATCGAGGTTTCGATGAAGCCACCGGTATCAGTTTCACGATCCAGGGAAGATCCAGCAGGCACAGCGGGAGTTGCCGCTGGGCGAGGCCGGTTACGTGCCGGAAGAAAGCACCCCGCTGCGCGGATTGGCGCGGGTGAACCGGGACATAGTGCGCGAGTTGGCGCGACGCTGTGCCGGGGAGCGGATCGCCACCATCGATATGGATGCCACCGTGATCGAGAGTTGGAAGCGGGAGGCCAAAGCGGCCTACGAGGGCGGCAGCGGGTATCAGCCGATGGGAGCCCTGTGGGCGGAGATGAACGTGGTGGTGGCCGAGGAGTTCCGCGACGGCAATGTGCCGGCTCTGAAGGATCCGCCGCGGGTGGCGCAACGCGGGTTCGCGGGGCTACCCGGGACGATTCAGGAACGGTACTTTCGCGGGGATTCGGCGTGCGACGAAGAGGAGTTGCCGGGTTGGCTGCGCGATGAGAAGCGGGCGAATGGCCCGCAGGGGTTCATTGGTTTTGCGGTGAGCGCACGCATGAATCCGGTCTTGCGGGAAGAGATCGAATCCATTCCCGAGGAAAAGTGGGAGCCTGACAGCGAAGACAGCGGAGCGGTAAAGGAATGCGCGCCGGTGGCATACTACCCGGAAGAGACGGCGGCGAATCGCTACCGGGAGCCGTTGCGAACCATCGCCATCCGGATTCGCAAAAAGCAGCAGGAACTATTTGCCGATGGCCGCGCGAAGATTGCGCCAGGCGTGCCCGGCTTCGGCGGCGACTTGCGGGCCGGGGCTCTTGCGCGCCAGATCGAACCAGCGGAATGCCAGCAAATCCTGGTGGAGAATGTTGTAGGTCCAACCGAGTTTCAGCATCACCTCAAAATCGCCGGGGTCGCCTTCGTGGGCCACTTGCAGGTACTTCAGTGCGTCCTTCATATAGCCGGCCTTGATGCTGCGCTCGGCCATCACTTTGGCGTCGATGGATGCGGGGGGCGCATCGCCGCGCGCCTGGAGCACTTGCGGGATACGCAGCACGGCGCGCACGCGGTTGGCGAGGTCCTCGTCCTTCCCCGCCAGCACGCGGTCAAACAGGGGCGTGGCGGCAAAATGGTCGCCACGGGCGTAAAACAGGAAACCGAGTTGCGTGGCGGTCAGCAGATCGTCCGGCGCGGTCTCCGTGAGCACGCCGAATTCCCGCTCGGCCTCCGGTTGGAAATCCATGCGCAGCAGCAAATAGGCGAACTCGCGGCGCAGTTCGACGTTGGAGGGGTCCAATTCCAGCGCGCGCCGGAACTCGGAAACGAAGGGGTAACGGCGCGGCAGCAGTTCCCGGGCCATCTCGGCGGCGCGCGGCTCACCGCCTCGCGAAGCGGCCAACAACGCGGCCGTGGCGTCGTCGGTGCGGCCCAGCGCCTTCCACACGCGGCCCAGGTCGACCAGCACGGAACGCCGGCCGGGCAGCAGGCGCCAGGCCTTTTCGTACTGCTCGGCGGCCAGGGCCAGCTCGTCGCGCTGCTCGGCCAGAGTCGCCAGTTCGAAATGCGCGCTGAAGTTATCGGCGCCCATTTCGATGGCTTTCTTCCAGCGCTCGATGCCCGCGGCCAGCGGCGCGTCGATATTGCGGAAGGCCCGCTCGGCGGTGGCGTCGCCCGTTTTGCGGATGCGGTCGAAGATGCGCCGCGCCTGCTGCCGCTGCTTGGTTTCGTAGCACAGAAAGGCGTACTCCATGGCCACCTGGGTATCGTTAGGGTCCATCTCCATGGCTTCGGCGAACTGGTCGCGGGCCAGCTCGTTCTCGCCGATCTTCAAATAGGTGTAGGCCAGGTCTTTGTGGATGGAGGCGCGGCGCGGGGCGGCTTCGATTCCCTTGAGGAAACCTGCCATCGCGGTGTCGTAGTCGCGCGCGCGCAGCGCCTCGTACGCGCGGGTGAGAGGCTCGTAGGCAGGGTCCGGGGGCTGGGCGAAAGCCAACTCGCAAACCGCAAGAAACACTACACCGCGCATATCGTTGTCAGGAAGATAGTGGGGCGAGGCGGACGATTCTCACAAGATGATCTGCTGCCGTTGCGCGGCCAACACCCCATTGACGTGGTGCTTAATCGGGCCTATGATGCCGGGTAGAGGAGGTTCGGCCATGTCGGCAACCGCAACGCCTGAGAAGAACGCATACGAGGTCGCACTCGAGAACTTCGACCTGGCGGCGAACGCGCTGGAACTCGAAGAAAACGTGCGAGCCATGATCAAGTATCCGGAACGCATACTCTCGGTGAGCGTGCCGGTCCGGATGGACAGCGGGCACATCATCCGGCACGAGGGGTACCGCGTGCAGCACAGCACCACGCGAGGTCCGGCCAAGGGCGGCATCCGGTTCCACCCCAACGTCACCGTGGACGAAGTGAAGGCGCTGGCCACGTGGATGACCTGGAAGTGCGCGGTGGTGAATATCCCCTTCGGCGGCGGCAAGGGCGGCGTCACCTGCAACCCCAAGGAGATGTCCATTGGCGAGATCGAGCGGCTGACCCGCCGCTATGCCAGCGCCATCCTGCCGCTGATCGGACCGGAACAGGACATCCCGGCGCCGGATGTCTATACCACGCCGCAAATCATGGCGTGGATCATGGATACCTATAGCATGACCAAGGGCTATCCGGTTCCGGGCGTGGTGACGGGCAAGCCGATCAGCCTGGGCGGATCGCTGGGCCGCAACGAAGCCACCGGCCGCGGCGTGTATTACACCGTGGTCAGCAGTGGCGCGGAACTCGGTATTCCGATTAAGGGTGCGCGCGTGGTGGTGCAGGGATTCGGCAACGCCGGGTCGATCGCGGCGCATTTGTTGGACAGCGCGCAGGCCGTGGTCGTCGGCGCGAGCGATTCGCGCATCGCGCTCTACAACCGGCACGGGTTGGACATCCCCAAGCTGATCATGCACAAGGAGCGCACGGGCAGCTTGAGAGGCTTCCCGGCCGCGGAGGAGATCACGCCCGAGGAACTGCTGAGCCTGGAGTGCGAAATCCTCATCCCCGCGGCGCTCGAGAACACCATCACCGAGGCCAATGCGGACACCATTCGCGCGCGGATGGTGGCCGAAGCCGCCAACGGGCCGGTGACACCGGAGGCGGATCGCATTCTGGACCAGAAGGGCGTGTTCCTGATTCCCGACATTCTGTGCAACGCGGGTGGCGTGACGGTGTCGTACTTCGAGTGGGTGCAGGACGAACAGCACCTGTTCTGGGACGCGCAGGATGTCTACAACCGTCTGGAACGCGTGATGAAGACCGCGTTCACGGAGGTGTTCAAGATCCACACCGATCGCAAGGTGAACATGCGGCTCGCGGCCAACATGCTGGGGGTCGGACGGGTAGCCGAAGCGGTCAAACTTCGCGGGCTGTATCCGTGATGTGAGCCGGGTCTGTGTGACGCGCGGAACACCGGCGGCAAAGGGGGGAGCTCCCTGGGCCCGGTGCTACGTGTGTTCAAATAGAAGATTACGAAAATGGCCTTTCGAGGCGTGGACTATTTCCGCGTCGATGTCGCGACGAACGGCCCGTGGGCCGTGGATTGAAACATGATTCTTTACGCACTGACGATCGTGGTGAGCGCCTTCCTGTTGTTTCAGGTTCAGCCGATCATCGCCAAGATCATTTTGCCGTGGTTCGGCGGCTCGGCTGCCGTGTGGACCGTGTGCATGCTGTTTTTTCAGATGGCGTTGCTGCTGGGGTATCTCTATGCGCATGCGCTGGTGCGCTATCTGAAACCGCGAACGCAAATGCTGGTTCACGCGGGCCTGCTGCTGGTGAGCGCGCTGGCGCTTCCCATCTACCCCAACGCTTCGTGGAAACCATTGAGCCCGGATGAGCCCACGCTGCGGATTCTAGGATTGCTGGCGGTGACGGTGGGCCTGCCGTACTTCCTGCTGTCCACCACCGGGCCCCTGCTACAGGCGTGGTACGCCCGGCGGTTCCGGGGCGCCTTGCCATACCGGTTGTACGCGCTCTCGAATGCCGGCTCCATGTTCGCGCTGCTGAGCTACCCTTTTCTCTTCGAGCCGGTGTTTACCTCGCACCAGCAGGCCTGGATGTGGTCCGCGGCGTATGGCGTGTTCGTGGTGCTGTGCGGCCTGACGGCCTTCTGGTCGGGGAATGCGGCCGCGGCGGAGACCGTGGTGGAACCGGAAGCCGTCGAAAAGCCATCGGCGAAATTGTATTTGATGTGGCTGTTGCTGCCGGCGGTGGCTTCGTTACTGCTGCTGGCCATCACCAATCATCTTTCGCAGAACGTGGCGGCCATTCCGTTTCTGTGGGTGCTGCCGCTGAGCATCTACCTGCTGACGTTCATCCTGTGTTTTGAAGGCAGCGGCTGGTACCGGCGCAATCCCTATTTGCAGCTTCTGGCGGTGGCGCTGGGGGCCATGGCATACGCGCTGAGCGTGGACGCCACCGGCAGCGTTCCCATCCGGGTGATGGTGCCGCTGTTTTCGATGGGCCTGTTTACCTGCTGCATGGTGTGCCACGGCGAGTTGGCGCGGCTGAAGCCCGATCCGCGCTACCTGACGCACTTCTACGTGATGATTGCGGCGGGTGGCGCGCTGGGCGGAGTCGTGGTGGGCTTGTTGGCGCCGCACCTGTTCGACGGCATCTACGAAATGCCGCTGGGCCTGGTGGCCTGCGCCGTGCTGGTGCTGTGGGTGCTGCGGCAGGACGCGGAGCTGAAATGGTTTCAGCGCTGGCGGCAGCCGGCGCCTATTGTGGCGGCGGTGCTGACGGTGGCGCTGGCGGTATTCGTGGGGCTCCAGATCCGCGATTCCGTGCGCGCGTCGCGCGAGATGGTCCGCAATTTCTATGGCGCGCTGAGGGTGCGCGATAGCGGCCCGGCCACCGAACTGGATGCCACCCGGACCCTGACCAACGGCACCATCAACCACGGCGAACAGTTTCTGAATCCGGCGCGCCGCGACCAGCCGACCACGTACTACGGCCCGGACACCGGGGTGGGGCTGGCCATCCGCGAAAAAGAGAAGACGGGAGCCATCCGGGTGGGCGTGATCGGGCTGGGCACGGGAACCCTGGCGGCCTACGGGCGGCTGGGAGATTATTACCGCTTCTACGAGATCAACCCGCTGGTGCTGCGGCTGGCGCACACGGAATTCACTTTCCTGGGCGACTCGAAGGCCAAAGTGGATGTAGCCATGGGCGATGCGCGGCTCTCGCTGGAGCGCGAGTCCCCGGAGAATTTCGATGTGCTGGTGGTGGACGCCTTCTCCAGCGATTCGATCCCCGTACACCTGCTGACCCTCGAGGCCATGTTGTTGTATTTCCGGCACTTGCGGCCCGACGGCGTGCTGGCGGTGCATATTTCCAACCGCTATCTGGATTTGGAGCCGGTGCTCGCGGGGGAGACCCGGGCCACCGGGAAACTGGCGCGCGTGGTGGACACCGAAGACGACGATACGCAGGATGTTTTCGGCGCCACCTGGGTGCTCATCACCTCCCCGGCCAGCGGTTTCCGCGGCGAGGAGCTGACGAATTCGACGGCCATTGAATCCAAGCGGACTGTGCGATTGTGGACAGACGACTATAGTAATCTTTTCCGCATCTTGAAATAGAGGTATGATAGAGGGGAACCGCGTCCGTATCCCGATATAAACAGAGAGTTAAGTCTGTTATTCGGACTGATGATGGTGTATCATCAATCTGGTTGAGGAAAATTTATGGACGCCGTTCACACGTATTTCAGCAAAACCGTTCTATTTCTAGCGACCGCACTGCTCATGGCGGTGCCCGCACTCGCGCAGCCGTCGTTCGTTCTGAACGGCAGTGCGGCCAATCTCACGATTGCGACGTACACCAACCAGGCCGTATTCGTCAACGTCACCAGCTCTGGCGCGGCGATCTCGTTCACGGCGAAGGTGGCCTATGCTTCCGGCGACCAGCCTTGGCTCACCGCATGGCCCGCCCAGAGCAGCCAGGTGTCGGGGATCACGCCGACGACGCTGACCTTCCAGATTAACTACTCGGGGCCATTGGTCCAGCACCCCGCCGTGATCACGCTTTCCGCGACTGACCTCTCGGGCGCCACCGATGCCACGATCACGGTTGACTACCCGAACGGCTCGGGCGCGAGCGGCACGATTACCGCGACTCCGAGTAGCGTGACTCTGTACGCGGCGGCGGGCGGAATTGCCACCCCGGCCACCGTCGCCTTAAGCGGCAACGTGGGGATTAATTTTGGCTTCTCGTCGCTGGTCACGTCACCCTTGGGCGGCACTTGTCTGGGGGCAGCATTGACAGCCGGCTACGGACTCACCACCCCGTCGAACCTGACGATCTCGGCGAATGCGTACGGGTTGTCGAACGGCAACACCTACTATGGCACGGTTACAGTCACGCCCACCAACGGGGCATCTTCGACGCTGATTTACGTCACGTTGGTGGTGAGCTCGGGCGGAACGGGGAATCTGACCGCCAACCCCAGTTCCTTCTCCTGGAGCTACACCACGAACAGCTCGTACCTCTCACCCCAGCCGGTAACGCTCAGTGACGCCGTGTACGGCCAAACCCAATACAACGCCAGTGTGGACAGTTCCAGTCCCTGGCTGGAGTGTAACGGATACTCTAGCTGTTCGGGCTATATCAGCTCGGGGATCTCAATTGGGCCTAACCTGACATATATGAATTCGCTGGCTTCGGGGAACTACACCGGCTATGTGCATGTGTACGATCAGAATAACAACCAAGCCCTCATCACCGTTTATCTCACGGTGAATGGCGGAACGACAACTGCGATCACGTGGTCTCCGAACCCCGTGACCATCACGGCCGCGGCGGGCGGGAGCCAGCAGCAAGTGCAGGTCAACTTGAGCAGCGCCACGGCCGGCACGTTCACTGCGAGCATCACCGGTTCCGGGCTGTCCGTCAGTGGGGTGTCCACCACCTCCACTACCCCCGCCGCCGGCTACGTGATCGTATACGGGAACCCCTTCGGCCTTTCGTCGAATACTTACTCCGGCAGTTTGTCCGTGACCCTCACACCAATCAGTGGGAACACGGTGTATCAGACCATCCCGGTCACTTTCACGGTGGGCTCCAGCGGTATCATCCCAACGTCGGGAATCGTGACTCCGACGTCGCTGACGTTCTCCTATCAGACCGGCACGACGGTGACTGGGACGAGCCTGCCGTCGCAGAGCGTCGTGGTTTCGGGAACGGGGCAGTTTTCAGTCGCGGCTCCAACGTACCCCGCCAGCTATACTGGCGCCTCCTGGCTTACGGCTACACCCAGCAACGGATATGCGCCAGGGACGATCTCGGTGAGCGTCGACCCCACACTACTTGTGCCGAGTACCACGCCCTATACGGCCACGCTGGCGATTACTCCCGCCATCGGCTACTCACCCATTACCGTGTCGGTCAGTTTCCTGGTGACCGCCAGCCCCGTGCTGATCGCTTACCCGGGTTCGCTCAACTACAACTACACGGCCGGCGGCACGCCCCCTTATTGGACTCTGTACCTGAACGCCAGCGATGGCCCCAGCGACGCCATGCCGGTGAGCGTAACCACGGCAACGACCTGGCTGAGCGTGAGTCCGCCGGGCGGGCCGGCCACCAATACAGCGGTTTCAGTCGAGGGCAATAACCTGGCGTCTCTGGGGAATGGGATCTACACCGGGAGTGTGACAGTATCGGCAACCGGCGCGGCCAATAGTCCGGTAAGCGTTCCGGTGGTGCTGACGGTGACCGGCAGCTCGGCGACGGGCGGCGGCCTGACTTTGGGGAACTTGTCCACGTTCTACGCCACGCAGGGCGGCGCCGCCCCGGCATCGCAGATCCTGTCCGTCGGCGCTTCGACCACCACGTCGTATACGGCGAATGCGTCCAGCAACGGCAACTGGCTGAGCATCTCGCCTTCGGGCAACCTCGACACCGCCTCCAACCCGAGCCTCACGGTTTCGGTGGTGAACCAGTCGGGCCTGACGGCGGCGGGTTCCCCCTACTACGGCACCATTACGCTGGTGTCCAACGGAGTCACGCAGCAGGTTCAGGTGACCCTGGTGGTAAGCGCCTCGGGGGGTGGCGGCGGGACTGGCAATGTCACGGTGTCCGCGGGTGCTTTGAGTTTCACTTACACGGTGGGCGGGAGCGCGCCATTAGCTCAGACTTTGCAGGTGACCAGCGCGTCGGGATCGTCGCCCGTCTCGTTCACGATTTCGAGCAACGAAACCTGGCTCTCGGCGGGCGTTACCAATGGCACCTCGCTGAACACGCCGGTGACTTTCGCCGTCGCCATTGTGACTCCAGTCAACCTCGCGCCCTCGTCGACACCATACCGCGCCACCATCACCATCACGCCCAACGGCGGGACGGTGGTAACTGTTCCGGTCAGCCTCACGGTGCAAGCAGCGGCGACGGTGACGGCGCCAACCACGCCGCTGTCGTTTACCTACCAGGCGGGCGCCGCGGACCCATCGCCGCAAACGGTGAGTGTTTCCGGCGGCGGGCAGAGCCTGGGCTTTACGGCGCAAGTCACGGCCGGGAGCAACTGGCTTTCCGTTTCGCCCGCGAGCGGGACCACGCCAACCACGGGGACGGCTACATTGACCGTGACGGCGACTCCCCTGGAGGCAAACTTGGGCGTGGGCTCGTACCTCGGGACCCTGCTGGTGAGCGGCACGGGCACCGGTACAGGCTCCACCAGCATCAACGTGACGTTGACGGTGACGGCGCCGCTGCCCACCATCAATAGCGTGGTGAACGCCGCCAGCTTCCTCAAAGGCCCGGTTTCTCCAGGTGAGATTGTGACCCTCTTTGGCACGTCCATGGGACCGGCCACCGCGGCATACGCCACCATAGACGCCTCGACCGGCAAGCTGGCCACCACCATCGGCGGTGTGCAAGTGTTCTTCAGTGGCACCGCCGCTCCGATGCTCTACGCCAGCGCCACGCAGATATCGGCGATCGTGCCGTATGAGTTGGCGCCCATTGCCAGCCCGTCGGTGTGGGTCAAGTATGTGGGGCAGACTTCCAACGCCTACCCGTTGACCTCGGCGACCACGGCCCCGGGGCTGTTCACGCAGAACGCGTCGGGCAGCGGGCCGGGGGCCATCCTGAACCAAAACTACAGCCCGAACGGGCCGGGCAATCCGGCGGCCAAGGGCAGCATCGTAATGGTGTATATGACCGGCGAGGGCCAGACCAGCCCGGCGGGGGTCACGGGCGCAATTACCACCGGGACCTTGCCGCCTCCGCAGGTGACGCCGGCGCCGCTGCTGGCGGTCTCGGTGCTGATCAACGGCCAGCCGGCTCTCTGGACCTACGCCGGGGAAGCGCCGGGCCTGGCAGCGGGGTTGATGCAGCTCAACGTGCAAATCCCGTCAACCGCCCAGTCGGGCGTCCCGAACTCGATTCAGGTGTACATCGGCTCGAACATCAGCCAGAGCGGCGTGACGGTGTCGGTGCAGTAGGCGGCTGATCCACTCCACGTTTGAGGGCTCGCTTACGTCAAAGGTTTTGTGAGCCCTCTTCGGCTATTATTGGGCGTGCTGGCGGTGTCGGCATTTGCCGGCGATGCCAAACTGGATGGTCTGCTGAAAGGCGTGGAAACCCGCTATAACCGGGCGAAGACGCTTCAAGTCCTTTTTCATGAAGAATATACGCCCCCCGGCCCGGGGGGCGGCCCAGCCCGCCGGTCGGAGAGCGGACGGCTCATGTTGCGCAAGCCAGGCCGGATGCGCTGGGACTATTCGCAGCCCCAAGGCAAGCTCTTCATTTCCGACGGCAAGTTCATGTGGCTGTACACTCCGGCTGGGCCCAGCGGGCACCCCCGGGCCGAGAAAATGAAGCTCCAGGAAAGCGACGATATGCGCGCGCCGCTCGCGTTCTTGCTGGGTAAATTGAACTTCCAAAAGGAGTTTCGCAACGTGCAGGCGCGGCCCGAGGGGACTGGTACACGCATCACGGCGGAGCCTAAGACCGATAGCCTGCCGTATTCGGAGGTGGAATTCGTGGTGACCGCCCAGAATCGCATTCGCGAAGTGAAGGTGACCGGGTTCGACCACTCCATTCTGGACTTCACGTTCGAGGAGGAGAGCCTGAACCCGCCGCTCGATGGCAAGCAGTTTCAGTTTCAGGCGCCGCCGGGAGCGGAAGTGGTGGAAGAGGGATCGTGAGCCATGGCTGAATTCGTGCTCAAGTACGCGGACGGGCGGGGACAGATCCACCAGCAGGCAGTGGCCGCGGCGTCCGAGAAGGAACTGCGGGAGCGGTACTCGCAGCAGGGATTCCTCATCTATTCGGTGAAGCCGCGGGTGGCCTCGGGCCTGGCCGCCTCGGGGCTGTTCCGCAGGCGCAAGAAGCTCAATCTCGAAAAGTTCCTGATCTTCAACCAGCAGTTCGTGACGCTCATCCGCGCGGGGTTGCCGATTCTGAAGGGGCTGGACCTGCTGGCGGAACGGCTGACCGACCCGGCGCTGGAGCCGTATATCAAGTCGGTGCGCGACGAAGTGCGGGGCGGGACGCTGCTCTCGGAGGCCTTCCGGCAGCAGGGGATTTTTCCCAAAATGTACGTGACCTCGGTGATGGCGGGTGAAAAGAGCGGCAGCCTCACGGAGGTGCTCGACCGGTATATCACTTACCAGAGAATTGCGCTGGCGGTGCGGAAGAAAGTGATGGTTTCGCTGATGTACCCCTGCGTGCTGATCGTGCTGGTAATCCTGCTGATGGTGTTCCTGGTGACCTACGTGGTGCCGACGTTCGCCACGCTCTACACCACCATGAACGCCAAGCTGCCGACGATGACGGTGTGGCTGATCGCCATCGGCACGGCGGCGCACAGTTACATTCTGGTGTTCGCGGGGGCCCTGGTGGGTGGGATCTTCCTGTTCCGGTGGTGGGCGCGCCGGGACGCGGCGCGCGTGACGCTGGACCGCATCAAAATGAAGATGCCGATTGCCGGGGACATCTGGCTGAAATACCAGGTAGCGCAACTCTCGCGCATTCTGGGCACGCTGTTGACGGGCGGCATCCCGCTGGTGCAGGCCATGGAGACGGCCGCGGATTCCTTGAACACGCCGCTGCTGAAGCGCGCCATCGAGGCGGCCGGCAAGAGCGTGCGGGAAGGGCAGCCGCTCTCGGGGTCGCTGAAGGCCTCGCGCATGGTTCCCGGCCTGGCCGTGGATATGATCGAGGTGGGCGAATCGACCGGGGCGTTGCCGGCCATGCTCAACAGCGTGGCGGAATTCTTCGAGGAGGACGTGAACACGCGCATGACGGCCACGCTTTCCCTCATCGAGCCGGCCATCATGATCGTGATGGGAACGTTTGTGGCGTTTGTGCTGATTTCGTTGTATCTGCCGATCTTCTCATTGGCGGATACGATCGGTGGTTAACATATGAAAAAGGGGACAGACGCATTTTCCTTCCAGGAAAAATGCGTCTGTCCCCTTTTTCGGGGGTTGAGGCATGGCGGCGAGCGATAGAGCCAGATTGACGGATCCGGCGGCGGAAGTGGAGCAGGCCAAGACCATGGCGGCGCGCTACCGCTGCGAGTACGTGGACTTGCGCGAGGCGTCGATCGATCACGATCTGTTCCGCTCCATCCCCGTGGACCTGATGTTCCGCTACAACTTTGTGCCCATGCAGGCGCAGAACGGGACGCTCGAAATCGCGCTATCCGACCCGCAGAACCTGAACCTGATCGACGAGCTGACGCTGCTGCTGAACAAGAAACTGCGCGTCAAGGTGGCGACGCTCTCGCAGATCGCCGAGTTGCTGAAGAAGACGGAGCAGTCGCAGCGCGTGCTGGAAGAGGTGACCGAGGGCTTCGCGCTGGACGTGGTGTTGGAGGACGGCGACCAGGACGAGACGCTCTCCATCGACAAGCTGACCGCCACCGACAGCGACATCGCGCCCGTGATCAAGCTGGTGGATACCACCATTTTCAACGCGCTGGAGCGGCGGGCGAGCGATATCCACATCGAATCGCGCGACCAGGAAGTGGCCATCAAGTACCGCATCGACGGCGTGCTGCACTACGCCATGCCGCCCATCGCCAAGGACTGGCAATCCACCATCATCTCGCGCATCAAGGTGATGTCGGAGCTGGATATCGCCGAGAAGAGGGTGCCGCAGGACGGGCGTTTCCGCGTGCGCTACAAGAACCGGCTGATCGATTTCCGCGTTTCCATCATGCCCACCATCCACGGCGAGGACGCCGTGCTCAGGGTGCTGGACAAGGAATCCATGAGCGAGAAGTTCGCCAAGCTCTCGCTCGACGTGGTGGGCTTCATGGACACGGACCTGGCCAAGTTCCGGCGCTACATCCTGGAGCCTTACGGGATGGTACTGGTGACCGGGCCGACCGGGTCGGGCAAGACCACCACGCTCTACGCGGCGCTGAGCGAGATCAAGAACGACGAAGACAAGATCATCACCATCGAAGACCCGGTGGAGTACCAGATCAAAGGCATCACCCAGATTCCGGTGAACGAGAAAAAGGGTCTCACGTTCGCGCGCGGGCTGCGGTCCATTCTTCGGCACGACCCGGACAAGATCATGGTAGGCGAAATCCGCGACCAGGAAACCGCTCAAATCGCCATCAATTCGGCGCTGACCGGGCACCTGGTGTTCACCACCGTGCACGCCAACAACGTGCTGGACGTGCTGGGACGCTTCCTGAACATGGGGGTGGAACCCTACAACTTCGTCTCGGCGCTGAACTGCATTCTGGCGCAGCGGCTGGTGAGGGTGATCTGCGAGCACTGTAAACGGCGGGTGCAACACACGGACTCGGCGCTGGCGGAGAGCGGGCTCGACCCCAACCAGTGGCGCGACGTGCCCCTGTATGAAGGCCCGGGCTGCTTCGAGTGCGGCGGCACGGGGTTCCGCGGCCGGACGGCCATCCACGAGCTGCTGGACCTGACGGACCGCATCCGCGAGATGATCCTGGACAAGCGGTCGACAGCGGAGATCAAGCGCATGGCGCGGGAAGAGGGGATGACGTTCCTGCGGGAATCGGCGGTGGCGAAAATGCGGGCGGGGGTGACCACGCTGCGCGAGATCAACAAAGTGACGTTTATCGAGACGTAGACGGACATGCTGCTGGAGAGACTCAAATCGTTTTTGCGGGACCCGCCGCCGGGGATGGCGGTCGAGATTTCCGAGGCGGGGATCGCCGCGGCGCGCACCGGGGCCCGGGCGGAGCTGGAGTTCCAGCCGCTCAAGAGCGGCACGCTCGCGGTTTCGCCGCTGAAAGAGAACGTGATCGATCCGGACGACTTTTCGGCGGCGGTTCGCGCGCTGGCGGGGACCCAGGCGGCGCGGAGACGCAAGGACGTGGCGCTGATCCTGCCGGATTTCAGCGCGCGGATTTCAGTGCTCGATTTCGACAGTTTTCCTTCCGATGCCAAGGAGCAGGGGGCGCTCATCCGGTTTCGGCTGAAGCGGAGCGTGCCGTTCGACGTGGAGTCGGCGGCCATGAGCTACTGGGTGCAGCCGGCGGCAAACAAGAAAGTCGATGTGGTGGTGGTGATGGCGCCGCTCGAGATTGTGGCGCGCTACGAGGCGCCGTTTCGCGCGGCGGGGATGAATCCCGGCCTCGTGACCACGTCTTCCATCGCGGCCCTGGAATTGGCGCCGGAGAGCGGGCTGAGCGTGATGGCGAAGATCAGCGGGCGCGTGCTCACGGTGCTGGTGCGGGACAAAGGGGCGCTCAAGCTGACGCGCTGCCTGGAGTTGCAATCGGCCGGGCTGGCGGATGTCGAGGCGGTGCTGGCGCCCACCTGCGTGTACGTGGAGGACAACCTGGGCGGGCGGCCGGAGAAGCTGATGCTGTGCGGGTTCGGCGCGCGCACGGACGAGGCCGAGCGGCGGTTTGCGGAGGCACTGGGCGTGACGGCGGAGCCGTTGCGGTCGCCGCTGGCTGTGCCGGGAGAGAATAACGCGGGGCTGTTGGGGTATTTGCGGTCCATCGCCAGGAACAATTGAGATGAAGATTCCGATCAATCTCGCCAGCCAGCCGTTCCGGCGCGACCGCGCCATGCTGGCGGCGTCCATTGCGGCCGGCCTGATGCTGGTGGGGACGCTGGGCGTGTTGATTTCGCTGATTCTGGCGGACCGCGCGCTGCTGGCCGATGTCAAGAGCGATGTGGATGGGCTGAACGGGCAGATCGGCGCGGCCACGGCGGAGCAGGAGCGGCTGGATGGCGTGCTGCGCAAGCCGGAGAACGCCGAGGTGCTGGAGCGCAGCGTTTTTCTGAATGCGCTGCTCTACCGCAAGGGGATCAGTTGGACACGGATCTTCGCCGACCTCGAGAAAACTATTCCGTACAACGTGAAGGTGCTGGCCATCCGGCCCTCGGTGAACTCCGAGAACCAGGTGATGCTGGATATGACCGTGGGAGCGGACTCGCCGGAGCCGGTGATCCAGCTTTACCAGGCGCTGGAGGAGTCGCCGCTGTTTGGCTCGGTTATGGAGCACAGCAGCCTGCCGCCCTCGCAGTCCGACCCGCTCTATCGCTATCGGATCACGGTGATCTATGCCCAAAAACTTTAAGCTGGCGGGAAAACTGAAGTGGAAGGGCATGGCCATCAAGCAGCCGCGCGTGCTGCTGCGCGCCACCATCGGGACGCTGCTGGCGGCCAACCTGGTGGCGGCGGTGATGGCGTTCAAACCGTTCGGCGGGTCGGCCGACGATCTGCGGCGGGAGCAGGAGGCGCTGCGCGTCCAGTTGACGCGGTTACAGGCGCGTATAGCCACCAGCATGCGGCTGGTGGAGAAAGTGGAGACGGCGCGGCGGGAAGGCGACGAGTTCCTGGCGAAGTACGTGATGGACCGGCGCACGATGTCCTCCACCATCCAGGAGGAGCTCAACCGGACCGCCAAGGAAGCGGGGATCAAGGCGCTGCCCGCCACGCTCGATCTGGAGCCGATCGAAGGCAGCGATACGCTGGAGATGATGTCCATCTCGGCGGGGTATGAAGGCTCGTACGCGGACCTGACGAAGTTTGTGAACCTGCTGGATAAGTCTCCGCGTTTTCTGATCATCGAGAACATGCAGACGGCGCCGCAGCAGGGCGGGCAGGCGCTGACGGTGACGCTGAAGCTGGACACTTTCGTCCGGGAAACGGCAGGGCCGCCGTCATGAAGCTGGGTACGGAAAACAAGAAGAAGGTGGCGTTCCTAGCCGTGCTGGCCCTGGTGGCGGGGTACCTGGTGTATACCAACGTGTTGTCGGGCCCAGCGGGCACCCCGGACCGGGGGGGCGCTCCACCGGCGCAAGAACCCGCGCGGGCGGGCCCGGAGGGCACCCCGCCGGGTCCAGAGGGCGCCCCCGGGCAAGACACCGCCCGGACGGAGGCTCCGGGCCCAAAGGGCACCCCGCCGGATTCCAACCGGAGCGGCTCTAGCGCACGCAACGAGGAGTTTCACCCGGTGCTGCACTCCAAGCGGCCGGAAGACCGCATCGACCCCATGACCATCGACCCCGTCCTGCGGCTGGACCTGCTGGCCAAGGTGCAGGGAGTGGAGTTGGCGGGCGGGAGCCGCAACCTGTTCCAGTTCTCGACGCCGCCGGTAAAGGTCGAGGCGCTGAAGGGGCCGGAGCCGAAGGTGTTTCCCAAGCCGGGATCGCCGGGCGTCCGGGCGGGGGACGATCCAGCCAAGCCGGCCGGGCCGCCTCCGCCTCCGCCCATCAATCTCAAGTATTACGGCTTTTCAACGGCGCGCAATAATGGAAGGAAGACGGCGTTTTTTCTGGATGGCGACGAGATTTCGGTGGCGGCCGAGGGCGACACGGTGAAGAAGCGCTACCGGGTGGTGCGCATCGGGGTGAACTCGGTGCTGATGGAAGATACGGAATCGAAGCGGCAGCAATCGCTGCCGTTGACGGCGGAGCAGCCCGGATGATGCGCAGGCGAAACGCCCGGATGAGGCACGGGCACGAATCCGGATTCGCGTTGCTGCTGGTCTTCCTGATGGCGGCGATCGTGGCGATCTCGCTCTATATGGAGATTCCACGCGTGGCGTTCGAGACGCAGCGGCAGAAGGAGCAGTTGCTGGTGGAGCGCGGCGAGCAATACAAGCGCGCCATCAAGCTGTTCGTCTCGCCGCATGGGATGGGCAGATGGCCGGCCAAGATCGAAGATCTGGAGAACACCAATAACCGGCGCTTTCTGCGGCAGCGGTTTGTGGACCCGTTCACCGGAAAAGACGATTGGCGTCTGATCCACATTCAGAATGGCGTGCTGACGGATTCGGTGTTGAACAAGCCGAAGAACCCGGCCGACCAGAAGGACGCATCGTCGGGGGCCGTGCAGTCTTCGGTGAGCGCGCTGGCGGGTGTCGGCGCCTTGCCGGGCGCCGGCGGCGAGGCGTCGAATCCGGGGCAGGCAAACTTGAACCCGGCGCTGCGCAGGCGCGCCAGTGAGGGCGGCACGAACCCCGTGACCATCGGTCCGGACGGCCAACCGGTCCCGGGGGGCACCCCGGGGACCGGCCCGGATGGTCAACCGTACCCCGGTTCGCAACCGTACCCCGGTTCGCAGCCGTACCCCGGTTCGCAGCCGTATCCCGGTTCGCAACCGTACCCGGGTTCGCAACCGTACTCCGGATCGCAGCCGTACCCCGGCGCCTCCACGCTTTCGCCAGGCGGGCCGGTGACGCCTTTTCCCGCGTTTCAGATCCCGGGGAGCACTCAGCCGGGGCAGTTTCCGGGACAGTTGACCCAGTATCCGGGAATGCCGGTGCCTCCAGTGAGCTCGCAAACGGGCAGCGTCTCGCCCGTGCCGTATCCGACGCAGTCCGCGTCGCAGGGCCAGCCGCCCGCCTTTGGGCAGCCGGGCTTGCCGGGGACCAACCCGGCGCAGCAGGCCGCCGCCGCGGCGATCATCAACCAGATCCTTCAGAGTCCCAACCCGCGAGGACTGGCGGGGGTTCAGGGCGCGCAAGGCAACCTGCTGGGTGGGGGCATTGCCGGCGTGGCGAGCAAAGCGGAGGGCGACTCAATCATGGTTTACAACGACCACTCGAAGTACAACGAGTGGGAGTTTGTCTACGACCCCACCAAGGAGAAGCCGCTTCCCAACCCGGCCGGAGGCGGAACAATCGGTACGCCTGCGTCCCAGGTAGGCTCCCAGACGGGCATGACGCCAGCGGGGACGAGCCCCTTCGGCACCGCCGGCCCGGGCAGTTCTCCCCTGAACTCAGGGGGGCAGACTGCCACGCCGGGGCCCAAGCAGTAGGGCTATCGGCAGGCGGGGCAGCCTCTGGGTCCGCCTGCTTAGAAGCTGAACCGCGTCTGCAGCTCGATGCGCCGGTTGTTGGCGGAATTGCCGCCGCCGAAGCCGCCTATACCGCCGCCACCGCCGCCACCGCCAAAACCGCTGTTCAGCGAGGTGGGTTGGCCAAACTGAGGCGAGGTGAGGATGCCTTGATACCCGCTCGGGTTCACGTGGTTCAGAATGTTGTTGAACATTACCGAGAAAGTCACCGTGTAGCGATGCTCGGAGGATGCAGTGGTGGTTCCCATGCCGCCACGGCCACCGCCGCCCATGCGCATGCCGCCGCCACCGCGTCCGCCACCGCCGCCAAAGCCACCGCCGCCGCGTCCGCCGCCGCCGCCAAAGCCGCCACGACCGCCCCCGCGGCCGCCGCCCATGCCGTCGGTAGCGGCATTGGCGGCGTTGGGGTTGCGGGGCGGACCGAAGCCGAACGTGCGGCCCACTCGAAGATTGAACGACACCAGGCCCGCGGACGTCAGGTAGTCCCGCGGAACCAGGTTGGCGCTCGAGCCCGGAACCGGATTGGTGTTGAAATATCCGAACGGGGTCGAGACAATGTTTGGCCCGGGACCGGTGGCGAAATCGGGACGGGCATTCTTCAGCGTGTCACCGTACAGATCGGTGCCCAGCGTGACATCGTACGGACGGCCGGAATTCAAAGTCAGGAACGGGCTGAGTTGGATAGCCTTGGGCGCCATCACCGAACCCACCAACTGGAACCGGTGCCGCGTAGCCAGCGTCGACCGCCCCCAGTCCTGCAAGAAGTTGTAAGGATTCGAGGGCGACCCGGGCAGATCGTCGGCGTAGTTGAGCGAGTAGTTCCCGAACAGCGAGACGTTCTTGTTGAAGCGCGTGTTGAAGTTGGTCATGAAGAGGTTTTGCTTCATGAGCCCGCCCGATTCGTACTCGAACAGGTTTCCGGCGGCGGCGCCATAGGGCCGCACCCCGAGGCTGGGATCGCCCGTGGGATAAGTGCCCGGTATGGGAGTATTGATGGGCACGGTCTGCAGCAGGTGCAGGGCGCGCGTATTGGTGTAGGTAACGGCGAACGTGGTGTTCCAGGGCAACTGCCGCTCCACGCCGACGGCGCTCTGCATGCTGTAGTCCGCCCGGAGACGGGGGTCCAGCCGGAAGATGCTGTTCTGCCCCGGAGTGAGCGTCGAGAGCGGCGGAACATTCGGGAAAAAGGTCGGGTTCTGCACCACGTAGGAGAGTTGGTTGATGCCATTGAGGCGCCAGGCCTGCATAATGAGGCTCTCGTTGATGCGGTCGTAGAACATTCCGAAGCCGCCGCGGATCACGGTCTTCTGCCGCCCGTTCTTGGCGGTTCCGGGGGCCCAGGCGAAGCCCAGGCGCGGCGCCCAGTCCTTATGGTCGGAAATGTTGGTCTGGATTTCGTAACGCATCCCCACGCTAAGAGTGAAATTCGGGCGCATGCGCCAGTCGTCCTGGACAAACGGGCCGGCATCGATCTGCGTGACGCTGGCATACGGGTTGCCGGCGGTGATGCTGAACTGAGAGGCTCCGCCGCCCAGCGCCTGGATCTGCGCCGGCGTGTCCCCCATTTGCTGGAACAGCAGGGTGCGGCGGTATTGCTCAATCGACGTGATCTGGGTGGTCTCGGGCAGCCCGGTGGTGGGGTCCATCACCACCTGGTTATTAGCGTCCAGCACCGGCGCGATTCCACCAAGGAATGAGAACGTCCCGCCGTAACCCGACGGGGATTCCGACTGGCTGCTCTCGCGGCGCAGGCGCACGCCGTACCGGATGGTATGGGTGCCGCGGGAAAGCGAAGTGTAGTTTTGCAGCTCGAAGTGTTTCGCCGTGCTGTAGGAATGCCCATTTTGATTGCCGCCGCCGGTAAATGCGCCAACCACGCTGATCTGCGGAATGGAATTGTTGCCCAGCGAATTGCTGTAGCTGCGCGTCCATTGGAAGCGGGTTTCGTTCACCGCCCGGGGGTTGAGGATGGCGGTCTCGGTGAGCATCAGGTTCTCGTTGTCGCTGTTCGTGTTGTAGCCCAGCGCCGGCAGCGTAGTGCCCCCAATGCCGGAATTGTCCCGATAGCCCGTGGAATACTCGAAGCGGGCTACCAGGGTGTTGTTGGTGCTCAACTGATAGTCCACTCGCGGGCCGATGGTGGTGCGCACGTTGGGCGTCACCACGGCGGTATCGATATTGCTTTGCAGCAGCGTGGTGGGGTCCAGATAAATCGCGTGGACGATGGCATTGTCCTGGATATCGCGCCGGCTGAGGTCCACGTAAAACGAAGAGCGATGATTGATGGGACCGCCGAAGTTGCCGCCATACATTTGGTTCGAATAGTCCGGCTTGTTCTGGGCAAACGGGTTGCGCGAGTTGAGAACGCCGTTGCTCTCATTAAAGTACACGCTGCCGCGGAAGGTGTCGCTGCCCGGTTTGGTGAGGATTTCGATGCGGCCGAAGCCCAGCCGGTCGTACTCCGCGGAGAAGGGGTTCTGGTTGATGCGGATCTCGCGGATGGACTCCTTGGGAGGCAGATTGCCGCCGCTGAATCCATCGATATAAATCTGGCCGCCGTTGGGACCGGCGCCGGGGCCGGCCAGCGCCTGTAGGGCGTCCGCCAGATCGTCCGGATCGTCGGGCAAGGCGGCGAGGTCCTCGCCTTTCAGCACCAGCGCGGTGGCGTTGTTGTCCGGCTCCACGCTGAGGTGCGGGCCAGCCTCGCCCTGAACCGTCACTTCCTGCTTCTCGGCGGCGCTCACCTTCAGTTGAATGGGAAGCTGGATGGTGCTTCCAGCCGAAATGGCGACCACCTGTTGAAAAGGAGCGAAGCCGGGGAACGTCACCCGCACCGTGTATTGGCCCGTCAGGAGGCCGGCAAACGTGTAGCTCCCATCGTTTTGCGTGGGAACCGACTTCTGCACGCCACTACCGGCGATGGAAACCGTCGCGGCCGGAATGATGGCGCCCGAGTCGTCCGTCAAGACGCCGCGCAGCGTCCCGGTTGTCTGTTGGGCCGGCGCGCTGAACACCGTCAGTGCGGCTGCCAAAAGCAAAAAGCCGAAGATTCGCAAGTTAGACATGTTGCCCTACTGACCTCCCTCACCGCCGCCGCCGCCCAGGTTCCAGCCGCTCATGATGTCCCGGGTGGCGTTGGGAGATGCCGTTAGGAGAGGTTCGACTCCCGCCAGGAGCATCACGGCGGTGACGTGGCCGGGGTCGCTTCCCTGGGTAGTCGAGACCATGATGGCGTCGCCGCGTTTCAGTTCCGAGAGCGGCATCGCCGGCAAGCGATCGAGCATCTGCCCAATGTCGCCGCCGCCACGGCCCGCCCCGCCGCGCTGACCTCCGAAACCGCCCGCGCCGGCCCGTGCCTCGCCTTGCCCGCCACCGGGGCCGTACCGCCTGGCCAGCATTTGGGCAGTCGTCTCCGGGAGCTTCTTCATGGCGGTATCGGCATTCACGTGCACGGTCACGGATTTCTTGGTGGCCAGGTCCTTAATCACGATTTCACCCGTCGCGGCGTTAACGGAGCTGATGGTTGCCGCCAATTGCCGGAAGGTGCCCGAGAGTATCTTCTCGGCCTTGACGCCGGCGCCGTCCCCGGTCTTGTCGCCCAGAACGAGGACCTGGTCTCCCACTTTGATTTCGGCGAAGGGACCAGGCTTGGCGTCGCTGAACTTTGCGGAATCCGGAGCATAGCGGAGGAATTCGGTCTTTTCCGAGGGAACGACCGCGAGGGACTTCTGCCCGGCCTTGATGGTGAGAGTTCTGGCGGCGGCGTCAATCGCGGTGACCGTTCCGCGGGTGCCGCGCTTCTGCCAGTCCTCCCGTTCCTTCTCCGCAATCAAGGCAAAATCCGCTTTGGTGCGGACCACCAGAGAGGTGGCTTCGATGGCCTTCTGACCGGCGGGTCCACGGTAGAATGCCACCACGCGGTCACCGGCGCCGAGACTGGAAAGGGCCATTTTGCTCCCCTTGGTCACGTCGTTTTCGCCGGGCGGCAGGTGCAGGATGAGGGTCTTCCCGGTGGTGGTTACAGCGATGGCGTCGCCCTTATCGCTCTTCAAGGAAACTCGATTGGCTTGAGCGTCGACGGCGGTGACCGTGCCGGCCACCTCGCTGTGCGGGGCGGCCGTGCTCCGATCGGGTGGCGTTTGAGCCAAAACCGCACCGGACAGGGCGGTTAAAAAAGCCAGTACAGCGCCCCCAAAAAACTTCATACGTCTCCCCCAAAGCACGTCGATAATGGACAGAGAAGGGGCGATACGCCATTCTGGAAGGTTACAGGCTACCGGCCGCGCCGCCCACGTGTCACAATGGCTAGTGCTGGATTTGCCTTCGTTTGTGAACGCCGAAGCCGATCGCAGAGGTTCCTACCTGTGGCTTTTGGGCGCGCTGTCGCTGTATGCCGCGGTGTTCCTGATTTATTCCGTAACTTGGGCCTTCACCTGGGATGAAGGCTATCATCTGCTGGCCGCGCAGTTGATGGACGCCGGCAAAAAGCCCTACATCGATTTCTGTTTCCCGCAGACGCCGCTGAACGCCTACTGGAACGCGGGGTGGATGCGCCTGTTGGGGCAGAGTTGGCGCGTGCCGCAAGCCTTCGCGGCGTTGTTCACCATCGGCGCGGTCCTGCTGACCGCCGATTTCGTCTTCCGCCGCTTCCCGGTGGGAAGTTGGCGGCTGGCTGCCGCCATCGCCGCCGGCCTGGCGACCGGTTTGAACGCCATGGTGTTCGAGTTTGGGCCTCTGGCGCAGGCCTACGGCATTTGCCTGTTCGCCCTGGCCGCGGCGTTCCGGATTACCGTACGCGCGGTGGATCGAAGTGGACCGCTCCTCGCCGCCCTGGCCGGTTTCTTCGCCGGCGTGTCCGCCGGTTCGTCGCTCTTGTCGGCTGCCGCCGCCCCTGTGTTGCTCGTCTGGATGCTGTTCTACAATCGCGCGGGCCGCCGATGGACGAAGCTCCTGGCGTTCGGCGCGGGAACGGCGGTTCCCTTTGCGCCCGTGTTCTGGCTGTTTTGGCTAGGGCCGCGGCAGACCTGGTTCAACGTGTTTCAGTATCACGCCTTCTTTCGCAAGCTGTATTGGCCCGAGACGACCCGCCACGACCTGGAAATTCTGACATCCTGGATCGACTCCGGCCAGGCCCTGGTGCTCGGCCTGCTGGCGGTGTTCGGCCTGCTGTACGTCGCGCGCCGAAGCGCCTGGCCGCGCGCGTTGCAGGCGGAGTTTTACCTGTGCGCGTGGCTCGCGGCGGCGCTTTCCGTTTGGGTTGGCCGCGCCCATCCCACCTTCTCGCGATATTTTCTGCTGACCGTGCCGTTTCTGGCGATTCTAGCGGTGGCGGGGCTGTACGCGATCGCCTCCCGCGTGCTCGGCGAGGACCGCGCGCTGTGGCCGGTGCTGCTGGTCTCGGTGCTGTTCGCACTGGGATTGGGCAAATCGCAATATGAACGACGGGACGTGAACTGGAGCGTTTACCAACGGCTGGCGAACAAGGTCGACCAGGTGACGCCGCGCCACTCACTGCTGTTAGCCGATGAGCCGATCTATTTCTTGACGAGGCGCACGCCGCCGCCGGGGTTCGAGTTGTACTATACCCACAAGGTCGACCTGCCGCCTGCCGAGGCGGCGCTCATGCACATCATCAACGCGGCCGAGGTCAAGCGCCAGGTGCAATCGGGAAGGTTTGCGACCGTCTATAGCTGCGACGAAGACCAAATCGACGACTACGGTCTGGAGAAGCTGTACCAGCAGCACGTGGACATGGACGACTGCTCCATCTATTGGGGTTGGAAGAAATGAGGCAAACTGGAGGGTTCGACTACCGTCACTGGATGGCCGCGTAGGCTGCGAGGCGCTACGCGGCTTCCCAGCGACTCATTAACGGAAACGGGCTTAGCTCTTCTTCTCGGTGGATTCGGTCTTCTTCACGACCTTCTTCTTGCCCTTCTTCGTCTTCGTGGTCGATTCGGTCGTCTTGGTTGTGTCCTGGGCGAAAACCACGGCCACGCTGCCGAGAACGAACGACATGGCGAGCATCAGCGTCATCAGTCTCTTCATTGCGTATCTCCTTTGGGATGGGGCGAACTTAATCACCTGCGAATATCATAGCGAACGGCACATGAAGAGTCGCTTAACCCGCAATTAAAATCAGTTCATATGGGGATTCCGCGGTCTCCATGGGAGAAAACGCCTTTGAATCAACGGGTTAGCATCAGTGGCGGCTCGGTTCAGATCTCCTCATTGACCTCTTCGCTTTCAGACGACTAAGATCATGATAGGGGACTTTGAGTCCAGGGTCTATGAGAACCAACGTGCCGCTCCAAACGAGGCATCGGGAAATCCTGAGCTCGATCGTCCGCGAGTACATCGAAACCGGTGAGCCCATCGGGTCGCGCACCATCTCCAGGCGCCGGAGCGACGCGCTCAGCCCGGCTTCCATCCGGAACGCGATGGCGGACCTGGCCGACGAGGGCTACCTTTCGCAGCCCCACACATCGGCGGGACGGGTTCCCACGGAGAAGGCATTCCGGTACTATGTCCGCTCTCTGACGGTCAAACGCGTGGCTTTGGCGGAAGCCGAGCGGCTGCGGAACGAGTTCAGCTCGCTGGATACCGTGGGGGCTTGCGTCGAACGGTCCAGCCATATCCTGGTGGAACTGACCAGCAACGTGGGAATCGCGGCCGCGATTCCGGCGCTGGCGCAGGAGCTCGACCAGATCGAGCTGGTGCCGCTGGCCGATCGCCGCGTCCTCATGATCCTGGTCACCCGCGATCACATGGTGCGTAACCGCGTGGTGGCGCTCGATGAGCCGGCCTCGCCGGAAGATCTGGCCTCCATCCGCAATTACGTGAACCGGAGTTTCAGCGGCTGGCAGTTGGGCGAGGCGCGGCGGGAGTTGCTGCGCCGCATGGCGGAAGAACGCGCTCTCTATGACGCGCTGATGCGCAAGCTTCAGTGGTTGTGCCAGAAGGGATTGCTGGAAGTGGACACGCTTCCCGAAGTGCACATGGAAGGCGCTTCCAACCTGCTCGGCCTGGATCTGCACCTGACGCGCGAAAAGATGCGCGAGCTGCTCTGCGCGCTGGAGGAAAAGAAGCGTCTGATCGAGATGCTCGACCGGTTTCTGGAGCAGCCGCCGGGCGAGCTGGAAGTGCACGTCGGCCTGGAGGAAGCCCACCCGGCGATGAAGGACCTGGCGCTGATCGGCATGACCGTGCGGATGGTGAGCGGGCTGCCCGCCAAGGTGGCCGTGCTGGGCCCCATGCGCATGCACTACGAGCGCGTGATGGCGGCCGTACTGCAGACCAGCCGGGCGCTGGAGAGCGCGCAGTTGTAGCGCCGCCGGCGCTACGCTACGGTAAACTGGTAATAGTGGACACCGAGAAGCCCGACTCCTGTCTCTCCGACGATAACGTTCCCGCCACCACCTTGGAGGGACAACTCGCGGCGGTCACCGCCGAGCGCGATCGGCTGGCGGCGGAAAGCGCCGATCTCCACGACCGGCTGCTGCGCGCCCGCGCCGAGTTCGACAACGCGCGGCGCCGGGGCGAGCGGGAGCGCTCGGATTTCCTCCAGTTCGCCGCCATGGACCTGGTACGGGAGATCCTTCCGGTCCTGGACGATTTCGAACGCGCGCTGAAGGTGGAAACGGCCGATCGCAACTACGCTAAAGGCGTCGAGCTGATCTATCAGAGACTTTACGAAACACTGAAGAGACTGGGACTCGAGCCCATCGAGACGGAGGGAAAGCAGTTCGACCCGAACCGGCACGAGGCGGTGCTACGGGTCCAGACCGAGGAGGCCGAAGACCAGGCGATTCTAGGCGAGTTGCAGAGAGGCTATAATTTCAGAGGAAAGCTTCTCCGGCCCGCATGGGTCAGGGTCGCGGTCAGGCCGTAACGCAGTGAACCCCGTGTCGAAGAGAGATTACTACGAAGTTCTTGGTGTCGGCAGAGACGCCGGCGAGCAGGAGCTCAAGGGCGCTTACCGCAGGCTCGCGCTGCAGCACCATCCCGACCGCAATCCCGAGGACCCTGCCGCCGAGGAGAGGTTCAAGGAAGCTTCCGAAGCCTATAGCGTCCTGAGCGACCCGCAGAAGCGCGCGGCGTACGACCGCTACGGCCACGCGGGTTTGCAGGGAATGGCGGCGGGCGGCTACAGTCCCGACGTCTTCGCCGATTTCAGCGACATCCTCGGCGATTTCTTCGGCTTGGGCGATCTGTTCGGCGGTGGACGGCGGCGCAGCCGCGCGCAACGCGGCGAGGACATCCGCTACGATCTCGAACTGGCCTTTGAAGAAGCCGTGTTCGGCATGAGCGCCGAAATCCAGATGCCGCGCATGGAGCTCTGCGACCGGTGCCACGGCGTGGGATCGGAGCCCGGCAGCTCGCCGGCCGCCTGCCCCACGTGCCACGGCCGCGGGGAGATTCTGTACCAGCAGAGCTTTCTTTCGATCCGGCGCGCGTGCAGCACATGCGGGGGATCGGGGAAGGTCATCCGGAACCCGTGCGGCCAGTGCCGCGGCAACGGCTACCGCCAGGTGCAGCGGAAGCTCAAGGTCAACATCCCCCCCGGAGTGGACGACGGCACGCGCCTGCGGCTATCGAACGAAGGCCAGCCGGGCGTCAATGGCGGGCCTCCCGGCGATCTTTACGTGTTCCTGAAGGTGAAGGCGCACGCCTTCTTCGAGCGCCGCGAGCACGACCTGCACTGCACCATCCCGATCGGCATCGCGCAGGCCGCGCTGGGCGCGGAAATCGAAGTGCCCACTCTGGAACAGCCGCACAAGCTCAAGATCCCGGAGGGCACGCAGACCGGAGCGCAATTCCGCCTGCGCGGCAAAGGCGCGCCGGTCCTGAACGGCGGCGGCCGCGGAGATCTCTACATTCACGTCGACGTGAAGGTGCCCACACGGCTCACGCGCGAACAGCGGAAACTGCTCGAGCAGTTGCGCGACACCCTCCCGGTGGACAACGCGCCGGCCGAAAAGGGCCTGTTCGACAAGGTGAAAGACTACTTCGCCTAAAAAGGGGACAGACGCATTTTCCCGCCGCGGAAAAATGCGTCTGTCCCCTTTTTTACGTCTCTTCCTCCAAGCGAGGCTTGTGTTTGGGCTTCTTGCGGGCGGATTTGGGCTCGATGGTTTTCGCGGCGGGCACCCGGCCCACCCGCTCGCGCGCGATGGCTCTCACTTCCTTTGCCAGATCAAAGGTCTTCTTCTTGCGCGGCAAGCATCCTCCGCACCGCCGCCGCCAGCATCTCCGGAGCGAACGGCTTTTGCAGAACGGCCACGTGTCCCGGAGCCGCGGCTTCCACGGCGGTGGTGTCCATGGCATACCCGCTGGCGGCCACCACGCACAACCACGGGTTGGCGCGCAGCATTTTGAGCGCCAGGTCTTCCATGCTCAGGCCGGGCATGCTTCCGTCCAACACGGCGATGTCATAGCCGGAAGGCGCCGCCTCAACCTCCGCCCACGCCTTCTCGGTGCTGTTCGCCAACGTCACGGAGTGTCCCAGGCGGCCCAGGTAGACGCCCATCATCTTCAACAAGGCAGGATCGTCGTCGACCAGCAGGATTCGTGCGGTGGAGTGCTCCATAACCCGACAGTTGTATGATCGCCGTATGAGGTTCTATACGGAGTATCTCACTTTCAAGACGGTGAAACACCGGGAGTATATTAACATGACTCCGCAGGTGGAAAGCGCCTTGCGCAAGAGCGGCATCCAGGAGGGCATGATTCTGGTATCCGCCATGCATATCACGGCGGGAGTGTATGTCAACGACGCGGAAGACGGGCTGATCGCCGATATCGACGAATGGCTCGAACAACTGGCGCCCTTCCGCCAGGACTACCGCCATCACCGCACCGGCGAAAGCAACGGCGATTCTCACCTGAAGAGCCTGCTGGTGCACCATGAGGTGGTGGTTCCGGTGACCAAGGGCAGGCTCGACTTCGGCCCGTGGCAGCAGGTTTATTACGCCGAATTCGACGGACGGCGCTCCAAACGCGTCATCATTAAAGTGATGGGCGAGTGAGTACGGAGAGATCATGAAATGCATATTCGTTTTCCTGCTTTCGATCGCGGCTTCAGCCGCGGAACTTCCGGTTAAACAGGTGGTGCTGTACAAGCACGGCGTGGGGTTCTTCGAGCGCTCGGGAAAGCTCGCGCCGGGCGAATCGGCGCGCCTCGATTTCAACGCATCGGAGATGAACGACGTTCTGAAATCGCTGACCATCGAGGAACGCGGCGGCGGGAAGATCTCCGGCCTGCGCTACGACTCCATGGATCCGCTGGGCCACAAGCTGGCCGAGTTTCCGTTCCAGATCGGCGCCGCGCAGCCGCTCAGCGTCATGCTGGACCAGCTCAAGGGCGCGCGCCTGGAATTGAAGTTCGGAAACGAGACGGTGGCCGGCGCCATCGTCAACAGCCGCCTGGTGGCCGCGAGCGACAAGCAGCCGGAGCGCGAGCAGCTCACCCTGATGCTGGATTCGGGCGAGCTGCGGACCTTGGACCTGAGCGCGGCCACCGGCATTCATTTCACCGACCCACAGTTGCAGCGGCAGTTCCGGGACTACCTGGCGGCTGTGGCTGCCGCCCGCTCCAAGGAGAAGCGCAGCGTGTACATCGATTCCACCGACGCCAGGGAGCGCGAACTGGTGGCCAGTTACACCATCCCGGCGGCGGTGTGGAAATCGAGCTATCGCCTGATTTTCGGCGCCAGCGGGCAGCCGGTGCTGGAGGGTTGGGCAATTGTCGACAACACCACCGGCGAGGATTGGACCAAGGTGCAGCTCTCCCTGGTTTCGGGCCGGCCGATTTCCTTCGTCAGCCAGCTCTATGCGCCGAAGTATGTGGAGAGGCCCACGGCCGAGCTGCCCGACGACCGCGCGGCGAGGCCGGTGGTGCACGAGGGCGGCTATGAGGTCAACGGCGCAGCGGGTGGCATGGGCGGGGGTGCGGGGCGTGCGCAACTGCGGGCGGCGGCCCCGATGCCGATGGCGGCTATGGCTGGCAGGGCGATGGCCGAGACCATGCAAGTTGAGCCGAGTTCCATCGTGGCCAGCGCTACCGCGGGCGAACTGGGCGAGCTCTTCGAATACCGCATTGCCCAGCCGGTGACCATCCGCCAGGATGAATCCGCCATGCTGCCGTTCTTGCAGCAGCCCATCGAAGCCCGCAAGCTGCTCATCTATTCGGATCACAGCTCGCAGCATCCCACCAACGCGGCCGAGCTGACTAACTCCAGCGGCAAGACCCTCGACGGCGGCCCCATCACGGTCTATGACGGCGGCGCGTATGCCGGCGAAGCGCTCATGGAGACGCTAAAGGCCGGCGACAAGCGGCTGATCAGCTACGCCGTCGACCTCGGCACCCGCATCACCGAAGCCTTCGGCAGCAAAGGGGCGGTGGTGCGCGAGATTCACGCAGCGCGCGGCGTTTTGACCACCAAGTTGGCCGCGGAAGAAACCCGAACCTATACCGTCCGCAACGTGGACAAGAAGGCCAAGACCCTGATTATCGAGCACCCGCTGCGGCAGGGCTACACGCTGCTCAACCAGAAGCCGGCGGAGAAGACGGCCAGCGCCTACCGCTTCGAGATTCAGCTTGCGGCGGACGCCACGCGGGAGTTTCCGGTTTCCGAAGAGCGCGTCTACGACCAGACCTACCAGGTGACCAGCCTGACGCCGGACGTAATCCTGAGTTACGTAAGCAACCGAACTCTCAGCGACGCGGGCCGAGGGCAGTTGCAGCGCATCGCGGATCAAAAGCGGCAGCTTGCCGATAACAACCGCGCGCTGCAGGAAGCCGAGGGGCAGATGCACGACCTGACCACCGACGAATCGCGCATCCGGCAGAACATCACCACCCTCAATAGCGTGGGCGGCCAGCAGCAGCAGGTACAGAACTACGCGCGAGATCTCGCCGCGAACGAGCAGCAGATCGCCGCTTCACGCGACCGCCAGGCGGAGTTGCAGAAGAAGAAATCGGCGCTGGAAACCGAGTTGAACA
Source organism: Bryobacterales bacterium (assembly GCA_963722575.1). Lineage (GTDB taxonomy): Bacteria > Acidobacteriota > Terriglobia > Bryobacterales > Bryobacteraceae > Fen-178. The sequence goes on from CAVRNR010000003.1 coordinate 415,481, forward strand.
AGCTGATCGAGGCGCTGGCGTTTTGAAACTCGCACTCATCGGATACGGCCACGCGGGTCGCGCGTTAGCGCGGCTGCTCCGGCATAAGCGCGCGGAGTTTCCCTTTCTAGTGACCGGCATCCACACGCTGCGCCACGGCACGGCGGTGGCGCCTGAAGGCCTGCCCGACGATCCGCCGTTCGGCCGGCGCGCGGCCTCCATCGCGGAGTTCCTGGATGCCGCGCGCGCCGATATCGCGGTCGAGCTGACCACGCTCAATCCCTCGACGGGCGAGCCGGCGATTGCGCACATCCGCGCCGCCTTCGCCCGGCACATGCACGTGGTGACCGCGAATAAAGGGCCGATCGCCCACGCTTACGCAGAATTGCGCGACGAAGCCGCCCGCGCGGGCGTGGGATTCCGCTTCGAATCGGCCGCCATGGATGGCGCACCCGTGTTCAACCTGTGGCACTACAACCTGCCGGGCGTGAAGGTGCTGGGCTTCACCGGCGCGCTGAATTCCACATCGAAAGTGGTGGTGGAAGCCATGGAGCGCGGCGGCTCGTTCGAGGACGGTTTGGAAGCCGCGCGCGCCCTGGGCATCACGGAAGGCGATGGCGCGTTCGACGTGGAAGGCTGGGACTCCGCCGCCAAGACCGCCGCGCTGGCCAACGTGCTGATGGATGCGCGCACCACGCCGCAGCAGGTCTCGATGCGCGGCATTGTGAGGCTGACGCCGGAGCGCGTCGCGGGAATCGCGCGCTGCGGCAAGACCGTGCGCCTCATCAGCCGCGCGCGCCGCACCGGAGGCCGCGTCTCACTGCGCGTGCGCGCCGAAGTGCTGGACCGCTGCGACATCCTGGCCGCGACGCCGGGGACTTCGAACCTGATCCTGTTCCACACCGACCTGATGGGCACCTTCGGCACGGTCTCGATCGAGCCAACCGTGGAGCAGACGGCCTACGGCGTGTTCAGCGACTTGGTCAACTTGACCAGGCAGAGCGGATAAGGCGCGTTCCGGCGCGGGTTCTCGGGGTCGTAGAGCACGCAAATCGGACTGCCGATTGCAGGCGGACGTTCGGTCTGGCCTCGGCCCTTGGCGGTGGCGCCGTTCAGCAAGGTGAAGTCGTACCGAATGACGGTTCCGTTCTTGGTCCTCCGCTGGCCTGTCACAATGCCTGGGGCGGGACGCCCTTCCGTCAGCAGCCGCATCTGCTTACGAAGGAGTATCGTGAGGACCAGGGCGATCACAACCAGTTCCCCGGAAACCAGGTACGCAACCCAGGGGCGCATGGGAGTATCGTCCCACCCAGTCGGGTGGTTCACTTTCGGGTTCGATGGAAGAAAGCGTACCGGCAGGCTCGAACCGGCTCTGAGATCTTGCCAAATGCGTGGCGGGACCCCTTTGCGCGCTACATACTCGCGTTCCTGGACGGTGAACCGGTACGACACCAGGCGCTGCTGGTTCTTGTCTCCGCCGCGCCAGACTCGCGTGATGTGGGCATCCGTATTCACGCCTTGTTCTTGCAGCAGGCGCAGCTCCTTCGCCTGCCGCCGGGCCGTTGTTCCAAGGCCGATGCCCGCGGCGACGGCCCCCAGCAACATCGCGCCCGCCATTACCAGCAGCGCGATACCCGAGCCGGTCAGCCGGACCGGGCGCAGGCTGGAATAGCCGAGGCCGTCCGGAGGCGTCCAGTTTTCAATCATGGTTTACTCTTCTCCTTCCGCAATCGTCCCGCGTCCTGTAGGGCGCGGCGCAACAGAAACTCGATCTGCGCGTTGAGGCTGCGCAGTTCGGCATCGGCCCAGCGCTCGAGGGCTTCGTGCGTCGCCGGGTCCAGCCGAAGCAGGAATGCTTTCCGCTGCGCCATGGCCCCTTACTGGTAGAGCGTGCCCGCGTTGACGATGGGCTGCGCGTCGCGGTCGCTGCACAGCACCACAAGCAGGTTGCTCACCATGCTGGCCTTTCGCTCCTCGTCGAGTTCGACGATATGCTTCGCGCTCAATTGATCGAGCGCCATCTCCACCATGCTCACCGCGCCCTCGACAATTTTCTGCCGGGCCGCGATGATGGCGCTGGCCTGCTGCCGCCGCAGCATCGTGCTCGCTATTTCGGGAGCGTATGCCAGGTGCGTGATGCGGGCCTCGATGACCTCTATGCCGGCTTTGGACAGGCGATCCTGGATCTCATCGCGCATGCGGTGGGCGATATCCATCACCGACATGCGCAGCGACATCTGCCCTTCCACGTGCGCGTCGTAGGGATAAGTGGTGGCCAGGCTGCGCACGGCGGATTCGCTCTGCACGTGCAGGAATTGCTCGTAGTCGTCGACGCAAAAAATCGCTTCGGCCGTCTCCACCACCCGCCATACCACCACCGCGGCGATCTCGATGGGGTTGCCGTCCTGGTCGTTGACCTTCAGCTTGCTGCTCTCGAAATTGCGTATCCGAAGGGAAACCCGGCGCCGGCGCGTCAGCGGGTTCACCCACCAGAGCCCCTGCTGTTTGATGGAGCCTTTGTACACGCCGAACAACTGGATCACCTTGGCCTCATTGGGATTGATGACCGTGAATCCGCACAGGCAGGCGATATCGACGAGCAGAAGCACGACCCATCCCAGGACCAGGTAGCCCGCCTCGGCCTGGATCGCCGCGACCAGACTGTAGATGGACAGGATCAGCAGCGCCACCAGCAAGATGAGCATCAGCCAGCCCGAGCGGCCCTTGATTTCCTTTTCTCGCATGATTTGAGTATTCCTCCTAGCTTGACATCACAATGATATCACACTGATTTCATTTGTCAACGGGGCACGGGAAAGGTGCCCACGCCGACCCTCGCCTGGCGCATGTCGGTCATTGGCGTATACTGGCAACTGCGCGCTCTGAAATCGGATTGCGGAGGGGGGAACCGGGGACAGGCTACACAACCTCGAAATAACCGCAGCGCTTCATCGACGCCCTGCGCTGGCCCTCCGCGATTTCGAGATCCCGGCGCGCGGCCTCAAAGTCGGGCTTGAGGCGCAAGGCTTCGGAAAAATGCGCGATGGCTTCGTCGAGGCGCCCCGCGCGGGCTAGCGCGATGGCCAGGTTGTACTGGGTGACGGCATCGTCGGGCCGCAGTTGCGCCCGTGCTGCAAGTAGTAGTCCGCCAGGTTGTGGTGCATGATGAAGTTGCCGCTGGTAACCTCCAATGTATGGCCCAGCAGCGTCTCGGTAAAGGCCCAGTACTGTATCTGGAACCAGGTGACGGAGAGCGAGGCCGAGCAGGCTGCGACGGCCGCGGCGATTACCGCGTTTCGGGCGCGCGGACGCCGTCGAACGAGTTCCGCCGCGCCCCACGCCAGCATGATCGTCAAGCCGATCATGGGCACGTAGGTATAACGGTCGGCGTGCGATTGCGTACCTACCTGAACCAGCCCGATCACCGGCACCAGCGTCCCGAGATACCAGCACCACCCCACGGCCAGGTACGGTTGCGCGCGCCGCAGGCGCGCCACCACCAGCGAGATGCCGGCCAGGGCCAGACCTGCTGGCCAGAGCATGCCGCCGATATACACCAGGTAGGAAACCAGCGCATTTTCGAGGCGCAACACCAGGGGCGTTCCAGCCAGAGGGGCGACTGCGCCGCTAGACCGCTGCGCCAGGAAGGTGAGCACCGAGGCGCCCGCCACCAGCGCGCTCGGCCAGCGCGCCCCGGTCATCCGTTTGAGGACGGCAAACAACAGCAAGGCGTTGAGCGCGTGCAGCCAGACGTCGGTCAAATGATGCCATCCGCTCTCCATGCCGAAGAACTGGTAATCGGCCATGTGGGTGATCCACGTCAGCGGAAACCAGTTGGCGGCATCGAAGGACGCGAGCGCCCACACCAGGCTATCGGCGCTGAGGCCGGCGCGTACGTGAATGTTCTCGCCGACGTATTCCGGGTCGTCGTAATTGACGAAATCGTAGTGGCTTACCTGGCTGTAAACGGCTAGCGTGGCCGCGAGCAGCAGCAGACAGATCCAGAGGTCGGGCCACCACCGGCCCGCCGGCTTGGGACGGACCTTGGTCACTACTACTTCGCCGGTCCCTTCATGGCTTCCTTGGCGAACTGGCCGGAGGGCGACAGGGCGTAGTTCCAGTCGGTAATCAACGTCGGTCCCCACTCAGGGTCGAAACACCAAACAATCCAACTGATCCCCTTCTTCTCCAGGTACGCGAAGATCTGCGGCCCGTAAGCGAACCGGTCCAGAGCGCGTCCGGTGGCGCCGGCGGGAGCGGTGGCGCCGGGTGCGGCGAACCCGCCGAATTCCGTGGCCACTACGGGATAGGTGGCGGCGGCAAAACCAAAATCTTCCTCCCACTTCCCTTCCCAGGGCTGCGGCCGTTTATTGTCGTAGGGGTGAGTGACGTAGCCGATGCCCGGGGCATTGATCGGTGCCAGGCGCAGGGGAGTCAGATCGTACGCCCAATCGAAGCCCGCCACCAGGGGAATGACCTGGGGATTGTAGGCCCGGATGATCGCGATCTGCTCTTCCACCATCCTCCTCCACTCCATCCAGTTGACCGGCCCGAGCTGCTCGCGGTAGGTGGTGGGCTCGTTGAAGAGTTCGAAGAACGCAATGGTGTTGTGGCCGGCGTAGTGCCGCGCCATGGTTCGCCAGAAGTTGTACGTTTCCTGCTGGGAGGTCTCGTACATGGGGTCCTGGAACAGGCCGGTGGTCAGGTTGCCGATGCTGTGCCAGTCCAGGTCGATATACATGTCGAGGTCGGTCGACCACTCCACGGCCTGATCGAGCAGTTTGAGATACTCCCCCGGAGTCCTTTCGCGCCACGCCACCGGATGCACCGGGATGCGCACCACCCGGGCGCCCATTTCCTTGACTTTTGCGAAGTGTTCTTTGTTCCAATGGCCCTGCATTTCGAGCTTATCGGGATCGGAGATGGCCAGGCCGCGGAACAGAATGGTGTTCCCTTCGGGGTCTTCGAAGTGGTTGCCCTTGACGGAAATCAACGGCATCTTCTTGGCGTTCTTCTGGTACGGCCGTCCACCGGGGGCCTGATCGCGCCACCAGACGTGCATGCGCTTCTCCGCGGGGTTCGTCTGGGCTATCGCCGCGCCTATACTGGCCAACAGCGCGGCCGCTGCCACACAGTGAGTGATGAGAGCCTTCATCGGGGCACCTCGATTCGAACACACTGTACCGCGAATCACACCTTCGAAAAAGGTGTCAGACGCATTTTCCGCGGCGGAAAATGCGTCTGACACCTTTCCCCCGCATGTTAAACTCGAATGAGTCCCCAACTCATGGATTTTCTCAAAGGGCTGAACGCGCAGCAGCGCGAAGCGGTGATGCATACGGAAGGGCCGCTTCTAATTCTGGCTGGCGCGGGCAGCGGCAAGACTCGCGTCATCACTCACCGCGTCGCGTATATTATCACCGCGCGGCGCGTGCCGCCGTCCGCCGTCCTGGCGGTCACCTTCACCAATAAGGCCGCCGACGAAATGCGGGGGCGCGTCTCCGCCCTGCTCGAAGATTCGAATCTCGATTCCTTGCCCGACATCTCCACCTTCCACTCTTTCTGCGTGCGGATGCTGCGGAGGGACGGCGATCCGCTGGTGCGCATCCGCCCCGGTTTCACGCGGCGCTTCAGCATCTACGACGACGAGGACCAGCTCGGCATCGTCAAGGCCACCTACCGCGGTCTCGGCCTGGAAGAAAAAGATTTCATGCAGTGCCGCGCGGCGCTCTCCAGGATCAGCCACGCCAAGAACCGGAAGGAGACGCCGCAGGACTTCTACCAGCGGGCCATCAACAAGGAAACCGAGACGCTGGCCAAGGTGTTCGAGGAATATGAAAAGGCGCTGCAAACGGCCAACGCGCTGGATTTCGACGACCTGCTGCTCGAAGCCGTCCGCCTGCTCAGCCAGGACGAGGCGACGCGCGAGACCTGGAACCGCCGGCTGAGCTACCTCATGATCGACGAGTACCAGGACACCAACCGGCCGCAGTACGAGTTGATGCGCCTGCTATCCCAACAGCACCGCAACGTGTGCGTGGTGGGGGACGAAGACCAGTCGATCTATAGCTGGCGCGGGGCCGACATCCGCAACATTCTGGATTTCGAGCGCGATTTCCCCAAGGCCCGCATCGTCCGGCTGGAGCAGAACTACCGGTCCACGAAAACCATTCTGGCGGCGGCCAGCGCGGTGGTGGAGAACAACAAGGCGCGCAAGGGGAAGAAACTCTGGACCGAAGGCGCCGAGGGCGAGCGCGTGGGCCTCTACGCCGCCTTCGACGCCGAGAACGAAGCGCTGTTCATCGCCGACACCGCCGAGAAGCATCTGGCGGGGAATCCCGACGATCGCGTGGCGATCCTCTACCGCACGCATGCCCAGTCGCGGCGGATCGAAGAGGCCCTGCGGCGCTACGGGCGCAAGTACAACATTGTGGGCGGCTTCAGTTTTTACCAGCGCGCGGAAATCAAGGACACGGTGGCGTATCTGAAGCTGGCGGCATCCAACTCCGATTCGGTGAGCCTGCTGCGCATCGTCAACACGCCGGCGCGCGGCATCGGCCGCACCACCGTGGAGCAGATCGAGCGCTATGGCCGCGAGCACGGGCTGAACCTGTGGGATTCCATCGGGCGCGTCATCGACGATGAGCATCTCTCCACCCGTTCGCAGTCCGCTCTGGTGACGTTCCGCAACCTGATTCAGGAACTTTCCCTGGTGGCCAGTTCTTCCCCGCTGCCGGACCTGCTGAGGTTCATCCTGGAACGCACCGGGTACCACCTCATGCTGCAGCACGAGAAGACGCCGGAATCCGAGTCGCGCCTGGAGAACCTGGACGAGCTGGTGAACGCGGCCGTGGAGGCGGGCGAGCGCGGCGAAACCATTGGGGATTTTCTGGACCATGCCGCGCTGGTATCGGAAGCCGACGCCTTCGACGAGGACTCGCCGGTGAACCTGATGACCCTGCACAACGCCAAGGGGCTGGAGTTTCCCGTGGTCTTCCTCTCCGGCCTGGAGATGGGCCTGTTCCCGCACATCCGGTCGATGGAATCCCCGGAAATGCTGGAAGAGGAGCGGCGGCTGTGCTACGTCGGGATGACGCGCGCGCGCAAGCGGCTGATCCTCACGTGGGCCCGGTACCGGCGGCGGTTCGGCGGCGGAGAGCAGGAGCGGACTTCGCCCTCCGGGTTCCTGAGCGAGGTGCCCGCGCACCTGGTGGACGACCTCGGCCCGCGGGACGAGCCCGGCGAGGTCGATCTCGTTACCGAGCGCGTGGACGTGCGGCAATCGGCCCGGCGCGGCACGTTCACGGGGAAGACCTACAATTCGCTCGACAACATCTCGCAGTTCTTCAACGATCGGGGAATGCCCTTCAATCCCGGCCAGCCGGCCGCGCCGCCGCGGCCCGACCTCAAAACGCCGCCGGTCCCGCCGCGCCCCGTGGGTCTGCCCGCCAAGCCATTGACGGTGGCTCCTCCGCCCGCTCCCCGGGGCATGCGGGCCGGCATGTCGGTGGAACATCCCAAATACGGCCCCGGAACGGTGGTGCGCCGCGAAGGCGACGGCGAAGATGCTAAGATCACTGTTAACTTCCCTCGTTACGGCCTGAAGAAACTGGTCGAAAAATACGCCGGACTGAAAAGAAACTGAATGAACACGAAGAACCTCACCGATACCACTGAACGCAAGAAGCTCAAGCGCGTGGCGCGCCAGAAAGCGGCGCCCAAGGCGAAACGCGCGGCCGGCGTGGCCCGCGGCGCGTCGAAGAAGAAGATCCGCCACCAGGCGCAGGGCCAGCGCAAGCGGTAACCGGCGAGGCGGCGCGCAGTGGGCCTGTTCCGCACGAAAAGCATCGATGCCCTGATCGCCGCCTCCGAAGATCCGGACAAGAAGCTCCGGCGCACGCTGGGGCCGTGGAGCCTGACGGCGTTGGGCATCGGCGCGGTGATCGGCTCCGGCATCTTCATCCTCACCGGGACGGCCGCCGCCGGAGAGACACTCACCTACAGATCCATCCTGCACGCGCCCATCATGGACCTGATGCTGCACGGATCGCATGCGCTATCCACCATCGGGCGGCCCGGCGCGGGACCCGGCATTTCGCTCTCGTTCCTGCTGACGGCGTTGGCGTGCAGCTTCGCGGCGCTGTGCTACGCCGAGCTGGCATCCATGATCCCCATTGCCGGCAGCGCCTATACCTACGCTTATGCCACGCTGGGCGAGCTGATCGCGTGGATCATCGGCTGGGACCTGATTCTGGAGTACGCCGTCTCCAACATGGCGGTGGCGGCGGGCTTCTCCGGATATCTGCAAGACGTTCTGGAAAACCTCTTCGGTGTCCACCTGCCGGCCAAGTTCTCGGCGCCGCCCATTGTGGGCGATCACTTCACGGGCGCCTGGTTCAATCTGCCGGCGCTCATCGTCCTGCTGATCCTGACCTACATACTGGTGATCGGCGTGCGTGAGAGCGCCGAGACCAACAATGTCATGGTGGTCATCAAGATTGCCGCCATTCTGATCTTCGTGCTGGGCGCGGCGCGGGCCGTCAACACGGCCAACTGGCATCCCTTCCTGCCCAACGGGTTTTCCGGCGTGCTCACCGGCTCGGCCATCGTCTTCTTCACCTACATCGGCTTCGATTCGGTTTCAACGGCCGCGGAGGAGTGCCGGAACCCGCAGCGCGACCTGCCCTTCGGCATCATCATGACGCTGGTGATCTGCGCCGTGCTGTATATCGCCGTGGCGCTGGTGCTGACGGGCATCGCTCCCTGGAGAAGCCTGACCGGGGAGGCGCCCGTGGCCGACGCGCTCAAGGCCCTGGGATACAACGGCATTCGCCGGTGGGTGAGTATCGGCGCCATTCTGGGGATGATCTCGTCGCTGCTGGTATTTCAATACGGGCAGGCGCGCATCTGGTTTGCGATGTCCCGCGACGGTCTGCTGCCGAAAGCATTTTCCAAAGTACACCCGGTCTATAAGACACCGCACATCAGCACCTGGGTCGCCGGGCTGGTGGTGGGGATTCCGGCGGGCATTCTGGACATCGGCACGTTCGCGGACCTGGCCAACATCGGGACGCTGTTCGCGTTCATTTTGGTTTCCGTCGGGGTGATTGTGCTGCGGAAGAAACAACCGGAACGCAAGCGCGGCTTCCGAGTGCCGGGCTCGCCCTGGCTGCCCATGATCTCGATCGCCTTTTGCCTGGTGCTGATGATGGCGCTTCCACTGGAAACGTGGGTGCGGTTCTTTGTCTGGCTGGCGATCGGTTTTGCGATCTACTTCCCGTTCGGACGGAAGAACAGCGCATTGGCGGGAAAGCAGGGCGCCGCGCCAGAGTACTCGGACCCGCAGACTTGATGCGAATGAGTCCAATTCCATTTCGACGCGGAGACGCAGAGACGCGGAGGAAAACGCGGAGAGGATGGGAGAATCGGGAGGTTCCCTTTCCCCCGGGTTCGAGCGCGGAGGAAGCGGAGACACGCGGTGTCAGTGAGGGATTCGCGTAATCGTGCGGGGCCCCTATGAGGCTCGCCGCCCAACCCGAGGTGGCGCTCGATCTCCCGGAGCGGCGTGCAGCCTCGACCCACGCATCAGCCCCTTTTCTCCGCGTCTCCGCGTCGAGTATTGCCCGGCGGCCCGAGGCACAGCCGCGCTAGCCGATCTCGCTCGAGCTCCATCTCCAGCATGGCGACGTGCTCCTCTTCCTCGGCGGCCAGCTCCGCGCACAGCTCGGCTTCGAGTCCCGGCGGAACCTCACGCGCCAGCTTCTTGAAATGGTCTCGCGTGCGGCGCTCCATTTCGAGCGCTGCCTGGTATAGCTCCACCAGCCCCGAATCTTCGGTCACCTGGATGCCGCGGAAGAGCCAGTTGGAAAGCAGGTTCTGCTCGTCGGAGGAAAGCTCCACCACGCTTCGGTCCAGGTGCGCATGGTACTTCTCCTCGAGCTCGTGGAGGTGGTCCAGCTCGGCTTCGTAGAGCCCTTCGAGCACGGCGCGCTGCTCGGGCGTGTGGGCCTTATCGCGAGCCAGTTTGTAAAAATGGAACGAATCGAGCTCGAACTGCACGGCGTCGCGGATGGCGCGGAAGCGCATGGAGTCGCCCAGGTCGCGTCCCGGAATGACCTCCAGCTCGCCGCCGCACATGAAGCACTTCCCATACGGAATAGCGAACCCGGTGGTCAGTTTGAAGCAGCTCTTGCAGCGCCAGGTATAGCGCACCTGCGCGCAGCAGATCTCGTCTTCTTCCAAGACTCCGTGACACTTCGGACAAAAGGATGGCATGTTAAACGTTCCCCGCGGGGGAGACTGACATGTACTCTAACATGCCGCGCGCGGCCTGCTTGCCGGCGCCCATGGCCAGAATGACGGTGGCCGCGCCGGTGACGATATCACCGCCCGCGAACACGCCCGCGACGGAGGTCATGCGGGTGCGCTCGTCGATTTCGATGTAGCCCCACTTGTTGGTTTTCAGCCCCGGCGTGGTCTGGGCGATGATGGGGTTGGCGGTGGTTCCGAGGGCATAAATCACGGTATCCACGTCGAGCAGGAGATCCGGACCCGCCACCGGCACCGGCCGCCGCCGTCCCGAAGCATCGGGTTCGCCCAATTCCATCCTCCGGCAGAGCATGCCGGTGACCCAGCCCGAGGAATCGCCCACAATCTCGATGGGCGCCGTCAGCCACATGAACTCGACGCCTTCCTCGATGGCATGCTCCAATTCCTCGCCGCGGGCGGGCGATTCGCGGCGCGTGCGGCGGTAGACGCAGGTCACCTGTTCCGCGCCCATGCGCAGGGCCACGCGGCAGGCGTCCATGGCGGTATTGCCCGCCCCCACCACGGCCACCCGCTTGCCCATGCCCACGGGCGTATCGTACAAGGGCTGCCGATAGCCGCGCATGAGGTTCACGCGGGTGAGGAATTCGTTGGCCGAGAAGACCCCGTTGTAGGCCTCGCCGGGAATTTGCGCGAACTTGGGCGACCCGGCGCCGGTGCCCACGAATGCCGTCTGGTAGCCCATCCCGCCCAGAAGCTGTGGAATGGTAAACAGCTTCCCGATGACGGTATCGAGCCGGATCTCGACCCCCATCCTCTTGAGGTTTTCGATTTCAGCGTCGATGATGACGTCCGGCAACCGGAACTCCGGGATGCCGTACTTCAGCACGCCGCCCGCCACGTGCAGCGCCTCGAAGACGGTCACCTGGACGCCATTGCGAGCCAGCTCACCGGCGCAGGCCAGGCCGGCCGGTCCGGAACCGACGATGGCGGCTTTCTTTTGGGCAGGCACGCCGGTGGCGGGAAACTCATCCCATCCGCGCCCCATGGCGCAATCGGCCACGAACCGCTCCAGCCTTCCGATGGACACCGGCTGGTACTTGACTCCCACCACGCAGGTGGCCTCGCATTGCGATTCCTGCGGGCAGACGCGCCCGCACACCGCCGGCAGCGCGTTGGTGCTCTTCAGAATGCGGTAGGCGCCGCGGATGTCTTTCCGCTGAATGGCCGCTATAAAGCCGGGGATGTCGATGCCCACCGGGCAGCCCGGAATGCAGCGCGGCTTCTTGCAGCGCAGGCAGCGCTCCGCCTCGTGCAGGGCGGCTTCGAGACCCAGCCCCAGCGCCACCTCTTCAAAATTGTGGCGGCGCACTTCCGGCGGCTGCTGCGGCATGGGCGCGCGCTCGGGCTGGATGCTCCTGAGGTTCTTGGGGACCAGCGGCTTGGGCGCCGCGGCAACGGGCTGGGGCAGCTCGCACGTCGAGAGTGGGGGCAGGCCGCCCGATTCCGCCGGCATCTTCAGGCTGGCCAGTGCCGCCGATTCGCTCCGGTACCGAATCAGCGCCGCTTTCTCCTCGTGCTCGAAGCGCTTCTGCCGCAGCGCCAGCTCGTCGAAATTCACCAGGTGCCCGTCGAAATCCGCGCCGTCCACGCAGGCGAACTTCATCTTTCCGCCCACCGTCACGCGGCACGACCCGCACATCCCGGTGCCATCCACCATGATGGAATTCAAGCTCACAATGGTGGGGATACCCGACGGCCGGGTGACCTCGCAGCAGGCCTTCATCATGGGAAGCGGGCCAATGGCGACCACCTCGCGCACGTCCTTGTTTGAGCCGATGACGTCCGCGAGCGCGTGTGAGACGAACCCTTTGCGCCCGTAACTGCCGTCATCGGTGGTGACGATCAGCTCATCGCTGAATTCGCGGAGATGGTCCTCCCAGAACATCAAATCGCGGTTGCGGAAGCCCACAATCGTGATGGTGCGGTTGCCGGCGTTCTTGTACTCGCGCAGTTGGGGATAGACCGGCGCGACGCCCAGTCCGCCACCCACCAGGACCACGGTCCCATCCAATTCCCGTATGTGGCTGGGCAGCCCCAGCGGACCAATGAAATCGAGCAGGAAGTCGCCTTCACGGAGGGCCATCATCTCGATGGTGGTCTTACCCACCGCCTGGATGACCACGGTGACCGTGCCCTGGCCGGCATTGAAGTCGGCCACGGTGAGCGGAATGCGTTCGCCATGCTCGTCGAGGCGAGCCATGATGAAATGTCCGGGACGGACCGCGCGCGCGACATCCGGGGCCTGGACGTCCCAAAGATAGGTTGTCGGGCCGAACTGTTTTCTCCGAGTGATGAGAAACACTACACTCCCCTAACGGCGATTGTAGCAAAATTCGGGGAAAGGAATCCGGAGGTGTGAAAAGGGCGGGGGTGGCGCAACTCTTGGAATCGAGACCCTAGCCCAACTTCCGCAGTTGAGGTGACTCCGCAACTTTTTTTGGCCTGTTTTAAGGCTGCCGAACCCAGCGGACAAGAGAGCCGTCTTTTGTTTCCATCACGCTGTTGCCGCGGCTGAGTTTCAGAGTTCCGAAAAGCCGATGTAGTGACGACCAACCCTCTTGAATCGGAGCCGTAGATCCGTAGTATGGAGCTATGTACGTGCGGCCCTGCTATCGGAGGAAGGACGGCAAGCGCCACGCTTACTGGGCCCTGGTAGAGAGCTATCGCACCCAGCGCGGACCGCGGCAGCGCGTGGTGGCTTGGCTGGGCGCGATGGATGAACGTGGCCGCCTGGGAGTGAAGCGCTGTGCCGAAGGGAGGACCACCCAGCAGGGCAGCTTGTTTCTGGAGGCTCAGCCGGAATGGGTGGAAGTCGATGTGAAGCGGGTGCATGTCGAGCGCAGCCGGAAATTCGGCGGCCCCTGGCTGGGGCTGGAGCTGCTGCGCCGGCTGGATCTGGATCGCTTTCTGGAAGAGAAGCTGCCCCAAGGACGAGAAGAGATTCCCTGGCCGCTGATGGCGACAGTGCTGGTGCTCGGGCAACTGTGCGACCCCTCCAGTGAGTTGCACTGGGCAGAGCGGTTCTACGAATCCAGCGCGCTACCGGACCTGTTGAGTGTGCCGGTCGAGAAGGTCAACGAGGACCGCTTGTACCGGGCGCTGGATGCTTTGCTGCCGCACAAGCCGGCGCTGGAGAAACACCTGAAGGAGAAGCTGGGAGAGTTGTTCGAGCTGGACTACGATCTGCTGCTGTATGACGTGACCAGCACGTACTTTGAAGGTCAGGCGGAGAAGAACTCGCAAGCGCAGCGGGGCTATTCGCGCGACCATCGGCCGGACTGCAAGCAAGTCAACATCGCCCTGGTAGTGAGCCGTTGCGGGATGCCGCTGGGCTACGAGATCTTCGCCGGCAATCGCAACGACGCCACCACGCTGGAAGAGATGGTCGGGCACATCGAAGGGCTCTATGGCCGGGCTAGCCGGATCTGGGTCATGGACCGCGGGATGGCGGGCGAGGACAACGTGGAGTTCCTGCGCGAAGGTGGGCGGCGCTACATCGTAGGGACGGCGAAGAACTCCATGCGCAAGTTCGAGCAGGAGTTGCTGAGCGAAGACTGGCGGTTGGTGCATGCGGGGCTGGAAGTTCGCATCACACCGGCGCCGGGCGGGGAGGAGGTTTTCATCCTGTGCCGCAGCGCGGAGCGGCGGGCCAAAGAGCAGGCCATGCACGAGCGTTTCGAGAAGCGCATTGAGGAAGGCCTCGGAAAGATCCAGACCAGTTGCCTGAAGAAGAAACAGAAGCCGGTGACGATCGCCACACGAGTGGGCCGGTTGCTGGGGCGGAACACGCGAGCGGCCGCGCTGTTCGAAGTGAAAGTGGAAACGGACGGCGGCGGGTTCGCTCGCCTGCGGTGGTCGAAGGTGGAAGCCTGGAGAGAGTGGGCGCGCTTGAGTGAGGGCTGTTACGTGCTGCGCAGCAACGTGACCGATTGGAGCCCGGAAGATCTGTGGCGGGCCTACATCCAGTTGACCGAGGCCGAGGCAGCGTTTCACATTCACAAGTCCGACCTGGGGATCCGCCCGGTGCGGCATCAGAAAGAAGATCGAGTGCAGGCCCACATCCTGGTTTGCTTTTTGGCCTATGTGCTCTGGAAGACTCTCGCCGCGAGTTGCCGCGAGGCGGGACTGGGAGACGAACCGAGGCAAGTGTTCGAGGCCCTGTCGGAGATCGCGATGGTCGATGTGGTGCTGCCGACCAGATCCGGGCAAGTGATCCGCAAGCGTTGCATCAGCCGGGCCACCGAGCACCAGCAGATCTTGCTCCAGCGGCTCGGCCTGAAGCTGCCCAGCGCACTGGAACGAGCGGCAATGTAGTGGAAACTCGCCCATGCGGCGCTTGAAAGCAAAGAGTTTATTCTTCCAACTGCGGAACTTGGGCTAGCGGCAGAGACACGGGCTCCCGCCAATACGTGCATCAAGTTATGATTCAATATGCATCATATTTGTGCTACAGTAAACTTATGACGATTTCTCTCAGGAACCTGCCGAAAGAAGTCGAAAAGGCGATTCTTGAAACCAGCCGTCGCGAAGGAATCAGCCTCAACAAGGCCACCCTTCGATTGCTGGGCGCCCAGTTGCATAGACCGGCCAAGAACTCCGATTTTGAGGAGTTCTGCGGAACATGGTCGAGTGCGGAGGCTGATGCGTTCGATGCGGCCTTGATCGAGATGCGCCAGGTCGATCCCGCCGACTGGGAACCGGCGGCGTGAAGGTACTACTCGACACATCAGCCTACTCGGCGCTGCGGCGGGGACACCAAGCTGTTCTCGAGGTAATGCGGCGATCGGAGACCGTTGCTGTTTCAGCCGTTGTTTTAGGTGAGTTGTACAGCGGATTCCGGGCCGGAGACCGGTGGGTGGAGAACACGGCACAGTTGGCGCGATTCCTGAGTAAGCCATCGGTTCGCGTCTTGGAGGTAACCGAAGAGACCGCGCTGCGGTACGCGGAGGTGGACGTATACCTGCGCAAGAAAGGCAGGCCCATTCCGCGCAATGACGTTCTGGATCGCAGCCGCTGCCCTGGAGCACGGGCTTCAACTCCTCACGCTGGACGATCGCTTTCGCGAGATTCCACTGCTTCCGACTCAACCGTGAAGTTCCGAACGACGGTACAATGCTTCCGAATGCCGAAGAACCAGCCGCCCATGCCCGATGATCCCGCACCCCCGACTGGCGAGATGGTCCTGTACCAGACAGAAGACGGCCGCACGCGGGTCGAGTGCCGTTTTGTCGACGAAACGCTTTGGCTGAGCCAGGCGCTCATCGCGGAATTGTTCCAGATTACCGTGGCGACCGTCAACGAGCACATCAAGAACATCCTCGACGAGGGCGAGGTGCCGCCTGGCACAACTATCCGGAAATTCCGGATAGTTCGCCGGGAAGGACCGCGCGAAGTCGAGCGGGAAATCGTGGACTACCATTCAAGGAGACGAAACATGGCCAGTAGCAAGAAAAAACTGCCGCCAGTACATCCCGGCGAAGCCCTGCAAGAGATCATGAACGAAGCAGGGCTATCCGCTAATGCGCTGGCCCTCGCCCTGCGGGTCCCAGGAAACCGGATCACCGCCATCCTGAACGGACAGCGCGGCATAACGGCGGACACCGCTCTCCGATTGGGCCGCTACTTCGGCACCTCCGCCCAAATGTGGATGAACCTCCAGTCCACCTACGAACTGGAAGCCGCGGAGGACACACTGGCCGGCCACATCGGGCAGGAAGTCATACCGCGGTCCGCTGCTTAGACCGCGTTAGGCCGCCGGCAGACCGGGAGTCAACCGGGCAACCTGAACCCGGGTTCCAATCCCCCGCTGTGTATAATAAGTACGAATGACGGCGGCTACCGTGGAGGCGCCTGCTCGCTACCAGTTCAAGCCGGGGCCTTACAGCAGCCACGCGCTGCTGTTGAGGGAATTCCCGCGCCAGGGCGGCGGGCGCCGGGTTCTCGACATCGGCTGCGCGGGCGGTTATCTGGCCCAGATCCTGGCGCAGCGCGGGTTTTCCGTCACCGGCATCGACTTGCCCGGCACCGCTCACCCACCCGGCGTTCATTTCGTCGCCGCGGACCTGGATCGGGGGTTGCCTGCATTGGACGCCTCGTTCGACTTCATCCTGTGCGCCGACGTGCTGGAGCATCTGCGCGAACCCGAGCGATTGTTGCGCGCATGCCGGGAACGGCTGGCGCCAGACGGTGCGCTCATCGCTTCGCTGCCCAACAGCGGCCATGCCTATTTTCGCGGGCATGTGCTGATGGGGCGCTTTCCTCGACACGATCGCGGGCTGTTCGATCGCACCCACGTGCAATTCTACACCTGGCATGGCTGGGTGGATCTGCTGGCCCGCGCCGGGTTCCTCATCGAGGCGCTACACTGTTCGGGTGTGCCCGTGGGCCTTGCGCTGCCGAAGTGGCAAGGTTCGTTCTGGGTGCGCGCCCTGGAGCGCCTCTCGTATGAATCGGCGCGGGTCTGGAAGAGCCTGTTTGCCTACCAGTTTATCGTCCGCGCACGGGCGGAACGCCTGACATGAGCCCTTCAAAACCCAAGGTCGTGGTGGTGATGCCGGCCTATAACGCCGCCAAGACTCTGCACATGACCTATGCCGACCTGCCGCAAAACGTGGTGGACCTGGTGATCGTGGTGGATGACGGCAGCTCGGATGAAACCGCGCGCATCGCCCGCGAACTGGGCCTCGAGTTGTTCGTCCACGACCGCAACTACGGTTACGGCGCCAACCAGAAGACCTGCTATCGCGAAGCCCTGCGAGCCGGCGCCGACATCGTGGTGATGGTGCACCCCGACTATCAATACGATCCCACGCTTTTGCCGGAGATCATCCGGCCGATCGAGGCGGGCCAAGCCGACGTCGTGCTGGGATCGCGCCTCATGGGGATCCACCCCATCCGGCAGGGAATGCCGTGGTGGAAATACTATTCCAACCGGTTCCTGACGACGCTGGAGAATTGGGTGTTCGGGCTTCACCTTTCGGAGTACCACACGGGTTATCGCGCCTTCCGGCGGCAGGTTCTCGAATCCGTGAATCTCCAGATGGATTCCGACCGGTTCATCTTCGATCAGGAGATCCTGGCCCAAATCGTCAACCTGAAGATGCGCATCACCGAAGTGCCGGTGCCCACCCGCTACTTCGCCCAGGCGTCGTCCGCATCGCTCTTCCAGAGTAGTGTCTACGGCGTTTCGATCTTATGGCTCCTGGTGCGCTACCTGCTGCACCGCGGCGGCATCGTCCACCAGCGCCAGTTCGACAGCCTGGAGCGGCGTTACCGCAGCGCCGCCGATATCAAGAATCAGGCCGACTGACGTGAAAGTTCCGTGGAAACTCACCCGGCGGAAGGAAATCCTGCTAGATTTCCTCCTCGTCTTCATCTACACCGCGATGCTCATCCGCCCGTACTTCAAGGCCAGGTACACGGATAAGTGGGCCTCCATCGAGAGCACCTTCATCGCCGACGCGCGCTTCCTCGGCGAGCACTGGCCGCATCCGCAGTGGCAGCCCCTGTGGTACGCAGGCACACGTTTCGACTACATCTACCCGCCCGCCATGCGCTACGGCACGGCCATAATCTCCAAGGTCACCGGCTTTTGGCCGGTGAAGGCGTACCACTTTTACGTGGCGTTCTTCTATGCCCTGGGCATCGCCGGAATCTACCTGCTGATGCGCGTGGGGTCCAAGTCGCGCCCCTTCGCCTGGCTGGGCGCGGTGGCGACGTCTCTGATGTCGCCCATATTCCTGTTCCTGCCGCGCTTCCGGGAAGACTCCTGGATGCACCAACCGCAGCGGTTGTGCGTGCTCGTCAAGTATGGCGAAGGCCCGCACATGAGCGCGCTGGCGCTGATCCCCATCGCCTTGGCCTTCGCCTGGCTGGCGCTCGAGAAACGCCGGCCCTGGGCGGTGGCCCTGG
This sequence comes from Bryobacterales bacterium, assembly GCA_963722575.1. Classification (GTDB taxonomy): domain Bacteria; phylum Acidobacteriota; class Terriglobia; order Bryobacterales; family Bryobacteraceae; genus Fen-178. The sequence continues at coordinate 433,700 of CAVRNR010000003.1, forward strand.
CCGCTGTGTTCTCGGCGGGCGTAGCCGCCAACAATTTCTACGGCGCAGCCGCACTGGCGGTCTTCTACCCCATCCTGGTCTGGAGTCTCTGGATCACCCGCCAGGAAAAACGCATGGTCGTTCCCGCCGTCGCCATTCCGGTCCTGGCCTACGGGCTGACGGCCTTCTGGCTGGTGCCCTCCTACTTCAAGGTGACGGCGGAAAACCTGAAATACGTTTCCGAGCACGGCACCACCTGGTCCATCTGGGTCGCGGTGGTGGTGGCCGTGGCCTTTGCCGTCACCACCGACAAGTTCGCGCGCGCCAGACCGGAGCGCGCCTGGGCGGTTTTCGTGACCGGCTGCGTCGTCTTCTTCTCCCTCAACGTGTTGGGCGGTCTCTACTTCAACTTCCGCATTTCCGGCGAGCCCGTCCGCCTTTTGCCCGAGCTCGACATGATCTACATCATGGCGGCCGTCATCATCCTGCAATGGCTATGGAACCGCCCCGGCATCGCCCTCCGCGCCGTCGTCCTGGTGGTGGTTGGCGCGGCCTTCTGGACCACCACCGGTTATATCCGCCACGCGTGGCACATGTTTCCGCTCACGCCCGATTACCAGAATCGCGTCGAGTACCGCGTCACCGGCTGGATTTGGAAGAACATGCCCGATGCGCGCACCTACCCCAGCGGGTCCGTGCGCTTCTGGTACGACGCCTGGCACGACCTGGCGCAACTCGGCGGCGGCTCCGACCAGGGCCTGCTGAACGGTGAGCTGGCTCCCGCCCAGTGGGAAACCAACCTGGGCGCCAAGCCGGAGCCCGCCATCCTGTGGATGCAGTGCCTGGGGGTCGACGCGATCTATGTGTCCGGCCAGCGCTCCCAAGAGGTGTACAAGGATTTCGAGCATCCGCAAAAATTCGCCGGGGTGCTCCCCGTGCTGTACGACGATCGGCAGGGCAACACGCTCTACCGGGTGCCCCGCCGCTACGCCGCCAGGGCGCGCGTGGTCGAAACCGGGAAGCTGAATGCCCTCAAGCCGCCGCGCGCCAATGACGACGTCGAGTACCTCGGCGCTTACGCCGATGTCGTCGAGAAAGGCCCCGATTCGCCTCCGACCCTGACGCGCGACGGAACCGACGCCATGCGCGTGCGGGCCAAGGTCGAACCCGGGCAATCCATCGTGGTGCAGGAAAGCTGGGACCCGGCCTGGCAAGCCTGGGACGGCGGCAAGCAACTGCCCCTCCGTAAGGATGTCATGGGCTTTATGGTGGTTGACGCGCCGCCGGGCGACCGGGAAATCCGGCTGGCATTCGTGACGCCTCTCGAAAACCGCGTCGGCCGCGTCGCGACTCTGGCCACGCTCGCTCTGCTCCTCGGCCTGGTGTTGTTCAGCGTGCGCTGGGAGCGGTTCGTGTGAAACTCTCGCGCCGGCGGGAAATCCTGCTCGATTGCTTCCTCCTGTTTGTGTGCACGGCGGTCCTCGTCGGGCCGTACTTCAAGGACAAGTACACGGATAAGTGGTATTCCATCGAGAGCACATTCATCTCCGACGCGCGGTTTCTGGCGGCCCACTGGCCCCATCCGCAGTGGCAGCCGTTGTGGTACGCGGGCACGCGCTTCGACTACATCTATCCCCCCGCCCTGCGCTACGGAACGGCGGCCATCTCCAAGTTCATCGGCTTCTGGCCCGTCAAGGCGTACCACTTCTACACCATCTTCTTCTACTGCGTGGGCATCGCCGGTGTGTACCTGCTGATGCGCGCCGCATCCCGCCCGCGCGGCGCGGCCTGGCTGGGCGCGGCGGCCACGGCGCTCATGTCGCCTTCGTTTTTGTTCATGAAGAACATGCGGATGGACTCCGGGCCGCTGCTGCCGGTCAGGCTGGGTGTGTTGATCAAATATGGCGAGGGCCCGCACATGACGGCGCTGGCCCTGATCCCCTTCGCACTGGCTTTCACCTGGCGCGCCCTGGAGAAACGCCGCCCCGGCTCGGTGGCGCTCGCCGCCATCTTTTCCGCGGCCGTGGTTTCCAACAACTTCTATGGCGCCACCGCCTTGACCATGTTCTACGCCATCGTGCTGTGGAGCTTCTGGGTCACGCGCCGGGACCTTCGCATGGCGCTTCCGGCCATCGCCATTCCCGCGCTGGCCTACGGGTTGACCGCGTTCTGGCTGGTGCCTTCCTACTTCCGGATTACAGCCCGCAACATGCAGTACGTTTCCGAACCGCCGACGGCATGGTCCTTCTGGGGCGCGGTGGTGGTGGCCGCGGCATTCGCATTCGCCTCCTACCGGTTGGCGCGCCGCCGGCCGGAGCGGACCTGGGCGGTTTTTGTGGCGGGCTGTGCGGTCTTCTTCTCGCTCGACGTGCTGGGCAATTATTATTTCAATTTCCGCGTTGCCGGCGAGCCGGGGCGGCTGGTGCCGGAACTGGATTTGGCCCTCATCCTCGGGGCTGTGGCGATGATCGAGTGGTTGTGGCGCCGTCCGGGGCGCGCGGAGCGATTGGTGGCCGTAATCGTTGAGGTGCGCGGCAGGCCCTTCGTGATCGCCAGCGTCAGACGCGCGCCGCAGGTAGCCGCCGCCATCCTTGTAGTGGCCGCTTTCGCCACCACCATCGGCTACATCCGGCACTCCCGGAAGCTCTTGCCGCTCTCGCCGAATTACACCGCCCGCGTCGAATACCGCGTGACCGACTGGCTGTGGAGGAACATGCCGGACGCGCGCGCCAACCCGTCGGGCTCGGTGCGCTTCTGGTTCGACGCCTGGCACGACCTCGCGCAACTGGGAGGCGGTTCCGAACAAGGCCTCCTCAACACCGTGGCACAGCAGGCGCAATGGGAGATCATGGGGGGATCCAATTCCCAAACCGCCATTCTCTGGTTACAGGCCTTGGGCGTGGATGTGATGTACGTGCCCGGTCCGAAGTCGGAAGAGCCGTACAAGGACATCCAGCATCCCGAGAGATTCGCCGGCGTAACGCCGCTCCTCTACGACGACGGCCAGGGTAACGCGCTCTACCGGATTGCGCGCCGCTACCCCGCCCGCGCGCGCGTCGTGGAAGCCGCACGGCTCGCTGCGCGCCGGGCGCCGCGTACCACCTACGACGACGAGTACCTGCGCGCTTACGTGGACGTGGTCGAGAACGGGCCGGATTCTCCCGTCACGCTGGAACGCCAGGGCACCGACGCCATGCTGCTGCGGGCCAAAGTGGGTCCCGGCCAGGCCATCCTCGTACAGGAGACCTATGACCCGGCATGGCAGGCCTGGTCGAACGGGAAACGCCTGCCTCTGCACGCGGACGCGATGGGATTCATGGTGGTCGGGGCGCCGCCCGGCGAAGATCGGGTCCGGCTGGCCTTCGTGATGCCGCTCGAGAACCGGGTGGGATGGGTGCTGACGGGGATCTCGCTGCTGATCCTCGCCGTTCTGTGGGGCAGATTGTTAATCTGCGGCCGAGTGGCACTCGGCCCGGAGTCCCCTTGATGCCCCGCCAGTCCCTGCGCACGCTGGCCGCTGCCTGCTTCGTGGCGCTGGTCAACATAGCCCTCGTGTGGCCGCTGTTTCGCGTGGAATACACGGACCAGATGCAGTCCATCGAAGCCGCCTTCATCAGCCTCGCCCGCTACATCCTCGATCATTTCCCCGATCTGCGGTGGTTCCCTCTCTGGTACACCGGCATCCCTTACCAGAACACCTACCCGCCACTGCTCCCTCTGAGCGTGGCCGCGCTGGCGGCTGTGGCGCGCATCCCGCCGGGTCTCGCCTATCATGCCCTCACGGCGGCGCTCTACTGCCTGGGGCCGGTGGCGCTGTTCTGGCTGGTTCATCGCTTGTCGGGCAGCCGCACGCAGGCATTGTTCGCGGGGCTGGCCTGGTCGCTCTTCTCGCCCTCCTGCTTTTTGATTCCAGAGGTGCGCCTCGACACCCTGAATTATTTCGACGTTCGCCGCTTCCAGGTGCTGTCGGAATACGGCGAAGGCCCCCATATCGCCTCGATGGCGCTCATGCTGGTGGCGCTGGCCATGCTCGACGCCGCGGTGCGCAAAAGCGATGTGCGGCGCTGGCTCCTCTGCTCCGCCGCGCTGGCCGCGGCCGTGATGTTCAACTGGATCGGCGCATTCGCCCTGGCCGTGTGCATCCTCTGCTACCTGCTGGCCCGTGGACGCGGATGGCTGCGGACGGCGGGCGCCGGTGGGTACGCCTACCTGCTGGTCTCTCCCTGGATACCGCCCTCCACCATCGCCGTGATCGCTTTCAATGCCCAGTTCGTTGCCGGGCGGTTCGCCTTCACCCCGCGCCATTGGCTGTACGCCGCGCTTTTTGCGCTGGCCCTGGCCGGGCTGGTGTGGGTGATCGGCCGCGCGCGCGCTCCGCTCGAAATCCGCTTCGCCGTGCTGCTGGCGGCCTGCTTCACCGGTGTGGTGATCCCGTGGTATTGCTGGCGCATCGCGGTGGTGCCGCAGCCCTGGCGCTATCAACCCGAGTTCGACCTTGCCCTCTGTCTGCTGGGCGTGGCCGTGGGAGAGCGGCTGTCGCGCTTGCTGCCCCCGCGCCTGCGACTGGTGGTGGGTTCCGCGCTGGCGCTGGCCTGCGTGCCGTTCACCTTGGATTTGTGCGACGTGACGCACCCCATGGTGAAAGCCATCGACATTCACCGCACCATCGAGTGGCGCACCGCCCACTGGGCCGGCCAGCACTTGAGCGGCGCGCGTGTGTATGCGCCCGGTTCCATCGCCTTCTGGTTCAACGCATTCAGCGACGTGGCCCAGCTCAGCGGCGGATTCGACCAGGGCGACCTGCAACGCGTTATGCCGGCGGTGCGCTATCAGATTCTGGCCGGCGCCGATGGCGCCGTGGCGCGCGACTGGCTGCGCGTCTACGGCTGCGACGCCGTGATCGTGAGCGGGCCGGCCAGCCGGGAGCAATTCAAGCCTTACGCCTACCCGCGGAAATTCGATGGAGTGCTGCCCGTGCTGTGGCGCGAGAGCGATGTCACCATATACGCCGTGCCGCGCCGTTCTCGGGCGCTCGCCCACGTGGTGCGCCAGGCCGATCTGGCGCCGGGTTTCCCCCCCGACGCCAGCCGGCCAGCGGAGTTGCGGCCCTTTCTGACGGCGCTCGAAGACCCCGGCCTGCCCCCAGCTACGTTCCAGTAGCTGGGAACGCGCCAGGCGCGCATCGCCGCCGATCTTCGACCCGGCTACCTGATCGCCGTGCAGGTGGCCTATCATAGCGGCTGGAGCGCCCGCGTCAGCGGGCATGCCAGACGGGTCTGGGGCGATCCTCTTGGACTGATGATCGTCGAGCCGCGTTGCGACGGGCCGTGTGTTGTCGACCTAGCCTACGACGGTGGCACTGAGATGACCTTTTTTCGAGTGCTGAGCCTCTTATGTGGCGCCGGCGGTCTTGCCGCCGGTGTACTTGTTCGGAGGCGTTTGCGGTGAAGCGCCTGGCCACGCCCTTGCTGGCGCTGGCCATCTTCCTGCTCAACGTGTGCCTCAACGCGCCGCTCTTCATGCCCGGCGAGCTGCCCTTCCGCGGCTCCATCGAAGGCGGTTACGTTGCCATCGCCCGCTTCATTTCCGCGCATCCCAATCCCTGGGGATGGGACCCGTTCCAGTACTGCGGCATCCCCACCCGCTTCCTCTATGTGCCCGCGCTGCCCTACCTCACCGCATTCCTGGCGCACCTGCTGCCGCACGTCCCGCTGGCCTTTCTCTACCGCGTCATGGTGTCGGCCATGACCTGCCTCGGCCCGGTGACCGCGTTCGTCTTCGCGCTGTACTTCACCGGAAGCCGCCGCTGGTCGCTGGCCGCCGCGCTGGCGTATAGCTTCCTCTCGCCCTCCTACGGACTCTTCCCCGCCGTGGAGCAGGACCGCGGCATCGTGCAGCTTCCCTGGCGGGTCCAGGTGCTGGCCAAGTATGGCGAAGGCCCGCACAACGCCGCTCTGGCGCTGATGCCGCTGGCCCTCTGGTTGGCCGCCCGGCGTCGCGGATACCCGCCCGTCCTGGCGGCCGCGCTGCTGCTGGCCGCCACCCCCCTGGTCAACTGGGTAGGCGCCTTCGCCCTGGCCATCGCCTGCGTGGTCCTGCTGGTGGCCGCGCTGGGAGAGCCCGGCTTCCGCGCCTGGCGCGTCGTCGCCGCCGGCGGCCTGGCCTACCTGCTGGCCTGCTTCTGGCTCACTCCCAGCTTCATCAAGACCATCGTGTTCAACTGGCCCACCGATTCCTTCGCCTACCAGTTCGGCTCGCCGCAGCGATGGCTGGTGGCCGGCCTGGCGTTCGGCGTGCTGCTCATCCGGCTGCTGTTCCGCTGGTTGGGCGGCTCGTTCTATCTGCGCTTCGTGACGCTGGCGGCCTTCACTTTCGGTTTCATCGCCACGGTCTTCTACATCTACGGCCTCGATACCATTCCCGAATCGCGCCGCTACGCCATCGAGTTCGAGCTGTTCCTGGCGTTGGGGGTGGTGGAAGCCATCCGCCTCGCCGCGCGCCACCCCAACCAGACGGTGCGCCTCTGCGCCATCGGAACCGCCGCCGCCGGGTTGCTGGCGGGCACGCCGCAGCTCTGGGCCTACGCCACCCAGGGCTGGAGCCGGTGGGCGCCCGCTCCCCGCGAGCAGTCCATCGAATACCACCTGGCCCGCTGGATGGACCGGAATCCGCCCGAAGGCCGCGTCTTCGCCACCGGCGGAATGCGTTTCCGCATCAACTCCTGGTTCGACATTCCGCAAGTGGGCGGCGGATTCGATACCGGCCTCCAAAACCGCGTGCCCTGGAACCTCGCCTACAACATCCGCACGGGGAAGGATCTGCGCCCGGGCCATGAAACCCAGGACACCCTGCTGGAATTGAAAGCCATCGGCACGGAATACGTGGTGATCCATGGCCCCAAGTCGCGCGAGTACTACCGCGATTTCGTCCGTCCCGAGCGCGTCGCCGCCGCGCTCCCCGCCGTCTATCGCGAAGAGGACGACACTATCTACGCCTTGCCCGCGCGCCCCCTGGCGAACTGGTTGAACCCCGGCGAGCTTCCCGGCAAGGATGCGCCCGCGCGTCCCTGGGTGCTGGAGCCTTACATCGCGGCCCTGGAAGACCCCGCCCGCCCCGCGCTCCAGACCCGCTGGTTGGGCGCCGATACCCTCGCCATCGACGGCGCCGCGCCGCCCGGCCGCCTGGTGGCCGTGCGGGTCAACGCCGACCGCGGCTGGCGGGCCTTTCAGGATGGCCGCGCCATTCCCATCGAAATCGACAACCTGGGATTCATGGTGTTGCGCCCGGCCGCCGCCGCGGCCACGCACATCGAGCTCCACTACCGCGCGACCGCCGAGCCGCGCCTTATGGCCGTTTTGAGCGCGTTCGCCTGGCTGGCCGCGCTCGCCGCACTCTTCCTATGCCCCAGAAAGAACAATAGCCACGGATGAACACGGATAAACACGGATAAGCAAAAACCAAGAAAATCTTAAGATTCTTTGTGTTTCTTATCCGTGTTTATCCGTGTTCATCCGTGGCTAAAATTGTTTTTTCGCTTACTGCTTACTGGACGTCGCTCACCTTCCCGTCGGTGAAGGTGATCTTCAGGTCCTTGTACACGTAGATCTTCTTGGCGCCGAGGTCGATGACCTTGTCGGGTTTCCCATTCATCGATTCCACGTCGGCGATCGATTGTCCAAGGGAGATGGTGACCGGCCCGGCGGCATTCCCAGCATCGGCTGGCGCGCTCTGGTCGACCACCTCCTGCTCCCCTTGGGTGGCTTCCTGCGCCGCCTGGCTGAGTTCGGTGGCGACATTCGGGTCTGGCTGTACCGCGGCGGCGATGGGTGAAGCCACCGGGGCGGCCGCGGCGGCGGCCGGCAGCGGTGGCAGTCCACCCCTGCCCTGGCGCGATTGGAGTTCCGCCAGGCCCTGGTCCAAGGTCGCGCGCATATGATTCTGCATCTCCTGCAAGTCCTGGAGCTGCACCGAAACCACGCTGCCCCTGCGGCAGTCCCCGCGCTTGCTGGCCAGCACGATCGTGTCCGCGGTGGCGCCGTTTGACGACCCCGGACGGAGCTGGAGCACATCGCCTTCGGTGATTGCGCACCCCGGCCCCCGGTCGTCCACCATGAGGGCGCTGGAGACCACGAAAACATGCGGAATATTGTCGGCGAATACCGGGGCCATGACGTCGCCCGCGCCTCCGTTGGCCGTCATGGACTGGCCTTCCGCCGCTTCCATATCAAGCTGCCGGTGCACTTCGTCCGCCACCGCCTGCTTCACTTCGGGCGTGAGACCGACCGGGCCGCCGGCGGCGTAACCCCCGCCTTGCAGGTTGGCGTCCATTCGTTCCTGGTATGCCTCCTGCAACGTCATGGCAAACAAATAGTCCGTCAGCCAGAACGCGGGACCCGCGTATACCCGGTAGGGCGAAAAATAACCCCCGTAGAAGCCGAACCAGGGACTGCCGGCCCATCCCCAGCTATAAGACACCGGCGTGAGCCAGGGGCTATAAGCGTACGCATAGAACGCAGGCCGGTAGAACCGCACGGGAGTATACATCTCCATGGCCACTCCCCTATAGGTAAACGGACGGTAGACGCGGGCATAGGCTTGCCCGTGCGAGTAGTATGTCCGTTGCACAAACGCCTGGTTGTGAACCATCAGCGGACGCTGCGCATAACCACCGCGCCCTCCCGCGCTGGTGACGATGCGCTGGTTGCCCGGGCGCGCCACTTCGACGCTCCGCACGCCGTTCGGCCGATGCGTGATCACCGCCCCTCCCGGCGTGTGCACCTGGCGCACTTGACCACTGTTATCCCGGTTGACCATTCCGCCGTTCGGTGTGCGGATGGTCTGCGGCCGGCCGTTGGGGTATCTCGTGACTTGCGGTTGCCCAAACTGGCGGCCAGGCTGCCCGGTGTTCGAAGGCGTGGTCTGCCCGGTGTTCGGACGGCCGAACTGTTGGCCGGTATTCTGGCGGCCCGGCTGGTTCGTGTTTGGAGACGTGGTCTGGCCGGTGTTCTGACGGCCGAACTGGCCGGTGTTCTGGCGGCCCGGCTGCCCCGTGTTCGGAGGCGTGGTCTGAGTGGTGGTTGGACGCGTCGGCTGAGTCGTGGTGGTGGTCGGGCGCGTCGGCTGAGTCGTGGTGGTGGTGGTCGGACGCGTCGGCTGAGTCGTAGTGGTGGTGGTTGGACGCGTCGGCTGAGTTGTGGTGGTGGTCGGGCGCGTCGGCTGAGTTGTGGTGGTCTGAGGAGTCGCCCGACCGGTGGTTTGGCCAGTCGGCTGAGCGTTGGTCTGGCGAGCGGGCTGGGCTTGGCGGGCGGGCGCCGCCGATCTGGCTGGCGCGGAGGCAGCTCCGCCCTTTTTCTCGTCTTTTTTCTTGTTTTGGGCGTACACGGCGGCGGAGAATGCGAACAGCAGCACAATGACTACCGTCCCAATCGATCCGCGGAGAGCGGCTTTACGGGTTCGAAAATGATTCATTAGGATTCTCCATGTGTTGTCACATTCGTCTGTTGGGCAGCAACCGCCGCCTCATTGCACGTCCGAGACTCTGCCGTCTACGAACGTGATCTTCAGGTCCTTGTAAATGTAAATCTTCTTGCTGCCCAGATCAACCACCTTGTCCGGCTGGCCCAGGCTGGCCACCACCTGGCCGGTGGTTTGTCCCAGCCCGATCTTCACCGGTTCCTGCTGCGGCGGCGGCGATGCCTGCTGCGCGGCTTGCGCGGCCACCGGCTCCGGGTTCGGTTGCGCCCCTGCGTTTGGGCCATCGGCAAAGGCGAATACCTCGCCGATCGTCTGCTGGATTTGCGCGTAGCCGGTATTATTCCAATACCCTTTGGGAAACTGGAACGTCAGTGCCGCCCGGTAGGGCATCTGCGCCAGATCCGCGGGGGACCCATCGCAAAGGTCGCACGTTTGCACGTTGAAAACCACCCCCGTATCCTTGACCTCGGTCTTCAGCAAGTACACTCTGTCCCCGGCCCGAAGGTCCCTGACCGAATTCGCCTGGTGGATCAGCGATCCCGCCAACGAACGCTTGATTCGCCCGTCCTTATAAGTGTTGCCGAAGGTGAATTCCGTAATCGGACTCGCAGCCATTCCGTCCAGTTGAACCACCAGGACGGCGCCGAGTTGCGTGAATCTGAGCCTGTCGCCGATTCCGGCCAGTTTCGTGGGCATGTAATTCGATTCGAGGCCGCGTTCGATATTGGCCTTACCGCTTTGGTCTTGCGCGGCCAACACAGGTGCCGTGGAGTATCCCGCGATCAGGGCAGCCGCCAGCGCTATTGTTCGCATGTCTCTTACCACCGTATGCGGGGCAGTTCGAAGGCCGCCGCCAGCCGGTTCAGTTCCCCGCGCACGGCGTCCCATTGAGGCTGCACATCGGGATTCAGCCGCCGCCTGACCATAGTCCGGTTGATGTCCTGGCCGGCCGAGATCGCGTCGTCCACGAAGTGGCGCGTCTTGGGCGGGTCGTGTTCCCGGTCCCACGCTTCCCGCACCCTGTTCATCGCGCGTTCCAGGCGCTCGGCGTCCGTGTTCAGTTGATCCTCCCGCTTGGTGCCGTTGATCGCGCTGCGATCCAGCGCCGCCCGCAACGAACTCCTGAACTGGATGGTGCGCGCCTCGCAGTTGGCGACCACGGGCGAGATATTCGCGGTCCGTCCATCCCGTGGCGGGTAGCCGCGCTGCGCCGCAAGAACCCCCGGAAGCAGAAGCGCCACCGCTATCAACGTCCATACATACTTTTTCATTTCATCCTCCGTTACGATCGAAAAAACCCGTCACTTTAGGCCGGATCCCAGTTCCGGAATGCCGGACAATCCAGATGTACACCCGTTCACCCCTCGTTGGCAAGCGGTTCAAGAGATCTTCCGATACTAAACTCCCATTACCAGTCACGCCCATTCGGGACGAAAATGGCTTAAAATCGACAAAGGCCCCCATGGGCGGTTAGCTCAGCCGGTTAGAGCGCCTGCCTTACAAGCAGGAGGTCCGCGGTTCGAGCCCGCGACCGCCCACCATACGGTTGAAAAAAAAATGTACTTTCGCGGCTTCGCAATGGGCCGCTCGTGGTAGACTCATCTTGGCCGCAAAGCCAGAAAAGGGGATTTTGAATGAAGCGTTTAAGCTTGACAGCACTCGCGCTCGCGGCTGTATTCGCCGCTCTCGCCAGCGTGGGATGCGCCACCAAGAAGTATGTTCAGGAAACCATGGCCCCGGTGCAGACGAAGGTCGCGGACCTCGACAAGAAGAACGCCGCGCAGGACACCGCCATCGCAGACTTGGAGAAGGGTGTGTCCAGAGCGGATGAGCGCGCCCAGGGCGCCGATGGCAAGGCTGCGGATGCGGCTCGCGAGGCCGCCCGCGCCAACGATCAGGCAGCCCTCGCCAGCAAGCAGGCCGGTGCGGCGCAATCCACCGCCGACAAGGGAGTCGCCCAGGCCACCCAGGCTGAGCGCTCCGTGGGAACCCTGGGAAACAGGGTCGAGAACATGGACAACTTCAAACTCGCCACCACCGAGACGGTCCTGTTCGACCTCGGCAAGAGCGAGCTGAGCAAGGAAGCCGAGGCCCAACTCGACGACTTCGCCGCCAAAGTTCTTCCCATGAAGCACTACGTCATCGACGTGCAGGGGTTCACCGACTCGACCGGCGCGCCCGCGGCCAATATCGAGCTCAGCCGGCGCCGTGCCGCTGCCGTGGTTCGGTATCTAACCCTCGATGGCAAAATCCCGCTCTTCCGCGTGAACAATATCGGTTACGGAAAGGCCAGCCCGGCCGCGGACAACAAGACGCGCGATGGCCGCAAGCAGAACCGCCGCGTGGAAGTGAAACTGTTCACCCCCGACCTCGGCTCGTAGCGTCAGGGCAGGCCGGCCACAAGGCCGGCCTTATCCCAGCCCCTGTGGCGCCATGGGCAGCGCGCGCACCCGCTGCCCCGTGGCGTCGAAAATGGCGTTGCCCACCGCCGGAGCAATCCCGATGATGGGGCATTCCCCCGCCCCGGCGGAGGTCAGATCCTTGCGGTCCACGAGCACGCTCTCGATCGCCGGCATATCCGCGAAACGCGGCACCCGGTAACGCGACAGCCGGTTGCTTGCGATCTTTCCGCCGGCGAATTCCACGCGCTCGAACAGCGCCCCGCCCAGGCCCATGGAGATGGCGCCCTCCACCTGGTTGCGCAGGTGCTCCGGGTTGACCACCGCCCCGCATTCAAACGCCTCCACCACGCGCAGCACCTTCACCGCGCCATTCGTCACGCTGACCTCGGCGCAGGTAGCCACGTGCCCGCCCTTTTCGAAACCCGCGGCCATGCCAAAGCCATGGTTGGGGGTCTTCTTGCGGTTGGCCCACCCGAACCGCTCCGCGGCGGCTTCCATCACCGCGCGCAGCCGGTCGTCATTGGACGCGTTCTTGAGGCGGAACGCCAGCGGGTCCATGCCGATCGAGTGGGCCAGCTCGTCCATGTAACATTCGCGCACGAAGTTGTTGGCCGTGGCCGCCAGACAACGGTACGACCCCTGCCGGAGCGGCGATCTCGTCTGGTGGAACTGCTCGCGCGCGTTGGGCACATGGTACGGCGTCCGCAGCGCCGACGCCCCGGCGTTGTAGTTGTGAAACTCCCATTCCGCGATGGCGCCATCCGGATTCGCCTTGCCGCCCACCTCGATGACCGCGCCCGGACGGAAATACGCCCATGTCAATTCCTCTTCCCGCGTCCAGTTCCGCTGGACCGGCCGGCCCGCGGCCTTGGCCAGTATGGCCGCTTCCATCGCGGCGTCGCCCTGATGCTTGCCGCCATAGCCCGACCCCATGTCGGGCATGATCACGTGCACGCTCTCCTCGGGCAGTTGGAATTGCGCCATCAGCTCGCGGCGCACGCCGAACGGCATTTGCGTGCCGGTCCACACCGTGAGCTTGCCTTCGTTCCATTCGGCCAGGGCCACGCGCGGCTCCAGCGGAACGTGCGCGATGTAGGCAATCGTGTAGGTAATCAATCCCGCGCCAGCGGCCGGCCCGCCCTCCGCGTTCTGCTTGAAATAGGTGTAGACGTCGTCGCTCGATGGCTGCGCGGCCGCCGACGTCCATTCCGCGCGCAGTGCGGCCAGGGCTTTCTCCGCCGTCTCGGAATTGGGCGCCACTACCCCCACCACATCGCCGCCGAACCCCACCCGCGGTGACGCCAGGACCTCGCGCACCACCTTCACCCCGGGGATGGCCGCCGCCGCCGATTGATCGAGCGATGCCAGTTTCGCGCCGAATTGCGGTGGGTACAGGATCTTCCCATACGACATGCCGGGCCGCTTCGTATCGGACGGGTATTTGTGCGCGCCGGTCACAATCTCGCGCGCGGCGACTTTCGGCACCGAGGTCCCCGCCACTTTCCATTCCGTCGCCGGCGTCAGCGGCACATTCGCCGCGATCGTCTGGACGAGCTTCTGTCCCTGCGTCAGTTCGCCGTATCCGGCCGTGTGGCTGCCGCAGGCCGCCCTGCCATTCGCCATCGAAATGGACGCGGGGTCGACGTTCCACTTCCGCGCCGCCAGGTCCAGCAGCATCCCGCGCGCGGTGGCCGCCGCCCGCCGGATCTGCGGCCACATCATGGGCGTGGTCTGGCTGCCCGCCGTGCCGCCGTCGAAGGGCGTAAGGGCGGTGTCGCCCATAATAAACCGGACCGATGCCACCGGGACGCGCAGTTCCTCGGCCACGGCCGCGGTCAGCGATGTTCGCACGTTCTGCCCGATTTCCACCTTGCCCGTGTATGCCGTCACCACGCCATCCTCGCCAATGTGCAGCCACGCGCCAACGTCCTGGGGCATCTGCCGGCCCATCCCGCCGCGCCCGCCGCGTTGCTGCGCGCTGGCATCCTCCACTAGCAGCACGGCAATGCCCCCGCCCATAGCCGCGAAGAAATCGCGCCGCCTCATGCCCGGCCTCCTTTCTGGGCCGCCGCGTGAACGGCGCGTACGATCCTCGGATACGTCCCGCACCGGCAGATGTGCCCGTTCATGCCGCTAACAATCTCCGCGTCGCTGGGGTTCGGCTTGCTCCGCAGCAGCGCCACCGCCTCCAGAATCATTCCCGCCGTGCAGTAGCCGCACTGCATGGCGTCGGCTTCCAGAAAAGCCTCCTGCACCGCGTGCAGCTTGCCTTCCGGCGCCAGCCCTTCGATGGTGACAATGCGCTTGCCGGCCACCGAGCCCACCATGGTGATGCACGACCGCACCGGCTGGCCGTCGACCAGCACGGTGCAGGCCGCGCATTGCCCTTCGCCGCAGCCGTATTTCGTGCCGGTGAGATCGAGATCTTCTCTCAGGACGCTGAGTAGGGTGCGGCCGGCGTCCGCATCGAGCCGCCGCCGCGTTCCATTGACATCCAGTTCCCTGATGTTGGCCATGCTCCCATTGTGGCGCAAGCGCGCGGCCCCGGCGGCCCGACGCCCTTATCATCCCAGAGTACGAAGAAAATCGCTGGGCTGAACAATGCCAATATTCCTGAAGGATTTCAGCTTTCGGAGATGGCGATCGCCGGATACGATCAGGTCGGCCCTGCCGGCCAGGGCGCACTCCAAGATCCGGTCGTCTGTGGGGTCCTCCGCGATCACTTGTAAACTGACCTTGGGGCTGATGATCTCGGCGATTCTGGCTACGAGTTTCAGGTGCGCCACGATGTCCGTTGCCTGCCATTGCAAATCTTCCCGGAGAACGCCCGCGATTTCACGCAGGATGGCGGGCGACACCAGCAAGATGAAACTGCGGTTGACCGCCTTTTGCCAAATCCGAAAAGGCGGGCCTTGGTGGTGCGTGAAGGCCGAGAAGTAGACGTTGGTATCCAGCACCACTCTAAGCTTGTTTGCGGGCGCGGTAGTCATGGACGATGCGGTCTATGTCCTGTGGCTTGATCCCGAGCTTCTGGGCCTGACGGGCACCGTGGCGGGACAGGCGGTCGCTCTCCTTGAGCATGTCCTCGGTGCTCATGGGGTTCCTCTCCTGCTCGGCTTTGGCTTCCTCGATGATGCCCATGATCCATCGGTTTTCGTCACGGTCACGCTGGTCGCGGTAGCGTCGGTAGACGCGTACCATTTCCCGGAACAGCTCACTCTTGGTCCGGCGCTCCTGCTTGGCGAGCGTTTCAACTTCCTTGACGACGATCGGCGGGACGGAAAAACCCATGATCTTGGTTGTCCTGCTCATGTTCATGAACCTATGAATGGATTAATCTTAGTTAAACTCATTATAACTGACGTGCCGAATTTGTCAACCTCGCGCCGCCGGTCTGGCCGCCCGCCCCCGCCGCCTTGCACTCCAACCAAAATACCGGCATGATTGTGCATAGTGAGGTGCGGTGATCTTAATGATTAGACGAATCGTAGGAATCGGAATCTTCCTGGCCACGCTTTCGTGGGCGCAGTCCCCGGCGTTGAGCGGCATCGCGCATGTCGCCTTTCGCGTTGCCGACGTGGCCACGGCGCGCGCGTTTTACCAGAAGCTCGGCTTCGAGCAGGCCTTCGAGATGACCAGAAACGGCCAGACCACCGAAGCCTTCATCAAACTCAACGATCTCCAGTTCATCGAACTGTACCCTCGTAATGCCCAGCCCAGCGGCCTGATGCACGTCTGCTACCTGTCCAGCGACCTGGACACCTTGAATGCCGAGTACACCAAGCGCGACCTGAAACCCTCGCCCGTCCGCAAAGCCGGCGCCGGCAATATGCTGATGGTCGTTCGCGGCCCGGAGAACCAGACCCTGGAATACACCCAGTACATGCCGGGTTCGATGCATTTCGAGGATCATGGCAAGCACCTGGGCGAAAACCGCATTTCGCAACACATGCTGGGGGCGGTCCTCGCCGTGAAGGACCTTCCCGCCGCGCGCGCGTTTTATGTCGACAAACTGGCGTTCGAACCCCGCGAGGAAAACGCCGGCGGAGTCTATCTGCGTCTTCCCGGGAGCTCGGGCGAAGAAATAAAACTCGAGCCGGCCGGCGACGACACCAAACCCGGCCTGTTCTTCGAAGTCGCCGACATCCAGCGCGCCGCCGCCGGCCTGAAGAGCCGCGGCCTGGAAGTGAAGACCACTCCCACCGCCGTCTCCGTCACCGATCCGGATGGCGCCATCATCGTCTTTACCCGCGGCAGCGCGCGCTGACACGCGGCGCCGGACCACCGCGCCTGGCCGGGCGGCCGCGCGTCCATGTGTTACCTTCAAGAATCGAGGCCGTCTTCATGTCGAAAAAACCAGAACATACCCAGCCCGTACCCGTAATCGGCGAAGGCGCCACGCTCGGCGTCATCGGCGCCGGCGTGATGGGCCAGACGCTGCTGCGCGGACTGCTCTCCGGCAAGCTCGTCGCCCACGACCGCGTATGGGCCGGCGATAAGAATCCGGCCACCTGCGAGGCCGCCTCCCAGGCGCTTGGCATCGCGGTCGAATCCGACTTCCATGCGCGCGTGTCCGGCGCCGATCTGATTCTGCTATGCGTCAAACCCAACGACGCGCCGGTGGTGCTGGCCACGCTCCGCAACGCCGGCTTGCGGCGCGAGACGCTGCTGATTTCCATCCTGGCCGGCGTGGGCACCGACCGGCTGGAATCGCTGCTCGGCACCGAGAACCCGCTGGTCCGCGCCATGCCCAACACCCCCGCGGTGGTCGGCGAGGGCATGACCGTGATCTGCCCCGGGCGCTACGCCACCAAGGCCGACCTGCAGCGCGCGCAGGCCATCTTCGAGGCGGTGGGCCGCTGCCTGCCGGTCGACGAGGTCCATTTCAATGCCATCACCGCGCTCAGCGGCAGCGGGCCGGGCTACAATTTCCTCATCATGGAAGCCCTGGCCGACGCCGGCGTGCGCGTGGGCCTGCCGCGACAGCTTGCCCTCACGCTCGTGGCCCAGACGGCGCTCGGCGCCGCGCGCATGGTGCTCTCCACCGGCCGCCATCCGGCCTCCCTGCGCGACGACGTCACCACCCCCGCCGGCTGCACCATCGGCGGACTGCTCATGTTGGAAGACGGGCGCATCCGCTCGGTGTTGGCGCGCGCCGTGGAAGAGGCCACCAGGATCTCCGCGCATCTCGGCGTCGGCCCCACCAAGGTCTCCGAAAGCGGCGGCGGCCAGCGCTCCGGAGACTAAGGGACCCTCCATGGCTGAAGTCGATTCCCACGGGCTCGCCGCGGAACTGATCCGGATTGAAGACCGTTGGGGCGCGCACAACTATCGCCCGCTCGACGTGGTGGTGGAGCGCGCCGCCGGCGTGTGGGTGTACGCCATCGACGGGCGCCGCTATCTGGATTGCCTGAGCGCCTACTCGGCCCTGAACCAGGGCCACTGCCATCCGCGGATTATCGAGGCGCTGCTCGACCAGGCCGCGCGCGTCACGCTGACTTCGCGCGCGTTTCGCAACGACCAGTTGCCGCCCTTCTGCGAAGCGCTCGCGCGCCTGTGCGGCATGCAGATGGTGCTGCCCATGAACACCGGCGCCGAGGCCGTCGAGAGCGCCATCAAGGCCGTGCGCCGCTGGGGCTACACCGCCAAACGCATCCCGCGCGACCAGGCCGAGATCGTCGTCTGCGAGAACAATTTCCACGGCCGCACCACCACCATCACCGGCTTCTCCAGCGAGCCGCTTTACCGCGACGGCTTCGGTCCCTTCACGCCCGGCTTCGTCTCCGTGCCTTTCGGCGACATCGACGCGCTCGAAGCCGCCATTACGCCGCGCACCTGCGCGTTCCTCGTCGAGCCCATCCAGTGCGAGGCCGGCATCCTCATCCCGCCCGACGGCTATCTGCGCCGGGCGGCCGAACTGTGCGCGCGCGAGCGCGTGCTGCTGGTGGCCGATGAGATCCAGACCGGCCTCGGCCGCACCGGCAGGATGTTCGCCTGCCAGCACGAGGATGTTCAGCCGGATGTCTACATCCTCGGCAAGGCGCTCTCGGGCGGCGTCTATCCGGTGTCGGCCGTGGTTTCCTCCACCGAGATTCTGGGCGTGTTCCGGCCCGGCAGCCACGGCAGCACCTATGGCGGCAATCCGCTGGCCTGCGCGGCGGCGCGCGCGGCCCTGCGCGTCATCGAGGAAGAGCGCCTGGCCGACCGCTCCGCCGAGCTGGGCGCGTGGCTGCTCCATGAACTGCGCAAGCTGCGTCATCCCCACATCAAGGCCATTCGCGGACGCGGACTGCTGATTGGCATCGAGCTGCTGGCGCCGGCGCGTTCCTACTGCGAACGGCTGAAGGAGTTGGGCCTGCTGTGCAAGGAGACGCACGATTTCGTGATCCGTCTCGCCCCGCCGCTGATCATTTCCGAAGAGGACCTGGTGTGGGCCGTCGGCCAGGTGCACAAGGCGTTCGAGGGATGAAGGCCCCGGACTGCGGGGCCCGACGCGCCGCGTGTCCGGGGCCCGAGACAGGGAGAAGAAAATCTTTTCTGGCTGTCAGTGTGTTTGACGCGGGGGAAGGGTATCCGGTTATAGCCAGTATTGCCACTGACCGGCCGTTAGTACGTACACCGACAAGAGGCCGTTGGTGACCGCGTGCGCCAGCATGCAATCCGCCAGGTTCCGCGTGTGGACGATCCACCAGTTGTAAACGATTCCGGCGGCCAGGCCGACTTCCCAATAGGGCCCATGCTCGGAAGCAAACAGCACGGCTGTAATCCAGAACGCGGCGCGCGCGTACGTTCCCAGCGGCACCTTCAGGAAGTCCTTATCGATGAGCCAGCGCATCAGCCAGCCGCGCCAGAACAGTTCCTCGAGAACCGGCACCAGCGCCACCGAGGAGGCCACCCGCAACATGACGAATGTGACATTTCGTCTCAGGGCCGGAGCGATGGAGCTGGCAGCGGCGCCGGTAATAAAGTTGTCGAACAGCCAGTTATGCCTGTACCCCCACAGGAGGTCCGGGCCAATCCAGATCAGGAAAACGGCGATCCCGATTCCTATGCTGGCCAGCGGGAAGGCAGCGCGAAAGCATAAGACGGACCGCGAAACCAATCCAAAAGTCAACAAGACCGCCAGAGACCGCGCGGCGTAATACCAATGCGCCGGCAGATGGATTGCGGCCTGCACCGCCATGAAGCCGACAAATACCAGGAACGGCGCTATGTAAGCGAGGGTGGCGCGCTCAGAAGCGGGATTCGAGACAGGCAATCATCCATCATAGTACGGCGGCCGCCGTTCCCGCCGGCGCTACTTGCGGCGGGAGGCGCCTGCCCCGGAAGGCATCCCACCCGGCGCCGGGACGAGCGCACTCACCACCGGGATCAGGCTGTTGCGGCCCTCGGTCTCGCGTGGCTGCGACGTGCGCGCCGCCAGTTCCCGGTTCAGCGACGCGATGAACTCCTGAATCTGGGCCTGCATCTCGCCCATCCTCTCGCGCATGTTGAGAATGATTTCGACGCCCGCCAGGTTTACCCCCAGGTCGCGCGTCAGGTGGAGAATCACTTCCAGGCGCTCCAGGTCGCTATCCGTGTAGAGCCGGGTGTTGCCTTCGCTGCGGGAAGGTTTCAGAAGCCCCTCCCTTTCATACAGCCGCAGCGTCTGCGGATGGATGTCGTACTGTTCCGCCACCGCGGAGATCATGTAAGCCGCTCTGGATCTGGCTTTGGCCATATCAGACCTTGGCCCACATTGCGGCGCGCGGATCCTCGGGATGCAGCTTGGCGAGCTTGCGCAGCAGCTCGCGCGTGTCCTCGTCGCGCGGATCGGGGGCCTGGATGGCGACCTCGACAATCTGATCGCCGCGCTGATTGGTGCGCGAATTCAGAACGCCCTTCTCGCGCAGGCGGAAGCGCCGGCCGTTGGTGGTTCCCTGGGGAATTTTGAGGAGCGTGCGGCCATCAATGGTGGGCACCTCGATTTTGGCGCCCAGCGCCGCTTCCCACACCGCGATGGGAACCTGGATTTCAATGTCGTCGCCCTCGCGGTGGAAGAACGCGTGTTCCTCCACTTTGGTGGTGATGTAGAGGTCGCCCGGGGGCGCTCCCATGGTTCCCGCGTTGCCCTTGCCGGGCACCCGCAGGCGCGAGCCGTTGCGCGCACCCGGCGGAATCCGCGTCTCCACCGTCTCGGTGCGCGTTACGCGGCCCTCGCCGCCGCATTCCGGACAGGCATTCCGCAGTTTCCCCGTGCCGCCGCAGCGCGGGCAGGTCAGGTTGAACTTCATGGCGCCGGCCATCTGGGCGACGTGGCCGGTCCCCTTGCATTGCGCGCAGACGCCCTCGCCCGCGCCGGCGATGCCCGAACCCGACCCGTGGCACGTGCCGCACACGTCGTAGCGCGTGATGTTCAAACGCACTTGCGTGCCCTTGATGGCCTGCCAGAAGTCGATGTCCATTACGTATTCCAGGTCGCCGCCCTTTTCCGGTTCGGGCGGCGCCTGGTGGGCCCCGCCGCGGCCCCCGAAGAACTGCGAGAAAACGTCCCGGAAGCCCCCGCCGCCGGCGTCCGTGCGCCGGCCCGCGCCGCCCGCCGCGCCGGAGAACGCATCCGAAAAATCGAAGCCGCTGAAATCCATGCCGGGCTGCGGGCCGCGGCCTCCCGGACCTCCCGGCCCGGCGCCCGCGAAACCGCTCTCCGAATAGAAGCCAACCTGGTCGTACATCTCGCGCTTTTTCGGATCGCTCAGCACGTCGTAGGCTTCCTGCACGTTCTTAAAACGCTCCTCCGCCGATTTGTCCCCGGGATTCAAATCCGGGTGGTGCTTGCGCGCCAGTTTGCGGTAAGCCTTGCGGATGTCGTCCGTCGAGGCTTTGCGCGGAACACCCAGCGTCTCGTAGTACTCGTGCTTGGGAGCGGCCATAGAAGGTAGGGCAGGCGCTTCCGCCTGCCAACCGGTTTACTTGTTTTTATCGTCCACGTCGACAAATTCGGCGTCCACCACGTCGTCTTTGCCTTTCTTGCCGTCCCCGCCGCCGGGCTGTTCGGGGGGCGCCTGCTGCGCGCCGGGTTGGCCGGCGTTCTTGTACATGGCCTCGGCCAGCTTGTGGCTGGCGGTGGTCAGCCGGTCGGTCGCCGAATTGATGCGCGCCGGATCGTTATCGGCCATGGCTTTCTTGGTCTCTTCCAGCGCCGATTCGATCTCCTTGGCCTCCGCCTCGCCCACCTTGCTGCGATGCTCCTTCAGCGTCTTTTCCACGTTGTACACCATGGCGTCGGCGCGGTTGCGGGCTTCGATGGTGTCCCGCAGCTTGCGGTCTTCCGCCGCGTGCCCCTCGGCGTCCCGGGCCATCTTCTCCACCTCGTCTTTGGCCAGGCCGGAAGACGACGTGATGGTGATCTTCTGCTCGTTGTTGGTGGCCCGATCCTTCGCCGTCACGTTCAGAATGCCGTTGGCGTCGATATCGAAGGTGACTTCCACCTGCGGAATGCCGCGCGGCGCCGGCGGAATGTTGCCGAGTTGGAACACGCCCAGCAGGCGGTTGTCGTGCGCCATGGCCCGCTCGCCCTGGTAGACCTTGATCTCCACCGACGGCTGGTTGTCCGAAGCCGTCGAGAAAACTTCGCTCTTGCGCGTCGGAATGGTGGTGTTGCGCTCGATCAGCTTGGTGAACACGCCGCCCAGCGTTTCGATGCCCAGCGAGAGCGGCGTCACGTCCAGCAGCAGCACGTCCTTCACTTCTCCGCCCAGCACGCCGCCCTGCACCGCCGCTCCAATGGCCACCACTTCGTCCGGGTTCACCCCCTGGTGCGGGTCCTTGCCGAACAGCTCGCGGACCAGCGCCTGGATGCGCGGCATGCGCGTCTGTCCGCCTACCAGCACGACCTCGTCGATCTGCGTAGGCGTCACTTTCGCGTCCGCCAGGGCCTGCTTGCACGGGCCCATGGAACGCTGCAGGATGTCCTCCACCATCTGCTCGAAGCGGGCCCGCGTCAGCTTCATTTGCAGGTGCTTGGGGCCGGAGGCGTCGGCCGTCACAAACGGCAGGTTGATCTCGGCTTCGAGCAGCGTCGAAAGCTCCATCTTGGCCTTCTCGGCAGCTTCCTTGAGCCGCTGCAAAGCCATCTGGTCGCGCGACAGGTCGATGCCGTTCTCTTTCTTGAACTCGCCGACGATCCAGTCGATGATCCGCTGGTCGATGTTGTCCCCGCCCAGGTGCGTGTCGCCGTTGGTGGATTTCACCTCCACCAGGCCCTCGCCCACTTCCAAAATGGAAATATCGAACGTGCCGCCGCCGAAGTCGTACACCGCGATCGTCTCGTTCTTCTTCTTGTCCAGCCCATAGGCCAGCGCGGCCGCCGTCGGCTCGTTGATGATGCGCATCACTTCCAGGCCCGCGATCTTGCCCGCGTCCTTGGTGGCCTGCCGCTGCGCGTCGTTGAAGTACGCCGGCACCGTAATCACCGCCTGCATCACCTTTTCGCCTAGGTAGGATTCGGCCGCCTCCTTCAACTTGACGAGGATCATGGCCGAGATCTCCGGCGGTGAATACTTCTTGCCGCCAATGTCCACGCGCGCGTCGCCGTTGTCCCCCCGCGTCACCTTGTAGGGCACCATCTTCATCTCTTCGTTGACTTCATCGTAGCGGCGCCCCATGAACCGCTTGATCGAGAAAACCGTGTTCTCCGGGTTGGTGATGGACTGCCGCTTGGCCACCTGGCCCACCAGCCGCTCTCCACTCTTGGTGAATGCCACCACCGACGGAGTCGTCCGAGACCCCTCCTGGTTGGCAATCACCGTGGGCTGCCCGGCTTCCATTACCGCGACGCATGAGTTGGTCGTACCCAGGTCGATTCCAATGATCTTTCCCATGTTGATAACAATCCTCCTGCCGCCACGAACGCGGCGTCGATTTAGTACAAGACCATTATCAATCTTTAGTGTGGTATTGTCAAGTTCTTATGAGGCTCCGCGAATATATTCCCGCATGTGATGCAGTTCCTCGGTCTTACGCGCCAGTTCGTGGTGCATGAGGTCCCGCAGGGACAGAAACGCCACCACCCGGGACCCGCGCATCACCGGAAGGTGCCGGCAGTTGTGCGCGTGCATGGCCTCCATGGCATCTTCCAGGCTGGCCATCTCATCGATGGTGGCGATTTCGGTGCTCATGACGTCCTTGACCGGCGTCAGCTCGGGGTCGAGCCTCTCGAGCACCACGCGCCGCATGAGATCCCGCTCGCTGAACACGCCCCGCAGTTGTTCCCCCTCGAGCACCAGGATGGCTCCCACGCGGATCTCCGCCATGCGCCGCACCACGCTGGCCACGGTGTCGTTCTCCCCCACATGGAAGAGCTCGCGATCTTGCAGAATATCTCGGACTCCGGACATAAAATCCCCTCTCCTCAGTCATAATGATACATGGGTGGGGCATGCTTTAGCTTGCCCAGACCGCCAGAAATTGCGTGCCCGCCGCTGCCGAGTTGCGCACGCATGAAACATGCCCGAGGCCTTGCGTTTCGAGTGCCAGTCCGGATGCACGGAATGTTGCCGCCAAAAGGGCTTCGTGTACCTGGCCGAGGCCGACCTGGCGCGCGCGGCCGCTTTTCTGGGGATGACCGCCGCGGCATTTGAGCGCCAGTACGTCTACCGCACCCGCCACCGCATGCGCCTGCGAATGCCGCGCCATTCCCTGTGCCCGTTCCTGCGCGGTGACGGCTGCTCCATCCATCCGGCGAAACCGGCCCAATGCCGTATTTTTCCATTCTGGCCGGAGCTCGTGGAAGCCCGCCGGGAATGGAACCAGACCGCGCGCTGGTGCCCGGGCATCGGAAAGGGCCCCCTGATTCGGATTGAAACCGCGCGCGCGCAGGCGCGGGAGATGCGCGAAGCGTACCCGGCCATGTATTAGCGCCAGAGGGCCGGAGGGGACCCGCGTCACACCGCATTCTTCGCGCAGCGGAAGCCGATATCGGGAGCGGAGCAGCGCGCGGGCATCGAGGTCCACTCGGAGACCACGCCGTGCGCCAGCGGGCGTTTGTAACTGCCGCCGCGGATCCCGACTGGGCCAACGGCTTGCACAACTGTATTTCAACCGCAAGTGCACCGGCGCGATGGCCGGCGCCCAGCGCTTCGGCGGCTTCAGCATGTCGGGCACGGATTCCAAGGCCGGCGGGCCCGATTACTTATGGCTGTTTTTGCAACTGGAGTCCAGGATTAGTCCCATACCGGCGTGTCGAGCGGCTGGCGGCTGGCGATGATCTCCTCCTGGTCCGCGGCGTACTCCTCATCCAGCTTCGCTCCCGAGCCGTGCGCCTTCGCCAGCGCGATACATTCGTCGATGGGACGCTCAGGGCCTTTCACCGGACTGATCGCGGCTACCGGCCGGTAACCCTGCTCCACCACAACCTCAGCCCCGTGCTTGAGCTTCTCTAACACGGCGGCGAAGTTGTTCACCACCCCGGCGTGCGCGCCGTTCTGCGCCCATCGACAGAGCGGAGACCGGCGGTGAAAAGCAGGCCGCGGCCGAAGAGCGCGACTGGCTGGCCCGGCGCGGTTTTCGGTAAATGCGTCTGACCCCTTTTAAGATGCGGACCCAAAGGCGGTCATCGCTTGGATGGCTTCTTGCGCCCCGCGCCCTTGAGCGGGTTGGCGGGCTGGTAGTCGAGCTCCTGGGAGAGAATCTCCACCAGCCGCGAAAGAACCTTGGTCCGCGCCCAGTATTTGTCGTTTCCTTCCACCAGGCACCAGGGGGCGGTCCGGGTGCTGGTCTTCACCAGCATCTCCTCGACGGCTTCCTCGTAGGCGCCCCACTTCTGGCGGTTGCGCCAGTCCTCGTCGGTCAGCTTCCAGGCTTTGTAGCCGATGGCCTTGCGCTCCTCGAAGCGGCGAAGCTGCTCCTCGCGCGAGATGTGAATCCAGAACTTCGCCAGGATGATCCCGAAGTCCTTTAACTGGCGCTCGAAGGAGTTGATCTCTTTGTAGGCGCGCTTCCATTCGGCCTCGGCGGCGAAGCCCTCGACGCGTTCCACCAGCACGCGGCCGTACCAGGTGCGGTCGAAAACGGCGATCTGTCCGCGCTCGGGAAGCCGGCGCCAGAAACGGTAGAGGTAATGGCGGGTTTTGTCCTCGCCCTGGGGCGCGGCAATGGAGTAGACCACGTAGCCGCGCGGGTCGAGTTTCTCGGTGATTCTCTTGATGGCGCCGCCCTTGCCGGCGGCATCCCAACCTTCAAACAGGACGATCACCGGGCGCTTCTGCAAATAGACCTGGTAGCCCAGTTCGCGGAGCTGAATCTGGCGCGCGGTCACCTCGCGGACATAGGCCTCACGATCGAGCTTTTTTGTCAGATCGAGTGTTTCCAGCATCAGAGCCTCTCTCCCCCGAGCGACTCCATGGCCGCACGGAGTTCCGCATCCTTGGCCGCCTCGGCGGGGACTTCCGTGCGAGGCGGCGCGTCGGCGCCCAGCCGCTTCTCCATGACGGCGACGATGGTCTCGAAGATTCTCTTGCGCGCGTACCATTTCGAGGTGGCCTCGACGACGGTCCACGGCGCGAATTCGGATTCGGTCAGCTCCAGCATCTCCTCGGTGGCCGCCAGATACTGGTTGTACTTCTTGTGGCGGGCCCAATCGGCGGCGGTGACGCGCCAGGCTTCGAGCGGATCGGCTTCGATGGCGCGGAACCGTTCCTTCTGCTCCTTCCTGGAAATGTGCAGGAAGAACTTCACGATGGCCACGCCGTCGTCCGCCAGCGTGCGCTCGAACTCGACGATGTCGCGGTAGGCGTCGCGCCACGCCTTCTCCGGAATGGCGCCCTCGACGCGCTCGTCCAGAACGCGAAGGTACCAACTGCGATCGAAGATGACCATCTCGCCCCGGTTGGGGACTTTCAGCCAGAAGCGCCATAGCCAGGGGCGCTGCTGCTCGTAGGTGCGCGGAGCGGTGATGGGATAGAGTTTGAACCCGCGCGGGTCCAGCCGCTGCGTCAGGGCCGCGATCGCCGTGCCCTTGCCCGAGGCGTCCCAGCCCTCGAATACGATGACGGTCGCGACGTGGTGGTCCCAGCACGCCTTCTCGAGATCGTACAGGCGCTGCTGAATGGAGGGCAGGGCCAGTTTGTACTCCTCGCGCGACAGCTTCCTCTTGAGGTTGATGTTCTCCAGCATGGCTCCTCATCAATTCTATGCGATGTAGAGCCGCCGCACTCCCCCCTTGCGCGCCCCCCGCACTCCCCCCTTGCGCGCGGCCCCCGTTTTCGCAATAATACGGCCAGATCCCGAAAATTGGTATGGTTCATCACCGACAGGAGACCTGCCGTGCAGAAGACCTTGGTAGCCGCTCTAGTTTCGTGTGCTGATCGCTCTCTCAAACCCAAGGCCCGGCGGTTCCTGACGGGCCTCTCGTTCGACGAGCTTCAATTCATAGCCGAGTTTCTGGGCGCGTGCATTTTGGAATCCACCGAAGAAGGCCGCTGCTCCCGTTCGGAACTGGCCCAGCGGATCTTGCAGTTTCAGCCGGGACGGCGGCTCTGCTCCCCGGGTTGCTCCGAAGACCAGGACCACAAGATGATTCTGGTGCTCGAATACCTGTGCCGAAGCGGTTCCCCGCGGATTTCGCTCGCCGTGCCAGCCGGGCACGCCTGACCGGCCTACTGCACGATGCCCTCGGCGGACTGCGGCTCCAGTTTGATTTCGCCAAAAGCGGTCTCGTACTGCGTGACGTTCTGCTGGAGTACGCGGACCAGCGCCTTGGCTTGCTGCGGGCTGACGTACACTCCCTGGAAATTGTGGATGGCGACGTTCTCCGGCGTGGTCTGGTTCACGCGGCCGAACAGGAGAAAGAAATCCCACAGATTCACCCGCACCTGGACGCTGTTGGCGTAGTTCTCCCGGTAGTCGGGTGTGTTGATCAACTGAATCTTGGGGGTGGGGGGTTGAATCATAGTTTTCAGAGTAGCACCAGCCAGCGGGAAGGATTAGCCCATACGGGCCTCCGCCCGGCGGTTCATTGAAGAATATTTACGATTTTGACAGAACCCGCGCCACGAGTATTGCGTCGGATGGAGTGAGGCAAAGGCCATGAAGGCACTCGTTGAGAATCACATCAAGGGGCAAGTCCATTGTCCGATCTGCACCCATACGGTGCCGGCGGACATCGACCTGAAGGGCAGGTATGCGCGCGTGGCGCCCGGCCAGAGATGTCCGCGGTGCTCGTCGTCGCTGGACGTCGCTGTGGTGGTGCAGATTCCGGAAGCCGCTTAGCCTGGTACCCACCCGCGTTGAGGTGGGTTGTGCGCAGGCGCGGTTTCTGCCATAGTGGAATTGGCAGCGAAATGAGACGGAAGGCGCAGCCCAAGCTCGAGCCGGTGATCCCCAAGGAGTTGTTGGAACAAGCGAAGCGTTCCATTTCTCCGGACCGCCTGACGAAGGCCGCGAAGTGCTCGGTTTGCGGCGCCGAGGCTTCCGATGCGGGGGGCGAATCGCTGTGCTGGGTCTGCCGCCGCCTCAAGATCAGCGCCTGGCACGAGAGCGAGCAGCAGATGCCCGCTCAAGAGTAGCGCCGCCTGTCAAGAGTTCGCTTCAATCGATTGCGCCACTTCCTCCCACTCCCCTAGCAGCGTCTCCAGATCGGCGCGGCGCGCATTCAGCAACTCGCTCACGCGCCGGGTCTCCTCCGTGCTGACGAAACTGCCGAGGGCCGCCTCGTAGTCGGCAATCTCGACTTCCAGTTTGGTAACCTCGTCTTCGATCTCTTTCCGGCGCTCCCTCATCTGCCGGAGCTTGATGGGGTTTAGCCGCCTTTCGCCCGATTTCGGCGCGGGGTGCCCTCTGGGCCCCTCGATCTCCCGCGCCGCTGCCGCGGGTTCCCCGGCCGCCTCCGCCGGCGTAGCGCCTTCCGGGGTGCCCTCTGGCCCCCCCTGTTTTCGCCACAGGTAGTCCTCGTAATTGCCCGGATAGACGCGCAGCTTGCCGTCCTCCACTTCGAACACGCGGGTGGCCAGCTTATCGATGAAGTAGCGGTCGTGGGAGACGAACACCACCGTGCCGGTGTATTCCTCGAGCGCCGTCAGTAGCACGTCCTTGGCGCGCATATCCAGGTGATTGGTGGGTTCGTCGAGCAGCAGGAAATTCGAGGGCATCATGAGCATGCGGGCCAGCGCGTAGCGGTTGCGCTCGCCTCCCGAGAGCACGCCGATGGTTTTGAAGACGTCGTCCTCGGAGAACAGGAAACAGCCCAGGATGCTGCGCAGCTCGGTATTAGTGGCGCGCGGCGCCACCGTGGCCAGGTCGTCGATCATACGCGCGTTGGGGTCCAATTCCTTGTACTGGTCCTGGGCGAAGTAGTCGGGCTGGGCGTTGTGCCCGAGCGTGTACACGCCGGCGCTCACCGGTTCCGCGCCGGCGAGGATCTTGATGAGCGTCGATTTGCCGGCGCCGTTGACTCCCACCAGAGCCACCCGGTCGCCGCGCTCGACGATGAAATCCACTTCGGAGAATACCAGGTGTTCGCCATAACTTTTGGCCACGTTCTTGAATTCCGCGACTACCCTGCCGCTGGGCTTGGGCTGCGGAAAGCTGAAGCGGATGGTCTTTTCCTGGGGCGGAATCTCGATTCTTTCGATCCGGTCCAGTTCCTTGATGCGGCTCTGCACCTGCTTGGCCTTGGTGGCCTGGTAGCGAAAGCGGGTGATAAAGGCTTCGATCTGGCGGATTCTGTCCTGCTGGTTGTTATAGGCCGCCTGGAGCTGCGCGCGGCGCTCGGTCTTCTGCACCTCGTAGCGCGAGTACCCGCCGGTGTAGAAATGCAGGCCCTTGTTCCAGAGCTCGCCGATCTTGCGCACGGTGACATCCAGAAAATACCGGTCGTGCGACACCAGCACGAAGCCATGGGGATAGGCGGTGAGGTACTCTTCCAGCCAGTTGCGGGCCTCCAGGTCGAGATGGTTGGTGGGCTCGTCGAGCAAGAGCAGGTTGGGCCTTTCCAGCAGCAGCTTGGCGAGCGCGATGCGCATCTGCCAGCCTCCCGAGAACTCCTCGGTGCGGCGCTTCCAGTCGCGCTGCGGGAATCCGAGGCCCGAGAGCACGCTGCCCACCTGCGCGTCGATGGCATATCCGTCGCGCGCGCGAAACTCGCCTTCCGCGCGATGGAAACGCTCGGCCACCTGGGCGTATTCGGCGCTTTCCGGGTCCAGCTCGGCCATGCAACGCGCGAGATCCTCCTGCTCGTCTTCGAGCGCGCGCAGGTCCGCGAACACGGTCATGCACTCCGCGAAAACCGAGCGGCCGGAAAGCCATAGCCCCTCCTGCGGCAGATACCCGATGCTGACCGCTTTTTGCGTGGCGATGGAGCCGGAATCCAGGCCCTCGATGCCTGCCAGCACTTTGAGCAGAGACGACTTCCCCGCCCCGTTCGCGCCCACGATGCCGACGCGCTCGTTGGGCGTGACCAGCCAGTCGACGTTTTCAAAAAGAATTCTGGGGCCGTAGCGCTTTCCCGCCCCCGTGAGTTGAATCATGAGTCTCGCCGAAGTATCGAAGCGGCTTCCAAATTACATTCTAACGAGTAGCGCCGCCCTCGACACTTTGATATAAAATAGCGCCGTGAGTATCCACAGACGATCATTCCTGACGGCCGTGGCGCTGGCCCCGGCGGCGTTGGCCCAGACACAACGCGATTGGAGCGGCCAGGTGCCGGTCCGCTATGCCGATCCCGATGTCATTGCGCTGGACAAGCGGTTTCAGAAATACAGGATCGACAACACAACCATCCAGAGAGTGTGGACGGGCGCCTTATGGGCCGAAGGCCCCGCGTGGAACGGCGCCGGGCGCTATCTGGTGTGGAGCGACCTTCCCAACAATCGCCAGATGCGCTGGCTGGAGGAGGACGGACACGTTAGCGTCTTTCGTTCGCCATCCGAATATAGCAACGGCAATACCTTCGATTTCGAGGGGCGACAGGTCTCCTGCCAGCACGGCCTGCGGCGCGTGGTGCGCTTCGAGCCGGATGGCGCCACCACGGTGATCGCCGACAAGTGGCAGGGAAAGCCGCTCAACTCTCCCAATGACCTGGTGGTACATCCCGATGGCGCGGTGTGGTTCACCGACCCACCCTACGGCATTCTGGGCTACTACGAAGGCTTTCAGGCCAAGCCCGAGCTCAAGGAAGCGGTATATCGCGTCGAACCAAAGACCGGGAAGATGGACAAGGTGACCGACGAGCTGGATAAGCCCAACGGTATCTGCTTTTCGCCCGACTACAAGAAGGTGTACATCTGCGATACCGGAGACCCCAAGGACATACAGGTGTTTGACGTGGTGGACGGCAAGAGCCTGCGCAACAAGCGGCAGTTCACCAACATGACGATTCCGGGCAAGGGATC
Organism: Bryobacterales bacterium; assembly: GCA_963722575.1. GTDB lineage: Bacteria > Acidobacteriota > Terriglobia > Bryobacterales > Bryobacteraceae > Fen-178. The sequence continues at coordinate 463,920 of CAVRNR010000003.1, forward strand.
GGGCCTGGCCGACGGAATTCGCGCCGACACCGACGGCAACATCTGGGCCGGCGCGGGCTGGGGTGGCGCTGGCTACGACGGCGTCCACGTGTTCACGCCGGCCGGCGAGCGCATCGGAATGATCGTGCTGCCGGAGGCCTGCGCCAATGTCTGCTTCGGCGGCAGCAAGCGGAACCGCCTGTTCATGGCCGCCAGCCAATCGATTTACGCCGTGTACGTGGGGACGCGCGGGGCGCACATCGCGTAGCGGCGTTCTTCGCGCCCGACCGGCCATCCGGAAATCGCCCGGAACCTGCCCCGACTGGGGGCAGACTACTCAGGGGATGACAATTTCTCGATACGATCAACCACTAACTCTTGAATCGGACGTTTCGCTGAAGCCAACTCAAGGCCAAGTTGCTCCTTTACGCGCCGGAAGAGATCGACGCCGCTCCAGGTGAGGTTGATGTCAAAAGAGCCGCCCAGCCCGGTTTCGTCTATCACGGGACGTCTCAGGGCTATTGAAAGGCACCGAGCGAGCGCTGAGACCTCAAAGCCGGGCATCTTCAGGGAGCCGTAATTGATGTCAACGTGAACATTACGACCACCCTCTTTTGGCTGAAGCCTGAGCGGGGTGCCATCACCGGGAAGCTTGAGGACCAAGACTTCGATCTCCTTGATCTCCTTGTGCGTAAGCAGATGCAACCGGTCCGCAAGTTCTCGCTGCATGGCTGGCTGAAACTGCTGCGCTGAGTACGTTTTGCCCGGCACCATCGTATAAGCGACACACTCAGTCCGCATCCAATCCGGGCCCTCGATGAGGTACTCGGGCACTCCATATGCTAGCCCGAGAAGCGTCGTGATGCTCTGTCCCGCGTACTGGTTATCACAGCGTCGAATAGAGAGATCTTCCTGCGCTTGCGCATCGGGAGTCTGCCCGAGCATTGCAGCGAGGGCTAAGCATACAAGCCAGGTACGAATGCTCATGTCCAGACGTTACCACTTCCGCCGGTAATGGGCGAAACGCCTAGGAAGGGGCGGCCCGCCGCGCCGGAGCGCCTCTGCCACATATTCCCGTGATACACTGAAAACTGTGAAAGGCTCGACACACAAGAACGTCACGCTCAGCCTGCCCGAGGCATTGCTCCGGCGGTTTCGGATCTACGCGGCTTCCCGGAACCAATCGATGACCAGCCTGATGGCCGAAGCCATCCGCGAGATTATGAATCGGGATGCGAATTCGGCGAAAGCCAAGCGGCGGTTCCTCGAGCGCATCGAGCGCGCTCCGGATAGAGGAACGCGCGGAGCGATCCGCTGGAGCCGGAAAGAGCTGCATGAGCGTTGAGTTCGTCGATACCAACGTCCTGATTTACGCTCACGATGGGGGCGCCGGCAAGAAGCACGAGCGATCGGTCCAACTGTTGAGGCGGCTGGTGGAGGATGGGGCCGGAGCCGTCAGCATTCAGGTGCTCGCGGAGTTCTACTCTGCCGCCACCAGGAAGCTCGGCATCGCCAGCCAGGAAGCCGAGGAGATACTGGCCGATCTGGGCGGTTGGATCATTCACCGTCCCGGCCATGCGGACCTGCTGCGAGCCGCGCGCTTCCAGCGCCGCTACAAGATGTCCTGGCGGGACGCACTGGTGGTCACGAGCGCCGTCGAATTGGGCTGCGGCGTCTTCTGGAGCGAAGATCTGGCCGGCGGGCAGCGGTACGGAAGCGTGACGGTGCGGAATCCGTTCGTCTGAGCCGGCCGGCTTACCGCCCGATGACCACGGCCACGGCGGCGGGCCCGACCTCCAGCCGTTCGATGCGGTGCCCCAGCTCGAAGGGGCGGCCCACCACGGCATCCGGATACAGAGGAAGAAGGACATTCTGAATGAGGAAGTCCAGCGTCCAGCCGTCGATGGCGACGCCGGAAATCTCGACGCGCTCGAGGTCCACCGTGGCCTGGCCGCCGGCGGAGCGAAAACGCGCCGTCACGCTCACCGGACGGTCGCCATCCAGCAGCTTCGACATCAACCAGCCAGTCTGGTATCCGTGCGCGCGGCGCAGCTTTCCGAAATCCACCATGGCGGTGCCCGTCGCCATGCCCGGCGCCGTCAACTGTAGGCGCGGGTTGCGCACCCCTGCCGGGACTGCCTGCTTGGCATAGGCGTCCAACTCGCCGGCACTCAGTTCCACGCGTGAACCGGCTTTCAAGTGGCCACTCTCGATGGAGTCGAACTTCTGTTTGGCGGAAAGATAGTCGTTGGGAGCGGCGCCCAGCGTCGCGAGGCCCAGCAGCGGAATGGCCCACCAGAGACGAAGCTTCACGCGAGAATAGACGTTCGTCTGGACGCTCCGGTTGCGATTTAGGGGCAAGCCACCCAGAGGCTGTGGATATGTCCCCAATCGGAAGTGTAGCATCCGGCCGTTGGCGTGGTGCTATATTTAGAAACAGCAACTTAGGCGATTGGCCTGAGTGTTGCATTCTTCGGTAGGGGGGATGATGTGCCGATTCAGATGGTGGTGTTGGCGATCGCGGTGGTGCTGGGTGCCGTCGCGGGGTGGCGCGTGGCAGATGCTTGGTGGAAGTATCGCGGCCGGCGAGCGGTCATCTGTCCCGAGAACCAGAGGCCGGCGGGCGTGGTGGTGGATGCCCGGCATGCGGCGGCGACGGCGCTCGGAAAGTCGCCGGAATTGCGGCTGGCATCGTGCTCCCGCTGGCCGGAGCACGCCGGCTGCGGGCAGGAATGCCTCCGCCAGATCGAAGCCTCGCCGGAGGGTTGCCTGGTTCGCAACATCCTGACGAAGTGGTACGAGGGCAAGGTTTGCGCGTGGTGCGGCCAACCGTTCGGTGAAATCGACTGGGCCGGCCGCAAGCCGGCGCTGCTCGGCGCCGACGGAGTGTCCGTCGAATGGAGCGAAGTTCCAGCCGATCAGCTACATGAGACGCTGGCGGCGGCGTCCCCGGTCTGCTTCGCTTGCCACACGGCCAACAAGCTGGTTCGGGAACATCCGGAGCTGGCCCTCGACCGCGCGCGGCCCAAAGCATAACCCGCTTCCATGGCACCCGCCAGTATGGCCCGCATCGGCACGGTCGATGAACGCTTTCAGTCGTTCAACATCGAGATGGTAGAGGTCACGGGCGGTAGATTCTGGAGGCCCTATGGCAAGCAGGTCGACGCTCTTCTGAAAGCGCAGCCATCGGCCGGTCCGGTGGGCATGGACCCGGCCCTGTATCGACAGCGGCCACCCATAGATCTCACCCACCCCCGGCTTCGCAAACTGGCCGCCGCGCTGGGGCCTGCTTATGTTCGGGTCAGCGGCACATGGGCCAACACCACCTACTTTCAAGATTCGGACGATGCCGCCCCGTCAAATCCGCCCGCGGGCTTCAATGGAGTGTTGACGCGCCGCCAGTGGAAGGGAGTGGTGGACTTCTCGCGCGCGGTCGACGCCCGCATCGTCAGTTCCTTTGCCATCAGCGCGGGGACCCGCGATGCCGCCGGCGTCTGGACTCCGGCGCAGGCGCGCCGGTTCCTGGCTTACACCAGATCCATCGGCGGCAGCATCGCCGCGGCCGAATTCATGAACGAACCCACTTTTGCGGAGATAGGTGGCGCACCGAAGAGCTATGATGCCGCCGCTTATGCGCGCGATATCGCCGTCTTCCACCCCTTCGCCAGACAGGCTGCTCCCGGCATGGTGATTCTGGGTCCCGGCTCCGTCGGCGAGGGAATCTCGCTCGTGCCGGCAGGCATGGCGAGGGGCCTGCTCAAGACCGAGGATCTGCTCACCGCCGCGGGCCCGGCCTTCGATGCCTTCTCCTACCATTTCTATGGCGCCCTTTCCAAACGATGTGCGGGTATGGTTCCAGGAGCGGGAACCACCCCTGAAGAGGCGCTCTCCGAACAGTGGCTTGCGCGCACCGGCCGGGTGGAGGCATTCTACGCCGGTCTCCGCGATCGATTCGCTCCCGGCAAGCCGCTCTGGCTCACCGAAACCGCGGACGCAGCCTGCGGCGGCAACCCATGGGGCTCGACCTTTCTCGATAGCTTTCGCTATCTCGATCAGCTTGGACGCCTGGCCCGGAGCGGCGTCCAGGTGGTAGCCCACAACACGCTGGCCTCCAGCGACTATGGCTTGCTCGACGAGAATACGCTGACCCCGCGGCCCAATTACTGGTCGGCTCTGCTTTGGCGCAGACTCATGGGTCCGGCCGTGCTAAATCCGGGTTCGTCGCCCGCGCCGGCGTTGCATCTCTATGCCCACTGTTTGCGCGGCCACCCGGGAGGCGTAGCGCTGCTGGCGATCAACACCGGCCGGACGGCATCGCAATCGCTCGAACTTCCCACGGAGTCGGACCGCTACACGCTGACCGCCCGGAATCTGGAAGACACACGGGTTGACCTGAACGGGAATGAACTCCGATTAGGCGCCAACGATGAGTTGCCCCGGCTGGCAGGCGTGCCCACACCGTCCGGCCGCGTCACATTCGCACCCGCCAGCATTACCTTCCTGGCGATACCGAACGCCAACAACGGCAGTTGCCGATAGCGCAAACCCCGCCCCCCGGCCCCCGGCCTCTGACCCCGGCGCCCCGACCCCCGGCGTCCCGCCCCACCGTCCCCGGCCCCCGGCCCCGGCCCCCGCTTCTATGTGATGATCGAAATCATGCGTAGAACGGCAATCTGCCTCTTTGTTGCCCTGACGCTTTCGGCCGCCGGCAAGAAGCCCGCCAAAGCGCCGGTGCCGGTCCCGGCCGCCGCACCTCGGAAAAACGACGAGGGGTACACGGCCAAGATCCACCAGTACACCACCGAGCCGTTTTTCCTGACGGAGCTGGTGGACCATCTGCCCGCCTCCGCTAGCGTGCCTACGCCGGAGAAGGTGCTGGGGTACGCCATCGGCACGCCCAACAAGCTCACTTATACGAAGGACATCTACCGCTACATGCGGGAGCTCGAGAAGGCCTCCAAGCGGGTCAAGGTGTTTGCCATCGGCCACTCGGAAGAAGGCCGCGAAATCATCCTGGTGGCGGTCTCGGACGAGGGCAACATTGCCAAACTCGACCATTACAAGGAACTCACCGCGCGCCTCGCGGACCCGCGCCGGACGCCTCAGCCGGAGGCGGACCAACTGATCGCCGAGGCGCTGCCGTTTTACTGGGCCTCGGGCAGCATCCATTCGCCCGAGGCCGGCTCGCCCGAGATGCTGATGGAACTGGCGTACCGGCTGGCGGTGGAAGAATCGCCGCTGGTCGAGAACATCCGCAGGAATTCGATTGTGCTGATCACGCCGGTCTCCGAAGCCGATGGCCGCGACCGCGCCGTGGACGTGTACAACTACCGCAAGGCCAACCCGGCGAAGACGGCGCCCACGCAAATCTACTGGGGCAAGTACGTGGCGCACGACAACAATCGCGATGGGTTGGGCATGGCGCTGGCGCTGACCCGCACCATGATGAGCGCGTTCCTCGAATACCACCCCACCGTCCTGCACGATCTGCACGAATCGCAGCCATTTCTTTACGTATCCACCGGCATGGGCCCTTACAATGCGTGGCTCGACCCGCTGGTGATCGACGAGTGGCAGAAAATGGCGTACGTGGACGTCGAGGAGATGACCAAGCGCGGCGTGCCGGGCGTGTGGACGCACGGGTATTACGACGGATGGGCGCCCAACTACATGTTCTACGTGGCCAATGGGCACAACTCCATCGGACGGTTCTATGAGACGTTTGGCGGCTTTGGCGCGGATACCGGCGAACGCACCGTGCCGGCGAGCGCCACCAGCCGGACCTGGTACCGCCCCAACCCGCCGCTGCCGCGGGTGAACTGGTCGCTCCGCGACAACATCAATCTGCAGCAGAGCGCCCTGCTGATCTCGATGAACAACGTGGCGGCCAATCGCCGGGAATTCCTCGGCAACTTTTATCTGAAGAGCAGGCGAAGCGTGGACAAGGCCAGGAATGAAGGACCGGCGGCATGGGTGATTCCCGGTGACGATCCCCGTCCCGGGGAGTGCGCGAAGGTGGTCAACCTGCTGCGCCTGCAAGGCGTCGAGGTCGATCGTCTGGCGAGCGACACCGAAGTCGCGGTGGGGCAGGATGGGACGAAGCGGAAGTTCGCCGCCGGCAGCTACGTGGTCCGCATGGATCAGCCTTACAGCCGCATGGCGGACATGCTGCTCGACACGCAGTATTACAACGTCGGCGATCCGCCGCCATACGACGACACCGGATGGACCGTGGGACCGCTGCACAACATCACCACGGTGCGGGTGGCGAAGCCCGACATTCTGCAAGCGTCCATGACGCTGCTGGTGGAAGCGGCCAAGCCCGCCGGCAAAGTCGCGGGACCGGTTTCGGCTGCGGCCTACCTCATCAATCACAACGCCGACAACACGTTGGCCACCTTCCGTTTCAAACTGAAGGACGTCAAAATGTTCGCCGCCGAAGATGCCTTCAAGTCCGGGGACCGCGGTTTCGCCGCCGGCTCGTTCATCGTCAAGACGGAAGGCAATCCGGACGGCCTGCGCGCGCGGCTGGAGAGCGCCGCGGCGGCCCTCGGGATTGCCATCTATGCTTCAGCCGAAGTTCCCAAGGTTGCCATGCACGAGCTGGCGGCTCCGCGCATCGCGCTGGTGCATACCTGGACCAACACCCAGAACGAGGGCTGGTTCCGGGTGGCTTTCGACCGCCTGCAAATCCCCTACGATTACATTTCCGACCAGAAGCTGAAGGCGACGGCCAACCTGCGCGACAGGTGGGACGTGATTCTGTTCGGCCCGGTGGGTGGGACCGCGCAGCGCATCGTCAACGGCCTGCCCATGCGCGGCGATCCGATCCCATGGAAGAAAACCGACCTTACGCCCAACCTGGGCGGCTCCCCTGACACCACCGATGACATGCGCGGCGGCATGGGACTCGAGGGGCTGGTGAACGTGGCCCGGTTCATCGATGCGGGCGGCCTTTTCATCACCATCACCGGAAACGCGTCGATTCCCATCGATTACGGAATCATCGAGGGCGTCGCCATCGCCAGCACGCCGCAGTTGCGCGCCAGCGGCAGCGTGATCGACGCGGTGATCGCCGATAAGCGCAGCCCGATTGCCTATGGTTACGGCGACAAGCTGGCCGTGTACTTCAACCAGTCGCCCGTGTTTTCAGTGGGTGCGGGCGGCGGCGGAACGGCAGGCTCCAACCGTCCGACCGGCCGCGGGACGCTGACCGATCCCGACATCCCGCAAGGACGCCCCTTGCAGATGGCTTCTCCGCCGGCCGGGCCGGCCGTGCAAGCGGATGTTTTCGGCCGCGGCGCTCCGTTACCGCCGGAGCTGAGGCCCCGCGTGGTGGTGCGGTTCGCCGGGGAGAAAGACCTGCTGGTTTCCGGCATGCTGGCGGGCGGCTCCGAGCTGGCCAATCAAGCCGCGGTGGTGGACGTTCCGCGCGGCCAAGGCCACGTGTTGTTGTTCGCCAACAATCCGATGTGGCGCAATGAGACGCAGGGCAGCTACTTTCTGCTCTTCAACGCCATGCTGAATTTCGACCACCTGGGGGTAAGGTAGAAAAAAGGGGACAGACGCATTTTCCGCGGCGGAAAATGCGTCTGTCCCCTTTTTTCTTTACCGCAGCAGAGCCGAGGCGCTCCACAACACCGGCGCCTGGCCGTGAAAGTCGCCGGTCATGCGCGGGCGCGTCAGGTAGTAATTCAGATCGTTGAGCTTATTGGTGCCCGCGCAGACGCTGGTGACGTCCGCATGCTGGTCGATATAGCCGGTCAGCGCGAGCCAGGCCTGGCGAGCCGCGGGGCCGTACGTTTTGGCATCGAGCCAGCCGTTCTTGACGCCGCTGACCATGGCGAAAGTGAACATGCCCGTGCTGGAAGTTTCCGGCCATGCCTCCGGATGATCGATGAGCTGACGCCACATGCCGTCCTTGCCCTGGAACTCGAGCAGCGACTTCATCATCTTCCGGTAGCCCTCCAGAATGCGCGCGCGGCGCGGATGGTCCTGGGGAAGCGAGCGCAGCAACTCAGCCATCCCGGCGGCAATCCAACCGTCGCCGCGCCCCCAGAAGAACGGGACATCCTGAGCATGGTAGAACAGCCCGTTGGGCTGCTGAAGCTTGTCCAGGTATGCCACCATTTCCAGGGCCGAGCGGTCGATGTACTTGGCGTCGCCGGTGGCACGGTACGCTTGCACCTGCAGGGCCGTAATCATGTACATGTCGTCGATCCAAAAGCGGGTCTCGCTGGTCAGCCCATCCGGTGTGGGATCGCTCCATTGCCGGTCGGCGATGGCCTTGCCCATGTCGAGGTATTTCTGCTCCTTGGTTTCGATGTATATCTCTAGAGGGACCACCCCGAAAACCGAATAGTCCACATGCCGCTCGGTGGGTACCAGCGCGGATTCCTCGGGCGTCATCAGCGGATCGAAACGTTTGATGAGACGGGCGGAAAGGTCCTTGTCGCCCGACAGTTGGGCGAAGGTCAAAGCTCCGTACCATGCGCAGACTTCCGGGTAGATGATGCGCCGCCGATCCTGGTGGGGGGACCCAACGAAGTGCTCCGCCACGCGCTTGCCGATTTCAGTGGGCGAACTTCGCGCCGGCCAGTTAGCAAAATCGGTCGATTGCGCCACGCTGGGGCGCACGGCCGCCAGGATCATCGTCCCGGCCACCAGTAGCGGTACTAGGGCTCGATAGTGCATCGTGCATCGGTCTCCTTATCCACTATACCGATTTTTACTGGACTTCACAGTACTATAGTCTTGGAGAGTGCCGATTCCCCATCTTTTTTTGTTCGAGGACCCCTCCCGCAGGAACCAAGTGGGGGTAGTACTACACCGTCTGCCGCCGGTCTCGGGCGCGCCCGTCCGCATCCAAAGCGCGCACGCCCTGGGCGGGGTGCCCTCTGGGCCCCGCGGCGCAGTGCACGCCGGAACGTTTGTGCGGGAGCGCCGTATGGCGTTCGATTGCAGCCGGGCGGAGTTCCCGCGCATCTTCGTCCATGAGCTGTTTCACTTCGTCTGGGCGAGGTTGGGCAACCCGGCGCGCCACTCCTACGAGCGTCTGGTGAAGGCTGAATGGCGGGCGGGCGCGCGCGGCGAGTTGGGCTGGTCGGCGGAGTGGCGAAAACGCGCCCTCGCCGCCGGCGACGTCCGATCGCGTAGCCGCCGATGGCGGGAGTATTGCTCTGAGAGCTTCTGCGACACCGCCGCGTGGTTGTATTCCGGCGCCAGGCGCCACCGTGAGTTCACGCTCGCGGGCGCTAGCCGCCGCGCCCGCCGCCGCGCCTGGTTTGCGCAGCGGATCGAATCCGGACGATTGTCGATATAATTGGATTGGGGAAAGGAATCTGTGTCCGCACGCCGCCTCTCGTCCGCTATCGCCATCGCTCTCCTGGCGGGGGGTCTCATATATTTCTGGTCTCCCGGGCCGCGTTCGGTAAGAACCGCGCCGGTCAAGCCGGACAAGGACCGCCATCAAGCCCCGGATTTTGCGCTGAAGGATGTGAACGGCCAGACCGTTCGCCTCTCGGATTATCGCGGCAAAGTGGTGCTGCTGGATTTCTGGGCCACCTGGTGCGGCCCGTGCGAGATCGAGATCCCCTGGTTCATGGACCTCGAGCGCAGAAACAAGGATAAAGGCTTCGCGGTGCTGGGCGTCTCCATGGACGATGATGGTTGGGAATCCGTGAAGCCGTTCCTTTCGCACTTGGGCGTGAACTACCGGGTGGTGATCGGCGACAGCGAAACGGCCCAGCTTTACGGCGGCGTGGATGCGCTGCCGACCACGTTCCTCATCGACCGGGACGGAAAGATCGCCGCCGTCCACGTGGGTCTTGTGGATCGGAAGGATTTCGAAGATGGTGTCGAACAGCTTTTGCAGTCTCCCGCGCCTGCCGCTGCTAGCCGCGCTGGTCTCGCTGCCGTTACTCTTCGCTCAGAGTAGCGGTTACCTGACGGTGGGCCAGCCTCGGCAGGTGGCCGGCAGGCGCAATGCCGCCGTCCAGGCGAAGATCCCGGTGTCCGTCCGCCCGGGGTTCCACGTCAACAGCAATACCCCCACCGAGGAATATCTCATCCCGCTGAAGCTGACGTGGACCGCCGCCGGCGCCCTCCAGAGCGGTTCGGTAACCTACCCGAAGCCCTCCATGGAGAAGTACGAGTTTGCGGAGAAGCCGCTCTCGGTCTTCACGGGCGACTTCGATTTGGTGGCCAACTTCAAGGTGGCGGCCAACGCCCCGGCCGGCCCCGGCGCGGCGGTGGGGAAACTGCATTACCAGGCGTGCAACGACCGCGCCTGCTTCCCGCCCAAGACGGTCGAGGTCACCGTTCCATATCAGATCCAGTAGGGGCCAGGCATGCCTGGCCCGCGCCCGATTTCAGAAACTGCCCGATGGACCGCGTAGCCTGGCGAATGCGGTGCTCGTTTTCCACCAGCGCGAAGCGCACGTACCCTTCGCCCAGAGGCCCGAAGCCGATGCCCGGTGACACGGCCACCTGCGCCTTCTCCAGCAGCAGTTTCGAAAACTCCAGCGAGCCGATTTCGCGAAACCGCTCCGGCACCGGCGCCCACAAGAACATGGTGCCCCGCGGTTTCTCCACCGCCCAGCCGGCCCGTTTCAGTCCGTCCACCAGCACGTCGCGCCTGTTCTGGTACACCGCGCAGATCTTCCGGGTATCTTCTTCGCATTCCCGTAGGGCGATGATGGAGGCGATCTGGATGGGTTGGAACACGCCGTAATCCAGGTAGCTCTTGATGCGCGCCAGCGCCGCGATCATCCTCGCGTTCCCCACGCAGTATCCCACCCGCCAGCCGGCCATGTTGTAGCTCTTGGACATGGAGAAGATCTCGACGGCCACTTCCTTGGCGCCTTCCACTTCGAGGATACTGGGTGGCTGGTAGCCGTCGAAGCCTAGGTCGGCGTAAGCGAAGTCGTGCACCACCAGCGTGCCATGCTGGCGCGCCAGACGCACGATCTGGCGGAAGTAATCCAGGTCCACGCATGTGGTGGTGGGGTTGTGCGGGAAGGAAATCAGCAGCAGCTTCGGTTTTCGCGAGCCGTTGCGGTACAGGTCCTCGAGGCCGTTCAGAAAAGTGGCCGCGTCCGGCATGGGCAGCATCTCGGCCTGGCCCTCCGCCATGATCACCCCGTACTGGTGGATGGGATATGCGGGGTTCGGCGAAACCACCACGTCCCCCGGCCCAACAGTGGCAAACAGCAGGTGCGCCAGCGCGTCCTTCGCTCCCATGGTGACGATGGCTTCCTTGTCGGGGTCGAGTTCCACGCCGTAGTTGGCCTGGTACCGCCGGGTGATCTCCTCGCGCAGCCTCGGAATGCCCCTGGATTGCGAGTAGCGATGGTTGCGCGCATTGCGCGCCGCTTCGACCAGCTTGCTCACTACCACGCCCGGGGTGCCGCCGTCGGGGTTCCCCATCCCCAGATCGATGACGTCGATCTGGGCGGCGCGTGCCCGCGCGCGCATTTCATTGATGACGGCGAAAACGTAGGGCGGCAGCTTCCGGATGCGATAGAACTCCTCGGGATTTTCGGGCATGATGCCCATTTTACGATAAGCCGCCGGCGCTACAGGCGCTCAGCGGTCGCGGGAGCGGTGTAGGGGCCGGGCATGCCCGGCCCCTACCGGCCGTGGGGCGTGTTCTCGAGCTTTTGCAATATGGCGGTCTTATGTTCGCTGCCATCCAGGTCCTGGATGATGAGGTGTCTCCTGGTCACTGCGAACCGCATGGGCACGTGCAGGTCCAGCTTCAGCGGCTCATCGGAAAGCACCATGTATCGGGCAGTGCCCCCTCGCACCCTATAGATAAACTGGTTCTGAAAAGTGTCGCGGCCGGCAGGGACAGTCCTTCTTGAAACTAATATGCCTTCCTGCCAGACTCGATCGCGGGCAGTGGCCCCTGTCATCCACTGGGTCAGACCCAAGAGGGCGACACCGATTAGGATCCCCCGCCTTGTCATCTCGGTATTCCTTGCTACCTTGATTCTAAGCCATTATCGACGAATCGGCGATACTATCTTCTGGCTATGCGGAGAATCGGCTGGCGACGGTCCTACTGCATGGTCGGCTTCTTGCGCGGCCGGGAGATGCGCTTCTTGGCGCCGGGTTCCCCGGAGGTCTTGCGTGGCGCCCGGGGGCGTCGCTGAGGCTTGGGCGGGGCCTCGGGAATGGGGATCTCGCCGGTAGCGGTGGGCTGGCCGGGCACCAGCGGCTGCGGCTCGTCCTCCTCTTCTTCCTCGTAGGCCGCGGCCACCGGTTCCGGCTCGGGCGGTGGCGCGGGCGGATGGAATTCGGAGCCCAGGTAGACGATGAGGCCCCTCTCTTCGTCGGCCTGGTTGCGCACCAGGCCTTTATCCTGCGCATAGTTCAATAGCTCGCTGAACTCCTGGAAACCGTACTCCCGCCAATCCAGTTTGGGCTGCTCCTGGCGCACCCATTCGGCCAGTTCGTCGGCCAGCGAGCCGTTGTCCACCTCCAGGCGGTGCGTTTCCAGCACGTCGCGCAGCAGGGGGATGGCCTCCTCGGGCTTGTGACCCGGCTTTTCGGGAGCGCCGCCGCCGCCCTTCATGCGGATCATGTAGCGGCCTTCGCCGCCGGTGACCTCGACAAAGTCGGCCTTCTGCAGCTTCTCGACGAAATCGGTGAATGAGCCGGCGCCGTACGCCTTCTCGTTGAACGTGGAGTCGAGCTGCAGCATGGTGGATTTCAGCAGGCCGAGCTGCGGGCGCACTTCGCGCCGCTCCAGCACGCCCAGCGCGCGCTCCACCAGCGGCATGGACTGGGCCAGATCGAGCGCCACCCGCTTGTGCGCCTGGCGCTGCTGCTGTTGCTGATGTTGCTGTGGTTGTGGTTGCTGCTGTTGCGGCGGTTGCTGCTGCGGCTGTTGCTGCTGCTGTTGCTGCTGCTGCGGCTGTTGCTGCTGGTGTCCGGAGCGCGTCCGCGGCTCGTCGATGATGGATTCATAAGCCACGAACTCGTGGCAGTTCTTCTGCAGAATGGTGCTGGTGAAGGCGCGGCCGCCAACGACGAAGACGCGCTTGTCGTACTGCTTCAGCTTGTTGACCAGCGCGATGAAATCGCTGTCGCCGCTGACGATGGCGAAAGCGTTGATGTGGTCGTGAGTGAAGGCCATCTCGAGCGCGTCGAGGGCCAGGTTGATGTCGGCGCCGTTCTTGTCGCCGCGCGGCGAGGGGTCGCGCTGGACCATCTGCACGGCGTGCTCGGAAAGCGCGCGCGTGGCGGAATCCTGCCTTCCCCAGTTGGCGTAAGCGAACTTGGTAACGATTTCCCCGCGTTCTTTTAGCGCGTCCAGCACGGCCGCCACGTCGAATTCGCGGTGCAGCGTGGACTTGACGCCGATTTCGATATTGTCGAAATCGATGAACACGGCGATCTTGAGTTTTTGTTCCATTTTGAATTCCTTAAATCCGGCTCCGTGTGCACCGGACCGCGAGGTCCTGCGCGCCTGGAAAGCCGCGGGTCCGCTGGCGGGCGAACCGTCCGCCGGCGGAGTAGCTACGTTCGATAGCCTCATGCGTAGTTTATCCTAATTCAGCGCCGTAGGGGACGGCCATGCCCGGCCCCTACAACTCACGGGGTCCGCCGCAAGCGGCCCGCCATGCCGGCGCCGCGCTCGAACTCCTCTTGAAGCTGCCGCGTCCGAAGGTTCTCGCGCATGTGCTCCAGCTTTTGTATGTAGACGGCCAAGGCGCGGTCGATATGCTCGGTGTTGGTCGCCAGAATGTCGCGCCACAGATCGTACGATCCCAGCGCGAGACGGGTCATGTCTTCCAGGCCGGGGCCGGCCATCCGCCAGCGCGGAGAGGCGCCCATGCGCTCCGCCACCGTGGCGGCCAGCGCGGTGGATGCCAGTTGCGGAAGGTGCGAGGTGAGCGCCACGACGCGGTCGTGTTCCTCCGCATCGAGGACCACGATGCGCGCCCCCATGCGCTCCAGCCACGAGCGCAAGTCGCGGGCCGCCGGCGTGGCCAGCTCGGACGGATCGTCCGGTGTCAGCGCCCAGGTGCGGCCGCGGAAAAGACCGGCGGCCGCTTCCGCCGCCCCGCGCTTCTCTTTGCCGGCCATGGGGTGGCCGCCCAGAAACTGGCAGCGGGCGATGTTTTGCCGCGCCAGGTCGACGATTTCGCACTTGGTGCTGCCGGCGTCGGTGACCAGGGCTTCGGGGCGCACCAGAGCATCCAGATGCCGGATGGTGTCGAGAATGCGGCCGATCGTCTGGGAGAGGAAGACCAGATCGGCCTGGGCCACGGCTTCGGCCAGCGGCGCGCCGCGGTCGATGGCCCCCACGGCCATGGCGTCGGCGATGGCCGGCGCGGAACTGACCCCGGCGATTGGTCCCTCGAACCCGGCCTGGCGCAAGGCGAGGCCGAAAGACGCGCCGATCAGGCCGGTACCGACAATGGCTACGCTCCGCATCTGAAAAGCCTCCGCTCCCTCGAAAGGCGCAAAAAAACAGCTTTAGCCACGGATGAACACGGATAAACACGGATAAGAACTTTGTTTTCCGGAATCTTGTTATCCGTGTTCATCCGTGTTCATCCGTGGCCATTTTTCTTCGTTCTCACGGCCTCGGCTCGGCCATGCTGCGTCCCACGGCGGGGACAATGATCCGTAACTGGGACATCAGCTCCTCGAACTGCTCGAAGCGCAGCGACTGGGCGCCGTCGCTCAGGGCATGGTCCGGATCGGGATGCACCTCCATCAGCAAACCGTCGGCGCCGGCGGCCACGGCGGCGCGGCCCATGGGCGCCACCATGTCGCGGCGGCCGGTGCCGTGCGAAGGGTCGGCAATGATGGGCAGGTGCGAGAGCTTCTTCACCACCGGGATGGCGGAAATGTCCATCGTATTGCGCGTGTAGGTTTCGAAGGTGCGGATGCCGCGCTCGCACAGAATCACGTCGTAGTTGCCGCCCGCGAGAATGTACTCGGCCGAGAGCAGCAGCTCTTCAATGGTAGCCGAAATACCGCGCTTGAGCAGCACCGGCTTGCGCAGCTTGCCCAGCTCGCGCAGCAGGGTGAAGCTCTGCATGTTGCGCGCCCCCACTTGCAGGATGTCGGCGTACTGCGCCACCAGCGGGACCTGGGTGATGTCCATGACCTCGCTGACCACCAGCAGCCCGTGGCGGTCGGCGGCCTCGCGCAACATGCGCAAGCCTTCCTCGCCGAGGCCCTGAAAGGCGTAGGGCGAGCTGCGCGGTTTGAACGCCCCGGCGCGGATCACTTGGGCGCCCAGGCGGGCCACAATTTCCGCCGACCGCTCGATCTGGTCCCGGCTCTCGACGCTGCACGGGCCGGCCATGACCACCACGCGTTGGCCGCCGATATCGATATCGCCAACCCTCACCACCGTGCCGGCCGGGCGGAAACTGCGGCTGGCCAGCTTGTAGGGCGAGACGATGCGGTGCGCTTCCTTGACGCCATCCATCACCTCGAAAATGGCGAGGTCGAATTCTTCCTTGCCGCCCACCCCGCCCAGCACGGTGTGGATCACGCCCGTGGAACGGTGCACATCGAAGCCCAGCTCCACCAGGCGGTCGATCACTCCCTGGATTTGCCGCTCCGTGGCGCCCTGCTGCATGACGACTAACATCTATTTTTCTCCATCGGATTTCATCCACACACGCTGGATCATCCGCATTTCGTCGATAATGCGCTCGAAGATGCGGCGCACCGCCTCTTCGGTCAGCGGCCCGCCATTGCTGGCGCCGATATTGGCGAATACCTGGTCCTCGCGTTTGGGCTCATAAATGGGCATTTGCGCCTGGCGCTTCACGCGGCCAATGTTCTCGACCACGCGCGTGCGTTCGTTGAGAAGCGCCACGATGCGGCGGTCCACGTCGTCGATGAGGACGCGGAATTCCTCCAGCTTGTGGCGGGCCTCTTCCTGGGTCATGTGTGCGCTCCAAAGCCGCGCTTGAGCTCGCGGACGAAGGATTCGAGTTGAATCTCGAGCGAGGTGTTGTCGAGGTTGCGCTCGATCAGCCGGACCAACGCGCTGCCCACCACCACGGCCTCCACTTGCCGGCCCAGTTCCGCCACGTGCTCCGGCCTGGAGACGCCGAAGCCGACGGCCAGCGGCAGATCGGTGACGGCGCGCACCGCGCGGATGAGCGGGGCCACGGCGTCGGAAAGCGAATCGCGCTCGCCGGTGACCCCGGTCCGCGAAACCAAATACACAAACCCGGTGGAATACTGCGCCACCAGTTTCAAGCGGCGTTCGGTGCTGGTGGGCGCGGCCAGGAAGACCGTGTCGAGGCCGTGGCGGTGCATGGCGGCAACATAATCGGAGGCCTCTTCCACCGATGCGTCGGTGAGCAGGCAGCCATCCATGCCGGCGGCGGCGGCGTCCCGCGCCAGGCGTTCGAGTCCGTAGCGGATCACCGGGTTGAGGTAAGTGAAGAGCAGCAGCGGGATTTCGGACCGCTCGCGAATGCGGGCGGCGATCGCGAGCACGGTCTTCAGCGAAGTGCCGGCTTTGATCGCGCGCTCGCCGGCCCGCTGGATAACCGGGCCGTCCGCGATGGGATCGGAAAACGGCACTCCCAGCTCGATGAGATCGGCGCCGCCGCGCTCCAGTGCCTCCGCCAGCGCGGGGGTGCGGTCCGGCGTGGGGTCGCCGGCCGTGATGTAGGCGATGAGGCCTTTGCGGCCGTCCCGCTTCAAAGCGTCGAACATGCGCCCGATGCGCGTCATGGCTCGTCGAGTTCCTTGAAATTCTCGCGGTAGATATCGATGTCCTTGTCGCCGCGGCCGGAGACGTTCACCAGGAAGACTTTCCCTTTGCCGGCGGGGGCGCGTTTCACCGCCTCGGCGACGGCATGCGCCGATTCGAGCGCCGGAATGATGCCTTCCGTGCGCGAGAGCAGGCGCGCCGCTTCCAGAGCTTCCGCATCGGAAACGGCGGTGTACCGGGCGCGCTTTTGGTCGTGCAGCCAGGCGTGCTCGGGGCCGATCATGGCGTAATCCAGGCCCGCGGAAACGGAATGGGTGAGCGCGATCTGGCCGTCGCCGTCCTGCAACACGTAGCTGTAGGCGCCTTGCAGCACGCCGGGCGCTCCGCCGCGAAAACGCGCGGCGTGGTCTCCCATGGCGTCGCCGCGGCCGCCGGCTTCGATGCCGATTAGTTCCACGGAATCGTCCGGCAGAAAGGCGTGGAAGATGCCGATGGCGTTCGAGCCGCCGCCCACGCAGGCGAAGATGGCGTCGGGCAGCCGGCCTTCGGATTCCAGAATCTGGCGGCGCGCTTCCTCGCCGATGATCTTCTGGAAATCGCGCACCATCATGGGGTAGGGATGCGCGCCCAGCGCCGAGCCCAGCAGGTAATACGTGCCGGCGACGTTCGAGACCCAGTCGCGCATGGCTTCGCTGATGGCGTCCTTGAGCGTGCGGCTGCCGCTCGAGACGCCCACCACCCGCGCGCCGAGCAGCCGCATGCGGAAGACGTTGAGGCGCTGGCGCCGCATGTCCTCCTCGCCCATGTACACCACGCATTCGAAGCCCAGCAGCGCGCAGACGGTGGCGGTGGCCACGCCGTGCTGGCCCGCGCCGGTCTCCGCGATGATGCGGCGTTTGCCCATGCGCCGCGCCACCAGCGCCTGGCCCAGACAATTGTTGATTTTGTGCGCGCCGGTATGCAGCAGGTCTTCGCGCTTCAGCCAGAGGCGCGCGCCGCCCAGGGTATCGCTGAGCCGTTTGGCGAAATAAAGCGGCGTGGGACGGCCGGCGTAGGTCCGCAACAGCTCGGCCAGCTCAAGCTGAAACGCGGCGTCGTCGCGCGCGGCCAGGTAGGCTTGCTCCAGCTCCTCGATGGGCGCCATCAGGACCTCGGGCACGTAGCGCCCTCCGTAGGGCCCGAAATGTCCGCCGCCGTCGGGTTGCGGAGTCATCGGCCGAGCGCCGCCTTGGCCGCTTCCAGAAATTCGTTCATTTTCCGATGGTCTTTCTTGCCCGGCGCGCTTTCGATGCGCGAGCAGGCATCCACGCCCCAGGCGTGGGCCAGCGCCACGGCCTCGGCGACGTTGGAGGCATCCAGGCCTCCGGCCAGAATGACCGGCTTGGGAGCCTCGGCCGCCAGCCGCCAGTCGAAGGCCACGCCGGAAGCCGGACCATCCAGCAGCAAAGCTTCAGCCGGGCAATCGCGGAACCGCGAAAGGTCGCAGACTTTTCCCACGCGCACGGCTTTCCATACCGCCAGCGATGCGGGGTAATCCGCCGGCGTCTCGCCGCCGTGCAGTTGCGCCACGTCCAGCCCCGCGATGCGGGCGATTTCCTCGACGCGTTCGCGCGCTTCGTCGACGAACACGCCGACGCGCCGCACTCCCGGCGCCGATTGAATCGCGGCCGCGCGCTCCGGCGCCAGGTAGCGCGGGCTGCGCCGGTAGAAATTGAAACCGATGGCCGTGGCGCCGCCCGCGATGGCCGCGCTGGCGTCCTCCTGGTTGGTGATGCCGCAGATCTTGAGAATCATGCCGCCACCAGCTTCTTCAGGGCGGCTGCTGGGTCGCCCGATTTCATGAGATGCTCGCCCACCAGAAAGGCGGTGTAACCCGCCTCGCGCAGCGCGGCGATATCGCGCGCGTCGTGGATGCCGCTTTCGCTGACGCGCAGCACGCCGCCGGGAATGTGCTCCGCGAGCCGCAACGACGTTTTGAGAGCGGCCTCGAAGGTGGTCAAATCCCGATTGTTTACTCCGATGATGTCGCTGCCGGCGGCAATGGCGGCATCCAGTTCGTGGCGGTTGTGCACTTCCACCAGCGCGGCCATCCGGTAGCGCGCGGCCGCTTCACGGAAGGCGCGGAGTTCGCGCTCGGTGAGAATGGCGGCGATGAGCAGAATGGCGTCGGCGCCGTGGGCCGCGGCTTCGACAATCTGCGCTCGGGCGATGGTGAAATCCTTGCGCAGAACGGGAAGCGAGACGGCCGCGCGGGCGCTTTCCAGATCGCCGAGGCTCCCCTGGAAGAAGGTTTCATCGGTGAGCACGGAAAGGGCCGCGGCGCCCCCGCTCTCGTATGCCGTGGCGATGCGCGCCGCGTCGAAATCCGCCGAGAGCAGGCCTTTGCTGGGCGAAGCCCGCTTGATTTCCGCGATGATGGCCGGCGTGCGCGCGCCCAGGGCCGCGCGAAAATCGCGGCGCGCGCCGAGACGCAGTTCGGCCTCGGCCTCCCACTGGTCGAGCCGTGGGACGCCGCGGGCCAACTCTTCGCGCTTCCTGGCGACAATTCGGGCCAGAATGTCTGGAACGGTGCCGGTCAAGGGTGATTCTTAATGGTATCAGACGCCGCGCCGGGCGCTATTGCTGGCGGTCTTCGAGGTTGTCGATGCGCTGCTCGTGAGCGATGATGATGTTGGCCAGGCGGGTCATGGTCTCCGTGAGTTCGGCCATGCGCTCATCGTTCTTGATCTGGGCGGCGGCGATGAGTTCCATGGTCCGGGTGAGGGCTTCGTGGCGCTCGGTGAGCCTCTCGAGGCGTTCGTCGATGGTCATGGGAGGGCGGCGTCTCCTCTCTTCATGTCACTTCAGTGGCCCGCGGCGTGGGGCCTCGAATCGGGATAGACAGTGAGACCGCAGGCCCGCGCGGCATCGGCGAGTTGGCGGTCGTGTGTGAGAAAGACGATGTCCTTGCCGTTGTATTCGGACCAGATCACCGCCGTGACCAGATGGATGGCGTCGAGGGTCTTGAGAGAGCCGCCAAGCGGACCACCCGCCCGGTTCAGGATGATTTTCGAAAGTGGAACCCGGTCCACTGCGGCCAGGAAAGTGTGCAACTCGGCGGAGCGCAGGGCGAGATTCGGCTCGGAGAGTGCCCGGATGGCACAAAGACGATGCAAAGTCCGCCGGGCTTCGACTTCCAGCAGTTCGCTCGCGACCAGACCCCATTGCGATAAGCCCGGCAGAGCGTCCGGTTGGCGAAGCAGGCTGCGCAGCAGGACGGAGGAGTCTAGGTAAGCTCTCCGGCGATCCATTTGTCGAACACGTCCTTCCTGGTGTCCGCGAGAATCTCGTCTAGCAGCCCGGGCGGCAAGACCGGGCTGCCCGGGCTTGCCGCCAGCATGCGCTCAACTTCCGCCATCGAGCGCGTGGCGGGGATCACACGCAGAAAGTTGTGCGCAGGCTCCAGGGGCGCCAGCTTCGCCACGGGCATCTCGCGATCCTTAATGACGACTTCCTTGCCCTTCTGCGCCGCGCGAACATACTCGCTCAGGTGGGCTTTCAATTCGGCGATACCGACCTTCGACTTCATACCCCATTATGACCACTTCTGGTCACTTAGGGCAACCGGCCTGGCGCACGGGCCGCCGGGAGCGGGAGCACATCGGGGGTCAGGATGCGCGCGTCCATCCAGCCGGCCTCGCGGAACGCGCGCGGCGACGGCGTGAAGACGATCTTGTAGCTGGTGTCGTCCAGCGGCGCTTCCGGAGCATTGGCGCCTCGCGGGTAGACCAGGGCCAGGTACTTCAAGATCGCGTAGATGTCGCCGTCCTCGGGCTGCCGGAAGTCGAAGCCCTGCGCGCGGAAGTGAATGGCCGCGCCCAGGCTCGAAAGGCGCCACGCCAGGAACGCGCAGCAATCGATGGCGTGCTCGAACCAGGCGTCGAGCGCGGGCGGGATGTCGCGATCCAGGAATATCTCCACGGTCTGCTCCTGCTCGCGCGCGAATTCGCGGACCTGCAGGGCGCCGGTGTGGGCCGAGGCTTTCCAATCCACGTGGCGGGCGCTCTCGAACGCCTCGTAAGGCCGGATGCGGTAAAAGTCCTTGCCCAGGCCGCGGTAGTGCGTTTCGATTTCTCCGGCGATGCCGGCCAGCAGGTCGTCGAAGCCCGGCTGCGGGTCGATGGAAGGGTAGATCAGCGTTTCGTGGCGTAAGGTGACGCGCGCGGATTTTTCGAGGAAGCCGAAGGGGGAAGAAGTCGAGAACGCGAAGCTGTTCTGGCGGTAGGCGCCGCGCTTGGGGAAGCGCACTTCGACCGTCTCTTCGAGCGTGGCGCCGCTGGCGATCAGCGGAAAATACACCGATTTCAAAGTGGGGCCGGCGGGGTCTCGAACGCCTTCCACCCGAATGGAAAACGAGGGCATGAACCACTTCTGGTTGCGCACGAAGAGCTTGCCGGGAACCGTGCGCCCGGCGGGGACGTGCTCGGGCACCAGGAAGTCCAACTGAAGCGCCGCCAGACAGAGGCGGCTCACCAGTCCTGAGACCAGCAGCGTGGCCAGCATGGCGGCCGTGATGAGGAACAGCAGGTTATTGGCGGAAATGACGGCGCCCAAGCCGGCCACCAGCGTGGCAAAGACGAACAGCAGGCCGGCGCGCGTGATCTTGTACCGGATGCGGCGGTCCAGGAAGAGGCGGAAGTGGTCCCAGAACTGGAGCACGGGTCGATTCGATTGTACCGCCTCACCCCGTCAGTCGGTCATAATGGATGTAACCGGTGGGAAGTGTCGGGCAGTCTATTCTGTAGCACCATCGGCCGGGCCGTGCCATGCCGTTCAGGGTTCAGGGAAGTATTGGAGGTTGGCGATTCGCGTATCTGCCGCTACTGCTCTCCGCGTTCGCCGTGGCGGCCGATCCGCCGCTCGTCCCGCTCACGGTCTGCGAGGTGCTGCACAATCTGGCATCCAACGATGGCAAGCCCGTCGCCGTGCTCGGCCGGTACTCCTTCCGCGAAAACGGCCGCTGGATGGGCGCACAGGTCTGCGATGCCGGCTCGCCGGGCCCAGCGGGCGCCCCGCCGCTGCTCTGGCTCGTCGAGGATTCCAACGACGGCCCCAAACCGCCCGGCGATTTCGAGCTCGACGCGGTGGCGCTCAACCGCAAGCTTGCCATCATGCAGCAGCACACATCGCTCGGCAAGTTCCGCTTCGGCACTCCCGACTACGACCGTTGGGCGGTGGTTTATGGCCGCGTGGAAACGCGCAAGGCCGAATCCGCCAAGCAGGCCCCCGCGAACCTGGTCTTCCGCGGCAGCGGCGTGGTGGTGTTCCTGGCGCTTCAGCAGTAACTACTTTCCAGGACTCTAGCTCTCCTGGCAAGCCGTCAGAATCCTGAGTAGCTGGTCCACCTCTTGGCGGCTCAGCACGCCTGTCAGGCAGAAGCGGGCATTACGCCTCTCGAGGTGGACCTTGTCGAACACCATCACAAAACCCATCATGAAAACGATCGAAAGCAATGCAAAGTATTGTGACATAATCTTTCTCGCTGCTCGCCTCCGCGCGGGCCGCGCAGGCCCCGCGGATCAGTCTTGCTACATCGCCGCCGACACCGCCGGCTCCGATAGGTGCGCGGCTGTACCAGGAATGTATCGTTTGCAGTATGGCCTGGGCTGGGCGCTGGATAAAGGTCTACAAGTACGGTGGTGGTACGTGATAGGTACCGGCGCCTAACTCAAGTTAGCCCGGAACGTGCCCGAGTCGGGTACTGGGTCGGCATCGGGCCCGGCCACCTATCGCCCTCGCCCCGCTTCTTGCCGCTCTGCGGATAGGTCGTGAACGATCCGCTCCCGGGCGGCCGCTCGCAAGCCCTACCGCGCTGTGAATCTGCTTCCTCGTTTGCCGCCAATGCGCGGCGAACTGCCAACCCGATCCGGGATAAATTTCAAAACGGGTTGGCGGCCGGCTTCCTGGCCGGGTATCGAAAACCGGGTGTCCCCGCAAACCATGTCGCCATGGCTTATCATTATCTCTAGCCCAAGGTCCAAATGTTGCACCTCATCGTGAGCTGGTTCGTAAGCGCCCTGGCGCTCTGGCTGGTGGCGCAGATCATCCCGGGGATCAAAGTCCGCGACTTCGGCGCGGCGCTGATCGCCACTATCGTGATCGCCATCGTCAATGCCACCATCGGGCCGGTGCTCAGGTTTCTGACCTTTCCCCTTACGTTTTTGACGCTGGGGCTCTTCCTGCTGGTGGTGAATGCCTTTCTGCTGAAGCTCGCTTCGCTCGTTACGCCGGGCTTCGCGGTCTACGGCTTTTGGTCCGCCGTGGCGGGGTCGCTGGTGCTGACCATCCTCACCGCCATTCTGCGTCACATCGTGTTGCTGCCCGGGCATCAGTGGACTCATTCCCTATGGAACACATGGTAGAAGCGCTCGCGCCCACCACCGCCGCGGAACTCGCGGAGGCGCTCCGCGATGCCGCCGCGCGCGGGCGCACCATCGCGCTTGCCGGGAATTCCAGCAAGCGGCGGATGGCCGGGCCAATCGAGCCCGCCGATGCCGCCATCGACACCTCCGCGCTGCGGCGCGTCATCGAATACGAGCCGCGCGACCTCACCATCGGCGTGGAAGCCGGCCTGCCGTGGAGCGATCTCACTGCCATTCTGGCCGCCAACCGCCAGATGATTCCGCTGGACCCCCCATTTGGCGACCGCGCCACCGTGGGTGGCGTCGTGGCCTCCAACTCCAGCGGCCCGCGGCGGCTGCTCTACGGCACCGCGCGCGACCTGGTGATCGGGATGCGGTTCGCCACCCTCGAAGGCAAGCTGGTGCAATCCGGCGGCATGGTGGTCAAGAACGTCGCCGGGCTGGATATGGCCAAGCTCATGATCGGATCGTTCGGCACGCTGGCCGCCATCGCCGCGGTCAATTTCAAACTCCAGCCGGCGCCGGAGTCCGAGCGCAGTTTTCTGCTCCCGTTCGATTCGCTCCCGGACGCCTTGGCCGCCAGCAGCCGGATTCTCGCCAGCGTGCTCCAGCCGGCCGCCGTCGATCTTCTGAACCCGGCGGCCGGGATGGCCTTCGGGCATCGCGCCTGGCTCCTGGCCGTTCGCGCCGGGGGCAGCGCGGCCTCTGTCAATCGCTACCATTACGAGTTGGCGCACATCGCCGGCCGCCTGGCGGTCGAAAACCCCTGCCCGGAGACCCTCTGGCGGGACGTCGAGAGCTTCACACCTCGTTTCCTCGACCGGCACGCCGGCGGCGCGGTGGTGCGCGCTTCGTGTACGCTGAAAGAGCTGGAAGGCGTCCTCGCATCGTTCGAAGGTCCGGCGCTGGCGCGCGCTGGTTCGGGAGTCTGTTACGGCTACTTCGAACAGTCGGAGGGAGCCGCAAGCTGGCTTTCAGCCGCCGCCGGGCGCGGATGGAAAACCGTCATCGAGTTTGCGCCGGAAGAGCGCAAGCATGCGCTTGAATTATGGCCGTCTCCGGGCGGCGATTTGGAAATCATGCGGCGCGTCAAGCTCCTGTTTGACCCCGCCAACCTTTTGAACCGTGGCCGACTGTATCGCCGTATCTGAAAAAACCGGTGTGGGGCCGAGGCAGTTCGATCTCGACCGCTGCGTCCACTGCGGGCTGTGCCTGAACGCCTGCCCGACCTACCGCGAGCTGGGGCTGGAAATGGATTCGCCGCGCGGCCGCATCTACCAGATGGTGCAGGTGGCCGAGGGCGCTCCCATCACGCCATCCTACATCCGCCACATCGACCTGTGCCTGGCCTGCCGCGGTTGTGAATCCGCCTGTCCCTCGGGCGTGCCGTACGGCCGCATGGTGGAGGATGCGCGCGCGGAAATCGAAGCGCACGCCCAACCAGGTTGGCTCGCCAACTTGTGGCGCCGCTTCGTCTTCGGTCATTTGCTGGAATCGCGCACCACCATGACGGTAGCGGGCACGCTCCTCTACCTCTACCAGGCCAGCGGCTTGAAGAAGCTGGTGCGCGCCCTGGGCTTCCTCAAGCTCCTGGGCCGCCTGGGAGAGCTGGAACAAATCGCCCCGTCCGCCGACCCGCCCTTCTTTTTCAGCCAGATCGGCCGGACGTTTCCCGCCGAGGGGCGCCGCCAGTACCGCGTCGCATTTCTTACGGGGTGCATCGCCAACGTCTCGTTCGCGCGGCTGAACGAGGCGACCGTGCGGGTGTTGCGGAAGAATGGCTGCGAAGTGGTGACGCCCGCCGGCCAGGGTTGCTGCGGCGCTTTGCACCTGCATTCCGGTTTTCGCGAGGATGCCCGCCGGCTGGCTCGCCGCAACATCGATGCGGTGCTCGGTGGCGACGCCTTCGACGCCATCATTTCCAACGCCGCCGGATGCGGTTCCACGCTGAAGGAATATGGCGAGCTGCTCGCGGACGACCCCCAGTACGCCGCCAAAGCCCGGGAGTTTTCCAGCCTGATGCGCAACGTCACCGAGTTCCTCGCCTCCATCGAATTGAACCCCGATATGGCCCCCATAGACGCCACGGTCACCTATCAGGACTCCTGCCATCTGGCGCATGGCCAGCGCATCCGCACGGCCCCGCGCCAACTCCTGGCTGCGGTCCCCGGGCTGACATTTCGCGCCATGCCCTCTTCGGATGTCTGTTGCGGCAGCGCCGGCATCTACAACGTCGTCCAGAACGCCATGTCCATGCAAATTCTGGCGCACAAGATGGAGGCGGTGAATTCCACCGGCGCCGGCATCGTCGCCACGGCCAACCCGGGCTGCCTGCTCCAGCTTCAAGCCGGCGTGCGATTACACGGCAACGGCCAGCGCGTGATGCACGTGGTCGAGATTCTCGACGAAGCCTACAGGAAGGTGGCGCAGGCAGTCCCGCCTGCGTAGCTGAATTCTTTACAGCAGCCGGAAGTTCACTTCAATGGTGGCGGCCACGGTGACGGGCTTGCCGTCCTTGTAGCCAGGCTTGAATTTCCACTGCCGCACGGCTTCGATGGCCTTTTCATCCAGACCCAGCCCCAGGCTGTGCTGCACCCGGATGTTGGTGGCCTTGCCGCTGGGGTCGACTTCGATATACAGCAGCACGGTGCCCTGATACTTGGCTTTGCGGGCCTCTTCGGAGTACTCGGGCTCTTTCTTGTAGAGCAGGACCGGGGCCGTAACGCCGCCGCCCACGCGGTATACACCGCCGCCCACGCCGCCCCCCGAACCAGGGCCAAAACCGCCGCCGTTGCCCGATCCCACGCCGCCGCCGGAACCAGAGCCGATGCCGCCGCCGGAGCCGGGACCGTTCGACGGAGGCCCAATCTTCGCCAGCGGGTCGCCATAAACCGACATATTGACCTGCGGCAGGTTCACATCGGGAGGCGCGATAATGCTGGGCTCCATCGCCAGCTTGGGGTTCAGATTGTTATATACGGCCACTGGAGGGGTGAACTGCCGCAGCGACGCCTTCGGCAAGCGCCCCTTGCTGGCCGGCAAGGGAGACCGGTCGCCACCGCCGCCGCCGCCCTGCATGGTCTGGTTCTTCTGGGGCATGTCGGGAGGGGCCAGATCGATCGGCGAGATCAGCGTAAAGGTCTGCTTGACTTTGTCTTGCACCGATTTGTTCGCCGCCAGAATGAACAATATCGTAACCACCGTAATCTGGAAGCCGGTGGACATCATGAAGGACTTCTTCTGGCGGCCGTAGAGACCCCATATGTCCTTGACAGGCACTGGCTTAGAGGTCAATACGAGAGGCGGCAGCTTGGGTGGGTCGACGAGATCCTTGATGTTCCGGAACAGAGATCGAAACCACGGCTCTTCCACTCCCTCCACGAACAGGCGCGACAGATGATCTTCTTCGGTGGTGGGGTGCAAATCGTGGGATTGCGACAGGTCAGCCATCTTTATTCACCAGCCCTCGCCATTGGAGAACCGATATCTTCAAGTAGGAGGACGATTCCGGCAATCACCTCGTTACAAGTTTTAGACAACCCGCGCCCAGGAACCTCACCATAAGTGTACCACGGACTCTGGTGGGGCATGCTTTAGCTTGCCCAGGAAAAAGCCCTACAGCTTGAATTCGGCGTGGACCACTTGGTCTTCCGGCGAGTGTTTCAGCGAAAACCCCAGCGATTCGCAGATCCGGATCACGTTGCGGTTGTCCGGCAGAATCTCGGCTGACAGCTTGGTCAGCTTCTCATTGGCGCCAATGATGAGCAGCCGAGCCAGCAGTTCCTTGCCGAGCCCGCGGCCCTGCCAGTGGTCGCTCACCAGCACCGCGACTTCGGCCTCGGTGGTGCCGTGGATCTTGCTCATGCGGCCCACCGCCAGGATTTCCGACTCGCCGGTCTCGGCGTTGCGGCGCTCCGCCACCAGCGCCATTTCGCGATCGTAGTCGATGAAGCAGATGCGCGTCAGGCGTTCGTGCGTGGTACGCTGTTCGAGGTTCATGAGGTGGAAATAGCGCAGGTAGACGCTGCGCTCGGAGAGCGTTTCGTGGAACCGCACCATGGCCGGCTCATCCTCCGGCCGGATGGGACGAATGGTCACCACGCCGCCGTCCTTCATGGTCCACGGCGACACGTAGCGGGTGGGATAGGCGCGGATGGCGGTCTTCGGAATCTCGTCTTGCGCGACCTCGGGGCCGTACACCACCACGCGCGCGTCCAGCGCGATCAGCCCGTCGGGAGAGGCCAGCAGCGGGTTGATGTCGATTTCCTTGATCCAGCGTTGCTCGGCCACCAGCGCGCTGAACCGCACCAGCAGCACTTCCAGCGCCGCCAGGTCCACCGGCTTCCGCCCGCGCACGCCCTTCAACGCCTTGTAGATCTTGGTCTGCTCCATCATGCGGCGTGCCAGCGTGGTATTGAGCGGCGGCAGCGCGAGAGCGCGGTCCTTGAATACCTCCACGAGCTGGCCGCCGGTGCCGAACAGCAGCACCGGTCCGAACTGCGGATCGAGGCTCGAGCCGATAATCAGCTCGTAGGCGTCCTTGAGCTTGATCATGGGCTGCACCGTCACGCCCTGGAAATGCTGGGCGCCGGCTTTCTCGGTGACGGAGGTCTGGATGGCGCGGAAGGCCCGCTCGACGGCCTCCCCACTGCCCAGGTTCAACTGCACGCCGCCTACATCCGTCTTGTGCGTGATGGTTTCCGAGTAGATCTTGAGCACCACCGGGTAGCCGATTTCATTGGCGGCTTTCACCGCCGCGCCGGCGTCCGCCGCAATGATGGTCTTGGCGACGGGAATGCCGTAAGCGCTGAGCACCTCCTTGGATTCGAACTCCGTCAGGACGGTGCGCCCCTCGCCGCGCGCCTTCTGGATGATTTCATCCGTGCGCTTGCGGTCGGGAGTCCAATCGGCGGAATCCTCCGGCATGGCCGGCGTCTCGTAGAGGGCTCTCAGGTTGTAGCTGTATTGCCACATGTAGTTGAAGGCTTTGGCGGCGGTATCGGGGTATGCGAAGGTGGGAATGTTGGCGCGGTTGAGGATTTCCTCGCCGGCCGCCACGTCCACGCCGCCCATCCAGCTTGCCAGCAGCGGCTTGCCTTCCTGCTTGGCCAGCGGCTTGAGCTGCTCGGCGATCTGGGTAGGATCGGTCATGGCCTGCGGGGTGAGGATCACCAGCATACCGTCGCTGTTAGGGTCTTTACCGGCAATCTCGAGGGCCTTGGCATAACGCTCGGGGGAAGCGTCGCCGATGATATCGACGGGGTTGTTGTGGCTCCAGGTAGGCGGCAGCACGGCGTTGTAGGCTTCCATGGCCTCGGGCGACAGCTCGGCCAGTTCGCCGCCGCCCATGATGAGGGCATCGGTGGCCAGCACGCCCGGCCCTCCGGCGTTAGTGACGATAGTGAGGCGCGGCCCCTTGGGGCTGGGCTGTTTGGAGAGAACTTCGGCCATGTGAAAGAGGTCGGAAACGTTGTTGACCCGCAGCACGCCACAGCGGCGGAAGGCGGCTTCCAGCACTTCATCGCTGCCCGTCAGCGACCCGGTGTGCGAAGCGGCGGCCTTGGCGGCGGCAGCCGAGCGGCCCGGCTTGATGACGATGATGGGCTTGTTGAGCGCCACTTCGCGCGCCGCCGACAGGAACGCCCGCGCATTGCCAATGCTCTCCATGTAAATGACGATGGAGCGGGTCTTGGGGTCGTTGCCCAAGTGGTAAATCAGGTCGCCCCAGCCCACGTCCACCATCGAACCGATGGAGACGAACGCGCTGAAGCCCACCATTTCCTTGAGGCTCCAGTCCAGCACCGCCGTGCACAGTGCGCCGCTCTGGCTGATGAACCCCACCGAGCCGGGCCGCGCGATGGTGGTGGCGAAGGTGGCGTTCATGCCCGAGAGTGGGGCCATCACGCCCAGGCAGTTGGGGCCGATCACCCGAACCTTGCCCGCCTGCGCCTCTTCCAGCACGCGCCGCTCGATGGCCGCGCCTTCGGGGCCAATCTCCTTGAATCCGGCCGAAATGACAATCGCGGCGTGCACGCCGTTTTCGCCGCACTCGCGGATGATGCCCGGCACCGATGGAGGCGGAGTGATAATCACCGCCAGATCCACCTGTTCCGGAATGTCCGTGATGGATTTATAGGCTCTCACACCCAAAACGCTGGGCCGCTTGGGATTGACCGGGTAAACGGTGCCGCCAAACGGGCTGGTGACCAGGTTCCAGAGCAACGTCCGGCCGACCGTGTTCTGAGTTTCCGTGGCGCCGACCACCGCGACGCTCTTCGGTGTAAAGAACACATCCAGAGGCTGGGTTCTCTTGTTCATCTTCTTGCGAGAGGGCTTTATTGCCTGCATGTCTTTCGGTATCCGCCTTTGATTCGAACGTGGCTGCGTTTAACGCCTCACCACGTTCCGGAGTATTGAGTCTTAAACCAGTATAACCAGTATAATGCTGCACCTCGCTTTCCAAAATACCGCCTATTATTATCAGTAGGTTAGAGCGGGTCCGACGACGTTTCTGGGTGATATCGCGCAGTCCGTAGTCCCCACGCCGCAAGAAAGGCCGATGTGCGATGATGTTGGACTTATGCCCAGTACACCGCACGCTGAAACACACTTCCAAGCCTCGGCGACCGTCCGGGACGTGGTGATCGGGATGTCGGACGGCCTGACGGTCCCGTTCGCCCTGGCCGCGGGACTTTCCGGGGCGGCCGCGGTCGCGTCTACCGGCATTATCGTCATCGCCGGGATGGCGGAGATCGCCGCCGGCTCCATCGCCATGGGCCTGGGCGGCTATCTGGCGGCGCGCACCGACCAGGACCACTACCGATCGGAGCGCGAGCGCGAGGTCCGCGAGACCGTCGAGGTGCCCGACAGGGAAACCGAGGAGGTGGCCGACGTTTTCCGCGGCTACGGCATGTCGGAGCAGGACATCGTACCGGCGGTCAGGGCGGTCTGCGCCGACCGGAAGCGCTGGGTCGATTTCATGATGCGCTTCGAGCTGGGCCTCGAAGAGCCCGACCCCAGCCGCGCGCGCAACAGCGCGGCCACCATCGCGGTTTCTTACATCCTGGGCGGCCTGGTGCCGCTGGCTCCCTACATGCTCGTCCGCCAACTCTACTCGGCGCTCTCCATTTCGGTGGTGGTGACCCTGCTGGCGCTCTTCGTCTTCGGCTACGTCAAAGGCAAGCTGACGGGCATTTCGGCCTTGCGCGGCGGCCTGCAAACGGTGACTATCGGGGGCCTGGCCTCGGCCGCCGCATTCGGCCTGGCGCGATGGATCGGTTAAGCGGCTCGTTTTGATCCCTGATAGGATTGACAACAGAGGCGACCATGACGCTCGATGAGCTGCGCGCCACCAAACGCGATGCGATCCTGACGATTGCCGCCAAGCACGGCGTGAGCGGAATTCGTGTGGTCGGTTCCTTCGCTCGGGGAGAGGCCCGGAATGACAGCGACCTCGACTTGCTTATCGAGGCGGGACCGGCCCGAACCCCCTTTTTCCCAGGCGGCTTCCTTGCCGGCCTGGAGGATGAATTAGGCCGTCCTGTTGACGTGGCGGAGGAGTGCGCCCTGCACAAGCTGATCCGGGACCAGGTGTTAAACGAGGCCGTGCCTCTGTGAAGAGCGACCGGCTTTAGGTCGAGCATATTCTGGAATGCATCGAACGAATACAGCGTTACTGCCAAGGTGGAGGCCCCTCGTTTCTGGAACAGGATGTGATCCAGGATGCCGTCTTACGGAACCTACAGGTTCTGGCGGAGTCGGCGAAGCGAGTGAGCGGAGAGTTGAAAGCTGCCCATCCGGAAATCGACTGGCATGGCATCGTGGGGTTCCGGGACGGTCTCCAGCCTTTAGTGTGATCCGGGGCCTGCTTGGCGCTGAAGCAACCTCACTGCTGCGTACGAGAACAGGAAAGTGGTCTTGTCCGCCGCTTGCCCTCACACCTTCCGCACGGGCGCGGGACACTGAGCCACCAGCGGGTCGTTGGTCAGCAGTGTGATGCCCTCCACCATCGACTGCGCAACCAGGAGGCGGTCGAACGGGTCTTTGTGGATGGGCGGCAGGACATCGATGGCGACGGCGTGCTCGCTCGTGACCGGCAACTCACCATAGCCGTTCTCCAGCAACCCCCGCCGCAGCAACCGCGCATCCACTTGGAAATTGTCCCGCCCGAGTCCGCTCTTGATGGCGATCTCCCACAGGCTGGCCGCACTGAACATCGGCTCGTTGCGCGGGTCGTCCAGCGACGCGCGCGCCGCTCGCGGCAAACGCTCGGGCTGACCGGCGGCCCATAGCAGGACGCGCGTATCCAGCAACAGTTTCATTCGTTTCCGCCGAATAGCCGCTCCATCTCGGTGCTTCCCATCCGGTCGAAATCGTCGGGCACCTGGATCCGGCCCGCCATGAAGCCCAACCGCCGGACCTGCCCAGCCACCGGAGTGTTCAGCGGCGTGACTTTTACCATCGGTTTGCCCGCTTTGGCGATCACAAATGGCTCGCCCTTGGCCGCTTGCTCCACCAGCCGGGAGAGATGCGCCTTGGCTTCGTGGATGTTGACGGTCTGCATGATTGGCGTAGACTAATAAGTATATGTGGATGCGAGCACTCCGCTGGGGGGCGGTGCTGGGTTTTCTGCCGTTATTGTACGCTGCTGCACCCCAGCCCTCCGACTGGGTTCCGATGCGCTGGCCGTGGTCCGACCCGGCATCGCTCGAGCTGCTCTCCGGCACGCCCATCAATTGCCTCCTGCTGAAGACGGTTGCCCCCGATTTCGTGCAGGCGGCCGCGGCGCGTGGCGTGGTGACGCTGGCGGTGATCGCTCCGGGCGGTGATGCGGCCGGCGCCGCGCGGCGCGCGATAGCCGCCGCCAAAGTCACGGGCATCGTGATCGAGGGCGATTTGCCGCAGGGCGCTGCCGCCACTGTGCGCCAGGCTGCCGGAGGCGCGCCGGTGATCGAACTGACCGCGCGCAGCCGCATGGCACTCGGTTCCAGCGCTCCCGGCGTTCCCATCCTCGGCACCTACCAGGGCGTGTGGCCCGGCATCGCGGTCGAGGAAGACGGCGCCAAGAAGGCCGGCCCCTCCGGCTCGGTCTGGATCGACACCAATACCGGTTTCATCCGCGCCGTCCGCGCGTGGGGCGATGCCACACTGTGGATCGCCAACCAGCCGCCGCCCAAGACCGTGGTCACGGGCGTGCGCTACCTCGAAGCGATTGCCGACGCCGCCATCTCCGGCGCCCGCTGGGTGCTGGCGCTGGACGACGATTTCGCCGCGCGCCTGGCCCGTCGAGATGCCAAAACCATGGCCGACTGGAAGCGCATGGCCGATCTGCTCCGCTACTTCGAACAGCATCCCGAGTGGCGCCACATGCAGGAGTACGGAAAGCTGGCCATCGTGCAGGACCCCGCCAAGGGAGGGCTGCTCTCGGGCGGCATCCTCGACATGATCGCGGTGAAACACACGCCCGTGCGGCCGATTCCCCGCCAGCACCTCTCCGCCGAATCGCTGGCCGGCGCCACCATGGCGGTGGACGTGGACGCCGGCGCGCTGACTTCGGAGCAGAAAGAAGTCCTGAGCAATTTCACCCGCGGCGGCGGAATGCTGCTCACTGGCCCGCCCGGCTGGAAAGATCAAAGCCCGCCGGGCGACCAGATCACGCTCGACAAAGCCGAGCTGGAACGCCTCAACGATATCTGGCGCGACGTAAATTCCATGGTGGGCCGCAAGAACATGGGGGTGCGCCTGTTCAACGTCTCCTCCATGCTCTCCAACCTGCTGGTCTCCGCCGACGGCAAAACGGCGATCGTCCACCTGGTGAACTATTCGGACTACCCGGTGGAGAACGTCGCGGTGCATTTCCCGGCCGAATACAAGCGCGCGACGCTCACCACGCCGGAAGGCATTGCGAAATCCCTGGAAGTATACCCCACCGAGGAAGGCGGGGGCGTGGACATCGACAAAGTCCTGGTCTGCGCCACCATCAAGCTGGAGCAATAGTTATGACCCGAAGAGAATGGCTGGCTCTGGTAGCCGCCGCGCCCCTGCTGAAGGCGGCGCCCGCCGCACCCGTTTGCATTGCGAGGTGCGCCTCCTATGACGAAGACGTCACCGCCGCGCTGGCGGCCCTGTTCAACCAGTTGGGCGGAATCGACGGCCTGGTGCGCAACAAGACGGTCACCGTCAAGCTCAACATGACGGGCGACCCGGGGATCAGATTTCAGGGCCAGGCGCCCGGCGTGACGCACTACGTCCATCCCAAGCTGGTGGGCGCCACGGCTTACCTGCTGGGACGCGCCGGCGCGCGCCGCATCCGTTTTGTGGAAAGCCCCTGGGCCACTGCCGGGCCGCTCGAAGACGTGATGCTCGATTCGGGATGGAACGTGCGCTCCCTCGAATCGGCCGCGGCCGGCGTGGAATTCGAAAACACCAACGCGCAAGGCAAAAGCAAGGGCTACGCGCGCTTCAAGGTGCCGGGCAACCCTTACATGTTTCCGGCCTACGACCTCAACCGCGCCTACGCGGACACCGACGTCTTCGTCAGCCTGGCCAAGCTCAAGAACCACGCCACCTGCGGCGTGACGCTCTCGCTCAAGAACTGCTTCGGAATGGTGCCCGCCTCGATCTACGGCGACGACGCGGGCGGCGACGAGCCCAATGAGAAGCCCACCACGGGCCGTGTGGCCGTGCTGCACGAAGGCAAGCGACAGCCAGCGAAATCCGCGCCGCCGGAGTTGCACCCCGATTCCAGCCGCGAACCCGGATACCGTGTTCCGCGCATTGTGGCGGACTTGGTGGCCGCGCGCCCCATACATCTGGCCATCATCGATGGCGTCGAATCCATCGCGGGCGGCGAAGGGCCGTGGATCCGGGGTATCCGCGTCGTCAAGCCGGGCGTGCTGATGGCGGGTCTCAATCCGGTGTCGACCGATGCCGTGGCCGCCGCCGTCATGGGCTACAACCCGCGCGCCGTCCGCGGGACCGCACCCTTCCGCACCTGCGACAACACGCTGCTGCTGGCGGAAGCCCACGGCATAGGCACGACGGACCTCCAGCGCATCGACGTGCGGGGCCTTCCCATCGAGCAGGCTTTATACCGTTACGATACATAGTAGATGCCGACTCATAAACGGACCGGGCGGTCCTACCGCGTCTTCCGGCTGGAATCCTGGGAGGCGTTTCTCGAGCTGATTGTCAATCCGCCGTACTCGAACTGGGCATTTCGCGGCGAGCGCGACGAGCGCTGGCCGCTCTACAGCTCGCTCTCCCGTTATTTCCGGAATTTCGGCGTGGCGCGCGCCGCCTGGCCGGAACAGGAGGGCCGCATCCTGCGCATCTTCAAGCGCAAGGCGCACCAGTTTCTGGAGAAGCCGCCCGATCCCGACGACGATTTCCAGTGGCTGGCCCTCATGCAGCACCACGGAGCGCCCACGCGCCTGATCGATTTCACCTGGTCCCCGTATGTCGCGGCGTTCTTCGCCCTCGAGCGGACCCTGGCCGACGGCGTGGTATGGGCCATGAATCCCGGGCGCATCCACAGCCGCCGCGTCGCGGGGAAACCAGTGCGCATGGACCCGCGCGACAAAGGGAACTTCAGCCGCTATTTTCTGAACGGCAAGCATCGCTTCATCTGGATGGGCGAACCCCACACCATGAACCGGCGGTTAATCGCGCAATCCGGCACGTTCGCGGTTCCGGGCGTTCTCGACGTGCCCATCGAGGAGATTCTGAGCGACGCCGACCAGGAGAGCATTTTGGCGAAGTTCATTTTGGCGAACGCCGTGCGCGAGGTGGGAATGCGCGAACTCTACCGTATGAACATCACCCACGCGACGCTCTTCCCCGACCTGGACGGCCTGGCCAAGTCCCTGGGGTATGAGCTGGAATTCCACTGGGCCTACAACCCGCGGACCATGGAACGGTACCACACCTAGTATGGAGATATACTGAGCGAGAGGATACCATTGCCCATGTCAGCTACACGCAGATCTTTCTTTGCCCGCGCGGCGGCGATTGCCACCGCCCAGGGGCTGGCCTTGAAAGGACAGCAGACCACGCCTCCGGCGGCTCCGGTGACGCACGCACCGGGGAAGCAGTACGACCCCCGCATGGGCACTGGCAATGCCGACAAGTATTTCAAGTACTTCGAAGGCCGCTCCAAAGTGTCCCTGATCAAGGGGGACAGCCGGCGCAAGAACATCTATGATGCCCTGGTTGCGATCGACGACCAGATCCGGCCCGCTCTCAAGGCCAAAAAGTACGTTTTCGTCAAGCTCAATGGTGTCGAAGCGGCTGGGAGGCTGCTCGGTTCCACCCAACCCGATGCCCTCAGCGGCATCCTCGACTACCTCACCCCACGCTTCAAAGGTCCCGTGTTCGTCGGAGATTCCGGGGATCTTCCGGGCCAGCAGGCCGTCAGTAAGTTCGGCTGGGACAAGGTCTTCGCCGATTACAAGTCCCTCAACTTGAAGTTTGAGATTACCAACGAAAATCAGAGCCACTACGGACTCCTGTACGGCATCGACTACGACTTGCATGTCATCCCCATCCGGCTGGGCGCTCGGTTCGTCGACCCCGATGCTTTCTTCATTTCCGCCGCGGTGTTGAAGACGCACAACATGGTGGTGGCCACCATGGCGGTCAAGAACATGGTCATGGGAGCGCCCCTGGCTCCGGCCCTGGGGGATAATAATTATGCCGATAGCGAGAAGCGCAAGTTTCACGTAGGCATCCGCTCGGGCAACTACAACATGTTCCTCGCCGCCCAGCGCATGCTTCCCACCAACTGGGGAGTCGGCGTCGTGGACGGCTACGAGGGCATGGAGGGCAACGGCCCCATGTCGGGCACCCCGGTGGGGCATCGCATCGCCCTGGCCTCCACCGATTTCCTGGCGGTTGATCGCGTGGGCCTGGCGTGCATGGAAATCGATGCCAGTTGGCTCGGCTATCTCAACTACGCCTACCAGACCGGCCTGGGTCAATACGATCTGAACAAGATCGACGTGGTGGGCGCCAAGATCGCCGACGTGCAGAAGAAGTACCGGCTTCACGCCGACGTGGACCGCATGCTCGAGTGGCGCGGCCCCATGCAGGACCTGCCCTCGAACCTGGGCCGCAATGAAGAAAAAGGGGTCAGACGCATTTTCCTGGCCCGGCGATAAATGCGTCTGTCCCCTTTTCCGGAGAGGTTGCTTTCCTATGGCACAGGAGAATAATGTTTCCCGCCGCGATGTGTTGAAAGCCGCCGGGGCCGTAACCGCCGTCGCGGGATCCCCTTTCATCCAAAAAGCGATGGCCGCCAGCCAACAGGTGCGGTACGGCATGATCGGTTGCGGCAGCCGCGGCACCTACCTGCTGAAGCATCTGAAGAAGATCGCGAGCGGCCGCTGCGTGGCGCTGTGCGACATCCGGCAGGAAGCCCTCGACCATGGCGTCCAGACCATCGGCGGCAATCCGCAAACGTACAAAGACTACCGCGATCTGGTGGCGCGGAAGGATCTCGACGCGGTGTTCGTGATCGTGCCGCTGTTCGTGCACTTCCCGCTCACGCGCGATGCCCTGCTGGCGGGCAAACACGTGTTCTGTGAAAAGTGCCTGGTCTTCAAGCCGGAGGAAGTACACGCCCTGCGCGCGCTGGCCGGGGAACATCCCAAACAGATCCTACAAACCGGCCTCCAGCGGCGCTACAGCTACTTCTATCAGGTGGTCAAGAACATGGTGGACAAGGGCATCCTCGGCAACGTCCACCACATCCACGCGCAGTGGCATCGCAACATGATCAACAAGCCCAGCGCGTTGTGGACCATGAAGCCCGGCGGCGAGTCGAACATCCTCAACTGGCGGATCTACCGGTCCATGTCGGGTGGTCTGCCGGCCGAGCTGACCTCGCACCAGGTGGATATTGCCGATTGGATGTTCGGCTCTTCGCCGGACATGGTGATGGGCCTGGGCAGCCTGGACACCCTCAAGGACGGGCGCAACGTCTACGACAACGTCCAGTTGATCTACCGCTATCCCAAGGGCCAGAAGCTCACCTACTCTTCCATCAGCACCAATCAGTTCCTTCCGTTCTTCGACGGCGCGCGCCCCGAAATGGGCGAGATCATCATGGGCACGGATGGCGCCATCGAGATTACCGTGGGCGACGACGTGCACCCGGCCATCGCCTGGTGGTACCTGGAGCCGCCCAAAACCACCACCGTGACCGCCGCGGACTCAAAGAAGAAGGAAGCCTTCGTGGCCGGCGCCACCATGGTAGCGTCGGGAGGCGCCCGCGGTCCCATTCCCATCATGACCAGCGACCTGGATTTCACCCCCCATGCCAGCTTCCTGGCGCGCGAAGCCAAGTTCGCCCGGCGCTGGCTCACGGCCAAGGGCGTGCTGGTGCAGGAGGAACAGGACAACCCCGTCGATATCGAACTCGAAAGCTTCTTCCAGAGCTGCCGCGACCTGACCCCCCCGAAGGCGGGCCTGGAGATCGGCCTGCGGGATTCCGTGGCCGTGATTCTCTCCAACTTGGCCATGGACGAAGGCCGCCGCGTGTACTACAACGAGATCGACAAGATGGGCCGCGGCGAGGAGAAGGCGGGCAAGGGGCGGCAAACGGATTAGCGGAGCCCCCAATTGCGGGTGCTTCACCGCCGGGATAGCTCGCGGCTCAGCCAGGCTTTAGCCAGCTTCCAGTCCCGCTTCACGCTCGGAGCGGAGATCTTCAGTGTCTCGGCGGTCTGCTCTACGCTCAAGCCGGCGAAAAAGCGCAGTTCCACCACCCGCGCCTTACGCGGGTCCATTTCCTCCAGGGCATGGAGGGCATCATCCAGGGCGATCAGGTCCTCGCTGCTTTGCGGGGAGGCATCCACGGAGTCATCCAGGTAGACGTGCGGCAAGCGCCCGCCACGCTTGTCCGCGAGGTGCGCCCGGGCGGAATCCACCAGAATGCGCCGCATGATCTGCGCTGAGACGGCAAAGAAGTGCGTGCGATCCTGCCAGCGCACACCCTCGACATCCACCAATCGGAGATAGGCCTCGTTGACCAGTGCCGTGGTCTGGAGGGTTTGCCCCGGAAGCTGCTGGCGCATGTGCCGGTGGGCGATCTGGTGCAGTTCCGTGTAGACCAACGGCGTCAGTTGGTTGAGGGCCGCCTGGTCGCCATCGCCCCAGGCGCGCAGCAGCCGGGATATTTCCACCGAAGAGGACGGCACGGTATTCCAAATCAATTATACTTCCGGGCCTGATTTGAATTGCCGCGCGGTACAATTGCCTGCAGAGTACGCCATGCGCCCGGATCGTTGGCGGCAGGTCGAGTCGCTCTACCACTCCGCTCTGGAGCGGGAGGCGCCCGCACGGGATGAGTTCCTGCGAGAGGCCTGCCGGGAAGACGAGGAACTGCGCTGCGAGGTCCGGTCTCTCCTCGACCAGACCGAAAGCGGTGTGCTCAATCGTCCTTTGCAGTTAGGCCCCTATCAGATCGTTGGCGTCATCGGCGCGGGCGGCATGGGCACGGTCTACCAGGCCCGGGACACGCGCCTCGACCGCGTGGTCGCCATCAAAGTCTCCGAGGCGCGGTTCAACGCCCGGTTCGAGCGTGAAGCCCGCGCCGTGGCGGCGCTGAACCATCCGCACATTTGCACGCTCTACGACGTAGGGCCGAACTATCTGGTGATGGAGTACGTGGAAGGCCGGCCCTTGCATGGTCCGATGCCGCTGGCGCAGGCGTTGCGTCTGGCCATCCAGGTGGCGGATGCGCTGGCTGCGGCGCATCGCAAGGGGATCGTACATCGGGACCTGAAACCCGGCAACGTGCTGGTGACCGAGTCGGGGGTGAAGGTGCTGGATTTCGGCCTGGCCAAGATGGAGGAACCTGCCTCGAGCGAGGAAGAACAGCCCCGCACCGCCAGGCCGCGCACGGAAGAGGGCACCATCGTAGGCACTACCGCCTACATGTCACCCGAGCAGGCAGAGGGCAAGCCGGTGGATGCGCGCAGCGACATTTTTTCGTTCGGCGCCGTGCTCTACGAAATGCTGACCGGGCGGCGCGCCTTTCGCGGCGATACCAAGCTTTCGATTCTCTCCGCCATCCTGAAGGAAGGGCCGGAACCGGCAAGCTCGGTGCGCAAAGAGATCCCGCAGGAGCTGGAAAGGATCATCACGCGATGCCTGCGCAAGAACCCCGAGCGGCGCTTCCAGCACATGGATGACCTTAAGGTCGCGCTGGAAGAAGTGAAGGAGGAATCGGATTCGGGCGCGGCGGCGCTGAAAGCGGCGGCGCCGCCGCGCCGGCGCTGGGTTTGGGCAGCCCTGCTGCCAGTGCTGCTGGTTGCCGGTTTTTTCGCGTGGCGGATGTGGTGGCCACCGCAGCCGGAGGAGCCGCTTCGGGCGGTGGAGCTGGTCACCGTACCCGGTGTCAAGAGTTATCCTTCGTTTTCTCCCGACGGCGACCACGTAGCATTCGCGTGGAATGGCCCCAAGCAGGATAACTTCGACATCTACGTGCAACAGATCGGCGCCGGCCCGCCCTTGCGGCTGACCACCGACTCCAGCATCGATTACGATCCGGCATGGTCGCCCGACGGCCGCTGGATTGCCTTCCTCCGCAGCGAACCGTCGTCGCTGGTATCGCTTCGCGGAGCACCAGTACTCGAAACCGGGAGAAGCGAATTGCGGTTGATCCCCCCTCTGGGCGGGCCGGAACGCAGACTGGCCGAGATCCGGCTGGGTGAGAGCTACTGGAATCAGACGTTCCTTGCCTGGTGTCCCGGCAGCGACTGTGTGGTGGTGACGGATTCCCTGGGCGAGGGGAAGCCCGAGGCTTTGTTCGTGGTTTCACTCGAGACCGGAGAGAAGAGGCAGCTAACCAATCCCCCGCCCCACGTGTCCGGCGATGTCAACCCGGAGGTCTCGCCCGACGGCCGTTGGTTGGTTTTTAAGCGCGTCATTTCGTTCCCCGGTCATGAGCTTTACCTGCTTCCCCTGGGGAAAGGTCTGGCGCCCAGCGGCGAACCCAGGCGCCTCGCGCTGAAGGTCGGTTACCTGATGTGGTACGCCGGTTCCCTGACGTGGATGCCCGACGGCAAGGAGATTCTCTATTCAAGCGGGAGAAGCCTATGGAGGGCGGCAATTCCGGGCGGTTCCCCGCCGGCGCGCCTCCCCTTCGTGGGCGACGACGGGATAATGCCTGCGGTATCGCGCCCGCAGCCCGGCAGACCGTCCCGGCTGGTCTTTGTTCGCTACATGGAAATCGGGAGCATCTGGCGCATCTCGACCTCCGCCCCCGGCGCTCCGGCGTCTTCTCCTTCCGTCCCTGCCATTGCCTCCACGCGGGTGGACGGGGCCCCCCAATTCTCCCCCGACGGCCGCCGCGTCGCTTTTGAGTCCGATCGCTCCGGACCAGCCGAGGTCTGGCTCGCCGATCCCGACGGCTCGAACGCCGTCCAGCTCACCTCAATGGCTGCCACAGCGGGATCCCGCAGAACAGGCACTCCCCGCTGGTCGCCCGACGGCCAACTGATTGCGTTCGATGCCAATCTAGAAGGCCACTACCAGATTCATGTGATCCCCGCCGCGGGCGGCAAGCCGCACCGCCTCACCTCCGATCCGGCCGACAACCACGTCCCCAGCTTCTCGCGCGACGGCAAGTGGATCTACTTCAGCTCCAATCGAACCGGAGAGTATCAGATCTGGAAGGTCCCCGCGGCTGGTGGGGAGCCAGTGCAGGTCACCACCAACATTGGGTTCCAAGCCTTCGAGTCGCCGGACGGCGCCTACGTCTATTACACGCAGACGGCGGGCGCGCCGAGTGCCTTGTGGCGCCTTCCGGCTTCCGGCGGCCAACCTGTCAAGGTGCTGGACGGGGTCATTCAGCGTGCGTTCACGGTGCTCGAAAAGGGCATTTACTATATCGATCAACCTGCGGGCGATGCACGGCTCCAGTTCTACGATTTCGCCACTGGCAGGTCCACCACCGTGGCTCGAAATCTCGGCGACGTCCGGCTCGGCCTCACAGCCTCTCGCGACGGCCGCACAATCCTCTATTTCAGGGCGGAACCCTCCGTCAACGACCTGATGCTGGTGGAGAACTTCCGCTGAGGCTTACTGCCGCACGAAGCCGTGATACGCGCCGTTGTTGTCCACGTAATATCCGACGATGCTGCCCGCCGGGTTGTTGGTCATGGGGAAGGTGCCCTGACCGCTGCCCGTGCCCGCGCCCGGAGCGTCGAAGAAAGTGTACGTGCCGTCTACCGCGCGCACGTAACCGTGGGACACATTGTTCGCGTCCGTGTAATAACCCTCAATTACGCCTGATGGGTTGATGCCCTCGGCCTGGGTACCTTGGCCGGCGCCCGTGCCCGCGCCCTTAATGTCGTATATGGTGATCTTGCCGTCGGCCGTGCGCAGCAAGCCGTGATAGACACCGTTGTTATCCTGGGAGGCCCCTGCGGTTGTCCCCGCCGGGTTGATGGCCCAGGTGTAAGTCCCCTGGCCGGATCCCGTGCCCGCGCCCGGAGCGTCGAATGTGGTGATCGTACCGTCGGGATTGCGCAGGTAGCCGTGAATCGCACCGTTCTGGTCATAGTAACCTCCCGTCATCGCGCCAGCCGGGTTGACGCACTGGGCCCAGAAAGTCGTCGTTCCCAGGCCAGGGCCGGTGGCAGCGGCTGGGACATCGAACTCGGTGACGGTGCCGTTCGAAGCGCGCAGGAAGCCGTGATTCATACCGGTCGAGTCAACGTAGCCACCCGCAATCACTTCCCCCGACATGCTCATGTTCCCGGCAAAGGTGCCC
This sequence comes from Bryobacterales bacterium, assembly GCA_963722575.1. Taxonomy (GTDB): domain Bacteria; phylum Acidobacteriota; class Terriglobia; order Bryobacterales; family Bryobacteraceae; genus Fen-178. The sequence continues at coordinate 505,780 of CAVRNR010000003.1, forward strand.
TGGCCGTTGCCAGTGCCAGCGTGCGGAACGTCGAACACAGTGAGTGTGCCGTCGGCAGCTCGCAAGTAGCCGTGGGCCACATTGCGCGAGTCAATGAAGTATCCCGCGACCAGCCCGCACGCGTCGCCGGCAACGGCGTAGGTGCCCGGATTGTTCCCCGGCAAGGGGATTGCCCCGGCTCCGGTGCCCGCGCCCGGGGCGTCCAAGGTTGTAATCGTGCCGTCGGTAGCGCGCACGTAGGCGTGTATCGAATTGCTATAGCCTGCGTAGAACCCCGCGACTTGCCCCGTCGGGCAGATAGCGATGGCCTCCGTGCCATAGCCGCTGATCGTGCCTGCGTGCGGAGCGTCGATGGTGGTGATGGTGGGCTGTTGGGCGATGGCAGAGATGCCCAACATCAGCATGCACATGGCCGGGGCAAGTATCCCCCATGCCATGCAGTTTCTCAGGTCTTTGAGACCCGCAGTGAACCGCATCAAGCTTTTTCGCGTTTTCATGGTTTTCTCCTTTCGGGAGGCAGACAGCCGTCAGCGCCGCCGTTCCTGCCTGGCCTGCGATGATCATCGTCTCCTCCCTCACAGGGCTAACCGGAAAATCCAGGCAGGAAGGATAATCGATTTGAGTTTTTTTGAATGTAATCGGCGCGCAATGTCCACTTGCCTCGCGCGGTGACATACTCCGGCCGCGGGGCGCGCGGCGCCGGGGGCACGGTGTAGGGGCCGGGCGGCCCAGAGGGCACGCCGCGGCCCGAAGCGATCAGACGGTTGCGGTACTAATACCGCCAGCTTGTCAGGTCCGCTCCCGCCGGCGCCGTGCTCTGAATGCGCTCCATAATCTGCGGCAGGTACATCTGGTTGTAGTGCAGCCGCGAGTACCAGTTAGGCTGCGTCGGATCGCCATTCCAGCAATGCTCCGCGCGCGGCCCGTACCGAACCTCGCCTTCGTAGGGCACGCCGTGTCCGGGGGTCCCGGTCTGCTTTAGAAAATCCTCCATCAGGTAAACCGCGTCATTCAGGAAGTAGGTGTCGTCCGAGCCGACGTAGAGGTGAAGTTTTCCCTGCAGCTTCTGCCCGAGTGTCGTCCAATCGCGTTGCAGTATGGCGTCCAGATCGTAGTGCTGGCGCCAGTATTCGGCCGTGCCGTGGTCGATCGCGCCCGTCCGCTTGTCGAAGATCGGTCGCGGATAACCGTCCTCGGCAGTCGGAGAATACACCGCTTGCCAGATGTCGAACTGCTCGCCCGACCGGCCGCGATCGCCCAGCGCGGCTTCATAGGCGATATTGTCGCGCATGGAGATCAGCGTGTGGCCCAGGTAGTCCCGCATGCCCGGCTGTTCGATCTGTTTGTTCGCGCCCTGAATATAGAACATGTTGTCCTGTTTATAAAGGTCAACCGTCATGTAGGCGTGGAAATCGACCGGGTCCGGGCAGGCGACGAACGCGCCATTGTAGTGGTCGGGATAGAAGATCTGCACGGCCAGGGATTCCCAGCCGCCGGTCGATCCCCCATAGACGAATCGCGCCCAACCTTGGCCGATGCCGCGAAACTGGCGCTCGATAGCCGGGATCAGCTCGGTCTCGATGGCGTCGCCGTATGGGCCCAGATTCGCCGAGTTCACCGCATACGAGTCGTCGTAATACGGATTCGCATGTTGCAGCTTGACGATCAACATGCGCGGCGTGCCGGGCGCAATCCACGCCTGGTAGTTCTTGTATGCCTCTTCCTGCTGTATGCGGTTGTAGCCGGCGAGGTGAAAGCGCTCGGAGTAATCCGGCTTCAGGTCCGGGTCCGGCGGAGTCTCGCGGAAGTCGTTGAAGCCGGTGACGAAGTGGTCGTGGAATACGATCAGTGGATAGTGCGCCAGCGGATGGGTGTCGTAGCCTTCCGGCACCAGAACCACCGCCGCGAGATAAACCGGCCGGCCCCAAAACTTCGTCAGCAGCGCCGACTGGATGCGGATGTGGCGAATGTACTTGGTATCCGGCTCGGGTTCGATCGGCGGGATGACGTTATCGAGCACGATCGCCATCGGCGGCGCCGCCGGACCTATCCGAACCAACCGCGGCTTCGACAGCAGGTTGCCCGGCGCGAGGTTCCAGTGCTGGCCCTCGCCGCGGACCGGCGCCAGCTTCACGGTCTTGCCGTCCGACCGGTGAAAGGTCTCGTAAATGTTCAGCACGGCCTGGACGGTATACTCTCCCGGCGGCACGTCGCTCAACTTCGCCCGCGGATAGCCCTGCGCGTTGTCGCCTATGGCGAGGGGCTCGCCGGGTTTCCATCCGTCCACCGTGACGCCGAAGACCATCTGCGACTTCGCCGTATCGTCGATCTGCATACGCGGCTCGGCGCTCGGATCGTTTGAGAGCAACAGCAGCAACCGGCCGTCCAGGGGCTTATCGGAGCGCGAGCCCGGAAAGCTCACCGTGATGGTCTGAGCGGAGGCAGCGGCAATCCATACCAGTCCGGCGGCCACCAGGGAGGGCAAGCAAACAAGAGGGCGCATACTGGAAGTATAGGCTTCTTCGTGGGGCGAGCTAAGCGGCCCCCGTCTCCTGCCGAGGTTCGAGTCCAGCGTGGGGAGCCACTCGTCACTCGACCGGCGGCGCGTTCGCGCCATGAAACCGGCCGCCAATGCCGAGGAAGGCCGCCACCCCCTCATCGATGCTAGCCATCTCTTCCCGCGCCAGCTCGCCGAACACGCGCCGGATCCTCCGTTTGTCAACGGATCGCAGTTGGTCGGTCAGCGCGAAGGACCTTTTGGCGAGGCCGCTCTGGCCAGGCGCCAGTGGCGGCTACAGAAGCCCCTCGCCTGGAGTCCCTGTCACCGGCACCACGCACACCAGCGGAAAGCGCTGGTCGCCGATGACCTCCGGATCGCTCACCACGACAACTGCGCCGCGGCCGAGCCTCACCCGCGCCCCTCCACCCAGCCCTCGCCGGGAACCCACCGAACCGGCTTGCCAGCGCTGCTGTCGACCAGCGCCTCGGTATCTTCCTCGGGCAAGCTGCGCGCCCATTCCTCTTGTCTGCTGATCGCACCTCACTGCTGCACCGTTACCGTGACTCCCGTCTGCGTCGCAACACCGCCGATGCTCGCCACCACGGCGGCATCCCCGTTGGCAAGGTTCGGCACCGTCACGTTGAACTGGTAGAGGCCCGATCCCGTCAGGCCGGCGTACGCCACGGACGCTGTTTGCCCCCCGATGGTGACTTGGACGCCGTTCGCCAGCGGGGTCGCCGTAGTGACCAGTTGTCCTGTCGGCTGCGGCGGGTTGGCCGGACCGAATCCCACGCCGTACAGCAGGATGGTCTCCCCTGGTTGGGCCGGCGTGCTCACCACGCCGGGCAGCAGGTTGGGCGCTCCCACCAGGCTGTAGTCCGCATGGAGCGCGGCCACGTGAGTGCCGTCGAAGGTCAGAAACGCCGGTGCAAACAGGCTCTTTTGCACGGTTACGGCGTTGCTAATCTCGCCTGCCGTGGTCACCTGGACCGGGACCGGCCCCAGCGTGTCATCGTCGGGCGCCAGCGCGTTGATTTGCGTGGGGCTGACATAATCGACGTACGCCGGCAGGCCGTTGACGGTGACCGACACGCCTTGCAAAGTGGTGGGCAGCGCCCCGTTCACGATGTCGCTGGCCTGCCACAGATAGGTGCTCTGGCAAAGGTTGGTGCCGAAGATGGAGATCCATGTGCCCGACGCGATGCCGGGCTCGTAGCTCCCGGCATTTACCACGCCGGTGACAGTGACCGCCGGCGCCGCCGGTGCCACCGTCAGCGTCACGGGGATGGACGCCGGGCTGTTGGACGCGCCCGCGGCCGAGATCTGAATCGCGCCATTGTAGGTGCCCGCGCTCAGAGCCGCCGGAGAGACGGATACGGAAGCGGTCGACGGCGCCGTGCCGGACGCGGGTGATACGCTCAGCCAGGTATCGCTCGCCGTGGCGGTCCACGAAAGCGTGATGGTCCCGGTCCCGCTATTGGCGATCTGGATCGGCTGCGCGGCGGGAACCGTTCCGCCCACCGTGTAGGCGAACTGCAAACTTGCCGGTATCACGGCAATGGTGGAGGGCGCGGCCACCATGATCCCGATGGTATCGCCTCCCGTGGACGCCACCACTTGGAGGGTCAGCAGGCCCGTCAGGTTGGCCGGGAGCTTTACCGAAATCGCCGAACTCTGCCACGATGTAACGGTCAGGGCCTGCGCCGTGCTGGCCCCCGCTGGAGTCGCTTCGACCTGGCAGCCGCCGCATTGCGAACCCAGATTCGCGCCATTGAGGGTGACGGTGGTGCCGGCGGCCACCACCTGCAGGCTGGTGCTGGCCAGCGGCGTTACGCTACGAACCGCCGCGCCAATCTTACAACGCTGCGCCGAAGTGTAGCCCAAGGCTAGCGTCTGCGTGGAGCAGGTGACGGTGCCAAGCGACTGGCTGGCGGCCGTGTAGGCGCCCGTGCCGGATGCCAGGTCGGTGTAGAAGATGGTATTGGTATCCCCGCCATTTTCGAGCGTCACGCTTCCCCACGACACCCCGCTCAGATCCTCGACGTAGCCGCCGCCGGAATTCATCAGCGCGAAGTACATTCCCCCGTACTTGCTCAAATAGGGGTCTGACGTCGACACGGTTCCAATGGAAGACCAGGCCGTTGTGCCGGCCAGGAACGAGCGAACAATCTGGCCGGTGAGGTGCGACGTGTCGGTGACATTGGCGATTCCGGCGGCATTGCATGCGAAAATGCCCAAGTTGGCGTTCGTAAACGCGCTGGGATCGATGTGGCAATAGGGCACCACGCGGGTGGGGAACGATTGGCGTGGAACGGCAAAGCCGAGCGAGGCGCTGGTCAGCGTTACCAGCCCATCGCTGGCATTGTTATTCATAATGCTGGACGACAAGTTGGGTATGTAGGAACCGGCGTTGCCGATCACCGCCAGGGCGTCCACCCCGCGCAGATCGTCGTAATACTGGTTCCACGTGGCCAGGTTCCATAAGAGCGCGCTGCCCGGCACCAGCTCGGCGGATTGGCTTCCGGCCGCAATGCTGTATACATAATTCCCGGCGACAAACGAGCCGAAGTTGGGCGTGGCAATCAGGACCAGTTTGCGAACCAGTGTCGGCGACGGCGGCTGGAATGTCTCGTTGGGCTGGATGCCGGCCAGGTAGGCCCGGGCGATCAACCCGCCCATACTGTGGGCCACCAGGTCGATCTGCGGCACTTGCGCGCCGGAGTCGTACTTGATGGTGTTCAGAAAGGCGCCCAAGTCGGCGCCTAAAGCCTCGATGGTATTCCCCGGGTCCACCGCGCAGTTGTCGAAGAGATACACCACGGGAACGCCATCCTGCACCAGGTACGGGGCGAGATTGCCAAATGTGTCGGCGGAGCTGGTCGCTATGGGGCACGAGTTGTTGAGGGAGAAGCCGGTCATCCATCCATTCACGAGCACCACGGGCGGCCGTGTCGAGTTGGATGGCACGGCCACCTGAGGTTTCACGACTACGGCCAGGGTGGTTTGCCGCTCCTCGCCCGTTTCGCTGGTGGCGGAGAGCGTGACGCTGTACTTGCCGGGTTTGACCCGCGCCGATGCCGCCAGAAGTACCTGCCCCGGCGTATAACCCGGCCCAACCACCAGGCCTTCGATGGACACGCGCCGGGTCTTGGCATGCAACAGGAAATCGACCGTTTCCGCCGAAGCCTCGATCCGGGCCGGCCCGCCCGCGCGGATCTCGTACCGGGATTGAACCAGAGCCATCGGCGCGGTCTGGGCCAAGGCGCAGATAGCGCTACAGATCAGCAGGCTGGCGGCACTGGACATCCCTTAACTAAGTGAGACGCATCTCCCCCAAAAAGCGCGCAGGCAAAATGGTCTAATTGAAAAATGCACGCCCACCTGAAACCCATCCGCGCACTAGCCGGATTCCTCCTGCTACTGCTCTGCGCATCCATCGCCCCCGCTGCCACCGGCGACTACTTCGTCTACATCGGCACCTACACCCTGAGGCGCGGCAATGGCATTTACACCTTCCGTTTCAGCCCCGCTACCGGCCAGTTGACCGCGCTCTCGCTGGCCGCCGAGACTCCCAGCCCGGCGTTTCTGGCCGTCCATCCCAACCGGAAATTCCTCTACGCCGCCAACGAGCACGACGGCCCGGATGTGGCCGGCAAGAATAGCACGGTAAGCGCCTACGCCATCGATCCCCAAACCGGAGCGCTAACCTTTCTGAACAAAGTCTCGTGCCGCGGCGAGGGCCCCGCTCACATCGTGGTGGACAAAACCGGCAAAGCCCTGCTGGCGGCGAACTACCGCAGCGGCAGCCTGGCGCTGCTGCCCATTCTGCCTGATGGCCGGCTGGGGGAAGTGACCGGTTTCGCCCAACACCACGGCATCGGTCCCAAGCCCCGCGCCGAAGGCCCGCACGCGCACGGAGCCGCTTTTTCGCCCGACAATCGCTTTGCCCTGGTAGCCGACCGCGGCCTCGACCAGGTATTGATCTATCGCTACGATCGGCGAAAGGGCACCCTCACGCCCAACGATCCGCCGTTTATCGATTCCACTCCCGGCGCGGGCCCCCGGCACCTCTTGTTTCATCCCAACGGCCGCATTCTATATGAGCTCAACGAGCCGGGGTCCACCATCACGGTCCTGGCATATGGCGCCGCGGGCGGTACCATGAGCCGTCTACAGGAGATCTCGACCCTCCCCGCGGGCTTCACCGGAACCAGTGCCACGGCCCAGCTTCAGATTGACCGCGCGGCCAGGTTCCTCTACGCTTCCAATCGAGGCGCCGACAACATCGCCGTGTTTGCCATTGATCCCGCCCAGGGCACGCTCACGCTGGTCGAGCACGTATCCACTCAAGGCAAGACCCCACGCGATTTCTCCCTCGACCCCACCGGCCGCTACCTCTTCGCCGCCAACCAGAATTCCGACACCATCGTGCTCTTCCGCGTGGACCCCAAAACTGGCCGCCTGACCCCTGCCGGCCAGGTAGTGGACCATGTCCCCGAACCAACCTGCGTGGTGTTCTGTGGGGCAGGCTTGTAGCCTGCAGCGGATTGTCAATCCGCCCCACCAACGACCACATCCACGCAATCACATCGCTATTTCCCATCCCCCTCGCTGATCCACCGCAGACAGATCTCCGCCTGCTCGCGCACCGTGCCGTCGGCCACCAACCGCCGCAGCAGTCCACGCGAAGTCTCCGACTTCCACGTGCCCAGGTAAAGCGCGAGAGGTTGCAGGATCGCGGCGTTGTGCGTGCCAATCAGGCGCTCGGCCTCATCGGCGACAGCGCGATCCAGCACTCCCGGGATCTCGGGATGCGCCTTCCAGTCATATTGCGGCTTCAGAAAATAGAGCGTCTGGAGCGCTCCAGCCGTCAGCAGGGGAGACGCCGACTTCAGGTAAGGCACTACGGCATGGACGATGTCGTTGCCGCGCGGTTGAAATAAGTCGCGCCGCCAGCTTAGCAGGTAGGCAAGATCGGGGGTCGGGCCGCTCGCCTGGATCGCGGCCGGAATCCAACTGGATAGCAGAGTGTCGTCGAAGAGAGACAGGGCATAAAGGGCGTATTGGCGCACCAGGTCGTTCGGATGGTACACGGCATCTTTCAGCAGGGGCAGCACCGCGGCATCCGGCACGGCCAGCAAGGACGGCAGGTAATCGCTGAGCCATTCGACCGGGTCGCCCGGGTCCGCGCTCCGCATCGCATCCAGCCACGCCTGCCGCTTGCCAGGCGGCAAGGGCCTCACCTGAATCGGTACCCAGGGGGAACGCGCCAGCACGTGCTTCTCCATCGGGTAGCGGAAATCGTAGCCGGCGTACCGGACCTCATACCGCCCGGGCCTGTCGAACCGGTACAACAGGTGCAGCGGTAGCCGGCGCGGGTTCTTCGGCTCATGCGGCAGGCCGACCAGGGAGCCCCAGCCTATAGTGCCATAACTTCCAGGGCCGCCAGCGGCCATCGGAAGGCCGTGCTGTGCGGAGTTGGGGCGTAAGAGAACTCCATTGCGCCGCACTTCAAATTGATGGCCGCCGAAGTCGGCTGGACGGATCGTCACGGGGTATCGTAGCGAGCGCCACAGCGGATCGGGTAACTGGATTTCGATCCAAATGGGCATGTCCACGTAAGCCATCCCCGGCGGTGTAATGGCGGCCACGTAGGGCGCGAACCGCACCGCGACGGCGGGACTGGCGCGGCCCTCCCTGGTGACCACGAACGGCACCATCCCTTCGGTAGGCACATTGTACGGAATGCGAAGATTGATCTGTTTCTCCTGTACGTACAGCAGCGCTGCGGGTACGCCGCCGGCCGTGACCGAGGTTCCGCACAGTTGCTTCACGTCGCTCCAGCCGCCGGCGCCGGCCGTGCAGCCAGTCGTGGGTCCCAGGTGCTGTCCGTAGACGGAGACTTCGATGCCTGGCTTAAGCGGCCGCTGGATGCCCGCTTGGTTCGGGATGACGCCATCGACGTTGATGAGTGGCATTTCCTGGCCGGCCGCCGCGCCCAGGACCAGCGCCGCAAGAATCACACGTGGCATTCAGAGAGATAGACTCGATGCAGGCGAAAGGGGTTCCCTGCGGGGGGCTAATTCAAATAGGCACTCCAACCGACCTGCTCTGCCGGCCAAAATATCGAGATCCGGGTGGGTGCCTTGTTCACCCGGATCTCGATTGAGGGTAGAGACTGCTACTTCGACCGGTTCTCTAGCAGGCCTGCCGAAACCGGTTGTGTTTGTGTCTAGCCTACGCGCCGGTTGCAGACCGGATCGTATTCTCGGATCAGATCTTTCTCAAGCCGATCCATATTCGAGGTGACGACTGAGACCCAGGTCGTTGGTGAACAGCGGGCGATGCGAACGTTGTCTCCGTTCAGGTGATCCAACATCCTCCCCCGGACATCGCCTTTGCCTATGTAGACCATCGCGCTTCCAGACAGGATGCCATAACACCCCATTTGATTGGACGCGATGGCCTCAATTCCCGCCTTAGAATAGAGACGTGGTGTTTGTTGTGGAAACGGCATAATTCTCCTTTTGCCGAAAAGTGTGCCCCCGCCGTTGACGTGCGACGGCACACGGGGTTTAGGTTTAGCATTGACAGGCGGGTGCCTTTGGGCGTAAGATGAAGTTGTCCATTCAACATCTGCCGCCCGTCAAGTGCTTGCAGTTTCTGTGAGTTACGTTACGGCGGTTCGATAAGCGTTACCTCGTTTTCTGATGGCCTTCAGCGTTAGGAGCGCTGAGGGCCATCGGCATTTATGTGCGGTAGCGTCTGAACGCTTTCCGCCCACTCCTCAGCAGAGATCATAAGAACCGGTTGCGCTGCTCCAGTAGGACCTTCCCTGGTTCGAACCATCGATACCGGCGGGTTCCGTCCATACGCGTCTCGGCTTGGATAATCTGAGACGCAGTGAACCCCGACTTTACAGCAGCCTTGGAGATGCTTCCAAGCACCCCACCGATCCCAGTTAGGTCAAGCCCAGAGGCCTTACTCAAGGCTTCGCCTTCAATTCCGCCCGGATTATCCAGTAGCGCCCGGAAAACCTTCTTAGCCTTCTCGTTCGTTATCGAGACGAGCGTTTTTACCTTGTCCTCTGCGCCCTGTGCTTTCTGAGCCTGAATTTGCGCCTTCGGCGCATTTCCGTTAGTGGTCGTTCGCGCCTGCCTTAGAAGCTCTATAGCTTCAGCCGGGGTATCACAGATCGCAAATGGCCCATCGGCTTCCCACTGAACCCTTACTGCCATAGCCGTTACTCCTTTTCAATTAACAGAGTACACCCGTTAGAACAGGGAACGCAAGTTCTTTCTGATAGGCCGTTCGTTTCGTTCTCTGTCATACCCTGCTGTTCTGTCTATTCAAATGGCCTTTCGCATGCAGGGTTGTGCCATGACGAAAGCATCGAGCCGAAACCGGAATGCGCGGAAGGACCGGAAGTGGCACTGCGATTCGACGCCTTGGTGCGAAGAGCGCTCTCCGTACCACACCAAGAGATTATGCGGCGCGAAGCTGAGTACAAGCGGCAATCCGCCCCGAATCCCCATCGGCGCGGCCCGAGGCCGAAGGTAAGGCTTTCCGCCTCCTCTGCGCCTTAATCGAAAAATGTTATCCATGTGTTGTCCTAAAAGGCAGGAACGCCTCAACGACTTCCTTATTGGCCCTATTGCCGTTCGCCCCACGAATGATGAGATGCATGCCCTGTAGGATATTGAGGTCGCGGTTCAGCTTCATCCGGACATTTCCCTGGTAGGCTTCGGCCATTCGTGGGCTGATACCAGGGATTTTCGCTAAGCGCACTGGTTCCGCCAGATCCGATAAAGCGAGGACCAAGTCACGCCTTCTACGATCCGCATTGGATTTCTTTTCGCCAAAAGCCTCATGTACATAATTCCGCCAAATCACGTCTAGTTGAAATTCTCGAATCTCCTGGACCTGATTCCGGAGGCCATCAGCGAACCCCTGCACTGCATATTCGATGAATGGGATGTAATCGCCGCCGCTCGCGCTGGATCGTTCGAGTTGCCTGTAGTACTCGGTTCGGGTCAGGTTGTAATGATTGCTCAAGAGATGAATGGCCGGACTAGGCACGCCGCAGGCTAGCAAGATCTGGTATTCAACGAGCCGTGCCGTTCTTCCGTTGCCATCACCGAAAGGGTGAATCCACGCCAAGTATAAATGAGCGAGAATCGCACGAACGATCCCGGACACCATACCCCCTCCCGCGCGAGCAGCTAACTCCGGACTCTGAAGCCAATCCCCTAGCCGATTGAGCAGGTATTCGCAGTCTTCGGGAGGGGCCCCACGATAGCGCGCTACCCCAACTGAATATGTGCGGACTGTTCCTGGAATTACGTTTTCCTCAAGCGATAGGCCCTTCAGGACCTGGGCGTTCAAGTGGCTAATATTTTCTGCGCGGAGCGGATTGAGTTTTCCCTCTTTTACTTGTGCCCAAATCTCTCTATAGGCTTCGAGGATGTTCTCGATTTCTTGTGCGAGGTATTCTCGTGACGGGGGAACCTTTAACTTTCCGGTGACTGCTTTCAGCGCTTCCTCTTCGGTCAAAGTATTGCCTTCAATCGCCGTCGTTGCAAGCGCACCCTTCGCAAGGTATACGTGGTGAAGTTTGTCGGCAACATCGGGCCGAAGCGGAATCCCGGCAATATGCTCACATTTCGATTGACACTCCCCAAGAAGCATCCACAATCGCGGCGTCGCGCGTTCGAGCCGACTTGCGGAGAATGTGAGCCATGGATGTGATACCTCATATGAGCGTTCCATATGAGCATTGTATCACATTAATAAAGAATAGTTTAATACAATACTGTTTTGTATAATGATACGCGTAATGTGCACATGATTGAGCGTTCTTGACGAGATGCCTACCGTTTTTTCTGGCCGCGAGGAAGTCGCGCGCTAGAATCGCTCATCTGCGCTCGGCCCTTCCTCCGCTTTGCCGGTCAACTCCGCGTACGTGAGGCGCTTACAGACGATCCTTCGCACCAGGAAGCTAAAGCGGTCTGCATCGCTCATGGGCTTGCGGTTGTCGAAGCGGAGTGCCTGTTCACCCACAATAGATGACAAGGTTCGACGGAAACGCAGGTTCCATGCAATCCCCGCTTCAGTAGACTCCAGAAGTTCTCCATTCCGTTGGTGTGGACGCTTTCCCCTGCCCCGCCGCCTTCCACCGCACGTCTTCCCACCCCTCAGCGCGCCCGCTGCCACTCCCCCGCGGTTGACGGGCCTTTTCGCACGGTGTTAACCTGTTCTGCTAGTAAAGACTGTCATCGGTCTCTCCTTATAAATCATGGATGCCATGCTGCAAGCCCTGGGCGGAATACTGCTGAAAGCGATCCCCACATTTCTGCTCGTGGTTCTGCTCCACTTCTACTTGAAGGGCGTCTTTTTCAACCCGATGCGAAAGGTGCTGCGCCAGCGGTATGACGCCACCGAAGGGGCACGCAAGCTGGCCGCCGAGAGCCTCCAGCGCGCCGCCGCCAGGACCGCCGAATACGCAGCCGCCATGCGCGCCGCGCGGACGGAAATCTACCAGGCCCAGGAGCAGGCGCACCAGCGGCTGCAGGAAAGCGAGATGACGGAACTGGCGGCGGCCCGGCGCCACGCCGAAGCAGCCGTCGCTGAGGCCAAAACCCAGCTCGCCGGCGACGTGGAAGCCGCCAAGGCCGCTCTCGCGCGCGATAGCGTGCTGCTGGCCAACCAGATTGCCGATTCCATCCTCCGGGGAAGCGCCGCATGAAGCGCTTCGCCACGCTGGCTCTGCTGGTTTGTTTCACGGCCGCCCCCATTTTCGCCGAAGACCAGGAAGGCGGCGGCCTGCAAATCTGGAAGTGGGCAAATTTCGTGGTGCTGGCGGGCGGCCTGGGCTACTTGATCGGCAAGAAGGGCGGCCCGTTCTTCGCCACGCGATCCATGAAGATCCGCCAGGACATCGTCGACGCGGGCGAAGCGCGCAGCCAGGCCGAAGCGCGCGCGGCCGAAGTGGACCGGCGGCTGGCCAACCTCGAGGCCGAGATCGCCGCTCTGCGCGCCGCCTCCGGCAAGGAAGAAGAGGCGGAAACCGGGCGTTTCGGGCGGCACACGGCGGCGGAAATCGCCAAGACCCAGGCGCAGGCCGAACAGGAAATCGCGGCCGCCGGCAAAGCCGCCCGCCTGGAATTGAAGCGCTACTGCGCCGAGCTGTCGGTCGGGCTGGCGGAACAAAAAATCCGCGCCCGCATGACGCCGGACACGCAGGATGCCTTGGTGCGCGGTTTTGTCCGCGATCTGAAATGACACTCACCGCCGTAGCCGCCAGATACGCCCATGCGCTTGCGGACGTGGTCACCGCCGGCGGCTCTCCGCTCCGTCCCCAGGATGCCGTCTCCGAGCTGCGCGCTTTCGCGGCGGCCCTCGCGGCCTCCACCGAATTGCAGAACGCCCTCGCCACCCCGGCGGTGCCGGCCGCCCGAAAAAGGGCGGTGGTGGCGCGCATCGCGGAGATCTTGCAGCTCTCCCGCATCTCGCGGAATTTCCTCTACGTGCTCATCGATCACCGCCGCATCGTCGCGCTACCCGGCATTCTCGACAGCTTCGAGTTGATTGTGGACGATCGCCTGGGCTTCTCCCGCGCTGAAGTCGCCGCCGCGCGCGAAATGGCCCAGCCGCAACGCGCCGCGCTGGCCTCCGTGCTGGAGCGGCTCACGGGCAGGCGTATCCGCATGCGGTTTACGGTCGACGAACGCCTGATCGGCGGCGTGGTGGCACGGATCGGCTCCACGGTTTACGACGGTTCGGTGCGCGGGCAACTGGCGTCGCTGGGACGCCGCCTCGGCGCCGAAACCTGATCGAAAGGATTTATGGCTCATATTCGAGCGGACGAAATCACCAGTATCCTCCGCCAGGAGATTGAAAACTACGAAGGGGTCATCGACGTATCGGAGATCGGCTCGGTCATCTCCGTGGGCGACGGCATCGCCAGAATCCATGGCCTCGAAAAGGTCATGGCCGGCGAGCTCATCGAATTCCCGCACGACGTGGCCGGTATCGCCATGAACCTGGAGGAAGACCAGGTCGGCTCCGTGCTGCTCGGCGACTATACGGAAATCAAGGAGGGCGACGAAGTGCGGCGCACCCGCCGCATCATGTCGGTCCCGGTGGGCGATGCGCTGATCGGCCGCGTGGTGGACGCGCTGGGCCGGCCCATCGACGACAAAGGCCCCATCCTCACCACCGAGTTCAACACCATCGAGCGCCAGGCGCCGGGCGTGGTGGCGCGGCGGCCCGTGAAAGAGCCCATGCAGACCGGCATCAAGGCCATCGATGCCATGATTCCCATAGGGCGCGGCCAGCGCGAGCTGATCATCGGCGACCGCCAGACCGGCAAAACCGCCATCGCCCTCGACACCATCATCAACCAGAAGGGCGGCGACGTAATCTGCATCTACGTGGCCATCGGGCAGAAGCGCTCCACCGTGGCCCAGGTGGTGAAGACCCTGGAAGACAACGGCGCCATGGAATACAGCATCGTGGTGTGCGCGTCGGCTTCCGACCCGGCCCCCATGCAGTACATCGCCCCCTTCGCGGGCTGCGCCATGGGCGAGTACTTCCGCGACCGCAAGCGCCACGCCCTGTGCGTCTACGACGACCTCTCCAAGCACGCCGCCTCCTATCGCGAAATCTCGCTGCTGCTGCGGCGCCCGCCGGGGCGCGAGGCCTACCCCGGCGACGTGTTCTACCTGCACAGCCGGCTGCTCGAGCGCGCCGCCAAGCTCAACGACGAAAACGGCGGCGGATCGCTGACCGCGCTGCCGTTCATCGAAACCCAGGCCGGCAACGTCTCCGCCTACATCCCCACCAACGTCATTTCCATCACCGACGGGCAGATTTACCTGGAAGCCGATTTGTTCAACTCCAACGTGCGCCCGGCCATCAACGTGGGCATCTCCGTGAGCCGCGTGGGCGGCAACGCCCAGATCAAGGCCATGAAGCAGATTGCCGGCCGCCTGCGCCTGGACCTGGCCCAATACCGCGAGCTGGCGGCCTTCGCGCAATTCGGTTCCGATCTCGACAAGGCCTCGCTGGCGCAGCTCAACCGCGGCCGGCACATGGTCGAGATTCTGAAGCAGGACCAGTACCAGCCGTTGCCCGTGGAAAAGCAGGTTGCCATCATTTTCGCCGGAACCAACGGCTACCTGGACGATCTGCCGCTGGAGCAGTGCCGGAAGTTCGAAGAGGAGCTATACCGGTTTGTGGACAACGCGCACCGCGGGCTGTGGGAGGAAATCCGCACCAAGAAAGTTCTGGACGACGCCCTGCGCGCCAACTTGAAAACTGTCATCGAGGAGTTCAAAGCCCGCTTTGTGGCGGACCAACCTGCGGTAGCCGCACATGCCTAGCCTCATCGACATCCGGCGGCGCATCCGCTCGGTCAAAAACACGCAGCAGATCACCAAGGCCATGAAGATGGTCTCGGCGGCCAAACTGCGCCGCGCCCAGGACCGGGTGATTGCGGCGCGTCCGTACGCGGCCCTGCTGCGTAAGGTGCTGGCGGACGTGGCCGCGGCGGCAGCCTCGGAGGAGGCGGACGAGCCGGCGGTCGAGAACCCGCTGTTGGCGCAGCGCCCGGTCGAGCGCATTCTGCTGGTGCTGGTTACCGGCGACAAAGGGCTCGCCGGAGCGTTCAACACCAACCTCATCAAAGGAGCGCAGCGGTTCTTCGCGGAGCATGGCGGGGCTTCGGTGACACTGGAGCTGATCGGCCGCAAAGGGCGCGATTTCTTCCGCAAGCGCGGCGCCGCCATATCGGGCGAGCACATCGGCCTGGCGGCCAAGGTGGTGTACAGGGACACGGCGGCCATCGCGCGCAAAGCCATCGAGATGTTCCGCAATGGCGAGACGGATGCGGTCTACTTGCTCTACAACGAGTTCAAGAGCATGGTGGCGCAGACGCTCACACTGGCGCGCGTGCTGCCCCTGGGGATGCCGGAGCAATCGGATCCCGTGGATTATATTCTGGAGCAGCCGGCGGCCGAAATTCTGAACGAGTTGCTGCCCAAGTGCGTGGAAATGGAGTTCTACCGCGCGCTGCTGGAATCGGCCGCCGCCGAACATGCCGCGCGCATGACCGCCATGGAGGCGGCCACTTCCAACGCCGCCGACATGATCGACAGGCTGACATTGTATATGAACCGCGTGCGCCAGGCCAGCATCACCAAGGAGATCATCGAGGTGGTGAGCGGCGCCGCGGCCGCGGAATAAGGATATTATGGCAACGACTGACGCGATTCTGATCGGCAAGGCGGCAATGACTGACGCGACTCTGATCGGCAAGGTGGTGCAGGTGGCCGGACCGGCCGTGGACTGCGAGTTCCCCGAGGGCCACATCCCCCTGGTCTACACCGCCATCCGCATCACCAGCGAGGGATTCGAAGGGCCCACCCCCATCGATATCATCTGCGAGGTGGAGCAGCACATCGGCGAGGGCCGCGTGCGCACTATCGCGCTCCAGCCCACCGAGGGCCTGGTGCGCGGCATGAAGGCCGAGAGCCTGGGCCATCCGGTGATGGTGCCCGTCGGCAAGGAGACGCTGGGCCGCGTGCTCAACGTCATCGGCGAGCCGGTGGACAACATGGGCCCGGTGTCGACCAAGCTGAAGTACCCCATTCACCGCCCCTCGCCCTCCTTCGAAGACCAGTCGACGCGCCTCGAAATGTTCGAGACCGGCGTCAAGGTGATCGACCTGCTGGAACCCTACCTGCGCGGCGGCAAGATCGGGCTGTTCGGCGGCGCGGGCGTGGGCAAGACCGTCATCATCATGGAGCTGATCAACAACATCGCCCAGAAGCACGGCGGCGTGTCGGTCTTCTCCGGGGTGGGCGAGCGCACGCGCGAAGGCAACGACCTGTGGCTCGAGATGCAGGAATCGGGCGTCATCGACCCGCACGACTGGACCAAGTCCAAGTGCGCCCTGATCTACGGCCAGATGACCGAGCCGCCGGGAGCGCGCCTGCGGGTGGGTCTCACCGGCCTCACCGTGGCCGAGTATTTCCGCGACGAAGAACACCAGGATGTGCTGCTGTTCATCGACAACATTTTCCGTTTCACGCAGGCCGGCTCGGAAGTATCGGCGCTGCTGGGCCGCATGCCCTCGGCGGTGGGATACCAGCCCAACCTGGCCACCGAAATGGGCGAGTTGCAGGAGCGCATCACCTCCACCAAGAACGGCTCCATTACGTCGGTGCAGGCGATTTACGTGCCCGCGGACGACTACACCGACCCCGCGCCGGCCACCGCCTTCGCGCATCTCGACGCCACCACCAACCTCTCGCGCGCCATCTCCGAGCTGGGCATCTATCCGGCCGTCGACCCGCTGGCTTCGACTTCGCGCATTCTGGACCCGCGCGTCATCGGCCACGACCACTACGACACGGCGTCGGCCGTGAAGAGCGTTCTCCAGCGGTACAAAGACCTGCAAGACATCATCGCCATTCTGGGCATCGACGAGCTTTCCGACGAAGACAAGCTCACCGTGGCGCGCGCCCGCAAGATCCAGAAATTCCTCTCGCAACCCTTCCACGTGGCCGAGCAGTTCACCGGGGTGCCGGGCCGTTACGTGAAACTGGCCGATACCATCCGCGGCTTCCGCGAGATTGTGGACGGCAAGCACGACGACGTTCCCGAGCAGGCGTTCTACATGGTAGGGACCATCGAGGAAGTGCTGGAGAGCGCCGAGGCGCTGGAGAAGGCCTGACCATGCCGGACTCTTTCGAACTGGAAGTGGCCACGCCCGAGCGCCTGTTGGTGCGCGAGCAGGCGACCGAGGTGCAGGTGCCCGGCAAGAACGGCTACATGGGGATTCTGCCCGGCCACGCGGCCTTGCTCAGCCAGTTAGGAAGTGGTGTGCTGGATTATGTCGCCGGCGGCCAGCGGCGGTATCTGGCCGTGGCCGGCGGATTTCTGGAAGTGCTGCCCGGCCACGTGCGCGTGCTGGCGGATGTGGCGGAGCGTGCCGAAGATATCGACGCGGCCCGCGCCCGGGCGGCTCTTCAGCGCGCTCAGGGCGAGACTGGCGGCGAGGACCCGGCCGCGGCGCTGGCGGCCATGGAACGCGCGAAAGCGCGAATTGCGGCGGCGGAACGGAAGTAAATGTCGTGGTTCACAGTACGGGTACCGGCCTCTAGCGCCAATCTGGGGCCGGGGTTCGACTCTCTGGGGCTGGCTCTGGGAGTGTACCTGACGTGCCACTTCCGGCCGAGCGGCGCTCTCGCCATCCGGGTCGAGGGGCGCGATGCCGCGGGCATTTCGACCGGTCCCGACAACCTGATCTGGCAGACGGCGGTGACGGTGGCCCGGAACCACGGCGCCGAAATCCCGCCCATCGAGCTGCAAATTCAAAACGACATCCCGCTCGGCAAGGGGATGGGATCGAGCGCGGCGGCGCTCACCACCGGGGTCATCATTGCCGACCAGTTGTTGGACCTGGGATGGAAGCCGCTGCGCATTCTGGACGAAGCCGCGCGCCTGGAAGGCCACCCCGATAACGTGGCGCCCTGCGCGCTAGGCTCGATTGTGGCCAGCGCCATCGATTCCGGCGGGGTGACGCGGGCCGTGCGCCTCGACCTGCCGCGGCGCTTCGGCCTGGCCGTGGTGGTGCCCGATTTCGACCTGCCCACGGTGAAGGCGCGGGCGGTGCTGCCAGCCGGCTACAGCCGCGAAGACGCCGTCTTCAACGTGCAGCGCGCGTCGCTGCTGATTGCGGCCTTGGCGGCCGGCGCCATCAACGCCTTTCCGGCCGCGCTGGAGGACCGTTTTCACCAGCCCTACCGTGAGGCGCTGGTGCCCGGCCTGCACGAGATTCTGAAGCTGCGCGCGCCCGGCCTGCTGGGATGCGCGCTGAGCGGCGCCGGCCCGTCGATCCTGGTCTTTTTCGAGCGCGGCTACGAGAGCGTCTGCGACCTGGTGCGCCAGATCTTCCGCCTCCACGGCCACGAATCCGAGACCCTGTTCACGGGCATCGCCGAGCACGGCTTTGAGGTGACGGAAGAGGCGGAACCCGGCTCTATGAGCGGTTAGTCTCCCTGGCGCCGATCCGCGTGCTTGATGCCTAGTGCTGGTCTTCCAGGTGGCTGATGCGCCTGTCGTGGATTTCGGCGATACGCGCGAGGGCGCGGATGTTCTCGCCGTCCTGTTGGGCGAGGGTCTTGAGGGTTTCGATACCGCGGGCAGCCAACTCCAGGTTCATGGTGAGTGCTTCGAGGCGTTCGTCGAGGGTCATGTTGGTTTCTCCTTGGCGATGGAGTGTGGCGGATCCTGATTCGATTATGCCACTGGCTGGCTGCGATCGGGCGCCTCAACATCCAGTGTGTAAACTCTCCGGCGCATGGTTGTAGACTGGGGGTTCCATGTCGGATGTCTTCATAACGCTCTTGTGGGTTCAGGTGGGCGGCACCATCTGGCTCGCGCTCATCCTGCAATTGGTCTACTGGCGCGTCTATCGCGAGCCGTTTCTCCGTTTCTGGTCTCTTTCCTTCGCGGTGCTGGGACTGGCCCTGGCTTTGCAACTGGCGATGCGCGCCCCCTCCTCCGGAGACCTCATCACATCGCCCATTCCGTACCTGCTCGGGATGCCCCAGTTCCCCCTGATTATCCTGGCGGCCCTCAGCTTGAAGCCACCCATACCCAGCCGGCGCCGGCAAATGTTCCTGCTGGCCGGGATACTGGCAGGCTTGGTCGTCTTGTGCCTGGTGACGGTCGGGATCGCCGGCGATCCCCCGAAAATGGCGCGCAGCCTCAGGTTCGAGAGGCAAATTCTGGGCGCGGTGGCCAGCGTTTGGTTCACCAGCGCGTTCTGGCGGGGGCACTATCTCGCTCATACGGCAGGCGGCCGGGTGACGGCTTTGTTCAGCGCCCTCTATGCCCTTTACTATGTGGCGCACGCCATCGCCGCCCTGGGGATTGCGCCGTACCTGACCGGGTATCCCGTCATTCTTGGCGCGATTGCCACCATTCTGCCGTTTGGCGTCGTCACCGGCATGATTCTGCTGGCTTCGCAGGCGCTGACCGCCGCCACCGAGAGCTTGCGGGACAGCGAGGAACGCTATCGCACCCTGGTGGAGGCCACACCGGACGGGATTGTCTCCTGCGATTTGTCGCGAACGATCCTGACGTGCAATCGCCGCGCCGCTGAAATCCACGGGTACGCCAACGCCGCCGAACTCATCGGGGAGAATGCCGTGATGTTGATCGCGCCCGCCGACCGGGAACGTGTTCTCGCTGAGACTCTCCCGACGCTCGAAGAAGGCCGGCCGACCAGTCTCGAATGCCAGATCCTGGTGCGCGACGGGTCGGAGCGGTCCGCCCGACTGACGGGGGCGCCCTTGCGCGCGGGCGATGGCGCCATCGCCGGGTGCGTCGCGATCGTGCACGATATCACCGAGCGAAAGGAAGCCGATCGTGCGCTCCGCCGCGCACGGGAGTTCTCCGCGAGTGTCATCGACGCCATTCCCGGCGTCTTCTTCGTGCTGGACCGCCAGGGGAAGTACGTCAGATGGAACAGGAATCTGGAGACTCTTCTCGATGTGCCTCCGGAGCAGATCGCCCAGCGCGATGCGCTCGCCACATTCTACCCCGAGGACCGCCAACGGGTTGTGGACGGCATCGATGCCGCCTTCGCCACTGGAAGCGCCGAGGTCGAAGCCCGCGGCTTTGTGGGCCGGGGCCAGGAATTGCGCCACTTCTACTTCACCGGCCGGCGGATGGAATTGGACGGCGTGGCTTACCTGGTCGGGTTTGGCATCGACATCACCAAACGCAAAGAGGCCGAGGCCGCTCGCGAGCGCTTGGAATGGCAACTGCTTCAGTCCCAGAAACTCGAGAGTATCGGGAGGCTCGCCGGCGGCGTGGCCCACGACTTCAACAACTATCTCACCGTAATCAATGGGTATTGCGACCTGCTGCTCTCGCGCCTGGCCCCGGACGATCCCGGCCGCGAGGGCCTCGTCGACGCGCGCCGGGCCGGCGAGCGCGCCGCCACGCTCACCCGCCAGTTACTCGCATTCGGCCGGCAACAGATCCTCTCGCCGAGCCCCGTCTCGTTGAACCAGATCGTCTCCTCCATGGAAACCATGCTCCGTTGCCTCGTGCCCGAGAACATCGAGCTCGCCACCGTGCTGGCCCCCGGGCTCGGCGCGGCCATGGCCGACACCGGGCAGGTCGGCCAGGTTCTGATGAACCTCGTCGCAAACGCCCGCGATGCCATGCCAGATGGAGGCAAGATCCGCATTGAGACGGCCAACCTGGACCTGGAGCCCGCCGCGGGTGAACCCGACCGGGATATCGCCCCCGGCGCCTACGTTTCGCTCGCCGTCACCGATACCGGGGTGGGCATGGATGAACGCACGCGTGCGCGCATTTTCGAACCGTTCTTCACCACCAAGGAACTCGGCAAGGGAACCGGTCTCGGCCTGGCGATGGTCTACGGGATCGTCAAGCAGAGCGGGGGCGCCATCGCGGTCCGCAGCGAACCCGGCGCGGGATCGGCCTTCACCGTGTACTTCCCCCGGGTCGATGCCGAAGCGGGGCAGCTACCCTCTATCCCCGTCGTGGAACGTTCTCGATCCGGACAGGGCACCATCCTGCTGGTGGAAGATCAAGCGTCTGTGCGCAATCTCATCCGGCGCGTCTTGCGGTCGTCCGGCTACCACGTCATTGAGGCGGGCAGCGGTCCGCAGGCATTGGCCCTGCCGGATTCGCAGGTGCGCTCCATCGATCTGCTCATCACCGACGTGGTGATGCCCGGAATGTCCGGCAGTGAATTGGCTGCGCGCCTGATCGCGCGCCGGGAAGGCCTTCGCGTCCTGTTCATCTCCGGCTACGCGCCGAATGAAACCATGCGCCAGGGCATTCTCGATCCCGGCGTGGCCTTCCTCCAGAAACCATTCAGCCCCACGCAAATTACCGCCACGGTCGACGAGATTCTCTCGGCGGAATGAACCGTCCGGAGTCTCGTCGCCGTTCCGCCGGCGTCCCGGCCGCCTCCTATCAAGTAAAACGGGCTCTCCGCCGATAAGGATACAGGAGGTGGATACCTACGTGGCAAGTAGTCGATTTCGGTTCACAGGCCTCGCTGCGCTGTGGTTGACAGCGACAGCGGGTTTCGGCCAACAACCGCCGGACGGCCCCCAGCCGCAGGGCGGAGCAAGCCGGGTGTTCTCAATGGATCTCGACGCGCTGTCGAACATCAAGGTGACGACGGCGTCCAAGTTCTCCGAGAAGCTCTCCGGCGCGCCCAGCGATATGTCCGTGGTGACCAGGGACGAGTTGCGCCGGTTTGGCGGCGTCACGCTGTTGGAGATCCTGGAGCGCGTAGCGGGTCTTACCGGCAGCAGCGCCTTTTTCGCCGATCGCAGCATCATAGCCGCGCGGGGTGACCAGACCCGCACCGACTCGGGGCATATTCTCATAAGGCCGAGGGCGATGGCTTTCATGCCAGTGCGGCCGGTGGCGGCGCGGGTGAGGCGGCGGCCTCCGAAGAGATCCTCTTCGAGCGAAACGGTCTCAATGTAGTGGAGGGGGCCCAGTATCATCAGATGCCACAGTGGGGCGCCGTGTTCCAGAGTTTCCATAACCCTTCCAACCTGGCTTACTTGCAGAGTGCCACGCTAAGGGACGATGGCGAAGGGGCGTACCTCGGCGTCAACTACAAGGGCTTCAGTCTCATGTCCTCTTACACGGCCGTGGAGGACGCTTCATTCGTCAGAGGAATCGTGGGGGACGTGCGATCGAAGAGGGGATTTGGCGACCTTGGGTACTCTCTGAAAGCGGCCCCCAAATGGGAGATGACCTTCAATCTCGACTACACTCGAACCGAGCTGGACGCGCCGGAGTATCCCGAAGCTCACAGAGACGCGAATGAAGCGGATTTCGAGTGGACCAACTTCGTGACTTTCTCGGAGCGCGACCGGCTGACGTTTGGAACCGTGATCAACCGCATCCGGGGCACGGAGCTGTACTATGGCGAGCAACCGACCCTGGTCGACGAAGACGCGCAACGGTGGGGAGCCGGATTCTACATCCAGCACGAGCATAGGCTGACCGGCGATCTGAAGCTGATTGGCGGGTTGCAGGCGAATAAGATCGGCAGCATCGCTTTGAACGTCGTCCCGCGAGCCGGCATCCTATGGAATCCGGCCGCCCACTTCACGATCAAGGCGCTGTACGGCGGTGCGTTCCGCGCTCCCAGCCTGGATGAAACGGGGCTGAATCACCCCGGGCTGAAAGGGGACCCCAACCTGGTTCCCGAGAAGGTGGGGACCCTGGACTTGCAAGTGGTTTATCAGGGCAACCGGGTTCAAGCCAGCCTCGACTATTTTCACAGCCGGGAGACGCAACTTATCTTTGAGGACGGCAGCACCCATCCGGCGCGAACTGTTGCTGCGGACGTTGGAGGAGTTTCAGAGCGCGCCGGAACCGGACGCGGTTCTTGGCAGCGGCCTGGCGTAGCCCGGATCGCGCACGCTGGCCAGCGCGATTGGCGTTCAACACGTGGATCGACACGCGGTGGAAGCCATGAAGCGCGGCCGGTGCACTGGATCAAAGGGAAAGCAACTGGAGGTCTACGTCGCGGAACTGCTGGAAGCCCCTGTCGACGGTGGTCAGCCGCATTTGCCCGGCGATCGAAAACGCCGCCAGATATGCGTCTCCCGCGAGTTTGTTGGTGGGCGCCGCGTACCTCAGCAGTTTCGGGAACACAGCATCGACAAGCGGCGATTCGGCCGCGAACTCCAGGCGCTCGTCCTCGATCAGCTCTGCAATCAGGTCCCATGCCGCCGAAGCGGAAACGGCATACTTCCCCATAATCGTCCGATTCCACAGCAGACGCACCAACGCCAACTGCACGAAGCGGCACAGGACCGCTTCCCCCGGCGCCAGCCCGTCGAACCAGGCGCGCCCGCCGGTTCATGAATAGAGCTATACTTTCGTGAACCAATGAAGCTCAGAACTCTTGTCGCCACGACCATCCTGATATCGCTTTCGTCCACGGCAGCCTTCCCGCAGGCCAAGCCCTCGAGCAAACTCCCGCACCTCGAAAAGCAGGGAACCGCCACGCAATTGATCGTGGAGGGCAAACCGTACCTGGTCCTGGGCGCGGAATTGAACAACTCCAGCGCCTCCAGCATGGAGTACATGCGGCCGCTCTGGCCCAAGATCGCGGCCGCTAACCTCAACACCGTGCTGGCAACGGTGTCCTGGGAGTTGATGGAGCCCCAGGAAGGCCGCTTCGACTTCAGTTTGGTGGACGGGCTGATTCAGGATGCCCGGCTCTACAACCTGCGCCTGATCGTCATCTGGTTCGGAAGCTGGAAGAACGGCAAGTCCACCTACCAGCCGGTGTGGGTCAAGACCAACCAGCAGCG
The DNA here is from genome assembly GCA_963722575.1 of Bryobacterales bacterium. GTDB lineage: Bacteria > Acidobacteriota > Terriglobia > Bryobacterales > Bryobacteraceae > Fen-178. The sequence continues at coordinate 529,681 of CAVRNR010000003.1, forward strand.
GTTTCCCATCATCCAGGACGAGAAGGGCAAGGGACTGCCCACCTTGACCACGCTGAGCGACGCCAACCGCGACGCCGATGCGCGCGCGTTTGCCGCGCTGATGCGGCACATCCGCGAGGTGGACGGAGACGCGCACACGGTCCTCATGATTCAGGTCGAGAACGAAGTGGGAGTGGTGGGCCCGTCGCGCGACCATTCGCCGGTGGCCAACCAGGCGTTCGCGGGGCCGGTGCCGAAGGACTTTATAGACTACCTCCAGAAGCACAAAGACACTCTGATTCCCGAGCTGCGCAAGCGTTGGGAAGCCGCCTGTTTCAAGACGGCCGGAAGTTGGGAAGAGGTCTTCGGCGCCGGCGTTGAAACCGACGAGTTGTTCATGGCGTGGAACTACGCCCGTTACATCGGCCATGTCGCGGCGGCCGGGAGAGCCGAATATCCGCTGCCGATGTTTGTGAATACCTGGCTGCGCCAGAACGACAAGGAGAAGCCCGGCAGCTATCCGAGCGGCGGTCCGCTGCCCTGGGTGATGGATGCCTGGCGGGCCGGCGGACCGGCCATCGACATACTCTCGCCGGACGTCCACGTCCCGAATTTCGACGATTGGTGCACCTGGTACAGGCAATCCGGCAATCCGCTGTTCATCCCCGAGTCGAGGGGAGACGCGCGCGGCGTCGCTCACGCCATGGCGGCCGCCGCTAAGTATGACGCCATCGGCTACTCGCCGTTCGGCATCGACCGGTTGGTGTCCCCGGAGGGCGAGCTGGGCAAAGGCTACCAGGTGCTGGCGCAGGTAGCTCCGCTGATCCTGGAAAGGCAGGGCCTCGGAAAGGCGGCGGCGGTGCTGGTGGATAAGGAGACCCCCAGGTCCAAGGTGCGGCTGGGCGACTACACCATCGAGGCCCGCTACGCGCTGCGCAGTCAGGACCCCAATGCGCCCGTGGCTCCCCCGGTGGACCGCGTGGCCGGCCTGTTCATCCAATTAGGCCCGGACGACTACGCGATTGTGGGCCGAAGCGAGAGCGTCTACTTCGAGTCGGCCACGGACGCGGCTCAAAGCGTGGGACTGGCCACGGTCGAGGAAGGCCAATACGTCGACGGCCGCTGGGTCCCCGGACGCCGGCTCAACGGCGACGAGACGCCGGACTGGCGGGGCCTCTGGTTCCCGGGCGACCGCTACACCATCCAGAAGATTAAGTTGTACCGCTACCGGTGATGAGGAAGAGCGTCTTCTCTTGCCAATCGTCCTCGAACGTGGTGCCGGGAACTGCCATTCCGGCGAACGCCGGAGTGCTCTCCTCGTGACGCGCGCCGTTCACCGCGCCGCACAGGCTCTGCTTCCAGCCGGCCGCCTGCTCTTCCACGCTTTCGGCGGCACTTCGCGGGGGTCCCCTCTGGGTCCGTTCGCCCCTCACGCGGGCCGGCGGGTCCTCGAACATGCCGCCGCGCCGGTGCGCCAACAACATGCCCGCCAGGTTTGGCTATCCGGGTTCAGTTCTCCTTGACCAGCTTGCCGGTCTCCTTGTCCCATACGCGGGTACGGACCGCGAGACGGTGTTTGCCGTGGCAGTCGGTACAAACCTTCGCCTTCATATCGGCGGCTGGGACGCTCTCTTTGTGTTTCGGATGGCACTCCGCGCATGACGCCGCGATCTTGGACCGGGGGTACATTTTGTCGGGCGCTGTGACGTTGTCTTCATCGCTGCAATGCGCGTTCGAGCTGCCGTGACATTGCTCGCAACCAATGTCCTGTTTCAGGTGGTTCGCCGCCAGTTCCTCGGTCTTGAAGTTGACGTGGCAAACCAGACAGCGATCATTGCCGGCGGCTCGCGCCGTGGCTGGCGCAACGAAGAAAGCCGCCACGGCGACGTATGCGGAAATGTGCGCTAGACGTACTCCCATTTCTTTAGCCACTGATAGTTTTCCGGCAGCCTCGCCCACATCTCCTGGTTGGCCTGCCGCAGGCCGGCCGATTCCTTCATGTCCAGTTCCCGCCGCTCCCGCACCGCTTTCGCCATGTTCTCCACCTGGGCGACGCTGATCAGCCCCGGTATCGGCGCGGTGATCGCCGGATTCAGCAGAATGTAGCGTATCGCCATGCGCGCAAGCTGGGAATCTTCTTCGGCGTACGGGCTGCCGGCGGAACCGTCGCCCTTGAAAAGCGAGTTGCTGGCAAAGGGCTTGATCCCGAGCACACCGGCATCGTATTTCCGGATGGTGTCGAGCAGGCTGTCCTGCGGCAGCACTTTCGAATCCGAGGTGTACGGGAACAGCACCACATCCATCTGGGCAGGGTATTGCTCGATCATCATCTTCAGCCACTGGTGGTCGTGCGAGGTAATGCCGGTGAATCTCGTCTTGCCCTGCCGTTTGGCCTGATCGAGCGCGGCGACCATCTCTTCGGCTTCGTGAAACGTGTGCTCGCCCCCGTTTTCGTACGCGGTCAGCCGCCACCAATCGATGTACTCGAGGCCGGTCGCCTGCAGGTTCTCGTCGAGACCCTTCATCAGCGCCTTGGCCTTTTGGAATTGCGGAACCCGGGGTTCCTTCTGCGGCCAGCCATAGCCGAAATACATGCCCTTGCGCCGCTCCCCTTTTAGCAATTTCGCGTAGACCTGTACTTCGTTGCCATCCACCGTGTCGAGGTGATTGATGCCCACCGCCATGCATCGATCCACCACGTCGGCGCGATTCTTCATGAAGTCCGCACTGTCGGCCGTGTAACGCGGGCCGCCTCCCACCACCGCCTGGACCCGTTTCCAATGGCCGCCAAGGCCGACAGCCGAGACCATGAGCCCGGTCTTGCCCAACCGGCGGTATTCCATCTGAGCGTTAAAACTCGGGATGCTGCTTTCCACCGCCGAGCTCGCCGCGGGAGTCATCCCGAAAGCCGCCGCGCCGGTCGCCGCCACTCCGGCGCCAACGAACTCTCTCCGGCTGATTTGCTGCCTTGTTTTCATAGTCACCTCGGTTTCTTACGACGCTGGCCCAAATCGCGGCTAAGAGCCGGCCCTCTTCGCCGTAACCTCATACTCACCCGGAGCGCTGCCTCCCGGGCCGCCCTGCATCTCCATCGTGAATTCGATCTTGTCGCCCGCGACCTTGCCGGTGAAACTCCACTTGATCTCCGCGTTCCCCATTTTTCCGACCACCACGAAGGAAACGTCATCGCCGCCGACCTTTCCTTCCGTGATCTCCAGGCGGAAAACCTGGTCGCCCAGCGGAAAGGTCATAGTGCCGGTCAGCTTGGCGCCGTCCACCTTGAAGGTGAAGGTTGGCTCCAAAAGAAGGTGATTTGGCCCCGGAACCTGGGCGGCCCACTTGCCGCTGATATCGGCCGCTGCCGCCGCGGACACACCAAGGAGCAGCAACGCCATGGACGTAAGCACAGCAGTTCTCACGGATATTCCTCCTTAAGGTTGCACCGGAATTTCCATCTCGGCATCCTAAACTCCCCTACTATACACCGAACCGCCTCCGTTGCAAGCGTTTTTCCAGCCGCTCCATTCCCCCGGGGGTCATCCAGCCACTCCCCGGTAAGCCAAAACCGGAAGCCATCGCATTTTCAACCGGTTGCGCAGACCCGGTTCCGGCAGCGGAATGAAGTTGCCGGCCGGGCATCTTCCAAACGACAATCCACAAACTGGAATCGGGACCGTAAACACGGCGCCGTCCGTGCGGGTAATTCTCGCCTGCCGAATAGGCCGTGGAACTCTCGGCGCGGTTGCGTCGTATCTGCCGATACAGTGTAGGAGCCACATGAGGCGAGTCCTTGCAATCCTCGGATCTGCGCTCTTTTTCGTGCTTGCCCCAGGTACTGTGGCCGGTCTCGTGCCTTGGTGGATCTCTCGGTGGCGTCTTGAAAGCCCTGCGATTTGGCGGCTCCCTCTACGGGTTATTGGAGGCGTGCTGCTCGCCGCGGGAACTATGGTCCTAATCGATTCATTTGCCCGTTTTGCCATCCAAGGGCTAGGTACGCCCGCGCCTGTTTTCCCGACGCGTCATCTCGTCATCACAGGATTGTACCGTTATGTTCGAAATCCAATGTACGTCGCCGTGATCGCCGTGATTGTGGGCCAAGGCCTGATTCTTGCAAACATGCGCCTCCTTGAGTATGGCGCGTTCGTCGGATTGTGCTTCCACTTGTTCGTGGTGGCTTACGAAGAACCGGCTTTGCGGGCGACTTTTGGAGCGGAATACGCAGCTTTCTGCCGAGGCGTTTCTCGATGGCTTCCACGGCTGAGACCCTGGCCCGGTCATGACAATCGGTTTGCGCGGGGGTGAGCGATGCAAAATGAATCGCCCGGCTGTCACCCGGATGGCCCGAAACCGGCTGGCGCGAACCGCGACCCGAGAGCGCGGCCCGCCGCCGGCCCCTCACCCTCACCCCTCGACGCTGAGTTCCGCCCAACCCGGTAGCGTGGCGGGCTTGTTGTTCAGGAAGACAATGCGCCGCGTCTTGGGGAATGGCAGATTCGAAGCCCGGGCGCAGCAGGTAGATCTGGAAGCGCGAAACTGCAATGGGCGCGGAATCTCCGGCGCCGACGCAGCGCATGCGGTTCGATCCCGCCGGGCCGAGCGCCTGCTCTTCCACGATTTCGGCCGGACGGCGCGGGGGTACCCTCTGGGTCTGTTCGCTCTTCACGCGGGCCAGCACGTCCTGTAACATGCCGTCGCGCCAGTGCGCGAACACCATGCCCGTGCGCAGCGCACCCTTGATGGCGGTTGCGGGGAGATACAGCCCAGCGGCGCCCGTGGCGAAGGTGGGGATGTGCAGGCTCTCGCCGGCGGCGCGATTCCAATACGTGGAATAGGCGGCGTTTCCAAACGGAATGCGGCGGCCGGCGAAATTCTGCGCGAAGCCGCCCCACGGCGCGAAATCGAGCTTCTCGGCGTTCTTGAGCTGCGCGAGATAACTGTCCAGTCGCGGGCCCTTGGCGAGGAGCCGGAAAATGCGCCGCTGGTCCAGCACGTTGACGTGGTCTTTCCAGACCATATAGTCGATAGGGCTCAGCTTGCGGCCGTCACCGGCCAGCAGCGGGGTCAGACATTTGAGGCGATAGCGCATCAGCTCACCTCGGTAGCGCCGGGCAGCGGTATGGCGAGCGCGAATCCGGCGCGGAACACCGGGTGGGCGAAGCCGTCGGGAGCGACATCGGCGGCCGCGCCGCGCGGCGGGGCCGCGGCGCAGAGCACCGACCCTTCAGCCACCATTTGGATTTCCTTCTTGAGCTCGCCGGAACCGGCGGGGCTCCCCGCGTTGAATTCCGACATGTCGATCTCTTATACTGAACATTCGGTTTTTTTCGGCTAAAACGTCCCAGTCCCGGTCCCCGCCAGCAGAATGGTGTCGTGGGTAGGCCGGGCAATTCCTTTAGGAGGAAATGATTCAATGACCCGAACCGGTTCGGTTCTACGCGCTCTAATCGCGTTCTTCGTTCTGGCGCTCTCCGCGCCCCTGATGGCCCAGGAACAGGCCGGCGAAGCCAATCTCAAGCTTCCGAGTCTCAGCAACGTCACCTTCCTGGGCGGCATCAGCGGCAGCAGCCTGCTCCTGGGCGGAATGGTGATCAGCTTCTTCGGCTTCGTCTTCGGCCTCATCATTTACGTCCGCCTTCGCAACATGCCGGTCCACGACTCCATGCGCGAAGTCTCGGAGCTGATCTACGAAACCTGCAAGACCTACCTGGCCACCCAGGGGAAGTTTCTGGCGGTTCTGGAATGCTTCATCGCGGTGATCATCATTTTCTATTTCGGGTTGTTGCAGGGCCTGGCAGCCTACAAAGTGGGCATCATCCTGCTGTTCAGCGTCATCGGCATCTCCGGCAGTTTCTCGGTGGCGGCCTTCGGCATGCGCGTCAATACCTTCGCCAACTCGCGCACGGCCTTCGCCGCTCTCAAAGGCAAGGCGTATGAGTGCTATCACATCCCGCTCGAAGCCGGCATGAGCATCGGGATGCTGCTGGTCTCGGTGGAGCTGGTCATCATGCTCTTCATCCTGCTGTTCGTTCCGGGCGACCTGGCCGGCGCGTGCTTCATCGGGTTCGCCATCGGCGAATCGCTGGGCGCGGCGGCCCTGCGCGTGGCCGGCGGCATCTTCACCAAGATCGCCGACATCGGCTCCGACCTCATGAAGATCGTCTTCAAGATCAAGGAAGACGACGTGCGCAATCCCGGCGTCATCGCGGATTGCACGGGCGACAACGCGGGCGATTCGGTGGGACCCTCCGCCGACGGGTTCGAGACCTACGGCGTCACCGGCGTGGCGCTCATCACCTTCATCCTGCTGGCCGTACCCAGCGAGACCGTGCAGGTGCAACTGCTGGTCTGGATCTTCTCCATGCGCGTCATGATGATTATCTCTTCCGCCATCGGCTACTTCGTCAATGGCGCCATCGCCAAAGCGCGCTTCGGCCAGGCCGATAAGATGAACTTCGAGGCGCCCCTCACCACGCTGGTCTGGCTCACCTCCATCCTCTCCATCGTCCTCACTTACATCGTCAGCAGGTTCATGGTTCCCACCCTCGGCGGCGACGATACCATGTGGTGGAAGCTGGCCACCGTCATCAGTTGCGGCACGCTGGCCGGCGCGGTGATCCCCGAGTTTGTCAAGGTCTTCACCTCCACCAATTCGCGCCACGTACGCGAAATCGTCACCAGCTCGCGGGAAGGCGGCGCATCGCTCAACATCCTCTCCGGTTTCGTCGCCGGCAACTTCAGCGCCTACTGGCTGGGCTTCACCATGATGGGCCTCATGAGCATCGGCTACTTCATGAGCACCATGTTCCTGCCGGCCTTGATGCTGGCCCCGGCGGTCTTCGCCTTCGGCCTGGTGGCCTTCGGCTTCCTGGGCATGGGACCGGTCACCATCGCGGTGGATAGCTACGGCCCGGTCACCGACAACGCGCAGTCCATCTACGAACTGTCCACCATCGAAACGCTTCCCAACATCTCCCAGGACATTCAGAAGAACTTCGGCTTCACGCCGCAATTCGAGAAGGCCAAGGAGAACCTGGAAGAGAACGATGGCGCGGGGAACACCTTCAAGGCCACCTCCAAGCCGGTGCTCATCGGCACCGCCGTGGTGGGCGCCACCACCATGATTTTCTCGACCATCGTGGCCCTGACCAAGGGTCTGACGGCGAACATCGACAAGCTCTCCCTGATGCACGCGCCATTCCTGCTGGGCCTGATGGCGGGCGGCGCGGTGATCTACTGGTTTACCGGCGCCAGCGCGCAGGCGGTCACCACGGGCGCCTACCGCGCGGTGGAGTTCATCAAGCGTCACATCCATCTGGAGACCGCCGAGAAAGCCTCCGTGGCCGACTCCAAACGGGTGGTGGAGATCTGCACGAAGTACGCGCAGAAAGGCATGTTGAATATCTTCCTGGTGGTGTTCTTCGCCACCCTGGCGTTCGCTTTCCTGGAGCCTTTCTTCTTCGTGGGCTATCTGATCTCGATCGCGCTCTTCGGCCTGTTCCAGGCCATCTTCATGGCCAACGCCGGCGGCGCCTGGGACAACGCCAAGAAAGTGGTGGAGACCGAGCTGCGCGCCAAGGGGACGCCGCTGCACGACGCCTGCATAGTGGGCGACACGGTGGGCGATCCGTTCAAGGACACCTGCTCGGTGGCGCTCAACCCCATCATCAAGTTCACCACGCTGTTCGGATTGCTGGCCGTCTCGCTGGCCGTGAACCTTTCGGGCAAGCAGGGCAACGCCTTCACCACCGCGCTGGCGGCGGTATTCTTTGTCGTCTCCGTGGTCTTCGTCTACCGCAGCTTTTACGGGATGCGCATCGAGAGCGACAAGCAGTAAGCGGGCAGGAGTGGGGCAGGTTGGCAACCTGCGGCGGGCTGGCAGCCCGCCAGTTGCGCCGGTAAACCGGGGTCGCGCGCAGTTTGCCAAGCTGCCCCACAAGGCATCATGACAGCAATGAAAGTGATGCTATGATAGCAGCATGAGGACGACGGTGACCCTGGATCCCGATGTGGAACGGTTGATCCGGGACGCGATGAGGGAGCGGGCCATCTCCTTCAAGGAAGCCCTGAATGAAGCCGCACGCATCGGGCTTCGCGGCAAAGAGCGCAAGCGCGCCCGGAAGTTTACTCAGAAGACGTTTCGCATGGGAGAGGGACAAGAGTTCCGTTGGGACAAGGCGCTGGCCGTCGCCGGCTCAATAGAGGACGAAGAACTCAGCCGAAAGCTCACGTTGCGCAAATGATCCTTCTCGACGCCAACCTCCTGATATACGCCGTCAACCAGGACGCCCCGCTCAACCGGAAAGCCAAGCTCTGGCTGGAATCGGCTTTGTCCGAACCGGAAACCGTCGGCTTTCCGTGGACTGTTCTTCTCGCATTCCTCCGGCTCACCACCCGGCCGGGCTTGTTCCGGCGCCCGCTGCCGGTGGACACGGCCTTTGATCTGGTGGCTTCCTGGCTGGATCGGGCGTCGGCGACTATCGTCCATCCGGGTCCGCGCCACCTGGCGGTTCTCCGCGAGTTGCTCCGGCCTCTGGGCACCGGTGGAAATCTCACATCCGACGCGCACCTGGCTGCGCTGGCGATCGAGCACGGGGCGGAACTGTGTTCCTCCGATACCGACTTTGCCCGGTTCCGCGGCCTGAAGTGGCGCAACCCGCTGCGCTGAGCCAAGGGACATCGTCCACCACGTCGCAGGGCGCGTCACACTCCACGAGGCGGCGAGTTCGGATCAAATGCGCGCTGAATGGCCAGACTGACCTGCCGCATGCGCACCGCCGAGAGCGGCCGCGGCAGACGCTCTCCGAGAAGGGATTTCTTCAGCGTGGTAATGAAGTGGCCCTTCAGCCAGGATGGCCCTGGCAGGCCCGTCTCGCCGGGCTCGAATCGCAAGGTCGTGGGACCGTCCGCGCCTGGGCTGCCGAACGGAACGATCAGAACGGAATCGACTCGTTCGCTTACATTGCGGGAGTCGAGCGGCACTACCAGGACCCAATGGCGCACCGGCAGGTTCCCCAGCATCGCGGTCCAGATCCTGCCGCGCCGGGGAGGAGCTTTATGGCTGGTCAAAATCCATCTCCTGAGATGCCGCGCTCAGGGCGTCTTCGAGATCGCTCTCGTCCGCAGCGGCCTTGGAGGCCGGGCTTTTGAAATAACCGGCGGTCTGCCGCTCCAAACCAGCCCGGTCGTCCAGCGTGTGTTCACCTCACAGAATGATGGCCGCTCTATGGCGGGTCGCGGCCCGGTGCGCGGCTGTGGGCTTGATCATTCTACGGCACCCACTGCGGCTCGACGTACGCCAGGAACATCGTAATCAGGGCCACCAGCACGGTGAGCAGCAGGCTGTGACGGAGCGCGAAGCGGAATAACTTTCCCTCGTCGGAGGACGGCAGGCCGGCGCCGGTCGCCGCCACGGCGATGCTCTGTAGGCTGATCATCTTGGCCATCATGCCGCCATTGGAGTTGGCAGCGGCCATCAGCACCGGATTGAGGTTCAGGCGTGTGGCCGTCACCACCTGGAGATTGCCAAACAGCGCGTTGGCGGAGGTGTTCGAGCCCGTCAGGAACCCGCCCAGCCCTCCCAGCACGGCGCTGAAGAAGGGGAACAGCACACCGGTAGCCGCAAACACCAGGCCGAGAGTGCCGGTTTCCCCGGAATAGTTCATGACGTACGCCAGCGCGAGGACCGCGACGAGGGCGACTTCAGCCAGAAAGACCTGTTTGCAGGTGCCCCGGAGAACCTTGACGAACCTGGCCGGCGACAAGCCCAGCAAGGCCGCGGAAAGCAGTGCCGAGAGCACGCCCGCGGTGCCCGCGGCGCTCAGCCAGTCGAAGCGGTAAATCGCCGGGTAGGGAGTCGGGGATGGGACGACGGGGGCCATTTCCATTACCATGCGATGGAGCCCCGGCCACGGGAAGACTAACGAGACCTTGTTCAACTCCGTCTTGAACGCGCCCCACAGGAGCACCATGACCACCAACATCACATAAGGACTCCAGGCCCAGATCACGGCGCTGGCAGGATGGCGCCTGGAGGCGATCCGCACTGACTGGTCGTTTTCGAGCACAAAGTGGTCCTTGGGCTTCCAGAAAAGCAGCAGGACGACGAGCCCCACCATGGTTACCAGCGCGCTCACCATACTGGCGAGATACGGGCCGGCATACCAGGCGATCGCGAACTGCACGCTGCCCCAGAGCAGGCCGCAGACCACTACCGCCGGCAGCGCGCCCACAAGACCCTTCCGGCCGCCCATCACATAGACGAGATACGCGGGCAGCAACAGGGAAGCCGGCAAGACTATCAGCGCCGTAGCGCCGCTGAGGCTGTTGACCGGCAGGTTGGTCACGGCGCTCAAAGTGACAATGGGAATCCCGATGGAACCGAAAGTCACGGGCACGGTATTGGCCAGCAGACAGACGCTGGCTGCGTAGTACGGCGAAAACCCAAGCCCGATCAGCATGGTGGCGGCCACCGCCACGGGCGCCCCAAACCCCGCGGCGCTTTCCAGAAAGGCGCCGAAGCAGAAGGCGATCAGCAATGCCTGCAAGCGGCGGTCCTGGGTGAGGCCGCCGAGCGAATCCTTGATGATTTCGAACTTCCCGCTCTCCACCGCGACGCGGTAGAGCAAGATGGCGCTGAAAATGATCCAGCCGATGGGGAACAGGCCGAAGGTGGCGCCAAAGCCGAGCGAACTGGCTACCAGCACCACTGGCATGCGGTAGACGGCGAGCGCCACGACAACCGCGGCGCCCAGCCCGGCGACGGATGCCTTCCAGGCGGGAAGCCGCCGGACACCGAGCAAATACAGCATCGCAAAGGCGGGAAGAGCGGCCGCCAGCGCCGAGAGTGCAAGACTGCCGGCGAGAGGGGTATAGTTTTGGGTCCACATGTCTTGAATACCTCTGATACCGTAGGCGGCAATGCGGTGTCAAGTCGCCGCGCCCCGCGACGCACTACACTAGCTAGATATGTGGCAACAGAACTACACGCCGGTGGCGAGCAGTCTGCCGCTCTCGGCGCTGGTGGCGGCCATTCCCATCTTTGTCTTGCTGATCCTGCTGGGCGTGATGCGCAAGCCCGCCTGGATGGCGTCGCTCGCGGGACTGGGCGCGGCCGCGCTGGTGGCCGCGGGAGTTTACGGCATGCCCGTGGGAAAGCTCTTCGCCGCCGCCACCTGCGGCGCGGCGTTTGGGCTTCTGCCCATCGGCTATGTGGTCTTCGCCGCCATCCTGCTGTACCGCGTGACGCTCGAGAGCGGCAAGTTCGATCTGCTCAAGGATTCCATCGGCCACATCACCGAAGACGCCCGTCTGCAAGCGCTGCTGATCGCCTTCGCGTTCGGCGCGTTCATCGAAGGCGCCACGGGATTCGGCACCCCGGTGGCGGTGGCCGCCGCCATGCTCGTCGGCCTGGGATTCGTGCCGTTCCGCGCCGCCGCCATCTGCCTGCTGGCGAATACCGCGGGGGTGGCCTTCGGCGCCATCGGAATTCCGGTGGCCACCCTGGCGGTCACCACCGGCCTGCCCCTCGATCGGCTCAGCGTCGCGGTGGCCCGCATCTGCACGCCCGCCTCTCTGTTGGTCCCGGCCTACTTGATCCTGGTGATGTACGGCCGCAAGGGCCTGCGCGGCGTCCTTCCCGCCGTGGCCGTTTGCGGCGTCTCCTACACCGTCGCGCAGTTGCTGGTTTCGAATTCCGTTCTGGCGCCGCTCACTGGGGTTCTGGCGGGCATCGCCGCTCTGATCTCGCTGGTGGTTCTGCTCCGCCTGTGGAAGCCGCGCGACAGCGGGTCGGGATGGCCGTCCCTCAAGGCCGCCAGCACAGGGCAGGCCGTGGGACCACGTGCCTCACATACCGCCCTCGAGATCGCGCACGCCTGGGCGCCATACGCGCTGCTGGTGGTGTGCGTGCTCCTGTGGGGTTACAAGCCTCTGCAAGCGCAATTCAACCGGGTGAGCGTCGTGTTCAACTGGCCGGGCCTCGACAACACCATCGAGCGCATGCCGCCGGTCGTTGCCAAGCCCTCGCTCTACGCCGCTTCCTACAACTTCAACTGGCTCGCCACCTCGGGCACCGGGTGCCTGTTCGCGGCCATCCTGGGCGCTCTAGTAGCCGGCTTGAAGCCCCGCCAGTTCGCGCGCACGGTGGGCCACACCGCGAAGCAACTGGCGCTGGCGGAACTCACGCTGGCGGTGGTGCTGGGGCTGGCATTTGTGATGAACTACTCGGGCGCCACGGCCACGCTGGGTCTCGCCTTTGCCGCCACCGGCGTCCTATTCCCGTTCTTCAGCGCGCTGCTCGGCTGGGTGGGCGTCTTCCTCACCGGCAGCGACACTTCCGCCAACGCCCTGTTCGGCACCCTGCAAGTGGTGACCGCCGGCAAGCTGGGGATGAACCCGGTGTTGATGGCCGCCGCCAATTCAGCCGGCGGGGTGATGGGCAAGATGATCAGCCTGACCAGCATCGCGGTGGCCACCGCCGCCACATCCATGAAGCGCGAGGAGGAATACCGGCTGTTCCGTTTCACCCTGAAGCACAGCCTGCTGCTGGCTTCCATCATCGGCATGACGGTGATGTTCATCGCCTACGTAGCGCCGGGCTGGGCCCCATAAAAAGGGGACAGACGCATTTTTTTGCGGGTTTGGCAATAAATGCGTCTGTCCCCTTTTCTAAAGCGGGATGCGGATTTCCACGGTGGTGAATTCCATGCCCGGCGAAAAGCGCAGCTCCGCGCCCGCGCCGTAACAGATCTCCAGCCTCCGCCTGACATTTTGCAGACCGACACCGGTAACCGGAGTTTCCGCGGCGCGCCCGCTGGCGCTGTTCTCCACCGAAATCTGCAATTCTCCGTCCCGGCATTCGGCCTTGATCCGCACGTAGCCCGGCTCGATGCGCAGCGCGACGCCGTGCTTGACGGCGTTCTCCACCAGGGGCTGAATGGACAGCGCCGGGATCGGAATCTGCAGGGCCTCATCGTCCACCTCTATCTGAACGTCGAGCCGGCTGGCCAGGCGGCACTGTTCCAGCTCCAGGTAGGCGCGCACGATCTGCATCTCCTGTGCCAGCGGCACGAAGGCCTTGTCCGACTGCAAAGAGTAGCGAAAGATCTCGGCCAGGTTGAGCACCATGCGGCGGGCCCCGGCGGCTTCCCGCGGGATGGCGCCATAGAGCGCATTCAGGGCGTTGAAAAGGAAATGCGGATTGATCTGCGACCGCAGCGCGCGCAGCTCGGCCTGGCTGACCAGCCGGTTCATCTCCTGCCGCCGCAAGGATTCCACTCTCCCGGCGATTTCCGAAGCGGCCTTGGCCAGCGTGTCCAGGTCCTCGCTCAAATAGCGGCGTCCGCCCTGCCGGCGTCCCAGAACCAGCAGCCGTGAGTCCCCCTCGCCCAGCCGAATGGGAACCTGGGCCTCGGCCCAACTCGCCTGCACTTCGCCCTGGCCAAGCACGGCGTAGTCGGCGGTGCCGGCGGCGCCGGCGATGACGCCGGCCGCCCATTCGAGATACTGTTCCTCGTCCGTAAAGGCCGGGCATTCCTTTACGCGGCTGGCGAGATTCGCGAGGCTGCCTTGCCGGAAGACCGCGCGCGTAAGCCAGGCTTGAACGCGGTTGCGCAGCCAGGCGAAGAACACCAGGAAGAGACAGACGCCGAGCAGCAAGAGCGCTTCCTGCAACGGCCCCGGCGCGATTCGCTCCACCAGCGCCAGGCGGAATGCGGCCTGGATGACCAGCCAGGTCAGCACCGCTGCCAGAAGGGCATTGGCCAGGAAGCGGACGAACGCGTCCAGCAATACGAATCGATAGTCCTGCAAGAGAATGAAGAGGGCCAGTGGGATGCCGGCGTGGTGTACCAGCAACTCGCTGGACCAGGCATGGCTGGCGTGTCCCGCGCCGAAATGGACGAAAGACATGGCGAACAGCGCCAGGCACATGGCCGTCGCAATGCGCGCTCCGCTCAAGCGCCGCAGCGGGTCGCGCCGAATGGCGACAGCCGTCACCGCAATGGCGGTTAACGCCAGAAAGCCAACCGTGATCAGCAGCAGCGCATCCTGGTGGAGCGCCGCGCCGTTGCCGGCAATCTCCCAGAAGTGCATGCCCACCGCGACGGCGCTTAGCACATAGCCGCAAACGACCACGGCGGGCTGGCTGTCCCCGAGCGATAACTGCAGCAACACGGCGGGCAGCAGGCTCAACACCGAGAAGCTGATGGCCACCACCAACCCCGATGCTCCAGCCGGCATACCAGGCCACACCAAAACGATCAGGGAGCCGAGGTTCCACACCAGCGAAAGGGCCGCCGCCAATCCCGACAGATAGCGCCCGCGCCCCCCCGACCACCCGCGCCCGCTGAACAGCAGGCAGAGGAAGATCGCAAAGATCAGCGCTCCGCTGGCGTGCCCGAGGATATTGATGAGCAGAGGCTGGTTGATTCCGATCATGGCCTCAGCCCCCGCCGGCTCTTGAAATCCGCCCGCTGGCCCAGCGATTCCCACCAGTGGTCAGAAAGAAGTACGGCCGGCTGGAGCTTCCTACCATACTGTACACACAACCATGGCGCGGAGCACTACCGGATTGAAGCGGCTGAGCCGCCATGCGGCCATAGGTGTGTTCCTTTCGACCGCGGCCATTCTTGGGTTCAGTTGCCTGGCGCTCGAATCCACCGTCTGGCGCGAATCCCGTGCCCCGAAGCCGCCTGAACCTTTTTATACCAAGCTGCCCGGCGTTGACTTGAGCGGCGTCCCCCCGGAGAAACTGGGCGCGCTGCTCAAGAAGCTCAACACCGAGCTCTGTCCCTGCGGTTGCAATCGGACGATCGCCAGTTGCCGGAACAACCACCGCTCGTGCTCGATGAGCCTGGCCGCCGCTCGGGCGGCGGTTGCGGCCGCCATGAAGCGGTGAGTCCGGCGCCCTCACCATTGCAACATCTGCCGGACGCCGCCGGCCAGCCGTTTGCTCACGATGAATTCCTGGCCGTTGCTGAGCGTCAGCAGCCAGCGCTGGCTGCTGAGGGAACTCATTTTCCGGACATGATTCACATTCACCAGAGCGTTGCGATGGATGCGCTGGAATACCGAGCCCTTCAGGCGCGCGTCGATCTTGTGCAGCGGCTGTGTGGCCATGTATCTCTGCCGGGCGGTAACGATCCACACGATCTCCCGCTCGGCCTGGAACGCCAGGACATCGTCGATATCGATCAGGAAGTACTCCGCGCCGGCCCGTCCCACCACTTTGCGGCTCACGCGCGCCAGCGATTCGGCTACATCCCGCATCCTGCCGCGCAGCGCCCGTGCCCGGTCCAGAGCCTTTTCCAGCCGCTCCTGGCTGACGGGCTTCAGAAGATAATCGAGCGCGCCTTCTTCGAACGCGCGGATGGCGTGCTGGTCGTATGCCGTGACGATGATCACGATGGGCAGCGCCCCTTCGGGCAAGCGTCGGATCACGTCGAAGCCGCCCAGTCCCGGCATCTGGAGATCCAGCAGCACGAGGTCGGGCTTGAGGCGCTCGATTTGGACGAGGGCGTCCTCGCCGTTCCCGGCCTCGCCCACAACCTCGACATCCGCCACCGGGCGCAGTTCGTCCCGCAGCACCTGGCGGGCGATCGGCTCGTCATCGACGATCAGGGTGCGTATTGGCGGCTGGCCCATCTTCATAGGAGTTAGCCCGAAAAGCCCGCATTGCGAAAGCATAACTGATCAACGGGCGAGATTCGGCCGTGACCGGCCATGATTCTGCCGCCAGCGGAAGCTTACCGCAGGCTCACCTTCTAATCGTACGCTTGTCAGTCCGCTCATTGGCAAATCCAGCCCGCTTACCCCACGCCAGGTAGTTTTCCTCCACCGTCACCACCGGCGCAAGCGGATCTCTTACTATTCGCGCGGCGAGCATCGCAGTGCTTGAACTTGCGAGACTTATGCGAGTGCGAGCTCGCACGAGTCTTTTCTGGGATTGTCTCGGAAGGTGCATCACAACGAGGCTCGAGCCGCTCCGAGGCGCCGGCCAATGATGCCATCCCTGCAAAGGAGAGCAAGACTGGTCCGGCCACGCAGTGTAGAAAGCAGAGGGATGCAATCAGCATGCCCCTGCGGTCCGCGCGAGAACCATCCAAAGGTGACTTGGTCATGGCCGGGCACCCTCAAAAAGCCAAGCCAACGTGAGCGAGCACGTTTCCCGGCTGGCGGAATTGCGTGTACTGAACCGGCAGCGAATGGCTGCGCGTTGGAATGGCAAGCCACAAAAGTGCGGCACAAATGAACGTCCAACGGATACAAGTCCTCACCGAAATCTCCTCCCATATGCATTTACCGATTGCAGGCCGGGGAGGGATGGTGGAGGCTGTACTCAGACAGGCCCGGCACAACCCTCCCAAAACGCGACGGGATGGGTTGTGGCGGGTGGCGCGCGCGGAACAAGCGTCAAGAACCGAACAACTCGTGGCAGACGAGAAGGGCGGGCTGGAGTCACAAATCCCAGGACCGCGGAGGTGGTGGCCACCAGGGCGCCGGCCAAATCAATCACGGGCGTCTGAACGCCGGCCTGGCAGTAGGAACAAGCGGCGGACTCCGGCGCGGACTCGTGGTGATGGAACAGGCATCCAAAGAGCGCGAAAACGAGGACCGCCACAATGGCCAGAGCCTTGCTTGGGAGCCGCTCCCGGATGCTCCGTGCTGGATGCTTTACCTTCATCGTGCCGAACCACGCAAGCCGCAGCATGCCAGTATAGTCCATCCTGAACGTCGTTGTTCAAAACAATCTTATGAACGGGATTGAAGGACCCGCGGCCGGGCACGCAACTTCAATTAGCCCTAGAGCGTCTGAAGGTCTGCCGTTTGTGCGGCGCCCTCCGCCCGGGACCCTTGATCCTTCGCGTTTTTGGCTTCCCGCTGAACCGCCAAACAAGTCCGCCAGTGGTGAAACTGCGTCTCCTGGTGCAATATTTGCTGCGCTGGGTGGAAATTCGCCCTACAATATTAGCGTGGCGTTGTGTGCTGGAGGGTGCGGGCCATGTTGTGCAGATCCGTGGCGCTTTTTACAGTCGTGACCGCGCTGTCGTTGAGTGCTCTGGCCAGCGACAGCAAAAAGAATCCCAAGGACGACCCGGACGAGATTGGGAATCGGAACGTCGGCCAAGGCGTCAACTTCTATTCCCTGGAAAAGGAAATCGCCCTGGGCAAGCAGTTGGCCCAGGAAGTCGAGCGCCAAGCCAAGGTCGTTGACGACCCCATCATCGCGGAGTACGTAAACCGCTTGGGTCAGAATCTAGTCCGTAACTCCGACGCCAAGGTGCCTTTCACCATCAAGGTGCTGGATAGCGAAGAGGTCAACGCCTTTGCGTTGCCCGGCGGTTTCTTCTTCGTCAACACCGGCCTGATTCTAAAGGCGGAGACCGAAGCAGAGTTGGCCGGTGTCATGGGGCACGAAATTGCCCATGTGGCCGCCCGGCACGGCACCCGGAACGCCACGCGCGGCGAGCTCGCGCAAATCGGAATGATAGCCATGTCGATCGCCATCCCTTATGGCTGGACTGGTTACGCCATCCGGCAGGGCGCGGGCTTGGCCATCCCCATGGGCTTTCTGACGTTTTCCCGAGCCAACGAGAGGGAAGCGGACCACCTGGGCTTGCAGTACATGTACAAGGCCGGCTACGACCCGATTGCGTTCGTGGATTTTTTCGAGAAGATCGAGACTCTGGAAAAGAAGAAGCCCGGCACTATCGCCAAGGTTTTTTCGACCCATCCCATGACGGATGACCGCATCAAGGCTGCACAGGACGAGATTCAGAAAGACTTGGCGCCGAAGGACGAATATGTAGTCAACACGTCGGAGTTCAACGATGTAAAGGCGCGTATAGCCATGCTGCACGGCCGGCGCAAGGTTGACACCAATTCCGATCCGAGCCGTCCCACGCTGCGCCGGGCTCCGGGCAGCGGCAATGGTCCCGTGGACACGAACGATGACGGGACTACGCCCAAGACCGATCAGGACGATCGCCCGACGCTGAAGCGCCGCGACGGCGGCAGCTAAACCGATCGATTCTGTAATGCCAGCGGAGGGCTCCGGCCCGGCGCCAACTAACGCGAACCCTGTCCCGCCGGCGCAAAAATCAAGAAGTTCTGCCGTGGCAGGAAGTCGTACTGCGCCGCCGCCTTGTATCCGGCCTGGGCCATTTCAGACTTGATCTGTTCCGGAGTGAAGCGGAACTCCTGGGGCGGCCCTTGCGGCGAATCCGGCTTGAAATCGACGATCGCCACCCGGCCGCCGCGTCTGAGCGACTTCGCCAGCCTCCGGAAATAAGCTTCGCGCCCACCGATGTGATGATACGTATCGACAATGAGAACTACATCGACCGGCTCCGGCAGGTTCGGCGTATCCGCCGCGGCGAGTACCGCCGTGACATTCTTCAGACCTTCCCCGGCGGCGCGGTCCTGGACGTATTTCACCATGGCCGGCTCGATATCGGCTGCATAAACCTTTGGCGCAGCCGCCGATTTGGCCAGCCGAACGGAAAAGTACCCGGTGCCCGCGCCGATGTCGGCAACCGCCTGGCCGGGCTTCAAACCCAGAGCCGCGATTACGCGGTCCGGCATTTGCCACGCGTCCCGCGCCGGATCGTCGAAGCTCCTGGCCGATGCCTCGGGGTTGTCGAAGCGGTGCTCCATGTGGTCGGGCTTGGGTGGCGCCTGCGCTCCGGTCTGGCTGAAAGCGACGGTTCCGACGGCCACGATTGCGGCCACCGCCAAGCGGCTTAAAGGCATCGATAATCCCCCCTCGCTTCACTCTATCTCAGTCTGAAACGAAAACTCCGCCACAAACCCAACCGCATGTGCGGCCCGCCGCCTCGCGCTAAAAGTGGAAGCCGATGGTTGCCGTCAACGCGCGCGGGGTAACGTAATGGGTTCCGCTAAAGGTCGAAAGGAAGTTGTAGAGCGCCACTTTGTTGGCCAGGTTGACCGCCGACAGGCGAAGGCTCCACTTGCGTTTCTCGCCGTGGAAGAGGTTGTCGTCTCCAATCGCCAGGTCGAACAGGCTGCGCGCCGCGACACGCGGCGGGTTGTGGTCGTCGTTCTCTGTGCCGGCCGCTGGAATTCTGACCAGGTTGGAACCGTACTGCGATGCCGGGCACAACCCGGTCGGGCTGATCGGATTGGTAGGAGTGGCAAATACGCCGCCGCAATAGAGCCCTGCCTGAGACTGTTGATCGGGCGTCAGGCCGGACACGTCTACGATGCTGTCCGTCCCGTTGGGTCCATTCGCGCAATTGCCTCCCGCGCACGGCACTGGGCCCGCCACCAGGCCGCTGTCGTAGCGCCAGTTGAAGCCGAACCACGGGCCGTTCTTCCATGGCTGATATTGCAGGTGTGTGGTCTGGTTGAAAGCCTCGTCGTGGTCGATGCGGAACACCTCGCTGCCGCCCGGCACGGCGCCGATCCCGCTGATCTGCGGCGTGAAGAAACGCGCCGCCACGTGGGACATGACGATGAACGCCGACAGGCCGTGGAAGTTCGGCATGCTGCCGCGGATGGCATACCCGGGAATCTTGGAATTGTTCCACTCGACGGGGAAGGTGATTGGTGTGTTGCCCAGAACGCTGAAGTCGTATGCTCCGTGCGTGTACTTCCAGATGTACTCGCCGTCCACCACGAAGTACCGCCCGAAGGCCTGCTGGAGACCGGCGTGAAACTCGTTGCGCCAGCCCGGAGCCAGCGGCGCGGTCCCTACGCACGGGCTAATGCTCTCCATAATCGCGCCGATCACGGCGTCATTGCATCCCAGACTGGAAAGCACCAGGTTCTCGTTGAACGGCGTTTCGAGCGTGCGGGCATAGGAAATGCGCAGCACCGTGTTGGTGGCCTTCACGTTGTAAGCAATGCCGAGCCGCGGCTCTGCCTGGTTGGCGGAGGTGATGCCGTTATAAGCATCGAAGCGCAGGCCGAGGTTGAAATTCCACGGTCCCTTGGTGATGGTGTCCTGGGCGAACAGGGCCAGTTCCCGGATGTTGGCGTGGCCATAATAGTTGTAGAGACCGCTGGTGGAATTGGGGCAGCCATCGGAAGCGGGCAGCGTGCCGGTCCGCGTCAGGTCGTAGCAGCCGAGCAAAGGCACAAAGCCGGGATTTGGCTGGAGCATCCCGCTGCATCCCGCCGGATTCGTCAGCGACACGCCCGTGTAAGGACTTCCATCGGGATTCAGACACGGAGCGTTGTTGGTTGGATCGACGATCCCTATGGCGTCCTTTTCCGTGAGGATGGTGTCCATGTAGGTGGCGCCGATCTTCAGGTTGTGCACGCCCTTAGCGTACGATAAGCTGGCGCGCAGCCCGAGATTGGTCAGCGTGCGATTCTGGCCCACGGTCTGGAACTGGAGATCGGGTGTGAGGTCGGCAAACGGGTCGCGGCTCGGATAGTAGTTATACTGATCCTGCCGCAGGAAGCCGCCCAGCGTATATACGGTGTGGGTGCCCGCCAGATGTGTCCAGGTGGGCGCGAAGTTGATCGTCCTGATCTGGGAACGCTGATCCTGCGTGCCGACCACCTGGCCGTCGGGACCGATGCCGCCATTGTCTACCACCAGTCCGTTCCAGGCGGTGGCGTTCTGGGCGTCATACGAATTTGGCGTCTGGAACCAGGAACGCGTGAATCCGACGTTCAGGTTGACCGTGTCGGCCTGAGAGGGCTTGAAGTCGATGCGGTCGAACAAGTTCTGCTCGTTGCCGCGATCGTGCATAATGGCCAATTCGGGCCCGTCCAGGAACCGGCCGGTGTCCATGCCATTCGCCGAAATGAAGTTGCCCCAGGCCTTGCCGCCGTTCAGAAAATCGAATCCTCCGTTGGTGCTGCCGAACGATCCGTAGGAAGCCGTGAAATCGCCGTGCGGCGCCGTTGCTCCCAGACCGGACCGCGTAGTTACCACCACGACGACGCTGGTTTTGTCGCCATATTCGGCGGGCGGGGCGCCCTCGATCACCTCCATGGACTCCACCGAGTCCAGCGGAATCTGGTTCGAGAAAACTTTGCTTTGTTGATCGGTAATGGGCTGGCCGTCCAGGGAAAACGAGTTTTGAGCGTGATCGCCCATTCCGTGAAAAAGACCGTTGGAATCGGCCGCGATTCCGGGCGAGGCCAGCGTCACCAGCGAACTGAGCGACGAGGACTGGCTCTCCAGGGGAAGCGTGTCGAACAGCCCGCGGTCGATGTCGGTATGAGTGGTGGGCACCGTTTCGATCAGGTCTCCAGCCGCCTCCACATTTACCGTGGTCGACGCCTTGCCGAGTTGCATACTGACTTTGACGTCGAGAGGCACCGGGCTCCTTACGGCGACGTCCTGCATGCTACCCTGGAACCCGGATGCCGTGGCGGCTATGTGGTAGTTGTTAAACGGAAGGTTGTCAAACTCGAACCTTCCCTGGCCGTCGGTGACCGTTTGCCGATCATAGTGCGAAACGGGGTTCGTGATCTCTACCCCCGCGCCCACGATGGCCGCACCCGTTGGGTCCAGAATGGAACCGCGGATCGTTCCTGAGTTGCCGCTGGTGGATTGCGCGAAACTCAGCCCCGCGGTGAGACAAACGCAGATCACGGAAGCAATTTTCATCATTCCTCGATTGTGCGAGACCGCAGGGCTGACGCCTAAGAGAATCCGACGGGCGGCCAATCTCGCCCGCGGGTGGGCGGGATTGATTCATGAGCGGGAGAAACGCGGCCGGGCAGCCTCGCACCGGGCGCGAGTTCTACCAATGCAGAATATGCCTGATATTGTGCGCCTGGCGCTTGCTGGCGATGAGCTGCAGCGAGTTACTCAGGGTGAGGAGCCACCGCTGGCTGCTGATGGCGCTCATTTTGCGCACGTGGTTCACATTGACGATGGCGTTGCGGTGCACGCGTTGAAACTGCGCGTCGCCCAGACGCTCCTGGATGACGCGCAGCGGCTGTGTGGCCAGCAGGCGCTGCTCCGCTGTGACAATCCATACCAATTCCCGCTCGGCCTGGAATGCCAGGATCTCATCGGCATCCAGCAGAAAATAGTCGGCGCCGTTTCGCCCCACCACCTTGCGCCCCTGGGCCGAGTTTGGCGCAGCCGTAGCCGCGGCGATCCGCGCCACCTGATTGGCGATCTCCAGTGGGCGGCCCCTCATGCTTCTGGCGCGCTCCACCGCCGCGCGCAGCCGCGCTTCGTCGACCGGCTTGAGCAGGTAATCCACCGCACCCGCCTCAAACGCCTGGATGGCATGCCAATCGAACGCCGTGACGATCACCACCACGGGCGCATCCTCTCCCGCGAGATTGCGCACCACTTCAAAGCCGCTCATCACCGGCATCTGCAGATCGAGCAAAACCAGGTCGGGCTTCAACTGCTCGATCCGCAACAAAGCATCTTTGCCGTTGTCGGCCTCGCCCACCACCTCGACATCGGGCCACAACTCCAGATCCTCACGAAGCACGCGGCGAGCGACGGGCTCATCGTCCACGATCAGGGTCTTTAGGACAGGAGGGTCCATCACATATTAGATCTACAGCGAACCGCCTCCGGGACAGCACGGAAAACTCACGAACGGGGAGCGGCGCCGTTGAGCGGACTATCTGGCGAAGTCAGCGGGATCGAAACGCATTCTGAGAATCCTGGCGCCGATGGCCGAAATGGGCGTTGGAGAATCCGTTCGTTGCAGTTCTAAGCCCGCTTGTGGCAATTTTTAGGCCGTTTGCGAGAAGACGTTGGGCTGGATACGGAATCCTCGCAATCCTGGAGCCATGACAAGATCTGTCGCTGCCTGCGCTCTGGGTGCGTTCATTTTCGCCTGCACGCCTCGGGTTTTTGCACAATCGCTGGGCAATGCCGGCACCATCGAAGGGGTAGTCCTCGACCCGTCCGGCGCCGCCGTCGCACGAGCCGTGGTGAGCATCCACAATCCTATCTCGGATTACAAACAGTCCACCGCAACGGCTTCCGACGGCTCCTTCCGATTGGTCAACATTCCGCCTAACCAGTACCACTTGGAAGTGAGGGCCTCCAGTTTCGCCGTTTTCTCGCAGGACGTCACCATCCGGAACTCCCTGCCGGTCCAGATCAAGGCGGCTCTGGAGATTGCCGGTGCCGAGACAACGGTCACTGTGGAGGCGGCCGGCGCGGACTTGCTGGAGGTCAATCCCTCCGATCACGTGGACGCCGATCGGCAGCAGCTTTCCAAGCTGCCGAACATCGACCCCGGAGCCGGCCTCAGCGACGCGATCACCTACAGCTCGGGCGGTGTCGCCGCCGATGGCAATGGGTCTTTCCACCCCCTCGGCGATCACGCGCAGGTCAGCTTCGTGATCGATGGACAACCCATCAGCGATCAACAGAGCAAGGTCTTCTCCACCCAGCTTCCCACCAGTGCCATCCAGAGCATGGAACTGGTGACGGGATCGCCGGACGCCGAGTTTGGCGACAAGACCAGCCTGGTCGCCAACATCACCACGCGCTCCGGCCTCGGAGCGGGGCGGGTGTTTGGCAACTTCGATGCGAGCTACGGCGCGTTCGGCACCACCGGAAGTTCCCTGGGAATCGGTTTCGGCAGCGCGAAAATCGGGAATTTCCTGGCCGTTGACGCCACCCGCAGCGGCCGCTTCCTGGACACTCCCGAGTTCACCCCCTTCCACGACATCGGCAACAACGAGACCATCTTCGATCATTTCGACCTGGAGCCCAACGGGAAAGACTCCTTGCACCTCGACCTGTTCACCGCGCGCAACTGGATTCAGATCCCCAACGACTATGACCAGTTATCGCAGGATCAGCGCCAGCGCGTGGCCACCTGGAGCGCCGCCCCGGGCTACCAGCACACCTTCAACGCCCACGCCCTGCTGACCGTCAATCCGTACATCCGCAAGGATGAGTTCTTCTACTACGGCAGCCGCGACGTTTTTGCCGATACGCCATCCACCCAGAATCAAAGCCGCCAGTTGCTGAACTGGGGTGTGAAGAGCGACCTCTCCCTGACCGCCGGCCACCACAATCTGAAAATCGGAATCGACGCCAAGCAGACGCGGCTGATGGAGAATTTCGGCTTCGGCATTACCGACCCAAACTTCAACCCCATCTGCGTCGACGCCGAGGGCGATTCCGCCGGCCCATCGAGCCTGCTGAACCCCAACCAGTGCGCGGGGCTCGGATTGACGGCTAACCCGAACCTGCTCCCCGGCCTGATTCCCTACGATCTCACCCGCGGCGGGAGCATGTTCGACTTCCACGGCGCCGGCAACATCGATCAGTTCGCGGTGTATGCGCAGGATGCCATCACCCTGGGCCATTTCCTGTTCAACGTCGGTTACCGCGCCGACCACTATGCCGGCCTCACCACCAACAACGGCGCCGAACCGCGGGTTGGCATCGCCTACAACATCAAGGGGACGGGGACGGTGCTGCGCGTGGCGTACTCGCGCACGTTTGAGACGCCGTTCAACGAAAACCTGCTCCTTTCGAGCTCCACCGGATTGGGCGGACTGGCGCAGAACGTTTTCGGCAGCGTATCCACGCCCATTCAGCCCGGCCGCCGCAACCAGTTCAACACCGGTTTCCAACAGGCCATCGGCAAATACCTGATGGTGGACGCCGATTATTTCTGGAAGTTCACGCACGGCGCTTACGACTTCGACACGCTGCTGAACACCACCATCACCTTCCCCATTTCCTGGCACAACTCGAAACTGGATGGCGTTACCGGCCGCGTGAGCACCACCAACCTTCACGGTTTCCAGGCATACTGGATTTTCGGCCATACCCGCGCGCGGTACTACCCGCCGGAGGTCGGCGGCCTGATTTCCCAGGGGACGCCCCTGGCCGGCGGCGTCTTCCGCATTGACCACGACCAGGCATTCCAATCCACCGGCAATTTCCGCTACCAGCACAAGAACGCCGAGTGGATCGCGCTCACCTGGCGTTACGACAGCGGCCTGGTGGTGAGCGGCGTGCCCGACGTGGCCGCCGCACTGGAACTTACCGCGGCCCAGCAGACTTCCATCGGCTTCGCCTGCGACGGGGTCTACGCCACTTTTAGCAATCCGATCACCACCTGCAATGGCACCGGCACGTCGACGTTGCTGACGCTGCCGCAGACCGGCGCGGAGAACGACGATCACAACCCCGACCGCGTGAAGCCGCGCAACGTCTTCAACGTGGGGATCGGCACCGACAACCTGTTCCACACGGAAAGCCGCAAGAAGTTCACCGCGTCTTTCGACATCGCCAACATCTTCAACAAAGTGGCGCTGTACAACTTCCTGTCGACGTTCAGCGGGACGCATTTCTTGCAGCCGCGCACGGTGATCGCCCGGGTGGGGCTGGTGTTCTGAAGCTTTGTGGACGTAGGGGCCCGCCCGCGCCAAGCGTTGCGTTCAATGGCGTGGGGTCCCGGATGGCTGGAGACGGACGCCGTGGATGCCTCGTAAGGTCCTTTGTGCAACGCCGACCGCGCGGCTCGCGCTCATGCATCGGCACGGTAAGAGCATCGTAGCCAAGCGCCGGAGGTGCGCGGCGAAGTGGCAAACGCTTTACGGACGCTTTGACCGCTGTCGGTTGGCAGCTTCTCGGCGACACCATCGTGCAACTTCTTGTGGCGTCTTCAGCAGAGCTTTCGCGTTGCTCGGGAACTTGTTCGCGAGGTTCCAACTGTCGACGACCTCGTATGCATCCTTTAGCGTGTCACTCAACAGGGTTGCTTGGGATAGGGCTGTCTCTTCGTCATCGGATTCGAACAAAACCGAGCAAATGCTCTTTTCCCATGACAGGGCATGTACCACTTTAAATCGAGGCTCCATTCCGAATTCTCATGGCCCGACTGCAACGGACCTCGGATTCCGGCAGAAGAGGGGCCTTCCTGTGGGTTGCGTTGAACGTGAAGCAGCCGTAGACATGGCGTCGGCTGAAATGGTTTCAGTCTGAGCCATGGGCTAGCGCTGCTCCGGCCGGTTGACGGCCTATCCGAAAGCTGTGCCTCCGCGAGCCCTTCGGCGAGCCAGCGCGACGGGTCGGTGGCGATTCCTGGCGTCAACAGCCCTTGGCACCCAGGAAATTGGGCACGCGGGCGAGATAGGGCGTTGGGGGAAGTTGCGCGGATTGCGACCACAAAGTCGTCCAGCACCCGCCAACCCCCGGATGGCCGCGATCCGGGCACAATGCGCCGTTCGGCGCGCTGAGTCCGGCTGCGCGAGGCGCGGGCCTCAGAGAGGAGCACGGCTCAGGCAGCGTCGAGATCGACGCGCACGCGGCAGCCCAGCGCCGTCGCGATGTTGACCAGCGCGTCGAGCGAGAAGCGGGACATCCGGCCGCGGAGCAGATCATTGATCCGGCGCTGCGTCACGCCGCAACGGCTCGCCGCCTCGGCCTGTGTCCAGTCGTGTTTCTTCAGGTGTGCTTCGATCTTGTGCATCAGTTCGGCCCGCGCTCTCAGATTCGCAGCCTGCTCGGGGGTGTCCGCGATCGCATCCCAAACACTTGCGAAGGTCTCGGGTTCGCTCATGTCCTTCCTCCCAACAGTTGTCTGAATCGTTCTTTCGCGATTTCCAAATCCTTTCTTGGCGTCGCCTGTGTTTTCTTGTGGAAGGCGTGCAGGACGTAGACAGCCTCCGCGCGCCTGGCCAGGTAAACCACGCGGTAGGCGCCGCTTGAGTCCGAAACGCGGATCTCGTCGCCGCCCCGCTGGACTTTGTCGGGTTGATAACCCGCATCATGCCGCGCGCCTTCTGGGAGGTCTCGCAGGCACTTCAGCGATTATATCCAACTGGATATAATTCGCAAGCGCGCCTGCGCCCAAACCGCGGGTGGGATTCCGGACCGTGAGACGGTTCCCGGCGTGCGTGTGGAAAGGGTTCTGAGGGGCGGACAGCAACACTCCCGACGGACAGCGCGCGATGGGGCGGACGGCCCTCACAGCAGTTGCCTGAGGTCGAAAGAATCTTGTGCAGCAAGCCGGGGCCGATTGTCTCGCCCGAGTGCGGCGGCACGGAGAAATCCGGCTCATGCGGCGACGGTAACGCGGTGGATCCCGACGAACTCCAGAGTGTGTTCCGGCGCGCCCTCGACATCCAGACACAACTCGATGGCTTCGCGAATGCGCTGGGCGATCTCGTCGAGAGATCGCGCTTGCGTGTGGCATGCGGGGATCTGTGGAACGGAGGCAACGTAGAAGCCCTCCTCGTCGCGCTCAATGACGACATCGGACCGGCGTAGCACGCTGGTGTGTCCTCTTCCCCCGTTCTAGCCTGTCCGGGGAAGGCGTTGCAGACAGGTTGACATCCGCACCCGCGGCGGCAAGAGGGGTTGTTGGGGAGTAATTCAAACGCTTGGTAAGAAAGTGTTGGTCCCCTACCCAGGTGTTTCTTGCGCCGATCAGCTCGACCACATCGGTTAATCATTGGGGTGAGCGCTGTGCCCGCTATCGCCGATGCCGACACATTTCGCGGGAGTAGTCCCGATGGGCACCGGAGGCCCACGAAGCTTCGTCGCGGCGGCCGGAGCGGCGTGACTCCCTCGGGCATCGCTTGACGCTCCATCCGACTTATGCCAATATAGGCATGTACCAACGCATGAAGAACCTCACGTGGCTTGCCGATTCCCGTTCCAACGTGAAGTCATTTCCGGCTGGCGTTCAAGACGGCATCGGCTATGCGTTGTACGCTGCGCAGGTGGGCGAGCGGAGTGTCAAAGCCAAGCCACTGCGTGGTCTTGGCGGCCAGGTGATGGAGATTGCGGCGTATGACGCTAGCGGGACCTACCGCGCGGTTTATACGGTCTCGATTGGAGAATCGATTTACGTGATCCACGCCTTCCAGAAAAAGTCCAAGGCCGGGATCGAGACACCGAAGTCGGAGATGGAACTGATCCGGCAGCGGCTCAAACAGTTGAGAAATGAGGTGAAGAATGCCGAAAAGAGAGGCCCTTAAGCAGGAGCCCAGCACGGGCAACGTATTCGCCGACCTCGGGCTGGCCGATGCCGGCGAACACGTGATTAAAGCTGGACTGGTGGTTCGGATCGACCGGACTATCCGCCAACGAAAGCTGACGCAAGCAGCCGCGGCACGGCTCATGGGCATCGATCAGCCCAAAGTCTCCGCTATGCTGGCTGGTCAGTTCCGGGGATATTCGGTCGAGCGCCTCATGCGTTTCCTGGTCGCGCTAGGGCACGACGTAGAGATCGTCGTAAAGCCTAGATCGCGCGGTACGGCCGAACTTCGCGTCGCCTAGAGGCCGCAGTGGCCGTGACGTGCACGGTGAAGCGGTTCCCGGCGTAGGTGGGGGAAGGGGTCTGAGAGCGATGCTGTTGGCTTTCGCTTGACTTGGCGAGTGCGGCGAACAGGTCCCACAGCCGGGTGAGCATCAACGCTTCCGGCGGCAGGGCGTGTATGGGGACTGATCTTGTCGATTTCGAAATGGCTGCTACCGTCCGTTAGGCCAGATTCCAACAGCCTAACGCGCGCTCCGTCTAGCTATGTCAGCAGGCGACTACTTGAGCTGGGCAAGGTACAGAAGCTCTTGGCAGACTAATCGGAAGTCCGGTGCTGCTCTATCAACATCCTCGCGATGAGCATTGTACCGGCGACTGTGCGCGGACTGATCGCCGAGTTGCTTGAGCCTCGGAAGTGCTTGCTTTGCGCCTCTTCCGAGATTCCAGGAAGCCTCGTTGAGGACACATTCGATTAGATCCTTCAGAAAATAGAAGTCCCCAGTCGCAGGGTTCTTGATCTTATGATCCAACCTATGCCGCTCAAATGTCTCGATTATCAATGTCTCCAGCATTCGGCGCATCATCACCGCGCAAGCATCGAACCATCCCTTTTCATAGCAGCCGTTTATTTGGAAACAGACCCGTTCAATGTATCCGCGCGTAGATCGGACCATCGCATGAGGGAGTATCTGTTGCGTGGATGGCCTTGTTCCCTCGGACGGTGGAACAAACGCCTTCGGTGCATCGGCCCGGAGGGCTTTGGCAAGTCGAATGGCTTCGCGTGCGTGATCGAGCATCGACGGCCTATGCACCCATGTAGATGTGCTTTGCCATTGCCGCAAAGATCTGTTCAATCTGATCGTTAGATGCGTCGGCCGAAATGTGGATCTGTAGATTGATGCTGATGCTGGGTGCTTGGGGAGTCCCACCGGCCGGGCGGACGGAGTCCCGCTTTTCAGGGGCCGTCGCGGAGGGCGGCTTAGTTTCGTTCAGCGCAGGCCGCGGTCTTGGCGGTTTTCGCGTTTTCGCTCCTTCTTGCCCTTTCTGGAAATCGGACTCGCTCGAAGGGTTCGCTTCCATGAGGACGGTATAGAGAACCGCCATCCGGTTGCAGGCCGCTTCTCCTGCGCCCGTGTGACTGGCGAACCAGCGTCTCGCAGCGTCTCGCTCCTGTCGTGGATCAGGGACGGCATCGAGGAGCTCTTCCGGGTAGACCTCCTTCAATATGGCCTTGCACACCTCC
Source organism: Bryobacterales bacterium (assembly GCA_963722575.1). Classification (GTDB taxonomy): domain Bacteria; phylum Acidobacteriota; class Terriglobia; order Bryobacterales; family Bryobacteraceae; genus Fen-178. Next base: position 559,093 of record CAVRNR010000003.1, read on the forward strand.
GCGTAATACATGTTGTCCCGCCAAAGCTTGGCGCGCTCCTTAGGCCTGCCTTCCTCGTCAATGATGCCGAGGGTTTTCAGGAACGGCAGGACATTTGCGCGCGCCGAGTTCGCCCCCATGTTGAGAACTGTCGCTAGATAGCTGTCGGTTACGACGCCGGGAATGCTCTGTGTGAACTTTTTTCGCAGACTCCACCAATGTGCTACCGGCAGCATAGGGAAGCCCTTTTTCTCTTCAGCCATAAGTCTGATACCCACTCGTAACAATACCACAGGCAAACTAGTCTGAAAACATCTTATTGGAGAACGTAGTAAGGATTCTGCGAGTCACTTCACCCCCGACATCATACGCACCGTGGGCTTGAGGAGCAGGACCATCGCAATGGCGGCGGCCATGGCGAAAGCGGCGTCGATGGCGAACAGGGTCGGGATCGTCATCGATCCGTAGAGCGAAGTGATCCCGCCTCCCAGGTGATTGCCCGCGCCGGTGGAAACGAACCGGGCAAGTCCGCCAGCATCCGCCAACCTCAGGATTTCCGTGATCCGGGCACAGTGTGCCATTTGGCCCGCTGAATCTGGCGGCGCGAGGCGAGTGCCCCAGGGAGGAACACGGCTCAGGCAGCGTCGAGATCGACGCGCACGCGGCAGCCTAGCGCCGTCGCGATGTTGACCAGCGCGTCGAGCGAGAAGCGGGAAAGCCGGCCGCGGAGCAGATCGTTGATCCGGGGCTGCGTCACGCCGCAGCGGCGCGCCGCTTCGGCCTGTGTCCAGTCGTGTTTCTTCAGGTGTGCTTCGATCTTGTGCATCAGCTCGGCCCGCGCTCTCAGGTTCGCAGCCTGCTCGGGGGTGTCCGCGATCGCATCCCAAACACTTGCGAAGGTCTCGGATTTGTTCATATCCTTCCTCCCAACAGTTGCCTGAATCGTCTTTTCGCGATTTCCAAATCCCTTCTTGGCGTCGCCTGTGCCTTCTTGTGGAAGGCGTGCAGGACGTAGACAGCCTCCGCGCGCCTGGCCAAGTAAATCACGCGGCAGGCGCCGCTTGAGTCCAAAACGCGAATCTCCTCGACACCCTTGCCGATGGCGGGCATCGGCTTGAAGTCGTCGGGTTGGTCGCCTCGCTGAACCTTGTCGAGTTGATAACCCGCATCATGCCGCGCGCCTTCTGGGAAGTCTCGCAGACACGGGAGCGAATCACCAAGGAAACGCAGCGGCCGCACGACTCAATTATATCCAACTGGATATAATTCGCCAGCGCGCCTCCGAACGTGGGATTCCAGACCGTGAGACGGTTCCCGGCGTACGTGCGGGAAGGGCTCCGAGGGGGCGGTAGCCGCCTGCTGTGGCCCGACGGGCCCTCGCCCAGCTCCCTTCGGAGTGCCTGGCGCCCATGGGGAGCACGCGGTAAGAAGACGTCCTCTTATTTCAGCGGTAGTAATCGAACTCTCGTTCCATAGGTGCCCACCGACAGCACGCATCCGCGGCGCAGGGATTGTTCGTGCCGCTCGAACACCTCCTTAAGGAGTGCAACCACCCCGGCCGCGCGCAGCCGTTCTTTGCGAATCAGAATAACCGAGGGGAGGGCGGCTTCGGTGAGGGCAAGGATCTGCGGGAAGTCGCGGTCAAGGGTCACAACGACCCGCTCCTCGTTGGCCGCATGGGCCAGGATCTCCGCGTCGTCCGCTTCGCGCATGCCGATTTCACGGACATGCACAGCGTCCCAGCCCAAATCTCGAAGCGCACCGGCGGCTCTCGCGGGCAGGCCCTGATCAAGAAGTAAATTCCTCATGCCGCATCGAGGTGAAGATTGATCGTGCCATCCACCGCCGCGGCGGCGAATGCGAGCGCCTGTCGAAGGTCTTCTTCTTCGAGATCCGGGTAGTCTTCAAACAGCTCGTGCCGATCGGGATAGGTTGCCAGGATCTCCAGCACGCGCCGGACAGTGATGCGCATGCCGCGAATGCATGGCTGGCCACCCATCTTCCCCGGCTCGGTGGTGATGCGGTCGAACGGTGGGCGAAGACGCATGTCATGATTATCGCTCCATCGCTCGTATGGGTGCGAACTGTTGGCAGTAACCGGCAGCAGGCAGGCTATCGCCGCAGCACTCTTGTTTATGGCCGAATGACGCGCCTACTTCACCCCCGACATCAACCGCACCGTGGGCTTCAGCAGCACCACCATCGCAATGGCCGCGGCCATGGCGATGGCAGCCGTGATGGCGAACAGGGTCGGGATCGTCATGGATCCGTAAAGCGACGCCATCCTGCCTCCCAGGTAATTTCCCGCGCCGGTGGAAACGAACCAGAGGCCCATCATCATTCCGACCACGCGCGTGGGCGCCAGCTTGGTCATGGCGCTCAATCCGACGGGGCTGAGCGACAACTCCCCCAGCGTGTGCAGAAAGTAGGTGCCGATCAACCAGAAGGGCGAGACGGCCTTGCCGCCCGCTACCGGAACCAGCAGGATGAATCCCGCGCTCACGAAGAACAGGCCGAATGCGAACTTAGCGGGGCTGGAAGGCTCACGCTTCCCCAGCTTGACCCAGAGCCAGGCGAACACCGGCGCCAGCGTAATGATGAAGAACGGCTGCACCAACTGGTACCAGCTCGCCGGGAACTGGTATCCGTGGACCCAGCGGTCGACGCTGCCCTCGGCGAACAGGTTGAGCGACGATCCGGCCTGCTCGAAGGCAAACCAGAAGACGGCCGAGGAGAGGAACAGAACCAGGATCGCGGCCGAACGCTTGCGCTCCTCGGCGGTCCATCCGCGGCCCAGCAGCAGCCAGGAGAAAACCGCTACCGAGAGGATGACGAGGGCCACGCCGAGCGCGTCGGAAATCAGCTCGGCCGTGAACGCGATGGCGCCGGTGGCGGCCAGCGCTCCGAGTATCCCCAGAACCGCCAGCGCGCCGGCGGCGGCCAGGGCCACGCGGCGCTTCTGCCGGCGATCAGCCGCCGGGTTGTCGGGAATGGCGGGGTGCAGACCCGCGGCGCCCAGGTACCTGCCTCCCAGGGTGTATTGAATCAAGCCGGCGATCATGCCCACGCCCGCCAGGCCGAAACCCAATCGCCAGCCGACCTTTTCCCCCACCCAGCCGCAGGCGAACGGGGAGATAAGCGCTCCCAAGTTAATGCCCATATAGAAGATGGAGAAGGCGGCGTCGCGGCGCCCGTCGCCCGGGGCGTACAGTTGGCCCACGATGGTGCTCACGTTGGGCTTCAGCAGGCCCGTTCCCATCACCAGCAGCACCAATCCCAGATAGAAGGCCATGGTACTGGGCGCCACCAGGCAGAACTGTCCGGCGGCGATGAGGATGCCGCCGTAGAGCACCGCCCGGCGCTGGCCGGTGATGCGGTCCGCCACCCATCCGCCCGGCAGGCTCAGCAGATAGACCATGCCGGTGTAGAGCCCGTAGATGGCGCCAGCCTTGGCATAAGAGAAGCCCAGGCCGCCCCTGGCGACGCCGGCCGTCATGAACAGGATGAGGAGCGCGCGCATGCCGTAATAGCTGAAGCGCTCCCACATTTCGGTGAAGAAGAGGGTGGCCAGCCCGCGCGGATGGCCGAAGAAGCTGCGATCGGCGCGCGTGGCGTTCAGGGATGGTTGAAGGTCTGGGCTGGATGCCATAGAATGACCGGCAACGCCAAGTGTAACAAGAACCGGCCGCGAGACCACCGGCGCTACTGGGTTACAATGGAGCGCTACCCGCCACATGTGGAACGGTGATCACGCTTTTCTGTTGGCCAACCTGATCCAGAAGGATTTCAAGGTCCGGTACCGCAACATGTCCCTTGGAGTTCTCTGGTCGTTGCTGAACCCCCTGGTGACCATGGCGGCGCTGACCTTCGTTTTCACCGTAATCTTTCCGAGCCGCCGGCCGCAGTTCCCAGTCTTCGTGTTGTGTGGACTGGTCCCGTTCAATTTTTTCACTTTGGCCTGGAGCACCGGAACCGGCTCGCTCATCGACAATGCGGCGCTCATGAAGCGTGTCCCCATTCCAAGAGAAATCGTCCCTATTGCCGCGGTGTTGGGCAACTGTCCTCATCTATCGATCCAGATTGGATTGCTGTTGGCATTCACGCTCGGCTTCGGCAACGGCGTCAATTGGCACTGGCTTTGGCTGCCGGTGGTGTGGGGGTTCGAAATCGTTTTTGTATGCGGCCTGGCGCTGATCACCTCCGCCATCAACGTCTTCGTCCGGGATACGCGTTACGTGGTGGAATCCATCAACACCATCCTCTTCTGGCTGGTGCCCATATTCTATTCCCTCGATGACATTCCGCAGCGGTACCACCTGATCTATCGTTTCAATCCCGTGGCCGCTCTGGTGGTGGCCTTGCGAAGCATTCTGCTGGAGTCGGCCGCTCCCAGAATGCTCTTGCTTCTGCAACTAGCCTCCATCTCGATATTCATGCTGGTTTTGGGTCTCTTTGTGTTTCGCAAGCTCAAGGATAAGTTCTACGATTACCTGTAAGCTATGGCTCTGATCGAGTTCGAACGCGTCTCTAAAACCTTCACGCACACCGGCGGGGCCAAACTCCTGCGGAGCCACCTGCTGGATCGGTTCAAACAACGGAAACGAGAGGTTTTTTACGCTTTGAAGGACGTCTCCTTCCGCTTGGACCAGGGCGAAAGCATGGCCGTGATCGGACGCAACGGAGCCGGCAAGAGTACGCTGCTGGGCATGGCGGCCGGCCTGTGCCGGCCGTCGGAAGGCTCGGTTGCGGTACGAGGACGCGTGGCGGCGCTGTTGGAACTCGGCTCGGGATTCCATAGCGATCTTACGGGGCTGGAGAACGTCCGGCTGAACGCATCGCTGCTGGGGCTGAGCCGGACGAGGACCGGAGAAGTCCTGGAAAGCATCATCGATTTCTCCGAAATCCGCGACTTCATTCACGATCCGGTTCGAACCTACTCCAGTGGAATGGTCATGCGCCTGGCATTTTCGGTGGCGGTTCATGTGGACCCGGACATACTGATCATCGACGAGGTCCTGGGGGTGGGCGATCAGCGCTTTCAAGCCAAGTGCTTCGACAGAATCCAGCAGTTCAAACAGGCGGGCAAGACTCTGCTGTTTGTATCCCATGGTGGAGAAACAGTCCGGCAACTCTGCGACCGCGCCATTTGGCTGGACCACGGCCAGATGCTGCTGGCGGGGACTCCGGCCCAGGTCCTTGAGGCTTATTCGGGCTCGGCGGGTTAAGGCCTGTCACGAAACAACTGTGGCAACCGCTCTCTAACGTTCGCGGCTCCGATGCGCTTTCAGAGCCGCGAACGTTAGAGAGCGGGTGCCGGCGATTGGACTGGCTATTTCCTGACAGACGCTGAAGCGCCGCCCGCGGCCAGATACCAATCAATGGTAGCTTTCAACCCGGCGTCCAGGCTGGTGTGCGCCCGGAATCCGAATTCACGCTCGGCGCGGCTTACATCGAGGCGCCGGCGCGGTTGCCCGTTGGGCTTGGTCCGGTCCCAGGCAATCCGGCCCGTAAATGAGGTAAGCAGCGCAATCCTGTCCGCCAAATCGCGGATCGATACTTCCTCGCCACTCCCGAGATTCACCGGATCGGCGCCATCGTACCGCTCCGCGGCAGCCACGATGGCCTCGGCGGCGTCGGCCACGTATAGAAACTCGCGCGTCGGTGAGCCATCGCCCCACAAAGTGATTTCGCCCTCGCCGTGCCGGCGGGCCTCCACACACTTGCGGATCAACGCGGGGATCACGTGAGACGAATCCGGATCGAAATTATCGCGCGGCCCGTACAAGTTTACGGGCAACAGGTAGACCGCGTTCATTCCGTATTGCCGCCGGTATGCCTGACACTGGACCAAGAGGGCCTTCTTGGCGATGCCGTAGGGAGCGTTGGTTTCTTCGGGGTAGCCGTCCCAGAGGGTTTCCTCGCGGAATGGCACGGGCGTGAACTTTGGATAGGCGCAGATGGTGCCCAGCACAACCGTCTTTTCCACTCCATGACGGCGGCAGCCCTCAATCAACTGAATCCCCATCAGGGCGTTCTCGTAGAAGAACCGCCCGGGGTTGTCCCGATTCGCGCCGATGCCGCCGACCAAAGCGGCCGCGTGAATCACCAGTTGGGGATGGAATTCGCGAAACAGCTTCGCAATGTCATCCTCGCGCGTCAGATCGCAATCTTTATGGAGGGGCACGGCAATCCGGCTGCATCCGATTTGCCGCAGCCGTTCCACAATGTGGGAGCCCAGGAAGCCGGCGCCCCCGGTCACCAGGATGCGCTTGGATTTCAGATCATGTTTCATGTCTTGCCGTCCGGACAAACGCCAGAATCTCCTCCTGATCGAAGCGCTGCGCCTCGGTCTCGACAAGCCGGAACCCCGCCGCGGTCAGGAATCGCATGACATCGTCCTTATGCGAGGCGCCCCGATACAGTTCGAATGGTGTGGTCTGCGCTTCGAGCGAAATGCGGCCGATGTCCTTCAGACGTTCGCCCGCCGAGCGAATCACCGCCAGGTCGGCGCCTTGAGCGTCGATTTGCAGGTAATCGACCCTTCGAATCCCCGCGCCATCGAGAAACGTATCCAAGCGCATCGTGGGGACCGTAACGGTCGCCGTCACCGCCAGGTCCCCGCCGCCGATCCATCGCGCGAGTCCTTCCGGCACGAATGGCAGCAACGAACTCGCGCCCTCGTAGCGGTTGAGGTGGAAAGGGGCGCTGCCATTCTGTTCGGCAACTGCCACCGGCAGGACCACGTCATTCGCCAGCACGCCCATCAGACGGGACGCCGCCGCCAAGTCCGGCTCGAATGCGTACACGCGAAGAGCCGGGTTTTGCCGCGCCGCCTCCAGGGTCCGGCCGGCATTGTGGACTCCCACATCGAGCCAGATCTGGTCCGGTGGCGGGCGCAACATGCTGGCTCGATCGCCGGCCGGACTCGGCCGGCATCCAAAACCGGAAACCGCCTGGTTCTTGGCCGCCGGCGGCTCGTACGCCAATTGGAAAACGGGGCAGGGATAATCGGTGACCACTGTTTCCAGCAGCAGAAGCTCCGCACAACAGCCCGCCATGTTGCGCAGAGCCGCAATCGGATTCTCAACGTGATACAGCAGGCCGTAACAGAAAACGATATCGAATCGTCCCAGCTCCGACAACCGATCAACTTCAACATTGGCCACGTGAGCCTCACGGCCCGGATAGAGCCAATGCAAGCGGGCAATATTCTCCGGCCGGGCGTCCACACAAACCACGCGCGCTCCGCGAAGAAACCGGAGAGATGGCCCACGCCGCAACCCACATCCAGCACGGTCTTGCCTTCAACGGGGATCTCGAGACCCGCCAGATGGCCCAGCCGCGCCTGGTTGATCTGTCGAGCATTGGCGGCATCAAACACGGAGAAACCACCGCCTCCCATGGGAAGGGACTGGGGAATTCCGGCGCAAGGAGGGGTTTTGGCAATCATCGGCATGATACTCCACTCCCGCTGGCTCGTCTCACGGCATCTCCGAACGTGCACCCAACCGGGTCGGCACGCTTCGCCGCGCGGACCGGGCAGCATTAGTTCAGGTCTTGACAATGTTAGCAGATCCCGGTTCAGCGGGGATCACACCGGTTGTACGCCCTCCACACAAAGAGGTACTTGGCGGCACCAGCGGTGTTCCGCGCACGCCGGAAAAAGTGACGGCCGCCAGGGTGGCCGCGTACCCGGGGCGGGCCGAATTGGGGCTGTTCGCAAAGGCGTGAGGGCCTCAGCGCCCGGCTTCAATGGAAACCAAATTCGGGTCGGGAGCGCGCCTGAGGCGGTAGGCGTGAAGCGCTCGCAACCGAACAGTGGAAGGGCCGGCGGGAGAGACGTTGCGGATCACGATGGAGCGCGCGCGGGAGCCGGCCTGGGCAGTCAGATGAAAAGTCACCGCCTGGGATCCAGCCTGGCGGACCACCTCGGGTGCCGCGAAGTTGGCGCCGTCGGCTTCCACCAAACCCATTCCGATAGCGCCCTCCTCCACGCCGGCTTCCAGGCGGATAAACAGCGGCTCGGCGTCGGCGGCGCCGGGCGGTAGCGGCAGAAGCGCTGCGTACCACCACTGGCTGGCCGGCGTGGTGAGGACGGTTCCGTTACGCGAAGCATCGTTGCAGAGGCTGAGGTGGTTCAGTTCCAGGTATCCGGCGGATTCGACGAGTCCATCGTCGGGGGGCCAGCCGCCGGTGCCGTCGTCAATCTCGACCGTCTTGAAATAGGGTGAGTTGCCGGCCGCGTCTCTCTTCCACAGGATCCACCATTCGCAGTCCCTGCACAGATTCGCCAGCGGACTGGCGGGGTCGTCATACATCTTTTGGAACGTATCGAGCGCCGCTGCCGGTTCGGTGTCGCGGATGTGCGGCAGCCAATCGAGGTTGTGCGTGTGCTGGTGGACATTCACGGCGCAGCACGGCGCCATTTGGCCGGTGGGCAACAGGTAGAGTTGCAGATGGCAATCCACGCGCTCGCCGGGATCGATGAGCGTGTTGCGGAAGCGAAAGGTGTCGTAGTATTCCGCGTTGAAGTTGACCGCGTCGACCAGACCGGTCCAGAAGGCGATGAAGCGCTCCTGGTCGGGAAATGTTTTGTGAAAGAGAACGTTGTTCACCTCGACGCGCAATTTCGGATACTCGCGCCTGCGGGCGCGGAGGTAGCGGCAAGCGTCGACGATCTTGGATAGCTCGCCGCCGCGGCGGATCTTGCGGTAGGTCTCAGGGTCGTAGGCGTCAACGCTGAAGCGGATCAGGCGCACACCAATCCGGAGCAGTTCGTCGATCAGCTCAGGGGTGAGCGACTGGCCGTTGGTCAGGATGGCGGGCTGATGTCCGAGGGCGGCCGCGTTGCGGAGGTGGACGAGCGCGTTGGGATCCATGAAGAACTCGCCGGTGGCGGCGAACCACAGCAGGCCTTTGGGGATGGAGCGCATGAACGCCAGCCCTTCTTCCGGCGTGATGGCGGCCGATTTGCGCGGGGCGAGAGGTCCGTTGAAGTGGCACATCACGCACGAGATGTCACAGACTTCGGTGCTGGCGATTCCCCCCACTTGGTCCGGTGTCATGGCTCTTATTGTATTTCAGAAGTCGGGCGCCCCGCTTCAGCCGCCGCGCCTCGGGCGGTCAGCTTCCACCGGTTCTGCCGCTTCATGGATTCGATTCGGCGGCAACTCGGAGAGCCGCGGCGCCGCCCTTGAGCTGGCGCTCTAAGTCGGCCAGATCCGCATCCACCATCATCCGGACCAGTTCCGCGAAACCGACGGTGGGCTCCCAGCCAAGTGCGCGGCGGGCTTTGCGGGAATCGGCCCGCAGGTCGAACACCTCGGCGGGACGAAAATACCGGGAGTCGATGACGACGCGATCCTGCCAGTCCAACCCGGCATGCGCGAACGCGGCTTCGGTGAACTCCCGCACCGAATGGGCTTCCCCGGTGCCGATGACGTAATCGTCGGGAGTGTCCTGCTGCAGCATGGCCCACATCGCCCTCACGTAATCGCCTGCAAAGCCCCAGTCTCTGCGCGCCTCGAGATTCCCGAGATAGAGCTTATCTTGCAGCCCCAACTTAATGCGCGCCACGGCCCGCGTGATCTTTCGCGTGACGAACGTTTCCCCCCGCCGCGGGGACTCGTGGTTGAAAAGAATGCCGCCAGACGCGTGCAGCCCATAGCTCTCGCGGTAGTTGACCGTGATCTGGTGGGCGAAGACCTTGGCGCAGGCATACGGACTGCGCGGATGAAAAGGCGAAGTTTCACTCTGGGGCGCGGGGGTGGTTCCGAACATCTCGCTGGAGGAGGCTTGGTAGAAGCGGCAGCGAAGATGGGCGCGCCGGATGGCTTCCAACAACCGGACCGTGCCCATGGCCACCACATCCGTCGTGTACGCCGGAATATCGAAACTCACTCGGACGTGGCTCTGCGCACCCAGGTTGTAGATCTCGTCCGGCTGGATGTCCGCCAGAGGGCCGGCTAACGAACTGGCATCGTTCAGATCGGCGTAGTGGAGGAAGAATTTGGCGCCGGAGTCGTGGAAGTCCACGTAAAGATGGTCCACACGATCGGTGTTGAACGAGGACGACCGCCGCTTCAGGCCATGGATCTCATAACCTTTGGCGCTCAGGAACTCCGCCAGATAAGATCCGTCCTGCCCCGTGATGCCGGTGATCAAAGCTTTCGGCACGATCTCTTCTTGGCGCTCCCGTGTCTGAAATCGGGAACTGATTATTGTAGCATCAGCATGCGGTTTTTGCCTTTTTCAGCATCCGGCTATAGCGCCCGGCACATTCCGCCGATTAGAAGGTCATGCGTATGATGCGAAATCTGCTGCTGGCTCTCATTGCGAATGGCGCGGCGCTGGCCGCGAACCCGCCGAAGGGCGCGGTCCCGCTGTTCTTCATCGCGAATCGCGGGCAGGCGCCGCCGGCGGTCCGGTTCATGGCCAAAGGTTCGGGCTTGACTGCGTACTTCTCGCCCGGTGAAGCTCTGTTTCGTGTGGCCGGCCGGTCTGTTCGCATGCAGTTCGAACAGGCCAATCCATCCCCGCGAATCGAGGGGATGGAACGGTTGCCGGGGCACGCCAATTTTCTGATTGGCGCCCAGCGGAATTGGCGGCCGGATGTTCCGCTTTATGGGGCCGTGGCGTACCGGGAACTCTACCCGGGAATCGACATGGTTTACGGCGGCGAGGGACGGGATCTGAAGTCCGAGTTCGTGGTGGCGCCAGGGGCGGACCCATCGCGCATCCGGGTCCGGTACGCCGGCGCCGGCGCCGGCGGCGTGCGCGTCGCGGAAGACGGCGCTCTGGCGATCCCGGTGGATGGGCGGGAACTGCGCGAGCAGGCGCCCTCGATCTACCAGGAACGGAGCGGCCGGCGAGTAGCGGTTGCAGGCCGGTTCGCCGTGGATGCCGACGGCGCCGTCAGGTTCCAGGTAGGGGATTACGACGTGGCCCGCCCGTTGATCATCGACCCGGTGCTTTCCTACAGCACGTTGCTGGGCGGCTCCGGTTTCGACTCAGCCACCGCGCTGGCAGTGGACTCGGCAGGGGCGGCATACGTCGCGGGTTTTACCGAATCCTACGACTTTCCGGCCGCCAACCCCGAGCAGAATTCCAACGCCGGAGGCAACGATGCTTTCGTCGCGAAGTTCAACCTGTCTGGAAACGGACTGGTGTACTGCACCTATGTGGGCGGATCGGCCGACGACCGGGCGTACGGAATCGCGGTGGATGGGACCGGATCGGCGTATGTGACGGGTACCACGATCTCGGCGAATTTCCCGGTGCGCAATGCGCTACAGTCCCATCTCGCGGGCGGACGAAACGCGTTCGTCTTGAAGCTGAATCCCGCCGGGAACACCCTGGTCTATAGCACCTACCTGGGCGGCAATGCCTCGGACAACGGGAACGGGATTGCGGTGGATGCGGCAGGGGATGCGTACGTGGTGGGCGACACAACGTCCGTCAACTTCCCGGCTACCGGGATGCAAAGAGCCAACCATGGAGGGCAGGACGCTTTCGTGGCCAAACTCAGCGCGGATGGGAGCAGCCTGCTGTACAGCACCTACCTCGGTGGGGGAAACGACGACCGCGGCGCCGGCATCGCCGTGGACGCGAGCGGCAGTGCGTACATTACCGGCTCGACGTACTCGGCGGACTTCCCGGTGGCGAACGCATTCCAGAGCCGCAACGCCGGCGGCCAGGATGCATTCATTGCCAGGCTCAGCGCCGACGGGAATTCGCTCCTGTTCAGCACCTGCCTGGGCGGGACGGGCGGCACCGCGGCCTACCCTGAAGCAGCGCAGGGAATTGCTTTGGACAGCCAGGGAAGCGCCTATGTCACTGGCGTGACCAGTTCGGCGGACTTCCCGCTGCTGCATGCGGTGCAAACTTCGCTGCGCGGCTCACTCGACGCCTTTGTGGCGAAAGTGAACGCTTCCGGCACGTTGGTGTACAGCACCTACTTGGGCGGGTCTAGTGTGGACGTGGGCAATGCCATTGCGGTGGATGCGAGCGGCAGCGCATACGTGGTGGGGTACAGCTATTCGACCGACCTGCTGGTGACCAATGCGCTCCAGGCGGCCAATGCCGGCGATTGCGACGCGTTCCTGACGAAATTGAGCGCGGCGGGAGATTCGCTGGCCTACCTTAGCTACCTGGGAGGAAACAGCTCGGACACTGCCACGGCGGTGGCGCTGGACACCTCCGGAAACGTCTACCTGGCCGGCTGGACGCTCTCGACGAACTTTCCGTTGTTCAACCCATACCAGTCCACCAACGCGGGCAATTACGGCGCGTTCGTGACCAAGATCATCTTCAACCTGTCGCTGACGGTGGTGGGCGTTGCTCCGAATTCGGGGAGCGGAGCTTCGCAGACGTTCGGCTTCCAGTTTGCCGACGCTAACGGCGCTTCCGATCTGACGAGCGTTTCAGTTTTGTTCAACGCGTCGCTGAAGGTGGCGGATGGATGCTCCGTGACGTACAATCGCGCACAAAGTGCGCTTTCGTTGTTGACGGATGCGGGGACAGCGCCGGTGGGGACCATCACGCCGGGCAGTGGCAGCCAGCAAAACAGCCAGTGCGTTCTGAACGGAAGCGGGTCGAGCGTGTCGGCGTCGGGCACGGTGCTGACGTTGAATCTGGCGCTCACGTTTTTCCCGGCGTTCAACGGAAACAAGAACATCTACATGCAGGCGACCAGCCCGTCCGGGTCGAGCAACTGGCAGGCTCTCGGAACCTGGACCGTGCCGGCGCCTGCAGCGGGCATCACCGCGGTATCGGTGACACCGGCATCGGGGAGCGGGCTGCAACAGACGTTCAGTTTCCAGTACTCGGACAACACCGGCGGCACCGATCTGACCCAGGTATGGCTCTGGTTCAACACCGGCCTCACCTATGGTCATGGCGTGGGTTCCTGCCTCCTGTACCTCGCCCGGCCCTCCAACACCCTGTCCCTGTATTCGGACGTCTCCGAATCCTGGCTTGCGCCGGTCACGCTGGGCACCTCCGCAACCTTAGGCAACAGCCTATGCTCGATCAATGTAGCGTCTTCCAGTGTGTCCCTATCGGGCACCGGCCTGGTGCTTAGTCTCCCGCTCACGTTTACCACCCAGTTCTCGGGGCAGAAGAACATCTACATGTACGGCACCAACGGGACGATCAACAGCGGCTGGCAAACCATGGGGACGTGGACCGTGCCGGCGGCGAGCCCCGCGGTCTCGGTCGTGTCAGTGACCCCCTCCTCCGGTAGCGGGTTGCAGCAGACCTTCACGTTCCAGTACTCCGACAACAGCGGTGCCACCGATCTGACCCAGGTGTGGCTCTGGTTCAATCCCGGCCTGACCTTAAGCCAAGCGGGGAACTCCTGCCTGTTGTACCTGGTCCCCGCCTCCAACCAGTTGTTCCTGTATAACGACGCCGGCAGCGGCTGGTTGCCTGCGGCGACAGTGGGCGCTGCCACCACGTTGGGCAACAGCCAGTGCAGCATCGGCATGCAATCGGCGCAGGTGGCCCTGTTCGGTACGAACCTGACGCTGAGCCTGGGTGTAACGTTCAGTGCGGGATTTGCCGGAGCGAAGAACATTTACGCCAACGGCTTGGGGACCAGCGTCAGCAGTGGGTGGCAGACCATGGGAACCTGGACCGTGCCTGCGGCGGCGGGCTCCGGGGTCTCGGCTGTGTCAGTGACCCCCTCCTCCGGTAGCGGGTTGCAGCAGACCTTCACGTTCCAGTACTCCGACAGCAGCGGCGCCACCGATCTGACCCAGGTATGGCTCTGGTTCAACACCGGCCTCACCTATGGTCACGGCGTGGGTTCCTGCCTCCTGCAACTCAACCGGCCCTCCAACACCCTGTACCTGTATTCCAACGTCTCCGAATCCTGGCTTGCGCCGGTCACGCTGGGCACCTCCGCAACCTTAGTACCCCGATTCGGAATTACGGTGACGTATTCCGGGATCAGGCCGCGACAGGCAAGGGGCTTGCCTTGAGGCGCTGCGTAAGGGCGGCGAGGTCGGCGCGCGTGAACGTCCAGCGAAAGGGCGCCGCGGATTTCTCGTAACGGTACTGGAAGGCGAGCAGGGCAGCTTCCAAATCGGCAAGGCATGAGAAATCGCTCGGAGTGAGCACCTTGCGCTGAATGATGGAGAAGTAGATCTCGACCTGATTGAGCCAACTGGCGTGAACCGGCGTATGCACGGGAATGAGGGAGAGCCAGCGGGATTGTAGGCGCTGAATGGCTCTTTGGCCGCGGTGCGAGGAGCCGTTGTCGAAGATCCAGAACACGCGGCGGGCCGAGCGGTAGGGTTCCTGGCTCATCACGTCTTCCACCAAGCGGTCAAACGGTGCGATTCCGGTACTGGTTTCACAACGGCCAAAGATTTTGGCGCGATGGACATCCCAGGCAGCCAAGTAGGCCCACGCCCCCCGCCGCTCGTACTCGTGTTCGACGAGTGTGGGGCATCCTGGGGCAGGCGGCCGCGAAGCATGGATGCGCCGGCGAGTCTGGATGCTGGTCTTTTCGTCGGCGGAGAGCACGAAATCGCATGGGCCGAGCGGTTGGCCTTCCCAGAGGCTCTGGTACAGGTCCAAGATGGGTCCCGCTTTCTGGACGAAGCGGGGGTCGCGTGGAAAGATCCACGTGCGATGGCGCCACGGGCAGAGCGCGTCCTGACTGAGCCAGCGCCAGATGGTGGCTCCGCTGATCTGGGCGACCAAGCCTTGCGCCAGCACCTGTTGGCGGATGTCCTCAACGGAGAACCTAGACAAAGGCAATCCGAGGCGGTGGGGCAACTCACAGGCGAGGGCTTTGACCTGGACGACGAGACTGGGGGGAAAAGCGGGCCTGGCGCCCGCCTCGGGGTAGAGCCTCGAGGCCGGGAAGGCGGGCCAGCGCGAATCGTTTACGCCACTTGCTCACGATCTGACGCGGCGTGTCGAGGCGGGTAGCGATGAGGTTGTTGGAGAGGCCCTGGGCCGCCATGAGGACGATTCTGGCGCGGACGACATCGCAATACGGTGACGTATACTGACGGGCGGAGGACTTCAGTTCCCGTCGTTCGTCAGCAGTGAGCTGCACGGTGAATGGGCTTTTTCTTGGCATCAGCGGGAGATCTCCACAAATGCCAGTCTACCAGATTACGTCACTGAATGAGGCTCACAAATACGTCACCGTATTTGTGAATGGGAGTACTTAGGCAACAGCCTATGCTCCATCAACGCGGCGTCTTCCGGTGTGACCTTATCGGGCACCAGCCTGGTGCTCAGCCTCCCGGTCACGTTTACCGCCCAGTTCTCGGGGCAGAAGAACATCTACATGTACGGCACCAACGGGACGATCAACAGCGGCTGGCAAACCA
Source organism: Bryobacterales bacterium (assembly GCA_963722575.1). Classification (GTDB taxonomy): domain Bacteria; phylum Acidobacteriota; class Terriglobia; order Bryobacterales; family Bryobacteraceae; genus Fen-178. The sequence goes on from CAVRNR010000003.1 coordinate 574,422, forward strand.
TGGGGATGTGGACCGTGCCGACGGGGGCGAGCCCCGCGGTCTCGGTCGTATCAGCGACGCCCTCATCCGGTAGCGGGTTGCAGCAGACCTTCACGTTCCAGTACTCCGACAGCAGCGGCGCCACCGATCTGACCCAGGTATGGCTCTGGTTCAACACCGGCCTCACCTATGGTCACGGCGTAGGTTCCTGCCTCCTGTACCTCGCCCGGCCCTCCAACACCCTGTCCCTGTATTCGGACGTCTCCGAATCCTGGCTTGCGCCGGTCACGCTGGGCACCTCCGCAACCTTAGGCAACAGCCTATGCTCGATCAACGTGGCGTCCTCCGGTGTGACCTTATCGGGCACCAGCCTGGTGCTCAGTCTCCCGGTCACGTTTACCACCCAGTTCTCGGGGCAGAAGAACATCTACATGTACGGCACCAACGAGACGCTCAACAGCGGCTGGCAAACCATGGGCGCCTGGACTGTGCCGTGATCTCCGGTGCGCCCAGGAGCCGCCCCCTCAAGTTCGGCGAACCAAGTCGAACCAGTTGAAGTCGGACTCGTGGAATTCCAGATAGAGCACGGTATCGAATGTCGCCGGCGCCAGCATATAGTCGAGTTTGAGCAGATCGTGCCATTCCACCCACGGCGCGCCGCCCTCTGTCCTGCTACCCCATTCCGTCTCGATCATTCGGCCCTCGCGCTCCCAACGCGCTTTCGGGTAACCCAGCTCGATCCACCGTCCACCGACAGGCAGGTGCCGCAACAGGGCCTGCGCCTCCATTCTCGCGGCTTCCAATGGCGCATGGATAAGCGCACCGCAACAGTAGATCGCGTCGTAGTCGGCGGGCAGTGGCCGCAGGGAATCCAAGTCGCGCATGTAGCAGAACGTGGCATTTTCTATTCCCTTTATGCGGCAGACCCTCTCCACAAACCCGATATTCGACTCGACGATGTCGAGAAACGTCACGCTTGCCCCGTGCTCCGCGTAATGCACCGTGTCCGGGGCGAGGCCACATCCCACGTCCAGGATTTTCTTTCCGCGAAACACGTCTCTATAGATGGTCTGGTACCAGCCCCTCACTGAAAACGCCTTCCCAGTAGAGCTGCCCGCGTAGCTAGTCTCCCACTTCTCCACAACCTCCGCGTCGCTGAGTGCCAGCAGATCGGCGGACATTCTACGCTCGTATTGTTCATACGGGACCTCGCCCCACTTCTTTCGGAGCACATCGAAAGACTTGCGCAAGTTCGGATCCTGGTCCAAGTCGACCGGCCAAACTCCAGCCGCTTTCCGCCACTCCGGATGCATCGGAGGAGATTCTTTGATCATGTCTTGAATGATTCTGTCACCTGGCTGGGCCCGGGGAGGCCCCGGTTGACCCGATAGTTTTGCCGCACTTCTTCGATCGTGTAGAACAAACGGGAATCGTTCTTCACGTTGCCGATCCCCGCCTTCGAATCCTTGTAAAACACGGTGCCGGCCTGCTTCATGCGAACGATCTCGCCAAACAGATCCCGTGGCGCGACGAAGCCGGTCTTCTGTTCTTCGAAACGGGCCCGGTCCGGGAACCCCACTACGATGTCCTGCTGATAATGCACATCGCAACTGCAGTTGATTCCAGCCTCGGGGCAGGAGATGGCAACGCGGTTGAGCTCGAGCTCATCACGAAAGACGTTGCCAATCGACGGATGATGGACGCTGATGCACGGAGTAATGTTCCCCGTCTGTAAGTTGACGCCTATGACCTTGCTTCCCGCGAAGCATTTCGTTGCGGTGGTATCGATGCCACCTTCCAGCATGAGAAACTGGCTCAACGAGCTGAAATGATGGCGCAGCCGGTCCCGTTCTTCCTCGCTATAGGCCCCCGGATAGCTGCTCGAAAGCAGAGTGGTGGGGTAAAAACAGATATTCAGTTTTGCGCACCTTTCCGCCAGTTCGTCCAGACGATGGAGGCGAGCCGGATGGCCCACATACCGCAGGAAGATCCTATGTCCAGCGTCTCGGAGCGCGTGGATTTTCTCAAAATAACGGTCTTCGTCGATCTCCGCTTCCGGATGACAGGATGCCATCACGTAGTCGACCCAGGGGGAAGATTGGCTGGCCAGAAAGCGAAATCCAGGATGATTCCGGCCCACCAAAAGGGCGGTATAGAACGCCACCCGATTGCCTCCCTCGAACAGATACCGGCACAGGAGATCGAGATTCGGCGCGATCAGGGGCTCGCCGCCAGTGAGCTGCAGCAGCCACTTGCTTTTGGCGGTGGTGCGACGATTGAAGAAGCCGCCAACCTTCGCGATCCATTCCTTTGAGCGAAACGGCTCCAGTTGCTTGAAGTCCAGCACCTGCCCGCTCTCGGCAAGCCAGCAATACCCGCACCGGTGCGTACAGGTATCGAACATGTAGACTTCGGCAACCCGGTATCCGGGGGCCGACGCCCCAGCCGGCAAGCTATCGATCTGCGGGATGGGAGGTCTTCCCCATTTGCGCAAGAATTGCCGAAGCATCATCTTCAGCGTAGCCGAGTGCCAGCGGCCGAATCAAGCAGGCTCCTGGATTGGAGGTTTCGAGTTACAGGTGGCGCCCCGGTGACGAGGATGCGCTTGGATTTCAGATCTTGTCTCACGTGTTGCCGCAGATTAGCGATCTTGTGCTTGGTCTCCCTTCGCCCGCATCAGCAGCTCAGGCTGTCCGGATGAACGTCAGATTCTCCTCCTGATCGAAGCTTCGCGCCTCGGTCTCGACAAGCCGGAACCCCGCCGCGGTCAGGAATCGAAGGACATCCTCCTTGCGCGACGCGCCCCGATAGAGTTCGAACGGTGCGGTCTGCACTTCGAGCGAAATGCGGTCGATGTCCTTCAGTCGTTCGCCCGCCGAGCGGATTACCGTAAGGTCGGTGCCTTGAGCGTCGATTTGCAGGTAATCGACCTTTCGAATCCCCGCGCCATCGAGAAACGTATCCAACCGCATCGTGGGGACGGTAACGGTCGCCGTCACCGCCAGGTCCCCGCCGCCGATCCATCGCGCGAGTCCTTCCGGCACGAATGGCAGCAACGAACTCGCGCCCTCGTAGCGGTTGAGGTGGAAAGGGGCGCTGCCATTCTGTTCGGCAACTGCCACCGGCAGGACCACGTAATTCGCCAACGCGCCCATCAGACGGGACGCCGCCGCCAAGTTCGGCTCGAATGCGTACACGCGAAGAGCCGGGTTCTGCCGCGCCGCCGCCAGCGTCTTCTCGCCATTGTGCACTCCTACATCGAGCCAGATCTGGTCCGGTGCCGGGTGCAACATGCTCGCTCGATCGCCGGCCGGAATCAATGATTCGGGCGCCTCCAGCAGCAGCGTGAGATGCGGGTTCGACAGCTTGGTGCGGGACGCGACGAAGATGCATCGCAAGTTCTTGCCATCGCGAGACGATTCTCCGTCGCCGGTCCACTCGAAATCGAAATCCGGGTGGTTCGGGTGCGTGTCGCTCGTGTAGACGAAGGAAAAACCCATCCGGCTGAGCGCCATCGCCACAAACGCCGGACTCGGCCGGCACCCAAAACCGGAAACCGCCTGGTTCTTTGTCGCCGGCGGCTCGTCCTCCAATTGATAGATAGGCCGGGGATAGTCGGTCACCACTGTTTCCAGCAGCAGAAGCTCTCCACAACAGCTCGCCATGTTGCGCAGAACCGCAATCGGATTCTCGGTGTGATACAGCAGGCCATAACAGAAAACAATGCCGAATCGTCCTAGTTCCGACAGCCGATCGAATTCAACATTGGCCACGTGGGCTTCACGGCCCGGATAGAGCGAGTGCAGACGAGCAATATTCTCCGGCCGGGCGTCCACACAAACGACGCGCGCTCCGTGCTCCTCGAAAAACCCGGAGAGATGGCCCACGCCGCAACCCACATCCAGCACGGATTTGCCTTCGACGGGGATCTCCAGACTTGCCAGATGGTCCAACCGCGCCTGGTTGATTAGTTGGGCATCGGCGGAATCGAATACGGCGAAACCTCCCCCTCCAAAGGGAAGGGAATGGGGAATTCCGGCACACGGCGGGGTTTTTCCAGTCAGCGGCATGATGCTCCAGTCCCGCTGGCTGGTCTCACGGCTCCGGTTGGTTCCAGGCTCGCACTCTGCCTGGAATTTCGAACCCGCCATCGCTGTGGAACACGCTTCTTTTCCAAGGAAATCCCGGATCCGTCCTGCCCCGTGATGCCGGCTATCAAAGCCTTTGGCATGATCCCTTCTTGGCACTCCCGTGTCTGTGATTAGGAAGGGATTATTGTAGCATTCCGGTTCCGCCGCCCCCAGGAAATCCCCTCTGGGACGAGTGCGACAGGCGCAGGTTCGGGTGGCGTCTGAAGAGACATTACCCAGGCGCAGTCTGGGCATCCCGTGCGACAATGTGCTTTTGGTGATCTGCGTTCATGTACCTTACAGGTGGCTTCGGCATGATCCCGTCCGCTCTCGCGCTGATAGTTCTGATGATCGCAGCGGCCACGGTATTCATTCGTAGGACGTGGCTCCGCGCCGCGGCCATCGAACGGCAGCTCGAAGAATTCCGGAATCAACTTTGGTTTCAACTTCAACAACGAGATGAGGTGGAGCAGCGGAGGGCCCTGGATAGCCAGGCCGACATCCGGAGCGTGCGGCGTGATCTCTCCCTGCGGATTGACGACGTTTTGAGTCAAATCCAGGCTGCCACGACGGCGTTGCACGACCAGGTTGCGGACGTGTCGAGTCAGAATCTCGACCCTGGCGGACACCGTCGAACTCATATTGCGGCGGACCCCCAACAGTTGTGCCATCGATGCCAGCGTCTTGGAAACCAGGACGGAAGACGAATTGATTGCCGTGGCGGAATCGGTCGCGTTTCTGCGCCCTTTGGTCCCATATCCGAAGTGGCGTTTCGATGCGGACTTGGCGAATCCGGACCTGGCCTTCCAGGTTCGCCGATGGCTGTGGCAGTATTTTCACGATCGAAAGCATGAAGGTCCCATTGTGATTCCCTGGCACTGCGGCACACGCCTCCGCCTTTTTCTGGGGAATGATATGAGCCGCCAGATCTATGTAGCCGGGTGCGTGGAGCCCAATGAGTTCGCCTTTTTTGACCATGTGATTCAATCCGGCATGACTTTCCTCGATGCCGGAGCCAATGATGGCATCTACACCGTCTTCGCGGCGAAGCGTGTGGGCAACGAGGGAACGGTTTGGGCGTTTGAGCCAAGCCTACGGGAATTGAGCCGCCTGCGGCATAACCTGGACCTCAATCATCTGACTGCGCGCATCTTCCCGCTGGCGCTCGCCGATTGCAGCGGGCAGGCGGAATTGAGCGTGGGCGCATATGAGCATGCGGGCCACAACACACTGGGCGCGTTCGCCTACCAGACCGAGATGGAGAGGAAAGATCTTGTGGAGGTGCGGCGCCTCGATGAGGTTTTGAATGAGAACCCACTCGCTCGTCTGGACCTCATGAAAATTGATGTCGAGGGAGCCGAACTGCGGCTGCTTCAAGGCGCGGTTGAAACGCTGCGGAAATATCGGCCGGTTCTGCTTTTCGAGGTCTCCGAAGGTTCCTTGAAGCACCAAGGCGGCAGTCCCCAGGAATTGCTGGCCTTTCTGCACACCGAGAACTACCTCATCTACACATTCGACCGGGTGACGGGATTGCCTGCGCCCGCTGCGCCGGGGGTCTTCGCGGAGAACATGATTGGATATCCAGTGGAGAAACCCATGCCTGCGAGCTCGCGTTGGTCATGGCCAACCCAATCCCTGTCACAATGAAGCTAAGACGCAGTTCAGTGGCACAGAGTCCTTTTGGCGGCTGCGTTACAATCATCACGAGCCCCATCGGCGCCCCTATGTGGAATGGCGACTACGGTCTTCTGCTGAGCAACGGCGTCCAAGGTAGAAATTCCGGATTATCCTGCCTGGGACATCACCTGATCACTGGGCAGCATCTTCCGCGAGATTGCGACGAATTGGACGGAGCGGCCGGCGGCGAAGGTATGATGAGGGTCAAACCGTGCACGCCCGGAGAGAATGGGCGTCGAGTTCGTGCACGGGGATGTGTGCCCGGTAAGCGGGTTTGAATCGGATGAGTTGACAGGGTGCTACATTAGGGGAGCGGAATCACGAAACCGAGCGAACTGGAACTGATCTACAACCAGCGTTTTAGCAACCACATCTCCTACCGGAAGCGGGTCTGGAACGTGGTGGTGTCGTCGTGGCTGGCTCGCTACATTGAGCCGCAAGCGGACGTTCTCGACCTGGGTTGCGGGTACGGCGAGTTCATCAACAACGTAGTGTGCCGGAAGAAATATGCGATCGATATGAACGTTCGCGCGAAGGACTTTTTGGACCCAGGGGTCGCCTTCTTCGGGCAGGACTGTTCCGCTTCGTGGCCGTTCGGCGGCGATTCGTTGGACGTGGTTTTCACCAGCAATTTCTTCGAGCATCTTCCCTCCAAAGAAGCACTGACCGGTACCCTGGAGCAGGCCAAGCGGTGTCTGCGCCCGAAGGGCCGCATCATCGCCATGGGGCCGAATATCAGGTTCGTCGGCGGCGCTTATTGGGATTTCTGGGACCACCATCTCCCTCTCACCGATCATTCACTAACCGAAGCTTTGCGCTTGCGCGGATTTGAGATCGAGCGGGTCATCGACCGGTTCTTGCCCTACACCATGGTGAACACGCGGCCGGCTCCCCCGCTGTTGGTCTATTTGTATCTGAAGACTCCCTTAGCCTGGAGGGTTTTTGGGAAGCAGTTTCTGATCGTCGCCCGGAAGCCGTAGCCCATGGCCGAGCCCACGGAGTTTCCGGCGAAGCAGTCCCGAGGATTTAACAGAGCGTGCCCGCACGGCACCCTCGAATCTTGCCGCTCCCCCGTGATCCCGCTTCTACAAAGCCCACCAATTCGGTGCTTTTTTTCAGTATAGAATGAGACATTCAACCCAATGGCCAAACCACGTTCCATCAATTCCCAGCCACAGCCTGCCACACCGGAGCTGCGGCCGCGGCTGCATGCGCGAATACCGCGTTCGCTCGCTGTTTTCTGCGGACTCTTCGCATCCTCACTCGGTTTTCTTTTGCTAGGCCCTTATCACGCGTTCTCGCCTGCGGGATACCTCGACCCTTGGTTTTACACCGGATACTTCACAAATTTCTCCTATCTGCTCCGCCATTATGGGCTCACGTATTATGTGTCGCGCCTCCCCTGGATCATCCCCGGGCTGCTCGCGTACCACGTTTTGCCTCCGGCTGTCGCGAACGTCCTACTGCAAGCCCTGGTCATGACCGTCACGGCCGCGTCGCTATTCTGGGTGATCCGTTGGTATTACGGCAACGCTCCAGCCCTGCTGGCCTGCATTGCTCTGGTCACCAACCTCTACTTCATCTACACAATCGCCTGGGAGTATCCCGATGCACCCGCCATCGCATATGCTTCCGTGGCTGCCGCGCTTTTGCTTTGCCCGCACGGGCGCCGGGCAGTAAGTTGCCTGGTGGCTGGCGTTGCCGTCGCGCTTTCCCTGCTTACCAACCTGGCCGGAGCGGCGACGTGCGGAGCGCTGCTGCTAATCCCCTGCTGGCGTCGTGGGCGACCGTTCTGGAAACTGCTGGTCGAAGCGGTTTGGATCCTGATCGGCTTCGCGGCCTGCTTGGGTTTTTACTGTCTGGTCAGCAAGAGGATGCTGGGCCACTATGATGCCTTTAAGCAACAAATCGAGAACGCACGCTATATGTCCGGCAAGCTGGAAGCGATGTTTGGTTCCGGCTTTGGCTGGGTTCCCCGGGCTTACCGCCTGTCGTTGCCACTGTTTCTGATCTTGATCGGAGCGGTCTTGCTGCGCCTGCGAAAGACCACCGCATTGGTTTTACCCGCTTACCTCTTTCTGACCGTCGCGTTTGCGCTTTACACATTTGAGGACGTGGTTTTGCACGCCGTTGCGCTGCGTGTTGCCTACGTTAGTTCTTACATGCTGCTGCCGATGATGCTGTTCGCAGGGGTCGTCTTCGGTGAACTTTGGAAGCTCTTCCAGTCCGGTCGCATTCCTCCGGCCGACGGCCACGGCAGGAAGGCGGCCCTTCTCGGCAGCCTTCCCGCTTGGCCTTTGGCCGCTTGTGGTCTGGCGCTGCCCTGGCTGTTCTCCCACCGCGTGCGGGAGTCCATTGCCCTGATCTGGACGCTGGTGGCGGTGCTCGCCACTCTCTCCACGCTTGCCTTGCTTCTCTCAATCCGCAGACCGTCATTCGCTTGGGTAGGCTGCTTGTTGGTGATGCTCACGGTTCATGTGGGGCCAGCCCTGGATCCCGGCTTGGAATACCCCTTGCACGCGGAGAACGCCTACATGTTTCACACCGCCATGGACGTCCAGGCGTTCCTAAAATCCGCCGTGGATCCCGAGCGGCCGGTGCGGTTCTGGTTCGAGCCGGCCTTACCGGACACGCCTGTGTTTGACTCGCTTTCGTCGCTTTACTTGTGGGGGTATTGCGATTTCACCAAATCGTTCCGAACGTCTTCGCCCGACACCATCCGCGAGCATCTCCCGCCGACCACGACCCTGGTAAATCTGACTTCCAATGCCGGCGCTCTGGACGCCCGCAAACAGTTGCTGGCTTCGCGTGGCATCCACGTTGCGAATGAAAGATCGAAGCCGGTCCACTTCGGCAGTCGCCAGTTCTTCGTCATCCTGGACGACATCTCGGATATGTCCGCACTGCATTGAGCGGCACGGGCACTTGAAGTCCTGCGGGCGGCCCCACTCCGCCACCTCAATTCGCCGGAACCGCGGGGCAAAGGCAAAGCGTCTGCCACGCTCAATGAAGCGTCTTCAGCGACAGTGCCTCTGACGCCCAAAGCCGCAGAAGATCCGATCCGCCGATGCCCAGGCCGCTTCACTGGACGAACCCTCTTGGCGAACCGCTTGACCAACTGCCATATGGAAGGTGATAACGTTACTCTGTAGCTTATGGATTCTCCCCACGAGAGTTCGGACGATGGTGGGTCTTCGGCGGCGCGGGAAGCGCCTTACTTGTCGGTCGTTGTGGCGGCTCGGAACGACGACCATGGCGGCAACCTGCTGGGGCGTATGCAGGTCTTCGTGGATGCCTGGATCAACCAGGCCAAGCGACACCATCTCTCCTCGGAACTGATCATCGTCGAATGGAATCCGCCGGCCGCGCGTGAACGGCTGGCGAAGGCGCTCCGCTGGCCAAGCGACACAGGCCCGTGCGAGGTGCGAATCATCGAAGTGCCACCCGAAGTACACGCCCGCTACCGGCAGACGGCGGCTCTGCCCTTGTACCAAATGATCGCCAAGAATGTCGGAATTCGCCGGGCGCGGGGCGAGTTCATCCTGGCAACCAATATCGACATCGTATTTTCCGACGAGCTGGTACAATTTCTGGCGTCGCAGCGGCTGGAAAGGGGCCGCATGTACAGAATCGACCGGCACGATGTCATGAGCGGCGTTCCGGTGGATGGCACGCTCGACGAGCAACTCGCGTACTGCGGCAGTCACTTAATCCGGGTGTGTGCGCGCGAGGGCCTGTTCCGCTTGAGTGAGAACGGCTTGCGGCGGAACGAGGGGCAGGACATTGTCCGAGCGGAATCGGGCATCCAATTCGGCAGGGGTTGGTTCCCTGTGGAGCTGTATGATTTGCGAGAGCCATTTCGCTGGATAGAGAACGATGCCGAGGTCTGGCTCCGCGTGCCGGCAGCCGGGTCCGCGATCTTGCTGGATGTCGAACCCGGACCGGGTGTGGGTCCGCTCCCGCAGTCCTTGCAGGTGGTCGACGCGGACGGTTCGATGGTGGCGGAATGGAGGCTTTCGGGGCGAACCAAGCTGCAACTGTGGCTGCCGCCGGCTGCGGACAACAGCGTTCAATCATTCCGCCTGCACGTTCCGGACGGCGGCCGGCCGGTGATCCACGATCCGCGCATTCTCAATTTTCGGGTCTTCCGCTGCGACTGGGCCGAACAGATGCCAAGAGTTGCACCCGCGCCGTTCGCCCGGGTGGTCCGGGAGGCTCGCCCGACGCTTGCCCGTCTGGCGGCGAGCTTGGGGGTTCCGGCAATGCTGTTCAAAGGACCCGCCATTTTGCGGGCGGCCGTGCGCCTGCTGAGCGAGCGGGGGGACGATATCTTCGGACCAGGCGTTGAATTCTGGGGCAAAGGATGGCACTACCTGGAGCATGCGGGCGCCGAAAGATTTCGTTGGGTATCCCAGGATGCGGAACTCGTAGTGCGGACCTCCGGCGAGAGGCGCAACCTGGCCTTGCTGGTGGATCCGGGACCCGGCGTAGGCTACCGGCCCTTCCACCTTCTGATCTCGCTGGCCGACGGCGAAGTGGTGGCGCGCGCGCGTGTGAACGGACTGACCTACGTAAAAGTCCCCATTCCAGCATGGCGCGGAAGAGTCACCGCTCTCTACCTGACCACGAAGGAAGGGGGATTGCCCGTCGCGGGAGAGCCGCGCATCCTCAACTTTAGAGTTTTCGGGTGCGGATGCGCCGCCGGAAAGGCCGCGAGTATGTCCGCGGAGCCGGAGCACGTTGTACCGTGGACCGCGGTAACCGTGGAATCGCGACCGGCGGAGACCGATTGGGCGTCCGAGCTGAAGGAATACCGGCGGGTGATTGCCGACATGGGCAAGCCCGTATCCGTGCACACATACGCTTGCGGCGACTTTACCATGATGGCTCGCGAGCATTGGTCCGACGTTCGAGGCTACACGGAGCTAGACCAGTTCTACTCGATGCATCTCGATTCCATGCTGTGCTATGCCGCGCACCATGCCGGGGCGCCGGAGCAACTCCTGCCGGAGCCGATGCGCATCTACCACATCGAGCATGGCGCCGGGTCTGGGTGGACACCCGAAGGAGAAGGCAAACTCTTTGGCCGCATGTCGCAAGACGGCATTCACGTTGTCTCTTATCAAGACTTGGTGGCGTTGATCGTGCAGATGCGTAGCCTTCACGCTCCAGTGATCTTCAATATGGATGACTGGGGACTGGCCGCGCTTACTTTTCCGGAAACCGCGCCGGCGAGAACCGCGTGCGGCTCGGAGACTGGCCGTTGAAGGAATCCGAATTATGTCAACATGCCCGGAAAGCTCCGCGCCTTATATCTCGGTAGTGGTTGCCGCCAGAAACGACAATCATGGCGGGAACATGATCGGGCGGATGCAGGCCTTTGTCGATTCCTGGATCATCCAGGCGAGCCGGTACGACCTTTCATCCGAGATCGTCGTGGTGGAGTGGAACCCTCCGGCGGACCGCCCCAGGCTGATGGACGAACTCCGGTGGCCGGAAGACATGGGCCCCTGCGAGGTTCGGTTCATCGAGGTGCCCCGCGAAGCTCACGACCGCCTGCCGCAGGCAAACGTTATCCCGTTGCACCAGATGATCGCCAAGAACGCCGGTATTCGCCGCGCACGCGGCCAATTCGTGCTCGCCACGAACCTCGACATCATATTCTCGGCCGAACTGATGCGGTTTCTGGGAGAGCGCCGTCTGGAGCGCCGGAAGATGTACCGGATGGATCGGACCGACGTCGCCAGTTATCTTCCCGCCGGCGCAACGGTGGATGAACTGCTCGCTTTCTGCGAAAGTCACATGCTTCGGATCTTTGCCCGCGAGGGAGTCATGAATCTATCGGGGAATGGCCGGCGAGTTATCGAGGACGAAGACATAGTCGGGCCGGCGGAGGGTATTTGGCTGGGAACCGGCTGGAACGCAATCGAGCAGTCGGAGCATCGGCCGTACCGCTGGATGGAGCCCGAGGCGGAGATCGTGTTTGAGCGGCCGCCCGAAGCCGCACCCCGGCTGCTGATCGACGCGGAGGTGGGCCCCAGTGCCGGGGGCTACCCGCTGGTGGTCGAGGTAGTTTCCCCGGCGGGCCATGTTTTGACGTCCGCGAAGGTCGACGGAACGTGCAAACTGCGGCTGCGTATTCCGGATCACCTGTCCTCCGGCACGCTTCGTCTACGGCTTCAGGGCCGCAAACTTCCGCTCGCTCGAACTCCGCGCTTTTTGATGCTCCGCGTTTTCGGACTGAAATGGGAAGTCCCGCCCAAGTGGCTGGCGGGGTTATCGCTCGCACGGGGAACTCAGTCCGTGCGGGAAACCACTGTCCTGGAACGTTCTGCCGATCCGCGCACGGTTCAGCTTGCGATCCGGCCGGGACCAGACTCCAGTCTGGAGACTCTCGATGTCAAACTGACCGATCCGGCGGGGAATGTCGTGTTTCGGGCGGGGGACCGCCTCCCCGCGGCGTCCGGGCATCAGGGCGAGGCTGAGTACCTTCTCTCGCTCGACCTGGGTTTCAAACTATCGGACAGCTCCGCGGACAGAAGCCAGCCTGAGTCATCCGATATCGCCTGGCTATTGGAAGTACTGGATACGGAAGCGCCTGTCGACTGGACCATTTATCCGCAAGCGCCCACCTCGGGAGCCTCCCGCATTGCGAATGCGGCATACCTGCACACAAGCGCGTGCGGCGACTTCACCCTGCTTTCACGTGAGGATTGGTTCGCGCTTCGCGCGTACCCCGAATTCCCGATCTGGCCCATGAACATCGACCTGCTGTTCTGTTACGCAGCTCACCACGGTGGAATCGGCGAAGCGGTACTGCGCGAACCGATGCGCGTCTACCACACGGAACACCTTTCGGCCGCCGGCTGGACTCCGGAAGGCGAGGAAGCGCGCGCTGCCCGCATCGAAGCCAAGGGTGTCACGGAAATCCAATTCGCCACCGCGACGGAATGGATCGATCGCATGCGCCGGTTCAATGCGCCGATGATCTTCACTTTGAATGACTGGGGCCTGGCCGCCCAGACGCTTCCGGAAAGGACGGTTCAGGCGAAGGCTCGACAGTGATGTCTCCGAAGTCCGCGACTCAGGCTACCTCGCTTCGGAACGGCCTGTACGTGGCTGCCGTCCTTCTGCTTCCGTTGCTGGTCCTCTGGCACCGGGACAATGTGCTCTATTCGCCGCCGTTGCATAGCGATCCCTGGTTCTATTTGGGTTTTTTTAAGGACCTGGTGGACTTCAAGCGAGACCTGTTTCCTAGCTTCCACGGCGGGAGCCGGTACTCCTGGATACTGCCGGGTTACCTGGTTCACTCGCTTTTCTCCCCGGTCACCGCCAACTTCATCCTGCATCTGGCGGTTCACTCGATTGCCGTGCTGTCCCTGTTTTCGATTCTTCGGGCCACCGCCGGCGTGCGCGCCGCCTTCCTGACGGCAATGGTCTTTTCTCTCCACCCCTGGCTGTGGGCCGCAACCGGTTGGGATTATGTGGACGGGCCGGGCATCGCGTATTGCCTGCTGGCTCTGGCGTTGCTGACCCGGTCCGCGCGGCAGCCGGTCCGAAAGGGAAGTCTGTTCCTGGCGGGCATGGCGCTGGCCGGAATGCTGTATTCGAATCTCTCCTGGATTACGATTGCGCCGCTGCTGCCCCTTTACTACATCGCGATGGTCTGGGCTTGGCGCCGGACACCAATGATCCGCTCACTGCTGGCGGTGTGTCTTTGGTCGGGCGCAGGATTCGGAATCGTAACGGCGGCCTTCTGCGGCGTCAACTACCTGCTGGATGGCAGTTTCTGGTTCTTACGCCCCGCGATCGAGACCGCGCGCGCTTATTCGGCGAATTGGCGCTGGCCCGCGAGCATATGGGAGAACGGGGGGTTGGGACCGTGGTTGTGGTTCGGCGCGGTGGCGGGAATTGCGGCTGTTCTTCTCCTTCCGTCCCGGCTGCGGAAGGGAGCGGCCAGGCATAACGCAGCCGGCTTGCTGTTCTCCGCACTACTCTTTGTGACGGTAGCGTTCATGGCCTACCAGCAGTACCGGGGCATCGCGGTGCTTGGTTATTACTTTTACGCCAGCCATTTGCTTCCTTTCGTGTTTCTCGTGATTGGCACCTCATTCTGGCCGGCAGCCGAGGCCATGAGCCCCCGGGCGTTTGTACTGACGTGCTGCGCCACCGCCGTGGTTTTCGGAGCGATCTGGTATCACGCGGAGCAATGGCGGCTTCCCGCACGGGAAACCGCCTTGGCGGCCGCCGGCGTTTTAGCCATGGCCCTGGTGTTGCGCCGGCGCCAGATGGGGGTGTGGCTGGCCATGGCAGGTTTCGCGGTTCTCACGGCGGGGGTCGTCACCGAAGCGGTCAATCTGCATGGGACGCGCGCGCAATACGAACGCGTCATCCACGCCAGGGAGCGAATGGAAAGCGTTCGCCATGGCGGCGTGGTGTGGTTTTGGTTCAACGAGAGCGATCCCGACAGCCCCGACTACTTTGCGTTAAACAATACCTATATGGCGGATTTTAGCCGGCTGGGGACCGCGTTCCCACAGTATGGGTGCGATGTGAAGCTCGAAAGCGGCGCCCTGGTGGTGGTTTCCTCACGCGACGGGCGGGCGCCGGAAACGGCCAGCGGCGTTCTTCGGGACTGCTGGCGCGCATATGGGATGAAGCCCGTAGTCAAGGAGGTCGACCGCTTTCAGCCTGGCGGCCGCCCCTACACCGTTGCCATGATCGCGGCCGAAGCCGATTCCACGCTCCGCCACTCCCTCCGCCCGGTCTTCGATTCCACCGGCAAGGCCTCCCTCCAGATAGTGGAGGACTCCGACGCGCCGGTCGCATTTCCGCCGGAACGCTGGTTCCCTTTGCAGCACCAGACCGATAATGGCGCCATGCGGATCACGTCCGGACGAATTGCGGTGCTCACGCCTCGGGGCCCGTACGCCTATGCGTTTGGCTATCCTCCGTTAGCCGCGCCTGTTACCGGGCGCTACCGCTTCGCGCTCCAATACAGCCACCGATCGGGACAGTTCAGTTTCGGGGCGCGTCCGGCCGACGACTCCCGATACCTGGCCGCCGATGCCGTAGGGCACCGCGAGGGCAACATCCGCGAACTGTGCTTCTGGCTGGATCTGAAGCGCGGCGAGACGGTGCGCCTGCTGGTCGCGAACAATAACAATTTCGGCGTTGGCGCGGCCTCGTTCCTGATCGAGAAGCTCTCGGCAGTCGAAGTCGACCCGCCGCCCGGCCCCGCACTCAACGCCTCCACGCCGGTTCTTCAACCAGGATCTTCCGGCTCAACGCGCCGAAATTGAATTCCGTGCATACGCGGTGCTGGATATAGCGCGACACATCGCGGCGCTTGCGCGGATTGCCCAAGAACTCATCCACCAGGGAGTTGAGGTGATCGACGCTGCGGTACATCACCTGGTTGCCGATTTCGCCCATGCTCTGAAAAAAGTCGTCCTTGTAATCGAACAGCATCAGCCCGCCGCACGCAAAGCAGCCCATCACTTTGGGCGAAATGCCGGTGTTGTAACCCAGGTTGATGACATCCACAATCAGGTCGCTGTTCATGAACAGCAGCGGCAGTTCCGTAAAGTAATCGAGGCACTTCCGGAAGCGGATGCGGTACTGGTCGCGGAGGGTCGAAACGCTTTTCGGCTCCATAAAATTGCCGAAGAATTCGTATTCGCGCCGGAGGCCGGTGAGCACGGAAAGGCGGACATCGGTGTTGCCGGCCACCTCGATTTCCTCGTGCATGAAATTCCAGAAGAAGGTGGAATTCGCATCCAGGCGGAGTTCTTTGCGCGCCGGCTTATCGAGCGCGTCGATCTCGGCCATGATGAGGTCCCAAAGGCACTCCGTGAGCCGGCTCTTCTTCGCGGCCAGCACCCGCGACTCGATGCCGGCCAGGACCGGCTGACGGCGGAACGGCAAGTCCCGCGCGGCCTGCAGATAGACGTTACCGGCGAAGGACAGGCGCGTGTGAAACGCAGTGGGCGGAGCCGTGCGGTAGCTGTGCCGCACAAAATTCGGATACGCGGGCTGGAGGAAAAAGCGAACTTTGCCGCTCTTGATTACTCCCAGCTTGTCCAACGCGGCGATATGCCCGCGGTCGGGCGAATAGTGCAGATAGAGCGAATGATTGAGGGCTTTCCGGAGCCGGCGGATGGAACCACCCATGGCCTCCGCCGGGGTATTGGGCCAGTGATTCAGAATCTGCCGGGGGAGTTGCAGAAGCCCATGGTCCCACAACATCAGCGTGGGAATCTCGAGAATGTCCTTAAACACGTTCCGGCCCTTGGTGGCGCAGATGAGGGCGTAGAGAGCGTTGGGCAGCGAAATGGCCACATCGGGGCGAAAGGTCTTCAGCGCCTCGATGGCATCGTGAATGTAGACATCGTTGCCGCTGGTGAAGCCGGCAACGTCCAGATCGAACACCGCCGCACCCAGCGTGCGCAGCTCTTCGGCCATTTCGACGGCGAAGTTATAATCGACGCCGCCGAACCACCCGTGCGGGGGTAGCGTGGCGACGATTCGCAAACCTGCCAGGGGAGCGGTCATCGGAGATACCTCTTGATGAGGATGCGGGCGACGTGAACGGCAAACTGCGGCAATCCGAGAATCCGCCGGATCATGCCGCGGTGCGGCCGTTTCTCGAATTCCGGGATGGCGATGTCGCCTCGGCCAATCACGACATGGGCCAGGCGGAATCCCAGCGGCCGGTCGTCGGAATTCCAGCCGAACGAGGCCGGCGAGTGCGGTGCGGGAGTTTCAAAAATCAATGTAAGTTCCGGGCCGGCGGCGAATACTTCCGGCGGCAGGTTGATGGAGCGGATGTGCACTTTCCGGCCGTCCAGCGTCCACTCGGCCACCACGCGGCCGTTGGCCTTCACCACTACGGGGAGTTTCGGGGCGCGGCCGGAGACCATGCAATCCGAAATGACGAAGGAAGCGGGCGTCGCCCCACCGGGCGGCTCCTCGAAGAGCACTTTCAGGGCGGCCTCGGTTCCCACCGTCCAGGAGCCGTGACGGTCGGGCAGAGCCCATTCGACTCCCAGGAGATCCCCGACAAAGCCGATGGAATTTCCTCCGTCGGTAAAATCGATGACGTCGCCCAACCGGTATTTCGAGGGGTCGGCGGGGACGAGCCGAAGCTGATTCAAGCGAAGACCGAGGGGCCTGCTATCCCAAGTCGACCAACCCAATTCGACGGGCGAACGCGGGCTCTTGACGTGGAACGAAACGATCAGAGGCTCCCGAGCGCGCCAGGCGCCGGCGGGCAGGAGAACGCGGTGCTCGCCAGTGTCGCGAGTGGGGCCGAGCATCCAGTTGGCCACCTGGCGTCCGTTGACGGCGACCAGAACGTCCAGATTCGGATTCTCCCGGTTGACGGCAACATCGTTTACCGCAAAGGTGGCGGCGACCGGAGAATCGACAGGTTCGGCGGGCAAGAGTGTCAAGGTTGCTTGGGGGCCCAAAGTCCAGACTCCGAAACTGTCGGGAGGTCCCCAGCACTCGTCGGTATGATCGGAGCCCCCACCGTTTTCCGTAAAATCCAGCGTCTTCCCCAGGGAGTAACGCAAGCGGTCTTTGGAGGCGAATTCAACGCGCTGGATCTCGATGCCCAACTCACGCGGATCATCGCCGACGATCCGCTCGCCCCGGGCCTCGGCTGCCCGCCGCGTGGATTGCGGGTTCTCCACATGAAACTCGAGCCGGCAAACTGTCTTATCGGCCATCAAACGGGCCGGCACGACGGCTTTGCAGACGGTAATGTCATGTCGCGAAAAGAGCGTCCAGCGGGTGAGCGGCTCGCCATCGAGCAGAACCTCGACACGTATCGGGTCACCCTCCGGACCGATGAAGACCTCACGGACACGCACGAAGGCGAGCAGATCCTCTTCACAAGAAGGCGGCGGCGCGAACAGGAGCGCGGCGCGGTAGCCGTCGGTCCAGGTTCCGGCAGAATCCATGGCGCCCCAATGGCCATCTTTGTAGGGGGAAGATCGTCCCTCGGAAGTGAAGTCGATGGTGTCACCGGCGGCAATGGGAGGAACAGAATGGTCCTCGGTGTCATACCCGAAGAACGAACGCATGGCATCTTCGGTGTTCTTCCAGTTGTGCGAGCGGTAGAGACGCTCGTCGCCGGCTCGCGGTCGGCCTTTTCGAACGTGGGTGGCGAAAGGGGTATCGGAAGCCAGCAGGAACTGGTCGGTAAAGCGCCGGAAGGTGTGGTGATTGGCGTTGATGACGATAAATTCCGGAAGGTCACCGCGGAGCGCGTCGCCCCGGTCGACGCATCTCACCAGGAAGCGGGCCACCGCGCCCAGGCTGTAGCGGAGATCTCTCGGCCAGTCGGTCACCCTCTCGACCTTGCCCAAGTTCAGGCCGGTCTGGTCGAGGCCGAAATCGAAAAGGGGCACGTCGAAGTTCGTCAATAGGAACTCCTCCAGGGAACAGCCCTCCGGCAGATTCGCGGACGTTATGGCTTTGGCCATTGCCGGGGCGGGACCCGCCGAGAGCAAATCGGCCACGTAGTGGAGCGGTTTGGTGAATCCCAACTCGGCGAGGCACCGTGCCAACAGCGCCAGCATGCGCGGGTTATTGCCGGCATAGACAAAGCGGGCGTCCCGCGGGCAGACCGTGAAATTGCCGGCGAGTTGGGTCAGCACGTGCCGTTCGTTGTAGGAAACGAAATTCCGCACCTCGTTGCTGTCGGCGACAGTATCTTCCCGCTGCGGCTCGCCCAAGGTCCGTTCCAGGGCGCCGATGAAACGCGCCGCCGGACTGTCCGCGAAATCTATTTCTTCGATGGGCTCATCCGGCGCACCCCAGGTATCCGCTTGATGCCGGGCGACCGGGTCCGTGACGCCAAACACGTATTGCTGAAGGTCGTTCTCCATCTTCCGGCCCACCCAATGGATCGGCGTGGCGACGCGGGTGTGATCGCAGTGGTAACCCTTCAGGCGGTGCGCCAGGCTTTCGGTGCGGTTGCCGAAGTAGAGGTGCAGCCGTTTGCACACGTTGGAGTCGTGGTGCCAGCCGTGGATCATGCGTTCCTCGAACCCATGGATGTCCCACATGGCCTGTCGCGGCGCGAGCTGAAAATCGCCCGGCTGATCGAACCGGTTGGCGGGGAGCGCCAGCGTAATCTCATCCACGTGCAGCGCGGGCCCGAGGTGCCTGCAAGTTCGCAGGATGGCTGCCGGATCGCTTCTAGGAAAGGACTCCCACAATGGCTCGGGGAGTTCGAATCGGGGCAGAATATAGAGTCCGTCGGGGAGGTCCCAAACGGCTGCGGTCAGATCGGAAATCCCCTCGCGCGGAAGAAAAATCATGTCCGTGTTGGTGAACAGGAGCCAGCGATTTCGCGGATTCGACCGCCGGATCGCGATGTTCCGGGATTGCGGATCGAGGGCGGACAAGTGACTCTGCTTGACGATGGGAATCTGACGCGGCCGGGCGCGAAGCACGCGCAGCCGCGATTTGGCCGCCGGCGTCAGGGTGTCGTAGACCGCCTCGATGTAGGTGGGCAGGTCGTCGGGAGTATTGTAATCGACGAACAGAATTTCGTCATCGGGATCCGAGAGAACTTCGGCGATACAGTTCAGGCTGATGGCGGCACGTTTGGCGAGATTGTAGCCGTGCGAATCATTGCGTCCGTAGAGAATTACAGAAATCATTTCAGGTTAGGGTTGGTCCGGCTGCACCGAAAAGTATAGCCCACAGCGCCGGGCATCAGAGATACCTCTTGACGAGGATGCGAGCGGCGCGAACGGCGAATTGCGGCAGGCCGAGAATCCGCCGGATCATACCGCGGCGCGGCGGCAGTTTCTGGAATACCGGGATCTCGATGTCACTCCGGCCGATCACGACGCCGGCCAACCGAAATCCCAGCGGCCGGTCGTCGGTATTCCAGCCGAACGAGGCCGGCGAGTGCGGCGCGGGAATTTCAAAGGTCAGTGTAAGTTCCGGGCCGGCGGCGAATACTTCCGGCGGCAGGTTGATGGAGCGGGTGTGCGGGTGCCGGTGGTCCAGCGTCCACTCGGCCACCACACGGCCGTTGGCCTTCACCACGACAGGGAGTTTCGGGGCGCGTTCGCAGACCATGCAATCCGAAATGACGAAGGAAGCCGGGATCGGTTTGGGGCCGGTGCGACCGCTGGCTGGCGGCTCGTCGAAAAGCACTTTGAGGGCGGCCTTGGTTCCCACCGTCCAGGCGCCGTAAGGCTCGGGCCCAGCCCATCCGACCCCCAAGAGATCTCCGATAAACGCGATGGAATTCCCTCCGTCGGTAAGATCGAGCGTCTTTCCGAGGGAGTACCGCAAGAGGTCTCTGGAGGCGAAGTCGACGCGCTGGATCTTGATGCCCAGCTCACGCGTATCTTCGCCGATGACCGGCTGGCCCTGAGCCCTGGCTGCCCGCTGGGTGGATTGCGGGTTCTCCACATGAAACTCGAGCCGGCAAACTGTCTTACCGGCCATCAAACGGGCCGGCACGATGGCTTTGCAGACGGTAATGTCATAACGCGAAAAGAGCGTCCAGCGGGTGAGCGGCTCGCCATCGAGCAAAATCTCGACACGCATCGGGTCGCCTTCCGGACCGATGAAGACCTCATTGACTCGCACGAAGGCAAGCAGGTCCTCTTCACAAGAAGGCGGCGGCGCGAACAGGAGCGCGGCGCGGTAGCCGTCGGTCCAGGTTCCGGCAGAATCCATGGCGCCCCAATGGCCATCTTTGTAAGGGGAAGATCGTCCTTCGGAAGTCAGGTCGATGGTGTCACCGGCGGCAATGGAAGGAACAGAATGGTCCTCGGTGTCATACCCGAAGAACGAGCGCATGGCATCTTCGGTGTACTTCCATTTATGCGAGTGGTAGAGACGGTCATCGCCAACTCGCGGCCGGCCTTTTCGAACGTGGGTGGCGAAAGGGGTATCGGAAGCCAGCAGAAACTGGTCGGTGAAATGCCGGAAGACGTGGTGATTGGCGTTGATGACGATGAATTCCGGAATGCGGCCGCGGAGCGCGTCGCTCCGGTCGACGCATCTCACCAGGAAGCGGGCCACCGCGCCCAGGCTGTAGCGGAGACCTCTCGGCCAGTCCGTCACCCTCCCGACCGTGCCCAGGTTCAAGCCGGTCTGGTCGAGGCCGAAATCGAAGATGAGCAGGTCGTAGTTCGTCAGCAGGAAATCGTGGAGCGAGCTGCCATCGGGCACATCGCCGGAACGAATTGGCCGGGCATCCACCGGGGCAGTTCCGGCGGAGAGTAATTCCGCGACGTAATGCAAGGGGCTGGCGAATCCCAATCCGGCGAGGCACCTGGCCGCCAGCGCCAGCATGCGCGGGTTATTGCCGGCGTAAACCAGGCGCGCCCCCCGCGGGTAGACCGTGAAATTGGCGGCGAGCTGCGCCAGCACATGCCGTTCGTTGTAGGAAACGAAATTCCTGAGATCGCTGCAGCCGGCGAAGGTGTACTCCCGTTGAGGCTCGCCCAGGGTTTGCTCCAGGGCTGGGACGAAGCGCGCCGAAGGACCATTCGCGAAGTCTATTTCTTCGATAGGTTCATCCGGCGCACCCCAGGTGCCGGCTTGGTGACGAGCTACCGGATCGTCCAGACCGAAGACGAATTCCTGAAGATCGTTCTCCACTTTTATGTCCAGGCGATGCGCCAGGGTCGCAACGCGGGTGTGATCGCAGTGGTAACCCTGGATGCGGTGATCGAGACTTTGCGTGCGGTTGCCGTAAAAGAGGTGGAGCCGCTTGCACATGTTCGAGTCGGCGTGCCAGCCGTGGATCATGCGTTCGTCGAAACCGTGGATATCCCACATCGCCTGCCGCGGCACAAGCTGAAAATCGCCCGGTTGATCGAACCGGTTGAAGGGAGGCGAGAGAGTGACCTCATGCATGTGCAGCTTGGAGCCGAGTTCTTCGCACGCCCGCATCACGGCCCACGGATCGTTGCGGGGAAAGGATTCCCACAACGGCTCGGGCAATTCGAACCTGGGCACAACATACAGTCCGTCAGGGAGGTCGCCGACCGCGCTGGTCAAGCCGGAAATGCCGCCGCGCGGAAGGAAGATCATGTCCGTGTTGGTAAACAGGACCCAGCGGTTCCGCGGATTCGATCGCCGGATCGCGATATTTCGCGAGTGGGGCTCCAAGGCCGCAAGATGGGTGCGCTCCACCAGGCGGGCGTGAAGTTGCGGCCGGACTCGAAGAACGCGCAGCCGCGACTTGGCGTTGGGGGTCAGGGTATCGTAGATGGCTTCGATGAAGGTGGGGAGGTCGTCGGAGGTGTTGTAATCGACGAACAGCATCTCGTCGTCGGGGTCGGAAAGCACCTCGGCGATGCAATTCAGGCTGATGGCGGCACGTTTCGGGAGGTTGTAGCCGTGCGAATCGTTGCGTCCGTACAGGATCACAGAAATCATCGCAGTACGGTCTCTTTCAGATCGAAACCCGCCAGTCCCCAGTCCTCGTGGTTGAAGATCATGGGAGCCTTCAGCCGGTACATTTGCGCGGTCCACATCAAGACTTCCTCGTTGTCCACGAAGGAGAGTCCCTTGGCGGCGATTCGCTCGAACAGTTTGGCTTGACCCTCGGGTGTCCAGCCGGATCCCGTGCCGTGCTCGATGTGGTAAATGCGCATGGGCTCTTCGAGCATCTCCTCGGGCGCCCCACCGTGATGGGCGGTGGCGCAGAGGACCGAATCCAGGTTCATGGAGAAGAGGTCGAACTCGGGATAGCCGCGCAGATCGAACCAATGCTGGCGGGCCATGAGGGTGAAATCGCCGCAGGCATTGGTGTGCAGGAAAACCGGGACATTGAAATCGCCAGTCGCGGAGCCGGGCCGGCGGGCGTGCGGCCGCGGGGCCGCGGTCCAATCGCAGCGGTGCGCGCAAAAGGGGTCAGACGCAATTAATTCCAGAACGTGCGTGCGTCCCGCGGCCAGCGGCAGATCCAGCCGGTGGACCGCGCGGCCAGAGGCGCTGAAGGCGGCCAGCACCCGGCCGTGGATGTCGCGAATCTCGAATTGGACGGGGGCCGCGGTTTCCAAGTCCATGAAGAGGGGGCCGGCACCCTGCTCGGAGGCGGTCACAACCAGTTCGGCGGGACCACTTGCGGTCATGGCGCCGGCGGCCGCATCCCAACGCCACCCGGCTCCCCACGGCTGCGAGAGCGGAGGGACGGAGGCGCGGCCGGAAGCAAGCCAGCCGCACCAAAACACCTTGATTTCCGCTGGCCCGGCTACGGAGGATTCCGCGCCGGCAGAGCGCAGTTCCAAACGGAAGACCTGGGTGTGGCCTGGAGCGCGGGGCACGGAAAAGCGAACGAACTTGAGCGACGCCAGAGTCTGCTGCGCCACGGTTTGGCCGGAGGAATCGACGAGCAGCAGATCGAGCGGGCGCGCCGGTTCCGGGAACGGCTCGACTTGCAGGCCAAGCTCGTTCGAGTCGGGCGCGGATGGCGACACAATCACTTCAGCGCCGCTCGAGGCGAGGCGGAAGGTCTCCCCGCGGTAATCGTCGAGAGGCCGCCAGCCGGTCCCCGGGAGCAAGCCGGACTCCTTGGGGAAAATATCGGCCCCAGGGGGCGTAACAGCTTGAAAGGATCGCCGCCGGGCGAGGTATGGCAACGCGTGGCGGACCCACCCGACCACGCCATCGAATTCGATGTACTGCTTGAGAATGCGCCGCAAGCGTGGGGCAACCGGGACGGTGAAAGTCACCAGGCGCCCGCCCTTCGCCAGCCGGTCGACGACATGTTGCAACGCGAGCCAGGCCCCCAAGACCCGATTGGTCCGGCGTATGGGGCGCAAGCTGGCGCGAGTGGCGCCCCGCCCTTTCCGAAGCCGCTCCCATTCCAACCGAAAGACGCGAAAGTCCAGCACGCGCGGGTCCCGGCTGGTGGGCAGGCCGCCGCCGTGCACGCGGAACAAAAGTCGCGCGGGCAGGGGGGGAGCGAACGGCAAGCGTAGGCGGCTGCGGCGGGCGACCGTCACGCGCGTCAAGACTTGATGCCCTTCGCCAATCACTTCGAGATCGAGCGGTTCACCGCCCGTCCCCGGCCCAGGTTCGAGATCGACCAGCAAGGCGGACACCGGCTCCGGCACGTTTTCGAGACGGAGTTCGGCGCGCTGGCCCGCCCAGCGAAAAGGCTCCTGTTTGGTGTAGCGTTCGACGGGAAGCCAGCCCTTGCCAAACAGAATTCCGGAATCGATGGAGGCGACATCGCCGGGGCCCGGCAAGGGGCGTCCGTCCGGCGAGACGCTGAACGTACCCTCGCGGGTGTTGAGGCGGATCAGGTGGGTGCGGCAGTAGGCCAATTGCTCTTCGACGGGAGCGTCCACCGGGACGTCGCTCATGGCGTCGTGACGGTCGATGCGGTACATGCGTCCGGGCTGGAGCCGCTGTTCCGCGATGAAAGCAGCCAGCTCGCTGGAGAACAAAATATCGATGTTGGTGGCCAGCACGAAGCGGCCGCGAGCCCTGCGAATGCCGGCATTCTTGGCGATCATCTGGTACAGCGCCAGCGCTTCGGCGTGCGCATACCGGCGGTGCAGTTCGGGCGGAACTTCGATGAATCGGACTTCGCACGGGCCTAAATCCTCGGGCCAATGCAGCGCCTCACGGAGACGCGGGCGGCCGGGAGGCGGATTCCACTCCACCACGATCAGCTCGGACGGAATCCGGTAGCGTCTGGCCTGGCCGATCCAGCCATTTACGAAAGCCTGCATGCGGCCCAGAAGGTTGCCGCCATGGTCGTCATTGCGGGCCGTGACGACTACCGAAAGGTACGGTTCACGGGTGCTGGACATTATCTCAGCTTGGCTGTCAGACACAGGTGCCAGCCAAAGGCGCGTTCAAGAGCGCGGAAAAGAGTTTTGGGCATCCAGCGGAAATACCAGACCACCTTGTAGCGGTACTGCACGTATTCCGCGATCGCGTAAGGGAAAATGTGATCCACCATGACGTCCGTGACACGGAAGCCATGGTTCTCAAACCACCGGCGGCCTTGGGTGCGCGAACAACTGTAGGTCACCGGACACCCGGTCTGCGCTTCCGAGTACTCCGCCACCAGCCGGTCGAGCTTCCAGAACCGGCCCTTCCCGTAAGTGAGCAGAATCCAGAGGACCTTCCAGGACCAACGGTTGTAGACCATGATCTTGACGGTGCTCGCCGGGGTGACGTACTTGCGGATTTCATCGAGCACGCGGTTGGGATCGGGCGTATGGTGAATCACGCCGAACGAGTAGACCAGGTCATAAGGCTCCACGGGGACGGATTCGCTGAGCTTTTCGGCGTCCGCCTGAATGAACCGGATGCGGTCTTCCAGCCCGAAGACTTTGGCGCGCTGGCGAGCGAGCGAGAGCGATTGTTCCGTCAGATCGACGGCGGTGACCTGCGCTCCGGCCCGCGCGAAATTGATGGTGTCGGTGCCGATGCCGCACCCGATTTCGAGCACCGTCTTTCCGTTCCAGCGATCGAATTCGGCAAATCGGGGGATATGCGGCTCGACGAAGTACTTGCGCGCCTCCACCTCGTCGTAGTATTCGCGAGTCCCGACCGGCTTGGTGGAATGGCGGACATTGCACGGGCGCGAATTCCAGTATGCGCGGACTGCGGCGATGGGCGTGTCTTCAAACGACGCGGGCATGGTCATGGTTCAGCTTCGGGGTTGGACGCCAAGTTTACAATTATAGCTACTTGCGCCGGGCAAATGCCGGAAACGGCGCGGATGCGCAGCCCACGCGGGTGACGCATCTCGTTCGGGTGTGTGGAGTTGTCAAACAGGGATTAAGCCCTGGCGCCGCCTAATCCCGGTACAGCAGGCAAAAGCCGGGCTGACGGGCTTTAGATACCTGAATGCTTGAAATGATTGCCAAAACTCCGGGGGAGAGTTGGTCATCGTTGGGTTGAGCTAGAGAAACAGGCCTGGGTTGACGCAGTGATTCACAATCGTTCCCTGCCTGGATCAGGGCTACGGCCCATCGCAAGTTGGGCGAGGTCATGCCGACTTGTCATTCCCAATCGGGTGACAGCACCCCCTTTGGTGCGCCGGCAATCCGGCCAGTGCTCGGCGAGCGGCACTCTGGAATTCGTTGGCTGGCTCCGAAACTTCCACAGTTTGGGGGTTTCGTAGCCTGTCACCGAATTGTGAAGCCGGAGGGGCCGGTGGGGGCACCGCTCGTCTGGAAAATGCCGACGTTGAGACCTTTGGCCGTGAACGGGACCGACGGCGTCACTTCCACGAAATTGAGCGCTCCGAAGTTGCCGCCGGAAAGCGTCAGCAGCGCGTAGGGCGGAATCGTGAACGTTCCCGCGCTTGCGGGCGCTCTGCAGATCGCGCTGGCGCCGTTGGTGAAAGTGTTATCGGTCGCGCCAGAAACCTGGATCACAACGTCTCCAGTCGCACCATTTCCCGTCCAGTTGACGGTCATGCCGTTGGAACGGGTCACGGTAAAGTTGTTGGTCAGCGGACTGGTCAACGTTGGCGACGCAGGGATGGTGACGGTGGCCGCGAAAGGGCCGACATCCGCGCCGCCCGCCCCTATGATGGTGTAGACGCCGGGAACCAGAAACGTTCCCGCTGCGCTGAGAGTCGCGTTGAACTGTCCCGGAGTCCCCGTCACGGGCACGCTTCCGTTCGGTCCCATCACCGTGAAACTGGATCCGGCATCGAGGTTGGCAAAGCCCGTGATCGGCGGGTTGATGGAGTTGTTCTGCAGGTTATTGAAAACTATGCAGGTGCCCAGCGGCTGGTCGTCGACATAGGAGGCAAAGAAGGGCTGAGATCCCGGGTTGTAGGTGAGGATCTTGGCGAACTGGAATTGCGCGTCGTCCTGATACCCCGTGCCGCCGCTGTTTGGATCCTTGCTCAGCGAGATATTGGCGAACGCAACGGGCCCGGCGGTGACCGCTTGTTCAACGTTTACGGATGCCAGCGCGGGATTGGTAGCAGTGCAGTTGCGGCTGCCGATGGCCACCGGCATCACGGTATTGTTGCTGATCTGGTTGTCGATCTGGACCAGCAACGGCACGGCGCATCCGGTGGGTACGTTGTTCGGCACTGTAAAGACAATCTGATCCTCCCCGATGCAGCAGCCGGACCGGCCCTGGTAGGCCACCGGGGCCTGGACTCCGCCTAGCCACACCGTGAGCGGAATGTCCGGCATGTTCTGACTCAGGCCTGCGCCGGAGGCGTCGCTTCCGTTGACCGGGCCCAAGCCCGTGGCCCACAGGATGAGCGTATCCCCGGGATTGGCCGCGCCGCAGTAGGTGTTGGGCCCTCCGCATTGGGCATCCTTGGCGGCCGAGACCAGGCTGTAGTCGGGGTAGCTGACGATGCCCGGTCCCTGGCCATCCGAACCGATGGTGAAGATTCCCAGGTTGTTTGCGACGACAGTTATGGGCGCCGCGTTGCTGTCCTGGCCATTGTAGGTGACCGTGAAGGATCCCGTGCCCGTGGGCGTATTCGAGGGCAGCAACGCGGCGAGTTGGCCGTCCGAGGTGTAGTACATGAGCGCGTTCACCGTGGTGCCGGCCACCGTGACCGACACGGAAGTATTGCTCAACGTGGCGGACTGGAAGGCCCTTGCGGCGAAGGTGAGATTCGCCGGGCCGATGCCGCTCCCGAAGACCACAAAGATGGCGCCTTGCGCGATGCCCGCATTGGGCAGTCCAGGAGTGATGTAACTGGCCCCGTTGACCACGGAACTCACGTTGGGTCCGGCTACCGCGATGGGCAGCTCGTAGGGGACCACGGTCTCGACGCCGCCCACGCTCACAACCAGCGGCTGGTAGCCCGCGAAGAGATGCAGCGGAACGGTGAAGACCACCTGATCTTCACCTACGGGATACGACGACGGCGCCAGCGTCGCCGAAATGCCCGTGGCATTCTGGCCGCCGACCGTGACCGTCACCGGGGCGACGACGGCGGGCAGCGGCGTTGGCGTAATGGTCCCGGTCGGCGCCACCGGATTGGTGACGCCGAATCCGTTCCCCAGGCACCTCACAGTGCTGCCCGGCGCGGCTGGGTTCGTGGCGGAAATCTGGACGTTCGAGGTGTTGAAGCACTGGGCGAATGTCACGTTCGCCGGGTTGCCTGCGCTGATGTAGAGTTCCGGCGTGTAGGCCACCACGTTCACGTTGAACGGCTGCGACACCAGGTTCTGCCCGCCGGTAGCGCGCGTAAGCACCAACTGACCGCCTCCCAATGGAGCGTCGACCGGCACCTGTATGACCACCTGGCTGGCTCCTTCGTTGCGCACCCCCGCGGCTTTGCCGGCCACCGTCACGGAGACCCCGCCGCAGGTAGTGGTAAACCCGGTCGCGGTTCCGCAGCCTACGCTGGCCACATCTCCCAGGTTGGTGCCCAGAATGTTGACTTCCTCGCCCGGAGCAATCACGTTGCTGGAGATGAACGTCGTGGCGTTGTTGGCGAGGCCGGTGATGGTGGGTGACTGAGCTTGAGCCACAAGACAGGCGGCAGAGCCAAACATGGCTGCCAGAATCAGTAGGCGCGTACGCATTGGAACTTCCTCCTCGATCCTGACGCGGCCAAAATCACGCGCCGGAATTATGAATTCTGATGATGCCGGCCCTGGCGGGGATTCAGCATTTTTTTGCCGATCGAGGAGCGGTTCGTGCCTGGGTCGCTAGGGGCCGTTCCTGGCGTTCCGCATGGCCGGCCGGCGGCTGGGCACGCGAGCCGGGGAACGGCATCCCCAGAACGGTCGGAGGGCCCAAACGCGGCCGATGGGGTCTTTTGCGCGCAAAGAACATGTATAATGCTTGCTGCGGTTGAATTCACACGGTAGAGTCGAGGAGGAGGTCGTTTATGGCGTTTTGCGCGAGTTGTGGTGCCCCGGTGGAAGGAAAGTTTTGTGCGAAATGTGGTGCGCCCATGGGTGCGGCCGTTCCGCCGCCCGGCGCCGCACCCGGCGCGGCGCCCGGCGTGGCTGCCGCGGGGATGACGGATAACGCGGCTTCAGCGCTGTGCTACGTGCTGGGCCTGATTACGGGTATACTGTTCCTGGTACTGGCCCCTTACAACCAGAACAAGACCATACGGTTTCACGCATTTCAATCGATCTTTCTGAATGTCGCGTGGATCGTGTTCTGGATGGTGATCAACATCGTTTTCAGCGCATTGCATATGTGGAGCCTCTTGTTTCTGTCTCCGCTGATCGGGCTGGCGTTCTTCGTCCTGTGGATCTACATGATCATCACGGCCTATCAGGGGAAGAAGGTGGTACTGCCGGTGATCGGGCCGATCGCGCAAGGGCAGGCCTGAAACCTGAATTGCGGCGGGCCGCGTAGGGTGGGACTCACGAGACGGCAGATTCTGGCCGCCGCGGCGGGTGGCGTAGCGCGCGCGGCGCAGTACAAGGCCGGCGGCGCGAAACCGCGCAGCAAGCCGCCCGTGTGCCTGTACTCGAAACTTCTGGCGAAGGTGGAGTACGACGACCTGGGCAAGGTGCTCCGCGACCTGGGTTTCGATGGCTGCGATCTCTCGGTGGAAGCCGGAGGACACGTGCTTCCCGAACACGCGCAGGCCGACCTGGTGCGCGCGGTGCTGGCCGTGACCGACGTAGGGCTCGACGTTCCCATATTCACGACCTCGATTACCTCTCCGGGGGACCCCAACATCCGGCTCATACTTGGCTACGGGGGCTTCCTGGGGGTACCGCTCTTCCGGCCGGGCGTGTGGAAATACAACGGGACTACCGGGATCGAAGCGCGGCTGGCCGAAGTGCAGGGCGAAATCGCGGGACTGGCGTCGATGGCCCGGGGCTCGGCGATGGCGATGTGCCTCCGCAACGTCGCCGGCGACAACGTGGGCAGCGCCGTATGGGACACGAACCTGATCATTCGCGGCCTGGACCCGCAGTCGGTGGGCTATGCGTTCGACCCCGGCTCGGCCGCGGCCGCGGGAGGCGTGGACGGCGGGTGGCTGGCGCTGCGGCTGGCGCTGCCGCGGTTGAAGATGGCGACGCTCAACGATTTCAACTGGAGCAAAGACACGGGCGGAGCGTGGAAAGCCGTCCCCTGCCCGCTGGGGGAGGGGATGGTGGATTGGTCCCGGTTCTTCGCCACGCTGGCGCGCGCGAAGTTCACGGGGCCGCTCTCGATTGAGATGGCGTACCGGCCGGCGAAAGAGGTGGAGGCCATCAAGCGCGACCTGGCATTCGTCCGTAAGCAAGTAGCGACAGCCTACGGAAGCTGAAAAGAACAAAGAACAATAGCCACGGATGAACACGGATAAACACGGATAAGAAAAACAAAAAAGCCTTAAGATCTTCTTGGTCTTTGCTTATCCGTGTTTATCCGTGTTCATCCGTGGCTAATTTGGTTTTTGGTTTTCAGTTCTCGGTGGAGTGGAGGCCGCCGGCGCCGGTGCCGAAAGAGATGTTGCCGCGCTGGGGGTCGTCGTCGAGGGGCGTGCCGCAGTTCCACAGGCAGGCGCCGCAGTGCACGCACTTTTCGCGATCGAAGACGGGGACACCGCCGGGGCCGGGCGTGATGGCCTGGCCGGAGCACATCTCGATGCACATCTTGGCGACGCAGCGCTCGCAGAAATCGGGATAGACGAAGCGCACATGATCGGCGAAGCCGGGCGGCGCTTGCACCTTTCCGCCGACTAAGAGCGCGTCCTGGTGCGAGATGAGGAGTTGGCCGTCGTAGGGAATGGCGGGCCAGCCGCAACGCTCCATCAGGGCATTGCTGCAACTGACGCCCTTGGCGCGGCATTGCTCGAGGATGCGGTCGAGCTCGGCGGCGGGGATCTTGCGGCGGTAGTATTCTCTCAAGTCGGGCACAAGCCGCGGCTCGCCTGCGATGGAGCGCTTACCTTTGGTGAAGCCGGCCAGCGCCATGCCAATGAGGCCGGGGATGAGGCCGCGGTGGAAGCCATCGCGAGCTTTCTCGGCTATGCGCCCTTCCTGCTCGACCCAGCTCGCGCGGCGGCGCGCCACGTAGGTCTGTTCCAGATTCTCTTTGGTGAGCGGGCGGCCCGCGTGCAGCAATTCGAGGACGGCCTCGGCGAGCTGCGCTCCGGTGGTCCAGGCTTCGTCCACACCGGAGCCGGTGAGCACGTTGGTACTTCCGGAGCCTTCGCCGATGCGCGCGTAGCCATCGCCGGCCAGGAACGGCTCGCCGCGCCGGCCGGATTCCTGAAGCGACTTGGCGCCCCACGAACGCAGCCTGGCGCCCTGGAGGTAGCGCCACAGGTAGGGATGCAGCATGAAGTGCTGCAAGTAGCGGTACGCGGTGCGCATGGGGCTGCGAAACCACGATGGCACGAAGATGCCGACGGTGGCCACGCGATCCGGATGCACGTAGAGGAAGCCGAAGATCTCCGGCTCGGGATAGCCGAAGGTGTGGAAGACCGTGCCGGGCTCGAGCGGGGAATCGGGCGGCAGATCGACCACCATCTTCATGCCCACGGCCCACTCGCGCTGGTGATGACCCGGCGGCAACCCGAATTGCTGGTCGAGCTGGCGGCCGATGGCTCCGACTGGCCCATCGGCTACCACCGTAAGGGCCGCGTGAACATCCATACCGGCCATGAAACCGGCTTCCGGAATGCCTTCCCGATCGACGCCCTGATCGCTGAGACGCACGCCGCGGACAAGCCCATCTTCGATGAGCGCGTGGTCGACGGGCATTCCGGGCCAGATCTGCACGGTGCCGGAGGCCATCAATTCCGAGCCGACGAACTGCATGAACTGGCCCAGGGACATCACCAATCCGCCGTGCTTATGTAGAAAGGCGGGAGTATAAGGCAGCTCGACGCCGTGGCTGCGATGGAGGCCGAGCGCGCGGACGATGCGGTCGGCGAGGCGCAGCATGGGGGAACGGCGGCTGGCGCCGGCGGGATCGAGAAGGTAGACGACCTTCTCCAGGGTGACGGGCGCGGCCATCGGAATGGCGGCGGCGTCGAGGTGGGGCAGGGAAGCGCGTATGCCGCGCGCGCGAGTGACCACGCCGGAAACACCGAAGGCGATATCGTCGGCGCGCTCGTAGCACACCACCTGGAGCGGCAGGCCGGGGCAGGCCAGGCTTTCGAGCGCGGGGGTGCCGTCGGGATTCATGAGCCGGCCGGAGAGCGTGGTCAGGAAGCCGGCCGTGGCGGGGCCGAAGCCCACGCAGACGATATCGACGTCCATGGTCTGGCGATCGACGGGCGGCGGCGTCATGCGGGGTAATCCAGCGCTTCGGGAATCATGACTTTGGTGAGGGCATCGGCGGCGCGATCCTTGGCGAGCTGCGAGCCGGTGAGGCAGCCATCCATGCGCGCGCGCAGGCGGGAGAACTGGTCGAGCCCTTCGAAGCGGACGCACGGGCCGGCCTTGGGCGGATGCGCGCCATCCTGCTCGATGACGTCGGTGTAGCCGCGCGCGAGGCTTGCCATGCCGGGGATGAGGCTTTCCATGGCGTCGAGGTCGCCGGCTTGGTAGCAGGTGGCGCAGCCCTCGGTGTCCCAGGCGGGATGGCGGTTGTAGCCGAAGACCAACTCGGCGCAAACGCGGCCCACTTCGCCAGCCGAGCGCGCCGATTGCACATGGCACAAGTCGGTGAGGAAGGCGAGCAAGCCGGGAAGACCTTCGGCGACAGTGGGGTTGGCGGGGCCTTCGGTTTCCAGTTGCAGCACGTCGAGGATCTGGCAGCGGGCGGAGAGCAGCCAGCAGAGCGCGTCGGCCAAGGGGAAGGTGACGCCCTGGCGGGCGGTTTGGTAGAGCTTGGCGCCATCGGCATCGGTGGCGTTGAGCAGGTGCTGGAGCGACCAGAGCCACAGCTCCATGGCGGTGGCGAGGGCGCAGGCGCCGGTGCCGGGGCGATCATTGGCGATGAGGCGCATTTCGCGGATCCATTGGCGGAACTGGGCCAGGAACAGTTCGTCGGTCATGGTGACGCTGAGCTGGCGGCGCTGTACCACCTCGGGGCCTTCGTAAGTGGCCTCTAACTGCGAATCCATCCACTTTTGGCCGAGGAAGCCGGGGCAGTCCTCGGTGACGCCGTAGCCGCCCATCAGGCTGACGGCTTCGCGCATCATGCTGGCGCCGTGGCCGGTGTTCCACAGCTTGGTGGCGGGGCAGAGGACGTTGGCCACGGAATCGAGGAGGGCGAATTGGACTAATGGGGCAGGTTGGGAGGTTGCGCCGGTACGCAGGTGATCGAGGGCTTCTTTCTGCACCGGGCGCATGGCTTTGAACATGGCGGTGCCCCCGGTGATTCCGCGCGCCGCCAGGATTTCGTTCTTCTGAATTTCGAGCGGATCGAGTTGGTCGAATGTGCGTGCGGCTGCGAATCCGAGCGCGGCGCTGGCTTCGCCGGTGGCCCATACATCCACCAGCCGGTGGACGGCATCCTGCTTGAGCTGGAGGCCCAGCTCATAGCGGGGCGAGCCGGGGGCGATTGCGCCGCCGCGGAACCGGTTGCGGTGATAGCGGATGACGGGCTCGACCGCGGAGAGCAGCTTGGCCGAGGTCATAATGCCCACCGTGACCCGGGTACGGCGGAAGACGGCCTCGATGATCTCGCCGTGGCTGTAGCGCGGGACGATCTGCCCGTCCTTGACGCTGTAGCCGCCGATGATGCGGCTGGCGGGAACGCGCAGGCTGAAGACGGGATCGCGGGTGGAAGAGAGCTGGTGGACCAGCTTGCGGGTGGGCGTGCCGCGGTCGAAGGTGCCGGGGTCAGTTTCCTCGAGGATGACCATACAGGTTCCCTTGATGCGCGGGTCGTCGGAATCGACGGCGGCGGTGACGAAGTTGGCGAACCCCATGTTGGTGATGAAGCGGCCGCGCTTATCGACCTGCAAGACCAGCTCCTCGCCTTCGTTCCACTCGGCGACCTTGACCTTGCCGCCGAGCATGCCGGTTTCGACGCCCACGTAGGGGAGCGGCTCGGTGAGGGCGAAGGCGCCGCGCCAGGGCTTGCGATTCTCGCCGGGCTGGGCGGGAGCGCAGCGGGACATATAGTAATCGCGCTGCTCCTGGGTGCCGCGTTCGTGGATGGGGGAAAGCGCCAGGCACCCGGCCAGGCTGCCGGTAGCGGAGCCGGCATCCACCCAGGCCAACTCGAAGGCGACCAGCGCCAGCGCGAGGTTCTTAGGCCCCTCGATGAAGCCGCCCTGGCCGGGGTCCATGAAGACGCCGGTGATGCCGGATTCGTCGAAGGCCTGGAGGAGGGCGTTCTTCTCGGGCGTCCATTCGTGAGTGTTGCGTGCGCCTTGGGCTACCAGGCGGGCGACCGGCCCGCGCGCGACGGCGCGAACCGACTGCACCAGCATCTGCAAGTCATAGCGGTCCGAGAAGCGCCACAAGATCTGCCGGACGTCGTCGCCGGGCAAGGCGCGCAGGTAGTCGGTGGGGTGGTCAAGGGTCATGGATGGGGTCCTTTTTCAGTGTAGCGCGGGGCGGGTGAGGGTTTCAGGTAAGTGGTTGATACTGTTCGAGGAAGGGGTGGTGACGCGGAGTGGACGCCGGAGCGGCGACCGCGTAAACTGGGCATATGGCGATGTGGCAAGAGTTCCTGAGCAGTAGTCCACAGATCTGCGGTGGTGAGATCTGTGCCACAGGGACCCGAATTCCGGTCACGGTTATTCTTGACAGTCTGGCCGAGGGCGCCACCAAGGACGAGATCCTGACCAGCTATCCCGGACTGCGCGTCCAGCACATTAATGCCGCTCTGGCTTACGCGGCGGAATTGGCGCACGAAGAACGTCTCGTGCCGATCCGGGCAATGTGAAGTTCAAAATTGACGAAAACCTCCCTGGGGTATCGCCAATTTACAGCGCTACCCGATTCACCAACATGCGGGAGTGGTCTTGTTTCGACCGGACACCTCGGGACGAGGCGCCGTCATCGCGTTTGTGCGCGAGCGGCTGCGCGAGGTGCTCGAAATGGACCTCACCGGCCGGCTGACGGTCGTCGGGCCGTCCCATATCCGGCTTCGATAGGCTTCCGCGGTGCGCGGGGGAACTGTCTTACCACGTCCAGCGTCGGGACGCGTGGCGGGCGGTGGAATTGCGGAGGCCATGATTCGGAATCGGCGACGCAGAGGGCGTTTCGCGGGCGTAATCCGCGAACACGAGCGCCTCGGGCACCAGTTCAGCGGTTTGCGCGTGATACGGCCCAGTGGCTTTATGGCCCCTTTGTAAATGCCGTGTGACTACCGAGGAGCGAGCTTCGGTCACGAGTTCGACCACTGTCGCGGTACCAGGTGGTGAGTAAATGGGAGCGGCCAGGAGGAATAGTCAAGACCCGTGGATTGCCACTGCCACGACAATGTGGCAAGATCAGTTGCAGGAACGGGACGAAGTTGTCGGAGCGATCAGGAAGCCTCACTGACGATGCCTTCAGCGGTCGACACCCGACCAGCCACGAACGGCTGACGGGATTGCCCTGGGATGCGTCATACCACGACGGCCCGGCACCTTGGGACATTGGCCAGCCGCAGCCAGCAATAGTGCGTTTGGCATCCGAAGGCCGATTCGCCGGAGCCGTGCTCGATGCGGGCTGCGGGACCGGCGAGAACGCTCTTCACGTCGCCTCGCTGGGATTGTCGGTTCTGGGTATTGACGTGGCCCAGACAGCGCTGGCGATCGCCCGAGAGAAGGCCGACAACCGTGGGATCGACGTTGAGTTCGTAGCGGCTGATGCGTTCCATCTGGAGCGTTTGGGGCGCAGGTTTGAGACGGTACTGGACTGCGGACTGTTCCACACCTTCGATGGCCACGAGCGACCAAGATACGTGGCGAGTCTAGCGTCGGTGACCGAGCACGATGGAACCCTGTATGTGCTGTGCTTCAGTGACGATGGTCCCGATACTGGCCCTCACCCCATCACTCAGGAAGAGCTGAGAGCGGCGTTCAACCCCAGCAATGGATGGAATGTCGCCGCAATAGAACCAGACCGCATTCAGACGAGATACCACGACAATGGCGCACCGGCCTGGTTCG
Source organism: Bryobacterales bacterium (assembly GCA_963722575.1). Classification (GTDB taxonomy): domain Bacteria; phylum Acidobacteriota; class Terriglobia; order Bryobacterales; family Bryobacteraceae; genus Fen-178. The sequence goes on from CAVRNR010000003.1 coordinate 610,170, forward strand.
CGACAATCAAACGGATCTAAACTGCGGGACTGGTCGGCCCGGTGAGCGATCCCGGGGCGTCACTCATGGCTCACCGGCGAGAAATAGTCAACACGTTTGGATCAGCGTGGAGAGCGCGGCGGCCCAGGAGCTATCCAACGTCCCGTTGGAGCCGTCGCGCCATTGACCCCGTGAAATCAGTCGCCGTGGCGCGCGGCTCAAGCCGTCCGTTAGGTCGCGGCTAACCGCGCAGCCGTTACAAATCCATGTTGACGGTTTGTCCCCAAACCGTGAAACTGGCCTGTCGATTTGGCCCCGCCGGGTCGGGCCGCGGCTTCAGTGCTCCGCCAGCTGTGGCCCGTTGGCCCGCCAAACTGCCGATGTCCCGCGCGGCTTCCCAGCCGGCGGCCGTGTTTGCCGGAAGTGGCCGGAGTTGCGACAATGAGCCAAGGGGCGCCAATGAAGAATTTCGCGCGAATCACGGTCGATCCCGCACAAATGGGCGGGGTCCCGTGTGCGGCACCTGCGGATTCCCGTCGCCACGGTGCTGCGATTATTGGCGGGTGGACTGACGGAGCGTGAGATTCTCTCCGAATACCCGGATCTCCAGCCGGAAGATATTCGCGAATGCCTGCGCTTTGCCGCTGCTTCGGCTATGGAGCGGGAGATGCCCCTTTCGTATTCAGCTTGAGGTTTCTCATCGACAATGCGCTACCGCCGCGCCTGGCCGGCCTTCTCCTGGCGGCGGGATATGACGCGGTCCACGTCCGCACCTACGGAATACAGGCGGCGGACCTCAGTTCTGGTTTGGCGCCCAATTCGCATATCCTTTAAGGTATGAACCGACGACATTTTCTGACGGCTTCGGCAAGCGCTGCCTTGCTCGCCGCCGCGGATACGGATTCTGCGGGGCCCGACTACCAGAAGCCGGTGTTCAATCTCCACAAAGTTCTGAACGCTCCCGTCAAGATCGCTTCCATCGAATTGCTGCAATCCGGACCGCGTTACTTCGTCCGCACGCGATCGGCGGATGGCGCCGAGGGCGTGATCGAGACCAAGGACATCGTGGACTACATCCCCATCCTGCTGCGGCGGGTGATTCCAGAGTTCATCGGGAAGGACGCGAGGGATCTTGAGAACCTGGTCGATGCGGTTTACATCGCCCATTACAAGATCGCCGGGCAAGCCTTCTGGTGCCCCGTGGCTTATGTCGAGCAGAGCCTGTTCGACCTGATGGGGAAGGCGGCGCACAAACCCGCCGGCGAACTGATGGGCGGGGTGCTCCGCAAGGAGATTCCCGTCTACCTTTCCGGCTCGGGCCGCGAAACCACGGCGGCAGAAGAGGTCGATATCTACGTGCGGGGCGTGGAATACACGGGGGCAAAGGCGGTGAAGTTCAAGATCGGCGGGCGGATGAGCGACAACCGGGATGCGTCTCCGGGGCGCACCAACCAGTTGCTCGAGCTGGCCCAGAAGAAGCTCGGCGACAAGGTTACGCTGATGGCGGACGCCAACGGGTCTTACGATGCGGCCAATGCGATCGAGATGGGCAAGCGGCTCCAGGAGATGAAGTACCTGTGGTTTGAAGAGCCGTGTCCGTGGGAGGAGTTGAGCGAAACCAAGGAGGTTGCCGACGCGCTAGAGATGAAGGTGGCTTTCGGCGAGCAGGATACCAGCCTGTGGCTGTTTCAGTGGATGATCGAGAACAAGGTGATGGACGTGGTGCAGCCCGACCTGAACTACAACGGCGGATTTATACGCGCCGCGCGCGTGGCCCGGATGGCGCGCAAGGCCAACATGTGGATTTGCCCGCACAACACGCAGACCAGCGCGGCTTCGGTGAATATATTGCAGTTCGCGGCCACCACTCCTAATATCGGCCCCTACATGGAGTACGTGTGGCGCGCGCCGGCGCGGAAGGAATCCTGGTACTCGCCCAATTTCGAGATCAAGAACGGGGTGATTCCAGTTCCGATGGGACCGGGGATGGGGCTGGAGTTCGATCCGGACTTTTTGAAGAAGTGCACGGTGGTGAAGCTGTAGGCGCTGCCTTGATCCAATACAGGCTGGGCAGGCCCAGAGCGAGCGTCACCACGTAAGTCGATGCCTGCGCTACCAGAATGTACGCCAGGGCTGAATCCCGGCTGATTCCAAACGGCGTCAGAACCGTCACCGCGACAAACTGGTAGATCCCCACATAACCGGGCGTGGAGGGCAGCGCGCTCCCCAGGCCCATGCCGGCGATTAGCAGCATGGCCATGGCGAAGGAAAAGTGGAGGCGCAGGCCGTCCGCCATCAAAATCGCGCCGAAAGCGTCCGTCATCCAGATGGCCACGGTCAGCACGGTGAAACCCAGAAGGCGGCCCATGTTGTGGAAGGCGCGCACTCCCAGCAGCACCTGATCGGCGAAGCGCAGCAGCCGCTCCCTAAGCGCGGAGGGCAGCGGAAGCCGCCGCAGCAGATTCCGGCACAGGCTTTCCGTGTGAGGGAGCAGTGCGATGGCCAGCGCGCCCGCCGCGGCCGCAATGGCCGTGGTGCGTGAAAGGTCCTCCATCCAGCGCGGCTTCGGCCCAGTTCCGAGGAGAATCAGCGAACTCCACAAGACCAGGGCGATCGCGTCCATCAGGCGCTCGCAGAGAGCCGTGGTCAGGACGTACGTCTTGCTCAAAGACGAACGCGCGCCGATGGCGAAGGTCCGCACCAGTTCCCCGGCGCGGGCTGGCAGAAAACTGTTTCCCAGATATCCGGCCATGTTGGCGCTGAACACCAAGCCGACGCGCAGGCGCTGTTCGGCGTTGAGCAAGATGCGCCACCGCAGCGAGCGCAGGAAAAACGAGACGCAGGAGCACCCGCATCCGGCCGCCAGGAATCCCCACCGCGCCCCGCAGATGGTCCGCCAGACGCCCTTCCAATCCACGCCGCGCAGGGAGAGATAGAGCAGAACGGCGGCCAGCGAAACGGACAGGATCCACGACCAGGCGCGGCCGCGTTTCACCGCTATGCGGTCTCCGCGTCCATGAAGTAGTAGCAGATCATGTGCATCACCATCATGTGGACGTCTTCGGTCTGCCCCATGTGCGGATGCGCGACGTGGATGTGGAGCTGGGCGAGAGGCCCCATTTTGCCGCCGTCCCGGCCCGTGAGCGCGATGGTGCGGCACCCGATGGAGTTTCCATATTCCAGCGCGCGGACCACATTCGGCGAGTTTCCCGAACCGCTGAATCCCACGACCACATCCCCGGGCCGCGCAAAGTTCTTCAACTGCTCGACGAAGACGCAGTCATAGCCGACGTCGTTGGAATACGCCATGATGGTGGGCGCGGAATCGGTCAGCGCCATGATGCGAAAGCGCGCGGGCCGGTTGTAGCTGGCGCCTTTGACCATCTCCATGGCGAAGTGCGACGCGGTGGCGGCGCTGCCGCCGTTCCCGCAAACGAAGATCTGGCGCCCTTCGGCGCGCGCCTCAGTGAAGATGCGGATGGCCTCGGCCACCTTCTCCAGGTTGACGGTTTCGATGGCCTTCAGGAACTCGGTTTTATAGACAACGGGGTAGTTGGTTGTCATAGATTCGGTGAGAGGCTACGAAACCCCGAAACGGGCCGGACATGCCCGGCCCCTACTTGCGCGAGCCGCGCTGCGGGTTCTTCAACTGCGACTGCCGAACCTTGTTCTTCTTCCGCTTGGGCTTGCTGAAAACGAAGGTGCCGCTCCCCAGATACTCGGCCTTGTAGGTCTTGTCGTCGGCCAAAAGGTTTCTCCTATGAATGGCTTGGATTGATCTCTCATTGTAGCGCGCATTATCCTGGTAGAGAGGATGAAGTCCCGTCGCACCCTGGCAGCGGTCTTCTTGCTCCTGCTGTTTGCGGGGGCGGCTCCCGCCCAATCGTCGCGCGCCAAAGAAATCTGCGGACTGGCCAACCGCATCGTCCTGGATCTGACGCAGATTTCGGGGATGAAGCTGCACCATCCGGTGCCTTGCGATTACATCACCAAGGAGAAGATCAACGCGTTCCTCAAGGAGAGGATGAAAGACGCCGCCAGCCCCGAGGAGATCCGCGCCGAAGAGCTGACGCTGAAGAAATTCGGTTTCGTGCCGCCGGATTTCGACCTCGCCAAGAGCACCGTCGACCTGCTTACGGAACAGGCCGCGGCTTTCTACGATTACAACAAGAAGAAGCTCTTTATCACCGACTCGACGCCTTCGGACACGCAGGAGCCGGTGCTGGCGCACGAGCTGTCGCACGCCCTGGCCGACCAGAATTTCAATCTGGCCCGGTTTATCCGCCAGGGCCGCAAGAGCGACGACGGAAGCACCGCGCGGCTGGCCGTGATGGAAGGCCAGGCCACCTGGCTGATGTCGGAATACCTGGCGCGGAAGAACGGCCGGTCGCTGAAGGACTCGCCCGGGCTCGCCGCCAGTATGAGCCGCCTGGGCGAAGCCGCCGCCGGCGACTTCCCGGTCTACGATCGCGCGCCGCTCTACATGCGCCTGACGCTGGTGTTCCCTTATGCCACGGGCATGCTGTTCCAGAACGCCGTCTGCGAGCGCGACGGGCAGGCGGGCTTCGCCGAAGTCTTCCGCCGCGCGCCGGTCTCCACCCAGCAGGTGATCCATCCGGAGGATTACTTCTCGAATGTCAAGCCCACCCATCCGGAACTTCCCGACGCTCATCTGCCGCGCGGCTACAAGAGCCTGGTAGGCGGCGAACTCGGCGAACTCGATCACGCCGTGCTGCTGGAGCAATTCGCGGGCAAGGAGCGGGCCGCGGAGATCGCGCCCCACTGGCGCGGCTGCAATTTCGAGCTGCGCGAGAACAAGAAGGCCGGCCGCGTGGTGCTGCTCTACGCCGCCGAATGGGACAGCGAAGAGAGCGCCCGCCGCTATTTTGCGGCCTACCGCGAGGTGCTCGAGAAAAAGTGGAAGAAGATGTCGGTGGCTTCCGAGACCGCCGATTCCGTGACCGGCTCCGGCGACGACGGGCGTTTCGAGCTCCGCCGGAAGGGCGCCATCGTCACCAGCGTGGAAGGTCTCGACGCTGCGATAGACTGAGGTTTATGTTGAAGAGTCGATTCCTGGCGCCGGCGCTGGCCATGCTTTTTGTGACAGCGCCCGCCGTCGAGGCGATCAACGTGCCGCGCCAGTCGCCCGAGCTCGCCATCGACCTCGGCGGCGGCAAACAGGTGCTGCTGAGCCAATACCAAGGCAAGGTGGTGGTGATGGTGTTCATCCTGACCTGGTGCTCCCATTGCCAGAAGACCATCGGCTATCTGAGCAAGGATCAGACGACGTATGGCCCGCGCGGCTTGCAGGTGCTGGCTTCGGCCATCGAAGACGGCGCTCGGGGCAACTTGCCGGCTTTCATCCGGCAATTCAATCCGCCGTTTCCCGTGGGATTCGATAATCAGACAGTGGCCATCAATTGGCTGGAGCATCCGCCCATGCTGGTTCCGCACATGCCGATTCTGGCGTTTATCGACCGGCAGGGCATAATCCGCGGGCAATACGAAGGGGACGACAATTTCCTCTCCGAAGACCGGCAGGAGAAGAACCTGAGCGGCAAGATCGAGGAGTTGCTGAAGGGAGCCGCCCCGGGGGCCAAGAAGAGCGTCGCCAAAAAGAGCGCCGCCCCGCCCAGGAAGCAGAATTAGCTTACCGCGCCGGCGTGGCTGAAAGCTGACCGCCGATCGCGTATCTCAGAGCTTCTCCAGAACCCGATCGAGCACCGCCGCCTCCGCCACGCTGCCCTGCGCGATGCGCGCATTTCCACCGCCGCGGCCGCCGGCTTCGGCGAGGGCCGCCTTGAGGGCTTTGCCGGCGTCGATGCCGGCATCCGCCGAGGCCGCCAGCAGCACCGAGGGAGGGTCGGCCAGAGTGGCGATGAAGACGGCTTTCGGCTGCGCCGTGAAATTCTGCGCGATGGCGCGGAGTTCCTCGAGGCTGCCCTTCACGACGCGCCGCGTGACGCGCCGCACGCCGTCCGCGCCCGGGGCCGTCGCCAGGTAGAGTTCCCTGCCCTGATAGGCCGCAAGGTCGAGTTCCAGCTTGCGCCGCGCCTTGTCATTGGCGCGCGCGGTTTCCAACTGCGCCGCCACCATCGCCGGGACTTCGTCGAGCGGCGCCGAAAACAGTTGGGCTGTTTTGGAGAGCGCTTCGTAATCCGCGCGCGCCCGCCGCACCGCGCGCCCGCCGCACAGGAATTCCACACGGACGGTCTGCCGCACTTTGTCGAGTTTGCGTAGGAGGATGGGCCCCACCTCCCCGGTGGCACGCACGTGGGTTCCGCCGCAAGCGCTTCGGTCGAGCCCTTCGATGGAAACGATGCGCAGGGTGCCTTCGCGGTCCGTAGGTTTGCGCAGCCCCTGGACCTCCGCGGCAGGCTGGAAATCGACCGCCACGGGACGGTTCGCAAAGACGATGTCGTTGGCGCGCCGCTCGGCTTCGAGCACCGCGCCCGGCTCCACGGCGCCGCCTTCGAGGTCGATGGTGGAACTCTCCGCGCCTAAATGGAAGCTGACGGTGTGCAATCCGAGCCACTCTTCGAACACCGCCGAGAGCACGTGCTGGCCGGTATGCTGCTGCATGTGATCGAAGCGGCGGCTCCAATCGATGGCGCACTCGACCACCGTGCTATCGAGCGGCCGGGCGAGGTGGTGGGCGATGCGCTCCTCTGCGTCAACCACGTCCAGCACGGGGACGCCGGCGATGGCCCCGGTGTCGCAGGGCTGCCCCCCGGAAGCGGGATAAAAGGCGGTGCGATCAAGGTAGACGGTGCGCCCGTCGGCGGAGCGTTCCACGATGCGCGCGGTGAACTCGCGCAGGTAGGAATCGGTGTAATAGAGGCGGTCGGTCATGGCGACACTGCCATTGTGGCAGATGGGGGTGCGTGGTTGCGCAACCCCCGTTTTTCCGAGCCGCGACCGTTGGGAAATCGGATGGTGGCTCCTTGCCTGCAATCTCCGATAAGGGATTAACGTCCGTTAATCTCTTGCAACTGAACGGATGCATTTTCGGGCCGCTTCCTCAGCACCCCCCTTGCAAATGGCAAGGGGAGGGGGTACAAAAGGTGCTATGCAAGGACATCCTGATTACGCTCACGACTTCATTGCCATAGTCGGCATTCTTGTGGCGGCGGCGACGGCTCTTTGGGTGGCTTACCTACACAGAAAGCAAATGCGTCAAATTGAGGCTTTTAGAAGTAATCCGGCACTTGGGCTGGTTCCACCTCCAAATCAGATATGGGTTTTCATTAAGTCAAATATCCTATTGTTATGTGCGGCGGTTGCTTTATTGTTCCTACTGTTGGATGTGTTCTCCAGTGCTCCAGTCACGCGCAGAGTCGTGTTTAACATTGCTTGGGATGCTGTATCGTTCGTCATTTTTTTCTTACTGCATATTAGCCTTAAGTTCGTTCGGCTATTCGGTAAAGTTATTTCCGCGATAACCAGGCTGATTGATGGACAGATCCATACTTCAGAGTTTGTATTGGCGCAGATTGAGATTAACAAGAATATGGTTGAAGCATTGAAGCCAAAAGACGACCAGCCGCCCATCAAAGAGATGAGTGCGGGAGGGGCTAAATTATGATGAGCTTATTTTCCAGCAGGGAGCATAGCATCTTCGCCCGTGGTTCGGCTTCGGATCGGGCAGTCACCTCATCCACCTGCGCAGCGGTCCCGTCATCTGTGCGGGTCAATCCTTCCACAGCGTCTCAATGAACCGTAGGACCATAACCCCTGTCCGCGTGCAGTTCAGCCGTGATGGGGTTGGCATCAGGGCACGGCTGGCAGGTCCAGCACTGCCACTGCTGGCCATCAAACCACCACTTGCGTGACCCGCAGGCCGGGCACGGTTTCAGGTCTTCAACGGTGAAACCGCGGCTCCAAAGCCTGGGAATTGAGGGTTTACAACGGGTACACGATGGAATATCATTGTTGGCACATGTACGTTGACTATAGTTCCCAATTAAACCGGATTATAGAGCTGTTGCCGAAACGAGAACCAATTCCAAGTTGGGTCGTTGGCCTTATCGGTGTGGTAGTGGGCGCTGTACTCCAGCGTCTTATAGTGTGGATGGATAAAAGCAGCAAACATAGAACAATCAAGCGTGCGATTACAGAAGAAATTGGTAAGAACTTCCGAATCTTAAGTATTTTCGATAATCAGAATCAGACCGAGCGGATGACTGAGCCGTTTGGTAACCGAGTGACAATTACCACACAGCGGTACGAAGTAATCAAGCATGACTTCAGTTTCACCGAGATGAAAGAGGCTGGAGCGATTGACGAGATCTATGAGATATTGATGGACTTCGGGAACAGTCCCGTTATCACTAGAGAGTCGGTGAGGAGCGTGCTGCAAGCGCTGGAATATTACGAACCGATGCTTCACTTCAAAGCCAAGTAATTGATAGCCTTTTCCACTGACCACGCCACACACACCAACCCTCCCGCCTCATGAGAGAGGCCGGGGAAACTCCCGTTTGAATTCTCCGTCTCGTAATCCCACTCCACCCGTGGCACTCTTCCAATCGGCCCAAGTCCCTCACCCTGGGATCAACTCCAATCCCGCGAGGATTAAGCCCTCCGGTTCACCCGAGACGTTCTGAACAATCCCGAGAGGGCCGAAGAGAGAATTGGGCCAATCGTGCGGAACCTGCGGACCGTTAGCGCATCGCCGATTCCATCCTTGCTCCCCTCAGATGGTCCGGTGCCAGCGGTGAAAGGCGGTGATGGACGGCGGAGAGTTCATCCACGTTCACCGACCGGAGGTAAACCTCCGTAGTTTTTACGCTGGAGTGTCCAAGCAAACGGGAGAGGTAGTAAAGATTCCCCCAGCTCGATCCGCCAACAACGGAAGCTCACGGAGGAGGAGTCTGCGGAACTGATGGGGATCAGCGTGGATTTCTTGAGCCTCATCGAGAGGGGGCCGACGCGCCGAGCTTTGAGGTGCTGGAGAGCATGGCCCGCAGCCTCAGAATGCCGGTAGTGGCGCCATTCGATCTCTGGACGAGCGCCCATAGCAAAGGCACCTGAGCACACCACCCGCCAGAACGCAAGATTCTAGCCGACACCTTGGGCCAAGGATTGTGGGTGGTGGAGGGGGTTAACCTCGATCAAATGAAGGTCAGTTGGCCATAGAACCCAGGCACATCCGTCCGGAACCGCTTCGAATACGGTTCCGGTAGAATGACTCGCATTACGTCGGAGAGCGCAAACTGGATGTTGCCGTTGACGCGCCATTCGCGTTCCATGTAATAATTCTCCGGGTTCTCCTCGCTCAGCGTCTCATCAAAGAACTTCATATAGACAAAAACCTGATGCATCAGGAAACGGCGAACGTGGCTGTCCCTGACGCGTAATTCTTCAAGTTGCTCAAGGTCCCCTCCTGATGTATAGTCCCGAATCTTGCTCCATAATCGCCCTTGGATTTCCCAATCAGCGACGATCACCGCGTCGAAGTGTTCAGCCCGAGTCCCCTGCTCGAGAGTCGCCTCATAAATCTTCGGTCGCTCAGGATCGGCACGCGAAAGATTACGCGGACCATAAGTGACCGAATTCCGGGCGATGTAGAAGACCGGATTAGCGCCCCTTCCTGCTAGGAAAGTCTTCTTGAAGCTCAATCCGAACTGCCCGTACTTGCCGGCATGGAACCCGAGATCTTCGACCGGGATATCACAGAAACACACCATCTGAGGCCGGAACATCGCGTTCTTGCTAATCGACCCGTATGCCGAAAGTGCGAAGCCGGACAAGTCCGAGTGCTGGTTGTGTGGTGGGTGAGTGAGCCATCCGGTTCTGACGATCTTCAACAAAATCTCGTATTGGCCTTCCAAATCGCCCAGTAGGGAACGCCCAACAAAGTGGGTAAGTTCGTCCGAGACATACCGCTGCAATCGAGGCATGAGCATACTGTAGCGCACGTTCGGGCGGGTTGATCCACCGCTTTTTGGGCGTCCGCTAGCTACTTTCCGGCGCAAGGAGCCCTTGGATGGAAACGATGCGCAGGGTGCCCTCGCGGTCCGTGACTTTGCGCAGCCCCTGGACCTCGGCGGCAGTTTGGAACGCGACCGCGACGGGACGGTTCTCAAAGACGATGTCGTTGGCCCGGCGCTCGGCGTCGAGAACGGCGCCCGGCTCCACGGCGCCGCCTTCGAGGTCGATGGTGGAACTCTCCGCGCCCAAATGGAAGCTGACGGTGTGCAATCCGAGCCACTCTTCGAACACCGCCGAGAGCACGTGCTGGCCGGTGTGCTGCTGCATGTGATCGAAGCGGCGGCTCCAATCGATGGCGCACTCGACCACCGTGCCATCGAGCGGTGCGGCGAGGTAGTGGGCGATGCGCTCCCCGTCGTCGGCAACGTCCAGCACGGGGACGCCGGCGATGGCACCGGTGTCGCAGGGCTGGCCCCCGGAAGCGGGATAAAAGGCGGTGCGGTCGAGGTAGACGGTGCGCCCGTCGGCGGAGCGTTCCACGATGCGCGCGGTGAACTGGCGCAGGTAGGAATCGGTGTAATAGAGGCGGTCGGTCATGCAGACACTGCTATTGTGGCAGATGGGGGTGGCCGGTTGCGCAACCCCCGCGCGGTTGGCTACAGTGGAAGAGTTGGTTGCTTGCGCAAGCGCCCGTAGCTCAGTTGGATAGAGCGTCTGGCTACGAACCAGAAGGTCGCGTGTTCGAGTCACGCCGGGCGCACCACGAAAGCAGCAACCGCAACGCCTCCCACTTTCGGCGATTGGATGCCTTGCGCCTCGCTGGCGAGTCCCAGTGCCCGCACCGTCTCCGGCTGCTATTTCCGTATCGTCACCCAAATCGAGCGCCGGCGCCGCGGCCAGCAGTTGGCGAATGGAATGCTCCTGGCATGAGTTGCAAGCGCCGGAAAGCAGCGACGATCATCGCCAGAACCCGCGCAGAGTTTCCGAACTCTGTTGCAGCCGCCGCGCCTCATCGTGCGGCAGGGTGCCGCGAAGACGCAACGCTCGCTTTCGGGATCGCTCCTGCCCGGTGCTGCCTGCGAGAGCGCCGTGGTCGGAGCCCTTCTTCCGCCCCGGCCGGGGCTCGGCGCCTCGGACCGTCTTCCCAGGGCTCGCGCCATGGGCTATTCTCTTCCGCCCTACGGGCGGCCGATCTTCTGCCATTGGACACACGTTACTTCACCTTCATGACAAACACTGTCTGGTCGTCGAAAGCCGTGGTTGAGAACTTATCCAGGTCGTCGAAAATGGCGGCGACCAGCTCGGCGGCGGGCTTGCGGCAGTGGGCGCGGACCACTTGCGCCAGGCGCCCGCGGCCGTAATCGTGGCCGGCGGCGTCCATGTGGTCGGTGATGCCGTCGGAGTAGAGCACGATGGCATCGCCGGGCGCCGCCTGGAAGGGGACCTCTTCGTACTCGCGGGCATCCAGCAGGCCGAGCGGAACGCCTTCCACGCGGATTTTGAGGATCTCGCCGCCGCGGCAGATCATGGGCGGCAGGGCGCCGGCGTTGGCCATCACGATCTGACGCGTGGCCGGGTCCCACAATAGCACGCAGAGGGTGACGTAGCGGGCCTCCACCTTGCGTTCGATGAGGGCGTTGTTGAGCGCGCGCATGAGCTCCGCGGGGCGGCGGCGGCGCGGGGCCAGCGTGCGCAACAGGCCGCTCATCAGGCCGCCATAGAGGGCCGCCGCCGCACCCTTGCCGCTGACATCCCCGAAGGCCACCACGGTCTGCCGGTCGCGCTGCTCGAAAATGTCGTAGATATCGCCCGAGATGGCGCGCGCCGGCCGCAGGCGCACGGCGGCATCCAGGCCTTCGATTTCCGGCGCGGCATCCGGCTGAAGGACCTGCTGCAACTCGCGCGCGGCCTGGAGGTCTTCTTCCATGCGGCGCTCGCGCGCGGCCAGTTCCTGATAGAGGCGCGCGTTTTCCACGCTGCTGGCCACTTGCGGCGCCAGCAGCGCCAGCGTGCGCACGTGATCGTCGGTGAAGTAGCCGACGCGGTCGCTCTCCAGGTCCATCACGCCCACCACACGGTCCTGCACCACCAGCGGCACGGCCACTTCGGAACGGATATCGGGGTGCGAGGCGATGTAGCGCGGGTCCTTGGTAGTGTCGTCGACGCGCACTACCTCGCGCGATTCGGCCGCGGCGCCGGTGAGTCCCTTGCCCAGCGGAACATTGTCGATATTGACGCGCTGATCGTAGCGAATGCTGAAAAGGTGGCGCAGCGCCCGGGCGTCGTAGTCCGCCAGCAGGATGCTGAAGGCATCGTAATTAATCAGGTTGCGCATGGTGCTGGCAATCTTGCCCAGCAGCTCGTTGAGGTCCAGGATGGAAGAGAATTCGCGCGAGATGTTGCCCAGCGTCTTAAGCGTGCGGTTCTGGCGGTCCACGCGGCGGTATAGGCGCGCGTTGTCGATGGCGATGCTCACGCGCGCGGCGATCAGGCGCAGCAGCGCGCGGTCGTATTCCGTGTAGGCGTGGAGGCGCGTGGATTGCAGGTCGATGACGCCCACCAGCTTGCCGCGCGCGGTCATGGGGGCCGCCATCTCCGTGCGCACCGCGTCCACCGTGTTCAGATACCGCGGATCGTTGCGCACATCGCCCACCAGCAGCGGCTCGCCGCGCGCGGCGGCGGTTCCGGTGATGCCTTGGCCCATCGCCAGCGCGAGGTCGCGGACCACTTCCTCGCGATGGCCCACGCCGTAGCGGATGCGCAGATCGCGGCGCCGCTCGTTGTAGAGCAGGATCGCGAACAGGTCGTAGGGCAGCACCTTCTGGATGATCTCGGCGACGCTCGCGAGCAGATGGTCCAGATCCAGCGTCTGCGTGGTGGCCGCCGAGACCTCCAGCAGGAAGTCCAGCATCTCGGACCTTTCGCGGAACCGGACGGAGGCTTTGCGGGGGGAGTGCATGGCGCGCCGCTCAGGCGGCGGTGGCCTCGACAATCTTCACGCTGGCGCTGGCGCCGATGCGGGTGGCCCCCGCGGCGGTCATGGCCTGGAGATCCGCCAGGGTGCGAATGCCGCCGGCGGCCTTGATGCCCATCTCGGGCCCCACCACGCTGCGCATGAGCGCCACATCGTGCGCGGTGGCGCCCGACGGGCCGAAACCGGTCGAGGTCTTGACGAAATCCGCACCCGCCAGTTTCGCGAGCGTGCAGGCGATGGCTTTCTGGTTATCGTCGAGCAGCGCCGTCTCCAGGATTACCTTCACGATGGCCTTGGCTTCGTGCGTCACTTTCACCACTTGCCGGATATCCGACTTGACGGCTTCGTTGTCGCCCGAGCGCAGCGCGCCGATGTTGATCACCATGTCGATTTCCTGCGCGCCGTCGCGCAGGGCGATGCCGGTTTCCGCCACCTTGGCTTCGGTCGACATAGCGCCCAACGGGAAACCCACCACGGTGCAAATCTTGACGGGCGATCCCGCCAGTTCCGCGCGCACCAGCGGCACCCAGTAGGAGTTCACGCACACGCTGGCGAAATGGTACTGACGCGCCTCGCGGCAGACCTTGACGAGATCGGCGCGGGTGGCTTCGGGCTTGAGGATGGTGTGGTCGATGAGGGATGCGATGCCCGGGTCGATCTTGGTCAGCCGCTCGCTGGCGGAAACACGGTCCGCGCCGGCCGCAATGATCTCCCTGGTGTTGCGCGCGCAGGTCTGGGCGCAGCGCTGGACGCAGCCGGGGCAGACCTGGTCCGGCAGGTTGAGGCCCTCGCCGCCTTTCGGAGCCGCGACCGTCAGGGAGCGGTTTCCCGCCGGCACCACGCGCGCCAGGATTTCCTCCCCGATTTGAGCGACCAGCCGATCGAGTTCCGCTTGGTTCAAGACGGGTCCTTCCTCAGATATTTCCGCTCGATATCCAGGATCTTTTGCACGCGCGCCTGGTGGCGTCCGCCGGCGAACGGGGTGGCGATCCAGGTGCGCAAAACCTCTTCCGCCTGGGTCTGGGTCAAAAGCCGGGCGCCCAGTGTAAGCACATTAGAATCATTATGTTCCCGGCTATTTCGAGCGGAAGCTTTATCATAGCATAGGGCCGCGCGGATGCCCGGCACCTTATTGGCCGCGATGGAGGAGCCGATGCCCGCGCCATTGATCGCGATGCCGCGCGCAGCCGTGCCGGCGGCCACCAGCTCAGCCACCTTGAGCGCCAGGTCGGGGTAGTCGGCCGGCTTCTCATCATACACACCGACGTCCCGCACTTCCAGGCCGAGGCTCTCGAGGATTGGCTTGAGGGCTTCTTTCAAGAGGTAGCCGCCATGGTCGGCGCCCATGGCGACAGTCTTCTCCGGCGGGGCCAGCGCGGAGAGTTGGTCTTCAGGCAGCTCGACGATCCGCACCCCGCGCCCATCGGCGACTTCACGAGCCGACGGCGTCACCAGGGTCCCGATGGGAATCCGTAGCTCGCCGGCGGCCGGCACGTCCTGTGCGGTGACTACGCGTTTCATCGCTCGACAATCGTAAGGACCATTGTAATGAACCGGCGGCCCCCGTTGCCGGTTTTTCTGCCGGCCGCGCCTGGCCTGCCGTGGCTTATAATCACCCCATGTCACTCCACCGTTCCCTTTCCATCTGTTTCCTCCTCGCAGCGGCTCCGCTGGCGGCCCAGGCGCAGGCGCCCGCCGCCATGCTGCTGAAGCCGGCGCGCGTCTTCGACGGCGAGGCCATGCATGAAGGTTGGGCCGTGCGTGTGGCCGGCGACCGCATCGAAGCCGCGGGGCCCGCCGCCGGCATCGATGCCGCCGGCGCCAAGGCCGTCGAGTTGCCCGGCGCCACGTTGATGCCGGGCCTGGTCGAGGGCCATTCGCACATCATGTTGCATGCCTACAACGAGACCCCCTGGAACGACCAGGTCTTGCATGAGGGCCTCGCTCTGCGCGCCGCGCGCGCCGTCAACCACCTGCGCGCCACGCTGATGGCCGGTTTCACCACCATGCGCGACCTCGGCACCGAGGGCGCCGGCTACGCCGATGTCGAGCTGAAGCAGGCCGTCAACCAGGGCATCGTTCCCGGTCCGCGCCTGCTGGTTGCCACGCGCGCCATCGTCGCCACCGGCGCCTACGGCCCCAAGGGATTCGCGCTCGAATGGCGCGTCCCGCAAGGCGCGGAAGAGACCAGTGCTTTCGACATCGTACGCGTGGTGCGCGACCAGATCGGCCACGGCGCCGACTGGATCAAGCTCTACGGCGACTACCGGTGGGGCCCGCTTCCGGGCGCGCACGCCACCTTCTCGCTGGAGGAAATGAAGCTGGCCGTCGCGACAGCTCGGGACGCTGGCGTGCCCGTGGCCGTGCACGCCGGCTCGTCCGAAGGCATGCGCCGCGCCATCCTCGCCGGAGCCGAAACCATCGAGCACGGAGACGGAGGCACGCCGGAACTCTTCAAGCTCATGGTGGAGCGCCACGTGGCCCTCTGCCCGACGCTGGCCGCCACCGAGGCCACGGCCCAGTACGCCGGCTGGAAGAAGGGCCAGCCCGAGCCGCCCAGCATCGTGCAGAAGCGCGCCATCTTCAAAGCGGCGCTCGCCGCCGGTGTGACCATCCTGAGCGGCAGCGATATTGGCGTGTTCCCGCACGGAGAGAACGCGCGAGAGATCGAGCTGATGGTGGATTACGGCATGCCCCGTCTGGACGCGCTGAAGGCCGCAACGTCGGTGGCCGGCCGCGTTCTGCACATGAACATCGGGGAGGTGAAGCCCGGCATGTTCGCGGATCTGATTGCCGTCGATGGCGACCCCGCCACCGACATCTCGGCCCTGCGCCGCGTGAAGTTCGTGATGAAAGCCGGAACGGTTTACAAGCCGTAGCGCCGCCACGGTTACAATGAAGGTGCGCATGAGGGCATGGAACCGGGCGAAGCTTCTCTGGGGCTACCTCGCGCGCCGGGCGAGGCTCGGGGCGCTGCCGGTCGAGTACATTGTCGAAACCACCGCCAAGTGCAATCTCTACTGCCCCATGTGCCCGCGTGAAACCCATCCGCAGCCCAAAGCCGATATGACGGACGAGGTCTTCGAGCGCCTGGTGCGCGAAGCCGGAGACTCCGCCGAGCACATGATGCTGATTGGCCTGGGCGAGCCTTTCATGGACCCGCATATCTTCGAGCGCATCGAGTTGTGCCACCGTCACAGCATCTCGACGCTGCTCTCGACCAACGGCACGTTTCTCGACGAGCGCTGTGCCGGGCGGATTCTCGATTCGCCGCTGGACCAGATCACGCTGAGCTTCGATGGCGCGAAGAAGGAGACCTTCGAGTTCTACCGCAAGGGCGCGAAGTTCGAGAAGGTGCGCGACAATTTCGTCCGCTTCGCGCGCATGAAACACGAGCGGGCATCCCGGCTCCAGGTGGTGGTGCAGATGGTGGTGATGGACGGCAATCGGGCGGAGGTGGACGACTTCATCCGGTTCTGGAAGGCCGTGCCGGGCATAGACCAGGTCCGCATCAAGCAGGACGAAACCAACCTCATGCGTCCCGATGCCGGCCACGCCGCCGCCGATTGGAAGCACCCTTGCCACTACCTGTGGCGCGGACCCATGTACATCAAGCAGAACGGAGACGTGTACCCCTGCTGCCAGAGCTACATGCTGGATGGCCGGCCTGTGGGCAATATCGGCGAGCGCCCGCTGGCGGACATCTGGAATTCCGAGACGATGCAGGAGATGCGCCGCCTCCACGCGGCCGGCCGGGCCGGTGAAATCGATGTCTGTTCGCGCTGCTGCACCACGATTCCGCATCCGGCGCTGGTGGCCGGCAGCCTCATTCTGCATGGGCGGACGGTGCGGCGGCTGTTGCCGGTGATCGAGAGGCTAACGTATTTTTCGAAGCTGCCCCGCAGACTCTTGCGGCCGCCGCGGTGAAAGCCGGAATGATGAGTTGCGTGCCCCGCTGCGCCACGGCGTGGCCGTTGGCAGAAGACACGCCACCACGCTCTGATCCGTCGGTCGCGACTGCTCAAAACAGTTATTTTGGTCAGAAGATTGCGGTCGTCGTTCTGGGTCCACATCGGCGTGGCGCTTAGTGATATTCTGGGGTGCCGAAGGCTGGAGCAATGGCACACATCACCTACACGAAGTTCATGTGTCCGAAGTGTCAGACTCCCGTAGATCCCAGCGCACTTCGGAGGAAACCGTACTGCCCCAGGTGTGGAACGGGATTCGACCCGGCGAACGTTACGCAAGCAATACAGACCCAATGGAACGACAGTGTGGCTTCCATCGCGCCCTTCCTAATCGTTGTCTGCGCGGCAGGGGCACTTTTTCTCGGTCTGCGGATAGCGCAAGCGTTCGGAAGGCAGTTTCTTGGTTGGGTCACGGTTCCTACCGTGTTCGTGCTCAGCCTTGTTTGCGTTTTTGGGGCCCTGTCGTTGCTTGGAAAGCCTCGACGCTAAAGAACACTCCCCACTGAAGCCCGGGGCCGATTTCTTCGTCGTCATGCAACGCAAACGTGTAGTTGGCCACCCGGCCCGTTTGAGACGGCGGTGAGATCCCTTTTGCCAGGCGACCTCCCAACCGATGCGCAGCAACGCAGCCAACAGTCGCTTCGCCTTGACCGATCGCCAGCGGCTCATGCCACCGAAAAGACCTTGGTAAACGGTTCCGGGATCTCTTCACCGTGTTCCATGCAATCGGCGGCGACGCGCAGTGCAAGTGCTCGCACAGCGGCAATGGCGAACTCCCGAGTTTCGCCGTACGCCATCACCCCCGGCATGGACTCGATATCGGCCCACCAGCGCCCGTCCTCTTCCCGCCCGACCACAATCGGAATGGACTCCAGTGTGATTCTCTCCATCGATCCCAATTCCCAATTATCGTCCTGGGGACTTTACGGCATCCCCCTCACCGTGATCCCCACCAACGCCAGCGTCAGCCCGATCATCACCACCACGGTGATCCAGGAAACCTGGTTGAACCAGCGGGGGTTGACCCACTCGCCCATGAGGTCCGGCCGGTTGATGAGGCGAATCATGAAGATCAGCACGAAGGGCAGCAGCACGCCGTTCAGAACCTGGGAGAGCAGAATCATGCGCACCAGCGGGAAGCCCGGGATGAGAACTACGCCGGCGCCCACCACAATCAGCAGCGTGTAGAGGAAATAGAAGACCGGGGCTTCGCGCATTCGCTTGTTTACCCCCGCCTCGAAACCCAGCCCCTCGCACACCGAGTAGGCCGTGGAGAGGGGCAGGACACAGGCCGCGAAAATCGAGGCGTTGAACAGGCCCGCGCTGAACAGGAGGAAGGCATATTCGCCGAAGGGCCGCAGCCCCAGCGCCGCCTCCGAAGCATCCTGGATGTCGCGCGGCCGCACGCTCCAGATGGCGCCGGCGCAAGCCACAATTATGAAAAACGCCACCACGTCCGTCATGATGCAGCCGACGATGACTTCGATGCGCGACTTGGCGTACTCTTTGGCCGTGACGCCCTTCTCCACCACCGCGGATTGGAGGTAGAACTGCATCCAGGGGGCTATGGTAGTGCCCACCATCCCAATCAGCATGTAGATGTAATCCTTATCCAGCATCAGTATGGGCTTCACGCTGTAGATGGCGGCTTCTTTCCAGTCGGGCTTTACCAGGAAGCCCGAGATGATGTACGTAACATACAGGACGCAACCAAACAAGAAAATCTTTTCGACGCTCTTGTAGTTGCCTTTCACCACCAGGAACCACACTGCCACGGCCGAGATGGGCACCGTGATGTAGCGGCTGACGTGAAACAGTTCGAGCGAGCTGGCCACGCCCGCGAATTCCGCCATCACGTTGGTCATGTTGGCCAGCACCAGCAGGGTCATCATGAGGAACGTCATGCGCAAGCCGAACTCTTCGCGGATGAGGTCGGAGAGGCCCTTGCCCGTGACCGCGCCCATGCGCGAGCACATCTCCTGCGTGATGATGAGAACCAGGGTGATGGGCAGGAGCGTCCACAGGGGAAGATAGCCGAAGCGCGCGCCGGCGGCCGAATAGGTAAAGATGCCGCCCGAATCGTTATCGACGTTGGCGGTGATAAACCCCGGCCCGACGACGGCGAAGAAGACCAGTATGTGATAGCGGAAGCGGCTGAGGAGTTTCCGCATCCGTCACTTCTGCCTTAATACGGAGATAATGTCATCGGCCGTGATGACACCGGCCAGTTTGCCTTCTTCGTCCACCACGGGTAAAGTCAGCAGGTTGTACTTGTCGAAGAGCTCGGTGACGCGGTTCTGCTTCTCATCCACCGTCACCTGGATGAGCGTCCCGGAGGCCAAGTCCTTGAGCCTGGTATCGCCCGCGGCGATAAACGACCGCGCCAGCGGAATGGTGGCGGTGAGCCGCTCCTCGGTATCGATCAGGAAGAGCGTATTCAAGCTTTCCAGCAGGTCGGTGTTGCCCTTGAGCGCGGCCAGCGCGTCGGCCGCCGTGGCGTTGTCGTGCAGCGCCACGTACTCGGTGTTCATCATGCCGCCGGCGGTGTCTTCCTCGAATTCGAGCAGTTCCTGGACTTCGGTTTTCTCGGCCGAGTCCATTTCGTCCAGGATCTCCTCGGAAGTCCCTTCCTCCAGTTCGGAGAGGATGTCGGCGGCTTCGTCCGGCGCCATCTCCTCGACGATGTCCGCGGCTTTCTCCGGCTCGAGGGCTTCGAGGATGCTGGCCTGCATCTTGGGATCGACCTCCGACAGCGCGTCGGCGGCCGCTTCGCTGTCGATGGTTTCGAAGATGGCTCCGCGTTCGGCGGGGCTCAGCTCTTCCACGATATCCGCCAGGTCGGCGGGGTGCATCTGCTCCAGCTTCTCGTAGGAGATGTTCAGCCGCAGCCGCCGCAGCGGGTCGGTCTCCACCACGTTGCAGAGGTCCCAGAGAATCGAATTGGGCGGAATGGGCCGCTGCAGCCGCCGGATCCAGCGCGGCGAAAGCAGGCCCTGGCACAGCCGGCGGAAAATGCTGCGGATGCCGATGTCCACCTCCAGAACCGTGAGCGTATCGCGGATGCCGTCATTGTGGATTCCCATGGTGACGTCGGTCACGCGCACCACCTTCCGGCCGGTCACGTCGATGATCTGCTGGTCGAGCAGGTCGCGCCCAATGCGCAGCATGTACTCGTCGTCGTGATACGGGGTAAGCTGCTCGTCGGTCAGTACGATGCCCTGGCCCAGGACGATGGAACGGATCTGGTCGTAGCGGATGGTCAGCCACGTGTAAGCGCCGCCGACCAGGACGCGGTCGATGCGGGAGGAGCTGACCATGGGAACCAGGGCGGCGTCTTTCACGCGGCCGATGCGCCGGCCCTGAACGTCGAGCACGGGCATGGACACCAGTTCCGTAAAGAACAGCAGGTTGTCCGCGATCGCAAGCGTACCCATCCGAGACCAATATGCCGCATCCGTTCGTGAACCCGCAAGCGAAAAAGGGGACAGACGCATTTTCCGGGCCTGGAAAATGCGTCTGTCCCCTTTACGCCGCTCGGGCGTTCCACATCCACACCAGCGCCACCCCGATCAGGATTAGCGCGGTGGTCAGGCCTACCCAGATGCCGGACACACCCCACTTGAGCCGGAAACACAGCACGTAGGCGATGGGCAGGCCGATCAGCCAGTAGCCGGCCAGGTGCGCCAGCATGGGGCTGCGCGTGTCGCCTAATCCGCGCAAGGCTCCGGTGGCCACCGTCTGAAAGCCGTCGAAGAGCTCGAACAGGGCGGCGATCCGTAACAGCACGGCTCCGGAGGCGACGACGGCAGCATCGGCGGTGAAGACGCGAAGAATCAGGCGCGGCGCGGTCCAGAGAGCGAGGCTCGCGACGGCCATAAACAGGGTTCCCAACAGGAGCGCGGTCCAACCGGAAGTGGCCACGCCCGGGCGGTCCTTGCGGCCCACCGCCTGGCCCACACGCACGGCCGCGGCCGAGCCGATTCCGAGCGGCACCATGTAGGTGGTGGACACAACGGTGACCGCAATTCCATGAGCCGCGAGCGAAACTTCGTCCAGACGGGCGGCCAGCACCGCGATCACGCCGAACAAGCCGCCTTCGATCAGGATCTGCAACGCGGCCGGAAGTCCCAGGTCGAGCAGACGCAGGAGGCGCGCGACATCCGGCTTCCACGACATGCGGAACAGCAGGTTGCCGGACGTGCGCTCGTGCCAGGCGATGGCCGCCAGCAGCACCGCGGCCATATAAACGCGCGCGATGGTGGTGGACCATCCCGAGCCTTCCAATCCCATGGCCGACGCGCCCCAATGCCCGAACATCAGCGCCCAGTTGCCTACGAAGTTGACGAGGTTGGCGCTCACCAGCGCGAACGCGATGGGCGCGACCACGTTGACCGCCTGCAAATACCGGCGAAAGGCGGCGTAGGCGAGCAGCGGAAGGATACTCCACAGCAGCGCCTTGAGGTAGGGGCCGAGCAAGACCATGACGCGCGGATTCGTCCCCACGGCCCGCAGCAGCGGAATCAAGGCCCACAGGACCAGCGCCAGCGGGGCGGCCAGGGCGGCTGCGAGCCATACTCCGTTCACCAGGCTGCGGCGGCAATCGCGCGGGTCGCCGGCGCCGAAGGATTGCGCCACCAGGGTATCCATCCCCAGCAGCAGGCCGGTCCCGAAGATGGCGATGGGGTAGAACAGGTTGCCGCCCAGGCTGCCGGCGCCGATGGCCGCCGCTCCCAGCCGGCCGGCCATGATGGTATCCACCACGCCCATGGCCATCCAGCCCAACTCGGCGAGCGCCAGCGGCAGAGCCAGGCGCAGCATGGGGCCAAACTCCCGCCGCAGGTTCGTCAGGTGGCTGGCCATCGGATTTACGCCTTGGGGTGGGCCTTGTCGTACACGGCCATCAGGCCGGTGAGAGAAACTTGCGTGTATTTTTGCGTAGTGGAGAGCCGGGCGTGGCCCAGCAGTTCCTGAATGGAGCGCAGATCCGCGCCATCGGCCAGCAGGTGAGTGGCGTAGGCGTGCCGGAAGCTGTGCGGATGGATGGAGGGGTCGCCGCTGATGAGGGTGGCGTAGAGTTTGACGATGCCGCGAATTCCGCGAGCTGTCAAGCGCTGGCCGCGATGATTCAGAAAAACCGCGCGTTCGTCTCTCACCACGGGGCGCTGAGACAGGTAGCGCTCCAGCGCGCCGGCGGCCTGGCCGGGCAGCGGCACCTGGCGTTCCTTGCGCCCCTTGCCGCGCACGCGCAGCCATCGCTCGGCGCGATCCACATCCTCGAGATTCAGGCCGGCCAGCTCGCTCACGCGGACACCGCAGCCGTAGAGCAGCTCGAAAATGGCGCGGTCGCGCGCCGGAAACGGGCGCTCCAGCTTGTCCGCCCCGACGCCGTCGATCAGCGTGTTGACTTGCTCGGGCGTCATCACTTCCGGCAGCTTCTTGGGGGCCTTGGGCGTGCGCACCAGGCGCCCGACGTTGACCGGGACGATGCCCTCGCGCAGCAGGAAGCGGAATAGCCCGCGCACCGCGGCCAGCTTGCGGCGGATGCTGACGGCCTCGAGTTTCATGCGATACAGCGCGGCCAGCCACTCGCGGATCATGAGGACATCGATGGCCCCCGGCGCGGGCGGCTCCATTTCGGGAGGAGAGAGGAACTCCAGAAACTGGCGGAGATCGGCGGCGTAGGCGGCGACGGTGTGGGGCGAAGCGCCGCCGCGCTCCAACTCCTCCAGGTATCGTTCGATCTGGCGGGCCAGCTCAGACATGGCAGCGGTAGTCCTCCAGGGCCTCAAGCGCCCGCCGGCAGACCTCGGCGTGACGCGCTTGCTTGTCGCGACGCAGCTTGAAGTGCGTGGCTTCGTCGAGGGGCGGCAGCAGATCGAAGGTGATGTTGGCCGGCTGGTAGCGCCCACCACCAGCGCCGGAGACGTAATGGCAGAGCGAACCCAGGGCGGTCTCGCGCGGCAGCGCCCGGGGCGCACCGCCGGCGGCCAGCGCGGAGGCGTGGAGGCCCGCCATGAGTCCCGTGGCAATCGATTCCACGTACCCTTCCACGCCCGAGATCTGCCCGGCGAACAGCACCTCGGGGCGCGCGCGCAGTTGGAGCGTGGGCGCGAGCAGCGCGGGTGCGTCGATATAGGTGTTGCGATGGATCTGGCCGAAGCGGAGGAACTCGGCGTTTTCGAGGCCTGGAATCATGCGGAGAATGCGCGCCTGCTCGGCGAACTTCAGGTGGTTTTGGAAGCCCACCAGGTTGAAGCTGTCGACGCGCAGATTTTCCTGGCGAAGTTGCGCCACGGCGTAGGGGCGCTTGCCGGTGCGCGGGTCGGCCAGGCCCACGGGCTTCATGGGGCCGAAGAGCAGCGTATCGCGGCCGCGGCGCGCCAGTTCTTCGATGGGCAGGCAGGCTTCGAAATACAGCGTGCGGTCCTCCTCGATGTGGGCGGGAACGGCTTGCGCCTTCAGCAGTTCGTCGACGAAGCTGTCGTACTGCTCGCGGTCCAAGGGGCAGTTCAGATAATCGGCCGTGCCATCCGCCGATTTTCCGTAGCGCGAGGCCCAGAACGCGGTTCCCATATCCACCGAATCGGCTTCGACGATGGGGCTGATGCTGTCATAGAAGAACAGCCGGTCGCGCCCGGTGAGCCGCGCGACCTCCTGGGCGAGCGCATCGCTGGTGAGCGGGCCGGTCGAGACGATGACGATGGCATCCTCGGGGATGGCGGTGACTTCCTCGCGCCGCAGCTCGACCAGCGGCTCGGAGGCGATGGCGGCGGTGACTTCCGCGGAAAAGATTTCGCGATCGACGGTGAGCGCATGGCCGCCGGGTATTCGCGCCTTCCGCGCCGCTTCGAGCAGCAGCGAATCGAGCCGGCGCAGCTCTTCTTTGAGCAGCCACGGCGCAGTGGATTCCTGCTCGGATTTGAGCGAATTGCTGCACACCAATTCGGCCAGCCGGCCGGTCTGGTGCGCGGGTGTCGGCCGGGCCGGCCGCATTTCGTGCAGCACGGAGCGCAGGCCGCGCCGCGCAATCTGCCAGGCCGCCTCCGACCCCGCCAGCCCGCCGCCGATGATGTGAATCGGTTCCTGCAACACCAAGCCCCGTCTTCTTATACTTGCAGATATGGCTTATACGTCACAATCCCTTTGTTTTCAAAGCTCGTTTGGAAACATTTGGAGTTTTTAGGCGGATTCCCTCCTTCGCATCTCAACCACCTTGCCCGTTGGCCGCGCCTCCAGTTCATCCACCGCCGCCTGTTGCCGAGCGATGATGGGCTTCCGGTACACTGCCATCGTCGAGCCCACCGTACTGTGTCCCAGGATACCCGTGCCGCGAATCGAGTGGCCAGAATGCAAAGTTAACTTGAGAGCAGGCACCAGCCTGCAGGTTGGCTTACACTGAGAGCAGACGAGTTCCCCCTAAAGGCACTCTGAAGATCGACTGGCTGGGATCTAACGATCCCTAAATCCGGGGCGGGTTGGGGTCTTGGGCGTCAAAAATGAAGCGGTGCAGCAAATGCCGTTGCGAGAAGCCACCGGAAGACTTCCCCAAGAACAAGCTCACCCAGGACGGTCGGGGATCTTGGTGCAGGGCCTGCTGTGCTACGTACTCCAAGACGCCAAGAGGCAAAGCGGCATTGGCGCGCGGCATCAAACGCCAACAAGACGCTGGCTATTATCGCTTCGGCAAGGGTGCCATCCCGATCCTCAAGCAGGGGGCTGAGGCCCGAGGGATTGCTTTCTCACTTAGTGCCGAGGCGCTTGAAACGTGGTGGCACCAGGCTCCTGACGCATGTTCCTACTGCGGGATCACAACCGACGACTACAAACGGCTGAGAGATTTTGTCGTCTCCTACGACGGGACGGATTACGAGATTCTAAAGTTCAGACGGATTTTTAGATCCTCGAAGCACGCTGCCATTAATTGGCTCACCCTAGACCGCGTAGATAACAGCAGAGGTTATGAGCTTAACAACCTTGTGAAGTGCTGCTGGTTCTGCAATAGCATCAAGGGCAGCCTTCTTAGCGCCCTGGATATGAGGGTGATCGCAAAGAACGTAATTCAGCGGCTCCAGGAGAGGATTGCAGGGGCAAGCCTGGGCAGTTCTGTCATGGGACAATAAGCCCAGTCAGACTAGGACCACGATAATGGTTCCCAAACGCTCCTAAAGGCTCTTTTGGGTGCCACTCGTGCCTTTGTTTTCTGTTCGTTGCCAACGCGAGAAAAACTCATAAGCCAAGGGTCGAACGCTCAGATCCTTGCCCCGTCCGGATACCCTGCCCCGCAACCGAGCCTCCAGCTCTTCTACCGCCGCCTGCTGTCGCGCGGTAATGGGTTTCCGGTAAACCTCCAGCGTTAGGTCAACGCTGGCGTGCCCGAGGCACGCGAAGCGGTCCTGGAAGCGAAACACGTTTGGTTAAGCTATCGCTTGTCGGTGCTGCACGCGTCAGAAAACAGCGCGGGTTGTCCGCGATGCTCCGCACGCAGTTGGGGCCTGTAATCGAAATCCAGGAGCAACTGGACGAACGCCTGGGGCGATTCGAGAGCCTTATCCAGCAGGTTGCGCCTCATCAGGGAAAGGAATAGCGCGCACGACCGCGCCTGGCAGTTGATCGACCGGTGCGGATTGAACTCAACGTCCGTGAACCCTCCGTAGGCGTAAAGCTTCGGTGCCCAATCTCTGTAGTCCTTAAGGAAGCTAATATAGAGCCAGTCGTAAAACGCCGTCTTCGGTTCCAGCGGGAAGTCGAAGCCTTCAAACCGGAACCCGACCAGAGCGCCGGATTCCTTCAACCGCGGATCGCGCTTCGCCTCGCCAATCTCCTTCTCGCCTTTCCCGTACAGGTCGGTGAATGGTCCGCCGCGCTCGAAGACCTTGCTTCCCTGGAAGGCGAGCTCCAGCTTGACGGTTCCATACGTCTTCGTCTCGGCAGTCATATGAAAGGCGCTGAGGTGCCGTCCACGCTCGCTTCTGGACTTGGTTGAAATCTCCAGCAGGTCTCGGTATCCGGCAAGAGCGGCCGCCTTGTGCAGTTCCTCGATGTTCTTCTCTTTTTGGACGCGTGCAAAACCCGAGTGCCACCTGATCTGGAAGAAGACTTGCTTCACCAGTTCGTCGCTTTCGGGCCTCGAAACGAAAATTGGACGTTCAGCCATTGGGGAAGTCTTGAATGAACCTCATCGGGACATGATTCGGCACCAGAATCTCACACCTCTCGGCTGCCTGTCTCCTGGCTTGAATTGCGGGGTCCCTCCAGTTCGTCCTCGTATACAGTATGTCGTAGTCGATCCTACCCCGCGCCTCCTGGATGCTGCAAGTCCGCAAATCGACCCCATTAGCCACATCCGGTGCGAACACAACGCCCGGCTCATACAGGACGGAACGATCAATGTACAAATACTTCGCTACCAAAATGTCGCCACGCTCCCGCGCCCGATGTTCCATCGGATGATCCACGGCAAAACACAGATGCACGAAACGGTCCATTCCAAACCGCACGTCCTGGTCGAGACTCCACTGATTTCCGCCTGGGTGAAACTGTACCCCCATCTCCCTCAATCTCGCCGTTGAAAAGATCCCACCATGCTCTCGGATTAGCGGCAAGTTGCGGGTGTCAGTGAAATGGTAAAGACGCGGAATGCGCAGCAGAGAATCTGGGGGCGCGGCCATATCGATGCATTTTAGCGCCGGACGGCCCCAAAGTCAGCGATTGGAATTGGATCGTCCTCGGTCTCGCAAAACGGCGGCTCACAGTCGTCGGGCGGTGCGCAGAACGATGCCGCAGACCCAGACCGCCGAAATGCCCGTAGCCGCGCTCAGCGCGCCCGTAGCCAGCCTCCAGGCCCTTTTGGGGACTGCCCGTACGTGCGGGCGCCGCAGCCCGGTCCTCGTCACAGCTTGCGAAATTCTAATTGAGAGCCGAAGCGTCTGGGTCATATCCAGCTTCTCGGAGTTCGGTATAGAGGCGGTTTTTTACCTCCTCAACCCGTTCCGTGAAAGGGATGTAAAGCAACCCAGCGATGTCGCTCGGTAGTTCGATGGACTGCTTGTGCAAGATGGCCACACGTTTGCGGCCAAGTCTAGCGAGTACCATACCCAGCTCCAAAACAACATTCTGCCGAGCGCGGTACTTCTTTTCTTCTGGTTTGCCGGCCTTGTACCCTTCGTCGTCGGGAGTGAGCAAAACGCAGGCGAAGCCAACATTACCATGCTCTCCTAGGTACCTCTCCAGCTTCTCGATGACCGTGTCCCCCGCGGCTGCGAGATTACCAAGAATAATGGGCTCAAGTCCCATGCGGTGGATAAGCAGTTCAAGTTGGTCGCGAGCCGGCAAATCGTGGCCATAGACAATAAATACTGGACGAGCAGCAAGAGCCGCAGCGGCCGGAACTGCCAATGGAAGTTCTGCGGGTCGCTCTGCGGCTCCGCCTTCATACAATGCCTTCACGTATTTGGCAAGCGGGGTATTCTGTTTCCGCTGGAACGACATCTTCCCGGTCTCGAAGACATTGAAGGTTTCGCCGCTTGTGCAGTCAAAGCGTGCTCCCTGCTGGGCTGGCTTTTCCGTGAACTTCACACCCCGGTCATTCAGGACTTTTCGCAGTTCGTCGGAGGTCATCCTGGTAGAACATACCACAATTCTTTCCTCGTCTGTTCCCACCTGGCCAGTCGTATGGCGGTCGTTTGGTTCACCCCGTCGAGCTCCTGGCTTGGGCACCCTGGGATTTCCCTGGAAGGCTCGGCGCGCGCAGTCTGAACTCCGGCCCGGACCCAGTGCGCCGATCTGGGCGCCGACGGGTCCGCCTCTGGACAGGCCCCCCGATTGGACACTAATTGGAGGATACGCGCTCCACACGTACCAAATGGCGCCTCCAGGCACCGCTGATTCAACGTGATATCAGTGGGTTGTGCGCGGCTACTATACTTACAGATATGGAAGATTCTCTTCACCGCCTGTTTCTGGATTGCTCGGTGCGGAGGCTCGAACAGGGCTTCTCGCGCATCGAGGCGTGCCTGGGCAAGCTGAACGAAGAGGAGGTCTGGGCGCGCGGCAGCGAAAACGAGAATGCCGTCGGCAACCTGGTGCTGCACCTTTCGGGCAATGTGCGCCAGTGGATCGTCTCGGGAGTGGGGGGCGCGCCGGACACGCGCGAGCGCGATGGCGAATTCTCGGCGCGTGGCGGCAGCTCGATTCCCGAGCTGAAGGAGCGCCTGCGGGGAATTGTCTTAGAGGCCGCAGCGGTGATCGGCGCGGTCACGACGGAACGCCTGGCCGAGCGCGTGGTGATTCAGAAGTACGAGGTGTCGGTTCTGGAAGCGATCTATCATGTGGTGGAGCATTTCTCGCTGCACACGGGACAGATCATTTTCGCCACCAAGATGATGACGGGGTCGGATTTGGGGTTCTATGCGCACCTGCGCGCGAGCGGCGCGCATGGGGAGAAGACGCCGTAGGGAACCACAACGTGTCGGCACGAGTGCCGACACGGCAGGCAAGAGTGCCTGCGCTACGCGAGCACCCCGCTCAACTCCGCCGCCGTCACCCGCAAACCCACGTAGAACGGACCAAATAGGGCGTACACGGCGCTCACTTCGTCGAAGCGCATCTCGTAGATGAGTTTCTTGAAGATCAGCGGATCGTCGGCGAACAGGTCCACGCCCCATTCCCAATCGTCGAAACCAATCGAGCCGGTGATAATCTGCCGCACCTCGCCCGCGTAGCGCCGCCCCACCAGGCCGTGCTCGTGCATCAGGCGCTGGCGGTCGGCCATGGGCACCTGGTACCAGTTCTTCGATTCGCCGCGGCGCCGGTCCATGGGATAGAAGCAGAGATACTTCGCGCCGGGGATTTCCGGCCAGAGCCGCGGCGCCATGGCCTGCCGCTGCCGCGCGAGCACGGCTTCAATCTCCTGGTTCCATTCGGCGGAATGCGGCTCGACGCCCTTGGCGGCCAATCCGGCGTAGACCTTGGCCGTGGATTCGTACAAGCCGAGCTCGACGACGGAAAGGTAGGAAGTGGTGGGTTCCAGGTAATCGCCGAGCCGCAGACGCGCCAGGTCGAGTTGGGCCTGGTTCAATTCCTCGAAGCTGCGCCGGAAGTGCAGGAAAAGCAGGTCGCCTTTGTGTCCCAGCAGGGAATAGACGGCGCTCTGCTCCCAGGCGGCCAGCGCGCGCGTGGCCTCTTCGAGGATTTGGCCACGGCTTTCAGCGGAAAGCGCGCGCCAGTCAGAGCGGCGGAACCGCATCATCTGGTGCAGCACGCTGGCGCCTTCGAGGGTGAGCGGGACGGCGGGCGTCTCGGTATCCATGACCTTCATTATCGATCACAACTGTTTTCGAGATTTCGCTCCGGTCAAATTACTTTTCTTTTCAATCGGTTGAGGAATGCCGGCGGCGGCATACGAGGCGGCTTGGGCGTGACCCGCTGCTACAGTGGAATCGGCATGAAGAAGCCGGATATCGCGAAACGGATGGCGCGCCAGGCAGGTGTCAGCGAAGCCGAGGCGGCCGACCGCCTGGACCGCGTGGTGCACCAGATTCTCCGCAATCTGCGCCAGGGCAAGGAAGCGTCGCTGCCGGGCTTGGGCAAGTTCAGGCCGCGCCCCGACGGGAAAGTGGCGTTCGAGCGCCAAGAAGGCAAGCGGCATGGCTGACTTATCTCCAACCCAACAAGTGGCGCAGGTGGTAATTCGAGGCGTGGCCGCGGGCAAGGTGGTGGAGATCGACGGCTTGGGCGTATTCTACCCGGATGCTGCGCGAGGCGTGCGGTTCGAGCCGTCGGAGCTGCCGCAAGTCTTCATCGCCTATGTCAGAGAAGATGTGAAAGCAGTCGAGCGGCTGTGCGAGGCGATGGAAACCGCCGGGTTCAGCCCCTGGACGGACGTGCGCAAACTGGTGCCGGGCCAGAACTGGCCGCGGGCCATCGAAAGCGCCATCGAGACCTCGGATTTCTTTGTGGCCTGCTTTTCGGAAAACTCGGTGAACAAAACGGGCGGGTTCCAATCGGAGATTCGTTATGCGCTGGATTGCGCGCGGCGCGTGCCGTTGGATGAGATTTTTATGGTGCCGGTGCGGCTGGATGGCTGCCGCGTGCCGCGATCCATACAGCGGGAATTCCAGTACATCGATCTGTTTCCGGACTGGGAGCGGGGAATCCGCCGCCTGGTGGCGATGATGCGGCGCGAGGTGACGCGGCGATCCTAGCCACTTGACATCGGCGACGGTTGTGGCGAGCCTTATTATTTGCGAAGACTGAGATCGCAAAACACCAGCCGCAACCAAAGGAACCGTACATGTACGCCAGAAAAATCAAGGCCGCCGCTTGTTTCGCCGCCGTCATGTTGTTTGCCGCCTCCGCGGCGTTTGCGCAAATGGGCCGCACCTGGCCATCCGAGAAGAAGATCGTTCCCGACCCCGTCACGGGTCTTCCGCTCAGATTTCTGACCAGCACCGATGGCGGCTACAGCCAATCCAAGATCTATCAGACGCATCGGCAGTGGACCGTCGATGGCAAGTGGCTCATCTTCCGCGGAGTGCGCGAGACCGGCCCGCAGGCGCTCGCGGTGAATGAAGAGACCGGGCAGATCGTGCAGGTGACCGAGAACGGTTTCATGGGAATGCTGTGCGCCGGCAACAGAACGATGAAGCTGGTCATCATGACCGGCGGTGGCGGTGGCGGCGGCAGAGGCCGGGGCGCGGCCGGAGCGCCCGGCGCCGCGCCGGCGGAAGGTCGAGGCCGAGGCCCCGGCGGCAGAGGGCCTGGCGGACCACATCAGATTGTCGAGATCGACCTCGCCAGACTTTTCGCCGACGTGGCCGCCGGGACCGTCAAACCCGCGGCCAATTATCAACGCGTCTGCGGAACCATCCCAGCCACCCTTCCGGCCGATGGCAACATGGGCCTGGATGCCAACGACGACTTCGTGTACTTCAGGGTTGGCGGGCCGGAAACCGCCCAACTTTCCGAGGGTCAAACGCTGCAAAAGGCGATGGGACCGAGGAATATGGGCGCCGGTCCAAGCGGCCTGCGCAGCATGAACCTCACGACCGGGGAAATCAAGTTCATCTGCAATGTCGGCTTCCAGATCGGGCACGTGCAGACCAATCCCTGGAACCCCGGCGAGATCGTCTTCGCCTGGGAAACCGGAGGCAAGGCCCCTCAGCGCACCTGGACGGTCATGGCAGATGGAAGCGGCTTGCGGCCGCTCTATCCTGAAGCGCCGTACGAGTGGATCACGCACGAGGCGGTCATCGGCAAGGATGAAGTGGTTTTTGCCATGTGCGAGAATGGCCGTCTCATCCCCGGTACGCCCGGGCAGGAACCGAACTACGCCAGCGCGGGGACGTGGGAAAAACCGACGGGTGTCGGAATCATCAACCTCCGGACGCGCCAGATGCGGATTGTGGGACAGGTTCCCTTGTGGTCGGGGGGCCGCTCGGACTGGCACGTTGCCGGATCGGCCGACGGCCGCTGGGCCGCCTCCGACGATTTCAAGTATGAGGTCTGGCTCTACGACCGGCACAACGGCGAGGTGACCATGCTGGCCGGCCCCCAGAACGTTGGCGCGGATCACATTCACCCGACGTTCAACGCCGAAGGCACAAAGATCGAGATCCAGTCGGCGCTGATCTCCAAGGACAAGCGGTCCTTGAACATCTGTGTGGTCCCGCTGCCCAAGAGCGTGCTCAATCGGACGTACAGCCTAAGGCTGGTCAATTGACGCGCGGGCGATGGCGCCCAAATCCCTGGCGGGGCTCGGCTTGACACTGCCGCCATCTCCCGCCGTGTCAGCGAGCTTGGAAAAAGCTGGGAAGTGACTTAAAATGAATGGACGAGCAAATGTCGGGGCGTAGCGCAGCCTGGTAGCGCACCTGCCTTGGGCGCAGCGCGGCCGTCTCCAAAGCTTCTTTAGATTTACCTCCACTTTCAAGGTTTTCAACAACTTGGGGAATCTGCTTTTCGCTCAAAGGTAACCCAAGCCTATGGAATACAGAAGGTTTTGTCACGGTTTTGCCACGGTCCTTAGTTCGATCCCTCCCTTCCGTTGACAACCTCATTCAGCCCGCAGCCAATGCCAAGCCGGCCAAACCAACTAAGCTAAGTCGTCAAGAATGGCGAAACCGCCATCCGTTTCTTGCGGCAGTTCATCCGGTATGCGAGAATTATAAACCGAACACCACACGGCGCGCCCGACGATAGGCAGATGTTCGAGCGCGAATTGGGGTTTTTGAATGCGGAGACCCTCTGGTTCGTAGTCAGCGGGCCGATTTGTATCTTACTGATTTATATGGCTGCTATGACCCAGCTTGAGGCGAATAGGCGGCGAACAAGGACGGCTGTTGATGAATGATTGATGAAAGGTCTTTTGGAGAGGATCTCCTCCAATTCACTTCTATTCGACTCCTATCTCCTTGCGTCGGGCGCGGGGTCCGCGGTCCGGAAGACCACCCCATCTGGTGGATCGCACACGGTCCTGTCGCGGCCAGATCACAAGAGCGTTATCCCGTGAAACCTCCATATCGCCCACAAGAGTTTCACCAACTGCCGGAGAGGGCAACCTTCTCGGATTTTCTCACGGCGGTGCCTGCGGGGGCGACTGTTCTTTTGCGGAGGCAACAATTCTCGGAGTTTCAGCTCTTGGCCCGCAAATGGTGGATGGGGTCCTCGAGTTCTATTGCTCCGGTTCGTATTCTTCGAGTGCTGCCGCCCGGAGCGTTGAACTCTTCCGCCACGGAGAAAGGGCAGGGGGTGGGGCAATGATTCCCGGAATTTCCAGAGTACTTCGCAGACTGCTCCGACCCGGACTCGTTGCCTGCCAAGGCGTAAGGATATGTCCGACAGCGGAGCCACTTCAATTCAGGTTCGAATTTCTCTGCCTCGTCGCTAACTGTGGCGCGGCAGCCACCGCGCAAAAAGCCACGCAGGAAACCAACATATAGTTGCGCGCGTCGCTTCATTCTGAGTTTTCTTTGTTCTGGCGCCGCGAAAGGGTAGCCCGATGAACCCTGAATGATTCGCGAATAACAGGTGTTCCTGGCATCGGTTCCGATGCCAGGAATACGCGCACCCCGGACGAACGGCAAGCCGTTCAAGGAACTCTCGCGAGCATCTTGCATTCGCCTCCAAGTGCCGCGGTGACTCTCCATATCCGTCTGCGTCACCGCAATCGACTTCCCGCCAAACTGCCTAATCATCTATTTCGGCAGATCCTTGCGAAAGAGTGGGGACGGCCGGTGAGGTCGGATAAGACTCAGGATCGGTATAAGCGTGAAATACCCGGCTTCAGTCATGTAGCCACAATCCCATCCCTCTTCTCGGCACTGGAGCAGGAAGCGGTATAGACCCAAGCTGCGACGAATAATCTCGGTTGCACTTCCAGCAAAGCCACTTCCCGCCAGTTCATGAAGGTACTTTGACAGGGCGTCATCAGACCGCACTTGAATAATCTGGTTCAGCTTTGTGTCAAACTTGCTCGGTTCAGGAAAACCCAGTCCTATTTGTCGACCGTCGCGATGCTTCAAGACAAGCTTGTTACTGTACTCACACCACGAGAGATACGCAACGGCAACGGCCGTCCGTATCATGTCGCTGGTAGAGGCATGCTCCGCCGTAGTGGTGATGGCCTTCATCATCGCGCTGATCTCGGCACCGGCCCGGAAATTGATGCGCTTGGCAGTCATCGAGGTTCGTGGTGGTGCCGCAAAAGTGCTGCACACAAAGTCGAAGTCCACTTGCAACAGACCCGCATCAATCTCCCCGAGCGATCTGGACGCTCGAAAAACTTCGAGTCGGACCCTGTTCGGACAAAGCACCCCGACGCCACATTGAGGAACTCCGATGCCGTTTCCCAACAGCTGCGGCCGATTCGAGGTACGAACGACTTACAAGGTATCTCACTTTAGGCGTCGCGGTCAAGCTTCCTTGCGTCCCTGCGTCCCTGGCGGCCCCTGACGTTCAGGGCTGCTCCACGGCCATCTCGTCCGCTGCACCATGGATTACCGCATGGATCTCACCGACACGCATCAACCGAGACCAGCGACCTTGTTGTCAAACTTCAGAGACGGAACCCTGCAAAGCTGTACCACGAGGCCCATTCCGGCCGTCGCCTTTGAACTGTTTCTCCAGCAAGGTCCAGTCATTCGTGCCTGTCAGTTGCTCGGTAAAAACGTCCAACCGCGCGCTCGACTCCGGATCGAAGAGGTGGAAGCGGATTCCCTCGTCTGTGGTGAGGTGTCTCGTTCGCACATAAGCCTGGAAGACGTATTCCCTTGTGGGCGCGCACATCTTCGGGGCCGCGTGCCTGTAATCGAGGCTTTCCGATCCCTGGAATGAAACATGCAGCGACGACCGGCCGCTTCTAGCGTGCTGTTCATCCCGCTCTCCGCGCCGCGCACCGCCGTAATTCTCCAGTCCAGCGCCGCGGCCGCGCCAAGCGGCGGGTTCTCGAAATCGCCATTGAACAGAGAATTAAGTACCTCCTCAAGGACCAAGTTCACGATGTCTGCCGTTTTGGAAATAGTCCTCGCACCCGAGCCTCACCAGCCCACCGATCCGGCCGAAGCTGTACACACCCCAACATGGTCGCGTCGCGCTCGTACCGCCGAAATGTTGCTAACGGAGCCTCGGCTGCGGGTGAACAGACCGGGTGGCAAGCCGTCCGGTCTCCTGATTGGCGAGCGGGCAGAGATTCTCGGAATTTCGTTGGAGAGAGGCGCAAACGCCCGCCCGCCGCGATTCCTCAGATGCTGACGGGCACTCATTGCTGTGGCAGGCTCGGCTCTTCTGCTTTGCCCTAACCCTCTCGAAGATGGCAAGACTTCCATCGTTAGCATCCAAACTTGCTTGTCCAGAGGGCAGGCAAGAATCCTCTGAATTCCTGGCCACTGCGTCGGCTACCGCGAACGGCAAAGGAAGGAGTTTCACGAGAACTACGCAAGGGGCGAAGATCCTTGGAATTCACGCCGACCAAAGACCTCAGTCTGAACATCCTCCCCGAGATTCCGAGAAACTTTGCCATCTCGTGAGCCAGCGGTACAAGACTCCGCCATTGGCGAGTGCCGGCTCGGATTTCGAAAACAGGAACGGACGTGCCGCACCCTCATCTTGCCTCTCTTGCGCCTGGGGAGCTTTACCTCTGCGGGTTTCCAAATACGGATAGGCAACTCCGGTATCTCGATCGGTCTGTGCTATGATCCCACTGGATTAACCGCCGGCTCCGTTGACCGGTCCCAGATCTCCGCCTGTCGTCGCGGCCGCATTTTTAACTATGTCCACTGCTCTGTCCGAGAACCTCCGCCTTGCCGCTCTGGATCGCTGCGGCATCCTCGATACGCCTCCCGATCCCCATTTCGACCGTATTACGCGTCTGGCCGCACAATGCTTCGGCGCACCCATGGCCGCCATCAGCTTCGTCGCCCACGATCGATGCTGGTTCAAGTCCGCCTACGGCTTCCAACAACTCCAACTCGCTCGGTCAACGTCCTTCTGCTCACACACCATCGCCTGCCCTGACGCCCTGGTGATACCCGATGCCGCCGCGGACCGGAGATTCGCGGGTCTCGCTCTCGTCGCCGGTCACCCGCCAGTTCGCTTCTACGCCGGCGTACCCGTGTTCACTGCCGGGGGACTCGCCATCGGCGCCGTTGCCGTCATGGACACCCGCCCTCGCGGCCCGCTCTCGGAATCCGAAATAGGCGCCCTGCACGATTTCAGCGCGCTCATTAGCCGGGAATTGAATGCCAGGCCGTCTACCGCCGCCGCCGCGCAAAACGCCGGGGACTCGTCAATCCTGTCCGCTATTGTCCAAAGCGCGGAAGATGCCATCACCAGCGTCGACCTGAACAACCTCATCTTGACCTGGAATCCTGGCGCCGAGCGATTATACGGATACTCCGCCGCGGAGGTACGGGGGCGCCCGATCTATGTGATCGTCCCTCCGGACCGCTTCGACGAAGCGCGCGACATGATGAGCAAGGCCCAACAAGGGCAACCCACCCGGCGGCGCGAGACCGTCAGGATTGGCAAGGACGGAACCAGACGGTTCGTATCGCTGAACGTAGCCGCCGTCAAAGACGCGGATGGCAAGCCTGTCGCAGTCGCGGCTATTGCTCACGATATCACTCCGCTGAAACCTGCCGAAGCGGCGCGACTGGAAACCGAGGACCACCTCAACCTGGCCCAGGAGGCAGCCGGGCTGGGTATCTGGGACTGGTCTGTGCCCAGCAACAGCATCACCCGCTCGGAACAGTGTTGTCGCATTTTCGGATTG
>CAVRNR010000004.1:0-387663 GCA_963722575.1 Bryobacterales bacterium
TATAGTTGGGGTGGTGTCAAGGGTCCGCTACGCCGCGCAAAAACCGCGCGCCCTTGACACCACCCCGACCTTCCAACCAAATCTGCTGAGAAGAAAGCGAAGGGAAGGAGTAGCGAGCCGAAACCACGGGTGGCCTCAACCTGCCGCCCAAACTCAAAACCCTGACCCCGTCGGCATTAGCTTATTGCGGGCAAAAAATGGTCTTGACAATGGGGTCCACTTTACTCCTTACTCCTTACCATGGATTCGCGAATCGCGGATCGTGAAGGAGTGCATCATCGGTCAGGGACCGCAAGAACGCGACCAAATCCGCTCGATCCTGCGTAGACAGTTGGAAGCCGCCGACCAAGTGGTCCTTGTTGGGATTGTCGTGTCCAACCCCGGCATTCGCCCCGGAAGCGATCGTCCTGCCGCCCGCCGCATAGTGATCGAGAACGCCTTCGAGAGTCGCGATGCTGCCGTCGTGCATGTATGGCGCCGTGACTGCGATATTGCGGAGTGTCGGCGCCTTGAATTTCCCCACGTCTAAGGGCGACTTCGTGAATTCATAAATCCCCAGGTTCGGTGCTGGGTACGAAAACGTCCCGCGTAGATTGTAGAGGCCGGTATTGTGAAACTCGACCTGTCGATCCGGATTGTTTGCCGATACTGTGGCGTCGCTAAAATTGAAACCGCCATGACATCGGAAGCACGAAAGCGGCTGGCTGAAGAACAGAATCTCGCCGCGTTTCGCCGATTCGGAAAAGGCGGAGTCATCGCCACTGAAGTGGTAACGATCGTAGGGCGAGCGTGCGGAAACGATACTCCGCTCGAAACACGCGATCGCCTTCGTCACATTCTTGATCGTGAACGGATCCTGGTCGGTTGGAAAAGCGGCTGCGAATAGCTGGCGGTATTGGGGATCGGAACGCAGCGTCGATAGGAATCGGCCGCCTTCGTGAAGGCCGAGTTCCACAGGATGCTCGCCGAACATCGGTACGAGCGCCTGCTCTTCCAGCAGCTTCATCCCAGGATTGCTCCACATCAAGACGGCGCTGTAGGCAACGTTCACCAGGCTCATTGCGCTGCGCGAGTGCGACTCGCCTGTCGCGCCGACGGCGACTGCGCGGCCATCGGTAAACGCAAGCTCTTGCTTGTGGCATGTGGCGCAGGATGCTTTCCCATTGACAGACATTCGCATGTCGTAAAAGAGGTATCTACCCAATTCAACTTTCGCGGCGGTCATGGGATTATCAGGGGGAACGTAAGGTTTCGGAAATCCCTTGGGAAGATTCCAGGCGAACGTCTCCCCTGTGCCGGCGGCGGCCACGGAGCCGGGTTGCCCGTAGACCAGAAACAACAGAACGGAGACCGGCAGGGCTAGTAGCAGACCACGACGCATGGACGACCTCTATTTCCTCAATCGAACGATCTCCAACGTTTCGAGCATCCGCACGGATCGCGCTTCGGCTTTGTCATTCGGACACACCAACCGGAACGGTCCTTGATAGCCGAACAGCGGCTTACCATTGCGCTTATCGGCGACCAGAATCGTCTCGTTCGCAAAGCTCGCATCCACTTCGGCGAGCCCAAACACGACCTGGTAGCCGTCGCGTGCCTTGGCAAGCACATAGGACGCGAGCGCTTTACCGCGCAGTTCCTTGCCCAGTGGAGCGCCGGCCCGCGCCAGCACTTCACGGAGCGGGACCCCTTCGTACTCAACCTTGGTTCCGTCCTCCTCTTGGACGGAGACCGTCTCGCGAGGCATTCCTGCAAGGTCGTCGGCTTTCAAATGCAACGGTGACGGCACATCACCCGATACCGTTAGAATCGCCGGCGCCGATTCTGATTGAGCCGGCCCGACGCCCGCAAACAGCCCAAAAAGTACCAGCGCTCCTGCAACAAGAATTCGACGATTCATCATGCCCTCCTAGAACCGGTAGCGAAAATTCAGAAACCAGTTGCGGCCTATTTCAGGGTACCCCGCCGTGTAGAAGTAGTTCCGATCGAACAGGTTCTTCACGCCGGCCTGCACGCTGATTCCGGAGCGGATCGGAGCGACAACGCCCACTTCCGTGGTTGCGTACGATTCCGAGTGCGGCAGAAAGAGCGGCGAACTCGTCGCGTACGTCGTATCCTGCACCACAAGTCCGCTCTCGTATCTTTCGTTCACGATCCCGAGAATCTGGTGCGGCAGCCGCACTGTGGCTGTGCCAATCGCTCTGTTTTTGGGCAGGACCGGCAGGATGCTGATACTGGTGTTCACCGCGCTCACATTCGGGAGAGCACCGAAGTCGTAGGCGATCGTGCGATTCAGAAAGCTGTAGCTTGCATTCAACGTCAGGCGGGATAGTGGCGTGCTGCGAACCTCGAACTCGACTCCCTGGTGGACCTCGTTTCCGATATTCGCCATTTCGCTGCAAAATCCGACAATTCGGCTGCTCGGGCACAGAGCGGTTGCCGCGCTTGTTCCGCCAGGGTCCGTCACGTATACCGATTCGATGGCATTCCGCAGGTCGCTTCGAAACAGCGTCAATTGCATCAGTGTCCGCGCCCCGATCACCTGCGAATATCCGAGATTCCAATTACGACTCTGCTCCGGCTGAAGATTGGGATTCGGCAGCCCCGCACCCAGGCTTGCCGAATAGATGTCCTTCAGCATTGGAAAGCGCCCGCGGTCCGCAAAAGTGGCGAAGAAATTCCCGGACTCGCCAACTCGATACGAGACGGCAACCTGCGGGTTGAAGTTCCAGACGTGGGCGGTACAGCCGGAAAAGGAAGTGTTTTGGGGAGATGCGAGGCAGGTAAACGGCAGGAGCCCGGTCATCGCGGAGTTGTACTGCTGACCTTGCAAGCCATCGAAGTGATCTGCGCTGAAGCCGCCCGTCAGGGAGAGCCGGGACGAGATCCTGACGACATCCTGGAATCCAATCGCCGTTTGGATGTCGCTGTCACGAAGAGTAGGCTCGATCAGCGGAAACGGCGAAATTGCCGGAAAGATCCCCCGTTCAATGTGGGTGTCGTCTTTCAGGAAAAAGGATGCACTGACGACATTGCTCTGCAGCGCCCGCGTGGTGAACTCGGTTGAAAAGCCGTCGTTGTGCTCGTTGTACATACTGTGTTCCGCGCTTTTCGTATTCATCGCAGAGTACGTGTCGCTCGAGTACATGTCGATGTCGTTGCGAAATTGCGTGTAGAACGCGCGGAACTTGATGGCGCTGCTCTCCCCTATTTGAGTGTTCGAATGGAAGTAGTAATTGGCCATATTCCAATATGGCCATGTCCAGAAGAATCGGTACGTCGCGGCAGTGTCTGGCCCCTGATACAGCGGGACGCCCTTTTGCCCTTTCAGGTTGATGTAGCTGAAGACGTATTCATCCTGCCCGTGCGGCGTCCAGCCTATGCGTCCTGTGAACCTCTCATCGCGGGACCACGAATTGTTCAGATGATCGGTCATGACGATGTCCGGAAGATTCTGGTATTGGAGCACCGGGAAGCTTCCGGACAAAGGAATGAAATCGTCCTGAAGCCAGTCAAGGGATCCCTGGAAAAAGAAGCGGCGCCAGCGGGACCCGAGTCGGAGCGCCGAAAGTAGGGTGTTCCCGGAACCCGTCCCAATCAAGGCGTCAACATCTACCTTCTTCGTTGGTTCTTGAGTAACGAAATTAATCGTCCCGCCCAATGCATTCGGACCGAGCAGCGGAGAGGAGTAGCCTTTCGCGACTTGCACCTCCGCGATGTCGCTCGTTAGGAATCGATTGAAGTCGACGTAGCCGTCGTAGGGCACCGAGATCGGGATTCCGTCCACGTACAAAGGAACCTGTCCGCGTGTACTGAACCCGCGCACCATAATACCGGCTTCATTTCGGTTCGCAGACAGGTGTTGAATCGAGACACCTGGCAGGTAATCCAGCGCCTTCGCCGCATTCACCAAGTCGAGATTCCGAATTTCGGTCTGATCGGTGCTATCCGCAACGGGCGAGAGCGTCGGGGCGGTTGCCGACACGGTCACCTGGACGGTGCCCAGATTGAAGGGTGAGCCTGGGCTGTGCCGGATCACCTGCTCGACAGCCGCGCTCAAAGCGCGCAACTCCTGTTCCAATTGCGCATGCGAAGGCCGGACAGGCAATACTTGGGGAAGCTGGATGTCGAGGTTTTCATAAGCGGCCGCGGCAGAAGCAATGGAAGAACGCAGTGCTTCCGCATCCGAGCGCCAAGTGTCAACAGTCGCTCCTTCGCTCGGGAGCCCTGGCAAGCGCCGCTCCAGACCGGAAAGCGATGCTTTCCACTCCACAGTCATATCCTGTACCGTGGCGGTAATCGGGATCGAGATCAAAACCAGCCCGATCAACGCCGCCACCGCACGCACTCGTTTCGCCGTGTTCATCCCGCCTCCAAGTTGTCTGGTATAAAATACATTGTATAGTATACAATACGGGG
Organism: Bryobacterales bacterium; assembly: GCA_963722575.1. Taxonomy (GTDB): domain Bacteria; phylum Acidobacteriota; class Terriglobia; order Bryobacterales; family Bryobacteraceae; genus Fen-178. The sequence continues at coordinate 4,420 of CAVRNR010000004.1, forward strand.
CAAGAGATCCGGATGAAACTGCCGCTGCCTGCCGGTTTGGAAGGGGATCGCGATACCGCGCTCGCCATCGTTCTGAAAGGAGTTTCAGAGACGTGGCAGGTGAATGTGCTCCAAATCCGCGGATATCCCACTCGCGTCAGCGTGACCTTGGATGGATACGGGACAGTTGATGCCCCGGCAATCGCGCTCTCGCCGGGCCAAGCTCGACACCTCGCTAGTCAAATCACCGAAATCCCCGCCCCCGAAAGGGCCTAAAGAATCCACTGGACTTTGTGGAGGAATCGACTTTCATCTGGCGCGCTTTCGGGCGTGGTGCGGTGTGCTGAATAATCTCCAGCCAATCCAACGTTGATTTTCCAGAAGCCGGACGGACATCCAGAGTAGGAATATCGTAACTTCCGGTGAAGACCGGTTGGAGGAGATTTGGGCCGTGACTTCAGCGCTTACTCCCGGGATACGCCATTCACATGAGCGAGAAGTCGCCGACTCGTTGATCTGATTCCCGGCGCACACTGTTCCGTCCGTATTAGGCGCGACTCGGAAACTGGTCGGATTCGGGCGCTGCGGTCCCCAAGCCCTCTTCTGGTCCACGACCATAGGCGCCTCGCCAGATGCCCGGCCGCCGCTCCGCATCGGGGATGGTAAGCTGTGGCTATGAAGCTCACGATCGGGCTTGACCGCGAAGTCGATGGCCGTTGGATTGCTGAAGTGCCGGAATTGAACGTGCTCCTGTACGGCAACACGAAGCAGGACGCGATTCAACGGGCCCAGTCGGCGGCGCGGGAAATTGTCCTCGACCGGATCGCCCACGGCGAGTTGCCTCCCGATTCGGCCAATGCCGTGTTCGACATTGCCGCATGAGCTCTTGGCCTTCGGCGAAGGCGCGTCGTGTTTTCGCCGCACTGAGGCGAATCCGGGTGGCGCCACGACCGTACGGTGGGTTCCCACAAGATCATGAAAGAGGACGGATGGGCGGACTACCCGTTCTCGTTTCACGATTCCGAGGAACTCGGCCCGGCAATCCTCGTGAAAGTGTCGAGAACGACCGGCCTTCAACCCAAAGATTTGTGATAGTGCCCGCCCACGCGAAGGCTCTCAAAGCCGGGAGCCCGTGCTGCCCGATGCCTTGCACGGGTTATGGGTTTCCCTTATTATGGGAACATGAACCTCACACTTTCTCTCGACGATAAACTTGTCAAGAAAGCGCGGAAGATCGCTGTCGAGCGGGACACTACCCTGACGGGCATGGTCCGCGACTACCTGGAAAGACTCGCGGCCGAGGACGCCGTATCCGGCCGGAGACGCCGGGAACGCGAGGTGTTAGAGCGCAGCTTCAAGAGCTTCCGGTTCAAGGTTGGCCGGCGAACCTGGAAACGGGCGGATCTATATGCCCGCTCCTGAATTCCTCGACACGAATGTGCTCGTTTATGCCTACGACCCGGGCGATTCACGCAAACAGCGCATTGCGCAGAATCTCGTCAGGAGGGCGCTGGCGGGGGATATCCTGGTGTCGACACAGGTGCTGGCGGAGTTCGCGGCCACCCTTCTGCACAAGATGGAACCGGCCGCGCGTCCCGGGGATGTGGCGGCTGTGCTGAATGCGCTGGGTCCGATTGGCGTGGTTGTCCCCGATGCCGACATCGTCCGGCGCGCGGTGGATGTCCGCGCTAAATACGGTGTGCACTTCTATGACGGCATGATTGTGGCAGCCGCGGGGCGGGGCGGTTGTGGGCGGATCTGGTCGGAGGATCTGAACGCAGGCCAGAAATATTTCGGGATTGCGGTCGAGAACCCCTTCCGGTGAGCGCGGCTCATCTTCGCGAATCTGACACTCGATTTCCTCGGCGCGCGCGCATAGGCCCAAGCGTTCACCAGATCCTCGACACGCAGGTGCGGGTAGCCTGCCAGCGGCGGTGCTTTCTCACGACGGCGTATCCTGGGAGTTCGCCGTCGACCGGGTAGTCCCGCGAGTCGCCGGCTACGTCGCCGTGCAGGTTGCCGGACCCTGGGGAGGAGGCCGAAGGCGCCATTGAATGGTATCGGCGGCGGAGTGTGCGGGCCGCGGAAATGCTCCTGGATGAGCTTGACCGGGCCATCGAACGAATTGGAGATCGCCCCGGGCAGTTTCCCGAATCCGCATTCGGCACGCGCGGAATGGTGCTCCGGGGGTTTCCCTACCTTGTGGTTTTTCGGGAAACCGCCGCTGGCGTGGAAGTCATTGCCGTGGCCGGGCAGTTCCAAGAGTCGGGCGACTGTACGTCCATGTGAACTGACGACCGGGGCGAGAATGACGCCGCCGAATTGCCCTCGTGTGCTATCACTAGAACTGGATGGATCGCATCGGGCGGTATAAGATCGTCGGGGAATTGGGGCGGGGCGCCATGGGGGTGGTGTACCATGCCGTCGATCCCAATATCGGGCGGCCGGTGGCCATTAAGACCATCCACTTCGGCGGAGGGCGCAACGCCGAGGAACAGAACCGGCTGCGCGAACGCCTGTTCCGGGAGGCGCGCTCGGCGGGCATCCTCTCGCACCCCGGCATCGTCACCATCTACGACGTCGAGCAGCAGGGCGAGCTGGCCTATATCGCCATGGAATTCGTGGATGGGCCGACGCTCGACCAGGTGCTCTCGGAAGCGCGGCCCATATCGCCCGAGATGATGTTCAGCATCCTGGGACAGACCGCCGTGGCGCTCGACTATGCGCACCACAAGGGCATCGTCCATCGCGACATCAAGCCGGCCAACATCATGATCGCCAGGGACGGCACGGCCAAGATCACGGATTTCGGCATCGCCAAGATCACCGCGTCGGACCAGCTCACCATGACCGGCAACATCGTCGGCACGCCCCACTACATGTCTCCCGAGCAGGTGCAGGGGCAGCCGGTGGACGGGCGCTCGGACCAGTTCTCGCTGGCGGTGATCGCGTTTGAAATGCTGACCGGCGAGAAGCCCTACTCCGGCGAGCACCTGACCACCGTGGTCTATAGGATCGTGGCGGAAGAACCGGCGGCGCCACACCGCCTGAACCCCACGCTCGGCGCCGCCATCGAGAGCGTGCTGCGCCGGAGCCTGTCGAAGAAACCGGAGGCGCGCTACCCCACCTGCCAGGAGTTCGCCGGGGCGCTGGAGAAAGCGTGCGCGGCCAGCAAGGGCTGGAAGACCATGCCGCGGGGCGGCAGTTTGAACGAACCGACCATGGTCGATTCGGCCAAGCCCGGGGTGACGCTGCCGCCGGCACGGCACGCCCGCCGCGCCGAAGCCACCACCACGGCCGAACGCGCCGAGCGGCGGAGCGCGCGTTTTCTGCCGTTTCTGCTGGCCATCCTGGTGGCGGCCGGCCTGCTGGCGCTCATCGGCTGGCAGGCTGCGCCGTGGCTCTCCAACCAGGTGCAGACGGCCAAGCCCCCGGTGCCGCCTCCGGTTGCGGCCGCGCCACCGGCCAGCACTCCGGCTCCGGCTCCGGCTCCGGCCGAACCGAAGCCGAGCCCCATGCCGCCTCCCGCCACCACCCCGGCGGAGACCGCCGAAGCCGCGAACCCGCCCGCGGAAAAGCCCCCCGCCAAGCCCGCGCCTGCCATCGCGGCCACCCAGCCGGTGTCCATCATCAGCAGCCCCGGAGGGGCCACCGCGACATTGGACGGAGATCCGCAGAAGGCCTGCAAGGCGCCCTGCTCGTTGGACGCCGCGCCCGGCCGCCACACCATCTCCATCACCATGCCCGGGTATCAAATCGAGCACCGCGAAGTGGACGTGGAATCGAGCCCGGTGGAAACGCTCCCGGTAATCTTGCGGCCGCTGGGCGGAACCCTGCTGCTGGCCAGCGTGCCGGCGGGCGCGGCGATTTCAGTGAACGGGCGCCCCATCCCGCAGGTCACTCCGGCCGAGATCCCGCTCTCGCCGGGAACCTACACCATCGCCGTCGAGAAGGATGGCAAGCAGGCCACCGCCAAGGTGGAGATCCGCAACGGCGTCATCAGCCACCAGAGGATTGTTCTTGAGCAGTGAGCGTGGCGACGCCTGGGGCGGGGGACACCAGGGGAGCGGCCCAGTCCCAGTTGCGTCGTTCGATGATGGTGCGCGGCTCGTAAGTCTCGCCTCGGGCCAGCCGCCGCTCTTCGCGCCGCACCGACCATAGCAGCACCGGCCCGATGGCGCGGCTCACCACGCGGCTGAACAGTCCGAATTCCCGGCCCACGTCTTTGCGCAGCGCGCGAATCCGTTCGCTGACCGCCTCGTTGGTGCGCCGGAGATGTTTCTCCATGGCCCACAGCGCCGCGGCATAGCCGTCTCTGAGGGAGCGCGCCTCCCACTGAAAACGCGCGCGCACGCGCGGGTCGGGGTCGTTCTTGTACCGCAGCCAGCCTTCCAGAGTAGTCCGGCAAATGCGGTAAATGCTGGGCCCATTGAGCTCGAAATCGCGGCGAAAGGCCCAATCCAGCCAGCGCTTGGAATCCTCGCGCGAAATGGCCGCGTGCTGGAAGTTGAACCGGTCCTGGCCGTGAATGTCGGCCAGGTCGATACCTGGCAGCATCCGCCCCTGCTCGCTCATCTCGGCAAACAGCGGCGTGCCGGGCACCGGCGTGTAGAGCATGAACTGGTGGAAATCGGTATTGTGCGCCACCGCGTGCTCGAGTTCGGCTTGGATGTTCTGTGGGGTATGGTGTTCGAGGCCCACGATGGTCGAGCCCAGCAGCTTGATGCCGTGCTGGCGGAGTTGGGCGGCGAGCTTGCGGGTGTCCGTTCCCTGCAGTTTGGTGTACTGGGAGTGCGGCGATTCCAGGCCCATCCAGACCCACGAAACCCCCAGCTCCACCAGCTCCCGCATGGAATACTGATTGATGGCGTTGGCGGATGAGAAAACATACAGCGACCAGGGTTTCTGGCCGTCCTTCATGCAGCCGAGCAATTCCATGGCGCGCCGTTTGTGCAGCAGGAAATTCTCGTCCATCACGAAGAACGATTTCACCTTCAGCTTGGATTCCATCTCCGACATCACGCCGAAGAGTTCCTCGCCGGTGTTGTAGAAATTCAGAAACTTGCCCTTGCCGCCGAAAAAGGCCGAGGTGGTGCAGAAGTTGCAGCCCATGGGGCACCCCACCGACGGAATGATGGTGGCGGCGGTGCGGCCCTTGTCTTGCGGCAGATTCATCCCCATGGTGCGCCCTCCGAAACCGGAAACGATTTCCGGATGGCGGATGGGCGCGGTGTCGTCTTCACCCAGGAACCGGCGCATCCATGAGATGCCGTCGCCGCACACGAAGTGGTCGGCGTCGACCATCATCGAAATGCCGGGAGTAGCGGCCACATGGCCGCCGATCACGATGACGGATTTCGGCGACACGCGCCGCACCGTCTTGCACATATCCCGCACTTTCCCGATATTGACGATGATGGAGGAAATGCCGACGATGTCGTACTGGTTGGCGAGCAGTTCCGCTTCGAAGGTTTCGCGCGTTGGAAAATCGAGGACCGTGGTGGGCGCCGAGATGTTTTGCTGGATCATCAAGATGCCCCACGAGCGGTGAAACATGCGGAGGGAGAACGGCCCCTGTTCACGCGTCACCTGGTTGTGATAGAGCTCCATGGGATTGATCTTGCGGCTGCCGAACTCGTCGTCTTGCGCGTACGGACCAAACACGGAACTGAGCAGAATGCGGGCGCGGACGCCCTTTGGATGTGTCTGCATTTTCGAAATTGAGTGCCGAGACTATTATACCACCGGCCGTTATAATCGAAGATTGTGAATACTTTCTCGCTCGTTGGAAAGACCGCGCTGGTGGCCGGCGCCAGCCGCGGCATCGGCCTCGAGATCGCGCGCCACATGGCGGCCGCGGGCGCCAGCGTCGTTCTGGCCGCGCGGTCGCAGGAGGTGCTCGAGGCGCATGCCGCGGAAATCGGCGGGCGCGCGCTGGTGCTGGACGTCGCGGACCCGCACTCCATCGCCGCCGCCGTGGAAAGCATCGAAACGCCCGACATCCTGGTCAATGTGGCCGGTATGAATATCCGCAAGCGGGCCGAGGAGTTCACGCGGGAAGAGTACGACCGGATTCTCGAGACCAACCTGAACGGAATCTTCAGCCTCACGCAGAAGATCGGCGCCCGGATGATCGCCCGCGGAACGGGCGGAAAAATCATCAACATCGGAAGCTTGCAGTCGCTGCGGGCCCTGCCGTATCTGGCGGTTTACGCGATCACCAAAGGCGGGCTGGCGCAGTTGACCGAAGTTCTGGCGGCGGAATGGGGACGCTACAACATCCAGGTGAACTGCATCGCCCCGGGGATCATCGTCACGGATTTGAACCGCGCGATGTGGCAGTCGGAGAAGATGTTGAACTGGCTGAGGGGCTGCCAGGCCAACCCCAACCCCGGGACGCCGGCGGATGTCGCGCCGCTGGCGGTGTTCCTGGCGGGACGCGGCGCGGACTACATCACCGGGCAGATCATCGCGGTGGACGGCGGGTACACGACCACCGCGGTGTGGCCGTTCGAGCCATAGGAGCTTGCTTCTTTGGCGTGCCTCCACCCCCGGATGACGGCACTGAACCCGCCGTCCAGCAGCATCTTCCGCTTGCAGAGCAAGACGCGCGTGGATGGCCGGATCAAACGCCAATACGATTCGCTCTGGTGTTACGGCATCGGCGGCAAGCCGGCAGGCGGGAGTCAGGCGCCCTGCGCGCCAGGCGCGTGTTGTTCCATGGCGGCCATTCTGGCCTGGTGCTCCCTGGTCAGGTGGGGAACGATGCCCAACAGGCGCTCCACCAGCATCAGTTGGGCGCGATGGTGCATCTCGTGTTCCTTGGGCGATAGCAGCATCTCGAAGCGCGTCTTGCTGGGCGGCTGGGCGCCCTCGGGAAAGTACACGCGCTCGGCCAGGGTCTCGTCGCTGAGCGTCGCGAGCCAGGAAGCAAACTCCTCGCCGCCGGCGCGCAACGCCTCCAGGATCCGCGCCTTGGTGGTCAGCGTGGCCTGGTACTTCATGACTTCTTCGTGACCGGCCCGGAAGGTCGCGAAATCGGGGTGCGTGATGCGCTGGGTGTGCATGCTTTTGGCCCCGCGCGGCGCGGCGGCGATGTGAGCCAGCGTCTCGGCGACGCTGTTGGTCTCAGGCGCCGCCCGGAAGCCGTACTGTTCTTCGGGAATCTCTTCGGCAACTCTGATGGTGTTGTTGCGCACGGTGCGAAACGATCGGGCCATGTCCTGGCCGCTGTAATACTGCATGGTTCCTCCTCGAGTGCAGTTCCCATTATAGGCTGGCCCGTGGCGGGGGCGCGGCGGGCCGCGTGGTATGCGATATTCGTATCTCAAGGAGCTTTTTATGAGACCGCAACCACTGGCTGTCGTTCTCCCGCTTCTCTTAGCCGCCGACATGGCGCGGACGCTGGCCGCCGCCGAGCCATTCCGCGATCCCACCCTGCCGCTCGAACGGAGAGTGGACGATCTCGTCTCCCGGCTGACCCTCGAAGAGAAGATCGGGATGCTGGCGCAGGTCCAGCCGGCCATTCCGCGGCTGGGAATCAAGGCGTTCACCAACTGGACCGAGGGTCTGCACGGTCTGGGCTGGGTCCGCGGCGGCAGCGTCACGGCCACCACCTTCCCGCAATCGGTGGGCCTGGGGGAAACGTGGGACCCCGAGATTCTACGCCAGGCCGGGGCCGTCGAAGGGTATGAAGCCCGCGTCTATTTCAAGAAGTACGATGGCGCTCGCGTGGGCCTCGCCATACGGGCGCCCAACGTGGACCTGGCCCGGGACCCGCGCTGGGGCCGGACCGAGGAATCGTACGGAGAAGACCCATACTTCGTCGGGAAAATGTCGGTTGGTTACATCAAGGGGCTGCAGGGCGACAACCCTAAGTATCTGCTCTCGGCGTCGACCATGAAGCACTTTCTGGCCAACAGCAATGAGGATGGCCGCACTCGCTCCTCCTCCGATTTCGACGAGCGGAACTTGCGCGAGTACTACCTGGTTCCCTTCCGGATGGGCATCGAGGAAGGGAATGCGCAATCGTTCATGGCGTCCTACAACGCGGTCAACAAGATTCCCGACACCGTGTCTCCATTTATCCGGGACATCGTGGAGAAGGAATGGAAATTTGATGGAATGGTGTGCACGGATGCCGGCTCTCTGCCCAACCTCACGCGCCAGTTCCACTATTATGAAGATCCCACGGCCGCGGTCGTGGGCTGCATCAAAGCGGGCATTACCGTGTTTCTCGATCAGTACGCCACGCCGCTGAAGGACGCCCTCGAGAAGAAGCTACTCACGGAAGCCGATATCGAACGCAACATCCGGGGCAACCTACGGATGCGTATGCGGCTGGGTGAGTTCGATCCTCCCGAAATGGTGCCCTACAGCAACATCGCGGGGACCGAGGAACCGTGGTATGGCGAAAAGAATAAGGCACTGGCCCGAAAAGTCACTCAGGAGTCAATTGTCCTGCTCAAGAACGACGGCGGTCTGTTGCCGCTCGACAAGGGCAAAGTGAAATCGATCGCGGTGATCGGGCCGGCGGGTAACGACGTGTTCATCGACTGGTACGCGGGAATACCGCCTTACACGGTGACGCCGCTCGAAGGCATCCGTAACAAGGTGGGGCCCGGCGTACGGGTGCGGTACATGGCGGATAACAGCAACAACAACAGCGCGTCCAACCTGGCGGCGGAATCCGACGTAGCCATTGTCTTCGTGGGGAATAACCCAACCTGCAACGCGCCGTTCGGCCGGGGATGCCCGCCGAGCGAAGGCAAAGAGGCCGTGGACCGGAAGACCATCGAACTGGAGCAATCGCAGACGCAACTGGTCCAGAGTGTGAAGCGGGCGAATCCCAAGACCATCGTGGTGCTGATTTCCAGCTTTCCATACGCCATGAGCGCGGTTCAACAGGCCGCGCCGGCGATTCTCCACATGGCGCACTCCAGCCAGGAGGAAGGCAACGCCCTGGCGGACGTGCTGTTCGGCGATTACAACCCGGCCGGCCGCCTGGTGGCCACGTGGGTCAAGTCGCTGGACGATTTGCCACCCATGATGGACTATGACATTCGCCAGGGCCGCACTTACATGTATTTCAAAGGGCAGCCGCAGTATCCTTTCGGATTCGGCCTGAGTTACACCACGTTCGAGTATTCCAACCTGCGCACTTCGGCCGATTCGGTGACCGCGGCGGGCGAAGTGACTGTCAGCGTGGACGTCAAGAACACCGGGACCCGCGCCGGCGATGAGGTGGTGCAACTGTACGTCAAGCACCTCGATTCCGCGGTGGCGCGGCCCATCAAGGAGCTGCGCGGATTCGAGCGCATCACGCTCCGGCCGAGCGAGACGCGGACCGTCCGGCTGCCGCTGAAAGCAACCGATCTGACTTACTGGGATGCGGGCAGGCAGAGCTTTGTGGTGGAGCCTGGCAGAGTCAGTATCATGTTGGGCGCGTCTTCCGCCGACGCGCGGCTCGAAAAGACCATTGAGGTGAAGGAACAATGAAACTGAGAATTCAATTCGGGTTCGCGCTGGCATGCGCGGCGCTGGTTGCGGCCGAGTGTTACGGACAGACCGCCTCGGGCATCCCGCACTTACAAAAGCAAGGGACCGCCACGCAATTGATTGTGGATGGCTCCCCGTTTCTGGCCGTCACCGGAGAACTGGGGAATAACACGGCCACCAGCCTGGAGAATATGCAGCCCATATGGCCCAAGCTGGTTGCGGGCAATCTCAACTGCGTGCTGGCGGCCGTGCATTGGGCGCAACTCGAGCCCGCCGAGGGCCACTACGAGTTTGGCCTGGTGGATGGTCTCATCCAGGAGGCCCGGCGCAATAACTTGAAGCTGGTGTTTCTGTGGTTTGGGAGTTGGAAGAACGGCCTTTCGAGCTACGTTCCTTACTGGGTCAAGCAGGACTATAAGCGCTTCCCGCGAATTCAGATCAAAGGCGGAAAGACCCTGGAGTTACTCAGCACGTTCGGCGACGCCACGCGGGACGCCGATGCGCGGGCCTACCGGGCCTTGATGCGGCACATCAAGGAGGTGGATGGCCAGCGGCACACCGTGGTCATGATGCAGGTGGAGAACGAAGTGGGCGTCCTGCGCGACTCGCGCGACCGGTCCGCACCCGCCAACCGGGCCTTTGCCGGACCCGTGCCGCGCGAGCTGATGAGTTACCTTCAGCAGCACAAGGATACGCTCATCCCGGAGTTGCGGGAGGTGTGGGCCGCCAACGGTTCCAAGACCTCCGGCACGTGGGAAGAAGTTTTCGGCCCCGGCAAGCCCGACAGCGTCGATATGCCGATTCAAACCACCAGCCCGCCGATGAGCCGCGAGGAGCACGACACCTCCTGGCGAAACCTGCACTGGCCGGTGGACGAGATCTTCATGGCCTGGAACTACGCCCGGTTCGTGGGCAAGGTGGTTGAGGAGGGCAAGGCGGAGTACAACATCCCCATGTACGTGAACGCCTGGCTGCAGCAGCCGAACCATGCCTGGCCCGGCAGCTATCCGAGCGGCGGACCGGTGCCCCAGGTGCATGATATCTGGCGAGCCGGAGCGCCCGCGGTTGACGTGCTGGCGCCGGACCTCTACCTCGAGTACTTCGACGACGTATGCGAGCGCTTCACGCGCAACGGAAACCCGCTGTTTATTCCCGAGACCAGCGCCAACGCGGCCAATGTCATGTCCGCCTTCGGGAAATTCAACGCCATTGCGTTCTCGCCGTTTGGCATCGAGCGGTCGGTGGGCCCGGACAACGAGCTGGCCGCCGCCTATCGCGTCATCTCGCAATTGGCTCCGGAGATTGCGGCGCACCAAGGAAAAGGGAGCATCACCGCGGTTCGCATGAACCAGGGCGATGCTCCACTGAACGTCAAGTTAGGCGACTACACGCTGAACCTCACGTATATCGGCACGGGCCGCGTACCCATCGCGCCGCAGCCAGCCACGGCGGGCCAGACGCGTCCGCCGGGAGCCGCGCCGGCGGTGCAGGCGGCGGCGATCCTGATTGCGGCCGGGCCGGATGAATTCTATTTTGGCGCCGGGGCCGGGGGATTGCGAATCGGCTTCACCGCGAACACCCCGGGGCCGCGGATCGTGGGGCTCGGCGACGTGCAGGAAGGCAAGTTCGTGGACGGCAAATGGCGGGTGGTCCGCCAGTTGGGCGGCGACGATACCGGACAGGGCGAGATCTTGTCGCTGCGCCCCAATGAGGTTTTGCGCGTCACAGTCTACCGCTACGAATAAATGAGAAGCCATTGTGGGGCAGGATGGTATCCTGCGCGCCGGTTGTCAACCGGCGCTGGTCGGCCTGCTTACCAGCGATTCGGGCGGGTTACCAACCCGCCGCAGGTTAAAAACCTGCCCCACAGACCGAATTGAGAAAGGGGATCATGCATACCAAGACTAACCTTCGCGCTGTCGGTTTGTTCTTCACCATCAGTCTTTTGCTGGCCCTGCCGGCCAATGCGGCGACGCCAATCAGAATCGACACCAAGAACCTGATCGTTACCGTGGACGCGGCCGCCTGCCGCTGGTCGGCGGAAGTCAAAGCCACGCCGATGCGGCTGAATGACGTTCTACTTTCTGCCCGGCGACGACCCTTCCGGTTGGAAGGTGACCTCTTCCGTCAACAACAGCGACTCCAACAACCTCGGATCGTTCGTTACGGTGACGCTGTACGGGACGAAACCCGGACAGCTCGATTTCGACTACCAGATCTCCGCCAGCAAGACCGGGAACGACATTCTTGTCAGCCTCGGCCGTTCGAATAACACCGGCAAGGCGGTTGACGTCGACGACATGAATTACTTTGTGTCGCGCGATGCGAGGCTGGGAGGAACCAGCGATAAGTGGATCGCCCTCGGGACTCAGTCTCGCAATCGCGATTACTACGAGCTCTGGTCGGTGATTAACTTGATCACGCCTAAGACATACGCCGTGAATCATGTGGTGAGAGACAGTGACACGGGCAACAGCCTGCTGCTGGGACATGTGACGACCCTCAAGGGGGCGTCGAGGTTCGATGTCAGGTCCGGCTGGACGGGGAAAGTTCCCGACCGGATGCAGGTTCGGGGATATTGCAGTTACAAAGTCACTGTGCCTCCTGGAAAGAGCTTCCCCGGAGAGAAGCTGCTCATCGACTTCAATACCGACGCGCTCAGCGCCATGCAACACCAGGCCGACCTGATCGCCATCGCGCACGACATCCGTCTTAAGCAGCGGCGGCCGATCAACCTGGACGACCGGGAATGGGTAGCCAACGACTACAGCCGCTTCCACGGATGGATGTCGGGCGGCAACAACGCCAATGCGAAGAAGTTCTTCGAGAATAATGGCTTGGTGGATTTCTACTGGGGGATGGGAGGGCCGGGCCCGCAGGGAAGCTTCGGAATATATGGCATGGGCGGAGGCACGCAGGGACGCCCCTCGCGGGTCAATTTTCCGGCCGAGTGCTATCTTCCGATCCACACCGTAAAATACGACGGCGAAAGGGTGATAGATTTCTCCAATCCTCTGACCGTGAAACTGGAGCGCGAGCGGATTCTCCAGTGGGTGAAAGGGCAGGAGAAGAGCACCGGCCGCGCGGAGATGGATTTCGCGGACTGGTGGGACAAGTGGCCCGGCCAATACGACCCCTTCATGAGCGCGCTCGAGACTTATCGCGCGGCCGGCCTCCCGTGGCGCGAGGCAATCGACCAGATGGCCCCGCGAATGGTCATCCGCTCCAACATGCAGCCGGTCGATCATTCCTACGGAATTGTCGACATCTGCCGGATTTCGGAGGATGCCGATCACGGTTACGAGACGGGAGACTCGACCCTGGCGCAAACGGAATTTACAGGCCTGTTCACCGAAACGGTGTTAGGCTCGGCCAACCGGTTCTTCTACAACGGCCGCGTCTTCTGGAACGACGCCGACGGTTTCCATATCTACAAGTACAATGCCTCCGATGGAAAGGAGTTTACCGCCCAGGAGGCCAAGGTGGATGCGAATTTCCACGCCATCGCCGGAAACACGCTTTTCGTCTCGGAAGCCTTCAATGTGCCGTACCCCCCCGACCGGATCGAGTTGCTGAAACGAATCAGCCCCCCGACCATGGACACGGCCTATCCCGTGGACTTATTCGTCCGCAAACCGGCCCGCATCTGGAACATGCCCGTCGAACGGCCATTTGGAAAATGGTCCGTCCTGGCGGTTTTCAATTTCACCGGCAAATCCGATCGCAAGTTCACTGCGACGTTGGATGCGGCGAAAGACCTCCGCCTCGACCCGAATAAGGAGTACATCGCCTATGAGTTCTGGAGCAAGCAGCTCATCGGGACGTTCCAGGGGAAGTTTGTCGCGCGTCCACTGAGTCCCTATGACTGCGACATATATAGCATTGTCGAGAAGCTGGACCGTCCGGTGCTGATCTCGACCAGCCGGCATGTCCGGCAGATGGCGTTCGACATCAAGGACCTCGCCTACGATGGCGGCCAGCGGATGCTGCGAGGTGTCTCCCGCGCGGTGGCCGGCGATCCGTACCAATTGCGCATTTACGTTCCGGACGGCTTCGCCGCCAAGCGAGTGGAGTTGTCCGGCGGCCTCGCGGCAACCATGAAGACGGACGGGAACTTGCTGACGGTGGACTATACGGCGAACACGGGCAAGGACGTGGAATGGAAGGTCTTCTTCTGAGGTAACCAGCCGATATGGACGAGCGCCGACCAGTGATATCATGATTGGCACGGCGAAGGTTGCGAGAGGTGCGATGCGAGTCCATTGGCTGATCCCCCTGGCGTTGATCGGGGTTGTGGGTAGCGCGGCGGCGCAAAACCCCAGCCCGGAACAGCTTTTCTCCGAGCATTGCACCGCCTGTCACGGCGACGACGCTACCGGCACCGATCGCGGCCCGGCCTTGGCCCGGAGCCGCCGCCTGCGCACCCGCTCCGCGGCCGAGATTCACGATATCATCCACCATGGCACGCCCGGCGGCATGCCTCCATTCGATCTGCCCGAACCCCAGTTGCAGGCACTGGCGGGGTTCATTCGCTCGATGAACGCCACGGCCTTCGACGCCCAACCCGCGGGCGACACCGCCGCCGGCGAGGGCTTCTTCTTCGGCAAGGGCCGGTGCGCCTCGTGTCACACCGCCATGGGCCGCGGCAAATCCTCCGGTCCCGACCTCACCAGCATCGGCCGCCAGGTGACCGTCGCCGACCTGGAACGCAAGCTCGCCAACCCCGGCGCGCAGGTCTCCGACGGCTATGCGCTGGTCACGGTGCGGCTCGCCAGCGGGCCCACGGTTCGCGGTTTTGCGCGCAAGGAGACGCTGCACGGCCTACAGTTGCAGACCACCGATGGCCGCCTCCTGCTGCTCGGGGACGGCGAATACCAGATCGTCTCGCGCGACAAGGGGTCCGCCATGCCGGCGCTCAACGCGACGCCCGAAGAGCATCGCGACCTGGTGGCGTTCTTGAGCCGGCTGGGTGGCTTGAAACCCGGTCCGCTCGCGGGCCCCGGCGATCCCATCGATGCCGCCGCTATCGAACAGATTCTCCATCCCAAGCCCGGCGACTGGCCCACCTATAACGGGCTGGTCAGTGGCAACCGTCATAGCTCGCTCGACCAGATCGACAAACGCAACGTCAGCCGGCTCTCTTTGCAGTGGATGTACACCCTTCCGTATTTCGGCCTGGAAACCACGCCGGTGGTAAGCGATGGGGTGATGTACGTGAGCGGCCCCAATCAGGTGTGCGCCCTGGATGCGCGCAGCGGCGCGGAAATCTGGCGCTACTCGCGCCCGCGCTCCACCAGCCCGAATATCGCCTCGGATGCCGCCAGGGGGGCCAACCGCGGCGTCGCGCTTTTAGGCGACCGCGTTTTCTTCGCCACCGACGACGCTCACATGATCGCGCTCGACCGCCTCACCGGCGCGCTTCGCTGGGACGTCTACATGCCCGACGAGCCGCAGCACTACGGCTCGACCGCGGCGCCGTTGGTGGCCGGCGACCTGGTCATCGGCGGCGTGTCTGGCGCCGACGACGGCATCCGCGGCTTCGTCGCCGCCTACCACGCCTCCACCGGCCAGCTCGCGTGGCGCCACTGGACCGTCCCGCGCAAGGGAGAACCCGGATGGGATACCTGGCGCGGCGGCGCTGTCGAATTCGGCGGCGGCTCCACGTGGCTTACCGGCAGCTACGATCCCGAAAGCAAGGTGCTCTACTGGGCTGTCGGCAACCCCTATCCGGATACCGATGGCAGCGATCGCCTGGGCGATAACCTGTTCACCAATTGCATTCTGGCGCTCGATCTGGAAACCGGAAAGCAGCTCTGGTATTTTCAATTCACCCCGCACGACCTGCACGATTGGGACGCCGTCCAGCCTATGCTGCTGGTGGACGCGCCCTGGCAGGGCCGCCAGCGCAAGCTGATCGTGCACGCCGACCGCAACGGATTCTTCTACGTGCTCGACCGCACCTCGGGCGAGTTGCTTCTGGCCAAGGCCTTCGCCAAGAAGATTTCCTGGGCCAGCGGCATCGACGCCAAGGGCCGGCCCATCGAACTGCCCGGCAATGTCCCCACGCCCGAGGGAACGCGCACCTGCCCGGATATCCGCGGCGCGGCCAACTGGATGGCCACCGCGTATAACCCGGCAACCGGCCTCTACTACGTCATGACCATCGAGAACTGCGGCGTCTACCGCAGCACCCAGTTTGGTCCCGCCGCTCAGGCTGCCAATGCGGCCAGAGGCGGTGGGGGGCGCGGTGGCCGCGGAGGCGGTGGCGGCGGCCGCGGCGGCGAGGGAATGCTTGGCGGCGGGGCGCCCGGTAGCGACCCGCCCCGGCGCTACCTGCGCGCCCTCGACATTCATACCGGCAAAGTGGTTTGGGAAGTGGATCAGAAGGTCCCCTCGCCCAACTATGGCGGTGTCCTTTCCACCGCGGGAGGCGTGCTATTTTACAGCGAATCCAGTGGCGCCTTTGCCGCGGTGGATGCCCAGACCGGAAGTTCGCTCTGGCATTTCGAAACCGGCCAGTCTCCCAAGGCTTCGCCCATGACTTACATGGTGAATGGCCGCCAATTCGTGGCGATCGCGTCGGGTGCCAGCATCCTGTCGTTCGCCCTCCCCACACTCTAATTCGGTGACAGGCTACGAAACCCCCTGCAGTTTGGGGGTTTCGTAGCCTGTCACCGATTTACTCGTAGCGCAGGCAGACGATGGGGTCCAGGTTGGCGGCGCGGTTCGCCGGGTAGTATCCGAAGAACAGGCCCACACCGACGGCGATGGCCACCCCGAGCGCCACCCAGAACGGCGATACCGTGGCCGGAATGCCCGCCAGCGTGCGCACGGCGAACGAAATGGCGGCGCCGGCCAGGATGCCAACCACCCCGCCGATGCCCGAGAGCGTGATGGCCTCCAGCAGAAACTGCGCGCGGATGTCTGCCTTGCGCGCGCCGATGGCTTTGCGGATGCCGATCTCTCCCGTCCGCTCGGTAACCGAAATCAGCATGATGTTCATGACCCCGATGCCGCCCACCAGCAGCCCGATGGAGCTGATGACGCCGGTGAGCAACACCATGGCGCCGGTGAGCTGGTTCCACAGATCGGCGAAGAAATCGGCGTCGGCGATGTCGAAATCGTTTTCCGCGCGGTGCGGCACGTGCCTCCGCCGGCGCATGGCTTCGATCACCCGGTTTCGGACATCCGCCATGTCGGCATCTTCGCGCACCGTCACGATCAGAAAAATGTCGCGAATGTCCGGAAAGTTCTTGTGAAAGTTGGAGAGCGGGATGCACGCAAACTGATCGACGCCGTAGCCGCCGAACATTCCCGGGTCCTTCTCGAAGACGCCGATCACCTCGTACAACCGCCCGTTCAGACGGACCTCCTTGCCGATGGGGTCGGTGTTCGGAAACAGCGAATTGGCGATGGCGTCTCCGATCACCACCACGTTGCGCGCGTGCTCTTCGTCGAACTCGGAAATGTACCGGCCGCTGGCGGTCGAGAACAGCGGGAGCGCGGCGGCGTAGTCCGGCTGGGTGCCGCGGATGACGAGGCGCTCGACGTGCTCGTTGGCGTAGCGGATGGAATCGGGCGAGTCTCCGAGGTTGAGGCGCTGCGCGAAGGCCGCCGAGATGTCCAGACCCGGCACGTTTTCCTTGAGATACCGCGCGTCGGAAATCTCCAGATACTTCCGCATGCGAATGTTCTGCGGGAGACGCCCGATTCCGGTGTATCCGGCGGGGATGCGCGTAAGGAACAGCGACCGCGACCCGAATGAGCGGATGCGATTCAGAATGTAGCCGTTCAATCCGTCGATGATGGCCGCTACCGAAATCACGCTGGTCACGCCGATGACGATGCCCAGAATGGTCAGGGCGGAGCGGACCTTGCGGGTTCGCAGCGTGTCGAGAGCCACCAGCAGGTTCTCTTTGATTTCAGCGCGCGTCATATTTCACCACTCGGAACATACCCAAGAACTATGGCCACGGATGAACACGGATGAACACGGATAGAACCAAAATCTCAAGACAAGATTCTTATCTGTGTTCATCCGTGTTCATCCGTGGCTAAATTGGCTTCTCCGCGCCTTCTCACTCCGTCCGAAGCGCCACCACGGGGTCCAGCTTGGAGGCTTTCACAGCCGGATAAATTCCGAAGAACAATCCAATCATGGAGCTCAAAACCACGCCCAGCACCGCGACCCAAACCTGGACCGCGGCGGGAAACTCGGTGAGCTCGCGAAGCGCCAGCGCGCAGCCGAATCCGGCGCCCACCCCGATGGCCCCGCCCGCCAGGCATTGCAACACGCTTTCGGTCAGGAACTGGTGCAGAATGTCCGGCTGGGTTGCGCCGACGGCGCGCCGGACACCGATCTCCTTGGTCCGTTCCGTGACGCTGACCAGCATTACGTTCATGATGACGATGCCACCCACCACGGCGGAAATCGAGCTGATCATCACGAACACGGTGAAGAACGCCGAGCTGATGCTCTGCCACAGAGAAATGTAGGTGTCGGCGGTGCCGATGTAGAAATCGTCGTCCTTGCCGGGCAGCACGTGGCGGCGGACGCGCAGAATGCGGCGGGCCTCGTCCTGCGCGCGGTCGAAAATCTGTGCGCCGCCTTCCGCCTTGACCTGGAGTGTGAGGCTGTTGCGCTGGCCGTGCAGCTTGAGGTAGGTTCGCAGCGGGACCACCAGGAAATTGTCCTGGTCCTGGCCGAGCACCGATCCGATGCGCTCGAACGTCCCCACCACGGTGAACTCGTAGGCGCCGGCGCGAACGACGCGGCCGAGGGGATCGGCGTCGGGAAAGAACTCCTGCGCCAGGCGGTCGCCGATGAGGCAGACTTCCGCGGCATGGCGGTCTTCCACCTCGGTGAAGTAGCGCCCCAGTTGGACCGTGCGGGTGTCGATATCGGCCATGGTGGGCGTGTAGCCGTACATGGTGGTGTCGTCGAGTTCGTGGTCCTTGTAGCGGAGCGTGGCGCTGCTGCTGATGGAGGCGCCCACCACCTGGCAACTGCCGCAGCCCTCGGCGAGCGCCTGCATGTCGCCGGGGTAAAGATAGCGGTTGCGCTGGGCTTTGGTGAGGAGCGTGAAATCGGTCACCACAAAGGGCAAGCGCGCAATGCGAAAGACGTTGGTGCCGAGGTTGGCAATCTTCTGTTCGACGTAGAGATTGGCGCCTTGGACCAGGGTCATGACGGTGATGAGGGTGGCGACCCCCATGGTCAACCCGAGCACCGTGAGCGTGGCGCGCAATTTGTGGGCGCGGATGGAATCCACCGCCAGCGACAGGTTGTCGGCGACGCCAATCATGTAAAGCAAGAGCGGCGGTTGCAAACCGCCGCGCAGGATACCATCCTGCCCCACAAGGTCACAACGTGACTCTCTTCCAGTTCTTGCCTGCCTGGACGACCAGTTCGGCGGCGGGACTGGCCAGCGCCAGGTCCTTCACCTTCTCGCCGTTGATCTCGACGGCGCCGGCTTTGATTTTGCGCACGGCGTCGCTCACCGATTCCGCCAGCCCGATTTTAGCCAGCAGCTTGTCCACGCGGATGCCCTTGGCCACGCGCACGCCCTCGGGCAGCGGCACGGTGAGAATATCCGCGGGCACTTCCTTGCGGCGCACCACGGCGTTGAACACTTCGGCCGCGCGCGCGGCTTCGGCCGCCGAGTGGAAGTCGGTGACGATCTGCCTGGCCAGCGCCAGCTTGGCCTCCATGGGATGCATCTCGGCGCGGATGGCCGCAATTTCGGCCATGCTCTTGTCGGTGAGCAGCTCGTAGTAGCGGAACATCAGCTCGTCGCCGATCTGCATCACCTTGCGGAACATGACCTCGGGCGGCTCGGTGATGCCGATGTAATTCCCCAGCGACTTCGACATCTTGTTGACGCCGTCGAGACCTTCGAGAATGGGCAAGGTGGCGACGATCTGTGGCGGCTGGCCGAAATCCTTCTGGATCTCGCGGCCTACCAGCAGATTGAATTTCTGGTCGGTGCCGCCCATCTCAACGTCGCACTCCAGGGCCACGGAATCGTAGGCCTGCGCCAGCGGGTACATCAACTCGTGCATGGAGATGGGGACGCCTTCCTTGTAGCGCTGGGCGAAATCGTCGCGCTCCAGGATGCGCGCCACCGTGTACTTCGAGAAGAGGCGGACCAGGTCCATGTACTTCAGCGGCTCGAGCCAATCGCTATTGAAGCGGACTTCCGTTTTGTGGGGATCGAGGATCTTGAAGACCTGCGCCTTATAGGTTTCGGCGTTCTGGGCGATGGCCTCGCGGGTCATGGGCGGGCGCGTCACATTGCGCCCCGAGGGATCGCCGATCATGGCGGTCATATCGCCAATGAGGAAGATGACGGTGTGGCCGAGATCCTGAAAATGTTTCATCTTGCGCAGGATGACGGTGTGGCCCAGGTGGAGATCGGGAGCGGTGGGATCGAAGCCCACCTTGACGCGCAACGGCCGCCCCTTCCTGGCGGCCTCGATCAAGCGCTCGCGCAGATCTTCTTCGCGGATAATCTCCGCCATTCCTTTAAGCAGGTAGCTCAGTTGTTGGTCGATTGTCATCGGTATCGTGGGCAGGCGCGCGAGATGGGGGGCAAGGCCCAGCTTACATCTTATAGCGGCCCAGGTCCTCGTCGTTGAGGCCCTCGAGCCAGCGGCGCATCTCTTCGGTGTTGACTTTGTCGGAAACCGTCGACGCCAGCTTGGTGGATTTCAGGACGCCCTCTTCCACGTAGATGGGGCAGTCCAGCCGCAGCGCCAGGGCCAGGGCGTCGCTGGGGCGCGAATCCACGCTGATCAGCTCGCCGTCGCGGTCCAGCCAGATGACGGCATAGAACGTGTCGTCCTTCAGCTCGCTCACCACCACCTTGCGCAGGCCGGTGTTCAGGCCGAGCAGCAGGCTCTTGATGAGATCGTGGGTCATGGGCCGGGGCGTCGCCACCTTTTCGATTTCGAGGGCGATGGCGTTGGCCTCATACACGCCCACCCAGATGGGGAGCACGGCGTTGCCATTGAGGTCCTTCAAAATGACGATGGGCGTATTGGTGACGGGATCCATCATGAGCCCGCGAATTTTCATTTCGACTTCCATGGCGCTCTCTCCCCGTTTACATTACACCACAGATACGCTCTCGCCCACCAAGGAGTTCGGACCGGAGCGTGTGACGCGCACCGCTAGATACCGGCCCGCCAGGTTGTGGCCGTTGGAACCGGCCGCGGTGAAGTTGAGGGTACGGTTATCGGAGGTGCGGCCGATCCACTGCCCGAGCGCCTGGTTGCGGCCTTCCACCAGCACCTCCCGAATGCCGCCGATGAGCATGGCGTTGCGCCGGATCTGAATGGCGCGCTGCTTCTCCTGGACGATCAGCAGCCGCCGCTGCTTCTCTTCATCGGCAACCTGGCTGCACATGGCGAGCGCGGCCGTATTGGGGCGCGGCGAGTACTTGAAGCTGAACAGCGAGTCGAACTGCACCTGGTCGAGCAGGTCGAGCGTCCGCTCGAAATCTTCCTCCGTCTCGCCGGGGAAGCCGACGATGATGTCGGTGGTGATGGCGTAGCTGCGCCGGGCGGTCTTGAGCCACTCGATGCGGCGCATGTAGTCGTCGCGGGTGTAGAGGCGCTCCATCGCGGCCAGGACCTTGGTGGAACCGGACTGCACGGGCAGATGCACGTGGTCGCAGATGGCCGGGTGGGAGTCCATGGCGTCCACGATGCTCCTGGTGAAATCGCGCGGGTGGGAGGTGGTGTAGCGGACGCGGCGGATGCCCGGGACCTCGGCCACGCGCGCCAGCAGCGCGGCGAAATCCCAGCCGGCGGGCGACGGATCGCGATAGCTGTTCACGTTCTGGCCCAACAACTGAATCTCGGTATAGCCCCGCTCGGCCAGGCCGCGCGCCTCCTCCATCACGCTCGAGCTGGTGCGGCTGCGCTCCGGGCCGCGCGTGAACGGCACCACGCAGTAGGCGCACTGCTTGTCGCAGCCCTCGATGATGGTGATCGAAGCTCGGTAGGGATTGTCGCGGTGCGCAAAAGGGGTGTCGAAGGTCTCGTCCGTCGCCAGGCTCAGGCCGGTGACGCGGCGGTTTCCGGATTCGAGCTGGACCAGCATCGCTTCCAGTTGGGGGTAGCTGGCGGAGCCCGCCACCAGGCTGACGTGCGGAGCGCGGCGGAAGATCTCCTCACCTTCCTGCTGGGCCACGCAGCCCAGCACGCCGAAGATTTTGCCCTTGCCGGCGTCGCGCTGGAACTGCCGCAAGCGGTTGAACACCTTCTGCTCGGCTTTGTCGCGAATGCTGCACGTGTTGTAGAGCACCAGGTGAGCGTCTTCGGGCGTTTCCACCTGGGTGTAGCCGCGGGCCATGAGGGTGCCGACGACCTTTTCGGAATCGTGCACGTTCATCTGGCAGCCGAAGGTTTCGAGATAGAAGGTTTTCCCAGGCACTGTGGTTCCATTCTACCGCCGCTGGTAGCGCCGGGCCGAAAGGGCACACCCTGTGCCCGGCGCTAAACAGTGAAGAGCCGTCAAATGGTGCGCTAAACTGAAAGTGATCCGGAGAGCAGCGAGCGTGAAGGTTATTCTCGATACCGTAAACCTGGACGAAGGCGGGTAGGCCGTTCCTCAAATGCCGCGTGTTCTAGGTTTGTCATGGGTGGTCGCGGAGGCAGCCTTGCTGGCGCTGGCCGTGGTGCTCGCCGCATGGGGCGCGCTCGCTGGATACCGGGCGTGGAAGCGTTCCCGCATCGGGCCGGAGGAACGAGAGCGGCGGCGCCGGTCCGCCCTGGTGGCTCACGGCAAGATGAGCGACGCCATGTTGGTGGAGATCCGCGACGATCTTCTGTTCTATTCGTATGGCGTTCGCGGAGTGGAATACACCGCGTCGCAGGATGTCTCGATGCTGAAGCAGTATATGCCGCTTGATTTTTCGACGATCGACGCGGTTTCCGTGAAATACGACCCCAAGAACCCGGCCAATTCCATCGTGCTGGCGGAACAATGGAGCGGGTTGCGGGCTAGTAAAGTGGTATGAGCGGGGATAAAAACTGGAGATCATATAAGTGAAACACCGCGCCTTCAACCGAACTGCTTTCGTCTGTGCGATGGGCGTCGCATCCATTTTCGCGCCGGCTTTCTGCCAGGCGCCGGCATACATCATTACAACGTTCGCCGGCGACAATACCGCCGGTTATACGGCGGATGCAGTGGCAGCCAACACCAGCGAGCTCAACAACCCCTTCGGCATAGCCCTGGACCCTAAGGGCAACCTCTACATCGCCGACCAGGACAACTTCCGGGTCCGCCAGGTGACGGGCGGCACAATCTCGACCGTGGCCGGCGACGGCACTTCCGGTTACACGGGGGACGCAGCAGCGGCCACCAGCGCCGAGTTGGGCCGTGTTTCCGGCTTGGCGATGGACTCTTCGGGCAACCTCTACATCGCGGACCCCGACAACTACGTGATCCGCAAAGTGTCCGGTGGCACCATCACGACGTTCGCGGGCAACAATTCTCTCGGTGCCGGTGGCACCGGGGATCATGGCCTGGCCACCAGCGCGGAACTCTCCAGCCCCACCGGCCTCGCCGTGGACGCGGCGGGTGACCTCTACATCGCGGACACCGCGAACAGCCGCATCCGCATGGTGGCGGCGTCGAACAACTACATCACGTCGATTTCCACCGGCAACTACATACTGAGATCGCCTAAGGGTGTAGTGGTGGATGCCGCCGGCGACGTTTACATCGCGGACACCGACAATTGCCGCATTCTCAAAGTGACGCCCAGCGGCTCGATCACCATCACCACGACGGTGACCGGCAGCGACAGCGGTGCCTGTGGTTATAGCGGAGACGGAGGCCCGGCCGCCAGCGCGCTACTGAATCACCCTTCCGGCTTGGCGCTGGATGCCGCCGGCAACCTCTACATCGCGGATACCTTTAACCAGCGGATTCGCAGGGTGTCGGCGGCGACTGGCACGATCACGACGTTGGCCGGCAACAAGTTCTCCGGTTATACCGGAGATGGAGGCTCCTCCGCCAGCGCCGAACTGTCGTTCCCGCTGTCCGTATTGGTGGATCCCCACGGGAACATCTACGTCTCGGATACCCAGAACCAGGTGATTCGCCTGATGACGGCCGCCCCGCCTGCCATCAACGGAGTGATTACCTCCAGTGGATTCGGAGGCTTCACCTCGATTGCGCCGGGGGCCTTCATCGAGATCTACGGCTCCAACCTGGCGGCCGACTCGCTGAATTGGAGTAACGCCTTCAACGGCGTCAACGCCCCCACTTCGCTCGCTGGAACCACGGTGACCATCGGCGGCCAGCCCGCCTTCATCGCTTACGACAGCCCAGGCCAGGTGAATGCGCTGGTGCCGTCGAATGTGGGAACCGGCCAGCAGCAGATTACCGTGACCACCGCGATCGGAACTAGCAATTCATATACCGTCAACGTGAACCCGACCGCGGCGGGGCTGCTGGCGCCGGCATATCTGAACATCGGGGGAGCGCAATATGTGGGGGCCCTATTCCCCGACTACCAGACCTTTGTCGCCCCGCCCGGCGCCATTTCGGGATACGCCTCGCGGCGGGCCAAACCCGGCGATGTCATCGTCATCTATGGCATCGGATTCGGTCCGGTGACTCCCAACATTCCCGCGGGCCAGATCGTCCCGGGTAACACTGCCCTGACGCTGCCGTTCCAGATCTTCTTCGGCTCGGCTCAAGCCACGCTCCAATACGCGGGACTAGCCCCGAGCCTGGTGGGCGTGTACCAGTTCAACGTGGTGGTGCCGAATATCCCCCCCAGCGACGCGGTGCCGGTGACGTTCACTCTGGGCGGAGTGAACGGGGCGCAAACGTTGTACACCTCCGTGGGAAACTGAGCGGGGGACAACACTCTCGTTTGAGGGGCTAGAGTGTTCCGGAGTGTTGGGGCGCTGTGGATAATTTTGTGGCAATTTTGCCCTTGCATTTGGCCGCAGCGAGGCGTAAAAACATTCCTCCGGGATCGCGGCCGCAGGGATCTAGCCGGCAAGCCGACTCTCCCAGGGCGTTCTAGCGGCGGTGGCGGCCCTTTCCCGCTGCTCCTCCTCCGAACGCCGCTGGCGCGCTGGCAGCGTCGCCGATTTTGAAGGGGGCTGACCGGCGGGAATAGGGGCCGCTCCTCATGGTGGTGGCTCCCGACGCCGTTGGCCCCGGAGGTCCGCGCCGCTGTACGTTATCATGGGAGGAATCACCATGACTCAAGACGTACTCTCCGAGGGCCTCACCTTCGACGATGTTTTGCTGGAGCCGGCCCGCAGCGAAGTGCTCCCGGCCGAGGTGGACACGCGCACGTGCCTCACCCGCCAGATCGCATTGAACATCCCGGTGGTCTCCGCCGCCATGGATACCGTCACCGAATCGCACCTGGCGATCGCGCTGGCGCAGCAGGGCGGCATCGGAATCGTCCATCGCAACATGTCCATCGAGCGCCAGGCCGAAGAGGTGGACCGCGTCAAACGCAGTGAAAGCGGCATGATCGTGGACCCCATCACCATCGGCCCCGACCAGCCCATCTCGGCCGCGTGCGAACTCATGAGCCGGTACCGCATCTCCGGCGTGCCGGTTACCCAGGGCGGCAAGCTGGTCGGCATCCTCACCAACCGCGACCTGCGCTTCGAGAACCGCTTCGATCTGCCCATCTCCGAGGTGATGACCAAGGAGAACCTGGTGACGGTTCCGGTGGGCACCACGCTCGAGCAGGCCGAGGCCATCCTGCACAAGCACCGCGTCGAAAAACTGCTGGTGGTGGACGACCAGTTCACCCTCAAGGGCCTCATCACCGTCAAAGACATCCAGAAAAAGCTGAAGTACCCGAGCTCGGCTAAAGACAGCCAGGGCCGGTTGCGGGTGGGCGCGGCGATCGGCGCCACCGGCGATTACCTGGAGCGCGCCCAGGAGCTGGTGGCGCGCAAAGTGGACGTGCTGGCCATCGACACCGCGCACGGCCATAGCGCCCGCGTCATGAGCGCGGTGAAGACCATCAAGAGCAAGCTGCCGGAAGTCGAGTTGATCACCGGCAACGTGGCCACCTACGAAGGCGCAAAGGAACTGATCTCGCTGGGCGTGGACGGCGTCAAAGTCGGCATCGGCCCCGGTTCCATCTGCACCACGCGCGTGGTTTCCGGCGCCGGCGTCCCGCAGATTACCGCCATTGTGGAGTGCGCCCGGGCCACGCGCGAAGCCGGGGTGCCTCTCATTGCCGATGGCGGCATCAAGTTTTCCGGCGATATCACCAAGGCCATTGCCGCCGGCGCCGACACGGTCATGATCGGCAGCTTGCTGGCGGGCACCGACGAGAGCCCCGGCGAAACCATTCTTTACCAGGGCCGCACGTTTAAGACCTACCGCGGCATGGGTTCCACGGGCGCCATGCAGCAAGGCAGTTCGGACCGCTATGCGCAGGACCCGAATTCCAAGCTGGTGCCCGAAGGCATCGAGGGCCGCGTGGCCGCCAAGGGCCCGCTTTCCGACATGGTCTATCAGCTTGTGGGCGGCCTGCGCTCCGGCATGGGCTATTGCGGCGCGCGGGACATCGGCGAACTGCAGCGCAAGGCGCGCTTCATGCGCGTTTCAAGCGCGGGCCTGCGCGAGAGCCACGTGCACGACGTGATCATCACCAAGGAAGCCCCCAACTACCGCGTGGAGTAGGGGCAGAAAAGGGGACAGACGCATTTTTCGTGGTCTGCAAACCCCGATGCGACGGGCCTTGTTGACGGGGAGGATCTTTCAGGCAGCCGTGACAAACACCCGTCCCGGGGGACGAGTCCACAGCCGATTGCGGATGATAATCTCAACGTCCTGGTTGAGCAACGTCAGGAACCGCATCAGGCGCTCCACGGAGAAACCCTCCAAGCGATATTGGGCGAGAGCCGACACTTTGGGCTGGTTGATGCCCAACAACTCCGCTGCCTTTGCTTGCGATAACCCGCGCCGCTTGACGGCGCCATTGATCGCGATAGCCAGACGAACCTTCGTCTGCCGTTCACCGGCGTCCGCAAAGCCGAGGTCGGCGAATACGTTCCCCGAACTCCTCACGATCTTCCCGCTAAGTTCCCCTTTGCTCTTGCCATATCGATTCTCATGATCCTGTCTGGCCAGTCTTAGGCGGCGAAGGCGTTCGACAATTTGACGGTCGACGCCCTCATCGGCGAGGAACGTCATCGGGGAATCGTCTCAAGCGGGTAGATGACATCGGCGCGGAGGGCGTCGGCCGCAAACGCAAGCGCTGCCCGAACCGCGTCTTCGTTGAGCCGCGGATGCGCCTCAAGTACCTGTTCAACAGTTTCTCCGGCGGCCAATTTTCCCAAAATCGACTCGACGGTAATACGCGTGCCGGCGATTACGGGCTTGCCCATCATCACGCCGGGATTGGAAACAACCATCTCTCGGTAATCGCGCACATGTCCCTCTTCAAACCAGCGTACCGCGCCGCGTGTGCGACGTCATCCGGCCCGGTGTTGGGGAGCTGCGCTCGGGCATGGGCGCGGGACATCGGCGAGTTGCAGCGGAAGGCGCGCTTCATGCGGGTATCGAGCGCCGGGCTGCGCGAAAGCCACGTGCACGACGTGATCATCACCAAGGAAGCGCCCAACTACAGGGTGGAGTAGTGGGTAGTGCAGACCATCGTTTTTCGTGGTCTGCAAACCCCAATGCGACGGGCCCTAGTGACGTGGAGGGCGTCACGGGAGGAACCCCGCCGCGCACGGCTGGCTGGTCGAGACTTCCCAGACGGGGACTTTCGGCCCGCGTGGGATCACCTCTACGCAACGTGATACATCCATGTGGCCGACGGGCCACTTTCGGCACCCCCACATATCGTTCCCCACCCGTCTTCAACAGCAAACCTGTGGATCGAGCGGGCGCATCGACGCTAATTCTCGGTCGGAACCTTCTCCGCGCGGTCAACAACCACAATGTCGCCGAGACCTTTCTTCGAAATCAGCTTCAGACCGAGTTGATCCTGGACGGCGTGTTGAAGGCTAGGGCCGGAATCAGCCTCCGCCATGGGAGGTCCGCTATCTGGCGCCTCCCCGATCATGCCTCGCGCGCGTAAGTATGCCTGGATCTCACTCGTATCGATGATCCAAGTCAGATCGATGTCGTACTTCCCCCTCAGCCCGGTGGCGTCGACTACCGGCCGAGCCAGTTGGCCCGATAGCGTTTTGACGATCTCCTGCATGGAAAGGTCGACCCCTTTCCAGCGATAGCGCCCATTCATCCCGACCAAGCCGCCGCGGCCGGCCGGAAACGCCGGGTAGCCGTCTTTGCCCATACTGAATCTCGGAAGTGTCCACGGCACTTCCGGGGCCGGCGTGGCATCTGGCGCCGACTCCTTCATCTTCGGACCTTTCTCGCCCACGGTTAGCTCGTAGATCGCCATTTCCTTCTGCTCGTGGTGGAGCGTGAGCTTGAAGCGTTCCACCAGCAGATTCTGCTGCATCCGCTGGAACTGCTCTTTGGTGGTCCGCGCTGGCACTTTGGCGGTGATGTCGAATCTGGCCTGGCAGCAGCTATCCACTTGAGTAAATTGATACGGCTGGAGGCCGTACGCGTTGGAAATCAAGAACGCAAGGGGCACGTTTGAGCATCTCCAAATACCCGGGTCGGTCGTGCCGGGCCCGCCACTGCAGTCAATGGGAGTTGCAGACAACGAGGCTGGCTTGATCGAGGCTACTTCGAATGACGGCGCCACCGCTGCCTGGCCATAGGCGCATACCCAGGCCAGGGCCATCGGCCCGGCAGTGGCCATGACCGCCAACGCCGGTAGGATTCTCTTACCAACACTCAGATTACTGGTGAATCGCATGATCCCTTCGATTCCTTTCAGACCTACCACTACCAAATACCGTCCCGTGCAGTTGTCCCGCGCGGTACGCGACTTCAACGCGTCGCGTGTCTCACGGTCGATCGAGCCCGCTCGATTACGCCTTGATCCGCAAACACTCGATGCCCTGCTCTGTCGTTAGTGCGTCTTCTTCAGGAACGGGCTCGCAAGGCCGCGCCTCCCGACTTCCGCGGCAGCCAAATCCACGACACTGCCTTTCCCGCTGGCAAGCTGGAACTCAAAGCCGAGGCGGCCGATTCGGATGCAGTCCTCGCAGTTCTTCGAGTTCTCGAAGATTTCGGATAATTCCTGTATCGAGTGAAAGCGCCAGGCATTCAAAGCCGCAGTGACCGTGGCCGAAGATTCCCGATCGAAGCTTGCTAGAATGAGCGACTCTCTGACCCGCCCCTCGGGCGAAACCACCACCTCGATCACCACCAGCCCGCGATTTCCGGCCCGCAGCGAGGGTGGAGGGTATTGGGGAAGCGGCGCATAGGTGGCATCCTGGCGCAGCACTTCCGTGCCGCCGCGTAGAACATTGTGGAGGTTCCCGTACTTGCTGCTGAGGGTTCCCGGCGCGGGGCGCAGCAGTTCCGAACCGTTGGGCAAGACAGTATGGGGCTTGCCGTACTTGCTGCTGAGAGCTTCGGGCGAGGGCAGGAATGGATCGTACAGGATTGCCTGCGGCGCAGTCCGAAGAAACATGATGCGGTCGTTGTTCACTTGTGAGGCGTGAGTCATCGCAACGCCAATGCCCGCGATCCAGAGCAGGCTCATGGCCCACGCCACCCCCGGGCCAGGGAGGTTGTCAGCGGCGGCTTGCGAGGGATCTGTCAGTCGTCGAACGCGGTTCACCAGCGACCCGCCGTTGGCCGCAGGCACGGGGCTGAGGCGCGGCGGCCGCTGCGATTCCAGTTCGGCCAGTGCGCGCGCATAGGTCACCACGTCGCCGCAGGCCGATACGGCGAGGTCGTCGCAACACAACTCTCGCTCCGTGCGAATCCGTTGGGACACCCACCACACGGCGGGATGATAGAACAGCAGCGACTCAGCGACGTTTTGCAGGACGCTCGCCAGGTAATCGTGGCGTCGGATATGCGCCAACTCGTGCGCCAGCAGTGCCGTCATGTGTTCCAACGGCAATCCCGCGAGCGATCCGACGGGCACAAGGATCACCGGCCGCAGCCATCCGATCACCATGGGGACCTCCGCCAGAGAGGAGACCAACAGGCGCACGGGGCGCGATGCGCCTACGCGGGCGGCGGTTCGCTGGACGACCTGTTGCCATTCTTGCGGCGCGGGATGCGAGGCCGTTCGCAAGCGGACCGTGAATCTCCAACCCGCGGCCATGCGAATCGAAAACGCGATAACGCCTAGCAGCCACACGACCACGACGATTGGAAGGATGTTCTGCCATCCGGCTGCGGCAACGTTCCACCAATCCGGCACGGAGCTTGCGTCCGAGATGAGAAGGAATGTCAGCGGCGGGACCGCGGTCATGGTCCCAAGCGCCAGACAAGCCAGGATGTAGCGGCCCTGAGCAGACAGTGAGCGGCCCAGAGCGCCCCGAACCGCCGCGTACAGGCCCGCAATTGCCGTGCCTTGCCAGAGAAAGTGCACCAGCGTCCATCCCAATCTCTGCACCCAGAGTTGCGATAGAAACACGGCTATCACGGCGATTTCCTCCTGTTCTCGAATTCATCGATGATGCGGCGTATCTCGCTGAGGTCTTTGGCCGAAGCGCGCTGGGCCGTTAATGCGCCAAGCACCAGATCCTTGGCCGACCCCTCGAATGCGCGGTGCAGCACGTCGCCGGCAATCCGTGCCTGGATTTCTTCTCTCGACCGAGCGGCTTCGTAGACGTGAGATCGGTAGCGCTCGCTGCGACGGAGCAGGCCCTTCTCGTACATTACCTGCATCTGCTTGAGGGTGCTGGTGTAACCAGTGTCTTTGGCTAGGGCCTCGTGCACTTCGCGCACAGTGCTGGGCCCGCACCGCCAGAGGACCGTCAGGATGGCAAGTTCCGCGTTCGACGGAATCGTGGGCATACTAGGAGCATACTACGATTCAGAATCGTATGTCAATACCGAGAATCGTAGATTTACGAGCTGCAATCGTATACCCCCTGGGACGTCCAATCCGCGGTTGCCCTTGTGTGCTCATGGGCGTGGATTTGGCATGGAGCAGCGTGGCTGCAACAAGAGCCCGTAGCGCTGTGTAGATCGGAGATAGGCCAAAGGCCTGTGTCCGCCACCACGGAAACTAATCCACTTGGCTGGTTGGCATCTCGGGCTTGTGCCGCCAGCGGTCCGGATCCCCGTCTCCGCCGGAAATCGTCGCAGGCCGCGAAGCCTTGTGAGTGCAGTAGTACCATCACCGAACCTGCGCGTACTCCTCAAAATCGGCGACCACCGCCTTTTCCATCTTCCGTGCAGCTTCCAGCAGCCAGCCGCGCGGCCTCTTTTTCAAGTCGGCCCGTAAGACTCGGGGCTGAACGCTGCCCAGGTGGACGTTGGCCGTCTCCCACCCCATGGCGTGCAACAGGCGGAGCTCGTCGCGCTCTTTGGGCAGCGCGGAAAGCTCGATGCGCGAGCAGTCCGGCGCCAGGCGGCGGACGATCCAACGCCTCTGCAAGCGCACGAAAGGATCGCGGCAGCGCACCGAGCGGTCCAGAATCTCCTGGTAGAGAATAGGCGCCGTGCCTTTGCCCTCTGCCGCCCAAACGCACGCCGAGGGCGCCAGCGCCTTGGCCTCGCGCGCCACCGATCCGCCGCGCCAGTCGGCGAGGGCTACGTACCGCTCGCGGCCCAGGCTGCCCAACCCGGCCACACGGTGCACCATGCGCCAGGCGATCCCGCGCTCCGGCATCATCCTGGCAAGGGCCTTGATGGCTCCGGCCGGCGGCTTGTCTTTCACGGTTGCGAGGGCGTGCAGCTTATCCCAAAACGCCTCCGGTTGGTGGAGGCGCGCGGTAGCCATGGTGCGCAGCGCCACGTGATGCTCGGCCAGCGCGAAGGGACGTCCGCCGGCTTCGACTGCTTCGGCATAGCCCTCGAGAATGGCCGCCATCCCGGCTTTCGGATTGCAGGCCATCTTCGCCAGCAGCGCGCTGGCGGCCAGCCGGATGAGGTCGTTGGTGTAGGGCAGCCGCCAGGCCTCGTCGAAATCGTTGATGCCCCAGATGAGCCGGCCTTCGATATCGCGCCAGGTCCCGAAGTTCTCGACGTGCAGGTCTCCGACGGCCAGCACGCGGGGGGCGCGCGCCGCCTCGCCCGACACCTCCTCCCATGTTTGCGCCCAGCGGTAGTAGGTGGCGCGCATGAAGGGAAAAGGCGCCAGGCGCAGCTGCTGGTGCTTGAGCTGGAGATCGGGCTCGATCAGGCGCAAATGCCGCGCCAGCCACGCTTCATACTTCGTGGTCGCTTTGCCGATCTTCATGCTATTCCCCCGCCACCGCAGGCGTAAGCATCCACTTCAGCACGCCCTTCGGCTGCGGGCCCAGGCGGTCGCAATCCACGCGCACCAGGGCCGCTTTCTTCATGTCCACTTCGAGCGCGGGGCTGCCCAGAAGAAACGCCGCCAGGGAACTCATGAGCGGCTCGTGGCTCGAGAGCAGAACGGAGCGCTCGTCGTGGCGCGAGCGGATCTCCTCCCACGCGTCGAATGGAGACGCATCCGCCAGCAGCGCTGGTGTACGGACCACCTTGCCCTGGTATCCGAGCGCCTCCGCCGCCACGTCGGCGGTCTCCGTGGCGCGGCGGTAAGGGCTCGAGAGGATCAGGTCTGGCGCCACACCCGCGGCCCGCGCGCGCTTCAACACCCGCCGCAGTTTCTCGCGCCCTTCGCTGGTGAGCGCGCGCTCGGAATCCGCGTGTCCCGGCCGGGCATCCTCGGCGATGCCGTGCCGCAACAGGTAGATCTGCATCAGACTATGGCCTTGACCTTGGGGGCCGCACGCTTGCGCGGCCGCACCCGCAGCAATTGCAGCCGCCGGATCTGGCGCTGCAACTCGCGGAAGATCCGGTCGATGGGCTGGGAGGCGTCGATCAAGGTGAAGTCGTAGCGCTCCACCATCGAGTCCAGGGCCTTGATCAAGCGGGTCTGGTAACGCACGAAACTTTCGTACATATCCGGCCCGAACCGAAGGTCCATGCCGCTTTCCCAGTAATCGAACGCGCCGCGGCCCAGCACCACCCGCGACACCAGGTGCTCCACGTCGGTGCGCAAGTAGAAGACCGCGTGCGGCACCAGCGCAAACCCGGCCACCTGTTCGATCCACCGGCGGTCTTCGCCGCGCGCAATGGCTCTGGCCATGATGGAGAAAATGTAGCGGTCGATCAGGACCACGAAACCGGCGCGCAGGGCGGGCATGATCTCGTTCTCCAGCCGGTCCGCGAAATCGGTGGTGTAAAACAGGGTCATGGTGATGGGGCCCAGGGTGTTGCCTTCCTTGGCCATCTGGATGCCCTTGCCCGCCAGCGCCGAGCGCGCCATGCCGGTGTCGAGCACGGCGTGGCCTTCCTGCTCGAGCCACTGCCGCAACTGCGCGATTTGCGTGCTGCGGCCCACCGCGTCCGGCCCCTCGATGACGATCAGTTTGCCCTGCAAGTCGGAAATGTCGACGCCCGGGAGCGGCTCGCTATAGAACTGGAGCGGTTGTGGTTTGCGCACTGGAATCTCCTCCCGCCGGCTGATGCAGGATGCCGTTCTTCAAACTGTCGCCTATCACGTTCATGACGATTTCGCGCATGCGCCGTTGCTGGTCTTCGATGGACTGGGTGGCGTCGATGATGTGGAATCCCACCTCTTGCGCCATGGCTTCGTATTCGTCGAGAATGCGGCCCTGGAAGATGCGGAAACTCTCTTCCACGTCGCGCGCGAGTCCCAGGTCCATGCCGGCTTCGTAGTATTTCAGCGCGTCGCGCCCGCCCAGTATGCGGCCCAGCGCCACGTCCAGCGGCACCCGGAAATAGAAAGCGAGATTGGGGTGCATGGCGAAGCGGTAGAGGTTGCGCACCCAGCGGCGGCCGACTCCGCGCGCCACGTCGCGCGCGAAGGCCGTGTAGGCGTAACGGTCGGCGCACACGATGGCGCCCGATTTCACCAGCGGCAGGATGTAGCTCTCCATGCGGTCCGCGAAATCCGTGGCATGGATCAAGCTGAATGAGGTGGGGGTGAACATCTCCTTCTTCTTGCCGCGCCGCGTGGCCTGCCGCACCAGGGGCGAGGAGTTCCACTCGCTGAAGGCCACCGCATAGCCTTGCGAGCGCAACCAATGGCTCAGAAGCGAGATTTGAGTGGATTTCCCGGAACCGTCGATGCCCTCCACCACGATCAGCTTGCCGCGATACCGGTTGGGGACAAAAAGAGACATAAAAGAACGGTGTAAGAATCCATTCTACCGCTTCAGGGACAGTGGAATCGGACCCGGAGACGAAGGCTAGAACTGCGCCAGCCGCGCGAACAGCCCGGCCAACGCTCCGCCCATCAGCGGCCCCACCACCGGAATCGCCGCATAGCGCCAATCCGACCCGCCCTTGCCGGCCACCGGCAGCAGCGCATGCGCGATCCGCGGCCCCAGGTCTCGCGCTGGATTGATGGCGTACCCCGTCGTTCCACCCAGGCTGAGACCGATGCCCCATACCAGGCTCCCCACAAGATAAGGTCCCAGTCCCGCCGAGGGGCCGCCGGCTGCCACGGCTTTGGAGAAGATGGCGCTCACCACCAGCACCAGCACGAACGTGCCGATGACTTCGCAGAACAGGTTGGAGGCCGGCCGCCGGATGGCCGGAGACGTGCAAAAGCAGGCCCGCTTCAGATCTGCTTCGGGGGTCACACTCCAGTGCGGCAGGAAATACAGCCACACCAGCGTGGCGCCGGCCATGGCGCCCATGATCTGCGCCGCGACAAAAGGCGCCAGCTTGCTGAAATCTCCGGAGCTTACGGCAAAGCCCATGGTGACGGCCGGGTTGAGATGAGCGCCCGGGCTGCCGCAGGCGATGGCCGTAAAAACGCCCGTCATCACCGCCAACGCCCAGCCGGTGGCTACCACCATCCACCCGGCGTCCTGCGCATAGGACTTCTTGAGGTTGACATTCGCGACCACGCCGTTCCCCATCAGGATCAGCACCAGGGTCCCCATGAACTCGCCGAACATCTGTTTTTCCACCGGTGTCTCCTATTCGGAATCCAGCCAATCGAACGAGCGTGTCACCGCCTTCTTCCAGAAGCCGTACATCCGCTCGCGCCGCTGGGCATCCATATTCGGTTTCCACGTCCGGTCGACGGACCATCGGGCGCGCAGATCGTCGAGATTTTCGAAGAAGCCCGTGGCCAGCCCGGCGGCATACGCGGCTCCCAGCGCGGTGGTCTCTTTGACGGCGGGACACACCACCGTGCGGTCCAGAATATCGGCCTGGAACTGCATCAGGAGATTGTTTTCCACCATGCCGCCATCGGCGCGCAGAATGTCCACGCGGACGCCGGCATCCCGCTCCATGGCCTCCACCACTTCGCGCGTCTGGAAGGCGGTGGCTTCGAGCGCGGCGCGCGCCAGGTGTCCCTTGTTGGTGTAGCGGGTCAGGCCGGCGATGACGCCGCGCGCGTTGTGCTTCCAATACGGCGCGTACAATCCCGAGAACGCCGGGACGAAGTAAACTCCGCCATTGTCCTCTACCGTACGGGCCAGCGTCTCGATCTCCGGGCTGCTGCCGATGAGGCCGAAGTTATCCCGTATCCATTGGACCAGGGCGCCGGTAATGGCCACGCTCCCTTCCAGCGCGTACGTGGCGGGCTGATCCTTCATCTGGAACGCCACGGTGGTCAGCAAGCCGCACTTGGATTGAACGATTTCGCGGCCGGTATTCATGAGCAGGAAACACCCGGTGCCGTAAGTGTTCTTGGCCTCGCCGGCGTGGAAACAGGCTTGTCCGGCCAGGGCGGCCTGCTGATCTCCGAGGATGCCGGCCACCGGAACGCCCTTCACCGCCTCCAGCGTGGCTACGCCATACGGTTCGCTGCTGGACCGGATCTTGGGCAGGACCTGGCGCGGGATGTCGAACGCGATTAGCAATTCCGGGTCCCAATCGAGGGTCCGCAGATTCATCAACTGCGTGCGGCTGGCGTTGGTCGAATCGGTGACGTGGAGTCCGCCCCGGGCTCCGCCGGTGAGATGCCAGAGCAGGAATGTGTCGATGGTGCCGAACAGAACGTCGCCCGCTTCCGCCTGCTCGCGCGCGCCGGCCACATGGTCCAGCACCCAGCGAATCTTCAAGCCGCTGAAGTAGGTCGCCAGGGGGAGGCCGGTCTGGGCGCGAAAGCGGTCGGGCCCAGAGGGCGCCCCTCCGGCGCGCGCCATCTCGGGAATGTAGTCGGCCACCCGCGTATCCTGCCACACCAGCGCATTGTAGAGAGGTCTGCCGGTGGTGCGATTCCACAGAACCGTGGTTTCGCGCTGATTCGTGATGCCGATGGCCGCCAGGTCGCGGGGCCCCAAGCGGCGCTGCTCCATGGCGGCCGCGACCACCTCTCCGGTGCGGCGCCAGATCTCGTCGGGGTCGTGCTCCACCCACCCTGGCCGGGGGTAGATCTGCTGGTGCTCTTTCTGCGAGCTGGCTACGATGGCTCCGGCGCGGTCGAATATAATGAACCGCGTGCTGGTGGTGCCTTGATCGATTGCTCCGATGTAGTCTGGCATGGACTGACCTCTTCGATGCCGCGGAGGGTCCGGCGTCTGAAGCCAGGCAGACGCCTCCCTTCGGCGGTTGCAAGCCGCGGGCGAGGCGCCAGCCTCAGCGCATGCGAGCGGCGGCGTCCCTCATGGCCATGGAGTTTTTATAGCACTGGTTCTGATACGCGCCCTCAATGGCAGCGCACTGCTCGCTGAATTTTTGAGCTTCGAGCATCTGTGCCTTATTGTTCGTCATGGTGGCGAGGTTGTAATTGGAGAAGCCCAGGTAGAAGAGTGCGGGGCCCATCAAGGCCGGTTCGCCTTTGATGTACGGAAGCGCCGCGCGAAGGTTCTTGTTGGACAGCGCGTACAAGTTCTTCGCGCCGTTCAGGACACCGGCGATCCAGTAGCCGCGGCCCAACCACACGCTTTTCTGGCGCTCCCAATCGGCGGCCGATACCGCCTCGGGCTTTTGGCGCGAATTGGCCGCAGCCACCAGCCGGTTGGCGAAGGAGATCGCACGGTCGGCCTGGTTCTTGATGCGCGCGTTTTCGGCCAACACCGCCAACAGGTCCGGGTTGTTGGGGAAGTTGACAATGGCTTTTTCCGCAATGCCTGGGATCTCATCGTCCTTCCCTACCTCGTGGAGCGCCGCCAGGTAGGCCTCGTAGCCTTGATCCAGGTACTTGCTCTTGGGACTCTGCTGCTCCAGTAATCCCAGCAGGTCTACCATGACCGCCGGCCCGCTCTGAACACCAGTGGCATACAGCGCGTACTCGGTGTACGCTTCGACCTCTTTCGCGTATTTCACGCGGTTGGGCCAGTCTTCCTTATCGATTGCGTTCGTGGGCGCGGGAGCGGCAATCACCTTACGCGCCAGCTCGCATGCCTGCACCGCCAGTTTCTTAACCTGGGGAGCATCCTTCTTCGCCACTGCGTCTTGGAGACCCTGGTAACTGTCGTCCAGTTCGTCGGCGACCACGACGGGTCCGGCCAGCAGAAAAATCGCAATTCCCAATGCAGAGAGTTTCATGGCACCTCCTACATAGACTAGCGCAAATTATGCCTATGCCGGATTCTAGCATCTGCACATCCGGAATGGCCAGTGGGGTGGGCACCCGCGCCGGCCGCGCCCGCTACAATCGGGATTGAACCCGGTTTTCAAGGAGGCAATGCTCGCAATGAACTCAGCAAGACTTCTTTTGGCGCTGGCCGCTGTTTCGATTCCGTGGAGCGCAGGGCTGGCGCTGGCTCAAGGAACTCCCGCGCGCGGCGAGGAGTTGCAGTTCGTGACGATTGTGACCCGGCATGGCGTCCGTCCTCCCACCGTGAGCAATGACCAGATCAATCCGTATTCGGCCGAGCCATGGCCCAAGTGGGACGTTCCTCCCGGGTACCTGACGGCGCACGGCAGGGCCTTGATGAAACTGTTCGGCGCCTATGACCGGGCGCAATTCGCGCGCGCCGGGCTGCTCGCTCCGTCGGGCTGCGCGGACGTGCCCCGCGTCTATTTCTGGGCGGACACCGATGAGCGCACCATCGAAACCGGCCGCGCTTTGGCGGAGGGCATGCTGCCCGGCTGCACGGTCGAGGTGCACTCGGCGCCGGCGGGGACGCGCGACCCGCTGTTCAATCCCGTAGCGGCCGGTGTCGGCCATGCGGACCCCGATTTGGCGGCGGCGGCCGTGTCCGGCCGGATCGGGGGCCACCCGGAGGCGTTGCTGACGGCCTATCGCCCGGCCCTGGAAACCATCGAGCAGGTGCTGACCGCGGGCCACACCGTCAAACGGTCTTTGCTGGAATTGCCGGTCTCGCTTGGTCCGGCCGCGGGCGGCCTGGTTGAAATGCGCGGACCGTTTGCGACCGCCGCTACGCTGGCGGAGGATTTCCTGCTCGAGTACACCAACGGAATGGAAGGCCACGATCTCGGTTGGGGCCGCCTCACCGAGTCCAACCTGCGGCAGATGATGGCGCTCCATACGGCGCACGCCGATCTGACGCGGCGCACCCCGCAAATCGCGCGCACGTCGGCCTCGAACCTGCTGAGCCATGTGCTGAAGGCCATGGAGCAGGCGGCGACCGGCAAGGCTGTGCCGGGCGCCATTGGCAGGCCGGGCGACCGCCTGCTGGTGATCGTCGGCCACGACAGCAACCTCTCCAATATTCAGGGGACGCTGAATCTCTCGTGGCTGCTGCCGGGTGATCTTCCCAATGACACGCCTCCCGGCGGCGCACTGGTCTTCGAGTTGTGGCGCCAGCCCGCCGGCGGAGCCTATTCGGTCCGCACTTACTATACGGCCCAGACGCTGGAGCAGATGCGCCAGTCGCTGTCTCTGACGCTGGCTTCGCCTCCGGCCAAGGCGACCGTCTTCGTGCCCGGTTGCAGCACGGCCAAGGCTGAATCGCCCTGCGATTGGCAGGCGTTCCAACGGACGATAGAGGCTGCGATCGATCCGGCGTTCGTAAAAGAGTAGCGCCCCACTTGACAATTTCATTATTTCAATCATAATTGAAATAGTGAATAAGGACATCGAACGGATCATCCGCTACGCCGACATGTTCGCGGCCATGGGGACCGAATCCCGGCTGCGCATCATGCAATTGCTGCTTTCGGCGCATCCGGAAGGCATGGTTGTGGGTGAGATTCAGGGCGAGCTGGACATTTCGGCATCCAACCTGTCCCACCATCTGGAAAAGCTGAAGAACGAGGGCCTGGTTCAGGTCAGCCGGGAAGGAACTTTCCTGCGATGCACGGCCAATACCGAGGCGCTCCAGGAATTGCTCACCTTCTTGTACGCCGAATGCTGCACCCGGAACAAAGCCGTCAAACCCAAGAAGATCTTTCGGCTTTGCCGATAGGAGAAATTCAGATGAGCACGGAGAACATCGTCGAAATCGTAAAAGAGAAGTACGGGCAAGCCGCCCTGCGAGTGGTCCGTGGCGGCGGAAGCTGCTGTTGCGGCGCGGCTCCGTCCGACAGTCATTGCGCCGATCCCATCACCAGCAGCCTCTACGGCGCGGACGAAACCGGCCAACTGCCCGACACGGCCGTGCTGGCGAGTCTCGGGTGCGGCAACCCCACCTCGCTTGCCCGGTTGAATCCGGGAGAAACGGTGCTCGACCTCGGCTCGGGCGGCGGCATCGACGTGCTCCTCTCCGCGCGGCGCGTCGGTCCCACGGGCAAGGCGTATGGCCTGGATATGACCGACGAGATGCTCGCCCTGGCGGAAGAGAACAAGCGCCAGGCCGGAGTCGCCAACGTGGAGTTCCTGAAGGGCCAAATCGAGAACATCCCGCTCCCCGACAACTCCGTGGATGTGATCATCTCCAACTGCGTCATCAACCTTTCCGCCGACAAAGACCGGGTGTTCCAGGAGGCTTTTCGCGTGTTGAAACCGGGCGGCCGGCTGGCCGTATCCGACGTGGTCACGAAAGGCGCCATGCTGCCCGAGATCCGCCAGAACGTGCTCCTGTGGGTGGGATGCGTGGCCGGTGCGCTCGAAGAGAACGAATACCGCGGTAAGCTGGCGGCGGCCGGCTTCGAGCAGATCGATGTCGAACCCACGCGCATCTACCGCATCGACGACGCCCGCGAGTTCCTTTCCGGCCAGGGAATCGATGTGGACGCCATCGCATCGGAAGTGGACGGCAAGTTCA
This sequence comes from Bryobacterales bacterium, assembly GCA_963722575.1. Taxonomy (GTDB): domain Bacteria; phylum Acidobacteriota; class Terriglobia; order Bryobacterales; family Bryobacteraceae; genus Fen-178. Next base: position 44,086 of record CAVRNR010000004.1, read on the forward strand.
TGAGCGCGTTCATTCGCGCGGTCAAGCCCGCGTGAGAGTGCGAACATGGCGCAGCGCCTCGGTTCTTTCGAGCGATACCTGACCCTGTGGGTGGCGGGGTGCATGGTGGCGGGGGTCGCCCTCGGGAAGCTTGGGCCCTCCGTTGTCCAAGCCCTTCGCGGCCTGGAATTCGGCCAGGGCAGCCAGATCAACGCGCCCATCGCGGTCCTCATCTGGCTCATGATCACGCCCATGATGATGAAGGTGGATTTCACCGCCATCCGCAACGTGGGCAGGAAGCCTGCCGGGCTGGTGGTCACGCTCATCGTGAACTGGCTGGTGAAACCGTTCTCCATGGCGTTTCTGGCGTGGCTGTTCTTCCGCCTGGTGTTCGCCGCCTTCATCGGGCGCGCCGAAGCCGACCAGTACATTGCCGGGTGCATCATCCTGGCCGCCGCGCCATGTACCGCCATGGTGTTCGTCTGGAGCCACCTGACCAACGGCGACGCCGCCTACACGCTGGTCCAGGTTTCCGTGAACGATCTCATCATGCTGGTGGCCTTCGTGCCGTTGGTTCAGTTCCTCGTAACCGGGGCCTCATCCCTGACCGTGCCGTTCCGGGTGCTGCTGTATTCGGTAATCGTATTCATTGTGATCCCGCTGGCCGCCGGCACCATCCTTCGGCGATGGTGGATCGGGCGCCGCGGCAAGGACTGGTTTGAGCGAACCCTGTTGCCCCGCTTTGCCCCGGTCACCATCACGGCGTTGCTGGCCACCCTGGTTTTCATCTTTGCCTTCCAGGCGGACAACATCACCAACCGTTTCTTCCACGTTCTCCTGATCGCCGTTCCCATCACCTTACAGGTGTACTTCAACGCTTCGCTGGTTTATGGGCTGATGAAGCTCCTGAAGGTGGAGCACAGCGTGGCGGCTCCCGGCGCGCTGATCGGCGCCAGCAACTTCTTCGAGCTGGCCGTGGCGACGGCCATCGCGCTGTTCGGGCCGCAATCCGGGGCCGCGCTGGCGACGGTTGTAGGGGTGCTGGTGGAAGTTCCCGTCATGCTTTCCGTTTGCGCCGCGTGCAATCGCACCCGCCATTGGTTCATACCATGCCTAAAAGAAGAGTGCTGATACTCTGCACCGGAAATTCCGCCCGCAGCCAGATGGCGGAGGGACTGCTGCGCCATGAAGCTGGAGACCGTTTCGAGGTATTCTCGGCCGGCACCAAACCGTCGCACGTTCGCCCGGAGGCCATCGAGGCGATGGCGGAAATCGGGATCGACATTTCGAAGCACCGGTCGAAATCGGTGGACGAGTTTGTGGGCCAGCCCCTCGATTACGTCATCACGGTCTGCAGCAACGCCAACGAGACCTGCCCGGTATTCCCCGGCGCCACCAGACGCCTTCACTGGCCCATCGACGACCCGGCGCCGGAAGGCCTGGCCGCCTTCCGCAGAGTCCGCGACCAGATCCACGCCCGGATCATGCTGTTCCTGGCCGATGTGGGGCAGGATGGCATCCTGCGCGGCGGTTGGTAACCGCCGCCGTTCGGTATCGGGCCGGGCCCAGAGGGCGCCCCCAATCGGCCGCAGATTGCCCCGCAGAGCGCTATAGCCGCAACCACCCGTGGGGCCGTCCGCGCGGGCGCCGCCAGTCTCCCAAATGTCTTCCGCAGTCGTCGGCCGTCTACTCTGAGCAAACTGCGAAGTCGGCTTCCAACCGGCTACACTGGGCGTAGGGAGTTCGAGTGGGACCCCGGCAAGGCGGCCGGCAATATACGTAAGCATAAGGTTTCTTTCACCGAGGCCGCCACTGTGCTCGGTGATTTTCTCGGAACTACAGTCGCCGACCCGGACCACTCTGGTGGCGAACACCGGTACATCACCATCGGGTTATCAAGTCGCGGTCGACTTCTGATGGTCGCCCATGCAGAACGCCACGAGAGGATTCGGATCATCAGCGCTCGAAAGCTGACCCGAAACGAAAGACGAGTCTATGAGGAAACGCAGGGATAAGGTGAACGACGAGCTGCGCCCGGAGTACGATCTGCGGCAGTTGCTCAAGGCAGGGGTACGGGGCAAGTACGCGAAACGCTACCAGGCAGGCACGAATCTTGTCCTACTGGACCCGGATATTCGGAAGGCCTTTCGCAGCGAGACAGCAGTGAACGAAGCCTTGCGCCTGGTGCTGGAGTTGCGCAAGATTCCAGCCCTCACCCGCGCCCGATAAACGGCATCTTGGTGGCCATCACGGTCATGAACTGCACATTGGCGTCCAGCGGCAGGTTCGCCATATAGACCACGGCCTCGGCCACGTGGCGCACATCCATGCGCGGCTCGACCATTTTCGTGCCGTCGGCCTGCGGGACGCCCGCCGTCATCCGCTCGGTCATTTCGGTGGCGGCGTTGCCGATGTCGATTTGGCCGCAGGCAATGTCGTACTTGCGGCCGTCGAGCGAAATGCACTTCGTCAGTCCGGTGATGGCGTGCTTGGTCGCGGTATACGGCGCCGAGTTGGGCCGGGGTACGTGCGCCGAGATAGAGCCGTTGTTGATGATGCGCCCGCCGCGCGGCTGCTGCGCCTTCATCAGCTTGATGGCTTCCTGCGCACAGAGGAATGCTCCCGTGAGGTTGACCGCCACCACTGCGCTCCACTGCTCGTAGGTGAGGTCTTCCATCGGAATACCGGGCGCGCCGATGCCGGCGTTGTTGAAGAGCACGTCCAACCGGCCGAAAGCTTCTTTGGTTCTGGCGAACAGCTCCCGGACACTATCGGGTTGGCTGATGTCGGTGGGCACGGGGAGCATTCTGGCCGATGCGGCGGTCCGCTCCAGCTCCGCGGCCCGCCGCCCGGCCAGCACCACGGAATAGCCCGCGGCGTGCAGGGCGAGGCTGGCCGCGCGCCCTATGCCGCTGCCGGCGCCAGTCACCAGCGCGACCTTGCCGTTGCCGTTCATGATGGTTTCATTCTACGGCACGAGCATGACCGGCGCTTGCCAGAAGGCCGCCTTCCGCCCGGCCGGGTCCACCACGCTCACCTGGCAATCGTACCGGCCCGGCGGCAGCTTGTTCAGCGTCAGGCTGAACCGCAGCGGCAGCGCTTTCGACTTCGGGTCCAACCCTTCCGTCACCGCCAGCGGCGGCGTCTCGAACGCCTTGGTCTGGCCGTGGTAGAAGGTCACGAAAGCCACCAGCGGCTGGACGGCCGTCGCCCCGCGCTCGTAGGCCTGTAGGTACACATACATATCCCGGCGCTTACTGAACACGCGCGTCACGCTGGGAATCAGTTTTTGCCCGTCCTGAATCAGCGGGTTGACCACCGGACCTTTGTCTTTCGCGCTGAACAGCGCATCCTTCAGGTCCACGCGCTGCCCGCTCAACACCACCGAGCTGATGGGAATCCGCTTCAGCTCTTTGTTCAGATTCGGGATGACGAAGTTCTTGGTGTAGGTTCCGATTCTGCCCGTCTCGTCGTCGCGGGCCAGCACCTTGAAGGTGTAAGTCCCCGGCAGCAGCGTGAAGCCGGTGTCGTATTGAATAGGTTGCCGGGCAAGCTGGGCCGCGGTCTCGCCGGATAGCTTGATATCCACCTTGTCTCTCACGTTGGCCATGGTGGCGCCGTACTCGTCCTTCACCTCGCCGATGAAATCGATGAGTGTGTGTTCCGCCCCGCGGCGCCGCGCCAGCGCCAGCTCGCTGCCCGGAATCTTCATCACCACGGGCACATAATACTCGGCGGAATTCAATTGGAAGTAATCCACCTCCATGGCGATAGTCAGTTCCGTGATGGGATCGCCCAGCATCAGCGCATCTTGCAGTTGCCGTTCCTTGTCCACCGCGGTGAACTTGCCGAATTCCTTGCCGGCCCAGTAACCCTGGCGATAATTCAGTTTGGCGGATGTGTCGCCGCTATAAGCGATCTTGATCCGGCGGAAGCGCCCGTCCAGCGCCTGGTTGGCGGAGTAATAGCCGAGAATGTAGTAACTCCCAATCGATTGCTCCGCCTGCACGATTCCCACCGCGAGGTCGTTATTGTCCAGCAGCGCCTTCCCGCCCGTATCCGCCGCCAGCGCGTACAAGGTATCCTGTGACTTCTGGAAGTTGTTGGCGTTCGCCATCGCCGAGCCGCCGGAGTACATCCCGAGACCGCCCGGCGATCCCCTGGTGGCATCACCCAGCGGAGCCTGCGCCACCAACCCGCGCGCGTCGATCGAGTATAGGGACACGTTGGCGCGGATGGCGGCGTTGGTGGTGGCCTGAAACTGCGCCTGGTTGTCGACGCCGCTCAGCCGCAGCCCACTGGCGAAATAAATCAGCACCTTCTTTTCGTTGAGCGCGCCCAGCATCTGCGCCGCCGTCTGCAAAGCGGCCAGTTGGCGATCGGTGTTGAATAGGTTGAATTCGCTGTCGTCCTCGCCGAACGCCGTGCCCGTATCGGCGCTGCTGTCATCGGCGTCGGTGAAGTCGAATCCCTGGCCCTCGCCGACAAGCAGTTTGTCGACCGTGTTCTCCAGGTCGTTGCGATTGTCGGTGAAATCGCGCAGCACATGGACGCCATCGGAAAACGACAGGACCGCCATCAGGTCCGCCGGCTGCATCTGCGTCCGGATGAACTTGACGGCCGCGGCTTGCGCGCGCAACTGGTCCGGGACCGGCATGGCGCTCATGTCGAAGTACAGCGCCAGCAGGCGCCGGTCCTTGTAGCGGACATCTCCGGGACGCTCGGGCGCGATTTGGCCCCGCGTGACCGGCGGAGCCTGGTCCGCCGGCGCCGGCGGCGGGGCGGGCGCCGCGGCCGCCACCGGCGCGGCCTCCTGCATCTTCTGGTATTCGCAGAAACTGACGGTCTGCACCACACCGTCTTCGGTCACCACGAAATCTTTCGCGGTAAGCCCCTCGATCGGTTTGCCGCTTTTATCCGTGACCGAGACCGTCTCCACCACCAGTTGCGTGTTCACCGTAATCTTCACCGGCCCCTGCGCCGCCAGCAGGCCGAGCGCCAACAAAATGGTGAGCAAACCACCGCTCCATAAGAAGCTGTGAAGAAATCGCCGAGTTCGCCGGGTTGACAGGCGGAAGCGCCTGTCCCACCTTGGTCCACAAGGACTTGTGCTCTTGTGGGGCAGGCGCTTTCGCCTGCCAACCACTTTTCCCCATCCCATGTTTCAGAACCTCCAGCGCAGCGTGGCCTGCACGCTGCGCATGGCATTGGCTGCGTTGGGCAGCCCGAACTGCGCGCCGTTCACGGTGGTGTTCCAACTGGGAAACGTCACATGGTTCAGAGCGTTAGTTGAATCGAATCGCAGGTCGAAGTCCCCAAAGGAGCGCCCCATCGAAGCGTTCAGCGCAAACTGGCCCGGACCGGTGATCGAGTTTCTCCCCGCGTCGCCCCACAGTCCCGCCGCGGCCGCCGCGTAGGCCGCCGGGTTCAGGAAGCGGCCCGCCGGAGCCGCATACACTGCCGCTCCGGTGTAATCCGGCCGGATGCTGCCCGTCACGCCGGTGTTCAGCACCGCCGCCACATAAACCGGGGTCAACGGCATTCCGCTGCCCGCCGTAATGTTCGCGATGAACGTCCACCCTTTGAAAGCCGCCCCCTCCCAGCCGCGCAACAGCGTTCCGCCGGCGACTCCTATCCCGGTGGTGTATTGCACCTGCGCGGTCACCAGGTGGCGCTGGTCGAAATTCGAAAGCCCGCGCTCCGCCGCCAGGTTGAGCCAGTTCTGCGCAATCACCTGGCCTCCCTGTCCTCGGCCGCCCAACGCCGCGTCATCGATGGCCTTCGCGAACGTATATTGCAGGCTCGCCGTGAAGCCGTTGTGCAGCCGCCGCCGCAATTGAACCAGCCCCGCCTCGCGCGTCGAATTGCCGTTCGAGGCCATGTAGGCATAGCCCGCGGGGCACGCCGGGCACGGATTCACCGCCCCCGCCGGATACGTATTGGGCAGAAACACCTGCGCCGCCCGCGTCCCTTTGATGCCGAGATAGGTCGCGGTCATGACCATCGACCCGGCCAGGTCCTGTTGCACCGAGAGGCTCCAGTTGTGCGAATAACCAGTGCGGAAATTCGGGTCGATCGCGAACGTGTTGGTGGTGGTCGAAGGCGACGCGTTAAACCCGTTTGCCAGCGTCAGTGGATTGCCCGGGCTGTTTTGTACGCTCAGGCTCTTCGACAGCGGGGATTGCTGCGCCATCTGCGTCGCAATCGCCTGGTAGATCGAAGTGTTGTAATAGAGACCGTATCCCGCCCGAACCAGCGTGGACGTTCCGAAGAAGGGGCGCCACGAGAGACCCACGCGCGGCTGCAATGCATGTTTGTCGGGCTGAACCAGCGAACTGGGATATCGCTGCCCCGTCAGCAGTCCCGTGGGGTTGCTGCCCAGAACCGGCGCTTCCGCCGCAAATCCCGGCGTCACGTCCAGGTTCACCAGCCGGCCATATTTCTCCACGATGGGCGAGTTGTATTCCCAGCGCGCGCCGGCATTGATGGTGAGACCGGGGCTCACCCGCCAGTCGTCGGTGAAATATGCGTCGTAAGATGCCGCCCGGAAATACTTGTCCGCGTTGCCGAAGGCAATCGCGCTCGTGTCCGGAACACCCAGCAGAAAATCGGCGAAATCGCTGCCCGTGGCCGCGCCCGTGAAGGTGAAGCTGCCGCGCGCGTTCTGCTGCGCGAGCAGGTTGAATTGCTGCCTGCGGAAATCGGCCCCAAAACTGACGTTGTGCGGCCGGCGTAGCCAGTATCCGGTAAGCGACACGCCGCTCGTCTGGTTGCGTGTGAGGGAAAGCGCCGCGTCCGAGAGAGCCGCAATGCCGCTCGAAAAGGAGAGATTCGGCGGCCCCCAGTTTCCCGGATCCTGGTTATTGCCCGTGATTCCCGCTTCGCCCGAGACGTTTTCGCGGTTCGCGAAGTATGGCATGGTGCGCATCGCCAGGCGGCTGAACTGGTATCCCAGGCTGAAATTCAGCCGCTGGCTGGCCATGTACCGCCAGGTGGCATTGGCGTTGAACCCGGTGGTCTTGCCGGTGTCGTCGAAGCCGAACACGTTCGGACCCGAGCTCCTCGCATTGCGGTACGCGAAGCTGCCGTTCACAAAGTGCTTCCGGTTGAACATCCTGTTGACGCGCCCCTGCACATCGTCCTGATGGGTGATGCTCACCAGAGGAATCTGGTAGTTGTAACCCGCGGACGCCGGAAAATTCGGCAGCGGATAGAACTTCAACAGCGCCGTGGATTGCGGCGCCATCCGGCTCGCGGGAATCGCGTTGCCTGGAAACGGCTGCCCGTTACTTGGATCGGTAATCGCCTGCGCAAAATCTCCGCTGCGCATCGCCTGGTCTGGCATCAGGCTGCTGGCCGTACTGTCATTGCGGTTGCGCGTCGCCTGGTAGTTCAAAAAGAACTGCCCTTGCCCATGCAGCAGGTGCGGAATCCGGAGCGGCCCGCCGAAAGACGCTCCGGCCCGCAGGTGGTTGTACGCCGGTTTCTCCGTGTTCTGGCCGGTGAGCGAATACGGCCGCGCGTCCAGCGCCGAATTGTCCAGAATGAGACTCAGATCGCGCTGGTACATCGATCCCAGCCCTTGGCGCGCATTGCCGAAGGCGCGTCTCTCAATGGCCCCGCTGCTGCTCCCACTCACCACCATGGCGTCGGACGCGGGCTGATTGAGATCGCCCGCCGCCCCGCTTTCGTCTCCCATTTCCGCGCCCAGGCCGGCCTCTGCCGCGCCCTCGCCGGCTGCATTCACGTCGGCGCGCTGAAATCCCGCCTGCGGGTTAGCTGCGGCGGTTGCGCCCTTCTTGCCCGGCTTGGCGGGCGGAGCCACCGCCTGAGGCCCCGCGGCGGGCGGCATGGCTGATGCGTGAATCTCTTCGAGCGGCAGCACCTTCAGCTCCCAAACCGGGCTGGGGGCGCCTGGCGCCACGGCCACTTCCTGCTTGATGGGAGCGAAGCACAGCATCTCCACTTGAATGGTCCACACGCCGTCGGCCAGCTCGGCGAACGAGTAGGTGCCCTGCTGGTCCGTCACGGCGACGAGTTTCTTATCGCCCGCGGTCGCGGTCACCGTCGCGCCGGGAACCGGCAGACCGTTGAACTCGACCTGTCCGTGATGCTCGGCGGCCGCCAGGCCCGACACCACAAGCCAGGCGAGGGCCGCGTACCAGAGGCCGTCAATTCTCAATCGGCGCCTTTTCCAGATGGTCGATGACCAGTAGATCCACCGGGCCTTTTCGCTGCTCCAGCTTCAGCCCAAGCTGCTCCTGAAGGGCAGTGAACAGATTCGGATTGGATTGGGCGTCCGGCGTGCTCGCCGCCGGCATTCCCCCTGCTGCTTCGCCTGGAGGCGGAGGCGGAGGAAGTCCTCCCGGCAGCCTCATGCCCGCCAGACCCTCCGGCGCGAAGTACAAGGTGTAATCGTACTTCCCCGTCAGTCCCGTCATATCCACCACGGGGAGATCCAACTGGTTCGAAAGCATCTCGGCCAACCCGGCCATCGTCTGTCCATTGGCCGTCATGCGGGCATTTCCGTTCATCATCGTCATCGCCATGGCGCCACGGCCCCCCGCCGCGGCCGGCAACACCGGAAAGCCGTCCTTGCCTATCGCCATCCGGCCCATGACGGCCGGGCCATCGGCGGGGCCGCCCTCCTTAGGGGCGGCTTCGTCCACCGACTCCTTCAGCCTCGGCCCATTCTTTCCCACCACCAGCGCGTACATCGGCAGGTCTTTCTTTTCCCGGTGCAGCGTCAGCTTGAAGCGCTCCGCCAGCAGGTTCTGCAGCATCACCATGAACTCCGCCTTGGTGGCGCCGCGCGGCAGTTTCGCGACAATGTCGTATCTCTCGGAATCCAGCCAGCCCGGTCCCGAGATCTGGAAGCCCTTCACGCCGTACGCGCTCATGAGAACGTTCTTCACCGTGACATTGGTATACGTGATCTGGCCGGGGTCGGAGCTGCCAGGACCGCCGCGCATCCCCACGCGGATAAAGTTGCCGGTGATCGGCGCGGCCGGCTTCACCGACGCCACTTCGAATGCCGGCGAATTCTCCGCCGTCTGCGCGAAGGCGGCACAGCACGTGATGACTACCAGGCCGGCGCCCATGATCGCACGTAGCATCTCTGCAATCTCCTTCGATTTCACTGTAATCCATGACGAGCCGGCGCGCGGAATGTTAGACCGGCCAGCAGGAGCCTGGTGTACACCTCGCAGGCCGCCTTGCCAAACAACACGAAAACGACCTTCTGAAGTTTCGTATCCGCTTTCTCCAGGTGCGCTTTCACCTCGCGCAGAGCGATGCCGGCGGCTTCCTCCAGGGGGTATCCGTAGACACCGGTGCTGATGGCCGGAAAACTGACGGCGCGGACATCGCGTTCCTCCGCCATATTGAGGCACTTGCGATAGCAGGACGCCAGCAGCTCCGGCTCGCCGTGCCGGCCGTCGCGATACACCGGGCCTACGGCGTGGAACACGTACTGCGCCGGCAGCCTGCCCGCGCCGGTGGCCACGGCGCTGCCGGTGGGGCACCCGCCGATCCGCCGCCGGATTCCGTCCAGCTCGCGCATGATCTCAGGGCCGCCGGCGCGATGGATGGCGCCATCCACGTCGCCGCCTCCCGCCAGCGCCGAGTTGGCCGCGTTCACGATGGCATCCGCCGCTATGCGCGTGATGTCGCCTTCTTCGAGGACGATCTTCCGCCCCGTGCCGCTCAACCACTCCATAACTATTGAGCTTCGCAGAAAACAGGAGGAGGGGCGGTTGCCCGGGGCACCCCCTGGGTCGCGCGCAGGATGCCATCCTGCCCCGCAAGCTCTACAATCGTCTTATGACCAGGCGCGAACTGCTGGCTGCCGGAGCGGCGTGCGCATCCACCGCGTGGGCGCGAAGCCGCATGGACAAATCGCGCATCAGCGCCATTACCGACGAGATCGGCTTGTCCACCGGCGAAGCCATCGCGTTTGCGCATCAATACGGGCTCCAGTTCGTGGAGATCCGCAACCCGCCGGGAAGCCGGAAGGAGTATTTCTCGCTGAGCGAGCCGGAAATCAAGGTGGATGCAGTGAGGTTCAGGACCGAGGGGCTCAAGGTCTCGTTCGTCAACACCAGCCTGCTGAAGTTCGGCTGGCCGGGGAGCGAGCCGGCGCGCCGAAGACCGGAAGAACCGGCCGCGCGTGAAAAGCGCCTGGCGTCCGAAAAGGACCGTTGGGACCGCCGCTACGAGGACCTGCAAAAGGCGCTCCGCTGCGCCCAGATCATGGGCGCGGATAAGGTGCGGGTCTTCACGGGATCGCGCGTCGCAGACCCGGAGACCATGTTCCCGCGAATCGCGGAGGTGCTGGGCGAGATGGCGCTGGCGGCCGAAAAGGAGAAGATCTACCTGCTCATCGAAAACGAGGGCACGCAAAACGTGGCCACTTCCGCGGAACTCGCCGGCATCATGAAGGTCATTGGCTCCAAGTGGGTGGGGATGAACTGGGACCCGCACAACGCCTACGGCCGCGAAACATCGTTCCCCGACGGCTATGCGCTGTTGCCCAAGAAGCGCCTCCTCAACGTCCAGGTGAAGGCCAAAGGGGTGATGCCCGACAGCCCCGAAAAGGAAGACTGGAAGGCCATCATGCTGGCGCTGGCGAAGGACGGCTACCAGGGCAAGATCGCACTGGAAACGCACATTTTCGACGGCACGCTGATCGCTGCCGCGCACAAGTCCATGGACGAAATCATGCACATCGTGGGTGAAATCTGAATATGAGCAAGAACTTATTGATCGGGTTTGGCATCGGCATCCTTTGCGTCGCGATTGTCGCCTGGTGGGTGGTCCACATGCAGCGCGGCGCGTACATCGACCTGCCGGGGAAGGTCCTCAAAGTCCGCACTGCGCCGCTCGACGAAGCCAGCTCCGTGGCGGCGATCGATTTCCGGGTATCCAATCCGGCCGACTATCCGTTCGTGGTACGGAAGGTCACGGTGGCGATGGAAGACAGCGCCGGCAACGAGTCCGAGGGTGCGACCGTTTCCGAGGTGGACGCCAGGCAGCTCTTTCAGGTGATTCCGCTGCTGGGCCAGAAATTCAACGATACTTTGCTGATGCGGGACTCCATCCCGCCGCACACTTCCTGGGACCGCATGGTGGCGGCGCGGTTCGAAGTCCCGGAATCGAAGCTCGAGGCGCGGAAACGCCTGGTGGTGCGGATCGAAGAAGTCGATGGCAAGGTTTTCGATCTATCGGAGAAGTAGGGGCCGGGCAGGCCCGGCACCTACCGCAGCGCCTTCTCGATGGCCTCGGCCACGTCCGGCGATTCCGGCGTCACCTTGGGCTCGAAGCGGGCCACCACCTTGCCGTTCTTGTCCACCAGAAACTTGGTGAAATTCCACTGGATCTCGCTACCCGTGGCCGCGGTCAGAAACTGGTACAGCGGCGCTTTGTCGTCGCCCTTCACGGAGATCTTGGAGTACATGGGGAAAGTCACGTTGTACTTGCTGCTGCAGAAGGTCTTGATCTCTTCGTTGGTCCCCGGCTCCTGGCCACCGAAATTGTTGGCCGGGAACCCGAGGATCACGAATCCCCGGTCCTTGTACTTTTCGTAGAGCGCCTCGAGCCCGGCATACTGCGGCGTGAATCCGCACCGGCTGGCCACGTTGACAATCAGCACAACCTTGCCCTGGTACGCCGCCAGGGGGGCGGGTTTGCCATCAATCGAGTTCAGGGTGAACTCATGCACGCTGGATGCTCCGAACAGAGATGCCGTCATAACCATACCCGTGAGAAGGAGTCTCGCCATACATAGACGTGATGCGGCGTTCAACACGAAGGATTCATGAATCAGGTGGGCGGGGGGCCAATGCCGAGCGTCTTCATCTTGCGGTACAGGTTGCTGCGCTCCAGGCCGAGCAGCTCCGCGGTGCGCGTCACGTTGCCGTTGGTCTCTTCCAGCTTCTTGAGGATGTACTCGCGCTCGGCGGCTTCCCTCACTTCCTGCAGGCTTCCGAAGCGGCCGGTGGCGCGGTCCGCCTGCCGGCGCGCGGCGGCCAACGGGATGTGGCGCGCGTCCACCCGCACTTGCGGGTTGAGAATCACGATGCGCTCGATCAGGTTCTTCAGCTCGCGCACGTTGCCGGGCCAGTGATGTTCCCCCAGCACGCCGTAGGCTTCCACGGTCAGCTCTTTGGGCTTGCGGCCGTAAGCAGTGGTGAATTCGCGCAGGAAATGATCGGCCAGCAGCGGGATGTCCTCGCGCCGGTCGCGCAGCGGCGGCACGAAGAACGGGATGACGTTCAGGCGGTAGAACAGGTCCTCGCGGAAATTGCCGTGGTCGATCTCCTCATCCAGCTGCTTGTTGGTGGCCGCCACCACGCGCACGTCCACCTGCATGGACTCGGCCGCGCCCACCGGCTCGAAGCGCTGCTCTTCCAGCACGCGCAGCACCTTGGACTGGGTGCGCAGGCTCATGTCGCCCACTTCGTCCAGGAACAGCGTGCCGCCGTCGGCCTTCTGGAACTTCCCGATCTTGGTTTCGTGGGCGCTGGTGAAGCTGCCCTTGATGTGCCCGAACAGCTCGCTCTCGATCAGCTCTTCGGGGATGGCGGCGCAGTTCACCTCCACGAACGGCTGCGCGGCGCGCGGGCTGAGTGCGTGGATGGCGTGGGCCACCAGCTCCTTGCCCGTGCCGCTTTCGCCGTAGATCAGCACGCGGCCATTGGTGCCGGCCATCAGCGCGAGCTGCTGCCGCAGCGCCTTCATGGGGACGCTTTCCCCGATGATGCGGTAACGCGCGCCGCTGTCCGCTTTGAGTTGGCTGTTCTCGATCGACAGGGCGCGGTGCGCCAGCGCGTTCTTCACCACCACCGAAACCTTGCCGATGGAAAGCGGCTTTTCCAGAAAATCGAATGCGCCCAGCTTGGTGGCTCTGACCGCGGCTTCCACGCTGCCATGGCCGGAAATCACCACCACCACGGGCCGCTCGGAGACGGGAATCTCCTGGATGCGCGCCAGCACCTCCATGCCGTCCACGCCCGGCAGCCAGATATCCAGCAGGACCAGCTCGAAATCCGCGCCCGGAAGCGCCGCCAGGCACGCCTCGCCGCTCTCCACGGCCTCCGCGTGGTAGCCTTCATCCTCCAGCACGCCGCTCAGGGACTGGCGGATGCCCGGCTCGTCGTCCACCACCAGAATGCGCCGCTGCTTCATACCTTGACCGCGGCTGGGTGGGGTGCCCCCTGGGCCGCTGTCTCCGCCGGCTCCGGCTCCATGAGCGCCGGGATCTCCACCGTGAAGCGCGCGCCCGCCGGCCGATTGTCCTCCACCCGGATGGTGCCGTTGTGCTCAGCCACAATGTGGCTCACGATGGCCAGACCCAGGCCGGTGCCGCGGTTCTTGGTCGAGAAGTAGGGCAGAAAAAGTTTTTCCTTTTCTTCGGGGCTGACGCCGCAGCCCGAATCCGCCACCACCAGCTCCACCGTCTCGGCCGAGCCGGGCTGGGTGGCGATATATAGCTTCTTCACCAGCGAATCCTGCATGGCTTCCGCGGCGTTGTCCACCAGGTTCACCACCGCGCGCTCGAACTGCTCGCGGTCCAGGTTCACGGCCGGCAACCCCGCGCCGAAGCTGGTTTCGATGGAAATGCCGTCCAGGCGCCCCTGGAAAACCGCCAGCGCGCCGGCCACCACCTGGTTCAGATCGGAGCGCACGGGCTGGGCCGAGGGGAAACGCGCGAATTGGGAGAATTCGTCCACCAACGTTTTCACCGATTCCACCGATTTCGAAATGGTGGCGGCGCATTCGTGTACGATGCGCGCGGCCCCGGGCGGCAGATCGAGGCGGTCGAGCTGCCGCCCGATGCGTTCGGCCGAAAGCGCGATGGGCGTCAGCGGATTCTTGATCTCGTGGGCCACGCGGCGGGCCACCTCGTGCCACGCGTCGGCCTTCTGCGCGCGCAGCAGCTCACTGGTGTCTTCCAGCACCACCACGAACCCCGAAGTGAGCTTCTCTTCCAGCGCCGAAACCGTGATGGCCAGATGCAGCTTGCGGTTTTCAGTGCGCAGCTCGAGCTGGCGCGAAGCCACCCCGGTGCGCCGCGCGCGCTTCATGAGGTACTTGATTTCGGCCGTGTCCTCGCGCGAGAACAGGTCCTCCAGGCGCGTGGCGCGGGCCGCCTGATCGGCTGGGAAGATCTTGGATAGCGCCCGGTTCACGCGCTGGATGGAGCCGTCGGCGCCAATCGAGATGACGCCCGTGGGGATGCTTTCCAGAATGGCCTCGGTGAATCGCCGGCGCCGGTCGAGCTCCTGATTGCTGGTCTCCAGTTCCTGCGTCATCTGGTTGAAGCCGCGCACCAGCGAAGCCAGCTCGTCGGTGGCGCGCACGTGGACGCGGTGCTTGAGGTTGCCGCTGCGCACTTCGCGGGCGGCATCCAGCAGCGCGGTAATGGGAATGCTGATCTGCTTCGAGAGAAACAGCGCGATCCAGGTTGCCACGAACAGCACGAAGAGCGTGATCACGGCCATCAGCATCACGTAAAACAGCTTGAAATTCTTGCTCACCTGGCGGATCGCGCTCCATTGCTGGTTGTATTTTTCGATGGCCGCCGTTTGCCGCGCCACGTCCAGCGGGAGCCGCGCAGCCAGCGCCACATAGCCGATGGTCTTGCCGCCCTCCTCCACCGGCCAGCGGGCCACCACGGCGAGGCCGTCGGGCCGGGCGCTGTATGGCCCCGAAGAGTCCAGCGGCACGTCGCCGGACGCGGGAAGGATGGCCGCCGATACCAACCCCTGGGCCTTCGAGAAGCGCTCCAGGAACCCCGGCGTGCGCACCCCATCCGTCAGGAGTTGGCGCGTCTCCGGCTGCGCGGCCAGCAGAGCGGCCTGCGTATTCACGTTGTCCTGAGTCTCGCGCTGCAGCAGGACGGAGGCCTCCACGAAGAGCTGCACCTCGTTGTCGGCGGGTTTTCGGAACCACGCCTCCAGGCTGTGATTCATCACCTCATAACTGAACAGCACCAGGAAAAAAACCGGCAGGAAACTCAGGGTGAGTGCGCCCACCACCAGCTTGGTCTTGATGCGCGAGCCTTCCCGGTTGCTCTGTCGCTCCACGTAGAGCTTGACGCCTTCGCGGAACAGTATGAACCCCAGCGTCACCATGAGGACGAAAATGAGGCTCGAGATGGCCCAGAAGATGAACGTCTGGTAGGGATCCGATGGACCGAACTGCCACGGACTGAAAGAGCCCTGCCACACCACCAGCGCCACCGACAACACCAGCGCCACGATGGCGAACCCGTAGACCAAGGGCTTTCTCATGCGACGACTCTATTTTCGATTATACGTGTAGCGCCGGCGGTCTTGCCGCCGGTGGGGCGAAAACCGGAAAACGCTCCGCCTGTCACGGGGTCTTCATGGAAATCATGACGACTGCCACCATCCTCAGGACCGCCTGTCCCGAAGGCCGTTCCCAAATCAACTCCACACCGCTGGATGCGGGCCGTCGAACCACGCATCGAATAATTCTTCTCCGTTTAGAGTGGAATTAAGCCGTGGACGGATACACGCCCGCGCAAGCGGGCGATGGGCAAGCTAAAGCATGCCCCACCGTGGTGGGGCATGCTTTAGCTTGCCCATTCTTTCACGGCTTCTGACGGAGTGGTTGCGAACGCCCCACGCCCCTGTGGTGTTAATCTGGTTCCAGGGAGAGGCACTCATGATCATCGGCGTTCCCAGGGAAATCAAGGACCACGAGACGCGCGTCGGGCTGGTCCCCAGCGGCGTCATCGCGCTGCGCGAGGCGGGCCACGAGGTCCTGGTCGAGACGCGCGCCGGAGAAGGCAGCTCCATCACCGACCGCGAATACACGGACACCGGCGCAGTCATTCTCAACAGCGCGGCGGAAGTGTGGCATAGGGCCGGGGTGGTGGTGAAGGTCAAAGAGCCGCAGCCC
The DNA here is from genome assembly GCA_963722575.1 of Bryobacterales bacterium. GTDB lineage: Bacteria > Acidobacteriota > Terriglobia > Bryobacterales > Bryobacteraceae > Fen-178. Next base: position 59,992 of record CAVRNR010000004.1, read on the forward strand.
GCCGAGTACGGCTATTTCCGTCCGGGTCTGATCCTGTTCACCTACCTGCACCTGGCGCCGCTGCCGGAACTCACCGACAAACTGCTGGCCGCCAAGGTGAACGGCGTGGCCTATGAGACTATCCTCGAGAAGGACGGCTCCCTGCCCCTGCTCACCCCCATGAGCGAGGTGGCGGGGCGCATGTCCGTGCAGGTCGGGGCCGAGTACCTGCAAAAGACCCACGGCGGACGCGGCATCCTGCTGGGCGGCGTGCCGGGCGTGGCGCCGGGCAACGTGTTGATCCTGGGCGGCGGCATTGTGGGAATCAATGCCGCCAAGGTGGCCATCGGGATGGGCGCGCACGTCACCATCATCGACCGCAATCTCAACCGCCTGCGCGAGCTCGACGACATCTTCAACGGCCAGGTGGTGACGCTGGCATCCAACGCCTGGACCATCGGCGAGAACCTCAAGACGGCCGACCTGGTGGTGGGCGCGGTTCTGATCCCGGGGACTTCGGCGCCCAAGCTGGTGCGGCGCGAGATGGTCGCCGGCATGAAACGCGGCGCCGTGATGGTGGACGTGGCCATCGACCAGGGCGGCTGCTTCGAAACCTCCCACGCCACCACCCACACCGAGCCCACCTACGTGGTGGATGGCGTGGTTCACTATTGCGTTTCGAACATGCCCGCCGCGGTCCCGCACACCTCCACCTTCGCGCTCACCAACGCCACCTTCCCGTACCTGCTGGAGCTGGCGGACCACGGCCTGGAAGGCGCCTGCGCCCGTCACGCCGGCCTCCGCCAGGGCGTTAACACGTCGAACGGCTACGTGACGCACCGCGGCGTGGCCGAATCGCAGGGACGCGAGTGGCGCGCGCTGGCGGCAGTGGAGTAAGCTGCGAATAGAGGGCTAAAATGCGTGGAATCGTTCTTTCGACCGTGATCGCCGCGGTGTGCCTGCCCATGTGGGCGGCGGAAGACAACGTCAATGCGGATGAAATCATCCGCAAGTTTGCCGCCAAGGAGACCGAGTTCGCCGAGGCGCGCAACAACTATACCTATCACCAGACCGTGACACTCGAAGAACTCGATGCCGGCGGCAACCCCACCGGCGGCAGGTGGTATCTGGAGGAAGATATCATTTTCACGCCTGAAGGCAAGCGCATGGAGAAAGTGACTTATGCGCCTGTCGTCTCGCTCAAAAACATCCTGCTGACGCCCGAGGACGAGCAGGATTTGCGGAATGTGCAGCCGTTCGTCTTGACCACCGCGGAGATTCCCGAATACGATCTCAACTACCTCGGCCGCGAGAAGGTGGACGAGATCGGCTGCTATACGTTCTCGGTGAAGCCCAAGAAGATGGTGAAGGGCAAGCGCTATTTTGAGGGCGAGATCTGGGTCGACGACCGCGACCTCCAGATCGTGAAGACCTACGGCAAAGCTACCGGCATCATCAACACCAAGACCAACCAGTTCCCGAAATTCGAAACCTACCGCGAGCAGATCGACGGCAAGTACTGGTTCCCCACCTATACCCACGCCGACGATACGCTGCATTTCCAGAACATGAACCAGCGCATCCGCATGACCGTGCGCTATCAGGACTACAAACGGTACGAAGGCCGGTCCACCATCAAGTATGGCGGCGTAGTGGATGACAAAACCCAGACGGCGCCGGCGAAGAAATAGTCGTCGCCATCCCCTTTGGCCTGCGCTCCACGCGCCTATTTGCCGGCCGGCTGAGCCACGTTTTGCGTGTTCTTCGGGTCCCCCAGCGCGGCCGAACGAAGAGCGTTGCCCGACGGTAACGTGGAGGCGTCCCAACCGCCGCCGAGGGCCTTGACCAGATCCACCGCCGCGCTCATGCGCTGCTGCAGGATGGTGATGGCGGTCTGCTGGTCGCCTAATGCGATGATCTGGGTCGTGATCACGTTCAGGTAGGAATCCGTTCCCGCCCGATACCGGTCCATCTCGAGACTCAGCGCCTCCTGGGCGGCTACCACGGCTTCCTGCTCTTGCACGGCTTGCTCCGCCAGATAACGCAAATTGGAAAGATCGTCCTCCACTTCCTGAAAGGCGGAGAGAACCGTCTGCCGGTAAGCGGCCACGGTGGCATCGTATGCGGCTTCGGAGCTCTCCAGCGTGGCTCCGCGGCGGCCAAAATCAAACAGTGTCTGGGAGAGCGAGGGCCCCGCCGACCAACTGCGGCTCGCGTACGTCAACAGATTCGCCAGATTGGTTGCCAGAAAACCGGGGCTCGCGGAAAGAGTCAACGTGGGATAGTAAGCCGTTTCGGCAATACCGATGTTCGCGTTGGCGGCCGCCACCTGGCGCTCATTCGCCGCGATGTCGGGGCGCCGCTCCAGAAGCTGTGAGGGAACAGCCACCGGAATCGGCGGAGGCGGGCCGGCGATCTTGCTGGCGCCAATCTCCAGCGAGGATGGCACTTGGCCGGTCAGCATGGCTATGGCGTGCTCGTCCTGCGCTCGCGAGATGCGCATCTGCGTACTCTGCGCTTTGGCGGCCGCAAGCTGGGTTTGCGCCAGGGTAATATCGGACCTCGATGCAACCCCGCCGCTGTGACGGTTGATCGTGAGCTGCAGGTTCTTGTCGTAGGCTTCGATCGTATCGCTTAGCAGTTGTAGCTGCATGTCCTGCGCCGCCAGCAAAAAGTAGTCGGTCGCCAGCAGCGCCTGCTGGCTGAGCCGGATGTTTTCCAGATCCGCCGCGCTCACCTGCGCGTTGCTCACCGCATTCTCCACCGACAAACGAACCCGGCCCCACAGATCCGGCTCCCATGTCGCGGTGGCGGGCAGCGCAAAGCTATGGCTGCCTTTTCCTTCAACGTAGCTTTGCGAGATCGCCGGGTTCGATCCGACCGTGGGATAGTAGTCTGCGTGATTGGCCAAAACCAGCGTCCGCGCCTGCCGGAACTGCGCTTCCGCCTGCTTGACGTTCTGGTTATTGACGTTGACTAACTCTTCCAGCCGGTTCAGTTCCGGATCGCCAAATATCTCCCACCACTTACCCTTCAGCAGGCCGTCGCTGGGAGTCGCCATCTTCCACTGGTCGTTGCCGGCCATTCCTTTGAGGGCCGACGGCGTCTGTGCCACGGGCCGCTGGTACCGCGGGCCGATGGTACAACCTGAACAGAAAAGCGAGACAAAAATTGCGATTTTCCAAAGTCGTGTCATCAATCACCGCTCTCGGCAAGGCCGCCGGGAATCAGAAAACCGGGACGGTTCCGGTAACTCGGCTGGCGTCGCGCGAAACGCTTGCGCAGCCGGTCGAAATAAAGATAAATCACGGGCGTGGTGAACAAAGTAAGCATCTGGCTGACCAGGAGGCCGCCTACAATCGAAATTCCCAGAGGTTTCCGCAACTCCGCTCCAACGCCCCACCCGAGCGCCATCGGCATCCCGCCCAGCAGCGCGCACATGGTCGTCATCATGATCGGCCGGAACCTCAGCAGACAGGCCTGGTAGATGGCATCCCGCGAATTCATCCCCTCGTTCCGTTCGGCCGCCAGCGCGAAATCGATCATCATGATCGCGTTCTTCTTCACAATGCCGATCAGCAGGATAATTCCGATCATGCCCACGATGTCCAGATCGCTCTTGAACAGGACCATGGCCACCAGCGCTCCCACCCCCGCCGAGGGCAGCGTCGAGATGATGGTCAGCGGGTGGATCAGGCTCTCGTACAGTATTCCCAGCACGATGTAAACGGCCAGCAGCGCCGTCGCGATCAGGATGGGCTGATTCTGAAGCGCTTCCTGATAGGCCCGCGCGGTGCCGGCGAACTTGCCCGTGATGTTGGCGGGCAGGCCCATCTCCACTTCCGCCCGGTTGATGGCGGCCACGGCGTCGCTCAGCGACACGTTTTCCGCCAGGTTGAACGAAAGCGTCGTCGCCGGGAACTGCCCCTGGTGCGGCAGCGAAATCGGCGTGAGCCCCTGCGTGAAGTGCGTGAACGTCGACAACGGAACGTTGGTTCCTTTGGGCGTCTGCACGTAGATCGTATTCAGAAAGTCCGGGCTTTCCCACCATTGCTGCTGCAACGCCAGTACCACGTGGTACTGATTAATCGACTTGTACATCACCGAGACCTGGCGCTGCCCAAAAGCGTCGTATAGCGCCGAGTCCACGGCTTGCGCCGTCAGGCCCAGCCGCGATGCCGTATCCCGGTCGATCACCACATTCGACGACAAACCGGAATTCTGCTGGTCCGAGCTGACGTCCGCAATCTCCGGCACCGTCGAGAGCTTGTCCAGCAGCCTCGGCCCCCATAGCGCCAGCGAGTCGAAGTCGGGCCCCTGCAGCGTGTACTGGTATTGTGCGTTGCCTTGCCGGCCGCCCACGCGCACATCCTGGGAGTTCTGCAGGTACAGGGTGGCCCCAGGCACGCCCGAAGTCTGGCGGCGCAGACGCGCAATCACCTGGTCCGAAGTGGACTTGCGAACCCCCACCGGTTTAAGCTGCACGTTCATCTGCGCCGAGTTCCCCCCGAATCCGCCCCCGCTGGTGCCGCACACCATGGTGACGGTTTCGACATCCGGGTCCATCCGGACCTTCTCCTCGAACCATTTCGCCTTTGCCACCAGCGCCTGGTAGGAGATGTGCTGCTCGCCCATCACGGAGCCCTGCAGTCGCCCCGTATCCTGCTGCGGGAAAAACCCCTTCGGGATCTTGTCGTAAAGATAGACGCTCATCCCCACCGTGACGAACACGGTGAGCAGCACGGGCGCGGGATGATCCAGCACCACGTTGAGCGCCGACCCATAACTGGAGATCACCCACTTGTAGACTTTTTCGCTCTGGTTATAGAGGTATCCGTGGCCGCGGTGTTCCTTGAGCAGCCACGCGCACATCATCGGGACCACCGTCAGGGAGATCACCATGGAGATGGCGATGGCCACCGCCAGAATCACCGCGAATTCGCGGAACAGGCGCCCCACCACGCCGCTCATCATCAGGATGGGAATGAAGACGGCAATCAGCGACATGCTCATCGACAGAACGGTGAAACCAATCTCTTCCGCCCCTTTGAGGGCGGCCTGCATCGGTTTCATGCCATGTTCCAGGTGGCGCGTAATGTTCTCGATCACCACAATCGCATCGTCCACCACGAATCCCGTGGCAATCGTCAGCGCCATCAGCGAAAGGTTATCCAGGGTGTACCCGATCAGATACATCGCGCCAAACGTCGCGATGATGGATACCGGCACCGATACGCTCGGAATAAACGTCGACCAGGCGCTGCGGAGAAAGATGAACACCACCAGAACTACCAGACAAATGGAGACGATCACGTTGCGCTGCGCGTCCCTCAGCGATTCCCGCGTCGTGGTGGTACGGTCGCTGGCGATCTTGAAACGGACCGTCGGCGGAAGCTGGGCCTGAAACTGCGGCATCAGAGCCTTGATCCGCGCCACCGTGTCGATGATATTCGCATTCGGCTGGCGGCTGATCTGGATCTGAACCATCGGATTGCCATTCACAACCCCGAAGTTCCGCACATCCTCGTTGGCGTCGATGACGCGGCCCAGGTCGGACAGCCGGACGGGCGCGCCGTTTCGATAAACCACCACCAGATTCTTGTAGTCTTTCGCCAGGAAAAGCTGGTCGGTGGCGTAAATCGGAATCTCCTCCTGGGAGTTCGCCAGCGACCCTTTCGGTTTGTTCGCATTGGCGCCCTGGAGGAACGTGCCGATCTGATCCAGGCCCACGTTGTAGCGGGCGAGCGGCTGCGGATTCACTTCCACGCGAACCGCCGGAAGCGAGCTCCCACCCACCGAAACCTGGCCCACGCCGTTGACTTGCGCCAGCTTCTGCGCAAACACCGACGAGGCGATGTCGTACAACTGCGGCCTCGACACTACATCCGACTCCAGTGTCATCAGCACAATCGGCTGGTCGGCCGGATTGATCTTCCGGTATCTCGGCAGGGAGGGAAGATTCGACGGGAGAAATCCCGCCGCCGAGTTAATCGCCGCCTGCACTTCGCGCGCCGCCCCGTTGATGTCGCGGCTCAGATCGAATTGCAGTACGATCATCGCCGATCCAACCGAGCTCCTGGATGTCATTTCCGTGACGCCCGCGATGCGCGTGAACTGCTTCTCCAGTGGAGTCGCGACAGACGCCGCCATCACATCCGGACTCGCTCCCGGCAGGCCGGCGCTCACTATGATGGTCGGGAAGTCCACCTCTGGCAATGCTGCCACCGGCAAGAGCGTGTAGCCGATCGCGCCCGCCAGCGTCACCGCCACCAGCAGCAGCGTCGTGGCCACCGGTCTGTGAATGAATGGCGTGGAAATGCTCATAGGCGCCAGTCTTAAGTCGATTCCGCCCCGGAAAGAAGATCTTCACGCCTGCCAGAACCATGGAGCCGCGCGACCCACGCCGCCGCCCGTCCGAAATACAAATAGATCACCGGCGTCGTGAACAGCGTCAGCACCTGGCTGATCAGCAGTCCGCCGATGATGCAGATGCCCAGCGGTTTTCGCAGTTCCGAACCTACGCCGCTGCCGAAGGCCAGTGGAACCGCGCCCAGCAGCGCGGCCATGGTGGTCATCATGATCGGACGGAACCGCAGCAGGCACGCCTGGTAGATGGCTTCCTCCGGCCGTTTCCCTTCCTTGCGCTCCGCTTGCAGCGCAAAATCGATCATCATGATGGCGTTCTTCTTCACAATCCCGATCAGTAGAATGAGGCCGATCAGCGCAATGACATCCAGATCTTTCTTGAACAGAATCAGGGCCAGCAGCGCGCCCACTCCCGCCGATGGCAGCGTGGAAAGAATCGTGATGGGATGAATAAAGCTCTCATATAATATGCCCAGAACGAGGTACACCGTCACGCAGGCCGCCAGGATCAGGATCAACTCGTTGGCCAGCGACAATTCAAACGCCCGGGCTGTCCCCTGGAAGCTCGGTTCGATGCTGGCCGGCATCCCCAGTCCCTTCGTCACCTGCTTGATATGCTCCACCGCCGCGCCCAGCGACGCTCCCCGCGCCAGGTTGAATGAAAGCGTAACCACCGGGAACTGGCTCTGGTGGTTGATCGTAATGGGGGACGGAATCATCGATGCTCTGGTCAGCGATCTCAGCGGAGCCGGCGCCAGCGCCGCCGCGCCCGTCAGCGCGCTATTCGTCCCCGCCAGTGCGATGGTCGTCGCCAGGTTGGCCGACGCCGATCCGATGGGCACGTACATGTCTCCCAGGGCCGCCGCATCCTGCTGATACTGGGGCGCCACTTCGAGAATCACATGGAACTGGTTGGTCTGCGTATAAATCGTCGATACCTGCCTCTGGCCGAATGAGTCGTAGAGCGCGTCGTCGATGTTCTGAGGCGTGATGCCCAGCCGGCCCGCGGTGTCGCGATCGATATTGACCAGCAGTCCCAGGCCGTTGTTCTGCTGATCGCTGGCCACGTCCCGCAGTTCGGGTATCTGTTTCATCCGCTCCATCAGGCGCGGTACCCACACATCCAGCAGCGCCTTGTCGGGCGCATCCAGCGCGTACTGGTATTGAGTCCGGCTGATCCGGTCTTCCACGGTCAGATCCTGCACCGGCTGCATGAAGAGCTGGATGCCCGCCACCTGTTGCACCTTCGGCGCCAGCCGCCGGATCACATCCACCGCCGAAACACCGGCCCGCTCCTCGAGCGGTTTCAGCGTGATCTGGATACGGCCGCTATTCATGGTCGTGTTCACGCCATCGGCGCCGATGAACGACGTGAGGTTCTCAACCGCTGGATCCTGGCGGATGACCTGAACCAGATCCTGCTGCCGCCTGGACATGGCGGGAAACGATACCGTCTCGGGCGCCTGCGAAATGCCGAGGATCGCACCCGTATCCTGCACCGGAAAGAACCCCTTGGGCACGATGATGTACAGGTAAACCGTGAGGCCCAGCGTGCCCACGGCCACCATCAGCGTCAGGAACTGATGGCGCAGCACCACCCGGACCATCCTGCCGTACGCTTCGATGGTCTTGACGAAGCACCACTCCGACCACCGGTACAACGCGCCCTGCTCGGATTCCGGATGGTGCCTCAGAATGCGAGCCGACATCATGGGCGTCAGCGTCAGCGAGACAAACGCCGAAAACATGATGGTGACCGCCAGAGTCACCGCGAATTCGCGGAACAGGCGGCCCACAATATCCGCCATGAACAGCAGCGGAATCAGCACCGCGATCAGCGAGACGGTCAACGATACGATGGTGAATCCGATCTCCGCCGCTCCCTTGAGCGCGGCCTGCATGGCGGATTCGCCCATCTCGATATAGCGCGAGATGTTTTCGATCATCACGATCGCGTCGTCCACTACGAAACCCGTCGAAATCGTCAGCGCCATCAGCGAAAGGTTGTCCAGGCTGTACCCCAGCAGGTACATGACGGCGAACGTGCCCACCAGCGAAAGCGGCACGGCGATGCCCGGAATGATGGTGGCCGAAGGGCTGCGCAGGAAGAGAAAGATGACCAGCACCACCAGCACCGTGGTGAGCAGCAGCTCGAACTCGACGTCCCGCACCGAGGCCCGGATGGTGGTGGTGCGGTCGGTGATGACCTGCACGTGGATCCCCTCCGGCAGGGATGCTTCGATTTGAGGAAGGATCCCCTGCACGGTATCGACGACGTTGATGATGTTGGTCCCGGGCTGCCGCTGAATATTCAGCACGATGGCCCGGTCGGCGTTCACCCACGCGGCCAGCTTGGTGTTTTCCGCGCCGTCGATGACCGTGGCGACATCGCGAATGCGCACCGGCGCTCCATTGCGGTAAGCGATGATGATCGGCCCGTACTGGGCGCCCGCCTGAAGCTGGTCGTTGTCGTTAATGGTCCAGGCCTGGTCCGGTCCGTCGAAGCTGCCCTTGGCCTGGTTCACGTTGGCGCTGCTCAGCGCCGTTCGCAGAGACTCCAGGCTTAGTCCATAGGATGCCAGCGCCGTGGGGTTCGCCTGCACCCGCACGGCCGGCCGCTGCCCTCCGCTGATGCTCACCAGGCCCACGCCCTTGAGCTGGGAAATCCTCTGCGCCATGCGCGTTTCGGCCAGCTCTTCCACTCTCGGCAGCGGCACCGTCGATGACGTAATGGCCAGCGTCAGAATCGGCGCGTCGGCGGGATTCGTCTTGCTGTAAATGGGAGGAACCGGAAGATTGTTGGGAAGAAAAGTCGTGGCTGCATTGATGGCGGCCTGCACCTCCTGCTCGGCTACGTCGATGCTCAGATCCAGCGAAAACTGCAGCGTGATCAGCGAGCTGCTGAAGGAACTGATGGACGTCATCTGCGTCAGTCCGGGCACCTGGCCGAACTGTTTCTCGAGCGGCGCCGTGATCGAAGACGTCACCACCTCCGGGCTCGCGCCCGGGTAAAACGTCTGGATCTGAATGGTCGGGTAATCCACCTGCGGCAGCGCTGAGACCGGCAGTTGCCGGAAGGCCGTCACCCCGACTAGCACCACTCCAGCCATCATCAGGGATGTTGCCACCGGCCTGAGGATGAAGATGCGGGAGGGACTCACCGGCTGGCGCCTCCGCTCTGGCCCTTTTTGTAGTCGCCGCCACCCTTCTTAAATCCGCCACGGCCGCCGCGGCCGCCCCGTCCGTTTCCGCCGCCTCCGGGCGCGTAGCCTGGCGGGTTGTCCAGCTCGCCGGCTTTCCGGACCCTGACCACCGCGCCTTCAATCAGCCTGTCGGTCCCATCGATGACTACCTGGTCCCCATCCGAGAGGCCGCTGAGAATGTCGGTTGAGGCCGCATTCGTGATTCCTGCCTGAACCGTTTTCAGGTGCACTCTGGAATCCGCATCCACAACATACACGAACGTGCCCTGCTGGCCATTCTGAACCGCCACGTTGGGAACCACCAGTTGATTGGTCAGCGTGTCCACCAGCAGGCGTATGTTGACGAACTGCTGTGGGAAGAGTGAGTTGTCCTGGTTGCCGAAAACCGCCTTCAGCTTGGAGGTGCCGGTCGTGCTGTCGATCTGGTTATCGAGGGTCACCAGCATCCCCGATGCCAGCTTCTTGGAATTGTCCCGGTTGTACGCATCCGCTGGCAAATGCGCACCCGCCCGCAGCTTTTGCGTGACCTCCGGAAGGCTGTCCTCGGGGATGGTGAACAGCACGGCGATCGGCTGGAGCTGGGTGATCACCACCATCCCGTTCGCGTCGGAGGCGTGGACGATGTTGCCGGGATCCACCAGGCGCAGTCCCACGACACCCGTTATCGGCGCCGTGATCTTGGAATAAGTCAATTCCAGCTTGGCGTTGTCGATGTTGGCCTGATCCTGCTTGATGGTGGCTTCGTATTGCGCCACCAGCGCCTTCTGCGTATCCAATTGCTGACTCGGAATGGCGTCCGTCTTGACCAGAAGCTGGTAGCGGTCGAGATCCACCTTCGCGTTGGCCAGCAGAGCCTGGTCGTGCGCCAGCGTGGCCTGAGCCAGCTCCAGTTGAACCTGATAAGGCCGCGGGTCTATCTCCAGCAGAACCTGGCCCTCCTTGACCAGATCGCCTTCGTTGAAATCGACTTTCATCAACTGGCCGTCCACCCGCGATTTGACCGTTACAGTGTAGAAAGCCGTCACGTTGCCCAGCCCGTTCAGATACACCGGGATGCTGGAGCGTGCCACCTTCGTCACTACTACCGGCACCGGGCCCAGCGGCGCGCCCCGGCCGCCGCCCCCGCCAAAGCCTCCCCCGCCGCCGCCCTGGCCTCGAGGCGTGCTGTTCGGCTGGCCGGCACGCCACACCGCGTACCCCGCCACACCCGCGACGATCAGCAGGAAAACAACCCAGATCAGTCCGCGTCTCTTTGATTTGCCGGACCCTGGCGGCACTGGTCCATACTGGCCGGGCGGATACATTTCCGGCAGCGATTCAGGGGTTACGGTGTTTGTCGTCATTCAAACGGCCTGTCGAAAAGTGGCAAACTACGCCATTCATTATGACGAATTCGCCAGCCGCAAGGTAACGCCTCCGCCCCAGGATAGCCCTTTCGGAGCAGTGGCTTGCCGCCGCGCGCGGCAACCGGGTAAAATTAGACAATGAACTCGTTTTCTCATATCCGCTCCCTTATCCGGACCTCGGTTTGCGTGGCCGCCTCGCTGGCCGTGCCAGCCTCTTTCGGAGCGGAAGCCCCCAGGCATCAGGCCCAAGCGCAGTTGCTCGATCACGCTGAGTTTCTTTGCGCGAATTGCTTCTTCGGACCAAGCGACTATTATTACTGTTTCGCGGCGGACAATAAGATCCTGGTCGGCTATCAAAGGACTCCGGTTTTGAACTGGCGGGACAATTCGAAGAATTACTTGACAGGGGCCCACCCCGCATGGGCAGCCTGGACCGCGCCCGGTCAGACCGTGCCCATCGGCTATGATGACAAGCACATCTGGGTCACTCGCGCGAACGATACCCCGGTCAAGCGGGATCTCTGGGCGCATCTGAAGGCATTCGCCTTCTGGGTCAGTCGAGCGGACGCTAAACAAGTCAAGCTCACCCGGACCTCCGTGCGGGACATCTTCACCAACAACGACCGATGCCGCGGCGCCGATCGGACCAAGGCCGATTGACCGGCGTTTCCATTTTGCCGGCGCTAGAGGCAACCGGCGGCAAGTACCGGTTCCCGGCCTGCACGCGCACCGGCGATACACCGCGGAGGCCCGGTTTCTGAAAAAGTTCCAAAATATGTGTCTCGGAAGGGCTATTAAAGGTGGATTGGGGTAACATTAGTATGTGGTTTACCGCCAGTTTTAAGGTATAAGTTCGGTTTATGTCTATACAGTTGTCCCATGGGTTTCAGGACCATAGAGAATTCCTGCAAGTACTTCGGAATCTATGCGTTATCGGAGTGTCACTCCTGTTCTTATACGGTTGCTCGAACGGCGGCGCATCTACCTCGGAGGCTCCCGGCGGCGGTCCAGGCGGAAGGGGCGGCAGGAAGGGCGGCGGGGCCGGCGACGTGCCCGTCACCGTAGCGGTCGCCTCCCAGAAGGATGTCCCGGTGGAAATCCAGGTCATCGGCAACGTGGAAGCCTACTCCACGATCTCTGTCAAGGCGCAGGTCGGCGGCCAGTTGACCACTGTCTACTTCCACGAGGGAGATTACGTCAAGACCGGCGACCTGCTGTTCACCATCGATCCGCGGCCGTTCCAGGCCGCGTTGGACCAGGCCACCGCCAACCTGGCGCAGAATCAGGCCGCGCTGGGCCAGGCCAAGGCCAACCTGGCGCGCGATACGGCGCAGAACAAATACACCCAGGCGAACGCCACCCGCTATGCCGAATTGTTCCAGGGCGGCGTGGTCTCCAAGGACCAGTCCGAACAGTTGCGCGCCGCCGCCGATGCCTCCAGCCAGGCGCTGGCTGCGGACCAGGCGGCCATTGAAAGCGCGACCGCCAACATCGGGGCCAGCAGGGCGGCCATCGATAATGCCCGCGTCCAGCTCGGCTATACCAGCATCCGGTCGCCCATCGACGGCCGCACGGGCAACCTCAGCGTCAAGCAGGGCAACGTGGTGATGGCCAACAGCCAGGAACTGGTCACCATCAATCAGCTCGAGCCTATCTACGTCACCTTTGCGGTCCCCGAAGATCAATTGCCGGCCATCAAGCGCTACATGGCGGAGCGGAAACTCGAAGTCCGCGCGGGGCCTCAGGACAACCCCGGCGACGAGGAGTCCGGGGTGCTCACGTTCATCGACAACGCGGTGGACATGACCACCGGCACCATCAAGCTGAAGGGCACGTTCGCAAACTCCGATCACAAGCTGTGGCCCGGCCAGTTTGTGCGCGTCACCCTGCGGCTCACCATCCAGCCAAACGCCATCGTGGTTCCGAACCAGGCCGTCCAGACCGGCCAGAACGGTTCGTTTGTTTACGTCGTGAAACAGGATCGGACAGTCGAGATGCGGCCCGTCACCACCGGCGCCCGCGTGGATCAGGACATGGTGGTGGACCAGGGTCTCCAACTGGGCGAGACGGTGGTCACCGAGGGCCAGTTGCGGTTGGCGCCGGGCAGCCGGGTGGTCGTGCGGGACGGCAGGGGGGCATCCGGGGGACGGTCGCGGAGCTAGGCGGGGGCTCGGCGTGAACATTTCCGAAAATTTCATTCGCCGGCCGATTGCCACCAGCCTCATCATGGCGGGCATCGCCATGTTCGGCGTCATCGCCTATCGCGCCCTGCCGGTCAGCGATCTGCCCCAGGTCGATTATCCCACCCTCACCGTTTCAGCCAACCTTCCCGGCGCCAACGCCGATACCATGGCCTCCGCCGTGGCCACGCCCCTGGAACGCCAGTTCACCATGATCGCCGGTCTGGATTCCATGATCTCCAGCAGTTCCATGGGATCCACCCAGGTCACCCTCCAGTTCAATCTTGACCGGGACATCGACGGGGCCACCGTCGATGTGGAGACGGCCATTGCCGAGGCCATGCCCCTGCTGCCCCCCGGCATGCCCACGCCACCCTCGTTCCGTAAAGTGAATCCGGGGGATTCGCCCATCATCTTCCTCTTTCTGACCTCGCCCTCCATGCGTCTCTCCGACCTGGACGAATACGCCGAAACCCTCGTGGCGCAGCGCATTTCCATGGTCTCCGGCGTGGCCCAGGTGCAGGTCTTCGGCTCCGCCAAGTACGCGGTTCGGGTGCAGGTGGATCCCAATAAGTTGGCCGCCCGCCAGATCGGTTTGAACGAAATCGACGCCGCCCTGCAGAACTGGAATGTCAATCTTCCCACCGGCACGCTCTACGGCGCCCACACGGCCTACAATGTCCAGGTCAACGGCCAGCTCATGCGGGCTCCTCAATACCGGCCCATGATCGTGGCCTACCGGAACGGCGCTCCGGTCCGCTTGCGCGACGTAGCCAACGTCATCGATAGCGTGCAGGACGACAAGCAGATTTCCCTCATCTACGGCGGCGAGTATGGCACCGAGGGCACCCGTGGCATCAGCCTGTCGGTGATGCGCCAGCCGGGCACCAACACCATCGAAGTGGTCGACAGAATACGGGCTCTGATTCCGGCCTTCGAGGCCGAGATGCCCCCCACCGTGCACCTGGGAATTCGCGGCGACCGCTCCAAGAACATTCGCGAAGCGTTCCAGGATATCCAGTTCACCATGGCCGCCACGCTGGCCCTGGTGATCCTGGTGATCTTCCTGTTCCTGCGCAATTTCTCCGCCACCATGATCCCCGCCATGGCGCTGCCGTTCTCCATCGTCGGCACCTTCTCGGTCATGTACCTGCTGAATTTCAGCATGAACAATATCTCCATGATGGCGCTCATCCTCTCCATCGGCTTCGTGGTGGACGACGCCATCGTCATGTTGGAGAACATCGTCCGCCACATCGAGCACGGAGAGAAGCCGTACGCCGCGGCGCTCGCGGGTTCGAAGGAGATCGGCTTCACCATTGTCGCGATGACCCTCTCGCTGGCCGCGGTCTTCATTCCGATCCTGTTCATGTCGGGCATTCTGGGCCGCCTGTTCCGCGAGTTCGCGGTGACCATCTGCACCGCCATCCTGATTTCCGGCATGGTTTCCATCAGCCTGACTCCCATGCTGTGCAGCCGCTTTCTGCGGGAAATGAAACCCTCGGGCCACGGGTTCCTCTACCGCGCCCTGGAGCGGGTGTTTCAGGGCATGCTGAGTTCCTACAGCACCAGTCTCCGCTGGGTGCTGGGGCACCGCCCGGTGATGCTGTCGATGTTCTTCGTGGTCCTTGGAATCACCGCTTGGCTGTATGTTGCCGTGCCCAAGGGATTCATTCCGGATACCGATAACGACACCTTCAACATCCAGACCGAAGCCGCGCAGGGCACTTCCTATTACCAAATGGTCCGATACCAAAAACGGTTGGACGAGATCGTCGTGCGGGACCCGGACGTTGAGAGTTTCTACTCCAGTACCGGCGGCGGCTTTGGCGGATCCTCCAACACCGGCCGGCTGATGATTAACCTGAAACCGCGCCGCCAGCGTGTGGCCACCGTGAACGACATCGTGAACCGGATTCGCCCCAAGGTTTCCAACATCCCCGGATTGCGCGTTTACTTGACGGTTCCCCAAGCCATTCGCGTGGGCGGCCGCATGTCCAAGAGCAGCTACGATTACACGCTGTATGGGCCGGACACCCAACAACTGTACGCGGAAGCCCCCAAACTGGAGCGCATTGTCTCCCGCCTGCCGGGACTGCTGGAAGTCAACAGCGACCTGCAGATCAAGAACCCGCAGGTCAACATCGTCCTCGATCGCGACCGCGCCGCCGCCTTGAACCTGAACTGGAGCCAGGTTTCCGCGTCGCTCTACGACGCCTTCGGCCCGGAGTATTCCACCACCATCTATTCCCCCACCAACCAGTACGAGGTACTGCTCGAAATGCTCCCCCAGTTTCAGCAGCACACCGACGGGTTGAAGATGATCTATCTCAAATCGGACACCGGGCAGATGGTGCCGCTCAGTGCCGTGGCGCGGCTGGAGGAGAACGCCGGACCGCAGAGTATCCCGCACTCCGGCCAACTGCCCTCCGTCACCATCTCCTTCAGCCTCCGGCCGGGCACTTCCCTCGGCCAGGCCACTTCGGAGATCGAGGAAGCGGCCAAGGCGTCTCTGCCCGCCAACATTACCGGCGCCTTTCAGGGCACCGCCAAGGTCTTCCAGGATTCCATGAAGAACATGGGGATTCTGCTCATCGTGGCCATCGCCGTGGTCTACATCGTGCTCGGCATGTTGTACGAGAGCTATGTCCACCCCTTGACCATCCTCTCGGGATTGCCTGCCGCCGGCTTCGGCGCGCTGCTCACCCTGCTGCTGTTCCATATCGATCTCAGCATCTACTCGTTTGTCGGCCTGATCATGCTCATCGGGATTGTGCAGAAGAATGCCATCATGCAGATCGATTTCGCCCTCGAGGCCGAGCGCAAGGAGCACATTCCGCCGGCCGAGGCCATTTACCAAGGCTGCCTCATCCGCTTCCGCCCCATCATGATGACCACCATGTCGGCGCTGCTCGGCGGCCTTCCCATCGCGCTCGGCTACGGCGCGGGCGGCGAGACGCGCCGGCCCCTGGGCATGGCCGTGGTCGGCGGCCTGGCCTTTTCGCAGTTGATGACCCTGTATCTCACTCCCGTGGTTTATACCTATATGGCGGCGATTGTGGAACGATGGAATGCCTGGAAATCTCCCCGAGCCTTGTCCCCCGTCATGCAGGCGGGAGACTGACGCATGTCAACCTACAACCGTCGTGAAAAGATCGCCCGCAAGCGGGCCATGGGCAAGCTAAAGCATGCCCCACCTGGTGGGGCATGCTTTAGCTTGCCCATTTCTTTTGTGGCGAGGCCTGAACGGGTGACACCCTCATGAACATCTCCCAGACCTTCATCGAGCGGCCTATCGCCACCAGCCTGCTGATGGCCGCCATCGCCTTGTTTGGGGCCGTCGCCTACCGCGCCCTGCCGGTGAGCGATCTGCCCAACGTCGACTTGCCCACCCTCCTGGTCACCGCCAGCCTGCCCGGAGCGAGCCCCGAAACCATGGCCGCCGCCGTGGCCACCCCGCTCGAAAACCAGTTCTCCACCATCGCCGGGTTGAATTCCATGTCTTCCACGAATTCGCTCGGCAGCACCCAGATCACCCTCGAATTCGACCTCGCGCGCAAGCTCGACGGTGCCGCCGTGGACGTCCAAGCGGCCATCACCCAAGCCTCCCGCCTGCTGCCCCTGGGCATGCCCACGCCGCCCACCTTCACCAAGGTGAACCCCGCCGACCAGCCCATCCTCTACATCGCCCTGACCTCGCCCACGCTGCCCCTGTGGACCCTGGATGAATACGCCGAGACGCGCCTGGCGCAGCGCGTCTCCATGATCTCCGGCGTGGCCCAGGTGCAGGTTCTGGGCGCCCAGAAGTACGCCGTGCACGTGCAGATGGACCCGCACGCCCTGGCTTCCCGCCAAATCGGCATCAACGAGATCCAAACCGCGTTGACCAACTGGAATGTGAACCTGCCCACCGGCGCCATCATCGGTCCGCAACGCGCCTTCACCCTGCAAGCCAGCGGGCAGTTGATGTCCGCCGCGGCCTATCGTCCCGTGGTGGTGGCTTACCGCGACGGCTCGCCGGTGCGGTTGGAAGAATTGGGCACCATCATCGACAGCGTCGAGGATGACAAGACGGCATCCTGGTTCTACGCGCATAACCAGCACAGCCGCGCCATCGTCCTGGCCATTCAGCGCCAGCCCGGAACCAATACCATCGAGGTGACCGACGGCGTCAAGAACCTGCTGCCGGTGTTCCAGGCGGAGATTCCTCCCTCGGTCCACATGGACATTCTGTACGACCGCTCCGACACCATCCGCGAGTCGTACCGCGACGTGGAGTTCACCATGGTTTTGACGCTGGGACTGGTGGTCATGGTGATTTTCCTGTTCCTGCGAAACCTGTCCGCCACCATCATTCCCAGCCTGGCGCTGCCTTTCTCCATCATCGGGACCTTCGCCGTGATGTACCTTCTCAACTTCAGCCTGGACAATCTCTCGATGATGGCCCTGATCCTTTCCATAGGGTTCGTGGTGGACGACGCCATCGTCATGCTCGAGAACATTGTCCGGCACATCGAGTTGGGCGAGCAGCCCTTGCAGGCCTCGCTGAGAGGCTCGGGCGAGATCGGCTTCACCATCGTATCCATGACGCTGTCGCTGGCCGCCGTGTTCATCCCGGTGCTGTTTCTCGGCGGCGTGCTGGGCCGCCTGTTCAAGGAATTCGCCATCACCATTTGCGTCGCCATCCTGATCTCCGGTGTGGTTTCTGTGACCCTCACGCCCATGCTGTGCAGCCGCTTCCTGCGCTCGGCGCACGAGGAGAAGCGGAGCTGGTTCTATTACGCAACCGAGCGGTTCTTCGACGGCATGTTGCACGTCTACGACCGGTCCCTAACATGGGTGCTCCGCTACCGCCCGGTCACCATGGCCGTCTCGGCGCTGGTTCTGGCCGCCACTCTGTATATGTTCGTGACCATTCCCAAGGGCTTCATTCCGGACCAGGACACCGACCAGATGCAGGTCTACACCGAAGCCGCGCAGGGGACTTCTTACTACCAGATGGTGGACTACGAGCAGAAGATCGCCGACCTGGTGTCGAAGGACCCCAATGTGGATTCGCTGATGGCCAGCGTGGGCGGCACCACCGCCTCCAATCTGGGCGGGCCGAACTATGGGGAACTGGTGGTGCACCTGAAGCCGCGCGGTAAGCGGCGCTTGGGCGTCAACGACATCATCAAGGAATTGCGTCCCAAGCTGGCCGGCCTGGCGGGCATGAAATCTTACCTGCAGAATCCCCCCACCATCCAGATCGGCGGACAGGTCACCAAGAGTCTGTACCAGTTCTCGATGCAGACGCCGGACAAGGCCGAACTGTACGCCGATACGGCCAGGCTCCTGAAGCAGGTGGAGCAAGTGCCGGGCGTGGAGGATGTGGCCAGCGACGTGGCCGTCCAGACGCCGCAGGTCGACGTTACCATCGACCGCGACAAAGCTGCGGTGATGAACGTAAACGCCAATTTGATCGAGAACGCCCTCTACGACGCGTACGGCCCGCGCTGGGTCTCCACCATCTATGGTTCCGTGAACGAATACAAAGTGCTGCTGGAACTCGAGCCCAAGTACCAGGCCGATCCGCGCGCGCTCTCGCTGCTCTATTTCAAGAACAGCAACGGCAAACTGATTCCGCTCGACACCTTGGCCCACGTGGTTACCGAAACCGGGCCGCAGACCATCAACCATTACGGCCAGCTTCCCTCGGCCACCATCTCGTTCAACCTCCAGCCGGGCGCGTCCCTGGGTGAGGTGGTCAAACGCATCCAGGAGCTTGCCGGCCGCGAGCTGCCGGCCACCATCGGCACGCAATTCCAAGGCGCGGCCAAGGCCTTCCAGAGTTCCCTCGGAAACCTGTGGGTGCTGCTCATCATCGCCATCGCCGTGGTCTACATCGTGCTCGGTATTCTATACGAGAGTTACATCCACCCCATCACCATTCTCTCGGGCCTGCCTTCCGCCGGTTTCGGCGCGCTGATGACGCTGTTTCTCTTCCACATCGACCTGAACATCTATGCGTTCGTGGGCCTCATCATGCTGATCGGCATTGTGGAGAAGAACGCCATCATGCAGATCGATTTCGCCCTGGAAGCAGAACGCCAGCACGACCTGGCCCCCCGCGACGCCATCTACGAAGGCTGCCTGATCCGTTTCCGCCCCATCATGATGACCACCATGTCGGCCATGCTGGGCGCCGTCCCCATTGCGCTCGGCTACGGCGCCGGCGGCGAGGCCCGCCAGCCGCTCGGCCTGGTGGTAGTGGGCGGGCTGCTGTTTTCGCAGCTCGTGACGCTCTACCTCACCCCCGTTTTCTACACCTACATGGCCGCGCTGCAGGCGCGCGTGCAAGGCTGGAAGCGAAGCAAGAAGCAAATAGCGGAAGCGCCCGTGGCTGGGTAACGCCCTGCACTACTATCCATCACATTCTTCGCGCGCCGCGACGAATGGTGGGGCAGGTTTTTAACCTGCGGCGGATTGTCAATCCGCCTGCCGCCCTTGGACGCGCCCGCCACGACCGCGGAGAATCGCCAACACCGTTTGCGGCTCGCCGCTATGCGGGGCAGATCGGAAATCTGGGGCGGCTTGGCAACCCGCCGGCTGCCAACCGGCGCGCAGCTTGCCAAGCTGCCCCACAAGCGGTAAAAGGGAAGCTATGCGACTCCTCAACGTCGGTCTGCTTTTGACGTTTCTCGCCTCCGCCCTCGCGGCCGCCAACACCCTCGACGTGTATACCGTCGATGTCGAGGGCGGCAAGTGTGTCCTGTTCGTTTCTCCCTCTGGGGAGTCGCTGCTCGTCGATGTCGGCTGGCCCGCGTTCGACAACCGGCCGGCATCGACCGATCGAATTCTGGAAGCTGTCAAGGCCGCCGGTCTGCGCCGCATCGACTACCTTTTGATCTCGCATTTCGATGTCGATCACCGTGGAGACGTTCCGGCGCTGGCGGCTCGCTTCCCCATCGGCCATATCTACGATCACGGCGACATTGCGGATCCTCAGCCGGAGTGGTTCAAAGCCTACGACGCGGTTCGCCGCAAGGTCGGTCATACGGTACTCAAGCCCGGTGACAAGATTCCGCTCGAGGGAGTGGATGTCGAGGTGGTGGCCGCGGCGGGGAAGTTCATCCAGCAGCCGCTCCCCGGTGCTGGCGCGCCCAATCCCCTCTGCTCCACTTATCCCCAGCAGCCCTTGCTTGAGAGAGACGTGGAAGACAACCTCTCCGTCGGCCTGCTGATTACTTTTGGTAAGTTCCGCATGTTAGACCTCGCGGACCTGGAAGCCCACCACAGTCACGAGCTGGTTTGTCCCAACAACTTGATTGGCACGGTGGACGTGTATCACGTCAATGTGCACGGCCAGTTCAAGGGGATCGCCCCCGAGTTGATCGGCGCGCTGCGCCCGCGAGGGGCCATCATGGGCAATGGCGCGACCAAGGGCGCCGACCCGCAAACCTGGCCGATTCTCCGCGCCACCCCCGGCCTCCAAGACATCTGGCAGGTCCATTACTCGGCCAACGGGACCGGGAATACAAATCCGCCGGACGATTTCATCGCCAACCTGGGACCCGCCGACGAGTATAAGTCGATCAAGCTGTCGGCGGAATCCAATGGAACTTTCACCGTGACTAACACTCGGAACGGTTTCAGCAAGACGTATGCGCCTGTAAGCGGCCGATCGCCAGCCTCGGCGCCCATCCCCATCGTGCTCGCCAACGACAAGATCGAACTTACCACCCTGGCCAATGGCGGCAGCTTCATCAGACTTGTGCTGCGCGATGGTGAGCCTCTCAGCCCGTTTGGCACGGTCCCTCACATGCTCGCGCTGGACGGTTTCGGCGCTCCCTCTCCGGAGGAGGCGGCTCTGGGCATGCCCTTTCACGGCGAAGCCGGCAAGCAAATCTTCAGGATCGTCGCCACTCATGCATCCGGCCCGGTGCACTCAGTCGTCATTGAGGCCACGCTGCCGCTGGCGCGGGAAGTACTCACTCGGACCATCGAGCTGGCCGACGGCGAAAGCGTGGTCCGCGTCACCAGCCGCCTGGAAAGCCTGCTCTCCGTGGGCCGGCCCATTTCCTGGGCCGAACACGCCACCATTGGTCCTCCGTTTATGCAGAAAGGCCAAGTCGTGGTCGATATGCCGGCTACTAACTGTCGCGTCCGCCCCTATAAGCCCGGAGACATTCCAGGGCACCTGGTCTACGGCCGGGATTTCACCTGGCCCATGGCCCCCACCAATGACGGCGGCCATGCCGACCTGCGCGTGATTCCCACGGATCATAACTGGCTCGACCTGGCCAGTTGCCAACTGGACCCGGCCCGTAATCTGGAATTTGTAACAGCCTTGCAGTTGCAGAAACACCTCGTCTTCGGGTACCTGTTCCGGCGCGAGGATTTTCCCTGGCTCATGAGCTGGATGAACTTCACGGGCGACGGCCATGCGGCGCGCGGTATGGAGTTTTCCACCCAGCCGTTCGATATCTCCCATCGGGAAACGGTGGCCATGAGCCCGCTATTCGGCACGCCCACCTTCCGCTGGTTGCCGGCCAAATCGAAAATCGAGACCCGCTTCCTGATGTTCTACACCAAAGTGCCGGAGGGATTCAGCAAGATCGACAACGTGACTTTCGAGAACGGGAAGATCATCATTCTGGACCACTCCGGCAAGAGCGTCACGCTGGCGGCCTCACAGGGATGGTAGCTCCCGCTGACAGGCGAAAACGCCTGTCCCACACCACTCTCGAACCCTCTCACCCTGCGACGATTTGCTGCTGTGGGGCAGGATGATATCCTGCGGCCGATTGGGGGCGCCCTCTGGGCCCGGCCTGGCTCTGGCAACCTTGTGCCGCCCATTTCGCAGAGGGGTGTCTCAAGTTTGGTTGCGGCTCTGCTGCTTGGTGGGACAGGCGCTTTCGCCTGTCAATCCGGCAGTCTCGTCACAATCTAGGCCGAGTCTTTATACATCGATCGCGGTCTTCGGAGACGATATCCGTGCTGTCGCCGGAAAACTTAGAGAGCTTCGCCCAAAGTTCCGTCATACGGGGCAGCTTGACTTTCTTCCTCTTGTAGACCGGCCGCAGCTCCGCCACCGGTTCGCCGCGCCGTTCTGTGACGGCCGCGTCGCGAACCAGTTCCGAGGAGCGGAGATGCGGGTCGTGAACGGAAGCCTTCTTCATATTTGACCTCACTCCCCGATCTCGATCTCCGGCCCCGTCTCTTGGGCCGCTTCCCGCGCGCGCTCGACCGTGTTCCTCGCCAGTTCCAGGTACGGCTCGCCTTCGCCCTTTCGCAGCGCGATGGGGCTGCCCGTGTCGCCGCCGATGCGCACCTGCGGGTCCAGCGGCAGCTCCGCCAGAAAATGCACCTGCATCTCCTCCGCCGTGCGGCGCCCGCCGCCGTAGCTGAATACGTCGATGCGCTGGTGGCAGTGCGGGCAGTTCAGGAAGCTCATGTTCTCCACGATTCCCAGCACCGGCACCTTCACCTGGCGGAACATCGTAACCGCTTTGCGCGCGTCTTCGAGCGAGACATCCGATGGCGTGGTCACCACGATCGCGCCCGTGATCGGCGCCGTCTGTATCAGCGAAAGCTGCACGTCCCCGGTGCCCGGCGGAAGGTCGATGATGAGATAGTCCAGATCGCCCCAGTCCACCCCGCGCAGAAACTGCTGGATGACGCTGTGCAGCATCGGCCCGCGCCACACCAGCGGTTTGTCTCCGGGATTCAGGAAGCCCATGGACATGAGCCTCACGCCGAACTGTTCCAGGGGCTGTATGCGCTCGCCCAAGGCCATGGGCGTGCGGTTGATGCCCATCATCAGGGGCACATTGGGCCCGTAGACGTCGGCGTCCATCAGGCCGGTCTTATAGCCCAGCGAGGCCAGGCCCACTGCCAGGTTCACCGCTACCGTGGTCTTGCCTACGCCGCCTTTCCCGGAACCCACTGCAATGAGATTCTTCACGCCGGCGATGGGCAGCCGTTGCATCTGCCCGGGCTGATTAGGGGTCATGGAATCTATCGTAGCAGTGGTGGGGCATGCTTTAGCTTGCCCAAACTCCTTCCTTTACTTTCCACCCCTGGGAATGCTAGCCTAAGTGTCTGATAATGCGTACAGTTGACTTGATCCAGCGGAAACGCGATGGGGAAGAGCTCGCTCCTGAAGAGATCGAGTTCCTGGTGGAAGGTTACACCAACGGCGACATTCCCGATTACCAGATGTCGTCTTTTCTAATGGCCGTTTTCTTTTCGGGGATGTCCGACCGCGAAGTCAGCCGCCTCACGGAATGCATGCTGCGTTCCGGCGACACAGTCGATCTGTCCTCCATTCCCGGCGTCAAGGTGGATAAACATTCCACCGGGGGCGTGGGCGACAAAACCAGCCTCATCGTGGCGCCCCTGGCCGCCGCCGCCGGCGTGGTGGTGCCCATGATGTCCGGCCGCGCGCTCGGCCACACCGGCGGCACTCTCGACAAACTCGAATCCATCCCCGGCTTCCGCACCAGCCTCACCGCCGAGGAATTCGAAAAACAGCTCTCCGAACTGGGCCTCTGCTTCATCGGCCAGACCGACCGGCTGGCGCCCGCCGACCGCAAACTCTACGCCCTGCGCAACGTCACCGCCACCGTGGAATCCATTCCCCTGATTTCCTCCTCCATCATGTCGAAGAAACTGGCCGAGGGCGTCGACGCGCTGGTGCTCGACGTCAAAGTCGGCAGCGGCGCCTTCATGAAAAAGCAGGTCGACGCCCGCCGCCTGGCGCAGATGATGGTGGGCATTGGCCGCCGCATGGACAAGCGCGTGCAAGCCCTCATCACCGATATGAGCCAGCCGCTGGGCTACGCCGTCGGCAACGCCCTCGAAGTGATGGAGGCCTCGCAGACGCTGCAAAACGCCGGCCCCACCGATCTCACCAAGCTCTCCATCGAGCTGGCCGCGCGCATGATCTTTCTCGGCAAGAAGGTCGCTTCGCTCGAAGATGCGCGCCGCCTGGCCGAGGAAAAGCTGGTGGACGGCTCGGGCTACAGGAAGTTCAAGCAAGTGGTGGCGGCGCAGGGCGGAAATCCGCAGGCCCTCGACAAGTTCGAGCTGCTTCCCAACGCCACCGGCATGCGCGAGGTGGCTTCGCCCCGCGGCGGCTACGTCAGCTCCATCGACGCCCAGGACATCGGCTCGGCCTCCAACATGATCGGCGCCGGCCGCGACCGGAAAGAGGACGCCATCGACCCCGCCGTGGGCATCATCCTCGAAGTCAAGGCCGGCGAAAAGGTGGACGCCGGCTCCGTGCTGTGCCGCCTCTACTACACCAAGGAAGACCGCGTGGAAGAGGCCGCCGAGATGGTGGAAGACGCTTTCCGCATCTCCGCCCAAAAGCCCGAGGAGCGGGAACTGATTCTGGAAGTAGTGGGGTAAAATGGGCCGCTATACCGGCTTCCTCGGCCTCGTCGTCATCCTGGCGTTCGCCTGGCTGTGCTCCACGCACAAACGATCCATTCGCTTGCGCACCGTTGCCTGGGGCCTCGGCTTGCAGTTTGCCTTCGCGCTGCTGGTCCTCAAGACCCCGTTCAGCCAGGTGCTGCGCGCCGTTAGCTCGGGCGTCGCGTCGCTGTTCGCGTACGCCAACGTAGGCAGCGCCTTCGTCTTCGGGAAGTTGGCCGATAGCGACGCGATGGGCGTCATCTTCGCCTTCCAGGTGCTGCCCATCATCATTTTCATCGCGTCGTTCTTCTCGATTCTGTATTACCTCGGAATTATGCAGGTGGTGGTGCGCGCCATGGCCGTGGCCATGCAGAAGGTGATGGCCGTCAGCGGCGCGGAGTCGCTCAACGTGGCCGCCAGCATCTTCATGGGCCAGACCGAAGCGCCGCTCACCATCAAGCCGTTCCTGGCGGGCCTGACGGAATCCGAGCTCTTCACCGTGATGACGTGCGGCATGGCGCATGTTTCGGGGGCCGTGATGGCGGCCTACGTCATCGTGGGGCACGTCGAGATCCGCCACCTGCTGACGGCGGTGATCATGACCGCGCCGGCCACCATCATGCTGGCCAAGATATTCATCCCGGAGACCGAAAAGCCCGCCACCGAGGGCAAGGTCGATATCCAGGTCGAGAATACCGCGGTGAACGTCATCGACGCCGCGGCCCAGGGCGCGGGAGATGGGCTGCGCCTGGTTTTGAACATCGCCGCCATGTTGATCGCGTTTCTGGCCCTGATTGCTATGCTCAACGGGATGCTCCACTGGGCCCACACGCTGCCCTACCTCGGTTGGCTGCCCGAGTCGCTCGAAAAAATCTTCGGCATTGTCTTCGCGCCCGTCGCCTGGATCATGGGCGTGCCCTGGCACGACGCCTCGGCCATCGGCGACCTGCTGGGCACGCGCCTGATCACCAATGAGTTTGTCGCGTTTGTCCAACTGGGGCCGATGCAGAAGACGCTCGATCCGCGGTCCTTCACCATCGCCACCTACGCCCTGTGCGGGTTCGCCAACCTCAGCTCCATCGCCATCCAGATCGGCGGCATCGGCGCGCTGGCGCCCAACCGCAAGTCGGATTTGGCGCGATTGGGACTCCGCGCGGTTGCCGCCGGCTCCATGGCCAACTTCATGTCGGCCTGCATTGCGGGGATGTTGCTATGATCCAAGAAGCCAAACGCTATATTGAAGAGCGCACGCCGCTGCGCCCGTCCATCGGCGTGGTGCTGGGCAGCGGCCTCGGCGCATTCGCCGGCGAGTTGACCGAGCGGACGGACATCCCTTACAGCGAGATTCCCGGCTGGCCGGCCTCCACCGCCGTGGGCCACGCGGGCAAGCTGACCGTCGGCAAGCTCGGCGCGCTCGGCGTCGCGGTGATGGCCGGGCGTGCCCACCTCTACGAAGGCTATTCGCCCGCCCAGGTGACTTACGGCGTGCGTGTGCTCGGCGCCATCGGCGTGCGCTCCATGGTGTTCACCAACGCCGCCGGCGGCATCAACCTGGCGCTCGAACGCGGCGGCCTGGTTCTCATTTCCGACCACATCAATCTCCAAGGCTCGAACCCATTGGCGGGGCCCAACGACGATTCGCTCGGGCCGCGCTTCCCGGATATGTCGGAAGCCTACTCGCGCAACTACCGCGAGGCCGCCAAGCTCGTGGCGGAGGAACTGTGCGTCTTTATACCCGAAGGCGTGTACGCCGCCATGCTCGGGCCCAGTTACGAGACCCCCGCTGAAATCCGCTACCTGCGCACCATCGGCGCCGATGTGGTGGGCATGTCCACCGTGCCCGAAGTGATTGTGGCCAACCACATGGGCATGAAGGTGCTGGCCATCTCCTGCGTCACCAACATGGCGGCCGGCGTCATTCCGCTACAGAAAATCAGTCACGAGGAAGTGCTCGAGACCGGCGCCATGGTGCGGGATACGCTGGTGCGTTTTCTAAAGGCGCTGCTGCCCAAACTGGAGCCTTAGCCTTGCCCGACGCATTGCTCGCCGCCGCGATCGCCGCCCGCGAAAACGCCTTCGCGCCCTATTCCGAATTCCGCGTCGGCGCCGCCATCGAAGATACCGCCGGCCGCATCCATACCGGCTGCAACGTCGAGAACGCCACTTACGGCCTCACCGTCTGCGCCGAGCGCGTGGCCGTATTCAAAGCCATTTCCGAGGGCGTCCGCAAGTTCCGCCGCGTGGCCGTGGCCGCCGATACCGACCGCCTCACCCCGCCCTGCGGCGCTTGCCGCCAGATCCTCTGGGAATTTTGCGGCGACATCGAGATCGTTCTGGTGAACCCGCGCGGCAAAACCGAAACCTATCGTCTCAAAGATCTTCTCCCGAAGCCCTTCGATGTTTCGTATCTGTAGCTTTTTCCTCTTCGTCCTCACCCTGGCCGGCGGGGCGCCCTCTGGGCCCGCCGACTGGATCTGGAGCGCCCGGTATGTCATTACCGAAGACGCGCAGCACCGCGTCGTTGAGAACGGCGCCGTGGCCATTCGCGGCGACCGCATCGTGGCCGTCGGCGCCAAAGCCGATATCGACGCCCGCTTCCAGCCCCGTCAGCGCCTCGACCGTCCCGACGCCATCCTCGCTCCCGGCCTGATCGATACCCATACGCACGCCGCCATGTCGCTCTTCCGCGGAATCGTCGACGACGTGCCGCTCCAGGTCTGGCTCGAAAAGTACATCTTCCCGGCGGAAGCCAAAAACGTCTCCCCCGAGTTCGTGCGCTGGGGCACCCGCCTCGGCTGCCTCGAGATGCTGCTGGGCGGCACCACCACCTTCACCGACATGTACTACTTCGAGGACGTGGTGGCGGAAGTGGCCAAAGAGGCCGGCATGCGCGGCGTGTTGGGCGAGACCATCATCGGCTTCCCCGTCCCCGACGCCAAGACCCCCGCCGACGCCCTCAAGTTCACCGAGCGCTATCTCACGCGTTTCCGCAACGACCCGCTAGTCGTGCCCGCCGTCGCCCCGCACGCGCTCTATACCAATTCCGACGCCACCCTGAAGGCCGCGCGCGCCCTTGCCAACAAGTACAACGCCCCGTTGATCATTCACCTGGCCGAAACCAAAAAGGAAACCGACGACGCCCTGTCGCAGCGCCACATGACGCCCACCAAGGTCTTGGATAGCTTGGGTGTATTCGCCGGCCGAACCGTGGCCGCCCATTGCGTATGGGTCAACGAGGCCGACATGGCGATTCTGAAGGCGCGCGGCGTAGGTGTAGCGCACTGTCCCTCGAGCAACATGAAACTGGGGAGCGGCGTGGCGCCCGTGGTGCGCATGTTGGCGCTGGGCATCAATGTAGGCCTGGGCCCCGACGGCCCCGCCGGCAGCAACAACGATTTCAATATGTTCGAGGAGATGGATCTGGCCGCCAAGCTGGCCAAGGTGACCGCGCTCGATCCCCAGGTATTGCCCGCCACCACCGCATTAGAGATGGCGACCATTCGCGGCGCGCGCGTGCTAGGCATGGAAAAGGAAATCGGCTCCCTCGAACCCAACAAGCGCGCCGACCTGATCATGGTCCGCCTCGACCGCCCCAACGCCGTCCCGTTATACAACGTCATCTCGCAGATGGTTTACGCGTTAAAGGCCGAAGACGTCCGCGACGTAATGGTCAACGGCAAACCGGTGGTGCGCGACGCCAAAATCCTCACCCTGGACGAAGCCGCGATCCTAGCGAAGGCGGCAGAATACCGCGTCAAGGTCAGCGCCTCCTTGAAGTAGCGCGGTCGTACACGGCAGGTGGTGGCGCCACCGGGCTGCCGCGTGGTTTTCGATCTTCTTTGGGAGCGCATCGGTTAGGCGGGTGAATCGGCGGTTGGTCATCCGGACGCCGCACGAAGTCTCGCGTGGCAGCATTCATCGGGTCACATGCAAATCGGGCGCAGGTGTTGGCGGGCCTTGATCTTAAGGATTGAGATGAAGTCCGCGGTGTCGATCAGCGCCTTGTACTCGGCGGCTTCGTCGCTGGTAAGCACGCCGTCATTGGCCCGTTCGGCGAGCGTGTCGATGCGCCGCTGCACGGGCGGAGCGACGCGCAATTCGACAACGCGGCGAGCCGACTCAACGTCCAGGCAGCGGCCCAAGGGGTCCAGGAAACCGTCGAGCGCGGTGGCGGCACTCATGCTCCTACGATACCGCGAAGTCTCCGGGGGCTTCTTCTTCTGTCGAACTTCCGCTACTCGGCCCCGTTGAGAGTAAACTGATGTTGAGGGCAACCGGCTCCAAGGCGCGCAGCGTGAATCTCGCCGGCGAAGTGATTGTGAAAGACCCCGATGTTCTCGGCGGAACCCCAGTCTTCCGCGGCACGCGAGTACCTTTTCAGGCGTTACTGGACTACCTGGAGGGCGGTCAAACCCTGGACGAGTTCATCGACGACTTCCCGACCGTTGCCCGTGAAGCTGCCATCGCCGCGTTGGAACTTGCCATCTCCGTACTCGCCGGCCACCTTGGATGAAGATTCTCCTCGACGAGTGCATCCCGCGGAAGCTCAAGTGATGAAGGCAGCATGACCTTAGTACGCATTCAGGAGGCCGCACCCCTCGACGGCTACCGCGATCGACTCAGGCTGACAGATGGCCGGGTAATCGAGCGCGACCTGGCGGAATACCTCATGGGGCCGGTCTTTGCCGATATTCGCAGTAGTCCGGAGCGGTTTCGGGAGTTTCGGGTTGAGGCAGGGACCTTGGTGTGGCCGGGCGGCGCGGATCTCTGCCCCGACGTATTGATCTGGGGCGGCCTGCCGCCGGCGGACGCTGTTTCAGACGCAGCGTAGAACCGATACACGTCCCTCCAGCCACCGCCGTTCCCCATTTCGCCAATTTAGAGGCAACGAACCTACCGAACGCCAGCGGCTAAGCGACTGGGGAGGCGTAGCCTGTCTCCGAAACTCCCGACACGCCCCCCCCGAAACTTCTTCCAAGAATGGCGGCTCGGTGTATAGTCAATCGGGGCCCGGGATCCCAAAATGGAGATTCCGGCCAGGATCATCAGGCTCCGCTCTCGTGTGCTGACGACTTCCTTGTTCCTGGTGAGCGGCGCTATGTAGCTAACGAAAGGAGATTAGATGGCGTTGAGACGCATTTTGGCTCCAGCGCGTGTTATAACGCTGGCGCTCATGGCGAGCGTTATCCCCTCCAGTGCGCAAACGCTCACATGCACGTTCCGATTTACCGGGAGCGGGACGATTGGCGCGCAGGCATTTACGAATGCTGCCATTGCTGTGATGACAACTGGCAAAACGGCCAACCGTCAGTCTCAGCCCTATGGATACTACATCGCCGATGATTCGGTGTCCATTTCAATCTCAACAGTTGGCACTTTTCAGTTCACGGTACCCGCTCAAACACAAATTGGCGTTGTAAATACGGGTTTTTCGGATAACTTGCCCCCCGGCGCTGCTAATACCGGCACTGTGGAAATATACTTTGGCATTCGCAGCGTTGGCGGAGGCGGAATTAATACTAACAATTACCCTTCTTCTAATGCATGGACCATGTTAAGTTCTTTAAGACCACTCAATCCATGAGTGTATGGTGTAGTAGGGTGGAATAGCTCTCCGGTCATTACAAACGGCGGCACATTGATTCTTTATGATATTCCCAACACCACCGACAATGGGCTGACTTTCCAAGCAACGGTCACCAGTAGCACACCGATGATCGGCGTCAGCTCCAGCCTGCTCAACTACGCCTACCAGAGCGGAGGCAGCCCGCCACCGGTTCAAACGGTCACCGTATCGGCAACCTCGGCGGCAGCGTTCATGGCCTCAGCATCCGGAGGCAGCTGGTTGTCGGTGAGTCCGACCAGCGGCACTGCACCCGCCAGCTTGAGCGTGGCTGTGAATCCGGCTGGCCTGAATCCTGTAACCTACAACGGCTCGATCACGGTGACTGGCACGAACGGTGCGCAGGGGACGTCGATCATCAGCGTAACCCTGACGGTGACGGCCCCGCTACCCACCATCATGGGCGTAGCGAACGCGGCGAGCTATGCCATCGGGGCGGTTTCCCCAGGCGAGTTGGTTACCCTCTTTGGCACAGCCATCGGACCGGCCACCGCGGCATACGCCACCACGGACCCATCGAACGGCAAGCTCTGGCGACCACCATCGGCGGCGTGCAGGTGCTATTCAATGGCACGGCCGCTCCAATGATTTACGCCAGCAGCACGCAGGTGTCGGCGGTGGTGCCATATGAGATGGCTTCCGTCGCAAGCCCTGGGGTGTGGATCAAGTACTCGGGACAAACTTCCAACGCGTACCAATTGACCACGACGACCACGGTGCCGGGGCTGTTCACGCAGAACACGTCGGGGAGCGGGCCGGGGGCCATCCTGAACCAGGACAACAGCGTGAACGGGCCGGGGAATCGAGCGGCCAAGGGCAGCATCGTGCAGGTGTTCATGACGGGCGAGGGGCAGACCAGCCCGCCGAGCGTCACGGGCGCGATTACGAACGCCAACCTGCCGCCTCCGCAGGTGACACCGGCGCCGCTACGGGCGGTCGGGGTGACGATCAACGGGCAGCCGGCGCTCTATGTGTACGCCGGGGAGGCGCCGGGGCTGGTGGCGGGAATGATGCAACTCAACGTGCAGATCCCGGCCAACGCGCCGTCGGGTGACTTGCCGATCCTGGTGTCAGTTGGCGGGAACACGAGCCAGAAGGGCGTGACGGTGTCGGTGCAGTGAGGTGGTGCAGCCGACGATGCGTGCCGGCCGTGTTGGACCACACCGAGTGAGTAGATCGGGGCGAGTTATCGGAAGAATTTCAAAATCAGACGCGTGCCATTAGTTTGGTGCGGCACAGATTGCACGGAATATGATCTCCCAATGGGCAGTAGGGTTCGAAGGGGGTTCGAACCCCCCTTCGAACTTTGGAGTCGAGCCCATTAGGGCGAAAGAGAATAGCCCAAGGCGTCAGCCTTGGGAATGGGATGAACGGTTGGAAAAGCTCCGGAACAGGGCGTAAGATCTGGCACGAGAAGAATTCTTACGCCCCTCCGGGGGCTGAATCGTTTCCGCGCTTATTCCCACGGCTTGCGCCGTGGGCTATGGTCTGACGCTCCTACGGAGCTAACGCAACTCTTCCATCACTTCATCGAGCGCCGCTTTCGGGGGGCGGGTTCTCGATTGCGGGAGGGTGCCGACCGGCTCGTCTACCATGTTCAATAGGTCGATGAAGGTGGGCTTCTCGGTGTTCACATACAACACGCCGGTGACTACTTCGCCTTTGGCGTCGGCGGATTCCAGCATGGCGGCGGCGGCCATGCGGTCGGTGGGGTCAAAATCGCGGCCGAGCTTGCGGATGCGCAGGTGGGAGCCGTCATGCATCCGAACGTCCATCACCGCGCCGTCCGGGATCTCGACTGAAATATCTTCGAATGACGGGACGAAATCCAAGTCTTGCAGGATCTCTTCGTGGTCCTTCACATAGCTGTAGCTCTTGGTGGAACCCTCGTGGTCGTTGAAGGTGACACAGGGCGAAATCACGTCGACCACGGAGAGGCCGCGGTGCGCGATGGCGGTTTTGAGAATGGCCTGAAGCTGCTTCTTGTCGCCGCTGAAGGAACGCGCCACGAAGGTTGCGCCCCATCTGAGCGCCAGGGCGCAGCAATCGAACGGCGGCAGATCGTTGTGCACGCCGGTCTTGAGCGTCGAGCCCAGGTCGGCGGTGGCCGAAAACTGCCCCTTGGTCAGGCCGTAGACGCCGTTGTCCTCGATGACGTAGATCATGGGCATGTTGCGGCGCACCAGGTGCATGAACTGGCCGAGGCCGATGGAGGCCGTGTCGCCGTCGCCGGTGACGCCCAGGCCGAGCAGGTTGCGGTTGGCCAGGATCGCGCCGGTGGCGATGGCGGGCATGCGGCCGTGTACGCTGTTGAAGCCGTGCGAGAGGCCCAGGAAATAGGCGGGCGATTTCGAGGAGCAGCCGATTCCCGAGAACTTTGCCACGGTCCAAGGTTCCACGCCGAGCTCGTAGAAACACTCGATGAGGCGCTCGGAAATGGCATTGTGGCCACAGCCGGCGCACAACGTGGTCTTGGCGCCCTTGTAGTTGATAACCTCCAGCCCGATGTGATTGACCTTCTTGGGCGGAGGCGTCGCGGTCGTGCTCATTTGCCCTCCTGTCCGGCGACATCTTCGGTGACCGTGCGCGCGTCCAGCGGCAGGCCGCCATAGTAGGTTACGCTGCGCAGTTTCGCGATCAAATCGGCGTCCAGTTCCAGGCGCATCAGGCCCAGTAACTGCGCGTCGCGATTCTGATCCACCACGTAGACCCGCTCGTGGCGGCGGATGAAATCCAGTAAGTGCGGGGTGAACGGATACGCCTTCAGGCGCAGGTAGCTGGCCTCGATATCGTAGTCGCTCTTCAACTGGTCGCAGGCTTCGCGCACGGCGTAATCCGAGGTTCCCACGGCGATGAAACCGATCTTGGCCTTCTCGGCGATCTGGACCACCGGCGCGGGAACGTGCTGGCGCATGGTCTCGAACTTGTGCGCCAGGCGGTCCATGTTGTCGATGTAATCGTTCTCGCGCTCGCTGTACTGGGCCTTGTCGTTGTGGCCGCTGCCGCGCGTGAAATAGGCCGCGGCGGGATGGTTGGTGCCGGGAAGCGTGCGGTAGCCGACGCCATCGCCGTCCAGGTCCCGGTAGCGCGCGAAACCGCCCAGCTTGTTCAGATCTTCGGCGGTCAGCACCTTGCCGCGCCGGATGGGTTGTTCGGGGTACTCAAA
Source organism: Bryobacterales bacterium (assembly GCA_963722575.1). GTDB lineage: Bacteria > Acidobacteriota > Terriglobia > Bryobacterales > Bryobacteraceae > Fen-178. Next base: position 93,255 of record CAVRNR010000004.1, read on the forward strand.
CGCGCCGGCCATCCAGTTGTTCATGCCCAGGTCGAGGTCGGTCATGACGAAGACCGGGGTCTGGAAGCGCTCGGCCAGGTCGAAGGCTTCAATCGCCATGGAAAAACACTCTTCGGGGGAGCAGGGAAAATACATGGGGTGGCGGGTGTCGCCGTGCGAGAGAATGGCGGTGGTCAGGATGTCGCCCTGCTGGGTGCGCGTGGGCAGGCCGGTGGAGGGGCCGACGCGCTCGACGTTGAAGACGACGGCGGGCATCTCCGCGTAGTAGCCCAGGCCGATGAATTCCGACATGAGCGAGATGCCGGGGCCCGCGGTGGCCGTCATGGAGCGCGCGCCCGCCCAGCCCGCGCCCAGCGCCATGCCGATGGAGGCCAGCTCGTCTTCCGCCTGCACGATGGCGTAGGTGGCTTTGCCGGTTTCGGGATCGCGCCGGAAGCGCTTCATGTAGCCGATCAGCGATTCCACCAGCGACGACGAGGGCGTGATGGGATACCACGTCACCACCGTCACGCCGGCGAACATGGCGCCGAGCGCGCAGGCCGAGTTGCCGTCGATGATGATCTTGCCGGCGGTTTCGTTCATGCGCTCGACGCGGAAGGGGTCGGTCTTGGTGAAGGTGGCGGCGGCGTAATCGAAACCCGCCTGGCACGCGCCCCAATTCATATCGGCGGCTTTCGCCTTGCGTTTGCCGAACTGCTTCACCAGCGCCGCGTGGACCTGCTCCATCTCGATGGAGAGCAATTGCGCCAGCACGCCGTCGTAGATCATGTTGCGGACCAGCTTGCGCAGCCGGGCCTCGGGACAACACGGCGCCACCAGTTTATCGAACGGCACGGGATAAAAATGGAGATCGCCGCGCAGCTCGTTGAGCTTCAACGGCGCGTCATAGACCACGGCGGCGCCGCTCGCGAGCTGCATGACGTCTTCCCGCGCAGTTTCGGGATCCATGGCCACCAGGAAATCCACTTCCTTGCGGCGGCCGACGTAGCCGTGCTTGCTGGCGCGGATGGTGAACCATGTAGGCAGCCCGGCGATATTGGACGGGAACATGTTCTTCCCGGAAACGGGGATGCCCATTTGAAAGAGGGCGCGCATCAGGACGGTATTGGCAGTCTGGCTGCCGGAGCCGTTAATGGTGGCGACCTGGATGCTGAAATCGTTGATGACAGGTTGGCTCGTTTGGCCCGAAACAGGCGCCAGCGGCGAAACCTCTAGTGTTGACATCGTTGAAGATTCCTTATAAGCGGGAGTGTAAACCCCATCTCCATTATGATGAGTAATCACACCCCTTGGTTGCACCTCAGGGCGGAGCGCCGGCAATCAGTTCGCGGATCTTCGGGCCGGCCAGCGACTCCAGCGCGCGTTGGGCAGGCTCCGAAAGTTCCGCGCCTATCGAGAAATCGAGACCCACGACGGAAATCAGAAACGCTTCGGGACGCGCGCCGTAGAGCGACCGGGCGCCCTCCAACAGGGCGGCGGGAGTGGCGAAATGCGTGAATACAGGGGCCGGGCCGCCAGTGGTCCCCAAGGCCGCCACGGTCATCTTGCCGGGATCGTCCCCGACCGCCGCATCGATGAAGATCACGCGGCGGGCGCGGCTGACCGGTTCCATCAGCTCGGGGGTGAGTTGGTGGACGGCCAGGATTTCGACGCCGGCATCGTGGATGAGGTCCCGCAACCGCAGGGCGGCGTGCCAGCCAAAGCCATCGTCGCCGCGGAGCGGATTGCCGTAGCCGATGATGAGGGTGTGGGGCATTCCACTCCTATAACACGTCCGCTCGCCGGCGTGTGCGTGGGACGGACCCTATTGTCGCGGCACGAACTCGGGGGGCGAGACGTCGGTGTTCACGGTAACCATTTTGGGGGCCAGAACCCGTCTTAGGTCCAGCGCGGCCGCACCGTGGTCCTGGATCTCGTCCTGGGCTACCGAGGAATCCACCTGGGCGATGTTGTAGCTGATGGTGGTCGGCAGAATGCGGAAGTAGTATGGTCCTTTGGAACCGATGGCCGCCGTCACGCACTTGCCCTTGGTGGCGCAGAACTTGTAGGTTCCGGGCACTGCCGCGACGTAAAAGTACGTGTTGCACGCCAGGCGCGCCAACTCGGCCTGGTTGGCGTAGATGGTCGGTTTGAACACCACCATCTCTCCCCTCCGGCAGACTCCGTAGAATTCCACCCAGACCCCCTCGGGACTTTGATCCGATTGCGTCTGCTGGGCCGCCGGCGGGGGTTCGGACGGAGCCGGAGCCGGCGCCGCCGGCGCCGGATTGGAAGCGTTCAGCATGGCATTCAGAATTACCTGCGAGACGCCCTGTTCTTTCAAACGGATCAGTTCTTCCGGGCTGGTGTCGAAAGAACTGGGCTTGTTCTGGATCGCCAGCACAATAGTATTCTCCGCGAGCCCCGCTTTGACCATCTTGACGATGTCGGCATTCACAAGAGGCTTGGGCTGCGCCGCAGCTTGCCCCCAACCAACCTCGGCGAAGACCGATAACATCGCGGCCGCCGCCATGACCGCCGTAAACCGTGCTTGCACGCCTCACCTCCGGGCGATGGATTCCAATCCATTTTCCACGAATGAGGGTTCCGGGGCAAGCCTTTACTTTGGCTGCTTGAGGTTTCGGCCACTATAATCAAACTAATGTCGAAAAATAGTTTCGGCGCGGCGGCAAAGCTGCGCGTAGGTAACCGGGAGTACGAGTGCTTTCGTCTCTCTCGCCTCGAAGAAACGGGCGTGGGCCATGTGGCGCGCCTCCCGTTCTCCACCAAGATTCTTCTCGAGAACCTGCTGCGGCACGAGGATGGCCGCCGGGTTTCGACCGATGATGTGGCCTTGGTCGCCCGCGGTGAGGGCGCCAATTCCAAGGAAATCAGCTTCATGCCGGCGCGCGTGCTGTTGCAGGATTTCACCGGCGTCCCGTGTGTTGTGGACCTGGCCGCCATGCGCGACGCGCTGGCCGCCATGGGCGCCGACCCGAACCGCGCCAACCCGCTGCTGCCGGCCGACCTGGTGATCGATCACTCGGTCCAGGTGGACCATTTCGGCTCCGCGGACGCCTTCGATTTGAACGCGCTGCTGGAATTCCAGCGCAATCGCGAGCGCTACATCCTGCTGCGCTGGGGACAAACCGCGTTCCGCAATTTCCGCGTGGTGCCGCCCGACACCGGCATCGTCCACCAGATCAACCTGGAGTACCTGGCGCCGGTGGTGTTCCGCTCGGAATCGGGCGAGGCCTACCCGGATTCGGTGGTGGGCACGGATTCCCATACCACCATGATCAACGGCCTGGGCGTGCTCGGCTGGGGCGTCGGCGGCATCGAGGCCGAGGCCTGCATGTTGGGACAGCCCGTTTCCATGCTGCTGCCGCCGGTGGTGGGCTTCAAGCTCCACGGCAAGCTGAAGGAAGGCTGCACCGCCACCGACCTGGTGCTCACCATCGTTCAGATTCTGCGCAAGAAGGGTGTGGTGGGCAAGTTCGTCGAGTTCTTTGGCGCGGGTCTCAGCGCGCTCAGCCTGGCCGACCGCGCCACGGTGGCCAACATGGCGCCCGAGTACGGCGCCACCATGGGCTTCTTCCCGGTGGACCAGGAGACCCTCGAGTACCTCAAGTTCACCAACCGCGATCCCGATCTGGTGGCGCTGGTGGAAGCCTACACCAAGGAACAGGGCCTCTTCCGCACCGACGCCACCCCGGACCCGGTCTACTCCGACACGCTGGAACTGGACCTGGCGAGCGTCGTGCCCTCGATGGCCGGGCCGAAGCGCCCGCAGGACCGTGTCGAGCTGCCGGACGTGAGGAAGAATTTCCACGCGGCGTTTCCCAACCTGCCGGCGCCCGCGGCGGGCACGCTCGGCAACGGCGCGGTGGCCATCGCCGCCATCACGAGCTGCACCAACACGTCCAATCCTTCGGTGATGCTGGCCGCCGGCCTGCTCGCCAAGAAGGCCGTCGAGCGCGGCCTGACGGTGAAGCCGTGGGTGAAGACCAGCCTGGCGCCGGGATCGAAAGTGGTGGCCGACTACTATCGCGAGGCCGGCCTGATGCCGTATCTCGAACAACTCGGGTTCAACCTGGTGGGTTTCGGCTGCACCACTTGCATCGGCAACAGCGGCCCGGTGCTGGAATCGGTGGCCCAGGCGGTGCAAAAGGAAGGCGTGGTGGTGGCGGGCGTGCTCAGCGGCAATCGCAACTTCGAAGGCCGCATCAATCCGCTGGTCAAGGCCAACTACCTGGCCTCTCCGCCATTGGTGGTGGCCTACGCGCTGGCGGGGACCGTGGATATCGACCTGACCACCGATCCGCTAGGCCGGGATTCCAGCGGCCAGCCGGTTTACCTGCGCGACATCTGGCCCTCGAACGAAGAGGTGCGGAACGCCGTGCGCAGCGCCGTCACCCGTGGCATGTTCGAGCAGGAATACGCGCACGTTTTCGACGGCGACCGCAACTGGCGGAGCATGCCCGTGCCCACCGGCGGCATCTACCACTGGGACGAGCGCTCCACTTATATCAAGAAGCCGCCCTACTTCGACCAACTGACGGACCCGAACCAGCCGCTAGCGGATTTCCACGGCATGCGGGTGCTGGCGCTGCTGGGCGATTCCGTGACCACCGATCACATTTCCCCGGCCGGCTCGATTCCCAAGGATGGCCCGGCGGGCCGCTACCTGATCGCGCAGGGAGTGGAACCCAAGGACTTCAATTCGTTCGGCGCGCGCCGCGGCAATCACGAGGTGATGGTGCGCGGCACGCTGGCCAACGTCCGGCTGCGCAACCAGCTTGCGCCGGGCACGGAGGGCGGCTGGACCCGGCACCTGCCGGATGGCCAACAGATGTTCATCTACGACGCTTCCTTGAAGTACCTGGAGGAGGGCGTGCCGCTGGTGATCCTGGCGGGCAAGGAGTACGGTACCGGCTCCTCGCGCGACTGGGCGGCGAAGGGCGTGGCGCTGCTGGGCGTGCGCGCGGTGATCGCCGAGAGCTTCGAGCGCATCCACCGCACCAACCTGGTGGGGATGGGCGTGCTGCCGTTGCAGTTCCGCCCGGGCGAGAACGCCGCCGGGCTGGGGCTGACGGGTCAAGAGACGTTCCACATTGAAGGTGTCGGCGGCCGCACGGCCACGGTGCGCGCGATAGCCGCCGACGGCTCCGAGAAGCAGTTCACCGTGGACGTTCGGATAGACACCCCGCAGGAAGTGGAATACTACCGCAACGGCGGAATTCTGCCGTATGTGCTGCGGCAGTTAGCGGCGGGGGTGTAATTCGGTGACAGGCTACGAAACCCCCAAATGCGAGCGGCAAAGTAATTTAGGGGTTTCGTAGCTTGTCACCGAATTAAGGTGCGCGTGAGGCGGCACTCCGGTTATAATCTGGACTTATGAAAGCCTTAATTCTGTTACTCGTTACCGGGTCCGTGATGCTTGCCCAAGCTCCGCCTCCGGCGCCTGCCGCGGCGCCCACCCCCAACCTGATGAATCCGTCCACGCTGAAAGCCACGGCGCCGGATTTGTTTCGGGTAAAATTCACGACCACCAAGGGCGACTTCGTGGTGGAAGTGCATCGTGCCTGGGCTCCCCTGGGAGCGGACCGTTTCTACAACCTGGTGGTCAACAAATTCTTTGACGACGCGGCCTTCTTCCGCAACGTGCCGGAATTCATGGTGCAATTTGGGATTCCGGCCAATCCGGCTATTGGCAGAGCCTGGTACAACGCCAACATTAAGGACGATCCCGTCAAGCATAGCAACACCAGGGGAACGATCACCTTCGCTAAGACTGATCTACCAAACTCGCGATCCACGCAGTTGTTCATCAACTTCAATGACAGAAACGTGTTTCTGGACGCCTCGGGATTCGCGCCGTTTGGAACGGTGGTTTCGGGTATGAGCGTGGTGGATGGCCTCTATAACGGTTATGGGGAGAAACCGGACCAGGGGCGCATCACGGCCGAAGGCAAAGCCTATCTCGACAAGAATTTCCCCAAGCTGGACACCATCAAGTCCACCACTATAGTGGAGATGCCCGAAGGCAAAAAGAAGAAGTAAAGCGGTTGGCAGGCGGAAGCGCCTGCCCCACAGTGAAGACGAAGGTGGGACAGACGCTTTCGTCTGTCAACGCTATTTCGCCCCCAGCTCCGCCTGGAGCTGGCGGTAGGCGGCCTCTTCGTAGTTGGTCTTCAACCGCTCGTGGGCTTGGGTTTTGGGATCGCCGGGGCGCGGGCCTTCCCGTTTCAGCGCGCGGCCTAACATGACGGTGGCTTCGGCATCGTCGGGATTGCGGGCCACCGCCGCGCGGAAGCTTTCGACAGCGGCCGCGTATTGCCCCGATTGCCACAGCACGCAGCCCAGGTTGAAATGATAATCGGGGTCGGCGTCGTCGCCTTCCAACGCTTTCCGGAAGCTGGCGCTCGCGGCGGCGGAATCGTTGCTCTGGGCCTCGGCGGCGCCCAGGTTGTTGTACACCTCGTTCAAAGGCACCGACGCCGCCACAATCTGAAACGACTGCTCGGCGCCCTTGAAATCGCCGCCATAGTAGCGGCACAGCCCGAGAAAGAACTGCGCTTCCAGATAGTGCGGGTCGGAGCGGCTGACGCGCTCGAACCAGCCCGCCGCGACGCCGTAGTCTTTCTGTTCCCAAAAGGTCTTTCCCAATTGAAAGCAGGGCTGGGAGTAGTGCGCATCCAGGCGCGCGGCCTGCGTAAAGAATCGATGACGCTGCTCGGGAGAGGCCGCCAGAAGGCCGCGCACGTAACTTTCCATGGCGTCGAGGCGCACCGGCGGACGAGCTTTGAGAAACTCCTCTTCCGGAGGCGCGGTTTTGGGGTGCAGTTGCTCGAGCGCCTGCCAGCCCAGGCGAACCTCCATCGCGGCCAGGTCCTCGAGCGCGCCCAGTTCGCCGAACGCCGGACCCTGGCGCGTGTGCCGCAGATCCAGAATGCGCGCCGTGATGCGCAACGAGCCCTTCGACTGGTTTTTGCGTGCCTCGGCGGGAAGCAGTTCGTAGTAGCCGTAGATGACCGTCGAAGCGTCCAGCGACTCCCCGATTTTGATGATGGAGGCGTGCGTGATCTCCGCTCCGGGGCGCAGCGACAGGCGGCGGTAGGCCTCCAGCCGGTCTTCGCGGTCGAGCGCCAGCAGGCCCTCGGAAGAGAGCGAATCCCGCACGGTTTCCGAGACGCTTTCGCCGATCCAATCCAGGTTGGCGGAGTTGGAATGGTTGAAGAAGGGAAGAACCAGAACCGTTTCCGCGCGGAGAGAGCCGCCGAGAAGCGCCGCCAGAAGCAAGAGCCGCGACATGCGATTCCAGTTTAGCAGGCGGGGAAGAAACCAATTTAGCCACGGATGAACACGGATAATCACGGATAAGAGAAGAACAAGAAATCCAAGAACTCTTGCGTTAGGAATTTTTCTTATCCGTGTTTATCCGTGTTCATCCGTGGCCATTAATTCTTCTACCCGAGCGAGGGCCGCGGCGCGAATCTCCGGCGCGTCGCCGAATCCTTTCAACCACTGGAGGCCCGCCTCCCGCCGGAACCACGTGATCTGGCGCTTGGCGTAATTCCGCGTGTTGCGGCGCGCATAGAAGAGCGCCTCTCGCGGGTTCAGCTCTCCCTCAATCAGTTGCAGCGCCTGCTTGTATCCGTGGGATTCGAACGGTTTCGAAGCAGGCGCGAAGCCCAGCGACAGAATGTGGCGCACCTCCTCGACCAGGCCGCCCTCGAACATCTCGCCGCAGCGCACATCGAGCCGCTCGTAAAGCGCGTCGCGCTCGGGAAGCAGGCCGATCTTGAGCGTGCGGTAGCCGCGCAGCGCGTTGCGGCCCTGGCGGAACAACTCGCTCACGGGACGCCGCGTCAGCAGTGTGATTTCCAGGGCGCGGGTCACTTTGGGCACGTCGTTGGGATGAATCCTGCGCGCGGCGGCGGCATCGAACCGGGTAAGCAGGCGGTGGAGCGAGCCGGGCCGCCGCAGCTCCCTGGCAGCCAGCCGGCCGCGCAGCGCCGGGTCGCGCGCGGGGCCTTCGAACAGGCCGTCCAGAAGAGCGCGGAGGTAGAAGCCGGTGCCTCCGGCGACTATGGGGAGGCGGCCGCGCGCCGAAATGCCGGCGATGGCCTCGCGCGCCAGCCGCGCATACTCACCGGCGGTGAAAAGCTCGTCGGGATTCACGATGTCGATGAGGTGGTGCGGAATGCCGCGCCGCTCTTCCAGCGGCAGCTTGGCGGTTCCGATATTGAAGTGCCGGTAGACCTGGAGCGAATCGCAGTTGACCACCTCGCCCTGGAACGCTTCGGCGATGGCCAGCGCCAGGCCGCTCTTTCCGGAGCCTGTGGGACCGGCCACTGCAACCAGCGGACGCTCGGGCGCATCAGAACCTACAGGGCCATCCATCTCGTTATACAATGATAATGGCATCTTCGACGAGGGCAGGGGCTTCCAAACCGGTCGAAAGAAAGTAAACACCGCATGATTCGTTCAGCCAAAGCGTTTCTCCTGGTTGTCTCGATGGGTGGCTTGTGCTTCGCGCAGGCGCCCGCTAAAACCACAAATGCGCCGGACAACAACCAAGCCGGAGCGTACTACAACTTTGCCATGGGCCGGCTGTACTCGGAACTGGCAGGGGCCTATACGAACCGGACCGACTACGTTACCAAGGCGATTCAACACTACCAGGAGGCGTTGAAGCTGGATCCCTCGGCCGGCATCATCTTCGAGGAGCTGACGGACCTCTACATCCAGACCAACCGTCTGCGCGACGCCGTCTCCCAGGCCGAGGATATGCTGAAGCAGAACCCCGACAACCTGGACGCGCGCCGCATGTTGGGCCGCATCTACACCCAGATGGCCGGCGACAGCCAGGCGGGCAAGGTCGACGAGGACTACCTGAAGCTGGCCATCGAGCAGTACCAGAAGGTCACGGCGAAGGATGCCAAGGATGTGGAGAGCTGGGTCATCCTGGGGCGGCTCTATCGCGTGGACCACAACTCGGTGGAGGCGGAGAAGGCGTACAACGAGGCCATCAAGGCCGACCCCAGCAACGAAGACGCGCTCACCGGGCTGGCGCTGTTGTACTCCGACGTGGGGGACACGCGGCGCGCCATCGAGAAATTGAAGGCCGTCACCGACAAGAACCCCAGCGAGCGGACGCTGGCCCTTTTGGCCCGGTCGTACGAGGAGCTGCGGGAATACAAGAGCGCCGCCGAAGCGCTGGAACGCGCCGTGGCGCTGGCGCCCGACGATACCCGCCTGATAGCCGAACTGGCGGACGACCTGTATCTTTGCAACCGGCTCGACGACGCCCTCCGCCTCTACCAGCAGCTTGCGGCCGACGATCCGCAGAATCCCCTGCTGCAACTGCACATCAGCGAGATTTACCGCGTCAAGCGCGATTTTGCGAAGGCTCGCGAGTCGCTCGACAAGGCCAAATCGCTCGATCCCGAGAGCCTGGATGTCCGCATTGAGGAGATCAACCTGCTGGAAACCGAAGGCAAGGCCAACGAAGCGATCGCTTCGCTGAAAGCCCTGCTGGACGAGACGGCGCGCAAAACCTACTCGGCCGCCGATGCCGCCAGCCGCGCCACCCTGCTCGACCAGCTCGGCGTTTTCTACCGGAACGCCGGCCAATACCCGCAGGCCATCGAAGCTTTCCGCCAGATCGCCCCCCTCGAGGCGCAAAGCGCGCTGCGCGCGGCCCTGCAAATCATCGAGACCTATCGGGCGGCGAAAGACCTGGAAAGCGCGCGCAAGGAAGCGGATGCGGCGCTGAAGAAGTATCCCGGCGAGCGCATGGTGCAGTTGACGCACGCGTCCGTGGTGGCGGACCAGGGCAAGATCGACGAAGCCGCCGCCGAGGTTCGCGGCCTCATGAAGGGTCCCGACGACCGCGACACGCAACTCGAGCTGGCCCAGATCTACGAGAAGGGCAAGCGTTGGGCCGACATGGCTCCGCTTTTGGACCAAGCCGAGAAACTCTCAGTGTCGGACGACGACAAAGCGAGCGTCCACTTCATGCGGGGCGCCATGTACGAGCGCATGAAAAAATACGACGCCGCCGAAGCGGAATTCCGCAAGGTCCTGGCATTGGACTCGGACAACGCCGGCGCCCTGAACTACCTGGGCTACATGCTGGCGGACCGCGACGTCCGGTTGGATGAGGCCTACCAGCTCATCAAGAAGGCGGTGGATCTGGACCCGCAGAACGGCGCCTACCTCGATAGCCTCGGCTGGGTGTACTACCGCCAGGGGAAACTCAACGAGGCGGAAGGGCAGTTGCTGCAAGCGCTCGACCACATCGGCCAGGACCCCACGGTGCACGATCACCTGGGCGATGTGTACTTCAAGCTGGGCAAGACCAAGGACGCCATTACGCAGTGGCAGGCGTCCCTGAAGGAGTTCCAGGCCGGCTTGCAGTCCGACAGCGACCCGGAAGAAATCGCCAGCGTGGGCAAGAAGCTGGAAAGCGCCCGAGTCCGGCTGGCCAAAGAGACGAACCAGAAATAAACGCCCCAGTAACGCCGCTTCGATTGCCTCAAAACACGGTCCGTAAGGCCCAGAAGGGGTTTTTTAGGCCCTCGCAAAATAACGTTATAAATACTGTAATCCTCTGATAATAAATCGGTTATTTTTCCAAATCCCCCGCTAAATCCTATCGTTTTGCGCGCTTCTGTGGGATACTCAGATTAGAACGGATTTTCAAGTCAGCTAATGTCCCTGTTGGACGACGCAGTCGCTAGGTACAACAAACTATTGGAGAGCGGCCCCTTCCGCGACCTCGCGTGGGTGGAGGCGCTGTACGAGCGCATGGAGAGCGGCCGGCTCTCGGCGGGCGGACGGCTGGTGTGTCCGTTTCTGCGGCCGAACTTCATTTCCCGGCGCCAGTACGACTCGCTGGTGAAAACCGGCGAGGCGCTGATCTGTGCCATCGACCGCATGGAACAACTGGTGTTGAGCAACCCGGTGCTGCTGGCGCGCCTGGAACTGCTGCCGGCGGAGAAGATGCTGGCGGCCATCGATCCCGGCTACCAGGCGCTGGAAGTGGCCGCGCGGCTGGATACGCACCTATCCAACGGTCACTTGCGGTTCGTGCAATACAATGCGGATTCTCCCACCGGCGCGGGTTATGCGGACGCGCTGGCCGACCTGTTCTACGACGCCGGCCCGATGAAGGAATTCCGCAAGCGGTATACGCTCACGCGCACCGGCAGCCGCCGGCACCTGCTGCAAGCGCTGCTAAAATCCTACAAACAATTCGGCGGCACCAAGAAGCCCAATATTGCCATCGTGGAGTTCCGGCCGGCCTACCATTCCGGCCAGAGCGAGTACGAATTGTTCCGCGATCTCTTCCGCGAGGATGGCTACGCGGTGGAGATCGTATCGCCCGAGCAACTCGAGTACCGCAACCGCGTGCTGCGCAAAGGCCCCTTCGAAATCGACCTGGTGTACCGGCGCCTGGGCGTGCAGGAGTTTCTGGTCCGTTTCGACCTGACGCATCCGTTGGTGCAGGCCTACCGCGACCGCGCCGTGTGCGTGGTCAATAGCTTCCGCTCGGAACTGGCGCACAAGAAGGCGATGTTCGGGCTGCTCACGGACGAGACCCTGACGGGGAAGTTCCCGGCGGTGGAGCGCAAGGCCATCCGCGACCACGTGCCGTGGACGCGCCTGGTGGCTCCGTCCAAGACCACCTACGAAGAACAAGCCATCGACCTGCCCGAGTTCATCGCCAAGAACCGCGAGCGGCTGGCGCTCAAGCCCAACGACGACTACAGCGACCTGCACGCCTACTACGGCTGGGAGATGGGAGACGCCGAATGGGAACGCGCCCTCAAGCAGGCCATGCGCGCGCCGTACGTGGCGCAGGAGCGTGTAGACCCCGTGCGTTCGATATTCCCGCTCATGAGTTTCGGCCAACTCGAGTTCCGGGAGACGCAGGTGGACGTGCACCCGCACGCCTACCTGGGCAAGGTACAGGGTTGCTCGAGCTGGCTGTCCACGCGGAAGGCCGGCTTCTCCTCGGCCGCGGGCGTGGTGCCGACGTTCATCCTGGATTTGAAAAGCTGAAGCGGTCAATCCCCGATCAGCCTTATTTCGCCGATGCCGCCGTGGATGTCCAGGTGGATTCTCACCTTGGAGTCTTCGTAGGCGTCGTTGACCCAGTGGCCGCCTTCGCGGCGCAGACCTTCCGTCTTGATTTCGCCGATGCCGCCCGCTCCTTCGGCGTACACACCCACTCCGGCCGGCAAGCGGACGGTGGCTTCCCCGATGCCGCCATGAACGCTCACGTCGTAGTTGTGCTGGGGGTTCCCACGGAGATCCATTTCCAGCTTGCCGACCCCCATGTGGACTTCCACGCTGCGCAGCGACAGGCTCCCCAGGCGAAGCCGCGCCTCACCCGCGCCGAAATGCAGGCTCAGATCCATGGGGACGTCGTCGTTCAACGCCAGATCCCATTCGTATCGGGTGCGACCGATCTGGGCGTGGCCTTGCTCCGGCTGGCGGATGGTGAGCTCGCCGTGCGTGCCCGTGCTGCTGTACCGTACCTCGGGCTTCCACGAGGGAACGTTGTAAGTGAAATCGGCATTCAGCAGCTTCTGCGCTCCACCGCCGATCGTCAGGTTGCCGGCGCCCATGCTGAGGTCCACACGGACCCTTTCGGAAGCGTCCCGCTCGATGCTGCGCGAGTCGTGCCGCACGGGCCCGGTGGCCGTGTCGATGATGCAACCGCTCAAGCACAATACCGCGGCCAGCAGCGGCAGACATCTGATGTCCATGGAGTCTCCTTCCGATGAGCATACGCGGCCGGGGCGCGGATTGTTCCCTACCAGTGCGTGAGCGAGCCGTCCGGCCGCTGGTACAAGCGGCCGCGGATGGGCTGCGTGACCTCACCGATCGGATTGAGCAGCTTCATTTCGAGCGTGGCCCCCAGACCGGGGCGTTCGTTGGTGTAGACTTTCCCCTGTTTGAAATCCAGGCACTCGGGCAGGTAATCGATGGCCCGGTCGCCATAGTTGTACTCGAACAGCACCGGGTCTGGGAACGTGGAGAGGCAATTCACCAGGGCGGCGGTGGAGATGGGCCCGGTGAAGTGCGGGACCATTCCCACCACGTGCGTTTCGCACAGGGCCATGATCTTCAGCATTTCGGTGATTCCGCCGACATTGGGCAGCGTGCAGCGGTTGTAGTCGATGTCGTGGTTCTCCACCAGGCGGTTGAAGTCCCATCGTTGGCCCCACTCCTCGCCGGCGGCCAGGGGGCACGTGGTCATCTGCCGCAATCTCGGAATGTCCTGGAGAAACTGCTCGTCGCGAACCGGGTCCTCCACCAGGTAAGGCTCGTATTCCTCGATCAGCTTGCAGCAGCGCAGGGCGTCGGGATAGTCGAACTTCTGGTGCAGGTCGACATTCCAGTCCCCGTTCGGGCCCACGCCTTCCCGAACCTCCTTGCAGGCCTGGGCCACCAGGCGGACGCGCTCGTGCGTGTTGAAGACATTGTCGGGGATGGGTCCGCCGGCGGAGGCGTCGATGCGGAAGGCGCGGTAACCGGCCTCGATGGTGGCGCGCGCGCGATCCCGCAGGCTCATAGAGGCAGTCCCCCCGCCGGTGGGGTAGCACTCGCAGTAATTGCGGACGGCCCCGCCCAGGATCTGGTGGACGGGCAGCTTCAGCGCCTTGCCCTTGATGTCCCACAGCGCCAGGTCCAGCGCTCCGATGGCGTCGATCTTTTCCCGGCCCGGAGGATAGAACCAGGCCATGTACATCTCCTGCCAGGCGGCCTCGATGCGAAACGGGTCCTTTCCGATCAGCGATCCGGCGGACTGTTCCAGCATGTCCTTGGCGCCGCCTTCGCCGACTCCGGTGATGCCGATGTCGGTCTCCACCGTGACCACCATGTTGCTCTGGTTGAAGGTCTGGTTCGGGTTGGGCGGCTGGTAAAACCGGACCCGGGTGATTTTCGCTTTGGGCAGCGCGGCTTCCACGCGGCGGGGAAGAGCGGCGGTGGCAACCGATGCCGCCGCCAGCGACTTCAGGAACGATCTACGATGCATGGCATACCTCATGGACAGTGTATTCCATTTGCGCCCGCTCGACTGCGCCTTTCACGGACCAACGAAGGGTGCCGTGCAACCCTCTGTACTACTATCCATCACATTCTTCGCGCGCCGCCACGAATTGTGGGGCAGGTTTTTAACCTGCGGCGGATTGTCAATCCGCCTGCCGCCCCTGTTTGCGGCTCGCCGCTATGTGGGGCAGGTTGGCAACCGGCGGCGGGTTGGTAACCCGCCCGGATCGCCTGTAAACAGGCCGGCCAGCGCCGGTTGACCGGGGTACCCTCTGGGTCGCGCGCATGATACCATCCTGCCCCACGACCGTCAGGGAGCCGCGCCCAGATGGGCCTTCTTCCGCATCATGCTACCCCTTCGTCGTCACGGTGACACTCCCCGATTTCAGTCCGGGCGAGGAAGCCGTCACTCGGATCTGGCCCGGTTTGCCGGTCGCTTGCACGATGGCCAGGCACAATCCGTTGAATGCCTTTCTGCGGGTCGATTGGTAGCTCTCGTGGCTCAGCGTGTCTCCGTTGTCGAGCCCGATGATCTTCCCTTCGCCTTCAAGCTCGAACGCGACCTCGTTGGCTGCTGTGGGCGCCATCCTACCGGTCGCGTCCTGAATCTGAACCGTGATATGAGCCACATCTCGACGGTCGGCCGCGATCGCCTCCCGGTCCACCGACAGGCCAATGGCCGCCGGCTCTCCCGCTGTCGAAACCTCGACGGTGGCCGCCACCTTCCCATCCTTGACGCCCACCGCTTTCAGCGTGCCCGGCTCATAGGGCACATCCCAGGCCAGGTGCAGATCGCCGGTGGTCCGAAGCACGCGGGCCCGCGCGGGGTAGTTTCCGTACCTGCCCTCCATCCCCAGGCGCGGGAATGCGTAGCCCTTCACCCCGACGGACTTGCCGTTCAGAAACAGTTCCACGGTGTCGCAGTTGGTGTAGCAGGTGACGGGAATGAACTGCCCCTCCTTGCCGTTCCAGTTCCAGTGCGGGAACACGTGCAGCACGGGCTTATCGGTCCACTGGCTCTGGTAGAAGTAGAAGCCGTCTTTACGGAAGCCGCACATGTCCAGCACCCCGGCGGAGGAGCCTTTCGCGGGCCAGCGCGCCTCGCCCAGGTAATCGATGCCGGTCCACATGAAGTCGCCGGCCACGTAATCGTAGATCCGGACGAACTTCCACAACTGCTCGGTGTCGATGTCCCGGCCCCTGCCGGCCGCGCGGTAGTCGCCCCTAACGCCGCCCATGGACCCGCTTTCCGTGCCAATCATGCGTCTTTGCGGAAACGCCTGCCGGTCGATGCTGTAATACTTCTCGATGCGGTCCCGCCAGCGGTCCACATAGTTGTAGCCCACCACGTCGAGCAGCGCCAGAAACTCGGGCTGCGCGGTATGCGAGGCGGGCTCGGAGGCAATGTTGTCGCAGCCCGCCGTCACCAGCCGCGTGGGGTCTTCGGTGTGAAAGACCTTGAGCAGTTTGCGCAGCGTATCCGCGCCCTGGGGAGCGGACTGGTCGCCGATTTCGTTGCCCGCGCTCCACAATACCACCGACGGATGGTTGCGGTCGCGATGGACGAAGTTCGTCACGTCGCGCTGGTACCATTCGTCGAAGTAGTTGCTGTACCCATAGGGGCCGATTTGTGTTTTCGGCACCTTCCACTCGTCGAAGGCCTCGTTCATGACCAGGAATCCCAGGCGGTCGCACAAATTCAGAAACTCCTCCGCGGGGGGATTGTGGCTGGTGCGGATGGCGTTGCAGCCCATCTCGCGCAGAATTCCGAGGCGCCGCTCCCAGACCCGCTCCGGCACCGCGGCCCCTACGCAACCGGCGTCGTGGTGCAGGCAGGCGCCATTCAGCTTGACGTGCTCGCCGTTCAGCAGGAATCCCTTGTCGGCGTCGAACACCGCTTCGCGGATGCCGATGGGCGTATCGTATTGGTCCACCACCCGGTCTTGTTGGCGCACTGTGCTGCGGACTTGGTACAGATACGGATTCGCCACCGACCACAGGTTGGGCTTGGCAACCGTCACCGGCTGCACGAACTCGTATCCCCCGTTGGCCGCAACCTCCTGCACCGCCTCCGCGGACAGCACCGCTTTGCCCTCCTGGTCGACTATGCTGGTGGCCAGCGTGCACCGGGCGGCGCTTTTGCCATCGTTGCGGACCCTGGTCTTGATCTCCACCGTGGCGGCATCGCTGGAGACGTGCGGCGTCGTCACGAACGTCCCCCAATATGCGACGTGCACCGGGCCAGTGACCAGCAGCCAAGTGCGCCGGTAGATGCCCGATCCCGAATACCAGCGGCAGTTGGTCTGGTGGGAGTTATCCACCTTGACGGCGATCACGTTATCGCGGCCGAAATTGAGGTGCGGCGTCAGGTCGTAGGAAAACGGAATGTAGCCGTAGGGACGCTTGCCCAGATACTGGCCGTTGATCCACACCTCGCTGTTCTCGTAGATGCCGCCGAACTCGATGGTGACCATCCGGCCGCGGTAGGCTTCGGGCAGAGGGAAGCGCTTGCGGTACCAGCCGATGCCGGCCGGCAAGCTCGCCTGGGTCGGCTCTTGCTGGCTGAACGGCCCTTCGATGCTCCAATCGTGAGGGAGGTCCACGCTTCTCCACGGCGCGTCCGTGAAATCCGGCTGTTGCGCGCCGGGCGCGTCGCCTTTGAAGAATTTCCAGCCGAAGTCGAAGCTCTCCCGGATTCGCGGCGCGGAGTTCTCGGCGGCGGGTTGCGCCTGGACGGTCGCGGCCAGCGCCGCCGCACCGGCTGCCTGCCCCAGCAGACTGCGCCGGCTCAATTCGTATTCGTGGTTCATAGTGTGCCCCCTTCATGTTACCCGGTAGGGCATGCTTTAGCTTGCCCTTTGCTTGTGCTAAAACGAATGTTCCGGACCAACTCCCATGTCCAAAACGATTGTCACTTTCGGAGAGATCATGCTGCGGCTCGCGCCGCCCGGTTTCGAGCGGTTCTTGCAGACCCCTCAATTCGTGGCCACCTTCGGCGGTGGCGAAGCCAACGTAGCCGTCGCGCTGGCGTCCTTCGGCCTGCCGGCGGCGTACGTCACCGTGCTGCCGGACAAGAACCCCATCGCCGACGCGGCCATCGCCGAGTTGCGGCGAATGGGCGTGGACACCTCCCGGATCGTGCGCGGCAAGGGCCGCCTGGGCATCTACTACCTGGAGGCCGGCGCCAACCAGCGTGCTTCCAAGGTGGTCTACGACCGCGGCCAGAGCGCCATCGCCCTCGCCCAGCCTGGCGATATCGACTGGGACCGCGCGTTCCAGGATGCGGGCTGGTTCCACATCACCGGCATCACGCCGGCCATCAGCGGTTCGGCCGCCGATCTGGCGCTCGAATCGGTGCGCCAGGCGCGTGAGAAAGGCCTCGAGGTCTCCTGCGACCTCAACTATCGCAAGAATTTGTGGAAGTGGGGAAAGCCGGCCGTGGAGGTGATGCGCGAGCTGGTGAAATATGCGGATGTCGTCATCGCCAACGAAGAAGACGTGCAAATGACGCTGGGCATCCAGGCCGAGGTGGATGTGGACTCGGGCTCGCTCGACAGCGCGCAGTACCGGAAGCTGACGGACAAGGTGCTCGAGGAGTACCCCAACCTGAAGGCCATTGCCATCACGCTGCGGGAATCCAAGAGCGCCTCGCACAACGGCTGGTCGGCGTGCCTCAACGACCGCCAGTCATTCTTGGTGAGCCGCCACTACGACATCACGCACATTGTGGACCGCGTGGGCGGCGGCGACAGCTTCGCCGGGGGCCTGATTTACGGCTTTCTGGAGCTGGCGACGCACCAGGAAGCGCTTGAGTTCGCGGTGGCGGCGAGCTGCCTGAAACACTCCGTTCCCGGCGACTTCAACCGGATCACCGTGGACGAAGTGAACGCCCTGCTCAAGAGCGGCGGCTCGGGCAGAGTGCAGCGGTAGGGCGCGGGTGTCAGCACTCCGTGCCGAAGTCTTTTTCGAACGCCTCCACCAGCGCCGCGCCCCAATTGCTCTTGGTGGGCTTCATCAGGCCGGCGAAGAAACGCAGCACCGGCGGCTCTTCGTAGAATTCGAGGCCACCGATCAGCTTCCGGTGGCGGTAGAGCCATTCCAGGCGGTCGGCCACATACTGTAGGTGCGACATGGTGAACACGCGCCGCGGAACGGCCATGCGCAGCAGCTCCATGTCCGAGGGCACGTCGTTGCCTTGCGCGTCCCGATCCATGGAAACCGAGCCGCGCTCCATGCCGCGAGCGCCCGAAACGATGTATGCCGCGGCGGCCAGCGCGCCCGCCGGGTACTCCGACTGCGGCACGTGATCGATAAACCGCATGGCGTCGACGTGGCAGGCGAGGCCACCAGCGGGCGTCACCACCGGCACTCCCTTCTCGATCAGCAGGGCCACGAAGTACTTGATGGCGTCCGCCGACGAGCCGGCCACTTCCAACTCGGTCATCTCGCGCATCCCCACCGCCATGGCTTCGATTTCTTTCGAGGACATGCCGCCGTAAGTGTAAAAGCCCTCGTAAAGCGGCAGCCACGGGCGGATGGCTTCGTACAGGTCTTTGCGGTTGGTGGCGATAAAGCCGCCGCGCACGCTGCAACTCTTGCGGCCCGACAGGTAGCACAGGTCCACCACGCTCATCATTTCCAGGATGATGTCGCGAATCGAGGTTTTCTCATAACCCGGCTCGCGCTGGTGGATGAAGTAGGCGTTCTCGGAAATCAGGCTGGCGTCCAACACCAGGAAGATCCCCATCGGCTCGATCAGCGCCTTCACCTGCTTCAGGTTTTCCAGCGAGAACGGCTGGCCGCCAATGAGGTTGGTGGTGGCCTCCATGCGCACGAACGAAACGTTCTCCACCCCGGCCTTTTCAATGGCGGCGCGCAAGCGTCCCAGGTCCATGTTCCCCTTGAAGGGGCACGAGCTCGTGGCTTTCAGCGCCTCCGGAGTGTAGAGCTCCAGCACCTTGCCGCCGGCCATGTCGAAATGCGCCTTGGTGGTGGTGAAGTGGTAGTTCATGGGCACGATATGGCCGGGCTTCACGAACGTCTTGGCCAGCAGGTGCTCGGCGGCGCGGCCCTGGTGGGTGGGAAGCAGGTACTTGTAGCCGAAGATTTCCTGCACGGCGTCCGCCAGCTTGTAGAAGCTCTCCGACCCGGCGTAGGCATCGTCGGACTGCATCATGGCCGCCAGTTGGTTGTCCGACATGGCGTTGGTGCCGCTGTCGGTCAGCATGTCCACAAAGATGTCGCGGGTGCGCAGTTGAAAGGTGTTGTACCCCGCCGCTTCGATGGCCTTCAGGCGTTCGCGCGCCGGCGCCAGCCGCACTTTCTGCACAATGCGCACCTTGTGCATTTCAATCGGGATCTCCGTTCCATTGGATAAACGTATACTCATGGCTGATAGGCTTTCGTTTGGATTTTAGGAATTTAGCTCAAAGGCACATACTCGCAATGGCAGCGTTCAACGTGCCTTCTGAAGATGGGAGTGGGCACTCCATACAGTAATTGAGCGTAGCATTGTGGCGCGGCGGGTGGGAGCGCATTGCCACAATATAGCTTGTTGTGCTATATTAGCCTCAGGACAGCGGAATGACCGCCGGACAGTGGAAAACCGGACGTGAGAAAGCGGGCTTGACCCAGGTTGCGGCTGCGCGGTCGCTGAAGGTGTCGCAGCCGTATCTGTCACAACTCGAAACGGGGTTGAGGGTGGCCAGTGCCGGCCTCGCGCGCAAGGCCGCGAAGCTCTATGAACTCCCGCCCACGGCGCTCCCTCTGCCCACGCGGCTGGATGTTCGGGGGGATCCACCCGATGAGCTTCAGCGAGAGCTTGCCTCTCTCGGTTACCCCGGCTTCGAGCATGTTCGTTCCAAGGCGGTGAGCAATCCCGCTGAAGTGGTGCTCCATGCCGTGGTGAACCGGGACCTGGACACGCGCCTGGTGGAAGCCCTGCCCTGGGTCCTGAGCACGTACACCGATCTGAATTGGGAATGGCTGCGCGACCGCGCCAAATGGAACAACGCTCAAAACCGCCTGGGTTATCTGGTGCATCTCGCGGAGCAAACGGCGCGCGCTTTGCCGGAGCGCCAAGGCGCGGCTCAGGTCTTGTCCCAATGGGAAAAAGAACTCGAAGAGGCCCGTCTCGCCCATGAAGGAACGCTCTGCCGCGATTCGATGCCGGAGTCTGAGCGCACCTGGTTAAGGTCGAATCGTCCTAAAGCCGCAGTCCATTGGAGCCTGCTGACCGGCCTCACAGCCGGGCAGTTGCCGTATGCCGCGCATTGAAGAGCCGCCGGCGCCGTGGCGATCTTTTTTCGCTGAAGTGGACTCCCGCCTCAGCGGAGACGTTCAACTGCATTGCTGCGGCGGCTTCGTCGCGACGCAACTCTACGGAATCGCCCGCAGCACCAGCGATGTGGATTTCCTGGGCGTCGTGCCGAACGTGCGGAACGAGTTAATACAAATCGCGGGCAAGGGGTCGGCCTTGCACCAAAAGCACAGGGTCTACCTGGACGCTGTTACCGTCGCCACGCCGCCGGAGAATTACGAGAAACGACTCGTGCCCATGTTCCCCGGTGCGTGGCGTCGCCTGCGGCTCTTCGCGCTTGAGGCCCATGATTTGGCTCTCTCCAAACTGGAACGGAACATTGAACGCGATCGTGACGACGTGCAGCGACTCGCACGTGCAGGCAACCTGAGAGCGGACATTCTGAGAGAGCGTTATTACACCGAACTTCGTCCGAATCTCCTGGCCCACGAAGCCCGACACGATTTGACGCTCCGATTGTGGCTTGAATCTTATTGGCCGGTGTGATCGTCAAGGCCGCTCGCCAGAATTGGACCGGCCGTTGCCATTTCGGGTTTAGATGCCGGTCGCCGACCACTGGGCGGGCGCTGTTTTGCGTCATTCACGGTCCTTAATCAGGTATCCCTGGCCGCCACACTTCTTGCACTGCGAAACCGATTTTGGCTTCCGCAAAAATTCCCACGAGGTGGGAGAGGGGGAGGAGAGGAAGAACTCAGCACGGGGCATTGGGTGCCCTTCAACACATAGCGCAAGTTGGGCGATGTGCCACGCTTCCATCCTGTGCCCAATGATGATTCTGGTTATCAGCGCCGGGTCAAATGGTACCAGCCGGGGTTCTGACGGATCAAATTCCCGTACGCACCTCCACTCCCGCTCATATGTCCATTGCGAGGACTTGTAGAAGCACCCGCACTTGTCCGGGACGGGCAGAACCTTCGGTTTCCTTCGATATTGCACCTTCCGCAATACTCGGTCGCCCTCTTCAAAAAAGGGCGCATGCGCATCGAACCCGATGGCAAACCCCGTGTGGTTCTTTGCGTAGTTAGCCCACATCAAGTGACTGTCGGACCGTGCCGTGAGGCACAGAATACCAAGGCACCTCCGGAGTCTCAGCCGTTCCCGCTTCGCCTCCATTCCGGATGACGCAGGAATGAGCTGGTACGAATCGAACGTGTCGTTAAACTCGTAGGGAGGGCTAAAGCGGACCTGAAGTGCCTCTAATATGTCGATCCGCTCAGGCGGACAGTACTTGTAGAGGGTCTTTGGCACGGGCACCTTAGGAACTTCGTACCAAGGGGCCTTATCCATCTGATTCACCTCCGCCGCAGTATAGCGTGGTGAATCACACGGCTGCTGGTCGGGTGCACCCGCACGTCTCCCGTCCCGCCTTCCCCCTTGCCCGCCCGCCCCGCCTTCGCCGATACTAGATAGCGGCATCCGAAACGGCAGCCAGCCCTAACGATGACGACGATCTCGAACTCTACGCTCTGGATCGCATGGCCGAACCCGGAGCCGCGCGGTACCGCATCCGCGATTGGAACCTGGAATTTAAGGGAGCACCGGAGAGATGATCCACCTTGCTAAGCGAGGCGCGCAGGTCCGTATCGAATATCACCCTTACGGGCACGGAGGCATCAAGTACAGGTACCTTACGTCGCACCCCGCCAGGGCCGACAAAGACCTCTTGGGCGGGTGGAGGATTCTCGAAGACCCAGGTGAAGAAATCAGGAAGTTGGTTGCCCGAGGCGACAATTGCTCGTGGGCGGCAATTGCGTCAAAGCTGAGAGAACTCGATGATCCGGAGGATTTCACGGAGTTTCAGGACGATCCTGATGACCGACGCCCGAGAATACTGTACGCTTATCGAAATGGAAACCTCTGGGCCTCAACCGATCCGGATCTCATCACGGATTCGGGCGTGGGCCGCGAGCCCCCGGGCGATACTTGGAGGCGCATCATAGATTCCAAGGCTCTCGCGCCTCCGGCATCGTCCGAGGCGGCGAGTCGGGCCAGTGTCCCAACCGAGGTGCGGCGTGAAGTTTGGCGCAGAGACGAAGGCCGGTGCGTGAACTGCGGGAGCCAGAATCGCCTTGAATTCGATCACATCATCCCCGTTGCCTCGGGAGGCGGCAACACTGCGCGTAACATCCAACTCCTCTGCGAGGAGTGCAACCGGGAGAAGGGAGCCACGCTGGGATGACCACGCCAGTGCAGATTGTGGCAATCGGGGGCCCCGAACCAGCGCACGTCCATGGCAAGAACCTCTGCCCATCCTCAAAGCCGCACGCCTACTGTGCCTGAGATTACGCAGCCAGCCCTCGGCGCTTGCCTAGTCTCGCAGTGCGCGTCGCGCGCCGGCAGGGAATCGCGGCGGGGGAGGATGAGATCTTGCAGCGGTGAAGGGGCAGTAGTCGCTTACTAAATTAGATGTCAATCTGGTGAGCGCGGCAGGAATCGAACCTGCAACCTAGTGATTAAGAGTCACTTGCTCTGCCAATTGAGCTACGCGCCCGCTTTCGAGGTTGGCCGGAATCCGACGCAGCTCAAGCTGCGCCAAGAGCCGATTATACCATCGCGCGGCGGAATGTCACGAAGAAACCCGCCGGCGACAAGGGGTGCCCTCTGGGCCCGGCGCTACGGCAGGCCCGCCGCCACGATCTGCGCGATGTCCAGCAGCTTGGGCGGCGCTTCGGCCAGCGCGCCGAGTGCGTCGCGGAACATCGACTGGCAGAAGGGACAGGCGGTGCCAATCGTCCGCGCGCCCGTGGCCACCAGCTCTTCGGCGCGCTCCACGTTGATGCGCTGGCCCTTCTCCTCGCCCAGGAACATCTGGCCGCCGCCGGCGCCGCAACAGAAGGAGCGCTCGCGCGCGCGGCGCGGGTCCACCACTTCGGCGAAACGCGCCATCGCCTGCCGCGGCTCGTCGTATACGTTGCGGTAACGGCCCAGGTAGCAGGGGTCGTGAAAGACCACTTTCCCGGAGCGCGCCCCGGCTTGTCCCAACGGCAAGCGGGCCAACAGCTCGCTGTGATGCTCGATCTCGAACGTGGCGCCGTACTCCCGCCAGTCCGTGCCGATGGTGCGCACGCAATGCGGGCAGATGGAGACCATCCTGCCCACCCCGGCCGCGCGCAGGGTTTCGATATTGGCCCCGGCGAGTTGGGAGGCGGCCAGGTCGTTGCCCAGGCGGCGCGCCGCGTCGCCGGTACATTTTTCCTTGCGCAGCACGCCGAACGTCACACCCGCGTGGCGCAGCACGCGCGCCAGGGCCAGCACCGTCTCGCGGCCTTGCGGGTCGTATGCGCCCATGCAGCCCAGCCACAGGCAGTAGGCCTGCGTGCCATCGTAAATCGGCAGCCCATTCTTCTCGATGAAGCTCTGGCGCTCGCCGGCGGGGAAGCCGAAAACGTTCCCGGTGCGCTCGAGGTTCAGGAACAGCCGGGCGCCGCGCTCGTCTTCCCACTGGCCGGTGTTCACGGCGGCGCGCCGCAGTCCCACGATCGCCGGCAGGTGCTGGATGCCCACCGGACACTGAAACTCGCAGGCGCCGCAAGTGGTGCACTGGAAGACGGCCTCTTCGGAAATGTGCCGGCCCAGCAGCGCGGTTTCGCCGGCCGGTCCGAATTCGTCGAGGTAGCCGCGCAGGCCGAGAATGATCTCCTTGGGGTTGAGGACCTTCCCCGTGTTGAAGGCGGGGCAATGCTCCGTGCAACGGCCGCATTCCACGCAGGTGTGGGCTTGGAGGGCGTCGATGCGGGTGATGTCCTTGCCGGCCGAGAGGCCGAAATCCTCGTCGCCTTCTAGCGGCGGAATGCGGCTGAAGCCGGCGCGCCGCAGAAACACCGTCGCGGGGCTGAGCGCCAGGTGCAGGTGTTTGGTGTGGGGAATCAGCGGCAGGAAAATCGCCAGCGCCAGCGTGTGCGCCCACCAGTTGGCCTTGCCCGCGAGCGTGACCGGCGGAAGCCACAGGCCGCCGAGCCAGGTTGCCATCAACAAAAAGATCAGCAGCGCGACGACGCCCGATTCCGGCGACAATTCCCCGAGCCACACCGGGCGCACGAAGAAGCGGCGGATGAACAGGCTCGATATGGCCACCGCCACGGCTACGGCCCACACCGCTACGAACCCGAGATAGAACCTTCCAAAAGCGGTTTCACCGGAGAGAAAGCGCGCGCCGAACGCCGACGCGAAATGATTAACAGTGACCAGCGCGAAGGCGCAGAAACCCCAGAAGACGAATGCGTGGGCCAGGCCGGGCAGGGGCCGCTGGCCGATCACCTTCGCTTGCGCCAGCACCTCCCAAAGAAACTGGCGGATGCGCGGGCCCAGCGGCGCCACCTCGAAATCGGGCGTGGCGCGCGCGCCGCGGATGGCCTCGAGCACCTTGCGCAATCGCACCCAGAACAGCGTCAGAGACGCGGCCATCAGCGCGATCAGCACGGACCGTTCGATCCACGACGCGTCGGTCATATTAGCTAGAATAGGGCTTTCGGAGGATACTTGCGCATCGTTGTTTCAGGGGCCGCGGGATTCATTGGGTCGCACATGTGCGACCGTCTTCTGGCGGATGGCCACAGCGTGGTGGCCCTGGATAATTTTCTGACGGGCAACCGCCGCAACCTGGCCCATCTCGAAGGTCAGCCGCGGTTCCGTTTTCTCGAGCGGGACATCACGCAACCTTTCTCCATCGAGGGGCCCGTCGATGGTGTGGTGCATATGGCTTCTCCGGCCAGCCCCAAGGACTATCTGGAGCATCCCATCGAAACGCTGGACGTGGGCTCCATCGGCACGCGCCGCATGTTGGAGCTGGCTCGCGAAAACCGCGCGCGATACCTGGTCACTTCCACGTCGGAATGCTACGGCGACCCGCTGGTCCATCCGCAGGTGGAGACCTACTGGGGCAACGTGAACCCGGTGGGGCCGCGCTCCTGCTACGACGAAAGCAAGCGTTTCACCGAAGCCCTCACCATGGCGTATCACCGCAAGCACGGCGTGCGCACGAACATCGCGCGCATCTTCAATACGTACGGCCCGCGCATGAAGCTGGACGACGGCCGCGTGGTGCCGGCGTTCATGGACCAGGCCCTGCGCGGGCAGCCCCTCACGGTCTTCGGCGACGGTTCGCAAACGCGCAGCTTCTGTTACGTGAGCGACATGGTGGAGGGGCTGTGCCGGCTGATGCTCTCCGAGGAGCGCTACCCGGTGAATCTGGGGAATCCGAACGAGATGACGATTCTGGAATTCGCCGAACGCATCCGCCGCATGACCGGAAGCCAGCCGGAGATCGTGTTCCAGCCGCTGCCCGAGGACGACCCCAAGCAGCGCCGCCCCGATATCGCGAAGGCGCGCGCGCTGCTCGGGTGGGAGCCGCGCGTGCCGCTGGAGGAGGGGCTGCGCCTCACGGTGGAGTATTTCAGCGGGCTGCAAGCCGCCTCTGTGGTGTAAAGCACAGTTTCCGCTACACTGGTGAATGGCGCCCGGGTGGCGAAACAGGCAGACGCAAAGGACTTAAAATCCTTTTCCCGGCAACGGGAGTGCGGGTTCGATTCCCGCCCCGGGCACCAGGCAGTTTACTAGACCACCTCCATCCAGTTAGAATGTAACTAGCAGCCGCCGGAAGGCCCAATGGTACCGGCGAGTGCTTGCCATCGGGGGGATCCCGCAAGGCACGATTTTCGACAACAAATCCGGGAGGTGTTGTTTATGGATCGAAGATGTTTCCTGAGGTCTCTGGCCGTGGCTCCGGCTGCCGGTCTGGTGAATGTTCCTTTCTTGCTGACGCGGGAGGCCTTGGCGCAGCAGCGGGGCGGCGGCATGGGTATGCCCCCGGCCGAACCCTTCAAGCCCACGGATGCGTCCAACAGCCCCATCGGTGTCGCGAAGGGAATCCATCCGGGCAGAGTGGTGTGGGCGCAGGACGCGAAGGCGACCAGTTGGGATGGCACGGCCGGGCACTGGTGGGACGATGCCAATACCAACGAAAAAGTGGTGCAGGGCATGACTTCCCGGATGGTCCGGGATCTGACTGGCAGTAAAAACGATAAACAGGCCTGGGACGCCCTGTTCCGGAGCTTCAATGAGACGCGGAAGATGGGGAACTCCGGCTACCGTCCCGGAGAGGTGATCGCCATCAAGATCAACTGCAACCAGGACCGCTCCCCCGAGTGGGGAACGCCGCAGGTCATGCCGGCGGGCGGGCCGCGGGGCGGCGGGCCTCCCAACGCGGCGCGGGGCGGGGGAGACCGGGGTGGCGAACGTCCCGCGGGTGCTCGGGGCGGCGGCATGCCCAGGGGACCGCTCAATGGGTTGCCGAGCCCGCAAGCCATCGAGGTCCTGGTGACCCAACTGATCGAAGCGGGCGGGGTGCGCGGCGAAGATATCATGATCTACGATGTCACCGGCGGGCGCAATGTCGGCCAGCCCATTTTCACCAGGATCAGGGCGAATTCCAATCCTCAGTTCCAGGCCGTGAAGTTCCTGGTGGGCACCGACTTTGACGAGGGTGGGCGGCTCTCCGCCACGCCCGACATGGCGAACCCGATTCAATTCTCCAAAGCGGGTGTGCCGGTGGGCTATCTGGCGCATCGGGTGACTGCGGCCAAGTACATGATCAACATGGCGCTGCTGAGGCCCCACGGAATGGCCGGCGTCACACTGACCGGCAAGAATCATTTCGGCTCCGTGTACTTCCCGAACGATGGCGGCTGGTCGCCCAGGACGCTGCACAGTAACGTGTTACGCAGTCTGCCCGAGGGATCTTACAACGCCCTGGTGGACCTGATGGGGCACCGGGACCTGGGCGGCAAGACCATGCTCTACATGCTGGACGGCCTGTATACGGCCGAGCAGAATGAAGGCAACGTCTTTAAGTGGGCCTCCTTCGGCGACCACTGGGCTTCCACCCTGATGGCGTCCCAGGACCCCGTGGCGATCGACTCCGTGGGCATCGACGCCCTGAGTAACGAGCCGCGGGCGACCCAGCTTCGTGGCACCGCGGACAATTACCTGCACGAGGCCGCGCTGGCCGCGAAGCCCCCGTCCGGCACGGTGTACAATCCCAACCAGACCGGCGTGCTGGCCAGCCTCGGCGTACACGAGCATTGGAACAACGGCACCGACAAGAAGTACTCGCGCAACCTGGGCCGCAAGGAAGGCATCGAGCTGATCCTCGCGGGCTAAACATGTAGCGCCGGGCCCATGGGGTGCCCCATGGGCCCGGCGCTACTTATCCAACACCTCGCGCACTTTTTGCGCCAGCTCGACGGGCGAAAAAGGCTTTCTGAGGAACGCGGTCTCCTTCTTGACGCCCTCCTTCAAGACAACGTCCTGCGTGTGACCGGACAGGAAAATGACCTTGATGCCAGGCCGCAGCTTGAGGGCGCCTTGGACCAGTTCGCGTCCACCGAGTTCCGGCATCACCACATCGGTCACCAGCAGATCGATGGGGCCTGGGTGAATTTCGCACAACGCCAGACCTTCGCGTCCATTGCGGGCGTCGAGAACCACGTACCCGCTGGCCTCCAGAATCGTTCGGCCTAGCTTGCGGACCGAGTCCTCATCCTCCACCATGAGCACGACTTCGGAGCCCTTCGGCGCTTTGGCGAGGCCGCCGGCCGGCCCCGGTCCCTTCTCCAGCGCCTCGGCCACCGCCGGCAGGAAGATCTGGAAGGTGGTCCCATGGCCCAGTTCGGACCGGCAACGAATGGCGCCTCCGCATTGCTCGACGATCCCCAGAACCGTGGCCAGCCCCAGGCCCGTTCCTTTGCCGGTCTCCTTGGTGGTGAAGAACAGCTCGAAGATGTGGGCCTGCATTTCCGCGTCCATGCCGACCCCGGTGTCGCGCACGGCCATCGTCACGTAGCGCCCCGGCGCCAGGTCTTGCCCGGGGGCATCGGCCTCCGTCAGGATCGCGTTGGCCGTCTCAATGGCCAGCGTGCCGCCCTCCGGCATGGCATCTCTGGCGTTCAAAGCGAGGTTCATGATGGTGCGGCCGATTTCGCCGGGGTCGGCCCTCACTTGCCACAGGCCGGGCGCGCAATTGACAACCACCTTGATCCGTTCACCGACCAGGCGGCGCAGCATTCTCTCGAAGTCCCTGACGATGACGTTCAGGTCCAGTACCTTGGGTTGCAGCACTTGCCGCCGGCTGAACGACAGCAACTGTTGCGTGAGTGCGGCCGCCTTCTCGCCGGCGGTCTTGATTTCCAGCACCTGTTGGCGGGCGGGCGGGTTGCCGGCTAGCGTATCCTGAAGCAGGTCGCTGTAGCCGATGATGGCCGTGAGCAGGTTATTGAAGTCGTGCGCGATGCCGCCCGCCAGCCTGCCGACGGCCTCCATCTTCTGGGACTGGCGAACATGCTCCTCGCTTCTGTGGAGGGCATCCTGGGCCAGCCGGCGCTCGGTAATGTCGTCCACCGCCAGCAGGATCATGCCGAGATGATGGATGCGGCATCCCCCCAACACGAGGGTTCTGTGCCCGACAGTTGGAAGATCCGGCTCGACTTCGAAGTCCGGGAAGGAGGTGCCGCCCTGTAGCAGGCTGTCGAGCGAATCCCGCAGGCCGGGAAAGTCCCAACTGCCGCCCGATAGCGCATAGACCACCTGGCCCTCGGCTTCCGGTGCCGGCACTTGAAACGCCTGGCAGAAAGACTGGTTGGCCATCCTGATCCGTAACTGGGTATCCAGCACCAGCAAGGGCTGCCGAACGGTTTCGACGATGGACATGGCGAAGTCGCGCGCCTGCGTGAGCGCCGCGTTCTTGGCCTCCAGCTCTTCGTTGACCGAGATCAGTTCCTGGTTGGTGGATTGCAATTCTTCCTTGGTGGTCTCCAGTTCCTCGTTGAGGCTCTGCAGCTCCTCGTTGGCCGAAAGCGCCTCCTCTGTGGTGTTCTGGCTTTCTTCCCGGGATGTCTGCTGCTCTTCGATCACCGAGAGCAACCGCTGCTTGGCGTCGGCCAGTTGCTGTTTCAGCCTGGAGATCTGGCGGTCCCGGAGAGCGCCTTTCGGAAGTGCATCCGGCGGTTCGGTCTGGAGTCCGGCGGCGCCCGGCACGGGTTCGAAAAGGACCAGCGTCGACCGCCTTCGACCGGCGCGCAACGGCACCACCTCCACGTTCCACTCGCCGGCGATTCCATCGTGTTCGCAGGGCACGCGCTCCCGCCGCGCCGGCTCGCCGCTCCGCCACACCTGCCGGATCAGCTTTTCGACTTCCAGAGACAGCCCCGTATCCGGGATCAGCTTCATCAGATTGAAGCTCACCTTTCCAATCGGCAGCTTGAGGCAGGGGCTGGCCTTGCCTCGAATCTCGATCACCTCCAGGTTCTCGTCCACCACCACTCCGGCCGGGCTGTACCTCGACAGGAGTATGCGATCGACCTCTATTTGCACGTCCGAGCCGTTCCACAATGGCGGGGCCATAAGGGTGCTGCCGTCCGCCGCCGTCTCCCGGCGCGACCCGCGGCCGGCCGCATGAAACACGCGCGGCTTCCTCGCCGTTTCCCGCTTGGCATAGATCCGGTGCTCGCGGTCCACCAACGAAAACAGGTCGCCGGACCCCGCCCTTTCCGATGGGCCCAACATGAGAAACCCGGTTGGCTTGAGCGCGTAATGGAACAGCGGGATAATGCTCGTCTGCACGCTTCCCAGGTAGATCAGCAGGTTGCGGCAACTGATCAAATCCAACTTGGAAAATGGCGGATCGTCGATCAGGTTATGCCTCGTGAAGACGCACATCTCACGCAGGTTCTTGCCGACCTGGTAGCCGCCGCCTTCGATCTTCGTGAAACAGCGGTTCAGGCGTTCCGGGGTGAGGTCCGCCGCAATGTTCTCCAGGTACCTGCCGCCGCGGGTCTTTTCGATGGCCGCCAGGCTCACATCGGAGGCGAAGATCTGCACCGGAAAAGCGGCGCCCGTTTCCTTCAGGTATTCCTGCAACGATATGGCAATCGAGAAAGCCTCTTCTCCCGTGGCGCAACCCGGCACCCAGACGCGGATCGGCGCGTTCGCGGGCCGGCCCTGGAGGATGCGCGGAAAGACGACCCTCTTCAAGCTCTCGAACGATCCCGGATGGCGGAAGAAGCTGGTCACGGCAATCAGCAAATCCCGCTCCAGAGCCGCCGGCTCATCGGGATCGTTCTCCAGGCACTTGTAGTACTCCGCCAGGCTGCCGATATTGTGCAAGGCGAGGCGTCGCAGAATGCGGCGCTTGACCATGGTCTCCCGGTACAGCGAAAAGTCGATGCCGGTGGCCCCGTGCAGAATGGCCAGGATGGCGTTGTACCGCTCTTTGTCGCCGGCCGGCGTTCGCCCCTCTGCCGCGGATGCGGAATCCGCGATATAAGGGTGCCGGCCAATTCTCTGGAGCTCCGCGGCAATGCGTTCGGGCGGCAGGACGAAATCCACGCGGCCGGTGGCCGCGGCCGCCCGCGGCATGGTGGCGAACTCCGCGCTGGCCGGGTCCTGCGCAAATGTCACGCCGCCCGCGGCTTTGACGGCTTCGATTCCCGCCGAGCCGTCCGAACCCGTACCGGAAAGGATCGCGCCGATGGCCCCGCTTCCACACTCCTCGGCCAGCGACCGCAGGAACCGGTCGATGGGCATGTGGAGTCCCGGCGTTGGCGTGCGGGGAGCCAGCCGCAGCGCCCCTCGTGCCATGGTCACATCGGCGTTGGCCGGAATGACGTATACGTGGTTGGCCTCCACCGGCATGCCGTCGGCCGCCTCGCTGACCGGCATGGCGGTGGCTCGCGCCAGGATCTCGGCCAACATGCTGTGGTGCTGTGGGTCGAGATGCTGAACGAACACGATGGCCAAGCCGGTGTCGGCGGGCAAATCGGCGAGCAGAAGCTGGAAGACTTCCAAGCCGCCCGCGGAGGCCCCGATCCCGGCCACCGGAATAATCGCCCGGGGCGGTGCGTCCCGTTGGGGCGCCTCGCCGCTGAGTCGCTGGCCCTCGTCCATCACGCCCTTCCTTCGAACCGCAGCGCAATTACAAATGCCAGTATACGCTTTCAATGCGCTAATTCATACATTTAATTGAATTCGGAAAAAGAAAAGGGGGCGGCACTTGCGACTGCCGCCCCCCATTCCGATCGCCGGATGGACCGGTGATTCTCCCGCTGGCCCTTACCAGCGTTTGTTTTGCCGCTGGCCGCCGCCGTTGCCGCGGTATCCACCGCCGCCGCGCTCTGCCTTCGGCCGGGCTTCGTTGATATTCAGGGCTCTGCCGTCGAGTTCCCTGCCATTCAGAGCGGCAATCGCACGCTCCGCTTCGTCATCCGCACTCATTTCCACGAACCCAAACCCTCTGGCCCGTCCGGTCTCCCGGTCTGTCACGACGCTCACACGATCAACCGTGCCGTACGCCTCGAACATGGATCGAACCGCATCTTCGGTAGCCCCGAAGCTGAGATTTCCTACGAAAATATTCTTCACTTAAGTCTTCTTTCTGAAATTTGCAGAGCAGCGAATCGCGGGCAGGATAGAACGGTTGTGCCGGGCTAAGAGATGCTCGAATTAGCGGAACTGCCAAACTACAACCATATGATCGCACAATAGGGGTCGGGGATTCAACGATCGGGGAGCCGGTTGCTTCAGACTGCCTGGGCGACTTCCATCATGAGGAAGAACGCCTGGCCTTCCGCAGCGACCCCCGCATGGTCGAAAGTGGGTGCGCCGCAGACTCCCTGCACGAAGCCGAATTGGTCCACCTTGGCGCGGGCGGCGGCGCGCATCCGGTCCGCGGCCGGGCGGTAACTGGCCGGCAACCAGCCCCCTCGCACGCCGGTGTAGATGCTGAAAGCCAGCATCTGCGCCAGATTGGTTTCGACAAAGGTGTCGGGCTGGTCCAGCACATCGTGGAACAGGCCGTCGGGGCGCTGGTGAGCGAGGCATCCATCCAGCAGTTCTCTTAGAAACGCGGAGAGCCGCTCGCGGTCCCCCTGGCGGGCCGCGGGCAGAGCCGCAATCACGCGCGTGATGCCCGCCGCCGCCCAACCGTTCCCGACTCCCCAGAATGCCTTGTGCTTGAACTGCTGGCGGCCATCGTCCCAGATGTGCGAAAGCAACTTCTTTTCGGGGTTCCAAAGCCGCTTCCGCAGACCGTCGATTTGCAGGATCGCTTCGTCATAGTGGCCCGTGGCGGCCAGGAATGGAGGCGTGGTGTAGAAACTGTCGGACCACATCTCGGGAGCGTTGAAGACGTGGTAGCAGGTTCCATCGGCGGCGCGCGGCGCTTTGTTGAGGACGAATTCGAGCAGCCCGCGCGCGGCCTGCTGCATCTGGGGATCGCCCGTCCACTCCGCGGCGCGCCAATAAGCCGTGCCGCCCATGGCGGGGTCGGTTGCCCCACCGCCGATGGCCGCCATGCGCCCGTCCGCGGCCTTCTCGACCATTGCGCTCTTCGCCATCAGGATGACCCGCTCGCGGTCTCCCATATCCAGAAATGCCTGGGCCAGAATTCCCTGCTCCCAGGAATGGCGCTGCATGGAGAGCGCGGCTTCCGCGACTTTCTCCAGGAGACTGTCTTTGGCTGGGGCGGCCGGGCTGGGCCGGACTGCTCCCAGCACGGCGCTGCCATACAGAAAACTTCGCCGGTTCATGCTGCTGGTTCCTCCCTCAATGCAAAACCGTGCCAGCGATGGGTTTGCCGGCCGCGTCCAGAATCTCGACGCTCGAAATGGTCTTCATGGTCTCGTGATCGGCAAAAGTCCACACTACGCGCTTCGCCCGCGTCACCTCGATGATGTGCGGGGCCTTGCCGAACTGGCCGTGTCCCAGCCAGTTGCTCATCACCGTGTTGCCGTTGGGCAGCCGTTGTAGGCCGGCCATGAATTTGAGGCTGATGCCGGGCAACTCGTCGCCACGGACCTCCCAGACGGTGCGCCCATCCGGGTTGACTTCGAACACGCGCGCGGGGGCGCCGTCGCGGTCGGCGCTGGCGATGAGAGTGTTGCCGTCGGGCAGGCGCACGGCGCTGTGCGGCCCGCCGGGCGCCGCCACCTGCCACACTACTTTGCCGCCGGCGTCGTACTCGCGCACCACCTGGAGCCCGTAATGCGCCACCAGGTAGTTGCCATTGGCCAGCTTGCGCGCATTGCGCATATAGGCCGAGCCGCCGTCCTGGCCCTCCGGCAGCAGCCGGATCTGATGGACGATGTGCCCGGCGGGGTCGACCTCCAGAAGACGGCCGGCATTGCACTCGCCGATGAAGGTGTCGCCGTCGGGTAGCCGCTGGCAGGCGTAGACTTCGCTGGTGGATTCATAAGAGAAGACCACCTTCTTGTCGCGCGTCACTTCCTTGGCGCCGTGTCCCGTGTTGAACAGCAGGTTGCCATTGGGAAGCACCCAGATGTCGTTGGCGTTGGCGGCATCATAGCTCCATTCGACTTTTCCCCGATCGTCCACCAGGAAGACCTTGCCCTGGGTGTAGTCGGTACAAGCGAATCGAGGGCCCGGCGCAGCCACCGCCGCACTCAGCACAAGCAACGCACACCACAGCTTCATGGGAGACCTCCGTTAGCCCCGGGCCCCTGCGGAACATCGTAAACGTACAACGAGTGGCCGACGATGTCCGTCGGCGGCGTGCGCCGCAGCCACTGGCCGGCGTCACTCCCGAGCCTTTCGGCCAGTGCGGGAATGCGCGCCACCAGATGGGCGCTGAATACGTACAGGCCGGGCGCCGGGTTCCCCACCAGGTCCGGCATCCCGATCTTCTGTTCGGACACACCGTAGCCTTCGGGCGGAAAGGTCCCGTGGTAGCCCAGATGGATGGTTCTTCCTCCGCCATGCTGGTCCATCCAGGCTTTCAGTTGTTTCAGCCCCTGTCCCCAGTCGACATTGCTCTCGTCCAGCCACAAAGGTCCGCAGCGGGTGCCTCCGTCGAATCCAATCTGCCCGGGGTCTTCGAGCAGACAAGCCGTCTCATTGAAATACGACAGATGGTCGGGATAGATTCCGGCGGCCGCTACGACGATCCATGCGCAGAGCGCCGCAGCCAGCCAGCGCCCGCCCAGGAACCGGTTGCGGACGAGCGCCTCCAGCCCCACTCCCCCGGCCAGAAAAGCAAAGGGCAGGCACGGGACAATGTACCGGATTCCTGCGTCGTCGGCGGCCAGCGTATATCCGGCAAACAGGGCGGCCGGCGGAAGCAAAAGGAAAAGTTTCCCCAGAACCGCGATGGTCTTGCTCCGCACCAGCACGACGAGCCCCAGAGCGGCCAGCAGAATACCCGCCGCCGGCTCCTTCAAGAGGTAAGCGACGGCAAAGTAGCTGAGGAACCGGTGCTGCAATTGACCAGCCATGAACGCCAGGTATTCCGGATTGTGATCGGCGTTGACACGCCGCAAGCCGGCCACATACAGAAACGGGTCGCTCGAGAAGAAATAAAGAGCTTGAATGACCACCGCCGCCACCAGGCACATAGCCAGGAACGCGCCGGCGGCTAGCGCGAATTTCCGTAGCTGCAAGGGGCGCCGCGGAGCGGGCTCCGGCGCGCGCTCCGCCCTTTTCGCGCGGCCACTCGCCTTCTTGGACCCGCCGCGGACCTGCTCGGCACGCCCCGGAGCCGGTTCGGGAAGCCAGCGGACGGCAGCCAGCAGCAGCACCGCGCCGACCGGCAATAGGATGATCGCCGAAAACTTCGTTCCCAGCACCGCGCCCAGCGCCAGACCGCACAGCAGGAGGCGCTTCCACCCCGGATGCCGCACATAGCTCCACAGCGCCCACAAGAACAGCACCGTGAAAGCCGCTAAGCCGGCATCCGTGGTGACCAGGTATGAGTGCGCCAGCACGGTGGGGTCCAGCGCATACAGAAACAGTGCGCCCAGGGCCGCCGCCGGGCCTACCATTTCCCGCCCCCAGGCGTAGAGCAGAATCCCCAGCACAGCCGCGAGCAGTATAAAGGGGAGCCTCGCCCAGAACATCACCTTGTCCGGCCCGTTGGCGGCGATGATGGCATTCCCGACGGGCCATTCCAGCCCGGGCTGGCTGCCCTGGATCAACCGCCGCGCGTCGGCGCTCGCAGGCCAGCGGATGCCCGCCAGCAGCAGCGAGAGCCCGCTCATCTCTTTGAGCAGAGGCGGATGCTGTGGGTTGGCGGTAAACTCGCCGGTTTCGACGTAGGAAAGCCCGGCGGCGATGTGCGCCGGCTCATCGAACACCGGACTCTTGATCCGGCTGGCGAAGAAACTCTGGAGCAGAAATGCGGCGATCGGCACGCCGGCCAATAGCCAATGGCTCCACGCCGCGCGATTGGCTGGAAACATCAAGCCAAATCGTAGCACAGCCGCCGGGACTATCCGCGCAGGAACCGGGTGCTGGCTATGTACTACTATCCATCACATTCTTCGCGCGCCGCGACACATTGTGGGGCAGGTTTTTAACCTGCGGCGGATTGTCAATCCGCCTCCTGCCCTTGTACGCGCCCGCCGCCCCTGTTTGCGGCTTTGCCGCTATGTCGGGCAGGATTGCATCCTGCGGCGGGTTGGCAACTCGCCAGTTGCGCCGGCAGACCGAATTGCCCCACGCGCCTTGCTATCCTGGTCCGTGAATGAAGGAGACTCGCAAGCCGCGGCGAGTGCGCCGGGCCTCGCAGCCCGCCGCGCGGAAAAACTCCTCTGTTGAGACAGCGCATCCAGCCTGGCGCCGGCACGCGTGGCGCATGCTGGCACTCTGGGCACTGGTCCTGGCGGCGTATTCCAATTCCTTCCAGACGGGCCTGGTGTTCGACAGTGCCATAGCGATTACGCGGGATGCCCGCATCCAGGCGGTGACGCCGCACAACCTTCGGCTCATTTTGACCGAAGAGTATTGGCACGGCAGCACCACCTCCGGTTTGTATCGCCCGCTCACTACCTTCTCTTACCTGGTGAATTACGCCGTCTTCGGCAATGGGAAGCGTCCGGCCGGCTATCATTGGGTGAATTTCGCGCTGCACGCGGTGAATGTTTCGCTCGTGTACCTGCTGGGCCTATTGGTGTTTGAGGCCGCGCCGGTGCCGGCCTTTGCCCTGGCCGCGCTCTGGGGAGTGCATCCGCTGCTCACCGAATCCGTCACCAACGTTGTGGGCCGCGCCGACCTGCTGGCCGCCTTCGGCGTGCTGGCAGGCTTGCTGTGTTACGTGAAAAGCGCCACCGCCTCCGGGTGGCGCAGACTTTTGTGGGTGGCGGCCATGGTGGCGGCCCAGGCGGTGGGGATATTTTCCAAGGAGAATGCCGTCGTCCTGCCCGGCATCATGCTGCTATACGACCTGACGTGGCGAAGGCGCGCGCCGTGGCGGGGGCGCGCGCTCACCTACGCCGCCCTGATGCCGCCGCTGGCCGCGTTTTTCTGTTTGCGCGCCGCATTCCCGATGCATATTCTGGCGCGCTTCGGCGACAATCCCCTGATGGGCGCCGGTTTCTGGACGGCGCGGCTCACGGCCATCAAGGTAATCGGCAAGTATCTGTGGCTGTTTGTCTGGCCGGCCCGACTATCGGCGGATTATTCCTACAACGCAGTGCCGCTCGTTGGCTGGCAACCCGCGGATTGGGAGGACGCGAAGGCGCTGATCGCGCTGGCAGTCTGCCTGGGTGCCGCCCTGCTGGCCGTCCGCTGGTACCGCACGCGCAAGCCGCTGTTCTTTTTCCTGGCTTTCTTTTTCGTGGCTCTCGCCCCCACGTCGAATCTGGTGGTTCTCATCGGCAGCATCATGGCCGAACGGTTCGTCTATCTGCCTTCCATCGGCTTGGCCGGGTGCGTGGTGGCGGCCATCTGCGCGCTTGGCCCGCTAGTCTCGCGCCAGCGGCTGCGGGCTGCCTGGATTGCGCTGGGGTTTCTGTGCCTGGCGTGCGCCGTGCGAACCTACGCCCGGAACTTCGACTGGCTCGACGATCTCAGTCTCTGGACCAGCGGCGTGGACGTTTGTCCGGACAGCGCCAAGACGCACAACAACCTGGGGGGCGCCCTGGCAAAACTGCCCGGCCGGCTGCCGGACGCCATTGTCGAGTATCGAGTATCGTTGCGAATTGAAGCCGCTTACGCCGACGCGCACTTCAACCTGGCAAACGCCCTGTCGCGAATGCCCGGCCGGCTGCCGGACGCCATTGCCGAGTATCAAGCGGCCTTGCGGATCGACCCCGAGTACGCCGTGGCGCACAACAACCTGGGACTCGCGCTGGCGAATTCCGGCGGGCGCTGGCCGGAGGCGATTGCCCAGTATGAAGCCGCGCTGCGGATCGACCCGGAGTACGCCGTGGCGCACAACGACCTGGGACTGGCGCTGGCGAATTCCGGCGGGCGCTGGCCGGAGGCCATTGCCCAGTATGAAGCCGCGCTGCGGATCGATCCCGAGTACGCCGTGGCGCACAACAACCTGGGACTGGCGCTGGCGAATTCCGGCGGGCGTTGGCCGGAGGCGATTGCCCAGTATGAAGCCGCGCTGCGGATCGATCCCGATCTCGCCGCGGCGCACGAGAACCTGGGAAACGCCCTGACGCACGTGCCCGGCCGGATGCCGGAGGCGATTGCCGAGTATCAAGCAGCATTGCGGATTGAGCCTCAATACGCGAAGGCGCACAACGACTTAGGACTCGCGCTGGCGATTTCCGGCGGGCGTTGGCAGGAGGCCATTGCCGAGTACGAAGCCGCCCTGCGCATCAATCCCGATCTGGCCGAGGCGCACTTCAACCTGGGAAACGCACTGTCCCAACTGCCCGGCCGGCGGTTGGACGCGATTGCCGAGTATGAAGCCGCGCTACGGATCAGGCCCGATCCGAAGCTACGGGCAGTGGTGAACCGATTGCGGGCAGGCGGAAACTAAGCGCGCTCCGCCGGGCCTCCTAATCGCCGCCCGGGCCGCTGTCTGTCCTCAGAACCGCCCGTAAGGCGTGGGTACTTATGCACACTGCATCGTGCATCAACATCCGCTGCAAACAAAAGATATTAAGGGGTTTACATCCGTTGAACAATATCTTATACTCGCCTTCAAAGGGCTAAATTGCTTCGGGCTCTGAAGCCGCGAGGCAGAAGAGGTTAACAACTATGTCGCTTGCATATATCAGAAACAGCGCAGCAATCCTTTTGCTTGCGCTTGCGGTAATCGGCTTTCTAGCGCCAGTCGCCAAGGCGCAACAGGTGGCCGTCGCGGAAATCGACGGATATGTCACCGACCCGAGCGGCCAGGCGATCGCCGGCGCCCAGGTAAAAGTCACCGATATGGATAGGGGCACGGTGCACACAGCCACCACGGACACCACCGGCCGTTACTCGTTTCCCAACCTGTCCATCGGCAACTATCAGCTTGAAGTCTCCTCACCGGGCTTCAAAGGTTTCGTGCAGAAGGGAATTCAGCTCGAGGTTGCCAGTAACCCTCAAATCAACGTTCACATGGAAATCGGCGAGGTGACGGAGAGCGTTCAGGTGAACGGCAACGCCGCCCAGGTGGAAACCAAGGAAAACTCCATCGCGCAGGTGGTGGACCAGGAAAGATTGGTCGACCTGCCGCTCAACGGGCGCAATCCCGCCAACCTGCTGCAAATTACCGGCTTCTCCACGTCGAGCATGACGCTCAACGGAGGCGACCTGACGGGCAGCAAGAACATCCAGGGATCCAACGGTTCGGGCCAGTATTCGGTGGCCGGCAGCGCGGCCAACGGGGTCAATTTCCTGCTGGATGGCGGCGACAATAACGACGCCTTCAGCAACGTGAATCTGCCCATTCCGTTCCCGGACGCGGTGCAGGAATTCAACCTGCAAACCAACGGTTTGCCGGCCCAATACGGATTGCATCCGGGCGCGGTGGTCAACATCGTGACCAAGTCCGGCGCCAATTCCTTCCACGGCGACCTGTTTGAGTTTCTCCGCAATGGCGACCTGAACGCGCGGACCAAGGGCACCATTATTTCGCAACCGATCCGCGACTCTCTGAAGCGCAACCAGTTCGGCGGCACGGCCGGCGGCCGGATCATCAAGGACAAGCTGTTCTTCTTCGGCGGCTACCAGGGCACGCGGCAGCGCAGCGATCCGGCGACCTCAACGTCCTATACCCCCACGGCCGCGACGCTGAAAGGCGACTTCAGCGTGGTGGATGCCGCCAAGTCCACCGGCGGCTGCCTGAGTACGGCCAAACAACTGAAGGATCCGAGCGGCAACCCGTACCCCAACAACCAGATTCCGGTTTCCACGTTCGATCCGGCGGGGTTGAAGCTGGCCTCCACCTACTTCCCGACTTCCACCAATCCGTGCGGCACCTACCTTTGGGGCGCCCCGGCTAACAACCCCGACGATCAATGGATCGGCCGCGTGGATTACAACATCAGCAGCAAGCAAATTTTCTTCGGCCGCTACTACCTCTACGATTACCTGGCGCTCCCGATTTTCGCCAACAACAACGCCCTCACCACGGGATCGCCCGGCAACTGGGACCGGTCGCAGACCATGACCGTCGGCGACACCTATACCGTCAGTGCGAGCTCCGTCAACTCATTCCACGCCACCTTCGACCGGCGCCGGGACAACCGCGCATCCGCACTCGACTTGCCCAGTCCGAACTCACTGGGCGTGAATATGTTCGACAACACTGCGAACTATACGCAGCTCGCCGTGAGCGGTTACTCGGGCGGCGGATTCTCCATCGGCTGCGGCACCTGCGCCCTGGCGAATTTCGACATCAATACCTACCAGTTGGCGGACGATTTCTCGATCATCCGCGGCAAACACCAGATCGGTTTCGGATTCGATGGCCGCAAGGACCAGTTCAACTCTTACAACAACCAGCAGTCCAACGGGCAGTTCACCTTCAATGGCAGTACCACCGGCGATGGCCTGGCGGACTTGCTGATCGGCCGTTTTTCGGGCTTGACGGATGGGAACGTCATCTCCGATTACATGCGGCAGACGGTGATTGCGGCTTACGTGCAGGATGCCTTCCACGCCACGCCGCACTTCACCATCAACATTGGCGTGCGTTGGGAGCCCTCCGTGCCCGCATACGACAAGTACGGGCGCGGCAACCAGTTCAGTTGGCCCCTGTTCTCGCAGGGCTGGCACAGCCCGGCTTATCCCAACACTCCGGCGGGCCTGATCTTCTCGACGGATTCGGCCCAAGATCCTTACGGCAAAGCGTTCACGGCATCCCATTGGGCGACTTTCTCGCCCCGGCTCGGCCTGGTTTGGGACCCCAAAGGCGATGGCAAGCAGACCCTTCGCGCATCGTTCGGTTTAATGCACGATACCACCGAGCTGTTCTATCCCGAGCGCTGGACTACCAATGCGCCCTATGTTTCTTCGATCTCGCTTACCAGTGGCCAGTTCTCCAACCCGTTCTCGGCTTACACATTGAACGGCAAGACGGGCGATCCGTTCCCCGGCGCCGCGGTCTTCCCCACGCAAGGGGCCTACGTCAGCATTCCGGGGAACATGCCGGTGACTTCCGAGATGATGTGGAACCTCAGTTACCAACGGCAGATCGCCAACAACTGGGTGATCAAAGCCAACTACATGGGTAATGCGGGCCGGCATATTCTGGGTTCGGTGGATGTCAATCAAGCCGTAGGAACTGCGCTTGGCCCTGGCGGGGTGGCAGCCGCCACCGGGAACGACAACCAACGGCGCCCGACCTACCTGGACAACCCCACAACGGGGCAGTATTACGCCGATATCCAGCAGAGCGACCCCGGCGCCAACTCCGAGTACCATGGCCTGATTCTTTCCATCGAGCGGCACTTCGCCGGCCATTACACCATCCTGACCAATTACGGCTGGAGTCATTGCATCAGCTCGTGGGATATGGCGGGAGAACTGGCGGGTCCGGTATATCAGAATTCGCTCAACCGCCAAACGGGCGAACGGGGCGCTTGCGGTTTCGACCACCGGCAGGTTTTCAACACCACGCTGGTAGCTACCAGCCCCGGCGTAGGCAGTAGCTTCGCCAAGGCGCTCACGAAAGACTGGCAGGTCTCGCCGATTCTCAGTGTGTTCACCGGCAATCCGATCCAACTTGCCACCGGCAAGGACATCTCTCTGAGCGGCGAGAACCTGGACCGCCCCTACGTGGTGTCGCCTAGCACGGTACATACAGTCACCGCCAACGACCCATCGTACTGGTTCAATCCCACGTCATTCATTTGCGCGGGATCGAACGCCGCATGCACCGTATTCAGCGGCCAGTTCGGCAATTTGGGCCGGGACGCCCTCTATGGTCCGGGCCAGATCAATCTTGACATGGCCCTGAGCAGGCGGTTCACAGTGGGCGAGCGTTGGAAGCTCGACCTCCGTGCCGACTTCTTCAACATCATGAATCACGCCAACGCGAACGGTCCGACCACGACTATTACAAGTTCCACGTTCGGGGAAATCACGGGGTTCAGCACGCCGCGATATATCCAAATGGCGATGAAGCTGTACTTCTGAGTCTAAGGTCGCTTGTTGTTTGCGGGCGCCTCTGCTCGAGGCGCCCGCAAGCTTTTTCGAGCGATTGTGGCACCTCGGCCTGAAGCGCGCCCTCCGCGGTGAATCCTTCGAACCGCTTCACCTGTTTCCCCGAGCGGGCGAACACTATGGTCCCTGGCAGCTCGTCGAGACCGTATTGTCTGGAAATTGCTTCCCGACCCAGCGCCACCCGCTTATCCTCACCACCCCTAAGACGTGGTGTGCCCACCCAAGCCCCGACGAAAACGCATGGTTGGCCCGCATGCGCGTCGCCATGAAAATTTAAGACATTTGGGGCTTTACATCCTTTGCGTATTATCCTATACTCCATAATGCATAGTTTGCAATGCGTGATCCGTAGAAGAGGTGAACGTCTCAATGTCTTTCGAAAAGGTCTATGCAGTCCTCAGGAACTGCGTGGCAATCTCTGTGTTTGCTCTCGCAGTGATCGGCTTTTTGGCGGTGTCGACCGCCAGGGCGCAACAGGTGGCCGTCGCGGAAATCGACGGGTATGTCACCGACCCGAGCGGCCAGGCGATCGTCGGCGCCCAGGTGAAAGTCACCGATATGGATAGGGGCACGGTGCGCACCAACGCCACGGACGCCACCGGCCGTTATACGTTTCCCAACCTGTCCATCGGCAACTACCAGCTTGAAGTTTCCTCACCGGGCTTCAAGGGTTTCGTGCAGAAGGGAATTCAGCTCGAGGTTGCCAGTAACCCTCAAATTAACGTTCACATGGAAATCGGCGCCGTGACGGAGAGCGTTCAGGTGAACGCCAACGCCGCCCAGGTGGAAACCAAGGAAAACTCCATCGCGCAGGTGGTGGACGAGCAAAGACTGATCGACCTGCCGCTCAACGGGCGCAATCCCGCCTCTCTGTTGCAGATTACGGGCTTCTCCACGTCGAGCATGAACATCAACGGAAACGACCTGACGGGCAGCAAGAACATCCAGGGATCCAACGGTTCGGGCACGTACTCGGTGGCCGGCAGCGCGGCCAACGGGGTCAATTTCCTGCTGGATGGCGGCGACAATAACGACGCCTTCAGCAACGTGAATCTGCCCATTCCGTTCCCGGACGCGGTGCAGGAATTCAACCTGCAAGCCAACGGTTTGCCGGCCCAATACGGATTGCATCCCGGCGGCGTGGTCAACATCGTGACCAAGTCCGGCGCCAATGCCTTCCACGGCGACGTGTTCGAGTTTCTCCGCAATGAAGACCTGAACGCCAGGCCCAAGGGCACCATTATTTCGCAACCTCTCCGTGACACCCTGAAGCGCAACCAGTTCGGCGGCACGGGCGGCGGACGGATCATCAAGGATAAACTGTTCTTCTTCGGCGGCTACCAGGGCACGCGGCAGCGCAGCGACCCGGCGAACCAAACGGCCTACGACCCCACGGCCGCGACGCTGAAGGGCGACTTCAGCGTGGTGGATGCCGCCAAGTCGGCCGGCGGCTGCCTGAGTGCGGCCAAACAACTGAAGGATCCGAGCGGCAACCCGTACCCCGGCAACCAGATTCCGGTTTCCACGTTCGATCCGGCGGGATTCAAGTTTGCCTCCACCTACTTCCCGGTTTCCACGAATCCGTGCGGCACCTACCTGTACGGCGTTCCGACCAACAACCCCGACGATCAGTGGATCGGCCGCGTGGATTACAACATCAGCAGCAAGCAGATGTTCTTCGGGCGCTATTACCTCTACGACTACCTGCAGCTCCCGATTTTCAACAACAACAACGCCCTGACCACGCAAACCGCCGGCAACTGGGACAAGTCGCAGACCATGACCATCGGCGACACCTATACCGTCAG
Organism: Bryobacterales bacterium; assembly: GCA_963722575.1. Classification (GTDB taxonomy): domain Bacteria; phylum Acidobacteriota; class Terriglobia; order Bryobacterales; family Bryobacteraceae; genus Fen-178. The sequence goes on from CAVRNR010000004.1 coordinate 136,824, forward strand.
TGCGAACTCCGTCAACTCCTTCCACGCCACCTTCGACCGGCGCCGGGACAACCGCGCGGGCCCGCTCAACCTACCCAGTCCGAACTCCCTGGGCGTGAATATGTTCGACAACACGCCGAACTTTACGTACGCCTCCGTAACCGGCTACTCGGGCGGCGGATTCGGAATGGGTTGCGGCAGTTGCGCCCTGGCGAATTTCGACATCAATACCTACCAGTTGGCGGACGATTACTCCATCATCCGCGGCAAACACCAGTTCGGTTTCGGATTCGATGGCCGCAAGGACCAGTTCAACTCCTACAACAACCAGCAGTCCAACGGGATGTTCGTCTTCAATGGCCAGACTACCGGCGATGGCTTGGCGGACCTGCTGATCGGCCGTTTTTCGTCGTTGACGGATGGGAACGTCATCTCCGATTACGACCGCCAGACGGTGATGGCCATGTACGTGCAAGATGCCTACCACGTCACACCGCACTTCAGCATCAACATTGGCGTGCGTTGGGAACCCTCCGTGCCGGCCTACGACAAGCAAGGGCGCGGCAACCAGTTCAGTTGGCCGCTGTTTACGCAGGGCTGGCACAGCCCGGCTTATCCCGGCACTCCCGCCGGCTTGGTGTTCTCGACGGATTCGGCGCAAGATCCTTACGGCAAGGCGTTCACGGCATCGCATTGGGCGACTTTCTCGCCCCGGCTCGGCCTGGTTTGGGACCCCAAAGGCGATGGCAAGCAGACCATTCGCGCGGCGTTCACTTTAATGCACGATACCGCCATGCTGTTCTATCCCGAGCGCTGGACCACCAATGCGCCGTATGTTTCTTCGATTACGCTTACCAGCGGCCAGTTCTCCAACCCGTTCGCGAGCTACGTCAGCCCCCAAACTGGCAAGGTAGGCGATCCGTTCCCCGGCACCGCGGTATTCCCGGCGCAAGGGGCCTACGTCACCATTCCGGGGAACATGCCGGTCACTGGAGTGATGCAGTGGAACCTCAGTTACCAGCGGCAGATTGCCAACAACTGGGTGATCAAAGCCAACTACATGGGTAACGCGGGCCGCCACATCCTGGGCGCGGTTGATATCAATCAAGCCGTAGGGTCCGCGCTGGGCCCGGGCGGGGCGGCAGCCAGTACTGCGAACACCAACCAGCGGCGTCCGACCTACCTGGACAACGCCACCACGGGTCAGTATTACGCCAATATCGAGCAGTCCGACCCCGGCGCCAACTCCGAGTACCATGGCCTGCTTCTTTCGATTGAGCGCCACTTTTCCGGCCATTACACCATCTTGAGCAACTACGGCTGGAGTCATTGCAGCAGCTCGTGGGATATGGCGGGAGAACTGGCGGGCACTCTGTATCAGAATTCGCTCAACCGGCAAACCGGCGAACGGGGACCTTGCGGCTTCGACCACCGGCAGGTTTTCAACACCACGCTGGTAGCCACCAGCCCCGGCGTAGGCAGCAGCGTCGCCAAGGCGCTGACGAAAGACTGGCAGGTCTCACCGATTCTCAGCATGTTCACCGGCAACCCGATCCAGATGTCCATTGGCGGCAAGGACATTTCTCTGAGCGGCCAGGGTCTGGATCGCCCCTACGACGTATTGCCCAACCAGGTATATGGAGGCCCGGCCAACGACCCACACTACTACCTCAACCCGGCGGCATTCCTGTGCGCGGGGAACGTGACCACCGCATGCAACGTGTTCACCGGCCAGTTCGGCAACGTGGGCCGGAACGCCATCTATGGCCCGAACCAGATCAATTTCGACATGGCTCTGAGCCGGCGGTTCACAGTGGGTGAGCGTTGGAAGCTCGACCTGCGCGCCGACTTCTTCAACATCATGAATCACGCTAACTGGGGCAACCCGGGCACGAACATCACCAGTTCCACGTTCGGGGAAATCACGGGGTTCAGCAGCCCGCGACAAATCCAGATGGCGCTGAAGCTGTACTTCTAAAGCCTGGGGCTCGGCCCTTTTGAGCAGTTCCACGTTCGCAGTGGTGACGCGCGCCGCGTTGATCGCGGCGCGCGTCTTGCTACAATCTGAGTTCCTTCGGAACCTCGATGCGGCCAGAATTTGCCTCGCTTAAGAATCACGCCGATGTTTCCGTTCTGATCGTTGGCGGCGGCATCAATGGAATCGGCTTGCTCGCCGAGTTGGCGCTGCAAGGCATCGATGTCCTGCTGGTCGACAGGTCCGACTTCTGTGCCGGAACCAGCTCCGCCATGACGCGCATCATTCACGGCGGCCTCCGCTATCTGGAGAACGCGGAATTCCGCCTGGTGCGCGAGTCCCTCCGGGAGCGAAACCGGCTGCTGAAGAACGCGCCCCACTACGTCAAGCCCCTGGCCACCACGATTCCGATCTTCAGTTGGACGGCCGGGATTGTTCCGGGAATCCGGAACCTGCTGGGATGGCCCGCCAAGCCGGGCGATCGGGGAGCGCTGCTCATCAGGACCGGTCTGATGTGGTACGACTTTTTGGCCGGCCGCCAATCCCCGCTGCCGAAACACCGGTTCCGCTTGAGGCGGGCGGCGCTCGCGCTGCGGCCCGCTCTCAACCCCGAAGTGATCTGCACGGCCACTTACTACGACGCCAAAATCACCCATCCGGAACGGTTGTGCCTGGAACTGGTTCAGGACGCCGAAGCCGCATGTCCCGGTGCGCGCGCGCTGAATTACGTGCGGCCGCAGAGCGCCGCGGGCGGGACCGTCGTCCTGCGCGACGAGGTCTCCGGCCAGACCTGCGAGGTGCGGCCGCGGATCGTCGTCAACGCCACGGGCCCGTGGATCGATTTCACCAACCGGGGCCTGGGGCGCGAGTCCGGCTTCATCGGCGGAACCAAGGGTTCCCACGTGGTGCTGGACCATCCCGAACTGGTGGCGGCGGCCGGCGACGAGATGATCTACTTCGTCAACCGGGACGGCCGCATCTGCATCTTCTACGCGGTGGATGGCAAGATTATCGCCGGCGCCACGGATATCCCCGAGGATAATCCGGATGCAGTCTGCGACGAAGCTGAAGTCGACTACATCCTGGAGGCCATGCGGCTGGCCTTCCCCGCGATCCGCGTGGACCGGTCGCACGTGGTCTTTCGGTTTTGCGGGGTTCGCCCTCTGCCGCGTAGCGAGGCCCTCACCCCCGGCCAGATCAGCCGGGACCACAGCTTCCCGGTGCTGGCGCCGGGCAACGGAATCGATTTCCCGATCTATTCGCTGGTGGGCGGAAAGTGGACCACCTTCCGCGCGCTTGCCGAGCAGGTCTGCGACGAAATCTTGCGCGTCCTGGGACGCCCGCGAATCCGCGATTCGGCGGACGTTCCCATCGGGGGCGGCAAGGGCTACCCCAGGATGCCGGAAGGCGCCGGACTGCCCCAGGAGCGGCTGGCTACGCTGCTGGAGCGCTACGGCACGGGGGCGGACAAGGTCGCCGCCTACTTGCGGGCGGGCCCGGATACGCCGCTCGATTGTCACGCCGGTTACACCCTCCGGGAGATCGAATTCTTGGCGCTGAACGAGCGGGTGGTCCACCTCGACGATCTGATCCTGAGGCGAACCCTAATGGGCTTGCTGGGAGAGGTGAGCGGGTCCCTGCTGGAGGAACTGGCAGCCATCGTGTCGCCGATTCTCGGGTGGTCCGAGCAGGACGCCGCGGCCGAGGTCGAGCGAACCATCCGGCTTCTGGAGAAGGTTCACGGAGTGATGGCGGACGCGCGATCGAAATCGTCCTTCAGGTGCGTGTAGATATCGCGAAACACCCGGTAGATGCGCGAATACCTTTCGTGGTTGGCTTGGTTCGGCTCGAAGCGCCGCTCCAGCTTCACCATTTCGATCAGCGATTTCCGGACGTCGGGGAACGCTCCGGCCCCCATTCCCGCCAGGATGGCGGCGCCGAAAGGCGACCCCACCGAGGTGCGCGGCAGCAGCACCGGCAATCCCAGCACGTCCGCCTTGATCTGGTTCCACAGATCGCTGCGGCTACACCCGCCCACGCTTCTCATCTCCCGGACTTCGGCGCCGGCGCCGGCTGCCACCTCGACGTTATGGCGAAGGGCGAAGGCGGCGCCCTCCAGAATGGAGCGCGTGAGTGCCGCCTTGCGCGTGGCCAGCGAGAGCCCGAAGAACACGCCGCGCGCGTTGGTATGCCACAAAGGCGAGCGTTCCCCCATCATGTAGGGGAGGAAGACGACGCCATCGCTGCCCGGCGGCGCCTGCGCCGCCTGCTCGGTCAGCAGATCGAATGCGTCGGCCCCCTGTTCCTTGGCGGCCTGCACCTCAGCCTGTCCAAGCTGGTCGCGGAACCAGCGCAGGCAACCACCCGAGGAGACCATGGCGCCGAGCAGCAGGTGAAGTCCCGGCAGGGCGTGCGGCATGGCGATCAGGGCCGGTTCCGTCAGGCCGCTGTCATTCGGAATGATGACGACCGTGGAAGTCCCCGTCATTTCGGCGGCGATGCCGGGCTCGACCACGCCCACCTCCAAGGCCGCGGTGGCGCTGTCCACGCTCCCGGCCATCACCGGAGTGCCCGCTCGAAGGCCGGTGGCTTCGGCGGCCTCGGCGGTGACTTCTCCCTGCACGCCGTGCGCTTCCATCACCTCGGGGAATTGCGACGGGTCCACGCCGCAGGCGGAGCATAGCGCCTGGGACCACTCTCCCGTGGCGTAGTTGCGCATCTGCAAAAGCACGGCATGCGCCGGATCCATGCCGGCGCGTCCGGTAAGCCGGTAGTTGATGTACCCGTTGACCTGAACGAACTGCCAGGTGCGCCTCAGGACCTCGGGTTCGTGATCCCGCAGCCAAAGCAGGCGCGCGGCCACGTAGAAGGCGTCTGGCCGGTTGCCGGTGATGCGGTGGATCTCATCCGCGCCCAGCAATTCGGTGAGCTGTGCGGCCTCCGCTTCGGCGCGGCGGTCCATCCAGATCATGGCGGGGCGCAGCGGCCGGCCGGAGCCGTCGAGCGGCAGCAAGGTGGGCGCTTGAGAACTCACGGCCAGTCCCAGGACCCTTTCCGCCCCATGCGGCACCTTGGCGAGCGCCTCGCGCACAGTCTGGCAGGTGGCCCGCCACCAGTCTTCGGGGTCCTGCTCCACCCACGCGGGCCGTATGTGATGCAGCGGATATTCGGCCTGGCAGACCGCGCACAGGTTTCCGCGAAGGTCCAGCAGGACGGCTTTCACGGAACTGGTTCCGGCATCGATGCCGAGCAGTAGTGGTTCCACGTTCCACCTATCGCGCAAACAGCGGGGCGATGGAGACCACCCCCAGGCCGGTCAAGAAGAGCACGAACATGAGCACCAGGAGCCGGGTCACGCGCGCGCCGCCGCCCGCGAATTCCTTCCACACCAGAACGCCCCACAGCGCCCCCACCATGGTGGAGCCTTGCCCGATGGCGTAGCTGATGGCCGGCCCCACCTGCAATTCCTTCGGGGCGCTGGCGGCCACGAAGTTCGAGAGCGATCCGGCGATCCAGACCATGCCGCCGATGATGCCGAGAAAGTGGACCCACGAATTCCCTCTCAAGTAGTCGCCAAACCTCAGGCGAGGGCCGTCGATGGGGAAGCGCAGAAAGTAGAGGTTGTACACAAAGACCGAGGCCAGCACGCCCAGGGCAAAGACGAATCCGACGGCGTAGGGGCCGAGTCCGTTGGGGCCGGTCTTGCCGATCTCGACCAGCGGATAGAACGTGCCCATCAGTATGCCGCCGATGACGGCCAGCCGGATGCCTTTCCAGGTGGCCGCTCGTTTGGCCTCGGCATCCGCCTTGTCCCCCGCGGCGCTGCGGCTGACGGCCAGCGCCCGGTAGGCAACGGCGTCCGCGACGATGGCGCCCACAATCAGGGCGACACCACTGAACAGCAGAAACGGATTCCCCTGCGGGTTGACGATGTAATTCCAGATGACCCCGACTATCAGGGCCAGCCCCACGCCGATGGGAAACGCTACTCCCATGCCCGCCACGGCGATCGCGCCCACCACCAGAATGTTCGAAAGGTTGAATACGACGCCGCCGGCAAACCCGCACAGAATATTGGTGTGACCTGCGTGCGCGAGATCGTCCAGGAATCGGAGACCGTCCGACCCCCACGTGCCGAAGGTCAGCCCCGCCAGGAGTGCGCCCAGCGCCACGCCGATGGAGTAGTCATAGTAGAGGAGTTCAAAGCGCCAGCCTTTGGCGAGCTTGAGAACGTTGGCCCAAGATCCCCAGCAGATCATGGTCAGAATCGTGAGCATCAACACGAGTCCGTAGGAATGCGGCAGAGTCATGACATCTCCTTAATTCGGTGACAGGCTACGAAACCCCTAAATTGGATACCCGCCGAGTTTCGGGGTTTCGTAGCCTGTCACCGAAACTTCGAATGATAGTACAATGCATCAGAGAATACCACCCGAAAAGCGAAAACTATGCGATATCGCAATCTTGCCTGCCTGGCGCCGATCGGCGCGCTGGCCTTGATGACTGCGTGCTCCCCGACCACGACGACGACGGCCAGCGGCCCTCCCGTCGCCCACCTGGAGAAGCGCGGCGCCGCCACTCAGCTCATAGTCGACGGTAAGCCGTTCCTGGCCCTGGCCGGCGAGCTGACCAACACGGCCGCCTCCAGCCCCGAGCACATGAAAGCGGTATGGCCGAACCTGGCGACCATCGGGCTCAACACGGTGCTGGCTCCCATCGCCTGGGCGTGGATCGAGCCCCAAGAGGGCAAGTTCGACTTCACCTTCGCGGACGACATCATTCAGGACGCCAGAGCCAACAACATGCGCATCGCGTGGCTGTGGTTCGGAAGCTGGAAGAACGGTCTCACCAACTTCGCCCCGGCCTGGGTGGTGGCCAACCAAGACCGGTTCCCGCGCGCCCAATTGGCCGGCGGCAAGACCGTCGAGGTGCTCTCCACATTGAGCGACGCCAACCGGAACGCCGATGCCAAAGCCTTCGCGGCCTTCATGCGGCACATCAAGGAAGGCGATTCGCCGGCGCGCACCACCATCATGGTCCAACTGGAGAATGAAGTCGGCCTGCTCGGCGATTCGCGCGACCGGTCGGCGCTGGCCAACGAGGCCTTTGCCAAGCCGGTTCCCAAGGAACTGACCGACTACCTGCAAGCGCACAAGGATACCTTGCTGCCGGAAACCATGAAAGTCTGGGGCGCGGCCGGCGCCAAGACTTCCGGAACCTGGGAACAGGTCTTCGGCGCTGGCAAGACCAAGGCGGACGAGGTCTTCATGGCGTGGAACTACTCGCGCTACATCGGGAAGGTGGCGGAGGCCGGCAAGGCCGAGTACCCCGTGCCCATGTACGTGAACACCTGGATCGTGCAGCCGGAAGACAAGGGGCCGGGCGACTATCCGAGCGGCGGGCCGCAGGATCACAATCACGATATCTGGCGGGCCGGCGGGCCGCAGATCGACATGCTGTCGCCGGACATCTACCTGCCGAACTTCACCGAGCTGGCCGACCGGTACAGCCGCAAGGGCGGTCCGCTGTTCATTCCGGAATCGTCCGCCACCGTGGGCGGCGCGGCCAACGCGTTCTACGCCATCGGGCAGGACAAGGGCATCGGCTACTCGCCCATGGGCATCGATCAGCCGCAGCGGCTGCTCGGTTTCCGGCCGGGAACGGGAGCCGCGGTGGCGACGCCCACGGACCTCGCGAACCTCCCGTTTTCCAGGGCCTACAAGGTTCTGGCCCAGCTCAGCCCGATGATCCTCGAAGCGCAGGAGAAGGGTACGATTCAGGCGGCGTGGCTCAACAAGGGCGTGCAGATGAAAGACATCGATCTGGGCGGCTATACTGTGAACGTCAATCTCAGGCGTAACCGGCGGGCACCCGGCGTCATTCCGGACGTGGGCTACGCCATCGTTATCGCCGCCGGGCCGGATGAGTTCTGGGTGGCCGGCGACGATGTTCAAGTCACGTTCCTTCCCAAGACACCGGGGCCGCCCATCGCCGGGCTGGCCCGGGTGGAAGAGGGCCGGTTTGAAAGCGGCAATTGGGTGGTGACACGGCTGCTGGCCGGGGACGATTGCGTGCTGGAGTACGACCAGGCCAAGGCCGCCGCGGCCAACCAGTCCGGCAGCGGACTGCGCTTCATGGACGACGGTCCCGGCATTCAGCACGTGAAACTGTATCGATATCGTTGAGGAGATTAGCCATGAAACATCGGATTCCATTTGTCTTGATCGCTCTGTTCGCGTGGGCCGTCACGGCGAGCGCGCAGATTCCGCACCTGGAAAAGCGGGGCGCCGCGACGCAATTGATCGTCGACGGCAAGCCCTGGCTGGCGCTGGCCGGCGAAACGGATAACACCGCCTCTTCCGACCTCGGGTATATGGAAACGGCGTGGCCGAAGATCGTCAAGGTGAACCTCAACACCGTCCTGGTGGGTATTGGGTGGGACTGGGTGGAGCCCGTGGAAGGCAAGTTCGACTTCAGCCTCGTCGATGGACTGCTCGATGGCGCCCGGAAACATAACCTGCGCCTCATATTCCTGTGGTTCGGCAGTTGGAAGAACGGCCTCTCGAGCTTCGCGCCGGACTGGGTGAAGGCCGACCAGAAGCGGTTCCCGCGCGCCCTGCTCAAAAACGGCAAATCGGTGGAAGTGCTCACCACGTTGAGCCAGGCCAACCTCGACGCCGACACGCGCGCCTATACGGCCTTCATGCGCCATCTCAAGGAAGCCGACACCGGGCGGCGCACGGTGCTCATGATTCAGTTGGAGAACGAAGTAGGGCTGATCGGCGATTCGCGCGACCGGTCCGCCGCGGCCGAGGCTGCATTCGCCCGGCCGGTGCCGCCGGAGCTGATGGACTATCTGCAAAAGAACAAGCTGACGCTGTGGCCTGATCTGCTGAAGCTATGGGAAGCCGCGGGCGCCAAAACCGCCGGCACCTGGCAGGAAGTTTTCGGCAAGTCCACCGCCACCGACGAGATTTTCATGGCGTGGAATTACGCGCGCTACATGGACCACATGGCGAGCGCGGGCAAAGCCGAATACGCGCTGCCGGTCTTCACCAACACGTGGCTGGTGCAGCCGCAGGACCAGGCGCCGGGCGATTACCCGTCGGGCTGCCCCGAGCCGCTGGTGATCGACGTTTGGAAGGCCGGCGCGCCCGCCATCGATATCAACGCGCCGGACGTCCATCTACGGAACTTCAACGACTGGTCGGAGCGCTTCCACCGCCCCAATAATCCGCTGTTTGTGCCGGAATCGTATGGCGACCTGGGCGGGGCGGCCAATGCGTTTTACGGCATCGGGCAGCACGCGGGGATCGGCTACTCGCCGTTCGGCGTCAACAATCCGGAACACTGGGCCGAGATGCGGCCCGGCGCCAACACGCCGGTGTCGAACGCCATCGAAGATATACCGCTGGCCAAGGCGTATGCGGTGCTGGCGGAGATGACGCCGCTGATTACGGATGCGCAAGCCAAGGGCACCATCGGCGCCGCGTGGCTCACCACTCAGCAGCCCAGGCGGGACATTGCGCTGGGGAATTACATCGTCAACATCGACATTCAGCGCAACCGGCGGAATCCGGTGCCGGCGCTGGGCTATGCCATCGTGGTCTCAGTGGGCCCCGACGAGTACTTTGTCGCGGGCCGCGATGTGCAAGTCCTCTTCACCCCCAACACACCCGGACCGGAAATTGCCGGCCTGGCGCGGGTGGAGACGGGCAAGTTTGTGGACGGCAAATGGATTCCGGGGCGCAAGGTGAACGGGGACGACGTAGTGCTGAACTACGATCAGGCTGCCGCGGCGGCGCAGAACCAATCGGGCAGCGGCCTGATCTTCGGCGGCGACGGACCTGCCATTCAGCACGTTAAACTATATAGGTATCGTTGAGGAGACTAGCCATGAAACATCGGATTCTGTTTATCTCGGTCGCGTCATTCGCGTTCGCCGTTGCAATGAGCGCGCAAACTCCGGCCGCCGCGCTGATACCGCACCTCGAAAAACGGGGCGCCGTGACTCAATTGATCGTCGACGGCAGGCCCTGGCTGGGCCTGGCGGGCGAGTTGCTGAACAACGCCGCCTCCACCGCCGAAAACGTGCGGCCCGTGTGGCCCAACCTGGCCAAAGCCAACCTCAACACAGTTCTGATGGGCGTAGGCTGGAGCTGGACCGAGCCGGAAGAGGGCAAGTTCGATTTCAGCGCCTTGGACGGGGCCCTCGGCGATGCCAGGCTGAACGGCCTGCACGTCGTCCTGCTGTGGTTCGGAAGCTGGAAGAACGGCACGTCCAGCTATCCGCCCGCTTGGGTGAAACGCAACCCCGATAAGTACCCCGTGGCCCGGGACAAGGATGGCAAAGGCCGGGAGATCCTCTCGACTTTAAGCACCACCAACATGGAAGCCGATGGCCGGGCGTACGCGGCCCTGATGCGCCACGTGCGCGAGACCGATCCCACGCACACCGTCATCATGATCCAGATGGAGAACGAAGTGGGCCTGCTGGGCGACTCCAGGGACCGGTCGAAAGAAGCCAACGAGGCTTTCGCGGGACCGGTTCCCAAGGAGCTGATGGATTACCTGCAGAAGCACAAGGACACCCTCCTGCCGGAAACCAGGAAGCTGTGGGACGCCGCCGGCGGCAGAACGTCCGGAACCTGGGAAGAGGTTTTTGGCAATGGCACCGGCGCCGACGAGGCCTTCATGGCCTGGCACTACGCGCGCTACATGAACTATGTGACCGGGATGGGCAAGAAGGAGTTACCCATACCGGTGTACGTGAACGCCTGGCTCGTTCAACCCCAGGACAAAAAGCCCGGCGACTACCCCAGCGGCGGTCCGCAAGCCCACAATCACGACTTCTGGCGGGCCGGCGCGCCGCAGATCGACATACTGGCCCCCGATATCTACCTGACCAACTTCGCGGAAATCGCCACCATGTACAGCCGCAACGGCAACCCGCTGTTCATCCCGGAGACGCGGGGCGACGCCGCCAACGCGTTCTACGCCATCGGCCAGCTCAATGCGCAGATGTTCTCCCCGTTCGGCATCGAGCGGCAGGTTAGCGCGGATGGTCCGCTGGCGGCCGCCTATGGCGTGCTCCACCAACTCACTCCGTTGATCATGGAGCATCAGACCAACGGCAGCATGAAAGCCGTGATGATGGACGCGGGCACGGGCGCCCAGAAGGTGACGATGGGGAACTATGTGTTCGAGCTTGCCATGGGAGGTGGCCGGGGAGCGGCGCCGCCGCCCGCGGCTCCGGCAGCCGGAGGGGGAAGGTCCGCCGCGGGAGTGCCGCCGGCGGCTGCGGGTGGTGGCTTTGGCGGTGGCCGGGGCGGGCAGGCTGCCAACCGCGGCTACGCCATCATCATACAGACGGGTCCCGACGATTTTTGGGTGGCTGGCGCCAACCTGGGCATCAAGTTCTCATCCACCGTCACGGCGACCCCCATGGCCAGCCTGGCCGCGGTGGAGGAAGGCAAGTTCGTGAACGGCGCCTGGGTGGTGGGACGCCACTTGGCGGGCGATGATACGGGCATGGGCGGCGGCGACCGGGCCAGCCTGCGGCTGACCGCCAATCCGGGCATCCTCCGCGTTTCGCTGTACAGCTACCGCTAAGGCAGTGCGCCGGGTGCGCTACTAGTACGTTGTGGGTACCCGTACTACCCGTACGCTCGGTTTCATTCGTTTGGCATCTGTAAGCTATAATGATAGGATTGAACGCCTATGGCACGGTCGCGTCGTTCGATGATTGCAAACCGGGGTGCTGAAAACCGATGAAGACTCCGAGAAACTTGATGAGAAAGGCGATATTATCCGCATGCGTGGCGGTGCTGCCTGCGTTGTTGCACGGAGGCGGAGCAGTTGCGTGGAAGGTCGCGGACGCCGGTCAAACGCAAGAAAAAGCCGTCCCGCCGCAAGAGCAGGCCGCTCCACCGCCTCAATCGAAAACGCCGGACGCGCCGCAGGGCGCAGTACCGCCCGCCAAGCCGGCGGCGCCCAGGGAGATCGAAACCACCCCGGCCGATCTGGCCGCGCCCAAAGCTTCGCGCGAGAGTAGTATTCCGGGAACCGCGCCAGTGGACACCAAGACTTACGTCATCGGCGCCGAAGATGTGATCTTCGTCAAGGTGTGGCGCGATAACGACGTTTCGGGGCAGTTCCTGGTTCGGCCCGATGGCAGAATCTCAGTGCCGCTGATCGGCGATGTCACGGCCTCGGGCTGTACTCCGGAACAGTTGGAGAAGGACATTTCAGAACGTCTTTCCAAGTTCATCAAGGATCCGCAAGTCAACGTCGGCATCCTGGCGGTCGGCAGCAAGAAGTATTTCATCCTGGGTGAAGTGAACAAACCGGGTTCGTTCCCGCTGGTGGTGCCCACCAACGTGCTCGAAGCGCTGGTCAATGCCGGCGGCTTCCGGGATTTCGCCAATACCTCGAAGATTCTGATTCTGCGTGGCAACAAGGTTATCACGTTCAACTATAAGCAGGTCACCCGCGGCAAGAAGCCGGAGCAGAATATTCTCTTGGAGCCGGGCGATAAGATTATTGTGAAGTGAGCCGGGAGTGTTGGAAAACTTGAGGGCAGTTGTCGGAAAAGCAGGAAGGTACTGAAGTTTATGGCTTCCCCGCAGAACTATGTGAGTGTCTCGCGGCGCCCGCCGGATATCGAAGACTATATCGATATGGTGCGCCGCTACCGGTCGTGGATCATCGGTCCGATGTTCGTGGGCTTGGTGTTGTCGGTAGTAGTGGCGTTCATGTGGCCGGACACGTATATTTCGCAGGCCGTCATGCGGATCACGCCGCAACAGGTTCCCGAGAACCTCGTCCCCAGTGTGGTCAACACGCAGATGGCGGAACGGCTCAACCAGATGCAGCAGGAGATCCTCAGCCGCACCAGCTTGCAGGAGCTCATCCAGCGGCCCTCGCTGGACCTGTACAAGAGAGAGCGGCAGCGCCTGCCGCTGGAAGACATTATCCAGGACATGCGCAACAAGTACATCAAGATTCAGATGATGGATACGCCCAACAGCACCGCGGAACGCCGTCTCGCATCGGCCTTCCTGATTCAGTTCTCCTATTCCGACCGCTACAAGGCGCAGCAGGTGGTGCGGGAACTGGTGACCAAGTTCACGGAGCAGAACGTCACCGTGCAACGCAATCAGGCCACGCTCACCACCAGCTTCCTGAACGACGAATTGAAGTCCGCCAAGGAAGACCTCGACCGTCTGGATGGCGCGATTACGAAATTCAAGAACGAGAACCAGGGCCGTCTGCCGGAGCAACTTCCGGCCAACATCCAGAGCCTGCAGGGGCTCCACATGGAACTCAACCAGATCAATGAGGCCATCAACCGCGACAACCAGGATAAGATGTTCGAGGAGAGCACTCTCCAGGGCCTGAAGAACCAGACGTCGTTCATCAACAGCAACATGGAGCAAACCGTGGGCGGCCAGACCGTGGCCGTCCAGAACGAGCGCCTCATCCGGTTGAACCAGGCGATCCAGGACGGGAACTCGAACCTGGCGGGGTTGCGGCAGACGTTCACGGAAGATTACCCGGATATCAAGACTATGGAGGCCCGGCTGGCAGCCCTCGAGAAGGAGCGCGACGATCTGGAGAAGCAGGAGGCCGATCAGGCGGCCACGGCCACGGCCGATTCCACGCCGCGGAAGGTGACGAATCCGCAAATGCAGAAGAGCCTCCAGGACGTCCAGGCTCAAACTGCGGCCATACAGGTGCGAATCCAGGCGACGACCATGGATCTTGAGCAGCGCACCCGGCAGAAAGCGGAAATGGAGAAGCAGATCGTAGCCACCCAGTCCCGCATCGAAATGAGCCCGCCGCTCGAACAGCAGTATGCCGCGCTGTTACGGGATTACGATCTGGCCAAGCAGAACTACTCGGAAATGGTGAAGCGCCAAGAAGCCTCCGAAACCGCGCAGGACCTGGAAGAGCACAAGGCCGGCCAAAACCTGGAGGTGCTGGACCCGGCATCGCTGCCCGAGGCCCCCTCGGAGCCGAACCGTCTCGCCATCGCGGGAGTCGGCGCCTTGCTGGGGCTTATGGCCGGCATTGTGCTGGCGGGTGGCAAGGAAGTGAAGAATACGGCCCTCAAGAACCTCAAGGACGTTCGGGCGTATACGAATTTGCCCGTGTTGAGCAGCATTCCGCTGCTGGAAAACGCGTTGCTGGTGCGAAGGAAGCGACGCTTGTTCTGGCTGGCGTGGTCGAGCGCGATCATCGTCGGGTCGATTGCCATGAGCCTCTCGGCTTACTACTACTATTTCGGCCATGCCTAGGAACGGACCGGGCCGCGCGCCACTGGAGAGAACATGAGTCGAGTACACGATGCATTACGCCGGGCCGAATGGGGCGACCTGCGGCCCGACGAGGCGCCGGCGGGCGTGGCGCCGGAGCCGGTCCGGACGCCGGAGTTTCTGCCGCTGAACGGCCCTCCGGCCGCCGCTGCCACACCAGTACGGTTGAACATTCATCCGGGCATGCTGGGCGAGGCGCCCCTGGCGCCGTTCAATCCCGCTCCGGAATCTCACCTGCTGGACCTCAACAACTCGCACGAGACACCAGCGGAAGAGTTCCGCACGCTGCGCACGCGCTTGAATCATCTCCAAACACTGCAGCCGCTGCATACGGTGGTGGTGACCAGTCCTTCTCCGGCGGAAGGCAAGACCTTTTCCGCGGTCAACCTGGCGCTGGCGCAATCTCACCTGGCGGAAAGCTCGGTGCTGCTGGGCGATTTCGACCTGCGGCGTCCCATCGTCCACAATCTCTTCCAGATCGACCGTGCTCCGGGCCTTTCGGACTACCTGACGGGCCAGTGCACCTTCCCGCAGGCGCTGCGCCGCATCGAAGGCATGAGTCTGTACGTGTTGCCGGCCGGCACGCCCGTCAAGAATCCTCTCGAACTGCTGAACATGAGGCAGACCAGGGCGCTGTTCGAGGAGTTGCCCCGCACCTTCAACTGGGCGATTTTCGACACGCCGCCGCTGCTGTTTTCGGCCGACGCCAACCTGCTCGCCACCATGGCGGACGGCACCATTCTGGTGGTCAAGATCGGTTCCACCACTTACGACAACGTGACACGCGCCATGCAGTCGCTCTGTGAGAACAATGTTCTGGGGATCGTAGCCAACGGGGCTCGCGCCTCGGAGTTGTACAGCAAGTACACGTATTACTACTCGAAGACCGAGTAACAAAAAGGGGACAGACGCATTTTTGAACTCGAAAAATGCGTCTGTCCCCTTTTTGCCCTACCCCAGCCGCACCACCGCCGTCGCTACCGAAAGCGGCGGCAGATCGGTGACGATGCGCCCTCCTTCCACCGAGACCTCGTGATCGCGCGGGGCGATGCGGTCCGGCGTGGCGAAGGTGTTGGCGGCGTTGAGGTCCGCATCGTGGAGAATCCGCGCCGTGACGCTGCGCGCGGTGGCGCCCTCGAGCGAGCAGTTCACCGTCATGCCCGCATCGGGCTTGGGGTTCACCAGCGTGAGGGTCAGGTTCCCGCCCTTGCGCGATGCGGAAACCGACAGGCCCAACGGCTCGGGCTTCTCCACGGCCGCCGCGATGGATGTCTGCGACAGGTGCGCTTTGGTCATCTCGTAGACGTAGTAGGTGGTGGTGCGGACGCATTGGGCGCCGTCGGCGAGCAGCATGGAGTGCAGCACGTTGACAATCTGCGCGATGTTGCTCATCGCCAGCTTGCCGGCCTGGCGGTGGATGACGTTGAGCCCCAAGGCCGCGGCCACGGCGCTGCGCATCGTGATCTGCTGGAAGAGCCGGCCATACCTGGTTTGCTCTTCGGGCACCATGCGGTCCCACACTCCCCACTCGTCCAGTAGCAGGCTCACCTGTTTCTGCGGATCGTAGGTGTCCAGCAGCGCGCGCTGCTCGACGATGGCCTTCTCGATTTCGACAAAACTGGAGAACTGTTTCTCCATTTCGGCGGGGGTGAATTTGGTGGAGACATTCCCGCCATTGGAGTAGAAGTGCATGGCGAAACCCTGGGGAAGGCCGCGCCGCGACCCCGCCATGTTGCCCCAGAACTTCCGGGTCCACTCCTGGTTGTTGCCGTTAGGCCCGCAGGCCACCAGGAACGGGTGCGTCTCGCCGAATGCCCGCGCGTAATTCGAGAAGCGCCGGAACTGGGTGGCGTATTCGTCGCCGGTCATCTGGCCGCCGCATCCCCAGTTCTCGTTGCCCACGCCCCAGTACTTCACATTGAAAGGCTCGGCGGCGCCATTGGCGGCGCGCAGATCGGAAAGGGTGCTGCCCTTGGGGTAATTGCAGTATTCCATCCAGTCGCGCATTTCTTCCGGCGTCCCGCTGCCGACGTTGGCGCTGAGGTAAGGCTCGGCGCCAATCAGCCGGCACAAGCCGATGAACTCATTGGTGCCGAAGCTGTTGTCCTCGATGTTGTTCCCCCAGGAGATATTCACCGTCCTGGGCCGCCGGGCCGCGGGGCCGACGCCGTCCCTCCAGTGGTAATCGTCGGCGAAACAACCGCCCGGCCAGCGCAATACCGGCACCAGCCCCTTCAGGTACTCCACCGCTTGCCTGCGATAGCCGTCGATATTGGGAACCGGCGAGTCCTTGCCCACCCAGAGACCGCCGTAGATGCACGAGCCCAGATGCTCGGCGAATTGGCCGTGCAGTTCCGGGCGGATGAGGCCAATCTCCTTGGAAGCGTCGATACTGACGCCGGCTGGCTCCAGGGAGAACCCTCTCCTGGAGGTCAGGATCGTGGCGGCCGACATCGCTCCGGCGCCGCGCAGGAATCTGCGCCGCGTGAAAGATTTTGACATGGGCACCTCTCTATAATCCACTAGAGTACTCGAACCCGCGAATCCGATGCGAATGAGTCGAGTTCCCTTCTCGACGCGGAGACGCGCTTCGCGAACTCGATGGCTCCATTTCGACGCGGAGCCGCGGAGACGCGGAGAAAGACGCGGAGAGAATGAGAGAATCGGGATTTTCCTGTTCCCCGGGTTCGAACGCTGAGGGTGCGGAGACACGCGGTGCTAGCGAAGGTTCAGTGTAATGATGCGCGATTCTTTTGAGACCCTCCGCTGGGGCCATGGCCGCGTCCCGAGCCGAATCCTCCGCTGGCTCCGCGTTCGAATCTCCGGTAGCGGCGGGCGGCGTCGCCCTACGCATCAGTCCTTTTTCTCTGAGTTCTTCTCCGCGTTTTTCTCTGTGTCTCCGCGTCTCCGCGTCGAAAATCGCTTCCCGGTCTGAGTCCAGCCTCGCCAGTTCTCAGGGCCGGCAGGTATACACCTTGGCCGGCGGAAGATTCCAAATGACGCGCTCGGAGCGAACCTCGCGAAAATACTCGCGCAGGAAACTCTCCTCGGCGAAACGCTTCAGTCCCAAGGCGCGGACCCACTTCGGTTTGCCGCTGGTGGGCAGGTACTGAAACTGAGTTAGAACGCCATTCTCGCCAAGGTGCTCGGCCGCTTGCCTGACGATGCAGGCCCGCTGATCGTGAGCCATGCTCGTCAACCCCAGAGAAGAAACAATGGCATCCGCGCGGCGGATGCCCCGCTTGCCGAGAATGGCGCCGAGGCGCTCGGCACGGCCCGAAATCGGAACCAAACGGGAGTCGTGAACCTTGCTTCGAACATGGGCGACAAAGGCCGGATTGACCTCGATTGCCAACAAGATCGAACCGGGCGCCATGCGTCGCAGTATTTCGGTGGTGATGGCCCCCGTCCCCATGCCCAGCTCGACGATAATTCGCGCCCGATCGAAGTCGATGGGGCGCAATAGAGCCGATGCCAGAAACCGGGAACTGGGAAACAACGATGCCGTAACCGACAACGACTTCAACGACTCGCGGAAAAAAAAGCCGCGGCCGGTATGGGCGTCCGGCCGCCCGGGGATGGAGTCCAGCCGGGCGGCGGACCGGGGATGAATCTGTTTCAGCACGTCCGTTGCAGGCTCGTTTTTCATACTCATGAAACCGCCGCCAGCCCGGTCTGCAACTCGGGCACTTCGATCTGGGTGCGGGTGCCCTCGCCCGGCTGGCTTTCGATCCACATGCGATACTCGTTGCCAAATAGCACTTTCAGCCTCTCGCTGACGTTGCCGATGCCAATGCCCTGCTCGAACACCGTGGCGAGCCTAGCCTCGGGAATGCCGACTCCGTCGTCTTCCACCAGCAGGTGCAGCCTGGATTTGCCGCGGCGCGCGCGAATGCGGATGGTGCCGCCCTCCACCTTGCTGCCGAGCCCGTGCTTGATGGAATTCTCCACCAGCGGTTGGAGCAACATGCTGGGCACCAGCATATCGAGCGCATCTTCGGCGACATCCTTTTCGAAACGCAGCTTGTCGCCAAAACGCACGGTTTCGATGGAGAGATAGTCCTCGATGAAGCTCAGCTCCTCGCGCAGCGTGCTGAAGTTTTCGTGCTTGCGCAGCAGTCGCCGGAGGACCGCCGAGAGCTTCGCCACCATGGCCCGCGCCTGGTTGGGGTTGGTGCGGATCAACGAGGAAACCGAATTCAGCGTATTGAACAGGAAGTGGGGATTGATCTGGCTGGTGAGCGCCGCCAGGCGCGCCTCCACCAGCAGCCGCTCCTGCTCTTCCAGTTTCTTCTCGTTGCGCGTGTTGTTCCAGATTTTAAGCGGAATGGCCACCGCGAAAAGGGTGGTGGCGTACAGCGCCAATATGGTCAGCGGAGGCGGATGGGGCCAGCCGGGCGCGTCCGGCGCCAGGTAGAAAACCTCTTTGGTCGTGAAGAAATCGCCCATCGTCTGGCGCAAAAACTCGGCCACCAGGATGGCGGCGAAGAACAGCAGATGAAAGGCGGTGCGCCGGTGGTCGCGGCTTTCCTTGAAGAAACGGTAGATGTTCAGGTCGAAAAACGGAGTGAATTTCCAGATCTCTTCGGGATCGGGCGCCCAATCCCGCAGCAGCCCGCCCAGTACGCCGATGCCCGCCAGCAATGGCATCGTGACGCGCTCGTGCGCTATGAAAACCGCGGGCAGGGAGATGAGCACGCCCGAGAGCAGGCCCGTGACGTATCCGCCCAGCAGGCCGGCGATGAGGCTGCCTTCCAGGCCCAGATCGGCTGCATGGTAGGTCCGGCTGACCACGCGGGTGGCCACGCTGCCGGCGAAGACGCTGGAAAGCCACAACGAGAGCACCACCCGCTGCTTCAGCGTGCGCGTCTCCCTCATGAGCATCGACTTGAAGCGGTTGGAGCGCGCCAGCACGCTGGCGATAGAAGCCATCGCGACCAGCTTGACCAGCAGCGCGACCAGGTAGCGTTCCAGCATGTGCTATTCGAACCCATTATAATAAAAGGAGTAAGACTTCCGTAATCCAACCATGAACAACTTCTCCGCGCTGCGGCTCACGAAAGTGGCCGAAGCCGACTTTCCGACGCAATTCGGTTCCTTCCGGATCTACGGATTCGAAGGCCGCGATGGCGACCTCACCGAGGAAGCCGTCGTGCTGAAAATGGGGGATCTGGCCGGCGGCCCCCCTCCGCTGGTCCGCATTCACTCCCAGTGCCTCACCGGAGACGTGTTTCACAGCTTGCGCTGCGATTGCCGCGCGCAGCTTGATATTGCGCTCCGGAGCATCGCCCAGGAGGGCCGCGGCCTGCTCGTCTACGAGCATCAGGAGGGCCGCGGCATCGGCCTGCTCAATAAGCTCCGCGCCTACGAGTTGCAAGACCAGGGCGCCGACACCGTGGAGGCCAATGAGCGCTTGGGTTTCGACTCGGACCTGCGCAGTTACCAGTTGCCCGGAGCCATTCTGCAATACTTCGGATTGAAAGCGGTCCGGCTGCTCTCCAATAATCCGCAGAAGGTGGAAGCCGTGGAGAGGGCCGGCGTCGAAGTGGCCGAGCGGGTGCCCTGCCTGGCCGACGTGCTGGATACGCGCGAATCCTATCTGCGCACCAAGAAGGAAAAAATGGGCCACTTGCTGGAAGATTTCTAGTGGGGCCGTGCCTCGGGCAGGCAGGCAATCTTCGACGCGGAGACGCGGAGAAAAACGCGGAGAAGAACTCAGACAAAATGGACTGACGCGTAAGTCGATGCCGCGCGCCGCTGCCGGAGGTCCTAACGCGGAGCCAGCGGAGGATTCGACTTGGAACGCGGCCTCAGGTGAAGCGGCGGGCCTCAAAAGAATCGTGCTTCGTCACGGGAATCCCTCGCTCGCGGCGCGTGTCTCCGCTTCCTCCGCGTTCGAACCTGGGGAAGAGGAGCCTCCCGATTCTCTCATTCTCTCTGCGTCTTTCTCAGCGTCTCTGCGTCGGAGTTTACCCGTCGCGGGCGTCGAATTGAAGCCCGACTCATTCGCACGAAACTCGCGGGTCCGAGTCCTCTAGCAGGCCTCGAACCGGCGGTACTTTTCCCCGGTTTCGCGGCAAAACATACTAGCCACGTGGCGGAACCCGTGGTACTTGTCCTCATCGGTCGCGCGGCCCATCATGGAATTGATGGCACAAACAACTGCCTCCGCGAATGGCTGGGCTTCCTGGGCGTCCAGCATCCTGAAGCGTGGCGTGGGCGCCGTGACCGGTCGCAGGCGGCCGGAGAACCGGCCGTTGGGGCAACCCGACCGCCGTGTCAGCCACCGGTTGAAGGTTCGGTTCGCCGCGAGGATCTCCGACGAGTCCGGGTGGATGCGGGTCCGGGGAGTGGACATGCACGCGGACGGCGCCCTGGTGGTGGCCCGCCAGCCCTTGGCGCCGGAATCGGTCGTGGTCGTGCGGTTGAAGAGTTTCGGGCTGGTGGGATTCGCGCGAGTGCGGCACTGCACCAAGCGGGGACCTTGGAAATATGCCATCGGGTTGGAGTTCCCTGCCCCGCTGATGCTAGAACTGGCGGGCTCCTGGCAGTTCCAGCGGGTCATCCAGACCGGCAGCGCGGCGAAGCCATCGCGGTTCCCCTGGCCTCGCGAAGTAGTATGATAGCGGCTGATGAAACCGCTCTTTTCTCGCTCAATCCGCTCCGCACTCGTCCTGCTGGCTCTGCTGGCCGCGTCCGCGGCGGTGCTGGCGGCACAGCAGCCCTTCTACCTTCACGACCAGGACACCGTGCTGTTCTATGGAGACAGCATCACGGAACAGCGGCTCTACACGACGTTCGTCGAGACCTTTGTGGTGACCCGGTACCCGCAACTCAATGTGCGGTTCGTAAACTCCGCGTGGGGTGGCGAGAACGCTCCCGGCGGGAACGGCGGGCCCGCCGGCCTCCGGCTGACGCGCGACGTGCTCCCTTACAAACCCACGGTCATGACCGTGATGCTGGGGATGAACGACGGCGGCTACATAGCCTTCGACGAGGCGCGCTTCAAACGCTACACGGCCGGCATGGAGCATATCCTGCAAGTGGTGAAGTCGGCCTTCCCCAACCTCAGGGTCACTCTTTTGGAGCCTTCGCCCTACGATGATGTCACCCAGGAGCCGCAGTTTCCCGGCGGATACAACGGCGTCCTGGTTCGCTATGGGCAGTATGTAAGGGAACTGGCGCGGCGCAACCAGATGCTGGTGGCCGACCTGAACGCCCCGGTGGTGGAGATGCTGAAGAAGGCCAACGCTCTCGACCCGGCCGGAGCCAAGGCCCTCATCCCGGGCCGCATCCATCCCTCGCCCGGAGCGCACCTGGTGATGGCGGAGGCGCTGCTCAAGGCCTGGGGCGCGTCGCCGATTGTGTCGGTGGTGGAGATCGACGCCTCGTCGAAGCAAGTGGCCAAGGCCGAGAACACTTCGGTCACCGGACTGACTGTAGGTTCTACCATTTCGTGGTCGCAGAAGGATGCGGCGCTGCCCATGCTGGTCAGTCTGAGGGACCGGTCGCTGCCCATAGGTCCCCGGCGGGGAGCCGCCACGATGGACCTGGCTCTGAAATCCTCCGATTTCATGGAGGCGCTGAACCAGGAGACGCTGCGCGTCCGCGGGTTGGAAGGGGCCGAGTACACGCTGAAGATCGACGGAAGCGTGGTAGGCTCTTTCAGCCGCGACCAGCTTGCCGATGGCCTCAACCTGGCAGGGCTGCCGACCCCCATGGCGAAACAGTCGCTCGGCGTCCACCTGCTCACCCTGAAGCGGGGCGATGTTCACGAAATGCGGTGGAAGCAGCTCCAGGTGGCTTTGCAAAACGACAACTTGGCCCGGCTGCCCGCCGTCCTGGACGGTCTCGATGCCATGGACGAAGAGTTGGCCGTACGCCAGCGGGCGGCCGCACAGCCCGTCGCCTGCTCATACGAGCTAATTCCCGAATGAGAAGCAGGGCAAGCTAAAGCATGCCCCACCAAGGTAAAGCATGCTTTGGTTTGCCAGGTGGGGCATGCTTTAGCTCGGCGCGCCGGGATAAACCGGCATTGAGCGGCGGATGAGAGAGCCGTACAGGAATGGCGGTCGATCAAGGCGAACACCGTAGAGGTCAACCCGAGCCGGACGCAGAGTCGGGAGATCGGGTCACGGGGCCTCCACGGTGTGCGGGAAGCAGCGGGAAGGGATCAGGAACGACGGTTCACCGCCCCTGCCGCATCATGTGACCGAAGGACTGCTTCGGGACAGCTTTTACGCGCTACAGCGGCAAGCTGCGCCGGGAGTGGATCGAGTGACATGTGCGCTAATGAGCGCCCGCACGGGTCCGTGCGGGGGGTGCCGGGCAACCGGCATCCCTACCGCGACCCCTTTGTTCTCTTTGCAGATCCGAAACCATTCTTTGCCTTGCGCTTGCGGGACAATCCGTTCGAAAATATCGGAACAGGAGCTCATCCGACATGCGGACAGTCTCAAGAAGGCGGTTCTTGGAAGGCAGCACCCTGGCCATCGCCGCCGGCAGTGCCGTACCCTCTCTCTGTGCCCAGGATTGGGCTCGCCAGGCGGTGGACAAATCGCCGCGCCGCCACCAGTGGGTCTCGGTCAAGTACGGCGCCCGGAGCGTCGAATCGTTTGTCGCTTACCCGCGGTCGCCGGATAAGGCGCCCGCCGTCATCGTCATCCACGACGTTATAGCCATGGCCCCCTGGGTGGAAAACGTGGCCGATCGTTTCGCGGAGGCGGGCTATGTGGCTATCGCTCCCGACATGCTGTCCGGCCGGTCCGCGGAAGAACGGCAGCCTCTCGAATCCGGGGGAAAGCGCATCGGCCCGGCCCGCCGGCTGCCGCCCGCCCAGGTGGCCGCGGATCTCAACGCGCTGGCCGACTATGCCAGGAAGCTCCCCGCTTCCAACGGGAAGGTTTGCGTGGTGGGCTTCTCCTGGGGCGGCGATCAGGCGTTCCGCTTCGCCACCACCCGCCGCGATCTCTCGGCAGCATTCGTGTTCTACGGCGCCGGCCCGGAGCCGGAGGCCATCCCCAATATCCAGGCTCCTGTCTACGGTTTCTACGCGGGGTTGGATACGCGCGTCGACGCCACCATTCCGGCCACCCGGGAACAGATGAAAGCGGCCGGCAAGTTCTACGAGACGGTGACCTACGAAGGCGCCGCCCACGGGTTCATGCAGTCCGGAGCGCGGCCGGATGCGCCGCCAGCCGACAAGAAGGCGTGGGACGCGGCATGGATCAAGCTGACGGCGCTCAGAGACAAGTTCAAGTAAGCGCGCCGCAAGGATCTCATGATGAAACTTCAAACTTTGTTCTGTGTCACTCTGGTGTGCCCTCTGGCCCTCGTCGCGGGTCAGGCCCAAACTTCCGGCATCCCTCACTTGCGGAAGCAGGGCACGGCCACCCAATTGATCGTCGACGGCCAGCCGTTCCTGGCGCTGGCCGGAGAACTGCACAACAACAGCGCCACCAGCCTCGAGTACATGGCGCCGTTATGGCCCAAAATTGTCGCGTCCAAACTCAATACCGTCTTGGCGGGCGTTTCCTGGGCCCAGATCGAACCCCAGGAAGGGAAGTTCGACTTCAGTGTGCTGGACGGCGTCGTCCAGGGCGCCCGGAGTCACAACCTGCGCCTCGTGCTGTTGTGGTTCGCCACCTGGAAGAACGGTCTCTCCAGCTACCCGCCCGACTGGGTGAAGAGCGATTTCGACCGCTTCCCGCGCGCCCAGATGGTAGGTGATAACACACCCTGGCCCGTGTTCGGAGCGCCGCGCACCCCCGTCACTGGGCCTTTGAGCATCGAGCTGCTCAGCCCCTTCGGCGATGCCACCCGGGATGCCGACGCCCGCGCCTTTGCGGCCATGATGCGGCACATCAAGGCCGTGGATGGCCGCGACCACACCGTCATCGGGATTCAGGTGGAGAACGAAACGGGATTTCAGGGCGACACCCGCGACCGCTCGCCCCTGGCCAATAAGGTTTTCGAGGGGCCGGTTCCGAAAGAGCTGATGGATTACCTCCAGCAGCACAAGGACACCCTGATTCCGGAGTTGCGCAAGGTGTGGGAAGCGGCCGGCTTCAAGACCTCCGGCACCTGGGAAGAGGTCTTCGGCAAGGGCAGGCCGACGGATGAGATCTTCATGGCCTGGTACTTTGCGCGCTACATCGGCCGGGTGGTGGAGGCGGGCAAAGCCGAATACCCCATACCGATGTTCACCAACTGCCCGCAGTTAGAATTTGGGAAAGCGCCCGCGCCCCTCCGCGGAGGCGGACAAAGCGGCGGCGCCATGCCCGACGCCATGGACGTCTGGAGAGCCGGGGCGCCGCGAATCGATTTCTTGGCGGCCGACGTTTACAGCCCCGACTTCGTCGGCTTTTGCGCCCGGTACACCCAATCCGGGAACCCGCTGTTCATCGCCGAGACCGGCGGTGGAGGGCCCGATCTCAAAGCCCGCGGGCTCTACGCCTTCGGACGCCACGACGCCATCGGCTACTCCCCGTTTGGCATTGACAGCATGGTGGGTAAGGATCTCCCCGACCAGTTCGGCTACGATCTGCTCTCGCAATTGGCGCCCCTGATTCTGAAACACCAGGGCAACGGCACCATGTCCGCCGTCTTGATGAGCCCCAACGATCCGCCGCGGAAGATCGCCGTGGGCAACTACACGCTGCTGGTGGGCTCGTCCTCCAGGCCCCGGCCTGCGGCCCCTGCTGGGACACCATCGCCGCAGCCCGTCCAGCCCACCGCGGCGGCCATTTTCATTGCCGCCGGTCCCGACGAGTATTTCGCGGCCGGCAGCGGCGTAAGCGTCGTCTTTTCTCCCAACACTCCGGGGCTTCCGCTCGCCGGATTGGCCACCGTCGAGGAAGGCAAGTTTGTGGACGGCCGCTGGGTTCCAGGACGCCGGCTGGCGGGTGACGACGACGCGCAGGGTCAGAGTCTCACCCTGCGCACTATGGGCATCCAGCGCTTCACCCTGTACCGCTACCGGTAAGCGTATAGGAGATCACCATGAAGCCTCGTAGACTGCTTTGCAGCACTCTCGTCTGCTGTCTCGCCTTGGTCGCAACTCAATGCACCAGACCCGCTTCGACCGGCATCCCTCACCTGCAGAAGCGCGGGCCAGTCACCCAACTGATCGTCGAAGGCAAGCCGTTCCTGGCTTTGGCCGGAGAATTGAACAACGACAGCGCCACCAGCATCGATTACGTCAGCCGCCTATGGCCGAAGCTGGTGCGCGCCAAAATCAACACCGTCCTGGCGGGCGTTTCCTGGAACCAGATCGAACGCCACGAAGGGAAGTTCGATTTCAGCGTCCTCGACGGTGTCATCCAGGGTGCGCGGAACAACCATCTGCATCTCGCGCTTCTGTGGTTCGCGAGCTGGAAAAACGGCCTCTCCAGCTACCCGCCCGACTGGGTGAAGCGCGATTTCGAGCGCTTCCCGCGCGCCCAGACCCGGACCGGCCAGACCCTGGAACTCCTCACGCCGCTGAGCGATGCCAACCGCGACGCCGATGCCCGCGCCTTTCGAGCCCTCATGCGGCACGTGCGCGAAATCGATGGCCGCCAGCACACCGTCATCATGATCCAGGTGGAGAACGAAGTGGGAATGCCCGGCGACACCCGCGACCGCTCGCCCCTGGCCAACCGCACCTACGAGGGACCCGTTCCGAACGAGCTGATGGACTACCTCCAGCGCCACCAGGATACCCTGATCCCCGAGTTTCGCCAGGTGTGGCAGGCCTCCGGCTTCAAAACCTCCGGCGCCTGGGAAGAAGTGTTCGGCCGCGGCATCGCGACGGACGATATCTTCATGGCCTGGAACTATGCCCGCTACGTCGGCCGGGTGGTGGAGGCCGGCAAAGCCGAATACCCGCTGCCCATGTTCGTGAACGCGGCGCTGATCCGGTCGTTTTCCATCGCCGACGAAGCCAAGATGACGCACGACCCCGGAACGCCAGCCAGGTCCTTCAACTCCGGTGGCCCCATGGACGACCTGATGGACGTCTGGCGAGCCGGGGCGCCGCGGCTCGATATGCTCGCTCCCGACGCCTACGGCAACTTCGCGGAATACTGCGCCCGCTACACCCGGTCCGGGAACCCGCTGTTCATACCCGAGTCGCTCAATATGGCGGTAGGCGCTGCCAGAGTGTTGTACGCCTTCGGGCGCCACGATGCCATCGGTTTCTCGGCCATGGGGGCCGTCGAGCGGTCCAACACTCCCGACACCGATCTCATCGGCAGCTACGACTTGCTCGCGCAATTGACGCCCCTGATTCTCGAACATCAGGGCGACGGCGCCATGTCCGCCGTCTTGCTGGGACCGGACGACCCGCCGCAAAAGGTCCGTGTGGGGAATTACACCCTGGAGGCCGCGTTTATGAAGCCTCGAGTCGCGCCTCTGACACAACCCACCCCCATCCCGCCCAACACCTTCGCGTCGGCAATCTTCATCGCGGCGGGCCCGGACGAGTATTTCGTGGCCGGCAGCGGTGTAATCCTGACCTTCTCTCCGAACACACCGGGGCCCCCGCGGGCCGGCTTGGCCACCGTGGAAGAAGGCAGTTTCACAAATGGCCGCTGGATTCCCGGCCGCCTGCTGGCCGGCGACAGCACCGAAGAGGGCGAAAGCATAAGGTTATCCTGGGCGCCCGGCAGTTGGGTCCCCGTATACCGCCAACGCGCCAGTCCCGACGCCATCCAGCGCGTGACGCTCTACCGTTACCCGTGAGGTGGGGCATGCTTTAGCTTGCCCTTTATCTTCCCGAGCCACCGCCACTCAGCCTGGCGCAGATTATTTTTCATCTTGCGCTTTCAGACCATTCCGTTCGAAAATATCGGCACAGGAGCAAATCCGCAATGACTACAGTTTCAAGAAGGCGTTTCGTGGCGGGAAGCGCAACGGGAATGGCCGCGGCCGGCTGGGGCGCGGCTTCCCTTGGCGCCCAGGATTGGGCGCGCCAGGCGGTGGACAAGTCGCCGCGGCGGCGCGAGTGGGTCTCCGTGAAGCACGGTAGCCGCTCCGTCGAATCGTTTGTGGTTTACCCGCAGTCGCCGGGCAAGGCGCCCGCGATGGTCGTCATCCACGAGATTTTCGGCATGACCGACTGGGTCGAGAGCGTCACCGATGAGTTCGCCGCGGCCGGCTATGTGGCCATCGCTCCCGACCTGCTCTCGGGCATGGGCCCGAAGGGCGGAGGCACCAAGGATTTTCCCGCCACCGGCGTGGGCCAGGCCATCGGCAAACTGCCGCCCGGCCAGATCACCGCCGATCTCGACGCCGCGGCCGACTATGTTAAGAAGCTTCCCGCCTGCAACGGAAAAGTCTGCGTGGTGGGCTTCTCGTGGGGCGGTGGACAATCGTTCCGCTTCGCCACCAACCGCAAGGATCTCTCGGCGGCATTCGTGTGCTACGGCACCGGCCCGGAGCCGGAGGCCATCCCCAGCATCACGGCCCCCGTCTACGGTTTCTACGCGGGCGCCGATGCGCGCGTCGATGCCACCATTCCCGCCACCCAGGCGCAGATGAAAGCCGCGGGCAAGTTCTTCGAGCCGGTCATTTACGAAGGCGCGGCCCACGGCTTCATGCGCGCCGGAGAGCAGCCCGATGCCACGGAGCCCAACAAGAAGGCGCGCGCCGCGGCATGGGTTGTGCTGAAAGCCTTCCGCGACAAAATCAAGTAAGCGCGCCGCCAACCTTCACCGCATCTTCTCCATCTCGTTGAAGTAAACCCGGCGCTCCTGGTCCATCGCCAGATTCGAGAGAATCACCGCCGTGGAGTTGGCGAGTCCCGCCTCCACATCCGCCTTCGGCGTATCGCCCGTGCGGCAGCACTCGAAGAAGCTCTCCATCTGCACATCCACGGGATTGCGATCTTCCTCCGGCAGAGTCACTCCCTTCGAGTACAGCCAGCGCCGGGCGAATTTCAATTCCCTTCCCAGGAACGATTCACCGTCGCGAAACTGGTCCTTCTCCAGCAGCAGCGGAAAACCTTTCCTCCCGTTTCCCATGCTCCCCAGCGTGGCGCCGCCAATCGCCGGCGGCTCCTGGTAATTGGCCCCTCGGCTCACCAGCGGCGGCCGCGGCTCGTAGTACCACAGCGCGATCGAAGGCTCCTTGTCGGTCCCCAGCGTGATCTCGATAGTGCCGCCGGTGCCCATGATGGTCTCGCCGCACTCGGCGCGCGTTCCGCCGAATAGCGCCAAGTGCTGGTTCGTGCTGATGGCGCTGTAACTGAGCTTCTGGCCCTTTCGGTAACGATACAGCAACTGAATGTTGTCGTAGATGTCGCGGCCATCGCGGATGAATTCCTGGCCGCCTATGCCCATGACGTACTCCGGCTGCGCGTTGAACATCCAGCCGGCGACATCGATCTGGTGCGATCCCAACTCGCCCGCGAGCCCCGCCGAATATTCCCGGAAAATCATCCAGTAGCGGCTGCGTTCGCTGGCGGGGTCCGGCGGGATCAGCCAGCCCGGGTTCCGATGCCATTGCGCCGCAATGTGAGTGACGTTGCCGATGAGCCCCTTGGCCGCCATGATTCGCGCCACTTGGTAGAACTTGCTGTAGCGCCGCTGCAGCCCCGCCTGAATCACCTGCTTCGGCCGTTCTTCCGCCAACCCCCGCAGCGCGTGGACTTCCTCCGGCTTGAACACCAGCGGCGGCTCGCAGAAAACGTGCTTGCCGGCCGCTAGTGCGTCCCTGGTGATTGGAAAATGCGTGGACAAAGGCGTCGCGATCACCACCGCATCGATGTCCTTGCGCCCCAGCACCTCCCGATAGTCCTTGTAGGCTTGCGGGTTCGTCCCCGCCGCCGCCGCGCCCTTCTTCAGGTTCGCTTCATCCGTGTCGCACACCGCCGCGCACCGGCAGCCCTGCAACCCCGCCATGTGGTGCAGCAGGTAGGTGCCTTGCGCGCCCGTGCCGATGGCGCCGTATACCACCTGGTTGCTCGCCGCGCTCGCGGCCGTCGCAACCCCGGCCGCGATCACGAATTCGCGGCGGGTCAAATCGTTATCGCGCATGGATGTCTAGATACTCAAAACCTGCCGCGCGTATTCGATGCACTTCCGGTTGTTCTCGTCCTCGTACTTCACCGCCGCCTCCTGGCTCAGCCCGGTGACGCGTGGCAGCGGCTTCTTAGGCGGGTTCTTGCGCACCAGATTCAGGGTCCTTGCCAGGTCCCGGCCCGGCAGTGGGCTGTAAGTGTTGTCGAAGGTCGCCCAGTATTTGTCCGTGAACACCGGGATCTCCGTCGGATCGCGCGTAATCATTTCGAGGTAAAAGGGCATGTCCGCGTCCTCGTTCCGCAGCGTTTGCACGATCTGTTTGAGATCGAGTATTCCTTCGCCCATCACCACCTCGGATAGCAGGAAACCGTCCGGATAGCGATCCAGGCCCACGTCCTTGATGTGGCACATGATGGTGTACGGAGCCAGCATCCGCACCGTGTCCATGGGATCTTCGCACAGCGCAATGTTGTTCGCGAGGTCGAGGCACACGCCCACCCATTCGCTGTCCAGCCGTTTCAGCCAGGCCGCCTGCTCCGCCGCGCGCCAGTCTTTGTGATTCTCGATGGCCAGCTTGATCTTGTACTTCCGCAGCATGGGCTCGGCCGTGGCAACGGAATTCTGGACCCGCTGGAAGTCCTTGCGGAATGCCTCCAGCGAGTCGTACTGTTCCCAACGCCGCATCGACAGCTCCCCATGGAGACAATACGCCCCGGCCTCCTTGCACGCCTCCAGCGCCACCCCGAACTTGAACGCCTGGTCCTCCCCGGTGGGCAGCGTGGGCACATTGAGGATGAGCTGCATGCCGTAGCCCTCCACCTTCTTACGGAGTTGTCTGGCCGGCTCCAACTCAATGCCCTCGAGCGTCGTCTGAGCGCCCCCCAGCCCTAGCGCGTGGCAATGCTCCACCATGGGGGATGAACCCCAAATGCGCCCTTCGGCCGCTTGGCGTACGTTGAAAGCGGCCCGAGCCGCCCCCAGCCGGGTCTTCCCCTGCTGCGCGAATCCCGCCGGCAGCCAAACCGGCGCCGTCCCCGCCATGGCCAGAACCTCTCTCCGTGTCATAAAGTCATTCTCCAAGAGACCGCCCGGGTCGACATACTCTCAAACCTTCGCACCCTGTGGGGCAGGCTTGCAGCCTGCGGCCGAGTTGTACTCGGCCTGCCCGCCTGTCTACCGCTACTCCACACCTTTGGTTGCCGCTCCGCTGCTCTGTAGGGCAGGCGCTTTCGCCTGCCATGTAGTGGCCGGGCATGCCTCGCCCCCCAGCACTGAAAAACAAATGAGACATTCGCGCCACTAAGTACCGCCCCACCCTACGGCACCTTCTTCGCAGTTATATGCCAGTCCCTTTCCGACCCCGGCAGCGATACCTTGAAGTTGATCTCTCCCCCGTCGACCCGCCCGCTATAGCTCGCTGTCATTTCCCGCGCCCCAACCTTCCGCACCACCACAAACGTGACCCTGTCCCCGTTCACCTTGCCATCGCGGATCTGCTGGTCCCCGCCGCCCTCGCTGCCCACGGTCCCCGTCAGGCTCGCTCCGTCCTGCTTGAACGTGAAGGTGTACGGCGGCGTGTCCCTGGAGTCGGTCCACTCCCCCTTCCACTGCCCGCTGATGTCGGCCGCCCAAGCGCCCACCGCGCACAGAACCAATAACAAAACCCCGCGCATCACACGTACTCCCAATCCCTGAGCCATTCGTGCCCCGGGTGCAGCCCCGCCCACATCCGCCGCCCCGCCTCGTCCAGCTCGGCCTTCTCTTTCCGATCCAACTGGCGGCGTTCCTTAACCGCCTGAACCGCGTTGTCCACCTGGTGAATGTTCATCAATCCGGGAATCGGCGCCGTGATGGCGGGGTTCGACAGAATGTATCGAAGCGCCAGCCGCGCGCGCCGGTCGTCGTCGGCGGCATGCGGCCCATTCGGCGAACTGTCCCCCGCGAACAGTGAATTATCGGCGAACGGCTTGATGCCGAACACCCCCACGTCATTCTCCCGTATGGTGTCGAAGAGGCTGTCGGTGGGGAGTTCCTTGCTATTCGCCGTGTACGGGAAAATGGCTACTTCGATCTGCTTGGGGTAGGCCTCGATGAGCGACTTCAGCCACACCCGGTTGTGCGAAGACACCCCCGTGAACCGCGCCTTGCCCTGCTGCTTGGCCTTGGCCAGCCCCGCGATGGTGGCTTCTTCCACGCGCTCCAGCTCGCTCAGGTCCGGCACTCCTTCCATGGGCAGCGCGATCCGCCATAAGTCGACGTAATCCAGTTGCGATGCCTTCAGGTTTTCTTCCAGCCCTTGGAGCAGCGCGTTGGCATTGCGATACTGCGGGATGCGCGGCTCCTTCTGCCACCACGCATAGCCGAAGTAGATCTTGTCCCGCCGCCCCTTAAGCAGCGGCCCATAGACCAGCACTTCCGGCGCCGCCATGGCATCCAGGTAGTTGATGCCCACGTCGATCGAGTGCGAAAGCACCCGGTCCCGCGACTGCAGGAACCCGGGAATCTTGGGATAAGAGAAGTCGCTGTCGGAATACCGCGCCGGAGTCTTATCCTTTCCGAGCTCGATTTCGATCCGTTTCCAGTGCCCTCCCAGCGAGATCGCGGAGACCATCAGCCCGGTTCTTCCCAGCCTCCGGTACTCCATATTCTCGTTGTAATTCAGAATGCTCCGCGTCGATGGAGCCTTGGCCTGAGCAGGCGCCCCGCCTTTCGCGGGAACTCTGTTCTGAGCTTCCGCGAGACCGGCGGCGAGAGCCCCCGCCGCCAAGCCGGTCGCAAATTCGCGTCGGTTAATCCGGTTGCCAGCCATGAAAAATCCCCCATGTTCAGCCCAAGATTGTAGCCCACTTCACCACCGGATTGAACCCGTGCCTTTAGCGCCGGCGATCTTGTCGCCGGTGTTCTTCCCGTTCCGAACAACCCCGCCGGCGGCAAAGGAAGTGCCCCCTGGGCCCGGCGCTCCGCCGGCGCACGCTCCGCAATTGCAGCATCATTTTCGGGACGGGGAGTCGCAGGAGTGCTATCCCGGAACGCCGTCTTGGGACCGCCACTGGCATAAGTACGGGACGGCGACAATCCAGCCATGTGCAGCGCCGAAGGAGGCGCCGGGGTCTGGGGCTGCGTGGGCGTAGTTTCCAGAATGCCCGTTTTTTTGCCACTACGCCAGTTTTCCAGCCTGAACTACCCCTCCCGCGCGCCGCCGACAGGAGGTCCAACTGGATTGAGCGGACAGCCGACCACCATGTTATGATGTGCGCAAGGGATGCTGGTGTTTAAAGGCCAATTCAGCGTTCTGCTTGCCTTCGCACTGGTCTTGGTGAACCTCCAGTGCGCGGTGTGCTGTGCCGTCGGATCCTGTA
The DNA here is from genome assembly GCA_963722575.1 of Bryobacterales bacterium. GTDB lineage: Bacteria > Acidobacteriota > Terriglobia > Bryobacterales > Bryobacteraceae > Fen-178. Next base: position 169,456 of record CAVRNR010000004.1, read on the forward strand.
GCGGCAGTGGGTCGGCATCGACGCCCAGTCCCGCTGGCATGCCACTTTGCCATCATCATCACGGCGCGCCGCCCCAGCGAGATTCGGCTCCGTGCTCTTTCCACGTTTTGCAGGCTGAGGGTGCCACGGCTCAGGTGACGACGCCGTTACCATTGGCCGACCTGATCGCGGTTCTGCCGGCCGTATCCTCTTTCCCATTGCCGCCGGCGCCCGGGATGGGAACGTTTCCTGCGTGTGCCCTGTCGCCACCTGGTCTTGGTAGCATCTCCTCTATCGCCCTCAGAATCTAGAATCTCCGCACGTTCCTAATCCGTCGCGAGTAGCACCGTTATACGCCGCACCCTAGCGGCGTGAGGAGACTCCATGATTTGGGAAATAGGGTTCCCGCCGTCTGGTGGAGCTGCCAGACACTGCGCGTTGCTTTTGGTTTTGCTCTGCGCTTGCTTGATTGCCGGTCCCGCGCGTGCGCAGGATGCCCGCACGAGCGACGGCGAACAGCAACAGCGGCAAGAAGGCGATGCCCAGTCAAACGGCGGCGGGCAGGATGATTCGCATGCCAAGGACCCAGCGCCCGCGATGAACATGGTCGATATGAATCCGGCTGGCATGGACCTCATGAACCTGTCGTCGGGCACGTCGGTGAATGCGGCAGCGTGGCCCATGCCGATGGTGATGACCCATTTCGGGACGTGGAACGCGATGTTCATGGCAAACGGTTTCCTGGTTGACACGCAGCAATCGGGTCCGCGTGGCGGCGACAAGCTTTACTCCCCCAACTGGTTCATGGCTACGGTCGAGCATCGCGTCGGTGCGCGCGGGGCCTTCCAGGCGGACCTCATGCTCAGCCTCGAACCGGCAACCATCGCGGGTGAGCGCTATCCCTTGCTGTTTCAGACCGGGGAGACGGCGTATGGAAAACCCATCGTCGACGGGCAGCACCCGCACAATTTCATCATGGGCCTCGGATTTCATTACACCTATCAGGTCACGGAGGACACATTCCTGAGCGCCTACTTCGCGCCCGTCGGCGACCCCGCGCTGGGGCCGGTCGCTTTTCCTCACCGGGCGTCTGCAATGGAACTGCCCCAAGCGCCGATATCGCACCACTGGCAGGACTCGACACACATATCCGATGAAGTCCTGACGGTCGGAATCTCGCACAGAAAGCTGCGGCTGGAGGCCAGCGGTTTCCACGGCGCCGAACCCGGAGAGAACCGGTGGATCATTCAAGGCGGTCCCATCGACTCCTGGGCTACACGACTCTGGTTTTTCCCAACCAAGAACTGGGCGGCGCAAGTTTCCGTGGGAAGGATTACTCATCCCGAGGCGCTCGAACCGGGGGACCAGGTGCGTTCGACGGCGTCCTTGCAGTACATCAAGCCGATGCCGGGCGGAAGTTGGGCATCAACACTTGTCTGGGGACGCAACCACGACACCGCAACGCTTCACAATCTGAATTCCTATCTGGCTGAGTCGGTTCTTCCGGTCTCCCGCAGGAACTTCATCACGGGGCGCGCCGAACTGGTCGATAAAGACGAGTTGTTCGACGGCGAACCGGATATCGAGCAGCGCCTTGACCTTCTCTATGGCAGTACGTTCCGCGTCGGCGCTTATACTCTCGGCTACACGCGCGACGTGGCGCTGTTGCGATTCGTCGAAACCGGCGTCGGCGCAAACTTTACCGCGTATTCGCTTCCGGCCGCGATCAAGCCCTACTATGGCAACCGTCCCGTCGGCGGCAACATCTTCGTTCGATTCCGGCTCAGGCCGCCTCAATGAGGCGGCCCGTGCCTCTTTTGCAAGGAGCAGCATAATGAAACGAGCGTGTCTGATAGTCACGCTGGCCGGCGTCCTTTTCGCCGCCGGCGAGCCTGCGACCTTTACCGGCGTCATCACCGACACGATGTGCGGCGGGTCTCACGCCATGATGAAATCACCGTCCGATGAAGCATGCGTCAAGATGTGCGTCAAGGGATCTGCCGAATACGCCCTCTTCGACGGCAAGAACGTTCTCAAGCTCAGCGACCAGAAGCTGCCGGCGAAGTATGCCGCACGGCGCGTCAAGGTGACCGGCATCTACGACGCAAAAAGCGGGCGCATCAAAGTCACTTCGATTGAACCCGCCGGCGATGGAGCGGGGAAATGACCGGCGGCGTCGAACGGCCCCTGCCTCTGCGCGATCCACTGCGGCCCCCGAAGCGGATGAGGCGGTATGCGTAGAATCGCGTGGTTCCTCTTCGGCGTTATCGCGCTGGCCGCCGCCATCCTCATCGCCGGCGGCGTGATCCTCATGGGCGCGCATGGGTTCAGCGCCCGCGGGCGGCCCGGCGCCCTGGAACGATGGATAGCGCGCCGCGCCCACGCTATGGCCATGCCAGCCGGCGCGAAAGGGCAAACGGATCCTATCGGCGATTCTCCTGAGGTCCAGGTAGAGGCGCGGGCGCACTGGGCCGATCACTGCGCAACCTGCCATGCGAATAACGGGAGTGGCGATACGGAGATGGGAAAACACATGTATCCGCCCCCTCCGGACATGCGTGAGGCGGACACGCAGAACCTGAGCGACGGCGAGCTGTTCTACATCATCCAGAACGGCATCCGTTTAACCGGTATGCCCGCCTGGGGCAGCGGCTCTGATCACGACACCGAAGAATCTTGGAAACTGGTCCGTTTCATCCGCCACCTGCCGAAGCTGACCGCAGAGGAGGAGGCGGACATGCAAAAGCTGAATCCGAAGAGTCCGGACGAATTGAAGGAAGAACAGGAAGAAGAAGAGTTCTTGAATGGAGACCAACAACATGAACATGCGCATGAAAGCCACTAAGCTCACGATTCAGCTCGCGGTTCTCGCGGTGCTGTCTCTTGGGCTCCTATCAGTAATCGCAACGGCACACTGGGGAGAGGAACACGTCATTGGAACCGTCACGAAAGTCTCGGATACCGGTGTGACGGTCAAGACTGCCGATGGAAAGACCGTTCAAGTCGGCTTCAACGTCAAGACGACCTACACCCGAGCGGACCAACCAATCCAGAAAACCGGCATCAAGGTCGGAGATCGGGTTGTTATCCACGCCGAGGAGGTCAACGAAAAGCTGGTGGCCCACACAGTCCAGCTTGGAGCGGCCAAGGCAGCCCCGAAATCCAAGTAAGGCCTTCAACAAATCCGGCAGCCTTTAGCGATCTGGCCCAGCTTATGGGTGATTGAGGTGCGCTGCGCCAAACCTATGTCCTTGCCGGTCCTGGCTAGGCCGTGAAGGGGGATAGTGCCCGTGATGTGGATTTGTGGAAACTTGCCACTTGGTCGTGTCACGCCCAATCCGCGGAAGTGGGCGCCCACACGCTCCCAAGCCCCGTGCCGGGACTCCGCCACCCGCACCCCGACCACCCCTACCGGCCCGCGCCCTTCACCTCTTGCGCTTGGCTTTGCCGCGACGCACCACCTTGGCCTTCTTGGGCGGCGCCGGCGCCGGTTTCTCCGCGGCGGCAGCCGCCTTCACGTAGTCCTTCAGCTCCGCGTCCGTAAAGTAGATGGACTCCACGGTCAAACTGGCGTCGCTGAGCACCTTCATGAGCTGCTGGCGCAGGTTTTCGGCATCGGCGCCAGTCTTCGCCTGGGCCAATTGCTGGCGCAGTTTCAGCGCCTCGTCCTTGGCCTGGGCTACCTGCTGGGCCCGCTTCTCTGCGTCGCTGGGGCCGCAGCCCGCGGCCAGAAACACCACAAACATGCTGACCAGCAGCAAGATGATTCGCTTCATAAATGTCCTCCTTTTCGCACCTTTCCGCGACTTCCCACGCCCTCCGGCCGCCAGTCGCCCGCGGTCGCGTCGATTCCTCAAGCAACTCCACGTCCTTGTTCAAGAGATCGCTTACAACTTCGCCGGCGTCCTTACCCTCGAGGAACGTGTGGCACGCCACCAGCAGCGCTCCATTGCCACTCCACTCCAGGATTATCTCATGAAGTCCGAACTGCCCCTCCAGAATTACCCGGTCACCATCTTTTTCGCGGAGTTTTCCGAATCGTTTCAATCGCTCCCGGGTTTCGCGGCCCCTCAGCCCGTTTTCCGCCTGCTATACCAGGATCAGGAGGCGCCAATGTACAATCTCATGCCGCCCCCGCGCCCGAGCCTCCTATTGCCGTCCGCAATCCCTCCCAGCCCCATGCCGGCCCTCGCCGGAACCCGTATCGCATTGCAATTCAGCCACTTACACGAACGCGCCCGCGTCTTCGAACTCCCAACCCGTCCGGGAGACGCATCTTGCGAAAAACACCCTCAAGATGCGTCTCCCAATTTCGCCCCACCACCGCAACCCATTGAAAAAGCGCAGCTTAAAACCTCATGATTGACAACTCCACATCTACTACTATCCGTCACATTCTTCGCGCGCCGCGACCAATTGTGGGGCAGGTTTTTAACCTGCGGCGGATTGTCAATCCGCCTGCCGCCCTTGTACCCACCCGCCACGCCCTTGGAGATTCGCCCACCCCGTTTGCGGCTTTGCCGCTATGTGGGGCAGGATTCCATCCTGCGGGCGGTTGCCAACCGCCCCCCCGTCCCCAAACCGTGCTCCCCCCGCTTGTATTCCGGAGTACGAGGTCCTATTATGTCTTGGAGAGAACCCGATGAAGAAACCCAAGATCGAACCGCCGCGCCCCGCCGGCCTGAGCCGCAGGCATTTTTTTGGTTCCGTGGCTTCCGGCGCAGCCGAAGCGGCCATATTGACCCTCCCGGTCGAGGCCGCCCAGCCCGCCGCCGCGCCGCCCGCCGCCGCCGGCATGGTCCCCGCCGTCCTCCACGTCAACGGCCAGGCTCACTCCTTGAGCGTGGAACCGCGCTGGACCCTCCAACACGTCTTGCACGACCATTTGGGTCTTACCGGCACCAAGTCCGGCTGCGAGCGCGGCGAGTGCGGCGCCTGCACCGTTCTGATCGATGGCATCGCGCGCTATTCCTGCCTCACGCTGGCCCTCGAAGCCGTGGGCGCGGAGGTCACCACGGTCGAGGGCTTATTGCATGGTGAACAACTCGGCCCTGTGCAGCAGGCCTTCGTGGAAGAGGATGCGATGCAGTGCGGCTACTGCACTCCGGGACAGGTGGTGTCGGTGGAGGCGCTTTTGCGAAAGACTTCTCAGCCCACCCCCGAGCAGATCCGTGAGGGCGTGAGCGGCAACCTCTGCCGCTGCGGAGCGTACCACCACATCTTCCGCGCCGCCCAGCGTGCCGCGGAATTGCGAAAGGCGGGGGTATAAGCCATGGCCGAAGCGACTGTGAAACCCTGGGGTGAAACCACCGTTGTTGGCAAGCCCATCCCCCGCGTGGACGCCTACGAACGGGTCAGCGGAACGGCGGTTTTCCCGGCGGATGTCAGCCTGCCGAATATGCTGTATGCGGCCATTCTGCGCTGCCCGCACCCAAATGCCATGGTCAAGAAGATCGATGTGGGCAAGGCCCGCAAGATGCCCGGCGTGTGCGCCGTGCTCACCGACGCCGACCCGGAAGCGCGGGCCGTCGGATGGTACGCGGCTCCGTCGGCTCCCGGCGCCCCCGCCCGCATGATGAGCCGCCTCTTCGACCCCCATTGCCGCTATGAAGGCGAGGAAGTCGCCGCCGTGGCCGCCGAGAGCCAGCAGCAGGCTTGGGACGCCGTGCGCGCCATCCAGGTGGAATATGAGACGCTGCCCTTCGTCACCGGCATGGAAGAGGCCATGAAGCCCGGCGCTCCGCCGGTGCAGGAAGGCGGCAACCAGAATCGCCGCCCCTCGCGAAATCAAGCGCGGAGATGTTGCCAAGGGCTTTGCCGAGGCCGGCGTCGTACTCGAGGAGACCTATCGCAGCTCCTGCGAGATTCACGCTCCCTTGGAAACTCACGGATCGGTCGCCAGGTGGGATGGCGATCGCCTCACCGTCTGGGATACCAACCAGGGCCCGTTCGGGATTCAGTCCGGCATTGCCAAGGCTCTGAACATGCCCTTGAGCAAGGTGCGGGTCATTTCCAGCTACATGGGCGGCGGCTTCGGCAGCAAGCAGGAAGCCGGCAAGTACTCGATCATCGCGGCCCTCCTGGCGCAGAAGACCGCGCGTCCCGTCAAACTGTTCCTCACGCGCGAAGAGACCTTCCTGTGCGTGGGAAACCGGGCCTCGCACATCATGACGCTCAAGGCCGGGGTGAAGAACGACGGCACGCTCACCGCGCTCCAGTTGACCGGACTGGGCGAAGTCGGAGCCTACCCTTCCAATACCAGCGTGGGCTATCAGATCGGCGATTTGTATAAGTGCCCGCATGTGCACACTCAAGAACTCATGGCGTATGTCAATGCCGGCCGGCAACGGGCCATGCGCGCTCCGGGCTATCCGCAATGTAATTGGGCGCTGGAACAGATGATGGATCGCTTGGCCGAAAAAATCGGCATGGATCCGGTCGAATTGCGCCTGAAGAATATCTCCACCGTCTGCCAACTGGAAAACAAACCGTACACCTCCACCGGCTTGCGCGAGTGCCTCACCGAGGGCGCGCGCGTGTTCGGTTGGAAGGAGGCGCGCAGCCGGCCCAAAGCAGACGGTACCTTCCGGCGCGGCGTGGGCGTCGCCGCCGGCATGTTCGGCGAGCAGTTTGGGCCGCCCGCCAACGCTATCGTCTGCCTGAATGCCGATGGCAGCGTCGACCTCGACATTGGCGCGGCCGACCTCGGCACCGGGACCAAGACCGTGATGGCCATGGTCGTGGCCGAGGAGTTGGGCGTGCCGCTGGACCGCATCAATGTCGAGAATGCCGATACCGGAACCACGCCCTACAGCCGCGTCAGCGGCGGCAGCAAGACCGTGTTTGGGGATTCGCCCGCCGTACGCTCGGCCGCGCTCGAGGTTAAAGCCCGCCTGCTCGAAATGGCCGCCGAAGATTTGAAGGTTCCCCTATCGGACCTGGTCTTCAAGGACGGCGCGGTCCTGTCGAAGGGAGGCAAAAAGCTGACCCTCGCGGACCTGGTGCAGCCGCGAACGCGCCAGATGGTGGTGGGCGTGGGCCGGCGCGACCCCGATCTTACCGGCAAGATCGTCCGTCCCTTCGCCGCGCACTTCGCCGAGGTGGAAGTGAACACCCGCACCGGCGAAATGCGGGTGGTGCGCATGTTGGCCGCGCAGGATAGCGGCCGCGTGATGAACCTGCTGACTTATCGCAACCAGGTCCAGGGCGGGGTGTTGATGGGCGTCGGCTTCGCCGCCATGGAGCGCCGCATCCTGGATTCGACGACCGGCAAGATGGTCAATGCCAACCTCCACGACTACAAAATCCCCACCGCCAAGGATGTGTCGGCCGAGGTGACCGTTCTCCCCATCGATCCCCACGACACCGAGTGCAATCTCACCGGCGCCAAGGGACTCGGCGAGCCGTCCACCATCCCCGCCGGCGCGGCCATCGCCAACGCTTTCTACCACGCAACCGGCATACGGATTACCGCGGCGCCCATCACCGCGGCGCAAATTCTCACTCTTCTGGCGGAACGCAAAGCGAAAGGATGAGCCATGCTAGCCAAATTTTCATATCAGCGCACATCATCGATTAAAGAAGCGGCGGCAGCGGCGGCCCAGCCGGAGACGCGGATTCTCGCTGGTGGCACGGACCTGTTGGGATGCCTGCGCGATGGAGTGTTCCAGGCCGGCCGCCTGGTGAGCATCAACGCCATCAAAGAGCTAAAGGGTATCCGCCCGCGCCCCGGTGGCCGCCTGCGGATCGGGGCGTTGACCACTCTGACCGAGATCGCCGAAAGCCGCCAGATACTGGATAGCTATCCGGTTCTGGCGCAAGCCGCGGCGGCGGTAGGCAGCCCGCAGTTGCGCAACCAGGGGACGCTCGGCGGCAACCTGTGCCAGCGCCCGCGCTGCTGGTATTTCCGCGGCGATTTCCACTGCCTGCGCAAAGGTGGCGACCAGTGCTTCGCCTCGGCCGGCCAGAACCAACTGCACTGTATCTTCGGCGGATACGAATGTTTCATGGTGCACCCTTCGGACACCGCGCCCGCGCTGGTGGCCTTGGATGCGAAGGTCACCGTGACCGGCCGCCGTGGCACGCGCCAAATGCCGCTGGCATCTTTCTTCGTGCTCCCCAAGACAAGCCTGGTGAAGGAGAACATGCTGGAGCCCGGCGACGTATTGACGGAGGTGCTGCTCGATGCGCCGCAGCCCGGCACGCGCAGCATGTATCGCAAGGTGCGTGAGCGCGCTTCGTTCGACTTCGCCCTGGCCGGCGCGGCCATCGTCTTGTCGATGGCGGAAGCCAAAGTGAAGACCGTTCGCGTGGTGCTCAGCGGCGTCGCGCCCGCCCCATGGAGATCGCCCGAGGCCGAGCAGGCGCTCATAGGCAAGCCCTTGGACGCCGCCACCGCGGAGGCAGCCGCAGCCGCCGCGGTAAAACCCGCCGTCCCGCTCGCCGAGAACGCCTATAAGGTGCCACTAGTCCGGGGCATATTGGAAGAGACGCTGCTCGCCCTGGCGGTGTGAGAACTCAGGATTCGCTCGGCCGCCTGCCTCCCCATGCGGATGCAGTCGGGGATTCCGATGCCTTCGTAGGCATTGCCCGCCAGGTGCAGGCCACCGGCCGGCGGCGTGCGCGCTTGCATCTCCGCCAGGCGCTGCGGATGGCCCACGGTGTACTGCGCCATGGCGCGCGGCCAGCGGGAAATGCGGGTGAAGCGCGGGCGGGCCGTGAAGCCGGCGATTTCCTGCAACTCGCTCGTGACCTCGGGGCCGATGACGTCGTCCGATTCGTCGAGCACCCCCGCGTCCTCCATGCCGCCCAGGAAGCAGCGCGCCACCACTTTGCCCTCCGGCACGCGGTGCGGGAATTTGGCTCCTACCCAGGTGCATGCCACCAGCCGCCGCCGCTCCTTCTTGGGCACCAGGAATCCGAAACCATGTGGCGGGGTGGCCCCTGGGCCCGCAAAATCCGCGGCGTCGAAGCCCAGCGCCACGGTCATCGAGGAGCTGTAGGGCACCGTGCCGAGTAGTTCCGCCAGCCGCCCGTCCACGCCGGCCAGCAGGGCCGAGCCGCTGTGCGCCTCGCACGCCACCACCACTTGCCCCGCTTCCAGCCAGCCGCCGTCATCCAGCTTGATGCGGAAACCGGCCTCCGCGCGCTGGATGGTTTGCGCGCGGCATGGCCGCACCTCAACTTGGCCGCTGATGGCGTCCGCGATGGCGTCCACCAGTTGTCCCAGCCCGTCCTGGAGCGTGCGGAACAGCGGCACGGCGTGCCGGGCCCAGAGGGCGCCCCGCCCGGCTTTGGCGCGCGCCGCCAGCACGCCGCGGGTGAGACTGCCGTATTGGATGGCCAACTCGACAAAACGCGGCAGCACGCTGGTCACGCTCAACTGGCTGGGGTTGCCGCCGTAGATCCCGGAAAGCAGCGGCTCCGCCAGGTAGTCCACCGCCTCGGCGCCGTAATGCTCCTGGATGAATTCGGCCACGGATTCGTCGCCCGGCTTCGGCCGGGGCGCGCGCAGCAGTTCCATCCCCATGCGGAGTTTCGTTCTCCAGCCCAGCAGGCCGGTGGTGAGGAGTGGCAGAATCCTGGTGGGCACCATCATCATCAGCCCGTCGGGCAAGGGCAAGAGGCGGCCGCCCTTGCGGACGTAAGTGACGCGGTCGCGGTCGTTCGAGCCGATCACCTGATCGGCCAGCCCCAGCTCGCGAATCAGATCGAAGGCGGCGGGCTTGGCCGAGAGGAAACTGTCCGGGCCGGCCTCGATGGTGCAGCCCTCGACGCGTTCGGTCAGGATCACGCCGCCCAGGCGCGGCCGCGATTCGAGGATGGTGGACGCCACGCCGCCCCTGGCCAGATAGTACGCCGTCGAAAGCCCCGAGATGCCGCCGCCGACGATGACTACGCCAGGCACCGTTTGGCCACCTCGGCCAGCACGGCGGTGAACTTCGGTGAACCGTTCAGCGCTTCCGGACGGACCAGAGAAATGCCGCGCGCGGCGCCGTACTCGCGGAAAAACACATCGACATCGTATAGCGTCTCGACGTGATCGCACACGAAGCCGATGGGGTAAACCACCACCTCGCGGATGGCCGCGGCGGCATAGCGATCCAGGCAGGATTCCACGGTGGGCCCCAGCCAGCGGTCGTCGGTAAGGCCCTGGCTCTGGTAAGCGAACTCCCAGTCCGTCAGCCCGAGGCGGGCCGCCACCGCCGCGGCCGTGGCGCGCGTTTCGCGTTCGTACGGATCATTGCCGCCCGCCAGCGCCTTCTCGGGCAAACTGTGCGCCGTGAAGAGGACCTTCCTGCCCGCCGCCAGCGGCTCCAGCTTTTCCGCGAAGGCCTCGATCAGCAGCGGCTCGTCGGGGAAGCTCCTGGCCCACCGGATCTCGGCCGCCACGCCGGCTTCGCGCCGGGCCTCCTCGGTGCGGCGTATGTACAGCCCCACGCTCAGCTCCGAATACTGCGGCGCCATGGCAACGGCGGCGATGCGCTCCAGGCCCGCATCGCGCACCCGATCCATGGTCTCCCGAATGAACGGATGCCAGTTGCGCATGCCGAAAAAGACGGGGTTGCCGAGCATGCGTTCCAGGGCTTCGGCCTGTGCGCGGGTCCACGCCAGCAGCGGGGACGATCCGCCGATGGCCTGGTAACGGCGCTCAACTTCCTCGACGATGCGCGGGGAAGCCGGCCTGCCGCCGCGCACGAACGTCAGGTAGCTGGCGACGTCCGCGACGCGTTCCGGGGCTCCGTGGGCGAGCAGCAGGACCCCCTGCTTCATGGGCGAAATTCCCGGACCAGCTCCACCACGGCCTTGACGTTCTCGACAGGGGTCTCGGGCAGAATGCCGTGGCCGAGGTTGAAGATGTGGCCGGGCCGGATGCCGGTGCGCTTCAGCAGCTCATGCACCTTAATACGCAGCTCGGGCAGGGGCGCGAACAGCGCCACCGGGTCCAGGTTGCCCTGAATGGCGGAGCGATAGCTGATGTCCATCCATGCCTGGTCGATATTGATGCGCCAGTCGACGCCCATGACGTCGCCGCCGGCGGCGTGCAGTTCGCGGAAGAAACCGGAAGCGCCCGTTCCGAAGTGGATCACCGGAACGCCGGTGGAGCGGATACGCTCGATGAGCGCGCGCGAGTACGGCGCGGCGAAGCGCACGTAGTCGTCCGATCCCAGGGCCCCCACCCAGGTGTCGAATACCTGGATGGCGCGCGCCCCGGCGGTCACCTGCAAATGCGCGAAGGGCGCCAGCACATCCACGATCTTGCCCATCAGCCGCCGCCACAACGTTTCGTCGCTGTACATGAGCTTTTTGGTGCGGATGAAATTGCGCGAGGCGCCGCCTTCGATCATGTAGCTGGCCATGGTGAAGGGCGCGCCCACGAAGCCGATGACGGGGACCCTGCCGGCCAGCGCCCGAACCACGTTCTGGATGGCCTGCCCCACGTAGCCGAGGTCGTCCGTGTTGGTGGTGGAGAGCGAATCCACGTCGTCGGAGGAGCGCACGGGGTTTTCGATCGCCGGCCCCGCGCCCTTCTCGTAAGACAGCTTGAGGCCCATCGGCTCGACGGGCAGCAGCAGGTCCGCGAAAACGATGGCGGCGTCCACGTCCAGTATTTCTACGGGCTGCAGGGTCACGGTGGCGGCCAAGTCCGGCCGCTTGCAGATTTCCAAAATACTGTGCTTGTCGCGGATCTGGCAGTACTGTTTGAGGTACCGGCCCGCCTGCCGCATAAACCACACCGGCCTAACATCCGTCGGGCGGCGCCGGCAGGCGTCCAAAAAACGGCTGGTCATTGGAGCCACGCGCATGGCTGTTCCATCCTGTCTTCGCAAAAGAACACGCGAAATTCCTTCGGTTTATGCTTCTCCGCCCACTGGCGGCCGTTGACGAAATATGGTTTGGCCCACGCCTCGCTGTCGATGGTGCGCGGCGCGACGACCGAAACCGATACGCTCCCCTGCGCCGGGTATCCCGTGCGCGGGTCCATGATATGGGCGTAGATGCGCCCGTCGGCCCGGAAAAACTTCTCGTAGCTGCCGGAAGTGGACATCGACATGTCCTTCAAGAACGCCTCGGTCACGGTCTTACGGGGGTGCCATGGATCTTTGATTTCCACCCGCCAACCCTTGGGCTCGGTGGGCGGAGCGCCCATTCCATAAATACTGCTGTCCGACCCGGCCACCAGAGCGATCTGGAAGCCTTGTTGCCTCAAAACATCCACCATGCGATCCACGGCGTAGCCCTTGCCGATTCCGCCCGGGTCCAGTTCCACCCCGGCGCGGTCGAACCATACCGTGCCGGCCGCCGGGTCCAGGTGAATGTGCTTGTAACCCACTTTGGGGAGGGCGGCCTCCACCTCCGCCTTGTGCGGCAGATGGCCGGAGCCCTTGTAGAACCCCCAGACCTTCATCAGCGGGCCCACCGAAATATCGAAAGCCCCTTCGCTCTCGCGGCTGTATGCGACGCAATCCGAGAGCAACTGGAACAACTCCGGCGACACCTTGACGGGCTTTTCGGCCGCGTGCCGGTTGACCTCGCTCCATTCGCTGTCGGCCCTGTAATTGGAAAGCATCTCGTCGAGCCGCCGCACCTCTTCGAAGGCGGCATCCACCGCCGCTTCCATCTTTACCCGGTCATACCCATAGAGGACGATGGAATACGTCGCGCCCATGGCGTCGCCGCTCTCCTCGAGCCGCAACAGCTCCGGCTGGGCCGCCAGGGTCCCCGACAGAAACAAAACTACCACAAATTGTTTGAGTATAGGGCTAATTTTCGGCATGGCTACGAGATTTTTTCGCCCGCTTCAGCAGAAATTCGATCCGGGTGTCGGCGTCTGGATTCTTGTCACGCTCGAAATGCAGTTCCGGAACGCGCCGCAAGCTCAGGCGCGCAGCCAGTTCGTGACGTAAATAATGCCGCGCGTGCTCCAACGCGGCCAAAGATTGGTTCTGTTCGCGATCGTCCCCGCGAACCACGACTTTGACGTGGGCATAGCGCGCGTCGGGGCTCACGTGCACCTCCGCGACATCCACCCCCAGCAGCCGCGGGTCTTCCAGTTCGAAGCCGATGATTTCGGCCAACTCCTCGCGGACCGCTTCCGAAACCCGTAATGTTCGCCGTTCATCCATACAAAAACCTGGGCCCAAGGGCCTGGGGCCTGGGTCCGGGAGCCTGGGGCCTGGGGCCGGGAGCCTGGGGCCGCCCTAACTCAGCCACTCGACGGTGGCCTCAACCAAATCCGCGCCCAACAGCGCCGCTGCCTCGTCTTCCACCGATTGCAGCACCGCGGCGGCGTGTGCACGGTCCGGGGAAACCGTCACCGCCGCGACCGCCGCGCGCTGCCAGAGGTCCTGGTAATCGATCTCCGCCACCGCCACGTTGAACTTGTGGCGCAACCGCTCCTTCAGGCTCAGGACCACGTGGCGCTTGTCCTTGAGCGAGTGCGAATCTTCGAGCCGCAACTCCAGAGTCAGAACGCCGATTACCGCCATGGCATCAGGCGAACACTTCGGTGGCCACACGCTCGGTGACGAACGCCTCGATGATGTCGCTCTGCTTGAGGTCGGCGTAGTTCTCGAGCGTGATGCCGCACTCCATTCCGCTCTTGACTTCGCTCACGTCATCCTTGAACCGCCGCAGCGAACCGATCTTCCCGGTGTAGACCACCACGTTGTCGCGCAGCAGCCGGACCTCGGAATCGCGCGTGATGGCGCCATCCTGCACCAGGCATCCGGCCACGGCTCCGACCTTGGAAATGCGGAATGTTTCGCGCACTTCGGCCTTGCCCTTGTAAACTTCCTTGAACACCGGCGCGAGCAGCCCGCTCATGGCGAGCTTGATCTCATCGGTGAGGTTGTAAATGATGGTGTGCAGGCGGATATCCACTTTTTCCTGCTCGGCCAGCGCCGCCGCGTTGCGCTCCGGCCGCACGTTGAACCCGATGATGATGGCGTTGGAGGCCGAAGCCAGCAGCACGTCCGATTCGTTGATGGCGCCCACGCCGGAGTGGATCACCCTCACCTTGACCTTCTCGTTGGAGAGCTTCTGGAGCGTCTCGGAAAGCACTTCGGCCGAGCCGCCCACGTCGGTCTTGATGATGATGGGCAGTTCCTTGACCTCGCCGGCTTCCATCTGCTGGTGCAGTTGCTCGAGGGTGAGGCGGCTGGATTTGGCGAGCGCCGCTTCGCGCGCCTTCTGGTCGCGGAAGTTGACGATCTGCTTGGCCTTGGCGGTGTCCGTGACCACCTGGAAATCGTCACCGGCTTCGGGCAGCGATTCCAGGCCGAGCACCTCGACGGGCATGGAGGGCTCGGCCTTGCGGATTTGCGTGCCGCGGTCGTTCTGCATGGCGCGCACCTTGCCGAACACCGCGCCGCAGATGAAGAAATCGCCCACGTGCAGCGTGCCGTTGCGCACCAGCACGGTAGCCACCGGGCCGCGCCCGCGGTCGAGCTGGGCTTCGATGACGGTGCCCATGGCCGGGCGGCTGGGGTTGGCCTTGAGGTCCTGCATATCGGCCACCAGCAGGATCATCTCGAGCAAGAGCTCGAGGTTCTGGTGCATCTTGGCGGAAACCGGGACCATGACCACGTCGCCGCCCCAATCCTCGGCCAGCAGGCCGCGGTCGGAGAGCTGCTGCTTGATTCGCTCGGGCTGGGCGTCGGGCTTGTCGATCTTGTTGATGGCCACCACGATGGGCACGCCGGCGGCCCTGGCGTGGTCGATGGCCTCCAGCGTCTGCGGCATGACGCCATCGTCGGCCGCCACGACCAGCACCACAATGTCGGTGACTTTGGCGCCGCGCGCGCGCATGCGGGTAAAGGCTTCGTGGCCGGGAGTGTCGATGAACACGATCTTGCGGCCGTTCAGCTCGACGTGGTACGCGCCGATGTGCTGGGTAATGCCGCCGGCTTCGCGCCCCGCCACGTTGGTTTCGCGGATGGCATCGAGCAGCGAGGTCTTGCCATGATCCACGTGACCCATGATGGTAACAACGGGCGCTCGTTTTTCGAGATCCTTGGTGTCTTCGGCCTCTTCCACGGCCTGCATGGCCTCTTCCTCGTAAGTGATGGTGGCGGTGGAGGCGCCGAATTCGCGGGCCACCTCGGTGGCCAGCTTGGAATCCAAGGTCTGGTTGATGGTGGCGAAGATGCCGCGGTCGAGCAGCTTCTTGATGACCAGGTTGGCTTTCACGTCCAGCTTTTCGGAAAGCTCCTTCACCGTGATGCCTTCCGAGATGGTGATTTCGCGGCTGATGGGGGGTGGGCCGGCTTCCACATGGCGCCGGGTGGGGCGCAGGACCTTCTCTTCCTCGATGCGCTCGCGTGGCGCGCGAGCGGCGCCGCGCTTGTCGCCCGGGCGTCCACGGGGCTGTTCCACCGGCGGCACCATCCCCGGCTCGAGGCGGCCTCGCGAAGTGGGATGCTGCGGGCGCGGTCCGCCGGCGCGGGGCGCGGGCGCTCCGGGGCGGACTCCGGGTTTGGCCACCATCGGCTGACCGGGGCGAATGGGGCCGCGATAAATCGGCTGGCCCGGAACCGGCATGCTGACCAGCGGCTTGGGGATTCCGGGACGCGGCGAGGCCTGGCTGGCGGCGCTCCCCACGGCCGGACCGCCGGCTCTCGGAGTGCTCAGTTTCGCCACTAAATCGGGCCGCGGCGGCACTACGGGGCGGGCTGCGGGCTGGCCCGCCAGCGGGCGGGCGGCAGAGGGCGCCGCCGGTGCGGGGGCGGCGGGGGATTCCGGGAACCCGGCCGCCGCGGGCGCGCGCGATCCCTCGGGGTGCTGCCGCGGTGCGATCATCGGGCGCGGCGCAGGGGCGGCGGGATGCAAGCCTTCGCCCGCTCCCATGGAGCTTGCCGCTGGGAACGGCTGACGCGGACCGGAGAGAATCTGGCCCGGTCTCGGCGGCTGGCCCAAAGGGGTCCCCGCCGGGCCTGGCAGCGGTTTGGCTGAAGGAGGAACGGGACGGCCCGGCGCGACGATGGCCGCCGGGGCTGCCGGCGATGCGGGCAACGCGGGGCGAGGCGCTCCCGCTCCCGCCACGGGCGGATGGATCGGACGTCCGCCGGCGAGCGGCGGCCGGATGGGCGCCACCGGCGCGGCCGGGGGCTCGGCAGACGGTCTTTCGGCGGCGGACGCCGCTTCCGCCTCGGCTGGGACCGCCTGTCCCGCTGGCGTTTCCGGTGCGGGAGACGGTTCGGCTGCGCCAGCGGGGCCGGCTTCGGCCGGGGCCACGGGTTCCTCCGCCTGGGAGGGCTCGGGCTCGGGCACCTCAAACCCATACAAGCGGCGCAGCTTGATCGCCACGTCCTCATCGATTGAGCTGGAGTGTGTTTTCTTCTCCTGGACGCCCAATTCGGGGAGCCGCTCCAGTATCTCGTGAGCCTTGACTTCCAACTCCCGGGCCAGCTCGTTGATTCGAATCTTCTTCATAGACAGAGCAATCTACTTCTACCTGCCGAGGCGCTCCTAATTGTCGCGACCTGGGGCGCCCCCGTCCGGCCCGGCGTCCTCACCGGGCGCGGTGTCCTCCGGGCCGGTTCCTTGGGACTGATTGTGAGTGGGGGAACCCGCGTCTTCTATGGTAGCAAACTGTTCCGGGGTCTCCTCGGTTTCGGCGTGTTCCGACGGTGTTTCCGCGGGCGCTGGAGCGGGGCTTGGCTCCGCCTCGACAGCACTCGGAAGGCCGCCAGAGGCCACGGCCGGCGCCTCGACGGCTTCTTCCGCGGCTGCCGGCTCCGCCTCGGCCTGGCCCTGTTCTTCGAACTGGCTGTAGTAGGCGTTGACCGCCTGCTGGATTTTCTCCACCAGTTCGGGGCCGATGTCCGGGATCTCCTCGATCTGCTCGGGCGTCATGCCGCCCAGCTTTTCGATGGTGCCGACACCGGCGGCCAGCAGCGTCTCGAGCAGCGTGGCGGGCAGGCCGTAGTCGATGAGCGCGGAAACCGGCGCGCCCGGCGCCACCAGCGCGGCCATCTGCGATTCCACTTCCTGGCGCTTCTCTTCCTCGCTCTTGATATCGATTCTCCAGGTGAGCAGCTTGGCCGCCAGGCGCACGTTCTGCCCCTTCTTGCCGATGGCGAGGGAGAGCTGCGAATCGTCCACGATCACTTCCATGTGCTTTTCCACCGGATCGAGGATGGTGATGCGGCTCACCTTCGCGGGGCTGAGCGCATGGGTGGCGAACACCACCGGGTCGTCGGAATATTCGATGATGTCGATCTTCTCGCCGCGCAGCTCGCGGATGATGGACTGCACGCGCATGCCCTTCATGCCCACGCAGGCGCCCACGCTATCGACGTCGCGGTCGCGGCTCTGGACGGCGATCTTGGTGCGCTCGCCGGCTTCGCGCGCGCATCCCTTGATGGTCACGGTGCCGTCGTAGATCTCGGGAACTTCCTGCTCGAAGAGGCGCATCACCAGCTCCGGCGCGGCGCGCGACACCACCACGCCGGGACCTTTGCTGGCCTTATCGACCAGCCGGATCACGCACCGGACGCGGTCGCCCACGCTGTAGCTTTCCAGGCGCGACTGCTCCTTCTTGGCCAGCTTGGCTTCGGTCTTGCCGAGGTCCAGAACGTAGTCCGGCCCCTCCACGCGCTTGATGGTGCAGTTCACCAGCTCGCCGGTGCGCCCGGAGTATTCCTGGTACACGGTTTCCCGCTCGGCTTCGCGGACCTTCTGGAAAATGACCTGCTTGGCGGTCTGCGCCGAAATGCGGCCCAGCGCTTCGGTGCTCTTCTGGATGCGAACTTCGGAACCGATTTCGGCCTGGGGAGAGATGCGCCGCGCCTCGGCCAGCGTCATTTCGTGTACCGGGTCTTGGACCGACTCGACCGCCTTTTTGACCGAGTAAAGCTGGATGGCGCCGGTTTTCGGATCCATCTCGGCGATGTAGTCTTCGTCGGTGCGGTAGTGTTTGCGGGCGGCGATCAGCATGGCGTCCTTGACGGCGTCCAGGACGATTTGCGGATCGATGCCTTTTTCCTTGCTCAGTATCTCGATGGACTGAAAAATCGTTTCCAAAGTAGCCTCGTTGTTCCGATTCGGTTTCTGGCTGTGTTTCTCTCCGGCGGGCTTACCACTCGAACTTCAGATTGGCCTTCTGGATCTGATCGAGCGAAAACCGCATAGTCGTCCCCGGCTCGGTTTCCAGCGCGATGGAGCCGTCATCGAGGCCGGCCAGGGTGCCTTCCCAGTTGCGCCGGCCGCCGCGCGGTTCGCGGAGAGTAATTCTGGCTTTCTTGCCCTGGAACCGCTCATAGTCCTGGGGTTTGAGGAGCTTGCGTTCGACCCCGGGGGAACTGACTTCGAGCGTATACCGCCCGCCGGGGACCACATCTTCAACGTCCAGAATGGTGCCCACCTGCTGCGAGACCAGCTCGCAATCGCCGTGGGTGACGCCGGCGGGCTTGTCGATGGAGATGCGGACAAAGCGTTGATTTCCGCCGCCCTTGACCTCGACCTCGACCACTTCCAGGCCTTCCGGCCGAGCCACGCGTTGGGCGATTTCCTCGATTTTGGACGCCACTTCCGACATTGTAAAATCCAACAAAAAAGTGGGCTTTCGCCCACTCTCAGGGTTCGACACTCAAATTACATTGTAGCGTGTTTGGGGGCGCGAGGGGAAGGGGCAATACTCGATTGGGTGAGGCGGGGCGCACCGGGGCTTTGCCGGCGGCGGAAGAAGAGGTGTCGTATCGCTGGTAGGAGGCAAGTGGACCACCTTCCGCGCCTTCGCCGACCAGGTGGCCGGCGAGATGCGCCGCCTGCTGGAGAAACTCGCCGGCATCGCCGCCAGCGCGCTGGACTGGACCCCCGAAGAAGCCGCCGACGAGGTGGCGCGCACCGCCCGCATCCTGGGGACTGTACACGGCGTCACGCCGCAACTGGTGGACCGATAGCGGACCACTTGCGCTGGCGGGTCACTTCGATGCACTATGGATTATGGGATGCCAATGAACATTTCTACAACGCCGATTAGGCCGGTCACGCTCCGACATCGAATCGTGGAGATTATCCGGCAAGCGATCACGTCGGGCGATCTTGGCCCTGGAGATCGGGTTGTCGAACTCCGGCTTGCCAAGCAGTTGGGCGTCGGAAATACGGCTGTGAGGGAAGCGCTTTTCGAATTGGAGCGGGCCGGCTTGGTCACGCGAATTCCAAACAAGGGCAGCTTCATCACCCAGATGACCTGGGAGGACGCGCAACAGATCTTCCAGATCAGAAAGCCGCTGGAAAGTCTGGCGGTGGAGATGGCTGTGGAGCACATGTCGCCCGCAGACCTCGACATGTTGCAGGGCTTCGTGAACGGAATGAAGACGGCCGCCGAGACCAGCGATTTCGAGCGTTTCTACCAGAACGATCTCGAGTTTCACCGAACGCTATGGCGACTCTCGCAAAACCGCTATTTGGCGAGCAGCCTGGAAACCCTGGTGGTGCCTCTTTTTGCGTTCTTTCTGATCCGCACGCGCTTGGATTACCGGGTCGATCTGCTGGGCAGCGCGCAACGCCACCATCAGCTTCTCGACACCATCAGGAACGGGCACGAGGTCAGAGATCGCATGATCGCTTCCCTGGACTCTTCCGAGCTCTTTTGGGAGCAGGCCGGACGCACGGTGGCGGGCCCGCCTGCCGCCTGAAGTTACGGTTCAGCCCCTCTTCTGCTGGCCGGCCTGAAGTTTCTCACGCACGGCCGGGTAGCTGAATATAACATCGGCGACGGGAACCCCGACTACCTCGTTCTTGGCGAGGTCGCGGAGGCCCACACCTAGTTGTTCGCCGAATAGCAGCGTGCTGTCGCACCTGGCAAACGGCGCCTTCCCGCGCTCGGCCAAGGGGTCGAATCCCATCACGGTCATGGCCACGGCGTCGGTGGCCACGGTATTGGTTCCGGCAATGAGCACGCCGGGGTTCACGGCTGCCTTGAGCCCCCCGCCAGCGGTTTCTCCGCCGGTAGCGGTCTTGATGCCGTCGATGATCGCCAAGTGAACGGGCCGCGCGGAGTTCAGCTCGGCGATGATGCGCGGCAGCCGGAAGCCGGCGTCCTTGGGCAAACTCATGTCTTTCTGCTGCGGCGCGCTCTTGGATGGCAGGCGGGTCGCAAAGTGGAACACATTGCCGCGCCCGCCGTGAGGGCGGATGCTCGGCTCGTCCACTCCCGCGTCCTGGCCATAGATGGTGATGGGAGTGGTTCCATACACGTTCTTCATGGAAAGCGTGACACCCGTGGCGGAATGCTCCTTCATCTTGGCGAGCGAGATAAAAACGTCGCAGTCCTCGTACGCATGACTCAGGTCGTAGCCGGGGTAGATCAGCCCCCCGCCGGGCACCATGAACCGCGAGTATGTCTTCCAGGGCCCCAGGTAATTGGTGTTTTGGAATTCCACGTGGTCGGCCGCGCTCAGGATGTCCTGCGGCCTCCAGTTCATGGACAGCATGACCTCTTGCAGGGTTTCGGAGGTCGACCAGGGGCCTTCGACCACGCGGATGCGGCGCGCGCCGGCCTTGCCCAGGAGGCTTACCGTGGCGCCGATGATGCGCGGATGCGTCCAGTAGGTGTCCTCCATCAGCGCGTCACCTAACCGCGACCACCGAACGCCAATGAAGTTCACTTTTACGGCCACGGTCTTGCCCTTCACCAACCCGCCGAGGCCGCCCAGTTGATCGAACATCTTGTCCAAGGTGGGGGCCAGTTCGGGACCATACGTTTTGCAACGGGCTACCGCGACCTTCGCCGCCGGGGCGGTAACGGCGCGGCTCCATGCGGGGCGCACGAGCAGGGCGCCCACGCCGGCGCTGGCTCCGGCTAACAACTGTCTCCTTGTCATGTCTTGATTCATTGCAGTTTCTCCTAGTTCTCCAGCTCGATGACGCCATACACAGACAGGCGCGGCAATGTCAACTCCGCCCCGCCCGCTTCCTGGGGAGCGAATTTCAGTTCCGCGGCCGAGGCCAGTTCCGGACTCACCACACGGGCCGACTTATACGGCTCCCTCACAAAGAACAGGGCTCCATCGCCCCCGGGCCTCCGCGAGTAGTTCAACAATTGGATCACGGCCTGCTTGCCTTGAGCCGATGTCTCATAGAGGAAATTCGACGACGGCGCGTTATACACCCGCACCAGATCCTTGCCGTGACTGACGATGTTCTGGATGTCCGCCACCGAATCGTAGGCGTCCGGTTTCTCTTCCTTGCATACCCCCAGCCGCCCTTTGCCCACCTTGCGCATGCTGAACAGAAGGTAGGCTTCGGCTGGCGCCGGCGGACCCTGCGGATTAGGCCAATTGGACGGCACCAACAGAGTGCCCCCACCGTTGGCGAAGGCCAGCAGCTTCTTCCGCAGCGCGGCGTCCGGGGCCTCCTGATCCATGTAATAGATGGCCTGCAAACCGGCGAATGAGGCGCTGGCCGCCCGCTGGCGCGCAATCAGCCGGAACGGTTGGCGCACCCGCGGCATCAGGTTGATGGCCTCCTCGGCGGAGTCATAATTGGGCTCGGCGAAATTCGAAATCACCGCCACCAGGCCGTTCGGCCGATAGGTCCTGAGTTCCTTGTGCTGCTCGAAGAAGTTCACCGTGTCGATGGCTTTCTTCCACGTATCCACGGCCGGCTGCTTCTTGGCCGTCAGGTCCGCGCGCAACCCGTCGTCCAGCGAGATTACCCACCTGGCCCCGTGGCTCGCAGAGTCGGCCACGGCCAATTCGTAAGCCTCCGCGGCCAGCTTTGCCTGCGGCGGCGGATCGAAGCCCACCCACACGGTCTTGTCGGGGGCCAGCGCCCGGGCGATGAGCAGAATCGCTCCGTTGGAATCCACCCAGGGGAGGTTGGTCGGGCCGCCCTGGGGGGTCGCGCCTTGCGGAAGCCCCGGAAACACGCCATCGGAAATGCCCACAATCGGGGATTTCGCGCTCGAGGGCACCTGGGAGGCTTTGTTCCACGGGATGACGGGGAGACCGGCGTTGGCGGGCGCCTCGCCTTCCATGGCAACCGCGGAAAGACCCGCGGATTTAGCCGCCGCCACCGCGGCCGGCTTGTCCGTTTCACCCTCGATCAGGCCGACGAACTCGAGTCCGGCCTGCTTGCCTCTCTCGATCAGCGGTTTCAGCGCTTGTTGCTGGCCGGCATCCGCCGCCCAACCGACCACGAGGCAATTGATCGGCGTACCCTGCACGAGCGCCAGTGAAGCCGGATCTTGCCAATTGCGAAGGGCCTCGGCCGTCTCCGGCGTAAAGCCCTTCGTTTTCTCACCGCGTGCGATATCCAACGGGCCGGCTGGCCATCGCATCGGTATGGACTCTGCGTTTAGAGCCATGCTTGTATGCCTCCCATTTCCGTCCAGAGCGTCCGCTCCGGGGCGTGTTTCAATTGCCACTGCAATTATGGTCCGCGAACCTGTTTTCCAGCCAGGTTATGGGCCTGTGTAGTCTCTTCGGCATTGCAGCCGCGAAGTTCCGGCTCAGGCCTTCTTCTGCGCGGCCAGGAGCTTTTCACGGACGGCTGAATAGCTGAACACAACTTCGGAGATGGGAACCCCGAGTATCTCGTTCTTGCTGAGGTCGCGCAGGCCGACTCCCAGGTCTTCTCCGAAATGCAGCATGTTGTCGGAGTTGGCGAAGGGAGGCGCCCCGCGGTCGTTCATGGGGTTGAACCCCATCACGGTCATGGCCACGGCGTCGGTGGCCACGGTATTGGTTCCGGCAATGAGCACTCCAGGACTTACGGCGGCCTGGGGCATTCTTGGGCTCCCATAATTCGTCTCGCAGCCGGTGGCGGTCTTGATGCCGTCGATGATCGCCAGTTGGGCCGGCCGCGCGGAATTCAGCTCGGCGATGATGCGCGGCAGCCGGAAGCCGGCGTCCTTGGGCAAACTCATGTCTTTCTGCTGCGGCGCGCTCTTGGATGGCAGACGTGTCGCAAAGTGGAACACACCACCGCGTCCGCCATGAGGGCGGATGCTCGGCTCGTCCACTCCCGCGTCCTGGCCATAGATGGTGATAGGAGTGGTTCCGTAAATGTTCTTCATCGAGAGGGTGATGCCGGTGGCGGCGTGTTCTTTCAACTTGGCGAACGAAACGAACACGTCGCAATCCTCGTAGGCATGGTTCAAGTCGTAGCCGGGGTAGATCAGGCCCCCGCCGGGCACCATAAACCGCGAGTATGTCTTCCAGGGCCCCAGGTAATTGGTGTTTTGGAATTCCACGTGGTCGGCCGCGCTCAGGATATCCTGCGGCCTCCAGTTCATGGAATACATGACCTCCGGCAGGGTTTCGGTGGTGGACCAGGGGCCTTCCACGACGCGGATGCGGCGCGCGCCGGCCTTGCCCATAAGGTGTACGGCCGCGCCGATGGCGAAGGGGTTCGTCCAGAAAGTGTCTTCCATCAACGCGTTGCCCAAGCGCTGCCAGCGAACGCCGATGAGGTTGATTTTCAACGCGACGGTTTTGCCCTTCACCAAGCTGCCGAGGCCGCCCAGTTGATCGAACATCTTCTCCATGGTGGGGACCAGTTCGGGACCATACGTTTTGCAACGGGCCACGGTGACCTTCCCCGCCGGGGCGGTAACGGCGCGGCTCCATGCGGGGCGCGCGAGCAGGGCGCCAACGCCGGCGCCGGCTCCCGCCAGCAACTGTCTCCTAGTCAGATCTTGTTTCATTTTAGTTCTCCAGTTCGACGGCGCCATACACGGAAAGGCGCGGCAAGGACAACTCCGCCCCGCCGGCTTCCTGGGGAGCCCATTTGAGCTCCTCGGGCGAGGCGATTTCCGGACTCACCAGGCGGGCCAACTTGTACGGCTCCTTCACCCAGAAAACAGGTCCATCGCTCCCAGGCCGGCGCGAGTAGTTCAACAGTTGGATCGATCCCTGCCCGCTTTGAGCGGATGTTTCGTAGAGAAAATTCGCCGATGGGGCGTTATACAGGCGCAGCAGATCGTTGCGGTGGCTCATGATGTTCTGGATGTCCGCCACCGTATCGTAGGAGTCCGGCCGGTCTTCCTTGCACACCGCCAGACGGCCCTTGCCCACGGCACGCATGCTGAAGAGAAGGTAAGCTTCGGCGGGTGTGGGCGAGCGCTCCGGATTCGGCCAATTGGACGGCACGAACAGAATGCCGCCATCGGTCGCGAAGGCCAGCAACTTTTTCCGCAGTGCGGCGTCCGGCGCCTCCTTATCGACGTAGAAGATGGCTTGCAGACCGGCGAAAGAGGCGCCCGCCGCCCGCGACCGCGCAATCACCCGGCACGGCTGGCGCAGCCGGGGAAGCAGGTTGATGGCCTCCTCGCCGGTCTCCCAGTCGGGCCCCCTGAAATTCGACATCACGGCCAGCCGGCCGCCCGGCCGATAGCTCATGAGTTGTTTGTGCTGCTCAAAGAAGACCACGGTGCCGATGAGTTTCTTCCACGTATCGGCGGCCGGTTGCTTGTTGGCCGCCAGGTCCGCGCGCAACTGGTCGTCGAGCGAGATCACCCATCTGGCCCCGTGGCTGGCGGGATCGGCCACAGCCAGCATGTACGCTTCGGCTGCGAGTTTGGCCTGCGGCGGCGGATCGAAATCGATCCACACGGCCTTGCCGGGGGCGAGCGCACGAGCAATGAGCAGCACCGCTCCGTTGGAATCCACCCAGGGCAGATTGGTCGGGCCGCCGGCCTGTGTCGCGGCTTGCGGAAGCCCGGGAAATACACCATCGGAAATGCCCAGCACGGGGGAGTTGGCACTCGATCGCACCTGGGCGGCTTTGTTCCACGGGATGATGGGGACACCGGCGTTGGCGGGCGCCTCGCCTTCCATGGCAACCGCGGAAAGACCCGCGGATTTAGCCGCCGCCACCGCGGCCGGCCTGTTGGTTTCTCCCTCGATCAGGCCGACGAACTCCAGTCCGGCCTGCTTGCCTTTCTCGATCAGCGGTTTCAGCGCTTGTTGCTGGCCGGCATCCGCCGCCCAACTGACCACGAGGCAATTGATCGGCGTACCCTGCACGAGCGCCAGTGAAGCCGGATCCTGCCATTTTCGAAGAACCTCGGCCGTATCCGCCGTGAAGCCCTTCGTCTTTTCACCGCGTGCGATGTCCAAGGGGCCGGCTGGCCACCGCATCGGTATGGACTCTGCGTTTAGAGCCATGCTTGTATGCCTCCCATTTGTTCCGCCGACGTCGCAGGCACAGGTCCGTGCCTGCGCATAGGGGCCTTCACCCCTAATAATGCAGTATACACGATGCAGTATATTGGAACGCACCCCATATGTTCAACATATTTCTTCGGCAGTCGTAACGCCGGGCCCAGAGGGCACCCCCTTGTCGCCGGTGGGGTTGTCCGGACTGGGAAGAACACCGGCGACAAGATCGCCGGCGCCACGGCGGTAGAATGAAGGGGGTGTTTTTATGCACAAGAAGATCTTAATAGCTGCTACCGCGGTAGCCGCCGCAGTGGCCATGACGGCTTGTTCGGAAGCTCCCACGCCAACGGAGATACAGAAAGCGGGGGTTGAAACCAAGCAGGAGCCTGCCAAACCTCCCGAGCCGGTGGCCGCGCAAACGGCCTTCTATGAAATGTACAAGCCGGCGCGCACCTGGGCTCCCGACCTGCTGGTGCTCAGCCTGACCAGCAACGAAGTTCCCAGCATGAAGAGCGAAGATGGGAAGTTTCCGGCGTGGACCGCGGTCTTCGTCTCGCCCAGCTTGCGCGAGGCGCGCACCTTCACGTACTCGGTGGTCGATGACGGAGCCACCATCCACAAGGGAGTCAATGTGGGCGGCGCGGAACCCTGGAGCGGCGCCACAGCCAAGAGCGCTCCGTTTCAGACCACCGGATTCGTGGTGGATTCCGATGCCGCATACAAGACGGCATACGCCAAGGCGGCGGCGTGGGTGCAGAAGCATCCCGGCAAGAAAGTGTCGTTCTCCCTGGGAAGCGCGGCCCGCTTCCCGGCGCCAGTGTGGTTCATCATCTGGGGGGACACCAAATCGGGCTACGCCGTTTATGTGAATGCCACGCTCGGTACGGTGATCAAGTAGACGGGATCACGCCTTATCGCCGCCGAGGCTGATCACGAAATATTGTGCCGGGTCGGGGCCGGGGTTGCGCCAGCCGTGCAGGTCGTTGGAGGCCAGATACAGCACCGATCCCGCGGTCACGCGCGTGGTTTCGCCCAGGATGGTGGCGTCGAGCATGCCCGACCGGAGCATGAGCACCTCTTCGTGAATGTGCTTGTGCGGCGGGTGCGGGGCCTGGCCGGGGGCCAGTTCGGTGATGTGCAGCTCGATGGGGAATCCGGAGTGGGTTTCGCCGTTCAGAACGGCGCGCGAGGAGCCGCGCACCGGCAGGTCCTCATACTTGTAGACCTTGGATGGAAGGACCTTCGACTGCGCCTGGCCGCTGGCCGCCGCCAATGCGGGAAGCAGCAGGCCCAAGTCTCTGCGAGAGTAATTCACGATAGATGTTCCTCCTCGACCAAGTTTACTACCACATGCCATACTGAAGTCCTGGCACGATTTCGATCCGAAGGGTGGTCTCTATGCGCACGAAAGTCCTGCTGGCCCTCACGACCATAGCTCCGGCTCTGGCCGCCCGCGCTTTTTCCCAGACGCTGCGCCAAGGTGTCCGGAAGAAGGCCTCCATGGGAGGCATCGCCGCGTTCCGCAAACATGTGGACCCGGCCGCTGTTTCCATCGTGAAAGCCGGCGACTTCAAAGCCGCGGGTGTGTACCAATAAATGCGCGGCCGACCCGGACTCTGGCTCTTTCTGGGCGTGCTGTTGGTCTACAGCATCTGCCCGCCATTCATCTCCTACGATTCCTACTGGAGCGTTCCCACGGCTCTTGGCATGATGCGCCACGGCAGCACGGCCGTGGATGAATTCGTCCCATCGGCGCCGGTGGATTCGCACTACGGCCTGGAATGCGTTCCGGCCGTGGGGCCGCCGCTCGGTTACGGACAGGCCAACGGGTGCCCCGGCGGGCATTGGTACAATGTCTTCCCCATCGGCGTTTCGGTGCTGGCGCTGCCGCTGATCTTCCTCATGCAGATCGCGGTGGCGCTGGTGGGCCCGCTGGTCCCGAAAACCGGACCGCTGTTCTCGCAGCCCGTGGTGGCGGCGTTCTTCTCCGGAGATTTCGTGGCCGGCCACTCCCTGGTGGAGCTGTGGTGCGCCAGCACATTCGGCGCCATCGCCGTCTGGCTCCAATACCGCATCGCCTCCCGGTTTCTTCCCCGGCGCCAGGCGGTCTGGCTCGCGCTGCTGTTCGCGTTTGGCACCTCGGAGTGGTCCATCGCCAGCCGCAACCTGTTTCCGCACGGACTCACGGTGCTGTTGCTGAGTGCGGCGCTGTATCTGGCGCTGCTGGCGCGCGAGGAGCCATCGCACATCCGCTTTGCCGGGCTGGCGTTGGCGCTGGCGTTCACCGTTCGCCCGTCGAACGCCATCTCCGCCGCGGTCTTCACGCTCTACGTCGCCGTGCATTACCGCCGCTACCTAGTGAGCTTTGTGGGCTGGGCGCTGCCTGTTGCCATGGCCTACTTCGCCTACAACCTGGTGGTGAAGCACAGCCTGATTCCGCTCTACCTGGGGATTCAGGCCCGCGTCGCGGCGCTGCCGGGCGTGGCCATGTATCTCTTCAGCCCCTCTCGCGGATTGCTGATCTTTACTCCCGTTTTCCTGTTCTCGGTGGCCGGCATCGTTCTCGCGTGGCGTATGCGCTGGTGCTGGCCGCTGACGCCGTACCTGGTTGCAATCATTCTTCTCCACACGGCCCTGATCGTCACGTTCTGGCCCGGGCACTGCTATGGTCCCCGGTATTTTGCGGACATGACGCACCTGCTCGTTCTGTTTCTGATCCCCGCCATACTCTATTGGCGGGCGATGCGGGGGCCGGCGCGAACGATTGCAGCCGGAGTGTTTCTTCTGCTGGCGGCCTGGGGAGTCTTCGCGCACGGCCGGGGCGGGACTTCCATCGCCGCCAATCAATGGAGCGCTCTGCCGGTGAACGTGGACCAGGCGAAGTGGCGCGTCTGGGACTGGAGCGACCCGCAATTTTTCCGGGGCCTGCGATAGGGGCCGGGCATGCCCGGCCCACGCCCGCTACAATCAGTTCTATGCATAACTGGAGCAGGCGGGGTGCCCGATGGGCCCTGGCGCTGGCGCTGCTGGCATGCGCGCCTCTGGCGGCCGAGATCCGGTCGCTCACCATTCTCCATACCAACGATCTGCACGCGCGGCTGTCGCCACTGGAAGACAAGCAGGGCGGCTTCGCCTATTACGCCACCGTCATCCGGCGCGAGCGCGCCAATTGCAACGACTGCATTCTGCTGTTTGCCGGCGACCTGGTGCAGGGCTCGCCGGTTTCCACCATCTTCCACGGGCTGCCGGTCTACGAAATCGCCAACCTGTTCGGCTTCGATGCCGCCACGCTCGGCAACCACGAGTTCGACTACGGCTGGATGCAGGTGCGCAAATTCATCCAGACCGCGAACTATCCCATGGTGACTTGCAACCTGGTGGGCGCCAACGGCCAGTTGTTCACCCAGCCGTACGTCATCCTCACTGTCAACAAACTGCGCGTGGCGGTGATCGGCGCCATGACGGACACTTTGCGCGACATCTCGCAGCCCCAACTCCTGGGAGAATGGCACACGCTGCCGGTGGTGGCGACGGCGCGGAAATACGCGGCCGAGCTGCGGGCGAAATCCGACCTGGTGGTGCTGCTCGGACACATTACGGGGCAGGAGGAAATGCAATTTCTGAATACCGCGACGGAGATTCCGGTGCTGGTCACCGGGCACGTTCACAGCGGCCTGACCCAGCCACTGTCGCGCGACGGGCGCGTGCTGGTGCGCGTGAAAGCTTACGGCGCCGAGCTGGGCCGCCTGGAGTTGCAGGTGGACACCGAAAAGAAAGCGCCGGTCTCATGGACCTGGAAGCGCATCCCGGTGGACTCCACCAAGATCGAGCCCGCCGCGGACGTGGCCCGCGAAGTGAAGCACTGGGAGGATCAAGTGGCGGCCCGCGTCGATCAGCCTCTGGCCGTCTCGAAGAGGCAGTTCACAAAGGTGGAGGTGAAGCGCCTCATCGAGCAGGCCATGCGCGACGAAACCGGCGCCGACTTCGCCTTCATGAACCTGGGCGGGGTGCGCGACATCGTGCCGCGGGGGCAGTTGACGGTGCGCAACATCTGGGACATCATGCCGTTCGACAACACGGTCGTGGTGGGCACATTCAAGGGCCGCGAGCTGCCGAAGGTAGTGGTGGGAGACCGCAAAGTGGACCCCGACCGCGAATACACGCTGGCGGTGAGCAATTTCACCGCCGAGAACCAGGGCACGGCGGAGAACCTGCGGACCACCGGCCTGAAGTTTCCGCACGAGGTTGGGCTGCTGCGCGACATGCTGGTGGATTGGTTCCGCAAGAAGAAAGTAATCGAGTAAGCGGCCCCATGCTGATCGTCTTCGCGGGACCGCCCTGCGCCGGCAAGAGCACGCTCGCGGCCGAGGTGGCACGCCGGCGCAACCTCCCGGTTCTCTCGATGGACGCCACGCGGCGGCGCATCCTGCCCGCGGCCGCCCACACGCGCGCCGACCGCCAGGTGGCGTACCGCGCCATGCACCTGGCCGCCGAGCTGTTGCTGGCAGCCGGCGCCACGGCGATCCTCGACGCCCCCTATGGGCACCAGGAAGACCGCGAAGAGCTGGCGCGGATTGCGGCGGGCGGGGACGTGCGGCTGATCGAATGCCGGGTGTCGCCGGAGACCGCCATCCGCCGTTTCCGCCAGCGCGGGCCAGACCCGGTGCGCCTGGATTTGACGGAAGATCTGGTGGGGCGGATGGTGCGCGAGTATCGATATACGCGCGCCGGGTTGATGGTGGACACGGAGGCGGAATCGCAGCGCGAATGTCTCGAACGGATTGAGAGCTACCTACAGAACAAAGAAGAATAATAGCCACGGATGAACACGGATGAACACCGATAAGCAAGGACCGAGAAAAAACCTTAAGATTCTTTGTGCTCTCTTATCCGTGTTTATCCGTGTTCATCCGTGGCCATAAATCTTTGTTCTGAGAGTCCCCTACGCTTTTAACCTCGGGCGCTCATTGCGCACGAAGTCGGTGTCCTGGTTCGGCTCGCCGTCGCACTCGATGGCGAGGGTGGTCACGGGATCGTCCGGCGCGTTCGCGGGCAGGCCCGTGAAGCGCACGCGGAACTTGTCCTGCTCGAACTTCACGGGGGCGCCGGAGGCCAGCATGCGCGCGGATTTCACCTGGTTCATGAGCCCGCCTATGGCCACGTACTCTCCGGGCCAGAAGTACACGTGCATGTAGAGCGTGTTGCCCTTGCGGGTAAAGCTGGCATAATTCGACCGCCCCGGCTGGCACACTTCGGTGTCGTAAAACGATTTGCCGTTCTTGTCCAGCCACTTGCCCACGGCGGTCAGAATCCGAACCGATTCCTCGGGGATACCGCCATCCGGCTGGGGTCCGATGTTAAGCAGGTAGTTGCCGGCGCCGTGCGCACAGGTGATCAGGTTGCGCACAATGGTCTTGGGCGATTTCCAGTTGTCGTCGGCCTTCTGATAGCCCCAACTGTCGTTCATGGTCATGCACGATTCCCAGGCGCGATTCTGCTCGGCCTGGATTCTCTGCTCCGGAGTGGCGAAATCGCCATCCAGCTTATTGCGGTTGTTGACAATGATCTCGGGCTGGAGCTGGAACACCATCTGGTTCATCTTCTCCGACTCCCAGCCCTTGGCGTCGAGCGGCCAGGCCACGTCGTACCACAGGATGTCGATCTTGCCGTAGTTGGTGAGCAGCTCGCGGATCTGGCCGTGGATGTAATCGACGAAACGGCGGCGGGCGGCTTCGTCGGTGGCGCAGCGCGCGCCGTCGGGATGGTGCCAATCCATGAGCGAGTAGTAGAAGCCGACGCGCAGTCCCTCGGCGCGCGCGGCCTCGACGTACTCCTTCACCAGGTCGCGGCCGGGGCCCTGTTTGGGCGCGCAGTAATCGGTCAGCCTGGTGGCGAAGTTACAGAAACCTTCGTGGTGTTTGGTGGTCATCACCATGTACTTCTGGCCGGCCTGTTTGGCGAGCCGGGCCCAATCGTGGGCGGCGTTGGGCTTGGGCTTGAAACGCGTGGCGAGCTGCTGGTACTCGGCCACGGGGATGCCTTCGTTTTCCATCACCCACTCGTGGCGCCCCAGCACGCTGTAGAGGCCCCAGTGGATGAACATGCCGAACCGGGCTTCGTGCCACCACTTCATGCGGGCTTCGCGGTCGGCCTCGCCGCCGGGCCCAGAGGGCACCCCAAAGGCGGTTGTGGTGGAAGCCGCGGCCGCCGCGCCGGCGGCCATCATTTGCAGATAATCGCGTCGAGTCATCGCTGGTGCTCCTGTGGGATCAGCATAGCACGCGGGATTTGTGGAGCAGCTTGGCAAGCTGCGCGCGACCCAGAGGGTACCCCAGTTACCGGCGCAACAGGCGCCCTGCCAGGACTCAGCCTCCGAGTTTCCGCACGAGATCGCGAAGAGGCATGGCCCCCTTCTTAGGTTTCAGCAGCTTCCGGAACAATCGCCTTATCATAAAGAACTGGAGGGCCCGTGCGAATAAGAGCGCTTTTCGTGGCGGCCTTGCTGGCGGCGGCCTCCCATGCTCAAACGGGATGTAACGACCGGCTCGCGTCGCCCGTTTTGACTGTTCCGCTGCCTTCGCCGCCTTTCGGAGTGGCGGTGTCCACCGATGGCTGCTGGGTATTCGTTTCCATGATGAACAGTAACGGGGGAAAGGGTGCGGGTATCGCGGTGCTCAGCCGGAAGGGCGGGCGCGTGGATCTCGTGCGGACTTATCCGCTGCCCACGCCACCTACGGGGATCGTGTTGACGCATGATGGCAAACTGCTGATCGCCGCCGCAATTGACAAGGTTGTGTTTCTCGACGTTCCTTGCCTGATTTCGGGCTGCGGCAAGCCGATGGCCGGGTCCCTTTCCGACGGCCGAAGAATGGACAGTATTTACGCCAACGTGACCTCGGATGACAAGCTCCTGTTTGTGAGCGAGGAGGCCGCATCCGCCGTCACGGTCATCGACCTCGACCACGCCCGCAGCGCTCAATTCGGCGCCGACTCCATCATCGGCAAGATACCCGTGGGCCGCGCGCCCATCGCGCTGACGTTTTCACCCGACGGCCGCTGGCTGTTCACCACCAGCCAGGTAGCCTTGAAGGAATGGGGCTGGCCGGCGGCCTGCAAGCCCGAAGGCCGCCCGAACGTTTCGGACCTGGTGAATCCGGAGGGCGCGGTGATGGTGATCGACGTAGCGCGCGCCAAATCCGACCCGGCGCACGCGGTGGCTGGGCGCGTTCCAGCGGGATGCAGTCCGGTGCGCATGGCAATCTCGCCTTCGGGCGACCGGATCTACGCGACTGCGCGCAACAGTAACGCGGTCGTGTCCTTTGATGCGGGCAAGCTGATTTCCGATCCGGCCCACTCCAGGTTGGGAATGGCGTCCGTGGGCGCCGCCCCAGTGCCAATCGCGCTGGTGGGTGATGGAAAGACGGTGGTGGTGGGCAACTCGAATCGTTTTGCCGGAGGAGGCGCGGCGCAGAGCCTGAGCCTGCTCGATGCTGCCAAGATCCGGGGCAATGAGGATGCGGGCATTGGCACCATGGCGGCTGGTGCATTCCCGCGCGAACTTCGCGTCTCGACGGATGGGCAGACGCTATATCTGACCAATTTCGGGTCGAATTCGCTCCAGGTGATGGACGTGGGGCGCCTCGACCCCAAGCGTCCGTGAGCGACCAGCGCGCTGGTCTCTTCGCAGAGGATCAGTCCGAGAAGCGACCCCCCGCGGCGTCCAGCCGGACGACGTACGCTCCGGAAGATTCCTTGCATTCCGCCCGGACCCGGGAAGCGAGTGCTTGAGCCTCCGACTCCCTAAGCTGATCGCCAACCACTACGCACGATAACCCTGGCGCCTTTGGACGCGTGAGAATGCGAGCCGCACCGAAGAGGGCGTCGAGCGCCTGGCGCAATCGCCGGGCGTTGTCGGGGTTGCGGAAGGTACCCGCCTGCACTGCAAACGCCATTGCTCTCGTGGGGAGAAGGACCTCCAAGGCCACTTTCACGACCCCGGAATCCGTCATTCCGAGGCGGCGAGCTGCCGCTTCGGAGACATCGATGAGCCGATCCCCGCTGAATGGGCCGCGGTCGTTGATCCTCACCACGACGCTGTCGCCGCCTTCTACCCGCCGGATCCGTACGTTGGTGCCGAAGGGCAGCGTACGATGGGCGGCGGTAAGCGCCTCCGCATCATAGGTTTCGCCACTGGCGGCAAGCTTCCCGTGAAAAGATTTCCCGTACCAGCTTGCGAGGCCCTGTTCCGCACATGTGCTCGGCCCCGATAGCGCCCAGGCTAACGCCACTACCGCAACAGCGGTGCGGATCGTCCGGGCAGGTCGAAGCCGATCGGACATAGGAGCTATTGTAACGCTTTCAATGCCGCGGCGATGGGGGATGTGCGGGATGTGCGGGAGCGTGCGGGAGCGTGCGGAGTAGGGTGCGCGCGAGCGCAGTGTTTACGAGCCAATTGGCCGGATCGTCGCCATCCCCTGGATACGGTTTCACTTCACGCGGCGGTACACTTCTTTCCGGCCGCCCACCCTCACCACGAGGACGAGGAGGACCTCGTCCCGAATCTGATAGATCACGCGGCAGTTCTTCCCCGGGCCGACATAGACGCGGTAGAGCTTCTCTTTCGTCTCCATCTTCTCCACCCCATGAGGACGCAGATTCTCTTCGAGGCGGAGAATGTCCTGGACGACCTGCTTTCGGACGTGCGGATCAAGCTTGCGGAGGTCCCGCTTCGCGGTGGGAGCGACCTCAATGCGGTAGGCCAGGACTCAGTCTCCGAGTTCCCGCATGAGGTCGCGAAGAGGAATGGTCCCCTTCTCATGGGCCTCTTTCAGGGCGGCACGGGCATCTTCGAGGTCGATTCGGTCCATTTCCTCCCGGGCCAGGCGCTCCAGGAGACGGAAGTCACCCATAGAAATGACGGCGGCTAAGTCCTTCCCGCGGCGGGAGATAATGGTCCGCTCCTTCCCGTAGGCAACGCGGTTTACGACTTCGGGAAACTCCTCCCGCGCTTTCGAGACGTTAAGGCGTGTCATGGTGATGTACCGTTCGTACAATTTGTACGACTCAGTTACCAGTATGGGGGCAGGAATGATGGGAATTGCAAGGGGTGCGCCAGGCTGGACGGCCAGCCGGCACAAGTACGGGACGGCGACTTCTCTCTCAGGTGGTCTCTGCGGACGACGTTTACCACGGACAACTGGTCAATTTACTGTCGAGGGCAGGGGAGTACCGGGGGCGCTATACTGTTCGTTCATCCGGTTCCGGTCCTGGCTGAATCCAGTGGAACGGCCCGACTATAAACGGATCATGCTGGAAATGCCGGATGGCGATGCCCTAGTCACGTTGGGTGCAAGTGTCAGGAGACGCCCTCGTCGCAGCCAATCCGGGCCAGGCTCTTGTCAACGGTGATCCCGGCCGCGATGGCCCGAAGTAGGCATAACGATGGCTTTGCTTTCGCCAGACTGCCGTAGCCGCTGGACTGGCAAGGCATCCCGGACATTTTGGGCGCAAGGTCACGACCCTATTGCCGCCTGAACGGCATGCGCCATGGCAGATCGTTACCGCCAAACGGCGTCGAAAAGCGAACACCGGCGGTACCGGCCCGGCTATTGCCAGAAGTTGGCGACTTCCTCGGCGGCGACGTCGTTCCAGGCGCGCTCGAAATGGTCGTGGAGGTAGTGGTCCAGCGCGACCTGGTCGTGAATCACCAGGTAGTAGTGCGGGAGGCCGTGCTGCGGGTCGAGCGCCGGCTCCTTCAGCTCGATGACACCCATCTGGCGGCCGTCGCGCGTACCGAGGTACATTTCGGCCTCGGAGGAGGCGTCGCGATTCTTCAGTTGGCGGAGTTCGATTTTGCCGACAACGCCTGCGTCCTGCGCCTTGACCTTGTGCATGAGGGCGCGGAAGAGCTCCAGGTCCTTCTGACCGGCGGCGTCCTTGGTGAGGAACAGGTAGCGGGCCTTTTCGAAGGCCGGGTTCTGGTAGCGGCGGACGAAGATCCTGGCGATTTCGTCGTTGCCGGTATTGGTATCGACGCGATAGGAGGGGTTGTAAACGTAATAACGGCCGGTGTAACCGCCCCAGAGGTAGTCGTACTCCTCGGTTGCGGAGGGGCGGCTGCGTAGGGCGGCCGACTTGTCGAGCAGGAGGTTGGTGATCCGGGTGAGGCGCTCCTGGTTTCCGCGCTCCTGTTCGGCGACTTTGAGGCGGTCGGCGAGGAGCATCATGACGCCGACGCTGATGATGGCGAGGTAGCCTTCGGGCTTGATCTCAGGCGGCCAGCCGAGGGCTTCGTGCGAGGTGGCCACGACGCCTATGCAGATGAAAAACAGAAACGTGATCCAGAGGTGCGGATCTTCGGGGAAGCTGCGGCCGAGAAAACGGAAAAGGCGGGGCATGACTGCCTCCTTCAGGAGAGGGACCGGACAAAGGGGACCATGTGGATGCCGGGCCCGTTGTAGTCCTTGGCTGCGAGGATGCCATCGATGGCGATGGTTTCCCCGTGGAGATCGGGCGCGAAGCCCATGGCGCGGTGGAATGCGAGGGAGCCGGGATTATCGGGGTTGACGATCAGGCGAACCTGGTGCGCGCTGAGGTTCTTGACGCGATCGAAGAACGTTTCGTAAAGGCGGCGCGCGATGCCCTGGCGCTGCGCGGAGGGATCGACGGCGACGAGATGGATGTAGGCCTGAGCGGGGTCGACCTGCGAGAGGAAGCCAAGCAGGAAGCCTTGAGTTTCACCGCCGGTTTCGAAGATGAAACAGGTGTTGGAGAAGAACTTGCAGAAGAGGTGGAAGATGGACTCGCGCTCCTTGAATTCCGGCCAGGCGCGTCGGGCGATGAGGACGCAGGAGTAGAAGTCGGATTCAGCGGCGTTGCGAATGGGCATGAGGCCCCTCCAGACGGTTTCTTCATGATATCGCAAAGGGGAGGCGGGAGAGTTTGGCTTCGTCAAGTAAGCAGCGGCTCGATGGCCTCGTAGCCGATGTCGGCGATGCGGCGGGCTCAAAGGATCTGCGCCAGGGCCGCTGCGCCGGGCGGTGGCGCACGACGTGGTGGCGTTCCGGGCGGGTGGCGGCCACCGGAAGTTGTGCAGAAGCGGTCAAGTTGCCGGGAAACGCCCGAGCCGTTGAAGTGAACCGACAGGGGCCAGGAGTACATTCCGAAGGATGCCGGCCTTGCCTGGAGGTGCGCCCGTCGCCCCGGGCGTTTTTCAGAACGCCGCGGCCCCTGCTTCGGCTACTGCCTGATCCTGCTCGGCGGAGCCTCCGCTAACGCCGATCGCACCCACGACCTTCCCTTCGCGCTTGAGCGGGATTCCGCCGGCGAAAATCATGATGCGTCCGGAATTGGAGACATGGACTCCAAAGAATTGGCCGCCGGATTGGGAGTGCTCCGCCAAATCCCTGGTGGCCATGTCGAAAGCGCGAGATGTGTACGCTTTGTTAATCGAAATATCGATGCTGCCGATGTAGGCGCCGTCCATCCGCACGTGCGCGATGAGGTTGGCGCCTTCGTCCACAACGGCAATGTTCATGGGCTGTCCGATTTCCGTGGCCCTTTTCTCCGCGGCCGCAATTATCCTCCGAGCGTCGTTGAGGGTGATCATAGGGTCTATTTTGACGCATTTTGCGCCCCGCACCCCCCACCCCGTTTGCGAACTTCCCCGGCTTGCAGTACAGTAGGGGAACACGTGGAGGTGTTATGGCTTTTTGTACGAATTGCGGCGCCGAGGTAACGGGCGCGTTCTGCAAACAATGTGGCACGCCGGCGAGCGCAGCGAGCGCCGCGCCGGCTCCGGTTTTCACAGCGCAGCCCGCCGCGAGCGCGGCTCCGGTTGCGGGCGCAGCTCCGGTGC
The DNA here is from genome assembly GCA_963722575.1 of Bryobacterales bacterium. GTDB lineage: Bacteria > Acidobacteriota > Terriglobia > Bryobacterales > Bryobacteraceae > Fen-178. The sequence goes on from CAVRNR010000004.1 coordinate 206,404, forward strand.
AGCGAAAGACCAGCCCGCTGGTTTGGGTTCTGGTCATCATCCTGGGATTGTTCGTGCTCGGCGCCATCGGCGTGGTGGGCACCGGGCTGTTCCTTGTCCACAAGGTCCGGCAGGCGGGCTTCGATCCCGAACTGATGCAGCGCAACCCCGGGCTCGCGATCAGCAAGATGATTGCCAGCGCCAATCCGGACGTGGAGGTGTTGAACACCGACGAAGGCGCCGGCAAGATCACCGTTCGCGACAAGAAAACGGGCAAGGTGGTCACCATGACCTTCGATGACGCCAAGAACGGCAGGTTCAGCTTCAGCGCGCAAGGCGACGACGGCAAGACCGCCAGCATGGAGTTTGGTGCCGGGGCGGACAAACTGCCGTCCTGGATTCCTGCCTACCCGGGCGCCAAGGTCGAGGGCACCTTCGCCATCAACGGAACTGGCGACCATGGCACTGGCGGGTCCTTCGGGTTCAGCACATCGGACGCGCCCGCCAAGGTGATGTCTTTCTACCAGGACAAGTGCAAGGAACTGGGGATCAATATCAAAATGACGACCACCACCGACAAGGGCGGCATGATCGTGGCCGCCGACGAGGGCGAGGGGCGCACGCTGCAGGTGATTGTGGGCAGCGAGTCGGGTGCGACCAAAGTACAGGTGATCTACGGGCTGAAGAAGTAGCGGGCGCGCGCCTGGCGTTTATCCGTGGCCGAAGTACATCAGCCAGCCGAGGCCGAATAGCGCCACCACGAAACAGGCGAATGTGTACACGCCGTAGTGCAGGCGGTCGCGGTCCGTGCGCTTGGTCACCACGCCCAGCACCACGGAAGTAAACAGCGCGAACAGAAGGGCCGCCTCAAAATGCGAGAGATTCATTTTGGGCATCAGTCCTTCCTCCTGGAGGCGATTTCGAACGTATCCACCATTGCCAGGATGTTCAGCAGCCCGGCCGTGACCAGAAACTTGGTGCCGTAATCGTGGACGGCGCCCGCCATATCGGGCTGGGCATATCCGAGCCACGAGCTCAGCAGATACAGGATCCCGGAAGCTACATCGCCGACGAATCCGCCGGTGTTGATGAGGATGGTGAGGATGTCGCCGCTCTGCGGCTGGAACATGGCGCCCCGCATCATCAGCCCGCACAGAAACATTCCGGTGATCGCGAGCATCAGCAGGACACCCCGTCCGGTGCGCTTGAGCAGCAGATGGCCTCCTCCGGGGATCAGCCAGGCCAGGCCGACGGCCGGCGCCCAAACCCCGAACGGGGCGGTAGGCTGCTTCGGTACCTTTTCCTTCGCCATATGGATTAGTTTGAGTTTAACACTGGCGGCTGGGCAGGCTAAAGCGTGCCCCACCTACGGGTTCACGCAGGCGAAGCTGGCGGCGTCGCCGGTGCTTCCCGAACCTTTGTAGCGGGCGACTTCCGGATAGGCGCAGAGCGGCCTGGTCCGCACTACCTTTCCGCCGCTGACCTGGCTCGCCGGAATCGCATCCGGGGCCGTAGCGTGCTCCACCCAGGCGGCCAGCGGTCCTAACTTGTCGAACACATCGGTGCCCACGCCGCCACCGCAGTGGAACATGCCGGGGACCATGAACAAGCGGAAAAAACCGCCGGTGGCGGCGCCCATGCGCTGCGATACCCGCTCGTAATACTCCACGCCCATGAGCGGATTGAGAGCCGGATCGGCCCACCCGAAGTACATCAGGATCTTGCCGCCGCGCTGCTCGAAGCGGGAGAGGTCCGTGTCGGTGGCGTCGAGAATCTGGTGGATGGCTTCCAGGCGCGGCGGATCGCGGTCCAGGTTGAACTGGCCCAGATCGTAGGTTGGGTCCGGTTTGGAAAAAGCCAGGTAGCGGAAGAAGGTTTGGCTGAAGGTCGTTTCAGTGGTGGGGCCGGCGTCGCTGACGAACCATTGGTCCCAGCCGCTGCGGCCGTTGGCGCCGGCGATTTCGGCGCCCACCGGCCAACCGGGAAAAATGCGCTTACCCTGGCTCACGACGTCGCCGTAGATCTTCTCAAGCGCGCCGATCTGTGCGGTGGTGAAGCAGCCGGGTTGGTCGCCCGCGTCGCATTTCGGAAGATCTCGAGAAGGCTGAAACCCGCAGCGGCGCGGGTCGTCGATCAGGCCGTCCTGGAGCCCATCCTTGGCGTCGCACTGCGCGTAGATCTTTTCGGCCAGCAGCGGAAGCTTGGATGCGGGAATGGGGGCGGCGCGTAAAACCTGTACGTCATTGGCGTAGGCCATCATGGTTGCGGAGAAGTTGAGGACCGGCGCGCCCACCACGATGCCGTCGAAATCGGCGGGGAAGCGCTGCGCCAGGATCAGGCCTTGCCGGCCGCCGGTGGAACAGCCTTCGAAGTACGAGCGCGTGGGCGGGCCGCCATAGTAAGTGCGCACCAGCAGTTTGGCTGCTTCGGCGGTGACGTGGAGAGACCGGAAGGCGTAATCCAGCAGCTTCTGGCGATCGGCGGCGAAGGTTCCCAGCGGCTCGGTGGCGGCGGAGTGGCCGGTATCGGTCTGGGCGGCGGCGTATCCGCTCCGCATGGCGCGGGCGGCGGTGGCACGACGCGCCGCGCTATCGAGCGCTTCGCCCGCGTAGCCGCCGTTGCCGAACATGTAGAGGCGGCCATTCCATGGGGTGGGCAGGCCGACCTCGAAACCGACCTGGGGCAGGACTTGCCCGGTGACACGGCAGTGCTCGGGGGCGTCGGCGGTGGCGGGCACCAGGATGGCGGTGGCAATCGAGACCTCGTTATTCGTGAGGCTGCGCAAATCGCCGCAGGCGGTGGCGGGTCTGGCATTCTGCGCGCCGATCAGGCCCGCGCAGAGGAAACCGGCGGAAAGAATCCGGAGTGGGCGCATAGGCGCATTTTAGCGCGGGCCAGGCGTGCCTGGCCCCTACGTTACTTCCATTTCGTGCAGCCAATCGGGGCGTTTCAGCACTTCGCGCGGCTTGCTGCCATCGGGCGGGCCGATGATGCCGTCGCGCTGCATCATATCCAGGATGCGGGCGGCGCGGCCGTAGCCCAGCCGCAGGTGCCGCTGCAAGGTGGAGGTGGATGCCTTGCCCATTTGCAGCACCAGGCGCACGGCCTCTTCGTAGAGTGGGTCCTGGTCGTCGCTGGGAGGCTCGGCGTCGGCCGCGCCCTCGCCTTCGTCGTCGCTGGGCGGGGCGATCAGGAACGATTGGTCGTACTCCGGCGTGGCTTGCGCCTTCCAGAAATCCACCACGCGGTTGATTTCGGTTTCGGTGACGAACGCGCCGTGGACGCGCGTGAGCCGCGACGATCCCGGCGGCAGGAAAAGCATGTCGCCCTTTCCCAGCAGGTGTTCGGCGCCCATCACGTCGAGGATGGTGCGCGAATCCACGCGAGTAGCCACCCGGAAACTGACGCGGGCGGGGAAGTTGGCCTTGATGAGGCCGGTGATGACGTCCACGCTGGGCCGCTGCGTGGCCAGCACCAGGTGCATGCCGACGGCGCGCGCCATCTGCGCCAGGCGCGTGACGCTCTCTTCCACGTTGCGGCCTTCGATCATCATCAGGTCGGCCAGCTCGTCGATGACGATGAGGATATAAGGCAGCGGCTTCAATTCGTCGGCTGGGTCTTCCTGCTCGACGAAGAGGCTGCGCGGCTCTTCCCGCAGCTTGCGGATCTTCTTGTTGAACTGGTCGATGCTGCGGACGCCGTACTCGGCCAGCAGGCGCAGCCGCCGCTCCATTTCGAGCACGGCGTTGCGCAGCGCGTTAGCGGCCTTCTTGGGGTCGATGATCACCGGCGTGAGCAGGTGCGGAATGCCTTCGTACAGCCCCAGTTCGAGGCGCTTGGGGTCCACCAGGATCAGGCGAACCTCTTCGGGCGTGGACTTGTAGAGAATCGACATGATCATGGAGTTGATCATGACGCTCTTGCCCGAGCCCGTGGAGCCGGCGATCAGCAGGTGCGGCATGGTGTCCAGCGCCACCAGGCGGATGCGACCGTTGATGTCTTTGCCCAGCGGAATGGTGAGGCGCGAGTGCGACTGCGCGAACTCGTCGGATTCCAGCATCTGGCGCAGCGCGATCAGCTCGCGCCGCGTGTTGGGGACTTCGATGCCCACGGTGGGCTTGCCGGGGATGCGCTCGATCAGGATGGATTCGGCCTGCAATCCGAGGCACAGGTCTTCCACGAGGGTGGTGATGCGGCTGTACTTGATGCCGGCCTCGGGCTTGAACTCGAAGGTGGTCACCACCGGGCCGGGGTTGATCTGGACCACCGAGCCGAATACGTTGAACTCGTCGAACTTGGCCTTGATGCGCGCGGCGGTGTCCTTCAATTCCTGCTCGTCGTAGGCATTGCGCACGGGCACTTCGTTGAGGAGATCGGTGGAGGGCAGATGGAAAATCAGGGGCCGGGGGTCGGGGGCCGGGGCCAGGGGCCAGGGGAAGGAAGACAGGGGCCGGGGGTCGGGGGCGATGTCTTCGATGGGGCAGATGGGGATCTCTTCCGCCTCTTCCACCATCACAGCGGGCGCCGGCTCCGCGGGCGGCGGCTGCCACGGCGGAGCATCGGCGACTACGGGCTTATCGGGCCGCCTCGGCTGGCGCTCACGGGCCTTCTCAACGGAACGCGCATGCACGCGCTCGCGCCACGCGCGCCAAGCCGCGGCGCGGCGCCCGAACCAGCCGATGGGGCCCGCGAACCACTCGCCGAGCCGGGCCAGTGTGAACGTGGAAACCAGGTAGACCGAGACGACCACTACGGTGGCTGTGGCCAGCAGTGCGCCCGCCAGGTTCAGCGAATCCACCAGGTAATTCGTCAGGGCCAACCCCAGCGTCCCGCCAATGGGAGTAGTGCCGCCGAGGCGCAGCGGTACGAAAGAAAGCGCGGCGCACACACCCAGGGTGAGCAGCACCGAGCCGAAGATTTTCACCGCGCCGGCGTCCAATTGGTCCGAGCGGATCCATTTCCACGAGAGCAGGAACGCCAGCAGCGGAAACAGAAAAGCGGCGGCGCCGAAGGTTTGGATCAGCACGTCGGAGAGCCAGGCGCCGGGGTAGCCCGCCAGGTTGAGAGGGCGCGAACCGGCAGCCGTGTTCCACGAGGGATCCTGGGTGTGGTACGAGATCAGGCTCAACAGGATCACCAGGCCCATCGAGAGAAGCAGGAAACCGATGACTTCGTTGAACCTTCGGTGTTCGGTCGGAGATAAGAGCTTCATCACGCTGGCCGGCGGATGAAAGCCAGAGCAATTACTATTATGCCAAAAACAATGCGATAGTACACAAACGGACGCAAACTACTGCGACGCAGATAATGCAGAAACCAGGCGATCACCGCGCACCCGGTGAGCGCGCTTACGGCCACGCCCACGAGAAAGGGCGCGTTCAGGATGGCGTGGAGGCCGCCGTGCTTGTGCATATCGTAGAGCGCCTTGCCGGCCGCGGCGGCGATGGCCGGGGTGGAGAGGAGGAAGGAAAACCGCGCCGCCGATGGGCGGTCGAAATCGCGGTAGAGGCCGGCCGAGATGGTGATGCCGCTGCGCGAAGTGCCCGGCACGATGGAGAGCGCCTGCGCCAGGCCGATGACCACGGAATCGGGCAGGTTGAGGGAAGACAGATCGCGCCGCATGCGCCCGGCCCTTTCGGCCAGCCACATCACGACGCCCACCGCCACCAGCATCACGCCCATGACGAAGGGATTGCGCCAGGTGGTCTCGGCCTGTTTATTGAACACGTAGCCAAATACGCCCACCGGGATGGTGGCAATTGCCAGCAGCCACAGCATCATGCGGTTCCGCGTCAGCTCTTCATCGCGGCCGTAGCGCATACCAAAGCCCTGCGCCACGATCTGTAGCCAGTCGCGGAAGAAATAGAGCACGATGGCGAGAAGGGTGCCGATGTGCAGGGCGATATCGAAATCGAGCGCCTCGGTGTGCCACCCCAGCAGCCACGAAGTGAGGTACAAGTGGGCGGTGCTGCTGACCGGCAAGAATTCCGTGAGTCCCTGGACGACGGCCAGGACGATCACCTGCAAGATCGGCATAAGGTATCAGCGTAGCAGGGAAAAGGGGACAGACGCATTTATTTAAATGCGTCTGTCCCTTTTTCGATAGAATGGGACTCCAGGGAGGAGGACGTTTATGTTCCGAAGAATCGTAACGATGGCAGGGATTATGGCGGTGGCGGCGCTCCAGTTGCCGGCCGATTTCACTTATCGCGAGACCACCACCATCACGGGTGGCGCGATGTTGAGCATGATGAAGGTGGTGGGCGTCTTTTCCAAACAGGCGCGCGAGCCGGTCCAGAGCACCGTATCCGTGAAGGGCGACAGGATGGTGCATCGTACCCAGCAGCAGGCGACGGTGATCGACCTGGCGGCCCAGACCGTCACCACTATCGACATGCAGAGGAAGACCTATACGGTGATGACGTTCGAGGAATACCGGCGGATGATGGAGCAGATGTCGCAGAAGATGCACCAATCCCAGGACCAGGGCGGCCAAATGGAATTCAAGGTATCCGCGAAAGATACCGGCAACACCAAGGAGATCGCCGGCTATCAGACCAAGGAAATGGTGTTGCGGATGGAAATGCAGGCTACCGACCAGAAGAGCGGGCAGCAGGGGTCCATGGTGATCTCGAGCGACATCTGGCTGGCCCCTTCCGTTGCCGGTTACCAGGAAGTGCGCGCCTTCTACACGCGCATGGGCGAGAAACTGGCGTTCAACCCCGGCGGCGGGATGTTCGCGTCGTCGCCCGAAGCCTCCAAGAACATGGGCGAACTGTACAAGGAAATCGGCAAGCTGGATGGCATCCCGGTGCTGCAAACCATCAGCATGGGCGTGCCGGGCCAGCCGGGCTCCGGAGACGCATCGGCCCAAGCGGGCAGCGGCGGCCAGCAGCAACAGCAGCAGCAAGAGCAGCAGCCGGCCGCGCGCCCCTCGCTGGGCGGAGCGCTGGGCGGCGCGCTAGGCGGAAGATTCGGGCTTGGCAAGAAGAAGCAGCAGCAGGACGACCAGTCGTCTACCGCGCAGCCGTCTCAACAGCAGCAGGGCAACGGCAATCCCGGCTCGTTGATGGAGGCGACCACGGAAATGAGCGGCTTCTCCTCGGAGCCCGTGGACGAGTCGGCGTTCGCCGTGCCCTCGGGGTTTAAGAAGGTGGAGAACCGCACGAGGTAGACGCTGTCGCCCCTTGTCGATTCGCTTGATCGGCTGACGAGCTTTCCGCGCTCAAGCAGGGCAAGCTGTACGGATTCTCGATTGAGCGTCTGATGCGGCTTCTGCTTCTGCTCGGGCGCAACATTGAAATCACGGTCAAGGGCAAGACGAAGTCGGGATCAGTTGCTACTCTCCGGGTCGCTTGAGACGGTCACAAGCGGCTGCCCGCGCTCACAGCAGCCGGAAATTTACCTGCACCAAGGCGGCCGTCGCCCAGGGCTTGCCGTTGCGATAGCCGGGACGGAACCGCCAGCGGCGTACGGCCTCCATGGCGCGCTCGTCCAGACCCAGCCCCAGGCTTTGCCGCACGGTGATGTTTTGCGCCTGGCCGTGAGTGTCCACTTCGATGTGCAAGATCACAGTGCCTTGGATCTTCGCGCGGCGCGCTTCGTCGGTATATTCGGGTTCGATCTTCCACAGCAGGACCGGCTGGGTAACGTCGCCTACAAAGCCGCCGCCACCACCGGTGACTCCGCCTCCGCCCGGTCCCGGACCGTAGCCCGGACCCCGGCTGTTCCCCACGCCGCCGTCTTCGCCGTCGCCAATGCCGCCGCCCGATCCGGGGCCTCCCGAAGGCGGTCCGGCAACTCCGTTGGGATCGCCGAAGCGCGGGAGGTCGATCGAGGGAAGCACGATTTCCGACGCCATCACCAGCGTGGGCTCCACGGGCAATTGCGGGTTCTGGTTGACGTATTCCACCACCGGTGGCGTGAACTGGCGGCGGGCCGCTTTGGGCAGACGGCCCAGGCTGGCCGCCCTGTCGGATTGCGTTCCGCCGCCTCCACCGCCTTCCTGTTCGCGCGAAACTGACGCCAGGTACCGGCCGATGTCTCGCCCCATCAGGGCGACCGGCTTCCAGATTACGGATGGGTTCTTCACGCTGGCTACGCTCAATGCCACGACTATCGCGGCGGCGTGCAGAAGCCCGGAAAGAAGCGCCGAACGTTTGGGAGAACCATACATGACGCTCACCTGCCGCTCGATTGCGTGCAGGTGGGACGCCATTTTGGAATTCCTTCCTTTCCAGCGCGCCGGCGGCCGCCGACGGTGGCAATGCGAAGACAGTGTGAGGGCGCGGGAACAGGTAACCAATTGCCTCCGCGATGCATCTGTCTTTAACAAAATGCCATTTGAAGCGAATCTCTCGCGGCGGAGCCTGCTGTCGGCGTTGGCCCTGTTGCCGGCGGCGCGTCTGCTGCGAGGCCAGCAAGCCGATACCACCTTTTCCGCCAACGTCAAGGTGGTCAACCTGCTCGCCACCGTCCGGGACAAGCAGGGTCAAATTGTCCGCGACCTCACCAAGGAGGATTTCCTCCTGGACGAAGACGGCCGCCCGCAAACCATCAGTTACTTCTCGCGCGAGAACAACCTGCCGCTTACGCTGGGGCTGCTGGTAGATACCAGCGGAAGCGAGCGGCGCATGATTCCCGAGGAGCGCAGGGCCAGCCTGCGCTTTATCGAGCAGGTGCTGCGGCCGGACAAGGACCAGGCGTTCGTCATCCATTTCGACTTCGAGGTGGAGCTGCTCGAAGACCTCACCAATTCGCGCGAGAAGCTCGAGAGGGCTCTGGACCAGTTGGACTCGTCGCAACCGCAATTGCAGCGCCAGCAGCAAGGCGGCGGTTATCCCGGCGGCGGCTATCCCGGCGGCGGGCAACGCGGGGGGCGCGGGCGGGGCGGCGGCACCGACCTCTACGACGCTGTCTATCTGGCGGGCGACGAGCTCATGAAGAAGCAGAAAGGCCGGAAGGCGCTGATTCTTCTCTCCGATGGCGTCGATACCGGCAGCAAAGAGACGCTCGGCAGCGCCGTCGAATCGGCGCAGCGGGCCGATACCCTGGTCTACTCGATCCTATTCGAGGATCCCAACGGCTATGGCAACAACATGGGCGGCTTCGGCGGGCCACGCATGGGGCGCAGAGGAGGCATGGGCGGGGGCAACAGATATCCAACGATGAACCGTCCCGACGGGAAGAAGATTCTGGAACAGATTTCGAGAGAAACCGGCGGCCGGTTCTTCGAAGTCTCCCACAAGTGGCCCATCGACAAGGTTTACGAGGCCATCGAAGAGGATCTGCGCAACCAGTACAGCCTCGGCTACACATCCGACCAGCAGGGCACGGATCGCGGTTATCGGCGAATCCATCTCACCACCAAGCAAAAAGGGACGGTGGTGCAGACCCGCGAAGGGTACTACCCGGCGTAAGAAATCAAATTAGCCACGGATGAACACGGATAAACACGGATAACAAAGAATCTTAAGATTTCCTCGATCTTTGCTTATCCGTGTTTATCCGTGTTCATCCGTGGCTATCGTTCTTTACTTCACTTGCGCGAAGTTGCGGGCCGCGGCGCTCCATGCGGGCGCGGCGTGAATGGCTGCGACCACCGCTTCGGGCTCGGCGACCACCGACCACATGGCCCGATGCCGCTCGTCCATGAACCGCTCCTCGACGCATCGCGAAAGCAGCTCGATGCAGGAATCGAAGAAACCGTTGACGTTCACCAGCACCACGGGGCCGAGATACAAGCCCAGGCGCTTCCAGGTGATGGCTTCGAACAGCTCTTCCAGCGTGCCGCATCCGCCGGGCAGCGCCACCACGGCGTCCGCCAGTTCCAGCATCAACTGTTTGCGCTCATGCATGCTATCGACCACGCGCAGTTCGCTGAGCGAGCGGTGGCCCCACTCGAGCTCGTCCATGAAGCGCGGAATGACGCCCACCACCTTGCCGCCCGCGCCCAGAGCGCCTTCCGCCAGCCGCCCCATGGAGCCCTGCGACCCGCCGCCGTACACGATGGCGAGGCCGGAGCGGGCCAGCGCGCGCCCCAGACGCTCCGCGGCTTCCCGGTACAAGGCCGGCGACTTCTCACTCGAAGCGCAGTAGACGGTGACGGTTTGGATCATCGTCCCCTATCATAGTTGGAAGGAGCCATCCCATGCTGATCGTTCACGTGCAGGTACACGTCAAACCGGAACACATCGAGGCCTTTAAGCTGGCCACTATTGAAAACGCAAGCCACAGCGTGCAGGAGCCGGGCATCGCCCGCTTCGACGTGGTCCAGCAGGCCGACGACCCCACGCGGTTCGTGCTGGTGGAGGCCTACCGCGATGCGGAAGCCCCCGCCCGCCATAAGGCCACCGCGCATTACCAGGCCTGGGCCGAAAAAGTGGCGGACATGCTGGCCGAGCCGCGCAGCCGCGTGGTGTACGGCAACATCTATCCCGCCGGCCAGGATTGGTAATGGCGGTGCCATTCGAGTTCTCGACCGCGGGGCGCATCCTCTTCGGCGAGGGCAAGGTGCGGGAGGCGCCCGCGGCCGCCGCCGCCATGGGCCGCCGCGCGCTGGTGGTGACGGGCGTGCCGCCGGAACTTGCGGCGCCGCTCGCGGCCGGGCTGGAAGCCGCCGGGGTCGCCTGCCTGCCGTTGGCGGTGGCCGGCGAGCCGACCATCGAGATGGTCCGCCGTGGAAACGAATATGCGCGCGCGGAGCGCTGCGACCTGGTGATCGCCATGGGCGGCGGCAGCGCCATGGATACCGGCAAGGCACTAGCCGCCATGCTGGCCAACCCCGGAGACCCGCTCGACTACCTGGAGGTGATCGGCCGCGGCCAGCCGCTGGGGCGGGCTTCGGCGCCGTTCATCGCCATCCCCACGACGGCCGGCACGGGTTCGGAAGTCACCCGCAACGCCGTGCTGGCCTCGCCCCAACACCGCGTCAAAGCCAGTCTGCGCGGCGCTTCGATGCTGCCCAGGCTGGCGGTGGTCGACCCCGAATTGACGCTCGGCCTGCCGCGCAGGGTCACCGCGTCCACCGGCCTGGATGCCCTGACGCAGGTGATCGAGCCTTACGTCGGGGTGCGGGCCAACGCCATGACCGACCTGTTCTGCGTAGAGGGCATTCGCCGCGCTGCCGGTGCCCTGAGGCGTGTTTGGGAAGACGGCGGCGACCGTCAGGCCCGCGCGGATATGGCCTGGGCCAGCCTGCTGGGCGGCTTGGCGCTGGCCAACGCCGGCCTGGGCGCGGTGCACGGCTTCGCGGCGCCGGTTGGCGGCATGTTCCCGGCTCCGCACGGGGCGGCCTGCGCGGCGCTGCTGCCGCACGCGATGGAAGTCAACATTCAGGCCCTGCGCGCGCGTGCGCCGGCCAGCCAGGCGCTGGGGCGCTACGACGAGGTGGCGCGCCTGCTCACCGGCCGCTCGCAAGCCACGGCGGAGGATGGCGTCCGCTGGACGGCGGAAATCTGCAAGAGGCTGGAGATTCCGCCGCTGCGCGCGTATGGCGTGAGCGAGGCCGATATCCCGGACCTGGTGGAGAAAGCCGCGCAAGCCAGCAGCATGAAAGGGAACCCGATTGTCCTGACGCGGGAGGAACTGCGACGGATCGTCGAGGGGGCAATTTAGAATTATGCGAAGACTTTCCATTCCCATCGGTCTGGCGCTGCTGGTCTTTCAGGCCCGGCCAGCCGACAACTTTGCGCTGACCATCGACAACATCATGCGCGGTTCGGCGCTGGTGGGGTTCGAGCCGTCGCAGGTGCGCTGGTCGGGCGATAGCGAGCGCATCTACTTTCAGTGGAAGCAGGCCGGCGACAAGGAAGACGCCCCGCTCGACACGTACGTGGTCAACCGCGACGGCTCCGGGCTGCGCAAGCTCTCCGGCGAGGAAGCCCGGCTGGCGCCTCCGGGCGGCGGCGGCGGCCGGGGCGGGGGCGGGGAAGCCGATACCAGCAAAGACAAGCGGCTTACGGTCTACGCGCGCGATGGCGACATTTTCATCTCCGATAACACCACCGGGAAGGGCCGGCAAATCACCAAGACCACCGACGTGGAAGCGAACCCTCACTTTCTGCCGGACGGCAAGCGGATCTACTTCACGCGATCCAACAACCTGTATGTGATGTCGCTGGATACGGGCTCGCTGGTAGAGATGACCGACATCCGCGCCGCGGCGCCTGGCGCGGGTGCAGCCGCCGGGGCCGGTGGCGGACGCGGCGGCCGGGGTGGAACAGCAGCGGCGGCGGAGGCGACCACCGGCGAGCAGCACGGCACCGACAGCCAGGAGTATCTCAAAAAAGAGCAGAAGGAACTGCTGGAGGCCGTTCGCGAGCGCGCCGCGCTGCACGAGGAGCAGGAAAAGAAGCGGCAGGCGGACAATCCGCGCAAGCCGTTTACGTTGCAGGCGCGGCAGTCGGTGACGGGCCTCCAGTTGACGCCCGATGAGAAGTACGCTATCGCCACCGTCACGGAAACCGGCAACGCCAGGAACACGGTGGTGCCGAACTATGTCACCGAATCGGGGTACACGGAAGACATCTCGGGGCGGTCCGATGTCGGGGACACGCAATCCACCACGCGGTTGGCCGCCATCGGCGTCGAAACCGGCGAGGTGAAGTGGGTGGACCACGGACAGCAGAAGCGCGAGGTTCAGCTTGGGCTGCCGGTCTGGTCCGAAGACGGGACCAAGGCCGTGATTGTGGGCCGGGCCGCCGACAACAAGGACCGCTGGATCTTCGCCTTGGACCCCGCGACCGGGAAGACGCGGGTGCTCGCCAATCAGCACGATGACGCCTGGGTGGATGGTCCCGGAGCCAACACCATCGGCTGGATGAAGAACGATCGCGAGGTCTATTTCCAATCCGAGAAGACCGGCTACTCGCACCTATACGCCGTGGCCTGGGATGGCGGCGAGCCGCGCGCGCTCACCTCGGGCAATTGGGAGGTGTTGAACGTTCGCCAATCCAAAGACAAGTCGCATTTTTACCTGACTGCCAGCAAGGACTCGCCCTACGAGCAGCATCTCTACGAAATGGATGGCGATGGCGGCCCGCTCACCCGCCTGACGAAAGAGCCGGGCAAGCACGCCGCCACCGTCTCTCCCGACGGGCGTTGGATCGCCGACATCTACTCCTACACCAACAAGCCGCCGGAACTGTACATCCAGGAGAACCAGCCGCTGGCGGAGGCGAAGAAGCTGACCACCTCGCCCGCCCCCGAGTTCTTTCAGTATCCGTGGCTGGATGTCCCCATCGTGACCTTCACCGCGCGCGATGGAGTCCAGGTGCCGGCGCGCCTGTTCAAACCCGCCGGCTTCAAGCAGGGCGGGCCGGCGGTGGTGTTCGTTCACGGTGCGGGCTATTTGCAGGACGTGGACCGAGAGTGGTCGTCGTACTACCACGAGTACATGTTCGATCACATCCTGATGGAGCACGGCTTCATGGTGATGGACGTGGATTACCGGGGTTCGGCGGGATACGGCCGGAATTGGCGGACCGCCGTCTACCAACACATGGGCGGCAAGGACCTGGACGACATTGTGGATGCCGCCCGCTACCTGGTATCGCAGCACGGTATCAACCCCAAAAAGATCGGCCTGTACGGCGGCAGCTACGGTGGATTCATCACCTTGATGGCTATGTTTACCCAGCCGGATGTGTTCGCGGCCGGCGCCGCCCTGCGCCCGGTCTCGGACTGGGCGCTCTACAATCAGGGGTACACCTCAGATATCCTAAACCTTCCGCAAACCGATCCGGAAGCCTACCGCAAGTCTTCGCCCATCTATTTCGCGCAAGGTTTGAAGGGCGCGCTGCTGATCTGCCACGGCATGGTGGACACCAACGTCGAGTTCCAGGACACCGTGCGGCTGGTTGAGAAGCTGATCGAGCTGCGCAAGGAGAACTGGCAACTGGCGGTCTATCCGGTGGAGAACCACGGTTTCGTGGAACCAGCCAGTTGGGCCGACGAGTATAAGCGCATTCTGGCGCTGTTCGAGCAGAACCTGAAGTAGCCCGTTCAGCAAGCGGGCAATGGGCAAGCTAAAGCATGCCCCACCACGGTGGGGCATGCTTTAGCCCAACTTCCGCAGTTGAGGTGACTCCGCAACTTTTTTTGGCCTGTTTTAAGGCTGCCGAACCCAGCGGACAAGAGAGCCGTCTTTTGTTTCCATCACGCTGTTGCCGCGGCTGAGTTTCAGAGTTCCGAAAAGCCGATGTAGTGACGACCAACCCTCTTGAATCGGAGCCGTAGATCCGTAGTATGGAGCTATGTACGTGCGGCCCTGCTATCGGAGGAAGGACGGCAAGCGCCACGCTTACTGGGCCCTGGTAGAGAGCTATCGCACCCAGCGCGGACCGCGGCAGCGCGTGGTGGCTTGGCTGGGCGCGATGGATGAACGTGGCCGCCTGGGAGTGAAGCGCTGTGCCGAAGGGAGGACCACCCAGCAGGGCAGCTTGTTTCTGGAGGCTCAGCCGGAATGGGTGGAAGTCGATGTGAAGCGGGTGCATGTCGAGCGCAGCCGGAAATTCGGCGGCCCCTGGCTGGGGCTGGAGCTGCTGCGCCGGCTGGATCTGGATCGCTTTCTGGAAGAGAAGCTGCCCCAAGGACGAGAAGAGATTCCCTGGCCGCTGATGGCGACAGTGCTGGTGCTCGGGCAACTGTGTGACCCCTCCAGTGAGTTGCACTGGGCAGAGCGGTTCTACGAATCCAGCGCGCTACCGGACCTGTTGAGTGTGCCGGTCGAGAAGGTCAACGAGGACCGCTTGTACCGGGCGCTGGATGCTTTGCTGCCGCACAAGCCGGCGCTGGAGAAACACCTGAAGGAGAAGCTGGGAGAGTTGTTCGAGCTGGACTACGATCTGCTGCTGTATGACGTGACCAGCACGTACTTTGAAGGTCAGGCGGAGAAGAACTCGCAAGCGCAGCGGGGCTATTCGCGCGACCATCGGCCGGACTGCAAGCAAGTCAACATCGCCCTGGTAGTGAGCCGTTGCGGGATGCCGCTGGGCTACGAGATCTTCGCCGGCAATCGCAACGACGCCACCACGCTGGAAGAGATGGTCGGGCACATCGAAGGGCTCTATGGCCGGGCTAGCCGGATCTGGGTCATGGACCGCGGGATGGCGGGCGAGGACAACGTGGAGTTCCTGCGCGAAGGTGGGCGGCGCTACATCGTAGGGACGGCGAAGAACTCCATGCGCAAGTTCGAGCAGGAGTTGCTGAGCGAAGACTGGCGGTTGGTGCATGCGGGGCTGGAAGTTCGCATCACACCGGCGCCGGGCGGGGAGGAGGTTTTCATCCTGTGCCGCAGCGCGGAGCGGCGGGCCAAAGAGCAGGCCATGCACGAGCGTTTCGAGAAGCGCATTGAGGAAGGCCTCGGAAAGATCCAGACCAGTTGCCTGAAGAAGAAACAGAAGCCGGTGACGATCGCCACACGAGTGGGCCGGTTGCTGGGGCGGAACACGCGAGCGGCCGCGCTGTTCGAAGTGAAAGTGGAAACGGACGGCGGCGGGTTCGCTCGCCTGCGGTGGTCGAAGGTGGAAGCCTGGAGAGAGTGGGCGCGCTTGAGTGAGGGCTGTTACGTGCTGCGCAGCAACGTGACCGATTGGAGCCCGGAAGATCTGTGGCGGGCCTACATCCAGTTGACCGAGGCCGAGGCAGCGTTTCACATTCACAAGTCCGACCTGGGGATCCGCCCGGTGCGGCATCAGAAAGAAGATCGAGTGCAGGCCCACATCCTGGTTTGCTTTTTGGCCTATGTGCTCTGGAAGACTCTCGCCGCGAGTTGCCGCGAGGCGGGACTGGGAGACGAACCGAGGCAAGTGTTCGAGGCCCTGTCGGAGATCGCGATGGTCGATGTGGTGCTGCCGACCAGATCCGGGCAAGTGATCCGCAAGCGTTGCATCAGCCGGGCCACCGAGCACCAGCAGATCTTGCTCCAGCGGCTCGGCCTGAAGCTGCCCAGCGCACTGGAACGAGCGGCAATGTAGTGGAAACTCGCCCATGCGGCGCTTGAAAGCAAAGAGTTTATTCTTCCAACTGCGGAACTTGGGTTAGCTTGCCCTTACTGGATGTTCACGGTCACTGCATTGCAGGCCTTCCCATCCACCGTCAAGCTGATCGCGACTTCTCCGCGGCCGGCCAGCGAACGTGGTAGAGGGCCGAGGTTCGCTTGATCCAGTCCCACGTACTGACTCTGAGCGACCGGCCCCGCAACACTTACGGATACACCGCCGACAGTGGCAACCGCCTGCTGTTTGAAGCCGCGCATCCCAGTGCCGTAGAGCGACAGGAAGAGTTGGTCGGAGGCGGCGCCGAGGTCCAGCGGAGTCGCCACGCAACTTCCCGGGGCGGTTCCGCATTGGAATACCGGCTCGGATGTCTGGGACCCATCGCTCCTGACGAGCACCGCCATCGCCGCGGCCACCCCCTTTCCATCCGCATTCGCCGAGAACAATCCCGGTGCGACCGTATCGACCATTACCGTGCCCATGGAAACATTCGACACCGTGATGGTGGCTTGTCCGGTGGCCGTCGCCGCTGGCATCACGAAGTTGATTTGAGTTGAATTGCTGGCCAGAACCTGCGCGGTGAGTTTCGCGCCTGTGCTGTCCGTTACAGTGATGGCGCCGCCTGCCAGTCCGCTTCCGAACGCCGAGGCGATGGAACTGGGCGCAACTGAAGCACCGGAATAGCTGGCCGCCGAAACCGTGGTCAGGGCCGGCGTGTAACGTGCCACGCGAAAACTGACGTGGTAGTAGGGAGTATTGGGATTGTCGGGGGCGCGGTAGTACGCGGGGTCCCGGTTCGACACCCGCCCGTGGCCGGGGTCGCCTGCGTCGCTGTTATACCAGGTGCCGCCGCGCATGCCCCGGTACGGTAGGCCGTCCGGCATGGGTGAGGCGGCGGCCTCGGTGGGGCCGGGCGGATTCATGTACGGGCTCACGGCGTAAT
Source organism: Bryobacterales bacterium (assembly GCA_963722575.1). Lineage (GTDB taxonomy): Bacteria > Acidobacteriota > Terriglobia > Bryobacterales > Bryobacteraceae > Fen-178. The sequence goes on from CAVRNR010000004.1 coordinate 223,324, forward strand.
AGGGGTTTTCGTACCAGTCGTTGACCCACTGCCAGTTGTTGCCGGACATATCGTAAAGGCCCCAGGCATTGGACCCGTCCGAGGTCTGATAGGTCTGCTGGCTGCCGGGCCACCCGAACTCCGCCTTGGTGTGCAGTTGCCCGTTGTAGAAGCCCACCGGCGTGATCCAGGGATAGGGACCGGTCGCATACGGGGTATTGGATTCCGGCCAATTGGCCTTTGTAGTATCGGCATCGTTGCCCCAGGGGTAGATGTAGTAAGGATTGTACTGGCCACCCCGCCCGGCGTACTCCCACTCCGCCTCGGTCGGCAAACGGTAACCGTTCTTGGTGAAATCGGCTACCCAGGTGGTGAGGTTATAAACAGGGTCCAATCCCTGTTGCTGGCTCAGCCAGTTGGTGTACGCCGCAGCGCCGAACCACGTGACTCCCACGGGATGAGTGGCTCGAAAGTCAACCACCGAGAAATTCGCGCCGTTCCATCCGATGCTGTTGTAGCCCAGCGCCTGATATGTGTCCAGGTACAAATCGGCGCCGCCCTTGGCGTAAACCAATCCGTTCCGTACCTCGATCAGCCCTTGCGAATACGCCGAGTTGAGAAACTGCATGTACTGGGTGTTGGTGACATCGTAGGTGCCGATGAGCAACGAGTCGATCCAAACCATGTGGACTGGCACTTCGTCGCTGGGATGCTGGGGATCGACGAAACCGTAGTGGTCCCCCATCTGGAATTGGCCGGCCGGCAGCAGCGTGAGTTCCGGGTACATCGTGGATCCCGGCGTCGTCTGAGCCTGCGCGGCCATGGCAACCAGAACTCCAAGAATCAGCCTCACTGGATGTTCACCGTGACGGCGTTAAACGTCCTGCCGTCCACCCGCAGCACTACGTTGCTATTACCCATGCCGGCCAGTGTCCGGGGCAGCGGCCCCACATTTACCTGATCGAGGCCGACGAACTGCGACTGGGCGACCGCGGCGGTCACTGGAACCGCGATGCCGCCGATGGTGACGGTGATGGCCGAGAGGGAACTGAACCCCCGGACGCCGGTGCCGTACAGCGACAGGTAGACCTGGTCGGTGGTAGCGCCCAGGTCGATGGGCGCGGAAACGCACTGCCCGGTTGCGCCACAACTGAAAACGGGGACGTTGCTCTGCTGGCCGCTGGCGCTGACGCGCAGGCCGGTGATGGCGCCCACACCCTGACCATTCGCGTTCACCGAAAACAATCCTGGCGCCACGGATTCTACTGCCACCTTTGCCCAGACGCTGCTGCCGGAGCCTTGGCGGACGGTCAAAGTTGCAGGGCCCGAAGCAACCCCATCGGGAACCAGCAGGTTGATCTGCGCCGGGGAAGCGTAGAACAGCGGGCAGGATTGGGTGAGGCCCGCACTGTCGGTAATCTGGATGCTGGCGCCCGCCAACGTGGTGGGGAGCGGCGTAGTTTGAGCGGTAGCCGTGCTGTTCGCCAGGCTGCTGCCGAATACGGTCATTATTGCGCCGGAAGCCACCGATCCCGCCTGCATGCCGGCGCCGTTCACAGTGGCAAAGGCGTACTTCTCGATCATGCCCTTGGGTGTCAGGTCCTGGCCCGCCAGACCGGCATAATCCGGCGCGTACTTGCGAACCTTGAACACCGCATTCATGTACTCGCCCGCTTTGTTGGAGTCGGGGTCCGGCGCTTGCCCCTGCGTAAGAGCCCCGGTAGTGTTGGTTTCCGCCGGATTCACGTACTTCCAGACGATCTGCCCGGCTGGAGTCACCTCCTCCAACACCCCGAAGACACCCCAACAGACCAGCGTATTCCCGTTGGGCATGCGCTCCGTGCCACCGATATCCGTCTCGTAGTACTGCTCCGAGCCCGTGCCGAAGTAAGTCCATGCAAGCTGCTGCGGTCCGTACGCCGCGCCCGTGGCAAGAACGGGATAATTGCCGCTCGCGTCGACCGGCGGGACGAATTCATCCACCGAAGAGTAGAGGCCTGCGGGACGGTTAACACCATCGTTAAAGAACAGGATATTGCCGGCGTCGGGGAGCCCCGCCGCGATCCACTGGGCGTCGTGCTGCTGGAAATTCATTTCGTTGGCGGCGGTGCCCGCGGAATACATCTGCGGGTTCCCCCAACGGTAAAGGAGATCGCCACCCTTGCCGTACTTTCCGCCCGTATGACCGGCGGCCTGGGCCGTGGTGGTGGAGTGATCGATTACCCAGATTTCGCTGTTGCCCCGGACGCTGAGCATGATCTGGCCGGTCGCTGGATTGTAGTCGATCGAGTTCATGTGGTTCCAGAACTCGGGGATTTGGTGAGGGTAGGAAGCGTTCGGGTTTACCAGTTCGGGATGAGCGGCGGGGTTGCCGTAGTTGTTCTTCGTGGCGTCGTAGTTCTGGACCAGGTGGTCCCAGACGTGCCACTCCCAAACGATGTTGCCGCCCGTGGGGTAGGTCGGCTGAATTTCGATGATCGCGTCAGGCGCGATATTTCCATCCCCTCCCGGCTGCAAAATACTGGGCATGAATCCCGCGGCCAGCATGTCGGCGGGAGTCTTGGTTTCGACCATCAGGGCGATCACGTTGCCGTTCGGAAGTTGCTTGAAGTCGTGATGCATGAGGTTCGTGGGCGTTGTATACGTGAACGTCCACACCACATTGCCCTGCCAGTCGTACTCCCGGAGCTGCCCGCCCTCACCGCCGCCGATATCGGGTCCTTCATTCCCTATCGAATCCGCGCGAAGAAGATGGCCGTTCGGCAGAAGATAAGCCATGAGTCCCGGCGGGTAGTTGCCGCTGTACCAGGAGTGGATCATCTGGCCGTTGTTGTCGATTAGGTAGGTGTACCCGCTATGCAGCGGGGGCATCAGGACGTAACCTGGAGAGGTTTTCGCCGCATTGTTCAGGAACAGGCCGAGCGTCTGGTTCTGGCCTTCGAGCGCGGGAATTGAGACCAACAGGAGTGTAAGCGTATATATGCCGGATCGGATCATGGCGGCCCTCTTTCCAGCCGCATGTGTAGACCGCATTCCATGGGGGCGGGTTTACATTCGGGCGTGGATTCTCGCGCCTTTCACATCTGGCCCGGCATCCAGCGCAAAACAAATGGCTTGCGTACCGGTTCAGAACATTTTAAGATAACGGTGTAGCTTTACTCCGATTTTAGTGCGGGAGGCAGCATGATTTATTCGCGTTCGGCCGAATACGCGATTCGCGCGTTTGTCCACCTGGCGCAGGTGCCCGAGGGCAAGTACGCCATGGTGAAGAATATTGCTGAGCAGGAACAGATTCCGGCTCACTTCCTGGCGAAGATCTTGCAGCAGCTTGCTCGCAAAGGTCTGCTCCGGTCCAGCAAGGGTCCCACCGGCGGCTTCGCCATGCGCGTGGACCCCGCCGAGGTTCGCTTGCTCGACATTGTCGAGGCGTTGGATGGCCTGGCGCCCTTCCAGCAGTGTGCCAGCGGTCTGGCCGAGTGCAACGACGATATGCCGTGCTCCATGCACGATAGCTGGGTGGCCCTCCGTTCACGTATCATGGATTACTTGGGGAAGAATACCATTGCCGACCTGGTCAAGGCGCTGGAGTTGAAGAAGAAGTCTCTGGCGATGGCCACCAAGCGCAAGGCCAGGCGCGTGGCTTCCGCAAAACGGGCCTGAAGCCCGGCAACTCTAGGTAATCCGGAGGCAACATGGGACAATCCGTCCTGGTCCCCATGGTGGTCGAACAGACCTCCAGGGGAGAACGCGCGTACGATATCTATTCCCGGCTGTTGAAAGAGAACATCATCTTTCTGGGCACCCCGATTGACGACCAGGTGGCCAACCTGATCATCGCCCAATTGCTCTTTCTGGAAGCCGAAGATCCGGAGAAGGACATTTCCATCTACATCAACTCTCCGGGAGGCTCCATCACGGCGGGGCTGGCGATCCTGGACACCATGGCGTTCATCCGGCCGGACATCGTGACCATCTGCGTGGGCCAGGCGGCTTCCATGGCCGCCGTGCTGCTGGCCAAGGGCGCCAAGGGAAAGCGCTTCAGCCTGCCGAATTCCCGCATCATGATTCACCAGCCCTCCATGCAGGGCCTGGCCGGGCAGGCGGCCGACATCGATATTTACGCCCGCGAAATCCTGCGCATGCGCGAGATTCTGAACATCATGCTGGCCGAGGCCACCGGCCAGCCGGTGGAGCGCGTCGCCAAGGACGTGGATCGGGATTACATCCTCGAGCCCGAGCAGGCCGTGGAGTACGGCATGATCGACCGCGTCATCACCAGCCGCGACATGGCGCCCGTCTCCATCAAAGGCGTTTGACGCCACCCCGCTAGCGCATCCCGACGAGCCGCTTCGCCAGGTACGGGAATAACTCCAGAACTCCATGCAGCACCAGGCCGGTGACGCCCTGGTATGGATTGAAACGGTCGATTTCGGCGTACGCCAACCCGCTCCGGCCCAGCACCACGTGCAGACTGAAACGCGTCCCGTTGCGATACGAGCGGTATTCCGTCAAGACGCCGCCTACTTCGCCGGCATGCAGTATCCCGAGAGGTCCCTGGGCGAACAGCGAGCGATTTCCCAGCTCCTTGCGGGCCTCGTGCGGAGAGGCGAATCGAAAGGTCATCCCCGTCCCGGCGCTCTGAATCGAAATGGGATCCGGAGGAATCCCAAAGGCGGCCAGGGCATCCTCGGTCCGTTTGTGGAGTTCGGTTTTTCGGCGCATTGCCGGCCTCAGGCCAGCCCTACCAGCTTCCGGTACCGCTGGTAGGCCCGATCCCACTCGCCGCTCGGGTGCGGCTCGACCGTGGTGAGCGGGAACGAGCTCCGCACCGCTGCGCGCACTTCATCCAGGTTGGCCAGCTCGCCGGCGCCCATGGCCTGCACCAGGATGTTGCCGATGGCCGTGGCTTCGCTTGGCCCGGCCACCACGCGGCGTCCGGTGCAATCGGCCACGAACTGGTTGAGCAGGGCGTTGCGCGATCCGCCGCCCACAATGTGGATCACCTCGATCTTCCGTTTACCCAGCGTTTCCAGGCTCTCCATCACGTAGCGGTAGCGCAGCGCCAGGCTCTCCAGGATGGTGCGCGCGAACTCGCCGTGGGTTTGCGGCGGCTGCTGGCCGGTCTGGCGGCAATAGTCCGAAATTTTGCGCGGCATCTCGCCCGGTTCCAGAAACGCATCGGGGTCGATGGTTGCGGTGAACGGCTTGGCTGCCGCCGCCATCCCGGCAAGCTGCTCGTAGCTCGATTCCGCGCCTTCCTCCATCCACGCCCGCCGGCATTCCTGCAACAGCCATAGGCCCGCGATGTTCTTCAGCAGCCGGATCTTGCCCGCCGCCCCCACCTCGTTGGTGAAATTCAGCGCCAGCGATTCCGCGTTGATGACCGGCGCATCCAGTTCCAGCCCCATCAACGACCAGGTCCCCGAGCTGACATAGCACCAGTTGTCGCCGCCCTCCGCCGGCACTGCTGCCACCGCCGCCGCCGTATCGTGGCCCGCGGTGGCGTAGACCGGCGTGTAGGGCGGTTCCAGCATCTTGCCCAGCAGCGTCCCGGGCGCAACAATCTCGCCCAGGATCTCACAGGGCAGCCCCAGCCGCTTCAGCATTTCCATGGACCAGTTCATCGCGCGCGGGTCGAAGAACTGCGTGGTGCTGGCGATCGTGATTTCCGATTTGGCCACGCCGGTAAGCCAGTAGTTGAACAGGTCCGGCATGTTGAGCAGCCGGCGCGCGACGCCCAACGCGGGCGAACCCGCCAGCTTCTGCGCGTATAACTGGTACAGCGTATTCAACTGCATGAACTGGATGCCGGTATAGCCGAACACCTGGTCGCGCGGCACGGTCTCAAAGAGCTTCTCCATCATGCCGTTGGTGCGTGCATCGCGATAGTGGCGCGGGTTGTCGATGAGTGCGCCGTCGCTGCCCAGCAGGCCGTAATCCACGCCCCAGGTATCGATGCCGATGCCGTCGAGCGAGAGTTTGCGCTCGCGCACGGCAACCCCGATGCCGTGCTGGATCTCGTGCCACAGCCGCAGCGTGTCCCAATAGAGCGCGCCCAGCACGCGCACCGGCGTATTGGGGAAGCGATGCAGTTCCTCGACGCCCAGCTTGCCGCCGGAGAGGCTGCCCAGGAGAGCACGGCCGCTCTCGGCGCCAAAATCGAAGGCCAGGTAATGACTCATGAAACTGTAAGTATAATCCGGCGCTCAACTTGCCACCAGCGAGGTATCGCCGTACGCTGGAAACCGGGCACCGCCGATGAACTACCATACACCAGAACCGGCCAGTTGGCTGAGCCTCTACCGCCGGGCCTTCGCCGAATATGGAACACGGGCCCTGTGGAACAAACGCCTGCTCGACGCGCCGACGCCGGAGGATGCCCTGGTGGTGGCGCGCGCCTTGCGCATAGAGGGCGACCGCGAAGCCCGGCGTCTGGCGGAACAGATCGAGCCGGCGTGCCATGCCGCTCTCTAAAATCCAGGCCGAGGTTTTCCGCCTGCTCGCCGCGCATCGCAACCCGGAAAGGTCCACTTGACAAAACTACGGGTAGGCCGTACATTATGGGTGAAGGCGAATTCGAGTGGAACGCCGCCAAAGCCGAAAGCAACCTGGCGAAACACGGTGTGGGCTTCGAGGCGGCGCGCCGTGTGTTCGACGATGCGTTTGCCTTCGAGCGGTGTGATTTCGACAGTGCGCAAGGCGAGATCCAATACGTCATCACAGGAATGGTCAACGACGTTATTCTGACGGTGGTTTATACGGTGGTTTATACGGAGCGAGGCGAGCGCATACGCATCATCTCAGCAAGAAGAGCAACCAAGCATGAGCAAGAAGAATACTATCGTAGCCAAACGGCGGAGTGACGGAAAGCTGGTTCAGGTCTTGTCCGGCGGCTCCACCAAGCCGCTTCAAGACAAGACGGATTGGGCGCGCTTGCGGGCTATGACCGACGAGGAGGTCACGGCTGCGGCGATGAGCGATCCGGACGCGCGGCCCATGACGCCCGAGCAACTCCGGGCCGCCCGCCGCGTACCGCGGACCAAGACCTTGCGCCGGGCCCTGGCCCTGACACAGGAAGAATTTGCGCTGCGGTATCGCATCCCGCTCGGCACCCTGCGCGACTGGGAACAGGGACGTTGCGAGCCCGACCAGCCGGCCCGCGCGTATCTAACCGTAATTGCCCACGACCCCGAAGGCGTGAAACGCGCTCTAGCCGGGAAGCATTTGTAATCCAAAAATGCGCCGTCCGCGCGGAGGAAGCACGTTACCGCCAGCCTTTCGCTTCTTCAAGCAACAAGCCCGTCAGGTCCGAGGACTGGTTGCACCACGTCAATTTGTCGCGGCACCTCATTACCGCCTATCGCGCTGCCGTGCCCTCCCGCACGGGTGTCTCGTAAAGGGTAAGTTTCGGGACGACAACCGAACCCCTGTAAAAACAGGGCTTGCGCCGTCCCGTTTTGCTGTCCCAGAACGCGGGGCACGAAATACGGCCACGCTCGCGTCTCGACTCAAGACCATCCCCCACCCCGCTCCGCTGCCTGAAGACGCCGCAACCCGGCGGAACGCTCACCACACCCCGGTTGACAGAAGATCGCCCTTGATCTTCAGTTTCCCCTTCATGCTTCCAATCAGGTCAGCGCAGCCGGAGCCTATCGGGATCACCTTGGCCACGGGCTTGCCGCGTTTCGTGATCACGATGCCTTCCGTGCCGAGGTGATCCAGCAAGCTCAGGCACTGTTCCTTGAATTTCGAAGCGCTGATCCGCCGCATCCTGTCCACTTCACGCCGCCGTCAGCCCCAACCCCGGCCGGTTCGGCAGCACCAGCTTGCCCTTCTCCACCAGCACGCCGTGGAACGGGTCGTTCGAGATCAGCAGGTTGCCGTCCAGATCGGCGTAATCCACCAGCGGCGAAAGGTGCGCCGCGGCGGTCACCGAGACGGAGCTCGACACCATGCAGCCCAGCATCGTTTTCATGCCCAGCGCCTTGGCCACCTGGATCATGCGGTACGCCTCCAACATGCCGCCGCTCTTGTCGAGCTTCACGTTCACGCCGTCGTACGCGCCCTTGAGCTTGGGAATGTCGGAGGCCCGCTCGCAGGCTTCGTCGGCGATGATCGGGATGTGCACGCGGCTGTGCACCCAGCGCGTCTCTTCGATCATCTCCGCCGGCATCGGCTGCTCGATGAACTCGACGCCCATCTTCTCCAGCCAGTTGATTTTTCTTACGGCCTCCTCTTTGTCCTTCCAGCCCTCATTGGCGTCCACGCGCAGCGGTTTCTTGGTCACGCTGCGCACGGCTTCGATGGTGGGCTCGTCGGTGGCCAGGCCCACCTTGACTTTCAGGATGGGGAAATCGGCGGCCTCCCGAGTCTTCTGTTTGGTGATTTCGGGTGTGTCGATGCCGATCGAAAACGTGGTCAGCGGCGCGTCCTTGGGGTCGAGTCCGAAATAAGTGTAGAGCGGGATGCCGAGCTTCTGTCCCGCCCAGTCCATGAGCGCGATATCGATGGCCGCCTTGCCCGCCCATTCGCCCGGCACGCGCCGGAAGACCTCCGCCATCACCTTGGCAAACTGCATGGGGTTGGCGGAGAGCAGCAGCGCGCGCACGGATTCCACCGCCTTGCGCGCGCTTTCCGCATCCTCGTGGTAGCGCACGATGGGAGCGCCTTCGCCGTGGCCCGTGATGCCATCGCGCGCGTAAGCCACGTACAGCGTATTTCGATACTCGCTCGACGACATGGTGGTGGTCCACGTGTGCCGCAAGTTCAGGCGCATGATCCTGGTCTCGAGGCTCGGCCCCGGCGCCGCCACAGCCGAACCAGGGCCCAGAGGGTACCCCGCCACGGCCGCCGTCCTTAGGAAGTTCCTGCGGTTCATTTCACTCTCCGTATGGCCACCAGCAGCGGCGACCAGTGGGCATCGTTCAGGTCGTCGATACGCACCATGGGCGTCTGCCAGGTGGTGGCGTCGATAAACTTGCCGTCGCTCAAATAGACGCCGGTGTGGGTGATCTCTTTCGCCGAGCCGCCGAAATAGAGGAGGTCACCCGGCTTCAGATCCTTGCGCTCGACGGGCGCCATGCCGCTCCAGTCGGCCTGCGGCTGGGCGTCGCGCGGCATCAGGAGGCCGCGGCGGCGGACCAGCATCTGCGCGAACCCCGAGCAATCGTAGCCGAAGGTCGAAGTTCCGCCCCACGTGTACGGCAATCCGAGGAAGCGTTTGCTGAACTCGAGCATCTCGGGGATGCCGAGCGGCTTCGCGTCGAATGCGATGTCGCCGGTTTGCACCCAGCCCGCGCGGCCGTCGGGCAGCCGCACCTGGAGCCAGCGCGCCTGGCCGGGCGGCTGGGCCACAACTTCGAGTCTCGACTCGAACGGCACCGTCAGCAGCGGTGCATGCGCCGTCACGTCGGCCTCGCGATAGATATGCGCGAACAGGCTCGCCACTTCGGCCACGCGCCCGCTGGCGGCATAGGCCTTTCCCGGCAGCAGCGCGCTCAGGGGCGTCCAGCCGGTGTAGTCGTCCGCCGTGCGTATGCGCGCCCAGCCCTCCTGCCGCTCCACCACCCCCACATTCGAGCCGTAGATCGCCTGGGACACCACGTCGGCGTCTTCGCTCGGCTTCGAATACATGTTGGCTACCGGTGAGAGCACCACGGCATTAGGCAAAGCTGCCGCGAACAGGGCCACGACTGCAATTCCGGGCATGGGTCTCTCTCAGGGTAACGCCATTTGAAAAGTCCCGCTAATCTGTAGTACACTCAATACTTACTCCAGTGGCTCCGACGCACCCCGTGTGTACCGGCTCCCGAACAGAGGTTTGCATGCACGCGATTATTGAAACCGGCGGAAAACAGTACCGGGTTGCTCCGGGCGATGTCATCCGCGTGGAAAAACTGGCCGGCGAGGTCGGCTCCGAAGTCGAGTTGCCCATCAAGTTCGCCGCCCAGGATAGCGGTGAGATGTTTGCCGGCGGCGTCCTGAAGGCCACCATCGTCGGCAATGGCCGGGCCGACAAGGTCCTGGTGTTCAAGTTCAAGCGCAAGAAACAGTACAAGAAAACCATCGGCCACCGCCAGTCCTTCACCGAAGTGAAGGTCAGCGACGTTGTGGCGGAGGTGACGAATGGCGCATAAAAAAGGTTTAGGCAGTTCCAGAAACGGGCGCGACTCCCAGGCGCAGCGCCTCGGCGTGAAGGTTTTCGGCGGCCAACTGGTTCCCGGCGGCTCCATCATCGTGCGGCAGCGCGGCACCAAGATCAAGCCGGGCCTCAATGTCGGCTGGGGCAAGGACGATACGCTGTTCGCCAAGGTGACGGGCGTGGTGGAGTTCAAGGACCGCGGGCGGATGGGCAAGTTCGTGAGCATCAACGCAGTCGCGTAGCCCTGGAAATTATTCTCAACGAGGCCGCCGGTTTCTAGCTGAGCCGGCGGCTTTTTCCATGTTCATCGACGAGGCGCGAATTCTGGTGAAGGCGGGCGACGGCGGCAACGGCTGCCTGGCTTTCCGCCGTGAAAAGTTCGTCCCGCGCGGCGGGCCGAGCGGCGGCGATGGCGGCCGCGGCGGCAACGTCGTGCTGGTCTCGACCGTTCACCAGAACACCCTGCTCCAGTTCCGCTTCAACCCCGAGCACAAGGCCGAGCGCGGCCGTCACGGCGAGGGCAGCCAGCGGACCGGCGCCGAGGGCCGCTCGCTCAACGTCCAGGTGCCCGTCGGCACCGTGGTTTACGACGAATCCACCGGCGAGCGCCTCTACGATTTCACCCAGCCCGGCGAACGCTTCACGGTGGCCCGCGGCGGCAAAGGCGGCAAGGGCAACGCGCGCTTCGCCACTGCCACCCATCAGGCGCCCACCGAGCACGAGCCAGGCCGTCCCGGTGAAGAGAAACGCCTCCGCCTCGAGCTGAAACTTCTGGCCGACGTGGGCTTGGTCGGCTTTCCCAACGCCGGCAAGTCCACGCTCATTTCGCGCATCTCGGCCGCGCGGCCGAAGATCGCCGACTACCCGTTCACCACCCTGGAACCGAACCTGGGCGTGGTGCAGTTTGACGATTTCCGCAGCTTCGTGGTGGCCGATATCCCGGGTCTCATCGAAGGCGCGCACCTGGGCCACGGCCTGGGCGTCCAGTTTCTGCGCCATATCGAGCGGACGCGCCTGCTGGCGCACCTGGTGGACGTCTCGGACGCGAGCGGCCGCGATCCCGTCGAGGATTTCGAAACCGTCATGCAGGAGTTGGCCAGTTTCAGCGACGACCTGGTGAAGAAACCCATGATTCTGGTGGCCACCAAGATGGACGCCGCGCAGGATGCCGAGCGCGTGGCGCGGTTGCGCAAGCTGGCGGCGGAGCGCGGCCTCCCCTGTTACGAGATTTCCAGCGTCACCGGCCAGGGCATCGAGGCGCTGAAGTTCGCCATGGCCGAGCGTGTGCTGGCTCCCGCTCCAGCGTCGTGATAGCTTGAAAAAGGGGACAGACGCATTTTCCTGGATGGGAAGAAAGATGGAAAATGCGTCTGACCCCTTTTAGCCGGGTACCTATGAAGCACGCTCTTGTTTTGATCCTGATTGCGCCAACCGTGTTCGGCGCCGCCGCCATCCGGCCGCAACAACTGCGCTCGGAATACCGCGTCAACCCTCAAGGCATCGACGTCACCGACCCGCGGCTGAGCTGGGTCCTGGCGGCCGCCAATGCCAAAGCGCGGGGTCTTCGCCAGAACGCTTACCGGGTCATCGCCGCCTCCAGCGAACGCGCCCTCGGCGCCGGCAGCGGCGACCTCTGGGACACCGGCAAGGTGGCATCCGACCAGTCCACCCAGGTAGTCTATCGCGGCAAGCCTCTCGCTTCCGGCGCCGCCGCCTTCTGGAAAGTGCAGGTCTGGGATCAGGACGGCCAGCCCAGCGCATGGAGCGCGCCCGCACAGTGGTCCATGGGCCTCCTCCATCCCCAAGACTGGCAGGCCAAATGGATCGGGCGCGACGAACCCGGCGGCGGCACTGACCACCGCCTGGCCGCGCGCCTGCTCCGCAAGGAATTCCAGGCGGAGAAGAAGGTCCGCCGCGCCACGGTCTACTACTCCGGTCTGGGCCTCTCCGAGTTGTACCTGAACGGCGCCAAAATGGGCGACCACGTCCTTTCCCCCGGTCTCACCGATTACGACAAGCACGTTCTCTACGTCACCTTCAACGTCACCGAACAGATCGCCGCCGGCCGCAACGCCATCGGCCTGATGCTCGGCAACGGCCGTTACCACGCCCCGCGCCTCGAGGCCAAGACCCGCAACTTCGGCGACCCCAAGGCCATCCTCCGCCTGGATATCGAGTACGAAGACGGCAGCCGCGCCAGTGTGGTCTCCGACGAAAGCTGGAAGCTCTCCACGGCTGGCCCCATACGCGCCAACAACGAGTACGACGGCGAAGAGTACGACGCGCGCATGGAGCAGGCCGGCTGGAGCCGCGCGGGCTTCGACGATTCCAAGTGGGAACCGGCCCGGATCGTCGCGGCGCCCGCGGGCGTGCTTTCCGCACAGATGGCCGAGCCGCTGCGCGTCACCGAGACCCTCCACCCCGTCAGCATCAAGATGCTCAAGCCCGGCGTTTATGTCTTCGATATGGGCCAGAACATGGTGGGCTGGTGCCGTTTGCGAGTCAACGGCCCCAAGGGCACGCAAATCACGCTGCGGCACGCCGAAACGCTCCAGTCCGACGGCTCGCTCTACACCGCCAACCTGCGCACCGCGCGCGCCACCGATCTCTACACCCTCAAGGGCGAAGGCACGGAAGTCTGGGAGCCGCGCTTCACCTACCACGGCTTCCGCTTCGTCGAAATGGCCGGCTTCCCCGGTGTACCGACGGCAGCGGCGCTCGAAGGCCGCGTGGTCCATGACGACATGGAGCAATCGGCGGATTTCACCAGCTCCAACACCCTGCTCAACCAGATTCACCACAGCATGTTCTGGGGCATCCGCGGCAACTATCGCAGCATCCCCACCGATTGCCCGCAGCGCGACGAGCGCCAGGGCTGGCTCGGCGACCGCTCCCAGGTGAGCCGCAGCGAGGCTTACATGTTCGACGTGGCGGCCTTCTACACCAAGTGGATGACCGATATCGCCGATTCGCAAAAACCCGACGGCAGTGTCCCCGTGGTCTCGCCCAACTACTGGCCGAATTACTACGACGACCTCACCTGGCCCGGCACTTTCATCTTCGTCCACGGCATGTTGTACGACGAGTACGGCGACAAGCGCGCCATGGAACGCAACTATCCGGCCATGAAGAAGTGGATCGACCACGAGGCCACCTACCTGAAAGACGGCCTCATGCCCAAAGATCAATATGGCGATTGGTGCGTCCCGCCGGAGAACCCCAAGTTGATCCATTCGGTGGACCCCGCGCGCATCACCGACCATACGCTGCTGGGGACCACGTATTACTACGAGCTGCTGCGCACCATGGCCCGTTACGCGCGCCTGCTCGACAAACCCGCTGATGCCGCCGATTTCGACGCGCGCGCCGAACAAGCCAACGCCGCCTTCCAAAAGCGCTTTTTCAAGCCCGCCAGCGGCATCTACGATAACGGCACGCAGACCTCCAGCATCCTGCCGCTCTACTTCGGCATGGTGCCGCCGGATAACCGCGCTGCGGTGTTCGAAAGCCTGACCCGCAACATCGAGCAAACCAGCGACGGCCATGTCGGCACCGGCCTGGTGGGCGCGCAGTGGCTGATGCGCACGCTCACCGACAACGGCCGCCCCGATGTGGCTTACCAGATCGCCACGCAGAAGACCTACCCCGGTTGGGGCTACATGGTGGAGAAAGGCGCCACGACGATCTGGGAGCTATGGAACGGCGACACCGCCGACCCCGCCATGAATTCGGGCAACCACGTGATGCAGATCGGCGACCTGGCCGTCTGGATGTATGAGGACCTGGCCGGCATCCGTTCCGATCCCGAGCGACCCGGCTTCCAGCGTGTCATCATTCACCCGATTCCGGCCGGCGACCTGACCTTCGTGAAGGCGTCGCACAAGTCGATGTACGGCACCATTGCCACTTCCTGGAAGCGCGACGCCGGCCACTTCACGCTGGAGGTGACAATTCCGCCCAACACCAGCGCCCTGGTGACGCTGCCCGCGAAAGACGCCGCTGCGGTGACCGAATCCGGCCGCCCGGTGAAGCCCCTGCGCATCGAACCCGGCGCCGCCACTTACGAGGTGCAGTCCGGCGCCTACACATTCCGCTCGACGTTGTAAGTTGAAGCTCGTCCGCCGCTCAGCGCGGCACGAAGCGGGGGACGCGCGCGCAATAGACCTCGTATTCGGCGCCGAAGCGGTCGCGAAGCTCGCGCTCTTCGAGGCGTACGATTACCAGCACGCTCGGGATGCCGATGATCCAATTTACGTAAGAGGCCAGGTTGTTGGCTATCAGCGCCAGAGACGCCATGGCCAGCAGGACCTCGACGTAACGCGGATGGCGGATTCGGGAGTAAATGCCTTCGGTCAGGAGCCGCTGAGGATGACGGTCCGGCGCTATCTCCGGAAGGCCGCCCAGTGTGCTGAACCGCAGATGGCGGGAGATCTTGCGGCGCAGCACGATGGACGCGGCCAGCATCGGCACGGCCACCGCAATCAGCACGGGATTCGTGCCGTAATCCACGGCAAGCAGCGTTTTCCGCAAAAGAAACACGCCCACCGCGAATGCCGCCAGCAGCGTGTAGCAAATCGCCAAGGCACGGCGCAAGCCCAGCCGTCTCCAGAACCGGATGAAGGGATGCACCAGGAACCAGAACAGGACGGCGCCGGGCATGAACATCAGCATCAGCAGGGTCAGAACATGCCGGAAGGCGTCCATCACTGTGCTCTGGAGGCCCTCTGCTCCTCGCCCCAAATCAGCGGATCGGGGCCGGAGAGTTGCCGGAATAACCGGTAGTTGGCGCGCGCCTCGCCGGGCTTGCCTTGCTGCTCCGCCAGCAATCCGCGCAGGTAGTAAATGCGCGGGAAATCGAATGCGGCGAACATGCTCGCGCCGCTGAGGAACGGAATCGGATTGAAACGCAGCAGGGGCGCGGCGTCGTTGGCGCGGCCGGTTTCGAGGCAGGTCCATGCCAGCAGGACCGGAAGGCTGGGATCGGCCGACGGGTTGGCGCCATCGTACAGTTGCTTCAATAGCAGCGAGGCGGGCTGAAACTGCTTGTCGAGCAGGAGCGCGTAGGCCAGCGCGAGATCTTTGAGGGAATCCTCGGCGGCGTTGGGGAAGAGCCGCTCCGCGCGCACGGACCACTCCGACGGGGAGGCCGGTGGCTCGGTGAGGAAGCGCGCCACCATGGCGGCGCCGGCGGAAGAAGGGCCGGCGAGGAGTGCCCCTTTCTGCGCCAGTTGTGCGGCGGCGGTGCGATCACCCATCACCAGGCTCCATACGGCGAGTTGGGAATAAGCGCGGGAGGCGATTTCCCGCAGGGGGCCGTTTTCGGCGCCGCGCGCGAAGGCCTCCAGGCGCTGGCAGGCGGACTTGCGGCGGCCGCTGATCCAAGACCATTCCGCCTGGCGGTATTCGGCGACCGGGTCCTTGGCGGCCTCGCGGGCTTGGATGAACTGCTGGAAGAGGGTGTCGGCGCCGGCCACGTCGCCGCTCATGAGACGCGCCATGGCGGCCTTCCACAGATCGCCGCCGCTCTCGGAGTTGGGGTTTTTCTTGGCGGCCTGCAAGTAGAAGCTCTCGGCTTGGGGCAAGCGCCCAGCCAGCAGGTTGACGTCACCCTGCGAATCCAGCGGATTGGCTTCCGCCGGGCGCAGCGCCTGGTAGCGGCGCAGCGCCTCGAGCGCCGTATCGAGACTGCCTGCATACGCGGCGGCATAACCGAGCTGGTTCAGCGCGCCGGCGTCTTCCGGCTCCACCTGGAGCAGTCTCCGGTAGGCCTGAACGGCCTGCTGGTATTCGCGGCGGCTCATACAGGATTCGGCGAGCGAATTCCATCCAACGGGATCGTTGGGCTCAAGCGCGACCAGCGTGGTGAGGGCGCTTTTGCGAGCGGCGGAATCGCCGTGGAGGTTGGCGGTTTCGAGTTCGAGGCGCGCGCGCTCCGCTGGGGGCATGGCGCCGGCGCGCGACAGCGCCTGGCCGAGCAGAGCGTCGGCGCCGGCGCGGTCCTGCCGCTGGGCATCCAATTCGGCCAGCAGGCGGTAAGGCGGTCCGAAATCGGGGTCGGCGGCGATGGCTTGTTCGAGGTTCTGCGTGGTGGCGGCAGCGGTGGCCGATTCCTCGGCCGCCATGTACGCCTTCAGCGCGGGCACGCTTTTGGTGCCGTAGGGCGCCACGCGGGTGGAGATCTGGCGCGCCAGCTCCGAGGCTACGGCGAACACGTCGCCCCCGGCGGCGGAAAACAGCTTGACCATCTTCCCGGTCCGCGGATCTTCGATGGTGAGCCGCGCCGACAGCCTGCCTCCGCGGACGGAGTACTCCCCGTAGCCCAAGCGGGTAGCGCCGGAAGCGAATGCGAGGGTGCGCTCGGCGGAGATGCCGGGCACGGAGACCGGGCGCGGTCCGAACACCCGATCCAGACCGTGCAGCCGGTTCGAGGGGATGGCGTAGATGCCCGGCGCGCCGGCCAATTCGGCGGTGATGACTTCGGAGAAGGCGCGGCCCATCCAGTCGTCGGAAACGCCGGCGCCGAGGTTCTCGAAGCGCAGAATGGCGATGCGTTGGGTGGCTGGTGCGGGTGGCTGGCGAGCGCAGGCGGCCAGGAGCAAAGCCGCGAGCGGGAGGAACCACCGGAATCTACAGAACACGCGGCTCCAGGGCCAGAAGTTCCTTGAACTCCGGCAGATCGCGCATGGCCTGGAAGGCGGGATCTTCCGCGATCTTCTTCTTATCCTTAAAGCCCTCTTCCAGGGCCTTCCTCAGATACTGAAGCGCGAGCTCGTTGCGGCCGGCCTGAGCGTACAACTCGGCCATATTGAAATGGAACTTGGCGCGCTCCTCGACGTTGCGCTCCTCGAGCAGAACGCCGTAGCTGCTGTGATTCTCGAAGACGTTGGGGTCGAGCTTGAGCGCGGTCTGGTAGGTTTCCATGGCTTCTTTGTATTTTTTTCGGGCGAAATAAGCCGTGCCCAGGTTGGAGTAAATCGAGGCGGAGTTGGGAGCGTACTTGAGGGCCTTTCGATAATACCGGATGGCTTTCCCGAAGCTTCTCTGGGCGTAGTAAACCGTGCCCAGGTTGTTGATGGCTTCGGCGTAATCGGGCTTGAGGCGGATGGCCTGCTGGTAGTACTTCCTGGCGTTGTCGAGCTGCTGCATCTGGTGATACGCGATGCCGATTTTGTTCAAAATGACCGGATTTTTGGACTGATCCTCGCGAAACACGTCGATGGCTTCGCGGTACATCTTACGGGCCATGAAGATGTCGCCGCGGGTTTCCACGGAAAGAGGCGGGTTCGGGGCTTGGGGCGCCCCCTGGGCGAAAGCGAATGCGGACATCCAGCCTGCCGCAAGTGCGATGGCCAGAGGTCGGGAAACCATGAGGGCCTCCAACACCTATTTAAACACATCCAACAGGCGGCGGAAAAAACCTCTCTTCTCTTCTTTCCTGGGCTGCTGCGGCGGTGGCTGCGATTGGGCGGTGGCGGCATTCGCCCGATTCTGCCGCGCGATGCGGCGCGCCACGGCGGCCTCCGACACTTCTCCTTCCGATCCGGTGGCGCGTGCGGAATCGTCGGCGGACGAAGCCGGCTTGGCGGACGAGGGTGTTTCCCATCCGGCCACATTGGTTGCGCCTGGCCGGCCGCCGCCGTGCAGCGGGCAGGCGCCCATGGGCTGCGTGCCCACGATGTAAACCTCCGGCCGCTTGACCGGGCAGTAGGGCGTGGCGGGCATTCCGGATTGCGGATCGATATCGATGGAGACAATGCCATCCGGCGCCTGGAATGGTTTGGCGTCGCGATACTCGCGGTAGGCGAGTGCGCGCTTCATGAACTCGGTCCAGATGGGCGCGGCCGAGTGCGCGCCTTCCAGGTCGAGCTCTTTGTTGTCGTCGAACCCCACCCACACCACGCACAGCAGTTCGGAAGTGTAGCCGGCGAACCAGCCGTCGTGGGAAGTGCCGGTCTTGCCGGCCGCCGGGACGTTGAAGCCGGCGGCGCGGACCCCGGCGGCGGTGCCGCTGCGCAGCACCTCTTCCATCAAGTTGGTCATGAGGTAGGCCACGCGCGGGTCCAGCACCTGCTTGTGTTCGGGCTGGTTCCGATAGACCACCTTGCCATCCTGCGAGCGCACCAGCGAGATGAAGTTGGGCTTGATGTAATCGCCCTGGTTGGCAAAGATGGTGTAGGCGCCGATGGCTTCGAGCGGGGTAATTTCATACGAGCCCAGAGCCACCGCGGGGGTGGGCTGGATCTTGTAGTTCATGCCGGCGCGGTTGGCCATTTCGACCACTTTGTCGTAGCCCACCATTTCGGCGAGCTTGACGGTGGCGTTGTTGAGCGAATGCGCCAGCGCTTCGCGCAGAGTGACGTTGCCGTGGTATTCGTTCTTGAAATTAGCCGGGGTGTAAGACTTCTGGTCGAACCAGAAGATGGTGGGTTCGTCGAGCACCATGGTGCTGGCCGTGAAGACGCGCGGCGAGCCATCCACGGCGGTATCGAGGGCGGCGGCGTAGACGAACGGTTTGAAGATGGAGCCGGGCTGGCGCTTGGCCAGCACGTGGTTGAGCTGGCTCATGCCGTAGTTGCGGCCGCCGGCCAGGGCCTTGACTTCGCCGGTGTGCGGATCGATGGCGACTAGAGCCACCTGCGCCTCGGGAGGGGTCTGGCCCCGGAAGCGGCGCTGGTGGCGAATCTGCTCGTCCACGTTCTCGATCCCAAGGCGGATGGCTTCCGCCGCCGCGCGCTGCAGGTGCATATCGAGCGTGGTGTAAATGCGGAAGGCGTTGGACTGGAAGTCGGTGTCCTGGAACCGGGCTTGCAGCGTGTCGTTCACCAGGTCGACGAAATACGGCGCCTCGACCGATTGAGCGGTGGACTTGGCCACGGTGAGCGGCGCTTGGGAGGCGAGGGTGTAATCGTGTTCGTCGATGAACCCGTTCTGCCGCATCAAACCAAGGACCACGTTGCGCCGCTCGCGCAAGCGGTCTGGGTGGTGGAACGGGTCGTACAGAGCGGGCCTCTGGATCATGCCGGCGAGCTCGGCGGCCTCGGGCAGAGTGATCTGGCTGAGATCCTTTCCGAGGTAGGCCTCGGCGGCTTCGCCGAAGCCATGGATGCGGAACGAGCCGCGCCAGCCGAGGTAGATATCGTTGGCGTAATCCTCGAAAATCGTTTCCTTGGACAGCTTCTGTTCGAGCTGGAGGGTGATGACCATCTCGGCCAGCTTGCGCGTCCAGCGCTTGCCCGTATCCAGCCAGAACATGCGCGCGAGCTGCTGGCTGAGGGTGGAGGCGCCCTGGGCGTTGCGGCCTTCCTTCAGGTCGATGTAAGCGGCCTTGACGATGCGGATGGGGTCGAAGCCGGAATGCTGGAAAAAACGTTTATCTTCGGCCGAGGTAACGGCCTGGACCAGCACCGTGGGGATATCCGCGAACTGGACCATGCGGCGCTTCTCGCGGCTGGGCCCGGAGACATTGGTGATGAGCTGCGGCTCGAGCCGATACTGGCTGCGGGTGGTGTTGTCCTCGAGCGAAACGATTTGCGAGATCCGGCCGCCGGCGAACTTGACGACGCCGGCCTCCTGGTCGAAGTAAGATTCGGGGCCGGGAAAGACTTCAATGGAATTGGGCTCAAGCAGGTAGTAGCCGATGGGATTGCCGCGCGATTCGTTGTAGCCGCTGCGGCGCAACTCGGCGGCGATCTCGGCCGGAGTGCCGGCGTCGCCCACGGCCACCGATTCCGGGGCGGCGAAAATCTTGGCGGTATTGGCGAACGGGCCGGCGCGCAGCTTCTCGTCGATGAGCCGCGAATACTTGGCGTAATAGTAGGTGAACGTGCACAGCACCAGGCAAATGAAGAGGGCGACCCCGATCACCAGGAAGCGGCCTACCGGTCCCAAGAGGAACCGGGCGAGGCCCGCGCCTTGGGGGACCCGGACCTTCATCTCTTTCTGGGGCGCTCGTTTCGGCACTACATCCAATTCTCGCATGTGATGGGGTTCGAGCGAAGCGGCCCCCGCGCGCGATCCGTCGGAGGGTGCTACCGCAGCCGCAGACTATTGCTCACCACCGTCACGCTCGAAAGCGCCATGGCGGCCGACGCCACCATCGGGGAGAGCAGGCCCAAAGCCGCGATCGGGATTCCCAGCGTGTTGTAGGCGAAGGCCCAGAAGAGGTTCTGGCGGATGATCCGCATCGTCCGCCGCCCCAGTTCAATCGCTTCCGCCACCCCGTTCAGATCGTCCCGCATGAGCGTGATGCCGCCGGCTTCCATGGCGATGTCGGCGCCCGACGCCATGGCCAGCCCCAAATCGGCCTGCGCCAGAGCGGGCGCGTCGTTGATGCCGTCGCCCACCATGGCCACGCGCTTGCCCGCGGCTTGCAGCTTTTTCACTTCCGCGGCCTTCTGGTCCGGCAGCACCTCGGCCAGCACGCGATCGATGCCGGCCTCGCGCGCCACGGCTTCCGCGACCGCGCGCTTATCGCCGGTGATCATCCAGACTTCCAGACCCGCCTCGCGCAAGCGCCGCACGGCCGCGGCGGCTTCCGGCTTGATGGTGTCGGCGATTTCGATGGCGCCCGCCGGCGCGCCGCTTTCGGCTTTTCCGGCGATAGCCGCGGGGCGTGTGGTGATTGGCTCGCAGGACGGGCGGTTGTACTGCTTCGGGCAAGAGTGAGTGCGCCCGCACGAGCGCCGGGCTAAGATATGACCATGCCTT
Organism: Bryobacterales bacterium; assembly: GCA_963722575.1. GTDB lineage: Bacteria > Acidobacteriota > Terriglobia > Bryobacterales > Bryobacteraceae > Fen-178. Next base: position 244,151 of record CAVRNR010000004.1, read on the forward strand.
CCTCGAGGCGAATCGGGATTGCCATCATGCTTGCCGGCGGGGCCCTGTATCTCGGTTCCATGTATTGGCTGGAGACTCGGAAACTGATCGCTCTGGATGTGCCCGTCTCACTGTCGCGTGGCCACATCAGGACGGAAGAGTTCAGTATCAATCTGGATTCCGGCTACTACATTGAAATTGAGGTCGAGGAGACGCCGTCTCTCGGCAATCTCGAGTGCCTGATGTGGGGGTGTTATGAGACACCCGCTATTCTCAAGGCGCGATGGGCCTTGTCCCGTGCCGGGCAAGTCGAGTTATCGGGAAGCAGCGATGACGTAAACGGAGGCTCCGGCAACGTGGGCACAGTGGGACGCAAAGTGGGTTACTTCAGGTCCTCCGGAGGGCGATACAAACTTGATGTCGATGTGCTCTCTGACACCAGCTTTCTAAACACGGGCAATCCTAGGCTAAAGGTTGAGTCAGATGGAGAAGGCCATTATCTTATCCACCGATTATATGTCGAACTGCCTATTGTTTCTTGGATGTTGGTACTCATTGGTGGAACTTTGTTTTGGCGCTCGAAGCAGAACGTTGAGCAATCGACCGCTCTCGAAATATCTGTAGCTCCGCGCACCGGCTATCAACGCCCAAACTCTCTTCGAAAGTTTCCGGGAAGACCACTCTTTTCGGGGCTGCCGCCGTATGGTATTACCGCAACACTTGCGTTGCTGCTGCTTGTGGGAATCTCCGTTTCTGTGACGATCAAGCCTCCTTCCAAGGGAATCCGAGTGTTCACATCCAGCCGGAGCCTTAGGACACCAAAGAACGACCAAAGGATTAAGCCCCTGGTACTCCGAATCGATAAGGAGAACCGCTGGTTCTTAGACGGTAAAGCTATCTTGCCCGAAGACTTCTCTGGGATCTTGAAGGAAGCGCTTAGCCGCCGCCCCGATTGGCTTGTGTACCTCGACGCAGACCCAAACCTGCCTTTTGGCGTACCCGCACAAGCCATGGATATGATTCAGGGGCTATACGCAAGAACCATCCTCGTGACGCCCGGCATCGAGAAGGATTGTTGCACCGGAACCGGCAGCCAATGATCCGCCCCTACCGCAGCCGCAGGCTGTTGGTCACCACCGTCACGCTCGAAAGCGCCATGGCGGCCGACGCCACCATCGGGGAGAGCAGGCCCAAAGCCGCGACGGGGATTCCCAGCGTGTTGTAGGCGAAGGCCCAGAAGAGGTTCTGGCGGATGATCCGCATGGTACGGCGCCCCAGTTCCATCGCTTCGGCCACGCCGTTCAGATCGTCCCGCATGAGGATGATGCCGCCGGCCTCCATGGCGATGTCGGCGCCCGACGCCATGGCCAGCCCCAAATCGGCTTGCGCCAGCGCGGGGGCGTCGTTGATGCCGTCGCCCACCATGGCCACGCGCTTGCCCGCGGCTTGCAGCTTTTTCACTTCCGCGGCCTTCTGGTCCGGCAGCACCTCGGTCAGCACGCGGTCGATGCCGGCCTCGCGCGCCATGGTTTCGGCGACCGCGCGCTTATCGCCGGTGATCATCCAGACTTCCAGGCCCGCATCGCGCAAGCGGCGCACGGCTTGCGCGGCTTCCGGCTTGATGGTGTCGGCGATTTCGATGGCGCCGGCCGGTGCGCCGTCGATCTCGACGCTGGCTCCCGGTCTGCCGATGGCGACGTCATGCCCCGCCACGCGCGCGCGGACGCCATGGCCGGCCAGCGCCGAAAACCCGGTGGCCTCCTCCAGCGCGAGGCCGCGTTCGGCGGCCGCTTCCACGATGGCCTTGCCCAGCGGATGTTCGGAATAGCGCTCGGCCGAAGCCGCCAGCCGCAACAATTCGCTCTCCGTGCGGCCGGGGGCGGGGTCGACCGCCGTCACCCGCGGCTTGCCACGCGTGATGGTCCCGGTTTTATCCAGCACGATGGTATCGATGCGGCACGCCATTTCCAGGGCCTCGCCGCTTTTGATCAGGATTCCCCGCTCGGCGCCGCGCCCCGTTCCCACCATGATGGCGGTGGGCGTGGCCAGGCCCAATGCGCACGGGCAGGCGACGATCAGCACCGCTACCGCATTGATCATGGCGGCCGCCAACGGCGCGAAGAACAGCCAGACGGCGAACGTGAGCAGCGCCGCCAGCAAAACGCCCACCGTGAAATAGCCGCTCACCACGTCGGCCAGCCGCGCCACCGGGGCGCGCGAGCCTTGCGCCTGCTTCACCATCTCGATCATCTGCTGCAACACGGTGCCGCGGCCGGCCTTCTTCACCTGGAACTGGAAACCGCCGGAGAGGTTCATGGTGCCGGCAAACACGGCGGCGCCGGCCTGCTTGTCCACGGGCATGCTCTCACCGGTCAGCATGGATTCGTCCACCGCCGATTCGCCGCTCTCGACCGTGCCATCCACGGGGATGCGCTCGCCGGGCCGCACCACCACCACGTCGCCGGCGCGCACCTCTTCCACCGGCACCTCCACTTCGGCGCCCGCGCGAACGACGCGCGCCGCGGCGGGTTGCAGATCCATCAGGCGGCGGATAGCCGCGCCGGCCTGGCTGCGCGCGCGGGCTTCCAGGGTGCGGCCCAGCAGGATCAGCGTGATGATGACCGCCGCGGCTTCGTAGTACACCTCGTGCCCGCCGCGGAGTGTTTCCCACAGCGAGTACAGGAACGCCGCGCCGGTGCCCAGCGCAATCAGCGAGTTCATGTTGGCCGAGAAGTGGCGGAGCGCGCGCCAGGCCGCCACGTAGAAGGGCGCGCCGGAGTAGAAGACCACCGGCGTCGTGAGGGCGAGCTGCACCCACGGCCAGCGATGGGACATGCCCAGCGCCACCACCGGCGCCGCGAAGATGGCGGCCACCAGCAATCTCTTCCGGTAGGCCGGCTCCGCGGCGTCCGGCCGCATTTCGGTTTTGGGCACGCCGTAACCCAGGTCCTCAATGGCCGCGATGAAATCCGCAACCTGAACACGGTCGGAATGGTACTCGATGGTGGCCGTGTTGGTGGCCAGGTTCACGCGGGCGCGCTCCACCCCGGCCGTGTCCGCGAGAGTCCGCTCGATGGTGCGCGCGCACGAGGCGCACGTCATTCCGGAAACCGGAAGATCCACTCGTTCTGGCGCTGCCACGCTCATGCCGGCACTTCGTAGCCCAGCGAGCGCACGGCGCTGGCGAGCGTCGCGGGTTCCACCATGTCCGTGTCATATTCCACGGTGGCCGTGGCGGCCTGAAGATCGACGGCGGCCTTCGTTACTCCTAGCGTGGCGGCCAGCCGGCGCTCCACGCTGCGCGCGCAATTGGCGCAGGTCATTCCCCGCACGGGGAGACTGAGAATTTGAGTTGCCATACATATATGATGACATCTATTGCCGGAGGCTAACCGTTTGGTTTCACTCGGATGGGCAATGCGTTACACGTGCCGTTTGGTGCAGTTTTAGCGCGAATCCTCCAAGTATTGTCCAAACGGAAACCGAGACGGCGAGATGGTTGCGCGGTGGTTGCAGGAGCAGCCCCAACATCAGCCCTTCGTCTTCGGGTCCGGCATGGATTTCTCCAACTCCCGCGTAAGGATCTCTGAAGAAACCCAATAGAGCGAAAGATCGATCAGCTTTTTGAGGTCACTCAGTTCCTTGTCTTGCCATTTCCGGATGTAGTGGGTTTCATCATTACCCAACCATGCCGCCCGTCTTGCGGTCGATTTGATCCTTGGATCATCTACAAAATTCGCGATGCAGGCGCCCAACTGGCTATCTTCGATTGCAGAGTGCTTTTCTGCGTTTTCAGGAATCGCTTTCAGATAATCCTTTACTAAGAACTCCAACGCCTTGCGAAACCCCGCGCCACAAAGTAGATTGAGACCTGCGATCTCTGCCTGAAGGGCCTGGTTATATATGGCCACAAAGCCAGGCGAAAGGCGCATGATCTCCTCGGTAAACTCCCGGGCCTCGTTCATCGGGATGAACCGCAGAAATCTCCAGTATTCTGGAATGTGGTGATCCGGCACCTGTCCCGTGGCACCGAACTGAGCCAGATAAATGCGCCTACATTCCTGTCTTGGGCACCGGAAAACGATCTCCAAGGCGTCGGGCGCACGTCTACCAGTTTCGGTGTGGAGCACCGCAGATGCGTGAGCGAAAACCTGAATTCCGCGTCGGCATCGGGGGCACTCGTCGGGGACATCGATAGTTACGGTCCTACTATTGTCCTCCATAATTGTCAAGCGGACCATCGGTTTATCCCACCTTCTTTGTCAGCCTTCTGTCGGGTCTTCTTGCTCCGCATCTTTGCCGATGCCGAAGCGGTGTTTTTCGCCCACCGCGCCGCGGCGGCTTTCCGCGCGAGTTCCTTCCTCTGTTTCGGCGTGAGGGACGCCATGCGCGCCTTGCCGCCGATAGGGCCGCCCTTCTTGCCGAGCTTCGACAGATGGCGGCGTAACGCTTCGTCTTCGTTCATTAGTATTATGCTAGAACGGATCTGGCTTGAATGTCAAACCGACGTGTGGTCATGGGTTCTGTAACCGTCCCCGTAAGGTGACAGAACTCAAATGTCCCGTCCCTGTGGGTTGGAGCGCTCGGGCGGGGATGCGCCATACTGACGGGAAAAGAGTGGAACCTGGGGGGCTTCCAGCCGGGCCTTCTCTTCCTCCGGGTCGATTGTCTCGGTCGGATCGGCAGCGTTGGCAATTGCTGCGAGCAGGCGCGTGTGGTCCCTCATGGTCCCGTTCAGTCTCTTCAGGTCACGGCTAATCTCGTAGAGCTTGAGCGGAGCCAGGATCAGCGCAACCGCAAGGATCAGCCCGACCACGATCAAGAGGATGTAGAGCAAAAAGACGATTTCCATGTAGTTCTCTCCGATCTTGAATCTTACGCCGTCCGGTCCCCGTCCGCCACATACTAAAACAGCCGCGCCATCCCGCGCCGGCGGCGGGCGGCCTGCCGGCCCCCTTGCTCCCGGTCCCCCGCGGTGGTAGCTTCAAACAGATCAGGCGCCGGAGGCGGACTGGCCGGGGATGCGGAAAGGAAAATACGTTGTGATTCCCAATATCGGTATCATGATCGGCGGATACATCATATTCCGCTGTATCGAAGCACTTTGCCGGGCCGATTCCCAGTTTTCATCCGAATGGGGCCGCAAAACGGTTGTCGTATTCGCCGTCATCGGTATCCTCGTGACTGGATTCCTCACGGTTGATCTCGCGATGACCGGAAGCTCTCAATCCCTGCAACAGCTCGTTAGGTGACTGCCTTCCGCGCTCGCAACCGCGCCGGAATGTAAACGACGGGACGTTCGGCGCCGGACTGTTGCCGCTCCGCCTCAAGCTCGCGGCGAAGCTCGGCCAAGAGCCGGACTTCCTCGGCGTGCGCCCGGTCCGCCTCTAGCGCCGCCCGCTCATCCCACATATCCGGCGGCCGGGCGGCTCCGTTCGCGAGCCATTGCTCGTGACGGATGCGCGCCTGCTCGACGGCGCGGGTTTCGCGCTCTTTGCGCTCGCTCAAAATCGCGGTTTGGTGGCGGCCATTGCCGCACGTCGGACTTTTGCGAACTAGGTCCAAGTTCATTGGACCCGCTCCGGTCGCAACGCATCCGCGAACTACGAGCCAAGCTCGCTCCGACGCGTCAGGGCCTCACTTTTCGAGGTTCCGCTTGATCCACTGCCACGCCTTTTTGGGAAGCCATCCATGGTAGGGTCGCGCGAGTTTAGTTATCAGAAGCCGATCGCCGTCAAAGATCAGGGGCTGAAGTTGATCGAACAGCTCATCGGGCGACTCGTCTGTCGCTACGAGCCAAGTTGAAGACATGTAGTGCGCCCAACCGTCTTTACCTTTCAATACCGCAAACAGGTAACTGTATGATGCTGCGGGCTGTTTTAGGTCGTAGGTAACAAGCAGAATCATTGTCTTCCCTCCGCAGGCCCTGCCTCTTCGGACGGAAGATCTTCGAGCTGTGACGGCTTCAACTCCTCACCTTTTTCTCCAAAAGGAATAATTTGACGCTCTTTGATCTTCTTGATCGTTCCTGAGCGTGCCCCGCGCCCTCGAAACCACCTGATGCCGAAGATCAACCCTACGAGAAATCCGACAATAACAAGGAGCACAAACACGTCAAACGTCTTTCCAGAAGGCGGAGACAGGATCAGGGTGATGAGAAATGAGGTGGCCATGGTGATGCAGAACAGGCTGGTGTGAAAATCGAAGCCCACATCGGCGCCTTCCTTTTCTAGACGCTCAAGTTCGTCAGCCGTTACCTCATAGGCTTCGACGTGCCCTATTCCATGCCTGCGGATCGGAATGCGATCACTGTTCATTGATCGGAACATCACCCCTAACACCGTCCAGTATACAGCACAGAGGCGCGGCATCCTGTTGAACTGTCCGCAGCGCGTCGCGGAACATCGCGGAAACCGCGTAGTTTCTTTCAATCCCGTCCAAACGGCTGCTGAAAATAAACCGTTTAGGCCCGATTGCATATATGATGACATCATGGTTTTCGCCGATGCGCTGCTGGCCCGACGGATTGAAGCCGCCGAGGCGGCCAACGCCCGGGGGTGTAGCCCCCGCGGCGCCAGTGTGCTCGAAGTGGCCGGCGGCTGCGCCATCTTCACGGGCGCGGATTCGCCGCTGACCCAGGCCGTGGGAATCGGTCTCAATGGCGCGGTGACCGAGGCCCAGATCGGCGCCCTCGAGACCTTCTTTCGCAGCCGCGGCGCCAGGCCCACCATCGACCTCTGCCCAATGGCCGAACCCGGCCTGCTCCAGGCGCTCGGTGAACGGGGCTACCGGCCCACGGAGTTCAATAACGTGCTGGTCAGGCGGCTGGCCCGCTCGGAAATCGTGCTCACGCCGCGCGTGCGGCGCGCGGTGGCCGGCGAGGACGATCCGTGGTCCTACACCGTGGGCCGCGGATTTTTCGACCAGCCCGAGCTCACCACCGAGGAGATGGACGTGGGCCGCGCCATCTTCGCCATGCCCGGAGCGATGTGCTACCTGGGGGTCGCGGAGACCGGCGCCAGAGCGGGAGGAGCCGCGTTAGCCATACGGGATGGCCTGGCGACCCTGTTTGCCGACAGCACCATCGCCCAGTTCCGCTGCCATGGCCTGCATCGCGAGCTGATTGCCGCGCGGCTGAACGAAGCCATCGCGCAGGGTTGCGATATGGCCACGGCTTCCACGGCGCCCGGCGGCGTATCGCAGCGCAATTACGAGCGCGCCGGATTTGAGGTGGTCTATACCAAGGTGACACTGGTGGCGCCGGCGGCCGCTCTTTGCGAAGCGAAGAAATTGCCCGCAAGCGGGCAAAGGGCAAGCTAAAGCATGCCGGGCATGCTTTAGCTTGCCCATTGTCTTCGTGGACCTGCGTCCGGCTGACACACTACACTGGTACTTGATCGACGCCGCAATCCCATCACCCGAATGATTCAAATGTTCCGCTTCCTGCGATCCGCTTGGATTTGGGCTGCCACTACGGCTCTCGTTTTACTTTGGGTCCCGCTGCTGGGCACGATCAGGCTGTTCGACACTGACCCGCTCCGGCTGCGAACGGGCCGCTGGTTCCGTATGCTGGGGCGCGTCATGGCGCGAGTCAACCCCTGGCGCATCCACGTGTCCGGCGGTGAACATGTGAACGCCGGCCAGGTGTATGTCATCGTCAGCAATCATCAGTCCTTCGCCGATATCCCCGTGATTTCGCACCTCAAGCTGGATACCAAATGGCTCGGCAAGGCGGAGGTGTGGCGCTTGCCTATATTGAACTGGATGCTGCGCTGGGCCGGGGACGTGCCCATCGACCGGGACTCCCGGCGCGAGGGCGCGAAAGCCATGTTGCAGTGCGCGCGATACCTGCGCCAGCGGTGCTCGGTGGTGTTCTTCCCCGAAGGAACCCGGTCGCTGGACGGGCGGGTCCTGCCGTTCAACGAGGGGCCTTTCCACCTGGCCATTCGCGAGCAAGTGCCCATATTGCCGCTGGTGGTGGAAGGCTCCGGAGCGGCTCTGCCACGAAACTCGTGGATTTTTGGAAAGGCCCAGGACATCCATCTGCGGATACTGGAGCCCGTTCCCGTCGACGGCTGGAACATCAAACAAGTTCCCGAACTGCGCGATGCGGTGCGGCAGAGAATCGTGGACGAGTTGGATCGGCTGCGCAGTCACTGAACATTGATAGTTACCGTGTTGGCCGTCTGCCCATCTACAGTCAGGACCACGTTCGACTCCCCGCTGCCGCGCAGGCTGAGAACCAGGGCGGCGTTGACCTGGTCGAGGCCGGTGAAGCCCGGCGCGGGGCCCGCGTACAAGACGGGCACGCCGATGCCGTTGATGGTCATCGTCACATTCGCCAGTGAGCTGCGATTTCCGATTCCCGTGCCGTAGAAGCTGACGTAGACCAGCGTGCCGGCGCCCAAAACGATGGGCACCGAAGCGCAGCTCGTGCCGGCGCATTGAAACACCGGCACGGAAGTCTGTAGCAGCGGGTTAGCGGCCTGAACCTGAATCGCAGTGGCCGCCGCCACTCCGCTGCCGGCCCCGTTCATGCTGAACAGCGTGGGTGCGACCGGTTGAATGGCGGCGGTGAACGTCTGACCCGACACCACCAACGTCGCCAGGCCGGGCGCCGTGCCGTCCGGAACCACGAAATTGATCTGGCCCGGCGAAACGTAAAGCAGCGGTGCGGCGCGCTCAACGCCGGCGGCATCCGTAACGGAAAGCGTCACACCTCCAAGCGCCAATGGCAGCGGCTGGGCACTGGCTTGGGCTACACCGGGCGCCAGGTTCGCGCCGTAAAGCGAAGCCAGCGAATCCGGAGCGACCGCGCTGCTCGGCGCGGCGGCGGATTCGACCGAGCCGTCCGCAATCGCTCCGTAGTTGCGGCCCATCCAATACGGCAGAATGTAGTCGATGCCGGAGCCTTCGACGGTTCCGTCGCCTCCGCCGGTGAGCTGGAAGGGGTCGATCTGCCAGAGAAATTCTACAGTCGGCCGCAGCGGAACCGGAATCGGCTGGCAGGCCTCGCTGCCGCAAACCGCGACGGTGTGCGAAAGATCGACGTAAGTCTCCCGCTTGGGCCTTTGCAGCCATTGGTCGAGCAGGGAGCGCGTTTCGGCATCGCGGGATGCGTTCGCTCCTTCGAGCGCCCGATCCACAATGTCGAAGAAGGCATTCTGGTGCGAGGCCGTGTAGTTGCGCACAATCCGGTATGCCGCCTGGTTATCGCTGTTATTCTGCAGCCGGACCAGGTTGTAGAAGGTCATGTAATCCAAGTTGAACTTGTAGTACGAAGAGTCGCTCTGGACATCCACCAGCACGGCCGTCTCCACCGGCAGTACCAAGAAAGGGCCGCTGATCGAATTGGAGGGATTGACATGACGGGCCACCTGGAGCAACATCTGCAACTCCTCGGGGCGCAGCGCGAAGGTATTCGAAATGTCGTCGTTGGGCGACCACTGGTGTTGCGCGATGAACCCGATCAGCCGCGTGGTGAGATCGGCGATATCGCTCTTGACGGTGGCGTCGTCCACCACGTCAAATGCCGCGCCGAGCCCGAAAAAGGCGCCCACCACCTGATCGCGCGAGGTATTGTCCACCCAAATCCATTGGCCGTTCGGGTGGATCGTGTTGGCCGCTTCCTCGCTCTCGATGCCGGCGGCGTAAGGCGAGGCGGCGAGCACCATGCAACGCGCCAGCCGGTTGTCACCGGTCACGTCGGCCAGGGCCTTGAGGCCCGCCAGCGCCGTTTTGACATTATTGAGAGCGTCGGCCGACTGTGTGACTTTGTAGCGGAAGGCCTCGGCCGCCAGGTACGCGCCCGTCCACAGAGCCGAATCGCCGCAGCGCGTATACCCCACGATCTGGTTGCTGGCCGGGGAAGCGTAGATGGGATCCAGGATTGTGCCGAACGGCATGTGCCTGGCCTGAATCCCCGCCGAGATCGCGAGCGCATCGGCTTCCGACGCGTGTGCCGGCCCCCACATGCCAAGGATCGCCGCGGCAGCCAGGATACCCTTCGGAATGCGCACTAGCGACGACCCCCTGACAAGTATGACGTTTCCGGTGCGTGGACGTTTCAGGCGTTCGGGGCGGCGCGACTGCTCAGCCACCACAGCGCCAGGGCCATCAGGAGCGCCACCACGGAATCGGTGATTTCGGGAGTCCGGCCGGGCAGATATCGTTGGATCGCTTCCAAGACCGCCAACGAGCCTGCCACCGCTACCGCGGCGCGCGCATAAGACATGCCCAGCGTGCGAAACAGCCAGACCAGGGCGCCGTACTCGAAGGCCTTTCGAAGCAAAATGACGGTGGCGGACTGGCGCTCGGAATCGAACGTGGCGGCGAACGGAATCCAGGAAAAGGGGTGCGGCGTTTCCGCCAAACGGAAGGGGATCAACTCGCGCAGCACAATGGCGGAAGCCAGCAGAAGCACGCCCGCTGCCAGCCGTTTCCTTTCCGGCAGCAGGCTCCACAACAGCAGCGCCAAGGCGGCGCCCAGCATTTCGCCGATGGCGACCGAGCGCTCCGCAATAAAAAGCCGCAGCGGAAGGCAGGCCATCGCAGCCAGCAGCCACCGCGGGCGCAGGCGGCCAAAGAGAGATTCCAGAACCAGCGCCGCTGCCAGCCATTCCGCGGCGCTCGCCCAGACTTCCACCGCGGAAAAGGAAGCCGTTCCGGCCAGCAGATCGAGCGAGGCGCGCAGTTTCGTCCGGCTGAGCAGCGGGAAGAATGGATAGAGTTGATAGCCTGCCCAGCAGGCTAAAAGAAGAAGGGCGGCGGGGCCGTGCCGTCCCGGCTTGCGGCGCGCCAGGCTCTCCAGCTCGGGGCGGAGAACCAGCGCCGTAGCGGCGCCGGCGGCGGCGCCGGAGACGTTACACAACACGTCAAAGAGGCTGCACATCCGGCCGGGATCGTAAATCTGAAGCATTTCGATGCTGGCGGAAAGTCCCAGGGCAATGAGCAGCGCCGCATCGAATGCCACCCATCGTCCATGGCGCCGGGCCGCCGCCAGGAATGCGGCCATGCCCAGTGGAAAGTAGAGCAGCAGGTTGATGGCGGCATCGCGCAACACGAATCGGTCGATTCCCCGAGGCCACGCGTGCAGCAGCACCCACAGCGGGTTTGCGCCGCAGCCGTCGAAATCGAAATGCCAGGGGTAGAGGGAGCCGTAGACGATCAGCGCTATCGCCAGCAGCAGCAGACGGTACACTAGCGTCTCGCGAAGCGGCGCAGGCGGAAAATCTCGACGAACGAGATATACAGGTCCACCACGCCCAGGCCGCTAATGGCGCCGCGCACGTACATGTTGTCCCAGTACCGGTGCCACTCCGGCACGAAGGCGGCGAAGTAGTTGGCCTCCCAGTACTCGGTCCAGGGAAAGATCAGGAGGAAAAGTCCGATTTCGAGGCAGAAGGCGATGAGCACCACCGCGAACGTCTTGTGGTACCAGCGGTACACAGGCGCAGGCGCCGGCTCCGGCACGGGCCCCGCGAGGTCCTCGCCGGGTTCGGTGGGCATCATGCGGCGCCCGCCGTGTCGAACAGACCCATCTGCGGATCGTAGTCGACGGGGTAGAGAGAGCGCGCGCGCACCGGCTCGAAGCTCAGGCGGTGCAGGGGAGTGATGCCGAACTCCCGGATGGCCTGGCAGTGCTCGGGGGTCGCATAGCCTTTGTGGGTGGCCAGCCCGTATTGGGGAAAAACTTCGTCCCACACGCGCATGCAAGCGTCGCGGTAGACCTTGGCCAGGATGGAGGCTGCCGCGATGGCGTGGCAGCGCGCATCTCCCTTGATCAGGGGCTGCTGGGGCAGGGGAAGCTCGATGGGCATGGCGTCCGTGAGCAGGAAATCGGGGGCCGGACTGAGCCGGCCGACGGCCAAACGCATGGCCAGGCGCGAGGCCTGGTAGATGTCGATCGAGTCGATGGTGGCGGCGTCCACGGCGCCGATAGCCCATGCCACGGCGCGCTGGCGGATGCGCACGGCCAGCACTTCGCGACGCTTCGGGTCGAGCAGCTTGCTATCGTTGAGGCCGCGCACGGGACGGTCGGGCGAAAGGACCACGGCCGCGGCCACCACGGGGCCGAAAAGCGCGCCGCGGCCGGCTTCATCCACGCCCGCTATGACGCGAAAACCGCGCGCGCGCAACTCGCGCTCGAACGTCCCTTCGCAACGGAATTTGCCACCCGCCGCTTCCGGCCGCATGGGCGAACCGTTACTGTTCGCGCTCTTTGAGACGGGCAGCCTTGCCTTTCAAGCCGCGCAGGTAGTACAGCTTGGAGCGCCGTGTGCGGCCCGTGCGCACTACGTCGATGTGGTCGATCACCTTGGCGTGCACCGGGAAGATGCGCTCCACGCCCTGGCCGAAGCTGACCTTCCGCACCGTGACGCTTTCGCCCAATCCGGTATTGTTGCGGGCGATGACGGTGCCCTCAAACGCCTGCAGCCGTTCCTTGTCGCCCTCCTTGATCTTCACGTGAACCCGAATGGTGTCGCCGGGCCGGAACTGGGGGATCTCGGCCGCCTTGTTTTTCTGAATGAACTTCGTCAACAACGCGTTCTGCATGAGAATTTCCTTAATCTTCTATCTTATACCGTCGAGCCGCCGCTCCGCTCAAAAGGGGAAAAACCAATTAGCCACGGATGAACACGGATGAACACGGATAACAAGAATTTTAGGATTTTTTGTTTTTGCTTATCCGTGTTCATCCGTGTTCATCCGTGGCTAAATTCTTGTTCGCGGCTCGGTTAGCAAATCCGGCCGCAGCCGGGCCGTCTTTTCCAGCGCGGAGTCCTTCCGGAATCTGCGAATCTCCTCGTGGTTGCCGCTCAAGAGCACTTCCGGCGCTTTCCATCCACGGAAGTCCGCCGGCCGCGTCCAGTGCGGGCAATCCAGCAGGCCCTCTCCGTGGCCCGTATCCTGAAACGACTCGAAGGCCGCGGAACTCTCGTTCCCCAGCACTCCGGGCAACAACCGCGCTACCGCGTCGATCACCACCGCCGCCGCCAGTTCGCCGCCGCTTAACACGTAATTCCCGATGGAAATCTCGTCGTCGGCCAAGTGGGCCGCCACGCGCTCATCCACACCCTCGTAGCGGCCGCAGATCAGCAACAGCCCGGACTCCCGGCTCAGCCGGTTCGCCACGCCCTGGTCGAACAGCCGGCCCTGCGCCGAAAGCAGCACCACCGTCTGGCGAGGCCCGCGTTCGGGCCAGATCGATTCCGCCGCTGCGAAGACCGGTTCCGGCTTGAGCACCATGCCCTCGCCACCGCCGAACGGCCGGTCGTCCACGGTCTTGTGCCGGTCCGAAGTCCAGTCGCGCAGGTTATGGATGCGAATTTCGACCAGGCCCGCGTCCCTGGCCCGCTTGACCACACCATGCGCAAAGGGCCCCTCGAAAAACTCCGGGAAGATGGTCAGCACATGAAAAATCACGGTCGGTTCAAATCCTTCAGGCCTTCGGGCAATTCTACCGCGATCCGTTTGGCTTCGGGATGGATCTCCACGCAGATCGCGCGCGCGAAGGGAATCAATAGACCGCCTTCCACCACCAGGAGCCCCGCGCCGCCCGAATCTTCCCAGCCCGAAACGCGCCCCAGAGATTCGCCCGTGCGCCGGTCCACCACTTCGCAGCCCACCAGGTCCGACTGGAAGAATTCGCCCGGTTCCAGCGGCGCGCGCTCGCTCATGGGAACGCGCACCTCCGCTCCCGCCAGGGGCTCGGCATCCGAGATGGTATCCACGCCCCGGAACTTGAAAATCAACGTTCCGTTATGGAACCACGTGGATTCCACCTGGTAGCGCCGTGACGCCCCGGACTCTCCCGGGCCGAACAGAAACACTTCCCGGAGTGCCTGGTAACGTTCGGGTTTGCCACTGAGGGCCAGCGCCGTGACTTCGCCACGGTTGCCCCTGGCCTTTCCCAGCAGGGCCACCGCGACCCATTCGCCCGGTGGCAGGCTCACTCCAGGATTTCCAGCGTGAAGCGGCGGTTGACTTTCATCCCGGCCGCCCCGAGGATGGTGCGAATGGAGCGCGCGGTGCGGCCCTGTTTTCCGATCACCTTCCCCAGATCGCTGGGCGCCACTTTCAATTCCAGAACCGTGACCTGCTCCCCCGCCACCTCTCGAACGGAAACCTCCTCGGGGATGTCCACAAGAGCTTTCGCAATGTCCTCGACTAACTGTTTCATCGCCATCCCGCCTCCCTAGAATTCATGGTAGCGCGAACCGGAATGCGCAAGACCATCGCATTTTGTGGTCCGCCGCCTTCGTACAGGCCGGCAGACGACACAAACCGATCGTCTGCCCCACCTTACTCAGCCACCGGCTGGGCCACAGCGGCGGGGTTTTTCTCCACCAGCCGCTTCACGGTATCGGACATCTTGGCCCCGTTCTTGATCCAATGGTCCAGGCGGTCGTGTTTCAACAGCACCTGGGGCGGACTGGTGAGCGGGTTGTAATGCCCCACTACTTCCAGGTTGGGGCCATTGCGGGCGCGCTCCTTCTCGATTACGACAATGCGATAAAACGGCTTCTTTTTGGCGCCAAACCGCGCCAGGCGAATCATTAGCATCTAAGCTCCAATAATCTTTAACGTCCCGGCAAGTCCCCGAAGGGAAACCCAGCGGGCAACTTCATCTTCCCGAGCTTCCTTCCCATGAAGCCGCCCGAAAAGCTCTTCATCATCTTCTTGGCCTGGGCGTACTGCTTCAACAACTGGTTTACTTCCTGCACCGACGTGCCGCTGCCTTTGGCGATGCGCCGGCGGCGGCTTCCGTTGACGATCATGTGGTTGTCGCGTTCCCGCGGCGTCATGGAATCGATGATCGCCACCACGCGATTGATTTCTTTTTCGTCTACCTTGACGTCCTTCAGATCTTTGAGGATTCCCACCTTGGGCATCATGCCCAGCAGCGATTCGAGCGGCCCCAGCTTGCGGATCTGGCGCATCTGGTCGCGGAAATCTTCGAGCGTGAAATCGTTCTCGATGAGCTTCCGCTGCATCTCGACGGCTTTTTTCTTGTCGATCGCCTCCTCCGCCTTCTCGATGAAGGAGAGGATGTCGCCCATGCCCAGGATGCGGTTGGCCGCGCGGTCCGGGTGGAACGGCTCGAGCGCATCGAACTTCTCGCCCACGCCGATGAATTTCAGCGGCTGGCCGGTGACGTGGCGGATGGAAAGCGCCGCGCCGCCGCGCGCATCGCCATCCATCTTGGTGAGGATCACGCCGGTGATGCCCAGCCGCTTGTGGAACTCGTCGGCCGACTTGACGGCGTCCTGGCCCGTCATGGCGTCGGCCACGAAGAGAATCTCCACGGGATTCAACTGCTCTTTGAGCTGCTGCAGCTCGGTCATGAGCTGGTCGTCGATATGCAGGCGGCCGGCGGTATCCACCAGCAGCACGTCGCGGCCGGTATGGGCGCTCTCGCGCCGCGCCGAGCGGGCCAGATCGAGCGGCTGCGTCTCTTCCGGCGCGCCCTCGTAGAGCGTCTGGCCAACCTCCCGCGCGATCACCTTGAGCTGTTCACGGGCCGCCGGACGGTAGACGTCCACCGAAACCAGCATGGGACGGTGGCCGTTCCTCGAAAGCCAGCGCGCCAGCTTGCCGGCCGAGGTAGTCTTGCCCGAACCTTGCAATCCCACGATCAGGAATACGCTGGGCGGCTCGTTGGCGAAGCGCAGTTTGGATTCGTGGCTGCCGAGGATTTTGATCAACTCTTCGTGAACGATCTTGATGACTTGCTGAGCCGGCGAGAGGGCTGTCAGCACCTCCTCGCCCATGGCTTTTACCTTGATGTTCTCGATGAGCTGTTTGACGACCTTGAAATTGACGTCGGCTTCCAGCAGCGCCATGCGGATTTCGCGCAAGGCGCCTTCCATGTTTTCGGCTGAAAGTTTTCCTTCGCCGCGCAGGCTCTTGAAAACCCGCTGCAGTTTTTCGGATAGGTTGTCGAACATGAGAGCGGAACTCCGCCGCGAGCGAACACCGCGGGGACGGTCCCCTTATTATAGCCGGTTATGCGGTGGGAACGATGCGGACGCTGCTGGCCGCCATTTTCCCGGTGCGGTCCATGCCCAGTTCGTAGGCCACCCGCGTGCCCGGCCGCAAATCCGTGGCCAGGCCCTCCGCCAGCCGCGAGACGTGAAAGAAGATATCTCTTCCGCCATCGTCCGGCCGCAGAAATCCGAAGCCTTTGGCTTCAAAGTACGTGACCACGGCGCCAGCCTGCTCGCCGGTGGGCGCTTCGCCGCTGGCGTCGCCGGCCTCCGCAGCAGACTGCCCGGGCCGGCTGCTTTTGTCTCCCACCCCTTGCTTGACCAGTGCAAGGTCGTCTTCGGTCCAATTCGCGGGCTGCGTATTGGCGGGCATCTTGAGGTCCGGATTGCGCTTGCGGGCCTCTTCAAATAACCTCTTTTGGAGTGCGTTCAACGAAAGTTTCCTCTAGTACCGATAGCCCTACGCCGGAACGGGCGCGGCGGCCTTTTTCCGGCGCGAACCCTTCTTTTCGGCGGGGCGCTCCCGGTCGCTCTTTTTCAAACTGCCCATCACCATATTGGTGACGAACTTCTTCTCGCCGTGATCGTCGAACTTGATCACGATTCTTTCTTCGCTGCTCGACAGGACCGTTCCCAGGCCGAACTTCTGGTGCTCGACTTGGGCGCCCTGAGAAAAAGTGTTGGAAGCCATAGATTTCCTGCGCGTCATTCCTCGGATGGATTGCTGGGGATGTGGCGTACCGATGATGAAAAGAAGACAAGAGTATCGGGCAGAAGTCCCACAATAAATTTAGATTTCATTTTAGCACATCGTAACGCCTGCCGTCTTTGGTGCGTCCCCAAAACAGCGGTTTCCCAGGTTCCGCAACGCCAGGGCCGGTGCACTGGAGTGGATTTGAGTCGTAGGGAGGTAATCAGGCAACTGCGGCATCACCCCCCAACCTGTTGTGGTGGTTCGAAGAAAAGACCCGTCCAGTGTGGTGAAGGTACTTTACTTTTTCCCCAATCGAGTTTAGTATAGTTACGACTCCCCCGGAGCAGAGGGCAATGCTTTGCTGAAACTCAAACGCATCGAACTGCAAGGATTTAAGTCCTTTTGCGAGCGCACCGAGCTGCGATTCAACGGTGCGGGCATCGCCGCCATCGTCGGACCGAATGGATGCGGCAAGTCCAACATCAGCGATGCCATCAGTTGGGTCCTGGGAGAACAGTCCGCCAAGACCCTGCGCGGCACCCGCATGGAAGACGTAATTTTCGCGGGCACGCGCGAGCGCAAGCCCCTCGGCATGGCCTACGTGACCATGACCTTGGTGGACCCCGATATCTACCGTGAACCCGTAGGCGGGTACCCTCTGGGTGCGCATGCCCGGCCCGTACCGGTTGAAGATACCGACCGCAAAAAGACCGGCGAAGTGACCATCATGCGCCGGCTCTATCGGTCGGGGGAAAGCGAATACCTCATCGACGGCCGTCCGGCCCGCCTGCGCGACATCCAGGACATCTTCATGGGCACCGGCCTCGGCCCGGAGAGCTACGCCATCATCGAGCAGGGCCGCATCGGCCAGATTCTCAGCTCGAAGCCGCAGGACCGCCGCTCGGTGATCGAAGAGGCCGCCGGCATCACCAAGTTCAAGACGCGCAAACGCCTGGCCGAAGCCAAGCTGGAGGGCGCCAAGCAGAACCTGGCGCGCGTTTACGACATCCTGGAAGAAGTCACCCGCCAGGTGAATTCGCTCAAGCGCCAGGCGTCGAAGGCGCGGCGCTACGCCGAACTCAAGAGCGAACTGGAAGCCCGCCTGCGCGTGGTGCTCTCCGGCCAGTACCGGCTGCTGGAGCGCGACGCCGCCAAAACCGCCATCGATCTCAACCTGGCCTCGGCCGAGTTGAAGTCGCTGGGCGAGCGGGTGGCCGAAAAGGAGCAGGCGCACGAGCGCCAGCAGGCCGCTTGCTACAGCTTCGAGCAGCAGCTCACCGAAGCGCGGCGGCAGCTTGCCGAAATGCGCGTCGAGGCGGAGCGCACCCGCGGCCGCCTGGAATCCCAGGTCAAGGAGAGCGGCGCCATCGAGCAGCGCATCGGGCAAGCCGAAAACGAATCGCGCGAGCTGGGCCTCGGCCTCGGCGCGCTCGACCAGGAGATCGCCGCCCACCAGAAGAATGTGGAAGTTCTCGAGGAGCAGATCGCGCAGTCGCGCGGCCGCATGGGGGAGATCAACCGGCAGCGCGAATCGTTGCAGGCCAGGGTGATCGAGCGCGAGCAGGCCATCGAATCGGGACGGCAGTCGATACTGCGCCTGCTCGGCGAGGCCTCGACGCTCAAGAATCAGCTCGCCCAGATCGAGGAATACCTGGCGGGCATCGACCGCGAAACCGCCCGCTCCACTCGCGAGGAACAGGTGGCCGCCACCGAAATCGAGCGTCTCGAGGCCGCCCGCAAACAGCTTTCGGAAACCATGGCGCAGCGCCAGATGGAACTGGAATTGGTCACCGGCGAGCGCCGCCACACCGAGGAGCAACTGGGGGAACAACGTCTCGCCGCCAACGCGCTGCGTCAGGCCATCGACGTGCTGAAGACCGAGGTGTCGCAGATCCGCGCCCGCAAGGAGTCGCTGGAACAGGTGCTGGCCCACCGCACCTATACCACCGAATCCGTCAAGCGACTTTTCGCCGCGCTCGAAAAAGGCAACGCCGCCGACCTCAAGCCCATGGGCGTGCTGGCCGACTATGTGGAGGTCGACGCCCAGCTCGAAAAGCCCGCCGAAGAGTTTCTGCACGACGAGCTGGAATACGTGGTGGTGGAGAGCTGGCAGCAGGCCGAGCGCGGTCTGGATTTCATCCGCGCCGAGCTCGACGGCCGCGCCACGTTTTTGGTGCACCCCGAGCCCAACGGCCACGGCCAGCGCCATCTGCCCGAGCCGGCCATCGGCCCCGAAACCGGCATCACCGCGCGGCTGAGCGAATCCCTGCGCCTCACCAACGGTTTCAAGGATCGCGCGGTGGACCTGCTGCCGCGGGTCTCCCTGTGCTTCCTGGCCGACGACCGCGCCGCCGCGCAGCGTCTGGCGGTTTCCTATCCACACCTGTTTTTCCTGCTGCCCGATGGCGTTTGCTACCACGGCCACACCGTCACCGGCGGCAGGAAATCGGGCGCCGGCCCGCTGGCCATGAAGAGGGAAGCGCGCGAGTTGGCGGTCACGCTGCGCGGCCGCCAGGCGGCGCTCGATGAACAGGTGGCGCGCCTCGATGGTCTCACCCAGGAGATCATTGCGCTGGAAGCCGAGTTGGAGCGCCTGCGCGCCTTGCAGCAATCCCGCGAGAAAGACCGCGTGGCGCTCGACCACGAGATGCGGAAGCTGGGCGACGACCTTTCGCGCACCAATTCGCGCCTTTCCGTGGCGCGCCTGGAGCTCGATCATTTGCGCCGCGACGCCGAAAAATCGGCCGGCCAGCGCGAGCGGAACCGCGCCGCAGTCGAAGAGAAGGAGCGTCTGCGCGCCGCGCGCGAAGAGACGCTGGAAGCCGAGCGGCAGGAGTTGGAGATACTGGAGGGCCAAGCCGCCGCCGTCGGGGAAGAGCACGCCGCCACGCGCGCCGAGCTGGCGGGTTTGGAAGAGCGCCATCGCGGGGAGCGCAGCGCCATGGCGCGCCTGGAACAGCAGTTCGGCGAAACCTCGGCCCGCCGCGACGCCATCGCGCCCGAGATCGAGCGCCTGGGCGCGGAGCGTTCCCGCCTGCTGGCCGACAATATCGAGCTCGACCGCAGGTCGGTTGAACTCGGCGGCGAGACGGTCGCCCTGGAATCGCGCGTGGACGCGATGGCCCTTGAGGAAGAGGATTTGCGCGAGGCGCTGCGCGACGGCGAGGAAGACCTCAAAGCCTTGCGCTCGAGCGGCGAGGAGAGCCACGATAAGCGCTCGCAAATCGAAGTCGAGCTGGTGCGCAAACAGGCCGAGCTGAAGTTCCTCGACGAAACCAGCCGCAAGGAGCTCAATTCCCCGGTGGCGGAGCTGGCCGCGGCCGACGATCCCCTCCCCGATGCCGAGGCCATCGCGCAGGCCCGGCAGGAGTGCGACGAGGTGCGCGACCGCATCGAATCGCTCGGCCCGGTGAACGCCGCCGCCATGGAAGAGTACCGGGAAGCGCAGCAGCGCCACGATTTTCTGAGCGCGCAGCGGCAGGACCTGATCGATTCCATCCGCGACACCGAAAAAGCCATTCAGGATATCGACCAGGTTTCACGCCAGAAATTCGCCGAGGCCTTTGAAGCCATCAACGCCCATTTCCGCGAATGTTTCCTGACGCTATTTGGCGGCGGGCTCGGCGAAATGCGCCTCACCGACCAGGAGAACCTGGCCGAATCGGGCATTGACATCGTCTGTTCGCCCCCCGGCAAGCGCCTGCAAAGCGTGCTGCTGCTTTCCGGCGGCGAAAAGGCGCTGGCCGCGGTGGCCCTGCTGATCGCGATTTTCAAATACCAGCCCAGCCCCTTCTGCGTGATGGACGAAGTGGACGCTCCGCTAGACGAATCCAACATCAACCGCCTGACGAAGCTCTTGAAAGAGATGGCCGATCAGACCCAGTTCGTGGTGATCACGCACTCCAAGCGCACCATGGAAGCGGCGCAGGCGCTGTACGGGGTGACGATGCAGGAGCCCGGTGTGTCGCGGCTGGTCAGTGTGAAGATGAACGCGGCGGAAGCGGCGGCGTAAGGAAAAGGGGTCAGACGCATTTATTGCGAACCCGCGTTAAATGCGTCTGACCCCTTTTCCTTGCTGCGCACGTAAACCTACCCAGCCAAAAACTCGTCTATACAGGCGAGTGCAGCCGATGGCGACGCCCGGGACTATGATAGCGGCAGTGGAGCGCTCCGTCTCGGAGATCGACGACCTCGACACCCTGGTGCGCCTGCATTGGCTTCGCGTCTTTCGCTTCGCGCTGGCTTCCCTGCGCGATCCGGACGCCGCCGGAAGCGTGGCGCAAGATTGTTTTCTGAGAGCGTATCGGAGCCGGGAGCGGTTTCGAGGCGAGTGCTCCACGGAGGCATGGCTCATGCGGATCGCCGTCAACCTGATTCGCGACCATGCGCGCCACCGCCGCCTGCAATTCTGGAAGCGCGCGCCGGCGTACGCGGTGGACCTGGAGGCCGCCGGCCAGTGGGTGCCGGATGGCAGGGCTTCGCCCGAGAGCCGGGCCATGGCCAAGGAACAGCTCGCGGCGGTTTGGAATGCCGCCGGAGGCTTGTCGGAAAGGCAGCGGACGGTCTTCCTGCTGCGCTTCGTGGAAGACATGGACCTGCTGGAAATCGCGGCGGCCACCGGCATGAAGGAAGGAACCGTGAAAGTGCATCTGTTTAGAGCGCTCCAGGCCGTTCGGGAGCGGATGGGGAGGTCCCAATGAGCCAGCATCTATCATCGCGGGAGGTTTCGCAGTGGATGATTGGCGAGCGCACTCCGCAACAGGAGCAGCACGTTCGCCAATGTTGCGAGTGCGACGCGGAGCTGGCTCGTATGGAAGCCGCGCTCGGGCTGTTTCGCGGTTCGGTGCGGCACTGGAGCGGCGGGCAAAGCCGCAGTGAGCCGCCCGCCATGGGGAGCATTTTGCCGGCGCGGCGTGGTCCCAGGATCCATCCGATGCGCTGGGTGCTCGTCGCCGCGGCGGTGTTGGTGCTGGCGGCGGTCCCGATTTATCGAAACGCGCAGGAGAAGCAGCGCCGGGCCGAAATCGCCAGGGCCGATACGCTGTTGTTGGAGCAGGTGGATGCCGAGGTGTCGCGAGCGGTTCCTCGGCCCATGGAGCCGTTGGCGAAGCTGGTGTCCTGGGACTTCAGCTCCACCGATGGACGTGACGAAAACCGCCGCGACACAAGCGGAAACGAGGAGAATCGATGAAAGCATACGGAAGCAAGTTAGGACTGATTATGCTGTTTGCCGGCGCCGTGGCGTTGGCGCAGACGCAGCCGCCGCCGGCGGCGCCGCAACAGCCGCCGCAGCCGCCGCAGCAAGGCAGGGGCCCGGGTATGGGCCGTGGCATGGGTATGGGACGCGGCTATCGCGCGCCTGCGGCACAGCCCGGCCGGGGGGCACCCATGGGACGCGGCATGGGCCGCTGGTGGTGGAATCCGCAGATGGTGGAGAAGCTGGGCGTGACCGCGGACCAGCAGAAGAAGATGGACGATATCTTCCAGCAGCACCGCTTAAAGCTGATCGATGACACGGCGGCGGTCGAGAGGGAACAGGTCACCCTCGAACCGATGATGGCCGCGGATCAGCCGGATGAGGCCAGGATACTCGCGCAGATCGATAAGGTGGCGCAAGCCCGCGCCGAGCTGGAAAAAGCCAATGCCAGAATGCTGCTGGGAATTCGCGGGGTTCTGACTCCCGACCAATGGAAGAAGCTGCAGGCGGAAGCGCCCCGGGCCGGGCGTGGACCTGGAGGTCAACAACCTCCCGCGCCGTTCGCCCCTCGTAAAGCCCGCTAAGGCGAGCTTTCAGCGCCCCTCACGCGCCTGCGGCGCGATGTATGGAACCACTGACTGCGCCGGGAACCCGTGTTGAAAACACTGGCAGGGCGGCGGGGCTGCGCGTGCTATCGCTTCTTCTCGCCGCCAGGCGCGGGCAGTTCGGGGGCCGGGGGCGGGAGTTCGGCGCCGAACGACAGCGGAATATCGATGTAGGCCGAGTGGTCTTCGCCCTCGTCGGTAATGCGCAGCCTATAGTGTGCCGGCGGAGCGTCGAACACCAGGTTGCCTTGCGCGGATTCCGCGGGCTTCACCGAGCGCAAGTAACCGATCCAGCGTGGCACGCCGTCTCCGTTCTGCAGCTCGGGGTAACTGTTGCCCTTGTCGTCCTCGATGGTCAAGTTGGGCACAATCAGGTCGGCGCTGCCGCTATTCACCGCTGTCATGCGTACCAGGAAGAAGCGATGCTGAGGAACCCGCGCAGCGGGACCGTCGCCCAACTGGGGCATCCACTGGGTTTCGTAGACCGTGTAAATGATGTGCCCCAACGCGACTTTTTCGCCCAGCCCATAGCTGCGGACGGGGTACGAGCGGCTCGAGCAGGCATTCAGGAGGAGGGCGGCGGTAACGGCCGCAAGCACTGGAATCAAACGAAGACGTCGCATGTTCGCAGAACCATTTTGCTTGCGCGGCCGGGGTGCTGTCAATAGGGGGATATCACTGCTTTTGGTGCTCTTGCAGCAGGCGCTCAAACTTCCGGCGCTGGTCTTCGTTCAGCAGTTGCTCGACGCGCGCTTTGCTGTCGCTTAGTACGGTGCGGTAATACTGCCAAAAATCGTTCAGTATCGACTGCATCTGCTCGGTCTGCGCCGGCGTCAGGTTCAGTTCCTTCTGCAAGCGTTCGAAATAAAGGACCTTGCCGGCAGGGGTGTCGAAGGCCGGTTGATGCAGCCGGTTGTGAACGCCGAGATTCATGGCCAGCGCGCCCGCTGCCGCGCCGCACAAGAAAACCAAAGCCAGCGTCACCCCACAGGCAATCTTGGGGTTCCACAATCTCCCGCTGGCCACCCTCTCCAAAAGACTAATACTCATAAGCTGTCAGCGTGACCAGCATGTTGTCTTGAGCGGGAGCGGAATCAAACGCGGGAGACTCCTCCTGCGCCATCACGGCTTCCGGCGAAAGGCCGCTGGGATACCGGGTCTCGCGCGACACCAGGTAGCTTCCCAGAACCGCCAGGGTAATGAGAGACGCAAATACCAGGCGGCGGCCAAAGGCGAGATCCAGCGCGAAGAGACTGGCAAAAGAGGGGACGGCTGTCCGCTCGCCCACCTGCTCCATCACCCGGGCACAAAATCCCGGGGCAGGCTCCCAGACTTCTTCGGACCGCAAAGGGCCGAACCATTGCGAAACTTCCCGCATGGCGCGGATTTCTTTACGGCACATTTCACAGTTGCTCAGGTGCGCCTCGATATCCCGCTGAGCCGCCGGTTCCAGGGAACCGGCCAAGTACTCCTCGAGGCTCTCGATCACTACCCCGTGCATACGTTTCTTCCCTTACAAGTGTAAACCACCACGCCCAAAAACCTCCCCTTGCGAGTCTCTCGCCTCAACGGCATGCCCGCTTGCGGGGTACCTGCCGGCCGGGCATACCCGGCCCCTACAGGGCTGGGCATGCCCAGCCCCTACCACTACCCGGCCACCAGGCCGGGACCACGATCCAGCCGCTGCGCCGCCTTGACCAGTTTCTGCCGCGCGCGGAACAGCTTCACCTTGATGGTGTTCTCGTTCATACCGGTCTTTTCCGCCAACTCCTCCACCGAATACCCCTCAACCTCCTTCAACATCAACAAAACACGCTCCTCTTCGGAAACGCGTGCCAGCAGTTTCAGGACATAATCGCGGCGGGCCAGGGTGGCGTCGATGGGCACCTGGCGGCCGGTGAGGGGATCGCTGTTGTCCACCCGCCGCACCTCGTCTTCGCTCAGATCGCTCTCGTAGACCAGCTTCCGCACCTTCCGCTTGCGCAGATAATCGAAGCACTCATTGACCGTAATCTTATAGATCCAAGTGATCAGGGAACTGCGGAAGTCGAAGCTCTTGATGGAAACGTAAACCTTGGCAAATACCTGCTGGGCAATATCTTCCACGTCGTTGCGCTGGCGGACGACGCCATGGATGATGGAAAACACTTTGGACTGATACCGCTCTACGATCTCGCGGAACGCAGCTTCCTCGCCAGCCTGGGCCCGTTGGACCAAGGCGCCCTCCGAGGTGTTCTGGTAGTCCACTCTGGATTTCGCCCGAACCTTGCTACCGAACGCGGGAAATGGTAGAGCGCCCGTCATCGACCCCATACACTGCTTCCGACGCACACCGCCAAGTTCGCGTTTCAGTCACCTGCCTACCAGTTCATTTTGCCAAATGGCGCGGCGCGAAAGTGGTTGCCTCGCCCCTGGGCGGCTCGGCCAGGGTTTTCCGCGACCAAACCCGCCCCGGGACATCTAAACGAGTAAGGAATGGAGCGATGCGGTCCTGTTTGTATAATGGGAGATGGCAATGCCCCTAATGAGGAGTCTAAACGCATGGTGCAATTAACCGAAAAAGCAGTTGGCAAGGTGAAGGAAATCATGTCCTCCCAGGAGCCGGCCCCCGCGGGGCTGCGCATCGCGGTGGTGGGTGGTGGCTGTTCCGGATTCAGTTATTCGATGGCTTTCGAGAACCAACCCAGCATGTTGGATAAGACCTACTCCTATGATGGTTTGAAGGTTTTCATCGACCAGGCCAGCATGCTCTATCTGGAGGGCGCCGAAGTGGACTACGTGGAGACGCTGGAAGGCTCGGGGTTCAAGTTCAACAACCCCCACGTCAAGTCCACGTGCGGCTGCGGCAGCTCGTTTCAGGCGTAGAGCCATCAGCCGGAGCACTTGGTTGCCGGCCCCTTTTCTCCCTTCGACCATCGCCTCTGCTTCGTGAAACTAGCCAGGCTGCTCGGTCCGGGGTATATCGGCGTGGTGGACCCGCTCGGCGGCGAAGCCCTCAAAGTTCTCCTGAGCTATGAAAAAGGGGTCAGACGCCTTTTCCCCCCAGCAGCCCGATGTTGCGGCCTGCAATACGGTTTGGAAAGCGGACGGGAAAATGCGTCTGACCCCTTTTTAGACCCGGTGCTCTTGGCGCACGATCTTGCGGGCGCCAGAGTGCCACGCGGTGCTCCAGTCCTTGGGCGGAACGATCTCGTCCAGGCGATCGAGCTGGCCGATGCCCTTCAGACGCGTGTAGATGAGCTGCCAGGCGCAGGGGCGATCGGCGTCCACCTCGCACTGCTTTTCGGTCGAGCCGCCACAAGGGCCGTTCAACATTCGCTTGGCACAGCGCGTCACCGGACAGATGCCGCCGAACTCGGCCAACATGCAATCGCCGCAGCCGAGGCACTTCTCCGTCCAGATGGCCTGCTCCTCCAGAATGCCCAGGAACTGCGTGTTCAGGCCGGGGTAGACCGGCTTGGTGGGGAATCGCTCGGCGATGGCCTGCACGCCGGCGCCGCAGCCGAATGAGACGATGGCGTCGGCCTTCGCGGCCGGCTCCGCCAGGTCTTTGATGAACTCGTTCTCGCACTGGCGCTCGATGGTGACCTGGGTCAGCTCCAGCGGCTGGCCCTCGATCTTGCGAGCCATGCGGATGGCGTAGGCCGCGATGCCCACCTCTCGTTCGCCGCCGGCCAGGCACACCGTGACACAGGTGCCGCAGCCCACAAACAGCACCTTGCCGTGGCGCGCGATCAGGTTCTTCAGTTCGGTAATTGGTTTCGGGGAAGCTACGATCATGACTGTCCTACACTTTCCGTTTGCTTGGACGAATGCAGCGGGCTCGGGCCGAGCGCCCTCACCGTCTCGACGATCTCATTGACCCGGCGGACAAACGTGGGGGCCTCCGCGGCCGAGAGGTTCACCATCAGGAGCCGCTCGCGGCCGACCCCGATCTCATCCAGGATCTCGCGGATGCGGTCGGTGCGTTTGCGCGCGCGCAGATTGCCCTCCAGGAAGTGGCAGCCGCCTTCCAGGCACCCGGCCACCAGCACGCCGTCGATGCCTTTCTCGAAGGCCTCGAGGATGTGCTCCATCTCGATCTTGCCGGTGCAAGGCGAATGGACGATGCGCACGTTGACGGGATACTGCATGCGTTTGGACCCCGCCAGGTCGGCCGCCGCATAGGCGCAGTAGTTACAGCAGAAGGCGATAATGCGCGGCTCCCAGTTCGATGGAATCATGCGTTTACTCCGGCGACGAGCAACTCGTCGAGCATGGCCACCAGCGCCTCGTCTTCCTGGTGCTGGAGGGTGATGGTTCTGGCGGGGCAGGAGGCCGCGCAACTTCCGCACCCCATGCACTTGGCGCCTTGTATCTCGGCCTTGTTCAGGTTGTTGATCATGGGCGCGCCATACGGGCAGACCTTGACGCACGTGGCGCAGGCCACGCAATCCTCTGGGTTGACCCGGGCCACCTGCCCGGGAATCTCCAAAAAGGCCTTCGACAGAATGGTGCTAGCCCTTCCGGCTGCCGCCTGCGCCTGCGCGATGGTTTCATCGATGAATCGCGGCGAGTGCGCCAGCCCGCAAAGGAACTCGCCCTCGTTGGCCAGGTCCACCGGGCGCAGCTTGGGATGGGCTTCGAGGAAGAATCCGTCAGCAGTCAGCGCGCTGCGCAGCAGGCCCGAGAGCACCGGGTTGCCCGCGGCCGGAGCGATGCCGACTGAGAGCACCAGCAGGTCCGGCCGCAACACCAGGTCGCGGTTACTCGACCCATCGTGAACCGTCACCTTCAGCTTGCCGGCGTCTTCCACCACCACCGGGTCGCTCTTCTCCGGATAGCGGACGAACAGCACGCCGGCCTCGCGCGCCTGCTGGAAGTACAGTTCGCGGAATCCGTAGGTGCGGATGTCGCGGCCCAGAACCACCACCCTGGCCCCCGGCACTCGCCGCTTGATCTCCAGCGCGTTCTTCACCGCCTCCGAGCAGCACACACGGCTGCAATACGGGTGCTCGTCGTTGCGGCTCTCCACGCACTGAATCATCACCACGGTGGGATTCGGCGTGGCGCCCAACTCGGGCGGCAGAATTCCGCCGGCCAGTGCTGCCTCCAGTTTGCTCTGCGTCGTCACGTGCCGGTTCTGGCCGTGGAGGTACGCCGCCGTCGGCCGCTCCTCGCCGCCAGTGGCCACGATCACCACGCCGTGGCTGATGGGCTTCTCGCTCCCCGCCACCTTTAAGACGCTCTTGAAGTTGCCCACGTGGCCGCCGATACTGGCCGGCGTCGCGTTCAAGTACACGTGGATTTTGGGGTGGAACTTAACCTTGGCTACCAGGCCGCCCAGGTAAGCTTGCACGTCGGCCCGCTCGAGCGTGCTATGGAGAGTGCGAAGATTACCGCCCAGGGCCGCGTCCTTTTCCACCAAGTGCACATCGAAGCCCTGGTCCGCTATGCCGAGCGCCGCGGTCATGCCCGCCAGCCCGCCGCCGATGATCAACGCCGATGCCGTCACCGGCATTTGGCCGGTGGCGAGCGGCTTCAAATGGCGCGCCCGAGCCACCGCCATGGACATCAGGTCCACCGCCTTATCGGTGGCCGCCACGGGGTCTTCCTTGTGGACCCAGGAGCACTGGTCGCGGATGTTGGTCATGGCGAAGAGGTACTGGTTCAGCCCGCTCTCGCGCAGCGTCTCCTGGAAAAGAATCTCGTGAGTGCGCGGCGAACATGAGGCCACCACCAGCCGGTTCAGCCGGTGCTTCTTAATCTCGTCCTTGATGTGCTGCTGGTTGGTGTCCGAGCAGGTGTAGAGGCTGGCTTCGGCGTGCAGGACGTTGGGCATCTTGGCCGCCTGGCCCGCCACCCGCTCCACGTCGATGACCGAAGCGATGTTGTGGCCGCAGTGGCAGATGAACACGCCCACGCGCGGCGATTCGTCGGCGGTGTCGCGCTCCCAGGGGTATTCGTGGCGCTGGATCAAATTGCCGCGCGCGGAGGCGAGCTGGTCCATGGCGCACGTCGCCGCCCCCGAGGCTTGCGCCACCGATTCGGGAATGTCCTTGGGTTCCTGGAACGCCCCGGCCACGTAGATGCCGGGCTTCGACGTCGCCAGCGGCGTCAGCCGCTCGGTTTGCGCGAAGCCGAACTGGTTGAGATCGAGCCCCAGCCGCCCCGCCAGTTCCCTCACGCTCGCCGGAACGCGCAGCCCCACGCTGAGCACCACCAGGTCGAATTCCTGCTGCTGCTCGACGCCCGCCTGGTCGAAGTAGCGAACGCGCGGCGTCTTGGTGCCGGGCGTCTCCACCACGCGCGAGGGGATGGCCCGGATGAACTTCACGCCGTTCTCGTCGCGAGCGCGGTTGACATAACTGTCGAATTCCTTGCCGAACGCCCGCACATCCATGCAGAAGATGGAGACGTTGAGTTGCTGCCCGTGCGCGTGCTCCAGGGCCACCATGGCTTCTTTGGTCGCGCTCATGCAGCAGATGGATGAGCAGTAGCCGTTGCCGCGGGCGGCATCCCGGCTGCCCACGCACTGGATGAAAGCGATCTTCTTCACCTCGCCGCCATCCGACGGCCGCTGGACATGGCCGCCGGTCGGACCCGCGGCCGAGAGCATCCGCTCGAACTGCACGCTCGAAAGCACGTTGGCGTAGCGCCCGTGGCCGAACTCGCCGCGCAGCGAGGCCTGGAACTCCTCGAAGCCCGGCGTCAGGATGACGCTGCCAACGCCGATCTCAAGTTCGGATGCCACCTGGTCGTGGCACACCGCCCCGGCCGCGCACGCCTTCACACACTGCATGCACTCGCTGCACAAACCGCAGGCCAGGCACCGCTGCGCCTCGGCCATGGCCTGCTCCGGACTGTAGCCCAGGTCGATCTCCGTAAAATCTCTCAGCCGCTCGGCCGGCGCGGCCTGCGGCATCTTGACGCGCTCGCGCTTGGGGGCGTCCGGTTTTGGATTGCTCGCCGTTTCGGGGGCCGATGCGCCGTTGGTTGGCGCAGTTTTCGTGCCGCGCAGGTAAGCGTCGATGGCCTCGGCGGCCCGGTGCCCTTGCGCCATGGCATCCACCATCGAGGCCGGTCCCAACACCGCATCGCCACCGGCGAAGATGCCGGCGACGCTGGTGGCAAGCGTGTCTTTGGCGGCCACGATGCGCCCGCCGGGGCCCGTCGCCACACCCAACTCCGCCGAGTCGGTCCCCTGACCGATGGTCACGATGACGGTGTCGGCCGCGAGCGCGCTGGTCTTCGAATCGTCGAATTGCGGGTTGAACCGCTTATTCTCATCGAACACGCTGGTGCAGGCGCGGAAAGCCACGCCGGCGGTCGAGATCTTCACTGGCCCCAGGCTGTTGTGGAAGACGACGCCCTCTTCGAGCGCTTCGGCCGCCTCCCAGGAGTGGGCCGGCATTTCCGCGCGGCTCTCCAGACACGCCACGTCCACCGACTTCACGCCCGGCATACGCAGGGCGCAGCGCGCGGCGTCCATGGCCACGTCGCCGCCGCCAATTACGACTACTTTCGGCCCGATTCGCGGCGTCTCGCCGCTGTTCACCTGGCGCAGGAAATCGAGTCCCGCCCAAACGCCCGGCGCATCCTCGCCCGGTATGCCCAGCGTGCGGCTGATCCACGCGCCAGGGGCGGCGAACACGGCATTGAACCCGGCGCCCAGCAGACTCTCGGGATCGGCCACCGGGGTGCTGGTTCGCGCCTCCACGCCCAAATCGAGAATGTACTGGATCTCCCGGTCCAGCACGTCATTGGGCAGGCGATAGCTGGGAATTCCGTAGCGCAACATGCCGCCAAGCTGCGGCTGCCGTTCGAACAGGGTGACGCCGTAACCCAGCAGCGCGAGGTCGGAAGCGGCCGTCAAACCGGCCGGGCCACCGCCCACGATGGCCACCTTGGCATCCAGCTTGGCCGCCGCCGGCTTGGCGGGCGGATACTGCTCGGGATTCGCGTGAATGTAGTCGGCGGCGAAGCGCTTGAGGTCGCGCACGTTCACCGCATCGTCGATTTCGGTGCGGTTGCACTTCTCCTGGCAGGGATGCTGGCACACCCGCCCGCAGGCGGCTGGAAGCGGGCACCGCTCGCGGATCAGTTCGTACGCCTCCGCAAACTTGCCGGCGCCGATGAGCGCCACGTAGCCCTGCGCGTTCACACCCGCCGGGCAGGATGCCTTGCACGGCGCGCGCCCCGCAGCCTTCGAAATCCCAAACACGTTCGGGATGGCCTGAGGGTACGGGCGGAAGATCGCCTTGCGCGTGCCCAGGCGCCGGTCGAACTCGTTCGGCAGGTTGACCGGACACGCCTCCGTGCAGTCGCCGCAGGCGTTGCACTTGTCCAGGTCCACATAGCGCGGATTCTGGCGAATCTTGACTTTGAAGTTGCCCGGCTCGCCGGAGATTCCCTGCACGTCCGCCAGCGTGACGATCTCGATGTTCTTGTTGCGCGCGCACTCCACCAGCTTGGGCGACAGAATGCACATGGCGCAGTCGCCGGTGGGGAAGGTCTTGTCAAGCTGTGCCATGCGCCCGCCGATGGCCGGCGAGGAATCCAGCAGGTAGACCTTGAAGCCGCTATTGGCCAGGTCCAGAGAGGCCTGGATGCCCGTGATGCCGGCCCCGCAGACCAGCACGGCGCCGATGGCCTCGGGTGCTTTCAGTGCAGTATCCTTATGTTCCATCATGGTCGCGCCTCAGCCCCCAATCCCCTTGGCCGCCAGCAACTCCCGCGGCTCCACCACCAGGCTTCCGAGCGAAAGCTCCTCCGCCGGGCAGCCCATCGCCAGGCCCAGCAATTGCGTGAAGTAGAACACCGGCAAATGGTACTGCCGGCCGAAACGGGCCTCGATGTCCTGCTGCCGCATATCCAGATTCAGTTGGCACAACGGGCACGCGGTGGCGATGCAGTCCGCCCCGGCGGCTTTGGCCATCGCCAGGATCTCGTTGCTCAGCTCCAGCACGATGCTGGCGTCGGTAATGGAGTAGCTCGCCCCGCAGCACTCCGTCTTGTGCGGCCATTCGAGCGGCGTGGCGCCGGCCGCCTCCATCAGCCGGTCCATGAGAGTGGGGTTCTCGGCATCGTCGAAGTTGGTGATCTCGGGTGGACGGGTGAGCAGGCAACCGTAGTAGCAGGCCACCTTCAGCCCCGCTAACGGGCGCCGGATCGATTGCGCGATCCGCGGCAACCCGATCTCGCGACAGAGAATCTCGAGCAGGTGGCGCACCGGTGTGAGGCCGTCGTAGTCGCCGCCCACCACCCGCGCCACGCGCGCGCGCACCGCCGCGTCCCCCGCGATATGGTGGTTGGCCATTTTGAGCCGGCTGTAGCACGAAGCGCAAGCTACCGCCACCGTGGCTCCGCCGGCGTTAGCGAGGCTCTTGGCCGGCAGCGCGTCGGCCAGCAGCGGATCGGTCGAGTGCGCCGCCGTCGAGCCGCAACAGATCCAATCCTTGATCTCCGGCATCTCCAGACCCAGTTTGGCCGCCACCGCCAGCGTCGAACGGCGGAAGTCCTTAGCCGTGCCATCGAGAGAGCAGCCCGGAAAGAACACGTAACTCACTGGCCACCTCCCTGCGCCGCCCGGCGGAACATGGCTTTGCGCCCCGCCCGCCCGGCGATTCGCGTCCCGAAGACAGGCAGTTTGCCCTTCAGCAGCATCATGGGCGCCTTGCCAACGTCTTCAAACAGCCGCCTGGTGCGCAGCTTGAATCGCACCATCAGGCCCATCTCGTAAATCCGCCCGCGCCGCCGCACCGCGTTGAGGAAGATATCGTTGAAGGCCGGAACCGCCGTTCCCGCCGCCACCTTCCGCGCCGCCCGGCTCATGGCTCGCAGAGCGTCGTTCATGGCCGCCGGGTCCACTTGCTGCGGGCACCGCGTAGAGCAGGTCTGGCACGAGGTGCACTCCCAGATGAAGCGGCTCGCCAGCACCGCCTCCCGCTGGTCCAGTTGCACCATGCGGACCACCTCGTGCGGCTTCAGGTCGGCGCGCGCTGCCACCGGACACCCGCTCGAACACTTGGCGCACTGGAGGCAGCTCATGGGCCGCGCCCCGCCGCGCGCGTTCACCTCGCCCGCCAGGCCGCCTACGTCTTCGATTTCGATGGTTGCCGCCGTCGCAGTGCTCATTTCTTTTTCTCCGAGCTTGTGGGGCAGCTTTGTAAGCTGCGCGCCGGTTTGGAACCGGCGCCGGGCGGGTTGCCAACCCGCCGGACCCAGAGGGTGCCCCTGCAAGCCTGCCCCACAACGGTCATTTCTTCTTCTCCGAGCCGGCCAGCACCGAGAGCTTCACCGCGCTGACCTTGCGGTACACATCCTGTGGCGTCCGGATCTCGCCATCCACTGTCAGCAGATCCTCGATCCGCACGCCGAACAGCCGCTCATTCTCTTCCAGGTACGGGCGGATCAGCCGCCAGTCCTTGTCGCCCAACGGCGAGAACACTCCGCCGTTAAGCTGGCGCTCGACCACCTTCTGCCGCGGGTCGCGTATGTAAATCGCCCCGCCGCTCGCCAGTGAGAACAGGTTCGCGCCGGGGTAGGGCGATTCCAAAGCCGTCATGTGGCCCTGGCCGTCGAACGTAATGCCGTTCAACACCACGAAGCCGCCGCCGGCCAGCGGATCGCCGGCCATGAACGATTCCGCCAGAAAATCCAGGCACGTGCCGTTGATCACCACGCGCGGGTGCCCCACCGCGTTGATCAGCGGCCGGCCCGCCGCGTTGCCCAGGACGTACACTTCGCCGCCCTTGGCCCCGTACATGAACGTCTGTCCCACGTCGCCATGGATCACCAGCTTGCCACACTTGGCGATTTGCGCCACCTGGTCCTGCGCGTTGCCGTGGATGTGGATCTCCAGGCCGTCCATGCCGCTGGCGGTGTAATCGCCGTTCGAACCGTAAAGATCGAGCCGGACGCCTTGGGTCGCCGGGCCCAGGCCCGCGCCGTGGAACCGTTGCCCGCGCAGCCGGTAGACCGCGAACCGCTTCCAGCCCGCCTTGTGGGCATGGTCGAGCAGCACGGCGTCGCAATCGTCGCCCTCCGGCGGGAAGCCCTGAGAATCGACGACGAGGAGTTCCTCGCCCGCCTGCGGAGCGGCGAGGCGGCCGCGTGTGGCGAAAGTGACCCGCCGCCAGAAGCGCGTGGCTGGTTCTCCAAAAAGCGGCGCCGAGTCGAACAGCCGCTCGAGCGCCTGTGCGACCACCTGCGTGATGGTGGCGCGCCGTTTGTCGCCGGTCGGGAACCGCCGGTCGTGCAGCATGGTCAGCAGATCGATGGCCGCGGCGCGCGATTTCGCATTATCCGCCGCTTGAACCACCGCCTGGCAGAAGCGCTGCAATTCGTCCGCCGGCCACGCCGGCAGATCGTGCATGTAGGCAAAAAGGCCCTCAACGTCACCTGCCTGTAGCTTTTCCCTGATGCCATCGGACGAGGTACTGTGGCCAGTCTCGACACTCACCCGATCGCACCGCACCGTCCCGCCCTCGCGCTTCACCTCGCGGCCGAACTTGTCGGTGCAGGCCAGCCGCTTGCCGCCGTTGCCGTCGGATGCCACGGTGAAAATGAAAGCGCCGCCGTCGCTCGACGAGCCGCCTCGGGCGTTCCAATACTTGTCGGCGACGGGGCAGAACCGCGGGTCCTCCTTGGCGAGGCTCCGCAGCGTGGCGTCGATGGCCTGCTTCTCGGAGCAGATCAGGCCGATCTGCACCTCGCCGCTATCGGATAGCGCGAACACCTGCGGCCGCAGCATGGCCGTGTCCGTGATGCCCAGCAGTTGGAAGCGGTCCTCGCGGCTGCGCGCGATGATGAAGAACCACGGGCCATCCGGAGAGGCGTGAATGTGGGTGGCCTGGATCTGCCGGTAGATGATCTGCTTTTCCGGCGGCAACTGGTCGAAATCCAGCTCCGTGGTGGGCGCCAGGGCTTCGATGATGTACTCCAGCGGGTATTCGTAGACGCGGTCCCACAGGTCGAAAAGCTGCACCGATACCTCGGTGTCGGTGAGGAACTGCTGGCGGATGTTGCGCTGCCGCAGATACTCGCACACCGAGTGGTAGTTGGCGAAATCGCCGTTATGCACCAGGGCTTCGTTCAATCCGACAAACGGGTGCGCCCCGCCGGGATGCCACACGCGCCCCTTGGTGGGGTAGCGCTGGTGGGCGATCCACACGTGGGCCTTGAAATCCTGAAGCTGGTAATATTCCACGTTCTGCTCGGCGTAGCCCACCATCTTGAAAACCAGCAGGTTGCGCCCGTGCGAGAGCACGAACGCCCGCTTCTCACCCAGCGACGCGTAGTAGGCTTCGTTGAGCTGGTAGGAATTCCGCCACACGAACTCGTCTTCGAGCGCGCGCGGCGCCAGCCCTTCGAGGCCCGCCGACGCCGCGAAGGCCGCCAGCGCCTCCGGCTTCGCCCGCACGATGTAGCGGTGAACATCCGGCGGACGCACCTCCAGCCCCGAAATGTCGCGATAGTCCTCGAGGTGCGCCTGCCGCGTGGAAACCGCGATGTCGAAGTTAGGCAGAATGAACTGCCGCTCCAGCTCCGCGTGGCACTCCGCGTCGAGCAGCGCGATTTGCAGCAGGTAATGGCTCTCCAGCATCTCCGAAGAAATGCCCAGTTGCTCCGGGACCAGGCCCACCGCCGCGATGCCGCCGCCCTTCCCGTTGCCGCGGTTCTGCATCTGGATGGAAGGCTCGTAGATGAATCGCCCTCGCACCGGCACGGTGCAGGCGAACCCCGTGACCCCGCAGCCGCCTTCCTCGGCCGGCTCGGACGCGATGGGCCGCTCGTCCACCGGGTAGATCTGCGACCGGCTGGCCAGTAGCCGTTCGGCAAATTCGCTCATTACGCCACCTCCGCGGCCGGTTCATCGCTCAAGTAGCACAGCACATCGCTGCGCCCGCGCAGCTCGCGAATCGACGACATGCCCAGCCGCGCCAGCACTTCCACCATCTGTTCCCGCCAGGCATTGTGCATGTTGATGAGCCGCTGCGTGGCCCACTCCACGCTCATCTGCTGTATTAGTTCCGGGTCGGTGGAGGCGATGCCGCGCGGGCAGCCCCGGCCGCTTTCACAAGAAGCGCATCGCACGCAGCCCAGCGCCACCAGCTCAGCCGTGCCGATCACCACGCCATCGGCGCCCAGCGCAATCGCCTTCAATACATCGAACGCGGTGCGTATGCCGCCCGAGGCGATGAGCGTGATCTTCTCGCGAATGCCCTCCGCGACCAGGAACTTATGCACCTTGGGAATGGCGAACTCAATGGGCATGGCGATGTTCTTCTTGGCGATGTCCGGAGCCGCGCCGGTGCCCCCATAGCTGCCGTCCAGGTGGATGATGTGCGCGCCCGCGTAGTAGCTGCCCACGGCCACCATATCCACGTCGGTAGGCGTCGAGACCTTCACGCTCACCAGGCAGGTGGGGTTCACTTCCTTGATCCAATCCAAGTGCTTCTTGTGGTCCTCCACGCTGTATACGCTGTGGAAGGGGAACGGGCTGAACAGCGCGTTGCCCGCCACCGCCTCGCGCATGCGGGCGACAGCGGGAGTGTTCTTGTCGCCCAGCAGGTGCCCGCCCAGCCCCGGCTTGGCGCCCTGCGCGTACTTGAACTCCACGATGCGCACGCGTTGGATGGTATCCTCACGCACGCCGAAAAGGCCGGTGGCCACTTGCGTGATCACGTGGTCGTCGTAGGGCCGCAGGCGATCCGGGTATCCGCCCTCGCCGGTGCAGGTGAAGCTGTTCCAGGCCACGGCCGCGCGGGCTTTGGCCAGGATGGTGTGGATGCTCACCGACCCGAAGCTCATGCCGCCCCCGTAGACCGGGATGTCGATGTGGGCCTGCGGACGGC
Organism: Bryobacterales bacterium; assembly: GCA_963722575.1. Taxonomy (GTDB): domain Bacteria; phylum Acidobacteriota; class Terriglobia; order Bryobacterales; family Bryobacteraceae; genus Fen-178. The sequence goes on from CAVRNR010000004.1 coordinate 280,453, forward strand.
CGTCGGCGCGGTGGTTCAGATCCAGACTGGTGTCGATCTCGCCGGCCGTTGGGGCAGCCACCGGCTCCTCCAACCCCGGCAGCTCGAACTTAAACCGCATGCTGTCGAACCCGCCGCCCGAGGCTCCCTGCCGGGATTCCAGATGCGGCGGCGCCTTGTGCCCCGTGGCCGCCTGGTGCCAGTTCGCCAGAATCAAGTCGCTCGACCAGCGCGGATCGCCCATGCACTCGGCGCTGGGGTTGCGCCGCATGGTGAGCGCATGCTGCGGGCATTGCGCGATGCACGATTCGGCGCTCTCCGCGCATTCCGGCCCGATGCACAGGTGATCTTGCGGGCGCAGGGTGAACGCATACCCCGCGGGCTTGACGTGCACGCCGTAGGAGCACACTTCGACGCACCGGCCGCACGAGGCGCACGCCGCCGAGCGGTCGATCTTGTATTTGCCCAGGGCGTTGCGGTAGCGGTCGGGCGCGGGACGAACCTCGCGGACGACGGTCTCCTGGGGCCAGTCGCTGGTTGTGGTCATGCGCTCACCTGCTGCCGTGAGACGCGGCACAGGTCGCCGAACGCCTCCCTCGCAATGTCTTCCAAAAACATGGCGCGCCCCACTTCCCCGCGCAAGCGGCGGACCTCGCGGATTCCCATCGCGCCCAGCACTTCGATCAACTGGCTGTGCCAGGCGCCCATCAGGTTCACGATTCGCTGCGTCGCGTACTCGGTGCTGGCCGAACCGATCTCAGCCGGGCACGGATTGCACGAAGCGCCCGTGCCGCGCGCGTGCCGGCAGACCCGGCATCCCAAGGCCACCAGCAGGGCCGTATCCACGGCCACCAGGTCGGCCCCGCAGATAATCGCCTTAGCCATGTGCTCGGCCAGGGCGATGCCGCCGGAGACAATGAGAGTCACCTCGTCCCGTATCCCTTCCTTCACCAGCCGCCCGTGCACTTCCCGCAGAGCGTCCTTGATGTGCCGGCCGGGCCGCCCGCTCTCCAGCCGCTCGCGCCCGTGCAAATCGGTGCACAGATGGAACACTTTGATGCCCGCGCGGGCCAAATCGAGAATGCGGCCGGCCGCCGCCGGGCCGAGCGGCATGCGCACCGAGAGAATCACCTGCGGGTTGACGGCCAGCGCCTGGCCAGCCAGGTCCGCCACTTCCGGGCAATCCTCCAATTGAGCCATGCGCACGGCTTTGAGAATTTCGTGGCTCCTAGCGATGTGGTCCGCGCGAAGCAGTGGCACCACGTGAGGTTCGGGCGTGGCCTCGGCAGCCGGTATCACGGCCAGAGTTTTGAGTTCCTTGGCCGCCGCGGCACGCGCTTTGGCGAGATCGCCGCCCGCGCCCTCAACCTGCCAGGCGGGAATGTCCAAAATGGCCGGAAGCTGGATCTCCAGCAGCCGGGAGGGCGGGGTCAGCATCGCTCCATCGGGCGTGAACCGCAGGCGCAGCGGCTTCGGCCCGATATCCACGCTGGTTGAAATGTACTCGCGCCCGTGAATCCCGTCGCGCGTGGGCCGCACGATCTCCGACATGTCGGTCCAGATGGAGTCGAAGCCCGGCCCGTGAAACCGCCCGCGGTAACCCGCGCCCGAGACGGGAATCTTGCCGGTGTCGGACTGGTTCCAGGTGGTTAAGAGGATGTCCGGCTTCCAGTACTCGTCCCCCAGGTCCAGGAATTCCGGGTTCACCGAGACGCTCAGCAGTCCCTTGGTGCAGCCCTGCACGCAAGAGAGGCAGGCCTTGCACTCGTCGGATGTTTCGAGCGGCGCCAGCGGGTCGCGATTGTAGGCCGCTTCGTGCCGGTACACGTCGTAGAGGCAGCGCAGCTTGACGCAATTGGTGCAGCGCGAGCAATCCTCCCGCCAATCGACGTTCCCGAACTTGCCCACGCGGCGGAACTGCGGCGGCGTCGGAACAGTGTGTATGTGGTAACGATCGGGCATACCAGGCCTCGTCTAAACCAATCCCGCTTGTTCGATCACATCGGCGGCCAGCGCCTCGCACCCGCCGCTCAAGATGTGAATGCCACGGACGCCAGGGATGCTCTTGAGCTTGGCAGCCATCTCCGCCGCAATGGCCACGCTCTCGCTCGGCTGCACACTCGGGATGATGGCCACTTTCTGGTCCAGCCCCGCCTCCCGTATGGCGTCCATCCACCGCGTGAAGCCGGCCAAGTCGGTCACCGCCTGCGTCAGCAGAAAGTCCGCCCCCGCCGCGATCTTTTTCCTCAGGCGCAGCAGGCTCAATTCCATGGGCTGCTGGTACGGGTGGGCGGCCGCCCCCACCAGCCACTCCGGAAGGGGATCGATGGTGTGCCCGTTGAAGCCATGGCCGTCGCGCATCATCTTCTTAAGGGCCTGGGTGAGCTGGATCGAGTCGATATCATAAGCGCCGGCCGCTTGCGGGCAGATTCCGAGGGACTGGTGGTCGCCGCTGATGCAGAAAACCGTGTCGATGCCCAGCGCCGCCGCGCCCAGCGCGTCGTTCTCCAGCGCGATGCGGTTGCGGTCGCGGGTCACCATCGAGAGCGCGGCAGACCGGCCCTCCGCCGCCAGGATCGCGGCGCACGCCAGGGCCGACCCGGCGATCTGGCCGCAATTGTCCGCCACCACCACCGCATCCAAACGGTCGGGCAGCAGGGCCGCGAGCTTCTTCACCGCGCCGGCGTCGCCGCTCAACGGCGGCAGACACTCGGCCGTGACGGCCAGCATGCCGGCGCTCAGCGTCTGGCCCAGTTTACTCTTCGTTGTCGTCATAGCTGATATCCACTTCCTGGCAGATTTCTTCGGCGTGTACGGCCGCGGGATCTCTGTGCAAAGGGTTGGGGGGCAGTGCCGCGAGGGCCTCGACCACCCGATCCCGGATGGCGGCCGCCTGGGCGTCCCGCGCCGCGCAATCGCACGCCGGCGCCGGCCTTCCGGCCGCCAACGCCATGTCTTCCGCCGCCGTGCCCGGCATATGGAAGAGCATCAGACGCTCACCGCCCAGCGCGATCGCGTTGAGGATGGAGCGCAGGTAGTCCGCCCGGCGCGCGCAGCGCTTGCTGCCCTCCAGATAGTGGCAGTTGTCCTCCTCGCAGGCGACCATCGCAACCGCGTCCGACCCCGACTCGAACGCCTTCAGCACGTGCTCCGGCTGCAGCCGCCCCGTGCAGGCCACCAGGATTTCTTGCACTGGCCAGGGCCAGCCGAAGTCCGGGATCCCCGGCCGCGGCCGGCCCGCCGAGGTGGGAGCCTGGCCCGGACGGGCGCAATTGGTGCACACGAAGACGGTGACGGGTCCCGGAATCGAAGTCCGTACCACCCCACCCTGTGGTGGTGCTCCTACAGTTGCAATATCCTGATTCATAAGGAGATCTCTCGACGGGGAGAGTGAGAAAGCAGTATACCAGATTTTAAGTATTTTGGATATTATTATTCTCAAAGCATAATCCTGGCTTATAATAGACCTGGAGTATGACACTCGAACACCTGAAGCTTTTCCGGGACATCGCCCACGCCCGCAACGTGAGCCATGGCGCGGAAGTCTGCGGCGTCAGCCAGTCCGCCGCCAGCCAGCACCTGCACGAAACCGAACGCCTGTTGGGGGTCCAGCTTCTGGATCGCAGCACCCGGCCCGTCGAACTCACCGAAGCCGGGCGCCTGTACTACGAATTCTGCCGCGACGTCCTGCGCCGCCAGGAAGAGTTCGAGGAGTCGATCGACAAGCTCAAGGGCCGCGTGCAAGGCACGGTCAGGGTGGCCGCAATTTACTCGGTGGGCCTCTCGGATATGTCGCGCCTGGAGTTGGAGTTATCCCGCCGGATGCCGCAGGCGGAGCTCCTTGTGGAATACCTGCGTCCGGAGAAGGTCTATGACGCGGTGCTCACCGATCAGGCCGACCTGGGCATTGTGAGTTACCCGGAATCCAACCGGGAAATCGCCGCCATTCCGTGGCGCGAGGAGAAAATGATGGTGGCGGCCGCCCCCTCGCATCCTCTGGCGGCCAGAGAAACCCTGGACCTGGCCGACCTGGCCCAGCAAAACTTCGTGGCTTTCGACGACGATCTCCGCGTGGGCCGCGAAGTGAAGCGTTATATCCGCGAAAGCGGAGCCCAGTTGAACGTGGTGATGCACTTCGACAACATCCAGACCATGAAGGAGGCGGTGGTGCTGGGCACGAGCATCAGCATCATGCCCGTGCGTGTCCTGCGCAACGACATCGAGCAAGGCCGGCTGGTGGCCATCCCCATCCAGGGCTGCACGCTGGTCCGCCCGCTGGGCATCATCCACCGCCGCCGGAAGACGTTCAACCGCGCCACGCGGACGTTCCTGGATTTGTTGCGGCAAGAGGCGGCGCTGGAGCCGGCGCCAGCGCAGCCGCCGCGCCCCGTTCGCGTTAAAACCTGAAGCCAGGGCGAGGGGACGCAGAAGCATCAGACGGGATTCTTAGTGTAGTGCGGCGCAACAAATGCGCCCTACCCACTCCCGGCTGGCTGATCGTCGCGCTCGACCCGTGGAGCGACCTATTGGGTTGCCACGTCGGCGTCCGTGCCGGCGTTCTTCGAGGAACGCCGGTAGGAATACCGGCATGGCAGGCGAAACGCCTGCTCCACGGCGCGCTGGATAAGGTGCATCATTCGCGCCGCAGACCATTAGAAGGCATGGACGGCGCCGCGCAGGATGCTATCTCGGAGTAGCGGCTTGATGGTCCTGCGTTTCACTACGTCGCCAGCGTCCCGTGCCGACGGGGCCAGCGCGACAACGGCCCAAGCCGAATGGGCGCCTCGTAAGCCACACCCGCCTCGTTAGCCACCGCGAAGAAGCGTGGGTCGTCCGTCCATAACTGCAATCGCCCTACAACAGCGGACGCCAGGAGGTGAACGTCGATCCAGCCCACCCCGCGACCATGCAGGCCGCGATCCCGGACGAAGGCGACAACATCACGGTGAGGAACCATGGCCGCTTGATGCATCCGCTCGTAGGCGGTCAGCAGCTTCCTGCGACCTCCCCGGTCGCCAATCAGGAGTTCTCCATAGACCAACTCGTGCCCCGCCACTTCATCGAGACCGAGGAGTCTTTCCAATTCGGCCGCGTAGGGCGCCCGGTTGGCAAGGAACCGAATCCATACGGAAGTGTCCACCAGGACCATCAGGCCACCCTTCGCTTCGGCGACGGCCTTTCACGACGCCTGGGAACGTCGCGCGCGCCAGGCTCGGTACCGCGCAAAGATTGAAGACGCACGTAGGCCGCGTGGCGAACCAGGGCTTCAAGACCCAAACGTACGGTCGCCGTATCCGTGGTTGCACCGCAAGCCACCTTCGCCTCCTTGAAGAGTTCGTCATTGACGTTGAAGGTCTTCTTCATACATCCAATTCTGCCATAAAAGTATGGCTATTGAAACCATACCCTGATGTTGCGGCCTTCGAACGACGATTTGGCAAAGCGTGAATCCAAGCGGACCCGCGATCTCGTGGGGATCAGAATCGCTGCTGGTATCGGCTACTGATGCGCGACAGGACCGCCGCATAATCGAGCCGGGTTGAGCTGTAGTCCACCCACTCAAACGGAAACGGTGCGGCGTTCGTGGCGCGATACCGGAGAATCAGGAATTCATCAAACGCAGGCAGCGCTTGCTCCCGCAATCTGCGCTCCGCTTCCGCTGCTTCTTGGATCGGGTGCAGGAACCCGCCTCTCCCTGTCGTGGGAAACGGCCGGTCGCCCTCATATCCGATGACGCTTTCGGCGTGGTTGATGCCCACCACCGCAACACAGATCGGGTTGCCGCCACCGAGCCGGAACTGCGCGACCTGGTCGCGGAGGCTGGTCATCACCCGGTCTATTTGTTTGATCATCGCCTTGGCGAGAATCTTGACCTCGACGCCGATCTCAACTGTTGCGATTGGACCTCTGGCCACCACGTAGCCCGGCTCGATGGCTGGAGTCTCACCGGGAATGATTTCCCCGAAGGTGGCATCGCCGCGCCGCGCCAGCACACCTCGACGCCGGTTCTGGACATTCAGCACGCGGTCTCTGCGGTTCAGCACCGCATCACGGTAGCGCTGTGAGCGATTGATCGCGAGCAGATCTTCGTAAAGATGGATGGCAATGAAATCGCCTTGATTCGATGCGTACCTCAGCCGTTATCGCGCGAACCGTGCGTAATTGACCGGCGGTCTTCAGTAACCGCTTTTCGGCGTTCCGCACGTAGGCGGATTCGATCTCATTACCAATCGAATTCCTGCCTGACATGATAGCAGCTAAGGATGTGGAACCTGTACCGGAAAAAGGATCCAGGACGGTATCGCCGGCAAACGAAAACAGCCGGACCAGGCGCTCCGCCAATTCAATCGGATATGGAGCCGGGTGCCCGTCGCGGGTGGAAGCTCCCCGCAAGTCCGTCCAAATGGACCGCTGCCACGAGCGCATCTCATCCCGCGTGAGCATGGACAGCGCCTTCTGGATCATCGGAGTGGTGCGGTACTCGCCGCCCTTCCGCAGGAACAGAATGTACTCGATGTCGTTCTTGATAACCGCGCCGGGCTGATACGGCTTACCGTAGAATCCCGCGCCGTTGCCTTCGGCCTCCATGGCACCGTTGGCGATCTTGTGCCAGAAAATCGGCGTGAGGCAGTCCAGGCCAAGCTCCCGCGCCCGCACTTGGATATCTGAGTGCAAGGGCATTACCCGGTGCCGCCCGTCAAACTTGCGCGGAATGCAAATGTCACCGACAACGCAGCAGACCCGGCCACCTCCCACCAGTACGCGTGCGCATTCCTTCCAGACCTTGTCGAGTTCGTCGAGGAACTGGTCGTAGTCCTCAATGTGCCCCATCTGCCCGGCGTGCCGCGGATACTCCTTCAGAGTCCAATACGGCGGCGAGGTGACCACCAAGTGAACCGATGCGTCGGGAATCCAGGAGAGGTTGCGGGCGTCGCCTCGATGGAGGCGATGCAGGGTCTGGTTGTACGGCGCGGGCCAAGGGTGCCGACGGAAGTAGGCGTTGGCCGTGAGAAGAGCCTGCATTCCCTCCGGCGTGTTGTCTTCGGAGGGGAGCGCAACGGGGCAATCGCCGTCGCTTGGGAACAGCGCGGCTGTACCGTTCGCGCCGTTCTTCCGAACACGCGGGCGCTTGGCCTCCCGAAGCGAAATGTCAGCTTTCGGTGGTTTGCTCAAAGCCCTAAACTCATAGAGTACGAGACGCCGTTCTTCGCGCGCCGGGTTTCCTTACTCCCTCACCGCCTCTTCTGCCGCGCCGCGATCAACTCCTCGATATTGATCAGCTCGGTCGGGTAGTCCCCCGTGTAGCAGGCATAGCAATATTCGTGGCGGTCGTCGGCCACGGCTTTGCGCAGCGAGGCCAGCGACAGGTAGCCCAGCGAATCGGCTTCCACGAAACGGCGGATCTCTTCCACGTTGTGGTCGGAGCCGATCAGCTCGCTGCGCGTGGGCGTATCGACGCCATAGAAACACGGCGACACAGTGGGCGGGCATGAGATGCGCAGATGCACCTCGCGGGCCCCGGCCTGCCGCACCATGCGTACAATCTTCCGGCTGGTCGTGCCGCGCACGATGGAGTCGTCCACCAGCACCACGCGCTGCCCTTGCAGCAGGTGGCGCACGGGATTCAGCTTCAGCTTGACTCCGAAATCGCGGATGGCCTGGGAAGGCTCGATAAACGTGCGGCCCACATAGTGGTTGCGGATGAGCGCCTGGCGGAAGGGCAGCCCGGACTCGGCCGAGTAGCCGATCGCCGCGGCCACCCCGGAATCCGGAACCGGAACTACCAGATCGGCATCGGCGGGCGACTCGCGCGCCAGCAGACGGCCGAGGTTCTCGCGCGATTCCTCCACCGAGCGGCCGAACACCACGGAATCCGGCCGCGAAAAGTACACCTGCTCGAAGACGCACTGCGCGCGCGGCTGCTCGGGGGCGTACCGCTCGCGAGTGACGCCTTCCGGGCCGACGATGATCATCTCGCCGGGCGCTACTTCGTTCAGATAAACCGCCCCGAGCAGATCGAAGGCGCAGCTTTCCGAGGCGAAGGCGTGGACCTTGCGGCCGCCCGAGATTTCCATCTCGCCCACAGCCAGCGGGCGGAAACCGTGGGGATCGCGCGCCACGATGACGCGGTCTTGCGCCAGGAATACCAGCGAAAACGCGCCTTCCAATTGCAGCAGCGCATCGCGCAGCGAGCCCGCCAGCGTCCGCTCGGAAGAGTGCGCCACCAGGTGCAGGATGACTTCGGTGTCGCTGGATGCCTGGAAGATGGCGCCGCGGCGCTCCAGGTCGGCCCGCAATTCCGAAGCGTTGGTGATGTTGCCGTTGTGCGCCACGGCTACCCGCCCCTTGTTGCACGCCACCGAAAACGGCTGCGCGTTGAGCAGCACGGTATCGCCGGCCGTGGAATAGCGCGTGTGGCCGATGGCCAGTTCGCCCGGCAGCGTGGCCAGCACCGGGCTGGTGAAAATGTCGGCCACGTGCCCCATGGATTTGTGACTGTAGATCCGGGCCCCATCCGTGGTGCAGATGCCCGCGCTCTCCTGCCCGCGGTGCTGCAACGCGTACAGCCCCAGGTACGCCAGCTTGGCCGCTTCCGGGTGGCCGTAGATGGCCACCACGCCGCACTCTTCGTGGAACTTATCGAACATAGGATTCGAGCGCGCCACTATAGACGGCTCTCAGCGCTGCGATTTCCCAGGAGCCCAGTGTCATGGCGCGCTGCCGGATTTCCATCCCTTTCTCAATTGTAACGCCCACCACCGGCGCCTCGATTCCGTGTTGCTCCGCGATGGCCGCGACTTTCCCGGGGTACGCCGTCGAAATCAGAATGCGCGAAGGCCCTTCGTGAAACGCCAGCATTTCGGGACGCAGGTCGCTATCGATATCGATTGCCGCGCCGATTTCCGCTGGTCCGAACGAGCACTCCGCCAGCGCCACGGCCAGGCCGCCATCGCTCAAATCGTGCGCCGATTCCGCCAGCCCCGCCGCCACGATTTCACGGATGGCCGATTGCACGCGCTTTTCCCGCTCCAGATCGAGCGCCGGCGGCAGCCCCCAGAGCTGCTTCAGAATCTCCTTGGCGTACCCCGTGCCGCCAAACCGCGTCTCGTCGCAGCCGCCGATGCCGCCCAGCAACACCACCGCGCGGCCGGGGATCTTGAACGGAATCGTCACCGGCGCGGCGGTCCTCAGCAGGCCGACAATCCCCATCACCGGCGTCGGGTAGATGCCTTCGCCCAGCGTCTCGTTATACAAGCTCACGTTGCCGCCCGTGATGGGCGTGTCGAAGAAACGGCAGGCATCCGCCATGCCTTCGATGGCTTCCACGAGCTGCGCCATAATCTCCGGCCGCTCGGGATTGCCGAAGTTGAGGCAATTGGTGGCGGCCACGGGCTCGGCGCCCACGGTCGACAGGTTGCGGCAGCACTCCGCCACCGCCAGTTGCGCCCCCTCGCGCGGCGAGAGGTAACAGTAGCGGCCGTTGCCATCGAGCGACATGGCGACCGATGCGCCGGTTTCCTTGATGCGGATGATGGCCGCGTCGGTTCGCTCTGGTCCAGCGATGGTGTTGGTGCGGACCTGGTAATCGTACTGCTCCCAGATCCAGCGCTTGGAGCAACTGTCGGGCGACGCCAGCAGCGCCGGCAACGCGTCCTGCACGGTGAGACCGGCGCTCTTGTCTGTCACCGACATCGGCGCGCGCCGCAGCGGCTCGGTGTGCGGCCGGTCATAGAGCGGCGCTTCGTCGGCCAGCTCACGCGCCGGAATCTCCGCCACCGTCACCCCGTGCTCCTTCACGCGCATCTTGCCGTCGCTCGTGACCACGCCGATCTCGACTGCTTCCAACCCCCACTTGCGGAACACGCGGAAAACTTCCTCTTCCCGGCCCTTGTCGGCCACCAGCAGCATGCGCTCCTGCGATTCCGAAAGCATCGTCTCGTAAGGCGTCATGCCCGTCTCGCGCTGCGGGACGCGGTCCAGCTCAATCTCGATGCCCACGCCGCCGCGGCTGCCCATTTCGCACGTCGAGCAGGTCAGCCCAGCAGCGCCCATGTCCTGTATGCCCACAATGGCGCCGGTCTGCATGGCTTCCAGGCACGCCTCCAGCAGAAGCTTCTCCATGAACGGGTCGCCCACCTGCACGTTGGGACGCTTCTGCTTGGATTCCTCGGTGAATTCCGCGCTCGCCATCGAGGCCCCGTGGATGCCGTCGCGCCCCGTGCGCGCGCCCACATAAATCACCGGGTTGCCGGCGCCGGCGGCCTTGGCGTAAAAGACATCTTCCTTGCGGCACACGCCCAGCGCGAAGACATTGATCAGCGGGTTGCCGTCGTAGCACGGCTCGAAGAGGCACTCGCCGCCCACCGTGGGCACGCCGAAACAATTGCCGTAATGTGCGATGCCCGCCACCACGCCGCTCAGGATGCGCCGGTTCCGCGCCCCGGTCTGGGGGTCGTCTAGCCGCCCGAAGCGCAGCGAATCCATCACCGCGATGGGCCGCGCCCCCATCGTAAATATGTCGCGCAGAATGCCGCCGACTCCCGTGGCCGCGCCCTGAAACGGCTCGATGAAGCTGGGGTGGTTGTGCGATTCGATCTTGAACGCGATGACGTACCCGTTGCCGATATCGATGATGCCCGCATTCTCGCCCGGCCCCTGCACCACCAGCTTGCCCGTTGTAGGCAGCTTCTTCAGATGCAGACGCGAGCTCTTGTACGAGCAGTGCTCGCTCCACATCACGCTGAAGATGCCCAGCTCGGTGTAGCTGGGCTCGCGTCCCAAAATGCTCACGATCTTCCGGTACTCGTCCGGGCTCAACTGGTGCTGCGCCACCAGCTCGGGGGTCATGCCCGCACCGCCGCGCCCAGCATCGATTGAAAAACCGTCAACCCGTCGCTCGAGCCCATCAGCGGCTCGGTGGCCCGCTCGGGATGGGGCATCATCCCCATCACGTTGCGCTCCCGGCTGAGGATGCCGGCGATATCGCGCAACGACCCGTTGGGGTTCCCGTCGTAGCGGAAGGCGATGCGGTCCTCGGCCTCCAGCTCATCGAGCGTCCGCTCATCGGCGAAGTAGCAGCCTTCGCCGTGGGCGATGGGCATGCGCAGGATCTGCCCCTTCCGTGCGGCGCAGGTGAAGGGCGAATCGGTAGTCTCCACCCTCACGCGCACCTCGCGGCAGATGAACTTCAGCCCGCGATTGCGGATCAGCGCGCCGGGAAGCAACCCGGCTTCCACCAGGATCTGGAAGCCGTTGCACACGCCCAGCACCAGGCCGCCATCGTTGGCGAACCGGCGCACGGCCTTCATGACGGGCGAGAACTTGGCGATGGCCCCGCACCGTAGGTAGTCGCCATACGCGAAGCCGCCGGGCAGGATGACGGCATCCACCGCTCCCAGCGTGGACGAGTCGTGCCAGATGTACTCCACCGGCTGTCCAAGGTTGGTTCCGACCGCGTAAAAAGCGTCGTGGTCGCAATTGCTTCCAGGAAAAACAATGACGCCAAATTTCATTGAGTTATGTATTCGGGGAGGTTAATCCCTATTCTACCAAAAAGGGGACAGACGCATTTCTTTTCCAGACCGGACGCATACACCACCCTCCAGTGCTTCTATCCCCACGACCTAACACCTGCCGTTTATTGAAGATAAAAAGGTCCGTAGAGGTTGATCTATGTCATCCAGTGTTCCTATACTCGATAGAGTTACAGTTCGTTGAATCGGGTCCGGCTCACCCAAAACACAGGAGAATTCATGAAGATCGTCAGGAACGTTGGCTCGCTCTTATCGCTCGCAGTGCTGCTCCCCGCCTTGTGTCTGGCGCAGGGATCCGCCCAATCCGACGACGTCGCCAAGCTGCGCGAACAAATTGCGGCCCAGCAGAAACAACTCGACCAACAGCGCCAGGCGCTCGATGCCCAGCAGAAGGCGCTCGATGCCCAGCAGAAGCTGCTGGACCGTCTGGTGGCCGCGCAAAGCGCGCCCGCGGCCGTTCCCACGCCGCCCGCGGCGGCGGCGCTGGTATCGCCGGCCGCACCCGCCGCCGCCGACGTGGACACCACCGGGCGGGCCATCTCGCCGCTGGCCTTTCACATCGGCGGCGCCGATTTCGCCCCCGGCGGTTTTATGGATATGTCCACCGTGTGGCGCTCCACCAACATCGGGAGCGGCGTGGCGACTTCCTTCGCCGGCGTTCCGATGAGTAACACCGCGGCCGGCAGGATCCAGGAGTTCCGATCCAGCGCCGCGAACTCGCGCGTTACCCTGACCATCACCGAGCACCCGACCAAGAATCTGACGGTCACGGGCTACCTCGAGGGTGACTTCTATGGAAACCAGCCGACCAACCTGTTCGTGACCAGCAACGCCAACACCTTCCGCATGCGCCATTTCTGGGCGAGCGCGGCCAAAGGAAAATGGGAAGTGCTGGGGGGCGAAACTTGGACGCTTCTCACGCCTAACCGCGCGGGCATCACCCCGGTCTCGAGCAACGTCTTCGTCACCCTGGGCGAGGATTCCAATTACATGACTGGTCTGATCTGGGGACGGCCAGGGCAGATCCGGGTAACCTATCACGCCGACAAGAACTGGACCATCGCCGCCGCGGTTGAGAACCCCGAACAGTTCGTCACCACCGGCGTCACGCTGCCCGCGTTTGCCGCCACTCAGGTCGATAACGGTGCCCTCTCCAGTACACCCAACGTGCGCCCGGACATCACCGCTAAAGTCGCTTACGACACGCAGGTGTCCGGCAAGGCGCTGCACTTCGAGCTGGCCGGCTTCTCGAGCCAGTTCCGCGTCTCACCCGCGCAGGGCAAGTACTTTGACGCCCAGGGCGTGGGTGGCGACTTCGACACCAGCCTGGAATTGGCCAAGAACTTCCGCCTGATTGTCACCGGGTTCTACAGCAGCGGCGGCGGGCGATTCGCGGTCGGCCTTGGTCCCGATCTCGTGGTCGGTCCCGACGGCTCCATCTCCCCCGTGCATTCCGTGGCCGGCATCGCCGGCTTCGAGTATGCGCCCAATCCCAAATCGCAGTTCTTCACTTATTACGGCGGCACGTATTTCAATCGCAACTACACCGTCGTTTCGCCGGGCAGTTATCTGGGCTTCGGCTTCCCCGGTTCCTCCTCGGCCAACCGCCAGTTTCAGGAGGGAGAGGGCGGCTACTACTACACCTTCTTTAGGAACCCGCGGTACGGCGCGCTTCAGTTTATTGGGGAGTATGCCTACCTGACGCGCGCGCCTTGGTCCGTTCCCGCCGGAACTCCGTCCACGGCCCACGCACATATGGTTTTCGGCTCGATGCGGTTCACGCTGCCGTAGGCACCCCGACCGTCTTCCTTGTTCCTCGCCGCTTCGGGCCGGGCACGCCCCATTAGCGCTAAGATAATTTACCCGATTTATGCCGATTTGGCTGCGCTACCGCGCGAAGAATGCTGGCACTTGGGGTACGCGCTTGCGGCTCGATTCAGCGAGATCGACGGCCAGCGTGTTCCAGTTCGCCATCGTCGCCGCCAGCGCCAGCGGTGGATCGATCGCTTGGCGCAGTTGATGCAGCGCGAAACTGAACTCCCGCCACCGGCTGGGGATCTTATGGCGTAGGGAACGAGTATCCCCAGGGGGAAATATCGCGGCCGGTGCGGATGAGTTTCTGGGTAAGTAGTCCCACCAGCAGTTTGCCATACAGCCAACTGCGCACACTTTGCTCGTCGTGTTTGGCCAAGTGGCCCAACTCGGCGAGCGACTTGAGACGTTTGAAAACCAGTTCGATCTGCCAGCGGAGCCGGTACCACTCCAAGACTTCCTGGGCGCTGAATTCCGCGCTGGGCAGGTTGCTCACTACCAGGACATACTTGGCATATTCCAGCGTCTCCGGTTTCGGCGTGTGGCCCTGCTTGCCGGCTTGGCGGAGCAGTTGCGCCAGCGCGCGTTGGATGCCGTATTCGCTTTTGCGAATGCCACACAGTCGCAACCGACCAACGGTGGCTCCGGCGCGCACATGCACTTCCCATTCGCCGCATTGCCCCGCCTCCGGCAGTCCGCCCACAGCGCCCAGCAGATCGAAGGGCCTCCCCGAGGCTGTATAGAGGGGCAGATTGCCGGTGTTGAGCCGCACGATCACCTCCACGCCTTTGCCGATCGTCGCCAGCACGCCGGCGCTGTGGCAGAAACCGCGGTCCGCCAGCAAGCAGTCTCCTGGCTGGGCGGGCAGTCGCGACAGATTCTCTCCCCCGCCCACGGCTCGCGCCGGCGTGATCTCAAAGTGATCACACTCCAGATCGGGAAGCCGCAACGTGTAATGGACGCGCCAAGAACTCCCGGTCTTGCCGGGCTCTTTGATCACCGTGCCATCGGCGGCGCGGAACACCCGACCGCCGGTTTGTTCCGGCACGTGCATTCCGTTCTCCGCTAGCAGGCGCGCACACATCTGACGCCACCAGGGACCTGCCGTTCGCAGGCGATCTAAGATCGCCACATCCGACACCGAAGCTAGTCCGGCGGCTTTGGCTCGGGTTGCCGTTTCCCGCAAGGAATAACCGTTGCCAACGTGCAACAGCAAGGTACGCAGCAAATCCGAAACGCTGGCGAAGCCGCGCATACGCCCTACCGCACCCGAACGAAAAGCGTCGCCCTGCCAGCCTTTGGGCAGCAGCGTGGTAAGTACTTGCCAGTTTTCATCTTGAGCGCCAACCATGGTCTGAGTTTAGACCAAAGGCGCATAAAAAGCAACTATTATCTTAGCGCTTATGGGGCATGCCCGGCCCCTACACCGCGCCCTTGTAGGGGCGAGGCATGCCTCGCCCGCTCGCCGCTCACCTAGACGCTTGACATGAAGGCCGCCAAGAAGTAGTCTCATATCAAGTTTCTATGGGAAAGACCATTTCAGGTGAGCTGCTGCAAGGCACGCTTCCGCTCCTCGTGCTCCGGATTCTGTTCGCGGGTCCGAGCCACGGCTTCGCCATTGCCCGTCGAATTCAGGTGGTTTCCAGAGAAGTCCTCCACGCCGAGGAAGGTTCCCTGTATCCAGCCCTTCACAAGATGGAACTCGAAGGCTGGATCGAATCGGAATGGGCAACCACGGAAAACAATCGCCAGGCCAAGTATTACCGGCTGACGGCTCTGGGCCGAAAGCAACTCAAGCGGGAAACCGAGCGGTGGAATTCCATCGCCGGCGCCATTTCCGCCATCCTGATGGAGGCCTGAGGTGTTTAGAAAGCTCAAACTCCGGTTCCGCGCTCTGTTCCGCCGCCAGGCGATCGGCGATGAGATCGAACTCCATATCGAGCGCCTGGCGGACGAGTTCGTCGCGCAAGGCCTGAACCCCCGGGAGGCGCGCATGGCCGCCCGCCGCCAGTTCGGCAGCCCGACGCGAATCCAGGAGCAAAGTCGGGATCTGTTCTCCTTCGGCCTGCTCGAAGATCTCCTGCGCGATGTCGCCCACGCCGGCCGCGTATTCCGGCGAACGCCGCTGTTTTTCGCGGGCGCGGCTTTCATCCTGGCGCTGGGCATCGGCGCCAATTGCGCTATCTTCAACCTGGTTCACGCGGTTCTCCTGAAACCGCTGCCGTATGAACGGCCAGCGGAGGTCGTCATGCTCTTGCAGGCCAGGACCGGCAAGATGCTGCGGGAATTGCGCGGCCGCTCCGCCGGCCTCTTCTCCGACATGGCGGTCATAAAGATGTGGGACGGCAACCCCGAGGCATGGTTCGACCTGGTGCTGCCGGACCACGCCGAGCGCCTCCGGGCCGGCCTGGTCACCCCCAATTTCTTTTCCGTTCTGGGATCCCGCGCGGCGCTCGGCCGCGTATTTTTGCCGCACGACTATACCACGGGGTACCACGACCTGGTTGTCCTCAGTCACGGGCTTTGGCTCCGCGATTACGGCGGCGATCCCGCCATCCTGGGTCGCCATGTTGTCTTCCTCACCGGTAGCGGTAAGGGACGCGCGCCTAGAACCTACACGGTTATCGGAGTGCTGCCGCCCGGCTTCCGGTTTACCTACCCGCTCGAGACCGAAGTGTGGGCCATGAACCCGTGGAGCGCCGTCGAGGCCTCTCGCCCCGATGCGATCGAGTTTAATGGCGCCGTGGCGCGCCTCGCGCCCGGCGTATCGTTTGAATCCGCCAAGGCCAGAATCTCCGGCCCCAAGGCCGGCGCGTCTGATCGCGACACCCGGTTCCCGAAGATCCAGTCCATCACGGACTGGGTTGCCGGCAGGGCGCGTCCATCCATCCTCGTGGTGGCGGCCGTCTCCTTGCTGCTGCTATTCATTGCCTGTGCCACGGTTGCGAATGCCCTGCTGGTTCGCATGGCCGAGCGGAAACGCGAGTTGGCGGTGCGCGCCTCCCTCGGCGCCGGCCGCGGGCGCCTGGTCCGGCAGCTCCTTACCGAAGGCCTCGCTCTTGCTCTCGCGGGCACCGCCGGCGGAGTGCTGCTCGGCGCCGCGCTGCTCCCCGTGTTCCGATCATTGGTCCCGCTGGCGCTCAATCGTGCCGACGAGATGGCCGTCGAGCCCGGGCTGCTCCTGATTCCCGCGGCGGCGGCCACGCTGGTCACGCTCCTGTCGCTCCTCGCGCCAGTGCTTCACGGTTCGCGCGTGGAGGTGGCGCAGGTCCTCAAAGGTTCTTCCGGATCGCCCTCGGCGACACGCTGGCGATTCGCCTTTGTCGCCCTCCAGGCCAACGTCGCAACCTGGCTGCTGGTTGGCGCCGCGCTGCTTTTGATCAGCTTCTGGCGCTTGGGTCGCGTCGATCTCGGCTTCGACGGCAATCGGGTGGTGACCGCGGAGATGCGGCTCATGGACCCCAAGTATTTCGACGACCGGGCTGCCGCGCGATTCCAACAGGAGGTCATCGAACGAGTGCGCGCGCTGCCGGGCGTGCGCGAGGCCGGCATTACCTCGGCCGTGCCGTTCCGCGGGGTGGATTGGCTGTGGGAGTACCAGCGGGTTGGCTACCATGAGACGTACATGGCCAACCGGCGTGAAGTGGATCCCGAATACTTCTCGGTGATGCGCCTGGTGTTATTGCGCGGCCGGCTTTTCACGAGCAGGGACACGGTATCGAGCGAACCCGTGGTGGTGATCTCCGAATCGGTTGCCCGCCAGGCCTTTCCAGGCGAGGAACCCATCGGCAAACAGCTCGACCTTCACGGTCCCCGAACCATCGTCGGCGTTGTCAAGGACGTTCGTTACAAAGGTCTCGACCAGGCGCCCTTCCCGGCCATCTATGAACCCGCCGCGCAAAGCCCCTCGGAGCTAGTTTGCTTGGTCCTGCGGACTGCCATTGGCCGCGAGACCATGGCAGCCGAACTGCGAAGCGTGGTACACCAGGTCGACCCGGCGGTCCCGGTGATGGATGTGACTACCGTCAGCCAGATCGTATGGGGATCGGTTGCCGACCGCCGCTTCTACACGGCAGTCATATCCGCGTTCGCGGCTCTTGCCATCCTGCTGACTGCCACCGGCCTGGTGGTGGTCATCGCGCGGTCGGTCGCCGAGCGGCGCCGGGAGCTGGCGATTCGCTCCGCGCTGGGGGCGCAAAGCCGCGAATTGGTGGGCCTGGTGATTCGGCAGGGCCTCACGCCCGTGATTGTCGGCGCGGCCATCGGCCTGGCGGGCGCATGGGCCGGCGCGCGGATTCTGCAACGGTTCCTGTTCGGGGTGACGCTCCACAATCCCGCGGTCTATGCCGGCGCGGGCGTGTTCACCGTCGCCATCGCCGCGCTGGCGTGCTTGTTGTCCGCCCGCCAGGCCGGCAAACTGCCCCCCGCCGCGGCTCTGCAGGCCGAATGACCGGGGGTCATCCGCCCCTTTCACTCCATCCGCTGGTGCCCACGATGCCACTGCGGGGGAGTATACGGACCACCACCCGAGGGCTAAAATAGAATCTCGGGAATCTGTCGGAAGGACGTTCCGAATTGAAGTCTGGCACAAACACTACAACGCTGGGGGAACCAATGCAACGCCTGAGGTCCTACGCTCTTCCTGTGGCGATCCTGGCCGGTGCGGTCATTTTGGCTGGTCAATCCGCGCAGCCGGCACAAAGCGGCGCACCGTCCAAGACTCCACCCGCGGCCGCCAAGAAAAGTTCGCCCGCCAAGCCGGCAACGGCGGCGGCGCCAATGACCAACCAGGATGTCATTAAGCTGGTTAAGGCCAAGATCGCCGAGAACCTCATAATCGCCAAGATCAGACAGTCGAAGACCAAGTTCGATGTTTCGGTCGACGGTTTGGTTGCCCTCAAGGCTGCCGGCGTAAGCGACAACCTGATTGCCGTCATGATGAACCCGGCTGCTCCCGCCGCCCCACCCCCCGCGGCCCAGCCAAGCGCCGCCGCTGCGCCTTCTCCGGCGCCCAAACCAGCCTTCCCACCTGCCAACGTTCCCAAAGAAGTCGCGGCAACCGACGCCAAAACGCAGCCCAGAGACGCCGCCCCGAAACCGGTGTCGGTCAGGTCCGCGCCGGCCAACTATGGCGTGTACATCTGGGCGGACGGGGAGTTGAAGCCACTGGGCCGGGTTCAGACCAAAGTGCAGATCAGCAAGTTCCGCTCCTTGCTCAAGAGCATCCCGTTCGTGAGGCAGAAGGTGGACATCAACATCCCCGGCGCACACTCCACCAGCCGGTTTGACCTGGTCCGCCCGACCTTTTTCGCTTATTTCCCGCCCAGCCGCGACGTGAGTAAATTCAAACTGCTGCAGTGCAAGATCACCGGCCAGAGGTTCGATCAGCGCACCCTGGCGAACGCTTCCATTATGTTCAGCACGGAACAGAATCAGGACGAAGTGCCTTGCGACATAGGCCCCACAGCCGTGAAGGATCTGTACCGCATCTTTCCGCGCGAAGATGTTCCTTCCGGCGAGTTCGGATTTGTGGAAGGCAACACCGGCAGTAAGTCCACCTCCAATATCGAAATTCTGGATGTCTACGATTTCGCCATCGATCGCAAGGAAGACAAGATGGGCCTCAAGGACTACCTGCAAACGCTGCCGCCCGCCAACCCCGGGGACGCGGCGTTCCTGAGCTGGCCCAAGGAAGACTGCGTAAAGATCGTGGCCGACCGGACCGGCAAGGTGGGACTCACGGGAAGCCTCATGGGGTGGTTCGACCGTCAGTACGCCTCGCTCGATGTCTACTGGGCCGACGACCAGTTTGCGCGCGCCTTCGCGCGTCTGGAAATGTTGGACAAGAATCTCACCGTCGAGGACACCAACAAGCTTGCCTCCATGCTGCTCAGTCCGGATGCCAGCCAGTATTACATCATGGTTTCCATCGGTGGCAAGGTGGGATCGGGAAAGCTGATCGGCGCCAATGAAGGGGAGCGGCTCATGCGGCCATTCGACGCCTCCCTGGCCGACGAGAAAGGCAAGGACATCGTTGCTGCCAGGCATCTGGACTTTGTGGGGGGCTACGCCGGGTTGTGGAAGGTGACCTTCGACCAGAGCAGCATCCGCGGGCCGCTGCTGCAGAGCGGCACCCCGGAACTCACCTTCGAGGCAAGGCTGAATCAGAACCTGGAGTTTAAAGCCAAGTTCCAGACGGATATGATCAATGCCGCTCTGAACCCCGCGCCCGCGGCGCAGAAGTAGACACCCATCGGCACGCTTCACTCCATCCGCAGAATCGTCGCCAGGGCGGGCCCCGCCCCGCGCCGCGCCGGCGCGGGCGCCGGATCCCCCTGGTCCCCTCTAATCGTATCGCAAGGCTTCCACCGGCTCCACGCGAGCCGCGCGGCGCGCCGGCAAATATGCCGCGACCAGCGCCACCGCCATCATTGCTACCGCGCCAAAAATGATCGGGACGCCGCTCTTTGCCGGCAGATCTTGGATCAAACTCGCCGCGAAACTCTTGCCCCATAGCGCCAGGAGCGCCCCGATCGCCAGTCCCGCCGAGACCATCCCCAGCGCATCCGCCAGCACCATCCGGGACATGGCGCTTTCGGTCGCGCCCAGCGCCATGCGGATGCCGATCTCATTGGTGCGCCGCGCCACCGTGTAGCTCAGCAGTCCGTAGAGCCCGATGGCCGCCAGCACCGCCCCCAGCGCGCCGAACAGCCCGGATAGCATGGCCATGAGCCGCTCCGGAACAATGGACGCGTCCACTTGCGCGGCCATCGTAGTAACACCCTCCACGGGCACGGTCTTCAGCGATGCGCGCACCACGCGGCGCACTTCACCCGCCACGGCCGCCGGGTCAACCGCGGTCCGCACGGCGAAATGCGAGAAATTGCGCCCCGACTGGAACATGTTGAAGTAGACGAAGCGCAAAGCAGGTTCGCGCATGTCCGTGGACTTCGTGTCACCCACCACCCCCACGATCTCGAACGGCTGGTCGTCACCGTCGAACGTAATGTGTCTTCCGAGGGGGTTTCCGTTGCCGAAAAAGTAGCGGACCAGCGTCTGATTGACGATGGCCACGCGCGCGCGGCCCTGGTCCTGGAAGCTGAAATCGCGCCCCGTGAGCAGCGGAATGCCCAGGGTTTCGAAGTACTTCGGCGCAACCCAGTTTTCCGAGAGGAAGCGGCGTTCTCCAGGCTTGGCCTGGTAGCCTTCCACGGCCGCCGTGCGCACCGCTCCCACGCCGGAGGTCGGAACGATCGCGCAAATCGTGGCCGAGCGCACGCCCGGAATGCCTTCCAGGCGTCCCAGCAATTCCTGGTAGGCGCGGGACAATCGTGCGTTGTCATACCCGCTGTTTGCCGGGTTAAGATCCACCAGCAGAACATGGTCGCGATGGAAGCCCAGGTCGACGTGCTCCAGATTCAACAGGTGGCGGACAAACAGGCTGGCCGCACTCAGCAGCACCACCGAGAATGCCACCTGCGTCACCACCAGACTCCTGCCGAATAGCCGCCGCAGCCTGGTTTCGCCGGCTCTCCCCGCGTCGCGCAGGGAAGCCGCCGGGGCGCATCCGGACGCGCGCCAGGCGGGAGCCAACCCGAACAGGACGCCGGTCAGCAGCGCGACTCCGGCGGTGAAGAGCAGCACCACCCCATCGGGCCTCACCTGGAGCTCGATGCGCTCCCGCCCGCTGGCAATGATACGCATCAGAGCGCCGGTGCCCAAATACGCCAGCAAGGTGCCCAGCAACCCGCCCGCCGCGGCCAGCAGCAGGGACTCGGTCAACCCCTGGCGCAGCAGGCGAAAGCGGCCGGCGCCCAGCGAGACGCGCAATGCCATTTCCCGCTGGCGGGCCGCCCCGCGCGTCAGCAGCAGGCTGGCCACATTGGTACACGCAATCAGCAGCAGCAGCGCCACCACCCCCATCAGCAGCAGCGCCGGCTTCGCATATCGATCGCGCAAGTGCGAGAGGCCGGCTCCGGCGGGCTGCACTTCCATCTTCCAGTCGCGAACGCTGCGATCGTCGTTGGTCTTGAATTCGTCTGCGATGGTCCACTGCCACAGAACGCTCATCTCCGCGCGGGCCTGCTCGATGGACACATTCGGCTTCAACCGCGCCGCCAGCTTCAGCCAGTAGCGCGCGGTGGTGGCGTAACTGGGGTGGTGGGGGGTCAGCGGCAGCCAGATGTCTTGCCTGGTCGCCGGCTCCAAGCCAACGAACTCGCGCGGGGCGACTCCGACAATCGTCACCGGGACGTCGCCATTAACGATGCGCCTGCCGATGATCGCCCGGTCGGAGTTGAACCTGCTCTTCCACCAGGACCAACTCACCACCGCTACGTTGGCAGGCGATTCCGGGCTTCCGTCTTCCGGCCCGATCAGGCGGCCCAGCGCCGGATTCACGCCCAGGACGGAAAAATAGTTCGGGGTTACATACCCGCCATGCACGATCTCCGGCTCCAGGCCGTCGCCATGCACGGCGAAGGGTGTGTCGGCGGACGCGATCAGCCCCGAGAACACATGATTGTGCTCGCGATAGTGCTCGTAGCTCTGCAACGAAAAGGCGTTGAAGTGGTCCTGGCCCGGGGCCTTGAACAGCAGTTCCACAAGCTTCCCCGGATCACGTATCGGCAACATGCGCAGCATCAAGGTGTTAATCAGGCTGAAGATTGCCGTGTTGGCGCCGATGCCGAGAGCCAGCGACACCACCGCAACGGCTGTGAATCCGGGAGTGCGCCGCATGCCGCGAAGCGCATAGCATACGTCCTGCCAGAGCGTTTCCAGTGAATTCCATCCCCACATCTCGCGTGTAGTTTCCTGAACCAGAGTGCGATTGCCAAACTCGCGGCGTGCGGCCAGTTCGGCGGCGTGCGGTGTATTTCCTTGTTCCATCCGATCGCGCGCGGCCATGGCCAGGTGGGCCTGAATCTCTTCCTCCAATTCCCGGTCGCGGCGTCCGCGGGAGCCGAGCGGCCACATCCTCATGCCTGGCCCTCCCCTTCACCGCGATTCATGAGCCGGGCAATAGCGGCGCTCACTTGGTCCCACTGGCTGTGCTCCCTGTTGAGCTGCTTCTTGCCCGCCGCCGTGAGCTCGTAATACCTGGCCCGCTGATTGTGCTCCGACGTTCCCCATTCGGATTTGATCCAACCTTGCTTCTCGAGCCGATGCAGCGCCGGGTACAACGACCCGGTTTCCGCCTGTAGAACGTCGCCCGATCCGGCGCGGATCGCCTGGCCAATGCCATACCCGTGCCGCGGCCCCCAGCGCAGGGTCTGAAGAATCAGCATGTCCAGCGTGCCTTGCAGCAGCTCGATCCGGTTCCGGTAGCGTTCCCGCTTTGCCATGGCTGTAGATATTCTATAGCCATGCCTGTAGATTGTCTACTGCCTCGAGCACGGGTGGGGACGCCCACATACACCTCGGCGATGTGTATACTGAATAGGAGCCGGGGGTCCAGTATGGAAACCCCGGCCGAAGTAATTCTTCGAGCAGCTCCCAATTCATAGGAAGGTTTGGCCTTTTGCCTAAGGTGATATGTCTAAACAAACGAAGAAAATGCTAGCGAATCTGGTGGGCATGAAGGCGCAGCATGCCCCCGCGGCGTGGGTGACTGCTTACGACCTCCCGTTCGCCACTGCCGCCGAGCGCGCCGGTGTCGATATGATCCTGGTGGGCGATTCCGGAGGCATGGTCCAACTGGGCCACCCAACCACCAACCCGGTGACCATGGACGAAATGGTCGTGCTCGCCAAATCCGCCCATCGCGGGGCCCCCAACACCTTTCTCATCGGCGATATGCCGCAGGGCTCTTACGAGATCTGCGAGCGGGATGCCGTGCTGAACGCCCTGCGCTTTATCAAGGAAGCCGGATGTGACGCTGTGAAATGCGAGGGCGGGCGCCGCGTGGCCGGAAAGATCCGGGCCATGGTCGATGCCGGCATACTCGTGATGGGTCACTTGGGCTTGACCCCGCAGAGCACCGCATCTTTCGGCGGCTATCGCGTTCAGGGTAAGACTCGCGAGAGTTTCGACCGAACCATGGAGGACGCCTTCGAATTGCAGCAGGCCGGTGTCTTCGCGATCCTGCTGGAGGCCATGCCGGAGGAACCCGCGGCGCAAGTCGCGCGCCAGTTGCGCGTACCCATCTATGGAATTGGCGCCGGTGGAAAGGTCGACGGCCAACTGGTGATCATGCACGACCTGATGGGATTCTACGATTCTTTCCGCCCGTTGTTTGCAAAATGCTACATCCCCAGCGTCACGCGACAGTTTACCGAGTTCCTTGAAGGCGTGCCGGATTTGAAACACCTGGGACGGTCCGAGCGCCGCGACGGCCTGCTGGTGTTGGTGGAGATGGCCCTCCGAGAGTACGTCAAAGATGTCCGCGACCGGCGCTTCCCCGGTGAGGCATACACGTACTCGATCAAGGAAGAGGAACTTGCCCATCTGCGCCTGTCGAGCCATTGGAAGTGCGACCACCCGTACCCCGTCGACGGAACCGCGGCCAGTCAAATGGTGCAGCATGGCCCCGATGCGCCCGCCGCTCACGTCCCGACCAACGGCGCCGAGCAGGGCGTGACCAAGGAGTGACGCCGGTGTCTTCCGCCCGGCGCTAAGATATCGAAATACCGCTTGCTGACGCACGCGGCTCCGATGCGCTAAGCCGGGCTAACGGCTCGGAGCCAGCGCTGCCAGCACATCTGCCGTCCGAGTCACCATGCAATACTCGCCGTCCAAATTCGCCAGGCTCACGGCGTGGACTTCCGCCGCCGGCCGCAGCTTGCCGGTCCAGTCCTTCCGCGCGAAAGTGAAGCAAGCGTCTTCGACCAGGAACGCCTGGAACCCGAGGTTCCCCGCCATGCGGACCGTGGCTTCCACGGAATTATTCGTGATCACCCCGGCAATGACGAGCAGATTCTGGCGCGCCGCACGCAGCCGGGATTCGAGGTCGGTTCCGATGAAGGCGCTATTGGTCCGCTTGGCGATCACGGTTTCACCGGGCAGCGGTTGCGCTTCGGGTTTGAATTCGTTCCCCGGCTGGCCGGGCCGATAGTGCGACGCCGGCTCCGTTGAATCGTGACGAATATGATAAACGGGCCGCTTTGAGGACCGCCAGGCACCCAGCAGCGCGGCCACATTCCTTTCCGCATCAAGGTTGTTTCGCCGGCCCCAACTCGGATGGTCGATGGCTCTTTGAAAGTCAATCACGATGAGTGCGGCATCCTGTGGCAAGGGATTGGGCAGCCGGCGGGCCATGCTTTGATTCTAGAGCGTTTTTCCAAAGCGCCTCTTCGACAAGGGTACTGATGGCCAGCACCTTTCAGTGCAAACGGGGCCGCAGAAAGGCGGTCGGTGAGGTCTTCGCGTTTGTGGCCCATGCCCAGCGTCCGTGCGAGGGCCTCGAACGCATCAAACAGTTTTTCGATCCAGCGGTCGGCCGCGCCGATGTTGTCGGCGGCGATGTATTCCCAATTTTCATCAAGGTCGAGATCGGCATCAATGCTGAGAACATAACCCGTCATGGGTTTCGCTTCCGGCGTTCTTGTGATTTTCGCCGGAGCTTTGCGCGAGACTCTGCTGGATCGACGCTTTCGCCGCGGTCCAGCGAAGCCAACCGCCGCCCCAGCTCTCGATTGAATTCTGTCAATTGCCTGGCGCGGGCCTGGTCGTGCTCTTCGAGAAGCCGCAGGGCCTCCCTGACCACTTCGCTGGCTGAATTGTAGCGGCCGGAGTCGACCTTTGTGCTGACGAATTGTTCCAGCTCGGGCGTAAGCGAGACATTCATGGCGATACCCCCCGTGTTTCAGTTTTCACCTTAGCCCAGATAACGAGCCTTGTCAATCTTTGGTATCCCCTACTTCACCGTGACCATCGCCTCCCCCGCCTTCAACCCACCCGCTGACGTCCGAACCGTGATTGTCCCCGCCGCCGCGCCGGCCCGCACGATGGCGAGCACCCGGCCCTGCCATGCCTTCCGATGGCCTGCCTGGACGGGGGTCATGTCGGCGGGGTCGCCCGAGTCCATGGCCGCCAGCTCGCCCGCGCCGCTCACTTGCACCTCGATCGTCGAATCGGCCCCGTACACACGCCGGCCGTCCGCGTCCACCACCCGGATCTCCACGTTCGCCAGGTCGGTCCCATTCGCCTGGAGCACGAGCTTGTCGGGCATCGGCTCCACGCGTTGCGGCGCGCCGGTGGTCGCCAGCTCGAACCGCGCGGCTTCCTTCCCGCCGTGCTTGCCAATCGCGCGCACTACGCCCGCTTCGTTGGGGACCTCCCAGCGCAGCACGGGATTGAGCCGGTCCGCCACCGCTTTTTCGCCCAGCGAGCGGCCGTTGAGAATCAACTCCGCGGAATCGCAGTTGGTGTACACCTCCACCGGAATGGTCTTGCGCCCGTCTCCGCTCCAGTTCCAGTGTTCGGCCAGCCTTGCTCTGCCAGGCCCCGCTGCCTGGGCGGCCACATACACCATCGGCCGGTCGCTCCACAGCGCCTCGCGCAGGTACGCCAGCGGCTTGCGAAAGCCGCAGTAGTCCAGCAACCCGGCGGTGCTGCCGCGACTCGGATATCGCTGCGATTCGCCCAGGTAATCGATTCCCGTCCACAGAAACTGCCCCGCCACGTAATCGTTGGCCGCCACCGCGCGCCAAGCCTCCAGCGAGTGCGAGTTCTCACTGCCCAAAATGACGCGCTCCGGATAGGTCGCGTGGTCCCGCGCGTAGTATTGCTCCAGGTAGTTGTAGCCGGCCACATCCAGCAGGTTGGCGAGCCCCGTGGCGTTCGAAGCCAGCGTGTCGGCCAGCGCCTCGGTGACGGGGCGCGTGCCATCCAGGCCCTTGACCGCCGCGATCAGCCGGCGCGCCACCAGCGGCAACTCGTTGGCGGAGAGCATTCCGGGCTTCAGCCCATCGCGCCCCAGCGGATGGCCGAAGGGGTCGCCCGGATAATCGATCTCGTTGCCGATGCTCCACAGCACCACCGATGCATGGCTGCGGTCGCGCAGCACCATGTCCTCGATATCGCGTACGGCCCATTCCTCGAAGACTTCGTGGTAGCCGCGCGTGCCCGGAACGCCCACGTTCCATCCTTGAATCCACTTCTTCTTGCCGGCCGTCCACTCGTCGAAGGCCTCGTCCATCACCAGCAGCCCCAGCCGGTCGCACAGGTCGTACAACTCCGGCGCCATGGGGTTGTGCGAACAGCGTATGGCGTTGACGCCGATCTGCTTCAACAGCTTCAGCCGCCGTTCCAGCGCCGCTTCGGAGAAGGCCGCGCCCAGCGCCCCCAGGTCGTGATGCAGGCACACGCCCTTGAGTTTCTCCGGCTTGCCGTTCAGAAAGAATCCGCGATTGGCGTCGAAGCGGATCGTGCGGATGCCGAACGGCGTCCGGTATTCGTCCACCTGCGTTCCGCCCGCGAAGACCCGCGTGACGGCGGTATAGAGGTACGGGTCCTCGATGGACCACAGCCTCGGCGAAGCAACTGTGCCCTGCTGCGCAAAAGTGCGGATCGCGCCGGGGGCGAGCGCCGCCTCTGTTGCGACGCTTGCCACCTCGCGCCCGCTGGCATCCTCGATGGCGGTCACCAGCCGGATCTGCGCCGCGGCTTTCGACTCGTTGGCCACGCTGGTCTCCGCCGAGACCAGGGCTTCCGCCTCCCGCACCATGGGAGTGTAGACATAAGTTCCCCAGCGGACCACGTGAACGGCTTCGGTAACCGTGAGCCACACGTGCCGGTAGATGCCCGACCCCGTGTAAAAACGCGAGTCGGCCGCGGCGCTGTGATCCACGCGAACGGCCACCACGTTGGGCTTCGTCCCGAAATTCACGTACGGCGTCAGGTCGTACTCGAAGGACGAGTAGCCGGAGGGCCGGTGCCCCAGCAGATGCCCATTGATCCACACGTCGCAGTCGCGGTAGACACCATCGAACGCGATGAAAACCTTGCGGCCGTCGAGCGCTTCCGCCAGCCGAAAGCTCTTCCGGTACCATCCGATTCCGCCCGGCAAGTAGCCGGTTCCGCTGGCATTGGCGCTGCTATACGGCCCTTCGATCGACCAATCGTGCGGCAGATTCAGTTTCCGCCACCCGCTGTCGTCCAGGCCCGGCTGCTCGCCGCCGCGCGCCTCGCCAAGCTGGAACCTCCACCCGTCATCGAAGTTTCGCCGTTCCCGCACCGGCTCGGCGGACCAGCCCGGCAGCGCGGCGGTCAACGCGGCAATCACCAGCAGTGTTCTTCGTGTCACGAATGTATTATCCGTCAACCGCAAACCCGTATATGATATAACCGGAGCGAAAACTCAGACTCGCTCCCGGGAGGTTCCATGCAGCGGACCATTTCATTCACGCTCAACGGCAAGCCGGCGCGCGTGACCACCGATGACGGGCGCATGTTGCTGTGGGTGCTGCGCTCCGATCTCGGCCTCACGGGCACCAAGTTCGGCTGTGGCGAAGGGCTGTGCGGCGCTTGCACCGTCGTCGTGGACCAGCAGGCTGTCCGGTCCTGCTCCGTCCCTGTCAAGGACGTTGCCGGAAAGCACGTCGTCACCATCGAGGGCCTGGCCAACGGGGACAAGCTTCACCCCATCCAGCAAGCGTTCCTGAAGCATGACGCGTTTCAGTGCGGCTACTGCACGTCGGGGATGCTTCTCAACGCCTATGCGCTGCTGCTCAAGACGCCCAAGCCCACGCATGCCGAGATCCTCCAGCACATGGAGGATAACTTGTGCCGCTGCGGCGCGCACGTGCGCATCGTCGAGGCCATCCAGGAAGCCGCGGGCGCGGTGAAAGGAGGTGCCCTGTGAGACGCCGCGATTTCTTCGCCGTCGCTGGCTCGGGCCTGTTCGTATTCTTCGGTGCCGATCTGGACGCCTTCCAGGAGCGGGGCCGGTTTCCCGGCCGCCAGGCCGGTCCCACCGACTTCAACGCCTACCTGCACATCGGCGCCGATGGCCGGGTCACCTGTTTTGTCGGCAAGATCGAAATGGGCCAGGGGAACATGACGGCGCTGGCGCAACTTCTCGCCGAGGAGTTGGACGTCCTCTACGCCTCCGTGGACATGGTGATGGGCGACACCGACCGCTGCCCGTACGACATGGGCACGTTCGGCTCCATGTCCGTTCGCATGGTAGGCCCCGTCCTGCGCGCGGCCGGAGCCGAGGCCAGGGCGGTCCTCATCCAAATGGCCGCCGAACAGTTCCAGGCCCCGGCCGAGCGGTTGCAAGTGAAGGCCGGCGTCATCACCGACCCCCTGGCGCCAAACAAGCGCGTCACCTACGCGCAACTGGTTGAGGGCAAGCGCATCGAACGGCGCATCGCCAACGTGCCGCTGAAGCCGGTGGCGGCGTTCACCATCATCGGCACCTCGCCCCAGCGCAAGGATGCTCTCGAAAAGGTCACCGGCAAGGCCAAATACGCCGGCGACTTTTCTCTTCCTGGAATGCTCCATGCGCGCGTTCTCAGGCCCCCGGCGCACGGCGCGACCCTGACAAATGTCGACACCAGCGCCGCTGAAAAAGTGCCCGGCGCCCGCGTGGTGCGGGAGGGCGACCTGATTGCCGTGCTCCACGAGCGGCCCGACCTGGCCGACCAGGCGCTGGGCCTCATCAAGGCGCAATTCGACCGCCCGCACACCGGCCTGAATGACAAGAACATCTTCGACCACCTGCTCAAAACCGCGCCGGAGCCCCGGGTCGTTGGCCAAGGCGGCAGCATTGCCGAAGGCGAGAAGCTCGCCGCCGCCATCGTCGACGAGACCTATCTCAACAGCTACGTGGCGCACGCGCCCATGGAAACTCACACCGCCACCGCCAGCATCGAGAACGGCAAAGCCACCGTGTGGGCCAGCACGCAGGCGCCCTTCTCGGTGAAGCCGCAGGTGGCGCAGGCTCTCGGCTTCCCGCAGGAAAACGTCCGCATTATCACCCCCTACGTGGGCGGCGGCTTTGGCGGGAAAGTCGGAGCGTCGCAGGCCGTCGAAGCCGCGCGCCTGGCGAAAGCCGCCGGCAAACCGGTCCAAGTGGTCTGGGACCGCGCCGATGAGTTCTTTTTCGATACCTTCCGGCCGGCCGCCGTGGTGAAGATCCGCTCCGGCCTGACGGCCGGTGGCAAGATTGCTTTCTGGGACGCCCAGATTTACGCCGCCGGCGGGGGCGAGGCACGGCCCTTCTACGACATCCCCAACTATCGCACGGTCGCGGCCGGCGGCTGGATGGGAGGCAACCCTCCGGGCATGCACCCGTTCGGCGTCGGCGCCTGGCGCGCGCCCTCCGCCAACACCAACACCTTCGCGGACGAATCGCACATCGACATTCTGGCCGCCAAGGCCGGCGTGGACCCACTTGAGTTCCGCCTCGGCCTTCTCACCGACCCGCGCATGCGCCGCGCCCTGGAAACTGCGGCCAAACAGTTTGCCTGGAAGCCCGCGAAGACCCCTAGCGGACGCGGCGTCGGCGTCGCCTGCGGCATTTATTCCAACGTCTACGTCGCCACCATGGCGGAGGTGGCCGTCAACAAGAGCACCGGCAGCGTGCAGGTCAAGCGCGTGGTCACGGCGCTCGACGCGGGCGTCATCGTCGATCCCGAGGGCTTGCGCCAGCAAATGGAAGGCTGCATCACCATGGGCCTGGGCTACACCCTCACCGAGGAGGTGCGCTTCCAGGACGGCGAGATCCTCGACCGCAACTTCGACACCTACCAGATCCCGCGTTTCTCATGGCTGCCCAGGATTGAGACCATCATCATCGACAACCCCGGCTTGTCCGCGCAGGGATGCGGCGAACCGCCCATCATCACCATGGGCGCGGTGGTCGCCAACGCCATCTACGACGCCACAGGCGCGCGTGTGTTGCAACTGCCGATGACGCCCGCGCGCATCCTGGAGGCGATGAAGAAGGGTTGACCCGTACTACTACACTTCTAAGCCTTCACGGCCTGCGGCGGCTTCGTGGGGCGGGTTCCTTGGCCCGCATAGGCGCTGAGAACGGTCCACATCTCGCGGAGGAATGACGGGGGGGTTGTGAGCAAACGAAAGAGAAGCCCGATTAGCACCCTTCGGGACGAGGTTTTCTCTTGCCGAATCTGCAATGTGGAGCGCCTGACTCACCACTTTACGGAGTCATTTTGGGGTCGGCTCTATAAGTTTCCGCCAACGATTGGCGCTCCGGGGAAGGCACGCCTTTTGTTTATCGGCATCAATCCAAGACGCACTGACAACCTAGCCATACACGAGTTCGCAATGAAGAGCAAGGCCAATTTCAAGGTGCTGTCTCGAAATATTGACCATCGCCGCCAGGTGTACATAGCGCCGCCCCCCCACCTCATCGACCCGGAACGGGAAGATCACTATGACCGCCACATTGAGATTGTAGATAGGACATTTCGGCAGCCGTTCGCAGAGGTGGCCGCCGTCACTGAGATGTTCCTTTGCGCTACCCCGAGCTCACAGGGGCTGGACACGTCAGATAGTCGGTGTGCGAAGGAGTATTTGCTGCGGACGATTCAACAAGTCCAACCCGAGTTCATTGTGACCTTCGGGGCGAGAACTCCGTTGTACTTCTCTCAGGACATGCGAAACCTCAAAGCGAACTTCCCGAATCTGAAGGCATCCCCCATCCATCTGCCGTTTCCATCCTGGAGAACCCCACATGCCACGATGGACGCGGCTGTAACGTGGGCTGTAGATGTCATAAATGCCATCCGGCAAAACTGCCAGCCACCCAACCGGAACTGGACTTGGCCACCACGCACAGAAGACACAAGGACACCGAAGACGGTGGCTCGGTACTGATACGGCTCACCGTCGGCCTTCGATCTTCCTTGGACGGATTTCGAGCGAAAGGTGGACTTCCCGCCCGTGCTGGCGGGGTGTTTGGCGGTGAGTTCGCGATGGTGTTTCAGGAACCTCGCGCATCGGGCACGGGGTTTGACCGCGTCGTCGCCACGCCGAATGCTGAAGGTGTGCCGACACGGACGGCGGGAAAACGATAGCACGGCTTCGCCGTCAATCAGATTCTCGAACGAGTCACAGACGCCGAAGAGTGTCCTAAAGGACCTCCAGGGCCTTAAGCAGTTCGGATACCCCGACGTTTCTGAGATCGGTCAGACGATAGCCTGCGCCCGCAAGAATCTCCAGTTCTTGATCAGTAGCTTCGACGACGCCCACACATCTACGATCATAGTAGTCGTGGTCGAAAGGTTTCGACCGCTGCCCTAGGTAGGGATCGCCTGGATCGTGAATCGTGTTGTCAACGGCCAGCATGACCGACATTGGTTCATTATACTTGCCCACAATGGTGGCCTCAGAGGCCCAAATCCTGCGGCCAAAAGACCGGTCTAGCTCAAGGTTCAAAAGCTTCATTAGTGTCCGCCGCCCATCGTCGTCTTGTGGCCCGCCAATTTCAAGAGTTGATTTCCAGAGGGAGCGCGGCCCTGCCCTCGCGCGTCAGTTCAGCCGCGTAGGCCAGAGCCACGTCAATGCCCGGATCCTTCAGAGATGGGTAGCTGGCAAGGATTTCCTGACGCGATACGCCCGCGGCAACATTATCCAGAATTACGGACACCATGACTCGGGTGCCTCGGATGCAAGCCTTGCCGTGGCAGATCGCCGGATTGACGCTGATGCGCTCTTGCCAATTCCCCATAACTTCTATTCCAATTTAGCAAAGCAAGCACGCGGTTCGGTTTCACTTCAGCCCGCGGTACACTTCCTTCCGGTCTCCCACCTTCACCACGAGAACGAGGAGGATTTCATCCCGAATCTGATAGATGGCGCGGTAGTTCTTCCCCGGCCCCACATAGACACGGTAGAGCTTCTCCTTCGCCTCCATCTTCTCCACCCCATGAGGACGCGGATTCTCTTCCAGGCGGAGAATGTCCCGGTTCACCTGCTTTCGGACGTGAGGATCGAGTTTTCGAAGGTCCCTCTCAGCGGCGGGAGTGACCTCGACCCGGTAGGCCAGGACTCAATCTCCCAGTTCCCGCATGAGGTCGCGTAGAGGAATGGTCCCCTTCTCTTTCGCCTCTTTCAGGGCGGCGCGGGCGTCTTCGAGGTCGATTCGGTCCATTTCCTCCTGGGCCAGGCGTTCCAGGAGGCGGAGGTCATCCATGGGAATGACGGCGGCCAGGTCCTTCCCACGGCGCGAGACGACGGTTCGCTCCTTCCCGTAGGCGGCGCGGTTTACGACTTCGGGAAACTCTTCCCGCGCTTTCGAGACATTAAGGCGTGTCATAGTGGCGTACCATTCGTACAAATTGTACGATCCCATAACCAGTATCGGGCAAGAAGGGCGGTTTGGCAAGGTTCAGATGGCGTCGTAGCCTACCCCAGCGCCACCTTCAGCGTGACCGCGTGATCGCTGGGCTTCTCCTCGGGCATCTCGACCTTCAGACCGGCTTCGTCCTGCGTCCACTTCAGCTTGCCCTTGTGCCCCAGCAACTCCACGTTGCGGATCTTGCCAACGTCCTGTGCTCCCTTGCTCGCCAGCGGCGCAACCACCGCTTCCTTCCCCGGCCAACCCATCAGGAATGCGTACAGCGTCTTCCCCTTGGTGGTGAAACGAACGTCCTCCGCGGTCAGATCCTTGCGCCCGTTCTCGTTGAAGTGCGCCGATCCCTTCACCTTCGATCCCGGACCCTCGCCGAAGATCTTCCACGGGCGCGTGGCATAGATGCCCTCGCTGTTCACCGCCATCCACTTCGTAATCTCGGCGAGAATCGCCAATTCCCTGTCGTCCAGCGCGCCGCTCCCGGGCAGCGGGAAGTTCAGCAGCAGGTTGCCGTTCCGGCTCACGATATCCACCAGCATGTCGATCACGGTCTTCGGCGTCTTGTACTTGACATCGCGCCGGTAGTGCCAGTCGCCGACGCACGTGTCGGTCTGCCAGGGGTTGGGCGCGATGGCGTCGGCCAGGCCGCGCTCGAAATCCAGCACGCACGTGCCTTCGGCGCAGTCCTCTTTCCGCTTGCTGTTGTAGACCGCTTCCACTTGGCCGCCGTGCCGGCGCGCGCTGTCGTTGTACAGGTGCGCCACCAGGTTGAGGCCGTATTCCTCGAACGGCAGCGCGCCGTCGGTGTACAGAATATCGGGCTGGTAGTTGTCCACCAGGTCCTTGATGCGGTCGAACCAGTGGCGCTTCCAGGAATCGGGGATGCCCTTGTCGTCCCACGAAATCTGGGCCGGATAATCCTTGGGCAGGTCGTGATAGAGGTCGAAGTTCTTGGGATCGTTGCCGTCGTAAGGGACCCCGGCGTATGGGCCGGTCTTGTCGGAATCGTGGCTCACGCCGAACCATTTCCAACTGATCCACAGGTGCTCGCTCACGCCGAATTTCATGCCCCGCTTCAGCGCGGCCTTGCGGAACAGCCCCACCACGTCTTTCTTCGGACCCATGTTGGCCGCGTTCCAGCGCGTATACTTCGAGTTCCACATGTCGAAGTTGTCGTGGTGCACGCCCATGCTGAAGAAGTACTTCGCCCCGGCCTTCTGGTAGAGATCCATCAAGTGTTCGGGATCGAACTTCTCGCCCTTGAAGGTGGGAATCACATCCTTGAACCCTACCTTGGACTGTGGCCCGAAGTGCTCCAGGTGCCACTTGTAGGTAGGATCGCCCTGGATGTACATCTTGCGGGCATACCAATCGCCCTGCTCGGGCGCCGATTGCGGCCCCCAATGCGCCCAGATGCCGAACTTGGCGTCGCGGAACCACTCCGGGACGCGGTAAGCCTTGAGCGAGTCGCGCGTGCCCACGAACGGGCCCTTCTGGATTTCGAGGCCGGCGGCCTGCTGCGCCGCCGCGCGCCTGGCGGCGGGGATGGCGCCCGCCAAAAGTCCCATGGCGCTTCGTCTGGTGATGTACACGATCCCCATCTTACGGCTACGGCAACGTTTCCCTCAACACCTTGTCGCTCTGCGCCGCGCGAAACTGCCGCAGCCGGTCGCGC
The DNA here is from genome assembly GCA_963722575.1 of Bryobacterales bacterium. Lineage (GTDB taxonomy): Bacteria > Acidobacteriota > Terriglobia > Bryobacterales > Bryobacteraceae > Fen-178. The sequence continues at coordinate 314,717 of CAVRNR010000004.1, forward strand.
AGTTCCGGACGGCTGTTGGCCAGAATCGCGATCGCCAGCAGCGCCGCGTTGCGCGCCCCGGCCGCTCCGATGCCCAGGGCGCCCACGGGAATCCCCGCCGGCATCTGCACCGTCGAGAGCAGCGAATCTAACCCCTTGAGCGATGCGCTCTCCATGGGAACGCCCAGCACCGGCACCAGCGTATGCGCCGCGCACACGCCGGCCAAATGCGCGGCCCCGCCCGCCGCCGCAATCACCACCTCGATGCCGCGCCGTTCGGCCTGCCCCGCATACTCCACGGTCTCGGCCGGCGTGCGGTGCGCCGAAAGCACGCGGCACTCGTGGTCAACCCCGAATTCCTCCAGCAGCTCGGCGGCCTGGCGCATGGTTCCCCAGTCCGACTTGCTGCCCATGATCACCGCGACTAGTGGCATAGTGGAATACCCAAGATAATAAGAACCCCTCCCACCCCGCAACCCGGTTGCCCCTACAATAGAGGTTGCCCGCCATGCCAAAAACCTTCGCGCGCTACGCCTGGGCCGTACTGGCCTACAACCTGGGAGTCGTATTGTGGGGCGGATTCGTCCGCGCCACCGGCTCCGGAGCGGGTTGCGGGAACCATTGGCCGCTGTGCAATGGAACCGTGACCTTGCACTCCGCGAGCGCCGCCACCATCATCGAATTCACGCACCGCGTCACCAGCGGGCTCGACCTGGCGCTGGTGGCGCTGCTGGTCGTGTGGGCATTTCGCCGGTTTCCGCGCCAACATCCGGTGCGGCTCGGCGCCGCGCTCTCCGCCCTGTTCCTGGTCACCGAAGCGCTCATCGGCGCGGCGCTGGTGCTGCTCGAACACACGGCCAAGAACGCCTCCGTTTCGCGCGCCTACTCGCTTTCCACGCACCTCATCAATACCCTGACGCTGCTGGCCTGCCTGACGCTCACCGCCTGGTGGAGCACGGAAAGGCCCGCGCCCAGCACCTCCCCGCCAGGCCGCCGATCCGTCTGGATGGCCGGCGTGAGCCTTGCGTCGGTGGTGGTGCTGGGGGTGAGCGGAGCCATCACCGCGCTGGGAGACACGCTCTTCCCCGCCTCGTCGCTGGCCGCGGGCTTGGCCCAGGATCTGGACCCGGCGGCTAACATCTTTCTACGCTTACGCCTCTTTCACCCCCTGATCGCGGTCGCAGTGGGCGCATGGCTCCTCTTTTACGCCGTCTCCGCCGCCTCGCGCCGTCCCGATGTCGCCGGCCGGGCCTGGAGCCTCGTAGCTCTGCTGGGAGCTCAAATCGTGGCTGGGGTAGTGAATCTGCTGCTGCTGGCGCCCGTGTGGATGCAACTGGTCCACCTCTTGCTGGCCGACCTGCTGTGGATTGCGTTGGTGCTGCTCTCGGCCGCAACCCTGAAGTTCCAGTCAGCCCCCGCCACCCGTTAGGCCGCCACCGCGCGCGACCGCACCGGCGCGTCCATCTGGCCAGTCTCACTTTGCCCCGACGGCCAATCAGGATGCGCAAGCCTTTTTCTTGTGGTATCTTGGCTTTCCGGATGTTCCGCATCTGAGGCCACGGACCATGAGCAACTCTGCCGCGGACTGTCGTTTGCCCGTGGCGCACGGGTCAGCCCAGGAATGACTCAGTTTTGCAGGAAGAGGAATTCCCATTGGACCCGCGACTAAAACGAAGTTTTCTTGGCTTCTGTGAGGGCCTAAGGCGACGAAGAAACTTCGAGAGCGCGTGCGAGAGTTGACCGGCAAGAGGCAAAGCGGGAAGGACGGGAAGCGGAGCACCGCGGAACTGACGCCCGTGCTTCGTGGCTGGGGGAACTACTTCCGGACGGGGAATGCCGGCCGGGAGTTCAACAAGATGGACTGCTTCGTGATCCAGAGCTTGCGTCGCTGGCAATACCGGCGGGGTGGGCAAAGGCCCACGACCCAAGTTCACCTGGGATCAGCTTTACGGGATGGGTTTGCATCGCTTGATGGGCGCCGTGAGATACCCGACGCAAGCCACACCCAGAAGATCATCGTTAAGCCGTGTGCCGGAAAACGGCATGCACGGTTTGAAAGGGGAAATGAGAAACGGACCGGCTTAAGCCGGTACCGCGCTAAAATTCTACCAATGAGAACCTTGATCGGCATTCTGCTGGCTGCCGCGGCTTTCGCGGCCGAGACCAAGGAGATTCCTCTCTATCCCGGCGCGGCGCCAGGGTCGGAGAACGCCACTTACCCGGAACAGGAGACCATTAAGCCGCAGGACCACATACGGCGCATCTCAAACATCACGCATCCGGTGCTGCTGGTGTACCTTCCCGAGAGCGCCCAAGCTACCGGGACGGCTTGGATCGTCTGTCCGGGAGGCGGGTTTCGATACCTGGCCATCGACTACGAGGGAACCGATGTGGCGCGCTGGCTGAATGCGAACGGCGTGGCCGCATTCGTCCTCAAGTACCGCGTCGCGCGCACCGGAGACGATGGCGAGAAAAACCCCGCCATCGCGCAGGACCGCCGGAAGGTGGCCACTGACTGGGCCTTGGCCGATGGGCAGCAGGCGGTGCGCGTGGTGCGTTCCCATGCCGCGGAGTGGGGCATTGCGCCGGACCGCATCGGCGTCATCGGCTTCTCGGCCGGCGGGTACGTGGCCGCGGCCGAAATGCACATCTACCTGAAAGGCGGACACGGATTCGGCATGCGGAAGCTGGATCTGCCGTCCGACACCTGGGTCGACCGGTTCCACGACTGGCTGGGTTTGGAAGGGCTGCTGAAGCCCGTCCGGTAGCGGTGTGCCGGGTACTGACGGCACTTACTACAACGGGTTTCTTGCGTTCGTCTGGCCTCGTAGCCGAAGGGTACGGCTCCTGCAATCCTCCGCCCATTTTGTCGTCGCGCCGTCCGGCGCACTTACGCTCGCGGCTCAGTGCACCGCCTCATTCTGAGCCGCATCCGAGCGACCGCCCACGCTTGACTTTGGATTCCGCAGGGTGTAGCTCTACCAATCGGAATCTTCAGTGCGCAGGCAAAGGGAGGCTTGAATGCTACGTTCGCATTCGCAACGCAGTCGCACCCTGTTCTTGGGCGCGGCGCTACTTTCACTTTCCGTAATCTGTCCGGCGCAGGAAACGCGCATCAGCATCACGGGAAAAACCACCGACCCGCAAGGCGCCGTCATCCCGGGCGCTCCCGTCACGGTCACACACGTCCAGACCGCGGTCTCGAACAAGCTCACTACCAACCAGACAGGTTACTATGAGGCCGATCTCCTGTATCCGGGAACGTACTCCGTTTCGGCGGACGCGACGGGACTACCGTGCAGGCGGGGATTGTGCGCAACACCGGAGACCGTCTCACCGTGCAGCCGTACAACGATTACCTCAATTCCATTGTGAACCGGTTCGACTACGTGATCAGCGACAAACAGCGGCTCAGCGGGAAGTGGTATTGGAACCACCGGCACCAGGACGCCTGCGATTGGGGGCACCTGACCCCGCTCGCGGGATATGAGTCGAACGGCCTGGTGCGCAAGAAGAAGGGCGGCAGCGGCGACTATCTGTACACGTTCAACTCGAACAACGTTCCGGATGTCGGGCTGAGCCTCACGCGCTACGGCGAGGGCGACGAAAAGCCCATCACGACCAAGTACACGGCCGTGGATGTCGGCCTACCGTCATATGTCGATGGGTTGTCCAACGGGTATGATGACATTCCGTCCCTGAGCGTTGCCGGCGTCTCGAGGAACGCCGGCAGGTCGTCAGGCTGCCCGTGCTTGAGCCAACTCGGAACCACGGCACCCCGGCGCTGGTGGTGCCGGCCGGATAGAACGCTGCGGCGGAGTAGCCAACAGGTTGAGGCAGGGAGGGGGCGGAGAGGTGTGTCGGGAATCGTTTGAAATGAGACACTTCCATTGCAGGCTTTTACGCGCCCGAAGGGGCCAGAGTTGGCCTCTTGCTGTGCCGCCGGAGGTCGGCTGGAACACGAACGAAATAATGTTTGCTTGGGAGGCGGATGGATGTATAATCGATCCAGTTAGGATGGCAAAAGGGAGATCCTGGCTTAGCAGCCCGTGGATAAAGTCGAAACGGCCAAATTCGTCCATTGAACACAAAGGGTTTACATGTCTCGAAATGCACCCTGACGGACTTAATCCACGGGCTGTTAGGTCTCGATTAAGGAGGTTAGTATGCGCAGGTTCCATATTCAAGGCCGCCGCGTGGCTGGCCTTGCTTTCGTTTTGCTTTCGATTCCCGCTGCCTGTCTGGCGCAAGGAGCCAGGGGCAGTATCTCAGGCAAGGTCACCGATCCGCAGGATGCGGTGATTCCGGGCGCTCCGGTCACGGTGCTGAATACACAGACCGGCGTAGCCCTGAAAGCCACGACCAATCAGACTGGCTATTACGAGGCGGACCTGCTCGATGCGGGAACCTATTCCGTTTCCGTCGCAGCCCCCGGATTCAAACCGCTGCTGCGCTCCGGCATCGTGCTCGATAGCGGGGGCCGCTTGGCGGTCGATCTGAAACTCGAAGTCGGCGCATCTACGCAGTCGGTGGTGGTCACCGCCGACGCTCCGCTGCTCGAAACCACGAACGCCGCCGGCGGCGCCGTGCTCGACAAGCGCGATATCAGCCAGTTGCCCTACACCACCATGAATCCGTTCTCCCTCCAGGCCATCGCCCCTGGAGTCGTGAACACGGGATCACTGGGCATTGAGCGCGTTTTCGATAATGCCGGAACGGCGAGTTACTCGGCCTTCGGCGCCAGCTTTATCGCAGGCAATGAGTTCTTACTCGACGGCGCTCCCGTGACCGGGACGAATGGAGGCCGCGCCGGCTTCGTGCCCTCGTCCGAATCGGTGGATGAAGTCCGCATCGACACCTCGCCCTTCGACGCATCGCTGGGTCATACCGGCGGGGTGTACGTCCAAGCCACCACCAAGGCGGGGACCAACACGTACCATGGGTCGGGCTTCGACCAGGTGCAGAACTACCGCTGGAACGCCACTCCGTTCTTCACCCGCGAGAATTATAAAGCCGGCCTGGCGAACCATACGATTACGCCTGGTACGCCCGAACAATCATCCGGCAAACTCAGCCAGCCCGGCTTCAGCTTCGGCGGCCCGGTCTGGATTCCCAAGGTATATAAGGGCAAAAACAAATTCTTCTTCTACATTGAATACAATAAAATCACCAACATCCAGGCCAATCCCAACACCCCCATATTTACCATGCCCACGGTGCCGGAGCGGTCGGGCGATTTCTCCGCGCTCCTGGCCGTCAACCCCGTGGCTGAGACGGTCTATGACCCGCGTACGGGTGTGCTGGTGAATGGCCATGTGACGCGTACGCCCTTCCCGAATAACACCATACCAGCCAGCATTATTGCGCTGAACCCTATCTACAAGTTCTATTCGCAGAACTATCCGTTGCCCAATAATCCGGTGGGTTATGTGCAGCCGGACGGCACCAACAACTATTACGATAGCACCCAACCATATAACGACTACTTCCACAACATCGTGAACAGGTTTGACTATGTGATTAGTGGAAAGCAGCGCATTACCGGTAAGTGGTACTTCAATCACCGCCAGCAAGACGCCTACGATTGGGGCCACCTTACTCCCTTGTCCGGTCTCCAGGCGAATGGTCTTGTGCGGCAGAACAGGGGCGGCAGCGGAGATTACATTTATATCTTCAATTCAACCAATGTACTGGATGTCGGCCTCAGTCTCACTCGGTACGGCGAGGGCGATGTAAAGCCCATCCTGTTGCAAGACACCGCCGCCACCGCCGGTTTCCCGTCCTATATGGATCACCTTGGGGCTTATGACAGCTTGCCGGCACTCACGATCCAGGGCGTAGCCACCAATGCGGGGGGATCTTTGGGCTATCCCGGCTTGAGCCAGCTCGGCACAACCGGGCAGGTGACGGTGAAAATGACCACCATTCATGGCAAGCATACTTTGAAATACGGCACGGATGAACGCCGCTACTGGTATGCCACCGTGAACCCCGGCGGCAATCCCACCGGGTCCTTCAACTTCGACGACACCTATGTGCGCCAGGCGGACAATACGACCACGGCATCCAACACCGGCCTCGGCTGGGCCGCATTCGAGCTGGGACTGCCCACCAGCATCAGCGGCACCGTCAACGATACGGGGTTTTACACCACTCGTTACCACTCTGCTTACATTCAGGATGATTTCCGCGTAACCAACCGCCTCCGCCTCGGCTTTGGGTTGCGCTTTGAACGGGAAGGTGGCATCAGCGAAAGATTTAACCGCGGTTTGGCCGGCGGATACAATTTCAGCTATGTTCCGCCCTATGCGCAGGCGGTCCAGGCGGCCTATGCCGCCAGTCCGAATTCCAATCTGCCTGCCAGTTCTTTCACGGTCGCCGGCGGAGTGAATTACCTGGGCTTGAATTATCCCAATTGGACCGACGGCACGAACCGCCTCCTGCCGAACGTCAGCACGGTTTACGCGTTCAACACCAAAACGGTTCTGCGCATCGGTTACGGCTGGTTCTCGGACACGTTCAACTCCATGAACAGCCGGCCGGGCATGAACGGTTACAGTCAAAGCACCAGCACCTCCGTTACTACCGACCTTGGCCTGACCTTCTGCTGCGGTGTGGGCGCGAACTCCAATCTCGGAACTACGATGCCGATTATGAATCCGTTCCCGGTCTTGGCCTCCGGCTTCCGGCTGAATCAGCCAATCTCAAATACGCTCGGCTCCGATATTCTGGACGGGCAAGGCGACACGTACTATCCTCGCGACTATTCCCCTGCCCTGTCGCAGCGCTGGAAGGCCAGCATTCAGCGTGAGATTGTGAAAGACCAGGTGATCGACGTATCCTACAACGGGTCGTATTCCACCTATCCCTTCACCAAGAGTTTGAGCTACCTGCCCGGTCAATATTGGGCCACCGGCGACACCTACAATGCCACCGAACAGGCGGCCATGACGGCGACGCTTACCAATCCCTTCAACATTTCGAACCTCTCCAGCCTCCAGCAGTCGAATGCGAAACTCTACAACTACCTCGACACCATCTCGTTCTTCACGGGGAAGACCCTCCAAGTGCAGCAAATCCTGCGTGCGTATCCGAACGCCGCCTTCGGACTGAGTGAAGCCGATGGATTCAGAGCCAAGAGCTGGTACCAGGACGTCCAGATCATGTATCAGAAGCGGTTTTCCAAAGGTATCGAGTCCAGCATCATGTACACGCGCGCGTACGGGCGTCAGCAATGGCAGCCAAACTCATTCGATCAGACGCTGTCCTGGGAGCTTGATCCCAACACGCGGCCAAACCGTTTCGTGTGGAGCTCCGTCTGGGAGTTGCCGTTTGGCCGCGGCCGCCAGTGGCTGACTCAAGGCCCCTTGCAGCACGTGGTGGGGGGCTGGCAAGTTACCTGGGTGTACCAGTATCAGACCGGCGCGCCGGTTAGCTGGGGCAACCTGTTCTACTATGGCACCGTCGACCAGGTGGTGGATGCTTTGGCGCATGACCAGACGTGGGACGCGAATGTCAAGCAGTGGTACAGCACCGCGGCGGTCTATAGCAACGTGCTGAACCCGTCGGATTCCTCCAGCGCCCCGATTCCCTCCGGTTTTGTGGGCTTTGAAGGCCGCAGCGCGTTCCAACCCGGCTCCTACCAGATACGCCAGTTTCCGCAATATGTGAACGCCTTGCGCGCCGAGGCCCTTCGCGAGTGGGATGTCAAGCTGTCGCGGCGTTTCCGAATTCACGAACGCCTCAACGTCAACGTGGGCGTGGACGCGCTCAATCTCACCAACTACTGCCAGTTCGGCGGGCCGAGCACGTCCGTCACAGCCACCAATTTTGGCGCGGTCACGAACCAGTCGAACGGCGCACGCCAGCTTCAATTGAACGCTCGCATCGATTTTTGAGTGATTCTCCATGGCCAAGGAAGATCATCTTGGCCGCGATCTCCTCCGGGGGCGCGGCTTTGGCGCCCCCATTCCAGCCGATGGCCGCGTGGCGGATGGGCCTGCCTTCTCCGGTACCTTCTGGGTGAAGTCGTGCGGCGCGGCGGGCGACCGCAAAACGCATTATAATGGCGCAGAGCGGAGTTGTCCGTGACTGCCGTTGCTGGAATACGTGACCAGGGCAATGGGCCGCGGCAGCTTCATCTCAACGTGAGGGTTGAGTTCTGAGGTCTCTATGAGCAAACTTATCGCGACTCGAAGGCAGTCGATTTTCTTATCCCTTTTCGCGCTCCTCGTTTGCGCCAGCGCGGCCCGCGCGGACGTCAAGCCCGCCCCGTTGTTCAGCGACCACGCCGTCCTCCAGAGCGGCAGGCCGGTGCCCATCTGGGGAACCGCCGCCGCCGGCGAAAAAGTGACCGTCACGCTGAATGGCCAGACACAAACCGCCACCACCGGCGCCGACGGCAAATGGATGGTCCGGCTGACGGACCTCCAGGTTGGCGGTCCTTATGAGATGACCATCGCGGGCAGCAACACGATCGCCGTGAAGGACGTCCTGGTGGGGGAAGTGTGGCTCGGCTCGGGCCAATCCAACATGCAATTCACGGTGTCGAAGAAGGTCGCCCGTTTCGCCGGCCTCATCAACGAGGAGCAGGAGATCGCAGCCGCCAATTACCCGAAACTCCGCATGTTCACGGGGAAGCCGGCCACCAGCTATGACCCGCAGCCGGTCACGGAAGGGGAGTGGCTGGTGTGCAGCCCGGAAACCGTGCCGGGCTTCTCCGCGGTGGCGTATCTTCTCGGGCGCAACCTGCAAAAGGAGCTGGATGTACCGGTGGGCATGTTGGTTCTGGCGTTCGGCGCCAGCACGGCGGAGGCCTGGATTCCGCGCGAGGCCATGGCCGCCGATCCGCTGCTGAAACCGATGCTGGACAAGTTCGACGCGCAGGAACAGTTCTTCAAGACCAATCCGCAAGCGCCGGCGGACCAGGCGCCCAAGCCTCCGCAGACCATCAATGCCCGTCCGGGCCGGGGCGGCGGACAGCAGCGCGACCCGGCGCGGGACCAGCACGAGCCGACGGTTCTGTTCAACGCCATGATCCATCCCGCCATTCCGTATGCGATCCGCGGCGCCATCTGGTATCAGGGCGAATCCATCGTCGGTGGAAGTAACGGCATCACGCTCTATCCTCACGTCATGGAGACGCTGGTGAAGACCTGGCGCAAGCTCTGGGGAGAAGGCGATTTTCCGTTTTACGCGGTGCAGCTCCCGGCGTTGCAGAACATCAGCAACAATCCGCGGGTGCGCGAAGGGCAGGCCGGCCTCCTCTCGCTGCCGAACACGGGGTTGGCCGTCACCATCGACATCGGGGACCCCAAAGACGTGCATCCACACAACAAGGAGCCTCTGGGCGACCGCCTGATGCGCATCGCGCTGGCCAACGTGTACCACCGCAACATCGAGTACTCGGGCCCGGTGTACGAATCGATGGCGATCGAGGGCAGTACCATACGCATCAAGTTCACGCATCTTGGCGGCGGCCTGGTAGCGAAGGACGGTCCGCTCAAGTGGTTCCAGATCTCCGGCGCCGACCGGCAATTCGTGGACGCCGACGCCAAGATCGACGGCGACACCGTAGTCGTCAGCCGGCCGGACGTGACCATGCCGGAGGCCGTGCGTTACGCCTGGGTCAACTACCCGGATGGCTGCAATCTATACAACGCGGCGGGCTTGCCCGCGGCGCCATTCCGCACGGATCAGTGGTGAGGGCGGCGCGGCCACGGGCCACACAAACGACAAAAGGCGATCGTCTGCGCCACTCAGACTGGCGGTGAGGTCGGACGGCGGAGCGGAAGGCTTCTCATTCGGCGGTTTTAGGTTTACCGTATAGATGGCGAGTGTCTTGCGGCCTGTAAGATGAACTACTACGAGGAATTTGGCATTCCACGGGACGCGCCGGCGGCGAAAATACGCCAGGCATACAAGACGCTGGCACGCATGTTGCACCCGGATGCCCATTCCGATGTAGCGGTGAAGGCCATGGCGGAGCGCCAGATGAGGCGGCTGAACGCCATGCTGGATACGCTGCTGGATCCCGATCAGCGCCGCGCGTACGATGCCAGCCTCTCCGAAGCAACTCATCGGCGGAGGCTGCCGCCAGCGGAGGTGGGCCGGGGGAACTCCGATGCGCACCGCTACCTGAGCCTGTCGTGGCGGCTGCAAGTGATCAGGGAGAGATCGGTACTGGCGGCCGGCGCTCGCCATGCTGGTGGCTGGCCGGGCCTGATGCGGGCCGCCCAGCGGCACTGGCTTTGGATCCTGACCGGACTGATGATGGCAGGCGGGCGTGTGGTACGTCACGGCCAAGGACTCGGCGGTGGTGAACGGCGCGCCGGCGGAGACGGCAAGCCAGGCGGAGAGTCCACGTGCCAGCTCCGGCGGCGCGGGCGCCGGGACGTGGGCGGGGAACTGGGTGTACACGTCGCAGCCGGAGGACGCGGCGGATGCCGGCCCAAGTGCGCCCTTGTATAGCGAGCTTCTGCTTGTGGAAGAGCATGGGAAGCTGACCGGCACCTATCGCGCGCGGTACCGAATCGGCAACCAGGCTCTTCCCGCGGAGGTGGAGTTCCGGGCGGAGGGCGCCGCGCCAAGTGGAAACTCAGCCAAGCTGGTCTGGGCATCGGCGGACGGCGCCAAGGGCGAGGTGGAACTCGCCCTAAGCTCTTCCGACGTGATGAAGGTGACGTGGTGGACCACGGCGTTGGGGCCACGGGCGGGCTTGACGTCGGGCACGGCGACGCTCGTGAGGCAGCGGGTGCGCTGACCGATTTCGGCGGGGCTGGCTGAGGTGATGGACGGTTCGTTCCGTGGCGCGGAACTCCGGGCCGCCCCGGCTGCCGGCACCACTGCGGGTTGGAGGCGGAAATCGCCAGAAAAACGCTGAAAACAAAGCAGCTTTTTTTCGGCAGGGACTTCCCGCCGTTTTGCGCTTCAAACCACCCTCAGCTACGACGAAAGACCTTGCGGAGATGCGAGCAATGTCGCTACCCTTTGACATCGGGAAGATCGACGCCAAGCGTACGAGGTGATGGCCGTGCAAGCGAATGCCGTTAATCCCGTGATGGGAATTCTGATTTTCATGCTGGGCGGTCTGGCCGGGGCCGTGTTCTATCTGCCCTTCAAGAAGGTCAAGAACTGGGCTTGGGAAAGCTACTGGCTGGTCTACGCGGTATTTGGCCTGCTGCTGGTGCCTTGGATTCTCGCACTGGCGACTTCCCCGAATGTGCTATCGGTCCTCAGGGCCGCGCCTGGCGATGAACTGACCTATTGCCTGGTGTGCGGCGCCATCTGGGGTTTCGGCGGACTGACATGGGGATTGATGATCCGCTACCTCGGGGTCGGCTTGGGACTGGCCATGGGGGCCGGGCTGACCTCGGCGGCGGGCACCTTGATCCCGCCCATGCTCAAGGGGAAAGAAGCCGTCGCCAACATGTTCGGGACATCCGCCGGCCTGGTCTCGGTGGCCGCCGCGCTGGTGTCGGTGGCCGGCATTGTCCTGGTCGGCATGGCCGGCATGTCCAAGGAAAACGAACTGCCGGAGGAGGAGAAGAAGAAGGCTGTCGCGGAGTTCAATTTCAAGAAGGGGATCATGGTGGCGATCTTCTCCGGACTGATGAGCTCCGCCATGAGCTTCGGCCTGCAAGGTGGTCCGGCGATTGAGAAACTCGCATCAACCATGGCGCCCGCTACCTCCGCGATCTGGGCTGGAATGCCCGTTCTGGTGGTGGTGCTGTTGGGCGGGTTCATCGTGAATGCGGGCTGGTGTATCGTCTTGAACATCCGGAACAAGACCGCGGGCGATTATGTCGCGAAAGGCGTCCCCGTGGTTCCGAACCTGGTCTTTGCCGGCGTGGCGGGCGCGATCTGGTGTTCCCAGTTCATCTGCTTCAAGACTGGCGAGCCGCAAATGGGGCCGACATCTTACATCGGATGGGCGGTTCTGATGGCCAGCATGATTCTGTTCAGCCAGGTATTGGGACTCATGCTGGGAGAGTGGAAAGGCACCAGTAAGAAGACCATGGTGCTTCTGACCGCGGGGCTGGTGCTGTTGATCGCCTCGGCGGTGGTCGCGGGTTATGGCGGGTATCTCGGACAGAAAAGCCTCTAGGAGAAAGTAATGAACGAAGACAAACTCACACAAACGTACCAGACGGCGAAGGAGCAATATGCCAGCCTCGGAGTGGACGCGGATGCCGCCCTGAAGGCGCTCGAATCGATTCCCATTTCCCTGCACTGCTGGCAGGGAGACGATGTGGGCGGTTTCGAGACAGTGGGCGCGCAACTCTCGGGCGGCGGCATTCAGGCGACCGGCAACTATCCGGGCAAGGCGCGGTCGGTCGGCGAGCTTCGCGGAGATATCGAGAAGGCGCTCAGCCTGATTCCCGGGACCCACCGGCTGAACTTGCACGCCTGTTACCTGGAGAACGGCGGCAAGTTCGTCGATCGCGACGAGATCCAGCCCGCCCATTTCCAGGGTTGGATCGATTGGGCCAAGCACAACCACCTGGGAATGGACTTCAACCCCACGTTCTTTTCTCATGCCAAGGCGGCCGATGGCTTTACCCTGGCGCACGCGGACAACGCCATCCGCGATTTCTGGATTCGACACGGCATCTTGTGCCGTAAGATTGGCGCCGAAATGGGGAGACAGCTTGGCACGCCCACGGTGACCAACGTCTGGATTCCCGATGGATACAAGGACATTCCGGCCGATCGCACCGGGCCTCGAGAACGCCTGGTGGATTCGCTCGACAGGATCTTCGCGGAAGCCATCGATCCCAAGATTCACCTGGATGCGGTGGAAGCCAAGCTATTCGGCATCGGCGCCGAGAGCTACACCGTCGGATCGCATGAATTCTACCTGGCCTATGCGGTGTCCCGGCAAAAAGTGCTGACTCTGGACGCCGGGCACTTCCATCCGACGGAAGTCATTTCGGAAAAGATCTCCACTGTATTGATGTTCTGCCCCGGGCTGCTGCTGCACGTCAGCCGTCCGGTCCGTTGGGACAGCGACCACGTGGTGCTACTGGACGACGAGCTTCAGAACATCGCGAAAGAGCTGGTCCGCAGCGGCCATTTGCACGACAAGATTCATGTGGGCCTGGACTACTTCGATGCCAGTATCAATCGTGTGGCCGCCTGGGTGATCGGCGCGCGCAACATGGTCAAGGCGCTGTTGATCGCACTGCTGGAACCCACGAGCACCCTCAAGCAAGCCGAACTGGCCGGCGACTTCACGCGCCGGCTGGTGATGCTGGAAGAGCAGAAGAGCCTGCCGTGGACGGCCGTCTGGGATTACTACTGCGCGAAAAAAGGCGTGCCTGTGGGCGGGGCCTGGTTTGATGAAGTCAGGTCGTACGAAAAGCAGGTATTGTCCAAACGCTGAGACCAGCGGGTCCGCTATAGCATTCAACGCGTGCTACTTTTCCAGCTCGCGCTGGTCGCCGAGGTCGATATAAACGGGCTGGTGGGGATCGGTGTACATCAGTTTGCCGTTAATAACCTTGAGTTCGACGACGTTAATGGCCGTGCCGCCTCGTCCGCCTCGGCCCGGGACGGCCGCGGCGGCGGGCGCGGCGGATGCGCCGGACTGAGGGGCCGGGATGACTGCCCAGTCGATGTTGGCATTGCGGCCGTATTGCCCGCCGAAGTAGAACCACCACGCGCGATCCCCGTTGACGACAACGTCACCGTGGTTGCCGATGAGTACGCCATTCTGCGCCGTCCAATGCGTGCAATCGTCGGAGGACCACACGCCCTGTCCCGACCATGTGTCGGCAATCAGCCAATACTTGCCTTGCCAATGAATGCACTTAGGCCCCTCGCCATTGCGGTCGGTGACGGCGTTCCCCTTGGCTTCCCACTTATAAAGGTCCGGACTGTCCGCATAGGAGAGGGCCATGGGCTTTTCCTCATCCTTGTAGAACATCCGCCAGTTCCCATCCGGCAGTTGAATCACGCAAGGGTCGATGACTTTGCCCGACTTGAGATCGACTTTGCCCACTGTGTCCCATTTGATGTCGTCCTTACTGGTGAGATGGACGATTTCGCGGGGGTGGTTCCAGTCGGTGAAGATACCCGGGACATAGGAGAGGTACATGTGGTACATGCCCGCAACCCAGATGACTTCAGGGGCCCAGTAGGTGTAATCGGTAGGGTGCTGGTCCTGGCCATAGGCGATGCCGGCGGTGCCGAGGTATTTCCAGGTGGCGCCATGGTCCTCCGATGCGGCCATGCCGATCTTGCTGCCATGGATCAGGGCGATGCCGCCGCCGCGGCGCTGGGTGTAGTACATGAACCATCTTTTGGTTTCGGCGTTGTAGGTAATAACGGGGTCTGTGGGGTTGTCGAAGGCAGGGTCGCGATAGAGCGGACGCGCCGCCAGTTTGCCCGCGGAAACAGCCGGCGCGGCGGACAATTCCAAGCGAAGAATGGTAAGCGAATGCTTGGGAAACGAGTAAGTGAAACCGTTGTCAGTGAGCGCGAGAGCGGCCGTCCTGGTGGTTGGCCGCACCTTCTCGCTCCCGAAATCGTTGGTGGCCTTCAGGTCGGAGTGATTCATTTCCCAGACCGCGGCCTGGCTGGCGATCTGGCCGGCGACGCTGTCGATGCGCGCGCCGATATCGGTCTTCTCGCTGCGATTCAGCACGTTCAGATACACCGCGTGGTCAGCCGCGTTGTAGGTTGACGAGACATCCAGGTAGCCGAGCGGCTGGCGGTCGCCGGCCCGGTAGGTTGGGCCGGTGACCTGAACGTCCAACGAAGAGTTGCCGCGCTGCTTTCCGTATTCCAGCAGCGGAAAGTAGATGGTCTGCAAGTACAGCCCTTGCTTGTTGGTGAAGATCGGCGCGATCACATTCACCAACTGCGCCAGGTTCGCCATCTTCACGATATTGGCGTGGCGGAAGAAGGCGTTGAGAAACATGCCGGTGGCCAGTGCGTCCTCGAAGTTGTAGTGCTCCTCCAGGCCGGTCCTGGCGATCTCGAATTCCGTGGTGCCGCTGCGCGCGCGATACCAGGTGTTCCATTCGTCGAAGGCGATGTAGATGGCGTGCGGCCGGGTCTGGCTGTTGCGCGCGGCTTTGATCTGACCTTCCACAATCGCGATGCGCTCGTCCAGGTCTTGCGACTCAGCGAGAAACTTCTCGAGATTGCTCTCGGGGTTGCCGATGTAGGTATGCAGCGAGATGTAATCGATCTCGTCCTTGAGCGTGTCGAGGACCGTCCGGTTCCAGCCAACCCAGTCCGCATTGGGCCCAAAGTTGGAGGAGCCGCTGGCGATCAGCTTGATACTGGCATCCTCCCGCCGCATGGCCACCGCCGCGACCAGCGCAAACCTGGCGTAGTCCTCCGCGTTCTTGTGGCCGAGTTGCCAGGGCCCGTCGATCTCGTTGCCGAGGCCCCAGACCTTGACGTTCCATGGCTTCTCCCGGCCGTTCTTGGCCCGCTCCTTGGCCCAATACGTGGGCCGCGTCTCGTTGCAGTACTCCACCCACTGCCGTGCCTGGTCGGCCGAGCCCAAACCCGCATTGATGCAGATATACGGCTCCGCGCCGATGCGCTCGCAGTAGCGCAGGAACTCGTCGGTGCCGAAGCGGTTGGTTTCCAGCGCGCCCCAGGCGTGATCGGGACGGGCGGGACGTTGGTCGCGCGGGCCGATTCCATCGGTCCAGTTGTAGCCCGAAGCGAAGTTTCCGCCAGGCCACCGAAGGATGGAGACGCCGAGGGGCTTCACCGCCTCGATCACGTCCTTTCGGTAGCCGTCGGCGTCGGAAAGCGGGCTGCCCTCCTCGAAGATGCCGCCATAAATACAGCGGCCCAGGTGCTCGGCGAAGTTGCCGAAGATGTGCGGGTTTACTTCGCCGATCACGCGGTTGGTATCGATGCGAATGTGCGCGGCCGGCGCCTGCGCAGCGATCCACGGGCTGGGCAGCAGACAGAGCAGCGCGGTATAGAGGGATCTTCTCGACGGCATAGTCAACCTCCGATCGCGGCGCCAGGTCCGCCACTCGTGCGCGGCGCCCGGCGATTCATAGTATAAGGCCTTGATGCCGGTGGCCATTCGACAATCGGCTACCGGGGTGGGTTCGGCTCGCGCGGAGCCTTCATGTAGCGGTCGGCAAACGTCAGGAACGTCGGCCAGTTCGGTAAGTCGGTGTGCCCGCCGCCATGCTGCCGGTAGGCTACGTCGCCATCGATCAGAGCGGTTTCCCCGGGCGGAAACTCCGTGGTCCCGAGGTCCTTCTTGCCCAGGAGCTTGTACACCGGGCCCGCGCCAACGGCGGCCAGGAACATGCCCTTGGGGTCCGCCCATCCGTCCCCGGTAGCGATAGGCCGGCCGGCGCCGATGAAGACGGGGCGAGGGGCGCACAGAGCCACCAGTTCGTGCGAGTCCACGGGCAAGTCGTTCCAGTGAAGCGGGCCGGCGTACTTGAGGAAGTTGCCGGCCATCCAGTGGTATTCCCCTCTGCCGGCGATGTTCTCCACCAGTTCTCCCCAGTTGCGGCGGTGCAGCTTGGTGCCGCCTTCGCCCGAGGAACTGTCGTAGACGATCGCGAAACGCTGGTCATAGGCCATGGCGATGACGGCTGCCTTGCCCCAGCGCGAGTGGCCCGCCACGCCGACGTGCCGCGCGTCCACGGCCTTGTCCGATTCAAAATAGTCCAGGGCGCGGCTGGCGCCCCAGGCCCAGGCGCGCAGCGCACCCCAATCGTCCAGTTTGCGCGGCTGGCCTTTGTTCGCCAGACCGATGATGCCTTGCGTCAAGCCCGCGCCGTTGTCGGCCTGGATGCTGGACGTGGACAAACTGGCGTAGCCCCATCCCTTCGCCAGAATCAGTTGCTGCGCGCTGGGCCCCGCCGGTCCGCGCCCCGGCCCGCCCGCGCCCGCTGGCGGCGCCGTCCGGCCCGCTGGCGGCGCGCCCCCGCCCAGCAGCAGCATCACGGGCACCGGACCCTCCGCATTGGCCGGCGTGGTCAGCGTCAGTTGGATGTCTACCGTGATCCGCGGGTACGCGGAGTTGTCCACGTGGCCCACCAGTTGTTTCGTGACCACCGGCACATCGCCGTTGGTTCCGCTCGTGGTGTTGGCCACTTCCCACTTCACCTTCGGTACGTCTTTGGGGACGCGGCCGTAAATCTCCCGGTCGAACATCTCGACAATCTCGGGACGGCGCTGCTGCCACCACACCTTGGCCGTCTTGACCTTCTTACCGTCATTCAACACCAGCGGGTCCGGCAGCTTGGGATACGGATTGGCCTTGGATTCGTCGAAGTTCACGCCATTCGGTCCCTGCGGCTCCCTCTGATTGGCCCCGGGCCGGAGAGACGTAATGTGGAGAAGATCCATCAATCTCTGGTGGTCTTGCTCCGCCGTGAGTGGCGCGGGCCCGCCGCCGGCCGCGGGTTGCGACGCCTGAAAGGCCCCGCCGCGTCCACTGGCGATCGAAACCCTGAGCAGTACCACGCCGTGCTTCGGGACCGTGGCCGTGTAACTATCGCCGGAAACCTGCACCGGCTCGTGCTTCCACAGATCCTGCGCCTGCAATCTACGGAAGCCATAAAGCCCCGTGTCGAATTTCAGGGCGTCCCACCGGAAACCGATTTCAGCCGGCTGGTCTCCGCGGTTGAAGAGACCGACCGCGAAAGCGTTCCCGCTAAGCGGCCGTACCAGCACCTCGGATTTTCCCTGCTGCGAAAGCCGCTCGACCGGCTTCGGCTCCCGGTCCTGATCGATGGCGATCGCATCGGGATTCATGAGAATCGATTTTGTCTCTTCGGTCATGGTCCGCAGATCGTTGCCCGCCATCAGCGGGGCCGACAACAGGCACCAAAGGCTCATGTGCGTGCGATACTCGTCGGCCGTCATCCCGCCGTTACCCACTTCGAGCATGTCCGGATCGTTCCAATGACCCGGCTGGGCATAGCCGGCGATATCGATCTGGGCAAACCCGATGCGCTCCATGGAATCCCAGCGGTCGGCGATGTCGGACGTGGTGCGCCAGAGGTTGCCTCCCGTTTTCGCTCCCCACTTCCACACATCGGCCGCGCCATACTGGCACAGGCTATAGACCATGGGGTGTCCCGTTTTCAGCAGGGCTTCGCCCATTTTCTGATAGGCGCCCCGCTCTTCTTCGCGGGTCGATCCATAGACACTGCCGGCGCTGCACCAGTCGTATTTCAGGTAATCGTAGCCCCAGTCGGCGAACGTCCGGGCATCTTGCTCCTCGTGTCCGTAGCTGCCCTGGTATCCGCCGCCCATTTTCCCGCTGCACGATTGCGGCCCCGGCGAGGAGTAGATCCCGATCTTCAGGCCTTTGGAGTGGACATAGTCGGCCAGCGCTTTCATATTCGGAAACTTGCCGTTGCCCACGATATTGCCGTTGGCATCGCGCCCGCTGGTCCAGCCTTCGTCCACCACGATATAGGTGTAGCCGGCCTTACTCATGCCGCTCGATACCATGGCGTCGGCCATCTGCCGGACCGTGGCGTCGTCGAACACATCCTGGAACTTGTTCCAACTGTTCCAGCCCATGGGGGGAGTGCGCGCCAGGCCGTTGTCCGGCACGTCGCGCAGTTCCGGCAGGGGAATGCGGGCGGGAAACGCCTCTTCGCGCGTGACGCGTTCGAAAGTGCCCTTCAAAGGGTCGCGGCCGGTGCCTTGCATCGTGACTGCGATCCTATTCGCATTCTCGACCACACCGTCGTAGACCGTCTCGCGCCGCGCCGGGGGCGGGGCAGGGGACTGGCCGGCAGCCGCCGCCGGAGCCGGGACGGGCGTGTTGAACGTCGTCACCAGGTGCAGTTTGCCGTCACGCAGCGTGCCGGCGAGCGTTCCTCCTCGGCCGCCGCCCCGGCCGGCGCTGGGAACGCTGGCGACGTTGTCGCCGGTCTGCTGCAACTGGAAGAAGTTCACGCCTCCGTCCTTGACACGGAAGGCCCAATAGCCGGTCAGATCGATCTGCGCGCTGGAAACCAGCGCGCCAACGAGGACGAGAAGGACCGGTGTCGCCGCAACGGCCCAACGGCGCGGGTGAAAGGGTGAGATTTTCATATGAGATCCAATTCGACAGCGTGTAGCCCGGTGGCGTCGAGGTCGCACCAGGAGCGCCCCGGCGTTCGAGCCAAGTTGCATTGTATCTTCGGCGTGCTCGCGTTGTCTAACGCCGATCCCTCTAGTGCCGTGCGGCGTAAGGAATGTGCCATATCCACTCCGTGGAGCGGCCTTTCAGGCTGCCACGTCGGCGTCCTTGCCGACGTTCTTCGAAGAATGCCGCTACGAATACCGGCATGACAGGCGAAACGCCTGCTCCACGGTGCGTAGGATAAGCAGGGATCGCAGCCAGTCTATGCTATAACCTGGAAAGACACGATCAGCCGCTGGGCAGATGAAGAAACTTCCACCAAAGGGCGGTAGCCGTTCAGGAAAGCGGAGTCGCTTTTCGGACCACCAGGATCGGCGGCAGCCTCGTTTCTCACGGGAGCTTCTCGTGCTTTACGAAGACGATGCCGTCGTGGTCCTCGATAAACCTGCCGGACTTCCGGCCGTGCCTGTCAAGGGCTCCGATACTCCATCCGCCTGGTCTCTTCTCTCCGCAAAACTCAAACTGAAGGGACAACGAGCCTTGGTCGTGCATCGCATCGATCGTTTTACGTCCGGGGTTCTGCTCTTTGCGAAAACCGCGCCGGATCGCGATATACTCGTTCGACAGTTTCTCGCCCATACTCCCATCCGGCAGTATCTCGCGGTAGTTCGCGGGCGTCCCGGCGCCCAGGAAGGGACGCTCGTTCATTACTTTCGACGTGAAGGAATGTTTCAAACCTTGCGCACGGAGAGCGACTCCAAAGCGGCTCGTGCGGAACTTCGGTATTGGGTCGAACGCCCTCTCCGGGGCGCTTCGCTGGTCCGGGTGGCGTTGGCGACGGGATTGCAGAATCAGATCCGGGTGCAGTTTCGAGCGATCGGCCATCCGGTCGTCGGTGACAGAAAATACAACTTGGCGGAATCGTCGGAGCGGCGAATTGCCCGCGTCGCTCTTCATGCGGCGAACCTTCAGTTCGTTCATCCACGCTCGGGAGAGAGCGTCTCGATCGACTGCGAACTACCCCCCGATTTTCAGTCTCTTCTTCGGGCATTATCGCTGCCAGCCCGCCCGCGCCGGTGAGCATTTGAGCGATCGAGCTATCACAACGAGGCAAAGATCTACTCCCGGGCGGGAGAATTGCGGTAAGGTGGATGTTACGAAAGGCCGACATGCCAAAACAAAAACTCACAGCCGAGATCATTGCCGCCGCCATCGGCGGCTACGAATTCCAGAAGACCCGCATCGACGCCAGAATTGCGGAACTTCGGGCCATGCTGTCTGGCCCCGCC
Organism: Bryobacterales bacterium; assembly: GCA_963722575.1. Taxonomy (GTDB): domain Bacteria; phylum Acidobacteriota; class Terriglobia; order Bryobacterales; family Bryobacteraceae; genus Fen-178. The sequence continues at coordinate 335,066 of CAVRNR010000004.1, forward strand.
ACCGAAACCGCCGCCGCGCCGCAGCCGCCGAAGCCCAAGCGGCGCAAGATGAGTGCCGCTGGTAGAAAAGCGATTGCCGAAGCGCAACGCAAAAGATGGGCTGCTTCCAAAAAGGCGGCTGAACCATCGGCGCCAGCCACGCCGAAACCACCCAAGCGCAAACGCCGGATCAGCAAAGCAGGTATGGCAAGAATCATCGCCGCGACCAAGGAGCGGTGGGCCAGGGTCAGAGCCGCCAAGGCGCAACAGGCGAAAGCCGGCCAGTAAAGCGGCGGTGCGGACGGCCCTCGCCACGGCCGGCATGAAGTGTTGCTCCGCTTGATTCGCCCCAGCCATGTCCCACATCGCCCTCAGGCAAAGCTACCAGCGCCTTTCCGACCGGCTGAACCTGTTCCCCCAGGGGGCTCCGCCCACGGAGCTGCTCTTCAGAATTCTCCAGTTGCTATTCACCCGGGAGGAAGCGGCCCTGGTGGCGCTGCTTCCCCTAAGGCCATTCACGGCCACCGCCGCTGCCCGCAACTGGAAGCAGCCGGTGGCCCAGGCCCTGGCGACTCTGGAGAACCTGGCTTCCCGGGGAATGCTGCTGGACCTCGAGCTGGGCGAGGAGCGGTTCTTCGTGCTTCCGCCGCCCATGGCCGGATTCTTCGAGTTCTCCATGATGCGCGTGGGCAACGGTTACGACCAGAAGCTGCTGGCGGAGCTCTACTACCAGTACCTGAACGTCGAGGAGGATTTCGTGAAGGACCTCCTCTGTCGCGGGGAGACGCGCATGGGGCGGGTCTTCGTGAACGAGAGCGCCCTGGGCGCCGGCGCGGCCCTCCAGGTGATGGACTACGAACGGGCCACCCACGTGATCCGCACCGCCTCCCACATAGGCGTAGGGACGTGCTACTGCCGCCACAAGATGGAGCACGTGCACAAGGCCTGCGGCAACCCCTTGGACAACTGCATGACCTTCAACAGCACCGCCTGCTCCCTCATCAAGCACGGCATCGCCCGGCAGGTGGACGTCCAGGAGGGCATGAACCTGCTGCAAGAGTCCCTGGGCCGCAACCTCGTCCAATTCGGCGAAAACGTCCGGGAGCAGGTCGCCTTCATCTGCAACTGCTGCGGCTGCTGTTGCGAAGCCCTGCTGGCCGCCAAGCGTTTCGCGCTCCTCAGCCCCATCGCCACCACCAACTTCCTGCCCGAGGTGGATCGGGCGAACTGCAACGGCTGCGGACAGTGCGTGGAGGCCTGCCCGGTGGAGGCCATGGGCCTCGTCTCAGCCGGAGATCCCCGCCAGCCCAAACGCAAGCAGGCGAAGCTCCAGCAGGATCTCTGCCTGGGCTGCGGCGTGTGCGTCCGCGTCTGTACCCGGAACGCCTTGTCCCTCCGCTCTCGTGCGAAACGCGTCATCACCCCCGTCACGACCGCCCATCGCACAGTGCTCATGGCCATCGAACGCGGCAAGCTCCAGAACCTCATCTTCGACAACCAGGCCCACTGGAATCACCGGGCCATGGCCGCCATCCTGGGCGCCGTCCTCAAGCTCCCCCCCGTCAAACAGATCATGGCCAGCCGGCAGATGAAGTCCATCTATCTGGACAGGCTGCTGGGCTCACCGCGCTCCCATCCGGAATGAACCCCAGTCGCGGCTACAACCCGAAGGCTTGGCGGATCTTCCCCAGAAAGCTCGCCACCCTCACGCGCGGATCGCCGCCGCCCAACGCCTCAAACGGGACGTAGCCGCGGTAGCCGGAACGATCTATGATGGCCTTGATCTTCGCCAGGTCCGTGGGCTCGTCTTTGCCGTTGCGGCCGACGTTTTCCTTGATCTGCCACGACACCGCGTAGGGCACCAACTTCGCGATCTCCGCGTACGGGTCGCCCGAGCGCAGGCTGCCGATATCCAGGATGCAGCCGAACCAGTCGGACCCCACGGCGTCAATCACGCGGATGGTCTCCGCCGCCGTTTTGAGAAAGTCGTTGTGCTGCTGGAGCCCCACCATCACGCCGTGCTGCTTGCCGAATTCCGCGCATTCTCTGAAATCGGCCACCATCCACTTCAGCGTTTCGTCAAAGCTCTGCCCCGTGGGAGGCGCCCCGCCGGAAAAGACGCGGATCACCGGCGCCCCCAGTTTGCTCGCCACCACGATCCAGTCCTTCACCATCTGCACGTCGTTGTTGCGCGCGGCTTCGTCCGCCACCGCGAAGTTATTGCGCACGCCGGTGCCACTGATGGCGACGCCGTTGACGAAGGCGGTCCGCTTCAGGTTGTAGATGTAGTCATCGGCCGGGACTTTGGGATAACCGGGGAAGTAGTATCCGGTTGGGTCCAGGGCGTCCACACCATGTTGCGCGCAGAAATGAATGGCATCCGCGAGCGTCATGCTGCCCTCGCGCAGGGGCCTGTCGAAGGAGTAGGCGTTCAGTCCCAGCTTGAGCTTGACTCCCGGTTCCCGCGCGACCTTGGCTGGCGCGGGAATGGCGGCCGCGGCCACCAGGCCGGCGGACCGGCACAGGAATTTACGGCGATCGATGGTCATGGTGAAGAGACCCTCCTACAGCGTCTAGAATACAACGCCTTCAACCCCGCGAAAGGGAGTAGATGGTGATCTCCGGCGGCGCGCCGACGCGGATCGGAATGAAGATGGTGCCGATGCCGCGATTGACGTACAGTTGACCACCCGGCTTGTGGAACCAACCCGCAACGTACGGCGTCACCAGGCGGCTGGGAGCGAGCTCCGGGCTGATGAATTCCAGGGCGGCCTGTCCGCCGTGCGTGTGTCCCGCCAGGCTGAGATCGATGCCCAGTTCGGCGGCGCGGTCGAACGTATCGGGATTGTGGCTGAGCAGAATGTTGACCCGATCCCGGTCGACGAGACCCTCGATATTCCCCAGAAGGCGCTTGACGGGTGGCGACGGCCCAAAGCCGCGTGCGCTCTGGAAATCCACGCCGATCAGGTTCAAGGACTCGCCGCGAAGGGCGATGGGCACGCTGGCGCCGCGGAGAATCCGCACGCCCGTCTGGCGGAACAGTTCGGTGATCGATTCCTCGACGCCCGCCCAGGCATCGTGGTTGCCCAGACTGCCGTAGACGCCGAAAGGCGCACGCAGGCCGCGCAGAGCGTCCACGGCGGCCTCCTGCGTATTGGGGTCGAAGGTGACGAAGTCGCCCGTGAGCACGATCGTCTCCGCTCTTTGCGCGTTGGCGATGGCGACGTATTTGCGGATTTCTTCGGCGGGCATGAACGGGCCGATGTGAATGTCGGAAAGCTGGCAGATGCGGAATCCCTCGAAGGCGCGCGGCAGGCGTGGCAGGCGGATGGCCTGCGCCGTCACCTGGAGGTTCAGCCGCCCGTAAAGGAGGCCGTAGGTTCCAGCCACGAAGGGCGCGCCGGTGGCCACGGCGGCGGTTCGTTCCAAAAACCGCCGCCGCGCCGGCGATTGGATTTCCGGGCCCGCCCGGCGCCGCCTGGCGAGCAGCCAGCGCGCGCCGCCAACCATGCCTCTGGGGATGGCGAACAGCATCGCCACCAAAAAAGCGATCGCCGAGCTGGCGGCCCACCAAAGGAACGGCGCGGCCAGCAGCGCCTCGCGGAGCGTCAGGCGCACGGGCGTTTCGGGTTCGCGCCAGACGCCGAAGTTAAGCTGGTATAAGGCCACGTAGGCCGCCAGAACCGCCCCGCACACGGCCCACCGCGGCGCGCGCGACCGGATGCGCGTCGCGGCCAACGAATAGCCGCGCCAGGCCCAATAGAGCTGGCTCACTCCAAAGATCAGGAGAAGGGTTGAGAAGATCCACATGGTGCGCGGTGCGATGCCCCGATTATTGCGCAAAACCGCGCCGGGCGGTATCGTGTTGACAAATGAAACTTCGATACGTGTTGCCGTGCGCGGTGGCGCTGTTCGGTCTCGGCATGGCGGATGCCCAGTCCGTTTCCACCTCTTCCATTCCGCACCTCGAGAAACGCGGCCAGGCCACCCAGTTGATCGTGGACGGCCGCCCGTTCCTGATCCTGGCCGGCGAGCTGACCAATTCGGCTTCCTCCAGCATGGAGTACATGGAGCCGTACTGGCCCAAGCTGGCCGCGGCCAACATGAACACGGTCCTGGCGGCGGTCACCTGGGAACTGGTCGAACCGCAACCGGGCAAGTTCGACTTTGCGTTGGTGGACGGCGCCATTCGCGAGGCCCGCCGGAACAACCTGCACCTGATCTTCCTGTGGTTTGGAAGCTGGAAGAATGGCGAGTCCAGCTATACGCCGCTGTGGGTGAAGAAAAACCAGAAGCAGTATCCGCTGTTTCTGCCGGAGAGCGGGCAGCCGATCACCTACCTTTCGGTTTTCAAGGAAGCCAACTGGAAGGCGGACGCCAACGCGTTCGCCGCGCTCATGCGCCACATCCGCGAAGTGGATGGGGACGCCCACACCGTGATCATGATGCAGGTGGAGAACGAAGTGGGTTGCCCGGGAGCCACGCGCGACCAGGTGCCCGAGGCCAAGGCCGCCTTCGACGCCCCGGTGCCGAAGCAACTCATGGACTACATGGTGAAGAACAAGCAGAACCTGGTCTCCGAGTTCCGCCAGTATTGGGAAGCGGCCGGAGGCAAAACGTCCGGAACGTGGGCCGAAGTGTTCGGCAACCAGCCCATGACCAACGAGATCTTCATGGCCTGGTACTACGCACTCTACGTCGACCAGGTAGCCAAAGCCGGCAAGGCCGAGTATGCGCTGCCCATGTTCATCAATGTGGACCTGGGCCCGGCCATCGGCGAGTACTCGAGCGGCGGTGCGCTGCCCATCAAGTTGAACGTGTGGCAGCAGGGCGCGCCGGCCATCGACATCATCGCGCCCGATATCTACCTGCCGAACTTCGCGGAATGGTGCGCGTGGTACGACCGCTCCGGGAATCCGCTGTGGATTCCGGAAACCCGCGGAGATGCCGCGAATGCGTTCTACGCCATTGGAAACCACGCCGCGATGGGGATTTCGCCCTTCGGCATCGAGCGCCAGGCGGACGCTTCCACGCCCTTGGCCCAGGCGTACGGATTGCTGGCCCAGGCGGCCCCGGAGATTCTCGAGGCGCAAGCCAAGGGCGCCATCAAAGCAGTCTCGCTAAACGCCCAGCACCCCGCGGAAACCGTGAAACTGGGCAACTACACGTTCGCATTTTCAATGGGGAGGATGCGGGGGCCGGCGCCGGCTGCCGGCGCCAACCAAAACGCGCAGCCCTCCTCGTACGCCATCGTGATTTCCACCGGACCCGACGATTACACGATCCTGGGCAGCGGGGTGCAAGCCACGTTCAATGGCCCGGGGCCGTCGCCGGCCGCGGTTGCGAAGCTCGAGGAAGGCGCGTATGTGGACGGACGCTGGGTGCCGGGACGCCGTCTGAACGGCGACGACATCATGCTGAATTACGACGCCCCGAACAAGGCCATCAAGAACGAGTCCGGGCAAGGTTTTCGACTGGCGGCCGGCGCTCCCAAAGCGCTTCACTTGCAGATCTACGGTTACTAATGAACCGCGCAGAGCAAGACTTGGGTGGCGTTAAGTAATTGAAAATATGGAGCGGGAGACGGGACTCGAACCCGCAACGTCCAGCTTGGGAAGCTGGCATTCTACCGCTGAATTACTCCCGCGTTCCGGTGGTGTCCAAAAGCTTTTCAGCCCACACTATACCACAGACCGGTCCGTCCCGATGGTGAGCCGTTTGGTGAGGATGTTGAATAGATTGGAAGGGCCGGGGCGCGGTTTTCCCTGGTTGTAGCCGGAGATGCTGCCACGGGCGACGAACCGGCCATGCACACGCAACGCCGAGAGCGCCGCTTCCAGCGATTCGCTGCCCACCAGTTAAACCTTCGAGTTGACGCTCATGCCGAACGGACTACTCGAGGACCACCGGCCGCCAGGATTTGTCGGGATTGAACCGCGTCATCTGGCGGGCTGCGACGGGGGTGGTGGCCCCCAGATCCTTTTCGTAAACCACTCCCTCGTGATTGATGAGAAGGGTCAGGATTCCGGACACGCCATACTCCGCGGGCCAGGCGACCAGCGCGAAGCCGCCAATCATCTTGCCTTTCACCACATAGTCGAACGCGCCTCCGGCAGCATCCGGCCCCTGCGATTTCAGCACTCGAAAGTAGTATCCGTGGAAGGGTTCCGGCTTCTTGCCCCCTGCCGGATTGGCGGCCGCGGCCTCGGCGAAATCCCGCGAAACCAGGGGATCGGGAGCGCCCTCCACATACAGCCCATCCTGCTTGCCCGGCGTGGCGGCGATCTTCTGCGCATAATCCAGGACACGATCTCCGTCGTGCGCCGTGGCGGCGTATTCCAATTGCGCCTCCGCGTAGCCCCGGCAAACCTCCATGGCGTTCAATTCGTTCCTGCCAATCCTGCGGGCGAGAATCTCGACCCTCCCGCTGGCCGAATCCAGTTGCCATTTTCCGTCCTTGCGAATCACCGGGACCGGAAAGGGCCACTCCTGTTCCCCTACCGTGAAGGTCGCCCTGTCGGGCGTCAAGGGGTCCTCGTCAATCCGGAGCTTTTCGTGAGCCGAGCGCGCAAACTCGGCGCGAGACTCCTTGTCTTCGGCGGCGTCGCCGGATTCGACAATCTCCTTGCCCTCGGGTCCGAAGATCTGGAGGAGGGCCGCCGTGTCATTGTGCTCCGCGGCATCAATCGTGGCCTGAACGGCCTCTTGCGGCGTCGCGAATGTGCGCTGGCCGTCCTTGGGGGCGGCGGTCAATAGAGTTGCCCCAACCGCCAGCCCGGCGGTGAAAAGCCACGCCAGCCGATGGGGGCTGTTTTTCGAGTCAATAGAATTGATTTTCGCCATGGTATTTTCGCTCCTATCGATGTCCACCACCGCGGTTTCCGCCTCCGCCGCCACCACGCATGGCGCCGCCGCCACCACCACCACCGCGCATGGCGCCTCCGCCGCCGCTGCGGGCGGGCCCCAGGCTGGAGTACCCGTGGTCGCTCTCGATCCGCGCCGCGCTGCCCTCCCGAACGCCGCCGAAAGCGTTACGGTTCCGCGCAGGTGCGCTCCGCGCAATCTGCCGATTGCCTATTCGCTCGGCTCCGGTTTGGGATCTGGCGCCTCGAGATTGCGCCTGTGCGGCAGTTGCGCGCGATCGCAGGTTTTGGCGCACGTTGCCTCCGTAACGGTTGGCCACGGCAGCGTTTGCATACGGCACGCCCAGGCGATGCGAGGCATCGTGGGACCATGCGCTGGTTCCATTCAGGCTGCCGATACCGCGGGAGTTGAAATTGTAGCGGTGAATGAAGTTGTGGTTGACCATAATGTTGTGGCCGCCCCAGCCGAAACCCCAACCCCAGCCGCCCCAGCCGCCCCAGCCGCCGCCAAAATAGAATCCCATCGGGATGCCCATTCCAAATCCCCAGTAACCGCCCCCTATGAACGGACCGTAAAACCAATCCGCATACGGATAATAAAGCGGCGGACCCCAGAAGTAGGCGGGATCGTAATTGGGCAGGTACATCATTTGCGGATTAGCGGGCTCGATCACAATGAAGGGTTGCCCGTTCTCGTTGGTGGTGGTCACGGTCTGCTGAGGCGTCGAAGACAGTTTCCCCGCCTGCCGCGCCTTGAGCCGCATGCGCTGTACGGCGTCCATCACGTCGGCCTGCTGGCTCAGAAACGCGTTTCCCAGATTGGTGGTCCACGTAATGTCCTGGTTCAACCGTTTGACGAGGTCCGGAAAGACCACTAAGGCCTGTATGCTCGGGTCCCAGTTTTGCTGCTCGGCCGCTTGCGTCAGAGCGGCGCCGGTGATGCCCGGGTTTCGCTGGAGCCACTGCAAGGCTTCGACGACTTCGAGCGGATAGGTGGACGCCACCAGGATCTGGCTGACCAGCGGATCCGGGTAGAGTGCGATGGGCGCCACCAGATCGTCGAGTTGATCGGGCGTCAGCGTCTGGCCGGGAGGGGGAAGTTCCGGAGCCTGTTGGGCCAGCAGTAGTCCGCCCATCGGTACAAGAAGCAGCGCCGCACACAGAACGGCCCGCATTGGGAAAGAGAATAAATAGAAGCGTTTCATGGATTTCGATCCTCTCGGGCGCGCCATCACTTGGGGAGACTTTCTCCGCGCGCCCGCAATTCTTGCGCGGCCTGGAACCAGTCTTCTTCCGGAGATCCCTCCGGACAGCCTCTGGCTTGCCATAGGCTATAGGCCAGCGCGGCGATTTCCTCGTGCCCAAAGGTGGCGATGCCGTGTTCATTCACCGCTTCCCGGTGTACCTGCTCGGTATGCTGGTGAGCTTTTTGGGAGTACTCAAGAGCTTGCCTGGAGAGCTCTTGCCCGGTCTGGTGATCTTGTTTTTCATGGGCTTCCGCGGCCCTACGATGAGCGTGGGCGGCACTATCGTGCAACTCGGCGGCTCGTTGATGATTCTCGTAGTGCGATCCGTGGTTATAGCGAGTAGACATTAGAGAGGCCTCATTTGTCCCGACTTGCTGTGCGCTTCCCGGGCCAGCTTGTAAGCGTGATCCGAGTACTCCAGCGCTCGTTGCGCATGCCAGCTTCCGGCCACGCCGTCCCCTTTCTCGTTATGCTCGGCGGCGGTACGATGGGCCTGCGCTGCCAGTTCGTGCAGTTCGGCGGCTTTCCGGTGTTCCTCGTGCATGGCGATTTCTCCTGTGGACGAGCACTCGACTCTCCCTCAGATGAGCAATCGGGTTGCCGATTCCACGCCCCAACGAATCGTCAACTATGGAATGACGGGCCGTGCGGATTTTGCATCCGCGATGGCAGATTCTGCACGTTCACGGCTTCGCCGGCAGAGCGATCCCCGCCTTGGCCAGAGCGCGCTCGAGCATCTTGACGGCGCGGACCTCCGGCACATTCCGCGCAATGGAGATTTCCGATGCCAGCATATGGCGCGCGCGGTCGCACAGCCCCTTCTCGTGAAACGAGAGCGGCTTGCCGATTTGAATCTGCAAGAGGCTCTTGAAGACCTCCGCGGCTTGGAGAAGATCGCCGCTTTGCAGTTTCTCGCGATTCTGCTTCAAGCGCACCTTCCAATCGCGGCTGATGGCGCACCAGCCGTTGGAGAGAAAGGAAAGGATGCGCGAAATCTCCCGGTCTTTGGTCACTCTCCGCAGTCCGACGTTGGAGGCGTTTGAAAACGGCACCAACACCGTCATGCCGCCCAATCCGAAGCGAAGCAGATAGAACTTTTCGCACGCGGAGCCAAAGGAGCGTGTGCTGATATTCTCGATGGTCCCAACACCCTGGTTGGGATACACCACTTTTTCACCGATCCGAAAGGTCATCGGAGGTCCCCCACAAACCACCGCTCTCAGGTGTTGCTACGGAGTGCGCGTAACAACTCCTTGAATGGTACGCGTTGGAGGATGCGCGTGTCAACCGGTAGGGGCCGGGCGGGCCCAGCCCCTACGCGCTTTCGGCCTTTTCGCCTTCCACGGGCAGACCGCGTTCCGCCAGCAGCAATCGCCGGAGGGACCGCAGATCGTTCAGGATCCTGCGGCTGGATGTGATGTGGAGATTCAGCTTGGCCAGATTATAGGAAACCAGGAGCAGCGCCTCCTTGCGGCGGATTGCGCCTTCGTGCTCCGCGGCCGCAATTTCCGCCTCCACATCGCGCCGGGCTTCGTCCAGAGCCTCGGCGAGCATAGCCACATACTCGTGAGAACCCTCGATACTGTCAAACGGCGTCTCGGCTTTGTCGCTCACAACACGCCTTTCCGACCGCCTACCCCGGGGGTGGTCCTGCACAAACTCAAGTGTTCCCCTATTTTCGCACAAATCGGGGGAGTGGGCGGTCGGGGGATATAATGGTTGCCCGCTAGGGACCATTCGCCAGAACCGCCAAACACCGTCTACGGATTCGTGCCGGGTGATGTCCGTGTGATGTTTCGCCGGGGACGCCGTCAGGTCGGCCACTGAATCTCGCGGCGAAAATCGGCATGAGCGAGGAGTTCTGGCGCTGGCCTGAATCCAGGAAAGCAGATGAGCGCGATTTGAAGCCCCGAGTGCCGGGCATGCTTCAGGGCCGGAATGGAGTCGGTGTCATTCGTGGCTAAGGCAATCACGTCAACGGAGCGATTTGCGGAGAGATTTGCGATGTCGATGCCGAATAGGACAACTCATGCAGCCATCTGTCATTCGCGGTGAATTGCCTCACCTGTCCCGACACCGGCTGCCTCGCCGTTCCCGTGAAGCCCGCTGAATCATATGAACATGATCCGGTGAATTACCTTGTCCTGGGCTTGGCATGCCTTGGCGATCTTTTCAATATACGCAGGGTCTTTCGGTGGCCTGTTGGTCTGCTTGCACAACGCGCGGACATAGCCGCCATCGAGCATCACGCAGATTTTGGTGGGCATAATATTAAAGACCCGGAGGGTGTAACCCCGTGGGCCCGTATAGTGCTCGCCTACGAGCGTAGCGGATAAACTACGATGGCCGTTCGACCACCTGAACAGACTGTCTCACGAACAGCACCGATTACACAAATGCACGGTGGAGGTTACATTCTCTTCGAACACTCCGGGCGCCCCCATCGCCGGCATCCTCTCCATCGACGAAGGCACGTACGTGGACGGCCGCTGGGTTCCCGGACGCAGGCTGAGCGGCGACGAGAACGGCCAGGGGAAGTTTTTGCGGCTCGGCGGCGGCAACAGCCGCAACGGCAGCATCCAGCGAGTGAAGCTCTATCGCTACCGCTGACGGTGAGAGACTTTAACCCCGCCACCCCGCAGGGCGGCATGACCGGCGCGGTACAATAACCGCTTCGGGAGGATGATATCGTGAAAGAACTCGTCGTTCGGCCCACCGCCAAGTTCATCAAGGCAGGTGCAATCCTGGCGGCCATCGTTGTGCTGGTGGTGGAAATCGCGTACCTGGCAAAATGGCGCCACAACGAGGCGCTGACCTGGGTGCCTATCGCCGCTCCGCTGGTGCTGCTGTGGCCGGCCGAGCGCTGGCTTCGCCGCCAGTTTATCAAGGCGGTGGTGACCGACGACCGGCTGCGCTATGAGGTCGGAATCATGTCCAGATCCACCCGCAACATTCACCTTTCCAAGGTGCAGGATGTGCGCGTGGACCAGCGGCTGGCACAGCGCCTGTGGAACGTGGGGAATCTCTCCATCGAGACCGCGGGCGAGACTAGCCGCCTGACCATCCGCAACGTCGACGCCCCCCAGGCGCTGGCGGACAACATCATGAACCGGGCGCAGCACGGACCGACCGGCATATGAGCGGAAAGCCGGCTGGCAAGACCCGCATCGGGCGTTCCGCCGCCGGCGCCACCTGCCGTTCCTCGCTGGTTGCTATGATTGGAATCCAATCTTACGGAAAGAAGGCATACTGAAATGCGCAGGACATTCGCGTTCTTGCTGACCCTCGCCCTGGCTGCGGCGGTGGGAAGCGCACAGAGCAGGTCGTCCAAGACTCTCGACATCTATTTCATCGACACCGAGGGCGGGCACTCGACGCTGTATGTTGCCCCCACCGGCGAGTCGCTCCTCATGGATACCGGCAGCCCCGGCGGCCGCGATGTCGCCCGCATTATGGCCGTCATTCAAGCGGCCGGCGTGAAGCGGATCGACCACATGGTATTGACGCACTACCACGGCGACCATGTAGGCGGCCTGGAGGAATTGGCCACGAAGATTCCGATGGTCCAATTCATCGATCATGGCCCCACCTCGGAGCCGAAAGAGCAGGTGCCGGGATTCCAGAAAATGTACGCCGCGCTGTACGCCAAGGCCAAACACATGGTAGCTAAGCCCGGTGACACGATTCCGTTCGACGGCGTGACGGTGGCGGTGGTGACGTCCAACGGCGAGGTGCTGAAGACGCCGCTTCCCGGCGGCGGCAAACCCAATCCCGCTTGCGCCGGCTTTGTGCCGCGGGATGAGTCGCGCGTGGACCCCGATAACCCCATGTCGGTGGGCCTGGTGTTCACCTACGGTAAGTTCCGTACCATCAATCTGGGCGACTTCACCTGGAACAAGGAGCAGGAGTTGATGTGCCCGGATAACCCCATTGGGACGGTGGATCTTTACCTCACCTCGCATCACGGAATCGACCAATCGGGCTCGCCCGCGCTGGTACACGGATTACAGCCGCGAGTGGCGATCATGCACAACAGCACGCGCAAAGGCGGCGCCATTCAAACCATGCGGACGCTGTACACATCGCCCGGCCTCGAAGACATCTGGCAGCTCCACTGGGCGTACGCGGCCGGCCTGGAGTACAACACGCCGGCGCTCTTCATCGCCAACATGGAGGACAATGCGACCATGGCGAACGTGCTGCTGAATCCTCCGCCCACTTTTGGACAGCCAGGCGCTGGCAGACTGGGCCCAGGCGCGCCGGGTGCTCCCGGAACGGGTGGCCGGGCCGGTGGTGGCCGCGGAGAACACACGGGCCCGGCATTCTGGATCAAGGTGTCCGCTCAATCGGACGGAACATTCAGCGTGACGAATACCCGCAACAACTTCACCAAGACTTACGCCGCGCGGAAATAGGGCTGGGGCTTGCCGGTGCTTTCCCGCGAAGCCGCCACGCATGGCTGAACGCTTCTCACTTCGGATACACCCGGAAATCGTCGAAGTAGGTGACTGAGTCCGCCACGGTCCACAGGCCGACTTTCCCGGCGGCCGCGAACGTGTTGTCCCAGCCCTGCAAAATGCGGCGATGGTCCACGTACACCTGAAAACGGTTGCCGCGGACCGATACCTTCAGAATGCTCCAGCCGTTGGAAGGAATGTCGTGCTTGACTCCCGGCGCCAGCGAAATTCGCCGGCCATTTTCCACCTTATACAACTCCACATTCTCTTCCAGCGCGTTGGCCCTGGCCAGGTAGTAGTTGTTGGCGTCCCGGTAGCGCCACACCAGGCCGCCTCCCTGGTCCTGGCGCCCCGCCACCGGTTTGATCCGCACGCTGACGTCGCAATCGCGGAGGCTCACATTGTCGAGAATCGCCAGCGGGAACCGGTCACCCGTGGGGTCGTTGGAAACCTGGGCCAAAACGTATGGTTGAGTCGGCGCGCTCCCATCTTTGCGGATCTCCCAGCGCGGTGCGCCACCGCGATTGGTCATGGCCACCGTCCACCCGGGCGGGGTCTGGCCAAGCGGTCCGTTGTCGAAATTGATCACCCTTCCAGCGGATGCAAGCAACCCGACCGAGACCAGCCAGCTTATCGTTTTCATGCGGCCAAACTAGGGGCAAGTGGCATCTGGATACCCCTCACCCTGACTTCTATCATACCGCGGCGCTACACTTACCCCACCGCCGGCCGCCCTTTCGCCGGCTCGCACACCACCATTGCCACGGCGCTTTCCAACCCCGGCGAAGACGCCTCCACTCGCATCTCGCCCGCCTGCTTGCCCGCCTGCACGATGGCCATGGCCAGCCCGTTGAACGCCCTGCGCTTGTCGCCCTTGTCGGATTCGTGGCTGCTGGGGTCGCCGTTCGACACCCCCAGCAGCTTGCCGCCGCCGGATACCTTGAAGCTCACCTCGTTGGCCGCCACCGGAACCACGCGGCCCTGCGCATCCACCACTTCCACCGTCACCATGGAGACATCTTCGCCATCGGCGGCGATGCGCGCGCGGTCCGGCCGCAGCACGACTCTGGCCGCGGGACCGGTGGTTTCGCGTTTCGCTGTCAGCGCCTGCTGCCCGCCCTTCGACCCGCGCGCTTCGATCACGCCCGGCGCGTACTTCACCTTCCACATCAGGTGCGTATTCTTGACCACCTTTTGCGCGCCCAGGCTCTGGCCATTCAAAAACAGCTCCACCTGCTCCAGGTTGGTATGGCACCAGACCTCGATCTCCTGGCCCTCTTTACCGCTCCAGTTCCAGTGCGGAAACAGGTGCAGCACGGGCTTGGAACCCCACCACGCCTGGTAGTAGTAGAAGTTGTCCTTGGGAAAGCCGCACATGTCCAGGATGCCGAAGTGCGAGTTGATGCACGGCCACCCATACGGCGTCGGCTCGCCGCGGTAGTCGAAGCCGGTCCAGGCGAAGCCGCCCGCCAGGAACGGCCGCTCGTCGTAGAACTTCCACCAGAATTCGGCGGTGGCCGCCCACGGCGGTTTCTCCGTGTCGTAAGCGCGCACGTAGCCCTTGGCCTTATCGTTTTCGTAAATGCCGCGCGTCGAGACCGTGCTGGCGGTCTCCGATCCCAGCAATGGCTTGCCCGGAAAATCCTGGTGGAACTTGTCGATGGCCGGCTCGTTGTAATTGAAACCCTGCACGTCCACCACGTTGGATACGCCCTTGCCGCCGTACCCGCCATTCATGGCCACCGTGACCGGGCGCGTTCCGTCGAGCCGTTTGGCCAGCCTCTTCATGGCCCCCACGATGCGCGCGCCGCGCTCGTTGCCCTGCTCGGGCTCCTCGTTGCCCAGGGACCAGACGACAATGCTCGGATGGTTCCTGTGACATCGGATCATGCGCTCCAGTTGGCTCAGGCCTTCCGGCGTGGCATCCATCATGCGCGTCTCGCACATCACCACCATGCCCAGCTTGTCGCAGGCGTCCATCAACTCCGGCGCCGGCGGATTGTGCGAGGTGCGCAGCCCGTTCGACTCCATCTCCTTGAGCTTCGCAATGCGGAAGTATTGGATGCGGTCGGGCAGCGCCGAACCCACCCCGCCGTGGTCCTGATGGCAGCACGTGCCTTTGATCTTGACCGGCTGATCGTTGAGAAAGAACCCCTTTTCGGCGTCGAACCGCGCCGAGCGGATACCAAACGGCGTCTCGTAATGGTCCACCGCGGCGCCGCCGGCCTCCACCGTGGTCGCCAGGCGATATAGATTGGGCGCTTCGATGGACCACAGCGCCGGCCCGTTAACCACCGCCTGCTGCTCGAATTCCCTCCGGCTCCACGCGGGGATGGGGATGGGCGAGGCCGTGACAGTCGCCACCGCGCTCCCGCTGGGACCCAGGATTCGGGAAACCATGCGACAAGCCTTGGTCGAGTCGCTGTCGTTCACCACTTCCGTCGTGATCTTCACCGTGGCCGCGCCGGGGCGCACTTCCGCGCGCACGAAAGTGCCCCAGTGCGCCACGTGCACCGGGTTGGTCTTGGCGATCCACACGTTCCGGTAGATGCCCACGCCTTCGTAGAACCAGCCCTCGCCGAGCGTGGCGTCGGCCCGCACCACCAGCACGTTCTTGCCGCCGAAGGTGGCCCAATCGGTGACGTCGAAACTGAACGGCGCATATCCGCTCATGGCCGTTCCGAGGTAGTGGCCGTTGAACACGATGATGGAATTCCGGAACACGCCGTCGAATTCGAGCGCGATGCGCCGGCCCGCATCGGCCGCCGGCAGGTCGAAGACGCGCCGGTACCAGCCGATGCTGGTGGCCGGGTAATTGCGCCCCAACGGATATGAGCCGTGGTCGGTGAGCGCCCTGGCGTTTTCGAACGGCAGCTCGATGGCCCAATCGTGCGGCAGATCGACCTTTTGCCAGGAACTGTCGTCGAAGTCCGCGTTGGCCGGCGCCACGAAGCCGCCCGACTTGGCGAAGCTGCCGGCATTCGAGCCGAAGCCGAAGTCCTTCGCGGGGTCATCGGCGTGCCCCAGGTGAAACCGCCAACCAAAATCGAGCAGCAGCCGCTCCCGGCCCGCCCCGCCGCCGGCCTGCTCCGGCTGGGCCTGCGAGTTCGCCGCGGCCTGCCCCGCCGCCGCGGCGGAGGCCGCGATGCCGGCTCTAAACAGATCTCTGCGTGTCCAATCGCTCATTTCGGGTCCAAAGGTCCACAATATCACGTTGTCCCGCGATTTCCCTTGCCGGGAACCTGAGGCGCGCGGCCAGCGCCTGTTGAATCCGCCCCCAACCGGTATCTGCCATGGTAATACATTGTAAGTACGGAGTAGCGCATGGTTAAGAAGCTTACCAGGCATGGAAACAGTCTGGCGTTGGTGATTGATCGCCCGATCCTGGACCTCCTCAAGTTCGACCCCGACACGCCGCTCGATGTCAGCACCGATGGCAGGCAACTGATCGTCGCGCCGACGAAACCCTCGGCGCGTCGAAAGAAGTTCGACGTGGCGCAGGAGGGGGATCACAAGCGATACGGAAAAGCGTTCCGCAAGCTGGCCGAGTGATTTCCTGGGGCGCACTTCGCCACGCCCCAAGCGACATTCGGTGCGAACGCGGCGATCACGTTCCCGCCGATGAACGACTGGGAGCCAAGCCTCGACCAGGAAGAACTCGTGGACCTGGTTTTCTCCGTTGCCGCGGGTAGATTGAGCAAGTCGCGCCCGATCGAGATCTTCGAATCCCGTTACCAGTCGGCTGAAGGCCGTTAGCAGTCGCTAATGCCCGTACGTCTTTTCCCCCGCCTCGATTCTCACCGCCAGACGGTTCTCCGGGGGCGGCAGGGGACAGGTGGCATAGGGCGTAAACGCGCAGGGAGGGTTGTAGGCCTTGTTGAAATCCAGTACCACCTGGTTGCCGCGCGGCAGGTCCGTGTCCAGGAACCGGCCTGCGCCGTAGGTTTCCTTCCCGCTGGTCTGGTCGCGAAAGATGAAGAAGAGGCTCGTGGCGGGCGCTTCAAAAACCGGATACAGCCGCAACTCCTGGCCATGCAGCCGGAACACCACGTATCCGGGGCTGTCCATCGGCTGGGTCTGGCCCAAGACGTTGGCGATCGGGATTTTGCGCGGCTCGGCGACGAACCGGGCGGCAACGCGGTACTCTTCGCTCGCGGGGAAGTAGTCGAGACCGTGGAAATCGCGGCGTGCCTGGCTGGCCGGGTCCTTCAACCGGATACCGAACTTGGGGCCGCGGCGGATTGCAAACAGGCTCAGCCGTCCCACGCGGACCGCGTCCGCCGAATCGGGCGCCAGCGGGCGCGTGTGTCCATCCATGGTGACGGTCACCTTGCCGTTGCGCAACTCGAACGCGCCGGCATGGGCGGGGCCATCCGGGAGCACGATCTCATTCGAGGCATCTTTGCCGAAACGGTTCGCGCCGTCGCGCAGCCAGAATAACCCGGCCACCGTGAGCCAGCTTCCGTCCTGGCGCAATTCCGCCTCCCGCGCGCGCCGCCACTGGGCGATTTCGGCCTGGTAGGTGGAGACCGCGAACAGCGCGGCGCCGGCCAGCAGCGCGAGCGGCATTCGCCAGGCCATCATGGTTCTTCCACCGAAGCCATCAACTGCTCGAGCAGCCCGGCGAATTCCACGGACTTGCTGTCCACCCGGCGCTTCAGCCGGTCCAGGTCGCGCTCCAGCGCGCGCAGCTTGTCGGCCAGGTGCAGGCAGGCCAGCACGGCGATGCGTGTGGAATCGGCGCTGGGAGCTTTAGAGGCGATGGAAAGCATCAGCTCGTCCACGCTGGCCGCCACTTCCTCGACTTCGCGCGGATCGCCCGTGGCCAGCAGCGTATACGGCCGGCTCAAGATGGTCACGCGAACGGGCTGTCTCTCGGGAGTGCTGCTTTCCATCCGGACCTCCGGAAGGCGGTGCGCTATCCAGCGCTCAGTTGATCGATCTGCCCCAGCAGTTTTTCGATGCGGGCGCGGACCTGTTTCCGCTCCGCCTGGAGCGTCTTCATTTCGGCGGCCAGACGCGCCGCCTCGGCTTTGGCGCTGGCGGCTTCCGCGACCGCGGCCTCTTTCTCCCGGCGCAGCCGCGCCACCAGTTGAATGGCCTGCTGGATGCGTTCCTCCAGACTGGCGAGCGAATCGGTTTCGGTCTCGACGGGGCTCATACCTGCCTCACGCTTTTTCGAGGGCGGCTTTGGCCGTCCCCACCAACTGCTGGAATGCGTCGTCGTCGTGCAGGGCGACATCCGCCAGCGACTTGCGGTTGAGGTCCAGCCCGGCCGCCTTCAGCCCGTGCACAAACTGGCTGTAGGATATCCCGGCTGCGCGGCATGCCGCATTGATGCGGACGATCCACAGCGCGCGGAAATCGCGCTTCTTGTTCTTCCGGCCGACGTAGGCGAACCTGAGCCCGCGCTCCACGGCCTCCTGCGCCGCGCGATTCAGCTTGCTCTTGGTGAGAAAGTATCCGGAAGCCCGTTTGAGCGTCTTCTTCCGGGCCGCCCGGCGGTGGGTTCCTCGTTTGACTCTAGGCACGTTTAATCTCCTTTCACTGGTTCAAATCGATTGGCGGATCGGGCACGTGCCACGCGCTTCGTCCGCGCAAACCGCATGGTCCCTTTAATAGGGAATCATGCGTTTCAGAGCGGGCTGGTTGGTCGGATCGGCCAGCACCCTCTGATGCAGTTTCTTCTTGCGTTTGTGCGGTTTCGAGGTCAAGATATGCCGCGCAAAGGCGTGACTGCGCATCACTTTGCCCGTGCCCGTCTTCTTGAACCGCTTGGCCGCACCTTTATGGGTCTTGAGCTTCGGCATAAAAATTCACTGGATCTGTTGCAACAGGTGAGACTTAAGAATTATAGCATAGGCGGGCGGGGCCGTTTGGGCTGCTTCAGCCCAGTTGCTTCATCCCAGCAGGACAACTCCCGCGGCGATGGTCAGGATCGCCAACGGCGCGCCCACCTTGAAGTACTCCCAAAAACTTATCGGCGCTTCGTGACGCGCTCTCTGGACCACGATAAGATTCGCGACGGATCCCAGGATGGTCAGATTGCCCGCCAACGTCGTGGACATAGCCAGCGTGAGCCACGACTGTGCGGGGTCGCGCAGATGAGGGATGAAAGGCTTGAAAACCAGCACCGCCGGCACGTTGCTCACGACATTGGAAAGCAGGGCGGCGAAAGCGCTCAGCACGGAGATGCGCTCCAGCCGAAACTGCTGCGCGGTGCGGAACAGGTCTTCGGGCAAGGAGGTCCTCTCCACTCCTGCCACCACGATAAAAAGCCCGATAAAGAGGACCAGCAGCGACCAATCGATCTCGCGGTAGATTCTCTCCGGTTCTACGCGCCGTGTGATGAGCAGCAGCGCGCCGGCCATGAGCGCCGTTTTGGAAACCGGCCAACCCACGAAGAAGAATACGATCATGCCGGCCGACACGGTCAGCGACTTCCACATCAACACGCGGTTGACGCGCACCGGGCGCCGGGCTAGCGCGACCCTCTCCTGGAACCGGAAGTCGCGATGGTAGACGGCGGCGATCACAGCCACGGTCAGCACCAGCCCTGCTGCCGCGACCGGCGACAACGCCGCCGCGAAGGCCCGGTAGTGGATTCCAGAAAAGCTGCCGATCATCATGTTCTGCGGGTTGCCGGTGATGGTGGCCACGCTGCCGATGTTGGCCGCCATGGCCACCGCCAGCAGGTACGGCTTGGCGCTGCGGCGCAGTTCGTGGGTGATCTCGAGGACCAGAGGGGTGAGCACCAAGCACATGGTGTCATTCACGAAGAAAGCCGAGAAGAATCCGGCTACAAAGACGATAGCGGCCAGCAAGAGGAGGGGCCGGTGGGCATGTTCCACTACCCACTCGGCCACGGCGTCGAAAAAGCCGGAAAGCCGCAGGTTGGCGACCACGATCATGATGCCGAACAGCAGGATGATGGTGTCGTAATTGATGGCGGCGAAGGCTTGTTGAAAATCGAGGACCCCGAAGGCGATCATGAGGCTGGCGCCGATGATGCACGCGCCGGTTCGATCTACGCGGAACCCTGGCAATCGGCCGATGGCCAGCACCAGATAGGTGGCGAGAAAGATGAGGATGGCCGCCAAATAACCAGCTTACGCCCTTCCCAGGTCACTGAACCGGCGACAGCGCCCGCAGTTTGCACACCGCCTCAATCACCCGCCGGGCCACGTAATCCACCTCTTCGGCGGTGTTGAATCGCCCCAGCCCAAACCGCAAAGACGAATGCGCCAAGTCCTCGCCCACGCCCAGCGCCTTCAGCACATAACTGGGTTCCACAGTGGCCGAGGTGCAAGCCGATCCGGTGGATAGCGCCACGTCTGGCAGGCTCATCAGCAGCGAGTCGCCCGTGACGCCCGCAAAGCTCATGTTCAGGTTGCCGGGCAGCCGGTGCTCCATTGAGCCGTTCACATAGACGCGGTCCAATCCGGCTTCGATCAGCGCCTTGAGCCGGTCGCGCAGCGCGGCCACTCGCGCGGCCTCCTCCGCCATCTCGCGCGCGCAAATGGCGCACGCCTCGCCGAAACCCACGATGGCAGGCACGTTCAGCGTGCCGGAACGCATTCCGAACTCGTGCCCTCCGCCGTCCATCTGGGCCGCCAATTCGACGCGCGGGTTGCGCCGGCGCACATACAACCCGCCGATGCCCTTGGGGCCGTACATCTTGTGCGCGCTTACCGACATGAGGTCGATGTGGTCGTCCTCCACGCGGATGGGAACCTTGCCGAAGCTCTGGGCCGCATCGCAGTGGAACAGCACGCCTCTTTCGCGGCAGATGGCGCCGATTTCCCGTACCGGCTGCACCACACCGATCTCGTTATTGGCGTGCATCACGCTTACCAGCACGGTCTCGGGGAGGATGGCGTCCCGCAGCGCGTCGAGCGAGAGCAGCCCGTCGCGCCGCGGCGGCAGCACCGTGAGGCGGCAGCCTTGCCGCTCCAGGCGCCGGGCCGTATCGAGCACCGCTTTGTGCTCGGTGGCCATGGTTATGACGTGGTTTCCCTTCGAGCGGTAGGCCTCCATCACTCCTTTGAGCGCCAGGTTATCGGACTCGGTGGCGCCGCTGGTGAAGACTATCTCGCGCGGCGTCGCGCCGGCCAGCTCCGCCACCCGCTTGCGGGCCAGTTCCACGGCGGTTTCCGCTTCCCATCCGAAGCTGTGCGCGCGGCTCGCCGCATTGCCGAATTTAGGCCCGAAATAGGGCAGCATGGCTTCCAGCACGCGGGCATCCACCGGCGTGGTGGCGTGATGATCCAGGTAGACCGGCTTCTGCATGGCCTCATCCGAGTATAAGGAATGCTGTTGTCGGGCGGCGCGCAATAGCGGATACTGGTCATACCGGCTGTGGCCGGCGCACATGCCGAAGCCTTCGGTCTCTCCCGAAACGGATGTCATAGAACGGGACCAGTCGGTTCCGCTCTACCGGGTCGTGCTCCTGGACGACAACGATCACACCTACGACTACGTAATCGAGATGCTCCAGAGGATTTTCGTCTTCACCCTGGATCAGGCCTACCGTCACGCCGAAGAGGTGGACCGCTGCGGCCGCACGGTTCTCATCGTCTGCGAACTGCCGCACGCCGAATTCGCGCGCGATCAGATTCATTCCTACGGTCCGGATTGGCGGCTCCCCCGGTCCCAGGGATCCATGTCGGCGATCGTCGAACCGGCGCAATCGTAGCGCCGGCGGCGGAACGCCCGATGCGGGTCTTTGCCGCCGGTGGGGTTGTTATCATGAACAGATGACGTTTCGTTGCACCCTCCTGCTTTTCTCCTCTGCGGCGTGGCTGCTGGCACAGGCCCCTCCGCCGCAACCCGCGCCGGCGCCCAAGCCGACGGTCACCCTGTCGATGGAGAACCCCGCGCCCAAGACCATGCCGGTGGTCCCTCCCGATCGCGTGGTGGTTACGGTTGGGGACTTGACCATCACCGCCGCGCAGTTCGACCAGATCATCGAGGCCCTTCCGGAGCAGTACCGCAGCGTGGCTCGAGGTTCGGGCCGCAAGCAGTTCGCCGATAACATCGTGCGGATCGAGGTATTGGCCCAGGAAGGCAAGCGCCGGAAACTGGATGAGAGCTCCCTCTACCGGACCCAGTCCACGTTTGAGGACGCCAATATCCTGGCCAACATGACTTACGAGGAAATCGGCAAGAATGTCAAGCTCGACGAGGCCGACGTGCGCAAGTACTACGAGGCCCACAAGGCGGAATTCGAACAGGTGCGCGCCCGCCACATTCTCATCCGGGTGCAGGGTTCGCCGTCGCCCGTCAGACCGGGCCAGAAGGACCTCACGGATGCGGAAGCGCTGGCCAAAGCGCAGGATCTCAGAAAGAGAATCCTGGCCGGAGAAGACTTCGCCCAGTTGGCCCGCCAGGAATCCGACGACACCGGTTCCGCGGCCAATGGCGGCGATCTCGGGTCCTTCCGGCACGGCCAGATGGTCCCCACATTCGAGCAGGCCGCTTTCGCCATGCAACCGGGGGATCTTAGCGAGCCGGTGAAATCTCCGTTCGGCTACCACCTCATCAAGGTCGAGTCTAAAGAGTCCAAGAGCTTCGAGGACGTGCGGCCGGAGCTGGAGCGCCGCATGCGCCCCGAGCAGGCACAGAAGACCGAGGAAGAACTACAGAAGAAGACCCCGGTGGTTCTCGATCCCGAATTCTTCGGCATCGCCACGAAGTAGGGGCCGGACATGCCCCATAAGCGCTAAGATAATAGTTGCTTTTTATGCGCCTTTGGTCTAAACTCAGACCATGGTTGGCGCTCAAGATGAAAACTGGCAAGTACTTACCACGCTGCTGCCCAAAGGCTGGCAGGGCGACGCTTTTCGTTCGGGTGCGGTAGGGCGTATGCGCGGCTTCGCCAGCGTTTCGGATTTGCTGCGTACCTTGCTGTTGCACGTTGGCAACGGTTATTCCTTGCGGGAAACGGCAACCCGAGCCAAAGCCGCCGGACTAGCTTCGGTGTCGGATGTGGCGATCTTAGATCGCCTGCGAACGGCAGGTCCCTGGTGGCGTCAGATGTGTGCGCGCCTGCTAGCGGAGAACGGAATGCACGTGCCGGAACAAACCGGCGGTCGGGTGTTCCGCGCCGCCGATGGCACGGTGATCAAAGAGCCCGGCAAGACCGGGAGTTCTTGGCGCGTCCATTACACGTTGCGGCTTCCCGATCTGGAGTGTGATCACTTTGAGATCACGCCGGCGCGAGCCGTGGGCGGGGGAGAGAATCTGTCGCGACTGCCCGCCCAGCCAGGAGACTGCTTGCTGGCGGACCGCGGTTTCTGCCACAGCGCCGGCGTGCTGGCGACGATCGGCAAAGGCGTGGAGGTGATCGTGCGGCTCAACACCGGCAATCTGCCCCTCTATACAGCCTCGGGGAGGCCCTTCGATCTGCTGGGCGCTGTGGGCGGACTGCCGGAGGCGGGGCAATGCGGCGAATGGGAAGTGCATGTGCGCGCCGGAGCCACCGTTGGTCGGTTGCGACTGTGTGGCATTCGCAAAAGCGAATACGGCATCCAACGCGCGCTGGCGCAACTGCTCCGCCAAGCCGGCAAGCAGGGCCACACGCCGAAACCGGAGACGCTGGAATATGCCAAGTATGTCCTGGTAGTGAGCAACCTGCCCAGCGCGGAATTCAGCGCCCAGGAAGTCTTGGAGTGGTACCGGCTCCGCTGGCAGATCGAACTGGTTTTCAAACGTCTCAAGTCGCTCGCCGAGTTGGGCCACTTGGCCAAACACGACGAGCAAAGTGTGCGCAGTTGGCTGTATGGCAAACTGCTGGTGGGACTACTTACCCAGAAACTCATCCGCACCGGCCGCGATATTTCCCCCTGGGGATACTCGTTCCCTACGCCATAAGATCCCCAGCCGGTGGCGGGAGTTCAGTTTCGCGCTGCATCAACTGCGCCAAGCGATCGATCCACCGCTGGCGCTGGCGGCGACGATGGCGAACTGGAACACGCTGGCCGTCGATCTCGCTGAATCGAGCCGCAAGCGCGTACCCCAAGTGCCAGCATTCTTCGCGCGGTAGCGCAGCCAAATCGGCATAAATCGGGTAAATTATCTTAGCGCTAATGGGACATGTCCGGCCCCGCGCCCCCCGTCGGCCCGCGGGTTGGGCATGCCCAGCCCCTACTGCGCCTTGTGGGCCATCCGGCTACAAGCGGTTTCCGCACCCGTCGGATCGAGGGCGCCACTACCCTCCTCGATGTGCACGATCTTCCCCTCCTTGTCGATCACGAACGTAGCCCGGTTCGCATAACCACGGCCGGGCCAGAGCACGCCATACTTCGCGATCACCTCCCGCTTGGCGAAATCGCTCAACAGCGGGAAGGCGAGCTTCAGTTGCTTGGCGAACTCGGCTTGAGACGGGGTATTATCCGCGCTGATCCCGAACACCTTGGTCTCCGCGCCTTCGAATTTAGCAATACCAGCCTGGTATGCCAGCATCTCCTTCGTTCAACCGCCGGTGAAGGCCGCCGGGAAGAAAGCCAGCACCACATTGTCCTTGCCGCGGAAATCGGAGAGCTTCACCGCGCCACCGGCGGTGGAAGGCAGCGTAAAATCGGGCGCCATGTCACCCACCTTCAGGTTGGTGTGCGGGGCTTGTGGCGCTTGGGCGAAAACAGCGGCGGGCAACAGTGCGCCCGCCAACAGAATCGACAGCTTCATGTCTCCTCCAACTGTGTTTGAGCCTATCATTAAATCTGTTGCTTCGCCACCCCCGTAGTGGTAATCTGAAAGTGACGTGGATTGATTTAAGGCTTTTCGAGCCTGGCTAATTGCAACCACGGAAAAAAAAGTGCTAAAGGCGAGTCGGTCTGTTCGAAAACATTTCGACCCTGGCGCCTTTGGGCTCCAGGGTTTTTTTGTTTCGGGTGGCCCCCGTCGCCGGATGCTGGAGGATTCGATGAGCGTCTGGCCCAGTACATTGCCAGCCAGCCCAACGCTATCGGGCCGCGAAGGAGCTTTGGTTTCTGTTTCCATCGACGTGGACCCGCGCCGCCTGGAGTCGCTCCTGGAAGCGCTGGCGCAGACCGGTTTTCCGATTAACCCGCAGATCTATCACGACGCCCCCGTGGTGTACCTGTCCGCCGATGGGCGCGAGGAGACCCAGACTGCCACACTGGTGGAATTCCCGGCCTATGAAGGGCGGCTGGACGAGGTTCGGAATGCGCTCGATTCACACGGCTTCGAACCGGCCAGCATCCACTCGACCAGCATGTTGGATGAGATCCACCGGGAGCCCCACGTGGCGCGGCGCCGCCTGAGGCACCGCGTGGCGACGGTCCAGTAAACTCACCATCCGTAGCGCTCCTCCATCCAGGGGTCGCCGCGCATGTGGTACCCGTTGGCTTCCCAGAAGCCGGGCCGGTCTTCCTCTACCAGTTCCACTCCGGCCACCCACTTGGCGCTCTTCCATGCATAGAGCCGCGGCACGATCAGGCGCGCCGGGCCGCCATGCTCCGTCGAAATCGACTCACCGTCGTGGAGTATCGCCACAAGTGCGTCTTCCGCCAGAAAGTGTTCGAGCGGCAGATTGGTGGTCCAACCCTGGTCATATCCGTGAACGATCGCGAAATGCGCTTCGGGCCGGGCCCCGCCGGCGCGCCGGATCAGCTCGCGGGTGGAGACGCCTTGCCACAGGTTTCCGAGCCGGGACCATCGTGTCACACAATGAAAGTCTCCGAAGACCTCGACCCGTGGAAGCGCCGTGAACTCTTGCCAGTCCCACTGGACCTCCTTGCCCACCAGGCCCGCCACCTGGAAGCGCCATTGATTGAGGTCGATGTCGGGAGGGCCGCTCGAGTCCAGCACGGGCCATTTCCGGCTGCGCACCTGTCCCGGCGGAATCCGCTGGCTCCGGCGCGTATCCGGGCTGATGATAATCTCCGGCGAAAGCCCGTCCGGAGAAGGGATCTTGTCGCTTTGGGTCTTGGTGCGGTCCATTCCGAACATCCTCCGAGTGCCTGTCTGACTCCATTCTACCCTGGTAGCGCCGGCGATCTTGTCGCCGGTGTCCTTCTCGGTCCGGACAACCCCACCGGCGACAAGGCGGTGCCCCCTGGGCCCGGCGCTGCCAGCGCGCACAATTTAGCTCTATGCGCCTTTTGAAATATGCGCCATAATACTTGCAGAAGCCGAATGTGTGGCGGACGCGCTGGTACTGAACGTGCTCACCGCAATGG
The DNA here is from genome assembly GCA_963722575.1 of Bryobacterales bacterium. Classification (GTDB taxonomy): domain Bacteria; phylum Acidobacteriota; class Terriglobia; order Bryobacterales; family Bryobacteraceae; genus Fen-178. The sequence goes on from CAVRNR010000004.1 coordinate 360,814, forward strand.
CAATGGTTCTCAGGTTCCGGATCGGGTGCGATCGCGCAGGATGGATGGGATGCTGGATGTGTGCGCTCCTGCTGGGTGGCGGCCCGCTTTCGGCCCAGGTTCCGATGCCGGCTTCCGGACCGGGAGGCATGGTGCGGCTCTTCGGCACGGATGCCGCCATTCTGGAATCGCAGGAGACTCGCAAAGACCTTCCGTGCACGGTAGTGCCCGCCAAGGCGTCGCTCGGCTTCGATCTCAAGTTTCATGCCGGGTACGATGTCAGTATTCCGCTCAAGGAACTGGCCGGCTCGGAGAACCGGCTCACCATGGTTTTCCGCGTGGTTCCGGAGGACCACCCCGATGAACCGGTCTACTTTTCGCAGCACGTGTCCGTGCCGGCCATCGAAGACGATGCCCATGGCGACGCCGTTCTGCAAGGCACTGTCGACGTGGGGGAAGGGAAGTACCATGTCGACTGGATGATGCGCGACCGCGAGGAGCGCGTGTGCTCCTCGAACTGGGACACCGAAGCCAGCCTGCCCCCCAAGGACAAGCAAATGGCGCTGGACATCGCTCCGGACGCGGTCGAGGCGGCCGACAGCGAGCCATTCAAGCAGGAGCCTCCCGTGGAGCGCGAGCAGCGGGAGGACCCGCTGAACGTGAAGGTGGTGGTCAATTTCGCGCCGCAGAATTCGGAATCGGCCACCTTGCAGCCGCTCGACACTAACGCTCTGCTCTCGATCCTGCGGAATATCGCGCGCGAGCCGCGCATCGGCAAGTTCTCCATTGTCGCGTTCAACATGCAGGAGCAGCGCGTGATCTACCGGCAGGAGGCAGCTTCGCAAATCGACTTTCCGGCCCTCGGTGAAGCGCTGGGCACGCTCAATCTCGGCACCGTGGATCTCAGGCGGCTGAGCCAGAAGCACGGCGATACGGAGTTCCTGGCTAACTTCATTACGCGGGAGATCAAGGATGAAAAAGAGCCGCCGGACGCCGTGATCTTCGCCGGGCCGAAAGTGGTGCTCGACGAACCCCTGCCGCAGGATGCGTTGAAACAACTGGGGGACGTCAAGTTCCCCGTGTTTTACATGAACTACAACCTGGACCCGCAGGCCAATCCCTGGCGGGACGCCATCGGCAACACCGTCCGCTACCTGAAGGGCGCCGAGTACACCATTAGCCGGCCCCGGGACCTGTTTTTTGCGTGGACCGAAATCATCGGCCGTATAGTAAAATCAAAGGTTGGGGGGACAGTTACCACGAACGCGTCCTCACAGTGACCCATGCGGGTTTTTCCCATCGCGCTGTTGCTGGCGGCAGGCACTCTGCCGGCCGGCGCTCAACAGTTCGGGCCTGGTGAGAATCTGGCGCCTTATATTCCGACACCCCAGGAGGCCGTCGAGAGGATGCTCGATGCCGCCCATGTGAAGCCCGGCGACGTGGTGTACGATCTCGGCAGCGGCGATGGCCGCATCGTCATCACGGCGGCGCAGAAGTTCGGCGCCCGGGGCGTGGGCGTGGAGATTCGGCCGGACCTCTGCCGGATAGCCAGGGAGCGGATCAAGTCGCTGGGCCTGGAAGACCGCGTCAGCATGATCGAGGGCAGCGCGCTGCGGGTGGACCTCAGCCCCGCCGACGTGGTGACCATGTATCTGCTGACCAGCTCCAACGAGCGGCTCAAGCCCAACCTGGAGAAGTACCTGAAGCCCGGCTCCCGTGTAGTCTGCTACGAGTTCCCGATCAAAGGCTGGAAGCCGATGGAGGCGATCGTCCTGCAAACCGGCAGAACGGAGCACCTCATCTACCTTTACGAGATTGGACGGCGGTAGGGTCCGGGCATGCCCGGCCCCTACTTCGTCTTTCCCGCGTTGTCGATGACGCTGCGCGCCAGGTAGTTTTCCACCTTGGAGTCGTTGCGCGCCACTTCATAGTAGGCGCTTTTCAAGAGTTGGTCTTTGCGGTTCAACAGCGTCTCGCGGATGTTCTGCTGCACGCGCGGATCGTTCAGCTCGCGCTGGCCGGCCGGTTCCCTGGCGATCACCCTGAGAATGCGGTAGCCCTCCTGCGTGTGGATGGGGGCGAAAGCGCCCGGCGAGAGCGAAGCCACCAGCTTGCGCAGATCGGGGTTGGCCTTCTCCAGAGTGGATTCGGGAATGAATCCCATATCGCCGCCATTGGGAGCGGAATCGGGATCTTCGGAGTAATTCTGCGCCAGCATGCTGAAATCTTCGCCGCGCTTCAGGCGGGTCAGGATGTCGTTGATCTTGGTCTGGGCCTCGCTTTCGTTCCGGGCCTTGCTGTTCTTCAAATTGCGCACGTTGGGGTTGGCGAAGGGAGTCACCAGGATCTGCGCCAGGTGGACCTGCGGCTCGGCCAGGTTGAAGCTGGCCTTGTTGGCGTTGTAATAATTGGCCACGTCGGCGTCGGTGATGGCGATGTGGGAAGTGATTTCCTTGTTGATCAGCTTGTTGACGGTCAGATCGCGGCGAAGCTGGCTCTTGAGGTCGTCCACGGTCATATTGCGCGCCTTGAGCTGGCTGTCGAATTCCTCTTTGGTGTAGGGCGCTTTGATCTTGTTGAATTCCGTATCAACGTCGGCATCGACCGCCGTGAGGCCCGCCTTCTCGGCGCGCTGCAACAGGATCTCGTTGGTGATGAGGCTGCTCAGCAGCTCCAGTTTCTGCGACATGACCTGGTCTTCGTTAGTCCCTTCGACAGGCTGGGGGAACTGCGATTGGTAGGTCTTCTCGAGTTCGGCGTAGGTGATGGCGTGGTTGTTCACTTCGGCCGCGACGTTGGCGGGCGGCTTGTGGCGGCACGAGAACAACGGCAAGGCCGCAAGGACGGCAACGAGAACTGCAAATGGGCGCTTCATCCGTGATCCCTATTGTAACGCGTGGGGCAGATTGTCAATCTGCGGCGGGCTGGCAGCCCGCCAGTGGCGCGGCGCGCCACCGCTTATCGCTAGAATGGTCGTAATCCCTATGCGAGTCGGAATCATCGGCACCGGCGCGATTTCGCACATGCACGCGCGGGCCTACAAAAACATCGGATACCAGTTGACAGTGTGCACGGATCTCTACGAACCGGCGGGGCGCAAGTTCGCGGTCGAGCACGGCGCGGAGTTCGTCCGCACATATGAAGAGGTGTGCCGCCACCCCAACGTGGACTACGTGGACGTGTGCACGTTCCCGGATTTCCGCATGGAACCCATCGAAATCTGCGCCCAGACCGGCAAGCACGTGCAGGTGCAGAAACCCATCTCGACCAACCTCGAGACCGCGCGCCGCATGATCGAGACGGCGCGCCGCGGCAGCATCCTGCTGGGCGTGGTGAGCCAGCACCGCTTCGATGACGCCAGCTTGTTCCTCTCCCAGGCGATCGCCGCCGGCCGCCTGGGCAAGTTGCTCCAGTGCGACTGCTACGTGAAGTGGTACCGCTCGCCCGAGTATTATTCGCGCCCCGTCAAAGGGAGTTGGAAGACCGAGGGCGGCGGCGCCCTGATCAACCAGGCCATCCACCAGATCGACATTCTCCGCTGGCTGGCCGGCCCCGTGGCGGAAGTGTTCGGCGAGTGGCAGTTGGGCGCGCGGCACAAGATCGAATCCGAGGACGTGGTCAACGCCGTGCTGCGCTATTCGAGCGGCGCCACGGGCGTGATTCAGGCATCGACCGCGCTCTGGCCCGGATACCCCGAACGGACCGAGTTCCACGGCACGAAAGGCACGGCCATCGTCACCGGCGACAAGCTCACCGCCTGGGACGTCGCCGGCGATTCAGGCGAGCCGGCGCCGGTGGCGAAGGCCGCGGCCTCGGGCGCGTCGGACCCCATGGCGATTTCGCTCGAGCCCTTCGAGCGCCAGTTCCTGGATTTCGGCGGCGCCATCGCCCAGGGCCGCCAGCCGCTGGTTTCGGGCGAAGAAGGCTACCAGGCGCTGGAAGTGGTGGACGCCGTGTACCGCTCCTGCCGGACCGGGCAAAAGGTGGCGCTGGGCGAGCCGAAGGACGCGGCGCGGTAGTTTACGGAACAATGGAAGCGAGCTGGTCGTATGAGGTTTCATGTTCGACACACCGGCCGGCGATCTCCGATTCGCGTTCCGGATGCTGCGGAAGAATTTGGGCTTCAGCACCATCGCCATAGCCACGCTGGCGCTTGGTATCGGGGCCAATACCGCGGTCTTCAGTGTCGTCGACAACGTCATTCTACGTCCGTTGGCTTACCGCCACGCGGACCGGCTCTTCGTCATTCATGAGGTGGTCCCCAAGTTTAGCCACCTTGCTCCGTTGATTCCGGTTAACGCCACGCACTTTCGGGAATGGCGTAAGAGCATGCAGTCGTTCGATCAATTGGCGCTGATCGGTGGGGTGACCCTTAACCTTACGGGCTCCGGCGAGCCGGAACGCATCCCGGCCGCCCGCGTATCGCCGAGCCTCTTTCCCATGCTCGGAGTTCAAGCGCAGCTTGGCCGCACTTTCCTGGAGGCGGAAGACCAGCCCGGCCGCGACCGCGTCGTCCTCCTGAATGACGAGTTATGGAGGCGGCGCTTCGCCGCCGATCCCGGCGTGGTTAGCCGCAAGATCATGCTCGACGGCCAGGCGTACGAAATCGTCGGCGTGCTCCCGGCCAGTTTCCATTTTCCGAAGCTGAACCAGTTGTTTGCCATGACCGTAGCCGAGGAGCGGCCGCAGCTTTGGAAGCCTTTCGGACTGCGCGACGACGAACTCCAGCCCTTGGGCGATTTCGACTTCTCCTGCATCGCCCAATTGAAGCCGGGCGTTTCGCCCACGCAGGCCCTATCCGAGTTGAACGTGGTGCAAGCGCGCATTGCGAACCAGTTTCCCGAGAAGGTCGAGCTGCGCGCGGCGTTGGTTCCCTTGCAGGACCAGATCACGGGCAGGTCGCGAACGGGTCTTGAGTTGATGCTGGCCGCGGTGGCGGCGGTCCTGCTGATCGGTTGCGTGAACATCGCCAACCTGCTGCTGGCGCGCGCCACCGGGCGGCGGCGCGAGATTGCCATCCGGAGCGCCTTGGGCGCCGGCCGCGGCCGGTTGGTGCGGCAGGCCCTGGCGGAGAGCTTGCTCCTGTCGGGTATCGGCGGAGTTCTCGGCATGGCGTTCGCGTACGCTACCATCCCGCTGATCCTGGCGCGTGCCCCGGTCGATCTGCCGCGCATGGACGAAGTCCATCCGGATGCCCGGCTGCTCCTCTTCACGGTATTGATTTCAGCATTGGCCGGCGTTCTTTTCGGCATTCTCCCAGCCTGGCGCTTCGCCCGAACCGATCCGCAGGAGGCCATGAGGTCGGGCTCGCGGGGCAACACCGCCGGCCGGCGCAGCGGCGGCCTTCGTTCGCTTCTGGTCGGCCTGGAAGTTGGGTTGAGCGCCATGTGCCTCATTGCCGGCGGTCTCTTGCTGCACAGCTTCGTGAAGCTGCTTCACGTGGATAGAGGATTCGAGGCGGAGCGAGTCGTGACGGTGACCTTGAACCTGCCGGGCAGCCGCTATCCCAACCTCGAGAAGAGAGCGGCTTTTGTGCAATCGCTGCTGGAGCGCGTGCAATCGCTGCCCGGGGTCGCGGCGGCCGGAATCTCCAACATGCTGCCGCTGGGCGGAGAGGGCAACAATAACATGCTGAGCGCGGAAGGCACGAATGAGCCCATGGTGGATCGTCCGATAGCCGATATCCGGCAGGTCAATCCCGAGTATTTCCGAACCATGGGCATTCCGCTTCGCGCCGGACGGATCTTCAGCGAGGCTGACCGCGACCGGAAAATCGCCCTCGTCTCGGCGCTTGCCGCGGCCCGCCTTTGGCCGGGAGTGGATGCCATCGGCAAGCGTTTTCGTCAGGGCGGCGACGACTCTCCGCTGCTGGAAGTGGTGGGCGTGGTCGGCGATGTGCGTGGCGCCAGTCTGAATCATGCGCCATCGCTCACCATCTACATGCCATATTGGCAGCGCTTCTTCGGTCAGGCTTCGCTCGCCGTCAAAACCGCGATGGACCCGCCGGGCGCTTCCTCGGCGATTCGGGGTGCGATCCGCCAAATCGATCCGGAACTTCCCATCCCGGCATTCCGGACCATGGAAGATATCGTGGCGGAGTCGGTGGCGCAGCGGCGGTTCCAAATGAACCTGATTTTGCTGTTTGCCGTGGCCGCGCTGCTGCTGGCAAGCCTGGGAATCTACGGCGTGGTTTCGTATTCCGTGGCGCAACGCACCAACGAGATGGGCGTTCGCATGGCGCTGGGGGCGCGGCCAGCCGCCATTTGCCACATGGTACTTCGCCAGAACCTGCTACCCGTAGCCATCGGTTTGGGCGCCGGTGTGATCGCTTCGATGGCGCTCGGTCGGCTCCTGGGCAGCCTGTTGTTTGGCGTAAGCACCGGGGACCCAATCACGATTCTGGGCGTAGTTGGTCTGTTGAGCGCCGTGGCGGCGGCGGCCACCCTCATTCCAGCGCGCCGTGCCACGCATGTCGACCCGGTAACGGCCCTGCGGTACGAGTAACCGCGCTCAGAACGTATACAGCAGCGTCCCCGCCGGCGGCTCAATCGGGCCGCCCGCCGTAACCGCCGCGGCTTCCCCTTCCCCGCTCAGTTGCCGGTAGTAGATGCCGGTGTCGCCGAGGTAAACCTCCAGCTCCGAGGGCCGCGGCAGCGTGCCCTGGATCAGCGAATCCGAAAGCGGGTCCTCGATGTACTTCTGCAACGCGCGGCGCAGCGGCCGGGCGCCGTAGCTGCGGTCGCCGCAGGTCTTCTCGAGGATGTACTTGGAAGCGTCGGGCGCCAGGCGGATCTTCACCTGCTTGGCCACCAGGTTGCCGTTGATCTGCTCCACCATCAGGTCGATGATCTTGACGAGGTCGTCGTCCGTCAGCGAGGTGAACAGGATCACTTCGTCGAGGCGGTTCAAAAACTCGGGATTGAACGCCTTCTTCACCTCGGCGCGGACCATGTCCTCGGCCTTCGAGGGGACGCCTTCGCCCTGCGGCGCCGAGAAGCCCAGGTTGCCGCGCTTCTCCAGGTAGCGGGCGCCCAGGTTGGAGGTCATGATGATGATGGTGTTCTTGAAATCCACCTGGTTGCCCAAACCGTCGGTCAATTGCCCGTCCTCGAACACCTGCAACAGGATGTTGTAAATATCCGGGTGGGCCTTTTCGATTTCATCCAGCAGGATGATGGAGTACGGGTTGCGCTTGACGCGCTCGGTGAGCTGGCCGCCCTCTTCGTAGCCCACGTAGCCGGGAGGCGAGCCGATGAGCTTCGAGACCGAGTGCTTCTCCATGTACTCCGACATGTCGAAGCGCACCAGGCTCTTCTCGCTGCCGAACAGGAACGCGGCCAGCGCGCGCGCCACTTCCGTTTTGCCCACGCCGGTGGGGCCCAGGAAGAGGAACGAACCGGCGGGGCGGGCGCTCGATTTCAACCCGGCGCGGGAACGGCGGATGGCGCGGGCCAGCGCGGAAATGGGCTTCTCCTGGCTGATGATGCGCTTGTGCAGCTCTTCCTCGATGCGCAGCAGCTTGGCGATCTCTTCCTCCTTGATGGAGGTCATGGGCACGCCCGTCCAGCGCGACACCACGTCTTCGATATCGTCCTTGGTGACGCAGCCGGTGGAGGAGTCGTCCAGATTGTACTTTTCGCGGAGCAGGCGCATGTTCTCGCGCTCCTTGCGCTCCTCGTCGGAGTAGAAGCGCGCCTTCTCGAACTCGTGGTTGGCGATGGCGTTTTCCATGCGGTGCACGATGAATTTGATGCGCTTCTGGATGTCCGCCAGGTCGGCCGGCAGGGTGGTCTGGCGCAGCTTCACGCGCGCGCCGGCTTCGTCGATGAGGTCGATGGCCTTGTCCGGCAGGTAGCGGTCGGGAATGTAACGGCTGGAAGTGTAGACGGCGGTTTCGATGGCGTCGTCGGTGTAGGCCACGGCGTGGAACTTTTCGTAGCGGTCCTTGATTCCGAACAGGATCTTCACCGCATCGGCCTCGTTCGGCGGCGGAACCTTGACGGCCTGGAAGCGGCGCTCCAGCGACCGGTCCTTTTCAATCGACTTGCGGAACTCGGCCGGCGTGGTGGCGCCGATGCACTGGATTTCGCCGCGCGAGAGCGCCGGCTTCAAAATGTTGGCGGCGTCCAGCGAGCCTTCGGCCGAGCCCGCGCCCACCAGCGTGTGCAGCTCATCGATGAAGATGATGGCATTCTGGTTCTCCATCAGCTCCTTCATGATGGTCTTGAGCCGCTCTTCGAACTGGCCGCGGTACTTGGTGCCGGCGACGATCAGCGAGAGGTCCAGCGCCAGGATGCGCTTGTCGGCCAGGAACGAGGGCACGTCGCCCTCGGCGATGCGCTGCGCCAGGCCCTCGACGATGGCGGTCTTGCCGACGCCCGGCTCGCCGATCAGCACCGGGTTGTTCTTGGTGCGGCGGCACAGGATCTGCACCACGCGCTCCAGCTCGTAGTCGCGTCCCACCAGCGGGTCGAGCGTGTTGTCCATGGCGGCCTGGGTGAGGTCGCGGCTGAATTCGGACAGCAGCGAGCTTTCCTTGGGCCGCGCGGACGCCACTTTCTCGCTCTGCGACCGCGCCAGCTCTTCCCGGATGGTGGTGAGGCGCAGGCCGCGCTCGTGCAGAATCTCGGCGGCGAAACACTTCTCCTCGCGCAGCAGGCCGAGCAGCAGGTGCTCGGTGCCGATGTGTTTGTGGCTCAGCCGCTCGGCCTCCTCGGCGCCGTACGCCAGCACGCGCTTGCACTCGTGGCTGAGCGGAAGATCCACCGCCGTGGATCCCTTTTCGCGGATGGTGGTGTGTCCCTCGATCTGCTTGCGGATGGACTCCACGGCCGCGTGCGAACGCAGGAAGCGGTTGGCCAGAGCCTTGTCTTCCCGCAGGAGGCCGAGGAGCAGGTGTTCGGTCTCGATGTAGGGACTGCCGAACTGGCTTGCCTCGTAGCGCGCGAAGAAGATCACCCTTCGCGCCTTCTCCGTGTATCGCTCAAACATAGAATGTGGCCCCCTAAACTTAAAGATACTCCGGCTCGCTGGCGGGATGCGAGTTTATTGGTACCAGCGGCGCGGGTGCGAGCGGCGCCAGGCCGCCCTTTTCCATGCTCAAGACGCGGTCGCAACGCCGCGCGAACGACAGGTTGTGGGTGACCAGGACGGACGTGAGCCGATGGGAGCGGTGAAGGCCATCGAGAAGCTCGAAGATCATCTCCCCCGTGCGGAAGTCCAGGTTCCCCGAAGGCTCATCGGCCAGCAGGACCGAGGGCGAGCCGACCAGCGCCCGGGCCAGCACGGCGCGCTGCTGTTCGCCGCCCGATAATTCACCGGCGCGGTGCGACGCGCGCGCCCGAAGCCCCACTTCATCCAACCGCGCCAGCGATTCGGCGGCGGCCCTGGCATGCGGCCAACCGCGAATCAGCAACGGCATCATCACGTTTTCCAGCGCCGTAAACTCCGGCAGCAGGTAGTGAATCTGCCACACGAACCCGATTTCGCGATTCCGGAAATCCGCCTGTTCCGAGTCGGTGAGCCGCGAAATCTCGGTCCCGCCGTAGTGGATGGTACCGTTCGAAGGCCTGTCCAAACCGCCCAAAAGATGCAGCAGCGTGGACTTTCCCGCGCCGGATTCGCCCACCAGCGCGAGCATCTCGCCGCGTTCGACCTCCAGGTTCAACTCGGAGAATACCACCAGGTCGGCGCCGCCCGAGGTATAGACCTTGGAGAGGTTGTGCGCGGAGATGTAGGAATCGGCCACCCATCCGTTACGATATCGCATGTGCGCGCGGCGCGGGCGGGGCCGGGCGTATCGAAACGCAATATAATCTAGCTATGTTCGATACCGACGTGCCCCGCAGAGCCTTTCTCCGAGGCGTCACCGCCGCCATGGCGCTTTCCTATTCCCGGGTTTTCGGCGCTAACGACCGGGTGCAGCTCGGCCTCATCGGCTGCGGCGAACGCGGCCGCAGCGACATGGGGAAGTTCATTAAGGCGGGCAACACCGATGTGGTGGCCCTGTGCGACATCTACGGCGCGCAGACGGACCGCGCCAAACAAACCGCGCCCAACGCCAGGACCTTCACCGACCACCGCGCGCTGCTGGCTCTGAAAGACGTGGATGTGGTGCTGATCGCCGTTCCCGACCACTGGCACGCGGCCATAGCCACGGATGCTCTCAACGCGGGCAAAGACGTGTACGTGGAAAAACCGCTGACGCTGAAAATGGAAGAAGGCCCCGTCATCGTCAAGGCCGCGCGCCTCAATAACCGCATCTGCCAGGTGGGCATGCAGCAGCGTTCCGGCAAGCACTATTTGGAGGCCAAACGGCTCTACATGGACACGGGCAAGCTGGGCAAAGTCACGCTGGCGCGCACCTGGTGGCACGGGAATTCCTATCACCTGCGCAAGGCGCCGGCGTCGCTCCAGACGCAGCCCGCCGACCTGGATTGGGCGCACTTCCTGGGCCCCCTGAAGTGGCGCGACTGGGACCCGCAGCAGTACTGGAATTGGCGCGCCTACCTGGATTTCGGCGGCGGCCAGGTGACCGACCTGTTCACCCACTGGATCGACGTGGTGCACATGTTCATGGGGCAGGACAATCCGATCGCGGCGTCGGCGGCGGGCGGCGTCTACAACTACAAGGACGGCCGCACCGCGCCCGACACCATCAACGTGCTGCTGGAATACCCGTCGCAGTTCACGGCCACATTCGAAGCCACGCTGGTTCCCGGCATCACGGGGGACGCCGTGGAGCTATGTGGCACCGAGGGCCGCCTGTGGATCGATCGCTCGCGCTACGAATTCCACCCGATCGGGCGCAACGCGCAACCCACCGTGGTGCAGGCGTCGAGCGACCTGGATCTGGACCACGTCGAGAACTTCCTGGAGTGCGTCCGCTCGCGCAAACTGCCCAACGGAGACGTGCTCATCGGCCACCGCTCGGCGCAGGCGTCGCACTTGGGGAATCTCTCGTACATGCAGAAGAGGCGCATCGATTTCGACCCGGTCCGCGAAGAGATTCTGCCGTTCTGACGGCTTGCTATACTGAGGTTTCTAACCCACAACTACCGAGGAGTTTCATGATTTCCGCAACACAATTGCGCCCTGGGATGGTCATCAAGTTCAACAACGAGCTGTACTCCGTTTTCAGCGTGAATCACCGCACACCCGGCAATTTGCGGGGGTTCGTGCAGGTGAGAATGCGCAGCCTGCGCAGCGGCTCCATGACCGAGCACCGCTTCTCCTCGGAGGACAAGGTGGAAAAGGCGCTGCTCGAAGAGCAGGAGATGCAATACCTGTACGACGATGGCGAATACTACTACTTCATGAACACGGAGAACTTCGAGCAGATGCACCTGATGAAGGACCTGCTGGGCGACGCCGTCCAATACCTGATCCCGCAGTTGATGGTCAAAGTGGAATTCTACGAAGGCAAACCGATGAGCGTGGAGCTGCCGCAGACCGTCGATCTGACGGTGCTCGAAACCGAGCCGGGCATGAAGGGCGCGACGGTTTCCAACGTCACCAAGCCGGCCAAGCTGGAGACGGGCCTGGTGGTGCAGGTGCCGTCGTTCATCACCGAAGGCGAGAAGATCCGCGTCAACACCGCCGAAGGCACTTACCAGGAGCGGGCGTAGCGGGGGGCCAGGGGCGGTTTCACAACCCTCGCAGCGCGGCCGCCAAATCTTCCTCTTCTTCCGGGAACACGGTCCTCAAGTCGAGGATGAGCTTTTCGTTTTCGATGCGCGCCACCACCGGTGGATCGCCCGCGCGCAGGCGGCGCTCGGCTTCCGCCGCGTCCGCGCACTCGATGGCGATCAGCCAGGTGGGAATGGACTGCTCCGGCGTGGCCCCGCCTCCGGCCACGGAGCTTCCGGGCACGATCTCCGCGCGCAATCCCGGGACGCGCGCCAGCAGCGCCTCGGCGCGCGTGCGAATCCCGGCGGCCGGCTGCCGGATCAGGGCCAGCGCCGGCACATCGTCCCAGCGTTCCAGCAACAGGCTGCGCAGCGTGTCGCCGAGGGCCTGGTAGATGATTTTGTCGAGGCGCAGGGCGCGGAACAGCGGGTTCCGCCGCAAGCGGGCGACGATCTCCGGTTTCCCCGCCAGAATCCCCGCCTGGGGACCGCCGAGCAGCTTGTCGCCGCTGAAAGAGACCAGATCGGCGCCGGCTTTCAAGCTGTCGCCAACCAGCGGTTCGTGGATTCCGAAGGCCAGCAGGTCCACCACGCAGCCGCTGCCGAGGTCCTCATACACGGGCACGCCGCGCTCGCGTCCCAAGGCCACGAGCTCGCGCAGCTCGGGCCGCGCGGTGAATCCCGAGATGCGAAAATTGCTGGGATGGACGCGCAGCAGCAGCTTGGTGCGCTCGCCGATGGCCGCGCGGTAGTCCGCAATCCCGGTCCGGTTGGTGGTGCCGACTTCGCGGACCACGGCGCCCGACTGCGCCATGATATCGGGGATGCGGAAGCCGTCGCCGATTTCGATCAGCTCGCCGCGCGAGACCACCACTTCGCCCCCGGCGGCCAGCTCGTTCAGCGCCAGAAAGACGGCGGCGGCGTTGTTATTGACCGCGATGCCCGGCGCGCCCAACAGCCGCTCCAGCAGGCCCGCCGCGTGCACATCGCGCTGGCCGCGGCGCCCGGCCGCCAGATCGTATTCCAGGTTGGAATAGCCGGACAGAACGTGGATGGCGCCCAGCGGCGCGCGTCCCAGGTTGGTATGCAGCACCACCCCGGTGGCATTGACGACGCGCCGCAGCGACGGGCGTTCGAGCGCCGCCAGCGCCTGTTCGACGCGCGCTTCCACCGGCGGCCCGGTGGTGGCGCCGCCCAGGATTTCCGCCCGGAGTTCATCCAGCGCACGCCGAGTTTCCGCCGCCACCAGCGCGCGCGGGAACCGCGCTAGGGCGGGGAAGAGGCGTTCCAGCACTTCATGCACCGCCGGCAATTCGCGCAGCTTGTCGTTTTGGTCCACGAATTCGATGGTACACTGGAAACGTCGGGGCGTGGCTCAGCCTGGCTAGAGCGCCTGGTTCGGGACCAGGAGGTCGGTGGTTCGAATCCACTCGCCCCGACCAGAAATCCTTCTACATTTCAAATAGTTACGGCGGTTGGAGAAACTGATTTCCAACCGCCGTTTCGTTGTTGTGGCCACTCCGAGCGGCTGTTATGCGGGGTGTGCCAACGGCCCCCACGTTATCGCCCCATCGAGTTGCGCGACCAACCCCAACCGTGACACGCTGCTTTCCGCCGCCGGCCGCCGTCAGTATTGTGGCAAACTGGTGGGGGACGGATGCCATGCGGACGGAAATTCCAATTCCGGGAGCGCGGCTCGATGAGTTCTGCCGCCGCTGGAGGATCGCCGAACTCCGCGTGTTCGGATCTGCGCTACGCGAAGACTTCCGCCCGGACAGCGATCTGGACTTACTGGTGAAGTTCGCCCCTGATGCGGACTGGAGCCTGATGGATCACGTCGCTATGGAAGAGGAACTCGCCGGCATCGTGGGACGCAAGGTGGACCTCGTGTCCCAACGCGCGATCGAGCGAAGCTCGAATTGGATCCGGCGCAAGGCCATCCTGGAGAGCGCGGAGCCATACTTTGCCTCGCGATGAAGCGCATCTCCTCGACATCCTCAAAGCCGCGCGCCTGGCAATCTAGTTCAAAGGACCCGCGGAGAAGGCGGAGTTCCTCGAGATGCCACCGGATGGCGGCAAGGCCAGGGAAGCACGGCCGTGCGCTTCCCCCGGCTCCCTCAGCGAGCGGTCACCTGCTTTCCCGAGCCTCCGCGACGCTCGATCTGTTCGATGGCCCTGGCAAAGTCGGCCGGCGTCCGAATGATGATGGTCTTCCCCTTTAGCCTCGCCGTGGCGAGCGAAATGCTATCGGGCAACCTGGGACCAGCGCGAAAGTTAGGCCTGAACTGGAGGTTGAAGAACTGAGGCGCGGCCCCGTGGGGCTCCCCGAGCGCGGTTGGCGGAAGCTTGTCCACATAGCGCGTCTCGGGACCGAGAAAGACGACCACATCGGAGGGCGGCTCCGCGCGCAGTTCCAGGTTCATCAGGCCGGCGAGAAGATCCACGTGACCCTTGGGGTTCTGGAGCACGTGGTAATCCACCAGCCCGAGTTCGATGCCGTTCAGGGCTTGCGCCACCCGGCCCAGCGCACCGGGAGCGAAGGCGTCCTGGCGGAGCAGGGTCTTCTGCTGATCCAGGTTGAAGACCACCAGGCGCACGGAGCGCGCGGGCACGCGTTCCAGCAGCGAGGAAAGCAGGCCCACCAGGAGCACGCGATCGTTGGCGCGCAGCCTGGTCCGGAGCGGCGATAGCGGCGCTGCGTTCAGCAGCACGGTGAGGCGGATCGGGGCCGCGTCATCGGCGCCGCGCCGGCTGTCGCGCCGGCCGCGCAACGTAAAATCGGCGACCGTATCGCGCGGCATGCCAAGCTTCACCTGGCGTTCGTGGCGTCCCAGTTTGGCGTCCACGCGCCAACTGCCGCGGCAAACCCGGCCGGTGTCGTCGAGCAGAGTCCAGTTCACGTCGTAGCGGCCCTCGCCCAGCAGGTATCCGCCTCCCACCTCCACCTCGACTTTGGTCTTCGGAATGGATGGCAGCCTGACTCTGCCGGCGAGATAAACGGGCTGTTGGCCGCCGCCTTCGGGCGTGATCCTGGTCACCATGGCCCAGCCGTGTCCCGCACCGGAATACTGGTTCATGGGCACGCGCACGACATAGCCGGCCTGAAAGCGAAAGCTGAAATTGAGAGAGGGTCTAATGGGGGTGACTTCACAGCGCAGGGGTTTCTCGTCCGCCCGCGGCTCAAGAGATTCAAGGACGCTCCCGAACCTGGCTGGATCCACTATGACTTGGGCGGCGCAAGCGGATGCCAGCAGCAAGGCAATGGCGAGGGGGCGCATTCCTTCCCATTATCGGCGAGTGGCGCACGCGTCCCAAGGCGCCGGTGTGGCGGCGGGCCGCCCGGGTGCCTAACCGTTTTGGGGGACCCGGCGTGAACTGAGTTCGTGGGGCAGGATGGCATCCTGCGGCGGGTTGCCAACCCGCAGGTTGCGCCGGTTCCCAACCCGTGCGCAGTTTGCCAAGCCGCTCCACTATTCACGGCGTCGCGGCGGGTGCGTCCTGGCGCGGTAGCCGGATTGGCAATCCGCCGCAGGCTAACAACCTGCCCCGCCATTAGGGTGTGCCGGGGTGCTCTTTGGGCCTTGCGCTGCGGGGACGCCTGTTAACGAAAGGATACAATCCACTTCAAAACCAAATAGAGTCTAGTCCCAGGCGTAATCTCTTGAATACTAAGAGTCTAAGGCTCCGCAGATAGCGTGCTCACCATCAGCGTGTCCCGTCTCCTTACTGCCGGCCCTGCGTGTCTCCGTGATCCTGCCGGCGATCCACGAGACCGCGTCTCCGCGGAAGACCTTCGAGATCCTCATCGTCACGCCCAACCCCTGTCACTCCTCATGCGACTACTCGTGGTGCTCGGGTGTCTGCTCGGGATTGCGGTGAACGGCTACCTGAAACTCCCGGCCCTTTCGCGTATCGTTCACGGCGACAACGATTTCATGGGCTTTTACGCCGGGGCCCAACTGGTGGCTTCGGGCGAGTTGTATAATCCCGAGGCCATCAGCCGGGCGGAGTCGCGGTTGTGGGATACCCCCCGCTTCCTCCCGTTCGTGAGATTGCCGGTCTACGCAGCGGCGATCTCGCCTCTGCGTTTCCTCAGTTACCAGCGGGCCTACTGGATCTGGCAGTCGGTCTCGTTCGCAGCGGTTCTGCTGTTCGTCTGTTTCTGGCCAGCGCCGCGGAAATGGGTGACCGCGATGACCTGCTGCTGGAGCATGCCGCTGCTGGAGTGTTTCATCATGGGCCGGGATCTGGCGGTCGTCATGCTGGTGCTGGCGGTCTCGCTGGCCCTGTTCTTCCGCGGCAGGCGTTTCGCGGCCGGATGCGTCTTCAGCCTGTGCCTCATCAAGTACAACCTGTTCCTGTCCATACCGCTTCTGATTCTTGGGAAGCGACTCTGGAGATTCGGCGGTGGCATAGTGGCAGGCGGGACGGCGCTGCTGGCGATGTCGTTCGCGGTTGGCGGATGGTACTGGCCGTGGCGGTACGCGGCGATGCTTCGCTTGTCGGCCACCACGCCCAGTTACGGCGCAATGCCGAATCTGCACGGACTCTTTTCCAGCCTGCCGCGGAGCGTCTTCCTGGAACTGGTCGGGACATGCGTTGTGATCGTCGCCGCGTGGCTCGTGATTCGCGGCGGAGACATCGCCCGAAGCGTCTCGGCGACGCTCGTCAGTGGATTGCTCATCAGCTATCACGCCTTCTCTGGGGATGCCGTGATTCTGGTGCCGGCCAGCCTGCTGCTGCTCAGCCGGACCCGGAGCGCTCCGCTCAGGCTGGTTGCTATCTTCGTCCTTTGCCCGCTGGCGTACTTGCCGTCCCTGTTACCGGCCCCGCCCTTCCCTCTGGCAGCCGCGGTGCTGCTTCCCTTGCTAGCGCTGGCGGCCGAGGAGATCTACAGGAGCTGGCGGCGTGCTGCCGGCCTCCGTGCGTGAAATGCGATACCCCCTCACTTCCAAAGACGGCGCACCACTTCAATGACGATCGTGCCGCTGACTACGAAAACCGCCAGCAGCGCCAGCGCGTAATTGGTCCGGCCGTAGAGAAAGTTCCCCACGGTGAAGAGCGCCGACCAGATCATGGTGCAGCCGGCGAACCAGCCCGCGAGCGCCATCGGAAAGTTGTCGCTTCGGGCATACATGGCCGCCTCGGCCTCGGAAATCCCGGCCTGGACGCGCACCCGGCGCCAACCGGGGCCAAACGGGTGAATCTTGCGGTAAAACTCCGCCAAAACCAGCGGATCGGTCCGCGGTCCCAGGTACGCCGTGGCCAGCCAGCAGACCGTGGTGCAGATGACCGTGATCAGCAGTTGGTATTGCGTGGCCGGCGCCAGGCCATTTTTGTGCAGAATCAGAAACAGCATGGAGATGGCGAATGAGCTGGCCATGGCCACGATCTCGCACCACGCCGTCACGCGCCACCAGAACCAGCGCACCAGGTACAGCAGTCCGGTGCCCGCGCCGATTTGCAGAATCACGTTGAAGGTGTCCTTGGCGGTATCGAGCGCGAACACCAGCGCGGAGGAGGCCATAAACAGCCCGACCGTGGCCACGCGGCCCGCCAGCACGTAATGCTTTTCGGGCGCGTGCAGCTTCACAAACCGGCGGTAGAAGTCGTGGACCAGGTAGGATGCGCCCCAGTTGAGGTGCGTCAGGATGGTGGACGAGTTGGCCGCCACCAGGCCTCCCAGCATCAGCCCCAACCAGCCCACCGGGAGGAATCGCAGCATGGCGGGGAAGGCGATATCGTGGCCGATTAACGTGGGGTCGAGGTGCGGGAATGCCTTGCGGAAGTCCGACAGCTCCGGGTAGACGATGAGCGATGCCAGACCGATCAGGATCCACGGCCATGGCCGCAGCACGTAGTGGGCGACGTTGAAGAAGAGGGTCGAGCCCAGCGCGTCTTTTTCCGATTTGGACGCCAGCATTCGTTGGGCGATGTAGCTGCCGCCGCCGGGTTCCGAGCCGGGGTACCACACGGCCCACCATTGCACGGCGAGCGGCATGATGAACACCGCCAGCAGCAGATCCCAATTGTTGGTGAAATCCGGCAGCATATTGAGGTAATTCAAGCCTCCCGGGCCTCTCACGTGCGAGAGTTTTTCCACCAGCCCGCTCAGCCCGCCCACCTGCGGCAGGCGCACCGCGAAGTAGGCCGCCGCGATGACCGCCGACATCTTGATGAAGAACTGGAACATGTCGATGACCAGCACACCCCAGAGGCCGGAGAACGTGGCGAAGACCACGTTCAGCAGTCCCACCGCCGCGAGCGTCTGCCAGCGGCTGAATCCGAACAGCACGGCGGCGATCTTGCAGGCCGCCAGGTTCACGCTGGCCATAATCATGCAATTGAAGAGCAGGCCCAGGTAGACCGCGCGAAAGCCGCGCACCGCGCCGGCGGCCCGGCCGGAGTAGCGCAGCTCGTAGAACTCCAGGTCGGTGAGCACGCCGGAACGCCGCCACATGCGCGCGTAAAAGAACACGGTGGCGACGCCGGTGAGCGTGAAGGCCCACCACTGCCAGTTGCCCGCCACACCTTGCGTGCGCACGAAGTTGGCCACCAGGTTGGGCGTGTCGCTCGAAAACGTGGTGGCCACCATCGAGATTCCGGCCAGCCACCAGGGCACCGAGCGGCCGGACGCGAAGAACTCCGTCGTGTTCTTGCCGGAGCGCCTTCCAAAGAACAGCGCGGGCACGAAGCAGATGGCGACCGAGACGAAAGCGATGATCCAGTCGAGGGTGTGGAGCTGCATACCGAACCTACGAGTTTACTTCCTCGCTGTGGAGCGCGCCCGGCCCGGGTTGGGCGTCGATGAGGTGACGGTCCGGATCGAAATCCGGGCGGCCCGCGTAGTAGCGGTCGATCAATCCGCGGCGCACGGCCGCCAGGTCCCGCTTCTGGCAGAAGACCACGGCGCAGCCGCCGAGGCCCGCGCCGGTGAGCCGCCCGCCCAGCGCACCGGATTCGACGGCCGTCTCCACCAATTGGTCGAGCGCGGGCGAGCTCACCCTGAGCCGGTCCCGCAAGCTGGCGTGAGATTCCAAGAGCAGCCGCCCGAAGCTGGCGGCGTCGTCTTGTTCCATGGCTTTCACCGCGGCCCTGACGCGCCACGCCTCGCTGGTCACGTGCAGGAAGGTATCGCGCTCCGGGCCGGGCGGAAGCTGCTCCGCGGATGCCGGCTCCGCAAGCGCCGCCCGATACGAAACGAACCCGATTCGCTTCAGAGCCGCACTCCCCGCGGCGCGGCGGGCATTGTATGCGTCGCGCGCGGCCCCGGATTTCTCGGCCGTCTGGAGACTGTGGGCCACCAGGAAGCGCCAGTCCCGTGGCACGGGGATCGGGCGCACCGCCAGCGGCTCAAACTCGATAAGCGAGGCGCAGCCGGCTCTGGAAGCGAGCGAGGCGGCATGATCCATCCCGCCGCCGCGGGTCCCCACGAATTGCTCGCCTTCCGGTAGAATCTCCATCAATTCCTCGAAGCTGGCCTGGCGGCGGTTCGCCCGGAGCAGGCAGAGGGTGAATGCCACCATCAGCGCCGAAGACGATGCCAGCCCCGCGGCCGGAGGAAGGTCCGACACCACGGCGGCGTCCACTCCGGCGCCCGCGCCCCATTTGCGACCCACCGCCTCGGCCGCCGCCCGCAAATAGTTCTCCCAATCGCCCGCCGCCGTAGGAGCGAGGCGCGGCGTCCACTCGAATTCCCGCTGGCCGTACTCAGGCGTGCCGACAGCTCGGATAAGCCGGTCGGTTCGCGCCCGGAACGCCACGCAAATGCGCCTGCGAATGGCGATGGGCAGCACGGGGAGGCCGTGATAGTCGATGTGCTCGCCGATCAGGTTGACGCGGCCGGGGGCGGAGACTACCCAGGTCGCGGCGGGGCTGGGTCCGAAGGCTTGAATGAGTTGTTGCCGCGGGTCAGTCACTCCCGATCACGATACCAGTTTTCACCGCGGACACATGAGTGACTGCGCCACCTAACGCGCCGCTTCAGCCACCCGAGGCGGCATCTGTTCTTTCGTGAATCGCGGCAGCGGCTGGTCGCGATTGGCCACGTGCCACACCGCGGCCGCAATTACGGTGGCCGCCTGCCGGGCGTCCTCGGGGACGATGCGCTCGTAGGTATCGAGGTTGGTGTGCCAGGTGTGGCTCTGGTATTCGATGGGGTCCTGTTGCAGGCCGATGCCGGCCAGTCCCGCGTTGCTGAAAGAGGTGCTGTCGGTGCCGCCCACGGCGCGGCTGGTGGAGGGCACGGCTCCCGCCACGCCCAGGTCCTGGAACGGCGCCAGGGCCGCGCGCACCACCGCGGCGGCTTCGGGCGGCCCAAAGACGCTGGCGCCGCGCACGCGGCCGGTTCCGGAATCGATGTTGAAGTAGGCCACCAGCTTGGAGTACTCCGGCTGGGGGTCCTCGAACGTTCCGAAGTGCTGTTTGACGTAGGCCAGCGAACCCAGGAGGCCCTCCTCTTCGGCGTCCCACAGCGCGATGCGGATGGTGCGGCGCGGCTTCTGCCCGAGCGTCTGGATCAGCCGCGCGGCTTCCATCATCATGGTGGCGCCGATGGCATTATCGGTGGCCCCGGTGGCGGCGTGCCACGAATCCAGGTGCCCGCCCAGCATCACGATTTCATCGGCCTTATCGGTGCCGGGGATTTCGGCCACCACGTTGTAGGCGGTCTTGCCCTCCGGGTATACGTGGTTGACGATGTTGAACTCCAGCCGCACGTCCTCGCCGTCATTGAGCAGGCGCTCGATGCGGCCGTAATCCTCGTTGCGGAGGACCACGGTGGGAACCGCTTTGGCGACGTCATAGGTGCGGTTGTTGAACGCGCGGATCTGGCCATGTTCGCGGGCGGCGTCGTTGATGCGCACGAGCGCGCCGTTGGCCACCAGCCAGGCGTCCACCATCTCGCTGATTTGGGCGGCGGTGAGGCGGGTGAGGTCCGGCGTGGAAGGCTGGCCGCGGCCGCCCCGGCCGGCGCTTCACCGGCGCGGTGAAATCCACCGGGATGGTGGCCGCTTTGCCTACCAGTACAATTTTGCCTTTGATCTTGGCCCGGTTGGCATCCAGCCACTGAGTCAGTTCTTCCCTGGTAGGCCATTGCGGCTGCGCCGGCGTGATGGTAACCTGCGCGCGAGCGCCGCGCCCCGCGGCCGGCGGCCCTTGCGGAGGCGTCACTTCGATAGCGGCGGCTGCCACCGTGCCGTTGGTGGATGGCGTCCAACCCAGCGCTTCGAATGTGAGGGCACCCTGGACCGGCGCCACCAGGTAGCCCGCAGCGCGTTCATTGAGCCAGCCGGGGTGGCCGAAATCCCACGGCTCGAGGCGCGCGTTCTTGAGGCCCCATTCGGTGAGCGTGGCGGCGGCCCACTTGGCGGCGGCCTCATAATTGGGCGAGCCGGCGAGGCGCGGCCCGTAGCGGTCCGTGAGCATGTGCAGGGTGCGCATGATCTCGGAATGCGCGGCCTCTTCCGAACGGATTCTGGTGTGTACGTTTTGGTCGGCAGTCTCCTGGGCAAAGAGGAGACAACACAGTACAAGAGCGGCGAACAACTTTCTCATGAAGACAGAGTACTCTACTGGAGCGCGGGGCGGCCAGTGGCGGGCGTTGATGGGGATTCCTTTCAAGTCAATTGGCCGGGTCGTGCGCCTTCTTGCCCTGCTTGTTATGGATTTCCATCTCCTGAGCCTGTTTAAGTAAGGCCAGGATCTCGGCATCCTCTGCGGGCGATAGCGGCCGATCGCGTCGCGCGGCTTGTTCGATCAGTTCCGCCGCCTTTCTCCGAAGGTGCGCAATTTCGTCCGTGGTAATCATTCTCTTGTTCCGACGGTTTCAATCCGATGTCTATCTTTCCCAATGCAGGCGGATTGTGCCGACCGAAACCGGCCCACGATCCGCGTTGTAAGCCGGATTCCCAATATGCTGAATATCAGCCGTGATCGTCCACTGTTTCGTCGCTTGCCAGGCGTAGTAAGCCTCGACGATATTCTCCGGCCGATAATGATCGAGCCGGCCATCGCCAATGATGAAGCCCATGCCGCCTTCGGCAAGGAAAACCCGGTGGTCGCCCGATATGTAATTGCCCACGCCGGCGACGCCGACCTGATCGCGCTTCCGCTTCCACAGCTTCCCGTTGATCGAGATCCCGCCACTCAGCGAGCGATCGATCTCGGTGAATGCCCACGTCTCGGTTTTGCCATCGTTCCAGCCATAGCGGCCGAAAACGCCGATGGCGGAGGTGATGGACTGCTCCAAGTTCACGCCAAATCCGTATTTCAGCGTCCCGTTCCGGCGCGTAGGCGCGAGGTCCGGGACTCCGTTCACCCGCGGCGCGTCGCGGTATGTACCCGCGTCCTCACGGTTGCCGAATCCGAGGATACGGACCGCCCCAAAACGCCCCCTCGGCGTGTAGCGGCGCTCCCACTCGACCATATCGCCACGGTTCCTCGCGACCCGAGTATCGAACGTCGGGCCGTTGGCGGTGGTCGGTTCCATCACGTCCGCTACACGCAGCGACCAGTTCTTCATCTTGAGATCTTCGATGGTCCCCATGGTGTAGCCGCGCGTGTCGGCGGAGTAATCCCAAGCGCCGTTGTACATCAAGGACCAATTCATGAACTGCCTACGCGGGTCGTGGCTAAACGTATTGCTATCGAAGTAGTCCGTGACTGCGAACTTGCCGGTGACGGTTGTAAACCGCTTGACCGGCACGCGCTCCGCGATCTGGTTGGCTCCGTCCTCGACAAACTCGGTCTCCGGACCTAGCGCCCAGACCGTGCGCACGAACGCCCGCGCCGCGTACAGCGCTGGAGTTGCGCTGGAAACGCGCGGAATCTCACCGTTGGTGAAGCCCGCGATCCCGGTCGTCATACCAAAACCTTTGCCGCCTGCCACTTCCGGATTCACCACCAGTTCGACATGCCGACTCACGCGGAAGCCCAGGAAGATGGTCGCTGTGAGCGATACTCGGCTTTCGGGATGAGGCGGCAGGCTGTTTTCGCCTTCGTAGAGCGAGCGAAAGCTCCCGTGATGCTGCCCGATCGACGTTGCCTGGAAGTGGATCGTCCAGCGGCCCTCGGCGGGCTCCTGGCCGGCGGCAGGCAGGACGCCGGCCAGAACGCCGGGCAAGATCAGTACGAAGAGGCGGTGCACGCGCATGGCTACTCCAGAATCCGATGTTTGAGGTTCATCACATCGCGGTACGGCACCACGCCGAAAATCTTGTCGTTCTCGTCCGTAATCGGCAGTGCCCGAAAGCCGTATCGCAGGAACATGTCGGAAGCGCGCTTCATCGGGTCGCCGGGGTTGAGGCTGATGATGCTCTCTACCATGAGGTCCTTGAGCACGGCGCTGTCCTCCGCCATGAACAGGTCTCTGATATCGAGCACTCCCAGGAGCTTGTCGGCCTCATCGACGACATAGATGTACATCACCACGTCCATCTCCTTGGCTTGCTCGCGAAACTTCCTCCGCGCCTGCTGGACCGTCATGTCGGGCAGACACTTGAGGAAGTTGGTTGTGGCGAAATTCAGGATGGCGGTGTCCTGCTGCTCCACGATCTCTTCGATCTTCGCCACCATAGCGGGTTCAAGGAGGCGCAAAATGTCCCTCTTCTTGTCCCCAGGCAGAACGGAAACGATGTCGGCGGCCTGGCCCGGAGTCATATCGCCGATCAGTTGCGCAACCCGCTCCTTGCTCAACGAGAACACGATGTCCCGCTGGACGGCCGGGTCAATCTCCTCCAGGGTGTCGGAAGCCTGCTCGGTATCGAGGCCATCGAGCAGCACCGCCCGCTGAGAGCTGTCCAACTCCTCCAGGATGTCGGCCAGGTCGACGGGGTGAATATCGGAGAGCTTCTCTTTGAGAACGTTCAGCTTGACGTTCCCCTGGAGCGTTCCCAACTGGGGCGGCAGGGACTGGACGTAGGACCAGGGGATCAATCTCTTTCTGGCTGCACCACCGCGCCTATACAGGAACGCGGCGAGTCCTTTCAATCCCAGGCGAACCAACAGCCCGTACCGGCTGATATCGACGTCGACGAGGTAGAGCCGGTTCCCCGTCCGGACCAACCGGATGTCATACACGACTTCCACCTCACGGTCGTCAGTGTCCAGGATTTTCTTATCCAGCAGATAGTCGCGGAGGGGAACTTCCTCGGGCGCGACCGGCCGAACGTAGCTCCCGGGGTCGTCGATGTCCAGTACGACTTCCCGCAGGGTGAGCGAGCGGACCTTCGCCATCGGAACCAGCAACGGCGGCTCTCCGAAAGGCCGCGCGATCTGGAGGTGCGTGACCTCCGCCACTTTGCCTTGGTCCACCGCCACTACATCGCTCACTTTGCCGATCTTCCGGTTTCGGACGTAGGCGCGCACCCCGACCAACTGGGTCAGAAACAGGGTTTCTTCGACTGAGTTCCTCACAACTCCATTCACGGATCACCTCCATCTAGCGGAGCGATTGAAAAAACTTGAAAACCAGAATCCCAATAAGCAGTACCAGGTACCCCCGAAGCAATCCCAGACAGACTCTGACGAACCGCGTGGTCTTCAAATGCGGAGTCGCGTACTTCCGGTTGATTGCCCGGACGGTTTGAACGGTGGTCCTGAAAAATGTCAATATCATGACTTACCTCTGCCTCGCTTACTTCAGAATATTGGGGAAGAGCGCGCTGATCCCGTACAACGTCGAGACTACGATTATCACCGCCGTGATGCCGATATTGGCCACGTTCTGCACCAGCGTGTTCTTGTATTCGCCCATGGTTTCCTCGTCGTTCAGGAGCAGGATGAGAAACACCAGTGCGGCCGGCAGAAGGGTCACCGCAATCACCTGAACGAAAAGCGTAATCAGGACCAGCGGCGCGCCCGGGATCAGCACCACAATGCCGGCGAACAGAAGGACCAGGATGTAATAGGCATAGAACCACGGGGCCTCCTTCAGCCGGTGGTTGAGCGAGTGGGCCCAGCCGAAGACCTCGCCGAAAGCCCACGAGCTGGCAAGTGAGATGCAGATGGCGCCCAGAAATCCCGCATCAAACAGTCCGATGGCCAGGCAGGCTCCCAAGTGCTTGTTGATACTCATGAACTTGATCGCCGCGGTCGCCGCGTCGTTGATCGGCTGGCCGGGAAGAAGGGTACCGGTCAGGATGACGCAGAACGCGGCAACCAGAACCGTCAGCATGGATCCCAAAGCAGTGTCGACCTTTCCCCACCGCATGTCTTTTTCCTGCAAACCCTTGTCAACTACCGCACTCTGCTGGAAGAAGATCATCCAGGGCGCGATCGTGGTGCCGATATTGGCCATCAGCAGAAAGAACAGCGCATTGGTGAACCCGCCCGGCGGGAAATGCGGGATCAGGGCGCCGCGCAAAATCTCGTGTATCGGCGGATTGATCAAAAACGCCGCTGGAATATAGATCAAGTTGAGGCCGCAGAAAACCAGGGCCAGCTTTTCCCAGGTCCAGTAGCGCCCCTGCAGAACCATTGCGCTCATGATGATCCACGCCCCAATGACCGTCACCAGGGGCGGCACTCCAAAGATCCTCATGGCGGCTGTCATGCCGATGAACTCGGTGATCATGGTGAGCCAATCGGTAAGCACCAGGTCCAGCAGCGAGAACCAACCCCAGAACGCCCCGAACGCATGAAAAATCGCTTCAGCATGGCCGCGCTTGGTGACGGCCCCCAAGCGCACGGTCATTTCCTGGACGTAGTAGGCCACCGGGCCCAATAAGATGAGAAACCAGATGAGGTGGAATCCATACTGGGCGCCGGTGGCGGTGTACGTGGTGATGCCACCAGCGTCATTGTCGGCCACCATAACGATGATGCCGGGGCCCGCGATGATGAGGTACAGCCTCAATATCTTGAGGAATTTCTTGTATTTGTAGTAGAGCCTAGAAAGAATGTTCACGATGCCTACCCTCGTAGCCCGCCCGCACCTCGCACGAACGAAGTACGGGCGTCGCGCCGAAGCCGGCGCTATTGGCACTAAAAATATCGAAGGGGAGAAAGACTACGAGAGCCTCCACCCTCCGCGTTCATCACCGTAAAATCGCGTGGCAGAAGCGGCGGGTGAAGCGATTGGGGACTACAATCCGATCACCACCGGAAGCTGCCACGAGTCGCCGCCTCGACTAGGAGGCTGGTCGTCGTTCGGTTCCATAAGCCTTTCTGGAGGCGAGTTGAAGCTTAGGAGGGAAATGAAAAAGCCATTTCCCCCGGAGTAGAGAAATGGCGCTATCGCGAGCGATGCAGCCGGATTCCCCCACAGGTCCAAGCTTCAGCACCGCGCGCCGTGAGAGATCCCGAAGACCTCAGCCACGTTAGAAAAACCCTTAACCCGGGAGTTCCTGGTCACCCTCCACACAGTATCTTTCGATGCCTGAGGGCAGTGGCTTGTTTGCCGCGCGGACGCCTCGCCTACCGAGGATCCACGTACACTGAATCAGGTGGCCGGCAACCCCAACAGCGAGCTGCTTTCCATCCGCTCTAAATATAGCCCACGCGTCCGGAGATTGTCAATAGCTTAAACCGAAAAGATCCGTAGAATCTGTTAGTTGCAATCAAGTTACAGAAAGGGAGCCGGAGCGGGATGCCCTCGCTACCGGTCTCGAAACGTGCCTGGAGAGGAGGCCCGCTTCGAGTTCGATCTGGGGTTGCCAAGCAAGACTCGTCTGCTAGCCCAACTTCCGCAGTTGAGGTGACTCCGCAACTTTTTTTGGCCTGTTTTAAGGCTGCCGAACCCAGCGGACAAGAGAGCCGTCTTTTGTTTCCATCACGCTGTTGCCGCGGCTGAGTTTCAGAGTTCCGAAAAGCCGATGTAGTGACGACCAACCCTCTTGAATCGGAGCCGTAGATCCGTAGTATGGAGCTATGTACGTGCGGCCCTGCTATCGGAGGAAGGACGGCAAGCGCCACGCTTACTGGGCCCTGGTAGAGAGCTATCGCACCCAGCGCGGACCGCGGCAGCGCGTGGTGGCTTGGCTGGGCGCGATGGATGAACGTGGCCGCCTGGGAGTGAAGCGCTGTGCCGAAGGGAGGACCACCCAGCAGGGCAGCTTGTTTCTGGAGGCTCAGCCGGAATGGGTGGAAGTCGATGTGAAGCGGGTGCATGTCGAGCGCAGCCGGAAATTCGGCGGCCCCTGGCTGGGGCTGGAGCTGCTGCGCCGGCTGGATCTGGATCGCTTTCTGGAAGAGAAGCTGCCCCAAGGACGAGAAGAGATTCCCTGGCCGCTGATGGCGACAGTGC
>CAVRNR010000005.1:0-812288 GCA_963722575.1 Bryobacterales bacterium
CGACCTTTTGCTCCGGAGGCAAACGCTCTATCCAGCTGAGCTACGGGCGCACGTCTGTGTGCTGCTCTTCAATTGTAGTCCGCGCCTCCGAAGCCGTCAAACCGCCTCTGCCTGTGGTACGATGCGGTTACGGACCATTGCATCTCGCGGAGAGGTGGCTGAGTGGTCGAAAGCAGCGGTTTGCTAAACCGTCGTAGGGTCATAAGCTCTACCGGGGGTTCGAATCCCCCCCTCTCCGCCAGTCAAATACCAACTGCATCGGGCGTTCCACCACCGGCGCCACCCGCCTATGTGAAAATAGTAGCTTCGTGATCGTCATCGACGGCATTTACTACGCGGCCGCTCTGGCCGGCGCCGGCTTCCTCGTTCGCTGGCTGGCCGGGCCCTGGTTCGCCGCGCCGCTGTGGCTGCTGGCGGCCTACTGCCTGTATTTCTTCCGCGACCCCAACCGTCGCATTCCCGCCGGCCCCGTGGCCGTCGCGCCCGCCGATGGCAAAGTGGTCGCCGTGAAACCCGAAGGCCGCGACATCAACCGCGTCAGTATCTTCTTGAACATTTTCGACGTGCACGTCAACCGCGCCCCGATCGGCGGCGCCATTGCCGCCGTCGAGTACCACGCGGGGCGGTTTCACGTGGCCAGCCGCGAAACGTGTTCCACCGAAAACGAGCGGAACATCGTCACCGTCGAGGGCGCGGGCTCGCGCGTGGTTTTCAAGCAGATCGCCGGCCTGATCGCGCGCCGCATCGTCTTCAACAAGAAGCCCGGCGACCGCGTTTCCACCGGCGAACGAGTGGGCCTCATCAAGTTCGGCTCGCGCGTCGACGTGCTCTTCGGCCCCGAATGGGAAATCGTGGTGCGGCCCGGCATGCGCGTGGCGGCCGGCTCAAGCGTCATCGCGCGCCGCCGGGAGGGTGAGGAGGCGCATGGGACTTAGAGACCGTCTGATTGGCCCGCGCTCTCCCGACCGCCGGCCCAGGCGGGTGGCTTACGCGCTCCCCACATTTTTCACGGCGGGCAATATTTTTCTCGGCTTTCTCTCCATCCTGCGTTCCTTCTATGGAGCGATGCTGGCCGGATCCGGCGCCGCCGGCGCGTCGGAGCATTTCACTGTTGCCGCCGAAGCCATTGGCGCCGCCGTGTTCCTGGATGGCCTGGACGGCCGCATCGCCCGCATGACCAATACCACCAGCGATTTCGGCCGCGAGATGGATTCGCTCGCCGACGTCGTCAGCTTCGGCATCGCGCCCGCCGTCCTGGCCTTCGCCTGGGGCGTGCAGTTTGTCGACACCTCCATCGCCGCGGGCGTCCGCAGCCATCTCTTCAGGGCCGGCTATTTCATCGCGTTTCTTTTTCTGTTGTGCGGCGCCGCCCGCCTGGCGCGCTTCAACGTTCAGAAGAACCCCATTCCCAAGAACCCCGGCCACCCCGACCGCAAGTATTTCGTCGGCCTGCCCATCCCCGCGGCGGCCGGCATGGTGTGCGCCGTGGTTTTCGCCTTCGGCGGCCAGCCGCTCGCGTGGTGGCCCCTTTCCGTCGTCTGGCTGGCGCTGCTGCTGCTGCTGGGCTTCCTGATGGTGTGCACCTGGCGCTACTACAGCTTCAAAGGCATCAACCTCAACAAGCCCTACACGCCCCTGCTTTTCGTCCTGTTGGGCGGGCTGATTTACGGCATTTGGAACTGGCCGCAACCCGTGCTTCTGGCGGTGGCCTCCGCCTACGTCGCGAGCGGCATCGCCATCCGCATCGGCGGCATTGTTCGCCGCCGTCTCAGGCGCGCGCGATGACCTTCGCGCTCATCGGCAGCGAGTCTCTTCTCGGCCGCGAAATCCGCGACATCGCGGGCCCCTACGCGCCCGCTCTCGAACTGCGCCTGATTGCCGCCCTCGGCGAGCAGCCCGGCAAACTCACGCTGGTTGGCGACGAGCCTGCGCTGGTCGTCGGTCTCGACGCCGAGAGCCTCGCCGGCGCGCGCGCCGTCTTTCTCGCCGGGTCCGCGGAATCGAGCCGCCAGGCGCTCAAACTCCTGGACCAGCAACCCGGCGCTGCCGTCATCGACCTGACCGGGGCCGCCGAGGAACGCCCCGACGCCCGCCTGCGCGCGCCGCTGGTCGAAGGCGAGGCCGAGGTCGAAGAACACGGCGCTGCCGCCGTACACGTCGTCGCCCACCCGGCCGCCATCGCTCTGGCGCTCTTTCTCCGCCGGCTCCAGGCGCACGACCCCATCCGCCGCTCAGTCATCCAGATCTTCGCTCCCGCCAGCGAGCACGGCATGCCCGGCGTGGAAGAACTCCAACAGCAGACCATCAGTCTGTTCGCGTTCAAGACCCTCCCGCGCGCCATCTTCGACACGCAGCTCGCCTTCAACCTGGTCGCCGGGTATGGCGAAGATGCCCCCGCCGCGCTCGATGATTCCGAGTTGCGCATCGAACACCACCTGGCCACGCTGCTCGACTTGCCCGGCGAGGGCAGCGGCACGCCCATGCCGTCGCTACGCCTGGTGCAGGCGCCGGTTTTCCACGGCTACAGCTTTTCCGCGTGGGTGGAATTCGACGGCAACCCCGGCGTCGAAGCGCTGGAGAGCGGCCTGGCCACCGCTTCCATCGAAGTGCGGGGAAGCGAATTCGAGCCGCCTACCAACGTTGGCCAGGCGGGCCAGGGTGGCATCGCCGTGGGCGCCATCGCGCCCGACCGTAACAATCCCGAAGCCTGCTGGTTCTGGCTGGTGGCCGACAACCTCCGATTGGCCGCCGAAAACGCCGTCGCCGTCGCGCGGCAACTCACATGACCAAATTCGTTCCGCGACCACCTCATTTGTTCCTCGGCGCTGCGGGCCGGGCATGCCCGGCCCCTACGCCGCACGCGGCATTCGTTCCGCTTGCCATCGCGTTCACCGCGGCGCTTTTTGCGCCCGGCTGCGGCTATCACGTCGCCGGCCAAGGCGATCTGATGCCGAAGACCATCAAGACTATCGCCGTCCCGGCGTTTGGCAATATCACTGTGCGCTACCAGCTCGCGCGCCTGCTGCCCGCGGACATCACCCGCGAGTTCCTCTCGCGCACTCACTACGCCATCGTGGCGGACCCCAACCAGGCCGACGCCGTGCTGGCCGGCACCATCACTAACTTCGCCTTCTACCCCACCGTGAACGATCCCATTACCGGCCGCGCCACGGCCGCGCAAGTCGTGGTCACCCTGCGTCTGACCCTGACCGACCGTGCCACCCAAAAGGTGCTCTTCTCGCGCCTGGGCGCCGAATTCCGCGAGCGCTACGAGATCTCCGTCGACCCCGCGGCCTATTTCGACGAAAGCGGAACCGCCATGCAGCGTGTCAGCCGCGACGTGGCCCGCAGCGTTGTCTCCGCCATTTTGGAGGGGTTCTAGACGTGATTCCCGGGCAGTTTCTTTCCAGGGTGAAGAAGGGCCCAGCGCCCGCCGCCGTCCTCCTGCTCGGCCCCGAAGCCTACCAGCGCCTGCGCCTCAAAGAAGCGCTCTTTAGGACGGTGCCTGAAGGCGCCGTCACGGAGCACGACCTTTCGCGGATGGCTCTCGCCGAAGTCCTCGACGACGCCCGCGGGCTCTCTCTGTTTGCCGCCGAGCGTCTCATCTGGGTGGTCAACGCCGAAGCCGCCCTGCCGCGCGGCAAGTCCGAGGAAGATTCCGAAGGCCCATCTGCTTCCGGCGATGCCGCCCCACTGGTCGAGTATATGAAGGACCCCACGCCCGGCGTCCTGCTGGTCTTCGAAGCCAGCCGCTACGATTTCGAAGGCGACGACAAGCGCAAGCAGGACCGCGTCCG
The DNA here is from genome assembly GCA_963722575.1 of Bryobacterales bacterium. GTDB lineage: Bacteria > Acidobacteriota > Terriglobia > Bryobacterales > Bryobacteraceae > Fen-178. The sequence goes on from CAVRNR010000005.1 coordinate 3,798, forward strand.
CAAGTTTTACGCCTCCATCCCCGACCTCGTCGAGCTGCGCCGGTTCCCCAGCCACGAGGCCCGCGCCGAAGCCGAAGCGCTGGCGCGGCGCGCGGGTTTCCGCATCGAGCCCGCGGCGCTCGATCTGCTGGTGGAGGCCCTCGGCGCCGACGTCGCCCGCATCGCCGTCGAAATTGAGAAACTGTCGCTCTACGCTGGAAGCCGCGTGGTGGGAGTGGACGATATCGCCGCCCTGGTGCCCGATGCGCGCTCCACCACCATCTTCGCCCTGGTGAACGCGCTGGGCCGCCGCGACCGCGCCCGCGCCCTCGAATTCCTGGATACCTTGACAAGGGAAGGCGAGTACCTCCCGCTCGCGCTGGCGTTCCTCTCCACGCAATTCCGCATGGCGCTGGTGGCTCGTGAGGCCGGCCTGAAGAGCTCGCAGCAGGTTGTGGGACACTTCTCGCGCCTGGGTGTGCAGATGTGGGGATCGCGCGCCGAGCAGGTCTGTCAGACGGCGGCCAAATTCAGCCAACCGCAACTGGAGCGCGCGATGAGCCTGATCTACGACGCCGACAAAGGCCTCCGCGACGCCCGGCCCGACGACCGGATCGTCATGGAGAAGTTTATTTTGCAGTTGGTGGGTTAGCGGGGTAGGTCTTCCGCCCGGCCGTCTTATGCCGGCAGCGCCTTCACTCGTTGATGCAGCTTCGACTTATACCGCGCCGCGGTATTCATCTTGATGATCCCGCTTTTCGCGGAACGGTCGATAATCGAAAACGTCTTGGGAAGCAGTCCCGCCGCGGCCTTGGCATCTTTGCCGAGGATCGCGCGCCGCATCGCGCGGATCTGGTGACGCAGGCGGGTCGTGTTCTTCCGGTTGTATTCCGTGCGCCGTTCGGCCTGGCGCACCCGCTTGAGCGCGGAATAAGTGTTTGCCATCTTTGCTAAATCGAATCCTTACAAAGCGTTCGAGCTTTTAGAATAGCGCACCCGGCGCCCCCCCGGCAACCTCGGATGTGGAAGCAGTTTCGGAAGTTCCACACAGCAGGGGTCGGTGCAAGTGTTTGCGCCACATTTCACTCGTCCACGTGCACCACTTGCGCCGGCTCGAAGCCGTTGAAGTGCGTTGCGGAGGCGTTGCTGTAGGCGCCAATGTTCTCCGAGTAGAGCAGATCGTCAATTTCGAGCCTCGGCAATTCCTCGGATTGAACGATGGCGTCCATGCCGTCGCAGGTCTGCCCGAATACCGTGCGGATTTCCGTCTCGCCTTTCTTGAGCGCCTTGAGCCGGTACTGGCAGTCGTCGAATGCGATGCCGGAAAACGTGTGATACACGCTGTCGTCGATGTAGTAGCAGGTCTTGCCGTCGCGGAAGGCCTTGCCGATGATGCGCGCCACGGCGGTGGCGGCGGTGGCCACGAGGTACCGGCCGGGCTCGGCCAGAATCTCGATGTCCTTGGCGAATAGCCGGCCGATTTCCGAATTGATCTTCCGGGCGAGCAGCGGAAAGGGCTTCACGCGCGCGTCGTAAGGCACCGGGAAGCCGCCGCCGATGTCGAGGATCTTAATTTCGTGGCCGCGGGATCTAGCTTCCTGCATCACCGCAATGTTCAGGGCCTGCACGAAGTTGTCGAAATTGGTGCACGATGGTGGAGCTGTCGAGCAAGTTCGGCTGCGACACCGGCGAGGCCGTGGACCTGATTCTCGAAGCGTTCCGCATCGGGCTGGTGGTAGAGGGCCTGAGCTTCGAATGGGTGCGCATGGCGGGGGACGGGGTCTTCATCCTGGCCGGCGCCGTGCCCCTCGCGGTTGGCGTTCTACGCAGCGTGCGGAAGCGGGACCTGGCGCCGGCGGCATAGGGAGTCAGGGCGGCCACATATCCCGATGGATGGTGCCGCTGGCGTCACGACTTCGGTCATCTGCCGGCCAGTTGGTCTCCCCTGGTTTGCGCCTGCCGCTCCAGATCACCCACTCCCAGATGGAAAGCGGCTAATCTGATCCGATACCAGACCCGCGGGTCGGACTTCTCACCCCCGAGTTGAAACATGCGCTGGACGAACGGCCGGGCACTCTCCGGGTTGACAGAGTACCGCGTCGCGAACTCCGTCAGTTGGCCCAGTGTCCCAAACTTCATCATCTTGGCCGTCACGATGGAGCGCACCTGGCTCTCCGCACGTAGTTCCTGCGACCCGGTGCTGGCCGGGAACACTCCGACTGCCGCCCGCATCACCAACAGCAGTTCCTTCCCGTTTGACGCCTTCTCAGCCATTCGCAGGATCACTTGCTGCTGCGCCACGGATCGCGGAACCGCCCCGCTGGCAGCCATGTAAAGCGCCTTCAGGTCCGCGCTGACGACCTGCTCCGCCTCGGGTGCTGGTGTCGGGGCGTTGCTGGCTGCAGTGTTGCAAGAAGCCAGGCTCCAGGCGACCATCACGACCACTGGCACACCACGAAAACACTTCCACATAGTTGGAGCGTACATCCAAATTGGATTTCTGAGCCAAGTTTTTTCACGATTTGACGTATTTTTCGACGTAACAAGGAACAAAAGGGTCTTTCAATCTTGTTTTAAGGCTCAAATCAACCAAACTGTTGAGAAATACCGCGCTATAATGGCGGCGGACTGGCTATCGGTACGCGAACAGCATTGCGTAGACGATCAGCACGATGAGCGTCAGGCCGATGCCCAGGGCCGTGAAGCCGAAGCGGCGCCATATCTTGGCGGCCAGGGGATTAGGGGCCGGCATCAGGTTCTGCTCGAGTTCTCCCCGCTCCACCATCTCTTGATATTCCCTGGGCCGGTCCTGCTTGAACTCTTCGAGCGGCACGCCGCCGGTGAACACCACGGTGTCGATGGGGAATTTCTCCGGGCGGAAGTGCGTATTGAAGAAGTGCACCGTGAAGATGAAGCCCACGGCCAGCAGCGCCTCGTCGCTATGTATGGTGGTGGCTACGTTGATCGCCCAACCGGGCAGGAAGTACGTGAAAAACGTGGGCCACCAGAGCAGCATTCCGGTTCCGCCGATGACGGCCACGCCCCAGAACACGGCGAAGTAGTCGAACTTTTCCCAGTAGGTCCAGCGGCCGTACTGCGGGCGCGGGCCTTTGCCCACAAACCATTTGAGGGAGCTGCAAAACTCTTTCCAGTCGCGGCGGTTGAACAGCATGCTCTCCGGACCGGTGAGGTACTGGCGCCACGTCAGCCCGCTGGCGCGGTGCTTGCGGCGCACGTCCCACAGGTGCGCGCCGAAGTAAGTGAACGTGAGCAGCGCGCACACGCGGTGAATCCAGCCGGCCACTTCGAACCCGCCCAACAGCCGCGCCCCCACGCTGGCCCACGGCGCATAGGAGAACTTCAGAATCATGCCCGTGGAGGCCAGCCCGAGGAAGCTGGTGATGACGATCAGGTGCAAGTTGCGCTCGTATGTCCGGAAGCGGCGCACGTAGACCTGGCCTTCCAGGGCGTGCTCCCGGACGAGCTTCCTCCGGTATTGCAGCGAACGCGGCAGCCACAGGGCGGTGTGGGCGCCGGAGACGATGAAGGTGCCCAGCAGCAGCGTCGTCATGCCCCAGAACGTGTAGAACAGGATGGGGTAGCGGACCGGGTCGTGATGCGTGGCGTGCGTCAGGTAGCCGGCGAACTGGCGGTGCGCGCTGGTATGGCACTGGGCGCAGGTCTTGACGATGTTGGCGCGGCTCAGCCTGGACCGTGGGTCGGTCACCGGGAGTACGTCGTGCGCGCCGTGGCAGTCGTAGCACTTGGCGGTCTTCAGATATCCGAGCTTGGAGATTTTGCCGTGGTACGTCTCGAAATAGCTCGCGGTGATGGCCTGGTGGCAGCGGCCGCATTGATCCATGATGTGCAGCCGGAAATCGGAAAGGTCCGTGCGCTGGATGCTGTGCGCGGTGTGGCAGTCGCTGCACACCGGAAGCGGCTTGGACGAGGGGTGCGAGGTGGGCGAGTGAACGCTCGCGATGAACACTTCGTAAATGCCGCGGTGGCACTTGGCGCAGGTGGTGGCCACGTTGGCGCGGTTGACGCTCGAGCGCGGATCGCTGGCGGGCAGTTCCAGGTGCGCGCTGTGGCAATCGGCGCAATTGGCGGTCACCGTCAGCCCCGCTTGGAGCAGGCCCTGCCCGTGGATGCTCTCCGTGTAGTTCTCGACGATGTGCTCCTGCTTTCCCGTGTACCGCAAGGCGGCCTTCTGGCCGGAGCGGTGGCACCCGGCGCACAGGTTGGGGACGTTGCGCGAGAAGGTCGGGGACTGCGAATCGGTTTTCCCCAGGATGCCGTGGCTGCCGTGGCAGTCGGTGCAATCGGGCGCGTCGGGGCTACCCTTGGCGGCCAACTGCCCGTGCGTGCTCTGGCGGTACTGGGCCATCTGATCGGCGTGGCAGATCGAGCAATCCACCTTGGCGATCACGGTCTTGCACGGCCGCTCGTCGGAGGAGGGCGTGCTGCCGGTGTGGCACTGTATGCAGGCCACCGTGGCGTGGCGCGAATGCTCCAGCTCATCCTGTTTCACGAACAGGGATATTGTCTTGCCGTTGCGGACGGTCTTCAGTTCGGGGTTGGAGTGACACCTCTGGCAATCCATGTCCGCCATGCCCTGCGGGTAATAGACCTTGCGGATCTTGTGCGGCTCGTGGCAGTCCACACACGCTGGAATCAGGCCCGGCTGCTTCTCCCACAATTCGCCGCGGATCACCTTCTGGTGCACGGTTTCGATCTGCGCGTGGCACTGCCTGCAAGTCTTGGCGATGTTCTGCTTGGCGATCGAAGACCTCGGGTCCGTGTGGGGCAGCACCTGATGGGCGGTATGGCAACTGGTGCACACGGCCGTCACGGTGAGGCCCTGCTCGTAGAGGCCCCTGCCATGGATGCTGTCCATGTAGTTGCCCAGAATGTTTGTCTGCGGAATCTGGCGCGTCAGCGAGACGGTGGTGCCTTCCTTGTGGCATTGGCCGCACAGCCTGGGGATCTCCATGGTGGATGTGGGCGAACCTTGGGCGGAAGGGCGTTTGACAGTATGCGTACCGTGGCAGAGCTTGCACGTCGGCGCCAGCTTATCGCCGCGCGCGACGGCCCGGCCGTGCAAGCTGTCCGCGAACTGCGCCTGCTCCTCGGTATGGCAGGAGCCGCAATCCACGGGCTTCAGCTTTTCGGGGTGCGGGAACTCCTTAACCGCGGCAAGATCGGCATGGCACGCCCGGCATTCCAGTTCGGCGTGCGGAGAGGCCCGCAGGGCCGCCGCGTCGAAAGCGGGCGGCATCCCGGCTTCGCGCCGCCCCGTGCTCCGGCCCGGATCGTGGCAATTCAGGCAATCCTCCGAGCCGGGCAGCGGCTTGGGTTCCTGCGCCCCCAGCGCGGCAGCCAGCAAGGCCGCGACCGTCCAGACCAGCGCTCTCGCCAGCCGCGGTTTCACGCTAGCGCCGTTCGGCATTTTGTTCAAAATACAACCACATCTTAATATACCGTGGTGTTTTTCGTCAAGTTGTGGATAATGTAGCCTGCAGAGCCGCCAGCGTCTCCGCCAGCTCACGAAGTCCGATCGCCTCCGTATGCGCATCAACCCGATATCGCCCGGTCCCCGAATTGACCACGAACCGCCGCGCCGGCTTGAGATCGTCGCAGGCGATGAAGAACCCTTTCTCGGGCCGGGCCGAGAGTCCGCGCTTGATTTCGATGGCCCAGAGGCCGTGTTTTGGGATTTCCAGCAGCAGGTCCACTTCCGCGCCCGCGCCGGTGCCGAGCAGCGCCTCGTGGTCGCCGATGTTCAAGAGCGCGTGCACGATCCCGCTGTCGCGCACATATACCTTCGGCGATTTGACCAGACGCTTACCGATGTTGGCCTGGAAAGGCGCCAACCGCCGCACCAGCAACAGATCGACCAGCAGGTCGAGGTAGCGTGCCACGGTTTTCCCGTCGACAGCCAGCCCGCGGGCGAGTTGCGCGGCGTTGAACAGGCCCCCCTGCACATGGGCAAGCATGGTCCAAAAGCGATCGAGCGTGGCCGCCGGAATGCGCGGACCAAGCTGCGGTATATCGCGCTCCAGGTAGGTGCGGATGAAATCCTGCCTCCAGATCGGACTGCGCGAATCGTCATCGGCCAGGAAGCTCTCCGGCAACCCACCGCGCACCCACAACCGGCGGCGCATGTCGGCGCCGACTTCCAGCACATCGAACGGCGACAGCTCGATATAGGCGATCCGTCCACCGGCCCCAGTCGATCAGCCCGCGCAGGGTGGCGAACAACTCCGGCACCCGCTGCACTTCGTCGAGAACCACCATGTCGTCCCCATGCCCCGGGAGATAGAATGCCGCGTCGGTGAGCTTCTCTCGATCCACGTGCGATTCCAGATCCAGATAGACGCTCTTTCGCCCCTTTGCGATGGCGTGGGCAAGCGTGGTCTTGCCGACCTGGCGCGGACCGAGCAGAGCCACGGCCGGCATATGGCCCAGCCGGTCCCGGATCAGAGCTTCGATTCGGCGCGGTATCATCCTTGTATTTACGGCATACCGTGCCAGATTTGCAAGGATGAGGTAGGGGCTACGGGATCGGCTCGGCCGCATTTTCGCCGCCGGCTGCTGCACCGCTACACGAGCGGCATCCGAGCTATGTAGGGGGTGACGATCCGCCCGGAGCAAGTTTAAACGCCATAAATAGGGCTTGCCTCTTGCGCATCCAGACGCCCCACGTGACCGGCCCGGCTCCGAGCCGACGAACACAATGGCGTTCTCAATCGGAAAAGGGGGTCGAATCCTCTCGGGTAACCGCCCCTCAAGTGCGGCTCCGCCGCTTCATTCTTCTGCTTCGAGCATCTCCTCATAAAGTTCCCGAACACGTTCGCGGGCCAGTTTCAGTGCGTCTCGTCCTGCGGCGGTCGCAGCATAAGTTTTGCGTCGCCGGCCTTCGACTACTTGCACGGACGTGCGCAACCACCCTCGCCGTTCCATGCTGTGAAGGAGTGGATATACCGTTCCTGGGCCGAGGCGGTATCCGTGGCGGCCCAGTTCCCGGATGATCCCGAGACCGAAGATCGGTTCCTCGGCGGCATGGTGCAAGACATGCAACCGAACGAGCCCGATATAGAGTTCCTGATTGCGTCTATCTGTACGTCGTTTCTCTGTCATCGGACTTGCATGTCAGGCGCCTAAATTATAATGCATTCAAAGCGCCGGACCTGATGGCTGCGAAGGCTTGACCCGCCTGGGGCACGACTCAAAAAAAGCCGGCGAGTGGAGGGAAAGTCAGCAGCAGACTCAGGCCAAGAAGGATAAAAGCGACCGTGTTGACGCGCGCCGCGGCGACGTTCCTGCCGCGCCATCGCGCATTCAGAATCGCCCAGGCAATGAGCCAGACCAGAATGGCCGACGTCGTGACACCCGACAGGGGCCCGGTTGGCTTGTAGAACACCATAAGCCGGCTGATGGAAACGACCTTGTCGGCTGCGATGGCGAGCACCGCAAGCACAAATGCGCCAATGCCCGCCGCCAGAACGGCCGCCGAGCCGGAACCGTTGGGCGGTCCGCTTTCCTCTCCGCTCATCACGATCCTCCGTGGACGAAATGAATGATGGCGCCGCCTTCGACCGGCGCCTTCTTGTCGATCATCCCGCCAAAAAAGCCGGCAATACCGGCGGCGAGGAACGAGACCAGGACAAAACACAGAACCGCATTGCGCAGTGGCGGCTGTGTCCGGATGCTGCGGCCATACTTGACGAAGACGGCGAACGCCATGGTGATCGAAATCGGCGCCAGCCACGCAACGTGCTCCTTCCACTCCATGCCGATCGATTGCCAGGCGCTGGTCGCCGGGCTCGATTGGAGCAGCACTTGCGGGAATCCCGCAAGCTCCACGGTTCCCGCCGGAGCCGCAGCGCGATACCAGGGGTAGATGAGATACGCGCCGGTGAAGACGGTGAGCCACGCAAGCAGAGTCATGACCCCGAGGTAGACGCGGAGAAAGGTTTCACCCCCGCGGGCGACCGGCGGCCCGCCTTGCCCGTAGTGGCGCCAAAGTTCGACGATCGCGCCCGAGCAGGCCAGCAGATAGAGCGCGCCGAATCCCATCCCGTGGATTAAAGTCCAAAGAGCGCGTGCCGAAATTTCCATTGCCTGTGTCCTTCCCCGCGCATCGGCGGTGAGCCGGCCGCATCCTCGCAGATCATTCAGGTCCCTTCCCGTTCCTTGGGACGTGCATCCAGTCCAAGCTGGCGGAGTTCTTCTGGTCGTCCTTTCCCCAAGTCCAGTACATACCAATATAGGCGTAGTTTTCCGTCTGGCCGGCGATGGAGTGGCCGTAGCAAAACAAGAACTGCTCTCCGGGGTGATTCTTGAAATGATAGTAGCCACCCAAGTCGATCATCGTCGAAGCCTCCGTCTGCGCCGCCGCGTAGCCCTCCCGTCCATGGGCGAAGATCTCGGCTCCCAGTTCGAGCCTCTCGCTCAGGACCCGCTTTATCAGCCATCCGGTGTAGGGAAAGTTGCGATAATCCTTTTGGGGAACTACCTCATAGCCCGCGCCGCCGTCAAAGGTCCAGTGCCCGACGTTCTTTTGCAACCAGAGCGGAAGTTTGTACCAGACTTTCCCAACCCCCAGCCCTTTGTCGTAACTTCCGGTCGGGATTTCGAACATGGTAAACGTACCGATCTGCGGAATGTGTTTCGTCTCCTTGATGAAGGCGATCTTGGTGCCCAATTCCATGTCCGTCAGCCCGAAGGCCGCGGGTCCGGTTCCTCCGGGCAAATAGATCGGATTGTTCGATGGCGCAATCACTCCCAAAGGCAGAATTGCGTGCAATTGCACCCTGGGAATCGCGCCCCAGTTGAACTCGATGGCCGGTCCCGTGGAGTCGATTTCCGCCGTCGTCCCGTCCATGCCGCCGAAGATGTAGAACTCGTAGTGGTGCAGGTCGACCGGCACCGGATCGTCGGTTTGATACGGAGGCCCTTGCGCCCACAGCCGAGGAACGGTGAGCAGAGAGGGCACCAACAGCGCGACACGCGTGAGGGAATATCGCCGCTTCACAAAAAAGCCGACCCCCGCAGACCGATTGTCGAAATTCGATAATTGCATGAAATCCGCAACCCTGTCAATCCCCGAAATGGCGGTGGATTGCCGCGTAAAAGTCTCACGCCCCAGCAACGATATTTGCGACACTATGATTTCGAATCGAGAGCGGGAACAATCTGATCGGATATGCCGACGTTTCATCCGGCTTGCCGAACTCGCGCGCACTTTCACCTGGCGCCTTGAGTCGAGCCGACGCTCGTGGAGTTGGGCCTCCGCTGGCGGCAACTCTTGCGGCAAATCTTCTTTGTGGTTCAGCGGACGGATGCGTCCCGGACGAATCACGCGCTACTCGGAAAATGGGATTCCCGGGTGGCGGCCCCCGCCGCCAACCCGCACGTGTCGAGACGAGTCTCGACACGGCAAACACGGATGTTTGCGCCACGCCCTACTCGTTCACATGCACCACCTGCGCCGGCTCGAAGCCGTTGAAGTGCGTCGCGGAGGCGTTGCTGTAGGCGCCGATGTTCTCCGAGTAGAGCAAATCGTCGATCTCCAGCCTCGGCAATTCCTCGGATTGAACGATGGCATCCATGCCGTCGCAGGTCTGGCCGAATACCGTGCAGATTTCGGTCTCGCCCTTTTTGAACGCCTTGAGGCGATACTGGCAGTGGTCGAACACGATGCCGGAAAACGTGTGATACACGCTGTCGTCGATGTAATAGCAGGTCTTGCCATCGCGGATGGCCTTGCCGATGATGCGCGCCACGGCGGTGGCGGCGGTGGCCACGAGGTACCGGCCCGGCTCGGCCAGAATCTCGATGTCCGGCGCGAATAGCCGGCCGATTTCCGAATTGATCTTCCGGGCGAGCAGCGGAAAGGGCTTCACGCGCGCGTCGTAAGGCACCGGGAAGCCGCCGCCGATGTCGAGGATCTTGATCTCGTAGCCGCGGGATCTGGCTTCCCGCATCACCGCCGCGGCGATGTTCAGAGCTTGCACGAAGTTATCGAAATTGGTGCACTGGCTGCCGACGTGGAAGCTCAGGCCCTCTACCACCAGCCCGATGCGGAAGGCTTCGAGGATCAGGTCCACGGCTTCGCCGGTGTCGCAGCCGAACTTACTCGACAGCTCGACCATCGAGCCGGTGTTGGGAACGCGCAGCCGCAAAACCAGGCCGGCATGGGGCGCGTACCGTTTGATTTTGCGCAGCTCATCCAGGTTGTCGTAGGTGAGGAGCGGCTTGTACTCGTCGAGCGCTTCGAGCGTTTGCTTGGGCTTGATGGGGTTGGCGTAGATGATTTTGTCCCAGATGAAATCCTGCCGCTCCTTGGCCGGGAGGTGCTGGATGTTCTCGTGGACCAGCAGGAATTCGGGCAGCGAAGCGACATCGAAGCTGGCGCCGGCGCGGTAGAGCGTGCGGACGATCTCCGGCGCGGGATTGGCCTTCACGGCGTAGTACGCTTGCACTTTCGGCAAACGCCTGCGGAAGGCGGCGTAGTTGCGGCGGATGGCGTCGTGGTCGATCACCACCACGGGGGTGCCGTGCCGTTTCACGATGGCGAGCAGTTGTTTCTGGGTCATGGATCAATCCAGGACGGGGTCGGAGCCGTCCACCATTTTCAGCTTGGTGTGGAGGAAGTACTCCTTGGTCAGCGCCTTCATCATCTTGCCGCGCTGGTCGTAAAGGCGGCGCAGCTTGCGGGGCTTGTGCCGGGCCAGCGCGTAGTGCGTGAGCAGCGGCATGGCGATGGTGGTGTCGGTGTAGCAGACCACGGCGTCGGGGAGCCGGTCCGGGTCCACCTTGCCCCAGCTCACGGCCTCGCTGGGGGTGGCGCCGCTCAGGCCGCCGGTGTCGGGGCGCGCATCGGTCACTTGCAGGAAATAATCCTGGCCGTATTCCTTGATGCGCAGCACTTCCTGAATCTGCGGCTCGGTCTGGAGCGTGAAATTCTTGGGGCTGCCGCCGCCCCACAGCACCACCGCGCTCTTGCCGCCGGCGCGCTTGGCGGCGAGCACGATAGCGGTGGTCTCGTTTACGTCGATGGAGGCATTCACGCGCAGCTTGTTGCCGCGCAGCTCCACGCCGGCCACGTTCATGCCGATGGTGGAATCGCCCGGCGAAGAGGTGTAGCAGGGCACCCCCGCTCGGTATGCGGCGGCCAGCACGGAGACATCCTTGACCCCGGCCTTGCGCTCCCATTCGGCGGCATGTTTTCCGAGCAGGTAGTGCAGCTCGGCGGTGCCCATCTCTTTCTGAAATTCGGGCTGGATGAGGATGGCGCGCAGAATTTCATCGGTCGCCATGAGGCAATCGCTGTAACCGAGCAGCACGTCGTAGACGCGCACGATGTCGTTGTCGCGCAGTTCTGTGTCATCCATCTGGAAGCTGCCCACGCGCACGGGATAGTTCAGCGCGAAGTGCAGGTCGTGATAGAGGATGGCGCCGGTGGAGACGATCCAATCCACAAAACCGGCCTTGATGAGCGGAACGATGGAAGAACAGCCGAGGCCCGCCGGAGTGAGCGCGCCGGAAAGGCTCATGCCGATGGTCACGTCCGGCTGGAGCATCTTTTCGGCGAAGAGCTGGCACCCTTCCTTGAGCCGCGCGGCGTTGTACGCCAAAAACGCGTTGTCGACCAGGTCGGCCAGTTTCTCCTTGCCCGTGAGGTTCTTGGGCAGGATGCGTTTGCCGGAGAGATACTTGTCGCGGTTGGGGCACGTCTTCTTCTTGAGCCAGTCCGGCATTTCGGACAGGTCTTCGCGGTAGCGGCGGTTGGTGTGGGGAGTCTTGGCCATGGTTGGTAAGCCAACGATTTTAGCGCACAATCGGATTATGGCCGCACCGACCGAGCAGACGCCCGCTTCGCTGGGGTTCTCGATGCCCGCGGAATGGGAAACCCACGAAGCCACCTGGCTGGCCTGGCCGCATAACCCGACGGATTGGCCGGACAAGCTCGACATCATCCGGTGGGTCTACACCGAGATGGTGCGCAGGATTCTGCCGGGCGAGCGAATCCGCATGTTGGTCAACTCCAGGAGCGAAGAGAAACTGGCCCGCCGCTATCTGAGCCGCGCGGGCGTGGATGCGCGGGGCGTGGAATTCATCGTGCAGCCGACCAACCGCGGGTGGACTCGCGATAGCGGCCCCGTCTTTGTGCGGCGCAACGTGGGCCGCCGGCTCGAAACCGCCATCGTGCATTTCCATTTCAACGCGTGGGCCAAGTATCCCGACTGGCGCAAGGACCGCCGTGTGCCGGAGACAGCGGCGAAGCGGCTTGGGAAGCGGCTGTTCGACGCGCAATGGAAGGGACGCCCGTTGGTGCTTGAGGGCGGCGGCATCGAGGTGAATGGACGCGGCACATTGCTCACCACTGAGGAATGCTACGGGGATGCGAAGATTCAGGTTCGCAACCCTGGCCTGGGCCGGAAAGAATTCGCGGAGACTTTGCGGGACTACCTCGGCGCGACCAACATCTTCTGGCTGGGCGGCGGCGTGGCCGGCGACGATACGCACGGGCATGTCGATGACATCTGCCGCTTCGTGAATGCCAAGACGGTGGTGCTCATCAAGGAGGACCACCCCCACGACATCAATTTTCGTCCGCTGGCGGAGAACTGGGAGCGGATTAAGGACTTGCGGCTGGAGGATGGCTCGAAGCCTGAGGTGGTGCCGCTGCCCATGCCGGCGCCGCTCTACTTCGACGGCGACCGCCTGCCGGCGAGCTACGCCAACTTCTACATTTCCAATGCCGCGGTGTTAGTCCCGACCTTCAACGACCCCAACGACCGGCTGGCGCTAGGCATACTCGGGGAACTCTTCAAGGATCGCTTGGTCGTAGGGATCCACGCCGTCGACCTGGTGCTGGGCTTCGGCACGCTGCACTGCCTGACGCAGCAGCAACCGTAAAAGGGGACAGACGCATTTTCTTCCGCCGAAAATGCGTCTGTCCCCTTTTTATATTTCTTCCAGCACGCGGGCCAGTTCGGCGGCGGGGTCGGCGGCGCGCGTGATCTGGCGGCCCATCACCAAGTAGTCGGCGCCGGCGCGGATGGCTTGGGCGGGGGTGGCCACGCGCTTCTGATCGCCTTTGGCGGCGCCGGCGGAGCGCACGCCGGGCGTCACCAGGATGGCATTCGGACCCACGATCCGGCGCACGGCCGCGGCTTCGAGCGGGGAGGCCACGATGCCGTCCACGCCGGCTTCCATCGCCTGGCGGGCGCGCCGCTCCACCAGGTCGGAGACTTCGCAGGCGTAGCCCAGCTCGTCGAGGTCCGCGCGGCCGAAGCTCGTCAGCACGGTGACGGCCAGCAGTTTCAGATCGCTTGCGGCCCTGCCCTCGACCGCCGCGCGCATCACCGAGCCGACGGCATGCACGGTGAGGAAGCGAACGCCGGTGCGCGCCACCTGCGCCACGGCCCGCTTCACGGTCTCGGGGATGTCGTAGAACTTCAGGTCGAGGAAAACGTCTTTGCCTTGCCCCAGCAGCTCGCGGACGAAATCCATGCCGGCGGCGGCGTAGAGTTCCATGCCGACTTTGTAGAAGCCGGCTCTGCCGCCAAGTCGCGCAACCAGCGCGCGCGCTTCGGCGGCCGATTCGACATCCAGGGCGACGATGATAGGGTTGGGTTTCATATGAGGCGGATGGGTTTCTCCTGGCGTGGGAGCACGCGGCCGACGCGGTATGCGCCCTCGAGTTGCGCGGCATCGGCTTCGGGCAGCGCGATCAGCAGGCCGCCGGAGGTCTGCGGGTCGTAGAGCAGGTCTTCGATTTCGCGCGGCAATTGGCGAAGCGTCTCCACGGCGCAGGAAGCGAATTCACGGTTGTTGTTCAATCCGCCGGGAATTGCGCCCTGGCGGGCGTACTCCAATGCGCCGGGCAGAAAGCGAAGCTGGTCCACGGCGATTTCGAGCGTGACCTGGCTCGCCAACGCCATCTCGCGCGCGTGGCCGATCAAGCCGAAGCCGGTGACGTCGGTGCAGCCGTGGACGTCGAAGCGCAACATCTCGTCGCAGGCGCGGCGGTTCAGCGTGAGCATGGATTCGATCGACGCCTCGACATCCTCGGGCTTCGCGATGCCGCGCTTGAGGGCGGTGGAAATCACTCCGGTTCCGAGGTGTTTGGTGAAGACCAGGGCATCGCCGGGCCGCGCGCCGGTGTTGGCTTTGACGCGCGCGGGATGGATGACGCCGGTGACGGCATAGCCGAACTTGATTTCGTCGTCGGCCACGCTATGGCCGCCCAGGATGGAGCAGCCGGCCTCGTGCATCTTCTCGGCGCCACCCTTGAGGATGTGCGCGAGATCGGCGACATCGCCTTTCGCCGGCCAGGCCACGATGGAGAGCGCGGAGATGGGGCGGCCGCCCATGGCGTAGACGTCGCTGAGCGCGTTGGCTGCCGCAATGGCGCCGAAGGTATAGGGATCGTCGACGATGGGGGTGAAGAAATCCACGGTCTGCACCAGGGCGCACTCCGGCGTCAGCTTGTACACCCCGGCATCGTCGGCGGTGTCAAACCCAATCAGCACGTTCTCATCGGCCCAGCGGGGCACGGTGGCCAAGACCTGGTCCAACAACTTTGGACTCAGCTTGGACGCTCAACCCGCGGCCTTCACGTGGGCCGTCAGTTTGCGGAGCTGCGTGGTATCGCCCATGCGAGTGTCCTTACTATAATAACGAGGATGCGATACACTGCACTTCTTTGCGCCGCCTTGCTTCTGGGATTGGTGTTCACGCTGGGATCGCGGGAGCCGCAAACCGACCCGCGCCTGAAGCGGGCGTCCCGCGCCGCCGAGCGGAATGGCTGGATTCAGGTACACCTGGAGGGGACGCCGGGCGAAATTGGTTTCCAGCACGGGTACCTGCTGGCGCCGGAAATCAAAGACACGTTGCAGGACATCTCCATCGAGATGGCGCACGATGAGAAGAAGCCCTGGGAGTTCTTCCGCAAGACGGCGCAGGAGGTCTTCTGGCCGCACATCGAGCAGGAGTATCGGGATGAGCTGACGGGCATCGCCGAAGGGTTGAAGGCGCGCGGCGCGGCGCTGGACATATGGGACGTGGTGGCGCTGAACGCGTGGCTGGAGCTGCCCTACTACGACAAGTGGCTCGACAAGGGCCAACCCTCCCCCGCCGCCGGCCCGGGAGACCATTGCAGCGCGTTCGTCGCCACGGGCAGCTACACCAAGGACGGGCGCGTGGTGATCGGGCACAACAATTGGACCAGCTATGCCTCGGGCGAGCGGTGGAACATTATTTTCGACATCGCGCCGGCGAAAGGGAGCCGGATTCTCATGGATGGCATGCCGGGGCTGATCCACAGCGGCGACGATTTCGGAGTGAACGCGGCGGGAATTATCATCACGGAGACCACCATCAGCAATTTCAGAGGGTTCGACCCCGATGGCGTTCCGGAGTTCGTGCGGGCGCGCAAGGCCATGCAGTACGCCGCTTCCATCGACGATTTCGCGCGGATCATGAAGGAAGGCAACAACGGCGGGTACGCCAACAACTGGCTGGTGGCCGACCGCAAGACCAACGAGATTGCCAGCCTCGAGCTGGGGCTGAAAAACGTGACGCTGGAACGCACCAAGGACGGTTTTTTCGTGGGCGCGAATTTTCCGGTGGACGCAAAGCTGACCAAAGAGGAAACCACTTTCGATCCGGCGGACAAGAGCACGAGCCAAAGCGCGCGGCACCAGCGCTGGCTGACGCTGATGGAGCAGAATAAGGGCCGCATCGACATAGCCGCGGGGCAGAGGTTCCTGGCGGACCACTTCGACGCCTACGAAGGCAAAGTTCTTCCCAGCGAGCGCACGCTTTGCGGGCACATCGAGCTTTCGCCGCGCGGGATGGGGACCTGGGAGCTGCCCCACGCGCCGTCGGGAGCGGTTCAGAACAAGGTGACGGACGCGGCGGGAGCGGCGAAGATGTCGCTGACCGCCGCGCTGGGGCACGCCTGCGGCATGGGGTTCAATGCGGCGCGGCACCTGGCGCAGTATCCCGATTTCGCATGGCAGAAGGACATTCTGCGAGACATGCCCGCGCGCCCGTGGACGCGGTTTACGGCGCGGTAGCGCCGGACTCCAAGATCAAAGGCGCGGGCGGGTTGGCAACCCGCCGCAGGATACCATCCTGCCCCACAAAGTTCTTGCTCATTCCGCCAATTCGAAGGACACTGTGGTTTAAGGAGATGCCGCGTTGGAGAGAAACGGGCGCAAAGGCTCGCTGGTGATGGAGCCGACGGAGCGGTGGACACCGCAAGTGGCCAGCGACCTCTATGATGTCGCGAGCTGGGGCAAGGGCTACTTCTCGGTAAGCGATGGCGGGCACGTCCGGGTCCACCCGGAAAAGGACCCCGCCCGGTCGATCGACCTCAAGGAACTGATCGATACGCTGGTGCTGCGCGGGATCGGCCTCCCCATCCTGATACGCTTCGCCGATATCCTGAAGCACCGGCTGGGCGAGCTTCATGCCGCCTTTGACACGGCCATCGCGGAGCACAAGTATCAGGGCGGCTACTGCTGCGTCTACCCCATCAAGGTCAACCAGCAGCGGCAGGTGGTGGAAGAGGTCTTGGAATTCGGCAGGCCGTTTCATTTCGGTCTGGAGGCCGGCTCCAAGCCCGAGTTGATGGCGGTGATGGCGCTGGCCGACAACGACACCCCCATCATTTGCAATGGCTTCAAGGACGATGAATACATCGAGATGGCCATGCTGGCGCAGAAAGTGGGCCGCCAGATCATCCCGGTGGTTGAAAAGTATACCGAGCTGCACCTGATCCTGAAGTACAGCCAGCGGGTGGGAGTGCGGCCGGTCATCGGGCTGCGCGTCAAGCTGGCCAGCCGCGGCTCGGGGCGGTGGAAGTCCTCGGGCGGGTACCGGTCGAAGTTCGGCCTCTCCGCCACCGAGGCCATGCGCGCGCTCCAGGAGTTGAAGGACCTCGGCATGGCCGATTGCCTCAACCTGCTGCACTTCCACCTGGGCAGCCAGATCACCAACATCCGCCAGATCAAGGCGGCGGTGAACGAAGCGGTGCGCGTGTACGTGGACCTGGCGCGCGCCGGCGGGGGCCTGAAGTACCTGGACGTGGGCGGCGGCCTGGGCGTGGATTACGACGGCTCGCAGACGGATTTCGAATCAAGCGTCAACTACACGCTGCAGGAATACGCCAACGACATCATCTACCACGTGCAGAACGTGTGCGACGAGGTAGGGGTGGCGCACCCCACCATCGTCACCGAGAGCGGCCGCGCCATCGCCGCCTATCACAGCGTGCTGGTGTTCAACGTGTTGGGAGTGGCCGGAATGGGCGAGGCCGACGTGCCGCCCGAGCCGCCGCCGGACGCCGAGCAGCCGCTCATCGACTTGCAGGAAACCTACCGCTCGCTCAGCGCGAAGAACCTGCTGGAAAGCTACCACGACGCGCAGCAGGCGCTCGACCAGGCGCTCAACCTGTTCAGCCTCGGCTACCTCTCGCTCGATCAGCGCTCGATTGCCGAGAACCTCTACTGGGCGATATCGCGAAGAATCCAGAAGATGGCGCGCGAGCTGGATTACTTCCCCGAGGAGCTGGAGGGCATCGACGCCATGCTCTCGGACACCTATTTCTGCAACTTCTCGCTGTTCCAGAGCATGCCGGATAGCTGGGCCATCAAGCAGCTTTTCCCCATCATGCCGATTCACCGGCTGGAGGAAGAGCCGTCGCGCCCCGCCGTGCTGGGCGACATCACCTGCGATTCGGACGGCAAGGTGGACGCGTTCATCGACCGCCGCGACGTGAAGCGCACGCTACTGCTGCACGCCTTCAACGGCGGCGATTACTACCTGGGGGCGTTCCTGCTGGGCGCTTACCAGGAAATACTGGGCGACCTGCACAACCTGTTCGGCGATACCAACGCCGTGCACGTCCGGCTGGGGCCCGCGGGCGACGTGATGCTGGATTCGGTGATCAAGGGCGATACCGTGCGCGAGGTGCTGAACTACGTGCAGTTCTCCTCGGATTCGCTGGTGGCGAAACTGCGCCGGGACGTGGAAACGGCCTTGCGCGAGAGCCGGCTCACTTACGAGGAAAGCGGCGCGCTGCTCAAGTTCTACGAAGAAGGCCTGCACGGGTACACGTACCTGGAAGACGTGCACGAGCAGTAGGGATCCCCCGAGAATCGACTCGCGGCGCCGGCGTGGCGCGGACTCTCAGTCCGCCACGCCACGCAACGCCGGGCCGCGATTTTTCCTCCCGACAGTAGTAACATCCGTCACTTCAGGGGCGTCTCAATAAGTGGAGGGAAAACAACCATGACGAAGAGATCGCTGCTTTTGCTTGGAGTGCTGGCTATGTCGATTCTATCCATCGCGAGCGCCAAGTCCTACAGCATCACCTTTACCAGCCCGACCGTGGTGGGAAGTACCCAACTGGCGGCGGGCGACTATACCTTGAAAGTGGACGGAACCAACGCCGTTTTCACCAACGTGAACAGTAACAAGAGTGTTACGGCGCCCGTCAAGATCGAGAACGGCGCTAAGAAGTACGATCAGACATCGGTTGAGACCACCATGAATGGCGCCGCCCAGCAGATTAACGACATTCAGTTGGGCGGATCCACCACCAAACTCAATTTCAACTAAGTCCAGAGGTAGGGCAGGCCATCGTTTTTTGTGGCCTGCCAGCGCCCCACCTTTCGCCCGCATTATCTGATATGCTCGACAACTGCGAGTATGTCACGAAAAACCATTCTTATCGTCGCGCTTCTTTTGCTCGTTCCACTGCTTGTCATAGCGCAGGAACGGGTGGACCTAGAGGCGATCCACAAGATCAAGGTCGCCGAACTCGGTAGTGGCGGAGGATTCGGTGGTGGTGGCCGCGGACCTTCCAGGGTCATGGACATCATGTACAACCTGACCGACCGCTACGGACCGCGTCTGACGAATTCCCCGCAGTTCCGCGCCGCCGAACAGTGGGCCGCCGGCCAGCTCAAGGAGTGGGGCCTCAGCAACGTCCAGTTGGAGAAGTGGTCCTCGGACATGCCGGGTTGGCAGTGCACGTACTTCGCCGGAAGCATGGTCGAGCCTACGTACCAGCCGTTAATCGGCATGCCGGTGGCCTGGACCGGCGGAACCAATGGCGCGGTGACGGGCGAAGCCATACTGGCCGAGATCCAGACCCCGGCGGACATGGACAGATTCCATGGAAACTTGAAGGGTAAGATTGTCCTGACGTCTCCGGTGCTCGTGCTTCCCTTCCCCACCACCCCATTGGGTCACCGGTACACGGATGCCGAGCTGGCGGAACTGGTTCCGGAGATCATACCCACCGGCGGCGGCCGTGGCGGCGCAATGGCCGGCCAGCCGCCGATGACCATGCAAGAGCGGCGGGCTTTCCAGGCCCGGTTGCGCACCTTTATGAAGGATGAAGGGGTCCTGTTGACCCTGACGGCCACGGCCAGGGGCGAAAGCGGCACGCTGTTCGGCGGCGGCGCGCCGACCTCGACCCGCAACCCCGATGGCACCAGCACGCCCGTCCCCCTCGCGACTCTGGAGTCCAGCCCGCCCCAGGTGTCCCTCACGGCGGAGCACTATAACCGCATCGCGCGGCTGCTGGAGCACAACGTCCCGGTGAAACTCCAGTTCGACATCAAGACCGAGTTCAACCCCAACACCGATTCCTTCAACGTGATCGCGGAAATCCCCGGCACCGCCAAGAAGGACGAGCTGGTGATGCTCGGTGGGCACATCGATTCCTGGCACTACGCTACCGGCGCCACCGACAACGGGGCCGGCAGCGCGGTCACCATGGAGGTGATGCGCATCCTCAAGAGCCTCAATCTCAAGATGGACCGCACCGTCCGCATGGCCCTTTGGAGCGGTGAAGAGCAGGGGCTGCTAGGTTCCCGCGCTTATGTGAAGGAGCACTTCGCCGATCCCGCGGTGATGAAAACGACTGCCGAACACGCTCGCTTGTCCGGTTACTTCAACATCGACAACGGCACCGGGCGCATCCGCGGCGTCTACCTGCAAGGCAACGAGACGATGCGGCCCATCTTCGAAGCCTGGTTCGCGGCGCTCAAGGACATGACCGAGGGCGTCGTCACGATTCGCAACACCACCGGCACGGACCACCAGTCGTTCGACGCCGTGGGGTTGCCGGGCTTCCAGTTCATCCAGGACCCCATGGACTACGAAACCCGCTCGCACCACTCGAACATGGATACGTACGACCGCATCCAGCAGGGAGACCTGGAGCAGATGGCGGTCATCGAGGCGGCGTTTGTATACAACGCGGCCACGCGGCCGGATAAGCTGCCGCGCAAGGAGCTGCCCGCGCCGCAGCCGGCGGGGGGGCGGGGCGGGCGCAACTAGCGCACCTGGCGCCGACGGCCTACCAGCGATCTGCGGACTCCTGTTTTTTGGCTCGCGAGCCACCGGCCGTTATTCGACGAGGGGAAGGAGCTTCGCCAAAATCCCATCCATGATGAAATCCGGCGCCGTCGCGATGAACCGCGCCTGGCGGGCCTGTAGATCGAGAACCCGCGGCTGGTTGCACAGAACCACGCCTTGGGTCTCGGTTCCGGCGCCGCTCAAAAGGACGGCGAACCCGGCATGGCGGGCGCACCAATCCACACACGGTCTTCCGCCGATAGAGGGGCGCTCGCATCGCACTGCGCCATGAGTTCGGCCAAGCTGTAGCGGAACCTGCGGGGGCCCGGCTGGCTGGTGGATGCTGGGGCCCTTGAAAGCTTCTCAAACCAAGCTTCCAGGGTCAGGCCCTGTGCAGCCCCTCTGGCTTTGAGTGCCGCCGCCTGTTCGTCGGGAAGTTGTATCACGGTCATGGCCAAATTCCTTTGCTGTCTCTTTTCACGGTGGAGGATATAGAGCCTATTGTCAGCATTCTCACGCCGCGCGGATGCGCGGCGCGAAAAGGGAGTGTTCTTGGGTCTTCTGAGTGTAGGCGTACACCAAGCCGAGCGGCGATGGCTCAGGAAGACAAAGGGCAAGCTAAAGCATGCCCCACCAAGGTGGGGCATGCTTTAGCTTGCCCACGGCACAAGCAACTGCGTGCCTGCCACGTTCAAGTCGCGGACCCACGCGGCACGCGCGGCGCAACATCTACGCCTTCTCACCCCCGCCCGGGGCGCCTGCTCCCACTATCCAACCGTCGGCGAGCTGGATCACGCGGTGTCCATAGGCGGCGTTGGTCTCGGAGTGAGTCACTTGCACAATGGTCGTCCCCTCTTCGTTGAGCTTCTTGAAAAGCTCCATGATCTCCTTGCCCTGGCTGGAATGCAGATTGCCGGTGGGCTCGTCCGCCAAGATCAGCTTGGGGTTGGCGATCACCGCCCGCGCCACGGCCACGAGCTGCTGCTGGCCGCCCGAAAGCTGGCTCGGAAACAGGTCGCGCTTGCCCACGATGCGGAACCGGTCGAGCGTGTCGCACACGGCCGCGGCGCGCTCGGAACTTTTCACGTTGCGGTAGGAGAGCGGGATATCCAGGTTCTCGTAAACGGTCAGGTTGTCGATCAGGTGGTAGCTCTGGAACACGAAGCCGATGTACTTCTTGTTCAGCTCGGCGCGCTCCCGCGGCTTCATCCGGTGCACCTGGTGGTCGAAGAATTCGAACTCGCCGGTCCAGGCGCCGTCCAGCATCCCCAGGATGCTCAGGAGCGTCGATTTGCCCGCGCCCGAGGGGCCCATGACGGTGACAAACTCGCCCTCTTTGATTTCCAGGTTGATGCGGCGCAGCACGTAGCTCCGGCCAAAGCCGCCCTCATAGAACTTCTCGACATTGCGAAGTGTAATCATGACTTTTCTATCCTAGCCAACGGCGGCGGTCGGAGACCGCCGCGCAGGATGCCATCCTGCCCCACATCTATTCGTGCCGCAGCGCCGTCACGGGGTCCAACGCCAGGGCGCGGCGCGAGGGCAGGTAGCTGGCCGCCAGCGCCACCACTCCCAACAATACCGGGATGGCCGCGAACGTGTAAGCGTCCGCCGGATTCACGCTGTAGAGCATTGACGCCATCAGCCGGGTGAGCGCGAAAGCGGCCGCCAGACCTATCGCGATTCCATACGCCGCCAGGCGCGCCCCGTGGCCTACTACCAACTTGAGCACGTCGGCCGGCTGCGCGCCCAGGGCCACTCGAATCCCAATCTCGTGCGTCCGCTCGCTCACGTCGCAGGAGATCACGCCGTAGACCCCCACGGCCGCCAGCAAAAAAGCGATCTCCGCAAAAACGCCGAGAAGCGCGGTGTTGAATCGCGCCCCGGCGATGGCGCGGCCCACCACCTCTTCCATGGAACGCATTTCGGCCACCGGCTGGTTCGGGTCGAGTTGGTGCACTTCGTGTTCCACGGCGGAGGCGAGCGAAAGCGGCGGGGCGCCCTTTGGGCCCGCCGTCCGCACCACCATGGTCATGGCTGCGACGGGCGCTTGTGCGTAGGGGCTGTAAATGGTGGGCCAGTCCTGGCCTTCGATCCGCTCCGGCTTGACGTCCGCCACCACGCCGACAATCTCGGCCACGCGCCGGTTGAGGGCATCCACCACCAGGCGCCCGCCAATGGGATTTCCCGCGGGCCAAAAACGCCGCGCCAGCGTCTGGTTCACCACGATCACGGACGGCGCCTGGCTGGTGTCGGAGTCCGCCAACGCGCGCCCCGCAAGCAGTGGAATCCCCATGGTGCGGAAATAGGCGGAAGTCGCCGATCGCAGCAGCGCCACGGGCCGCTGCTCGGGCGGCGGGGCCGGGCGCCCATCCACGGCGAAGGTCGAGCCGCCTCCCAGCCCGGTCAGAGGCAGCCCATTCACGGCGCCCACCTCGCGAACTCCCGGCAGCGTCGCGACGCGGTCCGCCACCTGCTGGAAGAAGGCGATGCGCCGGTCCGGCGCGGCATTCCGGCCGCCCGCCAGCGGCACCCGCAGGGTCAGCAGCCCCGAGGGCTGGAACCCCGGATCGGCCGATCGCAGTCTCACGAAGCTGCGCATCAGCAGCCCCGCGCCGATCAGCACCACCACTGCCAGCGCCACTTCCGCAACCACCAGCGCATGGCGCACCATTCGTCCGGAGCGCCCCGTGGTGCCGCCGCGGCCGACCTCCGTCAACGCCGCGTTGAGATTGGCGCCCGATAACTGGATGGCCGGCGCGATGCCGAATAGAATGCCCGTGGCCAGCGATACGGCCAGCGCGAACAGAAACAACCGGGCGTCGATTCTGGCTTCCGCCAGCCGCGGAATACTGGCCGGCCCGAGCCGCGCTACCAGCACCACCACGCCGCGCGCCAGCGCCACGCCCAGCGCTCCGCCCGCCAGCGCCAGCAGCACGCTCTCGGAAAGCAGTTGCGCCACAA
The DNA here is from genome assembly GCA_963722575.1 of Bryobacterales bacterium. Classification (GTDB taxonomy): domain Bacteria; phylum Acidobacteriota; class Terriglobia; order Bryobacterales; family Bryobacteraceae; genus Fen-178. The sequence goes on from CAVRNR010000005.1 coordinate 27,132, forward strand.
TGCGGCCGCGGCCCGCGCCCAGCGCGGTGCGGATGGCGATCTCCTTTTGCCGCGCGGCGCCTCGCGCCAGCAGCAGGTTGGCCACATTCACGCAGGCCATGGCCAGCAGAAACCCCACCGCCGCCAGCAATACCAGCAGCGCCGGCCGCACGTTGCCCACCAGTTGCTCCCGAAGCGGAATCAGCGATGGGCGCCAGCCTTCGTCCCGCGCCGGATTGGCCTGCTCCAGGCGGTTCCCGATCATGTCCATTTCGGTTTGAGCCCGGTCGAGCCCGACCCCCGGTTTCAGCCGCGCAATCACGATCAGGAAGTGACTCCCCACGGTGCGAGCGTCTTGGGGGTCGAGCCCCAACGGGATCCAGACATCCACGGCGGGATCCAGCACCGAAAAACCGGCCGGGAGCACGCCCACTACTGTGTAGCTGCGATCGCGCAGGCGGATGGCCTTCCCCGCAATGGAACGGTCCCCGCCGAAGCGCCGCTGCCACAGCGAGTGGCTGAGCAGCGCGTAATCCGCGCGGCCGGGCTGGTCTTCCTCGGATGAGAACGCGCGCCCCACCACCGGCTGCACTCCCAGCAGCGGAAAGAGACTGGCCGTAACGCGCTCCCCGCGCAGTTCTTCCGGCTCGATGTAGCCGTTGGGTCCCCCGTTCAGGTTGACGCGGACGTCCTCAACGGCGGCCAGCTCCTCCAGCGCGCGGCTCTGGCTCCGCCACTCCAGAAAATCGTTGGGTGAGACGAACATCTCCTTCAGGTTCTGTGCGCGGTTGCTTTCCCAAATTACCAGCAGGCGTTGCGGATCGCGAAACGGCAGCGGCTTCAGCAGCACCGCATCCACCACGCTGAAGATGGCGCTGGTCGCGCCCATGCCGAGCGCCAGGGCCGCCAGGGCGACGGCGCTGAATCCCGGGGCCTTCCATAGCAGGCGCGCCCCGTGGCGCAGATCCCGGCCGAGCGATGTCATGGCCTGTCAGGTTAGCAGAAAGCGGGCCCGTCCGCAGTACTAACCGGCGTTCAACTCCTGGCCGTCTCGACGCTCTCCTCGACTATCCGCCCGTCGAACAGATGGATGGTCCGGTCGGCGAACTCGGAGTAGCGCGGATCGTGCGTCACCATGCAGATGGTCGCCCCGCCCTGGTGCAGCTCACGCAGCAGGTTCATGACCGCTTCGCCATTGGCCGAATCCAGGTTTCCCGTGGGCTCGTCCGCCAGCAGGATCAACGGATCGCCGCTGAGGGCGCGCGCCACGGCCACGCGCTGCTGCTGGCCGCCGGAAAGCTGCGACGGGTAATGCTTCATACGGTGCGACATCCCCACGCGCTCGAGCGCCTCTTGCACGCGCTGCTTGCGCTCGGCCGACGGCATGCCGCGGTAGGTCAGCGGCAGCTCCACGTTTTCATAAACGGTGAGGTCGCCGATGAGGTTGAAGGCCTGGAAAATAAAGCCGATCTCGCGGTTGCGGATGCGCGCCCGCTCGGAGAGCTTCAGCCCCGTCACCGGCTTGCCATTCAGGTAGTAGGTGCCGTCGGTGGGCGTGTCCAATAACCCCAGGATGGCGAGCAGCGTCGATTTGCCGCAGCCGGAAGGCCCGGCGATCGACAGGTACTCTCCTTTCGCGACATCGATGTGGACGCCCGACAGCGCGTGCGTTTCCACCTCGTCGGTCACAAAAACCTTGCTCACCTTCTCCAGGCGAATCAGCGGTTGCGAGCCGTTATCCATCGTCATTTACCCCTTCTACGAAAACCGCGGGAACTTAGTTCAAACGAATCCGGTCGTAATTATCGTACTGCGACATGTCGGAGAGAATCACCTGGTCGCCAACCTTCAGGCCATCCTTGATCTCGATCGTATTGACGGAGCTGCGGCCAAGCTGCACCTTCACTTTGTCGGCATACTTGCCGTCCGGTTCGAGCTTGAAGAGCTGCACGGTGCTGTCCTGCTGCCCGAATACCGGCCGCCCGACATACACCACGTCGTCGAGCTTGGCCAGTTGGATGGTGCCGTCCACGCTCAGATCCGGACGGGCGCCGGAGGGAAGCGTGCCCTTCAGAGCCACATCCACCGTCACCGTGCCGTTCAAAATGGAAGGATCGATGCGCGATACACGGCCCTCGATAAGCCCGTTCGATCCGCCTCCGGCCAGCCGTGTGTCGATAACGGCGGGCTGCCCATAGGCGATATCCTTGACTTGTGTTTCGGCGATTTTCAGCTCGGCCTTCAGCTTGGAGGGCTGCGCCACTTTCCCCAGCGGCGTGCCGGCCGTGACCTTCTGGCCCACCTCGACGGGCGTGGGAAGTTGTTGCAGCATGCCGTCGAAACCGGCCCGCACCTGCAACTGGTCCACCTCGCTCTTCTTCAGGTTGTACTGCCCGCGAAGCTGCTCCACTTTCACTTGCTGGGCCGCCAGTTGCGCTTCTTCGGCGTCGCCATTGATGGCCAGGCGCTTCTGCTCGAGTTCCACCCGGCCACCCAGTTCCTGCGCCTTCACGGCCGAGATCTTGGCATCCACTTCCGAGAACAGGCCCTCTTTGGCCAGCGCCTGGTCGCGGTCCGCCTGGAGCTTGGAGGTCTTGAAGTCCGCTCCCACCTGCGCCACCGTGGACTGCATATCGAGCTTGGCTTTCTCCAGCGTGACCTTCAGGTTGGCGTAATCCGCCTCGGCGGCTTTGAGGTTGTATTCGGCGTCCAGCAACTGGGTCTCCAGCTCCGGGCTGGTCAGAATCATCACCACCGAGTTGGCCTTGACCGGCGTGCCGGGGTAGATCAGGATGCGCTGCACCCGGCCGTCGGTGGTGGCGGGGATGAGCATGGTTTCTTCGGGCACCAGCGTGCCCAGGCCGCGCACCTCGAGCACGATGGGACCGCGCTTCACCGTGTCGATCCAGACGGTGGACCGGTCGATCCCCGGCGCCGCCGGCTTCAAACGCGACAGCCCGATGGTAATCGCGGGAATCGCCGCCAGCACCACCACTCCAATCAGGATCCGGCGGATCAGTCTCTTCCTGCCAGCGTCTTTGCGCGGTATGTCCATTTCGATGTCCGGGGATGATCGGGCACGGCGCCTGCCAATCCCCGCCTGACTTAACATTATGACGTTTCAGCAGATAAAAGGGATAGCGGCCGGATTCGACTGTCCGCTAATGGGACTCCCTGTGCTGGCGTGGGACGCTGTGGGGCAGATTGGCAATCTGCGGCGGGTTGGCAACCCGCCCGTGCGCCGGTGGCGGGGCGGGAATCGTGGACTATTTGAATATGTCCAGGGCAGTGACTGAGGAAGCGGGATATCTGGAACTCTCCGAGCGAGACAGCCTGCGCGTTTTGGCCCTGCTAAAGAACCCGCCCAAGCCGAACGCGAAGCTGCTTGCCGCGGCGAAGTCGCTGCCCAAGCGGAAATGAACATTACGGCCCGGCACGAGGAGCCGATCGCCAAACACCATGACCGGAAGGCCTTCGACTGCGGCGAAACGGCATAGCCTGAGTCCAGCCTCGATTGCCTATGCCCGCACGCCGGAGCTTGTCCGGCGCGGGCTAGCGCGTCATGACGTGCCGGCATTCCGGTTGGCACGCCTGGCGGTGGATCTCAAAGTACAAGGGCAAGAGCTTGGGGGGGCAGCTACTGCTCGCGGCGGGTAAGAGATGTCTATTGGCATCCGCGGAAGTGGGGGGCGTGGCGATGCTCATCGACGCCAAAAACGCGAGGGTCGCGGCATGGTATGCGAGCTACGGCGCTCTACCGCTGCTGGATGCTCCGCTTTCCCTGCTGCTGCCGCTGACGACCGTCGAAGCAGCGCTCAAGGCGGCCAGGAAGTGAGGCGCCAACTGCCCCGGGGGCCGCTCGGGAAAATAATGCGCTGCACGTTCTTTCGATCAGCGGCGTCAAGCCTACTGAAAGAGCTTCGGCCTGAAAGGAGTGCCGTGCACACTAGGACGATTGGATTCGCAATTGCTGCCCTGGCCGCCGCCGTGGCGTCCGGGCAAGGCCCCACCTCTGCACAAACCCAGAACAAGGCCGCGTACGAAGGCAAGGCGCCGGACGGAGGCGCCGACGCGGTGCGGCTGTTTTACTTCACCCACGACGAGACGCGGCAGGACATTATAGACCTCACCAACCTGATCCGCTCGACGACGGATATTCAGCGGATGTTCCCTTACGCCCGAAGAGCCATCGTGTTGCGGGGACTCCCCGCCCAGATTGCTTTGGGTGAATGGCTGTTTAGCCAGTTGGATAAGCCCGCCGATCCACAGACCGCAAAAGTGGCTGCGTGTGAGTTTCCTGAGCCAGGTGGAGGCGTTGACGCGGTGCGGGTGTTTTACTTCACCCACGACGAGACGCAGCAGGACCTTCAGGCGATGGCCAACCTGATCCGCAGGACGACGGATATTCAGCGGGTGTTCCCTTACGACGCCCGACGAGCCATCGCGATGCGCGGAACCCCCGCCCAGATTGCGATGGCCGAGTGGCTGTTTGGCGAGTTGGACAAGGCTGCCAGTCCACAAACCAACACAACGGACGCGTACGAGCACCCTGCGCCAAGCGGCGGCGACGATGCGGTTCGGCTGTTCTTCTTCACCCACGACTACACGCCGGACGACCTTCAGGAGATGATCAACGTGATCCGCGTGCCGACGGATATTCAGCGGGCGTTCCCCTACGCCGCCCGAAGAGCCATCGCGTTGCGCGGAAACGCCGCCCAGGTTGCGCTGGCCGAGTGGCTATTTCATCAGTTGGGTGCGCCGGCCAGTGAGCAGATTCGCCCAAAATGATCCGGTGAGCAGTTCATAGCTCACGGATGGAAACCGCACGGTGCGCGTGGCGTTTAAGAAATCGGGCGTACGGCGCCTTGACCGGCCTGCTCGGGCGCGGGAAGAGCCGGACCAAGGGGGTCCGGCGCGGACGAGGGCGTCCGCCCCACGTTGCGAAAATTCACTGATCCGTCATTCTCCTGAAATCGTTATGGCGTGATTCTGAAAGGTGGTGGAAGGCCGTAAGATCGCTCTCATCTACATCGATGCCGGCGGAGGGCACCGGGCCGCGGCCACCGCTTTGTGTGACGTCATCCGGGAACAGCGGCGTCCCTGGCAGGTGGAAATGTTCTCCATACAGGACCTGCTGAATTCCATCGACTTCGTCCGGAAGTGCACGGGCATCCCCTTTCAGGACGTCTACAACATCATGCTCCGGCGCGGCTGGACGCTGGGCACGGCGCAGACCATTCCGCTGATGCACTTGCTCATCCGGCTGTCCCACGGCTCGCAGGTCCGGGTGCTGGAACGCCATTGGGCGCAATACCGGCCCGACCTGGTGGTGTCGCTGATTCCGCATTACAATCGCGCGCTCAAGACGGCGCTGGACCGCGCGTGGCCGCACAGCCCGTTTGTGACCGTGCTCACGGACATTGCCGATTACCCGCCGCACTTCTGGATCGAGCGACAGGAGCAATACGTCATCTGCGGGTCGAAGCGCGCGGCCGGGCAAGCGCGGCAGCTCGGAATTCCGGAACATCGCGTGCTGCGCACCTCCGGCATGATCCTCAATCCGAAGTTTTACGCGCCGGCGATGGGCGATCGCCACGGCGAGCGAATGCGGCTGGGCCTCGATCCCGATCGGCCCACCGGACTGGTGCTCTTCGGCGGCGAAGGATCGCGCGAGATGCTGAGAATTGCCAAAGCGCTGAACCGCCCCGATAGCGGGGTTCAGCTCATTCTGCTCTGCGGCAGGAACGAGCCGGTCGCCGGCGAGCTACGGGCCATGAAGAAGCGGATTCCCATGTTGGTTGTGGGGTTCACGCGGGAGGTTCCGTCGTTCATGGATCTGGCCGATTTCTTCATCGGCAAGCCAGGGCCGGGCTCGATCAGCGAAGCGCTCGCCAAGCGGCTGCCGGTCATCGTAGAGCGCAACGCCTGGACCATGGCGCATGAGCGCTATAACGCGGAATGGATCGAGGAACAGGGCGTCGGAGTGGTGGTCCGGAACTTCTCCTCCGAGACTGGCGATGCCGTCCGGACGTTGCTGGCGCCTGAGAACTATAGACGATTCCGGCAGCGAGCCGCCGCAATTCGCACCTCCGCGGTCTACGAGATCCCGGACCTGCTGGAGCGCATTCTGGTTAGCGGGGAGCGCTACGGCGTAGCACGAATCCCAGCGTGAAATAGAGCAGCACTCCCAACGGGACCGAGAGGCAGGCCCACCCGGCCACGGCGCTGAAGACGGCGCCGCCGAATCCGGCACGGGATCCGAAGATCCACGATCCCGTTCGCGCGAACGGCAGCAGTAGCGCGATCTGCACGGGGGTCGAGATCTGACTCACTAACTGAAGCGCCGGCAGGTTCAGCCGGAGCGCGATGGCGGCCAGGCCGCACAGAATAGTGGGACAGCCGTAGACGGGAAAGGCGCCGAGCACCAGACCGACCGCGACGATCAGGGCGATCTTGTGAGGCGAGAGTCCGGCGGTAGCCGCCGCCAGCTTGGAGACGATCTTTCTCACGTCAGCACCTCCCTAACGACCCAAGGCATGCGGTGTTTCCAGAGGATCGAAAGCGGCGTGGCGACGCCATCCGCGGCGCGGTAGAAGATGCGGTCGGTCCAACGCTCGCGGCCGGGATACTCCGGGTAGCGCCGAAGTACGTCCCAGACGGATTCCAATATGCGGACCGGCAGGGACCTCCGGTAATGCGGCATGAACAGGACCACGCTGTGGCCGGAACGGACCTCGGCGGCAAATTCGGCGAACGACGTGGCGTTGGTCAGGTTGAGGCAGGCCGCGGGTTCGCACGCGTGCCGGTCGCCGCCGGAAACGACCGGCCGCGACCATTCCCGCGCCAGCTCCACAACCGCCCGGTTCTCGCTCCAGCGCCGCGTCCCATTCAGCTCGAAGGCGTGGACGAGGCGATTGCACTCCCGCAGAAACCGATCGAGCGCACGCTTGTGATCGGCTTGCTCCACGCCTTCTTCCAGCCAGAACGGGTGGTTCAGAACGATCAGGACGCCCGGAATCCGGCCCATCTCGCCCAGAATCGCCGGCACCCGGCTTTCGATTGGCGCCGACGTATGAGCGGCCATCAAGGACATCCACGAACGCGCCGCCTCCGGCGGCAGGTTGTGAATCCCGAGGTGCAGGATGGAAAGCTCGTAGGGCACGGTCCATTCGACCGAAACTGGATCGTCCTGAAGCGCCAGGCCGGCGTCGATGTTGTCGTGGTCGGTCAGCGAGACGAGCGGGCGCAAGCCCAGATTCGCGATCTGCCGCCGCTCCAGGCGCACGGCGGAAGCGGGCGTCAGCGGCGGCGTCCAGTAGGCCCGCGAGAAATCGACGGCCGGCCGCGGACCGCGCTGGTATCCGCGGACGATCTGCGAAAGGCCGGGAACATTGTACAGGTAGCGCGGCAGGAACGACAGACATTCCTCGGAATGCATGGTGTGGCCGTGCAGGCAGACCGCCGTGGCGAATCCGCCAACCGCCGCTGGTTGATCCCACAACAGCGACACTCTTGAGTGGTCCATAATCCGCAGCTTAGGGCGGATGTGGTTACAGTACGATCTCAAATGCGTGCTGTTTCTGCAAAACATTTCGTCAAGGAAATGTTTTGGCCAAGAAATGCCTGTGCTTCCGGGCGTCCCATGCAGCGCTCCAGCAACGCACGCGGAGCGTTGCGCAGGTCGGCGAGGATCAGTGCGTCCAGGGTGTCCGAGAAATCCGGATCCACGCTGAATCCGAGCACGCGGCCGCCGGCTTTCAGGTATTGACGAATGAGCACCGGGACCCCTTTGCCGTCGTTTTCAATGTCCGCGATGGAGAGCGACAAGCCCTCGATATCGGCCGCCACGGCGGCGAATCGCTTGATCTGTTGGTTGCGCGGCGCGCGATCGCGGAATTTTCTTCGCGGCGCCACCAGCCCCGCCAGCTCGTGCGCAGCCCGATCGGAAAGGTACGCGGCCATCAGGCTGCGCGACGCGGCGCGGTATTCCGGGCTGATGCTCACGGCGCCAAACAGGACCGGCGCCTCGGGCCTCCTCCCGACCGCTCGGGTGATTCCTTTCCAAAGGAGCAACAGCGCGGCGTAGTTCTTCTGATACTCCGGCGCCACGAAAGACCGCCCCAGTTCGACAGCGGGACCGATGCGCTCGAAGAACCGCGGATGGAAGCGGAACAGGGTGCTGGTGTAGAGGCCGGAGATTCCGAAACGCGGCAGCACGTCGCTGGTCGCCGCCAGGCGGTAGGCGCCGGCGAGACGGCAATCCGTCTTGTTCCAGAGGAAGAGATGTTCATAGTACTCGTCGAACCGGTCGAGGTCGGCGTGCTTCCCCGTGCCTTCCCCCACCTTGCGGAAAGCCAACTCGCGGCAACGGCCGATTTCCGCCAGCATCCGGGGAATTTGCGGAGCGCGAGCGAGGTATACGGAATAGTTTCTGTCGCCCGCCAGCTCGCATTCCGCCGGGAGGGCAGCTACTTCCCCCGATAGTAGCCGCGCTGCTCCCGGCGGTGCGATCGTCCGGACCCGCGGCGAGGAGAATGGCGAGAGGGGCGCGGGCTCGGATCGATTCGATAGAAAGTATGTTCGCGATCGCAGGTAGGCGGTGGCCTGTTCGGCATCCCGGTATCCCGCCAACATGCCGTAACGAATGGGCGAGCCGAGCCGCAGGCGGACGGTCCGGCCCCGCATTCCGCCAAACTCCCGGGCCAGCGCCATGGTTCGCAGGCCGGGGTGCAAGATCCCCGCAAGCTGGAAGGGAATGCTGTTGGCGCCTTCGAAAAACGCCGGGACCACGGCGCAGCGGGCGCGCAATGCCAGCCGGGCGGCACTGGTTTTCCATTGCGGATCGGTGACGGATTGCTCCTTCCAGTCCAGGTGCGCCACTTCGCCGGCGGGAAACACCGAGAGGAGGCCGCCGCCGGTTAACCAATCCAGAGCCGCCCGCAGCGGCGCGCGGTTCTCGGTTTGTGCGGCGGAAGTTTCAAACGGGTTCACCAGGATCAGTTGCTCGCGCAATTCCGGTATGCCGCCGAGCAATGAATTGGCGAGGATCTTCAAATCCCGCCGGACGCGGTCCAGGATGGCCATGAGAATCAGACCTTCGACGATCCCGTGCGGATGGTTGGCAACGATGATGGCCGGGCCCCGAGCCGGAATTCGCTGGAGGTCGCCCGCGTCCACCCGGAAGCGGATATCCAGCGACTCGAGCAGGCGCCCCGCGAACGGCGCCCCGGTTCCACTTTGCCGGGCCTTCACGAAACTGTCAATCACCTCGGTTGGAATGAGGAGCTTGTGCCAAGCGGGCGCCAGCGGCTCCGCCAAGGAGCGCAGCGTGCGGGGGAGAATCGGTGGCACGGACAACAGAATCTGCAGCGCGGCGATGTGCACGGTCTGAGATTCGCACGGGCACGGTTACGGCTCTGTGAAGGAGTGATGAAATCGCGGTACCAGCCGCGATTGAGGCTTGATCTTGAATAGATAGTTCTTGACGGCCACGCATGTATATCTGGAGCGGCGTCCGCTCCATTAGTTTGGCGGGCCAGTCGATGAATAGCTCCACCTGCGATCCGGCCGTCAACGGGTGCTGCGCAACAAAAATGGCCGTGTGGCGTCCGAGAGCGACGGTCAGGCCGGTGCCCGCGGCGGCCACGTGCCCTCTCCTACGCGATTGATAGCGCAGGGGCAATGAGACAGGGCGCGGTTGCTTCATTTTCGCGGCACCAGCCGCTCGGGCTGCCGGTTCGGAAGCCCGACTGTCACCCAATCCATGTCCTCCCCGCAAGCGTCGTCGTCCGGCGGTGAGGCGTCGGGAGATTCGGTGAGGACGGTTCGGACTCGACGCGTGCACAGATCGCACCTGCAGATTTGTTCCTGGTTGTCGCATGCATAAGGGCGCATGTGGCCTAGCACGGCTGACGAATGTCTCGGTACGATGACGAGTTTGTTGCAGGCGAGACAAAAAAACGGTTGACAAAACGCCGGTCGTAGCCGTAGTATCTAACTATTAATTCTTTAACAGTTGGAGGCGACCCGAGTGGCGAGAAAGAAATCGTCCGGTCTCACGGACGCAGAGTTGCGAGTGATGGACGCGCTGTGGAGCAAAGGCTCGGCCACTGTCTCCGATGTCCTGGCAAGCCTGCCGCGCGATATTCCCCTGGCCTACTCCACGGTCCTCACCACCCTGCGAATTCTCGAACGGAAGGGTTACCTTAAGCACCACAAGGAAGGGCGGGCATTCGTATACCGGCCGGTGGTGGCGCGTGAGCAAGAGAGCGACAAGGCCGTCACACATCTGTTGCGCCGTTTCTTTGGAGGCTCGCCCGAACTCCTTATGCTGAAACTCGTGGAGAGGCGCAAGATCGCGCCGGAAGAGTTGGAGCGTTTGCGAAAGCGCATCGCGGAGGAAGAGTCATGAATGTGGTCCTTGCGGCCGTGGTGAACGGGGCGTTGTTGGGCGCCCCGATCGTTGCCGCGGTCTGGTTTGGCTCGCGGGCGGTGCCGCGGCGCGTGCTGAATGCGGCGACGCGTTACGTCCTTTGGTGGGTGGTGCTGGCCATCGTGATCGCGCTGCCCGTGGCGTACCTTCCGCTTCAGCCGGTCCAGCACGTCAGTTCATCAAACCCCGCGCGGGTTGCCCAGCCCCGGCTGCCGGAAGCGCCTCCGCCCGCGCAGATCGCACGCCCCGCTCAGCTTCCGCCTGTGCGGCGGCGCGCCGTTGCCGTCGCACCGCCGCCACAGGTGCGGCAAGCACCCATCGAGAAAGGACCGGTGGCGCGGCCATCCTTCCCCATACGGATCAGCGGCGCCAGTTGGCCCGCGTGGGTCTTCCGCGCCTGGCTGGCGATCAGTCTCATTCTGCTGGCCCGGCTGGCCGCAAGCTGCGTACTCCTCAACCGCGTGTGCGCACGGGCAGCCGATGTACCCGCGCCTTTACGCGCGCGGGCCGGCTACTGGGCGGATCTCTGCGGCGCGTCGAGGCGAGGAATTCGGCTGGCCATCTCGGCGGAGATCGCCGTCCCCGTCGCCGTGGGCCCGAGGCGGCCCTCCATCCTGATTCCGGCCGCGCTGCTCGAGCAGTTGCGGGACGATGAGCTGGAGCAGCTCGGTCTGCACGAAACCGCGCACATGGGGCGCGGCGACGATTGGGCGCTGCTGGCGGAGCGCGCTCTGGAGGCGCTGTTTGCGCTGCACCCCGTGGTGCGATGGATCACGCGCCAAATCGACCTGGAACGCGAGATCGCCTGCGACGACCTGGTGATTGCGGCCACGGGCCGTCCGCGATCGTACGCCTCCTGCCTCACGCGGATTGTCGAGTTGAGCGGCGGGCTGAGTTCGTCGCTGGTGGCGGCGGCCGCGGCCGAAGACCGTTCGCACCTGGCGCGGAGGGTCGAGATGCTGCTCGACAAAACCCGCCACACCGGGACGCGGCTGCTCAGAGCGCGGCTGAGCGCCACTCTCGCGGTAGTCGCCGCGGTGGCGTGGGCGGCAGGGAGATCGCCGGCCCTGGTGGCGTTTCCCAAACCGCTCGCGCAGGCGCTGGCCGCGCTGCCGGCACGCATGTTGCCGAAGCTGGCGACAATGGCGCAGGCGGCGACGCAGCCCCAGGGCCAGGAACTGGCGGGCGAGGTGCTTGAGGATTCTTCGGGCAGCCCGCTGGTATCGGCGGAGTTGCGCCTCCATCAGCCGGGAATGCGCGAACTGGCCGCCGATCTCGAAACCGATCGCCAGGGACGCTTTCGCGCCACCGAGTTGCCGCCGGGCGACTACACTGTCGATCTCTCGAAGCCCAACTACATCACCACCACGTTCAAGCTTCGCGCGCCCGCGACGGGGCTGCTGTTGCGATTGGTCCGATACGGTGTGATTGACGGCAGCGTGATGGATGCGGCCGGGCGCCCCGTCCCCGGACACATCCGGGCTCCCTACGGGCGGACCATCGGCGGCGCCCGCCTCACGGTGTTGGCAAAAGCGCCGGGAACGGAGGAACTTCGGACGTTCCGGCAAGTGTCGGTCGAGGATGACGGCCATTACCGCGTATACGATCTGCCTCCCGGACAGTATGCCATCGGAGTATGGTATTCGGGCTTGAACGAGGGCTCGGGCATGCAGCTCTACCCCGACAACGTGAATCCGCGCATCTTCACGGTCGCGGGCGGCGAGGAGTATGGCAATATCAACTTCACGGTCGAGCCGCGCCAGTCGTATGCGGTAAGCGGCAAGCTCGAAGTGCCCGCCGGCAAGGGGCAGTTTCAAGTGGCGCTGGGACTGCCGGAGCAGCCGGCGCTGCCCATCGCCTATACGCTGGCGGAAGAGGACGGCACGTTCCGTTTCGAGAAAGTTCCAGCGGGTTCCTACGATTTGTTTGTGGCTGGCCCGACGGGAGGTTACGGGGAGTTCGACTCCATTCTGGGGCGCGACGAGCCGCTGTTCGGCCGCACTCAGGTGCAGGTGATGGCGCAAAACCTGGAGGGCGTCAACGTCCCTCTGAGCTCGGGCCGGACGTTAGCATTGGTGCTGCGCGCGCCAGGCTCGGACACGCTACCGCCGGGCTGCCCCGCAACTGTTTCCGTCTCGCTGGTTTCACTGGAGCCTTGGGCGGTGACGTTTTCTCCGAGTGCCCAGGTGGCTTTCGGCAAGGAGCAGACCATTCGCAACCTCGCGCCTGGCCGTTTTCAAGTGACCGCGAGAGACCTGGGCGGCGGCTGTTACCAGGTGAACCAACCGGTGGCGGACCTGAGCGGGGACGTGGGCAAACCCGTAGCCGTGGAGGTGGCCGCGGCCGGGTCGATACGCGGGCTGCTCAAGAGCGCCTCCGCGCCAGCCACGGATTTCACGGTGATGCTGCTCGACGCCGGCGGCAACGATGGAGCGCAGGCGCAGCTCGCCTTTCCAGATCGGGACGGGCGGTTTGCGTTTGAAGGCTTGCGTCCGGGACGGTATCGGATGGCCGCCCGCCGGGCCGGGGCGGATGTCTCGCGTGCGGTGGAGATGGACGTCCGCGGCGGCGCGCCGACCGTCGTCGAGCTGCCGGCCGATGCGAAAGGAGACCGGCCATGAGGTCGCTTCAAGTACTGCTATGGATGGTTGCGGCGGCCGCCGCGATGGCGCAGACGCCCGCCAATCAGACCGCCGCCGCGACGGCGTCGGTAAGCGGCGTGGTGAAAGACGCGGTTACCGGACAGCCGCTGCGGGACTACACCGTCTCCACGAACGTGAATGCAACCTGGGTTGGCAACACGATCCTCATGAACTCTTCGACCCGGGAGGTGAGTGCAACCACGGACCAGCAGGGGCGCTACAAGTTGAGCGATCTGCCCGCGGGGGAATACCGCATCGACGTGCGCGACACGCGGCGGTTCGCCTCTCAGACGACGAAGCGCATCGCCCTGGCGGGCCACGATCTCGAGGGCATCGATTTCAACATCATGGTGAACGGCACCATCACCGGGAAGGTGGTAGACGAAAACAAAGATCCCGTGCCCGGCATGTCCGTTTATCTGGTTTCCAGGGAGTATTACCTGGGATCGCTGGGGTCGTTCTTTCAATCGTTCGCCCGGACCAACGACCGCGGAGAGTACACACTGGAGCGGGTGCGCGCCGGGCGGCTCTACCTCATTCTGGCGGAGAAGATCGAGCGGAAGCTGCCGGCGCATTCGGACGTGCCCCTGAATCCGAAGCTGCGGAAGCGGGTGCCGATGCGCACCTGGTATCCGAATTCTCCCTCGGCGGATGGCGCCATACCCATCGTGCTGCGGCCCGGCGAGCGCCTCGAGGGCGTGGATATCGAGGTGAAGAAATCGCAGTCGTACTGCATCGAGGGAACGCTGGCGGGATCGGGCGGTCCCGCCGCGCTGAGTTTTGGGATCGAAGCACAGCAGCCCTCGAGCGGCGTTTCGAGCGGTGGCGGAGCGTACATGGCGGCGCCGGGCGGCATAACCGGGCGCGACGGCGCCTTTCGCATCTGCGATCTCTATCCGGGCGGTTACCGGCTTACGGCCAGTCAAAGGCCGGGCGATCCGAACCAGGAGCCGACTGCTTACGGAGTCGCTGCCATCGTAGTGTCGGACCGGGACATCCGGGACATCAAGCTCCTTGCATCTCCCGGGCTTGTGCTCGCCGGCGAGGTGGCCTGGGATGGCGCGTCTCCCGCAACACCGGCGACGACGAGAGTCTCCGTTTCCCTCCAGCCGCAATTCCGCACCCGTTACATGGGCGAGAATACCGACGCCCGCGCGGACATCCCCGGCACGTTTTCGTTTTCGGGGCTGCTCCTCGACGACTACGTGGTGCGGGCCATGGTGAACGGACCGGGGCTCTACATCAAAGACGTCGCTTATGGAGGCCGCAGCGTACACTACGAGCCGCTGCGGCTGGGCAGCGCCATGCCGGGGGCCGGGATGCGCGTGGTGGTGGGGCACGATGGCTCGACGCTGAGCGCGCAAGTCGGGGATAAAGACGGCAATCCGGCGCCGGATGCGCACGTGCTGATCCTGCCCGCGGAGATTGGTTCCGAAGCGGAACTGGCGGCCAGACTGGTCAACGGCCAGACCAACCAGTATGGGCAGTATACTTCCATCACGCTCCCGCCGGGCAAGTATTATGTCGCCGCGAGCGGCGATTCGGTGGATGCCACGCCGGAGACCGTCGGCAAGGTATGGCGCGCGCGCAGCCGGTTCAAAGAAGTCGAGCTGGGCCCGGGCGCATCCATGCAGGTAACCCTGGAGCCGGTGAAGCTCGAATAGCCCGGCCCAACCCTGAGATGGTGGCTGACGGAATCCGGAACCACCAGGAAGAGCAGAAAGCCCACCGTGGCGTGCGCCAGTCCTAGAATGTAAAGATTCCGGTACCGCCGGTAGAGGTGCGTAGCGCAGTAACCGGCGGGAAAGGCCACCAGCATCAGAAACCAGTTGGGGGCGTGAACGCCGCAGAAAAGAGCCGCCGCAGTCAGGCATGCCGCCCGGCGGCCCAGCATCGCATCGAGCCGGTTCAGAAAATAGCCGTTGAGGGCGTACTGCTGGAACACTGCCCACGGCACGTAGGCGGCCAATGAGGCCAGCGCCGTCCCGACCCCGATGGGCCGCATAGTGTGCAGCAGGATGCCCGACGCCAGCATGAGCAGCGCCAGGAAAACCAGCAGCGGCCCGATTTCCCGCCAACACTCGCGCATGTGGAGCGTGCGGAAGCCCAGCCCATGGGCGCTTTCCCGGCGGACCACGTGCGAGAGCAGCATCAGCCCGAGAATCCACACCCACGCGCCGCCGTGGCTAAAGCGCCAGTCCCAGATGTACGCCAGGATCATGGCGTAAACCAGCAGCGGCTCCAGAATGGCGAGCTTTCGAACCGTGGTTCCCTCCGTGGGGGTAAGGGACTGAGACGCGGCGGGACCGGCGGCGGTTGCTCCGCAGTGTTCGAACTCGGACGGCCGCGTCTCAAAAAGGGACACCGGCGACGCCGCTTTCGACGACCCGCCGCTGCCATGGTATAAGCCGGATCGGCCCTCGGATTGCTCCCTCCGGCGCGTGTACCCGTACCGCTGGTCTTCCCTGGCGCTCGTCGCCTTCCACTGCTGGGCCCAAACGTCAAACATCGCCGTGCTGCCTCCCCGGCCGCGGGCGCTGGGCTTTTTGACGCGGCCCTATCGACAGAGGATCGTCCCCCCGATCAATCTAACCAATTCCAGCCGCCTGGCTTCCCTGATTCGCGCCGGCAACCTCTATTTGACGGCGCAGGACGCGATTGCGCTGGCGCTCGAAAACAACATCGATATCGAAACCCAACGGTATGGCCCGCTGCTGTTTCGCGAGGACCTTCGCCGCGCGCAGGTGGGCGGCAATCTGCGCGTTCCCAGCACTCCCATCGCCGCCGGCCCGCAGAGCGTGAGCCTGGCCGGCATCAACGTGGGCAACACCAGCCTCTCCTCGGGCACGGGCGTCAGCTCCAGCGGGGGAATCACGCTGTCGTTCGGGTCCGCCATCCCCAATCTAGATCCCTTTCTCTCGATCGCCGCCAGCCTGGGCCACTCCACCTATCCGGAGAGCAACCTGATTGTAGACCAAACCAACTACCTGGTGGAGGGATCGCGATCGTTCAGCCTCGCCTATAGCCAGCAGTTCCTGCCGGGGACCGGTGTTTCGGCCTCGTACGGCGCCTCGCGGAGCAGCAGCAACAGTCCCAGCAACCTGCTGAACCCCATCGATTACGGCAGTTTGAGCGTGAGCGTGACGCAGAACCTGCTCCAGGGCTTCGGCTCATCGGTGAACAGCCGCTACATCCGCATCGCCGGAAACAATGTCAAGGTGTCCGATCTGCAACTCAAGTTTCAGGTGATCACCACGGTGGCCGCCGTCCTGAACCTGTATTGGGACCTGGTGACCTTCGACGAGGACCTGCGCCTCAAACAGCAGGCGCTGGAGGCGGCCCGAAAGCTGTACGAGGACAGCCGGAAGGAGGTCGCTATTGGCGCCAAAGCGGCCATCGAAGCGACCCGCGCCCAAGCGGAGATTCCAGCCCGCGAGCAGGATGTGCTGCTGGCACAGACCAACATTCTGCAACAGGAAATCGTCCTCGAGAACGCCTTGAGCAAACACGGAATTGAAGACCCCGTGCTGGCGGAGGTCCACATCGTTCCGCTCGACCATATCGAAGTGCCACCGGTGCTCAACCTCCCTCCGACCAAGGAGTTGATCGCACAGGCGCTGGCCGAACGCGCGGACCTCCAGCAAAACCGGCTCAACATCGCCAGTCAGGCCCTGGTTCTCAAGGGAGATCGAAGTGAGCTGAAACCTCAGTTGACAGCCTTCGCCACGTTTACCAATCACGCGCAGGCCGGAGTTCCCAATCCCCTCAACACAGGGTATGAATACGGCACGCCCGACCCGTTCTATATCGGCGGCTACGGCACGGCCTTGGGCCAACTTCTCCGCCGCAACTTTCCGGACTACTCCGCCGGTGTTTCGCTGACGTTCGCGCTCCGCAATCGCGCGGCGCAGGCCGACTACGTAACCGACCAGTTGCAGCTTCGGCAATTGCAATTGGGGATCGAAAAGAGCGTCAACCAGGTGGGCGTCAACGTCCGCAACGCCGTGATCGGCCTCCAGCAGGCGCAGGTCCGCTACCAAACCGCCGTCCAGACCAGAGAGCTGGTCGAGGAAACCCTGACGGCGGAGCAGCGAAAGTACCAGCTTGGCAGCTCATCCAACGCGCTGGTGATTCAAGCCCAGCGCGACGTGGTAAACGCGGAAAGCGAAGAGGTGCAGTCCATGGCGAACTACACCCACGCCCGTATCGCCTTCGAGCAGGCGCTGGGAATCACGCTGGAGAGGAACGGCATCATTATGTCCGAGGCCGCTTCGGGGACGGTTGAGCGCCAGTCCGTGTTGCCAAACCCTCGTCAAGGGGGGAAATAGAGACTATGCGTTCGTCATTGCTGGCATGCTTGCTTCTCGGCGCGGCGCAGGGGCAGCAACTTCTGCCCATCGCCCCAGTCAAACCCGCCGGCGTGCCCTTCATCCGGTCCTATCGGGCGGACACCGTGCCGCCGTTTCGGGTGTCCGATTCATCGCGCCTGCATGGGATGATTCGGGCCGGGAACCTGTATCTGACGGCGCCGGATGCCATCGCCATCGCCATCGAAAACAACTTGGACCTCGAGGTGGAACGGTACAGGATTCTGGCGTCCGGATGGGATTTGCAGCGCCTCGAATCGGGTGGGGCGCTGCGTGGCGTCCAAAGCGGGAGCGGCGCCACCGTCACGCTGGCCTCCGGGCAGGGCGTGGCCGGCAGCCGGAGTGGCGGCGGTGGGGCGGCGGCGCAAGCTGGGGCCGCCAACATCCAGCAAATCGGTCCGGTTACCCCGCAACTCGACCCGATTTTCACCACCTACACAGTCTTGGGGCACCAGACGTATTTTCAAGACCAACTTGTGCAAGCGGGCACCAACGAACTGGTCTACACTACCCGGTCTTACTACAGCCAGATGTCGCAGGGCTTGTTGAGCGGCGGCACGGTGCGCATGACGTACTCGGGGGCATACCTGAATGAATCGGCGCCCACCGACGTTCTGAATCCGACTTCCTCGGCGAGCCTGGGGGTGGTGGTCGGGCACAATCTGCTGAAAGGTTTTGGCGAACGCGTCAATGGCCGCTTTATCCGGGCGGCGAGACGGCGCGCGGCCAGTTCGGATCGCGGATTCCAGATGCGCCTGATGGCGGTGGTGGCCAACGTCCTCGACCGGTACTGGGATCTTTCGGTGGCGTCCGACGATGTGAAATACAAGCGGCGAAACCGTGACATCGCCCGGGAATTCGATGAGGCCACGCGGAAGGAAATCGCCGCGGGCGCGATCCCGGCGGTCGACCAGATCCACGCCAAATCGGCCCTGGCGCTTCAGGAACAGGCGCTGGCGGTGGCCCTGAACGCCGCCGGGCAGCGGGAAAACGCTCTCAAGGACGCCCTGAGCTGGCACGGGCAGGCCGACCCGGCATTGGCCGCCGCGCACATTATCGCGGTCGATCCGCTGGAGGTTCCCGAGACCGACGACTTGCCCCCGTTGCGCGAGCTTCTGGCAACCGCCATGAACCGGCGGCCCGATGTGGCCGACGCCAAGATGAGGGCGGAGCTGGCGGAAATCGAGGCGTCCAGCATTTCCAACGGCCTGCTTCCCAGCTTGCAGGTCTACGCCGCCAGCACCAACGCCGGGCAGACCGGCCAAGCCGTTCCGGGGGCCAGTCCGGACCCGTATTTTGTGGGCGGCGCCGGCGCGGCCCTGGGACAGGTGTTCCGCCGCAACTTTCCCAATGAGCGCGTGGGCGTGCGCTTCTCGGCCCCTCTGGAGAATACTCAAGCCCAGGCGGATCATGCCATGGACCAGTTGACACACCGGCAAACCCAATTGAACGCGCAGAAAACCTTCAATCAGCTTGCGGTGGAGGTTTCCAGCCAGGTGACGGCTCTTCGGCAGGCGCGCGCCCAATATCAGGCGGCCGTCGCGCACAGAACTATCGTGGAGAAACTACTCCAGGGAGAAGAGAGGAGATTTCAGATGGGGGCCTCGACCATCGCCACTGTGGTCGCAGCGAGGCGCGATCTGGCGACGGCTCAATCCAGCGCGCTGGCGGCGGCCGCCTCCTACATCCACAATCGAATCGCGCTCGATCAGGGCCTGGGGTTGACTCTGGAGGCGAACCACATTTCGGTCGAGGATTCACTTTCGATCGCAGCGCCCTGACCCAACTTCCGCCCTTTTCGGATCGAACCACTGAAGAATAAGGGCTCGCGCATTTTTCAGTCGCTATTCACCGCATGTCTCAGCCGAAACACAGCGCTTGCGCGGCCGGATGATTTTCTCCGCCACGCCCAGCTTCTCGTAAAGCCCCAGGGTCGTCAAGGGCGATTCGGCGGACGCCGGCAAGGAAGAGGACTCGGAGGAGATCAAGTCCAGTACCGTCGGCTTGGTTTCCGATGCCTTCCGAAAGAGAGGCTGGCAGGTCGACGGCAGCGCCGCGTCCCGCCAGGCTCTTACAAGCGATTCGAAACGGAGCGCCCTGGTGGAATACCTGTGGGCCCGCCAAGTGAACCTCTTCGACCAAATCGCCAATCGCCCGCAGGATATCGCGAAGGGGCGCTACTCTCTGGGCGAGGAGGCTGCCGCCTGGGAACGGACGCCGGCAGCGACATGCGCATTTCGTTTGTCGACCCCCGAAGCGGTGAGGTTCTTTGCTATGCCCGAATTGGTCCTACCGGCTTGCCCAAGAAGCTATCCAGGGAGAACAGGATCGAGCGCATACTGAAACAGCTTCAAAAAATTCCCTGATGCGAACGGAGGGTGCCTTATGCCGCAGATCCGGAGTGTCGCAGTCTCTTTGCTGATCGC
This sequence comes from Bryobacterales bacterium, assembly GCA_963722575.1. Taxonomy (GTDB): domain Bacteria; phylum Acidobacteriota; class Terriglobia; order Bryobacterales; family Bryobacteraceae; genus Fen-178. The sequence goes on from CAVRNR010000005.1 coordinate 46,978, forward strand.
CACTCAAGCTTTGGATGCCCAAGTCTACTGGCACCCCATAATCAGCTCCGGAGAATGGCGTGGAAGCATCCTCTCTCCGTTCAGGAAGCTGTGGCCATGGTCGACGAGTGGCTATCGCTCCCGAATGTCACCGTCCCCACACCGGGTGAGCGCCACTGGTCCATCCTGCGTGGCCTCTTGCCGAAGACACAGTGCCGTGGTCCCCTCGTGATGGATGCGCATTTGGCCGCGCTCGCCATTGAACATGGCGCTGTGATGTGCACCCATGACCGCGATTTCGCCCGCTTCCCCGGATTGCGCCTGTCGGATCCCCTCGAATCGCTATAACCCCGCCGCCTTCCATAACTCGTCCACCCGCCGCTTCACTTCCTCCGACATGCGGATCTCACCCGGCCAGGGGCGCGTGAAACCCTCGCCGGGCCACTTGCGCGTGGCGTCGACGCCCATCTTCGAACCGTAATTCGGCAGGCGGCTGGAGTGGTCGAGCGAATCCACCGGGCCCATCGCAAATTGGATGTCGCGCTCAGGGTCGATGTGGTTGAGCGCCTTCCACGCCACCTCGCGGTAGTTCTGCACGTCCACGTCTTCGTCCACCACCACGATGCACTTCGAGAACATGGCCTGGCCCAGGCCCCAGATGGCGTGCATCACTTTGCGCGCGTGGCCGGGGTAGGATTTGCGAATCGCGACCAGGATCAGGTTGTGGAACACGCCCTCGGGCGGCATGGCGATGTCGCGCACCTCGGGCAGTTGCAGGCGCATCAGCGGCAGGAAAATGCGCTCGACGGCCTTGCCCATGTAATAGTCCTCCATGGGCGGCGGACCCACAATCGTGGTGGCGTAGATCGGGTCTTTGCGCTGCGTGACGCAGGTGACGTGGAACACCGGGTACTCATCGGCCAGCGAATAGTAACCGGTGTGATCGCCAAACGGCCCTTCCGTGCGCAGCTCGCCCAGCTCGACGTAGCCCTCGAGCACGATTTCCGCGTTGGCCGGCACTTCCAGGTCCGACGTTTGGCACTTCACCATTTCCACCGGGCTCTGCCGCAAGAATCCGGCGATCAGCATTTCGTCGAGATCCGGCGGCAGCGGCAGAATGGCCGAGTACATGGTGGCCGGGTCGGAGCCGATGGCCACGGCCACGTCCATGCGCCGGCTGCCGTGGTGCTGCGCGCGGCGATAATGCTCGGCGCCCTGCTTGTGGGTCTGCCAGTGCATGCCGGCCGTGCGCTCGTCGAACACCTGCATGCGGTACATGCCGCAATTGCGCTTGCCGGTGTCCGGATTCCGCGAAAAGACCATGGGCAGCGTGATAAACCGGCCGCCATCTTCGGGCCAGCATTGGAGTACGGGGAAATCGAGGAGCGAGAAGCCCTCGGTGCGGACCACTTCCTGGCAGGCGCCTTTGGAGACCGTTTTCGGAAAGAATCCGCCCATGTCGGCCAGCTTGGGCAGCATTTTGAGCTTGCCGATGAGGCCCTCCGGCATGCGCATTTCGAGGAACTCGGCGATGCGCGCGGCGACTTCTTCCACCGAGGCCACTTCCAGCGCGATCTCCATTTTGCGCATTGAGGCGAACGAATTGATGAGCACCGGCGTAGCGTAGCCTTTGGGCTTTTCGAACAGCAGCGCGGGACCGCCCTGCTTGACGGCGCGGTCGGCGAATTCGGCGATCTCCAGAATGGGATCCACTTCAAACGGGATGCGCTTCAGTTCGCGATGCTCTTCCAGCGCGCGGATGAAGTCGCGCAAGTCTCGATAGGCCATACGATGAGTGTAGCGCCCTATCCCACCTGTCCGGCCGGATGTGTTATCATCCGTCACACATGGTGATAACATGATGCGGACACAGGTCAGCCTCGATGAGCACGAGTACGCGCTGGCGAAAACGGAGGCAAAATCGTTGGGTATTTCGGTAGCGGAATTCGTCCGGCGCGCCGTCCGGGAGGCACTGCCTCCGCGAGGAGCGGGCCCTTGGATGAAGTTCGCGGGTTTCGTGGAGACCGGCAACCCCCGGTCCAGCCAGTCTATCGATGAGATTGTCTATGGCCAAAAAGATTGAGTGCTACGTCGATACCTCAGCCTTCATCGCCTTCCTGGATCGGTCCGATAGCTTCCACGCGCTCTTCCGCCGTCTGTTTTCGGCGCCACCGCCATTGTCCACTTCCTCGCTTGTCGTCGCGGAAGGGCACGGGTGGTTCCTCCGCCGTTACGACCGGAACAGGGCAATACAATTCCTGGCCTTCATGGATGCCTTGCCGGGCTTGACGATCCGAGGCTTCGACGCTGCCGAGTTGGCCAAGACGGGCCGCATCGTCAAAAAGTTCGCTGGCCAGAACCTTACCTTGACCGATGCGCACGGGCTGGCCATTATGCGGGAACTCCGGATCGGCTGCTGTTGGTCAACCGACCGCCATCTCGGCTTGGACGGCGTCCCGTTGGTTATTTGAACACCGTGGTTTCGTGGGGGCTTGACATCAAAGCAGCCATTCATCATCATTGAATCAAGATGCGTACGACGCTGGATGTGGAAAGCGATGTTCTGGATGCGGCCAGGGCTTTGGCCGTCGCCCGCGGCGTTTCGGTGGGAGCGGCTTTGTCGGAACTGGCACGGCGGGGTGTCGCGGCCCGAACGCCGTTGAGCGCGCGCAACGGTTTTCCGGTATTTCAGGTACCGGCGGGGACGCTGGGTTTCGGTCCGGATGAGGTTCGAGCGGCGGCCAGTAGGGAGGACCTTGAGGCGGCGCGGGAATTCCTGGAGCCGGGACGGTAACCGTGCCGGTCTCCCTGCTGGATGTCAATGTCCTGCTCGCTTTGGCGTGGCCGACCCATGTCCACCATCTGGCGGCGCACCGGTGGTTTGCGGAGAACAATGCGGCGGGGTGGGCAACTTGTCCGCTGACGCAGTTGGCGTTTGTGCGGCTGGCGATGCAGCCGACGGTGGTGAAGGTCCCGATTCTCTTCGGGGACGTGATGGAAGCGCTGGCCCAAATGACGGCCCACGGTGCGCATCGGTTCTGGCCGCTGGAGGGCGGGCTTGCAGGTATTCGCGACGAGATTCGCGCGCGCGTGGTGGGACATCACCAACTGAGCGATGCCGTCCTGCTCGATCTGGCGATCCGGCACCAGGGACGGCTGGCTACGTTCGATCGGAGAATTTTAGGGCTGTTGCCGCCGGATTCGGTCCTGCGGGATGCGGTGGCGATTGTTCCGGCGTAGGCCGCGACTACTGAGCCCGCTCCATTACCGTACGCAGAATGCTGTTGATCCGGGTGGAGTAGCCCCTGCCAAATCGCATGAGCCAGTCGCAAACCTCCCGGTCGATGCTGCGGCGGGCCTGTCCAAATCTTGCAGGAATGGTAGAATTGAAGCGGATTTTCTAGAATGGGAGAACGGCCATGAGTCTCAACGTCAAAGATCCGGAAGCCCATCGTTTGGCCCAGGCGATTGCCCGGGAAACCGGGGAGAGCCTTACCAGGGTGGTCGTTGAATCCCTCCGGGAGCGGCATGCAAAGATCGAGAAACGCAAGGGCAAGGCGAGTTTGGCGGAACTGATGGCCATCGCCAGACGGGCGTCGCGGGCCGTGAAGCGTCCATACGTCGAGCATGGCCAACTGCTCTATGACGAGCACGGGCTGCCGAAGTGATTCTCGATACTTCCGCGCTGGTCGCAATATTATTCGAGGAGGCGGAGGCCGAGGACTTTGCACGCTTGATCCTGGGGGCGGACGTCTGCCGCCTCAGTGTCGTGAGCCATCTGGAACTCGCCATTGTCCTCGAACGGCAAGCGAAGCCGGATGCCGCCCGGCAGGCAGAGGCGTTTTTACGCGCCGCTTCCATCGTCGTGGAACCCGTGACCCTGCAACAGGGCGCTTTGGCGCGCCAGGCCTACTACGACTTCGGGCGGGGCAGGCATCGGGCCCGGCTGAATTTCGGCGATTGTTTCGCTTACGCACTGGCGAAAGCGATGGACGAGCCGCTGCTATTCAAGGGTCGGGACTTTCTCCACACCGATGTCCGCGTGGCGCGCGCCGATAACCTTTCCCGATCATGTTGAGGCGCGCGCGCCAGTCGCGGAAGACAGGTGTCCCCGAGGGGCGTCGACGTACGCGAACAACAGATCCCGGAATTCGGGATTTTCAAGGTGGTTTGAAACGCCTTGCGGTTCAGGCACCCGTTGTCCGGCTTCGCGATAGGCTTCGAGGTTGCTCCGAATCGCTTCGCCAGCCGCGCGCTTGGCTGCCTCGATGCTCTCTCCGTAAGTGGCGATCGCCAGATCGGGCGCCTGCACCGCAAATCCCGTCTCGGTTTGTTCCAGCATGATCAAGAATCGCATCACGTGATCTCCGGCGCACAACAGGGGCGCCCCCACGAAGTTGTTATGGGTGCTTGTAAACCTGACCACGTGTATCGACGGTGAGGATATAGATCACCTTGGCTTCGCGATCCACGGTGAATAGGACGCGCCAGCCGCCAACGCGGGACTTTCGGATTCCGGGCCTGTCGGCGAGCGGAGCAGACAGGCGCGAATCGAAGGGGTCGACAGCAAGTTGCACAAAGCGTGCCCGAACACGCTGTTCCGTCGGCCGATCAAGACGGTCAAGAATCTTCTCGGCTTCGTGAACGACGCTGACTCAGAAACTCACAAGCCGCGTTCGCGCTCGTATTCGGCGAGAGGTTTCACACGACCTGCCGCAAGATCTGCGAGACCACGATCCAGAGAGGCGAGCGCCTCCTGGCCAAACGGCGGCCCGTCCTCATCGGCGGCATCGCGGAGGTCCAGGAGCCATGCATGCGCAAGCTGCGCCTGGTTCTCCGACAACTGATCCACGAGCTGGTGCAGCGCTTCGCGCGTCGTCATGCGTGGGCCTCCCTTCTTTTCATCATAACGCCGCCACGTTATTCGTAATGGATTCGTGGCCGCGGGCTTTTCACCCAGCCTCATGCCACGGCCTTGGCGTGAATCTCTTGCAGGCTCCAAACGCGGATGGGGTCGCGCCTGCTTGTTGCATTACGTCGGTAGATATGCAAAACTACCGACATAAGGCAACATGGCGGAAACCAAGGCCAGCGAACGAATCTTGGATCTCGCGGCGCATCAGCCGCTGGTTCGTCCGCGCGATGTCGAGGCACTGGGGATCGCCAGAGAATTCCTGCTACGCCAGTACCGGCGAGGTCTCCTCGTTCGCCGCGCACGCGGCGTCTACGCCCTTCCGCAAACGCCGGTCACGGAACACCACAGTCTCGCCATGGCAGCCAACCGCGTTCCGCGGGGCGTTATTTGTCTGCTCTCCGCACTCCGTTTTCATGGCCTGACCACGCAGGATCCACACGAGGTGTGGATGGCGATCGACCTTAAAGCCCGGAAACCTTCCGTTGAATCTCCCGCCCTTCGGGTGGTAAGGTTCTCTGGCCGAGCCCTTGCGGAGGGCGTCGAAGAATCTGAAATCGAGGGAGTCCGAGTGCGTGTTTACAGCGCGGCAAAAACCGTGGCCGACTGCTTCAAATACCGTCACAAGATCGGAATCGATGTCGCGATCGAAGCGCTTCGGGATTCCATCCGTACACGGAAAACCACTATCGACGAAATCCATCGCTATGCCAAGGTGTGCAGGGTGGCCAACGTGATGCGGCCCTACCTGGAGTCCGCGGTATGACAGTCAAGAAGGTGCGGAACGTCGCGGGATCGCACCGCGCAAAGCTCCTCGCACTGGCGCGCAACAGAGGCGAGGACTTTCAGTTCCTGCTCGGCCGCTGGGTGGTTGAGCGCTTCCTGTTTCGTCTCGCCGGTTCCTCCCAGAAGGACAGCTTCATTCTCAAGGGTGCGACGCTGTTCCTCGCTTGGGAAGGACAGCTCCATCGGCCAACCCGGGATCTCGATCTTCTGGGATTCGGAAGCCCGGACGTTGACGAGGCGACCCGCCGAATTCGCGATGTTTGCGCGGTGCCGGTGGCGGACGGTATTGTCTTCGATCTGGCCGGCATCCAAGGAGAGCGGATCAAGGAGGATGCGAAATATGAGGGCGTCCGCGTGCGCGTACCGGCCAGCCTGGACGGCGCCCGGATATCGATGCAGATCGACATCGGGTTCGGTGATCTGGTAGACCCGTCTCCGGCGGAAATCACACTTCCGGTGCTACTGCCTCTCGACGCACCGGTTATCCGATGCTACCCGCCAGAAGCCGTCATTGCGGAGAAGTTCCACGCCATGGTTGTGCTCGGCATCGCCAACAGCCGGATGAAGGACTTCTTCGACATCTGGACCCTGGCCCGGAGCCGCCAGTTTGACTTGGACCGGCTTTCACATTCCGTGAGAAGCACCTTCGAGCGAAGGCGCACCGCGCTGCCGCGGACGGCGCCACTCGCGCTCACGGCAGAGTTTCTGGAGGATCGGTCGAAGCAAACGCAATGGTTGGCATTCGGCAAACGGCTCGGCTTGAGGGGCCTTCCATTGCTGCCCGTGGTCGGCGAGCAGATCGCGGCGTTCCTCTTACCCGTACTCGGCGCTCTCCAGGCGGCAGATTCCGGGCCCCGGACGTGGGAGCCAGGCGGCCCTTGGGCGGGCGTCGGCGACAGCTGATCTGGGCTTTCAGGAACGCCTCGCTAGGCGCGTCTTCCGCGCAATCACGTGAGACTATCGCTAAAGCATGAGGCGAAGCAGTGGGCCGCCGTTGCCATCCGCCCATCTATAATACTCAGTGTTATACTGATTTTGGAAGCAGTGTACAACGCAGTCCTGGTGAGGATGGGTGCGAACGTTCAAAACCAAAGCGTTCACACGCTTTGCGGACAAGGCCGGCATCCCGGATCTCGCGCTGTGCCGGGCGGTACGCGACGCGGAACGAGGATTGATTGCCGCCGATCTCGGCGGCGGCGTGATCAAGCAGCGGATCGCGCGTCCCGGCCAAGAGAAGTCCGGCGGATTTCGGACGCTGATTGTGTTCAGAGCGGGCACACGGGCCATCTTCGTTCACGGCTTCGCGAAGAACGAAAAGGACAACATCGAGAGAGAAGACCTGGCCGCTCTGAAGAGACTCGCAGGCGAAATGTTGGCCTATGACGGGAAGACCATTGCACGAGTGGTTGCGTCGGGAGTGTTGCTGGAGATGACCTGTGACGAGAAGACAATACCGTAATCCCCTGATGGCGTCGGTGCACGAAACCGCCGAAGGTCTGCACGCGGCCGGAGCGATGGACAAACGCACGATGCGGGAATTCGATGACCTGTGCCTCACACCGGTACGTCCGCTGAGGCCGAAGGAAATCCGCGCGCTTCGTCTGCGGGAGCGCGCCAGCCAGGCAGTCTTTGCCCGCCATCTCAACGTGACAACGGGCTTGGTCAGCCAGTGGGAACGCGGAGAAAAGCGCCCGCAAGGGGCATCGCTAAAACTGCTCTCTCTGGTTGCTAAGAACGGGCTTCAAGCAGTGGCGTAACTCTACACTCCGGTCGGGCAGTCAGAAATCACGAGTTGCTGAACGTCGGACATAAGCGCAACCACCTCTCAGGAAATGGCTTACCAGGGTCGGATTGGTAGCTTGCCGAAAATAAGGCAGTACCCGGCCGCTGCCGTAAGGCATAGAAAGATGATGCACTTTACGGCCTCTAGGACCTGACGGCGCATCCGAGCGCGTTTCGCGTAATGCCATGTTGCCGCAAACGACAACAGGGCCCAACCCAACATCAGCCTCCTGTTCGAAAGTGAAACCTCTTGCGTGGCTACTCCCAAGAGTGCTGTCGGTATGCCAAGTACAATGCAGATGCTCGGAACCAGTCCCCATTGTCTGAATGGAAGCGTTGAAGGCGCGTGCGGCAATTCCATAGCTGATCAGCCCTAAGCCAGGATAGCCGGATTCATTGAGCAGCACACCAAGCCTGTCCCTGTCCTTCTGCTCGAAGTGGAAGATTTGGCCAGCGTGTTTGGCGGCGCCTTGACCGAGCAGCCGAGCGGCCATCACTGCCCAATAGTATAGGTGCCTGTCTTCGACGCGACCAGCTTGCCATCCACATACAGACTGAACGTTGTTGTCCGGCTTGCGGGGCCAGGGCCAACACAAGGGATTTGGACAAATCCGCCAAACGTCGAAAGCTCTGGGTGATTGTTGGCATCGACTACAAACGTGGTTCCGGGGGTGAAAGTTCCAGTTGTGACGACCGTGGTGTTCGGACCTTGCGGAAAGCATAGTCCGCCAGTCGGAACACACGGCGGTTCTGCGGCAGCAGGCAGGTATCTCAACGCCCACGCTGCGACGGGGTCGACCAGGCTTGCAGGAACTTGGTTGGCGGGAAACGCCACAGAGCCCTGGGACGGTGTGGGGATCCCACAGGAAAATACCGGCTGCCCGCTGCCCGTGGTGAAGCCCCAGTTCCGAGCCATGGGTGTCGGAACCGTTAGGGTGGCCGTGTAAGCGTCCTGTTGCGTGTCAAAGTGGATTACCGCAGTCGCAGCCTCAGTGGTCGCGGCGAAATCGAATGGTTGCGCATTGCGCGCGATGTCGAAACGCGCGTTGAAAACGGCAGCAAAGGGCATCGCCGAGATGCTGACGGGCCGCATCGTACCAGGGGGTGTATACGTTGAGGGAAGGTTATCGGTGGGCGGGTAAAGCCCTGCGATGGAGCCAGTCTCGTTGCTGACGTTGTTTCCCGCTGCGACGCCTACCTGGGCAATGTTACTCTGCCAGAATCCCGACCGAAGATAGATTCGGTCGGTCATGGCCCCGTTCGGCTGGACGTTGCGCTGATAGACGCCCGGAAATCCGGGCGCCAGGCCTGCGAAGAGCACGGTTGCCTTGCTGTCGCCAACATAGACATCAACTGGGTTCACAACCCAATTCAACGGCTCGGTTGAATTCCCTCCGCTGGCGGAACTGGCCGGCGGCGGGTTGGTTGGCCCCAGGCCGGCCGCGTAGAGAATCAGGGGGACCTGCCCGACTGCGCCGACCGGCTGGAACGAACTATCAAACACGAGGGCGTTTCCTGTTCCGGCTCCGTTCTGGGTAAACAGGCCGGGCGCCTCGGCCGAGAAGAGTTGTACGTAGAACGGCGCGCTTGCTCCGGAGCCTGACGTGATGACCACCGGCATGACTACGGAGACGGAGTTTCCTATATACCCGGCCCCGGCCTCAAAAGGAATCAGCGCGTTGATTTGAGTCGGTGAAACGTAAGATAGCGGAGCAGACAAGGGCGATTTCGCAATAGAATACCCACCGTAAAGCTGGCCAATCGAAACCGACACGCCATTCAGTTGCGTCGGCAGCGGCACGGACTGCGCGTACGCAACGGAGGGTGCGAGATTCGCCCCAAATATGGCCATCCACGTCCCGGGCGACAGATTGCCGACATAGGAGGCACCGTTCAAGATGCCCAAAACAAGGGGAGCACCACCGAGGATGGTGGCCGTGTCGCTGGCGGTGGCACTGACCGAACCGCCGCCGGAGACGGTCACCTGGTTGGTGACCTGCGACGGCGCGTTACTGGCCACGTTGACCGTTACCGTGATCGCTGGGTAACTCGCCCCGGCAGCCAGCGCGTCGCTGCGCGAGCAGGAAATACCGCCGCCAGCGCAAGTCCACCCCGCGCCGGCCATCGACACCAACGTCAGGCCCGCCGGCAACTTCTCGGTCACCGTCACAGTGCCACTGGTTCCGAATCCCTGGTTGGACACGGTGACCGTATAGACAGCGTTAGTCTGTCCCTCCGCGAGATTGCCCGCGTGCGTCTTGGAGATGGTCACGGCTGGCTGCTGTGCACTGCTTGCACCAAGTGCGCTCAGCGAGATGATCACGAAACGCATCAGGATTCGAGTTCTCTGCATAAGCAAACCGGTTCCCCGCAACCGTACACCCGCTGACCGCGTAATCTGGCCATTTCGGATGCCAGCCTCCAGTATACGCCGACGGCCGGAGGGCCGAAAGCGATCCCTGCGCCTTCCTCAGCACGTCCCCTCCCATCGCCGAATGCTTCGTGATCACCGCGTGCGGCCCGCGCGGGCGTCCTGCTGGCACCCCGCTCGCAGTTGCGAAGCGTGGCCGGCTGGATGGCTGCGGACGTGCACCAGCTACCGCTCGGCGAGCACAAGGGCATCCCGCAGGGTCAGTTGAAGAGTGTGGTCCAGTGCATCAATCGGACGGAGATCCGTCCTTAAGTGAGGCCGCGGTCTGGTGCGCGTGCTTCAGCCGCTCGTTTACGATGCCGCTGCTCCAGATACCGACGGCTTTGCACGAACGGCGAAAAATAAGGATTGAACAATTGAACGCCCGCTGTTTCCCTGTCGGGCCTTTCACGGAAGCTTGCTTAAATCCAGATAGCCGGCGAAGTGCTCCTTCAAATGCATATTTTGTTGTGCCAGCCAATGACGCGAGCCATAAACCCGCTCCTGCAATGCGCGTTTCTCGGCGAACGCCAGTCGGTCCCCTTGAATCTCCAGCTTCATTTCCAGGTTGAAGTGGTCCGATACGCCGTCATATAGGGAGTCGAGATAATCGGCTAACTTCTTATCGAAGAGAAACTGGGCTTCCCTTTTGCCCTGTTGAAAAGCCGTTAACAGCGTCGGCACGTCGCCGCTACCGGTCCATACACGCGCCAGGAACTCCTCGGTTGACCTAAACACGGCTACACGCTTGGGATATACATCCAAGCGCAATTTCGCCTTTTCGTTACGGCGCTGCTGAAAGGTCAAGTAGAGCGCGACCAAAGCAATGGCGGCGCTTCCAACTGCTGCAATCTGACTCAGTGGCACGGAGCTGTATACGTGTCCTCCGTCCATCCCATGGTAGCTTAAAGTTTTCTGTAAATCCTTCCCCGCCAGCGGACCTCTGTCGCCGCCTTCCGCGCGGCGATTTTCGGATTGTGCGTGTACATCGCATAGGGGAGGCCTCCGTGGGCGGGTCTTTGGCCAGCCTCACGCCACGGTCTTGGCGTGAATCTCCTGCAGACTCCACACCCGTATGGGGTCGCGCACTCGCGCGGCGATGGCGTCAGCCGCGGCGCGGGCGCCGCTCATGGTGGTGATGCAGGGGACGCGGTACGTCACGGCGCTGCGGCGGATGGACTTCTCATCATTGAAGGCCGGCGCGCCGGCAGTGGTGTAGACGGCTAGTTGGATTGCCCCGCCTTTCAGCAGGTCCACCACGTTGGGGCGGCCCTCGTTCACCTTGAACACCATCCTGGTTGTGAGGCCGGCGGCGCGGAGGGCGGCGGCGGTGCCGCGCGTGGCGACAAGCTGAAAGCCTAGCTCGGTGAAGCGGCGGGCCACCTCGATGGCCTCGGGTTTGTGGTGGTCGTTCACGCTCAGGAAGACCGTGCCTTTTTCGGGAAGCGGGGTGCCGGCGCTGATCTGGGCTTTCAGGAATGCCTCGCCGAAGTTGACGCCCACGCCCATCACTTCGCCGGTGGAACGCATCTCGGGGCCGAGCGCCGGGTCCACACCGGGGAATTTGTTGAAGGGGAAGACCGGCGATTTGACGAAATCCTGCGGCACAGAAAGCACGCCGGAGGCGCGGCCGTAATCCTTCAGCTTGCGGCCCCACATCAGGCCCACGGCGATCTTGGGCAGCGGGACGCCGGTCGCCTTGCTCACGTATGGCACGGTGCGCGAGGCGCGGGGGTTCACTTCGAGCACGTAGACCGTGCCGGCCTGAATGGCGTACTGCACGTTCATCAGGCCGATCACGTGGAGGGCCTTGGCAAGGCGCACGGTGTAGTCTTCGATGGTGCGGAGGTTGGCCGGCGCGAGCGATTGCGGGGGCAGCACGCAGGAGCTGTCGCCGGAGTGCACGCCGGCTTCTTCGATGTGCTCCATGATGCCGGCAATCAGGACGTCGTCGCCGTCGGCCAGGGCGTCCACATCGACTTCGGTGGCGTCTTCCAGGAAGCGGTCGACCAAGACGGGGCGCTCCTGCGAAAAAGTGACGGCCTCGCGCATGTACTGGCGCACCGTCTCCTCGTCGTAGGCGATCACCATGGCCCGGCCGCCCAAGACGTAGCTGGGGCGCACCAGGACGGGATAGCCGATGCGGCGGGCGACCTCACAGGCCTCTTCGATGCTGGTGGCGGTGCCGTTGGCGGGGCACGGGATGGCGAGACGGTCGAGCAGCTTGCCGAAAAGCTTGCGGTCTTCGGCAAGATCGATATCGGAGGGGTCGGTGCCGATGATGGGGACGCCCAGGCGCTTGAGCGGGAGCGCCAGGTTGAGCGGGGTCTGGCCGCCGAATTGCACGATGACGCCGTCGGGCTTCTCGGTGTCGCAAATGTTGAGCACATGTTCGAGCGTGAGCGGCTCGAAATAGAGGCGGTCGCTGGTGTCGTAGTCTGTGGAGACGGTCTCGGGGTTGCAGTTGACCATGATCGATTCGACGCCCATCTCTTGCAGCGCGAAGGAGGCGTGGCAGCAGCAGTAATCGAACTCGATGCCCTGCCCGATGCGGTTGGGGCCGCTGCCCAGGATCATGACCTTTTTGCCGGCGCCGGGGTCGGCTTCGCACGAGGTTTCGTAGTTGGAATAGAGGTATGGCGTGAAGCTTTCGAATTCGGCGGCGCAGGTATCCACGCGGCTGAAAACGGCGCGCACGCCGAGTTCCTTGCGGCGCGTGCGCACGGAGATCTCATCGGAGCCCCAGGCCTTGGCGAGTTGCACGTCGGAGATGCCGTAGCGTTTGGCGCGGCGCAGAGTCTCGGCGGCGACGGCTGGCCAAATGGCCTGCCCCACATGGGCCTCGAAATCCACCACCTCTTTGATCTGCTCCAGGAACCAGGGGTCGATGGCCGTGAGCTCGTTTATCTCTGGCACGCCGTAACCGTTGGCCATGGCGAAGCGGATGTAGTTGAGGCGGTCGGGCGTGGGCGTGATGAGCTTCTGGGCGACCAGGTTCTTGTCGAATTTCTCGGAGCCGAACGCCTTGCCGGTTTCCAGGCTGCGCATGCCCTTCCACAGCGCCTCTTTGAACGTGCGCCCGATGGCCATCACTTCGCCCACCGACTTCATCTGCGTGCCCAGGGTGGGGTCGGCGCCGGGGAATTTCTCGAAGGCCCACTTGGGAATCTTGGCCACCACATAATCGATGGTGGGCTCGAAGCAGGCGGGCGTTTTGCGCGTGATGTCGTTGGGGATTTCGTCGAGGCGGTAGCCCACAGCCAGCTTGGCGGCGATCTTGGCGATCGGGAAGCCGGTGGCTTTGGAGGCCAGCGCGGAGCTGCGCGAAACGCGCGGGTTCATTTCGATGATCACCATGCGGCCGTCGCGCGGATTGATGGCAAATTGCACGTTGGATCCGCCCGTATCCACGCCGATTTCGCGCAGGCAGCGTATGGCGCCATCGCGCATCAGTTGGTATTCGCGGTCGGTAAGGGTTTGCGCGGGCGCCACGGTGATGGAATCGCCGGTGTGCACGCCCATGGCGTCGAAATTCTCGATGGAGCAGACGATGATGCAGTTGTCGGCCAGATCGCGCATCACCTCCAGCTCGAACTCCTTCCAACCGAGCACGCTCTCCTCGATGAGGACTTCGTGCACGGGGGAAAGGTCGAGGCCGCGCTCCAGAATTTCGGCCAGCTCTTCCTGGTTGTAGGCGATGCCGCCGCCCGTGCCGCCGAGCGTGAAGCTGGGGCGCAAAATGCACGGATAGCCGATGCGCGCAGCGAATTCCTGGCCGGCCTTGATACTGTTGACGAGCTGCGACTGCGGCGTTTCGAGGCCGATTTTGCGCATGGCATCCTTGAACAGCAGGCGGTCTTCGGCCTTCTTGATGGCGTCGATTTTGGCGCCGATCAGCTCCACTCCGTACTTCTCGAGCACGCCGGCCTCGGCTAGTTCCACCGAGAGATTCAACCCGGTCTGCCCGCCCACGGTGGAGAGCAGCGCGTCGGGCTTCTCGCGGCGGATGATCTCTTCCAGGTACGGCACGGTGAGCGGCTCGACGTAGGTTTTATCCGCCAGGTCGGGATCGGTCATGATGGTGGCCGGGTTGGAATTCACCAACACAATCTGGTAACCATCGGCGCGCAGGGCCTTGGCCGCCTGAGTCCCGGAATAATCAAACTCGCAGGCCTGGCCGATGACGATCGGGCCGGAGCCGATGATCAGGATGCGATGGATGTCGTTGCGTCTGGGCATTACCGCTCCCTCAAGAGGCGCGAAAAGATCAATAATGGCCACGGATAAACGCGGATAAGAACCTTGTTTTCAATCCGTGTTCATCCGTGTTCATCCGTGGCTATACTTCTTTCACATGTTCTCATGGTCGCGGCCCGTCCATGAGCTTCACGAAATCGTCGAACAGGTAGTGGGAATCGTGCGGGCCGGGCGCGGCCTCGGGGTGATACTGCACGCAAAACACCGGATGGCTGCGGTGCCGGAAACCTTCGAGCGTCTGGTCGTTGAGATTGATGTGAGTGATCTCCACTTGGTTGAGGTTGAGCGAATCCGGATCCACCGCGAAGCCGTGGTTGTGGGAAGTGATCTCGACGCGCCGCGTGATTTCGTTGCGCACGGGGTGGTTGGCGCCGCGATGTCCGAATTTCAGCTTGTAGGTCTTGCCGCCCACCGCCAAGCCGAGCAACTGGTGGCCCAGGCAGATGCCGAAAATGGGTTTGCGGCCAATGAGCTTGCGGATGTTGGCGACTTGCGTGTGCAGCGGCTCGGGGTCGCCCGGCCCGTTGGAAAGGAAGATGCCGTCGGGGTTGAGCGCCAGCACATCCTCGGCGGAGGTGAGGGCGGGGACCACGGTGACGCGGCAGCCCACCTGTACCAGGCGGCGCAGGATGTTGTGCTTGATGCCGAAATCGTAGGCCACCACGTGGTGCTTCGGCTCCACGGGCTTCGGCCATTCGTAGCGCTCAAGTGTCGAGACGCGGCTGGCCAGGTCGAGGCCGGCCATGGTGGGGATCGAGCGCGCTGTTTCCACCAGCTTTTGCGCGTCCTTCTCCACCGCCGACAGCACCCCGCGCATCACGCCGCGCGTGCGCAGGTGGCGGACCAGGGCGCGGGTATCGAGATCGGAGACCACGGGGATGCCGGCCTGGCCGAGAAACGCGCCCGCTTCCGTATCCGAGCGCCAGTTGCTCGCGATAGCGGAAAACTCGCGCACCACCAGGCCCTCGATGTAGGGCCGGGCGGATTCGTTGTCCTCGCGGTTGGTTCCGTAGTTGCCGATCTGCGGGTTGGTGAGGATGACGATCTGGCCGGAATAGGAGGGATCGGTGAAGACCTCCTGGTAGCCCGTGAGCGCGGTATTGAAGACCACTTCTCCGGAACGCTCGGCGGGCGCACCAAAACTCCTGCCTTCGAAGACAGTGCCGTCTTCCAAGGCGAGAATTGCAGAGTTCAAGTTAAGCGGTTCCTCCCTGGGAGTGGATAACTTTCATTCTAACAGGAGGAACGCGATTCTTCACTTTCGCGCCGGAATAATCCACAAGAAGAGGTGGTGGCTGAGGTAGGATTCCTCATCCGGACTGCCGACGGTGAACTCTTTTTCCGGCTTCCAATCGCCCATGTCGAAGGTATTGGAAACCACTCGAGTGCCCGGCTTCAAATCCGCCAGCAGCTTGGGACGCAGTTTCAGGTTGACGCTCGAGAGCAGAAACAGGGTCACGACGGTGGCTTCGTGAATGTCGGCCTGGAAGAGGTCGTTCTCTTCGAAGCGGACCAGCTTGGCGACTTCCGGGCCCGCTTTTTTGAGGTTCTCTCTGGCCTCGGCAAGACGCACGGGGTTGATGTCGATACCGACAGCGTGCGCCCCATAGATTTTGGCGGCGGCAATGACGATTCGGCCGTCGCCGCAGCCGAGGTCGTACACGATGTCGGACTTTTTTACGTCGGCGAGCTTCAGCATGGCCGCCACCGCCTCTTCGGTGGTGGGCACGAAAGGCACATCCGGCTCACGCCGCGGCTGGGCGTTTTGGGCCGCGGCGGCGGTAGCGAAAAGCGTGGCAGCAACAAGACAGGAGCAGGGGATCGTTCTTCGGAGTCGCATCAAATCACCTCTGTCCTCAGAGCTTATCGCAAAAAGGGGACAGACGCATTTTCCTGCCAGGAAAATGCGTCTGACCCCTTTTCCTGGGTTGTGCGATAGTGAGGGAAAGTGATAGGGACTAAAAACTGGGCCACGTCGTTGGCCCTGCTATTGGCGGTGCCGCTGTTGGCGGATGCCGCCGCTCCAATGCATGTCAAGTGGGAGGGCCTCACGGTTGTGGTGGGCCACACGGTGTCCATCGCCATGCCGGGAGGCGCAGTCATCGCTGGCAAAGCAACCAGCGTCGAATCCGACGCGCTGGTGGTGGATGTCAAGAAGACCTCGGACCGCACGGCTTACCCGAAGGGAGTGGTGCGCGTGCCCCGCGCAACGCTACACCGGTTCGAGATGCAGACCAAAGGCAAGGTGGGCCGAATCGTGGGAACGCCGTTGGGCTTAATCGTGGGGGGCGTTGTTGGAGGCGTTGCCGCGCTCGTCATCGAGGGCGGTCTTTTCAACGACGACAACCCAGCGGGGGCTGCCACGGCACTGATCGGGATCACGGCTCTCGGAACCGTGGGCGGCTATCTTCTTGGCAATGCGGCGGACAAACACTGGACGCCGGTCGAGATCCTGCCGTAAAAAGGGGACAGACGCATTTTCCGCCGAGGAAAATGCGTCTGTCCCCTTTTTAGTAGCGGCGGGCCATCTCTTCCAGCGGGATGGGCGCGTAGTCGCCGGCGTGGCCGGCCTGGCCGAATTGCGTCATGCGCTCGGCTACCACCTTCTTCATGGCCTCACGCGCGGGCTTCAGGTAGTCGCGCGGATCGAACTTCTCCGGCGTTTCCCAGAAAACCTTGCGGATGGCGCCGGTGATGGCCAGGCGGTTGTCGGTATCCACGTTGATCTTGCGCACGCCGTTCTTGATGCCAAGCTGGATCTCCTCGATGGGCACGCCCCAGGTGGGTTTCAGCTTGCCGCCGTACTGGTTGATGATGTCCTGCAAATGCTTGGGCACGCTGGAGGAGCCGTGCATCACCAGGTGAACGTTGGGCAGCTTGTTGTGGATCTCGATCAGCCGCGCCATCTTGAGCGTTTCGCCGGTGGGCTTGCTGCTGAACTTGTAAGCGCCGTGGCTGGTGCCGATGGCGATGGCCAGGGCGTCCAGGCCGGTCAGCTTGACGAACTCCACCGCCTGGTCGGGATCGGTGAGGTGGCTGAGACCGTCGAGGCCCGCGCCGTGGCCGTCTTCAATACCGCCGAGGCAGCCGATCTCGCCTTCCACGGTGATGCCTTCGGCGTGCGCCATCTCCACCACCTTGCGCGTGGCGTCCACGTTGTATTCGAAAGTGGAAGGCGTCTTGCCGTCGGGATTCAGCGAGCCATCCATCATCACACTGGTGAAGCCCATATCGATGGCGGTCTTGCAGGTCTCGACGCTGTTGCCGTGGTCCAGGTGCAGGACGGTGGGGATTTCGGGATAGAGTTCCGTGGCCGCCAGCATCAGGTGATACAGAAAATTGTCCTGCGAGTACTGGCGCGCGCCGCGGCTGGCCTGAACGATGACCGGCGACTTGGTTTCCCGGGCCGCCTCCATGATCGCCTGGATCTGTTCCATATCGTTGACGTTGAACGCGCCAACTCCGTAGCCGCCCTTGGCCGCTTCATCGAGTAGCTGCCGCATCGACACTAATGGCATATGATTTCTCCTTGGATTGTGTAAATTGTCACGCTAGCATGATTGCGCGAAGGGGGGCAAGACGCGTAAGTTGGAATCGATGGTACTTCATCCGCTTGCAGGCAAATCTCCCGAGCAATCGATGCTCGTCAATGTCCCCCGGCTGGTGACAGCCTACTACACGGAGCATCCGGACGTTTCCGTGGCTTCCCAAAAGGTGAGTTTCGGCACCTCGGGGCACCGCGGATCGTCGTTTGAATGCTCGTTTAATGAGGACCATATCCTGGCCATTACCCAGGCGATCTGCCAGTACCGGAAGGAAGGCGGCGTGGACGGGCCGCTGTTTCTGGCGAAGGATACGCACGCGCTTTCCGAACCGGCATTCGCCACCGCACTCGAGGTGCTGGCCGGGAACGAGGTGGACGTGATGGCCGACCGGGCCTGGGGTTTCACGCCGACCCCGGCGCTCTCGCACGCCATCCTGACGCACAATCGGGCCCAGGGGGCACCCCGTCAGACGGGGCTGGCCGATGGCATCGTGATCACTCCCTCGCACAATCCGCCGGAGGATGGCGGCTTCAAGTACAACCCGCCGCACGGCGGTCCGGCCGATACCGGGGTTACAAAATGGATCGAGGATCGCGCCAACCAGATCCTCGCCGGCGGGCTGCGCGAGGTGCACCGCTGCGGCTACACGCGGGCGCTGGCGGCTTCCACCACGCACCGCCACGATTACATTTCGGAATACGTGAACGACCTCGCATCGGTGGTGGACATGGAAGCGGTGCGCGGGGCCGGCCTCAAGCTCTGCGCCGATGCGCTGGGCGGCGCGGGTATCGCCTACTGGGGCCGCATCGCCGAGCAGTATGGATTCCCGCTTACCGTGGAGCACGACCACGCGGACCCCACCTTCAGTTTCATGACCGTCGATTGGGACGGCAAGATCCGCATGGATTGCTCCTCACCTTACGCCATGGCGGGACTGGTCGCCCAGAAGGACAAATTCGACGTGGCGTTCGCTTGCGACACCGACCACGACCGCCATGGGGTGGTGACGCGGAGCGCGGGCCTGCTCAATCCCAACCACTATCTGTGCGTGGCCATTTCGTACCTTTTCTTGAACCGGCCGGGCTGGCGCGCGGAAGCCGGGGTCGGCAAAACGATGGTCTCGAGCAGCCTGATCGACCGTGTGGCTCAACACCTGGGACGCCGGCTCCTGGAAGTGCCCGTGGGGTTCAAGTGGTTTGTGGACGGCTTGCTCGACGGGTCGCTGGGATTCGGCGGCGAGGAAAGCGCGGGCGCGTCGTTCCTGCGCCGCGACGGCACGGTCTGGACCACCGATAAGGACGGCATCATCATGGGCCTGCTGGCGGCCGAGATGCTGGCGCGCACCGGCAAGGACCCGGGGGAAATCTACGGCGCTCTGACGGGGCAATTCGGCGCGCCGGTCTACGAGCGCATCGACGCGCCCGCCACCCCGGAGCAGAAGGCCATATTGGAGCGGCTCTCGCCCGCACAAGTGAGCGCGCACGAACTGGCGGGCGATCCCATCGAAGCCATGCTCACGGCCGCGCCCGGCAACGGCGCTCCGCTCGGAGGGATCAAGGTAGTCGCCAAACGCGGATGGTTCGCGGCGCGGCCTTCGGGAACCGAGGACGTCTACAAACTCTACGCGGAGAGCTTCGCGGGCGAGGACCATTTGCGGAAGATCCAGCAGGAGGCGCAGGAACTCATCGCGCGGTCGTTCGCGGGGGGGGGCTAGCAGGTTGCGCGCGCCCTCGGGCTGTTGTCTACTTCTAGTGTGGGCGTGAAAGTCCTGGCTGTCTTTTTTTGCGCCGGCGCGTGCCTGGCGCAGCAATACGAACTCGGGGGAGCCTTCGGGTACGGCGTGTATACCGACGGCAGCGTGATTGCGCCGGGTGGAACGGCCACCGCCGGAATCCGCAACCGCTTCGCCATGGGCGTGGTATTGTGCGAAAACCTCTTCGAGCACGTTTCGGGAGAGATGCGCTATCTCTACCACGATGGCGACCCCTTTCTTTCCACGGGCGCCGCCAGAGGCAATATCCAGGGCCAGTCGCACGCCTTCAGTTACGACGTGCTGTTCCAGGCGCGCGGCCGGCAGTCGCGCCTCCGCCCCTACGTGGCGGTGGGAGTGGGGGCGAAATATTACGTGACTACCGGTCCGGCGCCGGTGCCGCAACCCATGCCCAATATCGCGGGCCTCGCCGCTACGAACCAATGGAGGGCGCTCGTCACCGGCGGCGCCGGCGTGAAATACCGCTTGACCGATCACATTCTGGTGCGCGCCGATTTTCGCGATTACGTCACGGCGTTTCCGACGCAGGTGATCGTGCCGGCGGCCAATGGCACCGGCAAGGGAATCTTCCACCAGTTCACGCCGCTCTTTGGGGTGAGCTACGTGTTCTGAGGCTACATGTACATGCCGCCGTTGACGGCCAGCACGTGGCCGGTGATGTAGCTGGCGTCGTCGCTCACCAGGAACTTGACGGCGGCGGCGACATCCGCTATCGTTCCGGCCCGGCCCAGCGGAATCGACGCCAGGTATTTCTGCTTCACCGCCTCCGGCAAAACGCTGGTCATGTCCGTCTCAATGTAGCCCGGCGCGACTGCGTTGACCGTGATGCCGCGGCTGCCCATTTCCTGCGCCAGCGCCTTGGTCAACCCGATCAGGGCCGCCTTCGAGGCCACGTAATTCGCCTGCCCCGGGCTGCCGGCCTGGCCCACCACCGATGCCATGTTGACGATGCGCCCCCAGCGGTTTTTCATCATGCCGGGAAGCGCCTGCTGGGCGGCGAAGAACGCGCCGGTGAGGTTGATCTTGAGCACCAGGTCCCAGTCGGCGGCCTTCATGCGCATGGCCAGGCCATCGCGCGTGATGCCGGCGTTATTCACCAGAACGTCGACGCGGCCCTTGGCGGCGAGCACCTGGCCAAAGCCTTGCTTGACGGATTCTTGCGAGCCGATGTCCATGTTTAGCGTCATCGCCTCTCCGCCGGCGGCGCGAATCTCGCCGGCCACCAACTCGTTGTTTTCGACTTCGGGCGACGCGACCACGATGTAGAAGCCCTCACGGCTGAGCGTGAGGGCAATTGCCCGGCCGATTCCGCGGCTCGAGCCGGTGACAAACGCAACTCGGTTGGACATGTTTTCTCCTCGGGTTTAGAAAAAAACCCGGCGGGAGGTTTTGTCCCGCCGGGCCGCGTCGTTCAAGTTTGACCCTGTATTGATGACTTCCTGGTCCCCTTCTCGACGGGGTCGGGGTCTTCACTACTATATCACTGAATTGTGGCTTTGTGGATATAGTCCAGCCGCGCAAAATGGTCCGCGAGGTAGGCGTTGCCCTGTACCTCGATTTGTGACGGATCGGGGCCCTGCCCGCGCGGCGCCATTTCGCCGTAGCTGCTGTACAATCTTTCCACCGTGTCCATGCCGGAGATCACTTTCCCGATGGGCGCGAAGCCGTGCCGGTCCAGGCTCTTGTTGTCCTTCAGGTTGATGAACAACTGGGTGGTGCGGCTGTTCGGCCCCAACTGGGCGTACGTCAGCGTGCCCCTGACGTTGCTCTGCTTGACGGGGTCGTCGGGCAGTTTGGCGTCGGCCCATAACCGGTTGAGCTGCGGATCGCCGCTGATGCCGAACTGCACCACGAAATTGCGCACCACGCGAAAAAAACGGTTGCCGTCGTAGAAGCCGGTCTTCACCAGCTCATAGAAGTGGTCCGCGCCGCGCGGCGCCCAGTCGCGGCGCACTTCGATCGCGACCGGCCCTTTGGAAGTATCCAGGGTCACGTGGAACACGGCCGGGGGCGGCTCGTCTTTCGCGGCGGCGGGCGCCTCCGCCTTCTTGCTCTCGTTGGGCGGCGAACACGCCGCGAGCATCAGGCACGGAAGCGCGCCCAGTGCCACCCACCAGCTTCCCCGCATGGTTACAACGCCAGGACGGCGTGCGCCCGCTCGTAGTTCCGCACGTGGGCGGCCATCATGCAATCGGCCCGGCGGACATGGTTCCGGAGCCAACCGGAAAGGAACTCCAGCAGCAGAAGCGCCGCCTGGCCCTCGCCCTCCTCGATGCGCGGCGCGAATTCCTTCACCCTCTTGCGCACCGTGTCATGCTGCCCTCTGTGCCAGGCCAAAGCAGGATAGTGCGTGGCACGCATCAGGCGCTCCTCGTGCGTAAAATGATCCTCTTCGCTGGCGATCAATTCGCGCAGAATGGCCCGTGCCTGGTCCGCCGGCGCGCCTTCCACAACCGCCTGGTGCAGCTCGGCCGCCAGCCGGAATATGTTCTGGTGTTCGGCGTCGAGATCGGGGATAAAGACCGCGTACATCTTGCTCCACTTGAACACTCGCACAATCAGCCTCCAGCCTGCTCCTCCCATGTTACCGCCGGTTCGGAAAAAGGGGACAGACGCATTTTCCTGGATGGAAAATGCGTCTGTC
Source organism: Bryobacterales bacterium (assembly GCA_963722575.1). Lineage (GTDB taxonomy): Bacteria > Acidobacteriota > Terriglobia > Bryobacterales > Bryobacteraceae > Fen-178. The sequence continues at coordinate 69,064 of CAVRNR010000005.1, forward strand.
CCCTTTTTGCGGTTACGCCACCGCGGGTTGCGGTGCGTGCTGCTTGTGCTTGCACTCGTGGTTGGGACACTGCCACATGGCGCCGGCCTTGAGCCACTTCTCCAGCATGTAGGGGCTGCCGCACTGGGGGCACTTCTGGGCCACCGGCTTGGCCCAGACCACGAACTTGCAGTCCGGATACCGGTTGCAGCCGTAGAAAGTCTTGCCCTTGCGCGAACGGCGCTCGGTGATCTCGCCTTCCGAGCACTCCGGGCATTTCACCCCAATGGTTTTCTGCTTCACATACTTGCAGGTGGGGTAGTTGCTGCACGCCGTAAACTCGCCAAAGCGGCCGGTCTTCAGCGCCAGGTTGTTGCCGCACTGCGGGCACTTCTCCTCCAGCGGCTGGTCCGGCTTCTTCTGCTGGCCGCCGATGGGCTTGGTGGTCTTGCAGTCGGGGTATCCCGAGCACGCGTAGAAGGTGCCGAAGCGGCCCTTCTTCAGCACCATCGGGCGGCCGCAGTTCTCGCAGTACTCCTCGTCGGCCTGCTCCGATAGGTCGGCCTTGTCGACATCCGGCAGGTCCACCGTGAGCTCGCGCGTGTAGGTGCACTCGGGATAGCCGGTGCAGGCGATGAAGCTGCCGTGCTTGCCCCACTTGATTACCAGGGGCTTGCCGCACTTCTCGCACGTCAAGTCGGTGGGCTTCTCCATCCGCTTGATGTCGGTCATGTGCTCTTCGGCATGCTTCAGGTCTTTGTCGAAGCGCTCGTAAAATTCCGCAATAGAGGCACGCCAGTCGAGCTTGCCTTCCTCGATTTCGTCCAGCTCCTCTTCCATGCGCGCCGTGTACGTCACGTCGAAAATGTCGTCGAAGCTCTCGAGCAGCAGGTCGGTCACCACCATGCCCAGCTCGCTGGGCACGAAGCGGCCGCCCTCCTTCCCCACGTACTCGCGCTCCTGGATGGTGGAGAGGATGGAAGCGTAGGTGGAGGGCCGGCCCACGCCATCGGCCTCCAGCCGTTTAACCAGCGTGGCTTCGTTGTAGCGCGGGGGCGGCTCGGTGAAGTGCTGCTCGGGCTTGATGGCGCGGAAGCGCAGGCGCTCGCCCTCCACCACCGCCGGCAGCCGGTGCCGCAGCTCCTCGTCTTCCTCGTCGGCCTGGTCCTTGCCTTCCTGGTAGGCCTTCAGAAAACCCTCGAACTTGAGCACCGATCCGGTGGCGCGGAACAGGTAGTCCGCGCCGTTCTTTCCCTTGGCCGCAACATCGATGGTGGTCTGGTCGAACAGCGCCGGCATCATCTGGCACGCCACGAACCGGTTCCAGATCAGCCGGTAGAGCTTCATGGCGTCCTCGGCCAGGTACTTCTCGACGATTTCCGGCGCGAACGCCATGGAAGTGGGGCGGATGGCTTCGTGCGCGTCCTGCGCGGCCTTCTTCGATTTGTAGATGTTGGGCGAATCCGGCAGGAACTCCGGGCCGTAGCGTTCCGCGATGTAGTGGCGCGCGTCGCTCACGGCGTCGTCGGAGACGCGCGTGGAATCGGTGCGCATGTAGGTGATGAGGCCCACCGCGCCTTCCGCGCCGATCTCCACGCCCTCGTACAGCCGCTGCGCCAGCCCCATGGTGCGCTTCACGCTGAAGCGCAGCTTGCGCGAGGATTCCTGCTGCAACGTGGAGGTGATGAAGGGGGCCACCGGGTTGCGCTTTTTCTCGCGCGTGCCCACGGACTTGACGACGTAATCGGCGCCTTCGAGCTGCGCCACGATGCCGTCGGCGGCCTCTTTCGCGCCGACCTCCGGTGTCTCGTCGTTCTGCTTGATGAGGCGCGCGGTCAGCAGCGGCGGCTTCCTGGCCGCGAGGTCCACATCGATGGTCCAGTATTCCTTCTTCAGGAACGCGCGGATTTCGCGCTCGCGCTCGACCACCAGCCGCAGCGCCACCGTCTGCACCCGGCCGGCGGAAAGCCCGCGCCGGACTTTGTCCCACAGCAGCGGCGAGATCTTGTAGCCCACCAGCCGGTCCAGCACGCGCCGGGCCTGCTGCGCATCCACCAGGTCGATATTCACCTGCCCCGGCACTTCGAAGGCTTTCTGCACGGCCTTCTTGGTAATCTCGTTGAACATCACCCGGTAAAAACGCGGACCGTTCTTCTTGTCCGCAAGTTCCTCCTGGAGGTGATAGCAGATGGCCTCGCCCTCGCGGTCCGGGTCGGCCGCCAGGTACACCTCTTGCACCCTTCGGGCGGTCTGTTTCAGATCGGCAATGAGCTTCTTCTTCCCTTCGATGACCTCATACCGCGGCTCGAAACCGTGGTCGACGTCCACCGCCAGGTCTCGCTTGGGGAGATCCTTGATGTGGCCGAGCGAAGCTTTCACTACAAATTCCTTACCGAGATACTTGTTGATGGTCTTCGCCTTTGCAGGCGACTCCACGATTACGAGAGCCTTTGGCATATGAAACTTTCAGAATGACCCAGATGACCTAGACCTACCACACTTTAACAAAGTTCTTGCCCGGCAGTTGCTTCACCAGTCCCAGCATCTCCAGCTCGAAGAGCGCGGCGATCAGCTCGGAAGGCGAGGTATCTCCCACCTTTTCAAGCAGATCGTCCAGATGCACGGGAGCGTCCACCTGGAGGATTTCGAGAGCGCGCCGGGCGGCTTCGCCCAGTTCCGGGGGAGCACCCGGTAATAAGGACGCCTGCGCCGCCTGGGGAGTTGCACCGCCTTCCGCCAGGATCCGTTCCCGTCCTCTATCGATTAGATGCCGGCGGGATTCAGCGGGAAGCTCGGCCACCACGTCGTTCCAGTCCTGCACCAGCCGGGCGCCTTGCTTGATCAAGAGGTTCGGCCCCCAGCTCAGCTTCGAAGTGATGTTGCCGGGGACGGCGAAGACCTCGCGGCCCTGGTCCATGGCGAGCTTGGCGGTGATGGCCGAGCCGCTGTACTGCGCGCCTTCCACCACCAGCACGCCCACGCTGATGCCGCTGATGATGCGGTTGCGGATGGGGAAATTCTGCGGAAAGGCCACGGTTCCCATGGGGAATTCCGAAAGAATGAGACCCTTCACCGCCAGCTCCGCCGCGAGCTTGCGATTTTCCGAAGGGTACACCACATCGGCGCCGCAGCCGAACACGGCGATGGTGTCGCCGCCCACCGCCAGGGCGCCTTTATGCGCCGCCGAATCGATGCCGCGCGCCATGCCGCTGGCGATGGTCAGGCCGGCGTGCGCCAGGTCGGCCGAGAGCCGCTCGGTGACGGCCAGGCCGTAGGGCGTGGGGCGGCGCGTCCCCACCACACCCAGGACGATGGTCTGCAGCAGTTCCACGCGCCCGCGCGCGAACAGCAGAATGGGCGGATCGAAGATCTCGCGCAGCGGCTGCGGATAGCGCGCGTCGCCCATGGTCACCACCACGGCCCCGGTCTCCGCCATCTTTTCCTGCTGGTCCACGGCGTCTTCGAAGGTGCATCCGCTGGCGATGGACTGCGCCACCGCGCCGCTCACCCCGGCTGCCTCCAGTTCCGTGCGCGAGGCGCGGAAGATGGCCTGCGGAGTCCGGAAGCGGTCCAGCAGTTTGGCCGATGTTCTGGCGCCCAGACCGGGGATCAGTCTCAGCGCCAGCCAGTGAAGTTCCTCCTCGCGGCTGAGGACAGGTGGAGGCATGAGGTTGAGGTGCTTGCCGCTTTCGACTCTACCAGCCTCGCGCGCGCGGCGCAACCCGGTTACACTGGGGGAACGCGCGCATGAAGCAAGAACCATCGTTTTTCGAAGGAAAAGAGCCGGTCCTCATCTACATCGCGAAAAAGCTGCGGCACGCCCTGCGCCTGGAATCCATTTTCACGGCAGCCGGCGTGGATTACGGCGTGGAAACCGACGAATATCGCGGCGGCGTGCTCTTTCGCGCCGTGCACGTAGGCGCGTTCTTCTACGTGCTGCCGGAGGCGGTGGGCGCGGCGCGCGAGGTCATGGTTCGGAACGGGTATAAGCCGCACGTGGGGGCGGGAACCTCGTAAGCGTCCGGACAAGCGCCCGGGGGGACCTGGCTGTTGAATTGCCGGGGATCGGTAGATCCTTGGCGTCTACACGCCGGGAGTCCGGCGGTGGCCGGTTCGCCGGGGGGAATTCCGCATACCCCGATTTCATGCCGTCCGCAACGGGACAACAAAACGGTACGACGCAAGCCCCGTCGTTACAAGGGTCCGGTTGCAGTCCCGAAAAGGACCGCTTGTGAGAATCGCTGTTTGCTTCCAGAATTGCCCGAAGTTCAGAACATGACAACTTCAGGAGGCCATCGCCGCCCCGGTCGCGGTATACTCAAATGCCCGAGCGTAGAGCGTTGCGGGGTCGAAACCCCGCCCAGTGAGCATCGTACCAGCTTGCTTGCCAAGCCATTCCGTAAATACTTGCATGAAGGTAGGATGCGCGACAGACATGAGCGAGTTTGCCCAGAGCATGTAGTAGCGCAGGAACTTTTCCGTTCCGTCCTGGACCGCCATCGCATACTGGATACCCACTATTGGACAGAATCTCCGGAAGTCGCTGTCGAACCGCTTAAACACTTGCTCCCAAATCACCTTGGTGTCGTAGATCGGGAAGAGTCCTGGATTGTAGAAATGAAGGAACTTCGAGACGGTCATGTGGGGGTATTCTTGTTTGGGCTTGATCCCCCGCATCTTGGCGAGGCAGGAATCAAGACGCTGCGCCGTAACCATTCTGGGGAAATTCAGCAGGTTGATAGACCCCCGCCATGAAAACTCCGGAAACTCAAGTGTGATGGTGTTGAAGACCTGTTGTGGTGGCCAGCATGCCGCCGGACTGCTAGGACGGAACACCTGCCAGCGGGGACTCGCAAGCTCTTGATAGACCCGGCTAAAATGGGCTAGAGCCGAGTTCGCGCTTGACGACGGGTCGAAGGCGCACCGGGATACGTCGTACAGATCCAACTCATTAGGATCGAACCAATCGCCCAATGATTCCAGGGCCAATCGCTGCTCATTTTCATCCTGAAAATAGCTGCGTAGCGGCAGGGCGCGCATGCCCACCTCCTATCTAACTCGCGCCGTTTAGTGTACCAGGTTTTGTGCTTGCCGATTCTTCAGTATTTAATTCTTCAGGTCTGAAAAACCTTGTCCCGAAAAGGACCCTTTTGGGGACATCGGCTTGATCCACTTGGCCGTCTAACGCGCCCCTTGTGACCCGACCGTGGCCTCAGGCGATTCGGCGCTTCCCGCGCCGGGGCTCAGTTGACTGAACCGCCAAACGAAGGCCGCAGGCATTCAAAACCGCGGCCAGGCTGTCCAGCGACGGATTGCCGGACTTGGAGAGCATTCGATAGAGGCTCTCTCTGTTCAGATGGGTGTCGCACGACAGGGATCTGATGCCGCCGCGGGCGTCGGCAACATCGCGAAGCGCCAGAAGGAACACACGGGCGTCTTCGTCCTCCAAACAAGCGTTGAGATACTGAGCCGCCTCCTCCGGATTCCTGAGAGACTCCAGCAGGCTCTCGCGGTACGATTCGGTCTTAACCGTTGCCTTTGGCATCCAAATACTCCTTCCATTGTCTCTGGGCGGTAACGATGTCCCTGGCCTGCGACTTCTTGCTCCCGCCGCAAAGCAGAACCACCACCAACGCGCCTTCCCGTCCGTAGTAGACCCGGTATCCAGGCCCAAAATCGATTCGTAGTTCCTCGACCCCGCCGCCGACGGACTTGCAGTCTCCGAAGTTGCCCAGCCGGATCCGATTGAGACGGGAGCGCACGACGCCAACCGTCCTGGCATCCCTCAACGAGGTCAACCACTCCGAAAATGGGTCCGAATGGCCCTTGCGATAAAGCAGAATTTCAATGAGGGCCACGTTCTGATAGTAGCCTATAAGCTACCGGATGTCAACCCCAGTTCACCCGAAGCGGAATGTTGGAATCCAGGGTGAATCTCACTCGCGCCGGCCGCGGATTTCGGCGAATGCCTCATCCACAAGAGCATCGGCCCCGTCCTCGGAGACATCCTGGCCGCGCGAGCCGATCTCGCGGGCCTAGGCGATGATGTTCCGCCGGAGAGCTTCACGCTCGGCGCAGGCCGGCGCGAGGTCGCTCGCTTTGTGGACTGGGTGGTTTGGCATACGATGGACCTATCTATAGAATAGCGCGGCCCGGCTCGGGGCGCTCCTGGGCTGCAGTCGGGACTCCACGCTGGAGACCGGCAGAGCTAAGCTGAACGTGAGGGAGGCGGCCGCGGTGGACGTATTGGTTGAGAGGCTGGACACAAGGCTGCGCGAGTGGAAGCCGGAAACGGCGGCTCAAGTGCGGGAGTGCGTATCGGAGGTCATTGACCTCGCCGACCACGACGTTCTCGATCTGATGCGCCCGCGCGCCATTGAACTGGAATGTCAGCCGCCCTCCGGTTCACCCAGGCGAAATGCTCCGTGAGGAGTTCAGGAAGCCGCTGGGAATTTCGATCAACGGCCTCGCTCGGGAACTGCACGTACCGGTCACCCGCATCAGCCAGATCGTCAACCAGCGCCGCGGGATCACCGCCGATACAGCTTTGCGTCTGGCGCGGCACTTCGGCACGAGCGCCGATTTCTGGATGAATATTCAGAAGGACCACGAATTGCTTCTGACCCGGCACAAGTCGTTGAAGACGATCGAGAAACAGGTGCGGCGGCGAACGGTCGCAGCATGACCATGCCAATGCGGCACCCGCCCGAGTGCTATTCGGACCATGGTATTGGACCATGGTACAAATGGAATATGCGGGAGATCGCGATTTCCAAGTTCAAGGCGACGTGTTTGGCCGTCCTCGAGGACGTGCGACGGACCGGCGCGCCCGTGCGGGTCACAAGATTCGGGCGTCCGGTGGCCGAGGTGGTTCCGGCCAGACCGGAAACGGTGTCCACCTGGTTAGGGTGTGCGAAAGACTCCGTCGAGATCTGCGGCGACATCGCCGAACCGGTCGGAGCATTTCGCCGCTGGACAGTTCGGAAATGAGGCTGCTTCTCGACACGCACATCTGGATTTGGGCCCTCCATAGCCCTGAGAAACTGGGCCGAAGAGTGCGGCGCGAACTCGGGCGAGCCGGCAACGAACTGTATCTGTCGCCGGTGTCGATTTGGGAAGCGCACCACTTGGTGCGGCGGAAACGCCTGCGCGTACGGCAGGGCTTTGCGCAATGGCTCGATGAGGTGATGACCCAGGTTCCGCTCCGGGAGGCGCCGTTCACTTTTGCCGTAGCCGCGGACGCTTCGAGAATTGAGCTTCCCCAATCCGATCTCGGGGACATCTTTCTGGCCGCTACCGCCTTGGTCTTCGACCTTACGCTGGTGACCAGCGACTCCCAACTGCTGGCCTGCTCATGGCTGAAGACCCTTCCCAACGATTGAGCGCGCCGTCTGGCGCTACGTGATACAATTTCGCACGACTATGAAACTACGAATCCTCATTCCCTGTGTCATCCTTTGCGCGCTGGCGCCGCTGTACGCGCAAGATGCGAACATCCCCCACCTCGAGAAGCGTGGCTTGGCCACACAACTCATTGTGGACGGCAAACCCTTTCTGGCTCTCTCCGGCGAGCTGAACAATACCATTTCCTCCAACCTGGAGTACATGAAGACGGTGTGGCCCATGCTGGCCAAGCGGGTTCAACTGAACACCGTCCTGACGGGCATGGCCTGGAACTGGCTCGAGCCCGAGGAAGGCAAGTACGATTTCAGCATCGCGGACGCGGCCATTGAGAACGCCCGGCAGAACAACGTGCGCATCGCGTGGCTCTGGTTCGCAAGCTGGAAGAACGGGCTCTCGAGCTTTGCCCCGCCTTGGGTGAAGGCCAACCAGGAGCGGTTCCCGCGCGCCCAGATCGCCGGCGGCGAGACCGTGGAGGTGCTTTCAACCCTCGCGGAGAACAACTGGGAAGCGGACGCCCGCGCCTTCGCGGCCCTGATGCGCCACGTGCGCGAGGTGGACACGACCCACCGCGTCATTATGGTCCAACTGGAGAACGAAGTGGGTCTCATTGGCGACTCGCGCGACCGCTCTCCTTTGGGCAATGCGGCATTCGCTAAACCGGTCCCCAAGGAGTTGATGGACTATCTCCAGAAGAACAAGGACAACCTGCTGCCCGAGTTCCGCAAGATCTGGGAGGCGACTGGCTTCAAGAGCTCCGGAACCTGGGAAGAGGTGTTCGGCAAAGGTCCCGGCAAGGCGGACGAAATCTTCATGGGCTGGAACTACTCGCGCTACATCGACCACGTGGCCGAGGCCGGCAAGAAGGAATACAACATTCCGATGTACGTGAACGCCTGGATCGTCCAGCCCACCGACAATGTGCCCGGCGATTATCCGAGCGGCGGTCCGCAAGCCCACATGCACGACATCTGGCGCGCGGGCGGTCCACACATCGACCTGCTGTGCCCGGACATCTACCTGCCCAATTTCGTCGAACTGTCGGGTATGTACAGCCGGTCGGGGAACACGCTGTTCGTGCCCGAATCGCCGGGCGACATCCATGGTGCCGCCAACGCCTTCTACGCCATCGGGGCGCATAACGCCATCGGCGCCTCGGCCATGGGCATCGACTCCATGGGGCGGGTCGTGGTGGAAGGCCCCGACTTTTTCCAGGAGGGAACGCGCGGACTGCCCCCGATCGAGGCGCGGCCGCTTCCCATGGCCTATGCCACCCTGGGACAGCTCGCCCCCTTCATTCTCGATCACCAGAGCCAGGGCACCATCGCCGCGGCGTGGGTGAACAAACAGAATCCGGAGATGCGGATCAAGCTGGGGGACTACTTCCTGGACGTTACCCTGCAACGCGATCCCCGCACGTACAGCGTAGTGCCCGACCTCACCGGTTACGGCATCTTCATGCTGGAGGGGCCCGGCGAGTACTTGATGGCCGGAAACAACCTCCAGGTCACCTTCACTCCCAATACCCCCGGGCCGCCCATCGCCGGACTCGCCTGGCAGGAGTCGGGCGTGTTCGACAACGGCAAGTGGGTCCGCAACCACATTCTGGGCGGCGACGATTCGGTGTTGCGGTACGATATGGTGACGGTGGCGGCCATGAACCAGTCCGGCAGCGGCGTACGGCTCACGGCCGGCGAGAAGGGCATCCAGAAGGTCAAGGTCTACCGCTACAAGTAGGGTCCGACGTCCGCAGAAACCGTGAGAAAATGGGCAAGCTAAAGCATGCCCCACCATGGTGGGGCATGCTTTAGCTTGCCCATTTCTTCTCCCAAGCGTTCGTAATTTAATCCAGATCGATGTCGCGCTTGCGCGGGGTCTGGTCCGGGTCCTCTTTGGCCCGCTTGAAGAGTTCGTCGAACTTCTTCTCCAGCACCTTGCCGTGCGTCTTCTCGGCTTCGAACTGCTTCTGGAAAAGCTGCTCGCGGCGCGCGCCTTCGCCCTTCAGCTTGGCGACCTCGGCCGCCAGGTCTTCAATCGGAGGAGGCTTCACCGGCACGGTGTGCGCGATCACCGCGCGCGTCTCGGGGTCGACCTTGAGAATCGCCTGGCAGCACGGACACTCGACGTCGAACATCGCTTTAGCCATGGAACCATGGTAATCGAGAACGGCGGCGTTACGGGCGCGCGGGAGGCGCCGCCGGGATCGGGCTGGGCGGCCGCGATACCACTCCCCTGAACGCTTCGTCCAGTGAAATGTTGTTACTGTAGAGCGTCTGGCCCGTGGCGCGGTCCATCTCCACCTTGGCCTTGGCATACGTGCTCATGGCGGCCACTTCGTTCGACTCGGCGGTCACCAGGTCGCGCTCGGTCAGGATGACGTTGTAAGTGGTGGAGGCGCCCACCGCCAGTTTCTTCCGCTCCGCATCCACCGTCTGCTGCTGCAGGACGCGCTGCTTGATGGCCGACTGATATTGCGCCCGCGCCTGCTGCACCCCGATCTGCGCGTTCCGCACGTCCACGCGCACCTGGTTCTCGAGACGCTGCAAACCGAGCTGCTGCTGGCGCAAGGCCAGCGCGCCATTGATCAAATCGGACTGCGCGGCGCGATTCCGCAACGGTATGTTCAAATTGAGACCGATCGCGTATGTGGGAAAGTTGCGCGCGAAAAGCTGCGACAGCACCGTGCCATAGCCGCCTATGAAGAAGGCATTGCCGCCAGTGGTCGGGCCCAGTTCACCGGCCAGCGCGTTGTTGGTGAGCTGCCCCACCACATCCAGGGTCGGCAGCAGCTCGCTCTTGGTCCCCTTGATGGCGATTTCCTGGTTCTGCAGCAGGATGCGAAGCTGCGCCAACTCCGGCCGCGCCGATTCCGCCAGGGCCATCATGTCCTGGATGGGCGCGATAGCTTCCACTTCCGGAATCTGAATGCGGTCGGTGGGGATGATGGGAGCGCCGGCCATCACGGGACTCAGCGTGCTGGACCTGCGGAGCGCATTCTTGATGATGGTCTCCTGTTGGAGCACCTGGGTCTCAGCCACGGTCACGGCCTGCTCTCCGGAGGCGATTTCCGCTTCCGCCCGCACCACCTCGATGGGCGCCAGCGTGCCCACCGCAACCTGCTTCTTGTTCTCCTCGAGCAGCCTCTCGGAGGCAGCCAGCGCATCGCGCTGCACGCGTACGTTCTCGTCGTAGCTCACCAGGTCCCAGTACAGGTCCTCGATGGCGGAAACCGTGGTGATCACCTGCGCCTTGAAGACCAGGTCGGAAACCTCCCGGTTGTTCTTGGCGATGCGGATCTGGCGGTTGTTCACCGCGGGGCCGAACCCTTGCAGCAGATGCTGGGTCACCGTCAGCGAGAGAGCGGAGGTGGTGGCGGGGTTGAATTGAGAGCGCGAGCTGTTGCTGTTCACGTTGCTGTTGGTCAGACCCAGGCTAACCAGGGTGCCGCTCAACAGGTTCTGCTGGACGCCGAGAGACGAAGTGTCCACGTGCTGGATCAGCGCGGCGGTGCCCGTGACGAACGAACTGCTTTGGGGCGCGGTGTTGTGCGCAAAACCGAGCGCGCCGGTCAGCATGGGATCCAGGTTCGGAGGGAGTGTCCCGATCTGCGTGGAACCGGCCGTGACATACGTCTGGAGGCCGGCGGAGGGCGCATTACCGGTGACGCTGGCAGGGGGGGCGAACACGCTGGTGGAGACAGGCGTGGCGTATCCGCCCGCCCGCGCGTGCAACAGGTTGGCATCCGCCACCAGCGGCCCGTAGCGCTGGATTTCCAGATCCAGGTTGTTCTCCAGGGCCAGCGCGATGGTATCTTGCAGCGAAAGGTACAGGTTGCCGCCGCGCAATAACGATTCGAGCCGGGTGGAGTTGCTCACGTTGATGGGAGGCGGCATCTTCGGCCGGTACGGCCCGGTGATCGAACCCAGAAAACCATGGCTCCCCGGTCCCGGCTGATCGGCGGCCAGACCGGCCGAGGGGGCCAGCATCAAAAAAGTGCACAACAGAGCGAGACAAGATCTTGTACGGTCCATGAATGTTCCCTAAGGTCCCGGCGTCGAGGGGTAATGAGTGGTCCTTCTTAAATTCAATGGTATAGTAGGCGTCTGTGACGCCGCAAGCTGAGTCCGTCCTCGCGCTGTTCCGGTCCACCGGCGCATACCTCGAAGGCCACTTTCGCCTCACCAGCGGCCTGCACAGCGCCGAGTACCTGCAATGCGCGCTGGTGCTGCAACATCCGGCCGCCGCGGAAAGACTCGGCCGGTTGCTGGCCCGGGAACTCCGCACCCTGGCCCCCGGAAAAATCGATCTGGTCGCCTCCCCCGCCCTGGGCGGCCTCATCATCGGGCACGAGGTGGCGCGCGCGCTCGGAACGCGCTTTCTCTTCACCGAACGCGATGCCGCCACCGGAAAGATGACGCTGCGCCGCGGATTCACCGTGGCGCCCGGCGAGACCGCCGTAGTGGTGGAAGACGTCATCACCACCGGCGGCAGCACCGCGGACGTCATTGACGTTCTGCGCGCGGCCGGCGGCCGGGTGGCGGCGGCCGGCTCCATCGTCGATCGCAGCGGCGGCCGCGCCGACGTGGGCGTCCCGCGCGTGGCGCTGGCTACGCTCCAGATAGCGGCCCATCATATGGAGGAGTGCCCCCTGTGCGCGCGCGGCATTCCACTCGCCAAGCCCGGTTCGCGCCCAACATGACGCGCCGCATCAAGATCGAGCTGGCCTACGACGGCGGCGCGTTTCACGGATGGCAGGTCCAGCCCGGCCTGCCCACTATCCAGGGAAGCCTCGAACAGATCCTCTCGGCGATGGAAGGCCGCCCGGTGCATGTAGCGGGCTCGGGCCGCACCGACGCCGGCGTGCACGCCCTCCAGCAGGTGGCCGCGTTCACCTTCGCCAACCCGATTCCGCTCGCCAACCTGCGGCGCGCCGTCAACCGGCTCCTGCCGCCGGCCATCCGGGTACTCTCGGCGGAAGAGGTTCCGAGCGATTTCCATCCGCGCTTCGATGCCAAGGCCAAGACATATGAATACCGCATGTTGCGCGATGAGGTCTGTAGCCCTTTCGAGTGGCCCTACGTGCATCATTACCCTTATCCCCTGGATGAGGAGCGCATGAGCCGGTTGGCCGCGGTTTTCAATGGCGAGCACGATTTCACGCCGTTCGCGGCGTCGGACGACCGGGACGCCGAGGGAAAATCCAAAGTGCGAACGGTATTCTCTTCCACCCTGGAGCGGCGCGGCCCGCGGCTGATCTATGCCATCCGAGGCAGCGGGTTCCTGAAGCACATGGTGCGCAACATCGTGGGCACGCTGATTGAAGCCGGCAAAGGCAACGTCGCGGATTTGAGCGTGCTGCCCGCGGAATCCGGGCCGACCGCGCCCGCCAAGGGGCTCTTCCTGGTGCGCGTGGAGTACTGAGGCCGATGTACTCCTATCCATCGCATTCTTCGCGCGCCGCGACGAATTGTGGGGCAGGTTTTTAACCTGCGGCGGATTGTCAATCCGCCTGCCGCCCTTGGACGCGCCCGCCACGACCGCGGAGAATCGCCAACACCGTTTGCGGCTTGCCGCTATTTGGGACAGACGATCGGTTGGTGTCGTCTGTTGCCGGGTTTCATGGTTACGGCCCTTACACCATGGCGGCCGGATGCACCGCCCTGCTGATGCGGTATTTCCGGCGCTATAATTGAATTAATGCGGTTCTGTCTGTGTCTCCTGATGCTCGCCGCGGTCTCCGCCTTCGCCGCCGATTCGCACCCCGGCCAGACGCTGCAAGGTAAGCTGGTTCTGCGCGAGGGCAAGCCGCCGGCTCTGGAAACGGCGGAACACAAGCTTGTGACCCTGGATGGAGATGAGCCTACCCGCAAGGTCCTTGGCGATCAACGGCTGAACGGCTTTGAGGTGGAGGCCAAGGGCCGATTCACCGCCCCGGATCGCTTCCTGATCGACCCGATTCATACCCACGGTATGCTCGTCCGGCAGGATGGTAAGCTCAAAATGGTTACGTATTGGTGCGATACATGCTCCATCCGCTCTTTCACTCCCGGCCCCTGCGTGTGCTGCCAGAAGGAGACCACGCTGGACTTGGTCGACCCGGACAAGCTCTGAAGCTCTCCGCGCTCGCGCTGCTCTTTCCCCTTATGATGCAAGCCGCCAACTACTCCGCCCGGAAAACGGTGGTGGACGGCGTCGAGGTGGTGCAACTCGCCGACGCCGCGAGCCACATGGAAGTGTCCATCGCCGTCTCGATCGGCAACATGGCCTACGAGATGAACGCCGGCGGGAAGGACGTCTTCTACTCTCCCTACAAAAGCCTGGCCGAACTCAAGGCTAAGCCCACGCAGTGCGGCATTCCATTCCTGGCGCCCTGGGCCAACCGCGTCGAAACGGATGCGTATTGGCTGAATGGCAAGAAGTATCTGCTGAACCCCGACCTGGGCAATGTGCGGCCGGACAGGAATAAGATCGCGCTCCACGGGTTCCTCACTTTTTCGCCGGACTGGGCCCTGGTTTCAGTAGGCGCCGACAAGCGCTCGGCCTGGGCCACCAGTCGGCTGGAATTCTGGAAGCACCCCGAGATGATGGCGCAGTTCCCCTTCGCTCACACCATCACCATGACCTACCGGCTGGCAGACGGCGCGCTGGAAGTGGAGACGACGCTTGCGAACCAGTCCGCCGAGCCCATGCCCGTGGCCATCGGCTATCACCCCTACTTCAACCTGCACGACGCCCCGCGCGATCAATGGAAGGTGCACCTGGCGGCGCGCGACCACTTCGTACTGACCAACCTGCTGCTGCCTACCGGCGAGCGCAAACCGGTGGAGTTTGCCGACCCGCTTCCCATGCAGGGCGTGCAGCTTGACGACGTGTTCGGCAACCTGGTCCGCGACCCCGACGGGCGCGCCCGGTTTTGGGTCGAGGGCGGCAAGCAGAGGATCACGGTCACCTACGGGCCAAAGTTTTCGGTAGCGGTGGTGTATGCTCCGCCGGGGCGCGAGTTCATCTGCTTTGAGCCTATGGCGGCGATTACCAACGCCTTCAGCCTGGCGCACGCCGGAGTCTACAAGGAGTTGCAAAGCATCCCCCCGGGCGGCCAGTGGAAAGAGAGCTTCTGGGTTACGCCCACGGGGTTCTGAGCTTTTGACCCGAAAGTCATAGTACTTCCATGCCGTACTCCGGCGGTACAAATTGTCACAAATAGCACTAGCTTCAGGAACAGAGCCATGCGATAAATAGCCCATGAGCTACCGCCATCTGGAGTTGTGCTGCGGTTGTGGAGAGCCTCCCGATCACATCGACGAGGTGGGGTTTACCGACGAACACGAACTCGTGATCCACTGGTGGTGTTTGCGGTGTCGCAAGGTGGTTTACGTTTCCAAGCACCTGAGCGACTGCTGGCGGGACTGCCCGAAGCCCGACATTGGAAAGGAAGAGGTGGAATCGGCCGACGCGCGGTTCCTGCAGAGCATCGGCGTCCGATTTCTCGACGACGACCTGTAATGCGCGCTTACCGGAAATTCTCCACCAGCATCAGGTTGGTCTGGACCTGATCCACCCACGGGTACAGGATGTACTTTCCGTCCGGTGAAATGGAAAAAGACATTGCATGAAGGAAGTCCACGCCCCTCATGCGGAACACCACATCGTTCGCGCGCGTCGTGAAATCGTAGAACGAAACCTGCATGGCGCGCGCGCCGCGGACAAATTCCAGGTAGTAGATGCCTTTCTTCGTGGGCTGAATGACCACCCACAGCAAGTCGTGCTCGGGAATGACGACTTGCTCCTCCGCGCCGCCCTCCGCGGGGACGCGCCAGATGGCGCGCCGGTTGCTAAAGTACACGTACTTGCCGTCGGCGGACTCCTCCGCCGCGCCGCTGCCCAGCGCATTGGTGAGCTGCCGCGGACTGTCGCCGTTGGCATCCGCCTTCCAGATCTGGCCGCGCAATTGGAAATAGATCGACTTTCCATCGTGCGACCAGGAAGCGCCGCTGCCCTGCATCACCCTATGGGGTTTGTCCGGCCTGCCGCCCACGGCCGGCATGGTGTAGACTTCGGCGCCGCGATCGGAGCGCGCCTCGAAGAGCAATAGGCGGCCATCCGGCGACCAGCGCAGGTGGCTCACGCGCGGCCCCTTGAGGCTGGTAAGCTGCACGCGATGGCCGCCCTCGGCGTCGCTCACCCAAATCTCGTCCGCACCGGTCTGGTCGGAGACGTCCGCGATTCTCTTGCCATCGGGCGAGTACGCGGGCGCGGACTCGCGGCCCAAGGAGCGAATGATGGGGCGCTCGCCGGAATCCGGCGCGCCCAGCGCGGCCCGCCAGATGGCCGAAACCGATGGGCTGTCGGTGTACGCCAGGCGGCGGCCCTGGGGCGCGACGGCGGGATCATACGCCTGCGCACCGGCAATGGCGATGTCGCGCGGGCTGCCGCCATACGCCGGCACGCGCCACAGCCGCCACCCGCCGGCGCGATTGGAGGCGTAGACCACCTCCTGCCCGTCCGGCGTCCACGCGATTCCACGGATGGCGCGGTCGTCGAAGGTGAGCCGGCGCAGGTTGCCGCCCGCCAGGTCGCAGAGATAGATGTCGGCGCCGTCGGGGCCGGTCCCTCGCACGAAGGCCAGGGTGTTGCCGTCGGGCGAGACGGCGGGCGTGGAATCGCCTTCCGAACCCTCCGGGGGCTCGGTAATCCGCCGCACCGCGCCGCCGGCGAGCGAGACCAGCGCGATCGCCGGCAATTGCTTTTCGCCGGTCTCCACCACGGCCAGCGATTTTCCATCCCGCGTCCACGACACGGCCGGCAATGGCTGCCCTGCATCGGCGGGAGCACCGGCAAACTCCGCCACCTTGCGCTCCGCGCCTCCGTCCGAGGGAATCGAAATATATTCCGTGCGCCCTTCGGCAATTCGCAGAAAGGCCAGCCGGGCGCCATCCGGCGACCATACCGGGCCGATATCGCTCGACTCGCCGTTGGTCAACTGCATGGGGGCGCCGCCCGGCAAGACCCGCACCAACACATGGAACGCCTCCCCTTTGGACGCGCCGCGCGCGCTGTACGCCACGCGCTTGCCGTCCGCCGAAAACGCCGGGTAGGCGTTGGCGCCGGCATCGCTCGCCAACGCCACGCGCTGCTGCTCCGCCGGCGGCCCGCTGGCCAGCCGTCCCAGCAGGGTCACCACCACACCCACCGAGCAGAGGGCCAGCACCAGCAGAACCACTGGACGGCGAAAGAACGCGCCCGACGACATAGATCTCCTGTATTATCCGATACGCGCGCGCCCGGCGAAACGTTCCGGCGTTGCGCCCGCCTCCGTCCATCTGCGAAACTGACGTTTCATGCCGTTGAAGCCCCTGTTGGCGCTCCTGGTCTTTGCCCCGTTGGCATCGCCGCAGAGCCTGCCCGCCAAGGAGACGTTGTACTACACCGTCGAGTGGCGGCTGATTACGGCGGGGAAAGCCAAGCTCGAGTGGACCCCCGAGCAGCGGCCCCGCACCGGGGCGGAAGTCCATCTGCACCTGGAATCGGTCGGGCTGGTGTCCAAGTTTTTCAAAGTGGAGGACGATTACAGCGCCAACCTCAACGCGGCCCTGTGCGGGCAATCCGTGCAGATGACCACCAACGAGGGCAGCCGGCATCGCGAAACCAAAGTTACCTTCGATTCCGCCAGCCGCAAGGCCAGTTACCTGGAGCGCGACCGCGCGAAGAATACCGTGATCGCGGCGCACGACATCGATATCCCGCCGTGCGTACACGATATCATTGGAGGGCTTTACTTTCTGCGCACCTTGACCCTCGATCCCGGCCAGAGCATCGAGGTGCCGGTCAGCGATGGGAAAAAGAGCGTCATGGCGAAAGTGGAGGCGCAACAGCGCGAGGACGTGAAGACGCCCCAAGGCGCGTTCAAGACCATCCGCTACGAAATCTACGTCTTTGACGACGTGCTCTACCGCCGCTCGGCGCATCTCTACGTCTGGCTGACGGACGACCGGCGCAAACTCCCGGTGCGGGTGCAAGTGCGCATGCAATTCGCCATCGGCACCATCACGCTGCTGCTGGAAAAGGTGGAGTAAGGAAAAAGGGGTCAGACGCATTTCTTGCCAGACCCGCAAAAAATGCGTCTGGCCCCTTTTTCTACCGCTTGCCGCCGGTGGCGCCGCCGATGGCGAGACAGTTGCCGGCCTCCCAGGAGCTGCTGTTCTGCCCCCACTCGAAGCACGTCATCCCATGTGGGATCAGGTTGTTGAAGTCGAACTGAATCCCATTCAGATTGATGATGTTGCTGCTGATCAGGTTGGCCGAGAATACGAAAGTGTCGGAGGTGAGGTTATCGCCGCTTCGGACAATCGATGCCTCACGGATAAACGTGGCCACTGGTTCCCCCCAGGTACTCCGCTTGGTGAGGTCGCTGAAGTTGCGGAGATCCGGCCTGGTGGTGTAGTAGATGGTGCCTTCTCCGGCGGGCGCCAGCGCCATGAAGTAACTGGTGACCGGCAGCGGTTGGACGCTGAAGTCCGACACCCAGAGCAGGTAAGAGTGCGCCCTATCCACAACCGGGGTGCCGGTGGAGTCCGCCGCGAACAAGGACCCTGAGTCGAGATCCCCGACCACCGGGAAGTACCAGATGCAGATGCCCGTCGTGGCCGAGGTCCAGGTTGACCCGCCCGCGAAAGCGAGAGCCACTTGCGAAGCGCCGGCGGATTCGGCGGCCGTCATCGAGGCGAATGACCCCAGCAGCAGAATTCCCAGCAGTGCGAATGTTGCGAATTTCATGTCTATCTCCTTTTCGTTTGCGTTAGAATTGGTACACATCCGGACCCAAAAATCTGTTTTCGGCCCGGACCAGTACGAAGTCAGTATCACCGGGGTGAGCCCAATAAGTCTTGATGGAAACTTGATGTTTTCTTGATGAAATTTCAACGGGCGTCGCCGAGTTCGCCGAGTCGAATCGCCGTCCCTCGAGGCCCCCAGGCCGGTGCCGGGGCGGTGGAGCCCCAAGCCTATGTCTTCGGCCCGTTCCAGCTCGTCCCCGGCGAACGCATTCTGCGCCGCGGCCACCACGTTCTGCCCCTTCCACCCAAAGCCTTCGAGACACTACTGCTGCTGGTGCGCAACTCCGGCCACCTGATGAAGAAGGAAGATCTGATGACGGCGTTGTGGCCCGACAGCTTCGTCGAAGAAGTCAGCCTGGCCAGTAAGATCTCGCTCTTGCGCAAGGTTCTGGAGGAGGCGGGGGCCGGTGGCGCCTACATCCAAACGGTTCCGAAACTGGGATACCGCTTTCTTCCCGCGGTAACACGGACCTGGGCTTCCGGCCCAGCCGCGGCGACTCCCATCCAGGCCGGGGAGGAGGCGCCGGCGGAACGGCCAATCCGGTTTATCGCGCTTCCGTTTCCGATCGTGAATGGCGACCAGCGCATCGCTTTCCTCGGCCACAGCCTTCCGGAGGCGATCTCCGCTTCACTGGCGTCGCTGCGCTCGCTCACCGTTCGTTCCAGCCTGCTGGCGGCACACCTGGCGGAGGGCCAGCCGGATCCCCGGCGCATCGCACGGGAAGCGGACGTGGACATGCTGCTGGCAGGCACCATCCTGTGCGACGGCGACGAACTGCGAGTCACCGCGGAAGTCATACACGCACCCACCGGCACGCTGGTCGGGTCTTATGTCTGCCAGACCGGGCGCGACAACGCCATCGAGGTTCAGGACAGCCTGGTGCGCGGCATCGTGGAATTGCTGATGCTGCGGTTGACCGAGCGCGAGCAGCGGGGCCTGGCGCACAATGTGCCGGCTTCCGCGAGAGCCTACGAATTCTACCTGCGCGCCAACCATGTGCAGCGCCAACGAACCTTCGAGAACGTGTCGATGGCGCGGGACCTGTACCGCGAATGCCTGGACGAAGACCCGGACTACGCTCCGGCCTGGGCGCATCTGGGACGATGCTACCGGTTTCTGGAGAAGTTCGGCCAGGAGGGGCCCCACAGCCTGGAATTGGCGAAATGGGCCTTTCACCGCGCATTTGCGCTCAGTCCCGACCTGCCCATCACCCACTACCTTTATACGCAGATCGAGGCCGACTCAGGGCACGCCCAGGAAGCCATGGTGCGGCTCCTGGGCCAGGCCGAGAGACATCCCCACGATCCCGAACTGTTCGGGGGCCTGGTCCAGGCCTGCCGCTACTGCGGCCTGCTGGACGAATCTATCCGTGCGCACCACCACGCGCGGCGTCTCGACCCGAGGATCGTGACCAGCGTGGCCCACACGTTTTTCCTGCTGGGAGACTACCCCAGCACGCTTGCGTGGTACCCGCCGGGCGCTCTCTTCTATCTGGATCTGGCGGTTCTGGCCGTATCCGGGCGGGAGGCCGAGGCTGCCGATTTGTTGCGCCGGCGCGGCTCCCCGGGCGGACAATTTCCGGCCATGGTCGAGTCCCTGCGTTTCTTCCTCCAGGGCGACCATGCCCGCAGCCTTAAAATTGTCAGGCAGGCACTCGCGGCGCAGCCGGCATGGGATCCGGAAATCAAATTCTACCTGGCGCGGCAATTGGCCCGCGACGGCGCGCACGCGGACGCCTTACGGACCATCCGCGACCTTGTAAACGAGGGGTTCTTCTGCTCCGCCGCCTTGCGCGGCGATCCATGGCTGCGGCCGCTTTCCCATCTGCCGGACTTCCAGAGCGTCCTCGACCTGGTACTCAGTCGCGAGGCGGAAGCCAAAGCGGCGTTCGAAGCGGCGGGCGGCCACGCGGTTCTGGCGTGACCGTTCCACCTTGCGTCCCCGCGTCCCAAAGCCGGACACCTTGTCCGAAGAGCGATTTGACGGCTCCAGAGCACAAGCGTAGATTGGGTTTGTAGGCATATGGCGGCGCAAGTCTCTTCGATCACCCTCGACAAGCCGGCTCTGGAGCGGTTCTGCCGCCGCCATCACGTCGTCCGCCTGTCTCTGTTTGGCTCTGCCGTGCGGGGAGAACTTCGGACGGAGAGCGACCTCGACTTCCTGGTCGAGTACGAAGCGGGACATCGTCCCGGCTTGGTGGCGTTGCAGCAAATCGAGGACGAGCTCTCCGAGTTATGCGGTGGACGCCACCCCGACCTTGTCAATCCCAAGTACCTGAATCCGCGTCTTAGGGATCGAATCCTGGCCGAAGCCCAGCTACAGTATGCAGAAGGATGATCTCGTCTTTGTCGGGCACATGCTGGACACGGCCCGCAAGGCCCTTGACCTTGTCAGGGGTAAGTCGCGGGAGGACTTCGACCAGGATGAAGCACTCGACCTTGCGTTGACGCACCTGCTTCAGGTGATCGGCGAGGCGGCACGAAGGGTAAGCACCAGCTTCACGGAGCAACACCCTGAGATTCCTTGGCGGGCAATTGTGGGCATGCGCCACAGGGTTGTTCACGACTACCTGCACGTGGATGAAGATGTCGTGTGGGACGTGGCCACGGGCGACCTTGAGCCGCTGGTAGCCGGTCTCTCAAGGCTCCTGGCCGAGTAGCGAAGGAGCACGCAAGTGGCGTTCATCGCCGGCCAGTTGCTCACTGAGCACCCGAAACGACACCCTCAGCGCCGAATGAGGAAGTTCGCCGTGCTTGATCCGGTCGGCGATCACCTCAATGGCCAGTTTCCCGGTGTTGCTGATGGTTTCCTCGCGCGTGGATCCGTACATCATCACGCCCGGTAGCTCAAGAGCTTCGGCGATCCACCTGCCGTCGTCTTCGCGGTCGAGCTTGATCGAAAGATCCACGCTCCCAGCATAGCCCGAACGGTCCGCCATGGTCTGCGCGTTCCGCCCCCGCTCCCCTGCGTCCCAAAAACGGACACCTTTTCCACGCTAGCCACCGCCTTTTCAACCAGTTGCCGATGGCCGCTCTCGTGCACACATTCCCCTGAGCACACATGAGCATCTGGCAAGACCTCCGCTACGGCGCGCGCACGCTGCGCGCATCTCCCGGCTTCACCTTGACCGCCGTGGTCACCATGGCGCTGGGCATTGGCGCCACCACCGCCACTTTCAGCATCTGCGACGCCATGCTCTGGAAGCCGCTGCCCCTGCCCCACCTGGACCAACTGGTGATGGTGATGCAACGGCTCCCGGACGACCCCAACGATTGGGTGCCCAATACCCCGGCCGACGCCCAGGACATCCGCCGCGAAAGCACCTCCTTCCAGGGCATGGCGTTTTGGGAGGGCGGGAGCGCCAACATCATGGGCGCGGCGGGAGAACCCGAGCGCGTCAAGGGGTACCAGGTCTCCGCCAATTTCTTCGATGTGCTGGGCGTCGCCCCCGCGCGCGGCCGCGTGTTTCAACCCGGCGAGGACCAGCCCGGCCGGCAGCACGAGGTCGTCATCGGCGACGGGCTTTGGCGCCGCCGCTTTGGCGCAGACCCCGAAATTCTCGGCAAACCCATACGGCTGGATAACGAAGATTACACGGTGGTCGGCATCATGCCGGAGAAATCCGAATTCCCCATCGCCGCCGAGCTATGGACACCGCTGGCCTTGGACACCGGCGAGATGCACTCGCGCACCAGGCGGCAACTCTCAGCCATGGGCCGGCTGAAACCGGGCCGCACGGCGGCGCAGGCCGCGGCCGAAATCGACGCCATCGGCGCGCGCCTCGCCCGCCAGTACCCGGATACCAATAAGAACCGGCGCTTTGTGGCCCTGCCGGTGCGCCAGTTTCTCGTCGGCCCTTATACCGGGCAGTACGTCCTCATGCTCTTCGGCGCGGTGCTCTTCGTGCTGCTGATCGCTTGCGCCAACGTGGCCAACCTCGAATTCGCGCGCGCCACCGGCCGGACGCGCGAAGTGGCCGTGCGCACCGCGCTGGGAGCCGGCCGCGGGCGACTGGTGGCGCAGTTCCTCACGGAAAGCGTTCTGCTGTGCCTGCTGGGCGCGGCTCTCGGCCTGCTGGTGGCGAGCTGGGGCCTGGACCTGAACCGGGCCGGCATGCCGCCCGAAGTGGAAAAGCACGTCCTGGGATGGAAAGACATCTCGCTCGACGGCCGCGCGCTGGCCTTCACGCTGGCGGCGGCGGTGCTCAGCGGCATCCTGGCGGGCCTGGCGCCGGCGTGGCAAGGTTCGCGCACCAACGTCAACGAAGCGCTCAAGGAAGGCGGCAGCGGCGGAGCCGCGAGCCGCGGCAAGCACCGCCTGCGAGCCATTTTGGTGGCGGCCGAGATCGCGCTGGCCGTGGTGCTGCTGGTGGGGGCGGGCCTGATGGTCCGCGGCTTCCAAACGCTGGCCGCGAGCGGCGAGCGGTACGAACCCGCCACCATGCTCACGCTGGAGCTCGAGATCAGCGACAACAAGTACCGCGAAGGCTACCAGCAGGCCGCGTTCTATCGCCAGGTCCTGGAACGCACGAGCGCCATTCCCGGAGTGCGCTCCGCCGTGGCGGCATCCTCGATGCCTTACAATGGCCAGCCTCCCTGGCGGGTATTCACCATCGAGGGCAAGCCGCCGGAACCGGGCGACCTGCCAAACGGCGGCTACCAGGCGGTAAGCGTGAACTATTTCGAGACCATGCACATTCCGCTCCTCGCCGGGCGTTTGCTGAGCGCGGCCGACGGCGCTAATAGTCTCCGCGCGGCGGTGATCAGCGAGCGCATGGCGCGGCGCTGGTGGCCGGGCGAGGCGCTGCCGGTCGGCAGGCGTATTCAGATCGGCGTTCCGGAGGAAGCCGGGCGGTGGCTCACCATCGTGGGAGTGGTAGGCAACGCGCCGCAAAGCGTTTTCGACCGCGAACCGCTCCCCATGGTCTATGTTCCCTACGTGCAGGCGCCCAGGACGGGCATGGATATCGGCGTCCGCGCTGGGCCCGAAGGGCACCCCGATCCCTTGCGCCTGGCGCCCGCGGTGATGGCGGCCATCCGATCGGTGGATCCGGAGCAGCCCATCACCCTGGTCGCCACCCTGGAAGCGCTGCGGCGCAACGAAGCCCTGGGCATCGACTACGTGGCCGTGTGGATGGGCGTTTTCGGCCTGCTGGCGCTGGCGCTTTCCTCCATCGGAGTGTATGGCGTCATGGCCTACCTGGTTTCCGAGCAAACCCACGACATCGGCATCCGCATGGCCCTGGGAGCACCGCGCGAGAACGTGCTCGGCATGGTTTTCCGCCGCGGGATGCTGACCGCGGCTACCGGCCTGGTGGCGGGTCTGGCCGCGGCCTACGCGCTCGCCAGGCTGATGGCGTCGCTGGTTTGGGGCGTGACCGCAACCGACCCGGCCACCTTCATCGGCATTGCTTTGGCGCTGGTTGCCGCCGCCGCGCTGGCCATCTACATTCCCGCGCGCCGCGCCATGCTCATCGACCCCATCGTGGCTTTGCGCTATGAATAGAATCTAGATGAAATCTTCCGACCCTCGCACGCCCTCTATCTTGATCGCCGACGATCAGGCCGATGTCCTCGAAGCCCTCCGCTTCCTGATCAAGGGCGAAGGTTATCAATCGGAGGCCGTGACATCGCCCGCGGCCGCTTTGCACGCCATCGAAGCGCGCGATTTCGACGCCGTCCTGATGGACCTCAACTACACGCGCGACACCACCTCCGGCCAGGAAGGCCTCGACCTGCTCAACCGCATTCAGACCCTCGACGCCAACCTGCCGGTGATCGTGATGACGGCCTGGGGGTCGGTCGAGCTGGCCGTGGAAGCCATGCGGCGCGGAGCCCGCGATTTCATTCAGAAGCCCTGGGACAACGCGCGGCTCTCGGCTATTCTCAAGACCCAGATCGAGCTGGGGCGCGCGCTGCGCAAAGGGCAGCGGCTCGAGGAGGAAAACCGGACCCTGCGCGCCGAGCGTTTCCCGCGGTTGATCGCGCAGTCGGCGGCCATGCGGCCGGTGCTGGACGTGATTTCGCGCGTCGGCCCGTCGGATGCCAACGTCCTGATTACCGGCGAAAACGGCACCGGCAAGGGGCTGGTGGCGCAGACGCTGCACTCGGCCTCGCTGCGCTCCACGCGCCCCCTGGTCACCGTCAACACCGGCGGCCTGGCCGAAGGCGTTTTCGAAAGCGAGCTGTTCGGCCATGTCAAGGGCGCTTTCACCGATGCCAAGGCCGACCGCGTGGGCCGCTTCGAAATGGCCGACGGAGGCACCCTGTTTCTGGACGAAATCGCAAATATCTCGCAGGCCCTGCAAGCCAAGCTGCTGCGCACCATCGAGGCCGGCGAGTTCGAGCGCGTGGGCTCCTCGAAAACGCGCCGCGTGGATGTGCGCATTTTCTCGGCCACCAATGCCGACCTGCACGCGGCCGTGGCCGAGGGGCGCTTCCGCCAGGACCTGCTCTTCCGCCTCAACACCATCGAGCTCCGGCTGCCGCCCCTGCGCGACCGCCGCGAGGACATTCCCGTGCTGGCGTCGCACTTCCTGCGGCAACACGCGGAACACTACCGCAAGCCCCTTACCGGCTTCGACGAAAGCGCCATCAAGGCCCTGCTGGCTCACCTCTGGCCGGGCAACGTGCGCGAACTCGACCATGCCGTCGAGCGCGCCGTCCTGATGGCGCAGGGCGAGACCGTTCGCGCCGCCGACCTGGGGCTGCGCGCCGGCCGCGATGGCCCGCCCCGCATCGAGGAGATGAGCCTCGAGGACGTCGAGGCGCTGCTCGTCAAGAAGGCCCTGGCGCGCTTCAATGGAAACGTGAGCCATGCCGCCAATGCCTTGGGGCTGAGCCGCAGCGCCCTCTACCGGCGTCTGCAACGATACGGGCTGTGACCCCGGCAACGCCATGCCCCCTCACCGCAAATCCGCCCGACTGAGCCATGAAGGACGGGTGGTGCTGCTGGCCCTGCTGGCGGGGCTGCCGGGTTCGGCCTGCGCTCTGATCATTCTGTGGACCGGCGACTACGCCGCCCGCACGCAGTGGACCCTCACCATCCTGATTGTATGCGCCTGGCTGGGCTTCGCCATGGCGGTGCGGGAGCGGGTGGTGTTTCCGCTGCAAACGCTCTCCAATTTGCTGGCCGCCTTGAGAGAAGGCGACTTTTCCGTGCGCGGCCGCTCGCCGCATCCCGACGACGCCTTGGGCGAAGTGATGCGCGAGGTGAACACGCTGGGCAGCACTTTGCGCGAGCAGCGCCTGGGCGCCATGGAAGCCACCACTCTGCTGCGCACCGTCATGCGCGAAATCGACGTCGCCATTTTCGCCTTCGACGAGCGCCACCGGCTGCGGCTGGTAAACCGCGCGGGCGAGCGCCTGCTGGCCTCCTCCGCCGAGCGCCTGCTGGGCCAGACGGCGGCGGAATTGCACTTGGCCGCGTGCCTGGAAGGCCCGCCGCACAGCACTTTACAGGCCGCGTTTCCCGGCGGCGCGGGGCGCTGGGGAGTGCGCCGCAGCCGAATCCGCGAGCGCGGGCTGCCGCTCGAACTGGTGGTCGTCTCCGACCTCACCCAGGCCTTGAGCGAGCAGGAACTGCAAGCCTGGCAGCGCCTGGTGCGGGTGCTGGGCCACGAGCTGAACAACTCGCTGGCGCCCATTAAATCCATCGCCGGCAGCCTGGAGAGCATCCTGGCGCGGGACCGCCTGCCGGAGGACTGGCGCGAGGACATGCGCCGCGGCCTTAACGTCATCACCTCGCGCTCGGATAGTCTCACCCGCTTTATCGGCGCCTATGCGCGCCTGGCCAAGCTGCCGCGCCCGCAGTTGCAACCGCTCAGCGTGGCCGATTGCGTGGGACGCGCGGTGAGCTCCGAAACGCGGTTGGCGGCCGCGGTGGAACCGGGTCCTCCGCTGACCGTCCGGGGCGATCCGGACCAAATCGAGCAGGTGCTCATCAACCTGCTGCGCAATGCCACCGACGCGTCGCTAGCCGGGGCGCCCTCTGGGCCCGGCGCGGTGCGCATCGGGTGGCGCCGCGATGGGACGATGATGGAAATCTGGGTGAAGGACGAAGGTCCCGGCTTGTCGGGCACCGCCAACTTGTTCGTGCCCTTCTTTACCACCAAGCCGGGAGGCTCCGGAATCGGACTGGTGCTCAGCCGGCAGATCGCCGAGAGCCATGGCGGAGCGCTGACGCTGGAGAACCGGACGGACGGGCCGGGGTGCGTCGCGCGCCTGCGCCTGCCGGCCTGAATGTACTACTATCCATCACATTCTTTGCGCGCCGCGACGAATTGTGGGGCAGGTTTTTAGGGGCACCCTCTGGGTCCGGCGGATTGTCAATCCGCCTGCCACCCGTGGACCCGCCCGCCCCCGCCGCGGAGAATCGCCAACACCGTTTGCGGCTCGCCGCTATGCGGGGCGGGCGCTTCCGCCTGCCACCGCCTGCGAACACAGCTTCTTACCTCCTATCGCGGCACGAAATTCAGCGAGATCCGGCTTTCCGACTCCACCGGCTTGCCGTTCAGAAGCGTCGGCTTGTAAACCCATTGCTTCACCGCGGCAATGGCGGCATTTCGCAATAACGGATGGCCCGACTCCACCTTCACGTTCTTTACCTTGCCATCTATGCCGATCGTCGCTGTGAGGATCACCTCACCCTGCGCGCCCGACTGCCTGGCGATTTGGGGATACTCGGGGTCCTTTTTACTAATCAATTGGGCCTGCTGGACCTTTTCGCCGTTTGCGTTTGTCCGAGCGGTACTCGCCGCCCGGGCGGGAGTACTCTGCGGCGCGGCCACCGGCGCCGGTGGAGCGGCCGTTAACTGTGGCGCCGGCATGGCGCTCACGCCGACTGGGACCGTCGCCGACACGACCCCGCTTCCGCGGCCGCCCACCTCCGGCGCGTCGGGCAAATCCGTGGGACGCACCGGGTGTATTCTCTGCGAAAGCGATTCGGTATTGAACTGTTTTGCGGGCGTGGTAGTGGGCCGCGCCTCGGCTGGGGCCGCCGGCTCCGGGCTGGACGGGGAATCGGGAGCGACGGCGTCGCTCGGAGCGCTCGTGGGCTTCGCCGCGACTTGCGCCGCCGGCGCGCTCTTTGAAACCGCTTCCTGCTGCCCGGGTTCCGGCATGGGCGACGGCCGGGTCCGCAGTATCCGAACCGATTCACTCGTGGTTTTCGTCTGGTCGGCTCCCGTCACCTGCATCCGGAAAACCACGTCGGAGCCGGAGGGTGAATACTCGATACTGCCGCTGCGCAGCAAGGCGAGATCCATATCGACGTTCTCGTGTTGCGCGCCGTCGGAGATCTCGAGCACCGCGTGCGTCGCGCTCTTGATGGCGCTGGACTCGCGGTTCCATGTCAGCATGAGGTCTGCCCCCGAGTGCTCCACCCGCAAGGCCAGCGGCGAAGAATCCTGCTGCGCGGCAACCGGAGGCGGGGTGCTGTGATGCAGGAAGCCCGGGTAGATAAACAGCAGCACGATCGCCACAAACCCGGCCGCCGCGGCCACCGCCAGGCGCGCCACTTTGACGCTGCGGTGCGGGGCGAACGGGCCGGCCGCCGACAGCGATTCCAGCTCCGGGATGGGAGCGCTCGTCACCGCGCCCGAAGCGTCGTTTTCCGGGGCCGGGATCGGGACCGCGGCTTGGGCCGGGGCCAGGGCCGCGGCCGCCGGCTCCGGGTTCTTCTCGGGGGCGATTGCCGGTGCGGGCTTTTCTACAATAGGTGGCGGAACCGGCACGGCGATTTCCCGCCGCGATGCGATCGGCACGATCTGCCCGCGCGCCGGCGGTTTCGGAGCCGCGGCCTCGGGAGGCGCCGGTGGGGCAGCCTCCGGGAGCGCCTGTCTGGCCTCTTCAACCGGCTTCGAGGGCGTCAGTTCCGAAGAGCGGAAAGGAAACTCGAGATGGCTCGCCTCTCCCCGCACCGCGCCATCTTCCCAGATGAAAATGCCCGCCGTGCTGGCCTTGGTCGCGAACGGCCGGATCAGCAGCGCCACTTGGCGCGGATCCGCGAAGCGCTCCTTGAAAAGCGCCAGGTCGTCGGCGTCCAGCGCCAGCCCTTTTCGCGTGTGGCTGCGGAAGAAACCAACTACCGCCAGGCCACCGGCCGCGCGCCGCTGCTCGATGGCGCGCTCAAACCGTCCCATGTCGGCATTCGACAGCCGGTACAGCGGGCCGCGGCTGTAGTCGCATTCGACCAATTCATAGTCTTCTATCGAGACCGCCGTCGGATCTTTCGGCGGGACGCGCCCCAACAGCAATCCGCCGATCTCCGATCCGCGCGAATGCAGTGAGCGGAAACTCTCCACTGCTTCGTGTTCCAGCCGGTCGATCAGCGGAAAGGGGAATCTCACTGATAGCGGTTTTTGCGGAACCGCCCAGGTGTAAGAGAGCGTTGCGGAAGACTGCGGCTCGAAACGTTCGGCACGCACAGTGGACTCAGTCATGCGATGGCCTCCATCGGTTCCAGCCCTTCCGGGCGGAGCCAATCCAGGATAATTTTACAAGATTTTTTTGTCCGAGACTAGTTTTTTTCTGTTAATTTACCAAAATTAGCATTCGGTCGTATCATTTATATGACCATTGATACCGTTTGTTATCAATGCGGTGTAACCTTCGATAATATATGGATACTCCCGCCATATATCCTAGTAATTTTTGAATTCTTTGCCTATAATCGAACGGAAAATGAGCGCGAGAACCTGTTTATTATGCGGCAAACCGCTAAGCCGGATTTGGGTCGGCGCCGGCGACGATTTTTGTTCGCGCGAGCATGGCAACCAGTACCGCTTGAAACGCGGGATGGACCGCCTGACGGAAACCAACAAGATCTCGAGCCTGATGCGCCGGCGCGAAAGCCCCATGCCGATTGCGTCCGCGAGCCTGCCGCTCGATTCCGCCTCTTCGCACCGCGATTTCCCGGAAATGAGAGTTTCAGCCGCCGCCCAAACGCGTTTCCCGTCCTTGCGCCCGCTTCTCGTTCTTTCGACGCCGCGGATCTCGCCGGTCTCCGATAGTTACCTGCAGCCGCGCGTGCCGCGGCTGGACGGATCTTCCGAGCCAAGGCAGCCGGATTCCTCGCTCCTCCGTTTCTCCGCGCGCAAAACCGCCCCCGTGGCGCCCGTGCGAAAGACCGAATTGCCGGTGCGAATCCCGCGGGCTCAGGCCGCGCTGCTCCGCGATCGCATATTAGGGGCCGACAGCGAACACCGCGGCTTCGGCGCCCTCCGGCACGCTGCCATTCCCGAGCACGCCGGGCTTGGCGGCATCGCCCCCTCCCGCATCAAACCGCCGAGCGCAGCCTGCTTCCTTTATGATCGGCGCCCGCGGAAGATCAAGGCGCCTCCCAGAAACGGCAGCCTGCAGGGGCTGTGTCGCGGCTTCGGATTTCGCCGGCCGGCGCGCCGGCGCGCCATTTGCGTCTGGCCGATGAAGCCGCGCGTAGCGATGGTGCCGCGCCTGTCGCCCACGCGGCAGATTCCGGGCGTCCGAAACACGTTGAACCGCCCCGCCGCGCCCCGAGCCATGGGCCGGATCATCTCGACTCGCGAAATAGTCTGTCCGTCGTTCTTGGCGCGCGTGAACCCAACTGGAATCAAGTGGCCCGGCGCGGCGCGGATCGGGAGACGCAGTTTCCACAATGGACACGCCCTGGCCGTCCGCGAGTGGGGCCCCCTCTGGAACCTCTCCGGACTGGCCGGCCTGGTCAACCCGAGGAACTCCGTCGCCGCGCTGGTCGAGCGGGGCACGCCCCCGCCTTGCGTGGTGGCTGTGCCGCTTACGCCTGTCCGCGCCAATGGCGCGCATCACATCGCCCTAGCACCCTTCAACCCCCAGAATTCACCGTTTGGCTACAAGGAGTATCAAGAGAAATGAGCACTACAGCGATCAGAAACCCTACCAAGGTAACGAGTCTTCGGACAGCCCATCTGGAGAGCCCCGAAAAGAGCGGGGCTGGACCGTCGTCCGGACCGGGTTATCTCGCCCGCGCGGTCGCGCTGCATCTGGCCGGCCAACGCGAGGAAGCCCTCAAGCAGTTGCACCGCGCCGTGGCGGCCAACGAGAAATCGGCCGAGATCTACCGCGCCATGGGGCACATCCAGTTTGAGCTGGGCAACTTCCAAGAGTCCGCCAAGAGTTATCGCACACTGGCGCAACTGAAACCCCAGTACGCCATGGGCTGGTTCAACCTGGCGGTCTCGCTGGAACGCAGCGACGCTTGGGACGGCGCCTCCGAGGCCTTTCAGAAGGCATGCACCCTCGATCCCAAGCACCTCGAGGCCCAACTGGGTCTGGGTGTCTGTCACCTGCGGATGGAAGACCCCAAGTCTGCCCTGGGGTCCTTCGAGCGTTGCCTGGAACTCTCCCCCGATCACGAGGACGCGCTGTTCGGCAAGGCCGTCGCCATGCAGTCGCTGGGCCATCCCGATGAAGCGTCGCAGATCTACCAGCGCATTTTGAAACGCAATCCGGAGTCCGAGGAATCGCTTTCGAACCTCATCCTGATCGGCATGTCGAAGCAGAATTTCGACATGGTGCGCGAGCATTCCGAGCGCTTGCTGGAGCTGCATCCGGAATCGACGGTGGCGCTCGAAGGCCTGGCCTCCTGGGCCAGCTCCGCCGGGGAACACGGGCTCACCGCCAAGTTCTGCACGCTGCTGGTTTCCGCCGTGCCGGGACATTTCGAAGGCTGGTTCAACCTGGCGCTGGCGCACCAGAAATCCGAGCGCTGGGAGCAGGCCGCCGAAGCCTACGACGAGGCGATCAAACTGCGCCCACAGTCCTGCGAGGCCTATACCAACCTGGGAATCGTGCGCGAGCAGCTCGGCGACGAACCAGGCGCCCGCGCCGCCTACGAGCGCGCCATGAAGGCCAACCCGGAGGCGCTGGCCCCAATCTGGAACGTGGCGCTGCTGCTGGAGCACTCCGGCCTGACCGAGGAGGCCGAGCGCTGGTACAAACAGGTGCTCGAGAAGGCCCCCAAAGAAGATGAGGCCCGCTTCCGCCTGGGCTATCTGCGGCTCCAGCGGGAAGACTACCGGGGCGCCGCCGAGGCCTTCGAAGGCTGCCTGAAATATCGCCCGCAGTGGCCTGAAGCCTACGCCAACCTGGCGCTGGCCTATAGCGGCATGGGCGACCGCGACCGCGCCGAACGCCTGTACGAGAAGATGCTTGACAACGATCCGAAGTCCATGGACGCCCTCCGCGGGCTGGCCGCGTTGGCCATCCAGGCCTCGGATTTCGATACCGCGCTGGAGTTTCACGTGCGCCTGATCGAACTGGGCGAACGCTCCCCCGAGGTGCTCTACAACACCGGCCTGATGCACGAAAAGGCCGGGCAGCTCGACAAGGCCGTCCGCCTGTACCGGGACGCGCTGGCGCAGCAGCCCGACATGCCCGAGGCGCTTCTCAACCTGGGCCGCATTCTGGAATCCAACGGCAAATCCGAGGAAGCCCGCGCCTGCTGGAGCAAAGCGCTCGAAGTCGAGCCGGCGCTGGCGCAAGGCTACTTCGGGCCGTCGATGGACTAGCGGTCCGCGGCGCAAATGCCGCACCTTATCCAACGCGCCGTGGAGCAGGCGTTTCGCCTGCCATGCCGGTATTCCTACCGGCATTCCCCGAAGAACGCCGGCACGGACGCCGGCGTGGCAACCCAAAAGGTCGCTCCACGGATCGAGCGCAGGCGCATTTCCTGCGCCGCACTACACTAGCGGCAGTAGGGTTCGGCAAACCTCTCGCAACTACCCGCGGGCGACCACCGGCCAAACTCCCCCCCGAAGGCACTTTTACGAGTCAGTGACGATCGGAAGTTGGTTTTCCGCTTCAGGCGAAGGCACGTCCAGGCGAGGATGGCGTCGAAGAACGGCTCTCGAAAGAATGTGCAGCAGATTAACGTAGGTGGAGCGCCTGGGTGTATACTGGCCTCAACCCGGGCACCAGGAATCGAGGGGAGGTCCGGTTGAAAAGGGGGGGCATCCAATGCCTAGTTATCTGTTCCAAGTATCCTACAGCGCGCCAGCGTGGGCCGCTATGATCAAGCAACCGCAGGACCGCGTGGAGGCGGTGCGCAAAGCAGTCGAGAAACTCGGCGGCAAAGTCGGATCGTTCTGGCTGACATTCGGAGACTACGACCTGGTCGGCGTCCTCGAGATGCCGGACAATGCCAGCGCCGCGGCGTTTGCGATGGCCGTCGCCGCGGGCGGAGCCTGCAAGGATGTGAAAACCACGCCACTGCTCAGCCTCGCAGAGGGACTGGAGGCGATGAAGAAGGCGGGAAACTCGGGCTACAAGCCGGTCGCGGCCAGCAAATAGCCGGTCGCTGGCCGGCTGTTGACGCCACCTGCCGCGCAGAGTCGTTCGTGCGCGAGCCGGAGTGTGAAGGTGCAGCCGGCTCAGCCTGCCCGGAGCCTCCCAAAGAGCGGCATCCGAGCCTTGTCCGGGGTCCGGCGATCTGGCCGGCGTGGACTCGGAAGTTGGGCGGACCGGCCCCACTTTGACCGATCACGCTCACTGCCGGCATCTCATTCCATCAGATCTTCGATGTATCCTGATGGAACGGTTGGTTTCAGCCGCGGGATGATGGGACGACTCAGGAGGCCGCATGCCGGATTGGGAGCTATACCGGGCCACATTTCTAAAGGGAGACCTGAAGGCGCAGAACCTGGAGCGTCTGCGGACGATGGAGAGCTGGCTGGGCCTTCGCTTCGAGCAGTGCGCGGCGGCGGCCCAGGCGGCGTTTCAGGGCCAGAGCGAAGACGCACTTCGGCCGTGGTATCGCCTTTCGCGGGTGCTGTTCTTGAAGCTCATGCGAGAAGCCGGGTTCGAGGGGCCCGCGGCGGCGCAACAGTTGCAAGCGCTGTACGCAGCCTACCAGGGCGGGACGGCCACGCCGGAGGAGTTCCACCGGGCGGAGGGGCTGTACAACATCGGCCAGATCAGCGCGGTACTGACGGGGTTTTTCCCGGACATCGCGCAGCTTTCACCCGGAACGCTGGCGGGGAACGCGCTGGTGGAAAAGATCGGGCCCATCAGCGCGCGTTTGATGAGTGTGCATACCACGCCGGGACTGGTGAATGCGGCGGCGGTCGAGGATCTGAAGGCGATTTTGGGCGAGTTCGAGCAACTCTGCCAGGAAGCCGCGCCGGATAACACGGCGCGCCCGAATGCGCTCTATTTTTGCGGCGCAACGGCCGAGGCGCTGGGGGATGCGTCGGCCAACCTGGGCGACAGCACGGCAGCGCTCGATTGGTACGCCCAGAGCGGCGAGTTTTTCGACCAGGCGGACGACGGCGAGCACGCCGGCCAATCGCGCCAAAAAGCAGCGGCACTGGAACTGCTCGTCACGGGGGATATCGACCGGGCGACTCAGAGAATCCTGGGATCGCTTTTCGACCCGGACCATCCGCCCAAGCCGCTGCCGATGGCCATGGCTTACGCCGATCTGTCGCAGGTGATGGGGGATGCCGGGGATGCATTCGGCGCGGGAGAAGCGGCGGGACGCGCCGCCACCGCTTTCGAGAAGCTGGGTTTCCTGGATCCGGAGAAGGTGGGCGCCGGCGCGGCCCTCGATTCCTGGGTCGCGCGCAGTTGCGAGGCGGCTTCCGGAAAATCCGTTTACAACCTCTTGATGCGCGTGTGCAAAGCGTATCTGTCGGTGTTTTCCGGGCGCGTGGCGCAATACGCGGCCAGCGATCCGGCGCGGGCGCAGCGCAACGAGGAGCTGGCCCATGGAATGGATGCGATTAGTTCGCGCATCACGGCGGAGACGGAGGCGGCGGAAAACGGTTTGGCGCGGGCCATTCAGGTGTACTTTCCGCAAATGCCGGCGCCGAAGGAACCGGCGCCGGACGATGGCGCCTTCCAGCGCATGCAACAGAATCTGAGCCAGGTGGATGCGGCGCTGCTGCAACTGCGGCAGTTGACGAATCAATTGCGGAGCACGGGGCAGCCGGTGCAGCCGGTGCTCGGGATGCTGGATGGCCTGGAGCCGCTGGTGAAGGCGCTCGAAATGCCGCTCTATGAGGCCAAGTGGAAGCTGGAGTATGCCTACACGCAGATGGCGGCGGGAGATGCGCAAAAAGCGCTGGAAGCCGCCGAGGAGGCGCGCACGGTTCTGTTAGCCGGAAGGCCGGCCAGGTTGAGTTCTTTCTCGCAGGCGTATGAGCGGACGGTGTACCTGGACGCCCTGCTGCAAAAGATGCGCGCGTTGATGACGCTGGGCCAATTGAAGGACGGGCTCGAGACCTGCCTGGAGACGATTGCCGATTTTGAAGAGAGCCGGTACCGCGTGAACAGTCCGCTGCGGCAAAGCGCGCATCTGCAATCGACGGTCGAGTTCTATACCGGCGCGGCTTTTGCGGCTTTCAAATTGAAAGAGTGGGACACTCTGCTGCAAGTCACGGAA
The DNA here is from genome assembly GCA_963722575.1 of Bryobacterales bacterium. GTDB lineage: Bacteria > Acidobacteriota > Terriglobia > Bryobacterales > Bryobacteraceae > Fen-178. The sequence goes on from CAVRNR010000005.1 coordinate 103,675, forward strand.
CTGGTGAAGGCGCGGTCGGCCATTCGAAGCCGGCTGAGCGCGGCGGCGCCGGAGCTTGAGACGGAGGCGCTGATGCGGCAATTCCACCAGATCACGGCGGCGCTTCAGGATGCCGGGAACCCGCCGGACGCGGCCAGTTTGGAAGACTTGCAGGCGAAGAGGCGCGACGTTTGGGATTTGCTGGCGATTGCGCGGGCGCGCGCGGCGGGAGCGGCCGAGCCTCCCCTGCTGAGCCTCCAGGCGGTCGAGCGCGTGCTGGCGCCGGACGAAGCCGTGCTGGGATATTTCTTCCTCGCGCCCACGGTCTTGCTGATCATGATGATGGACCGGCAACGGTTCGATGTGGCGCGCGTCGTTTTCAACTCGGAAGACGAAATGGCGCCGATCAACGATTTGCTGGACGCCATCGAGCGAATGGCCGCCGGCGGGCTGCTGGATCTGGATGCGGCGATTCGGGCGGCGGGAGAGCTTCTGCTGCCCGTGGCAGTGCGCGAGTTCATCCAGGCGAAGGCGCGCGTGATTGTTTCGCCGCATCATGGGCTGCATCTGTTTCCCTTTCATGCGGCCAGTTGGGACGGGAAGTTTCTCATTGAGCGCTCGGCCGTGCGCTATATCCCTAATTTCAGCAGTTTGCTGCTGGAATGGCGCGGGCCAACGCGGACCGGCGTATTTGCGCTGGCGGTGAGCCGATTCAACGTGGCGGGCGAGCCGTGCCCGGACCTGGCGAATGCGGAAGAGGAGGCGCGCGAGATCGCCGGAATGTACGCGGGCCTGAAATTGAAGGCGGAGGCAGTCACCGGAGCGAGCGCCACCACCGAAGCGTTTCGCCAACTGGCGTCGGGCAACGGCCTGAGCGCTTATTCGGCGCTGCATCTGGCCACGCACGGGACCAGCGTTTTTGCGAGCGATGCGCACGACGAGCCCATGGAATCGAAGCTGATGCTCCAGGACGGGTGGATCGACGGCCTGGAACTGGCGACATTTCACTTGCCGGCGGATGTGGCCGTGCTGAGCGCCTGCAACTCGGGCCAGCGGGCGGTCGGCGGGCGCGGCATGAGCAGCCTTCCGGGCGACGACATCTTCGGCTTGCAGTCCGCGCTGTTTCAGGCGGGCGTGCACACCGTGTTGGGCGGTTTGTGGACCCTGGAGACGCAGGCGGCGTGCGCGGTGACATCGGAATTCCATAGGAATTATGCGCAGGGAGATGCGGCGGAGATGGCATTGCGGAAAGCGCTGCTGCGGTGGTTGGGCGAACATGGCGGAGCGGAAACTATCCTGTGGGCTCCGTTTTTTCTGAGTTCGCTTGGCACGGCAGGCGTTGCGCAAGCCGTACACTAGAACATATGCCGAAACTGACCGTGTATTTCGAAGCCGATCCGAATGCCGACCTGCAACTGGCCGCCGCACAGGTTCAGGAGAAAGCGGCGGCGCTGCCCGATGTGGCGTCGGCGTCGGCGCAAGCCATGGTAACGCGCGGCCTGGGACCGCAAGAGATCATGATGGGGTTACAGATGGCGACCGGCGTGATGACGCAGGCGACGGCGGCGGTGGTAGCGCTGACCGCATTATTGGCGGCGCTGAAGAAGCTGGCCGACGAGACGCCGGCATTGAACAAAGTGATGGTGCAGGTAGGTTTGAAGAAAGTGCCCGTGGACCAGTTAACGGAGAAGGACGTGCAGAAATTAGCGGGAGCGTAGGGGCCAGGCATGCCTGGCCCCCGGGCCGGGCATGCCCCATTAGCGCTAAGATAATTTACCCGATTTATGCCGATTTGGCTGCGCTACCGCGCGAAGAATGCTGGCACTTGGGGTACGCGCTTGCGGCTCGATTCAGCGAGATCGACGGCCAGCGTGTTCCAGTTCGCCATCGTCGCCGCCAGCGCCAGCGGTGGATCGATCGCTTGGCGCAGTTGATGCAGCGCGAAACTGAACTCCCGCCACCGGCTGGGGATCTTATGGCGTAGGGAACGAGTATCCCCAGGGGGAAATATCGCGGCCGGTGCGGATGAGTTTCTGGGTAAGTAGTCCCACCAGCAGTTTGCCATACAGCCAACTGCGCACACTTTGCTCGTCGTGTTTGGCCAAGTGGCCCAACTCGGCGAGCGACTTGAGACGTTTGAAAACCAGTTCGATCTGCCAGCGGAGCCGGTACCACTCCAAGACTTCCTGGGCGCTGAATTCCGCGCTGGGCAGGTTGCTCACTACCAGGACATACTTGGCATATTCCAGCGTCTCCGGTTTCGGCGTGTGGCCCTGCTTGCCGGCTTGGCGGAGCAGTTGCGCCAGCGCGCGTTGGATGCCGTATTCGCTTTTGCGAATGCCACACAGTCGCAACCGACCAACGGTGGCTCCGGCGCGCACATGCACTTCCCATTCGCCGCATTGCCCCGCCTCCGGCAGTCCGCCCACAGCGCCCAGCAGATCGAAGGGCCTCCCCGAGGCTGTATAGAGGGGCAGATTGCCGGTGTTGAGCCGCACGATCACCTCCACGCCTTTGCCGATCGTCGCCAGCACGCCGGCGCTGTGGCAGAAACCGCGGTCCGCCAGCAAGCAGTCTCCTGGCTGGGCGGGCAGTCGCGACAGATTCTCTCCCCCGCCCACGGCTCGCGCCGGCGTGATCTCAAAGTGATCACACTCCAGATCGGGAAGCCGCAACGTGTAATGGACGCGCCAAGAACTCCCGGTCTTGCCGGGCTCTTTGATCACCGTGCCATCGGCGGCGCGGAACACCCGACCGCCGGTTTGTTCCGGCACGTGCATTCCGTTCTCCGCTAGCAGGCGCGCACACATCTGACGCCACCAGGGACCTGCCGTTCGCAGGCGATCTAAGATCGCCACATCCGACACCGAAGCTAGTCCGGCGGCTTTGGCTCGGGTTGCCGTTTCCCGCAAGGAATAACCGTTGCCAACGTGCAACAGCAAGGTACGCAGCAAATCCGAAACGCTGGCGAAGCCGCGCATACGCCCTACCGCACCCGAACGAAAAGCGTCGCCCTGCCAGCCTTTGGGCAGCAGCGTGGTAAGTACTTGCCAGTTTTCATCTTGAGCGCCAACCATGGTCTGAGTTTAGACCAAAGGCGCATAAAAAGCAACTATTATCTTAGCGCTTATGGGGCATGCCCGGCCCCTACGGCTGTTTCTCGCCCGGCCGCAACAGCGTGGGGGCTTTCTTCTGTTGGTCCTGCTTCTGTTGCTCGTCCTCGGCGGCCTTCTTCTCCGTGGCCTGCGCGGCCTCGCGCTCGGTGGGTGTCATGGCCTCTTGCCGCTCCTTCCTTTCCTGCTGCTGGCGAGCTTCGACATCCTTGGCGCGCTGGCCCAGGTCCTCCTCGGCCGCCTCCAGGCTGTCGGCGGTGGTCTCGATGGCCTGCTTCAACGCGAAATCGTAACGCTCCACATCTTTCGGATGGCTGTCCTGGGCCTTCTGCAACACGGGAAGCGTTTCCTTTTCGACGGATGCCACGGCCGCCAGACCGAGCTTGATGTCCAGATGGCGCCCGATGGCGTCGTCGGCCACGTCGTCCATGGCATCGATGATCTTGGAGTAATCGTCGAGCGCGTCGTGGATGAGGATCGAGCGGCCGGCTTTTTCCTTGGCGAGCAGGCTCTTGACCATGTCGGCGCGCTGCCTGGCGAAACCGGCGTAGAGCTTGAGCCGCTGGTTGGGCTCTTGCGCCTCCTTGATCTGGTCGGTCTCGTCGGCGGTGAGAAAATCGCGGTGCGCGAGTCTCTGAGAGTACCCCGCGGCCGCCAGCAACAGACACCACGCCAGGGTCTTCATTTTCGTTTGCCCTCCATCAATCCCAGCAGCAGCTCGTCGTGCACCTGCTGCACCCGGGCCTTCACTTTGTCCAGCAGCGGCCGGTCCGCGAAATCCATCTCCTGCTGGAAAGTGTCGAGTTTCTTCGACAGCTCGCGCGTCGAGATCTCGGCCGGCTTGAACCATCGCGGACTCTTGCGCGGGTTCTTGCCGGTCTTCATGAGGGAATCGTAGGCGAGGTCGACGGACTGCTGGATTTCGGCGGCAGCGGCGGCCACCTTCTGGTTGTCGCCCGTTGCATACGCTTCCCGCGCGGCCTTCAACGCCGCGGCGGCGTTATCCAGCGCCAGTTTCGAGCGCTTTCCCAGATTGGATTCCGCGAGGGCCGGTTTCAGGTCCGCCCGCAAGCACCCCGCCCACGCGCAACCGAACATCAGCACCGCCGGCAGCAACCCGATCCGCATCATTACTTCTCCAGCTCCCGCTGCAAAATCCGGGCCCTCTGCCGCGCCTGGAACTCCTGGTCCGGGTTCTTCCCCTGGCTCATGGAGAGAAACCGCTGGTAAGCTTCCAGGGCGGGCTTCACTTGATGCAGCTTGTCTAAGATGATCGCACGAAGGAACCAGTTGCCGGGAGTGTCCTGGCCCAATGCCCGCGCCTTGTCAAAGGCCGCGAGCGATTGCGGATAGTCCCCCATCATGTACAGCACGTCACCCAAATCGCTCCAGGTATTGACTTCGCCGGGCTTCAGCCTGGCAGCCTCGGAAAACTGGGCCGCCGCCGCCGGGAACTGCCTTTTGTCGCGGAGGGCGCGGGCGTACATCATGCGCACGTCGTAGTTGGAAGGCTCCGCCGCCACCGCCTGTTCGAGCAGCGGCAGCGCCTTGTCGAGCTGTTTGTCGAACACGTAGGCCATCGCCAGCGCCACGCGGTTTTCCTGGGTGGAATCCTTGGCGTAGGCCTCTTCCAGATGCGGGATGGCGCCGGCGTATTCCTTGGTTTCGAGCAGCAGCTCGCCCAGGCGGCCCTGGGCCGCGGCGTTCTCTGGAAACTCGCGGTAGATGGCGATGGCTTCGGCCGGCTGCTTGTCTTTCTCGTAAAGATCGGCCAACTCCAGGAGCCCATCGCGATAGTTCGGGTCGAGCTCGGCCGCCTGGCGGAAATGCGGCGCCGCCTCCGCCAGCTTTCCCTGCCGCGCCAGCGCGTGGGCCACGCCGAGCTGCGCCGCGGCCGACTTGGCGTCCAGCTCCAAAGCCAGGCGGAAATTCTCTTCGGCTTTCGCCGGCGCTCCGGTCTGAAGCTGCGCTTCGGCAAGGTAGTAGCGGGGGCGGAACTCCTGGGGCTTCTGCTCCGCCGCACTCTGGAACAGCGGCAAAGCCTCGGCGGGGTTCTTCTGGCGCATCAGCAGAATCCCCGCGTTCAGCTCGGCTTCATAGAGGCCAGGCTTGAGCTCCAGAGTCTTGCGGTATTCGGCGATGCCTTCGGCATCCTGGTGCAGGAAGCCGTACGCCATGGCGAGGTTGAAATGCGCGAAGTAATCCTTGGCGTCGGCTTCGATGGCCTTGGTGAAAGCCTGAACGGCGGCTTCGTACTTCCCTTCCTCCAGCGCCTTCATCCCCGCCGAGCTGAAATCGGTGGCCTGGAACAGGAAGAGCGCCGCCGCAATAGCCCACATATTCAAATTCTAAGCCTATGGCGCGCGGTTTCAGAAACGCGGCCCGCTTACAACATCAACTGCCCGCCATTCACCTCAATGGTTTCCCCCACCACGAAGCTGGCGGCATCGGAGGCCAGAAACGCGATCGCCGTGGCGCACTCCATCGGCACTCCCACGCGGCCCAGCGGAATCATGGCCGCGAAATTCCGCATCATCTCGGGCGTCGAAAACACTTCGTGAAACGGCGTGTCGATCACCCCCGGGGAGACCGCGTTCACGCGTATGCCGTGCGGCCCCAGTTCCCTGGCCAGCGATTTGGTGAACGCGATCAGGCCGGCTTTGGCCGCCGCGTAAGCTCCCGCGCCAGACCCGCCGCCGTTGCGCCCGGCGATCGAAACCACGTTGACGATGGCGCCTGCGCGGCGCTCCATCATGGAAGCCGCCACGGCTTGCGAGCAGAGCACCGCGCTCTTCAGGTTGAGGTTCAGAATGCCGTCCCACTTCTCGCCCGTGACCTCGCCAATCTTCATGCGCTCCACCAGCGACCCCGCGTTGTTCACCAGAATATTGATCGGCCCCAGCTCGTCCGCCGCGCTCTTCACCAGCCGCCGAATCTCGTTTTCCTGGCACACGTCGGCCCGGATGGCAATCGCCTTCCCGCCTGCGCCGGCGATGCCCGCCCGCGCCTCTTCGGCGCCTTTCTGGTTCCGGAAGTAGCCGATGGCCACCCTGGCGCCCAGTTCGGCGAATACCGCCGCCGTGGCCGCGCCGATGCCCGACGATGCTCCCGTAATCAACGCGACTTTACCCGTCAAATCCAGATAGTTCCGCATGTCAGCCTCCATACTATCTGAATTGGTCCCCGCGCATCATGCAACCGCGGCAAGCCCGTTCTTCCCGACCAGCGATAGCAGCTCGAGCGAGGCCCCCGTTGGCGAAAACGGTTTGGCTGACGTGTTCTCTCTCCCGGATCGCCTTGATCTCTTCAGCCTTCAATGGACGGATGGGCGTAAGGCGGGCATCGTCGAAACGCCGCATCGTCTGTTTGTCGATGGCCCCAACATCGTGCAATGCCTCGATCGCATCGCTTCGATACTTTTTGCTCGGGAAAGCCTGCGCCAAACGAATGAATCTGTGCCTACGGGGACGCACGGCGTGTTGGTAGCGCCGGGCCCAGAGGGCACCCCCTTTGCCGCCGGTGTTCTTCCCCGTCCAGACAACCCCGCCCGCGCAAAGGGGTGCCCTCTGGGCCCGGCGCTACGACTCCACCCCCCTTTGGGGCCTGACGCTGGGATCGAGGGGAAATCCGATTGCCCGGGAGGGCTACCCCCTCCCGTTTCTGGCGCGGATTGCTAGAATAGGGGGGGATGCCCCGGCTTCCTAAGGTTTCGGGCCGAATCCTCATCGTCGACGATGACGAGCGCCAGCGAACCGCCTTGGCTGCCATGCTTGCCGATGGCGACTACGAGACGCAGATGGCCGCCGACGGGCAGGAAGCGCTGGAACGGCTCGAATCGTTCGACGCCAACGTCATCGTTTCCGATCTGGTCATGCCGCGCATGGACGGCTTCGAGCTGCTCCGGCGCCTGAAGGAACAGGGAGACCTCACTCCCGCGATCGCGCTCACCGCCTTCGGCAGCATGGAAAAGGCGCTCTCCGCGGTGCACGACCTCAAGGCCTTCTGGTTCCTCGAGAAGCCGGTGGAACCGCGCGCCTTCAAAACCCTGCTGGAACGCGCGATTCGCTTCAAGAGAAGTCTCCAGAAAACCGCCGAGCTCCAGCGCGATCTGAGCCTTCGCGGCGTACTCGGGGACCTGGTGGGGACCTCCCCGGCCATGCAGCAAATCTTCTCGCTCATCAGGCAGGTGGCGCCCACTTCGGCGCCCGTATTGATCCGTGGCGAGAGCGGCACCGGCAAGGAGTTGGTGGCGCGGGAAATTCATAAGTCGAGCCCCCGCTGCGATGGCCCTTTCATCGCCATCAATGCCGCCGCCTTGCCCGAGACTCTGGTCGAGAGCGAGTTGTTCGGCCACGAAAAGGGCGCGTTTACGGGCGCCATGGAGCGTTCGGCCGGCGTCTTTGAGCAGGCTCACGGCGGCACTTTGCTGCTCGACGAGATCGGCGAGATGCCGCAATCCATACAGGCGAAGCTGCTGCGCGTCATCGAGGACTTGCGCGTGCGGCGCTTGGGCGGCAAGCACGAAATCGCGGTGGACGCCCGCATCCTGGCCGCCACCAGCCAGGAAATCGGAACGCATTTGCGCGAAGAACTGTACTACCGGTTGAGTGTTTTCCAGATCGTAGTTCCGCCGCTGCGCGAACATAAAGAAGATATCCCGCCGATCACCGATGCCATGCTGCAGTATTTGAACAAGAAATACAGCACGCGCGTTACCGGGGTCGATGCCGAAGTGATGGATCTGTTTCATCGCTACGATTGGCCCGGCAATGTGCGGGAGCTGCGCAATGTTCTGGAGCGGGCCATCATCATGGCCGGCGAGGGTTTGATCCGGCTGAAGGACCTGCCTGCCCCCGCGCTCGGTGCGGCCCCCGGCCCGTATGCCCGCCCATCGTCCGGCCATGAGGGCCCGGCCATGCTTCTGCCTGGCCAGCCGCTCATGAAACTCGAGGAGTCTTACATTAAACTCACCCTCGAACACGTGGGTGGCAATCGCAAACGCGCCGCCGAGATGTTGGGGATCAGCCTGCGAACGCTGCAGAACCGGATCGCCGCGCTGCGCGATGAGGAGAAGGCGGCAACTCCCGCCTCGTAAACTGGCTGGCTTCGATGCGCTTATGGCTTCCGCTCCAGGCGCTGCCGCGAGTCTTCCGGCAGGCATCGAGCGCGTGGTTCGACGATAACGTTCCGCGCCTCAGCGCTTCCGTCGCATTCTATACCCTGCTGTCGCTGGCTCCCGTGATCGTCATAGCCGTCGCTCTGGCCGCCATGGCTTATGGGCAGGCGGCTGCCCAAGGCCGGCTCGCGTCCGAAATCCAAGACATGGCCGGGCCTGAAGTGGCACGCACCATTCAGGACTTCATCCGCGGCGTCTACCAGCCCCGGACAGGCGTGCTGGCGACTGTGCTCGGTCTGACCGCCTTGATTTTTGGCGCCTCTTCCATCTTTGTGGAGTTGCACGAGGCCATGAACACCATCTGGCATGTCTCGCCTCCCCCCGGCCAGACCAATGCCGCCACCGTCATCCACCTCATCCGGGATCGCTTCTATTCCTTCGCGGCGGTGCTGGGCATAGGTCTTCTGCTGCTGGTCTCTCTGCTGTTGAACGCCTGGATGGCGGCCATCAGGGTCGCCGTGCCGCCGGCTGTCGCGTATCTGGTCTTGTATCTGATAACAGCGGTGCTGTTTGCGGCCCTCTACAAGATTCTTCCGGACGTTGTATTGAAATGGAGCGAAGTGGCCCTCGGAGCCATGATCGCCGCCTTGCTGTTTGTGATCGGCAAGGACTTTATGGCGTTGTACTTCGCGCATGCCACCTTCGGGACGTATAGCGCCGCCGGCTCCCCGATTGTCGTGTTGCTATGGGTATACTGCTCGGCGCAGTTGTTCTTTTGGGGCGCCGAATTCAGCAAGGTGTACCGGAAGACCCTGGAATCCCAAACCGGCCGGCGGCATTGACGGCGCCCGAGTCCTCCCACTCAGCTCTCCCGGGTGCGCGATATAAAAGTGATGTCCCCAGGTGAAGCTCCGTAGGAGCGTGAGAAAGTAGCCCACGGCGTGAGCCGTGGGGGAGTGGCAAAGTCGCCCAAGCCCCGGCAGGGGGCGAAAGAACGTTCTTCCGCCCCCTTCCGGGGGCTACCACGGTTGCTCGCTGGTCCCACGGCTTACGCCGAATATGCGTTAACCTAAGGAGGCTCTACGCTCTGAAATTGAAGCGACGCCGCCTTCGGTGCGGTTCCGCGAGAACCTTGGTGATCGCATCCCAGTTGTCAAGGACGGTCGAGAGGTCCTGGGGTGTCAGGAGCGCAGCGCCGACTTGTCTGTAAAGAAACTCAACCTCGCGCCAGCGGCTGCGGCGAGGCTGCCAAGGTGTAGCCCCAGGGGGAAATAGCTTCTGCAGTGTGGATCATGCGCTCGATCAGCAAACCCACAAACAGCTTTCCCTCCAGCCAAGCCTGCGCACTGAGGGGGTCCTTCTGGGGCAAATGGCCAACGCCTAATATCGATTTCATGCGTTTGAAAACCAACTCGATTTGCCAACGCAATCGGTAGAACTCCAGTATTTGCGCGGTGGGCACCGCAGCAGGTAACGTTGACCACACCATGAAATACTCCGCGCATTCCAACGATTCACGGGAGACCGTCTCTTGGCTGCGCTGGGCGCGGCGCTGCATCCGCTTCTGCGCCCATCGGGTCGCTTCTACGCTCTGCCGCAGAGCGAGTAACCGCCCATGAATCCAACCTCCGCGCGGGTCCTTGACATGCGCCTGATACTCGCGCGGCTTTTCCCCTAGTTGGCGCAAACGGGGCAGTAACTCTATGCGCTCGCCACTCGGTTCATACAACGGCAGGGCCGCACGATTCAGCCGGACGATCACGTCGCCTCCCCGGCTCACGACATGCGACACGCCGGGCGGCGCTGCGTAAACACGGTCTCCCATCAGAACGTCGCCAGGCACGACGGGCACGCGCCGAAACGTCTCGCCTCCTTCCCGGATATCGGTCAGTTGAAAAAAATCGCAGTGCAGATCGCCCAAATTCACGCAATAGTGGAGTTTCCAGTCAGTTCCCGTTGTTCCGGGTTCGTGAACCGACGTTGCATCCACGGCGCGAAGGCGGCGCCCCAGCAGTTGCATGGGCAACGTGGTTGCCCCTCGCATCTGCAGGGCTAGCCAGCGAAACCACGGCTCCGCGGCACGCAGTCTCTTAAACACGCCCACCGAACTGATCTGCGCCAGTCCAGCCGCCCGGCAGCGCGCGGCGGTCTCCGCCAGCGAGCAACCGGCCCCAACATGCATGAGCAGCAACCGGAGCACGACCGCTGGATCCTTGATATAGCGTGCCCGCTGCATGACGCCGAGTTCCCATGCCTGATCAGCCCAATCCTCTGGCAGGAACGTGCACAGGATTCCCCAACTGTCGAGTACCGCAGTGCGCTCCGTCAAGTTCGTCACAGCAACAGCATACGCTAGTTTCAGAGTGAAGGCAAGACTTAGGTTAACGCATATTCGGCTCACGCCGTGGGCTACTTTCTTTCGCCCTGACGGGCTGGAGAAACGCCTGGATTCCTGCGACTCGCTTCGGAATCGGGGAATCCGCCACTTCCATGTCGCGCACCTCAACCGGCCCGGCGCTCACCGCCGCTTCCGGCAAAGTGCTACCCTAATCCGGTGAACTTCATGGTCGCCACGCGGCCAGAGAACCGGGCTTCATGAAGCGGCGGTTTTCGAAGGGAGAATGATGAAGATCCAGAGTGCCTTATGCTGCATTTCCGCGGTCTGGCTCGGTTTGCTCGCGGTTCCCTCTCACGCTCAGCCGGACCCGAATTTCCCTCATCTGCGAAAACAGGGAACGGCCACTCAGTTCGTCGTCGACGGCAAACCGTTCGTGGCCTTGACGGGAGAGATCGAGGGCGACGATGCCACCAGTCTCGACGGCATGAAGTGGATGTGGCCCGAGTTCGTCAAGATGAATCTCAACACCATCCTGGCCGTCGTTTATTGGGAGCTGCTCGAACCCGAGGAGGGCAAGTACGATTTCACCCTGGTCGACGGCATGATCCAGGAAGCCCGGCGCAACCACCTGCGCATCTGTTTGGTGTGGTTCGCCAGCTTTAAGATTGGCATGGTGAGTTGGGCTCCCCTGTGGGTGAAGAAGGATTACAAGCGGTTTCCGCGCGCCCAGATCCGGGGTGGCCACAGCATCGAGTACTTCTCCGTCGCCGAAGGCTACGGCGATGCCACCCGCGACGCCGATGCGCGCGCCTATGCCGCCCTCATGCGGCACATCAAGGAAGTCGACGGCCGCGAGCACACCGTCATCTTCACGCACGTGGAGAACGAAGTCGGCATGTCGGGCGATTCCCGCGACCGCTCGCCGGGAGCCGAGAAAGCCTTTGCCGCGCTGGTTCCGAAGCCGCTCATGGACTATCTCCAGAAGCACAGGGATACCCTCATTCCGGAGTTTCGCCAGGTGTGGGAGAAAGCCGGCTCCAAAACATCCGGCACCTGGGAAGAGGTCTTCGGCAAGGGCGCGGCGACGGATGAGATCTTCATGGTCTGGAGCTATGCCCAGTACGTCAACCGGGTGACCGCGGCGGGCAAAGCCGAATACCCGCTGCCGGCGTACACCAATGGGTGGGTGACCAGAACGTCCTCCATCGCGGCCGTGGCCGCCCAGGGAGTCGAGGCCGAGACCAAGGGCTATCAACACAGCGGCGACCCGATGTGGGACCTGTTGGACGTTCGGAGAGCCGGGGCGCCCGACATCGATTTCCTCGCGCCCGACGTTTACCCCGAGAAGGACTTCGCGGAGATTTGCATGGACTACCACCAATCCTGGAACCCGCTGTACGTGGGCGAGGCGGAAGGCGGTCCCCAAGGCGCCGCCGAGGTGCTTTGGGCCGTGGGACACGACGCCATGGGCTTCTCCGTCTACGGGGTCGAGTACAATCTGCTGCGGCAGGATCCTCAGAATGAGCTGGGCAGGGTCTACCAGACCATTGAGCAGCTCATGCCCGTGCTCACCGGGCACCAGGGCAAGAAAGGCGAGACCACCGGCGTTCTGCTGGGGGATAGCGGCCAGACCGCCAAGGCCCGGTTGGGCGACTACACCTTGACTGCTGTGATCAACCCCAACAAAACGCGGCCCCGCGGAACTACCCCGGCTCCGCCCGGTGTGCCGCTGGCGGGAGCGCTCTTCGTCTTGACTGCGCCCGACGAGTTGTACGTCATCAATAGCAACGAGTACGAGGTGGCCGTTACATTCACTCCCAACACGCCCGGACCCCCGAATGTCGGGGTGGGCCTCGTCGAGGAAGGCAGTTTTGTCGACGGCCGCTGGGTTGCCGGGCGCCACTTGGATCACCGCGTCACTACCGTCGACCCCAGTTGCTGGTACTGCGCGCCTGCCCTGCTGCTGCCTGGCGGCTACAAACGTCGCGACATGCACAGCGAGAATGGGATCTTGCGCGTCAAGCTCTACCGCTACGAATGAGATCCGCCCCAGCCGCACCGCCCACGCGGGTCCGCTATTGGGTGATCGTCTTCGCGGTCGCACTGGCCGCGGTCACTTACATCGATCGGGTCGCGATCTCGTTCGCGGCCCCGTCCATCCGCCGCGAGTTGGGCCTCACCGCCGTCCAGATGGGATGGGCGTTCGCGGCGTTCAATTGGGCCTACGCCATGTTCGAGATCCCCGGCGGTTTTCTGGGCGACTGGATCGGCCCGCGCAAGGTTCTGCTGCGCATCGTGCTGTGGTGGTCCGCGTTTACCGCCGCCACCGGGTGGGCGTGGAGCTTCCCCTCGCTCGTGGCCACCCGCTTCCTGTTCGGCGCCGGCGAGGCCGGCTGCTTCCCCAACGTGGCCAAGGTCTTCACCACCTGGCTCCCCGCCCGGGAGCGCGTGCGCGCGCAGGGCATCATGTGGCTGAGCGCGCGCTGGGCGGGGGCGTTCACCCCGCCCCTGGTGGCCCTGGTCATGGGCCTCGTGGGCTGGCGGCACGCCTTTGAAATCTTCGGCTGTCTGGGCGTGGTGTGGGCCGTGCCGTTCTTCCTCTGGTTCCGCGACGACCCCATGCGGAACCCCAAGCTCAACTCCGCCGAGCGCGACCTGCTGCGCGGCAGCTCCCGCATGGCATCCGGCCACGGCGACGTTCCCTGGGGCAAATTGTTGCGCTCCCCGCAGGTGTGGATGCTGTGCGGCCAGTTCTTCTGTCTCAACTACGGGTGGTGGTTCTATGTCACGTGGCTGCCCACCTACCTGCGCGAGGCGCGCCACGTGGATATCGCCTCCGCCGCGCTGTTGAGCATATTGCCGTTGTTCTGCGGAGGTTTGGGGAATCCGGCCTGCGTGCTGCTCACGCGCGTGGTGACGCGCCGCACGGGCAGCGTGGCCAAGGCCCGCCGCCTGATGGGCTGCCTGGGATTCGCCGGCGCCTCCGCGTTTGTGCTCGTCTCCACCACCCTGCGCGCCCCGCTCCTCGCCATGCTGGCCATCGGCGTGGCCAGCTTTTCCAACGACCTGGTCATGCCCGGCGCCTGGACCGCCGCCATGGACGTCGGCGGCAAGTACGCTGGAACGGTTTCCGGCGCCATGAACATGGTGGGCAACATCGGGGGCGCGATGGCGCCGTTAGCCATCGGCTACATGCTGGCCTGGAGCCACGGCAACTGGAACTTGACCTTCTACGTTTCCGCCGCGGTCTACGCCATGGGTATTCTATTCTGGGCGTTCCTGGACCCGGTCACGCCGATCGAGCCGTGAAGAATTCGCCCGCAAGCCTTGGTGGGGCATGCTTTAGCTTGCCAATTCTTTCACAGTGAACACGCCATGTCTAGCACAAGCAGCGCGCTACTATAGCGGTCTGCATCCATTCCCGAGGAGGATTTGCGAAATGAGTCAGTCGCAGTGGTTCGGTTCGAAGCTTTGGTCCTTCATTCGCCGCCATCCCTTCATCTCAACCGCGGCGTTGATTGTGCTCGCGTTGGCCGCCGTGGCCCTTCGTCTGGCTCTCGGCATAGGTCTCATCGGTCAGGCGCACTTCACGCCCTCCGACGCGCCCAACCACCCCATGGGCGTCGGTAAAGGCATTCACCCGGGCCGGGTCGTCTGGGTCCATGCGCCCGGCGCGACAAGCTGGGACGGCAAGACCGGCAATTGGTGGGACGACGCCAACACCAATCAGCGCGTGGTCGACCAGATGGTCTCCGATTCTCTCCAGGACCTCACCGGCGAAGCCACGGACCGGCAAGCCTGGGAGATGCTCTTCCGCGATTTCAATCGCACCAGGAACCTGGGCGACAGCGGCTACCAGCCGGGTGAGAAGATTGCCATCAAGATCAATGCCAACCAGGACCGCGATTCGAAATGGGTCACCGGCAAAGGACTCCCCAGCCCCCACGTGGTCTACGCGCTGCTGGCTCAGCTCGTGGGCACGGCGGGCGTCCCCGCCCAGGACATCACGGTCTATGACGCCACCGAAGGCAGGAGCATCGGCGCGCCCATTGTCGACAAGGTGAGGGCCGACCCGAGCCTGCGCGCGGTCAACTTCGTGGTGGGCCCCGATCGCGCCGGAGACGGCCGAATCGCAGCCACCCCGGACCTCACCGGCGCCGTCCACTTCGCCGGGCCGGGGATCGAGCCGGCCTACTTGCCGCGGACGGTCACCGAGTCGAAGTACCTCATCAACTTGGCGTTGTTTCGCGCGCATTTCATGCTGGGGGTCACGCTCACGGCCAAGAATCACTTCGGCTCGGTGTATTTCAAGAAGAGCGGAACCTTCTCACCCAGCCCCTTGCACGGATGCGGGATGAAGGTCAACCCCGAGGGGTCCTACAACTGCCTGGTGGAACTGATGGGGCACAAGCAACTGGGCGGCAAGACGCTGCTGTACATGCTCGACGGCCTGTACCCCGCCAAGCACAACGAGGGCGGGGTGATCCGCTTCGCTTCATTCGGGAACCACTGGGCCGCGAGCGTTTTCGCCTCCCAGGACCCCGTGGCCATCGATTCGGTGGCCATCGACTTCTTGCGCAACGAGCCCAATGTGGCCGGCTCGGTTACCGGCCACGTGGATAACTACCTGCACGAAGCCGCCCTGGCCGGAAACCCTCCCTCGGGAACCGTCTACGATCCCGATGGCGACGGCACGCGGCTCTCCAGCCTGGGCGTCCACGAGCACTGGAACAACGCAACGGAGAAGAAATACTCCCGCAATCTGGGCAAGAGCGAAGGCATCGAGCTGGTGGCCCGGGAAATCCCCGCGGGGCGCTGAGCGACCAGTCTCACCGATCCTCAATTGTGAAGTCGCTTGTCGCCGCGAGGGACTTTGCCTCGCCGGCGGTGATCGTCCAGCCGGGCGGCCGTCTCGGCCCGGTAGGGGGTCTGCCGACGCGAATATAGGCGGTGTCGCCGGGCTTCAGCCCAAGCGAGGAATCGGCCAGTCCGCAGATGTCTCCATTGGCGACGCAAATATGCGTCAATCCACCGCCGATCGCCAATACGCTCGAGACCCGTCCCTTCACGATGCGGTGGCTGTCTAAATACTCAATCATGGGCATTCGGTTTAGCTCCCCGCTCGTGGCGGAAAACTCGCGGAGAGTCACACCGCCGCCCTTGCCCGGTCCGCCGGTGAGGTAGACCGCGAAACGTCTTTCGCCGCCCACGCCCACAAACAACAGAGCATAAAAGATCGCGACGAAAACCACCAGGCACGCGAGAGCCGACGCCAGGCCCGACAACCCTTTTACGATATCGAGCGTCGTGCTGTTTGCCGCCCAATTACTGAAACGGCCGTGCCGGCTACTGGCGTCTGCCGTTTGCCACACCGAGGCAAAGTGGTCAATTGCGAGGGTGGCCGCGAATACGGCCGCAAACAGCGCAAAACAGGCCAACGAGATGAACAGGAACAGCATGGTTCCTCCTCTCAACCGGAATTTCCGTTTTGGATTTTCAGGCCGTTTTCAGTCTACACCCAGCCGCCATCCTCTAGCGGTACAAGGTCCAGACTCCAGTCAGTTAGCAGTGGGGACTTTGTCGGCGTTCTCGACGACCAGGATGTCGACCGGTATGTCTTTGACCTTTACCAGCTTGAGGCCGAGCTGCTTTTCGACGGCGGTAAAGATGTCCGGAGCGCCTCCGGTGGGATCGCTTGCAAGCGGAGTGCCAGGCTCGCTGCCCGCCGGCGCGGATGGCATCATTCCCACCGACCCCGCGAATTCCAGCGTGAACTCGTAGGTCCCGGTCAGCCCCGTCTTATCGACTACGCGGGCCTGTGGACCGGTTGGCGTTCCATTCGACATATTGATGTTGTTCCCCAGCCCACGGCAGAACATAGCCATGGTCTCTCGATGAGTCATCCGAATCGCGGCCGCGCCACCACCGCTGCGCATGACAAAGCCCACGGGCGCGCCCGGAGGCAGTCTCGGAAATCCATTCCCGTCGACGCCCGGTTTGCCCGGCGCCGCACTTGTAGCGGGATTCCACTCCTTCAGCTTCGGCCCGCCGCTGGCCACCACCAGTTCGTAACCGGGGCGGAGCTTGGTTTCGTGGTGGAGTCTTAAGTGGAATCGCTCCGCCAGCAGATTCTGGAGCATCAGCCGGAACTGCTCCATGGTGGTATTTGGCGGCAGCGTTGCGTCGATGCGATAGGCGTACGCGGAGCCGTCGTTGAGCCATGCGGGACCCGAGACCTGGTCGAACCACACGTCGTAGGCCCGGGTCAGCAGATTGGTCAATGTCGCCCGCGCAATCGTGATCCGGCCTGGGTCGCCGCTTCCGGGGCCGCCGCGCATGCCGCCCATCTCTCCGGGGACGAAAGGACCGGCCGGTTTCACCGATGCCGCCTCGAATGTGACATTGGAATCGGCGGCTTGCGCAAAACCCGGCGCCCAAGCCAGGAAAGCCGTGAGAAAGAGGGAAATAATAGACCCGAGTTTCATACGTTTGTCGCCTCAAAACACCATAGCACCGATACAGCTCCCGTCATCTCAACTGGCCGCGCTGCCGGGAGCGATCCACCGGATCTCAGGAGCAGGAGAGAACGAGCAGATTGGGTACACCCCGGTAGTCTTTCGGATTGTGCGTCACAAGGGCGGCGCCGTAAAGCAACGCGGTTGCTGCTATCCACGCGTCGGCGGCCTCGATGCGGCGTCCATTCGCCCTGGCTGCGACCATTACCTCGGCCCACCGAAGGATCAAATCGCGGGAAGAGGGCACCGACGCGAAACCAGTCATGAAGGTGCGGAAGCGCCGCACCCGATCCGCACCCCACTTGGCCAACAAAATCCACTGCTCAAGTTCGGCCTCCGTCATAAACGAGACCACCAGATCCCGGTTCCGCATCAGCGGTAAATAAAGCTGCGCCCGACTATCGTTCTTGAAAAGAAACGAGACGACGTCGGTGTCGATTACCGCAGGCGTCATGCGGCGCGATCGGATCTGTCGTGCCCGCGCCATTCGTGAAGCGCCCTCAGAAAGTCGTCAATGGACTCTTCTTCCGGCCAGAAATCGCCCAACAGTTCGGCCGGGTCCGTGCGGAACTTCGTGCCCTGTTCAGCGACGAGTTCCTGAATCGACGGGTGACCGGTGCGCGCATACCTGTCGGCTAGCGAGTGACCTGTAACAGGCTGTTCCATGAACGTCCGACCTCACCCCTAATCTTAGCAGGTACGTGCACTCTTGGCCGCGCATCTGCCTCACGACATATTGGAGTCGCTGCGCCTCACTTGTAGCGGTACAGCGTCACGCGCTGGATACCTTCCCCGCTCCAGCGTTGCGCCCATAGCGGCACCTTGGTTCCCAGTGGCCAGCGCAGTTGCACGCAGTCGCCCTCGATGGTGTCGTCGCCGGCCAGCCGGCGCCCGGGAACCCAGCGGCCATCCACAAAAGCCCCTTCTTCCACCGTGGCCAGTCCGGCCAGCGGGGGCCCCGGTGTGTTGGGAGTAAAGGTGACGGTTACGCCGTTGCCGGCCACGAAGTACTCGTCCGGCCCCGTCGCAATGAAAATTGCCCCCGCGCGCGGCGGGATTTCCGATTGTTGCCCGCCAGGTCCAACTCTTCTGGTCCCGAAAAACTTGGCCTCCAGCGTGTAATTCCCCACCTGGACCTTCTGCGGCGGGTCGTCCGGCCCCAACATGACGGCCGACATCGTGCCGTTGCCCTGGTGTTCCACAATCAGCGGAGTCAATTGCGCGATCAGGTCGTAGGCGCCCGCCAGATCGTTGTCGGGAGTCGTTAACCTGTCCACCCCTCCGCTCATGCGCGAGTAACCGATCGCATCATGGTGTCCGAAGGCGTACAGCGCTCTGGCCGCGCCCTCCGCCCCAGGCGACTCCTCGGGTATGAACAGCGGGTTCCCCGATTGCGTGTACTTCCCGCACATCACGATGTACGTCCTGGAATTGTCGGGCGAGAATATATCGATTCCCGGCGCCCCGGCTCTCCACACGTCAAACACCTCGGGCATGGGGCTGCCGCTCGAGGGCGCCGGATCGTTTGCCTTGGGAAACCCGTAGGTATATGCGTTCATGTACATGGGCAGCGGGTATTCGGCTTTCCCCGCCGCGGCCACCTTCCCGACGTAGCGCGCATAAGTCCACGAGGTGAAGATCTCATCCGTCGCCTTGCCCTTGCCGAACACCTCTTCCCAAGTCCCGGACGTCTTGCCGCCCGCCGCCTGCCATACCTGGCGGAACTCCGGATTCAGAGTGTCCTTGTGCTGCACGATGTAGTCCATCAACTCCTTCGGCGCCGGCCCCGCGAACGCCTGGTTGGCCACCGGCGAGCGGTCGCGCGAGTCGCTCTCCATTCCCACTTCGTTCTCCACCTGGATCATGATGACCGTATGCTGCTGCCCGTCGATTTCCTTGATGTGCCGCATCAGGGCCGCGAAGGCGCGGGCATCGGCATCGCGGCTCGCATCGCCGAAGGCGCTGAGCACTTCGATGCTCTTGCCATCTGCGAGCTGGGCGCGCGGGTACCGCTCGTAATCCTTCTTCAGCCAGTCGGGCGGGTAGCTGGACGTTCCGTTTTTCCAGGTTGCGAACCACAGCAGCGCCAGGTGCAGCCCGTGACTGCGTGCATCCCGGACAATGCCATCCACCACGCTGAAGTCGAACTTCCCTTGCTCTGGTTCGATCTGCGCCCAGGAAACGCCCGCCAGCACGGTGTTGATTTTGGATTCGACAATCTTGTCCCATAGCGGCTTCATGTACGCGACGTTGGTGGCGCCGTTGTTGCTCAATTCTCCGGACCGCGCCAGGTACGGCTTACCGTCCACGATCAGTTGCGTGGCCGTCCCCTGCTTCCGCAAGTGAGGGATTTCAGAAGCAGAGGTAGTCGAAACCGATCTGCTCTTGCACTGACTCGCAACGAGGGCGAGAGCGCAAATCGGAGTGCAGCAAAACGAAATGCGAAGCTTCATGGGCATCTCCTACAGATCTTACACAAGTCGAAGCCGCAAAGAACAACGGATGCGCGACTTGAAAGTGGTGGATTCTCCGATTCCGAAGCGAGTCCCAGGAATCCAGGCGTTTCTCCAGCCCGTCAGGGCAAAGAAAGTAGCCCACGGCGTAAGCCGTGGGACCAGTGAGCAACCGTGGTAGCCCCCGGAAGGGGGCGGAAGAGCGTTCTTTCGCCCCCTGCCGGGGCTTGGTCGATTTCGCTATTCCCCCACGGCTCGCGCCGAATATGCGTTAACCTAAGGAGGCCCTACGCTCTGAAATTGAAGCGACGGCGCCTTCGGTGCGGTTCCGCGAGAACCTTGGTGATCGCATCCCAGTTGTCAAGGACGGTCGAGAGGTCCTGGGGTGTCAGGAGCGCAGCGCCGACTTGTCTGTAAAGAAACTCAACCTCGCGCCAGCGGCTGCGGCGAGGCTGCCAAGGTGTAGCCCCAGGGGGAAATAGCTTCTGCAGTGTGGATCATGCGCTCGATCAGCAAACCCACAAACAGCTTTCCCTCCAGCCAAGCCTGCGCACTGAGGGGGTCCTTCTGGGGCAAATGGCCAACGCCTAATATCGATTTCATGCGTTTGAAAACCAACTCGATTTGCCAACGCAATCGGTAGAACTCCAGTATTTGCGCGGTGGGCACCGCAGCAGGTAACGTTGACCACACCATGAAATACTCCGCGCATTCCAACGATTCACGGGAGACCGTCTCTTGGCTGCGCTGGGCGCGGCGCTGCATCCGCTTCTGCGCCCATCGGGTCGCTTCTACGCTCTGCCGCAGAGCGAGTAACCGCCCATGAATCCAACCTCCGCGCGGGTCCTTGACATGCGCCTGATACTCGCGCGGCTTTTCCCCTAGTTGGCGCAAACGGGGCAGTAACTCTATGCGCTCGCCACTCGGTTCATACAACGGCAGGGCCGCACGATTCAGCCGGACGATCACGTCGCCTCCCCGGCTCACGACATGCGACACGCCGGGCGGCGCTGCGTAAACACGGTCTCCCATCAGAACGTCGCCAGGCACGACGGGCACGCGCCGAAACGTCTCGCCTCCTTCCCGGATATCGGTCAGTTGAAAAAAATCGCAGTGCAGATCGCCCAAATTCACGCAATAGTGGAGTTTCCAGTCAGTTCCCGTTGTTCCGGGTTCGTGAACCGACGTTGCATCCACGGCGCGAAGGCGGCGCCCCAGCAGTTGCATGGGCAACGTGGTTGCCCCTCGCATCTGCAGGGCTAGCCAGCGAAACCACGGCTCCGCGGCACGCAGTCTCTTAAACACGCCCACCGAACTGATCTGCGCCAGTCCAGCCGCCCGGCAGCGCGCGGCGGTCTCCGCCAGCGAGCAACCGGCCCCAACATGCATGAGCAGCAACCGGAGCACGACCGCTGGATCCTTGATATAGCGTGCCCGCTGCATGACGCCGAGTTCCCATGCCTGATCAGCCCAATCCTCTGGCAGGAACGTGCACAGGATTCCCCAACTGTCGAGTACCGCAGTGCGCTCCGTCAAGTTCGTCACAGCAACAGCATACGCTAGCCCAACTTCCGCAGTTGAGGTGACTCCGCAACTTTTTTTGGCCTGTTTTAAGGCTGCCGAACCCAGCGGACAAGAGAGCCGTCTTTTGTTTCCATCACGCTGTTGCCGCGGCTGAGTTTCAGAGTTCCGAAAAGCCGATGTAGTGACGACCAACCCTCTTGAATCGGAGCCGTAGATCCGTAGTATGGAGCTATGTACGTGCGGCCCTGCTATCGGAGGAAGGACGGCAAGCGCCACGCTTACTGGGCCCTGGTAGAGAGCTATCGCACCCAGCGCGGACCGCGGCAGCGCGTGGTGGCTTGGCTGGGCGCGATGGATGAACGTGGCCGCCTGGGAGTGAAGCGCTGTGCCGAAGGGAGGACCACCCAGCAGGGCAGCTTGTTTCTGGAGGCTCAGCCGGAATGGGTGGAAGTCGATGTGAAGCGGGTGCATGTCGAGCGCAGCCGGAAATTCGGCGGCCCCTGGCTGGGGCTGGAGCTGCTGCGCCGGCTGGATCTGGATCGCTTTCTGGAAGAGAAGCTGCCCCAAGGACGAGAAGAGATTCCCTGGCCGCTGATGGCGACAGTGCTGGTGCTCGGGCAACTGTGCGACCCCTCCAGTGAGTTGCACTGGGCAGAGCGGTTCTACGAATCCAGCGCGCTACCGGACCTGTTGAGTGTGCCGGTCGAGAAGGTCAACGAGGACCGCTTGTACCGGGCGCTGGATGCTTTGCTGCCGCACAAGCCGGCGCTGGAGAAACACCTGAAGGAGAAGCTGGGAGAGTTGTTCGAGCTGGACTACGATCTGCTGCTGTATGACGTGACCAGCACGTACTTTGAAGGTCAGGCGGAGAAGAACTCGCAAGCGCAGCGGGGCTATTCGCGCGACCATCGGCCGGACTGCAAGCAAGTCAACATCGCCCTGGTAGTGAGCCGTTGCGGGATGCCGCTGGGCTACGAGATCTTCGCCGGCAATCGCAACGACGCCACCACGCTGGAAGAGATGGTCGGGCACATCGAAGGGCTCTATGGCCGGGCTAGCCGGATCTGGGTCATGGACCGCGGGATGGCGGGCGAGGACAACGTGGAGTTCCTGCGCGAAGGTGGGCGGCGCTACATCGTAGGGACGGCGAAGAACTCCATGCGCAAGTTCGAGCAGGAGTTGCTGAGCGAAGACTGGCGGTTGGTGCATGCGGGGCTGGAAGTTCGCATCACACCGGCGCCGGGCGGGGAGGAGGTTTTCATCCTGTGCCGCAGCGCGGAGCGGCGGGCCAAAGAGCAGGCCATGCACGAGCGTTTCGAGAAGCGCATTGAGGAAGGCCTCGGAAAGATCCAGACCAGTTGCCTGAAGAAGAAACAGAAGCCGGTGACGATCGCCACACGAGTGGGCCGGTTGCTGGGGCGGAACACGCGAGCGGCCGCGCTGTTCGAAGTGAAAGTGGAAACGGACGGCGGCGGGTTCGCTCGCCTGCGGTGGTCGAAGGTGGAAGCCTGGAGAGAGTGGGCGCGCTTGAGTGAGGGCTGTTACGTGCTGCGCAGCAACGTGACCGATTGGAGCCCGGAAGATCTGTGGCGGGCCTACATCCAGTTGACCGAGGCCGAGGCAGCGTTTCACATTCACAAGTCCGACCTGGGGATCCGCCCGGTGCGGCATCAGAAAGAAGATCGAGTGCAGGCCCACATCCTGGTTTGCTTTTTGGCCTATGTGCTCTGGAAGACTCTCGCCGCGAGTTGCCGCGAGGCGGGACTGGGAGACGAACCGAGGCAAGTGTTCGAGGCCCTGTCGGAGATCGCGATGGTCGATGTGGTGCTGCCGACCAGATCCGGGCAAGTGATCCGCAAGCGTTGCATCAGCCGGGCCACCGAGCACCAGCAGATCTTGCTCCAGCGGCTCGGCCTGAAGCTGCCCAGCGCACTGGAACGAGCGGCAATGTAGTGGAAACTCGCCCATGCGGCGCTTGAAAGCAAAGAGTTTATTCTTCCAACTGCGGAACTTGGGTTAGCTTCAGAGTGAAGGCAAGACTTAGGTTAACGCATATTCGGCTCGCGCCGTGGGCTACTTTCTCTCGCTCCTATGGAGCTTCACCTGAAGACATCACTCTTATGTCGCACCCAGGAACAACTGGCATTCCACCTCCGCTTCGGTGTATTTTCAGAATGGCACGACTTTTTTCCGGCTTGGCGGAACGGCGGCTCGGCCGGCAAAAGCCAGACTGAAAGGAACGGAATGGAATTCACAAGACGGGATTTGGGCAGGTTCGCGTTGGCGTCCGTGCCGCTCCGCGGGGCGTTTGCCGCGAAGATGATCGACTCGAAGTTTGGGGGCGTTCAGATTGGCGCCATCACCTACAGCTTCAATCGGATCGCCAGCCCCGATCCCGAAGCCATCGTCAGAGCGTTTGTCGAGGTCGGCCTGGGCGAGGCTGAGCTGATGTCGAACCATTGCGAAGCATTGGCGGGCGCGCCCCAGATGCCCGCGTCCGGCGGTGGCGGCCGAGGTACGCCGCCGAGCCCCGGGCAACAGGCCGAAAGGCAGGCCGCCATGGCAAAACTCGCCCAATGGCGCGCCTCGACGAACGCCCAGACATGGAAGGCCGTCACCAGGAAATTCAACGACGCCGGCGTCCGCGTCGCCCTGCTCTGCTACAACATGCAGGACAGCATGAAGGACGCGGACATCGAGTATGGCTTCAGCATGGCCAAGGGTCTCGGCGTCAAGGCCATCACCACCAGCACCACCCTCACCATGGCCAAGCGCATCGCGCCCGTGGCGGACCGGCATAAGCTGATGGTCGGTTATCACGGCCACGACGCCACCAGCGACCCCAACCAGACCGCCACTCTCGAGAGCTACGACACCCTCATGTCCTATGGCAAGTACAACGGCATCAACCTCGATATCGGCCACTTCACCGCCGCCGGGTACGACGCCGTCGCCTTCATCCAGCAGCACCACGATAAGATCACCAACCTACACCTCAAGGATCGCAAGAAGAACCATGGCCCCAACGTGGCCGTTTGGGGCACGGGCGACACCCCCATGCGGGAAGTGCTGCAACTCCTCAAGAACCGGAAGTACCCCTTCCCGGCGAACCTGGAACTGGAGTATCCGATTCCTCCGGGTTCGGATATAGTTGCCGAAGCCAGGAAGTGCTTCGCTTACGTCAAGAGTTGTCTGGCGTAGTCCGTACCCTACGGATTCGGAGCTTGTCATGCCATTATCGAGACGTCATTTCTTCTACGGCAGCCTGTTGGCCGGCGCTCTACCGGCGGCGGGATTCGGCAGCGCGCCATCATTGAAATCCGCGGGATACAAATCCCCCAACGAGAAGCTGAACTTCGCCGCCATCGGCTCCGGCGGCCAGGGCGGCTCCAACATCTCGGCCGCCGCGCCCACCGAAAACATCGTGGCCCTCTGCGATGTGGACGACCGCCGCGCCGCCGCCACCTTCAAGCGCTTCGAAAAAGCGTCGAAGTTCAAAGACTTCCGGCGGATGCTCGACCAGGAAGGCAAGAACATCGACGCCGTGATCGTCGCCACGCCCGATCACATGCATGCCACGGCGGCCATGTGGGCGATGGAACGCGGCAAGCACGTTTACGTGCAGAAGCCCCTGGTACGCACGGTATGGGAAGCGCGCCAGTTGCGAGCCGCGGCCGCCAAGTACAAGGTGGCTACCCAGATGGGCAACCAGGGCTATTCCAACGAAGGCACGCGCCAGTGCGCCGAGATCGTCTGGAACGGCGATATAGGCAACGTCACCGAAGTGCACGCCTGGAGCGACCGGCCCATGTGGCCGCAGGGCCTTACCGCGATTCCGAAAGAGGATCCGGTTCCTGCAACTCTGGACTGGGACCTCTGGCTCGGCATCGCCGCCCAGCGGCCGTTCACGGCGGAGGGCAAGACCGAGCCCGACAAGAACGGAGGCTTCTTCTACCAGCCATTCAACTGGCGCGGGTTTTACGACTTCGGCTGCGGCGCCCTCGGCGATATGGCCTGCCACATCCTGGGTTCGCCCAACATGGCGCTGCATCTTTCCAATCGCAAGGTTATCGCCGTGGAGTGCATCAAGAAGGAAGGCGTAAGCCCCTTCATGTTCCCCAAGGTTTCGATCATCCGTTTCGACTTTGCGCCTTACGGCAACATGCCGGCGCTGAAAGTCTTCTGGTACGACGGGCTGAAGGAGAACCCGAAGATTGCTGGCGTGCCTGAAGGCGAGTGGATCGGCGATCCCCCCAGCCTCCCGCGTCCGGAAGGAACCAGCGCTCCGGCCGGTGGTCGTGGCGCGGCCGCGCCGGGTGCGCCGCCCGCGGGCGCTCCCGCCGGCGGCCGTGGCGCGGCCCCGATGCGCCCGGCGGACGACGAATTCCATTCTCCCGGCCGCGTTTTCAACTGGGAGGAGTTCCAAGCCCTGAAAGCCGCCACCAAGCCGCTTCGTTTCCCCGTTCCCGATGGCAGCCTATTCATCGGCGACAAGGGCATGCTCACCACCGGCACCTACGGCGACGTGACGCGCCTGATCCCGGTCGAGAAAATGAAAGACTACCGGATGCCGCCCCCGCTCCTGACGCGTTCCCCCGGCCACATGCGCGACTTCATCCGCGCCTGCAAGGGCGGCAGCCCCGCATGCTCGAACTTCGATGTGGCCGCGCCGTTCGTAGAATGGATGCTGCTAGGTGTCATTGCGCTCCGCCACGAGGGCAAGCTCCAGTACGACCCGGAGAAGATGCGCATCACCAATAACAGCGATGCCAATAAGCTCCTCAAGCCCACCTTCCGTAAAGGGTGGGCGTTCCACACCGTCAAGGCATAGCGCCTCGCCGGTCCTTATGCCTTGGTCGTAATAGCTACGCTGCTTGATTTGAGCCCCGGCGAGCTCGCCGTCAGTTGAATCCGCCCCGCTTTGGCCGTCGATTGCACAATCGCCAGGCACAACCCATTGAACGCCTTGCCGCGGCTGCTCTTGAAATCCTCATGGCTCGCCAGATTCCCGTTGTCGAGCCCTATGATCTTGCCCTCTCCCTGTATCTCGAAGGCAACCTCATTGTCCGCAGTCGGCACTATCCTGAACTGTGCTTCGAGTATCTTGACCGTGAAGTGAGCAACGTCCCGGCGATCGGCCGCGATGGCTTCCCTGTCGACGGAGAGTGCGATGGCGACCGGTTCTCCGACGGTCGCGACTTCGACCTCGGCGACCACCTTCCCATCCCTGGTTCCCACGGCTTTCAGCGTGCCCGGTTGATAGGGCACAGTCCATGTCAGGTGCAGATCCGAGGTGGTGCGTGGGACGTTGCTGCGGCCCCCGCCCTCCTGGCGGGGCCAATATCCCACGCGCGGAAACCAGTAACTCTCGACCCCGAACGACTTGCCGTTCACAAACAGCTCCACTGAGTCGCAGTTGGTGTAGCAGAGCACCGGTATGACTTCTCCCTCCTTGCCTTTCCAGTTCCAGTGCGGGAACAGGTGGATCATCGGCTTATCGGTCCACTGACTCTGACAGAAATAGTAACCGTCCTTTTCGAAGCCGCAGGTATCCAGCACTCCCGCGCCTGAGCCCTTCGAAGGCCACTGGGCTTCGCCTAAGTGGTCGATACCCGTCCACATGTGGTCGCCGGACACGTAGTCGTAGATCCTTCTGAACTTCCACAACTGCTCGAAATCAGTCCCTCGATTGTTGCGCCTGCGCGAGGCCGCCCCAGCGCTCGCCGGGACAAGCTCGGAGTAGTCGCCTCTGACGCCGCCCAAGGACCCGTTCTCCGTGCCGATGAACTTTCTCTTGGGAAACGCGTGCCGGTCGTCGCTGTAGTATTTCTCCGCCCGCTCGCGCCGGCGGTCCGAGTAGTTATAGCCAACCACGTCCAGGAGCGCGAGGAACTCCGGCGGCGTGCCAACTTCACGTCCGGTCAAGTTTGCGGCGATCCTGTCGCAACCCATGGTGACCGGCCGGGTCGGATCTTCCCGGTGAAAGATCTCAACCAGCCTCCCGAGCATCTCCACGCCGTTCGTGGCGACCTGCTCGCCGATCTCGTTGCCCGCGCTCCACAGCAGGACGGAAGGGTGGTTCCGGTCGCGGTGGACAAAGTCGGTCACATCCCGCTCCGACCATTCGTCGAAGTACTGGCCGTATCCGTTGGCGGTCTTGTTCTGCTTCCACTCGTCGAAGACCTCATTCATCACCATGAAGCCCAGCTTGTCGCACAGGTCGATGAACTCCGGCGCGTGAGGATTGTGAGCCGTCCGAATGGAGTTGCAGCCCATGGCCTTGAGCGTCTCCAAACGCCGTTCCCAAACGCGCTCCGGCACGGCCGCTCCCACCGAACCGCCGTCGTGATGCAAACAGACGCCGTTCAGTCTCACGTGCTTGCCGTTCAGCAGGAACCCCCGGTCCACGTCGAAGTCAATCCGCCGAATCCCAAAAACCGTGTCGTATGAGTCGGAGCCCTGATCCATCACCGAGGTGCGCACCTTGTACAGATACGGATTGTCAAGCGACCATAAGTTCGGCTGTGTCACCCGTATCCGCTGCACAAACTCGTACTCTCCGTTGGCTGCGATGCTCTTACTCTCACTTACTTGCGCGCCCTCGGCCGGGTTCCCATCCCGGTCCAGTATGGTGCTGGTTACCCGGCACGCGGCGGCGCTCTGGCTTTCATTCTGTACCCTGGTCTTGACCTGGACGATGGCCGCATCCATCTCCACCTGGGGCGTGGTGACGAACGTGCCCCAGTGGGCCACGTGCACCTGGTTTGTAACCAGCAGCCAGGTGTGCCTGTAGATCCCGGAGCCCGAGTACCAGCGGCAGTTAGGTTGGTGTGAGTTGTCTGCCTTGACTGCAATCACGTTATCGCCGCCATACTTCAGGTGGGGAGTCAGATCGTAGTGGAAGCCAATGTACCCGTACGGCCGTTTGCCCAGGTACTGGCCGTTGATCCACACTTCACTGAGTTGATATACGCCGTCGAACTCGATGGATACCTTTCTGCCGCTGTAAGAGTCGGGAATGGTGAAGTGTTTCCGGTACCAGCCGATACCGGTGGGTAAATAGCCGCCTTGCCCCCTGGCCGGCGCATTCTCGCTGACGGGCCCGCCGATGCTGAAATCATGCGGCAGGTCCACGTCTTTCCAGCCCGCATCCGCGAAACCCGGCTGCTGCGCGCCGGCCACATCCCCCTGGAAGAACTTCCAGCCGAAGTCGAAGGAATCCCTGACGCGGGGCCCCCCGCGCCCGCCCTGCGCTTGCGCCAGTACCGACGCTATGCCAACTGCCCCGACCGCCTGTCCCAGCAAGCTACGCCGGGTCGGGAAATCCTTCTCGTTCTTCATATTTTCGGCTCCTGGCTGAGTAAGAATTATACACCGCCCGTAGCGCCGGCGATCTTGTCGCCGGTGTTCTTCTCAGTTCGTACGACCCCACCGGCGGCAAGGGGGTGCCCTCTGATCCCGGCGCTACGACGGGATGTTATGATGCGAGTCTATGCGCGACGTGAACGTAGGGATAGTGGGCCTCGGCAACATCGGTTCGGGCACGCTCAAAATTCTGGCGGAAAACGCCGATCAGATCGCTCTCAAACTCGGGTTTCATCTGCGGGTCGGAGCCGTCTGCGACCTGTTGATCGATTCCAAGCAGGTTCCCGAATCGCTGGGACCCGTCTTCAAAACCGACGACTGGCGGCGGTTGATCGAACATCCCGGCCTCGATATCGTGGTCGAACTCGTCGGCGGCACCACCGTCGCCGCCGAGGTCATCTACGCCGCCATCGCCGCCAAGAAGTCGGTGGTCACCGCCAATAAGGAATTGATGGCGTTGCGCGGCCCTGAAATCTGGGAGCGCGCCATCCAAGCCGGCACCAACGTCGCCATGGAGGCCAGCGTGGCGGGCGGCATTCCCATCCACGCCGTCCTGCGGGAAGGCATCTCCGGCGACCGCGTGGTGGCGCTCTACGGCATCCTCAACGGCACCAGCAACTACATCCTCACCGAGATGGAACAGCACGGCTCGCCGCTCCCAACCGTGCTCGCCGAGGCGCAGCGGCTGGGATACGCCGAGGCCAACCCCAGCAACGATATCGATGGCTTCGACGCCCGCTCCAAGCTGGCCATTCTCTCCGCGCTGGCCTTCGGCGAGATCATCACCCCGAGTGACATTTTCACCGAGGGCATTCGCCGCCTCTCGCCCATGGATTTCCAGTACGCCCACCGCCTCGGCCACACCATTCGATTGCTGTGCGCGGCGCGCCAGACGCCCGAGGGGTTGATCCTGTCGGTGCGTCCGGCCCTCATTCCCCAGACCGCCATTCTGGCCGGCGTGCGCAGTTCCTACAACGCCATCTGGGTGCAGGGGACCTACGGCGAGGACACGTTCTACTACGGCCGCGGCGCCGGTCCCAGACCCACCGGCGTGGCCGTGGTGAGCGACCTGATGCGCGTGGCCCGCGAGATTCTGAGCGGCAGCCCCACCCGCGTCTCGCCCTTCGCGCATCAGCGCCTGGGCCAGTACAAGCCCATCCCCGTGACGCTCCAGACCCGTTCCTACTACGTGCGGTTCCGCGTCCGCGACCAGCCCGGCATCATCGCCGCGCTGTCGGGCATTCTCGCCGCGAAACACATCGGCATCGAGGCCGTGCTCCAACTGCCGCACGAGAACAAGCTGGATCTGCCGTTCGTCATCACGCTCGAACCCACCACCGAGGAATCCGTGCGCCAGGCCGCCGCGGAGATGTCCCAGCTCGATTTCCTGTTGGAACCGCCGCTGGTGCTGCCGATGGAGCCGCCGCTGTAGCGCGGAGGAGTCGTGGCAAAGGCGCCCCGAGAGTTCCAGATCTTCGTCAAGCCGGCCGGCGCCGTCTGCAATCTCGATTGCCAATACTGCTACTACCGGGACAAGCGCAGCCTCTATCCGGATACCGGCGCGCTCCGCATGCCCGAACCCCTGCTGGAAGAATACATCGTCCAGCACATCGCGGCCGCGCCCGGCCCGGAGATCGACTTCTCGTGGCACGGAGGCGAGCCCACCACTCTGGGCGTGGATTTCTTCCGCCAGGCCGTCGAGCTGCAGCGCAAGCACCGGCCCGCCGGCTGGCGCATACGCAACGGCATCCAGACCAATGGCGTCCTGCTCGACGAAGAATGGTGCCGCTTTCTGGCCGCGGAGCATTTCAAGGCCGGTCTCAGTCTCGACGGCCCGGCCGAGCTGCACGACGCCTACCGCGTCACCAGGGGCGGCCAACCGACTCACCAGCAGGCCATGCGCGGATACCATCTGCTGCGCCAGCACGAGGTCCCCACCGACATCGTGTGCGTGGTGCACAACCTGAACGTCGGGTATCCGCTCACCGTCTACCGGTTCTTCCGGGAAATCGGCTGCCGGTACCTGGGCTTTCTTCCGGCCGTGGAGCACGCGCCGGAGGCCCCGTCCGGGGTCGGCCCGTATACCCCGTCCGCGGAGGCCTACGGCGCCTTCCTGTGCAAGATCTTCGATGAATGGATCGCGCGGGACACGGATCGAATCGCGGTACAGACTTTCGAGGAGGCGGCCCGGCCGGCCCTCGGCATGGAGCATTCGTTGTGCGTGTTCCGCGAAACCTGCGGCCAGATCCCGGTGGTGGAACACAATGGCGACTTTTTCCCGTGCGATCACTTCGTCGACCGCGAACACCGCTGGGGCAACATCCGCGAGACGCCTTTGGGCGAGCTGCTGGATAGCCCCGCGCAGCGGGCTTTCGGCGAGGCCAAGCGCGACACCCTGCCGCGTTACTGCCGCGATTGCGAAGTGCTGGCCATGTGCCACGGCGGATGCCCCAAGTACCGCTTCATCCGGACGCCCGCGGGCGAGCCGGGTCTCAACTACCTGTGCGCCGGGTTGAAGCGTTTCTTCCTGCACAGCCGCGCCCCGATCGAGCGAATCGCGTCCCACGATCGGCCACCCGTGCCCCGCCCCGCGGTGGGCCGCAACGATCCCTGCCCCTGTGGCAGCGGCCTGAAGTTCAAGAAGTGCTGCGGGTGGGGCATGCTTTAGCTTGCCCGCCTGCCCTTCTACCGCGCAAACGTGACTCCCAGCCCCGTCGTGTAGAGCCAGTCAGTGGGCTTACGGCCGGGCACGGGATTGCTCAGATACCGGTCGCTCAGCGCCAGATTCCAGGAGAGCCACTTCTTGATCTTGGTGGCGACACCGATATCGAAGTTCACCCGGTATGCGCCGGTGTCGGAAAGATTATTGAACATTCGAAAACTCTGGGTGAGCGAGCTCGCGCCCGTCAGCTTAAGAGTATATTCGTCGCCCCAGAATGCTTCCGCCGCATTTCTGACCAATGGCGTGCTGAAACTGGAATGGTTGTAGTCCGCGCCGCCGAGCAGGTTCAGCACGCTGCGTTTGTTCTTTACCGCATGAAATCCGAAACCGCCGCCAATCACAAACCGCAGGTCCAGATTCTGGAACTTGTCATATTCGTCAGTGTTGAAGACATTCACAAACAGGCGCGGGCTCACGTTGCGGTCGTAGCCGATTCCGCCGCGGACTGCCTGGGCGGTGCTGGCATTCTGGCCATTGATCAAAGCCGAGGCCTTGATCACATTGAAATCGAGGGAAATCTTGTCCGTGCTCGTCACCCGCGCCGCGTTCCAGGCGGTCGTGAATGTCGACGTCTTTGCATTGCCGTCCGTGCCGGCGAAACCGACGCTCCCACCGCCGGCCCAAAGCTCGAGCAGGCCCGGCTTCAGCAGCCGCTCATAAGCCTTCTGTTCGCCGGCGTCGCGGATCGCGGCGACTTCTCCCGGACTCACGTCCACCTTCGTATCCTTGGTCGTGATTTCCACTTTCCCGTCGCTGGGGGCCACCGTACCCACCAGGGTCTTTCCGTCTTTCAGAACAACATGGACCGGTTGATCCGATTTGACTGACGCGACCTTATCCCAGGCAGCGGTGACCACCCCGAAATTGTCGGTCTTGACGGTGATCGTCTTGCCGTCCTGCTTGACGATGGCGCCGGTGACGCGATCGCCGTTCTTCATCACCACCTCGTCCGCCCAGGCGGCGCTCAAGAGCAGGCCCGCGGACACCACCAACCAAAACAGGCGATGGCACTTCATGGCCTGACTGCCTCCGGCGAACTCAGTTGAGAGGTACAGTTGGGGCAGCGCGTCGCCGCGATGGGGATTGGCGTGCAGCAGAATGGGCAATCCTTGGTGGTGGGCGCCGCCGGCGCGGCCGCGGGCTTCCGGTGCAGTTTGCTGACTTGCCGCACGGTCACGAAAATCACAAACGCGACGATCAGAAAGTTGATCACCGTATTGAGGAACTGGCCGTACGCGATGACGGGCGCCGAGGCCGCTTTGGCGGCCGCCAGCGTCGGATACGACTGGCCGTTCAGACTGATGAACAGGTCCTTGAAGTCCACATGCCCCAGAACCAGGCCTATGGGAGGCATCACGATGTCGTTCACCATGGAGGTGACGATGGCGCCGAAAGCGGCGCCGATGATCACGGCAACGGCGAGATCGAGCACGTTGCCCCGCATCACGAATGCTTTGAAGTCCTTCAACATGTCCGTACCCTTCCTTTCTCTCGCAATTATGGCTTGCCGACGTTGACGTAGTAAAGCTCCGTCGCCACCTGGAATTGGTCTTTGGGAAGCGGCGTCTTCATGGTCTGCCACGCGGTTGTCGGTCGAATGACCTGCCAGTGGTCTTTCCCTCCGACGCGCACCGGCATGGCAAACGCCGGCTCGTCGGCCTTCCAGCGATAGCGGACGGTGCCCTGGGCGTCGTCGAACGTCAGCTCCAGGGTGGGAAGCGCGGCGTGGCGCAGATACTGATCGAAGACCGGCGTCAGGTTCATTCCGGTTTCCCGGTTGAAGTACTCCACCACATCCTCGGTCATGATGTTCCGATACTTGAAGTGCTGGTAGAAGCCGCGGATCAGCGCCCACCAGCGGCGGTCGTCGTCCACCACGCTCCGCAGCGTGCTGAGGAAGAGCGCGCCCTTGAAGTACATGTCCTGCGGCGGTTCGCGGTTGACGCCGCGCGGGGCGATGATCGGCTGGGCGTTTCTGACTTTCGACTTGTACCCATTGATGTACTTCAAGCCATCCTCGCGCCCCCACATGTATTCCACGTAGAGGCACTCCAGGTAGGTGGCCCAGCCTTCGTGAATCCACATATCGGACTGGTCGGCGGCGGTGATGCTGTTGCCGAACCACTCGTGCGCGCTTTCGTGGACGATGATGAAGTCGAACCTCGGGCTGATGCCGACGCCGGTCCAGTCGCGTTCCAGGTAGCCGTTGGCGAAGTGGTTGCCGTAGGTCACGGCGCTCTGGTGCTCCATGCCGGAGTAGGGCACTTCGATCAACTTGTAGCCGTCTTTCCGGAACGGATATGCGCCGAAGTAGTGTTGGAACGCTTCGAGCATGCCCTTGGCCTGCGCGAATTGCTTTTTGGCCTTGTCCAGGTCTTCGGGCAGCGCGTAGAAATCGAGCGGCAGGTTCCCCAGCCGGTCGGCGAAGTGCTGGTAGTTGCCGATGTTCAGCGAGACGTCGTAGTTGTTGATGGGGTAGTGGACGCGCCAATCCCAGCGCGTGTAGCCGTCGCCGAGATCGGTCTTGCCCGCGAACTTCCCGTTGGAGACATCCACCAGGCCGTTGGGAATGGCGACGCTGATTTGCATGTTCTCCACTTCGTCGCGCCACTGGTCCTTGTTGGGCCACCACAGGCTCGCGCCGATGCCTTCGCAGGCGGTGTTCACCCACGGATGTCCGGTCGGGTCCTGGCGGAACGCGATGCCGCCGAACCAGCCCGTCTCGACCGGGTTCCCCGAGTAGTAGAAGTCGATGGTGTACACGCGGCCGGCGCGGAGCGTCTCCGGGAAATCCACGAAGACGGCGCCGGAGTCGCGCTCGTAATGGAGCGGGGTGGCGCCGAGCAGAATCTTATCGACGTGAAGCGCTTCGTGCAGGTCGAGCTGGATGCGCGTGCCGTCCTGAAGCATCCTGAAGCGGATGGTGTTCCTGCCGCCGATGAACTTCTTTTCCGGGTCGACGCGGACGTCGAGATGATAGAAGAGCAGATCGTTGTTGGCGCGATACGGCCCGTACGCGCCGCGCAGGATGTCGGCATGCGTGGGGACCTGCGCCGCGCACGTCCAGCTTAGGAGAACACAAAGTGCCCACTTGCGGAAGGAGAATTCCGCCCGCAAGCGAGCGTTGGGCAAGCTAAAGCATGCCCCACCAGGTGGGGCATGCTTTAGCTTGCCCATTCTTTCAAGGCTTCCGGTCGCGACAAACACCACGGCGGCCTACAGGTAGCTCGGGCCGCCGCACCCGCCGGGGTTGTGGCAGAACCCGCCGCTCGGGCAGGAGGGCGGCTTCGGCGGCTCCGCCGCATTCAAACCGGTGGCGTGCGCGGCAAAGGTGGACATCTCCTGCCTCAGGTGTTTCTGCCCGCAGGACGGGCACTCAATCTCCGGCGCTTCGGGGGCGCGGCGCACCAGCTTCTCGAACTTCGTCCCGCAATCTTCGCAACGGTATTCGTAAATCGGCATGGCAATCTACTCCATTATAAGCGTACAGATGCCGTGGCCCCCGGCCCCCGGCCCCTGCTCATCTTCCCGTCACCTTCGATTCCAGCCGAATCAGCGAAACCAGGGCCATCACCATGCAGGTCCCGGCCAGGGGAATCCCAATCACCACTCCCACGCCCATTTCCGCCGCCGCATATCCGACGCTGGCCGGCGCCAGCAGGCCGCCCACCAGGGCCAGCGAGAAGATTCCGTTGAAGAAGCCGGGATGGTAATACGGGAACCGCCTGCCGATGGCCTCCGACACCAGGGGATAGATGCTGGCGTAGCCGGCCCCCACGAAGAATGCGCCGGATGCGGCGCCGAACGCGTTCTTGCTTTGAAACAGGACGAGGCAGCCGAATAACGCCGCCAGCACGCTTCCCAACAGCAGATGGCGGTGCCGCGCGCGCGGCAGGATGGCCACCGCTCCCAGCCGGCCGGTCATGAGGAACAGCCAATAAAGCGCCAGTATCATGAGCGCCGCCTCGGGGCTCAGGCCCACGCGGCGGATCAGGAATATGGGGAGCCAACCGGCGATGGACCATTCGTTGCCGAACTGAAAGAACAGCAGCGCCGCTAACATCACGGCGCCGGGGCTGCGAAAATCCTTCAACGCCTGCCGCAGAGTGGGCTGAGCACTTTCCGGACGGGCCGGGTAAGAGCTTCTCGCGTAGATGACGGCAAAAATTGCGGGAACCACCGCCATGAATGCCAGCAGGCCGGGCACGTAAGAGGTGCCCGCCACCATCAAGGTAAAGGCCACCAGCAGGGTGGCCGTCAGACATCCCAGTCCGTACCAGGCGCCGCCCATGGTGGCCGTGCCCGCGGCGTCGGATTGAAAACTGGGCGAGAGGGCATGGAACAGGGCCATGTTCAGCAGGCCGGCGCCGATGCCGAGCACCAGCAGCCCGGCCAGGCGCCACCATGGCGAAGCCGGCGGCGACACCAGCGCCAGGTAAGCCAGTGCCACACAGGAAAGCGCGCACGCAAACACCAGCAGGAAAGCCAGCCCGCGCCGCGCCATGATCCACCGGGATAAACCCGCCGCCCAGACCACCCCTACGGCCACGCTCAGAAAGTAATTGCCCACCACCGTGAAATCCGGCGGGTCCCGATGATATCCCCAGGCCGGCAGAATGGCTCCCAACAACGCCAGCAGAAACCCCGAAAGCAGAAAACCCGCCAGGGCTTTCGCGCCTGTGTTGGCGCTCTGGGAGCTTGTTTCGACGTTGGAGGGCTGGAAACCCACAGGTCCGATTGTACCGTGGCAGAGTACCTCGCCGGAGGCCCTGGTCCGTTTTTCTGGAATTGCGTAGCCCATTCCTACCGAATTCCGTAGGAAGAGACGGTGCCGCTGAACCGTATCAACAACTTGGGCGTGGCACCCGACTTGCAACGTATGAACCGACTTCTCTTAGAGGCTTCTCAGCTTTGGTGCGTTGCCTCCACCTGGGCTTAAACCGCAGCCCCGCTCCGGTCCCATCCGCCGGCGCGGGGTGTTTTTTTTGGTCTGCTAGACTAAGTAATCGGTTCCGGAAATGGGCAAGCTAAAGCATGCCCCCCCTGGTGGGGCATGCTTTAGCTTGCCCTCGCCCGCTTGCGGGCGTTCCGGAATTCGAGACTGTATGACGGAACTCTACGCCGGCTGGATTGACCGATGGGAGCGCGACCTCGCCACGCGCGACACCAATCGCGTGGTCCGGCCGTTCGAATGGGGCCTCGAGTGGCTCGAGGGCGCCGAATCCGGCGGCGATCCAGCGGCTTCGGTTTCCCGCTTCGCGACGGACGCGCTGCGCGACTCGGACCGCTTCTACTCCTATGCGCCGGTTGACGACTACCGGTTGAGCCAGGACCGGCTGACCTTTACCAGCCCGGCGCGATCAGGCTGCCCGGAGAACGACACGGTCCACGCGCTGTGGTTCCCCGCGCCCAAGGACCAGGGGCGGGCGTTGGTGGTGCTGCCGCAGTGGAACTCCGACGCCAACGGGCACGTGGGTCTGGCCAAGCTGCTCAACCGGTTCGGCATCAGCGCCTTGCGCATGACCATGGCCTACCACGCCGAGCGCATGCCGGCGGGACTCGAGCGCGCCGAGTACCACGTTTCCAGCAATATCGGCCGCACCATCCACGCCTCCCGCCAATCCGTAATCGACGCCCGCGCCTGCCTGGACTGGCTGCAACAACGGGGGTATTCGCGGGTCGGTATCCTGGGCACCAGCCTGGGCTCGTGCATTGCCTTTATCGCCGCCGCCCACGACGCGCGCGTGCGCGTGGGCATCTTCAACCATGTCTCCATGTACTTTTCCGACGTGGTTTGGACCGGGCTCTCCACCCAACACGTGCGCCAGGGCTTCGGCGACGTGGTCAGCCAGGATGACTTGCGGCGCTACTGGGCCGTGATCAGTCCGGCATCTTATCTGAAGCGCTTTCAAGGCCGGGATATGCAGAGCCTGCTCATCTGGGCGGGCCATGATACCAGCTTCCTGCCGGTTTATTCGCAACAGGTTCTGGAGAACTTTCGGGAATTGAAGCTGGCCCACCAGGTCTTCAAGCTGCCCTGCGGCCACTACACCACGGGGCAGTTTCCGTTCAAGCTGCTGGACGGGCTGGCGATGTGCCGTTTCGCCGCGCGCCACTTGTAACCCAAACACCGCATTGTGGTTATTCGCACGCCTACGGAAGATCATATTGACAAGCCCGGAACCTCATGAGAGCATAAAAACATCACTGGAAAAGGAGGTGGTCCAGCAAGATGGAATTTAACATACGACCGCGAGAGGTGGCCGACTTCTGAAGTCGAGCCTCTAAAGTAGCCGATTCCGTCCAGTGGCGGGATCACGTTCCTGTGGACCGGCTGCCTCACGCGTCAGCTTAAGCCTCAGGTTGTATCTTTTTGGCTACCTTCCCCCGTGGGCCCCGGGGCTCACGGGGGTTCGTGTTTCTGCTACACTGAATGTTTCGAAAGGATTCCCCCCAATAAAATGAAGGCTGGTATTCATCCCGCTTACAACGAAGTCAACGTCATTTGCGCTTGCGGCCATACCTTCAAGACGAGCTCGACGCACAAGGGCGATATCCGCGTGGAGATCTGCTCCTCCTGCCATCCCTTCTTCACCGGCCGCCAGAAGTTGATGGACACCGCGGGCCGCATTGAACGGTTCGAGAAGAAGTACAAAGCCTCGCGCGGCGACAAGCGAGCACAACCCACGGCGTAAAGAAGCTGTCGGCTTTCAGCCACACCCGGCGCTGGGCTTGCTTTTGGCTGACCGCTGAAAGCTGAGCGCCTATTTTTGCTTGCGTTGTTTGCGTTCGCGGTCGCGATCGGCTCGCCACTGGTCGTAGAGCGGCAGTTGGTCGGGGCGCAAGATGGCCTTGATCCTCTCCAGATGGCTGGCGCGAATGGCTTGGCCTTCGGCGTTCATCCGGTCGTGCATCTGGCGGAACTGATCCTTGGTCTGATCGAAGATCTGCTGCAACTGGTCGACCTGGTGGGCATCCAGTTTGAGGTGATCGCGCATATCCGCGATGATACGCTTGCGAGCTTCCTCGGGATCGAGCTTCTTGGCGGCGCTTGGAGCGGCAACCTCCGAGACGTTATAAAGCCGGTAGGCTAAACCTCCCACCAACACCCCGCTCAGGAAGACCAGCAGCAGGGTGAAGAGCGCGGAAAACTTAGACTTGACCATGAGCCAGTTCACCGGCCTGGATCGGACAAATCCAGGCGAACCGGGGCAACGTACTCCGGGGTATCCACGGTGTTGGCATCCGCCAACGCCTCGAGATAGCTTTGCGAATAGGAGGACGGGTTGGAGCGCGGAATCGACATGTACACGCCCAACGCGATGGAAAGCGCCACCGCCGCCGTTACAAATGCATTGGCCATGCGCTGGAATGAAAACGTGAAGCTTTGGCGCGATTCGATTCGCTGCCAGAGATTGGGCATGAAATTCGCGCTGGGCTCGGGCGTGGGACACGCTTCCCGGTATGCCCGTAACAGGGTATCGAGCCTTTCATCGACATCGCCTCGCATCGAATTCATATTACCTCTACTTCACCGGCTCTGGCCGGTTCCCTATTTTGCTTCCGCCGACCCGTAAGCTTTCAGAACCCTTTGACGGGCCCTGAACAAACGTACCTTAAGAGCATTTTCGTTGACTTTGTAGATCTTTTCAAGTTCTTTCAACGAAAGCCCTTCAACTTCTTTCAGCATGAGCAGAATCCGATCCGCCTCCGAAACCGCTCCCAGGAGCGATTGCACGGATTCCCGGATCTTCTTCCGGTACTGCTCTTCGTGTTCCACCTTCCCCCCTGCCACGGCATCGGCCAGCATCACCTGCTGCTCCGACAGGTCGGACATGCGGAAT
Organism: Bryobacterales bacterium; assembly: GCA_963722575.1. Taxonomy (GTDB): domain Bacteria; phylum Acidobacteriota; class Terriglobia; order Bryobacterales; family Bryobacteraceae; genus Fen-178. The sequence continues at coordinate 142,644 of CAVRNR010000005.1, forward strand.
TCCTGGCGGCGGCGCTGCTTCCGAAGGTAATCGTAGGCCGCGTTCACCGTCAAGCGGTGCAACCAAGGTTCAAAGACCTCCGCCGTCCTGAGCTGGTCGAGCGAAAAATAAAGCCGCAAAAAAACTTCCTGCGCAACGTCCTCGACATCTTCCGGACGGGCGATCAAACGGGCGATCGTCCCCAAAATACGCTTCCGGTACGCCAGTACGATTTCGTTAAATGCCGCGCTCTCGCCCTTCTGGGCCCGCTTGATCAGCTCGAAATCAACCAGCATGCCTCACCGTGAGTGCCGGCACCCGGAAGCAATTTCGCTTCCGATTCATAAGGCGTACCAGCAAGTAGACAGGTTACAAAGCTTTACGTGGGAACGCAAAGGCGGACTCCAGGCGGGGCGCTCTCTGGTCCGCCGCTTCCGGGGCGCGGCCCCAAAGGGCCATGACAGGCCTGGACTCGCCGCTGCTCGGGATCTCATGGGGCTGATACCATTATTCCAGATGTCTTCCAAACGCGCTCTGATTACAGGAATTACGGGCCAGGACGGCTCTTACCTGGGGGAATGGCTGCTGGCGCAAGGCTACGAGGTCCATGGTATCGTACGGCGGGTGGCCCTGGAGGACCCGGACCACCGCCTCTCCCGGCTGGCCGGAATCCTCCCCCGCCTGAAGCTCCACGCCGCCTCGCTCGAAAGCTTCGCCAGCATCCACCGGGCAGTCGACCAGGTCCGGCCGGACGAGTGCTACCACCTGGCGGCCCAGAGTTTCGTCAGCTACTCCTTCGACGACGAATTCTCCACTCTCAACATCAATATCGACGGCACTCATTTTCTGCTGGCGGCGCTCCGGGCGCTGGCCCCCGCATGCCGCTTCTATTTCGCCGGCTCCAGCGAAATGTTCGGCCTGGCCGAGGAAGCCCCGCAGAACGAGGCCACCCGCTTCCATCCGCGCTCTTCCTATGGAATCAGCAAGGTAGCGGGCTTCCACCTGACGCGGAACTACCGCGAGGCCTATGGCCTGCATGCTTCGGGCGGCATCCTCTTCAACCACGAGTCGCCGCGCCGCGGCTTTGAATTCGTGACCCGCAAAATCACCGCCGGCGTGGCCCGTATTCTGGCGGGCAAGTCGGACGAGCTGCGGTTGGGCAATCTCGAAGCGCAACGCGACTGGGGCCACGCCCGCGAGTACGTGGTGGCTATGTGGCTGATGCTGCAACAGCCGGAGCCCGATGATTACGTGGTGGCCACCGGCGAGTGCCACTCGGTGCGCGAATTCGCCGATGTGGCATTTTCCTACGCCGGCCTGGATTACCGCCGCTACGTGAAACCCGACCCCGACCTCTACCGCCCCGCCGAGGTCAATTTGCTAAAGGGAGACGCCGCCAAAGCCCGCCGCGTGCTGGGCTGGACGCATCGCATCGGCTTCGAGGAGCTGGTCCGGGAGATGGTGGACGCGGACTGCCGCGCCGTGGGGCATGCTTTAGCTTGCCCTGACCACTAGCCGCGAGGCGGTTGGCGGCTCGCGATCCTCGCCTGGAATGTGTACAATCGTCTATAGATATACACATCGATGCGCACGAACATTGTGATTGACGATAAGCTGATGCGGGCGACGCTTCGCGCCACCGGCCTGAAGACCAAGCGCGAGGCCGTTGACCAGGCTCTCCGCACCTTGCTCCGCCTGAGGAGACAGGCGGAGATCCGCCGCTTCCGCGGCAAACTCGACTGGCAGGGTGATCTCAACGCGATGAGGCGCGACTGTTGATTCTGGTCGATTCCACCGTGTGGCGCGATTACTTCCAGGGAACCGTCACGCCGCAGACCGGGAAACTCGATAGTCTGCTTGGCCACGAACCCTTGGCGATAGGCGACCTGATCCTGGCGGAGGTCCTGCAAGGCTTCGCCGGCGAGACCGACTTCAACCAAGCCAGGAAAATGCTGACATCGCTCGACGTCGTGGAGTTGGGCGGACAGGAAATCGCGATTCAAGCGGCGAAGAATTTCCGGACGCTGCGCCGCCTCGGCGTCACCGTTCGCAAGACCATCGATACGGTGATTGCCACCCGATGTATCGAGAGCGGGTATGACCTGCTGCACAACGACAGAGACTTTGATCCGTTTGCCCAGCACCTCGGCCTGCGCGTGGTTGCCTGAGTGCCACCCGGTCCTATGCCGCCTGGATTACCGCCGCTATGTACTACTATCCATCACATTCTTCGCGCGCCGCGACGAATTGTGGGGCAGGTTTTTAGGGGCACCCTCTGGGTCCGGCGGATTGTCAATCCGCCTACCGCCCGTGGGCGCGCCCGCCACGACCGCGGAGAATCGCCAGCACCGTTTGCGGCTTTGCCGCTATGTGAAACCGCCCCGACCTTTACCGTCCGGCCGAGGGCACCCTGCTGAGGGAGACGCCAGCAAAGCCCGCCGGGCGCTGGCCCGGACGCACCGCATTGGCTCCGAAGAGCTGGTCAGGGGGATGGTGGGCAGGACTGCCGGGCGTTGGGAATCGAACACCCGAGAGGGTAATTGCTCCCCGGGCTCGGGAACCCCATGGGCGCCAACGCAACCCATTCGACAGGCCTTTTTGTCCGGCTCTCTGGTTGGAACGTGCCTTCCTGGATAGGGACGTCACGGGACCTATCGTGGAGCGCAGCCCTGAAAAGGCTGGCGTCGGCGGTTCGATTCCGTCCCTGGCCACCACGTTTTCAGTAGGTTACAGGCACTCCAAAACGCAGTTTCATTCTACTTCATTCCAAAACTTTTGCCTCGTCGGATTTGCCTTTGTGGAATAGGGCAGTGTTTTTGGGCGCAGTTTTGCGGCAGGGTCGGTTATTCGGCCCCGCCATTTTCGTCTCAGCCGCAGAATCGCTTCGCAGACGTAATCACCGCAACCACTGTAATCATCGTCATCACCACGCCAGTCCCTTCCAAAGTGGCCGCTGGAGGCCCACACAGGCTCCAGAATCGTCCCGTACTAGCCCGGCAAGGGAAACACATCCCTGGCGACGGCGGGCCGTTTCATACCCCGTTTCTCTTCCTGCAGTAGCGATACAATCAGATTTCGGACGCCATGCTTCTGAGACTCTTAACCTACGTGGGGTTGGGTATCGACGCCGTGGTTCGTGGTGAATGGCTAGTTGCTGTCCTGTGTTTCATGACGCCGTGTGGTGGCCCGCTTCGTATGGCAACAGCATTCGTAGCGGGTGTCACGTTTGTTGTTTTCGGTCAGTACGTAGAAGGCGCAATTGCAATCGGGATACTGGTTTACAATCTTGTCGGGAATCAAATCATGAAGAAGACGATTGAAAAGAGCTTGATCCGATCCTTTGAGACGGGATTGCGGCTCATACAGGTCTCACTCTATGCGACGCTACATTCTCAATATTCAGCGACCATGCCGGAAGATCCAGCGTCCGTCCTCGCCGCCCAAGTTGTTAACTACCTCAAAGGCGAAGATATTGTAGCAGTGATCGACAACACACCTGAACCGCTCAAATCGAACATCGCTCGAATCAAAGATCAAGTACCAGAAACCGCTGCAAAAGCTATGGCTGAAAGCCGAAGCACGAGAGAAGTGATTGTGGGAACTCTACGAATGAGAGAACTGATGAAGTTCATGGTGGATGGAGAGTCTTATCTTCGGAGCGACGAGCACCAACGAATCTATAAACTCCTTGCTCCTTACGGCCCCGAGTTCCCTGACGAGATCAAGCCGGATACGTACTTGGAAATGGCCCATCGGTATCATCAAGAGCAGTTCGGTGCAAGCTCACTAGGCTAAAGCCAAAGGAGACTGACAAAAGATGAGTAGTTTCTATTTTGACGATCCAACATACAACGGGCCGCACATCTGCCCAAAGTGCGGCGCTCCTTCCCAATGGCGTGGTACCGACTTTGATAGGCGACGGGTCAGAGTAGAGTGTTCAGGCCCTTGCGGAACCTATGAAGAATCGTACTCTCGCCTTTCCGACTTGCCGCACTTCACCCCGAACCAATAGCGGTTCATTGACCGTGGTTGATGGCCGGTTGTACCAAAGCCTCATGAAGAACTGTATTAAGTATTTTGAGATGATCGTGATTAGACCCCTTTGGATTGTGACTCTTGTTGTTGCAGTCGTATCACTTTTTCGAGAATCATGCTGGTTATCAATCGGGTGCGCTATTGGGTTGCTTTGTATCGGCGGGATTGGATCAGGAATGCATCCTCTTCAGAGTGCCCGTGATCTGTCTCAAGGACCGTTGAAGGGGCCAGCGGCGGTTCGTGAAGCAGTGATGCTCGCACAAGAAGATCAGCTTGTACTTGTGCGCCAAGCGTGTACAAAAGTGGGTATTCTCATCGGCATCGCTTTATTTGTCGTGCTTTTGACGATTTCCCATTGGCACTGGTATTGGGCGGCTTTGGTAGCGTTCTTTGGTTGCGTCAATGTGGCGGCGGTGTTAAGAGCTGCCTTCTGCCGGTTTTGAGAATTACATCGGCTCCCTGATGAAGAAGGGTTGTGGTCGGAATCTGAATCAAATCAAGCTTTCAGCCGATAACGCACGTCAAGTGATTTCGGTATTGAATGAACTTGCCCACTAGCGCCCTTGTGAGAAGCACAGAAATCCCGACTCATGAAGCTTCTTCGCAACAAGGATTCGGTCAAGTTCGTATCTCAGTTTGGAAGATATCTCGCAGCCTTCCTTCTCTAGCCCCTTGACGGTCTCTATCATCTCCAAGAAAATAGTATCTATCGGATCGGGTGTAAACTCATCTTGCACTTGTTGGAATAGCTGAGAGAACTCTCTACTCTTTTCAACATCGCCAGCCAACTCGTACATTTCGGCAAGCTGAAACATGTATACTGGCAGGTTGTGAAGGAGGTAAGCCTTCATCTGAGCTTTGATGGCTTTATCCATTAAAGTGTTGATGTTGGTAGAAGAGTCGCAATTCTGCATGTCCCGCTTGAGGTCTTCGACGTACTCTGTGAGTCCTTGAGCCTTTACTGCGTCAATGACTTTTGCAGGGCCGAACATCCGCATTCCTTCTGGTGCGTGTGCATTTGCGATGGAGGCGTACCGATCTAGGGTTCGGCTCATCGCATCGTTTTCATCGGCGGTAAATCCGACCTTCATCTCCACCAAACCCTTCGGTGCGTTGGATTTCGGTTTAAACCAGTCAAGGATGTTCACGACGGATCTCCATTCTGTTGTATCACTGTTTGACCGCAAAAGCGGAGGCAGGGTCAAGAATTGTTCAATCTTGAAAGTGCATGGTATCCCTGCTCTGAATCAGTTGGCGAACGGCCTCAAGTCCTTGACTGCAAAGCTCCATCACGTTTGGTTCGTCAGGGGTCTTCCAGACCCAACCGTAAATGACCGGGTGCTCCTTGAAATCGGCCATCTCATCGCTCTTATAACGTCCAACTGGCTTGCCGGATGAAAAGTCAGTTCGTAGCTCCAGCTTCGTGGTGGTCGTTATGCCATCGGGAAAGTGCATACCAACTTGTTGAAAGGATTGCGTTCCCTTGTGATGGATTTCCTTGTTACGCAGTTTGGTGAGCCGCTGGAATGCGTCGTTGGAGAGGTATGTGACCTTGGCATTTTGGTACCAGTCTTTGAAACGGAGGTCAGGTGAATGCAAGCGGTTGTGTTCCGTACAACTGGAGAGTGCGGACAAGAAGGCGCTCACAAAGTATCGAAATTCGGAGATCTCGAAGTTCTTCTCCATCAGCATGAGGAAAAACTCAGCTTCCCGGAGTTTGTCGTTGGCCGCTGGTGTCTCCATAAATGGTCACTCTGCACGACGGCTCTCGCCTATTGACCGGCAGCTTGCGTTCCGGGCTGTGTTGGGGTGGTGGCCGTTTTCTTCGCCGCCTTTGCCGGTGGTGCCTTTAGCGCCACCTTCTTGGCAGCGGCCTTCTTCCGGGCGGCTTTCCTGGCGGCTTTGTCCTGTTGCGCCTTGGCCGCTCTGACCCTTGCCCACCGTGCCTTTGTTGCAGCGATCATTCTCGCCCTACCTGCTTTGCTGATCCGGCGTTTAGGCTTCGTTGATTTTGGCGTGGCGGGTGCTGTCGGTTCCGCCGCCTTCTTTGACGCAGCCCATCTTTTTCGCTGCGCTTCAGCAATCGCCTTCCGGCCAGCGGCGCTCATCTTCCGGCGCTTGCGCTTCGTGGGTTCCGGCGTGGCGGCGGTTTGCGTGGAGCCACCGGGCAGCATCGCACGGAGTTCGGCAATCTTGGTGTCGATCTGGCGCTTCTGCTGCTCAAAACCAAGAATGGCGGCGTTGATGATTTCAGGTGTGAGCTTCTGTGTTGGCATGTCAGCCTTTCGCACCAACTACGGTAGCGCATTCCACGGGCAGGAGCGGGCGTTGCCGTGGGTGGCCTTTCAGCGAGAGGGTTCATAGAAAGAAGGAGCTTCAGGCAGGAATGCTTTTTGGGGAAGTGTGATCGGAGTCTCATGAGAAGTTCGATCCGGCCCGAAATACGGGCGGGCGCACTGTATACACTTTTCTTGGGGGAGTCCTCATTTCAGAAAACACTGGCAAAACATTTTCTGATCGGCCTTCGGCTCCACGCTCCCGGTTCGCCGCAGCCTCCGTCGCCGTCCTGCCCGTGCCGCACTTTCCGGGACTGTACCAAAAAGCAACTCCCGAAAACCACCCAATTGGCACTGAATCGACGTGGGCAGGAATGCGGTTCCAGTGGGACTTTTCGATTACCTTCTGGTCCGCCGTGGATCACTCCCGTGACACGCCGTTCACAACAGGAACGCCACCGGGATCGCGCGGCGTCACGCGTTCACAGCGACGACGACGGCAAGTGGATCGCCGAGGCTCTTGACAGACTCTATCCGGGTGGATCGGGGATCGAAAGGTTGCGACAGATTCTCTTTGCCAGGAGGTTGGCGATTTCTCCGTGACGGGGAACGGCTTCAGCGTGGCCCGTCTGAGGATTCTCCCAAAGTGTGTGCTCGCCGCCCTCCCTCCGCAATACGCAACCATGCCGGCGGAGATGCCGGAGCAGTCCCTCGCGCTTCATCCGACCACTACCAACTCCTGCCTGGCTTCGGGAGGCAGAGCGCGCAAGGATTCCTCTCGTCTGTGATCGAGAATCAAAGCAATCGCCTCGCGAAGGTTCGCCAGACATTCCTCGCGCGTTTTGCCCTGCCCATTGGCGCCTGGCACTTCGGCGCAGTACCCGACATACCATGGGCCGTCTTGCTCGACTATCGCCGTGAATTCGTTGCGCATTTCTTTATTCTACCGCCCGGGGGTTGGAACCGGATCTGGGAGATGCGGCTATTCTGAGCGCCAATACTCCCCTGACACGCCCTCCCCGCCATCGGGCAGGCGCGAAAGCAGATGCGGCAATGTCGTGGCTGATGCGCGAGCGGCGCCCGCGCCGCGCATGGACCGCACGCGCCGGCACTACTCCCCTTCACCGCCATATTCATTTTCATCTATATTCATAACGCAGAATGTTCGGTGCTCTTCACCGACGAATTCGAGTCCTGGTGGAATACCTTGAGCATCGAAGAGCAGGAGAGTGTGACCTACTCCGTGGATCTGCTCGCGCGGTTTGGGATCGAGTTGAAGTTTCCCCATTCTTCCGGCGTCTCCGGAAGCCGATACCCCCATATGCGCGAGCTGCGCATCGGCACCAGGGCCGGCCCTACCAGGTCCTGTACGCCTTCGACCCCCAGCGGAATGCCGTGCTGCTAATCGGCGGCGACAAGACCGAAAACGAACGGTGGTATGAAACTTCCGTGCCCCTGGCGGACCGCCTCTACGAACGGCGCCTGATCGAACTGGAAGAGAGTGACGACCATGGCAAAAGCAAGAAACTTTAGCGAACTCCGAAATCGACTGCCGGCGGAGTCCCGCGCCCGTGTCGAGGCCCGCGTCAAAGTCACCCTGCATGACATGGCCCTCGATGAACTGCGCACCGCCCGTGAATTGACCCAGCAGCGTCTGGCGGAAACCCTGGGCATCAAGCAAGCCACCGTCTCGAAGATCGAGCGCCAGTCCGACATGTACGTCAGCACGCTGACCAAGTTTATCGAGGCCATGGGAGGCACCCTGGAAATCCGCGCCTGCTTCCCGGAAGGCTCCGTGCGCATCAAGCGGTTCTCCGATGCCCGGCCTCCGGGCGCCGGATGACCGTCCGGCCGGCAGCCGGATAGATCCCGTGCCCCTTACGGAAATCGGCGCCGGCAAGTCGCCCTCGAACCCAAAGCGCCTTCCCGGAGTAGCGCGGGCCGTGGGCCGTCGGTCCTTAAAAGCGTCACAATGTCATGGGAAGGCATTCGTGGGCAGCATATGATTCGCGACGTGAAAGACCTCTCGCCCGATCAGAAAATGGCGGTCGAAAGCCTGCTCGGGCGGTCCGTATTGGAGCAAGAGACCGTGAGCGTTCAGGCTTTCCAGCCACCCGCCATATCCGATCAAGGACGCCAGGAGATCGTCGGGGCGCTCCGCCAGTATTTTGCCGAGGTGGACGCGAAACGCCAGCCCGTTTCCGATCGGGAAGCCGGCGACATCATCAACGAAGCGATGCGGAACAGCCGCCCAGGCTATCGTCCACACCAGTGAGGATTGTCCTCGACACTTCGATCCTGGTTCGTGCCAACGAAAGCTCCCATGGGCTCGCCCGCTCCTCCCCGGATTGCCTTCACAAGAGATTCTGTTAGCAGAATCAATCACTTACGCATTTTGCCTAACTGCGGCGTAGTACACTGTGGACAGGGGGGAATCCGTTTTGCTCACTATCCGAAATTGGCTTTGTTCCGCATTTCGCGTGGAACAGCCGCAGCGGCCCGTTTCCGGCCCCCGGCGGGTGACGCATCTTGCCAAAAAAGCCCTCCAGATGCGTCACCCAATCGCAGACCGCCACCCCAACCCATTGAAAAATAGGAGCTTAAAACCTCATGATTATGAATTCCACATGCGGCGCAGATGCGTCACCCGAGTACTTTCCCCGCGTCCGGTTCGAATCCACCCTCGAACGCCACGGCATCTGACCATCGGAGCCGCGAACGTTAGAGAGCGGTCTTGGAACGCCATGGTAGCCTGAAATTATGCAGTTCTCAGAGTCGATATTCGCCGCGCGCTTCAACATCGCGCGAGGGGACCTGGAAGCCTATCTGGCCGACGCGCTTTCCCGGGGCGGCGATTACGCGGACCTCTACTTCGAATACCTGCTCACCAGCTCCATCGGCCTCGACGAATCCATGGTCAAGAGCGCCACCCAGGGCGTCTCCATGGGCGTCGGAGTGCGGGTGATTGCGGGCGGCCGCACCGGGTACGCCTACAGCGACGATCTCTCGCCGGAGAAGATTCGCAAGGCGGCGCGGGTGGCGGCCTCCATCGCGGCGGGTCCCAGCACCGTCGAGAAGTTCGGTCTGAACCGTGGCCCCACGCATAATCTGTACCCGGTCCTCACCGCGCCTACCGAGACCGCCTTCCTCGATCGCGTCGAGCTGGTGAAGCGTGCCGACCGCGCCGCGCGCGCCTACGACCCGCGTATTTTCCAGGTGCAGGCCTCCTACGCCGACAGCCTCCGCCAGGTAATGGTTGCTACCAGCGAAGGGGTCCTCACCATCGATCGGCAGCCGCAGGCGCGCCTGGGCGTGGCGGCCCTGGCGCGGCAGAATGGCGGCGAGCCGCAGCGTGGGCAAGCCGGCGGGGGAGGGCGCGTCGCGCTGGACTTTTTCCTCCACGAGAAAACTCCCGAGCACTTCGCCACCGAAGCCGCGCGCGAGGCCGTGACCATGCTGGATTCGGTGGAAGCTCCGGCCGGCGAAATGACCGTGGTGCTGGGTCCCGGCTGGCCCGGCATTCTGCTGCACGAAGCCGTGGGACACGGCCTTGAAGCGGATTTCAACCGCAAGGGAGTGTCGGCCTTCAGCGGGCGCATGGGGCAGAAGGTGGCCAGCGAGTTGTGCACCGTAATCGACGATGGCGCCATCGGCAGCCGGCGCGGATCGCTCAACGTGGACGATGAAGGCCGCGCCACCCAGCGCAACGTGCTCATCGAGAAAGGCGTGCTGCGCGGCTATCTACAGGACAAGCTGTCGAGCACGCTGATGCATTCCGAGCCTACCGGCAGCGGCCGGCGCGAGAGCTACGCCCACATCCCCATGCCGCGCATGACCAACACCTTCATGCTGGCCGGCGACAGCCAGCCGGAAGACATCATCCGCTCGGTTCCCAAGGGACTCTACTGCGTGAATTTCGGCGGCGGCCAGGTGGATATCACCAGCGGCAACTTCGTGTTCTCGGCCTCGGAGAGCTACCTCATCGAGGATGGCAAGCTGACGCGGCCGGTGCGCAATGCCACGCTCATCGGCAATGGTCCCGAGGCGCTGAAATACGTCAGCATGGTGGGCAACGACCTGCGCCTCGACGAAGGCATGGGCGTCTGCGGCAAGGAAGGCCAGAGCGTGCCGGTGGGGGTGGGCATTCCGACCATCAAGATCGACCGTATGACCGTAGGGGGCACGGGGTGAGCGAAAACCATCTTTCCGAGCTGGCCGGCGATGTCGTGAAGCGCGCGCTGGCGGCCGGGGCCAGCGACGCCGAGTGCACCATTTCCGAGGGCGACGAGTTTTCGGCCAACGTACGCATGCGCGAGCTCGAGAATCTCAAGGAAGCCAGCTCGCGCGGCGCGGGCCTGCGCATTCTGATCGGCCGGAAGACCGGCGCGTCTTACACTTCCGACCTGTCGCGCGAGGGCATCGAGCACCTGGTGAAATCGGCCATCGAGCTGGCGGATATCACTACTGAGGACCCGCACGCCGGCCTGCCCGAGCCCGAGGAGCTGGGCGCCCTCGCGGGCGACTTGCAGCTTTATTCGCCGGACGTGGAGCAATTGGAGACGGCCCTCAAAATTGAGACCGCCCGGCGCGCCGAGGAAGCCGCGCTCTCCGCCGACCCGCGCATTTTCAACTCCGAAGGCGCTTCCTTCGACACCCACGTGGGCCGCCATATCTTCGCCAATTCGCGGGGCTTCGCGGGCGACTACCGCGCCACTTACTGTTCGCTCAGCGCCATACCCGTGGCTCGAGAAGGCGATTCCATGGAGCGCGACTACTGGTACACCATCGCGCGCGGTTTCGCACAGCTTGAGTCGCCCGAAGAGGTGGGTCGCACGGCTGCCCAGCGCGCCCTGCGGCGGCTCCACGCGGTGAAGGTAAACACCCAGAAGGTGCCGGTGGTCTTCGATCCGCGCGCCGCCCGCACGCTGCTCGATAACCTCTTCGAAGCCGTGCACGGCATGTCCATCTACCGCCACGAATCGTTTCTCGCCGGAAAACTGGGCGAGAAGGTGGCCAGCGAGAACGTGACGGTGGCCGATGACGGCACCGTTCCGGGCCTCTTCGGAACTTCGCCCTTCGACGACGAAGGCGTTCCCTCCCGCCGCACCGTCGTCATCGAGCGCGGCGTGCTGAAAAACTACTTGCTCAACACCTACGCGGCGCGCAAACTAGGGATGAGGACCACCGGCAACGCGGCGCGCGGTTTGACCGGCAATGCCGGCATCGGCCGCGGGAACTTCTACATGGAAAAGGGCGTCCAAACCCCGGAGCGGATCGTTGCGGGGATTCCCAACGGATTCTATGTGACCGAGCTGATGGGCTTCGGCGTGAACATCGTGACCGGGGATTACTCGCGCGGCGCGGCTGGATTGTGGATTCGCAACGGCGAGCTGGCGTTCGCGGTATCGGAGGTCACCATCGCCGGGAACCTGAAGGACATGCTGCTGGGCATGGAAGCGGTGGGCTCGGACCTGGAGTTTCGAGGGTCGGTAGCGGCCCCCACATTGAAGATTGGAGAGATGACCGTTGGTGGCAAATAAGACGGCAACCCCGAAGAACAAGCCGATCTCGATCCCGCCGTGGGCGATTGTGCTGGTCCTCGCGCTGGCGGTAGGCCTGGCGGGATTTCTGTATCTGGAGCGGCTCGCGAACCGCCCCCCGCCCCCGCCCCCGCCGCTCACGGCCGAGGCCCGGGCCTACGTCCGGTATCTGAAGCTCAGCGACGTCGAGATGAACGCCCACGAAAGCTATCTGAAGCAGTCGGTGGTTGAGATTACCGGCAATATCGAGAACGCGGGCAACCGGAAGATGGCTCTGGTCGAGATCATATGCGTGTTCTACGACGCATACGGGCAAGTGGTGCTGCGCGAGCGCGTGCCGATCGTGGGCCAGAAGACCGGCGGCGTCGCCCCAGGCGAGACCAAAGCGTTCCGCCTGCCATTCGACAACCTCCCGGAAAGCTGGAACCAGATGATGCCGCAACTGGTCATTGCGCGCATCGATTTCGGGTAGCGGAAAGCAGGCAAAAAGGGGACAGACGCATTTTCTTGTCCTCTACCAACCGGCCCGCTTCAGTCCTGGAACGAAATCGAAATGCCAGGTGCCGCTTCTTGCCAGGCGCAATCAGACGGCCGGCAACCAGGCAGTAAAGTCCCGGCGCGAGAGCGGAGCGGACATCCAGGAGGTATCTGGTTCCGGGAGCTTCAACGATTCCCGCACCGTAAGCCAGCCATCCGCCAGGGGCAGGGAACTCTTGGTGCCTCTGCGCGTGATCCACTCGAATCTCCGGCGCTGCTCGCAGGTTTGCGCAATCTCCATGGCCATTCGCACGTCCTGCGCAACATACTCGAGAACCTCTTTGAAGCGGCCTTGCGCCCAAAGACTGGGAGCCTTGGAGCCACTCATGCCGGGCGGCTTACCCGGCAGGCCCATACCCTGTGCGGCTTTTTCCAGAGCCACCGGGTAGCCCAAGGAACAGAACACCTGAAACATCATGTCCACATGGCCGAGAGCGCATTCCCGGCAACTCGCCGCAGCGCCGGACTCTTCCGCGAGAATGTCAAAATCGAAGCCCAGCCCATTCCAGGTGACGATTCTAAAACCATCGGCCGCCATCTTCGACAAGTACTGGACCAATCCCTGAGCGTCCTCCCGACTCATTCGTTTTTCAGGCGACCCATCCAGTGTCTTGCCGTACCAAAGGAGTGGCTGGTCCATATCGCTCGCCAGCGTGGCGGCACAGGAAATGCCAAGCGGCCGATGCGGACGCCAGTTGAAATCGTCACCCGGAACGTCCGTCGCAGTTTCAATGTCAAACGCCAGATATCGACATGCCATATCGCTCGCCTGCCCGCCGCCCCCAGCGCCTACTTCTCGCGCTTCAGCGTCATCGGGCCGCCGCCGCCGAAATCTCCGCCGCCCTCCACCTTGGTGGTCAATGTGATCTCGTCGCCCTTGATGGTGCCTTCGTGGGCGATCGTCATGCTGTTGCCGCCCATATCGACTTTCACCGTGAAGGAGACCTTGTCGCCTTCCACCTTGCCGTTGCTGATGGGTAGCGGGTCGCCTTGCGGCCCAATGACGTTGCCCGTCAGCGTCTGTCCATCTTGCTTGAAGGTAAACTTGAGGGTGAACTGGTCGGAAGACCCCGTCCAGTTGCCCGTAATGTCGGCGGCCAGAGCCGCGCCGGCCATCGCCGTCATCAGGACGGCGCAGGCCAGGAACATTCGTCTTTGCATAGTGTGATTCTACCTTCTTGGATTCCGGTACGCTAGTCTGTAAGGATAGCGATGCGAAAAGGCTTCGGAGCGATTTGGCGGCGGCTCGGCCGGATCGAGAAAGCCTTTCTCGTTTTCGCGGCGATTTACGCGCTGCTGTACTTCACGCGCCTGGCGCCCACCATTCAATTGCTGGTGGCGCTGGGGGCCTTCATCCTCGGGCTGCTGGCGCTGTTCAAGCTGGCGCGGCGCGGCATGCGCAAAGCCATCTGGCGGCTGCGCAACCGGCTGATCGCGGCCTACCTGTTTATCGCGGTGGTGCCCATCATCCTGATCGCTGCGCTGGCGGGAATCGCCGCCTACACGGTGATCGGGCAGATGGCGGTCTACCTGGTGAACACCGAGCTTACGCACCGGGTGAGCGGTCTTCTCCGCCCGGCCGAGGCGCTGGCGCGCGCGCCCGTCAGAGATCCCGAGCAGACTCTCAGGCGCTTCGTGCCCATGATCCAGAACGGCTTCCCTCAATTCGAGCTGCGGATCAGCGGCCACGAGGACCTGCGCTATCCGCCGGAATCGCAGCTCGAGCCGCCCCCGCCCGCCTGGAAGCGCGCCAGCGGCCTGATTCTGAAACAGGGGGCGCTGTACGCGTGGGCCCACGAAGTGGCGAACGGGAACGAGGTCACCATCCTGGCACCGTTCACGCATCAACTGCTGGCGGGACTGATTCCGCGATTGGGCGATGTCAACCTGGTGGCGTCCTTTACCAAGTGGGAACGTGAGGACCGCGTTCCTGCAAAGGTCAACGTGCTGGATTTCGAGGTGGAGGGCTTCGTCCCGATACAGGTGGCTTCCTGGGATTCGCCGCAGAACTCGACCGACGCCCTCCTGGTGGTGAACTCCCGGGTTTCGGCGGTGCTCAGCATGCTCTTCGGGGAAAAGCTGGAACTGGGCGAGATGATGCTGGACGTTTTCGTGGCGGTGGCCATCCTGTTCCTCATTGTGGAAATGGTCTCGCTGGTGGCCGGCATCCAACTCAGCCGCTCGATGACGGGCGCGGTGCACGAGCTTTATGAGGGCACCCGGCACGTCAAGGTGGGCGATTTCTCCTACCGCATTCCGGTGAAGGGCGACGACCAGCTTGCCGAGCTGAGCGCTTCGTTCAACACCATGACCGGGAACCTGGGGCAGCTCATCGTGGTGGCCAAGGAAAAGGAGCGCCTGGAGTCGGAACTGGAGATCGCCCGCGAGGTACAGAACCAGCTTTTCCCGAAGGACGTTCCCTACGTCAAGACCCTGGAGCTGAAAGGCGTGTGTACACCGGCGCGCGTGGTTTCGGGCGATTATTACGACTTCATGCAGGTTTCCGAGGGTGCGCTGGCCTTTGCCATCGGCGACGTGGCCGGCAAGGGCATTTCGGCGGCGCTGCTGATGGCCACCATCCAATCGGCCATGCGGTCGCAGTTGAGCACCTCGAACGGAAGCGGACAGCATCGGCCTTCGCCGGCGCGGATGGTGTCGAACCTGAACCAGCAGCTTTATGCCACCACGTCGCTCGAAAAGTACGCCACCTTCTATTTCGCCTTGTACGACGAATCGACGCATGCGCTGACGTATACCAACGCCGGCCATTTGCCGCCCATGCTGTTGCGCGGCAACGACATTCAGACCATGGATGCCACCGGCACGGTGGTGGGCGCATTTCCCTTCGCCACCTATGAAGAGAAAACCGTGCCGCTGGAGCACGGCGATATACTATTGGCCTATACCGACGGCATCGTGGAGCCGGAGAACGTCTACGGAGAAGTGTTCGGAGAAGATCGCTTGAAGGACCTCTTGCTCAAGTACGCGCGCGCGGATTCGTCGGAACTCATCGCGCGCACAATGGAAGCCGTGGTCCATTGGACCGGCTCTTCCGAGTTGCAGGACGATATGACCATGGTGGTGGCGCGGCGCATATGAAAGTCTTGACGGCGGCTCAGATGAGGGAAGTGGACCGGCGGACGTCCGGGATGGGAATCCCCGGCATCGTCATGATGGAGAACGCCGGCCATCGCGTGGTGGAATTCCTGGCGGAACGTTTCGCGCCGCTCCCCGCCCAGCGCATCGTGGTGCTGTGCGGCAAGGGGAACAACGGCGGCGACGGCATGGTCGTCGCGCGGCAGCTTCACACGCGCTTCCACCCACAAGCGCTGCACGTGGTCCTGCTGGCGGCGCCGGAGGATCTGAAGGGCGACGCGGCGGCGAACTACGGGATGCTGGCGGCCTGCGGCTGTCCGGTTTGGAGCGAGATTCCGGCGGAGGCGCGCCTGGCCACCCTGGTGGTGGATGCGCTGCTGGGAACCGGCATCAGCGGCCCGGCCGCGGGCGCGATGCTGGAGGGCATCCGCGAAATCAACGGCGGCTTTCCGCTGGCCAAAGTGGTGGCGGTGGATATTCCATCGGGGATGCCGAGCGATTCAGGCCAGCCGGTGGGCGAGTGCGCTCGCGCCGATTACACCGTGACGTTCACCGCGCCGAAGGTGGGGCAAGTGCTGCCGCCGAATTGCGATGGCGTGGGTGAGCTGGTGGTGGGGCCTATCGGCAGCCCGCCCGAACTCTACGAGGATGTGTGGCTTTCGCTGCTCGAGCCGGAGATGTTCGAGGAACTGCTGGAGCCGCGACCCGCGGGCGGGCATAAGGGAACCTTCGGCCACGTGCTGGTGGTGGCGGGATCGCGCGACAAGAGCGGAGCCGCCGCCATGGCTGGGCTGGGCGCGCTGCGCGCGGGCGCGGGGCTGGTGACGGTGGCTTCGGCCGCTAGCGCGATTCCGGTGATCGCTTCGCACGCCCCGGAGTTGATGACCGCACCGCTGGAGGAATTGGACCGGCTCATCGAGGGTAAGACCGCGATCGCGATGGGGCCGGGACTGGGCCGCGGTCCCGATATCGAAGCCCTGGTGACGCGCGCCGTCGCGGAGTTTGCGCAACCGATGGTGCTGGATGCCGATGCGCTGGGTTGGCAGGCCACAGAAAACGATGGCCTGCCCCACATCCGAATTCTGACGCCGCACCCGGGCGAAATGGCGCGTCTCACCGGCAAGAGCACCGCCGAAATACAGAACGACCGCGTCGGCGCCGCCCGCGCATTCGCCATGGACCGCCGCGTCACCCTGGTTCTCAAAGGCCAGCGCACGGTGATCGCCTTCCCCGACGGCCGCGTGTGGATCAATCCCACGGGCACCCCCGCGCTGGGCACCGGCGGAACGGGCGACGTGCTGACGGGTATGATCGCCGGCTTCCTGGCGCAATTCCCCAGCCAGCCGGACCAGGCTGTGGCCGCCGCCGTTTACCTGCACGGGCTGGCGGGCGAGGTGGGCGCGCGGGCGCTGGGCGAGAAGTGCCTCATCGCCACCGATATTCTGCGATATCTTCCGGACGCCATGGAGGAGTGTGCCGACGTATCGGACGGCGTCTGAGGAAGAGACCATGGCCCTGGGAGAACGGCTGGCGCGCACGCTGCCGGCACACGGGGTGGTGCTGCTGACCGGCAACCTGGGCGCGGGCAAGACCACGCTGGCCAAGGGGATTGTGAGCGGCTTGGGGGTGGCGCCGGCCGAGGAGGTATCGAGCCCCACCTTCACCCTGATCCACGAATATGGAAACGGCCGCGTATATCACGTGGATCTCTACCGCCTGGAAGAGCCGCGGGAGTTGGCGACCTTGGGGCTGGAGGAGTTGTTCGAGCGGGATGCGCTAGTGCTGATCGAATGGGGCGAGCGCTTTGGGCGGTTCCTGCCGGCCGAACGGACCGAGATCCGCATCCGCGCGGTGGACCACGACGAAAGGGAAATCGAAGTCACCGAGAGCTTATGAGCAAACAACCCTGGGCCCTGATTCTGGGCGCGAGCAGCGGGTTCGGCGAGGCCACCGCGCTGGAACTGGCGCGCGCCGGCATGAACATCTTCGGCGTGCATCTGGACCGTCGAGAAAAGCTGCCGCACGTCCAAGAAATCCAGGAGCGCATCCGCGCGCTGGGGCGCGAGGCGCAGTTCTTCAACTGCAACGCTTCCGACGATGAAATGCGCCAGGACGTGGTGGAGCAGATGCGCCCGCGGCTGGCCGATCCGCCGGGCACGCTGCGGGTGCTGATGCATTCGCTGGCCTTCGGCGCGCTGAAGCCGCTGGCCGGCGCGGAGCAGGTGGTTTCGAAAAAGCAGCTCGAAATCACCGCGGACACCATGGGCCACTCGCTGGTCTACTGGGTGCAGGACTGCCTGCGGGCGGGTTTCTTCGATGGGGGCGGGCGCGGCCGCATTTTCGCCATGACCTCGAGCGGCAGCACGCGGGCCATTCCGAATTACGGGCCGGTGAGCGCGGCCAAGGCCATTATCGAGGCGCACATCCGGCAGCTCGCGCTGGAGCTGGCGCCGGCCGGCATCACCGCCAACGCCATACTCGCGGGCGCGACCGACACCCCCGCGGCGCGCGCGATTCCCGGCTACCAGAAGCTGCTGGAGATCGCGCGCGAGCGCAACCCGCACCAGCGGCTGACCGTGCCGGAAGACGTGGCCAGGTGCATCGCGGCGCTGTGCCACCCGGCCACTTACTGGATGACCGGCAACACCATACACGTGGATGGCGGCGAGAACATCGTAGGATGAGTCTATGATGCGACGGATTCTATTGGCGCTGGCGTTTGCGGCGACGCTCGCGGCGCAGACGTTTATCCAGATGACCGACCCGCAGTTCGGGATGTACACAGGGAACCAAGGGTTCGCGCAGGAGACCGCCAACTTCGAGTTTGCGGTGGCCACGGCCAACCGCCTCAAGCCCGCCTTCGTGGTGGTGACGGGCGACTTGGTCAACGAGGCGGGAAACGCGGCGCAAATCGCGGAATTCAAGCGCGTGGCGGGCAAGCTGGACAAGAGCATCCGCCTCTTCCTGATGCCGGGGAATCACGACGTGGGAAACGAGCCGACCAAGGAATCGCTGGCGAAATACCGCGAGGAGTTCGGGCCGGACTACTATACGTTCCGCGTGGGTGACATTACCGGAATCGCGCTCAATTCGAACCTGGAGAAGGGCGCGCAGAACGTTCCCGGGGAAGCCGCCAAAATGGAGGCGTGGTTCCGAGCCGAGCTGGCCCAAGCGCAGCGGGACGGGGCGAAACACCTCATCGTGTTCCAGCACATTCCGTTTTTCCTGAAAGATGCGAACGAAGAGGACCGGTACGAGAATATCCCGCGCGAAACCCGCCAGCGCTATCTGAAGATGCTGCACGAGTACGGCGTGAAGCAGGTATTCGCGGGCCACTACCACAGCACGTCAGACGCGCGCGACGGCGAACTGGAGATGATCACCACCGGGCCGGTGGGGAAGCCCGTGCCCCCGGCGCGATCGGGCCTGCGCATGGTGACCGTTTCGGCGGCCGGCGTGACCCACAAATACTACGATTTCGGAGAGCTGCCGTAATGGCGGCAGGTATTCGTGAGGAAACGAGCCAGAACGTCCAACCAAGGTTCGCCCCGGGCCGGCGGAAGGCAAGGCGCCCGCCCCGGCTCGCGAGCACGACTCAGCGCGCGTGCTGTGCGTCTACCTGCTGCTGTTTCTCGCCACCTTCGCGGTGTACAGCCAGGTCCGGCATTTTGATTTTGTCAACTTCGACGACCCGGAGTACATCGGCGAAAACAACCACGTGCGTGCCGGACTGACGTGGAACGGCCTGGTTTGGGCGTTCACTTCCTACGACGCCTCCAACTGGTTTCCGCTGACATGGGTTTCGCACATGGCGGCTTGCCAGCTCTTCGGGCTGCGCAGCGGGTGGCATCACCTGACCAATGTGCTGTTTCACGCGCTGGCCAGCTTGCTTCTGTTCGCCGCCCTGAAACGGATGACCGGAGCCCTCTGGCGCAGCGCGTTGGTGGCTTTTCTTTTCGCTCTCCATCCCCTGCATGTCGAATCCGTAGCTTGGATCGCGGAGAGGAAGGACGTTCTCTGCGCATTTTTCTGGTTCCTGACGCTATGGTGCTACGCGCGCTATGCGCAACGGCCCGGCCTGGGCCGGTATGTGCTTGTCCTGCTCGGATTCTGTGGCGGCCTGATGGCCAAGCCGATGATCGTCACGCTGCCATTTGTGCTGCTGCTGTTGGATGTATGGCCGCTCCGCCGCGCCAGGCGTCTCGCCATTCTCTGGGAAAAGTTGCCATTTTTCGCGCTGGCGGCCGGCGCGTCTCTGGCTACGTACGCGGCGCAACAACAGGGGCACGCCGTCCGGTCGTTCGGTTCCTTGCCCGCCGGTTCGCGGATTGCGAATGCTCTGGTGACGTACATTGTGTACATTGCCAGGATGCTCTGGCCCGCGAAACTGGCCGTGTATTACCCGTATTCCCGCGATTTACCCGTATGGTATGCGGTGGCGGCGGGCGTGGCGCTGGCGGGCATCTCGGTCCTGGTGCTCCGGTGGTTTCGCCCGCACCCGTATCTGGCGGTCGGATGGTTTTGGTATCTCGGGACGCTTGTGCCGGTGATCGGGTTCGTCCAGGTGGGAGGGCAGTCCTCAGCGGATCGGTACATGTACCTGCCGATGGTGGGGCTGACCATCATGCTGAGTTGGGGGGCGGCGGACTTTGTCAAGCGGTATCCACGCGCCAGGACCGTGGTGGCCGTCTCGGCGGTCGCCGCCTGTTCGGCTTGCCTGGTGCTGACCTGGCTCCAGTTGCGATACTGGGCCAATAGCGGGACGCTTTTTGAGCACGCCGTCGAGGTCACGGCCGGCAACCATATCGCGCACAACAACCTGGCGGCTTACTATGTGGCACAAAAGCGGAATGAAGAAGCCTGGGGCCACGTGATCGAGGCGCTCCGCATCAAGCCTAATTACGCGGAAGCGCATGTCAACCTGGCGACGATCCTCAGGCGGATGGGGAAGGCCGATGAATCGGAGCGGGAATATCGGGTAGCGCTCAGTCTCCAGCCCGACAATGTGGAAGCGCATTCCGGATATGGGGCGCTTTTACTCAGCCAGGGCCGCACCGACGAAGCCATGAGAGAGTTTTGGGAAGTGGTCCAACTGAGGCCGGAGTATGCCGACGGGCACTACGACCTGGGAAGGATGTTGGCCGCGGTGGGACGCACGGACGAAGCGATGGCCCAGTTTTTCGAGACCATCCGGCTGCGGCCCGACCACGCCGAGGCTCACCATAGCCTGGGATTCGCTCTGATGAGCCGGGGAAGACTGAACGAAGCGCTGGCCCAGTTCGGCGCCGAGGCCCGGTTAAAGCCCGCGGATGCGAGCGTACACAACACGCTGGGGATGTTACTTGCCAGCGCGGGGCGGCTCGACGAAGCGATCGCGCAGTTTTCGGAAGCCCTTCGGATCAAACCGGACTTCGATGCCGCTCGAAAGAGCCTGGCAACCACGTTGGCGCGGCGAGGCCGAGGGGTCAGTCCTTGACGCCGAGACTTTTCAGCGCGGCCTTGGCGGGTTCATTCCCGGCGGCGGCGGCCTTGCGATACCAGATGATGGCCTGTTCGCGGTCGGCGGTCATCCCGAGTCCGCCTTCCCAGAGCACGCCGACGTTGTACATGGCCGTATCGTTGCCCGCATCGGCTGCGCGGCGATACCAACTCATGGACTCGGCGTAATCCACGGGGACGCCGAGACCCTGCTGGTACAACACGCCGATGGCGTTGGCGGCGATGATATCCCCCGCGCCCGCGGCCCTGCGGAACCATTTCATGGCTTCGGCATAGTTCACGGGCGCACCCAGGCCATCGCGATATAGCACGCCGACGTTGAACATGGCCTCGGCGTTGCCGAAAGACGCGGCCTTGGCGAACCAGGTCATGGCCTCGCTGTAGCTTTTCGGCAGGCCCAGCCCCTGCAGGTACAAGAGACCGATGTTGCACATGGCCTGACTGTTATTGGCATCCGCCGCGTGGCGGAACCAGGCCATGGCCGACGCGTAATCCACGTTCACGCCGCGGCCGGTTCCATACATCACGCCGAGGTACATCATGGCGTCCACGTCACCCATGATTGCGGCCTGGCGGAAAACTCCCAACGCCACGGTATCGTTCCGGGCATCGTAAGCCTCCACCCCGCGCGCCATCAGGGCTTTGAGATTGGGTGCGGTTTCGGATTGAACCGTGGGAGCGCCGGATTGAGCGCCGAGCAACCCGGCAGCGGCGGCGATCACCAACGGAAGTCGGGCGGCGAAACCCATCCGACCATTATGACGTTCCACCGGCTGGCTGGGTTGCGTGTGAGGGAGATTGTCAATCTGGATAGCGCCGGCAGGTTGGCAACCCGCCGCGTTGCGCCGGTAAACAACCGGCGCGCAGCTTGCCAAGCTGCCCCACAATCGCGTCCAGACTCCGGACCATTACTGGCCGCGCCCGCCGGAAAGCCAGCCGGACAATCTCCTCCGCGGCCGTGAAAACCTGTGCGCCGTAAGGGACCAGCACGATCCGGCCCACCCTGCAATCGCCGACGAATTTCTGGTACGTGGCAAGGGCGCCGCCGCTCTTCAGATCGCCAACGGATTCTTTCCGGCAAACCGCGCACAGCATCTCGACCGCTGCGATGGCGGAGGAAACGAGGGGTTGGTGCGACGTGACAACCGAAAAGATAGTAGACTGTCTACAGAATGAATATGCAACCAACGTCTCGCGTGGAGCTTCTCCAAGGGACTCTCGACCTTCTGATCCTGCGAACGCTGCTTCTGGGAAAAACGCATGGGCACGCCATCGCCAAGCACATTCAGATGACATCCGGGGACCTGCTCCAGGTGGAAACCGGATCGTTATATCCGGCCCTGCACCGGCTGGAGGCTCACGGCTGGATCGCGGCCGAATGGGAACTGTCGGAAAGAGGAAAGCGGGCGAGATACTACCGCCTGACGAATCAGGGCCGGAAGCAGTTGCAGGCTGAACAGACGAAATGGGAAACGTTTTCCCGGGCCATGGGACTGGTATTGAATCCACTCAATCGGGAGCCTGTATGAACCAGATTTTCCGCAAGCTGGGCTGGCTGGCTCAGCGACGCAGAAAGGAAGCGGAACTCCGCGACGAATTGCAGTTTCACCTGCAAGAGGAAGCTGAAGAAGCGGAGGCTGCCGGGTTGATGGCGGAAGAGGCGAAATACGCGGCACGGCGGGAACTCGGAAACGTAACGTTGTTGATGGAGGACACCCGCGCCATGTGGGGATGGACATGGTGGGAGCGCTTGTGGCAGGATCTGCGATACGCCGCTCGCATGTTGCGCAGAAACCCGGGATTTGCAGCCGCGGCCATTTTGTCGCTGGCGCTGGGGATCGGCGCCAATACGGCGATCTTCAGCTTGCTGAATGCCGTCGTCTTACGTCCTCTGCCGGTGGCCGATCCGCAGCAGCTCGTGCAACTCACAAATACCCTTCCACTGTGGGAAACCGGAAGCAGCAGCAGCCGGGAATCGTACGGCTACCCGCAGCTCGAGCGTTTTCAAGCGCAGTCGAAGACACTCTCCGGCATCTTCGGCTGGGCGGGACTTGGGCGTCTTAACGTTGGGTTCCATGGAACATCCGGAATCGCCCAAGGCAACGCTTCGAGCGATAACTTCTTCTCCGTTCTCGAAGTCAGGCCGCGGTACGGCCGATTCTTCTCGGCAGGCGAAGACCGGGCGGGTGCGTCCGTAGCCGTGATCAGCGATCGCTACTGGCGCAATCGATTTGGGGCGGACCCTTCCGTCATCGGGGGCGCGATCACGGTCAACCAGGTTCCCTTCACGGTGATTGGCATCACCCCTCCGGAGTTTTCGGGAATCGCGGTCGGAAGCAGCCCGGACATTTGGGTGCCGCTGCACGCTTTGGATCGTCTCAAGCCCAACCGCAAGCGATGGACGGACCCTTTTTCGTCGAGTTGGTTGCTGATTGCGGGGCGGCGCCGTCCGGCAGTCTCGCGCGAGCAGGCGCAGGCCGAGCTCGATGTGATTCACCACCGGTTTTTGGCGGAGCAGCTACCCATCTCGGAGCTCAGCGGCATGGAAAACGTGCAGCGCTTCGTTCGCGAAGGCCACCTGGTGCTCCGGTCAGCCGCGAGGGGCGTGGCGAGCGGCCTGCGGGACAGCTACGCATTCCCCTTGAAGCTGCTGATGTCGGTGGCGGTCATCGTGTTACTGGTGGCGTGCGCCAACATAGCCAACCTGCTGCTGGCCCGCGCTTCCAACCGGCGCCGCGAGATGGCGGTAAGACTGGCGCTGGGAGCCAGCCGCGGACGGCTGGTGAGGCAGCTTCTCACCGAGAGCATGGTTCTGGCATTGGCCGGCGGCTTTCTGGCGGCGCCGATGGCGTGGTGGGGCAGCCTGGCGCTGGTGCGCATGATCTCGAGCGGGGATTCGCCGCTGCCACTGGCCGTGTATCCAGACTGGCGGATCTTCGCCTTTGCCGCCGCCGTGTCGCTGC
The DNA here is from genome assembly GCA_963722575.1 of Bryobacterales bacterium. Taxonomy (GTDB): domain Bacteria; phylum Acidobacteriota; class Terriglobia; order Bryobacterales; family Bryobacteraceae; genus Fen-178. The sequence continues at coordinate 166,569 of CAVRNR010000005.1, forward strand.
TCACAGGGATTCTCTTCGGCCTGGCGCCCGCGGTGCGCAGCACCCGGGCCGATCCCGGTCCCCTCATGAAAGAAGGGACGCGCCCGGCGGGCCGATCCTCGCACACGCTGGACCGTACCTTGGTGGTGGCGCAAGTTGCGCTTTCGGTGGTCCTTGTCACGGGCGCCGGACTATTCGTGCGCACGCTCCAGAAGGTCTGGAACGTGGATGTAGGATACGACCGCGAGAACGTGCTCATGTTCTCGGTTGACGCCAAACTCGCGGGCTACCCGAGCGACGGCGCCGGTGCGGTTTATCGCGAAATTCTCCGAAGGTTACAGGTCCTTCCAGGCGTGAAGTCCGCCAGCGCCTCCGTAGTCCGCCCGGTGGACGACCAGTTCTATCTGCTTGATATGGTCAACGAAATCGATGGCCGCAATCTGCCCGAAAGCGATGTCATCCGCGTCGCGTGGAATGCTACGAGTCCCGGCTATTTCTCCACTGTCTCGACGCCGGTCCTCTCGGGACGGGATTTCGAGCCGCACGACAACGAAACGGCGCCCAAGGTGGTCATCGTCAGCGAGTCCCTTGCCAAGAGCGCTTTCCCGAACCAGAATCCGCTCGGCCACCGGCTGGGTTTAGCCACCATAGTGGGTGTCGTAAAGGATTCGCTGTACAGCGGCGCGCGCGACCAGCCGAGGCCCCTGCTCTATCACCCACTTTTCCAACACGGCCGGGATCAGGAGTTCGGGTGGGGGTTCGTTTCCTTCGAGCTGCGGTACGGCTCCCTCTCCAACCTGCTGGACGAAGTGCGCCGGGAGATTGCTTCCGTGGACCCAAATCTGCCGCTGTTCCGCGCCAAAACACTGGTCGCGCAAACGGAAGAGTCATTGATGGAGGAGCGACTGCTGGCGACAGTCTCCGGCTTCTTCGGAGTTCTCGCGCTGCTGCTCGCCTGCATCGGTCTCTATGGCCTGATGGCCTACGCGGTGGCGCGCCGCACGGCCGAGATTGGCATCCGGCTGGCGCTAGGCGCGCGGAGCGATCACATTCTGTGGCTGGTGCTGCACGAGACGCTTTGGCTCACATTGGCGGGCATCGCAACCGGAGTCCCTTTGGCCCTGTGGGCGGCGCGGTACGCGAGGTCGGTGCTGTTCGGAATCAGTACGGCCGATCCGCTAACGATTGCAGGCACGGTCGCGATCTTGCTCAGCGTCGCTGGGCTGGCCGGATATCTCCCGGCCCGCCGCGCCCTGCGGGTGGACCCCATGACGGCCTTAAGGTACGAGTAGATTCCCCTGGCCCCCGCCCCGCACCTTCTCCACCACTTCCTTGGCCACGGCCACGGTGTTGGCGTGAATCGCGATGGTGTCTTCCACGCTCTCCGCATAGCCGCCCGCCAGCACCACGGCCACCGGAATCCCGTGAGTGAGCGCCGTCCAGATCACCAGCCGGTCCCGCTCCATCAGACCTTCGAAGGTGAGCGACAATCCGCCCAACTGGTCCGCATAGAATGGGTCCGCGCCCGCCACGTACATGACCAACTCCGGTTTGAACATGGCCAGCGCCGCGCGATACCCGTCCCCCAGCCGGTGAAGATATTCCGCATCGGCAACCCCGTCCGCGAGGTGAATGTCCAGGCTCGAGGGAGGCTTCTCGGTCGGATAATTGTCGAACTGGTGAATGGAGAGCGTGAACACGGAGTGGTCGCCGGCGAAAATCGCGGCGGTGCCGTTGCCGTGGTGGACATCGCAATCCACCACCATGGCGCGGCGGATGGCGCCGTCGCGCTGCAATCGCCGGATGGCCACCGCCAGATCGTTGATGGCGCAGAAGCCCTCGCCGTGGTCCGGAAACGCATGATGAAATCCGCCGCCCAGGTTGAACCCCAGGCCCGAATGGAGCGCCAGGCGGGCCGCCAGTATGGTGCCGCCCGCCGCCAGCCAGAACGCCTCCACCATCTGCCGGGAATACGGAATTTCCAGGCGCAGAATATCCTGATAGGAGAGCGTGCCGCTGCGGAGTTTCGCAACCCACTCCACATCGTGCACCAGCAGGATATCCTGGTCCGCCGCCGGCTCCGGCGCCACGAAATCCTCGGCCGTGGCGAACCGCGTGCGGATCAGCCGGTCGTGCAGCCACCCGTATTTTTTCGAGGGGAAGACGTGGTTTCCGAGGTGTAAGTCGTACTGTTCGTCGTAGACCAGCCGGAACGGCAGCATGGCATTACGCCGTCTCCGACTGCAACGCCGTGACCACCGCGACATTGAAAATGTCTTCCGCCGAGCAGCCTCGCGAGAGGTCGTTGGCGGGCTTCGCCAGTCCCTGGAGGAACGGTCCGATGGCCGCCGCGCCGCCCAGCCGCTCCAGCAGCTTGTACGCGATGTTGCCGGCGGCCAGGTTCGGGAATATGAGCGTGTTGGCGCGCCCCGCCACCTGCGATCCCGGCGCTTTCGATTGGCCCACCAGCAACGACACCGCGGCGTCGGCTTGCAGTTCGCCATCCACTTTAAGATCCGGCTCGCGCGCCCGCAACATTGCCAGCGCTTCCACCACCGTGTCCACTTGCGGGTGCCTGGCGCTGCCTTTGGTGGAGAAGCTGAGCAGGGCCACCACCGGCTCGGTATGGAGCAGGACGCGCGCGCTCTCGGCCGTGGCGATGGCGATGTCGGCAAGCTCGATCGACGTGGGGTCGATCACCACCGCGCAATCCGCGAACGCCATCAGCCCGTTGTGACCCTGCGAGCGGTCCTGGAGCGCCATGACGAAGACGCCCGAGACCAGCCTCGCGCGCGGGTGCGGCCCAATGCAGTGGAGGGCCGCGCGCACGGTTTCCGCGGTGCTGTTGGCGGCGCCGCCGACGCTGCCATCGGCGTCGCCCGCCGCCACCATCAGGGCGGCAAAGTAGAGCGGCTTCCGGGCGATTTCCGCGGCCTCCATCTGGGTGATGCCCTTGGCGCGCCGGCGCTCGTAGTAGAGCGCGGCGTACTTCGCGAGCAGCGGGGAATTCGGCGGGTCGGCGAAGGCCACGCCCTCCGGCGCGTGGGCGGGCCGGGCGCCGATCAGCACCGGCTTTACCACGCCCTCGCGCGCCAGCCGCGCCGCGGCTTCGAGCACGCGCGCATCGCCTCCCTCCGGGAAGGCGATGGTCTTTTTCAGCCTGCGGGCCCGCTCGACGGTCCCCGCCATGAAGAGTCTTGCCGATTCCGGAATTGCGGACATGTGCCGAGAATCCGAGTCTAGCAGGAAGCGGGCTTGCGGGGGCCGGGGTGGGGGTGGCTCAAAACGGCAACGGATTCTGGTCGCCTACCCTTTCTTTCGCCGCCTTCTTGAACGCCGCCGGGTCGACCAGCGGGATTTTGGGCTGCTTTCCGTCGAACAGTTCGCGAATCGTCAGAATCTGGATCTTGGGGTACTTGCCGTACAGCGTTTTGTAGAAACCCGCCTTAACCGCCTCGGTCTTCATTGGTCCAGTCGGCTCCGCTAGGGTTATGAACACGCCGATCTTTGCGTTCTCGCGGTCCACCACATGCGCCAGGTCCCGTACCATGGCGACGTTCACGTTCTCGCCGCCCTTGACAGAAACAATAGCCTTCTCGGTGGTCTTTCCTTCCGGCTTGAAGTAGATCAAGCCGTCGATGCCAGAATCGGCCCCCTTCTTTCCGCCCCGGAAAGGTACGGCATTCACCCGTGATCCGGCCCACAGTTGAAACTCATGCTTGCTTCGTGCGGCTAGATCCCGCGCGCCATCCAGGTCCGTTGGTGTACCGTGAACCTCGTATTGGATGCCAGGGAAGGCGTCCTTCAGGCGCTTTTCAATTAGAGATATTGCCAAGTGGGTTATGTCGACGCCAATCCATTGACGCTTGAGCTTTTGAGCCGCATGGATCGTCGTTCCGCAACCACAGAACGGGTCCAATATCGTGGCACCTTCATCGGAGGATGTCCGAATAATTCTCTTCAGGAGGCCGACGGGCTTCTGCGTCTGATACCCCAACTTTTCTTCCTCGTCCTCTAGATACTTCACATCTTGGTCGATATGCTCCTTGGATTCATACAGGACGCCGCTCGTGTTCGGCTGATAGGCCCAGATATCCTGATAGGGAACACCGGCGCCGACGTATTGTTTGTACATCGGCTGCCCTCCGGATTTCTTCGGAAACACGATGAGATTTTGTGAATAGAGCTCTTCCAGTTGCTCGTGGCTGGAGGCATCTTTGCCTCCATTTGGCAGGAACTCTCGGAGCGATAGCGGCACGGCCCAATGCCTTCCGGCCTTAGTCGGATTGAACCCCCGCCACTCCTTGCCGCTTTCTCCCTTGCGCACACCGGGGCCGGTCAGGTAGTTCGTCTGGTAGCGCCCATGCGCATCGGTGTGCGTAAAACGGTCCTCAATGTACGCTCTAGTGTATGGTCGGGTTGCGGGGTGAAACACTGCATCATCCGTCTTCCCGTAGAACAGAATTGTGTCGTGGATAGGGCCGTACTGGCGGTTCAGTTTATTATGAGAGTTCGTCCTCCGCCAGATGATCTCACTTCGAAAATTGGGCGCTCCGAACACGCCGTCCAGAATAATCTTCAGATAATGGCTGGCGGCAGGATCACAGTGCAAGTACAGGCTGCCAGTCGGCTTCAGGACGCGGTGGAGTTCCATAATCCGAACGGCCATCATGCACAGATAAGCCATGATATCGGTCTCTTTTAGAATTGCCCGGAGTGCCCTGAGCAGTTCTGCGGCACCAGAATTCGCGCTCACCATCACGCCATCGAAGGCCAGCTCCGCCTCGTCGCCCCAGTGCCAAGTGTCCTCGAAGGCCTCAATCTGTGCGCGGGATTGCTCGTCAGCGGTGCTGCGAAAGAGGACGTTGTATGTCGCCTGGCTGTTGAACGGCGGGTCGAGGTAAATGAGGTCCACGCTCTCGCTGTCGATGCAACCCCGCATAACCGTCAGGTTGTCGCCGTAGTAGAGCTTGCCCATGTTCGGTCGATCGGCGAGTCCGCCGATCAGGATTAGGGTATCAGAAATCGCGCCACCGGCGGTCAGTCGCCCAGGAATTTCCCGAAGGGCCGCAGACCCTTGACGTTGTCGCAGACCGCTTTGAGCGCCGCTGTCAGCGGAATGGCCAGCAGCAGGCCGGGCGCGTCCCACAGAAAGCCGAAGATCATGAGGGAAAACGTGACCACCAGCGGGTTCAGATGCACGCGAGACCCCACAATCTTGGGATACAGCAGGTTGAGCGCGATCAGGTGCAGCATCGCCACCACCACCACCACCGCCACGTACATGGGCACGGTGTTGATCCCGAGCGCCGCGAACAGCGGGGGAATCACGGCCAGCGGCAGGCCCACGTACGGCACCAGGCTCATGAAACCGCTCAATGGCCCCACCAGCAGGGGATACGGCAGGCGCATCGCCCAGAAAACCACCGAGCTCAGACTGGCCAGCAGCACTCCCAGCAGAAAGTTTCCCACCACGAACGCGCGCACGATGACCGCGACCCCCTGCATACTGCGCGCGGCAATCAGCCGGTCTTCCCCGTGGAACAATTGCAGGAAGCTGCGGTTGATGTGGTCGCGCCAGCTCAGCATGAAGTACACCAGGAAGGGAATGAAGGAGGCCATCAGCAGGATCTGGTAGAACGAACTCAGGTGCGATTGGATGTAGTCGCCAACGGCCGTGCGCTCCGGGTGAATCCGCACCTCCTGGATGGCGGCGGGCCCGGTGGGCGGCTCGGGCGCCGTCGCGGCCCCTTTCTTCGCGCTCTTTTTCTTCGGCTGCTGCGCGCGCAGCCGCTCCTCCTCTTCCTCCTGGCGTTGCCGGGCGGGAACCAGCATGCGGTAGGTCTGATCTTCCAGGTTCGAAATCCTCTGCTGGACGCCGTCTACAATATCGCCGATGCGCTGGCCGTACTTGGGCAGGTCTTCGTACAGGCCGGCGAGCTGCGAGTAGGCGCCGAGCCCGGCCACGTAAAGAAACAGCAGCGCCACGCTGCATACCACGAAGCTCGCCAGGCTCCGGGGAAGATGGATCCGCATCAACAGCCCGACGAACGGCTCCAGGATAAACGCGATGGTCACGGCGATGATGGAGGTGATGAACAGCACGCGCCCAAAGTACAAGATGGCGACGATGACACCCATCGCCACAATGGGCGAAGCCAGGCGCCGCGCTTGGTGTGCGGCCTCGGTCGTGCTGTTGAAAGGTTTGGTGATGAGCGCCACGGCGCAAGACGGCCTTGTCTCGAATGTAGCACGCCGCCGTCTATAATGAAATTGATTTGACGCCCGTGCAATCCCGAATCCTGGCCCTCGATCTGGGCAAGAAACGCATCGGACTGGCCATCAGCGATCCCCTGGGCATCACCGCCCAGGGCCTGCCCAACCTGGTGCGCGTCAACAAGCGCACCGACCTCGCCGCCCTGGAGCAACTCGTCCGCCAGCGCCAGGCCGGTCTGATCCTGATGGGCAACCCCATCAACATGCGGGGCGACGAAGGCCGGCAATCCGGCTGGGTGCGGGAGTTCGCCCAGGCGCTGGAAAAGCGCACCGGTCTTCCCGTGAAGCTGTGGGACGAGCGTCTCACCAGCGTGGAGGCCGGCCGCGTGCTCCGCTCGAGCGGCATCAGCATCGAGAAACGCGCGGCGGCCGTGGACCGGCTGTCCGCCGTCATCCTCCTGCAAAGCTACCTGGATTCCCTATGAGGCTCGCGCGGACCACCGTTCTTCTCCCGCTGCTCGCGATTCTCGCGGGCGGCTTCCTGACCTTCCGCCTGATCCGCCCCTACCAGGGATTCCAGGGCGAAACCTTCGTCGATATTCCGCGCGGCGCTTCCACCGCGACCATGGCCGGCATGTTGGCTCAGGCCGGCGTGGTGCGCAGCCGCTGGGACTTCCTGCTGGCGCGCCTGGTGAAGCGCGGACGCGTGTTGCAGGCGGGCGAATACCGCTTCGACCACCCGGCCTCGCCCGTCGAAGTGCTCGGCCGCATCGCGCGCGGCGACATTTTCTACTACGAGCTGGTGGTGCCTGAAGGCCAGAACATGTTCGATATCGCCGCCGCCGTCGAAGATCTCGGCCTTTTCAAAGCCAGCCGGTTCCTGGCCGCGGCGCGCAACCCGGCGCTCATCCGCGACCTGGACCCGCTGGCTCCCAGCCTGGAAGGCTACCTCTTTCCCGACACCTACAGGCTCAGCCGCCACACTATGCCGGAGGGCTTGTGCCGTCTGATGACCGCGAAGTTCCGCGCGGAGTGGGGCAGCCTGCACCGCAACACCGGCGTACATAGCACGGTGACGCTGGCTTCGCTGGTGGAGAAGGAAAGCAAACTGGCGGAGGAGCGCCCCAAGATCGCGGCCGTCTTCGAAAACCGGCTGCGCATCGGGATGAAGCTCGATTGCGACTCCACCACCATCTACGCCGCGCTGCTGGATGGCCGCTACCACGGTGTGATCCACCGGTCCGACCTGGATAGCGACCAGGCCTACAACACTTATCGCCACGCCGGCCTGCCGCCGGGGCCGATCGCCAACCCCAGCCTCGCCTCCATTCGCGCGGTCGACGCCCCCGAGCATACCGACGCTCTCTATTTCGTGCTGCGGCCCGGCGACTCGGGCGCGCACGAGTTCTCCAGCAACATCGCGGCGCACCAAGCCGCCGCCGACAGGTTCCGCCGTGCCAGCAAGAGAAAGAAGTAAGTCCGTCAAGCGGCAGTTGAGCGAGTATCTGGCCGCGGAGCAACCGCCCGCCATCACAGAAGCCTTGTGGAAGGATCTGCTTGAACGGTTCGCGCCCGTATCCGAGAGCTACCTGCGGGAGTTGCTGCGCGCGACCGGCCTTCCCTTCGAGCAGCCATACGCCGGCATTCGCCAGCACACTTTCGAAGAGCTCGAGCAATCGCTCCGCGAGATGCTGCGCGTCTACGCGGAAGCCATGGCGGCCGGCGACCGCCAGCGCGCCCGCTATTGCCGCCGCCAGGTGATCGGCGCCAAGGACCGCGCCCGTTTCCAGGCGCGCAGCCGGGGCGCCGCGCCGGAACAGAAGGCGCGCAAGGAAGAGATGGCTAAGTGGATGTTGGTCTGGCTGGAGAACCCCGAAGTCTTCCCGGCGTGGGTGGAAGCGCGGCGGCGGGTGGCGGCGCGCCATAACCTTGATTAGGGTCAATACGGTTCACTTAAGCCGGCCCCGCAGGAGCGGTAGACTGTAGCCCACGGCGCAGGCCGTGGGAATAGGCACGAAGACGATTCAGCCCCGGAGGGGGCAAGATCCTCTGCCCCGGCTCTTCCGCCCCGTTCCGGGGCTTTTCGGTCGTTCATCCCTTTCCCGAGGCTGACGCCTTGGGCTATGTTCTGTCGCCCGGTCGGGCTTCACGCCAGGATGAACAGTATTGCGAGTAGCACCTCGTCGGTGGCAACCAGGCGGACTTCTCCAAGCGCCTCCCGAGCGCGGATTACCTGCGCGCGGTACCGATCGTGTGGATGAAGTGCCGCACCCCAGTAGAGCGTGTCCGCGAAAACCAGCCTCACTTCTTTTTCGGTGCGCCGTGGAGGTAGAGGCCGAGGCTGGCGAAGTAGTCGGCGGGGACTTTCGCCCACTCCCGGTCCGGCACCGCCTTCCCAATAGCCGACTCAGCCTCCAGCGAGCCGGCTGCGAACTCCGCAGCAACGCGCCGGCTCGAGCCGTTCTTCCCTCGCGCCACCGCTGGGACAGGGAGTCGTGGTTTGGTCGCGGTAGCCCATTGTTCTCCTTTAGTCGGTATGCTCGTGCCGCCGTTCCGCGTTCGTGGATGCCCGATTTCCGGAAAATGCGTCTGTCCCCTTTTCCCTTTTCCCCGCGCAACCGCGCGAGGCCGTAGGCCAGCCGGGACTTCACCGTTCCCGGCGGAATCAGGTAGTGCAGCACGATGACGGCGCGGCTCGCCGGCGGCAGGTCGTCGATCCAATCGAGAAGACGAGGTTCTCACTCCTGCGGGATGCCGTCGTTGGCAGCCGTTTCCAGAGTGTCCAGGTTCAAGACTTCCTTGCCTTGAAGAACGCCTTCGGCCATCTCGCGGCGCGCGACCAGTTTCGAGATGTACCGGTAGAGCGGACGCTCGAGAGCAGCCAGGACTGCGCCCAGGACTTCACGGTCGCCCGCGATCGCACGCGCCACCGTCAGGCCGTCGATGTTCCAAGGCTCCGTCATGTCCCTACACTTGCTAAGAGTGGCGGAAGCCGGCAACTGTTCGCATCTAACGGGCTCAGTGGCTATGGTTGGGAGCGAGTCGCCTGGGCGAGCCTCACCGCCGTCGCGGGGCCCATGGAATCGTAGTAGCCGTTGAACCGGCGGGGTTCCGCGGCATCATACTTCTTCAGGTTATTGGCCCAGCGGTAGCCGACCGGCTGGTACAGAAGCTCGGCTTCCACTTCAAACGGACCCTCCGCGTTGCCCAGCGCGACCGAGTACCGCACCCGGTCTCCGGCGCCGGTGAAGTTGGCGTCGCCGGCCGCCTCGCCGAGCACGGCAACGTCCGGATTCGCGCTTCCTTTGTCGAAGCCGCGCGGGAGGAGCCGGTCGTCCTTGACGTAGCGCACCGCCGTCAGCAGGCCCGTGGTCACGGCGCCATTCGGATCGGCCATGATGGCCTCGTAAATCTGAACCTGGCCGGCGCTGCGAATCTCTTCATAGTGCGGTTCGAAGCGGGTGGCATCGGCGTCGTTATCATTCGCCTCGATCGACCCATCCGGATTCAACCGGCCCGATTCGAAAACGGCCTGGTGATTGCCGTCGCGAACCACCACGTGCAGCCAGGCCCGCCGCGAGGGATACGCCGTCGGCAGCTTGTGGCCGCTCAGGTTTTCGACGGTCACATCGGCCTGCAACCGCCCGGAGCTTACGGCCACGCTTTCGATCGAGATGCGCGCGGCCTGCGACTCCAGAAACTGCACCGTTCGGTCCGCCCCGGCCGTCAGCTCCTGCGGCAGCGCCTTCACTGCAAGCTCGTCGCGAAACCGGTTCAGGAGTCTCAGCATGAAGAAGTTGGCGGCCACGAATACATGCCGCGCAACGCCCTCGCGGAGCACGCCCAGCACGCGCGTGATGGGCGCCTCTCCGTCGATGACCGGCATGTGGCAGTTCTGGCAGCTCATCTTGTCCTTGTAGCCGCTGTGCAGCCACTCCTGGTAGGGCATCTGCTCCGGCAACTCGCCGATTACCTGGCCCCCCGGTCCCAGAGCTTTTGTATAGAGCGTGTGGCAGGTCGCGCACAGTTCCGCCCGGCGGATGCGATCGTCCTGGGTCGGGTGGTAGCCTCCGGAAGACGTCCGCATGATCCGGATTTGGCCCTTTTCGATCTGGTAGGGACCATACTCCGGCCGATCATCCTCGGCCGCGGGCGGATCGATCGTGAAACCCGCGTTGAAGCTTTCGCGCGTTCCCAGCTTTTCTTTCCCGATCTGGTGGCACACCGAACAGGACACGCCGTCTTCCGCTTTGCGCCCATCTTTTGCATCGGCTTCGAAGGGGAGATGGGAGAAGACCTCACCCTTCTTCCCGCGCAATTTGGCCTCATAGCGGGTCATCGGCATGTGGCACGCGGCACACTCGTCCTCGATATCCGCCCGCGACTCCGGATGGTCGATGGATTCGCGCCGCACGCTGGCCTGCCAATATGGGTCGCGGGACGAGTTCGCCATCATGCTGGCGCGCCACGCGTAGCCTATCGAGACATCCTCGCCCGACGGCGTTTGCAGCAGATTGTGACAGGCAATGCAGCGGTCCAACGTCTGGAACCGCGGCTCCAGGGGAGTTCGGCGCTCGGCACTATTTCCCGTGAGGGCCGCCGCCAGCAGCGCGGCCAGGGAAACGCAGGCTCTCCCTATCATTTCCAGCCCTCCAGGAGACCGCCGTCGAACCAGTCCCAGAGCAGATAGAACACCACCTGCACGGGCCGGCCCACGGTGTTGGTCGCCGGAATCCGGATTCCAATGTCCGCCCGGATGTGTTGCCGCTGGCTGAGAGTCACCTGGAACTGAGGCAGCACGTCCCAGTTCGTCCTGGCGCCCGTCTGCAGGTCGCGGTCCGCCAGCAACTCCACCATCGGCGACCAGAGGCGGCCCAAGCCCATCCCCTGGCGGTAGCTTTTGCCCAGTGAGGCCCGCCAGAATAAGGCCCGGGGCGCGGTATCGGTATGGGTCGGCTGGTCGGTGCCGGCCTGGGCTTGCAGAAACCACTGCGCGGGGAGCAGTTGCCCATAGGCGGCGAAACCTTCGAAAGTGGTCACCCCGCTGCCCAAGCCCTTCGATTTGTCCCCGGTCGGCAGGATAGCCTCGCCTTGCACGCTCAGAATCGAGCCGGTGTGAAGACTGGAGAACAACACCCGTTTCAGCCCAAACCCGATATCGCCCACTCCTCCCAACCACCTGTCGGTATCGTGCGCAAAGCCGAACGGAACCGACGCCTCAATCTGGTTGCGAACGCCTAAACGGTGTTCGTACACCAACTCATCGGAGATCCCCGGCGTTCCTTGCGCGTTGACGGCGGTGGTAATCACCGTTTCATCCTCCGGAAAGGCCTTTTCGGTAACGATGGACCTGGGCAGATTGAGCTCTCCGCGCGGCCATGAGTTATCGCGGCACAATCCGCGCAAGTAGGCAATCACCAGGTCCATCTGTTGGGAGGTCAGGGCTTCGGCGAAGGAGGGCATGATGGGAGAATATGCTCTCCCGTGACCCCCATCCCGAATGGTCGCTTTCCAATCCACATCGAGTTCGGGCGTGGTCCCATCGCACTGGGAGAAGTCGGGGAACGTGGCGGGCTTTTCGAACCCGACTGACGTATCCGCCGCGCCCTTCCCATCCGGGCCGTGGCAGGCGACGCAAGCGGCCCGAAAGATGTCCCGGCCGGTACTGAGGTTCAGCTTGCCGGCATCGCCGCTCTGTGCCAGGATGGCAGGCGCCTGCACCCAGAGGATCGAAAGAGCGGCGATTATAGCTCGAATACGAAGCATTCTTCCTTTCCCCTAGCCCCTCTTCCTAGAATAGTATTGCAGGTCCCCACCTACGCCAGGCCCGGCGGGAGGCGCGCTTCCGATCCGGCGTCCACGCCCAGGTGAGATCAATCATGGAAATGTGGCACTGGTGTTTCATGGGCTGTCAATCCCCGCCGGCCGCCGCTTCGTGGTAAATCTCGAGCACTTCGCGGGCGGCCTTTTCCCAACTGAAACGCGCGGCCTGCGCGTAGCCGCGGCGGATCAGCTCGGCGCGCAGAGTTTCGTCCAGCAGCGCTTCCTTGATGCCGCGCGCGATGTCGAATACGTTTTCGGGATTCACCAGGACCGCGGCGTCGCCCGCCACTTCCGGCAGCGAGCTGACGTTGGAGGTCACAACCGGCGTGCCGCACGCCATGGCTTCGAGCGGCGGCAATCCGAAACCTTCGTAGCGCGAGGGGAACACAAAGGCCGCCGCGGATTCGTAGAAGCAGCGCAGCGTTTCGGAGGGCACGAATCCCAGAAACCGCACCACCTGTTCCACACGGCTCTTGATCACCGTCTGCCGCACGGCGGGGAACTGCGAAATGACGTCGCCGATGATCACCAGGCGGAGGTCCTTGTAGACGGGATGCGCGGCGAGCTGCCCGCGCACCACGGCGAACGCCTCCACCAGCCGCGGCACGTTCTTGTGGCGGCGGATGTTGCCGACGTAGAGCAGGAAGGGATAGTCGATCTGGTAGCGCTCCATGATGCGCCGCTGTTCCTGGCGGTCGGCGCCGCAGTGGGCGACGAAGGCCGGGTCGGGCGCGTTATAGACCGTGCGGATGGAGTGTGGCGGCACGCCCAGGTCGGTCTCCGCGCCCCGCCTGGTGGCCTCGGAAACCGCGATCACGCGCGTGGCGCGCAACAAGCCGCGCCGGAAACGGTAACGCCGCAATAGCATCCGCAAGGGAGAGATATTCTCTTCATAGAACAGGTTTGCCAGGTCGTGGATGGTCACGACGTAGGGCCGGATCATGAGCAGGGGGACGCGGTTCAGAGGGATGTGCACCAGGTCGGGCGAGAGGCGCCTTAGAAAAATGGGGAATGCCAGGTGATCGAAGAAACTGTGATCGTCGCGGGCGTAAATGGCGGAGCGAAAATTCCCGGGCAGGCCGGCCAGCAGCTTGGCTTCCGCCGGTCCGCTGACGAGTGTGTATTGGTTCACGCGATCGATGACGCCCAGCGCGTGGATCAGGCTTCGGATATAGGTCCCGATGCCGAAATCCCTAATGCGCCGGGCGTCGATGACGATGTGCATGTCGCGCTAAGCCCGAACGGCGTCGAGCTTCCAATTGTAGAGCGGGAACCGGAGGGTGAGCGCGTCCACCTTCCGCCGCACCGCCGCGATGGCATCTTCGCTCGCGATGTTGTTGAGCACTTCCGCAATCAGCGCGCCCACTTCGCGCATCTCCGCTTCCTTAAAGCCGCGCGTGGTGACGGCTGGAGATCCCAGGCGAATGCCGCTCGGGTTGAACGGCGGATTGGTGTCGAATGGGATGGCGTTCTTGTTGACCGTGATGCGCGCCCGGTCGAGGGCCTTCTCGGCCTCCTTGCCGCGCAGGCCCTTCGAAAACACGTCGAGCAGCAGCAAATGCGTGTCGGTGCCGCCCGAGACCACGCGGAAGCCGGCGTCCATGAGGGTTTCGGCCAGCGCGCGGGCATTGGCCAGCACCTGTTTCTGGTAATCGATGAACTGCGGCTCCATGGCTTCCTGGAAGCACACGGCTTTGGCCGCCACCACGTGGACCAGCGGGCCTCCCTGCATGCCGGGGAACACCGTCTTGTCGATGGCCGGGCCGTACTTCTCCTTGGCCAGGATGATGCCGGCGCGCGGGCCGCGCAGCGTCTTGTGCGTGGTGGAGGTGACGATGTCGGCGTACTGGCACGGGTTGGGATGCAAGCCCGCCGCCACCAGCCCCGCGATGTGCGCCATGTCCACCAGGAAAACGGCGCCCACCGCGTCGGCGATCTGGCGGAAGCGGGGGAAATCGATGGTGCGGGGATAGGCGCTGGCGCCGGTGATGATCATCTTGGGCTGGTGCTCGCGCGCCAGGCGCTCCACCTCGTCGTAGTCGATGCGCTCGTCTTCTTTGCGTACCCCGTACGGCACCACCCTGTAACTCTTGCCGGAAAAGTTGAGCGGATGGCCGTGCGAGAGGTGCCCGCCGTGGGCCAGGTTGAGGCCCATGATGGTGTCGCCGGGCGAGAGCACGGAGGCGTAGGCCGCCTGGTTGGCCTGGGAACCGGAATGCGGCTGCACGTTGGCGTATTCGGCGCCGAAGAGCTTTTTGGCGCGTTCCCGAGCCAGGTTCTCGACGATGTCGGTGAACTCGCAGCCGCCGTAGTAGCGCTTGCCGGGATAACCCTCGGCGTACTTGTTGGTGAAGACGCTGGCGGTGGCTTCCGCCACGGCGTCCGAGACGAAGTTCTCGCTGGCGATCAGCTCGAGCTGGGAGTGCTGGCGCTCCACCTCGTGCTGGATAGCTTCATAGACTTCGGGATCGACTTCGGCCAGGGGCCGCGACATTCTTTCCGTTACCGTCATGGTTAACCTTTCTTACCGCCCGAACCGACCGCTCTCTTACGTTCGCGGCTCGGAAACCCGCTCCAACCGGGCGATCTTCGCGACCCGGCGCGCGTGGCGGCCGCCGGCGAATTCCGTGTTCAGAAAAACGTGAATCAGATCGAGGGCGCGCTCCTCGTCCAGGTACTTGGCGCCCAGCGTCAGCACGTTGGCGTCGTTGTGCTCGCGCGTCATGCGCACTTCGTCCTCGGATTGCGCCGGCGCCGCGCGCACTCCCGCAATCTTGTTGGCGGCCATGGCCATGCCGATGCCGGTGGAGCAGACCAGGATGCCGCGGCCGGAGCGGCCCTGCGCCACGTCGCGCGCGGCGGGCTGGGCGAAATCCGGGTAGTCGCAAGATTCCGCGGAATTGGCGCCGAAGTCGATCACTTCGTGGCCCTCCTGGGCGAGTCTCCGGCGCAGTTTTTCTTTCAGTGCAAACCCGGCGTGGTCCGCGGCCATGGCGATCTTCATAAAGGGAAAGACCCTAATTTTACCATGCTAGAATTGAGTTTTTCCTTTTCAACCTTATGCTCTGGAGCAAGTTGTTTATCCCTACCCTGAGGGAAGACCCGGCGGAAGCCGAGGTCCCCAGCCACAAGCTGCTGCTGCGCGCCGGATACATCCGCCAGCTTTCGGCGGGAATTTACAGTTACCTGTTTCTGGCGCAGCGCTCGCTGCTGAAGATCCAGCGAATCGTGCGCGAGGAGATGGACGGCATCGGCGCCCAGGAGATTTTTCTGCCGGCGCTGCACCCGGCCGAGTTGTGGCAGGAGTCCGGCCGCTGGGACATCATGGGCGACAACATGTTCCGGTTGAAGGACCGCTTCCAGCGCGATATGTGCCTGGGCATGACGCACGAAGAGGTGGTGACCGCGATCGCCCGCGGCGAGCTGCGCAGTTACAAGCAGCTTCCGCAAATCTGGTACCAGATCCAGACCAAGTTTCGCGACGAGGCGCGCCCCAAGTCGGGGTTGATGCGCGTGCGCCAGTTCATCATGAAGGATTCCTACACCTTCGACATGGACCAGGCCGGGCTGGACGCGGCGTACGAGAAGCATTACCGGGCCTATTGCCGCATCTTCGAGCGTTGCGGGCTGGTGTATTCAGTGGTGGAGGCGCATTCGGGCGCCATGGGCGGCAGCCAGTCGCACGAGTACATGGTGGCCTCGGAGGCGGGTGAGGATCTGGTCGCCGTGTGCCCAGGCTGCGGATACGCGGCCAATCTGGAAAAGGCGGCGGCCGTGCCTGCGAAGCCCGCCATCGCCGATCCCGAAGGCGACTTCGAGCCCGAGGAGTTTCACACGCCGGGGCGGAAGACCATCGCGGAAGTGGCGGAGTTCACGGGCCTGCCGGAAACCTCGCAAATGAAGAGCCTGGTGCTGGTGGCCGATGGCAAGCCGGTGCTGGTGATGTTGCGCGGCGACCATCAACTCAGCGAGACGAAACTCGGGGCGATCGTCAACGATCCCGAATTCCGGCCCGCCCGCCCCGAAGAAATTCAGCAGTGGTTCGGCGCGGCGGCGGGATCGCTGGGGCCGGTGGGCGTGAACAACATGCCGATTCTGGCGGACCAGGCGCTGGTGGGCCGGCGCAACATGATCGCGGGCGCCAACAAAGACGATTACCACCTGCGCCACGCGACCCTGGGCGAGGATTTTCAGGCGGAGATTCACGATCTGCGCCAAGTGGCCGCGGGCGACCTGTGCGCCAAGTGCGGGGCCGCGCTCGAGATCCACAAGATGGTCGAGATCGGGCACATTTTCAAGCTGGGATACAAGTACTCGGACTCGATGGGGCTGCGCGTGCTGAACGCCGACGGCAAGGAAGTGACGCCCATCATGGGATCGTACGGCATCGGCATCGAGCGCATTTTGAGCGCCGCCATCGAGCTGTACTACGACAAGGACGGCATCGTTCTGCCGGTGTCGATTGCGCCCTTCCAGGTGGTGATCACGCCCGCCAACAATTCCGACGCCGCGCAAATGGAAGCGGCGCGGAACATCTATCAAGGTTGTCTCGCGCTGGGCCTGGACGCGCTGCTCGACGACCGCGACGAGCGTCCCGGCGTCAAGTTCAAGGACGCCGACCTGATCGGCGTGCCGTTCCGCATCGTGGTGGGGAAGAAGCTGGGCCACGGCCTGGTGGAGCTGGCGGAGCGGAAGACGAAGCAATCGACCGACGTGGCGGTGGCGGATGCGGCCGCGGCGGTGGCCGAGAGGTTGAAGTAGCGCCGGCGGTCTTGCCGCCGGTGCTTTTCGTGCGGGTCTGAACCCACCGGCGGCAAGACCGCCGGCGCTACTTCCGCCCCCGGCGGGCCAACTCGTCCAGCAGCAGCTTCACTGGGCGGACGGCGGCCAGCACAACTTCGTTCCTCGGTCGAATCATGCGGGCAAGCTCTTTGGCCTGATCGGACAACCAATCTTCGGGGGCGGGCTGGCTGCTTTCGAGGTAAGTCAGAATCCGCAGGCCCGTGGAGCCCAGGGCCGACAGATCCTGCGATAGCGGCTTGAGTTCCCCCAGCAGTGCATTGTCTTCCGCGAGAAGCTGGAAGCGCGCATCGTTGCCGGCCCAGCGGGTGAACTGCTCGCGCAATTGCGCGATGTCCAACCTGCCGGCCGCTTGCTCCAGGGCGCGCACGCTTTCGCTTTCCGGGCGCGCGGCGTCCACGAAACGGTTCAGCGGCGTGAGGCTCGAGTATTTCATGGCGCGGCTGCGGGGGCCGAGTCCCTGGGCTTCGCAGGCGTCCGCCAAGATGCGCACCGGTTCGGCGGGGCGGCCGGCGGCCAGGCGGTCCAGCATGGGGACGTAGTTGGCACGGTGCCGCACGCCGGTCCACTCGAGCACCCGGCTCAGGGCTTCCATGCGGGCGTACATCGAATCGACATCGGCGGTTTCCTTGGGCGACCATAGCCTTTCGGCGATGGCGGCGGCGCGCGGCCAGATGCGCGAATCGACGGTCTCCGTGTCGGCGTATTCGGCCCACATGCAGGCCTCGCCGCCCAGAATGCGGGACGCCTCTTCGGGAGTGAGCTTCTGCGCGGCGTCCGCCAGCGGGTCGATGCCGTAATGGTAGCTGGCGGGACTCAGGTGGTCCAGGTAATAGCCGGCCGAAAGAATTCCGCGGTAGCCTTGGGCGGCGGCCTCGGCCAGCGATGCCTGCCCGCGCCAGGATTGCACCACGGTGTCGGCGGGAAGATCAGGGTGTAGCACCTCGTCCCAACCAACCATTATCTTTCCATACTTTTGCAGCAATTTTTGAATCCGTTGGTTGAAGTACGCCTGGAGGCCGGGCGTGCCGTCCAGGTTGTGCTCCTTCGCGAAGGCTTGAATGGAAGCGGACTGGCTCCATTGTTTGCCGTTCACCTCGTCGCCGCCGATGTGGAAATACGGGTCGGGGAAGAGCTGCGTCATCTCTTCGAGGAAAGCGTCGAGAAAATCGTAGGTCTCCTCGCGGGTGGGGTCCATGGCGCCGTCGTAGACGCCCCAGGTGCGGCCGATGCTGTACGGACCCGGGGCGCTGGCCAGTTCCGGATACCCGACCAGCCAACTGTTGGTGTGGCCCGGCATGTCGAATTCGGGGACCACGCGGATGCCGCGGTCGCGGGCGTAGGCCACCACGTGACGGATGTCCGCCTGGGTGTAGAAATTGCCGTCCGAGCCGAGCTGCTGGAGGCGCGGGAAGCGCAGGCTCTCTGCGCGAAAGCCCTGATCGTCGGAGAGGTGCCAGTGAAACACGTTGAGCTTCACGGCGGCCATGGCGTCCAGATTGCGCTCGACCACTTCGAGGGGCATCCAGTGGCGCGAAACGTCCAGCATGAGGCCGCGCCAGGGGAAGCGGGGGCGGTCTTCGATGTGAATGGCGGCCGCCTGAAAGCCATCTGCGCCGGGCACGACCAATTGCGCGAAGGTCGCAAGACCGTGGAGCGCACCGGCAACCGTGGCGGCCTGGAGGCGCGCGCCGTCGGGGGCCACGTCCAATTGATACGACTCGTCTTCGCCCAGCGACGGGTATTCGGCTCCGGGCCCAGAGGGCACCCCGGCGCATTCCACGCGCAGGGTGGCGCGGCTGGCATCGGCGGGCCGGGCGGCGAGCATGGGGATGCCGGTCTGCCGGGAGATTCGCGCGGCGAAACGGTCGAGGGCCGATTCCAGGCGGGGATCGGTCGACCCCGTGGCGGCCACGCTGAAGCTGCCATCGATGGCGAGTCTGCCCGCGGCGGTTTCCACCTTGACGGGGAGGGGCATCAGAGGCGGAGCGGCCGCGCGCGCGGGTGGGGCCGAACACCAGACGAAAGTCAACACCAGGAGGGGGCGGAGCATTCTTTGATTGTGGCAAAGAACACCGGTGGCAAGGGGGTGCCCCCTGGGCCCGGCGCTACGGCTTTTCGGGGAGATCGTAGCCGGCCAGGCGGCGAATCCAGATGTTGCGGTAGCGCACACGATCATGGTGGTCCTGCAACATGAGCGGCTCCTCGGGATCGTGCGGCGTGTACTTCGCCACCTGCCGGTAGACCATGGCGCCGATCGGTTCCTTGTGGTTTTGAACCAGCACGCCATTGAAGAACACCGTGACCACCGCCGATTTGAGGAGCTTCTGGCCTTCAAACCGCGGCGCTTCCCATACGATGTCGTAGATCTGCCACTCGCCCGGCTTGCGGCCCGGATTCACCAGCGGCGGAAACTGCCCATAAATCGCCCCCGCCTGGCCGTCGGCGTAAGTGGGATTGTTGAAAGGGTCGAGCACTTGAATTTCGTAACGGCTCATCAGCAGCACGCCGCTATTGCCGCGCGCCTGGCTGGCGCCTCTGACGTCGGGCAGTTCGGACCACTCGACGTGAAGCTGGCAGTCGCCGAACTTCTCGCGCGTGTAGAGGTCGCCGGTGCCGGGGACCACCTCGAAGTAGCCGTTCTCGACTTTCCATTGCGCATCCACGAGCTTGGCGCTATCGGCGCCCCTGCCGTGCTGATCCCACTGGGAGAGGTCTTTGCCGTCGAACAGCACGATGGCGTCCGACGGAGCCGCGCCCGGCTCTTTCCCGGGCGTCACCACGCGAGGATGGGGCCGGTCGGGATCGTGGACGTGCCATTTTTGGCCGGGCAGGATGGGGGTATCGGTGAAGCCCAGGTCGGCTCCCTTCTTTTGTTGCGCGCCGAGCGCGATTGCGAAGCACAGCGCGGTAAAGCAGAGGGTGAGAGATTTGTGGCGCATGGTGAACCTCACAGGATAACGCCGGGCGCGCCCGATGGCGAACCTCAGGGTTTGGGCGCGATCAGGCCCACGCGCACCGGCTTGACGCCGGGCGGCGCTTTGACCACCTTGCAGATCAGTTGCAGCCGTTCCGCGGGCGAGACGACGCGCGCCGGATGGCGGTCCGCATCCAGGCCCTTGAGCACGGCCACCGGCCACGACGGCACAAAGATCTCCAGGACGCGGATCTTCTCCGTGCCGCTGTGGAACAGGACCACCAACTCCTCGTCTTCCTTCAGCGCCTTCTGCATGGCGTTGATCTGCGCGAGGATGACGGCGCAGACGCTCTCCTTCTCCTTCGGCGCGGGCGCGGCCGGTTCCTTGGCGGGCGAGGTGGCGGCCAACAGGGCCTGCTGGGCAAGCTGCTTGGTCAAACCGGCTAGAGCCATTCTGGCTTGATGCTAGCACATGGGGACCGTGGGGCGGAGCCGTCATTATCGGCGAAATACCATCCGTTTGATATCCGGCCCGAACTCGGATGCCAGGTTGCGGACCAGATCGAACCCGAGTTGCAAAGAACCCTGGGCGAATCCCAGAGCCACCGTGTTGAGCCGGCCCGGATACCACTGGTTGGAAACGTAGGCCGCTCCGTAAGCGCTGCCGAAGCGCCAGAGGGAGAAGGTCTCGGTACCATGGTCCGTATGCGTGAGAATGACGCCGCGGAACGCATGTCCCGTGCGGCGCCAGAAGCCGCCCGCGACGGAACGGAAATAGCGGGGATCCTCGTGCAGGGCCGAATCCAACCCAAAAGCCATAGCACTATGGATCCCGGAGCAGGCGGCGGTCGAGGCCAGGCGCCTGCCGTAGGGGGACCAGCCCTGTCCCCATTCCGTCGGGGTATCGATTTCCTGAAGGATTCCGGCGTACGCCACATCCCCGACGATGGCCAACGGACCAACGGACTGCTTGATGTGGTAGTCGAGCTTGTCGTTCACGTCCATCGTCTCAAACGACTGGGCGAGCCCGGTCAAGGGAATCGCAAGGGCGACTACGCCGGCGACGAGTATCGAACGCACGAGCCGGCTCAATGCATGAACCTGTAACTGGTTACGCGTCCCCACAATCCGACTGCTTGCAGGACCCAAACCGCGACCGCAATTACAACCACGAGATTCAGAATAGACTTGATGCTGCCGGCCATGGGGATGAAGTTGTTGATCAGCCACAACGCGACACCGACCACGATCAGCGCAATGACAATGTTAATCAAAGGCATTTTCTTGTACTCTCCTAACTCTTGAATAGCAATCCGCTGCCCAATCGCCGGCAGCTTGCGCAGACGGTTCTAACCAAGCACCCTGCGCCCCTGAATCAGGCGGAATACGAGCACGATCAAAGCAAGAACCAGCAGGATGTGAATCAGCCCGCCGGCGGTGTAAGAGGTGGCCATTCCCAGGGCCCACAAAACCAGCAAAATGATACAAATTGTCCAAAGCATCGTTTTCTCCTTCGCGATCGATGGTTGCAAGCGCGGGTCCAAAGCGGCAAGTTGAACTGCATGGCGGACCGCGGGCCAACCGGCGCACGTCGGGAGCCGGGAGTTTCACTGGCGCGAAGTGCAGAATCTGCACGGAAGGCGGCAGTTCGTGCAGATGTGCCTGGCGTAGCGCCGGCGGCGGAACGCCCGATGCGGGTGTATGCCGCCGGCGGGGGCGGCCGGATGGGGAAGGACACCGGCGACAAGATCGCCGGCGCTACGTGGCGTGTAGAATTCTAAGGGAGAGGCCGCATGAGTAAACCGTTAGATCGATTCTGGGATATGCCGCAGCGGGACCTGCTCGTCCTGCTCGAAGCGACCCCCGCGGGGCTGACATCCGACGAGGCCAAACAGCGGCTGCGCCGGCATGGCCCGAACAGCCTGGTAGCGGAGTCCCGCTTCGCTCCTCTGATCAATTTTCTGCGCTTTTTTGCCAATCCCCTGGTCCTTATTCTGCTGGCGGCCAGCGCCATTTCCATCGTGCTGGGCGATCAGGTTGGCGGCTCCATCATCATCGCCATAGTCCTGCTCAGCGTGGTCGTGAACTTCTACGTGGAGTTTCAGGCTCGACATGCGGTGGAGGACATACGCAAGCAGGTGGCTACCACCGCCGCCGTTGTGCGCGACGGCCACGAACAGGAGCTGCCGGTCGCGGAGCTGGTCCCCGGGGATATCGTCCGGCTCAATGCCGGGGACCTGGCGCCGGCCGACGGGCGATTATTGGACAGCAAGGATCTGCACGTGCGCGAGTCCGCGCTCACGGGAGAGTCTCTGCCGGTCGACAAGGCGGCGGGCGATCTGGCAGCGGGGCAGCACACCATCGCCGACGCCAGCAACAGCGTTTTTCTGGGGACTGCCGTGCAGACGGGAATCGGCACCGCGGTGATCGTTCGCACGGGCAAGGACACCGCCTTCGGCGTCATCGCCCAACGGCTGGCCACGCGGCCGCCGGAGACCGAGTTCGGCCGCGGCATACGCCATTTCGGGTTGATGATCACGCGCGTGATGATGCTGCTGGTGCTGTTCGTCCTGATGGTGAACCTGCTGTTGCATCGGCCGCTGCTGGAATCGTTCTTGTTCTCGGTGGCGCTGGCCGTGGGGATGACGCCGGAGATGATGCCGATGATCATCACCATCTCGCTGGCGCAAGGTGCGCGCCGGATGGCCCGGAAAAAGGTACTGGTGAAGCAGCTTGCGGCCATCGAGGATTTCGGCAGCATCGAGATTCTGTGCAGCGATAAGACCGGCACGCTCACGGAAGGCGAGATCGCGCTCGACCGGCACGTGGACGTGGAGGGCCGGGACAACGACGAAGTCCTGCGGTTCGTCTACCTGAACAGCTACTTCCAAGCCGGCATCAAGAGCCCGCTGGACGATGCCATCTTGAAATATGCGCGGCCCACGATTACGGAGTACGAGAAGGTGGACGAGATCCCCTTCGACTTCAACCGGAAGCGGCTTTCCGTGGTGGTGCGTCATGGCGGCGAGGACCTGCTGATTACCAAGGGCGAGGCGGAGAGCATGTTCGCCATCTGCGCGACCGTCACCATCGACGGGGCTCCGCAACCGTTCGACGAAAGCCGGCGGGCCCAGGCGATGGAGACCTTGAAGAAGTTGAGCGCCGACGGGTACCGCGCGCTGGGGGTCGCGGTCCGGAAGGTGGAGAAGCAGGACGCATATGCGCTTACGGAAGAGCGGGAGATGACGCTGGCCGGGTTCGCGGCATTCCTGGACCCGCCCAAGGAGGGGATTGTCGCGGTTCTCGAAGCGCTGAAAAAGAACGGCGTTTCCGTGGTCATTATGACCGGCGACAACCGGTACGTGACGCAGGAGGTGGCTCGCCAGGTCGGCCTCCCTACCGACCGCATCGTCACCGGCGACCAGGTGGACACCATGGACGATGCCGCCCTGGCCTACCAGGCGGAGCACGGCGCCATCTTCACGCGCGTGTCTCCGGAACAAAAAAACCGGGTGATTCTGGGTCTGAAGGCGCGCGGGCACGTGGTCGGGTACATCGGCGACGGCATCAACGACGCACCGTCGCTGCACACCGCGGACGTCGGCATTTCGGTGATGAATGGCGTGGATGTGGCCAAAGACGCCGCCAAGATCATCCTGCTGGAGAAGGACCTGGGGGTCTTGAACGACGGGGTGATGGAAGGGCGGCGGTGCTTCGCCAACATCATGAAGTACATCATCATGGGGACCAGCTCCAACTTCGGCAACATGTTCAGCATGGCGGCGGCATCGCTGTTCCTGAAATTCCTGCCCATGCTGCCGACTCAAATCCTGCTGAACAACTTTCTGTACGACACTTCGCAGATCGCCGTCCCCGGCGATAATGTCGATGCGGCCCTGCTGCACAAGCCCAAGCGGTGGCAGATCGCGTTCATTCGCCAGTTCATGACGATCATCGGCCCCATCAGCTCGATCTACGATTTCCTGACGTTCGGGGTGCTGCTCTGGATGTTCCACGCCGGCACCAACGCGCCGCTGTTCCGGACCGGGTGGTTCGTGGAATCGCTGGCCACGCAGACGCTGGTGGTGTTTGTGATCCGGACGGCGGGCAACCCGTTCAAGAGCCGTCCCAGCGGGCAGTTGCTGACGAGTGTCGTGGCCGTCGCCGCGGTTGGCGCCGTGCTGCCATACACGCCGCTCGGCCCCTTGCTCGGGTTTACCCCATTACCGCTGTCGTTGCTGGGTGCGATTGCGGTGCTGGGCCTGACATACCTGTTCCTGGTGCAAGCCGTCAAGACCTGGTTCTATCGCCGGCATGCGTTGCTGTGAACGGTTGGCATCACGCGTGCACGGAAGAACCACATGGCTAATGCACTGGCGATAGCGGCCCCCGCCGGGGATGCCGCCGGTATGGCGGATGTCATCACCGAGGTCCGCCGCGAAGAGGCGCTGCTGAAAACAGGGGCTTTGCAGAACGCGATTTTCAACAGCGCCAACTTCTCGAGCATCGCCACCGACGAAAAAGGCGTCATTCAAATCTTCAATGTCGGCGCCGAGCGCATGCTGGGCTACGCGGCCGCCGACGTGGTGAACAAGATCACCCCGGCCGACATCTCCGATCCGCAGGAACTGATCGCCCGCGCGGTGGCCTTGAGCGCGGAGCTCTCGACCACCATTACGCCGGGCTTCCAGGCATTGGTCTTCAAGGCCTCGCGCGGCATCGAGGACATCTACGAATTGACGTACATCCGCAAGGCTGGCAGCCGTTTTCCGGCGGTGGTGTCGGTGACGGCGCTGCGCGACGACCAGGGCGCGATCATCGGCTACCTGTTGATCGGTACCGATAATTCCGCGCGCAAACAGGTGGAAGCGGAGCAGATGAAGCTCGATCAGCGCTTGCGCGACCAGCAGTTCTACACGCGCTCTCTGATCGAATCCAACATCGACGCGATCATGACCACCGATCCGGCCGGCATCATCACCGACCTCAACAAGCAGATGGAAGCACTCACCGGCTGCACGCGCGACGAGCTGATCGGCGCGCCGTTCAAGAACTACTTCACCGATCCGGGGCGGGCCGAGGCGGGCATCAAGCAGGTGCTGCGGGAGAAGAAGATCACCAACTACGAGCTGACAGCTCGCGCCCGGGACGGCAAGACGACCGTGGTGTCCTACAACGCGACTACCTTCTACGACCGCGACCGGAAACTGCAAGGGGTGTTCGCCGCCGCGCGCGACGTCACCGAGCGCAAACGACTCGACCAGGCGCTGGAGGAGCAGAACGTCGAGTTGAAGAGAGCCCGGGCCGCGGCGGAAAAAGCCAACCTCGCGAAATCGGCTTTCCTTTCCAGCATGAGCCATGAGCTTCGCTCGCCGCTAAATGCGATCCTCGGCTTCGCCCAGCTCATCAACTCCGATTCCCCGCCGCCCACGCCCTCCCAGACGGCCAGCATCGATCAGATTCTGCACGCGGGATGGTATCTGCTGGAGCTGATCAACGAAATCCTCGATCTCGCGCAGATCGAGTCCGGAAGGCTGGCGCTGTCGCTCGAACCGACGTCGCTGGCCGAGGTCATGCTGGAATGCCAGGCCATGATCGAGCCGCAGGGGCAGAAGCGCGGCCTCACAATGATCTTCCCCCGATTCGATCTCCCCTGCTTTGTCTGTGCCGATCGCACCCGGTTGAAGCAGGTCCTCATCAACCTTCTCTCCAACGCGATTAAGTACAACCAGCCGAACGGGACGGTGGTCGTGGCGGTGGACCGCGGGTGCACCCCGGAACGCACTCGCGTCAGCGTCAAGGATACCGGCGCGGGCTTGCCTCCCGACATGCTGTTGCAGCTTTTTCAACCATTCAACCGACTGGGACAAGAGAGGAACTCTACTGAGGAAGGCACGGGCATTGGCCTGGTGATGAGCAAGCGGCTGGTGGAACTGATGGGAGGCGAGATCGGCGTCGAGAGCACGGTGGGGTTGGGCAGTGTGTTCTGGTTCGAGCTGAACTCGGCCACAGCGCCGCAACTGGCAGTGGACAGAGCCGAACCCGCGGCCAAGCCGCAAGCGCCGGTTCAGCCCGGCGCGCCTCTGCGCACGCTGCTCTACGTCGAGGACAACCCGGCTAACCTGATGTTGATCGAGCAACTCGTCAAGCGCCGCCCGGATATGCGCCTGCTGAGCGCGAGAGACGGAAACCTGGGTATCCAACTGGCGCGCGCCAACCAGCCGGAGGTGATCCTGATGGACATCAACCTGCCTGGTATCAGCGGCATCGAAGCCCTGAGAATCCTAAGGGAAGACCCCGCCACGGCGCACATTCCCGTGGTGGCCCTCAGCGCCAACGCCATGCCGCGCGACATCGAGAAGGGCCTCGAGGCGGGGTTCTTCCGGTATCTCACCAAGCCAATCAAGGTCAATGAGTTCATGCAGACGCTGGACGTGGCCCTGGAATTCGCCCGGCAGCAGGCGGGCCATGCCAAGTAAGCCGGGACGGGAGTCATGGTCAGCGGAGCCGACATTCTGAACGCCAGAATCCTGGTGGTGGACGATCTGGCAGCCAATGTCCTTCTGCTCGAGGGCATGCTGCGCATCGCCGGCTATCGATCCGTCGAATCTACGACCGACCCGAACGAGGTCTACGAACTACACCGGAAGAACCGCTACTCGCTGATCCTGCTCGATCTGCAAATGCCGGGCATGGACG
Organism: Bryobacterales bacterium; assembly: GCA_963722575.1. Lineage (GTDB taxonomy): Bacteria > Acidobacteriota > Terriglobia > Bryobacterales > Bryobacteraceae > Fen-178. The sequence continues at coordinate 193,003 of CAVRNR010000005.1, forward strand.
GATTCCAGGTGATGGAAGGCCTGAAGGGAATCGAAGAGGACGGCTATCTGCCGGTCCTGGTAATCACCGCGCAGCCGGCGCACAAGCTGCGCGCGCTCGAAGCCGGCGCCAAGGATTTCGTGAGCAAGCCATTCGACCTGGCCGAGCTGCGCGCGCGCGTTCACAACATTCTGGAAGTGCGCCTGTTGCACCTGGAAACGAAGAACTACAGCCGAGTGCTGGAGGAGACGGTCCGGGAACTCGAAGCCAGCCGCGAGGTGATTCGTCTGAAAACCCTGGAGGAGCGAAAGGCGAGCGAGCGGGAATTGGCCCTGGCGCAGGAAACTCAGGAGAGCCTGCTGCCCCGTTCCCTGCCCCAGTTCGAGAATTTTCGCATCCATGCATTCAACAGTCCCACACGCTATGTGGGAGGGGATTTCTACGACTTCCTGCAACTGAAGTCGGGGGAATGGATGGGGGTTCTGGCCGATGTTTCCGGTAAGGGGATATCCGCGGCCCTGTTGAGCTCGATGGTGCTGGGCGCGCTCAGCATGGAATTTCACTCCGGGACCGAACCGCAGGAGGCGTTGAACCGGGTGAACCGGCTGCTTTGCGAAAAATCGCTCCCCTACCAGTTCGTGACGCTCTTTCTTTTTCTCCTGGGCCCGGACGGCACGGGGCGATTCATCAGCGCGGGACATAATCCAGCCTATCTGTTCCGTTCCGCCACGGGAAAGATCGAAGAGCTGGCCTCGGACTCCTATTTCCTGGGGATGTTCGATTCCGCTTCTTATGAATCCCGCGGCTTCCGTCTCGATCGAGGAGACATTCTGGTGGTGTATTCCGACGGCCTCACCGACGCGGAGAACCAGCGGGAAGAAATGTTCGGAAAGAAGAGACTACTCCATCTCATCCGGCAAGAGGCGCCCGCGGGAAGTCACGCACTGGAGCGGAAGTTGTTGAAAGCGATTGCGGAATTCACTCAGGGCACGCCGCAAACCGACGACATCACCTTCGTGGTGGTCGAGAAATGCCAGTGAGATCTGCCGGCTACATTACGACCGTGAGCGCCAGTCCAACGCCCGGATACCTGCGGTCGTACAGGTAGTAGCCGTCGTCATAACCGATGTAAAGGTCATCGGTGTTGTACCAGTTTTCCGCCCAGTATTCCGGCCAGGGATCCAGGAGCATGAACGAAAAGCCGCCGTACGAGAAGCGGGGATACCCCATATACATCGTGAAGCTGCCCATCCGGAACCAATGGCGGCTCCCAAAAGAGAGATCGAAGCGGGCCTGAGGAATGTAATAGCCGCCATAGCCTCCCCGCTGGGCCCAGGTGCGATGCTGGCTGGCCCAGTTTTGCGCACGATCCTGCTGCAACGAACCATGTCCCTGCCAAGCGCCGTTTCTTGCCCATCCCCGCTGCTGTTGCCACGCGACTGCCTGCTGCTGGGTACGTTGCGGTGGTTGCCGGGCCGGCTGGGAACGTTGGGCCTGCTGCTGCGGAAGGCGCCGTTGCTGAGCCTGCGGGGCGGCCCGCTGCTGCTGCGGCTGCTGTCTCGGAGCCTGTTGCGCCCGCTGCTGTTGTGGTTGCTGTTTCGGAGCCTGTTGCGCCCGCTGCTGTTGTGGTTGCTGTTTCGGAGCCTGTTGCGCCCGCTGCTGTTGCGGCTGCTGTCTCGGAGCGGCCTGTTGGGCCCGCTGCTGTTGTGGTTGCTGTCTCGGAGCCTGTTGGGCCCGCTGCTGCTGCGGCTGCCGTTTGGGAGCCTGTTGCGCCTGCCGCTGTTGCGGTTGCGGTCTCGCAGCCGGTTGCGCCCGCTGCTGCTGCGGTTGCGGTCTCGCAGCCTGTTGCGCCCGCTGCTGTTGCGGTTGCTGTCTCGGAGCCTGTTGGGCCCGCTGCTGTTGCGGCTGCCCCTCAGGTTTGCCTTTTTTTTCCTGCGCGTAGGCAGGGTCTATCGTCCCGAACAGCACGAACAGGGTGCCAATGCCGATCACTCGAATCAGTTGCATAGAAATAGTTCTCCGTTGATTTCGCTATTAGGTGTGCACGCAGATGACCAATCCGCGCCTAACGATGTTCCAACGCCATGGCAGCGGTCTCCTATTTCCTGGTTTCGGGAGTCGCGCATTCGACCGGCTCTGGGGCAGGCGTATCGCCGCGATGCGCGACGACCCCCGAGGCCCTCTGGGTCGGCTTATCCGTCGTCCCGAAATCGGCGGCGGTTTCCGCAGCGGAGGAGATATCCCGCGCGCCAGTGTCTTTCAGGGTTTTTTCCGCCCGTTTCCGCCACTCCGGGCCGTCGCAGTGAACGGACAGGAGAATACCGCCGCGCCTGATCCGGCCCGCGTACCGCTTGGCGACGTATTCCGACAGAGGCAAGCCCGCCAGCAATCCCGCGATCCATCCCAGCGTTCCGCCGGCGCCCGCGCCAGCCAAAGCAGCCAGCACCGGTCCGGCTGCGGCGAGCGGCGCTAAAACCGGGATGGCCACGGTTTGAATGGAAACCAACCAGGCCAATGCGGCGCCAATCACCGCGCCGATTGCCGCCCCCACCGCCGCTCCTTCGGCCGCCTTGGTGTGTTTCTCGTGCCCGAAATCCTTGGAGCCCTGGTTGTCGGACGAGAGGACCGAGATATCCGCCGCCCGATACCCCTCTTTATGCAAAACGTCGATGGCATCCGATACGGTTGTTCGATCCGTATAGATTCCAATGACCGATGTATTCTTTGCCATTTCGTGGTTCCTCCTTTTGGAACTCGCCTGACTGTGTCTGCACGAGCCGGGCCAAGCGCCGGAGACCGCGCCGGGATGCAGGGAGGCGGAGGCGGACCGGACAGGCAGGTGCAGAATCTGCCTTCGGGGATGCAGGTTTGGCAGCGCGCGCCACGCGGCTGAAAGCTCCGGCGGAGCCGGCCTAATCGCTGCGCAGGTATTCGGAAGGCACATCGTCCTCCGGGAACTGTTTCGTGTGAACTTCAGCCACGTCCGGCTCGGGGGCATCTTCGACGCCGCCAATGGCTTCGGCCTCGAAAGATTGCCCCTCCTGGGCCAGTTCTTCGACACTCAATGGGCCTGCCTCCGCGAGATCCGATAATCCCTGGGTGTCCCCAGACTGGCCGGCTGAATCCGTACCCCCGCCCTTGTGTCTGGTCGAAACGGTGGTGTAGGTTCGGGTTCCTGAATCGTCTTGCTTGTGCATGCCTTTCTCGATGCACGTAGCTGGCCGCTGAAGGCTTCTCGTCCACGTGGTTGCCGAATTGCTTGGAATCCGGTTGAATTGGCGAAGTTACATTACCGACCTGCCCTCTGCTGTAACCGGCAAGGCGGAAGACGAATGGGCGGGAGCAACGGCGTGCTTGCGGGAGCCGGTTGTTCGATTTCCGATGGCCGCCCACGTGGCTTTCTCTTGTTTGTTGCGGCAGAGGGGTTTCTTTGCCGAATGTTTTCATAATGGCCTTTCCGGGGATCGCGATTGCGGTAGCAGCTCTTGCTGGTCCACGAGCTGCTCCGATGCGGTTTTTCTTTGGGGGGGCGCGGCAGTTCCTGCACCCCGCGCGGCAATAGCTGCATGAGCCGATGGCTCGGAGGGGAAGAGCAGCTTCGAGAGATTCTTGGTTTTGGCGCTGGCCTGTGGGCACTTCGCGGTGCCATGCGCCGATGGACCTCGGAATGCTTCTTCTTCGTCGTGTGTGGCCAGCCGGCTGCACGGATTCTAAAGCATAAGGAGAAGGAGCAGATGAGTATTCTGAAAAAAGCAACGACAACGGTGTTCTGCCTGGCGCTCATCGGCGTGGTATTCTCGCCGGCCGCCAGTGCAAGCGAGTGGAACAGGAAAACCACGATGACGTTCAGCGGGCCGGTGGAGATTCCGGGGGTCCACCTCAAGGGGTGGGCGGTGCTGCCAGCCGGCACCTATGTGTTCAAAATCATGGACTCGAATTCCAACCGCCACATCGTCCAGATCTTCAACGCGGACGAAACGCAGATCTACGCCACCATATTGGCCATCCCGAACTATCGCCTCAAGGCGACGGGCAAGACGGTAGTTACTTTCCGGGAGCGGCCGGCGGGTGAGCCGGAGGCGCTCCGGGCATGGTTCTATCCCGGCAGGAACTGGGGCGAGGAATTTGTGTACCCGAAGGCGGAAGCCATGCAGTTGGCCAAGGAGACCAACACGCCGGTTCTCTATACGGCGGTCGAATTGCCGCTGGAGGTCGAAACGCCAATTCTGCCGGTGACCGCACCGGAGGTAGTGCAATTGAAACAGGCGCCCATTAAGGCGGTTCAACCCACCGGAGAAACGGTGGAAGTCGCCGCGGTGGTCACTCCGCCGCCCGCCGCCGAGCTGAAGCCGGATGTCGAGCCGACAGAGGTCGCAGCGGTGCTCCCGAAAACCTCGAGTCTGTTGCCGTTGATCGCGATGCTCGGACTGCTGGCATTGGGCCTGGGTTTGGCCTTCCGCATGGCGCAAAAGCGCATGCTGTGAGAGGCTGAGTCCACTACTTGGCGCGCCTTTTTTGGTGGCGCGCCCGTGGCCGGAGAAGAGCTATGAGGAGAAGGCTATCGCGGGCGGGAGGGCGTGGCTTGTCGAAAGCGACCGCTCTCCCGGCCTTTTTCCTGGTTGTCCTGGCGGGCTACGCCGGATATCGGGCGCCGCCGGCGCCGCAAGATCGCGACTCGGGGTCTTTTCGAATCGCGGTGGACGTCGACCTGGTGGTGTTGCACGCCACGGTGTGCGACCGGCATGGCGGCTTTGTCTCCGATCTGGGTGAGAAGGATTTCGAGGTCGATGAGGACGGTGTACCGCAATCCATCCGGCTTTTCAGGAACGAAGATGTTCCGGTCACCGCGGGACTGATTGTCGACCACAGCACCAGCATGGCGCAAAGAATGCCGGAGGTGGCCGCCGCGGCCCAGGCGTTCGTGCGGTCGAGCAATCGGGACGACGAAATGTTCGTCATCAACTTCAACGAGAGAGTGTACCTGGGCTTGCCCGGCGCGATCCGATTCACCGACGACACCACCGAACTGGGAGAGGCGCTCGCGGCCACACCCACCAGGGGCATGACGGCTCTATACGACGCCATCGCGAAAGGGTTGGAGGAATTGCAGGCAGGCAGCCGGGATAAGAAAGTGCTGATCGTGGTCAGCGATGGCGGCGACAACGCCAGCACGCACAGCCTGGCGCAGGTGATGAAACTGGCCGGGCAATCCAGCGCCGTCATCTACACCATCGGAATATTCCAAGCGGAAAACCCGGAACGGAACCTGGGTGTGCTGAAGAGCCTGGCACAGGCCACGGGCGGCGAAGCCTTTCTGCCCGAGGAGCTTCCCGAAGTAACGGCCATCTGCGAGCGCATCGCGCGCGACATTCGCCATCAATACACCATCGGATATGTTCCCAACAACCTGGCTCACGACGGCGCCTATCACGCCATTCGGGTACTGGCGCGGGCTGAGGGCCATCACGGCAGACTGTTCGTGCGCACCCGCACCGGCTACATAGCGAGCGCCGAACCGCGGCGCGACGAGAAGAACGCCCCATGAGGTTTGTGGTTCAGAAAGCGCCTCTGAGACGGCTGCTGAAGTGGGGGCAGCGCGGGTTTTTTGCCTGCGGCGTCCTGCTTCTGGGCTATTGCGCATTCGCTCTGGTGGACGCCTGGGTTTTCCAGAGACGCGAGAGCCGGGAGCTCGACCGCCTGCTGCGCGACCGGCAAGTGGCCAGCCAGAGCACGCCTCAACCGGGGATCTCGACCGCCCCGAAGAGCGCGCCTGCCGTCGCCATAGACGGTCTGATCGGCCGCCTGGAAATCCCGCGTCTGCTTCTTTCCGACGTGGTCGCCGAAGGGATCGGCAGAACCACTCTGCGGCGCGGGGTGGGACATATTCCCGGCACGGCGCTGCCGGGACATCCCGGCAACGTGGGCCTGGCCGGGCACCGGGACACGTTCTTTCGTTCGCTGAAGGATGTGAAGATCGACGACGAGGTCCAATTCTCGACGCTCGCCGGCAATTTCAAGTACGAAGTGGAGTCGGTAAGGGTGGTGGATCCCGAAAATGTAGGGGTACTCGCTCCGTCAGGCCACAACGTGCTGACGCTGGTGACTTGTTACCCCTTCTATTACGTCGGGCCGGCGCCCAAACGGTGGATCGTAAGGGCGAGACAGGTGGTACCATAACATGGGTTCCGCGGGGGTTAGCTTGAAACACGCTTCGGCTGTGCGCGCAGCCCGAATCCTGGTCATCGAAGACAACGCCTCGGACGTCTTCCTCCTCAATCGGGCCCTGAAAAAACAGGATTTCCCATTTGAACTGGTTCACCTGCTGAACGGAGGCGAAGCCCTCGCCTTCATTCGCCGGCAGGGAGTCCATGCCGAGGCGGCCATTCCGGACTTGATCCTGATGGACCTGAACCTCGCCAAGTATACCGGCGAAGACATCTTGCGCGAGATTCGGGCGGTGAAACATCTCGCCGGCGTCCCCGTCTGTGTGTGGAGTTCTTCTCAGTCCCGGCGAGACCAGTCTCTGCTCAAGGATCTCGGAGTTTCCCAATTCATTACCAAGCCTTCGGGCCTCGATCAATTCATGGAGATCGGCAAAACCATCAAGGATCTGCTGGCCTGCTGAAGTGGGGCAGGCTGGCAGCCTGCGGCGGGTTGTCAACCCGCCGGCGGGTGATGGCACGACACGTGCTCTGTGTTTCCCGGCGGGAAAGGTGAGTATTGCGAGTGGCAAAGAAGACCGGTAGGCGTCGGCCAGCCGCTGGAGAACCGGGCCAAGCCGGTACACTCCCGATAGTTGTTGGCGTGGGGGCCTCCGCCGGCGGACTGGAGGCATTCACCGAGCTGCTCAGCCACCTGCCGGCCGATACCGGCATGGCATTCGTGCTGATTCAGCACCTCGATCCCAAGCACGAGAGCCATCTCACCGAGTTGCTTTCCAAGGCAAGCAAGATGCCTGTCGCGGAGATCCGTGGCGAGACGCGCGCCCGGGCCAACCACGTTTACGTGATTCCGCCGCGATCGAATCTGGGCATTTCCAATGGAGTCCTGCATACCCTGCCCCGGCCGGCGGGGGTCCACAACATGCCGATCGACTCCTTTTTCCGCGCCTTGGCGGCAGACCGCGGCAGCCAGGCGCTGGGGGTGGTCCTCTCGGGAACGGCATCGGATGGGACGCTGGGCCTGGAGGCGATCCAGGCCGCGGGCGGCGTCACCTTCGCCCAGGAAACGGGAACCGCGAAGTTCGACAGCATGCCGCGCAGCGCCATCGCCGCCGGTGTGGCGGATTTCGTGCTGCCGCCGGCCGGAATCGCGCGGCGGCTGGCGGCCATCGCGCGGGGATCTCACAGCGGCATCGAGCCTCGGGAGGCCATTGGGCCGCCGGGGGACGCGGACCTGGCCAGGATACTCCGCCTGGTGCGCGGCGCCACCGGAGTGGACTTCACGCACTACAAGCCCAGCACCCTCCAGCGGCGCATCAAGCGGCGCATGACCCTGCGCGGATTCGGGAACCTGGAAGAGTACGGCCGGGAGCTCGAACGGAACCGCGAGGAAGCCATCGCGTTGTGCGAGAACTGTTTTATCACCGTCACGGCATTCTTCCGGGAACCGGCGGTCTTCGAGGAACTCAAGAAGAAGGTGTTCCCGGCCCTGATGGAGAACAGGAGGCCCGAGGATCCGATCCGGATCTGGGTGCCTGGGTGCGCCACGGGGGAGGAGGCTTATTCCATCGCCATCTGCCTGATGGAATTTCTGGAAGACGCCAAAGTGAGGATTCCGTTCGAGATTTTCGCCACCGATATCAGCGAGGGGGCGATCGAAAAAGCGCGCGCCGGCACATACAAGGACTCCGAGTTGGCGCATATCTCGCCGCAGCGGTTGGCGCGGTTCTTCACCCGGACGGAACGCCGGTACCAAGTCGCGAAATCCATCCGCGACGTGTGCGTTTTTGCCAGGCACAACGTGGCCGAGGACCCGCCTTTCTCCAAGCTGGATCTCATCAGTTGCTGTAACGTGCTGATCTACCTGGGAGCCGTATTACAGCGCAAGGTGTTGTCGATACTGCATTACGCGCTCAAGCCAACGGGCTTCCTGGTAGTCGGTCCGTCGGAGAGCATCGGCACGCTTTCCGAGTCGTTTCATCAAATGGAGAAAACCCACAAGATTTATGGTTTGCGGCCGGCCGCGAGTCCGCCGGCGCCACGCCCAAGCGAAGCCCGCCGCGCGCCAGGCCGGGTGGATCGCCGGGAGAGAATTGCCGAGGGCCGGGCGGGGCCGGACGTGCTGCGGGAAGCCGACCGGCTGGTGCTGGCGGAACACGGCCCCCCTGGCGTCGTCATCGACGGCGATATGAACATCGTTCAGGTCCGGGGGCGCACCGCTCCGTACCTGGAGCTTTCGCCGGGCGAGCCGACCCAGAATCTTTTGAAGCTGGTGCGCGAAGGCTTGGTGGCGGGCTTGGGCAAGGCCATGGGAGATGCCAGACGAACCAACGCCCCGGCGCATGAGACCGGCTTTCGCATCGAACGCGATGGCCGGTTGCAAGACGTCGCCATCCAGGTAATCCCGTTCACGGGCTCGTCCACTTCCGAGGAACGGTATTTCCTGGTCCTGTTCGAGGACACCGCGCCCAACGGCGGCCGCATCGCGATCGATCAGCCCGTCAGCGAGGAAAACGGGGGCAGCGCCCGGCTGCGGCGCGAGCTGGTGGCGACCAAAGAGTATCTGCAATCGATCGTCGAGGATAATGCCGCCACCCTGGAAGAACTCAGGGCTGCCAACGAAGAGGCGCAGGCCGGCAACGAGGAGCTGGAAACCGCGCAGGAAGAGTTGGAATCGGCCAACGAAGAGTTAAACACGCTGAACGAAGAGTTGAAGGTCAGCAACGTGGAATTCAGCAAAGTCAACCGGGACCTGACCAATCTTCTCGAAAGCATCAGCATTCCCCTGGTGATGGTGGGGTGGGATCTGCGCATTCGCCGCTTTACGCGCGCCATGGAACCGTTGTTGAATCTGATCGCCTCCGATGTGGGACGGTCGATCACCGATCTTCAGCCCCAAATCGAATTGCCCGACCTGCGGGGGCTGCTGCTCGATGCCATGAAGGGCGGCAGCCGGAAACCGCGCGATATACGCGACTCGCACGGCCGCTGGTATTCGCTGCGCATCCTCCCCTCCGTGGGACCAGATGGCAAAATCGACGGCGCCGTGATGATGTTCATCGATATCGACGCCGCCAAGCGCGGGCTGGATTTCGCCGAAGCCATCGTGGAAACCGTGCGGGAGCCCCTGGTGATTCTGACCCAGAACCTGCGGGTCATGAAAGCCAACAAGACTTTCTATGAAACGTTCCGGGCCGTGCCGGAGGAGACCGAAGGGCGTCTCATCTACGACCTCGGCAACGGACAATGGAATATCCCCAAGCTGCGCGAGCTGCTGGAGAACATTCTCCCCGCGCACGCCACGTTCCGCGACTTTGAGGTTACCCACGAGTTCGAGCATGTCGGACGGAAAGCGATGCTGCTGAACGCCAGCGAAATCTTCAATCCGAATGCCCAGGCGCGAACCATCCTGCTGGCGATTGAAGACGTAACAGACCGCAAGCAGGCTGAGGAACAACTCCGGGCGACCAACGCCGAACTGCAGCATTTTGCCTATGCGCTCACGCACGACTTGCAGGAGCCGATACGGATGGTCGTGAACTTCACTCAGCTCCTGGCGCGGGAGTGCGGAGGAAAGCTGGGCGGAGAAGCGGACCAGTTCATCGCCTATTCCGTGGAGGGCGCCCTGAGAATTGAGACTCTGCTCAAGGCGCTGCTGGCCTATTGGGAGGTTACCGGGCGGGAACAGGACAGCTTCGCTTCCGTCGATTGCGGCGCGGTCCTCGCCAAAGCGCTGTTGAACCTCGAGGCTGCCATCGCGGAGAGCGGCGCCATGGTAACTTCCGATCCGTTGCCCACCGTGGTGGCCGAGGAGGTGATGCTGATACAGCTTTTCCAGAACCTGATTTCCAATGCGATCAAGTTCAGAGGCGGGGAAACACCGAGAGTCCATATCTCGACCGAGAGAGACGGGGAAGGGTGGCTGTTCTCGGTGCGGGACAACGGAATCGGTATCGAACCGCAAGACGCCGACCGGGTGTTCGGCATGTTTAAACGCTTGCATGGAAGCGAAATCCCGGGTACGGGCATTGGTCTGGCGCTTTGCAGAAAGATCGTGGAGCGCAAGGGTGGGCGGATCTGGGTGGAATCGGAAGCGGGGCGCGGCGCCACCTTCAAATTCACGATCCCGCCCAGGAAACCGGCCGCGGCGCGCTGAGTGAAAATGGGCGACTCCGATCAAGACCGGATGGAGGTTGAAATCGAGCGCGTACGCGCGGCGCTCGAAGCGGAGTTTGAAGAGTTTGTCTCCATGGCGGCTCACAACCTGCGCGAGTCTCTCCGGGAGGTGGCTTCATTCAGTCAACTGATGGCCGAGACCTATGCCGGCCGCCTCGATCCCGAGGCCGGCGTATTCCTGGAGCGCATTCGGGAGGGAGCGGCGAACATGCAATCGCTGCTCGCCGGCATGGTGGACTACTGGGCCGCGAGTGCCGGCGACCGGCAGTCCGCCCCGACGGATATGGAAGCGGTCCTTCGCCAGGCGCTGCTCGCGATGGACAAGCAGATGACCGAACGGGGCGCCATTGCGACGCATGACCCGCTGCCGGCGGTGATGGGAGACTTCGAAATACTGACCAAGGTGCTGCGCCATCTGATTCGAAATGCCGTCGAATACTGCGGCGCCGCAGTTCCGCGCGTTCACATTTCATCCCGGCGGGAGGGTTCCGATTGGGTATTCTCCGTCGCGGACAACGGTCCCGGTATCGAGCCCGCATTCCAAGAGCGCGTTTTCGGAGTGTTTAAGCGCCTGCACGGAAAAGAACACCCCGGAAACGGACTGGGCCTGGCGTTCTGCAAGAAGGCGATCGAGCGGCAGGGCGGACGGATGTGGCTGGAATCGACGCCCGGGGCGGGCTCGACCTTCTATTTCACTCTGCCGGCCGCGATGGCGGACAACCTCAGGTAACCGGCGGCGGCACGCAAGCGCACGGACTCCTTGTCGTCGGTCAACAGCGGCACCAGTTCTTTTTTCAGAGCAGGGTCGTTGCGCAGACTGATGGAATGCACCGCCGCGGCCCGAACGGACGCATCCTTGTCGGAGAGCGCATCCCTGAGCGCCTCGATGGTGGCGGGATTCCTGTCGGCGCCCAGCAGTAAAGCCGCCGCTGCGCGTCCCGGGACTCCCGAGCTTGCCAGTATCCCCTGCATGGAAGCGACACCCTCGCCCAGTCCAGGCAACGGAACGAAGCCAATACCCTGCTCGGCGGCGAACAGGAACGTGGTGCGCGGCGTGTGCATCATGCGCAGGCCCTCGCGTTTCTCTTTGGAGAAGAAGTTGGATGAGGATTTGCTTTCCTGTGAGAGAACCGCCAGCAGCGCGGTCCGGCCGACGGGGTCATGGCGGGCCCACAGTGCTTTGGCCGCGGCGAAACTCACTTCCGGCACGGGGTCCTCCAGGGCCTTGTGCAGCGCCGCGGTGGCGCGCCCGCTCTTCACATCCGCCAGGCTGGCCACCACGGCTTGCCGCACCTGGACATCTTTGTCCTGCAACATCCGCTCAAGCTGGTCGAACAACAGCCCGCTCCCGGACGCCAGACTCAATGCGGCCACCGCCTGTTGCCGGGTTTCCGGATTGCCGGCGTCCAGCGCGCGCTGCAGTATTTCAGTGCACTGCGCGTCGGTCGCCGCCCGACCGGGAGTCGCCAAAGCCGCTGCCATCGACACTAGTAGAATCCATCGCATAGGTACGTTTCCCTTCGCCTGATACAGTAACAGTCTTCCGCGACCCAAGAACCGCTCCCTAAGGAGGTGTGAAGAGATCGCCCGCAAGCGGGCGATGGGCAAGCTAAAGCATGCCCCACCAAGGTGGGGCATGCTTTGGGTTGGCCATTCTTTCACGGCTTCCGACCGTCGGGGAGCGGTCTTGTCACTGAATCAGGCGAATATGAATAGAGCAGATTTGGGGCCAGACAAGAATGCTCCTTTTCCTGCGTTGGGCGAGAATAAAGTGGAACCGCGAGGCGAAAGCGATGCACTTGGGTGCAGCTTTTGCCGGTACCCGCTCAGCCGCCTTACGGCGGGTCACTCGTTTGCATACGGCCACGCACGTGCACTGCTGAAGCTCGGAGAGTGCTCAAAATGGTACTTAGACGGGTGATCGGATTGGTTTTTGCGGGCGCGCTGGCCTTCAGCGCCATGGCGGGCGAGATTGTGGTCCGCATCGCGCCGCCGCGCATAGTGGTCGAGAAGCGGGGTCCCCGACCCAGCCGCAACCACGTGTGGATTTCGGGATATCACAACTGGGATGGCCAACATTACGTGTGGGTCGCAGGAAGGTGGGAACAGCCACCGCGGGCGCATGCCCGATGGGTAGCCCATCACTGGGTTCACAGACACGGCGGCTATGTTCTGGTAGAGGGGCACTGGAGCTAGGTCCGCTTCACGGCAGAATTCCCATGCCGGTAGACGGCGCTGCCGGCATGGGGCCATGGAAACAGCCAGACCCAGGCCGCAAGCGGCAATAATGACTCGGTTTGTAGTCACGGCGATGTTGCTGTGCCAAGCCTGTGGCTATGCGCAAACGGGACCGCAGCCGCCCTGCGGAATGGAACCCGTTCCGCCCTATCCCAGTCTGGATCAGTCGCCGATTGTAAAGTCCTGGAGCGAGTCCGATTTCGGCCATGACTGGAGACCACCCGCGTGTACCGGTTGGGTGGAGACGGGCTTCTCCTCGTTGGTAACCGTAGTCGCGCGATTTCGCTATACCTCGGGTGCCGAGGGTTTGCTTCGCCACATCGGGGCCATTTCAGAACTCGCGGGCATGCGCTACTGGTCGACCACTCACAAGCAATGGCAAACACTAATTGTGAGCGCCCACGCTCTGACTGGATCGCAGCCACCGCAACGCCGCCAGGACTTCACGCCCGATGAGATGAAGGAAGGCACGGTACTCTATTTGGAACAGACCGATAATCTTTCCGGCGCGGCCATCTACCGAATGCACATAGGAGAGGTTTCGGCGGACCGGCTGGTCTTCGATATCGAGAATGTCAGCATCATGCGCTATTTCTTCCTGACGCTCTACCATCCGGGCGAGATGCAGTCGATCTACTTTCTGGATCGCGAATCGGACAGCGTCTGGCGGTACTACGGCATCACGCGCATCGGACGGAACGCGAGCCGGCTGGCCACGGGACCGGGACACGCGTCTTCCGCGATCAACCGGGCGGTGGCGTTCTATCGCTCCCTGGTAGGAATACCCACCGGCCAGGAGCCTCCGGCGGCGCGATGAGCGTCAAGCCCCAGTTGTGACGGTTCCGAACAGTGCCCCGACGCCCGCGGTCAGCGCCATGGCCAGAGCGCCCCAAAACGTGACGCGTATGGCGCCCACGGTCACGCCCGCGCCCCCCACGCGGGCCGCCAACGCTCCCAGAAGCGCCAGGAACAACAGGGAAGTTCCGGAGACAAAGGGGATGAGACGCGCCTCCGGGGCTATGGCCGTGACCAGGAGAGGCAGGGCGGCTCCGACGGCGAAGGTGGCGGCCGACGCCAGCGCGGCTTGAATGGGACGCGCGCTGAAAGCCTTGGAGATGCCGAGTTCGTCGCGGGCATGCGCGCCTAGCGCGTCGTGCGCCATCAGTTGTTTGGCGACCTTTTTGGCGAGCATGGGATCGAGCCCGCGAGCGATGTAGATGGCCGCCAGCTCCTTGTGCTCGCCCTCGTTGTCCGTCTTCAGTTCCGCGCGTTCCAGCTTGAGGTCGGCCTTTTCGGTGTCGGCTTGTGAATGCACGGACACGTATTCACCCGCCGCCATCGACATCGCCCCGGCGGCCAGGCCGGCGACCCCCGCCACCATCACGCTGCCGTGCGTCGCATGCGCGGCTGCCACACCGAGCACCAGGCTGGCCGTCGAGAGGATGCCGTCGTTCGCGCCCAATACCGCCGCGCGCAGCCAGGCGACGCGTCCGGTGCGGTGCCGTTCTCCGTGGCGTAGGTACATATTTGGATCGGCCTGCCGGCCGGCTTGCCCTGGACCCGCCCTACTGCGTTTCGAACACGTGCGTGCCGATAAACCACCCCATGACGCCTCCCGCCACGATATCCGATGCGAAGTGCTTTTGTCCGCTGAAGCGGGAGGCGCTCACCAGGGTAGCGATCGCATAAGCGGCGATTACGACCGCTTTCTTGCGGCGCCAACGATGCGCGATTACCGAGGCGAGGGCAAAGCTCTCGATGGCGTGGCCGGACGGGAACGAATCGCCTCCGTGGAAGAAGCGCCCGTCTCCATCCCCCACCAGGGGCCGCTGCCGGCCGGTTGCGTATTTGAGGACTTCGGACACGATCAATGCATCGGCGACCGCCTCGCCGCCCTGCAGCCCCGTGCCGCGCAGCTTCGCACTCTTCGCCAGAACTCCGGCCGCATAAAACCCGCCAAGTATGGGAACCAGGGAGTACGCCGCGCCCACCTGCGAGATGTCGCGACTGAACCTCCGCTGATCCGGCGTATTGGGCAGTTGTTGCGAACTGCGGCGATCGGTCGCGACCGCCACGCCCACGATAGCGCCGAAAGTGAGCCACCACCGGGCGTCCTTGCGCGTCATGTGTAATGGGCTGGTCCAGATGGCTTTCTGATCCTGGAGAACGTTCCTGGCGAACCCCGTGGCCAGGGGTTTCAGGGCTTCATCGCCCGGCTCCTGCCCGGAGGCCGCGGAAATCGCCGCCAGCACGGGCGCCAGCAGCAACCAGCGGCTCATTGGCGAGGAGCGCTCCCCACCCCCGCGGACGCCTCGGTACCGGTGCGCGCCGGGTCCAGGTCCACGGCCCGCAGTTGATCGAGTTCTTTGACCACCCTGGCCGAATCCCGGGCGCTAGTCTTGGTCGAATTCGCAAGGCCAGGGCCGCTATAAAAGGCCAGAATATTGGTCCGGAGTTCCGGCGGCATTTCCGTGTAGTGGCCCTGCAACTTGTGTAATAGCTCCGCGTAAGCGGAATCCTCCAGCGTATATTTCCCCGCCGCGGTGAACGTTCCCACATCCAGATTGTCGTTCGGCAGCTTCAGACGGCCCGCATTTTGTTCCGCAAGCAGGTCGCGATAATGCGTAATCGTCGCATTGAAGCTGGCCATGTACATTTGTTCGATCGCGGGCGTCAACCTCTTGAAGGACAGCGGCCGCCACGGTCCCACCTTGGGCGTGACGCGGAATACAGTTGCCAGAATTTTCGACCGGATCCCCGGCCGCTTGTAAGTAGCGCCCCACTGTTTTTCATAGCTGGAACGGGAGAGATTGAATACGAACCTCCTACGCGTAAGGCTGGGAGCGTCTTTCCTAATTTCCTGCTTTTTGATTTGCCAGGCGACCCTGGTCATCGCCGGTAGAATCGTGCCGACCGCGCGGCGATACGATCCGATGGCGAGATCGACATCCAGGAATACATTTCCCAACGTCAACCCATAGGTATCCTGAAACGCCCGATCGAGCAGCGGTTTTGCCACTTGAAATCCGATGAATTGTTTGTATGCCGCGGAGGCGTAGCGGCCCTTGGCGGCTTGAAAGACATCAAATGCGAACTCCGTATTGGCGTGGGCGGCCGGATCCTCGGCATACGTTACCACCTTTCCGTATTTCCGGCCCAGCTCCGGGTAGAACAAAGGAACGGCCAGGTTCACGGCCAGTGAGTGGCCATCATTATCGGCGGCATAGTGCGATAACGCGCCCAGAGCGAAAGCGTACTCATCGAGGTCCTGGGATTCGCGGATCAGGCTGAGGATAAAATCGCCGCTCCGGACGTAATGAGTCAAATTGCTGAAAAACTTGCTGCCGAACGGATAATACCCCAGATCCTGAATAATGCACCCTCCGTAGGCGAATCCGTGCGCTTCGGTCAGCTCGTCCGCGGTGGCCGCCGGGAATCGTTTGACTAGCAGTGGTTTGATCGCACTGTCCCAGGTGGAATCGATAATGGCCTCGTGGGTGAGAACGGAATATGAGTAAACGGCGGGGACCGGGAATAGAAGCAACAGCCCGAGAGCGGCGGAGTGCCCGAGTTTCCGGAGAACTGCCATCCGTGGAATGGTTCGTCTGCTGTACCGCATAGCTTTCTCCTGCATGGTTGAAGGCACGTTCGTGACCACCTCGCCTGTGGGCTATCTCTGGGGAGGGAGCTATAGGAGCGGCGGCAAATTCCGCACTCTAGTGCAAATTTTGCACTCCAGCGCCGGTGAATCTCCGCCAATGGCACGCTGGCTCGGCGGCTGAATCGTCCAAATGCAGGGGTTCCGCTCTGGACCGTCTCGTGCAAGGGATGGTAGGCGACCCAAGGCACGAAAGAGGGGCTGTCATGAAGGTAGTGTCTACCGAGATGGGCGGGCTGCGGGAGATCCTGGAGCGAAAAGCCATTGAACTGACGCGGGAATTGCAAAATCGGGATGGCATCGCCATCGAGAAGAGCGCGGACCAGATGGACGAGATTCAGTACGCCTCGGAACGCGAGCTGGCGATTCGAAACGTGGACCGCGGGTCCCACCTGCTGAGCCAGGTAAGAGCCGCATTGGGGAGGATTCACGACGGCAGCTTTGGAACCTGCGCCGAGTGCGAACTGGCGATCAGCCCAAGGCGCCTGGCGGCTTTGCCCTGGGCGTCGCTTTGCATCCAGTGCCAGGAGGCTGCCGATCGGGACCGGCAGGAGAGATCGGAATCTCTGGGCGAGCGTCTCGGCAATGCGGCGTGAATGACCGGTGGTGGCGAAAGAACGAAAGGCGGGACTTAATAGTGAACACAGCCTCCAGCACTCGAACCATCGCGTTTCTCGGAGACTACCTGCCGCGCAAGTGCGGCATTGCCACGTTTACATCCGACCTGCTGGGAGCGGTGGCGGCGCACCAGCCCCAAAACCACTGCTTCGCCGTGCCGGTCAATGACATCGAGGGGTGCTATCGGTATCCGGATGCCGTTCGCTTCGAGATTGAGGAGCAGGATCTGGAATCGTACCGGTGCGCGGCCGACTTCCTGAACTCGAGCGACGTGGACGTTGTCTCCCTTCAGCACGAGTTCGGGATTTTCGGCGGGCCGGCCGGCAGCCACCTGCTGGTCCTGCTGCGCGGATTGACCGCGCCGGTCGTCACCACGCTCCACACCGTGCTGCGCACGCCCAACGCCGACCAGCGCCGCGTGATGCGGGAATTGATCGCCCGCTCGACCCGGCTGGTGGTCATGACGGAGCGCGGACGAAACCTCTTGCAGGAGGTATACCAGGCGCCAGCGGCCAAGATCGATCTGATCCCGCACGGCATTCCCGACGTGCCATTCGTCGCCCCGGATCGTTACAAGGAACAGTTTGGGGTGAGCGGAAAGAAGGTGTTGCTGACCTTCGGGCTGCTCTCGCCGAACAAGGGGATTGAACATGTGCTGAATGCGCTGCCGGATATCGTGGCGGAGTTTCCCGACGTCGTCTATATCGTGCTGGGCGCCACGCATCCCAACGAGTTGCGCACGCGAGGCGACACCTACCGGCTCGGCCTCGAAGCCCTCGTCAAGAAGAACAAAATCGAGAGCCATGTCATCTTCCACAACCGCTTTGTGGAGCTGAAGGAACTGACCGAGTTCATTGGCGCGGCCGATCTTTACATTACCCCTTATCTGGACGAAGCCCAGATCACGTCGGGGACATTGGCGTATGCATTCGGCGCGGGCAAAGCCGTGATCTCGACGCCGTATTGGCATGCCGCCGAATTGTTGGGGGAGCAGCGCGGCGTGCTGGTGCCATTCGCCGATCCGAAGGCAATTGCGCGCGAGGCGAGCGGGTTGTTGCGCGATGGAACGCGCCGCCACGCCATGGGCGAGAACGCCTACCAACTGGGCCGCGCGATGGTGTGGAGCAAGACGGCGGGGCGGTATATGCGCTCCTTCGAGATGGCGCGGCGGAAGGGGGCGGCGGCGCCCCGCGAATCGGTCGCCGCCAGAGATGGCGGCCGCCGGCCGTTTAAATCGCCGGAGCTGAATCTGGACCATCTGTACCAGATGACCGATTCCACGGGCATTTTCCAGCACGCCAGCCTCACCGCGCCGAATCCCGCGGAAGGCTACTGCACGGACGACAACGCCCGCGCACTCATTCTGACGGTGTTGCTCGGCCAGTTGGAAGACGCTCCCCAGCGGGTGCGGGCGCTGGCCACAACCTACGCCGCGTTCCTGGACAACGCCTTCGATCCAGAAACCACGCGTTTCCACAATTTCCTGGGTATCGACCGCCGTTGGCTCGACCAACAGGGGTCCGAAGATTGTCATGGCCGGGCGATTTGGGCGCTGGGCACGGCGGTGGGACGCTCGCCGCATTGGAGTTCCCAGACGATGGCCGAGCAACTCTTCGCGCAGGCGCTGCCGGCCGTGACGGGGTTCACTTCGCCGCGCGCCTGGGCATTCAGCCTCATCGGCATTCACGAATACCTGCGCCGGATGAGGGGCGACCGCCTGGCCCACGATGTCCGCGAAGATCTGACCGGGCGGTTGATGACCCTCTTCGACCAGGTCGCCGAGCCCGGCTGGACGTGGTTTGAAGACGGGTTGACTTACGACAACGCCAAGCTGGCTCACGCCCTGATTGTCACCGGACGCGCCACCGGAAAGAAGAACGTGTCGGAACGAGGCATACAGGCGCTGCGCTGGCTGGTGGGCGTTCAGACCTCGCGGCATGGCCGGCTGCGGCCCATTGGCAGCAACGGATTCTATAAGCGCAACGGCCGGCGCGCGGACTTCGACCAGCAGCCCATCGAGGCCCAGACCACGGTCTCGGCTTGCCTGGAAGCCTACCGCGCCACCGCCGACCCGTGGTGGTATGAACAGGCACAGCGCGCCTTCGACTGGTTCCTTGGCTGGAACGATCTGGGGCTGGAACTTTACGTCCGCCAGACGGGCGGCTGCCGCGATGGGCTGCATGCGGACCGGGGCAACGAAAACCAGGGGGCGGAATCGACGCTGGCCTTTCTCCTGTCACTGGCGGAAATGCGGCTGATTCAGAACACCGCGATTAGCGTTCAACGGGCCGGTGTGGCAGCCCCCATCGCCCCATGAAACAGATCGACGTAAGACGCAGCACCGTCACTTTGGACCCGGACCCCACGCACGTGCTGGCCCGGCCTTTTCGTTTCATGAGCGACCAGCGCTCGGTTAAGATCGCCGCCCGGGTTATGGCTCTGCCCGAGAACGAAGTCCACGCCCTTTTGGAAGGGGTTCGGGCCGAATTCGGCGACCGCCAACTGAAGATCGACGATTTCCTCCACCGGCGGTTTGACGAGGTCAGCCCCTATCTGCTCAACGGCCACCAGAATCTGTCCGAAGAACGAAAGTTGTTGCTGGGCGGATATTTTACTCACGAGTATTCGCTCGAAGCCGCGGCGTTGTTCAATCCCTCGATGGTGCCGCACCCGGATCAGTCGAACGTGCCGCGCGGGTCGTTGCGATTCATTCTGAGCTTACGCGCCACGGCCGAGGGGCACGTTTCGTCGATCGCTTTTCGCAGCGGAATACTGGACGCCGCGAACAGCATCGCCATGGACTTGCCCTCCCGCTACAGCCTCGAGCCGATGCAAGTGCCCAATTCGAAGTTCGAGAAGCCCCTGTTCCAGCGCAAGCTTCAGGAACTCCGTCTCATGGGCAGCTTCAACCAGGAGGTCCTGAACGGCTTACCCGACGCATTCACCATGGAAGAACTGCGCGCCAGCATCGGTCGCGCCGCAAAGCAGCCCCTGGAGCAGGCACAGGAGACGACCAGGAACATAGCCAGGGAGACCCTGATGCTGGCACAATCCAACTACGAAGTGCAGTTCGCGCCGGAGTCGGATTTGTCCGAGCGGGTTTTGTTCCCCGTCACTCCTTCCCAGAGCAACGGGATCGAGGATGCGCGCTTTGTTCTCTTCCACAACGAAGACGGCACGCACACGTATTATGCGACTTACACGGCGTACGACGGAAAAATGATCCTGCCCCAATTTCTGGCGACGTCGGATTTTCTTCGTTTCAAATTCATCACGTTGAACGGCCCCGCCGTCGAGAACAAAGGGATGGCGCTGTTCCCCCGCAAAATCAAGGGACTGTATGCGATGCTGGGCCGGCAGGACGCGGAGAATATCTACGTGATGTTCTCCGATCATCTCCATTTCTGGGACACCATGCAGCTCATTCTGGAGCCCCGGTTCCCTTGGGAATTCATCCAGTTAGGGAACTGCGGCTCGCCGATAGAAACCGAGGCCGGCTGGCTCGTAATCAGCCACGGCGTGGGGCCCATGCGAAAGTACTGCATCGGCGCCTTCCTGCTGGACCGCGACGACCCGGCCAAGGTAATCGGCCGGCTGCCCGAACCACTGATCAAACCCAATATCAACGAGCGCGACGGCTATGTGCCCAATGTGGTTTACTCGTGCGGCAGTCTGGTGCATGGTGGGCAGCTCGTGATTCCCTACGGGATATCCGACTACGCCACGACGTTCGCGACGATTCCGCTGGACCAGGTTTTGGCGGCGATGGAATAGCGGCGGGCGCCGCAAACAGCGTCACTTGCGATAAACACGTCCTCGGCATGTTGAGCCGGGAAGGTGTCATTACTTTCCCGCGCACGCTGCGGGAACTGGGGACCTGATTCGTCCCGACAATCGACGACGGCTCGTCGAACGTCAGGTTGGCGCCCGAAGCCGTGCGGGAAATGTGCCCCTATAAGTGACTCCTAAGGTTCACACTAAGTAGTTCCTCCTAGAGGCCGGATGGGGCAACTGACGGCACATTTGTCCCTAATCACTCTGAATTGCAAACTGCGACAGACCTGCCGATAAGTAAGTCGTGCCGGGAACTTGGAACGGCATTGTCGGCTGCGTACCCGGCCGCGCTAAAGTGTGAGCGGGGCACGCTCACGTCGTAGTTGCTTGTTCGACAGGCCGGGCGCGTGTATGGATTGCGCCGGTCAGCCCGCATCTCAAACGAGAAAGGAATCGCATCATGAATCGCAGAGAAATGTTTATGCTTCCCGCCGTGGCTTTAGTGGCACAGCAGGGATTGGCGCAAGTCACACAGGTCTCTCAGAGTGGCTCTGAACGGCCCGCGCAGCACGTATCGCACAAAGTTCTGCTCAAGTACATCCGCCCCAAGGCAATCTCCAAAGTCCCCAAGAACGCGGCCAAGACCACCAAGTATCTCAATTCTCTCAACACGCTGCTGGGGCTCACTTCCTCTCAGCAGCAGCAGGCTACGACAATTTTCGCCGCGGCGGTGACGGCGCACGCCACTATCAAAAGCAATATGAAGGCCGCACGGCAAAGTCTCACCACGGCGATTATGAACAACGACCGTGGCGGAATCGGTCAAGCGTCGATGGCGATTGGGAGCCTGACAGCCCAGTTGACCGCCGCCGGCGCTAATGCCAACGCCGCGTTTTACCAGATTCTCACGACCGATCAAAAGAACAGGCTATCGATGACAGAGTTCAAGAGCTGACCAGCGAGAGGGGAGCTACATGTCCAGGTGTTGGAGTGCGACGATGAGGAAGTGTGCCGGCGTCCGTATCGGAAGGCGCGGCTTTACGCTCCTGGCCGGCGCCATAGCGGCAACGTGCGCCACCGCCTTCGCGCAGGTGCAGGCTAACCCGTTCCTCGACGACACTACCGTGCAGGTGATCAATCTCACCATGGACCCCAACGATTGGGCAACACTCCAGCAGAACTACCTGCTGGACACCTACTATCACGCGACGTTCACCTGGAATGGGATCTCCGAGAATATCGGCATCCGCTCCCACGGCGGCGGCAGCCGAAGTCCCATCAAGCCCAACCTGGATATCAATTTCGCCCACTACACCAAGACCCAGACGTTTCTCGGCCTGCCCTTTGTCCTCCTCAAGGCGAATAATGAAGACCCGTCCAACATGTGTGAATGGCTCTCCATGAAGCTGTATCGAAAAATGGGAATCCCGGCTCCCCGGGAAGCGCCCGCCCAAGTCTACATCAATGGCCAACTTCTGGGCTTCTATTACATTGTCGAGCACCTCGACGAGACCTTTCTGCAACGGAACTTCGGAGAGTCTGGCGGATATCTCTACGAGTGGCAATCGGCGAACGATTACGACTTCGAGAATCTGGGGACCGACCCAACCTTGTACTCTCAGTTTCTCGATTTGAAAACCAGCCAGGCCACGCCGGATCTGCAGACGTTCGACAACCTGGTCCAGGTGATCAACCAGCCGGCGAGCGCCACCTTTACGGACGACGCATTCATCGCCGCTCTCTCCCAGTATCTCGACCCGAAACAGTTCCTGACCTATGGGGCCACCGAGCAGGTGCTGGCCGGCTCGGATAGCCTGATCGGCGGCCAGCAGGGGATGAACAATTTCGACTTCTATCAGTTTCAGGGCACCACCGTCTACTACTTCATCCCCTGGGACAAGGACTCGACGCTTTACGACTGGACCAGGGACATCATGTACGGGATCTCCAACGGCCCCAACATCAACCTGCTGGCGCAGCGTCTCGCCGGCATCCCGCAATACCAGCAGGTTTACCTGAATGCGGTGGCGAACGCGGCAAACTTGATGGGCGGCACGGGCGGCTGGGCGGATTCCGAGATCACCCGCGAATACGGAGTGATTCAGGCCGCCGCCCTCGACGATCCCAACAAGCAGTGCATGAACTCCGGAGTCCTGATTCCGTGCGGCAATCCGGATTTTGAGGACGGCGTTCAGCGGATCCACACATTTCTGGCATCCCGATCTAGCACAGTGCTCTCCGAGGCTGCCAGTGACGGGCTCGTAGCCTCCACTGGCGGCCCCCAGATCGCGGGGGTTTCCGCGCTGGGCGGGATTCAGGCGCTGTCTCCCGGCGCACTGGCGACGGTCACCGGGACGAATCTGGCGTCCGCGGCCGTAGCCGCTGGGGTGCCGCTGCCGCGCGTGCTCGGGAACGCGTTCGTATCGGTCGAAGGAGTGCGCGCCCCGCTGTTTTCGACGGCCACCGGCAGCATGGAGTTTGAAGTGCCGGGTGATATCCCGGTGGGCGACGCCTCGATTGTGGTTTCGTCGAACGGCGATATGAGCGGCACGGTGGATATGGCCGTCGAAGCCTCGACACCCGCCATTTGGGCTGCTGTGCACGGCGATGGCTCGGCGGTATCGGCGGCGGACCCTGCCGTTGCCGGGGAGACCATCTCGCTGTACGCCACCGGACTCGGCGCGGTAACCGTCGATCTGCCGCTCGGCGCCGCCGGGCCTGCCGATCCAACCGCCACAACGGCCGCATCGCCGCAAATCCTCCTCGGCGGCGCGCCGTTGACGGTCATGTTCTCCGGGCTGGCGCCTGGGTATGTGGGACTGTATCAAGTCAACGCATCAGTCCCTTCCGCCTCGCCACAAGGCAGCTTCACCGGGCCGCTCACGCTGGTGGATAACGGACAGGCGGCCTCCTGGCAGCCGGCTCTGCAATAGCGGCTGGCGGATCAGGCAGCAATCGGCGCGGGCGACTGCGTGAACGGCGCCGATCCGCATAGGACGGTGGGGCTTGATTTACGCGTCTGCCTGAGTCAAAAGGCGCACGACGCCCACGCGCGCCCTGTCCCGAGGGGCGCCGGTATCGCAACACGGCGCGCCATTTTGCCATGGAACGCGCACAGCACCCGCTATTTTGCGCCAGCCGTCACGTTCACTAGAGTCTACCCCTTTGGACCCTGGATTGCTTAGGTCCTCTACCGGAGGAGTTCCATGCACTTAACTAATATTCATCGGGCGGCTCTCCCAGCGGCCGCCGCACTGCTGGTTTGTTCGATCGCTTTGGCCCAAAGCGCTTCGGCTCCGCAAACGGCGGGAGCCGGCGGCCAAACGCCGGCGAGCCTCGACGGCAAGTGGCTCACGAAGCTCGCCTGCCCCGCAAAAGGGAATACCGAGGGCTACACCTGGGAGTTTGCCAGCGTCATCCAGAACAGCAATTATCGCGGAGAGCACGGCACAGCGGGGGAACCCGGCTACCTGCTGATCGAAGGCAAGATCGCGAAGGACGGCAGCGCCAAGCTGTCTGCAACAGGCATAGTGGCCTCCCGGAAATACGCTCGTGGAGTCCTCGCCCACAAGGGCGAGGACTATAGCTACGACATCAAGGCCCAATTCAGCGAGACGAAAGGCACAGGCACCAGGAGCACGGGCCTGGGCATCGTGGGCCGCCCCTGCACGTTCGACTTTGTCAAGCAGTAGGCCACGATTCCTCCGACGCATACGCCCGACCGCTGCGATCTCGCGCGGCGGGCGCCGGGCGGGGAAACATGCGGCGCGGGGCACACGGGGATTGGCGGTGGGTCAGCTTGCCTTGCGCTTGCCGAGGCCCTCGGCGATCATTACCGTCGCCAACGTATTCAGGCTGACGCCTTCCTGCCGGGCGCGGTTGGTAAGCCGGGCGTGTACCGTCCTGGGGAGGCGCAGTCTGAATTGTCCGCTGGCAACTCCCGAGGAACCGGGCTTTGGGATGGGATCGCCGAATCCCTTCATCGTCAGCAGGCAGCACTTCAGCGCATCCCGGCCATTGGCGATAGCCTCTTCCACCGTTGCGCCATCCGACATCCACAAAGGAACATCGGGAAATTCGATCAGGTAGCCCGTACCCTCTTCGGCCGTCGTAGGACGAACCGTCACGCCGAACTTGCCCTTCACACAGCTTCCCGCCTCTTGCTAGACTTCAGCCATGCCGATTCGCATGGAGCAGCCGAGGCTCGACAAAAACGCCGGCCCACTTCGCCGCGCTCTCCAGTATGCCTACTACGACTGGACCCGCGAGATGCCCACGTCCAAACGCGTCATCACGTGGGCCGGGATTCTGATGCAGGGATGGGCCGTCTGGTCCTTTATTTCGCGGTCCCTGGTGTGGCCCGTGATGTGGCCGCATGGAATACTTCTCTATGGAAGCGCGTCGCTGATTTACGTCCTCGGCGTCGGGCTGATGAACGGGATGTTGACTTCGGAATTTGTCCGCAAGACCCAACTTGAAGCCGACCAGATTGCGGCACGACAGATCCAGCAGACCCTGCAACCCGGAAAACTGGACGAGTTGCCGGGCTACGAGCTGGAGACCTTCTATAAGCCCTTCCGTGAGGTGGGCGGCGACTACTTTGACGTCATCGAGCTGGCGGGCAAGCGAACGCTTTTCGCGGTAGCGGATGTGTCCGGAAAAGGGATGCCGGCGGCGCTGCTGGCGGCGAACATACAGGCTCTGGTAAGAAGCAGCGCGAATTTTGAGGCGGATCCCCTGGCGTTGGCCCGGCAGATCAACAGGCATCTAAGCCGTTATACCCCAAGCGACCGCTTTGCGACGGCAGTGTTCATCGTGCTGAGCCGCGATTCGGGAGAATTGACCTACGTGAACGCCGGGCACAACGCCCCGATTGTCTTCGGTTCCGGATCTGCGATCGCACTGGAAGCTACGGGCATGCCGCTGGGACTGTTTCCCGAAGCGGCATATGAAGCTGGTACGACTCTTCTTTCTCCCGGCGGCGCCCTCCTGGTTTTCACGGATGGACTTACCGATTCGATTTCCGGAGAGAATGCCGAAGACCGTTTGCGCGATGCCATGGCCGACAGTTCAGGCAGAACGATGTCGATTCTGAAATCGTTGGTGGACCCAGAGTTCAACGAGGATGATGTCACCATCCTGCTCGTGAAGCGTGGCGCGGATGCGGCGTAGAGACCGCTCTGAAGCCTTGGTGTTGGTATTCCGCGATGCTCCGAATTGAACAACCGGAGTAAAATGAGATTGTGGAGAAAGTAGTCCGCATTTTCGACACCTGTGAAGAAGCCGATGCCGCCGATGCCCTTTCCCGCGCTCAAATGACCCCGCAGCAGCGGGCCGACATCTTCTTCGAACTGCGAGAGCGAGCCCACCCCGATGCCTTTAAGCAGGGATTTGCGAGAGTTTATCGAGTGCTTGAACTCGAACGAAGTTGAGTATCTGATCGTCGGTGCACTCGCTGTTTCATGGCACGGATTTCCGCGCTACTCCGCCGATATCGATTTCCTGATTCGTCCCAGCCACGCCAACGCGGAACGCGTACTGCGGGCAATTTCCCAATTCGGATTCGGCAGCCTCGACATATCCGCCGCCGACCTGACGCTTCCAGGAAAGGTGATCCAGTTGGGCTACGAGCCGAACCGCATCGACTTGATGACTTCAGTGACCGGTCTGACTTTCGACGATGCATGGGATGACCGGTCCCCCGGAGATCTGGACGGCCTATCCGTCAACTTCATCGGCCGGTCGTCTCTCCTCCGTAACAAGGACGCCACTGGCCGCGCCAAAGACCGCATCGACGCCGAGGAGCTCCGGAGGCAGAAACCGTCGACGTAGCTTTCTCCCTGACATCTGGTTCCGCGTCACAGCGCATTGCCCGCACGTCTATGCGGGATTGGTAGCGCTAACGGGAGTCGAACGTGTATAGCGCCAGTTCAGTCCAGTCCAGTTCGGTCTAAGTGTTTCATTCTACGTTCACCTGATACCGCGGGGACCACGGAAACCGCCCCACAAATGGCTGACGTGGCAGCGCGGTGGCAGCGCACGGTCCCGAAGACACACCCGAGCACACCGCTGGGTGGCACCCCTACGACGGCACGACGATGCGAGAAATCTATAGCCAACCGGAGGGTGAGGCATGCTTTCGCGGGCTAGGGCAGCGCCGACTCTCCAAATCCAACTTTGGCCTATTGATCGGCTCGTCCCTTATGGCCGTAACCCGCGCAGAAACGACGCCGCCGTGGATCGCATGTGTGCCTCCATTCGCGAATTCGGCTTTAAGATTCCGTGTCTGGTCCGCAGCGACGGCGAAGTGGTGGACGGGGATTTGCGTCTCAAGGCCGCTCGTAAACTGGCTCTCACCGAAGTGCCGGTCATCCTTTGCGATGAGTGGACTCCGACGCAGGTCAAGGCGTTCCGCCTCCTGGTCAACCGGTCGGCCGCATGGGCGGACTGGGATGAGGAATTGCTCGCTCTGGAGTTGCAGGAACTCAACGAATCGGACTTCGATCTCAGCCTGACCGGTTTCGAGCCGCCGGAAATCGACGATCTGCTGCTCCTCCCGGACGATGACGAGAAGGCCAATGCCGCGCCACCACTACCCGATAACCCGGTGTCCCGGCCTGGTGACCTGTGGTTATGTGGTGATCCGCCCCACCGGCACCGCATCCTGTGCGCCGACGCCATCAGCCCGGACGCCGTCGCGCACCTGCTCGGCGGCTGCAAGCCAATTCTGATGGTTACGGACCCGCCCTATGGGATCGAACTCGACTCCGAGTGGCGGGATCGGGCCGGGCTGAACGGCTGCGGAGCGGCTGAACCCAGCTACCTGAAACATCGGACGCCCGGCCACACCGAAACCACGATCTCCGGCGACACGCGCGCCGACTGGTCGGAGGCGTTTGAACTGGTGCCGAGTCTCCAGGTCGCCTACGTCTGGCACGCTTCCGTTTTCACCTGCGAGGTGCTCGCCGGGCTCCTGCGGATCGGCTTTCTGTATGCCCAACAGATCATTTGGAACAAGGGGCGCACTGTCCTCACGCGGACGCACTATTGGTATCAGCACGAGCCGTGCTGGTATGTCCGCAAGAAGAATGCTCCCTGGTTTGGGAAAGCCGGCGAGAACTCCACGATTTGGGATTCGCCATCGCCGAAGTTCATCATGGGCGGATCGGACGAGGAGAAGTTTGACCATCCCACGCAGAAGCCGGTGGAACTCATGCGGCGTCCGGTCCTGAACCACACTAAGCGCAAGGAGCTGGTTTACGATCCGTTCCTGGGCAGCGGCACGACGCTGGTCGCCGCGGAACTGACCGAGCGCGTGTGCCTTGGTATTGAGTTGGACGCCAAATACGTGGACGTGGCAGTGACCAGGTGGCAAACATTGACGGGCAAGCAGGCCGTGCTGGAAGGCGCCGGGAGGACCTTCGCGGAAATCGCCCGGAAGCACCGTCGGGAGGCCGCATGAATAGAGCCACTGCCCCGGAATGGCTGCCGTTGCGCCACGGTTGGCCCACGTTCGTGCGTCAGCGAGCACCTGGCGATGTTGGCCAAGGTGCACCGAATCGCTGGCCCACAAAGCAGAAAAGCCCGCCGCAGCCGGAGCCGGGCGGGCAGAAGGGCGGGCGTGTGCTGCTACTTGTTGATCCGATACGTGCGCTCCCCTCCCTCGGGCTTGAAGGATTCGACGGCGTACCCGGCCTTTTTCATGGCGCCCGCCATGAAGCCCCGGACGGTGTGTTTTTGCCAGCCCATCTTGTCCATGATCTCAGCCAGAGTAGCGCCGCCCTTACGTTGCAGCATGGCCACCACCTGGGCTGTCTTGCTGCCCTCGCGGGTGCCTGCGGCCTTCCTAAGCGTGGCTTTCTTGGGCGGTTGGGCGGCCCTTTTCGCCGGGGTGGCCTTCTGGTTCGCCTTGACTTTGGCGGGGGCGCCCTTGGCCGCCTGTGCGCCAACCCTGGCCTTCCGTTCCGCCTTGGGCTTCTCCGGTTGGCCCAGGTGCTGGATGCGCGCCCAGATCCGGCTGATGGCTGTCTTCGGGTCCTTGAACTTCTTCACCGGGGTGTCTCCCGGCAAGCTGTTCCATACCGCCACCAGCCTGTCAGCGGGCCAGGTGGCGGCCAGTTCCGCCAGCTCCTGCTGGCTGCCAAAGGACTGGGCGCCAGCGCCCACAGCCCCTGCGGCGAGTTCGGGCGTCGGAAAGGCGGTGATGTTGTTGTCGGTGTCAATAGTGAACGTAGTCATCTGCAATCTCCTTCTGCGGTTGATTACCGCGGTCATGACATCCATCCCTCCGGTCGCCCCCGGATGCAAGCGAATTCTGTGCGAACGTGGCGATCGGAAGGCGATGGCCTGCTCCGCGATTTGGCAGGATTTGGCAGCTAATGGCACGCTCCGGGGCAAAATTCGGGCGCAAGTGGGAAGCAGCCATAGCGGCGTTACTCACCCAGGGGAGCATTGAAAAGGCTGCCCGCGTCGCCGGGATCAGCCCAAGAACACTTTTCCGATGGCTGCAAGTGCCGGAATTCCAGGCGAAGTATCAGAAGCAGCGGCGGGACGCATTTTCTCACGCCATCGCTCTGCTCCAAAAGGGCTCGTCTGGCGCGGTCGCGACCCTGTACAATGCGATGGCGGAGAAGGGCGCACCAGCTGCGCTGCGAGTGCGTGCGGCTGATTGCTTCCTAAATCACGCCATGAAGGCCAGCGAGATCGACGCCGCCGAAGCTCGGGCAGCGGCAGCTGAGAGCGACACGGACCCAAACTCAAACCTGCGCAGCGACCTGGTCAGCATATTGCGCGGGATTGTGGAAAGTGCGGTCCCCTGCCATCACCCACGTCTTGCTGTTCCACTGGACGTGACGGCCTCTGAACAGCGCCGTCAGCATTTGGACCGGCTCCAGGAATTCTTCCAGGAACGTTGCATGGTTCCAGCCGAAGGCGATGTGGACTCATGGAAGAAAGAGAAGTGCTGGGTGCCAGTGGCGGAGCTGTATCCCACCTATGCAGCGTGGGCGGCGGCGACCGGCAACCAGCACCCGTTCCCGAAGGGGCCCTTCGAAGAACGGCTACGCCAACTGGGTCGGGGAAAAGAGCGGGTGAGACCTGCTGGTAAGCGGGGAACTAAACAAGTTTGGGTATGGCTCGGCATTCGATTCCGTACGGCAGGGGAGGATTAGAGGGCCGTGTGACAAAAACGAACTCGTGTGACAAGGTTCTGAGTGTTCTCCTTGTCACACGCTGTCACACCGGAGGGAAGCGAGCCAAGCGTCCCGAGAAGCGTTCCCAATTCCTGCATTGGAACGGCAGGACTCCAGCCCGCCTCGGGAGTATGTGTCGATATCGGTTCTTAACGCCGTCTGGAAAACCGACCGCACCCCACCTCTCGCGGGCCGCTTTCCGGATAGGCGACGACCGGACCGGAGCGGATTGGACACTCCCCCACAGCGCCGTTTCCGGCGCTGAAGCCGATTCCTGGTGCGCTGTTATCGCCAGTGCTCCGCTTGGCCGGCCCAAGAGCGTGCAGCATTTTCTGATCGAGGTGGACCCGTGGTGAAGTATTGTCATTGAGGTAAACCTCTGCACTACACCGATCCGGAAATCTGCAGAGCGGTTGAGGAGATTATTCGGCGAAACGGCGAGTACGGCCGGGTTGCCGTCGCCGGTCGCACTTGGCTCGTGCAACGCCACTACATCGCGGCGCACGGGTTGAAGGCTTGGGAATTGCCGTATCTCGGGTCCGAGGAAATCAGGCAACGGCAGAATTATTGAGGTAGTACATCCAAGGAGCGCCCAGCAGGGCAACATGAAAAGCGCCACCAGGAGTGGACTGGCTGAGAACCACCACTATCGGTGCTTTGCAGGCATTTCACTCATCCCTCCTTCGACGCTCAAATCGTGAAAAGCCAGCAATTTGAATGCAGTTCGCCTTTGGTCATAAGAATGCTCAAAGCTGGACGGCTTTTGAATTGGCCATCTAACATGAACACCAACGAAAAATCGATGACGATCCACAAGCTGCGGTTCCCGGCGTAGGAAGCCTAGCCAAGTCGATCATTTCGGCCCGAAGATCGCTGGGCAGGGCATTCCGGCCGGTATCGCCGCAAAGCACCAGATGCAACCGAGTGCGCTGGGGTGTATCATCTTTTCAGGTCCCCAGCAATCGGAAACAAGTCTCCCGGTCAGGAGTAATGCACCGGAGGCGGGATGTCTCCGGCCCAACTTCTCCTCTCGCGGGCAACCTCGGAACCCTGGTCATTGAAAGGAGAAGAAGCGATGACTGATCCAAGTTCCAGTTTGGGTTCACAGCTCGGCAAAAAGGCAATCCGATTTGCCGTGGCCATCTTGGGATTGCTGCTCCTGAAGGCGGTGGTCGACGCACTCCCAATGCTAAAAAGTGCTTCGCTTATTGACGGCACGCTGCTGTCGCCGGTGGTGCTGGCTAACGCGATCATAAACACGCTCATTATGGTCGTCATCTTCGGCTTCGGATTGGCGGTCAGCCGGGATCTCCGCCGATTTTATCCAAACGTGCCTGACTTGGGACAGGCTGTGTTGCTTTTGGCAGTCTTGTTGGTCTTGGTGCTTGCCTATAACCTTTACGAGTTGCCTCTCGCGTGCACTCTCTATTCGCCGCAGGACTTGGTGAGCGGCGGACCCGCAGGCGGGGTTACCGGCGGCATCGACTGGGCGCAGCTAGGGGCCCAATTCGGAAGTGCCGTGCAACAATTCGCTAACGGACAGGTGCCACAGTCAGTCAAGGAGGCCGCAACCTCGGTTTGGCAGGCCTATGGAAGGCTGGCAGTAGCCAAGCTGCGGCAACCCCCGGATCTGTACGGTTGGATCTTCCTTATTCTCGCTGCCATCCCCGTTGTGGGTCTTGTCGTGATTGGATCGAGAAATCTGGATGCAATCAGTGACCACATCTTCCGAAAGGCTAGCACGGTTGGCGCGGGTTCACAGCCGAACGCCTCCGGCTCTAGCGCCGCCTCACACGTGCAGCAGAGAATGTCTGCGACCGCTGGAGCAGGGGGGAGCAAGGAACTGTCTTCGGAAGACATGGATAAGCTCATTCGGCTAAAGACGCTTCTGGATCAAGGCGCGATCACGCAAGCGGATTTCGACACCCAGAAGAGGATCATCCTTCAGGGGCCTGTGGCGCAAGAGGAGCCGGCTGAGCTCCAGAGGCTGAAGCAGCTTCTGGATTCAGGTGCATTGACCCAGGAGGAATACGATGTCCAAAAGCAGCGTTTTCTGGCGCGCATGTGATGCATCGAAAGCTGGTAGAGCTTTGGTGTTAACCACTATTGCTCTCACCCCTGCCCTTTGCCTTGCGCAGCCAACCTATACCCCCCGCAACCCAGTGAATCAAACCTCTGACAATGCCGGCGCGGAGTGGGTTGGGTTTGAGAACTCTACAGTCAAAGATCGCGAGAACGAGTTGCGCAGCCACGTCGGACAATTCAGGCGCGTGACAGCAGAGGGGGACTTTGTCGATCTGTGCAGAAGCATCGGCAAGGAGTGCGTGCAGGTGCGTGATTGGGAAGGGGCGGACTTTACATGTGAGCAAGGTTACAACGGCCGCCACGACGCAACGCGATTAGCGCTCTGTAAATCGCCACGACCTCCCGCCGTGCCTGGGCCCAACGCCAACGGGCCATTACCGCCGCTGCCTACCTTATCCGTGCCAGTCTATGCGTTTGATGGGGCCTCCGCCGCCTATAACCTGCGATCCGGGAGTGTGTTGGTCCCCTTTACCGAAACCATCAGCGATGTCGATGCCGTCCGACAGAAGTACAGGTTCTCGACCGTGCTCGGAGGTGCGGCATCGCATATGCTCAGAGCCGAGACCACCGGCTTCGGCCAGAGATTCTCCGCTCTCAGCCGGTCAGAGTTGAACTCGATTCGGCAGGGAACAGCACCGCAAGGTTTTCCATGGCCAATCCTTTCAATCAGACACACTGTCGCTGTGTCGGTCCCCGCTGGCAAGTTCATGACGGAACAGGTCGCGCTGAAGAGCGGCTACCTGTGGTTCGACGCGACTTCCGGTGTATTGGTCAAGGCTGTTGGTCGCGACCCTGTGACGAGTGTTTTTGGGGACGCGCAGAATCTACTGGTGGACCCGAATGCGACGGCCGAACTGACGAAGACGAATCTTCAGATGAGCACCGCACCCTCTTCGAACGCCTCGCCCCTGTTCTTTGGTGCGGCAGCAGGGGGTCTGATCGTGCTGGTCGCGATCATTGGGTTCTCTCTCGTGCGCAGGGGTAGGCGTAGTAGGCTGCTTCCTGCTCCAGCCTCAAGCTCCGCCGCGCGCACGCCGCAACCGGCGATCCCGCTGCCGGCAGCCAAAAGCCCTCGCGCAGAAACAGCCGGCACGGTGCCCGTGCGGCCGGCGGCTCCCGTCAGCCTGGAGGCCCTGGAGAAGCTGGCAAAGCTTAAGTCGCTCGTCGACACCGGCGTCATTACGCGCGAGGAGTTCGACAGGGAGAAGGCAAAGGTGTTGGGTTAGCCTGAACCAAGCGGGAGTGCCGCCGAGGAGGTTCAAATGAACAAAAGTTTGCTCGGGTCCCCTCGATCATCGGGCGTGCGAAACACCCACCGTAGATCTCTGCTGTCAAAGACGGGTGTGGCCGTGGCCTTCGTGGCCGTCTCCGTGCTGAGTACCCTGGCAGTAACATCGTTCGCTCAGCCGCAGCTTGGATCGCTGGCGGAGAAGCTCGCACTTACCGCAGCCGCGAGACGCCTGAATCCGTACCTGGAGGCTAACCAGCCGGTCATACGCGACTGGGACACCATCTTTCCTCACGTCGACGCCTTGCCTGGCCCAGCCTTTCGATCGGTCGGCGTTCCGGAGGCCGAGTTATCCAGGTCGCTGGCTGCTTCTGGATTCCGCACCATTTCCT
Organism: Bryobacterales bacterium; assembly: GCA_963722575.1. Taxonomy (GTDB): domain Bacteria; phylum Acidobacteriota; class Terriglobia; order Bryobacterales; family Bryobacteraceae; genus Fen-178. The sequence goes on from CAVRNR010000005.1 coordinate 226,503, forward strand.
TGCCGCCAGGCGATTATTCAATTCCCCTGCAACTCTACTGCATGCACTTTTCCGGTGGCTCAGGCCCAGGGTTGACCTACCTGCTCGGACCTTTTCGCGGCACAAGAGCCGAAATGATTTCCACGCTGATCGGGCGCGGCAGCGCACAACATGTTCCCCACCAAGGGCTACAGGTGCTTGCCTGGGGCCTCCAGGCAGGTCTTCCCTACGAACGACTCGACCCTGGCAGTCGGACGCTCTTTGATCAGCTTTTACCCGAATACAGAGAAGCGCTCGGGCCTGGATTTCTGGAAGGCATCCAGCAGCTCTGGCAGACGCTGGCCCGGACCATTCCCGGCCTGCCGCCGTTTAACGTGGCCGTGGGCAAGCTCGGCCCGGCTTCGATATTGCTTCAGGACTATCAGGATTCTCAGCGCGTTATGCAGCAGTACGCTGGGGATTATCAGCAACTTTCCCAGCACCTGTTCCTGGCCGAACAAGGTACGAACAGCGGCGTTCGGCCGTGGAGCGTGGTGGGGCCGGGGGTGTACGAGAGGATGATTGGAGACCGCGGAGCCATGGAGCCGGGAAGCCTCCAGGTTCGCGTCCAGCCTGCTGCTTCACGTGCCCGGCTCCGCACAGACCGCCGCATTGTCGCCACCGCGTTTCTCCCAGGTCCAGATCAGACCGCGCGAGATGAAACCGTAGAGGTTCCTGTTGGCAACGTAATGGGTTATCCGAACCTCAAAAACGGCCAGACTCCGCTGGGTGGTGTGGCTACACCAAACGAAGCTCGTGTTTTACTGACTCTAGGGGTGTACAACATGCTGGCTGAGTCGTTGGTTAAGCCCGCCTCAGAGGTACTCAACGTAACCAAGAACCTCATGTGGCTGATTTGCGCCCCCCAGTCTCTCGAAGCAACTTCCGCGCCCGACTGGGTTGCATACCTCGCTTCCGCCTCCGGTCAGTCCACACTTGCCCAGGATGCCGGTACAGCAGCGAACATCAATGATATTGTCGTCGCTGTAATGAAGTACCTCGGCGGAGATCCAGTTGAGCTCTTGACGGCTCCTGCTACAATCGTCGGGCTCTATGAGCTGCAGCAGAGCGGTATCAGTTGCAGCAATTACAACCTCATACAAGGCATCTCCGCCGCTGCGAAGACATTCCAGGGGGCGAACCCAAATGAAGGAGCTTCCAGCTCCACCACCATTGTCCCTAATTCAATCTCGATTTCTCCTGACCTTATCACGGCGCAAGTTGCGGCGCCAGGGCTTGGGACCACAAATCCCGTCAAGATCCAACTGCATTTCACGGTCTGCGGGACGAGTGCGAATTGCACGTGGGATCCGACTAACACCATCGCGCCCGGTGCCGGACAGCAACGCAACCAGCAAGTATCCGCCGGAAGCGGGCCTTCTACGCTCACCGTTGTTGCGTCGCCGCCGCGAGTGGTAGCCGGTTCCACGTGCGCTATTTCAGGCATCGCGCGAGACGGCAACGGGAATCCGGTGTCATCCGCAACGGTTCAACTTACGGTATCCGCCGGTGGTGTCACAATTCCAATTTCCGCCATGACCGGCAGCGACGGCTCGTACAGCACGACTTTTAGTACGCCGCCCGTCTCCGGCAACGTCTCTATCACGGCTACGGTTGGTAGCTCTTCTTCATCGGCCACGGCCAAAACCACAATCACCGTGGTGGCGGGCCGTCCATGAGCGTAGGGTCCCGAAGTTCGGGCAGATACCTTAGGTCCTGGAGGTAAGAGAATGCGAAGCACTAGGAACAAGCTTTCAGGGGTAATACTTTGTATCGGGGTTGCGGCTGCCTGCACTCACGGGCCGACCGATGCAGCCATCCTTTCGGCCATCGATGCGCGAGTGCTCCGGGAGCCATCGTTGGGCAGCTATTCGTTGCGCGTGGAATCTCGGGGCGGGGCCGTTACCCTGACGGGCACCGTCGGGACGAACGACGCCAAGGCTGCACTGGAGAGTCTGGTGCGAAGAACGGACGGGGTCAAGAGCCTTACTTCCAACGTAATTGCCCCGCCCGTATCGCCGCCGCACGTCGATGACAGTGCTCTTGCGAACGAGATTAAGAGCAGGATTTTCTCAGATACATTGCTGAGCAAGCAGGCCATCCAAGTGGCAAGCAGCGGGGGTGTGGTGACATTGAGCGGCACTGTCGCCAATGACCTTCAGCGAATCCAGGCCGAGCAGGTCGCGGCGCAGGTCAACGGTGCAACGAAAGTCAGCAACGAACTCAAGGTTGCGGCGGGAACGGCAAACTTTCCGCCAAAACCGCCAAAGGCGCCAAAACCTACGGTTACTCTGATAGCCGATCCCTCGATGGTTGCGAAGGGCAAACCCACTAAGCTGAAATGGGGCTCCAATAACGCGGCGTCCTTGGATCTCGAACCGGGAATCGGCGCGGTGGATGCCAACGGCGACCGAGATGTGATCCCGCCGGAAAGCATGGATTACATTCTGACCGCGAACGGTCCCGGCGGTAGCGCAATAGCGAAGGCACACGTGGATGTTTGGGACCCCTGCGGGGATCCGGATTCACGCCCGACGGCTACTCTGGCAGCAGCGTCCGGGACGGTTCAGAGAGGACAATCGACTACGCTTATCTGGAACTCGCAGAATGCCACGTCGCTGGATATTCAGCCTCAGGTTGGCAAGGTCGGCCCCAACGGGTCCGCGTCGGTGGCACCGCAACAAATCACCGACTACCTGCTGACCGTGACCGGTCCATGCGGAACTACTACAGCTACCGCGCGGGTGAGCGTACAAGGGCTGGCTCCGCCCTCAACGCTAACAGTTCCAGCGGGCACCACTATGGCGGTGCGACTGGATACCAGTGTAGATACTTCCTCGAAAGACATCGCAGTTGGCCAGCCGCTCACCGCGAGCGTCGCCTCGCCGGTACGCGTAAACGGGCGCGAGGTCATCCCTGCCGGCGCGCCGGCCCACGTGATTCTCGAAGACTTTAAGAAAGCTGGCCGCCTTCCGCCAACTCGTTCCGAAGTGACGCTGAGGCTTGTGGGATTCACTGTGGATGGCAAAGAACTTCCGGTCGACTGTGCCCCGTATCGACAGGAGGGACCTCCGCACCCGCCGGTGATCGTAATCGATACGAAACCGCTTCAAGTGAGGATTCAACCCGGCGTACCGATCAGCTTTCGGCTAACGGCTCCAATTGTGGTACGCGTGAACCCATAATCCAATGCGATTCCGGAGCGAAGCGGCATGACTGGCGGCCGATTTTAGAGGCACCGCTCCGAACCGCGAGTACCAACGCCGCTACGGGACATAAGTGTTGGTGAAATCAGGGCCGGCATACGCCTAAAGTGGCGGGCGGCAGATTCACGTCGGGGGCGCCGCCGCATGTCGTCACGGCGTTCGTTCCATATGGCCTGGCCACGCTTTTGTTGACAACAACAACCGAAAAGGTTGATCGGGAATCGCGCGTGTGCGCGTTTGCATGTGAAATGCCACTCCAAGATGACGTGAAAACTTCGTCCGATAACCAGGTCCAAACGATTTGAGACAGGTTGAAGGATGCCCGTCCATTTCAGGTCTAAAACTCGAAAAGGCTGGCGTCCACCAGAGATCCCGCGAAGTCCGCGTCATGCAATTCTCGTATTCGGTCCCCGATAGCTCCCCTGTAACGCCGAAGGATTGAGTATCGCCAATCTCTGTTGCGAATCCCCTTCGCACCAGCAAACGCCCCGGAAGTCGCGATCTCGGAGGCTGCACCAGCTCGCGTGGCCCCCGGCCTCTTTGCGCCGCGCCTGGAAGTTGGGCCGGACCGTTGCGGCGATCGTCCGACGGGGCCCCGAGGTGCTGGCGTACCGTCTGGTCGAAGGCCAGAAAGCCAGCGAAAGCCGCGGCCGAGTAGGCCCCCAACTCGCCGGCGGGCGTGTGGGGCCGGGCGCGGTTCTTGCCTGGCCGGATCGCTACCGATATTCGCCGATATCGCTCCTCAGGAGGCCGGCGTCCGTACCGTCTGATTGGGGTCATTCAACGGTTTGGCGACAAACCAACCAAGTGGTAACGCTAGGCCGTCAGGGGGCATGAAGGGTGCCACATACCAGCACTGGCGTGACCGTCAATGTGATGTCCCCCTGTCTCATCTTCGATTGGCCCCAGGGTTCCGCGCCGGGCTCCCGTGAACTGCCCTACAACTGCTCCTCCAGAATGAGTTGGCGCTGTACGTCCAGACGGAATTGCCCTCGACCAGCCGGGGTCAGATTGACAAAGTCACAGCGGTCCTGCAGGCGGTGGCGTAGCAAGATCAATCGCGCCTCCAGGTTATCTTTGATGTCGGGCAACTGCAAACTGGCATCCAGCCGGATTTCCTTGTTCGTGAAGTCCACCCGCCCACTTTGGGCGTGGCTCTGGAGGAGCTTCCAAAAGATACGGCCAGCGATGCCCTTGATCAGATACGCGTCATCGATAAAGATGCTGTCGTCTGCTTTGTAGTGCTTGACCGTTGAAGTGGCCGCCGGCTGCACCGTATGTGGCCGGCGTGGGATCTGTTGCGGTTCGGCACTCTCCACGCGCTCCAGCAGTGCCATCGAGGCAGCCATTTGGCGCGCGGCGATTCGTACCACGCGCTCATCGTCGGACAGAAATCGTCCCGCAGTCGCACTTTGGAGACAGAGTATCCCGAGGAGTCTGTCCTGAGCCACCAAAGGTACCACGAGCTGGCTTTGGACCTGGGGCAGCCCAGGCAAAGCGATCTCCCGTTCCAACAGGCTGTCTTCGCCACTACGCTTCACTGCGGATCGTACGGCGTTCGAGTACAGTACGTCACGGCTGAAGTTCGTGGTTCGCACCACTTCGCGACGCTCGGCCGCAACGCCGAGGATTCCTTCACCGATCCACGCTTCCGACCCGATTCCGGACTCACCAAACCCGCGGCTTCCCAGCGTGAACAGGCGCTTGCCATCCTCATCGGGCACCATGAGGAACGAGTGATCATAGCCAAAGAGCGTGGCCAGGGCATCGAGCGAGACGTTGATCACTGATTCGAGTCCGTTGCAGGCAGCGAGCCGCGTCGTGAACTCTTCGATCTGCGGAAGGTAGTCAACTCTGGAAAGTCCTTCCCCACTAGCTTCCGCGTTCATCGGCCGGCAGTCCAGGACCTGGAAGATGTCCACGCCGCGCAGCTTGAAAACATGGCTCATGCCGGTTTGCGACGCTACGGCGTCGAGCCTCGTCCTCACGCGGTCGAAGACCGCGCCTTCGGTTTCGGTTCGCTCGTAACGCAAGTCCAGCCGGTACTGACGCATGTTGCTTGGTGAGACCACGACCACCTGCACGAAAGGGTTCCGCAAGATGTTTTCGCGGGTCTTGTTGAAGAACTGATAGGACAGGCCGACATGGTGGCTATCGACGCGGTAGACAATCGAAAGGTATGTCAGGTTCGGCGTCCCGTCTCGGGAACACGTGCAGATCGATGCTGGAATGATCCCCTCAAAGCACGATGCAATGCTTTCGAGCGCAACCGCGAAAGGTGAGGCCTCACTCATAGGCTTCTGCCCGCTCCGGGCCCGGGGGTCTGATCGAAGACCTGCTCGGGCACAAAGAGGATTTTAACCAGCACCGCTGACGTTTCGATTTCGGCTCGCCAAAAAGCTTCGACGTGCTGGCGGGGTTGTCCCAGAGGCTCATTCACCATCGCAAACGCTTCGCGATGCCGTTCGACGACGGCCAGGTCCGTACTGTCTGGTTCGGCGGTCGTGGCATGTCGGCCCTTCAACTGAAACGTCCGGTAATTCGTGGGAAGCGAAGAGGTGACGGCGATCTCCCCATTTCCTTCGAGGTTGTCAAGCGTCTTGCGGCTGGTGGCGAGCGGCACGCACAGGCTGACGCGCTGGCGGTCTTCAGAAACGCGCGGGCCCCAAGCTCGCGTGATTTCCGGGACGAGACGCGAGTCGCGCGTGCCGACCAAAACCGACACCGGGCCTTCGAGGAAGGTCTTCAGCTCGTCGCCGATCGAGACCGGATGCCCGCTCGCCATCTCACATTCAGGGTATCGCACGCCCGCGCGGCGCGGTCGAGCGGCTGCTTAGCAAATATTTAGGAATCTTCTAAGGATCATTTAGGAACGCGAGCCGTCGATCCCCGATATTCTGAAACTGGCCTTAGAAAGGAGGCTCACAACATCATGTCAAATCAAAGCCAGTCGAATCAGAACCGGTCAAACCAAAACCAGGTCAAGCATGTGCCGGCCGGAACGGGACCCGCCTATTGCGGCCCTGGGGACCGGATCACCTTCTTGATCACCGGCGCGGAGACCGGCGGAGCATTTTTTGTGGCCGAGGCGTGCGTAGCGCCCGGAGGAGGTCCGCCGCCTCACGTTCACTCTCGCGAGGATGAATCGTTCTATCTCCAGCACGGGACGCTGGCCCTGCAGGTGGGTGGCAAGGCGCTGAACGCGTCGGCGGGAGATTTCATTTACATACCTCGCGGCACGGTGCATTCCTTCAAAAACGTCGGCGAGGAAACCGCAAAAATGCTGACGGTGGCCACGCCGGCGGGACTTGAGAACTTCTTCGCGGAGGCTTTCTTTCCGGCCGCCGACATCGCCGACATTCCCCAAATCAGCGAAGCGCTGATTGGTCGTGTGATGAAGGCCGCTCCCAAATACGGTTTGGAATTGCTTCCCCCGCCGAAAAACGACGGTGACCGACATTTGCCAAAAGGAACCATATGACACCGCAGATCCTAACTCACAATAGTGCCGCGGGCGCCATTACCGGCAAGTCGGCCATCGTTACGGGCGGCTCCCGGGGCATCGGACGGGCCATCTGTAGCGCCCTGGCCGCGGAAAGCGCGCGAGTGGTGGTGAACTACAGCAAGTCAGCAGAGGAGGCTGAGGCCCTGGCTGCGCGCATTGGGGGACTTGCTTTCCAGGCGGATGTCGCCGATGGGGCGCAGGTCCGAAGTCTGTTCGATGCCACCGAACGAGCTTTCCAGGGCATCGACATCCTGGTGAACAATGCGGGTGTCGCGCTGTTCAAGCCCGTCGCCGAGATCGAGGACGAGGAATACGACCGCACCTTCGCCGTCAATGCCCGCGGCACCTTCTTGTGTTGCCGGGAGGCCGCCCGGCGGATGCGCGACGGAGGCCGGATTGTTTCCATCTCGAGCGGCGCCACCGTGGGCGGATCGCCCGGCGGCGCCGCTTATTGCGGCTCCAAGGCTGCGATCGAGCAGTTCACGCGCGCCTTGGCCCGCGAGTTGGGAGCACGCCAGATCACGGTAAACACTGTGTCGCCAGGCTTCACCGATACGGAGATGTTCGCCGGTTTGCCGCAACCCTTCATCAGCACTGCCGCCGCGCGCACGCCGCTCGGGCGCGTCGGACGGCCGGAGGATGTGGCCAACGTCGTGACCTGGCTTTGCAACCGAGACGCCGCATGGATCACTGGACAGAACATTCAGGCCGGCGGTGGTCTGAACATGGTGTAACCTGCTGCTGGTGCCGCCGTACAGCGTTTGTAGTGGTTGGCTTCCTCAGCAGTGGGTGGATGGCCGGCCACTCGGAAAGTGGCACGCGACTGGCGCAGAACGGAACTTGCACGCCTGGGGCTACGTCGCGGGCGACTGGCTGGCCTGATAGCTTCCGATATTGACCCATAACGGATCCCGCATTGAAACGGTCCCGCCCAGGGTTCTCTCGCTCTGTTGTGTCTCGCTTGAGGCGTCATCGAGAACATCGATCAGAAGGTGTAGCTGACGCCGAACAGAGGAGTGAATTGCTCAAAGACTCCGCGTGCCGTATTGTGCAGAGCAGGAACGATCTGCTGCCTGGGGAACGTAGTGAGATAATCTCGGAATTCTGCCCGCAGGAGCATGTGCGGGAGCAGACGGAACTTCACGCCTCCGCCGACGCTGAAGACGACTTTCCATACATCATTCGCAGTGAGGCTGGCGATTTGCGGAATCGGCTGCGGGAACGGCTCCGGACCAGCGATGATATATTCCTTCGCGCCGGAACCTCCGGCGAGAAAGGGCCGCAAACGATGTTCGCGCGTCTTGAAGTGGAACAGTAACTCGACTGTCAGCGTATCAGACTGGCCCTGTATCTCGGATTTCACGCCGGGTGCCTGAAGGAAGGGGTGGCCGTCATGATAAAGGTAACGAAACTCGGCAGAGACGTAATTTGAAAACTCATCCCCTAGAATAATGCCGGCTGCGAAGCGGTTTCGAATGCCTGCTTGCGCTGTTGCGGAGGCCGAATAGATCGTGCCGTTCCGGTAGAACCCGTACCCGACGTTTGCCCCAATTTCGTACTGCTGCCCGAAAGCGGCGCCAGCGAAAAGAACGACAACTAGAAATCTCATTCAGGTATTCTATTTCCGCTTTCATAATAGCGAACCCGCACACTTACGGGACGCACCGGCCTCTGGTCGGGCAGCGTTGAATCGCTGTCCTGGTGGCCTCACTTCCGTGCCGCTACGCCAACCGCTTGGTTATGATCCGCACCGCAGCATGCGGAGGCGACGCAAGGTGTTTCGGACACGGCCAAAGCGAATCTATTTTCTTCCGGCGCGGCCAAAGAACCGGATCCGCACCACAAGATGGCGGCCTTCGCCACCCAGGAATTGCAGAAACTGCGGCACGCCGGTCACGGAGCGGGAGACGATGAACGCACATAATGCTCCGTATTGTAACCCCAGGCGGGAGACCGACAGCCCCGGTGGTCAGGCGCCCTGCGCGCTGGCCGCCCGTTGTTCCATCGCGGCCATTCTGGCCTGCTGCTCCCTGGTCAAGTGAGGAACGATCCCCACCATGCTCTCCACCACCATCAGTTGGGCGCGATGGTGCATCTCGTGTTCCTTGGCCGATAGCAGCATCTCGAAGCGCGTCTTCCCGCAACGTGCGGATGTGATCCGGCAGGAACGCTTCGACATCGATCATGTCGGGCGTCAGGTGGTCCGCGGTCCCCCAGGTATCGCGGGCGGAAAACTCATTCAGCGGAAACCAGCCGACCAGCGAAAAGCCCGCCAGGGGGCGCACGACGGCCTCTCTGTTCCAGAAGGCCCGGTAGCGGGCAATCTTCGAGGGGGCATTGCCAAAAGGATAGTTTGTCATTTAGTAGCAACCGAACTCGTGGGCCGCTTCCAGCATGGCGACGACATTTTTCGGCGGCACATCGGCCATGACGTTGTGCACCTGGTTCCACACGTACCGCCGCCGGGCATGAAGATCTTCAGCCGCCGGCGCACGTCGTCGCGCACCTGCTCGGGCGTTCCCGAGGCCAACAGGCCCTGGGTGTCGCATCCGCCGCCCCAAAAGGTGAGATCGCGGCCGAACTCGCGACGCAGGAAAGGCTCGTCTTCGCTAGAAGACCTCCGTTTCAACCTTCGGCAGCACGTCACCATCACGGGCCATCCACACGTACAGGGTCGGAAGCAGGAAAATACTGATTGCCAAATCGGAGATCAGTCCGCCGACGATCACAATGGCGAACGGCCGCTGTGAGTCGGAGCCGATGTCGTGCGATAACGCGGCAGGCAGCAACCCCAAAGTGGCCACGAGCATGGTCATCATGATGGGTCGCAGCCGCAACACAGCGCCTTCTATGGCGGATTCCTCTACCGAGGCGCCTCGCGCCCGCCGCTGATTGATATATTCGAGCATGATCACCCCGGTTTGCACCGAGACCCCAAACAGCGCTAGAAAACCGACCCCCGAGGAGACGCTGAAGTTGGTATGCGTGACTAACAGCGCAAGCAGGCCGCCGATGCGTGCGAGCATTACGTTGACCAAAATCAGAATTGCCCATTTGAAAGAGCGGAACATCGTGTACAGAATGATGAAGATCAGCAGGACGGTCAGCGGCACAATGACGAGCAAGCGCTCTTCGGCGCGCTTCTCACTCTCGTACTCGCCCTCCCAGTCGATGTGATACCCACGCGGCAGTTGGACTTGCGCGTTTACTTTCTTAATCGATTCCTTCACAGCGCTGCCCAGGTCCCGTTCGCGCACGCTGTACTTGACCGCGATATACCGCTGGTTTCCTTCGCGGTAGATCTCCGAAGCGCCGTCGCGCTCTGCGATCTTGCAGAGCTGCGCGAGGGAAACTCGCTCTCCGGTGGGCGACAGCAAGCGAATATTCTCAATCGCCTCTTTTCTGTCACGGTACTGCGGCAGATAGCGCATGACCAGGTCGTAGCGTGCTTCACCCTGTAAGACTTGAGTAAGGGCGTTGCCGCCCACCGCGGTTTGGATTGCATCCTGCACGTCTGCTACGTTGACTTGATAGCGGGCGGCCTGCCGGCGATCCACCGTGACATTCAGATTCGGCTGGCCCAGGACGCGAAAGACGCCCAGGTCCTCAATTCCTTTGACCCCGCGCATGATCTTGACGATCTCATCGGCCTTGTCTTCGAGAACTTTCAAGTCGTCGCCATATATCTTGGTGGCAAGTTGTCCCTTCACCCCGCTGACGGCTTCTTCCATGTTGTCCGCGATGGGCTGGGAGAAGTTCCAAATGACGCCAGGGATCTTTTGGAGTTCCCGGTTCATGCCTGCGATGAGCTCGTCCTTGTGCTGGTGAAACGCCGGCCGCCACTGCTCCTTGGGCTTCAGGCCGACGTAGTATTCCGTGTTGAAAAAGCCGGTCGTGTCCGTTCCGTCGTCGGGACGGCCCACTTGACTGGTGCACTCGGTAGCCTCGGGAAAGGAGCACAGCAGAATTCGCGCTTGATTCGCAAGCCGGACACCTTCGCTAGGTCCGGTGCTCGGCGCGAGAGTGCCACGAACCCATAGAGATCCCTCATCCAGGTGAGGCAGAAACTCCGAGCCGATCACGCCGCTGACCGTGAGATAGATAGCAAGAAGAAGGCTGGCGACACCCCCAGCAACAGTGAGCCAGCGCAGGCGGATGGCCCACCTGAGCGTGCTGCGATATCTGGCGGTCAGCCATGTCAAAACCGGGTTGCGCCACTCGCGCGTGCCTTTGGCGAAGAAAAGACTGGAGAGCACCGGCGCCACCAGGATCGAGAACAGAAGGGCGCCAAGCAGAGCAAATGCTACGGTCCACGCCATGGGCTTGAACAACCGCCCTTCGACGCGCTGCAGCGTGAAGATGGGCAGGTAGGCCGTGATGATAATAGCGATGGCGTAAAACACCGGCCGCTGCACCTCGTGCGCCGCCTCGAAGATCCTCTCTTTCGGCGACCGGTTGTCGTCCCCCCCGCGGCTGAGGTGACGCACGATGTTCTCGACCATCACCACGGCTCCATCCACCACCATTCCGAAGTCCAATGCGCCCAGAGACAGCAGGTTTGCGGGAATCCCCTTCAGCTTTAAACATGTGGCGGCGAACAGAAGCGAAAACGGGATAGTCAGAGCGACGATGATCGCTCCCCGGGCGTTGCCGAGAAACACCAGGAGAACCACCACGACGAGAATAATGCCCTCGGCGAGGTTTCGGAGGACTGTTGTCGTAGTATGGTGCACCAGCTCGCTGCGGTCGATGAAGGGAACGATTTTCACTCCCGCCGGCAGAATGTGATCGTTCAGTTCCTCCACTTTGGCGTGGAGTCCCTGGAGGGCGGCTTCCGCATCCGCGCCCTTGCGCATGGGCACCCACGCGGAAACCACGTCGTCGTTGTCGATGATCTGGCCATCCCCGCGGCGGATCGCGCGTGCGAACTGGCCGAGACGGATCTTGGGGCCTTGCGCGACAACCGCGATGTTTTTCACGCGAAGCGGAGTGCCGCTTTTCGTCATCAGGACCGTGTTTTCGATATCATGCACGTTCTGGACAAGTCCCACTTCTCGGACGTTGATTTGTTGCAGGCCGGCTTCCAGGAAGCTGCCGCCGGCATTAACGTTGTTATTGGTGAGCTGCTGCTCCACCTGGCCGAGACTCAACCCGTAGGCGATCAGCTTATTCGGATCGACGCGCACCTGATATTCGCGCGTCGGGCCGCCGAAAGTAGCGACATCGACGATATCCGGGACCGACTTCAGGTTCTTCTCCACCACCCAGTCTTCGATCGACTTCAATTCCATCACGTCGTATTGGGGATTGGTGCTGCGGAGCGTAAAGAAGTAGATTTGGCCAACCGGGCTCCAGTCGGTTCCCATTTGCGGAGTCACACCCGGTGGCAAGCTGACCTGCGCCAGACGCTCGAGGACCCTTTCGCGATTCCAGCCGTCGTCCGTGCCGTCGTCGAAAATCAGTTTCAGATCGGAGAGCCCAAAGATGGAGAACGAGCGCAGATGGGCCACTCCAGGGATACCGTTCATCACGATTTCGAGCGGTATGGTGACCTGCTGCTCGATTTGCTCCGCTGAGATTCCGGGCCACTGCGTGATGATCTCGACATAGTTGTTCGCCACGTCCGGATAAGCTTCGACGGGAAGTTGGTGGAACGAGACGGCGCCCCATGCAAACAGGAGCAGCGCGATCGCCAGCACCAGAAAACGATTCTTGAGGGCGAAATCGACAAGCCTGCGAATCATCTACTGCTCCACGGTGTTCTGCAGGACTAGAGCATTTGCAACCACCTCCGCGCCGGGTTTGATGCCCGAAACGATTTCCTGCATGTTCCCGGGGAGCATGTCTCCGGCGGCCACTTCGACGCGCCGGAATCTCCCGTTGTTGACTGGCGTATAGACCCAGTCGCGGTCGTGCAAGTGCAGGATCGCCGTAGCCGGCACGGTCGCATGCTTCTCCGTTGTCAGACCGTGGAACGTCGCGGTAACAAACATCCCGAAGCGCATGAGGCCGGGGTTCTCCACCTCAAGGCGCACCTTGGCTGTTCGAAGGTTCGGATCCATGATTTGAGCGATGTTGCCGATCCGGCCTCGCAGAGGCCGGGTCGGATAGGCATTCAGACGAATATCCGCATACTCGCCAAGATGAACCTGGGCCAGATCGTTCTCGTAAACATCGCAGACAATCCAGACCTGCGACACGTCGGAAATCGTGAAGGGGTTCGGCGCCGTCAGAGCCTGCACGCCTGACGAGTTGGTGATTTGTTGGTCGGTAATCACTCCCGAAACCGGAGCGTAGACCTCGACGATTCCGGTTGGGTGTTGGGGATCGGACCCCAGCAGACGAAGGTGCTCGGTGGTGGTTTCCAGGTCAACCTTGGCGTTATCCTCGGTGGTCTGCGCCACTTCCAGGGCGCTTTTGGGAATGGCCCCATTGTCGAACAGGAGTTGGGCGCGATTCAGTTGAATCTGCGCTAATTGCTCGTTCCTGACGGCCTTCTGATAATCCGCGAACGCGCCCGCGATGTCGGTGCTCCTGACCTTGAACAGAAGCTGCCCCTTCCGCACCTCGTCGCCCAGCCGCGCATCGATTTCCACCACCCGCCCCGAGGCCAGCGACGGCACCGGCACCTGCCGCGACACGTCGGGACTGACCACCCCAGTCACGTTTAATTCCGGCGAGGCGACGTACTCACCGGCCTTCGCCAGTGGGAACTGTTCCGGATGGTCCACTTTGAAGTTGTTGGCATCCATATCCGGTTCGACCGTCGCCGGATGCGCCCCGGTATCGCCCCCCGCCGCCGCCGACGCGGCGTCGACTCGCCTGCCGCACGCAGCGGTTGAAAGCACTACACACAAACACAGACTTGCTTCGAGAAGAAACGAGCGATTCATGGAATCACCTCCCGGCCCACCGCCATGTTCATTTGGGCCGCCGCGGTCAAGTAAGAACCAATCAGATTCAGATAGGCCAGGCGCGTATCGCGATAGGCCTTTTCCGCATCCAGAAAATCCAGCAATGAGGCGCCGCCGTTCTGGTAGGAGAAGGAGATTCTGTTGCGGCTATCCTCGGCCAGCTTCAGGTACTTGTCCCTATACGGCCGCAATAGATTCAAAGCGCCGGCCAATGTGACGTAGGCCGAATCCACGTCGCCGAATACCAGCGCTTGCGTGGCATCCCGCAAGCGTTCATTACGGCCGATATCAACCTCGGTTCGCGCTTTCTCACCCTGGTTCCGATCGAAAATTCGTAGTGGAATCGACACACTCAGGCCGAAATATGCGGGAATCGGCGGGTTGCGCGCAAGATCCACGCTGAACGTCGGATCGGTCGAGCCGTCGGCGATGGCAAGCTCATGATTAGTCTTCGCCAGCTCGACTGATTGCACGGCGGCCTTCAAGTCCGGCCGCGCCTCCAGTGCGAGGTCCTGGAGTTCCTCCATGGGCATCAGGTGGTCGATGAAATCGAACGGACCGGTGACATCGAACTGCTCGATCGGCGTCCGATCGTTCAACAGAGTCAGAAGCTGGATCTTGGCCGTGCGGAGATTCACCGTGGCTGTTTCGAGGTCGGACTCGAACTGGACACGCTGCAACTCGAGGCGATCGAGGTCCACCTGGGCCAGGTCGCCTGCCTGGAAGCGGTTGCGATTCACGGCGAGCTCGCGATCCCAATAATCCAGGTTCTCCCGGGCATTCTCTCGCACCGCTTTCGCCTGCAACGTCTGCACAAAGGCATATCGCAAGTTGAAAAGCAGCGTGCGATCCTGATCCGAGTAAGTGGAGGCCGCTATATCCGTGGATTTCTGTGCGCTTGCCAGGCGCAACTCCCGTTTGTGCTCGCGCTCATGCAAATAGCTGACCGACGCGAACGGCAGCGTGTTGGCAAGCGGCCTGTAAACCGAATTCCCGGAGACGGGCGAAGCGATGGTCGTCAAGGGATTGAGCTGATCGAGCGTCCCCGTGAACTCCGGGTTCGGCCGAAGGTAAGCCGTGACCTCGGCGGCGTGGGACTCCTCGATGTTGAGTTGGGCCGCTTTCAGGGTCGGATTCGCCGCCTCGAACTTATCCCTGATCTGCTGCCAGGTAAACGGCGATTGGGCCCGGGCCATCGCCGTCAGAAACCCCGCCACCAGAATCGCCCTGCACGTTCGCCGCGGCAGAATCCGTGTTGTGCTTTTGCGTACGGTCATTGGTGATGTCTTCATAGATGGAGGGAACCGCAAGATAGCGGAGCACGAACCTTCTACACATCGTTAACGCGTTCCAGATGAGGGAGGCTACTCATCTTCCGTTCAGAACTGGCGGTCTTTCGATAATCGTCCGGCTTGAACTCGCCGACCCGCAATCTTTCGGACAGCCGATCGGTCTTCGCGCCAGCGTGTCATATCTTTCGGTTGAAGCTCTTGGCAAAACCGCCGATTCGCCATAAGCTGAATTCAACGCGAGGAGGGTTCGTGAACGAACCAACACACGAAAGCCGAATTCGACTGGTCTTACTGCACGACCAAGCTCTGTTCCGGGCGGGCCTGGGCCGCCTCTTGGCGTCGGAACTCGGCTTTGAGGTGGTGGGGGAGTGCGGCAACTCCGCCGAGGCGCTCGAAATCCTGAGCGCTTCACCCGTGGATGTCGTTCTTTTGGATTTCGATCGCGCCACCGAGGACAGAGACGGGTTCATGCCGGCAGCCCGCCGGAATGGTTACCAGGGCCGTTTCTTAGCCGTCGCCGGTGTGGCTGACGCGAGGAGCTCGGCGATCGCCATAAAGCTCGGCGCGTCGGGTGTTTTCGTGAAATCCGAGCCTCCCGATCGCCTTAGGCAGGCCGTCACGCTTGTCGCGAATGGCGCGGTCTGGCTCGATCAGAGCACTATCCGGCTTCTGGCCGATCAGTCGGTCGGGCGATTTCCGGGACTAGGTGACCGGGGATCGGCGAACCCGCTGACGGATCGGGAGCAAAAGGTGCTCCTGGGCATTCTCGCAGGACTTACAAACAAAAAGATCGGGGAAAACCTTGGCCTTTCCGAAGGCTCCGTCAGAGACGTCGGTGCAGCAGTTGTTCTACCGAACTGGCGTGCGAACACGGAGCAGGCTCGTCCGGGCGGCGCTCGAAGGCTCGTTGGGGACGGCCAAAGCGTGGATGAGGCGGACCCGAGATTCGACAACCCTCGTGGCTCCCTCGAACGCCAAGCCGCGCTCCACCGTCATGGGGCATCATTCAACGCTTCGCCAAACCTAGCGGCTGGTTCTGTAATTGCACGGCCCTAAGCGGAGTCGGGCGGGTCGGGCTTGAGGGCATCTTTGAACCCCCGAATTCCCTGGGCCAATCCCTTTCCAAGCTCAGGAAGCTTCTTCGGGCCGAACATAAGGAGTGCAATTGCCAGAATAACCAGTAAGTGCCTGGGTTGGAGCAAGTCTTCGATCATAGATCCTCTAAAACCAGCATAGTATATCCGCGGCCCGGGTGAAAGGACCCGGATGTACAGTCTGCCCAATCTTTCGATTGGTTGCGAACGCTCGCTTCTTCGTCCCACGTCCCACAACCGGCGTTCACCGGCAGACTCTCAACACCGTCAGACGAACGGCTAATCCTTTGATTGGTCGTGCGCAGCATGATTCATAGAATATTCCGGTACCGTTCGAGCGCGACCCGGACAAGCTGGCTGCGAGTTCGCACACCGGCTTTCGCAAACAGTTGCTGAATCGTGTTCTTGACAGCGCTTTCCGAGATCTCCATGCGGCCCGCGATTTCCTTGTTGGCTAAACCCTGCACCAGCAACCGCATGACCTCCGTCTCTCTACTGTTCAATGCGGCTTGTTCCCGATGTTCCACGGTCCCTGGCGCGCCCACCGCCTCCTCTTCGGCAACGTCCGCAATGATTGCCGCGACCTTGGGGGCCGGCCCCTCCTTGTATGTGGAGAACCAAACATCGGCGGTGAAGGTTTCACCGTTGCCCCGGTGACCCTGGCACTGCATCGACGCCCGGAACTGCGGCGCTTCTTCCCAACGGAGTGCATGGTGCAGTTCCGGCAGGAACGCCGCGATCGGATCGCCGATTAAATTTCCTCCTCGCGGAACCATCAGATCGACCGCCGCGCGATTGGCCAGCTCGATGAAGCCGCGCTCATCAACGGTCACAATTGCCGCTGGACTGGTCTCCACCAAGGCTTTCAGCCTCGCCTGGGATTCAAGGCTCAGGCGCCGGTTGCGCACCAATTCTCCGACGAACAATCCGCATCCGGCCAGCGCCAGAGTCTCGAAGGTCAGACGAACGAAGGACGGATCCAGCGAACTGAACACCTCGGCGAGCACGGCGCAAACCACGCCGAGCAATGCCACAAACCACCGCGGCAGGAACGCCGCCGCAAACATGATGGGAAACAGGTAGAGAAAGCCCAGCGACACGTAAGGCTTTGTCCACCAGTCCACTACGGCGATCACCAGAATGATGATGCCGCTAATCGCCAGGACCGAAGTCCGGTTCTGATCGTGCCACAGCCGTTCTAAAGGCAGCATGACTCTTGGAGAATCTTAATTGTCCCTCTTTTCACCGATCATAGCGGTCAATCAAAGGATTGCCCGAAAGATTCCATTCGCAAAGCCCGGAGACCGTCTGAATCAGGTCCCCAGACCAACTGCAGCTTGGCCAGATCATTAACCACCATGGCCGGTATCTCTGCATTCGCGGAAACATAGTCGGGCACGCTTCGATTCTACCCCCGGTGGTCACGCAGGGTGCGCGGCGAGCTGCTGCAAGCCGCGAAGCGCCCCGGCGTCGATCCCGGCACCTCGGTGCGATGGGAGCGGGGGGAAAGGAAGCCACGGGCGTGTTAGCGCCCAGGCCGGTGCGCGGAGTCTACCGAATCCGGAGGCTGACTCTCCCCCGTCCCAGTTTTGCTTGATGTCCCCGCCACCCCGAGGTAATGTCCAAATGGCTACCGATAAGGCCCATTAAGAGGACCTAAATGAATGATTTGATTGTAGTTCCGCAAACGAACCAATGGCAGAAGCTCAAGGCGCTGGTGCTGGACAGCGTTTCCTCCCCGATCACCAACCGGGTTTACAATCTGGGGCTGGACGAGTTCATCGCGTGGTACGGCCAGGAGCCCCGGCCCGGCTTCACGAAGGCCACGGTGAGCGCGTGGCGGGTCGCCCTTGAGGCCCGCAGCCTCGGCTCCGTCTCTATCAATGTCCGGATTACCGCCGTTCGGAAACTGGCGGCCGAGGCGGCCGACAACGGGTTACTGGCGCCGGAACTGGCCGCCGGAATCGCCCGCGTCAAGAGTGCGAAGTCGATGGGGGTGCGCACGGGGAACTGGCTGTCGCTGAAGCAGGCGCAGGCGCTTCTGAACGCTCCGGACATCACGACGACGAAGGGCCTGCGCGACCGCGCCATCATTGCTGTGCTCCTCGGCTGCGGCCTGCGGCGGTCCGAGGTGGCGGCTCTTACTATGGGGCACATCCAGCAGCGCGATGGCCGGTGGTGCATCGTTGACCTCTTCGGAAAGCACGGGCGCGTGCGGACTGTGCCGATGCCGGTCTGGGTGAAAGTGGCGATTGATGCCTGGACTGTTCGGGCCGACGTGGCGGACGGATACGTGTTCCGACCGGTCAATCGAGCCGACCGAGTGCAGGGCGAAATCCTTTCCGAAAAGGTCGTCTGGCAGATGCTCCGACCATACGCGGTGGTTGCTGAAGTCCCTGGCATCGCGCCGCACGACTGCCGGCGGACCGCGGCGAAGCTCTGCCGCGCCGCCGGTGGTGAGCTTGAGCAGATCCAGTTGCTTCTGGGCCATGCGTCGGTACAGACGACCGAACGGTACCTGGGCACGAAGCAGGACCTCGTGCACGCGCCCAATGATGGCATCAAGCTGAGGGTCGCCGTATAGCCCTCGGGCCGGGTCGGATCGCCCTTACTGCCCGGCAGAGCGCGCTTAACGCCGACCGCCGCGCCGCACGCAGGTGAAGCATTCGTCCTGGCCCATGCCGGAATCGGCCACCCTTTCGCGCCCAGAAGCCCCGTGTTGCGCCGTCTGGCTCCGGGCAGGCTGTCTGGGCCACCGCCATCTTCCGGCGCGCCACGGCGCGTCCTGTTCCGCAACGACGGCCAATTCCGTGGGCAGAGCAGTTCGGAAAGCCGATCCCGCGGCATTATGGAGCCGATTCCAATGTCTCCCGTCGCCGCTCTTCGACGCAAAGCCTTCGTAGGGGCTGCCGGGAGTTCATTACCACCTCAATTGCAACGCTTCGTGGCCACGAAGAAAACCGTTGGGTTGGGCGAGTGGTGCGCACAACCCTCTTGCAATTTGACGGTAGCAGGCGAGTTCGAAGATTCGCGGGGCGGAACGCGCGGAAGTGGTTCATAATTGAGGCTAAAGATTTTTTATTTTTTCGGTGAATGAAAAAGGTAATGACCACTTACTACGCGCACAGCGCGAACGATCAAGGCGACTGGAATCCTTTGCGAGTCCACTTGAAAGCCGTCGCCGAGCGGGCGCGTCACTTCGCAGAAGTATTTGAGGCTGGAGACGATGCCCACCAGGCCGGCCTTCTTCACGATCTCGGAAAATACGGCGATCTATTTCAGGAGCGGCTTAAAGGAAGAGAGAGGGGCCTCGATCACTGGTCCATGGGCGCGAGTGTTTGTCTGGAAAAGTACCGGAACTCCGAAACCGCGATGGCCGTCCAGGGACACCACCTTGGATTGCAGTGGTGGGAGAAGGAGGAATTGCGAAAGCTCCTGCCGGCGGAATTGGAGCGGCACATTCCGGAGGGCCGGCGACTCACGGAAAAGGACCGCGGTGTCCTGCTGGGGCGCCTTCAGACAGACGGGCTGATATTGCCGGTGAAGACTTGTGGGACGCCGACGGACGCAAGGTGCGCGGCGGCGATGCTCGACTTGCGAATGTTGTTTTCCGCCCTGACGGACGCAGACTACCTGTCCACGGAAGAGCATTTCAATCGGGAGGCAGCCCGGCTGCGGGAGCCCTCTGCCGAGCTTCGGCCCGCCGAGGCAGTTGAGGTGCTGGATCGCCACTTGGAGTCGCTGGCGGCGAGGGTAGAGTCGTCGTCCGCAGTGGCCGCTATGCGGCGGGACCTGCTTGAGGCGTGTAGGGCGGCGGCAGCGAGTGAGCCGGGGATCTTCACGCTCACGGCACCCACCGGAGCCGGGAAAACGCTCAGCACCCTGGCATTCGCACTGCGGCACGCGAAGCAAAATGGCCTACGGCGCATTGTAGTGGTGATGCCGTTCCTGAGCATTATCGACCAAACGGTGCGTGTCTACCGGGAAGCGCTTGCGGATATGCCGGGTGGCGGCGTAACGGAGCGCTACCTTCTGGAGCATCATTCGCTGGCGGCCGAGAGAGCCGAAGGCGATGGCGAGATCCCGCGCCTTCGGGGGATGCTGGCGGAGAATTGGGACGCGCCTATCGTGATCACCACGAGCGTGCAGTTTCTGGAGTCGCTGTTCTCGAATTCCCCGGCCGCGTGCCGAAAGTTGCACCGGCTGGCGCGATCTGTGGTTGTGTTCGACGAAGTGCAGACGCTGCCGTTGAAGGTTGTTCTGCCCACGCTGGCCACGCTTTCTCACTTGGCCACGCGCTACGGGAGTTCGGTGGTGTTCTCGACGGCGACGCAACCGGCGTTTCGGCACCTCGACGCCAAGGTGCGGCGGTATTGCACGGCCGGATGGCACCCGCGGGAGATTGCGCCGGGCGATCTGCGGCTCTTCGAACGAGCGCGCCGCGTCCGGGTGGAGTGGCCGGGCCGTGAGGAGCGGATCGGTTGGGACGATCTCGCCAGGCAGTTCGCGGGTTTGCGTCAGGTGCTGTGCATCGTGAACCTGAAAAGGCACGCCCGGGATCTGTTCCACCTGCTTACGCCGTCCTGGGGTGACGATGCGTTCCACCTTTCCACCGCGATGTGTCCTATTCACCGCGAGGCGGTTCTGAAGAAGGTGCGGGCGCGCCTGGAACGCGGCGAGCGATGCGCTTTGGTGGCGACACAGTGCGTGGAAGCGGGTGTTGACCTGGACTTTCCAGCGGCGTTTCGCGCGCTGGGGCCGCTGGATGCGATTGCACAAGCGGCTGGGCGGTGTAATCGGAACGGCAAATTGGAGGTGGGTGTCCTGCGGGTCTTTAGACCGGAGGATGCCGATTATCCCCCGGGCGTGTACAAGCAAGCGGCGGCCCTTACGGACGCACTGCTGAACGGTGAGGAGGGGCTCTCGATCGACGATCCCGCCGGTTTTGAAAAGTACTTTCGAACTCTCTATGCCATCACGAGCCTCGAAGACCGGGACTTGCTGGAGGCGATCCAGACGAAGCATTTTCCCCTTGTTCGGAAGCACTATCGAATCATCGATCAGGACAGTGTGAATGTACTCGTGGCGTATGATGGCGAGCGCTACGAAGAACTGGCCGGAGAAGCGCGATGCAAGGGGCTCAGCCGAGACTGGGTGATGCGCGCGCGGCCGTATGCGGTGAGTTGCTTCCGCAAGGAAGCAGCGTCCATGGAGCCGGTTCCCTTGAAGGACCGGACGGAATCGGGGGATTGGTACCTCTACGACAAGCACTACGATTCCGGAACCGGGCTGCAAGTTCCTAAGGAACTGGAGTTCCTGGGGGCCTAACAGATACTGGGTATTGTCCGGTCGGTCAGAGTATTCTGTACGTGGAGGTTGAATGAACTCACACACACAGGTATTGGAGGTCTGGGGCGATTTCGCGTGCTATTCCAGGCCGGAATTGAAGGTGGAGAGATTCTCTTATCCTCTACCGCCGCCCTCCGCCGTGAGAGGCGTTTTCGAAGCCATTTACGCTAAGCCGGAGGAATTCCGCTGGCAGGTCGAGCGTGTCGAGGTGCTGGCCACCCCATCCTATATTGCGCTGCGGCGCAACGAAGTGAAGGAGAAGGCGAGCGTTGCGGCTGTGGAGCAGTGGGCCAAGGGGCAGAAGGCGCCGGAGCCGATCTGGGCGGATGGCGAGGGGGACGAGAAAGGCCGCACGCAGCGGCAGACGATGGCCTTGCGAGACGTCCGCTATCGTCTCTATGCCACTATCCGGCCATGGCCGGGCTTCGAGAGGCAGCTTGCCGCTTTCGAGGCCCAGTTCCGGCGACGGGCGGAGGCCGGGAAGTGCTTCTACCAACCGTATCTCGGTTGCCGCGAGTTCGCGGCGTATTTCGAACTGCGGGAAGCTTCCGTCGCCGACCCCGCGCCCGTGCCGTGGAGCGCGGATGTGGGGCTAATGCTATACGACGTGTTCGACCTTTCACGGCCGGGCAAGAGCGACGATGCGCCCGCGATCAGTCTTTTCCGCGCGAAGGTGAAGGACGGCGTGATGCGCGTACCTCGTTATGAGGATGCTGAGGTGATCAAGCTTTCGGGAGAGGCTATCTGATGCTGCATCAAGTTGTAAAGTATGCCCGAAGACATGAGTTGGCTGCCGAGCCGGGATTCGCGCCGAAGGCCGCCCGGTGGGCGATTCTATGCAGTGCCCGCGGCGACTACCTGGGGCTCGTGGAACTCGGCGACGCGAGCTTGAAGAGGAATCCGGGACGGCATTTCTTGAAAGCTCCGGACTTGAGCCAGCCGGAGATGAAGGCACGCGGCGTTACCAAGAGTCACTTTCTGATCGATACGGCGGGCGTGGTTGCAGGCTACGGCAAGAATGCACCCGAGGAAAAGCACCGGTATTTCGCCGGCCTTCTGGAGCAGGCAAAGGGCGCGATGCCTGTGCTTGGTGCCGCTGCCAGGATGCTGCGAAGCGATGAAGACCTCGCCAAACTGAGGAACGACCTCGAAGAGCAGAAGGCGAAGGCGACGGACAGGGTCACGTTTCAGATCGACGACGAGTTTCCCGCGGAATCGGACGCGTGGCATGAGTGGTGGCGGGAGTTTCGCTGCGGATTGCAGACGACGAAGGAGCGGGGGAGCAAAGGAAAGCGGGCCAAGATGCTCTGTTTCCTTACTGGAGAAGCCGTGGATCCGGCGGCGACTCATCCGAAGATCACCGGACTCAGCGGCGTTGGCGGCCTCGCGATGGGGGACGTTCTGATCGGCTTCAAACAGGAGTCGTTCTGCTCGTATGGACTGAAGCAATCGGCAAACGCTGCCATGTCTGAACTGGCTGCAAAGGCATATCAGGCCGGGTTGAACGACCTGATCGCAAACCACAGCGTACTGCTCGCGGGAACACGGGTAACGCACTGGTTCCGCAGTCGCGTAGCACTGGAAGAAGACCCGATGGACTTGATCATGGGGCCGAGCGAGGCGGAGCATCTCAATGCGCAGATCCGGGCGCGGAAGTTGCTGGAGGGCATCCGTGCCGGCGAACGTCCGGACCTAGCCGACAACACCTATTACGCGCTAACTATTTCCAGCAATGGCGGCCGTGTCGTGATCCGAGACTGGATGGAGGGCGATTTTGAAGATCTGGCCACGAATGTAGATTGGTGGTTTTCCGATCTCGAGATCGTGCAACGTGACGGTGGTGGCATCGCGAAACCGCCGAAGCTGGCCGCTGTGCTGGCAGCGCTGGTGCGGGATTTGAAGGATGTAGCAGCGCCAATGGCAGCCAAGCTCTTTCGAGTGGCAGCCCGAGGCGAACCGATTCCGTTTGCGGCGATGGCTCAGGCGTTGGCGCGGGCGCGGATCGACATGATTCAGGGAGAACGGCCGAACCACGCGCGGATGGGATTAATCAAGGCATTTCACGTAAGGAAGTGGAAGCAGGAAGGAGCAAACATGGAAGGGCAATTGAAACCGGAGGTGAACGCCCGTTTGGAGAACACAGCCTATCAGTGCGGGCGGTTGATGGCCGTACTGGGGAGGCTGCAGACATCGGCTTTAGGAGACGTGGGGGCAGGTGTCGTGCAGCGCTACTACGCGGCGGCCAGCACGACGCCGGCCCTAGTGTTTGGGCGGCTGATCCGCGGAGCACAGTTTCATTTGAACAAGCTCGGCGACCAGAAACGCGGGCTGGCGGTCTGGTATGAGCGGCAGATCGGCGAGATCTGCGGCATGATCGGCACGTCGATGCCGGCCACGTTGGGCCTGGAAGCTCAGAGTCTGTTCGCGCTGGGTTACTACCAGCAGCTTGCGGCACTCTGGGCAGGCAAAGAGAAGGGTGAGAAGGAGGACGAATAAGATGAGCCGGACGATCGAGAACCGCTACGAATTCATTTTCCTGTTCGACTGCGAGAACGGGAATCCGAATGGAGACCCGGATGCGGCCAATGCGCCGCGCATCGACCCGCAGGATATGCACGGGTTGGTCTCGGATGTTGCGCTGAAGCGGCGCTTGCGCAACTACGTGCAACTCGCCAAGGGCAACCAGATGCCTTACGCCATTTTCGTGGAACACGCGACGAATCTGAACCGGCCGATCGCGCAGGCGCACGAGAGCACCGATGGAGGGATCGCGGACAGCGACAAAGGCGCGCCCAAGAAGAAGGTAGAGCTTGCGCGGCAGTGGATGTGCAAGAACTTCTACGACGTCCGGGCATTCGGCGCGGTAATGAGCACTGGCCTCAATGCCGGCCAAGTCAGAGGGCCGGTACAGTTGACATTCGCGCGCTCTGTGGACCCGATTCTCCCGCTGGATGTCTCAATTACGCGGATGGCCGTGGCGGAGGACGTCAAGGGAGCGAAGACGGTGGCGGACCTGACGGCGTGGGAGGAGAAGCAGCCTGAGGAGAAACTGCGCACGATGGGTCGCAAGAGCCTGATCCCCTACGGGCTGTACGTGGCCAAGGGATTCATCAGCGCCAACTTGGCGGAGGAGACCGGTTTCGATGATGCGGACTTGCGCCTGCTGTGGCAGGCAATACTCAACATGTACGAGCATGACCGGTCGTCAAGCAAAGGCATTATGACGGTGCACCCCGAGTATGCATTTTGCTTCCGGCACGTCGGCACTGACACTGACCTGGAGCAGCGCAAGCGCGAGGCCAAGATGGGGTGCGCGCAGGCGCATCGCCTGTTCTTGCTGGTGACGGCTGGCATTCGCCACAAAGAAGGAGTGGAGACGGCGCGGTGCATCCACGATTACGAACTGCCGTCCCTGGAGGCGATTAGCGCGGGATGTCCGGCGGGCGTGGAGGCGTACCGCTTGGCCGACCTGTGTTGACCATGTACTCCGAAGACGAATTGCTCCCCATTTCCGGTTTGCAGCACCTGCATTTCTGCGAACGGCAGTGGGCGCTGATCCATATCGAGCAGCAATGGGAAGAGAACCGGCTGACGGCGGAAGGGCGCATTCTGCACGAACGCGTCCATGAGGCGGGCACGGAGTCCCGGCCGGGGGTGGTGGTGGCGCGCGGGTTGCACCTTCATTCGCTTCGGCTGGGACTCACGGGGCAGGCGGATGTCGTGGAGTTTCATCAGGTGGACGGCGAGCCAGAGGGAGCCATGCAACTGCCGGGCCGGAGCGGGTGGTGGCGGCCGTTCCTGGTGGAGTACAAACGGGGGCGGCCGAAGGCGGATTCGTGCGACGAAGTTCAGCTCTGCGCCCAGGCGGTGTGCCTGGAAGAGACGTTCGGAGTGGCGATTGGCTGCGGGGCGCTGTTCTACGGCACGAGCCGGCGGCGAAGCGAGTTGCGGTTCGATGGGGAACTGCGGTTGCAAACCGAGGAACTGGCGCGGCGGATGCACGAGTTGTATTCCGCCGGGGTTACGCCGCGGGCCGTGTATTCGAAGAAGTGCGAGAAGTGCTCGTTGTACGACCGGTGCCTGCCGCGCGCCACGTCGAAACGGGCTACCGTGGCGCGGTACCTGGCGGACGCACTCCGCGACGAGGAGGGAGAGGCGTGAAGCAGCTTCTGAACACGCTTTTTGTGACGACGCAAGGCGCGTACTTGGCGCGCGACGGAGAGACCGTAGCAGTGCGCGTGGAGCAGGAGACGAAGCTCCGGGTGCCCATTCATACGCTGAGCAGCATCGTTTGCTTCGGGCAGGTCTCGTGCAGTCCGTTCCTGATGGGGCTGTGCGGAGAGAGCGGTGTGGCACTGGCGTTTCTGACGGAGAACGGGCGGTTTCTGGCGCGTGTTCAGGGTCCGGTTTCGGGAAATGTGCTGCTGCGGCGGGAACAGTACCGATGGGCGGACCAGCCAGACCGGGCGGCGGCCGTGGCGCGCGCGTTGACGCTGGGGAAGGTGGCGAACTGCCGGACGGTGCTATTGCGCGCGCTGCGAGACAAACCGGATGGCGAAGGCGCGGAGGAACTGGAACACGCGGGCCGGCGTCTGGGCCGATTGCTGGAAACGCTGGCGGCGACGGAAGGGCTGGAGGAGATTCGGGGGCACGAGGGCGATGCCGCACGCGTGTACTTCGCGGTTTTCGATCGCCTGATCGCGGCTTCCAAGGAGGACTTTTTCTTTCATGGCAGGAACCGGCGTCCGCCGCTCGACAACATGAACGCGCTGCTCTCGTTCGTGTATACGCTGCTGACGCACGATGTAACGGCGGCGCTGGAGGCCGTGGGATTGGACCCGGCGGTGGGGTACTTGCATCGCGACCGGCCGGGGCGGCCGAGCCTGGGTCTGGACCTGGTGGAGGAACTGAGGCCGGTGATTGCGGACCGGCTGGCGTTATCGTTGGTGAATCGGCGGCAGGTGCAAGGGAGCGGATTCCGGCGCACGGAGAGCGGCGGGGTGATGATGGACGACGCGACGCGGAAGGAAGTGCTGGTGGCGTATCAGACACGGAAGCGGGAGGAGATTCAGCATCCGTTCTTGCAGGAGCGGGTGGCGTATGGGCTGGTGCCTCACGTCCAGGCTTTGCTGCTGGCGAGGTTCATCCGAGGCGATCTGGATGGGTATCCAAGCTTCATTTGGAAATGAGCGCGGGGGAGCAACGCGATGATGCTGGTGGTGGTGGCGTACGACGTGAATACGGAGACCGAGGAGGGACGGAAGCGGTTGCGGCGGGTGGCGCGCGTCTGCGAGGACTGCGGCCAGCGGGTGCAGAACTCGGTTTTCGAGTGTTTGGTGGATGCGGCGCGTTGGACCCGCGTGCGCGCGCGACTGATTTCGGAGATCAGCGAAGCCCGCGACAGTTTGCGTTTCTATTTTTTGGGGGATAATTGGAAAGGCCGAATCGAACATGTGGGGGCGAAGGCGTCCTATGATCCTCAGGGTGCGCTGATTGTATGAGGATGCGCGAACGTGCAGTCATCACAACTTTCCGGGGAGGTTCGCGCGGACCTCTTTGTGCTTGCCGGAGAACGGTTTACAGCAGGCTTGGCCTGGTTGGTCTGGTTGCGGGTGCTTGTTCGAAGGTGGGTTCGCGGGATTTGAAGGTAGGGCCGTAGGCGCTCAGTGAGATAGCGCATGGCAGTCGCGCCCCGCGCGGGGCGCGTGGATTGAAACACCGCGACCGGCTACGGAGTCACCACGTCAAATCGTCGCGCCCCGCGCGGGGCGCGTGGATTGAAACCTGAAATGCAGTCTCCAATAAATACGCTTCCATGTCGCGCCCCGCGCGGGGCGCGTGGATTGAAACGTGGTACACCAGGACGTTGGGATCCACGCCCCATGTCGCGCCCCGCGCGGGGCGCGTGGATTGAAACACCGCGACTGGCTACGGAGTCACCACGTCAAATCGTCGCGCCCCGCGCGGGGCGCGTGGATTGAAACACCGGTCCTGCGGACATCCTGCAATTCGCAACAAGTCGCGCCCCGCGCGGGGCGCGTGGATTGAAACAATCGCCAATCCGGCTCGGCGGCGCAAGATGTCGGGTCGCGCCCCGCGCGGGGCGCGTGGATTGAAACTTGCTTCAGACCTTGGACCTCACAAGCGGCCAAAGTCGCGCCCCGCGCGGGGCGCGTGGATTGAAACACCGACCGAGGCGTGGAATACATTCTCCTGCACCCCGTCGCGCCCCGCGCGGGGCGCGTGGATTGAAACTACAGCCGCAAAGCTGGCACCCCGACGTGTGGAGTCGCGCCCCGCGCGGGGCGCGTGGATTGAAACGCCGCGTTCCGCTGCCACGCCGCGATCTGCGCGCGTCGCGCCCCGCGCGGGGCGCGTGGATTGAAACGTGAAGAGCAGCTCAGCGTTTTCACCAGCAGCCTCGTCGCGCCCCGCGCGGGGCGCGTGGATTGAAACACCAGCAGCCTCAGTGGAGTCTGCGCACAGCCGTGTCGCGCCCCGCGCGGGGCGCGTGGATTGAAACATGGTTTGCACGTCGGACGCGACGTTGCCGCTAACGTCGCGCCCCGCGCGGGGCGCGTGGATTGAAACATGGTTTGCACGTCGGACGCGACGTTGCCGCTAACGTCGCGCCCCGCGCGGGGCGCGTGGATTGAAACTTCGCACTTGCGCGAGTAACCTCGTTTTGCAAACGTCGCGCCCCGCGCGGGGCGCGTGGATTGAAACAGCAGTGGACCTACTTCGCTTCAGCCGGCGCGGCGTCGCGCCCCGCGCGGGGCGCGTGGATTGAAACAAATTCGTCGAGCCTGTCCGCCCCGGTGCCGTAGTCGCGCCCCGCGCGGGGCGCGTGGATTGAAACAGACTGGCGGCCCTGCATTGCACCCACGAGGGCGCCGCGCGGCAGGGGCCTGATATTCCGCCATATCGCCCACTACCTTGCGGCAGCGATCACCTCGGACACAGACGGATCGGCTCCGCCTTGACCATTGAGCAGGCATACGGCGAAGAGACTTGCCGACGGGCTGGGCGGGAGAACTGAGGCTCCTGCTCGGGGAACGGGCGAAGAAAGGCCGCCAGGGCGGAACCCCGGCGGCCAGGTGAAATCGAATGGTTGGGCTTCAGCCTTTGACCGAGTAGCGCGCTCCTTGTCCTCGGCCTCGGTGGACGTGACCGCCAGCCCCATCTTCTTGCCCCAGGGCGCCGGACAGGAACCATCCTGGAAACGAGCGCCCAACCGTGGCCCATTTCGCCAAACCAGCCCGAAAACCACGCCAGGAACACGCGGAAAGTCCAAAAACCATACCGAAAACCGCCCGAAGAACCGTTAAAACGTTGAATAACCGTCCGAATTTCCGTATGGTTGACACATATGGGACTCCTTTTCTATTCGACTGGCCAAGTTGCGCGCCAGCTTGGCACTACCCTGGCGACAGTCCGCGTCTTGTGCGAAAGCCGCGTGATTGCAGCCGAAACCACCCCCGGCGGCCACTGGCGAGTGCCCGCCTCGGAAGTGGAGCGTCTGAAACGCGATGGCCTGCCGCCGATTCCGCGCCCCTTGCCAACGGAGAGTGCTCCACCAGCGAGGAATGGGACCGCCGGCCGCCACCTTTACCCAGAACTCCTGACCGAACCGTCCGACGAGGTTGTGTCCGCAGCCGATCAGGTGGCCATCACCAGGAGCATGCTCGAAAAGCGCAAGATCGACCGAGAGCTTGAGGAAACCGAAGACTGGTTCCGCGAGCGCCAGCGTCAGCAGGCGGCCGCGGAAGCGGCGGAGCGACAAAGGGCCGAGGCCCAGCAGGCCGAGCAGCGGCGCCTGCTATGGGTGCATGAGTGGACGCAATACGCGCTCAATTCTCTGCCCTACGACGCGCGGCGAGAAGTTGAGATGGAGGTCCACACCATGGTGCAGGAGGCACTCTCCGGACTCCAGCCCAGCCAACCGGTGGCCATCACGAGGCGCCTGGTGGATGCGGCCGTACATAGGGCACTGGGGCCGTGGGCCAGGAAACAGGAGATCGAACGCGCCCTCCAAGCGGGTATGAACAGGCTGGCGTGGGACGTTCGATTTGGTCCCGAGTATGCGCCGTTGAAACAGCGGGCGTGGGACGCGGCGGTCGCAGCCGTCGGTAAGGTGCGCGAGGAGGCGAGCTACGACGAGATGGAGACGGCCGCGGTGCAGGCGGTGCAGCCGATGATCCGCGAGTATGAGCACCAGCAGGCCTGCCAGCGTATCGTGGGGCGCGTCTACATCCTCGACGCGACGCGGGAAGAAGAGGAAGCGGCCAAGGAAGCGGTGCGGAAGGCGCTGGCGGCGCTGCCCATCGGTGCCGCATCAAAGGAACTTGAGAAGGCTGAGGAAACCGCTCTCGCGCCGTACAAGGCGGCGGTGGCCACGCGGAAGGAAAAGGCCCGGCTGGAATCCGAAAAGCAGTCCCAGCGGCGCGCTGTGGAGTGGAAGGTCGATCTCCAACTCGACCACATCGCGCGGTACCTCGAACAGGAATACGACTTCGACGGTGGATACCGGGAGTTGCGCCGTGAGGCGGACCGGCTGCGACCGCTGATTCGGAAAACGCTGATCGACGAGGTACTGGAAAACCCGGACATAAGCGCCGAGGAGATCCGGGAGAGCATCGAAGATCAGATCGAGGACCGCCTTTAGACGATTACAAAAAGAGCGGGTCATTGGTTAGGGAGGGTCCGTGGCGGCGCGCTGGAGAAACTGCCCCGAAACAAGGCGCCCCGCTTCCTGATTGGTCCAGGCCGGGGCAACCGTCGCTACCGCTCGTCCTACCCCAACTCCCGCAGGGTTCCGCCAGCGGCGACGCAACGTCGCTCAATACCATCTGTGAAATGCTCGTTTAGGGTACTTGCTTTATACTCTTGGTTGAGAGGCCGGATAGCCTGATCAGCGAACGGCAACATTCCCGACGCCTTCCGGCCCCTCAAACGTATCGAGAATTGGGAGACGTTGAGGGAAGGACGTTGTTTCGCAATATCTATTTCTTCTGCAAGCCTTTTCGGAATCACAACTGGAATGATTTCTTCGGTGATCTGCGTCAGGACGAGGAAGCATACATTGAAGCCGAGCTCCGGAGGAGCTACGCCACTCAATGGGAGCCGGAACCATACTTCTACAGAATCCTTCCGGTGACCCTAACCCCGGAGTCATGCGCGAGTTTCCTGAAGTCTACCAACCTGCCCATCGTGGCACGGGACTACTACCTCAGTAAGCTCTTCCAGTTCCTCCACTTACCACTTGTGCTGAAGTTCCCGCTTGAGAACGATCGAACTGAGGTCAGCGAACCTCTGGAAGAGTTCCTCGATGGCCTCCCACCCGAATGCACGGAGAGGCTTGCAGAGTTCGACTGGTCTCAATTCTACGATGACACGCTCAGTTACGACCTGCACGAGGTATTGCGCCGTCTGCCCCTTCACCTGCCCGTTTCTAGACGCGGGCCGTCTTCGGAGACGATGACGAAGGAACGGTGGGTAGATG
Source organism: Bryobacterales bacterium (assembly GCA_963722575.1). Lineage (GTDB taxonomy): Bacteria > Acidobacteriota > Terriglobia > Bryobacterales > Bryobacteraceae > Fen-178. The sequence continues at coordinate 257,383 of CAVRNR010000005.1, forward strand.
AGAAGTGGCCCAGCCGACTGAAACGGGCACGCGGAACCGATCCGCAGAAAGTGGCCGCCCAACGGTGTGGCGTTAGCATCGAAACCTACAAGAAGTGGGAACAGGGTGTGAGACCACCGGCACCGAGATGCATGGAGGCGGTACGCCAGTTCACAGCCGACTTGAAATCCGAGACGTGACTCCGGTCCCCGGAGCACGAGCCCGTCGGATCACTATCGCAAAGCGACGCGCCAGTGAGTGCCACCCTATCAATCAACTGAATCGTTCCTACCAAAACCGGGCCATAACCTAACGGGTCTCAGCCCGCGACCCCACAAGACCCTTTCGCAGACCCGTCGTCTGAGCGCATCTTTGTTTGTAGGACGTAAGTTGTGATGAAACCCAATCTGCTGACGCTACAAGAAAGCCTGTCGGGCGAACTTGTGAGGACTCTGGAGATCCAAATCGAGCGCCGGCCGGTCGGCAGACTCGGCCAAGAGCTCGCGCAAGCGTTCCGCGATTCTGACCTTGTCGAGCACCAAGGCTCTACCCGGTCCGCCGACAATGCCAGCGCAGATATCCGCGCCAGGCCCGGCAGCTCGGAGAATGACAGGGATGGCGTCGAGTAAAGCAATGGTAGAGAGGGCACAGCCACGCGCGGATGGGTTGGCAGATTCGCCCAGCAGCCGCATATCCGTGCAGGAGATCGCGCGGCGATTAAACGTCGGTCGCCTGGCGGTCTACTCGATGCTGGAACAGGGGATCATTCCCGCGGTCCGCCTGGGCCGGCGGTGGATCATAACCAGGCACGCCTATCAGCAGTGGGAGCGCACCTGCGGAATGCAGGCCAGCGCTGGACTTGTGGCGCAACCAGAGGTAACCGTGGTGCACTGATGGGAGCCTACAAACGCAAGTACCGTTCCGGCCAAGTCGTATGGCACTACGTCTTTTCCCTACCGGGATCGACTCGTGACCAACGACTCCGGATCACAGGGTCCGGCTTTGCAACCAAAGCCGCGGCCCAAGACGCCGAGGCGATTCGGCGGATCGAAGAGCAACAAAAGCGGGAGATGGCAAAGGCGGGTGCCCGTGTCGTGGCCCAAGCCCCACGAACGCTCGGCATGCTCCTGGAGGAGTTCTTCGCCCAGCATGTTGACGGAAAACTGGCGCCCAAGACCGCGGAGCGCTACCACGATCAGGCGGCGTACCTCGATCCCGAACTGCGGGCCATGCCCCTTGCGGAGATCACCCCGCTTCACCTCAACCGCGAATGGAATCGGCTGCTGAAGGGTGGCGGGCACCACCGTATCACGAAGCAGGCACGTCCCCTCTCGGCAAAGACGGTCCGGAACGTAGCTGGCATCGTCTCCAGCGCGTTCACGCGCGCCATTCGATGGGGATTGGTCCCGGCTAATCCGGTCACAAATAGCGAGCCGCCTCGGGCGAAAAGGCACTTGGCGATCGCGCTCACGCCAACCCAGCAGGCGACGGTGCTGGAATCGGCATCCGGCCCCTGGTGCATGCGGACCTACCTTCAAACCGCGGCAGCATCGGGGTGCCGGCGCGGCGAGCTGCTAGCATTGCGCTGGTCAGACCTCGTGGACGGCGGCGTCATGATCGCGCGGTCCCTGACCCAGACGCGGGATCTCCTGGAGTTCAAGGGCACCAAAACGGAAAAGCCCAGGCCGGTGGCGCTTCCCCCATCCGCACTGATCGCCCTCGAGGCGCACCGCCGACAGCAGGATGAGTTCCGACGCCAGTTCGGCCCGGATTACCGCTCAGACCTCGATTTGATCTTCGCCAATCCCGACGGGACTCCTCTGAAACCGGATTCAGTATCCGCTTCGGTCTCGGCCTTGTTCGGGCGCCTGAAGATTCCCAGGCCCAAGGGGGCCGCATTGCATCTTCTGCGTCACACGCATACCTCACACCTGTTGGCCAGTGGCGTGCCGTTACCGGCGGTGTCGGCGCGCCTGGGTCACAGCTCGATCCGGACGACGCAGGAAATCTACGCGCACATGATCACGGGCCAGGACGAGGAGGCCGCTCAAAAGTGGGAGGAATTCCAACGCCAGAATGCGCCTGCAAAACAGGCCGGGGATGTGCAATGAATTTCTCTGGGCTTCCGCCGGTGGCAGCGCGTGGCAGCGCATTCCCCGTAAGTGATAGAAAACTTGGTAGCGCTAACGGGAGTCGAACCCGCTTTCGGCCAGTTCAGTTCGGTTCAGTTGGGTCTAAGTAGGTATGTTTTCAGTCCAGTTCAGTTCGCCACCAGGGCGTTTAGGGCCGTACGGATGGCTGACGTGCTGCCCCGGTGCTGCCCCGCGGGCAGGATTCGGTTGCTCAGATCCGCGATCCCCTTGCGCGCGGGGCGCCCCACTGTGCTTCAACCGACCCTCCGCCGCCGGGTGGATAGCGACGTAGGCGATGGCCTGACAGACCGGCGTGCGATATGATATCGGGCCGCCTGGCAGCCGGCGAAGGCCACCTCGGACTGCACTTGTTCCGGCGTGCCAACATCATCATGCGGCATCCATCCGTCCCGGATCTCAGGATAGGGCGCTCTTGAATCGAGATTTCGGATGGAGTACCATCTTTCGCAAGAGGAGACGATCATGCCGGATCAAATCAGACGAATCGACTACTATTACGTGACGGTGCCGGATAACCCCGGCGAGGGCGCGCGCATCTTGGCCGCCCTGCGCGACGCGGGCGTCAACCTGCTCGGTATTTCGGCGTTCCCGCACGGCGCGCGCCGATCCCAATTGGACCTCATCCCGGAGGACACCGCCGCCTTCGTGAATGCGGCCAAGGCCGCGGGCCTCAAGCTGAGCAAGAAGAAGGGTGGTTTTCTCATCCAGGGCGAAGACCGGCCGGGCGCAGTGGCCGATGTGGTGAAGAAACTTGCCGAGGCGAAGATCAATGTCACGTCGGCGCAGGTTTTCTGCGCCGGCTCGGGTCACTATGGAGGGATGCTGTGGGTTAAAGCGCCCTATTTGCGTAAAGCCGCCAGGGCCATCGGCATCCGATAGTCAACCCCGCACGGGTGCCCATGAGCTTTGAAGCATTCTCTTTCGGCTCCATCCGCATCGACGGGGTCACCTACGAGCATGACGTGGTTATCGACCACGGCCACGTCCGCAAGCGCAAGAAAAAGGCATCTAAGAGATTCCGCGAGGAATTCGGGCACACACCGCTCTCCGTCGAAGAGGAGATTCCTTGGGATTGCCGCCGCCTGGTAATCGGCACCGGAGGCGGTGCCTTGCCTGTCATGGAGGAAGTGAAGCGCGAAGCCAAGCGCCGCAAAGTCGAACTCCTAATCCTGCCGACAACCGAGGCAATCGAGGTGCTGAAAGGGAACCCAAAGGAGACGAACGTCATCCTGCATGTAACTTGCTGAATAATGGCAGCCTCCCTCCCGGTATAGAAACTCGATAATCAGAACTCATATCCGCAACCTGACTGGGGAGCCTCGCCCCCAGCCCAAAACCAGCGCCACCACGCCGATTCTCACTGCGCGGCACCATCGAAATCCGCGCCACGGGTGATTTAGGCTAATCTCGATTTGCCTGGCTGCGTAGTACGACATGGGTGCCCGCCGGGCCGCTGGCCACCACACGCACCACCAGTCCGCCGCCTGCGGCGCGACAGACCGCCCACGGGCGCGAACGTGGACCAAACGTGCCAAGCACCAGTGTGTGTCATGTGGTTCGGTAACGGCTGCTCGGAGACTGTCCGGCGGCCAACTTGCCCGCTGAATCGCTACCGATATTCGCCGATATCGAGCCACGGACGCCGAGGGGAGATTTGGCAGAGTCGCGGGGCCGCAGCCCCAGAATCACATTTTCCGAGTGGCGCGTGATCCGTCAAGATGATGTCCCCTGTCTCCCTTCGATTGGCCACAAGGTTCCGCGCCGGGCTCCCGTGAGCTGCCCTACAACCGCTCCTCCAGCGTGAGTTGGCGCTGTACGTCCAGACGGAGTTGCCCTCGACCAGCCGGGGTCAGATTGACAAAGTCACAGCGGTCCTGCAGGCGGCGGCGTAGCAAGATCAATCGCGTTTCCAGGTTATCTTTGATGTCGGGCAACTGCAAACTGGCATCCAGCCGGATCTCCTTGTTCGTGAAGTCCACCCGCCCACTTTGGGCGTGGCTCTGGAGGAGCTTCCAAAAGATACGCCCAGCGATGCCCTTGATCAGATACGCGTCATCGATAAAGATGCTGTCGTCTGCTTTGTAGTGCTTGACCGTTGAAGTGGCCGCCGGCTGCACCGTATGTGGCCGGCGTGGGATCTGTTGCGGTTCGGCACTCTCCACGCGCTCCAGCAGTGCCATCGAGGCAGCCATTTGGCGCGCGGCGATTCGTACCACGCGCTCATCGTCGGACAGAAATCGCCCAGCAGTCGCACTTTGGAGACAGAGTATCCCGAGGAGTCTGTCCTGAGCCACCAAAGGTACCACGAGCTGGCTTTGGACCTGCGGCAGTCCAGGCAAAGCGATCTCCCGTTCCAACAGGCTGTCTTCGCCACTACGCTCCACTGTGGATCGTACGGCGTTCGAGTACAGTACGTCACGGCTGAAGTTCGTGGTTCGCACCACTTCGCGACGCCCGGCCGCGACGCCGAGGATTCCCTCACCGATCCACACCTCCGACCCGATTCCGGACTCACCAAACCCGCGGCTTCCCAGCGTAAACAGGCGGTTGCCATCCTCATCGGGCACCATGAGGAACGAGTGATCATAGGCAAAGAGCGTAGCCAGGGCATCAAGCGAGACGTTGATCACTGATTCGAGCCCGTTGCAGGCAGCGAGCCGCGACGTGAACTCTTCGATCTGCGGAAGGTAGTCAACCCTGGAAAGTCCTTCCCCCCTAGCTTCCGCGTTCATCGGCCAGCAGTCCAGAACCTGGAATATGTCCACGCCGCGCAGCTTGAAAACATGGCTCATGCCGGTTTGCGACGCTACGGCATCGAGCCTGGTCCTCACGCGGTCGAAGACCGCGCCTTCGGTTTCGATTCGCTCGTAACGCAAGTCCAGCCGGTACTGACGCATGTTACTTGGTGAGACCACGACCACCTGCACGAAAGGGTTCTGCAAAATGTTTTCGCGGGTTTTGTTGAAGAACTGATAGGACAAGCCGACATGGTGGCTATCGACGCGGTGGACAATCGAAATGTATGTCAGGTTCGGCGTCCCGTCTCGGGAACACGTGCAGATCGATGCTGGAATGATCCCCTCAAAGCACGATGCAATGCTTTCGAGCGCAACCGCGAAAGGTGAGGCCTCACTCATAGCCTTCTGCCCGCGCCGGGCCCGGGGGTCTGATCGAAGACTTGCTCGGGCACAAAGAGGATTTTAACCAGCACCGCTGACGTTTCAATTTCGGCTCGCCAAAAAGCTTCGACGAGCTGGTGAGATTGTCCCAGGGGCTCATTCACCATCGCAAACGCCTCGCGATGTCGTTCGACGACGGCCAGGTCCGTACTGTCTGGTTCGGCGGCCTTGGCATGTCGGCCCTTCAACTGGAACGTCCGGTAATTCGTGGGAAGCGAAAACGTGACAGCGATCTCCCCATTTCCTTCGAGGTTGTCGAGCGTCTTGCGGCTGGTTGCGAGCGGCACGCACAGGCTAACGCGCTGGCGGTCCTGAGAAACGCGCGGCCCCCAGGCGCGCGTGATCTCCGGGACGAGGCGCGAATCGCGCGTGCCGACCAGAACCGACACGGAGCCCTCGAGGAAAGCCTTCAGTTCATCGCTGATCGAGACCGGACGTCTGCTCTTCATGTTCCCATTCAGGGTACCGCACGCTCGCGCGGCGCGGTACAGCGGCTGCTTAGCAAATATTTAGGAATCTTCTAAGGATCATTTAGGAACGCGTGCGCTCGATCCCCGATATTCTGAAACTGGCCTTAGAAAGGAGGCTATAACATCATGTCAAACGCAAACCAATCGAGCCAGAGTCGGTCGAACGAAAATCAGGTTAAATATGTGCCGGCCGGAACGGGGCCGGCCTATTGCGGCCCAGGAGACCGGATCACTTTCCTGATCACCGGCGCGGAAACCGGCGGCGCATTTTTCCTGGGAGAGGCGTGTGTCGCGCCCGGAGGAGGGCCGCCCCCGCACGTCCACTCTCACGAGGAGGAAGCGTTCTATCTGCTTCAGGGGACGCTGGCCCTGCAGGTGGGGGGCAAAACGCTGAACGCATCGGCCGGTGATTTCATTTACATCCCTCGCGGCACGGTGCATTCCTTCAAGAATGTCGGCGAGGAAACGGCAAAAATGCTGACGTTAGCCACGCCGGCGGGGCTTGAGAACTTCTTCGCGGAGGCTTTCTACCCGGCCGCCGACATCGGCGACATTCCCCAAATCAGCGAAGCGCTGATCGGTCGTGTGATGAAGGCCGCACCCAAATACGGCATGGAATTGCTTCTTCCTGCCGGCGCACGGCACTAATCGGCATTAACCAAAAGGCACTATATGACACACCAGATCCCAACTCACAACAGTGCAGGGAACGCCCTTGTCGGCAAGTCGGCCATCGTTACGGGCGGCTCCCGCGGCATCGGACGGGCCATCTGTAGCGCCCTGGCCGCGGAAGGCGCGCGAGTGGTGGTGAACTACAGCAAGTCAGCAGACGAGGCTGAGGCCCTGGCTGCGCGCATTGCAGGACTTGCTTTCCAGGCGGATGTCGCCGATGGGGCGCAGGTCCGAAGTCTGTTCGATTCCACCGAACGAGCTTTCCAGGGCATCGACATCCTGGTGAACAATGCGGGTGTCGCGCTGTTCAAGCCCGTCGCCGAGATCGAGGACGAGGAATACGACCGCACCTTCGCCGTCAATGCCCGCGGCACCTTCTTGTGTTGCCGGGAGGCCGCCCGGCGGATGCGCGACGGAGGCCGGATTGTTTCCATCTCGAGCGGCGCCACCGTGGGCGGATCGCCCGGCGGCGCCGCTTATTGCGGCTCCAAGGCTGCGATCGAGCAGTTCACGCGCGCCTTGGCCCGCGAGTTGGGAGCACGCCAGATCACGGTAAACACTGTGTCGCCAGGCTTCACCGATACGGAGATGTTCGCCGGTTTGCCGCAACCCGTCATCAGCACTGCCGCCGCGCGCACGCCGCTCGGGCGCGTCGGACGGCCGGAGGATGTGGCCAACGTCGTGACCTGGCTTTGCAACCGAGACACCGCATGGATCACTGGACAGAACATTCAGGCCGGCGGTGGTCTGAACATGGTGTAACCTGTTGCTGGTGCCGCCGTACAGCGTTTGTAGTGGTTGGCTTCCTCAGCAGTGGGTGGATGGCCGGCCACTCGGAAAGTGGCACGCGCACGACTGGCGCAGAACGGAACTTGCACGCCTGGGGCTACGTCGCGGGCGACTGGCTGGCCTGATAGCTTCCGATATTGACCCTTAACGGACCTCGGATTGAAACGGTTCCGCTCAGGGTTCTCAGGGTTCTCTCACTCTGTTGTGTCTCGCTTGAGGCGTCATCGAGAACATCGATCAGAAGGTGTAGCTGACCCCGAACAGGGGAGTGAATTGCTCAAAAACTCCGCGTGCCGTATTGTGCAGAGCAGGAACGATCTGCTGCCTGGGGAACGTGGTGAGATAATTTCGGAATTCCGCCCGCAGGAGCATGTGCGGGAGCAGACGGAACTTCAGGCCTCCGCCGACGCTGAAGACGACTTTCCATACATCATTCGCAGTGAGGCTGGCGATTTGCGGAATCGGCTGCGGGAACGGCTCCGGACCGGCGATGACATATTCCTTCGCGCCGGAACCTCCGGCGAGAAAAGGCCGCAAACGATGTTCGCGCGTCTTGAAGTGGAACAGGAACTCGACCGTCAGCGCATCAGACTGGCCCTGTATGTCGGATTTCACGCCGGGCGCCTGAAGGAAAGGGTGGCCGTCTTGATAAAGGTAACGAAACTCGGCGGAGACGTAATTTGAAAACTCACCCCCTAGAATAATGCCGGCGGCGAAGCGGTTTCGAATGCCTGCTTGCGCTGTTTCGGAGGCCGAATAGATCGTGCCGTTCCGGTAGAATCCGTACCCGACGTTTGCCCCAATTTCGTACTGCTGCCCGAAAGCGGCGCCAGCGAAAAGAATGACGACTACAAATCTCATTCCGGTATTCTATTTCCGCTTCCATAATAGCGAACCCGCACACTTACGCCACGCGGTCATGATCCGCACAGCAGCATGCGGAGGCGACGCAAAGTGCTTCGCACACGGTCACCCGCGGCAAGCTCGCCCCTCTTCCCTCGGAAATGCGCATCCGTTTCCGCCTGCGCGCGCCGGTAACCATCACCGAGCGGCACGGGTGAGCCGGGCGTGCCCCGGCCCTACGCGCGTTTTGCCGGAACACGCGGGTTCCGCGCCCCCGCCCAGGCCTGCTGGTGCCAGTAAGGGTAAGGCTCCGGAACGGCGCTGGCCTCATCGAGGCGCGCCATCTCCTCGGCGCTCAGATCCCTCGTAGCCGAGGCGAGGTTGTCCCGGAGCTGCTCCTCGGTGCGCGCACCCACGATCACCGTATCCACGTCCGGTTTGCCGCTTGGCGGAGCCAAAGATGGCTTCCAGAATAAAAGATTGTACTTCGGAGGATCAAAAGTTGGCGGCTGGGTGTATCATAACTGGAAGTCGGGAGCCAAAATGGAAATTCCGGAACGATTAACCGCATACAAAGCGCGTAGTCCGAGTGTGCGGCCTGTTTCCGGTAGGCAAGCATGGCGATGGACATTGATAAAGCGATACAGGAATTACGTAGCGAGAAAACGAGACTTGAGTGGGTAATCGCTTCGCTGGAGGAATTGCAGCGAAGTGCCGGTGCTACTCCGGCTCCCACTCACCGCGTCCAATGTCGTGGCCGGAAGTTCATGGGCCCCCAGGAACGCCGGGAAGTTTCGCAAAGGATGAAGAAGTATTGGGCTTCCCGCCGTAAGAAACCGTAGAAGCATCTGCCGGGCCACGACCTGAGCCATTGCCTGATAGGGGCTTTGGACGTCCTGGCCAATTACATATCTGCCCGCTGGCAGGATACTCCCATATTTCCGTTTTGAGCAGTTACTGATAACCTCTTGATGGCCCCCGACGCGTTTATTCATGCGTGTTTCAACGCGATGAAGACCCTCCGGAGGTCAACACCCAATGGGTGAGAGATCAGCGCAGGGGCGCTGTCGGCACCACCAACCGAAACCACAACAGGCTGGTCGCCTGCAGTCAACCGGCCGATACCCGAACATTGGCTCCCTATGATCAATCGATGGAGATGGCTCGGTCGAAGACCACGTCGAGCGTCGAGCCCTGCCGGAAATCCACTTCCCGGCCGCGGGTGAGCAACACTGTCGCGAGCCCGACGGCACCGCCGGCTCCCGCCCCGATCCCCGCGCCCTTCCAACTGCGGTCGGCGATGCCGCCGATCGCGGCGCCCTCGCCACCCCTTACGGCCACTTTCTCGGCGTCCTGGCCTTTGGTGCCGCCCTGCTGGATCTCGTTTTCTTTCGTCCCGACCTTCTGTTCGGTGCCCTCGGAATCGACGGAACTCAAATGCGGCGAGACCCGGATGGTTTTGCCGCTGGGAAGCGTGAAGCTCTCGATGCGGATGCTTAGTTCAGCGCGCCCTTTCACGCGCCCGCTACGAACCGCGCGGGAGACCGTCCCTTCCACATAGCTCTCGACCGGCACCACAAACTGGCCGTTGACCAGAATGGGGGTGGCGGTCCGCATGTAGACACGGTCGCCGTCTCGCGCGGTCCGCGTGCTGATCGAATTGACCAAGCGCAGCAGCACATGCGTCCCCGCCGGGATTTCCGCGGCTGAAACCAGGCCGGCCGCGGCGAACACAAGACTCAGGAAGCGCATCACCACTCCTGGTCCCATGGTACTGCGTCCTCGCCCCGTTGTGAATCCGCAGCCCGGTGTCCGAATCGTAGTGTCTGGAATGGATCATCGGCTAAGGTTGGAAACTTCCACATGCCAGCGGACCCTCACTGCAAGCGGATCTCTAACCGAAGTCGTGAGGCTTGATGGCATCCGCAACGGCCTGACCGATGAGCAGGTGGATAAGTTCGTCCACAGATTTCCGGTACAGGCACCCTAGCGAGCGGGGGGGGGCCAGGCCTCGGGCTCCCGGCTGGCCGGATCGCTACCGATCTTGCGCTTAACGCTCGCCTACCAGCACCGAAGCAGCACTTGGCGGTAGAGATCGGGAATGTTCAGATCGGCGGCGCAGCGTTCCAGTTCATCCAGCCTGTGGAGCAGATCGCACCGCAGGGCGGAAAGATTCTCGACGTCGGCGCGGGCCAAGACCCATAACAAATGCTCCGCTGCCTGAACGACCTCGGCTGCCTCGGAAGATGACCCCATCGCACCCATTTTGCGCCTAATCTTGGCGGGTTTCTATGGGCCGAAAGAGTCATGCAGAACGGGGGTTCTTGAGCGTTCCAGGGCCCGGATAACTACCGATAATAACGAATAACGCTCTTTACAAAGCCGATTTCCGGCGCACAGATGGCCGTACCGGCGCCACTTTCCGAGTGCCCGACCAGAACGAAGCCGCTGACGCGGCGGACGCTACGCGTCGTGTAAAGGGGGAGGCATTCGGCTTCGCCGAGGAGTAGTGTACGGGTCACAAGGAGGTCCCTGTGACCCGATTACGCAAAGTCATGCTGGAGGAACTCCAGCGACGTAACTTCTCTTCAGACACTATACGCGGTTACATTGGCGCCGTCGAGCGCTTCGCGCGTTACTTTGGCAAGCCGCCAGATCAACTGGGCCCTGACCATATCCGCCAGTGGCAGGCCCATCTGCTGCACGAACGAAAGCTGGCGGTGGGAACGGTGGTGAATCACGTTGCTGCGCTGCGTTTCTTCTTTCGACGCACATTGAAGCGCCGTTTTCCACCCGACTCGATACCCTACCCCAAGTACCCGCACCAGCGGATACCACGCGTCTTGAGCCCGGAGGAAGTGGCCCGACTGATCGATGCGGCCGGCAATCTGCAGGCACGCGCGATCCTTATGGCGCTGTACTCGACCGGTATGCGACGAAGCGAACTAGTCCACCTGCGCGTCGAGGACATCGACAGTGAACGCATGGTCGTCCATATTCGCAAGGGCAAAGGCGGCAAAGACCGCGATGTGCCGTTATGCCCGAAGTTGCTCGAAACACTCCGTGAGTACTGGCGATGGAAGAAGCCGAAGACATGGCTGTTTCCAGGGGAACCACGCGGTAATGGCCAGCACCTGACCGACAAATCCGTCTGGTATGCCTGCGCCGAGGCCGCGCGGCATGCCGGCCTTAAAAAGCGCGTTGCACCCCACATGCTTCGGCACAGCTTCGCCACTCACCTGCTGGAGGATGGTGCCGATCTGCCCACGATTCAGATGCTGCTCGGACACGCCGACCTGGAGGCTACCAGCATCTACTTGCATTTGTCGCGGCGTCACCTGGAGAAGACGGTAAATCCACTTGAACACTTATCCATCTCCGGCGCTTCCGACCGTCTGTATCACCGCACGAGACAAAAATGAGCCGGCCCACCGTGGAGGTGGCCGACATCCTCCGCGCACAGGGCAACCGCTTCCTGGACAGGTACGAGAAGAGCTTCGATTTTCAGCAACTCAAGGCTTTCCGAGCCATTCAGCGCTGCCGCACGGCGGCGTTGGGCGGTCATATCGATGCCTGTCCCCGGTGCGGATACCAGGCGGCCGTCTCCTACAACTCTTGCCGTAACCGGCACTGCCCGAAGTGCCAGACGCAGGCGCGCGAACGCTGGCTGGCAGCACGGGAACGGGACCTGCTGGCCACCGACTACTTTCATGTCGTATTCACCGTGCCCCACGAACTCAATGTGCTGGCGTTGGACAATCCACGCCTGTTCTACGATCTGCTATTCAACGCCAGCGCACAAACCCTGCTGGAGGTGGCGGCCGACCCGCGACACCTCGGGGCCGAAATCGGCCTGATCAGCATTCTGCACACCTGGGGGCAGAACCTACTGTTGCACCCTCATGTTCACTGCGCGATCCCAGCGGGCGGGCTATCTCCGGACCACACCCGCTGGGTGCGCCCACGGTATCCGTTCTTTCTGCCGGTGAAGGTCCTCAGCCGGGTCTTTCGCGGCAAGTTCTGCGCCGGTTTGAAGCGCCTCTATCGACGCCAGAAGCTCCGCTGCGCAGGGCCGGCATCCACCTTGGCTGATCCGAAGCAATTTCGCCGACTCCTACGAAGATTGCATCGGCAAGACTGGGTGGTTTATGCCAAACCCGCCTTTGGCGGCCCCACGCAGGTGCTGCGTTACCTGGGCCGATACACCCATAGAGTCGCCATTTCCAACCATCGGCTCCTGGCGTTTGACGGGGAACGCGTGACCTTCCGGTGGAAAGACTATGCTCACGGGGGCAAGCAGCGGAAGATGACGCTCTTGGGAACGGAATTCCTGCGGCGTTTCTTCCTCCACGTGTTGCCCAAAGGCTTCGTCCGGATTCGCCACTTCGGATTTCTGTCGAACCCGTGCCGCGCTTCCAAACTGGCCGCATGCCGGCGGTTGTTGGCAATGTGCCCGCCGGAACCGCCGGAGTGCCAGGACTCCAGCCAAAGCTCTTCGACTTGGCACTGCCCACACTGTGGCGCGGCTATGGTCGTAGCGCAGAGACTCACCGCCGCGGAAGTCTCGTGGTGCAGTTACTTCGATTCGTCATAACGCTGCGGCGAGTTATGGTCCAACGACGTGCCTATGGCACGCCGACGAATTCGTGTGTCCAGTTGCCGTCCACCGCGTTACCCACCGACCTAATGACGCACGTACGACGTTCGCTTTCCCTCCGTTCCGAACGGTGCACCCACGCTTTCAGAGACCGTCGACAGGGCCAACATCGGGCTTGCCAGTACCAAAGAGGCCTTCAATCCCCATAGCTGCCGCGTCCGCCGCAAACGCCAGCGGCTTCCTTCTAGTCTCCTTATCGAAAACGCCTCGGCCCGGAGCTTGCCTCTTCGCCCCGGCCTTCGTGCGCCGAGGCGTTTCCGATCAAGGCTAGCGACTAGAACGAAGCCGCTGACGCGGCGGACGCTACGCGTCGTGTAAAGGGGGAGGCATTCGGCTTCGCCGAGGAGTAGTGTACGGGTCACAAGGAGGTCCCTGTGACCCGATTACGCAAAGTCATGCTGGAGGAACTCCAGCGACGTAACTTCTCTTCAGACACTATACGCGGTTACATTGGCGCCGTCGAGCGCTTCGCGCGTTACTTTGGCAAGCCGCCAGATCAACTGGGCCCTGACCATATCCGCCAGTGGCAGGCCCATCTGCTGCACGAACGAAAGCTGGCGGTGGGAACGGTGGTGAATCACGTTGCTGCGCTGCGTTTCTTCTTTCGACGCACATTGAAGCGCCGTTTTCCACCCGACTCGATACCCTACCCCAAGTACCCGCACCAGCGGATACCACGCGTCTTGAGCCCGGAGGAAGTGGCCCGACTGATCGATGCGGCCGGCAATCTGCAGGCACGCGCGATCCTTATGGCGCTGTACTCGACCGGTATGCGACGAAGCGAACTAGTCCACCTGCGCGTCGAGGACATCGACAGTGAACGCATGGTCGTCCATATTCGCAAGGGCAAAGGCGGCAAAGACCGCGATGTGCCGTTATGCCCGAAGTTGCTCGAAACACTCCGTGAGTACTGGCGATGGAAGAAGCCGAAGACATGGCTGTTTCCAGGGGAACCACGCGGTAATGGCCAGCACCTGACCGACAAATCCGTCTGGTATGCCTGCGCCGAGGCCGCGCGGCATGCCGGCCTTAAAAAGCGCGTTGCACCCCACATGCTTCGGCACAGCTTCGCCACTCACCTGCTGGAGGATGGTGCCGATCTGCCCACGATTCAGATGCTGCTCGGACACGCCGACCTGGAGGCTACCAGCATCTACTTGCATTTGTCGCGGCGTCACCTGGAGAAGACGGTAAATCCACTTGAACACTTATCCATCTCCGGCGCTTCCGACCGTCTGTATCACCGCACGAGACAAAAATGAGCCGGCCCACCGTGGAGGTGGCCGACATCCTCCGCGCACAGGGCAACCGCTTCCTGGACAGGTACGAGAAGAGCTTCGATTTTCAGCAACTCAAGGCTTTCCGAGCCATTCAGCGCTGCCGCACGGCGGCGTTGGGCGGTCATATCGATGCCTGTCCCCGGTGCGGATACCAGGCGGCCGTCTCCTACAACTCTTGCCGTAACCGGCACTGCCCGAAGTGCCAGACGCAGGCGCGCGAACGCTGGCTGGCAGCACGGGAACGGGACCTGCTGGCCACCGACTACTTTCATGTCGTATTCACCGTGCCCCACGAACTCAATGTGCTGGCGTTGGACAATCCACGCCTGTTCTACGATCTGCTATTCAACGCCAGCGCACAAACCCTGCTGGAGGTGGCGGCCGACCCGCGACACCTCGGGGCCGAAATCGGCCTGATCAGCATTCTGCACACCTGGGGGCAGAACCTACTGTTGCACCCTCATGTTCACTGCGCGATCCCAGCGGGCGGGCTATCTCCGGACCACACCCGCTGGGTGCGCCCACGGTATCCGTTCTTTCTGCCGGTGAAGGTCCTCAGCCGGGTCTTTCGCGGCAAGTTCTGCGCCGGTTTGAAGCGCCTCTATCGACGCCAGAAGCTCCGCTGCGCAGGGCCGGCATCCACCTTGGCTGATCCGAAGCAATTTCGCCGACTCCTACGAAGATTGCATCGGCAAGACTGGGTGGTTTATGCCAAACCCGCCTTTGGCGGCCCCACGCAGGTGCTGCGTTACCTGGGCCGATACACCCATAGAGTCGCCATTTCCAACCATCGGCTCCTGGCGTTTGACGGGGAACGCGTGACCTTCCGGTGGAAAGACTATGCTCACGGGGGCAAGCAGCGGAAGATGACGCTCTTGGGAACGGAATTCCTGCGGCGTTTCTTCCTCCACGTGTTGCCCAAAGGCTTCGTCCGGATTCGCCACTTCGGATTTCTGTCGAACCCGTGCCGCGCTTCCAAACTGGCCGCATGCCGGCGGTTGTTGGCAATGTGCCCGCCGGAACCGCCGGAGTGCCAGGACTCCAGCCAAAGCTCTTCGACTTGGCACTGCCCACACTGTGGCGCGGCTATGGTCGTAGCGCAGAGACTCACCGCCGCGGAAGTCTCGTGGTGCAGTTACTTCGATTCGTCATAACGCTGCGGCGAGTTATGGTCCAACGACGTGCCTATGGCACGCCGACGAATTCGTGTGTCCAGTTGCCGTCCACCGCGTTACCCACCGACCTAATGACGCACGTACGACGTTCGCTTTCCCTCCGTTCCGAACGGTGCACCCACGCTTTCAGAGACCGTCGACAGGGCCAACATCGGGCTTGCCAGTACCAAAGAGGCCTTCAATCCCCATAGCTGCCGCGTCCGCCGCAAACGCCAGCGGCTTCCTTCTAGTCTCCTTATCGAAAACGCCTCGGCCCGGAGCTTGCCTCTTCGCCCCGGCCTTCGTGCGCCGAGGCGTTTCCGATCAAGGCTAACCCAAGTTCCGCAGTTGGAAGAATAAACTCTTTGCTTTCAAGCGCCGCATGGGCGAGTTTCCACTACATTGCCGCTCGTTCCAGTGCGCTGGGCAGCTTCAGGCCGAGCCGCTGGAGCAAGATCTGCTGGTGCTCGGTGGCCCGGCTGATGCAACGCTTGCGGATCACTTGCCCGGATCTGGTCGGCAGCACCACATCGACCATCGCGATCTCCGACAGGGCCTCGAACACTTGCCTCGGTTCGTCTCCCAGTCCCGCCTCGCGGCAACTCGCGGCGAGAGTCTTCCAGAGCACATAGGCCAAAAAGCAAACCAGGATGTGGGCCTGCACTCGATCTTCTTTCTGATGCCGCACCGGGCGGATCCCCAGGTCGGACTTGTGAATGTGAAACGCTGCCTCGGCCTCGGTCAACTGGATGTAGGCCCGCCACAGATCTTCCGGGCTCCAATCGGTCACGTTGCTGCGCAGCACGTAACAGCCCTCACTCAAGCGCGCCCACTCTCTCCAGGCTTCCACCTTCGACCACCGCAGGCGAGCGAACCCGCCGCCGTCCGTTTCCACTTTCACTTCGAACAGCGCGGCCGCTCGCGTGTTCCGCCCCAGCAACCGGCCCACTCGTGTGGCGATCGTCA
This sequence comes from Bryobacterales bacterium, assembly GCA_963722575.1. Taxonomy (GTDB): domain Bacteria; phylum Acidobacteriota; class Terriglobia; order Bryobacterales; family Bryobacteraceae; genus Fen-178. The sequence continues at coordinate 273,525 of CAVRNR010000005.1, forward strand.
CCGGCTTCTGTTTCTTCTTCAGGCAACTGGTCTGGATCTTTCCGAGGCCTTCCTCAATGCGCTTCTCGAAACGCTCGTGCATGGCCTGCTCTTTGGCCCGCCGCTCCGCGCTGCGGCACAGGATGAAAACCTCCTCCCCGCCCGGCGCCGGTGTGATGCGAACTTCCAGCCCCGCATGCACCAACCGCCAGTCTTCGCTCAGCAACTCCTGCTCGAACTTGCGCATGGAGTTCTTCGCCGTCCCTACGATGTAGCGCCGCCCACCTTCGCGCAGGAACTCCACGTTGTCCTCGCCCGCCATCCCGCGGTCCATGACCCAGATCCGGCTAGCCCGGCCATAGAGCCCTTCGATGTGCCCGACCATCTCTTCCAGCGTGGTGGCGTCGTTGCGATTGCCGGCGAAGATCTCGTAGCCCAGCGGCATCCCGCAACGGCTCACTACCAGGGCGATGTTGACTTGCTTGCAGTCCGGCCGATGGTCGCGCGAATAGCCCCGCTGCGCTTGCGAGTTCTTCTCCGCCTGACCTTCAAAGTACGTGCTGGTCACGTCATACAGCAGCAGATCGTAGTCCAGCTCGAACAACTCTCCCAGCTTCTCCTTCAGGTGTTTCTCCAGCGCCGGCTTGTGCGGCAGCAAAGCATCCAGCGCCCGGTACAAGCGGTCCTCGTTGACCTTCTCGACCGGCACACTCAACAGGTCCGGTAGCGCGCTGGATTCGTAGAACCGCTCTGCCCAGTGCAACTCACTGGAGGGGTCGCACAGTTGCCCGAGCACCAGCACTGTCGCCATCAGCGGCCAGGGAATCTCTTCTCGTCCTTGGGGCAGCTTCTCTTCCAGAAAGCGATCCAGATCCAGCCGGCGCAGCAGCTCCAGCCCCAGCCAGGGGCCGCCGAATTTCCGGCTGCGCTCGACATGCACCCGCTTCACATCGACTTCCACCCATTCCGGCTGAGCCTCCAGAAACAAGCTGCCCTGCTGGGTGGTCCTCCCTTCGGCACAGCGCTTCACTCCCAGGCGGCCACGTTCATCCATCGCGCCCAGCCAAGCCACCACGCGCTGCCGCGGTCCGCGCTGGGTGCGATAGCTCTCTACCAGGGCCCAGTAAGCGTGGCGCTTGCCGTCCTTCCTCCGATAGCAGGGCCGCACGTACATAGCTCCATACTACGGATCTACGGCTCCGATTCAAGAGGGTTGGTCGTCACTACATCGGCTTTTCGGAACTCTGAAACTCAGCCGCGGCAACAGCGTGATGGAAACAAAAGACGGCTCTCTTGTCCGCTGGGTTCGGCAGCCTTAAAACAGGCCAAAAAAAGTTGCGGAGTCACCTCAACTGCGGAAGTTGGGCTAGCGACCATCCTGGAGTTGAGCGACTTCGTTCTACACTACGGCGTCAGGTGCGGGTATTCCAGCCCTCGAAAACCGAGGCGGGGAGGTTCCACTCCCGCTGGCAGTCCGCTCCATCTTCGGACCCCCAGATCCGTATTCAGGATACACCCGCCATAGGGAATGTGAACCAACTGAAGGTGTCCGGGCTCCCGGTCGGTAGCCGGGAGCCGTCAGGAGGTATGGTCGAAGAACTCACCGGCGCACTTGATGCGGAAAAGGCGCACAATCACAGTAGGAGGAGCCAATGATGAAGGACGCCGAAGCATTGGACATCCTGCGTGCCCAGGGCTATGCCGTTGGCACACCCGACGCCCACACCGGCCGAGTCAGGGTTTGGCTTCGCGGCAGCGATGAGGCAGTCGGTGTAGAGATCGGGAGAGAACTCCACGAGCTGGCAGAAGGCAAGTTGAGCTTCGAAGATATTTGGGCGCGGCGCGAGGACGAAACCGAAGTTCGGACTGAGTGAGCGCCATCCGCCGGTTTACCGACGGGCGCTGGCTTCCAGTTTCAATCTTTGGCCCCCCGAGTGAGGAGTCGATAGGAAAGAGGATGGTTATGGATAAAGGTAGCCCTTCGAATTTCGTAGTCGGTTTGGGCATTGGCTTGGGGGCCGGTGTTTTCATCGGAATGTTCCTTGCCCCCAAATCCGGCCGGGAGATGCGCCAGGTGATCCGCAACTGGGCAGCCGAAGGCGAGGAATATCTCGAACAGCGCGGCGCCGAATTGCGCGACACACTCAAGGATCTGATCCAAACGGTCAGCCGCCAGCGGGACAACCTCACCGCAGCCATTGAAGCGGGCAAACAAGCGTATCGCCAGGCCACTGGCAAAGCCCCGGCAGTAGAACTGCCACCCACCCCGGCTGCTGCGCCAGAGCCAGAAGGCTGAAATCAAAGCTGCCCTCCGCCGCTGATTATGTCGGAATTGGTTGACCGCGGTGGCTTTGTGTTGCTCAAGGTGGGTCGCCGATCGATGGGAGCCGGTTATCGTGCGGCTCGGCGAATGCCTTCGGTCACTTGCTGGAACCCAGCCGCAGGGTTTGGCAGTCCAAATCGGCAGGCTGAAATCGCCTCGGCCCGGCGCTCCCCGGTCTGAGGCCGTTTTACCGACCGCCGGTCGCAGCCTGTTCCGGAGCCTTCGCGGCCTTTTTCAGGGCCTTCTTAACCGCCGTTTTGGTCGCGGCTCTCACCGCAGCATTCTTCGCTGCGGATTTCTCAGTGATGGCCGGCTTGTTGGCTTACATTGCCGCTCTGAACTCTGCCCACCGCTTCTTGGTGGCTTCAATGATTCTCTTGCGACCAGCGGCACCCTGCTCCCCTCCTGCTCGCAGGTGGTCGGCGGCACACAGTCTGAAGCACTTCGCCTCAAGCCGCACGATACCCTCCCCAAGGGGAACTACACCAGCATCAGCGATTGCTAGGAAGTGTACAATGAGCCGTGTCTGGCTCGCGGCCAAAAGATGACCTGAAGCTGCCGGCGGGGAAAGTGCCCTCTGAAATGCTGCGGGAACTGCTGGCGTCGATCCCGGCCACTGGCCCTTCCGTGATCCTGGGCGCTGCCGTGGGCGAAGACGCGGCCGTCATCGATACCGGCGGACCTGAGTTGCTGGTGGCGAAAACGGACCCGATCACGTTCGCTGCGGAAGACTCCGGTCGCTACCTGCTGGCGGTCAATAGCAACGACCTCGCGACCACCGGTGCGGAGCCGCGCTGGCTGCTGGTGACGGTGTTGCTGCCGGAAGGCATCAACCGCGCCGGTGTCTACCGGATCTTCGCCAGCGTCCGCGAGGCTTGCGCCGCCGCCGCTGTAGCACTGGTGGGCGGGCACACCGAGATCACGGTGGGCCTGGACCGACCCGTCTTGGTGGGCTGCCTGCTCGGGACAGTCCGGCGCGAGCGCCTGGTGCATACCTCCGGCGCGCGAGCCGGCGACGCCATCCTGCTGGCGGGTGGAATCGCCATCGAGGGCACGGCCATTCTCGCCAACGAACATTCCGCCGCGCTGCGCACCCGCGGCGTCCCCACCGAAGTGATCGAACGAGCGGCAGGCTGGATCCGGGACCCCGGCATCTCCATCCTGCGTGCGGCCCAGGCGGTACACGGCACCGGCGCCGCACATTCGATGCACGATCCCACCGAGGGCGGGATCGTCACGGCCCTGCACGAGCTGGCCGAGGCCGCCGGCGCCGGCCTGTGCGTCGACCGTTCCACCATTGCGGTATTGCCGGATTGTGCCAGGATTTGCGCGGCACTGGAACTCGATCCGCTCGGCCTGCTGGCGTCCGGAGCGCTGCTGGTGACCCTTGACTCGGCGGAGACGCCCGCGGCGCTGGAGCGCCTTCGCGGGGCGGGGATTCCGGGCGCCCGCATTGGCGACATGCTCCCCGCCTCGGAGGGCCGCACATGGACGGACGGCACGCCCCTTCCGTGTTTTGCCACCGACGAACTGGCCCGGTACCTGGAGGCCCGCTGAGTGTGGCAAAAAAAAGCCTCGTCCGGGAAATCTGGGGGTACCGGCGAGCGTCAGCGAGCCGGTTGCATGAGAAATCGCCGGAACTTCTTGCCGGTCGAGTCAAAAGATCTCTGCTGGTGGACAGAATGTCGTGCCACGTGCGACTCCGAAACGAGTCAGGCTGGTGTGCAGAAAACACCGCTTTTTCGCACACCTCCGCCGCCAATGCACTCGCGATTTGTGCGCGACTGGCGAGGCTGGTTCCTCCCATGCGCCTCCGCTGCACAACCGTCTCGCAAGCTCGACCCTGCATTGGTCTGCCATCAGCATTTACCGCGTGGCCGAGGGCAAGATCGCGGAGCGCTGGGGCCTCTTAAATGCGCGCAGTCTGACCGAGCAATCGGAATCTCAGTGCAGCACGCCCGCGCTCGGGTCCTTGCCCCATTAATGCAACCAAGCGGGGCAGGCCTCAGCCTGCGCGAGACTTCAGTCTCGCCGCTTTGCGCAAATCACATTCTACCCTTCTCCGAACTCGGCCAGTTCGGCGTCCCCTTCTGATCCCGCAGGTACAGCGTCAAATTCTGCTTCCGCACCTCGCGAACCAGCACCACCGGGCCGTCGCCGAATTTCACTTTCGAGCCCACAATTTGGATTCGGTCGCCCTTGACGAAGCTGACGGCCATCTCCTTCAGGAAATCGGCGGGCGCCACATAGGCGTCGAACGCCTCTTTGTCCGTCTTCACCGTCAGGTGAATCCCGGCCAGCGGGCTGCCCCGAGGTACTTCCCGGAGATCGGTCACCGTAGCCAGCACATCGATGATGGTGGCCGGATCGTAGCGCGGCTCCTGCTGCGGCTTGGCAGTCTGGCCCGGCGCAACCAGACCCGCCGCCGCCAACGCAATGCTCAGCAGGACTCCACGGAAACTCATACTTCGAATTCCTCTATGGACAAGACTTTTCAGATCCTGTCCTACTTGATTATGCGAGCGCGCCTCCGATCTGTCCAGGGTCAGACGTGTATACGCGTAGTTGAAAATTGGCTTCGCCGCGTAGTGGTGTAGCGCCCGCGCCCCACGCTCGATTGCCCGGAGCTGGTTGACCCGGCCCAGGCTGTGCCGGCTGTCGCAGATCATGTGTCTCGTCCTGTTCGTGGTGCATGTGTGCCACACCGAATACGCGGGCTCTCTTCATCCCGGCGACGCGGAAACCCGGCTGCCCTTCCCCGCTCGCACCCTGCTGGGCAGCGACCCCCTGGTCGGCGTGGCCAACGCGCTTGGCATGCGGACGCTGTAACAGGGCCTGTTTTGGGGTCTCGCGAGTCTCATTCCAACCTTCTTTCTGGGCCGGTTCTTCTGGAGTTGGATGTGCCCGCTCGGCATGCTGAATCACTTCGTGAGCAATCGCCCGCGCGGCCAAGACGCTAGGACGCCCACACCAAAGCCCATGGGCCGCCCCATTTCACGCATGAATTCAATGCCCCAGGCTGCGTTGCCTATCTCCAACAGCCTCAGAGGCGGCGCCGGACGCCACTGAAGCTGTTTCGATTCAGTCCTACAGAGAGTTTTTCGGGTATTCGGCCTCTCGCGGTGGAGCCCGCACTTGGCCAGGTCTTCGGCCTCAAACCGGCGAGTGGCGTCGGCGCCTGACGACCCGGTTGCCCGGCATGGTGGCCGTGCCCGTGTGAGGAGTTTCTCGACAGGGGTTGTGGTTCGCAGAGAAAAGGTTCATGCTTGAGTTGAAAGGAGACCCTGCGATGCGACTCTCAGCGAAAGCTGTGGCGATTGTTTCCGCCATTCTCTGGGGCGCCAGCATACTGCTGGTCGGGCTCATCAACTTAGCCGCTCCAGCCTATGGCGTCAATTTTCTGCACGGGCTCAGCTCCGTCTATCCCGGATTTCATGCCTCACGTACGGTACTCGACGTGTTGGTCGGCACCGTGTATGGAATCGTCGACGGCGCTGTTGGCGGCTACTTGGTTGCCGTACTCTACAATTTCTTTGTTCCGCGTGTAGAGAAGGCAAATCCGAAGGGTAACGTGGCAACCCTCTAGCCGTTTTTCTTACCTTCCCAGTTCCAGGTACGGCTGGTCAAAACCACAGGCGGACGGCCTTTTATTTACGTCGGTCAGAGGCAGTGGAAGCTCCGCCGGTTCCGTTGCAGCAGCCGACCCCGCCCACCAGGAAGGTTCAGAGCATGAATATCTTTGGGTGGCTCCTTCTTGTCGTTGCTGCGTCGCTTCTCCTCTGGCTTTCCTTCTCAACCGTCGTGCTAGCCATAGACATGCGTGCAACCCGTAGGAGAAAAGCACTCCAAAGCCCGCATGATGGCGTCTTCTTCCCCCAAGTGGCGCGGGGAAAATGGCGAATGTGGCGAAGACACAGCCGAGATGAAATGCGCCCGGCGGGTGCCGGCCATAGCTCTGTTGGTACACGGGCGCCAATCCAAGAAGCCGTCGATGTCGCGGATGCTCTGGGCGAATACGCCATAGGGGAACTTCCGGGGGATCTCACCATCATCGGCACGCTAGCCACGCAGATTCACGCTGACTATGGCAAGCATACTCGAAGGTATTGATTCGCCCGAGCAGGTACAGCAACTCTCCCTTTCCGAACTCGAGCAGCTGGCGGCGGAAATACGCGAACGGCTGATCACCGTCCTTTCGAACACCGGTGGGCATCTTGGCCCGAACCTGGGCGTGGTGGAACTCACCATCGCGCTGCACTACGTATTTCATACCCCGAGCGACAGCTTGCTGTTTGACGTAAGCCACCAGGCCTACGTGCACAAGCTGCTGACCGGGCGCCAGGAGCGGTTCCACACCATACGAACTCCTGGCGGCCTGAACGGGTTCATGCTGCGCACCGAAAGTCCGCACGATTGCTACGGCGCAGGGCACGCCGGCACGGCGCTCTCAGCGGCGCTCGGCATGGCCGTCGCCCGCGACAAGACTGGTGGCAAAGAACACGTGGTCGCGGTGGCCGGAGACGCGGCCTTCACTTGCGGGATTACGTACGAGGCCCTGAACAACATCGCCCACCACACCAAGCGGATGATTGTGGTCCTGAACGATAACGAGTGGTCCATCGACAAGAACGTCGGCGCGATTGCCAGCTACCTTCACAAGATAGTCACCAGCCCGCAGTTCGACTATCTGCGTGACCGCGCCGGAAAACTCGTCGAGAGAGTGGGCGGCGTGACGGCCCTGCGTATGGCGCGCAAAGCCGAAGAGGTCGCCAAGGGAATGCTGTGGCCGAGCGTCATCTTCGAGGACCTCGGGCTGAAGTACTTTGGCCCCATCGACGGGCACGACATCGCCACGCTAATCAAAACGTTCGAATTTCTCAAGAAGCAGAACCGTCCCGTGCTGCTACATGTGCTCACCCAGAAGGGCAAAGGCTTCGAGCCGGCCATGGAGAGGCAGAAGAAGTTTCATGGGCTTGGTCCCTACGATCCCGAAACCGGCGAGACTAAGCCGCTGGGCCGCCGCACGTACTCCGAGGTGTTCGCCGATACCATGGTGAAGCTGGCCGACTTCGATCCGAAGGTGGTGGCCATCACCGCCGCCATGCCTAACGGCACCGGTCTCGACCGTTTCCAGCTACATCATCCGGAGAAGTATTTCGATGTTGGGATCGCCGAGGAGCATGCGGTCCTGTTCGCCGCCGGGCTGGCCGCAAAGGGTTTGAAACCGTTCTGCGCCATCTATTCCACGTTTCTACAGCGCGCCTTCGATCCCATCGTGCACGATGTCTGCCTGCAAAACCTGCCGGTGGTCTTCTGCATTGATCGGGGAGGCCTCTCCGACGACGACGGCCCTACGCACCACGGCCTTTTCGACATCAGTTATCTGCGGGCCATCCCGAACCTGGTGCACATGGTTCCGAAAGACGAAGACGAGCTGGCCGACATGCTGTTCACTGCTCTGCAGTGGAACGGCCCCATCGCGGTGCGCTATCCGCGCGGCCTGGGACCGGGCACGCCCGTGAAGGACGTTCCCCACGCCATCCCGGTCGGCAAAGCCGAACTGCTCCAGAACAGCGACAACGACCGGGTGGCGATCTTCGCGCTGGGATCGCTGGTTCCAATGGCCGAAGAGATCGCCCGCAAGCTGGATGGCGAAGGTATCGCCGCGGCGGTCATCAATGCCCGCTTCGCCAAGCCGATTGACGTCGGGATGCTGGAGTTCTTCGCAGGCACAGTCGAGGTAATCCTGACGCTCGAAGACCACGTTCTCCGGGGAGGGTTCGGCAGCGCCGTGCTGGAGGAACTGAGCAACCTGGGGCTGACCACCCCGGTGGTGCGCATCGGCTGGCCGGACCGCTTCATCGAGCACGGAAAGCTGGATTTACTGCGCGCGAAATATGGGATCACTCCTGAAGCCGCCATCGAAAAACTCCGTCCTTATCTGAAAATCCACCAACCGCAGCCGGTGTAGTGCACCGTGGCCGGATTCCCGGCACATTCTGTTTTCCGCGCATCAACCCGGCCAGCGCGATCGCGTTTGGTGGCAGGATATCGAGCGCGATGGGCCCAAGCCGCTCACGCCCGAAGGGACCGCGATCACCGGGCAAGCCATTTCGCCCGATGGCTCCCACTTCGTCGCTGCGGACCAGGATTCGCAGCTCTTCCTTTATCCCCTGAACAGCAAGGGCGAGCCGGGCGGCCCGCCGCGCGCCATTTCGGGGGCGAATCCCGGCGAACGACACATTCGCTGGGACGGCGCCGGACGCGCAATCTACGTTTACCATTCAGAAGGACTGCCAATACAGATCTCCAGGATCGACCTGACCACCGGGAAGCGCGAAGTGGTGAGGGAATATCAACCGGGGAACCCTTTGGGCGTGTACTCAGTTCGCGCTTTGGTGCTTTCCGCGGACTCCCGCATGGCAGTGTTTGGCTTCCAGCCGATCACGTCCGAGTTGTTCTTGGCGGATGGTTTGAAATAGGCGGGGTGCGCAGCTCAACCTCGGGTATCGCATCTGGTCGGCTGGCGCATCCGCCACTGGACACCGCGCGGCGAGGATCTAGGCAGAACACTGGAATGCCCGTCGCTACCGATATCCCCAGATATCGCCCCGCTGTCCGCTCACCGTCCGGCCGTCTACCCAACTGCCGGTAGTGGTGGAACGTTGCGTGGGTCGCCAAACGGTCATTCCAAATCGAAGTTCCCGGCGATCATCGCCGCCCGTAGCGTGTCAATGTATGCGGCGGCCGCCTCGGCTCGCTCAGCGCGCTGCGTTTGACGTTAATCGGCTTGGCGTTCATGGACCGGTTGTTCCAGGGAAACGAGGCTGAAAGCGGCGATTACTTTTCGATGGTGATCGGCTCCTTAAAGGTCGTCAGCATGTTTTGCATCAGGCGCATTTCCGCCAGCGAGAGCAGGAAGGCCAGGGTCGATTCCGCTCCCTGGTTCCGGTTGACTCGGTCCACGTGCAACCCATCGCAGCAGCCGCCGGTCTCGGGGTAGTACAGTTCCAGCCCGAGATCGTTCCAGCCGATGAACCAGTCGAAGGCACGTTGGGCCTGTTCGTACCACCAGGAGTCCGATGTGGCCCGGTAGGCTTCGAGGCAGGCCGACACCATCGCTTGTGCCTCGATGGGCTGCTGGTCGAAGTTGTGGCGCGTGCCGCCGCGCCGATAAGATCCGTTGCTGCCAATGGGCCGCAAGTGGCCAGCCTCGGAGGTTTGCACTTCCGCCAGCCAGCGCAGCACCTGCAGGCCTCGTTCAGACACCGCTGGTTGTCCGGTGGCACCTCCGCTGAGAATCAGGGCGTGCGGGAGCTTCGCGTTGTCGTAAGTCAGCTCCTCTTCAAACCAGGGCCAGTCCGGCTGGCGGGTCTTTTCGAAAAGCTCCATGAAGCGCGCAGTGAGCGCTTCACGGATTTGGTGGACCAGGCTGTCACCGGTCAAACGGGACAGGTATTCGTGAATGCCGATGAGGCTGAACGCCCACGCCCGGGGGGAGCTGAACTCCGTCACTGCCGGCAGCGCCAGCGCGAAGAGTTGTCCGGCCATGATGCGGAAACTCTGATACGGCGAACGCCCCACGCCCATGCCCAGCGCCCAGAGCGCCCGGCCGTGACAATCTTCCGACCCTTGTTCATCGAGCCAGCGGCGATCGAAGCTCAGGTGGTTGTGGAACCGTTTCGTTTTGAGATTGAACGCGTGATGCAAAAAGGCTGCGTAGGTTGTGGCCAGTGTCCGCACGCGCCCCGGTTCTTCTTCCAACTCGTCGAGCAGAAGCGTGAGGATGAATGCGCGAGCGTTGTCGTCTGTGCTGTAGCCTTCGGAAAAATTCGGCACGCTCAAAATGGCGCGTTGGAAAATGCCGGTCGAATCGGTCATCCGCGCGAGATGATCCAGCTTCAACTTCGGCAACTCCCGCGGCTTCTGATCGAGTGTTTTCGCGGCAAAATATTTTCGAGACACCACCGCCCCTTCGACCCTCGACAACTCGAAAGAGCGCATGTAGAGGCGCGCGACGTTGCTCCAGACCATCTCACGGCCCAGCTTGTAAGCATTTTTGCGCATGGCGTGCCGACGCGTTTCGTCGCGCAGCAAGCCGATCACCTCGCGCGCAATGGCCTGGGCGTCGCCGAACGGCACCAGCACGCCGCGCTCTTCCGCCAGCAATTCGGCAGCGTGCCAGTACGGCGTCGAGACCACGGCTTTGCCAGCACCAAACGTGTAGGCCAGTGTGCCCGACGTGATCTGCGCTTCGTTGAGATAAGGTGTGATGTAAAGGTCTGCCGCGCCGATGAACTCCTTCAGGGTTTCGAGTTCCACGAAGCGGTTGTAAAAGATGACGTTCTTCTCGACGTTGTTCTTTTTGGCGAGGATTTCGAGGCTAAGACGGTAGGCTTCGCCTTGCCCGCGCAGCTCGTTCGGGTGCGTGGCGCCCAGGACAATATAAACAACATCGGGGAACTCCGCCAGAATGTGCGGCAGGGCGTTGAGCACATGTTCAATCCCCTTGTTCGGCGAAAGCAGCCCGAACGTGAGCAACACCACCCTTCCTTCCACGCCGAACTGGTCCTTGAAATAATTCGGATCGACAAAGGGTATGTCGGGAATGCCATGCGGGATGAGATCAATCTCGGCCGGCGGTGCCTGGTAAACCTCCTGCAACATCTGCCGCCCATGCTCGGCCATGACCACAAGCCGGGTCGAGCGCGCGATCAATTCCTGCATCACACGCCGCTGGTCGGCTTTCGGCTCCCGGAGGAGGGTGTGGAGCGTGGTGACGACAGGCATTCTCAAATCGCGCACCAGCGCCAGCACGTGGCTGCCGGCCGGCCCGCCGAAAATACCGAACTCGTGCTGCACGCAGACGATGTCCACGTTGCTGATGTTGAGGAACTCCGCCGCGCGCTGATAGGACGATAAATCCTGCTCCTCAATCTCGAAGTGAACTACGTCCGGATACTCGTAGCTGCCCTTGATGTCATTGACCGCCACCGAGAAGCACTGTCCTTGGGGGTACTCGGCTGCCACGGCTGCAAGCAGGTCGGACGTGAACGTGGCGATGCCGCATATGCGCGGCGAGAAGCCGCCGAGAAACGCGATCTTCCGAATCTTGGACGCTTCTTTCATGAGTTGGTTCGCTTCTATTCTTCGCTCTCCGCGAAACCCCCACTGCTATACACAATAGCATTCCTTGCCGAGCGCCCAATCCGAAAGGAAAGTTATCCAGGACTTCCATTTCGGCATCCTGGCCGGCATCCAGTAAACACCCGACCGCCTTCGTTGGGGCCGTTTCGTTCGTTCCTTTCATTCCGAGCGACTCCGGCGACCCACGAAGGAGCCAACCCTGCCTCTTCCAGGCACGGGAAAAGCGGGAATTGCCTCATTTTCACGCCATTTGTCAGACACCTCTGGCGTCCCGCACCTCCTGGTCGACCGATTGCCTTGCTGCCGCAACACCGGCTAAACGCCGACCACGGAATTAATCCCGCCTTGTTGCGCAGCGTTTCGCGTCCAAGCCGGTGCGCGGAGTCTACCGAATCCGGAGGCTGACTCTCCCCCGTCCCAGTTTTGCTTGATGTCCCCGCCACCCCGAGGTAATGTCCACATGGCTACCGATATTGCCGCATAACGCTCCACCGCTCCACCTTCGGCGACGTTGGCACAGCCCGCGCCGGACAATGCCGAGACAACGATTTTCTACGGCGACCGCTTGCCTTCGGCGCTGTGAATGTATCCGATAGACCTGGTGCCAGCCGCAAGAGGGCAGAACACCGGAGGTTCCAGAGGACTCCAGTCTCGACCTTCGTGGCAAAGCCCGAGACTTTCCAGTGTCGATCCGACCGTCACGAGTTCGTCTTCCGAATTCGATGACGTGAGTTTCGCAGGAACGCGGCGCGCCAGGTGCGAGCGGCGCCCCCGGTTGCGCTTCCTGTGGGTGCGTCGTGACTTCGACCTGAGAAACCCTGGCAGCCAGCGAGCCCGCCCTTACTGCCGAACATTCGCCAGGCCGCACAGATCGCCGACGATCGGGTTCTTTCGCCTCAGGGCCTGGCAGGTAAGATTCCAGACCGTACCCTCCTGCGCAGGCCGATTGGCTTGGAGCATTCGCGCACGCATCCAGGGGATGGCCCAGGCCCATCCGGCGACATCTTCCTGGACTTTGGCCCCGGCGGCAGGCCAGCCGGATTGGAATGCCCGGACCTGGGCGGCGAGTCCCGGCCCGGTGAGTTCGGCGAGATCCGCAGCCGACAGAGCCTGGAGATAGAACAGGTCGTTACGCGCATCTCCGTAGGCCATAATTTCGTTGAGCAGGGTCTTCAGGTCGGAGGTGGCATCGTTGAAGCCTCCGGCGCCGGACTCGTGGCCGAAGTGCTTCTGGGTAGCGTGGACCAGCTCGTGAATGATGGCGCCTGCGAAAGAGTCGGGCGATGCGGGCGTGATGCCGCTGGTGCAGCGCGAGAGGTCGGGGGTAACGCGCGCGCAGGTGAAGAATGCCGATTCATAGAGGTGGAGGGTACCGTTGGCGGAGGTGTCCATGGGGGAGGCGTCGGACGGGTTGCCGGTGCTGACCTGGGGCGCCTGGCCATACAGCTTGCTGATGGAGACTTCTGGAGTGCCGATGGCCTCGCGGGCGCCAGCCTCCTTCAGCAGGCACTCGCCGTAGGGTAACATCGTGCCTGGCGCGGAAATCTCACCGTTGGCGTGATTCAGGTAGCCGCCAATTACGAATCCGAGGATTTCGAATTTTAGGCGGCTGCGTTCCGCGTCACCGCCGAGACTGGTGTAGGCGGAGCGCTGGTTGGCGATGTCGGCGCGCACCAAGGCGAGGAGCTTGGTGTAGTCCGCGGCCATCTTCTGTTGCGTGGCGGAGTCCAGTGCAGCGAAGGTGCGGAAATATGCGCGGCCGATGAGGTCCCTGTAGCAGGGATAGCCGCTGCACGGGTCGGTATTGCGCAGGTCGGGGCTGCACGAATTGGCGCAGGCGAGGTAATCGATTTTGGCCGCGCCGCCCTCGCCGATCTTGAATGACAGGCAAGATTCACCCAAGCTGATGCCGACATTCGCCCGGTAGCAGGGCGGAGCCAGGAGGCCGGGCTTCAACTGCTTGGGACAGGTCCCGGACACGAGGTTATTGACCACAGCACGGCGGCTGAGGTCCTTGACCGAAACGGTTTGGGATTGGGCGGAAACGAAGGGCAGTGATACGATGAGCGCAGACAGGAACGCAGCAAGCAATCCCGCCGGCTTTCGAGGGGGGCTTTTTGCCATACGTGCATTATTGTAGACACCACCCGTGCAGATAACAACTGCGACTTTATGCGACTTTATGAAAGCGGCTGGACGCCGCGGGGATGCCGGGTTGCCGACCGGGTTCTCCAAGTTAGACCCGAGGCGACGCAAGCTTCGCAAGTAGCGTCTTACCTGACATTTGGCCGGATCCGTTTCGCTCGCTATCCGGTCCAAACCGCACCATCGGGAGTTCGATCCGAAACGAGGTTCCCCGTGATGAGCGCGGCCCGAAGCCCGTCCACGTACGCGGCGGTCTGCTCTGCCCGTTCAACGCATTCGGGGCAGGCGAGCAGCGGTTCCTCAAGCGGGGCCAACTCGGCTTCGTCGGTTACGCGAAGTCGAGATGCCAGAGTACCGGCCACGATAGCGCTCGATGTCACTTTCGAAGGCCTGCAACGGCCAGTGTGGCGCGGTGAACGCCGTGTATAGGAAGAATGGCTCGGGCCGTCGCGCCGCATCTTCGAGGTATGCAGCGGCGTTGCGGCCGATCGCGTCGGTCAGATAGTAGTCCGATCCATCGGGTTCGACCGCGTCATTGTCCCGTGTCAGCGTCCACGGCTGGAAATAGCTGGCGGCGCCCGCGATGATGCCGTAAAAGCGGTCGAAGCCGCGCTGCAAGGGCCAGTTGTGTTTCCGGCCGTTGTTCGGCGTCACGTGCCACTTGCCGCTGATCATGGTCTGGTAACCGCCGCCGTGCAACACCTGTGCGATGGTCACGCACTTGCGATTGAGGTCGCCCAGGTAACCGGGCAGCGTGGGACGCGGATTGACCATGTGGCCGACTCCCGTCTGGTGCGCGTAGAGTCCGGTCAGCAGGCTGGCGCGGCTGGGGCAACATCGCGCCGTGTTGCGGAAATGCGTGAAACGGACGCCGGATTCGGCCAAGCTGTCGATATGGGGCGTGTGGATCTCGCTGCCGTAACAGCCCAGGTCACTGAAGCCCATATCGTCCGCCAGCATGACGATGATGTTGGGGCGCCGCGGCGCGGCGGAAGAAGCACGAATAGTGGTAGCCGCGCCGGCCGTTGCGAGTTTTACAAAGTCCCTGCGGAGCATCACGGACTCCATTCTGTCACGAAAACTCTTGCGAGCATAGCGGCCAGGCACGCGAGCGGCCAGGCGGCCGTAATCGTTCCAGTTACAATCTAGGCATGCCTCTTATCCGTGCGCTTGCCACGCCGGCAGCGGACGCCAAACTGCAGCCTTTTTCGTATGATCCTGGGCCCCTCGGAGGCGAACAGGTTGCGGAAGGAGCATCGCGAGCGGTTCGCGGTGGCGATCCTGGCGGACGAGATGGTGCGGGGGCACGTTGTGGACCGGGGGGAGAACCCGCTGTACTGGAAGCTGCTGCCTGCGGCGGGGAAAGCGTCGGGGCTGCCGGTGCTGTATAACACGTCGTTCAATCTTTTCGGCGAGCCGCTCGTGTGCACCCACAGGACGCCGTGCGGAGATTCTACTCGTCGGGCATCGACGCGATGCTGGTGGGGAATTTCTCCCTGGGGAAGTAGATTACTTCCTGGCCAACGTGTCGGCGATTTTGCGCAGAAGTACCTCGTCGGCACCGGCCTCCAGGCTGACCACCATGTGGCAACTGCCCGTGGCGGCCGGCACCCACACGTTCCAGCCGCGGGTAGTCTTGTTCATAAACGTCACCGGCTTGTCGATGAGGAAAACGCGCTTGTCGCTGTTCTCTACCACCTTCTCCGGTTTGAGTGCTTCCAGGAGTTGAGGCGAGCGCGCTCCGAACTTGTCCAATTTTTCATTGGCCAGCATCACGGAGGCGGTCTGCTTCGGATCCGCGAACATGTCGGGAATCATCGGCTGGGCCTTCCAATCCGCCGGCACGGCCGCCTGGCAGACACCTTTCTGATCCTTGATGGCCTGCCATCCGGCAGGAACCGACTGGGCCCCGAGGACAACGGTCAGCCCGCAGAGAAGCAACGAAGCACGAAAAGGGTTCATACGATTCAACCAGGATTTCCGTTTTGGACTTCCAGATCCCATTCAGTATAAACCGAAGTGCCATCCTTTGGTCCTGCAAGTTGCATTTTTCCTCCGGGAGCCGTCTTTGGTCCTGCAAAGAGCGCCTTTCGACCTGCCCGGAAAAATCCAAAACCGGGATCCTGTCTTTTCAGGGCATTCCATAAACACCTCGCCGATCCTCACCTCCTGGTCTACTTAATTTCGCTGTGCCCATCGCCTCCGTCTACCCCGTCGCCACCGCCAGCGCATCGATCCGCCGGACCATGCTCCCGAACAGCCGCCGCGTGGCCTTGCGCCAGTAGCAGCGAGTAGCCGCACCAATGCTCGCTCAACCGCCCTCCCGTCGTCACGAGCCCGTCGTTGCACCCCCTCGAAACGCTTACGTTTTCTTCGGGCTTGATGTTTCCACTCACCAGAGGTAAGGTCCACATGGCTAGCGATAAGGCCCATTATGAGGACCTTAAATGACTGATTTGATTGTTGTTCCACAACAGAGCCAATGGCACAAGCTGAAGGCGCTCGTGCTGGACCACGGACGGACTGACAGGATCCTGCGGCCGAAAGAGCATGTACAGTTTCGCATGCAGCGGGTGGCGCAGGAACAACTTAACAACAACCTTCTCCGCGCGGATCTGGGCGGCGAGTTGCCTCAGGCCCCGCTCGTCGTCGTTTGTGGGCGTGCCGAATGTTAGCTGCGCCCGGAACTCCTCGGCGAAGCGGCCCGGCCGAGCAAGGCATCTTGCCCCGCATCCGGGAGCTGAAGGCGGGCCATACCACCCAGCAGATAGCGCACGAACCGAACCGGCAGGCGTTCACCACCGGCCGCGGGAGCGTATGACGGTTCCAGAATGTGGCGGAAGCGCTCCGGGCGGCGTAGCCTAAGAGTATGATCTTCGAACGACAGGGTCTGAATCGGCCGAAGACACGCCCGCGTTACAGCCTGCCGTGCGAGGGGACGATTAGATGAAAGCGAAGGTGTTCTTTCACCGAACTGACCGACCGGCAGCAGACGCGATTCTCGCTGACGGCTTTCGGGACGCATCCGGCGACTACATGACGGAGCGAACTCATGAGGGAGTCTGGCTCTCGGACGTGCCCCTGGATGCCAATGAGGGCGCAAGCGGCGATGTCCTTCTGGTCGTAATAATGGCGTTGTCCGACGCCGAGCAGGATCAGTTCGAGTGGGTCGAGGAGGGTAAGCCCTACCGTGAGTGGCTGTTTCCAGCGGCGCTCATCAACGAGAGCGCGACCATTCTTGACGTGACCGCACTGGAGGATGAAGCTCTTTTTGAGCAGAAGGTGGCCGCACTCCGGGCCGAGGCGGAGAAGTTGCCGGCGGATCGGCAGGAGCAACTGAGGCGGACTCTAGAAATCCAGGAAGACGCGGAACGATGAAGCGCCGGGGATACCTTAATCAGGTGCTCGCCTCCCCGGCGGCACCACTCGGGAGGAACTTCGAGGCACGATTTGATGCCGTGTTTCATGACTAAGTTTTGTTAGCAACCCTGGTAGCGGTCGCGCGAACCGCACCTGCCGCGGCGCGGGCGGCGACGGCGACCGGCTGCCGCATGAGTACCCGGAGGGCGGCTCGCGGGGCCGCGGCGCTGGAGCATGTGATTCATCGCCGATTTCGCGCCACGTCGCGTTCAGGCGCGCCGGCAGGCCGAGGCCGTAGCGAATCACCACCCAGGCCCTGACGACGCGACACAGGGCAAAGTGGCGCGAAATTCAGGCGGTTTACGGGCGCCTGTGGGCGCGGGAGGCCCGACGTGGAACGGGCAATTGCACTTATCCGCACGCACTTCTCGGCCGCCTGGTCCGAAAAATCGGCAGGTCTTGAGGTGGCGCCGGAATGCGTACAGGTCACGGTCTGCTTGCACGGTGTTCACATTACCTCAAAACCCAGCAAATCAATGGATTCGGTCCTTGGTGGTGCGTTTGGCATACACCCTTGCTGCGGCGCTCGCGGAAATCGTGATCGTGGTGTAGTCGCGCTTGGCGCGACGGCCGACGTTGGGCTGTCGCAGGATGCCAGGACCGTATTCGTCCCGGAACCATTCGCGAACGGTTTTTTGACTAAATCCCCAGAGACGTGCCCAATAGGCGATGGGATAATGCCGCTCCTCAAAGGCTTGCGGCGGGGAAACCGCAAGCGGAGCTTTGCCCTGGTCAATCACCGCCAGCCCCTTGTGCCGAACTCAACTCAGGCTGCCGCAATACGGTTGGCATCGCGATGGCACGAAGGCGTTCGCCTGGGGCGTCTATCCGGCCCGCTCTTCAGATTCAGATTAGCAGAGGAGTTTGACGGTCTGTTTGAGCCTATCGGCTGGCGCAGCAATGTGATGAGAGACGCAAGGGGAGGTACCGGGGAGGCACTACCGAGGCACCGCCCTTATATTAGATTAGTCTACACCGGCGCGATTCCGAGCCAGTGCGGGAAAACCGGAGGCTCCAACCCTTTTGGTTAACCGCCCGCAATGGCACCCAATGAGGCGTTTCATCACGGCGACACCCGTGAACAGTTGGAGGCAGCATGTTAACTACCCATGCCGACGACAGAGCACGCAATCAACGACGCCAGGAGATCGGAGTTTGCACGCGAGATCTGGGCTAAGAGGCGGGGGAGGGGGACGGATAGATCGGGAGAAGTCCCTTTCTTATTCCGTTTTGGCCTACTGCTGAATGGTGATTGAGACCCCCGTCTGTGTCTGAACTCCCCCGATCTGAGCCACCACAGCGGCATCCCCGTCCGGAACGTTCGGCACCGTCACATTGAACTGGTAAAGCCCCGCCTCAACAAGACCAGCGTAGGCCACGGGTGGTGCCAGCACGCCCCCGATGGTAACCTGAACGGAATTCGCCAGCAAGGCAGGCGTGGTGACCAGTTGGGCGGAAGGAAGCGGCGGGTTTGTCGGGCCGAAGCCCGTCCCGTAGATCAGGATGGTTTCGCCCGGCTTGGCGGGTTGAGTTGTCACGCCAGCGATCAAACCAGGTTTACCCACGTAACTGTAATCCGCATGCTGTGCTGCCACGTAGCTCCCACCAATCGTGAAGAACGCTGGCGCGAACTGCTGTTTCTGCGCCGTGAAGTTGTTGCTCTTGCCCTGTGCCGTGGTCACCTGGACCTGGACCGCGCCCACCGTCGCATCGTCCGGGGCCAGTACGTTGGCTTGCGTGGGGCTGATGTACCCGACGTAAGCGGCCAAGCCGTTGATCGTAACCGATACGCCGCTCAAGGAAGTCGGCAGCAGACCGTTTACAAAATCGCTGTTTTGCCACGTTCGAGTGGTCTGGGAAAGGTTCGTACCAAAGATAGAAACCCAGGTGGCGGACGCAAGACCAGCCGGGAAGCTCGCACCGTTAGCCACGGCAGTGATGTTGACGGTTGGTTGCGGAGCTTGCACCACGAGCGTCACGGAGATGGAAGCTGGACTCCCAGTTGCACCCGTCGCGGAAATCCGCACGGTTGCCGAGTAGGTTCCGGCCAACAGGTTAACCGGATTGACCGAGACCGACATCGTAGCCGGAGTCGTGCCAGACGCGGGAGCAAGCCCGACCCAAGCAGAATCAGCCGAGGCAGTCCATGAGAGCGTTCCGCCGCCGCCGTTCGTAATCGAGATGTTTTGCGCAGCCGGAACTGTGCCGCCCACCGTGTAGTTGAACGTGAGCGCTTGGGGCGAGACCGCCAGGGACGCCGGGGCCGGAGCCACCGTGAGCGTAACGCTGATCGAAACGGGACTGTTGGACGCGCCCGTGGCCGAAATCTGGACACTGCCCGTGTACGTGCCCGCGCCTAGGCCTGCAGGCGAGACGAGCACGGAAATTGTTGACGGTGCTGTGCCGGATGCTAGCGGTGCTACGGACAGCCAGGACGCGCTTGTAATGGCACTCCAGGTAAGCGTACCGCCTCCGCTGTTTGTGACTTGGACGGACTGCGCTGGCGGAATCGTCCCGCCCACCGTGTAGGCGAATTGCAGGCTTGTGGGCGCAACCGCAATCGAGGAAGCCGGAGTCGCCATGAAGGTGATTGCGTCAGATCCGGATGCGGTTTGTACCGCAATCTGCGCGACACCGTTATAGGCCGCTGGAAGAAATGCCGTAATTGTCTGATCGCTCCAAGAGGAAACCGACAAGGACGACGGGCCAGGATAGGCCAAGACCTGACAGGTAGAGCAACGGGACGACCCAAAGCCGACACCGTTGATGGTTATGCTACCGCCAGCCTTAACGACCCACCCCGGCACATTTGCCAGGAGAGGCCCGACCGAGGAAATCACCGGATTGAACTTGCAGCGAAATATCGAAAAGTAGCCGCCTGTCACCGTAAACGGCCCGCAGGTCGTCGTCTGGTTCGCCGTGCTTGTTGCCGTGAAGGTTCCCGTTCCGCTGACAAATTCGTTATAGAAAATCGTATTCGTCCAGCCGCTCTCAAAGGACACGGACCCCAGCGACACGCTGGTGAACGGTGTGTACTGCGTCCCGGCCGCATTCTCAAGCGCGAAATAACCCCCGCCGTATTGGGTCTGGTTCGAAAAGCCGATGGACTGCCAGGCCGAGGTGCCAGCGAGGAACGACAGAATGATCTGCCCCGTTTCCGGCGCTTTATCGACATCGGCAATGCCCTTTCCGATACAGTCGATGAATCGCCCCGCAGCCGATGCGGAGTCGATATGGCAATAGGGCAAGATTCTGGTCCGGGACGGATCGCGGGCAAAGTTGAGCGAGGCGCTTGTCAGGGAGACGACGCCGTCGCTCTCGTTCGACGGTTTCGTCAACGAGAGGATGCTCGACTCCCAGTAACCGGCGTTGCCGATGATGGCAAGCGCGTCAACGCCCCGCAGGTCGTCGCCGTGCTGGTTCCAGGTGCCCAAGTTCCACAAGAAGCCGCTGCCCGGAACCATCTCGGCGGCCTGGGTTCCGTTCGCAAGAAGATCGGAATAATTCGCCGCGAGGAACGACCCGAAGTTCGGCGTGGCGATTTCAATGAATTTCCGGACCCTTGGATTGAGGACCGGAGAAAGCGAGCCGTTTGCTTGCAGCCCGGCCAGGTAGGAACGAACTATGAGTCCGCCCATGCTGTGGCTGACAAGATCAACCTGAGGAACCAATGCTCCGCCGGCATACTGGACCATATTGAGAAACTGCCCCAGTGTCACGCCCAATTCTTCGATGGAGCTGCCGTTTACGGCCTGCTCGACGCAATTGTCGAAGAAATAGACCACAGGCGCGGCCAGTTGCGTCGCGAGGCTGCCAAAGGTCTCAGCCGACCCATTGGTTGAAATTGGGCACGAGCTTGGAGGGAAGGCAGAAAACTGCCATCCATTCAACAGCACGACAGGAGGCGTCGAGCCGCCTGACGGCACAACCGGCAAAGCGTCCACCGTGACGTTGGCCACCGCCGCCCGCTCTTCCCCGGATTCGCCGACAGCCGACACGGTAACGGCATATTCGCCCGGTTTCATCGTCAGAGACGCAGCTAACAGCACCTGATCGCCCCTCGCGTTCGGCCCGAAGACAAGTCCTCTTGCTTGTGCGCCGCCAATCGTGACGGTTCGGCTATTCGCGTTCCGCACGAAATCTAGCGTCTCAGGCGGCGCGTCAATTTTGGCGGATTCGCCCGCGCGCAGCTGGTATCGAGTCTGAAAAACCGTGAGCGGCCGTTCCGATCCCGCCCCGGTGGGGCCGACCTGTCCCAAAAGCCAACCTGGAAGAAGGCCCAGAATCAGGAACAATAAGCGGAAGTGGCGGCACAAGCTCTTAACCTGGCTTTCTTGAAGTTGTATCCGTGCCCGGTGCCGATCTGCGGGCTGTTCGAAAAGGATAGGCATACAGGGTTAACCAATGGCACTGGAATCTAAGACTTGTCTGTCGAAGACTTGTCTGTGGTGCTCACCACGATACTTGCAGACCCTGGAAGGGAGTGCAAGAGAAAAAGCGAAAGAAGACCGACCCCACTCTGCAACTGGCCGTAGGCCAGCGCATCAGGGAACTGCGCGAAGGTCGCAAGTGGTCCCAAGAGGAATTCGCGGGGCTTTGCGGCGTTCACCGAACCTACATCGGCTCGGCTGAGAATGGCGCTCGAAATCTTACCATTCAGGTCCTGGCGATGTTTGCTCGCGCGTTCGGCATGACGGTATCGGAACTGCTGTCGGGGCTTGAACAACGAGCACAGCGCCTCACCCGAGGCACGTGCAACGGTGGAGATAACAAGCCAGCGGGAGCCTGAGCAGCCTGGGCTTTTCACTTGTGCTGGTGGCGCTTCCTTGCCGACTTGAGCGACAATCTTCGATGACGAAAGGCTCTGTTTGAGAATCGGTGGGGACTACTCCGTACTCGGGAGCATCGGAGTGCTGTCGTCGTCGCCTTTTCTTGTCGATGTACTTGAATCGTTCAAGATCGCGGAGCCTGAGGAGGGGGTGGCCAATACCACGAGGCGGCGGCAACTTGGCCGGTTAATCCGCCTTATCGTACACTACCTTGCGACAGCGACGACCTCACAGACAGACGGATCGACTCCGCTGAGGCATTTAGCAGGCATGCGGTGAAGTGCCGGCGGGCTGGACGGGAGATCTGAGGTCCTGCTCAGGGAACGGACGAAGAAAAGCCGCCGGAGCGGGGCCCCGGCGGCCAGAAGGAACCGAATCGTTGGGCTTCAGCCTTTGACCGAGTAGCGGCGCTCTTCGTCCTCGGCCTTGGTGGACGTGACCGTCAGCCCCATCTTCTTGCCTAGGGCGCCGGACAGGAACCCACGGACCGAGTGCGCCTGCCAGCCGGTGGCTTTCATGAGTTGCTTCAGGGTAGCGCCGCCGGAGCGCTTCAGCAGGTCGAGGACCTGGGCGGTTTTGCTGCCCTGGCGGGCGCCAGTTGCCTTCTTGGGCGACTGGGCCGACTTCGCGCCT
This sequence comes from Bryobacterales bacterium, assembly GCA_963722575.1. GTDB lineage: Bacteria > Acidobacteriota > Terriglobia > Bryobacterales > Bryobacteraceae > Fen-178. Next base: position 296,001 of record CAVRNR010000005.1, read on the forward strand.
TTGTTAGCCTTCTTCGCCGGGCTGGCCTGCTTGCCCGACCTGGCCCTGGACGGCGCAACGTGGGCCTTCTGTGCCGCGGACCGCGCCTTTTGGGCGGCCTTTGGCTGCTCGGCCGGGGCACCGGCCTCGGTGTTGGCGGTTTCTGCTGGAATGCCGTTCATACTTCATTCTCCTTTGGCGGTGATTACCGCGATCCCATGGATCACTCGGGTTCGCAAGAATTGCAAGTTGCTAATTCCGATGGGAACCCCCATGGGCGGAGGATCGGCGACGAAGGCGAGTTCGGCCTCCAGATGGGGGCAGATAGGGGCAGATGGTGGCAGATGTGAGGAAACGGGGCAAAATTCGGTCCCAACAAGGAGCAGGCGATTGCCGCGCTGCTCACTCACCGAAACGTGGAGGAGGCGGCACGCGCGATAACCACCCTGAAAACCAGCGCCCCAACCGGGGCCCATTTCGCCAAACCAGCCCGAATACCACCGCGAAAACGCGTGGAAAGTCCAAAAACCATACCGAAAACCGTCCGAAAAACCGTTAAAACGTCGAATAAAGGGCCGAATTTCCGTATGTTTGACACGTATGGAACCCCTTTTCTATTCGACTGGCCAAGTTGCCCGCCATCCGGGCGTATGATCGGGTCGGACCATGTCTGGCTCCCCTGGTGCGGCGCTCGGGGGTGTTGCGGGCGGGCGGGCGAGTGCTGGTGCAGGGTCTGTGCGTTTGCCTGCGGCGCGCCTGCAAATAGCACGCCAGCCGGCGAGCCTTCCTTTCCGGGTGGCCGCTGGTATAGTCTTAAATTCAAATGGGCGGCGTCACAAGACTCGCGTGCAGCCTGTGCAACCGGTGTTTCGAGCCGGGCAAAATCTATAACCTTTGAGGTGTACTGGAGGCACCGGGGAGGTACCGGGGAGGTACCGGCATTAGTACATATTAGACTACTGGCGGCACACCCTCGTTGCCCCTTCGAAAATCGCTTTCCCTCGTTAGTGGAAGATCCGGACCTGAGCGCCGAGGAGATCCGGGAGAGCATCGAAGATCAGATCGACGACGGCGTTTAGACGATTACGAGAAGAGCGGGTCATTGGTTCGGGAATCAAAAACCCCGCGAAATCGCAACTTCCGTGCGTCGCTCTTCTCCCGTGCGGATTCGCTCTTGCTGGCGGAGGTCAACTACGGGGGCTTTCGAGGGAACTAAACTGTATGCCATGGGTACCAAGACGTTCGATCTGGTTGAGACTATTTCGGATCTGCTCCAGCGAATCGACGAGGGCCGCAAGACTGTAAGAGAGACGCAGAATGTCAGCGACGACTTCTGGAGAGCATGTGCGCATCGCGATAAGGCCGCCCAACTCTTGAGCGAACTGGTGCTCAAGGTGGCTTCTCTGGGTGGACCAGCGCAAAGCCAAGCCCAGGCGGAACTCGATCGTCAGCGGTCTGAGCTCCAGAAGCTGAACGACGACTCGAGCCGCCTGTGGCTTCAGCTCAACGAAACGGTTGCGTTCATCGGCCCTTTCAACAACGATGTGTCTCTGCTGTTAGAGCGCCTTCCACTGAAGCCCGAATGGGACGTGTATCGTCAAGCCGTTGGGCGCCTTGGTGTGGGCGACCGCGGTTCCTGGACAGATCCACCTACGAACTCGGCTCTCGAGACGCTCGAAATGCGGTTGAGAGAGATGCTGGATCTTGCGGTCCGGACGCAGCCAGGGCAGGTACGGCGATTCGAACCGTTCCCCACGCCAGACGGTGCCACCTGGAAGGACGTGTCGATCACATTCATCAGCGAGCACCGCGTACAAATAGCCGTCTTGAGTGTCACACAACCTCGACACTTTGCGGAGATGGGTTTTGGAGACCAAAGGTGCAGCGGGGGAAAGCCCAATTCAGCGTGGGCATGCCTGAGTGTGCTCGCCGCTGGTGGTGGCAGGATCGAACGACCCGCTCACTTTCAGAGGTCAGGTTGGACCAAAGTTGAGAAGCAAGTCCAGTTCGTTAGGGCTTCGCTGCGGGAATTGTTTGGTATTTCTGGCGAGCCTTTGCGGTTCCGCAAGGGCAGCGGCTACGAAGCGCAATTCAAAATCAAGCGCGCGCGTTCCTACGAGGATTAGCCCCGCCGGCGATTTTTCGCCGCAGGTTCTCGATTCTTTGAAGGATTCCCTTTGACTCTGTAATTCTCTGAATTCCGACCAAATTAGAAGCTCCCTGTCGCATGGCGGGCGAAGCAGAATGCCAGTGCCCGCCGAATTTTCGCTGGAAGAAGATGTATGGAAACAAGAAACTTGGCGGCGACGATCCAGAAATTCAAACAGATGCGGGTGCTCAAAGGAATCCCGGGCAGGCTGGTGTATGTGCGCGCGTCCGTTGATCGGAGCCGACTGTCTGAGTTGGAGCGCGGTTATGCCCTGCCATCAGAAAAGGAGATGTCCGCTGAGCCGCCAGCCTTTAAGGGACCGGAGGTCGCGGAAGGAACCGCCCCGATGACGCCGCAAGCGCTGACAGGGCTCCTTGCCGAACGTGTCATGGGGTGGACTGCAGCTCCGAACCGGTTCATGCAGGGCCGTCGCAGATGGATACCGAGCTGGCGGTTTCAGCCTTGCGAAAGTCTCGCGGACGCCTTTCAGTTGTTGGACACGGCAAAAGCCTGTCGGGCAAACTTGTGAGGAATCTGGATATCCAAATCGAGCGCTGGCCGGTTGACCGGTTGGTCCCGAGCGACGCTAACCCCCGCACGCACTCCCCCGGGCAGGTGGCGCAGATCGCCGCCTCCATCCGGGAATTCGGCTTCGTAAACCCAATTCTCGTTGGGCCGGACGGCGAGATCATTGCTGGTGAAGGGCGCCTCCGGGCAGCCCGGACGCAGGGCCTGCACGAAGTTCCGGTGATTGTGCTGGAGCACCTGTCTGAGGTCCAACGCCGCGCTCTGGCCATCGCCGATAACCAGCTCGCGCTCAACGCAGGCTGGGACGAGCAGATGCTCCGCGAACAACTGGCAGCCTTGCAGGACGAGGACTTCGACCTGCATCTCCTCGGTTTCGACGACCAGGAATTGGCACGCCAACTGGGCCAGCAGGAGGCCGCGGGGCTCACCGACGAGGACGAAGTTCCCGACGTGCCAACAGCCCCGGTCACCAGGCCCGGCGACCTCTGGCTCTTGGGCCCTCGCAAAGGGCACCTGCAGCACCGGGTATTGTGCGGCGACGCCACGGCCGGCAAAGACACCGCGCGACTGCTGGCCGGCCCGCAACTCCCGTTTCTCATGGTGACCGATCCCCCGTACGGCGTTGCTCTCGAACCGGAGTGGCGCGAGCAGGCGGGTCTCAACCCGCGGACCCGCCAGGGCGGCAAGATCGCTAACGACGATCGGATCGACTGGTCGGAGGCTTGGGCGCTGTTTCCCGGCGCCGTCGCTTACGTCTGGCATGCGGGCATTTACGCCGCCGAGGTGGCGCTGGGCCTGCAGGCCTGCGGATTCCAAATCCGATCCCAGATCATCTGGGTGAAGCAACACTTCGCCATCTCGCGCGGCGCGTATCACTGGCGGCATGAACCCTGCTGGTATGCGGTGCGACGAGGCCAGACTGGTCACTGGCGCGGCGATCGCACGCAGACGACCGTCTGGGAGGTAGCGAACCTGAACCCATTTGGCGGGGAGGACGCCGCGGAAAACGAAGCCACCGGCCACGGCACCCAGAAGCCCGTCGAGATCATGCGCCGGCCGATTCTCAACCACACGCGTCCGGGGGAGGCCTGCTACGACCCGTTCCTGGGAAGCGGCAGCACGCTGATCGCCGCCGAGAGCACCGGGCGAATCTGCTACGGCATGGATCTCGATCCGAAGTATGTCGACGTGGCGGTACTCAGGTGGCAGCGGTTCAGCGGCCAACAGGCAGTGCTCGACGGCGACCGGCGGACGTTTGAGGAGATCGCGCGCGTGGGCCGGAGGGAGGTCGCATGAAGCACCGGATCAGATGGGGTCTTGGCTCGGCTCCGGGTGGCGCCGTCGGAGCGTTTCAGCAGGTCGGGGACCTTGGCGGTCTTGCTGCCTCCTGCTTATACGGTTGTTTCAGCAAGCCACAATATATTGCGGTCCGCCACGGCGGGCGTGTGCCGACGCTTCGTCGCGCCCGCGAGCCTGTCGCACTGCGGTTGAGCGGAGGGCCCGGTCCGGGAAGATTTCGGGCGTGGAGGGGGCGCACAAGCCCGGCAATAGGGCTTCTGTCGCCGCCCTTTGTTGATCTCGCACTCGCGGGCCTCGCGGCAAACACTACAGGTTGGGGCTTGCTGAAACAACCGGATAAGCAGGTGCTGCCTTGGTGGGCGCCAGTTGCCTTCCGGGGCGACTGGGCCGACTTGGCGCCTTTGTCGGCCTTCTTCGCCGGGGTGGCCTTGTGGCCCGACCTGGCCTGGGACGGCGCAACGTGGGCCCTGTGTGTGGCGACGCGCGGCTTCTGGGCGGGGGTTGGCTGCTCGGTCGGGGCACCGGCCTCGGTGTGGGCGGTTTCGGCTGCCATGCCGATTCGGATAGGAATCCACATTGGCGAAGGATCGGCGATGGAGGCGAATTCGGCCTCCAGATGGGGGCAGATGGGGGCAGATAGGGGCAAATGGTAGGACACGGTGCAAAATTCGGCCACAAGATGGAACAGGCGATTGCCGCGCTGCTCTCTCACAGAAACGTTGATGAGGCGGCCCGCGCGATAGGGATCAGCGCTAACACTCTCCTGCGGTGGACCAAGGAGCCAGAGTTCGATGCCGCGTGCCGGGAGGCACGTCGTACGGCGTTTTCGCGGTCCATCGCGCGGCTGCAGGATGCTTCAGGCGCTGCCGTGACAACCGTGTTGAAGATCATGGTGGACTTGAAGGCGCCGGCAGGAACTCGCCTGCGCGCCGCCGAGATTGTTCTGGAACAGGCGACCAACGCCATTGAGATGGATGACATCGAAGCGCGCGTAGCGGAGTTGGAGCAGGTGACAGACTCGGCCAAGAGGTTGCGCAAGCGTTCCGCGGTTGTGACCTTGTCGAGCACCAAGGCTCTACCCGGTCCGGCTACCATGCTGGCGCAGATATCCGCCCCGCTCGGCAACTCGGAGACCGACGGGGATGACGTCGAGTAAAGCCATGGCCGAGAGGACACAGTCGAGCGCGGATGGGTTGGCAGATTCGCCCAGCAGCCGCATATCCGCGTTGGAGATCGCGCGGCGATTAAACGTCGGTCGCCTGGCGGTCTACTCGATGCTGGAACAGGGGATCATTCCCGCGGTCCGCCTGGGCCGGCGGTGGATCATAACCAGACAGGCATACCTGGCCTGGGAGCGCACCTGCGGCCGTCGCGCGGGCGCTGGACTTCGACACCGACCAGAGGTAGTGGTGGTGAACTGATGCCCGTCTTCAAGCGCAAGTACGGATCAGGGAAAACGGTCTGGCGATACATGTTCAGCGCGCCGGCTTCCACCCGGCAGGACCGCCGGTTGATTGGGGCGGTAGGCTTCGCCAGCAAACAGGAGGCGGTGGACGCCGAGGCGAAGCGCCGCACCGAGGAACTCCGGAAGTACGAGCTGGCGAAGGCCGGCGCCGCCACCGTTGCCGCGGCGCTCCCCACCACATTCGCGATGCTGCTCCAGGAGTTCTTTCGCCAGCATGCCGAGGAGAAACTGGCGCCCAAGACCATTGAACGGTACCGTGAACTGGCAGCCTATCTCGCGCCGGAGTTGCTGGCCATGCCTTTGGGCGAAATCACACCACTCCATCTCAATCGCGAATGGACCCGGCTCTTAAAGAGTGGTGGGCATCACCGCAAGACCAAGCAGGCCCGGTCCCTAAGCGCGAAGACCGTCCGGCACGTTGCCGGTCTGGTCTCCAGCGCGTTCGCACGAGCGGAGAGGTGGGGGCTGGTCACCTCCAACCCCGTCACGCACAGCGAGCCGCCGGTCCCCAAGAAGCATAGGGGTGTAGCGCTTACCCCGGCGCAGCAGGCGCTGGTCTTCGAGTCGGCAAGCGGGCCCTGGTGCATGGCAGCGTTCCTGGAAGTCGCCGCCGCCACCGGCGCGCGCCGAGGCGAGGTCCTGGCGCTGCGCTGGTCGGATCTTCAAGATGGCCGCGCGATCATTACGCGGTCGCTCACCCAGACGAGGCAAGTGTTGGGATTCAAGGGTACGAAAACGGATAGGCCACGGGACGTGAAAGTGCCGGCGTCCGCACTCGCTGCTCTGGACGCGCATCGTAAGCGCCAGAATGAATTCCGCGAGCAGTTCGGGCCTGATTACCGGGCGGACCTGGACTTGATCTTCGCCAACCCGGACGGAACGCCGCTCCGGCCGGATTCCATCTCGTCGGCAGTTTCGCTGTTGTTCCGCAGGCTAGCTCTTCCTAAGGGTGCGAGCCTGCACTCGCTCCGCCACAGCCACGGGTCGCACCTCGTGGCTGATGGCGTGCCGTTGCCGGTGGTGTCGGAACGCCTGGGGCACTCCTCGGTCCGGACGACGGCAGACATTTACGCGCACGCTCTCCGAGGCCAAGACGATGAGGCTGCCTTACGGTGGGATGAGTTTCAGCGTCGGGGAACCGGAGGTCGCCCAGAAAGAAAACTCCAGTGACGATCAGCGTCATCGGCGTCCCCCAGGGTAATTCCATCCCTTCCGATGGCGTTCGGGTGCTTCCGTCCAGCAGGCACGTTCATTGGTTTTGGGTGGGGGACGATCCATATCCAGGTAGTGGGTCAATTTCAAATTCCGGCCCCTTGACACAGACCGCACATTCAGATGGGGAGGTCTCTGATGAGGCGGAACCGGAACCAGGATCGCGCCCCGCAGGGGGTGGCCCTTGCTAGCCGAATTTTTGATGGAGCGATACGGCTGGCGGGACGTTTGGTACCTCGGCAGCAATCGGCCAGCGCGATACCGGCATTGGTGGAACTTTATCGGGCCCTCAGCCTGTTACGTGGGGATCTGGACAGGTCCGGATTTGGACTTGATCTGCGTTCGAAAATGCGCGACAGCGGAAGAGGCAGACGAGTATCTTTCGCCTCCAGGATGGACTCTCGCCCATGCGGCGATTCGGTCTTGGCTGAAGCTCACCTCAATCGAGCGCAGAATGTTTCCGTCACTAAGTGGCACTCATCACACAGAATCTCGCAGTTTGACAGAACGCCATTCCGCGAGGAACTAATATGGTGTGGTTCCCAAGATCCTCGACCTTTACCCCTTCCGCGATTCTCGTACACAAGCTGCTTTCCACATCGGTTCCGGCGACGGTGGTTCGTGCAGGATTTACGGCCACACTCACAGTACCCACCCGCACGGTCCCAAAATGCTTCTTCGACGGTGGCTTTAGGGAATTCAAAGGTCGCCGCCATACCCGTATTTTATCATGCGACTGCGCTAAAGCAGAATCAACGGTAGTGCGCTAAATCGGGGGTGCTCATGAAAACGCTTATAAATCCACATTTAAACTTCTTGCCTGCGCGCGCCGCGCCGGGTGGCCGGACGGTTTCTTGGTTCCTCACGGTTCGGGTTAACGGGCGAGGCATCCTGGCGGCGATGATGATTTCGGGGGTGAGTTTTGTTGGCATATCAGCTTTTTCGTGACCATCCAGGTTAACGCATTCTATGAGTGCTGCCACAGGCTCCGCGAAGGCTCCGCGAAGGCCCGCCTTCGTCCGGCATGCCGGTGCCCACGCAGACCCGCCTGTGGTGACTTCGGACACAGCCTGTACCCCCAGAAGAAAGGCAGCGCTTGAATTCTGGCCGGCATCGTCCGCGCCGCCGGTACTCGCGGGTTGCCGACTCCGCCTCCAAGTGGAACGCCAGCAACGGGCGCGAGGGCGTCTGTCGCTCCCGATCCTCCAGGGACGGGGACTTCACGAGGGTCTGGTCTGGAACCGGATGCTTCAGGCCCGAAGATGGCGTCTGGGGTGCGTGCCCGGCCCAAACGTGTCCGGGCTTTTCTGTTTTTCAAATCACTCCCCGCGCGATATAATCGGGGGTGTTATGTACATGCGAACGGGCCTTCCAACGTATCAAATTGCGGGCCTCCCTTTCAAACCCGGAGATATTTTTGGGCGGACAAATCCGGGGTCAATTATCGAGCACCGCGTCCTGATTGCCTTCGATGGCATCATTGCCCATGTGCCCGGTCCTAGTGACGTATTCCGCCCAGGCTGGCTGCAAGAGATTCTCAACCCTGGCGCGCGGATTCGCGTCGTCAATCCGACTAGATCCCTGGAGGAAACCGAGTTCCGATTCGCACGCGCGGACATGCTCATGGGGGTGTCTTGGTGGAATATGGATTGTCACAGGACCACCGATTTCATTGCGGGGTTGCCTCAGAATTCGTGGTGACCTGAACCGAACGGCGATGAACTGGATCGATTACTACTCAAAGAAGTGGGCCAACGAATCCATTCTGAAGATTCAATCCGCTGGCCTGAACGTGAATGGGGCGCGACAGCGCGGAGTTTTTCTGCTGGCGCCTCGCGCGTGCTGCCCTGTGCTGCCCCATTGCCCGTAAGTCTATGAAAACTTGGTAGCGCTAACGGGAGTCGAACCCGTATTTAAGCCTTGAGAGGGCTCTGTCCTAACCATTAGACGATAGCGCCACGGCGTGCGCTTTTATTCTAGCAAAAAGGCACCCGGCCACGCCCGCCCATCCCGCGCGTGATAATAAAAATGCATGCGGCGGCTCTTCATCCTCTGCCTCTTCCCCTGCCTGCTGGCGGCGGACGACCATTGGGTGGAGTTCGCTTCGGGGCCGTTCGAAGTGCTCACGGACGCGGGCGCGCGCGCCGGGCGCGAGACCATGGTGCGGTTCGAGGAGTTCCGTCACGCGCTGGGCGAGATGGTTGGCGAACCGGACCTCCAAACACCCGTACCGGTGCGCATCCTGGTATTCCGCAATGCCCGAGGATGGACTTCATCCGCGCCCCTGGCCGAAGGCCGCGACTGCTACGCCATCGTGCTGGCGGAAAAGAGCGCGGTCCCGCCGGCGGTCTATAGCGAGCTGACGCGACTGTTTCTGAAATCCAATACCGCACAAATGCCGCCAGCGTTCGAGCATGGGCTGGCCGAGTTCTTTTCCACTTTCGAGGTGAGCGGGATTCACATCACGGTCGGCTCGCCCCCACCCCGGCCCGACCTGGATTGGGCGCGCGTCGATCTGCTGGTGGTGGACCCGGAATACTCCGGGAAGCTGCGCGTGCTGCTCTACAACCTGCGCCAGGGCGTCGACCAGGACCCGGCCTATCGCAATGCGTTCGGCAAGCCGGCGGCCGAGGTGGAGGCGCAGGCCAAGCGCCATCTCGCGGAAGGAAACTTCCAGACCACCTCGCTTTCCAGCCGGCCCATGACGGAGCGCGATTTTCCGGAGAAGCCCATCTCCGATGCGGATGCGCGACTGGCGCGCGCGGACCTGCTGGCGGGCAGCCAATCGGCGGCCGAGTACCAGAGCCTGCTCCGCGACGGCGAGAAGGTGGCGGAGGCCGAGGAAGGGCTCGGTCTGCTGGCGCTCGCCGGCCATCGCAACGACGAGGCGCGCCGCCATTTTGCGGCATCGATCGAAGCCTCGAGCGCCAGCGCGCGCTGCTACATCGAATATGCCAAGCTGGAGCCCGACGACGCCAAGGCCATGCAGGCGCTGCTGCGCGCCGCCAGCATCAATCCCAAGCTCGATGAGCCGTTCGCGCTGATGGCCCGGCGGGATACCGACCCGCAAAAGCGCCTGGCGCACTGGAAAGCGGCGGCCGAGCGCAATCCGCGCGAGCCATCGTACTGGCAGGCCCTGGCGGAGTGCTACCTCGCCGATCACAACTACGCGGAAGCGGCCAAGGCATGGAAAGAAGGGGAACAGGCCGCCACCGACCCCGCCCAGCGCGAGCGCATGCGCCAGGCCCGCATGGCCATCGAGCAGCAGCGCCTGGATTACGAAGAGGCCGAGCGGAAGCGGCGCGCCGAGGAGGACGCGCGCGAAATCGAGAAGCTGAAAACCCAGGCGCGCGCGGAGCTGCACGCCATCGAAAACAAGTACAACGGCGGGACGCCCAAGCCCAGCGACAAGGCCGTGCCCTGGTGGGACGGCCCCAACCCCTCGGGCAAACTGGTGGGCACTCTCAAGCAGGTGGATTGCCTGGGATCGCAGGCGCGGCTGGTGGTGGAGGGCGACGGCCGCCAGACCGTGAAGCTGCTGGTCACCGACCCGCGCCAGGTCGCGATTATGGGCCGCGGCGAGCTGACGCTGGGCTGCGGAGCGCAGAAGCCGCGGCGCGTGGCCATTGAATATTTCCCCAAGCCCAACGCCCGCTTCGGTACCGCGGGCGAGGTGGCCACCATCGAGTTCCAGTGACGCCGACCGGGCCCAAAGGGCACCCCGCCGCACGATTCCGCTGGCTGGTGCTGGCGGTGTTCGTGCTCTCCTCCGCCATCAACTACCTGGACCGGCAGTCGCTGGCCATGCTGGCGCCGCTGGTCCGCGCCGAATTCCATCTGTCCAATGCGCAGTACGGACTGATTCTGACGGCGTTCTCCATCACCTACATGTTCAGCGCGCCGTTGGCCGGCATGTTGATCGATGGCATCGGCCTCAACCGCGCCATCAGCCTGGCGGTGGGGCTGTGGTCGTGCGCCGGAATATCGACAGGCTTCACGCGCGGGTTGGGTGGACTGGTGGGCTGCCGCGGGGTCCTGGGCGTGGCGGAGGCGGCCGGCATTCCGGCGGCGGGCAAAGCGATCCATCAATACTTGCGGCCCGCGGAGCGCGCTCTGGGCAACGCCGTGAACCAGGCGGGCGTGAGCCTCGGGCTGATTCTGGCGCCGCCCATCGCCACCTGGCTCGCGATGCACGGCGGATGGCGTCAGGCGTTCGTGGTGACGGGAGCGCTCGGGCTGGCGTGGATTCCGCTGTGGAATTGGGCCGCGCGGCGGGCGGGGCCTGGCGGTTCGGCTGAGACAGGCCAAAAGGCCTGTCCCACGGTGCTGCGCGATCACCGGCTGTGGGCCTTCGTGGCAGCTAACGCGCTGAGCATGATCGGCTACTCCCTGTGGACCAACTGGACTACCCTGTACCTGGTGGAGGTGCATGGTCTGACGCTGGTCCAAGCGGCGTGGTACGCGTGGATTCCGCCGCTCGCCGCCCTGCTCGGCGGGTTCGCCGGCGGATGGCTGTCGCTGCGCTTCATCGAGCGCGGAGCGGCGCCCATCGCGGCGCGCTTCCGTGCGTGCCTGGCGGCAGCGGTGGTGGCGCTGGCGACCGCCGCCATTCCAGCCGCGCCCACGCCAGCGTGGGCCTCCGCGGGGATTTCTCTGAGCATCTTTGCGGTGGCGGCGTTCAGCGTGAATATGTACACACTTCCGCTGGATGCCTTTGGCGGCGCGCGCGCGGCGTTCGCCGTATCGCTTCTGGTGGCGTCTTACGGCGGTGTGCAGGCTGTGATTTCGCCGGCGTTTGGGAGGGTGATCGACCTATATGGCTACGCGCCGCTCACCACGGTGGCGTCGCTGGCGCCGCTGGCGGCCTGCGCGGTCTTATGGGGCACGAGGTCGGTGGCCGGAAATGGCACGCGAGCGTCGTCGGATTGAACCGTCGGCGCGCTGGTGCCATTATGAATGAGCGGGGCGCGCATGGACTTCTATCAAAAATACGAACTATTGGGTCTGCTGAAGGATGAAGGCGTCAAAGTGTTCAACGCCCGCGAGACGGCCACAGGGCGGCAGATCACGGTGTTTTTGTTTGTGGGCGAGCAGGCGCGGCTGCATGCGGATCTTCTGGAGCAACTTCGTGCGTCGCAGCGGCCCGGCCGCGCCGATCTGCTCGAAGTTGGAGATAACCAGGGGACTCCGTTCGTGGCCACCGAGCCGCTCGGCGGATTGGCGGACCTGAAACGGAAAGCCGCGGCTTTGCCAGCGCCGCCGGCAGCGCCTAAGGCGGGAAGGCCGCCCGATGCGTTTACCAGGGTGGGCGTATGGCACATACCGGCCCCAACCCTATCCGGTGGGCAAGGGGCCACGCCGGTGACGCCACCGCCACCGCCGACTCAGCCGCCGCCGGTGGCACCGCCCGCGCCACCCGCGCAAGCCGCGCCCGGCGAGTTCACGCGAATGTTCCAGGCACCGGCGGCACCACAGCCCATGGGTGAGGCCGCTCCACCGGCGCCACCTCAGCCTATGGGTGAGGCCGCTCCACCGGCGCCACTGCCGGCGCCACCTACGCAAGCCACACCCGGCGAGTTCACGCGAATGTTCCAGGCACCGGCGGCACCACAGCCTATGGGTGAGGCCGCTCCACCGGCGGCAAGACCCGCATCGGGCGCTCCGCCGCCGGCACCACCAGTGCAAGCCGCGCCCGGCGAGTTCACGCGGCTGTTCCAGGCGTCCGCGCCACCTCAGCCTATGGGTGAGGCCGCTCCACCAGCGGCAAGACCCGCATCGGGCGCTCCGCCGCCGGCACCACCAGTGCAAGCCGCGCCCGGCGAGTTCACGCGGCTGTTCCAGGCGTCCGCGCCGCCTCAACCTTTCGGTGAGGCCGCTCCACCGGCACCAGGACCTGCATCGGGCGTTCCGCCGCCGGCGCCACCCGCGCAAGCCGGAGCCGGCGAGTTCACACGGTTTTTTCAGTCTCCGCTCTCTCAGGCGCCGGCAGCGGAGCCTGGACCGGTTTTCCCATCGGCAGCCGCGCCGCCGAAGCCGCCGCCGCCGGTATCCTCCGCTCCGGGAGAGTTCACACGCATCTTTGGAAGGGGGGACTTACCCGCTGCTCAAGCGGGACCTCCGGCGGGAGGGAGCGCCACACAGAGTTTTGACGTGCGGCCCGAATTCACACCCCCGGCCACGCCGGCGCCATCCGCCGGCCCGGGCGAATATACGCGGATGTTTTCGGCTCAGCCGGTCCCGCAACCGCAGCCACCGGCGCCGGCCCCGGCCCAGACTCCGGCACCAGCGGCCGCGCCCGCCGCGGCCAAGAAAGTGCCCTGGGGCATGCTGGCGCTGATCGTGGCGGTGGTGGTGCTGCTGGCGGTGGTCGCCATCATGGCCTTCGCTCTGAGAAAGTAAGATGCAAATCGACAGCTTGGGGCGAAGCGGGAAGTTCGACGAATTGCGCGAGTTTCTCCGGTCCGCGGGTTATACCGAGGAATTCCTCCGCGCGCGTTTCCATCTCGAGCGCGCCGAACAGTTCGAGTTGGATCGCGGCAGGCGCGCGCCCCTGCCTGAACCGGCGTCCGCGGCGGATATTCTGACGGCGCTCTACCTGGCCGGAGAGTTCGCCTCCCTGGCGGAAGCCGAACGCCTGATGGGGCGCAACGGAGTAGGCTTGCTGAGCGGCATGGGCCTGCTGGAGATCGACCCCGGCGGCGGCCGGTGCCACGGGACCGTGGCGCTCTACCCGCTGGCGGATCTCCATATCGCTTCGGACCGCTGGAGCAACCCCGGCGACGCCCCCTTCGAGGCTCCCAGCGACACGGTCTACCCGGCGTTCATCCCCAATACGCGCCTGTTTCTGGAGCATGTCCCGCTGGGCGAATGCGGCAGTTTCCTGGATCTGTGCGCGGGCACGGGAATCGCCGCGATCCTGGCGGCAAGACAGGGCGCCCGCGAGGCTTGGGCGGGCGACATCGCCGAACGATGCACCCGCTTTGCCGGATTCAACGGGCGGTTGAACGGTGTCGCCCACTTCCACCCGGTGACCAGCGACCTGTATGGGAGTTTGGGCTCGTTCGACCGGATTGTGGCGCATCCGCCGTACGTTCCGGTGCTCCAGCCGAAGTGGATCTTCTTCAGCGGAGGAGAGGATGGCGAGGAGATCACGCGCCGGATTGTGCAGGGTCTCCCGGCGCACCTCAACGACCAAGGTGTGTTCCTGGCGTTGACCATGGGGACCGACCGGTCGGACGCCCCTTTCGAATCGCGCCTCAGGGAATGGCTCGGGGAGGGCGGCCGGGATTTCGACATCGCGCTGATCGTGAGAAAGATCATGGAACCCCACGAGTTCGCCGCGCGGAACCGCGAGGAAACCGAGGCCTGGAAGAAGCTGTTTGCGCGGCTGGGCGTGGAATCGCTGGTCTACGGGTTCGTCATAATCCAGCGGAGAAACGGCGCTGGCGAGACGTTCACCGTGCGGCGGCAGGCGAGCCCCGGCCGCCGGCGCGCGCCGTGGGAGTGGCTGCTTGCCTGGGAGGGCGCGGACAAGGAAGGTCTGATCCTCGATAGACCGCTCCATCGGGGCCGCGACGCCGAGTTTCAGGTGCGGCACCGGCTGGAGGGCAGCGCCTGGACGCCGCAACGGTACACGCTGCGAACCGAGTGGCCGTTCAGCATGGAATGCGACGCTCACCCGTGGATGGCCAACCTGATCGCGCTGTGCGATGGGCGGGCCACGGGACGCGACCTGCTTCGCGTGCTGGTGGAGAACGAAGTACTGCCGCGGGGCATTGAAGAAGAGGAGTTCGCGCGCGCGGCGGCCGGCCTGGTTTCCGGCGGGTTCATCGAAGTGGAAGGGTTCAGGCCGCCTCGGGCAGCAGGATAATCAGCTCCAGTTGCGGAGCCGGGAAATCGCCGGGCACGTAAACGGCGAGGTTGCGCGCCCTGCCGATGGCCTCCCATGCGACGCCCGATTGGCTGAGGCTGAAATACTGGTAGTTCAGTTTCACGGGAATCGAACCGGGCGGTTTGGCCACGTGGGTCAACGCGACGCCGGGTAATGCCTGGCGCACGAGGTGCTCGATGTGGCTGGCGGAACATACCTTCAGCAGGTAAGGGGCCTTGGAGATCAGGTCGGCCTGATTCATGTCCGCCCCGACGGCGAGGTACAACCGGGTTCCAGTGAGATACTTGTCGTCCGCCAGCGCGGTGGCATAGATGGAGGGCTGCACCAGCTTGAGGGGGAGGGAAACGTAATTGGCCGGCACCACGGTTTCGAGCAGCGTGCGGACAATCTCGTCGAGCGTCTCGAAACAGCTTGTCAGATCGTCGTGGCGATACACCGGAAGGTCCCGCGGATGGACTTTAGTTGAAAAAGTGGTCAGACAGCCGGCGAGGGAAAGCATGGCTTCGAACAGCCGTTCGGGATGGCCATGGCGGGTTTCAAAGAGGTGCCGGAATTCCGGGAAATGGAAATTGATGGTGTAGAGCAGCCAGAAATTGGCGATGTCGGCGGTGCCGAACTCGGCGAGGCTGAGGTTCTTCTGGCGGCGAACGCCGGAGAGCATGCTGCTCTTGGTGGCCAGGATCTCAACCAGGCGCCGGGCGACGGCGGTGAGGTAATCGCTGGCGGCGAAGTCGAGCAGCGGCGGGACAAAATGGGGGTCCAGGTCGAGCGCTCCGGACCCGGTTCGGCGGACGCGGGCCACCGGCAAGGAGGAGCATTCCTGGCGCGAATCGCCTTCCGTCAGCAGGCGGTAGTTCTTGCGGGCCACCTGCACGGGCTTTTCGGCCAAGCCGGAGTTTTCGTCGCGCACCGTCACCACTTCGGCCAGGTAACGGGTGTCGGCGCGCTGGTTGGGGATGGAAACATTGAGCCCCGAATGGCGGTAATTGGGAACGGTCAGGTAGACGTTCGAGCGAATTCTGGTCCGGCACAAAAGAGCCGGCCAGGGGTATGGAGGGTGGCGCCGGCTCGGAAGCTGGGAAGTCGAACAACAGGCCATCGGGGAAGATCCCGGAGGCCTCGGAAATCCGGAACTCACCCGCGGCGAGGGCCTCCTGGCTGATCTGGAGGGTGACGAAGCCCCAGGGGTTGCCGGTTAGCGACTCCATGCGGAACTCGAGAGAACTCTCGATGAAACGATCCTGGGCCTGGAGGTGCTGCGGACTGAGGAAAGTCCCCTTCATCCAGATAACGGGCTGGAGTCGCTTCATCGGATATCAAGTTAGCAGAACCGCGCGGGAATGGCAAAGGTGGGGTGTCCCGAAATTCTGCCGCTTGTCAGAGCAAAGTAGAAATGTCCCCCTCCCCAGCAAAGTAGAAACGGCCCCTGTTTGTGTTTCCAAAAGCTCCCATTCCCTCTTGTTAGGAGAATGGGGTTTGGGCTTGCGCCGGGTTCAGTCAAGACCGCGCGCAGTCTTTGCGCGCGCCGGAGGGAAGCCTTGACGGGTTTCGGCGCAAGCAGCACAATGCGCACAAGAGGGAATGGGAGCGGTCCCTCTGGAATCAAGGGGACATTTCTACTTTGCGGTGGCACGAAATTCTGCCGCTTACGGCGACAAGGCGAGAGGCTCATTTGGGGGCGCGGGCGCCGCTACGCCACAGCGGCCGACTACCGCACTTCCCGCGCCGGAGTCGGGTTGTTTTCCAGCGGCGGAAAGTTGGGGTTGCGGGGGCCATCACCAGCGGGTACCTTCCAACCATCAACGGACGGACCGCTCCGGAAGAAGAAGGAGTCTTTGCTCAGCGGATCGCCGGCGGCGTAAGACGGATTGGTCTGGCCGAAGATCTTGCCCGCCCTGCGCGTGTCGTCGTAGATCTTGGTGGTCATCGCCTGGTAGCGGGGGTCGTTTTGGGCGAACCCCGAATTCCGGCTCAGGTCGGCGTTGCCGACGATCACGACATCCACACCAGGCACCGACGCGATGTCGAAGGCTTTGGCGGCAGTGGCGGGCGTCACGATCATCATCACCACCAGGACGTTGTCATCGATGGTCTGACGGTAGTCAATGCCGTTGATGCCCCAAATGGACGCCGCGTGACCTTGGCCCGAGGTGCGGCTTCCGCGCGGCGGAAAGCGCGCCCACTTGACCGCCTCGCGGGCGCGGTCCTCTTTGTCGTCCGTGGGAATAATCACTCCCAGTGCGCCGGCATCGAGGGCACCCTCGATGTGCGATTCCTGCGCGTCCGGCAGCCGGATCATGGGAGTAGCCAGGGTGTGCGGGCAGGTGGCAATCATCTTCGCGATATCGGCGAAGTTCAGGGTGCTGTTGAGCATCTCAAACCACGTGTAATCATAGTGGATGACGGCCCTGCAATAGGCGGCCGGGTCCATCTTGGATTGCGTGAAGCTGAAGATCTGTTTGCCGTCGAGCAGTTTCTGCTTGGCGGTGTTGTAGAACGCCGGTTTGGCAGCCGGCGCCTGTTGCGCTTGCGCCACCGATGTAGCGACCAGGCAGAGCACCGTGCCGATCACGGCTGGCAAGGCGATTCGTTTGATATTCATAAACCTCTCCCTCGTTCTATTTAAGTACCGGCGACAGCCGGTGTTCCCTCTTCCGCAACCTGCTATTTCACTACGCCGGGCGCCGTCTCACTCATGCCTTTCACCCATCGCAGGCTACCGCCGAAAAATGTTGCCTGTCAAGGTGCCGATGAAGATATCACCGTTGAGGCCGAGCGACAGCCAATGCCCGGGACTTTCCATGGAGCCCAGAATCTTGCCCGTCGCTGCGTCAATGATACACCCAAGGCGTTCGTCTGGAAGGCCACCGCCGACGTCATCCTCGACAAGGTGCGCCGTTGCAGAGAATTAGCTGGGACAACACACTAGCGACGGCCCGGAGCAGCCGTGCGGAAACATATCCGTCGTCGATCCAGTTATTGAACACGCGAATCATGCGGCCTCACTTCGGGAGGACCTCCGAATCGCGGGAGCGAAGCGTCTTGATGTCTCGCAGCACGATCAACGTCTCGCTCTCCGTCCCCGGTTGGCCGCGGACTCCGTCCAACTCCAGCCGCTCGATACCCTCACAGATCAAGGCCGGGCGCGCGTCCTTCACCGAGTAGCTGAAGCGAACATTATGCAGATCCAGGTCCTTTATGTAACGGCAGAGCAGGCCGTAGCAAGGCAGCGAATAGTACGGATCCCCCGTCACGTGAAACGGAATGGAGCCGATCAGGTCCTTTGGGCCTCCGCCTTCGGAAACGACGGTGATGTTGCTGAGCGAGATGCTCTCAATCGGGTTGTCCTGGCTCCCTTGGATGAGCGAAGCCGGGAATTGGGGCCTTCCCACTGCGGTGGCAGTCAGGTTGTTGATTGAGACGTTCCGCATCGCCCCTTCCCGGTTTCCAACGCTCATCCACAGCGGGCACCGCGCGCCGGAGATCGATACGTTGGAGATCACCAAGTTGTTTCCGCCGCCAATATTGAGGCCCGCCCGCAAGTCGTGACGGCCGCTGGTTTTGAGCTCATAGACGCCGGGGCCCCAAATAATGAGATTCGTGAAGGCCAGGTTCTTCAAGCCTCTCAGGCCGGCGGGGTTGATCGTCTCAGATCCTCCTCCATTACCGAGCCGGATGGCGTTGGAGGAGCAGTTCAGGCTGCAGTTGGCGACCACCACTCGCTCCAACCCCCCGCCCGCCACGCAATCGTCGCCGGTCACGAAGTTGCAGTCGGTGATGGTAAAATCTTTGCAGCTCATCATGTGGATGCCATCCGAGCCAGCCGTGACCGTCACGCCGCGCACGTAGCCCTTGGAACAGTCGTCCATCAGATGCGCGTAATTGCCGGCGTTCTTGACGGAGATGTCCTGGACCGAGATCCCCTCGCACTTGTGGAAGAAGATGGCCATCGGCCCGCGCACCTTTTCTTCACCGTCTGGATCGAAGACGTTATTTCCGTCGATGACGCCACGCCCTGTGATGGCGACGTTATGCAGCTCGTGGCCCTCTAGGAGGGCAGCGTGCCATCGGGCGGAATGGCCTCCGCTCCCGATCAGGTCTTCGTAGTCCTTCAGGTTCTCGCTTCCGAGGATCGTCGCTCCGGCGCTCAGGTACAGGGTGAGGTCGCTCTTCAGATGCACGGTCCCCGTCAGATAGACGCCGGCTGGAAACAGGACAGTCCCGCCGCCGGCCGCGCTGCAGGCTTCAATTGTCTTGTCGATCGCCTGCGTGTCCAGCGTCCTGCCATCACCGGCCGCGCCAAAGTCCTTGACGTTGTACGCGCCCGTGGCGGCCTTCTCGGGATCTCCCGCCTGGCCGGTTTTGTCACCCAGCGGGGCCTGGTTAGGCCCTCCCAGCACATGTCTCGGTGCGATAGTATATGCGGCCGCGGAGGCGGCTGCGTACCCTAGAACTTCCCTACGATTCATAGCTTGCTCCTTTACAAGACCCCGGTGGGGTGGCTCTTCCAAAACTCTTCCACCCATGGTGTCCGCAGGTCCCGGCGCAGTTGCCCAGCGACGCTCGCAAGCGTGGCCGGCGTACGGTCCTGGGGGGCAGAGGAGCCTGCTTGAGTCCGCACTGCTCCAGGAGTCCAACCATCTCCCGGCCCCCCGCTTGTGGTCTCCGGCGATGTCACGAGCAACGGCTCTGGCACGATGGCGCCCCGCAACCCGTGCGAGGCAGCCAGGACCGCGTCGATCTTGCTTGAAGTCAAGACCCCGAGCTTCCAGTCCATGAACAGGTCCATCAGGCCGCGGAAAACGATGGTGTCGGCTCGATTAGCTTGGAGACCGGCGGCGATCTTGGCGTGTTCCTCGGCGGGGATGGCGCCTTTCAGATCGCCCCACTGCTTGATGGCCTGCTCCATGAGTTGAACGGCGTTGTCCTTTTGCGCCATGGCCTCGGCTCTCAGTTGCCGAGTGATCGGCACGCTGTTGAACACCATGCGGGTTTTCGGATTGGCCTTGATCTCGGCCGCCCGGCTGGGAGGATACATGTCCAGCGGCAGATTCATGCCCATCATCCCTTTGACCCGCTTCAATTGCCGGTAGGGACCGCAGTAGTGGCAGTCCAGGTATTCCAGCCACGGGAACCGGCTGTGCTTGTGGTTCCCCAGAGCGTCGAATTCGTACATGCCACGGGCTGATTCCCTGATCTTGTCCAGGATTTCCGGCATGGCCTGCCCCGCCTGCGCTCCGAAGCGTTGCTCGGCCCATTCCAGCTTGATCTTGGCGGGGTCGGCGAACGGATCGCGCATGTAGGTCTCGATGGCGTGCCAGTTAACCATGTTGAGAGGATGGTCCCAGCCGTCAGGCAGGACCTCCGTGACCACCCACGCTCCCTGCTGGCCCGTGTTGGCCATATTTCGGAAGGTCTCGCTCCATTCGTCCACCATAGGCCAGGGGAACTCGTGCATCCCCCGATACTCTCCGGGCTCCTGGATGGTCGTGATGTATGGCGATTTCCCCTGGGCATCCTTGCGGGCGCCATCGAGCACGGAATGGATTGGCCATCCCGGATGGAAATCCCAGTAGTTACCCACAGCGCGCACCAGGACATTGGGGGGAACCTTGCCGGCCAGATCGCTGTACAGGTCCGTCTCCACACGCATGTGCCACGGATCATCCTGCACGGCGGACCAGATCAGTGTGGCACCGTGTTTCTCAAGCAAAGTGGAAATGAGCTGGATGGCATCCAAGGTGCGCTCGCGAGGAGTTCTCTTCTGGCATTCGGCGCAGTTGCACGCCCAGGGACCATCGTCGCGGCCACCGCCCATGTGATAGGCGGCGATTTCAGGGAGAATCTGGAAGTCTCGGCGTACCCTCGCTCTCCAATACTCATGCACCGCCGGCTGATAGGGGCAGAGTTTCTCAGAAAAGCCCCCCTCACCGTCGGGCAGCTTTGCCACCTCCCCGCCCGCACGCCTCGCTGACGACCAGCCCCGGCTTAGCACCAGGCGGATGCCGTGGTCTTTGAGGTAGCGGGCAAAGTTGCGCACAGCCTCGAGGTTCTGATCAGGGTTTACCCTGTCAGACAGGTTCATGGCGTTGAATCCCCACCGGCCGAGCTGGGTGATGTAACGGCCCAGGGGTGATGCGGGCTGGGTGTGGAGCATGTCAGCCCACGTCAGGATGTTGCCGTTCCGGGTCCACCAGGTAACCGAGTTGTCCGGGGTGTGCCAAAGTTCGATGACACGCCATGGAAACCGGCCGCTTTGCGGAGACTCGCGCGCCTGGGTAGCCAGAAGGCCCGCGGCCGTTGCTCCCAGGAAAGTTCGTCGGCTGGTTAGGCCTAATTCTTTTGTGTTCATCATATTCCGCCTATCTTACTGTTATTATCCATATCGGCCTTAGCGAAGCGCGAGTATATTGCTGCTTCCAAGGGCGTTGAATGTTGAGCGATTCTGTTTTGAGCCATGGGCGCCTCGTGTCGCCGACTAAACTGTTTGCGCCGCTGGCAATCACGACAAGCGGGTACCCTTGCCGTGATTGCCAGCGGCACAAGATCAGAAACTGATCCGGCCGGCCAACTGGATCACACGTGGTCCAGTCGCAGTGGTGGTAACATGCCCAAAGTTCGCGCTTGTAACCGTCGTGTTCGGGCTGGAGAACTGGGTTGTGTTGAAGGCGTCGTAAAGCTCCGCTCGGACGTTCAACTTGATCCGCTCGGTGATCGGCACCAGCTTCACCAACGAGATATCCCACAGATTGATGCCGGCCCCACGCTGATCGTTGACATAGGCCGACAGAGTGTTCAACGTGTACGGTGGTAGCGGAGTGAACTGCGATGTGTCGAACCAGGCGCTGATCGTGTGCGGGTTATTGCTGGATTTCGTAGTCCGTACGGCGCTCGCAAAGGAAAGAGGCGGGCCCGACTGAAAAGTCGTGAACCAGTTCACTTGCCAGTCGCCCACCACCCGCTGCACCACGCCCGGCGCCGAGTTCAAGAACGCCTTTCCCTTACCCACCGGAAGCTCGTAAACTCCAGTCAACGCCATATGTTGCGGCCGGTCCGTATCCGAGATTGAATACGACGGCTTGGCGTCATTGGCATTCAGGTACGTTACCGCCTCCATATATTTCGAGAACACGTACATCACGCCGAAATACAACCCGTGCGACATCCGCCTCTGAACGTTGACCTGGAGCGAGTTGTAATGCGATTTTCCGGTCGGCAGCATGGACTCCGTGAGCCCTGTGAACTCCGGATACGAAGACAACAGTTGCGCGACGGTAGTGGTCGCCTTGCTGAGGGCGCTGGTCGGATCCGTGATCAAACCGTAGAACGGGTTTGCCACCTGGGCATTTAATCCCGTCCCCAGTGCCAAGTCCTGGTTCGGATACATGTTTGCGTTCCGCGAAACGGTCAGGTGCTGGGAGTCGTTTCCGGCGTAACTGGTTTCGAGGGAAACGTTGCCGGGCAGCAGAAACTGGAAGCCCATCGAGTACTGCTGGCTCAACCCATGCAGGAAATTAGGCACACCATTGGCTGAAGCCACGCCAGCCGTGATGCTCTGGCCAACCGAGGTGAGTAACCCATTCGAGCTGCCGGTCGGTACGGAAAGACCGTTCGGGAACGGGTTGGACAAGGTGTTGTAAGGCGTGAGGTTTCCGTTCAGCGAAGTGACCATCTGGGTGACGCTGGTGAAGCCGGTGTTCTGGAAATAATCGATATTCAACGGAATGTAGTAGAGGCCCCAGCCGCCGCGCCAGACAATCCTGTTGGATATTCGGTAAGCGTAGCCGAAACGGGGTTCGGACTGGATGGGGGCCATATTCACGTAGCCTCGGGGTTCATTGCCCACGCCCGCAAAGGTAAGACCGCCCAACACGTTGAGCGACGCCAACTGGGGAATCGGGTTTTTGGCATAATTGGCCTGAGCCGCCGCCTGGAGCGGACTGACGGTGCTGGCAGCGAATCCCCCGTCGGCACGATTGTACCTCTCCGTGCCTGGGCTCTCGTGCTCGAACCGCAATCCCAGGTTAAGCGTTAGCCGGTCCGTGACCTTCCAGTCATCCTGAAAGTAAAACCCGGTGAAGGTGGTCAGCACCGTTTTCCCCGCTTCCTTAGGGGTAACTGCCGGCGGTGACATCTCCGAGCAGGAAGCTGGCGAAGTCGTTGCCGGCGACGGAGCTGGTAACCGTAGGGTTCGGCCCCTGGGTAAAGGTGTGGTCGAACTCGAAGCCCATCGCGGTGGGCCCCAAGCCACCGGTAGTGAGGGCTGGTTGGACGGCATTGTCCTGGGCCGCTTCCCAGCTAAAACCGTACTTGAGGGCGTGCCGCCCAATGTTGGTGTGAGCGTTCACGAGCGGCGAGAAACTAGTCTGGTAATTCACATCCGGGTTGCCACTTAAGCCGAAGTTGATTACGTCGCCGTCGGCCATCGTGATCCGCGGAAACCACTTGTAATCCGCCGAGTTCGCAAAAATCGCTGGATACCCCAGAGTGGTCATGTCGGTGCCGGCGGCATATAGTACTGCGGCGTCGAAGTAGCGGTAGAAACCGAAACGAAAGTCCACGACCGTCCGGGAATTGACGAGCCAAGTGTCACCGACGCCCGCCATGATGTTCCCGCGGTAAAAGTCGTTATTAGGTGACATTACCACGCAACAAGGGCCGTACTCCGACGTGTCGTCATCGAAGCGTTTGTTCCAACCCCAGCGGAAAAAGAGCTGGTGCTTGCTGGCGAGCTGGTGATCGACCCGGCCGACGAGGCTGGCGAAGCGAGTGATCCCTCCCCCCAACGTCGAGTACAAATTCTGGAAGTTGTCAATGAGGGCGCTGGTGGGTGTCCTGTTCGGGGCTGGATAGTACTTGAGCATGTTGACGGCTACAGGGTCAAAGCGCGGTGCCGGAATAATATTCCCGGGGAAGGGGCTCCGCACGTAACCGCTGCCGGAAGGCACGGTGGTGGCAGGGTCGTAAATGGTAACCGCTGCCCCTTTGGAGTTCGTGGTCTGAGAAAAGTTGCCCTGAAGCTGGAGCGCCGTCGGCACCAGGAAATTACCGAGGGTTATCCCTCGGACATTGGTCCCTTCAAAGTCGAAAAAGAAATGGGTCTTGTTCATGCCGTTGTAGACTTTGGGGACGTACACCGGGCCGCCGACGGAAGCACCGTACCAGTTCTGAGTTGCCTGCACACGCGGCAGGCCGCTGAGGTTGTTGAAAAAGGGGTTGGCGTTGAGATCTTTGTTTTGGAGGTACCAGTAAATCGTGGAATGCATTTGGTTCGTGCCGCTCTTGGTCGTGACGCTGACGGCTCCGCCGCCCGTGTGGCCGTACTCGGCGTCGAAGGCGTTGGTGTGGACGTCCAACTGCTGCACGGCATCTGGAGAGGGGGTAAAGCCTACCGATCCTCCCACTTGCCCGTCGGATTGGACACGCATGTTGGGAACGCCATCCATCAAGAACGACGCCATTCCCTTCGTTCCGCTGGAGCCAAACTGCGAGGTTCCATCGTTGGAATATACCGCTAGCCCCAGGCTCCCATCGCTGCGGTACTGGATACCGGGCGAGAGCTGCACTAGGTTGTAGGCGTTCCGCGTCAGCGTCGGCAACTCCTGGACAGTCAGCCCGCTAACCGTATTTCCCAGCGAGGCGCTTTCCGTGCGGAGCAACGGAGACTCGCCGGTCACGGTCACGGACTCAGCCGATTGGCCTATCTCGAGTTGGAGGTTCAGGGTCGTCGTTTCGCCGACTCGTAGCTCGATCCCTTCCCGGATGAATTTCTTGAAGCCCGTCGCCTCCACGTCCACGCGATAGCTCCCCGCATCGAGAGTCATGAACCGATAGATGCCGAATGAATCGCTCTGCTCGGTTCTCTGTGCGCCCGTGCCGGTATTCACGAGCCGTACCGTGGCTAATGGGACCGCACTGCCGGATGGATCGGTGACGATCCCCGTCAGGTTGCCTTTACTGATTTGCGCGGATGCTGACGCTGCGAAAGCGACAAGCACCGCAAGTAAAACATGTAGTCTCACTTTTCACGCTCCCTTGTTATCCGGACTTTTGTCATCCAGAATCTCCATTTTTGAACTTCCGGGTCGAATTTAGTACACACCCCCACCCCGCAAGGCCGCAGCTTCCCTACTCACGACCAAAGTCTCTGAAAGCGCGCCTATTCACAAAGATTTTCCTCCCCGCCGGACGCTTTCAACAAGTCCGTGACGGGCAATGGACGGTCATATGCTTATTTATCAATGTCTTATCGGCTTCTTTGGAAGGCCAACAACGGCGGTCACTGGCAGTATTGGCACGTTGATAGCGAGGCGTGTTATATTGACGTCGCAGGGTGAGGAGAGAGCGTGTTGGGCGAAGAAAATGGTCCGCGAGAACTGCTGGGCCCTTCTAGTCCTGCCGCTGGCGGGAAGGGCCAGATGGAGGCGTGGCATGAATGCATTCGCCACCAACTGACCCTGATTCTGGCCAGTTCCGCTTTCCGAAACAGCAAGCGATACTCCGCGCTCTTGAAGTACCTGGTCGAGCGCACTCTAGAGGGTCAGGCCGAGGAACTCAAGGAACGCAGCATTGGTGTAAACGTCTTCGACAGGACGCCGGATTACGACACGGCCGCGGACCATGTGGTTCGCAGCGCAGGCAGTGAGATCCGGAAGCGGCTGGCACAATATTATGCGGAACCTGGACAAGAAGCGGCAATCAGAATCGATGTGTTCCCGGGCTCGTACGTTCCGCAATTCCGGCCGTGTGGCGAGGAACCCAGCGTTACTCCGAACAGGGAATATCCCGAGGGGCCGGGCCTGAAAACAGAGGACGTCCGGCCGCAATCATCGCGGAACCTGGGCAGGTGGCTGGTCCTGTTTGCCGCCTTCTTTGCTGGCGCCGTTCTGGCGCTCGGTGTAACCTTGTTGGTTTCCCGTCGGCCGCAAACAGCGCTGGACCGCTTTTGGGCCCCCCTTATCTCGCAGCGCGGTACGATGTTGCTGTGCGTCGGGTACCTCCGGTCCGTCGGGACCGACGTTCCACAGGTGCCTGGGAGCGGGCTGCCCGCCGACAGCCCGACGAACTTTATGGCCGACCCCAGTGTCCTCAGGCTTCATGTAGCAGGGGAAGATGCGATTGCGCTTGCCAGGATAGCCGGCGTGCTCGAGGGTGCGGGGAAAAGCTTCCGGATTCTCACCGAACCCTCAGTCACCTTCGACGATCTTCGGCAGGGCCCCGCGGTGTTGATCGGCGAAAACAACCATTGGGTTCTCCGCATGATCCGTACACTGCGTTTCCAACTTGAAGAGACAAACGTGCGCGACCAGATTTACATTCGGGACTCCCAGGAACCTTCCCAAGGTGGTTGGCATCCGATCCACTCCGCCCGACCGGGAGAGTATACCAAGGATTATGCGATCGTCGCAAGGTGTTGGAATCCTGATACCGGCCAAATACTTGTCGTCGCGACCGGAACGCACCTATGGGGCACAAAGGCCGCGGGTGAGTTCCTCACGACTGTGGCTCACCTCAATAGGCTGGAGCCGCTCGCACAGAAGAACAGAGACCGCCATAACGTGGAGGTGGTGCTCTCCACGAACGTTGTCGAGGGAATGGCAGGTCCGCCGAACATCGTTGCAGCGCACTTCTGGTAGGGCCCACCGCGGGTGTTTCCATTCACTCGCACCGGTTCACGGCGCCAGACGGGGGCCGCTCTCAGAGTTGAGTACTGCCTGATACTTGAATCCGGCGCATTCTGGCCTCCCGAAAGGCGGCCAAACGCCGTGTCGCGGCAAAGTAGAAATGTCCCCTTGCAGCGGTTCCAAAAGCTCCCATTCCCTCTTGTCAGGAAAAATGGGTTCCGGCTTGCGGCGGGTTCAGTCAAGGCCGCGCGCCGGTTTTGCGCGGGCCGGAGGGAAGCCTTGACGGGTTCCGCCGCAAGCAGCACAATGCGTGCAAGAGGGAATGGGAGCGGTCTCTCCAAAATCAAGGGGACATTTCTACTTTGCCAAAGGGGACATTTCTATCTTGCTGCCACACTGAAAACCGGCCCGAAACCCGAAACCGGTCGAAACCCCTCCCGCGGGGGCTGGGGAATTTTCAACCGGCATTTTGGGGATTATTGCACCGGCGGTGACACCCCGAAACCCTCAAGGTGGCTTGATTGGTACCCTGCTCTCCGGTGTTTTTCTTCCGGCCTTGCTTGACTCCCCTCACTGTCGCCTGTATACTCAAACTCGTACTGCGCGGAGGGTTCGGACGATCGGGAAAGTTCGAGCCGGTGGTCCAAACGCATCGAAGATGGGCAACGGCGAGCTCGGAGGCTTGTTATTGTCGGTGGCCGAAGGTGCCGCTGCCCGCACACCGCATAGGGATTCGACTTCCCGGCTAATTCCTGCAACAACCGAGTTTGGCATAGACAAGCGGACCCGCTCGCGCGAACCGCGCCGGAATCGCGGCGAGTCTGGTTACCGAAAAGGGGATGGCAATGGCAAAACAAAGCACACAACATAAACTCGACCGGGTGCGCCCGCCTCGCGTACACGTCACTTACGACGTGGAAGTGGGCGACGCGATCGAGCTCAAGGAACTCCCGTTCGTGATGGGGGTTCTAGGCGATTTCACGGGTCAGCCCGAAGGTCCGGTCTCCAAGCTGAAAGACCGGAAATTCGTGGAAGTGAATCCGGATAACTTCGACAGCGTCCTGGAGGGCATGAAGCCTCACGTGGCGTTTTCGGTGGAGAACAAGCTCAGCGAAGATCCCGAGGCCGGCCAGTTGAAGGTAGACCTTCGCTTCAAGAGCCTGGAGGATTTCGAGCCCGAACAGGTGGCCCGCCAGGTGAAGCCGCTGAAGGAGATGCTGGATCTGCGCACCAAACTGTCGGACTTGCGCGGGTCTCTGCAAGGCAACGACAAGCTGGAAGAACTGCTGCTCGACGCGGTGGGCAACACCGAGAAACTGGACAAGCTGAAGGGCGAGCTTGCCAAGGGTGAAGGAGGCTCCAAATGAGCGAACCGCAAAAGGCGGCGCAGGCCGCTCCCGTGGAACAGGTGGTGGAAAAGGGGCTGCTGGACCAGATCGTGGAGGATGGCCGGCTGGCCAAGGACGTCAGCGGCCGGGAGCGCGGCAAGGACCTGGTGAAGGAGTTCGTAGCCCAGGTGCTGGACGGCTCCATGACGGTGTCCAAAGATGCGGAAGCCATGATCAACGCGCGCATCGCGCAGATCGATCATCTGCTTTCAATCCAGCTCAACGAGATTCTGCACCACGCCTCGTTCCAGAAACTGGAAGCGACGTGGCGCGGGCTGAAGTACCTGGTGGACCAGAGCGAGACCAGCGATCACCTCAAAATCAAGATTATCAACGCCTCCAAGAGGGAACTGTTGCGCGACCTGCAGCGGGCGCCGGAGTTCGACCAGAGCGCGCTGTTCAAGAAGGTGTACGAGGAGGAGTTCGGAATTTTCGGCGGCGCGCCGTTCGCCGGGCTGGTGGGCGACTACGAATTTGGCCGCGGGCCGGAGGATATCGAGCTGCTGGAGAAGATCTCGAATGTGGCGGCCGCGGCGCACGCGCCGTTCCTCTCGGCGGCGTCGCCGGAGATGTTCAATCTCGAGAGCTACACGCAACTGGATGCGCCGCGCGACATGGGCAAGATATTCGACACCACGGAATACGCCAAGTGGAAGTCGTTCCGGCAGTCGGAAGACGCGCGCTACGTGGCGCTCACCTGCCCGCGCATTTTGATGCGCCTGCCATACGGCAAGGAGACCAAGCAGGTGGAGGGCTTCGGGTTCGAGGAGCACGTGGACGGCTCGGACCACAACAAGTACCTGTGGGGCAACGCGGCCTTCGCGCTGGCGGCGCGGATGAGCCAAGCCTTCGCCTTGTATGGCTGGTGCGCGGCGATCCGCGGGGTGGAGGGCGGCGGCCTGGTGGAGGGTCTGCCGGTCCACAATTTCTACACCGATGCGGGGGACGTGGCCATGAAGTGCCCCACCGAATCCCCCATCACGGACCGCCGGGAAAAAGAGCTGGCGGACCTCGGTTTCGCCCCGCTGGTGCACTGCAAGGGGACCGATTTCGCGGCGTTTTTCAGCGTGCAATCGTGCCAAAAACCGAAGCTGTTCGACAGCGACGCGGCCAACGCCAACGCGCGGCTTTCCGCGCAGTTGCCGTACATCCTGGCGGTGGCGCGGTTCGCGCACTATCTGAAGGCGATGATGCGCGACAAGATCGGCAGTTTCACATCCCGTTCGGAATGCGAGCGCTGGCTGAATAAGTGGATCACCAATTACGTGACCCCGGACGACACGGCGTCGGCGGCTACGAAAGCGCAGTATCCGCTGCGCGATGCCAGGATCGAAGTGATGGAAATCCCCGGTAAGCCGGGGGCCTATCGGGCGGTGGCGTTCCTGCGGCCGCACTTCCAGTTGGACGAGTTGTCGGTATCCCTCCGCCTGGTGGCGGATTTGCCGGCATCGACTCGGAAGTAGCGGGCAAGCTAAAGCATGCCCCACCAAGGCGGGGCAACCTGTAGAAGTACAGAGAGGAGAACTAAAGATGGCGACAGTCGATTATTTCCTGAAAATTGACGGTATTCAAGGCGAGAGCCAGGACAAGACGCATAAGAACGAGATCCAGCTCAACAGCTTTTCCTGGGGCGCCATGAACATGGGTACCTCCGCGACCGGCGGAGGGGCAGGCGCCGGCAAGGTGCAGTTTGGCGACTTTAGCATCACGAAGTCGGTAGACGCAGCTTCCCCAAAGCTGATGCTGGCGTGCGCCCAAGGGCAGCACATCAAGAGTGCGGTGCTTACTTGCCGAAAGGCGGGGAAAGAGCAGCAGGAGTACCTGAAGTACACCTTCACGGATCTGCTGATTTCGAAGTTTTGGATCGGGGGCACGGATGTCATGCCGGCGGACGAAGTGTCGTTGAATTTCACCAAGGTCGAAATGGAGTACAAGGCGCAGAAGGCGGACGGGACCCTGGGCGGCGCCGTCAAGTCCCACTACGACATCAAGCAGCAGACGGGCGGCTAGAGCCGGGGCGCAGCCATCCCATGAACTCCCGAGAACTGTACGCAGCGGGGCAACTCGACGAGGCGGTGCGGGCGCTGGCTTCCGAATTGCGGAACGATCCCACGGACACCAAGCGCCGCACCTTCCTCTTCGAACTCCTGTGCTTTACGGGAGAGTACGATCGCGCCGAAAAGCAACTGGACATACTCGCCGACGCGGGCAAAGAGGCGGCCATGGGGACGCTGCTGTATCGCTCCGCGTTGCAGGGCGCCAGGACCCGGCGGGACATGTTCGAGAAGAAGACGTTCCCGCTGGCACCGCTCTCTGACGTTCGCGGCTCGGAAGGAACGCTCAACGGGCAAGCGTTCGGGAGCATCGAGGATGGCGATCCGCGCATCGGGGCGCACCTGGAGGTGTTCGCGGCGGGAGCGTACTTGTGGCTGCCGTTCGAGCACATTGCATCGGTGCGGATGGAGCCGCCCAAGCGCCTGCGGGACACCATCTGGATTCCCGCCATCCTTCAGACCGGACCGAAATGCAAGGGGCTGGATCTGGGCGAAGTGCTCTTGCCCGCCCTCACCCCGCTGGTGTGGAAGCATCCCCGGAACAGCGTGCGTTTGGGCCGGGAGACGGTCTGGGAAGAAGCCGATGGCGAGACCGTGCCGGCCGGCCAGAAACTGCTGCTGGTGGACGGAGAGGAGATTCCCATACTGGAGGTGCGGAACCTGTTGTTCGCGGCATCTTCCGCGGCCGCGGAATAGGGCCGCCATCAACCCCGCATGCCCCTGCGCGACGATCTGCTGAATCCCATCCCCGGCGAAAACCCCAGCGGCGAGAGCCTGCGTTACGCCCCGGTCTTCGACAAAATCAAGGAAGCGCGCCGCGCGGACGACGATGCGCCTCAAGGCGAGTGGCAATTTGAGCGCAAGACCGCCGATTACCCTCTGGTGATCAAACTGGCCGGCGAGGCGCTGGCCACCAAGAGCAAGGATCTGCAAGTGGCCGCCTGGCTGACCGAGGCGATTCTCCGCAAGGAGGGTTTCCAGGGTCTGAAAGCCGGCCTGGAGCTGATCAAGGGACTGATCGAGAACTTCTGGGATACTCTCTACCCGGAGCTGGACGATGGCGACTCCGAGATGCGGGCGGCCCCTTTGGAGTGGCTGGGCACGCGCATGGACGCGGCGCTGCGCAGCGTCCCGCTTACCAGTAAGGGCGCGAACTGGTTCCAGTTCAAGGAATCGCGCACCGTGGGTTACGAAGCCACGGCGGACACCGAGGCCAAGGTGGAGGCGCGCAACGCCGCCATCGCCGAAGGCAAGATGAGCGGCGAGGAGTGGGACGGGGCCGTCGCCGCCACGCCGAAGGTGTTTTACGCCGAGATGGAGGAGACCCTCGACGGCATTCTGGACGTTGTCGAGATTCTCAACATCCTGGGCGAGGAGAAGTTCGGCGATGTGGCGCCATCGTTCGGTCCCCTGCGGACCACGGTGGAGGAGATCCGGCACACGGTTCACGGGCTGTTGCAGAAGAAGCGGGAGGTGGAACCGGACGAAGGGGCGGAAGCGGCGGCCACGGAGGAAGAACCTGCCAGCGCGGAAGAAACACCGGCGGCGCCACCGAAGCCGCGAGGCGGGCCCATCGCGGCGGAACCGGCCGATCAAGACGATGCGTTTCAGAGGGTGACGGCGGTGGCGGCCTACCTGCGCCGGAACGATCCGTCGAGTCCCCTGCCCTACCTGCTGCTGCGGGGACTGCGCTGGGGCGAGTTGCGCGCGGCCGGCACGGATGTGGACGCCAACCTGCTCGAAGCCCCCCCCACGGGCACGCGCCAAGCGCTCAAGAAAGCGGCCAACGATTCCGACTCGCAGCGGGTGCTGGAACTGGGCGAATCGGCCATGGGCCTTCCCTGCGGGCGAGGCTGGCTGGACCTGCAACGCTACGTTTTCCGCGCCGCCAACGAACTTGGGTACTACCAGGTCGCCGCCGCCATCCGGGCGGAAGTGAATGGATTGCTGGCGGATTATCCTGCCCTGCGGCAGGCGAGCCTGCTCGACGACACGCCGGCCGCCAATCCTGAGACCCAGGCCTGGCTGGACGAGATTGCCGCCGCGCCACCCGCCGAAGCCGCTTACGCGCCGGCCGCCATGGCGGATGCCACCGAAGCGTCGTGGGCCGCGCCGGACGGCGGGCCGGAAATCGTCGATGCCAACGAGGTGGCTATGCAGGCGGCGCGGGCTGGAAGACCGCAGGAGGCCATCGAAATTCTGACGCGCGAAGCCACGGCCGAGAAATCGGGCCGCGGGCGGTTTCAGCGGCGGCTGCAACTGGCGCAACTGTGCATGAACATGGGCTACGAGCGGATCGCCCATCCGATTCTGGAACAACTCGCCGCCGAAATCGACAGCCGCGGACTGGAAGGATGGGAAGCCGCGTCCACCGTCGCCCAGCCGCTGGCCTTGCTCTACCGCTGCCTGGAGAAACTGGACACGGCGCCGGAATTGAAACAGAAGGTCTACGACCGCATCTGCCGGCTGGATCCGTTGCAGGCCCTGGCCTGCGGGAGGTAAATGATGGCCAAAGCGGACCCAGACGTGGCTGTCACTCCAACGCTGCTCGACCGGCTCATGGATCTGGAACCGAAAGTGGCGGCGGACCCGCCGGCCAGCCGGTCGCAATCGGTGCGACAGTTGAAAGCCTCGCTGCGGCGCGACCTGGAATGGCTGCTGAACACGCGGCGGATTCCCGATGAGGCGCCGGAGACCTACCGCGAACTGCACCGGTCGCTTTACAACTTCGGCCTGCCCGACGTGACGTCGATGAGTCTGAACTCGCCGCGAGACAAGCAGAGGCTGCTGCGCCTAGTGGAGCAGACCATCGCGATATTCGAGCCGCGTCTCACCGCCGTGCGGGTGCGCGCCGTGGACAGCGCCGCTTCGGGGCCGAGAGTGGTGCGGTTTCAGATCGAGGCGCTTCTGAAAATGGACCCCGCGCCGGAACAGGTGCTGTTCGACACCTTGTTGCAACTGAACAGCGGGGAGTACCAGGTGAAGGGCGAATAGCGTGCGCGACGAATTGCTGCTCTACTATGAACGCGAACTCACGTTTCTGAGGCAGATGGGCGTCGAGTTCGCGGACAAGTACCCGAAAATCGCCTCGCGCCTGAGCCTGGAGCCGGACAAGTGCGAAGACCCGCACGTGGAGCGGCTGCTGGAAGCCTTCGCGTTTCTGGCCGCGCGCGTGCACCTGAAGATCGACGACGAGTTCCCGGAGATCACCGAGGCGCTGCTCAGCATCATCTACCCGCATTTCATCCGGCCGGTGCCGTCGATGACCATCGCCGATTTTCGCGTCAATCCCGAACAGGGGCAGATCGGCGGGGGGCTGAAGATTCCGCGCGGCTCGATGTTGTCGTCGCGGCCGGTGGGCGGGGTCCCCTGCAAATTCCGCACTTGCTACGACACGTACGTCTGGCCGTTGAGCGTGTTGGCGGCGGAATGGAAGACGCCGGACCGGCTGCAGCCCGCCATCAAGGCTCCGGAAGCCGCGGCGGCGCTGCGCGTGGAACTGAAGTGCTGGCCCGACATTACCTTCGAAAAACTGCACCCGGAGCCGTTGCGGTTCTTCCTGAACGGCGAGAGCGGGCTGATCCACACCCTCTACGAACTGTTGTGCAGCCGATGCACGCAGATCCTGGTGCGCGACCCTACCCCGGGCTCGCGCGTGCGGCCGGTCGCGCTCCGAGGGGAGGCGCTGCGCCCGGTGGGGTTCGCCGAGGATGAAGGCATGCTGGGGTACCCGCGCCGCTCCTTCACCGGCTACCGCCTGCTGCACGAATACTTCACGTTTCCGGATAAATTCTTCTTTCTGGACCTCACGGGACTCGAAGCGGCCCTGGCGGGCGGGTTCAGAGACCGGGCCGAGCTGATCTTTCTGATCGCGCCGTTTGAGTTGGCGGACCGGCGCCAAGCCCTTGAGCTGGGGGTCACCGAGAAGACTTTTCAAACCGCCTGCGCGCCCGCGGTGAACCTGTTTGAGCAGACGGCGGAGCCTATCCTGCTCACCGAGCGGCGCTTCGATTACCCCATCGTGCCCGACATCCGCCGGCCCAACGCCACCGAAATCTTCTCCGTGGACGAAGTGGTCAGTGTCCGGCCGGACACGCAGGAACCGGTTCGCTTCGAGCCGTTCTATTCCTTTCGCCACGGCCACTCGGGCGGCCGCGGACAGGTCTTTTGGATGGCTTCGCGGCGGGCTTCGGGCCGCCGGGACGATGAAGGCACGGAGATGTTCCTCTCGCTGGTCGACCTGGAGCAGCGGCCGGTGGCGCCGGACGTGGACAGCCTCACGGTGCGGCTCACGTGCACCAACCGGGATCTTCCCTCGCGCCTGCCGTTCGGGATGGAGTCGGGCGATTTCGAATTGGAGAGCGGGGCGCCGGTCCACTCCATCATGGCGCTGAGGAAACCCACGCCGGCCCTGCGGCCTCCCACCGGGAAATCCTCGCTGTGGCGGCTGATTTCGCACCTGTCGCTGAATTACCTGTCGCTGGTGGCGGAGGGGCGCGAGGCGCTCCAGGAAATCCTGAAGCTGTACAATTTCACCAACTCTTCGTATTCGGTGAAGCAGAT
Source organism: Bryobacterales bacterium (assembly GCA_963722575.1). Lineage (GTDB taxonomy): Bacteria > Acidobacteriota > Terriglobia > Bryobacterales > Bryobacteraceae > Fen-178. The sequence continues at coordinate 330,153 of CAVRNR010000005.1, forward strand.
CGAAGGCATCACGGATCTGAAAAGCCGGCCGCAGTTCGCGCGGATCATATCGGAAAACGGCATCACCTTCGCGCGCGGCACGCGGGTGGACATGGAACTCGACGAGGAAAACTTTGTAGGCGGCGGCGCGTACCTGTTCGCCAGCGTGATCGAACATTTTCTGGGGCTGTACGTCACGCTGGCGAGCTTCAGCCAACTGAGCGTTTCGACGCGGCAGCGAAAGGAGGTTCTGAAACTGTGGCCACCCCGGGCCGGCTCCAGGATCCTCCTGTAGAGAACAACCGGCCGCAATTCGCGGAACTGGAGCGGGTGCTTCGCGAGCAGCCGTTCGGTTTCGATTTTTTCCAGGCCGTGCGCCTGCTGGGGCGGATTCTCGCGGACCGGCAGCCCGTCGGGCAGTACTCGAGCCCGCGCACGGAAGTGGTGCGTTTCGGAACCGGCGCCGATTTCGGGTTTCCCCCCAGCCAGATCGCGGCGTTCGACTGGCCTCGGGACGCGCAGCCGCTGATGCGCGTGAATTTCATGGGCCTGACCGGGCCCCAAGGCCTGCTGCCGCTGTACTATTCGGCACTGGTGCGGGAGCGGCTGCGCGCGCGGGACAGCGCGCTACGCGAGTTCCTGGACATCTTTAACCACCGGGCCATCTCGCTGTTCTACCAGGCATGGGAGAAGTTCCGTTTCACGGTGGCTTACGAGCGCGGCGACGACGACCGGCTCTCGCCTCACCTGATGGACTTGCTGGGGCTGGGAACCCCCGGGTTCGAGGATCGCCAGCAGATCCCCGACGAAGCGCTGGTCTTCCGCTGCGGACTCTTGGCCGCCCAGACGCGTTCGGCGGCGGCGCTGCGGCTGCTGCTGATGGACTACTTCGAAGTTCCCGTGGAGATCGAGCAGTTCGTGGGCGCGTGGCACGCGCTGGAGGAAGACACGCAGTGCCGGTTCAGCGAGACCGCGTCGTACTCCGAGCAACTGGGAATGGGCGCGGTGGTGGGAGACGAGGTTTGGGATCGGCAATCCACGGTGCGAATTCGCCTGGGTCCACTGACCCTGGAGCAGTACCGGGATTTCCTCCCGGACGGAAGCGCGCACGCGCCGTTGCGGGCGCTGGTCCGCTTTTTCGCCGGAAACGAATTGGATTTCGAGGTGCAGTTGGTGCTGCGGAAGGAAGAAACGCCGGCCTGCGAACTGGGCCAAGAGGGCGCCGCGGGGCCTCGGCTGGGCTGGCTGACGTGGGCTAAGACGGGGGCGATGGTTGAGAATCCGGACGATAGTATTCTGCGCATTTGAAGGACAACATTCAACGCGGAGACGCGGAGACGCGGAGAAAAACGCAGAGCGGAAAAGAAGAAGAGGAAGCAGAGGAAGACGGGGCCGAGGGGAGCGGGACCCGGGAGCTTTGGCGGCTGGGGAAAAGGAATCGAATGAGGAGCTGGAATGAGCGTAAACCTGAAGTCGCTGATCGGAAAACTGAACGGCCCGACGCGGAGCACGCTGGAAGCGGCGGCGGGGTTGTGCCTGTCACGCACACACTACAACATCGAGATCGAACATTACCTCATGAAGCTGATGGAGGCCAGCGATACCGATGCGGCCCGCATCTTCCGCCACTTCGAGGTGAACCAGTCCCGGCTCGCCGCGGAGCTGACGCGCAGCCTGGATAAACTGAAATCGGGCAACGCGCGCACGCCCGCCATCAGCCCCACCATTCTCCGCATGTTGACGCAGGCGTGGACCATGGGGTCGATCGATTACGGCGCGTGGCAGGTGCGCACCGGCTTCACCTTGCTGGCGCTGGTCTCCGACGAGGAGCTGGCGAGGATTGTGCGCGAAGTCAGCAAAGAGCTGCAAAAGATCGAGCCGGAGGCGTTGAAGAAGGATTTCGTCGCGCTGGTGCACGGCTCGCACGAAGACGAGGTGACGGAAGAAGCACCGGAGGCGGGGGGCGAAGGCGCTCCGCCGCGCCCGGCCGGCGGCAAGACCGCAAACCTCGACCAGTTCACCGTCAACCTGACGGCCAACGCCAAAAGCGGCAAACTCGACCCGGTGCTGGGGCGCGACACGGAAATCCGGCAGGTGATCGACATCCTGATGCGGCGCCGCCAGAACAACCCCATACTCACCGGCGAAGCGGGCGTGGGGAAGACCGCCGTAGTGGAGGGTTTCGCGCTGCGCATCGCGCAGGGCGACGTTCCGCCGGCCTTGAAAAACGTCACCGTACGCACCCTCGATCTGGCGCTGTTGCAGGCCGGGGCGGGCATCAAGGGCGAATTCGAAAACCGGTTGAAGGGCCTCATCGAAGAGGTGAAATCGTCCCCGACTCCCATCATCTTGTTCATCGACGAGGCCCACACCATGATCGGCGCGGGAGGACAGGCCGGCCAGGGTGACGCGGCCAACCTGTTGAAACCGGCGCTAGCGCGCGGCGAACTGCGAACCATCGCGGCCACCACGTGGTCGGAGTATAAGAAGTATTTCGAGAAAGACCCGGCGCTGGCGCGGCGCTTCCAGGCGGTGAAGGTGGAAGAGCCCGAGGAAAAACAGTGCATGACCATGCTGCGGGGCATCGCAGCCTCGCTCGAAAAGCACCACAAGGTCCGCATTTTGGACGAAGGCGTCTCCGCGGCGGTGCGGCTGTCGCACCGGTTTTTGGCGGGGCGGCAATTGCCGGATAAAGCCGTCAGCGTGCTGGATACGGCTTGCGCGCGCCTGGCCCTGGGGCAGAACGCCACGCCTCCGGCCATCGAGGACGCCACGCGGCAGATCGACGACTATGACACGCAGGAGCGCGTGCTCTCGCGCGAGTCGGCGGCCGGCGCGGACCACGCCGAGCGGCTGGTAGAGATCCGCGAAAAGCGGGCGCAAGTGGCCGCCACACTGGCCGCATTGAGAGAACGCTTCGAGAAGGAATCCGCACTGGTGAGCCGGGTTCGCGAGATCCGCGGCCAACTGGAAGAGGGCACCGGAGAGCAGGAACCCCTGCGCGCGGAACTCGAGAAGCTCAATGCCGAACTGGCGGCGCTGCAAGGCGAGACGCCGATGATGCGCGTCTCGGTGGACGGGCAAATCGTGGGCGAAGTGATCTCCGCGTGGACCGGCATCCCCACCGGAAAGATGGTGAAGGACGAGGTTCAGACCGTGCTCACGCTGGAATCCCTTCTGGGCGGCCGGGTGATCGGACAGAACCATGCTCTGGAAGGCATCGCGCAGCGCATACGGACCTCGCGCGCCGGGTTGGAAGATCCCAAGAAGCCCATCGGTGTATTCCTGCTGGTGGGCCCCAGCGGCGTAGGCAAGACCGAGACGGCCCTGGCGTTGGCGGACCTGATGTATGGCGGCGAGCGCAACCTGATCACCATCAACATGTCGGAGTTTCAGGAGGCCCACACGGTGTCCACTCTGAAGGGGTCGCCGCCGGGATACGTCGGCTATGGCGAAGGCGGTGTGCTCACCGAGGCCGTGCGGCGCCATCCGTACTCGGTGGTTCTGCTCGACGAAGTGGAGAAGGCCCACCCCGACGTGCTGGAGCTTTTCTTCCAGGTGTTCGACAAGGGCAGCATGGAAGACGGCGAGGGGCGCGAGATCGATTTCAAGAACACCATCATCCTGCTCACCTCGAACACGGCCACCGACACCATGATGAAGCTCTGCGCCGATCCCGAGACCATGCCCACTCCGGAGGGCATCGTGAAGGCCATCAAGCCGGAGCTGAACAAGACGTTCAAACCGGCGTTCCTGGGGCGCCTGGTGGTGATCCCCTATTACCCGGTGCGCGACGAAGCGCTCAAGAAGATCATCACGTTGAAACTCGGCAAGATTCAGAAGCGCATCCACGAGAACCACAAGATTCAACTGGTGTGCGACGGCGCGCTGATCGACGAAATCGCGCGGCGCTGCACGGAGGTGGAAAGCGGCGCGCGCAATGTGGATAACATTCTCACCAACACATTGCTGCCGGAGATCTCGCGCCAGTTGTTGAGCCGGATCGCGGAAGGGCAGAAGCTGGAATCCATCCGGGTGGACATTGGGGCGGACGGGAATTTTGTGTATTCGTGAGGGGGAGTTTTCGACGCGGAGACGCGGAGACGCGGAGAAAAACGCAGAGAGGAAATAGGAAGAAGAAAATCAAGATCCGAGAGCGCGGAGGTAGCGGAGAAATCGGTGAAAGAGCGGGGGTAGATGTGGGTATCGAGCTTTCCTATTTCTTCCTCCGCGAATTCTCCGCGTCTCCGCGTCGAAAGATCCCCTCACGAATATGGCGGAGAGTTGTCGAGTTAATTGAAGGAGGCCGCGCATGGCGGACCGGTATCTGGAAGAGAATCGATTTCTGTATATCAATTCGAGCCTGGGCGCGGATGAACTGCTGCTCGAATCGTTCACGGGGGAGGAGGCCATCTCGCACCTCTTTTGGTTCCAGCTCGAGTTGTGGTCGGAAAACGCGGCGATCAAATTCGAGGACATCCTGGGCCAGGGGATCTCCTTCGGGGTAATCGGGCCATCGGGCTGCGAACCGAGACACATCAACGGCATTGTGACCTCCTTCGCGCAACTGCCGGGGACCTTCCGCCTGGCCCGCTACCGCGCCACGGTAGCGCCTAAGATCTGGGTGCTGACACGGACCGAGAACCTGCGAATCTTCCAGGACAAAGACGTTCCCGATATTCTGAAGAAAGTCTTGCAGGGGTTCGATGTCACGTGGGAGCTGCACAAATCGTATCCCCAGCGGGAGTACTGCGTGCAGTATCGCGAGACGGATTTCAATTTCATCTCGCGCCTGATGGAGGAAGAAGGCATCTTCTATTTCTTCCGCCATACCGCCAGCGGGCACAAGCTGGTGATAGCCGACGACGCCGTGTCGTACCAGGACATCCCCGGCGATGCGAGTCTGATTTACGACGAAGTGGCCGGCGGCACGCGCGAGGAATTGCGCATCACGGGTTGGATGAAGACCCAGGAACTGGGCTCCGGCAAGAACACCTTGCAGGACTACAACTATGGCAAGCCGATGCTCGACATGCTGGTGTCCCAGCCGATCATGGACAGCGTACAGGTCGGCAAAGTCACGCACAAACTGAAGGTGGGGGGAAACGATCAGTTCGAGGTTTACGACTACCCGGGCAACTACGGCATCCGGTACCAGGCGGTGGGAGACAAATCCACCGGCACCGGTTTAGCCAAGACGGGCATGGAAGAAATGGAGCTCGCGCAGTTTTCCATCCGCGGCCAAAGCAACGTACACTGCCTGATTCCAGGCTATCGCTTCGCGGTTACCAGGCACCCCAACGCGGATGGGACCTATGTGGCCGGCTCGGTGACCCATTCCGCGGTGGAAGGCGACTTTCACTCCGGCGACAAGACGGTGGAGAGCCACTACAGCAATACCTTCACCTGTTTCCCGATAGCGTTGCGCTACCACCCGGCGCGCACCACCGCGAAAGCCCATGTTTGGGGCTGCCAGACAGCCGTGGTGGTGGGCCCGGCGGGGGAGGAGATCTACACCGACGACAAAGCGCGCGTGAAAGTGCAGTTTCATTGGGACCGGGAAGGCAAGAACGACGCCGCCAGCTCCTGCTGGATTCGCGTGGCCAGCCACTGGGCTGGACAAGGGTGGGGCGCCATCCACCTCCCCAGAATCGGCCAGGAGGTGGTGGTCGATTTTCTGGAAGGCGATCCCGACTGCCCGATTATCGTGGGGAGCGTGTATAACGCCGTCGAGACGCCGCCCTACAGCCTGCCCGACAACAAGACCCAGAGCGGCATACGGTCGCGCAGCTCGAAGGGTGGCGGCACCGCCAATTACAACGAGATCCGGTTGGAGGACAAAAAGGGCAGCGAGGAGATCCTGATCCATGCGGAAAAGGACCTGACCACCGAAGTGGAGCACGACGAAACTCGCACGGTCCAGCACGACCGCAGCGTAACTGTGGGCAACAACGAAACAAAGCAGGTCGGCGCGAAGCAGGACATCACGATCGGCTCCTCGAAAACGGAGGCGGTCGGCTCCAATAAGAGCCTTAGCGTCGGCGGTTCCGAGACCCGCACCGTCGCCAGCAGCAGGAGTGTCACGATTGCGAGCGACGACTCCCTGACCGCGATGACGATCGAGGTTACGGCAACTTCCATCAGCATCACGGCCCCGAGTATCTCCATCACCGGCAACGTCACCATTGCAGGCACGCTGATGTGTCCGGCGATCACTACCACGAACCTGACCGCGGCCAGCGTGGTCTCCGCTACCTATTCGCCGGGCGTAGGAAACCTGATCTGATGCCGAAAGGGAACCGGCTGGCCACCCTCGGGCAACTGATGGCCGCCGATGTGGACGCATTGCCCTACCTGGCGGATGTCGCGGCCAGCCTGGGTCATGCGGAGGTTTCCGTGCGCCAAATGGCGGCTGCGGTACTGGGCAAAATCGGTGCGCCCGCGGCAGCTGCCGTGCGGCCCCTGTGCCGCTGCCTCACAGCGCCGGAAGACGACTTGCGGGCCGTCGCCGCCTTCGCGCTTGCCCGGATCGGCCCCGCAGCCGTGCCCGCGCTGCGGCTCATGTTGCAGTTCTCCGATCCGCGGACGGTGGCCGCGGCGGCCGGCGCCCTCTCCCAAATCGGTCCGGGGGCGCGGGAGTCCCTCGCAGACCTGGAAACCATCGCGCCGCGCGCCCCGCTCACCGTGCAGATGGCCTGTGCGGCGGCGGTGGCTCGCATCGGCGGCGACGCGTCGCGCGGGCTTCCGCTCCTGCTGCGGGCACTCGACCACGCGGACCCGCCGGTACGCAAGCAGGCGCTGGAGCGCATCACCGAACTGGGGACTGCGGCGCACCCCGCCATTCCCAGGATTCTCGAATGCGCCGCCGACCCCGCGCCCGAAGTGAGAGCGGCTGCTGCGTTGACCCTGGGCCGGATTCGCGCGCCGGCCTCCGACGCGGTCCCGCCCATGGTGCGCCTGCTGGACGATGCCAGTCCGGAAGTCCGTATGAACGCCATGATCGTTCTGGCAAGCTACGGCCCCGAGGCCAGCGCGGCGCTGCCGGCGCTTCGTAAGTGGACCGGGCACCCCGATGAGAAGACGTCCGCCGCCGCCCGGGCAGCCATCGAGAGAATCTCGTAGCGCCGGGCCCAGAGGGCACCCCCTTGTCGCCGGTGTTCTTCCCAGTCCAGACAACCCCACCGGCGGCAAGACCGCCGGCGCTACGGGTTATACTTGATTTCAGACTGCAAGGCTCAAAATACACCATGAAGTGCCCGGCTTTCGCTGCCATACCGACCGTCGTGGGAAGCTTTCCGCATACTGAGCCGCGACGCCTCCTGGACCGGATCTTCAGCCATCTGCCGGACATGCCGGCGTGGCCCCAACTGCCCGTTCGGGATTGGCTGGAGAGCATGTACGTTCAGTATTCGGAGGGGTTGCCGGGGGCCGTGGTGGATCGCGCGGCACAAACCATCTATTTCCGCGGCGATGAGGCGCTGGCCGGCGAACTGGAGGCGTTCTATCAGGCGCTGGTCGACGAGGATGTCGAGCGCTTCGCGATTTCCCCGGAGTACGCACTGGGATTGCACCTGTTCCTGGAGAGCGGGCAGCGGCCGAAATGGGTCAAAGGTCAGGTCACCGGACCCTTCAGTTTCGCCATGACGGTCACCGATGAGAACAAGCGGTCGCTGGCCTACAACCCGGAACTGTACGAAGTGGCTGTCCAGGGAATGGCGATGAAGGCCCGCTGGATGGCTCGAAAACTCCGCGAGGTGGCGGAGGGCGTGCTGGTGGTGCTCGACGAGCCGTACCTCTGCGCCTTCGGTTCCGCATTCGTCAACGTGCCGCGAAACGACGTGATTGCGGCCATCGACGCGGGGGTGGCGGCCATCCACAAGGAAGGGGCGCTGGCCGGGTTGCACTGCTGCGGCAACACCGACTGGTCCCTGGTGTTCTCGACCGATCTGGACGTGGTTAATTTCGATGCCTACGAGTACTTTCAGGGGCTGTCGCTCTATCCCGCGGAACTGAGCTCGTTTCTAGGGAAGGGAGGCGTACTGAGCTGGGGCATCGTCCCGGCTCGCGCCAACGGCAACCTCAACCCGCATACTTTGCTGAACGCGCTGGACGAGCGCGTGGAACAGCTTGCCGCCAAGGGCATGGACCGCGGCGCACTCTACCGGCAGGCGCTGCTCACGCCTTCCTGCGGTCTCGGCACCGAGAGCGTGGAAAACGCGGACCGCCTGATGGGCACTCTGGCCGAGCTCGCCAGCCTGGTGCGTGAGCGGGAAACCCACCGGTGATTCTGGCGGTCATCGGAAAGGGTGGGGTGGGGAAGACCACGGTCGCATCCCTGCTGCTGCGGCGCCTCGTGGAATCGGGCCAGACTCCCGTGTTGGCTATCGACGCCGACCCTTCGAACTGCCTGGGGCCGGCGCTCGGCGTTACGGTCGCACAGACGCTGGCCGACATGCGCGAAGAGCTGCGGGATCACAACCGCCCTCCCTCGATGTCGTCCGCCGAATGGCTGGCACTGCGCGCGGAAGAGGCTCTAGTCGAGAACCCGGGTTTCGACCTGCTGACCATGGGGCGCCCCGAAGGCAAGGGCTGCTACTGCTATGTGAACAACCTGATTCGCGACCACCTGGACCGCCTGGCGCGCGGGTACCGTCACGTTTTGCTGGACTGCGAAGCGGGGCTGGAGCACCTTTCCCGCCGCACCAGCGGGCGTCCGGACGCCCTCATTTGCGTGGTGAATCGCTCCCGCATGGCCGCCGAAACCATCCGGCGGTCACTCGACCTGTTTGTGAGCCTTCACGGCCAGCTTCCACGGCGCGTCCAGCTTGTGCTCAATCAGTTCGATGAGGGGGAGCCTCTGGCAGCGCAGATGACCGCGCTGGCAGGCGGTCCGTTCAGCCACGTGGTCACCATCCCCAGGGACCCGCGGGTGGCCGCGCTCGAATCGGCGGGAGAATCGCTGCTAACGCTCGGTTCCACCAGCCCCGCCATGGCTGCGCTGGGCGCATGGGAGGTCTCGAAATGAAGGTCGCGGTAGCGGGAAAAGGCGGGGTCGGCAAGACGACCGTCTCGGCATTTCTGGCGCGTTGCTGGCGGGACCTGGGTTACCAAGTGGTGGCCGTAGACGCGGACCCGGATGCCAACCTGGCCGGAACGCTGGGCTATCGCGGGCCGGACATCAGGCCGCTGGTCAAGCTGAAGGCGTTGATCGAGGAGCGGGTTGGCGGCGGCGAGGGCTGGGGCGGCTTTTTGAAGATGAATCCGCGCGTGGATGACATTCCGGGCGAGTTCGGCGTGCTGGTGGATGGGGTTCGCGTGCTGGTGATGGGGACCATCGAGCGGGGACGCAGCGGCTGCGCGTGCCCCGAGAACGTTCTGCTTCGCGAGGTGCTGAACCACCTGATGCTGAGGAGCCGGGAACACGTGGTGGTAGACATGGAAGCGGGCGTGGAACATTTGGGGCGCGGCACCGCCGAGGGCGTCGACACCATGCTGGTGGTGGTGGAGCCGGGGTGGGCCAGCTTGCAGACCGCGGCTCGCGTGGCCGAGATGGCAGGCGATTTGGGGATTCGGAAGGTTGGCGCTGTTGCGAATAAGATCTCGGGAGAGGCCGATCTGGGCTTCGTGCGGGAAAACCTGGTGGGGCTGGAGCTGGCCGGCGTCCTGCCGCTCGACCGCGAACTCGAGGGGGAAGCGAGGGCGGGGAATGTATCGCGCGAGCGGGCCTTTTATAGAGAGATGCTGCGGATAGCGGGGGGGCTGGAATGATGGAGCGTGGGGGCCGGGCCCAGAGGGCACCCCAAATCGGCCGCAGGATACAATCCTGCCCCACAGGGCAGCATTGAGAGGGAAGTGCATGGAGAGACGCATGAGTTTTGATGAACGCTCGATTGACCCTGCGGCACAGGAGATGCTGGTGTTGGCGCATGATATCGGCGCGAAAACCGTGTGGGACCGCCACGACGACATGCAGCCTCTGTGCGGCTTCGGTGACCTGGGCCTGTGCTGCGATGTCTGTTACATGGGGCCGTGCCGCATCGATCCTTTCGGCGAACGGTCGCAAGTGGGAGCCTGCGGCGCCGATGCCCACCTGATTGTGGCCCGCAACCTGGCTCGGGCGGTGGCCGTCGGCGCCGCGGCGCACAGCGACCACGGGCGCGAGGTGGTGGAGGTGCTGCGCAACGCGACGGCCATCGCCAACCCGGAGAAGCTGAAGACGCTGGCGGAAGAATGGGGGTGCGCGGCGGACCAGCACTCTCTGGCGGACCGCATGGCGTCCCAGTTTGGTTCCCAGGAAGGGCCGCTCATCCCGCTGCTGCGCGCCCCCGAAGAACAGCGCCGGCGATGGGAGAAGATAGGCATCACCCCGCGCGGAATCGACCGCGAGATCGTCGAGCTGCTGCACCGCACCCACCACGGCGTGGAATCGGACCCGGTGGCCCTGTTGCGAGGGGCCATGCGCGCCGCGCTGGCCGACGGCTGGGGCGGCTCCATGATCGCCACTGACGTGCAGGACGTGCTCTTCGGCGGGCCGCAGGCGATACGCTCTCAAGCCAACCTGGGAGTGCTCGAAGAGCATCAGGTCAATATTCTGGTGCATGGGCATGAACCGATTCTGAGCGAGATGATCGTGGCCGCCAGCCGCGATGAAGACCTGCTCGCCCTGGCGCGGCAAGCGGGCGCGGAAGGCGTCAACATCGCTGGAATTTGTTGCACCGCCAATGAGATCCTGATGCGGCAGGGAATGCCGGTGGCCGGCAACTATCTGCACCAGGAGCTGGCCCTGCTCACCGGCGCCGTGGACCTGATGGTGGTGGACATCCAATGCGTCATGCCTTCCCTGCCCCAGGTGGCCGCATGTCATCACACCAAGGTAGTAACCACTTCCTCCAAGGCCCACATCCCCGGTGCGGAGCGCATGGCGTTCGATGCCCATAACCCCAAGCCGGCCGCGCGGGCCATTGTGAAGAGCGCCATCGAGGCTTTTCCCCGGCGCGACGCCACGCGCGTGAACATTCCGCGCCACAAGATGGACCTGGTGGCCGGGTTCACGAACGAGAACCTGCCGCACTACCTGGGCGGGCGTTTCCGCGCGGGTTACCGGCCGCTCATCGACGCGGTGGCGGCGGGCCGCATTCGCGGCATTGTGGGAGTGGTGGGTTGCAACACGCCGCGCGTGGCGCAGGATAGCAACCACCTGGCCCTGGTTCGCAGCTTGCTGGCGCAGGATGTGCTGGTGGTGCAGACCGGATGCAGCGCCATCGCGAGCGCCAAATTTGGCCTGCTGCGGCCGGAAGCGGCGCTGGAATACGCCGGGCCGGGGCTTCAAGAAGTGTGCGCGGCGGTGGGAATTCCGCCGGTTTTGCACGTGGGAAGCTGCGTCGACAATTCGCGCATTCTCTCGGTGTGCGTGGCGCTGGTCGCCGAGGGCGGAATGGGCGGCGATCTGTCGGAGCTGCCCATCGCCGCCGCCGCGCCCGAGGCCATGAGCGAAAAAGCCATCGCCATCGCCCTCTACGCGGTGGCTTCCGGAATCTTCACGGCGTTTACTCCGGCGCCGCGCATCGCGGGAAGCAGCGTGGTCCGCAAGTATCTCGAGGAGGATGTCGAGAAGGAAACCGGCGGCAAGTTTCTGTTCGCCGGCAACATGGAGGACGCGGCCAAGGGAATCCTGGCGCACATCGATGCCAAGCGGAAGGCGCTCAAGCTGGCGCCGCGGCCATTGACCGAGTATGTTCCCGCGGCGGGCTTGCAGTCTCTGGGATGCGGGCAGGCCCAGAAACACAGCCAGGAGAGGGTTCCAGAGGCCTGACGTGCGCTCGATCCTGATTTTCAATCGCGAACGCTGCCTGGCGTGCCGGGCGTGCGAGCTGGCCTGCTCGGTGGCGCATTCCAGCAGCGGGCAACTGGAGACCGCCATCGCCGAGGAGCTTCCGCCCAAGCGGCGCGTGACGGTGGCGGCCGGCAAGGACGGCATCGACGCGCTTCGCTGCGAGCAGTGCGCGGAGCCGTTGTGCGTTTTCAGTTGCAAGAGCGGCGCGCTCCATCGCGACCCCATCAGCGGCTGGATCGCGCTCGAAGAAAGCCGCTGCGTGGGATGTTTCATGTGCATGATGGTCTGTCCGCACGGCATACGTCCCGACCCGGCAACCGACCGCGTGGTTCGCTGCGACGTGTGCCTCGGCCGCGAAATCCCCGCGTGCGTGGCGGCGTGCCCCACCGGCGCGCTGGCAACCCAGGCACCGCCGGACCGCCCCGCGCCCGGTGAATTCAAGGGACACATAGTGGTGGTAGGCTCCTCCGCCGCCGGCATTGCCGCCTACGAGTCCGCGCGCGAGCACGCGCCCGGTTGCTCCATCACGTTGGTTACAGCCGACGCCTCCCCACAATACTCTCGCCCCCTCCTCTCCTATGTCCTGGCCGGCCGCATCGGCCGCCCCGCGATCTATTGGCCCGAGGCCGGCCTTCAGGTCCGTATGTTGCACAAGGTGGGGCATGCTTTAGCTTGCCCATCTTTGCTTTTCGACGACGGCACCCAACTGACCTTCGACCGCCTCATCCTGGCCACAGGCGCCCGCGCAGCCACGCTTTCCATTCCCGGCGCGGGCCTCGCCGGCGTCCACGCCTTGCGCAATCTCGAAGACCTCGACCAGATCGAAAAGCTGGCCGCGCCTGGCCGCCGCGCGGTGGTGCTCGGCGGCGGCAACGTCGGTCTCCAGACCTGCGAGGCGCTGCTCGCCCGCGGACTGACCGTAACCGTAGTTGTGAAGTCCCCCCATCTTCTCTCGCAAATGGTGGATGCGGAAGCCGGCCGCCGCATTGCCGATCTGTTTATTCGCCACGGATTGAACGTACGCACCGGCCGCGACGCCGTCGAGATCACAGGCGACGGCCATGTGGAAGGCGTGCGCCTGGATGACGGCGAGCTGATCGGCGCCGATCTGGTGATTGTGGGCAAGGGAATCAAGCCCAACGTGGAGTGGCTGCGCGGCAGCGGCGTCCGCGTGGGCCGCGGAATCGTAGTGGACCTCTGCGGGCGGACCAACGTGCCGGGAGTTTTTGCCGCCGGGGATTGCGCGGAAGCCATCGACCCGATGACCGGCCGCTCGGCGGTGAGTGGCATCTGGCCCGTAGCATACGAAATGGGCCGTGCGGCGGGAGCCGCGGCCGTGGGGGTGGAGCGGCCGTCCGCCGGCGCGCTTCGCATGAACGCCTCGCGCTTCTTCGGGGAGCCAATCATCTCTATCGGCGAGGTCTGCCCCGAGCGCCTGGAAGGCGCATCGGCCGAAGTGCTGGTGAACCGCGATGGAGTGTATCGCAAGCTGGTCCACCACCAGGGGCGGCTGGCCGGAGCGTTGCTATACGGCGACATCGCCGGCGCGGGGAGTTTCTATCGCCTCTATCGCGAATCTGCCGCCGGCTCGGAGCCGCGGCCGTGAGACGCCGTGTAAGAATCGCCCGCCAGCGGGCAATGGGCAAGCTAAAGCATGCCCCACCAGTTCCAGAATCGGGCTGTTTTGGTGGGGCATGCTTTAGCTTGCCAGTTTCTTGAGGGAGTGAGTTAAGGAATGTCCAAGATCATCGCAGAAGCGGCCATCCGCGGGGCTTACGCTTGTATGAACCGGGCGGAGAGCATGTTGTCTGAGGCCATTGACCGTCATGGCCGCGCCACCCGCGTCGCCTTCCCCGACACCGCCTATGCCTTGCCCGTGATCCTGGCGCTGGTGGGTAAGCGGGTCGAGAAACTGGGCGACCTTGAGGAGGCCTTGCAGGTGGCGCGCACCTGGCTCCCGGCGCCGCCCACGGAGAAGCTCTGGCTCCCCTATCTTGGCGGCACGCTGGACGCCGGAGCGGCCACACTGGTGGCGCATGAAGCCGTCGAGGCTATGAAGCCGGGGCTGGCCTTCGATTTCTGGCTCGGCCCCACGCCCGACAGCATCCTGCGCGAACAAGGCATCAAGCTGGTGGACGGGCGCATGCCGGGCTTCGCTGCCTGCGTGGGCGCGGCGCCCAGCGATGAAGTGGCCGAACAACTGGCTCGAGACCTGCAAGAGCGCAACATCCTGGTCTTCATGGGGGGCAGCACCGCGGGCGAGACCATGGCCGCGCAACTGAACCGCCGGGGCGTCGAAATGAACTGGGAGACTTTCCTGGTTCCCTATGGGCCCGATACGTCATCCATCGTTCACGCCCTCGGTTTTGCCTGCCGCGCCGCATTCACTTTCGGCGGGCTGCGGCCGGGCGGGCTGAAGGAGACGCGCGAGATTCTGCTCTACAACAAGCGGCGAGTCATGGCCTTTGTCCTGGCGCTCGGCGAGGTGGACGATGAGAAGTACGCCACCGCCGCGGGCGCCATCAATTTCGGTTTTCCCGTCATCGCCGACACCGATATCCCGGAGATTCTGCCCAGCGGCATCTGCACCTACGAACACGTCGTGGCCAACGTTTCGCACCGCGACATGCCGTCGCGCGCAGTCGAGGTGCGCGGGGTGAAGATCCGAACCGTCGAAATCCCCATTCCCGTCAGGCACGGCCCCGCTTTCGAAGGAGAGCGCGTTCGCAAAGAAGATGTCGCGGTCGAGTTCGGCGGCAAGTACACGCGCTGTTTCGAGTACTTGGCAAGCCGTCCCATGGACCGCCTGCAAGACGGGCTGATCCGCGTGGTGGGCCCTGAGATCGCGGACGTGGCGGAGGGCGCGCGCCTGCCGCTGGCCATCTTCGTCGAGGTGGCCGGCCGTAAGATGCAGCCCGAGTTTGAATCGATTCTCGAGCGGCACATTCATTCTTTCCTCTCGGAACCGATGGGGGTAATGCACCTGGGCCAGCGCGATTCGGTGTGGCTCCGCATCTCGAAGAAAGCGCGCGACGCCGGGTTCCGCATCGAACACCTGGGAACGGTGCTGCTGCACAAACTCAGGAACGATTTCCCGTCGATCGTCGACAAGGTGCAGGTGACCCTGTTCACTACTTCCGGCGATGTCGAGAAGCTCTATCCGGAAGCTGCCGCCGCCTACCAGCACCGCGACGAGCGCATGGGGGCGCTGACCGATGAGAGCGTGGATATCTTCTATTCCTGCGCCCTTTGCCAGAGTTATGCGCCCAATCACGTGTGCATCATCACGCCCGAGCGCCTGGGTCTGTGCGGCGCCTACAACTGGCTCGACGGGAAGGCCGCTTACGAAATGAACCCGCATGGCGGCAACCTTCCGGTTAAGAAAGTGGAAGTGGTGGACCCCGTGCTCGGCCAGTGGAAAGGCATCAACGATTTCATCCAGAACGCGTCCAACGGCGCGTTTTTGAAGTTCTCGGCCTACTCCATGATCGAAGACCCCATGACCTCGTGCGGCTGCTTCGAGTGCATCGCCTGCGTTCTACCGGGCACCGGCGGCATCATGATCGTCGACCGGGAATTCTCGGGGCAGACCCCGGTGGGGATGACCTTCTCTTCATTGGCCGAGATGACCGGCGGCGGGCAACAGACTCCGGGCTTCATCGGCATCGGCACGCTCTACATCCTGTCCAAGAAGTTCATCAGCGCCGATGGGGGGCTGGCGCGGCTGGTGTGGACCACCACGCGCGTGAAGCAGAAGTTGGGCGACAGGCTGCGGCAGCGGTGCAAGGAAATCGGGCAGCCGGAACTCTACGGCAAAATCGCCGATGAGACTATCTGCACCGAACTGGAGCCGCTCATCGAGCACCTGGCGGCCGTCGAGCATCCCGCGCTGGCGCTGGGAGAGATGATTTAAGGGAAAATCGGATTAGCCACGGATGAACACGGATAAGAAGACAAGATTCTTAGCTTTTTTTTGGTTTTGTTATCCGTGTTCATCCGTGTTCATCCGTGGCCGTAATTCTTTCCTGGCAAGCCCTAAGGAAGCACGCGCATGAGTCTGGAACTGAAACCGAAGAAATGGGCCGGCGCCATACGCGAGGTGACGCTCGGGGCGGGGAGCCGCCGGCCTGTGACCATCGGCGGCGGCAACGGTCTGCCGCTCCATACCTTCGAAGCGAGCTTCCCTCACCGCCCGGTGTTCGCGCTGGAAATTACCGATATCGCGCCGCCGCGATGGATCGATACCGTCCGCCAGCCCTGGAATGGAGTGCTGGGCCAGCCGGCCGCCGCCGCCCGCCGCGCGGTAGACGAATTCGGCGCGGACTTGCTGATGCTCCACCTTGCGGGCACTCACCCCGACCGCGGGAATCGCTCGCCCGAAGCCGCCGCAGCCGATGTCCGCGCGGTTCTCGAGAGCGTGCCGGTTCCGCTGATCGTGAAGGGGCCGGGCGCAGGTTCCAAGCAGAACGACGTGCTGGCGCGCGTGGCGGAGGAGTGTCAGGGCGAAGGACTCGCGCTCCACTCGGCTTGCCAGGAAGAATACAAGACCCTGGCCGCCGTCGCCGTGGCTTATGGCCATGTGCTGGTGGCTGAGAGCCCCATCGACATGAACATCGCCAAGCAGCTCAATATACTGCTGGCGGATGCCAGCATGGACTTGCGTCGCACTCTCATTGACCCGCTCACCGGAGGGCTGGGCTACGGGCTCGAGTACACCTACTCCGTGATGGAGCGGATCAGGCTGGCGGCCCTCGGAGGCGATGCCATGCTGAGCTCGCCCATGATCTGCCTGGTGGGCGAGGAAGCCTGGAAGGCCAAGGAGGTCAAGGCGAGCGGCGGCGTCCACTGGGAGGTGGCCACGGCGCTGGCGCTCATTGAGGCGGGCGCGGAAGTGCTTGTGCTGCGGCATCCCGAGTCGCTGGCCCGGCTGCGCAAGCAAGTGGACTGCTGGTTCAAGCAAAACGTGAAGGAGGATGACGCATGCCACTGACAGGCTTGCAGGTTTTCAAGCTCCTCCCGAATACCAATTGCCGCGAGTGCGGCTACCCCACCTGCCTGGCGTTCGCCATGAAGCTGGCGGCGGGAAAGGAATCGCTTGAAAAGTGCCCGTATGCTTCACCGGCGGCCCGCGCGGCCCTGGGGGCAGCCTCCGCGCCTCCCATACGCGGAGTGACCGTCGGCCGTGGCCCGCGTGCCATCACCGTGGGCGAAGAGACGGTTTTCTTCCGCCACGAGAAGACCTTCGTCCGGCGGCCCGGGCTGTTCCGCGTGCTGGACCCCGCTGCCGACCGCGATGCCTTACTGGATGCCTGGCGCGCGTTACGCATCGAGCGGGCCGGAGAGACGTTCCAGGTGGATGGCGTGGCCATTCCGGAATCCCCCGGTGCGCCGGACGCCGCCGCTGCCGCCGCCGAGCGCGGTTTCCCGGTAACGATCTTGGCCGCCACTCCAGAGGGCGCCGCAGCCATGGCGGAACGAATCAAGGACCAGCGCCCGCTGCTGGTGCCGCCGGCTGGCGCGGATCTGGCTGCGTACGCGGGTCTGGCCGCGCGCCTCGGCCTGCCGCTCGTCGTTTCAGGAAGCGATTTGAACGCTCTCGCCACCGCGGCCATGGATGCCACTCGCGCCGGCGTGTCCGATATCCTGCTGGAGCCTCCGGGCGCGGATCTGCGCGGCCTCCATCACAGCCTGAGCGCCATCCGAAGGGGCGCGCTCGACCGCGTACACCCCGGTCTGGGCCATCCGGTCTTCCTGCGCATCGCCGCCGGGGAGTTCGAACGCGCCGTGCTCGGCATCACCAAGTTCGCATCGCTTCTGGCCATCGAGGACCACGGCGGCGAGACCTGGCTCCCTCTCTGGACGCTACGGCAGAACATCTACACCGACCCGCAGAAGCCGCTGCAAATGCAGCCCGGCGTCTACTCCATCGGCGAGCCCGATGCCCAGTCGCCGCTCCTGATCACCACCAACTTCTCGCTCACTTACTTCATTGTCTCGACGGAACTCGAAGCCGCCGGCTTGGCTTGCCATCTGGCGGTAGTGGACGCCGAGGGCTTAAGTGTACTCACCGCCTGGTCCGCCGGGAAATTCTCCGGCGACCGTGTGGCCAAGTCGCTCCGCGTGATGCAGGCCACCGAACGGGTGAGCCATCGGACGGCCATCATCCCCGGTTACGTATCGGTCATCTCGGGCGAGTTAGAAGACGCCCTGGGCGACGGCTGGCGGGTACTGGTCGGCCCGCAGGAGGCCTCCGACATTGGCCCGTTCTTCCGAGATGTGTGGGGCATTATCCAAATTTGACAAATTTGGCCATTCGGACTCCGGTGAGACTAGCATGAATGTCTCTTTGACGCCCGAGCTTGAGAGCCTGGTAGACGAAAAGGTCCAGACCGGGATGTACCAGACGGCCAGCGAGGTTGTCCGCGAAGCCCTGCGGCTTCTCAAAGAACGCGACGAAACCAAGCTTCGTGGACCCCGCGAGACGATTCGGGCCGGCATCGACCAACTGGAGCGCGGGGAATACATCGGGTACGACCCGGCCAACGTGAAGGTTTTGGCCGTCGCCGTCAGAGACCGCGGTCGAAGAAGACTCACCCGGCTGCGCAAGACCAGTACCCGCTGAACCGCCGCTTTCGACTCTCACAAGCGGCGAGTGCGTATCCGGCGCGGCGGGCCAGGAACCCGCGGTGCTCACCATCCTCCTCGGACCCGCCGGCGGCGTCCCAGTCCTTGGTCTCGGTCGAATCGTCGCTGCACTGGCTCAAGGTTCCAACCGGCGCTCTATAGTTTTCCCTCAAGCCGCCGATTAAGTACCTGAAGAAAGCTCACCGCACGGTGGGCTTCATTGACGCGGTCGCGGACGGTAAATTGGAGGCGCTTCGTGGAAACCCGGGCACAGAACCCTGAAACCATCGACACCATACTGTTGCTGAAGGTCTTGACGGCCTTCAAGAAGGGCGATTTCTCGGCCCGTCTGCCGGTAGAGAAAACCGGGATCGTGGGCAAGATCTACGACGCGCTCAACGACGTGATCGAGCGCAATGAAAACCTGACCAACGAGTTGGTCCACGTCAACGGTTCAGTCGCCAAAGAGGGCAGGATCGGGGAGCGCGCGGCTCTGTCCGGAGCCAACGGTTCCTGGAAGATCGACGCGAGTTCAATGGAAGGGATGATCGAGGATCTGGTCCGGCCCGGGGACCAGGTGGCGCAAGCGCAACGTCTGGCTCGACGATGCGCCGGCGCAGCCTGCGGCATCGCGCTGCTGGCTCTGGCCGGTTGGCTGATGGGCGCGCACTTCTTGGCGGGGCAGTTTGGGACGGTCATCCCGACGGCTCCCAGTACTGCGGTGGTCGCCTTTGTTCTCGCTGGCGGAGTCCTCAGCCAGGGGCGCTGGTCCACACATCGGCTGAGCCGGCGTCTTGCGCTGGCCGCTGCGGGCTTCACCGTCGTGGCGACACTTATCATATTGGCGAAACTCGCCTTTGGTTTCGATTTGGGTGTGGAGTCCGCTTTGTCCCGCACCACGGCAAGCCTTGGCGCCATTCCAATGGGCCGAATGTCGCCTTTGACAGCCCTCGGGTTCCTTCTTGAAGGTGGAGCACTGATGTTCCTGCTCCACGCCACGCGGTCTCATCTTGCCGCTACCTTCGCGGCCCTGCTTGCGCTCATAGCCATCGCGGCAAACCTGTTGTTTCTGATCGGTTACGCTTATGGCTCTCCCTTTCTGTATGGCGGCACAGCCATTCCGGTGGCAGTACCGACTGCCCTGATCTTGGTGCTGGTGGGCGTGGGGGAGTTTAGCCTGGCAGAGCCCCGGCTGCCGGCCTTGCGTGGATGGCGCCGCGGCTCGATTCGCGGCCTGCTGTTGCGCGCCTTCCTGCCGGGCATGCTGGGGCTCGTTGTCTTTCAGGGCTGGCTAAACACCGTAGGACTGAGAGCGAAATCTGAGAATCCGGCGCTGTGGGAGGCGCTGACGGCATTGCTGACCTGTGCCTTGATTGTGGCCCTCGCGAACTGGACCGCATACCGCGCCAGCAAGGTTATCGAGCGTGCCAGGAAGGCGTTGTGGATCAAGGGCCTGGCCTTGGAGTCGTCGCTAAGCGCCCTTGCCATCTCCGACCCGAGGGGAATCCTGAGCTACGTGAATCACGCGTTTCTCAAACTGTGGCGATATGACTCCCTGGCCGAGGTGCTGGGCAAGCCGCTGATCGGATTCTGGCAGGCCGCTGAAGAACAGTTACAGATCGCAGAGATGTCGGGCCCTTCCGGAAGTTGGATGGGGGAGTCTAAGGCCAAGAACAAGGATGGCGAGTTCTTCGATCTCGATGTTTCGGCAAGCCTGGCCCTGGACAGTGCCGGCCGGCCCGTCTGCACACTGACATCGTTTACCGACATCACCGAGCGCAAGCGGGCCGAGGAGATCGCCAATCGTTACTTGAGCGCTCTGCAGAGAGAACACGCAGCTTCAGACTGTATGAATAAGGAACTGCAGGAGAAGGCGAAGTTGCTCTCCGACCAGAAGACGGAAGTGGAGGCGAAGAACGACCAGGTGGAGCGGGCCCGGCGGGACCTCGAGGACAAGGCCGCGCAACTGACGCTCACCTCCAAGTACAAGTCGGAGTTCCTGGCCAATATGTCGCACGAGCTGCGGTCGCCTCTGAACAATCTACTGATCCTGGCCAAGCTGCTGGCCGATAACGCCGAAGGCAACCTGACGGAAAAACAGACCAAGTTCGCCCATACGATCCACTCCTCGGGCACCGACCTGTTGACGCTGATTAACGATATTCTGGATCTCGCACGGGTCGAGTCGGGGAAGATGAACATCGAGCCGGCGGCGGTCTACCTGGCCGACCTGCGCGAGTTGGTCATCCAGGACTTCTCGCACGTCGCCCTGAGCAAGGGCACCGAGTTCAGAGTGCACGTCGACCCGGGTCTGCCCGACTCCATCCAGACCGATCCCACACGGTTGCACCAGGTCCTGAAAAACCTGATGTCGAATGCCCTCAAGTTCACGGAGCGCGGCTCGGTGCGGATGGAGATCAAGCCGGCCAAATCAGGTTGGAGACCCGAGGCCAGCGGCCTGGATCGCGCCGGGCGGGTGGTGGCGTTCTCCGTGGTGGACACCGGCATCGGCATTCCACCGGAGAAACACCGCACCGTTTTCGATGCCTTCCAGCAGGCCGACGGCACCACCAGCCGGCGCTACGGCGGAACCGGGTTGGGGTTGTCGATCAGCCGGGAAATTGCGCAGTTACTGGGCGGTGACCTCACACTCCAGAGCCAGGTTGGCGTGGGGAGCACATTCACGCTCTTCCTGCCGGAGATCTGTTGTGAGGAGACGCAGCCATCGCGGCCGGCGGCAGGGGCCGCACTGATTCCCGCGGCACCGCCCCGCCCGCCGGACCAGGCGAGCGCCTGCGACGCCGTGGCAATTCCCGCGCTGGCCAGGTTGATGGTGGCGCAGGAACCGGTCGAAGACGACCACCTCACACTGCGGAAGACCGACCACTTCGTGCTGATTGTGGAGAATGATGCGACCTTTGCCGGCGTGCTGCTGGAGAAGGTCCGCACCCGCAGCCTCAAGGGAGTGGTTGTCATGCGCGGCGGTCCGGTGGTGAGAATGGTCCGCGAGATGGCGCCGGTAGCCGTTACGCTCGACATCCTGCTGCCCGACATGTCGGGATGGGTGGTGCTGGAGGCTCTGAAGCGCGATCCCGCGACGCGGCATGTTCCGGTTCACGTAGTGACCATCTGCGAAGAACGCCGCCGCGCGATGGCCATGGGGGCAGCCTCCTTCCTGCACAAGACGCTGACGTCTGGGTCCCTCGACCAGGTGTTTGATCGAATCGTGGCCGCCATGAAAACTCCTGTGCGCAAGGTGCTGGTGGTGGATGGCGATCCCGCGCGATGCCCAAGCCTCGTAGAACTGTTGGGAAACGGGGACATTCAAACGATTCCGGCGGCCAGCGGAGCCGAGGTGTCCACCGCGCTTCAGGAGCAGGAGATCGACGGCGCGGTGCTGGGATGGAATGTGCCCGGCCTGACGGGCCTCGATCTGCTCAGCACCTTACGCGACGCCACCGGACGCGGCGAGCTCCGCGTACTGATTTACCCCGCGACTCTCCTCAGCCAGGCCGACAAGGATGGGATCGCCGCGTGGGACGATGCCGCAGTGATCCAGATCGCGTCCTCTCCGGAAGACCTTCTGGACAAGAGTATGACCATGTTCCATCGCAAGGAGACGGAACTGCCGCGGGAGAAGCGCGCTAAGCTGGCCGCTGCCCGCGCGGTGGACCGGAGACTGGCGGGCCGGAAGATCCTCATCGTCGACGACGATCTGCGCAACATTTTCGCGCTCACCAGCGCCCTCGAAACGCACGACATGAACCTGACGCTGGCGGAGAACGGCCAGAAGGGCATTGAGGCTCTCCGGGCCAACCCGGACGTCGAGCTGGTGCTGATGGATATCATGCTGCCTGAGATGGACGGCTACCAGGCCATGCGGGCCATCCGCAAGATGCCGGAATACCGGGAATTGCCGGTCATTGCCCTGACGGCGCAAGCCATGAAGGGGGACCGGGAGCGATGTATCGAGGCGGGCGCCACCGACTACATCGCGAAGCCGGTGGAGATCGACCAGTTGCTGGCCCTGATGCGCGTGTGGCTTCCGGAAGAGCGAAAGGCCCAAGAACCGTTTGCTGACGCGTGTTTTCAGGCACTTACCGAGCCGCGACCGTTAGGGAGCGGAGGCGGCTTTTGAAGGTGGAAAGGAAGAAACTTGATGGGCACACCGGCTGTGCAACTTGATTCACCTACCGAGCACGGACCCGTCCTGGAGCGGATGAGAATTCTCATGGTTGACGACCGGCCCGACAACCTGTTCGCAACGCGGGCTGTGCTGGAGGACCTGGGTGAGGATCTGGTGACCACAACCTCGGCGGTCGAAGCCGTGGACTACCTGCTGCGCGAGGATTTCGCCCTGATTCTGCTGGACGTGATGATGCCGGGAATGGACGGCTTTGAGCTGGCCCTCCAGATCCGCCGCCTGCGGCGCTCGCGCCACACTCCCATCATTTTCCTCACCGCCGCCGGCAGCGAGGAAAGGATGTCCAAAGGCTACGAACTGGGAGCGGTGGACTACCTGCTGAAGCCGGTGGTGCCGGAGATCCTCCGCGCCAAAGTGACGGTGTTTATCCGGATGGCCCGGCAGGCCGGCAAGGTCAAGCACTACACCGAAATGCTCGAGGAGCGCAATGGAGAGCTGCGCCAAGTGATGGCCGGAGAGCGCCAGGCTGAGCAGGAGATCCTCCGCTTGAACCAGGCTCTGAAGACCCGCGTCGAAGCCCTCTCCGAGTTGAACGCCGAACTGGAGGCGTTCAGCTTCACGGTTTCCCACGACCTGAACGGACCGCTGACCCACATCACAAGTTTCAGTCGCGCCCTGAGGGACGAGTGCGGCCTTGTGCTGGGTGAGCGGGGAATGGTCTACCTGGATCGGATCGATTCCGCGTCCCAGCGGATGGGCCAACTGATCCGCAATCTGTTGGAGCTGGCTCGCGGCAGTCACTGCGATATCAAGTTCGAGATGGTGGACCTGAGTGCCATCGCGGGCGAAATCGCCGGCGGGCTACGGGCCGCTGCGCCGGAGCGGACGGTCCAATGGGAGATTGCGGGAGGGGTTGCTGCCCGCGGCGACCTCCGGTTGCTCACCGTGGCACTGCGGAACCTGCTGGAGAACGCTTTCAAGTACACCCGGCGGGCTGAGGCGGCGCGAATTGAGTTTGGCGTCGAGACCACCACCGGCGCGCCGGTGTACTTCGTCCGCGACAACGGAATCGGTTTCAAAGCGGCCGACCGCGACAAGCTATTCCAGCCCTTTCAGCGGTTGCCCTCGGCTCACGATTTCGAAGGGACCGGAGTCGGGCTGGCCACCGTAAACCGGATCGTAAAGCGTCTCGGAGGCCGGATTTGGGCCGAAGGCGAGGAAGGTTCCGGGGCGACCTTCTATTTTGAGTTGCCTGGTGTGAATGCAAGTTAGGTAAATGACAATGTCTCGAAAACGCGTTCTGCTCGTAGATGACGACGCTCCCTTCCTTGAGTTGCTTCAGCTTTGTTTTGCTAAAGCGAACTCCGATGTACTCCTGGCGTCGAACGGGGCTGAAGCCCTCGATATTCTGCTCGGGGCCGATCCTCCGGATCTGGTTCTGGCGGACTTCATGATGCCAGAAGTGAACGGCATCGAGCTGGTCCGCCACCTCAAGGCAAATGCTAAACTGTTCGATACACCGGTCGTGCTGATGTCCAATAACGTGGATACCGAGTTTCGGAAGCGGGCCCTCGACCTGGGAGCGGCCGCCTATCTGCTCAAGACGGAGGGCGCCCACGCCGTCGCTGAGAAGGCGATTCATATCATCGCCGGCCGGGACCCAGGGTTTTCCAACTGCCAGACGCGCTTCGCGCCGGCCGCCCAAGTCGATGCGATGCAACAAAGCCTCCTGGCGCTGATTCGTGTTACAACGCAAATGGATGGACTTCCGGCGCAAGCCCGGAGTGCTCTGATCACGGCCGAGAAGCTGGCGGAGAGCCTCTTTACCGCCGATCCGGAATCCGAAACATGAATGGCTCACCAGGTCACTTTCTCTCCGTCCGGACGATCCACACTCGTTCCCGACGGCGCCACCATCCTCCAGGCGGCTGAACTCGCGGCCGAGCCGATCGGCGCGGAGTGCGGCGGCCGCGGCGCCTGCGGCCGGTGCCTGGTGCGAATCCTGCGCGGCGACGTGCCCGAATACCGCATTCTGCAGCGGGAAGCCGGGTTCCCCCATGTGCTCGCGTGCCTCACGCCGGTCCACGGCCCGCTCACCGTCTTGCCGCTCGGCGAAGCGCAGCTTCCCAAACTCATCTCCAGGGATCGCAACACCGGGTTGGCGCCGCTCGAGGCCTGGGGGCCCTGGCCCCTGAAACTCGACCCCATCGTGGAATCCCATGGCCAAGGGGACCTGGGTGTCGCGGTGGACATCGGCACCACCACCTTGCGGCTCCTGCTGATCCGGCTTTCCGACGGTCTCATAACGGGTGAAGCCGGCGCTTACAATCCGCAGATCCCCAGAGGCGCAGACGTCATTTCGCGCATCGTCGCGGCCGAGAGAGGCTTCCTGGGAGAGCTGGCCGCGTCGGTCCGCGGCGCGGTCGGTTCGATGATCGCCGAGGCAGCCACGGCCGGCCGAATCCGCGGATACGTGGTGGCGGGCAATGTGACCATGATCCATCTTCTGCTGGCGGCCGATCCTTCGGGGATTCGGCGCGTCCCTTCCGAGCCGCGCGCGCTGGCGTTCCCGCCCGTGGACGCCGCGGAGCTCGGCTGGCCGGGCGGGGATGTCGCACCCGTGTACACCGTGCCCGCCGCGGGCGGATGGGTGGGCGGCGACATCGTGGCGGGGGCGGTGCGCGCCGGCTTCTCGCGTTCTCCGGAAGGCATGTCCCTCTATGTGGACTTGGGAACCAACGGCGAAATCGTTCTGGGCGGCGCGGACTTTGCGCTGGCGTGCGCGTGCAGCGCCGGGCCGGCTTTCGAAGGCGGCGGAATCCGCTGCGGCATGCGCGCGGACCGCGGCGCGGTGGACGGCGCATCCGTCAACGCCGAAACCGGCGCGGTTCAACTCTCCGTCATAGGCGGAGGCCGGGTTCGCGGAGTGTGCGGCTCCGGGCTGATCGCGCTGACGGACGCCTTGTTCCGCGCAGGTTGGATTGACCGCGGCGGCCAGTTCACGGATCGCGTGCCCACCGGCCAGCGCGTGGAAGGCAAATGGGGAACGGCCCTGGCCCTCTCCGAAGACGGAAAAGTGGCGCTGTGGGAGAGAGACCTGGCCAGCTTGATTCGGGCCAAAGCGGCGGTCTTCGCCGGCATACGCTCGCTGCTGGGCGCACTGGGCCCCGGCCCGCACACCATCGACCGGGCCATCGTCTCCGGCAATTTCGGCCGCTTCCTCAACTTGCCGGCGGCGCTGGGAATCGGCCTGCTGCCCTCTCTGCCGCTGGGCCGTTATGGCTACGTGGACAATGGCTCGCTGGAAGGCGCCGCACTCGGCTTGCTCTCGCGCGAGTTCTTCGCGGAGATCGCCGGCTACCTGAGCCGCGTCACCTACGTCGACCTCGCCGACGTGCCAAGCTACATGGATGAGTTCGTCGGCGCCAGCTTTCTGCCCCATACCAGTCCCGAGTTGCTGCGCGCAGATTTCTCTTGACACCGCGCTTATTACGCCATACGATACTACGTGAGACGTAATATGTCCGATCCGACACTTCTGGTGCTTGCCAGCCTGGCCGATGGCGAAAAGCACGGCTACGCCATGATGGAGGATATCCAGCGCTTCGCCAACGTGCGGCTGGGGCCTGGCACGCTTTACGGCGCCATTACCCGGTTGGAGCAGCGCGGCTGGATCCGGCCTGTGGGCTCGGACGACCGGCGGAGGCCCTATTCGATCACGGGCGCGGGCCGCGAATACCTCCAGGCGCAACTGACCAGCCTCGATCAGGTGGTGAAGACAGCCATCCGAAGGCTGAAACACGCATGAGGCAATTGATTCGCTGGACAGCCCGCCTCTATCCCGCCCCATGGCGCGAGCGCTATGGCGAGGAACTGGACGCCCTCGTCGAAGATATACGACCCGAATGGGGAGACCTGTTCAATGTATTGCTGGGAGCACTCCGAATGCAGATGACGACGTGGAATTATCTGAAGATCCTGGCGGCCGTGGCCCTGGCGGGCGCGCTGTTGGCGGGGGTGTTCGCCTTCCGCACACCGGACCGATACGTTTCAACGGCTGTGGTGCGCATTACCCCGGCGGGCCAGGGGGATAACGATCGGCAAATGGCGCTGGATCGCCTCGTCGAGTTGCAGCAGGAGGTTCTCAGCCGCACAAGCCTCGCGCAGATCATTCAAGAACCCGCACTCAACCTCTATCCGGAAGATCGCCAGAAGATGCCTCTGGATGACGTCGTCGAGAACATGCGCAACAAAGCGATCCGCATCCAACTGGCGCCTGCCCAGAATGGCGGTGTCCCCGCCTTCGTGATTTCCTTCGAGTATCCCGACAAGTTTAAAGCCCAGGCGGTGGTTCGCAAACTGGTGAACAGTTTCTTCACACAGAACAACCTGGAACGGGGGAACCAAGCGCCACCCGCCGCGGAGATTCTCAAAGTTCTGGACCCGGCCAGCCTGCCGCAACGGCGTCTCGGGCCCAATCGCCCGATGATGGTTGCGGCGGGACTGCTGGGCGGCGCGGTGTTGGGGTTGTTGGCGGTGCTGGCGTGGCGCGGCGCGGCTCGGGCGGCCAAAGACAAGACGGCGTGGAATTCTCTGAAGCTGGTGGCGGCCGTGGCCCTGGCGGGCGCGCTGGTGGCGACGGTGTTTGCCTTCCGCACACCGGACCGATACGTTTCAACGGCTGTGATGCGCCTGATCCCGGCGGGGCAGGGGGATAACGATCGGCAAAGGGCGCTGGATCGCCTCGTCGAGCTGCAGCAGAAGGTCCTCAGCCGTGAAAGCCTCGGGGAGATCATCACGCAACCCGCGTTCGATCTCTATCGGGAGGATCGCAAGAGGATGCCCCTGGAAGACGTCGTCGAAGATATGCGCAACAAGGCGCTTCGCATCCAGTTGATGCAAACCCAAGGTGGGAGCGTCCCCGCCTTCTCGATTTCCTGCGAGTACCCCGACAACTTGAAAGCCCAGGCCGTGGTTCGCGAACTGGTGTCCAGATTCTCCCAGCAGAACGTCGCGATACAGATGGCGCAAGGGCCATCCGCCGAGGAGCAGCTCGAAGTTCTGGACCCGGCCAGCCTGCCGGCGCGGCCCCTCGCGCCCAATCGCCCGATGATCGTCACGGTGGGACTGTTCGGCGGCGCGGTGCTGGGATTGTCGGCGGTGCTGGTGTGGCGCGTGGGCCGGAGCAGTACGCTACACTCGCAGAAGACGTAATGAACCACACCGGCTCGCTGCGCTGGCGCATCGCGTTGCTGATCGCGGCCGCCATCGCCATCAGTTACTTCGACCGGCAGACCTTGCCGGTGGCCATCAAGGCGATCCAGCTTGAGATTCCCATTTCGAACACGCAATTCTCGCAGTTGCAGGCGGCGTTTCTGACGGCCTATGCGCTGATGTATGCCGGCGGCGGGAAGTTGGTGGACGTGCTCGGCACGCGCATGGGCTTCCTGCTGATCATGGCGTGGTGGTCGGTGGCCTGCGCCAGTCACGGCCTGGCCACTGGCTTCGGAATGCTGGCCATGAGCCGCTTTCTGCTCGGCATGGGTGAAGGGGGCGGGTTCCCCGCCGCCACCAAAGCGGTGGCGGAATGGTTTCCGGTGGGCGAGCGCTCCACGGCCATGGGAATCATCAACGCCGGCACATCGGCGGGAGCGGTGGTGGCGCCGCCGCTGATCGCCATCACGCTCGCCACCTTGAGCTGGCGCTGGGTCTTCTTCCTCTCGGGCGCCGCCGGGCTCGCCTGGGCGATCTGGTGGCTGTGGGATTACTTTCCGCCGGCTGACCAGCCGCGTCCGCGGACCGGACCGGGCATGAGCTGGATCGGCCTGTTTCGTTTCCCGCAAGTGTGGGGGTTGGTGTCGGCCAAGTTCCTGAGCGACGCGGCCTGGTATTTCTACCTGTTCTGGCTGCCCAAGTACCTCTACGACATGCGCCACTTCGACACCAAACAGGTCGGTTATTTCGCCTGGATTCCGTACGCGGCGGCTGGCATCGGCAGCCTGCTCGGCGGCTGGTTTTCGAGCCGTCTCGTTCAGCGCGGCCGCTCTCTGAACTTCTCGCGAAAGCTCGCCCTGGGCCTCAGCGCGGCGGTGATGCCGCTCATCTTTTTCGTGACGCAATCGCCGGTCGAGATTGCCATCGTGCTGTTCAGCATCGCGTTTGCCGGGCAGCAGTCCTGGTCCACGCTGATCATGATTCTGCCGGCGGATATCTTCCCGCATGGCGCGGTGGGGTCGGTGGCCGGCCTGGTCGGCTTCGGCGGAGCCATGGGGGGCGTGGTGTTCGGCCTGGTGGTTGGCTACCTGCTTGACCACGGCTTCGGCTATGGCGTCGTGTTCGGCATTGTCAGCACACTTCACGTGATTGCATTTTGCGTCATTTTGCTGAGCATCCGCGTGGTGCAGCCGATTGAACATCAGAGGGCAAGCTAAAGCATGCCCCACCTGGTGGGGCATGCTTTAGCTTGCCCAGACCACAAGATCGGATAATAGTAGTTATGAACGAACCCAAAACCCTCGGCATCATACACGCCATCAACCTCACCATCCGCGCCATCGAACCCTTCATCGAGCAGTACATTCCGGAAGTCCCGGTGATGCATCTCTGCGACGACACCATTCAGCGCGACAATATCCGCGCGGGAGTCGGGGTGATTCCCAAGCGCAACTATTTCAAGTTCGCCCAGTACGCGCACAACCTCGAGGAAGCGGGGGCGGACATGATCCTGCTGGCCTGCTCCACGTTCAACTACGCGGCCGAGCTGGCCCGCCCGATGATCGACATCCCCATCATGCAGATCGATCGGCCCATGATGGAACTGGCGGTCCGCCAGGGTACTCGGGTCGGCATGCTGGCGACGCTGGCCACCACGGTCCCCTCCTCCGAGCGCCTGCTGCGGATCGTGGCCGCCGAACAGAAGAAGCCCGTGGAAATCACCACCGTGCTGAGGGAAGAGGCATTTCAGGCCATTCAAAAGGGAGACGCCGCAACCCACAACGCCATGCTCATGGAAGAGATCGACAAGCTCTCGGGGAAGGTGGATGTCATCGTCATGGCGCAGTTATCCATGTCCGCCCTGGCGCCGCAGTTGAACAACATGCGGGTGCCGGTCTATAACAGCGGCTCCACCTGTTTTGCCCGGTTGCGGGAGCTGCTATGATGCGGCAAATCAGACTTCCCTATGGGCACGAATCCAGAACGATAGCGGTTCCCGACGAGAACCTGGCGTGGGTCGAGGGGCCGAAACACGCGCCGCCGGTCGCCGACTTAGGAGAGGCTGTCAGATCGGCCATACGGAATCCGATTGGCTCGTCATCGCTCAGTGAGTTGGTGCTCAAGCACGGGAAGCAGACTCTCATTTTGGTCGACGACGGCACGCGCAGCACTCCGCAAGCTTTGATCCTGCCCATCCTCCTGGACGAGCTCAATGCCGCCGGAGTGGAAGATGGCGACATTTCGGTCATGGTCGCGCTGGGCACGCACCGCCGCATGAATTGGGATGAATTGATGGCCCGCGTCGGGGAGGCGGTCTGCAACCGCGTCCCGGTCGGGAATCTCTCGCAGAAGCCGGAAGATTTCGTGGATCTGGGTGTCTCGCCGCTCGGCATCCCCGTCCACGTCAGCCGCCAGTATCTGGATTGTGAGATCAGCATCGCCGTCGGCAACATCATTCCGCACATGTATGCCGGTTGGGCCGGCGGCGCAAAGATGGTGCAGCCGGGAGTCACCAGCGCCGTGACCACGGGCCGGACCCACCTCATCGCCGGCCCGCGGGTCTATGAGATTTTGGGCGAGGTGGACAACCCGGTCCGCCAGGAGATGGAAAAGATCGCCATTCTCTCCGGGCTCAAGTTCATCGTGAACGTGGTGCTGGGCGCATCCGGCGAGGTGGCCGCCGTGGTGGCGGGAGACGTGGTCAAGGCCCATCGCGCGGGTGTCGAGATCGCCCGCCCCATCTACACCATGGAACTGGAAGAAAGACCCGACATCGTGGTGGCCAGCTCGCATCCCGCCGACCGCGATTTGTGGCAAGGCTTCAAGCCCGTCAACAACTGCGGAATGGTGGTCAAGGACGGCGGCACGCTGATTCTTCTCATCCCCGCGCCCGAGGGAATCGCACCCGATCACACGCAACTGGTGGATTTCGGCACCGCCAGCGCCGAGGAAGTCTTGGCGCTGGTCGCACAGGGAAAGGTGGCCGATGAGGTAGCGGCGGCAACCTACCTGGCATTCGAGCGCACGCGCCGGCGGGTGAACATCATCCTGGTATCGGATGGAGTTTCGGGCACGGAAGCCGCCAAAATCGGCATCTCCGCCACCACCAGTTTTCCCGAGGCGTTGAGCGCCGCTTTCGAGAGGCATGGCCGGTCGGCGCGCGTTGGCGTGGTGACTCAGGGCGCGGACATCATGGCGAGGTTCGTGTCAACGCCGGTCACGGAGCGCCCGACTGGTGTATCATGGGAACCGAGTCAGCTCCGGGCTGAGTAGTTGAACGAATTCATACAGGAGAATCCAGTGTCCAGACCAGAAATATCGCGTCGCAGTCTGTTTGGCGCTTCCGCGCTCGGCGTCGCTTCCGCGGCGGCAGCGGCCCTAGCCGATCCCGGCCAGGCGGCAGCACAGGCAGTCGGTGTCAAGAAGGCCGATTTGCCCGACCTCACCATCAAGGAGGTCAAAGTCTACGTCGCCAATCTCGGCAATGTCCGCAGGCTCAACAGTTCGGAGACCGGCGAGATTGTATCCATCGTGACCAATGGCGGGATCGAAGGCAACATGACCATCGGCAATCGAGGGAACCCGCCGGGCTTCCTGGAATATGCTAAGGCCCGGGTGCTCGGCAAGAGCGCTCTGGACGTAGCTTCCATCACCCCGGTTCCCAACACAATGCGTTTCAGCGCTTATGGAGCGCTTTCTACCGGCCGCGGTGGTTTTGGCGGACCTCCTCCCGGAGGCGGTGGCCGAGGTGGTGGTGGACGCGGCGGCGCGGCAGGTGCGGCACGGGGGGCAGGCGCGCCTTCGGGCATGGCGACTCCGGCCGCTACCGCTCCGCTCGGCGGACGTGCCGGCGGGGGCGGCGGGGGCGGCATGGGCCGCGGCCCAGCCGACGTTTACCAGCACGACGCCATCATCGACGTGTGTCTGTGGGACATTCTCGGCAAGGCCGTGAACCGGCCTATCTACAAGCTCCTGGGCGGCACCAAGACGCGCGTAATGGCCTACGCCAGCTCGCAGCACCTTCCCTATGTCGAGGATTTCGCCCCCGACGTTCTGAAGGCGAGAGCGGCGGGTATCCGGGGTTACAAGATCCACCCCGGCGGAGGCCAGTCGGCCAACGCCCAGCCGCGCGCCAGCTACATCGGCCACATGGAGGAGATCCGGCAGGTCCGCAAGGCCGTCGGCGACGATTACCCGCTCATGTTCGACCCGGTACAAGGCTACAACGTCTACTCGGCGCTGAAAGTCGGACGGCTGCTGGAGGACGAGGGCTATATCGCGTTCGAAGACCCCATCCCCACCACCGATATTGAAGGCCTGATCGTACTGGCGCGGGCGCTGGATGTTCCCCTCAACATCGGCGAGTTCATCATGAACATGAACGGCTTCGCCGATTACATCAAGCGGGACGCGCTGGATATCGTGCGCTTTATTGCCGACAACATCGGCGGCATCACGGGCGGGGTGCGCGTGTGCCAACTGGCCGCGGCCTTCGGCATGGAATGCCAGCCGCACAACTGGGGCAACGTGATGGACCTGGCGGTGCACTTCCAGCTCGAACTGGCGGCGGACAACAACTACTGGTTCGAAATGCCATGGCCGATGGAATACGCCGACCGCGCCTACCACAAGGACAAGTTCCGGGTGGATCAGGATGGCTACATCCACGCGCCCACCGAGCCGGGCTTGGGTTATCCCATCGACCGCGACGCTCTCGACAAAATGATGATCCGCATCGACAAGTAGGCTCCGAACCTCAAAGGGCAAGCTAAAGCATGCCCCACCAAAACAGCCTGATGCTGTGGTGGGGCATGCTTTAGCTTGCCCTTTGCTACAACTGCATCTCCATGAACTTCAGGAACACGTCCCAGTCGGACGGGATGGTTCCATGTCCGCCGGCATGCATGTAGTACCCGATGGTGTGCAGAATCGGCTGCCCCGCCGGCGGCCACTGGTCCGTATCCAACCCCTGCTTGCCCAGCAGCCGGTACACCGGCCCCGCCGCCACCGCGGCCAGAAACTCGCCTTTCGGATCCGACCATTGGTCTTGATCGCCGGTCTGTAGCAGCACCGGGCGGGGCGCCATCAGGGCCACCAGCATGTGCCCATCCACCGGGAGTTGGTCGACATGCCTGGCGAATTTCGCGTAATTGGCGCAGAACTGATAGGGGTATCGCGTCGGCTCAACCAGGTGTGCGATGGTTTCGCCGTAATCGCGCCGGCTCAACGCCGCGCCCCCTTCACCCGAACAACTGGCGATCACCATGGCGAAGCGCGTGTCGCGAGCGCCCGCCCACAGTACCGTCTTTCCCAGCCGCGAGACTCCCGTGATGGCCACGCGTTTGGCGTCCACGCCCTTATCGGTTTCCAGGTAATCCATGGCCCGGCTGAGGCCCCATGCCCAGGCCGCGATGGCGCCCCACTCGTCCGGCGCGGGCCGGGGGTAGATCCCCCGCACTCCCAACGGAAGACCGCCCAGAAAGTCGGGGTCGATGTCGCCGTAATAAACCGTGGCAAAACCGATGCCGTGTTCCAGCAGCCGCGCCACGTCGATCCTTCCGAAAGTCATTCCGGTGGGCGCGGGCACCTTCTTGTTATCGCCGCCCCAGACTTCGCCGCGCTTGAGGCCGGGATCGTTCACGACAGTCGAGTTCGCGGAAAAACTGATGTTCAGCAGCAGCGGCGCCGGCTTTTTGGCGCCGGCCGGCAGATAGATGGCCAGATCCATTTTCGGCCCCGCCTTGTCCGCCGAGAAGTACACCGTTACTTGCCGGCGGATGGCTTTTCCATCCAACGCCGGCGTGCCCTTATCGAACACGTCGAAGCTCATCCCGGCTGGACGCCCCGGGGCGCGGCCGTATTCGTTTTCTTCGAACAGGCGCACGATCTCCGGGCGGCGCTTCTCGTACCAGGTTTTGGCGTCGCGCACCGGCTGCCCGTTGGAGAGGACCAGCGGGTCCGGAAGCGTATAGGTTCCGACCAGCGCTTCGTCGTAGTTCACCGGAATGCCCGCGATCACCGCACGCGGCGCAGGGGCGGCGGGCTGCTGGGCAACCACCGTCACCGGGCCGATCAGTCCCGACTCGGCCGGCGTCTGCGGTCCGCCGCGGCCGCCTCCCATCATCATGAAACCGCCCGTCGGGGGCAGCACCCTCTTCTCGGGAGGTCCCAGCCGATCGCCCATCTGCCGGTTACTCCACTCGTTGGTGACCTTGATCTCCAACTGATTCGCGCCCGGCCTGAGCGCGCCGGTCGCGTCCAGTTGGTACGGCGGCTTCCATAGCGTTCCCAACGCCTTGCCGTTCACCGAGACCTCGGCCAGATCTCTCACTGTCCCGAGGTCGAGCAGCAGTTTCGCGCCGGGCCGGAACCAGGTCTGCGGCGCTTCGAGGGACTTGGTGTAGGTGGCAGTCCCCGAGAAGTATTTCACGCCTGCATCCGAGTTCGCTGTCCACGATTCGAGCTTCGCCAGTTGGACCTTCGCCGGCGCCCCCAGGTTCGGCGGGAAACTCACGTCCCACGGCCCGTTCAGGGTCGTCAATGTCGTGCTTGTTGCGTGCGGCAGGGTGCGCGTTAACGACGGCGCTGCGCGCCGGAAGACCACGAACACCGCTTCGCGCTCCGCCAGATGCAGCGGCACGGTGGTGCGGCCGTCGGCGATGGCGTACTCCGCCGGCTCAATCGCCCCTGTATCGGGATGCCAGAGTTCCGCCTGCTTGCCGCTCACGCGGAAGCGAGCTTCCGCGTCCTGCGCGACATCCGTCCGGTTGGCTACAAAGTAGATGTCGGCATCGCCGGCGTGGCGATGAATCCAAGGCATATCGGCATCCAACGCCCGGCTGGATTCGAAGTCCTTGGCAACGTGCATCGACGCCAGAACATCGGCCAGCGGCACGCCCCACATCACCCGGCCCTTCCCATAGGAGTGGCGGCTGACGCTGAGGCCGTCGATGTCGCCCCACAGGTCGCTGGCCAGCGCCTGCACTTCGCCATCGGCGTTGGGATAGCCGGCGAGACTCGGCGAGCGCACCGGCTTCGGCCCCACCACGGTTGCGCCGCCCGCCACCAGCTCGTGAATTTTGCGCGCCACCGGCGGCGTCATGCGGTCGATCTCAGGCAGCACCAGGACGCGGTAGCTCATGCCGTCGGGCAATGCCAGCCGGCCGTCCTCTTTCACCGACAAACGGTTGAGCAGCACGTCGGTGTTTACGTAGTCGTAGTCGTAGCCATCGGGCGGCGCGGGCTGCAATCCAGCGCCCCAGATGGGCATTGTTGACGGGGCGCCTTCGGGCAGCAGGTAAGCGAGATCGGCCACGAAAAGCCCCTGTTGCAGCATAAACGAATTGCGCGCCAGGTAGGTCATAAAGGGCCTGGCTTGTTCCGCCCAGGTGATGTTGCGGTTGATGTGCGTCCCCACCATGGTGTTGCCCGGCTTGGTGTCGAGCGGCTGATGCGCCGAAGTGTGGAAGACGATGCGGTTGACGCCTTGCGCGAACCAGTAATCGCCAATCTTCTTGAGCGTGTACGGGGCCTCATAACCGCCGCCGGTGAACGACTCGGTGGCGACCAGCTTTTTGCCGTACACGTGGGACGCCGAGGCCGCCCCGCGCACGTCCTGATAGTACATCAGCTCGGGGTGCAGCGCGTGTACCCAGAACTCGCCCATGGGGATCTCGACTTTGCTCTTGTTGAGCAGCGTGTCCTCGGGAATCTCGAGAGAAACGCCGGCCGCTTCCGCGTAGATTCCAAGTCCGCGCTGGCGCGCCATCTCCGCCATGGTGCCGTACGTGTTATCGGCGAAGAGGTCGTCCAGAGTGCGGCGGAAGTCCCATAGAAACCGGTCGCTCACGTCGGCGCTCTCGACGATGCGGCCGGCCATGGCCGGAAGGTAGGGAGTGGGGTCGTAGCCGCGACGCGCGCGGAATTCGCCGATCATCTCGTCGGTCCAGTTCTGCGCGCCGGCTTCCCAGCTATCCATCGTCAGGTAACGCAAGCTCTTGCCGAACAGCGGTCCCAGGGCTTGGGCGATGGGGTCGATGTAGCCGTGGAAATAGGCTTCCATGTACTTGCGGCTGAGCTTGTCGGCTTCGTACCCGAGACCGGACGGCATGGCCGGATGGTTTTTCGAGCCCGTGAGAGAGTAGCCCATGCGCAGAATGGTCCACTTGCCTGGGGGCACTTCCCAGTTGAGGCTGCCGTCCTTGGCCATCTTCGCGGTCAGGTCGACAATGCCGGAGCGCTGGATCTCCGCGGCTGAAGGAACCGCCGGCGTGGGTACGGTCTCGTACTCGAACAAGAGGCTGAAGGCGGCTTTGTCTTCCCACCGATGCACGCGCCCGCCCGAATGCAACACGGCCTCGGTGAGGGTGTACTCCCGGGCCGGCACCACCGGGCCGCCGGCCATGGTGGCCGCGGGGGTCAAGGGTGCGGCATCCAACTCCACACGGTAGAAGCGCGCGGAGACCTCGGGGAACGCGAACGTCCGCACCGAGCCGCCGCGGTAGCCCTGCGGGCCGGGCATCGTCACCAGCGTGCGGAAGTTCGCGCCATCGCCCGAGGCCAGCACGCGGCCCACCGGTATGCCGCGGCCGGCGAGGGAGATGGCGCGCGCCTGGAACGGCTGCGCGAACTCATACTGCAACCACGCCGGTCCGCCGCCCGCCGGAGCGGCGATGGTGACCGCGGTGTTTAAATCGTCGTCCAGCAGCGCCGCGGCATCGATGGGGCCGGCGTTGGTGGTGGCCTTGGGGTGTAGGTCCGCCATGTTGACTTCGTCCGCCGGCGTGCGATAGGCCAATACGGCGCTGTCGCCGTAGTAAGTGGGGTCGGGCGGCGGCGCCCCCGGACCTCCGCGGCCGCCCCCGATCCTCAAGTTGCGAATGGGGCCGTTGTTGGAGGGCGGCTGCGCCAGCTTCCCGGTGAAATTCCGCGGCCCTTCCACGGCGGTTTCGCTCCACACGAATTTCTTCATGGCCTGCTCGGGCTTCACCCACGGCCCGCCGGTTTCGCTCCAGCCGGGGGAACTGAAGATGCTCATCTCGAGCCCCAGCCGGTCGGCCTCCGACGCCGCGTGGCGGACCGCATCCAGCCATTCCGGAGATCCGAACACGAGCTTCTTATCGACTGTCTGCCCGCTGCCGGAGGAGACGTCGGCGAGTTGCATGCCGCCAATGCCGGCGCGCTTCATCCACTCCAGGTCTTTGGTGATTCCTTCCTTGGTGATGTTGCCGCCCGTCCAGTGCCACCAGGTGCGTGGCTTGGCCGAATCCGGTGGGTTCCGGAACCCTTGCTCGAGCGGATCGCCCGGCGCCTGTGCCCACACCAGGGCCAGCAGCCCGGTTACGGCCGCCGCCAACAGCATCGTGCTACCTGTGTTCTTCATAGAGCCTCGCGACATCCACAAATCTACACCCCTTCAGGACCGCGTGCACCCACCCGCATGGCGTAGAATTGTGTTGGGCATGACCACCTTTCGAATCGCGCTCGCCAACCTCCCATTCCCGGCGACTCCAGAGGATTCCATCGCGTTGGCTGAACAAGCCATTCTTCAAGCCTCCATCGAGCGCGCCGGCCTCATCTGCTTTCCGGAGTGCTTCATTCCAGGCTACCGATGCTTTGGAAGGCTGGTGCCGCCCCCCGATCCGGTATTCCTCGAAGGCGCGTGGTCCGCCATCGCCGCGGCCGCCGCGAAGGCAAATCTCGCGGTTGTACTCGGCACCGAACGCGTCGTGGATGATGTGCTGTTGATCACGGCTCTGGTCGTCAATCGAGATGGAACTATCGCCGGCTTCCAGGACAAAGTCCAACTCGACCCCAGCGAGGAGGGCACCTATTCGCCCGGCTCCGGCAGGCGCGTTTTTCAAACTGGCCCGCTGACATTTGGTGTTGTCATTTGCCATGAAGGCTGGCGCTATCCGGAAACGGTCCGCTGGGCCGCCCGGCGCGGCGCACAAATCGTGTTCCACCCTCACGTCCACGAAGCCGAACCCGGCGGTTACCGGCCCTCGAGTTTCGCCGACCCCGCGAACACATTCCATGAGAAAGCAGCCTTGTGCCGCGCTGCTGAGAACACCTGCTTTTTCGCAACTGTAAACTGTGCCAGCGCTGGGTCGCCGACCACGTCAGCCGTGGTGCGCCCCGACGGGACGCTGCTCTGCTACCAGCCCTATGGCGAACCGGGATTGCTCATCGCGGACCTCGACCTCGCTGAGGCCACGGGCCTTCTCGCGAAGCGCTGCAAATACTAAAGACCCCACACCCGGTTGGCGGCCAACAACATAACCAGCGTGAGGCCGGCGATCGCCAGTTCCCCCGCCGCGCCGGCCGCCAACGGCCGCAGCCCCTCCTTCCGCAACTCCGCGAAATTGGTTTGCAATCCCACGCCGGCAAAGGTCGGCAGGATGGCCCAGCCAGGTCCGTCAACTACCAACTCACCCGGCTGGTCCCCTGATGATCGAACTCGACCGACACGCTGCCATCCGCGGCCTTCACGGTATTCAGCTTTCGATCGCCGGCGGTGACCGCGGCGGGACCGTTGAAGCGCCAACGCAACGTGACGCGAGCCGCCGCGCCGGTGACCACCAGACTGGCCGGCTGCGGCCCTGGCGCCACCGTGCGGCCCTCAAAATCGGTGATCGAGCGCAGTTGCGCGCCGGGGTAAATTTCGTACACGCGGCGATTGTCGAGCGATTTCACGGCTTGGTCCTTGTACTCGGTTTGCGGCACCAGGGTCATCACGTCGTCGGGAATCTTCGGCAGGATGGCGCCTTCGCGCACGTAGAGCGGAATGCGGTCGATGGGCGCGGCGGCGACGATGGTGCGGCGGCCAGTGAGGCGCGCGCCCGACCAGTAGTCGAGCCAATTGCCTTCCGGGAGATAGACGGCGCGCTGGGTAACGGCACTCAGCACGGGCGCCACCAGCAGGTCTGGACCAAAGTAGTACTCGGTCTCGGCGTCGCGGGCGTCGGGGTCGTCCTGGTCCATCAGCACCAGCGAACGCATCATGGGCAGGCCGTCGCGCGCGCTTTCCTGGGCAGCCGCGTAGCGATAGGGGAAGAGGCTCATGTGGAGCACGGAATACTGGCGGAAAATGCGCAGCGCTTCATCGCCGTAGTCCCACGGCCCGAGGTTCATCGCGCTCATCACTTCCATGCCGGGCGAGAATGCCGAGTACTGGGTCCATCGGTCGAACAGCACATTGTCGCCATCGTAGCGGCTCCGCTTGTTGTAACCGCCCAGGTCGCTCATCCACAGCGAAATGCCGCTCATGCCGGCATTCAGGCCGGCCGTAACCACGGTGGGGAGGCCGTTCTCGGTGGAGAAGGTGGCGTCGTTATCGCCGCTCCAGAAAAACGGCAGCATATTCGATCCCGAGGTGCCGCTGCGCTGGAAGAGCACCCAGTCTTTGCCCTTGCGCCCGGTGAGCGCCTCGGCCACGGCGCGATTGTACTCGACGGCGTAGCGGTTACGCATCAGGCGCTGGTCCTGACCGCCGAAAAACTTCACGTCGCCGATGAAATTGCCTTCCGCGTCGTCGTCCTTGAAGCCGTCGGCGCCCATGGCAATGGCCTTCCCCACTTGACCCTGCCACCACTTTTTGGCCGCGGGATTGGTGAAATCGATCAACGATCCAGTCCCCTTCCACCAGTCGGCAATGTAGGTCGAACCGTCCGGCCGGTGGAGGAAATAGCCATTCCGCTCGGCTTCGGTGAAGTTGGTGGCCGGAATGTCGGTAGGGATCTTGTCCGCGAATCCCTGTTCGCCGGGGCGCATGGTCTTCTGGTCGATCCACGGCGTATGCCACAGAATCAGCTTGTAGCCCTCATCCTTCAGATGAGCGATCATCTGCTTGGCGTCGTCGAACTGCTTCGGGTTGAATTCGTAGGTGTTGTAGTTGGTCGCCCAGGGGCTGTCGATCAGGATGATGGATGCGGGCAGGCCAAGCTGGCGGTAGCGTTCGATATCCTCGTTGACCTCCGCCTGATTGCGGTGGTAGTCGCGCGCCTTCCAGGGCGCGAAGGCCCAGTATGGCGGAAGCTGCTGGCGCCCGGTGAGCGCGGTGAAACGGTCGAGGATGAGCGGGAATCGCGGCCCCTCGAACAGCACCAGGCGAAACTTGTCGGCACAGACCTTGATGCGGACGCGGTAACGTTCCGTGACATTGAGGTCGAATACGGCTTCGCTGAAGGTGTCCAACCAGAGACCATATCCGCGCAGGCTCATGAAGAACGGCACCGGCTGATAGGTGCTGAGGCCCTTGTCATCGGAGGCATCGCGGGAAGCGTTGGTGACGATGCTGTGCGAGTGGTTGAGGCGATCGTAGCGCTCGCCAAAACCGTAGTAGCCGCTTTGGTCGGCCAGGTCGAATTCCCAATCGCCCACGGCGGAGGAGTGAGCCGTGATCTCGTTCACGCCCGCGGCAAGCTGCCGCACCTGGAGCTGGTTGGCGGCGGTGACGGGCTGGCCGTTGAGCAGGAAACGGTCGAGCGCGATGCTGTCGGCGCGGCCACGCATGCCGGGGAAGGTGAACCGCAGCACCACCGGCGCGGATGTCACAACCTGCACTTCGGCCAACGCGGCCAGTGGCGCCATCCCCGCGACTACGGCGAGCACACGGAGCAGGCGAAACCTTTTTCGCATTCTTACCTCTTTCCAATCCCTATTCTGTGCGTCCGGCGGCCGGATGACAAGGGGCGGCATGTACCAGGTGCTACAATCGCGTCTCGATATTCGGAAGATCGCCTATGCGCTCGCGCAATTTATTCCGCTTCCCCATTCTCGCCGTCGCCCTGGTGCTGTCGACTTCGGCCGGTCCGCCACCGGCGTCGCCCCTGCTGTCCGTCCTGGATCGATTCACCGCGCCCGATGTCCCCGCCACCGGGCCCGCCGAAGGCGCTGCTATCCCCCGCAACTGGCCGGAGCCGGTCAGCATCCCCGAACGGCCGGGACGCGGCCTGGCCCAGCACCCCATGCTCTACGCCGGCGAAGGGTCCTGCTGGTCCAGAATGGCCTTCCTCCGAAACTGATGGTCATCGACAAGAAAACCGGCGTGGTTGAGGTCGAGCACGCACTCCCCGCCCAGAGCCTCACCGATCCGAAAACCGTTCACCTCCAGTTCCGCCGCATCCGCATGACGGCCAAAGGCACCTACCTCGCCCCGCCACCACGGCTCAATTCCTGGACGAACCCGGCGTCCCCGAGCACCCCGGCGACCTGCAACGGTAGTCCAGGCCAAGCCACTATGGGGGCGAACAGTCAACTGCGGGTTGTGTGAGGTTGCGGCGGCTGGAGGCCGGCGATCTGGAGGCGGTTCATCTGCTGCTTTCCAACTGGGAGGTGGTGCGCTACATGCTGCTGCCGCTCTGTTCCTGGGAGGAATCCGATAAGTTCCTGCGCGACGCCATGGATGAGCATGCTTCACCCGCCTGGCGTTCCGTGGTTCGAGCGGTGGTGGACGCGGATTCCGGCCGGCTCATCGGATTGGGCGGAGTTGCGATCCTTCTCGGAGCGGAAGAAGGCGAACTCTGGTATCTGCTGGATCCGGCGTGCTGGGGCCGGGGTCTGGGCGCCTGCTGCGCCGGGCAACTGGCTGCGCTGGGGTGTGGAAGGATTGCTTCTTGTACGCCATGCTCCGCGAGGAGCGGGAATCCAGAGAGCGGGCGGCTGCGCCGTAGCGGAGGGTTCAGCGCTCCGGCTCATCCGCCACGGCGGCGCTGCGGTGCGGCGGGCGCGGCTTCTTGGGGGCGGTCACCATGGCGTAGGGATCGTCGGGCGGGTCGGGCCTCTCGCGCTTCAGAAAACGCTTGAGCGAGGCCACGGTACGGCGCATCCGTTCGCGCAGAGAGCGGCGCTCCATGCGGCTGACTTCCCTCCCGCTAATTCCCCACCGCGATGGTCACGCCCGCCTGCGTGGAGACGCCGCCCACCTGCACTACCACGGGGACGGCGTTGCCGGCCTGAATACCGCTGGGGATTTGCGCGTTGATCTGCATCACGCCGGCTACCACATTGGGCGCCTGGCCGACGTACTGCGGCGGCCCCACGGATTGTCCGCCAATCGTCACGGCGACCGCTGCCGCCGGCTGCGGCAAGGGAGCGGCTCCCGGCTGACCGTCCACGCCCGCGGGATTCATCTGGCCCGCGCCAGTCAGCCACAACGAGATGTAACTCCCCACTTTCGCGGGATGAGCCGGCCCGTTCACTGTGCCGTCCTGATTGGATGCCGCCGCCTGGCCCTTGCCCGAACTGTCCGCGGTGAAGAGAGCCGGGGCCACCGCGGCCACCGGCACTGTCACGGGAGCGCTGGTCTGTCCCTGGTACTGGACGAAGACCTGCACGTTCGCACCCGTGATTCCGTACGGGACTACGGCGCCAATTTGAGTGGCGGAGGTATACAGCACGGGCGCCGGTGTGCCGCCGAATATGACGCTGGTGCCGGCCAGACTGGTGCCCACCAGGCCGCTGGTTGGGTCAAGCTGGTACTGCGTAAGCTGGGCAGGGCCCAGTCCGGAACCGTAGAGTACCACCACCTCGCCGGGCGCCACCGGTCCGCCGACGCTGCTGGCGGCGTTGGTCACCGCGCCGATGGACAAGCCGTTGCCGGCGTACTGGAGCAGCCGGACGGCGTTGTTGGCCTCGTCCGCCACGTACAAGTTGCCGTTGCTCCCCAAAGCGATGGCGGAGGGAGAATTGAGCTGCGCCTGCGTGGCCAGACCGCCGTCTCCCGAGTAGCCTCGCGACCCGTTGCCCGCAATGGTCGCGATCAGGCCGTTGGGATAGACCTGGCGCACGCGATTGCTGGCGTCCAGGGTGAAAATGTCGCCCGCGGCATCCACGGCCACGCCGACGGGGCTGCCGATTTGCGCACTGGTGGCTTGGCCCCCATCGCCCGAGTAACCCGCGAGGCTGTTTCCGGCGACCGTCGCGATCAGGCCGGCGGGGGTAACTTCGCGGATCGCGTTGTTTTCGGTGTCGGCGATGTACAGGTTGCCGGCGGCATCCACCGCGACGCCCTGGGGTCCATTTAATTGCGCGTTGGCGGCCGGGCCGCCGTCGCCGGAGTACCCAGTGGATCCGTTTCCGGCCACCGTGCCGATGATGGCGCCGCTGGCCGAGACCTTGCGCACGCGGCTGTTGCCGAAGTCCGCGATGTACACGTTGCCGGAAGAGTCCACGGCCACGCCGATGGGCAGATTCAATTGCGCGCTGGCGGCGGCGCTGCCATC
Source organism: Bryobacterales bacterium (assembly GCA_963722575.1). Classification (GTDB taxonomy): domain Bacteria; phylum Acidobacteriota; class Terriglobia; order Bryobacterales; family Bryobacteraceae; genus Fen-178. The sequence goes on from CAVRNR010000005.1 coordinate 373,171, forward strand.
GCCGCCATAGCCGGGAGTGCCGCTGCCGGCCACGATGTTGATGACGCCGCTGGCAGCGGAGACCTTGCGCACCTTGGCATTCAGGGTGTCGGCGATAAAGAGATTGCCGGCGGCGTCCACGGCCAGCCCCTGTGGTCCGTGGAGTTGCGCGCTGGTGGCCGCGCTGCCGTCTCCGGAGCTGCCCGCGCCGCCATTCCCGGCGAAGTTGGAGATGGTTCCATTCGGCGAAACTTTCCGGACCACATTGTTGAGGGTGTCCGCCACGTACAGGTTGCCGGAAGAGTCCGCCGCCACGCCCTGCGGGTTGTTGAGTTGAGCCTGGATGGCCGCGCCACCGTCACCGGAATAGCTCAAAGTGCCGTTTCCGGCAAACGTCGAAATGTTTCCGCCCGAGGCCATCTTGCGGATGCGGCAGTTCAGCGAATCCGCGATGTACAGATTCCCCGCCGAATCCACGGCCACGCCGGTGGGGGAATTCAGTTCCGCGTTGACGGCAGTCGAGCCGTCGCCGGTGAATCCGGCGGTGCCGTTTCCGGCCACGGTGCTGATATCCAGGCTCTTGGCGTCGATTCTCCGAATCCGGCTGTCGCCGTTTTCGGCGAAGTAGACGTTGCCGGAGGAGTCCACCACCAGCCCAAAGGGCGCGATCAGGCCGGCGCTGGTGGCGTACCCGCCATCGCCGGTGTAACCGATGCTCCCGTCGCCGGCAATATAGTTGATGTTGCCATCGGTGGTGACCTTGCGGATGTACGCGTTTTGCGTATCCGCGATGTAGACGTTGCCGGAGGAATCCACGGCCACATCCTCGGGGCCGTGCAATTCCGCTGTAATGGCCAGGCCGCCATCGCCCTGGTAACTGGGAAAGCTGTCTCCCGCGATGGTGGCGATGTTGCCATCGGTGGTGACTTCGCGGATGGTGTTATCGCCGGTGTCGGCAATGTACACGTTGAAGTTGGTGTCGACGGCCACGCCCATGGGCAGGTGCAAATTCGCGCTGGTGGCCGGGCCGCCATCGCCGTAAGCGCTGGGGCCGCCGCCGGGGCTGATGGTGCCATTGCCCGCGAAGGTGGTGATGATGCCGCCGATCACCTGGCGGATGCGATTGTTCCCGGAATCCGCAATGTAGATATTGCCATTCGGGTCGAAGGCGATGCCTTGCGGGGCGTTCAATTGCGCATTCACGGCGAGGCCGCCGTCGCCCGAAAAGCCCGCCCGCGAGGTTCCCGCGATGAGCGTCACGGTTCCATGGGCGTCGATCTTGAAGACGCTATTCGAGGCGCTGAAATAGAGGTTGCCCGAGGCATCGAGGGCGACACGCCCCGGCTGCCCCATGGAGATACTCGCGGCTGCGGCCGGCGTGGCTGGCGGCGCGCCTCCGGCCACGGTCGATATGGAATACTGCTGCGCCAGCGCGATGGAGGCGCCTGCCAGCAGCGAAATGAATCTTAACATGCGAAAGTCCGGTCCCGGCGGGATGCGTGATGGGTCATGAAGCACATGAATCCGTTTCCTTCCATGATACCGTTTTCACAGGCTCATGCGGCCACCGCGCCGGCTACCGCCTCGAGGGCCTGTGCGCAATCGGCACGGGTGGCGTCGTAGTGCGTCACCGCGCGCATCAGGCGCTCGTTGATGCCGTTGATCAGCACCCCGCGCGCCTTCAGCCGCGCGCTGATTTCGGCGCTGACGCGGCCCGTGGCGCTAACGTCGAAAACCACGATATTGGTCGCCACTTTCCGCGCATCGATCTGAATGCCGGGAACGCGGGCCAGCCCTTCGGCCAGGAAGCGGGCGTTGGCATGATCCTCGGGGAGCCGCTGGGGCGTGTCTTCGAGCGCAATCAATCCCGCGGCGGCCAGAACCCCCGCCTGGCGCATTCCGCCGCCCAGCCGTTTGCGGTAGAGGCGGCCCTTGGCGATCAGGCCGGCCGGACCGGCCAGCATGGAACCGACCGGCGCGCCCAGGGCCTTCGAGAGGCAGAACATGACGGTATCCACCGGAGCCACGATCTCTCGCACTTGCACGTTCATTGCCGCGGCCGCGTTGAAGACGCGCGCGCCATCCATGTGAACTTTCAGACCGCGCTCGTGCGCGCCATCGCAGATTTCCCGGATGACGCCCAATGGGTAGACGGTCCCGCCCGCCATGTTGTGGGTGTTTTCGATTTCGATCAGGCCGGTGGGCGCATAGTGCGGATGCGGCGGCCGGATGCTGCGCCGCACCTGTTCCCAGGTGAGGATGCCGTCCTCGGTGGGGATGGCCCGCGCCACGCACCCGGAGAACCACGCCATCATGGCCAGCTCGTAATCCAGCACATGGGCGCGGGAATCGCAGATCACCTCCTGGCCGTGCTCGGTATGGAGCTTGACCGCGATGGTGTTGCCCATGGTGCCGGTGGGCACGAATAACGCGGCTTCCTTGCCGGCAATCTCGGCGGCGCGCTGCTCGAGACGGTTGACGGTGGGGTCCTCGCCGTAAACGTCGTCGCCGACTTCAGCCTCCATCATGGCGCGCCGCATGGCGGGCGTCGGCTTGGTCACGGTATCGCTTCGCAGATCGATCATGGGGTGATAAACTCCTGGAAAACTTCGTTCGAGAGCAGCACGCCGCGGCCGGTGAGCCGCAGGACGCCGCCGTCGGTTTCGAGCAGGCCGGCTTCGAGAAAGCGCCGGATGGGCTCCTCGAACCGCCGCCATTCCTCCGGCGCGGGACGAATGCCGGCCATCAGCCGCAGCCCGACGAAGAAGCGCTCTTCGTCGCCATGGGCAAGGGTACATTCGACGCGGGGCCGATTGAGATACGCCTCGACCGATTCCGGATTCTGCCGGCGCACGCGCCCGTCGAAGGAATGCGCGTCGGCGCCGAAGCCCACGTACGGCTCCAGCTTCCAATACTTGAGGTTGTGCCGCGATTCGCAGCCGGGCCGCGCGAAATTCGAGATCTCATACCGCGGAATGCCCAGCGCCGCGAGCCGCGCGACGGCCATCTCATAGAGCGCGGCCGTGCGATCGTCGCCGGGAGTCTCCCCCGCCCCGTAGCGTGCGCCGCCGCGCAGGATTTCCTTGCCCAGGCGGCTGTCCTCATCCACTTCCAACATGTACACGGAGACGTGCGCGGGGGCCAGCCGCTCGATCCAGTGGAGCGATTCGCGCCAGCTCGCCTCCGTCTGGCCGCTGAGCCCGGCGATGAGGTCGATGTTCAGGTTGCCGATGCCGGCATCGCGCAGTGTGGCAATCTCATCGGCCACCGTTTGGGCGGTGTGCTTGCGGCCGGTGCGCCGGATTTCCTCGGCGACGAACGACTGAACTCCGAGGCTCACGCGGTTGATACCGCACTCCGCCCAGGCGCGAGCTTTTTCGGCGGTGACGGTGCCGGGCGCCGCTTCGATGGTGGCTTCCGTCCAAGGGCGGCCGGGGATGAGGTCGAGCAGGCGGCGCAGGGCCTCCGGCGCCATGCCGCTGGGGGTGCCGCCGCCCAGGTACACCGTCTCGGGCATCCATTCCCACTGGTGCGCGCGGATCTCCGCCGCGAGCGCGTCGAGATAGCGCGCCTCCAGAGCGCGCGGGTACACGCCCGACGCGAAGTTGCAGTAGGTGCACTTCTGCGCGCAAAAAGGATAGGCAAGATAAACGCCCGGCACTTTTCCGATTGTACCGGCTAGCCGGTGGGGCATGCTTTAGCTTGCCCCTACATCAATGACTTGCGTACCTGCCACTTTATCAGGCCGGATGACGACAACTGCGGCGGGGCACGGACGGCGTGGTGCAACCCCACCGGCGGCAAAGCCCACCGGTGCCGCGACCGGAAGAAGGCGGATGCGCTATGTTTAAGCAATGTCCGAAAAAGTTGCCATATTCGATACCACGCTGCGGGACGGCGAGCAGGCCGCCGGCACCCGCCTCGGAAGCCGGGAGAAACTCACCATCGCCAGGCAGTTGGCCCGGCTGAATGTGGACATCATCGAAGCCGGTTATCCAGCGTCTTCGCCGGAAGACTTCGAGTCCGTTCGGCTGCTTGCGCGGGAGCTCGATGGTTGCACGGTCTGCGCTTTGTCCCGAGCCGTCGCCAGCGATATCGAGGCTTGCGGCAAGGCGCTGGCGGAAGCCAAGCGGCCGCGCATTCACACCGGGATCGGCGTCTCGGATATTCATATCACGGGAAAGTTCAGGGACGAAAAATACGGGAAAAACCTGGGCGGGAAGAAGGTCAAGATCGTCGAAATGGCGGTCGCGGCGGTCAAGCTCGCCAGGCAGTTTGTGGACGACGTGGAGTTCTACGCGGAAGACGCCGGCCGCGCCGATCCGGCCTATCTCTTCGAGATGATCGAGGCGGCCATCGCGGCCGGCGCCACGGTGATCAATATCCCCGATACCACGGGCTATGCGGTGCCGGAGCAATATGGCCCGCTGATTGGGGCCATTAGAGAGAAGGTGCCGAACATCGGCCGGGCGACGATCAGCGTCCACTGCCACGACGATTTGGGACTGGCGGTGGCGAATTCGCTGGCGGGCGTTTGGAACGGGGCGCGGCAGGTGGAAGGCACCATCAACGGGATCGGCGAGAGGGCCGGGAATGCGGCGCTGGAAGAAGTCGTCATGGCCCTGCGCACGCGCCGCGACTATTTTAAGGTGCACACCGATATCGACGCCCGCGAGTTTGTCCGCACCAGCCGCCTGGTCTCCGACATGCTCGGAATGATGGTTCCGCCCAACAAGGCGGTGGTGGGAGGCAACGCTTTTTCGCACAGCTCGGGAATCCACGTGGATGGATTTCTGAAGGAGCGGGAGACTTATGAGATCATGCGTCCGGAAGACGTGGGCTTTGCCGAGAGCCGCGTGGTGCTGACGGCGCGCACGGGGCGTCACGGTCTCAAAGATCGCCTCACGAAGCTGGGATATGCGCTGACGCAGGAGGAATTGGACCTGACCTACCAGCGATTCCTGGCGGTGGCGGACAAGAAGCAGGAGGTCTTCGACGAGGACCTGGCTGCCATTGTCCATGACGAGATTCATCCAGTTCCGGATGTGTACCGGCTGGAGTACATGCACATCTACAGCGGCACATCGGCGATCCCCACGGCAACCGTCCGAGTCCGCATCAAGGATGAAGTCAGAGAAGGCGCTGCCATTGGAGACGGTCCGGTAGACGCGGTGTATAAGGCCATTTCCGAGGTGACGAAGAGCACGGCCAAACTTGTGCGATACGAGATTCGGGCCGTGACCAGCGGCACGGGAGCGATGGGCGAGGTGACGGTGCAGCTCGAGCAGGGCGACCGGAAGATGTTGGGGCGCGGCGCTTCCACGGACGTGATCGAAGCCAGCGCCAAAGCGTACGTGGACGGACTCAACAGGCTGGCGGGGCTGAGCTAACCCAACTTCCGCAGTTGAGGTGACTCCGCGACTTTTTTTGGCCTGTTTTAAGGCTGCCGAACCCAGCGGACAAGAGAGCCGTCTTTTGTTTCCATCACGCTGTTGCCGCGGCTGAGTTTCAGAGTTCCGAAAAGCCGATGTAGTGACGACCAACCCTCTTGAATCGGAGCCGTAGATCCGTAGTATGGAGCTATGTACGTGCGGCCCTGCTATCGGAGGAAGGACGGCAAGCGCCACGCTTACTGGGCCCTGGTAGAGAGCTATCGCACCCAGCGCGGACCGCGGCAGCGCGTGGTGGCTTGGCTGGGCGCGATGGATGAACGTGGCCGCCTGGGAGTGAAGCGCTGTGCCGAAGGGAGGACCACCCAGCAGGGCAGCTTGTTTCTGGAGGCTCAGCCGGAATGGGTGGAAGTCGATGTGAAGCGGGTGCATGTCGAGCGCAGCCGGAAATTCGGCGGCCCCTGGCTGGGGCTGGAGCTGCTGCGCCGGCTGGATCTGGATCGCTTTCTGGAAGAGAAGCTGCCCCAAGGACGAGAAGAGATTCCCTGGCCGCTGATGGCGACAGTGCTGGTGCTCGGGCAACTGTGTGACCCCTCCAGTGAGTTGCACTGGGCAGAGCGGTTCTACGAATCCAGCGCGCTACCGGACCTGTTGAGTGTGCCGGTCGAGAAGGTCAACGAGGACCGCTTGTACCGGGCGCTGGATGCTTTGCTGCCGCACAAGCCGGCGCTGGAGAAACACCTGAAGGAGAAGCTGGGAGAGTTGTTCGAGCTGGACTACGATCTGCTGCTGTATGACGTGACCAGCACGTACTTTGAAGGTCAGGCGGAGAAGAACTCGCAAGCGCAGCGGGGCTATTCGCGCGACCATCGGCCGGACTGCAAGCAAGTCAACATCGCCCTGGTAGTGAGCCGTTGCGGGATGCCGCTGGGCTACGAGATCTTCGCCGGCAATCGCAACGACGCCACCACGCTGGAAGAGATGGTCGGGCACATCGAAGGGCTCTATGGCCGGGCTAGCCGGATCTGGGTCATGGACCGCGGGATGGCGGGCGAGGACAACGTGGAGTTCCTGCGCGAAGGTGGGCGGCGCTACATCGTAGGGACGGCGAAGAACTCCATGCGCAAGTTCGAGCAGGAGTTGCTGAGCGAAGACTGGCGGTTGGTGCATGCGGGGCTGGAAGTTCGCATCACACCGGCGCCGGGCGGGGAGGAGGTTTTCATCCTGTGCCGCAGCGCGGAGCGGCGGGCCAAAGAGCAGGCCATGCACGAGCGTTTCGAGAAGCGCATTGAGGAAGGCCTCGGAAAGATCCAGACCAGTTGCCTGAAGAAGAAACAGAAGCCGGTGACGATCGCCACACGAGTGGGCCGGTTGCTGGGGCGGAACACGCGAGCGGCCGCGCTGTTCGAAGTGAAAGTGGAAACGGACGGCGGCGGGTTCGCTCGCCTGCGGTGGTCGAAGGTGGAAGCCTGGAGAGAGTGGGCGCGCTTGAGTGAGGGCTGTTACGTGCTGCGCAGCAACGTGACCGATTGGAGCCCGGAAGATCTGTGGCGGGCCTACATCCAGTTGACCGAGGCCGAGGCAGCGTTTCACATTCACAAGTCCGACCTGGGGATCCGCCCGGTGCGGCATCAGAAAGAAGATCGAGTGCAGGCCCACATCCTGGTTTGCTTTTTGGCCTATGTGCTCTGGAAGACTCTCGCCGCGAGTTGCCGCGAGGCGGGACTGGGAGACGAACCGAGGCAAGTGTTCGAGGCCCTGTCGGAGATCGCGATGGTCGATGTGGTGCTGCCGACCAGATCCGGGCAAGTGATCCGCAAGCGTTGCATCAGCCGGGCCACCGAGCACCAGCAGATCTTGCTCCAGCGGCTCGGCCTGAAGCTGCCCAGCGCACTGGAACGAGCGGCAATGTAGTGGAAACTCGCCCATGCGGCGCTTGAAAGCAAAGAGTTTATTCTTCCAACTGCGGAACTTGGGCTAAGGCTGGGCGTGATTTGCAGCGGGTTCAGGGCAAGCTAAAGCATGCCCTACCTTGGTGGGGCATGCTTTAGCTTGCCCAGACCGGCCGGAAGACCGGCCGGGGCGTGCGGTCAGATTGATATATTAAGGTGGTGAAGACCCTTTCGCGAAGAAACCTCCTTCGGATCGCGGCCATCGGCTCCGTGGCGCCCGCGGTTCGCGCACAGCAGCCGCCGGGCCCACAGGGCGCCCCCTCCGTGCCGCTGCCATTGCCCGTGGTCACGCCGGCCGCAACGCGCTCGGTGGTGTCCCTGGTACGTGGCGAGGACCGGCGGAAGAACGTCTATGACGCGCTGATGGCCATCGACCCGGAACTGGCCCCGGCGCTCCAACGCAAGAAGTACGTTCTCATCAAGCCCAACCTCACCAGCACGGTGAAACAACTGGCGGCCACGCACGCCGACACGCTGCGCGGCATCCTGGACTACCTGGCGCCGCGGTTCAAGGGGCCGGTGATCGTCGCCGAGGCGTCCTCCGGCAATACCATGGATGGCTTCGACAATTTCAAGTACCGGCAACTGATCCCGGAATATCAATCGCTGAAACTGGAACTGATCGACCTTAATCGGGAAGGCAAGTACGTAACCTCGGCGTTGATCGACACCAATCTGCAGATGTTTCCGGTGAGGCTGGCCGCGCGGTTGATGGACCCGGATGCGTTTATTGTGAGCGCGTCGATACCGAAGACGCACGATTGCGTGGTGGCGACAATGGGCGTGAAGAACCTGGTGATGGGCGCTCCGCTGCACAGCCCGGTGAACGGCCCGGACAGGTGGAACGACAAAATGAAGCTGCACACAGGGATCAGGCAGCCGCTCTTGGGCCCTCACTTGATGAACTACAACCTCTGTTTGACCGCGCAGAAACTGGCTCCGTTCTGGGGCGCCACGGTGATTGACGGCCTGGAGGGCATGGAGGGGAATGGCCCGGTATCCGGGACGCCGGTTCCTTCCCGCATTGCGATCGCCTCGCTGGATTACATCGCCGCCGATCGTGTGGGAGTCGAAGCCATGGGCATTGACCCGCTCTGGGTGGGCTACCTGCAATACTGCGAGCAGGTGGGCATCGGCAACTACGATATCTCGAAGATCGAGATTCGGGGCGAGAAGATCGCCGCGGTGGTCCGGAAGTACCGCTTGCACGCGAACACGGACCGCAATTTGCAGTGGATGGCTCCCCTGGTTACACAATGAACGGGGCCGAGTGTCTTCTGAGAACCCTGCTGGCGCATGGAGTGGATACCTGCTTCATGAACCCGGGCACGTCCGAGATGCAGTTCGTAGCGGCGCTTGACCGCGTCCCGGGGATGCGAGGCGTGCTGTGCCTGTTTGAGGGAGTGTGCTCGGGCGCGGCGGACGGCTATGCGCGCATGTTGCGGCGGCCGGCCGCGACGCTGTTGCACCTGGGGCCGGGATTGGGCAACGCCCTCACCAACTTTCACAACGCGCGGAAAGCGCGGTCGCCCGTGGTGAGCATCGTGGGGCAGCACACCACGGGGCACCTCCTTTGCGATGCTCCGCTCTCGGCCGACATCGAGGCGTTCGCGCGCCCGGTTTCGAGTTACGTCCGAAGTCTGAAACGAGCCGAGGATATGGGCGAGGCGGCCGCGGCCACGATCCGCGCCGCGTACGGACCGCCGGGGCAAATAGCGACTCTGATTGTGCCCGCCGATTTTTCGTGGAGCGAGGCCGGCCAGCCGGGGCGCCCTCTGGGCCCGGCAAGGCCACGCGAAGCCGCGCCGGGACCACGGAGTGAGTGCGTGTGCGAAGCGGCTCGAGTTTTGAGGTCTGGTGAGCGCGCCGGATTGCTGCTGGGCGGCAGCGCGCTGCTGGAGCCGGGGATTGCGGCTGCCGGACAACTGGCCGCCGGCACGGGGGTACCGGTGTTCGCCACCCGCTTCGCCGCCAGAATGGCGTGCGGGGGCGGGCGGTTTGCGCCGCAGCGGCTGGCGTACTTTCCGGAGCCGGCCGAGGCCATGCTGGCGGGGCTGAAACACCTCATCCTGGTGGAAAGCGTGCCGCCGGTTTCCTTTTTTGGATACCCGGGGCGCCGCAGCTACCTGGCGCCGGAGGATTGCGCCCTCCACGTGCTGGCGCCGATCGAGGCAAACGGCACGGAGGCGCTGGAAGCACTCGTCGAGGCATGCGGCGTCGGACGCCTTGAACCGCCCGCGCCAGAGCTGCCGCGGTCAGTGCTGCCCAAAGACGCCGCTCTGACGCCGGATACCATTGGCCTCGCCTTGGCCAGTCTGCTGCCGGAGGGCGCTATCGTCTCCGACGAGATGGTCTCTTCCGGCGAATCCGTTTTGCGGCACTTATCTTCGGCGGCGAGCTACGATCTGCTGCCCGTCACGGGAGGGGCCATCGGCCAGGGCCTGCCGGTGGCTCTAGGCGCCGCGCTGGCGTGCCCGGATCGCAAGGTGATCGCGCTCGAAGCCGACGGCAGCGGCATGTACACGCTGCAATCGCTCTGGACCATGGCACGCGAGCGGCTGGACGTGGTGACCGTGATCCTGGCGAATCGCCGCTACCGCATTCTGGATATCGAGATGCAGCGGACCGGCGCCGGTGAAATGGGCCGGATGGCGAACGACATGGTCGATATCAGCCGGCCCGACCTGGACTGGGTGAAGCTGTCGGAAGGCATGGGCGTTCCGGCGACGCGGGCAACCACGGCCGACGAATTCATGGCGCAGTTCAGGGCGGCGGCGCGCGAGAAGGGTCCAGCGCTGATCGAGGCGGTTTTGAAAGAATAATGGCCACGGATGAACACGGATGAACACGGATAGAACAAGAACTCTTAATCTTGCTTTCTTATCCGTGTTCATCCGTGTTCATCCGTGGCTAAATTGTTTTTGAAGTAGGGGTGCCTAATGCAGATCCACCTGTCTCGATATGGCCAGGCATCGTCCCAACCATCTCCCGTCAACCGGATGATGGCGGCCTTCGCGAGCGATTTTCGCGACGGCGTGGACATCAACCTGGGCATCGGATATGTGAACGAGAAGACCATTCCGGTGGCGTGCCTCACGGAGGCCATGCAAGCCGTCGCCAACGATGGCGTCAAGTACAGACAGGCGTTCAATTATGGCGGGCCGGACGGCTCGGCGAACCTGGTGGAGTCATTGCGGCGGTTCCTGGATGAGGCCACCGTGGAGCGCAATCGTCTGATCATCGGCCCGTGCGGCGCCACCAGTATCCTCGAAGGACTGGCGGAGGTGGTGGCGCCGGGAATCGTGGTCACGTCCGATCCCATGTACTACATCTACGCCGACGCCCTGCAAAGGAAGGGCTTCGAAGTGCTCGCCGTTCCCGAAGACGAAGAGGGCATCGGCCTGGAGGCGCTGGAGCGAAAGCTGCGGGGGCTGGGCAGCTCCGTCGAACGGATCGCCTTTTTTTACGTGGTCACAGTCAACAACCCGTCGTGCACCATCCTGTCGAATCGGCGGCGCCGGGCGCTGCTCGAAGTGGCGGCCAGGCTGTCGCGCGAGCAAGGGCGGCGGATTCCGATCTTCTACGACCTGGCCTATGAGCTGCTGCTGCACGACCCGCGGGCCGAGCGATTCGTTTCGGTCCTGCCCGAAGACGACCTGGGGATCGCGTATGAGATCGGCACCCTTTCGAAAGTGCTGGCGCCGGGGCTGCGGATCGGGTATCTGCTGGGTCCCGACGGTCCGCTCATGAATGCCATGGTACAGAAGACCAGCGACGCCGGTTTCAGCGCCCCGCTCTTCGTTCAGGAGATGGCCAGCTTTCTGCTTGATCGGCGCATTGACGGGCAACTGCGCGCGGTGAACGCGGGCTATCGCGAGAAGGCGGTGGCGGTCAGGGATGGCATCGAGGGCAGTCTGGGACCATTTCTCGAGCAGTGCCGCGGCGGCAGCGCGGGCTTCTACTTCTACCTGACGTTGCGGGATGTCGAGACCCACCCCTCTTCGCCCTTCTTCCGGTTTCTGACGCGCACCACGGGCGACGCGGCGGTAGATGGAGAGGAGGGCAACCGCAAGCCGCGCGTGATGTACATTCCGGGCGCATACTGCGTCCACCCGCGAGGCGATCTGGCGGCCCGAGGCAAGCGGCAGCTTCGGCTGTCGTACGGTTACGAGGATGTGCCGCGGATCATTCGCGCGCTGGGATGGATGCGAGAGGCGGCGGAATTCGCTCGCCGCTAATGCATCGCGGCCGCGATGATCCAGCACAGGCCCAACGCCACGGCTCCGGCCAGGATCGCCACGGCTACGTTGCGCTCCTCGACGATTTCCTTCCAGACATGGAACGGCGCCAGCTTCGCGAGGATGGCCACGGCGATCACAAAAACCAGGACGCCGAGGACGGTGAACACGAGCGCGTTGAGGACCGGGAATTCGGTCATAAGAGGTGACCGTCCAGCCAGGCGCGCCAGCGGTCGAGGCCCTCGCCCGTCGTGCAGGAGACGTCCACGATTTCGATGCCGGGCTGCACGCGGCGCGCGTTTTCTTTGGCCACTTCAACCGAAAACGGAACGTAGGGCAGTAGGTCGATTTTGTTGAGGACCATCAGGTCGGCGTGGTGAAACGTGGCCGGGTATTTGAGCGGCTTGTCCTCGCCTTCGGTGACGCTCAGCAGGACGGCGCGGGCGTCCTCGCCCAGATCGTAGCTGGTGGGGCACACCAGGTTGCCGACGTTTTCGAGGAACAGAATCTCGAGGTCCTCGACCGGCCAGCCTTCCAGGGCGCGCTCCACCATGCGGGCATCCAGATGGCAGGCGCCGCCGGTGGTGATTTGGCGCACGGGGAATCCGAAGTGCGCGAGGCGGCGCGCGTCGTTATCGGTCTGGATGTCGCCGGTGAGCACGGCGATGCGGCGCTCCGGGGCGAAGCCTTCGAGCGTGCGCTCAAGCAGCGAAGTTTTGCCGGAGCCGGGCGAGCTGATCAGGTTCAGGCAAAACACGCCGTATTTTTGAAACCGCTCGCGCAGGGTGGCGGCGATGCGGTCGTTTTCGTTGAGAACCTTGCGTTCGAGGGGAACGCGCATCAGGGCTCCTCCAGTTCCAGGTACGTTAATTCCATTTGATCACCCCCGGCGGCCTCGGTGTCGGGGGAGCCGCAGGCGGAGCAGGCGGGGTTCCACTCCAACACGTGGAACACGGCGCCGCAAGCGCGGCAGCGGCGGGTCCAGGGGCAGAGTTCGAAATCGAAGGCGAGGGGATCGAGATCGCTGCCCGAGACCAGGGTTTCCAGGCAGAAGCGCAGCGATTCCGGCTCGACGCCCGAAAGTTCGCCGATACGCAGGCCGGCGCGGGCCACGCGCGCGCCGCCGCGATTGGCGGCTTCGGCGCGGAGCGTCTCCAGCACGGCCGCGGCGATGCTCATTTCGTGCAAACCTTACTGTACGAGCATTGCGCATGGGGCGGCAAGCGAGCCTGGCGCGGTGGCTCGCCGACCAGCAGCAACAACCGTTCTTCGATGCCGTGCGCCTCGATCGGAGCCACGACCGCCCGGCTGTACGCAAGGGCTTGCGTGGTTGTGGGGCAGGCGCTTCCGCCCAGTGCCAGTCGATTTTTCCACGGTCCCGTCAGGGAGCGGAATCCATTCTCTCGCCGCCCCACCTGGCGCCGACGCCGCGTGCCATACTGGCAAAGACGGCAGCCAATCGGCCAATCACCCAGATGTTTTCATATTCCCAAAACGATCTTTACTGCGAGCAGGTCGCGCTGGCGGACCTGGCTCACGGCGTCGGCACTCCGGCCTACGTTTACTCCAGCCAGGCGATTCTGGCGAATTATCGCGAGTATGACGAAGCCTTCGCCGATCTTCCGCACTCGGTTTGTTACGCGGTGAAGGCCAACTCGTCGCTGGCGGTCCTCGGACTGCTGGCCAAAGCCGGAGCGGGCTTCGACATCGTCTCCGGCGGCGAATTATTCCGCGTGCTCCAGGCCGGCGGGGACCCGTCGAAGGTGGTCTTCTCCGGGGTGGGCAAGACCGCCGGCGAAGTGGAGTACGCGCTGGCCAGCGGGATTCACAGCTTCAACTGCGAATCGGAATCGGAGTTGGCCCTCATCGATGCCCTGGCCGGGCGGCGGGGAGTGAAGGCGGGCTTCTCGATTCGCGTAAACCCCGACGTGGACGCCTCCACTCACCCCTATATCTCCACCGGGCTCAGCCAGCACAAGTTCGGCATCGCCATGCCGGAAGCGCTGGCGGTTTACGATCGCGCGCGCGCGTTGAAAAATCTCTCGGCCGAAGGAGTGAGCTGCCACATCGGCTCGCAGATTCTCGATCCCGCGCCGATTCTGGAAGCGGTCGAGAAACTGCTCGCGCTGGTTGCCGCCCTGCGCGCCGAGGGGCGCCCCATCCGGCACCTGGACCTCGGTGGAGGCCTGGGCATTCGGTATCGCGAAAGCGAGAAGGCGCCGGCCATTCGCGAATTCATCGAGAGCCTGCGCGCGCGCCTCGGTGAAAGCGGCCTGCGCGTGATGGTCGAGCCGGGACGCTCCATTGTGGGACCGGCCGGCGTGCTGCTGACGCGCGTGCTCTACCGCAAGAAGAACGGCCCCAAGGAATTCGTGGTGGTGGACGCCGCCATGAACGACCTCATCCGTCCCTCGCTCTATCACGCCCACCACGAGATCGTTCCGGTGCGCAAGAATTCGCTTCCACCAGTGACCGCGGACGTGGTGGGCCCCATCTGCGAGACCGCCGATTTCCTGGCGCGCGGCCGCCAACTGGCCAACGTCATGCCCGGCGATTTTCTGGCGGTCTGCGCGGCCGGGGCTTACGGCTTCGTGCTTTCCTCGAATTACAATTCGCGTCCGCGCGCGGCGGAGGTGCTGGTGGAAGGCGCCGCTTATCGCGTCGTTCGCCGGCGGGAAACCTTCGAGGACCTGGTGCGCGGCGAAACGGCGTAATTTCTGTTACTAATCGAGATTGACCATGGGCCAAACCAAACCGGCGAGTTTCGACGCCTCGCGTTTCTTTCCCGTTCTGCTGCTTCTGTTCGCGGGCAGCGGCTGCTCCGCGCTGATTTATGAGATTGTCTGGTACCAACTGCTGCAACTGGCCATCGGCTCGACCGCCGTGTCGCTGGGCGTATTGCTGGCAACCTTCATGGGCGGCTTATGCGTGGGCAGCGTCGGTCTGCCGCGCCTCGGTTTGGCGCGCCGGCATCCTCTGCGGGTTTACGCCGTCCTGGAGGTGGGGATTGCTCTCTGCGGCCTCCTGGTGCTGGTTGGAATTCCGTACATCGATCGCGTCTACATAGCCGGGGCGGAGCACGGTATGCCGGGTATGCTACTGCGCGGGCTGATCTGCTCGGTATGTCTGCTGCCGCCCACGGTGCTCATGGGGGCATCGCTGCCGGCCATCGTGCGCTGGGTGGAATCCACGCCGCGCGGGGTATCGTGGTGGGGATTGTTGTATGGCGGGAACACGGTGGGGGCCGTCTTCGGTTGCCTGTTGGCGGGGTTTTATCTGCTGCGAATCTACAACACGGCCACGGCCACGTATGTCGCCGCGGCCATCAATGTGGTTGTGGCCGTGGTGAGCTTGGGGTTGGCGGCCCGGACGCCGGCGCAGGCAGCCGCGCCTGCTTCACAGGAGGCTGCGCAAGCTCGCATTGAGATCGGGCCCGGAGCGCACCCCCAGTGGCCGGTCTACGTCGCCATCGCGCTCTCCGGCGCGTGCGCATTGGGCGCCGAGGTGGTGTGGACGCGGTTGATGGGGATGATGCTGGGCTCCACGGTATACGTGTTCTCCATCATTCTGGCGGTGTTCCTGATCGGGCTGGCGATGGGCAGCGGCGGCGGGTCGTGGCTGGTGCGCGCCGTGCGCGGCGCTCCGGGAGCCCGGCTGGCGCTGGGCTGGTGCCAGGTTCTGCTCACTCTGGGGATCGCCTGGGCGGCTTTCATGATCGCCGACTCGCTGCCGTATTGGCCCATCAACCCGTTGCTGGCCATCAGCCCCTGGCACACCTTCCAGCTCGACATGGTGCGCTGCCTGTGGGCCATCCTGCCGCCGGCCATTCTGTGGGGCGCCAGCTTCCCGCTGGCGCTGGGAGCGGTGGCTTCGCCGGGCGAGGACCCGGGGCGGCTGGTGGGAGGCATCTATGCGGCCAATACGCTGGGCGCCATCGTGGGGGCGCTCAGTGTCAGCCTGGCGCTGATCCCGTGGATCGGCACACGCGATTCCGAGCGCGTGCTGCTGGTGGTCTCTGCCCTGAGCGCACTGTTGGTGCTGGCGCCGCACGCGCGCAGGCTGCGGTCGAAGGCGCTGGCGGCGGGCCTCGCGGCATCCATGCTGGTGGCGGGTCTGCTGGCCTGGAGTGTGGACGCGATCCCCGGCGAGCTGATCGCCTACGGACGCCGCATGGCCATCTCGGCCGGCAAGGCGAAAATCCTCTACACGGCCGAGGGAAGGAATTCCTCGGTGGCCATTTCACAGTGGAACGACGGGGCCACCGAGGTGGACGTCAACGGCCACGTGGAGGCGACCACGGAGCCCTACGATATGAAGCTGCAGCGCACCGTGGGGCACTTGCCGGCGCTGCTCCATCCGCATCCGCGGTCGGTGCTGGGAATCGGATTCGGCGCGGGAGTCTCCGCCGGCACGTTCACCACTTATCCCAGCATCCGGAAAATCACCGTCTGCGAAATCGAGCCCATCATCCCGGCCATCTCCACGCGCTACTTCGCCCGCGAGGATTACGATGTCCTCGACAACCCGCGCACGCGCATCGTCTACGACGACGCGCGCCACTTTGTGCTGACCACGCCCGAGAAGTTCGACATCATCGCCTCCGACCCGCTGGATGTGTTCGTCAAAGGCACCGCCGCCCTGTATTCGAAAGAGTACTTCGAGGCGGTGAAGCGGCACTTGAATCCGGGCGGCATGTTCACCCTCTATGTGCCTCTGTATGAGAGCGACGTGAAGACGGTGAAGAGCGAGCTGGCCACGTTCATGGATGTCTTCCCCTACGGGACGGTCTGGGCCAATACCGTCAGTGGACAGGGTTATGACATGGTTTTCCTGGGGCAGGCCGGGCCGCTGAAGATCAATCTGGACGAGATCGAACAGCGCCTGAACAGCCCGGATTACCGGGCGGTGGCGGCATCGCTCAACGAAATCGGGATTCACTCGGCCGCGGATCTGCTGGCGACGTATGCCGGCCAGGAGTCCGACCTGGGACCGTGGTACGCCGGCGCCGAGTTGAATCGCGACCGGGACCTGCGGCTGCAATATTTGGCCGGATGGGGCATCAACTCCAGCCTGGAAGATGTCATTTACCGCCAGATGTTGAGCTACCGCCGGCCGCCGTGGAATCTGTTCACGGGCTCGCCCGAGCGCGTGCAGTCGCTGATGAACGCGATGTCGGCGGAAGGCGGCGGGTAGAAAGGAAGGGAGTCAAGTCGCATGGCGAAGGCGAAGGAATTCACAATAACGATTGAAGATAGACCGGGCGCCCTGGGGAGGTGTTTCCTCGCTCTGGCGGAGCGTGGAGTGAACATCCTCGCTTTACAATCGTATGTCGAGGAGGGCGAGAGCCTGGCCCGAATACTGGTGGACGACCCGGCCACCGCCAAAGTGGTGCTGGGCGGCCTGCGCATGATCTTCGAGGAGACGGAGGCCGCTGTAATCAGGCTGGCGCACCGTCCTGGCGAGTTCGGCCGCGCAGCCGCGCGGCTGGGCGAAAAGCAGATCAACATCGACTACTCCTACTGCGGACTGGAGCCGGGATCGGCGCTGGTGTTGGCGGTCTTCGGGGTTGACAACCTGACCAAGGCGGCTGCCGTGCTGGACGAGCTATCCGCCGAACAGGCGTAGAAGTTATCTAGGAGAGGAACACTATGGCCCCCAGATTATTCGCAGTCTCAACTGCGATGCTTTCGATGTTTTGGCCGGCGGCCAGCTTCGCCACGGCCGTGCCTACGCCCCCCTATCCGGGCGCGTCGCCC
This sequence comes from Bryobacterales bacterium, assembly GCA_963722575.1. Classification (GTDB taxonomy): domain Bacteria; phylum Acidobacteriota; class Terriglobia; order Bryobacterales; family Bryobacteraceae; genus Fen-178. The sequence goes on from CAVRNR010000005.1 coordinate 390,486, forward strand.
AGCCTGTCCTACCAAGTGACAGTCGACGGCCAGCCCGTCTTCGCCTATCGTTTTCCGACGTTCAACCAGTTCAATTGGATGGACTACGCCGCCTTCAGCATGACCGGCAAGGTGCATGTCACGATTACCTCGCTCATCAGCGAGAGGGACGTGAAAACCTGTTATATCAGGCCGCTGGCTTACAACATCCATCCGCAGCTCAAGGGCAATACAGTAAGCTTCGATCTCGATCGGCCGCGCTACCTGGTGGTCTTCATCAACGAAGAGCCGCTCTTTTCCAGCACGGGACTGATGCTGTTCGCCGACGCGCCCGAGGCCAACGCTCCTAAACTCGGCGATCCGAACGTGGTCAACATCATGGACTACAAGATCGACAACACCGGTAAGACCGTCGAGACCGCGAAGATCAACCAGGCCATTGCCGACGTCTCCGCCAGGCCCGGCGGCGGCGTGCTCTTTTTCCCGAAGGGCGGCGTCTACCTGACGGGCCTGGTGGCGATGAAGAGCAATGTCAAGTTTTACGTCGAGGCTGGAGCCGCGATTAAAGGGTCCACCAAGAATGCCGACTACGTCTTGCCGCCCGCGACCGGGGCGGTCGGGAGAAGGAGGGAGCGAGCGCTGTTCTTCTTTGAGAATGTCGAGAATGCCAGCATCATGGGCCGGGGAACCGTTGACGCGCAGGGCTATCCCTGGTTGTGGCACGATATCCAGCCCGACACGGGGGACGGGCGCGCCAGAACGCCGGAGGGATTAGTGAACGATCCGCATGGGTCCGGCGTCAAGGGCTACGTGGTCTCCAATTGCAAGAACGTCACCTTCCAGGATCTGTTCCTCCTCCGCTCCTCCTATTGGACCGTGACCGTCACCAACACCGACGGTTTTACCAGCAGAAACATCAAGCTCATCAACCGCAAGCAGCAGTACCACGACGACGCTTACGACCTCACTGGGGGCAGCCGGCATATCTTGATTGAAAATGGATTCGCCATGACCATGGACGATGCATTTGCCTTCTATGGCGGCGCCGGCGCCGCCCTCGAGGACGTCGTGGTGAAGGGGTTTGTGGACTACGGCTACACTTCGGCTTTGGTCCTGGGGTATGGCTCTATCCCGGCGGTCAGGCACGTGCTCTTCGAGGACGTGAACTTCATTTCGACCCAGAATAAGTTCGCCATTTGGATTCAATTCACTCCCGCGTACTTTACAGGACGGGGGTATCCCACCAGAGCGAGCAGCAAGCAGCCCCTGGACGACTTCCGCTTTATCGACTGCACGTGGGAGCATGACGGCGGGCAGATCTACATCGACGGCGGGGATTCGCCCTTGACGAACTTCGTCTTCGAGAATTGCACGTTCTATACGCCGAGCCGGCCCGCCAAGATTACCGGGACGGCCGTGGGTCCGATCGTGTTCAAGAACGTCAAGCTGAACACAACCCTGGTCCGGAGCATCGGCCAATTAAGGCAAGCTGGTTGGGACATTTCCGTCCCCATGAAGTTCATAGTGACAAGCCCGCCGGCCGCGGGCGGGCGCGCTCCGCAAGCGGTAAAGAAGTAACGCTGTCCACACCGCCAAGCCGGTCTATTCCGACGCCACGTGGAACGTCCCCAGGAAACCGCTGCGGCGGGGACCGTTGCTCCAGGTTTCGCCCAAGCCATCGCCCTGGAACGAGTCCGCCAGCGCATAGGCCGGCATGGCGTGGTCGAGCGCGGTCAGCGGCGGATAGAACACTTCTTCGTTGCCGCAAATGTGGTCGGTGGCTTGCATGGCGCGCGTCTGGATGGCTGCCAGCGAGCCGGCGGTAAGTTTGGCCGCGCCGCCGTGTATATTGCCGTCCTGGATGGTCAGCTCGATGGGAGCGTAGTCCACCTTCACGATGTCCCCGAGCAGGGCGCCGCCCATATGCTTCGCGAAGCTCTGGAGCGCCAGGCGTTGCTCGGCATCCGCGCGGCTGTCGACAATGAGAACCGCCCTCGCCGGGTTGACCGGCTCGTAGACGTTGCCCAGGGTATGGACGGACCGAACGACTCCGACCACCGAGAGCCCTTCCAGGCTCACGCCCTGCCAGGCGCCGCTATTGATCTTCCAGCCGAACACCGCCTCCTTGCCGTTCATCTCCACCTCGCCGTTGGCAAAGCACGGCCCGGTAAAGACGTCCGCGGTGCGGGCTTCAATGTAGTTTCCGGAAACGCCGCGGGCCGGAAGCCCCGCAGCCAACGAGATAGACGCAGCCGCCGACACCGCGACCGCCATACCCAAGAGTCTCAGCATCCCAGTTTCCCCCCTCAGTTCGATTATACCCGTAGCGCCGGCGGTCTTGCCGCCGGTGTTCGTTCCGGTCTGGACAAAACCACCGGCGACAAGATCGCCGGCGTTACAATTCTTCGTAGCACTGCCGGCCCGGATTGCATTCGAACTCATCGACTGCCTTGCCGTCCGGACCCAGGCAATTGAATGTGTGCTGGCACCAGAAGGCGCCATCGTTGCTGTGCTGGATGGTAGGATCCCACTCGGCTTCGATGTACATGCCCTTCCAGCGCAGCTTCTCGCAGCGGTTGCTGCCAATGTTGGTCAAACCGGATCGTTCCATCATGGTTATGCCTTCACCTTCACCGCATCCAGCAGCGCCCGCTTCACGGCCACTTTCGCCAGTTGCACCTTGTAGGCGTTTTGGCTGAGCGGCTGGGCGCCCGAGACGGCGGCCTTGCCGGCCTCTTCGGCGGACTCTTGCGTTATGGTCTTGCCCACCAGCGCCTTTTCGGCTTCGGGAGCTTCCCAGGGCGTGGGCGCCACGTGTCCCAGCACCACCTTCGCCGAGGCCACCGTATTGCCGCGCATGTGCAAAACCACCGATGCGGTTGCCAGAGGCCAATCCAGCGCCTCTTTCTGCCGCACCTCGTAAGTGGCGCTGCGCACGGCGCCGGCCGGAACCAGGATCTCGGTGAGAATCTCGTTCGGAAGAAGAGCGATCTCGCGCGTGTTCTCGTCCTTGGGAGCGACGAAGAACCTGGCCACCGCAACTTCTCGACTGCCCTTCGCCGAAACCAGTTTCACCCTTGCGCCCAGCGCCACCAGCGCCGGCCCCAGGCTCGACGGGCTCACGAAATAAGCCGGGCCGCCGCCGAAGATGGCGTGGTACTTGTTCTCGCCATCCGGCACCAGCGGCTTGCCGTCCTTCATCGCCAGCAGCCCGAAGCCCTGCCGGTAATACCAGCAGCGGGGGCGCTGGCACAGGTCGCCGCCCACGGTGCCCATGTTGCGGATCTGCGGGCTGGGAATGCCCGCCGCCGCGTCGGCCAGCGTCTTGTACCCGGCGCGTACATCGGCATTCGTGGCCAGCTCTTCCATGGTGACCAGCGCGCCGATGCGCAGCCCGGCGCCGGTCTTCTGGATGCCATCGAGTTCCTTGATGTTCTTGATGTTCACCACGCGCCTAGGCGTGTCGAGGTACTCTTTCATGCGGCTGAGGAGGTCCGTGCCGCCGGCCAGCACATCGGCCTGTCCCCAGCGGGGCGCGAGCAGGCCCAGGGCTTCCGGGACGGTCGCCGGATTGGCAAACTCAAAGGACTGCATTATGCGTTCCTCCCTTCCAGCGCGGCCAGCACGCGATCCGGAGTCATGGGGATGTTGGAAACGCGCACTCCAATCGCGTTGGCCACCGCATTTCCAATCGCCGCGCAGATGGCGATCGCCGGCGGCTCACCCAGACCGATGACGCCGCGCTTGTCGTTTTCCGGCCGGATGTCCAGGTGCACGACGATCTCGCCGATATCGTCGATGCCGGCCAGCTTGTAGAACTCCATGTCGTCATTCAGCATGAGGCCGGTCTGCTGGTCCATGACGCGCTCTTCGAACAAAGCGGTGCTGATCCCCATGATGATGGCGCCGTAGCACACGCTTTCCGCCAGCCGCGGGTTGATGATCATGCCGCAATCCTGCACGGCCACATACCGGTTGACCTTGACCAGCCCCGTCTCCGTATCCACCGAGACGTCGGCCATCTGAATGCCGGCGACGCCCGAGCTATTGAGGCCCATGGGATTGCGCGGGCTGTTCTCGCCCATTTCGGAGATCTTGGTGGTTCCCAGCTTGCGGCAGGCGGCCTGCCACGTGAGGGTCTTCTTGGGATTGTCCTTCACGCGAATGTGGCCTTCCACCGCCTCCAACTGTTCGGGCTGCGCGCCCAGCGCCGGCGCGGCCGCTTCGAACAGCTTGGCCAGCGCGTTGACCGCCGCCTTGCGTGTCGAAGACGAAACGCCTCCCACGGTTGTAGACCCGCCCGAGGCGCTGTCCGGCGGCAGGTCGTTCGACCCGATCATCAGCTTGATCCCGCCCATCGCCAGCCCCAGGGTCTCGGCCGCCACCTGGGTGATGATGGTGCGCGTTCCGGTGCCTAAGTCCTGCGTGCCGATTTCCACCAGCACCGAGCCATCCGGGTTGATGGTGGTGCGGCACTGGCTCTGGTGCCCTCCGCCGCCCCAGGCGCCAAAACCGAGGCCCAGACCGCGTTTCACCGGGCCGGAGCCGCCCTGCCCGCGCGGATGCCACAGCTTCTTCCAGTCCGCCATCTCGGCGGCCTTGTCCAACTGGAACCGGTATGTCTCCACGCGCGCGCTAGGGGCGTAGGCTACATTGTTGCGAAGCACCTCGACCGGGTCCATCCCGATTTTGGCCGCGAAGTCCTCCAGCGCGCTGGCCGTCAGGTAGCAGGCTTGCTGGTTATTCGGCGCCCGCCACGCACGGTTCGGCCCGGCGTTCAGCGAGACGGACGTATGGTGGAGACGCTGGTTCGGAATGCCGTCGATGACATACGGCAGGGGCGGCGAGCCGCCGCCGGTAAAACCGCCGGTGGCCCACGATTCCGACTGCCACGCCGTGACCGTGCCGTCCTTCTTGCCCGCGATCTTGATCTTCGCGTACGCCGAAGGACGGTTGCCCGCGATCGTCTGTTCGGTGGCGCGGTCGAGGAACAGTTTCACCGGACGGCCGCCGGCCTTCTGCGAAAGGAAGGCGCCCACCTGGCCCCAGGAATCCGGCGCGAATTTGCTGCCGAATCCGCCGCCAATGTAGTCCTGCCTGACGTGGATATTGGCGATCGGCACCTTCAGGTTCGGCCCCAGCGAGCCGGCATAGTGCGTGACATCCTGCGTCGAGGGAAACACGTGGATCTGGTCGCCCTGCCACTGGATGACTTGCCCATGCGTCTCCAGGCAGCAGTGCGTGACCACTGGAATGCCGTATTGCCCCTCGGAAACCGCTTCGGCCTCCTGAAAAGCCTTGTCCGGATCGCCCACCAGCTTCTCGCCCGCTGCTTTGGCGCGCGCCCCGGCCTTGCTCAGGTCGTCCTCCTTGACCAGGTGCGGCAGCACTTCATACTCCACCTTGATTTTGCGCACGGCGTCGCGGCCGATCTCTTCGGTGGTGGCCGCCACCGCCGCGATTTCCGTCCCCGCCCATTGGATTTCGGTTCCCGCTGGGGAAACCACGTGCACCGCTTTGACGCCGGCGGTCTTTTCCGCCGCGCTGGTGTCGATGCTGGTGATGCGCGCATGGGCGTACGGGCTGGTCAGGTACACCCCGAAAAGCAGGCCCTGGGGCTTGAGATCCGAGCAGTACTTGGCGCGGCCGCTGGCTTTCTGCGGCCCGTCCAGGCGCTTATAGGGCTTGCCAATGACATGGCGTGTGTCCATCGGCGGCCAGTTGTAGTCCGGAGTGTTAGCCATTCTTCCCTCCCTTCATTTCCTTGGCGGCCTCAAGCACGGCCGGGCGAATCCCCATGTAGGTGCCGCAGCGGCACAGGTTGCCACCCAGCCCGTGCTTCACGTCTTCCATGGTGGGGTTGGGATGCGTGTCGATGAAGCCCTTGGCCGCCATCACGAATCCCGAAGTGCAGTATCCGCACTGCTGGCCGTCATGGTTGACGAAGGCCGCGGAGATCGGGTGCAGATTGTTTCCGGTGGCCAGGCCTTCGATGGTTTCGATATTCTTGCCCTGCGCATCGATGGCCAGGACGCTGCAACTGTACACGGTCTTGCCCGCCAGGATGACGGTACAGGCTCCGCAGGTGCCGCGGTCGCAGACCCGTTTCGCGCCGGTCAGGTTCAGGTAATTGCGCATGGCGTCAAGCAGCGTCACCCGCGGCTCGACCGTCACATTGACGGGTTTTCCGTTGATCGTGAGCGTGATCGCGACCGGCCCGGGTCCAGCCACATTGGCTGGGGCCGGTGCTGCGGCCGCTTCCCGTTCCAGCAGGCCCGTTCCCACCGCGCCGCTGCCAAGGCCCACCCCGCGGATGAACCCGCGCCGGGAGAACCCGGCGGGATCTTTCCTTGAACTCACACACACCTTCCTTTCGTGAATTCCTGCTGTTGTTTTGATGTTCCAGGAGGCGAAATCGAGTCAACAATGTTGGGGCATCAGATCAACTGCTCCATCAGCGACATGAGGTATTCCTGGTCGAATGGGCCGGAGCGGTACGTGCGCGTATCGAAGTAGCGCCACATCTTCTTGTCCTTTTCCAGGGTATAGAAGAGGAGCTGCTCTTCGATGAGGCTGCGATCCAGCAGTTCCTGGTTGAATGCGCTGACGACACCCTGGAGGGTGTATGGAATGCGTAAGTCCTCGGTCGAGATCAGCCCCGGCGCGGCCTCAAACTCGACTTGAAGAATTCTCCCCTGCGCGTTGATTTGGAACAGGTTCTTCGCATCTTCCTGAAAGGCGTCCGGGGAGAACTCCGGCGGATCGAGCACCATCTCCGATCGGGAAAGCAAACGGTTGAGAGATCCCACAAAACCTGAGCAGATGGCATATAGGCCGGTGGCCGCCGTCCTGCGGAGCACGGCTATTTCGCTGGCGTGCCGCAGAAGGCTCTCGTCCTTCTCCGCCAGCGCATCAATGCTCCGTGCCAGCCGCTTGAACCGAGCGTCCCGGCCCTGCTCCCGACTTCCCAACCTTCTCAATCTCGACGCCTCCCGTCCTCCATTCCAGCATTTGTGGGGCAGATTGGCAATCTGCGGCCGATTGGAAATCGGCCCCCGGCGGCGCCGGGCCCAGATGGCACCCCTTGCCCCCGGTGCACCGTTGAAAAACTCAACGGCGGCGCTGCCATTCCAGCAGCTCCCCCGGTTCGATGAAATCCAGCAGATCGAGATGCAGTCGGCCCACAACCTGGTCCGCCATTTCCAGTGAAAGAAACCGTTTGCCTTTGAGCACATTGTGCATGTGCGGCTGCGAAACACCGGTCAGCCGGGCGAGACCCCGCTCGGTGGCCTCCCCGCTGCGAACGAGCATGCGAAGGTGGGCGACGAGCCGCCGCCGGAGGTCGCGAAAGTTCACACCACTCCTGTGAACCCTATTCCCATGGGAAATAGAGTAGTACTAGAGCCTATTGTACCAAGGCTAGAATCCGGCGACCGCTTGGTTTGAATTATCTCGGGTTTGTCTCATATACCTCTTCTAAAAACATGGTGATACGTAATATACGCATGAAATTTATAATACTATTTCAAAAAATGCTTAATAGAAATGCTTGACGTTTTCTTATGCGGCGCTAAATTTGAACAAGCTGTTGGCGCCGGCCCCGTTCACAAAGCCCGGCGCCACAGGAGGACATTCTCAACATGCAGTGGAACAGGTCGAACTCGATAGGGCTGGCACAGGCGTCGTGCACGCATTGCCAGGGTCTTGGTATGCGCCTTGTCCGTGACGGAAAGGAAGCACCTTGCGATTGCGTATTTCGTGCGGTTTTTCGCACTTGTTTCAACCGTTTTCGGCAGTTCGCCATGGAAGGGGAACACACCGGCACGGTCTCGCTGGAATTCTGCGGCGGCCGCGATGGCCGACGGTCCTATTCACGCAAGCGGGAAGAGTACATGGCCGACTTTTGCCTCGTCAGCCGCCGCGTGCTGGACGATTACGAACACCGGCTTTTCCGATTTCACTTTGTGCTGGGGGCGGACTGGAGACTCTGTTGCCGCCAGTTGCAGTTGGATCGTGGCAGCTTCTTTCATTCCATCTACCGCATCGAGCAGAGACTGGGACGGGTCTTCGCCGAACTCCAGCCGTACGCGCTCTACCCGCTGAGCGAATACTTTGGCGGCCTGATCCGTAAGGAGCCTGGCCGTTGTCTCCTGGCAGTGCCTCTCCAAGCGCGTTCCGTGGAGCGGGTTGAGCTGCCGTTGTCCGCGTAGCAGGTTATTTCCCGCGGGCTGTAGCCATCGGGGTCCCGTTCCCCCTTACAATAGATAGTCCGGTACCACTGATATGGATACCCTTACCCATACGGCGACCGGCCTGTTCTTGAGCAGGGTTGGATTGGGACGCTGGACCCCGCGAGCCTTGCCGATTCTGCTGCTGGCGGCCAACGCCCCCGATATCAACGTCCTGAGCTTGGCGGGAGGGCCGCTAAACTACCTGCACTACCATCGGCACCTGACCCACTCGCTGATGGCCATGCCGGTGATGGCCCTCCTGGCGGTGCTGGTGGTGAGGGTGGCCAGCCGCAAGCCGGTCCACTGGCTGGGGGCGTTTTTCGCGGCGCTGATCGGGGTGGCGTCGCACCTGCTGCTCGACCTCACCAACATGTACGGCATCCGCCCGTGGCTGCCGTTTTCCGGGGAATGGCTGCGGCTGGACCTCACCAGCGTGATCGATATTTGGATCTGGGCCGCCTTGCTGCTGGGGATCGCCGGTCCGTTTGTCGCCCGCCTGGTGGGCTCGGAAGTCAGTTCGGGAACGGTGCGCGACAAGAACCATGGCCGCGGGTTCGCCATATTCGCGCTGGCGTTTCTGTTGTTGTACAACTGCGGCCGCGGCGTTTTCCACGCGCGCGCCGTGGCGGAGCTGGATTCGCGGCTCTATGGGGATTCCATCCCGCTGCGCGTCGCCGCCCTGCCCCACCCCGCCAACCCTCTGCGCTGGCGGGGCTTGGTGGAGACCGGCGGTTTCTACGAGGTGGAAGACGTGAACCTGGCGGCCGACTTCGACCCCACGCGCGGCACCCTCTTCTACAAACCGGAGCCCAACGCCGCCCTGGAGGCCGCGCGCCACACTCCCACAATCCAGGAGTTCTTGCGGTTCGCACAGTTTCCGTTCTGGCGCATCGAGCCGGTTTCGGAGCCCGAGAACGGCCAGCGGGTCGAGGTGCTCGACATGCGTTTCGGCACCCCGCTCGCCCCGGGATTCCTGGCCAGCGCGATCTTGGATTCCAATCTCCGCGTGATCGGGACGTCCTTCACATTCGGCGCCGCGCGGCCGCGATAAGGCAAATTGCGGGCCGTTCTAAGGTCTTCCGCCGATTCCATATTCGCCCTGCTGTTGGCACAATCAAGTCGTGCGGGTTCCCGACGCAAGTATCGTACTGGACCGGGCGCAGCTCCGCGACGTGACGCTCGACGACCAAGATCTCATGCGCGAGATTCTGGCGGCGTTGATTGAAGATACTTCGCGGCAGATGCCGTTCCTGGAATCCGCCATTCGCGAGGAAGATACGCAGAAGTGCATGCGGCTGGCACACTATTCCAAAGGCGCCTGCGCCAATGTGGGGGCCAATGCGGCCGCCGCGGTGCTCAAGCGTATCGAGCGCGAAGCCGCCGGCCACGAATTCCCCGAGTGCCGCGTGTCGCTCGCCAACCTGGCGACGGAACTCGAGCGCCTGCGCCTAGCAGCGGCTGCTCCGCTCCAATAACAGCTTCACCCCCTCGGCGCAGAGCGCGGCGGCGTGCTTGGATTCGGCGGCCAAACCGCCCACGGCCTGGTCCACGATGCCTGCGTGGAACGCCGCCATCTGGGCGCGGCTCTTGCCCACAATCCATTCCGTGAGCGCGGAACCGGCGGCGATCGACGCGGTGCAGCCGCGCACCTTGTAGCGCACCTCAACCGCCACATCGGCCTCGAAACGCGCGGAGAGACGCAGAATGTCGCCGCAGGCCGGGTTGGAAACCTCCACCGTCACCGCCGGCGGCGCGAGTTCACCTACGTTGCGGGGATTCTGGAAGTGTTCGATCAGGCGCGGAGGGTACATTTATGCTCCAATATTGGCATGGTTCAGGTGGTGGCGGGGATCATTGAGCGCCAAGGGCGGTGTCTGATTTGCCGGAGGAAGCGCGAGCAGTCTCACCCGCTCAAATGGGAATTCCCAGGGGGCAAAGTGGAGCCCGGTGAAACGCCCGAGCAGGCGCTGGCGCGGGAACTCGAGGAGGAACTCGGCATCTTCGGCGCGGCGGGCCAGGAAGTCGTGCGCTACCAGCACACCTATCCGGGTAGGGATACCATACTACTGATCTTCTTTCGCGTGAGCGAATTCGGCGGTGAGCCGCGCAACCTGATCTTCCACGAAATGCGCTGGGAACCACCCGCGAAGCTCGCCGAATTCGATTTCGTGGAGGGAGATACCCAGTTCATTCAGGATTCATCGAAATGGCGATATTGAGCGGCATTCATCCGGTGGCGGAGGCCCTGCGGGCGAAGCGCGCGCTGGAGCGCCTGCTGGTGGCGCAAGGCGCCGGCGGACCGCGGCTGCAAGAGATCATCGATCTGGCTCGGCGCGCTTCCATTCCGGTGCGCTTTGAGCCGCGCGCGGCGCTCGACCGCCTGGCCGGCACCTCGGCGCACCAGGGCGTGGTGGCCATGGGCGCCGCTCAGAAGTACATCGATCTGGACGCCGTGGGCACATGCGAAATGCTGGTGGTGCTCGACGGCGTCGAAGACCCGCACAACCTGGGCGCCATCATCCGCACGGCCCACGCCGCGGGCGCGGGCGCGGTGGTGATTCCGGAGCGGCGCGCGGCCGGCGTCACCGACGTGGTGGCCAAGGCCGCGGCCGGCGCGCTCGAACACCTGCCGGTGGTGCGCGTCACCAATATCAACCGGGCGCTCGAAGAGATCAAACAGCGCGGTTTCTGGATCTACGGCCTGGATGAGCGCGGCGCCGAGACTTACGACCACGTGGAGTACGCGTCGCCGGCGGCGGTGGTGCTGGGCGGCGAGGGCAAAGGCCTGCACGAGCAGGTGCGCAAGCATTGCGACGCGCTGGTGCGCATCCCCGTGGCGGGCCGGATTTCTTCGCTGAATGTGTCGGTGGCGGCGGGCGTGATGCTCTTCGAATGGCGGAGACGGCGGTCGAAGAGGTGAGAGTACAGTAGAATCGAGATTAATGGGCCGTTTCCTACCGTGGTTGCTGATAGCGGCCGGCATGCCGGGGTGCCCCTTGGGCCGGGCCGCGCAACCGGTGCGCGCGCGGCACGCCATGGTGGTCACGCGGGAACGCCACGCCACCCAAGCCGGCATCGAGGTTCTGCGCGCCGGCGGCAACGCGGTCGACGCCGCGGTGGCCGTGGGGTTCGCCCTGGCGGTGACACACCCCACCGCCGGAAACATCGGAGGCGGGGGCTTCATGCTGCTGCGCCTGGCGGACGGACGCACCACGTTCATCGATTTCCGTGAGCGCGCCCCGCAAGCGGCCTCGCGCAACATGTACCTGGACGCGGCCGGCAAAACCACCGGGGACAGCACCATCGGCTACCGCGCGTCGGGCGTGCCCGGCACGGTGCGCGGTCTCGAGTACGCTTCGCAAAAGTACGGCACAAAGCCGTGGGCCCAGATGCTGCGCCCGGCCATCGACCTGGCATCCAAGGGATTTCCGGTCTCGTATGGAACCGCGCAGTCGCTGCGTTCGAGCGCGCGGGAATTGAGCCGCTTTCCCGAATCGAAGCGCATTTTTCTGAGAGACACCAAGTACTACGAGCCGGGCGAAACCTTCGTCCAGCCGGAGCTGGCGCGCACGCTGGAGCGTATCGCGCGGCTGGGCGCGAGAGATTTCTATGACGGCGAAACGGCGCGCCTGCTGGCCAAGGATATGGCGGAGCACGGAGGCCTCGTCACCGCGGCCGATTTGAAGAACTACCGCGTCAAGGAGCGTCCGCCGCTCACCGGCAGCTACCGCGGCTACTCGATTGTGACGCTGCCGCCGCCCAGTTCCGGCGGCGTGGGCATTCTCCAGATGTTGGGCGTGCTGGAAGGCACGGGCTACGAGAAGGCCGGCGCGGGCTCCGCCATCGCGGTCCACTACATGGCGGAAGCCATGCGCCGCTATTTCGCCGATCGCGCGGAGCACCTGGGCGATGCCGATTTCGTGAAGGTGCCGCTCGGCGGGCTGCTCGACCGGAACTACATTCTGAAGCTGCGGAGATCCATCGACCCGGAACGCGCCACGCCCAGCAGCCAGGTCCATGCGGGGGTGTTCACGGGGCACGAATCGGCCGAAACCACGCACTACACCATTGCCGATGAAGAGGGCAATATCGCGGCGGTGACCTATACGCTGAATGGCGGCTACGGAAGCAAAGTGACGCCCGCGGGCCTGGGGTTCCTGCTCAACAACGAAATGGACGATTTCGCGCCCAAACCCGGCGAGGCCAACATGTACGGGCTGATCCAGGGCGAAGCCAACGCCATCCAGCCGGGCAAGACGCCGCTCTCCTCGATGACTCCAACTATCGTGCTGCGGGCGGGCAAGCCGTACCTCGCGCTGGGATCGCCGGGCGGCCCAACCATCATCAACACGGTGCTCGAAGTGATCGTCAACGTGCTGGATTTCGGCATGAACGTGCAAGACGCCGTGAACTGGCCGCGCTTCCATCACCAGTGGATGCCGGACGAGCTGCGCCTGGAGCCGGGCTACTCGCCGGACACCATCGCGCTGCTCGAAAAACGCGGCTACACGGTGAAACCCGTGACCGCGCAGGGCGAAGTGGCGGCCATCGGGTTCGACAACGGGTGGCTGGAAGGCGCGCCCGATCCGCGCACCGAGGCCACGGCGGAAGGATACTGACACGAAATGAACCACGCACTCTCGACGCACCTGTTCGTCAATCATCGCCTCACTGTCGCGCTGCTGAGCCGGATCGAGCAGGCGGGCATCCCCGCCGTGGAGATCTTCTGCGCGCGCCAGCACCTGGATTATCGCGACAAGGCGCAGGTGGCGGAATTGGGCTACTGGTTTCGAGACTCCCAGATCAAGTTGCACGCGCTGCACGCGCCTATGTACACCGACGAAATCTGGGGCCGCTCCGGCCCGCACGCGGTCATCTCCATCACCGAGCTGGTGAAAGGGCGGCGCCTGGAGATGGTGGATGAGATCAAGCGCGCGCTGGATATCGCCGAAGTGGTTCCCTTCCGGCACCTGGTGCAGCACATCGGCGTCGCCGGCGAGGAGTTCGACTTGCGCAAGTTCGACGCGGCCTTCGCCGCGCTCGAGGAGCTGAACCTGTTCGCCCGGCAGCGCGGGGTGGAGATCCTGCTGGAGAACATTCCCAACGAACTGGCCAGCGCCGCGCGGCTTCTGCAATTCGAGGATCTGACTCACATCGGGTTGAATTACGCCTTCGACCTGGGCCACGCGCACATGAACGAAGGAATCGAGAAGGCCTTCAACCTGATGAAAGACCGCATCCGTTCCACGCACGTGCACGACAATAACGGAACGGAGGACAGCCACTTGTTTCCCTTCGTGTTGGAAGGCGGCGGCATCGACTGGAGGAACGCTATGCGATTGCTGCGCAGCCGCGAAGATCGGTATCCGCTGCTGCTGGAGCTGACAGAGCAGCCCGGGATGACGAATCCGCTCGAGAGCGTGAAGGAAGTGTTCGACCGGCTGGAAAACCAATGAGCACGATCCCGCGAATCACCATCGCCGAAGCCGCCCGGCACGCCGGCGAAAGCGTCCAGATCGCCGGCTGGCTATACAACCTGCGCCGCTCCGGAAAGATCGCCTTCCCGATCCTTCGCGACGGCTACGGCCTGATGCAATGCGTGGCCGTGAAGGCCGCCCTGCCGGAGGAGCTGTTCGAGACTGTCAAGAACCTGACCCAGGAATCCTCCATCATCGTCACCGGCAAAATCCGCGCCGAGCAGCGCGCACCGGGCGGTTTCGAGATGGACCTGGAGAACCTGGAAGTGGTGCAGCGCGTGCCGGAAAGCGACCCGTATCCGATCACGCCCAAGGAGCATGGCACCGATTTTCTGATGGACCATCGCCACCTGTGGCTGCGCAGCCAGCGCCAGCACGCCATCATCCGCGTGCGCCACGAAGTAATCAAGGCGGTGCGCGACTATTTCGACTCGCACGGCTTCACCCTGGTGGATACCCCCATCTTCACGCCGGCGGCCTGCGAGGGAACCACCACGCTGTTCCAAGTGGATTACTTCGAGAACGACAAGGCTTTCCTCACGCAATCCGGCCAGCTCTATAACGAAGCCACCGCCATGGCCTTCGGCAAGGTCTACTGCTTTGGACCGACCTTCCGCGCCGAAAAATCCAAGACGCGGCGCCACCTCACCGAGTTCTGGATGGTGGAGCCGGAGATGGCCTACGCCACGCTGGAAGACGTGAAGCGCGTGGCGGAGGAGTTGATCGTCTTCATTGTCGGGCGCGTGCTTGAGAACCGGCGCGAGGAGTTGAAGCGCCTGGAGCGCGACGTCGCGAAGCTGGAAGCCATCCAGGCGCCGTTTCCGCGGATGAGCTACGACGACGCCATCGGGATTTTGCACTCGAAGGGCAGCGAGATCCAGTGGGGCGGCGATTTCGGCGGCACCGACGAGACGCTGCTTACCGAAGATCGCCAGCGGCCCATCATGGTGGACCGTTTCCCGGCCTCGTTCAAAGCGTTCTATTTCCAGCCGGACGCCGAGCGGCCGGACTTGGTGCTGGGCGTGGATGTTCTGGCGCCCGAAGGTTACGGAGAAATCATCGGCGGCGGCCAGCGCATCCACGACCCGGAGTTGCTGCTCCAGCGCATCCAGGAGCACAACCTGCCGCGAGAGGCCTTCCAGTGGTACATCGATCTGCGCAAGTACGGCACCGTACCGCACGGCGGCTTCGGCATGGGAATCGAGCGCTGCGTGGCCTGGATCTGCGGCCTGGAACACATCCGCGAGACCATCGCCTTCCCGCGCATGTTGTACCGGCTGCATCCGTAGGACAGACGATCGCCTTTCGTCGTCTGTCAGCCTGCGATCCCGAGGCGATGGAATACGGGGACTTTGGCAAAGTCCGCGATGAATGCAAAGACCGCTGCCGCCACGAATGTCCCTCCTATCACGGATACAGGCAGAGGAAGCATGGCGATTCCGCAAGCCGCCAACGTCGAGGCTATCAGCACATCGATTACAGACGACCCAACCAGCCACAGGCTTGGAGGAGAGGACCCCAGATGGCGGCGTTCCCGATTGGTATAGGTGGTCGCTTGATTGCCGAACACGATGGCCACGAAGGCCACAGTTCTTAGCGTCTCGATTGCAAAACCCAGGCGGAATTTGGCGATGGCCAGAACAGCCGTGCAAAAGACCAGCTCGGCGGTTCCCATGAAGATACCCGCGACCGTCAATGCGCCGATTCGCCAGGCATTGGGCGTGGGGGACGGCCGCACGTTGTCAGTGGTCAAGGACATGCCGAGAAGGTCGCCGGTGAGCATGATAATGACCATCAGCATGGGAGTCAGGATGGCGTGTCCGGTCATGACCAGACCCACCGCCAGGAAGAGCACCTGCACGATTTTCTTAGTAACCGAGTTTAGGGCATAAGTCAGGATGCGCTGGAAGATGACGCGCCCTTCCTTTACCGAAGCGACGATACCGCCGAGGCCTGGTTTGGTGAGCACGATGCCGGCCGCCGACTTGGCGACATCGGTGGCAGTCGACACCGCGATCCCCGTCTGCGCCTGGCGCAAAGCGGGCGCATCGTTGGCGCCGTCGCCGCACATACCAACAATGTGGCCGCTCTTCTGAAACGCCCTGACAAGGTTATACTTTCCCTCCGGGAGGACGGCGGCAAAAACAGCGAATTCCTCCGGGCGCACAGCATCGGGGATTGGTCCGGGTGGACAGACTGCTCCATCGAGGCCCACCGCGCGAGCCACAATCGCCGCCGTCGCCGGGGCATCGCCCGTCACCACTACGGTGCGGACGCCCAACGTGCGCAACTCCGCGATGAGCGCCGCCGAATCCGTTCGAGGCGAATCGCTGAGAGCGATGATCCCGGCAAGTTTCAGCGCCGCTGGCGGGCCCACCGCGACGGCCAGAACGCGGAAGCCCTGTGCCTCGAGTTGGTTGGCTGTCGTGGACGCATCGGGCGATGGTGGCGCGAGGCCCAGGACCGCGGTAAAGGCCCCCTTGACCACGCGCACGGCGGCGCCGCCCGGATCGGCGGCCGTCGCCTCGGACATCTTCGTCCCAGGATCGAACGGAACGAACTTGATCGGTTTCGGCAGATCGGGGGCCGTGTTCTTGCCGGCGGCGGCGCGGATGGCCCCGTCTACCGGATCTTGCCCGCCGTCGGAACTCGCCAGGGCAGCCAGTCCCAACACGTGCGCCTCGTCGAAGCCGGACATGGGATGGACGGCGGTTACAGTCAGTTCATTTTGCGTGAGCGTGCCGGTCTTATCGGCGCACAGCACGTCGATGCTGGCCGCTTCATCCACCGCGGAGAGCCGCGTCGGAAGGACGCCCAGATGTGCCAGAGCCCGCGCGCCGAGCGCGGCCGCAAGGGTAAAGGTAGCCGGCAGCGCTACGGGGATAGATGCCAAAACCGCCGTGAGCACCAGAGGAACGATCTCACCGGGCGGCAGCTTGAGAGCGCAGGCATACCCCACCAGCATCACGATGAGGATGCCATTGAACATGGCGAGATTGCGCACCACGCGCAGAACGGCCTTCTGCTGGGAACTTTCGACGTGCGCGCTGCGCACCAGCTCCGCGGTGCGTCCAAACTTTGTGCGCGCGCCGGTCGCCGTGACCTCCGCAACCGCTTCACCGCGCCGCACCAGCGCTCCGGCATAAGTTTCGAAGCCGGCGCCAGCTTCGAGGGGCACGGATTCACCGGTGAGCATGGATTGGTCGAGCAGCACCGATCCCTCGGTGAGGCGCACGTCGGCGGCAACCACGGCGCCGAGCGATAGCTTCACTACATCCCCGACCACCAATTCGGCAGCGAGGACATTTGTCCAGACATTATCGCGCTTGACCGCCGCGTTCAACGCGAGCCGCGATTTCAGCGCGGCCAGCGTCGCCTGAGCGCGCCCTTCCTGAAAGAACCCGAGCGCAGCGTTGAAGGCCAGGAGGAGCGCGATGATGGCAGCCTCGACGTACTTGCCGAGGGCAACCTCGAGCCCGATCGCAGCCTCGAGCATCCATGGAACCGGCGCCCAGAACTTGGTCAGCACCCTGCGCAATGGATGCATCGCCGTGTCGGGCACTGCGTTTGGACCGGACTTCTCGAGCCGGCGGCGGGCTTCATCGCTGGTGAGGCCGGCCGGAGCCGGGACATCCTTGGCGGAGGCCATAGTTCAAATGTCACTTCGTTAGCAGCTTGCGGATAAAATCGATTCCCGCCGGCGCTTGGCGGTGGTCTTGGGACCGGCGTGTACACGTTCCTCGTCCGCTCTGTCCTTGAGCACTTCCACGGCAAGCTGGTTGCCGGTCGACTCGGCAAGCTGCATGTACAACTGAATCGCTTCGTAATCCGCGGCTACCATGAAGCGAATCGCTCTGACGAGTTCCTCATCTGTAAGCTTCCTGTCGTTTGCCAGCCCTGAAAAGGGCGATCCAAACTGCGGCATGTCGATCCTCCTAAGGTGGTTTGTCCACTCCGTCCACGCGGCCGTCAGCCAAGGTTCTCCGCCGCAAACTCCCAGTTGATCAGCTTATCCAGCACCGCGTTGACATAGTCGGCGCGCCGGTTCTGGTAATCCAGGTAGTAGGCGTGTTCCCATACGTCGATGGTCAATAGCGGCTTCAGGCCAGTGGTCATCGGCGTTTCCGCATTGCCGGTCTTGACCACCTTGAGCTTGTCGCCGTCCGCCACCAGCCACGCCCAGCCGCTTCCGAACTGGGTGGTTGCCGCGGCCGCCAACTCCTTCTTGCATACATCCAATTTGCCGAAGGAAGCCTCGATTTTTCGCATCAACGCCGCGGGCGGTTCACCCCCGCCGTTCGGTTGCAGACTGCGCCAGTAGAACGTGTGGTTCCAATCTTGCGCTGCATTATTGAAGATCGCGGACTTGTCGGCTTTGCCGGCTGTCCGGGTGACGATAGATTTCAACGGAACGTCCGCAAACTCCGTCCCCGCTATCAGCTTGTTCAGGTTATCGACATATGCCTTGTGGTGCTTGCCGTAATGGAAGCCAATCGTATGTCCCGAGATTACGGGGCTCAGCGCGTTATCCGCGTAGGGCAGGGGCGGTAGGACATGCGGGAATACACTTTCAATCTTGTCGTTGCTCGTCATTATTCCTCCTATGTGATCATGTAGAGACCTACTGTTATCCTTTAGCGGTGCGCCGCTCGCGGTGTCCGGCGTTGTCCGGCTCCGCTATTTCGCTCACACCGCCCGCTGGTCGCCGGCTAAACAAGCGATGATTGCCTTGGTAACCGGTTTAGTCTCATTAGGGCCTCGAACCGGGATAGACACAACCCCCGCTTGTTCAGCCGGATAGTCGTTCCCGCCCGGGAACAAGGCATCCCCGATGAAAATCATTTCCTGCAATGTAATGCCAAGAACGTCTCTTAGTTTTCGGATTCCGTAAGCCTTGTCAATGCCCGGTTTAGTGACATCGATGGATGTCGAGCCACCCATCCGGACGGAGAACTCGGGAATCAAGGTGTCGAGAATCGCCTTGATGTTCTTCCGCTTGGTGAAATCGGGGTCCCACTTCTCCTTTTCCGCCAAGGGCGCCTGCTGACCTAATGCGGAATAGGTGATCTGGCTTCCCCGGTCTTCAATCGCTTCCCCCCAGACCTTTTCAACCTTGTAGCCCGCTTGTCCGATCGCCTTCTCCAGAGAATCGGTTATTTTCTGTTTTTCATTCGCGGTGAAATCTTCCGAATAGATTTTCTTCCAATCCCCTGTGTACTGGAAGAACTTCGTTCCGCATGTAGGAAGAAGGGATAGATTCACCAGGCTTTCGTCATGCGGCAGATAGGCGAGCACCTGTTTTTCAAACTGCGGCCAATCTCCGCCGGAAATGATGGCCACTTTGACGACACCGAGAAGGTCGTGCAGCAGTCGCGACATTTCGGCGTCAACAGACGACTTACTCTCGGCCAGGGTGCCGTCCAGATCGTAGACAATCAGCTTTTTCATTCCGGTACCTCGATTTCCAGCACGTTCACTCGGCCGCGCGGTTGAAACGTGCACGCGCCGACCACCGCCGGCAACAGGTATATGTCGCCTTTTGCCACGGCATAAGTGGCGCCGCCGTGCTCGACCGCTCCCGAGCCCGCAATGCATACCAGCACGCGCGGCACACTCGGCGCGCCGACGGCAAACGGCGAGTCTCCGCGCAGGCGCCACAACCGGAAGTGATCGCAGTCGAAGAGCCGCTCGCGTTCCACCGGCTCCGTTGCCTCCACCACGGGCGGCGCCAGGCCACCCGCACACTTCCCAAAGTCAATGCAGGCCAGCGCCCGATCCACCTGGAGCGCGCGTGGCTTGCCTGTCTTTGCGTCCACATGGTTCCAGTCGTACAAGCGAAACGTCACGTCGCTGTTCTGCTGAACCTCGAACACCACCACGCCCCCGCCCAAAGCGTGAACCGTCCCCGCCGGTATGAAGACGCCGTCGCCGGGCTTGGGGGTGAGACAGGCGAGGCGGTCCGCCACCGTTCCATTCGCGAGACCACGCCGCAGATCGTCCGCGGTGGTGCCTGGCTTCAGCCCCGCATAGATGCGGCTTTCCGGCCCCGCCTCCAGCACTACCCAGGCTTCGGTCTTCCCGGCCTCGCCCGCCGGCAGCAGGTCCGTGTGCGTATCCGCCGGATGCACCTGCACCGAGAGCATTTCCCGTGCGTCGAGAAACTTCAGCAGCAGGGGGAATCGGCGGAAACGCCCGGCCAGCCTTCCCATCGCCTCTTCTGGAAACTGCGCCAGCAGTTGAGCGATAGTTCGCCCTTTGAGAGGACCATCGGCAACACGGCTCGGATGGTCTTCGCGGTCGCTCAGCACCCACGCCTCGCCGATAGGTCCGGTGCCCGGCAGCGGTGCGGTAAGCACGCCGGCCAAACGCCGGCCGCCCCAGAGCCGATACTCGTAGAGCGGTTCGAATCGCAGGGGATACAGAAGGGTTTGACTCATAGCATGTCGCCGGCCATTACTCTATCTTCATGCTCTTTCCATCGCGGCATTGTATTCGCCGCGGCGCGCAGCCCGGTTGCACCTGGCTCGATGATACAAAGCTTGCTGCGCCGCCAACACGTGCGCCTCTTCGCCGCGCCAGATCTCCATAGCCGGTTGCTGGATGGCGCGGGCAAAGGAAAACGCCAACGCCCAAGGCAGTCGGGATTTGAATCCGGCATTCATGGCATTCAAACGGGCCGAAGCCAGTTCGGCGGATTGCCCGCCCGACAAGAACGCAACCCCCGGAACGGCGGCGGGTACGGCCCGCAACAGACACCTCACCGTGGCGCCGGCCACCGCGTCCACCGTTTCTTGCGTGGGGCAGGCCGCGCCGGGAAGCACCATATTGGGCTTCAGGATCATGCCCTCCAGCAGCACCCCTTGTGTGTAAAGCCGGCTGAAAACCGTGCGCTGGACTTCCTCCGTTACCTCGCCGCAGCGCGCGAGGGTATGCTCGCCCTCCATCAGCACCTCCGGCTCCACGATGGGAACCAGTCCGGCTTCCTGGCACAATGCGGCATAGCGAGCCAGCGCCTGCGCGTTGGCCTCGATCGCAGCCCGGCTGGGAATGCCCGGGCCCGTGGCAATCACCGCGCGCCACTTGGCAAAACGCGCACCCATCTGAAAGTATTCCTGTAGACGGTCGCGCAATCCGTCCAGACCTTCGGTGACTTTCTCTCCGGGATGACCCGCCAGGTCCTTGGCGCCGGTATCGACTTTGATGCCCGGAATGATTCCCGCATCGGTAAGGACTTTGACAAAGGGAGTGCCATCCTTCTTGTGTTGGCGGATCGTCTCGTCGAAGAGGATCGCGCCACTAATGGACTCCCCGAGACCGGGCGTGGTCACGATCAACTCCCGCCAGGCGCGCCGCGCCTCCACAGTCAGGGGAATTCCCAACTTGGCAAATCGTTTGTTACAGGTCGGAGTGCTTTCGTCCATCGCCAGCAGGCCCTTGTCGCCGGCGACCATCGCCCTCGCGGTGTCTATCAGCTCTTGCGTTTTCATTTCGGGTTACTCCATTTCCAGTTACGGATTTCCGGCATGTCTTCGCCGTTCTTGTCGATGTATTGCTTGTGCTCGATCAGTTTGTCCTTGAGCTGCTGCTTCAGGTAGATGCCCTTGTCGCCAGTCCGAGGCACGCGGTCGATGGTGTCCATTACCAGGTGGAAGCGATCCAGCTCGTTCAGCACGGTCATGTCGAAGGGCGTGGTGATGGTCCCTTCCTCTTTGTAACCGCGCACGTGGATGTTGTCGTGGTTGGTGCGCCGGTAGGTCAGCCGGTGAATCAACCACGGGTAAGCATGGAAGGCGAAGATGACCGGCTTGTTCTTGGTGAAGAGCTCGTCGAAATCCGTGTCGCTCAACCCGTGCGGGTGCTCGGATTGCGGCTGTAGCTTCATCAGGTCGACGACGTTGACCACCCGGATTCTCAGGGTGGGCAGATGCTCGCGCATGATCGAGACGGCGGCCAGAGTCTCCAGCGTGGGCACGTCGCCACAGCAGGCCATCACCACGTCGGGCGCCATGCCCTGGTCGTTGCTGGCCCACTGCCAGATGCCGATGCCCTCCGTGCAATGCTTGACGGCGGCGTCCATGGAGAGCCACTGCGGCGCCGGATGTTTGCCCGCGATGACCACGTTGACGTAGTGGCGGCTGCGCAGGCAATGGTCCATTACCGACAACAGGCAGTTGGCATCCGGTGGAAGGTAAACCCGCACCACCTCGGCCTTCTTATTGACGACGAGGTCGATGAAACCGGGGTCCTGGTGCGTGAAGCCGTTGTGATCCTGCCGCCAGACGTGCGAGGCCAGCAGGTAGTTTAACGACGCAATCTTGCGCCGCCAGGGCAGGCCCAATGTCACTTTCAGCCACTTGGCGTGCTGGTTGAACATGGAATCGACAATGTGGATGAACGCCTCGTAGCAGTTGAAAAGTCCATGGCGGCCAGTGAGAAGGTAGCCTTCCAGCCAGCCCTCGCATTGGTGCTCGCTGAGCATTTCCATCACGCGTCCTGCGGGCGCTAGAAACTCGTCGTTGGGCACGGTCGCGGCATCCCATTGGCGCTCCGTCGCTTCGAAGAGCGCCTCCAGGCCATTGGAGAGCGTCTCGTCGGGGCCAAACACGCGGAAGTTTCGCTGCTCAGTGTTCAGCTTCTCCACATCGCGCAGAAAGCGCCCGAGCACATGCGTGTCGCCGATGCCGCCAACTCCCGGCGAGGGCACAGCCTCCGCGTAGTCGCGGAAGTCCGGCATGCGGAGATCGCGCAGCAGCATTCCACCATTCGCGTGAGGGTTCGCGCCCATGCGTCGTTCACCCTTGGGCGCCAGTTCGGCCAGCTCCGGTTTCAGGCGGCCCTGCTCGTCGAACAGTTCCTCCGGCCGGTAGCTCCGCAGCCAGTCTTCCAACAGCTTGAGGTGTTCGGGATGGGTGGCAGGGTCGGAAATCGGTACCTGGTGCGCGCGGAATGTGCCTTCCACTTGCAACCCATCGACGATCTTCGGCCCGGTCCATCCCTTCGGTGAATTGAGGACGATCATCGGCCAGCGCGGACGGGCAATGTTCCCATTGACGCGCGCGTCCCGCTGGATCTCCCTGATGCGCTCGATGGCCGTGTCGAGCGTCGCGGCCATGGCTTCATGCATCGGCGCGGGCTCGTGACCCTCGACGAAGTAGGGCGTCCACCCGTAGCCGCGCAGCAACTGCTCCAATTCCTCGCGCGTGATGCGTGCCAGAACGGTCGGGTTGGAAATCTTATAGCCGTTCAGGTGCAGAATCGGCAGCACCGCGCCGTCCGTGGCCGGGTCGAGAAACTTGTTGGAATGCCAGGCCGTGGCCAGCGGTCCGGTTTCCGCCTCGCCATCGCCTACCACGCAGGCGACCACCAGATCGGGATTGTCGAACACCGCTCCAAACGAGTGGCTGAGCGAGTAACCCAACTCGCCGCCCTCATGGATCGAACCCGGGCACTCCGGCGAGGCGTGGCTGGGAATCCCTCCCGGAAAAGAAAACTGAAGAAACAGCTTCCGCAGTCCGGCCTCATCCTGGCTGATGTTCGGATAGATCTCGCTGTAGGTGCCCTCCAGGTACGTGTTGCCCACCACCGCCGGGCCGCCGTGTCCGGGACCGGAGACGTAAATCATGTCGAGGTCGTATTTCTTGATGACCCGGTTCAAGTGCGCGTAAATGAAGTTCTGCCCGGGGGTGGTGCCCCAGTGTCCCAGCAGCATGTGCTTCACATCCGCCAGAGTCAGTGGCCGCTTCAGCAGCGGATTGTCGTACAGATAAATCTGCCCGGCCGACAGATAGTTGGCGGCGCGCCAGTAGGCGTCCATCTTGCGGAGCAGTTCCGGAGTGAGCGTGTTGGTTGTCATGGTTCATTCACCGCTTCGGTTTCGAGAATGCGGCGCACCGAGCGCGCAATCATCAGATCTTCGTCCGTTGGAATGACGCGAACCGCGACGCGGCTGGCGCCGGTGGAAATCACTGCCGCATTGCCCGCATTGCGCGGATCGTCGAGTTCGATGCCGAGGAAGCCCAGTCCATCGCAGATGCGCGCGCGGACCGGCGGCGCATGTTCGCCGATGCCTCCCGCGAACACCAGCGTATCCAAGCCGCCCAGCGCGGCGGCGAACCAGCCGATCCACTTTTTCGCCTGATAGCAGAACAGCGCCACGGCTTCCGCGGCCCGGATGTCATGGGCTTCCCGCGCGAGCAGGTCCCGCATGTCGGAGCTGGTCTCCGAAACCCCGAGCAGGCCGGAGCGGTGGTTGACCATTGCGTAAAACTGTTCCGTGGTCATGTGGCCGGTTCGCGCCAGGTACGGCGCCACGCCAGGATCCAAATCGCCGGAGCGGGTGCTCATCACCAATCCCGCCGTGGGAGTGAAGCCCATGCTGGTGTCGATGCTCTTGCCGTCGCGCACCGCGGCCAGGCTTGCGCCGTTGCCCAGATGCGCGAGGATGACGCGGCCGGCGGTGGCCGCCGGGTCGCCCAGGCGCGCGAGTTCTTCCATCAGGTAGGCATAGGACAAACCGTGGAAGCCGTAGCGCTGCACACCCTGCGCGTAGTAGCGGCGCGGGATGGCAAGCAGCTTGGCAACCCGCGGCATGGTGCGGTGGAAAGCCGTGTCGAAACAGGCTACCTGGGGCAGTTTCGGATGACGCTGGCGGAACGTCTCGATCAGTTCGATCTCGCTGGGCAGATGGTCCGGGTCGTACGGGCTGATGCGACGCAGCTCATCCAGTAATTCCCGCGTGACCAGCACGGGCGCGGTGTGATGCATGCCGTGGACTACGCGGTGCCCCACGGCCCGCACCGCGTCGAAACCATGCTGCTCTTCCAGCCAATCCATCAGAAAAGTCGCCGCCGATTTGTGGTTGGAAGCGTCGAGGCCGCGGCTGTCCCGCCGATTCGTGGCCGGGTCGTCGAACGTCAGATTGGTCCCGCTCATGCCGATGCGATCCACCGTTCCATGAAGCGTTCGCTTCAGGGGCTCGCCTACCTGGTACAGCGCGAACTTGATGCTCGACGACCCGCCATTGATCGTCAGGATGCATTGGTCGGGCGCTGTCACGAGACAACCTGCCCCATGGCTCCCGCCAGAAGCCGTGAAAGAACGGCCAAGCTAAAGCATGCCCCACTTGGTGGGGCATGCTCTAGCTTGCCCATTGTCCGCTTGCGGGCGACGCTATTATGTGGCGTCTGCATTCTCCAATCCCAACGAAGCCAGTTTCGCACAGGTGGACTTGTAATCCGTGTGAAGAATGCTCCGAATCCCCATTCCTTCCGCGATCTGGACGAACATCGGGGTGTTTTCGATATAGACCACTTGCCGGGCTGGCGTCTGGACGATATCCAGCGCCAGCCGGAAAATCTCCGCGTCGGGCTTGCGCACATGGACGAAGCAGGAGGAAACAAAAGAATCCACAAACCTCGCCAGCTTGAACTTCCGAATCCGATGCGCGTTCAGTTCGCGCGCTTCGTTGCTGACCACGGCGATCTTCAGCCCGTGCCGGACCTTGAGCTGAGTCACCAGCTCGATCATCTCGGGGTAAGGTTTCGATTGCGCGAACATGAAGCGCCGAAACCGATCCCGGGTGAACGGCCGCTTTTGGTAGAAGACCACCCGGCCTAAATACTCTTCCAGCGTGAGCTTTCCCTCCTCGTAGGTGTCGAAGGTCAGGTGATGCCGGTCCTCCATCTCGGCCAAGTCCAGATCGAAGGTCTTCGCAGCCAGCTCGCGGGCATTGTGATCCCACCCGTTGGTGAGCAGGACACCCCCGATATCCAGAAACAATGCGGTGACCGGCATTCTCAAGCCCCCAGTTCCTGCACCGTGCGCAGAAAAGCGATGACATCCTCTCGGCTTAACATGCCGACCACCTGGCTGCCGGTCATCACCGGGAGCTGGTTGACCCCGTCGCGGTCCATCTGCTGGAGGGCAGTCCATAGCCCGCTGCCAGGGTCCGTGCGTTTCGATTGCTCCAGGGGAAGCATGACCTCGGCCGCACTTGTCGTTGCCCAGTCCTGCCGCGGCACTTCCTTGATCCGGTGCAGGGTCATCAGGCCAACGGCATTCGCTCCGCGCTGGACGAGGAAGCAGCGGCGGCCGCTGCCCAGAATGTGTTCATCCACGAGTTGCTGCAACGTCAGGTCCGCCGGGACGGAGGCACAGTGACTGCTCATGGCCTGCGAAACCGTGTGACCCGCCAGCAGACCCTGAAATACCACTTGATGCACCTGCGCCGAGGCGGCATTGTCGAGAAACCAGCCAATGAAGGCGATCCATAGCCCGTTGCCGAAGTTTCCCCCGAGCATCTGCCAGACGCCGAGGAAGATGAATGCGAAACCAAAGAACCGCCCCGTGTTGGCGGCGATGAGCGTGGCCCGGCGCATGTCCTTCGTGGCGGCCCAGACGGCGGCACGGAACACACGGCCGCCATCCAGCGGAAAGCCTGGGATCAAATTGAAAAGCACCAGCGCGAAGTTGATATAAGCCAGGTACTTCACCAAACCCCACAAGGGCTCGACGGCGGCCACCGCGGGCTTCAACACCGTAAACAACACCGCCAGAGCCAGGCTCACGATCGGTCCGGCGATGGCGATGAGGAATTCCGCCTTGGCGCTGGGCGGTTCCGCGCCAATCTGCGCCACGCCGCCGAAGATGAATAGCGTGATGCTGCGCACCGGCACCTTGAACCGCAGAGCGATTACCGAATGTCCCAGTTCGTGGAGGAGCACGCTCACAAAGAGCATGATTGCGGTGGTGGCGCCCATGAGCCAATACAGTAGCGGCGGCCAGTTTCTAAACTCGACGGGATAGTAACTGCCCGCCAGCATCCAGGTGAGCAGCCCAAAGATCAGGAACCAGGAATAATCCAATGCAATTGGGATTCCCAGAATCCTGCCGATCGGAATATTGTGCCGGGTCATGAGTCCTCTCCTGTGCGGCGTCCGGCCAACTCCATGGGGAGCGGCCAACTGTGTCCTGGATGAACGAGCAGGCCTTGGGCGGCGTCCGGCCCCCAAGTGCCGCCGGCGTAATTGGGGAAGTCGCTGGGGGGACTCGCCTTCCACGCTTCCAGCACCGGCATTAACAGCCGCCATGCGGCTTCGACCTGGTCGGCGCGCATGAACAACGTGGCATCGTTGCCGATCACATCCCAGAGCAGCGTCACGTAGGCCTCCGCGGATCGCGTGGCGAAGCTCTCGCGATAGCTGAATTGCATGTCCACCGGCTGCAACACCATCTTCGGTCCAGGGTGTTTTGCCTGAAAACGCAGGACGATGCCTTCGTCGGGCTGAATCGACATGACGAGGCGCGCCGGCTGCCAATCGAGAGTCGCCTCTGGTGGAAACGCCTGATGTGGAACCGCCCGGAACTGGATGGCGATTTCCGAAACCTGGCGGGGCAGGCGTTTGCCGGTGCGGAGATAGAATGGCACATCTTGCCAGCGCCAGTTGTCGACGAACAGCCGCAACGCCGCAAACGTCTCCGTCCGTGAATCGGGCGGTACGCCGTCTTCCTCGCGATAAGCGCGCACTTTCTTGCCGCCGATCCAACCGTCGCCGTACTGCCCGCGAACCGTGGCTTGATTCACCGCGTCGTACGGAATAGGCCGAATCGCGTGCAGCACATCGACTTTCTTGTTGCGAATTTCGTCCGCCTCGAAGGAGACCATCGGCTCCATCGCCACCAGACAGAGCAGTTGCAACATGTGATTCTGCACCATGTCGCGCAGTGCACCGGCCCCGTCGTAATAGCCGCCGCGATGTTCCACGCCCACCTCTTCGGCGACGGTAATCGTGACGTAGTCCACATAGCGCCGGTTCCAAATCGGCTCGAACAGCGGATTGGCAAAACGGAACGCCAGGATGTTCTGTACCGTCTCTTTGCCCAGGTAATGGTCGATGCGGAAAATTTGAGATTCCTGAAAACGGCTGGCGAGTGCGCGGTCGAGTGCCAGTGCCGACTCCAGGTCGTACCCAATGGGTTTCTCGATGACGATTCGCGACCGCTCCGGGTCGGCCGCCAGGCCGGCGTAGTTCAGGAAGGAAGGGATTTCGCCAAACAGGGAGGGCGGCGTGGCCATGTAGAAAATGCGTTGCGCCTTCGATCCCCACTCCTTTTCCAGGCTTACGCATTGGTCGCTGAGTTCCTGGTAAGTCGCGTTGCTCTTGAAATCGCCCTGCAAGTAGTGGATATGCCGGGAGAACTCGTTCCACCCGGCGTCGGCGGTCCTCCCGCTGCGCGCGAACTTCCGGACTCCCTCATGCAGACGCGTGCGCAGGGCGTTTTCGCCGAGTTCGACGCGGTCCACGGCGATAATCGAAAAATGAACTGGAATGCTATGGCTCTGGGAAAGGTCGAACAGGGCCGGCATCAATTTCCGCCAGGTCAGGTCGCCCGCTCCGCCGAAGATGACGAATATGTTTGGTTCGAGCCGGTCGTTCGTTTTCATGGCTCTCAACCCTTCGTCCAGTCCGCGTGAAATGTGCCTTTGACGTCGATGCGCTCGTAGGTGTGCGCCCCAAAGTAGTCGCGCTGGGCCTGGATCAGGTTGGCCGGCAGCCAGGCGCTACGGTAGGCGTCGAAGTAGCCCAGCGCCGCCATGAAACAGGGGACGGGCAAACCCAGCTCGATTCCAGCGCGGACGACGCGGCGCAAATGCTCCTGGTTGGCCATGACCTTTTTCGACAGCTCCGGCGCCAGCAGCAGATTCGGCAGGCCGGGCTGGTTGCGATATGCCATCCGGACGTCCTCCAGCAAGGCTGTGCGGATAATGCAGCCGCCCCGCCAGATGCGCGCCACGGTTTCGAGATCGAGGCTGTACCCATACTTGTCCGACGCCGCCGCCAAAACTGCCATGCCCTGTGCGTATGCGGCGATCACCGCGACATACAGCGCGTGCCCCAGTCGATCGAGGAAGTGTTTGCGGCCGCCGCCAAACACCGGGGTGGGCCGTTGGTAGATTTCGCCGGCCGTCTCGCGTTGCTTTTCAAACACGGACAAATCCCGCATTGCGACCGCGAGGTCGATCGTTGGGATGGGCACTTGGAGTTCCATTGCGCTTTGCGAGGTCCACATCCCGGTGCCTTTCTGTTTGGCCACGTCCAGGATTTCATCGATCAACCGCTTGCCCGTCGCCTTGTCGACCTTGCCGAAGATGCGGCTGGTGATCTCCACCAGGTAGCCGTTGAGTTCCCCTTGATTCCAGGTGTCGTACACGTCGCGCAGTTCGTCGTCGCGCAAGCCCAGGCCGCGTTTCATCAGGTCGTATGTCTCGGCCAGAAGCTGCATCATGGCGTACTCGATGCCGTTGTGGACCGTCTTGACGAAATGCCCGGCCGATCCGGGGCCGAGGTAAGCCACGCACGGATCTCCGCCGGCCCGGGCAGCGACGGCCTCCAGCAGCGGGCGGACCCGCTCGTAGGCCTCTTTAGGTCCCCCGGGCATGACGCTCGGGCCGTGACGGGCGCCCTCCTCGCCGCCAGACACGCCTATGCCGAGAAATTGAATGCCTTTCCCGCTCAGGTTACGCGCGCGCAGGTTCGTATCTTTGAAGTAGGAGTTGCCGGCGTCGATGATGAGATCGCCCCGTTCGAGGTGCGGCGACAAATCGGCGATCACGGAATCCACGGGCGGGCCGGCGGGCACCAGCATCATGACCGCGCGCGGCTGGCGCAGCAGCCCGATGAACTCCTGGATGTTGGCCACGGCGCGGATGCCGCTTTCAGACGATTCCTTCCGTAGCGCCTCGACCTGGCCGGGATCCTTGTCATACCCCGCCACCGGGAAACCGTGGCCGGCCATGTTCAGCAGCAGATTCCGGCCCATCACGCCCAGGCCGACCATGCCGATTTCATAGGGTTGAGTTTCCATATCGGTCCTCCATTCGAAGCCGGATCAACGCTGCCACAGGATTCGAGGGGCTTCCAGGGGAACGGCAACGCCCGCATGTTGCGGCGTCACGCGCGCCGTATAGTCGGCAGCCGGGCGTGTCGCGGGCACCCGTGCGCGATACGCGTAGCCTCCCGGCGCGCCTGCCAGTTGGTGAACGCGCTCCATCTCTTGCCGCACGGGGCCGCCGCCGTCGATTCCATCGGCATAAATCTCTACTCGCGCCGCATTCGGGTCGAGATCGTTGAGATAGACCTGAACCTCAAACACGTGCCGCTCGTCGCCGGTCTCTACCTTCACTTCCCCGAAACGCAGGGCGGGCCACTCCTTTCCCACCACATGCCGCCACTCGGCCACCTGGCCGCCCACCGCGCCTTTGTTCGCCGCGCGATCGCGGTAGGCGGCTGCCGCCGGCAGGTAGTGTTGCTCCGTGTATTCGCGCACGGCGCGCTCCGCGGAAAAGCGCGGCGTCAGGCTCGCCATGCTGTTCCGCATCCGCGCCACCCAAGCCGTGGGGATGCCCGCCCCGTCGCGCGCATAGAACTCGGGAATCACCTCCCGTTCCAGCAGGTCGTAGAGCGCTTCGGCTTCGGCGGCGTCCCAGGCCGGGTCCTCGCCATGTTCCTGGCCATCCCCCAAGGCCCACCCGACTTCAGGCGTGTACGCTTCCGCCCACCAGCCATCCAATTCGGATAGATTGATGCCTCCATTCACCAGCACCTTCATGCCGCTGGTCCCGCAAGCCTCCCAGGGACGCCGTGGCGTGTTGATCCAGACATCCACGCCCTGCACCAGGTGCTCGGTCAAAAGCATGTCATAGTCGCTGAGAAAAATCGCGTGCGGGCGCGTCTCGGGCCGCCGGATGAAATGTATCCATTGCCGAATCAGGGCCTGTCCAGCCTGGTCTGCCGGATGCGCCTTGCCGGCGATGACCAGTTGCACCGGGCGCTCGGAATTGGACAAGAGACGAAGCAGCCGCTGTGGGTCGTGCAGCAGCAGGTTGGGCCGTTTGTAAGTTGCGAAGCGGCGCGCAAAGCCCAGCGTCAGGGCGTTGGGATTGAAGAAATGCTTCGCGGCTTCCACCTCCTCGGGCGGCGCGCCTGCCGCGTCCAGGTCCCGGGACAACCGTTCGCGGGCATACTCCACAAGAGACTTGCTGGCGGCGGCGCGAAATTGCCAGAGCCTGGCGTCGGAGATCCGCCGAATGTCCTGGTCCAGGGTCTCCGTCGTCCCCATCCAGCGGTCCTTCCCACAGCTTTCCATCCAAAGATCGTCGGCCGGAGCCGAGTCCCAGGTCGGCATGTGGACTCCGTTGGTCACGTGTCCGATCGGGATTTCCTCTTCCGGCCAGCGCGGAAACAGAGGCAGAAAAAGGCGCCGGCTGACTTTCCCGTGCAGGCGGCTCACGCCATTCACCGCCCCGCTCCCGCGGATTGCCAGATACGCCATGTTGAAAGGCTCCGAGGAGTCCTCCGCGTTCTGCCGGCCCAGCGCCAGCAAATCGTGAAGCGCAAGGCCCAGCTTCTTTTCGGCATACCCGCCCAGGTATTGCTCGATGAGGGCCGGAGTGAAACGGTCGAAACCGGCGGCCACCGCCGTGTGGGTGGTGAAGAGATTGCCGGCTCGGGTTGCGGCCAGCGCCACTTCGAAGGGCTGGCCGGTCTCTTCCATGAAGGTCCGCGCGCGCTCCAGCACGGCGAACGCCGCGTGCCCTTCATTCAGGTGACAGACCTCCGGTTGGAGCCCCAGCGCGCGCAGCAGCCGCCATCCGCCGATCCCCAGCAGCATTTCCTGCTTGAGGCGCAATTCCGGCCCGCCCCCATAGAGCTCGCTGGTAATCCCGCGATGAACGGGAAAGTTGGCCGCGTCATTGCTATCCAACAGGTACAGGTTCACCCTGCCGACCTTCACCTGCCAGGCGCGCACCCAGACCGAGTAACCAGGCAGCGCGATTTCCAACCGCAGCCACTCCCCGTTTGGCTGGCGCAAGGGCGCGATCGGCAATTGTCCCGGATCGTTATACGGGTAGAGGGCCTGCTGCTCCCCGTTCTTGTCGATCGCCTGGCGAAAATAGCCCTGCTGGTAGAGCAGTCCCACGCCGGCCACCGGCACGCCCAGGTCGCTGGCGGCTTTGAGTTGATCGCCGGCCACATTCCCCAGCCCGCCCGAGTAGATGGGCAGTGCTTCGCTCAGCATAAACTCCATGCTGAAATACGCGGCGCGGGTCAGCGTAGCCTGCGAGTGATTCCTCTGAAACCACGCGGGCGCTTCCGCCGCCTGCCGGCTGGCTTCCACCAGGCCATCCACGTTCTTGCGGAAAACCGGATCGCCCAACACGCTCTCGATCCGGTCGCGCGAGGCCGTCTGCAGCACCACCCAGGGGTTATGCGTGATCTCCCACAGGCCGGGATCAAGCTGCCGCCACACTTCGTCGGTGGCGTGATTCCACGACCAGCGCATATCCAGGGCGAGTTCCGCCAGGGAATCGAATCCTTCGATTTCCGTGGGCAGGAGACTGTGCAGCGGGTGGCTGGCACGGGCTGGTTTACTCATGGCTCCGCGCTCCTCGATTCCAGCCTCGCCACTTTAGCCAGACGGCGCCGGTGACGCGCGGCGCCACTGAACCGGGCCTGGAGAAACATTTCGACCAACTCCCAGGCGAGCGCATTCCCCACCACGCGGCCGCCCAGGCAGATGGTGTTCATGTTGTCGTCCTCGACACCCTGGCGCGCCGAAAAGCACTCGTGGATCAGGCACGCCCGCACGCCCGGCACCTTGTTGGCGGCGATGCACGCGCCCACGCCGCTGCCGCAGATGGCTACGCCGCGATCCACCTCGCCGCTAGCCACAGCACGGGCCATGGGGACAACAAAATCCGGATAGTCGTCGTCCGGCTTCGGCGGCCTGTCGCCAAAGTCGACCACTTCATAGTGAGCCTCGCGCAGCTTGCCCGCCAGATACTCCTTCAACTCGAATCCGCCATGATCGGCGGCCATACCGATGCGTTTCGGAGCCGGTGGCGGCACTCTCGGCGAATCGGGCATAGTTCCCCTCTCTACCTAAGGATACCGCTCACTTGCACCGGCGCCGGGGCGGGTGGGAAACTCCGGCGCCATCGCCATGCCGCTGTCCGCGGGTCTCAACGCTGTGCGGGGTACCTGCCAAGATCCGCTACAAGTCTTCGCGCCGACTCGGGAACCGCAATTTTGCCGTGAAGGATTTCCTCGTGAGTGACATCGCGGCCGTACATGGCTTTGTCTCCGCTATGATCGGCCTGCACCACGGCGCCATTCACGCTGACCCCGGCAAAAATCCCTTTGCTGCGCGAATAGCTGAGGATCTCCGCGTTGAGTCTGACGTCCGTGCCGGCGGTTGCCTGTCTCCCCACGGGCCCGGCCGCCACGGTGGCGTCCGCGCCGATCTTGAATTTGTCGCCCATCAGGCTTTGCAAGGCATGGTCGTTCATGAATAGCATCACCACGTCCGTGAAAGAGCCGCCAATCTGGAAGCCGACGCTCCCGCCCCCGACAGCCACGAACATCGGAGCGCTCCAGCCGCTGCCAGTGCGGCAGGTCGCCAGTCCCCTGCCGTAGTTGCCGCCGAATATGAAGGCGAGCTTCTCCTCCCCTGGAATGATGGCAACGCATTTCGCCTTTTCCAGCAGGTCGCGGGGAATGCCCTTGTCGGGCGTGGTCATGATCTCGTGGAAGACCTGGGTCGCTTTTTGAATGCGCCCAATATCGTCGTCGCGATCCGACGCCAATGCGGGCAGGACCAATCCCAGGCCCGCCATCGATACGATCAACACGTTTTTGTACATGATTTTTCTCCTCAAATGTTCTACTTGTTCTCTGCCGTTAAACCGAGGCGAGTTGTTCGTGCCCCGCCGCGTGTACTGTAACCTCCATGGGGTGCATGGTCCGCAGGATGTCCCTGGCCTGGGCCACCTCGCCGGCCGTGCCATGCGCCAGCAGCAGAAACTTGTCGGACTTCAGCGCCGCCTCGTATTTCACGACGCTGTCCTTGGGAATGCCAATGCTGTACAGCCCCGCGCCCAGCGCGCTCAATCCGCCCACGACCACGGCGCCCTCCAGTCCGCCGATGATCCAGGCGACCAGCGGACCGGCTACCAGGATCGGCCCGATGCCCGGAATGACGAAGAAAGCGGCGCCGAACAACATCCCCCACAGCCCACCCCAGAAGGCCCCCAGCTTGCCCCAGTACTTCATGCGGTCGCCGGTGTTATAGTATCCGACGACGTGCTCGTCGGTATGATAATCCTTGCCGACGATTGACATTTTCTTCATGTCAAACCCGGACCTCTGCAGTTCCTTCACCGCTTCCTCCGCTTGGGTGTGGGTATCGTAAATGGCTACAACCGAGTTCGTTTCAGACATGACTTCCGTTCCTTTCTTTCCCCATCGATTTGGTCGCGGTTCCGCGCGAGATCCGGGCTGGCAAGCCGGAAACTCCCCACGCTCGCACGTCAACTCCAGCTACCACACGAAAAGCTGCGGGCCGCCGCCCGGCTGGCGGACCCGCCCGGCCATGACCGAACTATCGCCTGCCGGAGCCATGATCTCGCCGACCGCGCTTTGTAACTGCGGTTCGGGACCGCGGATCTCTTCGATTTCCAACGCGCCGCTCCGCTTCATGACCTCCGCGGCGGCATCCACCTTCTCATCCGAACCTGTCGCTAAGACCAGGGCCCCTCCGCGGCGCAGTCCATCGAGGTAAGCGTGCGCTGCCGCTTCGGCCGTCCCGATCCGCTTCAGCTCGCGAATCAAGGTGACTTGGTAATCGAGCCGTGGAAAGCTCATCACACCGGTGACCTCGAAGCTCGTCGGCTGCTCCAGGGTGCGCACTTCTTTTCGAGGAAAACCAAGGGCCTCGATCTGGCGGACCACCTCGTCCACGAGGCCAGGATTCTCAAATAATCCAACTGCTGTCTTCGGCATAATCGCGACCTCCGTCGCAAAATCTTCAAACCACCTTACTCCCGCTCAAAATGCACCGCCCACTCGTGAAACCGCGTCTCGAACGGTTCCGGAACCGCTTACGCCATACCTAAAGCAATTGCATCTCCAAATCACGTCTCGTAACCCGAATTCGACGGGCTCCGCCACTGCACCCGGCGGCGCCGCCCTGAACCCCCTCCTGCCGCCTATTGTGCCGGCCCGTTCAGCAAGCGCTTGAGCGCGTCCATCGCCTTGCCGAAGTCTCCCCAATCCCCCTGCTGCATGGCCTTCTGGGCCGCATCGAACTGCGCCCTCGCCTGGCCCAAGCCCGGTTGCGCGCGCGGCGCCTGCGCGGCACTCTGGGGTGGCTGCGTCCCAAAGACGGATTCGATTGCCTCATCGAGGGTAGGCTCCATCGCCACTTTGTCCCCCGAAATCACGATTACGCGCTTAAGTTGGGGGAAATCCGTGCCTTGCGCGGTCAGGTACAGCGGCACCACATACAGAAAGGAGTTCTCGATCGGCACCGCGATCAGGTTGCCGCGAATGACTCTCGACCCCTTTTGGTCCCAGAGGGTCAGTTGCTGGGCGATCGTAGTATTCTGATCGATCATCGCCTCGATCTGCATCGGGCCATAGATCAGCTTCTCCTTGGGGAGTTCGTAAAAGATCATCTTCCCGTACTCGGGGAAATCGCACCGGGCGGCCAGCCAGGAAATCATGTTATTTCGTTTCTGAGGCGTGAAAGGAGTCATCAGGAGGTACTCGAGCTGGTCGCTTCCGGGGAGCTTCATCAGAATGTAATAGGGCTGCATGGGCGCAACCTTGCCCGCGTACGTCTCTTCGGGAAGCACCCACAGGTCCTCGCGGTTATAGTAGACCTGAGGAACCGTCATGTGGAATGTTGTGTACTGGTCGGCCTGGATGGAAAAGAGATCCTCCGGATACCGCAGGTGCGCTTTCAGGTCCGCCGAAAGCCGGTTCAGATCCATGAAAACGCCTGGAAACGCACGCCGGTAAACCGCCAGGACGGGGTCGTTCGGATCCATGACGTAGAACCGGACGGTTCCGTCATACATGTCCACAACCACCTTTACGGAGTTTCGAATGTAGTTCAGCCCCGTCTCAAAGGCCGCCGCATGAGGACTGGAGTACGGATAGTGATCCGAGACGGTGTAGGCGTCCTGGATCCAGTACTGTTTGCCCTCGCTCACCACGGCGTACGGATCCTGGTCGAGACGTAAGAACGGGGCGATCTGTTGCACGCGGTCCTGAACCCGCCTCCAGATCTGAATCCTGCTCTCCGGCCTGAGATAGGTGGTAAACAGGATATTGACATCGGCCTGAGTCCAGGCGAATAAGAGCCGCTTCCACAAGCTGTCCAGCGGGATGCCTCCCGTTCCCGCGTAACTCGTATAGACATTCTGATTCCCCTTGGGGTAGTCGAACTCCTTGGCGCCCGTCGCCACGATCCGATATCCAGCCATCGACTCGCCGTAGTAGATAGCAGGCTGGTTGACGGTCAGGCCGTAGTCCGACTCGGGCGGGATATTCTCAAGCACGTACTGCGGGAAGCCGCCCCCCATGGTCTTCGAAACGAAACTCATGACCAGGCCGTAACCATGCGTGAATTGCAGCTTCTGGTTGACCCAGGTTTGGGCCTCCGCCGGAAGTTGCGTGGAGAGCTCGCGGGCCGAAAGCATCACCTGGTGATAGCCGTCCGGCAAGTGGTAGCGGTCCACATCCACCTGGTAGAACTGATAATAGAGCCGTATCTCCTGGGCTTGTTGGTACATCTGAAGCAACGGACGCCAGTCCCACAGACGGATGTTCTGGATGGTGTCTTGATTTCTCGCAATCACCTCGGCAGTCAGATCCGACAGCGCCGGGTAGGAGGTTTCCTGGATCGCGTCCAGGCTGAACGCCTTTCGGGTGAATTCTATGTTGCTCTTGAGATACGGAGTCTCGCGGGCCAGCTCGTTCGGCTGTACCGCGAACCTCTGGAAGAGGGCCGGCGTCAGCAAAACGGCGATGAAGTACAAGGCCACGTAGATTCCGGACGCAATCGCTATCGCTCTGAATCGCGGCCGGAAGATATTGAGCGCCAGCAGCGCGCACAACGCCGCCGCCGCGCCTACCATGATCCACAAGGCGATCCTGGTCACATGATCCGCCGTATACCCGGCTCCGTAAACCACTCCTTGCGTGGAGTAGACGAGTTCGTAGTGATCCAGGTAAAACCCCCATCCAAAACTGGCGATCAGGACGAAGAACAGGGTGGACAGATGCGGAACGGACTTCGCGCTCCGGCCCTCCATCTCTGCGCTGTGGCTGAACCGCAGTAACCCGAAGTACGCGTAGACAGCCAGGACAGCCAGGAGTGTGATCAGCGCCAATGCGGTCAGGCTGCCCTGCAAAAGCTCGTAAAAGGGGAGACGAAACAGATAAAACCCGGCATCGACCCCAAAGAGGGGATCGGACAACCCAAAAGATCCGCCATAACGAAAGCGCAGGTACGTATCCCATTGCCCATAGAAGACAAGCGCAAAGATCAGGGCGGTGGCGGCGGCGACCACGGCCGTGGCCAGCTTGAAGACCGTGGGAGAAATCTGGATGTCGAGTTGCGCGGCGATGGCAGACTCGCTGGTCAAGTGACCCGCGCGGAAGGTGGCGCCGTTTCTCGCCGCCAGGCGCAGATTGATCCACAGGTACAGAAGCGCGACAACGAAAGCCGCGCAAAACAGCCCCCACCGCAGGGTTAGGAGTGTCCAGAAGACGCCGGAATAGCCCAGTTGCCCCATCCACAGCCCCTTCTGTATTAAGCCGGAGACGACAGCCAGGAGGGCAATGAGTACGGCCGCTGCAAGAATGATGAGTTTCGGCGTACGCCATCGCCCGAAAATGCCGTAACTTCCGCCGGGTCTATCCTGTTCATTCGCAGGCAGCCTTGGCTGCTCGCCGTGTGTTGGTCTCTCGCTCATTGCTCTACCACCTTTCCATTAGTCCGGGATGCAGGCATTCTCCCGCGCGAGGGCTGGAGTGAACGAACCTTACGCGAAGTGATGTCCTGATTTGATTGGTACACCGTGAACTTCCCCATTTATGGCCTCCGACATCTCGATGTTGTGTCTTTCCAGGAGGGTTCCCGTCACCTGTTCATACTGAGTCAATGCCTTCTTGAGACTGAATCGCGCGCTGGCCGTTCATGATACGAAAAGGCCGGGCCGCGGCCTGCGTGCGGTCCTGGTCCAAAATGACGGTGCCGCGGGTATAGGTTGATTGGTTTCATGGAATGATCTAGGCTGCCATGTCGGCTCGTTGAACGCCAATCGCGGTGTTTTGTGTCGCCGCCGCCCCCTTCCGCCGCGCCATCTCAAAGGAGCGCATATACCGCCCCGCCGTCTTGCTCCACACCATCGCGCGGCCCAGTTGGTAGGCGTTCTCGCCCATGGCGTGGCGGCGCGCACCATCGCGCAACAACCCGCTCGCCTCGCGCGCAATCGCCTTCGGGTCGGCGAATGGCACCAGCACGCCGCGCTGCTCCCCCAACAATTCGGCGGCGTGCCAATACGGCGTCGAGATCACGGCTTTGCCCGCGCCGAACGCATACGCCAATGTCCCCGACGTGATCTGGTTTTCGTCCAGATAAGGGGTAATGTAAAGATCGGCCGCTCCAATGAACTCGGTCAGTTCCTTCAGCTCCACAAAGCGGTTATGGAAGAGGACATGGTTCTCGATTTTGTTCTTCTTGACGAGGGCTTCGAGGCCGAGCCGGTAGCTGTCGCCTCGCGTGCGCAGCTCGTTGGGATGCGTGGCGCCGAGCACGATATACACGACGTCGGGAAACTCCGCCACGATATCCGGCAGCGCATTCAGCACATGTTCAATCCCCTTGTTCGGCGAGAGCAGCCCGAAGGTCAGCAACACCTTCTTTCCGCTCACCCCAAACTGTTCCTTGTAACGATCCGGGGCGGCGAATGGCACGTCGGGAATGCCGTGCGGGATCAGATCGATCTTGCCCGCTGGCGCCTGGTACACCTCCCGCAAGAGGTTTCGTCCGCGCTCCGTCATGACCACCAGCCGGGTCGAGCGGGCGATCAATTCCCGCATCACGCGGCGCTGGTCGGCGTTGGGCGTGCGCAGCACGGTGTGGAGCGTGGTGACGACTGGCGCGGTCAATCCGCGCAGCAGGACCAGTAAGTGGCTGCCGGCCGGCCCGCCGAAAATGCCGAACTCGTGCTGAAGGGAGACAACGTCCACGTCGCTCGAGTTCAGGAAGTCGGCCGCGCACCGGTACGATTCCAGATCCTGCTCCTCAATCTCGAAGCGGACGGCGTCCGGATACCGATAGCACCCCTCGATGTCATTGACCGGCACGGCGAAGCAGTGGCTTTGGGGCTGGTGCGCCGCCACCGCTCCCAGCAGGTCGGATGTAAACGTGGCAATGCCGCACTTGCGCGGCAGGTAGTCTCCGAGAAACGCGATGGTTCGAGTGCTGGAGGCTGTGTTCACTATTAAGTCCCACCTTTCGTTCTTTTGCCGGTCATTCACGCGGCACTCACAATTCCCGAGCCAGTTCGGCAGCACTTGGTTCTGGGATCTTTTGGAACCCGCCCATTTTGGTATGCGCCGTCCTCATGGCCATCCCTTCGCCCATTCGAACCGGCTATCTCGCCACTCCATGTTCATGCAAACCGTCCCGCTCCACCGCCAATGATCGCGTTCGTATTTCCCGTTCCGCCCGAAGCCAGTCAGTCCTCTTCCGGCGGGACCGCTTCGACGGCCGCGTGCTTCCCGGTACGAGTTGCTTCTCTCGGCGATCCGCCGTTGCTGCAATTGGAAGCGGCCCGTCTATCTGGATGCAGTTGGAAGCGCAACGGCGAATCTCCAGGCCATTTTTAGCACTTCATGAACCACTCGGAGACCGTGGAGCGAAGAAGTCCGCAACGCTATGCCAAGAAAAGGCAAAAAGCACTGTGGGACGACGCCGAGGTTGGAATAGGCGGC
Source organism: Bryobacterales bacterium (assembly GCA_963722575.1). GTDB lineage: Bacteria > Acidobacteriota > Terriglobia > Bryobacterales > Bryobacteraceae > Fen-178. The sequence goes on from CAVRNR010000005.1 coordinate 430,020, forward strand.
AGGAACCGCCGGGCGCAAACGGCTCTTGCCGGGAATCGGACGGCTGCGAGACCCGCTTGGCCGCGGCATTCCCAGATTGTTGCCTGCAAATTCTGCATTTCCAGTGCAGCCTTTGCATCTCGGCTCGGGTGAAGTCTTGCCAGCCCAACGCTGGCGGGGTATTTAGCTACTCGTACCGCAAAGCCTCGATGGGGTTCAGGCGCGCCGCTTTGATGGCGGGCAGCAATCCGGCGATCAAGCCAATGCCCTCCAGCAGCGCCGTCGAGGTGATCACCGCGAACGTCGAGATCCGCAGGCGGATGTCGCCCGTCCCGTTGGTCTGGTGGAACAGCGGCCCCAGCAGCGGCAGGCTTCCCAGTATGGCCGTCACCGCCCAGCCCGCCGCCACGCCGATGATGCCGCCCACCGTCACAATCGCCACCGCCTCCAGCAGGAATTGCGCCAGGATGGCGCGTCGCGTCGCTCCGATGGATTTCAACATGCCGATCTCGCGCGTCCGCTGCGTCACGGAGACCAGCATGATGTTGGCCAGCCCCACTCCGCCGATGGCCAGCGTCAGCGTGCCGATGAAGCCCAGCAGCACGCGCAGCGCGATCCCCATGGTGTCCACCAGCCGTATGTACTCGTTAAAAACAACCGTGTGCACGGCGCGCTCGTCGTTCGCGGAAAAGTTGTGCAGGCGGGCCATCGTTTCCCGCGCCTGCCTGAGCGCCTCCTCGCGGAAGACCGGGTTGACCGGCATCCAGACGATGTCGTCGGGGTATTTCAAATCGCGATACAGCGACGCCGTCTCGTAGGGGATGAAGGCGCACTCATTGTCCGGCGTGTTGTAATTGGCAACCTGCGTCTTGGTCCGCAAGACCCCGATCACGGTGAAGCGCAGGCCGTTGATGGCGATCTCCTCGCCTTCCGGCGGGATTTCGCCGAAGAGTTTACGGGCGGCCTCGGCGCCCAGCACCGCCACGCGCCGCTTCCCGATCTCATCCTCGGGCGCCAGCCACCGGCCCGTCTCCATACTCTGGTTGCGTATGCGCCCGTAGGCCACGTTGACGGCGCGCACCATCGTGGTTTGGGAACGATAGCCGCGCACCACGGTCATCCCGCCCATCATCATTTCCGGCGATATCGCCGCCACCATGGGGACCGCTTCGCGGATGGCGTCCACGTCCGTGCGTTCCACGCGGACCTTGCGGCCGGCGCGCTCGCCCCCCGCCTGCGTCGAAGTCTGGCCGCCGTACATCAGGATGAGGTCCGACCCCACCTGGAGGAACGCCGTTCGCAGAGCCAGGTGGAACCCTTCGCCGTACGAGTACAGGATGACGAAGCACGCTACTCCCCAGGCCAGGCTGCTGGTGGTGAGTATGCTGCGCCGCCGGTTGAACCGCAACGCCTGTCCGGCTTCGCGGAAGATGGAGCTAACGCTCATAGCGCAATGCCTCCACCGGCGTCAGGCTGGCCGCGCGCCATGCGGGCCAAAGCGCCGAAGCTACCGCCACGATGCCCAGCGCCGCGAAGGCGATGGCCGTGGTGGTCCCGCTCACCGGCAGTCCGCCGAACATTTCCTGCTTGGGGAGCCGGTTCACCGCGGCGGCGAGGCCATACGCGCCCAGCCAGCCCGCGAGGCCGCTCAAGCCCGCCAGCAGAATGCCTTCCAGCAGGAAATCCGCCAGGATGCGGCGACGAGTGGCGCCCACGGCCTTGCGCAGCCCGATTTCGTGAGTCCGCTCGGCCACCGTCACCAGCATGATGTTCATCACCCCGACGCCTCCCAGCGTCAGCGTCACCACCGCTATCGCCCCCAGAAAAATGGTCATTGAGGTGAAAATGGTATCCACCAGTTGCGCATTTTCCACGGTGTCCCAGATGAAGGTGGCGCCCGTATCGTCCGGGTCGAACCGGTGGTTGCGCCCCACCACCCGCAGCACCTGTTCCCGCGCGGCCTTCCATCCGTCGAGCGAAGCCGGGACGTAGATCAGGTCGCTCACGATTCCGGGGTGGAAATTCTCGTCCGCCAGCGGCGCGTCGCGCACCATGGTGGAGTAGGGAATGTAGATCTTGTCGCTGTCCAGGCCGTTGTAACTGCTGTTCTGGGCCTTGGGCGGCATGAGACCCACAATCCGGAACGCCAGCCCGTTGAGGGCCACGCTCGCGCCCGGAGCCACCGGCCGCTCGCCGAACAATTGCTTGCGGACGTTGTCGCCGAGCACCGCCACGCGCGCCGCCGCGTCCTCGTCCTGGTCCACCAGAAAGCGGCCGCGGTCCACCGGGATGCTGCGGATCTCGGAATACAGCGGCTCCACGCCCAGCACCGAAAACGTGCCGGCGTTGAAGGAGGTAACCGCTTTTACCGAATTCTGAAGTTCGGCGATCACGTAGCGCACCAGGAAGCATTCCGCGCGGATATCGCGCACGTCGTCGTAGTCCAGCCGGATGCGCCTCCCCGCGCGCCGGCCGCCGGCCTGTTTCTCGGTGCGCCCCCCAAACACGATGACGATGTTCTCGCCGAGCTGCCTCAGCCCGTCGCGCTGGCCTACCTTGAAGCCGTCGCCCATGGCCACAATCAGCACCATCGAGGCGACGCCCCAGGCAATCCCCGCCATGGTCAGCAAGCTGCGCAGCTTGTTGCGCAGCAGGCTGGAGACGACCTGGCCGAATAATTCCCTCAAGTACGTCACAGGGTTGGCCCTATTGCAGGACGACTTGCTGGCCCTCGGACAGGCCCTTCAGAATCTCGGTCTTGGATCCGTTGCTGATGCCCGTGGTCACCGCCACGCGCCGCTTGCCGCTCTCGGCGGCGGCGTCCGCCACCTCCACTTCCGTGGAGCGATCCTTCTTGTAAATGATGGCGCCCTCGGGGACCGTCAGCACGCCCTTGTGCTCCTCCAGCATGATCTCCGCGTTGGCCGTCATGGTGGCCATCAGTTTCCGCGATTCGTTGGATATGGAAACGCGCACTTCGAACGTAGTGACGTTGTCCTTCTCCACTCCCATGGGCGAGATCTTGGTCACTTTGCCCTCGAATTTCCGGTCCTTGTACGATTCCACCGTGATGCGGGCCGGCTGCCCCAGGTAGACCATTCCGATATCGCTCTCGTCCACCTTGCCCTTGACGTACACTTCCCGCAGGTCGCCCAGCGTCATGATCAAGGTGGCGCCCGATCCCATCGTCAGAATCGAGCTGACGGCGTCTCCCACTTCGCGGTCCCGCGAGAGCACCACCCCGTCGATGGGCGAAGCGATGGTGGCGTTTCGCAGGTCCTCCTCGGATTGCGCCAGGGCCGCGCGCGCCTGCTCCACCTGCGCCTCGGCCTTGGTGATGGCGGCCTTCGCCACGCCCAGGTTGACCTGCGACTGTTGCTGGCGGTTCACGGCCAGCTCGTAGTTCTTCTCGGCGTCGTCGCGCGCCGTCTGCGGCACCAGCATCTCCTGGAACATCTGGCGCGCGCGCTCCATGTCTCTCTTCAGGTATGGGACGTCCGGCCCCAGCGCTTCCACCTTGCTCCGCTCATAGTCCGCCTGCGCGCTCTTGAGCATGGCGTCGGCCATTCCCAGCGACGCCTGCGCCTGCCGCAGTTTGGGCAGCAGGTCGTTCTGGTCCAGCTCGCAGATCACCTGCCCCTGATGCACCACGTCCCCCACGTTCACCGGCAGTTTCAGAATGATTCCGCTGGCCTTCGATTTGACTTCCACCTGCGTAGTGGGCTGGATCTTGCCGGTGGCCACCACCGAGCGCGCCAGGTCCATCCGCTCCACGCGGGCGAGTTTTTCGGGATCGATTTTGGCCGGCGTCCGGCTGAGCGCCCGCAGCGAAAAGAAGGCCACCCCGCCAACTGCCAGAACCAATACCAGCGCAACCCAATAAAAGTTGTGTTTCTTGCGGCTTGCCATCATACGAGGCCCTATCCTCCTTCATGATACGAGGTCGGCCGCCGGTTGGTTCCCTCGTCCGCCGCCAGACTATACTCGTAGTGCATGCGCCACGCGCTCTGGTTTGCCGCCGCGGTTGTCCTGGTATCTTGCCGCTCCGGCAACAACCCATCCAAGCCCGCTTCACAGCCGCCAGCGCAAACCGTCGCCAAACCTCCGGAAATCCACGAGTCTCCGGAGGCTGAAACGCGCGTCGAGATGGTGAACGTGAACATCCACCTCGACCCGGTTCTGGTGCTGCACATACGGCATTTGATTGGCAGGTTTCTTCCCACCAGAAAGGGCCAGCCACCCACTTTCGACGATAAATTGTCTTACATTGTCGCCATCGATTCAGCCGAAGTCGGCGTCAGCCTGGCGAGCATGACCTATGCCATGAACACATACGTCTTCGGCGAACCAGACGCACCTCTCAAGAACCTGAAGCTTAGCAGGGAAGGCAGCGAGATCAAGCAATCGGGCACCCTCAAAAAGGGCATTGGAATTCCCTTTGAGATGGTGGGCACCATGAGTCCGGCGCCGGATGGGAAGATCCGCATCCACCCGACGCGGATTCGAGCGGAACATCTGCCCGTGAAGGGTCTCATGAAGCTGTTCGGGCTCGACATGGCCAAAATGATCAACACCAGGAATACCAGGGGCTTCACCGTGGACGATAACGACGTCATTCTCGACCCCACCTCGATGCTCCCGCCTCCCAAGATGCGCGGACGCATCACCGCCATTCGCATTCAGGATGACGAAATCGTTCAGATCTTCGGAAATGAGAAGCCGGGATTGCCGGCCGCGTCGCGCCACTCGAACTTCATTGCCTACCACGGAGGCGTGGTGCGCTTCGGAAGGCTGACAATGACCGATACCGATATGCGCCTGATCGATGCCGACCCGTCCGACCCCTTCGATTTCTTCCCCGATCATTACAATGACCAACTGGTGGCGGGCTATTCCAAGACAATCGCTTCCGGGGGACTGTTGGTCTACATGCCGGATTACAACAAGATTTCGAAACCGCTCACGCCCCACTGAGCCAGCGCCCCGGGTTCAGACCCACTCTTGGTACAGGTACTTTTGGAAATCGGCGAACATGTACCCGGCCTCCTCCGGTCTGCCCAAATCGGCCCAGGCGTCGGCGATGGCGTTGTGGTACTTCAGTTTCAGCAAGGGAGACAACTTCTCCCGATCCAACTCCTCCACGCCAACCTTGATGTATTGGGAGAGCACAAAACCGAGGAAGACCTGCTGCTTCGTGTTGAAACGGGCGCCGATGGCGACTTTGGCCCGGGCGGCCCTTTCCTCGCGCGTGAGCGGCGCCAAAGCGTAGGCGGCGTGCGCCAGCACGTCGAACAGGTCGCGGTTCTCGGCGTCGATGATTTTCTGCATCTCGGCCATTTGCTCCCGGCCAAATCCCTTCTCCGCCAGCCCCGCAGCAGCTTGGCGCGGGTGTCGGATCGCTCCAGAGGGCGCGTCTCGAGGCCGACCGAGTCGGAGTCCCGAATCGACGGATTCCCAGACGCAGTGAAGGTCATTGCGATCGGCGGAGAGAAGGCACGCGAGGCTGCAGACTTAACATCGCATCGGTCCGACCTGAACTTTGCCGCCGAGTGTGTGGAACAGGTACGGCAGCTTCCCGACGAGCCTGCGCTGGTGCTGTTGAGCCGTGAGAGCGTCACGTGCACCGCGCCAACTCTTACCGCGATCAGAAAACGGCGATAGCCAGCATTTGGTGACGCGCTACCTGGCAAACGCCTTCGCGCGACGGAGCGGCGCGAAACCGGCTGACGATTCCGCCGCAACGCTCGCCCGGCCAAGGCCTGTCATCGCCGCGTCGTCAAGCTCGCTTTGTTGGCCCATAAATACTTTCTATGGGGCGCATTGATTTTTTCTTGTGGCCCCGCGCCGCGCCATCTCTTAACGTGAGATTTGCCCGCCTTGTGCGCGGGAGCTATCTCCACGTTGAGGAGACCAAGTTGTCGAATCGTGTCTTTGCTGTACTATTGCTGTTCTCTTCCTCCGCCCTGGCGCAAGCGCCGCCAGTGGATCGCGCCGAACTGCGGGCCCTACAGGCCGCGGTAGCCGCCTCCCAGTCGGCCGGCGACAACGCCTGGATGCTGGTCAGCGCCGCGCTGGTGCTCATGATGACGGGCCCCGGCCTGGCTCTGTTCTACTGCGGATTGGTGCGCAGAAAGAACGTGCTCGGCACCATGATGCAGAGCTTCGCCATGATGGCGGTCATCACCCTGCTCTGGGCGGTCTGCGGTTACAGCCTGGTGTTCGCCCCGGGCAACCCGTTCATCGGCGACTTGCGGTACCTCTTCCTGCGCGGCGTGGGAGCCGAACCCAACGCGCTCTACGCCCCCACCATTCCCCACCAGACGTTCATGATCTATCAGCTCATGTTCGCCATCATCACGCCGGCGCTGATTACCGGCGCGTTCGCCGAGCGCGTGCGCTTTCGCGCCATGGTGTTGTTCTCCACGCTGTGGGCGTTCTTCGTGTACTTCCCGGTGGCGCACATGGTGTGGGGCAGCGGCGGCTTTCTCAACGCCTTCCTCGGCGGCAAGTACCCGGTGTTCGATTTTGCCGGCGGAACCGTGGTGCACATCACCTCCGGATTCTCGGCGCTCGTCACCGCGCTCTACATCGGCAAGCGCGTGGGCTATCCACAGGAGAAGTTTGTGCCGCACAGCCTGACGCTCAGCTTCATCGGCGCGTGCCTGCTGTGGGTGGGCTGGTTCGGATTCAACGCCGGCAGCGCGCTGGCGGCTTCCCCGCTGGCCACCAGCGCATTCGTGGCTACCCATTTTGCCGCCGCCGCCGGCGCCGTCTCGTGGATGGTGGCCGAACGCGTGCGCAACGGCAAAGCTAGCGCGCTGGGCGCTATTTCCGGCGCGGTCGCCGGACTCGCCACCGTCACCCAGGGCGCGGGCTTCGTGCAGCCGTTCAGCGCCATACTCATCGGACTCGTGGCCGGCGCGCTGTGCCACTTCATGGTGACCGTGGCCAAGGAAAAGTTCCGCTACGACGATTCGCTCAACGTCTTCGGCGTTCACGGCGTCGGCGGTTTGGCGGGCTGCCTGCTCACCGGTGTGTTCGCCACGCGGCTTGTCAACTCGGGTCTCAAACTGGCCAACGGCCAGCCCGCCGCGCTCGGCTGGATCGACGGCAACCCCGCCCAGGTGCTGAATCAACTCATCGGCGCCGGAATCGGTATTGGCCTGGCCGTGGTGGGCACGCTCGTGGCGCTCAAGATCACCGAACTGGTGACGCCGCTCCGCATGAAGGAACGCGAGGAAGACACCGGCATGGACCTTTCGCTGCACGGTGAAGAGGGTTACAATTTCGAGGCATAGGCCCATGATCAAAATTGAAACAGTCATCCAACCCTCCAAGCTGGAGAGCGCCCGGGAGGCGCTCAGGAACATCGGCATCGACGGGCTCACCGTCAGCGAGGTGCGTGGGCACGGCCGCCAGAAAGGCCACAAAGAGGTCTACCGCGGCCGCGAGTACCAGGTGGATTTCCTGCACAAGCTCAAGCTCGAAATGGTGGTGCCTTCCGCCCGCAAAGACGAAGTGATTCGCGCCATCGTCGAGGCCGTGCGCACCGGCGCCATCGGAGACGGCAAGATCTTCGTGTCCGAGGTGGAGGAAGCCGTCCGCATCCGCGACGATACCCGCGGCGAAGCGGCGCTATAGCGAGGCAGGCTCTCGGCCCCACATGGAACCGTCCGAAGCCGTCTTCACCCGCCGAGCCCTCTTCCTGCTCATTGCCCTGCTGCTCGGCGAGACCACCATCAACTTCATCGACCGCCAGGTGCTCTCGGTTCTGGCGCCCACGTTGCGCGGCGAGTTCCACCTGAGCAATAGCCAGTACGCCGCCATCATCAACGCCTTCATGGCCACCTACGCCGTGGCCTACTCCTTCGCCGGGTATGTCCTCGACCGCCTGGGCGTGGGCCGCGGACTCACCCTCTCGGTGACTTGGTGGTCCGCCGCCGGTATGCTCACCGCGCTCTCCCGCGGCCCGCTCAGTTTGGGTCTGTTCCGCGGCGTGTTGGCCGTCGGTGAAGCCGGAGCCTGGCCCGCTTTCGCCAAGGCGATCGCCGCATGGGTGCCCGCCGAGGCCCGCACCCTGGCCATCGGCGTCTGCAACAGCGGCTCCAGCCTCGGCGCCATGATCGCCCCTCCTCTGGTAGTTGGCGTCACCGTCATCGCTGGTTGGCGCGGCGCCTTCATCGCCACCGGCGCCATCGGCTTCCTATGGGTGCTGGCATTTCAACTTTTCCGCCGAACCCATCCCCAGATGGCCCGCGCCGAAGCCGCCCCCATCGCCGCCGACCGCGTTCGCTGGGTTGAATTACTTCGCTACCGCCAGACTTGGGCGATCTTCTTCTGCCGCTTTTTCGCCGACCCCCTGTGGTACTTCTTTGTCTTCTGGATTCCCGAATTCCTCACCCGCGAGCGCGGCCTGAACCTGGCCGGCATTGCCGCCGTGGCCTGGATTCCCTTCCTCGTCGCCGACCTCTCCAACTTCTCTGGCGGCTACCTGACGCTTCGCCTCCAGCGCGCCGGCTGGAGCGTGAATCGCACCCGTAAGACGCTCATGGTGGTAGCCACCGTCTTGTCGCCGCTCGGCATCCTCGCCGTATTCGCGCATTCTCTGTTTTGGACCATCGCCCTGATTTCGGTGGCCATCTATTTCTGGATGTTCTGGTCCATTACCATCCACAGCCTCCCCGGCGACCTTTTCCCCCCGCGCGCCGTGGCCTCCGTCTACGGCATCGGCGGCACCGGTTCCACCGTCGGCTCTGTGATCGCCACCTGGGCTGTCGGTCGCACTCTGGACGCCACCCACAGCTACGCCCCCGTTTTCATCGGGCTCAGCCTGTTGATGCCCATAGCCCTGCTATCCGGCACCGCCCTGATGGGCCGCGTGACCCCCGTCAAAGACTTGTAGTTTAGTCGTGGCGCAGCCTCTCAGGCTGCCGTGTCCGCACTCATGCGGACACGTTTTCGGTGGCCGGGAACCACGCGCCCCCAGGAGTAGGGACGCCGCACGCAAGAAAAGCGCGCGCGACGCATGAGCCGGTAACCCAGAGCCTGTACCATGAGGTTACATGAGCGATGAAGAGATTGAGCAGGCTATCCGGGCTTTGGGCGAGCATGAGTTTGCCCGGATCGCCGACCGTGTTCACGCCTTGGAGCAGGAGCGCTGGGACGCCGAGCTCGATCGGGATGCCAGCAGCGGCAAACTGGACTTCCTGATTGCGGAAGCGCAAGAGGATCGCCAATTCGGCCGGCTCGAGGATTGGCCACCCCCGGAATGAAGTCCCACGCGATTCCCCGGTTCTGGCGACTTTTCCATGCCCTGCCGCCGGAGGTCCAGCGACTCTCATGAAATCACGTAAACTGGGATCAGGCATGAGTGATCTGCGCCAAGTCGAGGAACTGCTCCCAGGCCTTAGTCGGGCTGAAAAGGCGCACCTGCTGCGCCTCGTCGTGCAAGACCTCGACGATGCGTTTCCCGGAATCGATTCCACCCCAGGAGTCTGCGGTGGCGAACCGTGCATCGTTCGCACCCGCATTCCAGTCTGGGCGCTGGAACAGTCGCGCCGGCTGGGCATTAGCGAAGATGAGCTTCTGCGCTCCTATCCGGCGTTGCGCGCCGAGGACCTCGTCAACGCCTGGGCCTATGTGCGTTCGCACCGCACCGAAATCGACAACGAGATTCGCGAGAACGGCCAGTAAGGTGGATAGATGACAACAGCAAGTCTCAGGAAGTAGGTAGCTAATGGCTGACTTTAATTTCATCGTCATCCCGGAACTCAGGTCGTGTCTTGAAACCGACTATAAAGAGATCCAAGCGTGTCTGAAGGCCCAAGCTTGGAAAGCTGTTCACGTCCTTGCGGGAAGCGTAATCGAGGCCGTGCTGATAGACGCCCTTTCTTCCGAGGCGGGCGTAAATACTTCCAACCTGGAGTCGATGGAACTTGGCCCGCTCGTCGCACTTGCGAAAGAAAAGGCCGTCCTTTCGGAAGAAGCGGTCGATCTCTCAACCGTAGTTCGGAAATATCGAAATCTCATCCATCCCGGAAGGATCAAGCGGCTTGAAAAGGTCGTAGACAAGAGCGGTGCAATCGTGGCGGCGCAATTGGTCGAGATCATTACCGCAGAAGTGGCAAAGAGGAAGCGTGCGACGTATGGATATACCGCAGAACAACTCCTCGAACGGCTGGAAAGCGGAGATACTGCCCTGCCGTTAGTTGGACATCTGCTAGGCGATGCCCGCAAGCCTGAGATCGAGCGTTTATTGATTGATCTGTTGCCACAGGCATACACTACGTCTATTGGGGATCAGGACTCACCAGTTGAACATGATAGACATCTTGCCACGTGCTATCGAAAAGTATTCGAGGCCGCTCCAGACGACATCAAAGAAAAGGTGATGAAAGAGGTCAGCCGAGTTTATCGGCAAGAGTCCGAATCAACCGTCTTGACTTACGAGGAAACATTTCTGCGGTCACCTAATCTAAAGTATCTGACCGACGCCGAGAGAAAGTTCATAAAGGCTCACCTGCTGCCCAGGGTGGATACCGAATCTTTGGACCGCCTGTTTCCGACGATAAGAGGAATTGGGGGCTTTCTTGACGCAGAAGAGGCAACGAATCTCGCCATCACTATGCTGAATGTGATAGCTGGGGAAGATGCGGATGTTACCAAGAAGGTGAGACTCCGCTTTTTCAACGAATACGACCGGATGACCGATGAAGGCCGTGCGGCTGTTCGTGCTCTTGTTGAAACTGGATTTGAAGACAAGGATATGCTGGACAAACTGACGCGGCGGGACGAGAAGCGGGAATTGGGGTCAAAGAGTGACCCTACGATTGCTTAATCGCCGACCCTGATTGTGTCATTGACTCATCGAGAGGCGCATTGTGAATCGGAGAAGGCCAAATCATGGGGTGAGGCCAATTCGGCGACAATCGCGTCATGAGGCGAGGCCCCATACCGCGGGATGAAAATGGCCGCAGCCGTAACGCGGAATCAACAAGTTACTCGCATTTTCGAGAGAGCGTACCCGGCCCCCATTGAAGAAACCATCTGGCGCGCATCGCCGCCTCAGCCCGCTCGCCTGATTGCCGGAGCGTTCTCGACAATGATGCGGGGCTGTGGGTTGGGGAGTGGGACAGGCAGGCCTTCCTCCTCCAGCAGGCGCACATGATCGGCCATGCCCCACTTGGCCTGATAGAGACAGTCTTCGACGGAATGCCCCACCCCGCTGAAGCCCTCCAGGTCGGGGGAGTAGAAAGAAAAAAAGTCGGGCTCCGAGGTGGCTTCAATCACGAGCGAGTAGCGCAAGTCAATCATCGTTCACTCCCGGCTTGATACCGGCGGCCTTCAGCATCGCATGGCATGTGCCCGCCGGCACTTCTTTTGAACCATGGTAGTCGACGCGGATCAGTCTGTCGTGGCCCGGCTTCCGATAATATCTGACAGACCCCTTCTCCTTGAGCAGTCGGAATCCGTGGTTTTCGAGCGTACGTACCAACTCGCTGAACCGCAAAGTGTCGTCGACCTTCCTCCAGTCTACCGCGACCCGCGCAAGCAGAGTTTGCCCCAGCCGCGCCGGCCCAACGCCTCCCGAGACCCGCCGATCCGTTTTTGATCACAACAATCTTCGCCCCCCATTTCCCTTTTCCCTCAATAACCTACAGCCCACCCTGACCCGGCGCCCACGCCTCCACCAGCTACTGTGAAAGCAGGGGCAGCAGGAACCCCGTCAACTCCATGTTATCTCTCAAACAAATCGAGGCCAATCGCCTCAATGCGCAGCACTCTACCGGTCCGCGCTCCCCCCGGCCCCGCCAGCGCACCCAACCAGAACCTCTCTCCAACCAGCCACCTGGCGCCGAAATTGGGTTCGTTTCGTCAATTCCCTTCGTGCGCCGCCGACCCCCGACCTCCGACCCCCTGCCCGGCCCGCGCAGCCAACCAGAACCTCTCTCGAACCAGCCACCTGGCGCCGAAATTGGGTTCGTTTCGCCAATTCCCTTCGTGCGCCGCCGACCCCCAACTTCCGGCCCCCAGCCCCGCCAGCGAAACCAGTCCGAACCCCTTTCGAACCAGCCACTTGGCCACAGAATTGGGTTCGTTCCGTCAATTTCCCTCGGACCCTAGCCCCAGGCCCCACGGGCCAAGCGCGCCCGAAATTGGCTTTGTTCCGCCAATTCCCCCCGAGCCATCCGCCGCCCCCGGCCTCTGTTCTCCTACCCCCAGCCCCCGCTACGGCAGCAGCACCATGTTCGACCGCCACACCGCGAACTTCTGCACCGAGGGCTCCACCACGCTCACCTGGCACGTGTACTTGCCCGGCTGCAACTGCGCCAGAGGCACGCTGAAGCTCACCGGCACCGCTTTCGATTTGGCGTTCAGTCCGTCCGCGATCTTGAGCGGCGCGGTTTCGAACGCCTTCACCCTGCCGCGATAGAAGCTCACGCTGGCCACCATCAGTTGCGTCTTCTGGGCGGCCGGCTGATACGCCTCCAGATACACGTACATTTCCTGTTCCGTGCGAAACACCCGCGTCACGCTGGGAATCAGCTTCTGGCTGTCCCGAACCAGCGGGTTGGCGGCGATCAGCTTCTTGTCCCGCTCGGCGCTGGCGACCGCCGTATCCAGCTTCTCGCGCTGATAGCTCAGCACCACCGAACTGATCGGCAGATACTGCTGCCCCGTGGTGAGGTCCGGAATCACAAACTTGGTTTCAAACGTCCCCATCTTCCCGGTTTCGTTCTCGCGCGCCAGAAATTTCAACGTGTAGGTTCCCGGCTGAAGCGTGAACCCGGTGTCGTATTCCAGGTTGTGTGTGGACAACTGCCCCGCCGTCTCGCCCTTCAGCTTGACCGTAATATCGTCGCGGACGTTGCCCGCCACCACCCCCTTGGCGTCTTTCACTTCGCCGATGAAATCCAGGCGCGTCGTCTCCGCTCCGCCTTTCCTGGCGAGCTCGATGTCGCTGCCCGGAATCTTCACCGACACCGGAACAAAATACCGGTCCTTCGCCAGCCGGAAGTAATTCACTTCCAGGGCCACGGTGAGGTCGGTCACCGGATCGCCCAGCATCAGCGCCTCCTGCAATTGCCGCTCCCGGTCGGAAGTGGTGAACTGTTTGAATTCCTTGCCCGCGAAGTAGCCGCTGCGATAGTCGAGCTTGGCGCTCAAATTCCCGTTGATCTGCACCTTGATGCGCCGATAGCGGCCGTCGAGCGCGGTGTTGGTGCTGTAGTAACCCAGAATGTAATAGCTCGAAATGTCTTTCTGCGCCTGCACGATGCCCAGCGCCAGGTCGTTCTGATCCAGCAGCGCCTTGCCACCCGTATCGGACGCCAGCGTGTAGAGCGTTTCCTGCTGCCCCTGGAAGTTCTCCTGGGCGGTCCGCTGCGAGCTGCCGGAGTACATGCCCTGGCCGCCCGGCGAAGCCTGTGTCGCGTCGCCCAGTGGAGCCGTGGCCGCGAGGCCCCGCGCATCCACCGGATAGAACGCGACGTTGCCGCGGATGGCGGCGTTGATAGTGGCGCGCAACTGCGCCTGGTTGTCGATGCCGGTGCGGCTCATGCCGCTGGCGAAATAGACCAGCGCCTTTTTCTCCGGCAGGCTCGCCAGCATCTTAACCGCCGATTCCAGCGCGGCCAGCTTGCGATCGGTATTGAAGATGTTGAACTCGTTGTCATCCGCCGTGTACGCCGCTCCGGTGTCGCCCTCGCTCGCGTCGCCGGTGCTGCCGTTCGTCATCCCAACATCGCCGATGGAGAGACTCTTGACCACCTGCGTCAGGCGGTCGCGATCGTTAGTGAAGTCCTGCATGACGGCCAGGTCCGTCGAGTACCTCAGCACCGCCACCAGGTCCGATTGCGTCATTTGGGCATTGAGGAATTTCAACGCCGCCTGCTGCGCGCGGATTTGATCGGCCACCGGCATGCCCGCCTGGTCGAAGAACAACACCAGCAGCCGGCTGTCTTTGTACTTGACCTCGCCCGGCTTGGCCGGAGCGATCTGGGTGGCCACCGCCGCCTTCACCACGGTGGGCGCCGCCACCAGCACAGCATCTTCCAGCTTCTGGAATTCGAATACCTTGATCTGCTGCGCTTTGCCATCTTCCGTCACCGTGAAGTCCGAAGCCTTCAGCCCAACCATGGCTTCGCCGCTCTTGTCCTTGGCCGAGATATTGACCACCACCAATTGAGTAGTAGCCTCAAACTTGACCGCATTCTGCGCCGCCGCCAACCCGGCAATGAGAACCGTGATTATGATTGCTCGCATATTTCCTCCTTGTGGGGCAGATTGTCAATCTGCGGCCGAGTGGCACTCGGCCCCCGCGGCGATTGCCAATCGCCGCGCAGGATGCCATCCTGCCCCACATTAGAATCTAAACCTCAAGTTAATGGTGAGCTTGCGCATGGCGGCCGCGCCGGTGGCCAGGCCGTAGTTGCTCGACCCCAGCACCGTCCCCCAATTCGTGATGGTGACCCGGTTCAGAAGGTTCTGCGCCTGAAACTGCAAATCGATGCTGCGCCGCTCGCCCAATCGGAAAACCCGTCCCGGCGACCCGTCGAGCGAAAACGTGGTCGGCCCCGGGATGGTGTTTCGTCCCGCATTTCCCCACTCCCCAACCACCGGCTGGGTGAACGCCGCGGTGTTGAACAGCAGCCCGGAGACTTCCACCGGCAGCCCGGTGGCGCTGGCCCGCACCGTATTGTTCACCGCCGTCCCGCCCACTTGCGAAAGGTTCCCGCCGACCGTGGCCGTGAACGGCGTTCCCGAGTGAAGGCTCACATTTCCGCTGACCGTCCAGTCCTTCATGAGCGCACCCTTCCAGCCGTTCACGAGCGTGCCGCCGCTCATTCCCATGCCGGTCGAATACTGCAATTGCATGGAGAGGTTGTGCCGCGCATCGAAGCTGGAAAGCGCGCGCTCGGCGGCCAGGTCCAGCCAGTCTTGCGCTACCGGCGTATTGCCCTGCCCGCGCCCGCCGGTCCCGGCGTCGTCGATCGATTTCGAAAACTGGTACGACGCGTGCGCCATGATGCCGCTATGGAAGCGGCGGTTCAGTTGGAATTGCGCCGCGTGATAGATGGAGTTGCCGTTGGAAGTTTCATAGATGAAGCCGTGCGGCAGCGCCGATTCCGTCGCTCCCGGCGCCACCGAGTTGGGTATGAACTGCTGATCGAGCCGCGTGCCCTTGGTCCCCAGGTACCCGGCCGTGCCGAAGAAGGAAAAAGGCAGATCGTGCTGAACGGTGAGGCTCCAGCTCTGCGCGTAGCCGATCCGGTAGTTCGGATCGATGGCATACGTATTGGTCAGCGTCTGGTTCGCCGCCGCCAGAAATCCGTTCTGGATGCTCAGGGGATTGTCAGCCGAACTGGAGACGCTCAACACCTGGGCGAAGGGCGGTTGTTGCGCCATGTTGCCGGCGATGAGGCTGTAGACCGAAGTGTTGTAGTAGATCCCATATCCGCCGCGCACCACCAGCGATCCGTTGGTCAAAGGCCGCCAGGCAAATCCCAGCCGGGGCGAAATGTCGTTGCGGTCCGGACGAATCAGGGAGCGGTCCGTCTGCCCCGCCTTCACCGCCGTCACCGCCGAGTAGCCGGGTGCGATATCCAGATTCACGAGGCGGTTGTACAACTCGGTCACAGGCGTGGCGTAGTCCCAGCGAAGTCCCAGAATGAGGCTGAACCGCGGAGCGATGCGCCAGTCGTCGTTCACAAAAAAGTCATAGCCCGAACCGCGAAGGTACTCGTCGGGGTTGCCGAACCGTATGGAGCTGGTGGCCGGCATGCCCAGCAGGAAGTCGGCCAGATCGTAACCCGTGCCGCTTTGAGCGATGCCATTCACCAGCAGGCTGGTGGCGGAGCCGGTAAACGTGTAGGTGCCGCGCCCGTTGGAATCGGCGAACTGGTTGAATTGCTGCCGGCGGTAATCGCCGCCGAAGGTGAAGTTGTGCGGGCCGTGAACCCATGTGAGGTTGTCGCCCACCGAGCTGGTCTGGTTGCGGTTGAGCGAGGCGTTGCCGTCGGTGAGGCCGGCATAGTTGGTGAAGCTCAGCGAGGGAGGTCCCCAATCCATGGGGTTTTGCGAAGTGCCCGCAATCTTCAACTCGGCGGCCACATTCTCGCGATTCGCGAAATACGGCGAGGACAACTGGCGCATGCGGCTGAAACTGTACTGGAGGCTGTTGGTCAGCCGCGCCGTGATGTTGCGCGACCAGCCCAGGTTGGCATTGATGCCGCGTCCCGAACCCGTGTCGGTGAACTGGAACAGGTTCGGCGAGACGCTGTTGCTGCCCTGGTATGCCAGCCCAAAATTGATCCGGTCTTTGGAGCCGATCTTGATGTTCGAAATGCGCGAATTCAGGTTATAGGAATTGTTCAGCCCGCTCCAGGTAGCCTGATAATTGCGCGCCGCAAACGGCAGATTGGGCTCCGGAAAGTACTTCAACAACTCGGTTGCCGTGGCGCTGATGCGGCTGGCCGGGATCTGGTTGCCGGGGAACGGCGCTCCGCTGGCCGGATCGTAAATGGTCGCTGCCTGCGAAAAATCTCCGCTGCGCTCCAGGTCCGTCGGCATGTTGACCGGGTCCGACGTTGTGCCTGTCCGGTTGCGCTGGAATTGCAGATCGAACGTGAACATGATGCGCTTCTGCGCGCTCACCAGCTTCGGAATCCGCAGCGGGCCGCCCAGCATTACGCCGCCGCGCGCGTTGGCGTAGGCCGGCTTATTCACGCCGGCGCCGGTCACCGAGAACGTCCGTGCATCCCAAACCGAGTTGTCGAGGCTGAAGTTCGCGCCGGCCATGTACATGTTGCGCGGATCCCGGCGCCCGTTGCCGAATGCCATGGCGCCAGGGCGCCCCTGCCACCCAGGAGGCGGGCCGCCACCACTGCCAGGACCTCCCGGCCCCCCATCGGGCGGTCCGCCGGGCCCAGAGGGCACCCCGGGACCCCCACCCGCAGGCGCTCCGGCAGCCGCGCGCGCACCGGTCTGCGCACCGGCGGGGCCATCCGTAGTGGGTCCGCCCATCCCCGGCGTTCCCATCCCCGGCGCGCCCATACCCGGACCGCCCATACCCGGACCGCCCATACCCATGCCGGGAGGTCCCATCCCCCAGTCGTTCTGTTGCGCGATCCCCAACGCGCTGCTCATGCTCCCTTGCACAATGAACGAATTCGCGGAACTCGGCGTAAGGTCCGCAATCTCTTCGGTGGTGATCGCGCCTTCGGTGCCGGCCGTTTCGGTCGCGGCCGTCGCCGGCTTCCGCACTTCCTGCGCTGCCCCCAGCGCTTCCTCCGTCAGGAACTTCAGCGCGAAATCCGCGGCGGGCGCATCGGAAGCCACCCCGACTTGCCGGGACATCTTCTCAAACCCGAGCATCTGCACCTCGATCGTCCAAGTGCCATCCGCCAACTCGGAGAACGAGAAAGCCCCCTGCTGATCGGTGGTGGTGACGATCTGCTTGTCACCCTGGCTTGCGGTCACGGTGGCGCCGGGCAAAGCCAGACCGCCGGCTTTCACCGTGCCGTGGTATTCCGAAGCCATCAGACCAGAGACGGCGATGCACGCGGCCACCAGGGCGAGGCATGCCTCGCCCCTACAACGGCGCGGTGTAGGGGCCGGGCACGCCCGGCCCGGAGAACTACCAATGCGTTTCTTAGCCATCACCCATAAAGAAGCAATCGCGCCGGTGATTGTTTCCTTTTGCGGTCAAAGCTTTACGTCCTTAACACATTCTTTACCCTGCGAGCGATCTATCATATGAACGTGGAACCGAACCAGCGGCGCGCCGTGCTTTCCTGGCTGTTCGTCGGCATGCTTCTGGTCCTTTGTGGAGTTCTCGGCGTTCTGCAATATCGATGGATCGGCGAGGTCAGCCTGGCGGCGCGCGATCGCCTCCGTGGGAGCTTGCAGGCAAACCTCGACGGCCTCAGCCAGGATTTCAATTCCGAAATTGCCGAGGCATGCCGGGCGTTGGTTCCGGCCAACTCGCCCGAGCCGGAACTCGCAGCCCGCTACGAGCAGTGGAAGAGAACCGCTCCCAACGGCCAGATCTTTAGCGCCATCGCCATCGCCCAACCCCAATTGCGGCGCCTTAACCTGAAGACAGGCGCCTTCGAGACAACCGGATGGCCCGCCGAGTGGAGCGCCATCCGGGAACGCAGACGCGGCCCGCCCGGCCCGCCGCCCGAAGATGAGGGGCTGGCGTTTGAAGTGCCCCTCTTCGGGATGCCCCCGCGCGGCGCTCCCTCCACCAGCCTGATCCTCGAGCTCAACCTTCAGTACGTTCGCGATGTCATGCTGCCGGAACTCATTCAGCGGCATCTCGGCTCGGATTACCAGGTGGAAGTCGTCACGCGAGCCACTCCGCCATCCGTCATCTACCAATCGGACCCCGGCGCGCCACAGCCGACAGCCGCCAGAGCGGACGCATCGGCCGGCCTCTTCGAAGTGCAGTTCGATCGCATCTTTCGCCCCGAGGGACCGGGGGGCGGGCGCGGACCCGGCCGCGGACCTGGCGGCGGCCCGGGCCGCTGGCAGATGTTTGTCCGGCACCGCTCCGGATCGCTCGAAGCGGTGGTCGCTCAGGCCCGGTGGCGTAACCTCGCCGTTACCGCCGGCGTGCTTCTGCTGATGGTGGCGAGCATTGCGGCCTTGGTTCGCTTCACGCGCCGCGCGCAGAAACTCGCGGAGCTACAGATGGATTTCGTGGCCGGAGTCTCCCACGAATTGAGGACGCCGCTGGCGGTGATCCACACCGCGGCCTACAACCTGCGCGGCGGTGTGGCCCAGGACCCCAGCCAGGTGGAACGATATGGAGTCTTGATTCAGCGGGAAAGCGGCCGGCTCAAGGAAATGGTCGAGCAGATCCTGCAATTCGCCGGCGCGAAGGCCGGCCATGTCGTCCAGAAACCCGAGCCGCTGTCGGTCGAGGCCCTCGTCGAGGCCGTCATCGCCGAATCCCAGTGCGTCGTCGAGAAGAGGATCGAAACCGGGCTTCCTCCCATACTGGGCGATCCCGTGGCGCTCAAACACGCGCTTCAGAACCTGATCGGCAATGCCGCCAAGCACGGAACGGCAGGGGGCAACTGGATCGGTGTCTTTGCGTCCGAGACGCGCGACAAAGATCGGGCGGTGGTCGAAATCCGAGTGGCGGATCGCGGACCGGGAATCCCCCAGGACGAGCAGAAACACATTTTCGAGCCGTTCTTTCGCGGCCGGCGCGCGATCGAGGATCAAATACACGGCGCCGGATTGGGGCTGAACCTGGCGAAGAAGATCGTCGAGGCGCATGGCGGCGCCATTCGCGTGAAGAGCGAGCCGATGAAGGGAACCGAGTTCATCGTGCGGATTCCCGCCGCGCCCGCCACGCCCGCCGCGCCCCCCGCGGCGCCCGCCGGAGCATCCACATGAGCTCGCGCATTCTCCTGGTGGAGGATGAACCCGGCCTGGTGCTGACGCTCTCCGATCTGCTCCGCGCCGAGGGTTACACGGTCGAGAGCGCCATCGACGGACCCACGGGTTTGGCCAGGGCGCTGAACGAGAGGTTCGACTTGATCGTCCTCGATGTGATGTTGCCCGGCAAGAACGGCCTGGAGGTCTGCCGCGAGCTGCGGCAGCGGGGAAAGGACGTGGCGGTCCTCATGCTCACCGCCAAGACACAACTCATCGATCGCGTGGTCGGCCTGAAGCTCGGAGCCGACGATTACCTGACCAAGCCGTTCGAGCCGCCCGAGCTGCTGGCCAGAATCGAAGCCTTGCTGCGCCGCGTGAATAAGGAAAAGCTCACTCCGGTGGCGCGGTTCCAGTTCGGGAACGTGGATGTCGATTTCGAAAAGGGCGACGTGCGCAAGGACGGCATGCCCATCGCCCTGGCCGCAAAAGAGCTCGAGTTGCTCCGTTACCTGATCGATCATCGCGGCAAAGTGGTCTCCCGCGATGAGCTGTTGGAAGGCGTCTGGGAGTATCAGCCCGGCGTCTCATCGAGGACCATCGATGTGCACGTCGCCTGGCTGCGCCAGAAGCTGGAAGACAACCCGCAAACCCCCAGGCACATCCATACGGTCCGCGGAGTGGGCTACCGCTTCTCGGCGTAAACCAAAAAAAAGCGCCGGGAGGGACGCGGTCTCCCGGCGCTGAGTCTGACGTTTGCGTACCTTTCTGCTGGCCCTTGGCCCGTAGTTCCATGGTGCGTCAGCCCGCGGCGGAAGTACAGTTCCAGACGTACTTGCAGGGGACTGGTATTTTTCGGCATATTCCGCCGGCCATGTTGGAAAGGAGAATTCGGAATGACGGCATTCTGGCATAGACTTCCAGTCGCGGTGCGCGCCGTTATCACGGCATTCCTGGTGCTGCTGGCTGGCAACCTGCCGTGGGGCGTCCTCGCCACGGCCGTCTTCGCGCCAACCCTCCGAGGGGCAGCGTCTGGGGTTGGTCGCTGCTGGCCGGTGCTTCGGGCCTCCTCGCCCTGGTGGAACTGTTGTCCGTTCTTGGGCGGCTGGTGAGTGCGCCGCAACAAATCCCCAGTCACGCTCCGTATCCCTTCCTGTTGGCGCTCTCCGCGCTGGTGATGAGCGGGGTAGTTAGTGGAATCTTCGAGGAGGCAAGTTTCCGCGGCTTCCTGCAAGCTCCCCTGGAGCAGCGCTATGGACCCGCTATCGCCATTGCCGTGACGAGCCTCTTTTTCGCCCTGATACACATCACCCACGGCCTGGCGCTTTTGGCCTTCCTGCTACCCTACTACCTGGCGGTCTCGGTGGTTTACGGGATTCTCGCCTGGCGCACCGGCTCGATCTTGCCCGGCGTGGCGCTGCATTCGATCGGAGACGCCGTCAGCAATGTGGTCGCATGGCGGGGCGGACCGCCGGTGGCTCGGCCGCTGGTCCGGCGGACCGGCCCGGATTGGCGCTTCGGAATGGCCGTGGCAGCGGTGATCATCCTGGCTTTCGTCGCCGCCTGGGCTTTCAGAAGAATGGAGCCCCGCCGCGCAGCGCAGTAAATCGGCATCGCGCTGGCGGATACCTACTGCGGCACCCCGCCGGGGGCGGGTCCCGGACCGCCGCCGGCGCCGAAACCCGACGAGCCGGCGTTCACGTCCTTCTTCACGTACAGGTAGACAGCGCGATCTCCGTTGCGCGTGACCGGAGCCGTGCACGCGATCCGGAACGCATCACCGCCGGCCTGAAACTCGATCGCGTTTCCCTTGGCGGTTCCCGCGAGCAGGTATCTTGTGTCGCCTCGGGGGTTAAGCGAGAGCGCATACTCGCCGCCGCCGCGCAATTGAACGAACACGATGTCGCCGCTGACTTCGGCCACTCCGCCCGAATCCAGCGCCAATGCGCCGTTGATGTAGAGTTGCGGATTGGTCAGCGTGATGAGGTCCGGACCATCGGGTTTCGGTAGAGGCAGCGGCTGTCCGGAAAGCTCGTAACGGTCGTACAAACGCCCGCTTCCCGAAGCGTAAAGATCCACCTCGAACGTGCTACCGGGGCCGATGATCGCCGGCAATGCCGGACGAGCCAACGGCGCGACCGGCCCTGCCTCTCTTAGCACGGAGGGGTCCAGCGGCAGCACGGTGAAGCGGTACCGCCCGGCGCCGAGCGGTTCGGCATTCCACGTGTAGCCGTAGTGCGCGCGGGTCGACTTGTCGAACATGTAGACCGAGCCCACCAGCTTGCCCGCCTGCCGCTGCCATCCCGTGCTATGGCCGCCCATGTGAGACCATCCGAATTTCGCCAGGAACGGGTGCACGATCCGCGTCCGCCGCACGTACGTACCGGTGTCCCAGGGTCCCGAGTCGCTCCCGAGGGTTCCATCCTCGACCAGCGACGCGCCGAGGGCCAGCGCCCCAGTTGCCGCCGCGAACGCGAGTATCCACCGCGGACGCACGCGGAGGAACCTCAGGGGCGGCTTGGCCGGAAACCGGGACTGTAGCTTCGCCCGCATCGACGCCGGCGCCGCGGGCGCCTTCCACGTGTTGAGCATGTCATCGAGTTCCGTGTCGTTCATGACCGTTCCCCCGCGCCCGGTGCGTACGCCGCCAGCGCTTCTCTCATGGAAGCGCGCGCCCGTTGCAGACGCGCTTTGACCGCCCCCACTTCGATCTCCATCACTTGCGCGATTTCCGCCAGCGGCACCTGCTCGTAATGCGCCAGGATGAGCACTGCCCGCTGGTTCTCCGGCAGGCGCATCACGGCACCCGCGATGGTGTCTTCCAACTCCGCGCGCATGGCTTCGGTCTCGGGCGACCGGCAGTCCACGGGGCCGGCTGCGCCCTCCTCAGCCTTCTCCCCATGCCGTTGCCGCTTCAATGCCTGGTTCCGCACGGCGCCGAACAGATAGGAACGCACGGAGGTACGCCGTGGATCGTACCGGCATTCGGCGCGCAGCAGCCCCATAAAGCTCTCCTGTACGATATCCTCGGCGTCCGCCGCCGAGCCCGTGAGCCGGTACGCAAAGCGGAATAGCGGAAGGTGATGCTCGTCGAACAGCCGCAGGAAAGCCTCTTCCCCGCCTTTTCGCGCAGCCTTGCCCAAATCCATATCGTCTGAATAGTATTACCACGAGGACCGAAAAGGAATCGGTTGGAAAAGGGGTCAGACGCATTTTCCTCCACGGAAAATGCGTCTGACCCCTTTTTACTTCTGCTTGCGCTCCAGGTCGTCGGCGAGGATCACGGCTTCGGCCAGGTCGCGCATGGAACGGCGGAGGCGGCGGCTCTCATTGCGCAGCCTCAGGTAGGCCTCTTCCTCGGTGAGGTTGTGCTTGTGCTGCAGGATGCCCTTGGCGCGCTCCATGAGCTTGCGCGCTTCGAGGGTGCGCTTCATCTCCAAGGATTCCGACATCAGCCGCGCGTTCTCGATGGCGATGGCCGCCTGGCCCGCTACCACCTTGACGAAGCCGATCTCGTCTTCGGTGAACTGGCGGACTTCGCGCGTGTAGATGTTGATGGTGCCGATCACCTTTTCGCGCGTGATCAACGGCACCGAGAGCAGCGAAGCCAGGCCCGTCCGGCGCGCTAATTCGGGGTAGCGGTACTGCTTCTCCTCCAACACGTCGCGAATCACGATGACGCGGCCTTCGCGCACCACGCGGCCGATGAGGGAGTCCTCGATCTTCAGCGGCATCTTGTGCAGATAGTCCGGCGAAGAGCAGCGCGCCGCCGAAATCACCAGCTCGCGGCGGTCCTCGTCCACCAGCATGATGGAGCACACCGGCGAATCCAGCGTCTCGGCCACCATCTCCGAGATGGCCTGCAAAATGCGGTCGAGATAATCCTCTTCCGAAATCGTCCGCGCCAGTCCCGCCAGGGCCTCCATGCGGCGGGCCGCGCTCTCGGTTCGCTCCTCCAGCTTGGACTTGGCGATGGCGCCGCCCAGTTGCTCGCCGATGAAGCCGATGAGGGCGGTCTCTTCGGGCGTATGCGCGTGCTTGGCCTTGTGATGCACGTTGATGACCCCGATCAGCTCTCCGTTGCTGATCAGCGGCACCGATAGAAAGGCCTGATAGGTGTCTTCCGGCAACGCCTGGAAAGTCTTGAACCGCGCGTCCGCCGCGGCGTTGGCCGGGAGCGCCACCACGGCCTTATGCTGGGCCACCCAACCCGTGATGCCTTCGCCCATCTTCATCCGGATCTTGCCGATCTCCGGGGCGTGCGGCAGTTGCGAAGCGCGCAGCACGATCTCGTGGCTGGCGTGGTCCACCAGGTAAACCAGGCAGGCGTCGCAGCCCGTCACGTCGACCGCCATTCCGATGAGCTCCTGCAGCATGCGCTCGAGGGTCACATTGGAGCTGACGATATTGCTGATCTGGTGCAGTAGCTCGACCTGGCTTCTGGCTTCCGGTGGCGCCACAAGTTTTCCTCTTTGGGGGTTGCCCTTTTTCAGTGTATGGGCCGCGTTTCGGGCGAGTCCAATCTAAAATTTCTATGGGCGGGATGGCTGGCGGAAGGCGGCGCCGGCAGATACTTTTTGGCCAGCTCTTCGAACTCGTTGGGCCGGATCAGGTGGAAGCGGAGCTCCAATTCGGAAAGGCGGTTCAGTTCCCGAATCATGGCTTCCGACGGCACGTCCGCGGTGACTACGTGAAGCTGGCCGGCATCCACGCGGTAGGGCATGACCTTCCACCGCAGCGCCACTGCCACAGGCAGCACCCGGGTGGCCAGGCGGTCTACCTCCGCACCGCTGGGAAGCCCCCAGGGGATTCCCAATTGCGAGCTCAAGGCTTGGTAGAGGTTTTCTTCTGAAATTCGCTGTAATTGCAGGAGATATTCACCAAGTCTAAGGCCGTCCGTGGCCCTACCCAGAGCCGTTTCCAGTTCATCGGTCGATACCCGGTTCATGCCTATCAGAACCTCACCCAGCCGGGGCCTTCCCAGTTCCGGGGTGCGGTGTGCGGGGTAAACATGCTCGGTCTTGTGCCAGGCCAGGGTGCGGTGGTCCATGCAGGCACCCAGGAACTGCCTCAGCGCGTCGACGGTGGCGGCGCAGTTCAACACGTTGCCCCAGAAGATCCGCAACGGCGAGGCGGCGGCGAATCGCCATCCGTAGATACGCGCGCTGCAATGCGCCCGCACCATCGCCTGTAGCAGCGAGATTCCAAACGTAATCCCACAAATGCGGGTGACCCACAACGGGATGCAGCTCGCCAGGTGCCATGCCTGGCCGGGCCGGGCGGTCAGCAGGTAACTCAATACGCCATACAGAAGAAACAGGTTGCCGGCCGGCGAGAGCAGATTGCCCACCAGGCCTTTACGGTCGCGCCAGAACCAGTAGATCTGGCGCCAGGGACGCCATCCGTGGCGCTGCCAGCCCTGGAGTGCAATGCCCGCCACCCATCGGCTGCGCTGGCGAATGGCCGAGTGGAAGTTTCGTGGAAAGTACTCGCGTGTCGCCGCCGGGACAGCGGCATCCAGCTTGATGGGGACAAACACCTGTCTAAACCCAAGAGCGTGCAGCCGGTAGCCGCTGTCGTAGTCTTCGGTGAGGGATTCGGGGTCGAAGATGCATCCATCATGGACTTCGCCCAGCCGTTCCAGCGCGGCGCGCGCAAAACCGGTTCCGACGCCGTTGGAGGGCAGAAACCCGTTGATCCGCTGGCGCACGGGGATGTCTTTCAACTGGTATTCCGCAAACTCGTCGCAGTAGAGCCCGTGCGTGAATTCGTCCGGCCCGGTGGGCAGGGGCAGCACGGGGACCTGCACCATCCCGTAGCTTCTTGAGAACCAGTTGATCAGACGCAACGATTCCGGGTGAATCAGGTCCTCGGCATCGTGCGTCACCACCACCTCGAAATGGACTCCGTGGCGGGCTTCGTAGTCCGTCATCCGGTGGTAGATCCAATTCAGACAGTCGCCCTTGGAAGTGGGGCCGTCGTGGGGGCACCGGGCCAGGTGGACGCGCGGATAGCGGCGCTCGGTCTTGGCTACCGCCCGTGCCGTGAGCTCGTCATTGGGGTAGACGCCGACGAAGATGTCGTAATTCTCGTAACGAATGACCGAGAGATTGTGCTCGAGCATCCGCCCGATGACGCGGTATTCGTGCCACAGCGGCACAAGAATAGCCATCCGGCGTTGAGGAGCTTGATCCAACTCCGATTCCGCCGGCCACGGAAACTGTTTTCGCCCCGTCAGGAAGAAAACCAGGTCGATAAACAGGTCATCCAGTCCACTCACCAGGATCCATACCGCGAGGGGAACCAGACACGCCGCCACCCAGTGGTCGAGCCACACAATCTGTAGTGCCGGAGAAGCGGCGAATCTCTCAATAATAAGCGCTTACGTGGCAACCGCCGTCCGACGGGACTGTGCAAAATGGGCCAGCTAAAGCATGCCCCACCTTGGTGGGGCATGCTTTAGCTGGCCCATACCACAAGGAACTGCATGCCTACCCCTTTCAAGTCGCGCACCCCGACTGAAACATGGAGATGCCGGCGATTCCGGCGGCCCCGGCGGCCAGGCACTCGGCGGCGTTGCGCCCGGTGATGCCGCCTAGCGCGAGGACGGGGATGGCGACGGCGCGGACGGCTTCGCGCAGGCGGTCGAGGCCTTGCGGCGGGCCGTAGGCGGCTTTCGAGGGAGTCGCGAAAACCGGGCCGAAGACCGCGAAATCGGCGCCCTCGGCCTCGGCGGCGCGCAGTTCGTCGAGGCTGTGAGCCGAGACGCCAATGAGGAAGCCGGGAGGTGTGACAGAGCGCAGGGTTTTCGGCGCAATGGAGTTGCCGGGAAGATGCACGCCGTGGGCGCCGCAGGCCAGGGCGACATCGGCGCGGGAGTTCACCAGGATTTCGGTCCCCTGCGGATTGGGAAGCGCCAGGACGCGGCGCACCAGGCGGCACAATTCGCGCGCGGGGAGGTCTTTCTCACGAATCTGCACGCGCTCGATGCCGTCTTCCAGGGCGCGGGCAATCGAGCGGAGCAGCGCCTCGGTGCCTCCGGCGGCGTGGCGGCCGGTGATGTAGTAGCGCAACATCGGAGGCTAGAGAACGTGCAAAGCGTCCGGCGGAAACTCCACCTGCCATGGCTTGTTATCTTTCTGGCGGGCGAATTCATCGCGGGAGACGTCGGCCGAAATCCCGCCGGAAAACTCCAGGCGCACGGACCGCGCGCGGTGGGAAACGCTCACCAGTTGGACGGAGACGGAATTGGGCTGCGATTCCAGATCGCCGGAATGCACGCGCACGTCCTCGGGATGGACGGCCACCCAGACGCGGTCGCCGCGGAAGTGGCCGGGGATATAGGGACCGGTCAGGGCGAATTGGGCGAAATCGAGGCGGCTGCTGTCGCGCGCGGGATCGAGCGCGGCGATGGTGGCCTGGTAAAGATTGGGAATTCCCAGCAGGCGCGCGATTTCGACGGATGCGGGCCGGTCGAGAACGGCGCGCGGCGCGCCACGCTCGACGATGCGGCCGGCCACGAGGACGATCACGTCATCGGCGGCGGCGCAGCACAGATCGAGATCGCCGGTGACGAGCAGGATGGGGCCGGCGAAAGCCGCGCGGACCTGTTGGAAGAACGGGATATCGAAAGCGCGCTCGTCGATGAGCAGCAACTTGGGCACGGCGATCAGCGCGCGGGCCACGGCGCAGCGCAGTCTCTGGGCGGGGCTGGCTTCATTGGGGCGAAGGGACGCGGAATCCGCCAGTTGGAAGCGCTCGATCATTTCCCCAACGCGGCGGTGGCGATCGAGACGCGGAAATCGCCTGGCGGGGAACACCAGGTTCTGGCGCAGCGTCATGTTCGGAAAGAGCGCGTCGTGCTGGGCGATGTACCCGCAGTTGCGGCGGCGGGGCGCGGCGTTGACGCGCGATTGTCCGTCGAAGAGAATGACGTCCTCCAGCAGGATGCGGCCGGAATCGGGTCGCACAAAACCGGCGATGGCATCGAGGATGAGGGTCTTGCCTGCGCCCGCGGGACCGTAGAGCGCCGTGACGCCGGCGGCCAACGGGATCTCCACATCCAGGGAGAAATGGGGCGAAACTCGCTTGACAATGCGGACGTGTGTCATGGGCGTCGGCTCGCGATCCAGAAGGCGGCCGCCAATTCCGCCAGCACGCGCGCGAAAGCCAGGGCGGTGGCGGCCAGTATGGGCCGCAGCTCGAGCGGCAGTTCAATCCGCAAAAACACGCGCCAGCCGGAAGCGCCGAGGCTGCGGGCGGCCTTCGCCAGGTTCGGGTCGAGGGATGCAAAGGCGGCAAGGGAGGCCCGTATCACGAGCGGCATGGCGGAGAGCACGCCGGCGGCCACCAGGTTGATTTCGGTCAAAGGCCAGACGCGGCCCCACACGCACAGCAGGTAGTAGCAGAGGACGGGCGCAGGCAGAGCGAGGGCCACGGTGGCCAGCGCGCCGAGTACACGCTTGCCCGCGAATTCGCGGTTCGCGAGCGTCCAGGCGAGCCACAGGCCCACCACCACGGAAATGCCCGTGGAGAAACCGGCGACTCGCAAAGCGAGCCACGGCAGATACGGAGCAACGGTCATGCGGGACTAACAATTATAGCTGCCGGAAGCGCGCGCTGAAATGGCGCAGGAAAGGCGGCTCATAGACAATCTCCATGCCGCGGATGCTCTCCTTGCGGGCGTTCACTTCGAGAATCGCCTCCACTACGTAATCGATGTGGCTCTGGGTATAGACACGGCGCGGAATGGCCAGGCGCAGCAACTCGTGGCGGGCGGGGTGCCCTCCGGGCCCACCGAACATGACGGAGCCGATTTCCACGGAGCGGATGCCGGCGTGCCGGTACAGCTCGACGGCCAGGGCCTGGCCGGGAAACCGGCGCGGCGGAATGTGCGGCAACATGCGGGCGGCATCGATGTAGATGGCGTGGCCGCCGGGCGGCTCGACGATGGGGACGCCGCGATCGGCGATGTGGCGGCCGAGGTAGCCGGTGGAGACGATGCGGTACCGAAGATAATCGGGGTCGAGCACCTCCTCGAGACCGACGGCGATGGCGTCCAGGTCGCGGCCGGCCAAACCGCCGTAGGTGGGGAAGCCTTCGGTGAGAATGAGCAGGTCGGTCTGCTGCTGGGCCAGGCGGTCGTCGTTGGTGGAGAGGAAGCCGCCGATGTTGGCGAAGGCGTCCTTCTTGGCGGAAAAGGTGCAGCCGTCGGCGAGGGAAAACATCTTCTGGGCGATCTGTTTGGGCGACCAGGCGGCATAGCCTGGCTCGCGCTCATGGATGAACCAGGCGTTTTCCGCGAAGCGGCAGGCATCCAGGTAGAGGGGGATACGGTGGCGCGCGCAGACGCGCTTGACGGCTTCGATGTTGGCCATGGAGACGGGCTGGCCGCCGCTGGAGTTGTTGGTGACGGTCAGCATGGCCAGAGGGATGTTGCCGGCGCCTTCGGAGGCGATGAGGGATTCGAGCGCGGCCACGTCCATGTTGCCCTTGAAATCGAGCCGGGCCTGCGTGTCGGCGGCCTCGGGGATGGGGAGATCGACAGCGCGCGCGCCCGTGAATTCGATGTTGGCCCGGGTAGTATCGAAGTGGGTGTTGGAGGGGACCACGTGGCCGGGCCGGCACATGACGGTAAAGAGGATGCGCTCGGCGGCGCGGCCCTGGTGGGTGGGGATCATGTGGCGGAAACCGGTGAGCTGGTCGGCCACGCGCTTGAGACGGAAGAAGCTCTCACTGCCGGCGTAGGATTCGTCGCCGCGCATCACGGCGGCCCACTGTTCGGTGGACATGGCGCTGGTGCCGGAATCGGTGAGCAGATCGATCAGAATATGGCGGGCTTCAATGAGGAACAGGTTGTAGCCGGCCTGTTGGAGGTAGCGCTCGCGCTCCTCCGGGGTGGTGTAGTGCAGCGGCTCGACGCTCTTGATGCGGAAAGGTTCGATGATGGTGCGCACGTGGAGATTATCGCACCGGGGGACGCGGAAAAAGGGGACAGACGCATTTATTTAAATGCGTCTGTCCCCTTTTTTAGTGGCGCGTCTGGTGGGCGGCGGCTTCCCAGCGGCCGACCATCAGATCCACGAAGCTGAGCCAGGCGCCCTCGGGATGTTCCAGTTTTCGAAACAAGGCCACATATTCCGGCTTCTTCAGTCCCATGCCGGCAAAAGCCAGAAAGTACAACCCGTCGTTCTGAAACTCGGCCACCTGTTCCTTGCTCCAATTGCGGGGATTGGCAAGATAAGGCTCGAGATAATCGATGACCGTGGCAATGGTGGCGCCATTTCTGGCGCGCACTGTCCACAGGTCCGTGCCGTGCGCCTGCGCAATCCGGCAAAGCATGGCGAAAGCCTCCAGGTTGAACGCCGAATACGAGAGCGAGCGGGTGCGGACCTCCTCGCGCGGGGCGCTGCCGTCGGCGCGGATCTGGCGGGGGAGGATGCGGTCGCGATAGTAGTTGAAAGCCGTCCGTTGGGCGGCGGCGTCTTCGACAAACGTGGCGACGGCAGCCGCTTGCACGGTCCACCAGGATGCATGATTGTTGCCGCTCCGGCGTTCGTCGATGCCGTTCCGGCTATGGGTGAGCCAGTAGAGGTAGTCGCGAAACCAGTGGCGCACGGCGGCCTGGTCCTTGGGGTCCCAGGCGCCGGTCTGAGCCAGAAACTCCATGCCTTGAATGGCGCGGACCAACGCCCGGCCATCGAGAATTCCGGCGGCCCGGCCGGCGTCCACGTGAGGGACGGCCTGGGCGTGTTCCAGGTTGGGATTCATGCGCGTTTTCGGATTGATGAACCAGGTATGGACCACGCGCGCGGCGCGCTGGGCATAGCGCGTGTCGTCCAGGAAAAAAGCGGCGGCGCCGAGCGAGAAGACCGCGTCGCACATGGAATTGAGAGCCGTGCGGTTGGCGGTGAAGCGGTCGGGGTTGATGTCGCCGTCGCGGCGGAGGTAAGGGCCGCTGGGGTCGGCGGGGTCGGGCCACCAATAGGGGGCTTCGCTGTAATAGTCGTGAGGATCGAGATCCACGCCTTTCGGCCGGTCGGAAGTCACGGTCCACGAGCCCTCTCTCATACGCCGGTCGGCGTCGGCGCGCAGGCGCCGCACGGAATCCTGCGTCCATGCCTCCTTGCGGGTGATGGCGCTGTGGATGGGCTCCGCTTCATCCTCCGAGAGCAGAGTCATCGGAACGTCCGCGGCCCGGGCGCAGGCAGCGGCCAGGATGAGATAGACGGCGGTCCTCACTATTGCGATTGTAGCGGATGCGCGCGGTGGAAATTGGCTTAAGGCTCCAGGTCGAGTCTCATCGCGCCCAGGTCTATCTTGAAGGCGCGGCCTTGCTTGAGGAGATCCATGCCGAAATTGCCAACACAACATTTCGCGCCGATTTGTTTCAACAGCACGTGAGCCGGGCGCAGCGCGGCATCCAGACCGCCAAGCCGGAACCTCAGCTCGGGCAGCGTGACGGAGTCGAAACTCTGGGCGTTGCCAACGCCTCTCACCTCCGTCGAATCTTTCTCGCCCGCGGCGGCCAGCGCTCCAAACTCCTTCGCAAACGCCTCATACAGATCGGTGGTTTGAGCTCCCGTGTCAAGGGTCGCCAGAACACGGCGCTGTTCGAGATCGCCAGCCACGACCAGGTGATCGTCGTCGAAGAAGAGATTCGCTACGAGAGGGTTTGCGGGAGCCGGTTTCATCGCGATTTCGACTGTGCCATCCTGGCTCCATCGCAACGTGCGAAGACCGAGGATGATTGGAATGCCGATCAATCCCCGCCGGCCCGCCGGCAAGACCGACCAGGGCTCCTGGTCGTCCCGGAAGACGGCGAATGACACGTTCTTAAAGTGGGTATTACCTACGGCCAAATCCGGAGCCACGGCAACCCGAAATCCAACCCTGGCTCCGGTTCCGGTACCGAGGGTTCCCCCCGCATCGCGAATCGTCAGCCCGAGACGCTTCGCCTCCGACTCGCTCATGCAGCTCACCCATGCGCCGGTGTCGAAGAAGTAGGTTGCCGGGGTGCGATTGATCGTAATCGGGATGAATATCTTGCCCGGCTCGTGCGGCAGTGTCGCCGGCCGAGGTTCGCCGGCATCCTGATCCGGCAAGCCTCGAAAACCGGCCACCGCCGTCCGCTCATTTTGCGCCTCGGCCTTATCAGGGAAGGCTGCCCACCTCGCCTCCATGTTGGCGATAAACCGGCGATACTGCCCGGCGCGGAAATAGATATGGGCCAGCCATTCGTATGCCTGGTACGCTTCCTCGGAATGCGGCGCCGACACGATGACGGACCGGAGGATCGGCTCCGCCCGGCGGCCATCGCCGAACACCGCTGCCGCAACGCCGCGATACAGGGCCGGGCCTTTGTGAGATCGAAGAGCCACATAGAGTTGAGTCCAGCGACGGGCGTCATACAGGGATTGGAGCTCGGAGCGCGCATTTTCATCGGCGATCGCAGCCGGGACAATTAGTAGAAGAACACAGACCGCCTCCGCCCCTCGCATACCTCTATGATGGCCCGGAAGGGCAGTCCGTTACTTCGATTTGCTCAACTTGCGGAAGTATTCCGCCACGGCGTCGGCGTAGCCTTGCGGGACGGTCTCGCCGCCGGGGCTGCGGACGCTGCCGTTGCCGGTGGTCTCCTCCACCTTGCGGCGAAGCTCCATTTCCACCTGCTCCACGCCCGACATGAGCGCGGCGTGAATGCGCTCCGCCAGTAGTGGATCGTTGGCGTAGGTGTAAGGATCGAGCCGCTGCAGGTCGCGCATGAGCGCCTGGATGTCCTTCAGCATGTTGGGGTCGGCCTGGGCCTGCTGTTCGAGTTGGCGCAGGCTTTGGAGCGTACTGCGATAGGTGTTTTGGAAATCCTCCGGGCGGACGGGGCCGCCGGGGTAATTCCGGGGATCGTAGCTGCCGTAATAGCCGCCCCTCCAGAGTCCATCGGGGCCACCGGGACCGCCGTTCCATTGGTCGCCGCCGTACGGGCCGCTATTCTGGCCGCCGTACTGCCCACCCTGCTGGCCGCCTTGCTGTCCTTGTTGGCCACCTTGAGCCTGCTGCCGGCCGCCCTGCTGCCCACCTTGCCCCTGCTGACCACCCTGCCCCTGCTGCTGCCCTTGCTGGCCTTGCTGACCTTGCTGACCGCCCTGTTGTCCGCTCTGTCCACCCTGTTGCCCTTGCTGTCCGCGTTGCGCCTGCAGTTGCTGCAATTGTTGACGCAAGCGCTCGACGTTGTTCAGCGCCTGCTCCATCGCCTTGTCATCCTGCCCGCCGGGCTTGCCATCCTTGCCGTCCGCCGCCATGGACTGCTGCACCTGTTTCAACTGGTCCCGCAACTCGTTCAGGCCCTGCGTGATCATGGATTCCGACATCACGCCTAACTCGCCCATGCCCTGGCGGATCCAATTGGCGTTGCGCTGCATGTCGCGCGGCAACTCCGCCTGCTGCATATCTCCCAGCGCCTGGCGCAGCTTGCTCGAGGTTTTGGGCTCGGTGGCCATCAGGTCGCGCACGGCGTTCTGCATCTCCTGCTCGAGCTGCTTCAGAT
Organism: Bryobacterales bacterium; assembly: GCA_963722575.1. Classification (GTDB taxonomy): domain Bacteria; phylum Acidobacteriota; class Terriglobia; order Bryobacterales; family Bryobacteraceae; genus Fen-178. The sequence continues at coordinate 462,931 of CAVRNR010000005.1, forward strand.
CCTTGATCTCGCCGTCTCTTTGGCCGGCCAACTGTTCGGCCTGCTGGCGGGTGAGATCCTTGCTCTGCGGACCGTAGGCGCGGCGCATCTGGCCTTCGAAATCCTGCTGGCGGCTGGCCAGTTCCTCGGCCTGGCGGGCGAGGTTGTCCACTTGACTGCCGGCTTCCTTACTGCGCAGCCCGGAGAGCGTCTGCTGCGCCTCTTGCAGACGGTCCGCGGCGCGCCGGGCCTCGGCCTCGCCCTGTGGCGTGCCGGCCTGTTGGGAGGACGCCGCGGAGCGCATATCGTCCACCGCCTGCTGCAAACGGTCGAGGGTCTGCCGCAATTGCTGCGAGTCGGCCCCGCGCGCCCCGCTCGACTGCTGACCCTGCTGCCCTTGCTGCCCGCTCTGCTGCCCCTGCTGGCTTTGCTGGCCGTTGCGGCTTAGTTGTCCGTTGTCGCCCCGGCTCAACTGTTCCATCTGGCGCTGCAACTCCTCGGCTTCGCGCCGCAGCATCTCCTGCTGCCAGCGCTGTTGAGAGGTCTGCTGCGGCTGGCGCTGCTGTTGCGCCAACTCCTGCTGCCGCCTGGCGAGCTCCTCCAGTTTTTGCAGCGCCTCGTCGATGGCGCGCTGCCGCTGGTCGGCGGATTGCGTCATCCGGCCGCTCTCGTACTGGTTCTTCTCGGTGTCCAGCTCCAGGTCGAACAGCCCTTCGAGGTCGCGCGTGGCGCCATTGCCGCCGCCTCCGCCGCCACCGCCGCGCCCGCCGCCGCCGCCGAACGCGACCTGGATGTCGCGGAAGGTGGCCTCCGCGCGCAGCAGGTATTGCAGCGCTTTCTGTTCCGGCGCCAGCGCGTCCTGCCACTTCGCGCCCTTCAGCTTGTCGGAGGCCGGCCCCATCGACTCCACGGCCTTGTCCATGTCGTCGACGAAGCTCTTGAAAGAGTCGCCCGCGCCCTCGATCGAGCGGGCCTTCATCCGCTCGGAAAGGGATTTCGCCTGGTCGCGCAGTTTCGACTGCACCGAGGACAGGAACGCCGCGTTCTCCGCATCGCTGCCCCTGGCGCCCGAACCCTTGAGCTGGTTCCAGGTGGCCGTGACGATCTCTTTCTGGCGCTGCGAAATCTGGTCCTGCTGCCCACCCTGGCCGCCAGCGCCGCTATCGTCGCCGCCGCCCTCCTGCTGGGATTGCGAGTAGTTTCGCTCGAAGGGCTGCGCCTCGATGAAAAACATATCGGTGTTGCTGGTCGAGCGCGCATCCCTGGCGGTAGCGTAGAGGCTGACGATGTCGCCCGGCTCCACTTTGAAATCCTCGAGCGCCAGGATCGTGGTCCCGGAGGAATTCCTGGCGTCCCTGGCCGGCAGCATGGAGACCGTCTTCTCCGCGCCGCCATTCACGGAGTAGTGCAAGGCCACGTCTTTCAGGGCGAAATCGTCCTTGGCTTCCACCTGGACGGTGACTTCCTCGATGGGCGAGGCGCGGAAATCGCGGCCCGGCCGCGCGATTTTCACTTCGGGCGGGCGCTGCTTCTGCGCTTCGATGAAATAGTCTTCGCTGAGCCGCACGTCTTCGCCGTTCTCGACCGCGGCCACGTGATACAGCCCGTCCTTCTGGATGGGCACGCTGGCCACCAGCTCGTTGGCGCCGCCCTGGCGCAGGGCGAGCTTGGATCCGTCATCCAGCAGGATGGCGCCGGTCGAGAGCGGTTTGTCGGTCTGAATGGCCACCTCGGCGGTAGTGCCCTCGACGGCGCGCAGATCGCCGCCGGGGTCTTCCACGCGGTCTTTCATCCCGGTCCACGCCGGGTAGCGATAGGTGACGCGGATGTTCTTGACCGAGGGCAGATCCACCACGTTGAGCTTGTAGGACGAGGACCGCACGCCGCCCGCTTCCACGTAGTATTCCAGCGATTCCGGCACGCCGGCGATCAGGAACTGGTAGGCGGAGCCGCCCGGCTCGGTTCCCATCTCGGCCTGCTCCCACTGCGACGCGCTTGCGTACTTCGCGAAGAAACGCACTTTGGGCGCGGTGAAGCCCACCAGCCGGGCGGTGATGGCTTGGTCGGAGCGCTTGCGCACGGTGCGGTTGCCGGGCTCGACTTTGATATCGTAGTACGGCTTCACACCGCCCTTCGGCACCCCGCCCCACAGCAGCGAAGTGCCATAGCCCAGGAAGCCCGGGCCGGAGGTGGCCAACCAGAGCAGCACCAGGGCGGCGGCCGCGGCGGCGGAGGAGAAGCTGAAAATCCAGGCGGTCTTGGCAATCTCCTTCGGCTCGGCTTGCTCGGCCACCGCGAGCGTATCGGCCGCCAGCAGCTCCAGGAAGGGATCGCGCGGGTTCTGCTCCGCGCGCTCGCTGAAGGTGAGCAGGCGCTCTTCGAACTGAGGACACTGGTGCTCGGCTGCACGCGCCGCGCGCCGCCGGTTGAGGCGGATCACCGGCACGATCAGCGCTGCCGCCAGGGCGAATGCCAACCCCAGAAAGAGAAACACCCGCGCGCCCAGCACGCTCCAGTTGGAAAAGGCGAAGTAGTTGGCCGCCAGCACGGCCACCACTGTCAGAGCCAGGGCCGCGGCCGCGGTGACCGCAGCGCCGCGCGACAGCGTCAGCCATCGCAGCCGGCGCTCTATAACGCCCAGATATTCGGACAGGCGATCCAAAGGATTCATGCCGCCTCCTTGTCCACGGACAGATGTCGATTTCCCAACAGCGATTCGCTTACGGCGAGTGCCAGTACCACCAGCATGACATACCACCAGAGCGACAGCGGTTTCCGCTCTCCCGCCGCCGCCGCTCCGCCCTCGGAGGACTCCTGAGCTGTATTCTGCCACAACGCCAGTGTCTCCGCAGGGGCCGGCGTCAGGTCGGACTCATGGCGGTCCGCATTCACGGCCACCAGCTCATCGGCGCGGTTGGGCCGGCGGATCTCGCAAAAACCGGCCGAAGTGAACTGAATGTTCTGCGCCTGAGTAGCTTCCTGGAGCGAAAGGACGCGGCCGCCATGGGGGTCCACCACTTCCACCGCGGAGCCTTTCTCCCTGGAATCGCGCAGCTCCTCGAAAGAGCCGACCAGCACGCTGGGAGGCCCCTCATCCAGCCGGCCGAGGTATCGCGCGGTCTGCTGAATGAACGGCACGAACGAGGCGTGCAGCGGAAAATCGTTGGCCACGTTGTCGAAGGTGGAGGCGAACACCAGGACATGGCCTTCGCCCACCTGGTGGTCCATCAGCAGCGGCGTCTGGTCGGTGAGCCGGGCCGCCACGCGCGCGTCGCCCGGCGCCACGCGGATGGCCTGGTAGAACTTGACGTCGTCCCAGCGGTCGTCCCTCAAAATGGAAGGGTGGGAGCGGTCCAGCCAGGCCGCCGTCTGGAAGCGCTCGCCTTCCCTTCCCGCGTAGAGCGTCTCCTCGATGCGATCTCCGGTAACCGGCACCCGCGCCCGCTCGACCGACATGTGGCCCAGGGCGATCAGAACCGAGCCGCCGCTGCGCACGTACTCGCGCAACCGATCTTCAAAGGCGGCCGGGATCGCGCCCACGTCGGAAAGCACCACGAACGCGTACTTGGCGGGCGAGAGGTTGGCGGTCTGGTCCGGCGTGGCGGGGTCTAGCTCGAAGGCGGACTGCCCCGAGGCCTCCAGCGCCGCCTTGAAATACAGCAAATCGCGACTGTTCCCGGCCTCGTGGACGAAGAGGGCGTGGCGCGGGTCGGCGCGCTCCACGGAGAAGTCGAAAACGTCGTCGGCCGCCAGCGCGTCGGCGGAATCGATGCGCACCTCGCCCCGGTTGTTCCCGTAAGGCACTTCGAGCGAGAGAAACTCCACCGTCGCGCGTCCGTTCTCCGGGACCTCCACCGTCTTGGTCTCGAGCACGCGATGATTCAGCGCCAGCGAAATATTGCGCGTGGCCTTGGGGGCGCCGAAACTCGCGATGGTGGCCAGTACGCGCGACTTGCGGCTGTCGTAGACGCGCCGCGGCGCCACCACGTTCTCCACGGCCCAATTGGGGGCTTCCTTGGTCTCGAGCGGGTGCGGCTCCAGCCGCACGGCCGCATTCAACCGGAGATCGTTGAAATTGGCCGGCATGCCGGTCTGCTGCATGTCCGAATAGAGGTGTACGGCCAGCGGCAGGTGGATGGATTGCGCGATGGAGCGCAGCGAGCGCGCCAGTTCCGCGAAGGACGTGCGCGCGTCGGAGCTTTCGATGGCATCGATCGCGGCGTTGAGCGGCGCATGATCGTCGGTCACCTCGCTCATCGCCTGCACGCGCGCTCCGAACGCCAGCACCTGCGCGCGCTGCCCCGGGCGCAGCCCCGCCACCATGCGCCGGGCCATCTGTTTGGCCTGGTCCAGCCGGTTGCCGGCTTGCATGCTGAGAGAGTCGTCAATCGCCAGCACGGTGACTTCCCCCGTGCGGCTGGCCGGCGCCGCCGCCTGGCGCACGTACGGCTGCGCGAACGCCAGCGCGATCAGCAGGATCAGCGCCATCCGCAGCGCCAACAGCACCAGGTAGCGCAGCCGCCGGTGCTTGATGGAGCTTTGTATGCGGCGCTCGAAAAACATCAGGGAGCTGAACGGCAGCGGTGTGGTCTTGTGTTTCTTCAGAAGATGCAGCCAGATGGGCAGGCCCACAGCCACCGCGCCGGCCAGAAACCAGGGCGTGAAAAAGCCCATCTAGAGCCTCCCCTTGCGCACGGCCAGGTACTCGCGCAGCCCTTCATCCAGAGGCCGCGCGGTATTCATGAGAAAGTATTCCATGCCCGCGCCGCGCGCCGCCGAGGCCAGAGCCTCGATGTGCGAATCGATCTTCCGCGGATACTCGTCTCTCGTATACTCGGGCGAAACTTCCAGCGCATCGGCCGCGTTTTCCATATCGACCAGCAGCACCGGCTCGCGGAATTTCGGCTTGATCTCTTGCGGGTCCAGCAAGTGAAAGAGGATGACGTCGTTGCCCCGGTAGCGCAGCGGCTCGATGGTTTTGACGATGATGTCCGGCCGCTCGTAGAAATCCGAGAGCACCACCACGATTCCGCGCCGGTGCAGAAAATTCTGAAAATGCGCGAACGGCTTCACAAAATCGGTGCGTGTGCCCGCTTCGGCCTTTTCGATAGCGTGCAGCAGCCGGAAAAGCTGTCCCTGTCTGGTGGAAGGCGCCACGTAGTTGCTCACATCCTCATCGAACACGATCAGCCCCGCGGCATCGCGCTGCACATGAGCCATGTAACACAACGAGGCCGCCACGAAGCGCGCGTAGTCCAGCTTGGTGACCGCATGGGACCCGTATGCCATGGAGGCCGAGGTATCCAGCAGAACCAGCAGTTGAGTATTAGTCTCCCCACGGTAGCGCTTCAGAAAGGTCTTTTCGGTGCGGGCGAACACGTTCCAATCCACGTGCCGGAGGTCATCGCCCTGGGAATAAGCGCGATATTCGGCGAACTCCTGGGAAAACCCGAAATCGGGGGAGCGGTGAAGGCCCGCGACGAAGCCATCGACCACGGTCTTAGCCACGAGGTCCAGCCCCGAGATGGAAGCCAGCGTGGATGGGTCGAGGAAGCGCTGTAGCATCAGTGGGGCCTCCTGTTGGGTGCAGGCTCACTTTTCGACGCGGAGACGCGGAGACGCGGAGAAAGACGCGGAGAGGATGAGAGAGAATCAGGCATCTTCTCTTCCCCGGGTTCGAGCGCGGAGGAAGCGGAGACACGACGTGCTAGCGAGGCTCCCGTGTAATGATTCACGATTCTCTTGAGGCCGTTTCTGAGGATTGGCACATTGAAGTTGATGAGGAGACCAACGCGCTTGTTCGAGGATTTGAGATAAGTCAACAATTGCGCCGCATGGATTGGCAGCAGTTCCTCGGTGGCTTTGATTTCGATTACTATAGCATCTTCCACGACCAGATCCATCTTATACGCGGATTCGAACTTGATGCCTTTGTAACTGATCGGCAAAGGCACCTGCCTTTTAAACTTGAGTTCTATTTGACTCAGTTCGTAACAAAGGCATTCTTCATAAACGGCCTCCAGCAACCCCGGCCCCAAATGCCGATGAACCTCAATCGCAGCGCCAATGATCTTATCCGTCAGGACATTCTCCGCCGACCCAGACGCCCGAAGCATGCCATGTGTCTCCGCTTCCTCCGCTCTCTCAGGCTTTGACTTTTCATTCATTCTTTTCTTATCTCAGCGTCTCCGCGTCTCCGCGTCGAAATGGAGGGCCGCGTCGAAATGACGCCAGCTACTCCCGGGGCGCCCCTTTCCACTCCAGTATCCGCTTCAAAATATCGTCCTGGTTCAGCCGGTCCGACTCCGCATGGAAATTCAGCAACAGCCGGTGGCGCAAGATCGGGATATACATCGCCCGGATGTCTTCATAGCTCACGTGATACCGCCCCCGCATCAACGCCCTCGCCTTGGCCGACAGCACCAAAAACTGGGCCGCCCGCACGCTAGCGCCGTAGTTCACGTACTTCTTCACGAAGTCGGGCGACGACTCGTCTCTGGGACGCGACACGCGCACCATGTCCACGGCGTGGCGCGCCACGCTTTCGCCGATCGGGACCATGCGCACCAACTGCTGGAAATCCAGGATCTCCGCGGCGTTCGTCACCGGGTCCGCGTGCGGGATGGTGGTAACGGTCGTAAGGTCCACCACTTGCAGCTCTTCATCGGCGGTAAGGTAGTCGAGCACCGTGTTGAACAGAAAGCGGTCGAGCTGCGCTTCGGGCAGCGGGTAGGTGCCCTCCAGCTCGATGGGGTTCTGCGTCGCCAGCACAAAAAACGGCGCGGGCAGCTTGTAGTTGTTGCCGCGCACCGTGCAGGCCATCTCCTGCATGGCCTCCAGGAGCGCGCTCTGCGTCTTCGGCGGAGTGCGGTTGATCTCGTCGGCCAGCAGGATGTTGCCGAAGATCGGCCCCGGAACAAAGGTCCAGGTGCGGCGGCCGCTAACCGGGTCCTCTTCGATAATGTCGGTGCCGGTGATGTCGCTCGGCATGAGGTCCGGCGTGAACTGGATGCGCTTGAAAACCAGGCCGAGCGTCTGCGCCAGCGTCCGCACCAGCAGCGTCTTGGCGGTGCCCGGCAGGCCGGTGATCAGGCAGTGGCCGCCCACGAACAGGCCAATCATGACCTGCTCCAGCACCTCCTCCTGGCCCACGATCACACGGTGGACCTGCGTCACGATCTCGGAGTGCACCTGGCGGAAGCGCTGGATGCGCGTTCTCAAAGCCTCGGAATCAATCTGCGGAGTCGCGGTTGTTGACATGATGTTCTGCTCTCACTTAGCTTCGTTTGTCGTCAATTCCAGTAGGAGCTTCTGTGCGGGGCGATACCCTGGGGCGGTTTCCAGGGCCGCCAGCAGTTCGTCTTTGGCCTGCTCGGGCTCGTGGTTCAACTGGTAGGCGCGCGCCAGGTCGTAGTGCGACCGCGCCGGATCGATGGGATTATGCGCCAGCACCGCGCGGAACTCGGCGATGGCGCCGGTCAGGTTGCCCGCGTCCATCCACAGCGCGCCCAGCGCCTGGTGCTGGTCGTTATCCATCGGATAGATGTAATTGAGGCGGACCAGCACGTCCGCGGCTTCCTTCTTGCGGCCTGCGTCTTCGAGCTGCTTGGCGAGCAGCTTGATGGAGTCTGGATTGCGCCCGCCGGCTTTGACATAGCGCTCTAGCTCGTCGATGGCCGCGGGCTTGTTGTCTTTGGCCAGGTACGCGCTGGCTAGAAACTCGTAGACGCTGCCATCCTCGACGTAGTCCGGATACATGTCGCGGATGGCCACGCCTTCCTTGATGACGCCGTCGTAGTCTTTGCTCTTGGACAAGGCATTGACCTGCTTGAGCCCCTTTTGCCATTCGTCGAAGTGCTCCACCACGTTATTCGTGCCGGCTTCGACAAACGCCACGAACTGTTTGTCGAAATCGGCCGGTTCCATCTTTAATTCCTTGCGGACGACCGTGGCGGTGTCCTCGTCGTTGCCGAAATCGTGTAGCATGGCGAGCAGCGTCGCCCACCCCCACTTATCGTTGATGTAATCGCAGATGCGGCCGGCCTGGAAGTAACTTACCACCACCTGCGCGGGGCTGGTAGGATGCACGAAGCCGCGGTCCAGCTCCGCAACCGGCAGTAGCTTCTTGTCCTTGATCGCCATGATGACGGGCGGAGCCAGCCGGTCGCCCCACTCCGGCGAGACCGCGGTCTCTTCGTGCACCGCCAGGCCCTCGGTGAACCAGCGCGGCACGTGGGAATCGGTCAGCGTCAGCGTGAACACGTGGCTCATCTCGTGCCACAGGGTGGAGGCCCAATGGAAGCTGCCCGGCGGGCGGCCGGAAGGGCTGTCCATGGCGATGAAGGAGCCGTAGGTGGCGGATGTGAAGGTGACGCCCAGCGCGCCCAGCCCGGGCATGCCGAGGGCGCGGACGGCGAAGTCTTCGTGGTCGGGGTAAACCTCCACCCGCACGGGCTTGGCGAGCTTCATCCGGTACTTCTTCTCGTAGGTGGCTATGATGCGCTCCATCTCCGATTCGAAGTACGGACGCAGCAGTTCCGCTTCCTTCTTGTCCAGCTTCAGGATGATGAGGCCGGTCTGAACGGTGTCGAATTTCTTGTAGCTATCGAGTAGCTTCAGCGAATTGCGTGTGGCGGCGTCCTGGAAGCCGTTGTTGTAGCAGATCTCGAGTTGTTTAAAGGCCTCATCATCCTGCCCCAGGCGCATCAGGTTGACGCCCAGTTGCGAGCGCGCGCTGTACAATTGCGGATCGAGCTCGATGGCCTTGCGGTAATACTGAACGCCTTCTTCGTAGCGGCGGTTGATGACGAAAAAGTGGCCCGCCGTCTCGTAGCCGCGGGCCGCGTGGGGGTCGAAGGCGGTGTCCTTCTTGCCGGCCAGCCAGTCGATGGTGGCGAGGATGGCTCTGCCCTCGACGGAATGGGCGTCGATGGCCAGGGCCTTGTTCGCCTCCGCCACGGCCTTGGCGGTGTCGTTGTCCTCGAGCGCCAGCCGCGCCAGCAGCTCCTGGGCCTCCACCAGCTTGGGGTCCGACGCCAGCGCCTGGTGCGCCAAATCGGCGGCCACGCTTTCGTAATCCTCCGCGGCCACCAGGGCCAGGCCCAGCAGGGCGCCGGCGTCGTCCTTCTTCAATTGGAGCGCTTCGTTGAAGAGGTCCACCGCATCGGCCGGTTGAGAATAATCCAGGTAAAGCCGGCCCCAGCGCACCTTGTAATCCGGGTTGTCGGGATGCTGCGCGACCAGCGCGCGGAACACGTCGTTGGCTTCCTGGAAGCGGCGCGCTTTCCAGAATGCCTCGGCTTGCTCCAGCGTCTGCGCCGGCAGAAGCGGCGCCAGCAACAGCGCTAAGGCGACCAGCACCGCGACTTTGTGGGGCAGGATTTTATCCTGCGGCGGGTTGGCAACCCGCCAGTTGCGCCGGTAACAAACCGGCGCGCAGCTTGCAAAGCTGCCCCACAAAGCACTGAGCAATTTGCTCACTTGTCGATGGCCTCCTGGGTTCGGGCGAGTTCCACCAAAAGTTGCATCAATTGCTTCTTGTACGCGTCGGCGGGCATGGCGGCCTTCTCGTACTTCAGCTTGTCGATGGCCTGTTCGAGCTGCTCCTTCTTTTCGATGAGCGGCCGCTTGGCGGGGTCGCGCGCCGCAGCGGCGTTGGCGCCCAACCGCACCACCGGAAAGGCGGCGGCCAGCCTGCCTTCGCCATTTTCGGCCGAGGGAACGCGCTCGCCCTCGCCCTTGCCGGTGTCTTCCAGCACCGCGTGCTCGGTGGCCAGGCGCTTTTGAGATTCGTAGAAATCGGCGGTCTTTCGCTGGGCGTAATGGAAGGCTTCGAGCGCCGAGATGGCTTCGTTCTTATCCGCGTCCGCCGCCGGATCGCGCAGCGCCTCGGCCCAATAGCGGGCGAACACCGTGGCGTTCTTTTCCGTTCCTGTCCTGGTGGCGGCGATCACCACGCGGGTGGGCCGGCGCAGCGCCTCGATGGAACCGCCGCTGGAACTGGTCATGTTCACCACAAGCTGGCGCGTGGCCGGCACGTGGTCGAGCAGCACCCCCAGCTCCGCGCCCGTAATGTCGGGTCCGGGAATGTTGAACTTATAGTCCACGCCATCGTAGGTACCGTGGCCGATCAGCATCACCACCAGCGCATCGGCGGGCTTGGCCTGTTTCGCAATTTCCTCGAAACGCGCGCGGATCTCCTCGCGCCTGGGCGCCACGAGCGTGACCACGTTGGAATCGCCGCCGGCGCGCTTCAAACTCGTGTCGATATCCTCGGCCCACATCTTGAAGCGCTGCTCGTAATCCGGCTCGCCGCCCAGACCGGAGATGGTCACATAAAAAGTGGTGGCGGGCGCCGAGAGCGCAGCCAGCAGCAGCAGGGAGAGCAGCCTCATACCACACCCCACCGCCGGCGCAGCAGCCACTCGCAGGCGAGTATGCCGAGAGCCAGCAGGAAGATGGCGGGCATGTCCCACAAGTCGCGCGTCTCCCTCGTCGAGATGCCCGCTTCCGAGTACGAGATTTCATTCGCCAGCTTGGACGCTTCACCGGGCGTGTAGTAACGTCCGCCGGTCTCGTCGGAGAGCTTCTCCAGAAGCTCGCGGTTCTGCGAGGTATGGAAATTCTCCGCCACGCCGTCTTCCCTTCGGAACGTCAGCACGTCGCGCCCGATCTCTTCCTGCTCCCTGCCGGCGATGATGTCGGCCACGTAAGAGCCGGGCTTTTCGGCGGTCCATTCCCCGGAGTAGACGCCCTCTTCGAGCGGTTGCGGCGTCAACTCGACGGTGGCGGACGCGCCGTCGGGCCCCATGAAACGGGCCTGCACCTTGGCGTCGGTCACCGGCTGGTACTGCTTGTCGCGCACTTCCACCCGCAGCGGCACCTTGGTTTCATCGGAGAGTACGGATTTGGGTGTCGAGGCAGTCACTTGGCCCGGCGTATCGGTCACCAGGTAGCGCAGAATCTGCTGCCAGAAAGTGGCGTGGGTCTTGTCGTCGTGGGGCAGCCACATTTTCCAGCGCCAGCTTCCCTCGGTGGCGAACAGCACGGTGCGGCCGCGGCCGTAATTTTCCGTCACCAGCAAAGGCAGTTTGCGCTTCCCCGCGGGGGTGGATACCAGCAGCACGGTGGCGCCGGGCTTGGGATCGCCGGCGTCCTGGTAGTTGGCCATTTGCGGCATCTTCTTCCACAGCTCGAGGTTGCGCGCGGGGTCGTCATCCAGCCGGCAGAGCACGCTCTCGGCGCCCGCGGCAGTCAGTTCCTCGCCCGTGAAGTCGCGGTGAAACGTGCCTTTGGCCGCTGGCAGGTTGGTGGGCACCAGGTCGGCCAGCGGCGAGCCGGGGTAGCCGCCGTCGGAGAGCGTGGCGCGCCCGCCCATGAACAGCAGGCCGCCGCCGCGGCGGTCCACGAAATCGCGGATCAACTGCTGCTGGGTGGGCGTAAAATAATTAGCCTCCACGCTGCCGATGATCAGCCCCTGATAGGCAAACAGATCTTCGGCCTTCGAGGGGAAGCCGTCCTCCAGTTCGTGCGGCCCCGGCGGATCGGGCGTGCCCTGGCGGTAGATCTTGTTCTCGGTGGTGCGCAGCATGGTTACCAATTCGATGTTGTTGTAGCCGTCCAGGGCTCGGCGGATGAATTTGAACTCCCAGCGCGGCTCGCCCTCTATGTACAGGATGCGCGGCCTGCGCGCTTCGACGTTGACCAGGCGCGTCACCCGGTTGTTTTGGACATTTTCTTCCCCGGGGATGGGGTCGAGCGAGATCTCCAGCGTTTTCGGCCCGGCCTCGCCGCAATTGAACACCAGCGATTCGGTCTGCGGCGCGCCCTCCGCTTTCAGCGTGACTTCTTCGGAAGCCAGCACCTTGGCGCCGTCGCGGATGCTGAGCTTCGTCTTGGCGCCGGAAAGCCCGTAGTTCTGGAACGTGACCAGCGCCGTGAGCTTCGATTGCGGCAGCGCGCGTGCCGGCGCCACCGCGTCGGTGATTTCCACGTCCCGCCGCGGATGTTCGCGCCCGAACCCGATGGTGTGCACCGGGATGCGCTGGCGGCGTATGGCGGAGATGGTCTCGAGATCGATGCCGCCCGCGTTATCGGCCCCGTCGCTCAGCAGCACCATGGCGCCCAGCGGCAGCGAGGACGATTCCGCCAGCACGCGCTCCAGCGTATCGCCGATGCGCGTGGCCGGTTCCGTGGCCGAGAGCTGCTCGGGCTTTTGAATCCGTTCCGGCTCCTTACCGAACTTGTAGAGCCGCACCTGAAAGCGCTCCCCCAGCGATTTCAGCAGGCCGCCGTTGAGCACCGCCTGGGCGGCCGCTTCGCGCGTGCCGGAGGCGTCGGCCAGGGACATGCTGCGCGAGTCGTCCACCAGTACGGCCACTACGTTCTGCTGCGGCCGCAGCGTGGCGATGCTCAAAGCCGGGTGCCACAGCAGAAAAAGGATCAGCGCCACCAGACCCGCTTCGAGCAGCCAGATCACCACCGGCCGCAGCCCGCTCAACATCCCGTGATGGCGGCGCACGTGCCAAAAGAGCAGCCCCGCGGCCGCGAAAATGGCGAGCGCCAGCAGCCACAGCGGCCAGGGCGTCAGGAAGACGAAATGGCCCTTATGAAAAACGCTGGCCGGGTATTTAAACAGGATCTCGAACATGAAGTCCTGATTATGATATGGACGTGCTCATCCCAGCCAGGAGTTACAGAAAGTCCCAGATTGTCTCATGAAGCCCTCCTATGTGAGACAGGATAGCACGTGCGCCAGGCAGCGTCTTTGGAAAAGGGGACAGACGCATTTTCCCCGGCGGAAAAATGCGTCTGTCCCCTTTTCCTGCGATCATGGTAGGGGGTCGTTCGTGCAAGACTTTATCCGGATTCGCGGGGCGCGGGTCCACAACCTCAAGAACATTTCGCTGGCCATTCCTCATAACCAGTTAACCGTCATCACGGGTGTGTCCGGTTCGGGGAAATCGTCGCTGGCCTTCGACACCATCTACGCCGAGGGGCAGCGCCGCTACGTCGAATCGCTTTCGGCTTACGCGCGGCAGTTCCTCGAGCGCATGGAAAAGCCGGAGGTCGATGACATCGACGGCATCGCCCCGGCGGTGGCCATCCGGCAGAAGAATACCAGCCGCAATCCCCGCTCGACGGTGGCCACCTCCACCGAATGCTACGACTTCCTGCGCCTGCTCTATGCGCGCGTGGGCCAGACCTTCTGCCCGAAATGCGGAACGCGCGTGCGCCAGGACACCGTGGATGAAGTCGCCGCGCGCTTGCTGGCGCTGCCCCCAGGGTCGCGCTGGTACGCCATCTTTCCGTGCGGGGATCATGCTTCCGTCGAGGCCCTCCGGGATCACCTGTTCGACCTCAGGAAGAAGGGCTTCAACCGGCTCTTTCAGGCTGGCCGGCTGTTTGAGTTCTCCACTCCCGAATCGCTGCTGGATATCGATTTTTCCAAACCTGTGTTCGTGCTGGTGGACCGCATCGCCATTGGGCCGGACCTGCATCAGCGGCTGGTCGACACCATCGAGATCTGCTATCGCGAGGCGGGCGAAGTGATCTTTGAAAGCGCCGGCGGCGGCGATCGATTGCGCTTCAACGAGAAGTTCCAGTGCAAGACGTGCCTCATGGAGTTCGCCCAGCCGGAGCCGATCCTGTTCAGCTTCAACTCGCCCGTCGGGGCGTGCCCGCGCTGCCAGGGGTTCGGCAACACCATCGATTTCGACATGGACCGCGTCATTCCCAACCCGTCTCTCTCGCTCGACCAGGGCGCGGTCGAGCCGTGGACCAAGCCGAAGGCCCGCTCGTGGCTGGGCAATTTCCGTAAATCCGCGCGCGGCAAGGTGCGCTTCAATGTTCCCTTTGCCGATCTCACGGACGAGGAGCGCGAAACGGTCTACGCTTTCGTCCGCCGCTTCTTCGACTACCTGGAAACCAAGAAGTACAAGCTGCACGTGCGCGTGTTTCTGAGCCGCTACCGGGGCTACGCGCTGTGTCCGGAATGCAAGGGCGCGCGGCTGCGCAAGGAAGCCCTCTACGTGCGCGTCGGCGGACGCAACCTGGCCGAGGTGGTGCGCATGAACATCGGCGCGGCGCAGCAGTTTTTCGACGCGCTCGAGCTGAGCCCGGAAGAAACCGCCATCGCCGACAAGATTTTCGTCGAGATCCGCCAGCGGCTGAAGTTCCTCAACAACGTCGGGCTGGACTACCTCACGCTCGACCGCCTGGCGTCCACGCTTTCCGGCGGCGAGGCGCAGCGCATTCAGCTCGCCACCTGCCTGGGGTCGCGCCTCGTGGGCGCGTGTTACGTGCTCGACGAGCCTTCCATCGGACTGCACAGCCGCGACACCGGGCGCCTGATCCGGATTCTGGAAGAGCTGCGCGAACTCGGCAACACCATTGTTGTGGTGGAGCACGACGCCGACGTGATGCGGGCGGCGGATCACATTGTCGATCTAGGCCCCGGCGCCGGCGAGCGCGGCGGGGAAATCGTTTTCGAAGGCCCGCTCGAAAAGCTGGTGGCCACCGCCAACGGATCGCTGACGGCGCGTTATCTGCGCGGCGAGCTGCGCGTCTCCGTGCCGGGCGCGCGCCGCGCCATCCATCCCAAGCGCGTGCTGCGGATTTCAGGGGCGCGCGCGCATAACCTCAAAAATCTCGATGTGGAGATTCCCCTGGGCATGATGGTGGCCATCACGGGCGTTTCGGGATCCGGAAAATCCACGCTCGTGCACGACGTGCTTTACCGCTCGCTCGTGCGCCCATCCGAGCCGGAGACCGATTCGCAGTTGCCGTGCGGGAAGGTCGAGGGCGCCGAGCGGATCTCGACCACCGTCATGATCGATCAGTCGCCCATCGGGCGCACGCCGCGCTCCAACCCCGTGACCTACATCAAGGCGTTCGACACAATTCGCGCGCTGTTCGCCTCCACGCGCGAGGCCCAGAAACGCGGATATACCGCCGGCCACTTCTCCTTCAACATCCCCGGCGGCCGCTGCGAGGTCTGCCAGGGCGATGGCACGGTGACCGTCGAAATGCAGTTTCTGGCCGACGTTCGAGCTGGTGTGCGAAGAGTGCAAGGGCACGCGCTACAAGAGCGGCATCCTCGAGATTCGCTACAACGGACTGAATATCCACCAGGTGTTGCAGCTCACCGTGCGCGAAGCCATGGACGTTTTCCGCGCCACGCCGCGCGTGGTGCACAAGCTGAAGGTGCTGGACGACGTGGGCCTGGGCTATCTGCGCCTGGGCCAATCGGCCACCACGCTCTCCGGCGGCGAGGCGCAGCGCGTGAAGCTGGCGGCGCACCTGGCCATGGCGAATTGCGAGAACACGCTGTTCATCTTCGACGAGCCCACCACCGGCCTGCACTTCGACGACATCTCCAAGCTCTTGTCCGCCTTGCAACGCTTGATCGAAAACGGCGGAAGCCTGATTGTCATCGAGCACAACCTGGACGTGATCAAGGCCGCGGATTGGGTGATCGATCTCGGCCCGGAAGGCGGCGCCCGCGGCGGCTACGTGGTAGCCGCGGGAACGCCGGAGACCATCGCCAAGGTAGAGGCTTCCTACACCGGCCGGTATCTACGTGGGGCAGATTGTTAATCTGCGGCCGATTGGCAATCGGCCTTATTGGCCTACAATCGTACATAGGTCTCCACCATGCGCCGCATCCTCTTGCTTTCTGTCCTACCCACCCTATTCAGCGCCGCTCCGGCGCTCGAAATCCTCCGGCCCATCGTCGCGCAAAGCGATGGGGGCATCCCCACCCCCGCCAGCTACGAGCACGTTGCCGGCGAAACGCTGTTCTTCACCTGCCGCGTGGCGGGTTATTCGAAGTCGCCCGACGAGCAGATCCACCTGGCCTATTCGGTGCAGGCGTTCGATCCGAAAGGCGTCCCGATTGTCGAGCTGTACAAGAACGAGCTCGTCACGGAGGTCGCGTCGCAGGACAAAGAGTGGATGCCGAAGATCGAGACCGAAGTGCAGATTCCGCCCCTGGTGGCCTCGGGAACTTACAAGATCGTGGTCAAAGCCGAAGACGTGCTGGCTAAAACCACGGCCGAGCTGACGGTGCCGTTTGAGGTGCGCGGCCATGATGTCGAGCCGAGCGAAACGCCGGTCGTGCGCAACTTCCGCTTCTTCCGCGGCGAGGACGACGCGCAGCCGCTCGACAAGCCCATCTACCGCCCCGGCGACGGCGTTTGGGCGAGGTTCGACATCACCGGCTTCAAGTACGGCCCGAACAACCGCGTGGATGTGAGTTACGTGACTTCGGTGATTGCGCCCAGCGGCAAGGTGCTCTGGACGCAGCCCGAGCCCGCCGTGGAGCAGTCGGAGTCCTTCTATCCCAAGCGCTACGTCGCCGCCTCATTCGGCATCAGCCTGCAGGGCAACATTCGTCCCGGCGATTACACCATTGCGGTCGCGGTCAAAGACGCCATCGGCAACCAGACCGGCGAAATCAAACAGACCTTCACCGTTGCTCAGTAACCCGCAACCCCCGTGAAAGGAATGATAGGATAGTAGCCAACAGGAGGGTTCTTCACATGCATGACCTCGATAATCCGGGCCGCCGCGAGTTTCTGGGTACGGTGGGCGGCCTCTCCATCGCCACTCTGATTTCGCAGGGCCTGTTCGCCGCCGACGAACATCAGGGCGACATGATCTACCGCAAGCTGGGGCCGGCCGGCGAACGCGTTTCCGCCATCGGGTTGGGCGGCTACCATATTGGCATTCCCCGGGAGGAGCAGGAGTCCATCCGCCTCATCCGCTCAGCCATCGACCGCGGCATCAACTTTCTGGACAATTCCTGGGACTACATGGACGGCAAATGCGAAGTGCTGATGGGTAAGGCGCTGCGCGACGGCTACCGGCAAAAGGTCTTCCTCATGACCAAGTTCGACGGGCGCACCAAGGCCGCCGCCGCCCGGCAGATCGATGAATCGCTCCAGCGCCTCCAGACCGACCACGTCGATTTGATGCAGTATCACGAGGTGATCCGCATGGAAGACCCGGACCGCTTCTTCAATGACGGGCCGGTGGAGGCGCTGCTCGAGGGCAAGAAGGCGGGGAAGTTCCGCTACGTCGGCTTCACCGGGCACAAGGACCCCTACATTCATCTCCGCATGCTCGAAGCGGCGCAGGCGCACAAGTTCCATTTCGACACCGCGCAGATGCCGCTGAACATCCTGGACGCCCAGTTCCGCAGCTTCGCGCACCAGGTAGTCCCCAAGCTGGTGGATCAGGGGATCGCCGTGCTCGGAATGAAACCCATGGCCGCCGGCTCGATTCCGCGCAACAACCTCGCCACCGGCATCGAGTGCCTGCATTATGCGCTCAACCTGCCCACCTCCGTGGTCATCACGGGCTGTAGCGATCAAAAAACACTCGACCAGGCGTTCGAAGCCGCGCGCACCTTCAAGCCGCTCACCCAGAGCGAGCTTTCGGCGCTGCTGGCCAAGACGCGCGAGGCGGCGCTCTCGGGCAAGTACGAGACTTTCAAAACCACCGCGCAGGCAGACGGAACGGCGCGCAATCCGCAGTGGATGGGGTAGAGGGTAGCGCCGGCGGTCTTTGCCGCCGGTGTTCTTCCCAGTCCGGACACCCCCACCGGCGGCAAGACCGCCGGCGCCACCCTGCTATATTGGAATTCTCCCCATGCAAATCGACAAAGTGTACGAGCCTCAGCGGTTCGAACCGCATTGGGCGCAGTGGTGGATCGACTCCGGCATCTTCCGCGCCTCCGACAGGGCCGGCGACCGTGTATTCTCGCTCGTCATCCCGCCGCCCAACGTCACCGGGTCGTTGCACATCGGCCACATGCTCGAGCACACCGAGATCGATGTCACCATCCGCTGGCACCGCATGAGGGGCGATAACACCCTCTGGCTCCCCGGCTGCGACCACGCCGGCATCGCCACCCAGATGGTGGTCGAGCGCAAGCTCGCCGAAGAAGGCCTCGACCGCCGCAGCATGGGCCGCGAAAAGTTCGAGCAGCGCGTGTGGGAGTGGAAGGCCCAGTACGGTGACACCATCAAGCGCCAGATGATCCGGCTCGGCGCGAGCTGCGATTGGAGCCGCGAGCGCTTCACCCTGGACGACGGCCTCTCCCGCGCCGTACGCGAAGTCTTCGTCCGGCTCTTCGAAAAGGGCCTCATCTACCGCGGCGAGTACATGGTCAACTGGTGCCCGCGCTGCCTCACCGCCATCTCCGATCTCGAAGTGGCCCACTCCGACGTCGAGGGCCACATGTGGCACATCCGCTACCCGGTGAACGGCATCCCAGGCCGTTCGGTGGTGGTGGCCACCACGCGGCCCGAGACCATGCTCGGCGATACGGCCGTGGCCATCAATGCCAAAGACGTTCGCTATCTGGATCTTCACGGCAAGACCGTGCAACTGCCCCTCATGGACCGCGAGATCCCCGTCATCCTCGACGATCTCGCCGACCCCGAATTCGGCACCGGCGTCGTCAAGGTCACGCCGGCACACGACCCCAACGATTTCGAAGCCGGCCGCCGCCACAACCTGCCCAAGATCCAGGTCATCGACGAACACGGCCGCATGACCTCCGCCGCCGGGCCATACGCCGGCCTCGACCGTTTCGAGGCCCGCAAGCGCGTGGTGGCCGATCTCCAGTCGCAAGGCTTGCTGGTCGCCATTGAGAACTACCCGCTCAGCCTCGGCCAGTGCTGCCGCTGCAAGACCGTGGTGGAGCCGCTGATTTCCACGCAGTGGTTCGTGAAAACCAAGCCTCTGGCCGAAAAGGCCATCCAAGCGGTGGAATCCGGCTGCATCGAATTCATCCCGGCCAACTGGGCCAAGACCTACTACGAGTGGATGTACAACATCCGCGACTGGTGCATCTCGCGCCAGCTCTGGTGGGGCCATCGCATTCCGGCGTGGCACTGCCAGGAGTGTCATGAGATCGTGGTGGCGCGCGAGACGCCCGCCGTGTGCTCGCGCTGCGGGTCGGCCCATCTCGAGCAGGACCCCGACGTCCTGGATACCTGGTTCAGCTCCGCCCTGTGGCCGTTTTCCACGCTCGGCTGGCCCGAGCACACGGACGATCTCGCCACCTTCTACCCCACATCGCTCCTGATCACCGGTTTCGACATCCTGTTCTTCTGGGTGGCCCGCATGATCATGATGGGCATCGAATTCATGGGCGATGTGCCCTTCCGCCAGGTCTACATACACGGCCTGGTGCGCGACGCCGAACGGCAGAAGATGTCCAAAACGCGCGGCAACACCATCGACCCGCTGCTGATCACCGACCAGTACGGCACCGACGCCGTGCGCATGGCCCTGCTGCAGGGCGCTTCCCCCGGCGCCGATATCGTGCTCACCGAAGAGCGCATGGAAAGCTCCCGCGCCTTCGCCAATAAGATCTGGAACGCGGCGCGGTTTCTGTTTCTCAACATGGAGCGCTCCGGCGTCGATCCCTGGGTCCCCGAGAACCTCGAGCAGTTCCGGCCGCTGGCCGACCCCACCACCATGGAAGTGCGCATCGAAGACCGCTGGATCTTCAGCCGCCTGAACACTTGCGGCGAGCAGGCCAGCCGCGCCATCGAGCAGTGCCGCTACCACGAGGCCGCGCAGGTGCTGTGGCACTTCTTCTGGCACGAGTTCTGCGACTGGTACCTGGAACTCAAGAAGGCCCACTTCCAGGAGAACTCCGGCCTCACCGCCGGCTGGCGCAATACGCTGGCGGCCTTCGAGACGGCTTTGCGGCTGCTGCATCCCGCCATGCCGTTCCTCACCGAAGAACTATGGCAGCGTTTGGCCACCGACCGGAGCATCCGGCCCGCCTCCATTGCCCTCGCCGCCTATCCGCGGTACAACCAGGACATCACCGATTTCCATGCCGAGCGCGAGATCGGGATTCTTCAGGAAATCGTCAGCATGGCCCGCACCCTGCGCACCGAGAGCAAGCTCGATCCCAAGCAGCAGCTCGCAGGCGTACTCTACTCGCGCGGCTCCGCTCTGGAGGTGGCCGAGCGCCACGCCGGGGCCATTCAAAAGCTCGCCAACGTGGTGCTGGAATTCCGGTCCGATGCCGCTCCGGCCCCCGGAGGAGCCACTCGCTCGACGGCTGAATTCGACCTCGTCCTTCATGTGCCCAAGTCTCAGGAGGACGTGCAGCACAAACGTCTCGCCAAAGAGCGCGAACAGCTCGCCAAAAACATCACCAACTCGAAACGCCAGTTGAGCGATGAAGTTTTCCTCGGCAAGGCGCCGGCCCACGTGGTCGAGAGCATCCGCCGGAAGCTGGCGGATTACGAGGCGCAGTCGGCCAAGATCGATGCGGCGTTATGACCGAAGTGGTGCGCCTAGCTCTCGAAGAAGACATCGGCACCGGCGATGTGACAACCCTGGCCTGCGTGCCCGAGTCCCGAAAGGCCCGCGGCCGGTTCCTCGCGCGCGAACCCCTCGTCATTGCCGGCCTGGACCTGCTGGCGGAGATTTACGACTTGCGCGGCGGCGTCGATGAACTCACCCGCTTCAAGCGCGATGGCGACCCGTGCGCCCAAGGCGACCAGATCGCGGCGGTGTGGGGACGCGCCCGCACCCTGCTCGAATGCGAGCGCGTGGCGCTGAATTTTCTCCAGCGCCTCAGCGGTGTGGCCACCGCGGCGCGCCGTTACGCCGATGCCGTGGCGGGCACCAACTGCCGCGTCCTCGACACGCGCAAGACCACGCCCGGTCTGCGCCTCCTGGAAAAAATGGCCGCGGCCGCCGGCGGCGTCGCCAACCACCGCGTAGGACTCTTCGACGCCATCCTGATCAAGAACAACCACATCGCCGCGGCGGGCGGCGTTCGCAACGCCATCCAGCGGGCGCGCGCCACCGGCCGGCCCATCGAAGTCGAAATCCATAGCCGCGAAGAGCTGCGTGAGGCGCTGGATGCCGGCGCCGGCTGGCTGCTGCTCGACAACCTCACGCCCGAAGAAGCCGCGCGGTGGATCCGCGAGATCGCCGGCCGCGCCCAAGTCGAGCTTTCCGGCAGCATCACCCTCGATAACGTCCGCGCCTACGCTGAAACCGGCGCGGATTTCGTTTCCTCCGGCGCCATCACTCACTCGGCGCGCGCCATGGACATCAGCTTCCGCCTCGAGGTGGCCTGATGGATCTCGAGCGTCTGCGGCGCGAATTCCCCGCGCGGCGTATCTATTATTACCCGGTTGTCGATTCTACTATGCGCGCCGCCGTTGGCCTGGAACCCGGCTCCGTAGTGCTGGCAGGCCAGCAGACCGACGGCCAAGGCCGCCACGGCCGCAGTTGGCACTCCGAGCCCGCGAGCGGCATCTACTGCTCGATTGTGCTCAAGCCGTCGCCCACGCTCACGCTGGCGCTCGGTCTGGCTACCGCGGACGCCATCAAGCGCGCCACCGGAATGGTGTGCGATCTGCGCTGGCCCAACGACGTCATGCTCGCGGGCAAAAAGGTGGCCGGCATTCTGGTGCGGAACGCCATCGCCGGCATCGGCATCAACGTGAACCACACCTCGTTCCCCGCGGAACTGGCGTCCGAAGCCACCTCCCTGCGCCTCCAAACCGGCGCACCGGTCTCTTCCACCGGCATCCTCTTGCACCTGCTGCCGGCCATAGACGCCTTCGTGGAACTGGACCAGGACACCATCCTGCGGCTGTTCACGCGCGCCTCGAGCTACGCCGCCGGCCGGCGGGTCACGGTTGCTCAGCCCGATGGCATCATCGAGGGAACCACCGCCGGCCTGGACCCCACCGGCTTCCTGATCGTGCGCAAAGACGACGGAACGGATACTCTGATTGTTGCGGGAGGCGTACGTGCTGCTGGCTCTTGACGCAGGCAATAGTAACATCACCATCGGTGCTTTCGACGGCCGCAAGCTGGTCTGCCAGTGGCGGCTGCGCACCGTCCAGGAGCAGACCGCCGACGAATGGGGCATCCTGCTCCACAACCTGTTCGGACCGGCGGGCTTGGACATCGAAGCCGTCGACGGCATGATCATCTCGAGCGTGGTGCCGCCCATCGATTCCACCCTGGCCTTCATGGCGGACCGCTACTTTCATACGAAAGCCATGTTCGTGGGACCGCGCACCGATCTTGGTTTGACCATCCGCTACGACAACCCCTATGAAGTGGGCGCCGACCGCCTGGTCAACGGCGTCGCCGGTTTCTACAAGTACGGCGGCCCGTGCGTGATCGTGGATCTCGGCACCACCATCAACTTCGACGTGATTTCGAAGGATGCCGAGTACCTCGGCGGCGCCATCGCCATCGGCATCGGCATTTCGGTGGACGCGCTGTTCAGCAAGACCGCGCGCCTGCCGCTGGTCGATTTCCGCCCGCCCAAGGACGTCGTGGGCACCAACACCAAGGCCAGCATGCGCTCCGGCCTGTACTACGGCGCCATCGGCATGATCGATGGCATCCTCGAACGCATCATCGACAAGATGGGGCCGGATACCAAAACGGTCGCCACGGGCGGCCAGGCGCGATTGATCGTGGCCGGCTCGCGCTACCTCAAGACGGTCGACGAGCACCTCACGCTCGAGGGCCTGCAAATGATCTGGGAACGGAACCACCCACAGTGAGCGACGAAGACTGGGTCTACAACTACTTCAACTACTTCACTGAAATCGAGGAGCATTTTCAGCGCGCGCGCGGCACCGGCCTGTTCCTGCTCTCGCCGCTCGACTGGGCGCTCATCGAAACCTGGAAAAACGCCGGCGTGCCGCTGGAAGCCGTGATGCGCGGCATCGATGCGGCTTTCGAAAAATGGCGCGCCCGCAAGGTGAAGACGCAAATGGTGAACAGCCTGGCCTTCTGCGCGCAGGCCGTGCTCACCGAAGCGCAGATCATGGCCGGAACCGCGCAGCCCCGGCCGCACCGCGAGGCCGCGCCCCCATTCGACGAAGCCGCCCTGCGCGCGTACCTGACCGGGAATTCGACCGCCCTTCGCGCCATTGAGGGCTATTCGGAGATCGCCGCCGCGCTGGAGCGTCTTTCCGACGAGGCGCACACCGACCTGGAAGCGTTAGAGCAGCGCCTGACGGTTCTCGAAGAGAAGATGATCGCCATCGCGCGCACGCGCCAGAGTGAAGAGGACCTGCTAGCCGCGCGCCGCGAGATGGACCGCCAGTTGCGCCCCTATCGCGGCAAGATGACCACCGACCAGCTTTCGATGCTGGAAAAGCAATACCTGGAGCGCGCCCTGCTCGAAAAAGCCGGCCTGCCGCGGCTGAGCCTGTTCTACATGCGGTGAGGGCCAGCGAGCGCGTTTCTGGGCGGCTGGCACCAACGGGCGCCATTTGGTCGTCTACATCCGCGGGACAAACCACCTTCCTTGGTGCGCCCTGTGTGATCTCGATCCCCCACCGGACTTTCCGCGCCTCCCCCCGGAGATCACGGATCTATGGCTGCTTAGCGAGACCGGCTCTGAACACGAATACGTCGTATGGCACGGCAGCGCCTCGCTGCGGTGGCACAGCCGGCGGCTCCTCCTGAGGGGCGGTGCCTGACAGGTGCCGAATGAATCGTCGCCCACTCCTCGAAATGGCGGGCGACGAAGCTAAAGACATTTCCCTTCTGCTCCGTTCGAGCGTGCGACAATGCCCTTCGTTATGGCCCGCTTCTCGAGTGATTCTATGCTTCAGCTCACCGCACGGGAGCTTGCGGATTGGAAATCACAAATTGTGACCTCCAATCCCGCCGCCAAAAGCAGTACCTTGACAGGTTCTGATAATCAGATAATCTGAAAGTATGGCAGGAAAGGCAAGTGCAACCATGCGGGAACCGATCGGCCGCGTTGGCCAGCGACGCCAGGTGGTGATCCCCCGCGAGATTTTCGATAACCTTCGTATGCGCGAAGGGGATTTCGTGGCGTTCGCGAAGCACGGCAACGGTGTGCTCGTGAAGCCCCGGCGGGTTGTCGACCCCGACGACGTGCTGACCCCCACTGAAGCGAAACGCTTGCGCCAGAGTCTCAAGCAGACACGCCAAGGGAAGACGCGGCCATGGGCCGACATAAAACATGAATTGGGTCTGTAGGTTCAGTGCCAATGCCGAGCAAGACCTTCGCGGTCTCCCAAGAAGTATCCAAAAACGCGTGGCTCGGGTTCTTACGGAGATGGCTGCCGATCCGTTCCACGGCAACGTAAAGGCACTCCAAGGTCCGGAGTGGAAGGGAGCCTTCCGGAGGCGGATCGGGGACTACCGGGTTGTCTTCACGGCGGACCAGGCTCAAAGAACAGCCGTCATCCAGCAGATCTCTCTGCGATCTGGCGCGACCTACCGGTAGAAGCGAAGGGCGCCTTATGTGATGCCCGGATAGATGCTTTCCCGGCTCATGGCCTCGTCGGAGAGAACCGGGATATTAGGGTCATGACTGTCAGCCCAGATGCGAAATTGTCGAGCCCACTCCTCGGGATTGGTCTTCTGCAAGTGCGCAATGGAAACGGGCTGCACTTGCTGCTCGGCAACTTCCAGCATCCACTGCTCAAGACTCAAGCCGCAGGCCTGCGCCTGGGCCTTGAAGGCAGCCTCCTTTTCCGGCGGCAGATCGAGTGTGACAGTCATGATGACAGCCCTACGTCTTCAGATTAACGCAATCAGTCTGCCTCAGGGGTGTGGGTTGTCATCCAACTCCCAAGTGCGAAACCGATGCTGGTGCTCCGCCATGTCCACGCGGCGGCCGCGAAAGCGCACGCCCTCCAGCCCCAGCCGCGTGCGCTCACGAAACCCCGAAATTCGCCCGTGACCCGGGGGCGGGGAGGCGGTTGGGGTACGAAAAGGCTCGGTGCGACCTGGAACCCAGTGTGGGGGTGAGCCGTGTCCACCGGCATTTGACAAGTTCCGATGATGCCGTAAGATTGAAGAAAACCAAATGCCGAAGAAACCAGAACGCGGCCTTATCCCTCTCGAGATCATCGAGCACCGCATCTACCTCATCCGCGGCCAGAAGGTCATGTTCGATTTCGACTTGGCCGTGTTGTACCAAGTGCCCACCAAGGCCCTCAATCAAGCAGTCCGCCGAAACCTCGCCCGTTTCCCGAACGATTTTATGTTTCAGCTCACTGCGCGGGAGCTTGCATATTGGAAGTCACAAATTGTGACTTCCAATCCTGCCGCCAAAATGGGTTTACGCAAGTCTCCTTTGGTGTTCACCGAGCACGGCGTCGCGATGCTCTCTTCGGTCTTGCAGAGCGACCGCGCGGTACAAGTGAATATCGCCATCGTGCGGACGTTCGCGCGACTCCGGCAGATTCTCGCGACGCACAAAGAGCTCGGCGAGCGCCTGGCGGCCATGGAGAAGAAATACGACCAGCAGTTCAAGGTCGTGTTCGAAATCTTGGAGCAACTCATGGAGCCGCCGCCAGAGCCGAAGCGCCCCATAGGATTCGTTGGACCGACGAAGAAGGTGCTGGTAAAGCCCAGGCGGGTTGTCGACCCCGACGACGTGCTCACTCCCGCCGAGGCGAAACGCTTGCGCCAAAGTCTCAAACAGACACGCCAAGGGAAAACGCGGCCCTGGGCTGAAATCCGCCCGTGACGGCGTCCTCCGATTCACTCGGACTCCCACGTGCGAAACCGGTGCTGGTGCTCCGCCATGTCCACCCTCCGGCCGCGAAAGCGCACGCCCTCCAGTTCTAGCCGCGTGCGCTGTTCGAGGCCCGCTTCGTACTTCAGCTTGATGGCGCCGCCCGCACCCACCACGCGCTGCCAGGGCAACATGTTCCCCGCCTGGCGCAGCAATTGCGCCACCTGCCGGTGAAATAGCGGGTACCCGGCGGCGGCCGCCACCTGGCCATAAGTGGCCACCTTGCCGCGCGGGATCTGCCGCACCGCCTGGCGGATGGCCGCCTCCCGCTGCTCGCTCTTGGGCGCGCGAATCAGCCGCCGCGCCACTTCCCGATGCGTCAGTTTTCGCATGGCGCGGCGTGCAGCAACTCCTTCTCGACCGTCAGCGCATAGCAGCCGGGTGTCTTCAGGTCTTCGAGCGACAGCCCGTTCCAGTAAAGTTTGGCGGGCGTCCATGCCGGCGGCACCGTCACGCGCATTTCCGTCACCGTGCGGCTGATAATCTGGATTTCCTTATCCGCCGGCGAGTACTGCGCCTGCACGCGCGCGGTGACCGCCGAATCGCGCGGGGGGAGAACGATGCGGGTTTCCACGCGGATGCGCTCCTTGCCCCGCTGGACCAGCGCCACCACCGGCCTCTCCTCCACCATCTGTTCCATGGTCTCGGCGAACTGGCGCGCGTCCTGGATGGGCTTGCCGTCGAGCTCCACGATGCGGTCGCCCAGCTTGAGCGGGCCGCTGTATTTTTCGGGAAGACGCGATACCAACACGCCGGGGCCGGCGTCAGTGGCGCTATAACTGAAGGCTCCCAGATCGAGCGCGGCGCCGGAACCGCCCGCCAGGCGCGTGGAGGGCAGCACGTCGTTGCGCTCGCCGGCGTCGAACTTCGTCATCCGGATCCAATAGCAGCGCGCGAACGTGGGCGAGTTGGTTTCGCAATCGATGGCAGCGGGGAACTCGTCGCGCTGGTGCCCGGCCAGCCATTCGAAGACGTCGCCGTTGGTGACTCCCTTCGCCAGGCGCCATTCCAGGTTGAGCCCCTCGGATTTCAGCTTCTCCGCCAGCGCCTGGTCGCCGGCATCGCCGATCCACAGTACCGGCACATTGGTGAAATTGGCGGTGAACAAGCGGTTGGTGTCGATGGCCGGTTTGGGAGAGCCGCCCAGGGCGATGCCGGCGGCCCACAGATCGGGCACGCGGGAGATGGCATAGAACACCACCGCCGCCGCGCTGCCGCGGCCCGCCAGGTAGACGCGCGCCGCATCGACGCCCGCGTTGCGGATGGCGGTCTCCACCGCCGAGGCCAGCGCCTGCACCCGCAAATCGGGATTGGCATAGGCGGCCTCCGCGGGGGGCACGATCACCTGCCAGCCGAGGTCCTTCGTCCAGGTCTGCCACTGCGCGGCGTCGGCGCCGTCCACCAGCGCGATGGCTGGCGATTTCGCCGGCGTGGCCGGCGTGGCCGGCGCGCCCTGCCCGGCCGCGGCCCCGTGGGCGAGCAGGCTAATTATGCCGCAGGCGAGAACGGATTCTCTTGACCAGTTTCTCGATTTCATCGGTCTTCTTGAGCGAGGAGACGGAGAGAATGTAGCGGTCGTTCTTCTCCAACTCCTGCTTCAGTTGTTCCGCCAGATCGGCCAACTGGGCAGCGTCCTTCAGGTTCTGTTCGTGCTCGGCCTTGAGGATTTCATCGCGCTGCACCTTCCCGTTGGGCAGGCGGACGCCGGTTTCGTCTTCGTTCGGAAATTGCGAGCGCGTCTCGCCACCTTGCGCCACCGCAAACGAGGAGACGGCCGCGAATGACAACACCAGCGCACAGCGCCGCAACCAAGGTTTCATGGGAGAACCTGTTGTTATGATAGCCCGGCCTCCGCGCGTTGTCCGGTGCCTGACCGTTTTGGGGAAGCGCGGCGCGGACTGGGTTCGTGGGGCAGGATGGCATCCTGCGGCGGGTTGGTAACCCGCCCAGTTGCGCGGGTAAACCGGGGTACCCTCTGGGTCGCGCGCAGCTTGCCAAGCTGCCCCGCAAGCGCGTCCAGCCGCCATACACGACACTCGTGTACGCTACAATCATGCGGAATATCACGTTCAGCGCCGACGAGCAGTTGATCGACAGAGCCCGCCTGCGCGCGCGCCGCGAAGGCAAGACGCTGAGTGCCGTTTTCCGCGAATGGCTCCAGCGGTATGCCGGCAACTCGGCGGCCGCAGCGGAATACAGACAGTTGATGCGCCGTCTTTCGCACGTCAAGGCCGACCGTAAGTTCACCCGCGACGAGATGAACTCGCGATGAGAGTAGCGGCGGGCCGCAATCCCTTCCTCCAGCCCCGCCGCTGATATCATGAAACACATGAAGATCAGAGGAGTCTGGGCGGCGCTGGCCCTGGCCGGCGCCATGTCCGCACAGGTGGCCACGCAGGCGAATTCCCAGTACCAAACGGGACAGGGCCGGAAAGCCATGGCGGCCGGCCTGGGCAGCCCGGACCGCGACGCGTTTGAGAAGCCTCGCGACGTGGTGCGGGCGATGGGGCTTCAAAAGGGCATGACGGTGGCAGACGTGGGGACGGGCATCGGCTACATGCTGCCGTTTCTGAGCCGCGCCGTGGGCCCGGATGGTCGCGTGATCGCGGAAGACATCGTCGACGACTTCCTGGCATCCGCCAAACAGCGGGCGCAGAACCAGAACCTCGCCAACGTGACGTTCGTCAAGGGTACCGAGACCGATCCGACCCTGCCCGAAGGCGCGGTGGACGAGGTGCTGGCGCTCGACGTCTACCACCACTTCGATTACCCCGCGAAGATGCTGGCGGGCATCCACCAAGCCCTCAAGCCGGGTGGCAAACTGGTAGTAGTGGACTATTACAAGCGTCCGGAGGCCATGCCGGGCGGGCACGCTATGACTCACATACGCCTCGACATGCCGGACGTCATTAAGGAGATTGAAGCCAACCACTTCCACCTCCTCTCCGAACAGGAACACATCAAGGATAGCCAGTACATCCTGGTCTTGGAAAAGAGATAGGAACCGCATGAAAAAGTTTCTCCGATATGCAACCTTCGCGGCGCTGCCGCTGGCGCTTCTGTTGCCACTCGGCGCGCAGGATGCCGCCAAGGACCAGGGCATCACGCGCCAGCAGGCCGACCAGATTCTGGACGAGCTGCGCCAGATCCGCCAGTTGCTTGAAAGGCAGCAGGCCAAAGCGCCGCAGGCTCAAGAGGAACAGGTCGTCAAGGCCAAGGTGAACCTGGAAGGCTTCGCCATGCTCGGCTCGAAGGAAGCGCCGCTGACCATCGTCGAGTTCACCGATTACCAGTGCCCCTTCTGCCAGCGGTTCCACACCACCGCCTTCCCCGAGCTGAAGAAGAATTACATCGACACCGGCAAGGTGCGGTTCTACAGCCGGGACCTGCCGCTCGATTTCCACCCCAACGCCATGCGCGCCGCCGAGGCCGCCCGCTGCGCCAACGAACAGGGCCAGTTCTGGCAACTGCGCGACGTGATGGAAGCGAATCCCAATAAGCTCGATATGGACAGCCTGGTGGCGGACGCGACGGACCTGAAGATGGATGTGAAGGCATTCCGCGCCTGCGTGGAAAGCGAAAAGTACAAGAACTCCGTGCAGACCAACGTCCTGGAAGCCATGAAGATCGGCGCCAACGGAACGCCCACGTTCGTGATTGGCAAGAGCACGCCCGGCGGAGTGGATGGCGAGCTGATGGTGGGCGCCCAGCCGTACCCCATGTTCGAGGAGAAACTGCAAGAATTCGGTTCCGCCAAATAATCTTGGTGGGGCATGCTATAGCTTGCCCGGACTACTTTCCAGTCGCGCACACCCGTGCGGCAGTCCCCGTGCCCGCGCGCACCGATATGCCATTAGCCCAGGAACGGCCCATTTCATGCCAAGAAGCGCCACCTTGCTCCTTGCTTGCTGTTCTATCTTTCCGGCGGCCACGGGCTTCAGGCCGGCTATGCCGGCGGCAACCCCGCGCCGAATTTCTGAGACGACGAGGCCAAGGCGTTGCTCTCGATCCGCGGAAGCCCGCCATCGCAGAGCGCCGGGTGCGCCATCCGGCGCTACGAGCCGGCAGGGAGGCGGCCCTCTCTCAAAACGGTTGACAACTGCTCCTGTATCTTCGCCGGCAGCGGCAGGGCCAAAATCTTGCGGACCGTCTCCTCAACTGGATAAACCGAGGAATGAAGCCGCATCGACCCGCCATCCCAGACCGCGTAGCACGCTTCCGGGCGACCGTGCTTGGGCTGTCCCAAGCTCCCTGGGTTGACGATCAGTTGCCTTCCTTCCCTTCGTTGAAACGGCAAATGCGTGTGGCCGGTAAGCACGATATCGGCCCGGACGGCACGTGCTTCCGCGGGCCAGCGGTCCGAATCCGGCGGGCAGTATTCGTAGAGAGGGTCCGACGGGGTGGCGTGGCAGGCGAAGAACCTCACGCCATCCACCTCCCGTTCGGCCCGTAGCGGCAATTCTCGCAGGAACTGCTTCTGCGCGCCGGAAAGCACCGAACTCGTGAAGCGTCCCGTCGCCTCGGCCATGGACCGGAAGCGGGCGGAACAGCGGGGGTCCTCGACAAAGCCGGCCGAGTGGTCATGGTTGCCGCGCACGATCAGTGAAGCCTTCGCGCGCGCGAATTCGACGGCCTCCAGCGGGTTCGGCCCGTAGTTGACCAGGTCCCCCAGAATCCACAGTTCGTCGTACTCCCGGGGCAACACGCCGAGCGCCTCGGAGTTGGCGTGGACGTCGGAGATGATGACTATCTTCATTGGAGAGCCGCCGGCGGTCGAATCCTTCGCGGCCGGCGGACCATCATCATACCAAACGCAGCGGGCGATGCCCGAGTCGCACAAAACACACGGTTGCCTCGGTTGCCCAGCGGGTCGATAATAAGAGCGGGTGTTGGAGTTCGCCTTTTAAACCGCCCCACCAGGGGAAGATGACTCCTACCAGGGGTTCCTCCGGCGGAGCAGAGGCCAACATCTCTCGCCGGTTCTTCCCGCTATCTTGAACCCCAGGAGGTTGCGACAGCTTCAATGCCAGAGACGGACCCGGAGGACGGCCTCAATTCTTCCCAGAAGCGGCACCTCTTAACGAGCTGTCAGTACGCCGACAAGCTGTTGTCGGAGATCGAGGCGGTACTGTCGGCCGCGAGCTCGAAGTCCCCGTTCCCAAGATTCAAGAGCGACATCGCTCCGGCGCAAGCCAAGGTCGTACAGGATTACGTGGCCCGGCTCCGCAGTCGGATGGTGCGCGTGCTCGCCAGTCAGCAAATCAAGCCGCCGGCTCCGCAGTTCGGCTCCGTTCATTCCATCCGCATGACTCTTGCGTTTGTGCGCATTGCGTTTGAGGAATTGACGCCGGGCCGGATGCGCGGTTACGGCGAGGTTCCCGAATCCAAGGTCCAGGAATTGAACGGCGTAGTGGGTGAGATGACAGCCGCCGCCGAAAAGCTGAACCAGTATCTCGCACAAGGGTTGGGACAGGACCTGCAGGCCCGCCTCGAAAGGTTGGAACATACTGGCGATGAGATTGGCCTGCTCCAGCGGTTGGAACGGGTCGTCAACCAGCATGGTCTTGTCGAATTCCGCTCGACCCTCTCGATGATTCTGGACCGTCTGGAAAGTCAAGCTTTTGAAATTGCGCTGTTCGGCAGAGTCAGTTCCGGAAAATCGTCCCTGCTGAATTACATTGTGCAATCGGATGTCCTTCCGGTGGGAGTCAATCCCATCACCGCGGTGCCAACCCGGTTGGCCTACGGACCGGAGCCAAAGCTCTCGGTCTGGTTCGCTCACAAGAGTTCCGAGCAGGTTGACATAGGCCGGCTGCCGGAGTTCGTCACCGAAGATCTCAATCCGGCAAATTCCAAACATGTCACTCGGATCACGGTCGCGCTGCCCTCGGCCCGGCTGCGCGACGGCGTGGTCCTGGTGGATACGCCCGGCCTAGGTTCCCTCGCAACCGCGGGTGCGGTGGAAACGTTGGCGTACCTGCCGCGTTGCGATCTGGGCGTTGTCCTGATCGATGCCGGTTCCACTCTCACCGAGGACGACCTGGGCACCATTCAAGCTCTGTACGAGGCGGGCGTGCCGGCTTCCGTCCTGCTGAGCAAGGCCGACCTCTTAGCTCCGGAAGATCGGGTGCGGGCCTCGAAATACATTGCCGGCCACATCCAGTCACAACTTGGGCTGAATCTGGCGGTTCATCCAGTCAGCGTGAAGTCAGAGCACTCGTCGCTCTTGGAGCGTTGGCTGGAAGAGGCGATTTTACCGTTGTATGGCCGCCATCGAGAGCTGGCGCACGAGTCGGTGAGGCGAAAGATCGGGACGTTGCGGGAATCGGTGGAGACCGCGCTGAAGGTCCGTCTGGAGCGTTCGGACACGGCGCCCGGCAGAGAGAATCCCAGCCTGCGCGAGGTGGACGCGCAGTTGCGCAATGCGGCTGGCCGATTCGAAGCGGCGCGAGAGATGTGCTGGAACATTACCGACGGAATTCGGAACTTCGGCGATGCGGGCTTGCCGGCTGCCGCGTCTCAAATTCTGGAGCGGTGGCGGCAAAACAGCCATGCAGGCGCCGATATCGGGCCGATGGTCGCGGATAGCCTTACGCAACTGGCCGCGGAGAAAGCCCGTTTGACCTTCGACACGCTGGATGCGCTCGCCCAGGATCTCGCACAGGCTTTGCAGACCACGGCCAAGGCCCTCGATTTGCGGGACGTTCCAAGTGAGGGTGAACTGACTTCGGTTTTGAAGGAAATGCCGCGGATGGATCTCGGGACGCTGCGTCTGAACCTTCGGCCGAACATCTGGGTGAATGTCTGGCAAGGGCTGGCGAAACGCCGCATCGAGAGCCGGTTGCGCGCGCGGATCGGACACACGCTTGCGGAGGCCTTTTCCGCTTATGGAAGGATGCTCGAAGCTTGGACCCGGCGGATGCTGGCCGAGCTACAGCGGCGCTTCGATGCGCACGCGGATGGCTACCGCGCTCACTTGGATCGCATCACGGCGCAGGTAGCAGCAACCCCGCTGGAGAAAGAAACGATTCAGCGCGATCTGGATATGATTACGCAGCGGTGACGGCGCATATGCCCGAAGTCGATTCTCGCCAGTACTTATTCGCCTATCTGATTCGGTCGCTGGAGGACGTGCCGGCGGACTTCCCGATTCCGGTGGGTGATAATGGCTTCCGATTGGGCCTGTTCCTCCCGCGCGACGAGCCGGACTGGTTCGGCAGGTCCGCTTACGCCACTCGCATTCTATTACTCTCCGGAGGGGCGATCGTCATACTATCTCACCCGACAATGAGTGAGCCGGTCATCCGCATTCCGCTCCAGGAGCTTCTGTTTGTCGAGGCGGGACACATCTTACTAATCGGATGGCTCCGGTTTGTCGAAAAGGGCGTCGAACACAAGCTCCCCTACAACACTCGCAGCGGGCGCCCGGTCGAAGAGTTTCTCCGCATCCTACGCGAGGAGTATCTTCCGGCCACACTCGATCTGAGCCCATGCGGCCCATTGGGGTTCGGCGAACCGCTCGATTTGAAGTATCGCAATGCCGAATACTTCGAACTGGACACCGGCGAGCGCGTGCTGTTTCGCTTCTTCAGTCCGGCCACAAAGAAGATCCGAAAGCACTGGGTATTCCGATGGGAATCGTGGACGCCTGGCGATCTTGTGGCTTTGACCAATCGCCGCGTGCTGTGGATCACCGACCGTGTCCAGGAACGCTACTCAGCCTATGGCACAGTGACTCGATCCGTGCCGGTCGGAGCGCTGGCTCAGTTGACTTGCCGGCGAACGGGGGAAACCTGCCCCTTGTTAGTCAAGTTTTCATCCGAGGCCTCCTGGTCCCTCCCGCTTCCTCCGGAGAGGCAGGCCGAAGCGCAGCGATTTGCGGAAGAAGGCGGCTCCGTTGTACGCTAATGATAGCGGTGGAGTTCGCTTAACGCTGTCCTGAACGGCCAATGACTCCTGCAGTGGTTTCGCTGTGGGAGTGTTGGTTCCTATCCCCTCCCGGCAAACCACAAAACGGTCGAATAGGAGATCGTTCGATGCAGCAGGTGTGGTTTACGGCGGCTCTGTGGCTCTTGCTGGCGCTGGTTGCGGTTCTCGCCGCCAATTGGCTGAGAATCTCCACGGCGCTTTCCGAGATTGTCGTGGGCACCCTCGCCCAGCTCGCGATCGGCGCGCTGGCCGGCGCCGGCGCACTCAACGCCAAAACCGAATGGATCACTTTCCTGGCCGGCACCGGAGCCATCGTGCTCACCTTCCTGGCCGGCGCGGAACTCGATCCCGCCGTGTTTCGGGCGAAATGGAAAGAGTCCGTGGCGGTTGGCCTGGCCGGTTTCTTCTTGCCGTTCTTCGGCGCGGCTCTGGTGGCGCACTATCTCGTGGGGTGGGCGTGGCGGCCCAGTTGGCTGGCGGGCGTGGCGCTTTCGACCACCTCCGTCGCTGTGGTCTACGCCGTGATGCTCGAACTGGGCTTCAATCGGACGATCTATGGCAAAGCCATCCTGGCGGCGTGCTTCATCAACGATCTGGGCACGGTGATCGCGCTGGGCCTGATTTTCTCGCCGTTCACCGTAAGGACGGCGGTCTTCTTGGGCGCTGCCCTGGTCGTATTCCTGGTGCTGCCCTTCGCCACACAGTGGATCTTCGAGCGCTACGGCGGACGCGTATCGGAACTGGAAACCAAGTACCTCCTGTTCCTGCTTTTCGGACTGGGCGGGCTGGCGGTCTGGTCCGGCAGCGAGGCCGTTCTGCCGGCTTACCTGATCGGACTGGTGCTCGCGGGCACCGTCGGCAGAGATCACTTCCTGATCCGCCGTCTACGCACCCTGACGTTTGGTCTGTTGACGCCGTTCTATTTCATCCGCGCGGGCAGTTTTGTTTCGGTGCCCGCACTGATTGCCGCTCCGCTGGTTTTCGTCGCGCTATTCTTTGCCAAGATGGGCTCGAAGCTGCTCGGAGTGTTGCCAACGGTTCGCGCGTTCGGCTACGGTGGCCATGATGGGGTGTACTACTCTTTAATGATGTCCACCGGGCTGACATTCGGGACGATTTCAGCGCTCTTTGGGCTGAACCACGGTATTATCGACCAGGCCCAATACTCCCACCTGGTGGCCACGGTGATCGGTAGCGCGGTGATTCCAACGGCCATTGCGAATGCGTGGTTCATGCCTCGGCACCTGCTGCCGGAACGCGAGCGGGAACTGAAAGAATCGGCTTATGGCGAGCCGGTGGGGGACCTGGAATCATGATGTGAAAGGAGGAGAAATGCTGACCAAAGGTCCGGCGAAAAAGGTAACCATCTTCATCAACGAAGACGCTCAACACCACGTGACCGCGCTGCACGATTCCCTCATGGCGTTCCTGATGCACAAGGGGGTGTCCGGCGCCACGGCCACCCGAGCCTATTCGGGATTCGGGTCGCACCAGATGTTGCATACCCACAAGGTCGAGGAGCTGACGCAACCCCTGCCCATCCGGATCGAGTTCGTCGAGACGCCGGATAAGGTGGAAGAGGTTCTGCCGACTCTCTATGAAATGGTGACGGACGGGCTGATTGAGGTGCAGGATACGACGGTAATCAAGCTCGCTCACAAGTCAACCAGGCCGGAGCCGAGGCTGCCGCACGAGCGCCGGCAGGAGACCGCGAAGCACCTCCGGGTGTTCGTGGGAGAAGCGGACAAGTGGCACGGCGAGCCGCTCTACGAGGCCATCGTGAAGAAGTTGCGGATGATGGATACGGCGGGCGCGACGGTCTATCGCGGCATACTCGGATACGGCGCCAAGGGCCATCAGCACAAGCGGAGCTTCTTCCACGTCTCGCACGACATGCCCATCATGATGTCGGTCATCGATAGTCCCGGGAAGATCGCAGCCGCGGCGGAAGCCATTGAAGGAATGCTGGAGGACGGGCTGATCGTGATCTCGGACGCCGATATGGTCCGGCTGGTTCGCAGCCGGGAAGTAATGGAGGCGCCCGATGCGGCTGGATCAAAGCGCTAGACTCTTGCGGATTCACATTTCCGAATCCGACCGCTATCGAGGCAAGCCGCTGTATGAGGCCATCGTAGCGAAATGCCGTGAGTTGAAAATCGCCGGGGCCACGGTCCTGGTTGGGCTGGAGGGCTACGGCGAAACCGCGGCCATGCATCGGGCGCATTTCGCCCGCAGCGACCGGCCGGTTATCGTCACCATCGTGGACACCGGGGAAAATCTTGCCCGCCTGGTTCCGGCGGTCGAGGAAATGATGGATACCGGCCTGATGGCGGCATCGGAAGTTCGCATGATTCGCGTGGAGAAGAAGGCCACTACGCATGACGGGACGGGCGCTTAAACGGACATCCGCCGGGAATCCGCTGGTCCCTTTGGTGGGCCGCCGGGAAGAGGTTCGAGCGCTTTCGTCCGCGGTGAGAGCGCGCCAGTCCCGGTCGATTGTCGGCCCTCCTGGAATCGGGAAAACTCGACTTCTCCAGGAGTCGCTCCCCGCCTCGGAACAGCCTTGCGTGCGTTTGGAGGGGCCATTTGTCTTGCACGGCCTGCTGGTGGATTTGGCGGAGAGACTCCACTGCCGCTGCGCCCGTTTTCCGGATGTGCGGCGCGCCACCAGCATGGTTCTGAAGCCGCTGGTATTGGACGCGCTTCGCCGGTCGCCGCAGTGCGTGGTTCTGGAAGACGTGTCCGGCGCGGATCCGCGGATGTATCGCTTTCTGCAAAAAATGTACTACGCCGGGGATGGCTGCCTGGTGGTGACGGCGCGGTCGAGGGATTGCCTCGGGTGCCTGCGCAAGCTTCTCTGGGATCCCGGCCAAGAGATCGCGCTGCAGCCGTTGCATCGGCCGGAAGCGCTCCTGTTGTTCGAGGAGGCTTGCCGCGTATTCCGGCTGGAGTCGTTGGATCTGGGTGAATTTCGGCGGAAGGTGTTGGCGGCGGCCCAGGGCAACCCGGGGCAGATCGTCGCCATGTGCCGCATGGCCGCCCGCCCCGAGTACCAGCGCGGACGGTATATCAAGTTCCTTCCGCTTCGGATTGACGTGTTATCGGCGTTAGCATGATGGACGAGACCAGAATAGTGCAAGACGCGTTGGACGCCGCCGGCGACATCTGCCGCCGCTATGAGATCTCCTCGCTCGAGGACTTCCTGGAAAGTTGCCGCGCCTTCGACCGGGAGAAGACGCTGAACATCGCGATTCTGGGGCGGTTCAAGGCCGGCAAGAGCAGCTTTCTCAATCACCTGTTGGGGCGGCCGCTGCTGCCGGTCGGGGTGATTCCGGTCACTTCCGCCGTGACTGAGATCCAATACGGGCCGGAAGAGCGCGCCCAGATCCGCTTTCTCGATGGCCGGACGGAAACGACGGAACTCCGCCGCATTAGCGAGTTCATCTCGGAATCCGAGAACCCGGAGAACCAAAAGCAAGTGGCCGCGGTGCGGGTGGAACTGCCATCCATGGAGCGCTACCGGGGAATTCGATTCGTGGACACGCCGGGCCTGGAGAGCGTCTTCGAGCACAACACGGACGCTTCATTGGATTGGCTGCCGAACGTGGGCTTGGCGCTGGTGGCGGTGGGAGTAGACCCGCCGCTCTCGCGGCACGACATCGAGTTGATCCGCAACCTGAGCCGCTATACTCCCAACATCTCGCTCCTGCTCACCAAGGTCGATGTCCTGGACGAGGGCGAGCGGGCGCAGGTTCGCGAATTCGTGAAAAAGCAGCTCGCGCGGTATTGGAACGATGCGGTCCCCGTATATCCTTACTCGGTCCGGCCCGGCTTCGAACGCCTCCGCGCGGAACTCGACGAGTGCCTCCTCTCGCAAGCGCACTCCGAAGCCGGCGAGCAGCATGCGGCCATTCTGCGCCACAAGATCGACTCCCTGCTGGGAGAGTGCGCCGGCTATCTGACCGTGGCCCTGAAGGCCGCCGAGACGGCGGATTCCGAGCGCGAGGATCTGCGCCGGAAGATTCTCGGGCGGAAGGAGGTTCTCGACGACGCGCGGCTGGCCTTGCGGCTCATCGTGCGGCACGCTACCGGGAGCATTCGCACGACATTCGAGGAATTGCTGCGCGAGGATGAGCTGCCGGTGCGCGAGCGGCTTCTCGCTCGCTTGGACGAGGAGTTTCCATCGTGGGCGCACAGCCTCGGCATGGCGGCCGGGCGTTTCGACGATTGGCTGCGCGCCGGCCTCACCCGGGAGATGGCGGAACTCTCGAACAGGCATCGCGGCGGGTTTGTGGAACCGGTCCGGCGCGCCGGCCGCCGCCTCTCGCAATCGCTCCAGGATTTTCGCAACCGGCTGTCGGAGCGCACGCTGGCGGCACTGGGGGTCCCGTTACGGACCACCGAGATCGAGCTGCACACGGAAGATCCACGCTCGCCCGATGTGCGTGTCGGCAAGATCTTCGACCGCAACTGGGAGCTGCTGTCGTTCCTGTTCCCCATGGCGCTGCTCGGAGGCGGGGTGAAAAGGCATTTCGAAGGCAAGGTGGCCGACGCGGTTTTCATGAACCTTTCCCGGCTGGTCTCGCAATGGCAGGAGATCGTCGGCGTGGCGCTCGCGGACCTGGAAAAGAAATCGACTCGCCGGCTGGAAGGCTTGGTCGCCACCATCGAGAAGCTGATCGCCTCCGCCGGCCAGGCCGCGCCGCGAATCCGCGAAGACCTCGCCCGCTTGGAGCAGTTACGCGGCCGGCTTTAAGAAAAGGGGTCAGACGCATTTTACGGGTTTGGCAATAAATGCGTCTGACCCCTTTTTTACCGTCCTGGCACGCCGATCCATCCCCGCGTCGTGAAATCGGTCAGCGTCAGCATGAGCAGGATCGCCAGCCATAGTAACCCGCCCAGCACCACCAGCTTCGTGAGCTTGGTGCTGTGGCGCACGTGCATGAAGAACAGCGCCACTAACAGCATCTTGCACACGGCGATCCCGAGCGCCACTACCACGCTGAACTCGCCCAGGTCGACAAACGCCACCAGCGTGGTCGCTGCCGTTAGCGCCAGCAGCGCCAGCAGCACCAGTGCGTAGGTTCTTATGGAATCGATGTGTTCGGTCATGACTACTTCGGTAAGTGCCGGTCAATCAGATACAGCAGTGGGAACAGGAAAATCCAAATGATATCGACAAAGTGCCAGTACAGGCCGGCGATATCGACGGGCGTATTGTACTCGGCCGTGAACCTTCCCTTATATGCCATCCAGATCAGCCATGAGAGGATGCCAACCCCCACCACCATGTGCAGCGCGTGCAGGCCGGTCATGGCGAAGTAGAGCGAGAAGAATAACTGGGCATGGCCCTGCTGCGGAACGCCATCTAAGTGGAACGACGGTCCCGGAACGTGGTGCTGCTCGAACTTCTCGTTCCATTCGTAAGCTTTCACGCCCAGAAAGACGCCGCCGAGGATCAGAGTCAACACCAAAAACAGAATGAGCGTCCTGCGCCGGCCGAGTTGCGAGGCCCGCACCGCCATCACCATGGTGAAGCTGCTGACCAGCAGGACGGCGGTGTTGATGGCGCCGATGGTCACGTTCAGGCTCGAGCTGGCCACCGCGAACGCGTCCGAATACGCCCGGCGGTACACCGTGTAGGCGGTGAACATGCCGCCGAAGAACATGACCTCGGTGATGAGGAAGATCCACATCCCCAGTGTCGAGGCGTCCTTCTGCTGGGCCTCGGTGTCGAACTGCTCTTGCAGAGCGCTAGCCAACTTCCACCGCCTCCCCGATTACCGTGCTGTAGTCGTAAGCATCGTGCGTGACCACCGGGATCCTGTCGAAATTGTGGACCGGCGGCGGCGAGGCCGTCTTCCATTCCAGGCCGGTAGCGCCCCAGGGATTAGCGCCCGCCACCTTCCCGTAGCGCAGCGACCAGGCGAAGTAGATCATGGGAATGACGTAGCCCACCGCCAGCACGGAAGCGCCCGCGGTGGAGAGCACGTGCAGTATTTGGAACTCGGGCGGATAGGTGTGGTAGCGCCGCGGCATCCCCAGGTACCCGAGAATAAACTGCGGGAAGAAGGTCAGGTTGAAACCCAGGAACATCACCAGTGCCGAAAGCTTCGCCCATCCTTCCGGATACATGCGCCCCGTCATCTTTGGCCACCAATAGTGCAAGCCGCCCAGGTAGCCCATGATGGCGCCGCCCACCATGATGTAGTGAAAATGCGCCACCACGAAATAGGTGTCGGTGACGTGTACGTCGATGCCCAACGCCGCCACGAATAGCCCCGTCAGTCCGCCGATGGTGAACAGGCCGATGAAACCGAAAGCGTAGAGCATCGGCGTGGCATAGGAGATGGAGCCTTTGTACAGCGTGGCCGTCCAGTTGAACACCTTGATGGCCGACGGTATGGCCACAAAGTAACTCAGGAACGAGAACGCCATGCCGGCAAAAAGCGATTGGCCGCTGACGAACATGTGATGGCCCCACACCAGGAAGCCGAGCACCGCGATGGCCACGCTCGAGAAGGCTACGATGCGGTAGCCGAAGATGGCCTTGCGCGAGAAGGTCGAAATCAACTCCGACACCACGCCCATGGCCGGCAGAATCATGATGTAAACGGCGGGGTGCGAGTAGAACCAGAACAGGTGCTGGAACAGGATCGGATCGCCGCCCAGCGCGGGGTCGAAAATCCCGATGTGAAAGAGGCGCTCGCACAGCACCAGGACCAGGGTCACCGCCAGCACGGGGGTGCCCAGCACCTGGATCAGGGCGGTGGCGTAGTGCGCCCACACGAACAGCGGCATGCGGAACCAGGTCATGCCGGGAGCGCGCATGCGGTGCACCGTCACGATGAAGTTCAACCCAGTCAGGATCGAGGAGAAGCCCGCCACGAATATGCCCAGCGCGGTGGCAATCACCCAGGTGTTCGAGTAAGTAGTGCTGTAAGGCGTGTAGAAAGTCCAGCCGGTATCCACGCCGCCCGCCAGCATCGCGAAAATGGCGAACAGCCCGCCGATCACCAGCAGGTACCAGCTTAGTAAGTTGATTCTCGGAAAAGCCAGGTCGCGTGCGCCGATCATCATGGGGAGAAAGAAGTTTCCGAAAACGGCGGGAATCGACGGGATCAGGAAGAAGAAGATCATGGTCACGCCGTGCATGGTGAAGAGCTTGTTATAGGTCTCCGAACTGAGCATGGTGCCGTTCGGAGTCAGCAGCTCAATGCGGATCAGCGTGGCGAAGAGGCCGCCGATGAAGAAGAACAGGGTGATGGTGGCCAGGTACAGCAGCGCGATGCGCTTATGGTCCTTGGTGAGCAGCCACGATTTGAGGCCGTGACTCGCGTTCAGGTAATCTTCCCGTTCTTGTACCGCTGCCGTAATCATAGGTTTCTAGCGAGTCAACGCCGGTTGCGGCGCCAGCGACTTGATATATTCGATCAACTGCGTGACGCCCTCTTCCGTGACCAGTCCCTGGAAGGTCGGCATGATCGGTCCGTAACCCGCCACGATCTTGGCTTGAGGTTGCAGGATGGATTCGCGTATGTAGCCTTCGTCCGCCTGCACGGTGCCGCCGCCCGCAAGCTGAACGGTCTTGCCGAACAGTCCGGTCAAGCTGGGGCACCGGCCGGAGCCATCGGGCTTGTGGCAGTTTCCGCAGGCCAGCTCGTCAAACAGCTTTTGCCCGTTCTCCGCCAGCGACCCGCCGGAAGTGCCGCCGCTCAGCCAGGCCTCGTAGTCCCGCGGCGCCATCACATAGACCCACCCCCTCATGCGCGAATGGTTGGTGCCGCAGTACTCGGCGCAGAAAAGGTGGTACTTGCCCACCTTGGTAGGCGTGAACCAGGTGGTGGTGTAGCGGCCGGGAACCGCGTCCTGCTTGGTGCGGAACGCGGGCACAAAAAAACTGTGGATGGCGTCTTCCGACGTCATGGTGAGCCGCACCGCCCGTCCCACGGGAATGTGCAGCTCGTTGATTTCCCGCTGCCCCCCCAGGTGCTCGAGCTTCCACATCCACTGCTTGCCGACGACGTAGATATCCAGGGCGTTGTCCGGCGGCCGGCTTTCGTTGAAGTAGATGCTGGCGCCCCAGGTGAACATCACCATGGTGAGTCCCAAAGGAATCACGCTCCACAGGATCTCGAGCGCCATCCCGCTATGGATCGCGCGCGGCAGTTCGTTTTCGGAACGCCGCCGGTAGCGGATGGCAAAGTAGAAGATGGCGGAGAAAATCGTCAGCGAAAAGAAAACCGCAACCGCCAGCAGAAAGTACAGCAGGTGGTCCACATCGGGCGCGAAGGTGGACGCTTGAACCGGAAATAGATGTAGCAATCCCATTTCGAACTATTCAACCCGCTTCGGAGCGCGCCGGCCGGCGCGGAAATCCCGCCGCCAGGCGATCAGCAGAAAAGCGCCGCAGATCAGTACGAAACCGCCGCCGGCGGCGCGCAGCGCGTTGATGGCGACCGCGCCGTACTTGCCCGTGGCCGGGTCGTAGTGGTAACAGAACAGCAGAATCTGGTCGACCGGGCTGCCGATCTTGCTGTGCGAAGCCTCCACCAGGCCGAGACGCACATCGCGCGGGGCGTATTCCACGCCATAGAAGTAGCGCGAGAGCTTGCCATCGGGCGTCAGAATCATGATGCCGCTGGCGTGCGCGAACTGGTCGGTGGCGGGGTCGTACTTGTAGTGGAAGCCTATGGCGTCCATCAGAGCTTTGATATTGGCCGCGTCGCCGGTGAGGAAGTGCCACCCGTTGGCGGTATTCGGCCGGCCGTAGCGCCGCAGGTATGTCTGCTTCTTCGCCGCCGCGATTTCCGGCGTATCTTTCGGATCGAAGCTGACGCCGAGCACTTCGAAATCCCGCCCGGGGTTGAGCGAGACGGCTTTCAGGCTGCTCGCCACGCCGTTCAGGATCTGCGTGCACAGCATGGGACAGCGGTAGTAAACCGGCGCCAGCAGCACGGGCTTCCCGGCTTGGAAGAAGCTCGAGAGCGGGACCGCGCGGCCCGCTTCGTCGCGGAAAATCAGATCCAGCGGAACCTGCTGGTTGAGTTTCTGGTCGATACCCACGCCCTGAAGCGCGCCTGGAAGCGCCGGCTTCAGGTTGGAATCCTGCATGCTCAACGACGGCTGTACCGGCGCTGGCTGGCCCGGCTGCGCGAATGCGGCGGAGCCAGCGAGAGCGAGAAGCCACAGCATCTTCATTTCGATTCTCCTGCTTGCGGCCGCGACGGCAGACCGCGCTTGGCCAGCAGATCCATGGCGCGACCGATGGGAATCCGCACCACGCCCTTTTCCGGATCCATCCACGCGTAGCTGTTCAGAACCTGGTCTTCCGCCGCGCGAATGGCTTTCAAATCCAGCACCTCGTGCTTCTGCAATTGCGGCTGCGGAAACGCCTCGGCCGGCTCGCTGGCCGCCACCTGGGAGCGTCCCGCCGGCGGGCCTCCTTCGCGTGAAAGCAAATACCGGAACAGCCCGAACAGCAGAAACAGCGCGGCCACGGCCACCAGCATCATCGCGACGGCGAACTTGCCCACCGCCCACACGTTAATGTCGGTTTCTTCGTGACCGGCTCCGGGAGTGTGCTGGTTATTCTCGTCCATGCTCTAAGGCCTCGACCAGGTGCGGATCGTTGAGCGGCATCAGCGGCCGTCTGGCTAATTGGATGAGGAAATATGCCAGCCAGATTCCACCCATTCCGACCGGCGCCGTAAAATCCATCCAGCTCAGGCCGAATCGCCCCTTGCGGAAGTCCGGCGCCACCAACCAGTAGAGGTCCACCATGCGCATGAACAGAACGAAGATCGCAATCGCGGCCAGCAGCTTGAAATTACGCTTGAGGTCGCGCGAAAGCAGCAGGGCGAAGGGCAGCGCGAAATGGCCGATCACCAGCGCCAGGGCCACGTACTGCCAGCCGCCGCGCAGCCGCTCCAGATACCACGGGATCTCCTCGGGCAGGTTGCCGGCCCAGATGATCAGAAACTGCGAGAACGAGAAGTAGGCCCACACCATCACCAGGGCCAACAGGAATTTGCCCAGGTCGTGCAGATGCCGCGGCGTGAGCACCTCCGACATCGGAAGGCGGCGCGAAAGGAGTACCAGCAGCGCGATCAGAAACGCCATCGATGAGAGGCCCTGCCCCGCCATGAAGAGCATTCCGAACATGGTCGAATACCAGTGCGGGTCGAGAGAGAGCACCCAGTCCACCGACATGAATGTGACGCTAAAGCCCCAAAAGATCAGGCCGGGCCCGGCCAGCGCGGCCATTTTCCCATGGACCCGCGCCGCCCCTTCGCGGTCTTCCCTGGCCGACCAGCGGTTGAAAAGCCACGAGAGCAGAATCCATCCGGCGAAGTAGACCGCCGCCCGCGTCAGAAAGAACGGCACGTTCAGATAGACCTGCTTGTGCTTGAGGATTTCGTCGGCCGCCACCACCTTGGCGTGCGACCACGGGTATAGGTTGGGGATGCCGATCGCGATGGGAACGAACATCAGCGCGACCAGTGGAAGCGTGCGCGCCGCCGCCTCGCACGGCCGCCGGATCACCACGCCCCAAGCGCCGGCGGTGAGATATTGCAGCATCAGCCAGGCGAGCGACCCTACACTCACGCCCACGATGAATAAGTAGAACC
Organism: Bryobacterales bacterium; assembly: GCA_963722575.1. Taxonomy (GTDB): domain Bacteria; phylum Acidobacteriota; class Terriglobia; order Bryobacterales; family Bryobacteraceae; genus Fen-178. The sequence goes on from CAVRNR010000005.1 coordinate 507,049, forward strand.
ACAGGTACGAGCGGTAGAACTGGAACGGCGATGTGAAAAGACCGATGGCGCACAGAACCGCGCCGGCGATGCCCGCGGCCAGGGCGCGCGAGCGCCACCGCTTCAAGTCGTCCTCGAGTGTCATTTCCCGCCTCCCAGTTGCGCGCGGGCTTCCGGTGGAACATCTTTAATGGAGGCGTTCTGGCTCAATTGCAAGGCGCGCACGTAGGCCACGATGGCCCATCTGTCGCGCGGCGGAATCTGCGCGGCGTAGTCCTGCATGGCGCCGAACCCATTGGTGATCACGTCGTAAATGAATCCGTTGGCAAGCTGCCGGATCTTGTCGGTGTGATACGACGGCGGGTGCCGGTAGCCGCGCCGGACGATCATGCCGTTGCCGTAGCCCGTACGGTCGTGGCACGGCGCGCAGTAGATGTTGTAGCGTTCCTGGCCGCGCACGATCGCTTCTTTGGTGACGGGGAATGGAAAGGTGTCGAGCGGCTTGCCATCGGGGCCTTTGCCCGTGTAGAAGGCCGCGTCGTCGTTTAAATGGCCGCGGGCCACGGTCCCTTCCTCCAGCGGCCGCGCGGACCGGCCATCCTCGAAGAACTCGCTGGGCCGCAGCGGAATGAATTTGGGCTGGTTGTACATATCCTGCCGGCACGCGGCGCCGAAGACGGCCAACGCCAGCACAACCGCGCCTAGAATGTGGGTGCGAATGGGCAAGCTAAAGCATGCCCCACCAAAACAGCCTGATCCTGGAACTGGTGGGGCATGCTTTAGCTTGCCCATGGCCCGGTCTTTGAAATTATTCCGCAACTTCAGACACCTCTTTCGCCTCCAGCGTCTCCAGAAACTCCGACGTCGCGCGCGCATCGAACAGCGGGTCCGTGGCTTCGATCGCGAGGAAGAACCGGTTGTGCGAGGCCAGCGCGAACCGCGGCACATTGAACGCCGGATGGTAGAGCATGGGCAAACCGCATAGCGCCAGCAGCCCCATCACCGCCGAAATCGCCGCCAGCAGAATGGTCAGCTCGAACGTGATCACAATGTACGAGGGCCAGCTATGCAAAGGCCGGCCGCCAACGTTGATGGGGAAATCCCATACCGTGACGTAATACTGCATCAGGTAGCCGGCCAGTCCGCCCACAATGCCGCCGGCCAGCACGATCAGCGGCAGCCGGTTCTTGTGCAGATCGAGAGCGTCGCTCAGCTCTTCGATGGGAAAGGGCGAATAGGCGTCCAGCTTGCGATAGCCCTTCTCGCGCGCCGCCCGCGCCGCCTTCACCAGCGCGGTGGGGTTATCGAACTCGGCCATCAGTCCATAGATGGATTTGATCAACCTTGCGCCTCCTTTCCGACCTTGGCATGAGGCAGCAGCGTGCGGACTTCAAAGATCGAAATCATGGGCAGCAGCCGAATGAATATGAAGAACAGGAACAGGAACAGCCCGATGGTGCCGAAAAAAGTGGTCCAATCCCAACGGGTAGCCTGGAAGATGCCCCACGAAGACGGTAGGAAGTCCTGCGCCAGGCTGCTCACGATAATCACGTAGCGCTCCAGCCACATGCCCACCAGCACCACCAGCGAGGCGCAAAACAGCAGCGCGGCGTTGCCGCGGACCCGCTTGAACCACAGCGCTTGCGGCGCCACAATATTGCAAGTCAGCAGCAGCCAGTAGGAAAAGGCGTAGGGTCCGGTCATGCGATGCCAGATGGCCGCCTGCTCGTAGACGTTGCCGCTGTACCACGCGGTGAAGCTCTCCAGGATGTACGAGTAGGCCACGATCAACCCCGTGGCCAGCATCACTTTGGCGCAATTGTCCAGGTGCCGGTCGGTGATCAGGCCCTCTAAGCCGTAAGCCTTGCGCAGCGGAATAGCCAGCGCCAGCACCATGGCAAAACCGGAGTAAATGGCGCCCGCCACGAAATACGGCGGGAAGAAAGTGCTGTGCCAGCCCGGCACGATCGCAATTGTGAAGTCGAAGCTCACCACGGTGTGGACCGAGAGCACCAGCGGCGTGGCCAGACCGGCCAGCAGCAGGGTCGCGGTCTCGTACACGCTCCAGTGCCGCGCCGAACCGCGCCAGCCCATCGCCATCACCCCATAAGCCACCCGCGCCAGGCGGTTCCGGGTGCGGTCGCGCAGCGTGGCCAGGTCGGGCATCAGGCCCACGTACCAGAACAGCAGCGACACCGTGGCGTACGTCGAGACCGCGAACACGTCCCACACCAGCGGGCTGCGGAAATTCGGCTGCACGTTCATGGTGTTGGGGTATGGGAACAGCCAGTAGAACAGCCACGGACGGCCCAGGTGCATCAGCGGAAACATGCCCGCGCAGGCCACCGCGAACAACGTCATGGCTTCCGCGAAGCGATTGATGGAATTGCGCCAGCGCTGGTTGAGCAGCAGCAGAATGGCGGAAATCAGCGTGCCGGCGTGGCCGATTCCGATCCACCACACGAAATTCGTGATGGCGAATCCCCACATCACCGGCGTGCGTATGCCCCAGATGCCCACGCCCTTGGCCAGCAGAACCACCACCGACCACAGCAGCAGCAGCAGCAGCGAGAATCCCACCCCGAATCCGGCCATCCAGAAGAGCGGAGTCTTCTTAGTCAGCACCACGGCGGCGATCTGGTCCGTGACGGTGCCAAACGTATACCCCGGAGCGATGATTGGTGGGGCATGCTTTAGCTTGCCCTCGATTCCAGCCTGCATTTATTCCTCAATCTCCGGGAAAAGGGGACAGACGCATTTTCCGTCCGGGAAAATGCGTCTGTCCCCTTTTCCTTTAGTCCTCAATCTCCGCATTCGGATTCCTCAGTGTCGCCAGGTACGTCGTCCTCGGTCTTGTATTCAACTCCGCCAGCAGCCCGTAGTTCGCTTTCTCCGCTTTCATCTTCGACACCCGGCTGTTGGCGTCGTTGATGTTACCGAAGACGATCGCCTCCGCCGGACACGTGGCCTGGCAAGCCGTCTGGATCTCGCCGTCCCGCACCTTGCGGTCCTGTTTCTCCGCATCGATCTTGGCGGCGTTGATTCTCTGCACGCAGTACGTGCATTTCTCCATGACGCCGCGGCTGCGCACCGTGACATCCGGGTTGTGCAGCAGTTTCAAGCTCGGTGTTTCGTAGTCCGAGTACTGGTAGAAATTGAACCGCCGCACCTTGTAAGGACAGTTGTTGGAGCAGTAGCGCGTGCCCACGCAGCGGTTGTAGACCATGTCGTTGAGGCCCTCGGAGCTGTGATTGGTGGCCTGCACCGGGCACACCAGCTCGCACGGGGCGTTCTCGCACTGCATGCAAGGGACCGGTTGGTTGTAGATTTCCGGGTTGTTGACTTCGCCCTCGTAATACGAGTCCACGCGGATCCAGTGCATGGCGCGGCCGCGGCGCACCTGGTCCTTGCCGACCACCGCGATGTTGTTCTCCGCCTGGCACGCCGCCACGCACGCGCCGCATCCGATGCAGGCGTTCAAATCGATCGCCATGCCCCACGCGTAGCCTTCGTACTTCCACTCGGGATAGAGTGTCAGTCCCTTGGCCGGCGTCTCGGCCCCCGCGTGTACCGACTCCGGATTCTTCCTGTAGTCCTCGATGTCGCCCTTGTGAATGATGTGCCGGCTGGCGTCCAGCACGTGATCGTACTGAGTGGTGGCAAACTCGTACGTGCCGGAAACCTTCCGCGCCTCGAGCCCCGTGTCGTGCCACAGGGCCTGCGACGTGCGCAGGCCGTAAGGGTTGAAGCCCATGCCCGTGCCCGCGCGTCCGGCCCTGGTGCGGCCGTACCCCAGGTGCAGTGTGACCGCGCCATCGATATGGCCGGGCTGGATGAACACCGGCGCGCGCAGCGACCGGCCCTGGTAAGTCAACTGCACCATGTCGCCGGCGGCGGCCTTCAGGCGGTGCGCCGTCGCCGGGCTGACGATCGCGGCATTGTCCCACGTCAGCTTGGTGATGGGCTTGGGCAGCTCCTGGAGCCATCCATTATTGGCGAAGCGGCCGTCGTAGATGGTGGGGTCGGGCCGGAACATCACTTCCAGTTTGCCCCTCAGCTTCGGGGCTTCGATGCGCGCCGTGATTCGCTCGCCGTGAATCGCCGGCGCCTTGGTGGGAAGCGCCGTGTCCGCCACCACGCCATCATGCACCGCCCGGCGCCACCAGGCTTCGAAATCCGCGCCCTTGTGCTGGCTCGCCCAGTAGCCTTTGACAATTTCGTACGGGCTGGTGTCCGGCGCGTCGGTCAACATTTGCAGAAATTGATTGGCGGAGCGGCCGCCGTAGAGCGGCTGGATCAGCGGTTGCTGGATGGTCACCGTCCCATCGAAGGCTCGCGCGTCGCCCCAGGTTTCCAGGTAATGCGTCTCCGGCACGTGCCACTGGCAGACTTCGGAAGTCTCGTTGCGGTACAGACTCAGGTGCGCCCGCAGCCTGGCCTTCTGGATGCGATCGCCCATCCCCCATTCCACCGGCGCCGTGAACACCGGGTTTCCACCAACCACCAGCAGCAGGTCCACCGCGCCGGCATCGAGGTCTTTCACCAGTTCTTGAAGCGAAGCCACCTGGTCCACCGGGTTGGCTTCGATCGGATCGGTATAGAAAACCGTCTTGCCGACGTTGCCCAGCGCGGCGTTCATCGCGTGCGCCAGCGCGTGGACCGCGGCGGGCTGATACTCGCCGGCGATCACCAGACTGGCGCCCTGGTTGCGCCTCAGATCGCGCGCGATGGGGCCGATCCACTTATAGACGTCGTGGTTCGCGCCGTTGACCGGCCCCTTGGCCACACCCAGCGCCGTGGCCAGCGCTCCGGCGAATACTTCGATGTCGGCGGCGCGCAGCGGCAGGCGGTGATCGGCCTTGGCGCCCGTGGGCGTGGGCATCGGTTCCACCACGTACAGCCGGTTCATGGCGGTCTGGCTTCCGCGCACCCGGCGCCGCGCCGCAAACTGCCGCGCGTAGCGCAGGCTGGCCACGCCCGAAGCCAGAAAATTCGAATCCAGCGAAACAATCGTGTTGGCGTTGGCCAGGTTGTAGTAGGTGTTGGTGGGCTGGCCGAACGCCAGGCTGGCCCCGGCGCGCGCGCTGTGCGGTCCGGCCGGCTCCCACTGGTGCCACTTGAATGCCGGATACGCCTTCCGGATGGCGCCAAGCTGACTCGCCAGGGTGGGCGAAGTCACCGTCTCGGTGAGGATGCGCAGACCCGCGCCGTTCTTGCTCTTCTGCGCGTTGAGCGCATCCCGCAGGGCGTTCGTCAGCGTACCCCACGAGCTGATTTCGCCTTCCAGAGTGAGGGCCTGCGAGCGGTCCGGATCGTAGAGTCCCAGAACCGATGCCTGCGAGAACACGTCGCACGCGCCCAGCGTCGCCGGGTGCTCGGGGTTGCCTTCGATCTTGGTCGGCCGCCCCTCGTGGCTCTCCACCAGCACCCCGTTTGCCACCCCGCCCAGCGTCGCCGCCGTGGCGTAGTAGAGCGGCTTGCCCGGAATCAGATCCTCCGGCTGCCGCACGTACGGCATGATGTGTTCGGTGGGCTGCCGGGTGCAGGCCGTCAATCCGGCCAGCGCCAGCGATGCGCCCATCAACTTCAAAAAGTTGCGGCGCCCTTCCTCCGCGTCTTCGTCCTCGCTCCAGCCGATGGCTTGCGGCGGGAATTCGTTGTCGTATAAGTCGCTCATCGATGGCAAGTGGAACAACTGGTTAGTGTGCGCGCGTCCTGAATCTGGTATTCCCGCACCAGCCGGCGTCCGATCTCTTCTTGATTGCCAGCCGGCTGATAGCCCATGGTGGTAATGAACTCCCGGGGTCTCACGTGCTGTTCGGGATGGCGGTGACAATCCAGGCACCATTCCATCTGGAGCGAGGTCGCCTGCCAGGTGAGCGGCATCCGGTCCACCCTCCCGTGGCAGCTCTCACAACCGATTCCCTTATTGACGTGGATGCTGTGATTGAAATACACGAAGTCCGGCAGATCGTAGACCCGCGTCCAGCGGATCGAGGTATTGTTGCGGAAACTGGCGCGCACCGGCTCCAGCGTCGGACTCGTCAGCCAGATCTCCGAATGGCAATTCATGCAGGTCTTGGTGGGAGGAATGTTGGCGAAACTCGAAGTCTCCACCGTGGTGTGGCAATACCGGCAATCCAGGCCCAGACCGCCCACGTGGTGCGCATGGCTGAACGGGACAGGTTGTTCCCGCACCTGCATGGCGCGCGTGGCGTAATTGGACCGGTCCAGCTCGGCGACCACCCACGTCAAGAACCCCAAAATGAAGACCGCGCCGAAAATGACGACCCGCGCAAAAGTGTTCGCACTGCGATGAAAGATCTGCGACATCTCGTGATTTGATTACATCTTACGGATGCAGAATCCGCAAGTCCGTTGCAGCAAATTCTGATAAACTGGCGCCAGTGAGGTCCTTTCTTCTCGCAGCCGTCATCCTGTCCCTGTGCGCCTTCGCCAAGAAGCCCGCCGATGTCGAGGTGCTTGAAACCAAGGCGCGCCGCGTCGAAGGGAGGATCACACTCGACGGCCGCGTGCGTTTCACCGGCGAGAGGCCCACCCGCGGACTGGTGATCATTTTCGATTTCCTCTCGCCCGAGCGCGAAGTGGTCACCAGCCAGCAGACGCAGGTGGCGGATGGCGTTGTCCGCGCCGGCCAGGAAGCCTCCTATCAAACCGAACTGGTGGACCCGGTACGTGCCATCTCCTACCAGGTTCGAGCCGTCGGCGCTGGCGAGCGCGACCTGCGCGTCGCCAACCCGGGGCCGTACCCTATCGAATGACCGCCATGGGCAAGCTAAAACATGCCCCACCCACCTGGTTTCTGATCATTCTCGCCGCAACCGCCAGCGCACAATGGCGACACTTTGGCGAGGGGGCGTCTTTTTCGCGCGACATGCTCGCTCTACACAACGCCGTGCGGGCGCGCGTGGGAATGCCTCCACTGGCGTGGTCCGCTCGCTTGGCCGCGCGTGCGCAAGACTGGGCGGACACTCTCCTGGCGCGCAGGCAATTCGTCCACCGTCCCAACTCGACCTACGGCGAGAACCTGTTCGAGATTACCGGTGGCGCCGCATCCCCCGCGCAAGTTCTCGACGCCTGGGCCGCGGAATCCCGAAACTACGACTATGCTTCGAACAGATGTAGCGGCGTGTGCGGCCACTACACCCAAATTGTCTGGCGTGACACGAAAGAAGTGGGATGCGCCGTAGCCCGCGGCCGCGGACGCGAGGTCTGGGTCTGCAATTACGACCCTCCCGGCAACTGGGTCGGCAGGCGGCCCTATTAAGGTATTGCGCGGACGAGCCGCCCCGTCGCCCTCCCTGGCCCCCGGCCCCCGTTTGACACCCCCTTTTCGCTGCTGTTAGCCTGAACTTGCATGTCCGCCGCGTCCGCGCTCAAAACCACTCCGCTCCATTCCATTCATCGAGCCCTGGGAGCCAGAATGGTGGATTTCGGCGGGTGGGACATGCCCGTCCAATACACCGGCATCATCGATGAGCACCACGCCGTGCGCCGCGCCGTCGGCCTCTTCGATGTCAGCCACATGGGCGAGATCGAAATCCACGGCCTCGAAGCCCCCCAGCTCACCGATTTCGTCACCACCAACGCCGTCCACAACATGAAGACCGGCCAGGCGCGCTACTCCGGGCTGCTCTACCCGCACGGCGGGTTCGTGGACGATATCCTGGTCCACAAGGTCGCCGAAGACCACTACTTCCTGTGCGTCAACGCCTCCAACCAGGAGAAGGATTTCGAGCACATCCGCTCGCTCAACCGCTTCGACGCGCGCGTGGATTTCTCAAGTGGCCGTTACGCCCAGCTTGCCATCCAGGGTCCCAAAGCGCGCGATACCGTGCAGAAATTGACGCCCGTGTCGCTCGCCACCATCCGCTACTATTGGTTCACCGATGGCGAGGTGTGCGGCGCGCCCGCGCGCATCGCGCGCACCGGCTACACCGGCGAGGACGGCTTCGAGGTTTACACGGCCCCCGCCCATGCCGCGCGCATCTGGAACGAAATCTTGCAAGCCGGCGCCGAATTCGGCATCAAGCCCTGCGGCCTGGGCGCGCGGAATACGCTGCGGCTCGAGGCCGGCATGGCGCTCTACGGGCACGAAATCGACGCCTCCACCTCTCCTCTGGAAGCCGGCCTGGAGTGGATCGTCAAGCTCGACAAGGGCGAGTTCGTCGGCCGCGAGGCGTTTCTGCGGCAAAAGGAACGGGGTCCCACACGCAAACTCGCGGGCTTTGAGATGCGCGGGCGCGGCATCGGCCGCGATGGCTACGAAGTGCTCGTCAACGGCTCGCCGGCGGGCTGGGTCACCAGCGGCTCGCCTTCGCCAACCTTGAACAGGAACATCGGGTTTTGCTACCTGCCCGCCGAATTGGCGCAGCCGGGCAAAGCCATCCAGATCATGATCCGCAACCAGCCCGTGGATGCGGTGACGGTGGCAACTCCGTTTTACAAACGAGCGAAATGAAAATGTATCCAGACAACTTCCGATATACCAAGGAACACGAATGGGTCCTCGTGGAAGGGGACACCGGCACAATCGGGATCACCGATCATGCGCAGCAGTCGCTCGGCGACATCGTATACGTGGACCTGCCCAAGGTGGGGGTGCGCGTCGAGCTGGGCAAGTCGCTCGGCTCCGTCGAGTCGGTCAAGGCCGTTTCCGATATCTACGCGCCGCTGAGCGGGGAGGTGACGGAAATCAACAATTCGCTGGCCGACGCTCCCGAGAAACTCAACCAGGATCCGCACGGCGCGGCGTGGCTGGTGAAGATCCATCTCAGCGCGCCCGCCGAAATCCACGACCTCATGTCCGCCGCCGATTATCAAACTTACATAGGGGCCGAAAAGTAGTTGCGCTATCTCCCGAAGTCCGATTCCGAACGCCGCCAGATGCTCGAAGCCTGCGGCATGGCGTCCCCCGAAGAGTTGTTCTCCCATCTGCCCGAAGCCGTGCGCCTGAAGCGCCCGCTGGATCTCGCACCGGGCATCTCCGAGTACGAGATCGTCGATTACTTCCGCCGGCGCGCGGCCGAAAACGCCAACGGATACGCATCGTTCCTGGGCGCGGGGGTCTACCACCATTTCCGCCCGGTGCTGGTGGATGTCGTGGTTTCGCGCGGCGAGTTCCTGACTTCGTACACCCCCTACCAGGCGGAAATCTCGCAGGGCACGCTCACCGCCATCTTCGAATTCCAGACCATGATCTGCCAGCTCACCGGCATGGACGTGGCCAACGCCTCTATGTACGACGGCTCCACCGCCGTCCCCGAAGCGGTCTCTATGGCCGTGCGCTCCACGGGCAAAAGGCGCGTGCTGATTGCCCGCTCCGTACACCCGGAGTACCGCGAGGTGCTCCGCACCTACACCCGGCACCAGGGAATGCCGGTCGAGGAATTCGGCTACCTGCCCGAGGCCGGAACCATCGACCTCGAAGACCTCGACCGCAAGATCGACGATCTCACCGCCGCCGTGGTGGTGCAGTCGCCGAACTTCTTCGGAATCGTGGACCACGTAAAAGCCGCCGCCGATCTCGCGCACCGGCGCGGCGCCCTGCTGATCGTGGTATTCACGGAGGCCATCTCGCTGGCGTTGCTCGAGCCGCCCGCGGATGCCGACATCGTAGCCGGTGAGCTGCAATCCTTCGCCATTTCGCCCAGCTACGGCGGCCCGTTCGCGGGCATCATCGCCACCCGGGAGAAGTTCATCCGCCAAATGCCCGGCCGCCTGGTGGGCCAGACCACCGATTCGCGCGGCAACCGCGCCTTCTGCCTGACCCTTTCCACGCGCGAGCAGCACATCCGGCGCGAGAAGGCCACCTCCAACATCTGCACCAACCAGGCGCTCATCGCGTTGATGGCCACGGTCTTCATGACGGTATACGGCAAGCAGGGCCTGCGCGAGCTGGCCGAACAGAACCTCGCCAAGGCGCACTACCTGGCGGGCCGGTTGAAGCCGCGCTTCACCGCCCCTTTCTTCAACGAATTCGTAGTTCGTGCCGATAACCCCGACGCCATCAACAAGTCCCTCCTAAGAAAGAAAATCATCGGCGGTCTCCCTTTGGCTCGCTTCTACCCCGAGCTTTCCGACTGCCTGCTCTTATGCGCCACCGAAATGTCGCGCCGCGCGGACATGGATGCCGTGGCTGAGGTGCTGGCATGATCTCCAAAGTCCGCCCTCACCCTTCGCAAAACGAGCAACTCCTCTTCGAGCGCAGTTCTCCCGGCAAGATAGCCTACCAACTCCCCGCCCTGGACGTGCCCGCCGTGGACCCCGCCGCCACCCTCGGCCCCGCCAACGTCCGCCCCGAGATCCCCAATTTCCCCGAAGTCAGTGAAGTGGAAGCCATCCGCCACTTCACCCGCCTCTCCACCTGGAACTACGCCATCGACCACGGCATGTATCCGCTGGGCTCCTGCACCATGAAGTACAACCCGCGCATCAACGAGCTGGTGGCGCGCATCGAAGGCCTCGCCTGGGCGCATCCCTACCAGCCGGAAGCCCTGGCGCAAGGCTCCATGGAAGTGATGGCGCGCCTGGAAGCCGCCCTGGCCGAAATCTCCGGCATGGACGCCGTGACGCTGCAACCGGCCGCCGGCGCCCACGGCGAGCTGACCGGCATCCTCTTAATTCGCGCCCTGCTCGAGAAACGCGGCAACCCCCGCAAGAAGATTCTCATCCCCGATTCGGCCCACGGCACCAACCCCGCCTCGGCCGCCATCGCCGGGTACGCGGTCGAGAATATCCCTTCCAGCGCCACCGGCGTGCTGGATGTCGCCGCACTGGCGCAACTCGTCGACCGCGATGTAGCCGCGCTCATGGTGACCAATCCCAATACCCTCGGCGTATTCGAAGAGAACATCATGCAAGCCGCGGAGATTCTGCACGCCAAAGGCGCCATGCTCTACATGGATGGCGCCAACATGAACGCGCTGGTCGGCATCGCGCGCCCCGGCGATTTCGGCGTGGACGTGCTGCACCTCAACCTGCACAAGACTTTCTCGACGCCCCACGGCGGCGGCGGCCCGGGCGCCGGTCCGGTGGCCGTGAAGAAGCCCTTCGAGCCGTTCCTTCCCGTGCCGCGCCTCAGGCGCTCCGGCAAAAAGTGGGCCTACGATTACCGCCGCAAACACTCCATCGGCCGCGTGCGTGCTTTCTATGGCAACTTCGGCGTGCTGGTGCGTGCGCTGGCTTACATCCTGGCGCACGGCGGCCCCGGCCTGCGCAACGCCACCGTGGACGCCGTGCTCAACGCCGTTTACATCCGCAAACAGCTCGAGCCCTACTTCGATCTGCCGTACCCTTCCCCCAACATGCACGAGGTGGTATTCAGCGATGCACGCCAGGCCGCGCTCGGCGTGCGCACCGGCGACTTGGCCAAGCGCCTCATCGACTACGGCTTTCACCCTTACACCGTGAGCTTCCCGCTGATCGTGCACGGCGCGCTCATGATCGAGCCTACCGAGACCGAAGGCAAATTCGAGCTCGACCAGTTCATTGCGGCCATGATCTCCATCGCCAAAGAGGTGGAAACCGACCCGCAACTGGTCAAGCATGCGCCCTACGGGACCCGAACCAGCCGCGTGGACGAAGTCACCGCCGCGCGCAAACCGGTGCTGCGATGGAAACCGGCGTGACGCAAAAGCAACTCCTGTTGGTGCTCGGGCTGGTTCTGCTGATCCGCCTCCCCTTCCTCAACCAGGCCATTCAGGGCGACGATCACATTTATCTCACCGAGGCCTCCCACGCCCTCATCGATCCGCTGCACCCCGACGACACCAGTTACGTGTTTCAGGGTGTGGAAGTGGACCTGCGCGGCCAGCCGCATCCGCCCCTGGATGCGTGGGTGCTGGCCGGTTTGATCGCCGTATTTGGAAACGTAAGAGAGATTCCTTTTCACGTCGCCTACATGGTGTTTTCTCTGATTGCCGCCGGCGCCATGTGGTCTCTGGCGCGCCGTTTCTCGCCCCAACCGGTCTGGGCGGCGCTATTATTCGTCGCCGTCCCGGCCTTCGTAGTGAACGGCAATTCGCTCGAAACCGACCTCCCGTTCCTGGCCTTGTGGATGGCCGCCATCGCGCTGTTTGTAACCACCCCACCGCTCTCTGACGTTCGCGGCTCTGAAGCGCGCCCTCGTGTTCGCACGCACTTTCCGAGCCGCGAACGTAAGAGAGCGGTTGCCCTCGCCTTCTCCGCCATCTGCCTCGCCCTCGCCGCCCTCACCGCCTACCAGGCCGTCCTGCTCACCCCCATCCTCGCCGTCTATGTGTGGCTCTTCCACCGCCGCTCCCTCGCCCGCTGGCTCACCCTCCTGGTTCCCCCGCTGACCGTCGGCGCGTGGCAGCTTTTCGAGCGCCTCTCCACCGGTGTTCTACCCGCGGCCGTACTCAACGGCTATCTGGCCACTCTCCAGACGTTCGACGCCAAGCTGGCGAGTGCCCTGGCGTTGACCATCCACTCCTGGTTCATCGTTTTTCCCGCGCTCGTGCCACCGGCATTCATACTCGCCTGGCGCCGCCGGCGCGAACCCGACACGCTTTTCCTGCTGGCGTGGATCGGAATTTTCTTCGCCGGAGCTCTACTCATATTCTTTGCCGGCTCGGCGCGTTACCTGCTGCCCATGGCGGCGCCCGTGGTACTTCTGACATCGCGCTTGCGCCCCAGGTGGCTGGCCGCCGGATTCGCCCTCCAACTGGCGCTCGGCCTGGCCCTCGCCGTCGTCAACTACCAGCACTGGGACGGCTACCGCCAGTTTGCCCATTCGCTGCGCCTCGCCGCGGCGGGCCATCGCGTCTGGATCGACGGCGAATGGGGCCTGCGCTACTACCTGGAATCCGACGGTGCCTTGCCGCTGAAGAAGACCCAACGCCTGCGCCCCGGCGACATTGTGGTTTCAAGTGAACTTGGCGCGTCCGTCAACCCTGCCGCCCCGTTCTCTCCACTCCGCACGGTGGAGATCCGATCCGCCGTCCCGCTGCGCCTCATCGGCCTCGAATCCCACTCGGGGTACTCGACGGTAGCCAGGGGTTTCTGGCCATTCGGGATTTCCGCCGGCCTGATCGACCGCGTGCGCGCCGTCGAAGTCACCGAACGCCATCCCACGCTCGCCTACCTGCCCATGAACGCCCCCCAAGCCGCGGACCAGATCGTCAGCGGCATCTTCTCTCTCGAAGACAATCGCTTTCGCTGGATGTCGCGCTCCGCCGTGGTGGCGCTCGCAAGTCCCCCGGCCGCCCGGCCGCTGCGCGCGACGTTCACCATCCCGCCGCAGGCGCGCGCGCGCCGTGTCACGCTGCTGCTCGATGGCCGCCAGGTGGCGTCGCAGACCTACCCTGCGCCCGGCACATACACTTTGGAATCCCCGCCCGTGCACCCGGCCGGCGCCGCGGCCATGGTGGAGATCGCCATTGACCAGACGTTCTTCGCCCCGCCCGACAGCCGCGAGTTGGGCATCGTACTGACGGGTGTGGGCTTCGCCCCGTAGCCGAAAATAGGATTTCGGACTATAATTAACTGGATTTGCTCTTGCCGGATCGTGTGGCGAGCCGGGGTCTCCACGGCCCGTCGTGTGGGAGGCTTCATGAGGGCGAAACGGCTCCTTTGCCATGCCACGCTGCCGTGCCCGCGAGTGCACGGAGGCGGCCGCCAGTGGCGGCTTGGCGTCCCGCTAAATCGTCAGTTGAGCCGGTTACTGCTGGGGCTGGTTCTGTTATCTCTCCCAGGCCTCGCGCTCACCGTGACCAACCGCATGCTCACGGAAACCGTCAATGCCAACTCCTGCTCTGTTCCGGTGCCTGCCACCACATTCCTGACCACGGACCAGGCAGTGTGGCTGTGGTTCAACGTCACAGGGGCAAATGCCGGCGACGTGGCGTCGGTAACCTGGTACTCGCCGGACGGAACTGCATACGATTCGGGAAGCTGGAGCCCGGTGCCGTCGGCGGGCGGCTGGTGTTATTCGTGGTACATTGCTGTCGCTGACTATCCGCCGGCCTCTTCCCCCGGCAATTGGAGCGTTCAGGTTGGCTGGAACGGCTCCCCCCTGTTCACGCTTCCCTTCTCAATCGTTGCGGCGGTCGTTCCGTCGATCAACACTGGCGGTATAACCAACGCGGCCAGCTCATCCCAGGGGCCTTTCGCCGCCGGCTCGCACCTCACCATCAAGGGCGCCAACCTCGCCAACGCGACCACCGTTGTCACGACGGCGCCTTTGCCCACAACCCTCAACGGCGCGCAAGTATCGGTCGGCGGGGTCGCCGCCCCCCTGCTCTATGTTTCCCCGACCCAAATCAACCTGCAAGTGCCTTGGGAGCTGTCCGGCCAGACCCAGGCGTCGGTGAGCGTTCAAGTAGACCTGACGGCGAGCGCGCCGCAGACCATGAGCCTTGCGCCCTATGGCCCAGGCATCTACGCCACGAACGGCTCCGGCACCGGGCAGGGAGCGGTGCAAATCGCGAACACCACCTTCTTCGCGGCGCCGGCCGGCATGTTTCCCGGCTCGCGGCCCGTCCAGCCGGGCGAGTACATCTCGATTTACGCCACCGGCCTGGGCGCGGTCACCAATCAGCCGGCGAGCGGGGCTTTTGCCCTGGCAGACCCTCTGTCCTGGACGAGCGCCATACCAACCGTGACTCTCGGCGGGGTGCCGGCTCCGGTCACCTTTTCGGGCCTCGGGCCGGCGCCTGGCAATCCGGGTCTGTGCCAGGTCAACGCGCTGGTGCCGGCCAATGCGCCGAGCGGGGATGCGGTCCCGCTTTCGCTCTCGATCGGGAACGTGGTGTCCAACACCGTCACCATCGCGGTGGCGGGGACTCCTCCGCCGCTGTACACGCTGAGCGTGACCGAGACGGGCACGGGGACCGGCACAGTGACCTCTTCTCCGGCCGGCATCGCGTGCGGCGCCACCTGTTCGGCCAGCTATGCGAACGGCACCCAGATCACACTCACCGCCACGGCGGACCCCGGCTCCGCCTTCGCCGGCTGGTCGGGAGCGTGCTCGGGCACGGGAACTTGCGCCGTCACCATGAACGCCGCCGCGACGGTCACGGCAAGCTTCAATACCGCCGGTCAGGGCGCAATCGCGATTTCTATCTCGCCGGCTACCGCTACGGTCCAGACCGGCGGCACAGTGCAGTTTACTGCAACAGTTACCGGTGCCTCCAACCTAACTGTGACCTGGAGCGTGAATGGCGCCACCGGAGGCAACTCGACCCTCGGCACGGTCTCCAACTCGGGCCTGTACACGGCGCCCTCCACCGCGCCAAATCCGAATACAGTGACGGTGACCGCCACGAGTGTGGCCGATTCAACCAAGTCGGCGTCCGCGACGGTGACGATAAACGCAAGGACTCCGGGGCAGGTGCAAATCAGCATTTCGCCAACCTCGGCGACAATAGCTCCAGGCAGCACTCAGCAATTCAGCGCCAGCGTCACGGGCACGGCGAACACCGGGGTGACCTGGAGCGTCAACAACATCGCCGGCGGGAATGCCACGGTGGGAACGATCTCGACGACGGGTCTTTACACGGCACCGCCGGTCGTTCCGAGTCCGAACACGGTGACCGTTACGGCGTCGAGCGCGCAGGACCCTTCCCAATTTGCTTCTGCAACGGTTTCCATTACAGCGAGTACAGCGAATGGCATCACGATCAGTTCCCTTAGTAGCACCTCGTTAGCACCCTTCGGATTGCTATCGATTAACGGCAGCGGATTCGATAGCGATGCCCAACTGCAGGTCACGTTTTTCAATACCAACGGGTTTTCTGTAACTGTCCCAGTCCTGCTGGCCACCTCAACCGCAGTGGCGACGTCAGTTCCGCCGTTCTTCGACGGGAGCGGGAACCTTGCGAGTGGTACAGTAAACATCGAGGTCGCCCAGCTATCATCCTTGGGTACCACAACCTATTCCAACGTTCTCAGCGGTTTTCAGATTCAAGCGGTGGCTGCAGCTCCGCCCCTGCCACCTGGCACTCTAACGCTCGCTTTGCTCCAAGCCACATTGCAAAGCACAACCAATCTCCAGAGTAGTTCGGGAACCGCACTCGCTTCCGATGTGCAAGGCGCGATTTCAAGCCAGATTGCAAGCCTGCAGAACACCATCTCTCAAGTACAGTCGGTAGTGAGTGGCGCAACTCCGAGTTTTACAATTGGCCAATTCGATGGATCGAACATCAACGTCGGCCCTTCGGATCTCGCGATCACAGACCGATTGGTAGTCGGCCTTCTTACCACATTCGCCGGACCGACCCCTGACCTCGGCGCATTTTCGGGCTCATCAGGGGGAGCCCTTGCGAGCTTTCACTCGGGGTTGGCCTGGGTAAAGCCTGCGGACGCGCCGGGCGTGTCCAGCACGATCCAAGGCGCTGCACAGGCGGCGCTTGCGGCAGCAACGAATTCGCTGACGCCGCTGCCTCAGCTTACACAGGCGCTGGCGAATTTTACAGGCTCGTTCGCCAACGCCAACATCTCTTCTGACGACGCGAAAAACTACCTGACAATGATGGTGGGGGCGGTCTTGGGAGGAGTCGCCGTTGCTGTCGTGGGAGCACCCACCATTGTGTTGGCTGGATCTTTGGCGCTGACGGCGGAGGTGACAACGGAAGAGGCGCTCTGGGTATCTGTTACAACTGCCATTGCAGTCTGTGCTCACGGCCCGATAGGTTCCGTCATGGAATTCGAGCAGGGCGTCTTGGTAAAGACATTTCTAACAGGCTTATGGGGGGAGATTGCTGATCAACTCTTGCTCTTCCATAACGTGATGACCATAATCGAAAACCACGGGTGCAACCTAGGGGGGGGCGGAGGAGGCAGCCAATACACCTTGACGACCGGCACGTCGGGCGCGGGCAGTGGTACCGTAAGCGCTCCCTCACCTCCTGGCACTTCATGCGGCACGAATTGCTGGAGCTATGTGCTCGGCAGCGTCGTAACGTTGACGGCAACGCCGAATCCAGGGTCGGCGTTTACGGGATGGTCAGGGGCATGCTCGGGGACTGGCACCTGCACGGTGACTATGAACTCGAACCTGTCGGTGACAGCCACGTTCAACCCCGTCATCACTCTCAGTAGCTTGACGCTTTCAGCCAGCGCTGTCACCGGTGGGAATTCGGTCACCGGGACTGTGACATTGAGCGCCGCAGCGCCGGCTGGCGGGACGACGGTCACGCTTCAGAGCAGTAGTGGTGTGGCACAAGTCCCCTCCAGCGTGACAGTTCCCGCAGGGCAGACCTCGGCCACCTTCACGGTCGGCACTTCCGTGGTAACAGCTCAGACCACTGCAACCATTTCCGCCACTCTGGGGAGCGTTGTGAAGACCGCGGCCCTGACGGTGAACCCGCAATCGCCGCCGGCTGGTTCGAACTGGAAGTACTGTATCAACACCTGCACATGGACCGGAAACGCCTGGAATGACGCGTCGTGGGTCGGAAGCAATACCCCGGGCTCATATCCATTTGGAACCAACGACAACATCGTCACCTATACATACTCGTGCAGCTCCCAAGTTCTTCCCGATCCGTGCGGAGCCATCTGCCAGCCGTGACGCCGCTTGCGAACGCCGTTTAACTCCAATACTGTTCACTTAACAACATTCAGGGTCAAAAGATCCAAAACACTCTACTCGGAGGGTTATTGGCGCCCGTGGCCGTCTGGGGCGCCGCGGTATCTGGTATGACTGCGGCTGAAGCCTTTCTCTTCGGGTTGCTTGCGGAATTCGGCATTGGTCAAGGCACGGCGACGCTCACGGGCACCGAGAAGCCTTCGCTTTACGACTCGCTGAAAGGTACGTCGATCAAGGTCCTCGACGAGTTTGCATTAGGGGGCAAAGGCATCCTACCGGCTTCGGTCGGCATTCTTAACTTTGTCGTTCCAACAGCATCGAAAATCGTCCCCTCTTCCCCTTCTTCAGCTCCGCAAGGGGGGCTGATTCTGACCGGCCCACAGACGGGCGCTCCTAACGGTTCCAGCGGCGTCCGGGGTTTCCAGACCTCGAACGGCCAGACCACGGTCACGACGCTGGCTGCTCCGGCTTCTCAGCAGGTGAATCCCATAAGCAGCGTCACTATTCCGCAGCCGGCAAGTTGCACGCTCCAGCAGTACAATGAGTGGGGCGCCATGTGCCTTGCCATATACGCCACCCAATCCGGACTCTGTTCTGCTCTGTCGAACCTGCTCGACCAGAGTAGTTGCATTAACGCAGCTCTCAGCGCGTATCTACAATGTAGCGGTTCGTGCCAGCCGTGAGTTCGTCCCTAAAGGCACGAGGTGAGGAGTTACCGATGACACGATTCATCCTGATCGCAGCTTTGGCAGTCGCCCAGGTAGCGTCCGCCCAGCCCATACGATACGCGAATCGGAGCATTTCCCGGACTCTGCCCGGCTGCGGAAACGCGAAGACGGGCTGCGCCCACGCTGAACTGAACTACGCAGAAGTAGTCTCCGGGCCGCCGCTGGTGCGCGACCGCATCAGCTGCGCTATCCTCGCCCTTCTTGTCGAGGGTGGCAAGGTCACGCCCGGCGAATATGTGAACGGCTTCATCGCGGAATATGCCCCGGATTCTCCCGGCCTGCGGTGGTACCTCTTCAAGAAAGTAGCGCTGCTGCGAGCCACACCTCCGGTGTTCAGCGTGCAGTGCCATGAGGAGTCCTTTAGGGGCGGGGCGCACCCCGGGCATGAAGCGCGATATCTGAACTTCGATGCCGCTACCGGCGCGCCAGTGAAGCTTTCGGCGATTCTAAAGGATGGGTCGATGCCGAAGTTGACGGCGATCGCGATGGCGGCTCCAAACGGGGTCGCACGACTGAAGAGAGCTCTTGGCCATGCCAAGAGCTCTCCGGAGGAGGTCCGGGCATGTCTCTGATTGCCGTTTTGCTTTTGGCCCTGGCCCTTCAGGCGCCGGTCTGTCCCGCCGCCGAGCCTGTCCAGCTGGAACTACAACTGGCTCCGCACGCGCCGTATCAGGTCGCTTTCCATCCTTCTCATCCACATTGGCTGCTGGTCGCCGGAGCGGATACGAGCTTGTGGGATGTGGACGGTCCCACTCCTGTCAGGTTGGTCACCTATAGAGTCGATGCGCATGGGGCGAGCTTCTCGCCCAAAGGGGACCTGATTGCCACCGCCAACGCGGATGGTACGGTGCGGCTATGGAACCTGGATGGCAGCCAGCGCGGAGCGCCCCTGGAAGGCCATACGAGCGGGGTGTTCTCGGTGGCGTTTTCTCCCAAGGGGGACCTGTTGGCCTCGGGGGCACTAGACCACACCATGCGGTTGTGGAACCTGGATGGGAGCCCGCATGGCGCCCCCATAGGACTTCCAGGCAATGTGTTGTCGCTGGCGTTTTCGCCCAAAGGGGATTCTCTGGCTTCGGCGGGAACCGATGGGGTACGGCTGTGGAACCTGGACGGCAGCCTGCGCCGCGCCTTAGGGGGCCATCCGGATACCGCATGCGGGGTGGCGTTTTCTCCCCAAGGGGACCTGCTGGCCTCAGCGGGAGCGGACGGCACGATACGGTTGTGGAATCCGGACGGCAGCCCGCACGGCGCCCCGCTGGGGGGCGTTTCGAACATGGGATGCGCGGTGGCCTTCTCTCCCCAAGGGGATTTTCTGGCCTCGGTGGGACAGGACGGCACGGTGCGGCTGTGGAACCGCGACGGCAGCCCACGTGGCGCCCCGCTAGAGGGCCCTCGCGACATGGAGTGGTCGATGGCGCTTTCTCCCCAAGGGGATTTGCTGGCCTCGGTGGGAGCGGGCGGCACGGTGCGGTTGTGGAACCTGAACGCCAGCCCGCACGGTGCGCCGCTGGGGTGCGAAACGGACCGCGTGGAGTCGGTAGCATTCGCTCCCAATGGTGAGCTGCTGGCCTCGGCGGGGAACGACGGCACGGTGCGGCTGTGGAACTCCAATGGCAGCCCGCACGGGCCCCCGCTACAGGGCCATACGGGCTTGGTCGATGCGGTGGCGTTTTCTCCCCGAGGGGACCTGCTGGCATCCGCTGGTAGCGATGGCACGATCCGGTTATGGAACCTCGACGGCAGCCCGCACGGGCCCCCCCTTCTGGGGCATGCCGGCGCGGTGGTGTTGGCGCTGGCGTTTTCTCCGCAAGGGGACCTACTGGCCTCGGCGGGAATGGATGGCACAGTGCGGCTGTGGAACCGGGATGGCTCCGCGCACGGAGGCTCGCTAAAGACGGGCCATAAGGTTGGTGTCAGGGTGGCCTTTTCTCCCCGCGGGGATCTGCTGGCCTCGGCGGGAGGGGAGGGAACGGTGCAGTTCTGGAACCTGGACGGCAGCCCGCACGGAGCGCCGCTGCAGGGCCATACGGGCGGCGTGTCGTCGGTGGCGTTTTCTCCCAAGGGAGACCTGCTGGCCTCGGCAGGAGGAGACGGCACGGTGCGGCTGTGGAACCTGGACGGCAGTCCGCACGGCGCCCCGCTGAGGGGCCATGCGGGCATGGTGTTGTCGGTGGCGTTTTCTCCAAAACTGGACCTGCTGGCTTCGGCGGGACAGGACGGGACAGTGCGGCTGTGGAACCTGGACGGCAGCCCGCACGGTGCCCCGCTGCGGGGCCACGAGGCGTGGGTGTCGTCGGTGGCATTTTCTCCCCGAGGGGAACTGTTGGCCTCCGGCGGATTCGACGGCGCAGTACGGCTGTGGACGCTGTCTGGCGGCCCGCGTGGAGATCTGCCCAGCCAAGCGGTCCGGGTGGACTCCATGGCGCTTTCTGCCCAAGGAGACCTGCTGGCCGCGGCGGGAGTGGACGGCATAGTGCGGCTGTGGAACTTGGACGGCAGCCCGCGCGCGAGCTTGCCGGGCCTGGAGGGCGCCGTGCAGTCCATGGCGTTCTCTCCTCGAGGGGACTTGCTGGCTTCCGGGGGAAGCGACGGCACGGTGCGGCTATGGAATCTGGACGGCAGCCCGCGCAGTGGTCCAATGACGGGCCATAAAGGCCAGGTACGGTCGGTCGCGTTCTCTCCCCGAGGGGACCTGCTGGCATCGGCCGGGACGGACGGCGCAGTGCGGCTATGGAACCTGGACGGCAGCCCGCGCAGTGGTCCGATCGCGGGCCATACGGGCCAGGCACGGTCGGTCGCGTTCTCTCCCCGAGGGGACCTGCTGGCCTCGGGTGGACAGGACGGCATAGTGCGGCTATGGAACGTGGATGGCAGCCCATACGGAGCTCCTCTGCGGGGCCATGTGGGTATGGTGCTGTCGGTGGCGTTTTCTCCGCAAGGGGACCTGCTGGCTTCGGCGGGAAACGACGGCACGGTCCGCCTGTGGAACCTGGATGGCAGCCCACACGGAGCTCCGCAGCGGCTCCACACGGGGTGGGCGTCGTCGGTGGCATTTTCTCCGCAAGGGGACCTGCTGGCCGCGGCGGGAAACGACGGCACGGTCCGGCTGTGGGATACGAGTAAACACACACTGGCGCGAGAGATCCCGGTTCCCGGCGCCACGGTGGTGTTCTGGCGATCCAATCGGCTGTATGTGTTCGCGTGGTCAACGATGGTGAGTCTTGAGCCTGGGACGTGGGCGGCCAGAGCGGTCCTCTATCTCGCCCAGGATTCCGGCGTGGTGATTACGGATGCCGGGTGGTTCGCGGGGACGGGATCCTTGCTCAAGAATGTGCGGGCATTCCAGGGGCTCACGCCAATCGGCAACGACGATCTGCTCCGCAGATTCGACCGGCGCGAGGCCGCGGGGGCTATGGCCGGGAGCCCCCCCAACGACCTTCGCGCGGCCGATTTCGCTTTCGATCCGGATTCCGGTGTCGGGTGGCTTCCGTATAGCCCCCATACGCCCCAATACGGCGGGTATAGCTTTGACGTGCTCGCCCAGCATCCGGATTTCGTGGCTCGGATACAGCGCATACGGCCGGGATTTGACCCGGAGGACGTCGGCGTCTCCTCCCAGCCCTATCTCGTCGCAAAACTGCGCGACGGCAGAGAAATCTTCATCGAGCGGGGATGCCGCCCTCATGCCTGTGACGAGTACAGCGCGGTTATGGGGCTGGATATTCAGGCCGGAGAGTATTTTCTGCTCGAGGTGCGGGACCAGAACCGGAAAGCGTTCTTCGGCCGGAATGACCCGGCCGTGAAGGCCGTCTTGGAATACGCGTCGGAGAATTCCGTCGAGATCTTCAACCTGACAAGCCGTCATATGGGCCGTCATACGGAGAGGGTCAGGGTCGAGCCTGCCTTGCGGGCCCTTGCCGAACTGCCGGCGCCGGCCGCGGCCGCGGGTATCGACAAGTTGATCGCCGATCTCATGGCGCGCAAGCCCGAGGCCGACCAGTCCTACCCCGTAGGCCTTCTGCCGGGCATGAAAGAAGAACGGCAGTCTCTGCTCGGCGAGCTTCAGAAGCTGCGCCAGGGCGGCGCCTCCGGCTACCAAGCGGGACTGGCTCGACTGCTCAACGGCCCCACGCCCTGAGTCACGTAACTAAAGCAAAAGGCGGAGGCTTACTCATGACACGATTCATCCTGATCGCAGCCCTGGCAATCGGCCAAACGGCGATTGCCCAGCCCGTCCGGTACGAACATCGGCACATCTCCCGGACTCTTCCCGGCTGCGGAGACCCGAAGATGGGCTGCTTTTCCGCGGAACTCGACTACGTGGAGGTAGTCTCAGGGCCGCCGCTTGTGCGCGACCGCATCAACTCCGCCATCCTCGCTTTTCTGGTTGAAGGCGGCAAGCTCACACCCGAAGCATATCTAAACGAGTTCACCAAGAGCTATACCCCGGATTCTCCCGGGCTGCGGTGGTATCTTTCCAAGAACGTGGCGCTGCTGCGAGCCACGCCCCCGGTGTTCAGCGTCGAGTGCTATGAGGAGTCCTTTACCGGCGGGGCGCACCCCCAACATAACGCGCAGTATCTGAACTTCGATGCGGCCACCGGCGAGCCAGTGAAGCTCTCGGCGATTCTGAAGGATGGGTCGATGCCTAAGTTGACGGCGATCGCGGAAACGAATTTCCGCAGGGATCGAAAGTTGGGCCCGACGGCCGATCTGGAGGGCTTCACTTTTCCTCATGGCCGCTTCGAGTTGAACGACAACTACGGCTTTGGCGAGGACCGGCTGGTGTTCCTCTTCAACCGATATGAGATCGCTCCCTACTACCTGGGAGAGATCAAGATCGAAATCCCCTACGATGAGATCCGCGATCTATTGCGGCCCGGGTTGGGTGCGGCTCTGGCGGCGCCGGCCGCGGCAGGCGCTCCGAGTGCTGCCCCGGGACAAATTCAGATCAAGCCGTTGCTGGACGATCTCGCTGGCAACATGGATAACCCCAGCCTGTCTCCCGATGGCCAGACGCTGGCATTCGACTGGTGCAAACCCGAGCCGGACTATTCGTGCGGCATGTACACGCGGCCTCTGGCCGGCGGCCCGGTGAAGCCGTTCGTCAATGGAGATAACCGCAATGGCTACGTGTCCGGCCCGCGCTGGTCGCCCGATGGCAAGACGATCGCGTTCATGCGGCATCTGAACCGTTGGGATATCCGCCTGGTTGTACGGAGTTTTGCGGGCGGCGCCGAACGCGAACTGGGGAATGTCTGCGACGGTGCGCCCTCCTGGAGCCCCGATGGCCGTTTTGTGGCGGCGGCCCGGGACCCAGGATATATGGATTGCCGTCCGGCATTGTTTCCAGCGGCCGGCGGTCAGCCGACCCGCGACCTGGCTGAACGCGGCGGTTCTCCAGCGTTCTCCCCGGACGGACACTTGCTGGCGTACGCGGAAGCCAAATCGCTCAAACTGTTGCGCCTTGGCCCGGATTATCGCCCGGCCGGGCCGGCTGCCACCCTCGCGCAAGAGCCCCGGCAAATCTCGCAGGTGAGCTGGACACGCGACGGGAAATGGCTCGTATATGAGGCCTTAGGTGACGTGCCTTATCTGCGGCGCATCGCCCTCCAGCCCGGCGCGCAGCCACAAGCCATTCCCGGCCTCACGGATCGGCTGGAGATATCCGAGTTTTCCGCGGACGGCAATGCGCTGGCGATCGAGATCCAGCCGGTTGAGGTCTGGTGGCGAGCGGACCTTCAGGCGACCCCGGTGAAAACCGAAACGGTGTCCCGGCCTGCGTGCTCGGCTGGCGGCCCCGGCTGCTCACCGGATGGCCGGCAGCGCGTGTTCATCTCAACGCGCACGGGCTTCTCGGAAATCCGGCTGGCGAACGCGGACGGCATCAATGAACGTCTGCTGGTGAAGTCCATTCCCGGGTTTGCGGATAGCGACGCAGTGCCCATTCTCGCCGGCTGGTCGCCGGACGGCAAGTGGATCGCGTTCATGGTTCGTCCTTTTCCAGGCAACATGACCGAGAACCGTTCCGAGCTTTACGTTGTTCCCGCTTCCGGTGGGCCGCCGCGGCGATTGGCTGAAAAGGACGACACGATATACGACCCGGTCTGGTCGCCTGACAGTCAATCGGTCTATGCCTGGCGGGATTATTCCATGCGAAGCTTGCCGCCGGCATTGGTTCGCGTTGCCATATCGGACGGGAAGGTGCACGGCTTCGGCGTGAGCGGCGTCTCGCCACGACTCTCTCCCGACGGCGAGGTCGTGTACTTCTTTATCAGGCCCGGGCACGGGCTATCCCGGATGCAGAGTAAGGGCGGCGAAACGGAGGTGCTTCGCGATCAACCGGACTTCGCGGTGTCCAACTATGCGGTTGGACGGAAGTATCTCTATCTCTTCGAGACCGAGCGAGGCGCCAAAACGCGGACTTACACCATCCTTCGCCTGGACCCGCGGACGCGGCAGACAAGCGCGTTGGCTGAGATCCCGTTCTCGCCTCCATCCACGTGGTTATCGGCCGATGAGCGGTTCCTTTACTTCCAGCAGACCGACACCCCGAAGCGTCGTGTTGTGCTCGTCCATGGCCTTTAGACCGGCCGCGCGTCGGACCAATCGCTCTCTCCTCGCCGGCGGGAACCCCCGTAGTATCCTGGTCTGAGGAGATTCGACATGCAAGAGCCGATTCCGCCGGGCGCCCACCGCGTGTTCTGTGTGAAGTTCCAGCGCGAAATGGAGGGCCTCGACGAAGTGCCGTTCGACGGCCATCCGCTGGGGCAGAAGATCTACGACAACGTTTCCAAGCAAGCCTGGAAGATGTGGGTGGACCGCATGAAGATGATCATGAACGAGTACCGGCTCAACCTCGGCACCAGGGAAGCCCAGGAGTTTCTCATCCAGCAGATGGACGCTTACTTCTTTGGCGAAGGCGCGGCGCTGCCGCCAGATTTCGTCCCGCCCGGCTCGGCGCATTGAACGTGTCGAGCACCGAGCGGCGCACCGGCAAAGGGGGCGCCGGCACACGGCCGCATTTCAGATTCCAGTACGCCCAGGAACGCGCATCGAAGATACCCGGCGGCGCGTGTTCGAGTGCTTCCCTGAATTCACCCTGGCCAACCACGCCTTCGAGAGCGCGCAGGTCTTCGACCGTCCCATAGGTCATCACATGCGCGAGGAAATGCACCGGGTCGGCCAGCGCTTCCGAGAGCGCCTCGAACCACCCCACCCGTTCAGCCACGGATAGCAGTCCCGGTGTTGCCGGCAGCGGCTCCATGGCCTCACACCATTTTCCCCGCGCGGTTCGACGCCCATTCCCGCATCGTTTCGATTTTCCCTATTTGGTTCCGGCCGCGCCCCGGTCTGCCGGGTTTTTCGGCCTCCCCGTGTTACGATGAATACTTGTCAGGTCTCGGGCTCCGTGCAGCGGGCGGCTGCAAACCCCGCCAGGTCCGGAAGGAAGCAACGGTAGCAGTGCGGTTCGTGTGCCGCGGATCACCCGGGGCCTGGCAACTCGTCCGGTTGTATCCGGATTTGCCCGCCCCATGTATCAGGTAATCGCCCGAAAATACCGGCCGCAGACCTTTCAGGAGGTGGTCAACCAGGAGCACGTCAAGACCACCCTGGAAAACGCCATCGCCCAGAAGCGCGTCGCCCACGGCTACATCTTTTCGGGACAGCGCGGCACCGGCAAAACCACCGTCGCGCGCATTTTGGCGCGCTGTCTGAACTGCGTCGAGGGACCCACCGCCGCGCCTTGCGGCGTGTGCGCAAGCTGCCTGGAAATCACCGCCAGCGGCGCCCCGGACGTCATCGAAATCGACGCCGCCTCCAACCGCGGCATCAATGAAATGCGCGAGCTGCGCGAAAACGTGCGCTACCAGCCGGCGCGCGACCGCTACAAGGTGTTCATCATCGACGAAGCGCACCAGATCACCAGTGAGGCCTTCAACGCGCTGCTGAAGACCATCGAAGAGCCGCCGCCCTGGGTGGTCTTCGTGCTCTGCACCACGGAAGCGCACAAGATCCCCGCCACCATCGCCTCGCGCTGCCAGCACTTCAGCTTCCGCTCGGTGGGTTTCGAGGACCTCACCGCGCGCATGGCGTGGATCTGCCAGCAGGAAGGCATCGAGGCCGATGCCGAAGCCCTGGCCGTGCTGGCGCAGGCTGGCGAGGGCAGTGTCCGCGATTCCCTTTCCGCGCTCGACCAGGCCATCGCCTGCTGCGGTTCCAAGCTCGACGCCGCCGAGGTGCGCGCGCTGCTGGGCGCCTTTTCGCTCGAGTCTTTGGAACAGGTCACGCAAGCGCTGGTCGCGAACGATTCGCGCCGCATGTTGGAAGTGGTCGATGAACTCGAGCGCAACGGCCACAACCTCCAGCACTTCAGCCGCGAGCTGGCGCGCTACTTCCGCAACCTCCTGGTCGCGCGCATATCCGGCGCCGATACGCGCCTGGTGGCCGCCTCCGCCGCCGAGCGCCAGAAGCTGGCCCAGATCGCTTCCCAATTCTCCGAAGAGGACCTCAGCCGTTACCTCCAGCTCTCGCTCGATCTGTTCCGCGATTTGCAGTTTTCCCTGCAACCGCGCTTCCACCTGGAAATCGGCCTCGTCCGCCTGGTGCAAGCCGGCCGCTTGCTGCCCATCGAAGAAGCGCTGGCGCAACTGGGCGCACCGGGTCCCCGGCCGCCCATCCCTCCCGCCGGCCCGGCGCCACCACCGCCGCGCACCGGCCCCTCGCCCTTCGATCTCGACCGGGCTAAGAAAGCTGCCCCCGCCCCCGCCGGCGATCCCCGCGAGCACCTGCACTCTTATTTGAACGAGAAGGGTCTCACTCACCTCGCCGACGCCGTCGAAAACGCCCGCATCACGGTCTCCGGCGCCGATCTGAACGTGATCGCGCCGAAATCGTACGCCCTCTATTTCAATGACCGCGCCATGGCCGATGCCGCGCGCGAAGTCTTCGGCCGGTCCCTGCGCGTGAAATTCGCCACCGATGAAGCCACTGACCCCGCGCCGCCGGGCGGGGCGCCCCCTGGGCCCGGCGCCCCGCCCGCCGCCAATATCGAAGAGGAAACCACCGCCCGCGCGCTGGCCAACCCCGAGGTCCAGCGCTTCCGGGAAGTCTTTGGCGGCGAAATCCGCAAAGTTCGAAACCTCAAGGAGTAGCCACGTGAAATTACCCGGCAACATGCAGCAGATGCAGCAGATGATGCGCCAGGCACAGCAGGTGCAAGAGAAGCTCCAGCAGGAGGTCGCCCAGATCCGGGTCGAAGCCTCCGCCGGAGGCGGCATGGTCACGGTGCAGATGGACGGCCAGAAGAACCTGCTCAAAGTCAAGATCGACCCCGAAGTCGCGGGCGATGTCGAGATGTTGCAGGATATGGTCGTAGCCGCCTGCAACGAGGCCGTCAAGAAGGTCGATGGCGAAGTCCAGCAGAAGATGGGCGGCATGCTCGGCGGTATGGGCCTGCCCCCGGGTCTGTTTTAGCGATGCCCGATTTCGCCGAACCGCTGGCCCGTCTCATCGACGCACTGAAACACCTGCCCGGCATCGGCCAGAAATCCGCGCAGCGCATCGCCTTCCACGTGCTGCGCGCCGGCCGCGAAGACGCCGAACATCTGGCGCAAGCCCTCCTCGACGTTAAGGACAAGCTGGGTCTCTGCCGCCTTTGCAACAACATCAGCGAAAGCGACCTGTGCCTCTACTGCCGCGATGCCGCCCGCGATCCGAAAGTGGTCTGCGTGGTCGAGGAGCCCACCAACATCGTCGGCATCGAAACCACCCGCCAGTACGAAGGCCGCTACCACGTGCTCCACGGCGCGCTCTCGCCGCTGCGCGGCATCGGCCCCGAGTCGCTCAAGATCAAGGGCCTGGTGGAGCGCATCGGCCAGGGTGAGATTCAGGAAGTGATCGTGGCCACCAATCCCACCGTGGAAGGCGAAGCCACCGCCGTGTATCTGGCGCGCCTGTTGAAACCTCTCGGCGTCAAAGTCTCCCGCATCGCCATGGGCGTCCCCGTCGGCAGCGACCTGGAATTCGCCGACGAAGTCACGATGTCGAAAGCCATGGAAGGCCGCCGCGAGATGTAGCCTCGCTCAACCCTCCATCCACCACACCACCGATCTCCAAATCCACAATCCGGTTGGGCTCGCGCTCCTGCGCCAGTTCCACCTTCAGGTAGTTTTCCGTGAGCGCCATCCCAGCCTCGTGCAGCGTCACCGCGGAAAGCGTCTTTCCGACCATGCGTTCGCGAAACGCGCGATTCTTCGCCGCCGCCAGCTCCCGCAGCGCGCGGTTGCGTTCCTTTCGCACCGCCATGGGCACCGCATCGGGATCTTCCGCCGCCGGCGTCCCCGGCCGCTCCGAATAGGTGAACACGTGCAAATAGGTGAACGGCAGCTCCGCAATGAACCGCCGGCTCTCTTCGAAATCGGCCTCGGTTTCGCCCGGAAATCCCACCATCGCATCCGCGCCGATGGCCGCATCCGGCATCAGCGCCCGCGCTTTGAGTATGCGGTCCGCGTAGTGCCGCGGCCGGTACTTGCGGTGCATGCGGCGCAGAATCCGGTCCGAGCCCGTCTGCAACGGCGCATGCACGTGCTTGGCCATGCGCGAGGATTCGGCCATCAAGCCCAGCAGGTCGTCGGAAAAATCCATCGGTTCCACCGAGCTCAGCCGCAGCCGTTCCACTTCGGTTTCCGCCAGCAGCAGCCGGATCAAATCGGCCAGGCGCATCGTGCTCCCCGGTTCCCTGCCCCAGCGCCCCAGGTTGATCCCGCTCAGCACAATCTCGCGATACCGCGCCGCGAGGCCCCGCAGCTGCTCCACCACCCGCGCGGCCGGCGCGCTACGGCTACGCCCCCGCACAAACGGAATGATGCAGAACGAGCATCGGTTGTTGCACCCGTCCTGAATCTTCAGGTTGGGACGCGTTCGGTCGCCCGCCGCGTCTTCCACCGGGGAAGACAAAAAATCATGCTGCGCGAAGATATCCCCGACTAGGATATTGCCGTGGTAAGGCGCAACCGTCACCAACTCCGCGATCTGCGTCTTGTGCGAGTTCCCCACCACCCACTCGACACCCGCCAGCGATGCCAGCTCCTCCGGCGCGCGCTGCGCGTAGCAGCCAGTTACCAAGATGCGCGCCGCGGGGTTCTCGCGATGGACGCGCCGGATGGTTTGCCGCACTTCATCGTCCGCGGTAGAGGTAACCGTGCAGGTGTTCAGGACCACCAGGTCCGCGCCCGCGCGCACCTCGGCCGCTTCCAGGCCTTTGGCCGCGAGCAGCGCCTCGATCGCGGCGCCATCCGCCTGCGTAGCCCGGCAACCGAAGTTTTGGACGAAGAATTTCCCCACGTTCCCTTCATTATATTGACTTTGCAGGCAATGTGATGCTGCTCTGACAGTTCCAGTACCAATGGTATGGTACACACAAAACCATCACTACCTTTAGAAGGCTTGACTACCCAGGGCGGAACCGGGAGACTGAAGTTGGACGACTATGAGCGAGACGGAAAAGCAGACTGTTTCAAAAGAGCCTCCGGAGCGCCTATCGGAGGCGTCAATGCCATTCGCGGAAGGCCTGCAGTGCCTGGTTGGGTTTTCGGAGGCGCTGAGCAAGATCCACCCCAGCGGAGATCGGCATGGTACCGCGGCGCCCATGATCATTCTGACGAGTACCGGCTTGGAACTCCGGTTCCACAGCAAGGACCAAGCCCAGGGAACGGCCTACGAGCCTGCCGGCTCGGAGCGTGACGTGCAATCGGCGCCCAAGCAGGAGCGCTCGCAGCCCCTTTCCGGGCTGAGGCGAATTGTCGAAGCGAAACAAGACGCGGGAATACTGCCGGCGCGGCTTGCCAAGATCGAACAGGAGCTGAAGACCTTGCGCGAGTCCACCGCCGCGCTGCGTGAGTTGCATGAGACGGTGGCGAAGGATTCCCGCTCCATCGAGAACACCCTGGAGTCGCATTCCGCGGCCATCGGCTCCGTGCGCGCCGCCCTTTCCCAGAACGAAGAGCTGGTGGAGGGCATCGTGGAGACTCTGCAAGTGCTTCACGGCATTTCGGCGGATCAATCCGACGACCTGGCTGAGGAATTGCCAGTCGCCTGACGCGCTGGCGCATCTCTCAACTGGCGTGGGCCGCCGCGCCGTCTTCCCCGGCCATCGGCTCCGTGCGCGCCGCCCTGTCCCACAACGAAGAGCTGGTGGAGGGCATCGTGGAGACTCTGCAAGTGCTGAACGGTGTCTCCGGCAATCTGGCGGAAGAGCCCCTGGTAGCCGCGTCCTGAGTACTACAGCACTCTCAGACCTCCGCCTGCTCTTCTACCGGCAAACAGACGCAGACTTGGCGCGGGCTGGAGGAAGTGAAGGCCTCGCGCGTAAACTCGCCGTAACGCCTCTCCAAACGAAAACCGGCGCAGTCGAGCAGCAGCAGTAATTCCTGCGGGAAGATCACGCGGAGGCGGTAGCCGATAATCTGGAAGTCGGGATCGTCCGGCGCCGACAAGTACCATACCACTCGACGGATTTGTTCGGCGGCGTCGTACTCCGCCGTCTCCTCGACGCTGATTTCGCCGCGCTCCGGGTGGTTGACGCGGAGAACCGGGTGACGCTCCCCGGGATCGCGAGCCAGCCTGGGCAGATCCCATTTGGAGACGTTGAAGATCAACTTCCCGCCTGGGGCCAGATGGCGACGCACGCTGGCAAAACACCGCTTCAGGTCCTCGGTCGTGAGCAGGTGCAGCAGCGAGTTGCCTGGAACCAGGATGGCCGAGAACCGATCCCCGAGATCGAGCTGGCGCATGTCCGTTTGCACGAATGGTATCCGCAGGCCCGCGGCGGCGCCTTTCGCCCGCGCCCTCTGGAGCATGGACGGGGACAGATCGGCTCCAACGATGTCGATGCCCTCTTGGGCAATTGGGATCGTCAAGCGGCCCGATCCGCACCCGAGTTCCAATACGCGGCCGCCGCTCTCGCGGGCATGCTCGATATAGAACCGTTCAGAAGCAATGGTTAATTCCCACCGCTTCTGGTCGGCTACCGAAGCGCGGTCGCAGGTGTTGGGGAATAAGAGATCGTAGAGGGCCGGATCGGCGTATAGCGCGCAGTCATCCACGGAATATCTATTCTATCCCGGGAGGATCCAGACCAGGGGTCCGGCGCGGACGGGGGCAAGATGAGACTGCCAAAACCGATCTCGCCCAATCGGAGCGCATGCCTGAGAGCAAGCGTCCTTATCCGCGATGCGGTTTGGGGGGCGTCCCACAACGCCGCCTGGGGGCAGTTTCCGAGTGGGGGACTAGAACGAAGCCGCTGACGCGGCGGACGCTACGCGTCGTGTAAAGGGGGAGGCATTCGGCTTCGCCGAGGAGTAGTGTACGGGTCACAAGGAGGTCCCTGTGACCCGATTACGCAAAGTCATGCTGGAGGAACTCCAGCGACGTAACTTCTCTTCAGACACTATACGCGGTTACATTGGCGCCGTCGAGCGCTTCGCGCGTTACTTTGGCAAGCCGCCAGATCAACTGGGCCCTGACCATATCCGCCAGTGGCAGGCCCATCTGCTGCACGAACGAAAGCTGGCGGTGGGAACGGTGGTGAATCACGTTGCTGCGCTGCGTTTCTTCTTTCGACGCACATTGAAGCGCCGTTTTCCACCCGACTCGATACCCTACCCCAAGTACCCGCACCAGCGGATACCACGCGTCTTGAGCCCGGAGGAAGTGGCCCGACTGATCGATGCGGCCGGCAATCTGCAGGCACGCGCGATCCTTATGGCGCTGTACTCGACCGGTATGCGACGAAGCGAACTAGTCCACCTGCGCGTCGAGGACATCGACAGTGAACGCATGGTCGTCCATATTCGCAAGGGCAAAGGCGGCAAAGACCGCGATGTGCCGTTATGCCCGAAGTTGCTCGAAACACTCCGTGAGTACTGGCGATGGAAGAAGCCGAAGACATGGCTGTTTCCAGGGGAACCACGCGGTAATGGCCAGCACCTGACCGACAAATCCGTCTGGTATGCCTGCGCCGAGGCCGCGCGGCATGCCGGCCTTAAAAAGCGCGTTGCACCCCACATGCTTCGGCACAGCTTCGCCACTCACCTGCTGGAGGATGGTGCCGATCTGCCCACGATTCAGATGCTGCTCGGACACGCCGACCTGGAGGCTACCAGCATCTACTTGCATTTGTCGCGGCGTCACCTGGAGAAGACGGTAAATCCACTTGAACACTTATCCATCTCCGGCGCTTCCGACCGTCTGTATCACCGCACGAGACAAAAATGAGCCGGCCCACCGTGGAGGTGGCCGACATCCTCCGCGCACAGGGCAACCGCTTCCTGGACAGGTACGAGAAGAGCTTCGATTTTCAGCAACTCAAGGCTTTCCGAGCCATTCAGCGCTGCCGCACGGCGGCGTTGGGCGGTCATATCGATGCCTGTCCCCGGTGCGGATACCAGGCGGCCGTCTCCTACAACTCTTGCCGTAACCGGCACTGCCCGAAGTGCCAGACGCAGGCGCGCGAACGCTGGCTGGCAGCACGGGAACGGGACCTGCTGGCCACCGACTACTTTCATGTCGTATTCACCGTGCCCCACGAACTCAATGTGCTGGCGTTGGACAATCCACGCCTGTTCTACGATCTGCTATTCAACGCCAGCGCACAAACCCTGCTGGAGGTGGCGGCCGACCCGCGACACCTCGGGGCCGAAATCGGCCTGATCAGCATTCTGCACACCTGGGGGCAGAACCTACTGTTGCACCCTCATGTTCACTGCGCGATCCCAGCGGGCGGGCTATCTCCGGACCACACCCGCTGGGTGCGCCCACGGTATCCGTTCTTTCTGCCGGTGAAGGTCCTCAGCCGGGTCTTTCGCGGCAAGTTCTGCGCCGGTTTGAAGCGCCTCTATCGACGCCAGAAGCTCCGCTGCGCAGGGCCGGCATCCACCTTGGCTGATCCGAAGCAATTTCGCCGACTCCTACGAAGATTGCATCGGCAAGACTGGGTGGTTTATGCCAAACCCGCCTTTGGCGGCCCCACGCAGGTGCTGCGTTACCTGGGCCGATACACCCATAGAGTCGCCATTTCCAACCATCGGCTCCTGGCGTTTGACGGGGAACGCGTGACCTTCCGGTGGAAAGACTATGCTCACGGGGGCAAGCAGCGGAAGATGACGCTCTTGGGAACGGAATTCCTGCGGCGTTTCTTCCTCCACGTGTTGCCCAAAGGCTTCGTCCGGATTCGCCACTTCGGATTTCTGTCGAACCCGTGCCGCGCTTCCAAACTGGCCGCATGCCGGCGGTTGTTGGCAATGTGCCCGCCGGAACCGCCGGAGTGCCAGGACTCCAGCCAAAGCTCTTCGACTTGGCACTGCCCACACTGTGGCGCGGCTATGGTCGTAGCGCAGAGACTCACCGCCGCGGAAGTCTCGTGGTGCAGTTACTTCGATTCGTCATAACGCTGCGGCGAGTTATGGTCCAACGACGTGCCTATGGCACGCCGACGAATTCGTGTGTCCAGTTGCCGTCCACCGCGTTACCCACCGACCTAATGACGCACGTACGACGTTCGCTTTCCCTCCGTTCCGAACGGTGCACCCACGCTTTCAGAGACCGTCGACAGGGCCAACATCGGGCTTGCCAGTACCAAAGAGGCCTTCAATCCCCATAGCTGCCGCGTCCGCCGCAAACGCCAGCGGCTTCCTTCTAGTCTCCTTATCGAAAACGCCTCGGCCCGGAGCTTGCCTCTTCGCCCCGGCCTTCGTGCGCCGAGGCGTTTCCGATCAAGGCTAGCGACGATCTGCCCGGAGCAGGCCCTCTTCTGGGAGGTTCAATGTGCAACGGGCGAAGGTCGGCCGCCTGCCGTTATTGCGCGGTGCAGCCTTGCTTCTTTAGCTCGACGCGGCGGTTGCGGGCGCGTCCTTCGTCGCTGCCGTTGTCCGCAATGGGCTGCTTCATGCCGTAGCCGTGGGCGGTGAGTCGCCCCTGGGCGATGCCTTTGTTGGTCAGCCAGGTGACGACGGAGGCAGCGCGGGATTTGGAAAGCTTCTGGTTGTACTCGTCGCTCCCCACGTTGTCGGTGTGGCCCTGGATTTCGACCTTCAGATCGGGCCGGGCATTGAGGATTCCGAGGACGTTTTGAAGAACGGGCTCGGAATCGGCGCGGATGGTGGATTTGTTGAAGTCGAACTGAACGCCGTAGACGGCGACATGGCAGTCGCGATCGAGTTGGCCGGCGAGGTCGCCTTCGTCGGCGACCGTAATCGTATAGGATTCGCCGCCGCCGTGCAGGTACGCCCAAATATTGCGGCCGCCCGCGGCGTAGTGGGCGGTTACAGCGGCATCCGCGCTGTGTGACACACGAACTATTTTCCAGCCTGCCCGGGTGAGGGCATCGCTGTAGACGGTGACGAAGAGGACTGGCGATTCGAAGGGCGGCGCGTTGTAGCTCTTCGTGATGGATCCCGTGCCGGCGACCTGATCCTCCGAGTGGTCTTTATCGAGATCGACCGTGACAATCATGGGTGCGTCGTCGTGATGGCCGCCGGTGGGCGTGGAACCGGGGATGGGCGGCAGGAACGGGAAATCGCCGGAATCGGGGCTGATGGCTTCGGGCTTTTCCGCCGGTTTGGGGACTTGGATGCTGACGGGGCATGGTCCGACTTCGACGAGATCGAATCGCATGTCGTCGTTCCCAAAGACCCAGAGAATGAGCCAGGTGTCGTGACCGTCCTTTTGATAGCGCGCGGTTTTGGGTTGCCCGCGTTCCTCGGCAAAAAACTTCCAGCCGGCGTCGACGAGCGTGGGTTTAATTTGACGGACCCAGACATCGTCCGGGTCAACGCCATCGGGGACGCCGGAAACGGTTAAGGCAGCCGCCCAGTGCTTCCCTTTCTGAATGGTACTGTCCCTATGGGGGACAATGAATTCAGTCTCGCCGTAATCTTCGAAAGTGTAGTTAGGCTTTAACTGGGCTCGCGGCGCGATAGCGAAGTAAGAGGGAATCGGGGGCCGCGGCGAATCCTGGGCAAGGCCGGGGATGACGAGAACCAGGAATACGCTGACGCGAGAGAGGCCCATGAGTGCTCCTTAGCGGGAATGGTAGCACAGAAGCCTGCGATTGGATCACCACCTCCCTCCTCGAGCAGAGCGTCAACGGTTGTCGCCACGCGAACCGGCGAATCCACGTGGCCGGTTATAAACGCCAACTCACCGATCTGCCGCGGGAAGTTGACTGGCGCCCACAGATCTCCGGGCGTATAACGCGCTACTCGGAAACCGGTCGGATGCAGGCGCCAAGGCCCTAGTCGCGATCCGAGAAACTACGCTCCAATCAAGGGACCTCCAAAGTCGTCGAGAGGGCTATTTTTACGCCTATGGCGGATGGGGGCGTCCACGCCACGGGACGGGCGTTTACCAGCCTCGCGATATACTGTTAGCTTAGACTCGGAGTAGCGCACCGCCCCATGGCTGAAATGAGCGTCATCTGGCTGCGAGTGGCCGCGGGACTGTACTCGCTCGGCCTCCTGCACGCCATCCTCATGTTGGTCCGCCGCCGCGAGCACCTGTTCCGCGTGGCGCTGGCCGCCTTCGCCTTGGGCTCGGTCTTCCACTTTGTCTCCATCGTCGAAGAGGGCATTGTCAACCACCGCTGCCCCATTACCAACTTCTACGAAACCCTTTCCATGTGCGCCTTCCTCATCGCGGTGCTCTACCTGTTCGTCCACTGGCGCTACAAAGTGGAAAGCCTCAGCGTCTTCATCTTCCCGCTGGTCTTCGTCATGGCCCTGGTCGCCACCCTGGGCAACCCCGTCAGCGCCTGGAGTAGCCCGGTGGTGCGCAACGCCTGGCTGACGGTGCACATCGTGCTCGTGCTGCTGGGCTATGCGGCGCTCGCGTTTACCGCCGTGGCCTCGGTGCTCTATCTGTTCCAGGAGCGCGAGCTCAAAACCAAGAAGCCCCACAAGTTCTATTACCGCCTGCCCCCGCTGGGCACGCTGGACGATCTCATTTCCAAGACCATGGCCGTGGGCTTCGTGCTCATCACGCTCGCCGTCATCGCCGGCAGCACGTGGGGCTTCATCGAGTTGAAGACCGCCTGGATCCGCCAGCCCAAGATCGCCATCTCGTTCTTCACCTGGGGCGTCTACCTGGCGCTGGTGTGCCTGCGGGTGGCCGCGGGATGGCGCGGGCGGAAAGCCGCCGTCATGACCGTGGCGCTGGTCGGCTTCGCCGCCCTCACCTGGGCCGCGCATGCCCGCCTGGGCGCTTTGCTGCTGAAACCATGAAGCTCCTCGTCACCGGCGTGAGTCACAAGACGGCGCCCGTCGAGGTGCGCGAATGTCTCGCCTTCCGCGACGAAGCGCTCCCCGCCGCGCTGGCCGATCTGAAAGCGCGCGAGGGCGTCGCCGAAGCCCTGATCCTCTCCACCTGCAACCGCGTCGAGGTCATCGTCACCACCGAGGACAGCGCCGACCCGCGCGCCATCGTCGATGCCTTCCTCGCCGATCACAAGGCCGTCAGCCCCGATACCATCGGTCCGCATCTCTACCGCTACGAGGGCCGCGACGCCATCCATCACCTCTTCCGCGTGGCCTCGAGCCTCGATTCGATGGTGGTCGGCGAGCCTCAGATCCTGGGACAGCTCAAAGCCGCTTACGCCGCCGCCAAGGATTCCGGCGCGGTCTGCGGCTGGCTCGAAGGCCTGCTCGCGCGCGCCTTCAGCGTGGCCAAGCGCGTGCGCTCCGAGACCGGCATCGGCCAGATGGCCGTATCGGTGAGTTACGCCGCCGTGGAGCTGGCGCGCAAGATTTTCGGATCGCTCGCCAACCGCACGGTCATGATTGCGGGCGCCGGCAAGATGTCGGAGCTGGCCGCGCGCCACCTGCGCCGCTCCGGCGCGTCTCACGTCTTCGTCACCAACCGCACCTACGAGCACGCCCTCGAAATGGCCGCGCTTTTCCAGGGCACGCCGGTCGAATACACCCGCTTTGTGGCTATGCTGCCCGAGGTGGATATCCTCATCGCTTCCTCCGGCGCGCCCCACTATATCCTGCACAAGGACGAGATGCAGCGCGTCATCGCCGCGCGCCGCAACCGCCCCGTGTTCCTCATCGATATCGCCGTTCCGCGCAACATCGAGCCCTCGGTCAACGAAATCGACAACGTCTTCCTCTACGATATCGACGACCTCCAGGAGGTGGTGAACGCCAACCTGCGCGAGCGCATGAAAGCGGCCGAGCGCGCCGAAGAGCTGGTGGCCGAAGAGGTGGAGCGCACCATGGCGCGGCTCAAGGTGGCCGATGTCACCCCCACCATCGTCGGTTTGCAGGAGCAGCTCGAGCAGATCCGCACGGGCGAAATCGAAAAGGCGCGGCGTAAGTACGGCCCCTTCACACCGGAGCAGGAGCAGGCCATCGAGGCGCTTACCCACGGCATCATGAACAAAATCGCGCACGGACCGATTTCCGAAATCCGCAACCATGCCGGCCACCCCGAGGGCGCGCACGTCATCGCCGCCATCCGCAAGGCCTTCCACCTTCAGGATTGATTCATGCTGAACGTCGGAAGCCATGAAGAAATGGGCAAGCTAAAGCATGCCCCACCTGGTGGGGCATGCTTTAGCTTGCCCATCGCCCGCTTGCGGGCGATTTCTTCACAGCTCGTCATCGCATCGCGCGGTTCGCAGCTTGCACTGTGGCAGGCCCGTTGGGTGGAGCGGCAGCTCACCGCCGCCGGTCGCGTGTGCCGCATCGAAATCGTCAAGACCACCGGCGACAAGATCACCGACGTGCCGCTCGCCAAGGTCGGGACCAAGGGTCTCTTCACCAAGGAGATTGAGGAAGCCCTGCTCGACGGCCGCGCCGATCTCGCCGTGCACAGCCTGAAAGATCTGCCCACCGAGCTGCCCGCGGGCCTGGTGCTGGCCGCCGTGCCCCAGCGCGAGGACCCTCGCGACGCCGTGGTGGGCCGCCCGCTGGCCGATCTGCCTGCCGGCGCCCGGGTCGGAACCAGCTCCTTGCGCCGCGCCGCGCAACTGCGCCGGCTCCGTCCGGACCTCACCGTGGAATCGGTGCGCGGCAATCTCGACACGCGTCTGCGCAAGCTCGATGCAGGCCAGTACGACGCCATCCTGCTGGCCGCCGCCGGCTTGCAGCGCCTCGGCTGGGCCGGCCGCATCGCGGAAATTCTGCCGCCGGATGTAATGTGCCCCGCCGTCGGCCAGGGAGCGCTGGCCATCGAGACGCGCGCCAGCAGCCCCGGGTTCGACGCCTGCGCCGCGCTGGACCACCCCGCCACGCACGCCGCCGTCACGGCCGAGCGAGCCTTGCTGGCCGCGCTCGGCGGCGGATGCCAGGTGCCCATCGGCGCGCATGCCACAGTGAACGGCGCCCGCCTGCGCCTCGAAGCCATGGTGGCCTCGCCCGACGGCGCAGAGTTGGTGCGCGGCGAGTGCGAAGGCCCTGTCGCCGAAGCGGAGCTGATCGGCCGCAACCTCGGCGCCGAACTGCTCGACCGCGGCGCGCGCCAGATCCTGGAAAGGGTATATGAGTAAGGTCTATCTCATCGGCGCCGGCCCCGGCGATCCGGAGCTCATCACCATCAAAGGCCGCCGCATCCTCGAACAAGCCGACGCCGTCTTCTTCGACCACCTTTCCCCCGCCGCGCTCCTCGATCTCGCCCCGTCCCACGCCGAGCGCATCTATGCCGGCAAGAAGCAGTCCGCCCACGCCTTCACCCAGGAAGAGGTCTGCGCCATGCTCATCGAGCGCGCGCGCCGCGGCCTCACCGTGGTCCGCCTCAAGGGCGGCGATCCCTTCATCTTCGGACGCGGCGGCGAAGAGGCCGAAGCCCTGGCCGCCGCCGGCATCCCCTTCGAGATCGTCCCCGGCGTCACCACCCCGCTGGGCATCGCCGCTTACACCGGCGTGCCGCTCACGTATCGCGAGCTTACTTCCGCCGTCACCTTCGTCACCGGCCACGCCGTCGCCGGCATCGATTGGGACAAGGTGGGCCAAGCCGAAACGCTGGTGATTCTCATGGGTCTCACCAAGTTTCCCCAGATCGCGCGTGAGCTGATGGCGCACGGCCGTTCCCCCGAAACCCCCGCCATGGCCGTCCGCTGGGCCACCCGCCCCGACCAGCAGACCCTCACCGGCACGCTCGCTACCCTGCCCGGCCTCATCGCCGCACACGCCATGAAGCCCCCGGCCAGCATCATCGTGGGCGAGGTGGTGCGCCTGCGCGACAAGCTCAACTGGTACGAGCGCCTGCCCCTTTTCGGCAAGCGCATCGTGGTGACCCGCGCCAAAGGCCAGGCCGGCGCTCTTTCCGCGCGCTTCGCCGCCCTGGGCGCCGCGGCCATCGAAATACCCACAATTGCGATTCGCCCCGCCGCCGACTACGCCGCGCTCGACCGCGCCATCGCCAATCTCTCCTCCTACGACTGGCTGATCTTCACCAGCGCCAACGGCGTCCGCTTCTTCCTGGACCGCCTGGACCATTCCGCCACCGACCTGCGCGCGCTGCGGGGAAGGCTCTGCGCCATCGGCCCCGCCACGCGCGCCGCCATCGAGACGCTGCACCTGAAAGTGGACCTGATGGGCAAGGAGTACGTCGCCGAAAGCCTGCTCGAAGCCTTCGCGCCTTACGATCTCGCCGGGAAGGTGGTTCTGCTGCCGCGCGCCGCCGTGGCCCGCGACCTGGTGCCCGCGGAACTGGCCCGCCGCGGCGCTCATGTCGACGTGGTGGAAGCCTACCGCACCGTGGTTCCGGACGAGGCCGCCCGACAGCTCCGCGAAGTCTTCGACGCCGCCCCCAAACCCGATTGCATCACCTTCACCAGTTCCTCCACGGTCGAGAATTTCGTGGCCGCCGCGGGCGCGGGAACGCTCGCCGGCGTCCCGGTGGTTTCCATCGGCCCGGTCACCACGCGCACCGCCCGCGCTCTCGGCATTGAGGTGACGGCGGAGGCGCGCGTCTTCACCGTCGATGGCCTTGTGGAAGCCGTCCTCGGGTTGTACACTAAGGTGACTCCCCCGACAACCGAATGAGAGCGCACATCATCGGCATCGCCGGTCCGTCCAGCTCCGGGAAGACCGAGCTGGCCAAACAGCTTGTGCGGAAGCTGCCCGGGACCTCCATCGTTTCGCTCGATTCCTACTACCGCGGCATGGAAGAAATTTCGCTCGTTGAACGCAAGAAGGTGAACTTCGACCATCCCGACTCCCTGGACTGGGAACTCCTCCACCAGCACCTCCAGGCCATCGCCGCCGGCCGCCCCTTCGACGAGCCGGTCTACTCTTTCGCGGATTACGCCCGCACCACCGGGACCAGACGCATCGAGCCCAGCGAGTTCGTAATTGTCGAGGGCCTTTTCGTTCTCTACTGGCCCGAGCTGCGCGCCATGCTCGATACCAAGGTGTACGTCCGGACCGATGCCGGCGTGTGCTTCGATCGCCGCTTGGCGCGCGACGTGGCCGAGCGCGGACGCACCCCCGAATCGGTGCGCGAGCAGTACCTGCGGACGGTGCTGCCCAGCGCCGAATGGTTCGTTTACCCCACCATGAAATACGCCGACTTGGTGGTTTCAGGCGAAGAGCCGTTCGCGACATCCACCGGCGCAGTTTTGAGCGCCCTTGACAAGGCTCTGGCCGCCGCCGGCGGAAGATGACGAACTCCCCCTTCCTGACGCGTGTGGTGCTCAAGAACTATAAGAGCATCGAAGCCTGCGACGTGGATCTCCATTCGCTCACGTTTCTGGTAGGCGCGAACGGCGCCGGCAAAAGCAATTTTCTGGACGCCCCGCGTTTCGTCGCCGATGCCCTGCGCACGTCTCTCGACCATGCCCTGCGCGAACGAGGCGGCATTCAGGAAGTGCGGCGAAGGACCGGCGGCCATCCCACGCATTTCGGAATCCGCCTGGAGTTCGCCGTCCCTGGTGGCCCCGCCGGAAGCTACGCATTCCGCATTGGAGCCAAGGCCAGCGGGGCCTTCGAGGTGCAACACGAAGAGGGCGTGCTGAGCGGAACCGAGCCGTTGTCGGGCGATGTGCGATTCAGCGTCCCCGGAGCGGCC
Organism: Bryobacterales bacterium; assembly: GCA_963722575.1. Lineage (GTDB taxonomy): Bacteria > Acidobacteriota > Terriglobia > Bryobacterales > Bryobacteraceae > Fen-178. The sequence continues at coordinate 548,398 of CAVRNR010000005.1, forward strand.
CCCGCCTCCGACCGTCTCTACCTGCCCGACGCCCCCGCCGAATTCCGGCCGGTTTGCGACGCGCTGGCGCGCATGGCGTTCTACAGCCCTAACGCCGAGCGGATCAAGGACCTGCAACTGCCCGACGCCGGCGAGTTACTGGCGCGCGATGGAAGCAACCTCGCCTCGGTGCTGGATCGCATGGCCAAGCGCCAGCCGGAAGCCAGATCCAGAATTGAGGAGTATCTTTCCAAGATTGTGCCGGGCGTACGCGGCGTCGAAGTGAGCCACGTGGGCCCGCGCGAGACCTTGGAATTCCGCCAGGACGTTCCCGACCCCGAGAACCCCTGGCGATTCCTCGCCGGCAGCATGTCGGACGGAACTCTGCGCGCGCTGGCCACGATGGCTGCGTTGTTCCAGTCCGGCGCCGTGCCATTGGTAGCCCTGGAAGAGCCCGCCGCCACTCTGCACCCCGCCGCGGCCGCGGTTTTGCTGGACGCCTTACTGGAAGCCGCCTCGCTCCGCCAGGTGTTAGTCACGAGTCACAACGCGGACTTGCTCGACAGTCCCAAAGTGAAAGCCGCTAACGTGCTGGTGGTCCTGGCAGAGAACGGCAACACGCGCATCGGCCCGCTGGACGCAGTTGGAGCCGAAGCGCTGGAGCAACAACTTCACACGGCGGGGGAGTTACTGCGCACGGATCAGGTGCGGCCCGACACCGAGATCTCCACCCGGCAAATGAGGCTGTTTGATGAAGGCGGGGTGTAACTACAACACCGTTAACTTAAAGGATGGCATCCCGATGCTTCCCGAACGCCGTTTCGGGCCACTGAGCCCGGCTGGTGGTGAAAAGGGATGCTCGCACGAGCGATCAGGGGCCTGATCCCGCCGGTTGAGATGTGGTCTAATTCTCGTAGGCAGCACGCTAGGCCTCAAGAGCCGCGGCGTCGGGGATCGGGAGATGATTGATAGAATCGGGCTGATCAGAAACATCGGGCAATTCGACTCGGTCAGCTCCGGCGCGAATATCCCGCTCGCGCGTCTTACCGTGGTCTACGCCGAGAACGGCAGAGGTAAGACGACCCTCGCAGCAGTTTTGCGTTCGTTAGCAACGGGCGACCCAGTCCCGATCGCGGAGCGGCGCCGGCTTGCCGCGCAGCATCCCCCGCATGTTGTTTTGGACTGCGATGGCGGTCCTCCGGCGGCGATGTTCCAGAACAACGCCTGGAACCGCACGGTACCGAACCTAGTCGTGTTCGACGACATATTTGTTGACCAGAACGTCTACTCGGGTCTCGCCGTTGAGGCGGGACACCGTCAGAGCTTGCACGAGCTGATCCTTGGCGCTCAGGCGGTGACGCTAAACCGGTACCTACAGCAGCTCATCGCGCGGATTGAAGGCCACATTACTGCACTGAGGGAAAAAGCGTCCGCGATACCAACCGCGGAACGAGGAGCGCTTTCGGTAGATGACTTCTGTGCGCTTCCGGCATGCACGGAAATCGATGTGGAGATCGAGGCTACAGAGCGCAGCTTGGCAGCAGTCCGTGAGCAGGATCCGATTCGGAACACGCCGATCTTCGACACACTGAGCCTGCCGGCTTTCGACGTCGCAGCGATCGACAGGACCCTTGAGCAGGGCTTACCCTCGCTTGATGCGGCTGCCGCGGCACAGGTACAAGTTCATTTAGCAGGGTTGGGTCCGGGCGGCGAGACATGGATAGGCGAGGGCATGCGGCGCGTACCGCAGCCGACCACAGCGACGGCGATGACCACCTGCCCGTTCTGCGCGCAGGATCTTACCGGGTCCCCCCTCATCAACCACTATCGCGTGTACTTCAGCGCTGCATACGCCGACCTGAAACGCAGGGTTTCGGATGCTCTTGAGCAGATCAATCGCACTCATGGGAACGACCTCCCGGCGGCGTTCGAGCGAGCTGTTAGGATCGCTGTGGAGCGACGGCAGTTTTGGTCGCGGTTTTGCGATCTGCCAGAAATCGCTGTCGACACGGCGGCGATCGTGCGCGATTGGCGATCTGCACGCGAAGCTGTCGCAGCAGCACTGAATGGAAAGCAGGCCGCGCCGCTTGAGCCTATGATGCTTGCACAGGAGGCGCGGGCCGCCGTTACGGCATACGAAGCCCACCGGCAGGCGATCGCGGGGCTCAGCTCTGCTCTCCAGCAGGCAAATGGGGCGATTCGGGTGACCAAGGAGCGGGCGGCAGCGGGCAACCCAGCAGCAATCGCCGCCGATCTCTCCCGGCTCAAGGCCGTGAAAGCGCGGCAGACTCCCATGATCGCGGCGCTTTGTGATGACTATCTGACCGAAAGGGCCGCCAAGACGGAAACTGAGCAGCTGCGGGACCAAACCCGAGCCTCGCTCGACCGGTACAGAACGACTGTGTTCGCTAGCTACGAGAACGCCGTGAATCTGTATCTGGAGCGCTTCAACACGGCCCTCCGGCTGGACAGCATGACTTCAGCGAACACGAGAGGGGGGCCGACTTGCACCTACAACGTGCTCATCAACGACACGCCCGTGGCCGTGGGGGGCGCAGCGTCGCCGGGCCAGCCTTCGTTCCGCAACACCCTGAGCTCGGGAGATCGCAATTCGCTGGCCCTCGCATTCTTCTTCGCGTCTCTGGACCAGGACCCTGCGCTGGGCAACAAGGTCGTAGTGATCGATGACCCGATATCGAGCCTCGACGACCACCGCTGCTTGCCCACGGTACAAGAGATACGACGCCTTGTTGAACGGGCTGGCCAGGTGATTGTGCTCTCTCACAACAAGCCGCTCCTATGCCGCATCTGGGAGGGGACGGCCCACACGATTCGCGCCGCGCTTCAGGTGGCGCGCGACGGAGCGGGATCGACCATGCGCTCGTGGGATGTCGACCAGGACTGCGTCACCGAACATGATCGGCGCCACGCGATGCTGCGCGAGTACCTTGTCGGCGGCACACCCAACAATCGGGAAGTCGCGAGAGCCATCCGTCCTTTGCTGGAGGCGTTCCTTCGCGTGGCATGCCCGGAGTATTTCCCTCCAGGAACGCTACTTGGCCCGTTCCGCAATCTGTGCGCCCAGCGAGTCGGCACGTCGCAGCAGGTTCTGGATGCACAAGCGGTTCAGGAGCTGGGGGACCTCGTCGAGTACGCGAACAGATTCCATCACGACACGAATGTGGCTTGGGAAACGGAAGCAATCAACGACGGTGAATTGCAGGGCTTCGTACGGCGAGGGTTGCGGTTCGCGACACCGTTCGTTCCGCGCACCTTATCGGCACGGCCTTAGGCTTCGAATTGCAGACGGGCTTCTGGAGGAGGCCCCCTCGCAATGATCACATATCTGTCGCGAATCCCCTTCCCATGAGCGAAGCCACCGAACGTCCCCATGTAGGGGGCCTGGCCAGCCGGGTTCCGGGCGGCTCCGTCCACTCGGAAGTCGACCGGGAATCTGACGCTTGCGCCCTACCGAGGTTCCGGGGCGCCCATCACGCCAGGATCAGGCGCCGCCCCTTCGGTTCTGGAATCGGATCGCCGAACTCCTTGGCGGTGTCGATCCAGAGGCGAATTGCGTCCTGTGCGTTGCCGAGCGCGGCTTCCTGGGTGACGCCGTGCGCCATACACCCAGGAAGTTCCGGCGCCTCCGCGATGAAAGCCCGGTCTTCGTCGCTCCAATAGATAATGACTTCGAATTTGATCATGGTCGCGAAATCCTGGCGAACGCTCGCGGCCTTCCGCCGCGATTCTCAACTCGCCTTCCGCAGTACGTCCTCCACCGCCTCCGGATGCCTCGCGATGACGGCCAGCAGCACGCGCGTGGGCGCGTCCGGGCGCGACCGGCCCTGCTCCCAGTTTCTGAGCGTGGCCGGAGGGAAACCAAATTTGGTCGCGAATTGCGCCTGGCTGAGACCCATCTTGGCCCGGACCTCCCGTACGTCCACATCCGGCACATGCACCAGCGTCACGCGGACGTTATCGTTCTCACCGCGCGTCCACCGAATCGCCTGCTCCAGCCCCTCGATGATGCGCGCGCCGACGGTGGACCGCTTTTTCGCGACTCGGCCCACCCTCTTCGCCGCCCGCTTGGTTTTCGCCTTCGTGTTCACTGTGCCCTCCTATCTCTTCGCCGGATACCCCGCCACCAGGACCGGAACCAACCGCTTCATCGCGATGCGCTCGGCCTGGCTGAGATTCGCCCTCTCGTTTTTTCCATAGACCGCCAGCAGGAATAACGGTAGTCGTTGGTTGTGGTAGTAGTAGATCACCCGCGCGCCGCCGCGTTTGCCTCGCCCGGCCAAAGCCCAGCGGATCTTCCTGACGCCGCCGGTCTCCGGAATAATTTCACCAGCCTCCGGGTTCGCGCCCACGAATACCACCAGTTCTTCGCGCTCCGAATCCGACATGAGCGGTTTCGCGTCCTTGAGGAACCGCGCGGTCTCCACCACCGTCATCGGGGCATCCGCCATGCACTTCTACTATACGCAATCTGCGTACTCAAAACAAGTTGGAAGGTCCCAGCCCCCTACTCCGCCGGCGCGTAGTATCCCAGCCGCCAATACGCGTGCAGCGGCGGCAGCCCCCGCGGTGGAATCACCTTGACTTGCACGTGGTGATACTTGCCGTCGCGCTGCTCGCTGGTGGGCGAGAAGCCCAGCACATACCGGTTGCGCAGCTCCACGCCGATCTTGGCGGCGATGTCCGGAAGCTCCGACGGGCTGGCCGGAAAGTGGCGGCCGCCGGTCTGCTCGGCGATGTCGTTCAAAAGCCCCGGCCCGGCCGCTTCCTCCGGCGTGCGCCCGCGCACGCTATCCCCCTCGAACACTCCGATGGCATAAATCAGTGTGTCGCTCTCGCGCACCAGGTTCTTCACCTCGCCTTCGGTGTAGCGGCTGCTGTTGTCGCCGCCGTCGGAAATGATGAGCAGCGCCTTCTTGTTCTTCGTCGATTTCTTCATCTCGTGCAGCGCGAGGAAGATGGCGTCCAGCAGCGCGGTGCGTCCCTTGGATTGCGCGAACGTGAGCTGGTTCTGGATCTCCTCGACGTCCGGCGTCAGCGGCACCACCATCTTCGGCGTGTCGTTGAACTCCACCAGGAAAAACTCGTCTTCCGGATTGGCGGTCTTGAAGAACGCGGCCGCCGCCATGCGCGAGAGGCGCAGCTTGGGCCCCATGCTTCCGCTGATATCGAAGACCAAGCCGACGGCCACCGGTTCGTCGTCCATGGCGAAGTGCGTGACGGTCTGCTCCACGTGGTCGTCGAAAACCTTGAAGTGCTCCTTCTCGAGGCCCGTTACCGGGCGGTTCAGCGGATCGCACACCGTGACCGGAACCAGCACCAGGTTGGTATCGACGCGCAGATTGGCCGCCGGCCTCTTCTGCTCCGCCGTACCGGGTTTGGGACGAGGGTGGATCTCAACCTGCCCGTGGAAGGCGAGCGGCGCCAGCAAACCCAGCCCGAGCACCCACCCGAAAAGCCGCCACGAGCCTCTCATGGTCCCTCGGTCTGTATTGTATTACAATGGAACCTTAGCGGAGGTGGGTCTTCTCGAGTAGCAGTCGAGCCGCAGTCGCAAGCCACGGTACTTCTGTAGTCCGCGAAGCTTCCCATGCCCTTTTTTCCCTCTTCTTCCCCGGCGATTGCCGTTTGTGTGGCCGGCCTCTGCCCGGAGCGGCCCGCGTCCCGGTCTGCCGCGAGTGTTTGAAGGCGCCCGAGCCGTTGAGCGCGGAATTCTTCTGCGTCACTTGCCGGACGCCATTTCAGAACGCCTTTCCGCTGGATGCCGATGGCCGCTGCGCTCTGTGCCGCTTCGGCCTGCGGGGCTTCGACGCGGCTTACTGCTTTGGCGCCTATGAAGGCGTGCTGCGCGAATTGATCCACCTTTACAAGTACGGGCGCGTCAAGACGCTGGCGCGCCCGCTCGGCGCGCTGCTGGCCGCCGCGCTGCCGCGCGAGGAGCGCTTCGATGCCGTGACGCCGGTCCCGCTCCACTGGCGCCGGCAGTGGCAACGGGGGTTCAACCAATCGGAATTGCTGGCCCGCAGCATCGCGCGGCGCTGCGGCATTCCCGTCATCCATGCGCTGAAGCGCGTCCGGCCCACCGTCGCGCAAGCCGGCCTCAGCAACACCGGCCGCCGCCAGAACGTTGCGGCCGCTTTCGGCCTCCGGCGCGCTCCTCGGGCTCGCACGGTCGAAAGCAAGCGCATCCTGCTCATCGACGACGTCATGACCACCGGTTCCACCGCGGCCGCATGTGCCCTGGCCCTCAAGCGCGCGGGCGCCGCCAAGGTCGCGCTCCTAACCGTGGCCCGCGTGGACCGCCGCATGGGAGTATCCTGATGGCCGGCGATCGACTGCAAAGACCCGTGCTGGTGCTCAACGCCAGCTATGAGCCCATCAACATCTGCGGCGCCCGCCGCGCCCTGGTGCTGGTGCTGAAGGGCGTGGCGTCGGCCGAGGAGGAATCCCTGAGCGCGGTGCACTCGGCGCGGACGGCGATTCGTCTTCCGTCCGTCATCCGGCTGCTGGAATACCGGCGCATCCCCCACCAGACGCGGGCGCTCTCCCGCAAGAATATTCTGATGCGCGACCGCTACACCTGCCAGTATTGCCATCGCACGCTGCCCTCGGGCGAGCTGACCCTCGATCACGTAGTCCCGCGCTCGCGCGCCGGCGAATCGGCCTGGGAGAACCTGGTGGCCTGCTGCCACGTGTGCAACAACCGCAAAGGCAGCCGCACTCCCGAAGAAGCCGGCATGAGACTGCTGCGGCAACCGCGGCCCTTCAGCCTGCACACCAGCCGCCACCTGATCCGCATGTTGGGCAAGAGCGACGCCCAGTGGCGCAAGTACCTGTTCTACTGAGTCGTTGAAAGCCCAGGGCGCGCCAGACTTTTTTTCGAATCTGGCGCGCCCTGGACAACCCGAGGAAGGGGCTCAAGCCGCGATCGGAAACTCCGGCGTGTGTTCATGATCGCGAGCGATCTTCTCCCGAATCGCGATCAGGATCCAGCGGCGTCGTCCCTCGTCGGGCATCTCTTTGGTTTGCAGAGCGGAGTCGATTGCCGCCAGCGTATCTGTCGGAATCAGCACCACCACAGGCGCCAACATGCCATGGGCCGGCGGGCCTTGGGGGGCCGCACCCCCCTTGATGGTGTCGAAAGGGTTGGCATGCGACGGTGGGTTCAACTGGTTCATCATGAACCCGCCGACGGCGCCAACGATGAGCGCGATGACCCCCATGGAAATAGAAGGTTCACCAATCGTCACCAGGACTCCTGCTTGGAGTATCACGATCCCAAGCAACATGGCGATGTCGGCCAGATCTTCGCTGCTGGCCAGGTTGGCGATTGCGGAATTGATGGATTGAAGTTTGCGTGCCAGCTTTTCCATTTTCTTACCCTTGTCTTTCTTACCCTTTTGTCTGTGCCATTTAATCCATCGGCCTCTCCGCTTTCATGCGATAATGATTTAGCGGCAGAGAGCCGCCTGGAACTAGGCTTGGCCAAAGTCAACCCCGGTCTTGGCGTTCCTTCGAAGCGCGCCAGGGCCGGGGCAGTTCCATTCCCCCTTATGCTGCCTCGCCTTCCCGTGAGTGGCGCGAGGCCGTCTTCCGTTGCTTAACCTTCTTCCGAAGGAATGTCCATGTGGCCCGATACGACCTACCAATCCGATCGAGCCGCTCTACCATGCGATTGATGTCTGCTTCCACAATGGGCAGCAGCGCCGGGTTTTCCTGCACCGAGCTCAGAACCAGATGTGCGTCGCAAATCGAGCTGACGTCCCAGTCGCCACTACCGGCCTGCCGGTAGATTTCTATGGCCATCTGGTATGCCCAGTCGTCTTCGGCCGAACTTCGGATCAAGCTCTGGAAATCCCGTACGCGTTCATCCTCGTCCGTTGAGAGTCCTTGAATGATCTGCCGAGCGAGTTCCGACTGCGTCATTCCATGCCTCCTTTTGCAGGCTACGCATCAGAATTGTACACCTGAGACGCTGCTGTAGTCAAGAATATTCTAGTATCATTTGTGGACAAAGACAGTCTTGATACTAGTATGATACTTATTGCATACAGTCTAAACTTTCAGTTTATATCTGATACACAAGTCGTTGTTCAGCTTGACTTGAGACACAAAACGTGCAATAAACATGGGAGAACCAAGGAAACCCTGTCCGAAAGGCGGAAAAACGACATGTCCGAGATCGAAACGGGCCACCCAGAGGGTGGCGAGAGCAACATTGGCCACAAGCAGGAGGCGGATACCCCCATTCATGAACGGGTCGAGGCCTGCCTGAACGGATTGAACAAGTTGTTTGCGCCGCCCTTCAATGAGGAAGTGGGCGATGATTTGGTCTCCGCCATTCGGGATCAGGCTCGATGTGAGGCAGTCTCAATCTTCCTCTCGAAACAGGATCCCCGTCGCCTCGATTGTCTCGCTGGCACTGGGTACGACGACTCCTATAGCGGTCTGAAGTGCTACCTCAGCGACGACAAACAGTACTTGACTGCCTACGTCTTCAAGAATCGGCGCCCGGTTTCGGGAACATACGCCGAAATTGCGCAGGATTTGAAGGACTACCTGCCCTCTGTTGTCGAGCACGCGGAATTTCATCTCAAAAAAGGCCCCGCCAGAAACATTATCGCCATGCCGATCATGAGTGGCGCTGGGCGGTGCTATGGTGTCTTGAATCTCGAAAACAAGGAAGAAGAGCTCGCCGAAAATGGCAGATTCAGGGATGCGGATTTCAGTTTTGCCTCCGTGGTTGCGAACTTGCTAGGTGTTGCTTTTCAGCAGCGCCTCTACGGCAAACTGGTCATAGACCCACCATACGAACCCCGACAGAAGTCGCCGTTCTCGACCCAATTAGAGGCAATCGCACAAATGTTGAAATTGCACGTGCGCGCGGAGTGCGTCTCCATATTCGTTCGAAAAAAAGACGCTCAGGGGAAGTGGATCCTGGCATACGAAGCAGGGGTTGGGTATATCCAAGGCTACGACCTGGTTTACCAATGGGACGACAAAACGTCCTTTACGGTGCATGTTGCGCATGGGAACGAACCGCTCCGGTATACCGATGCGGAGCTGGTAACGAAAAAGAACAGAGATCCGGCATTCCCGTTTACCAATCAATGCATCAAGTGGACTCATTCGGGAACGTTTCGGAACATTCTGGCAATCCCAATCTTCGAAGACGACGAGCCGCTCGGTGTTCTAAAGCTCGAAAACAAACTACCCGAGGGCGAGACCTTCAATGCCTCCGATGCCAGCTTTTGTAACACCTTCGTGCAAGGGCCGATCCTCGCTTTGCTGAGGAAGAATGGGCCGATGGCCCATGCGCAGACTACCACCAAGGGGTATCGCCTGCTTCTCGATCTGCTGAAAGGGCCGGCGCCCGCGCCTGGCGCCAAAGACAGGGGCCTTATCGAGAAAGTCCGTAAGGCACAAAAGCAGCATCCCAACGACATCACTGGGAACGATTGTGCCGCGTACCTTGGAATCGCCAGGGCGACCTACTATCGGGAAATCCGTCCCCCCGCAATGGCTCCAGGCGGGTCTGGCGGCCCTCCCTCGGCGTGAGTCGATTGCGCTACCGAAGCGCGGCGGTTCCCGGCGCTACCAGCGGGTTCGGCAGATGCCGCTCGCTGTAATAGCCCGGATGCACGCGCTCCACAATCTGCGCCACCGAGCGGTCCAGCACGCGGAAATACGGTTGGGGGTTGAGACCAATCCAGAAGGCCCACACCAATAGCGGCGCGAAGACCGCGATTTCACGCCAGCTCAGGTCTTTCAGCCCCCGGTTCTTCTCCTTCAACTCCCCCAGCATGGTCCGCTGGAACAGCCATATCAGGTAGGCCGCGCCCAGCGCGATCCCCACCACCACCCAGAATGCCCAGTTGAGCGAAACCTGGTAGACGCCGCCCAGGATGGTGATTTCGCCGATGAACCCGTTCAACGGCGGCATCCCCATCGAACTGAGCGCCGCCAGGCCGAAGACCACCGTGAATATCGGCATCACCTTCAGCAGCCCACCGTACTCCGCGATCTCGCGCGTGTGCCGGCGCTCGTAGACAATGCCCACGATCAGGAAGAGCATGCCCGTGGAGATGCCGTGGTTGATCTGCTGAATGATGGAGCCCGAAATTCCGGCGGGGTTGAGCGCGAAAATCCCCAGCGTGCAGAAGCCCAGGTGGCTCACCGACGAGTACGCCACCAGCTTCTTCCAATCCTTCTGCATGAGACAGGCCAGCGCGCCGTAGACGATTCCGATAATGGAAAGCACCGCCATCACGGTGACGATGGTGTGGTCCTTGGCGGCGTCGGGCAGCAGCGGCACCGAGAAGCGCAGGAAACCGTACGTCCCCATTTTCAGCAGGACGCTGGCCAGGATCACCGACCCCGCGGTGGGCGCCTCCACGTGCGCATCCGGCAGCCAGGTGTGGAACGGGAACATCGGCACCTTCACCGCGAAGCCCACGAAGAAGGCCCAGAAGACCCACCATTGCACGCCGGTGGAGAACTGGGTGCGCATCAGGTCCACGATATCGAAGCTGTACACCTGGAACTGCATGTAGTGTTGGAAGTACAGCGTCAGGATGCCCAGAAACATCAGCACCGAGCCGATGAGCGTATAAATGATGAACTTGATGGCCGCATAACCTCTGCGCGGCCCGCCCCAGATGGCGATGATGAAGTACATCGGCACCAGCACGGTTTCCCAGAAGATGAAGAACAGCAGGAAATCGAGGGCCATGAACACGCCCAGCATCGCGGTCTGAAGCAGCAGGAAGAAGCAGTAGTATTCCTTAAGCCGGTCGGTGATGGCGTTCCAGCTTGCGAGGATGGCGATGAAGCCCAGCAGCGTGGTGAGCATCACCAGCAGCAATCCCAGCCCGTCGATGCCGATGTGATAGGTGGCGCCCAGGGTGGGAATCCACGGCGCCTTCTCGACGAACTGAAAGTCTTTCGTGCGGTCGAAGTTGAAGACCAGCGGGAGCGAAACCAGGAAGCCCACGAAAGCGGCCGCGTTGGCAAACCACTTGATGGCGCGCGCATTCGACGAGGGAATGAACAGCAGCAGCAACAAGCCAACCAGGGGCGTGAACAGGACAATCGAGAGGATGTGCTCCATAGACGGCTACAGAATAGTTTTTCATGTTAACACCCCTACGCAATTCGGTGGCTGGCTGCGAAACTCCCGCAGTATGGGGGGGTTCGTTGCCTGTCACCGAATGGCGGCTATACTCGAATTCGGAAGGAGTCGGTCCGTGAGCAGTCCTGTTCGACGTTCTGCTTTCCTGTTGGCCTCGATGGCCGCTGTTGCATTTGCCCAACTCTCAGGCGGAGAGCGGCCGGAGCCCCTCATTTCCCCCGATATCGGCCCCGATCACCAGGTCACTTTCCGGATCAGGGCGGCGAAGGCTTCCGAGGTTTTGGTTTCGGCCAGCATTGGGACGCTGAACCCCAAGCCCGCGGGCGCGGCCAAAGATCAACCCGGCATGTGGAGCGTGCCCATGCACAAGGACCCGACCGGCCTTTGGACGGTCACCATCGGTCCCCTCGAACCGGACGTTTACCGTTACGTGTTCTTCGTGGACGGAGTTCGCGGCATCGACCAATCCAATCCCAACGTGCGGCCCGGAGGCGCCGTCCTCTGGAGCTATTTCGAGATCCCCGGCAATCCGCCGCGCTTCGATGAGTTGCAGGACGTCCCTCACGGCTCCGTCCAATACCGGACGTACCGCTCCACCCAGTCGAAAACCTTCCGCAACGTGGCGATATACGTTCCACCCGATTACGACCGGTATCCCCGCCGCAAGTTTCCCGTCCTCTATCTCCTGCACGGCGGCGGCGATTCCGAGGAAGGCTGGGTTCGTCTCGGCCGGGTCCCCGCCATCGAGGAGAACCTGCTGGCCCGGCACAAGACCGTGCCGATGCTGGTCGCGATGCCGTACGGGGACACGCCGGGCGACGCCACCACCTTGGACTCAATCGAGGCGTTCGGCAGGGAATTGTTCGGCGATGTGTTCCCACTCGTCGAGAAGAACTACCGGGTCGAAGCCGGTCGCGAGAACCGCGCCATTGCGGGATTCTCCATGGGTGGCGGCCAGGCGTTCACGTTGGGGTTGCGGAATTTGAGCAAATTCGCCTGGGTGGGTGAATTCAGCTCCGGCGCCTTCGGCTTGGAAGGGTTCGATTTGGAAAAGCAAGTGCCGGGATTCCTCAAGAATCCCGCTCTCGTAAACCAGCAGTTGAAGCTCCTCTTCCTCGGGTGCGGCACCGAGGATCCGCGGTACCAGGCACAAATCCGGCTGGTTGCCCTCCTGGAGAAGAACAAGATCCGCCATGAATTCCATGCCACGCCCGGCGAACACGAATGGAGGGTCTGGCGTCATCTGCTGGCGGAGTTCATGCCCGAGCTTTTTCGCGGCACGCGGTAGCTTTTGCAGCCGGTATCGCGTCACAATCTACCTATGCGACTATTCACGCTCTGCCTTCCGCTTGTTCTTGCGGTGGCACAACCGGCCTTCGACCCTCACTCCCTGGATTCTCACTTCGAGAATGACCAGGTGATTCTCAATGCGCCGCACCCCGGAATCAATATTCCCGGCGCCGCCACCGGCGAAAATTGGCACAACCACCCGCTCAATCGCGTGATGGTCTACATACATAACGGCGGGGAAAAGCTCACTTACCTGGATGGCAGCGTCGAGGACCTGAAGTGGCAGGCGGGCACGGTCAGATGGAGCCCGGCCGCCGGGTATCACTACTCGGAACTCCCGCCCGATCTCGATCCGCGCGTCTGGAAGACCCCCGCATTCACCACGCCCATGATCGTCGATATCGGGATCAAGAAGCCGGGATATCCCGGCAAGGTGGCGGGCACCGCACTCGACCCCTTGCGGGTCGCGCCCAAAGACTTCACGTTGGTACTCGAGAACAGCCAGGTTCGGGTTCTCCGCTTGAAACTGGGTCCACGCCAGAGCGTGCCGATGCACGAGTATACCCTCAACCACCTGGTGGTTTACATCACCGATCAGAACGTGCGCGAGACCTCGCCCGAGGGAAAGGCCGAAGTCACTCGCCACCAGGACGGGAGTGTCACTTGGAGCGGACCCTCCAAACAGAAGCTGGACAACCTGGATGACAAGCCGCTCGAATCGGTGATCGTGGAACTGAAGAGTATTTACTGATCCGGGGCCGGCGGCGTCCCGTATAATATCCCCATGCGACTCCCTTTATGGCAGGCAGCGTTCACGCTGTGCCTTCCACTTGTCCTTGCGGGGGCTCAACTGGCCGCCCAAACAACCAAACCGGACTTCGAAAACGACCAGGTGGTTGTCAATCCACCGCAGCACCCACCGTGGCCCGGCACCGGCGACTCGGGAACCGGCATTCCCAAGTCCTGCGCGACTTTGCCGCCGGCGGACCGGAAAATATGCGCCGAGGACCACCCCTGGCACAACCACAGGCTGAATCGCGTGGTGCTCCGCTACTACCCCGGCAGCGAGGATCTTTTTTACCTGGACGGCACCGTGGAGCACCTGAAGTGGCAGGCGGGCGCGGTCGAATGGAGCCCCGCCAGCGGGTTTCACTACGGGGCGAACGGGGTATGGAATCGGCCGGCGGGATTAACCTCGGGCCCGGTTGGCATGTATCTCGCAATCAAGAAGCCGGGATATCCCGGCAAGGTGGTGGGCACCGCTCTCGACCCCTTGAAGGTCGCGCCCAAAGATTTCACGTTGGTATTGGAGAACAGCCAGGTTCGGGTTCTCCGCTTGAAACTGGGTCCACACCAGAGCGCACCGATGCACGAGTTCACCCTCGGCCATTTGGTCGTTTGCTTCACGGATCAGAACGTGCGCGTGACCTCGTCCGAGGGAAAGGCCGAGGTGGCGCAGCACAAGGTGGGGGACTTCAATTGGAGCGGACCCTCCAAGCAGAAGGTAGACAACCTGAGTGACCAGCCGCTCGAAACCGTGATCGTGGAACTGAAGACTATCTACTAATCCGGGGCGCCTTGGCTGCCGCAAAAGACATGACACCGTAGATCCCGACCGCCGCCAGCGGCAGGGCCGCCGGCGCTGGCCGCTCTTCTCGACCCACCGGCCATGAATCCAGCCGCGCGTCCCCAGGCGATACAGCAGCGGATATAGCGACGCCGCGTGAAAACGCAGCGCGCCTTCGGACCGGTGTTCGATCAGCTTGCCGAGTTCGTAGCCGTGGCGGGGCATGGCCTCGAGCAGCGAGAGCAGAAGCAGCTCGGCGCTGCCGCGGACCCTACTGCCGCGGCATGTTGTAGGCGAAATTCATCTGCAGCACGATGCGGTCGCCTTTGAATTCGGCGGGGAGCGGGGGGAACGGAACGGAGGCGCTGATGCCGGCCACCGCGGCGCGGTCCAGGGCGTCGGCGCCGGAGGCCTCCGCGATCACCAGCTTGGGAACGCCGCCGTCGCGGCTGATGGAAAACTGAATGGCCACTTTGCCTCTGCGACCGAGCTTGACGCTCTCCGGCATCACCGACAGCCAGTGCTGCTTCACGGAGGCCAGAATGCGAATCAGGTAGGGGCGGAAATCCACACCTTGCGGGTCCGTGAGCAGTTGCATGTTGCTGCCCTGCGAGCCGGGCGACGGGGGAAGATTGACGCCGGGACCGAGGCCGCCGGGGCCCGCGGCGCCCTCGTCGCCCACCACTAGTCCTCCCGCGGACCCGCCACGAGCGGCCTGGCGAACGGCTCCCGATACCGACGTGTCCGGCACGGCCACACGGCGTTGCCCGGGCGGAACCGGAGGCGGCGGCGGGCTGGGGGTTTCGAACGCCAGCTTGGGGGTTTCCACGGGCTGAATCTGCGGCGGCGGGGGGGGGCCCACTGGGCCCGGCAGCTCCGTCTTGGGCATTTCCTTGACGGCGGCCTCGACCTTGGGCGGCTCCGGCAGGGGCGGCGCCGGCTTGGGCTCGGCCGGCCGCGGGGCCTGTGGCAGTGCGAAAGGCAGCCCCATGGGGACCTGGATGCGCGGCCGCGGGTGCAGTTCGGTGGCATTGAACTCTTTGTTGAGCTTGCCCTTGTTGGGCGCGTTCTGGGTCAGCTCGGTGAGCGGTTCGATGAGCGGGGTGATCTGAACCTGCGCCGTCCGCGGCAGCGGTTCGAAAAAGCCTTTGGGCAGGGAGAACAGCGTCACCACCGCCGCCACGTGCACCAGCACCGAGAAGAACGCCGCTCTCCGCTTGCGGGGCCTGTCGGCGGCGTCGCCCCAGGGCGTGAGGATGTGCAGTTCGGCGTCGGCGGGAGGTTGGACTACGGTTTCCATCCAGCTACCAAGGAGCGCGAGACCACTTGCGAGTGCTCTTCAATTTTATCAAGAATCGCAAGCGCCGCCCCTAGAGTTTGACGCGCGGCGTGGCCGGAAGTTTTCGGCGATTTTCGCGTTTCCACGGAGTCCAGGAAGGCTTCGAGCTGCAGTTTCAGCGGTTCGGCCTTGGTTACGGGCGCTTGCTCGAAGCCGATCTGGCGGTCCTCGCCCACCGAGAAAATCGCCAGGTCCTGCCGGCCGTAGTCCAGGGAAAGGTATTGGCGCGGCTGAAACAGGCGCAGTTTCCGGACCCGTGCCGTGGAAATGCGGCTGGCCGTCAGGTTGGCCACGCAGCCGTTGGGAAATTGCAGCCGCGCGTTGGCAATGTCCACCTTGGGCGAAAGGATGGAGATGCCCGCGGCGCGCATCTCGACCGGTTCGGCGCGCGCCAGGGCGAGCACGATGTCCACGTCGTGAATCATGAGGTCCAGCACCACGTCCACATCCAGGCTGCGGGGGCTGAACATGTTCAGGCGATGGATCTCGAAGAAGAGCGGCAGGGTGGCGCGGCGCTCGAGTTCGACCACCGCCGGGTTGAAGCGCTCGATGTGGCCCACCTGGAGAATGCGGCCATGGCGCTCGGCGGCCTCGATCAAGCGGCCGGCGGAGGCGAGATCGGGGGTGATGGGCTTCTCCACCAGAATGTCGATGCCGGCCTCCGCCAACATGCTGCCGATCTCTTCATGCACGGTGGTGGGGACGGCGACGATGGCCGCGTCCACTTTGCCCGTGAGTTGGCGGGCATCGGCCAGGGGCTCGGCGCCGTAGAGGGCCGCCACCTCGGCCGCGCGGGACGCATCGGTATCCACCACCGCGCAGAGTTGCGCCCGAGGGGATTCGTGGACGGCGCGGCAGTGATTCCTTCCGAATTGCCCGGCGCCGATTACGGCTAGTCGAATTTGTGGCATGTTCTTACCTAGCAGCCGCGAACGTAAGCGACTGCGAAGGACTGGGCAAGCTAAAGCATGCCCCACCTGGTGGGGCATGCTTTAGCTTGCCCAGTGCCCGCTTGCGGGCGATTTCTTCACGGCTCCTAGGAGAGCGGTGGGTTGTCATTCGTTCAGACCTACAATGGCAATGTCCGCCTCATTGGCGGCTTCGATCATCTGGGCGCGGTCGAGCATCAGGGTGCGTCCGGCCTCCACCGCCAGCACGGTAGTCCCGGTTTCGCGCATCACGGGAATGGTGTTGGACCCCACCACGGGGACGTCGAAGAGCAGATGCTCGCGACGCCGCGCGGCTTTTATGAGCGCCAGCCGGCGGCCGTTCACCAGCGAGGCTGCCCGGCGCAACATGGCGTCGGTGCCTTCCATGGCTTCCACCGCCACGCAGGCGCGCTCGCAAACCGCGACGCTCTGGCCGATGTCCAGACCCGCCAGGGCGTCGGCCACGCGCCGGCCGTATTCCACGTCGGCCATCTCGTCCTTATCCGGCTTGCGCCGCGTCATGGCGCCCGCGCTGGCCAGCAGGGGTTTGAGCAGAGCAGTGGAATCGCGCAGGTGGATGCCTTCGTCTTCGAGGATTTTGATGACGCCGCCGATCAGGCCGTCGGTGTTTTTCGATGGCAGCGAGAGCAGCAGCTTGGCCAGGCGCCAGTCCGGGCGGATCGATGAGAAGATGCTGGCGTGCTTCACCTGGCCGGCCATCACCACCTCTGTGATGCCTTCCCGCTTGAGGATTTCGATGAGCCTGCTAAGCTGCCCCAGCGAGATCCAGTGGCAGCGCGGCGCCAGCGATTCCACTTCCTTGGAGGCTTCCTCTTCGATGGCAATGACGGTCACATCGTGCCCCAGGCGTTGCGCGCTTTGGAGCGCCAGCAGCGGGAACCGCCCGTTTCCGGCAATGAGGCCGTACCGCATCACTTAATGACGCCGCGCTCGGAGGCGCAGATGAATTCGATCAGCTCGTCCACTTCGGGCGTTTCGGGAACTTCCACGCGAATGCGCTCGATGGCCTGCGTGGTATTGAGCTCGGAGCGCGTCAGAAGCCGGAACGCGGTTTG
Source organism: Bryobacterales bacterium (assembly GCA_963722575.1). Taxonomy (GTDB): domain Bacteria; phylum Acidobacteriota; class Terriglobia; order Bryobacterales; family Bryobacteraceae; genus Fen-178. The sequence goes on from CAVRNR010000005.1 coordinate 565,727, forward strand.
CAGCGCCTCCACCACCCCGGTCTCGAATCCGCGCCGCTCCAAGCCCACGCGGTTGGCGCCGTACACCTTGATATCGCGCTGGCTCACGGTGTTGGAAAACGGCAGCACGTCCTGGGTGACCACGCTATAGCCGCCAATGATGGCGTGCCGCCCCACGCGGCAGAACTGGTGCACGCCGGTCGAGGCGCCGATGATGGCCCAATCGCCCACCGTTACGTGGCCGCCCAGCGTCACGGCGTTGGCCAGCACGGTGCGGTCGCCGATGTGAACATCGTGGGCCACGTGGGTGTAGGCCATGAGCAGGTTGTCGCTGCCGATGGAAGTGACGAGGCCGCCGCCCGCGGTGCCGCGATGGATGGTGACGAACTCGCGGATGCGGTTGCGGTCCCCGATGCGGGTTTCGGCGCGCTCGCCCTTGTACTTCAGGTCCTGCGACGCCACCCCGACGGTGCTGTAGGGGAAAAAGACGTTGTCCTCACCGGCCGAGGTGGGACCTTCCAGGTAAACGTGGGCCATCAGGCGGGTGCGCGGGCCGATCTCGACTTCGGCGCCGACAATGCAATAGGGGCCGATTTCGGCGCTCTCGGCGATCCGCGCCAGTGGATCCACGATGGCGGTCGGGTGAATGGGCATGGTCAGGCCGGCGCTTCCACCGGCGGCTTCTCTTCCTTATCCGCGAGCTTGCACATGACTTCCACTTCCGCCACCACCAGGCCATCGACGGTGGCGACACCCGCCATTTTGGCGACGCTGGCCTTGCGCTTGAGCACCTTCATTTCCATGCGCAGCGTGTCGCCGGGCACCACGGGCCTGCGGAAGCGCGCGTTTTCGATGGCCACCAGCAGGACCAGTTTTCGGTCGCGGTCCGGGACAGTCTTCAAAACCAGCACGCCGGCAGTCTGCGCCATGGCTTCCACGATGAGGACGCCCGGCATCACCGGAAAGTCGGGAAAATGGCCCGTGAGAAACGGTTCATTGTGGGTCACGTTCTTGATGCCGACGATGCGCTCCGCATCCATCTCCACGATGCGATCCACCAGGAGGAATGGGTAGCGGTGGGGCAAAATGGCCCGAATTTCATTGATATCCAAAATCGCCATGGAAGCCGCTATTGTAACAAGAAAAGATTATTAGCCACGGATGAACACGGATGAACACGGATAAGCAAAGACCAAGAAAATCTTATCCGTGTTCATCCGTGGCCAGCGATGTTTTGGTTTTGGACCGTGGAAGTCGTTATCATAACAGCGGTGGATTCCTTACTCTCTTATGCACGGGCGCGGCAGGCGGAAATGGTGACTCAACTTTGCCAATTCGTGGAGTGCGAGTCTCCCAGCAACGACCCCTCGGCGGTCAACCGGTTCGTGGAACTGGTCTCGGATACAGTGGCGCCGTACGGCAAAGTCAGGATGGTTGGCACACACTTGGTGTGCGAAGTCCAGTTGCCGGGGCGGAAGAAGAGCGGGCGGGTGATGGCGCTCGGGCATGCGGATACGGTTTGGCCGGTCGGCACGCTGCGGACTATGCCGTTCCGGCAGGGCGATGGGCGGCTGTGGGGGCCGGGCGTACTGGATATGAAAGCGGGCATCGTGTTCTTCATTTTCGCGGTGCGCGCGCTGCGCGAACTGGAGATTCCGGCGGGCAGCAAGGTGCTGCTGCAATTGAATTCCGATGAAGAAGTGGGCAGCCAATCCTCGCGTGCGCTCACCGAGAAGAACGCCGCGCGTAGTAAGGCGGTGCTGGTGCTGGAGCCGGGGACGGGGCTGGAAGGCAAGCTCAAAACGGCGCGCAAGGGGGTGGGCGATTTCACAGTTCGAGTGCGCGGAAAGGCCTCGCACGCGGGCGTGGACTTTCAGGCCGGCGCGAGCGCGGTGTTGGAACTGGCGCGGCAGATCGAGCGCATCGCCGGGTTCACCGAACTGAAGCGCGGCATTACCGTCAATCCGGGGGTGATGGCGGGGGGCACGCGCTCCAATGTGATGGCTGCCGAAGCCAGAGCGGAGATCGATATCCGCGTACGGCGTCTGAAGGATGCGCCAGCGTTGGAGAAGAAGTTCCGCGAGTTGAAGCCGTATGACCCGCGGTGCACCATCGAAGTCAGCGGCGGTCTGAACCGGCCGCCGATGGAGCGCTCGGCGGGGATTGTCCGACTCTTCCGCATGGCGCGGAAACTGGCGCGCGAGTTGGGCGTCGAGCTGGAGGAATCGCAGTCGGGCGGCGGCTCGGACGGCAATTTCACCGCGGCGCTTGGGGTGCCCACGCTGGACGGCCTGGGCGGCGTCGGCGAGGGCGCGCACGCGGCCAACGAGAGTATTCTCATCGACCGTATGGCAGACCGCACGGCTCTCATTGCCAAGCTGCTGGCGGCGTTGTGAGACTCACGCCAGTGTGAGGTTGGCTTGCGCGGCAATGTCGAATGACGCGAAATCGCCGCGCGCCAGCTTGGGGAAGGCGGCGGCGGCGATCATGGCGGCGTTGTCGGTGGAGAGACCGACGGAAGGGAAATAGACTGGGTACGGCAGGGCGGCGGCGTTGGCCGCGGCGCGCAGGCCCGAGTTGCAGGCCACGCCGCCGGCGACGATGAGCGAGCGCGCCGCGATGCTTTCGGCGGCGGAGGCGGCGCGCGTCAGCAACTCCGCGATTACGGCGTGTTGGAACGAAGCTAGCAGGTCGAGCGTGCGTTGCGGGGTGGCGGCCAGCCATTGCTCGGGAGTGGGGCACGGGTTTTCGCGCAGCAGCGCGCGGCGGGCGGCGATTTCAGCTTGCATGTCGTGCGACTCCACCCAGCGCAGGACGGCGGTCTTGAGGCCGCTGAAGCTGAAATCGAGCGCGTTGCCCTTCATTTTGGCGAAGGTGAAGCGCACGGCCGCGGCGTCGCCATGCGGGGCGAGTTGGTCGACGACCGGGCCGCCGGGGTAGCAGTAGCCGAGGAGCTTGGCCACTTTGTCGAACGCCTCGCCCGCGGCGTCGTCGCGCGTCTTGCCGAGCAGGCGGTAGACAAAGCCCGTGCGGACTTCGAACAGGTGGGTGTGGCCGCCGCTCACCACCAGCGCCACGGCGGGGAATTCCACCGGCGTTCCGGCGCGCCTGGCTTCCAGAACCACCGCGTGAATGTGGCCCTCGATGTGGTTGACCGCGATGAGCGGCACGCCGCTGGCGAAGCTCAGCGATTTGGCGTACGTGAGGCCCACCAGCAGCGATCCCACCAGCCCCGGCCCCACTGTGGCGGCGATGGCGGCGAGGTCCTCCAGCTTAGTGCCGGAGATCTCTAGAGCTTCGCGGACCACCGGGACGATGGCGCGCAGGTGCTCGCGCGAGGCCAGCTCCGGAACCACGCCGCCGTACTTGCCGTGGGTGGACATCTGCGAAGCCACCACGGAAGAGAGGACGGCGTCACCGTCTTGGACCACGGCGGCCGCGGTTTCGTCGCAGGAGGATTCGATGCCGAGGATGCGCACTGGTTTACTCAATCTGGACAGCGCCATTGGTGGCCGACAACTTCCGCTCCTGTGCATCTCTGACCACCAGCCGGATCAGATAGGTGCCCGGTTTCACGTCGAAGGTGGTCCGCACCGTAACGCCTTGGGCCAACCGCTCCAGCGTTTCATCCTTGAGGCGCAATGTCAAAACCTTCTGAATCCCCTGTGTGAAGTTTCCATCGCGATCGAATAAACCGTACACCAGGGTAACTTCGTTACCGTTCCGGCCTTCCACTTTTTGAAACTTGAATAACTTCAGATCCAGATGAGCCAGAACGGCGAGCCTGGCGGCCTGGTCGCTGGTCTTGAAGAACTGAGTGTGCAGTTCGATGGGGAGTTCGAGTATCTCCTCCCGCGAGAAGAGCGCCGATTCGATCTCCTGCCTGGCATTCTCGGCTTCATCCTCCATATGTCTCGGAGCGTAATAACCGCGCCGCGCCTGTATGCTGACATTGCCCCCATTCTTCAACGTGACCCTCAGACTGTGAAAGCTGCCGTCCAGCTTCAGGTTCTGCGGAGAGAAGCCCAGCAGATAGACATATTCCGGCGCGGCCGCCAACCGGCGGAAGCCTTCATCCAGATCGTTGCTGTTCTGGTAGAACGTTCCGCCCGTGCCGGCGGCCAATTCCGCCAGAATATTGGCGCGGGCAATGGCCGCGGTGAGCGATCCGCCGCTTCCGCGGGAGCTGGCATCGTAAGCCGGATCGGTATAAAGCCCGCGGGCGTCCAGCGTGCTGATGATCACGTTGGCCTTGATGGCGCTTTCCAGAATCTCCGTCTCTTCCTGGATGTACTCCGGCGCCATGGTGGCGAAGCCGGGAGAAACAAACATGATCGTACGCTGTCCCGGCGCTATCGCCATCCTCTTTATGATCGCCTTCAGATTGGCGAGCGAGGCGAGGGTCCTCTGCTCCAAATCGGTGAGCGCGCCGGCGCGAACCATGACGCCGGGACGCAGGCGCAGCAGCGCCTCGTGCAATTTGGTCCGGTCATCCGTAAAATCCAGGCTGACCTCGCCGGACATCGCATAAACGGCTGCCCGATCCGTGGGCTGGAGCGTTGCCATGTGACGGTCCGCGGCGTCGCGCACGCGAACCAGGTCGCCCAAGGCGAGATGCACATCGTCGAAGAGATAGGCCACAAAGCGCTCGGGGGCGACCACGGGCGGCCCTTTTTCCGCCGGCCTCGCCGCCGGCTGGTCTCCTGAAGACTTCGATTCCCGGCCACCGGGCGCGCTTGTATTTTCCACTGTGAACCGGGAGATCTCCTGCGGCTTGCCCTTATCGAAAAGCTGAAAGCTCTCCTTGGGGAGGTTCCCGATGGCGTGCCCCTGAGCATTGCGCACCACCACCGGCACCATGACCAGGTTCACCTTGGCCTGGAACGCCGTGGGCTCCACGCGGGTGGCCATCTCGGGTGCATTCTGACCGGCCGCGGCTGGCGCCGGAGCGGGCGCCGGCGGCTGGCCGGTTGTGCCCTGCGCGCGCAGCATCGCGCACCCGGCCCAAGCCAGCATCAGGCATTGCAGCAGAAACCTCATGTGTCTACAGCTTCGCACTGTTTGCCGCTTTTGAAAAGGAGGAGTCCGCTGAAGCGGCCGAACGTGGGTGTCCCAGGGCCCCGGAATCGGTTGGGTCGCAGGGATCGGCTGGTTCCCGACCCCTATGAGTCGGATGGCCGCTTATGCGCCGGCGCCGCCGCCGCCCCTTTTGGGCGCCTTCTTACCCCCGCCCCTCTTGCCACCCCCGCCTCGCTTGCCCTTCCGCTGCTGGGCTGCCTGAGGGGCGGAATACATCAGCGGCGTCGCCAGCATGATGCCGAGTAAACCAAGTCCGAGAGTCCTGCGAAGTGACATGAAGAGAGTGCTCCTGCATGTGATTGCCGCACAGCGGACGGGAGTTCCATAAATCCTCGCATGATTCAGCTCCGGGTCACATCTGCGCCGCTGTCCTGTCGAGCGGCAGGCGGATTGACAATCCGCCGCAGGATGCCATCCTGCCCCACAATGCGGTCGAGCGTGGCGCGGGCGGCGGCTACGGTGGATGCGAGCTTTTCCTGAGCGGCGGTGTCCAGGGGCATCGCGGCCAGGCGCTCCAGGCCGGCCAGGGCGGAGCGCAAGGAACGCTCGGCTCTGGCAAAGGTCTGCTCAGGGGTCTCGGGTGCGAATTCGTCGGAGTCGGGGGTGCTGGTGAGGATCTCGATGGCTTGCGCCAGCATGGGGGCGTTTTCCGGGATGATCTCGATGGGTTCACCCGCGTAGGAGAGGCCTTCGTCGGTGACGGCATCGGCGATCTGCCGGAACTGGGCGGGCGTGATGCGGGTCACGGAGGAAAGCTCGAAATAAAGCGGTCCCAGTTGCTCGAGTTGCAGGATCACTTTGTCCGCAAACGCGCGGCTGACACCAGCGCGCTGGCGGCAAAACTGCTCCCAGGTGAGGCCGAGAGCGCGGTATCGCTTGCCTTCCCGGATCTTGCGCAGGCAAACGACGGTGGCCGCTGAACAGCGGCCCGCGATGAGGGTGAAGGCCTGTTTGCGGCCTAACCACGCACCTAAATCGACGATGTCTTCGGTAGTGTTGTTGTCTTCCATAAAAAAACCGCTACGCCGTAGCGGCCGCTGTACGCAGAATCAATGAGATAGCGGGGGATTTCCGCTACGCCGTAGCGGTTTTCACTCGTCCTTCACCAGGTGGTCGAAGGGCGCGGACGGGGGGCGCGCGCCGTTGCGGGCGCTGAATTCCAACAGGGCCGACGAGATCCGCGAACACCGCAGAACGGCGAGGTGCAGATCCAGCAGGTCGGGACGCGCCGGATGGCCCGGTTCGAGCATCGGAATCGAATTCGAGACGCTGTTGAGGATGACGGTCAGTTCATTATTGAGGCCGTGCGCCGCGGCCGCCGCGATGGCGCACACCCGATCGGTTTTTAGCAGGCGTTCCACACCACAGAGTAGCTTGGCGGTGGTAACTTTTCGGGTGACTGAGAAGGACTGAGGCTTTGGAATCAAGGAGATGGGGGCGCAAAATAGTTGTGATCGATTTCTTAGATTTTCAGACCCAGCATTTTCCGCATCCCAATTTTCGCCATGCCCCACGGGCCGCAGCGGTCCTGCCACATCTGCAGGTAAAGCGCCTGGGTGTCGTCGGGCGGGGTTCTGGGCTTCTCGTTGGGCTCGAGCCGCAACGCGCCGGAGGGGCAGGTGGTCACGCAGAGCGCGCAGCCGATGCAGCGCAGACGGTCCACCACGGCCTTGCCTTCGGGGCTCGAAATCGCCTCCATCTGGCAGCGCACCTCGCAGGTCCCGCAGGACTCGCAGATGTCCGCGTTCACGACAGCGTAGAAATTGGAGCTGAAGTAATCGGCGGGATTGGGGAGGCGTTTGGCCGACAGCAGCACGTTGCAGCAGCATCCGCAACAGCAGCAGACAAACATCGGGGACTTGGTGTTTTCGGGCTCGAGGACGAGCCCTTCCTTGTCGGCCTGGTCGAGCAGGTCCAGCATCTGCTCGCGGCTCATCGTCCGACCCATGCCGGAATCGGCCGCCCACCGCGCCGCCATTCCGATCATCAAACAGTTGTCGCGGAGCTTGGTCTGCTTGCAGCTCTCGCCCAACAGGTCCTTACCGTGGCGGCAGATGCACGGGATGGCGGCAAAAGGCCCGGGCGAGGCTTCCACGTGCGCGCGGATGTGGTCGTAGGTGGTGACGCCGCGTTCGACGGCGATCTGCTTGTTCACCGGCACGATGCGCAGTTGCGTGGTTTTCCTGGTGTGGAAGGCCTGCCCGAAGGCTTCTTCCATGTACTGGCGGGTATCGCGCTCGAACTCGGGCGTCAGCTTCTTGACCTGGCGCTCATACATGCCGATGGCGAAGATCAGCTTGGCGTAGCGAACTTCTCCCTCGATAGGCCAAGCCAGGATGTTCCCCTTCTCCGCCATCCGGTCCAGCTTCTGCTTCAGCTCGGGGAGAGCCATGCGCGACTTGAAGCGCTTGTGGATGGTGGCGGCGGGCTCGGGGATGGCGCTCAATTCCAGCGCGATCTCGGCCTCTTCGGGGGTAAAGAGGCGTTCGAGTATCCGGATCTCGACTCCGGATTGAGTGGCCGGAAAGCCGACCGGCATGCGGTCGAGGTGCTGCTGCAAGCGGCGATACAGAGATTCGGATGTGGTGGTCTGCATTAAGGGCGATTTTACCGCGGCGTGAGCGGGCGCGCACGGGGCTGGGTGCGCGAACCACCGGCGTAGACCGCCGGCGCTACGGTTAGCGGATGGGCGAAAAGGTTAGCGGGCGCAGGATCGCGTTGCTGATGTTGTTCACGATTTCGGCGTCCGAGAGGCCCGGCGTGGCGCGCAGCTTCTGCCAATCCGGATCGGCGGAGAACGCACGCCAGGTTTTGTCGCGCGCAGACAGATCGTCATACGCCAGCATGTAGGTGAGGTTCGGCATGCGGCTGCCGACGATGGTCTGGGCGAAGAAAACCGTCAACATGCCGGAGCGGCGGAAGATGCCGATCTCGCCATCGCCAAACATCTTGATCTTGCGCGCCAGGGCCTTATCGTTGGGCGCCTCGTAGGTGCGCAACTCGAAGATGCGCGCCGCGCGATTCCCGTCGGTGGGAGGCACGGCCACGGCGGGCATGGAGGGAAAGGCCCATAGCAGCGAACTCTCCATGCGGATGTAGCTGAGCTCGGTCATGGAATTATACTCGTCGGCCGCCGCCAGGAACTCCTTGTCGGCGGCGAGCTTTTCGCGAGCGGTTTCGAGGGCGGCCAAGGACGGGTAGCTGGCCAGCGTCAGGATGAAGGGGGCGTCGGGCGCGATGACGGCGTTGAAGTACCCGACCGGGTGAATGCCGGCACGCTCGGACGCGGGCAGGAGGCCGCGCCGCAGATAATCGGTGGTGCGCTCCACCTGGCGGCCGTTGCGCATGCGGAAATAGCGAAGCTCGATGATTACGCGCTGGGTGGCGGCGGACGTCTGCGCCTGCATAAGAGTGGCTCCCATGGGAAGAGTGAGGAATGTTCGACGGTGCACGTAACTACTGTAGCGCCGCGTAGAGGCGGCGGTAGATGTCGGCATTGCGCAGGACGGCCTGCACGTAATCGCGAGTCTCGGTGAAGGGGATGGATTCCACGAACTCGGCGGGCTCGCGGTAGGTGTTCCAGGCGAGCCACTCGGCGGCGCGGTTGGGACCGGCGTTGTAGGCGGCCAGGGTCTCCTCCAGGTTGCCGCCGTTCTGATCGAGCATGGCGGAAAAGATGGAAACGCCGATCTTCAGGTTGGCGGCGGGCTGGAACAACAGGCGGCTGCTGAAGCGTTTGATGCCCACCTGGCGGGCGAAGAGGCGGCCGGTGGTGGGGCGCACCTGCGTCAGGCCGAAGGCGTTGGCGCGGGAGCGGGCCTGGGGGTCGAACTCGGATTCCTGGCGGATCAGGCCGGCCAGCAGGTAGGGGTCGAGGTTCTTTTCGCTGGCGGCGCGGACCAGGTCGGCGCGGTAGGGGAGCGGATAGAGCAGTTCCCAGAACCTACGCGGCGCTTGACTGAGGGCCAGGTTCAGATACTCCGGGGCCAACGACTTCATGATGCGCATGGCTTGGTGGGGAGCGGCGGCGGCACCGGCCATCTCGATCGCCAGCAGCGGCGGCTGGCCATCGGTGCGGGCGCCGAAGCGCAACTCGGAATCGGCCAGGTCGGCCAGGCCGGCGGTTCGGAGCAGGCGCGAGCGCTCGATACGCGCGGTGGTGGCGCCGGCGCTTTGGGCGGGCACGGGATTGGGTTGCGGGAACGTCACCGCCGCCAGGAACCGGGCGGTCTCCGCGGAGGGCGCGGCGCCGGCGATCTGGGGAGTGCGGAGGCGCGCGCGCGCGAGGATGGCATAGTAGTGGCTCTCGAAAGCCTGGGGAAAGCGCTGGTAGCAGGTTCGGGCGGCGGCGAAATCGCTTTCCTGTTCGGCGCGCCGGCCCAGGAAATAGAGCGCGGCCCCGGCGGTGGCATGGGCGGGATAGTTGCGCAGGTGCTCGCGGAGCAGGTCGCCGGCATCGGCATCGCCGCGCATATAGGCGTGGAAGGTTACCTTCCAATGGCACAGGGCGGCTGCCGGGTCGGCGGGAAAATCCTGGTAGGCCGCGCGATAGAGCGGCAAGTAGTCGTCCGGCCGGTTCACCACGAGGAAGCGATTGGCGGCGGAGACGAGGGCCTTCAAGCGCCAGGGCGATTTCGGATACTGGCGGGCGAGGCGATCGAGAGCGGACATCATCTCGCCATCGTCGCCCTGCCGGCGGGCGCATTCGCCGAGGTCATAGAGGCGCTCGGCATTGGCCTCCGATGGGGCGAGGTCGAGGCCGCGCAAGTAGGAGCAGGCCACCTTGGCGCTGCCTTTGAGAAAATCGGCTTCTCCAATGCGCACGCGCGCCTGGTCGCGCTCCAAGCCGGCGACTCGATCGACCAGCGACCGGTACTCGGAGCGCGCCAGAGCGTACTCGCGAAGCTCCAGCAGGCGATCGGGGCGGCGCAACATCAGGCGGGGAAGCGGCTGCGGGTAGGCGTCGCCCATGGTATCTTTGAGGGCCAGCAGGGCGGCGCCGGCGCGGGTGGCGGCGGCGCCGGTGGGGTACAGATAGTACACGCGCTGGTAGGATTCCGCGGCAGGAACCAGGTCGTTGGCGGCGCGATAGCAATCGGCCAGCGTCAGGTCGCCTTCGGGCTGGGGCAGTTCGGCGTAGAGCTCGCGCAGGATACGCGCGCCTTCGGCGGGCTGGGTGGTTTCGAGCGCGCGGGCTTCGAGCAGCCATGCCTTGGCGGAAAGCGGCGAGAGCAATGGGGTGGTGTGGGTTGGAGCGAGGTCGGCCGCAATGCCGCTGAAATCGTTCGATTCGACACGCGAGGCCGCGAGATACCAGGCGGTGTAATCGGCAATCTGGGGGAGCTTTTGAACCTTCCGGAACGCGGCGATGGCGGCGGAATAGTCTTTGTGCTCGTAGGCCACTACGCCCAGCGCCAGTTGCGCCAGGGCGCCGCTGGTATCTTTGGAATGCGCGGCGGCATAGGACTGCACGGCCGCGCGCCGGGCGGGCGTGGGGGAGTCGCGATAAGCGCGAACCAGAGAGGCGAGATCCGCGGGGCGCACAGCGGCGGCGCCCCACAAGCCCACACAGGCCAGCAGGCCGGTGGCGCCTAAAACCCTATACCATGGGGCCGGGATAGTTGTTGCCAAGCAGGTCCGGATCGTCATTGGCCAGGGTTTGCACCAGCTCCAGGTGAAGGTAATCGACCATACTCGAGCAGGGCGCGAAGAACGACCGGCGAAAGGCCTCGCGCGCGGCATCGATGGATTTGCCGAGCGCATCGTAGAGATTGCGCCCGGCGCGGCCCGCGAGCACGGCGTCGGATTGGAACAGGCGCATCCGGGCCACTTGCACGCGCGCGAAGCGTTGCGCGCGGAGATGGATGTGCTGCTCGTCGGGGGGAAGGCGGTCCCAGGCGGCCGCGGGCGGATTGGACATGGCGGTCCAGGCGGCGGCAGCCACCTGGGTCAGCAGCTCGAGGGCGGGACCCTGCACGCTTCCCCACGCATATAGAAGCGCGGGGACGCGGTCCCGCACGACCACTGGAAAGATGGAAACGCGGCCATCGGGCGGGTGGTCCAGAAGCTTCGCCAGGTCCTGGGAGATTTCCCGCGAAGTGGTGGCGGCAATCACCGGATCGCGGCTCTCGACAGCGCCGGCCAGGGCGGCCGCGGACGAGAGCGGAATTTTCAGCGCGTGGAAGGCTTCGGCGGCCTCGTCCGGCACGCCGCGGATGCGCTCGCCGCGAGCGGCTTTCCCGGCAATGCGGAACCACGCGACTCCGTTCGAGAACGCGCCGGCGGCGTCCAGCAGCGCGGCGCCGAGCTCGCCCGGATCGGCCGCTTGGCGGATGCGGCGGACGGCCTGGTTCAACTGGACGGCGAACTCGCCCCTCTCGTTCTCGCGGGCCACGGCGAAAAGGCTGTCCACTTCGAGCGACAACTGCGAGAGATGGTTTTCGAGAATCTGGCGCACGGGAGACGTGGACGGGCCGGAAGGCATAGCTGGATTCATTCTAGCAAGGCGGAGCGGAGGGCCGGCTACGGACAAGGATCTATACGAGCCTCACCCGAAGGCGGCGTTGGCCGTTGGCGCGATCGTCCTCCAGCAGGAGCGCTCCGGACATGTTCACCGGTCGAAGCTCGCTGGCGGGCAAGATCAGCACCAACTCGTTTCCACTGCCGGTGAATCGGCCCGAACGGGCAACTGACACTAGCAAGGCGCGGGGATCGCCGTTAACGCCGACGTGCCAAGACCCAAACCCGTCTTCGCGATACGCTTCGCTCTCACCGTCGTCTTCGTAGCTCTGGCCGCAGGTCTCACCTTCCAGCAGCGGAAACAGCAGAAAGCCGCGAAGGCCGCCCGCGGAAACCGGAATCACGCTGCCGGCTCGCGCCAGCAGCACAGGCCAATCCCAGGGAGCGGGCAACTCGACCGACTGACCGCCTTCCCAACGCGCACCCGACCACACGTCGAACCAGGCGGCGCCGCGGGGCAGGTATACGGCGCGGGTTTGAGCGCCAGGCTCCACCACGGCGGCTACCAGCAGCGATGGGCCCAGCATCATATCGTCGTTCTCGAGATAGCACTGGGGGTCGCCGGGGAAATCGTAGAAGGCCGGCCGAATTACCGGCTCGTACTCGGTCCGGTACCGCCAGAGCAGCAGATACAAGTAAGGAGTCAACCAAGTTCTCAAATCGATCAATTGCTTGATTCGAGAAGTGACTTCCGGGTACATCCAGGGCTCATTGGCGGTGCCATCGTCATTCCACGAGTGAATGGAGAATCGCGGCATGAAGATTCCGGCCTGCACCCAGCGGACGAACAATTCCGGATCGGGGCGCGGTCCGGCAAAGCCGCCAACGTCGTGGCCGGTGTTGGAGACGCCGGAAAGGGCCAGGCCCAAGCCCATCTTGATGTTGTACTTCAGCGTCTCCCACGAGGTGAAGTTGTCGCCCGACCAGGTTTGCGCGTAGCGCTGCATGCCGGCCATTCCGGAGCGTGTGACCAGGAACGGCCTGCGGCCGGGATGGTGCTCCCGCTGGGCGTCTCGCGAGGCCCGCATCATGAGCAGTGGCTGAACGGCGCGAATCTCGCGCGCGGGCGAGGGCCTTCCGAATCCGTGAGCGAAGACGCGGGGCGACCAGACCTCGAACTCGTTATTGTCATTCCAGGTGGCGGAGATTCCGTAGTCGAGCAATGCGGACTTGACCTTGGCCTTCCACCACTGAATGGTGTGGGGATTGGTGAAATCCAGGTAGGCGCCCACTTCGTCCCAGAATTGCACCCATGCCGGTTCGCCGCTCTCGTCCTTGAGGAACAGACCTTTTTGCCGCGCCTCCTCGAATGCCGGATGACCTCGCAACAGACAAGGTTTGATATTGGGACATAAGTGGACTCCGGCATCCAGATAGCTGCGCACAAAAGCCGCCGGGTCCGGAAACTTTTCGCGATTCCAGGTGAATACGCAACGTTTGCCGCCGATGGAGGTATAGCCCGAGGAAAGATGGAACGAGCTACACGGAATGCGGTGGCGGGCGCAGTGCTCGAGAAACTCTCCCATGCGCTTCTGGGCATCGGGAGCGTCGGTGTAACTCATGGTCGAGCCGGAGTAACCTAAGGCCCATCGGGGCATAAAAGCAGGGCGTCCGGTAAGCCAGGTAAAGCGGCGCGACACGCTGGCAACCGCGGGGCCGGCGAGGAAGTAATAGTCGAGATCGCCGTGGTCGGCGGAGAAATAGCGATACAGGCCGTGGTAATTGTCGAGTTCGCAGCCGAAGTCGAAGGTGCAGTCGGCCATGGTGTCGTAGAAGAGGCCGAATGCCAGGCCGGGTTGGCAGGCGGAAGCGCCTGCCCCACGTTTCCAGGTGATGTAGAAAGGGATGTGCTTGTATAGCGGGTCGGAGGTCCGCGCGCTATAACCCATGGCATCGATATTGCACATACGGAACCGCCGGCCGGCGCGGTCGATATCGCCGGACCTCTCGCCCAGACCAAAGTACATCTCAGTGCGGTCGCGAGCCAGGTAATGATAGGCTTTGTCATCCCACCAGCCGAAGTTATAGGCTTGCGTGGGGCGATCGCGGGCGGCTTCAAGCCATTGGCAGTTTACGCAGACTTCCCAGTGACAGAAAAATCCGAGTAAGTCGACAGTCAGGCGGACTTGCGAGGTCTGAATAGCGATGCGGCCGGGCTGCTCATCCAGGGTAAAATCGGGACACGTGAAACCCGATAGGTCGAAACGATCGCGGCCCTCGACGGGAACGTCGTCGAATCCCGGGGCGATGGCCCAAGTCACGGGTTGGTGAATGGCGCCATCGGGCAGCACCATGACCCTGACTATGTCGTCTTCGAGAATAAAGACATGCGCCGTGGCGGGCGTCGAACCGGCAAGGTCGATGCAACCGCGGGACCTGGCACCGACGCGAAACAACGGAGGATTGTAAACCGTGGAATAAGTGGTCATGGTAGACGCCACCGTGGACGTATGCATGCGATCAGGATGGACGCTCCGAGCAAATCGAAGACTCCCAGACATCCGAACAGCGGACCGTAACCCACCCGCTCCGCGAGAGCCCCGACCAATAACGAGAACAAAAGACCGCCGGTCCAGGACGCCATTCCAGTAAGACCATTGGCAGTGGCGACCTCTTGTTCGGAAAAGACGTCGATGGTCAGGGTATTGAGGAGGCCGGATATGATCTGGTGAGCGAAGCCGCCGAGACAGAGGAGAGCAATGGCGATGGAAGGTGTGCCGGCCAGCCCCACACAGCCGGGCGCAAGCATGATGACAGCGCCGATCGAGACGCCCGCCACGCGGGAGGCGACCAGGGTGAGGCCGCACCAGCGCATCAATAAGGGCGAGAGGTAGCCGCCGAGAACGCTACCGACATCCGCCGCCAGAAAGGGAAGCCAGGCGAACAGGGCGATGCCCTTCAAATCCATATGGCGCGCGGTGGCTAGATAGAGCGGAACCCAGAAATTGAATGTCTGCCAGGCTGGCTCGGCCAGGAATCGGGCGAGAGCAATGCCCCAGAAACCGCGGCGTCTCAAGATTTCCCGAGCCGGAACGCGAGAGCCTGGCTTGACGGGCGGGCGGTCCGCCAGAATATAGTCGCGCTCGGCGGGGAGCAATGCTGGATGATCGGCCGGCGCTCTGTAGATGAGCCACCATGCGGCGGCCCACAGAATGCCCACGCCGCCAGTGACCACGAAAGCCGTCCGCCAGTCGTAGTGGAGCACCAACCAGACCACGACGGGCGGCGCGATCAAGGCTCCCACGGAGGTTCCTGCGTTGAAATACCCGATCGCGACGGAGCGCTCTTTGCCGGGGAACCACTCGGCGACGGCCTTTACGCCAGCGGGAATGGCCGACGCCTGGGTAAGGCCGAGCACTCCGCGAAACGCGGCGAGCGATGGCCAACCGCGGGCGAGAGCGTGCAGGCCGCCGGTAACGGACCAGGCAACCGCGAAGAGGGCGAAACTCAACCGCAACCCCAGGGTGTCGATGATGAAGCCGCAGACCGGCTGCATCACGGTGTAGGCAAGCTGGAATGCAGCGACGACATAGGAGTATTGCTGGGTGGTGAAATGCAGACTGGATTTCAGTTGCGGGGCCATCACGGCGAGGGAATTGCGCGTCAGATAATTGGCGATGGTCCCGAGACAGACCATTCCCACGATCCACCAGCGAAGACCTCGAATGGCCGGCCAACGGCGGCGGGCCGGTTGCTCCTCCGCAGTCGTCATTAAGTCCTGTTCAGTATACACCGCCAGCCGGGATCTCCCGCGAATCCGCGGCTGCCTCTACAATCTAAATATGGAAACACTTTCAGGCAAGATCGCAATCGTGACCGGGGGGACGCGAGGGATTGGGCGCGCCATCGCCGAGCGGCTTCTGCGCGAGGGGGCGGCGGTCGCTATCTGCGGGCGCAGCGGCGAATCGGTAACGCGCGCGGTCGGCGAGATGCAGCCGCTGGGGAGGATCGCGGGACATGCGGCGGATGTCACCAAGGTGGAGCAGGTCGGCGAGTTTTTCCAGGCCGTGGACCGGGAATTCGGCGGGCTGGACATTCTGGTCAACAACGCCGGCGAAGGGGTCTTCCGGAAGGTGGCCCAGATGACGCCGGAGGAGTGGCATCGCAATATCGATCTCAATCTGAACGGGCCGTTCTACTGTTCCCGGGAGGCGCTGGAACGCTTCGCCAAGCGCGGCGGCGGCTTCATCGTCAATATTTCGAGCCTCGCGGGGAAGAACGCGTTCAGCGGCGGCGCGGGCTACAACGCATCCAAATTCGGACTCAACGGATTCAGCGAAGCCATGATGCTGGACCACCGTTACGACAATGTTCGGGTCAGTTACATCATGCCGGGCACCGTGGACACGGGATTCTCGGGCGACCCCGCCAGGCGCGGCGGCGACACAAGCTGGATGATCGCTCCGGAAGACGTGGCCGAGGCGGTGGCGCTAGTGCTGGGGATGCCGGCACGAACCATGATCAGCCGGATTGAGATGCGGCCCTCGCAACCCAAGAAAAATACAATTTAGCCACGGATGAACACGGATCAACACGGATAAGAAACACAAGATCCCTGAGATTTTTTGTTTTATCCGTGTTCATCCGTGGCCATGATTCTTTAGCTCTGCTACAATTCTGCTCATTAGTGAAGATTCCAGTTGAAAAGCGGGATTGGCGCCGGATGAGCGCCATGTTCCACACGATAGCGCCCAGCTACGACTTCTTTACGCGCGTTTTTTCGTATGGGATGGACCGGCACTGGAAGAAGGTCTGCGTCACGCGGGCGGTGCTGCCGGAGAATGCGCTGGTGCTCGACCTGGCATCGGGCACGGGGGACTTTTCGCTTCTGGCCGCGGGGCGGTACCCCGGCGCCCGGGCCGTGTCCGCGGACCTGACCGAGCGCATGCTGCAACTCGCGCGGGCGCGCGGCGTTGCTCGCGCGGTGTGCGCCGACGCGGAATCGCTGCCGTTTCCCGACGGGTCTTTCGATGGCGTATTCATCGGCTACGGGCTGCGTAATTTTCGCAACCTGGAGGCGGTGGTGCGGGAAATCGAGCGGGTCACCCGTCCCGGCGGGATGCTGGTCAGCCTGGACTTTTTCCTGCATGCGAACCGCTGGCTGCGGCGGCTGTATCTCGGCTGGCTCTACGCGCAGGGCGCCTTCTTTGGCCTGTTGCTGCACGGGCAGCCGCGGGTTTACACCTATATTCCCGATTCGCTCAGAACATTTGTATCCATTGACGAGTTTTCCTCCCTGCTGCGCCGCACGGGATACCATGCGGTGGATACGCGTCGTTTCATACTGGGCGGAATCGGGATCCATTGGGCAGCGAAGAGGTCACCACAATGAGAGAACGGCTGCGCACATCGGATTATCGTTTCATCGCGGTCTGTGTGGTACTGTTTGCCGGGGCCGCCTGGTATTCGGTACGCAACTTCTACCGGGCTTTTCCGGAAGCCTCGATCGATTTCCGGGTGGGGCGCGACGATGCGCAGGTTCTCGCCGGGCGCTTTCTGGCCGGGCAGGGATACCATGTCGAGGGCTACCGGCAGGCCTCGCGCTTCAGTTACGACGACGAGGCCAAGACGTTCTTGGAGCGCGAAGCCGGCCTGGAGCAGGCCAACCGGCTCATGGGCACGCGCATCCGGCTGTGGCGCTGGGAGTACCGATGGTTCCGGCCGCAGCAGAAGGAGGAATACGGCGTCGAAATCACTCCGGCGGGCGAGCTGGCGGGCTTCCGCCACGAGATTCCCGAAGAGGCCGCGCGTCCGGCTGCGACGGCCGAACAGGCGCGCGCCCTGGCGGAGGATTTCCTGCGGAGCCGCCTGCATCGCGAACCGGCGTCGCTCGAATTCGTGGAGGAATCGGACCAGACGCGGCCGCATCGCGTGGATCGCGAGTTCACGTGGAAAGAGCGCGACTTCAATCTGCACGACGCCACCATCCGGATGACGGTGGCGGTTCTGGGCGATGAAGTGGGCGGGTACCGCGAGTATCTCAAAATTCCGGAACAGTGGACGCGCGATTACGAGCGCCTGCGCTCCAAGAACGACGTGGCGCAGATGGTGGATTCAGCGCTGCTGGTGGCGCTGATGCTGGGCCTGGTGGTGGTGATCGTGATGCGGGTGCGGCGCCAGGACGTGCGGTGGCGGCGGGCGGCGGTGGTGGGGCTGGTAGGCATGGCGCTCTCGCTGTGCGCCAGCCTGAACCAGTTTCCGGTGAACGAATTCGGGTACCCGACCACGGATTCCTACGGCAGTTTCCTGTCGCAACAGTTGTTGCAAGCCCTGCTCTCGGCGCTGGGATCGGGGGGCCTGTTGTTCGTGCTGATCGCGGGCGCCGAGACGCTCTACAGGGAAGCGCTTCCGAACCAGATTTCGTTCGGCAATCTGTTCCGCCCGCGCGGGCTACGCACCAAGCGCTTCTTTTTGGGGGTGATTTTAGGCATCACGCTGGCCGGCATTTTCATTGCCTACCAGACGGCGTTCTACATTGTGGCGTACCGCCTCGGCGCCTGGTCGCCGGCGGATGTTCCCTACGACAATCTGCTCAACACGCGCTTCCCATGGCTGTTCGTGCTGTTCTTCGGATTCTTCCCGGCGGTTTCG
The DNA here is from genome assembly GCA_963722575.1 of Bryobacterales bacterium. Taxonomy (GTDB): domain Bacteria; phylum Acidobacteriota; class Terriglobia; order Bryobacterales; family Bryobacteraceae; genus Fen-178. Next base: position 583,895 of record CAVRNR010000005.1, read on the forward strand.
GAGGAGGGACTCTTCCGCATGTTCGCCATCCCGTTTCTGCACAAACTGGTGCGGTACCTTCCGGTAGCGGTGGTGCTGGCGGCGTTCATCTGGGGCTTCGGCCACGCCGGATATCCGCAGCAGCCGTTCTATATTCGCGGCGTGGAGGTGGGCATCGGCGGGGTGGCGCTGGGGCTGATTATGCTGCGCTGGGGCATCCTGCCGACGCTGGTGTGGCACTATTCGATGGATGCGGGTTACACGGCCCTGCTGCTGGTGCGTTCGCACAACCTCTATTTCCGGCTCTCGGGCGCGGCCAGCGCGGGGATTGTGGTGCTGCCGCTGGTGGCGGCGCTGGTGGCCTATTGGTGGCGCGGCGGATTCCAGCCGGAGGGCGGGCTGCTCAACGCGGATGAACGCGCCGCAGCGAAGGAAGCGGTGGAAGCCGCGCCGGCCGCGCCCGCGGCTGCGACCATGGAGTACCGGCCGCTCAGCAACCGCGTGCGGCTGACGGCTGTCGCGATCTTCGCGGCGGGCCTGCTCAGCCTGCTGATTCCGGTGAACCGCTTCGGCGAATCGCCCAAATACAAGATCCCGGCGGAGCAGGCGCGCGCGGGGGCGGACGCGTTCCTGAAGCAGCAGGGCCTGGACGCCGGCAGCTTTCGCCACGTGACCTACCCGGCCACGCACTGGGGCGGAGAGGACAGTTTGGCGGGCAAGTACTTTCTGGAGCGGCGGCCCGTGAGCGTCGTCTCGAAGCTGTTCGAGCGGTATCGGCCGGTGGAGCACTGGATGACGCGTTATTTCAAGTCGCTGGACCAGGAAGAAGTCACGGTATCGGAGCATCCGGAAACCGGCAAGGTGCTGGGGTTCACGCACACCATTCCGGAAGACCGCCCCGGGGCGGACATTTCCGTGAATCAAGCGCGCCAGACGGCCTCCGCGTTTGCCGCGGCCGAGGGATGGGACCTGGCGGCCATGGAGTTGAAGGAGGTCACATCGGAGAAAAAGAAAGCACGGACCGATTGGGTGATGGAATGGGAGGCGCGCGCCGGCGACCCGCGCAACGTGGACGAAGCGCACTACCGGGTACATATCGATGTGGCCGGGGACCGCGTCTCCACGCTGCGGTCGTACTGGAAGATCCCGGAAGCTTATGAGCGCAGCCGCGAGCGGCAGAACGCGCTCTCGATCGTGCTGATGGCGCTGCGCATCGGGGCGATTGCGGCGGCGGTGGTTTTTGGGCTGTGGCTGCTGATTCAAGCCACGCGCAAGGGACTGGTGCGGTGGGGCGGGGCGATCCGGCTGGCGGTGCCCGCGACGCTGCTGTTCGCACTCGGCACGCTGCTTTCGTTCGAGCTCATGCTGAGAGGCTATGACACCGCGATTCCACTGGAAACCTATCAGGCCGTCCTGTACATGACACTGCTGATAAGCGCGATCTTCATGTTCCTGATGCTGGGCGCGGCGGCGGCTCTGATCGCTTTGTTCTATCCGGAGAGCATGGGAGCGTTGCGCGCGGCGAACCGCGGGCTGCTGGGCCTGGATGCGGCGGCGGCGCTGCTGGCGGCGGCGGGACTCGCGATTCTCCTGAATCAACACGACGCCATGCTCATGGACCACCATCACGCGCAGGCGCTATTCGCCATCGCCAGCCCGGACCTCATCGTCAGCCGAGCGCCGGCCCTGGCGGCGGTGGCGGAAGCCGCGCGGTCGGTGCTGATGAGCGCGGCCACGCTGGCATTGATCGCGATTGTCATAAAGAAGCTGCCGAAATGGTGGATGCTGGCTCTGCTGGCACTGGCGGCGCTTTCGGTGAATCTCTCGGGAGACATCCGCACGCCGGGCGAGTTCGCGCTCCAGTATGCCATGACCGCCATCTGGGCCGGGTGTGCCGTGCTGTTCTGCTTGTTGTTCGCGCGCAAGAACTACCTGGCCTATGCGCTGGTGTTGTGGGCCATGGCGCTGCGGCCGGCGATGATGGAGTTGTTCGGCACCGGGAATCCGGCGCTGGAGCGGCAGGGGTGGATGGTGGCGGGCGTGCTGGCGGTGACGGTGGTATGGGCGGTGGCGCCGGCGCTGCGGCGGAAGGCGAGCGCGTGACACCGGCTGAAACTCCGGGGGCCAGCGACCACCGCGCCGCGCTGCTGGTGGGCTACCTGGGTTGGACGCTCGACGCCTTCGATTTCTTCCTGGTGGTCTTCTGCCTGACGGCCATCGGGCGCGAGTTTCATAAGTCCGACGCGGCCATGGCTCTGGCGATTACCGCCACGCTGGTCTTCCGTCCCGTGGGCGCCTTTTTCTTCGGCCTGCTGGCCGACCGCCATGGGCGCCGCTTGCCACTGATGTTCGACCTGGTTTTTTACTCGGTAATGGAAGTGCTCTCGGGCCTGGCGCCCAATTACACGGTGTTCATGCTGCTGCGGGCGCTATTTGGGATCGGCATGGGCGGCGAATGGGGCGTGGGCGCGTCGCTGGCCATGGAGAAGGTGCCGGCAAGGCTGCGCGGGTTGCTCTCGGGGTTCCTGCAGCAGGGCTATGCCATGGGTTACCTGCTGGCGGCCGTATGCTATTTCTTCGTTTTCCCTCGCGTGGGCTGGCGGCCCTTGTTCTTCCTGGGCGGGTTGCCGGCGCTGCTGGCGTTGTTCGTGTTCACGCACGTGAAAGAGTCGGAAGTGTGGAAGAAGACCCGGCACGAAAGCTGGGGCCAGTTGGGCCGGGCCATCCTGTCGAACTGGAAAATGGGTCTCTACATGGCCGTGCTCATGGCGGCGATGAACCTGGCATCGCACGGCACGCAGGACATGTACCCGACTTTTCTGGAACGCCAATGGGGATTTCACGTGGCGGGGCGCGCCGGGTTGACGGCGTTCTCCATGGTGGGCGCGATTATGGGCGGGACGCTTTTCGGATTTCTCTCGGACCGGATCGGGCGGCGCCGCTCGATGGTGATGGCGCTGCTGGCGGCGGTGCTGGCGATTCCCATGTGGGCCTTCTCGCCATCGGTGACACTGTTGGTGGCCGGGGCGTTCGTGATGCAGTTCATGGTTCAGGGCGCCTGGGGCGTGGTGCCGGCGCACCTTTCCGAACTGTCTCCGGACTCGGTGCGGGGATTTTTGCCGGGCTTCGGTTACCAGTGCGGCGTGCTGCTGGCCAGCTCGGTGGCTTACATCGAGGCGGTATTCGCGCGCCGCACCAGTTACGCGGTAGCCATGGCGGTAACGGCCGCCACGGTGTTCCTGATGGCGGCCATTGCCACGGCGCTGGGGCCGGAGCGGCGGGCGGCGAAGTTTGGCTAGTATGGAAGAGATCCGCGCGGCGATAGCGGCATTTGTTAAGAGCGCGAAACAGCCGGCGCTGCTGGAACCGGGCGAGGAACTGCTTCCGATCACGGAAGATAATTTCGCGCTCGATCTCCGCGGCGGGCGTCTGACGTTGCAGGCCTGGGACCGCACACGCAACCTGACGCGGCGCGTCACGGCGATCCAGGCGGCGACGAGCGCGCGGCTGGAAATCAGCGTGGAGCGATTCCCCCGCCGCGAAGGGCAGATATTCCTGCTCGACCTGGCCCGGCGCGCCGGAGCCGACCTGGGCCGGCGCAGCGGCCGCCTGGTATTCCGCGAGCGCTTCCGCCTGTTTCTGCGCCACCAGTTCCCGGAGTGGAAGGTAGCGGAATTGAGCGCCGAGGCGAACCTGGAATTCAGCCTCTCGCCGGCCTTCCCGCGCGCCTTTCTGCGCCACGGGCAGCACGGCTGGGCGGCCATTGCCTGCCCGCCAGAAGGCGACGCGGCGGCGGTGGTTTCGTTCGGCCTGATCTGGCTCACGTACCTGCGCGGGAGGGAGCGGCGGGTGGCGGTGGAGGGGCTGGCCATCTACGTTCCGGCGGGACACGAGCGCGCCGCCGCGCTGCGCCTGCTGTGCCTGGACCCCGCGGCCGCGCGCTTCGAGCTGTTCACCTATGGCGAACAGGATTTCGTGGTGCGCATCGACCCGCGCGACCATGGCAACCTGGACACGCGCCTGGAGCCTTGCCGCCGGCCCGCGCCCAACCTGCTGGAGACGTGGCAGCGCATCACCTCTTTGCCCGGCGTGGAGCGGGTGGTCAAACATGACGGGCGCGTGAGCCTGCGCGTTCGCGGCCTCGAGTTCGCCGAACTTCGGGGCGGCGAGCTGCTGTTCGGGCTGGCGGGACGGCGTCAGGCGCGCGAGCATCACACCGGTGAAATCGAGCGCCTGGTGGAGGAACTCGACCGCGCCCGCTCGGCGGAAGCCGAAGACCGCGGAAACCCGCTCTACCGGCAATCGCCGGAGGCGTGGCTGGAATCGCAAGCGCGCGCGCAGATCGAGACGCTGGACGCAACGCTCGTGTGCGACCCGATCTACGACCAGGTGCCGGCTTTCGCCGGTGGCGACCGCGGCATCCTGGACCTGCTGGCCACCGACCGCACGGGCCGCCTGACGGTGGTGGAACTGAAAGCGTCGGCGGACCTGCATCTGCCGCTACAAGCACTGGACTACTGGATTCGCGTCAAATGGCACCTGGACCGCGGCGAATTCACCGCGCACGGCTACTTCCCGGGCGTGCTGTTGCGGCCGGAGCCGCCGAAGCTGCTGCTGGTTTCGCCGTCGCTGGAATTTCATCCCAGCACGGAGACGATACTGAGTTACTTCGCGGCGGCGATCGAAGTGGAGCGGGTCGGGCTGGCGGCGGATTGGAGGAAGGGGTTGCAGGTGATGTTCCGGCTGCGCGGGGCGGAGCGGCCGGAGTGACAAATCTATTTCGGTGACAGGCTACGCAACTCCCAAAAGCCAGCGGCCGAGCGATTTGGGGGTTGCGTAGCCTGTCACCGAAATAGGACGCTATAATCGCTGGTGGAAGGAAGGAGTCTCGATGAATTCCGAGTCGTCGCGCCGTAATTTTCTGGCTGCCGGGCTGGCTCTGCCCGCCGCCGGGCTGGCGAAGCCCACCGCCACTCCGCTGCCTGCGCAAGCATCTGCACAGAAAGCACCCGAGAAGGTGAAACTCACTTATCGGACGCTGGGGAAGACCGGTCTGAAGATCACGTCGCTGTCATTCGGGTGCATGACCGCGTCCGACCCGTCCGTGATCACGAGGGCGGCCGACCTCGGCATCATCCACTTCGACTCGGCCCGCGGGTACCAGTCGGGAAACAACGAGCGCATGTTGGGTGGGGCAATCAAGGGCAAGCGAAAGCAGTTGGTCATCTCCAGCAAGTCGATTGGCAAGACTCCGAAGGAAGTTCTGGCCGATCTGGACACCAGCCTGAAAGAACTGGGCACCGACTACCTGGACATCTGGTACCTGCACAACCGGAGCACGCCGGCCGAGGTGCCCGACGAGCTGTTCGAAGCCCAGCAAAGCGCCAAGAAGGCCGGGAAGATCCGGTTCGCCGGCGTCAGCACGCACTACAACATGGACAAAATGCTGGCGTTCCTGGTCAAGAAGGGGCAGACCGACGTGGTCCTCACCACCTACAACTTCGCCATGCGGAACGTGAACCTGGACAATGAACCGGCGCGCGCCGCGGACATGACCGCGGCCATTCAGACGGCGCGGAAGGCCGGCATGGGAATCGTGGCCATGAAGACCTTGGCGGGCGGGCTGAGCCGGGTCTCGCGGGGCGACCGGCTCTATGGGGCGGAGCAGAGCGCGGTGAAGAAGACGTTCAGCACGGAGGGCGGGCCATTAGCGGCCATCAAGTGGGCCCTGAAGAACCAGTCCCTGGATACGGCCATCGTGTGCATGACCGATCACGAACAGCTCGACGAGAACCTGCGTGCCATGGCGGAGCCGTACACGGAGAAAGACGATAAGCTGCTGAACCAGTTACTGGCCTGCATCAGCCCGATGTACTGCCGCATGTGCGGAGCGTGCGGCGGCGTGTGCGACAAGGGCGTTCCGGTGGCGGACATGCTGCGCTTCCTGACCTACGTGGAGGGCTACGGGCAATTCGGGTTGGCTCGGGAGAAGTTCCTGGAGCTGCCGGAGCAGGTGCGCGGCATCCGGTGCAGCGACTGCGGCTCGTGCTCGGTCGACTGTCCCCACGGGGTGCAGGTGCGCGACCGGGTGATGCGCGCTCAGGAATTGCTGGCTTGAGTAGGGGGCGTGCCGCAAAGAGCGTCCCGAGTCGGGACGCGGCAGGCACGAAAGGTAGCGCCGGCGATCTTGTCGCCGATCGGTTCGTCCGGACCGGAACCCACCGGCGGTAGAGTCGAGGTTGGGCGCGGGTGCTGACGCCAGGCGCCGCCCCGTTTCCCAACCCCGCTCGTCAAACCGGACGTGCGGTTTTCCCGCATCCGGCTTTCCGACTGGCTTCATCGCAGGCTCACGAAGCGGCCGCACATAGCGGACCTCGGAGGCGAAACACCCCCCATGGCCCGTAAACCTGTGTCATGGAAAACAGGCGGGTGCCTTGCGTGGACACCTTGTGCCGCCGTCTCAGAAAGTGCCGTACCCGCTCTTCAACGTACTCGTCGAGCGCCCGATACGCCCGCGCCGTACTCCCCAGTGCGAAGTATGCTTGCCAGCCTCTCAACTTCTGATTCAGCCGGTCCCGTACTTCCCCCCAGGGGCGGTTATTGCCATGCTCCCCCACGTTCCGCTTCATCTTGCCCACGCTCTTCTTCGATGGACTGTACCCGATGTACTCCCTGCCAGTCCGCCCGCTGCAGTGCGGCCCAAATGTATAGCCCAGAAAGTCGAATCGCTCCCGCCGTGCATCCCGGAGGCTCGTCTTCTTCTCCTTCAGTGTCAGTCCCAGCCGCTCCCGCACCCCGCGTGTCCATTTCAGTGCCTCTGCCGCTTGGCCGCGACTGAGAATCACGAAGTCGTCCGCGTAGTTCACGATTCGCGCCCGAAACTGCTCCGTCCGCCCGGTCTGACGCCATCCCTTCAACATCCGGTTCATATACAGGTTCGCGAGCAGGGGGCTGATCATACCACCTTGTGGGGTGCCGCGATCATTGTCCTTGCCGCCCGTTAGCCTCTTCTTCCCCTTTTCATCCCGTTCCTCGACCGGCACTTTCAGCCACATTTTGATCAAATGCAGCATGTGCTTATCGACGATTCTCCGAGCCACGCATTGCATAAGCTCGGAGTGTGGAATGGTGTCGAAGTATTTCGACAGATCCGCGTCCACGATGCGGCACGCACGCAAACGTGTCCGTGTAGCCCTGATGCAGCAGTTCATCCACCTTCTGGATCGCATCCTGCGCACTCCGGTTCGGACGGTAGCCGAAAGCATTCGGCTCCAAATCCGCCTCGAAGATCGGTTCCATAATCAGCTTTACAGCGGTTTGCGCCACCCGATCCCTGATGGTCGGGATTCCAAGCGCGCGCTCCCCGCCCCCCGGCTTCGGAATCATGACCCTCCGCACGCGACCCAGAGGGTACCCCGGTTTGTACGTCTTGTCGTGTAGTTCCTTCCCGAGTCCGTTCCACCATTCCATCAGTCCCGCTGGTCCTCTCGACTCGATGGCCTCGAAGCTCTCCCCATCCACTCCCGGCGCGCCCTCGTTGGACTTCGCCAGCAGATACGCGTGGATCAGAATGTCCTCGCGGTACACCTTGTCGTAGAGCTGATAGAAGCGGAATTCCGGCTCATTCTTCGCCTTTCGATACAGCTTGATCTGCAGGTCCCGGATTTTATCCGGTGTTGCCAGGCTCATCGCCACTCACCGGTCCTTTCCTCCCCCGGAGTTACCCGGCTTCCCCGGTACATCTGGCCCTTTCCGACGCCCAGAGGGTCCGCCGCCCTTTCTGGCGACGTTCGCGGTTCGCGACCCCGCGACCATCCCGGGCCTCCCCCACTGATGCTCGATTACCTTTCTGGCATGCCGTGCTCACTACCCCGGTGGACCGGATGGGTACTTGACGGTTATCGTTGTAGCGCGCTCCCGCGCCGGGTTCTTCCCCATCGGTTCTGCCTTCCCCGATCTTGCGACGGGTCGGCGTCCACATTGCCGCTTTCGAGGCCTGCTCGAGCTTTACCCGCGTTACGGCCTGCCAGATTGCTCGCCCACCATGCGTGGACTTTGTCGCGAGGTTTCGACCCGCCCCGTTTCCAGAGCGGGCCGCTCGCCAGCTATCGAATCTAACCATCAACTGTTCGAGTGGGTCCTTCCCCCACTGGTAACCAGCCCCTTTGGGGCACACACAAGATCGCCGGCGCTACTAGCGCGCCGTGCGTATCTGGTACGCACGGATTCATGTGTCTGACGCGGGCTTTCCTGAGTTGTTCATTCCCATGTCGCGCACCCGGCCTGGGACGTCCTCGCCGGTGTTCAAACCGGTCATGCTAAACTGGAATTCTCAGCGCGGAGAGGTGGCAGAGTGGTCGATCGCGCCCGCCTCGAAAGCGGGAGTACCTTTACGGGTACCGGGAGTTCGAATCTCCCCCTCTCCGCCAGCTATCATCCCTTCGTCCGGCCGCATCCTGCGGCCCTTGTCTCCGCCCCCGCCGCGAGTTAGTCTCGGGAGTGGCGAGGTGCTCATGCGACGAATACTATTGACCTGCCTGGTGGTGCTCGGCACAGCCTGGGGCCAGGCAGCCAAGCCGGCCGGCCCGGATCTGACGAAGCAGCCGACCCTGTACGTGGTCGGTTATGCCCATCTCGACACACAGTGGCGATGGGAATACCCGACCACCATCAGCCAGTACATCCTGAACACCATGCGGGACAACTTCGCGCTGTTTGAGAAGTACCCGCATTATATTTTCAATTTCAGCGGCGCCAACCGCTACCGCATGATGAAGGAGTACTTTCCGGCCGACTACGCCCAGGTCAAAAAGTACGTGGCTGCCGGCCGCTGGTTTCCGGCGGGATCGTCGATGGAGGAAAACGACGTGAATTCGCCCTCCGCCGAGTCGATTATCCGCCAGGTGCTTTACGGCAAGCAGTATTTCCGCCGCGACTTCGGCAAGACCAGCGCCGAATACATGCTGCCGGACTGCTTCGGCTTCCCCGCGTCGTTGCCCAGCATTCTGGCTCACGCGGGCATCCGGGGCTTCTCGACGCAGAAACTGACGTGGGGATCTTCGGCCCCGGCCGGCGGCCCGAATTCGCCGGAGCAGACGCCGCTCGGCACCCCGTTCAACGTCGGCATCTGGGAGGGGCCCGATGGCAAGAGCGTGATTGCGGCCCTCAACCCCGGCGATTACAGCGCCCCCATAACCACGGACCTCGGCGCGAGTCCCGCCAGTCCCGGCCCGCGGCGCGTCGATTGGCCCGCACGTGTCCAGTTGGATGGCAAGGTGAGCGGCCTGTTCACGGATTATCACTACTACGGCACCGGCGACGTCGGCGGCGCTCCCGATGAAGCCTCCGTCAAATTGTTGGAGGCAACCGTAGCCGAGAATGCCCCGCTGCACGTGGTCTCCGCCACGGCGGAACAGATGTTCCTCGATATCAAGCCCAACCAGACAGCCCGGCTGCCGCGCTATAAGGGCGAGATGGAGCTGACCAACCACTCGGCCGGGTCCCTCACGTCGGAAGCCTACCAGAAGCGGTGGAACCGCAAGAACGAGCTACTGGCCGATGCCGCCGAGAAGGCTTCCGTCGCCGCCGAGCTGCTGGGTGGCCGGACGTATCCCCTGGATCGCCTGAACAACGCCTGGACGCTGGTGATGGGCGGGCAGTTCCACGACATCACGCCCGGCACCGCCACGCCCAAAGCGTTCGAGTATTCCTGGAACGACGACGTGCTGGCCATGAACCAGTTCGCCGGCGTCATGGCCAGCGCCACCGAAGCGGTCGCTTCCGGCATGGACACGCAAGCCAAGGGCGCGGCCATTGTGGTCTACAATCCGTTGAACGTGGCGCGCGAGGACGTGGTGGAAGCCGCCGTCTCCTTCCCTGGCGGCACACCCAAGGCCGTGCGCGTCGTCTCGCCGGACGGCAAGCAAGTGCCCGCGCAGTTGTCGAACGGCAAAGTCCTGTTCGTGGCCAAAGCGCCCTCGGTGGGCTACGCCGTGTACGACGTCGAGCCCGCCGAGACTCCCGCCGCCGGCTCCACGCTCAAAGTGACCGGGTCGTCGCTCGAAAACGCGCGCTATCGCGTCACCATCGACCCGAACGGCGACATCGCCAGCATCTTCGACAAGACCATTAAGAGGGATCTTCTCTTGACTCCGGCGCGCCTGGAAATCAAGACCGACAAACCCGTGCAGTATCCCGCCTGGAACATGGATTGGGAAGACCAGTCGCGGCCGCCGCGCGCCTATGTGGGTGGGCCGGCGCAGATTCGGATCGTCGAGAACGGTCCGGCGCGCGTGGCCCTCGAGGTGTCACGCGAGACCGAAGGCTCCAAGTTTGTCCAGACCATCCGGCTTTCGGCGGGCGATGCCGCGAAGCGCGTGGAAATTGGCAACGTCATCGACTGGAATACCAAAGGGTCCCACCTCAAGGCCGTCTTCCCGCTGACCGCGACCAACCCCGTGGCGACTTATAACTGGGACATCGGCACGATTGAGCGGGGCACCGATAACCCCACGAAGTTCGAGGTGCCGTCCCATCAGTGGGTCGATCTCACCGATCGCAGCGGCGCTTACGGCGCGACGGTGCTGACGGATTGCAAGAACGGCTCCGACAAGCCCGATGACAACACGCTTCGCCTCACCCTGATCCGCACACCCGGCACCCACGGTAGCTACGACGACCAGGCCACGCAGGACTTGGGCCATCACGAGTTCGTGTACGGCCTGGCCGGACACGCGGGCGACTGGCGCAAGGGCCAGACCGATTGGCAGGCCTACCGTCTCAACCAGCCGCTCATTGCCTTCGAAGCCTCGAAACACGCGGGCGCACTCGGCAAGACTTTCTCGCTGCTCAGTGTCAGCCACAGCCGGGTGCGGGTTCTGGCCCTCAAGAAGGCCGAGCAGGGCGATGAAACCATCGTCCGCCTGGTGGAGCTCGATGGCAAGCCGGCTCCCAATGTGCAGATCGCGTTTGCCGCTCCCATTACCGCCGCGCGCGAAGTCAACGGCGCGGAGGAGGCGGTTGGCGCGGCCACGGTGACGAATGGCAAGCTGGTGACTTCGTTCACCGCGTTCCAGCCGCGCACGTTTGCGGTGAAGCTCGGCGCCGCACCAGCCAAGGTCGCCGCGGTCCGTTCGCAGCCGGTGAAGCTCGCCTACGATCTGGCCGCCGCCAGCAACGATGGAACCAGGTCGGTGGGCGGTTTCGCCGCCGATGGCCGCGCCCTTCCAGCCGAAATGCTGCCCGCCGAGCTCGCCTTCGGCGGCGTCACATTCGATCTGGCTCCCGCCCGGACCGGGACTCCCGATGCAGTGGTGGCCAAGGGCCAGACGATCCCTCTTCCAGCCGGAAAGTTCAACCGGGTGTACGTGCTGGCGGCCTCCGCGGATGGCGACCGGAAAGCCACGTTCCGCGTTGGCGGGAAGGCCGTCGATGCGACGATCCAGGATTGGGGCGGATTCATCGGCCAATGGGACGACCGCATCTGGAAGAGCAAGGAAGTGCCCGTCCCGGCGCGGGCCGGCGCTCCGGCACGGACGCGCACCGACCCGTACGGCGAAATGGTGGGCCTGAAGCCGGGCTTCATCAAGCGCGCCGAGGTCGCCTGGTTCGCCTCGCATCGCCACACGGCCGGCGGCGCCAACGAACCCTACGCCTATTCGTACCTGTTTGCGTACCCGCTCGACGTGCCTGCCGGCGCCACCACCCTGACCTTGCCGGACAACGAGAAGATCCGCATCCTGGCCATTTCGGTGGCCCAGGAAAGCGCGGCCGCGAAGCCGGCTCAACCGCTCTACGACACGCTCGAGCGGTGACATCCGTCAGGGATGCGCCCCGGAGGGTCCTGCCCCGCGCCGTCGCGCATTGCCGTATAGCCGCAGCCCAGGCACGTCTCTGAAGTTGGCCGGGTTCAAGGTCCATAGCTCCGCATCCCGAACGATGGCGCAGGCGGCAATCGCCAGGTCCATCTCGCGGCCGCGCGGGTGGCGCACCGAACGATAGAGCTTGGCGCTCAGTGCGGCCTCGGCAAGTCCGAAGACGATGGCCGATTCCCTCGGAAACAGGCGCTCCGCCAAGGCAAGCTCCTGCGGCAAACGCGGGCCTCGCCACCATTCGTAGTAGACCAACGCCGGCAGAACAACCCGTTCGCTTTGTTCGAACACGCGCCGCAGCGCCGGCGCGGAACGCTTTTCGCCCGTCAGGCTGTCCACCAAAATCGAAGTGTCCAGAACGATCACGCCGGATTCCTGCCCAGCGACCGGCGCCCGCCCGAGCGGCGCGCTTCGCGGATGGCCTTCAATTCCCGTTGCGCGGCGCCGCGGCCCCGCGACGGGATCGGCGGAAGCAGTGTATCGAGCAGGCGGAGTTTCTCCAGCCGCTCGCGCCCGCTCATGCGCCCAATGCGATCGTGATACTCCGAGACCGCCTCCCGGACCACCTGGCTCTTGGGTTTTGCGAGCCGCTCGGCGGCGTCCGCGATCATGTGGACGGTGGCTTCGTCCAGCGTAAAAGTGACCTTGCCGGTTGCCATACTATTACCATACCACTACCATACCGGCAATGGCGGCGGACCTGCGCTACAATGACCCTTCGTCATGCAAGTACTCCAGGCCGGCCAACATAAACTGATCTACCTCGAACTCCAGCCGGTGATGGTCGCCAGCATCGCGCGGCAGGCGGGGTTCGAGATCCGGGCCAAGGATAGCCAGCGAAGCATCCAACTCGATCTGAGCGCGCCCGGAAGGCAAGCGCCGCTGTTGCTGTTCGACGCCGCGGATCCGGCCAACCTGGGGTGGTTCTCGCGCTGCCAGTTCTACGTCGATGGGCGCACCGGGTCCGTCATGCAGACGCCCATGACCCTGGCCAACAAGCGCGACCGCGGCGGCAAGCCGCACCTCAATTCCGTGCGGCTGGCGATTTCCAAAGAGCTCCCGGCCAGCTTCCGTCTTCCCGGCCAACAGTCGCTTACCGAGCAGGTTTTCTACAACCTGCTGCTCAACTTCTTGAACGCTCTCACCAGGACCGGCGTGGCGGTGTGCGGCGCGGGCGTGGTGCAGCCGCTGGCCGGACGCACCGAGAGCGTCGGCCCGCGGAACTGATCGCCAGCGTTCGGCTATCGGCGGCCGGCCCGGCAAAGCTGAAGCGCACGGCCAGGGGGTGTTCCCGGGGGCCCGGCGCTCCCTCGATGGGAAGAACCGTGCCTGCGGTTCACACCTGTAGCCTGCTACACTCGTTGTTGCCTGCCTCGAAGATCCGCTAGAATAATGGCTTGCCGTCTTCGAGCATCGGCTGTATCGAGTGAAACTGGTTCCCGTGGATCAACGTCTCCGTAACGGCGCAGAGTGGAAAGGTATGCTGGCATGAAGTGTTCCGGGCGCGTTCGCCTGATGGTAGCATCGGCCTGTCTCTGCGCATTCTGGATTCATCCGTTGGGCGCGCAATCGCCGCCGCCGCAGCCATCGCCGGCTCCCCAGCAAAAACCGGCGCAACCACCTCCGGGCGCTCCGGCGCAACCACCTCCGGGCGCTCCGGCGCAACCACAGAAGAATCCGTTTGAGAATGTGCCGGCCAGTCCGGAGGGCGCGCCGCCGCCGCTCCAGCAACCGGCCCAGCAGCAGCGGCCCGCGCAGCCGCAAATGGAAGCGCCCAAGCCGGTGGAGGCCGCCAAGCCGCGGGCTGGAGAGCCCATCGAAGCCATCGAGTTCCGGGGCGCCCGGCGCGTCCCCCAGGACACCTTGAAGGCGCTCATCAACAGCAAGGCCGGCGATATTTTCAGCGAGGATGCCATACGGCGCGACTTCATGGCGCTGTGGAACACGGGGCGCTTCGACGATATCCGGCTGGAAACCGAGCCGGGCCGCATTGGCCTGATTGTGCGCTTCGTGGTGACCGAGCGGCGCGTCATCCGCTCCATTAATTACGAAGGAATCCACTCGGTCACGGTTTCCGAGATCCTGGATCGCTTCAAGGAGCGCAAGGTCGGCCTCTCGGTGGAATCGCAGTACGACCCCAACAAGATCCAGCGCGCGGCCATCGTGCTGAAAGAGTTTTTGGCCGAGCGCGGGCGCCAGTACGCCACCGTGGAGCCGCAGATCGAACAGCTTCCGCCTTCCTCTCTGAAAGTCACGTTCAACGTGAACGAAGGGCCCAAGGTGAAGGTGGGCGAAATCAAGATTACGGGGAACGAGGCGTACAGCCAAAGGTGGGTGATCGACGCCATGAAGAACCTGAAACCCTATGGCATCCCCCACTCGATTCTGTTCGAGAACATCTTCGCCAAGACGTTCGACCAGGACAAGCTCGACGAGGACAATGAGCGCATCGTGCAGGCGTATCGGGACCACGGTTACTTCACCGCCAAGACGCTGGACGATACCGTGAAGATCATCCCCAAGGGCGGGCGGGGCTGGCGGCTCCCGCTCGTCAAGACCGCCAGCGCGGGCATCTACGCGGACGTCACCATCCCCGTGGAAGAGGGACGGCTGTACCACTTGCACAACATGACCTTCGTGGGAGTGAAACTGTTCCGCACGCCTGAAGTGCTCATGAAGCCGCTGTTCGGCATGACCACCGGAGATGTCTTCTCCACCGAAAAGCTGCGCAAGGGCATCGAGAACATGCGCAAGTTCTACGGCAAGTTCGGCTATATCGATTTCGTTCCCGAGCCTTCTTTCGACGTCATTCCGGACAGCGACCAGATCGATCTCACGCTGACGGCCGACGAAGGCAAGCAGTTTTTCATCCGGCGCATCGATTTTTCGGGCAACACCACCACGCGCGATAAAGTGATCCGCCGCGAGATCCTGCTCGATGAAGGCGACATCTTCAACTCCGAGCTATGGGATTACAGCATTTTGCGGCTCAACCAGCTCGGCTATTTCGAAATGCTGAAAAAGGAAGACGCCGCCGACATCAAGCGCAATCCGCAGTCGAATACGGTGGACATCACCCTCAAGGTGAAGGAGCGCGGCAAGAATTCCATCGGGTTGAACGGCGGCGTTTCCGGCATCGCCGGCAGCTTCATGGGGTTCAATTACTCCACCAACAACTTCCTCGGGCTGGGCGAAACGCTGTCCCTCGATTCGCAGCTCGGCACCCGTATGCGCTCCGTCAGGCTGGGGTTCACCGAGCCGTATTTTATGGACCGGCCGATTCAACTCGGCTTCATGGTCTACCTCACCCGGTTCGATTTCAACCAGGGCCGCGAGGCCTCGATTCTGGCGGGGCAGAACCTGATTCCGCTCTACAACCAACTGGGCTCGCAGAACCTGCTGAACTACATCCAGAACAGTCACGGGTTTACGGTCTCCGCAAGCACCCATTTGCGGCGGAGTTTCGCGCAGATCGGGATCACCTACGGCTTCGACATCTCCAACGTAAAAACGCTGACCACGGCCGCCGGCGATTACTTCGAGTACATCAATTTCAGCGGCGTGGCCGGCCCGAATTCGCTGACCGGGATCAGAACCAGCCACATCACGCCGTCGTATTCCTACAACACCGTGAACCATCCCATCACGCCCACCGGCGGCAGGAGCCTGTTCATCTCCTTCGACTACGCCGGCAGCATTCTGGGCGGGAACGTGAATACCCTCCGGCCGACCATAGATGCCAAGTACTTCCACACGGCCCCATGGCACAGGAGCAACATCCTGGCGTTCCACGTGATGGCCTCGAGCATCACCGGCTACGGCGGGAAATATGTGCCTCCGTTCTCGCGCACGTTCATGGGAGGCGAACAGGACATCCGCGGATTCGAAATCTGGGGCATCACCCCGATTGCATTCATACCGTCGTCGGGCAGCGTCAACGTGCTGAACAACGACGGATCGGCGCGCACGCAGAAGGTGGTCAGCAACGGCTCGATTGTCTCGACCCCGGTCACCATGACGGTTCCCACCTATCAGCTCATCACGCCGGGCGGCGACACGCAACTGCTGGCGAACTTCGAATACCGGATTCCGATTATCGGGCCGGTGGTTCTGGCGCCGTTTTTCGATGCGGGCGTCGACAAGATCCTGCGCAGCGGCCAGCTCACCCTCGATCCCTCGCACGTGTCCGACTTGAATTCCCAGTTTCCGCAGGCGGGCTACACCGGGAAGGTGTACATCGCGCCGGGCACGCAGAAGGCGCGCGCCTCCACCGGGCTGGAGCTGCAAGTGATGCTGCCGGTGGTCAATGCGCCATTTCGCCTGTACTTCGCTTACAATCCCTCGACCGTGCGGGAGTACTTGCAGCCGCCCATCGTGGCGGACCGGGCGTCGTTTCCCAACAACGCCACGTTTCTCAACTCAATCGCGACTTACGGCCAGGCGTATCCATTCTTTGAGAAGCGGACCATGTTCCGCTTCACGATCGGCAGGACGTTCTGAGCCGGCTGCGGGCCAATATGTTAGTATCGATAAACTTAGGAGTTTCAAGCTTGAAAAAACATCTGGTTGTTCTCTCCGTATTGGTCTTGGGGGCGGCCGCGCTGGCGCAGGCCCAGGGCCAGGTTCCCACCAAGATCGCGATCATCAACGTGCAAAATGCCATCCTGAGCACGAAGGACGGCCAGAAGGCCGCCGCCGATCTCCAGGCCCAGTTCAATCCCCGGCAGCAGGACCTGGAGAAGAAGCAGGCTGAGCTTGCCGCGCTTCAGGACCAGTTGCGCAAGGGCAGCGCGACCATGAGTGACGAAGCCAAGACCAAGCTCATGCGCGACATCGACGCCACCACCACCAGGGTGAACCGGGACACCCAGGACGCGCGGAGCGATCTGGATGAGGCACAGGGCAAGGTCATGCAGGAGCTGGGCGGCAAGATGATGGCGGTGATGGAGAAATACGCCGTGCAAAACGGCTTCGCCATGGTTCTGGACGTCAGCAATCCGCAGACGCCGGTGCTGTGGGCCGCTTCCGCGGTGGACATCACCAACGACATCGTGAAGCTGTACGACCAGGCCTATCCAGGTGCGGCCGCCGCTCCCTCCGTTCCCGCGGCCAAGCCGCCCGCCGCCGCCAAGCCCGCCGCCGCGGCGCCCGCAAAGAAAGACTGACGGCCAACCGCCGCGCGATATAATGCAGGCAGGGGGAGAGTTTCCCATGAGAACTCTCGTCGGTTTCGGTTTCTCGCTGCTTCTGGCCACCGGGCTTTTCGCGCAGCATCGTGGCGGTTTCAGCAATCCTCATCCTTTTCCGCCAGAGACTTTCAGCAAAGGGGTTTTCCCGGGAAGCGCCACCCGGCAGGGCCTCCGGCGGCAACCCTCCGTCTCTGTCACCGGCCCCACCGGAACCGTGATTGTGTATGGATTTCCGGTGTATGTGGGCGGGTACGTCGACAACGACTCCCCGGCCGAACCGGCGCCGCAACCGCAGCCCGTTCAGTCGGTCATCCAGTACTTCGGCTCCGATGACGCGCAGGACCCCACTACTCCTACCGCCGCCGCTGACGATCTCCAGCCGATGGAGGAGCCGGATTCAATCGCCGAGCCTTCCCACTACTTGATCGCGTTCAAGGACCATACCATTTATTCGGCGGTGGCGTACTGGGTGGATGGCGACACCCTGCACTACTTCACGTCGGCAAACACGCACAACCAGGCGTCGGTTTCGCTGGTCGACCGCGACCTGACCGAGCGGCTGAACAAAGAGTCGGGCATTGACCTGAAGCTCCCGTAGGAAAAGGGGACAGACGCATTTAATTAAATGCGTCTGTCCCCTTTTCCTACTCCCATTCAATGGTTCCCGGCGGCTTGTGGGTCAGGTCGTAGAAAACGCCGGCGATGCCATCCACCGCCAGGACCTCCGCGCACATTTTCCGCAGCAGGTCCTCCTCCATGGCGACGGATTGGGCGGTCATCCCGTCCACCGAGTCCACCGGCCGCAGGACGATGGAATCGGGGGCTTCCTCCGTCCCCAGCGGGATCAGGATTACGGGGAACTGCCAGATGCGGCGGTCGTAATCGCTTTCGTGGGAGAGCCGGCGCACGATGGCGTCGGCGCGCCGCAAGCGGGCGATGCGCTCGGGGCTGAGCCAGCAGGCGCGCACCCGCATTTCCGCGAGCGGAACGCGCGTTTCCACACTGGCGATCACTCGGTTGATGCCCGAGACGCGGTTGATCAGGGCGGTGGCGCGCGCGTGGTCCAGCGTATCGATCGCCAGCACCGGGGCGTAGCTTCGGGAATCGCCCTGCACGCCCACCGAATGTACGGGGATGACGACGCCATCCGGCGTGGCCCGCACCTGCGCGTCCGATTCCGAGCATAGACAGCGGATTGCCAGGCCGGGGCCGGGGAACGGATGGCGGTCCAGCAACTCGGCGGCGAGGCCCAGCTCGCGGCCGATCTCGCGCACCTCGTCCTTGTAAAACGATTTCAGCGGTTCCACGATGCGGCCGGACTGGATGAGCGCTTGAATGCCGGCCACGCGATTGTGATGCGTCTTGATGACGGCGGCATTTTCGGTGCCGCCGGATTCGATGGTGTCGGGGTAGATGGTGCCCTGACCGAGAATCCAATGCTCGTCCATCAGGCTGCGCGACTCGATGACGCGCTCCTGCACGCGCACGAATTCCTCGCCGATGATGTGGCGCTTCCGTTCGGGATCGGTCACGCCGGCCAGCGAGCCCAGAAACCGCTCTTCGGCGTGCTCCACCGCGAGGCCCGCCATGCGCTGGACAAAATCGGTTTCTCCCTCGCGCATCAGGCCGGTATCGACGTACACGCCGCGCACGCGGCCGTGGCCCAGCGCGCGCGTCGCCAGCGTGAACGCCACGCTGGAATCCACCCCGCCGCTGACGAAGAAAAAGACGTTGCGATCGCCCACGCACTCGCGGATCTCCCGCTCCAGCATGGGCACCCGGTGGCGGGGATTCCAATCTTTCCGGCAGCCGCAGACGCGGAAGAGAAAGTTGGCGAGGTATTCCTTGCCGCGGGCGGTATGGACCACCTCGGGGTGAAACTGCAGGCCGTAGAGTTTCCGTTGGGGGGCCGCAATGGCCGCCATGGCGCAGGTCTCGGTACGGCCGGCCGTTGAAAAGCCCTCCGGGAGAACGCCTACCACATCGCGGTGGCTCATCCAGATTTGCTGCCGGCCCCCGAGCCCGGCGAACAGCGGGTCGGTGGTCTCGTCGAGCTCCAGCGTGGCCAGGCCATATTCGCCCTTCTCGCCCTTGCGAACCTGGCCGCCGAGCAGGTGCGCCATGAGCTGCTGTCCGTAACAGATTCCCAACACCGGCTGGCCGTGGGCAAAGATG
Source organism: Bryobacterales bacterium (assembly GCA_963722575.1). Taxonomy (GTDB): domain Bacteria; phylum Acidobacteriota; class Terriglobia; order Bryobacterales; family Bryobacteraceae; genus Fen-178. Next base: position 603,108 of record CAVRNR010000005.1, read on the forward strand.
CCGGCGTCCACCGTGGGGCTGCCGGGGTCGTAAACGCTCGAAGGGCCGCCGGAGATGATGATGCCCTTCGCAAAGGCGATGGCCGCGGCCGGGGTCTCACTGGGCCGCACTTCGGCGTAGACGCCGAGATCGCGGACTTTTCGCGCGATCAGATGACAGTATTGCCCGCCCGCGTCCAGGACCACGATCTGTGGAGTGGGATTCAATCTCCGATGGTAACAGGGCCAAAGCTCTCAGCCAACCGCCGACGGCTGAAAGCTCCGTTACCAGATCGTCAGCTCCGCGGGCGCACCCGTCTCGCACCCGATGGCCTTGGCCGCCGATCCCTGGCTCACCGAGACCTCCAGGTATCCCGAACTTCCCACAATCAGAAACAGCTCGCCAGGGCCGCATTCGGCGTAGTTGTGCGCCATCACCCCGACCTGCCGCGGTCCGATGGCCAGCGAGAAGTTTTTGCGGTCCAGGTCCGGGAACTCGCTTTCGTGGAAGTTGGTCACGATGTTGCCGAAGCGGTCGATTCTCAGAATCCGCCCGGTCCACGTGCGCTTTCCGGTGCGCTGCGGCTTCTCGAACGACGGCCGCAGGTAGTCCTGAATGAGTTTGCCCATGCGCGACGGCGCCACGCCGGCCGCCAGGTGCGCCGCCACCGGTGAGAAGATATCGCGGCCGTGAAACGTCCGGCTCACCGGCTTCCGGAAGTACCGGTCGTTCGAAATCAGCCGGACCTTGTGTTTCTCGCGCGAGTAGATCATGGAAAGAACGCCGTTGTCCGGCCCCACGAAGTACTGCCCGGCGGCCTCCAGCAGGATCGGCCGGCGCGAGGTGCCCACGCCCGGGTCCACCACCACCACATGCACCGTTTTTCTGGGGAAGCACGGGTACGCCTGCGCGATCAGGTAGGCGCCCTCGGCGATCTCGAACGGGTTGACGCCGTGACTGATATCCACCATCCGCGCTTGCGGGCAGATCGTCAGGATTACGCCCTTCATGACGGCCACGTAGTGGTCCGAAAGGCCGAAATCCGAGGTGAGCGTGAGGATAGGTGCGGGCATTGGTAAAATGAATGTCGGTGCAACGCTTCTATTTCGACCACAACGCCACCACCCCCCTTGCTCCCGAGGTTCTGGAGACGCTGACGTCGTGTCTCGGTCAAGTGTATGGTAACGCTTCCAGCATCCACCATTTTGGCCAGGCCGCCAAACAGCGGCTGGAAGCGGCCCGCCGGCAGCTTGCCGTGTTAATTCATGCCAACCCCGCCGAAGTGGTCTTCACCAGCGGCGGCACGGAGGCTGACAACATGGCCGTGCTGGGGGTGGCGCGGGCGGCCGCCGGCGCGACGAAGCACGTCGTCACCACCGCCGTCGAACATCCGGCGGTGCTGGGACCTTGCACCCAACTCGAACGCGAGGGCGTGGCCGTCACCCGGCTGCGCGTGGGTTCCGACGGCGTGGTAGATCCCGACGATGTGCGCCGTGCGCTGCGGCCCGATACGGTTCTGGTCTCGGTCATGCACGCCAATAACGAGCTGGGCACCATCCAGCCGGTGGAGGAGATTGCGCGCATCACGGCGCGCGCCGGCGTGCCTTTCCACGTGGATGGCGTGCAGGCGCTGGGCAAGATCCCGGTGGATGTCGAGACCGCGGGCATCGGTCTCTACAGCGTGAGCGGCCACAAGGTCTACGCTCCCAAGGGCGTCGGCGCCCTGTACGTGCGCGGGGGCACGAAGCTCGCGCCCATCGCTTTCGGCGGCCATCACGAGCGCGGCCGCCGCCCCGGCACGGAGAACGTTCCCGGCATCGTCGCATTCGGGGTGGCGGCCGAAGTGGCCGGCTTCAACCTGGCCAGCGAGGGCAACCGGCTCGCGGTGCTCCGCGACCGCCTGGAGAACGCGGTGGCCGGCCGCATCTCCGGCGTCACCATCAACGGCTCGCGCTGGAAGCGCACGCCCAACACCTCCAACATCTGTTTCGACGGAATCGAAGGCGAGGCCCTGGTGATCGCGCTCGACCTCCGCGGCTTCGCCGTTTCCACCGGCGCGGCCTGCTCCAGCGGCGCCGTGGCTCCTTCGCACGTCCTCACCGCCATCGGCCTTCCGCCGGAACGCGCGCGCGCCAGCATGCGTTTTTCCCTCGGACGCGGCAACACCGCCGAGCAGGTGGACGCCCTGGTGGCGGCGCTCGAGGGCGCGGTGGCGCACCTCCGCGGAATCTCCGTACATGCCTGAGCTTCCCATTGCCGTCGCCATGAGCGGCGGCGTCGACAGCTCCACCGTGGCCGCGCTCCTGGTGCGCCAGGGTCGCAACGTAGTGGGGCTGACCATGCAGCTTTGGAACCAGCGCCGCTTGCCGGAACTTTTCATGGAAGGGTCGACCGGACGCTGCTGCTCGCTCGACGACGTTTACGACGCCCGCCGCGTCGCCGAGCAGATCGGCATCCCCTACTACGTGGTCAACTTCGAGCGCCAGTTCGAGGAGCAGGTAGTGAAGCCGTTCGTGGAAGAGTACCTGGCCGGCCGCACGCCTATTCCCTGCACGCTGTGCAATAACTACATCAAGTTCGACCGTTTTCTGGAGATGGCCGAGGCCGTGGGCGCGCGCCGAATGGCCACCGGCCACTACGCGCGCATCCATCGCGACGAAGCCTCGGGCCGCTTCCAGTTGCTCCGCGCGGTGGACGATTCCAAGGACCAGACCTACTTCCTGTTCGGCCTCACCCAGGAGCAGCTCGCCCGCACCATGTTTCCGCTGGGCGAGCTGACCAAGCGCGAAGTCCGCGAACTGGCCCGCTCCATGAACCTGGCGGTGGCCGCCAAGGGCGACAGCCAGGAGATCTGCTTCGTGCCCAACGGCGATTACGCCGCGTTTCTGCGCGCCTACCTGGAGGAGAGCGGTATCCCCAGGGAGCGAACGCGCGGCGCCATCGTCTCGACCGATGGCCGGACGCTGGGCGAGCATGAGGGCGTCCACAACTTCACCGTCGGCCAGCGCCGCGGCTTGGGCGTGGCCACCGGCGAGCCGCTGTATGTGATCGCGACCGACCCCCGCCGGCAGCGCGTCATCGTGGGCGGCAATGACGACCTGTTGCGCGCGCGCTTCTTCGCCAAGGGCGTGAACTGGATCTCCATCGCCGCCCTGGCCGAGCCCATGCGCGCACAGGTCAAAATTCGCAACAAGCACGTGGCCGCGCCCGCTACGCTTCACGCCACGGGCGACGCCGCGCGCGTCGAGGTGGTCTTCGACGAGCCGCAGCGCGCCGTCACCCCCGGCCAGGGCGCGGTCTTCTACGATGGCGAGCTGGTGCTGGGCGGCGGATGGATCGAATAGATTCGATTTACAATACTGGCAGGAGGCCATTGATGTTCTCCGTATTGGCAATCGTTCTCGACACGCTCGCGGTAGTCGTTCCCATTCTTCTGCTGTACCGGTTTCGCTCCCAGGCCTGGTATTGGCATGTGCTGGCGGCGGCCGTGGCGCTGGCGATTGGCCTGATGCCGGGAACCGCGCTGCTGCAGACCGAAGGCGGTAGTCTGCTCTACGGCTTTTCGTTCATCATTCTGCTGGTTTGGGGCATCGGCGGGCTGATTCCATACCGGCCGCGCCACGCGAAGCACGCGTAGTGAGCCACCGCGGCAGGGTTCGGAACATTATCGAATACGGGCTCGCTCTGGGCGTCCTGAAGTCGCTGGAATGGGCGCCGGCGCCACTGGCTCACGGGCTGGCTCGCGGTTACGCGCGGCTTCTCGATCTGGCGATTCCGCGCTTGCGGCTGGTGGCAAAGCAGAACCTGTCGATGGCCCTGCCGGGGACCAATCATTCCGAAATCATCGACGGCGTTTTCCGGTCCATCGCGCGGCTGCTGGTGACGTTTGCCAAGTTCCCTTCCATCCGCCGGGGAAACGTCGACCGCTGGATTCGCTGGGAAGGCCGCGAGCACTTCGACGCCGCCATGCGCGCGGGGCGCGGGGTGCTCTTTGCCACCGCCCACCTGGGCAACTGGGAGATGAGCGCCTACGCGCACGCGCTGCTGGCGGCGCCCATGAACGTGGTGGTGCGGCCCCTCGACAACCCTCTCATTGACGCCCTGGTGGAGCGTCGCCGGGCGCTCTCCGGCAACCGTCCCATTTTCAAGAAGGATTTCGCCCGCGCCATTCTGAAAGCGCTGGCCGCAAACGAAGCGGTCGGCATCCTGGCGGACCAGAACGCATCGCTCGATTCGGGAGTCTTCGTCGATTTCTTTGGCGTGCCCGCCTGCGCCAGCACGGGGCTCGCCAAACTGGCAGCGCACAGCGGCGCGGCCGTCATCCCCGGATTTGCGCTCTGGGAAGAGGCTGAGCGGCGTTATGTCCTGCGCTTCTACCCGCCGGTCCCCATGACGGGCGACGTGACGCGCGACACACAGGCGGTGCAGAAGCGCATCGAGGACGCGATCCGGGAGTACCCCGACCAGTGGCTATGGATCCACCGCCGGTGGAAGACGCGGCCGGAAAAGGGGACAGACGCATTTTCCTAGATGGAAAATGCGTCTGTCCCCTTTTTCCTACCCCCCGATCGAATACATCGGCCGCGGCGGGGGCACGAACTTGGCGGAGTTGATCTCGTGGCCTTCCCACTTGCCAGCCAGGTTGCGGCGGATGAGCGCGGCAATTTCCTCGTCGGAAGCGCCCGAGCGCATCAGGCTCTTGACGTCGTCTTCCTGGATTGCGAAAAGGCAGTAGCGCAGTTTGCCGTCGGCGGTCAGCCGGATGCGGTTGCAGTTCAGACAGAATGGGTGGCTCACCGAGGCGATGAATCCTACCCGGCCGATGCCATCGGCAAAGGCGTACTCCGAGGCCGGCGCGCGCGGGTCCGGATCGGGAACCGGCTCGAGCGGCGCGATTTCTCTCGACAGTGTGCCGATGATCTCATCCGCCAGCAGCACCTTGCCGCGGTCCCATAGATTCTGCGCGTCCAGCGGCATGAACTCGATGTACCGCACTTCAAATCCGTTCTCGCGGGCGTAGCGCGCCAGCGGCACAACATCGGGCTCCACCAGGTTTTTCACCGCCACCGCGTTGAGCTTGATGGAATAGCCGAGGCGCTTCGAGAGATCCAGGCCGGCAAGGACTTTGCCGATCTCGTCGCGGCGCGTAATTTGGATAAACCGCTCGCGGTCGAGGGTGTCGAGGTGAACGTTGATGCGTCGCAGCCCGGCCTCGTAGAGCGGCTCCGCCAGGCCCGGCAGCAGCACGCCGTTGGTGGTGAGGGCCAAGTCGCGAATACCGGGGATGGCCACCAGGCGCCGGATCAGCTCCGGCAGGTCGCGCCGCACCAGCGGCTCGCCCCCGGTCACCCTCACCTTGACGATCCCCAGCCCGACGGCGATGCGCACGAAGCGCTCGATCTCTTCGAAATCCAGAATCTCGGCGCGCTTGACGAACTCGACATCGTGCTCGGGCATGCAGTAGAAGCAGCGGATGTTGCAGCGGTCGGTGACGCTGACGCGCAGGTTGTCGTGGAGGCGGCCGTAGCTATCGACCAGCGGCGCGGGGGGCATTTACTTCAGAGCCAGCATGCGCTCGAGCGGCACCAGGGCGCGCCGCACGGTGTCTTCGGGCAGCTCCACGCGCGGGGCCAGCGCCATCAGGCAATCCCGCAGCTTCTCCAGCGTGTTCAGCTTCATGTACGGGCACTCGCTGCAATTGCAGTTCTCATTGGCCACGAAGTAGAAGCGCTTGCCCGGCGCCACCTTCTGGAGCGAGAAGCGGATGCCGCTTTCGGTCATCACGATGAACTCGGCGGCGTCGCTGGCGGCGCACCAATCGACGATGGCCGAGGTGGACCCGACGAAATCGGCCATCGCCAGCACCGCGGCCGGGCACTCCGGATGCGCCACCACTTTGGCGCCGGCGTGTTCCGCCTTGGCCTCGGCCACCCGCCGCGCCGTAAACGTGGCATGCACGATGCAGGTGCCTTGCCAGATCCGCATGTTCTCCCGGCCGGTTTGCTTCCTGACATAATCGCCCAGGTTGCTGTCGGGCAGGAAGAGGATGGGCTTCTCCCGCGGAATGGAGTTGACCACTTTCACCGCGTTGCGCGAGGTGCATAGAATGTCGCTTTCGGCCTTCACCTCGATGGACGTGTTGATGTAGCTGACGATGACGTGATCGGGATTCTCGCGCCGGAACTCGCGGACCGCCTCCACCGGACAGCTATCCACCAGGCTGCACGTCGCAGCGCGGTCGGGAACCACCACGATGCGGCCGGGGTTCACCACTTTGGCGGTTTCGGCCATGAACCACACGCCGCAGAAGGCGATCGCATCGCCCGCGAAGTCGCGCGCCTTGCGCGCCAGTTCCAGGCTGTCGCCCACGACGTCGGCCAGCTCCTGGATCTCGGGCTCCTGGTAGTGGTGGGCGAGCAGAATGGCCTTCCGCTGTTTTTTCAGGTCCAGGATCTCATCGGCGATGGTGGTTGCGGCGATCATGGAAGGCGATGTGGGAGTAGCCTTCAGTTTATCAGAGGCGTGTGGATCGAAGCCATAGTGGGGCATGCTTTAGCTTGCCCCTTTCTTCACATCGCCCTGACGGTCGCAGCTCGGATAGCGTTTCCGAGCCGCCACCGTCAGGCAGCGATCAGGCAGGTTCGTCTTGTTACGGGTCCTACGATGCTGCTACCAGCGTTTGCGTCCGAAGCCGCCACCGCCGCCTGAACGTTCCGCTTTCGGACGCGCCTCGTTCACATTCAGGGCGCGGCCGCCAAGTTCCGTGCCGTTCACGGCCGCAATGGCTTTCTCGCCCTCTCCATCGTTTGCCATCTCAACGAAGCCGAAGCCGCGTGGCTGGCCCGTATCGCGATCCGTGACAATGTTGACACGACCGACTGTGCCGTAGGCTTCAAACAACGCACGAACCGATTCTTCGGTAGCCTCAAAACTGAGGTTTCCAACGTAAATATTCTTCACTTTAGTTTTCCTTTTCCGATTTGAAGGCGGCAAATTTGGAAGGTGGACGAACGTAGCGGAAACAACGCTAAAGAGGTCATCCTCTAATTGGCAGGAGCATCAAACCATATTTACTATAGCACAGGCATCAGTGTGTTACAATGTAAATGTCAATTCCTCCCATTCTATAGATCCGAGCGCCGTCCGACCCCGGCCAAGGCTCGGCCCTGCACCGGTCCAGTTGAAGAAAGGAGTCTTCATGTTGTACGACAGCACGAAGAGCCTCTTGCAGAGTATTCTGCGGTCACTCGAAACCGGCGACGAGACCCGGTGGGACGATCAAACCGAATCCGGGAATGCATGTCTTTACGAGATGCACCAGATGTCCGGGGCGCTGTACAAGGCGTATAAATCCGACAGTCTGAACGCCGACTCTCTGGTGCAAAGCACCCTTCCCGATAAACTGAACCGGGCCATGCCGCACGTCAGGACGATGGTGATTGCCATTCGGCACAAAGACCAAACTCGAGCGCTTGAGAGCGGCAAGGCGGCTCTTGCCGAGATGAATGGGCCCATCCCCGCGGGAGGCGGAAAGCGAGATTGCCGATGAGCCAGTCCTTCACATTCATCGACATCGCCGGGAATCAGGCGCAGTATACCGTCTGGGAGAAGGACCACCATGACGAGTTCCACTGGTCCACCGATCACGGCGATCACGGCGTTGCTTCGGCGTTCGCGGACGCTCAATTTCGGGCCCGAACAGTATTGAAGGACAGCATGGCGGCCAACCGGCGGTCCGACGAAGCCACCAGGATGAGCCGGTATTCCGTGCGCTGGCGATCGCACTGAACCCGCCGGCGCGACACGGCACAACTATACCCACCGCGAGTGCAGAAGCTGCACCTGGCAGTGCGGAATTTGCTGGAAGTCAGCCTCCCAGGTACTCGACGTGGGCGTACGTCCCTAACCGCGGGTTGTACGCCAGATACCAGCCAATATGATCGGGGTCCTCGTAGATCACGATCTGATCGCCCGCCCAGTTCCAGTCCACGACGATGTTGTAATCGAAGGGGGCAACGTCCCAGTAGAAATTGTCGAACCAGAAGCGTTCCCGGTTTCCTCCCGCCAGCACGAAGACATGGGAAGGTCCAAAGCCACCGCTGAAATGTCCGTGTGCCCACGGCTGAGCGAGCTGGTAATGCGGATCGTTGGGGCCACTATCGTGTCCCACCCATTTGTCGTTCTTGGCATCTACGTGCGGAACGTTCGGATGACCTTTCTGGTCCACTTTCACGTGGTTTTCGGTGGCGGCAGCGGGCTGCTGGCCGCGGGACGAAGCGCGCGCCGGCGCGGCAGCCTTCGCGGGGGCGGGACCGCGGGCGGGAATGTGTCCACCCCCCACCGCCGCGGCGTGACCGCCGCGTTGTGGCTGCTTACCGCCCCCCTTATTCTGCTGCGCAAAAGCAGCCACGCACATCATGAGTGATAGCCCTATAATCGTCTTCACGCAAACCTCCATGGCGATATTTTACCGGTAAATCGCATGCACGTGGCGTTCCAACCGATTTCACCACGCTTCCGTTACCGCGCCGGCGGCGCTACCCCGCCAGCGCGCGCAGATCGTCGATCCAGAAGTCGGGGGCGAAGCGGGCTAGCTCTTCCACCTTGCCGTAGCCGTAACGGACGGCGCAAGTCTTGACGCCGGCGCGGTGGCCAGCTTCCATGTCGGCGGGGGAATCGCCCACCATCAGGCAGTCCTCGGGACGGGCGCCGAGCGCGGCCATGGCGGTCAAAATCAAGTCGGGCGCGGGCTTGTACGGGAAACCGTCGGTGCCTTGCACGTGGTCGAAATACTGGATCAGGCCAAACTGCTCCAGAATGGCGCGGGTAGTGGGAGAGCCTTTGGTGGTGGCCGTGGATTTCCGCCCGGGGAGCGCGCCCAGAGCCTCGGGAACGCCCGGGTAGACGCGCGTCATCTTGTGGCCGCGCGCCAGGTAGATGACGCGGTACTGGCGAATCAGTTCGTCGATCTGCGCGGAATTGTAGTCCGGAAAAATGTCGCCGAAGGGAGCGGCCAGGTGGCTCCCGATATAGTTCTTCAGGAACTCGAAATCGACCGCGTTGGCGCGCCCGTGGGCGGCCAGCACTTCCTGGACGGCGCCCACAATATCGGCCGCGGAATCCAGCAGCGTGCCGTCGACGTCGAACAGGTAGACCGGAAAGAGCGGAATCACGCGGGCTGCGGACGCTCCCCTTCCGAGAGCCCGGGAACGCGCCGCCCGCTTTCGGGGCGGAGCACCTGCTGGACGTGTTCTTCGGCGTCTTTGCCCGTGCCGGCAGCCGCGAACGGCGCCAGCGTCTGGCCTTTGATGATCTGCATCACCTCGTCGCCATCCAGAATCTCGCGCTCCAGCAGCGTCTCGGCGATCTTGGCGAGCGCTTCGGCCCGCTCATCGATGATGCCGGCGGCCGTGTCGTAGCAGCCCTGCACCAGCTTCTTCACCTGCTCGTCGATGCGGATGGCGGTTTCTTCGCTGTAATCGCGGTGTTGCGTGATTTCGCGGCCCAGGAAAATCTGCTCTTCCTTCTTGCCGAAGCTGAGCGGCCCCAGCTCGCTCATGCCCCACTCGCACACCATCTTGCGGACCAGTTCGCTGGCGCGCTCGATATCGTTGCCCGCGCCCGTGGTCATGTGGTGCATGAATTTCTCTTCGGCGATGCGGCCGGCCATGAGGATGGCCACCTGCGCCAGCAGGTAGTCCTTGCTGTAGGAGTGCTTGTCGTCGATGGGCAACTGCATGGTGACGCCCAGCGCCATGCCGCGCGGAATGATGGTCACCTTGTGCAGCGGATCGGCCTCCGGCAGCACGGCCGCCACCAGCGCGTGGCCGGCTTCGTGGTAGGCCGTATTCCGCTTCTCGGCGTCGCTGAGGATCAGCGACTTGCGCTCGGCGCCCATCAGGATCTTGTCCTTGGCCGTCTCAAAGTCGAACATGGTGACGACCTTGCGATTCTGGCGCGCGGCGTTGAGCGCGGCTTCGTTCACCAGGTTGGCCAGGTCGGCGCCGGCCAGGCCCGGAGTGCCGCGCCCGAGCACGGAAAGATCGACATTGTCGCTCAGCGGGATCTTCTTGGTGTGCACCCTCAGGATGGCCTCGCGGCCCTGCACGTCGGGCCGGCCCACCACCACGCGCCGGTCGAAACGGCCGGGGCGCAGCAGCGCCGGGTCCAGCACGTCGGGGCGGTTGGTGGCGGCCACCAGGATTACGCCCTCGTTGGATTCGAAGCCGTCCATCTCCACCAGCAACTGGTTGAGCGTCTGCTCGCGCTCGTCGTGCCCGCCGCCCAGCCCGGCGCCGCGATGCCGTCCCACGGCGTCGATTTCATCGATGAAGACGATGCAGGGAGCGTTCTTCTTGCCCTGCTCGAACAGATCGCGCACGCGGCTGGCGCCCACGCCCACGAACATTTCCACGAAATCCGAGCCGGAAATCGAGAAGAACGGCACGCTGGCTTCCCCCGCGATGGCGCGCGCCAGCAGGGTCTTGCCGGTGCCCGGAGGGCCGATCAGTAGTACGCCCTTGGGAATGCGTCCGCCCAGCTTCTGGAACTTCTGCGGTTCCCTCAGGAACTCGATGATCTCCTGCAACTCTTCCTTGGCTTCCTCCACGCCGGCCACGTCCTTGAAGGTGACCTTCTTCTGCTGCGTCGAGTGCAGCCGCGCGCGGCTCTTGCCGAAGCTGAGGGCCTTGTTGCCGCCGCTCTGCATCTGCCGCATCATGAAGATCCAGAACGCGAAAATCACGATGAACGGGGAGAGGTTGATGAGGATCGAGACCCAGTTCCCGGAAGAGCTGTCCTTGATTTCGACATTGACACCGTGGTCCTGGAGCTGCTTGTACACATCCGGGTAATTGATAGGGATGTAGGTGTGCAGCCCCAGACTGGGGTTCTGGAAAGATCCGTGGACTTCGCTTCCGTTGATGCTGACATCCTTGACCTGTCCTTCCTGCACCTTGGCCATGAATTCGGTGAAGGTAAGCTGCTGCTCGCGGCGACCCTGGCCGGTTCGGACCACGGCGAACAACAATACCATCAGGCAAAGGAGAACCACCCAGAAGATCAACGTCTTGATATTAGAATTCACGAAACCTCCGCACCCGTGCCCTCACCTTTGTAGACGCGTTTCCGGCCCATCCCGATTCCTGTTTCGTTCATACCGCGTCTTCCCGGATCTGGAGAATCACCTGAGCATCCGGCTCCGCCGCCACTCCGGCAGCCGGCCCGAAGCGCCGCGCCCAAACGATCGAAGATCCGTCCATGAGGACCGGCCAATGCCGACGCTCCCACAATGGGATGCGGGCCTGTTGAAAGAGGGTCTTGATCTTCTCCTGGCCGGAGTACCCCGCAGGCTGGTACTGATCGCCCGGCCTCCAGTTCCGCAATTCCAGGGAACCAGACAGGCGTTGCCAATCCAAGCAACCCATCCGATTATTATATACCCAATCGGGGGACACGGAAGGCCCCGGTTTATCAATCAGTTCCAAAGAAATAGCGAGATTGGTGCCGGGCACCCGCACGGTCCCCGGCACGGCCAGCGTCAGGCGGTAATTGCGGGTATCCACACCACCCACGCGCGGCTGGCTGAAACGCACCCACTCGAACGAACGGAAAATGTCCAGCCCCGGCGCCTGTAGCCGTCCGTGCCCTTCCATGCTTCGTGCGAGGTCCATTACCGCCGCAATGTGCCCGAAATCGATGCCGCGAAGGTCGCCCCTCACCACTTCCATGGCGCGCCGCACCAGGCGCCGGGCCACCGCCAGGGGCAGCGCGGCAAGGACGTCGGCGCGGAGCACAACGGCGTCATCCGTTGTGGTGAAGTGCTGGGCAGCCAGCCGCTCGATTTCGGCGTCCCACCAGGCCTCTTCGGCCAGCGCCCAATCCGCGGTGTTCGCCAGGGTCTCGCCGATGGCCGGGTTCCATTCGCGCGCGATTTGCGGGAGCAATTCGCGGCGGATGCGGTTGCGCGCAAACTGGAGGCTCGCATTGGTGGAGTCTTCCCGCCACGCGATGCCGCGATCCAGCAGGAACTGCCGGACCTCCCAGCGCTCCACCTCGATCAGCGGCCGGACAATGCCCTCGGATGTGACGGGCCGGATGCCGGCCAGCCCCGCCGTCCCGGAGCCGCGCAGAAAACGGAACAGGACGGTCTCGGCCTGGTCGGAGCGCGTGTGCCCGGTGGCCACGCGTTGGACGGCGCCGCTGGCGATGGTCTCGCGGAAGAAGGCCAGCCGGGCCTGGCGCGCGGCCTGCTCGAGGTTGTCGGCCGATTGGGCGACGGCGGTTTCGCGGAGCGTGAGCGGCAGCCCCAGCCGAACCGCCAGACCACGCACGAATTCGGCATCCTGGCGGGATTCCTCGCCGCGCAGCCCGTGGTCCAGGTGCAGAACGCTCAACCGGAGGTCCCAGCGCGGCGCGAGTTCCAGCAGCACGTGCAGCAGGCACACCGAATCGGCCCCTCCCGAGACGGCCACACCGACGTTCTGGCCAGGCTCGAACATCCGGTGGCGGGCGATGGTTTGAGCAATGCGATCAAGCACGGGGAGTACCGATTTCATTGTACGGCGCGGTTGGCAGGCGAAAGCGCCTGCCCCACAAAAACGCAAGCCCCTGCGACACCAAGGTGGGACAGACGCTTTCGTCTGTCAACCCGGCGATCGGGAGCGTTCCCGTTTGAACCCGCGCGCCGCATGTTATAAAAGAGATTACTATCTGGAATCGACAGAGCGAAATCATGGAACAAACGGCAGACATCGCGTTGATCGGTCTGGCAGTTATGGGCCAGAACCTGATCCTGAATATGAACGACCACGGCTATACCGTGGTGGCCTACAACCGGACCGTGTCCAAGGTGGACGATTTCCTGAACGACGCCGCCAAGGGCCGCAAAACGGTCATCGGAGCACACTCCATCGAAGAGATGGTGGCTCTGCTGAAGCGGCCGCGCAAGATCATGCTGATGGTCAAGGCGGGCAAGGCCGTCGACGACTTCATCGAGCTGGTCCTCCCCCACCTGGAACCCGGCGACCTCATCATCGATGGCGGCAACTCGCACTTCCCCGACACCATCCGCCGCACCAAGTACCTGGAGAGCAAGGGCATGTTGTACGTCGGCACCGGCGTGTCGGGCGGCGAGGAAGGCGCGCGCTTCGGCCCCTCCATGATGCCCGGCGGAAGCCCGCAAGCGTGGCCGCTGGTGAAGGACATCTTCCAGGCCATCTGCGCCAAAACGCCGGACGGCTCCCCGTGCTGCGACTGGATGGGCGAGGACGGCGCCGGCCACTTCGTCAAGATGGTCCATAACGGCATCGAGTACGGCGACATTCAGCTCATCTGCGAGGCCTATCAGCTCCTCAAGGAGCACCTGGGCATGAGCAACGAGGAGATGCACGCGGTCTTCACCGAGTGGAACAAAGGCGAGCTCGACAGCTACCTGATCGAGATCACGCGCGACATTCTGGGTTACAAGGACGAGAACGGCGAGTATGTGGTCGACAAGATCCTGGACACCGCCGGGCAGAAGGGCACGGGCAAGTGGACCAGCGTCAGCTCGCTCGACCTCGGCATCCCGCTGACGCTCATCGGCGAGGCGGTCTTCGCGCGCTGCCTGAGCGCCATGAAGGCCGACCGCGTCGAGGCCTCCGCAATCCTGAAGGGGCCGAAAATCAAGTTCGAGGGCGACAAGAAGGCTTTCGTCGAGGGCATTCGCCAGGCGCTGCTGGCCTCCAAGATCGTTTCCTACGCGCAGGGTTTCATGCTGCTGCGCGAGGCGGCCAAGGAGTACCACTGGAATCTGAATTACGGCGGCATCGCGCTGGTATGGCGCGCCGGCTGCATCATCCGCTCCGCGTTCCTGGGCGATATCAAGAAAGCCTACGACGCCAATCCCGGCCTCAGCAACCTGCTGCTCGATCAATACTTCTGCGGCGTGCTCGAGCGCTGTCAGACCTCCTGGCGCCGCGTGGTGGCCAGGGCCGTCGAGGCGGGCGTTCCCATCCCGGCCTTCACCACCGCGCTGGCGTTCTACGATGGCTACCGCAGCGCGCGCCTGCCCGCCAACCTGCTGCAAGCCCAGCGCGATTACTTCGGCGCCCACACCTACGAGCGCGTCGATCAGCCGCGCGGCAAGTTCTTCCACACCAACTGGACGGGGAAGGGCGGCCACGTGGCGGCGGGTCAGTACGTTGTCTAGGGCGGGGAAGGGCGAGGAGACTCTTTTGAGCGCCGACCGAACGCAACTGGCCTCCAAAATCCGCTTGCTCCTGATGGACGTGGATGGCGTCCTCACCGATGGCAAGCTCTACAATGTCCCTGGGCCCGATGGCTCCATCTTCGAAACCAAGGCCTTCGACTCCCAGGACGGCATCGGGCTGCAATGGCTGGCGCGCGTGGGAATAGCCACCGGCGTCATCAGCGGGCGGCTGTCGCCGGCCACGGCCGAGCGTGCGCGCCAGTGCAAGATGAAATACGTGTACCAGGGCCACGTTGAGAAGATCCCCATCGTCAATGAGATTCTGGCGGATGCCAAGCTCGACCCCAGCCAAGTGGCGTACGTCGGGGACGATCTCACCGATGTGGTGGTGATGCGGCGCGTGGGCCTGGCCATCGCCACCGGCAATGCGCGGCCGGAGGTCAAGGCCATCGCCCACTTCGTGACGCGCAATGCGGGCGGCCAGGGGGCCGTGCGGGAAGTGGTGGAACTGCTTCTGAAGGCGCAGAATCTCTGGCCGGAAATCCTGAAGCACTACGAAGTTTCAGAGTAGACAGAATAGGAGAGCAAAATGAGTCATGGTCTGAACATCCGTCCGGATGCCGCGCTGGATTTCGTCTCCGTGGGCGCATTGGTGAACCGTCTGGACCCCGGCATCATCCCCTTCCGGAAGGCCACCCAATTCCAGATCCACGTCAGCGGCGGCGAGTTCAACTGCGCCGCCAACCTGTCGGACTGCTTCGGCATGAAGACCGGCATCGCCACCGCCATGGTGGATTATCCCATCGGCGATCTGATCGCGGAGCGCGTGCGGGCCGTGGGCGTGAAACCGTTCTACAAACGCTTCAAGCACGATGGCGTGCGCGGCCCCAACATGGCCACCGTATACAGCGACCGCGGCCACGGCATGCGCGCGCCCGTGGTGTTCTATAACCGGTCCAACGAAGCCGGGGCGCTGCTCAAGCCGGGCGACTTCGATTGGAAAGCGATCTTCTCCGGCGGCGTGCGCTGGTTCCACAGCGGCGGCATTTTCGCGGCCCTCTCGCCCACCACCTCCGAGGTGATTATCGAAGGCATGCAGGCCGCCAAGGCGGCCGGCGCGGTGGTTTCGTTCGATCTCAACTACCGCGCCAAGCTATGGAACATCTCCGGCGGCGAGGAGCGCGCCGTCGCCGTGCTGGACCGCATCGTGAAGAACGCCGACGTGCTGGTGGGCAACGAGGAGGACTTGCAGAAGGGCCTGGGAATCCCCGGCCCGGAAGTTGCCGCCAAATCCAAGCTCGATCCCAGCGTCTTTTTCGGCATGATCGGCCAGGTGGTGAAGAAGCACCCACAAGTGAAGATTGTGGCCACCACGCTGCGCGAGGTGCACTCCACCAACCACCACAGTTGGAGCGCGGTGGCGTGGATCGACGGGAAGGCCTACCAGGCGCCCACCGCCGAGCTCGACGTTTTCGACCGCGTCGGCGGCGGCGACGGCTTCGCCTCGGGCTTCTTCTATGGCTTGCTCACCAACGAGCCGCCCGAAGAATGTGTGAAGCTAGGCTGGGCTCACGGCGCGCTCCTGACGACGTTCCCCGGCGACACCACCATGGCGACGTTAGACCAAGTACGCGCCTTCGCCCAAGGCGGCTCCGCGCGAATCCAGCGCTAAAAGGGGACAGACGCATTTTTCGCGGCGAAAAATGCGTCTGTCCCCTTTTTCTACTTGGCTTCCCCGAAGTGGACCGTGGAATCCGCTGAGAACTTGCGGTAATCGCGATACTCCGCGTGGTTCCGCGTCCACAACTCGCGCGACCGCATCTCCGTCTCCGAAGACGCCGGCAGCAGGTATTGCTTGCCCCCGACGTCGGCGAAATCGTAAGTCACCGCCGTGTTGGATAAAGAGATGGGGCAAGTCTTCGGAATCGCGTCGGCGATGTAAGTCATGCTCAGTACATTGCCGGTCTCACGGTCCAATTCCAGCGTGCCGTGGTACCCGACTATGTCCTGAGTGAGTCCTGCGGGTGTCAGGAAGTCCAACATGAATCGGGAGTGGGACACGTCCACCTGATACAGGTAGGTCGCGGCCTGCCTTTTCCCTGCCTTGTTCCACTTTTTCCAGGTGAAAATCGCTTGCGAGGCGGGGTCGAAAATCTGCTGCTGCATGAGGGCAAATTCCCCCGCCGATATAGCCCCGCCCAGTTCCGTATATGACTTTTTGCTGGGCTTTCCGTTGACCAGAACCAGCGTGTGATCTTCTCTTTGATCGAAGTAGCTCAGCCGAATGGTGAGGGTGTCCAACACCCGCCAGGATACGCGCTGGTTATACAGCGCGAGGCCGATATCGGGAACGATGTAGCGGTGCACCAGTTGCGTGCAGATGAAATCGGGCAGCGAGCGCGCATAGGCGAGCGCTACCTGGCGGCTCATTTCAATAGTCGCGGCGGATTCCTCGGGCGTTGGCGCTTGGGCCCATGCAGCGGCAGCGCACGCCAACAGGCCAAGCAGCCCCGCTCCGCGCGGAATCATGACTCATTGTACGCCGTAGGCCGTGGGGCAGACCATCGCTTTTTGTGGCCGGCCAACCCCGCTCAGCCCGGACGCCCTCACCGGCCCCGCGCGTTCGTCCGCATTTCGCGCCGGAGCACCTCGTTCATGTACGTTCGGCAAAGTCGATCTGCGAATCGGGGACATCTCGGAGCCGCTCGAGTTCCGGGCGCTGTTTGTCAGTGACGGGCGTGGTAAAGAGCGCGTTCGCGGGGGCCGGGATAATATCGTGAATCCTTGGCTTCCTCAAGCGCCTGAACCGCCATCTCGCGCGTGACGGTGGGAAACTGCCGCAGGAACTCACCCAAAGAATGGCCGCCCTCGATATAGTCGATCAGGTTCTGGAACGGAACCCGAGTGTCCCGGAAACAGGGTGTTCCGTTCATGACATCCGGGTCGATCGCAATTGCGGGCTCTGCCATCGCTTTCCATTTTACCGTCCATGGCTGCGGTATGGCGGACGCTGTTTGAGGAGGGGTGCGCGACTTAGAAAGGAACAACTCAGGAAAGCCCGCGCCAGACGCATGAATCCGTGCCTGGTAGCGCCGACGATCTTGTCGCCGGTGTTCTTCCCAGTCCGGACAACCCACCGGCGACAAGATCGCCGGCGCTACGCCAAAGACACCGTGGACTCCGCTTTTGTGCACCCTTTGAGGAGGGCATTACGAACAACGGCGCCGGATCGCTCCGGCGCCGCTTGTATTTGCGTGGGCTCGTGGCTTACTGCTTCCCCTGCTTCAGCTTTTCCCTCTGTTCCTTGAGCACGGCTTTCCGGCTCAGCTTGATTTTGTTGCCTTCGAGCGCCAGCACCTTCACCAGGATCTGGTCGCCTTCCTTCAACTCGTCGCGGACGTCGCGGATGCGATTCTCCGCCATTTCGCTGATGTGCAGCAGGCCGTCCGTCCCCGGGAAGATCTCGACGAACGCGCCGAAATCCACCAGCCGCACCACTTTGCCCAGGTAGGTTTTGCCCACCTTGGCCGAGGCCGTAAGGTCGGAAATGATCTGGATCGCCTTCTATGGTTTGCCGGCCAACGAGCCGCCGGAAAAGTGCGTGAAGCTGGGCTGGGCTCACGGCGCGCTGTTAACGACGTTCCCGGGCGACACCACCATGGCGACGGTGGAGCAAGTGCGAGCCTTCGCCAAAGGCAGCTCTGCGCGGATTAAGCGGTAGGGGTGGTACCAGGACTCTCAAGCCTTCGCCGCCCGAGGCATCGGCAGCTCGCGATAATATAACCGTAAAATCTTGAATCGGCACACGAGAGGTTGTATGCTGGATGGATTCCTGGGCGTGCTCCGGGAAGTAGTGGAGGAATCATGCAGCGCTTTCGTGGTGTTTCCGTACTGGCTGGTGTTTTGCTCTGCCTGTTCGGTGTAGTCGGCCCATTGTGGGGCGCCACCGTCATCATCTCAAACACGACCTTCGTCCTCAGCAACGAGGGGAACAACGGCCTCATCAGCAAACTGGTCAATGCGGGGTACGGGAGCGGCAACCTCTACCAGGTGTTGGTTGACATAGCGGCCGACACCAACCCGTCCGTTTCGGCTGTTCTCACGCCTGCCTTCCTGGCCACACTGCAGTCCTGTCCCCCGTCGAGTCAGATCTTCACAACTACGCTGAGTAGCTACAATTCGCCGGGGACGGCGATTGCCATCAGCACGGACTGCACGCTTCAGACTGTCAGCATCTTAGGCGCTACGTACAGCGGACAAGCGGGAACCGCTACCCTTGTAACGAACATGTCGGGCGTCGGACCGGCTAATTTCACGTACTCCACTACCTCTTCGCCTCTCACATCCTGGACCACCACCGTCCTGGTAGACCCCACCTACGGTGTGTTCGCCATCGGCTGGAACGTCAAGCCAGGCGGCACCAACGGTTCCCGCAGTCTCGCCGTTTGCGGCCATCCTGCTGGCCGCTGTTCTGTGCGCCGCCGCAATCTACCTGATGCGTAAGCGGAGGGCCGGCTTCGACCTGAAGTCCTGATGAAAAACGGCGCCGGATCGCTCCGGCGCCGTTGGCATTTGTGTGTGCTGGTGGCGTTACGGCTTGGGGTGCTTCAGCTTTTCCCGCTGTTCCTTGAGCACGGCCTTCCGGCTCAGCTTGATCTTGTTGCCTTCGAGCGCCAACACCTTTACCAGGATCTGGTCGCCCTCCTTCAACTCGTCGCGGACGTCGCGGATGCGATTCTCCGCCACTTCGCTGATGTGCAGCAGACCGTCCGTCCCCGGGAAGATCTCCACGAACGCGCCGAAATCCACCAGCCTCACCACTTTGCCCAGGTAGGTCTTGCCCACCTCGGCCGAGGCCGTGAGGTCGGATATGATCTGCATCGCCTTGTTGGCCGAAGCTTCGTCGGCCGATGCGACGTGGACCGTGCCATCATCTTCCACGTCGATCTTGACGCCGGTCTGCTCGATGATCCCGCGGATCACTTTGCCGCCGGGTCCGATCACGTCGCGGATCTTGTCGGTCGGAATATGCAGGGTGTAAATGCGCGGCGCATACGGCGAGATGCTGGCATTGGCCTTGGGCTGCGCTTCGTACATCTTGCCCAGGATGAAAAGGCGGCCGCGCCGCGCCTGCTCCAGCGCTTCCTTCATGATGGCCGTGGTCACATTGGGAATCTTGATGTCCATCTGCAGCGCCGTGATGCCCTCGCGCGTGCCCGCCACCTTGAAATCCATGTCGCCGTAGTGGTCTTCGGCGCCGGCGATGTCGGTCAGGATGGCGTAATCCTTGTCTTCCATCACCAGGCCCATGGCGATGCCGCCCACGTGAGCGGCCAGCGGTACGCCGGCATCCATCAGCGCCAGCGATGCGCCGCAAACCGTGGCCTGCGAGCTCGATCCATTGGATTCGAGGATGTCGCTGACCACGCGCATGGTATAGGGGAAGGCCTCTTCGGTGGGGATCAGCGCCGCGAGCGCGCGCTCGGCCAGCGCCCCGTGGCCGATTTCTCTTCGGCCCGGACCGCGCATGAAGCCCGTTTCCCCCACGCTGAACGGCGGGAAGTTGTAATGCAGCATGAAGCGCTTGGAAGGGGATTCGCCCGGCTCGATCAGCTCGATGCGCTGCTCGTCGTCCTTGGTGCCCAGCGTGATCGTCACCAGCGCCTGGGTCTCGCCGCGGGTGAATAGCGCCGAGCCGTGCGTGCGCGGCAGAGCGCCGGTTTCGATGGTGATGGGACGGATCTCATCGAAAGCGCGCCCATCCGGACGGCGATGATTCTCGATCATCTCGTGGCGGAAAATGCGCTCCCTCAGCGCCTCCAGGCACTTGGCGGCTTCCGCCTTCTGCTCTTCGGGCTGCGCTTCCACCACGCGCTTCTTCAAGGCCGCCACCAGATTGTGGCTTTCACTCTTGTCGTGCTTCTCCGTGTTCAGGGCGTCGGTCAGCTCCGCGCGGACGTCCTTCGAGATCTGGTCGTAGAGGGCCTGGTCGAGCGCCGCCGCCACGAACTCGCGTTTGGGCTTGCCCGCCAGCTTCATCAATTCGCGAATGCCGGCCACGATCTTCTTGCAGCACTGGTGGCCGAACTCGATGGCGCCCAGGACTTCCTCTTCGGAGACCTGCTGCGCCCCGGCTTCCACCATCACGATGCCGTATTCGGTTCCGGCGACGATGATATTCAGCTTGGATTCACGGCTCTCGTCGTAGGTGGAGTTGGCCAGGTACCGGCCGTCTTTCATGCTCACGCGAACGCCGGACAGAACGTGGGGGAAGGGGATATCGGAGATGGCCAGCGCGGCGGCCGCGCCGACAATCGCCAGGGAGTTGGGATCCTGCTCCGGATCGGCCGAAAGCACCATGGCGATGATCTGGGTTTCATACAGGAACCCCTCGGGAAACAGCGGCCGGACCGGACGATCGATCAGGCGGCTGGTGAGAACTTCTTTTTCCGAGGGACGCCCCTCGCGTTTGATAAATCCGCCCGGGATCTTCCCGGCGGCGTAAGTGTACTCGCGGTAGTCGACGGTGAGCGGGAAAAAACCCGCTCCCGGTTTGGGATCGTCGGCCATACATGCGGTGACCAGGACCACCGAGTCACCGGAGCGAACGACAACCGCGCCGTTCGCCTGTTTGGCCACCTTACCGGTTTCCAGGGTAATTTTGCGGCCATCTAAATCGATTTCAACTGTGTGAATCATTCTTCTTTAAAACCTCCAACCTCGGCCTGGAACCAGTCCAGGCCAGTCACGAATAGGCGTCCGCAAGCGGAGCCGTTTGAGACTGGAGCTGACAGGGTGAGTGGCCCTTCACGGATCGAGGCTACACGCCTCGGCCCCGTCCGGGCCAAATTGGCATGAATCGGCAGCACGTGCTTCCGAAGAATGGACTAGCGGCGGATGCCCAGCCGCTGGATCACCGCTTTATAGCGCTCTGGATCCGTATCGCGCAGGTAGGTCAGAAGCCGGCGGCGCTTGGCTACCAAGGTCAACAATCCCTTGCGGGAACCATGGTCCTTCTTGTGCGCCTGGAAGTGCTCCTGCAGCAGCGTCAGGCGCTGGCTCAACAGGGCAATCTGTACTTCTGCCGACCCGGTGTCGGTCTTGTGGCGCTGATTGGTTGCGAAAACCTGCCGCTTTACTTCAATCGCCAGTGCCATTCTAGGGGTAATGCTCCTTGTCTTCTCTTTATCTCGTTTTGGTACTTTTCCAGAATACCACAGGTCGCGCCAGGCACAACGTGGACTCCGCATTGTGGCCAGCCGCTCTGGAGGATCTAGAACACCTGAAAGCAGAACACCTGGTCCGAGCCTTGCGGGCGGAGCGAGTATTCGCCGGGATCCAGGCCCTCGTCCACCTCGATCCGATACAGGTCGGAGTCGAGGCGCGTGATCTCGATTCGGATGGCCTGGGGCGGGTTCCTCCGCGAGAACAGGATCTCGCGGTGGTCGCTTTTGGAATCGAGCTTGAAGAGTTGGAGGCGTTCGGGGACCAGCTTGACGGCCTGCAACAGGAAGATGGGCAGCGCCAGAGGCGTCTTGGCGGAAGAGTTGGCGCCATCGATGACGTAGAGGATATCGTCCTTCTTCTTCTCCTCCTTGGCCTGGACGGCTTCGGTCGGGATGAGGTTCTCGGCGTGCTTCAGATACGGGAGGTCCGCCTTGGGAGGGCGCGGTCCGGCGTACTTTTGGGCCGTAGCCGTCAGCACCACGGCCAAGGCCAGCGGCAAGAATCGGCGCAACATGGCGGTCCGAATCTATCTTAATCCAAAATCCCCGCGCGGTTCGTCCTTATGGCGCGGCCGTTCGTCCATAATGATAAAGGTGATTACCCAAACAGCATCCGAAAGCCGGGCGGCCAAGTCGATTTGGGGGGCCTTCCAATCCGGCCGGCCACTCACGTACATCCGCACCGTCGAGGAACAGCGCGTGGCCAGGGTGCTGCGAGAGGTGGCCCTGGGGCTATTCGACTCGCCCGTGCCCGTTTGGACGTGGAGCCTCACCGAGGGCCTCCGCCGCGAGAACCAGGCCGCCGAGGCCGGCACCCAGGCTCCTCGCCAGGCACTGGATTTCATCGCCGCGCACAACGGCGCCGCTATCTTCCACCTCAAGGATTTCCATGAGCCGCTGCGCGAATCCGCCGAGATCCGGCGCCGCCTTCGGGACGTCTACGAAAGCTGTCTGGACCAGCGGAAGTTTGTCGTGATCACCTCCCCGGTGGCATTCATTCCGGAGGAAATCGAGCGCAGCGTGGTGTTTCTGGAACTTCGGCCGCCCGACCCGGTCGAGCTGGTCGAGGTGCTGCGGGAAGAGGCTCGCGGCTCTATCGCCGATGCGATGCTCGAACAGATAGCGGGCGCCCTGCTGGGACTGACGCTCGACGAAGCTCGCTTCGCGTTGCGCCGCGCCCTGGCCGCGAGCGGACATCTCGGACCCGATTTCCTGCCGCTCTTATTGGAAGAAAAACGCCTCCTGGTGAGCCGGAGCGGCGTCATCGAGTATATTGCCGAGAGTGCGGGCATCGGGGACATCGGCGGCCTGGAGCAGTTGAAGAAATGGCTGCTGGAGCGCCGTGAGCTCTTCCGGATGCGCGACAGCCTGACCCAGGAAATCGTGCCCAAGGGCATCCTCCTCATGGGGATCCCGGGCTGCGGCAAGAGTCTGGCGATCAAGGCCATTGCTTCCGCGTTCGAGCTGCCGCTCTATCGCATCGACATGGTCGAGATCTTCTCCGGGAGACATGGCAAGCCCGAAGGCGCATTCGTCGAGGCGTGCCGATTGTTGGAGGACATGGCGCCCGCGGTTCTTTGGTTCGACGAGATCGAGTCGGGCCTCTCGACCACCGAATCCGGCGGGGAACAGGGCCGGATTTTCGCGTTCTTTCTCACCTGGATGCAGGAGAAGGCCACGGGATTGTTCGTCGCCGCCACCGCCAACCGAATCGACCTTCTCCCCGCCGAAATGATTCGCAAGGGACGTTTCGACGAGGTGTTCTTTGTCGACCTGCCGCTCGAGGACGAACGAATCGAGATTTTCAAAATTCACCTCACGCGCCGGGGAGTGGATGTGGCCCCATTCGACCTCACAAAACTGACGCAGTTCACGGGCGGCTGGGCTGGAGCCGAGATTGAGCAGTGCGTGGTATCGGCCCTGACCAAAGCACGCCTGGCGGCCCGCCCGGTGAGCGAGGAAGATCTCATCCGCGTGGCCGTGAAGATTGTCCCGCTCTCGCGCACCATGAACGAGCAGATCAATCACATCCGAGCCTGGGCCTTCGAGCGCGCCGTCCGCGCCTCCCTCCGCGGCTGATGTACTACTATCCATCACAGCCGCGACGAATTGTGGGGCAGGTTTTTAACCTGCGGCGGATTGTCAATCCGCCTGCCACGCCCTTGGAGAATCGCCACCACTGTTTGCGGCTTGCCGCTATGTGGGGCCCGGCGGCCGGGCCCAGAGGGCGCCCCCACTCGGCCCGCAGGTCCCCTTACGGCCAACCCACCCCACAGAGCCGCAGACCCGCAACCGAACCGACGGTCATCCGCTATTCGGAGACCGTGCATCGGAAAACTGCTTGATGCGCACGGAGCCCTCCGGGAAGCAGGCACGGATTTCCAGTGTGCCTCCCATGGCCTCGATAAACCTGGCTAGCGTGCTGACGTACATGTCGGATTGGCGCTCAATCTTCGAGACGGTGGCTTGCTTGATGCCCAGGGTTTCCGCCAGACGCTCTTGGGTCAATTCACGGGCGGTGCGTAGTTCATCGAGGGCCATGTCATGCAGGGTGACCTTGACGCGGGCCTCGACGCGTGCGCGGGATTCCGCCGGTAGTCGATTTCGGAGTTCGCTAAAGTTTCTTGCTTTTGCCATGGTCGTCACTCTCTTCCAGTTCGATAAGATGCCTTTCGTAGAGGCGGTCCGCCAGGGGCACGAAAGTTTCATACCACAGTTCGTTCCCCGTCTTGTCGCCGCCGATCGGCAGCACGGCATTCCGCTGGGGGTCGAAGGCATAGAGGACCCGGTAGGGCCGGCCCTGGTGCTGTACGCGCAACTCGCGCATGTGGGCGTAGCGGCTTCCGGAGACGCCGGAAGAATGGGGAAACTTCAACTCGATGCCCAACCGCGCAAGCAGATCCACGGAATAGGTCACACTCTCCTGCTCTTCGATGCTCAAGGTATTCCACCAGCACTCGAATTCGTCGGTGAAGAGCACCGAACATTCCACATTATGAATATAGATGACAATGAATATCGCAGTCAAGGGGAGCAGTGGCGCCTGCCCCAGCGCATCAGCCACAAAGGTGTCGCATCTGCTTCCATGCCCGTGCGAATCCGGGAACGGCGTGTTGCGGGAGTGATCTGCGCTCAACACACTCACCACGGGATTACCAGCTCGACCTCTGGCGTCTGGATACACTCCTGGGGAGGGCGCCCGTGCTTCTTGCCCGCGATTAGCGCCCCGTGTCCTACTGTTCACCGAAATAGAAGTCTGGAGGCGACAAAGAGACGTTCTGGCGCACCAGTCGCACTATCTTCGGCGTGAGTACCTCCACCTCGATCTCCCCCTTAAAGAGTTGGAAAACGACCTCAAGAAGAGTCTCGCCGAAAAGCACCGGAAGCTCAGACGCCTCTCCGTGCTGCCGTTTATCCATTCGAGTAATCCCCGGTCTAAAACAAACCACGGTGGGGACGACATCCAAGTCGCCAGGATAAGTCGGGCGAGTTACGGTGCAGAATGTGTCTTTAAGGTGAGGCTGGACAAACGCCGTCACGCTGTCAGGCAGGTGCTCGGCATTCGCGACATAGATCTGGATCTCGCGGCGTGAAATTGTACCGGTTTCAATGATGCGCTCCTGGATTTCAGCCTCAAAGCCCTTGAGAAACAGCATCAGCATAGCGCAAACCAGGGCCGTTTCCGAGTCATTGTCGAGGGCCGTCAAGGAGCAGATCACTGGCTGCCTCAGTCCGAGGGTGAAGACCCAGTGCGGCGATCCATCGGTATGGGCCTTGTAGTGCAGCTCGGGAATACAATCTGTTAAAGCCTCTCCGAAGGCCGTCAGATCCTCCAACCGCAGCGCACCAGTTGGCAGAGTCGCTAGTATCGGCAAGAGTGGAAAGAGCCTCTGCCACATGGGCCGGCTGACCTCTTTCAGGGGGCAAGCGGATTTGACAGCCCGCTCGAAAAGAAAATGGGCGACAGGCGACGGAAGGCCATCGAACATCAGCTCGCAATGTAGCGTGATGATACTGATGCAATGATCCCGATCGACATGCGTGAGGATGCCCCTGAGGCGAATAAACAGAGCTTCGGTCTGCCGCCAGCCACCGATTTCCGCCACGCCGTCTGACGGGCCTATCAAGCGGTCCAGCCATCCGAGGTAGTCTTTTTCACGGCGCCGGGCCACGAGTACCGACAGACCCTGTTCAGCGAGATCCCATCTTTCTGACTGATTCGCCTCCGAGGAATCGACTGTCGCTGCCTGCAAGAAGGCTTCCGCTGCCTCAACGTCCTGATGCGCTGCCATTCTCGCCTTGGCAAGTTGTTCAAGGCATGCTCTGAGCTCACCTATAGCTGCGGTGTCCCGTAGTAGAGCGACGCCGAACAAAGCGTGTTGAATCGCCAGGTCCACCTGGTTCTTCCTCAGGTAGATGGACGAACTGAGCCGGGAACACTTGGCCTCTGTCTCCACCTGTTGAACACGGTGTGCCAGTGCGCCGGCTGATTCGTATTGAACCAAGGCATCGTCCCACTTCTTCTCGTCGCGGTAAACGTTGCCAAGGTTCATCGTGTTGATCCCAGTGAGGTATAGATCGCCCAGTTCTCGGCCAATGCGAATCGCTTCATGGGCATGCTGCTTTGCCAGATCATATTGCTTGGCCAAGCGAAAACGCCGCACCAGCACGTTGCAGAGCCACGCGCGCTGCCGTTGGTTTGGCCTTGGGCCTTGCGCTGTTTGAATTTCGCACATGATGTCCGAAAACTCTGTCTGCCGGCTGGGCAGAGCGCTCAGGGCGGAAGCAATGTTTCGTCTCGCTAGGTCCGCGCCGTAATAATCGTTCAGACTCTCGAAAGCCGACAGGGCGACGTGCCCTTCTGTGATCGCCGCTTCGGGACAATCCATCCTCACGAGGAGAACGGTAAGTTCCAGTGACAGGCGCGCATAGGCCCAAACGTCGCCGGCTACACGGTACCGATCGCGCAGGGTTTCGAGTTCTTCTAGGCTGCGAACGCTAAGGGAGACGGATGCTTCGTAACTGGCCTTGGCCTCTTGAACGAATGAGCTGAGGTACTGGATTCCGGCAGGCGCGGACATTTGCTCGGCCTCACGAAGCAACTCCGCGGCGCCCGCCGCCTCTCCGAGATAGTGCCGCGCCTGAGACACTTGGAGCAACAATTGGACAGTATCCACTACATCAATGTCCAATCGAGCAGCTTCCAGCAGTCGCTGGCCGATCTCCGCGACCCGCTTATGGTCGCCGCGACGCGCGGCTTCGAAGAGAGCAGGCCGGCCAAAATCCACACTCCTTGGGTCTTCAGCGCGGTCCAGGACCAAAAAAGCCGCCACAGGGTCGCCCTTTTTGCGCATCAACTCGGCGACGCGCCGGGCGTAGTAAGCGAGCCTTTGAGGCGTACCATGCAGTAACCCAACGACGGTTTCACGCTGGTGTTCGTGGCGAATTGCGTAGCCTAATCGATCTTCAACTAGAAACCATTTCGCACTCTCGATGTCGGGCGCTACGGCCTCCGGCGAGACAAAGCCGCCCTCGACGAGTTGGAGGATGTCCTCCAACGAAAGATAACTATCCGCGAGGGCTGCGTACGACACCACTTCTCGACTTCGAGCCGGGAGCGTGCTCCAGCGTGTTGTTTCAAAGTCGGCCAAACTGGCCTCATAGTCTCCGCTCGCCTGTTCTGCGCAGTAGCGGAGAAGCAAGGGATTACCACCGGAAAGGGCCATCACCAGGTCAAGTTCAGAAGCACTTAGTTGTCGGCCGACTTTCTGAAAGAGCGCGGCAGCCTCGATTCGATCGAATGGTGTTACCGCAAACCGCCCATGGCTGGGCGCAGTGATGCCTGCTCGAACGGTGTACAGGAGCCGCTTATCGGCGGTAACGCCCCCGACCGCGTGGACGAGGTCCAAGATCGTCGAGGAGTGCTGCACATCATCGATCACAACGGTGAACCATTTGGAGTGGTCCCAAGCGGAACATACGGCCGAGAGGGCGGCGGACATGTTCGCCCCGTATAGCGGGGTGACACCCTCTGCGGCTCGGAGTCTTGCAGTTATGGCATTGATGATGTCGAGCGCGGAGAGGCCTGTTGCTGAGACAAAGTGAAAACCCTGAGATTCCGCAATTGATTCCAGGAAAGTTGTCTTACCACACCCGGGTGGACCGTGGACCTGAACAGCTCTAGTGGACTCCAAGAGAGCCAGAAGCTCCTGCGCGTTGTCAGGGCGGGGAACGATGTACTGCAAGTTGCGCCGAATTCCGTCGACCGATTCCCCACTGGGCAGACGGATTGCGGCCTCGAGTTCTGCAGCACGCAAAAAGCGGCTGGCTACCACCGTTTCAATGTCATCTCGAATGCGATTGTACAGATCTGAAGGCGCCGCGTAGTGACTATAGGTAATGGCGGCGTTGGTCTGGATTCCCTGAATAAGTGCGGTGAGCCTGTCATCCCGCGAAGCGGCGTCGCTGAAGATGTAGACGAGGCAAGGCATCCCGCGCTTCATGGCGTGCCGGAACTCGTCTTCAAGTCCGGAAATCGTATTGCCAGGTGCCACCCACCCGTACGAATGCCTGTAAATGCCGACGAATATGTCAGCCCCATACAGGTGAGGCAGATAAACGTCTTGAGGCGGCCATGGCCGGGCCCCGACCGCCTCGAAGAGAAAAGCCTCATGATTTAGCGACTCAACGGCTTCCTTGGCCTTTAGCCTCTCGGCGTTGCACTCCTCGATAGTAGAGCTCACGAATACTCGGATCCTATCGCGTGTTAATTGAAGGGGAAATGGCGGACCGGCCTCGATGCGCTCAAGTCTCATCGAGAAGTCCCCTCCCCTTGAGAAGCTGCTGAACAGTCAAAAAGCCGGTACCTCTCGACTGGCCCCCATGGAGTTCGAGGAGCGCTCTCGCATCAAGGTCAACCTGGCGCAAGACGACCTCAGTGGTGAGCGTCTGCTTGAACGGAGGCTTCGAATCGGCTTCTTCGAAGCGATCGATCAATGCCTGCCCGATGCGTTTCTTCATCTGACCCGTTCGGATCGTGCCGTAGTGAAACAAACCCCCACACAGAGAAGCACTCAGGACAAGATTACAGATAGCCTGCTCGACCTGCCATCGCCGTATGCCCTGACGCTCGAGGTCCGAAACGATGGTCGAATATGGCTCTAACAGCCGGACGCGCTCAACGGTCACCGGAAAATGATGATTGATCGCCTCCGAACGGCGGGAAAACGTGTCTCGTACTCCGGGCTGCGGCGGTTTCTGGACCTCACTGTTTGCGTCTCGTCGCCAGACACGCAGAACCATCCAAGCCGCCGTCCCTTTAGCTGACTCCGCGTCGTCCTCATCTCCCACCTCAGCCTGAAACATCAGAACGTCCTCAGCCCCGGAAGCTTCGCGCAGTTGAGTTTGATCTATCACGCGGGCAGCAGTCAGGCTGACTACGCATGCCCCAAAGAGGAATGGCGCAATGATCCGCTGTTCTTGGTATTCGCGAAACTTCTGAAGCCACGGATCGCGGGTGTCAAACTTTTTGATGTAGGTTGCGCCGACTAGCAGGCGCTCACGGGCGAGTGAAGTGTGCCCGAGTCTGCGCGAAATAGATTCAGATCGACTGCTGATACCAAGGAGATAGCCTCCCTCCCTCAGCAATACGAATGTCAGATCAACTGGGTCAGTCTGCGACTCTTCCTGCCATCGCTTAAATTCGCCAAAGGCCCTCTTTAGAGGCTCCTCGTGGATCGCCCCTAGGCTGACAAACGGCAGCACGTGGCCGAGCGCGGAGGAGCGGTTCCACCCGTATGCACATGCCACGACCTCCGCCTCACGGAGGTATTCCACAAAGTTCGCGCTGGCGACCAACATCGCCAGCCCTGACTTGCCGAAGTCGTACCCTTTGGGAAGCTGTTTCGACTTTTGAGCCATGAGCTCTTCCCGACCAACAGCAGCCTTTCCGCACATCTGGGCAATTGTCAAAGCCCTGCCGGGCGAGGAACGTCAAATAACTATTCTAATAGGTCGGCGCTGCGAAAGCGAGTCGCAGGACGTCAACCGCGACAAACGCACTTGGCTCTGTGTAGGCAGCAGTCTGCAGCATTCCGCCCGTGACGTCCCCGTCTGAGAAGCTGCGCTCCAATCGGAGAGCCTACGAAAATGCTCTTCTAGAGGGTTGTTCTACGCCCAGGCGGGCCGTGAGGGATCGCCCCACAAAATCGTCGCAGCCTGCGAAGGGCCGAGAGTGTAGTAGTACATTAGCTCTCAAGAACTGCCGCCGCGGCGTAAAAGCTCAGCGCGTTGTCGCCCTGCTTGACGATGCGCGCGCGCCGCAGCACGCCATAAACGTCGCCCAGCGCGAACCGTACGGAGTGCTGTACCACCGCGATCGACGGCGGAGTCTCGGAGAGGATCTCCAGCACCGCGGCGTATTCGCGCTCCAGATCGTAGGGCGGATCGAGGAAAACGATATCGGCGTGGTACTTGGGGAGTGTCAGAAGCACTGGGCCGGCGACCACCGTGGCGCGCGCCTCGATGCCCAGCGACGCCAGATTCTGCCGGATCGCTTCCAGCGCCGAGCGATGGCGCTCCAAAAAGAACGCGTGGGCGGCGCCGCGGCTGAGCGCCTCCATGCCCACGGCGCCGGTTCCCGCGTAGGCGTCGAGGAACGTCGCACCCACGATGCGCGGCGCCAGTATGTCGAACAGGGTCTCGCGCAACCGGTCGGGCGTGGGGCGCGTGGCGGCGCCGGGAATGCTCTTCAACCGGCGCGAACGCAACTCTCCCGCGATGATCCGCATCAGCCCACCGTCACCAGGCCGTAGCGGCGCTGCCAGTGGTCGCGGATATAGGCCACCGCGCGCCGGAGATCGTCCTCGGAAGGCGGGCGCGCGATGAAATCCACGGCCTCGCGGCGCGCCACCTCCAGGATTTCGCCGTCGCGCAAAATGTTGGCCACCCGCAGCGACGGAAGGCCCGATTGTTTGGTCCCGAAGAACTCGCCGGGGCCGCGCAGCTTCAAATCCATTTCGGAAATGTAGAAGCCGTCGGTTGATTCCACCAGGGTGCGTATGCGCTCGCGCGCGGCGTCGTTCATTTTCTCGGTCACCAGAATGCAATAGCTCTGCTCGGCGCCCCGGCCCACGCGGCCGCGAAGCTGGTGCAACTGGGCCAGGCCGAAGCGCTCCGCCTGCTCCACCACCATCACGCTGGCGTTGGCCACATCCATCCCGACTTCGATCACCGTGGTCGAAACCAGGATCTTGATGAGGCCCTCTTTGAAGCGCTGCATCACGGCTTCTTTTTCATCGCCGCCCAGGCGCCCGTGCATGAGGCCCACGGGGATATCGGGGAACACTTCGCGCGAGAGGTGCTCGTACATCTTCTGCGCGGCTTTCATGGCCTGGGTTTCGGATTCTTCGATCACGGGGTAGACCACGTACGCCTGGCGGCCTGCGTCGATCTGCCGTTTCATGAAGCTGTAGGCCAGTTCGACCTGGTCGGCGGTGGCGTGTTTGGTGACGATGGGCTTTCTTCCGGGGGGCATTTCATCGATGACGGAGACGTCCAGGTCGCCATAGATGGTCATCGCCAAGGTGCGCGGAATGGGTGTCGCGGTCATCACCAGCACGTCCGGATGGACGCCCTTTTCCACCATGCCAAGGCGCTGGAGGACGCCGAAGCGGTGCTGCTCGTCGATGATGGCGAGCCCCAGCTTGTGGAACTCAACGTCTTTTTCGAGGAGCGCGTGCGTGCCGATGGCCACGTGCGCCAGCCCCTCGGCCACCAGCTTCTTGAGCTGCGCCTTTTCCCGACTGGTGAACGAGCCGGTGAGCAGCACCGTCACGTAGCCCAGCTTTCCGAGGATCTGCTTGAAGTAGTAGGCGTGCTGCGCGGCCAAAATCTCGGTGGGGGCCAGCACCGCCACCTGGTAGCCGTTCTCGATGGCGATCACCGCGGCCTCCGCGGCCACGATGGTCTTGCCGCTGCCCACGTCGCCTTGCAGCAGGCGGTTCATGGGGTGCGGCGCTTTCATGTCGTCCGCGATCTCCTGGATGACGCGCTTCTGCGCTCCCGTGGGTTTGAAGGGCAGCATGGCCTTGACGCGTTCCCTTACGCGGGGGCCGATTTCGAAGGCGATGCCGGGCAGCGTTCGTGCCTTGCCGCGCTTCAGCGCCACGCCGCACTCCAGCCAGAAGAACTCTTCGAAAATGAGGCGGAACTGCACCGGCGAGCGGAAGGCGTTGAACAGGCGCAGGTCGGAATCGGGCGGCGGAAAGTGAATCTGCCGCAGCGCGGTCCAGAGGTCGGGCATCTTGAGGCGCTGGCGCAGATACTCCGGGAGTTGGTCTTCGAGCGGCGCGAGCGATTCCAGCACGCGGTGCGTGAAGATCCGCAAAACGCGCGTGGTGAGCTTCGAAATCCCCTCGTAGATAGGGACGATGCGGCCCACATGCAGCGTGGCTTCGCCGTCTTCATCGTCGCCCGAGAGAATTTCGAACTCGGGGTGCAGCATGGTCAGGTCGCCCGTGTAGCTGTCGAATTCCACCTTGCCGTAGAGCGCCACCTTCATGCCGGCGGAGAACACGTTGGCCAGGTAGCCGCCGTGAAACCACTTGCCCGCCAGCGTGGCGCGCGAGGCGTCGGTGAAGCGGACCTCGAACAGCCCCAGGTTGCGGCGGTGGAAGCCGGAGAGCTTGGCCGAGCTTACATCCGCGATCACCGTGGCCATTTCGCCCGGAGCGAGCTGGGCGATGCTCTTCATGTTGCTGCGATCTTCGTAGCGAAACGGCACGTATCCCAGCAGGTCTTCGACGGTGACCAGGCTCTTGCCTTGCAGCATGGCCGCGCGCGCCGGGCCGATTCCTTTCACATAGCTGAGCGGGGTGGTGAGGTCCATGCGGTCTCGAACCCAGTGTACCTGGGTGGGGCATGCTTTAGCCCAACTTCCGCAGTTGAGGTGACTCCGCAACTTTTTTTGGCCTGTTTTAAGGCTGCCGAACCCAGCGGACAAGAGAGCCGTCTTTTGTTTCCATCACGCTGTTGCCGCGGCTGAGTTTCAGAGTTCCGAAAAGCCGATGTAGTGACGACCAACCCTCTTGAATCGGAGCCGTAGATCCGTAGTATGGAGCTATGTACGTGCGGCCCTGCTATCGGAGGAAGGACGGCAAGCGCCACGCTTACTGGGCCCTGGTAGAGAGCTATCGCACCCAGCGCGGACCGCGGCAGCGCGTGGTGGCTTGGCTGGGCGCGATGGATGAACGTGGCCGCCTGGGAGTGAAGCGCTGTGCCGAAGGGAGGACCACCCAGCAGGGCAGCTTGTTTCTGGAGGCTCAGCCGGAATGGGTGGAAGTCGATGTGAAGCGGGTGCATGTCGAGCGCAGCCGGAAATTCGGCGGCCCCTGGCTGGGGCTGGAGCTGCTGCGCCGGCTGGATCTGGATCGCTTTCTGGAAGAGAAGCTGCCCCAAGGACGAGAAGAGATTCCCTGGCCGCTGATGGCGACAGTGCTGGTGCTCGGGCAACTGTGCGACCCCTCCAGTGAGTTGCACTGGGCAGAGCGGTTCTACGAATCCAGCGCGCTACCGGACCTGTTGAGTGTGCCGGTCAAGAAGGTCAACGAGGACCGCTTGTACCGGGCGCTGGATGCTTTGCTGCCGCACAAGCCGGCGCTGGAGAAACACCTGAAGGAGAAGCTGGGAGAGTTGTTCGAGCTGGACTACGATCTGCTGCTGTATGACGTGACCAGCACGTACTTTGAAGGTCAGGCGGAGAAGAACTCGCAAGCGCAGCGGGGCTATTCGCGCGACCATCGGCCGGACTGCAAGCAAGTCAACATCGCCCTGGTAGTGAGCCGTTGCGGGATGCCGCTGGGCTACGAGATCTTCGCCGGCAATCGCAACGACGCCACCACGCTGGAAGAGATGGTCGGGCACATCGAAGGGCTCTATGGCCGGGCTAGCCGGATCTGGGTCATGGACCGCGGGATGGCGGGCGAGGACAACGTGGAGTTCCTGCGCGAAGGTGGGCGGCGCTACATCGTAGGGACGGCGAAGAACTCCATGCGCAAGTTCGAGCAGGAGTTGCTGAGCGAAGACTGGCGGTTGGTGCATGCGGGGCTGGAAGTTCGCATCACACCGGCGCCGGGCGGGGAGGAGGTTTTCATCCTGTGCCGCAGCGCGGAGCGGCGGGCCAAAGAGCAGGCCATGCACGAGCGTTTCGAGAAGCGCATTGAGGAAGGCCTCGGAAAGATCCAGACCAGTTGCCTGAAGAAGAAACAGAAGCCGGTGACGATCGCCACACGAGTGGGCCGGTTGCTGGGGCGGAACACGCGAGCGGCCGCGCTGTTCGAAGTGAAAGTGGAAACGGACGGCGGCGGGTTCGCTCGCCTGCGGTGGTCGAAGGTGGAAGCCTGGAGAGAGTGGGCGCGCTTGAGTGAGGGCTGTTACGTGCTGCGCAGCAACGTGACCGATTGGAGCCCGGAAGATCTGTGGCGGGCCTACATCCAGTTGACCGAGGCCGAGGCAGCGTTTCACATTCACAAGTCCGACCTGGGGATCCGCCCGGTGCGGCATCAGAAAGAAGATCGAGTGCAGGCCCACATCCTGGTTTGCTTTTTGGCCTATGTGCTCTGGAAGACTCTCGCCGCGAGTTGCCGCGAGGCGGGACTGGGAGACGAACCGAGGCAAGTGTTCGAGGCCCTGTCGGAGATCGCGATGGTCGATGTGGTGCTGCCGACCAGATCCGGGCAAGTGATCCGCAAGCGTTGCATCAGCCGGGCCACCGAGCACCAGCAGATCTTGCTCCAGCGGCTCGGCCTGAAGCTGCCCAGCGCACTGGAACGAGCGGCAATGTAGTGGAAACTCGCCCATGCGGCGCTTGAAAGCAAAGAGTTTATTCTTCCAACTGCGGAACTTGGGTTAGCTTGCCCAGACTACATGGAACACGCCGGTGGTGCGGTAGACTGAGATATCCATGTCCAAGCTGTTGGAGGGCAAACTCGCCCTCATCCTGGGTATCGCGAACAAATGGAGCCTGGCGTATTCCATCGCCCAGGCGTTCTCGAGGGAAGGCGCCACTCTGACGCTGACCTATCTGGGAGACCGCCAGAAGCAGGCCATCGAAGAGCTGTCCGCGGACTGGAACGTGGCGGCCATTCTGCCGTGCAACGTCACCCGGGACGAGGATCTGGCGGCGCTTGCGGCGTCGCTCGGCGCGCTCGGCCGCCCGCTCGACGCCGTGGTGCACAGCCTGGCATTCGCCAACCGCGAGGACCTCACCCGCCCCTTTCTGGAGACCGGGCGCGCGGGCTTTCTGCTGGCGCAGGACGTGAGCGCCTATTCGCTGGTGGCCGTGGCGCGCTCCACCGCGCCGCTCATGAAAAACGGCGGCTCGCTCAGCACGCTCACCTACGTGGGCGCGACGCGCGTGCTTCCCGGCTACAACGTGATGGGCGTGGCGAAAGCCTCGCTGGAAGCGGCCATGCGATACCTGGCCAGCGAGCTGGGAGCGCGGAATATTCGCGTGAACGCGATTTCGGCGGGGCCCGTCAAGACCGTCTCGGCGCGCGCCATCAAGGATTTTTCGGCCGTTTTGGACACTGTCGAGAGCCGCGCGCCCCTGCGGCGCAACACCGAACCTGCGGAAGTCGCCGATGCCGCGGTGTTTCTCGCCAGCGACCTGGGACGCGGCGTGACCGGAAATATTCTGTTCGTGGACGCGGGCATGCAAGTCATGGGCGTGTAGCCTGCCATAATAGTAGGCGGTTCTTTATGAAAGTTGAAGTCGTCCTGTCGGAAACGGACATCGCCGAGGAATTCGCCGAGGCCATCCAGGCTCGCGACCTGCCGGAGAAGTTTTTCTTCTGGTTTCCTCGTTCAGCCATGGCGTGGGCAACTTTGAGCCAGGACACCGGCCTGTATGGCGGCCTGCGGGAGACCTGGCAGGAACTCGCGGCGGACATCCCCGCCATGGTCAAGCCATTCGGCGCGCGGGTTCCGGTGATCAGCTTCGGCGCCGGGGATGGAGCGCGCGACCGCGTGCTGCTGGGCGCTCTGAAAGACGCCGGATTCGAGTGCCTGTATTTCCCCGTCGATGCCAGCCAGTCGCTGCTCGAAATGGCCTGCGCCGGAGCCGACGACGAGGACATTGAAACCGTGGGGATCAAGGCCGACATTTCCAGCCCCGTACACCTGGTCTATGCGGCCGACGCCGCGGAGCCGCCGCGGCTGTTCATCATGTCGGGCAATACCATGGGCGCGTTCGACCCGCTGGGCGAAATCCGCTACCTGGCGCAGTGCATGAAGCCGGAGGACCGGTTGATTATCGACGGAGAGATGTACGACGAGCAGAAGACCCTGGGCTACCGCGACAAACCGGCGACGCGAAGTTTTGCATCGGCGCTGTTCGCCAGCTTGGGCATCGGCCTCGACGATGGCGAATTCCGGTTCAACCACAAGCACGACGAGCGCCACCAGGGATTGCACCTGGTCACGCGCCACTTCCGCGCCGGCCGGGATCTTTCCGCCACCGTCGCCGGCGAGGAGATCCCCATGGAGCGCGGCGAGCGCATCGGAATGAACTTCGCCTACTCCTACACCCCGCAAGCCTTCCGCTGGCTGTTGCACGAGCATGGGGGCCTCGAAATCCTGAAGGAATACCGCAGCCCCGACTTGCGCTTTCTGACGGCCGTGTGCAAAAAGTAGGGATGCCGGATTCCGCCATACTCTTGGTTCATTGCCCCGACCGCAAAGGAATTGTCGCCGGGATCTCCAGCTTTCTGTACGATCGGGGCGCAAACATTCTCCACGCCGATCAGCACCAGGACAACGATCTGGGCCTGTTCTTCATGCGCGTCGAGTGGGATCTGGCGGATTTCGCCCTCGACGATGCGGCGTTCCGCCAGAGCTTCCGACCCCTGGCCGACAGCTTTCAGATGGAGTGGCGGCTGGCGTATTCGGCCGCCCGGCCCGCCACCGCCATTTTCGTTTCTCAGCACCAGCATTGCCTGTTGGACCTGCTCTACCGCCACGCCATCGGAGAGTTGCGCTGCCGCATTCCCCTCATCGTCTCCAACCACTCGACCGCCCGCGAGCTGGCCGGTTTCTACGGTATCCCGTTCCACTACGTGCCCGTGGATGCGGCCAGCAAAGCGCAGGCGGAGCAGACCCAACTGGCGCTGCTGGAAGAGCATGGAATCGAGTTGATCGTGC
Organism: Bryobacterales bacterium; assembly: GCA_963722575.1. Lineage (GTDB taxonomy): Bacteria > Acidobacteriota > Terriglobia > Bryobacterales > Bryobacteraceae > Fen-178. The sequence continues at coordinate 639,702 of CAVRNR010000005.1, forward strand.
TGGCGCGTTACATGCAGGTGCTCTCGCCGGCCTTCGTGGCGCGGTACCCCCAGCGCATCATCAACGTGCATCATTCGTTTCTTCCGGCGTTCAGCGGCGCGCGTCCCTACCAGGCGGCGTATCACCGGGGCGTCAAGTTGATCGGAGCCACCAGCCACTACGTGACGGAGCTTCTGGACGAAGGTCCAATCATCGAGCAGGACGTAGTCCGCGTATCGCACCGCGACCAGGTAGCCGACCTGGTCCAGAAGGGCCGCGACCTGGAGCGCATGGTGCTCTCCCGCGCCGTGCGCTGGCACCTGGAGCACCGCATTCTACACTACGCCGGCAAGACCGTGATCTTCGATTAGCGGGCACGGAGCCCGATAGGGCGTTAGAAAATAGCCCAAGGCGTCAGCCTTGGGAAAGGGATGAACGGCCGGAAAGCCCCGGAACGGGGCGGAAGAGGTGTCACTAGCAGATTTCTTACGCCCCCACGGGGGCTGTGTTGGGGCGGACTCGGACCCGCGGCTTGCGCCGTGGGCTACGGTCTGCCGCTCCTGCGGAGCTGGGAAGATCACTCCCCGTAGCTGATTTCCAAATCCCGCGCGGAAATGGCGGAGTACGCCAGCAGGATCAGCGCCACCGCCAGCAATCCCGGCACCGCGATCCAGAACGGTGTGGGGTCGGCCTCCACCACCATCACGTTGAAGGGCGGCGGGATGGGGACTTCCACCGGGCAGAGATTCTTCAGGTAGAAGATCACGCTGATCTTCTTCAGCAGCGTGGGAAGGAACGGGTTCAGGTTCTCCCAGACCCACACCACCGCGGCCGCGATCATGGGGTTGCGGAACAGGATGCCGCACATCAGAAAGACCGCGCCGTAACCTACGCACGCCAGCGCCGTTACCAGCACGTACGAGCCAAGCTGGCTCAGACCGGGGCCGTGCAGCAGGTAGTCGGTCCAGGCCGGGCCGAAGTGGCGGCCGATGAGGAGGAACGAGAGCGCCGTGCTGCCCACGAACAGCACCAGCGCGGAAGCCAGGCCCGCCAGGTACTTGCCGGCTACCAGCAGCTCGCGGCGGAGCGGCGTCAGGTAGTAATAGTGCAGCGTTTTTTCCAGCATCTCGCCGCGGAACAGGTTCGAGAAAATGCCCATGCAGCCGAAAAAGATCCCGCAGCGGAGAAAATAGAAGTGGTACAGGGCGGCGAACACGATGCTGTCTTCGCCGATGCTGTGGCGGGCGCCGGGGTGGTTGATCTCCACCAGCCAGTGCATCAGCGACAAGAGCACGGGTGCGATCGCCAGGCAGTAGATCCACCAGCCGCGCCGCGACAGGAAGGTCTTCTTCATCTCGAGCCGCAGTACCCCGCCCATCTGGCTCATACCGTGCTCCCTTCGCCGCCGATCAGGTACTGATACACCGAGTTCACGTCGTCGTCGGCGGGCGCCACGGATTCCACCTCCAGGCCCGAATCCAGAATCACGCGGTTCAGCAGCAGATAGAAGCTGTCGGCGTCTTTGGTTCGCAGCAGCAGGCCTTTGCCATCGGCGTGGATCTTGGCTTCCACCACGTGGTCCTGCTGAAACAGGCGCGCGGCCAGCATCGCGGGCCGGTCGCAGCGCACCAGGATCTGCATGGGCTGGTCCTTCACCTCGCTGCGGACATCCTGGATCTGGCCTTCAGCCACCACGTAGCCCTGGCTCAGCAGAATCACCTGGTCGGAGATCTGGTCCACCTCGTGCAGAATGTGGCTCGATACGATCACGTGGCGGCCCTTCTCGCCCCACTGGCGGAAGAGCGCGATGGCTTCGGAGCGCGCCAGCGGATCGAGCCCGTTCAGCGGCTCATCGAGCACCATCACCTGCGGATCGTGCGCGATGGCTTGCGCCAGCTTGATGCGCTGCCGCATGCCTTTGCTGTAGGCGGCCACGGTGCGGTTGGCGGCGTCGGACAAGCCCACAAGCTGCAAGGCGGCCAAGGTACGCTGGTCGCACTCGGCGTGGCTCATGCCGAAAACGCGCAGGTACGAGTAGAGGAACTGGTAGCCGGTGAGGCCCTTGGGGAAGGCGTCGTATTGGGCGCAATAGCCCGCCACGCGGCAAAGCTTTTCGGGATGATCCGGGGCGATGCCCAGCACGCGAATCTCGCCTTCGGTGGGGCGGATCAGGCCGGTCATGAGATTCATGAGCGTGGTCTTGCCCGATCCGTTGGGACCCACCAGGCTGGTGATGCCGGGCGGAATGGTCAAGCTCACGTTGTTGATGCCCAGCACCTCGCCGTAGAAGCGCGAGACGTTGGTGAAGGTGACCAGCGATTCGCTCACCGCACCACCTCCACGCCGCGGATCTTGCGGGCCAGCATATACAGGCACACCAGGCAGAGCAGCGCCAGCGCCGCCCAGCAACACCACAGAGGAAGTTCTTCGCCTTGCGCCACGCGGAAGAAGACCGCGCCATTGGTGGTGTGGGCGTCGCCCTCGAAGAGCCGCAGCCAGATGTTGCCAATCAGACTGCTGATATTGAGCAGGTGGCCCCACTTGGTGCGCTCGACGCCGTTGACCGCCGCGCCGAATCCGGCGGCCACGAAAAAGACGCCGAACATCAGGGCGCCGGCCACGGGCTTCCATTTCACCCAGGCCGAGAGCGCCAGCGCCAGCAGCGCCAGCACCACGATCCAGATCCACGCTCCGGCGAAGAGGCCGAAGGCCAGGCGCGCGTTGTCCTCGATCCAGCCGAAGCCTTCCAGGTAGCCTTGGAGCGAGAACAGCAGCAGGCCCGGCACCCAGGTCATCAGCGACATCAGGATCACCAGGACGGAGAGCTTGCCCAACACGTACTCGAGCCGCGAAAAGGGCCGCGCCAGGTAAAGCGAGAGCGCGTTGTTGGCCAGGTCGGGCGACACCTGGCCGGGGCCGATGAAGGCCGCCAGGAACAGCGCCAACATGCTCTGCCACCCGAGCAGCGACATGAAGAACGTCACGTTGATCGAGATCAGCCGGTTGGCGCCCTCGACGCCCACCAGGCCCAGCGCGCTGACGTTGTGTTGCACGTAGATGATGAGCGCGCAAATCAGCGGGTAGATGAAGCTGGCGATGAAGAACGCGGTGAGGAAGCGCGAGCGGTGCAGGTCTTCGAAGGCGTAGCGCGGGATGGTGAGGAAGCGCGTCCACCGCGACGTGAGCCCGCCATCGTAAGGCCGGTAGGTCTTCTTATAAACGGCCATCGGCGGTGGCGACCTCCATGGCTTTGAGGAAGATGTCTTCGAGCGAATCGCGCTTGTGACTGAGGCGTCGGATTTGCACGTTCTGCTCGGCGGCCACCTGGTAGAGGCGGCGGACCTCCAGGCCATCGGGCATGATCAGCTTGACGCGGCCCTGCGCGCCGGGAGCGGTCTCGCAGCCCAGCTTTTCCACGGCTTCGAGGAAGAGGCCGTTGGTTTCCCCGCGCGTCTCGATCTCGAGGAAATTGCGGTTGGCGCGGCGCTCCTCCTCCAGGTTACAGAAGGCGGCGACCTTGCCGTCCTTGAGGATCAGCACCTCGTCGCAGCACTCTTCAACGTCGCGCAACAGGTGCGAGGAAAGGAGCAAGTGCAAATCGCCGCGGTCGCGGATCTCCTGAATGAGCTGGATCATGCGCACGCGGGCGGGCGGGTCGAGCCCGTTGGTCGGCTCATCCAGAAACAGCAGTTTGGGACCGTGGGCGATGGCCTGCGCCAGTTTGGCGGCCTGCTTCATGCCCAGCGAATAAGTGCCCAGGGCGCGGTAACGCACTTCGCCCAGCCCCACGTAGAAGAACGCTTCGTGGGCGCGCTCCAGGGCGTGCGCGCGCGGCAGGCCCGCCAACTCGGCCATCAGCCGCACAAAGCGCACGCCGCTCATCCCGGCGATGAAGGCGTCGTTCTCGGGCATGTAGCCCACCAGCGAGCGCACTTCGCGGGCATGCGTGCGGATATCGCGCCCAAAGATGCGCGCGGTTCCGGCGGCCGGTTTGTGAAAGCCCAGCAGCGTGTTGATGAGGGTGGATTTGCCCGCTCCGTTCGGCCCCAGCAGGCCGATGGAGCGCCCGGTGAGCGCGGCTTTCAGTCGATTCAGGATGACACGCTCGCCGAAGCGAACTTCGAGGCCGTCCAGTTCGATGACCGGGTCCATGAATCTATCTAAACGCAGGTTGGGGCCGGCGTGTTCCCTGCAATTGGGGAAAGGGCAGGGCGCCGGCGAGGTTTCCGCTCAAAAGATCGGTCACGCTCTTACCTAGCACGTTCTTGTTACTGGCTATGGTAATCCGGTCCGGCTCGGCGTAGGCGGCTATGAGACTGGGCTTGAGATTGCCCAGGTCCTGTAGAGGATTCCGCCGGCCGGGCCCAGAGGGCGCCCCCGCGCCGCCAAAAGCGCTCAGAAGCCCGGCCAGCGGGGCCAGCGTGGTGCCCAGGTTCTGGTAGACGACGGCGGAGAAGTTGACGTGGCGATCGCTCGGTTCCATGGAAATGAAGCTGGCCGAGCGCGCAATCGAAATCCCGGCGGCCTTCACCTGGAGCGCGCGCGCCACCAGCGCCCGCGTTGGCGCGGCGACGAGGTAACCGCCGGCGAAGGTGTAATGCGCTTCCGTCAGCGGGTTGGGGACGGCGGCGGCAATCATGTAGTAAGTGCGGCCGTCGGCGGTCTCCTGCGAGGTGCGCAGCTTGTACGCCTCCGCCACCTTCTGCACGGTGGCTTCGAAGCGCGCGGGGTCGTAGACTTCAGCCACCAGCTTCCACGAGGGCACCGGGAACGCGGGGCCATCGAGCGCCACGGCGAATTCGCCGCCCAGGCTCGCGGCCAGGTCGCTACGCACATCGAATCCGGCCTGCTGGCGGGCGTCGGCGAGAGCTTTGTCGGCCGCCGCCGGCGAGCGCTGCGCGAGCGCCAGGGTTTCATCCACGATGGCGGCCGGATTCTTCACCACGAAGGCGGTCACCAGAGTGGCGTCCGGCGAAACGTAATCGAGCGCGCCCATGGGCGAGGGATCGGCCAGCCATGCGGCGATTCCGGTGCGTGGCCCGTCGAAGCCCACGGTGGCGCTGGCCTCCATCTGGTGGTTGACTTCCTTCTGCTCGGCGATGATATAGCGAACGCCATTAAGCTGCGGCGGCGGGGAAGGCAGCCGCGCGAGGTCGGCGCACAACAACAGGCCGGCGCCTTCGCGGTACCGCTGGGCGATGCGCGCGTAGAGACCCGTGTTTTGGAAGCCGGAATCGAGCGCCGCCGCGAACGCCGCCACCGCGCCCGCCGGCGGGCCGAAGGCCACCACGCCGGGACGCGTTTCGATGGCGACCGGCAATCCCTGCCGCTTCAGAAACTCGGGGAAGCCCTCGCGCTTCACTTCCGCGAACACCACCGGGCCGAGCATCTTGCCATCCGGGCCGGCGAAGGCCGTGACAATGATTTCGTCGCCGAGGTACTCGCTAGCGGCAATTAGTTTCTCGATCATCGGCTCCACTTTGAGGCCGCTTCCGGTCCACCAGGTGTTCTGCTGCAACACGGTTTGCAGTTCGCCTAAATACTGCGCCAGGTTCGGAATGCTCACCAGAAAAGCCGTCGACGCGGGCAAGCGGCCGGCGAGGCGGCTGGAATAACGCAGATCGGGCAGGTGCAACTTCTCGATACTGGTGCGCAGGGCGTCCAACTGCTTCAGCAGGCGGTCCCGGTTGCGGCTCCAGGAAATGTCGTCGCGCACCGAAAGCGGCTCCAGGCTGGTACTAGTCACGGCCTGCTCGCCGGGATGCAGCACCTTCTCCTGGTTGTCTTCGCTCACCCGCACTTCGCCCTGGATCACGGAGACGCGCGATCCGTTCACTCCGGCACTCACGCTGAAAACCGTGCCGGTGACGGCCACGTGGCAATCGGCGGTGGCCACGAACAGGTGTCCCGAGCGCCGTTTGGCGGCCTCCACGATGATGCTGCCGCGGTCCAGGTGGATGGTGAGATCGTTGCCGGCTTGCGAGGCCGAGTAGCCGGAGCGCTCCCGCAATTCCACCACCGAGCCATCGCGCAATTCCAGCATGGCGTCGGAATCCTTGGCGGTGCGGATCTCGACGCCATCGGGCAGCTCCTGGCCCGCCGCCAGTTGGCGGATCCCCGCCGGCGTGATTTCGTAAAGCGTGCCGTTCACGGTTTGCACGATGGCGCGTCCGGTGTGGGTTCCGAACTGATCGACGGCCACCCAGATGGAAAGGCCCGCGGCTGCCACCACCACCGCGGCCACGGCCCAGCGGACGGTGTGAACCGTGCGGCGCGGCGCGCGCGGAGTGGGGAAGGCCACCACTTTGCCTTCGAAAACGTGGCGGCAAGCCACGCATTGATGGAGATGGTCCTGAAGCAACATGGCGCGGGCCGCGGTGAGCCGGCCGGCGCGGTATTCGGGGATCAGCGATTGAAAATCGGCGCAGCCGCGGATGTGGTGTTCAGCGGCCCCCGCCAGCCGCGCCCAGACGCGGGCAGCGGCGGCTTCGACAACGGCATCGTCGATGATTTCGTCGCGGATTTCAGTCACAGCTTGTTCCAAGGCGCTATTGTCTTCAGTCATGCCACGCCTCCCAAATACGCACGGTACTCTTTTTCCAGCCTGTCGCGCGTACGCGACAACGTCACGGCCACGGTACCGGGCGTGGTGTTGAGCAGACGCGCGATCTCGGGGTTCTCTTTTCCTTCGAAGAACCGCAGGACGAACATTTGGGCGATGCGCGGATTCAGCCGGGCCATGGCGCCGCGCAACCATTCGCGGATCTCGCCGGACCCGTGGACGCGGTCCGGACGGCGGCAGGCAGGGTCGGCCAGCACCGGTTCCAGCTCGTCCAGCGGCACGCTGCGGATGTTTTGCCGCGCGCGCACCAGGTCCAGCGCGGCATTCACCGCCGCGCGGTGTAGGAAGCTGGGCATGTGGCCCACGGGTTCCGCGCCGGGGTCGCGCTTGAGCATCCGGAGAAAGACGGTTTGCAGCACGTCCTCCGCGTCGTTGGGGTTGCCGGTGATGCGATAAGCGGCACGGAATACCATGGCATGGTTCTCGCGGAAGATCTGTTCCAGGTTCGCCGGAGACAGGTTGGCCGGTTCCAAGGGTGCAGCCATCAGCGCTTTCATCCTATCAGGCTCTTCCAATCAGAGGACGGGCGGGGAGGGTGGGGATTAGCGGAGTAGCGCCGGCGGTCTTGCCGCCGGTGATTTCCCCGAGCGGGAACACGCCGGCGGCAAGACCGCCAGCGCTACCGAACAAAGCCAAATTGTCAAAGAACACGGGTCAGGGGCCGGGGCGCCAAGCGGCTGAAAGTAAGAATGCCGAAACAAACCCAATTGGGACGCAACTCCCAAAGAATCAATGGCGCTGGGACCCGCTTTGGACAGCTTCCCGAACGGACCACTACCTGCCACCAGGGTAGCACGCGGCGAATCGGGTCTGCGTCTAAGTGACTGAAACGGTTAACCCTGCCTCGGCGATGTACACTGTTCACAGGGGTGCGATTCCGCTGTGATCACGATCCGAAATTGGCTTTGTTCCGTATCTCGCGTGGCGGAGCCGCAATCCGGCCGTCTTTGCGACGCATCTTGCGGAAAAACCCCTCGAGATGCGTCACCCGGGCGGTCCGCTACCCCCCACCCGGAACCCATAATCCGCGTACCGAAACTCCGGCGGGATACTGCTTCTCGCCGCGCACCTCGAGAACTTGACATGATGCCGCCACGCCCCACCGCGCGACGCCCTTCGCACCCCCCGCGCCGGCCCCTGCGGATTTTCCCCCGGCGACACCGCGTAGTACCCCGCGTCGTACCAATCCGAGCACCACTCGTGCACGTTCTCGCACATGTCGAAAAGTCCGTAGCCATTCGGCTCGAACGCCGCTACCGGCTCCGGGCCCTGTTGCCACCGCCCCGCCTCGTACACCCGCGGCTCATCGCCCCAGGGATACAGCTTCCCCTCCACCCCGCCGCGCGCCGCGAATTCCCATTCGGCCTCACTGGGCAGTCGTACGTGTATGCCCCACTCCGCCGAAAGCCAGTGGCAGTACGCCATGGCGTCGAACCAGTTCACCAAAGTGACCGGCGCAGTCTCGTGCGCGAACTCCGCCTTCTCGCGCCCGGCGGCCTTGCGAAATGCCTCCCAGTGCGCGTTGGTCGTCTGAAAGCGGCACAGCAGGAACGGCGCCACCGTCACACGGTGCACGGGCCTCTCATCGTCGCGGCCGTCTTCCTGGCCCATCGGAAACTCGCCGCCGGGTATGCGAATCAGGTCGCTTGGTTCGAGGTGAGTCTCGCTCATGTTCCACCATCGAAAACTGCAGCTTGCGCTCGTTGGCGTCCACGCGGTCCAGGGTCACCCGCACGCGGTCGCCGATCGAAAACTCGCGCCGCGTGCGCTGGCCCACAATTTTGCGGACGTTCTCGTGATAAGTGTACTCGTCCCCGGGGAGGGTGTCGATGGGCACCAGTCCCTCGATGAACAGCTCCGCCAGCTCCACGAAAATGCCGTACTTCGCCGCGCTGATGATGAGCGCGTCGAACTCCTCGCCCACGCGCCCGGCCATGAACCGCACTTTCTTCCACTCCACCAGCTCGCGCTCGGCATCGGCGGCGCGCCGCTCCGATTGCGAGCACTCCTCGGCGATTTCGGCAACTTCGGAAACTGGAAAGCGCTCCGTCTGTCCCCGGTTTTTGAGCAGCCGGTGCACCACCAGGTCGGGATATCGCCGGATGGGCGACGTGAAATGAGTGTACGCCTCCGCCGCCAGCGCGAAGTGGCCCACGTTGTCCGTGCTGTACCGCGCCTGCTTCAGCGAGCGCAGCATCAGGTAGCTCAGGATGCGCTCCTCGGGCTTGCCTTCGATCTTCGCCACCAGCCGCTGGTAATTTCGCGGCCCGATGTTCATACCCGAATCGGCCACCACGATTTCCCTCCGCCGCTTGCTGCCGTCGCGGTAGCGGTCGGTGATCCCGAACTTCTTCACCGGAACGGCGCCGATGCCCAGCGAGTAGCCGAAATGCGTGGCGATTTCCTCGAATTCCATCACCCGCTTGGGATCGGGCTTTTCGTGAATGCGGTAGAGCGAGACGGCCCCCGAACCCGCTACCGCCTCGTTGGCCGCCAGCATGAACTCCTCTATAATTCGGTGCGCGATGTTGCGCGGCGCGCGCGTCACCCCCGTCATGGCGCCCCACTCGTCGAATTCGATGAGCGGCTCGGGCAGGTCGAAATCGATGGACCCGCGCCGCACGCGCTTACGGTTCAGCACCAGCGCCAGTTCCCGCATCAGCTCGAATCGCGCCACCAGCGGCTGGTATCGGTCGCGCAGAGCGGCGTCGCCCTCCAGCACCAGGTGAACGTCGGTGTAGGTCATGCGCTCCACACTGCGAATCACGCCGGGGGTAAACTCCTCGGCCACAACTTCGCCCTGGTGGTCGATCTCCAGCAGCGCCGAGAGCACCAGCCGGTCCGCGTGCGGCACCAGCGAGCAGATGTCGGTCGAAAGCTCGAACGGCAGCATGGGCACCGCGCGGTCTGGGAAGTACACGCTGGTTCCGCGCAGCCGGGCCTCGGCGTCGATGGGCGTTCCGGGCCTCACATAGTGGCTCACGTCGGCAATATGCACGTGCAGCGCGTAATTGCCGTTAGCCAGCCGGTCCACCCACACCGCGTCGTCGAAATCGCGCGCCGTTTCGCCATCGATGGTCACCACGTCCATGTCGCGAAAATCGCGGCGTCCCTGGATATCGATCGCGTGCGAAATGCTCTCCGCCTGCTCGACCACCTCCGGCGGAAAGCGATGCGGAAGCTGGTGCTTGCGGATGACGATCTCCACGTCCACGCCGAAATCGTCGGGCCGGCCGAGGATCTCGATCACGCGGCCCGTCTGGTTTTCGTAATCCAGCAGCTCCACGTTCACCATCATGCCGTTCAGCTCTTCGATGGAAGAAACCTGCGGCGCCGCCACCCCAATGCGGTCGATCACCGGGCCGGCGGGCGGAAACTCCATCCCCTCTGGGATTTCGATCCACTGCTGGATGCGGTCGTCGTGCGGCACCACGTACTGCCCGCGGCGCCCGATGCGGAATTCGCCCACCACCGTGGCATAAGCGCGCTTGAGCACCTTCGCAATCTCGCCATCCGCGCGCCCGTCCGCTTCGATGCGCGCGATGCGCACCACCACCCGGTCGCCGTGCATGGCCGCTTTCGCCGATTCGCGCGGAATGAAAATGTCTCCCGCAACGCCTTCGATCGGCCGGTCGCAAATCAGGAATCCGTACCCGTCCCGGTGCATGTTGAGCCGTCCCACCGCGAATTCGCGGCTACCGGCGGTCACGGCATAATGGCCGGGGCGCACTTCGATCAGGTCGCCGCGCGCCGCCAGCCGCGCCAGCGCCGTCTCCACCTCCCCGCGTTGCGCGCCTTTCGCTCCCAATTCGCGAATCAATTGCTTGAAATTGCCGCGCCTGTGCGGCAATCGCGAAATGTGCCCCACCAGGTCCGCGTCCGTCATCTCCCGATTTTACAAGGTGGGGCATGCTTTAGCTTGCCCTTTGTTTTTCCTGGCTGCCCCCATCGCCGAATAATTCCGCATTGACATTGCCGCCATACGGGGTATCATTTGGTTTACTCCCCCGATTGAAACCTGAAGGCAGCGTGAACTCCACCGGAAACCCAATCATCCTGGAAACCGATCTCACCGGCGTCAGGCGCTACGCTCGCGGCAAGGTCCGCGACGTCTACCAGATCGACGGCCGGCTGCTCATCGTCGCCACCGACCGCATTTCCGCTTTCGACTACATCCTGGGCACCGGCATCCCCGATAAGGGCAAGGTCCTGACCCAGCTTTCCATCTTCTGGTTCGATTTCCTGCGCGACCTCACTCCCAACCACTTCCTCACCGCGCAGGTCGCGGACTACCCGGACCCGCTTCCTCGATTTCGCGACCAACTCGAAGGCCGCTCCATGCTGGTCCAGCGCGCCCGTATGATCGAGGTCGAGTGCGTGGCGCGCGGCTATCTCTCCGGCTCCGGCTGGAAAGAATACCGCGAGCACGGCACGGTGTGCGGCATCAAGCTGCCCGCCGGTCTGCGGGAAAGCGACAAGCTGCCCGAGCCTATCTTCACGCCCGCCACCAAGGCGCAGACCGGCCACGACGAGAACGTGCGGTTCGCCCGCGTGTGCTCGCTGGTCAGCGCGGATCTTGCCGGGCGGCTGCGCGATCTCACGCTGGCCATCTATGCCCGCGCCGCGCGCTACGCCGAGACTAGGGGCGTCATCATCGCCGATACCAAATTCGAATTCGGTTTCGTGGGCGAACAACTGGTGCTGGGCGATGAAGTGCTTACGCCCGATTCTTCGCGTTTCTGGCCCGCCGATACTTACCACCCCGGCGGCCCGCAGTCCTCCTACGACAAACAATTCGTGCGCGATTACCTGGAATCGATTCGCTGGAACAAGCAGCCGCCCGCGCCATCGCTGCCCGCGGAAGTAGCCGCCAAAACCAGCGAGAAATACCGCCAGGCCTATCGCGCCCTCACCGGTCGCGAGCTATGAACTGGCTGGACGTGGTGCTGTTGGCGGTTCTCGCGGCGTCGGTCGCCCTGAGTTTTCGCAAGGGCCTCACGCGCGAGGTCGTCGGCCTGACGTCGGTGGTCCTGGCGATCCTGCTGGGAATCTGGTTCTATGGAACGGCCGGCTCGTTCCTCGTGCCCTACCTCAGTTCCCGCGCGTTGGCGAACTTCGCGGGCTTTATGCTGGTGTTTTGCGGCGTGCTGCTGGCGGGGCACCTGGTCAGCTACACAGTCGGAAGGTTCTTGAAGGTGACGGGGCTTTCGATTTTCGATCACTTGCTCGGCGCGGTTTTCGGAGCGTTGCGCGGGTTGTTGATTTCGGTGGCATTGATTCTGGCGATCATGGCGTTTTCCCAGGGAGACAAGCCCCCCTCATCCGTGGTGCATTCGTGTACGGCTCCTTATATGGTGGACGCCGCGCGCGGCTTCGCGGCCCTGGCGCCGCACGAGCTGAAGGACGGCTTTCGGAAGACCTATGGCCTGGTCAGATCGGCCTGGGGGAAGGCGCTCGAACAGGGCATTCGAGGGAATTCGAAAAAATGAAAGAAAAATTCGACGGGTTGGTGGAACATTTTCTCGGAGGAAACATCCCGCTGCATGAGGCCGTCGAGCTCCTGGAAAGAAGCATGATCCAGCGCGCCCTCGAGCGCAACCGGAACAACCAATCGGCGGCCAGCAAGCTGCTCGGCATCCATCGCAATACGCTGCAGAGGAAAATGGTGGAGTACGGCCTGGGCGAGCGCCGCGTTCGCGCCCGCCGCAAACCCGTGGCCCGCGAAGGCCGCTTGCTGAAGCGGAAAACGGGCGCCGCCTAGAAATGGACCTCCTGATTTTCGATCTCGATGGCACCCTGGTCGATACCAAACTGGACTTGGCCCAAGCCGTCAACGCCACCCGCCGCCACATGAGTATGGCGCCGCTCCAGAACGAGCGGGTCTACTCTTATGTGGGCAACGGCGCCCCGTTGCTGATCCGGCGCGCGCTCGGAGACCGGGCCAGCGAAGCCGAGGTCGAGGAAGCCCTCGAGTTTTTTCTCGAGTATTACCGCGAGCACTACCTGGATTACACCACCCTCTACCCCGGCGTCCAGGAATCGCTCGACCGGCTGTATGCGGCGGGCAAGCGCATGGCGGTGCTCACCAACAAGCCGGTTCGCATCAGCCAGGCGATCGTCGATGGCCTGGGCGTCCACGATTACTTCTTCCAGGTCCACGGCGGCAACAGTTTCGACTTCAAAAAGCCCCACCCCATCGGCGTGGAGGCCCTCAGGAAAGAGACCGGCATCGGCCGCGACCGTACCCTGATGGTCGGCGACAGCTCCGTGGACGTTCAAACCGCGCGCAACGCCGGCATTCCGTGCTGTGGCGTCACCTACGGGTTCCAGCCCGAAACGCTGGCCGATCCCGCCCCCGACCTGCTGGTCGATCGCATGGAAGACTTGGCCGACTGGGTTCTCAATCAAGACGGAGGCAGCAAATGAACTATCGTCCCGGCGCCACCGTGCCCGTCACCGGCATCTACTGGTGCACCGTTTGCAAATTGCCCGAAGCCTTCACCGCCGGCCAGCCCTTCCCCGAGTGCCAGAACATGTGCGGCCGCGGCCTGTGGAAGCTGGTGCAAGCCCAGGAACCCCCGGCCTCAAAAAGATCTTGACATCCGGCTTCGCTAGTGGTACAAGTTGTACCATGACACGAAGTACCGCATCTGCAGCGCGCGTACGATCTCCACTGACCGAACTCGAAAACGAGGTCATGCAAGCCGTCTGGGATGCGGGGCCGTGCACGGTGGAGGCTGTCCATCGAATCGTATCCGCCAACCGCGAACTCAAGGAGACCAGCGTCAGAACATTGCTGCGGCGGCTCGAGCAGAAGGGTCACCTGCGGCACGAAGAAGATGGCCGCGCCTACGTCTACCGAGCGGCGGAGCCGGCCCGAAGCGTGGCGGCTCGCGCGGTGCGTCAAATCATCGACCGGTTCTGCCAGGGTTCCGTGGAGGAGTTGGTCAGCGGCATGGTGGACGCCAACGTATTGAGCAAGAATGAAATGGACCGCCTGGAAGCATCTGTCCGGCGCCGAAGGCGAGGAGGCAAATATGCCGCTTCTTCCGATTGAACTTGCCATTAAAGCGGTGCTGATCGCGGCGGGCACCGCGAGTGTGTTACGCATCCTGAATGTCAGGACGGCGGCGGCGCGCCATGCCGCCTGGGCGGGCGTAGTGGTGGTCATGCTGCTGTTGCCCGTTTGGACCGTCTGGGGGCCCAAAGTGGCCTTGCACTGGTTGCCGCCCCTCCCCGAGCGGACCGCGACCTACGTCACCGCCGCCGGCATGTTTGAGCCGGCCCTGGGTTCGCCGCCGCTCGTCCTCCGGCATCCGTCGTGGAATTGGACGGCCTGCCTAATCGGTATCTATGCGATTGGCATGGCCGTGTTCCTGGCGCGTCTCGCATTAGGCACGTTGCAGGCGCAGTTGCTCGTTCATCGGGCGTTCCGCAGCGGCGGTAAACTATTCTCCGGCGCCTGCGGCGCGCCGGTTACCGTGGGGTGGCTCCGTCCCCTAGTCGTTCTACCTGAAAGCTGGTCCCGATGGCCCGCGGCGCAACTCGACGCGGTGTTGACGCATGAGCATGAGCACGCACGCCGCCGCGATCCTCTCTTTCAATGGCTCGCTCTACTGAATCGCGCTCTGTTCTGGTTCCACCCGCTCGCGTGGTGGCTGGAGAGGCGTATGGCGGCTCTGGCGGAGGAGGCTTGCGACGCCGTGGTATTGGCCCACGGCCACGACCCGCGCGACTATTCCAAATATCTGATCGACATGGCCCGTTCCGTATCGAGCAGTGGCGTCAGAATCCAGGTTTGGGGCGTGGCCATGCCCGGCGGTTTCCTGGAGGAACGCATTCGGCGAATCCTCGAAGGCGGCCCGCTGCCGCGGCTCTCGCGCGCGCGTCTGGTGTGTGCCTGCATGGCTTGCGCGGCCACCTCCGCCGCGTTTGCCACCAGCACTCTCGACCACCAGCGCCCCGCTCGGCAACCCGTGCGGAATCTCATTCTGGCACAAATACAGCCGCAGGCGCCTGCCTTTCTGCCCGTGCCGGCTGCGATTCCGGACGCGCCGGGAGTGACGGTTTCAGCGGACCGCATCCTGCACCGCGATCCGGTGGAATACCCTGCGGATGCGCTTGACAAGGGTGTCGAGGGCACCGTAATCCTCAATCTGTCGCTGGCGCCGGACGGCACGGTATCGGACGCCGCTGTGATTAGCGGACCGTTGGAGTTGCGCAAAGCTGTACTCTCTTCCGCATTGAAGTGGCATTTCAGCAAGGACGCCGCCCCCTGGCAGCAGGTGTCGGTGGAGTTTAAGTTGTCGGAGGCGAAGGCCACCGCGGCGCGGGAGGCTCGGGAGGTGGCTCCGCCGCCAACGGCCGGCGCAATGGGCGGGATATACAGGGTGGGAGGCGGCATTGCAGTGAAGCTCGAGAACGCCCCGGCAGCAGCCGCGCCGTCGGGCAACGCCCTCACCGATGTTCCCCGCACGTTGCACGTCGACATCCAGGGCCTGTCGGCCGAGGCCGCGGCGGAGCTGCGCCAGCGGCTGGCCCTCCAGGAAGGCGAGGTTTTCGATCACGCGGCATTTGTAAAAGAACTGGAGCGAATCCACCAGATCGTCAGCGAGTTCGACCCGCATCTCAACGACAGCAGAGCGGTGGGGAAGGTCGCGCGCAAAACCGGAGCCGATGGAAAGGTGGTCCCGCCGGATAGTATGGACGTCACGGTTATCATCGCGCCTCGAGATTCAGCCCCGCAGGGCGAGTTGCAGCAGTTTGCCAAGATCGCCAAGCCGCCCTCGTTAGAGAACGTTCCCATAAAGCTGCATATCGACATCCGGGGCCTCTCGCCCGAAGCGGCCGCGGAGTTGCGCCAGCGGTTATCCTTTGCGGAGGGGGAAACCACCGATTTGGAGGCACTTAGGAAGACTGTGGCGCGTATCCGCCAGGTCATGAAATATTTCGACCCGCGTCTCACGGACGAGATGAACTATGCTTTTCGATGCGGGGCGGACGGCCAACCGATCCCAGGGGACAGCGTTGCGGCCACCCTGTTTATTAGACTTAAACCCTGATGCCGCCTTGGTAAAATCGTCACTATGGATCTGAGTTACCCCATCGGAAAGTTCGAGTGGCCGGAATCCATCACTCCGGAGATGCGTGCGCGGTTGATCGGCGAGATTGAGGCTGCCCCCGCGCAGTTCCGCGCGGCGGTCCAGGGACTCACCGAGCAGCAGCTCGACACCCCCTATCGCCTGGACGGCTGGACGGTCCGCCAGGTGGTGCACCACCTCGCCGACAGCCACCTCAACGCCTATGTCCGCTTCCGCCTGGCGCTCACCGAAGACCAGCCCGCCATCAAGCCCTATGACCAGTCCAAATGGGCCGAACTCCGCGACGCGCGCACGGCCCCGGTCGAGACCTCGCTCCAGCTCATCGATGGTCTCTATCAACGGTTGGTGGTCCTGCTGCGGTCCATGTCCGGCGCCGATTTCGCCCGCACCTTCCTCCACCCCGAGCGCGGCGTCATGCGTTTGGACGCCTGCCTTGCCATGTACGCCTGGCACAACCGCCACCATGCGGCGCATATCGCCGGGCTGCGGGAGCGGATGGGCTGGAAATAACAGTTACAACCAAACCGGCCGCGGGCGCGTCCAATAAGCAAGGTATAATGGCTTAGAGCCTCCGGAGTTTCCGACACTTATGAACAGCCGTATCAAGTACCTCATCGTGAGCGCGTCTTCGTGTCTCGCGGTTCTGCTCCTGATCGGGAGTGTGCTCGGCCAGGGCGCTTCATCGGCGGACGACGCTTACAAGCACATCGGCGTCTTCAGCGACGTAGTCTCCCGCATCAAGACCGAGTACGTCGAAGAGCCCGATATGAAAAGCGTCACCATGGGCGCTTTGAACGGCATGCTGGAGGCCATCGATCCGTTCGCCAGCTACCTCAACGCGGAACAGTACAAAGACTACCTCAAGAACAAGGACCTCAAGCGCGCCGACGTGGGCTTGATCCTGTCGAAGAAGTTCGGTTACGTGGGGATCGTTGGGACCGTGCCGGGATCGCCGGCGGCCAAAGCCGGCCTCTCCACCATGGACATGATTGAGACCATCAAGGGCGTCGCCACGCGCGACATGCCGCTGGCCTATGCCGGCTTGCTGCTCGAGGGCGAACCCGGCAGCACCGTGGAACTCAGCGTGGTGCGCGTGCGGCGGCCCGAGCCGCAGACCGTGACGCTGACGCGGGCCATCCTCACCCTGCCGCCCGTCGAGGCCAAGATGCTGGACGGCCAGGTGGGCTACATCAATATCGATGCGCTTTCCCCGGACGTGGTGAAGGAGGCCGCGGCCGCCATCGAGAAGCTCCAGAAGGAGGGCGCGCAGAAACTGGTGCTCGATCTTCGTAGCTGCGCCGTGGGCACGCCGGACGACGGCATCGCCCTCGCCAATCTGTTTCTGAGCAAGGGCCTCATCGCTTACGAGCAGGGCCAGCGCGTGCCGCGGCAGAACTTCGACGCCGACCCGTCCAAGGCCGTCACCAGCTTGCCGCTGGCGGTCCTCACCAACCATGGCACGGCGGACGCCGCGGAAATCGCCGCTGCCGCCCTCATGGGGAATAAGCGGGCCCAACTGGTGGGCGAGCGCACTTACGGCGATGCCTCCGTGCGCCGCACCATCACCATGGACGATGGCGCGGCGATCATTCTCTCGGTGGCCAAGTACTACTCGCCCGATGGCAAGGCCATCCAGGACACCGGCGTGACCCCCGGAGTGCTGGTCAACGAGCCGGAACCGCAAGTGGACGTCGACGAAAACGGCGAGCCCATCCCCGAACCGCCGTCGCAGGCCGCCCCGGCGCCGCCGAAGAAGGCGGAAGACGATCCGGTGGTGAAGAAAGCCCTGGAAGTCCTCGGCGCGAAGGCCTAGGTGGGGCATGCTTTAGCTTGCCCAGACCTCTTTACAGCGTCTTCAAATACGCGATCAGGTTGTTCTTTTCCCCGTCCGTCAGCATGTCTTTATAGGCGGGCATTCCGTTTCCGCCTCCCTCGACCTTGGCGCGAACGCTGGCCTCGGTGACCTTCTTGCCGTCGGCCAGTTTGGCCTTCTTGAACAGCCCCTTCAGACCAGGTCCGATCTTCTTTTCGTCGCTGTCCGCGCGGTGGCAGACGCTGCACTGCTGGAACACGGCCTTCCCTTTTGACACATCGCCTTTATCGGCCGCCAGCAGCACGCGCGGGCCCGCGGCCAAGGCCACAACGATGGCGAGAACACGGAGTCGATCCATATCGACCATGATATCAGGCGAAGTCAGGCCAGGGCTTTCTTCGCCCGTGGCAGGTCGGCAATGCTGACTACCTCATGGTCGAAGATGGTCATGTCCCGCAGCAACCGGTTGACGTCCGCCTCGTCCCCCAGCAGAATCTCGTGCTCGATCCAGTCGGAAAGCGGAATGTTACGGAAGAACATTCGCTCCTGGAGCACCAGGCATGTGCGGGCGGGCGTGTACCTCCGGTTCTCGCGCGTGTAGTGGCGTTGCTCGACGCGCAATTCGGTCAGGAATTTGTCGAAAGCCTGACGGCGCGCGCTCTCCTCGGCCGCGTGCAAGGCGGTGTCGAGCGACCCTTCCATGGCCGCCTTTTCGGCCCGCAACTCTCCTCGCGACTCCGCCAACTGCTCCCGCAGCCCCGCCAGCGCCACTTCCATGCGCGACTGCATGACAAACCACGCCAGCAGGCCCGCGGTGACGGCCGCGAAGCCGGGCAGGAAGATCCAGAACAGCGTGTCCATGAGGTTAATGTTAACCCCCACCGCACCCCATGTACTAGATATCAAAGGTTAACACCGGGGCGTACGGGCCCGGCATGCCTGGCCCCTACAGTCAGAATTGCGTGCCGTCGATCTTCTGGCCCGGCAGGGTGTAGCGCAGCTCGCCCCAGCGGAAGGCCAGAAGCGGGCCAAAGACCGCCCCCAGCCGCGCCCGCAGACCGGCCCCGAACCCCAGGTACTTTCCCATGAAGACCGCGCGGCCAAGCAGAAAATCGGCGCGCTCCAGCGCCGTGTAGGCCCCGCTCCCATAGTGCCGCACGCGCGCCGCCGGCTCCAGCAGGATCTTCTTCGATGCCCTCAGGATCTGCGCCGCCAGGTCCGCATCGCCGCCGAACTGGCCGTAGCGCTCGTCGATCTGGCGAACCGCCCGAATGACATACACGCGCATCATGAGGGCCGCGCCGCGCGGATACTCCACCGGCTCCGGCTCGCTGCCCGCAGGCTCGGCCGCGACCCACTCGCCATCGGGCGGCAAAGTGCCCAGTTGCGGCGCTGGCCGGCCCTCGTCATCCACCAGCAGCGGGCAGGCCGCGGCGGCATGGGGGTTGGCATCCAGCGTCTCGGCCAGCCGGATGGCCGCCCCCGGCTCCACCTCGGTATCGTCGTGAAGGAAGAAAACGTATTCCGCGTCGGCCGCGCGCCACCCGAGGTTCATGGCCTTGGTGAGCCCGAAGTTCTTCGGCAGCCGGATGAACTGCGTTTGCGGAAAATCGGCGTCGAGTTGCGCGCTGCCGTCGCTGGAGGCATTGTCCACCACCACGATCTGGAGCGTCTCGCGCCCCTCGGACTTCTCCAGCGATTCCAGGCAGCGCCGCAACAGGGCCGCCCGGTTGCGCGAAACCACCACCACCGTCACACGCGGCGGCCGCTGTTCCTGCTCCGGATTTTGCGGGGGTGTCAAGCCACATGATAACGTGAAAGGTAATGACATCAAAAGAGATTCTTGCCTTTATCTCCGAGGTGGGGATCGTCCCGATCGTGCGCACCTCCAGCGCCGAGGGCGCCATCCAGGCCGTGGAAGCCATCTACGCGGGCGGCGTGCGGGCCGCCGAGATCACCATGACCGTCCCGGGGGCCATCCACGCGCTGGAGAAGCTCGCCGGCCGGTTCGGCGGCAAACTCATCCTGGGGGCCGGCACCGTGCTCGACCCCGAAACCGCGCGCGCCTGCATGTTGGCCGGCGCCGAGTTCTTCGTCACGCCCAGCCTGCGCCTTTCCACCATCGAGATGGCCAAGCGCTACTCGAAAGTCATTTGCCCCGGCGCCCTGACACCCACCGAAGTGCTCACCGCCTGGGAGGCCGGCGCCGACGTCGTCAAGATCTTCCCCTGCGGCAACGTCGGCGGCCCCAAGTATATCAAGGCGTTGAAGGGACCCTTCCCGCAGATCGAAATGATTCCCACCGGTGGCGTCAACCTCGAAACCACCGGCGACTTCCTCAAGGCCGGCGCCTGCGCGGTGGCCGTGGGCGGCGAGTTGGTGGATGCCAAGTCCGTAAAGGAAGGCCGCTTCGACATCATCGAGGACCGCGCCCGCCAGTACCTGGCGGCCATCGCCAAGGCCCGGGCGGAAATGCGCCTTTGAAGGCTTGCTAAACTGTAGGTACGCTATGGCTATCAGCAAAGATCTGCTCGAGATTCTGGTGTGCCCCGTCTGCAAGGCCACGGTGGAGCTCAAGCCCGACCAGAGCGGCTTGAAGTGCGTCCAGTGCCATCGCGTCTACCCCATTCGCGACGACATCCCCGTGATGCTGGTGGACGAGGCGAAAATCGAAGAATAGGCGCGCTGTGCAAAGCGTTCTGGAATGTTTGCCGCTGGCGAGCCGGGTGGCGATTCTCCGGCTCCGGTCCCTGGGGGACTGCGTGCTCTCTACACCCGCGCTCGAGATTCTCAAACGCTCGCGTCCCGACCTGCGCCTCGCGGTGATGGTGGAAGACCGGTTCCGTGCCGTCTTCGAGGGTAATCCCGGCCTGGATGAGATTCTGCCCCCTACCCTGGGTGCGCTGCGCCGCTGGCGCCCGCGGTTGTGCTTGAACCTGCACGGCGGCGGCCGCAGCGCCTGGATGACCGCGCTCTCGGGCGCACGGTACCGCGCCGGTTTCGGCCATTTCCGGTATCAGGCGGTATACAACGTCCACATCCCGCGCGCGCAGGAGATTCTGCGCGTGGAACGTAAGGTGCACACGGCCGAGCATCTGGCCAGCGCGGTGTTTTATCTGGGCGCGCCCATCACGGAGATTCCGCGCGCGAAGTTGGCGTTGGCAGGCGAAAGCGCCTCCCCCACAAGAACCGCCATCCTCCACCCCTTTGCCACCACGCCCGCAAAAACCTGGCCCGCCGCCAACTTCCTCGCGGTCGCTGAACACCTGAAACAATCGGGCCTTGAGCCGGTTTACATCGGCGGCGCCACCGATGACTTTTTTCCCTTTCGCGCGTTCCGCGTCATCTCCGGCGCACCGCTCTCCGAGATCAAGTCGCTCATCGCCGGCGCCTCGCTCTACGTCGGCAACGATTCCGGTCCCGCCCACATGGCCGCCGCCCTGGGAGTTCCCGCGGTGGTGATCTTCACCGCCTCGGATCCGGCCATCTGGGGGCCGTGGCGCACCACGTCGGAAGTGGTGCCGGCGCCCGCCGGCGTGGCGCAGGTCCTCGACGCGCTGGCGCGCCTGCGGGTGCCCGCATGACGGAACTGGTGCGCCTGCTGGCCTACGCCCGCCGCTACTGGGCGTCTCTGGCCGCATCCGTGGTCCTCATGGCTGCCGCGGGCGGCGCCACCGGCATGATGGCGCTCCTCATCGGTCCCATCTTCGATAGAGTGCTCAGACCCGGCACGGCCAATACCCCGGTGCTGCTGTACACCGACCCGGTCTTTCACCACCACTTCTATCTCAGCAATTTCGTGCCCTCTTACATCGGGAACGTCTGGAGCATGGTGGCCTTCGCCATCCTGGCGGTTTTCCTGGTCAAGGGTGTGTGCGACTACTTCGGCAACTACCTGGTCAATTACGTGGGCTTCTCCGCGGTAACCAACCTGCGGGACGAGGTGTTCGACAAGGTGCTGAAACAGGGCGCGGAGTTCTTTGAATCGCACTCCACCGGGCGCCTCATGTCGTCGATCATGAACGACATCGACAAGGTGCAACTGGCCACTTCGCACATTCTGGCGGATCTGTTGCGGCAATCGTTTACGGCCGTCTCGCTGTTGTTCGTGGTGATGACCAAGGATTGGAGGCTGGCGCTGGTGAGTCTGACCGTCCTGCCGTTCGTGGCGGTGCCGACCACGCGCATTGGCCGCCGCATCCGGCGCACCAGCCGCCGCACGCAGGACCGCCAGGCGGAGCTGAGCCAGATCCTCCAGGAGACCCTCAGCGGCAACATGGTGGTGAAGGCGTTTGGGGCCGAGCCCTACGAATCCCGGCGCTTCCGCGAGGCTTCGCACAAGCTGTTGAAGACCAACCTGCGGTACGTGGCGCAGCAGGCGCTCTCCTCGCCGCTGATCGAGATGTTCGGCGCCATCACCATAGTCTGCCTGCTCACCTACGCCCGCAACCAGATCAAAGCGGGTACCTTGACCGCCGGCGATTTCACCAGCTTCGTGTTCGCCCTGCTCATGCTCTATGAGCCCGTCAAGCGCCTGGTGGGCATCCACAACATTTTCGAGCAGGCCCTGGGCGCCTCGCAGAAAGTGTTCGAACACCTCGATCACATCGAGGAAATCGTCGAGAAGCCGGGCGCGCCCAAGCTCGACAAGTTCGAGCGCGGCATCGTCTTCGAGAAGGTATCGTTCCGGTATCCGGGCGCGCCCAACGGCTTCCAGATTCAGGATCTCGACCTCGAAGTAAAGGCCGGCGAGGTGGTGGCGCTGGTGGGACCGAGCGGCGCCGGAAAAACCACCATCGCCAACCTGGCGCCGCGCTTCTACGACGTCATCGGCGGCGCCATCCAGGTGGACGGCCATGACGTGCGCGACCTCAACCTGGCCGGGCTGCGGTCGCTCATCGGCGTCGTGGCCCAGGACACCTTCCTGTTCAACGACACGGTGGCCAACAACATCGCCTATGCCCGGCCCGGCGCGCCCATGGAAGAGATCCGCCGCGCGGCGGAGACGGCGCTGGCCGATGAGTTCATCCGGCAGATGCCGGAGGGATATGAGACCATCATCGGCGACCGCGGCCTCAAGCTCAGCGGCGGCCAGCGCCAGCGCATCGCCATCGCCCGCGCCCTGCTGAAGAATGCGCCCATCCTGATCCTCGACGAAGCCACCTCGAACCTCGACACGGAATCCGAGATGCTGGTTCAAAAGGCGCTGGCCAACCTGATGGAGCACCGCACCGTTATCGTCATCGCGCACCGTCTCTCGACCATCCGCCGCGCCGACAAGATCGTGGTCCTGGACAAGGGCCTCGTGCGCGAGGTGGGAACGCACGAAGAACTCATCACTCACGGCGGAATCTATCAGCGGCTCCACGAGCTTCAGTTCGAGGATGCCGGAACGGTGGTGGATCTATGAGTCTGCGCAGCATGACGGGCTTCGCCCGCGTCGGAAAAAGCATCGAGCGGGGCGAGATTGTCGCCACCCTCAAGAGCGTGAACCATCGCGGCCTGGACATGCACTGCCGCATGCCCGCGGAAATGGACGCTCTGGAGCACGAGGTGCGCGGCGTCGTCAAGGGCGGGGTGGCGCGCGGCCACATCGAGATCCAGGTTTCCTTCACGCGGACGGCGGGCGCCGCCGCCACCCTGAACCGGCCGCTGCTCGACGCCTACATCCAGGCCTTTCGCGACGCCGCCGGGCTCTATGGGCTGAGCGGCCAGCCGGACCTCAACTCCGCCCTGAGCATTCCCGGGATGCTGAGCGCCGCCAGCGACGAAGAGGTTGAAAAAGAAGTGGCCCAAGCCGTTTTGGAAGCCGTCGCCGAAGCGCTGGTCCTGCTCAACGCCTTCCGCGAGCGGGAAGGCGCCGCCATCGGGCAGGAAATGCGGCAGCGTTGCCAGAACGTCCTTGGCCTCGTGACCCGCATGGAAGAAATTCGCGCGGGCGCCGGCGCCGCCTTCCACCAGCGTCTCAAGGAAAAACTGGCCGACTTGCTCGCCGGCGCCGCCATGGACCCCCAACGCCTGGCGCAGGAAGCCGCCGTGCTGGCCGACCGCAGCGACATCGCCGAGGAGCTGGTCCGCTTGCGGACGCACGCCGCGCAACTCGACGCCATGCTCCTGGACGGCGGCGAAGTGGGCAAGCGCCTCGATTTCCTCTTGCAGGAGATGAACCGCGAAGCCAACACGGTTCTTTCCAAGACCGGCGGCCTGGGCGATCTCGGCCTCACCATGACCGGGCTGGCGCTGGCCGCGAAGTCCGAGATCGACAAAATCCGCGAGCAATCGCTGAATCTGGAATGACTACTGTCTTCATCATCTCCGCCCCCTCCGGCTCGGGTAAAACCACCCTCGTTTCGCGCCTGCTTTCGAGCGTCCCCGGCCTGATGTTCTCCGTCTCCTACACCACCCGCCAGCCGCGGGGCGGCGAGGTCGATGGCCACAGCTACCGCTTCGTCTCCCGCCAGGATTTCGAAACCATGCTCGCCCGCAACGAGTTCCTCGAATGGGCCGAGGTTTTCGGCAATTACTACGGCACCCACCGCGGCATTCTCGAGGCGGCCCAGGCCCAGGGCAAGGACCTGGTGCTCGACATCGACGTGCAAGGTGCGCGACAATTAAGAAGTCGGATTCCCGAGGCTGTTTCCGTCTTCATCCTGGCTCCCTCGCGGCAGATTTTGGAGCAGAGGCTTCGCGCGCGCGGCGAGGACCGGGAAGACGTCATCGAACGGCGGCTGCGGGACGCGGCCGAGGAGATTCGGCAGTACAGCCGGTACGATTATGTTTTGATTAACCGGGACCTGGACCAGTCCGAGGCCACTCTTTGCGCCATCGTGCGCGCGGAGCGGGTGCGGCGGTCCAGGATCGAAGAAGAGATTCGGCCCATTCTGGACACATTTCAAGCTTGAAGAGGTAGCGACATCATGGGTGACAAAGCCCCACGCAACAACGCGCACTGCACCATCCCCGACGACGCCGAGCAGAGCACCTACCGGTTCATCATTGTAGCGGCCAAGCGCGCCCGGCAATTGCAAGGCGGCGCGCGGCCCGTGTTGCCCACGTCTTCCAAGAAGCCCACCGTCATCGCCATGGAGGAGGTGCGGCGCGGCCTGGTGAAGTATAGCCTCACCGGCGTGGCGCCGGAGGAACCGCAGCCCGATGCGGTTCTGTAAGCTCGCATGAAGATCATCCTCGGCGTCGGAGGCGGAATCGCGGCCTATAAGTCCGCCGAGCTTGCGCGCCTGCTGATGCAGGAAGGTCATCAGGTCCAGGCCGTCATGACCCGCGCCGCGCAGGAATTCATCAGCCCCCTGACCTTCGCCGCCCTTACCGGGCGCAAGACGCTCACCGATCTGTTCGCCATCGAGAGCGCCATCGAGCACATTGCCGTCGCGCGGGAGAACGAGCTGATGGCCATTGCTCCGACCACCGCCGACCTCATCGCCAAGCTGGCCCACGGCTTGGCGGACGACTTCCTCACCACCCTTTACCTGGCCTTCACCGGCCCGGTGGTGCTGGCGCCCTCCATGAACTCCAACATGTGGCTGCACCCCGCCACCCAGGCCAACCTGGAAACGCTGCGCCGGCGCGGCCACCGCATCGTGGAGCCGGAGAGCGGCTACCTGGCGTGTGGGATGACCGGCCCCGGCCGGCTGGCGGATCCGGCAGCCATCGTCGAAGCCATTGAGCGCGAATCGCGCAGGCGTCGCGACATGGATGGCGAAACCGTGCTCATCACCGCCGGCCCCACCCAGGAGCCGCTCGACCCGGTGCGCTACATCTCCAACCATTCCAGCGGCAAGATGGGCTATGCCCTGGCCGAAGCCGCCGCCGCCCGTGGCGCGCGCGTCATCCTGATCTCCGGCCCCGTGCATCTGGCGCCGCCGCGCGGCGTCGAGGTGATCTCCGTGCGCACCGCCGTCGAGATGCGCCAGAAGGTATTGGATAACCTGGCGCCCGCCGGCATCGTGGTGAAGGCTGCCGCGGTGGCCGATTTCCATTTGAGCAAAGTCCCCGAGCAGAAGGTCAAAAAGACCGCGGCCCGCCTGTCCCTGGAACTCGACCCCACCCCCGATATCCTGGCCGAGCTGGGCCGCAAGAAGGGGGACCGGCTGCTGATCGGCTTCGCCGCGGAAACGCAGAACCTGCACCAGGAATCCCGCCGCAAGCTGGAATCCAAGAACTGCGACATGATAGTCGGCAACCTGGTGGGCGGCAGCGAGACCGGCTTCGAATCCGATGAGAACGAAGTCGTGCTGGCGCTCTCGACCGGTGAACTCATTTCCCTGCCCCGCGCCCCCAAGCGCGAGATCGCCGACCGCATTTTCGACGAAGCCCTGAAACTGCGCCTGGCCCTCCATGCCGCCCATGGACGTTGATCTCATTCGCGGCTACCTCGAGTTCTACCAGGACCTCGGCATCAAGACGCTGTATCGGCGCGCGGCGCCGGCGGCGGAAGCGGTTGCTCCGGCCGCCGAGACCCTCCCCCAAATCCTCGCCGATATCGGAGATTGCCGCCGCTGCCGTCTCCACGAGGGCCGCAATAAGATTGTCTTCGGCGTGGGCAATCCAACCGCGCCGCTGGTCTTCGTGGGTGAAGGCCCCGGCGCCGATGAAGACGCCCAAGGCATCCCCTTCGTGGGCCGTGCCGGCCAGTTGCTGACGCAGATGATCGAGAACACGGCCAAGCGCGAGGGCATCGCGCTGACCCGCGCCGACGTTTACATCTGCAACGTGGTGAAATGCCGCCCGCCCGGCAACCGCACCCCCGAACCGGACGAGATGGAGATCTGCGGGCAATTCTTGGCCCGCCAGCTTGCGGCGATCCGCCCCAAGGCCATCTGCGCTTTAGGCGGCACTGCCGCCCACTTTCTCACCGATCACAAGGAAGGCGTCACCAAGATGCGCGGCCGGTGGTTTCAGTGGCGCGATATCCCGGTCATGGTCACATACCACCCGTCATACCTACTGCGGCCCTACAATCAAGACGCCAAGCGCGAGGCCTGGGAAGATCTCAAGAAGGTGCTGCATTTTGTGTACGACTGAGCGAACGCAAGGATTCGCTCACCCGGAAGCGAGATCATGGGGGTTCTCGTCTTCGGGGAAGGCGGGACCAAGCTTGCCCGGACCCGTAATTGGAGGGCCGGTCACGTATTCGCCTTTCTTGGGCTCGCTGTAGGCCTGCCTGATGGCGCGGACCATCGGGGAACGTATCGAGGTGCCAGACCGCGTAGTGGCGCTTCCTCTACTCCAAACCTTCTCTTGCGTCATGTCGTCGTTCTCCTGACCCGTCGCGCGGGCCGACCCTTGACCTGCAAAGCACGCCGCAGGCGCGCGGGTTGCTTGTGCTGATCCGCTCCCCGCGCCTCCCTGTTCGTATAACGTTTGATCCAGTTGCAGTTGGCACAAAGCAATTGGTAGTTGCTCGGGATACCAGTGAGCGCTGAGTACTTCAGGTCCAAGCGGACGCGATAGAGGTGGGCAAGGCCTACACCATGGCCGGCTCGCAACTCCATGCTGCCACCGCCGCCCACGTGGTCAATCTGCAAGGCTCGAACGTCCGTGCATCCCCTCGTACCGTCATCGTTAAGCCAACGACAGCCGGGATTGCTGCAGCGCCCTCCGAGCTTCGCCACGATCTCGCAACGCAAGTTCCGCTGTCGTATCGTGCTCTTACTCTCAGCCATGTGTATATCATACACTCTCCCACATCGAGCGTCGCTCAAGACTACCGTCGAGGAAACTGAGGTGTCTCGAAAGTTGGCTGAGGCCCCCATGCTCGAATTTACGGGTTCGCGCATTCCCTGGAGGTGCGCCCCACCGTGTTGCCGAGCTCAGCCTGCGGTTGAAACAAGGACGAGATCCTCGCTATGGTAAGGACAGAGAGCCAAGAGCGCGCATGGCTAAAGTGACGTCCAGATATCAGGTGACCTTGCCCAGAAGAATCGCGGATACGTACCGGATTCGGCCTGGCGACGACATAGACTGGGTAGCGGCAGGCGAAGTGATTCGCGTGATTCCTCCGGGGAAACAGGCGGCATCGCAGAGCCGGGAATCGCAACTCCGTTTGTTCGATCAAGCCACCGAACGCCACCGCAAGCGGGCACCGGCGCGTGCCACCGGGCCGTCTCGCAACCGGGGATGGAGCAGAGAGGACCTCTACAGGCGTGGCCGCTCTGGTTGACACTCCGCGCCGTGAACCCCTTTATCGACTTGCTCTAGCGCCTTCGCCGCCGGGGCTACCGGAGCACGTCCAACCCCTCGGTCACCTGCACCACTGTTCGCGTTGTCACGGGCAAATACGCGACGTTTACGCGGTCGCTTCCCCGGGATAGGCCGAACTTCGCTTCTTTGCTGGTGTCCCCGTAGTACACGCTGAAGCTCCGCAGTGAATCGCCAACCCGGATGCCGGCCTTTTCCGCGTTGGAGCCTGCCTCCACCGCCGCCACCTTCGCGTCTTTCTCGATATTCGGTTTGTCGATGGTAAACCCCAAATCGAAGATCGGTGTGCCGCGCTGCTCGAAACGAATTCCCGCTAGCCGAAAGATTTCCGCGAACGGCAGTGGCTGCGCTGTGGGTATGAAGCGATCCCAGAATTCGGCGCCGGCTTCTCCCGCCAGCGCCACCCACGCCCGGCGCAAGTCCGACATGTCGTAATCCGGCTTGCGCAGCATGGCGCGCATGTAGCCGTCGAGCGTCCGCCCCTTCCCACGAAGCTGCAAGTCCATCAGCAGGCCCAGTAGCGCGCCTTTGGTATACGGCAGGCGTCGATGGTCGCGGTCCCGCCAGTGTTGGCTGCCGAGATCCTCTATGGTGGCTCGAAGGGATTCGCCGTTCTGCGCGTATTCCACGATCAGGTGGTTCACAAAGGCGGCGAAACCCGGTCCATCGAGAATGCCTTCCCGGTAAAGCGTCGCGCCGCTGTAATAATCGGTGAAGCCTTCCGTGAACCAGCCGTATTTGCCGTCCGACCACTCGGCGTCGCTTTTGTGGCGAATCCGGCTTCCGTTCCAAAGATGAAACAGCTCGTGGCCGATCAGCCGCAGCGCAGCCGAGTTTCCCGATTTCAGATCCTGCGAAAGATCCGGGTAGAATACAGCGGAATTCCGCACCACAGTGCCGCCGTTAGACAATGGGCGGCCATCCGTGAAAACGAGTAGTGGAGACCGCGGTGGCCGTCTTCCCATATAGCGCGCCTGCGCCACGAGTATCTTGTCCACCGCCTGCATCAGGTCGCGATCCGGAACCGACGCCTGGCTGGTCGCGAAGTAGTACCGCCTCCCGGCGTGGCGATAGCTGCGAAAAGCGCCGGCAATGAAGAGCTGGTCGATCAAGTCATCGAGATGGGGCAACTTGCCGCCTTTGGGCACTGTCGAGTCCCAGTGGCCATATTCATTCGTCTCCATCCGGACTGCCACCGGGGCGCGGGCCAGAGGGCTGCGGATGGGCGCCAGCACGAAGGCGTGGCCCCACATCACCACCCAGTCCTTCAGCAGCGTGGCGTGGAACTGACTGCCCGAGTAGTTGCCCACCATGGCGTCTTTGGTGGCTTTTACGCGCCACGTCAACTGGAACGGCTGGCGATGATTCTGAACCACCCATTGGCCCTCGGGCTTCGGCTCGACCGGCAGAGGATTGCCGCGCGGATCGGACGCGGCCACGCGCTCGATGTCGCCGAAGAAATCGTACCCTGCCCAGGGCTGCAAGACAAAAGTGACGGACTCCTCTGCCGCCTCCGGGAACCGGGCCCGGACCTCAGCGGCGCGGTCGTGGAGAGAGATCGTGTATTGAGCAGTAGCCGCCTGGACTGTTGCGGGCAGCAGAATCAGCGCCAAAAGTGCTTGCAAGCGCATAGAAGGTCTCGTTTGGCCGGTCGTGCGACGTTCTCATAGGTTCTGACGAACCGGGCGGATGTTTCGTTGGTAAGAATCACTCGGCCGCCACGTGCTAAACTACGTTTTCGCCCCTATATAATGCTGCTTGCAAGAGAATTTGTTGCGTACCTCTCCCGACAACTCGTCAAGAGGCTGATGCCCGGCGTCATCGAAACGCCCAACCCCGACCTCGTGGCCCAGAAAATTGCCGAAGTCATCACCCAGGAATTGGCCGTCGAGGACCGTCTGAACGACGAGGTGCGCGACCTGCTCAGCCAGTACAGCGACTACATGCGCCGCGAGAGCGTCAGCTACCAGGAGATGTTCCGCCGCATCAAGAACACGCTCATCTCGCAGCGCAAAGTCATCCGCGCCTCCGGCCGCGACACCGGCGACGCCATGAAGCTCTCGCGCGACAAGGTCACCGACATGTCCCACCGCATCGTCGAAATGCTGCGCAAGAGCCACGAGCTGCGCCTCAAGCACAAAGATCCCAACAACGTGCGCCTGGAAATTCTGCGCCACATGACGGAGCTGCTGATGGCCGAAGACAAGGTGGACCGCGCCGCGCGCCAGAAGATCAAATCGCAGAAACGCGAAGTCCCCGAAGGCAGCGAGGAGTGGGACCTGCTGCACCGGCGCTACTACTCCGAAGAGCTCAAGAAGCTGGGCATCGACCTGGCCCGATAGCTTAGCGCTTGTACCCGATCATCCTCAGGAACGCCCGCCGTTTCTCCGCGTCTTCGGCGGTCTCTACGCCTTTGGGCGGGAAGCCGTCGATCACGCCCAGCACGCCGCGCCCTTGTTCGCTTTCCGCCACCACCGCCTGCGCCGGATTGGCGGTGGCGCAGAAAATCGAGCACACCTCGGGGACGTCTTTGATGCGCCCCAGCACGTTGATGGGGTAGCCTTCGCGCATGGCCACCACGAAGATGTGGCCGGCCGCAACCGCCGTGGCGTTGCGCGCGGCCAGCGCCTGGAGCGCGTCGTCGTTGCCGTCCACGCGCGTCAGGCACGGCCCCGAAGCCTCGTTGAACGCCACCCCGAACTTGATCTGCGGGACGGTATTGACGATGGCCTCGTAAACGTCCTCCACCGTCTTGATGAAGTGCGTCTGGCCAAGAATCAGGTTTCCGCCTTCGGGAATCTCGAGCGGCACAATCTTCAGTTCCATAAATGCCATCCTACTCCCCCGCGCCGCCCGCCGCGCAACGAACCCTCCGTTCATAATAGAAGTAGTGCCGCCGCTGACGTTCACCCAAGCCCGCGAGACCGTTCTCTCGACTGTACGCGCCGCGCGCCCGGCCCCCGCCACCGAAGAGATCGCCTTGGAAGCCGCCGCCGGCCGCGTGCTGGCCGAAGACGTCGCTGCCGACCGCGACGTTCCGGCCGCGGCCCGCTCGGTTCGCGACGGGTATGCGGTGCGCGCCATCGACCTGCCCGGCGAGCTGGAGGTCATCGGCGAGGTGCGCGCCGGCCGGCGTTTCGCGGGCGTGGTCGGTCCCGGCCAGGCAGTCGAGATCATGACCGGCGCCCCGGTTCCCGCGGGCGCCGACGCGGTGGTGATGATCGAGCACACCGTCCGCGAGAACGGGCGCGTTCGCATCGGCCTCTCCGCCGAGCCGCGCCAATTCATCAATCCGCGGGCCTCGGAAGCGGCGGCCCACGAAGTCGTTTTGCACGCCGGCAAGCGCCTGGACTACAGCGACGCCGCCATGCTTGCCGCTTTCGGCCGCACCGTCGTCAAGGTTTACGGCAGGCCGGTGGTTGCCATCGTCGCCACGGGCGATGAAATCGTCGAAGTGCGCGAGGCGCCCGCGGAATTCCAGGTTCGCAACTCCAACGTCTACTCCCTGGCCGCGCAGGTGGCGCGCGCCGGCGGCATCCCGCAAATCCTGCCGGTGGCGCGCGACAACCGCGGCCACACCCTCGAAATCATCGAGCGGGGCCTCGCCGCCGATCTCCTGCTCGTTTCCGGCGGCGTCTCCGCGGGCAAGTACGACATCGTCGAGCCAGTCCTCGCCAGCCTGGGCGCCGAGTTCTTTTTCGACCGCGTGCTCATCCAGCCCGGCCAGCCGCTGGTCTTCGGCCGCGCCCGCGAGCGGTTCTTCTTCGGCCTGCCGGGGAACCCTTCCTCCACCATGGTGACGTTCGAAATCTTTGCGCGCGCCGCTCTCGAGCTGCTCTCCGGCCAGGCGGAGGTTTCGCTCCTCATGCCCTTCGCGCGTCTCACTCGCGAGTTCCATTGCAGGGCCGGGATCACGCGCTTCCTCCCCGCGCGGTTGAGCGCCGATGGCGAGGAGGTCGCGCCGGTCGCATGGAGCGGCTCCGGCGACATTCCCGCGCTCACGCGCGCCAACGCCTTCCTGGTGACCGACCCCGCCCGCGCCGAATACTCGCGCGGCGATCTGATCCGGGTGCTGCTCAAATGAAGAAACTTTCGCACTACGATTCCGCCGGAAGCCCCCGCATGGTGGACGTTTCCGCCAAGAGAGAAACGCGCCGCACCGCGCGCGCCCACGCCTTTGTGCGGATCGCGCCGGCCACGCTCCAGCAACTGCCCCGCAATCCCAAGGGGAATCCGCTCGAGATCGCGCGCATCGCCGGCATCGCCGCCGCCAAGCGCGCTTCCGAGTTGATTCCGCTCTGCCATCCGCTGATGCTCACCCACGCGGATGTCCAGGCTACCGTCGAAAAGAAAGGCGTGCGCATTATTGCCACTGCCGCCACCACCGCGCAGACCGGCGTCGAAATGGAGGCGCTCACGGCCGCCGCGGTGGCCGCACTCACGGTTTACGACATGCTCAAAGCGCTCGACAAATCCATCCGGATCCAGGATCTCTACCTGCTCGAAAAGACCGGCGGCAAGAGCGGAGACTTCCGCCGCAAGGGGAATCATGACTAACGCCGCCGTCCTAACCATCAGCGATTCCGTCAGCGCCGGCGCGCGCACCGACCGTTCCGGCCCCGCCGTGCGTGAACGGTTGGAACAACTGGGCTGGAGCGTCTCGGTCATGGAAGCCATCCCCGACGAGACCTCCGAGATCGGCGCCCGCTTGGCCACCCTGGCGGATGGCGGCCAGGTCTCCGCCATCTTCACCACCGGCGGCACCGGCGTGGCTCCGCGCGATGTCACGCCGGAAGCCACGCGGGCCGTCATCGACCGCGAAATCCCCGGCCTGGGAGAACTGATGCGCGCCAGCGGCCGCCAGGCCACGCCCCTGGCCGTGCTTTCCCGGTCGCTCGCCGGCACCCGCGGGCGGGTCCTGATTGTCAACCTGCCCGGATCGCCCAAAGGCGCAGTCGAGTCTCTCGATGCTATTGTGGAATTGGTGCCCCACGTGCTGGAGCTTCTCAGAGGGCGGACCGAGCACGCACCCGCGAGGCAGGATTAGTATGCGCCGAATTCTTTTGTGGATGCTTCTTTGTGGATGGCTTGCCGCGCCGCCAAACCGCGCGCAGCAGCCGCAGCAGCAACCGGAGGAGCCGGCCACCCGCATCGGCGTCACCGTCGAAAACGTGGTAGCCCCCGTCCTGGTCTTCGATAAGCAAGGGTCGTATGTCAATAACATCCGGCCCGACCAGTTTCACCTGTACGACAACGACAAAGAGCAGAACATCGCCGTGGACGTTGTGTATCAGCCCATTTCGCTGGTCATCGCCATTCAGGCGAATTCCCACGCGGAACAGTTGCTGCCGCACGTCCAGAAGATCGGCAACCTGATCACCCCGCTGTTGATCGGCGACCAGGGCGAGGCGGCTCTGATCGCCTACGATGCGCGCATCCGCGTTCTGCAGGATTTCACTTCCGACCCCGACAAAATTACCCAGCAGGTCAAGAAGATCTACCCTGGCAGCACTTCCAACCGGCTGGTCGATGCCGTGGTGGAGGGCACACGCATGTTGAGGACGCGCCCCAAGAACCGCCGGCGCATCCTGATGGTGATCGGCGAAACCCGCGACGTGGGCAGCGAGGGCCGCTCGCGCGAAGCCCTGCTCGGTTTGCAGTTCGCCAACGTGTTGTTTTACGGCGTGGATATGTCGCGCTTCATGAACGTCCTGACGGCCCCGCAGCCGGTCCCGCGCCCGGATAGCCAACTGCCGACCATGTATCCGCTGCCTGGCGGCGTACCCTCCACGCCCACCACCGTGGCCCAGGCTTACGGCATGAACGGCGGCACCGCCGAGTTCATCCCCATGATGGTGGAAGTATTCAAGGACGTCAAAGCCATCTTCAAGGACAACCCGATCGAAGTTTTCACCAAGGGAACCGGCGGCAGCGAATTCGGTTTTCACGGCCAGCACAGCCTGGAAGAGGCCATCGAGAAGGCCGGCGAAGAGTTGCACAGCCAGTACACCATCAGCTACAGCCCCAACAACAAGGATGAAGGCGGCTTCCACCACATCATTGTGCAAGTCGGCGGCCACCCCGAAGTCAATAGGGTCCAGACCCGGCCGGGGTATTGGCTGGCGCCGAAGTAGCGGCGGTGGGGCATGCTTTAGCTTGCCCATCATCGATGCGCCTGGACCGTTCACCGGCGCCGGAAAACCCGAACCCTTAAGGCACGAACTCAAAGGTTGCTGGACGCGGCGGCGGCAAATTCCAAGTTTCTCGACGGCTTGGTCAAACGCGAGACCTTGTTGTCGCTGCTTCGCCTCCAGGAGGCGGTGCTTCATCGCTTCCCATTTCAGGAGATACGCCGTTTCCCGTTCCGATTCGATTTCCCGCCGCTCGCCGCCCTCATTCGAAACGTACTGGATATCGGCTCTCGGCATCAACTACAGTGTGCTCTTGAACTGGAGTAGGATATTTTGTCATCCTGGAAAGGTGGTCCAGAAAATCGCCGTCACGTTGGATCAAAGGACCGTCGCGGATCTCGACCGGTGGGTCAAAGACGGAAAGTACCCGAACCGAAGCCGGGCGCTGCAATCGGCCGTGAATATACTGAGTGAGCGCGAGAGGCGGACGCGGCTCGCGCGCGAGTTGGCAAAGATCGACCCAAAAGAAGAAAAGCAGTTGGCCGAACAGGGTTTGGGTGACCGCGCTTGGTCCGAATACTGAGAGACGAGTCTACTGGGCGGACTTGAACCGGGTCCGAGGCCGCGAACACGCCGGATTGCGGCCGGTTCTGATCCTCAGCCACGACCTGTTCAACAGGAAGTCTGAAACGGTGATCGCGATGGCGATTACGAGCCAGCCGCAGAAGGCCGGATTCCCGTTGCCCCTGGAGCTTCCCGCGGAAATGCTGCCCAAACCCTCCTGGCTCAAGATCTCGCAGATTCGGACGATTTCCGTCGATCGTCTTGGCAAGA
Organism: Bryobacterales bacterium; assembly: GCA_963722575.1. Taxonomy (GTDB): domain Bacteria; phylum Acidobacteriota; class Terriglobia; order Bryobacterales; family Bryobacteraceae; genus Fen-178. Next base: position 674,397 of record CAVRNR010000005.1, read on the forward strand.
GGATCGCGACTCTCGACGCCGATGCGCTGGACCAGCTTATAGACGGGCTGCTCGAATTGATTGGGTAACTCGTCGGCGCGAACTGGCCCCTACCGCACCTCGCGCGCCACCATGATCAGTTTTCCTTGGTCATCGGGCTCGAAGCGAAACTGCGTGACTTGGTTGCCGCGAACTGTGTAGAGGCCGTGAGAAGTGCCGCAGTAGATCGTGTCCCCGAGACGGTCGATCGTGTGGATGTAATCCGCCACGGCATACTTCGCGACCGCGCCGCTCGTTATGTTGTAGCGAAGCAGGCCCGCGCCGTAGTCGGCGCCCTCGGGACGGCTCATCAGGCCGATCCAGAGGTTCCCGTCATCGAGCAGGATGGCCGATCCGGACCATGGTGCGATTTCCGGAAGGTATCTCATGTCGTACTGGCGCGTCGAGATGTCGAAGGAGCCTATGGCCCCGGCGCCGGAAACGCCCTCAGCATCGTAAAACGTATTCGCGAACCAGATCTTGTTGCCATCGAGAACGAAGGGGCCGATGTCGTTGTCGATTTCGCCGCCGGCTGGCTTGTCCGGACGAACCTTGCGGTCGAGCGCCATGGTTGGAATCGGCGCCGGATAGAACTGCTTCCTCCCCGACTTGCCGATGACGTCGATGCCACCCGAGGGTTGGTGGGGCTGGCCCGACGGCGTCTTGTTCTCGACGATCACGGACTGGCCATCGGCTGTAACGAGCGGCGCTGGTTCCTCGGCATGGTCCGGCGGAGCCGGAGTGTCCATGATGCTGTACGCGGGCGCCGTATCTCCCGCGCGGGGTTCGATGACGATCGTCGCGTGACGTTCGGTCCAGCCCGCCATAACCTGGCCGGATTGACCGAACGAAGCCGTGTAGCGCAGCTTGCCGTTCCGGCGCTCCGAGGAGGTGAGAGCGAGGATTCCGTAGCGGATTTTCAGCGGCGGTCTCTGGCTTGAGAGATCGTAAATGTACTTGATGCTGCCGTGGTAGTAGCCGTAATCCGAATAGAAGTGCAGGTAAGCCGCGTGCGCGGTGGCCCACTCCAGGGTCGGGCAGACGCCTGTGCTGCTTAGAGGATACGTGTCGAGCACCAGTCGGACGTGGTTGGCTTTTCCCGACACAACGAAGATCCCGATCTGCGTCGGCCCACGCCCAGGTACGGGTACACGCTGGGGAATGCCGGGCCGGAGTTCAGTGGGTTCAGCCTCGACCACCATCACCGAATACACTGCATCCACCGCCTTCTTGGCCACGACGGAAAACCAATCGAGCGAGGCGTCTCCCTTTCTCAGCGCATCTTGAACGGAGTGCAGGTCTTCTTTCTGCAGATCCGGCGGCTGGCCGGCACAAGAGATGATCGCCAGACAGAGCAGCGACACCAGTCGCACAACGCGCTTCGCGGCCCACCTTGCCCCGGTCCTACCCGCGCGGCAACTGGGGGATATTTTTGAAGTGTTTGTCGCGTGTGATGAGTAGCAGGTCGTGTTGCAGCGCCAGCGCGGCGATCCAGAGATCATTGTCGGGAACCGGGGTGCCGGCGGGCTTGAGTTGAACAAACAAGCGGGCGTAGTGCTCAGCCGTCTCCCGATCCGGGAGCAGAATCCCAACCGTAGCCTTGGAGAGTAGCTTTCGCAGTAGGATCTCATTCCGATGCCGCTCGGTCCCCCCTAAGAACCCAGCCTTGATTTCCGCCAGAACCACAAGCGGAATCCAGACTTCGTCACACAGCCCCAGCCGTTCCGCCAAAGCGGCGTCTCCCTGAAGGCGCGACTCTCACTTCCACTTGTCCCGATTAATCCGGCGCTGCGCGGCCAGAATCTCATCGAACGCGGGATCCGGCGTCCACCCGCCCGCGAGGCCGGAGAAATCCGTTCTCGGTTGGCCGCCGATGGCTGCCACGGTGAGATCTTCCGGAATCACCCGATTGAGGCTCTGCTTCCGTCGCGCCGCCTTCTGGCGGGGCTTCAATCGTCCCCCGAAATCCCCACCAGCCTCTCCCCCGTTCCATTCGCCGCCTCCGCGGCCTCTTCCGCCGTGAAGCTCTCCACCTTGGCCGAAATATTCATGGAGCAGAACTTGGGACCGCACATCGAGCAGAAGTGCGCGTCCTTGAAGCCGTCGTCGGGCAGCGTTTCGTCGTGCATGGCGCGCGCGGTCTCGGGGTCGAGCGAGAGTTCGAACTGGCGGTTCCAGTCGAAGCGGTAGCGCGCGCGGGAAAGCTCGTCGTCGCGGTCGCGCGCTCCGGGGCGATGCCGCGCGATGTCGGCCGCGTGCGCCGCAATCTTGTACGCGATGATCCCCGCCTTCACGTCCTCGCGGTTGGGCAGGCCCAGGTGCTCTTTGGGCGTGACGTAGCACAGCATGGACGCGCCGTACCAGCCGATCATGGCCGCGCCGATCGCCGAAGTGATGTGGTCGTAACCCGGCGCGATGTCGGTGACCAGCGGCCCCAGCGTATAGAACGGGGCCTCGTAGCACATCTCCTCTTCCTTGCGGACCTGCATCTCGATCTGGTCCATCGGAATGTGGCCCGGCCCTTCGATCATCACCTGCACGTCGTACTCCCAGGCCTTCTTCGTGAGTTCGCCCAGGGTTTTCAGCTCCGCGAACTGGGCCTCGTCGCTCGCATCCGCCACGCTGCCGGGACGCAGCCCGTCCCCCAGCGAAAACGTCACGTCGTATTTCTGGAAGATCTTGCAGATGTCTTCGAAGCACTCGTAGAGCATGTTCTGCCGGTGGTTCTTCACCATCCACTCCGCCAGGATGGAGCCGCCGCGGCTGACGATGCCGGTGATGCGCCTGGTGGTGAGCGGAATGTGCTGGACCAGCACGCCGGCGTGGATGGTCATGTAGTCCACGCCCTGCTCGGCCTGCTCCTCGATGACGTCCAGCATCACCCGCGCGCTGAGGTCCTCCACACGCCGCACGCGCGAGAGCGCTTCGTAAATCGGCACCGTGCCGATGGGCACCTGCGAAGCGCCCAGGAGGGCCTGGCGGATGGCCGGAATATCGCCGCCGGTGGAGAGGTCCATCACCGTATCGGCGCCGTACTTCACCGAGTAGCGCAGCTTCTCCAGTTCCTCTTCCACGTTGGACAAGACGGCGGAATTCCCGATATTCGAGTTGATCTTGCACCTGGAAGCGACGCCGATGCACATCGGTTCCAGGTTGGGGTGGTTCACGTTGGCCGGAACGATCATCCGGCCGCGGGCCACTTCGGAGCGCACCAACTCCGGAGACAGATCTTCCCGCCGCGCGATGTGGTACATCTCCTCCGTGACGATGCCCTGGCGGGCGTAGTGCATCTGCGTGCGGATCCTGTCGTTCTTACGTTTGGCTACCCAGTCTGTGCGCATGATGGCTCCTGTGGTGGCTGCGGGCGAGTCTCCAAAACCGAACCCGCCCGCACCGGGGGCGTCTGGGCCGGGCCTGCCCGGCCCCTTCTAGCACTTCTTCTTCTTTGGTTTTTTGACTTCTTTTTTTGGACTCTTGTCCTTGGACACAGGAATCCTCCCTTATGTTGAGATTATACTCTTTCGCGGCAGCTCCCACGGCCGCTTCGAGGTTCCGCGCCGTCTACTTGCGGCCCTTACTCTTGGCCTTGGCCTTGGGCGCTTCTTCCACGATGGCGTTGGCAGGCACGGCGGCTTCCATCGCGACTGCGTCGGGGTTGACCGACTTGAGGACCTCTTGAAACAGCGCCGCCTTGCGCAGATCCCCTTTGGACGGCGGCACCTCCTCATGACGGTAGTCGTGATCGCTGTGGCAGGTCCGGCAGCGCACTTTAGCCGGTTCGCGGTTCAACACGGAAACCACCGCGTGGTTCATGATGCGCTTGCAGCGAACGCAATAGTCGTCGATGATGTCGCCCAAGCGGTATTCGGACATGCATGCCTCCTAACTGGCCGTGGACTGGCCGGCGGGTTCCGGTTCCGGCTGCTTGGGCTCCGGAAGCGCCCACTGGGCCGGCTCGAAACCCACGTACTTGCAGATGCGCAACTGGCCGCCTTCGGTCTCCACCAGGTCGCCTACCGCCAGCGGGTCTCCCGATTCCCTCAGGCCCCGCCAAGCGTCGTATTCGTTCAGCGCCTCCACCTGCCCGCGCTGTTCGTAATCCCTGGGTTTCACCGAGGCGCAGCCGGCGACGTGCGGCGCCCAGCGGAACTGCTGCCGTGGCGAATCCTTCATGCGGTAGATCCGATAGAGCGGCATAGCTCTACATTGTAATACGGAAGAAGTTCCTCGACCAGGTTTCTCGCAATGGTGATGAGCGTCTTCTCGATTGATACCGTATTTCCGGCCTACGCTGACGGGTTGGCAAAGTTGGTTGCGGCGACAAAGGCAATCGAGACGGCGGAAGCCGAAGCCGCATTTCTCGAACGATGCAAGGCGGAACAGGACAGCTTCGCTCCTTATTCAGAATTGCGAAAGTTGGGCTAGGAAGTGAGCTTGGCGCGCCAGTAGTACTCCTTGCGCATCCGTAAGTGAACTCGGCGCGCTCTAAGATCTTCCTTCCCCTGTCGTGCCGCCACCGGAGAAGCGATCGGCAAAGGCGTGCAGATCCCGGGCGGTTCCGGCGCCGGTCATGGGGATCCCATGGCCGCTTGCGAGCACTCGAGGCTCGACCCTCGCGAGTGCGGCAACGGACGCCTTCGCTGCCTGCCAGTTCCACGTGGCCACGGACGGCGGTCGAGCGATGCTCTGCTTGTTCCTCAGCAGATCCCAAAAAGAATCGATGTTCACTGTCAAGCAGGCGTCGCCCGTGATCAACACACGGTCGCTCTTGTGGAAGAACGCGACGTGGCCCGGTGTATGGCCCGGCGTGGGAATGCACTCCCAGTCGGGGAGACCGGGAACCCCATCACCCGGGACATACCCACGCGCGGCGTCGCCCAGATTGAACTTTGACGCGAACCGCTCGGTCACTCGCGAAAAGAAGCGTACCAGCCGCGGATCCTGCGAAAGCATGATCAGGACCCCGAGAGGGAGCATGAACCCGCCGGCCGGCGGGTCCGGCTTTTTCGGCGGCTCAATCAGCAGAGCTGGCGTTCCAGTGACGAAGGGCAGCTCGTCACGATGCACGTAAATTGGAACGCTCCACTTTCGCGACAGCACCAGGGCCGAGCCGGCGTGATCTTCGTGAAAATGGGTCAGCAAGATCGAAGCGGGGCGGACGGCTCCGAACAACGATACCGCGGTCTCCTGGATCAACCGGCCGCAGTTGGGCATTCCGGTATCGATCAAGGCCCACGACGCTCCGGATCGCACGAGGTAGACATTGGCCCAGGAGGTCTGAAGCCAGTACACGCCCGCTGCAATTTCCTTTGGCTGAGGGGCCGTCACTGCCTCCTTTGGCAAATCGCTGTAATCGAAATCGTAGCGCCCCCATGCACACAAGCCCAACCGGCGCTCTACTTCTTCGGCGGAACGATCATGATGTGCGCGCCCGCCGTCCCAGGGGACATCAGCCATGGCGCGCCCTCGCTCGCTTTGGTGGACAGGCCGGTGGATTGGGGCGTCGCGAAAGGCACATAGATCACCCATCGCAGGTACGGGTCCTCCACCTTCCCGCTGGCGGCGTCGAAGCTTGTGCCGGTCAACACATAGAGCGTTCGCGGCGCCCTCGGCATGGGGAGTTTTCCGTCCTCAATTTCCTTGAAGCGGATCTCATTGCGCTTTGCCCCAGTCACGTTTTGCGCCAGCAACTCCCGGCCCCGCGCCATGAATGGCTCCAGGTCCTTGTGGTAGCAGGCCACATTGAAGGCCGTCTTGGTGGGGTCCGTGGCCAGACAGACCATCTCGTTCTTGCCCTCACGAATCCACACCCGCCCGCCCTGCGCGTCGTACCCCAGCACAGCCGCGTCTTCTCGCAATTCAACCGGCGCCGCCAGAACCGCGCCCGCAATCTGTACCTGCGCGGACGGAACGTCGGCCGCGGCCGCTATGGAAGCAAACAGCACCATCGGAAACACGATCGTCGATTTCATGCAAACCCTCCTGCGCACACGCCGCATGGGCGGTGGGCCCGTGGCCACTACAATATCACCTACGCGGCGCCGCCGCCAGACACTGCCTCCCCGGTTAAGATAGGGATGGAGACAAACGTTGAAGAAGCTGCTGCTCTTGCTGCTGCTGGTGGTCGCGGCGGTCATCGGTTGGGGGGTCTTTAGGAAAACCGCTCCGCCCCAGGTGAATTTCACGCGGGTGAAGCGCGAAACGCTGGTGAGCACGCTCCCCACCAACGGCAAGGCTGAGCCGTTCATATGGCAGGCGGTGCGCGCGGAAACCGCCGGCCTGGTGAGCCAGGTCGCGGTGCGGGAAGGCGAGCGCGTGGCCAAGGGTGCGGTGCTGGCCGCGATTGCCGATCCCTCGCTTGCGGCCGATGTGGCCGCCGGCGAGGCCAAGGTGGCGGAGGCGCGCGCCAGCCTGGCCGCGCTCGAAGCGGGCGGCAAGCCGTCGGAGCTGGCCGGCATCGAAAACAATCTGGCGCGCGCGCGTTTCGACCTCCAGCAGCACCAGAAGGAGTACGACGCGCTGCGGCGGCTGGCGGAAAAACAGGCCGCCGTGCCCGTGGACGTCGAGGCCGCGCACGATAAGGTCAGCCAATCCCAGATCGAAATCGAGGGCCTCGAAAACCGGCGCAAGTCGCTGGTCGACCGCTCCGAGGTGGCCGCCGCGCGCGCGCGCTTGCAGGACGCCGAAGTGGCTTTGAACCTGGCGCGGCAGCGCGCCACCTTGAACACGCTCCTGGCGCCCATCGCCGGTGAGGTCTACGGCCTCGCCGCGCGCCCCGGCGCGTACCTGGACGTGGGAGACTTGGCGGCCAATATCGGGCGGCTCGACCGGCTGCGCGTGCGCGTGTACGTGGATGAGCCGGAGCTGGGCCGTGTGGCGGAGGGCCAGCCGGTGACCATCACCTGGGACGCTCTGCCCGGCAAGCAGTGGCGCGGAACCGTCGAGCACAAGCCCGCTTCGATTCAACCGCTGGGCTCGCGCCAGGTCGGCGAAGTCATTTGTTCCATCGAGAATCCCGGCCGCGAATTGATCCCCGGCGCCAACGTCAACGCGGAGATCCGCACGGCGGTGGTGGAGGGCGCGCTGGTGGTCCCCAAGGAAACCTTGCGCCACGATGCCCAGGGCGACTACGTATTCGCGCTTACCGGCGATACCGTCGCCCGCCGCCCCGTGAAGGAGGGCGCCTCGAGCGTCACCGAGGTCCAGGTGGTCCAGGGGCTGGCGGAAGGCGATGCCGTGGCGCTGCCCTCCGACCTGCCGCTGAAGCCCGGCGACCGCGTGACGGCGGCGATGTAGAATAGCAGCTTCATGTCACGGAATGGTTCTTCCCCGGGCGCGCCCGCCGGCCAGACCAGGTACGTCTGGTACAAGGATCTCACCCGCTACCACTGGTTCGTGTTGAGCGTCGCCATCATGGGCTGGATGTTCGACACCATGGCCCAGCAACTCTTCAACCTGGCCCGCAAACCAGCCATCCGCGAGCTGCTCGGCGGCCGGGCGACCGATGCCACGGTCTCCGAGCAGGCCGGCTACGCCACCATGGTTTTCATGATCGGCTGGGCCTTGGGCGGGGTCGTCTTCGGCATCCTGGGCGACCGCCTCGGCCGCGCCAAGACCATGATCATGACCATCCTCTGCTATTCCATCTTCACGGGCCTGAGCGTGCTCTCCACCGGCGTCTGGGATTTCAACCTGTACCGCTTCCTGTGCGGGTTGGGCGTCGGCGGGCAGTTCGCCGTGGGCGTGGCGCTGGTGGCCGAGGTGATCCCCGAACGGGCGCGCCCGAGCGCCCTGGGCATGGTGCAGGCGTTCTCGGCGGTGGGCAATATGACGGCCGCGCTGGTGGGCATCCTGCTCGGGCAATTGGAGATGTCCGGCGCCATCGTCGGAGCCTGGCGCTGGGAATTTCTCGCCGGCGCGCTGCCCGCGCCGCTGGCGCTGCTGGTCTTCAAGAAGTTGAAAGAACCCGAACAGTGGCTCAAGGCCCGCGCCGCCAAGAAACGCATGGGGTCGGTCGCCGAGCTGTTCTCCAACCCGCGCTGGCGCCGCAACGCCATTGTCGGCTTCCTGCTGGCCTTCGCCGGCGTGGTGGGCCTGTGGGGCATCGCATTCTTCAGCTACGACCTGCTGCGCCCCGTGCTCGAACAGACTTTCCGCGCGCAAGGCTTCACCGGCGCCGAGCTGGCCGGCAAAACCACCACCTGGATCGGCATCACCTCCCTGCTCCAGAACCTCGGAGGATTCCTCGGCGTGTACGCCTTCACCTGGCTGACCCAGCGCACCGGCCGCAAGCCGGCCTTCGCCGTCAGCTTCCTGGCCGCCATGGGGATGACCGCCTACACTTTCTGGAACCTGAAGAACATCGGCGACATTTTCTGGATGATCCCGCTGATGGGCTTCGCGCAGCTCGCGCTATTCGGCGGCTACGCCATTTACCTGCCCGAGCTTTTCCCCACGCGTCTGCGCAGCACCGGCACGAGCTTCTGCTACAACGTCGGCCGCTTCGCCGCCGCCGCCGGACCGCTCACGCTCGGCCTGCTGACCAGCCGCGTCTTCGCCGGCTACGCCCAACCCATGCGTTACGCCGGCGTCACCATGTGCCTGGTATTCCTGGTCGGCCTGGCCGCCCTGCCCTTCGCTCCCGAGACCAAGGGCCAGCCCTTGCCGGAGTAGCAAAGCGCGGACGGCCGCCAATTCCGCCCTTCGGAATTGGATGGCTGTACCCGGTTTGCGGGGCATCACCTGATCCCCTTCCCGAGCCAGCTCCGCGCTGCGCGTGGAGCAGCGCCCCCACACTGCTACACTGTCATCAGCATGGCTGCCAACGGGGCAACGGGCATCGGCATCGGCGAGCTGGCCGGCGAGCGCGAAGTGCGCGAGTGCCTGCAATGGTTCACGCGCGAAAAGCAGTGGATCAATGAGACCCACTTGCAGCTTTGCCGCATCCCCGCGCCCACATTCCTCGAACAGGAGCGCGCCGCCTGGTTCCTCGAACGTTTCCGAGCCTTGGGATGGGATGCCTCCATCGACCGCGCCGGCAACGTGATCGCCGCGCAGGGCGCCGGCCCGTATGTCGCGCTCACCGCGCATCTGGACACCGTGATCGCCCCGCGCAACAAGGACGATATCACGGTGGAAGCGGATGGCCGATTCCTCGGCCCGGGCGTCTCCGATAATGGCGCCGGCCTGGCCGCCCTGCTGGCCGTCGCGCGCGCCTGGAAGAATTGCCCCATGCCCGCGGATCTTTCGGCCAACCCGCTGCTGGTGGCCAACGTCGGCGAAGAAGGCGAGGGCAATCTGCTGGGCATGCGGCACCTCGCGAAGCAATCGCTGGCCCGCAAGATCCGGGCTTTCCTGGTGCTCGACGGCGCCCACACCGATTACATCACCAGCCGCGCGCTCGGCAGCCGCCGCTTCGAGATCGCGTTCACCGGTCCCGGCGGCCATAGCTGGAGCGATTACGGCGTCGGCAATCCGTTGCATGCGTTGTGCCGCGCGGTGGCGCTGTTCGCAGAAACGCACATCGACGGCGCTCCCAAATCGGCCGTCAATGTGGGCCTGATCGAAGGCGGCTCGAGCGTCAACGCCATCCCTCAAATGGCGCACGCCAAAGTGGACATCCGCTCCGAAACCAACGAGAAGATCGACGAACTGGTGGACCTGCTCGGCGCCGCCGTGGACCGCGCCCGCGAGGTCGAGAACCAGCGCGCCACCGGCGGCAAGGTGGCGGCCAAGCTCAAAGAAATCGGCTCGCGCCCGGCGGCGGCCCTCCCCGAAAACGCCCCCATTCTCCAGTACGTGCGGGCCGTGGACGCGCACCTCGGCATCCGCTCCCATCTGGACTGTTCCTCCACGGATGCCAATATTCCCATGTCGATGGGAATCCCGGCCATCGCCATCGGCGGTGGTGGAGTCGGCGGAGGCGTTCACACCACCCAGGAATGGTTCCGGCCGGAAGGGCGCGACCTGGGCCTCAAGCGCATCTTTCTGACCCTGCTGCTGCTGATGCGCGATCCCGAACCTGCTGGGAGCGGGAAGTGCAAACCCGTCACGAATTCCGAGTGAACCGCCGCCGGGCGGAAGCGGCCCTGGTCCTCAACACCGTGGTCTGGGGCGCCACGTTCGTCCTGGTGAAAGCGGCGCTGCTCGACGTTTCGCCCCTCCTGTTTCTGGCGCTGCGGTTCTCCCTGGCCACCGGGGCGCTTCTGGCGCTGTTCCGCGTGTCCGGATGGGTGCCCTTCACCTGGAAGGCAGCGGCCGCGGGGGCGCTTGCCGGCGTCTTTCTCTTTTCCGGGTATCTATTCCAAACGCTTGGGTTGCGGCTCACCACGGCGCCCCGGTCGGCCTTCATCACCGGCTTGACGTCGGTGATGGTACCTTTGCTCGCGGCGCTCGTCTATCGGAACAGGCCCCAGGTTTCCGAGGTGGCTGGGGTGCTGGTGGCCACCGCCGGGCTGGCCCTGATGACGCTTGAGGGTGCCGGCGCCGCCGGTTCCGTCAGCCGGGGCGACCTGCTGACGTTTTTCTGCGCCATCGGGTTCGCCGCGCACATCGTGACGCTGGGCCATTTCTCCGAGTACATGCGCTTTCAATTGTTGTCCATCGCGCAAGTGGGCGCCGCCGCCCTGCTGGCCCTGTCGTTGTTCTGGTGGGCCGAGACGCCCCACGTCCGGTGGCGGCCTGCGGTGATCTGCGCGATACTGGTGACAGGGCTATTTGCTACTGCTCTGGCTTTTACCATTCAGGCGTGGGCCCAGCAGTACACCACCTCGACTCGGACTGGGCTGATTTACATGCTGGAGCCGGTTTTCGCCTGGATTACGTCGTATTGCATGGTGGGTGAGGGCCTTTCGGGACGCGCCGCCGCGGGCGCCGCTCTCATCCTGGGTGGGGTTGTGCTGGTGGAGCTGAAACCCTTGAATCCGCGGCTGCATCCACCAGGGTAGCGATTACACGCGGGAGAGAAGAAGGTCCATGAGTATCTTCGACAAATTGCGCACGCAGAAATTTCTTTCGTTCACGCTGGTGCTGTTCACGCTGTCGATCGGAATCGTGATCGGCACCTTGATCAACTCGGGTGTACAGGCGGCCAAGGCTAACCAGGTGGCGCCCGGAGCGACGCCGCTGGTCATCCCCGACCCCGTTGAACTGTCCAACACATTTACCCAGATTGCCAAGCAGGTCGAGCCTTCCGTGGTCAACATTTCCACCACCTATTTGCCGAAGCCTGTTGTGCGGTCGACCCCCCGCGGCGGGAAGCGCCAGGTGACGCCCCCGGACGACGAGGACCAGGGCGACAACGGCGGGATGGATGACTTTTTCCAACGTTTCTTCGGCGGGAATCCGTTCGGTAACGGCGCCCCGGACATGCCCCAGCGGCGAGGCACTGCGCTGGGTTCCGGTGTGGTGGTGGACCCGGCCGGATACATCCTGACCAACAATCACGTGGTCGACCAGGCCGACCGCATCCAGGTGAAGTTCACCGGCGATCCCACCCAGTATGACGCCAAGGTGGTGGGTGTGGATGCGCCCACCGACCTCGCCGTGATCCGCGTGGAAGGCAAGAAGAACCTGGTGGCCGCCAAAATCGGCAATTCCGACGCCGTGCAGGTGGGCGACTGGGCCGTCGCCATCGGTTCGCCGTTCGGCCTCCAGGCCACCGTGACCGCGGGCATCATCAGCGCCAAGGAGCGCGATGTCGATCCGGAATCGCAGTACCAGCACTTCCTGCAAACCGACGCCGCCATTAACCCCGGCAACAGTGGCGGACCGCTGCTCAACATCCGCGGCGAAGTGATTGGCATCAACACCGCCATCGCCACCAATTCCCTGTCGCGTGGCTATCAGGGCGTCGGCTTCGCCATGCCCATGAATATGGCGGCGCAGGTCTATAACCAGATCATCAAGAACGGCAAGGTGACGCGAGGCGGAATCGGCGTCCAGATTACGCAGTCGGACACCGAGAAGGCCCGCGCCCTGCTGAAAGAGGCGGGCGTCGACGAAGGCGCGTTCGTCGAGACTGTGACACCGGGCGGCGGCGCCGACAAGGCCGGCATCAAGGACGGCGACATCATCGTGGCCGTCAACGGCAAGCCGGTTCGCACCGGCAACGATCTGATCGACATGGTCACCGTAACGCCGGTGGGCAGCTCGCTGGACATCGGGGTGTTGCGCGATCATAAGCGCCAGAACTTCCGCGTGGTGGTCGGCGATCTGGCCCAGCTTTTCCCGGAGCGGTTCGGCGCGGGGAACGAGCAGGAATCGAATAAGGCCGAAGCCTCCGAGGTGAGCCTGGGCATGCGGCTTGAGAACCTCACCGACCCGCGGCGCGAGGCCCTGGGCCTCAAGGAAAAAGGCGGGGTCCGCGTCTCTTCGGTGATACCCGACTCCTTCGCCGACGACATCGGGCTGCTACCGGGCGATGTGCTGACTTCCATCAACCATCAGCCCATCAATACCGTCGACGATGTGACCCGCGTGCGCAATACGCTGAAGCCCGGCGATCCGGTCATGTTCCGCGTGCTGCGGAAAGCGCGCGGTCCCAACGGAGAGTGGGCCACGGCATTTGCGGCCGGCACCCTCCCCAACCCTCGCTGACGCCCTGTACTACTCGTTTTCTTCGCGCGCCGCGACAAATTGTGGGGCAGGTTTTTAACCTGCGGCCGATTTTCAATCGGCCTTCTTGCCGCGCCGGTGGTCCTTCCACCGGCGCGCCGCGCTAAACTGAACTACAAGCATGCGGACTATTCTCTGCTGGGCGGGCATTCCCGTCCTGGTGGCGCTCGCTTGGAGCGCCGATGTCACAACCCCGGCGAAGAAGACTGCGACGCCCCCTAAGAAGACCGCCACCAAGGCGCCCCCCAAGAAGACCGCCAGGAAGGCGCCCGCATCGGCGGCAAAGAAGAAATCCGCCCCTTCGAAAGCCGGCCCCAGGACCGCCGCTTCGCGCCGCGGGAAAAAGGGGCCGCCCGTGAAGCGTGTCACCTGGCGCAACCGCCAACTGGCGCCGACGCCCCAGCGGTACAAGGAAATCCAGGACGCGCTGGCCGCCAAGGGCTACCTCAAACCCGAAGATGCCAACGGCGCCTGGAACCAGGCGTCGGTGGATGCGCTGAAGAAGTTCCAGGCCGGGCAGAACCTCGATTCCACCGGCAAGATCGATTCCTTGTCGCTCATCGCGCTGGGGCTTGGCCCGAAGCGGGAGACAGCGCCGCCCAAGCCCCCCACTGAAACTCCCCCCTCCCCATAGCCGGTAGAGTGGGAGAGAGGGCGGCCCGTGTGGGCCGATCCAGTCCGCTCAATGATCGGCGAATGAACCCAACGGCGCAGACACCTCGATCCGCCAGCGCGTCGAACTCGTGATGATCGGCGGTCAAAACCGCAGCGCCAAGCTTGATGGCGAGCGCTCCCGCGAAACAATCGGCGAGCGAAACTCGCCGGTGAATCGCCTTGAGCGCTCCGGCCGCTTGCCAGAACTCCGTGCCAATTTCAGCGTTCTCGGCAACTCCCACCCGTGCCAGATCTTCCACGGCCCCGAGGGCGTCTTTCGGCCCGCTCGCCCGGTGGAAATCTTAGAACACTTCACACCAGTTCAGCACGTGGGCGATGCACTGGCCGTCCGGGTCCAATAGCGCCTCCGATACGCGGCCGGCGCCTGGCTCATCTCTAAGGTACGCAATCATTGCGCTGGCATCGAGCACGAAGATCGCAGACTCGGTTCTCCGAGGCTAGGTCCTCATGCTTGCGCGCCATAAATGCGTCGCTGCTCGTGGGAACATGGGCGTACTTGCCGCGGACGGCGAGAATCAGACCTTGGTTTGGCCGCACCGGCGGGACGAGTGCCTCCCGTTCGAGGACCATGGCCAACTACTGCCGCTCCTTCGAACTGAGGGCGCGGACCGCAGTCGGAATCTGCTGCGCTTCCGTTGACATCGTGGGTGTGCGACTCCAGTTTTATCTTACTCCGGGCAGTGCGAACGTGGCGCGCGTCAGCGCGGCACGTAAGTCCGCGGAAAACGCGCGCTCGTTTCCGCCCAGAGCGCGGGCTGCTCGCCCGTTTCGGGGAACAGCCACACCTCGCCCCTCTGGAAAGGCTCTCCTTCGATGGCGCCGCAGCCTTCCACGTCTGGAAACCAGGGGGCGAGGCGGGTCTTCCCCCACACTTTCTCGCGGAGAGAGGGCGTGAGGCGTACGGCGCTCCGCGTACCTACGAGTTCTTGACGATAAACTCGTGGATGCGGTCGAGGCCCCGCTTCAGGTTCTGCATGGAAGCGGCGTAGGAGATGCGGATGTGGCGGTCGACGCCGAACGCCTCGCCGGGAACCACCGCCACGTGCGCCTCCGCCAGCAGCCGCTCCGACAGTTCCAGCGAGGTCCGTATGCCGTTCTTGCCGAGCGCCCCCGTCACGTTCGGAAACGCGTAGAACGCTCCCCGCGGCTCGGCGCATTTCACCCCGGGAATGGCGCGCAGGCGTTGGACTACAAAATCGCGCCGGCGGCGGTAATCGCCCAGCATCTCGGCCACCGAATCCTGCGGACCGCTGAGCGCTTCCACCGCGGCCTTTTGCGAGATGGAGCAGGGGTTCGACGTCGAGTGGCTCTGCAGCTTGGTCATGGCGGTCACGATGGGCGCGGGCACCAGGCCATAGCCGATGCGCCACCCCGTCATGGCGTAGGTCTTGGAAAGCGTTCCCGCCACCAGCACCGACTCTTTGGCGCCCGGCAGCGCCGCCACCGAAAACGGCTCGCTGTCATACAGAAAATGCGAGTAGCATTCGTCCGTCATCAGGTAGATGCCGCGCGCCGAGGTCAGCTTGAAGAGCTTTTCGAACTCGCCCAGATCCATCACCGCCCCGCTGGGGTTGCACGGCGAGTTGACCATCACCATTTTGGTGCGCGAGGTGAGGTGCGGCTCAATCGTCGCGGCGGTGAGCGCAAAACCCTTCTCCTCGTCGGTCTCGGCGAAGACGCACTTGCCCCCTGCGTAGTGGACCACGTCTTGATACGTCACCCAGTAGGGCACCGGGATCACGACCTCGTCGCCGGGGTCCACCAGCGCCTGCGTGAGGTTGAAAACGAGGTGCTTGCCGCCCACCGTGACGATGCATTCGCTGGGCTGGTAGTCGGTTCCAAAGTCCGCGTTGTGGCGGTTGCAGACGGCCTGCCTGAGCTCGGTGGTGCCGGCCGCCGGCGTGTACTTGGTGAAGTTCCGCTCAATGGCGCGGAAGGCCGCGCGCTTGATGTGATCGGGCGTGGGGAAATCCGGCTCGCCGGCCCCGAAATCCACCACGTCGACGCCTTGCGCGCGAAGCCTCTCGGCGTCGGCCGCCACTTTCATCGTGGACGACACGCTGATGGAAGAAATACGTTGTGAGATTCGGTTGGTTACTGCTGGCATGCCCTTGTGATCTAAGCCCCTCTCTGTTTGATTCTAGACAGCCGCCGGCGCAGTCGCGTTTCCACCACCGGCGGCACCAATCCTTTGATGCTCCCTCCCAGGCCGAAGACTTCTTTTACCAGGCGCGAGCTGATAAAAGAATAGGCTTCGTTGGCCATCATGAAGACCGTTTCGATTTCAGGACTCAGCCGCCGGTTCATGAGGGCCATCTGCAACTCGTATTCGTAATCCGAAATCGCGCGGATGCCCCGCAGCAGCACGGTAGCCGAGTGCGCGGCCGCATGATCCACCAGCAGACCGTCGAACGAATCCACCCCCACGTTGGGGTAGACGCGGACCACCTCGCGCAGCATTTCCATGCGCTCTTCCGCGGAGAACAGCGGCGGCTCCTTGGTCTCATTTCGCAAAATGGAGACGATCAGCCGGTCGAACATTCGCGAACCGCGCTGGATCAGGTCGAGGTGCCCGTTGGTGATAGGATCAAACGATCCCGCGTAGATGGCGATGACGCTCGGTGGTTTTCGAGACAATGTAATAATTCTAGCGAAAACGGCGGGACGGTGGGGCATGCTTTAGCTTGCCCTTCGTCTTCCCGATCCATCGCGTGTCGCGCACCACTATTCCTTCTTGGCGGCCGGCGGCGGTTCCGGAACCACCCCCTCAAAATGAACCGTCGAATCGCTGCGGTACTCCCGGCAACCGGAGAACTCAATCACGTTTCTCTGCCGCCCGCCGTAAGAATCGGTGACCGTCACTTCCGAGGAATGCGGCAACAGCGGATTCGAGGAACCGATGCGCGTCCGCGCGTAGGCGATGGTGGTGACGATATCGCGGACTTTCAACTCCGCCGGCAGATCAACGTCGTGTTGCTCGATGCGCAGCAAATCCAGGGATTGCGGATCCACCCAAAACGCGCCCCGCACGCCGACTGATGCCTTCACTCCGCGAGTCTGGACCTGGTAGGCATCGGACTGCGCCGGCACCTCAAACTCGAACCGGAGCGGCTTTCGGCCCGACAGCCCCGCCTCCGAAGGCGCGGTGATCCACCCGGCATCACTCACGAAGAGGTTGTGCGGAGTGACGGAAAAGTCGCCGGTGCCGATCATCCCCGCGGTAACGAAGGCCGTTGGATCGTCGCCCTGAAACTGCGCCGCGCCTTTTCGCGCGAACAGCTCTTTGCCGCCCACCACAGCCACCTCCAGGTGCAACGTGTCGAACGGCCTGACGGAGCGAGACAGCCGGTAACGCTCGACGGTTTCCAGGCAGGCGTAGTCGGGAATGTGCTCGAAGGTGGCGCGCCCGTGCTCTTTGACCCGCTCCAGCAGCAGCGCCCCTGGCGCCAGGTCCTGGCCGGGCAATTGGGCCGTCAGAAGAACGGCCAAAGCAAAACCTACGGGCAGCAGTCTCACTTCTTCTTCCCCGCGATCTGCCGCTCGGTGAATGGCGAACGCGCGCCGCCGACCTCCTCTTAGGCGCTCAACGGTTTCGCCGCCGCCGAACCCTTTCATGATGCCTTCGTAGGGCGTCGATTGCAACTCCTAGGTCTGCCCTTTGGGTTTGCCCATTCGGAAATCACGACGCACTACACTAGTTCTTGTGAGTCTCCGAATCCTGGTTACGGGCGGCGCCGGATACATCGGCGCCCACACCGTGCGCCTGCTGCTCGAGCAGGGGCACAACGTCACGGTGGTGGACAATCTCTCCCGAGGGTATCGGCACAACGTGCCCGCCGCCCGCCTGCACGTGTTGGATCTTGCCGACACCGCCGCCCTGGCCGAACTCATGCGCGAAAAGCGGCCGCAGGCCGTCATCCACTTCGCCGCCTTCATCGCCGTGGGCGAATCCATGCGCGAGCCGGAGCGCTATTTCGCCAACAACGTGGGCGGCTCGCTTTCGCTCCTCACGGCCATGGTCGAGGCAGGCGTCCGGCACATGGTCTTTTCGTCCACGGCCGCGGTGTACGGGAATCCGCATACCAACCCGATTCTGGAGACCTTTCCCATCCAGCCGGTCAGCCCCTACGGCGAATCCAAGGTGATGGTAGAGACGCTGCTCGGCTGGTTCGACCGCATCCACCATCTGACCAGCGTCTCGCTGCGCTACTTCAACGCCTCGGGCGCCGACCCGGCGGGCCGTTTGGGCGAAGAGCACCAGCCCGAAACCCACCTGCTCCCCCTGCTGCTCCGCGCCGTGATTACGGGAAGCCCCATCACCGTTTTCGGCGACGATTACGACACCCCCGACGGCACCTGCATTCGCGACTACATCCACGTCGACGACTTGGCGCAGGCCCACATTCTAGCCGTGGAGTACCTGCTGGCCGGCGGCTCGACCGACCAGTTCAACGTAGGCACCGGAACCGGCCACACCGTAATGGAAATGATCCGGATGGTGGAGCAAGTGACCGGCCGGAAGGTCCCGTACGTCGTCGGCCCGCGCCGCGAAGGCGACCCGCTGAGCCTGGTGGCCGCCGCAGGCAAACTGCGGACCAAGCTGGCCTGGCGCCCGCAATACGCGGACCTGCGCACGATTGTCGAGCACGCCTGGAACTTCGCGAAAACCCGTCCGCCGGCCGAGCGATAGCGGCACACGACTTGGCGTAGCGCCGGCGGCCGGCAAGAGCCGCGCCACTACACCACCGGATCTCCGGGTTGCCCTTCGATCGTCGTGTTCTGGACCAGCCATCGCGCGTACCAAAGCCACACCCAGGGAATCGTCACGACTGGAATACTAAGGAGAATGGCAACCACGGTTCGCCAGAGAATCTGGAGCCCGACGCCGTGAAACCGCAGGGCAATATCGTTCCCTCGCGTGTTGCGTGCCATCCAGCGCCAGATCGCCGCCAGCACCCAGGCCCATCCGATAACCGTCAGGACGGAAAGAGTCAACAGAATCTCCCACCCCAGCAGTTCCACATACGTTCCGAAAAACGAAAGCCCCCGGCTGGAGCTTAACTTCACGTGACCCACAATCCAGCGCAGGATGTTGAGGGTGCCCCACAGGCCAAGAAAATACATCGCGATGTCCAGCAGAACACCCTCCGGGGCGCGGATGTTCCATCTGAGGTCGGCCAATACACATAGAATCCACCAGCCCAGAATCTGTCCGCCCCGGCCGGTAAAATCGGCTCTCGCATCGTCGCTGAATCTCAAATGGCGGCAGAACCAGCGGCACGCCCCCGCGAATATCCACGCGCCCGCGATCGCCAGGATGACGGATAGAATCCAAGCCAGCATCAGCCATGGTGATGGCGCATACCCGATCCATGGGGGCGAAACGCAGATGCACAAGATCCTGATGTTAATGGCCGGCGGCAGCGCGATTTTCACGTTCACCAGGGCCATCAGCAGCAGCCAAAGCAGCACTTGGAGCGGACTACCCCAGAAGTCCAGATGGACGACGTGGTGCCGCGGGCGAACCGGAAACCCACATCCGGAGCAGGCCCACGAGTCGTCGGCGAGATTCGCGGCGCACTTAGCCCAACTTCCGCAGTTGAGGTGACTCCGCAACTTTTTTTGGCCTGTTTTAAGGCTGCCGAACCCAGCGGACAAGAGAGCCGTCTTTTGTTTCCATCACGCTGTTGCCGCGGCTGAGTTTCAGAGTTCCGAAAAGCCGATGTAGTGACGACCAACCCTCTTGAATCGGAGCCGTAGATCCGTAGTATGGAGCTATGTACGTGCGGCCCTGCTATCGGAGGAAGGACGGCAAGCGCCACGCTTACTGGGCCCTGGTAGAGAGCTATCGCACCCAGCGCGGACCGCGGCAGCGCGTGGTGGCTTGGCTGGGCGCGATGGATGAACGTGGCCGCCTGGGAGTGAAGCGCTGTGCCGAAGGGAGGACCACCCAGCAGGGCAGCTTGTTTCTGGAGGCTCAGCCGGAATGGGTGGAAGTCGATGTGAAGCGGGTGCATGTCGAGCGCAGCCGGAAATTCGGCGGCCCCTGGCTGGGGCTGGAGCTGCTGCGCCGGCTGGATCTGGATCGCTTTCTGGAAGAGAAGCTGCCCCAAGGACGAGAAGAGATTCCCTGGCCGCTGATGGCGACAGTGCTGGTGCTCGGGCAACTGTGCGACCCCTCCAGTGAGTTGCACTGGGCAGAGCGGTTCTACGAATCCAGCGCGCTACCGGACCTGTTGAGTGTGCCGGTCGAGAAGGTCAACGAGGACCGCTTGTACCGGGCGCTGGATGCTTTGCTGCCGCACAAGCCGGCGCTGGAGAAACACCTGAAGGAGAAGCTGGGAGAGTTGTTCGAGCTGGACTACGATCTGCTGCTGTATGACGTGACCAGCACGTACTTTGAAGGTCAGGCGGAGAAGAACTCGCAAGCGCAGCGGGGCTATTCGCGCGACCATCGGCCGGACTGCAAGCAAGTCAACATCGCCCTGGTAGTGAGCCGTTGCGGGATGCCGCTGGGCTACGAGATCTTCGCCGGCAATCGCAACGACGCCACCACGCTGGAAGAGATGGTCGGGCACATCGAAGGGCTCTATGGCCGGGCTAGCCGGATCTGGGTCATGGACCGCGGGATGGCGGGCGAGGACAACGTGGAGTTCCTGCGCGAAGGTGGGCGGCGCTACATCGTAGGGACGGCGAAGAACTCCATGCGCAAGTTCGAGCAGGAGTTGCTGAGCGAAGACTGGCGGTTGGTGCATGCGGGGCTGGAAGTTCGCATCACACCGGCGCCGGGCGGGGAGGAGGTTTTCATCCTGTGCCGCAGCGCGGAGCGGCGGGCCAAAGAGCAGGCCATGCACGAGCGTTTCGAGAAGCGCATTGAGGAAGGCCTCGGAAAGATCCAGACCAGTTGCCTGAAGAAGAAACAGAAGCCGGTGACGATCGCCACACGAGTGGGCCGGTTGCTGGGGCGGAACACGCGAGCGGCCGCGCTGTTCGAAGTGAAAGTGGAAACGGACGGCGGCGGGTTCGCTCGCCTGCGGTGGTCGAAGGTGGAAGCCTGGAGAGAGTGGGCGCGCTTGAGTGAGGGCTGTTACGTGCTGCGCAGCAACGTGACCGATTGGAGCCCGGAAGATCTGTGGCGGGCCTACATCCAGTTGACCGAGGCCGAGGCAGCGTTTCACATTCACAAGTCCGACCTGGGGATCCGCCCGGTGCGGCATCAGAAAGAAGATCGAGTGCAGGCCCACATCCTGGTTTGCTTTTTGGCCTATGTGCTCTGGAAGACTCTCGCCGCGAGTTGCCGCGAGGCGGGACTGGGAGACGAACCGAGGCAAGTGTTCGAGGCCCTGTCGGAGATCGCGATGGTCGATGTGGTGCTGCCGACCAGATCCGGGCAAGTGATCCGCAAGCGTTGCATCAGCCGGGCCACCGAGCACCAGCAGATCTTGCTCCAGCGGCTCGGCCTGAAGCTGCCCAGCGCACTGGAACGAGCGGCAATGTAGTGGAAACTCGCCCATGCGGCGCTTGAAAGCAAAGAGTTTATTCTTCCAACTGCGGAACTTGGGTTAGGACATCGCACGGCGCCCCTTACGATACCACCATTGCTTCGCAGCCATGCTGCACTCAGCGCGCCAGGCCGGCACGAACCGGGCGGAGGATCCCGGCGCCAATCTTCCCGTCCAGATTTTCATCCGGCGAGGCCACGTCGCCGCCGCCGAACCAGACGCGGATGACGCCGCC
Organism: Bryobacterales bacterium; assembly: GCA_963722575.1. Lineage (GTDB taxonomy): Bacteria > Acidobacteriota > Terriglobia > Bryobacterales > Bryobacteraceae > Fen-178. The sequence continues at coordinate 695,442 of CAVRNR010000005.1, forward strand.
CGCCACCTCCACCGTGGGGTCGCAGACCACCTTCGCATCCCACGGCTGGTCGCCGCCGAAGACCACCGCGAGTTTCGCCCAGTGGACGCCGTCGGTGGAGCGCGCCAACCCCAGACGCCGGTTCTCCTTAGTGTCGCGGCCGGTGTAGAGGATCCAATAGAAGCCGTGCGAATTCCATACGGCCGGCTCGCCCAGACCGTTTTCGTCGAACGCGCCGGCGTCGCCCAGTTCCAGGACCGGGTTGCCGCGGAGCTTCTCCCAGCGGACGCCGTCGTTGGAACGCGCGACGCCCAGGCGCTGGCGGCGGGCGCGGTCCTGCCCGAGATAGAAGAGGTAGAAATACGGCTCGACGCGCACCACGTCAGGATCGGCCACGCCGTACTCGTCCCAGCTCCCGTACGGCCCCGGTTCGAGCACGGGTTTCGGCTCCTTTCTCCAGGACCGCGTATCCACGGCGCGAGCCAGCCCGATGCGGGGCCTCTCCCTAGGGCCGGCCTGATACCAATACCAGAATTGGTTCTCATAAAAGAGCGCGGAGCCGTTGGCTGCGATGTAAGACCCTTCCCAGGTCCGCCGATCGGGCGAGAGGATCACACCTTTCTTCTGCCAGTGAGTGCCGTCTTCAGAGACCGCCAGGCCCGTGCGCCACGTGCGCCCGTCGAAGCCGGAGTAAAGATTCAGGAGGGCCAGGGGGCGAGAGATTACGGATGGGTTGAGGACGTCGTCCGATTCCCAGCCGTCTCCGCCCGTAAGCACAGGCTCCGCCTGCGCCTCAAAAGCGAACGTCATGGTGGGATCGCCGCCCGAAACCGGCGGCAGCCTGAAATCGGCGTAGCGGCCACACCCCGATAAGGCAAGAAATCCGAGGAGCACGCAAGTGCTCGCCCCGGCCCCTGGCCCCTGTCTTCCTACCCCCGGCCCCTGTCTCATTGCAGCGGTATCCGGAACTTCAGACCCGCCCCGCGGCCGGGGCGCGATTCCAATTGCAGGTCGGCATTCAGAGAACGCGCGCGCCGCTTCAGACTGGCGGGACCCAGCCGCAGCATCTCGAGCTCTTCCAGCGTGTAGGTTCCGGCGAAGTTGAAACCGTGGCCGTTGTCGTCCACCGAAATCTCCAGTCCGCGGTCGGTCTTTTCCATGGTCACGGCCACGCGCGTGGCGCCCGCGTGCTTCTGCACGTTGTGCAACGCTTCGCGAAGCATCTGCAAGACCTCGGCGGTCGCTTCCTGCGACACGCCGAGCGGGGTGTTGGTTCCCAGAAACGTCACCGGAATGCCGCTTTCCTTCTGAAAGGATTCGGCGGTGCGCCGGGCCGTGGCCACCAGGCTGGCGCCATCCACGTCCACCGGACGCATGCTGTGGAGGAACACGCGCAGGTCGTGGATCTGGGATTGCGCCAGCGTCTGCAACTCCATGAGGTCCTGCATGCCCGCACGGAAGTCGCGCTCGAGAAGCTTGCGCAGAATCTCAAGGCGCATTTGCAGACTGATGAAGCTCTGCAGCGGGCCATCGTGGAAGTCCGACGCGATGCGCTGGCTCTCCGTCTGGCGGGCTTTCTCCGCGTCCTTTCGCACTTCTTCCAACTTTTCGTTCAATTGCTCGAGGCGGGCTTCCCGGCGGCGTTTGTGCACCGCGAAACCGCAGGTCAGAACGCCCGCCACCAGCACGGTGGGCTCCAGGCGCCCGATCCCGTCATAAGGCAGTACTGCGCAGAAGACCGCCGCCACGGCCACAACCACTACCACTTCCACGGGCCCGTAAAACGCCGCGGCTTCGGCTAGAAGATAGAGAAAATAAACGGAAGCCAGCCATAGGCGGCCGATGCCGAAGCTAACCAGGACCAGGAAGTAAACCGCGTCGCCGAACAGCGCCAGCAGGCCCAGTAGTCCGCCCAGCCTGATGCCGCGGATCGCCACGACGAGGCTGAAGACCAGGTACAGCAACAGCAGGCCATTGAAGAAGAAAAACGGAGCCGCGTGCGGCGGCCAAAAGTAGCCGCTGCCCAGGGTGACGGCTCCCAGCAGCACCCGCACCCACGCAATCTGACGCGGCCAGTCGAACTTCAGCGAATACGGCACGTAATCACTTCCGATACAGATAGAGCGTGTGGCTCCGGCCCTCGCCGTCATCGGCGATGTTTTCGACCTTTTCGGGCGTCCAGTTCCGGAATTCGAAATCGTGAGACACTACTCGAGCGCCTTTTTTCAGTTGCTTGTCCAGCAGCGGCTGGACTTTGGTATTGACCGGGTCGGGCAACAGGTAGACGGTGACCAGGTCGGCGGAGCTGTAGTTTTGCTTGAGCAGATCGCCATTGACGATGTGGGCGTTCTCTTCCAGTCCGAGCTTGCGGATCTTTTCGGTGCTCTGCCTCCAGAGGTCCGCATCCAACTCGATGCCCACGGCCTCGGCATGGAACTTCTGGGCAGCCATAATGACGATGCGGCCGTCGCCGGAGCCCAGGTCGAACACCTTCTCTCCCGCCTTCAGGCCGCCAAGCTCCAGCATCTTCTCGACGATGATCTCCGGCGTGGGATAGTAGGGCGCGAGCTTCTCGGCGTCCGTGTCTTGCGCCGCCAGCGGGACGCAACAGAGCATCGCAAGCAGGCAGAGTCTTCGCATAACCCTTACGTCAGTCGAACCGTAAACAATTTACCACCTTCTTCAACCACCAGTACCAGCAGTTTTCCACGCGACTGTGGAAAAGCCTGTGAAAATGTGCCCTGCAACCGGGGGAAAACGCCGCGTCGTAACGGGTTTGAGACATTCTGCACCGAAATTCAGCAATTCGTGGTTCGTAATTCAGATCCACACCTTTTCGAGGGGCAGACCGCGCTTGCACAGCGCGCACTCGGCGCCCGCGGCATAGTAGCGGGCCTCCAGTTTAGCCAGATAGTACAGCGGGAGAGAGCCGAAACCGAGGGTCTGCGGCGTCGGCTGGTAGATGATTGTCGCCAGCCCAACCACGGTCGCTCCACGCGATTCCAACAGCGCCTTCAACTCCGTCAGTTGGGCGCCCGTGCGCAGGATATCGTCCACCATGACCACCTGCTCGCCGGCCTTGGGCTCCAGGTACTGCCGGAAACGGAGCGGCTCGGAATCGTGCTGGCGTTCGGCCCAATAGACCTGTTTGGCGCGCAATGCCTCGCATACGCCATAGGCCACCGGCAGGCCGCCGGTCGCCGGCGTGACGATCGAGAGATGCGGCACGATGGCCCGGATTTCCGGGTTGGCGCGCAACAGCCGGCTCAGACCCACCGACAACATGCGCTGATACTGGTAGTAGCGCATGGCCAGCGGGACCTGCAAGTACTCGTTGGAATGCAAACCGGTAGGGTATTCGAAATGGCCGTCGCGCAGCGCGCCGGTTTCCCTCAGCACGCTTACGACCTCCTCTTCAGTCGGAATCAGGTGCATAGATGCCCCTTTCAGTTGGCGCCGTGCCCGATGAGCACATGCGGAATGGTGCGCAGCAAAATCTTCCAATCCAGCGCCAACGACCAATTATCAATGTACTGCATATCCAGCTTCATCCAGGTTTCGAAATCCACGTTATCGCGCCCCGAAATGGCCCACAGGCAGGTGAGACCGGGACGCATGCGCAGGCGGCGGCGCTGCCACCGCTGGTACCGGTCGACTTCGCCGGGAACCGCCGGGCGCGGTCCCACCAGCGACATGTCGCCGCGCAGCACGTTCCATAACTGCGGCCATTCGTCGATGGAAAACTTCCGCAGGTAGCGCCCCACAGTGGTCAGCCGCGGATCATGCGGAATCTTGAACACCGTCTCGCGCGTGTTGAGGTGCTCCAGCGCGGGCTTCAGCTCCTCCGCGTTCTGGCACATGGAACGGAACTTGTAAAACAGGAAGCGGCGGCCATTCAACCCGCAGCGCACCTGGCGAAAGATCGCGGGGCCGGGCGAAGTCAGCCGGATCAGAATCGAAATCGCCGCCATGAAGGGCGCCAGCACCACCAGGCCGGCGGCGGCGACGGCGATATCGGTCAGGCGCTTCACCAGCAGCCGGATCTCGTCGTAAGGGGCCGCGGAAAACGTCAGCAGGGGCGTCGAGCCGAGGCGGTCGAGCGAGACCGTGCTGTTGACGTGCGGGAAGAAATCCACCGCCACCCGCGTGCGCACGCCTTCCTCATCGCACAGCAGGAAAACCTCTTCCAGGTTGGCGAGGCTCTCGCTGCCCACCGCGAAGATGATCTCATCCACCACGTGCTGCCGCAGAATGGAGGGCAACTCGCCGATGGGCTGGACTTTGTACAGCGCGCCGAGCGCGATTTCAGCGGGTGCGTCTTCCGATTGCTCACTCAGAAAGCCGCGCAACCGGACGCCGTATTCCGCCGATTGTTCCAGCGCCTCCGCCATGCGAATGGCGCGCTCCCCGGTCCCCACCACCATCACGTAGTGCGGCGCGGCAAACCCGCGGCGGATCACTCCCACCGCCCGCCCCGCCGTCAGCCGGAACAGCAGCAGCAGAACCCAGGCGTAAGCGGAGAACAGGCCCAGGAAGAAGCGGCTGAGGTCCAGGCGCAGCACGTACTCGAACAGCACCAGGCACAGCGCGCCAAAAACGCACTGGCGCACGGTATCGCGCAGGATGATCCGCGGGTGCCCGGAATCGAGCTTTTCGTAAATCCCCAGCCACAGCCCGATGGTGACCCAGGCGACCAGCGCGAACCCCAAAACCAGGGCCTTTTGCTCCACGGTCAGATAGAACACGCGCTGGAGGTGCAGGATCGCGCGCGTCTGGTATGCCGCCTGGAAGGCCAGCGCAACCAGGATGATGTCGGATAGTCCAAACAAAACACGGGCTTTACGCGGCCGAGTGAACATCCGCAGTTAGGATAACATGGGGTAAGGGGGAAGGGATGATCTGCGGCGATACGCTCAGCCCCGTAGGGGCGCCGGAAAGTAGCCCAGCGCGTGAGCGCTGGGGAAGCGGCCCGAAGCCTGCCAGCCCCGGCACGGGGCGTAAGAAAGCGCCGCCCGCCGATCGCGGAGGGCGGCCGTCGAAGCCCTTCTTCCGTCCCTACCCGGGGCTTCCCATGGCTCACGCCATGGGCTATTATCTTTCGCCCCTACGGGCTGATCTTCCGCGCTTGCTCGACTCGGAGGGTGACGCTGGCCGGGTCATCCGAGCCCGAGCCACTCTTGTAACCTCACCTTCATCGCCTATCAGGAAGATCTTCGGGCCGGCCACAACACTCGAAAGGAAGTGGTGGCCTCCAGCGAGTTTACGACAGAACTCCTCGGGGCGATAGACGGAGGGATTCACCTCGCGCCCAAGCTCCCGCTGTGCTTCAGTGAGGGCCGAAACGACATCTTGCAGCGAAATGCGCTCGCCCACCACTATCACATCAACGTCGCTTGCCGCCGTTTCGCCGCCAGTCGCCAGCGAGCCATAAATGAAGGCGAATTGAATCTTGCCGGCCAGGGCGACGAGGCCATCCTTCAGAACTTGAGCGACGCCGAAGGTTTTGCGAATGAGGCCGTGAAGCTCATCGAACACCGGGCACGCGCGGTTGGCCTGATAATACGTTTGACGGCCTTCCACCGTCCGGACGAGAATTCCGGCCCCGGTGAGCTGTTGGAGGTCCCGCTGCACGGCTCCCGAGCCGAGGCCGGCGATACGGATGATTTGACGCTGATAGAATCGCTCGCCGGCATGGCCAAAAAGCAGGCGCAGCACGGCTTGCCTGGTGGCGCTGAAGAGGGCTGTACCGATAGTTGAACCCATTTCAAGTACGATAATACCCAATGTGGGTTCGTTCGTCAAGCCTGGTCATTGAAATGGGAGCTTGAACCGCGCTTCCAGCTTTTCGGCTTCAGCCGCACGGCCGCGCTGCCGGAGGAATCCGGCGTAGTTGCGAACGTCGATGGCGGTCAAGGGGTGGTCGGGACCCAGCGCTTTTTCGTAAATGGCGAGGGCGCGCTGGTGCAGCGGCTCGGCTTCCGCGCACCGCGCGCGGCCCTTGAGGCAGTAACCACTCCGGTTGAGAAGATGGGCTGCTACCACGGAATCAAACCCGAAGTCTTCCACCAGCCGGCCGGCCACTATATTGTCCAGAATGAGCAGCCACCCGGTCTACCGTTCGAGCCAGCGGCGCATCGCCTCGGCCGCCACGTTGGCGTCCCTTTCGTCTTTCTCGGGCAGGTCCAGCAGGCTCGCGATCGCGCCGAAGCCGGAGACCAGTGCGTCGCGGGAATCGGCCTGGCTCCAGATCACGGCGCGGTATTGGTCCCGATGGCGGTAGGCGTACTCGATGGCGGTCTGCGTCTTGCCGATTCCGGCCCGGCCGGTGAAGAACGGATTGCGCGGCGGGAGGCTCCAGTAGAGATAATCGGCCTTGCGCTGCTTCGGCGCCAGCGCGGGCATTCGTACGCGCGACTGGCCCATGAGGTGAAGGCGCAGTTCCTCGTACCCCTGCCCGGTGTGGAGCGCGAAATGTTGGTATCGCTGGAGGCCAAGCGGAATGTGCGCGCTATCGGCGTCCGTGAGCAGAACGGGAAAGAACTTCTCGTTGACCCCACCGGCGTTGTACAGAAGTTGGCGAATGAACCCCGCTTCCGAGGTGGCGCCCAGGCCCTTCCCGGTCTCTTCCTCGCCATCGTACCGCCGCCGGTAGGTTGCCGTGCAGACCACCAGCACAAAGCCGGCGTCCCGGATCTGCCGCTGCCCCCACAATTCCCAGCCCTCGGCGGGAAAGCTCTGGTATTGATCCAGCACCGCGTCGATGCCGTCCGCGCGCAGCCTGTCCGCCAGCGTCAGTACTTTCGCATCGCGCTCGGGCGAATCGTGGCTGTAGCTGATAAAGACCGTCGGCGATTCCATCCAGGAGCCTGGCCGCGAAGGCTACGTCCGCTTCTCCGCCATCTTCTTTTCCAGCGCCTGCATCAGACGCGTCTCCACGTCGGGCGGAATCGGATACGGGTCCATGCCTTTATAAATCTGGATGGTCTTCTTGGTGGTGTCGGCGATTACCCAGCAATTCGGGCACTCCGAGATGTGCCGATCCAGCTTGGCCCGGGTTTCGGCATCGATAGATTCGTCCAGGTACTCGCTCAATTCATTCAGAAAGTCTTTACATGTAAGCAAAGGCGTCGTCCCCCTTGCGTTTGAAGAAACGCGTCAGCCTTTCGCGCAACTGCAAGCGGGCTCGCAACAGCCTGCTCTTCACGGCCGGCACGGTGAGGCCCAGCACATCCGCCGTCTCCTCGGTCGAAAGCTCGTCGATGTCGCGCAGCACGAAAACCGAGCGGTACGGCGGCTCCAGGCTCTGAATCGCCGAATCCAGAATGCCGCCGAGTTCCTCCCGCGAAAAACGCTGCTCCGGGTCCTCGCCCCACGCTGCGATCTCCCGCACCACCGTGTCTTCGCCGGTATCGATGGTCTCATCGAGCGATACCGACCGGTCGGTCTTCCGGCGGCGCAACTTCATGAGCGCCTGGTTCACCGCAATGCGAACAATCCAGGTGTAGAACTTCGAGTTGCCCTGAAACTGGTCCAGGTGCTCGTACGCTTTCAGGAACGTCTCTTGCAGAACGTCTTCCGCATCCTCGCGGTTCTGCGTCACGTGCTGGGCCAGCCGGAAAATCTTGCCTTCGTATTGCTTCACCAACTCCCCGAAGGCCCGGGCATCGCCTTCCCGCGCCTGCGCCACCAGCGGGGTGTCGTCGATCCCGGCTTGACTGGAGACAATCATGAGCCTTTGTTCATGATAACGCAGGCGCATTCCGTGGGGCAGATTGGCAATCTGCGGCGGGTTGGCAACCCGCCAGTTGCGCCGATTCCCAATCGGCGCGCAGGATACCATCCTGCCCCACAATCGCCGCGCGTGTTACGCTGAAAATTCCCTATGAGCAACATCGAGATCACTCTGCCCGACGGCAGCAAACAGCCCGTCGAGCCGGGGACGACCCCCATCGATATCGCCAAATCCATCAGCCCTCGCCTCGCCGACGCGGCCATCGTCGCCAGGGTCGACGGAGAGTTGTACGACCTCACCCGCCCTCTCGAAAAGGACGCCGCCTTGCAGATCCTCACCGCCAAGGATCCCGAGTCGCTCAGTGTCTACCGCCATTCCTCCGCCCATCTTCTGGCCGCCGCCGTGCTCGAACTCTATCCCGAAACCAAGCTGGGCATCGGGCCGGCCATCGACAACGGCTTCTACTACGACTTCGACCGCCCCGCGCCGTTCACGCCGGAGGACCTCGAGAAGATCGAGAAGAAAATGTGGGAGCTTCAATCGCGCGACCTCCCCTACCAGCGTATCTATACCCGCAAGGACGAAGGCCTCAAAAAGTATTCCGACGCCTGGATGAAATGCGAGCTCATCGATGAGCGCGCCGGCGAGGTCTTCTCCGAGTACACCCTGGGACCCCACTTCATCGATTTCTGCCGCGGTCCGCACGTGCCCAGCACCTCCAAAATCAAGGCGTTCAAGCTGCTCTCCATCGCCGGCGCCTATTGGAAGGGCGACGAGCACAACAAGCAGTTGCAGCGCATCTACGGCACTGCCTTCTTCACGCAAAAGGACCTGGACGCGTATCTCAAGCAGGTCGAAGAGGCCAAAAAACGCGACCACCGCAAGCTGGGCAAGGAGCTGGACCTGTTCAGCATCCAGGAGCTGGCCGGTCCCGGCCTCATCTTCTTCCACCCCAAGGGCGGCATCATCCGCAAGCTGCTGGAAGACTGGATGCGCGACCAGTACCTGAAGCGCGGCTACTCGCTGGTCTACACCCCCCACGTGGCCCGCTTCGACTTGTGGAAGACTTCGGGCCACGCCGGTTTTTACGCCCAGAACATGTTCACGCGCATGGAGCTGGACGACGCCGAGTACCAGCTCAAGCCCATGAACTGCCCCTTCCACATCCTCATCTACAAGGATAAGCAGCACAGCTACCGCGACCTTCCGGTCCGCCTGGGCGAGCTCGGCACCGTCTACCGCTACGAGCGCTCCGGCGTGCTCAACGGCCTGTTCCGCGTGCGCGGCTTCACGCAGGATGACGCCCACATCTTCTGCGCGCCGGAGCAGATCGAAGACGAAATTGTCGACTGCCTGCAATTCGCGGTCGACACCCTCACCACGTACGGCTTCCACGAGTACCATGCCGAGCTTTCCACTTGGGACGGCGGCGCGAGCGGCAAGTACGATGGATCGCCCGAGCAGTGGCGGATCGGCGAAGATGCATTGCGCCGTGCCACCGAGCGGCTCAACATCCAGGCTAAGGTGATGCCCGACGAGGCCGCCTTCTACGGGCCGAAGGTCGACATTAAGCTGGTCGACGCTATCGGACGCCCCTGGCAGCTTTCCACCGTGCAATTCGATTTCACTTTGCCGCGCCGCTTCGAGCTGGAATATATCGGCGAGGACGGCAAGCCGCACCAGCCCCTGATGGTGCACCGCGCGCTCTACGGCTCCATCGAGCGCTTCTTCGGCATTCTGATCGAGCACTACGCCGGCGCCTTCCCGGTATGGCTGGCGCCCGTGCAGGCCATCGTGCTGCCCATTACCGACCGCCAGACCGAATACGCGCGAAATGTGCGCCAGCAGCTCGACGCCGCCGGCATTCGCGCGACGGTGGATGAGCGCAGCGAGAAGGTCAACCTCAAAATTCGCGACGCGCAGATGCAGAAGATCCCCTACATGCTGGTGGTGGGCGATCGCGAACAGCAGAGCGGCAAGGTAGCCGTGCGCAACCGCAAGCTCGGCGACCAGGGCGCCCAGCCGCTCGCCGATTTCATGGCCGCCGTTCGCAAGCTGATCGACGACAAAGCCGCCTCGGAGTGACGGTGATCGAAGTCACCGCTGACCTCGCGTCCTTGGACGCCGCCATTGAAGCGTTACCCAACACTCCGGCGGTCTTCGCGCTCTGGCCCCACCAAGGCGCCCCGTATCTCTCCAAGACGGCCCTTCTGCGCCGCCGCCTGCTGCGCCTCCTGAAAGAACGCGAGAAGCCCTCGCGCCTGCTGAACCTGCGCCACACCGTCGCGCGCATCGAGTACTGGCTCACCGGCTCCGCCTTCGAATCGGCCGTGGTGCTCTATGAGCAGGCGCGCCGCCACTTCCCCGATTCGTATCTGGATCTGCTCAAACTGCGCATGCCGCCCTACCTCAAAATCGTTCTCACCAACGAGTTTCCGCGCAGCCACATCACCACCCATCTCACCCGCACCGGCGGCCTGTATTTCGGCCCGTTCCGCTCGCGCGCTTCCGCCGAAAAATTCGAATCCCAGTTTCTAGACCTCTTCCAACTGCGCCGCTGCCAGGAAGACCTGCTCCCCTCAGCAGCGCACCCCGGCTGCATCTACGGCGAAATGAGCATGTGCCTGCGCCCGTGCCAGTTGGTGGTGGGCCCCGCCGAGTATGCCCACGAAGTCGCCCGCGTGGTGGAGTTCCTGCGCACCGATGGCCGCTCGCTCGCGGATGCCATCGCGCATTCCCGCGACCGGCTCAGCGACTCGATGCAGTTCGAGGAGGCCGCGCGCCAGCACAAGCGTCTCGAAAAGGTGGAGGACGTGCTGAGACTGCGCGACGACTTGGCGCGCGATGTGGACCGTCTGAACGGCGTCGCCATCACGCGTTCCCTGGCACCCTTTGCCGTCGAGATGTGGTTCATGCGCGATGGCAACTGGCAGCAGCCGCAGCGCTTTGGTTTCGAAGTGCGCGAAGGCAAGCCGGTCTCGCTCGACCACAGCCTGCGCGAGACGTTCGCCCGGGTCACACCGCGAAAGCTCGGGCTCCGCGAGCGTCAGGAATATTTGGCCCTGCTGGCGCGCTGGTACTACTCGAGTTGGCGCGAAGGCGAATGGATCAGCTTCGAAAGCTACCAGGATATACCGTACCGGAAGTTGGTGAATGCGGTGTCAAGGGTGAGCCACGGGGAGAGCGGCGGACTGCCCCGCGAATAAATTGAGCTGATACACCTTCATCAGCTTCGGAAACAATTGGCGAAGGACGCGGAGAGTGGTCCGGAGGGGCAAGGACAGGCGCTGATTCAAAGGCTCCGGCAGGTGCCCGAAATTGCGGGATTCGACGAGGCGCAACCCGATATTCCAGCTTTCAATTTCGCGCGGATCGGCGCAGGCCCATGCGAAGCGGGCTGCCATCTTCCTCCGCGCGTGGTCCTTGTTGCCGCCATCCACGGCTCTGCGGCTGGTGGTGTCGAAGGCGATGTTGGCGCACGGGAAGTTCCGCGCGATCCCGGCGAGCGCAGCCTTGACCTCGTGTTCCTGGAAGTAGACGAAGACAGTTTCCGCTACAAAGAAGTACGGCGGAGGGCTTTGGAGCACGGTGGCCATCCAGCCGGCATCGAAAACCGACGCGGCCAGGGTCGTGCGCCGCCCGGTATCGGTGAAGAATCTCCGCCGCAGTTCAACAACCTCCGGAAGATCAAGATCGAACCAACGGACGCGGCCATTGTCGAGCCGCTCAAAGCGGGTGTTGAGTCCGGAGCCGATCTCGACTACGGTGCCTTGCGGATGGGCGCCCAGGAATTCCTTGACCAACTCATCGAACATGGCGGTTCGCAGGGCACAGGCAGCGATGCGCGGCCTTTGGTTGAACCTCTCGAAATCCCAATCGATGGATTCCACCATTCCGAGGGCCTTGGGATCTTTCAGGATGGGATGCTTTCTGCGGCTCTCGATGGCACGGGCATAGAGGGGAACCAGCAGAGTCTCCGGCACCGTGCCGAGCCGGACGGGTTGTTTCAAGGCCACTTATTCCACCGTCACGCTCTTGGCCAGATTGCGTGGTTGATCCACGTCGCAACCCCGCCGCACCGCGATGTGATACGCCAGCAATTGCAGCGGCACAATTTCCAGAATCGGCGTCAGCAGTTCCGCGGTCGCGGGTATCTCGATGATGTGATCGGCGCCGGTCTTGCGCACGGCCGCATCGCCCTCGGTCGCCAGCACCACCACAATGCCCTCGCGCGCCTTGACCTCCTGGATGTTCGACAGCGTCTTCTCGTACAACACGCGGCTCTCCGCGCTCGCCGCGTCGCAAGTCGCCAGCACCACCACCGGGAGCTTCTCGTCGATCAGCGCGTTGGGCCCGTGCTTCATCTCGCCGGCCGGATAGCCCTCGGCGTGGATATAGGAAATCTCCTTCAGCTTGAGCGCCCCTTCGAGGGCGATCGGAAAATGCGGCCCGCGTCCCAGAAACAGAAAATCTTCGGCGCGGTGCAGGTCCCGGCCCAGCGCCTCGTAAACCGCGTCGTGCGAAAGCACCGTTTCGAGCTTGCCCGGAATCCGCACCAGCTCCTGCATCAGGCCGCGCGACGTGTTCTCATCCAGGCGCCCGTTGGCCTGCCCCAAATGCATCGCCAGAATGAACAGCGCCGTCAATTGGCACGTGAAAGCCTTGGTGGAAGCCACGCCGATCTCCGGCCCCGCGTGCGTGTAAATGGTGCCGGCGGCCTCGCGCGTGACCATCGAACCCACCACGTTGCAGATGGCCAGCGTCTTGGAGCCTTTTTGCTTGGCCTCGCGCTGCGCCGCCAGCGTATCGGCGGTTTCCCCCGATTGCGAAATCACCACCGTCAGCGTATCTTCGCTCACAATCGGGTCGCGGTAGCGGAACTCGCTGCCGTAATCCACTTCCACCGGCAGCCGCGCCAGCTTCTCGATCATGATCTTGCCCACCAGGGCCGCGTGCCAGCTTGTGCCGCAGGCGATAATTTTGACCTGGCGGAAGCGCGCGAATTCCTCCGGCGCGATATCCATCTCATCCAGGAAAACCTGGCCCGTGTCCTGCCCCACGCGTCCCAAAGTGGTGTCGCGCACGGCTCGCGGCTGCTCGAAGATTTCCTTGAGCATGAAATGCTTGTAGCCGCCCTTTTCCGCCATGATGGGGTCCCACAGGATGTGCGAAACCTGCCGGGTCACGGGGTGCCCGTCGAAATCGCTCAGCCGCACGCCTTCGGGCGTGAGGATGGCCATGTCGCCGTCGGCCAGGAAAAACATATCGCGCGTGTGGCTCAGGATGGCCGGCACGTCCGACGCCACAAAGTACTCGTTGTCGCCAATCCCGATCACCACCGGCGGTCCCGAGCGCGCGGCCACAATCTTATACGGATCGGACCGCGAAATCACCGCCAGCGCGAACACGCCCGTGAGGTCCTTGACCGCCGCGCGCACGGCTTCTTCCAGGTTGCCCTTGAAGTGTTTCTCCACCAGGTGCGCGATCACCTCGGTGTCGGTCTCGGTCTTGAAAACGTGGCCCTCGGACTGGAGAAGCTGCTTCAGCGGCAAATAGTTTTCGACGATCCCGTTGTGCACCACCACCACGTCGCCTTTGCAATCGCGGTGCGGGTGCGCGTTCTCTTCGGTGGGCCGCCCGTGCGTGGCCCAGCGCGTGTGCCCGATGCCGTACGTCCCATCCACCGGATTCATGCGGATGGCATCCTCGAGGTTGCGCAGCTTGCCTTTGGCGCGGCGCACGGCGAGTTGGCCGTCGTCGCGGTAGACCGCCAGCCCCGCCGAATCATATCCCCGATATTCGAGGCGTCTCAGTCCTTCGAGAATGATCGGAACGGCCTTCTGCGTCCCGATGTAGCCCACAATTCCGCACATAGTTCAATTATAGGCGTGCGTTCAGTCGAGGATCTCCACGCGGTACTCTTCAATCACGGGATTGGCGAGAACTTCGTGCGCGATGGTCTCGACGTCTTTCCGCGCCTGTTCGCGGGTGACGCCGCTGGCGATGCCAATGTCGAAGAACTTCCCCTGGCGCACGTCCGAAATGCCCGAATACCCGAGCCCATTCAGCGCCGCGCGGACCGTCTGACCCTGCGGATCGAGGACCGTGGATTTCAGTGAAACAAAAACGCGAGCTTTCATGTTGGAACCCCGATTATCGCACGAGCCTTTGTGGGGCAGATTGTCAATCTGCGGCCGAGTGGTACTCGGCCTGCCTGCCTGTCTGTCTACCGACACCGCGTACCTTTGGCTGCGGCTCTGCTGCGTTGTGGGGCAGGCGCTTCCGCCTACCAACCTCTCAGTTCAACAACCGCCCCTGCCGCAGATACGCCGGCGTCTCAATATCGTCGGAATCCACCATCTGCTCCGCGTCCACCATCAGCTCAGGCTCAGGCTCCGGCTCCGGTTCCGGCTCCGCCACCGGAACGGGTTCCGGGGCGCTCGCCGGCGCCGCCTGTGGCAGACGCGCCTGAAACCGGATCTCTGGCGCGCTCCGACGGTCCGCGACGGGCGCGTGCTCCGGCTGGAACCCCGTGGCGATCACCGTGATCTTCACGGCGTCCGCCATCGATTCGTTCAGAATTACGCCGAAATTGATCTGCACGTCGTCGCAATCGGCCGCCTCCCGGATGATCGAGCATGCTTCGTTCACTTCGTGCAGCCCCAGCCGGCTCGATCCCGTGATGTTGATCAGGATGCCGCGCGATCCGGTGATCCGCGTGTCTTCCAGAAGCGCACAACTGATGGCCTGCCGGGCCGCATCCACCGCCGCCTTTTCGCCCCGTCCCACGGCCGTCCCCATCATCGCGTAACCCATGCCGGTCATGGTGGCCTTGATGTCGGAGAAATCGCGGTTGATCAGCCCCGGCGTCACGATGATGTCGCTGATGCCCTGCACCGCCTGCCGCAGCAGGTCGTCCGCCGTCCTGAACGCCTCGAAGAAGCTGGTGCCCCGCGGCACCAGCGCCAGCAGCCGGTCGTTGGGAATGGCGATCACCGTGTCTACAATGGATGCCAGCCTGCCCAGCCCCTCTTCCGCCAGCTTCATGCGCCGCGACCCTTCGAAGCTGAACGGTTTGGTGACCACCGCCACCGCCAGCGCGTCCAGCTCTTTGGCCAGCGACGCGATCACCGGAGCCGCGCCGGTCCCCGTGCCGCCGCCCAGCCCCGCCGTGACGAAGGTCATGTCGGCGCCTTGCAGCACTTCCACGATGCCATCGGTGCTTTCCAGCGCCGCCTGCCGCCCGATTTCAGGGTTCGACCCGGCGCCCAGCCCGCGCGTGATCTTCGCGCCCAGTTGCAGTTTGTTGGGCACCCGGCATGCGTTCAGCGCCTGAAGGTCGGTGTTCATGGCATAGAACTCGACGCCTTCGAGGCCCTCCTCCACCATCCGGGCCACCGCGTTACACCCGCCGCCGCCCACCCCGATCACCTTAATTCGCGTGCCGGTGCGAGCCTCTTCTTCCATTGCATATTTCAGATCGTCCATGGCCACCTCCCCACACCTTCATTTCAGAATCTTCCCCAGCCATCCGGCCGCTTCCCGCTGATGCTCCGCTTTGGCCTTCAACTTGGCCGAATACATGGCCAGCCCCGCCGCCGTGGTCCACTCCGGATCGTCCATTTCCCTGGGCCAATCCAGAATCCCGATCGCCAGACCGTAGCGCGTCTGGCAGTCCAGCACGCGCGCCGCCACGTCGCAGAGGTCCGGCAGCTTGGCCGCCCCGCCCGCCAGAAACACGCCGCCATCCAAGGCTCTCTCCATCCCCACGCGGGCCAACTCCGCGCGCACGAATCGGAACAGCTCCACCGCGCGCGCCTCCAGAATCCGGCTGACCACCTTCCACTGCTCTTCGCGAGGCTCCCGGTCTTCGGGCGCCGGAAGCTCCACCAGCACGTTCCCCAGGCAGCCTCCCGACAGCGCGCAGCAGCCGTACTCCATCTTCACCCGCTCGGCTTCTTCGAAACTCAGGCGCAACCCTTTTGCCAGGTCGCGCGTGAAATGGTCGCCGCAAACCCGCACCGTCGAGGCCAGGTGCATGGCGTCGCCGTAATACACCACCAGCTCCGTCGATTCCGCTCCTATGTCCACCAGCGCGATGCCCTCCCGCCGGTCCTCCGGCAGCACCGCCGCATAGGACGCCGCCAGCGCCTCGAAAACCGTTTCCTCCACCACCAGGTGCGCCTGGTTCACCGCGCCCACCAGCGAGTTATGCTCCTGCACCGAAGCCGTCACCAGGTGGACGTTGATTTCCAACTGCGAGGCCAGCACCTTTCGCGGGTCGCCGTGGCCCGGTTGGCCATCCACCACGAAATCCTTCGGGAACAGTTGCAGAACCATGCGGTCCGGCTTCAACTGCACGCGGGAGGCGCGGTCCACCACGCGGTTCACATCGCGCTGCTCGATCTCCCGCTGGCGTCCGAGTTCCACCAGGCCGCGGCCGTTGGCGCTTTCCGCCGTCTGGCCGCCCATCCCCACCACTACCGAATCCACGGAAACTCCGGCATTGGCTTCGGCCTCGTGCAACGCCGTCCGGATGGTATCCGCCAGCGCTCCCTGGTCGGCGATCCTCCCCTTCAGCCAGCCTTCGGACCCCACGGCGGCGCATCCCAGAAGGCGCAGGCGGCCCTTCTCCAGGGCGCAGACCACCAGCCGTGTCTTGCGGCTGCCCGCGTCCAGTCCCGCTGCGTAGATCGGTTTCTCCGCCATTAAACCCTTAATCCTGCGCCGTGACTTGCCCGTCCAGCCTCAAGTCGAACGTCTTCACGTTCGGCGACCGCTTCCCGATCTCCGGATAGTGCGCCAGAAAATTCTGATAGCGCTGGGCGAAATTGCCGTCGCCCATCATCAACTCCACGGCCCGGTTCTCCACCTGCGCCACGATGCGGATGTTTTCCGGATCGGCGGTATTCACCTCGGAAACGTCTTTCGCCATGTATCCCATGTCTTCCTGAAACCGCAACAGGGCGCGCACCTGCTCGCGGCGCTGGTCTTCCGTCTCGTCTTGCCGGACGCCGCTCAGCACCGGGAACGCAAAGTGCGCCTGCGGCGGCTGCTCCAGCAGAACGCCGTGAGCGTCGATCAGCATCACCCCCGAGTGGAAGAGCACGAACGCCACCGGCTTCCGCTCGCGAATCCGCACCAACAGCCGGTCCGGCCAGATGCGCGAGACCGAGGCGTCTTCCACCCAGTCGATGGCCAGCAGCCGCCGCCGGCGCTCCTCCAGTGGAATGGAGAAGACGCTGTGGTCGAAGTCCCCGATGAAGACCCGCAGCACCTTGGTTTCCGGCGTGTAATTCAGCCCTTGGATCGTGAGCGCACCCGGTTGGTTGCTCGAGAACATGAACTGCGGGTCCGTCAGGGCGTACTGGCGCACTTTGAACCCCGCCACGGCGATGGAGACGCCCGCCACGCCAACCCCCACAACCACCACCCACAGCCGCCAGTTAAACCCACGGCCCGTCTTCTTCGCCTCCCTCGCCATATCAGTCCCCTGCCCCCGCTCGCAGCCGCGCCAGCACCTGCTCGCCGGCCTGCCACACGCTGCCGGCCCCTAGCGTCAGGACCGCGTCGCCTTCCCCCGCCACCTTCAGCAGCGCTTCCACGCCGCGGTCCATGGTGCCCACGTACTCCGCTCGGCGATGCCCGAACTGCCGGATGCGCTCCACTAGCGCTTCCGCCGTGATCCCCGCAATCGGTTTCTCCGAAGCCGCGTAGATATCCATCACGAACACGCTATCGGCCTGATGGAACGCGCCCGCGAACTCTTCCATCAGGTGAAACGTCCGCGTGAACCGGTGTGGTTGAAACAACACGTGGATGCGCCGGAAGCCGCACAGCCGGGCGCTCTCCAGCGTGGCCCGGATCTCGGTGGGATGGTGGCCGTAGTCGTCGATCACCGTGACGCCGCGCTCCCTGCCTCGCACCTGGAACCGCCGGTCGACCCCGCTGAACGCCGCCAGCGCCTCCCGGATCGCCTCCGGGGAAACTTCCAGCTCCATCGCCACCGCCGCCGCCGCCATGGCGTTCAACACGTTGTGCCTGCCTGGAACGCGCAGGTGGAACCGGCCCAGATCCGCGGCGCGGTGCCTCAGCCGGAAGTCGCTGGCGAAAGGCCCGCAGCCCATCTCGCTGGCCTCCACGTCGGCCTGGGCCGTGGCGCCGTAGGTCACCGTCCGCCGCTTGATGGAAGGCAGAATGCCCTGCACGTTGGCGTCGTCCAGGCACACGATTACGGCGCCATAGAATGGAACCTTGTTCACGAACTCCACAAACGCCGCCTGGATGGCCTCCAGCGACGCGTAGTGGTCCAGGTGCTCCCGATCGATATTGGTGACCACCGCTATGATCGGCGCCAGCTTCAGAAACGAGCCGTCGCTTTCGTCCGATTCCGCCACCAGAAAATCGCTCTTCCCCACGCGCGCGTTCGATCCCCCCATGGTCCCCACGCGCCCGCCCACCACCACCGTGGGGTCCAGCCCCGCGTGGTTCAGAATGGTGGCCGCCATGGAAGTGACGGTGGTCTTGCCGTGGCTTCCCGCCACCGCAATCCCGTACTTCAGCCGCATCAGCTCGGCCAGCATTTCCCCGCGCGGGATCACCGGGATCTGCAGACGCCGCGCCTCCTGCACCTCGGCGTTCTGCTCGTCCACCGCCGAACTCACCACCAGCGCGCGCGCCCCCGCGACGTTGCCCGCCTGGTGGCCTTCGTAGATCCGCGCGCCCATCCCGGCCAGCCGCTCGGTGGTGGCGGAGAGCTTCACGTCGGACCCGCTGATCTGGTATCCGAGGTTGAGCAGCACCTCGGCGATGCCGCTCATCCCGATGCCGCCGATCCCCGTGAAGTGAAGGTGCTGTGGACGAAAAAACATTTCCTTATGGTATTGTTTCGGCTTACGGCGCATCTGTCAATCGAAATCTCAGCCCGCGCCCGCCACCTCCTCCAGAATTTCCGCCGCCCGCCGCGCCGCCCCAGGTCTGGCGAACCGCCGCGCCGCCTCTCCCATCCGCTCCAGCGCCCCCGCGCAACCCGCCAGCTCCGCCACTACGGCCGCCAGTTTCTCTCCATTCATCTGGTCGTCGGGGACCAGCCGGGCGGCTCCGGCGCGCTCCAGCGCTTCCGCGTTGCGGGTCTGATGATCGTCCGCCGCGAACGGAAACGGCGCCAGGATGGATGGCTTCCCCGCCGCCGCCAGTTCCGACACCGCCCCCGCGCCCGACCGGCACACCACCAGGTCGGCGGCCGCAAAAGCCGCGGGCATATCGGCGATAAACGGCACCACCTCGCCTTCCAGCCCCGCCCGCAAAAACTCTTCCCGCAGTCGCTCCGCCTCGCCCGCCCCGCTCTGGTGTACGATCCTCACCGGCAAACCGGCCTGGCGGAACAGAGGCCAGCTCTCCTTCCCCGCCCGGTTGAGGGTGCGCGACCCCTGGCTGCCGCCCGTGATCAGAAGGTTGAGCGTACCGCCGCGGGCCTTGGGAACAATGCGAAAAAACTCCTCGCGCACTGGCAACCCGGTGATCTCCGTCCGCCCCTTGGGAAAATACCCGGCCGTCTCCGCAAACGAGACTAGCGCCCGCGCGACAAACCGCCCCATCACTCGATTCGTAAATCCGGGAACCGCATTCGGCTCCATCACCACCACCGGAACGCGCCTGAGCAGCGCCGCCATCACCACCGGCCCCGCCACATACCCCCCCATGCTGAACACCGCCGAGGCCCCGCGCACCAGCCTGAAGCAGCCGAGCGTGGTCAAAGGTAATCGCGCAAGCGTGCACAATTTCCGCCAGATTCCCACCCGGTTCAACCCGCCGATGTCAATTCTTTTCAGCTCAAACCCTTCACCCGGCACCAGCCTGGCTTCCAGCCCGCGCGCCGTCCCCACAAAGAACACGCGATGCCCCCGCGCCCGCAATTCCCGCGCCACCGCCAGCGCCGGAATGACATGCCCCCCGGTGCCTCCGCCCGCCATCAAGAAGTTACTCTTACTCACCCCTTGCCCTTCGCCCTCGCCTTTTCACGATTCTCCGCTTCCTCCGCGCTCTCAGGTTTTGACTTTATTCTCCTTACTTCTTCTCCGCGTCTTTCTCCGCGTCTCCGCGTCTCCGCGTCGAAAGAGACTCCCCCGAAAGTTACTCTTACTCGCCCCTTGCCCTTCGCCCTCGCTTTTTTCACAAGTCTCCGCTTCCTCCGCGCTCTCAGATTTTGACTTTATTCTCCTTATTTCTTCTCCGCGTCTTTCTCCGCGTCTCCGCGTCTCCGCGTCTCCGCGTCGAAAAGAATCCACCTGCCGCCCTACCCCGCATTCTCCGCCACATTCATCAGAATCCCCAACAGCGCCAGCGTGCTCAGCAGCGAGCTCCCGCCATAGCTGATCATGGGCAGCGGTATCCCCTTGGTCGGCATCATTCCCAGCACCACGCTCATGTTGATGAATCCCTGCACCACCACCACCACGGTCACGCCCAGCGCCAGGTAGCGTCCGAAATCGTCGTGTATCTTGAACGCCGCGCGCAGGCCCCGCCAGAAGATCACTCCAAAGCCGAGCAGCAACCCCACCGAACCCGCCAGCCCCAGTTCCTCGGCGACCACCGCGTATATGAAGTCCGTATGCGCTTCCGGCAGGTACCACAGTTTCTGTCTCCCGTTGGTGAGCCCGAGACCCGCCGGGCCGCCGGCCCCCACCGCGATCTGCGACTGCTCCAACTGGTAGTTCGTATCGCGCGTCACCAGCGACTGCTCCATGCGGCTCCGGATTTTGCCGTTCGGGTCGAACCGGGCGATGATCTTGAACTGGGGATCGAAGAATTGCACCACCCGGACTATGCGGTACGGCTCCGCGAGGATGAAGATCACCACCCCCACGGCCGCCACCGCCCCCGCGATCCCGCAGTAGCGCCACTCCAGGCCCGCTACGATAAAAACGGCCGCCGCCGCCGCCCCCAGGACCACCGCGGTGCCGAGATCCGCCACCACCACCGCCAGGATGATGAGTCCGACGGCCAGGGCCGCCGGAACCAGCGTGTACCTCGGATTGTTGATGGCGCGCGCCCTCCACGTCACAAAAAAGGCCAGGAAGATCACCAGCGCCGGCTTAGCCAGCTCGGAGGGCTGCACGCCGACCGTCCCCACTCGCAGCCACCGGTGATGCGCCGTATCCACGAAGTAGACCACCGCCAGCAGCATCAGGGCGACGCTCATCGCGCCGAAGGCCACCGCGGGGTTCCGGAATTTGCGGTAGTTCGTCTTCTTCAGCGTCATCATGACGGCCACCGCCACGGCCGCCCACTCCACCTGCCGCAGAACGAAATGCCAGCTCCAGCCGTAACGCGGATCGAGTTGCGCCATAATCGACGATGCGCTGTAGAGCATCAGCACGCCGAACGACATCATCGCCAGCACGGTGACGAACAGAATCCAGTCGGTCTTGAGCCGTTGTGCCATATCAATCCTTGGGTGGTAGTTGGTTGACGATTTGTTTGAAAACTTCGCCGCGATGCTCGAAGCTCTTGAACTGGTCGAAGCTGGCGCACGCCGGCGCCAGCAGAATGGTGTCGCCCGGCTGGCTTCCCGCATACGCGTGCGCCACGGCCGCATCCAGCGTTTTGGAATCCACCAGCGGCGCGGCCCCCTGCAACTGGCTCGAAATTTTGCCCGCGGCGGCGCCGATGAGCAGAGCCGCCCGCGCCTTGGCCGCGAGCGGCGCGCGCAACGGCGAGTAGTCCGACCCCTTGTCCTTGCCCCCCAGAATGACCCACAGGCCGCCGGAAAACGCGTCCAGCGCCTTCAGCGTGGCGTCCACGCTGGTGGCCTTCGAGTCGTTGTAGAAATCGACTCCGCTCACCGTCCGCACGAACTCCAGCCGGTGCTCCACCGCCTGGAACGTGCGCACGGCGGCCGCGATCGCCTCGGCCTTCACTCCCGCCCGCGCCGCCGCAATCGCGGCTGCCAGCACATTTTCCACGTTGTGGCGTCCGCGTAGGGGAATCTCGCCGGCCGCCATCAGCACGCGGCCATCCAGCACCACGTCGTCCCCGCACAGGCTCGCTCCCGGCGACACCTCGCGCCGGCTGCTGAACCACTGCGCCGTGGCGAGCGTGCCGTCCGCGTATCCCACGCACACCGCGTCCTCGGCGTTGAGCACGGCGAAGTCTCCGCTCCGCTGTGTTTCAAACAGCCGGCCCTTGGCGGCCGCATAATTCTCCAAGGTGTGGTGCCGGTCGAGGTGGTTCCCCGTCACGTTCAGCGCCAGCCCGATGTGCGCCCGGAACTCCGCGATGGTCTCCAACTGAAAACTCGAAAGCTCCAGCACGTTCCAGCCATCCGCACGAGAGCTCTCCACCATGGCGGTCACGGGTTTTCCGATATTGCCGCCCACTTGCACCGGCACGCCGGCTTCACCGAGGATGTGGCCCACCAGGCTGGTGGTGGTGGTCTTGCCATTCGATCCCGTGATGCCGATGGTCTCGCCTTTCAGAAACGGCGCCGCCAGTTCCACTTCGCCGATCACCCGCACTCCCCGCCGCCGGGCCTCCACCAGCGCCGCCAGGTCCGCGGGCACATCCGGCGAGAGCACGATCAAGTCGCACCCCTCGAACACTTCCGCCGTCTGCCGCGCGAATGGAATGTCGAGCCGCCCCAGCACTTCCCGCGCTTCGCCCAACTCCTCCAACGGTTTCAGATCGGTGGCGCGGACCGTCGCTCCCTGCCTCGCCAGCAGCTCCGCCGACGCCATGCCGGATTTCTTCATCCCCACCACCAGCGTCTTGGTCCCGTTCAGCCGCATGTCATTCCCACAACCCCCGGCCCCTGGCCCCCAGCCCCTGGCCCCTGGCCCCCGGCCCCCGGCCCCTGGCCCCCAGCCCCTGGCCCCTGGCCCCCGGCCGTCATCTCAGCTTCAAAGTCGTCAGTGCGAACAGCGCCATCACCAGCCCCGCGATCCAGAAGCGCGCGATGATCTTCGATTCCGCCCACCCCAGCGCCTCGAAATGATGGTGCAGCGGCGCCATCTTGAAGATCCGTTTGCCGCGCAGCTTGAAGCTGCCCACCTGCAGGATGACCGAAAGCGCCTCCAGCACGTAGACGCCGCCGATGAACACCAGCAGCACTTCCTGCTTGATGAGCACTGCCACCACCGCCATGGCGCCGCCCAGCCCCAGCGCTCCCACGTCGCCCATGAAGATATCCGCCGGATGCGCGTTATACCACAGGAAGCCCACGCTGGCGCCGGTCATCGACCCGCAGAAGACCGTCAGTTCCGACGTGTGCGGATTGCGCGCCAGTTGCAGGTATTCGGCCAGTTGCGCGTGTCCGCCGGCGTACGCCAGCGCCGTGAGCGCGCCCGCGGCAATCACCATCAGACCGATGGCGAGGCCGTCCAGCCCGTCCGTCAGGTTCACCGCATTGGACGAGAACACCACCACCAGCGCGACGAAAATGCAGAACGGCGCCACCCCCAGCACGTACGTCCATGGATTCCCCATGAGCCGCCCGATCAGCAGCGACGGTTGGTACTGTTTGAAGAACGGGATGTTCATGGCCGTTGAATAATCGTTGTGAAGGCGCATCACCAGCAGACTCGCGGCGAATGCGAACCCCAGCGTGAACTGGTACGCCAGCTTGCGCCGCGCCGTCAGCCCCAGGTTCTGACGGTGGGTCACTTTCGCGTAGTCGTCCAGAAACCCGACCCAGCCGTAACCCACCAGCGCCGCGATGGCGATCCACACATACGGATATCGTAGGTCCGCCCACAACAGCGTTGGTATCACAATCGAGATGATGATCAGAACGCCGCCCATGGTCGGCGTGCCGGCCTTCTTCTGGTGAGATTTCGGCCCTTCCTCGCGAATGTACTGCCCGATCTGGAATTGCCGCAGCTTCTCGATCAGCCAAGGCCCCAGCGCAATACACAGGAACAACGCCGTGAGGCTGGCAAACGCCGTCCGGAAGGTGGTGTAGCGGAAGACGCGCAGCGGGCTGATGTATGGTTGCAGCCGTTCGTAAAGTAGATAGTAAAGCATCGGGATTAAGCCAGGAACCTTTCCATCGCCCGCTCCACGCGGACGCCGCGGGAACCCTTGAAGAGCACCGCATCACCCGGCCGCGCCGTCTGCCGCGCGAACTCCCCCGCCTCGGCGGCGTCCTCGAAGAAGTGCGCCCGGCCGCGCGGAAGCCCGGCCGCGACGGCCGCTTCCACCATCGTGCGAGCATGCCCCCGAATGCCGATCAGCCAATTGATACCATGTTCCGCCGCATACCGCCCCACCTGCCGGTGCAGATCTTCGGCCGCGCGCCCCAATTCCAGCATTTCTCCCAATACCGCAATCCGGCTGGCCGCGGGCGTCCCGCGCAATACGTCGATCATCGACTGCGCCGCCTCCGGGTTCGAGTTGTAACAGTCGTCCCAGACCGCGATGCCGTTGTGCTCGCTGCGTTGGCCGCGCATCTTGCCGATGGCGAAGCTCCGAACCGGCTCCCGCAGACGCTCCGGCGCGATGCCGAACACGCCCGCCACCGCAATCGCCGCCAGCAGGTTCATCACCGCGTGCCGGCCCGCCAGCCCCGTCTCGAAATCCACTCCCGCCGCTCGAAAGTGCGCGCCATCGGCCGAGAACTGCGCCGCTTCCCCCCGCACCTCCGCCCATTCCGATAAGCCGAACGTCACCGAGCGGCCGGGGTGCGCGTCGCGGAACGCCAGCACGCGCGCGTCGTCGGCATTCAGCACCGCTACGCCCGCGCGCGGCAACGCCTCGATCAACTCGCGCTTGGCCGCCGCTACACCCTCGATCGAGTCGAAATACTCGGCGTGCGCGTAGCCCACGTTGGTCACTACCCCCACCTCCGGCTTGGCGATGGCCGCCAGCCGGCGGATCTCGCCCGCGTGATTCATTCCGATTTCCAGAACGGCGGCGCGGCAGCCGTCCGCGAGCGACAGGATTGACAGCGGCACCCCCACGTGATTATTGAAATTCCCCGCCGTCTTCCCCACCGGCAACTCCACTGCCAGCAACTGCGCGATGGCGTCCTTGGTGGTGGTCTTTCCCGCGCTGCCGGTCACTCCCACCACGGTTCCGCCCCATTTCGCGCGCGCCCACGCCGCCAGCTCTTGCAGCGCTTCCAGCGTATCGCTCACCACCAGTTCATTCGGCGCGCCGGTCGTCCGCTCCACCACCACGCCGGCCGCGCCTCTGGCTAGGGCGGCGCCCA
The DNA here is from genome assembly GCA_963722575.1 of Bryobacterales bacterium. GTDB lineage: Bacteria > Acidobacteriota > Terriglobia > Bryobacterales > Bryobacteraceae > Fen-178. The sequence continues at coordinate 720,359 of CAVRNR010000005.1, forward strand.
CAAAATCGTGGCCATCGTGGTTGGGCCCGCGCAGCGCGAAATACAAATCGCCCGCGTTCTGTGTCCGCGTATCCACGCTCCAGCCCGTCACTTTCACCGCCGGAGGGTTCCCCGCGGCCCGCATCGCGCGCGCAACTTCTTGTAAATCCAGGGTCATGGTTCACTCGGTCTGGCGATACCCATAACCCCTAAGCACTTCTCTCGCCACCACCCGGTCGTCGAACGGTATGGTCTTGTCCTTCAGAACCTGGTACGTCTCATGGCCCTTGCCGGCCAGGATCACCAGGTCGCCCTCGCGCGCCTCCTTCAGCGCCCTGGCGATGGCCGCCGCGCGGTCCGGCTCCACCACGTGCGGCACATCCACGCGCCGGATTCCCACCAGCGCGTCGTTCATAATCGCCAGCGGGTCTTCCGACCGCGGGTTGTCGCTGGTCAGCACCACGAAGTCGCTGGCCTCCGCCGCCGCCTGTCCCATCAGCGGGCGCTTGGTGCGGTCGCGGTCCCCGCCGCAGCCGAACAGCGTGATCACCCGCTTGGGATTCAATCCGCGCGCCACCGCAATCGCGTTGCGCAGCGCGTCGTCGGTGTGCGCGTAGTCCACCACCACCACGAACGGCTGGCCTTGGTCCACCCGCTCGAATCGCCCCGGCACCGCGCGTAGCTCCGCAATCCCTCGCGCGATGCCCTCCGGCGCGATGCCGTAGGAGAGGCCCGCGCCGCACGCCGCCAGTATGTTGTACACGTTGATCCTGCCCATCAGCGGCGACTCCACGGCGAACCGCAGCTTGCCGTGCTGGACGTCGAACCGCAGCCCGTGGAACCCCGATGAGATGTGCAGCGCGCGCAGATCGCTCTCGTTGCCCAGGCCATACCACAGGACCTCGGTCTTCGCATCCACCTTCAGCTTGCGCGCGTATTCGTCATCCCGGTTCAGCACCGCGAATGCGGGCGGTGGTCCCCCGGCCCCTTCGAACAGCGTCTGCTTGGCCGCGAAGTAGTTCTCCATGGTGCCGTGGAAATCCAGGTGGTCGCGCGTCAGATTCGTGAAAACCGCGGTATGGAAATGGAGCCCGTACACCCGCCCCAGCGCCAGCGCATGGGACGAAACTTCCAAGGTGGCGTGCGTCCCGCCGGCGCGCTCCAGCTCCGCGAACAGCCGCACCAGGTCCAGCGATTCCGGCGTCGTATTGACGGCCGGCAGCACCCGCCCCGCCAGGTGGTACTCGATGGTGCCCACCAGCGCCGTCGTGTGGCCCGGCGCCCGTAACACCGAATCGATCAGGTACGCCGTGGTGGTCTTGCCATTCGTCCCCGTGATGCCCGTCAGCCCCAGCCGCTCGTCCGGCTTGCCGTAGTAGTTGCGCGCCGCCATTGCCAGCGCCTGCCGGCCGTGCTCCACCCGAATCCAGCGCGAAACCGGCGCTTCAGATTCGCTCACTACCGCCACCGCGCCGCGCGCCAGTGCCTCGCCGGCGAATTGGCGCCCGTCGGCGCGGCTGCCCGGAAAAGCAAAGAACAGGAACCCTTCTCCCACCCGCCTCGAATCGTATTCCAGCCCACGGATGCCGGCGCCCGCAAGCTCCGGCGGGATTGCTTCCTTCAGCCGAACCCCCGCCAGTATCTCGCCCAGAGTCATCATACTTTTCCCAGAACCTGGAATCCGGCAAGAACTGTGGGGCAGGTTTTTAACCTGCGGCGGGTTGGTAACCCGCCCAATTCGCTTGTAAACAGGCCCACCAGCGCCGGTTGACAACCGGCGCGCAGGATACCATCCTGCCCCACGGCATGTGGCATTGGACACTCGTGCCTGCCCCGCCCCATCGCAACTCCCGATGACGCTGCCCTGCTCATCTCCCAAACCCCACCCGAATGCGCTCTCCCTGGTGCACAGCCGAACCCGGCGGCGGATCCTGAACCCGCGCCACCCCGCTCCCATCCGGCAGCACCGTCAAGCCTTTCGCGGCCGCTTCCGCCAGCACCGCGCGCATGGTCATGCCGCGGAAATTCGGAACCGTGGGCCCGGCTGCCCTAGGCTCGTCTTCATCCTCGCCGTCTTCCAGAATGTTGGGCTGGCCCTGCCCGATGTCCGCAATCGCCAGGTCGCCCGATTCCTCGTCCCGCGCCGCCGCCACCCTGCTGGGCGCCTGGTCCGGCAAGTCCTTGGGCACATCCAGCATGCGCAGCGCTTCCGTCAGCACCGCGTGAAACACCGGCGCCGCCGCTAGCCCGCCGAAGCCCGCCGTTCCGTGCGTCCCATTGAGCGTCACCACCGCCACCATGGCCGGATTGGTCAGCGGCGCGAAGCCCATGAACGAACCGTTGTACGCGTGCGTGTAGTGTCTGGCCGCCGTGTCGTAGATCTGCGCCGATCCCGTCTTCCCGCCGCTCGTATAGCCTTCCAGCCTCGCTCTGGTCCCCGTACCGCCCGGCATCACCACGCCTTCCATCATCTGCCGCATCGTGATGGCCGTCTCCGGCTTGAGCACGCGCACCGGTTGCCCCGCCGGCGCCGTCTGGCTGCCCTTCTTCAACACCAGCCGCGGCTGCACCAGCAACCCGCCGTTGGCCACCACCGCCGCCGCCTGCGCCAGTTGCAGCGTGGTGACGCTGATCTCTTGCCCCATCGACATGGACGGCAGCGAAGCGCTGGTCCAGCGCTCCGGCTTTCTCACTTTTCCCGCCGATTCCCCCGGCAGCGGGACGCCGGTCTTCTGTCCAAATCCGAACTTCCGCACATACCGGTACATGTTCGCCTGCCCTACCCGCAGGCCGATTTGGATGGCGCCGATGTTGCTCGATTTCGCCAGCACCATCGCCATGGGTATGGTTCCGTATCCGTGGTGCGCTTCGTGGATGGTGCGCCCGAACAGCGTGATCGTTCCCCGCCCGCAGTTGATCATGCTGGCCGGAGTCAGGTTGGTCGTCTCCAGTGCCGCCGACAGTGTAATCACCTTGAATACCGACCCCGGTTCAAACGGCACCGAAATGGCGTGGTTCAGCCGCCTGGCCTTGTCCTCCCCGGGTTGCGGAGGCAGGTTCGGATCGTACGTCGGATAGCTCGCCAAAGCCAGTATCTCTCCGCTGTACGGGTTCATCACCACCACGCTGCCGCTTTGCGCGTGGTGCGATTCCACCGCCGCCGCTATCTCGCGCTCCGCCACGAATTGCAGCCGCTCGTCGATGGTGAGCGTGATCGGCGTGCCCGGTTTCATCTCCGATGCGGACTGGGAGTCGATGCCGCGCCGCTTCACGTCCGTCAGCATCCGCGCCTCCCCCGGCTGGCCGCGCAGTTCCGCATCCATCACCTGCTCGATTCCCGCGTTGCCTCGCTCTTCGAAATCCACCGACCCCAGAACGTGCGCCGCCAGCGTCCCGTTCGGATAGTGGCGCTGGCTCTCGTCTTGGATGTGAATCCACTCCAGGCGCAGATTGCGCAGATTCTGCGCTTCCTCGTCGCCGATATTGCGCTTCACCCACAGAAACCCGTGGTGGTTGTCGCGCGCCCACTTCATCTTGCCGTAGAGTGCCGTACGGTCCAGGTGCAGCACCAGCGCCAGCAGTTCCGAAGCCACTCCCAGGTCCGGCGCCCGCAGCGGGTCGATCGAAACCGACTCCGTCGGCACGCTCATCGCCAACGGCTGGCCGGTCCGGTCGAAAATCGTGCCCCGTGGCGCGGGGATCTCCACCGCCACCACCTGCCGCTCCGTCGCCAGCTTCGCATACTCTTCGTGATGAATCACCTGCAGCGAGATGATCTTGAAAAAAATGGCCGCGCCCCAGATGACGGCGATCCCGGCGAGCCATGCCAGACGACGATCCACCATGCCGCGCTCCGTGACCGGGTCACCCCCCGGCTTCCCTACTTCACCATCGCGACCGCGTTGTCGCCTTTGGCGTTCAACCGCACCACCTGCCCCGGAACTGGCGCAACCAGGTTCTGCCCTTGGGCCAGCTTCTCCAGCCGTTCGGGACTGAGAAGCCCCGCTTCCACCACCTCCAGCGCGCGCTTCTCATCCAGCAACTGCCGCTCCTCCACGCGCAGGGCCTGCAGTTTGTAGCCGGCCAGCGTGCTGGCCACGCTGGGAACCAGTGCGCTCGTCAGCACGGCCAGCAGAACGCCGGCCGCTCCGATGGCCGACCAGCATGCGCCCCGCGCTGGCGGATCGGCCTCGCGTACCAAACGCGAGTTGTCGATTTTCTTGCAATGAAAAAACACGTCTTCCTGTGGGAGCGCGCGCAATTGAAACGGGTCCCGCTCCGCTTTGGTGCCCGGCAAGCCCGGGAATCCGCCTTCATCGGTCTTGTGGAAAAATGCTGGCAGCGTCGCCATGTTCTTTCGTTCCCTTTCTACTACCTAAGTCTTCCCCACTGCTCCCTAACCCTGACGAGCCGGAACCAAACAGGACGGACTCTTTTCGACGCGGAGACGCGGAGCCGCGGAGACTTCGCGGCGGAGAGGCTTTGAGGCTCGCCTCCAACTTTCCTCTGTCCTCGTTCTTTCACGAGTCTCCGCTCCCTCCGCGCCCTCAGGTTTTGACTTTATTCTCCTGTTCATTTTCTCCGCGTATTTCTCCGCGTCTCCGCGTCTCCGCGTCGAAAAAGCACTTCCCGGCCTGTCCGCGTCTCCGCGTCTCCGCGTCGAAAGGTTTAGGGAGCCGGTCACTAAATCATCTCCATCCCCCGCAGCTTGGCGCTCCGCGAAGCCGGGTTCTGCCGTGTCTCTTCTTCCGTTGGCTGCAGCGGGTGTTTCGTGAGAATCGCCCCACGCCCTTCCCGCTCCAGCGCTCTGAACTTTTCTTTCACCTTCCGGTCGTCGATCGACATGAAGCTGATCACCACCATCCGCCCGCCGCTCCGCAACAGCTCCGGACCAATCTCCAGCAGCCGGTCCAATTCCCCCGGCTCGTCGTTCACCGCCATTCGCAAGGCCATGAACGTTCTCGTGGCCGGGTGCCATCGGCCCGTCCTGGGCACGGCCCGCTCCACTACACCGGCCAGGTGCAGTGTGCTCCGTATGGGCCGTGCTCGGACGATTGCTCTGGCTACCTTCCGCGCCCTCCTTTCTTCGCCTAACTGAAATATCAGGTCGGCGAGCGCCTTCTCGGCGGTGTGATTGACCAGATCGGCCGCCGTCATGCCCATGGACTGATCCATGCGCATGTCCAGCGGTCCATCCGCCATGAACGAAAATCCTCTCTCCGGGGCCGTGAGCTGATAGCGGCTCGCACCCAGATCCGCCAGCAACCCGTCCACCTTCTCGAATCCCGCTTCCGCCACCGCTTCGGCCAGCTTGCCGAAGGGTCCCCAATGAAATTGAATGCGCCCCGCCCACTCGGCGGTGTTCTGCCGCGCCAGTTCCAGCGACTGCGCGTCGCGGTCGTTCGCAATCACCAGTCCCGTCGTCAGTTGCCGCGCGATCAGCCCCGCATGTCCCCCCAGCCCCGCTGTCGCATCCAGGTAGATTCCCTCGGGACGAACCGCCAGCAGCGAAAGCGATTCTTCGGCCATCACCGGGAAGTGCATAGGTCATCAGGGCAGCCCCGCCTCGTCCAGCTTGGCCACGTCCTCCACCGGGTTCGCCGCCGCCTCGCCCTTCCGTTCCTGGTAGATCTTGTCGCTTAGAACTTCGACCCGCGTGCGATACGCGTACAGCCGCACCGGCTGGTTCTCAATTCCGAGCTCTCTGCGCAGTTCCGTCGAGAACAGGATGCGCCCCTGGCTGTCGATCTCGGCCTCCGCACCCAGATCCGCCGCATTGAAGGCTACGTTCCGCGCCGCTTTCGCATCCGCGCGGAAGTTGGCCAGCCACTTTTCGGTTTCCCTCCACGCCGGAATGGTGTAGATTTGAGCTATGCGCCGGTCCAGGCTGGTTACGAAGAACCGCGTTTCCCCCAAGGCGCCAAAATATTGCAGGAAGCTCGCCGGCAGCTTGACCCTGCCGCGGTCGTCCAGCCGGCCAGGGTACATTCCGAGCGGCGGCTCGATCTTTGGCGGCTGCGGTTGATGGGGGGCGTCACCCATTTTTTACCAGGTTGTGACCACTTTTGGCCACAACTAATGGTGCCACAGATATTCTGCCTAATCAAGAGCTTTTTGCAGGATCTTACTGACACGTGGGGAGTTATCGCAATACCAGCAGATCTACACTGATCGCGCAACACACAACATGTAGTCTTTGTGGCGAAGAATAGGCGAAGAAGGAGGGGGCCGAGTTTCCCCGGCCCCGGAGAAGGAACCTACTGGATCGGGATCTTCGCGGTGGCGCTGTATATCGGTGTGCTGCTGCCCACCGGTATCACTCCGATCGAAAACGAGACGTTGTTCCCCGTGGCTGCATCCGCGGGCATCTGGAACGGAATCTCGAACACGCCGATCAGGTCCGGCGCAACCCGCGCGGTGCTCACGCGGACGCCTTCGCCTTGCCCGGCAGTGTTGGTCACGCCGATGATTAGCATGCCTTGGACAATGGCATCGGCGCCCGGAATGGCGGTCGCATTGGTGCCCACGGTTGGGGCAGTCACCCCCAGACCGGTGGCATACGCCCGGACGGTTTCACCGCGGCGAGCCGGGTTTGTCAGGCTCACAAACGATCCATCCGGCCGGACGATCACCGCGCGCGATACGCCATCCGACATCGCCGTCTGGAAAATGCCGGGACTGGCCGCCAACACCGGCACACTCACCGTGGCCGTCGGCGCCGCGCCCACCGTCACTGCCACGGTAACGGCGCTGGACGGAGTCACTTCGCACGGAACCTGGACTGTGATCTGCTCCTGGCCGCCGGCGTTGGCCACGTTAAAGATGGGGGCCGCGGTGCCGTTGAACGATACCGCGTCCGATGCCAACAGGTACGGCAGAGCACCAATCAAGCTGCCCGGAGTCACGACGCCCTGAATACCAGGCGCCAGTCCCGGGGCAATGATGGTGGCGATGCTGCACGGCGAAATCGAGCCGGCCTTGAAATCGGCGCCGTTATAGAAGCTGCTCGCCGTCAGCGTCGGTCCCGGCGGCACTGCCGGCGAAACCGTCAGGCTGAAGGTCTGGGTGAAAGCGCCCACGGTGGCTGTCACCGTCACCGGGCCCGCCGTCGCGCCCGCCGTAACGGAGACTTGCGCCCGCCCGTTGGAATCCGTATTCACTGTGCTCGAAGAGAGCGAAGCCGGTCCCGTCACCGAGAACTGCACGCCGATGTTGGCCGCCCCCTGCCCATTGCTGACGTTCACCTGCACCACCAGCGGTAGACTAAAAACCGTGTTCACTATAGCCGTCTGGTTGTCGCCGGATACGACCTGAATGCCGCTGAGCGTCACGAGGGGTACCGCCGTGGCGCTGAAAGTCACGGACCTGGCCCCCGCCGGGCAGGCCGGGCACGTCGCCGTGATTTGGACGGCGCCCGATGCCGTACCCGAGAAAGTCGCCGTCACCGCCGTCTGGCCGTTCACGTCCGTCGACGTGGTGGTGCCCGAAAGACTCGCGGCGCCGACCGGCGTCACCGTCCAGTTAACCTGCTGGCCTGCCACCGGCGTTCCCGACGCGGTGTCCACTTCCACCTGAAGCGCGCTCGGCAGGGGCTGGCCAGGGGCGGCGGTTTGGCCGTTGCCCTGCGTGACTTTGATCAACCCGGGCTGCGCCGCTGTGACCGCCAGATTCAACGGCCCGATGGCCCAATTGGCGTACGGAGGCGCCGTCGGGTCGGCGGGCGTTATGCCTCCCGCGCCCACCAGAACATAAAACTGCCCTGTCCCGGGGACCGGGCCGAAAACCGGCGTGCACGTCGCCACCCCGGTCTGGTCCGTCATCACCGTATTCGCTTCTCCTCCGGCCGCTCCCGCGCAGTTCACTACCGGCCCCGAAGACGGGTCCTGGTAGTTCACCAGTTGCATGCTCACGTTCGGAACAGCGCCACCTGTCGAAGTCCAGATTGAAACCTGGATCGGCGTACTGCCCGTGGATCCCGCCTGCCCTGTCAAGGGCTGCCCGGCAATCATGCTCGGAAGGGACCCCAACGACGTGACCTGCACAGCCGGAGCCAACGAAAGATTCGTAGCGGCCAGTGACTCGGCAAGATTGAACGTCACAGCGGCATTGGTGGTGCTGGCCGTCACCGAATTCCTGCTTACATTTCCCACCGTCTGAAAAGTGGAGTATTCGAAGAGATTGCTGGTCGTCCCATCGCCTAGGGTGTAGGTTGTAGTCCCTGAAAGAAGCAGTGCGTTGATGCTGGCGCTAGTGATGGCCCAGCTCACCGCCACGTTGGCTTGCGGAATACCATTCGAATCGGTCACCCGTACCGTCATGGGCGCGAAAGGCTGGAACGGTCTGACCAACTGTCCGTCTCCGTACAATTTCGTAATGTTCTGCGCGGACGCCGGTTGGGCGCAGAAAAGCCCCGCCAGAACCGCCGCCAGAACCACAACTGTAAGTCTGTTCAAGATTTCCTCCTCGTTCGATGCATGAACACGGTTGGATTGGGATGGACGCGGTGAGAATTGTATTGTACCACCGCCCGCGGCCATCTGCGAGGCGTGGCGCGCAAAAAAAAGAGGGGAGCAAGGCGCTCCCCTCTCTCAAACATCAAGCGAAACGCTAGTGCATCAGCGATTCGGGGTTGGTGGCGGGTCGGGAGCTGGTGCCCGGAAGAACCAGCGCCAGAGACCCGTGGGCCAGCTTCTGTGCCCCCAGATCGCTCACGAACGAATACCCATGAGCCAACTGGAAGTTGCAGACCGCGATCATATACCCCTCGAAGTTCGGGGCAATCGTGCTCGCCATCCAGGCGCCCACCGCCGGTGTCCAGGAGTTTCCGGAGGGGATGACCCCCGTCACAAACGCCGCCGGGTTATTCTGCCCGTAGAAGTTCAGCGTGCAGGTGCCCGATTGCGGCTTCGTGCCGAACGGATCTGACGTCGTGTTCATAATCGCTATGCCGGTGTCGAATCCGACCTGGTTGGTTATGAACGGGAACAACAGACTCGTCGTGCACGGCACAACCGTAAAGATGGTGCTTGCGGTAGACGTATCCGCGAACCGTGGTATCGTATACGCGCTCGAGGCTGTAGCTCCGGAGGTCGCCGAGAACGCCCCTGAATTGGTATTCGGAGCGAAGCTCAGACCCACCGTCGCCGCCCCCGGAGGCGGTAGGTTGCTCGCCACGTTGGCGGTGTACGCGTACCATACGACGAAGTCGAGGTTCTCGTCCATCGCCGGGTTGGTGGCAACCACCTCCCAAGTCGCGCTGGCAGTCCCGTTGTTGTTGACGAGCTGGGCGTAGGGGATACCGGCACTGCCGGCTGCAGTCTGGCCGGTGATCGGCACGGCGGGAAGATAACCCGTGCCATCGCTAGTCGTGTCGCTTAGCACCAACTGGGCAAACGACGGCTGTGACGAAATAGGCGCCGGGAACAGGGTCCCGTTGACGACGTTGATCGTCGACACCCAGACTTGGACGTTGCTCGGAAGCCCGTTAAATACGGCCTTCAAACGGGTGCCATAATCGGCTAGACCGACTTCGGTGGCGTAATTCAAATTCGTAACCAGCGGCGTAATGAAGCCCGATTCGGAATTGTAAATCGTACCCGGGACGTTCTGAGTGCCCGGCGTCACTCCGTTGGCCGTACGGAGCTTAAACGCGCTGCCGAAGTTCTCGGTGAACCTCACGACCGCGAGCGCTGCGCCCGGCGTGCCGGACGCGTTGTTGCACTGGTTTACGTTGTTTGGCGCGGATAGGCCGCCGCTGTTGTCCGGCTTGCGGACACTGGTGACCAGACCTTGCTGTATGGAGCCGGCGATCAGGTTCGGGGTGTTGATCGGCACCGAGGTGGGGCCGCTGATTGAAATGTACGCATACACCTGATTGGTGCCGGCCAGCGTGCCGCCGCTCAATCCATTGGCATTGATGCGAATGTTGGTGATGCGGTATACGCGTTCGGAACCCGCACTCGTCGGGGGCATGATCGGAATTCCGAAGAACGTAACCTGGTTGGGAGCGCTCGAGCCGCCCCAAACGCCCGAGAACATGTTGGCACCGACGTTGGTGGGGGGAACGCTCGGCGTTACAGCCGAACTGGTCATCACATTGACGCCGTTGCTCAGCTCAACGTACTCAGCGCATTCACTTGTGGTGCCGACGCCCGCGCCGATACTTGAGTTGGGCAGCCCGTTGTGGCCGCAGAGTGTCTGCGGAGCGGATGGTCCAAAACCCCCAGCTATGACGGGGTCGGCGGAACCCGGCTCATCGATCAGCAGCAACGCTTCATTTGTGTTGGCTGCTTCCAAAGGATTGGTGGTGGTGCTGAAGCTGTTCGTCAACAGCCGGCTCGTCACGTTGGTGCCGAAACTGACCGTCACGTTGGCTGTGTTAGTGGCCAATGGTGTGCCGGGTGCCACAACCGTGCCGCCCTGGCAGGTCAGCACGATGTCGCCCACCAGCTCCGTCAAACCCTCGGCGCGCAGCACGGGCGGAACCGCCACGGATGCGCTGCACTGGAACGGGCCGGCACTCGCGTTGCTATTTTGTATCTGCGCACTGGCCAACCCCGCGAAGAGGGCCAGCACAGCTAACGCAGTAATCCATCTGCGAAAATTCATTTCCTTCTCCTTGTGAATTGCGAAATTTGAATCGGTCGAAGTTCTCTTCCCAACCTGAGCCTCAAAGTTCAGTCTCAAACCGTTCAGTCAACCTAGGGAACTTCTCCGTGTCGGGCGGAGAGCCAATTTTCCAGCGGCCGTCAAGTCGGCCGCGGGGCCTTACTGAAGTCTAACCCGGGGCACATGCTCTTTCTTGTCTTCTCTTCTGTGCTCACCGGAAACAAACGCAAGATTGCACACCAAAACCAGACGCGGTAACCATATTCATAACCGATTGCCCGCCCCATGTCAAGAGAAATTCCTGCTCTTCCATGCGAAACTGGGCACCGGCCGCCTTAAACCCTTTACTGGTCAAGCTGGCATGATTAAACCATGCCGGGCACCCCCGCGTCAATAGTTTCGCATCGAATGGTCCCATTTTTTCTTCATTTTCTTCATTCGAGCGCCGCCGGCACAGCATTGCTGAGCCGCTCCCCCTCTTTGAGGGTAAGGGAAATACCTGTCCCCGGCGGCTGTCGGTGGTCCCCAAAGCTTGCGTTCTTGTGGGGCAGGTTTTTAGGGGCACCCTCTGGGTCCGGCGGATTGTCAATCCGCCTGCCGCCCGTGGACGCACCCGCCCCAGCCGCGGAGAATCGCCCACACCGTCTGCGGCTTCGCCGCTATGCGGGGCAGGCGCTTTCGCCCAATGCCACTTAAACAAGCCTGGTGTGGTGCGACGCAAGAAATGCGCCTGCGCCCGATCCGTGGAGCGGCCTTTCAGGTTGCCACGCCGGCGTCCGTGCCGGCGTTCTTCGGGGAATGCCGGTAGGCATCCCGGCGCTATCCAGGCGAAACGCCGGCTCCACGGTGCGCCGCGGACCACTAGAAACTGTAATCCTGCCGAATTCATGGCCCGCAGAGGCCGGCGATGGCCTCGGCCTGCGGTCCAGGCGGACTTCCCCACGATTCATTCTGGACACCGCAGCGGCTTATTCAAGTGGCATTAGGCGCTTCCGTCTGTCAACCTGGCGATCTCAGCCATTTTTTCCCGGTCCCTCGCGTTCGCGGCTCCGAATCGGCGCATTCCCACGTTCTTCATTGCCCCGGCCGCGGATCTCCCTTAAACTGAGATGGTCTTCTCATATGCTGGTGTTGCAGTTAGCGTTGCTCCTCTGCCTTCTCTTGCTGTGCAGCCTGGCGCCGGGTTTCTACTGCGTCCGCAGGCTGCCCTGGAGCCCCATGGAGAAGCTCTCGGGCGGCATCGCCTTGTCGCTCGTGCTGCTCTATCTCGCATCCTGGGGCATTTACTGCTTCATCCCGCGCGAGACCGGCGGCGCCTTCGCGGCGGTGTCTCTGATCTGTGCCTTGCTGGGCATCCTCGCCCGCAAAGACCTCTCCGCCCTGCTCCGTTCCGTTCGCGTTCGCCGCGCGCTCTCGGGTCAGGCCTTCCTGCTCCTGTGGGCGATGGTGATCCTCGCCATGATCCGCCATTATTCCGGACTCGGCTGGGGCGGCGACTGGTTGGAGCATTTTCAGCGGTCCTTGTTCTTCCTGCACCGTTTTCCCGCCGATACCCCGATTTTGGGCGGCTATAAACTGCCCGCCAGGCCGCCCATGATGAACGTGCTGGCGGCCTTCTTCCTGGCTCAGACTCAGGACCGCTTTGCTCTCTTCCAGGTGGTCAGCGCCTTTCTCAATGTGCTGCTGTTTCTCCCCTGCTGCCTCATGCTGCCGGCGCTCGGCCTGGCGCGCCGGCCGCGGACGCTGCCGCTCGTGGCGCTCTTCGCCTGCAGCCCCGTGGTCATGGAAAACGCCACCTACACCTGGACCAAGTCCCTCTCCGCCTTTTTCGTGGTCCTCGCATTCTGGTTCTACCTGGCCGCTCTAAGGAAGCACGACCGGCTGCGCTTCGTAGCGGCATTCCTGGCCTTGTCCGCCGGAGTGCTGGTGCACTACTCGGCCGGCCCCTATTGCGTATTGCTGGGGTTGCATTATCTGCTGCGGGTATTCTGGAAACGGCCGCGCAAGTGGCGGGAACTGGCCGCCATTGTGGTCCCCTGCGGCCTGCTGCTGGCCACCTGGTTCGCTTGGTCGGTTTCCGTGTACGGGCCCAAGGTGACGTTCCAGTCGAATACTTCGGTGACCGCCGCGCGGGGGTATCGGGGTAATAACCTCTCCAGGATCGGCGCCAACCTGGTCGATTCCATTGTGCCGTATGTGTTGCGAAACGGGCTCGTGTATACCGGCCAGCCCAACCCCGCCGGCGTCCTGCGCGACAACGCCTTCGGGTTCTACCAGGTCAATCTGATCTTCGGCATGGGCCTGGTGGGAGGCCCGTTCGTGCTGTGGCTGCTGTGGGGGTTCGTGCGCCGCCGCGCTCCCCGCCTCCACGAATGGCGCTTCTGGCGCGTCCTGATCCCTTGCTCCATTCTCGTCGGGGTCGCCGTGGTGGGCGAGAGGGACCTCATGGGTTCCGCCCATCTGACCTTGATGCCCATGGAGGTTCTGGGCCTGTCGCTGATCGCCGCGGCCTTCCCCTGGCGGCGCCTTGCCGCCATCGCCATCGTGGCCGGCTGTATCGTCGATTTCTCGCTCGGAGTGTTCTTGCAAGCCAGCCTCGAAGCGCTCGAAAACACGCCGCGGCGAACCGTTTTCACCTCCGGCCTGAACCTGGGGTACGGGGCCTTCCAGCCGGGATCGCCCACCCCCGATGGCCTTTCCGAACCGGCCTGGGGGAATTGGTTCGCCAAACACCGCTTCGCCCTGTGCCGGCGGTATCTCGGCATCCTCGCCACCTATCGGCCCTCGGACCCCCAGGCCCGGGAAGCCGTGTCCCATGCGCAAGCGCAGCTCCGGCAGAGTCTCAACGAGGACGCCGTGTGTTGGCAGGGTTGGTGGGCTCGCCACGATTACAACCTCGAGTTCCTCGGCGATGACGTCGCCGGCCAATCCGCTTGGCGCGCCGTCGTGCCCCAGGCCCTGCTGGTGATTTTATTCCTGGCCTTGATGGCTGCCCTGGTGCGCCAGATGCGCCCCAAGCCGTCGCCGCCCGTCCCGCCACGCGCTCCACGCCGATAAGTGGGGCAGATTGGCAATCTGCGGCGGATTGTCAATCCGCCATTGCTTGCCACGCGATTCCCCGTCCCGCAACGCTGATATGCAGGCCCGCCAGCCGCCGCTTGCATGCGATAATAGCGGGCGTCCGATCCATCCATGCGCCACAAGCAATCCCAAAGGCCCGCGCCCGCCATCGCCACCCCGCCCCCCAAAACGTCGCGCAGCAACGCCCTGGCCGCCGTCGCCGCCATCTTCGCGGCGTATGCCGCGGCGTTGCTCTATGCCCAAGGCCGGACGCCTCCCGGCCTCAATAACGACGTCGCCGAGGAAGCTCTGCGGGCTATTTACCTCGTCCAGGGACATCACTTCGAAGTCATCACCTTCGCCGTGGGTCGCTCGGCCGAAACTCTCTATCTCTACCTGGTGGGCGGCATGATCCAGTTATTCGGACGATCCATCCTCCCCATCCAACTGGTGAGTTGGATCTTTGCCCTGGCGTGCATTTGGCTGGTGTGGAAACTGGTCGAATGCGTCACCGGTACCGTGCCCGCCTGGGTTCCCGTCCTGGCCTCGGCTTCTTCCATCTGGCTCTTCCACTACGCCATGGCCGGACTGCGCGCCATCGCCGCTCCCGTCTTCCTCGGTGTGTTCGCCCTTCTGCTCGATCGCGTGGAGCGCGGGGCCCATCGCAACATCGCCCTGTTGTGCGGAGCCGTGCTCGGGTTGAGCATCTACGCTTACACGTCGGCCCGCCTGCTGCCTGTCGCCTTCGTTCTGTACGCGGCCTTCCGCCTGTCCCGGAACTGGCGCGGCAAAGCGGCTCTGCTGCGCTCCTACGGCGCCATCCTGGCCGGCGCGCTCGTAGTCTCGATTCCCAATCTCATCTTCTTTCTCCAGCGGCCTGGAGACTTCCTCTCCCGCGGAAGCTACGTCCTCCGCGGAACCGGCGGCGACTGGGTGGTCAACATGATCCGGACCGCTTTCCTGCCCTTCTACTACCCCCAGTCTTATCTCCACAACGGTAATTTCGATTTCGACACGGTCAGCGCCGCACTCACGCTCTACGGCTTCCACCCCGTTCACCCCGTCCTCGCCATTGCCCTGCTCATCGGCCTGACCCGGGTGAAGCGCTGGATCGCGCGGCCCGTGGCGGCCTACCTCGCCGCCGTCTGGCTGACCGCGATCCCAACTCTGGGATTCGCCGGACCCAGCCTGACCCGCCTGTTAATCCTCCTGCCCGTCTATCTGGTGTTCGCCGCGCTCGGAATTGGCTTTGTTCTCGAGAAACGCGCCGCCTTGTGGATTCCCGTGCTCCTGGTGATGTTGTTTGCCGGAATTCAAGATAGTTACGAGTACACCTCGGCGTCCGGCCCGAACTTCGAAGCGTATTCCTACTATTTCAACCCCGCCGCGACCGCCATCGGCCAGACCGCCCATGCTCTGGGTTCTCAGGGCAAACGCGTCCTCTCAATCGTATCCAGGGACGCCAGCGTGGTGAAGTATTTCACCGGCGGCCAGCCCGCGCTCCAGAGAATCACCGAATTCTACCAGCGCCCTCTCGACCCCGCCCAACTCCTCTTGGACGAATTCCGCCCGGACCTGCTGCTCGTCGAAAACACTCCCGCCTTCCAGCCTTTCACCTCACGCCTGCCCCCCGATCTCGTCCTCGCCCGCACCCGGGACTACTACGAAGTCAGATCGTCATCGCGGTGAACCCGCCGTCCACGCGCAGAATCGACCCCGTCACAAACGAAGCCGCTTGCGGCGATGCCAGGTAGATCGCCGCTCCCACCAGCTCGGAACTTTCCCCGAACCGCTTCATCGGCGTGTGCCCCATGATGCTGGCCACGCGTTCTTCGGTCAGTATCTTGCGGTTCTGCTCGGCCGGGAAGAACCCCGGCAGGATGGCATTCACCCGCACGTTGTGCGGCGCCCATTCCCGCGCCAGGAACTGCGTGATCTGGTTCACCCCCCCCTTGGTCACCGAGTAAGTGAACACCTTCGACAGCGGCGGTCCGGACGAAGCCGACGAAATGTTGATGATGGAGCCGCCATGGCCCGCATCCACCATGGCCTTGCCGAACACCTGGCACGCCAGAAACACGCTCTTCAAATTGATGTCGATGATGCGCTGCCATTCCGCTTCGCCGATCTCGAAGAACGGCGTGGCGGAGTTCACCCCCGCCGCATTGAGGAGCGTATCCACGTGCCCGAAGCGTTCGAGCACCACGCCCAGAGCCTTCTCCAGATCGGCCTTGCTGGTGGCATCGCACTGGATGCCGATGGCCTGCCGCCCCAGCCCCGCAATGGCGGTCGCGCGCGCTTCCGCGGCTTCCGCAAACACATCCAGGATGGCGATATCGGCCCCCGCCTGCGCCAGCCCCGTCGCCATGGCCCCCGCGAGGACACCGCCTCCTCCGATCACCACCGCCACTTGGCCGGCTAGAGAGAATAGTGCGTCTTCAGACATATCTAAATGTTATCAGCTTGCGAGCCTGTGCCTCAGATCCGCAATCGATATTCGACGCGGAGACGCAGGGACGCGGAGAAAAACGCGGAGAAGAACAAACCTCAAAAGATTCGTGCCCCATTACGCGAATCCCTCGCTAACACCGCGTGTCTCCGCTTCCTCCGCGCTCTCAGGTCTTGACCTAATTCTCCTTATTTCTTCTCCGCGTCCTCCTCCGCGTCTCCGCGTCTCCGCGTCGAAATGAAACCCGACGCACCCGACCCCCCCTCAGTCCGTCACCGCCTCCGCCAGATGAGGTTCATACACGCACCGCGGATCTTCCGCCAGAAAGTCCCCCGTCAGCGCGTAGGCCCGCGAGCGCGACCCCCCGCAGATGTTCCGGTATTCGCAGATGCCGCACTTGCCATGGCGCTGGCTGGTATCGCGCAGGCTCCGGAACAGGTCCGAGTTCCGGTAGACGTCGGTGAGCGAATCGTTGAGCACGTTGCCCCCGCTCACCGGGAAAAATCCGCTCGGAAAAATCTCGCCGGTGTGCGACACGAACACGAACCCCTTGCCGTCGCTCACCCCCGCCGTGCGCCACGCCACGCCCTTGGCGTTGGGGTTCTCCGTGACCCCGTGCTCCGCCTTGATCCGCTGCGCCACGTAGCGCCGGTAGTGCATGGCCTCGGTGGTCTTCACGCCGAACGGCGCGGTCTTGGAAAGCTCGTACATGAACTCGAACACCTGCTCATATTCCGGCGCCAGCAGATCGTCGCCTTCCTCCGCCCGCCCGGTCACGATCAGGAAGAACAGGCTCCACATCCTGGTCCGCACCTCTTTGGCGATCTCCGCCACCTCCGCCAGGCGCCCCATGTTCCGCCGCGTCACCGTGGTCTGAAGCTGCGTGTCGAGCCCGATATCGCGCGCATGACGCAGCGCGAACATGGCGCGGTCGAACGTCCCCGGAATGCCCCGGAACTCGTCGTGCGTGGCCGCGTCCGGCCCGTCCAGGCTGATGGCCATGCGGGTGATGC
The DNA here is from genome assembly GCA_963722575.1 of Bryobacterales bacterium. Classification (GTDB taxonomy): domain Bacteria; phylum Acidobacteriota; class Terriglobia; order Bryobacterales; family Bryobacteraceae; genus Fen-178. The sequence goes on from CAVRNR010000005.1 coordinate 737,468, forward strand.
CCGCCGCCTGGAAGTCCTCGATCGCTTCCGCCGTCAGCAGCGGCGTCGCGCTCGGGGTCACGTTGGTGCGCAGACCGATCTTGACGCTGTAGCGGATCAAATCGTAGAGGTCCGGCCGCTTCAGCGGGTCGCCGCCGGTGAACACCATCAGCGGCTCCCCGAAGGAGCGAATCTCATCCAGCAGCCGGTATCCCTGTTCCGTGCTCAGTTCGGCCGGATTCCGCTCCGATTGCGCCGACGCCCGGCAATGCACGCACGCCAGGTCGCACGCCTGCGTCACTTCCCAGATCACCAGCATCGGTGCTTGATCGAAGTTCATCCAGTCTCCAGTCTGAGCGTAATTCAATTGTATTTCAACGCGCCGGAAGTTTCCATGGCCCGTGGGGCAGATTGTCAATCTGCGGCGGATTGTCAATCCGCCCCCCCCGCCCTTCTACGCCCCCGTTTGCGCCTTGCCGCTCTGTGGGGCAGGTTTTTAGGGGTACCCCCTGGGTCCGGCCGATTGTCAATCCGCCCGGCCCCGTTACAATGGAAGGTTCCCATGGCAACCCGCGGTCTGTTCATCACCTTCGAGGGCATGGATGGTTCCGGCAAGACCACCCAGATGCACCGCCTCGCCGCCCGCCTGCGCGCCCTGGGCCGCACCGTGCTCGAAACCGCCGAGCCCGGCGGCACGCCCATCGGCATGAAGATCCGCCGCATCCTGCTCGATGCCGCCAACCAGGAACTCAGCCCCACCACCGAAGTGCTGCTCTATTTCGCCTCCCGCTCCCAGAATGTGGATGAGTGGATCGCCTCCGCCCTCGATCGCGGCGAAATCGTCCTCGCCGACCGCTTCACGGATTCCTCCCTCGTCTATCAGGGCTGCGGCCGCAACCTCGGCGAGGATACCATCCTCGCGCTCGAACGCATCGCCTGCCGCGGCCTCAAGCCCAATCTCACCTTGCTGGTCGATATCGACGCCGAAACCAGCCTCGCCCGCGCCCGTGCCCGTAATCTGGCGCAGCCCCACTGCGAAACCCGCATGGACGACCAATCCATCGAATTCCACCGAAAAGTTTACGAAGCCTATCACGCGCTGGCCGCCCGCGAGCCCGAGCGCGTCAAGCTGGTCGACGGCCGCGCCGATGTGGATGCCATCGAGCGCCAGGTCTGGAGCATCGTCAGCGCCTATGTTTGACAACTTCTGGGGCAACCCGCACGTCACCCGCGCGCTCGAGCGGATGATCGCGCACGAGCGCCTCGCCCAGACCCTGCTCTTCTCCGGTCCCGAGGGCGTCGGCAAAGCCACCCTCGCCCGCCGCCTGGCCGCCCGCCTGCTCGGCCGCCCCGAGCGCATCGAAGAGGACGACCTCAGCCTGCCGCACAACCTCGAGACCGTCGCCGCCCGCGAGAAATGGTCCGCCGACAAGCGCAACGAGGACCCGCTGCTCTTTTCCACCCACCCCGATTTCGTCACCTTCGCCCCCGATGGCCCGCTCCGCCAGATCTCCATCCAGCAGACCCGCCTCATCAAGGACCGCGCTCAGTACCTGCCCCACAAGGGCAGCCGCCGCGTCTTCCTCATCGATCGCGTGGACCGCGCCAACGACCAGGCCGCCAATTCCCTGCTCAAAACCCTCGAGGAGCCGCCGCCCCACTTGATCCTCGTCATGACCGCCGAAAACGCCTACGACCTGCTGCCCACCATCCGCTCGCGCGCCGTGCCCTTCCACTTCTCCCCGCTCTCCCGCGATCAGATGGAGCAGTTCGCCGCCTCGCGCCAGTTGGACCAGCCCGAGCGCCGCGTGGCCCTGGCCGCCGGCAGTCCCGGCCTGGCCGTTTCGCTCGACATTGAGGCCCATGACAAGCGCCGCGCCGCCATGCTGGCGCTCGTCAAAGTGGCCGCCAACCTGGCGCCCTTCGGCTCCTGGGTTTCGGTTTCCGAGGCCATCGGACGCAGCAAGAGCGAGAGGCTCGATCTGCATCTCAATGTGCTCTACGAACTGCTGCGCGACCTGCTGATCCTGCGCCAGGGCGGCGGCGAAATCCGCAACCAGGATATCCGCGGCGAGCTCCAGGCGCTCGCCGCCAAACTCTCATTTCCCTGGATTCGCAAGGCCGTCTCCCAGGTGGATGAAATCTCCCGCCTCATCCGCCGCAACATTCAGAAGACCATCGCCCTCGATGCGCTGATCGCCGGGCTGCGTGCAGCGTGATGGCCCGATTCCTCCTCCTCTGCTCTTTTGCATTTTCTATCTGCCTGGCGCAGCAGCCGCCGGCCGCGCCCGCCCGCCACGACACCGTCGTCGTCACCGGCACTTATGAGCCTCTCTCCATCGAGGAAATCGACCGCTCGGTGACCCTGCTTCCGGCCCGCGTCATGGAACTGCTGCTCAACTCGCTGGCGGATCTGCTGCAACTCGATCCCTCGCTCGACTTGCAGGAACGCGCTCCCGATGGCGTGCAAACCGATCTCTCCATCCGCGGCGCGAGTTTCGAGCAAACCCTCGTACTGCTCAATGGCCTGCGGCTGAACGACGTGCAAACCGGCCATCACAATATGGATATCCCCGTGCCGCTCGATTCCGTGGAACGGGTCGAGGTGCTGCGTGGATCGGGTTCCGCCATGTACGGTTCGGACGCCTCCGGCGGCGTGGTCAATGTGATTACCGCGCCCCCCGAGGGTCTCGAGCTGCGCCTGCGGACGGCCGTGGGAAACGATGGCATCAACCAGCAGCGCGTCTCCCTTTCCGATACCTTCGGAAACCTCTCCGAGCAACTCTCCTTCGCCCGCGATTTTTCTTCCGGCTTCATGCCCAATCGCGACTATCGAAACTCGCAACTGGCTTCTTCCACGCACCTGGTCACCGCGTGGGGCGCCACCGATCTCACCCTGGCCTACATGGATCACCCCTTCGGCGCCGCCGGTTTCTACGGCGACTATCCGTCCTGGGAAGACACGAAAACCTGGTGGGCGGGTTTCCAGCAGGCGCTCGGAAAGAAGACCACCGCCAGCTTTGCCTACCGGCGCCATAGCGACCTTTTCGTTTTGTTCCGCGACGATCCTTCGATTTATACCAACCACCACGCCGACGAAAGCCAACAACTGGCCGTCCGCCGAACCGAGACCGTGGCTACCGGGACCAACGTCTACTACGGCGTCGAGGCGCTCCACGAATCCATCGTCAGCAATAATCTGGGAACTCATGCGCGCAGCCGCGGCGCCGCATATGCAGACGTGGATTTCCGCGCGCTCCGGCGGTTTTCGCTGTCTCTCTCGGCGCGCGAGGAGATCTATCGGAATTTTGCCGCAACCCTCTGCCCCACTATTGCCGGCGGCGTCTGGCTTTCCGCGAAGCTGAAATTCCGCTCCTCCGCCAGCCGCGCATTCCGCGTGCCCACCTATACCGACCTCTATTACAACGATCCCGTCAACCATGGCAATCCCTACCTCCAGCCGGAACGCTCCTGGAGCTACGAAGCCGGCCTCGATTGGAATCCCGGCGGCCGCCTTCGCGCCGCTGTGACGCTGTTCCAGCGCCGGGAACACAACGGCATCGATTACTACAGCACTTCGATCGACGGCCCTTGGCAGGCTTTGAACATCGATAACCTGAAATTCACCGGCGTCGAGAGTTCGCTGCGGCTGCTCCTCACGCGCTCCCAGACGCTCGACCTCCGCTATAACTGGCTGCTGGGCGTCCAGGATACGGTTCCCATCGGCTACACCAAGTACGCCTTCAACTACCCCTCGGATTCGGCTGTCGTGGCCTGGCAGGCCAGCCTGCCGGGCGGCATCGTCGCGCGCTCGCGCTTGGCCGTCCTCAACCGCCGCGCCCGGGACCCCTACGCCCTATGGGACCTCTATCTCGCCCGGTCGCTGGGCAAAGTCCACCCCTTCATACGCGTGGCGAATATCACAAATACCGCCTATCAGGAAATCCTAGGTGTCCCGATGCCCGGCCGCGAGGCCATGATCGGCGCGGAAATCAGCGTGAAGTGATTTTTCCCAGCGTTTCCCAGAACTCCGGGAACGAAACCGATGCCGCCTCCGCTCCCCGTATGACCGATTCGCCGTCGCCGCTCAGCGCCGCCACCGCGAACGCCATTGCAATCCGGTGATCGCCAAACGAATCGAGTTCCGCCGCGCGCAATTTCTGGCGCCCGGGGACCACCATGCCATCCGGCAACTCCTCGGCCTCCACGCCCATCCGCCGCAGGTTGTCAACCACCGTGCGTATACGGTCGGTTTCCTTCACCCGCAATTCGGAGGCGTCTCTCACCGTGATCCCTTCTTCGGTGGCCGCCCCCAGCACCGCCAGCACCGGAATCTCATCGATCAGCGCCGCCGTCAGCCCGCCCGCGATCGTGCCCCCGCGCAATTCGGAATGCTCCACCAGCAGATCCCCCACCAGCTCGCCGTTGCGGCTTTCGAGATCGAGCACGCGTATCTTCGCCCCCATCCCCATCAGAAAATCGAGCAGCGCCGAACGCGTCGGATTCAGCCCCACCCCGCGTATACCCAGCTTCGACCCCGGCAGAACGAGCGCCGCCACAATGAAGAAGGCCGCCGAAGACAGGTCCGAGGGCGCCGTCAGTTCCCGCCCCGTAAGCCGCGGCCGCCCCGTCACCGTGATCTTCCGCCGCTCCACCGCGACCTCCGCGCCAAATTCTCGCAGTGCGATTTCAGTGTGGTCGCGCGACCGCGCCGGCTCCGTCACCGACGTTGCGCCCTCGGCAAATAGCCCCGCCAACAGCACGCACGTCTTCACCTGCGCGCTCGCCACCGGAAGCGTGTAATCGATGGCCCGCAATCGCGCGCCCTCGATTTCGAGCGGCGGAAACTCGTCCTCGCGCGCGCCGATCTTCGCTCCCATTTCCGCCAGCGGCCGCATGATCCGCCGCATAGGCCGTCGAGAAAGCGATTCATCCCCCCCGATCCTCGTGCGAAACGGCTGTGCCGCCAGAATCCCCGACAGCATTCGAATCGTCGAGCCCGAATTCCCCGCGTCCAGATCCCCCGCCGCCCGCCGCAGCCCCTCCAGCCCCTTCCCGCGAATCGCGACTTCGGTCCCCGCGCCCTCCACCTCGATTCCCAGCGCCCTCACGCACCCCAGCGTCGATTGGCAATCCGCCCCCGTCGAATAGTTCCGTATGCGCGTCTCCCCCTCCGCGATAGCCGCGATCATCGCGTAGCGATGTGAAATCGATTTGTCCCCCGGCAGCACAATATCGCCCAAAATCGCCGCAGCCGGAGATATCTTCTCTTCGTGGTGGGGCATGCTTTAGCCTGCCCTCAAAACATCCGGATCTCGCTCGATAGCGCCGAATCCGGCGTTCACCTCGGCCCGCCAAAGCCCGAGCCGCTCATCGCGTTGCTTCAGCGCGATACACTTCATGCATATCTCCTCGAAGATATTCTAATATGAGCGCTCCTCACCCTTCTTGACGCGACCCCTGAATCGGACTATCATCGAAAAGTCCCTTAATCGGATTTAGCGGCCCTCTTTCCCGCATATCCCGCTGGCGCGGTTTCATACGCTCGGGCCCACATGTCTGGGGAGTCGGTGTGCCGGCCAGGAGAAACGATGATCGGTAGTTCGGCTTCCCGTCGATTGTTTATGTCCGCCCCGCCGGCGGCTTCAGCGGCGCCGGTCCTGGTTGCTTCCGATTGGGCTGATCGCCGAAAATATCCGCCGTTACTCGATCGGCCTGCCCTTGAGGAACGTGGTCGACAAGCAGCGCGGCTACTGATGCCGCAAAGGTCCATCTTATGAAAAATGCACATTGGTTTCTCCTCGTCTCTTTCGCGATCCTCTCCGTCGCGGTCTGTTCGGCCCAACAGGGCTGGTATCCGCACGAGGGTAGCCTGCTCAAGTACCGGGTCATGATCCGCTTCGGAGAGGAACCCGAGACGCTGCCCGATTGCTGGAGCCTCGGCCGCGTGTCCGCCGTCGCCGTGGCCGCCGATGGCACCGTGTACGCCGGCCAGCGCGGCCCCAGGGCCGACCCTATCCTGGTCTTCGACGCCAAGGGGAAGTTCCTCCGCTCCTTCGGCAAGGGTGTCTTCAGCATCGTTCACGGGTTGCGCGTGGACCCCAACGGCCACGTGTGGGCCACCGATACCGGCTTCCACCAGGTCTTCGAATTCACCCCCGACGGCAAGCTGTTGCGCAGTCTTGGCGTCAAGGGTAAGCCCGGCGCAACCCACGACACTTTCAACCGTCCCACCGACATCGCCTTCTTGCCCAACGGCGATTTCTTCGTCTCCGACGGCTACGGCAACTCCCGCGTGGTCAAATTCTCACGCGACGGCAAGTACCTCATGGAATGGGGCAAGCGCGGTACCGGACCGGGTGAGTTCAATACCCCCCATATCGTGCGCGTCGATTCCCACCAGAATGTCTATGTCAGCGACCGCGAGAATAATCGCATCCAGATCTTCGATTCCAATGGCAAGTTCCTCCGCCAGTGGACCCATCTCGGGGCTACCCAGGGCATGGACATCTCGCCCACCGACCAGTTGTGGATCATCACTCACAGAAACAACCAGGAGAACCTGGCCTACGATACATTGGCGGGGCGGATCATGCACGTCGACATTAAGACGGGCAAGGTTCTCGGCTCCATGGAAAGTCCTGGGCATTGGCTTTCGCTCGGCCAGAACGGCGATATCTTCATCGCCAGCCTGACCGGCAATATTTTTCGATGGTATCCGGGATGGGTGGAAGGCATGAGTGAGACGGCGCCCGGCGTCGTGAAGTAAAAAGATAAACCACGGAGAGCTTTATGCATATCAAACGATTCGTCCTGCCCGCCGCTGTGGGCACCATGCTGTGCCTGGTTTCGGCACAAGCACAAACGATGGCGCCGCCGATTACCAAGCCATTGCACCTTTACAACACCGCCAAGCAGAAGCTGCTCGAAGGCAAGCAGGTCTTCAGCTTCACGCAAGACAAGATGGACCCGGCCGCCTATTGCGAGGCCGCCAAGCATTACGACTATACTTGGTTCGAAATGCAGCACAGCACCCTCGAGTTCGCCGATATCGAGAAGATGATCGCCACCTGCCCGCACGCCGGCGCCATCCCCATGATCCGCCTGCCCGACGCCCAGGAATGGCACATCCAGCACGCCACCGATATCGGTTGTCTCGGTGTGATAATTCCCACCGTCGATGACGTCGACCGCGCTCGCCAGGGAGCCCAGTGGGCGCGCTATCCACCATACGGAAGGCGTAGTTCGGGCGGCGGCCAGTATCGGACCATTTGGGGCATTAACGGTATCGACTACCGTCACACCATCGATGAAAACATGCTCGTGGTCATCATGATCGAGACCCCCACCGGTGTCGCCAATGCCTTCGATATCGCCAACGTGCCCGGCGTGGATGTCGTCATCGTCGGCAATAACGATCTCAGCCAGTTCTCGGGATACCCGCAGAACTCCCCCCAATATCAGGAGTTGATCACCAAGATTCACGACGACGTGAAGCGGGCGGGCAAGATCTTCGGCCAGGCCAATTCCACCTACGCCAAGGGCCATCCGCTGAGCAACGACTCCTTCTTCTTCCAGAACGGTCCATCGAACGATGGTTGGACGCCCCCCGGCCGCGGCGGCCGCGGCGGCGTCAACGCACCCCCTCCCGGCGAGCGCCCGTAGACGTCGGTGTATGCCTCTCGCGGCGGGCCTCTAGCGCCGCATCGATCGATTGCCGGAGCTTTCTCGCACTCCGCTCCGGATCGTCAGACGCGCAAATCGCCGACACCACCGCCACTCCGTCGGCTCCGGATTCGATCGCCTCCCGCGCGTTCTCGAGGCCCATCCCTCCGATGGCCACCATCGCGTGCCGTGAGATCGCCCGTATCTCCGCCAGGCCCGCCACCCCCAGCGGCCGAGCGGCGTCCATCTTCGTTGCCGTGGCGAACACCGGCCCCACACCCAGATAGTCCACGTCCAACGCCGCGCTTGCCCGAGCCTGCTCGACCGTCTCAATCGACAGCCCGATGATGGCGTCCGGCCCCATCAGCCTGCGCGCACTCTCGTAGTCCATGTCCTGTTGTCCGATGTGAACGCCATCGGCGCCGATCGCGAGCGCCACGTCCACCCGGTCGTTGACGATCAATGGCACCTCGCGCGGCCCGAGCAGCTTCTTCAACTCGCGCCCCAGTTCAACAAATTCCCGCGTGCCGCAGCTCTTCTCGCGCAATTGCACCGCCGTCGCTCCGCCCCGCACTGCCGCCTCCACCACCCATGCAATCGGCCGTCCGCGCGCCAGCCCGCGGTCCGTCACCAGGTACAACCTCCAATCGGGCGGTTGCTTCATGACTCCCGTACCTTCACCCGTTCTCGAATGTCCGCTTCGTTCAGTAAGTACAACGCATCCAGAAAGTGAACCAGAAACGTCCCTGGCCCTCGCGCATGTTCCGCCGCCAGTTCCCCCGCAATCCCCATCACCGCCATGGCGTTCACCGCCGCCTCGCGCGCCGATGGGTTCACCGCCGCGAATGCGCCCGCGAGCGCGCTGGCCGTGCATCCCAGCCCCGTCACCTTCGGCATGAGCGGGTGTCCGTTGAAGACGCGAATCGTCGTGCCGCCCGAAGAAATCAGGTCCACCGCCCCGCTCGTCGCCACCACGCAGCCGTACCGCGTCGAGAGCGCGTCCGCGGCCTTGGCCGCATCTTCCGCCTGGTACGCGCTGTCGACGCCGCGCGTGCTCCGTTCGTCCTCCGCCAGCGCTCGAATCTCGGATGCGTTGCCTCTCACGATTGCCGGCCGGAGTTCGCCCAGCAGTTTTCGCGCGGTCGCCGTCCGGAATGTCGTGGCGCCCGCCCCCACCGGATCCAGAATAATGGGTCGCGCATTCCGTCTGGCGGCTTCCCCAGCCTTGAACATCGCGGCGATCCAAGGCGTACTCAGCGTCCCGATGTTGATGACCAGCGCCCGTGCGATCGCGGTCATTTCTTCGACTTCTTCCTCCGCGTGCGCCATGACGGGCGATGCCCCTATGGCCAGCAATGCATTGGCCGTGGTATTCATCGCCACGTAGTTCGTGATGTTATGGATTACCGGGCCTTCCGCGCGAATCCGCTGAATATCGCCCCAGATCCTCTCCGCCCGCTCGCTATGTTTCTTCATATCCTCGATTGTCGCGGGAATCGCCAGCCGGCTGCAACGACGCCCCGCCCCGTTCACCAACCCCGGCGGCCAGGCCTTCTACATCCTCCCCCGTCCGGGGCGCGGCCCGGACCACGTTCCACTGTGCATCGCATCCCAACCCTCCAGGCGCTCCATCGTCGGTCTTAAGGCGGCTGGCGTGTATAATTAGGTATGCCTGTCGCCTACGATTTCGGCAGCAAGGAGTTCGACGAGGCGGTGCGGGCCGCGGGCCACCAAGCCTTCCTCGAGACGCTTGCGGCCGGGCTTCCGGTCTTCTATCTCGACGACGATGGTCTCGAGGTGATGCAGTACCCCGATGGCCGGAGATTCGAGATCCGCTGGGTGCCGGGCGCCCCTTCCGGAGAAAACTACGAGGTCATCCGCGAATTGACGGCGCATGCCGCCTGAGCCCGCGTGCCCACCCTCACGATAATTGCAGGGCCGAACGGCTCCGGAAAATCCACTCTGACGGGATCCGCCGATTTCGAGGGCCGCGACCGGCTGCTGGATCCCGATGCCATAGCCCGCGGTTTGAATCCGTTGAATCCATCCGCCGCGGCAATTGCCGCCGGAAGGGAAGTCTTGAAGAGAACGGCGGAGTACCTCAATCGGGGAGTGAGTTTTGCGGTGGAGACGACTCTTTCCAGCCGCAACCGGGTGGACCTGATCCGCCAAGCCAAATCCCGCGGGTATGAGATTCACCTGGTATTTGTTGGACTGGACAGTCCGGAACGATGTATCTCACGCGTACGAAATCGGGCCGCGCGCCGAGGCCATTTCATTCCGGACGCCGACGTACGGCGCCGGTACGCCAGGAGCGTCGCCAATGCCGCTCTGGCGCTCCGATTGGCGGATACGGCCAAGTTCTATGACAACTCCGGCGACGGCCATCGCCTCGTTTTGGTGGCAAACGCCGGTGTGGTGGTGTGGCAGGCTGAGGCGGTTCCGGAATGGGTCAAACTGTGAAGCGGCCTCGATGACGGCCCGGCTACTGCTGGAAGGAGCTTCGCGGGAGGACGCGTCACGGTTCCGCGAACGACGCACCGTTTACGGACCACGAGCGGCACAAGTCCGACGATGTGGCTAAATGGATGCCGGACCCTGGGCGTTTATGGGGCGGTTACCAGGTTCGCGCACCTTCTAGCTGTCGCTCTTCTTCTCTCTAGCCTTTTCGTAATAGTCGATCATCGGTTGCATAGTCTCGTACGCTTGCCGATATCGTTCCTTGCGCCTGTCCGAGTCATATGGAATGACCGCCTGAGCCGAAATTCGCCCCCAAACCGCCGAGAGCGGCCAGTGCTCCTTCGATTCGATCGGCGAAACGCCATGCCTCCTGTCCGGCACCAGGTGCGTAACGCCGAACCACTCCGTAAGCCCATCGAGTTCGGCACTGGCTGGAGAATCGAGCAACGCCCCAAAGTCAACTCGACCGCCGTCACAAGCGCCGGAGCTCAGAACCGTCCAACGCTCATTGCTCGGCCCTACCGTTATGGTGTCCCAGATGAACCGTGCTACCACGCCCGGCTTTCGGAGAGTCTCATAGAAGTCCGTCCGGACTATCGTTCGATGTCCCGCTGCCTCTATGTCAAATGGCTCTAGTCCTCCTCTCCAGTTCCACCCAAGCGAGCAACGGAACCAAACCTTCCGTGCGTCGCTTCCGGACCCTTTCATATCCAAGGGTATAAATAGTTCGTTGGGCCCTGGTGGAAAACCCAAGCCCGCCGCAGATGGAAAGGAAATGACCTTCGACGGTGAGATCTGCCGGAAGGCCCATGACTCGACTAGAATGGACCCTTCGGCGGTATATGCGAACGTGGAGCGTGGTTTCTCATAGATGAACGCTGGGTGTTTTGCATGCCCCTCGCCGGGAGCAACCGGCGGAGCGGCTGGGGCGTTCGCCAATGTCCACGCCACGAAGTCCTCGCACATAGAATGCCAGAGTTGATTCTTAAAGGGGAGATCTCTGACAGCTAAACCGGTCCTCTGAAGATTAAGAGGCAATTGTCCGTCTGGGTCAAATACCGAGACAGTAGGCCGAAGAAACGAGAAGCCGTGCTCAAGTATCCGTTCCGTACGTCCCCATGCCTCACGTTTTTCGGAGACCAATATTCCGTTGCACACTAAATGCTCTGCACGGGGATCGTATGCCCATTGGACGTCTGCGTAACCGGGAATCGAGAGTCGATGCCACGGCGGTGACAGGTCAGCGCCAGCCGTGGGGAAACTCAACCGCTGAGGAAGGACCGTTCGCACGGTGTCTTTGATCAGAACACGTTGTACGTTTAAGTTGGAGATACAGTAAAAGTCCCATTGCCGAAGCGTATTTGAAGCGGCATCGCTAGAATCGCCATATTCCCAGCGCCACTGGGTGAGAGCATCCCAAACGTTCCCGTTTGAGATCCTGACTCGTACTGTCGTTCCGACTGGACGGGTGCAATGGTTCAACTGAATTTCCTCAGTGTCGAGGCCCGCAGTAAAGGAAACTGCTCCCCCTGAAGGCGTGCTTATGTGCCGAGTAGAGACCTCGATTTCGTCTCCTAAGAGAAATGCAGCGAGAGCACCAACTCCGAATCTTCCTGAACGGAGGACCCGTGATTCGCCAGCAGCCGATTCATGCTGCTGTCGCCAGGCGTCGCTGCGGCGGAATGAGGCACCCGCTTTCAAGAAATAGTCCAATACCACAGACGATGTCATTCCGATCCCACGATCACTAACAGTTACATACCGGCTACCATCAGGTTCTTCCTCTAGCGTGATAACAACCTCGGCACCCTGATCGACGAGGTCAGGAGCATGAGGTAGTGGGTATTGCTCAAGAAAATCCTTTAGCTCAACGCAAGCATCAGCGGCGTTTTGCATCAACTCTCTGATACCGATTTCTGGTTTGTCGCCATATAGAGGTTGAATCAGGAGCTTCAAGAGGTCAGCTCCGACCGCATCGAACCTCGCGTTACAGGGAATGTACGGAACAGTAGCAGCAAACCCCTTCTCGTCATCTAGGTTCGTTCTTACACGCCGTATAACCAGGCCCAGGTTCGCCAGGGCTCCGAACCGGCCGTAGACCTCACCGAGCACCGCCCAACAAGAATCCAGCTCAGCCTGAAGACCTTGAAGCAAGCGCTTCAATTTCAAGTAGGTCTTTGCGTCATCCGGAGCCGCTTGCACGAAGATCGCCTCTGGGTCGCTGTGTGTATTACGTATGTCGATGACTGCGTGATGCGTTCGCCATTCTCGTTCTGAACGAGGGCTGCGCAGTGTGCGTACCTGTAACAATTGCTGCGGCGCACGTTCTTGATGCATCTGAAGATAGTCGGCCACTCGCAGCAGCGCCATCAGAAAAACAGCATGCACGCCCTTGTACTCCCTCGGATCTGTTGACGCCAGGTACGGCACGCACTCTCTGAGGTGGAGGCCGTGGCTTCGAGCAACCAATCCCGCGAGTTCCGCCAGGTCCGGTGGTACGTTCTTCAATCCGATTCGAGTACCAGTTGGGCCGGGAACACCGCTCACGGCAATTTCATGGGCCAATCGTGCATGGTGACGCCGGACAAACTCCCCAATTAATATGCGATCATTCATCTGCCACTTGGTTGGGTCCGGGGCCGGGCGGTGGACTGGTTCGCAGCTCCCAAACAGCTCGACAAGTTGCCTACCGTCGAACCTTGAGGCCTCGCTCAGGAAATCCGCCCACATGTCGGGCCACGGCTCTTCGCCCGGCAACACAATCGGCCACGATGCGTCGTGTACCAGGGAAAGAAAGCCGTCTTCGGTCAAGTGCATGGCGGAATCGTGGAGAAGCGTGGCGAGGCACAGCAGCGCCGCATCGCTGGGCGTCAGAACAGACCAGGATTCGTCTCGAACCAACGAACTCGCAGTCTGCAAGACTTCGAGGATGTGCTTTGTGCTGTGGTCGGTGTATTCGGGAAAAAAAGGAGTTCCGCTGGAATCCAGCCAGGGCTCAAGTTCTGCGTACGAAATCAGAACAGATCCATGGAGCCGGCCGTCTCCGTTGAGCACGGCCTCAAGCTTCGGCGGAAGGTGCATTTGTGAGAATCTGATGGGCGGCTTGCTCTAACCCACGCGATTCATTATACGAAAAAGCTCGACCGCCCTGTCCAGCTAACAATTCGGGCGCTTCCCACAGGACTACTCCGCGCCACGTCGGCTTCGCTTCGGCGACGGCGCGCCCACGGGAAATGCGACCGGGGTTTCGGAGTCCTCGTCCGCGCGGCCGTGGCGCAGCAGTCCGCGTCGCGAACCCGCAGCCGGGAAAGGTTCGGCCCCCTCCCCCTTCCTACACCCTTCCCACAGCCCTTGCCAAACCCGCCGGGCCCATGCAAGCTGGGGAAGTATGCCCGAACTGCCGGACATCGCGGCTTACATCACAGCGCTGGAACCGCGCGTGATGGGCCTGCCTCTCGAACGCGTCCGGCTGGCCAGCCCGTTTCTTCTTCGAACCACCTCGCCCGCCCTCTCGGAAGCCGCGGGAAGAACCGTTCGCGAACTGCGGCGAGTGGGAAAGCGCATCGCCATCGGCCTGGATGGCGACCTCTGGCTGGTGCTGCACCTGATGATCGCCGGCCGCCTGCATTGGAAGCCTGCCCACGCGGCCCTCAAGGGGCGCCAAAACCTGGCGGCTTTCGATTTCCCGCCGGGATCGCTCACGCTCACGGAGGCCGGCGCCAAGCGGAGGGCATCGCTCCACGTGGTGGCGGGCGGGCCCGGCCTGCTCGCCATGGACCCGGGAGGCATAGACGCTCTCACGGCCGATCTGGCCTGCTTCCGCGCCGCGCTGAGCCGTGAGAACCGGACTCTGAAGCGGGCATTGACGGATCCGCGCATCGTCAGCGGCGTCGGGAACGCGTACTCGGACGAGATTCTCCACGCCGCCCGGCTCTCGCCCCTCGCTTTGACCCGCAGGTTGACGGACGACGAATGGGACCGCCTCTTCGCCGCCACTCGCGGCACGCTCGAACTGTGGCTCATGCGCCTGTCGGCGAAGGCGCGCGTGCGGTTCCCGGAGAAGGTCACGGCGTTTCGCGAAGGCATGGCCGTTCATGGGCGCTACGGAGAACCGTGCCGCCGGTGCGGCGCGAAAATTCTCCGTATCCGTTATGCGGACAACGAAACGAACTACTGCGCAAGCTGCCAGACCGGCGGCCGGGTGCTCGCCGATCGCGGCCTTTCCCGGCTCCTGGGCGCCGACTGGCCCCGCACGCTCGATGAGTTAGAGGAGCTGCGGCGCCATTGAACCGCCGCGCTAGACGGCATCGCGCGAGTCACGCCGCGTCTTCCACTTCCATGGTGAGCCGTTTGCCCAATACGGCCAGGGCCGCCTGGATCTTCTCCGCTTTGGTTTCGTGCGCGGGATCCAGCATGCGGCGCACGACACGTTCATCGACGTTCAGGCGCCGCGCCAGTTCGGAATTGTTGATGCCGTGGTCGCGCATGGCGAGATAGAGGGCCAGTTTAGGAGCGAGCCACCAGGGGACCGGGATCAGCCGTTGGCCGCGTTTGGCGGGCGATGGCGTGGGGATCTCTTCACGCCGCGAAAGGCGGATGGAAAGATCGGAACCTAGGGCGTCGATGGCTTCTTCCATTGCTTCCGGCAGGTTCCGGCCGTCGGTTGCCACACGCGGGAGATCGACGAATTCGACCAGCACGCGGCCGTCCGATCCGGTCGAGAGTTTGGCGGGATATGTAAATGCAGACATCGAGAACTCCTCAGATCGTTGTCACATCTCCCCGGCATCGATCCTGAGATCGCGGCACATCTTGGCGAGGAGACCTTTTCCTAATTCTTTCTTACGGTCCTTGAGCGTTGTGAACTCGGTGCCCAAGTACAAGCGGCCATGACTGCCCTTGCCCTTGTCGGCGATGAAGAAGCAAGAGAGAGCTTTCGCTTTCGCCAGCTTCTGTACCCTGCGCTCGAATTCCGCGCCCTTCACGCTTTAATGGTCGGACAGACATGTCCGAATGTCAAGAGGCCGTCGGGAGTTGTTGGCCGGCGGCAACCCCAGAATTCGCCTGACTCAAAAACCGGGGATGAAGGCATTGGTCGGTTTCCGTTCACCAACTTTCCCCCTATTTTTCCTCCATCCTTTCAATCATTTCCGGACTTTCACCCCCGTTTCCCCGTTTTCCCCCTGCTATACCCAAATTAGGAGGCTCCACATGCCTGACCCTTTCGCTCCCCTCTTAGCCATCGCCCGCCGGGGCTTTCCCTTCACTGCCCCCGACGGCCAGGCCTTCGTTCGTCTCCATGCCCCCTCATTTCACGGTTTCTACATCCTCCCCGTCCGCTCCCGCGCCTACCGCGAGTGGTTCTTCCATGAGTTCTACTCCCAGTACGACACGCTCCCTGGCTCCCGCGCTTTCCACTCCGTCCTCAATCACCTCGAAGCCGAGGCCAACCACGAAGACCAGAACCAGTGCCTCGCCGTCTGGCATCGCGTCGGATGCCGTGGCACCGGCATCGTGCCCGACCAGATCCTCCTCAACCTCGCCAATCCCCAATGTGAGTTTGTTGAAATCTCTCCCGCTGGCTGGACCACCACCGCCGGCGCCGGCGCTCTCTTTCAAACCTCCCGCTCCTCCCGCCCCATTCCCGCGCCCGCCCCCACCTCAGTCCCCGGCGCCCTCGAAACTCTCCGCTCCTGTCTTAACCTTCCCTCCCGCGCCGATTGGCTCCGCTGCCTCGCCTGGCTCCTCGCCGCCCTCCGCCCCGATGGCCCCTTCCCCGTCCTCATCCTCCAGGGTCCCCCCGGCTCCGGCAAATCTTTCGCCGCCCGCGTCCTCCGAACCCTCATCGATCCCTGCGCGTCGCCCCTCACCCCCATCCCCTCCTCCTTCCGCGACCTCCGCACTCTCGCCCGCCAGAATTGGATTCTCGCCTTCGACCACCTCTCCGCCCTCTCCCCCCAACTCTCCGATGCCCTCTGCCGCCTCTCTTCCGGCCTCGGCGCCACCCTCCGTGAGACCGCCGGCCCCGGCGCCGAACCGTTACAGCAATCCTATAAGCGACCCATCCTCCTCACCGTCACCGACCGCTGGTCTTGCCCCCCCGATCTCGCCCACCGCGCCCTCACCGTCACCCTCCCGCCCCTCCAGCCCCGCACCGAAGACAGCCTCATCGCCCTTTTCCAACAGGCGTGGCCCGATATCCTCGCGGCCCTCTGCTCCGCCGTCGGCGCCGCCCTCGGCCGCGTCAGCCAATTCGACCCGCCCTCCCGGCGATGCCCCGGTGCCCTCGCCTGGGCCATGGCCGCCGCTCCCGCCCTTGCTTGCACCGAGGATGAAATGCGCCTGGCCTTCGATCTTGCCGCCCCTCCTCACCCCATTGCCGAGGCCGTCCGTACCCTCCTCGAGCAGCGCCGCCACTTCACCGGCACCGCCACCCAACTCCTGGAACTCCTCCAGCCATTCGTCACCTGTCACACTACCAACGGCCTCTCCCGCCAGCTCAGATCCAGTATCTTGACCCTAGCCGACGTCGGTATCGAATTGAAATTCAAGCGCTTACACGGGGGTGCCCGATTCATCGAGCTCTCTGACGATCCGGGTGACGCATCTTGCGAAAAAAGCCCCAAAGATGCGTCACCCAATCTCGCCCCCTCCACGCAACCCACAGATTCCGAGCCTCTTACAGTCCGATGATTGACAACTCCACATCTCTCTATGCTTTCCTGCCCCCCATCATGGCTACTTGTATCACACCACTCTCAAACCTGCGACGATTCTGTGGGGCAGGCTGGCAGCCTGCGGCCGAGTGGTACTCGGCCCGCCCGCCTGTCTACCGGCGCCGCGTACCTTTGGTTGCGGCCACGCTGCTCTGTGGAGCAGACCGTCGTTTTCCGTTGTCTGCCAACCGTGGCTTCGCCGTCACCGTATTGCCCCCTCCCCCCTCCCCCCCGCCCGGTGCTATAACAGAGTTGGGCCTCCTGTTTTCCTCCGGCCGGCCGAGGGAGCTTCGTATGGATCGAAATCCCGGCACGAGTCGCCGCAATCTCCTCCGCGCCTGTCTAGCCGCCGCGCTCCCCGCCCCCGCCACCCCCACCCCCGCCCCCCCCAAATCGAGAGTCGTCATCGCCCGCGACCCCTCCCTTCGCCCCCCCGGCGCCTCCCTCGATTCCGCCCGTCTCCTGGCCGTCCTCGACCGCGCCATCCAGTCCCTCTACGACGCCGATTCCCCCATTGCAGCCTGGAAGCGCATCGCCCGCCCCACCGAGGTGGTCGGCCTGAAAGTCAACTGTCTCTCCGGCCGCGGCGCTTCCACCCACATTGCGCTCGTCGATGCCGTCTGCGAGCGCCTCCAGCAGGCCGGCATTCCGCGCGCCAACATCGTCGTCTGGGACCGCCTCGACTCCGACCTCGAGGCCGCCGGTTTCCCCGTCTCCTCCCGCAAGGATCGCATCCGCTACATCGGCAACGATGCCGCCGGTTACGAATCCGATCTCGCCATCTATGGCAGCGTGGGCAGTCTCCTCTCCACCACCCTCACCCGAACCTGCGACGCCGTCGTCAACCTGCCGGTGCTCAAGGACCATGGCATTGTGGGCGTCACCATGGCCCTCAAGAACCTGTTCGGCGCCATCAACAACCCCAACAAGTACCACACCAATGCCGGCGATCCCTACGTCGCCGATGTCAACATGCTGCCGCCCATCCGCCAGAAGGTGAGGCTGACTATCTGCGATGCCATCGCGCCCCAGTATGACGGCGGGCCTTCCTATATGCCGCAGTGGTCCTGGCCATTCAACGGCATTCTGACTTCCCGCGACCCGGTGGCGCTCGATTACACCGGGTGGCAAATCATCGAACAAAAACGGGCCGAAAAGGGGCTCCAGTCCCTGCGGAGTGTCAAGCGCGAACCGGTCTACATCGCCACCGCGTCCGATCCCCGGCACAAGCTCGGAACCAACGACCCCAACCGGATCGAAAAAGTGGAGATCTGACATGGACCGCCGGGCATTTCTCAAGACCGCTACCCTGCCCTGCCTGGCGGCCTGCGCCGCCGAACGCGCCCTCGCCAAGCCCGCCGCCAACGACGCCCAGTTCACCATCGAAGCCCGCTTCTACGAGAAACTGCCCTATAAGAAGATCAAGTGCAAGTTATGCCCCCGCGAATGTGTCATCGACGACCATGAGCGCGGTTACTGCGGCGTGCGCGAGAATCGCGGCGGCACTTACTACTCCCTGGTCTACTCCCGCGTCTGTGCCGCCCATGTCGACCCCATCGAAAAGAAACCCTTGTTCCATTTTGCCCCCGGCACCATGGCCTTCTCCATAGCCACCGCGGGCTGCAACGTCAACTGTAAGATGTGCCAGAACTGGGAGATCTCCCAGTCCCGCCCCGAACAGGTCGAGAACACCTATCTCCCACCCAAGAACGTCGCCGCCCTGGCGCGGCAGTATCATTGCTATTCCATCGCCTACACCTACAGCGAGCCGGTTGTCTTTTCCGAGTACGTCATGGATACCGCGGAGGCCGGCCGCTCTTCCGGCGTGAAGAACGTGGTCATCAGCGGAGGCTACATTCAGCAAGAGCCTCTGAAACAGTTGTGCCGCCGCGTGGACGCCATCAAGGTCGACCTCAAAGCGTTTTCAGAGAAGTTCTACAAGGAAGTGGTCAACGGCGAGTTAAAGCCTATCCTCGACACGTTAGTCTCCATTCGCAAACTGGGCACCTGGAATGAGATCGTCTACCTGGTAATTCCCACCTTGAATGACTCCGACCAGGAGTTTAAGTCGCTCGCCCAGTGGGTGAAAACGGAGTTAGGCCCCGACGTTCCGCTGCACTTCTCGCAATTCCATCCGGAGTATCTCCTCAAGAACCTTCCGCTGACGCCCGTGCCCACCCTCGAGCGCGCCAAAGCCATCTGCGACGCCGAAGGCCTGCACTACGTTTACATCGGCAACATTCCCGGCAATCCGGCCGAGAACACCTACTGCCCCAAGTGCCGTCGCGTGTTGGTGGAGCGCGTCGGCTTCGAGGTGAGGGCCATTCACCTCAACCGGGGCAAATGTCAGTACTGCCAACAAGTCATCCCGGGAGTTTGGGACGGATTACTTCACTTATGAGAATTCTAACTGTTGTTGTCATCGCGCTCGCGCTGGTGGCGGGGTTTGTTCTGGTCCGCCCCAGGGGCGTCAGTTCCGCCGAGTCCGCCAAGGTGCGCCCCGCCGCCGTCGCCGGATCGTTCTATCCGGCCGACCCCGCCGAACTTACGAAAATGGTGGACGGTTTCCTGGCCAAGGCCACGCCTCCGCCGCTCACCGGCGTAGTGGCGCTGGTCGCGCCCCATGCCGGCTATCAGTATGCCGGGCAGGTGGCTGCGTTCTCCTATGCCTTGCTCAAAGGCAGGAAGTTCGACCGCGTCGTGGTCATCGCGCCCTCGCACTACGAAGCTTTCGGTTTCTCCTCGGTGTACGACGGCGCTGCCTACACCACGCCGCTTGGCCAGGTCCCCGTGGACCGGGCCTTCGCCGCCAAGCTCGCCGCCATGAGCAAGTCCATCAAGCTTTCGGGCCTGGGACACACGCCCACGCCCGACAAGCCCGAGCACGCTCTCGAAGATCAGCTCCCCTTCCTCCAGCGCGTGCTCGGCCAGTTCCAGCTTGTGCCCATCGTCATGGGCGACCAGAGCTACGAAAACTGCCGCGCGCTGGGGCTGGCCCTCGCCAAGCTGATCCAGGGCACCAATACCCTCATCGTCGCCAGTTCCGACCTCTCGCACTACCATCCCTACGACGTGGCCGAGAAGATCGACCACAAAACGCTGAAAGCCATTGAAGAGTGGGACTACCTCAGCATGGCCCGCAACTTCGAGTCGCAAATCTGGGAGGCCTGCGGCGGAGGCCCCATCATCGCCGCCATGATCGCTTCCGAGCGCCTGGGCGCCTCGCAGGCCAAGGTGCTGGATTATGCCAACTCCGGCGATACGCCGGGCGGCGACAAGTCCCGCGTGGTGGGCTACGGCGCCGTGGCTTTCGTGAAACCCCAGGCGCGCGCCGGCTCCGCCGAGGCGCCCTTCTCGCTCAGCCAGCGGGCGAAAGACGAGCTGCTCAAAATCGCCCGCAACTCCGTCGAAACGGCCGTCCGCGATCACAAGCAGTACGACTACTCGCCACCCGCCGGGCTCGAGGCGCTCGATCAGGAGCGCGGCGCCTTCGTCACCCTCAACGAGCACGGCCAACTGCGCGGCTGCATCGGCTACGTGGCGCCCGTCAAGCCGCTCTGGGCTACCGTTCGGGACGTGGCCGCGTTCGCTGCCTTGCGGGACTCGCGTTTCCGCCCCGTCTCCGCCGGCGAATTGGGTGCGCTCGAGTATGAAGTTTCCGTCCTCTCCCCGATGCGCCGCGTGCTCGACGTCAAGGAGATTCGCGTGGGACGGGACGGCCTCATCATGAAGCAAGGCGACATCGAGGGCTTACTGCTCCCCCAGGTTCCGGTAGAGGAAAAGTGGGACCGCACCACCTTTCTCGATGAGACCTGTTACAAGGCCGGTCTGTCCAAGAATTGCTGGCAGAGTCCCGACACCGATATCTTCCGCTTCACCGCGCTGGTCTTTCCGCCGCCGAACGAACCGCCATCACCGCTGGCGCCAGGCTCACCATCGCCGCCAGCAGGGCCGTTTTGAGAAAGCCGAACACCGGGATCAAGTAGACGCTGAACAGCACCGCGCCCACGCAGGACCCCGCCAGGTCGAGTGCGTAGAGCGTCCCCGGATTGCGCGCGCAAAAGATCCTGCTGGCCACCGGAAACTCGTAGCCGCCCAGCATCCCGCAAAGGAGGGCCAATACGGGAAACGCCGCCGGGCTGACGGCCTCGAACACCGCGCAGAGTAGCAGCGGCGCCATGGCCGCCCCAACCTGCAAGATCACGAGGGTGCGTATCCCCCGCCTCGCCGGCGCGCGCAGGGCCAGCCAACTGCCCAGCGCCATCCCCGCCATGAAGGCGGCAATGATGACGGCAAGCTGCTGGTAGACGTACCCGTAGATCGCCTGGAAGGCAAGCAGGAGCAGCATCTCCAGCCCGATCATCGTGAACCCCATGGCGGCGGTGCAGCAGGCCGCGGCCGTCCGGGCCCGCCGCTTCTTGGCTGCCAGCACTAGCAGGAGCGCGCCCAGCCCGCCCGCCAGCCAGCGAAAGTCGACGCCCGCCATGGCGCCGAACAGGTCGCGATAACCGTGGTTGAACCGGCTGCTCCACAGCGCCACGTCGAAGTAGTAGGCCACCGGCGCGAAGTCGCGGTTCACGGGCGTCTCCGGCCGCGGCTCGATCTGCCGGTCGAGATCGGCCATGCGATCCGGCATCATGCGAAACGGAATGTAGTACTCGCGCACGTAGCTGGTTTTGAGGTGCCGCGCCCGCAGCCGCGCCAGCAACTCCTCGGAGCCGGCCGCCAGAACCCCCGGTCGCTTGGCGCCGAAGAAGAGAACGTTTTCGCCCGGAATCGCCGTGACCTCCGGAAATACCGCGCGCAGGGTCTTGTAAATCGAGCGCAGAAACGCCGCCAGTTCCGGGCTGATGTAGTCCTCCGCCGCCGTCAGCCGCAGCGCCAGGACGCCGCTCCCGGTGAGCTTCCTCGCCGCCTCCCGGAAAAACTCCAGCGTGTAAAACCGGTTCAACTGCGCCGTCTGCGGGTCCGGCAGGTTCACGATGATGACGTCGAAGGTGGATGCCGTGGTCTTCAAAAACAGGCGCCCGTCGGTCACGTGCACGTGCACGCGCGGGTCCTTCCGTATGGGGAAGAGGTCCAGGATGGCGGGGTCGAGCTCCACGTAGTCGACCCGCTCCAGGCTGGCGTGTTTGAGCGCTTCGGCCAGGCTTCCGTTGACGCCCCCGCCGATCAGCAGCAGGCTGCGGGGCCAAGGGTGTTCGAGCAGAGCGTAGTGCACCGCTTCCTCCGCCGCCGCCGGGTCGGGCACGTTGAATAGGTCCAGCCCGTTCTCGTAAAGACTGCTGACGCCGTCCGTCCGCACCACCGCCAGGTTGCCGTAAACCGAGTTGCGGTCCGCCACCAGGTGGAAGCCGCGCCAGAAGCGCGCCAGGGAAACTGCTTCCAGCCTTGGAATACCGAACGGAAGCGCCAGCAACACGGCGATACCGGCGAGTGCGCCCATCGCCGCGCCGCGCGCCAACCGCGAGCGGATTACGAGGCTCGCCGCGGCCAGAAGATTGAGCAGGCCCAGCCCCAATGCAATCTCGAGCGGCGCGACAGTTCGCACCAGCACCAGCCCGGCCAGCATGCCTCCGGCGGCGGACCCCAGCGCCTCCAGCAGGTACACCGAACCCGTGGAAGTGGCCACGTCATCCCCATAGAGCCTGCTGCCGGCCGCGAACAAAGCGCCCGATAGCATGCAGAACAGGCTCAGCGTCGCCAGCGAACCGAGCAGCATCGGCCCCGGCCCCAGGCTTTCTCCCGGGACCGTTGCCAGCGCTGCTCTGCTCGCCCGCACCGCCAGGATGGTCGCCGGCAGCGCCACCGCCACCAGCGCTTCCAGGCTGGCCATCAGGCGTCGGGGTTCGCGCGCGAAGCGGCCGGCGATGCCGCTGCCCACCGCGGTCCAAAACAGCCAGCTCCCGAGCATCAGCCCGAGCGAGATCTCGTTGCCGCAGAAGACCACCATCAGCTCGCGCATCAGCACGATCTGAGCAATGGCCGCGGTGAAGCCGATCAGGGCCAGAACCGGCCGGACTCTGACTCCGTCTCTCACCTCTACACGCGCTCGATCACCTTCAGCAGCGCCTTGAGCGATGTCGCGCTCGAGTACGCTTTGCCCTTCGGGTCCCGCCAGTGCGTTTCTAGCGTGAAGGTCTCCTTGTACCCATCCTTCAGCAGCGCGCGGATCTGCCCCAGGTTGTCGAACTCGCCTTCGCCCACGGCGGTCCACACCACCTTCCCGTCCTGGTGCTTGTAGTCGCGGAGATGCACATGGAAAATGCGCGCCGGGTCCAGCTTGCGGTAGCCATCGGGAAACGCCTGCTCGCCGGATTCGCCCGCGTTGTTGGGGTCCCACGTGAGCCCGAGGTTGTCCGCCTTGACGCGCTTCAGCATCTCGCCCGCTTGCGCTCCAGTTGCTACACATCCGCCGCCCAGGTTCTCCACCGCCAGCCGGATTCCGCCCGGCCTGGCGCGCCGCGCGGCCTCGCCCAGCAGTTCGTAGATCCGCGCAAGGCTCCTATCCGAGGTAGCGCCGCCGCCGCTCGCCATGAACGCGAAAACGCGCAGTTTCTCGGTGCCGAACGCCTTGGCCCGCTCGATCGACGTATTCAGCAAGGCCCACTGTTCATCCAGGATCCGCTGCCCCTCGGCGGATTCGGGCGGCAGCGGAATCCGGAAGAATGGCGTGTCGTCGATCGACACCTTGATGCCGTTCTGGTCGAAGATGCCGCGCGCCTCGCGGATCCTCTCCATCGGCTGCTCGGTATTGTACTTGCCCCAGATGTTCCGCACCTCGGCCCAGCTCAACCCGTATTCGCGCAGAAACTTGACGGCGGTGAGGACGTCGTCGTCGATCTCGTCGGTGGTCACCCCGAGCTTGATCTGTGCCAGAGGCAGCGCCCGCAGCCGGCCGGCCAGCAGAGCCAGCCCGGCCCCTCCCATCCATTCGCGGCGGCTGTGATTACTCATGTTCCTGCCCCCCATCGTCGCGGATCCACGTCTGCGAGCGCCCGAACAGCGAAAAGCCCAGATAGCCCCGCACCGAGAGCTTGCGCCCCTGGTCGACGAGGCGCATCTTGCAGCGGTACACCGACCCGTTCTTGGGGTCGAGGATGTCGCCTCCGGTGTACTCATCGCCGTCCTTCTTCATTCGGCGCACGACCACCATGCCGGTGACCGCTTGCCCTTTGCGTTCGTCGCTGCACTTGTCGCAGATCTTGACCGCGTCCGGATCGACCAGCGTTTCCACGCGCCCAAACAGCAGCCCCTTCTCTTCGTACAGCACGATGATGGCCTTAGCCTTGCCGGTTTTATCGTCGAAGGTCCGCCAGCGCCCGGCGGGCGTGCTCGCGGAGTCGGCAGCCCACAGGACCGCCGCCGAGAGGCAAAGAAGAACAGCGAGGGTTCGAACCACGTCTCAATATACAGCACCGCGGCCCCGGCTTGCCACGCTAAACTAGAGATGTGGGCCCGTAGCTCAGGTGGATAGAGCATCAGCCTTCTAAGCTGAGGGTCGTTGGTTCGAGTCCAACCGGGCCTACCAATCCCCATCCAGACGCCCTCGGACGCTTACACTGAAGAGTCGTGCCGGCCCTCTACCACGCTCCGGTTCCGGAATTCCTGGCACATGACGAGCACTTCATCGTCGGCCGGCTCTCGGCTGTGGCTGGCCGGGCGCTGACGGAACTCACTGCTGAACAACTGGAAGCCTGGCGCCAACAGATCGCGATTCTCCGGTCGGCTCTCAGGCCGCACTACTCGCGCAACTGGCACCTGCTGTTTGAGTACCCGATCCCGAGGCGCGGGAAGAGAATCGACGTTGTCATTCTCGCCGAGGATCTGATCTTAGTCATAGAGTTCAAGTGCGGCAGTCGCAAGTATGATCGCGAAGCCCGACTTCAAGTGGAGGACTACTGCCTGGATTTGCGGGACTTCCACCGTGAGAGCCGTCAGCGAGTTCTGGTTCCCGTTCTGGTCGCCACACAGGCTGAAGAACAGTTGCCTCCTTTGGAGAAGGTAATCGATTGGGTAGCGCCCCTCTGGTTTGCAAATGCGCACTCGCTCGGAGGGGTAGTCGAGCAAGCCGTTGTGCGGTACCATTCCCCAAATCCGGATGTTATCGATCCCGCTAGATGGGACACCGCGGAGTACGCGCCCACCCCGACTATTGTGGAAGCCGCGCGGGTTCTTTACGAAGGGCAAAATGTCCGCGAGATCTCGCGCTGCCACGCAGGGGCAGAGAACCTCACTAAGACGAGTGCGGCCGTTATGCGGGCCATTGAACAGGCACGCCAGGAAGGGAGCAAGCTCATCTGTTTCGTAACGGGCGTGCCCGGTTCTGGGAAGACGCTGGCCGGCCTCAACATCATTCACAACAGGGAATTGCACGAGGGCTCACTGGGCGTGTTCCTCTCTGGTAACGGCCCTCTGGTAAAGGTGCTCTCGGAGGCACTGGCCCGCGACCACCATGAACGCACCGGGCAATCGATCGCCGAGTCGCGCCGGCGGGTCTCGACGTTTATCCAGAACGTGCACCGATTCATCGATGCGCACTTCACATCATCGCCGCCGCCGCCCGATCGGGTTGTCGTATTCGACGAAGCACAACGGGCATGGAATCGGGAGCAGTCGCAGAGGAAGTTCAAACGCGACCGATCCGAGCCCGAGATCATGCTCGACATCATGGACCGGCACGAAGGATGGGCGGTCATCGTCGCCCTGGTGGGCAGCGGGCAGGAGATCAACACAGGCGAAGCGGGCTTAGGCGAGTGGGGGCGGGCACTGGCGGATCGTTTCCAGCATTGGACCGTCCTCGTTTCGCCGCACGCGGTCAAAGGTGATGCCGGGGACCGCGCCGACTTGCTGTTTGACGCGCGCCCGAGTGAGATTCGCGTGTGCGAGGACGACGCGATCCATCTCGATGTCTCCCTTCGGTCCTACAAGGCTCAGGCAGTGTCGGAATTCGTTGCGCATTTGCTTTTGCAGCAGGTCGAGAACGCCCGGTCTGCTCTGGCATCCTGCCCGGACTTTCCGATCGTGATGACCCGGGAGTTCGAGAAGGCACGGGAATGGCTTAAACGCCGCCAGCGCGGCACTCGGAGAATCGGCTTGATTGCGAGTAGCGGCGCCCGCCGCCTGCGAGCCTACGGTCTCGACGTTCGAGTAGAATTGGACGTTGAGAACTGGTTCCTCAATAGAAGTTCCGACGTGCGATCGTCATACTACCTGGAAACGCCCGCAACAGAGTTTGGCATTCAAGGTCTGGAATTGGACTGGACGGGGGTTTGCTGGGACACAGATCTCGTGCCGGACAGCGGTGACTGGCATGTCCGGGCATTCAAGGGGACCCACTGGCAGACTGTGCGTGACGCCACCAGGCGCCAGTACGTGCTGAATAAGTATCGGGTCTTACTCACTCGGGCGCGTGAAGGGATGATCATCTGGGTGCCGAAAGGCGATTCGTCCGACTGGACGCGTCCGCCTTCGAGGTACGACGCGATTGCTGAGTACCTCAAGTCGTGCGGCGTGCCGGAGATTTGATCGCTCTACTTCGAACCCTTGCTCAGCCAACCGTTGAGCTTCAGCCACTCCTCCAGGCGGTCCAGGTAGTGGTCGGCGCCGCCACCCTTTTTGGCGAAGCCGTGCTGGCCGGTTTGGAAGACGTGCAGCTCGGCGGGGACCTTGGCTTTGATCCAGGCGCCGAACAGGTCAATCGAGCCCTGCATTCCGACGGACTGGTCGTCCGACGCTACGGCGATGAACAGCGACGGGGCGGGGCCTTCCGGCGGTGGATTGGAGTTGGCGCCGGCGGCATAGATGGCGGCGGCGAAATCGGGCCTTCCATCGGCGGGACCATATACCGTCGAGAGGACCACGGCGCCGCCGGCCGAGTAACCAATGATGCCGATGCGATTGGGGAGCACGCCGAATTCGGCCGCGCGCTGGCGCAGCAGGCGCACGGCTTGCTGGCCGTCCTTGCCCGCCAACTCACGCACATTCTGGCCGGCTTGCGGACCGTTGGTGGCCGGCCCCCTTCCGGCCGCGGCGGCAGGCGGCGCATTCGGGTCGACGTAGGTGGTGCGGTACTTCAACA
Source organism: Bryobacterales bacterium (assembly GCA_963722575.1). GTDB lineage: Bacteria > Acidobacteriota > Terriglobia > Bryobacterales > Bryobacteraceae > Fen-178. Next base: position 764,369 of record CAVRNR010000005.1, read on the forward strand.
CAAACGCATCGACGCCCATCTGGTTCAGGCGCTTGGCGACATCCACTCCTTCGTACGACATCATCAGGGTGCGGAAGCCGCCGCCGGGCGCGACGATCATCGCCGTACCCACGGCATTGGCTTTCCCGGCTGGGTAATAGAGCAACACCGGCCGAACGACATTCTGCGCCTGCGGCCGGTCCGGAGTGCCGGCGACCCTCTCCGGATAGTTCCAATTCTCCGAACCGGGAGCCACGCCCGGATAAAGCGGGATCACGCGTGCCGGCGGCGCCAGTTGGGCCCAGGCCGTAATCGCCAATCCGGCCAGAATCAGGATCGATCTCTTTTGAAGGTTCACCATGATATGTTACATCACCGCCCTTTCGGGCGTACAATTCGAATCAGCGGAGGTTGCTATGCCACTCTTGGAGAAACTGCGCAATTTCCTCGAGGCGAATCACGCCGCGTATACGCACACCGTTCATCCCACCGCCTTCACGGCCCGCGAGGTCGCATCGGCGGAGCACCTGCCCGCACGGGAGGTCGCTAAAACCGTCGTCGTATTCGGCGACGACGGGTATCGCATGATGGTGGTCCCAGCCACCAGGCTGATCGATTTTCAGGAAGTCCGGCTCACGCTGGGGCTCACCCACGCGCGGCTGGCCACGGAGGAGGAACTCGGCAAGCTCTTTCCGGATTGCGAACTGGGCGCGATGCCGCCCGTCGGAAGCCTGTACGACCTTCCCGTGTACTTAGACAGCAGCCTCGCCGGCGAGGACACGATCGCTTTCAACGCGGGAACGCATCACGATGTCGTTCACATGCGCACCGCGGAATACCGGGCGCTGGTGCAACCCACGGTTGTGTCGCTGGCGCGCGTGGAGGCCGGGCGGCACGGCTGGTGAGCGGGCGTGCCCGGCCCCTACTCGCCTAGCGCGGACATCAGCGCGGGGCGGAGCTGGTCGGAGACTATAAACAGGTTCTCGGGGTAGCGGCGATACGTCAGCATCTGGCTGTAAATGGCTCCTTCCATGCTGTTGTTCAGAGCCAGGCCCGCCAGGTATTGCAGGCGCAGGTTGCCATCCCGGTTGATCTCGGCGTCCATCAGCCAGGACTTCAGGTCCGGGCCCTGGCCGGCATAGGTGGAGAGCAACGCGATCGCCGAGTTGAAACCCACCTCGCGCATGGAGGCGGCCACGCGCGCCTCATCCGGGCGTTCCAGCTTCGCTTGCAGTTGGTCCACGTCGATTTTGGTGGGCTCGGCCTGGCCCAGCAGGACGGTGTCATAACCGCCCCCGGCGGTGTCGTTGCCCCAGACGGTTCCGTCCGGAAACACGTCGAAGAAGGTGGCCAGCTCGCTCTTCACCGTGCTCAGGTCGCTCTCGTACAAGGGCACCCACTGGGTGACAATGCCGCCCGGGTTCAAGTGCTGTTTTACTAATTCAAAGTACTCCTTGGAGTAAAGTGTGGCGCTGCCTTTGACCCACGGATGAATCGGGTCGGAGGTGATCACATCGAACTTTTCGCGGGTGGTCAGGACGAAGTGGCGCGCGTCGTCGTAGACCATCTCGACGCGCGGGTCGTTGAGAACGTGGTTGTTCTCCTTGCCGAAGAAGCGCGTCGCCACGGGCGGAATCATGCGCTCCATTTCGCAGATGACGATTCTCTTGACTTCGGGGTGCAACACGAACGAGCCGGCGGTGACGCCCGCGCCGAAGCCCACCACCAGCACCGAACGGGGGTTCGGGTGCAGCAGCGCGGGCATGTGGCCGAGCATGCGCTGCAAGCGCATGTCGTAGGGTTCCGTGGAAGCCTCCACCTTGCCGCTGACGTGGAACTGGACCGCTCCGTCGTTCCAGCGCGAGATGGCGATGGAGGCGTTCATGCCTTCACCGGCGTAGAGAATCTCCGAGCTGCCCGCGGAGATCGTGATGCGGCGGCCATAGGCGATCAGCATGGATGGGACCCCGGAGACGCTCAGGGCCAAGAAAACGGCGGCCACCAGGGCGGCGGCCAGCAAGAGCACGCCAGGCTTGGGCCGCAGAGGCGGCGCCAGGGCGAAGAGCGCGCTGACGGCGGAGAGCAGGATCAGTGCGCGCTCGCAGCCTTGCGTGCCGACGGCGGGAACCAGAATCATGCTGAAGGCGAGTGCGCCCACAATCGCACCGGCGGTGTTGGCGGCGTAGATGCCGCCCACCATCCGCCCGGCATCGCGGCCGGGCGAGGCCACGGCCGCCAGGGCCAGCGGAAAACTGGCGCCCCACAGCAACGCGGCGGGCAGGATGGCCCAAGTCGCGCGCGCCAGATCGATCTGGAACGTGAACCAGGGGCTGGTGGAAAGCAGCGGGTTGATGGGCCAATACGGGAGCGAGTTAGCGAGCATGTAGGCGGTCCATGCGACGGCGCCGGCTAGCAGCATTTGGCACCAGCCGATGGCCAGGCGCGGCCGGGCGACGCCGCGCACGAGCGCCGCCGCCACGGCGCTGCCGATCCCCAAGCCCGCCAGGAAGACCGCCAGAATGATGGAGAAGGTGTAGACCGTGGCACCCAGAAGCAGCCCCAACAGGCGCGTCCAAACCACCTCTGCGCCGAGCGCGCACGCTCCCGAAAGTGCGATGGTCACATAGATCGGCCAGGAACCCGGCGCGGGGGCAGCCTCCGCCACCGGCGTCGCGGGCGGCTCTTCGACGCCCGCCTGGTGCGGCGTCCGCGAGGCCATGCCGAAACCGATCAAAGCGATGGCGGCGTTGATGGCCGCGGCCACCAGAGTGGCCACGGCCATGTCATAGACGCGCAGCAGATAGAACCCCGCCAGCAGGCAACCGAAGACGGCCCCAACGGTGTTGCCGCCGTACAAGAGGCCCATCCAGGAAACGCCCTCGGGAGTGGCCTTAAGCCATCGGGAAGCGGCCGGCAGCGATGCGCCCATGAGCACCGTGGGGGGCAGCAGACAGGCGGCCGCCACCACCGCGCGGAGCAACATGGCCGGCAAACCGTGCCCCACCGCCGCCACGTAAACGCGGTCGACCAGGGGCATCCCGAACAACACCAGGATTCCGCAGATCCCGATTCCCATTTCGACCAGCGCATATACGCGCAAGGGATGCCGCCCGGCGAGAGGGCGGATACGCGGCAGAGCCATGCTGCCCAGGCACAACCCGCCCATGAAAGTGGCCAGTAGTACACCCAGTGAAATCACCGTGGAGCCGATCACCAGTTGCAGCAACTGGTACCAGACGATTTCATAGATCAGCGCGGAACAACCGCTGCCGGCGAATAACAGCAGCAGCAGAGGAAGGAAGCGGCGCGACGCGCCGGCGTCCGAGAGTTGGATTTGGTTGGGCATTTAGAAAGGGCCGGGCATCCGGCTACGCACGGACAAGTTGCCCGGCCTCTACCATCATGGCATGGGCACGAACTTGTCTTGGCAGGCGTTCGGGGTTATCACCGGCCCCTCGCCGAACTTCAGGTCGGCATGCCCGGCCACCAGGGTTGTGCCGGCGAGGTGCACGTTGTCGAACGTCATCCCCAGGCGGTGCTTCTCATCGAAACCCTGCAATGTGACCTTGCCGCCCTCCACCCACACATCGTGCAGCTCGATTCCGGTGAACATCGGCAGATGGTCGCCGCCGTTGCCGAAGTGCTCGTAGTCGGAATCCATCAAGATAGGGTTCGCGGTGTTGCGAATGCACACGTCGCGGTAGACCACGTCCTGGACGAGGCCTCCCTTGCTGGAGTTCGACTTGATGCGGAGACCGTTATCGGCGCCGTCAATCGAAAGGTCGGTGACGCGGATGGAATCGGCCCCGCCGCTGGTCTCGCTGCCGATGGACATGCCGTGCCCGGCGTAGAAATGGTTGTGGGCGATGGTCATGTGGGAGCAATGGGCGCCGGCTTTGATGGCCACGTTGTCATCGCCGGTGGAGATGAAGCAGTGGGTGATGGTCACATTGGTGGAGCCGCCGGGGTCGATGCCGTCGGTGTTGCGCGCGCCCTTGCCGGGCGTGTGAATGACTACGCCCCAGACGGTGAATCCGTTTCCGCCGCTGTAGGCGACGTGGAAATTGCCGGAATTCTTCAGCGTGATGCGGTACAACGTGAAATTGTCGCAGCGCGAAAGCACAATCAGGCGGGGGCAATTCTGGCTTCCGCCGGCGCGAGCCTGCTCGGCGAGGTCCCACCAGGAGACGTCCTTGCCGATGAGCTTGGCCCAACCGCGGCCATCGACGATGCCATCACCCATCACCGCGGCGCCGGCGACATTGCTGCCGTTGATCAAGGCCCGGCAGCCGCGTCCAGTCTGGCTCACGACGCCGCAACTGCCGGGGCTGACCTCGTATACGCGCGGGTCTCGCGATCCGAACAGGGTGGTGCTGGCATCGATGCGAAGGGTGACGCCGGCCCGCAGGTCGAGCGGGCCGGAGAGGAAGGCGTCGTGCGCGGCGTCGGGTTTCAGCTCGACGGTGAAACCTTTGGGGCAGGCGTCGAGGGCCTTCTGAATGCGGTTGGTGTCGAGGCTGCCTTCGTCGGTGTCGGGCAGCGTCTTGCCGTTAATCGCAGAGAGTTTGGCGGTTAGGACAAAGCAGCTTGGCGGAATCACCGGCTCGGTGACGGTGCGCGTGTCTTGCGCGTAGGCGGAGAATAGGGCTAGGGCGGAGGCAAACAAGAACAAGAGGCGGGTTGAAAACCCGCCGCAGGATACAATCCTGCCCCACAAGTGCATGCTAGTTCTCCAGGAAGAGGGGACGGATGTGGCGCTCGAAAAGGTTTTGGGTGACGTTGCGGGATATCGACCCTTCGCACTGCTCGAGCATGTGCAGATATCGGGCGCCCATTTTCGAGGCCACTTTGTAGCCCACGTGCAGCAACTGGCGCACGTCGGGATTGAATCCGGGGTTGGATCGATCGTGACGCAGCGCCGAGGTGTATTGCTGCGCGGTCCAGCCCTGGACCTCGGCGGGCGAGGGCAAGCGGTCGTAGTGGATGTCGATGACGGCGGCGTACGGCTCGCACAATTCGTCGCGATGGGCGAAGGCCTCGGTGTAGACTTCCTTGGCCAGTTTGAGGCCGTCGCCGCCGGCTTCCGCCAAGCCGATCAGCTCCTCGAGCCACGTGGTTCCGGCCGTCTTGAGGTGCACGCCGGCGTTGAATTTGCGGAGCGCCCGGCGCATGGGCGCGTAGATGGAAAACTTGTCGCTGCCGGAATGCACGCTCAGCTTGAGGTTGCGCGGAAGCTGGTACTGCCCGGTGGCGTAAGCGATCACGGCCAGGTCGTCGTTGAATTCCTTCTCAAATTGCGCGAGGTCGCCAACGTAATCCACGCCTTTGTTGAAGCGGCCGGTGAACTTGGGGGCAATGGTCTGGATGGGGATCTTCTCATCGGCGATGGCCGCCAGAATGACGAGCAGCTCGGGAGGAGTTTGCGGCGAGTCGGTCTCGTCCATGGAAACTTCCGTGACGAAATGGCCGGCGCCTTTGCGCTCCGCGACGTGGCGATAGATGCGCCCGGCTTCCTGGACGGCGAAGAGATACTTGGCGGCAACGGCCTCGACCGATTGGCGCGTGGTGGCAAACGGCGCGGCGATTCCGGGGACGCTCAAGCGCCCGATTAGCTCCGGATGGCGGTCCACGAAGGCTGCCACGTCCGCCGCGGGGGCGGGCTGGCCGATGGCCGAGGCGACGTCCAGCGTATAGAAATCGCTGGCATCGATGAAGCGATCGACGGTGCCCAGGTTGATGTGATCGGCATCCACGTGGTAGGGATGTTTCCAGCCGAGTTCACGGACGGCCGCATCGGCGGCGGCCCGCACGCTGGCCGGTTCGGAACCGACGATGAGGTGCTCGCGATTCGACTTGTTCCACACGGGGATCACGGTGACGCCGGACTTCCCGGCCATGACGCAAGCTGTCAGTTGCGCCTTGGCCTGATGGGCGAAGCGGTCTCCCACTCCAATCGAGAACTTCTCTAGGGTAAGCATGATTACCGGAAAACCTTATTGTAGCGCCGGCGTACTTCGCCGCCGGTGTTATTCTTGTGATTCAGGAGGCAGGATAAGAAATGGCGGCATCGATTCTAAACCAAGAGAGTTGCGTGGTCCGGGCGACGAATAAACAGAAGGGGCGCACGCGCTGGCTGGCCCCGGAAAAAGCGGCGGTAACCAACCTGTACTACGGCAGGATCATTCTCGATTCCGGCGACGCTCCGCTCGAGTTTTCGACGGGCACGCATGAAACCGGGTTGATCTGCCTGAATGGCCGCGCGGCGGTGGAGGCGGCGGGGAAGCGCTTCGAGATGGGCCGCTACGACGCTTTGTACGTTCCGCGAGACTCGGCGGTCCAAGTGGCCCCGTCGGACGCAGGCTGCGATCTGGCGGAAGTTTCGGCGCCGGTCACCGGCCAATACCCGCTGCAATTCATCTCGTTCGCCGGCGTGCGCAGCGATCCGACGCTGCATTTCATCGCCGGAGCGCCTCCCACGGAGCGGGACCTCAATATCCTGATCGGCAAGAACGTGACAGCCGGCAGAATCGTGGTGGGCGTCACCTTCAGCAAGCCGGGGGGCTGGACCTCCTGGCCGCCACACGAGCACGCCGCCATGCTCGAAGAAGCCTATCTGTATATCGATATGCCCGCACCCTCCTGGGGCTTGCAGCTTGTCTACACCGATCCGCAGAGGCCGGAACTGGTGGTGGCGGTGCGCGAAGGCGATGTGGTGGTGATGCCGGCGGGCTACCATCCCAACGTGGCGGCGCCCGGCGGCACGATCGGTTTCATGTGGATGATGGCGGCCAACCGCGAAGTGGCGGACCGCCAGTTCGGCGTGGTCAACGTGCAACCGGAGTACGCGGAGCGCGGGTCGGGGTTGGAAGCGGCGCACGGAAAGAAATAAACCCACTCACGAGATGATGCTTTTCCGCACGGCGTAGAGGATCAGCTCCGGAACGCTGTGCAGGCCGAGTTTCTGCAAGATGTGGGTACGGTGCGTCTCCACGGTAGTGAGACCGATGTTCAGAAGACCGGCCACTTCCTTATTGGCTTTGCCTTCGGCGACCAGTTGCAGGATTTCGCGTTCGCGATCGGTGAGCAGGTCGTAGCTGTCCTCGACGCCGCGGCGCTCCATCTGGCGCACGTAATCTTCCTGCATGATGCGGCTGATTTTTCGGGTGAGGAAAGAGCGGCCCTGGGAGACGGCGCGGATGGCGTCGACGATGTCGCTGCGCAACGAATCCTTCAACAGGTAACCTTTGGCACCGGCTTTCAGCGAGCGCAGCACATAGCTCTCGTCCTGGTGCATGCTGAGGATCACGACGGCGGTGCGCGGGCTGGCGGCGAGGATGCGGCGAGTGGCTTCAATGCCGTTCATGTTGGGCATGGTGATATCCATCACCACGACATCGGGCGATTGCTCCTCGGCGAGGCGCACGCTATCGCGGCCGTCGGCGGCCTCGGCCACCACGGTCATATCGGGCTGCCGCTCGAGCAGGGCCCGCAAGCCGTCGCGCACCACGGTATGATCGTCAGCCAGCAGAATGCGAATAGGCATCATGTCCGTTTGCCGCGACGAACTCAGCCACCGGCAGCTCGGCTTCAATGGCGGTGCCGCGGCCCAGGTTAGAGTCGATGCGGAAGCTGCCGCCGAGGCGCCGGACGCGTTCCTCCATGCCGAGCAGGCCGAGGCCGCGGACGAAGCGGGTGTCAAAACCGGCGCCGTCGTCGCGAACCGTGAGGAGCACCCTACGATCCTCGCGCCTGACCACCACCTCGGCCGTGCGGGCGTTGGCGTGGCGGCCGGCGTTGTTTACGGCCTCCTGCACCAGGCGGTAAATGCAGGTCTTGTGTTCGTCGGGGAGATTGTCGGCGGCATCGTCGGCCTCCACCACGACGTTGAGCCCGGTACGGTTGGTCACCTCGCGCGCGTACCAGTTGAGCGCGGGGACCAGTCCGAAATCGTCGAGCATGGAGGGGCGGAGCAGCAGGGCGAGGTCGCGGACCTCGTTGACGGTCTTTTCGGCCAGGGTGCGGATGGAGGCGAGGTGGCCGCGCATCTCGCCGGAATCCTCGGAGCAGGCGGCACCTTCCGTCTCCATGAGAATGGCGGACAACGACTGGCCGACTTCGTCGTGGAGCTCGCGGGCGAGCGTGCGGCGCTCGTTCTCCTGCGCGCGCAGGAGCCGCGCGGAGAGCTCCTGCAAATCGGCGCGGGCGCGTGCATTCTCATCCAAGCGGCGTTCCAACTCGCGCTCGAGACGGAGGGTGTAGCCGATGGTCAAAAGCGCCAGCACCAGGCCGCCGGCCAGCGCGATTCCAAAGGTGACGACCAAAGACCGGCGCAGTCCGTCGGAGGAAGCGGCCAACTGTTCCTCGGCGCGGCTGAGGCCGCGCTCGTTGACGGCCGCGATGCGGTCCGCAATCTGAAGCATGGCGGTGCGCCGCGGGACCAGCTCATCGTAGAAGAACGAATACCGGAGGCGGTTGCGTTGCCGCGGAGACCATGCCACCGTGCGGTCGAGGACGCCCCAGTAGGCCTCGATTTCACTCTGTAAGGTCCGGAATGGCTCGCGTTCGGCGGTCTCCAGGATGCGCGAGTAGGCCTGGAGCGCGGCGTGAGTGTCGCGCTCGAGGGCGGCCAGGCGCAGAGTCTGCGCTTGTGCGCCGCTGGTGTCCGGAGAGAGGAGAAAATCGCGCACGTACGTGCCGGACAAATAGATCTGCGCGCGGATCTGGTCGAGGGCGCCGAGGCGCTGAAGAAAAGCCTGGCGGATGAGGGTCTCCTGGTGACGGACGCGGTCGAGCACCACCAGCGTGCCGATGGCGGCGGCGACGATGAAGACCAGCAAGCCTCCGAAGCCCAGGGAAAGCACGAGCCACGGGGGCTTGCGCCGAATCCCGCCGGCATTCTCCTCCAGCCCGCCCACGCGGGACCATTCGGGCATCTCGCGTCCTCTCACCCACAGTGTAGTCAATCGGGGGGCGCAAAAGAATCCTGTCCGGACAGGATAGGATTGGCGCCGCGAAAACGGTATGAATCGTAGTGGAGGGTCATTGCAGATGAAGAAGACTCGCGAACTGGTACTAGTCGCCGTGGCGGCGATATCGTTGATCGGCGCCGCGTGCACGAAGAAGACAGCCGTGAAACCGCCGCCGCCGGCGCCCGCCGCTACGGCCCCGAGCACCCCGGTGCGGGCCGCCACGCCGATGCGGCAAAACCCCGCGCCAACCCAGACCGCCAACGCGCCAGCGCCGCACTACCCGAATGCGGCGACGCGAGCGCGCATCGACCAGCTTCTGGCCAGGATTGAGGACGCCTATTTCGACTACGACAAGCATACGCTGCGTCCGGATGCGATCAACGCGCTGCAGGCGGACTCCACGGAACTTCGCGACATCCTGAAGGATTATCCGGATTACAAGCTGACCATCGAGGGCCACTGCGACGAGCGCGGCTCAGCCGAATACAACCTGGCGCTGGGCGATGCGCGGGCGAAGGCCGCCAAGGACTATTTGGTCCAGGTGGGCATCCCCGGCGACCAGCTTTCGATCATCAGCTACGGCAAGGAGCGCCCGGTATGCCAGGAGCACGACGAGGCCTGCTGGCAGAAGAACCGGCGGATCCACATTGTGGCGGTGATGGCATCGCGGTAGTACGGCGACCGCGAGGAGAGGTGCGATTTCAGTGGGGCAGGATGGCAAGCTGCGTACCGGTTGGCAACCGGCACGCGCGGCGATTGCCAATCGCCGCGCAGGATTGAGGATTGAATCCCGCCCCACATAGCGGCAAGCCGCAAACGGTGTTGGCGATTCTCCGCGGCCGTGGCGGGCGCGTCCAAGGGCGGCAGGCGGATTGACAATCCGCCGCAGGTTAAAAACCTGCCCCACAATTCGTCGCGGCGCACGAAGAATGCGATGGATAGTAGTACAAAAGCACAACTTCACGCGGTCGCGGGACTAGAGCCCTACCGCGACAGGGCGGCAAGCACGCGATCGGTGGCCGCATCGAGTCCGGGCGCCGCGCCACACATTTTCTGGCTGGCCGCCCACAGCTCTTTCGCCAGCGAAAGATCGGACTCGGCGGCAGTGCCATAGGACCGGCGAGCTGGCTGGTGGGCGAGCGACTGGCGCGCCGTGTCCGCCCAAGTTCGAAGAGCCTGAGCGTCCGCGGGCTGGCCGGCCTTGGGAAGACATTGCTCCGCCGCGCCGAGGACAGCGGCGAGCAGGGCCGCGCTGCGCCGATACCGCTCCGCCGGACCAAGCCCGCGAACGGCCGGGTCCAGTTCCAGAATCCGATCGCAAAGCGCCAGTTCCCGCTGGGATGTTTCATCGGAGGGGTTCCAGCGTAAAGCGCTACGGAAGGCCTCGCGGGCGGCGACGTACCGCTCCGCGGCAAACTCGGCCGCTCCCAGCCCGGAGTATGCTTCCGCGTCGCGATTGTTGGCGCGCACCAGGCCACGGAATACATCGGCCGATTGTGCAGGCGATCCGTAGTCGAGCAAGAGCCGGCCGACGCGCTTCCTGGCGGCGGTATCGTTGGGAACACGATCGAGGATCGCGAGCAACTCCGCCGTCGCCTGAGTTTTCGAGCCCGTCTTTTCGAGGAAGGCGGCCAGCTCAAAGCGAACCTGCATCTGGTTGGCTGCCTGATCGGAGGGCCAGACTCCGTAAATGGCGCGATGGTAACAGGTGACGGCGTCGGCGGTTCTCTCCTGCCGGGCCGCGATCCTGGCCAGCCCGAGATTGGCGCGGCCGTTGGTGGGGTCTCGCCGCAGCACCTCTTCCAGGTAGACGGAGGCTTCCTCGAGGCGGCCGGTAGTCACCAGCGTGAGGCCCAGGGCAAGCCGGTAGTCCTGGTTGTCGCGTGAAACGGAAAGCGCGTTGCGAAACTGCTCGACGGCTTCCTGATTGCGGTCGTGCAGGACCAGGTCGTTGCCCGCCTTAAAATACCGGTCGGCGCGGGCCGTTCGCTCGGAACGGTAGTAGTAATTCAGGAAACCGACCAGCAGCAGCGCGCCGAGCGTGGCGGCAATCAGGCCAGGCAGGAACCCACCCGAGCGGCGGGTCACGGAATGCGCCGGTTCGGGAGCCGCTGCTTCTTCGGTGTCGGTCACGCCATAGGCGCGCAGGATGCCGCTAAGAGATACCACGCCCCGGAGGTTGCGAAGGTTGGTCCGGCTCACTACCGGCAGCACGTTCAGCTTGGCTTGCGCCATGTGGCGCAAGGCCGCATCGAGCGGCTGATCGACGTGCAAGTGAGGGAAGTTCTCGACGGTGAGCGGATCGCTGGAATCGTAGGCGGGCAGGACCTGGGCCAGGGTCCAGTCACCGTGCCCCTCCGCCACATGCTTATGCAGTTGAGCCAGGGACGCCATGCCCAGCAGGCCGTGTTCGCTCACAACCGGGGCGGCATTGCGCTCTTCGTCGAGAGACCTGGCCGCGTCCGCTACCGTGGTACTGCCGGAAAAAACGTGCTCGGCGGGAGTCACGGCGGCCCAGACGACGGGCATCCCCTGGCGGTCCCGTGCTCCCGCGGGCAGGTGAATGCCATCCTGGTGCTGAAGAGCTTCATAGATGGGTTCGCGCTGCAGGTGGTATGAGATGTAAAAGCTGATGAGGTTGGAAATCATGAGCGGCACGATGATGGAGTAATCGCGGGTCATCTCGAAAATCATGATGACGGAAGTGAGCGGAACGCGGACGATGCCCGCGAAGGCGACTCCCATACCCACCAGGGCGTAGGCGCCGACGCTGCCGGTATAATCCGGCAGCAGGTGGTGAACCACGCTGCCCGCCGCGCCGCCCATCATGGCTCCAATGAACAGGGCGGGGCCGAAAATGCCGCCGGCGTTGCCCGTGCCGTAACAGGATGCGGTGGCGATGAGCTTGAGCGGCACCAGCAGGGCCATCAGCCCGAGGGCCATTTGGCCATTTAACGCCAGGCTGACATTGCCATAGCCGACCCCCAAGACCTGCGGCACAAACCATCCCATCACGCCCACCAGCAAGCCGCCCGCCGCCGGCTGCATCCACTCGCTCCACTTGGGCAACTGCATAAAGCGCTGCCGGATGAAGAGCAGCAGCTTGACGAAGCAGACGGAAACGCCGCCGCCGACGACGCCCAGGGCGGCATAGAAGAGGAACTCGACGGGGTGGATGAGCTGATAGGCGGGGACGTGAAACAGCGGTTCGTCGCCGAGGAGCAGGTGGAGCACGATCCAGGAGGTGGCGGAGCTCAGCACGATGGAACCCAGCACCGGCGCATGGAGGTCGCCCATGACCTCCTCGAGCGTGAACAGGACGGCGGCCACGGGGGTATTGAAGGCAGCCGCCAGGGCAGCGGAAGCGCCGATGGGCACCAGCGCGCGGATGCGCTCCGGTCCCAGTCCCAGCCGCCGGCCGAAGACCGATGCCAGACCGGATCCGACCTGAACCGACGGGCCTTCGCGGCCCAGCGCGATGCCGGATGCCAGCGAGACCGAACAGCAGAAGAATTTCCCGAACGCTGTCCGAAAAGTGATGAAGCCGTCGCGCAGGAACAAGGCGGCTTTGGCTTGCGGGATTCCGCTGCCGCGAGCGTTGGGGAAATAGCGCCAGAGCAGATAGCCGGTGAAGAGAGCGCCGGCGACCGGGATGGTCAGCCGCCGCCAGGCCGCGCCGCCCGCCGGGTACATCCGGGAACCGAGACTCTCGGTGACATAGATGAAGGCCGCGACCACGAGGCCGACCACGGCCCCGATAATCAGGGTCAGGACGAGGAGGACCTTATCTTCGTGCTGGTGCAGCCATTCGGCGTCCGACCAGTTCTTGAGGCGGCGTTTCCAGGCTGAGTTTGGCTGGGGCGAGCTCATTTCCGCATAGATTTCCAGAGCTTACCGTTCAGGTTAACAAAGACGGGGCGGGATGCGAAGCGGCGAGCGCCGCCGGAACAGCTCGCGCCGCACGGATATGGCGACGATATGGTAACGATCCCGGCCGCGGCCCCGTCTTCGAGTTTGGAGGAAATCATAGATGCAGAGAATGAGAAACGCCGCAGCGGCAGTGGCGATGCTGGCGGTGCTTGCAGCCGCTCCTGCTTTTGGCCAGGCGCCCCCGTCGTTCAGCTCGGCACAGTTAGACCAACTGGTGGCGCGGATCGCGCTGTATCCGGACCCGCTGCTGGCGCAAATCCTGGCTGCGGCGACCTACCCCAACGATATCCCCGCGGCCGCCCAGTGGGCGGATGAGCACCATTACCTGACCGGGCAGGCGCTGGCCAACGCCATTACCGAGGATCAACTGCCTTGGGATCCCAGCGTGCAAGCGCTGCTGCCATTTCCGTCGGTGCTGGACATGATGAATTCGGACATGAACTGGACCACGCAGCTCGGAAACGCGTTTCTGGCCCAGCCACAGGACGTGATGGACACGGTGCAGCGGCAGCGCGGCATCGCACAACGCTTCGGCTACCTGACGAGCAACGGGCAGATCGTGGTGAGCGGCGGGCCGTACATCACCATCATGCCGGTGAATCCGGGCTACATCGTGGTTCCCTACTACGACCCGGCGGTGGTGTTCTTCGCGCCACGGCCGGGATTCGCGATCGGCGGCGCGATCCGCTTCGGGTTCGGCGTGTCCATCGGCGGGTTCTTCGCGCCGTGGGGCTGGGTAGCGGGAGGGATCCGCTTCGACTGGGGCGCGCACGCCGTATTCCTGAACAATGCACGCTGGGGCAGGACCTGGGTCAACCGGAGCGCCTACGTTCATCCCTACCCCGCGATCCGGCGGTTCGCGCGGGGTTCGGTGCGCCCCCCCGAGGCGCATGCGCTCCATCCCCGCTCGGAAGCGGAGCGAAGTGCAGCGCGGCAAGGCAGGCCCATGCCTCGCGAAACGCACCGGGACGAGCGCCGCTAGGCATGGGTTCCGTCAATCGACAGGTGGCACAATGCTGAGCATTCAGAAGATTCTCGTTCCGATTGTGTTCACGGATACTTCCCGGCAGGTAGTGCACCAGGCCGCCTGGTTGGCGCGCCGCTTTCATGCGGAAATGATCCTGCTGCACGTGGTGCCGCCTCTCAGCTATCCCGCCGGCGCGCTGGAAAGCGGGGACGAGATCACGGCGCGGGATTGGCACGCGCACATCGTCCAGCGGGCCGAGCAAGATCTGGATGGGGCGCTGCGGCCGGAGCTGGATGGGATTGCGGTCACACGCGTGCTGCTCAGAGGCGACCCCGCCCGCGAAATCGTGAAGACGGCTCGCGAGCTGGACGCCGATCTGATCGCGATGTCGACCCATGGTCATGGGGTGTTCTACCGCTTTCTGCTGGGCTCGGTGACAGCCAAGGTACTGCACGAAAGCCATTGCCCGGTCTGGACGGGCGCTCACCTGGAAGAGGCGCCGGCGCGCGAGTTCTCGATCCGCCACGTCCTCTGCTCGGTGGATTTGGGCCCGCGCAGCCCGCACACGGCGACGCTGGCCGCGGAGATGGCCGCCGCTGTCGATGCCAAGCTTACGCTGGTCCACATCACGGCCAGCGTGGAGGTGTGGGGCCCCGGCGGATCCCATGTGGACCCCGCATGGAAGGAGACGCTGGTCGGCATCGCCATCAAGGAGATCGCCCAACTTCAGCGGGAGGTGGGCACGCAGGCCGAAGTGATCATCGATAGCGGCAATGTTCCGGAGCTGTTGAACCGGGCGGCGGAGCGGGCGAAGGCCGACGTGTTGGTCCTGGGACACAGCCCTGGGCGAAGCCATCTGGGGGACAACGGCGAAGGCTATGGGATCATACGGGAATCGCACATCCCGGTTCTGAGCGTGTGAGGAGGATCGAAGCTAAATCCGTTCCCGGGCGTGCCGCAAATTCACGCGGCGATCGGCCCAGGAAATGGACTTTACCCAGCCAGTGGGAACCAGCACCGAGCGGCTGTAAAGCCAGTCTCCGGCTTTGACATCCAGGTAGCCGAGATGCCAGGAGGCGTCGTCCAGGATGAAGCCCTCCAAGCGTCCGATTTGGCTGTCCGCGGCCCACACTTCGTAACCCACCACGTCCCAGGCACTGCGGAGATGCGAGTCCTCCTTGGTATTCACCGGGTACTTCCTGCCGGACGGAACTAAAGACGAACCGCCAAACTCAATGTCCGCCCAATAGACCGGCCAGCCAAAGTACTCCTTCATGGCGATTTCCTGCTGGCGCGAAACCGGCTTTTCCGCATCGACATCGGGACAATGGCGGACCTGGTCCTTGGTCAAGTGGACGTGGAAGGTTTTCTTCGCCCAATCGGGCTGCTCCACCGCCGTGATCGCAATCACGACATCCCGCCGCGCAAGCCAGCTTCCCACGTCGATTACCAAATAGCGAATGGTCCATGACTGGCCGTCGAAGAGAAAGTTGCGAACACGTCCGATCTCGCCGTCCGTCGCAATCACGGAAGATCCAGTCAAGGTTTCCAGGTTGTGAAGCATGTTCCCTCCCGCGGGCCGAAGGTCCAGAATAACCGATTCTGCTAGTGTAGTGCGGCGCAAGAAACGCATCTTATCCACTCCGGACAGACGACCCGTGGAGCGACCTTTTAGGTTGCCACGCCGGCGTCCGTGCCGAGGTTCTTCGGGGAATGCCGGCAGGAATACCGGCATGGCAGGCGAAACGCCTGCTCCACGGCGCGTTGGATCAGGTGCATCATTTGCGCCGCGGACCGCTAGCTTGCCCATTGATTTTGCAAGCAGCGCCACTCCGTCTAACGAAACCATGTTGGAGACCCTTGGGGACGGGGTGCACGGTGTGCCAGTAGGGCTGGATACCGGGGGCACCAATGCGTTGTTTGCGCCATTCAACCCGATGCATACTGGAAGCACGACCATGTCCGAAGAGATTCAGGCGGCCGAGGTCGGCCGGTGGCGGCTTCAGGCGTGGCTTGGCATCCAGCCGGGCGAGAGGCCCAAGGTCTGCGAGCAGGTTTTCGCGGCCGCTGAAATCACCAGCCTGAGTTACTGGCTCGAGATCTTCTTTTCCGCCGGCATCGCCACGTTCGGCTTGGTGGAAAGCAGCCCGGCGGTGATTATTGGCGCCATGCTCATCTCCCCTTTGATGGGACCGATCATGGCGACGGGCCTGGCATTAGCCTTAGGCGATCTCTACCTGGGAATCAAGGCGGTACTCAATCTTTTTATCAGCGTCGTGGTCTCGGTGGCCTTTTCGGGTTTCCTGGTCTGGCTGTTGCCGTTTCATTCCGCTACGTCCGAGATCCTGGCCCGCACGAATCCGAATCTGCTCGACCTGGGGATTGGGTTGTTGTCGGGTTTGGCGGGTTCGGTGGTGATTTGCCGCGGAGGCGGCGATGGCGTGACGGTCCTGCCCGGAGTGGCGATCGCGGTAGCGGTGATGCCGCCACTGTGCACGATGGGCTTCGGCCTGGGCGGCGGGCTGAACCTGGAAATCATGGGCGGAGCGGGTCTTCTTTTCTGACCAACCTGGTGGCCATCGTGGCGAGCGCGTTTCTGGTCTTCCTCATGGTCGGAATGAGCGCTCCGGAGGTCCGGCAAGCGATGGTCGCCTCCTGGCGGCACGAATCGCTGGCGCGAATCCTGTCGCATAGTCGAATTGCGCGGACGCTGGCGGCTGGAGGGCAGCTCCGTTGGCGTATTCTGATGCTCCTGATCCTGCTCGCCTCGATCGCGGTTCCGTTGCGCCGGGCCCTGCTCCAGGTTGCGAGTGAGACGATTACCAGGGGAACGGTGCAGACCGAGTTGAAACGCTTTGTGCCGGCGGACGCCATCGTGTCGCAGCAGGTGAGCCTGGGCAAGGACGACATCGCGATTCACTTGATTTCGACCAAACGTATCCCCGAGTCGGAAGTGACCGAGCTGCGTCAGGATCTGATGCGCCGCACAGGCCGCAACGTTCAGCTCTCGGTCGATGCCGTCGCGAGCGGGAGCGAATTGGCCGAGCTGATGGAGCGCCTGGCCCGGCCGGTTCCCGAGGTCCCCAAGGAACGGGCTGTGGGCGAAATGCAAAAGGAGCTGCTGGACCGGGTCCGGCCGGCAATCCAGGCGATTTGGCCGTCATCGGATGCGCCGATGGAGGACTTTGACGTGGTGCTGGGCACCGCGGGGATTGAGGTCGATGTCCGCTATCAGGCCGCCAAGGATCTGGGCAAGGTCCCCATCGATATGGTCCTCGAAAGCTTGCGCACCAAGCTCGGAATACCGGATCTGACTCTGAAGGCGGAAAGAATTCCACCGGCGCGCGTGCCCGTGAAGAAAGCGCGGGGCAAGCCCTGAGTCACTGGGTAGGAACAGGCGACGGCCCCGGAATTTCTCCGAGTCTCCGCAAGAGCGGCGTCATTGTCAGACCCTGCACAAAGACGGAAAACGCGACCACGGCAAAGCTGATGGTGATGATGGATTCCCGGGCGGGCACTTCCGGCGGGAGGCCCAGCGCCAGGGCGAGCGCGAGCGCGCCGCGCAGGCCGCCCCAGAACAAAATGTGCTGATGCCGCCAGGACACGCGCAGGGCGGACCACGAAAACAGGAAACAGCAGGGATAGATGGCGACCGCGCGGCCGAGCACTACCAGCAGGATTGCGGCCACGGCGGGCAGCCACACAGCCGCGAAATTCTCGCGAGCCACGTGCATGCCGATCAGAAGAAACACCAGCGAATTGGCAACGAAAGCGGCGTAGTCCCAGAAAGCCTGAACCGCCTCCCTTCCGCGGGGGGTGATGGCGCCGAGCGGACCGAGATTGCCCATCATCAGCCCGGCCGCCAGCGTAGCCAATACGCCGGACACATGGAAATGCTCCGCCAGAAGGAACGAGCCATAGGCGGCCACGGTGGTGAAGGTGATCTCGACAAGGTGGTCCTCGGCGCGGCCGGCCAACAGCAGCATAGCCCCTGCCACGGCCGCTCCGCACAACAAACCGCCTCCCACCATCGCGAGAATTGTCGCGGTCATCTCGACAGCGGTGGGGCTGCGGCCCAGCGACCATGCCACGGCGGCCCCAAAAAACACCGCCGCGGTGCCGTCATTAAACAGACTCTCGGCTTCCACCAGCAAAAGCAAGCGCCCCTGCGCCTTCGCTTCCCGGAAGGTGGCGACGACGGAAACCGGGTCCGTGGCGGCAATCAGAGCGCCAAACACCAGTGAACTGAGCCAGTCCCAATGCGCGAGATAATACATCCCCACGGCGGTGATGCTCGCCGAAAGCAGCACGCCGGCGCTGGCGAGCACCAGGATCAGGGAAAGATTCCGGCGCAGGGGCTTCCAAGGAAGTTGGAACGCGGCTTCAAAAATCAGGGGAGGGAGAAGCACGGTGAACAAGAGTTCCTTGGTGAGGCTGAGCCGCGGTGAGAACGGCAAAAGCGCCAGGCCCATTCCCGCGGCGACCAAGCCCGCGCTGTACGGGAGGCGGAGCCTCCGCGTGAGCATCGCGACCACCGCCGCGATCAGCAGAAGCAGCTCGGCGCTTTCGAAGCTGAATCTCATGGCAACGCGCCCGGCCGGCGGCTCCTGGAGCAGCCGCGCGCCGGGGCAACCTACAATTAGAACACTCTCGATCGGCTTGCGGGCGCCGTCTGGCTAGTACCGAGCCCAAGCCAATTCCCCGTGAGAACAGCCCTTGCCACCAATGATCGCGCCCCGCTGTCGTTTGGACAACGGCGATGGCGG
The DNA here is from genome assembly GCA_963722575.1 of Bryobacterales bacterium. Taxonomy (GTDB): domain Bacteria; phylum Acidobacteriota; class Terriglobia; order Bryobacterales; family Bryobacteraceae; genus Fen-178. Next base: position 782,980 of record CAVRNR010000005.1, read on the forward strand.
GGCGGAAGAAACGGAACGATATGCGGGTCTTGCCGAACCATCCCATCACCGACATCGCGCCGTCGGATTCGGTGATGCACGTTCTGTACGACATCGAGGAAAAGGATCGCACCATCATTCCCGGTTCGCGCCATCTGCGGCGCGGGCTCCGGCGGCGGGGTCCAGGTAGTGCTGCCCGCGGTTGCGGTCCCTGCCTGGCGGGCGATGTATGACGACTGCGAACGCATGGTGGTGGCCGTCAACTTCAATACCGATGTCGGCGACGCCTGGGAGTTCGCCGATGTTCCGTACCACCCCGAAGCGATGACCGCGCTCGCCTACCGCTACGGAATCAACTACATTGTCTACTCGATGACCCACTGAGCGGGCAGTTGCGAAGGGTGGCGCTTTTTTGGGCGGCCTGGCGATTCGGTCTATCGATCGGCTCTTATGCGCGTCGCGCCGGCCAGTCCAGTCGGACTCGAAGGGTGATTCCCTGGGCAGCCGAATCGGACCTCGGCTCTCCCTGCCCAGTTCCTCGATTTGGCCTTCGATGCTCTCGCCCTCCTCCGCACCCGCTCGCCCAATACCGTGATCAAGGGAGCGTTGGGCGGAGTTCAGGGCGAAGAGGGCCGCCGCGGCGAAGAAGGCAGTGAAGAGCACTCGGCCCGATCAGGGTGTCAGTCCCTGAGCGTTTTCTTCAAGACATAGTCGAAGAACCTCTCGGTAGTGGTATCGCTGGAAGTCCATTCTGCGCGCAGCGTCGTCTTCCTCTCCACTTTTCTCAAAGCGGAAAGCAGTGCACGATTCAGTTCCTTGGCACTGGCTCCTTGCATCTCGGCTTCCACCAGGAGACCTTCAGCCGCTGTTCTGACAGAGCCTTTCGCAGCCAATTGCTCCAGAGCATGGCGGATGGTCCGAGCATCTGAGCGGTTAACTCGTGCCTTCAGCTTGAAGTTCATCTGAGTCGCCCATTTCCGCCTTATCCGAGATCCTCGCTTCCCCGGCTCATCGCAACGGCCAGCCGAAATGATACCATTTCCCGGCACCCTAAAGCCTCCAACTTTGAGGCGATCCAACTTGAGGATAGGCAGCCGGCGGCGGACCATCATCGATTCAGTATTTGGTCCTCCGCCCGCGCGGATTTACTCCGCGTAAATGCTCCGGACAAAACCGGCCACATTCATGTTGGGCCAGTCGATAAAGGCGCGCTCCTTCGAGACCAGAGACCCATCGCCAGGCGCGCTGTGGTCACCTTGTCGAGAACACTGATGATCGACTTTGTAGACGGCGTTATCTGGTGATATCGGTAGCCGTTTTGTCGGGCCAATCGAATCCGCCGAGGCGGCAGCATCCCGGAGAAATAGCTCCTGGAGTTCGGTGCGGAAAACCGACAACTGGTCCTGCCAGCTTGCGCAACGGTTGGTGAAGACCGGCGGCCGAGTGGTGAAGCAATGCCCGGTACTACTGGTTTCCGTGGGCGCAGAGCCATCTGGGGCTGCTCTTCGGGGCGATGGTAGGAAGGACCCCGCCTCGCCGGCGCTGAGGGGGTAGATGCGGGTGATGGGCGCAGCGAAGCCAGGCGAACAGGGGGTGAGGGTCGGCGAGGTGTTTGTGGAATGCGTTGAAAATACAGGGTTTCCCGGTTCTGGGTCATTCCGGCAGGGCGACAACCCCGCCTTGTGGGGGCGAAGACGGCTCCCCAAAAAGAATGCAGCTCGCGGGACCAAAGGGCGGCGGTCCGATGTATACTGAGTGGGAGTTGGAAGTCCAAAACGGAAATTCCGGCCAAAATGGAAATTTCGGTTCGAGAGTGATGCCCAGGAGGTGAGTAGGAATGCGCGTCGTTGCCTTGCTTGCGGGTGCCGTTTTTTCTGCCGAGTTTGCCGTGGCTCAATACCCGGTAGCCAAACCGTCGCCGACTCTGGTACGGGCTCGCCCGCTGGTCGCCCCGACGCGGCCCATGGTTCGCACTGGCGGCGGGGGGACACCCACCGACCCCAGCAGCGCACTCCCGGCCGGCTGGACATGTGTCGGCGGCTGCGGCACGGACGGCGCTGATGGCGTCGTGCCGCTCTCGCCAATCGGCAGCGCCAAGTACGAGTGGGTCTCGACGACCGGCGGCATATCGGGGGTCGGTGCGCTTCCAACAGGCGCGCTGGGCAGCGAGGTGGACGGAACTACGCTCTCCACGCCGGTTTTCTCGGCGACCGCCGGAACCTCCTTGAACTTCTACTTCGACTACACGACCTCTGACGGAGCCGGATATGCCGACTACGCGTGGGCGGAACTGTTCAGCGCCTCAGGCACCCCCGTGGCGCTGCTGTTCACTGCGCGAACAAAATCGAGTGGCACCATTGTTCCGGGGAGTGGAATGCCCACGCCTCTGGCAACGCTGATTCCCTCCTCGGTACCCATCATCGGCGGTGCGCCGGTGTGGGCGCCACTCGGTTCATCGTCGGGTTCCTGCTACGCTGCCGGCTGCGGCTACACCGGCTGGGTCAACTCCAACTACGTTATTACGACCGCTGGCAGCTACTATCTTAAAGTTGGGGTCGTGAACTGGTCGGATGACCAATTTGACTCCGGGCTTGCGCTGGACGGCGTGACAGTGGGCGGCGTGCCGATCAACCCGAGTCCCACTACGTCCGTACCGACACTGACGACTTGGGGAATGATCGTCCTGGGAGGCGCGTTGCTCGTGTTCGGAATGAAGGCTGCCGTGCGCAGCGCCGCCGCATAAGATCAGGCTTGTACGCTTCGACCACCGGGCCGGGGTCGGGGAACGGCACACGCTGCATGACCCATTCTGGCCTAGCCCAAGTTCCGCAGTTGGAAGAATAAACTCTTTGCTTTCAAGCGCCGCATGGGCGAGTTTCCACTACATTGCCGCTCGTTCCAGTGCGCTGGGCAGCTTCAGACCGAGCCGCTGGAGCAAGATCTGCTGGTGCTCGGTGGCCCGGCTGATGCAACGCTTGCGGATCACTTGCCCGGATCTGGTCGGCAGCACCACATCGACCATCGCGATCTCCGACAGGGCCTCGAACACTTGCCTCGGTTCGTCTCCCAGTCCCGCCTCGCGGCAACTCGCGGCGAGAGTCTTCCAGAGCACATAGGCCAAAAAGCAAACCAGGATGTGGGCCTGCACTCGATCTTCTTTCTGATGCCGCACCGGGCGGATCCCCAGGTCGGACTTGTGAATGTGAAACGCTGCCTCGGCCTCGGTCAACTGGATGTAGGCCCGCCACAGATCTTCCGGGCTCCAATCGGTCACGTTGCTGCGCAGCACGTAACAGCCCTCACTCAAGCGCGCCCACTCTCTCCAGGCTTCCACCTTCGACCACCGCAGGCGAGCGAACCCGCCGCCGTCCGTTTCCACTTTCACTTCGAACAGCGCGGCCGCTCGCGTGTTCCGCCCCAGCAACCGGCCCACTCGTGTGGCGATCGTCACCGGCTTCTGTTTCTTCTTCAGGCAACTGGTCTGGATCTTTCCGAGGCCTTCCTCAATGCGCTTCTCGAAACGCTCGTGCATGGCCTGCTCTTTGGCCCGCCGCTCCGCGCTGCGGCACAGGATGAAAACCTCCTCCCCGCCCGGCGCCGGTGTGATGCGAACTTCCAGCCCCGCATGCACCAACCGCCAGTCTTCGCTCAGCAACTCCTGCTCGAACTTGCGCATGGAGTTCTTCGCCGTCCCTACGATGTAGCGCCGCCCACCTTCGCGCAGGAACTCCACGTTGTCCTCGCCCGCCATCCCGCGGTCCATGACCCAGATCCGGCTAGCCCGGCCATAGAGCCCTTCGATGTGCCCGACCATCTCTTCCAGCGTGGTGGCGTCGTTGCGATTGCCGGCGAAGATCTCGTAGCCCAGCGGCATCCCGCAACGGCTCACTACCAGGGCGATGTTGACTTGCTTGCAGTCCGGCCGATGGTCGCGCGAATAGCCCCGCTGCGCTTGCGAGTTCTTCTCCGCCTGACCTTCAAAGTACGTGCTGGTCACGTCATACAGCAGCAGATCGTAGTCCAGCTCGAACAACTCTCCCAGCTTCTCCTTCAGGTGTTTCTCCAGCGCCGGCTTGTGCGGCAGCAAAGCATCCAGCGCCCGGTACAAGCGGTCCTCGTTGACCTTCTCGACCGGCACACTCAACAGGTCCGGTAGCGCGCTGGATTCGTAGAACCGCTCTGCCCAGTGCAACTCACTGGAGGGGTCGCACAGTTGCCCGAGCACCAGCACTGTCGCCATCAGCGGCCAGGGAATCTCTTCTCGTCCTTGGGGCAGCTTCTCTTCCAGAAAGCGATCCAGATCCAGCCGGCGCAGCAGCTCCAGCCCCAGCCAGGGGCCGCCGAATTTCCGGCTGCGCTCGACATGCACCCGCTTCACATCGACTTCCACCCATTCCGGCTGAGCCTCCAGAAACAAGCTGCCCTGCTGGGTGGTCCTCCCTTCGGCACAGCGCTTCACTCCCAGGCGGCCACGTTCATCCATCGCGCCCAGCCAAGCCACCACGCGCTGCCGCGGTCCGCGCTGGGTGCGATAGCTCTCTACCAGGGCCCAGTAAGCGTGGCGCTTGCCGTCCTTCCTCCGATAGCAGGGCCGCACGTACATAGCTCCATACTACGGATCTACGGCTCCGATTCAAGAGGGTTGGTCGTCACTACATCGGCTTTTCGGAACTCTGAAACTCAGCCGCGGCAACAGCGTGATGGAAACAAAAGACGGCTCTCTTGTCCGCTGGGTTCGGCAGCCTTAAAACAGGCCAAAAAAAGTTGCGGAGTCACCTCAACTGCGGAAGTTGGGCTAGTGTAGTGCGCCGCAAACCGCGCGGATCGCTCAGGGGGCAAACCGGGCACAGCCATCCAATTCCAAAAGGCGGAATTGGTGGCAGTCCCCGCTTTGCAGCCTGCTAGAACACGCGGTCCTGCTTGCGCAGCGTTCCGAAGCTGCCGAGGTTGGCAATCGAAAACGCCACGCGCCACTCGCTCCGGTCGACTATCCCGATGTTATACCGATGATACTCCACGCTTAACCCGCAGCAATCGGTGTTATAAGTCACTTGGGCGGTGGAATACTGGATCACCGCCTGGCGGTAATCGTAAACCGTCACCACGGCGGCGTTCCATCCGCGGTGGTTGGGATCGCCGAATCCCGTCCGGAGTTGGAACTGGTTGGCGTTGGGCGCGAGCGCCGGGTCGTTGTGAACCTGGTTGTTTCCGGCCGAAACGAAGTACTTTTGCCAGCGGTAGTCCACGGAAAGCGTGCTATCCACAATGGCACGCGTGCCGGGGTCGTAGTCGGCCTGCCACTGGATGCCCAGACCGTTAATCGGGCTCATGCGAAGCAGTGAGACCACCGGCGAGGCACTGCGCGGATTGTCCAGGAAGGCGTACCCGGTCAGGTCGGCGGTGCTCTCGAACACGTTGCGCACGCCGGGGATCAGCGCGCCGCCGAAGGTGGGGTCGAAGTAGCGTTTCTGGAGCAACTCCCAGGTGAAGATCTCCAGGACCGAATCGCCGCGCTTGGCGTAGATCCGGTTGGTGAGCGACAGTTCCAACTCGTTGGTGTTGGAAAGCAGGTCGGTCTCGTCGTAACGGATGAAGCGGTCGAAATCGCTCCCGATCCCAGTGACATAGCGGTAAGTGGCGCGCGGCTCGATGACGTGCTTGAGCTTGTCGCCAAAGACGGTTTTCTTGTTGTAGATGCGCGCCAGCGACGGGAAAATCAGGTCGGCCGAGAAATCCCGCGCGCTCCTCAGGATGTTGGTGCCCACCACCTGGAACCGGTCCTGATAGGGCGCCTGAGACTCGCTGTAAAATGTCTCATGGATACCGAAGCTGGGCACCAGGTGGAAGTTCCCCCAGTGAAAGGCGGTGGTCACGTGGGGCGCCAGATTCAAGCGGTTCGCTAACTGGCCGGTCTTATAGGTGTCGATCAGGACAGTTGGATTAGTCGTGCTGTCGAAGACCGGCTCACTGCGGTACAGGAGTCCGGCGGCGGACTGAAACGAGAACCAGAGCGGTATGTTCTTCCAGATGAGATGGTCGCGGCTGCCCAACTCCGCCTCCGGCAGCTTGCGAATGGTCACCGCGTTGGCCACGTTATGCGTATTACCGGTGGCGGGATCGACGATCGGCACTTCGATGGATTGAAAGTTCTCCAGGCGCGCGAAAACCAGATTGAACGTGTAATTCGACCAGTTCTTGTTGACGAAGCCCACCGAATGGATTTCCGAACCGACAGCCTCGTTGTAGGACTGGGTCCACTCCTGCCGGAACGCGAAGGAAGTGATATAGTTGACGGCGGCCCGCGCCGTCCAGCCGTCGCCCAAGTCCGACTTTGCCATCGCGTAGAGGCTCAAGCCGCTGTACTTTTGGGGGGGATTGCCGCTATTCGGCGCGCCGCGGTCCTGGACTCCGTAGAGAATGGCGTCGAAATCGGTGCCCTCCCGCGGTTTGCCGCTGAAATCGACGTGATGCGCGTAACCCCTGGCAGTGTAGTCCTGAAACAGGTAAGTCAAATTGTAACTGCGTTTGATGGCCCAGAAGTAACCGAGCCCCAGCAAGAAGCCGCGCTGCGAGCTGTGTCCGATGTTGGGGGTGAGGAAACCGCTCCGGCGGGGCTCCCGTTCGAGCGAATGGTAGAAGAAGGGCGTGTAGAACAGCGGGATCTTCCGCAACAGGAACACGGAGCGGTAGGCGATGGCGCGCTGGCCGGGAATGATATCGAACCTGGGACCGCGCATCCGCCACCACGGGTCCGGCATTTTGCAGTTGGTGACCCATCCGTTATAGAGGATGTACTTTTCGCCGATGCGCTCGGCCCACTTTCCCTCGAAGTGGAACGGGCTGCTGGTGGTGAGCGTGCCAGGACGGGCAGAGATGCGCGGGTGGGTTTCGCCGCGGACGTCGTAGAACTTTCCCTTCTCATCCTGGGTGTTGTAGTCGAGGTGGTCGCACCAGATCTGCTCGTTGCGATCGAAATCGCGGAAGTAGACGTGGCCGGTGGCGTGCACGTCGCCGGTGGATTCGTCCCACTCGATATCGTCGGCGCGGAAGAGCATCTTGGAGTCTTCCATCTCGACGGGATGCCCGCTCCATTTGTGCACCGTACCGTTGCTATCGGAGGTATCGGAAAGCACATTCCATTCGCCCATGGGAATGGATTTCGGCGGGACGGCCGGGGGTGGCGGGGTGGGGGCGCTCGGGGGTGGATTCTGGGCGGCGGCTCCGGCGCATAAGATCAATGCCGCCAATATGGTAAGAAGGAAAGGATACGTATTACTCGAAGATTTTTCGTGACAAATATCGCCGGTTGTGTTAAGAAGGATGAGAGAGCGTTTCGGATGGAGCCTCAAACGCTGAAGTTAACACACTTCGGAAGGCTCATGTTGCGGGTGCCATAAGGGGATTGTCGCCGAAGCATGACGTGCAGGTATTGCGGTTCACGTAATGGCGAGGGAGAACACCGCTGCCGCCGGTGCGGCCGCAGGCCGGATGACACGCTAACCGGGGAGTTTACTCTGCCTCGCACGGACGGCGCGCTGGCCGCCAAACTGCAGCCGGCCGCGCACATCCATCCGCGGGAGCCATCGGTGTCTGGACGGGCCGCGAACCGGACGCCCGAAATGGAGCACGCCGTGCAGGGTTCCCTGTTTCAGGAAAGATCGGCTTCCAACGTGATTCCGTTCGATTCCTTCGCTGCCTCAGCCGGCCCTCCACCGAGGCCGCGTCCCAAGGCCGCGACCGGCTCGAAGCCTGTGTCGAAGCCGCCGGCTCGCCGGACAACGCGGGTGCCGGAGGGCCAAGGCAAGCTGGATCTTCTGCCGGCCATCCCGGCGAAGCCGCGCACTCTGCGCACCACGGTGGAAGCCGTCATCTGCTGCGAGGCATCGGTGGCGATACCTCTGCATCGCGCTCTGGCGGCCGCGATCGACTGGATCCTGGTCCTCATCGGGTACGGCCTGTTCCTGGCGGCGTTCTGGCTCGGCGGCGGCGCTTTTGTGCTGACCAAGCCCAACCTGCCGGTCTTCGGCGGCGCGCTGCTGCTGGTGGGCTTCACTTACGGCCTGTCGTATGCCATCGCCGGCACGGAAACCGCCGGGATGCGCTGGACGCGTTTGCAGGTGATGACCTTCGACGGCTTTCCGCCGGACGGCGGGCAGCGTGTGCTCCGTTTTGCGGGCGCGTGCCTGAGCCTATGCACGGTGGTTGGCCTGTTGTGGTGCCTGGCCGACGAAGAGGGTCTCACCTGGACGGACCACATTTCCCGCACGTTTCCGACGCCCCGCGAATGGAACTCGCAAGTCTTCCGCCGGCGGTAAGCTGGAATTATCCGCGCCACGCGCGCCCGGCACTGGAGGCCTGCAAGAATGAGCATCCAATTCGACGAGAAAAACCTGCTGGCCGATATGGTTGGCAATGCCAACGGTCTCAGCCGTTCCGAAATCGAGCGTTCCAAAGGGAAGGCTCTGAAGGCTCTGAAATCTTTCCGCCGGCAAAGCGATGAGGGCCGCTACGGGTTCCCGCACCTCCCTTTCCAGACTGGCGTGATCCAAGCCATCGGCCGGTACGCGGAGGAAGCGCGCGGCAGTTTCGACACGGTGTGCGTGGCCGGCATCGGCGGCAGCGCGCTGGGCGCATGGGCTCTCGACTGCGGCATACGCGGCCCGCACCCCGTGCAGGGCGCCTTCACCGCGGAGCATCCGCGGCTGGTGATTCTCGATAACGTCGACCCCACGTTCACCGCCGCCGCGCTGGCTTCCATGGACCCGCGCCGGACGCTGATGGTGGCGATCGCGAAATCGGGCGGCACGGCGGAGACGGTGGCCACGTTTCTGATTGTGCGCGACTGGATGGAGCAGGCGCTCGGGCGCCGCCAGGCCGCGCGGCGTATCGTGGCCGTCACCACGGAGGGCAAAGGCGACCTGTTTGCGCTGGCGCAGGCGGAAGGCTACCGCGTGTTCGGCATCCCCGAAAACGTGGGCGGCCGTTTCAGCGTGCTGTCGCCAGTGGGTCTGCTGCCGGCGGCGCTCATCGGCATCGATATTGGCAAGCTCGCGCGCGGCGCCAGGCGCATGACGCACCTTTGTTGGCAGCCGGATTTCGGCGAGAATATCGCGCTACGCGCGGCGCTCTGCCACTGGCTCATCCTGACCCGCAAAGCGAAGTTCATCCAAGTGGCGTTCCCTTACTCGAACCATCTGTGGGGCACGGCTTTCTGGTTCCGCCAGCTTTGGGCCGAATCGCTGGGCAAGGCGCGCAACCGCGCGGGCGAGGAGGTCCATACCGGCCAGACCCCGGTGGCCGCGCTGGGCACCACCGATCAGCACTCGCAAGTGCAGTTGTACATCGAAGGACCCAACGACAAGGTGTTCACCTTCTGGGCGGTGGAGAAATTCTCCTCGGCCGGCAGGATTCCCAAGCGCCGTTTCAACCTGGGTGCGTTCGACGCGCTGGCCGGGCGGTCGCTGGCGGAGTTGATCGATGCCGAGCGCCGCGCCACGGCCGCGGCGATGGTGGAGAATGGCCGCCCCAACTGCACCATCACGCTCGACCGCGTGGACGAAGAGCACCTGGGCGCGTTTCTGCAAATGATGGAATTTCAGACGGCCTTCATGGGCGAGCTGCTGGACATCAACGCCTTCGACCAGGAAGGCGTGGAACTGGGCAAGAAGTTCACTTACGGCCTGATGGGGCGCGCGGGCTTCGAGAAATACCGCCGCCAGTTCACGGCGTACGAGAAGAAGCGCAAGGGGCTGTAGGGCGGTGTGGATGGCGAGGGTTGACAGACGAAAGCGTCTGTCCCACCTCACCCGGCGGGCGTCCCACTCAGCAGCAGGTCCGACTCGGATGTGGCTTGCGGATGGACCCACGTCTCCACGCCGTCCTCGAAACGCACTTCGCCGAAGGGGGTGTGACTCTCCGAATAGCATGGGAAGGAGAAAACATTGCTCCAGCCCAGGCGGCGGAGCGTCCGTCTCAAGCGCGATTCCACGGCGCGCGAATGGGTGCCGACGTGCAGGATTCGCACCCGGTCCAGGTCTGGCGGAGCGACTGATCGGATCACCTTGTCCTCCATGCCCTGGATGTCCATATCGACCAGGTCTATGTGGGGGTGAGCAAGTAAGAGCTCGCGCAGGCTCACGCCCTTGACCTCTCTGACGGCGTGTCCGCCGCGGCGCGTGCGCAGCCAGTTTTTCAACCCCGCGCTCACATAGTGTCCGTACTCGCGGAGCGGATCGTCGATGCCGGCCAAGCGCGCGACGTGGCCGCCCGGGACCACCGCGGCTTCGTAGAGGTGGTGATCGCGCGGGTCGATTCCGTTGTCCTGAAAGACCATCTGCAACCACTGGAAGTGGCTGGGCTCCGGTTCGACGGCCACCAGCGTGAACGGAAGCCGCCGCTGGCGGCACAGCATGGCCGCATAGACGCTCCAGCGGCCCCAGCCGGCGCCCAATTCCAACATGCAGAACCGGTCTTTGGCGGAAGCCACGGCGCCCAGCAGGGCGATCCACTCGAAGTAGTCCTCGGCAACCGGCGGATAGCCCAAGTGAATGTGGCCGCTCTGGGCAGTGCCCGTGGATTGGCCGGTGAAAAGCCAGTCGCGGAACCGCGCTCCGAAGTAGGACGTTTCAAAACCGGGTGCGGCCGACCCGTCGAATTCGTCAAAAGCGCGGAAGAGCGGATGGGGTGGGGATATCATTCGACCGTTGAAAGGACTGGTGCGGATGATAGGACTTGAACCTACACTCCCTCGCGGGAACTGGAACCTAAATCCAGCGCGTCTGCCAATTTCGCCACATCCGCAGGCACTGAAGGAATTATAGCGTGGCGGGGGTGCGGCGGGTAGCGGGGGTGCGGCGGGTGGCGGGGGGGCGGCGGGTAGCGCTGGATCGGGAAATCAAAGGGGCCGCGGTAGGGATGCCGGTTGTCCGGCACCCCCGCACGGACCCGTGCGGACGCTCATTAGCGCACACGGTTCTTATCTTGGGTGATTGCCGCAAAACCGCCATCCCCGAGAGGTACATCCGGAATTGGGTGGCGCGCATCGTCTCCGTGCCGGCCCGGCCGGCAGATCGGGAAGCCTCAGCGGATGAGCCGGATCAGGCCCCAACAGGCCAGGCAGATCCAAAAATCCACCGCCAGCCCCCAATCGATTTGATAGAGCTGGTGCTGCGCGCGCGGCGGCAGGAACCGCTCCACGCCGAAATAAATGGCGTTGCCCGCCACAACCGCCGCCAGCGACCGCCAGAAGTCGCGCTTCATGAGGAGCCGTAACCAGTGTACGATTAAAGCACTATGATGACACGGCGCGATGTATTAGGGACCCTGGGGGCCTTGGCAGCCGCCCTGGGACGGACGGCCGAGCGGCTTCCGGCCAACAAGAACGTGAAGTGGGGGCTGGGATCGAATCTCTGGAATTCCTTTAAGGGATCGAAGTTCACGGACATCCTCGACGTGATGCGCGACACCGGGTTTATCGGCCTCCGGTTGACGCAGTTCCCCAGGATTCTGGAGACCTACGGCATCACCACGGAACAAATGGAAGCCGAAGTTTCCAAGCGCGGGCTGCACGTGGTGACCATTTCCTTCAACGGTCCGGCGCAGGACCCCTCCAGACGCAAGGAAGTTCTGGACAGCGCCAAGGCGGACATGACCTTCCTCAAAAACTTCGGCGCCAACCGGCTGGTGGTGTTCTCGCCGGGGCGGCGCGCGGGCACGGACCCGGACGCTTTCAAAACCATGTGCGAGTGCTATAACCAACTCGGCGAACTGGCCGGCGAGATGGGCTTCAAGGCGGGCCTACACAACCACATGGGGCAGATGGTGCAGAACGAAGACGAGCTGGACCGGTGCATGCAGATGACCGATCCCAAGCTGTTCTGGCTATCGCCCGATACCGCGCACCTTTACCTGGCCGGCATGGATGCGGCGAAGATACTCGACCGGTACAAGGACCGTCTGATGCTGGCGGACTACAAAGACGCCAAGCGGGGCCCCGGCGGCTTCCTCCAGAACATCTACGACCTGGGCGACGGAGAGGTGGACTTTCCGGCCTGCCATCGCGTGCTGAAGGCGATTTCGTTCAAGAACTGGCTCATCGTGGATCTGGACGTGGCCCGCCAAGGCCCCCGCGTCAGCTACGAGCGGTGCGGAGCTTACGTGGTCAACACGCTGGAGCCGATTTATGTCTGATGTTTCGCGCCGGACTTTCCTGGGGACCACGCTTGCCATGACCACGCTCAAGGCCGCCGACTATCGCATCGTCGATTCCCACGTTCACACGTGGAAACACGACCCCGAGTTTCCGTTCGCGCCGGAGGCCAATGTCCCGGCGCGCGATGCCGCGCCGGAGACCCTGCTGGGCCTGATGAAAGCCAACGGGGTCGCGAAGACCGTCATCATCCAGGTGATTCACTACCGCTACGACAACCGCTTTCTGGCGCACGTGCTGAAGCAATATCCGGGGACCTTTCAGGGGGTATGCCGCGTGGACCCGCTAGACCCGGCGGCGCCGGACACTCTGTCGCAACTCACGGAGCAGGGATTCCGCGGCGTGCGCCTAAGCCCCGGCGGCGGGGCTTCCGGCGACTGGATCGCAGGGCCGCTGATGCCCCCGCTGTGGAAGCGCTGCCTGGAACTGAAAGTGCCGATGACGGTGCTGGCTCCGATCGGGCGCATGCCGCAGGTGGCCCAGTTGATGGAGAAGCTGCCCGATTTGACGCTGGTGATCGACCACATGGCCGATTGCCCGGTGAGCCAGCCGCGGGAGCTCGAAAAGCTGATTGCGCTGAAGCGCTTCCCGAATGTGTTCGTCAAGATTACGCACACCTGGTCGCTTTCGCGCCAGCCGTATCCGTGGCTGGATGCGCAGGAGCTGGTGAAGCGCCTCTACGACGCCTATGGCCCGCGGCGGTTGATGTGGGGCACCGACTGGCCGATCATCGAGAACTCCAAGGCGACATACGAGCAGGCGCTCACGGTGGTCCGCGACGACATGAAGTTTCTCAACGCCGACGACAAAAGCTGGATGCTCAGCAAGACCGTGGAGCGGGTGTGGCCGTTCGGGGGGTAGCGCCGCCAAAATCGCCTTTGACCTCTGCATTGACATCTGCCATACTGCTGTCAAGGTGGCAAGATGGCAGAGCAACTTCCCCTGATACCGATGGCCAAATCGACTTTTAGGCTTCCGAGAGACCTATATCGCCGTCTCAAGATTTCGGCTATACAGGAGAACCGGTCAATAGCCGAAGTCCTCATTGATGCAGTTGAGCTTTACCTTTCCCGAGTGGAAGGCATCCATGACGAATCCCCACGCTCTGCTTAGCTCCGCCCGTCGAGCTGAGGCCTCAGCGGGCCAAAGACCGGGGAACGCCGGATATGCTCTCCACTTAACGGATTGCCTGGTTTGGATGGATGCGCAACCGGAATGTTCCGTTCAGGCTATCGTCACTGATCCGCCGTACGGGCTGAAGGAATACACTGCGGAGGAAAAGCGGAAACTGCGAAACCGAAGGGGCGGAGTCTGGCGGATACCGCCGTCCTTCGATGGTTGCAAACGCAATCCAGTACCCCGTTTCACTGTTCTGACCGAATCGGACCTGCGGCAGCTACGAACTTTCTTCACATCCTTTGCCGGAAAGGCCCTGCGCATCCTGGTGCCTGGAGGCCATTTGTTCATTGCCAGCAGCCCGTTGCTTTCGCATCTCGTTTATACGCCCCTGATGGCGGCTGGTTTTGAGAAGCGCGGCGAAATCATAAGGCTGGTCCAGACGCTGCGTGGCGGGGACCGGCCGAAGAATGCGCACAAGGAGTTCCCGGATGTGACTGTTATGCCGCGATCCGCGTGGGAACCATGGGGCCTGTTCCGAAAACCATGCGAGGGCAGGGTACAAGACAATCTCCGCAAATGGAAGACGGGAGGGCTGAGGCGGGTAGCGGCTGATGCTCCCTTCCTGGACGTGATCCTGTCGTCTCCCACGCGCGCTGAAGAACGCTTGATCGCTCCGCACCCTTCCCTGAAGCCACAGGCTTTTATGCGCCAGATTGTCAGAGCATCCCTCCCACTCGGAATCGGCACCGTACTGGACCCGTTCATGGGCGCCGGGTCCACGATAGCCGCCGCCGTGGTAGTTGGGTACACGAGTGTAGGGATTGAAATAGATCCGATGTTCTTTGCCATGGCGGAAAAGGCCATCCCGGCGCTCTCTTTGCTTCCGATAAACGGCACAACGCGTGTGATTAGGGCCAACGGCGTTGTACACTTGAGCGGAAAAGGCAAGACCGACCGTGGCCCTCTCAACCGACGGCTTTGACCGCTCAGTCCCATTGCCACCCGGACTGACCATCGCGCACATAAGCGCCGCGATTGAGTTTGTAGAAGAGAAGGCCGAAGAACTCATCGAACTGTATTTCGAGCAAGCCAACATCTTCAGTGGTGTGGTTGGAATCCTGGGCGTTCGGGCTCTCGATTCACTCAGCCCGTACAAGCGCCACAAGCATCCCGATATAGCTCAGCAGCGATTCCCGGACTTGTCGCTACGCGGCCGTCTGGGCCCTCCACCAATCGAATCTCTGGAATCCAAGGGCAGTACCAGGCCGTGGGCCATCCAGTCGCACTACAACCACGCGGGGCGGTACATCGTCTGGCGCTATGCGATTGACCCGACCAAACGTATGAAGCGGGGCCGGCCGGTGCTCGTTTGGCGTGTGGACATACCGTTTCTCAACGAAGAACACTGGAAGTACGAAGGCAGCAAAGCCGCCGAAGGGCATGGCGGCCGGACTCACACATTTGGAGGCAAGAATCCAGCCAGCGTGATTTCTGGTGCGATCGTTTACCAGACCCCAGGAATCGTCCTTTCCAGGGGAGGCCCAACGCTGGTGGACGGCAACGCTTCGTGAACGCGGTTGCCACATCTGCCGCCGCACTGCTATAATTGGTCTTTCGAAATCCGTAGGAGATTCCTGTCTTTATGGCACAAGTTTGCGAAGTGTGCGGCCGCGGACCTCAGTTCGGCAACCGGATCAGTCACGCCCATAACGTCACCAAGCGGCGTTGGAACCTGAACTTGCAGACGGTTCACGCGGTGGTAAATGGCGTCAACCGCCGCATACGCGCCTGCACCTCGTGCATCCGTTCCGGCAAGGTTCAGAAAGTCGCGTAGGAGACTGGCCGGTCCCTTCCGGTCAGGGGGGGCCGAGTGCCACTCGGCCGCAGGTTACAAACCTGCCCCACAAGGCTCACAGGCTAGTAGTGAAAATCTGGTCCAGGTGGTGCTCGAGGTGTCTCAGGTAATCGTCTATCAGGAAGGATAGGGCGACGGGCGGCTTGCCGCCGATCGCGCATTCGTGAGCGAAACTGGACTCCGGCATCGCCTCGATGATGTGCACCAGGTGGCGGTTCAACAGGAGCCAGAGATTCACCAGGTCCGGCCAGGGTTCGGTGGCGTAAGCTTGCGCGGCTACCCACTCTTCCTGCTCATAGCCGGGGAACTCGAGAACCGGCACAAACTGCGCGCGCACGAAACGCTGGTGGTTGTTGGCGGCGGAATCGATCAGGTGGCCGAGGATTTCCTTCTTCGACCAGCGGCCGGGCGCGGAACGGCGCGCGGCATCGCTTTCGGAAATGTTGCATAGCCGGGGCGGAACCGATCCCAGTATCCGCGCCAGCCGGTTGGCGGCTTCCATCATTTGAGTATCACCTTTGCCAGGCCGGTGTTGCCGGCGCTGTCGGCGGCGCGAATCACGAGCAGGTGCTCGCCGGGCGTCAGGCCGGTGAGGTCGAGCACGAATTTCTCGCGCAGGGAATCGATGACGCCATCGGCGGCCGCCACGGGCACCCAGCTTGCGGCGTCCAGAGAGTACTCGCAGCGGCGCAAGGCGGAGGCGGCGTCGGCGGCGTCGAACTCAATGTGGGCGGCGGCGCCGGAGTGGCGCACCACGGCGATGGTCACCACCGGCGGCGTATTGTCGATCATCACCGGGGCGCTCACGAGTTGCCCTTCGCGCGCGGTAGCCGGCGGGTTGGCTTCACGATCGGAGGCCACCACGCGGAAAAAGTACTTGCCGTCGGCCAGCACGTCGGCGTCGAAGGTGACCGAATTGTCGTGGGTGTCGCCGCGCAGCAGCTTCCACTGGGTCTCGTCTTCGCCGCGGAAGTACACGTTATAAACCAGGCGGTCGCCATCGGGATCTTCGGCCTGCCAGGCCACCGTGATCTGCTGCGAGGCGGCGCGCGGCAGCGTCTGCGTGGGGGTGCCGGCGGCGGCCGAACTGGTAAAGTCTCCGGTGTCGCTCACCGTGACGCTGTAGGCCGCCGAAGACGAGCTGGCTGCCGGCTTGGCGGTCTGCGAGGCCGCCACGAACTGACTGACGACGTTGACGCTCTTCACCACCGGCGGCGAATTCTGCGGCAGGTAGGCCAGGGTGACGCTCTCCAGCATCGGAGTCGCCGGCCCAGAGGGCACCCCTCCGCCCGCCAGTTCCGCTTTCCATTGGATGTAGCGCGCGTTGGGGCTGGCGATGTGGGAGCCGGACGCGTCGGCCAGCGGCTCGGACCAATCGCTCCAGGTGCGGTCGGGCTTGGCCGAATTGCCGGAGCGCGTGCGGAAGCGCAGCGAGCAGCCGGCGGGCACGTCCGCGCGCCAATTCAGACTGCCCCAGCGCGACGCGGTGCCGGAATCGTGCACGGGGGCTTCATAGGAGCCGCTCGCGCCCGGCGTTTCCCCCAGGCGGAAGATGCGGCCCATGTCGCTGGTGGCGGCCAGCACGGAATGGTCCGACGGCAGCAGGCGCGTGGTCTCGCCCTCGTTGGTCTGCGCCACCAGCGTGACGCGGCGGTCCGGCGCCAGGCCGTAGATGCGGCCGTTGTTGTCGGTGGAGAAGAGAATCTGCTTTTGGAGCGCCAGCAGATCGTAAACGTTTTCCTCCTTGGAACTCCACAGTGTCTCGACGGTGTTGTCGGGGTTGATGCGAAAGACGGCGGATTTATCGACGCCGCTTACGTCCACCACCGGCGTGAACTGCGTGCTCACCTGGGGAGTGGAAACCGGAGCGGCCGGTTGCGGCTGCGGCTTGGCGGGCTCGGGCGGCTTGATTTCACCGGGACCGGTGTTCTGGGCTTCCACGGTGATGGTAGTGGTGGCCGTGGCCGCGCCCGCGCCGCCGGCCACGCCTTGCGCGGCCTGCGCGGCGCTTTGCACCTGTTTGGCCACGGCGCCGCCCAGCGCCGCCACGTACACCGTGCCATCCGGCATGGGAACGATGGCGCGGATTTCCGGCAGGCTCGCATCGTAGAGCACGAAGGCTTTGTCCTTGGCGGAAATGCGGTAGAGAATGCCGTTGGGCTCGGTGCCCGCCAGCACCCGGCCTTCGGAATCCACGGCCAGCCCGGTGATGTGCGACTGGCCGGTATCGTAGTACAACTCGCCGCGGCCCGCGGCGGTAACGCGGAAGACCTTGCCCTGGTCGCCCGTGCCCACGTAAAGCGCGCCGTCGGGCCCCGTTGCCAGCGACCAGATATAGCGGGTCTGGGGCGCGAAGTATTCCGTGGCCTGGCCGTTTTCGATGCGGTAAACCTTGCCATCGGGTGAGGTGCCGGCGTAAACCGCGCCGCCGCGGTCCACCGCGACGGCGAAGACTTCGGGCTGCTCGGCGGTCCACAGCAGCGAGCTCTTGCCGGTGCGGTCGATGCGATAAACCCGGCCGCGGTGGCCGGTGCCGGCGTAGAGCGTTCCATCGGGGGCTTCCGCCACGCTCCAGATCACCGGCTGGCCGGACGTGAAGACGGTCTCCAGTTTCGGCGCCAGCGAGAGGCGGCCCTCGCGGCTGAGCGAGATGCCATCGAAGCGGCCGCGGACGAAATCGCTGTACGAGTTCATTTCCCAGGCTTGGGTGCCGCTGGCGAGCGCGTAGGCGGCGAGCGCGGCGACGAGTGCGGCAGAGCGGGCGGAATAGTGCATGGCAACGATCATTCCTTAATTTCCACCTGGATGGTTTTGGAGCCGGAGACCACCATGTCGCCCGCGTCCACCTCCATCTCCGCGACTTTGGAGTTGCGGGTCTGGGTGATGCCGGCGAGGCTGGATTGCGATCCCGCCAGAATGAGAGCCACGGAGGCCGGCGGGTCCGGCAGGTCGGCGCCTTCCAGTTGAAACGCGGGGTCGGCGCGCCACACGCGGACGTAAGCCTTGGTGTTGGGGTGCAGATTGTTCACCGTGGCGATCAACTGGCCGGCGCTGCGGGGGTTCGAGGTGAGGATCTGGCGGAAATCCGCGAGGTTGGCGGTGTTGGCGTCGGCCACCGTGAAGTACAGCGGTCCAGGTTCGGCGCCGATGGGCACCTGGTATTCCACCTGGCGCGTGGTCTCGGCCCCGTTCTCGCCGGCTAGCACGACGTTCAGCAGCACTTTGTCGCCGGGCCGCGCTTCGCGCCGCGAAACCGAGATGCCATCGATGGTCAGTTGCTTCTTCTGGTCGAAAGCTTCGATATGGATCGCCACCCTCTTCAGTTCGAGCGAGCTGAAGCCGCCTTGCATCACGTAGGCCACGGGGACGGCGGCGGAAAGCGAAACCAGCATGGCCGAGCCGTTATCGCCGGCGTACATGTTATCGAGCCGCACCGGCGCGGGCGCATTCTGGAATTCGACTTCTCCGGTGACGCGGATGCTGGAAGCGCCCACGGTGCGCTCGGTGGCGTCGATGGCGGAGTAGACGGCCAGTTGGAGGAGCAGCGGCGAAAGCAGCGCGTCGTCGACCATCTGCGCCTGGTAAGACTCGACCGGGCGGCCGGCTCGCGATACGCCGATCGAGACCGGCACCAGGGCCGCGCGCCGGCCCAGCTCGCCGGCAATGGCGGTGTCGCGATCCTGCGAGATGGTGCCCATCCATTCCCGGGGCGAGGCCAGTTTGAAGGACGTGTTGAGGTTGGGCAGCAGCGCGATGACATCGGCGCGGGCGAAGGGCAGCGCGGTCGACCCGACGGCCAGGAACCGGTGTCCGAAAGCCCAGACGCGATTGCCGTCGATGTAGGTGACGGTGCCATCGGCGCCCACGCTGAGGTCTCCGGCCATCAGCTCGACGCTGATCATGGAGCCGGGCTTGAGATCGGCGGGGTTGCCCATGCCCGGTTCGATTTTTCCGCCCGCGGTGATGCCCTGGCGCAACTCCAGGCCCAGAGCGCGCAGTTGGGGCTCGAACGCCTCCAGCGTGGCGCGGCTGAACCCGCCGAAAGAGATGGGGGTGGCGATATCCACCATGCGGGTTTCGCCGGCGGGCCCAGCGGGCACCCCGGGTCCAGGTTTCGACAGAACGCGCGTCAGGTCCCGATCCGCCAGTGCGATGGCGGCGCGCTGGACCGGCCCCGCGGCGGACGGCAAGGCCGTGGCGGGCCGCATCATGTCCTGGATGGGCCGTATGCCGGCGATGGGATCTTTGGCGAACGGAAACGCCATGGCCACCGCGCCCACCAGCTTGCCGTCGATATAGACCGGGCTGCCGCTCATGCCCGCCATGACCCCGGCATGTTCCAGCGGCCCGCCCGAGAGGCGCGCCAGGATGAGCGATTCCTTGGGACCGACGTTATCCAGCACGCCCAGGATTTCGACCTGGAATTCGTCGACCTGGCTACCCGAGAAGACGGTCCTGCCGATGCCGCGCATGCCGGGCTTGACGTCCTGCAAAGGGAAGAAGCCGGTTTGCGCGGCGAGAGCCGTGGCTAGCGCGAAGAGGGCCGGGACCACGAAGCGGGGCACACAACCATTGTAGCCTTGCGCCGCGCCGGAATTGCGCGGCCGCATTGACCCGGAGTGCCGGGTAGAGTAGTATGGAAGTGCGGGGTGGAGCAGTCTGGTAGCTCGTTGGGCTCATAACCCAAAGGTCGAAGGTTCAAATCCTTCCCCCGCAACCAACCTTTTCAATAGGTTACGCGGATTCCTGAGCGCGATACCAACTCCCATTAGCTCCCAATAACCTTCACCGGCTTCTTTTGACCGGCGGTTTCCTCCGTTTTGCTGGACTTAAGGACCAATTCAACCACCCTCCGGTGAGCCTGACGCTTTGTGTCGGTCATGGCTTTGCCGTAGACATTTATTGTGGTCTGGATGCTGGCATGGCGCATCAACTCCTTTTGGACGGTGAGAGGCGCCCCGGTTTCGTCGAGCCACGACCGGTAGCTGTGCCTGAACGTATGCCAACCGATATCGGAGCCGATCTCGGCGGCTATGCCAGCTTTGCGGATGTACCGCTTCTGAATCTCCTCCTGGTGATAGGGTTTGCGGGTCACCGGATTGGCGAACAACCACCCTTCCGGTGTTGAGATCGATCGCTTCTTGTGCTTCACCAGTGCTTCCACGAGGGCTGGATCCAACGGAACGCTGTCGCGTGAATACTCCGTCTTCACCTCTCCGATCCGCCCGTGCACAATGCTCCGTTGAACCAGCAGCGTGAGACCTGAAAAATCAAAGTCCGCCCACTGTAGCGCGACGATCTCGCTGACGCGAAGGCCAAGACATCCAGCAACCAGGACCATCGTCCGGAATGGCTCCCGGATCAGCGGCAGCAACAATTCGAACTGCTCAGGAGTGAGGACGCGAGGCGTTTTGAGGCGCTTCGTCCCACCCTTCACCCGAACCAGCTTGATGGGATTCTTGGCCGTCAACTCCCACCTTTCCGCACACTGAAAAATCGTGTGCATCAGGCTTCGAACGTGGCTCTTGGTCTTTGGGGCGAGATCCAAGTCCTTTAGCCAGTCCTCTACAGCCATCGGTCGTACGGCACTCATCGGGGTGTCCGCCCAACGTGGCCGAATGTAATTCTTGATGTACGACTTGTAGGCAGACCTGGTTGAATACCGTTCCGGCATTTCTTCCTTCTCATATCGAGCGATCACGGCTCCAAACTCCGCCGTCCCGGCTGCCGCTGCCGGTTGTTCTGCATTGAGCCGCAGCAGGATCGCCTGTACCGCAGGAGACTTCCTTGCGGCAGATTCGGTGGGATACTCTTCCAAGGACCCCACCCTGATTGCTCGCCGCTGCCGTTCGCCCCGGCCGTCAGTTTCGTAGTAGCGAAACTCCCAAACCTCCTTTCCTTTCTTCCGTTCTTTGGTCTCCAGACTTCCATACTGATATCGCGTGCGCGTGAACAACGAGAACCTTCCTTTCGTGTTAACGGCACGAGTGGCGTTTTGAGCATACGCCAGATCGAAGCCACTCGTCGAGGGCCGATGCCCGGAACCGCCAGAGGTCGCCGATTCGGAAAGCCGGCACCGTCCCTTCTCGCGCCATCTTCTGAAGCGTCTTGGGGTGGATTTGGAGCAGGGTGGCCGCCTCTTCGGTGTTCAAGACGCGTTCAAACGTGATCGCCGGCGACTCGGATTCTCGCGAATCCCATACCGGCTGCAATACAGCTTGATTTCCCATTTGTGTTTCCCTTCGCCGTGGATCTGCTGCCGATCATGCCTTTGCTTCAGACATGGTCCCGTTTCTGTCAGCCGCACATCGAGAACGAATCTGAAAGCGTCGGTCGAGCGCTTCCAGGCGGTCGAGCGCGTCGAGCAATTCCATGCCTGCCTCGCGCATCGTGCCGCAGGGCCTGGCAAACTGTTCCGCGTGCTTGATTGCGAACTTGATTCGGTCAATCGCGACGCGAGCTTGATAGGCCATCTCAAATTCCATCGCCGATGGCCGCGACTGGACGCCGGCTTCGATGGCCTCAACGATTTGGTGCATGATTTCCGACCTCATAGACTTTCGCCCACCGGTGGGTGTGTTGGCCCGCCGTAGAGCAATAGTAGGGCAGACCGCGCAACTCTCCAAAAGCGCCGAAGCGATTTGGCGTCCAACTGGTTCTGGGGTACAACGCAAATGAAAGCATGAACAGGCCATTAACGGGTTTGGAGAGACAGCGCCTGGCGCGGTGCGGGCTTCTGGCGGAACTCCGTCATCGTCGACTCGTGCGCCCTGGTGGATGGAGCCATTGCGGTGCGCAGTTCGGGACCGAACCGACTTCGTTGGCGCTACTGGCCCTGTACTCGTCCCCGTCCGGCTCGACGGTGACGAGAGAGGAACTGGAGCCATTGCTCGCGTGCCGACGGCCGAATGGGCTTTGGCCGGCGGTCGGCGTTGGGGCGGCGGGCGTGAATTTCTGGGCGACCGCAATGGCGGTCAACACGCTCATGACTCTGGGGGCCACTCCGGAGACATTCGGTGCTTCGCTTGACGCTCTGGTTCATTGCCGGCCACTGGAGGCTTCGTGGCTTGTCCGTTTGAAATTTCGGCTCTCAGACCGGCAAGTTCGGTTCGACCCGAAAAAGTATGGTTGGCCGTGGGTCCCCGACACGGTGAGTTGGGTGGTGCCGACATCGATGGCGCTCATCACTCTAGGACGCGCAAAGAGACAGGGACTGATCCGCGGCAGCGAATTCGAGAAAAGGCTGCGCCTCGGAGCGGAGATGCTCCTCGATCGGGCGTGCCCGGAAGGCGGCTGGAACGCAGGCAACGCTGTCGTCTACGGCGTTCCTTTGCGCCCTCACATTGATGCCACAGCTCTCGCATTGGCTGCGCTCCGGTTCCACTATCACCTGCCGATCGTGCGCAACTCCCTGACCTGGATGTTGAATCGCATCGATTGCCCTTCGGCGTACAGTCTGGCATGGGTGATCCTTGCCGCTGCCGCGTACAAGGACGTGAGATCGGACGTTTCGCCGGCGCTCGATATGGCGCGCGACCGTCTCGCCACACTGGTCGAAGATCCCAGGGCCGTCGAGGATACATCCACAGTCGCGTTGGCCGCACTCGCCCTGGGACCGGAAAACACGAACAACCCATTCGAGGTAGAAGTGTGAGCCCCCTCACGAGCCGACGGGTCTTCGGTGGCGCCCTCCTCGCCGGGACGGGCGCCCTGGCTGTCCGGCAACTGTGTTCC
Source organism: Bryobacterales bacterium (assembly GCA_963722575.1). Classification (GTDB taxonomy): domain Bacteria; phylum Acidobacteriota; class Terriglobia; order Bryobacterales; family Bryobacteraceae; genus Fen-178. Next base: position 805,875 of record CAVRNR010000005.1, read on the forward strand.
ACTGGTTTCCTTCGGGACCGCCGCAGACGTCGATCCCGCGTTGCGATTCTTCATGAGGATTCCTACGACGGCCCGCTGGACCGCACGCTGATCGAAGGCCTCCGTTTGTTCGATCTGAACCTTCGCGGCAAGACCGTACTGCTGAAGCCGAACCTGGTGGAGTACATCCCAGGCGCTGAAGTGAACACGAACCCTCGGCTGGTGGGAGCCGCGGCGAGCGCTTTCCTCGCCCTGGGAGCGAAAACCGTCCTCGTCGGTGAAGGACCGGGCCACCAGCGGGATACGGTGCTCGTTCTCGCCGAGGGCGGATTGGAAGCGGAACTTCGCGAGAGGCGCATCCGGTTCGTGGATTTGAACCGCGACGAGATCCGGAAAGTGCCGCTGGAAACTCCCTTCACCGGCCTCGATTGCCTGTGGCTCCCACGTACGGTCTTGACGAGCGACTTCGTCGTTTCCATGCCCAAGTTGAAGACGCACCACTGGGCGGGGGTCACCCTGAGCATGAAGAACCTGTTCGGCGTGATGCCGGGCGTTGCCTATGGCTGGCCGAAAAACCTGCTGCACTGGAAAGGCATCGATCGAAGCATCCTCGATATCAATGCCGCGGTTCCGGCGCATTTCGTCATTGCCGACGGGATCATTGGCATGGAAGGCAACGGGCCGCTGCATGGCGCTCCGCGTAATCTCGGGCGGATCGTGTTGGCCGACGATCCCGTCGCCGCCGATTTCGTATGCAGCCGCCTGATGGGTCTCAACCCGCTGCGCGTGAACTACCTGGCTCAAGCCGCTGAGTTCCTCGGCAACGGAACGCCTGAGCGCATCGTGCAGTTGGGAGAAATGCTGCCAGCCACTGTGCAGCCCTTCGCAGTGCTGCCAGCGTTTGCTCACCTGCGCCTTTAGACTCGGCTGCTTGAAATTCCGAGAATCTTTGCCTTCGCCTTTTCGACTAGCAGACCGGGGAGCACGACGCGGGATGGCCGCCGCTGGAAATTCCGAGAATCTCGGCCCTCTTCGTGGGTCCTTGCAGTGAGCCTGGACCTTACTGCGAATAATCCTACGCAACTTCCCAGATCGGGGTTGGGCGTGCCCTGGCAGATGTCCGGGGGCGTTTCCCGTCAACATGACGTTTGACCATCCAACTTCCGGTTAAGCGCGTGATTCGGACTGAGCACTGCATCGGTTGCGAATCGTGCTTTCTAGATCCCTGTACAATCACGTGAGGGTTGGACGATCTTGCTGTCTCTTGATCCCTCTATTCCCCTGGCTGAATCTCTTCGTCGACGGTCCGGCGTAGAGGTGCGAGGGGATCTTATTGGCACAGTGCCATACATCGTCGTGGATGATCATCGGTGGATGTTGCCGGCAATGTGGGCCGCTAATCGCACCACTTCGGAGCCCGCGGCGCCAGCGCTCGTTCTGTTGGATCAGCACGCCGAATTGTCTTCCTGGGATGCAACCTCCGACGCGCATATGGAGCTGCAGGCTGCGACCAGAGTTGATGGCATTCTAGAGGCCAGCATTTCTCTAAGGCCTTAGATTCCCACAACTCTTCAGATAGAGGCGCGTGCAACCCCTAGCGTAATTCGCCCGCCTACTTCGTGTCGTCAACGCCAAACAGGTACGTTATTCCGCTTGCAGTGCGGAATGCATATTCCCCCGGGGGAAGGGGCGTCGCCGGGACAATCTTTACTGAGTTGGTGCCGTACTTGCTGAAGTTAACATCAAGTCCGTTTGAGTTGGGCGCTGAGGATTTGAGTCCCCCCGCCAGCCCGCCTACCTTTTGCACAAGCAGTCGTCGGGCTCCCTTCTGTTGTTGAAGGGGGGACAGGAGGATGACCGCGGCCGGGTTTTCTCCCGGGCCAAGACGGACAACGAACTCCGTCGTTGTCGATCGAGTTGAGGATGCGGGTCCTTGGTAGACGAACGCCATGGTTCCGCCACCAAAGCCCAGAGCTTTGACCTTTGTGTCCACTTGCGGGCGCTGGCTCTCGAGGGGCACGAGTTTGCCACCAGAGAGGAGGTAGACTGCGCCACTCCACTCCGGTTCGGGAGGCGTGGGTGGCAGCGTCGTAGAGTCGGCGGTGACAGTCTTGGGTGACTTGTCCGGATTAGGATTAGCGTTTTGAGCGCTGGCAATGAAGCTGAGGCCCAAGCAGATCGCTGCGAGAGCGAATACGTTTTTCATATCGACTCCTCTGACCTCCGCGTGCGCATTCCGATGATGTCGATCAGATCGGAGCGAAGCGACGCAGGGCTCTCTCAGTTTGAAACACTGATCGACATCCGTCAAGAGTTTTCCTTGCCTTCTTTGTCTTGAGGGCCAGGAGATGTCCGCCAGGGGCGCTGCGGCACCATGACCCACGACTACAAGCGCAACGGCACGACCACCCTGTTCGCCGCGCTGAACGTGCTGGATGGAACGGTCATCGGGGAATGCATGCCTCGCCATCGGCATCAGGAGTTTCTGCGCTTTCTGCGCCGGCTCGACCGCGAGATCCCCGCCGGCTTGGATCTGCACCTGATCATTGATAACTACGGCACGTACAAGCACGAGAAGGTCCAGACCTGGCTCGCGCACCAGCGCCGATTTCACCTTCACTTCACACCCACCAGTTCCTCCTGGCTCAACCTGGTGGAGCGCTGGTTCCGGGAGATCACCGAGAAGAGGATTCGCCGAGGCAGTTTCGGCGGCGTGCGGGAGTTGAGGATGGCTATCGAAGAGTATCTCCGGCAGAACAATGCGCAACCAAAACCTTTCGTCTGGACTGCCAGTGTCGAAAAGATCCTGGTGAAGGTTCAACGTTGTAAAGCTATTTTAGAGACACTACACTAGACTAGATCGTTGCCAAAAGGGGGGCAATCATGGATGCGACACAATAGTGCATGGCGGCAACTGGCTCAGTGCGGCTGTGAACCTCAGGTGGGTAGGTCAGGTGGTAAACATCGGATTGGAATCCCCCAACCGTACGACCAAACCTCCCGGGATCGTGGAGTGTGGACGGATCGACCGTAGCCTCTTCCGGCGCGATGCGCACTGGTTGCACTCGAATCATCGGGAGGCTCACGCCGCCATTGGTTGAATCATATCGACGAGGGATGGCAAAGGGCAAGTGTTTCCGTGAGACCTACAGATTCTGAATACAGAAGGCTGCGTTCGTACTGATTGCGATGGAGACTGAAATGTTTGTAGGATACGGCCCTCCGCGTCAGCGAAGAAAGGCGGAGTCCCTATTGGCTGATTTCTGGGACATTTTCTACGGCGGCTATGATGCCGTGCCTCAGTTGCGTAGTCTGGCATAGTGCGTGGTAATCGCCAGAGCCGCTCTGTCGGCGGCGCAGGTTTGGGCGCACCGACGAAGGCCCTTTGCAGCAGCATGACGGAATAAGCTGGTCTGGGCGGTTTACGTGGCGTTCGCAGATTTGGCCGCACGTCCGATCCGCATGAATTATCGCCGATCAGGAACCAGGATGCCGCCCAGTGTCATGGCGGCTGATTGATTCGGACGCAGAAACCTCGGGTCCGGCAGACGCAACGTGGAACGTAGAATCTGCGCCACAGCGGAGTAAGCCGGCTCTGATGAAAAGGCGAAGACCTGCGGGGCGAGCGTCCGCGGACCGCCCCGGCCGGCGCGAATCGGAGGTTACCTACTGGGTCGTACGAGTAAGATCTGCCCTGCCGACGTGATGTACTTGCCATCCTCGTCATAGAAGACCGAGCGTCCCTCGGCCAGGCGTGCAGGGATATTCCCTGGGAGGGACCAACCGCAGCGAGCGGCTATCTGTGGCAGCACTCCGGGATCGCTTCGAGCGCGTTCTTTGCCGAAGCCGAGCCCGGCCGTGTCGCCCGGCAATGGCCTTTCCGGGAAGAACCTCCATACCTCGGGTGCGGTGATCCACTGGAGGCGTCCATTCAGGATCAGCGTGGGCGCCTCGTTGGTTCCGCCGGCCAGCAGATCTTCGATCCGTTGGGCTGGCACGGTCAGGGTCTGGCGGTTGGAATCCTTCTCCAGTGTAACTACACCAGATTCGACGGACTTCACGTGGAAGGAGTTGTATTGGCAGTCCGGTATCATCGGGAGAATCCTGACCGGAGTGTAGTTCCGAGCATACCCTCGCAGTTGCGCGGCCCGGTCTCCAGGGCCGATTGATTGCTCGGCATCCCCTCGAATCAGCGTCAACAGATGCACACCGAGCGACCGCCGGAGTTTCTCCCGAAGTTCGGTCGCGTTTACGAACGTGTCGTACTTGACGTTCGCGGAATGGAGCAATTGGTCTGCTTCCGGTTCCCGCGATGGCACGTCCTTCGCAAATACCAGCATCGGTTTGCCATGGTCGCGGGCGGTATCGAACTCGGCCTTCACAGGGGGCGTGAGGCGGGCGCCGATCAGGAGCACAAATAGGTCGCTGCTCTTGACGCCATTGATGTAGTAATCAAGCAGCGGCTTTGGGGATGCCGGCTCGACCTCGAACGCCCACGGAGTCGTGATGGGGCCGAAGTGATCGACGGCTCCACGCGCAGCTTCGCGTTCGGCGAGCAAGTCGTCCGTCGCGCGGTTCATTATCGATGAGATGAATACGCGGTATGGCTCCATGCGCAGTGATCTTAGTCTACCGCCCTGATAGTCGGGACTAGGTTCTCCGGGTCTTCGACGTTCACCGGGATCGGCGGAAGCCACTTCACCACGAGCAGGCGGCTCGGAGATGCCTTGGGGCCAGTCCAAAACGCGTGCCAGTGGGCGGCACGAATGTGCGGCCGGGGCGAAGCGTGGTGCGATCTCTCCCCGTCCTGGCGCTCCGCGTCCTGCTCGCCGTGGGTGTCCAGCGCTCTCCGCAGTGCCGGCCCCAGTCGGCAGCCGACCTCCCAAACCGTAACTGCGCCCGCGGGGTAGGTCTTCGGCCCGGCCGCAGTCTTAATCGGCTCTGGGTTTGCCGGTCGATCTCTTCGTTGGGACTTGTCACGCAGATCGCTGTTGACCGAGCAAATGTACAGGACGAGCGAGATATAGGGGGCCATCTCCTTTACCGTTTTGGCACCAACATCTCGCGATACATCCCCGAACCAATCTTCGACTTCGCTCTTCGTAACCGCTCCGGGTGCGGTTTCGGCCAGGATCTGCTCAACCCGTGTCTTCCGATTGGCCTCCAAGCGCCGCTGGACGGACTCGATGATCGTCCCACCGGCCAGAGGGAGAGGCCTCAGCGCCTTCAGGAAGCCCCCCTCCAGGTCCAGTATGAAATGTAGATTGCCCTCGCCCTCTTCGCCATCCGAATCCCGATAAACGAACAAGCCGTACATGGATCGCAGGCTGTCGTGGGAAGCAGAAAGGTCGTCCGGAATTTCAATGTATAGGCACCACTCAGGCAGGCGCCGGAAAACGTCGACCGGGATTTCGCCTTCTATCAACGTCTTGAAGAGTTCGCAGAAAAGGGTTGCATCGAAGCGGTAGATCCCTTGCGTCATTCGCCAGGCAGCCAGCGCCGCGACCGCCTCGGATTCGAGCTCGTGCGCGACCTTGACGTGATCAACGTCGTCTTTCCGATCCGGCACGAGTGCCACGGCCGCCATGCCGCGGGGGAAGTAACACCAGTCCGGCCAGTCTGGAAACCGCCTTCCTCGATTGGTCGGGGCGAGCAGGGCCGCACCCCGCATCGAGCGCATATCCGCGATCCTGCTCCACAATCCGGGGTGCCGATCGACCATGCAGGTCATGTACTGTATGGGGCGGGGAACACCTTTTCTGTCGACGGAAAACTGCGGGCCGCCCTGGCCGATCATGCGTTTGACCGCTGACCCGATGGGATCGTCCGCGCTGGTCTGCACCGCCTTTCATTGTAGCGCCCGGCGCGGCGTGCCCGACGGCGAGACCGAGCCTTCGCGCCTCGTAACCCAGTATTGATCATGGGAGGTTGGTCGCCAATCCGGAAGCAATCCACATGAGCGATATGTCGCCTTCCTGGACCTATGGATGGACGCAACGAGAGGCCTGGGTGGGCGACGATGTGGTGCTTTTGCCATATAGATCAAGCCGATTCTGCTTCCGACACGCTGCCCAAGCCTTCTCAAGGGCGTATATCGGCTTAGAAGGGGCGATACCGAATCGAGAAAGCGACAAGATCATGGCACGAACACTGACGTGAGGATCTGCGCCTTCGCCAACATGCCCGCAATGCGGGCATCTAAGGATAGGGGGATGGATGTGGCGCTCGGATCGAATTCGTTGAAGCATCGCATCCAGGTCATCGCGCAGGTCGATGATTGCGTCGAAGGACATGCCCTCCAGCCAGTGGGAGCGCAGGTTCTCGATCATTTCCGGAAACCAAACTCTTTGCGCATCGCCTCCAGCCATTTCTGAACCATTGTAGTGCCGCTCCGCGGCTCCTATTAGACCAAAGGTCGGGCTTGCCTCTTCCCCC
>CAVRNR010000006.1:0-1154328 GCA_963722575.1 Bryobacterales bacterium
GCAGAACGGAGTTCAGCAGATGACAGCCAGCCAAATCATGCGCCTAAGAAAAGGGGCAACCTGGCGGCGACGCTCGATCCACTATTGGAGCCGCGGCGTTCGGCTGGCCGGCCAGGCCGACCAAAGGGTGTAAGGAATTACGAATGGACTCCGGAGACCGACAGACTTCTTGCCGAGCTGTGCGCGAAACGGGGCGCAGCGACGGCAAAACGTATCATGGGGCGCAAAATCCAGGAAGGCCGACCGACTAAGGCTGCGCCCAGACCGGACAGCGTGCGCAAAGCGGTTGAATATCGCATGGCCAAATTGGGGATCCCCACAGAACATAAGCGAAGGAAGCCCGACATGAGAGAGGCAAAACGCTGGACGGAGGCTCAAACTACTGCGTTGCTGGGTGCTCTCGGAGCGGACGCAACGATCGAGTCAATCGCGGCTCGCACGGGCCACAGCGTGAAATCCGTCCGTGCGAAGATTGCGCGGCTTGATTATGCGGTACACGAGGTTCATGGATTCGCGGTTTTCACGGTCAACAGTCTTGCCGCTCTTCTTCGCGTGACACCACGACAGATTCGTCGTTGGAAGGAACGAGGCTGGCTCGAAACGAAGGACCGTAAAATCACGGAGGAGTGCCTTGGACAGTTTCTGTGTGCGCATCCAGATCGGATTCCGTTCGACAGCCTCCGACGGGAGGACCAGGTTTTTCTGGTCGATATTGGATTTCCTTGCCGGGAAGCGGCAACCTTCAAGAAAAATGTCCGCGAGATCCTGGACGGTATTGGTAGGCAGAGGAAGCCCCGGCGGCCTCTTCGAAGGGACAACGTTACCGCGATAGATCCCGGCCGGGGCGAGGAGGGCACCGATGGCGGGGCACTCCTCCCTACTACGCCTCGAAGTATGCGTCGGCAGCCTCTCGCCATTCCTCAAATGAAGGCCGGTGATCCGGATATTCGACAGGCCAGGTATCGTGACAATGCGACGCAAAGCTCCGCATAGCGTGATATGCCGGGTGATGGTTAACGTGAAAGCTCAAAGCTGCGAGCATCGGTCTCCGGCTGGCAATCGCGAGTGCATGCTCGATCACCCACTCGTTAAGGGAGCAAACAGCTTCCTTGGATCCCACTGTGCCCGGCGCGGGACTGAAACCACCATACCTCTCCGCCAATTCCTTGGAAACGGCCCCAGAGGTTGGTCCCTCGATGTCGAGCACCAATTCCATCCACAGAGAAAACGCCATCAAGTCCGAGAATCCGTGGAGAAGCTTACTCCATTCCGCCTCAGATACCCCCCGAACTGAGTCAAGAACCTGCTGCGCTAGGCTGTCGGGATTCGACAGCCGGGCCACGGCCGCGACTTCGCGCTGCCACTGCGAGTAGTCTGGAAAGTGTTTCGGCGGGGCAGCTCGCCAACGCCGGTCGATGTCCTCCCAGTGTGACCACGCTTTCATAGAATGTAGCGACATCGAAGAATAATGACGGACCGCATCCAACCAGCCGGCCCGCTTCGCGTCGATGAAGATGTTCATCTCCGCCCACAGGCTGACATCCTGCCAGATCCTGGCGCCCGCACCGTTCCCACTCTTCAAGGCCGCCTCGATGTCTGGCCGGATGCTGCCAAGGAGTCGAGGCGTTCTGGATTGCATCTCCTGCGCGACCATGGCCGGGATGCTTCCGGCAGCCTCGACGACAGCCCGTAACCACAACGTGAACACCTGCCAGTCGGTGTATTTGTCGGCGGCTTCAGCCAGGCGCTTCCAGGGGACTCGCTTCGCCTGTTCCAAGGCGCGGCGCTCTGTCTGCTGGCGAACTCGGTCTATGAGGCTACCGCCGCGCTGATTCCGCTCCATTGGCGTAACGTTCCATGCCGAACTGTTCTATTCTGCACCAGAATGTACCCAAAATGCAGACCTTCGAGGATTATGCATCGAGGCCACACGGGTCAATTTTGCAGTAGACAGGGTGCGGCACATAAAGGAAGAAGGTCGAAATGTTGTTCCAGTGCAGAAGCGCGGGAACCGGCTGGGTAAAGGATCTGGCGGCGTATTGGAGAGAATTGTTGTTCTGGATGCTCCTGTTGCCGGCTTTCGGGGCGCTTGGGTCGATCCGACTTCGTGGACAAATCGTCGGGCTAATTGAGACGTGCGCCTTTCTGCTGGTCGCGATTTCATCTACTGGCAAGCTCAAAAGCCTCGGGCTCAAGTTCGCGAATTGGAATCGAGTAGGCAGCAGAGCCGCCGCGGCGTGCGTCGTAGCCGGTCTCCTTGCGGGCGGCTCCATTGTGGCGGTCGCGAGCCTTTCGCAGCAACCCCTCGGAACCGAGAGCGGATGGAACAAGGCAATGTTGGCAATTGCACTCGGGCCGGTTCTGGAAGAGGTGATCTTCAGAGGCTATCTATTTACGGCCGCTCTTCTGCTTACCCGGCGCCTGTCCCCGTCGGGATCGGCTACCTCTTCGATCGTCGGGGTGGCCTTAATCTTCGCGATAGCGCATCTCACGACTGCCGGGACAACGGCGCTCCAGCTTTGTTGTATTGTGCTTACGGGCTGTCTGTATGGTTGGGTCCGATTCCGATATCGATCGACCGCGGCAGCGGCTCTCGCCCACGCAGCGTACAACCTGGTACTCTACCTCAGCTACTGGAGCGGCCTTTCGCGCTGACCCGCTCATTCGAAGACCTGTAGGTCCCCCCTGGCAATGAGATCGTCGAAGTGCCGCTCGACTTGCTCGGGGAGGGGGCCGCCGTGAATGCACACGCCCAATTCCATATTGATGGCCATCGCGTTGCCGCTCAGGTTGGCACTGGTCGAAGTTGTCAGGCAGCCTGCGGCCAAAGGCCTGCTGGTTGCGCCAGTCCAGCCAGTTGCCATCTTCGCGTCTGTCGTCGAGGATCACACGGGCATCGACCCCAGGTGGCCGCGGCGCCCCGAAGGCCCCGGCGAGCCGGACCAGTACTTCGAGCTATCGCAGCACGCGGAGTAACGTCACGCGAGCAAACCTCCGGCCTGGCGGGTCACAAAGTAGGTCTCAGATTATCGGCGATGCGAGGCCACGCAGGAAGGATTACGGGCAGCTCAGAGAATGGCGATCAATGTGCGGATCGGGAAGGTCAAGACATGGCCAAGAAGAATCCGGCGCTGTTCATCCCGGTGAAGATGGGATAGTGGGGTGAGGACGACGGAGCATTGCGGCTGGGACTTGTGGCAAACTGGGAGTCGGCAGGTATGCGGACATCAGGGATCGAGACTTACCAACCACCAAGCATCGACGCACCGGTGCTTGCGGAGATCGTCCGGCGCTTAGCCGAGGCTTATCGACCCGAGAGGATCTATCTGTTCGGCTCCACGGCCAGGGGGGATGCCGGTCCCGACAGTGACTACGATCTGATGATTATCATTCGAGAGGATGCCCCGTTCCAGTTGCGATCCGAGGATCTGGCGTACCGGGCTCTCCGTGGAACGGGAACCGCCGCCGATGTGCTGGTTTGGAGCCGAGATGACTTCGACAGGCAATTGCACCTGAAGGCTTCCTTGCCATCGACGGTCATTCGTGAGGGGAAACTACTCTATGGGGCAGGCTGATTCCGTCCTGTTGTCCAATACGAGGGAATGGCTGCGGCGGCCGAAGGAGGATCTCGACGCCGCAGCACTGGTGCTCACGGTTCCATCGCCGCTGGTCCGAACTGCATTGTTTCACTGTCGGCAAGCAGTCGAATAGGCAATGAAGGCCTTCCTCACCTGGCATGACGCGGCTTTCCGGGAGGTTCACAGTTTGGAGGAGCTGGGCGAATCCGCATCCGCCTCGATTCCACTCTTGCTTCGGCTGTCACGCGCGTCACAGTGCTGACCAAATACGCTGTGCGCTTTCGGTATCCGGGTGCCCCCTACGAGCCCGGCGTAGAGGAGGCACAGGAAGCAATGGGCCTCCCCCGAGGATTTGTGGACACCGTCCTGGCGAAGCTTCCCGAGGGCCTCCTGAAAGAAAGCCGGTGAGTGCATCAACAGCATGGGCGAATCCGATGCGTGGGCACACCTCCGGCCCGGTGGGTCACAACGGAGTTTCAGATTGTCAGGGGAATGAGGCCGCGCAGGAGGGAATTACGCGCGGCTCAGAGAATGGCCATCAGCCAGCGGATCGGCAGACCCAGCAGGGCGCCGCAACTGACGCCCACGCCATTTGCAACCACGTCTCCGAGTTCCGGGGCGCGGCCGGGCGAGAAATGCTGACCCGCCTCCATCAGGACTCCTAGAAGGAACATCGACAGTCCTGCCATCAGCCCTCGGCGGCGATCCCTGAATCCAATCACCGGCAGAAATGACAGGGCCAGGTAAGCACCGAAGTGTTGCAGTTTGTCCCAGATGTGGAGGCGGCCGATGGCAACCATGACGGGAGATGCGGCGGGCAACAGGGAACCGATGACGACGCAGCAGATCAGCACGGCCCAGAGAGACAGAATCAGGGTGCGGCGCGTCCCTCCGGAGGCGTTCCGGCCGCTCGGGGCCGCGTCTTTGCGCTGCGTGGCCGCTTTCATCTTTGGAAAGCTCCCAGCGCCGGTGGGGTGCTGAAACAACCCCTGGGGCTGCGGCAGTTGTTGGGGCAATGACCATCGCAGCGTTGCTTGCCGCGGTACTGGTTCAAAAGCCGGCGGGCTTGGGCCCGCTTCGCCATGGCGCGGCCGAGCAGGCCCGAAGGCGCATCGCCAAGTCGTTTGAGCTCGATCACCTGGTTGCCGGCGGTTACGTAGGCCAGAAGAAGCCGGGTGCAGCGATTACAGGATGTCATTTTCCCTTCCCTGTGGCGGGGGCCAGGGAAACTTGGTGGATGTGGAGGGTTCCCGAAATGCGGTTGTCAAAATTCTGAGAGGGACGGCGCTCCAGTTGAAGCGCCAGGGCCTCGGTCCCTGCCGTCACCGTGAATTCGACGCTCATCCGCGACCTCGCCACCGTGCCCTCAATGGCGCCGGTCTCCACATTCAAACGGCTTGGGTTGGCGGGATCGAAGATGCGAAAGAAGGGCCCCTGGTCGGTGGTGAGATTGTCGGACGAGACCTCGGCGGAAAAGCGGTACCGGCCTGGCGGCACGACGGTGAACTGACGCACTCCGGAGAAGGCTACGTTTTCGGTTCCCAAAAAGCGTACGTCCAGCCCGTTGGCGCGTGTGACGGCAACCGCCGGGCTGGAGCCGAGCGTCCAGTCAAAAGGAGTCTCGCGGGGCGCCGTGTCGAAGCGGGAGTTCTCCAGGAGTTGGGTTGTTCCGAGCCAGCCGGTCCAGAGCGCATAGGCCGTCCGATAGGATGCCCGATTCCATAGCGTCCAGGCGACCTCGCCTGCCGATTTCTCGTCGAGTAGGCTGTTTCTCTTCATCCACACCCAGGTTTCGCCAAGGTCCTGGTCCGACCCGTGTGCGCGCAGCCAGCCCAGCCAAGCTTGGGCCGGGCGGGACTCGGCGGGAATGGCGGTTCCGAGCAGCGTACCAACCGGAACGTCCGCGCGCTGGAGGTAGGAAAACAGGATTTCATCGAAAGCGCTGGTTTGCGACAGAATCCGCGCCGAGAGCAGGAGTCCGTGTTCGCGCCGGTCGTGCGTGAAATCGAAATTGGCAGCACGCATCAGCACGGGCGACATTCCAGGGCCGAGCGAGACCGCATGATCGAAGGCGGATTGGGCCTGCCGTGTCTCGCCATGGGCGCTGAGAACCTGGGCATAGGCGCACCAGACCAGGGGGTTTGCGGGGTCCCCGTCGACCAGAATGGAGACAGCTTCGGGGGTGTCTCCGGCGGCATCGATCGCGGGGAAGATCTGGTCGAAACGGCACGCGCCGTGCCGGCAAAGCGATGAGGCCAGCGAGGGAGGGAAGAGGTCGAGGGAAACCGAGAGCGTGGCGAGCAGGAGAGCGGCGATGGGGATGACGAGGCGCATGTCAGGAGGCCCTCCGCGAAGGACCAGGGACAAGGCCCGTGGACAGGCCAGCGAACCAGGCAAACGCCAGCGCGTTGGCGGGGACGTAGAGGTTGAAATCCGCCAGGCTGTGCACGGCGATCGCCAGGAATGCGCCCAGCAGGCCGCACGCCAGGGCCCAGTTCGCACTGCCGCGCATGAAAACGACAACTCTGAGCGTACGGCCCAAGACGCACACGGCCAGGGCCGCCAGCAGGAGCATGCCGGGGATGCCGAGCTCGGCCGCCATCTGCAGATAGTCGTTGTGCGCGTAGTCGACGGTGTTGGTGGGAGCCGCGGTCTTGAATTGGTACATGCCGCGTTCGTACGCGCCGAGGCCGCAGCCGGTCCAGCGGTAGGCCGCGATCGCGTGGAGGGTATCCGTCCAGATCTCGACCCGCGTATCCTTGGAGATTTCCTTGGTGGCGGTGAGGTCGGCGAATCGCAACACCAGCTCGCGCGTGGAAAGAGACGCCAGAATCAGCAGCGGGATGGCGATGGGCACCAGCCAGAGCCACCGGCGGCGGCGCGGCAGGCTGAATACCAGCGCCACCAGGACGCCGGCGGCGGCGGCGAGGGTCGCTACCACGCCCATGCGCGAGAGCGACAAAATGATGCCCATCAGGAGGCAGGCGGCGACGGCCAGCATGGCGGAGGTGCGCAGGGCCGCCCAGATGTGAGCCCGGGGGTCGCGAGCCAGAGGGTCGCGGGCACTCAGGGTGGCCATCACAGCCAGGGGGAAGGCCATCTCCAGCAGGCCCGCGAAGTGGTCCCGGTTGACATAGGTTCCGGTCACCGAGGCGGCCTCTGGGCCGGCCATACGCATGAAGAAAAACTGGACCAGTCCCAGGACTGCTTCGAGCCAGGCGAGGACCAGGACGGGAGCGGCCACCAGCCACATCCGCCCGGCCCACCAGCGCGCCATTTCACCGGCGGCGAGGAAGGCGGCCATCGCCGGGACCACGAATAACAGGCCAGCCAGAGTCGCGGCGGGGGCGGCGGATAGGGACATCCAGGCGCGTGGGTCCTGGCCGAGGGCGGCGCGCGCGGCTTGCAGGGCCTGGTAGCGGTAGGGCGAGAGGAGCGCGGCCAAAGCGGGGGGAAGAGGGACGAGCTGGAACAGCATCCAGCCGAGGAGCAGGGTCAGGATGACGGTTGCCCGGTTGGCCCGCGGGGCGCGCGCCATGGCCAGGCACGCCGCGAGCGAGACACCTAGAGCGGTCCAAGCGAACTGGGCGGGGACGACGCCGGCTTTGAGGATGACGGCGGCGGCCAGCGAGACCGCCATCACTGTGTAAACGGCGGGGCGCATCGGTGCGTCAGCCGGCGGGTTTTCACGAAAACGGATACTCTTACGGGCTGACGGCCGCGGGGCCGCTGACTGCGCTGGCAATGCCAAAGCCCAGACCCGCGGCCGCGGCCGCTCCGCCCAATACGATCGCAGTGTGGCCTGTAGTCCACCAGCCGGCGGGCTTGCCACACGCGATGCTATAGGCGCCGGCAAGCTGGGGCGGGGAGACCGGGTCGTTCACTTTCACGGCCGATAGAGACGTGAGGGAGTAACGGGCGGCGCCGCATTCGAGCTGGAACGTGGGGGTCTGGTCCGAGACGGTTATTTTGGCCGACGATCGGGGCTGGAGGGTGACGCTGGATGCACCGGCAAACGAGATGACGACGGGTTCACTGCCGGCTTTGATGGCATCGCCCGGCATGACGGGCCAGGAAGGCACGCCCTGATCGGTAGAGACAGTCGCGCCTCGCAATTGGAACGGGGCGGTGCAGATGGCGGTGGCCACCTGGCCTTGGGCGCAAAGTAGAGGAACCGCCGCGAGAAGCGCGATCGAAACACACGCAAAATTACGCATAAAAAACCTCCTCCGGACGTTGCTATATGTACAGCAGCATAAAATTACGCCATTATCCATTCTATACCACGATTCTCATTTACGGAAGTCGGTGAACCGAGGCTGACCAAAGGCAGTGTAGACACTTGGCCGCGGGGCAAGTCAGAGTAGGCCATGGACCGGCATCCATACCGCCGCTTCCGCCTCTATTGCCACCGGGCTCCGCAGCCGATGAGTTCAGTATGAGACTTCTGACCATTCTGCTTTTTGGATTCTCCCTGGCGGCGCAAGTGAACCCAACCGCGTCCGCTTCGCTCTTCACGGCGGGCGCACTGCTTCCCCCGGCTCCGAACGCCATCCTGGAGCCTTCGCTGCGCACGGTTGAACCACACCGCACTGTCCCGCCCGGCCGCACGTTCTATCTCTGGTCCGTGGCCACCCTGGCTGCCTCGGGCGCCGCGGACGTCGCCTCCAGTTGGCGCCGTCCCGAAGCGAACCCCGTGATGGCTGCTCCCGGATCGACGTTTGGGGGCGCATCCGTAGCCATCAAGCTGGGGCTGGTCGGATCGTCCATTCTATTGGAACGCCTGGTGCTTCGACACCGCCCCGACCTCTATCGCCGCGTCGCCTGGCTGAATTTCGGCATTGCCGGAGCACAGGCAGCGGTGGTGCGGCACAATATGAGCCTGAGGTGAGGTGTGCCCGGAGAGAGAATTATGGCCACGGATGAACACGGATTAACGCGGAGAGGAACCGGAGAACCGTCTTTGCGTTCAATTCTGCTACAGTGGGAGTCATGAAGTACCCGGTCGCTTTAGTTCCAACCGAAGAGGGGTACAGCGTTTCCTGCCCGGGGCTCCCCGGGTGCTGGTCGCAGGGCGCCACCGAAGAGGAGGCCCTGGCGAACATTCGAGACGCCATCCGCGAGTACCTCGAAGTGGCGAAGCATCTGGCCGGCGAGCGGAATTTGAGGGAAGTGGAGATTTCGGCGTAGCGCATGCCGAAGATTCCCGGCATCCCTCACCTTCGGGCCGTCAAAGCTCTGGAGAAGGCTGGGTTCCTGGTTGCCAGGCAAGGGAAGCACATAGTCATGACCGACGGCAGGCGAATCGTGACCATCCCAAGGCACGACCCCGTGGACGCGTCTACGATGGGCGGAATCGTCCAGGATGCCGGCCTCACACCGCGGAAATTTCGCGAACTTCTCTAGGTGGCCACGGATGAATGCGAAAACAAGAATTATGGCCACGGATGAACACGGATAAGAGAACAGGACGTCGCTGGAATGCAGCGAGGGTCCGCCGGCGCCTGCGGACAGACCAGCGCGAGCTTGGGGCAGAGCGGTCAAGCTGCGGCAAACTACCGGGCGGCGGCAACTTTGGCTCTGAACGCGGCCGTGACGGCAGGCTTGGGGAGTTGAACGGCGCGGCGCAGGAGCTCGGCGCTGGGGTTGTAGTCGCGAATCAGGTCTTTTAACGTGAGTACCAGCCCGGGCACGTCGCGGCGCTCGCAGATGTCGCGGAGCGCTTCCAGGTAGGGTTCCATGCCGCTTGATGGCAGGCCGTTACCGGTGAAGATCTTGATCTTTTCGTAAGGCGTGGGAAGCGTGTCTTCCTCCATCGAGTTGAGTTCTTCGTAAAGCTTCTCACCGGGACGTACGCCGGTGAACTCGATCTTGATATCTTCATCGGGCCGTAGACCGGAGAGCAGAATCAGGTTTCTGGCGAGATCCACGATCTTCACCGGCGCCCCCATATCGAGCACAAAAATCTCACCGCCGTGCCCCATCGTCGAGGCTTGCAGGACCAACTGCGACGCTTCCGGGATGGTCATGAAGTACCGGCGCATCTCGGGATGCGTCACTGTCACGGGACCGCCGCCGGCGATCTGCTGTTTGAAGATGGGGATGACGCTACCGTTCGAGCCGAGCACATTGCCGAAGCGTACGGCCACGTACCTGGAAAATGGGGACTGGCTCGAATTTCCGCTGTTTGGAAATTCGTGCCTGTCCCCATTTTCCTGCAGCGCGAGGATCAAAAGCTCGGCCACGCGCTTGGTGGCCCCCATGATATTGGTGGGCCGCACGGCTTTGTCGGAAGAGATCATGACGAAGTCTTCGACCCCGTGGCGGGCGGCGGCGAGCGCGACGTTCCAGGTGCCGAAGACGTTGTTTTCGACTGCCTCGAAAACGTGGGCCTCCATCATCGGGACGTGCTTGTACGCGGCCGCGTGGTAGAGGATGGACGGGCGGTACTGTTCCAGGACTTCCGCCAGGCGCTGCTTGTTCTGGATGCTGCCGATCTCAGGGTAGAAGGAGACCTTGGGGAAAATCTGGCGCATTTCGCGATCGAGGTGAAACAGCGCGGTTTCGGCGATCTCAAAGCCCACGATGGCGCGCGGGTTGAAGCGCGCGATCTGGCGGCATAGTTCAGAGCCGATGGAGCCTGCGGCGCCAGTAACGAGGACCGTGTTGCCGGTGAGTTTCGCGCAGATTCGCTCGTGCTCGAGGCGGGCGGGGGTGCGGCCAAGGAGATCTTCGACGGCGACATCGCGAATCTGGGCGGCGAGCCCGTTGCCTTCTATGACTTCGGCGAGACCGGGGACGGTCTTGTAGGTCGTGCCGGATTCCTGACAGAGCCGCAGCACCCGCGTCATTTCCGCCCCGGTCGCCGCGGGCATCGCGATCAGGACCAACTCGATGCTATGTCCTTTCACCAACTTCGGGAGATCACCTCCAGCCCCAAGGACCTTTGTACCTTGAATCACCAGGGCCAACTTTCGGGGATCATCATCGACGAACCCGCGTATGGCGTACGGGAGTTTCGCATTCGCCCGGATTTCGCGCAGTAAGGAAATGCCCGCCGTGCCGGCACCATAGATCAGTGTTTGCTTCGCTCCTTCGCCGCCACCGTGGTCGTAGGTTTCCTTCAGGATTCGAACGAATGCGCGAACGCCTGAGGTGGCTAGGAAGCATATGCCCAAGTCAAGGAGGTAGATGGAGTGTGGAAAACCAGACGGCCCGAATCCCCAGATGACGAGGAAACCAGCGAGGGACCCGATGAAGTTCCCGAAGCCAATCCGCATCACATCGTCGATCGATACGAAACGCCACCACCCTCGGTCCAGCCCCAGCCATCGAAACACGGCCGACTTCACCACCAACCAGACAGCGAGGCCAAACCAGAGATCGCGGAACTCAGTGACAGGAATGATGAAGTCAAACCGGAGCAAAAATGCAACAATCCCCGAGACCAGGAAAAGCCCCAAGTGGGTTCCCCAGATCAACGGCCGGCGAAGCCACTCATGCCACTCGAAGGCTGCCGCCACTCTGCGGACTCTGTCTTTAACGGACATTTTTGGCTGGTCCTATCCAGTTCGAAGGCTTACGATCAATGTTTTGACGAGGATCAGCAGATCGAATCGCAGCGAGCACTTATTGAGGTACTCATCCGCCAGGTCGAGTTTCGCTGGCAGTACCCTCTCCACGTATTCGCGCAAGGGCTCTGGGTTTTGCGCTAGCAGCTTTTCCTCGTCCCGAAAGCGGATGGACGCGATGTCAGTGATGCCCGGACGGACATTCAGAATATGCTGGTAACGAGTTCGAAACATCTCTACGTACTCCGGCAGTTCCGGCCGCGGACCCACCAAGCTCATATCGCCAGTGAGCACATTCCAGAACTGAGGGAGTTCGTCCAGCTTCGTCGCCCTTAAGAACCTTCCAACTCGAGTCACGCGGCCGTCGCCCGACACGGTGATTCGCGGCCCCCCTTCGCTGGCGGCCATCGAGCGAAACTTCAAGAGGTGAAACTTGTGGAACCCCCGTCCCACCCGGCGCTGCCGGTAAAGCACCGGAAATCCAGAATCAATTGCAACGGCAGCCGCAACGGCCATCAGCAACGGCAAGCCTACCAGCAGCGCCAGCCCGCTCCCAACGATGTCAATCGCCCGCTTCAACGGCACTCGCAGCCTCCAGCCCGTCGAACGCCACCGTCTGCCGCACTGAATTCCGCAGCACGATATCCCGAACCGCCCCGATCACCCGCTCTACGTCCTCGTCGGTCATCTTCGAGTAGAGCGGCAACGAAAGCAGCCTCGGGTACTCCGCAAGGGCCCTCGTGCACGGGTCTCGTAACTCCAGAGTCTTCCGGTAATACGGGTGCAATGGAATTGGAATGAAGTGCACGCTGCACCCGATCCCCCGCCGCCTCATCTCATCGAAGAACCGAGCCCGATTGATCGTCAACCGATCCAGGTTCAGTCGGAGAATATACAGGTGCCAGGCGTGCCGGCAGTCCGCGCGTTCTGGCGGTGTCTCCACTTCGGGCATCTCCACAAAGGCTGCGTTGTACCGCCTGGCGATCTCGGCGCGGCGTGCGTTCATCCCGTCCAGTCTCTTCAACTGAACCAGCCCCATGGCGGCTGCGATGTCGCTCATGTTGTACTTGAAGCCGCGCTCGACCACTTCGTAGTACCAGCTACCGTTCTCCGAGTAGCGGTTCCAAGCGTCGCGGCTGATGCCGTGCAGGCAGAGAATCCGCATCCGCTCCTCAAGTTCCTCTGACGGCGTCATCACCATGCCGCCTTCACCCGTGGTGAGGTTCTTGGTGGCGTAAAAGCTGAACACCACTGCGTCGCTCAGGCCTGCCCCGACCCGCCGCCCCGCGTACGACGTGCCGATGGCGTGCGCTGCATCCTCGATCACCTTCAGTCTCTGCCCCCGAGCGAGTTCCCAGATCGCCTGCATTTCGCAGGCGAGGCCGGCCACATGGACGGGAAGGATGGCCCGCGTCCGCGGTGTGATTCCCCGGCAAACGGCTGCCGGGTTGAGGTTAAGGTCTGGGCCGATGTCCGCCAGGACCGGCGTTGCTCCGGTTTCGAGGATGACGTTAACCGTGGCGCAGAACGTGAGCGGCGTGGTAATGACCTCATCGCCCGGACCGATCCCGAGCGCCGCTAAGGCGAGGTGCAGCCCTGCGGTGCAGGAGTTCACCGCCAGCGCATGGGCCGCGCCCACGTAGGCGCGGAATTCCTTCTCGAACTGTGCCGCGCGCGGTCCGCTGGTGATCCACCCCGATCGCAGCGCCGCCACAACCTCCCCGATTTCCTCCTCGCCGATATCGGGGAGGGCGAACGGGAGGAATTCGACGGAATGTGCGTTAGCCAAGGGTGACCCTTCTTGATCGAGCAATGAACGTACGCCAGCAAAAGTGGGACAACATTGAAGACGTGTGCAGGCCTGGATGGAAACGAGCTGCCAAGCGACTGAATGAGGCATCAGCGTCAGTGCGAAAACTGCTTAACATTCGAGCTAGATTCCTTTGAAGTCAGTTAAATTGCTGCGCACCACGCCTCGTATAGAAGCCTCTGAGATCGTTGAGGCGGCTCCGGATTAGCTCACAGAACATCTTGAAGCCATCCGTTAGAACGCGGATCTTGCTGCCCTCGGCGTGGCTCCAGGGCACAGGAACCTCAATAGACCTGAAACTCAACTTGGAAGCGAAGTACAGTATCTCGGCATCGCCCCCCCAAACTGTCGATGCGCTGCCTAGCGAAACTTCCGCGCGCGGCATCGATTCGAAACAGCTTGAATCCGCACCAGGTGTCGCGAAAGTCAAAATTCAAGATTGCGCGGGCGAGCAGGCTGAACCTGCGGCCAGCGACTTCCCGATGCCAAGGTCGAGGAACGCGAATGAGCGAGGAGTCAAGCCCGCGTGAGCCGATGGCCACAAGGGCCGCATGCAGATGCGCGGCAGCCAACAGTTTGTCAAGTTCTTGAACCGGGGCCGAACTGGAGCGATTTGAGATGCGGATTGCAGCATCACCCTTCCGACTGTTTCTTCTCAGGCCGGGCCCCAATGAAGGACATCCTAGTATGTATCCCTCCAGGTCAGTTGCGCGTCAGGCTCCTTGATCGAGAGATCTTATTGACTCTCAAGAACGCCGGTAGCGAAATGAAACCAAGCAGGGTTCCAAGGCCGTACGCAAGGTGTACCGCTTGCGCCACCACGGCGGATCCCAGAATGGTTTTCATACCACCTCTCGCGCGCGCACCGAAGAGCAGTGCTAGGGTGCAGAAGTACGCTGCGAGGAGTGCAAGAGCGAAACGAAGATCGCAAGCTGCGGCTATACCTGCAGTAGTCAGAACACCCAGCGGAGCGAAATGACGCCAAGAACAGCTGGTAGTTCGACTCGTGACGGCGCGGCCGATCCAAAAGCCATTCAGATATTTTTGCGATAAGTAGCTCCGTATATCCGACCTTGGAACGTATGTAATGGCTATAGCGGGATCAAGGAAGAGCCTAAACCCAGCTCTTCGACAACGTGCGTGGAATTCATTGTCCTGGTTTCGAGTGAGCGCCTCGTTGAGGCTCCCGACGCTCTCGAACACCTGCCGTCTGTAGGCGGCGTACGCGACAGTGTCAACGTATCGGGCCCGCCCAGGTCTGCGGAATCGTGCAGGTGCGGCTCCGAAGGGCTGCGACTCCACGGCAGCGATGATTTTTGACAGGCGATTTGCGCCTGGGTGGCACACGATGCGACCGCCAACGATGCTTTCGCCCGCTGCGATGTGTGCCGCCAATTTCTCCACGAAGTCCGGAGGTATTCTCGCATGAGCGTCTACTCGCACCAGGATGTCCCCTGCGGCCGCTCTTATGGCTAGGTTCCATCCGGTAGCGAGGGTCCTCCTTGGATTGTGGATTTGACTTATTCTTCGCCAGCCTTCCCCCGGCAACTTGCGCAGAAGTGCTCCCGTTGCGTCTTCAGAGCTCCCGTCGACGAGGATCAGCTCGATGAGGTTCCTGGGGTAAGACTGTTGCCTTAAGCAATGGAAGAGGGCCGGCAGGTGGAACTCTGCGTTCCTAGCCACAATAATTACCGAGACGACCAGTGAGCATGTAGCACCATGCGGCGCTTTACATATCGGCGTTGCGTTTGCCGCGAGCATTCAGGGCTGCCTCCAGGTGGTCACAACTGCTCGTGATAGTGCATCGTTCTTCATACGTTCTGTACGCATTTCTTCGCACCTGCACCCAGGCCGAAGCCGGTGCGCCCAGGACCTCTTGAAGGGCTTCAGCGAGGCACGTGGGTGTTGTTCGGGCCAGCAGAAAGCCGTTTCTTCGGTGCTGCAGGAGCTCAGGCACCGCACCTACTGCGCTTGCTACCACGATCTTCGATCTTGCGAACGCCTCCGCGATCACAAGGGGAACACCCTCGTTTTGGGATGGCAGGAGGATTACTTCAGTTTCCTTTAACACCGCCCAGGGGTCTTCCAGCACCCCGAGGAAGTCTACCGCTTGTGCAATTCCGAGGTGATCTGCGAGGTGCCTGATCCCGTCTTCACCAGGCCCCCCACCAACGAGAAGGAGCCGGACGTCGCGGACTGATAGTCTTGCTAGAGCAGCCAGCGCGCAGTCGTGCCCCTTTTTTCCATCCATCCGCGCGACCATGGCTACCCGTGGCGCGACTGGCGCGTGACCTGTCGACAGTAGTGCAGCTTCCTCGGGCTGCGACACACCGTTCGGTACGTACAAGATGGGAACTCGTAGCCTGTGCATGGCAGGCAGTGTTCGTGCGAGCAGCTGAGAAATCACTAGGTGTCCGTCGATGCGTTGCATGACGGATGCTTCACATAGCGCGTTCAGGATTCTCCTTAAGCCTTTCGGGGCTCCGACTGTGTGGTGGCGTTGGAATAGCGCGACCCGGCGGTCGCAGAGCAACGCCGCAGCCGCCACGATTGCCTCCGTCTTCCCTTCGGCCACGAGACATGTGACAGCCCGCCGTTGCACGTACATTGCTGTGTGTGCGGCTGCGCTTAGGAGACCTGTCCCTCGCAGCCGCTCAGACTCGAGACCGCGCTCGGTGAAGAATCGAACCAATAGCGCGGCTGTGGAGGATGCTCCGCCACAAAGCACTTGGACTCTCCATCCTCTGCGCTGCAGCTCTGCTGCCTGAAACGCTACCAGTCGCTCTATCCCGCCGACGAACCCAGATTCGGAGGCTGCTGCTGGTATCCGGAGGAAGCAAACTCTTCTAGTCAACCCGACATGCTCCAATTGGGTCCTGCTGCACGTCGCTTCTGACGCTCGGCCGTCATTCTGGCGGCAGCCGCGCCGGCTGCGCCCAGGCCGACCATGACCCAAGTGACGCGTTCAGATAAGAGGTCCAGCGCTAATCCCCCGATCGCTACCACTGCGAGAGATCCAAGCAGGGAAGCTGCCAGTGCTCCCGACTCTCCTCCCTGCCTGCTATTTCTAAGCAGTTTGACCGCCGGGCCCGACAGCAGGCCCAGGAAAACGACGGGACCAAGAAGACCGAGTTCGTACACCATCGCTAGGTACGTCTGGTGCGTCGTCATATAGAGCCTTCCTAGGGCACCAAATCCGTGCCCAAACAGAAGACTCGAAGTGCTCTGGGTCGTGCAGAGCTCCCAAATACCCAATCGCGTCTGCCACGAATGATCATTAGCCTGCTGGAATCGGGTCTCGATCCGCTCCCACAGAGGCGTCGTGCTCATCATTCCAGCCACGACCGCGATGGCTACACACGCCATGAGGGCGGACTTGACTTGCTGCTGGCCGCAAACCCAGAAAACGACGATTCCGCCGACGCTGGCTATCATTGCCGTTCGCGAAAAGGTGACCATCAAGGCCGCACCACACAAGCAGAGTGCGATTCCCATTACGACACGCCCACGCGTTGTTTCTGTCCTTACGCCAATGGCGTAGACGATTGCCCCAGCAAGCAGTAGGCCAAAAAAGTTAGGGTCGCCGTGCACGCCTGACGCCCTTGGACCGGTGTTGCTGGCAACAATTCCCATCTTCAGGTCTATGAACAACCCAGGGTTGAACCACGCCAATAGTGCAAGCGTGCTTTCGCATGCCGCACCCGCAACAAACGCCCCCATAGCTCGGTTCAGTTCCTCGAGAACGTCACTTCTAGGGCAAGAATCACGTAAATGGAGGCGTGCATGCTCAGCCGCAGGACCTCTTCGTAGGCGGCCGGGTTACCGCCGGCAACGCCGAGGACGGTACCATACAGCAGCATGCCGACTAGGCTCCATATCAGAGCCCACAGCCATGTCGCCCGTCTCGGAGGGTGTGCCAGCATCCGTAATACAAAGCCGGGCAGGTAGCAGCCGACCACATAGATGGGTACCCAGTGAACTGGATAGTCCGGATTGGCGGTGACGACAAACGATAAGAACACTATTAGCCATCTCGCCGGCTTTGGGTAACATAGGGCCGCCGCAACCCCGAACAAAACCGCGACGACAGTAGCGACGACAACAGGTTCCGAGTTCACGGTGTCCGTCCGTGCAGTAAGGACGATAGTAGGTCTCGCATCTCAAGGCGCCGCCGCTCCCACGTGTTCAGAGCGGCGAGCTGAAGCCTTTCGGCGCTCTTTTCAATCGAGTCAAGTTTCGGAAGTTGTGCGATGACCCTCAAACAGTCCTCCGCGGTCTCTACAAGTTGTATATGGCCGGCGTACAACAACAGTTCAGGAAGCGGCGTCGCCAAGATCGGCTTTCCGGTTGCGCATGCCTCAAAGAGTTTGGCGGGGCAGATGGCCCGAGTATAGTCGTTTAACCTGTAAGGCAGTATAAGTGCGTCCATTTCCAGAAGTCGCTCAAATAACTCGTCTGCGGTCTGGCAGGGTCGAATGCGTATCTGTGGGTCCAGCGGATCTCTTAGCTTCTGTGACACGCTTCCAAATATGTGGACGTTGTGCCCGCCTCTTGATAAGTGGTTCAGCAGGACCGTGTCCGTGTCGTTCCGTACCGTCCCAAAGTATGTTAGATTGTAGCGCTCCTTTTGTTGCGGAGCACTTGGGTGTCCGATATGTCGCTGGTACACCCCAGGTGGCAGCCTTACTACATGTTTGTGCTGCGCGCTCCATTTCCGATACAGCCCAGCCGAGTCGCATACTATGCAGTCGGCCGTCCGCGCGAGGGCCCCTTCCGTGACGGTGATTCTATTGGGAACCCATGGGCAGTGTTCATAATCATGGTCGCAGTCATACACCAACACTCTAGGCTTGAGCGCCCTAATGTATTGCTGCGCGTTCTCTCCCGGAGTGTTGGTTATGACGACGGTGGTCCTTCCGCAAAGTGTCGCGTTTCTGATGCTGTTGGCGATTGTTCGCTTGTTGATCCAAGCTGCCAGAGGATAATGTCCGGGGATGAGGAGCTCTGACCTAATTTCGACCCCGTCTGGCAGGGCTCCCTTCGACGAAGGTCGCCCGAGAAGCCGCCGCACTACTCTTGCTGGATCGGTCCAGCCGAGCTTCCGGGTTGGTAGCTTTTCGTAATAGAGTACGCGGCGAAAGTCTTGAGCGAGTAATTCGCATAAAATCTGCTTTCTGTACCGGACGCCACCCCATTCGGCGCCGGACAGGTACACGAGATCGTACTCTCGTAGGGGTAGCGTAATCAACACGCGCTTACCTTGGTCCCTTTCCGCCGCGGTAGTGCCCAGATTCCCGCGGCGGAGAGAATGGCTGCACATGGTGCAATCACTACCCAATAGCGATCGAGATAGCATATTTGAACCGCCGCCGTCGACAGCCCGAAATAGGCAATAGTAGCCGCAACCAGCCATACGCCGATCTGCCCTCGCCAGCGCCAGAGCCCCGCAAAGCCGGTGATCAGAAGCAATGAGCACAGCGTGCGGTGTACGACGTGAACCGCTAAGGCCGGCCAGTTGCGACTCCGGAAGTCCTGGGCCGGGCCGAGCGCGTAGCCGTGCACCAGCCTGGAGTAGTTCATGCTGGTATACCACCAGGCGATGAGTTCAAGAGCGGTATCTCTAAGATACCGGAGGGGATGTGCTTGTGCGTTTTCGAGCGCGACATGGAGGAATCTGCGATCCAGTTCCCAGTAGGAGTACCGATTGCCGAGCAGCCGCTTGATCCGGTACGGTACCGTGAGTTGGTACAGGTCATCTGGACCCCGGCCATCTGGCATTTGCATCGCGATAGTTGCGAGCCTGCGGAGCTCAGGTTCGCTCGTCCCGTCAGTTGCTAGCGCCCACGTGCGTTG
Organism: Bryobacterales bacterium; assembly: GCA_963722575.1. Lineage (GTDB taxonomy): Bacteria > Acidobacteriota > Terriglobia > Bryobacterales > Bryobacteraceae > Fen-178. Next base: position 18,813 of record CAVRNR010000006.1, read on the forward strand.
GTACAGGTTGACGCCCAGCGTGGGTGAGAGACCGACAAACCCAAAGAGCTTGTAATTTCTAACGTACCACGGTGCAACAGCAGCGGCTTCGACGAGCAAAACGACGGCTCCCCAGCGAATCGTCTTCCACAGCTTGTGTTGCATTGCCAAAACAGGTAGAAGGGCGAATGGAAGGAGTTGTAGGTTTGCTCGGCATAGGCTTCCGATGCCGACGATCGCCCCAAAGATCAAGGCGCTTGCGATGGAGATATGCATCCGGATTACGGCCCACAGACTCAAGATGACGATCAACATGACCAGGGTCTCCCTGAGTAGCAGGGGAGAGTTCCGGACGGCGGATGGCATGAACGCGAAGATCGCTGCAGCTGTCACTGCTACTCGCCGCGCGGCGCGCGGATTGTAGCGGAAAATCCGAAATACCATGTCTCCAGAGATGAGGATGATGAGTGCCGACAAGACAGCCTGAAGTATTTGCACCGGCAAAACAGTCGGCCCAAACATCGCAAAACACAGAGCAACTAGACCCGGGTAGAGAGGCTCCCTCACGCTGTCCGCCTTGAAAGGCGGCGCAACGTCACTACTGTAGCCATTTCCAGAGGCTAGGTTAAAGCCGAGATTATAGAAATGCTGCGCGTCTTCCCCATCTCTCAACGTGTACGCACTAGATATTGGAATCGCGGCGATGCGAAGAGCGAGCGCAGTGGCTGCTAACAGGAGAAGAGTTCGGCGGCAAGAAGCATGGCGCCATTGGGTGGTGGGGTCCACGCCGGTTTGTTCGGTAATTTCATTCATTCGGATCTGGTCCTACAGGAACTAACGTACTGGCCGTTCCCGTAGTCCGGCCTTTGCGGGCACGCCCACGGTTGGATCCCCCACGATCCTCACCGTACGCCCCGGGGAACGCAGGCCAACGCGAACTGCATACGAGCGATGTGCCAAAGGAGCCAACACATCCTCCAGCATTGTCCTCTGAGGACGGTCCATTTCGCATGGGCGAGTAACGCTCTAGTCTTCTCCCATCTATTCGCCCATGGGATTGCGTGCGGCAAACGAAACAGTCGGGATCCTGCGCGGGGCAAAATCATCGCGCAGCTTGCAGATGCGTAGGTTCGACGACGACCAGGCGGACTTGGATTTCCACTGCAGGCATTTCAGCACCAGCATCGCGATCAGCGCCGCCCACACCTGCGTCTTGTCCGCGTTCGCAGGTGCTTCAGCTTTGCCGCGCAACAGGCCAACCCGCCGCCAGATCTCACGCAAGCAGTGCGCCCGCCCCAACTGGCAGAATGTCAGCGCTATAGACTGCCCCCACTGGTGAAGTCCGGCGTGTGCCGGTCGGCTTTGTGCTCCTTGACCGCGTGCTCGAAACCCGCACGCAAAACAAGCGTTAACTCCAGCGGCAAGAAGCACCCTTGTTCTCGGTCGTTCAAGCCCCGCACCTATCGCCCTAATGTGGACAGCACTGAGCCACAGTCAGTCGGGCAGTGGAGATTTCTGACGATAACCTGTTGGTGACGCTTTTTATATCCCACAAACCAACGGGAGTTCCGAAGCCGAACGACGAGGTTGAGTACAGGCAAAGGGACGATGAGGGCGATCAGAGCCATTAGGAATCTGCTGCTTCCCCTTCGGCCACCGAACAATTCCGTCGCCTTGCACCCGTACCCAGCGCACAATCCCGCCAAGACATGCCCGGACAGGACCCAATCGGCGTAACGCCGAACTGAATCACGCATGGCTGGAGACAGAGGCACGTCCTGGTAGCTGTCCAGTGTTTGAACGACGGGCGGCCGTTTGCACCTCCACCGAGCTACGCTCAACGCGCTATTCGGAATCATACAATAGTAAACTGCGGAAATCATCGGCTGATAGGCAAGCGGGCATTTCAGTGCTAATCGAGCATAGAATTCTAGGTCCTCGCCAACCGGTTCACCGACGAGATACCCGCCTGTAGCGTCCAACACGCTCTTTTTCACCGCCACTGCCGAGCTGTGGACAAGGTACGCTCCAGTACAGACCTGGAAGTAGTCCTCCACAAGCAGCGGCTGCGGCGAGCAGAGGGTTGTTTCGATCATGAACCTCTTGGGAGAAACTGATCGGTAGCCCGTTGCAAACCAGCCGGCTTGAGGGAATCGGCTCGCCAATTCAGCGATCTGGGCGAGGTGGTTCGGTAGCCATTCGTCGTCTGCGTCGAGGAACGCTGCAACTGCTCCGCGCATCTCTTTAATGCCTCGATTTCGGGCAGCGCCCTGCCCGGCGTTCGGCTGCTCGATTACACGAAGCCTTTCACCCCCACCGAAGGCTTCACTAATTCGCCTGACGCTCCCGTCAGTGGAGCCGTCGTCTACTACGATTACCTCGAACTCTTGGAAGTCCTGGCTGAAGGCTGATTTCAGAGCTCGTTCAATGTACGGCTCCTTGTTGTAGAGGGGGACTATGACGGAGAAGCTCAAAGAGTGGTGCATGCATACCTCCACCGTCCGTAGATCACGACGCTGGCTCTCCTGGCCGCTGTCCGTAGCTCGATATCCGAGGTCACCGCAACGAGAAAGTACGTTGCGACGCTCAGCGCGGCAGAGATCACACTGTCGGGCAGTAGCATGTGAATGAGAAACACACAGCCTGAAGCCAGGAATACTGGGCGGAGAAAGCGCTGACCGGCGGCTGAAAGCAACGCGCGGCCGGAAGGGTTGACTAGAATGAGGCCAACGGTCAGCAGCACCTGGGCGATGACAGCGGCCGCGGCGGCGCCGAGCGCCCCTCGGGTTGAAGCGAGGGCCGCGAACAGAACCGAGCCAATCACCAACGCGGCGACATAAACACATGCTCTCCGAGCCTGCAGCCCCTTTGTAGTAAGCACGTCCGCAAACGGGGTGCTCAGGCTGTTCAGCAGCACCATCCAACAAAGCAATGACAGGATCGGAGCCGTTGGCGCCTCCCATGAGGAGCCGAAGACCATACGGATAAGAGGCCCCGAATAGAGTGCAACGGGGAGCGACAACCCAAAGCCCAAGATGGCGTTGATCTTCAATTGATCCACAGACAGCGCAAAATGTTGTGCCGGGTCGCGAGCGCCCGCGGAGAACAGTTGTGGGTACCACGCCGTTCCGAGGCAGGCAGGAATGGCGTACATGAGGCCGGGTATTCGGATCGCGGCTGCAAAGTACCCGATTTGGGTTGCAGCCGTTACGCGTTGCAGGATAAGCGGCCCGAGTTGTGGCAACGCGATGGCAGTGATACCGCCGACTGTGAATGCAGTCAGACCCTTCAAAATCCCCGGGTCCCAGCCATCCATCTTCGGCGCTCGTCTCCACACCACCCACAGAAAGGCAATTCCTCCCAAGAAAGAAGTGGTGCCATAAACAGCGGCCACGCCGCGCACTGGCCACCGGAAGAAAAAGGCCAGAACGAGAGCGATCCCGGAAAACACTTGGCTGGCAGTGCTGAGGCCAGCGGTGATATGCAAGTCCTGCATGGCACAGAAATAACTGGAGGCGAATCCCTGCATCGCTACACCACAGATGCTTGGCAGGACAACCGCCAGCATAACGGCGCACTGTTCCGGTTCGGGATACAAAACCAAAATGCCAGCCAAGCTGGCAAAAGCAACCCCTATAACGAGGACCAGACGCACTTTGGAGATGGTGCCCAGGATGCAACCGACGTCGGCGTTTGGCCTTGTTGCGTGCTGGATGGTCAGATGCGTTAGCCCAAGGTCAGACAGGTAGGCAACAATGCCCGAAAAGGCGAGCGCGACGCTCAGAATCCCGTAAGCGCGCGGCCCCAGTGAGCGAGCTACCAGCGCCACACCGATTGCCGGGAACATCCGGACAACAACGTCACTGACCATCAGCGCGGCTGCGTTTCTCGCAATGATGCGATTAGGCATGACGGTGGGTACCCTTCACCGCTCCCCCAATTCCGTAAGGAAGCATTTGTGGGAAGTTCCGCCAATCGCCAATTGTGAGACCTAGGGCGTCTAGGTCCCCCAATTCCGTTTGGCGGACCCTCAACTCCCTTTGCATGAAAAAAAGCCTTGTTCCACCGGCACCGGCCCGTCAAAGGCTCGCGCAACGGCCGTTCCCCGGCCCGCCTCCCCAAATCTCCCTCATCGTTTCCGCCTCGCGGGGGCCGCCGCGAGCGCGGTCACAAAGAATTCCATATTTCTTTTGCTGATTCTAAGCGACTTAGCTGCCACATCCGGCCCTGGCCCTGTTTCCCCATGCTACCCTCGAATCGGGAATGTGGCACATGAAACCCAGACCGAAAGGCGCCGCGCCGCTGACTCCCCCGCCAGCTCCCTTGGGCGCGGCGGAGTGGGTTCGCCAGGCCCTCGGGTTCCCGGCCGATAGCCTTCAGGCCAGAGTGCTTGACACTCTCGCCAAACGCGGAGTTCTCAACTGCTCCAGGCAGTGGGGCAAATCCACCGTCACCGCCGCCAAGGCCGTCCACCATGCTTTCCATCGGCCCGCCAGCCTCACCCTCGTCGTCAGTCCCAGCGCGCGCCAGAGCGCCGAGTTCCTCCGTAAGGCCGCCGCCTTCGCCCGCAAGCTCGGCATCAGGCCCAAGGGCGACGGCGATAACCAGATCTCCTTGGCTTTCCCCAACGAATCGCGCATTGTCGGGCTCCCCGCTACCGAAGCCACCGACCGCGGCTTCTCTTGCGTCTCCCTGCTCCTCATCGACGAAGCCGCGCGCGTCTCCGACCACCTCTATATGTCCCTCCGCCCCATGCTCGCCGTCAGCGCCGGCTCCCTCTGGCTCATGAGCACCCCCTTCGGCAAGCGGGGCTTCTTCTACGAAACCTGGGCCCACGGCGGCGCCGAGTGGGTGCGCATCAGGGCCCCCGCCACCGATTGCCCTCGCATCCTGCCGGCCTTCCTTGAGGAGGAGCGGACCACCATGGGTGAGCGTTGCTTCCGCCAGGAATACCTGTGCGAGTTCGAAGATTCGGTCTCCGGCGTTTTCCACCGCGCCCTCTTCGACGCCGCCATCACCCCTGAGGTCCTCCCCCTCCATCTCTAACTCTGTGCTGCCGGCTTGCTGTTCTGTGGGGCAGGATTGCATCCTGCGGCCGAGTTGTACTCGGCCTTCCCCTGCTTACCCGCTTCTCCCCCCCACTGCCACCCCTTACAAACTTGAAAGATCGCTTATTATGTTCGAATCCTTCTTTATCGGCCTCGATTTAGGCCAATCTCACGACTTCACAGCCATCGCCGTTCTTCAGCGCACGGTGCTCAAGCGGGAGTTCAACCCCGCTGTCTGGTCCTTCCGCAAGGAGGTCCAGCTCCAACTCCGCTACCTCGAGCGCGTCCCCATCGGCACCCCCTACCCCGATGTGGTGCGCCGCGTGGTGGAAATCACCCATTCGCCCGCCCTCACCGGCCCCATCCACCTGGCCGTGGACAACACCGGCGTCGGCGCCGCCGTCATGGACCTGCTTCGCGCCGCGCAACCCAAGGCCGCTCTTCTGCCCGTCACCATCACCGGCGGCGATACTCAGAACTTCTCCCACGGCAGCTACCGCGTTCCCAAGCGCGACTTGATCGTCGGCCTCCAGGTGCTCCTGCAGCGCGGCGGCCTGCGCATCGCCGCGGACCTGCGCGACGCCCCCACGTTGCTAACGGAGCTCATGGCCATGCAAGTCAAGGTCTCCACCGCCGGTAACGAACAGTTCGCCGCCTGGCGTGAAGGCGCCCACGACGACCTGGTCTTAGCCGTCGCCCTCGCCTGCTGGGCCGTAGAAATAGCGTATCCCAAGTGCTCCGGCCAGGTCGACGATTGGTTCACCAACCCCTACGAGGCCGACATGATCCGCATGTTCCAAAAAATGTGTGGCCCGTAAGTGGGCCAGGCTTGCATCCTGCGGCCCTGCCTTTGTGGGGCAGGATTGCATCCTGCGGCCGAGTTGGGGTGCCCTCTGGGCCCGGCCTGCCTTGTGGGGCAGGATTGCATCCTGCGGCCGAGTTGTACTCGGCCTGCTTTGTCCGGCAGGCGTTTTCGCCTGCCCACCCGCCCATAACTCTCGAAAGGAATACACACCATGTCTTCTCTCAGACTAACCCTCGCGGCCCGTGCCAACGGCGCCCGCTCTCGTGGACCCGCTACCCCCCAAGGAAAACGCCGCTCTTCCCAAAACGCCACTCGCCACGGCCTCTTGGCCCGCTGCATCGTCATGGAAAACGAGTCCAGCACAGCCTTCGAAGCCCTCCTCGCCCAGCACCTCGAACGCCTTCAGCCCGCCGATGCCCTCGAGTTCGGTTTCATCGAGGAAATGGCATCTGCCTACTGGCGCATGCGCCGCGCCTGGGCCCTCGAAACCCGCATCTTTGAGAACCACGCCAAAGCTCAGCCCCCCGGCGACGAAATCGACCGCATGGCCGCCGCCTTCACCGATCCCGCCACCCACCCCGGCCTCGCCCTCATGCACCGCTACGAAACCCGCCTCCATTGCATGTACCAGCGCGCTCTCCACAACTTCCTGCTCCTCCGCGCCGCCATACCAAACGAACCCAATCCCATTTCCGAACACCCCGTGGGGCATGCTTTAGCTTGCCCAGAACTCCAAACACCTCCGTCCCCGCCCGTTTCCCCCGCCGATGAACCCGGATGAACGCGGATTCAACATAATTAGTCGCCGCCCGGCCGGCTCTCATGGTAGTAATACGGCCGGTACCCATATTCGTAACCGGTATGGCTCGTCTTCCGCGGGTCCCATTCGTTCAGCACCGTTCCCAGCACCCGCGTTCCGTCTTCCGCCAGCCGCTGGCCGGCAGCCGCGGCGGTCTCCTTCGTGGTCCGGGCCGAACGTACTACCAGGATTACGCCATCCGCCAGCTTGCCCAGGACGCGCGCGTCCGGCATCTGGAGCATGGGGGGGGTGTCGATGATCACCATATCGAATTGCTGCCGCATTTGTTGCAGAAGCTCCACCACCCGCGGCGAATGCAGCAGGTTCGAGATGCTGGAAGCCACCGTGCCGGCGGGCAACAGGTAGAGGTCGCGGTAACCCGTCCCGGCCACCATGGCTTCCAACCCCGCGGGCGGCTTGGTTCCATCCAGAAGATCGCTCAGGCCCCAAACGTTCGAGACATTAAAGATTTCGTGCAATCGCGGTTTGCGCAGGTCGCCATCGATGAGGAGGACTCGCCGGCCGATCTCCGCCAGGGCCAGCGCCAGGTTGCTGGCCACCGCGGTCTTGCCTTCCCGCGGGCCGGCGCTGGTCAGCGCGATTACGCGCGGCCGATTGCCGTTCTCGCCGCAATACAGAATGGAGGCCAGGGTGGAGCGGAAGGAATCGGCAAGAGCGGAAGGTCGCTTTTGCCAGGTGACCAGCTCCACCGGGCTCTTCCGATTCTCTTTTTCGGTTTTCTTCGTCACCGCGCCCCTGGCCTGGCGATAGTAGGCGAAGCTTCGGCTGCGTGCCGCATCGGCCGAGGGGATAACGCCCAATTCGGGCACGTCGAGATAGAGCGAGGCCTCGCCAGGGGCCTGAATGCTGCGGTCTGCGCGCGAGCGCATGACGATGAAGACGATGCCGAAAAAGCCGCCGGCGAACAGGCCGAGTATGGAGTTCAGGAGGAGGCTGGGCTTATAGGGCCGGGTGGGCGGCCGGGCGGGATCGACAACGCGCACATTGCTGGCGTGCAGCGCGGAGGCGATGCCGGCTTCCTTGACGTGCTGGAGCATGGAGTCGTAAAGCTGGCTGTTGTTATCCACCTCACGCTTGAGGATGTTGTAGTGCGCCACTTTGGCGGCTTGCTCGGTGATGACACGGGCCTGGGCGTCGTAGCTGGCGGCGAGCAGTTTCTCGCGGCGCTGGGCGGCTTGGAATTCGTTCTGGATGCGGCGGGTGACATTGGCACGCTCGGTCTCCCGGGCCGCTTCCAGGGTAGATACCTGCGCCTGGACCTTTTTCACGGATGGATGGGAGGGGGTGAGGGTAGAGGAGAGTTCGGCAAGCTGGCGGCGGAGATCGGTGAGCTTGACCTGGTAGTCCTCGAGGGTGGCGTCGTCGAGCACTTCGGGAAGCGAATCGGCGGATGCGGTGGTGGCGAGCTCATATTTGGACTGGGTGGTGACGCGATCGGCCTGGGCGCGGGAGAGTTCCTGCTGGAGCTGGCGGAGCTTCTCATCGGCGACATTATCTTTTTCCGAGGTGAAGAGCAGGCCGGCCGAGCGGGCATAGTCCTGGAGCTGCTGTTCGGATTTCTCGAGCTTGATGCGAACGTCCTCCATCTGCCCGGTGAGCCACTCGCCGGTCTTCTGGGCGGTTTGCCAGCGGGATTCGAGGTTCTGGCGGATGAACTCGGCGGTCAGGGTGTTGGCGATGGCGGCAGCCAGGACCGGGTCGGTGGAATCGTAGAGGATTTCGACCAGGCGGGTGTTGGCTTGCACGCGGACCTTGAGGTTGCCGGCCACCAGGGGCAGGATATCTGCGACCGTTGAGGCGGGCTTGGGCTGGGGGAGATGCAAGGCCTGGCGCCAGGCGGAGAGGCGGCCCTGGCTCTTATCGGCAGCCAGCTTCTTGCCGAGGTCGAGTTTGGCGATGACTTGCGAGAGGACCGATTCGCTCTGGAGGATATTGACCTGGGTCTGGAGGTCGGTTTCGAGCGGGTTGGCGGCGGGTTCATCGGCGGTGGGGTTCACGTCGTGCATGTTGAGGAAGTTCTGGTTGAGGTTCTGGATCTCAATGGTGGTGCGGGCCTGGTACACGGGCGTCTGGGGAAGGGTGAGGAGGACGGCGGCGAGTAGGCCGAGGCAGGCGATGAGGACCAGCGTGCCTTTGCGGCGGCGGAGCATGTGCCAGTACTCGAGCAGCAGGCTGGGGGCCTGGTCTTCGATCATCATCATGGGCGGCGGCGGTGCTTCCATGTAAGGGGGGCGGGCAGGGGGATTGGGGGGGGCGGCCTGGCGCTGCACGGCCTTCGAAGTGGGGGGTTTTTTCATGGTGCGCTCGTGCTCTCTAATAACAAAGAAGAATGGCCACGGATGAACACGGATGAACACGGATAAGAGAAAAACAAAAAGAGTCTTGAGAATTTTGCTTATCTGTGTTCATCCGTGTTTATCCGTGGCGAAAGAGCTGTTGGCTTTACTCCCAATCCACGCAGGTGTGGCAAACTAGTTCCACGACCGCGTGAAGTTGTGCTTTTGTGGGGCAGGATGGAATCCTGCGCGGCGATTGGCAATCGCCGCGCGTGCCGGTTGCCAACCGGCGCGCAGCTTGCCATCCTGCCACACTGAAATCACACCTCTCCTCGCGGTCGCCGTACTAGAGATGGGTACGGCCGGGTGGAGGTTCGCCGTGCGCAGGATGGAGACATCTGTGACCTCGGCAAAGGAAATCCTGGTGCAGGAGGTTGAGCGCCTTTCCGAAAAAGACGCCCAAGAATTCCTGGCCTTGCTTAGGAGAAAGAATACGGGGGCCGTCGCGGCTGAGAAGCCCAAACTGACGCGTGAGGAGCTGATCAAGCGAGCAGCGGGCCATCCGGGAATCCACGTTCCAGATCCGGATGCGCCGCCATTGGAGAAGATCGAACCCATTGAAACTCGGGGCATTCCCGCCTCGCAGATGCTCATCGCGGATCGTCGGCGGAGCGGGCGGGTCTACTTGTGATCGATCCCCAGCAGCGGACCTGATTTCCGCCGGCCCTTGATCTGGTACTTCCAGATATATCCGTGTTCATCCGTGTTTATCCGTGGCTAAATGATTTTTTTAATGGGTTACGGCTCCGGCGTAGATGGCGGCGCTGACGGCGGCCCCCAGGGTTCCGGAGAGAAGGACGGCGAAGGTTTTTCGGCTGCTGGTGGGGACGACCAGAATGTCGTCGGGGCGGAGGGCGATGTCTTCGGACTTGCCGGCTAGGATTTGCTTGATGTTGACGGCGATTTCCTGGTGGTTTCGGCCATCAACGGGGCGGAAGATTTTGGCTTGCTCGGGTTTGGCGGTGCGGCCGAGGCCGCCGGCGAGGGAGAGGGCGCTGAGGACTGAGATGGTTCGCTGGCCGCCGAGGTTGAAGGCGCCGGAGCGTTGCACGTCGCCGACGACATAGACCATGCGGCCGTTGCCCTCGGAGACGGAGATGACGTCGTGGGGCTTGATTTCGATGTTGGCGGCGGGGTTCTTGCCGTCGAGGATCTGCTGCATGTCGAGCTCGGCGGTGGAATAGCGGCCGGTGGGGTCGGGGGCGGCGCCGGGGAGGGGGATGGGGCCGTATTCCGCCAGGCGGACGATGGAGACGGTGGAACCGGCGGTTTCACGCGGGCCGCCGGCCATGGAGAGGACCTCGTAGAGGGTTTTGCGGCCGCGGAGCTGGACGACGCCGGGGGTGGTGACGGCGCCGAAGACGGAGACGGGCTGGCTGCGGAAATCGGTGACGGTGACGGAGACCTGCGGGTCCTTGACGTAGGTTTTGAGGCGGGAGGCGAGCTCGGTTTCGAGCTGCTCAACGGTGAGTCCGGCGGCTTTGAGGCGGCCGATTAGGGGGAGGGTGATATCGCCGTTGATGCCGATGAGGACGGGCTTATCACCGAGGTCGAGGCCCTCGAGGGCGCGGATGAGGATCTGGTCGTCGGGGCCGAGGACATAGCCGGAGGGGGGCGGGGGCTGCTGGGCGGGGGCGGGGGCTAGGGCAAGCAGGGCCAGACAAGATGCCACGGATAGAACACGGAGGATCGGATTCATAGCGCTAAAACCCTAAGAACTTAATGGCCACGGATGAACACGGATAAACACGGATAGCCAAAATTCTTAAGCCTCTTCTTGTTTCTTCTCTTATCCGTGTCGATCCGTGTTCATCCGTGGCTATGCCACTTCTTTTTCCCGCTCCAAGAGGAGCGAGACGTCGGACTCCAAGTGGCGGATGCGGTCATCCAGCTCCGACAGTTTGGCGGCGAAACCGTCTTGCGAACCGGGCGAGTCGGTCACAATGCGCTGCAGAGCCAGGCGGGCGAGCTCGGAGATGTTGCGGGCACCGTGGGTGCGATAGTTCGTTTTGAGGACTTCGTACTCCACCTCGGAAAGGCGGAGACTGATCATCTTGCGTCGGTGATCGGAATCGGGCATGGAGGGGCTCCGGCGGGGGAGGGAGGGGAAGAAAGAACTATGGCCACGGATGAACACGGATAAGAAGAACCTTAAAATTCTTTTTGTTTTTGTCTTATCCGTGTTTATCCGTGTTCATCCGTGGCTAAATCTTTGTGGTTAGCCGGCTTGAGCAAGGGAGCGCACACGTTCGGACAGGGTGACGGCGCGAGGGCCCATGCGATCGGCGATGGGGCGGGCCCAGTCGCGGTCGATTTCGACCGCGACGGAACGCTGGAGCAGGTTGACGGAAACTATGAGGCGATAGACTTTGTCGGCATTGGTGATGATGCCTTCCAGGCCAGTGAGGGGGCCGCGCTCGATATAGACCTTGGAACCGACCTTGAGGAAGGGCCAAGGGCGGGCGGCGAGGCCGGAACGAAGGATGGCGCGAACGGCCTCGATCTCGTCCTCATCGATGGGGAGGGGGGTTTTGCCGGCGCCGACGATACCGATGACGCCGGGGGTGGTGAGGATGGGCATGAGGCGGCCGGTGACGTCGAAACGGCAGAAGAGATAGCCGGGGAAGAGAGGGAGTTCGAGTTCTTTGAAGCGGTCAGACCAGCGGCGGCGGGAGCGATAGAGGGGAAGGAATTCCTGGTAGCCCTTGCCGCGAAGGGTGGCGGCGGCGACGTTTCCGAGTCTGGTTTGAATGCGAACGGCGTACCAAGGCAGATTGCCCGGCATGAAGCTCTCCCCAGGGGATGTATTTGGATACGCTGCCGCCATTAGAGTCCCAATGGCGGGACCTACACTTGAAGGATCAAATGCGGCTCGACTCCGGCCGTATGGCAGATGCCATACGCGGGCCATAGAACTGCATATTAGGAGTCACGGGCCTTAAAGTAAAGAGAATAAATGTGAGAAAAAGTACTGGGAAGGGGGGAGGAAGGGGGTGATATCACTGCATGACAGCGTGATACACGGGACGCGGTCATGCATATTTGGCGGGTACCAAATCCAAGATGTAGGAGGCGTCCGACATAAAATGGTACTTCTAGGACCCATCTTTGCGGCTACTGTTTACGCTGGTGCGACTTTGATTAGGCGCTGAAGGGTGTGAAAAAAACAATTTAGCCACGGATGAACACGGATCGGCAAAAAACTGAGGACAAACGCCAATTTCGTCAAGCGAGCTTGTGGGCGATGACGTAGCGGACGAGGTCGGGTATCGAGGCAAGGCCGAGCTTATTGAGCACGCGGCGCTTGTAGGTGCTGACGGTCTTGGCGCTGAGGTTAAATTCGACGGCGATCTGGCCGGTGCGGCTGCCGGCCGCAATGGCCAACAAGATCTTGAATTCCTGGGCGGAGAGGTTGGCGTGGTGGGCAACGGACGTGGGGTTGTCAACTCCCCGGCGAACCGATTCACTGAAAAACCGCTTGCCATCCAGGACGGTGCGGACGGCCTTCAGGAGAGTGCCACGGGCGGAACTTTTGGAGACAAAACCGGCGGCGCCGAGTTGCAGGGAACGGACGGCGTAGAGCGAATCGGCGTGCATGCTGAGCATGAGCACGGCGGCCTCGGGACGGCGAGCGCGGATTTCGCGCAGGACGAAGAAGCCGTCCTGGCCGGGAAGACCGATATCGAGAATCACGAGGCGCCAGGGCCGGGCCTTGACTTGAGCGAGGGCTTCCTCGGCAGTCTTGGCCTCGCCGAAAGCGAGGTCGCGGAACTCGTGGCTCAGCACCTGCTTCAGGCCTTGGCGAAGGAGCAGGTGATCATCGACAATCAGTATCGGTACTTTCTGTGGCGCCGGCATGACACATCAGAAGCTCACCGCATCCCCTGGGGAATTCTGATACTGGGAGTTTCAGGTTTTAAAGTGCGGATTCCGAGCGATGCCGATCACGATTCCGAGGTGATGGCGATCACGATTCCGAACTCATGCCGATCACGATTCCGAGGTGATGGCGATCACTGTTCCGACGGGAAGCCGATCAGTTTTCGGTGGTCCTCGGAATGGCGATCGGCATCGTCGGAATCGTTTTCTTAAACCGTCTTCATGAAGTGCGCTGGGCAAACCAGCGGCAGGCTGGTCTCCACTGAGAGGTGGAGGATCCAGGTTGCCGCAAGAAAGGTTGCCCGTGCGCAAGATCAAAGAAGTCCTGAGACTGCAGGCTCTGGGGCTGAGCCAGCGCCAGATCGCACTGAGTTGTTCCGTCGGTCAGGCGACGGTTTCTGAGTATCTGAAAGCCGCCGAGACGGCTGGCTTGAAATGGTCCGATGTCGCCGATTGGGACGACGACCGTTTGTGGCAGGCGATGACCCCGCCCCGAAAAGCATCCCCACCCCGGAAACACTCGCCGGAGCCGGACTACGCCGCTCTCCGCCACGAACTGCAAACCAATAAGTACGTCACCCTGCAGTTGCTCTGGGAGGAGTACTGCAACCAGCACCCGGAGGGATATCGGTATAGCCGGTTCTGCGAGCTATACCGCGGTTGGCTGCGGCGGCAAGAGTTCGTGCTGCGGCAGGAGCACCGCGCCGGCGAGAAGTTATTCGTGGACTACGCCGGCGCCACCATTCCCATCTACAACCCGGAGAGCGGCGAGGTCTGGGAAGCGGCGATCTTCGTCGCGGTCCTGGGCGCCAGCAACTACACCTACGCCGAGGCGAGCTTGACACAGGGCTTGGCCGACTGGATCGGCGCCCATATGCGCGCCTTCGAGTTCCTGGGCGGCGTGCCCGAAATCGTCACTCCGGACAATCTCAAATCCGGGGTCACAAAAGCGTGCCGGTATGAACCCGGCATCAATCGCACCTACGAGGAGATGGCCGCGCATTACGGCGTTGCCGTAGTGCCGGCCCGGCCCGCAAAACCTCGGGACAAAGCCAAAGCGGAAGCCGGAGTACAGGTCGTTGAACGGTGGATCCTGGCGGCTCTGCGGAAGCGCAAGTTCTTCAGCCTGGCCGAACTCAATCAGGCGATTGCGGAGTTGCTCACGCGGCTCAACGAGCACCCCTTTCGCAAGCGCGACGGCTGCCGCCGCAGCCTCTTTGAACTGCTCGATAAACCAGTGCTGCGGCCCCTGCCGGAGGAGCGCTATCAATATGGCCACTGGGAAACCCATCGCGTCAACATCGATTACCATGTCGCCTTTGAGGACCACTGGTACAGCGTGCCCTACCAGTTGGTCCAGCAGGAAGTAGAAATACGCGCCACCGCCGCCACGGTGGAAATCTTTCACCGCGGCGTTCGGGTGGCCAGCCATGCCCGCAGCCAGGCGCGCCACCACGCCACCACCGTTACCGAGCATCGCCCCAAGGCGCATCAACGGTATCTGGAATGGACGCCTTCCCGGCTGGTGGATTGGGCCCACAAGATCGGCCCGGCGACTGCCGACCTGTTTGGGAAGATCATGGCCAGTAAGCCCCACCCGGAACAGGGCTACCGGTCCTGTCTCGGCATTTTGCGGCTCGGCAAGCAGTACTCCCCGGCGCGCCTGGAGGCGGCGTCGCACCGCGCGATCACTCTCCAGGCCTGCTCCTACCAGAGCGTGAAATCGATTCTGAAATGCGACTTGGACAGCCTGCCCATCGAAACGGCCGCCCCACCCAAGCCACCGCTGAACCACCCCAACATCCGCGGCTCGGAGTACTTCGACCCGGGCGAACCACCCACCCTGCAGTGAAAGAGGAGACTATGCTGACACAACCTACCATCGAGAAACTATGCGCCATGCGCCTGCGCGGAATGGCCGAGGCCTTCCAACAGCAACAGCAGGACGCCAACATCCACGGCCTGAGCTTCGAAGAGCGGCTCGGCTTACTCATTGACCGCCAGTGGAACTGGCGGCAGAACCGGGCGCTGGAGCGGCGCTTGCGGAACGGCCGGCTGCAAGGTCCGGCCTGCGTGGAAGACATCGATTACCGCACCTCGCGCGGCTTGGACCGCCAACTGGTGCGTTCGCTGACCGCCGAGTCAGCCTGGGTAAGGGAGCACCAGCACCTGTTCCTGATCGGACCGACCGGCATCGGGAAGACCTGGTTGGCTCGCGCGCTGGCGCAGAAAGCTTGCCGCGACGGCTACACGGCGCTGTTTCTGAAAGCCGCGGAACTGTTCCGCGATCTGGGGGTAGCGCGCGCCGACGGCAGTCACACCAAACTTCTGGACCGCCTCGGACGGGTCGACCTGCTGGTGGTGGATGACTGGGCGATGGCGCCGATGAGCGAACCGGAGCGCCGCGACTTCCTGGAGATCTGCGATGCGCGATACCAGGCACGTTCCACGCTGCTGACCAGTCAACTGCCGGTGGCGAGCTGGCACGCGCAGATCGGCGATCCCACCATCGCCGACAGCATCCTCGACCGGCTCGTACACAACGCGCACCGGATCGAACTGCAGGGCGAGTCGATGCGAAAGAAGCACCGCGCCAAAACCAACGGAGACGCCCCATGAACTCGCACCGTCCCCGGGGTCTCTCCAGTGCCGAGCGGGGCAAGGGGGCTCAAACGCCGCCCCCTCGCCCCGCACCCCACTCCCCGGCTCAACCACAAAGAGATTGACGGATGCCGATCACTCCTGCATGATAAGAACAGCCCAGCGTCGCTTCGCTCCGACGGTGATCGGCATCACTCGGAATAGTGATCGCCATCAGTTCGGAATTAGTGATCGGCTTCGCCGGAATCCGCATAAAGTCAACAATAAGAAATGGGTAAGAGTGCCAGGGATGCACGGGAAGGACGCTATTCAACTGCACGGCAACGGCTTACACCGCACCTGGTCATGTCTATTCTAGGTGGGCTAGACCGAAGGATGTAGGCGTTTTCCGACACAGAATGGTACTAGGAGGTCCCCCCTTTTGCGCCTGCCGATGGGCTGGCCGATGGCGCTGGGCAGGACGGTCAAGCGAGGTTGTGGTCGATGACGTAGTGAACGAGGCCGACTGTGGACGTGAGGCCCAGCTTATTGAGTACCCGGCGCTTGTAGGTGCCGACGGTCTTAGCGCTGAGGTTCAATTCGGCTGCGATCTGGCCGCTATGCCTGCCGGCTGCGAGCGCCAGCAAGACTTTGGATTCCTGGGCCGAGAGATTGGTGTGGGGGGCAATGGACCGCAGATTGTCAACTCCCCGGCGGGTGGATTCACTGAAATGCCGCTTGCCATGGAGGACACTCTTGACAGCGTTGAGGAGAGTGGAACGGCCGGAGCTCTTGGAGACATAACCGGCGGCGCCGAGTTGGAAAGAACGGGCGGCGTAGAGCGAATCGGCGTGCATGCTGAGCATGAGCACGGCGGCCTCGGGACGGCGAGCGCGGATTTGGCGCAGGACGAAGAAGCCGTCCTGGCCAGGAAGGCCGATATCGAGAATCACGAGGCGCCAGGGCCGGGCGTCGATTTGAGCGAGGGCTTCTTCGGCAGTCCGCGCGTCGCCGAAAGCGAGGTCGCGGAACTCGTGGCCGAGCACCTGCTTCAGGCCCTGGCGAAGGAGCAGATGATCATCGACAATGAGTACCGATAGCTTCTGTGGCGCTGGCAAAGAATATGCACCGGGCCGCCCTCCCGCCTGGACGCCGGGCGAGCAACCGTATCACCCAGTAAGGAATTATACGCTGACCGCAGGCGTACCGACAACGTCCGGGAAGAAAAAATTATGGCCATGGATGAACACGGATAAACAAAACTCCAATCCGTGTTCATCCGTGGCCTAAATCGATTTTTTCAGGCCTTCCTTGGCGCCCCGGGGCAGGCGGACGGTTACCGTGGTTCCCCCGTTTCGGCGGCCCGACCACTCAACGGTACCGCTATGCAGACCGGCGCGTTCCCGCATACTGAGGAGGCCGAGAGAGCGCGAGGGAGACAGAAGTTTCGGATCGAAGCCCTTGCCATTATCACTGACGCGCAAGGTGAACCAGTCGGGATCGGGCTCAACGGCTACTGCCAGAGTTGTGGCACGGGCGTGGCGTATGACGTTGGTGAGGATTTCCTGAAAGATGCGGAAGACGGCGAGGGACGGCTCGGCGGCAAGACCAGCGGTGTGGGAGAGCCCCCGGCGCCGGCAGCGAATTCCGGTGCGCGACTCGAATTCCTGAAGTTGCCAGGTGAGGGCCGCGGCCAGCCCGAGATCCTCAAAAACAGCGGGGCGCAGCTCAGCGGCGATCCTGCGGACTGTGTTCATGGACAGGTTGATGCCGCGGACAAGGGCGGCGACGCGCTTATCGAATGCACGCCGGGCTTGGGCCGCACGGGGGCGATGCTGAGATGCCAGGGTCTCCAGATCCAGTTTCAGCACAGAGAGCATCTGGCCGATCTCGTCGTGGACTTCCCGTGAAAGGCGGGCACGCTCCTCCTCGCGGGCGGATTCGACGCGCGCGGCAAGCTGTCGCAGTTGATCGTGTGAGATGTGCAACTGCTCTTCGTAGTGTTGGCGCTCGGTGATGTCGCGGAGATTGACCACGATTCCGCGGAGTCCCTCCACGTGAAGGCAGTTGGTCGCGGTACTCTCGACACTGCGCCACTCCCCATCGCGGTTGCGCAAACGGATATGGAGAGGCGCAGCGACAGTAGGCGGTGAATGCAAGATGCTCTGGAGAGATTCCCAAACGGCCTGTTGGTCGTCCGGGTGCAAGTGTTCGGCGGCATTGGTTCCGATCAGCAGATCCGGGGGGTAGCCGAAGACCCTTTCCACGGAGGGGCTGACGTACAGGATGGTGGCGGCGGCATCAATGACGCCAATGACCTCCATGCCATGTTGGATCAGGAGGCGGCTGCGTTCCTCAGCGGCACGGAGACGCGCCGCGGCCTCGACCTGGGCCGTGAGATCCTGGTTAACCACCTGAACTTCGCACGGTTTGGCCTCCCCCGCCCTGAAGCGTGGGATGACATCGGTCGAGATCCAACGCGGCTCCCCTGTCTGAGCGTTCCGTACTCCGTGAACGAAACCATGGACTTCGGATCCGGTGCGCAGGGCAACCATCATGGGATGCTCGTCCCAAGAGACCGGAGTACCGTCTTCCCTCGTTGCCGGACGGAGTACAGTGGGGTGCCGGCCTCGCATTTCCTTAATTGAGAGGCCGTATAGTTTGTCGGCCGCTGGATTGGCCGAGAGGATCAAGCCTTTGCGGTCTAGATAGAGCACGGCCTGATCCATGGTGCGGAACAGATCGGAGTATCGCTGTTCCGATTCGCGGCGGGCCTGCTCAGCTTCCCGGAGGTGCGTGACATCGAGATTGACACCGGTCACCCGAGCGGCCTCGCCGGCGGCGTTGAGGTACGTCCGGGCCTTGCTGACGACCCAGTGGACACTACCGTCTGGCCAGATAATACGGAATTCGACCTCACCATGCGCCGTGCCCCGCAGAAGGTTCCCATGGTATGCGTGCACGCGATCCCGATCTTCGGGATGCACGATCGAGAGCCACTGAGCATAAGACATTGTCGTCTGAGTCCCAGGCAATCCATAAATGCGACAACACTGTTCCGAGCGTGTGATGCTGCTGCTGGGAAGAGTCCAATTCCAGACACCCAGTCCGGTTGCCTCCTGGGCGAGGTTGAGGTGGTCTTCGGTTTCCAGTCGCGCCGCTTCGGCAAGTCTCACAGGGGTAATATCGTGAACAATACCCCCGATTTCGATGGGCCGGCCATCCGCGTCTGTGAGGGCGAAGATGCTCAGCGACACAAACCGTCTGCTTCCGTCCTTATGGAGCCTGACGATCTCGCGCCGGAGAGCGGGTTGGCCTTGTTGGACCATTTTCGCCATGTCGCGCGATTCCTGGACGTGGTCCGGAGGGATGATCACATCGATCGGTTGTCCCCGGACCTCCGCGGCGGAGTAACCGAATAATCGCTCGGCTCCGGGATTCCAGGTCAATATGACCCTGTTGAGGTCTACGGTGATAATGGCATCCTCCGCGCTCTGAACAACAGCGGACAGGATTGACGGGTTATCGCCGCCGTCCGCAGATGGCCTGGGATTCAATTCCCGGCTGATGAGCGCGCTGAAATCGTGCAGGGTGCATATTTCCGATTCCGAGAGCGGGCCGCGAGGGCGGGTGTCCATGACGGCAAGGGCGCCGACCGCCAGTCCCCCAGCAGTGAACACAGGCACTCCGGCGTAGAAGCGAACTCGCGGGTGACCGGCAACGAGGGCGAGACCCGCGAATCTCGCGTCGGCGGCGGCATCGGGTGTGACGAGGGCTTCGGGGCAGAGGATCGTATGTGAGCAGAAGGACGCCGAGCGAGCGAGTTGTGGCAGACGGATGCCGTAGGTGGATTTGAACCAGCTCCGATCACGCGAGACGAAGCTGATTGCGGCCATGGGTGCGTCGAAGGATTGCGCTGCCAGGCGCGTGATACGGTCGAAATGAGAATCGGGAGGCGTATCCAGGATGCCGCAGCGATCAAGAGCGGCAAGGCGCAGCTTTTCGGACAGAGCAGTGGACATAGTTGAAGAGCTGGCCGCGAAGACAGGCGGGGATCTGGAACCGGTCAACGGAGCCGGTGGTCCATCCAGTGGGATCATAACACAGATCGGTCGAGATTCCGGAGTTGCCTATCCGTATTTGGAAAACCCGCAGAGGTGAAGCTCCCCAGGCGCAAGAGAGGCAAGATGAGGGCGCGGCACGTCCGTTCCTGTTTTCGAAATCCGAGCCGGCACTCGGTCTGAACATTCTCCCGGAGATTCCGAGAATCTTTGCCCGCTCGCGGTTCGGGCGGATCCGAGGCTTCGCTAGCAACATTTCGGTGTACGAGTGCGACGTTGACCACGTTCGCCCGCTAGTTGTCCCCGGTAACCAGGCAAGGCGATCATTCCCGGAATTCCCCGCGTGCTCCAACCTGACTTCCAGCGACGGTCGCGGCCAACGCAAGGAATTCCACCTTCTCATCGTAGAACGCAAGCGTACCCCCGGTGAGAACTCCGCATGGCGGCTTCACGTCTGGCACAGGCGAATTAGGCCGCGGCCTGTTCGGCTCCAATATATTGTTGGGCTCTGCGCAAGAATCTGACAGACCCCCCGGTTTTATTGGGTTTCTGTGAAAGGCGGTTTTCCGGTACCGCGGACGTGTGGGGGCGGCGGGATAGCCCCGGAGCCAGTGCTGATGGAGGTTTCAGGAGCATCCAGGCCCTCTAAGGGGCGGCCAGAGCCACACAGCGGACGAGCGCCTGCCATGCGCTCGGCTTCTGGCCGCGCGCTGGGGACAGGTGTGCTACTGCTGCCGATGCGGAGCCATCCGGGTTGAGGAGGATCGGAGCCCTCGAACGAGGCTCCCCATGGGGAGGATGGCTCGGAACCTTCATAGAATGAAGAAGTTCCAGGGAGCAGCAGAGCTGTTTTGGGCGGTGGAGGTGCGGCCCATTTTGCGTGAGAAGACTCCGGATCGGCCAGCGGCCAGGCTGCCCGCTGCCGACAGTGCTGGGTCGCAAAACCGCCGGCCGCAGCCAGAACCCCCAAAACCTGAAACGCGCGCCAATCGGGCGTTTCATCGGATTCCTGCTCAGAGCCGGATAAACAAGGGATGAACACGGATCGGAAAACACGGAATGGTATTTCGTGGGGGCGGATTTTGGAAAGAGCCGGGATTATACGGCGATCGCGGTGCTGGAACGGGCGGAATTGAAGGGCGGCTTCGATTATGCGGTGCTGGCGCACCGGAAAGAAATAGCGCTGAGGCTGCGATATTTGGAGCGGATTCCGCTGGGGACGAGCTATCCAGAGGTGGTGGAACGGGTGGCCGAGGTGACGCGGAACAAGCAACTGGCGGGGCGGTGCCACCTAGCGGTGGATGGGACGGGGGTGGGCAGGCCGGTGGTGGACCTGCTGCGGCGGGCCAGGCCGGATGCGATCCTGATGCCGGTGACGATCACGGGCGGGCAGGTGGAAACCATGGATCAAGGGTTCTACCGGGTGCCGAAGCGGGACCTGATCGTCGGGCTACAGGTGCTGCTACAGCGCGGGGGGTTGCAGATCGCGGCGGGGCTGAAGTTTGGGCAAAAGCTGGTGGAAGAGCTGATGGCGGTGGAGGTGCGGGTATCGCCGGCGGGGAACGAGCAATACGCGGCCTGGCGGGAAGGGACGCACGACGACCTGGTGTTCGCAGTGGCGCTGGCGTACTGGAGCGTGGCGAAGGCGTTCCCGAACGGGGCGCAAGGGAACGACCGCTGGTGGACGAACGCACATCAGGACGATGCGGAGAGGATGTTCAGAAAGTGGAAGGCGGAGGAAGAAAGACTGAATGGCCACGGATGAACACGGATGAACACGGATAAGAAAGAACTGAGAAACAGGGGTCTCGGACAGCACAAATGGATATGGGGGAGCAGAGATGGGAGGCTTCCGCACTTTAACACGGATCAGAGAATAGTACATCGCTAGAATGCAGTGAGGGTCCGCCCGCACCTGCCGCCGATGGCGGCGTAGCCGGGCAAACATACGGGCTCGCTATCGCGCGCCAAGCCCGCCATTTCCTCCGGGTCCGGAACGCACCCGATATCCGTGTGCACGCAGAATCGGAATGTTAGTAGCGAAAGATATCAGAGCCGATTAACCAAGGTTAGGTTGTACTGAGCCACCTGGTACCTGGAAGCTATTAGGGGTAAGGGAAAAAGAGGCATCCTGTCAAACGAAAGTGTGCCGATAAAGAATAACAAAGGAAGTTCATCATGCTATCGACGAATGTTTGCGGTTGCTTACACGTGCAGCGACGCCAACGTGCGAGGTACCTTCCGTTGTTTCTTGCGGCAGGTGTTTTTATTACGGCGGGTCGAGGTGAGGCCGCGGGAGTTTCGGTTACGCTGGTCCGAGCTTCGTTGACTGCGAGCATTTCGGTTGCACCGGCCTCGGTTTCGCTGACAGCTTCGCAGTCCCAGCAGTTTACGGCCACTGTTGCCAACAACATGGGAGTTTCGTGGTCGGTGAGCGCTGCCAGTGCTACGGGTGTTCTGACGGAAGGGACCATTTCGAGAAGTGGGCTCTACACGGCGCCGGCCTCGATAGCCAATGCGCAGAAGGTCACGGTGAAAGCGACCAGCGCGGCCAATCCTACCATATCGGCCAGCGCCATCGTCACCCTCATGCCGGGGACGGTGGCGCCCTTACCGGTGACGGTTTCGCTGACCCCCTCCAAGACTTCGCTGACAGTTTCGCAGACCCAGCGGTTCACGGCAACGGTTACCGGCAGCGCCAACACCGGGGTCTCGTGGTCCGTGAGTCCGGCGGTGGGAACAATCTCCAGCGGCGGCCTGTACACGGCCCCGGCGACGCTCGGCAATCCACAGACCGTCACCGTCACGGCCACCAGCGTGGCGAATACGAGCAACACGGGCACGGCCAGCGTGACCATTGTTCCTCCCATACAAGTCACGGTAAGTCCGTCCACTGCGAGCTTGGCCCCATCGAAGACTCAGCAGTTTACGGCCACGGTGACGGGGACAACGAACACGGCTGTGACGTGGTCGGTGAATCCGGCGGTGGGAACAATCTCCAGCGGCGGCCTGTACACGGCCCCGGTGACGCTCAGCAGTCCGCAGACCGTTACCGTGACGGCTACCAGCGTGGCGGATACCAGCAAGAAGGCTACGGCCAGTGTGACGGTGGTTCCTCCCGTGCAGGTCAAAGTGAGTCCATCCACTGCGAGCCTGGCCCCATCGGGGACGCAGCAGTTTACGGCGGCGGTGACGGGCACGACGAACACGGCAGTGACGTGGTCGGTGAATCCGGCGGTGGGAACAATCTCCAGCGGCGGCCTGTACACGGCCCCGGCGACGCTCAGCAGTCCGCAGACCGTGACGGTGACGGCTACCAGCGTGGCGGATACCAGCAAGAAGGCCACGGCCAGTGTGACCGTGGTTCCCCCCGTGCAGATCACGGTGAGTCCGTCCACTGCGAGCCTGGCCCTTTCGGGGACTCAGCAGTTTACGGCCACAGTGACGGGGATGACGAATACGGCAGTGACGTGGTCGGTGAGCCCGGCGGTGGGGACGATCTCCAGCGGCGGCCTGTACACGGCCCCGGCGGCGCTCGGCAGTCTACAGACCGTCATCGTGACGGCTACCAGCGTGGCGGATACGAGCAAGACGGCCACGGCCAGCATGACCATTGATCCTCCCGTACAGGTCACGGTGAGCCCATCCACTGCGAGCTTGGCCCCTTCGGGGACTCAGCAGTTTACGGCGGCGGTCACGGGGACGACAAACACGGCGGTGACGTGGTCGGTGAGCCCGGCGGTGGGGACGATCTCCAGCGCCGGCCTGTACACGGCCCCGGCGACGCTCAGCAGTCCACAGACCGTCACGGTGACGGCTACCAGCGTGGCGGATACGAGCAAGACGGCCACGGCCAGTGTGACCGTGGTTCCTCTCGTGCAGATCACGGTGAGTCCGTCCACTGCGAGCCTGGCCCTTTCGGGGACTCAGCAGTTTACGGCCACAGTGACGGGGATGACGAATACGGCAGTGACGTGGTCGGTGAGCCCGGCGGTGGGGACGATCTCCAGCGGCGGCCTGTACACGGCCCCGGCGACGCTCGGCAGTCTACAGACCGTCACGGTGACGGCTACCAGCGTGGCGGATACCAGCAAGACGGCCACGGCCAGCATGACCATTGATCCCCCCGTACAGGTCACGGTGAGTCCATCCACTGCGAGCTTGGCCCCTTCGGGGACTCAGCAATTTACGGCGGCGGTCACGGGGACGACAAACACGGCGGTGACGTGGTCGGTGAGCCCGGCGGTGGGGACGATCTCCAGCGCCGGCCTGTACACGGCCCCGGCGACGCTCAGCAGTCCACAGACCGTCACGGTGACGGCTACCAGCGTGGCGGATACGAGCAAGACGGCCACGGCCAGTGTGACCGTGGTTCCTCTCGTGCAGATCACGGTGAGTCCGTCCACTGCGAGCCTGGCCCTTTCGGGGACTCAGCAGTTTACGGCCACAGTGACGGGGATGACGAGTACGGCAGTGATGTGGTCGCTGAGCCCGGCGGTGGGGACGATCTCCAGCGGGGGCCTGTACACGGCCCCGGCGACGCTCAGCGGTCCGCAGACCGTCACCGTCACGGCTACCGGCACGGCGAATGCCAAGAACCAGGCTACTGCCACCGTGACCATCACGCCTCCGGTAACGGTCTCCCTGACGCCAACCGCGGCAACCATGCTTCCCGCGCAGGGTCAGACATTTACGGCTACAGTTGGGGGCACGACCAACACCGGGGTGACGTGGTCCATCGCGCCGGCGACGGGCACAATCTCATCCAGTGGACTCTATACGACGCCGCCGACGATCCTATCCACGAGCTCCGTCATGGTCACCACCACGAGCGTGGCCGACGCGACCAAATCGGCTTCCGCCACGGTCACCCTGATCCCTCCAGTGCAGATTACGACGAGCAGCCTGCCGGGCGGGACCGTGGGCACTGCCTACAGCGCGACCCTGGCGGCGACGGGAGGCGTGGCGTCCTACACCTGGTCCCTCGCATCGGGCCAGTTACCTCCGGGGACCTCGATCAGTACCAGTACCGGTGCGATTTCGGGTACGCCGACCACCGCGGGGTCTTATAATGTAACTATGAAAGTGACCGACGCCGCGGGATACCAGGCTACAGCAGCACTCGCGATTGCGATTGCCGCAGCTTCGTGCGCGGGCTGTCCGGGACTGGGAATCACCACGACCAGCCTGCCGCCCGCCACGCTCGGATCACCCTACAGTGCGACTTTAGCCGTTACTGGAGGAACGTCACCTTACACGTGGTCGATATCGGCCGGCCAATTCCCGCCGGGCCTGACCCTCAGCTCCACTGCGGGCGTCATTTCCGGTACGCCATCGAGCGTTGGTTCTTACAGCTTTACGGCGATGGTGACGGACTCCAGTTCGCCCCAGAACACGGCGTCGCAGTCCTATACTTTGACCATAGCCTCCACCACGCTGGTCAGCGATAATTTCAATCGCGCCAACGGCCCTCTTGGCGCGAACTGGACGACCGCGTTCGGCTCGATGGTAATTTATAACGATGCGGCTGCCGCGAACAGCAGCAATGCGGAATCGGGGTCCTATTGGAACGCCAACAGCTTCACGGCAAATCAGTACTCACAATTGGCTCTACATATAACCGACAATGGTTCTCAGGCGGGCGTTCTGGTGCGCGGGAGTTCCGGCAACGGATATTCCTGCCACGCCATGGAAAACTTCATTTACATGATGAAGACAGTGTCGGGAGCATCCAGCCAGCTTGGTGCCACCAACAACTATTCATATACTCCCGGCGATGTGATACGGATAGATGCTTACGGTAGCACCATCCGGTGCCTTATTAACAGCACCGTCTGGTTCAGCGTCACTGACGGTGACCTCTCGACCGGACAGCCAGGAGTCTCCGGCAATGGCAGCACAGATTCGAACACCGGTACGCCTTGGAGCGCCGATAATTGGACCGGTCTGCCGCTGACGATTTCCCCAACATCGCTTCCGAATGCGCAGGTGAACACTTCTTACTCCCAGGCCCTAACGGCCTCAAACGGCATCCCTCCTTACACGTGGTCCATCACGTCAGGGAGCCTCCCAACTGGCATTTCGCTGAACACGAGCACGGGCGCGATCACCGGCACACCAACTGTTGTCGGCACGGCCAGCTTTACTATTGGGGTGCAGGATTCGACTAGCCCGACGCCAAGAAGCAGCACGTCCGCTATATCCATCGTGGTTACGACCATCGACGCCTACGGTGGTAACACGCTCATCCGCTGCCCCAGTGGACCGGCATCCCGGTTCTACACGGCGCAGATCGGCTCCCGCTGGTGGCTCTGCAATCCACTTGGCAACGCAATGTGGGGGCAGGGAGTCTATGCGGTAGGACCACAAGGGAACTCCACGGCTAAATATGGATCGTCAGCGACGGCCGACGCGCAGACCATAGGTCGACTCCAGGCTTGGGGATTCAACTTCCTGCACGACTACTCGGTTAATGGCGTACAGCCCTGGAACTCAGCTACCAAGCTGCCGACTATCATCGTTGTACGGCCATGCAATTACGGCATGAATGACACTAATTATAGCGCCAATGTTGGGGTATTAGATCAAAGTATCAAGGACCTCGGACATGGAATGCCGCCATACTTTACCAACGTCAACCAAAACGGGATGTGCGATTGGGGCGATCTGACCAGAATCGGGACAGCCCTGACGTACGCCATGACCAAGACTCAGGGCGTTGACCCTGGAGGACTCGCTTCGGCAATCCAGGACAACACCAACCTAGATTATATAATCGGCATTGCGGTGGAGGATTCGGACCAGACGTGGGGGTACTTCACTTCTGGTGAGAACAATCCCTTCCCGACGCAACCAGACGGTTACGGAGCGGCCTATGGCGGTTACCTAACAGCCATCATGAGTCCGATCCAACAGGCAGATGCAAAACACTATTCCCTTTATAACACCGATCAGACGGTCTATACGAAGAAGGCGTGGCACGACTTTTTAGTGTCTAAGTACATTACCATTGGGGCGCTCAATGCAGCTTGGGGATCGAACTATACCACGTTCGACTCAAGCGCTACGCACATCACTGGGGCATCCATCGGAAGAACGGATGGAGTCACGAACCTTTATACCTTCACGGTGCCGAGTGGAACACTGACCCCAAACTCCATTCGCATCTATGAAGACGGAACGATGATCGCCGGCGACTGCTTCCATCCGAAGACCGGGGATGCCTGCAACCCAGGTAACGGCACGACGTGGGGAGCTGTTTGGGGGGCTGCTGCTTCGGGCGGGACGGTAAACTACAGCACTGGCGTAATTACGGTAGGCGCAGGTGGAGCGAGTGTGAGCCCGGGTAATATCGTCTGCACGGCAAACACCTCGTGCACTGCCTACTTTCCCGACTACACTAATCCTGGCGTTGCAAGTGGAGACCATATTAGTGTTTCTGGTTCAACTGGGGGGGTCTTAGATCTAGCAAGCGCCGTGGTAAGTGCTAGCACAACTGGGGCGCATACGTTCTCTGGCGCTTATTGCAGCCCTAATCCCGAATCGGACGCTTACATTGTCACGTATCCGTGGAGCGGGGGAGATGTGATCGGTGGACAATGTGACGCCAATGGGGGAAGGATTGCGAAACTGAATCCTCTTCCTGCAGGGCATGTTCTGACGGTTGATTATCAGACGGGAGGTTGGGATGCTGGAGGCACGGGTCTGATGGATGAAGACGGGCGGCCATCTCATTCGTCCTGGATGGGGACGGATGCGTACGCCCTGTCGAACGCAAATGCGAACACCGCTGCGGACCTGCGGGCCGCAATGAAGAGTCTGGACTACAACTACTTCTCGGCTATGCACACCGGAGTATCCGCCGCATTTACGAATGCTGGGGAAGCTTCACCGATGTATCTCGGACCGGATTCGCTAGGAACGTGGGCATCGACGCCTCCAGCGGAGGTACTACAAGCGGCCTCCACGACCGTCGATCTGGCGATCTTTGGCGGGTCGGAAGGATACACGCTCACTCAATCAATGATTAACTACATCGCCACGAATTACGGACGTCCGATCCTTGGCGGAACCTTCCTGGAGGCGAATCCGGATTCTCCATATTCAGGTAATTCTAATTCGATGGCGTATGCGACTCAGCCGGCACGTGGAGCCGGCTACATGTCCGCAGTTCAGTCGATGCTCTCCACCACCAGCAGTTCTGGCGTTAACCCATACGTCGGCTTCGGTTGGTGGCAATATGGCGACAATAGCGGGGAGCAAACCAATTGGGGGCTGGTGACGTTGAAGGACAACGCTTACGATGGACACGAAGCAGTGATGGGAAGCGTGACGTGCTCCCCACCAACCAACGCTTACACCTGCGGTGGGGAATCGAGCAACTATGGCAACTTGATCTCGTCCATTATTACTGCCAACGGGCTATGGCTATTGACCGGCAGGTGAACCAGCATCCCCGGGGGAGCCAGCGCGAGCGGCGGGCGGTAATTCATTGAGGACTGGGGCGGTTGGACATTCGTGGGAAACGGTGGAGGTGCCGTAAATGCCGGCCGCTGGAGTACGACACTTTCACCGGCTACCTGCGCGGCTGCGGTAACGAGACCTGGGCGCATTACAGGGGAGCCGGGCACGGTGATCCCGGCCGGCCTCTGGCGGATCGGATTAAAACGCCACTGGAACACAAGCCGCAAAGCTGCAAGGACGTTCCAATGGGCAGAGGGGCAATGGATTGGTGCGCCGGCTCTTAGAACTCCGCGGAGATGCTCCTTCCGAGCGTGCGCATTAAGTTGATCTCAGGAAGGCGCACTGGCTGTGCCGAGCGGAGGCGCGAGACCCACAGCCGGACCCGACCCTTGGCGGTGCGCTGGGATTGCGCGCAGACCCAATTTCCATTCCCGGAAACGAGCTGTTGGAGCAATGGGGCATGAGCGTTTGACGGGCCTTCACAGGTATACAGGACGATGGCTGAAATCGGAACGGCCTGAATGACCGCGTTTACTTGAGCCGTATCCGAATAACGCAGTTTGTAATCCTTACCCAGCCAGGAACTATCCGCGATAAACTTACCCGCGCGGATGACGGCATGCCGGTAGCTTCCATGCTCGCGGTCCGCCACTTCCGCCACAAAGCTCACTTCGGCAGCCTCGCTCACTTCGGTTGTCGCCACCAATATAGCGGTACGGTCCAAGTCCCGTTCGTCGAGGATGCGCTGCGCTATACCCCCCATGTTCGGGTGCTGAACGGAGTACGGGTGTACCACATACCAGCAGGCGATGACCGCTCCAAAAGCGAAAGGAATAATCGTCATAAACTTCACTGCCGGCAACCAGCGCTGCGCGAACCCTACCGTGAACTGAAGGCCTGCGGCGGCGAACATCAGCAAGGATGGAATCGACATGAAGAGCTTACGGGGTTCCATGCTGGTCGGCACAATGGCATGAAAGAACAGAACGCTCACTACAAGGGCGAAATTCGAGGCCCAGAGACTGCGGACAACACCTCCGGCCACGAATGGCCGGGCAACCGTGACGAACGCTCCGACGCAGGCCAACACAAGCAGCGGAATCCCGATAATCGTGAGATGAAACCCCAGCAGCTCGGGCAGTGCGTGAACGAAGAACGGTAAACTAAACGATTGCTGCTCCCACCCGTCCTTCGTCATCGTCATGGTCGCCCATGTCATCGGGCAGCAGCATAAAAGAGCACACAGCATGGGAACCCAGATATGCTGTTTCAGCAGCGACGACAATGACCGGATGAGGACGAGTGCGATGAAAGGAAGCGCCATTAATGCCCAGGCGTTCCCCTTCACGTATATCGCAGAGCACAAGCACAGGCCAAAACAGAAAGCCATCGCAGTGGTGGGTCTAGCGACCAGGCGAGCGAACGCGAGCGCAGTGGCGAATGTGAAGACCGTAAGCGGCACTTCGGCCATGACACTGGAAGTGTGTAGCTGGACGATCGGCAGAAGGGGGAACAGGACGGCGCAGAAGACAGCGTAGGGCCGGCCGAGGCTGGCTCGTGCCGCATAGTAGAGGAGGGTGCTGACCAGACTTGTTAAGACCGCTACGAGGATAAGCGCGGATGTGCGGGTCAGGCCGAACGGCAGGCCCCAAACTGCCTGCAAGATGTAGAAGAGCGGCGGCCAATGGCCGAAGGCGACTACCGGATAATGAGCGTAAAAACGCTCGGCAAATGCCATCAGGCGCGTGCCAAGGGACGTCGTCACGTACTTGTAGACCATCAGGCCAGTAACGTAATGCCCCGCCTCATCCGGGTGCGACCCGAATCCGGTGTTGAACGCGCCGTTTCTGCATTGCAGCCCGAAAGCTATCAGAAAACATACCGCCGCACAAACGCCGGACTCACCATGGCGAAGAGCAAAAGAACAGGTATTGCGAATGGCGCAAGGTAGAGCAGCGCGAATACGTGCGTGCCACCTCGCGTTACCGGTCGAACAAGGCTGCGCATTATGTTGCGGTGAAGGCGGAGGAGCGATAAGGGACATGAGTTTTGGGGAACTATATGAGCCGGCTGTATTAATCGGAGCGGGGGACCGCGGTCGATAGTCAATGAACTGAGGGCGCCACAAAATCAGCGCAGAGGTCCCGGGGCAACACAAGCTTGAAGCGGGCGGCGCAAAACGCTTGCATACACCCTCTCGACACCGGCTGCGCTTGCCTCCAAAGTAAAGAGGCTCGCCCGATGGCGCGCCGCCTGCCCCATCTGGCTGCGCAGCCCCGGCGACATGGCCAGAGCCCGTATCGCAGCCGCAAGGCCGTGCGCGTCACCCGGTCGGGTCAAAATGGCGGAATCACCGGCCAAGACTTCCGGGAGAGCGCCGGCAGCGCTGGCGACGACGGCGCAACCAGCGGAAAGGGCCTCCAGCGCCACATAACCGAAGGGCTCGGGCCACACGGACGGGATAACCGCGATGTCGGCGGCGCGCCACAGGTCATGCACATCGCTGCGAAATCCCGGCAGTCGGACCCGCGAATCGATCTGCAAGTCCGATGCGAGCTTGCGGAGCTGTTCCAGGGCGCTTCCCTCGCCAAATATCGCACAATACACCGCGATACCACCAACATTTAACTCGCGAACAGCCTTGAGAAGGATATCGAAACCCTTTTCGGCCGACATGCGGCCTGCGGCCGCAATCAGAATCGCATCTTGTGGGATCCCGAGAGCTTCGCGCAGCCGCCGGCCCGCAACCGGGTCGGGACTGATGGGATCGATGCCGTTGGGAACTACGTCGACCCGCTCGGGCCGCGCGCCACTTTCGATCAACACGCGCCTGATAAAATCTGAAACCGCAATAATCCGATGGTAGAGAACGGATGCGCAGATGTACGCTGTGCGCCGCGAGGCAAATGGATTTGGCATATGCCGCGTCATTACGACCGCCGGAATCCCGCTGAGCCGCCCCGCCAGGGCGGGGACAAGATAGTCACAGGGAGAATGTATGTGGATGACCTCGAATTTGCCAGCCATAGCGTGAACGAAGCGCGGCAATTGTTTCCAATCATGCACGCTCCACATCTCAAGTGTGATTCTTTGCAACCCAAGCTCGGTTGCACGCTGCGTGAGAGGGCAATCATGACGACACGCCAGCGTAACAGCATGTCCGCGTCTCGCCAGACCGGCTGAGATATCCAGCACATGCTTCTCCGTGCCGGCCAAGCAGCCCAGCCCACTGGCAATTTGCAGGATTCGCAACGGCATATCAGGATGTAACCGGGCGCACTGAAGGGTCCTCTGACGTGAACTTTGCGCGGTACGGAAACCTGGTGGTCTTGTCCAATGGCGAAGATCTGTATCCGAATTCATCCAGCACGTCGCGGCATGCAGCCACCTCTCCGGGATTGTGCAGTTCGATGAACAGTATAGGCCTGTAGGCGGAGAGGGTACGCCGCATGCCCCGCAGGGCCGCGGCACCATAGCCCTCGATGTCGATCTTCACTATATCGGGAGGGACATGCTCAGAAACGTAATCGTCCAACGTGATCGCGCCGGCGGCAACGCCGGATTCGGCGATATGAGACATCGAGCCCTCTTCCACAATATGCTGCGTGCCGGGTTGGTCCGAGACGGCCGCGGGGACGAGCGTTGCGTTCTCAATATGATTCTGGCTGACGTTGCGGCTGAGACGTGTGAAATTCGCGGGTGATGGCTCGAAGGCGAAGATATGACGACATTTCGAGGCCAGTACGACCTCCCAGAAGCCGGCGTGCGCTCCCACGTCGAAGAGCACGGAACCGGCTGTGAGACACGCTTCCATCGCCTGCCGCTCATCCTCCTCATACGAAGCGCGGACCCAGTAATATTTTTCGCTTGTGAAACATTCGGACAAATGGCCATCCGAGAATCGCACATTCTCGAGGCGCGGGCCGCCGATAAGGCGCTGTACGGCCTTTTGAGCAACAAATGGAGTACCAGGGGCGAATATCAACTTGGCGAGTAGGCATCTCATAAGTGGTTTTGGGGATCTCTGCTCGGGAGATTACTGGGCCGTGACCTGTCAGAAACCCTCGATAGAAGTTCGCGAGACTGCCTGATCCCGGCAAGCAGGGCCCGAAACGGTCCCAGCGAGCGTTGACGCATCGAGGACGCCGCGGCGACGAAGATAAAGCCACAGTTCAGCCAAGCAAAACACAGGCCATTTGCCACACTTGTTCTCCACAGCCGGCTGTACAAATAATATTGGCAGGCGACGGCAGAGACAAACCAGTTTTGCCGCCCGGGTCCAGCCTGAGTGCGCAGGTGCGTCAATCTCGCGCGAGGGGTCAGCAGGATTGGAAACAACTCGGATATCCGCCAGCTCAGGTCAACGTCTTCGGCGCCGGCTCCGCGGTAATTGGCATCGAACCTCTCGGCGCCCAAGGCCGAACGGCGGACAGACATGACACAACCGGACACCTTGCGGATGGGAATCGGGTCCGAGCCTTGCAATTGGTTTGCGCTCCAGTATATCGGCAGTCGCTCGTCGTGAAACGGCCCGATGCAGAAAAACTGCTCGAGCAGCCGGTGTCGAAACGACGGGCGCTCATAATTCGTGACAATTCCGGATACTCCTCCAACCGAGGGATGCTGGCGGTATATTGCCAGCAGCGCTTCAAGGAAGTCTTTTTCCAGCACCACATCGTCATCCAGGAAGACCAGAATGGCACAGGCAGATGACTCGATGCCGACATTTCGTGCAGCACCAGCTCCCGACAAGGCGGGCTCGGAAATGTACACGAGGTGGGGGAGGGAACCTCGAACGCGTTCGCCGGACTCGAGGCATATGCTACCGATGAGGCTTTTCGTATCGTCCGTCCCGCTCTGATCGACAATGACGATCTCATCTGGGGCGACCGTTTGATCCAACAGAGTCCAGAGCGCCCCCTCGAGCGGTGCGGCCCTATCCTTCGTGGCGATGATCACTGAAACGGACAAGCTCGGGCAGGCCATGGCAGTTTGGCACTTTACTGGTTGCTTCACCTTGGGGCAACTATGGTCCACGTCGTCTTCTATACCCCGGCGGTGCTCTCAGTCGTGGCGTGGTCCGCACGCCCTGCGTTGGGCGGCACGCAATCCTCCACCACCGCAACCAGCCGCTCAAAAAACTGTTCCGGTGTGAACCCCGCTGCGACTTTGCACGCTTCTCGACCGAGCTTCAGGGCAAGGGCAGGGCTGTTCAGAAGAGTGATGATCGCAGCCCGCAAGTCGACCGCGCTGCCGGCGGGGACCAGGAGCCCGGTGACGTCTGACGTTATGTAATCGGTAGCGAATGGATCAGTGACTATTACGGCTTTGCCCATTGCCATTGCATTTTGAAATACCTGCCGTCCACCAGTCTCCAGAACACCGCCCTTGAGGGGGACAACCACGAAGGCCGACGCGGCCATAAGTCGATTGAACTGATCTTCGCTTATATTCTCGAGTACGTCGACATTCTCTGGGACATCGCGCCCCAATGCCCGCTTCGAACGCACACAGAGAGTGAGGCGGCAGGGCAAGCCGCGGACGGCTTCGAGGAGAGTAGGGTAATCGCGGTTTGTATATCCCCCAGAAAAGATGTAGTCGGCGGGTGTCGCAGCATATACCGCTCCATAAAGGGTGGTATGGCTGTGGATAAACACAAACTTGTCTCTGGATATGCCAAACGCATTGGCGTACTCGTCGATCTGGTGCCGCGCGTAGACAACGACGCGATCAGTTGCGCCCATGACCCAGCGCAACAAGAGTCGGCGCTTCCACTGCGCGAAGCGCCCTTGCGGAAGCGTCCACATGCACTCCAGCAGCACGTGGGGCACCCTCCGCTTCCCGCGTATGAACCGCTGCAGGAGCGCCGCAATCAAAGCGAGCCGCTCACTCCCTGTGAGTAATGCATCGTAGTGCTTGCTGGCCCGAAAGAACCTCCACGCCCATTTCAAATCCCGGAAAAGACGGCTGCGAGAGGAGGCTCTCAAAATGAGGAAGTTCCGATCAACGTCAGCTTGCCAACCCGGAAGAAGTTCGGCGCGCTGAAGCCATTGCGGATGGTTCCTCTTATTGTGTGTGGTCAAAATCCGCATTGAAGACGATTCCCTGCCGGGTGCGGACAATCGCCCCACCTGGCAGTGCCGACTCGCGGTAGGTCAGACCCATACCAGCCCGATGCCCTTTGCGCCCTGGCTGGGATACTCGACAAGTTCTTCGACTTGGTAACGCTCGCGAATCTCCGCCCATAAACGGTTTACCCCATAGTCGACATTCGGCGGTGGCGGGGCAATGTCGTGCATCGCGATCAGTCCACCCTTGCGCACTAATGGCAGGTACATTTCGAAATCCCGCTTAACACCCCCATAAGTATGGTCCCCGTCTATGAAAAGAAAATCGAGCGGCCGGCCGGCCAGTTCACATTTGACCTGTTCCAAGGTAGCGGGACTATGGGAGTCGGCCCTGATCAAGCGAACGGTCTGGCCCGCTGCTGCAAACTTCAGGTAAAGAGGGTTTCTCCAAGCGCGGTAACCTCCTCCAAACGGTCCGCCGGCAGGGAGATCGACGCTGATCACGTGAGCATTCGGCGCGGCGCAGCGACAGAACACAAATAGCGTTCCTCCCTCGGCAGTTCCGATTTCCAGCAACGCCTGGGGCCGAAGATCGGCAACGATTTCCGCCAGACGAACGATTTCGGACTTGACCTGCAGGGGTCTGACAACCCGGCTTGAAAGGACGAGATCTACGATCTGTTCGGGCGACGGGCTGGCCGGCAGGGAGCGAGCGTCGCGTAGAAACCGCCGAGCCCGGGCAAAATCCCCGACGTGCGCGAGGCTACGTGTGACGACACCCCTGAGACCGTCTCTCTTCGCCACCCGCGCGGCGGCTGTGATTGCGTCGTTCACAACTTCAGCAAGCATCATGACCCCTCCTTCGGCGCTATTCACTCGGAGACCCCACGCGTGCCCTGGTAAGCAGAAGCGCGATACTGCGAACCTCGGAGATGCCATACTGCGCGACCATAAAGAAGGCGAGGAGCGCCACGCCCGAGAGGAGTACACCCGTGAAGTACTCTGCCCTCAATCCATAACGAGCCGGCAGTACCGATAATGCGAAAGCGGCGGCCAGTCCCGCATAGTTCTTCAGCAGGTGTAGCCGCAGGTCCGGATGTTTCCGCAGTAGGTACACGCTTACGATGTGATATGCCACCTCTCCCAGTACCCACGCGAGCACTGCACCCTTAAGCTGCATGCTCGACCACAGGGGCCAGAAGAAACAGGCGAAGGCGACGATGCGAACCGAGGTGGCAAGGACCGCATGATGTACGCGATCGGTAGCTGTGAAGCAGACGTTGGTGTAGAGGCTGAGCGATTGGGCTACTGCGCCCAAACAAGCGATCTGTAATAGGCCCGCAAACGCCGTGTAGAATGGCCCCATAATCGCCAGGAGAGACCGGGCAAATACCAACACACCGAGAGACAGACCCAATACGGCGGGGAACATGATGCGCAGGTAGGTCTCTGCAACGCGGCTAGCGGCGCGCAGATCGCCCATGGCCAGGCAGTTTGTCAACGAGGGAAGCAGGCTATCTACGACGAACCCCGAAATGCGTGGAACAACGCCGGCTATGGACGTGATGGCAACATATTGACCCAGCACTGCCAGCCCGCCGGTATTCAGGATCAGTATATAGTCGAGCCTCGCGCTGAAGAAGCCCAAGACGCTATTAGCTTGTAGAAGGAGGGTGTACGGCCAGAATCGGGGTGGCAGCCAAAAACGCGGCCGGCCGGTGAGCGCTCCTGCCGAGATCAACCGATAGAAGGCGACCAGCGCCACGAAGAACGTCAGGCCGACATAGCTCAACCAGACCACATCCGCAACGTGCCGCTTTAACCAGGTGTGATTCAAGAGAACTACAAACACCAGCACCGCCATCTGGCCGAAGTTGATGGAGCGGTCCAGGATCTGCGCCCATTTCATTTCCAGAACGCCTTTCAGGCTGGTGACCATCAGGAGATAAACCAGGCACACTGGGGAAAGGTAAATTAGGCGTAACTGTAGACTGGGGGTTCCAGCGTCGCCGAAGAGGAAGTGCAGCAGGTGCGGCCGCCAGGTTGCGATCACCACCCAAGGGATAAGGCTCACGAGGACAATAAGTCCATAGGAAGTAAGAAAGGAGCTGCGGCGGCTGGCGTCCATCTCCGGGAGGAACTTCATGGGCACCGCGCAGCCCCCGAAAAAGAAGAACACGAATACGAGCCCGATGTAAACGTTCAGTACACCGAAGGTGCCGAGCGCCTCGGGTCCAATGCGAGCCAGCAGGATGTTGGTTACGTAGCTCAATGGCAATGCCAGCAATGAGAGCCATAAGGTCCACCGCATTCCGGAACTGATGAGCGCTGGTATTTCGAAGGACACCCCCACCGCGATATCGGTTGCCGTCCTCGGTCGGGTGTGCAGTTGTTCGGACAACTCAGTGCCGGCTGGTTCCATGGGCTTATCTTAAGGAATGGAGTAGCGGTCAGACTTCAGCGAACGCAACGCCTGCGTCCAGGGTGCGTTCACCGGCAGGAGCCTGTCGCAGCGGCCGGCGGCGTTTGGCAAAGGGAGCCAGGCACATGGACAGGAAGATAATCAGCCACAGGTACTCGTGGTGTTCCGCGGAAATAAAAGCGATCGAGATGCTGCTTCCGACCAGCGAGGCCTGCAACGCAACTGCGGCCTGGGTGACCAGCCGCGGCGCCGATTTCATTCGGTAAACCCGCTCCAGGCTGAGGTACGTGCTTGCCAGGACAGCGAGGAACAGGGCTAAACCGGGGATTCCCATCTCCGCCGCTACCGATATGTATGCGTCATGGGCCATGAATGGCTTGTCCTCGTCGTACCAAGCAGGCGCATACCTGAGCATTTGCGAACGGAATACTCCAATGCCGACGCCCGCGACCGGGTGTGCGCGTATCATGTTCAAACCAGCTTCCCAGGAGGCGCGATGGGCGGTTTCCGATCCTTCGGCGTTCACATCCGGGTAGAGCAGCCGCCAGAGCGGGGAGTGCGGGTACGCGACATTGAAACCGATCAGGACCACGAGCACGGCTGTGACATTGCGGGTTCGCTTCCGCGAGCGTGCCGCGGCAAAAAGCGTCGCTGCCGCGAGTCCCAGGAAGCCGCCGCGGGAGCCGCCGATCACCACCGCGGCGAACGCCAACAGCCCACAGCCCCAGCAAAGCCATCTCCGCCAACCGGGCTTTAGAGTCTGCGCGAGATACCACGCGAGCGGGATGGCACAAATCACCGACACGGCGAAGTGGTTGCTGTCGCCGACCACCCATTCTCCACGGGATCCGGTTTCCCAGCCCCTGTTCTGCATCCATTGCCAGATCACGTGAAGCGAAGCCCACCCCACAGAGGCTATAGTCGCGAGCAGTACCAGCCGCAATCGCTTCAGGGTATCAACGACACTCAAAAGAATGAAGCCCAGCAGCAAAAGTGAGAGCGGCCCCAGGATAGGGTTGTAAGCCGTCGAGAGCGCGAGCGCGCGTATCCCTGACACAAAGATCAGGAGCAAGAAGAGTGCGTACCAGCGCGCCTGTTTTGTGTAGAAATAACGCGGCGTTCGCATGTGGGCGATTAAATAAACCACGGCATACACAAAGCAAACCGCGCCCAGGTACTTGCTTCCGGTAAAGTCACCACCGGAATCGGTCCAAATTGGATGCTGCTTTAATGGCAAGATGCCAATCAACAGGAGAACAAGGAACATATAAGGAGTGGTTAGGTACAGTGGATGTCTTAGACCAAATGGGGCGGCTGTGCGTACAACGAATTCTGCACGTATCTCGAGAACTGCTCAGCCCTCTTCTCCCAACTGTTCTCTCGCGCGGCCGCGATCGAGCGCGCGCGGCGCTCGGTCGGGAAATCGCTCAATGCGCGGCCGACTTGCTCCACGAAGTCCTCCGCATTGCTAGCGGAGTAGACAAGGCCGTCGAAGGCCGCGAGATGCGGCAGGGCCGTCGATATCACCGGCAGGCCAGCCGCCATGTACTCCAGCAGCTTCAACGGGTTGACGTAGCGGGTGAGCGCGTTCTGGCGGAAGGAGATGAGGGCGGCATTGCAGTGAGCCAGGTAACGCGGAATGTCACTGTACGGCCGCTGCCCGAGGAAATACGTGTTCGGCTCTCTCCGCAGCGCCTCGATCTCCGTGCGCACCGGCCCGAGCAGGACGAGCGATGCGCGTGGATACGCCCTCGCGACTTTCGCCAGAAGCTCGACATCGACCCAGGGGGCGAGCAGGCCCATGAAGAGGATTCGCGGCTTCGGGATCGACGCCAGGTCCTCCGGCTCCGGAGCGCCGCCGGCAGCCGGGCCGTGGAAGTGGTCGAAATCCACGCCCTGGGGCAGCAGGATCACGGGGCGGCCCGGCTTCGACTTCTTTTCGATAAGCGGCTGCGCGGTTGCGAATATCAGGTCGGCACGCTCGATCATGCGCGCTTCCAACTCCCGCGTGTAGGCGCGGTAGTGGTGCGGCATTTCCTCGTAGTTATCGAGAATGTAATAGATCACCAGCTTTGCCGGGATGCCGGCGAGCACTTCGGCCGCTATGGGGTTGGTGGCCAGGAGGATAGGGTTTTCCATCCGGAGATCCTTCAGCCGCCGCGCGATGCCCCGGCTCATCGCCAAACGGTTCCAGCGGCGCACGGCGGAGACCGGGTAGAGCGGCAACACGGGTGGGGAGTAGACCGTCACCCCGTCTTCCCCCGCGGGACGCCCGTTCGTAGAGGCCGAGTGGATCAGCTTCCCCCAGGCGCGCCGGAGCGTGTACAGGTTCCACTGCGGCGCCCTGCACCCGATGGCGTCGATCCAGAGAAAGCGGTTGCGGGCGACAAAACGGCGCAGCAGGTGTTCGGTGGTGCTGGGGTAATATCCCCAATCTTCACCTACAACCAGGAAATTTTCGCCTTCAATCATGATGTTCCCAGCCGAAATCAGGCAGGCTGCGCAACCGCCGCCGAACTGCGATCTCCGGAACGGCAGAAACGGGAAGAGATCGCGTCGCCGATCCGCTCGCTCGCGTGGCCGTCGCCGTAAGGGTTCAGAATGCGCGATCTCCGCTCGTACTCGCGCGGGTTTTCCAGCAGTTCGACGGCTTCGCTGAAAATCCGGTACTCGCCGGTTCCGACCAGTTTGACGGTGCCGGCCTCGACGGCTTCGGGCCTCTCCGTCTTATCCCGCATCACCAGGACGGGCTTGCCGAGCGACGGCCCCTCTTCCTGAATGCCGCCGGAATCGGTGATCAGGAGATAAGCCCGGCGCATGAGGTCCACGAAGGCCACGTAATCCAGCGGCTCGACCAGGAGGACGTTGGGCAGGTTGCCGAGAATCCGGTACACGGGGTCCATGACATTGGGGTTCCGGTGCACGGGGTAGACGAGCTGCACGTCGCCGCGGCGGGCGATCCGCGCCAGTCCGCGGCAGATGTGCTCGAAGCCTTCGCCAAAACTCTCCCTGCGGTGAGCGGTGACGACGATGAGTCTCTTGGAGGGATCGAGCTGCGGCCACTGGCCGCCGCGCAACGTTCCGGACGCCAGCGCGTCACGGACGTAGAGGACGGCGTCAATTCCGGAATTGCCCGTGACAAAGATATTCTCCGGGCGGATGTCTTCCTGGCGCAGATTGCGCGCGGCGCCGGCGGTGGGAGCGAAATGCAGGGCCGCCAGACGGGCGGTGACGACGCGATTCAACTCTTCCGGAAACGGCTGGTCGAGATCCCAGGTTCGCAGGCCGGCTTCTACGTGGCCGACCGGGACTTTCCGATAAAATGCAGCCAACGCGGCGGCCATGGTGGTAGTCGTGTCGCCCTGGACAAGCACGATGCCAGGCTCGTCGGCCGCGATCACAGGTTCAAGGGCGGAGAGAACACGCGCGGTCAACTGCGGGAGCGTCTGCGAAGGCAGCATGAGATCGAGATCGTAATCCGGCACAACGTCAAAGGCTTCCAGCACCTGGTCCAGCATGGAGCGGTGCTGCGCCGTAACGCAGACCCTCACCTGAAACTCGCGGGAGCGCGAACGAAGGTGCAGCAGCACCGGGCAGAGCTTGATGGCTTCCGGCCGCGTACCGAAAACGAACAGGACTTTTGTCATGGTTGAGTCGTCAGGCCCGTGTCACGGCTACGAAGCGTTCATAATTCGAGAGCACGGCGAAGCCGGCTTGCGCCCAACGGGGTACGGTATCAAGCGCCTGCGGAGCGGGTGGCAGAGGCAGCCATTCGCAGATGGAAGGGGCGTGAACATCGTCCGGATTTCGGGCATCGGGCAGCCGGAAAACGATCTCGGCGGCCGCGGCATAGACCCAGTGCCGCGGCGAGGCCTGGAACGCCAGCATCAGCCAGCGAGGCCATGCCCGCCAGCCGGAGCGCCACCCGGAGTCTCGAACCACGCGGACCCACCCGCGAAGCCTCAGATGCAGCGGCTGGCGGCGCATCCACGCGCGCATCAGCTCGCGGTCGCTCAGGCCTTCCGGCGAGCCGGTCAACCGGCGCAACTCCCAACGCCAGAGGCGGCGCGCGCAAACGATGGCATCTCTCCAGAAGACGCCGGCCGGCTCTCCCTGGAAGGCCGCGGCGTCTTCTTCCCGATACCCGGGTCCCCGCAGCTTGAAAGCGGTGCAGAAGGCGACGCGGTCCGCGAAGGCGTCGAGCGGGAACGGAAGGTCCATGCCAGGCCGCGGCGCGGCGGCAAGCCCTCGCAGGCGCTCGGCGCGACCCGAGTAGGTGGGCTCGTACTCGCCGGCAAACAGCAGGAACAACGTCGCCATGTCCAGGTACAGTTTTACGGTCCTGTAGAACGCGGCCGGCGGGAGTGGGCGGCCTGGCTGCAACAGATCCTCGGCGACCGCGAGATACTCCACCATGCGGTTGGAGAGCAGCCGCCAGGCATCCTCCAGAAGAATGGCGGATGCCGGGAACGGGGGGATGAGGGCAAGGAGGCCGGGGTCGCCCCAGACCACCTGCCCGCATTCCCTCAGCTCATATGCCAGGATATGCGGCTGCAAGCCACGCAGGTACACCGGATGGACCGGGCTCAAGTCGATGTGGCAGCAGATACCTTCGCCGATGAGGGTACGCTCGGCCTCTTGCCGGACGGATTCCGTCTGCGCGGCCCCGGGCAGGGGGCGCCGCTGCTCGAAAACGGCGAAGAACTCGGCGTCGCCCAGGGCGTTCCAGCCAGCGGAGTCGCGGACGAAGGTGGCCTCGCGCCGGGCCAGACTGCCGGTCAGGACGATTCCCCGCAGGTGGTCGCCGAAGGCATGGACGCAGGCCGCCACCAGGGCGGAGGAGACGGCACTTTGCAAGCCGGCCATCTCCGGTTCGAGTTCGCGCGTTGTGGGTTTGGCGATCATTCCGACCGTGATTCGTGGGGCCCGGGCAGCAGAGCCCCCACCGGTCTGGGAGTGAATGCCGGGCAGGATTCCAGGTAGAAGTTCTGGATTCGCTCGACCATGCGCTG
The DNA here is from genome assembly GCA_963722575.1 of Bryobacterales bacterium. GTDB lineage: Bacteria > Acidobacteriota > Terriglobia > Bryobacterales > Bryobacteraceae > Fen-178. The sequence goes on from CAVRNR010000006.1 coordinate 60,286, forward strand.
GCTGCTGAAGCGGTCCAGCACCCAGGCGCGGCCCGCGGAGGCCAGTTGCCGGCAGAGGTCCGGCGAACCGAGCAGGCGGCAGACTGCGTTTGCGAGCGCGCCGGCGTCGCCCGGAGGCACGGTCAAGCCGGTCTGTTCGTGGACCACAACTTCGAGGGTCCCATCCACCGCGGTGGCCACCACCGGGCAACCCGCGGCCAGCGATTCCACCGGCGTAACCGGCAGGCCTTCATGGAACGAGGGGAGCACGCTCACGTCGGCGACGGCGAGCCAGTCACGGACGTCGGGCCAGTAGCCGACAAACCGTACGGCGTCTTCGATGGCGAGCGCGCGCGCCTGGGCTTCCAGGCTGCTGCGCAGGCTGCCTTCGCCCACGCACACCAGCCGCACGCGCGGGAACCGCCGCCGGATTTCGGGGATGGCGTCCAGGAGGACGCGGTGGCCCTTCTGAGGCTCCAGGCGTCCGACAAGCAGCAGGAGCGGATCGTCCGGACCGAATCCGACGCTCTCTTTGAGGCCGGCTGGGGGCTGGTGGGGGGCCACGAACCTGGTGAGGTCGGAGCCCGGATGAATGACGGCGATCTTCCGCGCGGGGTAGTGCTTGGTGTTCACCAGGTATTCGGCGTTGGCGCGCGAGACGGCGATGTAGCGGTCTACGAACGGGCCGACAAGGCGGTCCACGTAGCACCGAGCCTTCCAGCCAGTGCGCCAGGCTTCCCGGCCGTGCGCGCTCTCGACGATCAGGGGCACGCGGCAGAGCCAGCCGAGGGGCGAGGCCGCCTGGCTGGCGGCGAAGCCGTGGGAGTGCAGGATATCGATGCGGCGGCTGCGCAGGATATGGATGAAACGGGCGATGGCGGCGAACTGCGTGGGCCACTCCAGGTAGAGCGGGATCAGTTCCACGTCGGGCGGAACGTCCGCGCGCACCTTGGCGGCGAGCTCGGGCGGGCAAGCATAGTGGAGCTTGAAGCGGCGCCGGTCGAAGCCGCGGAGGAGCATGAGGATGTGCTCCTCGAGGCCGCCGCGTGCCTGGCCGTTGCTGAACTGCAATATGGAGATCAATCCGCCGCGCATTTGTGGTGAGTGGGTTATTTGAAGCGCCTCAGATTGCTCCCCGGCCGAGAGCACGGCTCAGAGGCCACGCGATCTTACCCATCAGACTTAAGCCTTTCCAGTACAGGCGACCTGGAATGATCTCCCCGTTGATAGATTGGCTTGAGGCGATAAAGACATTGCATACGGTGCACGGTAGTTTAGCTACGTGTACCCCTTTCGGGAAGTTCTCACGAGTGAACACAATATGGTGTGTTTCGCACTCGTTCCCGTTTAAGTCGGCCTGAGGCATGAATCTCGCGGGAGTGGAGACAATGAGCGTTCGGCACTGCTTCAGGGCTTGAGCAACCAGAGATTCTGCGGGCTCTTTCTTGAGATGTTCAATAATGTCGACCATCAGGATGACGTCAAAGAACCCCAACGTGGGCAACACTTCCTCGGCCCTGGCGATATGAACCTTGTCGTAGACGAAATCCCAAACCGGATTGGAGTAGGGTGCGAATGCCTCGACACCGACGATCCGGGTCTTCCATTGATTGCGCGTGAGCCGTCCGGATTGCACGTCGAGGTATTCCCGTGCCAAGTAGCCGTACTTACCAAAGCCACAGCCTACATCGAGGACTGAGGTGGGGCGACAATTCTGGAGTACAGCCAGAATAGGAGCGATGTTATTGATATCACTACTAGGCATAAGTGGCTTTCATGAATCTAGGTGCGACGGCGGACTGGAAGGTTCACTTAGTCGCAGCATGGCGTTGGAACGCCGCATGGCGCATGCAATCGTACACGTCGATGATGGTGCGGACTTCGATGGGCGGCTGGCGGTCGCTCAGGAAGCACGCGTCGGAGTAGCGGTCGTCGGGATGGTAGCCGTGCATTCCGGAGGGCATCCAGCGCGGGTTCTCAAAACCGCTGCGGGCAATCAGCCAGCCCGGTTTCAGGAGGAACACAAGCTCGCCGAAGCGGCGGTCGGGGAAGCGGATGCCCAAGCGGCCCAGCTCAGGGTCGTCGAGAACATGGCCGCAGATGCTCGATCGCAGCACCTGCGAGATTTCCGCGCGCGCCCGGTCCGAAAAGAACCAGAACCTGGCCATGGTGGAATCGTAGACGGCCAGATAGTCCTCGGGCATGCGGAAGCCGAGCGGCTCAATTTCGCCGAACAAATCGTGCCGGCGCTCGACGGGGGTCATGCCATGGTCGGAGAAGACGGTCATCCCGGCGGAGGGATCGAGGGTGCGCGCAAGGTCAAACAGACCGCGCAATTCCCGCTCGTACCACCGGAGTTTTTCCTCGAGGCGGGGGGTGTCGGTGCAGTGATGGTGGAGGAAGCCGTCCATCTCGCTCAAGTACAGGAAATAGAAATCCGCGGCGCCGGCCGCGAGGTCGTGCCGCGCCTGGCGCAGGATTTCCGCATCGTTCCAGTGATGGTAGGTGTAGACCCGGTGGGGCACATTGGCTTCCGCAAGAAGATCGAAGATGGAAGGCGTCCCCGGGACGCCTCCCCGGTCATAGATATTCTTCTTCTCCCCCCAATTGAACCAGGGAAGCAAGTGTGGTGGGACGCAACAGTCAAACCCGGGACCAAGTCCCAGAATCCGCCGACCGAGTTCTTTGAGAACCTTGCTCATTACCCGGCAATCGAGAACGGAATCGGGTAGAAAGAGGAATCTGCGAAGCCAGCGGAACGGCGAGCCATCGGGATCGTAATAGAACAGATTCCAGTGGCCGTTTCGAGCGGGCGTCACACCCGTGAGAATCGCCGGGATAGCGCCGGAGCTGAATCCGAGGACGGTGCGGAGCGGCCGCCGGAACGGCAGTACGTCGGAAAGAAACTCACGGCCATCGAGATAGGTCCAACCGAGTGCATCGATGAGGACAAATAAGTTCGGCATTCTCACTCACTATTGGAGGTCATTAGATGTTATGGAATCCCGCGCACGATGCGGGGGCCCAGTGCATTGGCCACCGCAAGCGGCAGGCGTTTCCACATTTCGATGGCCCATCGCAAACGGCCGCTCTGCGCATGGCGCACCGGCACGGTCGCTCCCGCCGGCAGCCAGTAGGACCAGTGGAGAGGTTTTTCCACGCAGCCCCAATGGTGCTTGAACTGGTGGTTGCCGGAACCGGGTGTGCATCGGCCGAGATCCACGCGCCGGAGACTGTTTTCCGCCGCCCATTCCAGCAGCGACCAGTAGAGCAGGAGAGGAGAGAACTTCTCGCGGGTATCCGGCAGCGATGCGGCCCAGGGCAACTCCAGAGAGTCTCGGAAGAAACACACCAGACCGGCGGCGGCAGGACGTCCTTCGTCCGAAACCAGCAGGAAGCGAACCTCGCCCGGTAGAAACCTGGTCATGTTCGCAAACCAGGCGCGGGGATACACCGGCGTGCCCAGGTTCCGCATGTTCGTGGCGAACACCTCGTAGAACTCGTTCACCGCCTCGCCGCCGCCCCACCGAACCGCCAGGCCATGCTTCCGTGCGTAACGGATCCTCTTGCGTAACTTGGGGTTCAGACGATCCCACATGTCCCCGGCGGCGGCCGGGATCGGCACTTCCATGGTGACCTTGGCGCTGACATCCTGCCAATTGGGGGCGCCTCGCACGTCTTGCCGCAGTTCGATGCAGCGCGCGCGCAGATCGCGGGCGAGCTCGGCGGCTTTGGCTAGCAGGACTTCTCGTGCCGCGTCCGAGCTTGCAAGCACACCACCATAACTGAAGAAAGGCATCGACACCAACGAGTTGCTAAAGAGCCGGCTTTTTACGAATACTAGCGGCAGCACTCCCAGGATATTGCCGCTGGACATGGCAGCCAGATAGTAGGAGCGATGGCCATAGGTTTCTTGGATGACCCGCCGCCAGATCCAGCGGTGATAGTTGGAGGCCTCCGGCATGGATTCGACGAAGCCATCCCAGAGAACCGGATCTTCGCAGATGGCCGCTGTGATCATCGATGGCGCCTTTTCATCCCGGAAACGACCGGCGCAACACGCCAGCCTGCCGGCCCCGGGAGAGCGCCGGCGTCGTCCAGACATCAAAACGCCGCCCGCGGCAGGCGTCCAGAATGCCGGCCACTGCTCCAATGCTCCCGAAAACGATATAAAAGGGAGCGGCGACCAGCTTGCTTGATTTCCACTGCAGGAACGTGGAAAGGAAACCGTAGACAGCGGCGCCGTAGAACACGGCTTGGAGCATCAGCACAGCGGCGAATAACGGTTGGCGCCGGAGAACTACCGCGGAGAACAGGACCAACAGAAGGGGAACCAGCGTCAAGTACCGAAGCAACTTGTGCGAGAAGAACTGGCAGCCGCGCCAACCCCGCAGCGTGGTGCGTAGCCGCCACATGGCGAGCATTCCCTGAGCGCAAATACGGCGGCGGCGGGCGAACTCCTCGCGCGGCGAACTGGTGTCCGCTTCCCGCACCACGGCCTCGGGCTCATGGAGGATCCAGAAACCGGCATGGCGGATGCGCAGCGGGAGTTCCAGGTCATTTGCCAGATCCGGCGAAACGGGAGCGTACAAGCGCCGGCGAACGCAGAATATGGCGCCATCGCACGCCAGGACGGATCCAAGCCGGCTCTCCAAGCGATAGAGAATGGATTCGAAGCTGAGGAAAGCGCCCGCTCCGCTGCCAATGGGTTGCTCGCTTTCGGCAAGAGGCCGAGTTGCGCCCGTGACGCATCCCACGCGCGGGTCCGCGAAATGTGACGCCATCCGGCGAAGAACGTGCGGCGCGATGTGTGCGTTGGCATCGGTGAAGAACAGCAATTCCCCGTGGGCCAACTCCGCCAGGCGGTTCAGCGCCCGGCCTTTGCCGCCCCGTTTCGCCATGCGCACCAGCGTCACACGCGGGTCGTGGATGGCTTGCACAATCTCGTCGGTGCGGTCTTCCGACGCATCCGAGGCCACCAGAACGTCGAGGCGCTCGGGAGGGTAATCCCACGCCAGGGTCTCGGCAACCTTCCATCCAATGTCCTGCTCTTCATTGCGGGCGGAGATGAGGACCGAAACAGAGGGCAGGAAGTCGTCCCGCCGCTCCGGGCGAACTCGAAAAACCAACCCGACCAGCCAAAGCAGAACCGGGTATCCGGCATAGGTGTACGCGACCCAGAGGACCCCGGTCCAGAACGCCACTCGCACGAGGTCGTTCACCGCAGAGTTCCTTGCACTTCGGTGGCGTCCCCGGTCTCCATGAAGTAGTAGCAGATCATGTGCGAGACGATCAGATGGGCATCTTCGATGCGGCCCATATGCGGGTTAGAAACCTGAATGTTGAGTTCGGCCAGAGGCCCGAGTTTGCCTCCGTCGCGGCCAGTCAGCGCAATTGTCCGGCAGCCGATCGAATTGGCGTACTCCAGGGCCCGGATCACATTTGGCGAGTTTCCCGAGCCGCTAATGGCCATCACCGTGTCACCGGGCTCCGCAAAATTCTTCAATTGCTCCACGAACACGCAGTCGTAGGACACGTCATTGGAGTACGCGGTCAGAGTCGGGAGCGAGTCCGTGAGCGCCATGATCTTGAAGCGCTTGGGGCGATTGAAGCTCGCGCCTTTCACCAGGTCGCAGGCGAAGTGCGAGGCCGTCGACGCGCTTCCGCCATTCCCGCAGACGAAAATGCGACGGCCCTCGTCGCGGGCCTTGGCGAGGACGCCGATCACCTGGGAGACATTCTCGAGGTTGACGGTCTCGATCGCCGCCAGAAGGTTCTTCTTGTATTGCTCCAGAAAATGTTGCGGCATCCGATGCTCTCCTTTTAGCAGGCGTGAAACGGCGGCGGCGATGCCGGGCGCCGGTTCGCCCGCGGGATCGAACAGGACCGCCCTGCACCCCACGGCGGCGGCAGCGTCGAGATCGCTGGCGCTGTCGCCGACCAGCACCGACCGAGCCAGGTCTACATGCCAATCGCGGCTTGCCTGTTCCAGCAATCCCGGTTTCGGCTTCCGGCACCCGCACATCTCGTCGGGTCGATGCGGACAATAGTAGACCGCGTCCACACGGCCGCCCGCGAGATCCAGCTCCGCCACGAAACGCCGTGTAATGCTCTCCAGGCGCGATTCATCGATCAGGCCTTTACCCACACCTGCCTGGTTGGAAACGACGATGACCGGCAAGCCCAAGTTCCTTAGAGACGCCACTGTTTCAGCTATGCCGTCTATGAACCGAAACTGATCCCAGGACGTAACGTAGCCATTCGAAATCCGGTGGTTAATGACGCCATCGCGATCGAGAAATATCGCGGGGCGATGGCCACTCTCCGGCAGCTCCGAAAAGAGAATCCGCATTTCAATTGCCGACGTATACGATTCTGCTGCCCTGAAGCTCCAGCCCAAAGCGAACTTCACGGACGTTGCGCAGGGCTTCCCGCACCGCGGTCTGCCGCGATGGCTCGCAGAAGAGCATCAGGAAACCGCCCATTCCGGCGCCCAGCAACTTGCCGCCGGCCGCCCCCGCGCTCCTGGCGCGGTCATAGATCTCGTCAATCCCGGAATTGCTGATGTGGGCGGCCAACTGTTTCTTGCAGGTCCAGGCTTCGTGGAGGATCTCGCCGATCTCACCGACGCCGTTGCCACGAACCAGCACGCTCCAGAAGGCATCCACCAGAGAGCGAATGCGCCGCAGGAACTCGAGCTTCTTTTCGGTGTTGTTGGATTGCTCGGCAAGCACCTGGCGAGCATCGCGCGCGCCGCCCAGGTAAAAGAACATCAGCCTTTCGGAGAGCGCCGCCCTGGTTTCCGCGGAACAAATTACCGGGTGCACATAGACGCTGCCGTCGGGATTGAAGTCGTACCGGCGAAGGCCGCCCACCGCGGCGGCGTACTGATCCTGTTTGCCGATGGGTTCACCCAGGACGTCGATCTCAAGATGGCAGGCCTGCTCCGCGAGTTCTTCCGCCGGGATGTACTTCCCCTGGTAGGCGTAGAGGGCGTGGAGGAGGCCCACGGTGAAGCTGCTGGAGGATCCGAGTCCGGTTCCGGACGGAATGTCGGCGATGGATGTGACTTCGAGCCCGGAGGTCAGCCCGGCGTGGCGGATGCTCTCGCGAAAGAGGGGGTGCCGGACCTGGTCCAGGGTATCGACGATTTCCGTTTGGGAATAGCTGAGCCGCAGTGTTTGGTCGAACCTGCGGTTTACGGTGATATAGACGTGCTTGTCCACAGCCATGCTGATAACAGAGCCGCCCTGCCGCCGGTAGAAGCAGGGGAGATCCGTGCCGCCGCCGACGAAGCTCACGCGCAAGGGCGTTTGAGAAATGAACATACGCTGTGGGAGAACTCTTCCAGGCGCGCCTGGGTCCCGATATCGAAGAAGCGCTGGGAGGTGACGGCGCCGCCGAGTTGGCGCCGGGCAATGAGAATCGGGAAAACTTCCTGTTCCAGCGATACTACAGCCACCTCGGGAATGTCCGCGATCACGTCCCGACTTAGACAGAGAACGCCGGCTTCCACATATTGCAGATCGGGCGCGTCGACACCCTTTTTGTAGCAGGTCACTAGACCGCCGCCATCGATGGCGACGTTGTTCTTCACTCCGGTGTGGGCGATGCGGTTGTCGTACACAACCACCGTTGCCGGCAATCCGGAGCGGCGGAAATCGACGGTGAGGGCGCGGTAATCGATGGGCAAAAACGAATCGCCGTAGAGCAGCAGAAACTCACTTTCGAGGTGGGGCAGCGCCGCGCGGAGCGCACCGCCGGTCCCGAGGGGCGAATCCTCCCAGGCATACTCGATGTCCACGCCGAAGCGGGTGCCGTCGCCGAAATGATCTTGCACATGGCGGCCCAGATAACCCACGAGGAGGAGGTAACGGCGAAATCCCTGCGCCGCCAGGTATTCGATCAGATACTGGAGAAAAGGCCTGCCTTGCACGGGCGCCATGGGCTTGGGAACCAATTCGGTCAACGGCCTGAGGCGGGTACCGAGACCGCCGGCTAAGATGACAACCTGCATGTGACTTCCTGGACCACCTGGCGGATAGCGAGCCGGACCGCCTCATCGGAAGAGTACTTCGCAGACCAACCGAGGCTGTTGAGCTTCGAGCAGTCGAGGCGGACCTGGGGAACGTCGCCGGGCCAGCCGCGCGTGCCGCCGGTATGCCGAAATTCCACGCCACGGAGTTCCATGGCCTCGGTGAGGCAGAGGGCGATGTCGTCGGTGCTGGTAGCGCCGGGGCAGCCGAGATTGCAGGCGAACAACTGGCGGTCGCGAACCTGCCGCCACAGGTACAGCATGCCGTCCACGCACTCGCTCACGTGGAGGTATGGCTTGGCCTGGTGGCCATCGCCGAGGATCTCCAACTCTCCGGGATTGGCCTGGAGCTTTCGTATGAAATCCAGGATCACGCCGTGGGTGCTGTGCGGTCCACAGATATTGGCAAAGCGATAGATCCAAGCCTGGAATCCGTAGTTGTGACAGAACGCGCTTACCAGCCCTTCGCAGGCCAGCTTGCTCGCCCCGTAGAGCGAAATGGGGAATAGCGGCCCATAGTCTTCCGGCGTCGGCGTGACAACAGGTTCGCCGTAAACCACCGAACTGGATGAGAATGCGATCTCGCGCACGCGGGCGCGCCGCATGGCTTCCAGGACGTTGTAGGTAGCGATCGTGCCGAGTTGGAGATCGATATCGGACTTGCGGCGGCCCTCGGGGATGTTGGAGTTGGCGGCGAGGTGAAAGACAGCGTCATGCCCATGGAAGATTTCGGGCAGAGCATCGAGATCCAGCAGGTCCTGCTTCTCGAACCGGAACCGGTTGTTTAAGAGGCAGCCGCTAAGAAAATCCAGGCTTCCGCCGCTGAGATTGTCGACAACCGTGACGTGATGGCCATCGTTCAACAGCCGTTCGGCCAGATTGCTGCCAACGAAGCCCGCGCCGCCGGTTACCAATATACGCATAGGGGATTATTCCGCTCAGCTCGTGAGAGCCTCGGCTGTCCAAAACGCTGCCAAAGCCAGATCATTCACAGAGCCATTCCTCAGGGACTTTGGCCTCGTTTGCCGGGCTCTGGTCTCCATCTGGCCGCTTCCGCCAACGGGTGTCTGCGCTCAAGAACTCCGCAAACGTGGTGAACTCGAATGTGGAGAGGATCTGCCTCAGCTTTTCCTCCGTGGTGTCCAGATTCACGTAGGATTTGAAGCGTCTCAATAGCCCCATATCCAGCCTCGGTTGATGGGGGTCGATCTCCCGGGGATGCAGATAGAAGACCACCGGCCTTCCCATCCGCAGCACTCTCTCGGCTCCCCGCCTGATCAGCGCCCAAGGAGCGAGGCGTAGGTACCCTCCACCGAAAAGGCAAACGGGCGTGTTCAGGATCTTGGTGAGCGTGATCGGAAACTCCACGAGTTGACCGGAACCTGCCTGCACAAAATGCGGCGCGTACTCCGCTCCCGTCATGCCGCCATGGCCCCGACGCGCCGGAAAGACGGAAGAATCGTACCGGTATCCCGCTTCCGCGAGTTTTTCGAAGAACCAAGGAGTGCCGTGTGTAACCGAGAACCCGGAGGCCCGGTATCCGATTACCTGGCAGCCGCTGGTGTCTTCAATCGTCCGCTTAGCGCGGAGTGCATCGTCGAAGAACTGCGCCGGCGTCATCTGGTAGATCAGCCGATGGGCATACCCATGCGAAGCGATTTCGTGGCCGAACTCCCGCGCAGCCCGAATCAGATGGGGATACCTGGCGGCTACCCAGCCGAGGAAGAAGCACGTGATGCGCACCTGCTTCTCGCCGAACAGATCTAGAAGCCGGAGAAAGTTCTTCTCCACGCGCGAAGGTAGAGCGTCCCATTGGTCGAGGCTGGGGGTAGAAGGCAGGTCCAGGATGTGGAACCAGTCTTCTACATCGACGGAGAAGATGCACTTCACAAGCTGGTTCCTCTTGTTCGCACCGCTTCGGCTCTTGGTAATCCGCACCCTTCGGAGGCGCGGAACCGACGACATTGCATTAGTGCCATGACCGGGGGAATATGTTCGTTTGTGGGGCGGGTTGTCAAGCTGCGCGCGACCCAGAGGGTATCCCGGAAACCGGCGGCTGGCGGGTTGACAACCCGCCGCAGGCTACCAGCCTGCCCCACATGCCGCAGAACCGGCGCCAATCGGCCTCACACAATCGCGATCCAGTTCCACGGCCACGGAGCGCTGGAGCAAAGTCAAAGACACCACGACCCGGACGCGGTCCTTGACCCGCACCAGAATACCCTGCAACCCCGAGAGCGCGCCTTCCTCCACGACCACCTGGTCACCGACCTTGAGATAAGGCCAGGGCATGACCAGCAGACCGGACTGAACGGTTCGCCGGATTGCCTGCAACTCTTCTTCGTCGACCGGTATGGGGCCCGCGCCGTTCCCCAGGACATGCACCACTCCAGGAATCATCAGGATGGGCAGCCGGTTCGTGGCATCAAACCGTCCGAAGACATAGCCGGGAAAAAGCGGGCGTTCGATATGCTTGGTACGGTCCGACCAGCGCGACTTCTTCTCGTATACCGGAAGGAATTCTTCGATGTCGCGGTTCCTGAGACCGGTTTGAACCATCTTTTCGAAGTTCGATCTTACTCGCAGCGCGTACCAATTTTCCATGTTTCTTATCGGCCGGACAAGCTACCGCCCTTTTTGTCCCATTCGCCTCTTTATACCCTCGACGGTGGAGGTGACTGACCAACCGCCAAGGAACCGCGCCATTCGGTACTCCTTCCGGAACACGCCCCCGCCACGGGTTGGGGCGGCGCTCCAGCTTGGTCTCCGCAAACCCAATGCTCACACTATCGGTTCATCGAGCTCCCCTGCCCAACAGCAAGATCTTGACCGTCTGCAACAAAATCAGGCAATCCAGCCCGATTGACATGTGCTTGATGTAAAACAAATCGTAAGCCAGCTTGTCGACATTCTCGTCCAGAGTGGAGCAATAACCGCCTTTGACCTGGGCCCACCCCGTCAGACCCGGCATGGTCGCCCAGCGCTGGTTATAAAAGGGGATCTTTTGGGCGCATTCCTCTTCGGCGGACGGAATGCAGGGCCGGGGCCCGACGAAGTGCATTTCACCGCGCAGGATATTAAAAAGCTGCGGCAATTCATCCAACCGGCACCGACGAATCCATTGCCCTACACGAGTGATCCGGTTATCGTCTTCTTGCGCCGGACGCTGGTCGTCGGATTCCAGGCGCATGGAGCGGAATTTATACAACGTAAACAACTTCCCGCCCTTGCCGGTGCGGCGCTGGCTGAAGATGACGGGTCCCGGAGAATCCAGCCGGATCGCCAAAGCCACGAGAACCATCAGCGGGAACGAAACGATCAGCCCCAGAATGGAGAAGACGATCGAAGCCGCGCGCTTGTAGATTCGGGTCCAGCGGGAGATTTCGAATCCGGGCGAGAACAACAGCCATCCCAGCCGCAGACAAGATACCGGCAGTTTGTCGGTGAGGGCCTCATAGAAGTCCGGAGCATCCTGGACTAGCACACCACGCATCTTCAAGCTCAAGAGTGCTTCCACCGGCAACCGGCCTCGTCTGTCTCCCATGCTGATGATGACGCAGGAGACGTCTTCGCGCCGCACGACTTCGGAGAGTTCCTCGACGGTGCCAAGGCATGGGAGGGCGGAGTGCGATCCCTGGAGCGTGCGTTGGCCACCGACGTATCCGACCAGGTGCAGTCCAAATTCCGGGCGCCGGGCAATTTCATCCGCCAGCGGCGCGGCGAGGGGTCCATCCCCGAGTAGGATCGAGCGATCCCGCAACTGCGAAGAGATGGTGAGCGAAACGTACAGACGCCGCCAGGCCAGCACCATCACGCCGCCCAAGCCTATCCAGATGATGACGGGTCCCCGGCTCAATTGTGCCGGCGGATAGGCATAGTAGACCACGGCAAGGATGATACAAACCGTGCCGAGGACGTGAACGACTCGCGATACCACCTCGCTGAACGCCCGCATGACGAACGAATCGTAGAGGTCGTAGTAGTACATGCAGAGCATACAGACCGTGGAAGCGAAGAGCACGCGCAGCAGGCCGTGATCGTACAGAAGTGCGAGGTCGACGTCTTTGCCAAACCAGATGCACATGGCCGCCAGAAGCGTCAAGGCGGACAACACCCCTTCGGTGAGGGCGAGCAATAGAGTTCGGCCGGGGAAGCAGACGTTGAAGAGCCGAATCATTCGACCCCCCGGTAGTAGGAGTAGTCGTGGCTGCGCGGCCGGGCCAGGAACCAGTCCGGAACGCAGTTCGTAATGACCCCGATCAGCTTCTCTTTGGGGATGCTCTGCAACGCCATGAAACAGTATTTCCGGTTGGTGTAATCCGGCCGCGCCACCAACACGACACCATCCGCCATGGGCTGGACCAAATCGTAGTCCGCCACCACGCCCACGGGGGGCGTGTCGATGATGGAGTAGTCGAAGCTCTTCCGGATCTCGGCGCCGGCCAGGGCCCATCGTTTCGATCCCAGCAACTCGGCGGAGTTCTTGGTTCTTCGGCCGGCGGGCAGAAAGTACAGCCTGGTGGCTCCGACCTGCAGGCTGATGATGGCTTGCTCGAGAGAACTCTCACCGGAGAGCACTTCGGTCAAGCCGGGAGAGGCGGGGACATCGAGCATTCGGGCAAGGGCTGGGCGCCGGAAATCCGCATCGACCAGCAGCACCGAAATCTCGTTCTTAAGGGCCAGGGAACCCGCGACATTAGCGGCTGTGACACTCTTGCCGTCGCCCATTTGGGGACTGGAGATCGCAATGATGTGCAACGGGTGTGGATGCTGCAGGATCTTGGTCCGAACAATCCGGTACTGCTCGGCTGCGCGCAGGTCCCGGCCGTCAAAAGGAAACAGAGGGGACCCCGCCTGGATGTCCACGCAGATGGGATCCTGCCAGCCCAGGCCTAGCGGGACCATTGCCCCGGGCGACGCGTTGGTGAACGACGGCGGTGTCTTGTCCCCTACTGGTTCCATGTCCACCACCCAATCGAGATCTTTCCGAAATACAATCCCACAGCCGTAGCCGTAACAGCCATAACCACGATGACGACCAGAAAAGACACCAGGATCCGACGTCCCCACCGGACACGCGGTACACCGGCAGGTTCCGGAGGCGCCGCAACCACTTTGATGCCGGAAGCGATCATCGGGATGCGGCCGAGGATGGCTACGCCCTTGGGAAGCTCCCATTCGCCCAGCAGAATGTTTTTCTTGAATTCGCGTCCTACGGATACCACCAGCGCCAGCAACAGGGCCCCAAAGGCGCTGAGGCCGCACAGCAGAGGCCGGTCCGGCTTGACCGGTTTGTCGGGTGTGCGCGCCGCATCGATGGTCACGAACCTCTCGGATTGCGCGGCGAGCTCCATTTGTGTGGCCATCTGGGCAGCCAGTTCCTTATCGAGCAGAGACTGGTAGTTGGCCTTGGAGATGTCATAATCGCGATTGATCTCCAATAGTTGCTGCTCCCGCATCGGCAGCTTGGCCATGCGTTGCGAGTTCTCGGCGACGCTACTCAGGACCTGCTTGCGCTCATTGTTCAGCGCCTCGATCTGAGCGGCCGTAACATCCAATTGCGCCGACAGGCCCTCCTGGCGTTCCCGTTCATGGAGCAAGACCTGGCTCAGTTGCGGGGATTGGGCAGTGGCATTGATGCCCATGGCAGGCCCCGGCGCATCGGACTGTCCGGGCTTGGAAGTTCCGGGCTTCTGGCCTGCCCCAAGCGTTTTCAGGGCTTCGGCCTGAAGCTGCTTCTCTTTATCCTGCTCCTGCTTCCGTACGAGGGGAATGAGTGCAATCAGATCCCGCACTTCCGGCCATGCATCGTTGTACCTCAGGCGCAGCTCGTCCAAACGTCTTTGAAGCTGCGCAGAGGTCGTCTCCGGCTGGCTGCCGGGCAGCGCCGGAGAATTGCCAGGTTTATTGATCTGATTGGTGATCTCGGCCATGCTTTCAGCCGATTCTTGTGCCGAAGCCAGCGACGCTTCGAGCAGTTGTTTGTTCTGCTCGGCCCGCTGAATGGAGTCGTTGATCCCCTGCAGGCGGATTTGCAGTTGGGAGTTCGTCGCCAGCAGAGTATTTTCCTGCTCGGGGAGTTCGCCATTATATTTCTGCTTGAATTCGCTTAATTTGGCCTCCTGCTCCTCTAAACGCCTCTTGGCTTCGTCGAGTTCCGTTTCCAGAAACTTGGTGGTACCTTGGGCCTGGCCTTCACGAGTGCTCAGGTTCTCGTCAATGAAGGCGTTGCCCAGTTCGTTGGCGACCAGGGCAACCACGGTGGGGTTCACGCCTTGATAGGACACGCGGAATGCGGAAGGATGAGAATCGCCGCGGGACGATCCCTTGCTCATCCAGTTCTCCACGACCTCGGTTCCGATATCGGCCCTCATCATCTCGATGATGTCTTCCTGGGAGTGCGTCTGGCGCTGGTCGTGGTACAGATCGTATTTCTGGATGATCGCGAGCAGGCGGTTGTAGCTCAGGATCTGCTGGCTCAGGGTGGCAAGGCGATCCTGGAGTGCCGTATTCACCGTGGACGCCACGAATTTCTCGGGAATCCTCTGGGTCTGAATCATAATTATGGTGTCGGCACGGAAAATCGGCGGGAGCCTCATGACCACGACGACTGCGGCCAGGGTGATGACCACCCACACCAGCGCGAACGCCAGCTTGTGCTTCCAGAACATTCGGACTAGCGAGAGGGGGCCGAGTTTAAAACTATTGCGAACTGCCATGGCTTGATCCGCTGCTTGCGCTTACCAGCATAGCGCCTATATTTGAAATGGTACCTACGGCATGAGCAAGTTACAAGCCAAAGACCGGCCTCACCAGTACTAGTACCGGTTCAGGAATTTCCGCGACCGCACGACCCTTGCGCCAGTCTTTGGTCTGGCATTCTTGGCACCGAGTGCAGGTCTACGTCACCTGCCCTATTGGGTTTGGTAGCCACGATTGAGATTATTTTGCATCTAATGACAAAGTTTTTCCCATACAAGGCCGGAGCAGCGCAAAAAGGACCTCCACCAGCAGTTTGGGTCAGCCTCATGCGGCCCTCGACGTGCTCGCAGAAACCAGCGTGAATTCGGTTTTTTTGCAGGGCTAGGATATAAGCTTGTCTGGCAGGTCAACTCAAATCGCGCCGCAGGACGTGACAAAGGCGATTGTGCAGCCGTTTTTCCGGTGGCGGAAGCACTGGCGGCTGGTTGCCGTTTCCTTTTTGGTGATCGCGATGTACGGGGACGTGGTCGTCTCCTGGATGCAGGACTGGGGGTCCAACGAAACCTACTCCCACGGTTTTCTGGTGGCTGTGATCGCGCTCTATGTGGTCTGGAGGCAACGAACCGCGACGCTGGCGCTGCCGGCAAGCCCCAGTGCCAAAGGTCTGATCCTGACGTCGGCTTCCGTATTGATGTTCATCGTGGGCAAGCTCGGCGCGGAGTTCTTCACCACACGCATGTCATTGATTGTGCTGGTCTGCGGACTCACCTGGACGTTCTGGGGCCTGCAGCGGTTGAGACGGCTCGGTTTTCCCCTGCTTCTGTTGGCGTCGGTTGTGCCACCTCCGGTGATTCTGTACAACAAGCTGGCCGCCCCGCTGCAATTACTGGCCTCGGGGATCGGCACCCAAGTGGCACAAGCATTCGGCGCGTCCATCTTCCGCGATGGCAACGTGATCCAACTCCCCAACACGACGCTGGGCGTGGCGGAGGCCTGTAGTGGACTACGGTCGCTGGCCTCATTGACGGTGGGCGCTCTTCTGCTTGGATATGTAGAACGGTTGAGCACCCTTAGCCGTGTGCTGGTGGTTCTGCTGGCCATCCCGATAGCCGTCCTGTTCAACGTGCTACGGGTTGCCGGCACCGCTCTGCTGGCCGGACAATATCCGGATCTGGCGATGGGATTCTACCACTCTTTTGCTGGCTGGCTGGTTTTCATAGGAGGCTTTGGTGCGCTGTATGGGTCGGCCAAACTGCTGCGGCTGATTCTGGACCGAAAACGGAGGCTGGCGGCATGACTGCTGGATGGCGGTTTGGCAGTACTTTTTGCTTGCTGGCAGGCAGCTTGACGGTCTCGGTTTTGAACGACCACCGGAAGCCAGACCCGCTGGTTCATCCCCTCAGCAGCATCGAAGAATCAATCGACGGTTGGAGCGGTACGGACGATCCACCGTTCAGAGAGGCCATCGAAGCCTCCTTGAACGCCACGTCATACCTCTCGCGGACCTACCGGCGCGGCCCGGCGACCATGAACCTGTTCATCGCATTCTACGAGCGGGAACGTGCCGGTGAGAGCATGCACTCGCCCAAGTACTGTCTGGCGGGTGGCGGCTGGGAGATGATGGACTCCGGCATGGTGCCCGTTCAGTTCGGCGGACGCACCGTGCGAATCAACAACTACCTGCTCTACAAGGGTGGCGAGCACTCCCGAATCCTGTATTGGTACCAGGGGCGGCGGAGGGTGGTGGCCGACGAATACTTCACCAAGCTGTACCTGGTGTGGGATGCCCTTCGGTATGGCGAGACCTCCGGTTCAATCGTAAGAATCACGCTAGGTGAACAACCGGGTGCCTTGCAGGACGGCGTAGCGTTCGCCGGGCAGGTGCTGCAACAGTTTGGACGCTGCTTCGGGGCTAGTCAACGCTGAGTTTCATAGGACTCCGCACGCTGTCAGCCCCGCCGTGGTGTCAAAGCTCAAACCGGGTGGGATGAGGCACGTCTCGTTCCGTTGCACCACTGGGGCACCGAACATCTGAGCGGACTCTTGAACCTGGTTCGTCGGGGCTCCGCGGGTTGACCGGGCGCGTTCATTCCTCAAATGCCGGAATCGGAAACAGCAGGCAAGAACTGCGCGGTCCTTGTCACCATCGGCGGTGTGCCTTGCCACGCATCAGATGGCGGGCTGGGCGGCGCCGCCAGTGGTGGAGAGGGAAATGCGTAGTGGGAGTCCTGAGGCCGAATGAAGAAGGGCTCCGCGGTTCGCGAAGAACCGGGAGCCCGTGATCCTGTGGAAATAGGTGTTGCCGACGGCCTACGATTACAACATCCGCGCTGCCAGCTTCCGGCCCACGACCAGTAGGCATCCGCCCAGCAGCAAGAGCGACATAGGCTCAGGGACAGCGGTTATGTTGCCGTCTACACTATACGAGACGGTGCCGGTACCGGCTGTAAAGATCTGTTCGAGGGTCAACGAATAGTTCGGGACTGCCGCAATTGAACCACCGGACGCACTCCCGGAACCGCCCGGGGACCCGATAGGGCCGACCGAGCCAATCAAGTTTGTCTGAGCAAATAGGGTGTTTAAGTTGGAGAACCAGGCTTCTTCGGTCGTGGTGCCGTTTCCCGTAACCGTCGCACTGTAGAACGTGGAAAAACCACCGATACCTATGGGAATAGCGAAATTCACGTCGCTAAGAGAAACGTCCAACTCAGCACAGCCGCCCGTCAAAGAACAGGCCGCCGTGAATGCACTTATATCGAGGCCCTGCGGCATCAAGCCGGGCGAACGCGATACCCCGGTGATACCACTGATGGTCCAACCATTGAAAGTTGTAGCATTACTCGCTACACCCATAGTGCCGGAAGCACCGTTTGTGTCGTAGACGCCTCCTATGCTGTTCATATCTGCGCAGCCGCCCCCGGAACAGGTCCCGCCCGTACTGCCGTTGTAGTCCGTAATAGTCGCGGTAACCCCGCCTGATGTCAGCGTGAGTTCGTCTGTCGTTGTGGCAAAGGTTGTTCCCAACGCGATGGTCAGGAATAAAACTAGCAGAGTTGTCTTCATCAAAAACCTCCGTTCTTTCCGATGGCTTACCATCATCCTTCCGAGGAGCTTGTGTATGAGCAAACAGACTGCCAAACCCGGCCTGGTTCTATTTCATTTGTTTTCAATAAGATATGGATTCAGATGCCTGCGTCTGAATACCTAAACTTTAGGACTTTGTGACAATGCCTCGGTGCGCAGCATCCTTCAATGGGACGATCCGATCATCTGCTGGGCGATCTTCGCCTCGGGAAGATTCGGATTCAGCTTCAGTGCGGCCTGCAGCGTGGCCCGGCCGCGCGCGGTTTCCCCCGCTTTGCTGTAGGCCATTGCCAAGTGATACTTCCACACCACGTTGTCCCTTGCGGTATTGTTGGAACCCGCCCGCTCCAAATACGGGACAGCCGCGTTGTAGACTCCTTTTCGGTAGAGAATCCATCCCAGCGTGTCGCAGTATGCTGGCTGATCCGGAACAAGCTGAACCGCTTCTTGCGCATATTTCAGCGCCTCGTCCGGTTTGTTGGCAACTTCGGACAGCAGATAAGCGAGATTGTTCAAAGCCTGCGCGCTGCTGGGATTGGCTTCGGCAACTTTTCGGTATGCCTCCATGGCGGCGCTGCGGTCGCCCATGTGCTCTTCAATTATCCCTAGCCACAACTGGGCTGTCGGGTTGCCGGCGTTCACCGAAAGAACTGCCTCCAGTCTTTTCTTGGCATCATTTAGGTTGCCTTGAGCGACGTCCAGTTGGGTCAGGGCCAAATCCGCCTGCACATATCTTGGGTTGGCGGCTTTGGCTGCCGCAAAGGCCTTTCGGGCTTCAGCCGGGGAGCCTTGGGACATCAGCATCATCCCCAGAAAATCCTGAACCGGCGCCGAATTTGGCTGGCTTGCAGCATATTCCTTTACTCTCCGCAAGGCCATGGGCGCGTTCTTTTGCGCGGCGTAGGTCTGGCTGAGTGCCTGTAGAGCGCGCAGGTCCGATGGGTCTATCTTCAACGCCTCCTCGACGGCCTTGCGAGCGGCCGCCGGATCTCCGGACCGCAGTTTCCACAAACCGTCTTGAATCAACAGATCCGCCGACCTTTCGCTCGCCAGTCCCTGGTCGATTCCCTTCCTCATCTCCGCCAGGTCGCCTAAACTCCAGAGCACCCAGTTGCGCTGCACCAAGACCGGGATCGACTGTTTTTGAGATTGGGACGCTTGGTTCAACACGTCCAGAGCGGCCTCTGCATTGTTCGCCGCCAGCAGCGCCTGAGCCAACTCCAGCCGGACCGGTAACAGGTAAGCGTTCAGTTCCAGCGCTTTTGTCAATTCCTGCCTATAGCTGGGTTCCTCGCCACGTGCCCGATGGAGTTTGGCCAGAATGTAATGAACTTCCGGCGCGCTCGGTTGCAAATGGCCCACCTCGTTCAGATCCGTTTCCGCCTGTGCAAATTTTCCCGCGCTCAGGTACATCTCGCCCCGTTGCAGGAGGGCATCCAGATCCTTGGCATTCTTTTTCAGAGCCTGATTCAAAATCGTTTCCGCTTCCGGCAACCGATTCAGACTCCAATACACCGTAACCAGCCGCGTGCGCGCAGCGCGATCGTCGGGATCCGCCTTCGCCAGGCGTTCAAATTCTTTGACGGCTTCGTCCTTTCTGCCCGTCTGGAACAGAAAGATCGCGTACACGGGCTTGAATCCGGGCAACCCGGACAGGCGCTTGAAACTCTGTTCAGCTTCCGGTGTCCGCCCCAAGCTGTATTGGAGCTTGGCCAAGTCGAATAAGGCGACGCCGTGGCTCGGGTCTACCGAAAGAGCCCGCTGGAACTGCTGCTCGGCTTCGGCGGTTCTGTGCTGCGAAATGTAGAACTGGCCCAGGTACACCATGGCGTCGGCGCGGCTGGAGGATTTTTCGCAGGCTTTCTTTAGGACGTTTTCGGCTCCTTTTGCGTCCTTCTGCTGCAATTTCGCCTGCGCCAGCGTGATGGCAATAGCGAGTTCCTGCGACGTATTGGCATCCGACAGCGCCAGTTCCAGGTGCTGCATGGCATCGGCCGCATCGCCCAGCTTGAGTTCCGTAAGCGCCAGAGCGTGGAGTGCATCCGGATTGCCGGGATCTCCTTCGATCAAGTCCTGCAGCCGATGTTGCGCATCCTTCAACACCTCGGGATCACTGACGCTGGCCATCAATTGGGCCAGCTTTAGCCGCGCGGCAGTGTGTTTCGGATTCACCGCAATCGCCTGGCGAAGGCCCGCCACGGCGTTGCGATAATCCTGCCGCGCCAGGTAAGCGAGCCCCAGTTGGTAATAGGCTTCGGCATTCTTCGGCGACGCCTGTACGGCATTGCGGAACTCCAGGATGGCACGCGCCGGGTTGCCCTTCTGCATCAATGCCTTGCCGGCAACGATACATCGGGCGCTCTTGGCCTCCGGCGACCGGTCACAACCGGTGAACGCCAGGGCCATCCAGGCGAGGGCAATCAGCGCCCGTTTTCGCCCCGAGAACAAGCCGCACGTCATTTTAGTCCGCCTCCTTTGCCAGAAACTTCCAAGCAAACCCGCCGGCGCTTCAGGTGCTTCATCTTCCGCCGTGCCCCCCGGCCATGATCCGGACGGTCCTCAAGATGATCGCCAAGTCGAAGGTGAGCGACCATGCTGAACTCCTTACCAGCTCACACCGGAATGGGCGGGCTCGACCGTAGCTGCACGCCACGTGCCAGTCAATGGGCCGGAGCGCGCGGCGGGTAACTGCTAGTGACAGCCCTTAGGCGCGCGAACAACTTGGCCCAACAGACCCGAATTGAGCAGGATTCCCAAAAATCGGGAAAAACTCTCAATTTGTCAATCTCACCCTGGGGAGAGTTTGCGATGCGCAATTGCCTCTCGCCCGACTCAAACCAGACCGGCTCGCTGCGCCTGGAGCGGCACGGGGAAGTCAGTGCGCGGGCCTTGATCGGATATGCGGGAAAAGGCGTATTGCTCGATGCGACCGCCGACGCCGAATCCAGTTGCGACCTCTTCCACTCTCACCACGCGCACGCGGCAATACAAGGAAACCGAGGCTGCCCCAGAACGAAATCCACCGGGATCAATGAAGACATAGCAGCCAATTCTCTGTCCGGGCGTGCAGGGAATTTGAGAGATCCAGTAGATCCCCTGGCTGCTAAGGTTCACCGTAATAGCATCGTCTGCGGGACCTTCCGGCGACGCCAAAACCCGCACTGGACACCGCAATGCCAATCGTTCTCGTTGCCGCCGTTCGGGATTCACCGACGCCATCCTCAACGCCCCCAGTCTTGAATCCAAACTCCCCGCGGCGCGGCTTGGAGGACCATTAAATCGCCGCGGGAACGAAACGCGGAGCATTTCGGCTACCAGTCGCGAGCCGGACCGGAACAGCCGGCCGGCCTGACCATCGAAAATTGACGCTCGCACCCGAAAGGAGGGGTTATCCACACAAGACCCAGATTTGTCCGATGGGATATTGCAACATGTATAGTACAGAAGTTTGGGTATGCTCTGGAGGTCGTGGTACTCACAGTATGAAACTAGTGATTCTGGTCCCGATTTGAACCTTGACGAAGTCGTAATAGTCCAGTATCTTCAGACAAATAGAGCATTCTACTTTGTTTGAGTTCGGGAAGCCTTATTCAAGAGAATCGTGGGTGCACCAGTGAAAATAAGGATCATTTCGAGCGACCCGGAATTGCTACGAAGCTGCGGCGAAATCCTGCGACAATTCGGAGTAAATGATCTAGAAATTATCTCCGAGCCGCGATGGTCCTCGGAAGACCGGTGCGACATTTGTGTTTGGGATTGCTCTTTTACCGGCGCGCTCCCAGTTTTCCCGATTTCGGATTACCGAATGAGCCACCTCTTTTTGGTGGAGCGGCGGCAGATCCGATCGCTGCTGGACAAGTTGCCGCTCGAGCCAATCGGGCTGCTTCTCAAACCGGTTTCAAAATCGACGCTGGCGGCATTTCTCGAACAGGCTGTGGCGCGTTGTGCGGCCTGGGATGGCGTCCGCCAAACCGAATGCCGTGGCGTGGGCGCCGACCGCGACGACATGCTGCAGTATCTGTTGCAGGCCGATCTGAGGTTGCAGGAATACGACCATGACCGAACCAACTTCCTGGCGCGCGCCCTGCACGACTTTCGCGCGCCGCTGACCGCTCTCAACGGTTATTGCGGCCTCCTGCTGGAAGGGCTGCTTGGGCCGCTCACTGTGGAACAGAAGGAAGTGATTCGCCGGCTGGAGCAAAGCGGCAAGCGATTGGGGAGAATGTCTTCTTCGATGTACGCGTTGACAATGGGCCGGCAGGTCCGGCAACCGCTGAAGCTTCAAGAATACCCGATCGAAGATTCCATCCAGCAGGCGATCTATGAGCTTACAGGAGTCACTCGCGGGAAGAATATTTCGATATCCGTGGACCTCAGACCGGCGCCTTGCCCGTTGTTTTTCGAGCCCACTCAGTTCGAGCAGTTGCTGATCAACCTTCTGGACAATGCCTGCCGGTTTACGCCGCGGCATGGCTCGATTGAAATCGTGGGTGGTCCGAGTTTCTGGGAAAGGCGCTCATGCTCGGCTAACGGTGTTCCCGTGGAGCGCCGCAGGCGGCACTCGGACGAGCCCAACATGTACCGGGTCGACATCACGGACTCTGGGCCGGGCATCCCCGAGTGGTTCCTGCCTTTGATCTTCGAAGAGTACACTTCCTATTCCGGCCCGGACGACCGGTCCGGCGGGGGATTGGGACTGGCGATTTGCCGGACGATTGTGCAGTCGCACCAGGGGAATATCTGGGCGACCTGTGGAAAAGACGGGGTTACATTTTCGTTCGTGTTTCCGTTGCGACTGGCGGAATGTTCCGGGGATTCTCCCTCCGCCAACATCTTGCCGAAGTCTTTCGGCTTGGAGGTTGTGGCGCAGTGACCAATCAGATAGTTCCGAGGTCTTCCCGTAAGGGCACAATCCTGGTCGCTGACGATGAGCTCGAGGTGCGCAGTTACCTGGAGATGGCGCTTCGGTGCCATGGTTATGCGGTCGAATTTGCCGAGGATGGTTGCGAAGTAGTGGATGCGCTTCGCGATAGCCAGAATGTATCCGCCGTGTTGCTGGACGTGATCATGCCGCGCAAGGACGGTATCCAGGCGTTGCGCGAAATCCGCCAGTTCGATCGCGACCTTCCGGTGATTCTTCTCTCCGGCGCGTTCTCCCCGTGCCAGGTGGTAGAGGCAATGAAGAGCGGAGCCAGCGATTTCCTCGCCAAGCCCATCAGCCACGAGGAACTCTGCGGGGCTTTGCAGAAGGCGCTAAGCAGCACCTGGGACAGGGACCTGGCGGCTTCATCCGGCTCTGACGCGACCGATACCGATATGGCGTGTTTCGTGGGGAGCGAACGGGCTGCCGAGTTCTCCTCCCTGGTGGAAAAAGTCGCCCGGGCCAAGATCCCCGTGCTCATCCAGGGTGCCACCGGAACGGGCAAGGAGGTCCTGGCGCGCCATCTGCACCAGAACTCGCGGCGGGCCAGCAAGCCATTCCTGAAACTGAACTGCGCTGCTTTGCCCTCCGAGTTGGTGGAGAGCGAGTTGTTCGGTTACGAACGCGGAGCATTCACGGGCGCGTTCCAGCGCAAGGCGGGAATGTTCGAGATGGCGGACGGCGGGACGTTGCTCCTGGACGAAATCGGCGATATGGACTTCAAGCTCCAGGCCAAGCTTCTGCAGGTGTTGCAGGACCACACATTCCAGCATCTCGGCGGCAAGGACACGGTTCGCGTGGATGTGCGGGTTCTGGCGGCCACGCACCGGGACTTGGAGAGAGCCATTGTGGATGGCACCTTCCGCGAGGACCTCTACTATCGCCTGAACGTGATCTCGGTTCAGATCCCTCCCCTGCGGGAACGGAAAGACCAGATTGTGCCACTGGCGAAGACCCTGTTGCGGAAGCACTCCGCGCCGGACGATGTGGTGCCTCCGCTCACCGAGGATTTGCGGCAAGCCATGACCGATTATGACTGGTCCGGCAACGTTCGAGAACTCGAAAATTTCATGCGAAAGTACCTCATCCTTGGCGATCCCGCGTCGGCGACAAAGGAACTGAGGTTGAAGACGTTGGATCGTGGCACGATGCCCGCTCTCGCTGTTGTGCCTCGAAAAGGTGCTGTCGAGGCGCCTCCAAACAGTCCAATTCTGGAGCGGGTGAGCCGCGCCAAACAGCAAGCCGAGACCGAGACTATTCTCTCCACGCTCCAGGCTACCCGCTGGAACCGCAAGGAGGCCGCCAACCTGCTGGGCATTGAGTACAAGGCGCTGCTGTACAAGATGAAGAAACTGGCGATCAACCATGCCGCTACCGCCCAGGCTCGTCCGACCGATGTGCCGCATCCAGGCGTCGTCATGGAAAAAGGCGGCGTTATGAAGTACCGGTCGATGGCGGCAGGCTCTCCCTCCTAAACGCCGGCGGTTCGGAAACAATAGGAATAATGGAAAAACAATAGTACTAATTTGCATAATTGTGTCCTGGTACGGCGAGCGTAAGTCATTCAGAATCAATGCGCGCTCTCATCGGATACGGTTTGGGCCACGGATTGCCATAACGGGTCTGTCAGCGGACTCATGCAACGTGCTCCATACGCCTCTCGTGTGGCCAACCCAGGCTACAAGGACCGGCGCACCACCGGTCGCTACCCCCTCCAACTGGAGGTGCATTACCGGCTTCGCAAGAAGCGCCGGCTGGTAGGCGAGGGATCAGGCACGACCGTAAACATCAGTAGCAAGGGTCTGCTTCTGGCACTGTCCGGTCAGATGTGCCCCAAAGGTGCGGCGGCGGAACTGTCGATTCAATGGCCGGTGGCGCGTCGGCCGTCGAGGCGACAGTGGCTCAACATTGCCGGTGAAGTGCTGCGGACCGATGCGCACGGGGTTGCGGTGCGAATCGTGCGGTACGACTTTAGCAGCCCGAGCGAAGACGATGCCAGTGCAGAGCCCTGAATGCCGGCGCCATCGGCAGAATGGGGTTTCAACGGGCCTGGTTATTGCTGAGCGAGAGCCGCCCGTGCCAAAGCTGCTTGCGGAGATTTCGGATCCAGAGTAACCGCATTGAGCAGATCCCGGCGAGCCTCTTCCTGATTTCCGAGCTTCCATTCCGCCATTCCCAACTGGTACTGAAACGTGGCGTTCTTCCGGTCTTTCTCGACACATTGTTTCAAGTACTCGCGCGCCGTCTTGTAAATGCCTTTTTTGTAGTAAACCCAACCGATCGTATCGGCGACCTGCGTGTTGTCGGATAGCTTTTCCTCGGCCTGCTGGGCCAGGTTCAATGCCTGGTCGAGATTGCCCCCGTGTTCCGCAAGCAGCCAGGCCAGGTTGTTTTTCGCGAGCGCGTTGTCCCTGTCGAGTTGCAGTTCGCGCTCATAGACCCCCCGGGCATCATCCCACCGCTGGAGCTTCTCGAGGATCATGCCGCTCCGAAGCATCACATCCGCGTCCTTGGGGTGCTTCTGCATGGCATCAGAAAGCAACTGACTGGCGGCATCCGATTGCTTCTCCGCGGCATAAGCGTCTGCCAGCAAGATGGTACTGTCGGCGTCGGCGGGTGCCAGGTCGAGAGCCTTCCGCAAAACGGGAATAGCCGCCGTGCGCTTCTGTTCCCACAGGTAAGCCTGGCCCAGTTCCCGATAAAGCAGAGCGTCGCGGGGCCGGCTCTTGATCTCGTCCTGCAAGAAGTCAACGGCCGCATCTGGCTGCTTCGCGACAAAATAGCCCAATACGACGCTTTCGAGAAGCGATTTCGACTCCGGCTGAAGATCCCAAGCCCGCTTGAACTCTTTCCGTGCCTCGCCCAGGTTTTGATGGGCCAAATAGAGAACACCCGAGAGTCGATGCGCGTCCGCGTTGCCGGGGACTCGTTCCAGCAGCACCTTCAGAACCTTCGCCGCGGTCGCGTAGTCGCCTTTCTTGAGCAAAGACTCGCCATACAGCAACAGAGCGTCGGTATCCCCGGGGTTGTTCGCAACCAGTCTCCTGGAGTTGGCCAGAGCCCGATCGACCTCACCGGTGGCATTGTCGAGCTTCGTGAGGCTGAGGAGGGCGGCCTGATAATTGGGATCGTGCTGGAGAGCCGTCTCCAGCTCCTGTTTGGCTAGCCGGAGATCGCCTTTCTGAATATCCGCCTGCGCCAACCAGTAATGCAGGGCGGCCGAATCGGGCTGGTATTTGGCGGTCTGGTTGAACTCCAGCACGGCTTTTTCGAGGTTCCCGTCCGCGAGGTATAGCCGGCCTTTGAACAGGTGGCCATAGCTGTCCCTTGGGTTCTTCTTCAGAAGGGCTTCGTTCAGAGCTTCAGCCGCCCTCCGGTCATTCAGAGTCAGGTGAACTTCGATGAGTTTATGGAGGATACCCTGGTCGTCCTTGTGTTGTTGAAAGACCCGCTCCAGTTCGCTCTTTGCCTTGGTCCAGTCGCCGATCCTGACATAGAAATCCGCCAAAGCTCCCCAGTATCTGGGATCGCGCGCATGAGAAGTCTGGATTGTCTTGGCGACCGCCTCCGCCTCCGCGTACTTCTTCAGGCCCTCGTAATACCCAGCTTGAGCTTCCAGGATCCGGATGTCGTTATTGCTCATGCGGAGCGCTTGGGTAAACAGCGGCTCCGCCTCGGCCGGCCGGCCCGTAGTGATATAAAACTTGATCAATGTCAGGGAAGCTGCAACGGATCGAGGATTCCTGTCGACTGCTAATTTCAAGTAACGCTCCGCGGCCGGCAGATCATGGGCATCCTGCTTGACCGACGCTAACGCCACCAGGGCGCCGACGTGATTGGGCTGAAGCTCCAAAACCCGGTTGAGCGTGCCTTCGGCATCCGCGAGTTTCTTCTGCTGCGTCTGCAGCACCCCGAGATTGAGCAAGGCATCGGTATCGTCCGGAGAATGGTCCAGGATGAACTGGAGTTCCTTCTGGGCTTCGTCGAGCTTGCCACTGAGCCGGTAGATTTGCGCCAGACCTCGATGCGAAGGCAGGTAATCGGGCTTCGCCGCGATGGCCTGCTGGAGGAGTGAATATGCCTGGCGATAATTCCCTTGCCGAAACTGGATTTCCGCCAGAACATTGGCGGCTTCGGCGAACTTGGGATCGATCTGAAGAGCGTTCATGAACTGGAGCGCCGCCTTCTTGACATCGCCCTTGTTGAGATAGTCGACTCCAGCTTTGTAGAACTTCTGCTTTCGGACGTTGGGGTCCCTGTTGCAAGCCGATAATAAAATGCCACACAAGAGAACAACTAGCAGCAGTCGCATGCGCCGCGCGCGGGGCTGGATATGCATCACATTTCCTCGTCACAGCACATGCACGTTGGAGACCATAAAGGGCGCACCACCATAAAGCAAAACCGGAGCGTCCCCGCTACGAGGAAGCTCCGGTCGAAGATTTCGGTGAAGCAGATTAAGGTGCGAGGTCAGACCCTGCGCAACTTCTTCGCCAGGAGAACGACAAGCGCGCCCAACAGGGCCACACTGGCCGGTTCCGGAACAGAAGTATTATAGGAAATCGACAGGTTGTCGATACCGATGGTGGCGGGCCAATCCACAAAATCGAGTTCGGTGACGCCGGTAAGCGACCCGGTCCATGTTCCAATCAACTGAGGCGCCAACTCGGTATGGCTGCTGCCGCTATTGGGAGAGTGGGTGGCGTTGCCATTTGTGGTGTTGGGTGTTACGCCCAAGAAAGTTTGCTGCAGTGTATCACCTGTGCCGTTCGTGCCGTTGCCCGCCTCGAACTCAAGATCCGGCTGGTTTGAGTTATTAGTGCCGCAGGTGGTTTTGTACCTCGTATTGAGCGCCGTGCAACTTCCATCGGGAAAGATCTCGTAATCGAAGCTGTTGATGCTCAGGCCTGTGAAACCGCTGAACTGGAGGGTGATCTGCTGCGAAACCGTACTATCGTTGTCCTTGGTGTTAGCAATGAATGTGTCGTAGGAGCTGTCCAGCGTCGACGTCGAGGTACTCGCTGTGGCGCCGTCCGAATCCCCGAGAGTGAGGGATTGGCTGCCGTTGACCGGCCCTGTCACGTGGCCATCGCCATTATACGTTTGGTCGGCTACTGCGCCGATCGAACTCCCTGACACGAGCACCGTAACGCTGCAACCCGTGCAACCGGCTGCCGAAAGCACGTTGTCCATGTAAGTCTGGATCTGGCTCGCGTTGGCTCCGCTGCTCAATCCTGTAACCACCGTACCGTTTATCGTTTGCGTATCGAAGGTGAAATCCACGCTCGTCGCATGCGCGGACACACCCACGCTCAAAAACAAGGCGAACGGTAGCAGTACCACTAGTATTGATCTTGGTCTCACGATTCTCCTCCTCTAGATCGGGTTCTACGCTGTAGCCTCACCCTGGGCTCACGAACCTTTTGCATTCCTCGGGCCATAGCTGATTCACTGAAAATAAAGGAGCATGTTCGCAGGTTTGCCCATCTTCCAATCCCGAATCCTGGGAATTGAGGACAAACTTTTTCGTCTGCATCGCCGGGAACAGTCGCACGGGGAACGCGACAAAAGCAGACCGCATATGGTTACGCGGTAAACGGTCCAGGAACAGGATTTACGGCGGCATACTGCACTGGCCACTGTGCTCGGAGTCTTGGGCAGGGGCCAGTTCGCCGTTTCACCGCTCCAACGTCTTTATACTGGTTAAAAGGGGAGAATTTCCAAGACTTTTGCCTGCCTCATGAAGCCCGCCAGAGGAAGTCGCTGAAAATAACGGCATTATCTGTGGCAATCAAATTGCTCAGACAAAATACTGTATTGAGAATTATCTCACGGAGGCAACGTGATAAAACTGATTACGTGCGGAAAGGCATTGAGCGTTTTGGCCTTTCTCGTGGCGGGATCCGTCAGTAGCGCTTTGGCGGACGACCAGTTTGATGTCAACATGCAGTTTAACGGCGTAGTAAACTCCAGCGCCACCTGGGCTGGACCGGGAGAAACCGTCTACGTAAGCCCCTACACGGCAACCGATACCGACAACAGTACCTCGATCACGGTCTATTGTCTCGACTGGAATCACAATATCGGTTTTGGGCAAGATTGGACGGCAGACTTCATTTCGCTGGTTTCGACAAACCCGGATCTTAGCAACCTATACTATTACAACAGCACGACGGCGTACCAATTGGGTCAGAGTCCTTCCGGGGACACCCTCACCTCAGTGACGGTTGACCAGACGGAGATGTATGACCGCTACCTGGAGGCGGCGTGGCTATTCACTCAGATTCAAAACCTGGGTACCCTCAATTCCGCCAACGCAAGGACGGAGGAGGAACTCAATGTGGCGGCGTGGACGCTGTTCCTGGATGCCTCCCCGGTCGCTGGTGGCGCGGGAACCACATCACTCAGCGATTTCGCAGCGGACATCAACACTTCAACCACTTTTCCAAACGCCGTGTATAACGACTTGCTAAACGCCCAGGCGGCCGTCCTCACGGGTGGGTACACCGCCCCAGGCTGGTACGTGATCACCCCGGATCCTAAGAGCGGTGACAATCTCACCCAGGAATTCCTCGCATACGATCCCGATCCGGTTCCGGAACCCCAGGCAATCCTGTTGTTCGGCACCCTGGTGGGAATCCTCGGTGCGACCCGGTATCGCCGGCGGAAGCGGGCCTAGCATCCTCTGGAATATCCTCTCATTGGCTTCAAGACGGCCGGCCCGGTTCACAACGGGCTGGCCGTTTTGCGCTTCTGAGGCCGGTGAAGCGTCGCAGCCTTCGCCCTCCATCCAAGCCAGGCCGCCGGTGCAGCCAAGCTTATTCCACGGCCAGGCCAGGTTTGGCCCTTGAGAACGCTGGCCCCGCACCTACTGGTTCGCGGGATTCCGGGCGGCCGTCTTGATCGGGACGACGCAAGCCATGCCGCAAACCACGCCGCAGGCGTTGGCCAGGGCGTCAGCCGCTCCGTAATCGTTCGGCGTCCTTCCAATCGTGGATAATGAGGAACGGAACAAACGGCGATGGCCTGGAAAAACCAGCATGGGGAAGGCCCTTCTGTCGGGGCAGCGCATCCCGCGTGGCGGCGGCACGCATGGCGCTTGCTGGCACTCTGGGCTCTGGTCGTGGTGGCGTATTCCAATTCCTTCCAGGCGGGCCTGGTGTACGACAGCTCCAGGGCGATTACGCAGGATGCCCGCATCCACGCGGTGACGCCCCGAAACCTTCGGCTCATTCTGAGCGAAGGGTATTGGCGCGGCAGAACCGTTTACGGCCTGTATCGCCCGCTCACCACCTTCTCCTACCTGCTGAATTACGCCGTCTTCGGCAATGGGACGCATCCGGCCGGCTATCATTGGGTGAATTTCGCGCTGCACGCGGTGAATGTCTCGCTCGTGTACCTGCTGGGCCTATTGGTGTTTGAGGCCGCGCCGGTGCCGGCCTTTGCCCTGGCTGCGCTCTGGGGGCTGCATCCACTGCTCACCGAATCCGTCACCAATATCGTGGGCCGCGCCGACCTGCTGGCAGCCTTCGGCGTTCTGGCAGGCTTGTTGTGTTACGTGAAAAGCGCCACCGCCGCCGGGCGGCGCAAACTTTTGTGGGTGGCGGCCATGGTGGCCGCCCAAACGGTGGGGATCTTTTCCAAGGAGAATGCCGCCGTCCTGCCCGGCATCATGCTCCTGTACGACCTTACGTGGCGAGGGCGCACGGCGTGGCGGGGGCGCGCGCTGACTTACTCGGCCTTGGTGCTGCCGTTTGCCGCGTTTTTCTATTTGCGCGTCAGATTGCCGATGCATCTGGCTGGCCACGTCGAGAATCCTCTGTTGAGCGCCGGTTTCTGGACGGCGCGGCTCACGGCCATCAAAGTAATCGGCAAGTATCTGTGGCTGTTCGTCTGGCCGGCCCGCTTGTCGGCGGATTATTCCTACAATGCAGTGCCGCTGTTTGGCTGGCATCCAGCGGGTTGGGAGGACGCCAAGGCGCTGATCGCACTGGCACTCTGCCTGGGCGCCGCCCGGCTGGCTGTCCGCTGGTACCGCACGCGCAAGCCACTGTTCTTCTTCCTGGCTTTCTTTTTCGTGGCGCTCGCGCCGACATCCAATCTGGTGATTCTCATCGGGAGCATCATGGCCGAGCGGTTCGTCTATCTGCCTTCCGTCGGCCTGGCCAGGTGCGTGGTTGCGGCCATCTACGCGCTTGGCCGGCAAGTCTCGGGCCGGCGGCTTTTGGCCATGCGAGCTGCATGGATTGCGCTGGGGTTCCTGTGCCTGGCGTGCGCCGTACGAACCTACGCCCGGAACTTCGACTGGCTCGATGAGTACACTCTCTGGACCAGCGCCGTGGACGTTTGTCCGGAAAGCGCTAAGGCGCACGACAACCTGGGGATCGCCTTGGCGCAACTCGGCCAGTTGCCGGACGCCATTGTCGAGTATCAATTGGCGTTGCGGATTGATCCCGATTACGCCGGCGCGCACAA
Organism: Bryobacterales bacterium; assembly: GCA_963722575.1. Classification (GTDB taxonomy): domain Bacteria; phylum Acidobacteriota; class Terriglobia; order Bryobacterales; family Bryobacteraceae; genus Fen-178. The sequence goes on from CAVRNR010000006.1 coordinate 91,482, forward strand.
TAATCTGGGACTCGCGCTGGCGAATTCCGGCGGGCGTTGGCAGGAGGCGATTGCCGAGTATGAAGCAGCGCTGCGGATCAATCCCGATTTTGTCATGGCGCACATTAACCTGGGGAACGTTTTGGTGGAGGTGCCCGACCGGCTGCCGGAAGCGATCACCCACTTTGAAGCGGCGCTGCGGATTATGCCCGATCCGAAGCTACAGGAATTCGTGACCCGATTGCGAGCGGGCCGAAAGTAAACGCGGCCGAACATAAAACGCATTCACACTGATAGCGGTCTCCGGGCTTGCGGAGCCTTGGGCGCTGGAGTGCCTCAACGGGAATTCCCCTTGGAGACGTTGTTGGACCCCACCAGGACCTGCCGCGCTTCTTGCGCTTCCGGCAGATTCGGGTCCATCGTGATCGCTTGTTCCAGAACCGTAACGCCACGCTGGCGGTCTCCCGCCTTTAGATAGGCCATTGCCAGATGGTATTTTCGGCGGGCGGATGGCGCTTTGGCCACCGCCGCCTCAAGATGAGGCAGCGCCGAGGCATAAAGCCCCTTGCGGTAATATACCCAGCCCAGGGTGTCTTCCACGTTCATGTTATCGGGGGCGAGTTCCTTGGCTTGTTGCGCGTATCCTATGGCCTCGTCCGACTTCATTTCGTTGGACAGGAGGTATGCCAGGTTGTTCAGGGCCGCCACGTTCTTGCTGTCGATAGCCAGGACTTTGCGGTAGTCATCGATCGCCGCCGCGGCGTTCCCGGTCCGCTCCTCAACTTCGGCCAGCAGAAGGCGGGCCGCCGAATTTCCGCCTTCGGAGGCCAGCAGTGACGTCAATGTGGCCTTCGCCTCGTCCAGCCGGTTTTGGGACAGATCGAGTTGAGCTAATCTCAGATCCACACCGGTCGCCTTCGGATCGGCACTCTTAGCCGCGAGGAACGCAGTCCGGGCACGGTCCGGCTGCCCGCCGGCCACGTAAAGCGAGCCCAGGAACTGCAGCAGGACCGCCGATTGCGGCCGTTTGGCCAAGTATTCCTGGACTTTCGCGATGGCGGCATCCATTTGTTTCTGTGCGGTGTAGGTGGAAACCAGGATTTCCAGCGCCCGCAAATTCTCCGGATTCTGGCTCAATGCTTCTTCCAGCGATTGACGCGCCGCGGCCGTGTCTTTTCTCTGCAGCTTCGCTATCGCGTCCTGTACCAGCAGTTCCGGGTCCCGGCCCATCTTCAGGCCGGCTGCGATATCTTTTTCCGCTTCGTCCAGGCGCCCGTTCGCCAGCAGCACTCCGGTTCGCTGAATCAGCACGGGCAGGCTGCTTCTTTGGTCTTGCGGCGTCTGATCGATTAACTCCATTGCGGCCTGCGGGGTGTTGGAGGCGACGAGCAACGAAACCATCTCGAGGCGGGCTGCCAGTAGCCGCGGGTCGCGCCGCACGGCTTCTTCCAACTCCGCCCGGTAACCGCTGGCGTTTCCCTGCCCACGGCGGACTTTGGCCAAAAAGTAATGAGCCTCACCCAGGTCCGGTTTGATGCTTAATACCGGCAGCAGGTCCTTTTGAGCGTCGTCAAACTGCCCCTGTTGGATGCGGATAGCGGCCCTCTGCATGAGGGCGTCCACATCCTTGGAGTTCTTGGCTATCACCGCGGTGAGCAGATTGGTGGCATCTTGAATCTTCTTGGTCGTGAGGTAGGCCCGGACCAGCAGGTTGCGCAGGTCGCGGTCGTTCGGGTCCTTGCCGTATAGGGTTTTCAGCTCTGCGATGGCCGCGTCCTGCCGGTTGTCGGCCATCAGGAACAGAGCATGCACGGCTTTGAACTGACGGCCTGGAAGGGCGGCGGCTTTCCGGTAGGTGTCTTCAGCCTGTTGCTTCTTGCCGGTGGCCACTTCGAGAGCGGCCAGATCGACCAGGGCCTGTCCGTTCTTGGGGTCAATCTGAACAGCCTGCTGGAACCGGGCTTCCGCTTCCGGAAACCGGTGGAGGCCGCGGTAGAACCGTGCCAGAGCGAGCAGCGGCTCAGCCGATTTGGGATCTTCCACGACGGCCTGTTTCAGGGTCTGTTCCGCGCCGGCCGGATCCTTTTGGCCGAGCTTGATGGCCGCCAACAGCATCGAAGACCTCAGGCTCGCCGGCGCCTTCTCCAGGGCCTTGAGGGCGTCTCTTTCCGCATTTTCCGGCTCGCCGAGGCGCAGTTCCGTGACGGCCAGCGTAGTCAGAGCGTCAGCATCTTCGGGAGCCGCTCTGGAAACTGCCGCCGCGCGCTTGTAAGCGTCTTCGACCAGATCCTTATTGGAAGACCCGGACAGCAATTCGGCGAGCGAAAGCTGGACCTTGGCGTTTTTCGGATCGAGTTCGGCAGCTTTGTACAGCTCGGCGACCGCTTGCCGGAAACTGCCCAGCGCCAGGTAGGCCTGCGCGAGCCCATAATGCGCTTCGGCGTCCTTAGGACCCAACTGGACCGCATTTCTGAACTGGAGGACGGCCCGCTGGTAATCCTTCTTTTTCAGAAACTGGTTGCCGGTAGCGAGGAACCGGGCCTTCTTCTGCTCGGGAGTGCGGCAACCCGCAAGGAGCAAAGCGGTGATCGCCAATAGTGCCACGCCGGCGAGGGGCCAGCGGCTTGGGAATGAGGTGTTTCTAATCATTGTCTTTAAGGTTCTCCCATGCGCCTATCGATACTTCTCCGGAGCACGTAGTGTACCACCCTCACCCCGCAAGAGATGAATCTGGGAGCACGAAATGCGGGAAATGCCCGCGGAACAGAAATGGCCCCCGGGTCGATTTGTTTCACAATTTCCCAAGATTGGCACTGGCATTTGCAAGCGCGACGGGCGATGGGGCGCTATACCGAATGGCAAAGGAGTGGTTCTTAATCCGAAAGTTTGGTCAACCGGATCCACGGATTCTAGGGGGAAGCCGGCGAAAGAAATGGGAAGGGGCAAGCAGACAGCGGCATGACGCATGCACCAGTGGAAAGCATACGCCCCTGGTGATTGAGTCTCCCAGTCCGACAAGCGCCGAAGCAACTCCTTGCACGCCGACAACCGACACGTCTTACCAGCTAATTCGGGTGTGGAACAGGGAGACGCGGGAAGCACCTCTCCGTACGTTCCCACAGGAGGATCCGCTGTTCCTGCCCATACGGTGAACTCGGTTCCTCCGGGCACCGCGTGGCTGGCTATTGTGCTCAACTTGGGCTGAGCGGGCGTGCCGTCGCCTCAAATGGAGGAAGGGCTCCGCGGTTTGGAACAAACCGGGAGCCCATGATTCTGCGGAATGACTGTATTTGACAGCTTGCGATTACGCCTGGCGCGCTGAAAGTTTCCGGCCCACGACCAGTAGGCACCCGCCCAGCAGCAAGAGCGACATAGGTTCCGGAGTAGGCACATAATAGCCGGCCAACTCCGCATCATCACCACTATCCGTACCTGAACGATAGAAGCCAACCTCGGCCTCGAAGCCGTGGCTGTAGGAGCTCGTATTGTATCCGCCCGTGACGATCGGCAGGCCGGTCGCAAGGTCGAACCCCCCGCACACGCCGGGTGTTGCAGCGGTGCCGCCGGGGCAGGTAGGGATGAGTACGTTAGCCGCGCTCGCCCAACTATTGCCGTCAATGGGTTTCAAATAAATAGTGATCGTGGGACTCGTTGGCGCACCCGTTTCAAGACTCATCGTCCCGAACTGGTCATATCCTCCCACACCACCAGCAAGGCCTGCGCTTGAGGAGGCCGCAAAGTCCCCGTTAATGTTAATCAAAACGGGACTGGGAACGTCGGCCAAGGTCGAGCCTTTAGCCGTATCCGGTGCGAATTCGACCTCGACGCAAGTCGTGGTAGAAATCCCGCCCGGACAATTCGTCCCCCCCAGAACACCCGTTGTGACGGTTACCAGTACTAGGTCCGCAGCAGGGGTGGTACCGCCCCCTAAGTCGTTCGCTATCGTCGATAGGTCAAAACTGATTGAGTCGGCACGGGCTGGCGAACCCATAGCCAGCATCAGCCCGAAAATCGCAAGCACGCAAAACAGTCTCCGCATAGTCATCTTCCTCCTGTCCAAGAATTGAATCCTCCTCTCCTTTCCGATAAGGTTAGTGCTAAGTCATGAGCAATTTCGGTACCAGTTCCTTCCACCGCAGATCAAGTACTTCGGCCAGCCCCGTAAGCTAAACGGAATAAAGGACTAGGGCCCTTCCCGTCCAGGCCCGGAGGTCCCCGCTCGGCCCGTCCCTCTGATCCCGATATTCGGAGATTTCGGATAAAGTTTCGGATAAAGAGCAAAACTCTGGAACGCCGGTTGACATGTGGGCATGATCGACAAGAGTGCCGCGCCGGGCTCCCCGGCTCGGAACAGACCGGGAGCCCATGATTCCGCGGAATGACTGTACTCGATAGCCTACGATTGCGCCTCGCGCGCTGTCAGCTTGCGCCCCACGAAGGGCGGGCATCCGCCCATCGGCAAGAGCGACATAGGTTCTGGAGTGGCGGTGCATTCACCGCCAACCTGCTGTCCGTTCTTGGGGTCGATCTGAACAGCCTGCTGGAACCGGGCTTCCGCTTCCGGGAACCGGCGGAGGCCACGGTAGAACCGTGCCAGAGCGAGCAGCGGCTCAGCCGATTTGGGATCTTCCACGACGGCCTGTTTGAGGGTCTGTTCCGCGCCGGCCGGATCCTTTTGGCCGAGCTTGATGGCTGCCAACAGCATCGAAGACCTCAGGCTCGCCGGCGCCTTTTCCAGGGCCTTGAGGGCGTCTCTTTCCGCATCTTCCGGCTGGCCGAGGCGCAGTTCCGTGACGGCCAGCGTAATCAGAGCGTCAGCATCGTCTGGAGCCGCTCTGGAAACTGCCGCCGCGCGCTTGTAAGCCTCTTCGATCAAGTCCTTATTGGAAGACCCGGACAGCAGTTCGGCGAGCGAAAGCTGGACCTTCGCGTTTTTCGGATCGAGTTCGGCAGCTTTGTACAGCTCGGCGACCGCTTGCCGGAACCCGCCCAGCGCCAGGTAGGCCTGCGCGAGCCCATAATGCGCATCCGCATCCTTGGGACCCAACTGGACCGCATTCTTGAACTGGAGGACGGCCCGCTGGCAGTCCTTCTTTTTCAGGAGCTGGTTGCCGGTAGCGAGGAACCGGGCCTTCTTCTGCTCGGGGGTGCGGCAACCCGCAAGGAGCAAAGCGACGATCACCAAGAGCGCCGCGCTCATGAGGCGCCGACGGCTTGGAAATGCGGTGTTTCGCATCATAGTCTCTGTGGTTCTCCCATGCGCCTATCGACACTGCTACGGAGGACGTAGTGTACCTCCCTCACCCCGGGAGAGATGAGGCTGGGACCGTCGGGCGCTACGACAAGCAAACACAAAAAAGTGGCTATTAATGCAAAAACTTGGTCCGGTGGATCCACGGAATTCTAATCGAATCGGATGTTGTTATCCTCTACTGGGCATCGCGCCGACTGCGAATCCCCCGGTAGCGACCACGGGAACCCCGGCGTAGATCGAACTCGCGGGAGACCGGCGACGAAGCTAATCTGGATTCCGGATACACCTTCGGCCCCGTGGGTCGCAACATAGGTTCAGATTGCCGCTGAGGCGACGCCGTGCAAAAGGAAACTACGGGCGGCTCAGAGGATGGCGATCAGCGTTCGGATCGGCAGGCCCAACAGGGCGCCGTAACTGACGCCCGCGCCATCTGCGACCACGTCCCCGAGTTCCGCCGCGCGGCCCGGTGAGAAATGCTGGCCGCCTTCCATAAGGACACCGAGAAGGAACATCGAGGGGCTGCCATAAGCCCTCGGCGGGGCCTCTAAATCCGATCACTGGCAGAAATGGATCGCGGCGGCGAAGAAGTTGCTCTGGTCAGTCTCGTTTCGCGGCCGCCAGAAACTCCGAGAATCTTTGCCCGCTCGCCGATCGGGTGGATCCGAGGCTCCGCTAGCAATATTTCGGTGTACGAGTGCGACGTTGACCATGGTCGCCCGCTAGTTGTCCGCTGGTAACCAGGCGAGGCAATCATTCCCGGAATTTCCCGCGTTCTCCAACCTGACCTCCAGCGACGATCGCGGGTGAACGCGGGGAATTCCAATTTCTTACAGTAGAATGCAAGAGTACATCCCGGTAGGAATTCCGCATGGTTTGGCTTCACGTCCGGCACCGTTGAAATGAGGCTGAGCGCGCGTGCAGCAGGCGTGAACTTAATGTATCGTTTCGGGGCATTTTATGGCCTTCCGTGTCGGCCCGTGACACCCTCAAGCTACTGAAAGCACAGGTAAATCACTGATGTGGTGAGCCCAGGCCCCAAACCTGTCACGCCGGAGGTCGCGGGTTCGAGCCCCGTCGTCCCCGCCATATCTTCCACTTGTCACATTCCCGCCATGAGCGTCGTTAAGCCAGCGTGTAACCAAGCTGCGAGGCCTGCCGCTTCGACAGCGGTGCCGAAGCAGGGCAGTCGCGACTTCAACACGCTCTTTGATACCGGTTACCGCCGTCTGGCGCGGCTGCTGTAATCGCTTACGCCGTGTCCCCGATGAGAGCTTGCCATCGGAATCGGAAAAAGTGGTGGCTGCAAAGACCGCAACGGCAGGGTTCGAGGAGCCAGTGGAAAGCCCTCTCCATGGCGTTTCGCACGCCTACGCTTCTGAAATCGATGGATCTGCAATGTGGACAGCGTGTCGAGAACAGCCCCACCCCAGAGCGGATCATGACTCTGTACCGGCTTTCGGCGTGCTGGACGGCGTGGAGTAAGGCGGGCGGGGAACGTCGTGCTGGCCTGCCACACTCCGGCTCACCTCCCGTGCCGCACTCACTTGTTCCGGTGTCCTCAGGTCGGGCTCCGAAACTTTAACCCGCTCTTTTGCGCGCGCAACCTGGCGCTGATGACGCTTCAATAGTCTCTTGCTCATGTTGCTGCCAGCCTCCCGTCAGATCGAGTTGTAAAAAGCCCGGTCGAACACCAGGCCCTTCTGAAGATGCACGCGGGTGAGGAGTTTGGCGGATGCGTGCCTGCTTGCATCAAGATGCTCCCCGCTGCGATGGCGTTTGTCATGGCGTGCCCCTTCGAGGTCGTCAGGTCGCGGAACTTAGGACCGTCTCCATTCATTAACTATTATCGGTTAAGTACACTTGCATGTCAAGCTCGTTTGTGCCAAGATAATATAGGTTAATTTACCAATTTTGGTTAACTAAAACCAATAGGAACATTCGTGGACGTTTCTCTATTGATCAGGCACCGCTTAAATGAACTGGGCCTGGAGCAGAAAGATCTCGCTGCTGCCGCGCAGGTCACCGAATCGTACATCTCGCAGTTGCTGAACCGGAAGAAGGCTCCTCCGGCGCCTGGACGCACCGACATCTACGAAAAAATCGGCCGGGCTTTGAAGCTCCCCAGCGGTGAACTTTCGAATCTGGCGGAGGTGCAGCGTAAGGAGGAATCGAGGAAAAAAGCGGCCGAGCCTCCGCAGCCTCTGTTCCAGGAGTGTCGCGAGTTGATTCTCCGCAAATGCGACGCCGCCCGGCAAAAAGAACTGCGCCGGATTTTTGAGAAGGAGCCGTTCGGCGAACTCGAACGCCTGGTCACTCAAAAACTCCTGGACGTCGCCCAGAGTGTCGCCCGGGAGGAATTGCGAAGCGAAGAGTGGCTGCGCCTCATGGCCCAGATCGGCGGCCGCAGCTACGAGCAAATGCGCGTCGCGATCCTCGAGTTCCTGGACACGGATGTGTTTGACCTCTCCGCCGCCACCTGGATCTCCTTCCTGGATCCCATAATCGACTCCTGGGATATCGACCTGATTACCTTTGGCATGGGAGTGGTCCTCAACCGCCGGCTTGCGGCAGGCAGCCTGAAGCGATTTGAGTTTGCCGAACAGCAGCCTCCGCGGTCCTTCGCCGTGGAACCGGGGCTGGAACAATTCCTGAAGGATTCGTCTTTAAGCGGCGATGCCACCGCGGAGGAAATCGAATTTCTGAAGGCGCTGAAGTTCAAAGAAAAGCAGCCTTCCCCGATCTATTATTACCGGGAGCTGCAAAACCTCAGGGATCCGCTTCATTTTCCGCCCGCGGCGCAGACAGGAGAATCGGAGTAGACCCCAACGCCCATGTCCATCCACCTCAAACGCACCACCACCATCCTGAGGCCCGACCAGTCGCGTGTTCTTCTGCGGCCGTTCACCCCGGGAGATTCCGAACGCGTCGGCGGGATCGTCGACCGGATCATGTTGCTTCCCGAAGATCAGGTCGGCGCCCTGGTGGACGGAATCTCCGCCGAGTTCTCCCAGCGGCACCGCAAGATCCGCAGTGTATTCCTGGCGCGCTCTGAACAAGTCCACGGGTTGCTGCGGGCCGATGGCGAAGTTTCCGAACAAAGGCGGCTGTTGATCGGTTCCTATTTCCTGGCCGAGTACTCTTTGGAATCCGCCGCCCTGTTCAATCCCTCCATCGTGCCGCACCCCGACCAAACCGGCTTGCCAACTGGCGCGCTCCGCTTCATTCTCAGTCTCCGCGCCACCGGAGAAGGGCACATTTCCTCCATCACGTTTCGAACCGGCATCATCCATCCCGATCGGCGGATCGAGGTATTAGCCACAACCGGCTTCCTCACCGAGCCACGCCAGATCCCCAATCCCCGGTACGAAAAGGCGCTGTTCGCGCGGAAACTCTCGGAGCTGGGATTGACCGGCGAATTCACGCGCCGGGTCATGAGCAAACTCGGGGAATCGTTCTCGCTCGAAGAGCTTCGCGCCAGTCTCCAAGCCGAACAGTTCCGCCTGCCGGATGGAATGTCGCAGCAGGATCAGGGCGAGGCACAGGGGATTTGGATGCTGGCCCGCTCCAACTACGAGGTCCAGTTCTCCCCGGAGCAGCAGTTGTGCGAGCGCATCTTATTCCCCGCCACGCCCTCGCAACGCAACGGCATCGAGGACGCCCGGTTCGTCTGCTTCCGGAACGACGATGGCACCCGCGTCTATTACGCCACCTTCACGGCCTACGACGGCAGGGTGGTGGTGCCGGAGCTGGTGGAGACTTCCGATTTCTTCCACTTTCGATTCATTACCCTGAATGGTCCGGCCGCCGAAAACAAAGGCATGGCCCTGTTTCCGCGGAAGATCGGCGGCCTCTATGCCATGCTCTCCCGCCAGGACAACGAGAACATCTACCTGATGTTTTCCGACAACGTCCACTTCTGGAATGAGCGCAGGGTGCTCCTCAGGCCCGCCTTTCCCTGGGAGCTCGTCCAACTCGGCAACTGCGGATCTCCCATCGAGACCGATGCCGGATGGTTGGTCCTCAGCCACGGCGTTGGCCCGATGCGAAAGTACTGCATCGGCGCGTTCCTCCTCGATCGCGACGATCCCGCCAAAGTGATTGGCCGGCTCCGCGAACCCCTCCTCCAGCCGAATCGGAACGAACGTGAAGGCTACGTACCCAACGTGGTTTACACGTGCGGCGCTCTGCTCCACAACGGCGAACTCATCATTCCCTACGGTCTGGCGGATCACGCCACCGGTTTCGCAACCGTCCCGCTCGCCGAGGTGTTGGCTGCCATGGAACCCGCATGACCATTCCCCAAAAAAGAGTGGCTGTCCTGTCGCCGGTCGCCTGGCGAACACCGCCCCGGCAATATGGCGCGTGGGAGACCGTCGCCGGCAACATCACCGAAGGACTGGCCGCCCGCGGCTGGGATGTGACGCTCTTCGCGACCGGAGATTCCGTCACCCGCGCCCGCCTGCATGCCGTCATCGGCCGCGGGTATGAAGAGGATCGCGCCATCGATCCCAAAGTGGCCGAGTACCTTCACATCTCCGAAGTGTTCGAGCACGCTGCCGAGTTCGACCTGATTCACAGCCACTACGACTTCATGGCGCTCGCCTACAGCCGGCTGGTGAAGACGCCGGTGCTCACCACGATCCATGGATTCTCGTCGCCCCGGATCATGCCCGTCTATGAGAAGTATCGCGACGGCTATTTCGTCTCCATCAGCGATTCCGATCGCGCGCCGGGGCTGAATTACCTGGCGACGGTTTATAACGGCATCGACCTTTCGTTGTACCCGCTCCAGGAAGCCGGGGGCGATCAACTGATCTTCCTCGGCCGGATTCACCCCGACAAGGGCGTTCATCTGGCCATCGAGGTTGCGCGCCGGAGCGGCCTGCCGCTGCTGATCGCCGGAATTGTTCAGGATCGGACCTACTTCCGCGCGCAGGTCGAGCCGCACCTTGGTCCCACCATCCGCTACATCGGGCCGGTGGACGTGCCCGGCAAGAACGCCTTGTTCGCCGAAGCCCGCGCGTTGCTGCACCTGAACACCATCCCGGAGCGATTCGGACTGGTCCTGGCGGAAGCCAATGCGGCCGGCGTGCCTGTCGTCGCCATGGACCTCGGCTCCTGCCGTGAAGTGATTGCAGACGGGCAAACGGGCTTTTTGGTCGACAACGTCCACGAGGCCGTGCAGTCCCTCGAGCGCCTCGGTGAAATCGATCGCCGCGCCTGCCGCCGACGGGTCCGGGAGCGCTTCTCCATCGAAACCATGGTGGAGGCCTACGAACGAGTCTACCAGACGATTTTTGAACTGGAAGCAAACCGATGACCAGACGATGCGCTCACAATCCGATTCTCACGAAAGCCGATATCCCCTACCCGGTGGAAACGGTCCACAACGCGGCGGTGGTAAAGCATGAGAACGAATACATCATGCTGTTCCGTTCCCATTTGCGCACCGGCCGGTCGATCATCGGTCTGGCGCGCAGCCCCGACGGGTTCCACTTCACGGCCGATCCCCAGCCCTTCCTCACCCCTTCTGCCGCCTACGAAGAGTTCAGCGTCGAGGACCCGCGCGTGACGCTACTGGATGGCGAGTACCTCATCACCTACAGCTCCTACTCGCGCAATGGGGTCCGGATCGCCCTGGCAAAGACCAAGGACTTCAGCCGCGTGGAACGGTTCGCTCTCATCACCGAGGCGGACTGTCGCAATGCGGTGATCTTCCCCGAGAAGTTTGACAACCTCTATGCCCGGCTGGACCGTCCCCATTCGGAGATCGCGCCTTGGTCGATCTGGATTTCCTATTCTCCCGATCTGCGTTTTTGGGGCGAGTCACAACTCATCATGCGGCCCGAGCAGTATCATTGGGACGAAATGAAGATCGGTCCCGGCGCGCCGCCCATCAAGACGGAGCAGGGATGGCTTTCCATCTATCACGGCGTTTTCCAGACCATGGCCGGAGCGGTCTACCGTTTGGGGGCGGCTCTGCATGACCTGCGGAATCCGGCCAAGGTCATTGGCGTCGGCGATTCGTGGATCTTGCAGCCGGAAGACCCGTGGGAAATCACGGGATACGTCCCTAACGTGGTCTTCACCTGTGGCGCCGTCCCCGAGCCCGACGGAACCGTCAAGATCTATTGGGGCGGCGCGGACACGGTGATGTGCGCAGGCGAAGCGAGTATCTCCGACTTAGTCGCATTATGTCTGAATCACGCTCGCCCCGCGCTCCGCTAGGAAAAGGGAAAAGGGGACAGACGCATTTATTGCCAAACCCGGAAAATGCGTCTGTCCCCTTTTCCCTTTTCCGAAGCTACACCGCGACCAACAGGCTTTCCGCGAACGGCCATTCATCGTCCACCCACTGTGCCTCCGTGCGGAACCCGCACGAAACCCCCAGTTCCGCGATCTCGCGCCGGGTGTACTTGTGGCTGCTCTCCGTCCAGACAGTCTCCCCCGCCGCAAACGTCACCGCCCAGTCGCCTTGCCGGACATTCACTACCTGCCGCCTCCTCGAGCGTAGATGCATCTCGATGCTGCCGGTCGCCTGGTTGAACCGCGCGACGTGCTCGAATTGGCGAAGATCGAAGTCGCCATCCAACTCCCGGTTGATTCGCCCTAGCAGGTTCAGGTTGAACGCCGCCGTTACCCCCAGAGGGTCGTCGTAAGCCTCGATCATCCGCACTGGCGGCTTCATGAGATCTGTCCCCAGCAGCAGCGAATCGCCCGGCGCCAGAACGCTTCGCACCTCGCTCAGAAAACGGGCGTCCGACCCGGCATCGAAATTGCCGATCGTGCTCCCCAGGAACAATAGCAGCAGGCCGAACCCATCCGCCCGCAGCGCGGCCACCTCGCGCAGGCCGTCCACGTACTCCCGCTCCACCCGTACGATGCTGACGCATTCCACGTCGTCCAGTTCCGACTCGCAAGACGCCAGCGCGGCGCGCGAGATCTCGATAGGGTAATAGGACACCGGCTCGCGTTTGCACAACCCGCTCAGTATCCAGCGCGTCTTTCTTCCGCTGCCGCTTCCCAGTTCGGACACGAGCACCGGGCTCGGCACGCGTCTCACGATCTCGTTCGCATGGCGGCGCAGCAGCCGCTCGTCCGCTCGGGTGAGCCCATACTCCGGAAGTTGGGTGATCACCTCGAACAGCGCGAATCCCAACTCGTCGTACAGATACTTGGACGGAAGTTCCTTCTGTCCCTTCTTGCACAGCCCCGCGCGCACATCCGAGGCGAACTGCGCCACGGGGTCGATCGATGCTTTCGCCCAGGTGGCCATCTTGACTCTCCTTCAGCCCGATTGGCTCACGCAGCGAAACCCCGCGTAGACATATTGATAGTGGGGCTGAAACCAATTCCGGAAACTGCGGCGCAGCATCGCCCAGGGGGTCCGCACGCTCCCGCCTTTCAGGACGTAGTGCTTTCCGTCGAAGAATTGGGCCGAGTACCCCGGATAGCAGGCAAAAGGCCGGAATCCGGGGAACGGCGCGAACTCCGTCAACGTCCACTCCCATCCGTTGGCCATCAATCCCTCCACGCCGAAGGCGCTTCCACCCAGCCTGCGTGCGTTCACTGGCAACGGGTCCCACGCGCCGAAAGACGGATATTGCCCCAAGGCCGCCGGTGGTTCGTCCCCCCAAGGATATTCGCGTTCCCGGTCCCCGCCGGTGCCATACGCCGCCCTGTGCCACTGCGCCTCCGTAGGCAGCGTCTGACCTGCCCAGCGCGCGTACGCGCTGGCTTCCGCGTGGCTGGCATATACCGGCCAGTCGAACGGCAGCGGTATCTCATCGAGCATCGACCGGTATGCCCACCCATCGCCGCGCTTCACCCAGAACACCGGATGCGAAATCCCCGCCGCCATCTTCCACTCCCAGCCGGCCGGCGTCCAAAGTGCCCGATCGTGGTATCCTCCATCCTCGAGAAACCGCAGAAACTGCCCGATCGAAACCTTGTGCCGGCCGATGCCAAATTCCGGCACATCGACGCGGTGCGCCTCGAACTCGTTGTCCCAGCCGAACAACTCCGAACCGCGGCGCAGGCCCAACGTAGCGCGACCCTCCGGAACCCGCGCGCAACCGGGCGTAAAGGGACTGCCCTCGATCGCGCGCGGCGCCACCGCGCCCCGCTTACGCTCGAATGGCATCTGGTGAAACATGTACGCCAGGGTTTCGGCGTGCATCAGCCGGTGCTCGATTGCGATATTCAGCAGGTACCCGAACGAGCCCTCACCCACTTCCGGCAACCGCGCGCCCTCCAACCGGCCCAGGGCCTGGCGCACCCGGTTCCGATAATCGTACACCTCCGGCATGCGTGGCCAGTCGTGGGGCCGATCCGTCGGCAGACTGCTTCCCACCGGGTCGATGCCGAACGCGAAGAGGCGGTCCAAATCCGGGCGGAAACTCTCGACACCGCACGCGCCGCTCAGCAGGTTCCAATCGAATGCCTCCAAGTGGCCGGCATAGAAGACGATGCGATGGCGCTCCGGAATCGGCCGGTCGTACATCGCTTCGGGCCGGACCATCTCGAAGAGCGCGTCCGTCTCTTCCCGGGCCTCGGTCAGCCGCGATACCAACAACCGGCGGTTGTCCGGCGCAGCTTGTGCTGCCATCATTTGGATCCCCTCTCGGTGCATCCGGTTTTCACTCATTATATACCAGACCGCTCCCGCTGGCGCTCGGCGGCGGATCGACTGTACGATTCCGTACCACGGCCCGTTACCGCCACCGTCAAGCCGGTTACTATTGAGGTAAACTGACAACACTGACGTATGGGGCACTCGGAGCGCTGGCCGGCTCTGCCGCTGAACGAATGGGATAAGACTTACCACACGCTTCACATGTGCAGTCAGATCGTCGGCAAGGTCCGCATGGCGCTCTCCCCGCCCATGAATCATTGGTGGCACGTCGCCCTATATGTCAACTCCCGTGGGCTGACGACGGGACCAGTGCCCTACCCGCCGGGCGTCTTCGAGATCCAGTTCGACTTCGAGAAGCATGCGGTAGACATCACCACCAGCCAAGGTCCCCGCGCGTCGCGGCCATTGCGAGGCGAGTCGGTCGCCAACTTCTACAGCGGCACATTCGAGGCTCTGGCATCCCTGGGCATCGCCGTCGAAATCAATCCCACGCCCCAGGAGGTCGCGGACGCCGTTCCCTTCGACCGCGACTACGCCAATTGCTCTTACGACCCCCAGTACGCCAATCGTTTTTGGCATATTCTTGTCTCCAGTGCCAAGGTGCTTCAACGGTTCCGCGCCCGGTTTACGGGCAAATGCAGTCCGGTTCACTTCTTCTGGGGCAGTTTCGACCTGGCATGCACGCGCTTTTCCGGGCGCCCCGCGCCCCCGCGCAAAGGCGTTATCAGCGGCCCGGCCTATTCGCACGAGGTTTCGAGCGCCGGCTTTTGGCCTGGCGGCGGCGCCGTGGACAATCCGGCATTCTACTCGTACACTGTGCCGCAACCCCCCGGCATGGAAACCCAGCCCGTACGCCCCGCTGCCGCCAGTTGGAACACCGATCTCTCTGAATTCATTCTGATGTACGACAACGTCCGCCGTGCGGAATCGCCGGAGGAAACTCTATACGAGTTTTTGGAAAGCACGTATGCTGCGGGTGCGCGTCTCGCCAAATGGGACCGCGCCGCGTTGGAGACCTGAACATGCCAGAACCCTGCCAGCATCTCGACCAGATCAAGATCACCCACACGGCTAAGAAGGGTTGTGAGGAGTGCCTCAAAACCGGCGACACCTGGGTGCACCTCCGGCTCTGTCTGTCGTGCGGACATGTAGGATGTTGTGACTCCTCCAGGAACCAGCACGCCACCAGGCATTTCCGCGCGACGAGTCACCCTTTGGTGCGCTCCATCGAACCAGGCGAGGCCTGGATCTGGTGCTATGTCGATAACCTCATAGCGGGCGAGTTGGACCGCTGAGACCGGTAGTGGAGTTACAACCTATGAACGAACACAACCTTCTCTCAGTCGCATTCCCCATTCTGGATGAGACACAAATCAGTCAACTGGCGGGCTGCACCCATGCCGAGCCGAAGGTGTTCCGCGACGGGCAGACGCTCTTTGCCGTGGGCGACCGGAACGCGAACTTCTTCGTTGTCAAGTCGGGCGAGGTTGAGATCGTGGATCGCTCGGGCGACGCGCCGAAGACCGTCACCATCCATCGTCAGGGCCAGTTCACGGGCGACATCTCGCACTTGACCGGCCTGCCGGCCGTCGTCAGTGGCATCGCCCGGGGCGGCTGCGCAGTGTACGAAATCACTGGAGACGCCCTCCGCAACGTTCTGAATCGGTGCCCGGCCATCGGCGATATCATTCTCCAGGCGTTCATCGCGCGGCGACAGCTTCTGCGCGATTCCCCCAACTTCACCGGCCTGCGGGTGATCGGGTCTCGTTACTCCCCCGATACCTTCCGGGTCCGCGATTTCCTCTCGAAGAATCGCATCCTCTTCACCTGGGTGGACGTCGAAAGCGACCCGAATGTCGACCGGTTGCTCAGGCAATTCGGGGTGACCGAGTCCGATACCCCCGTCGTCGCCTGCGGCAGGATGCTGCTTCTGCGGAATCCCTCCAACCGGCAACTCGCCGATGCCGTCGGCATCCGCCAGCCGCTCGAGGACCTGGTCTACGACCTGGTAGTTGTGGGCGCCGGTCCAGCCGGCCTGGCGGCCGCCGTTTATGGCGCCTCTGAAGGGCTCACCACCGCCGTACTCGAACACACCGCTCCCGGCGGGCAAGCCGGCAGCAGTATGCGAATCGAAAACTACCTTGGCTTTCCCACAGGCTTGACAGGCAGTGAACTGGCCGGCCGCGCCATCCTCCAAGCCAACAAATTCGGCGCACATCTGTCCGTTCCTACTTTAGTGAACCAACTGACCTTCGAGAACGCCTACACCGTCGTGCACCTGGAGGGAGGCGAGACGGTGACCGCCAAGTGCCTGCTCATCGCCACCGGTGCGGACTACCGCCGGCTGGATGTAGAGGGGTCCGGCCGATTCGAGGGGACCGGCGTCTACTATGCCGCCACCCTCGCCGAGGCCCATCTGTGCCGCGGAACCCAGGTCGTAGTTGTCGGTGGTGGCAATTCCGCCGGCCAGGCGGCGGTTTTTCTCTCCGAGCATGCCCGCCGCGTGCTGCTTCTCATCCGCGGCGATGACCTGTATAAGAATATGTCCAGCTACCTGGCGCGGCGCATCGAGCAGACCCCCAACATCGAACTACTCCCCAACACGACTATCCGCCGCATGAACGGCAACGGGCACCTCGGATCTGTGAACATCGTCAGCAACAAGACCGGAGAGGAACGGACCGTGGAAACCCCGGGTGTATTCAGTTTTATCGGCGCGGACCCCAGAACCAGTTGGCTCCCCCCGGAAATCGAGAGGGATGAGAAGGGGTTCGTCAGGACCGGGATGGAGTTGGCGCGCTCCCCACACTGGACTTCCGGACGCCAGCCTTTTCTGTTGGAGACGAGCCGGCCGGGCGTGTTCGCGGCTGGGGACGTGCGGTCCGGCTCGGTGAAACGCGTGGCCTCGGCCGTCGGCGAAGGCGCCATGGCGGTTCAGTTCGTGCACGAGTACCTCAAGCGCATGTGACCTCGCCAACCACCGAGCCCGCGAAGACGATCGGCAGCCCCAGTCCTTGCCCGTGTCGCGGAAAGCTATAATCGACATTCATGCCCACCCCATCCGTCCTGGTTTCGGGATCTTGTGGCTTGATCGGCTCGGAGGTCTCGCTCTTCTTCGCCCGTCAAGGCTTCCGCGTCACCGGTATCGACAGCAATCATCGCGCTGTCTTCTTCGGGCCGGAAGGCGATACCAGTTGGGTCCTGGAACGATTGCGGCGCGAGATCTCCGGCTACCGGCATGCGGCGCTCGATATCCGCGCCCGGGACGCAGTGCTGGCCCTGGTGGAGGAGCTTCGGCCGAACCTCATCATCCACACCGCCGCCCAGCCGTCGCACGATCGCGCCGCCGCCATTCCATTCCTCGACTTCGAGGTCAATGCATTGGGGACTCTGCACCTGCTGGAGGCCGCCCGGCGTTTCTGCCCCGAAGCGCCGTTCATTCACATGTCCACCAACAAAGTGTACGGCGACCGGCCCAACGCCATCGCGATGCAGGAACTGGAAACGCGATGGGATTATGCCGACCCGGCCTATCAGAACGGCATACCGGAGAGTTTCCCCATCGATCAATCGAAGCACTCTCTGTTTGGCGCGTCCAAGCTGGCGGGAGATGTCATGGTGCAGGAATACGGGCGGTACTTCAACATGCCCAGCTGCTGCCTGCGCGGCGGCTGCCTCACGGGGCCCAATCATTCCGGCGTGGAACTACACGGCTTCCTGAGCTACCTGATCAAATGCAACGTCGAGGGCCGGGAATACAAAGTGTTCGGGTATAAAGGCAAGCAGGTGCGCGACAATATCCACTCCGAGGATGTAGCGCGGTTCATGTTCGAGTTCTGGAAAGCGCCGCGCGTGGGCGAAGTTTACAACCTGGGCGGCGGCAAAGGGAACTCCTGCTCCATCCTGGAGGCCTTCCGCATGGCCGTAGAGGTCACCGGCCGGCCCATGAACTGGCGCTACGTGGATGAGAACCGTATTGGCGACCACATCTGCTACTACAGCGATCTGCGTAAAATGAAGGCGCACTACCCCGCTTGGGATATCACCAGGCCCTTGCCGGCGATCTTCCAGGAAATCTCCGGGAGTTGGGTGCGGCGGCTCACCGAGGCGGTTTGATGCGACTCCTGATCACGGGCATCTGTGGATTCGTCGGCAGCGCCGTAGCGGAGACCCTGCTGGAGCGGCAGCCGGGGCTTTCCATCGCGGGCATCGACAACCTGATGCGGCCGGGGTCGGAGGGCAACCGGCTGCGGCTGCGGCGCATGGGCGTGGCGGTCTTCCATGGCGACCTGCGGAAGGCCAGCGACCTGGAACCGCTGCCCGCCGCCGATTGGGTGATCGAAGCCGCCGCCCAACCGAGCGTGCTGGCGGGCGTTCAGGGCGGGTTCAGCAGCCGCCGGCTGTTCGAGCATAACCTGACCGGACTGGGGAATGTGCTGGAGCTCTGCAAGGATACGCGGGCGGGCCTGGTGTTGCTGAGCAGCAGCCGGGTCTACTCCATCCCGGCCCTCCAGTCGATTCCGCTGCGGGATTGCGGCGACGCTTTCCAGTTGGACGTCTCGCAGCCTCTGCCGCGCGGAGTCTCCGTCAACGGCATCGGCCGCGAGTTCTCCACCAGCTCGCCAATCTCCCTCTATGGCAGCACCAAGCTGGCCGCCGAGGCCCTGGCGCTGGAGTGGGGCGCCGCGTTCGGCTTCCCGGTTTGGGTCGACCGCTGCGGAGTGCTGGCCGGCCCCGGGCAGTTCGGCACGCCCGACCAGGGGATCTTCTCTTACTGGATCAACGCGCATCTGCGCCGGCAGCCGCTGCGCTACATCGGTTTCGGCGGGGAGGGCAAACAGGTGCGGGATGCGCTGCACCCGCGCGACCTGGCCACCCTGCTCGAGTCGCAGATGACCGCCGCGCGTGTGGACGGGCAGCGGCTCTACACGGCCGGCGGGGGAATCGCGAATTCCCTTTCGCTGGCGCAGCTCACGGCCTGGTGCGCCGCCGCCTTCGGTGCGCACCGTCCCGAACCCGACGCTCGCGAGCGGGCCTACGACGTGCCCTGGGTGGCCATGGACAACGCGGAGGCCGAGCGGGACTTCGGCTGGACGGTGGAAACGCCTGTCGCCGGCATCCTGCAAGAAATTGCGGCTCACGCCGTTGCGAACCCGGACTGGCTCGAGCGGAGCGGTCTGTGAAGAGCCGGCCGGAGCCCACATCGCATTCGCCGCTGGAGTTGCTTTCCGTGGTGATCCCCTGCCGCAACGAAGAGAGCGCCATCCCTTCCGCCGTCGAGCATCTGTACGTGGAATTGCGCCTGCACGGCGTCCCGCACGAAATCGTCGCCGTGGATGACGGCAGCACCGACTCCACCTGGCAGACGCTCGAAGGCCTGTGCCAGCGGGTGCCCACGCTGCGGCCCGTGCACAATACAGGGGAGAACGGTTTTGGGAGAGCCATCGCTTTGGGCATTGACCAGAGCCGCGGCGACGCCATCGTGATCATGATGGCCGACGAATCGGACGACTGCCGCGACGTGGTCCGCTATTGGAAGCTGCTGGGCGAAGGCTGGGATGCGGTTTTTGGCTCGCGCTTCATCCGCGGCGGCGGCGTCATCGATTACCCGCTGCACAAGCTGCTGATCAACCGCCTGGCGAACCTGTTTCTGCGGTCGCTGTTCCGCATTCCGCTGAACGATTTCACCAACGCCTTCAAGGCCTACCGCCGCGAAGCGCTGGATGGCTGCCGTCCATTTCTTTCGCCGCACTTCAACCTGACCGTGGAGCTGCCCCTGAAGACCATCGTGCGCGGCTACTCCTGGACCACCATGCCGATCACCTGGCGAAACCGGCGCACAGGGATGTCGAAGCTCAAGATCGGTGAAATGGGCAGCCGGTATCTGTTCATCGCTCTCTACTGCTGGCTGGAAAAATACTTCAGCCGCGGCGACTACCGCAAGAAGCCGCCTGGAACATCGCGCGCCTCCGGCTCCAGCGGATAGTCGAGGCCTCGGTCCGATGCGGGGGCCGCACCGGTGACAGATTAGCAGTTTACGGTGTTGCGTAGATGATTACCGTGGCCGAGGATTGGCCGGCGGCGATTAGCGTGAAGCTGTAGGCGCGTGGGGCGTCGATGTAGGGGGCGGGGATCTGGAAATTGATTTGCACTATCCCGGCTACCATGCCGGGGGCGGCTCCGGCGTAGAACACCACCGCGGTGTCGACTTGGCAGCATCCATAATCCTGAGCGGCGGTGGAGATCTGGCCGTCGAGAGGGCGGGGGTAAACCGAGCCCGCGCCGGTGGCCCAGATGGAGACGATGGAACCGGCCTTGGCCGGGTTCGCAGCCGAGTTCACAGTGCCATCCTGGTTGACGGCGGCGGCGGTGCCGACGGGGTTTTGGAAGACTTGCGGATCGGCGGCCACCACGGTTGCTGGAAAAATGGGGCTGGTGACGCTGCTTGAGACGATCTGGACGGTCACCGAACTGTTGGGCGACGCGGCCTGCGGGGCGACCGCGTTAATCTGCGAATCGGAGACGTAGAGTAGCGGGACGGCTACGCCGTTGACGAGCACTTGCACGCCCGCGAGCGAGGTTGGCAGGAAGCCCGAGGAGGCGACAGCAGTAACAGGCTTGGCGGGGCCGATGTGCGGGCCGTAGATGGAGATCAATTCGCCGGGCACGATGCGGCCCAGCAGCGGGCCATACGCGGCGTTGGCGATGCCGAAGATGCGCATCAGGGGTGTGCCACTGGGCGCCACCGTCCCGACAATGCCGGTGGGCCCGGCGACGTGCAAGAGTCCCGTGGAATCGGCGGCCACGGATTGCGAGACGGCATCGCTGGGGTAACGGGCGGAGTAGACCAGGGCTGAGCCGGAGGGGTTGATCCCGGTCAGGAAATCGCCGCTGTTCGACCATCCTTGCGCGTTGGGGAATTGCGTTGAAGCCGTGGTGCCGGTGAGCCAGACATTGCCGGAGGCGTCGAGGGCCACGGATTTGGCGGCATCCGCGCCGGTGCCGCCGATGTAAGTGGCCCAGACCAAAGCTGAGCCGGAGGGGTTGAGCTTGAGGGCGAAAACATCGGTGGGTGGGAGCGGGTAGTTGACCCCAGGCTGATAGGGTCCGGCAAATGTGGTCTGGTACGCGCCGGGGGTGGCCGGGAAACTGGGGTCGAAAGTGGCGCCGGTGAGGTACGCGTTGCCGGCGGCGTCCACCGCGACGGCGGCGGCGATGACGGCTGGATTGGCAAGGGGGGCATAGATGAAGTTGGTGGCGCTGATGTAGGTGAGGTATGCCAGAGCCGATCCGGCGGCGTTCACTTTGGCCACGAAAGCGCCGGTGCCATTGGTCAGAAAAGCGCCGGCCGTGGTGGGCAGGTCGACGGTGTTGGTGTTGCCGGTCATGTAGGCTTCGCCAGCCGCGTCCACTGCCACGGAGACGCCGGTGGTGTAGCGGCCGCCGGTGTAGCAACTGCTGCCCGCGCCGCAATTCACATTGTAGCCGGCCAAGAGCGCCGAATAGACAAGGTGCGAGCCGTCGGCGGAGATCTTGGTGAGGAACGCGCCGCAGGTCATCCCAGCCGGGGCCATCGAGACCGATCCGGCGGGCAGGCCGGGGGTGACGGGGAAGCTGGTCAAGTACGTCGTGCCAGTCACGTAGACATTGCCGGCGGCGTCCACGGCCAGCGCCTTGATGGCTTCCGGGAAGTAGGTGGAGTAGAGCAACTGGCTGCCATCGGCGCTAAGTTTGGCCAGAAAGCCGGGGCCGGGCGTGGATTGAAATGGATTGTGCAGCGGGAAATCCGGGGAGAATGTGGAGCCGGCGACATAGATGTTGCCGGCGGTGTCCACGGCCAGGTCGTTGGCTGCGTCACTGCCCTTGCCGCTGAGAATGATGAACAGGACGATCTTGCCGGAGGGGTCGAGTTTCATGACGACGGCTTCGGACAAGGCGCCGACAATACGGCTGCCGGCGAGGTAGGTGTTTCCGGTGGAATCGGCGGCGACGCGCGCGACGTGGTAATCGTTGACATCGCCGATGTAGGTGGTGAATTCAGCGGCCGGCAGCGCGGGAAGAAAGCACAACGCCACGCCGAGGAGCCGCCATATAGCAGGGCGCATAATTCAAGCTTAGCGCGCGGGGGTGTGAGCGGGCTCTTCGAGCAGGTGCGATACCTCACAGTAGAGGCGTTGGGTGAGCTCCGTGTGGCCGGAGGGCTTGAGGCCCGCGGTGGGAATGGGGTCGCCGGCGCGCAGGAGGACGTTGCCGCGGCGGATGTGAATCGAGCCCATGGGGAGCAGCCGGCGCATGCCCACGATGGCGATGGGCACAACCGGCACGCCGGCCTTGATGGCGATGTAGGCCGCGCCATCCTTGAAATCGCGAAGGCCGTGGGGCGAGCGGCCGCCTTCGGGGAAAAGCAGCACGGACACACCGCGCTCGGCGATCAAGCGGGCGCCCGCGCTCATGCTCTTGAGCGAAGCGCGGGCGCTGGAGCGATCCACCGTCAGGTGCCCCGCGCGGCGGAGGTGCGTACCGAGGAAGGGGATTCTGAAAAGCCCGGTCTTGGCGAAGAACCGGAACTGGTAGGGAAGCCGCGAAAGGATGGCGGGGATATCCATGAAGCTGGCGTGGTTGGCGACGAAGACGTAGCTGCCGCGAGGGTCGAGTTTCTCCAGGCCCTCGGCGCGGACGTGGATGAAGCTGACGGCCAGCAGCATTTTTCCCCAGATGCGGGCGATGCGATGCTGCGAGTTGCCGGTGCGGTCGAAGAAGGAAGCGACGAGCGACAGAGCGCCCATGAAGACGGTGAAGAGGAAGATCAGGGGAATGGAGAAGAGCAGGGACCGGAGGTAGCTCATCGCATCGAGATAATGATAGCAGGGGGGCGGGGGGCCGGGGGTGTTACAGCAGGAGCTTCGCGGGGACCCTGGGTAACGCCGCTCTACGCCGCACACTGCGGATTAGCGCTTCGCTTTGGGCCACACGACGCCCTGGTCTTTGCCGGTGACCGGGGCCAGCCCTTTATAAACGAACTTTTGCACGCGCTGGCCGCGGTAGGTTTCCGTGGTATAAATGTTGCCCTTCGCATCGGTGGCGATGCTGTGCACTCCGTAGAACTGGCCGGGCTGGCGCCCGCCGTCGCCAAAGCTGGTTAGAACCTCGAGTGACTGGCGGTCCAGAATGTGGACCTGTTGGTTTTCCCCGTCCGCGACATACATATACTTCTGCTGGGGATCCTGCGAGAACGCGATGTCGAACACCGACCCGGAGCCTAAGGTCTCCTTTTCGATGAAGACTTCCTTGACGAAAGTGCCGTCCGGTTTGAAAACCTGAATCCGGTCGTTTCCGCGGTCGCAGACGTACAACAAGCCGTCGTGCGAGAGTGCGACGCAGTGCACCGGATTGCGGAACTGCGGGGACGGCGGATCACCCGGCTTGTAGGGGAGGATGGTGTCGTCGGGTTTGTGGCCGTAGGCGCCCCAATGCCGTTTGTACTGGCCGGTATCGGCGTCGAACACCATCACGCGGTGGTTGCCGTAGCCGTCGGCGACGTAGAGTTCATCGGTCTTGGGGTCGACCAGAGTCTTGGCCGGCAGGCGCAGATTCTGCGTGTCATCGCTGCCTTTGCTCTGAAGGGGCTTGCCGATTTGCATCAGGAATTTCCCGTCGCGAGTGAATTTGAGCAGCATGTCGTCGTGGGGGGGCGTGAGCTGGTCCGCGCCGCCAATCCAGACATTACCTTGTGGCGGCGTCGACCACGGCGGGCCCGGCAAGCAGAACGAGAGAGATCGCGCCCAGCAACGGATTGCGCCTCATGCAGGCATCCTCCTTGGAGAAGCTCATGCTATCAGCCTGTGGGGCCGGATGGCATCCGGCGCGGCGATTGGCAATCGCCGCAACTGGCGGGTTGCCCACCCGCCGCAGGATGGCATCCTGCCCCGCGCAGCGGCAAAGCCGCAAACGGGGGCGGCGAGCGCGTACAAGGGCAGCAGGCCGATTCACAATCGGCCGCAGATTACAAATCTGCCCCACAAGCTTCTAAAATTGGATGAGACCAACATGTCAAAATACGCTTCCCGATTTTCGCTGATGGGCCTTGCGGTCCTGATTGCCGGGCCAGGCGGCGCGGCCGAACCGGCTACTTCGTTCGCATTCGATTTCGGCGTCGGCGCCACCAAGCCGGGTTACGTCAAGGTCTTGCCGGGCACCGCGTACACCAAGGAAGTTGGCTACGGCTTCGACCTGGGGACCACTCCAATGCCAATCGCGAGCGGGGTCACCAGCGAGAAACCGTTCTTTTTTTCGGTGGCGGCGCCGGAAGGCAACTACAACATTGCCATCACGTTCGGCGATGCCGCGGCGGCGTGTGTCGCCACCGTCAAAGCCGAATCTCGACGGCTCATGGTGGAGAAAGTGGCCACGGCCGCCGAGCAATTTGAGACCCGCACGTTCGTTGTCAACGTGCGCAACTTCAGGCTCCCGCCGCCTCCGCGGAACGCGCCCGGCGGCGACCAGGTGCGACTGAACGACCGCGAGCAGGGCGTCCTCCACTGGGACGACAAACTGACACTGGAATTCAGCAACACGCGGCCCTGCGTGGACAGTATGCGGATCGACAAGGTGGAGAACATCCCCACGGTGTTCATCGCGGGCGACTCCACCGTCACCGACCAGCCGCGCGAGCCCACCGCGAGCTGGGGGCAGATGCTGCCCCGCTTCTTCAAGCCCGGCGTGGCGGTTGCCAACCACGCCGAATCGGGCGAGACGCTGAAGTCGTTCATCACCGGATTGCGGCTTGACAAGATTCTGAGCCAGATGAAGAAGGGCGATTACCTGTTCATGCAGTTCGGCCATAACGACATGAAGGTGAACTGGCCGCAGACCTACGTGGAGCCGTTCACCACCCACAGGGCGTACCTCAAGGTCTTCATCGCGGAAGCGCGGCGGCGGGGAGCGATTCCGGTCCTCGTAACGCCCATGCAGCGCCGCAATTTCGACGACCAGGGGAAGATCCGGAACACGCTTGGCGACTTTCCGGAGTCCGTGCGGCAAACCGCCAAGGAAGAGAACGTGGCGCTCATCGACCTGACCGCCATGAGCATCAAGTTCTACGAAGCGCTGGGACCGGAAAAGGCGCCTCTGGCATTCAGCGGCGGCCGCGACGCCACGCATCACAGCGATTACGGCGCCTACGAGCTGGCCAAGTGCATCGTCGAGGGCATTCAGGCCAACCATCTCGAACTGGCCAAGTACATTGTGGACGACTACCAGCCGTTCGACCCGGCGCACCCGGACCCGCCCGAGGCGTTCAAGCTTCCCGTCGACCCAGGCCGATCGAATGTGCCGCCGCGGGGCGACTCCGCAAGGGCGCCCGCAAAATGAAATATCGCTCCAATAGTGCAATGTGCCGGCTGGCGCGCCTGTAACCTCCGACTGGGGAGTATAGTCTTAAACTGAAAGAGACCTTAAGATCCCGAGGTGTTTCGAAATGAAGACTGCGATGAAGATGCTTCTGTTTCCACTCCTGGCGGTAGCGTTGCTGGCGCAGCGGCCGTGGCAGCAGATCACGGTTCCGTCGGTCGGCGACGCAGCCGCGAATTTCAAGACGCCGCCACGCGAATACGGGGCCATTCATTGGGCCATTTGGGGCGGCGAGCTTACCAAGGAGAGGATCGTCAGCGAGCTCGATGCGCTGGTGGCCAACGGCGTCTACATCATTAACTTCGGGCCGTCGCAGCACATGAGCCCCAAATACCTTTCACCGGAGCACCTGGCCCTCATCAAATTCGGCGTCGAGGAAGCGGCCAAGCGCGGCATGAAGGTGTGGATCGCGGATGAAGGCAGCTACCCGAGCGGCTTCGCCGGCGGCTTGATCAGCAAGGAGTACCCGCAGCTCGCGATGCAGGGGATTGTGGCCGATACGCGCATCAGCGTGGCCCCCGGCCAAACGCTTTCGATATCCGCGCCGGAAGGTGCGTTGGGCGCGTTTTACGTCGACGCCGCGGGCACCGCGCAGGTGGTGCCCATCCGCAACGGACAGATCAAGTGGACCCCGCAGCCGCAGGCCGCGAACGGCCCGGTCCGGCCGATAGAGCTGGTGATCATCCGGCACGTGTACCGCAGTTCTCCCACGCGCTATATCAATCGCGAGGACGGCACCACCGCCAAGGATTCCCTGTACTCGCTTATCGACTACCTGGACGCGGATGCCACGCGCGCCTTCCTCAAGACCACGCACGAGGTCTACAAGGGGCTGTTCGGGGACGAGTTTGGCAAGACCGTGCTGGGCTTCTTCGGCGACGAGCCCGATTACACCGGCTTCATACCCTGGACGCCCAAGCTGCTGGACGATTTCCGGCAGCAGAAGGGCTACGACCTGCAGCCCTACCTGCCGCTGCTGTTCGCGCCCAAGATGACCGACCAGGCTTGGCGCGTCAAGGCGGACTACTACGACGTCTGGAGCGGAATCTTCCGCAACACCTTCTTCGGGGTGCAGGCCGAGTGGTGCGCGCAGAACAAACTGGATTACCTGGTCCACCTGAACCACGAAGAGCTGATGCTGAACCTGGCCCGCCCCGAGGACCTGATCCGCAACGAGGGCGACTTCTTCAGAGACATGCGGTACGTGGAGGTGCCGGGTATCGACAACCTGAACCAGCTTGTGCCATACGCGGTTCACACGCCGGATGGGACGTGGGATGTCAACAACAACTTTCCCAAACTGGCCTCTTCGGCCGCGCACCTGTTCGGCAAGCCGAAGGTCTGGGCCGAGGAAGGCGGCGGTACTGGCATCGATGGCAAGTTCCAGTTGGATTTTCAACTGGTGAGGGGCGTGAACGCGCTGCAGATCCGCATCCCAGTGGGGCGGCCCGGCTCGAATGGCGAAGGCCCGGCCGGGCCTGCGCCCGCCATGCCTCCGCAGGCCTCGATGCTGGCGTGGTACACCAACCGGGCCGGTTATTTGATGGCCATCGGACGCCCGGCGGCGCAAGTGGGTCTGTATCATCCCGCCAACAGCATGTGGATGGGCGACGAAGAGGCCGACCGCAGCACGACCAAGCTGGGCTGGCAGTTGCTGGAGCACCAGGTGGATTGGGATTACTTCGACGAGCAATCGCTCAGCTCGGTGGCGACCATCGCCGACGGCGGCTTCAAGGACCTCAGCGGGCAGGTGTTCCGGGCCATCGTGGTTCCGTCCACGCTGGTGATTTCGAAGACCGGGCTGGAGCGTTTTCAGGCCTTCGTCAAAGCCGGCGGCAAGGTGATTTTCGTGGGTAAAACTCCGACGCTGGTGGTGGACAAGACGTTCTTGGATGCCAAGGGCACGCCCGACCTGAGCTTCGCCACGCTGATCGAGCCTTCGGGCGACATCACGGCGCGCGTGCTGGCCGCTCTGCCGAAACCGGATGTGAGGCTGGACAGCCCGTGGCAGCGGCTGACGTACACGCGCCGGAGCTGGCGCGACGGAGACTTGTACTACTTCTTCAACGAGAGCAATAAGGAAGAGTCGCGGGTCGCAACCATCGCCGGCCGCGGGCAGGCGCAGGCGTGGGACTTGGGCACGGGTGAGATTCATCCCATGTCGGGCGCCACTGCCGAGGGCGATTCCGTGCGCTTTTCGCTGGTGCTGGGACCGTACGAAACGAAGGTCGTCGTGGTGGGGCCGCTTCCCAGCAGGGTGGCCGCTCCGGAGCCGTCATTGGCCGCCGGCGACACTCTGGCGGTGTTGGACGGAGATTGGGCGTTAGATCTGAACGGCAAACAGTTGAGCACGCCTCTGAAATCGTGGGAGGATCTGGGCACGACATCGTTTGCGGGTCCGGCCACGTATCGCAAGCAGTTCACGGCCGCCGCCGCGCCGGCGGGGAAGCGGGTATTTCTGGAAATCGCCGATGTGAACGATTACGCGCGGGTGAAGTTGAACGGGAAAGAGTTGGAGGGCCACGCCTGGCAGCCGTACCGTTGGGACGTGACCAACGTGGTGAAACCGGGCGCGAACGATCTGGAAGTGGAAGTGCGCACGACGGCGAGTGGCCGCGGCTTTGGCGGTCCGCCTCCGGCTCCGGCAGCCGGTGCGGCTGGTGCGGGTGGCCGGGGCGGCCGGGGCGGCCGGGGCGGTAGAGGGCAAGGCGCGCCGGGAGTGCCGGGAGCTCCGGCAGGCGGCTTTGGCGGAGGCAGGGGGCGCGGCAATGCGCCGCCGCCGGTTTCGGGCTTGCTGGGGCCGGTTACGCTGGTGGCGCGGTGAAGGAAGGGGGCGATGGGCAAGCGAAAGCATGCCCCACCTCTGAAGGAGTCATATGAAAAAGGTATTGAGTACGCTAGCTTTCATTCCGCTGTTGGCCGCCGTGTTGCCGGCCCAACGGCCCTGGCAGGAAATCACGGTGCCGTCGGTGCGCGACGTGGCCGCCAACTTCAAGACGCCGCCGCACGAGTACGGCGCCATCCAGCCGTTCATGGGGTGGAACGGTCCGGACGCCAACGAAAGGAAGGCCAGGATCGTCCAGGACCTGGACCGGCTCTCGGCCAATGGCATCTTCATCGTGAACATGTCGCCGGGGCGCGGCGAGCCGGCGTACCTTTCGCCGGAGCACATGGCGCAAGTGAAGTTCGTGGTCGAGGAAGCCAAGAAGCGGGGGATGAAGCTCTGGATCGAAGACGAATACGACTACCCGAGCGGGTTTGCCGGCGGCAAGATCAGCGAGCAATACCCCGAACTGACCATGCAGGGGCTGGACGCGGACATACGCATCACCGTGATGCCGGGCCAGACGCTGAAGATGCCGACGCCGCCGGACACTTTGGGCGCGCTGGCGGTGTTTGAGCAAACCGGCACCTCGCAGGTTGTGCCGATCAGCGCCAGCGGAATTAATTGGAGGGCCCCGGCGCCACCGCCCGGCGCAGGCGGCTATCCGAAACCGTGGGAGCTGATCCTGGTGCGGCATATCTTTCGCAGTTCTCCTACCCGCATGTCGGCCCGGGCCGACGGCACCCGTGCCAAAGACAGCCAGTATTCGCTGATCGACTACCTGAATCCGGATGCCACGCGCGCGTTCCTCAAAATCACCCACGAAACGTACAAGGCGGCGGTCGGGGACGACTTCGGCACGACCGTGCTGGGCTTCTTCGGCGACGAGCCCGACTACACCGGCTTCATGCCGTGGACGCCCAAGCTGCTTGAAGATTTCCGGCAACAGAAGGGCTACGACCTGCAGCCCTACCTGCCGCTTCTATTCGCGCCCAAGATGACCGACGAAGCCTGGCGCGCAAAGGCGGACTACTGGGACGTGTGGAGCGGACTGTTCCGCGAGAACTTCTTCGGGGTGCAGGCGGACTGGTGCGCGAAGAACAACGTAGAGTACCTGGTCCACCTGAACCACGAAGAACACGCGCTGAGGCTGGACCTGCCCGAGGACCATATCCGGAACGAGGGCGATTACCTGAGAGACATGCGGCACGTGGAGGTGCCGGGCATCGACAACCTGAGCCAGCTTGTGCCGAACCGGATTCACGCGTTTGACGCGACCTGGAACGAAGATAACAACTTTCCCAAGCTGGCTTCTTCGGCGGCGCACCTGTTCGGCAGGCCCCAGGTGTGGACCGAGTCGGCCGGGGGATTGGGCATCGACGGCAAGTTCCAATTGGATTTTCAAGTGGTAAGGGGAATCAACGCGTTACAGATCGGGATCGCGCGCGGTCCCGGCGGAGGGGGAGCCCTGCCGCCACAGGCGCCCATGCTGGCGTGGTACACCGACCGAGCCGGCTATTTGATGGCCATCGGACGCCCGGCGGCGCAAGTGGGCCTGTACTATCCCTCCAACAGCATGTGGATGGGCGACGAAGAGGCCGACCGCAGTATGACCAAGCTGGGTTGGCAGTTGCTGGAACACCAGGTGGATTGGGATTACTTCGACGAGCAATCGCTCGACTCGGTGGCAACCATCGCCGATGGCGGCTTCAAGGATCTCAGCGGGCAGGTGTTCCGGGCCATCGTGATTCCGTCCTCGTTGGTGATTTCGAAGACCGGCCTGGAGCGTTTTCAGGCCTTCGTGAAAGCGGGCGGCAAGCTGATTTTCGTGGGGAAGACGCCCACGCTGGTGGTGGACAAGACGTTCTTGAATGCCAAGGATGCCGCGCCCGACCTGAGCTTCGCCACGCTCATCGAGCCTTCGGGCGACATCACCGAGCGCGTCATCGGGGCGCTTCCCAAGCCGGATGTGGCGCTGGATAGCCAGTGGCAGCGGCTGACGTACAATCACCGGCGCTGGCGCGACGCCGACATGTATTTCTTCTTCAACGAGGGCAACCAGGAGCAGTCGCGCACCGCGACCATCGCCGGCCGCGGCCAGGCGCAGGTGTGGGACCTGACTACGGGCGAGATTCATCCCATTTCCGGCGCCACCGCGGAGGGCGATTCCGTGCGCTTCTCGCTGGTGCTCGGACCTTATGAAACCAAGGTTGTGGTGGTGGGGCCGCTGCCCAGCGGGGTGGCTGCTCCGGAGCCCTCCTTGGTATCCGGCAACACTCTCGCGGACCTGGGCGGAGACTGGATGCTGGACTTGAATGGCAAACAGTTGACCACGCCGCTGAAATCGTGGGAGGACTTGGGGGCGACATCGTTCGCCGGCCCGGCCACGTATCGCAAGCAGTTCACGATTTCCGCCGTGCCCGCGGGTAAGCGGCTGTTCCTGGAAATGGCCGATGTGCACGACTACGCGCGGGTGAAAGTGAACGGGAAAGAGTTGGAAGGCCACGCGTGGCCGCCGTATCGTTGGGAGTTGACCAATGTGGTGAAGCCGGGCGCGAACGATCTGGAAGTGGAAGTGCGTGCGGTGGCGGGCGGCGGCCGCGGAGGCTTTGGAGCTCCGCCTCCGGCCGCGGCTGCCGCGCCCGGCGCCGCGGGTGCGGGCGGCCGAGGCGGCAGGGGCGGCAGGGGCCAAACCGCGCCGGGAGCCGCGGGCGCGCCAGCCGCTGCCGGGGCCGCTGCTGGCGGAAGGGGTCGCGGCAATGCGACGCCTGCGTCTTCGGGCCTGCTAGGTCCGGTTCGCGTGGTGGCACGCTGAAGGGGAGAAGCTGTGAAGAATCGCCGGGTTGACAGACGACAAAAGACGATCGTCTGTCCTACCTTGTTTCGAAGGGATCGCATTATGAAAAAGGTATTGAGTACGCTAGCCCTGATTCCGTTGCTGGCCGCTGTCTTGCCGGCGCAACGGCCCTGGCAACAAATCACGGTTCCGTCGGTGCGCGACGTGGCCGCCAACTTCAAAGCGCCGCCGCACGAATACGGCGCCATCCAGCCCTTTACCAGTTGGAACGGCCCGGACGCCAACGAAAGGAAGGCCAGGATCGTGCAGGACCTCGACCGGCTGTCGGCCAATGGCATCTTCATAGTGAACGTCTCGCCCGGACGCGGCATCCCGGCATACCTCTCGCCAGAGCACATGGCCCAGATGAAGTTCATCGTTCAGGAGGCCAAGAAGCGGGGGATGAAGATATGGCTGCAGGACGAATCCGACTACCCCAGCGGGTTTGCCGGCGGCAAAATCCGCCAACTATACCCGCAACTCGGCATGCAGGGCATCGTGGCCGATATCCACGTTCACGTGGCGCCCGGCCAGACGCTCACCATGCCGGTGCCGTCGGACACTCTCGGAATCATGGCAACGGAGACAGCCCGGGACGGAACATTGCACAACACAGTTCAAATTCCGGTTCCCGCGGACGGCCAGCTCAAGTGGACCGTGCCCAACGAAGGCTCGACTCCGAATGAGCCCAGTTACGCGTGGGAGGTGGTTTTCGTGCGGCACATTTACGTCAGCTCGCCGACGCGGAACTTCAATCGCGAGGACGGCACCCGCGCCAAAGACGCCTATTACACTCTGATCGACTACCTGGATCCGGATGCCACCCGCGCCTTCATCAAGATCGTGCACGAAACCTACCGGCAGGCCATCGGCGATGAGTTCGGCAAAACCGTGCTGGGGTTCTTTGGCGATGAGCCGGACTATTCCATCGCCGGCTCGCCCTGGACTCCCAAACTGCTGGAAGAATTTCAGGCGCAAAAAGGGTACGATCTGAAGCCCTACATCACCCGGTTCTTCGCCGGCAAACTGTCGGATGAGGAGCAGCGGGCCAAAGCCGACTACTGGGACGTTTGGAGCGGCATCTTCCGAAATAGCTTCTTCGGCGTCCAAGCCGAGTGGTGCGCCAAGTACAACGTGGAATACCTGGTGCACCTGAACCATGAAGAGACCATGACGGCCCTGGTTCGCAGCGAGGGCGACTTCTTCCGGGACGAGCGATACCCGCAGGTACCTGGGATCGATAACCTGAGCCAGCTTCTGCCAAGTCTGGTCCACAGACCGGACGGAACGTGGCGGATCAACAATAATTTCCCCAAGCTGGCATCTTCGGCCGCGCACCTGTTTGGCAAGCCCAAGGTCTGGGCCGAAGAGGGAGGCGGACCGGGCATCGATGGCAAATACCAGTTGGATTTTCAACTGGTGCGAGGAGTAAACGCTCTCCAGATCCGAGTTCCGGTCCGCGGTTTTGGAGACCCGTCCCTGGCGCCCACCGGTCCACCGCCAGCCGTGCCGCCGGAGGCGTCCATGATTGCGTGGTACGCCGACCGGGGCGGCTATCTGATGGCCATTGGACGCCCGGCCGCGCAGGTGGGTCTCTACCACCCGGTCAACAGCATGTGGATGGGCGACGAAGAAGCCGACCCCAGCACGACGAAGCTGGGCTGGCAGTTGTATGAACACCAGGTGGAGTGGGATTACTTCGACGAGCAATCGCTCAGCTCGGTGGCCACTATCGCCGATGGCGGTTTCAAGGATCTCAGCGGCCAGGTCTTCCGGGCTATCGTGGTTCCGTCCTCGTCGGTGATCACGCGGACCGGTCTGGAGCGTTTTAGGGCGTTCGTCAAAGCCGGCGGCAAGGTGATCTTCGTGGGCGAGACGCCGAAGATAGTGGTGGACAAGACGTTTCTGAATGCCAAGGACGTGCCCGACCTGAGCTTCGCGACGCTGATCGAGCCTTCGGGCGACATCACGGCGCGCGTGCTCGCGGCGCTGCCCAAGCCGGATGTGAAGCTGGACGCCGAGTTTCCGCGATTGACGTACGCGCACCGGACCTGGAGCGACGGCGATATGTACCTCTTCTTCAATGAGAGCGACAAAGAAGAATCGCGCGTCGCAACCATCGCCGGGCACGGCCAGGCGCAGGCGTGGGACCTGGGCACGGGCGAGATTCATGCTATGTCCGCCGCCACGGCGGCGGGCGATTCCGTGCGTTTTCCGCTGGTGCTGGGACCCTACGAAGCGAAAGTGGTTGTAGTCGGGCCGCTTCCCGCTGGGGTAGCCGCTCCGGAGCCCTCTTTTGCATCCAGCGATACGCTCGCGGAACTGGGCGGAGACTGGGCCTTGGATCTGAATGGCAAGCAGGTCGACACGCCGCTGAAATCGTGGGAAGATCTGGGCACGACATCGTTTGCGGGTCCGGCCACGTATCGCAAGCAGTTCACGGCCGCCGCCGCGCCGGCGGGGAAGCGGGTGTATTTGGAAATCGGCGATGTGCACGATTACGCCAAGGTGAAGGTGAACGGGAAGGAATTCGAAGCACACGCCTGGCAACCCTACCGTTGGGACATCACCAGCGCTCTGAAGACCGGCTCCAATGATTTGGAGGTACAGGTGTACGCGACGGCCTCGGGCCGTGGAGGCATGGGGGCGCCTCCGGCTGCGGCTGGCGCGGCTGGCGGCGGCCGAGGCGGCCGAGGCGGCCGAGGCGGCAGGGGGCAGGGCGCTCCGGGCGCGGCTCCCGTATACGGCGCCGCGCCGGCGAACCGCGGCGGTGCGTCGCCGGCGACTTCGGGCCTATTGGGTCCGGTTCGTCTGGTGGCGCGGTAGAGGTTGAGAAGCTGTTAAAGTTCGCGAGTTGACAGACGGAAGCGTCTGTCCCACTTTGGCCCACAAGGCTTGCGTTTTTGTGGGGCAGGCGCTCCCGCCTGCCAACCGTTTCGAAGGAGTCTCACATGAAGAAGGTTCTGAGTACGCTAGCCCAAGTTCCGCAGTTGGAAGAATAAACTCTTTGCTTTCAAGCGCCGCATGGGCGAGTTTCCACTACATTGCCGCTCGTTCCAGTGCGCTGGGCAGCTTCAGGCCGAGCCGCTGGAGCAAGATCTGCTGGTGCTCGGTGGCCCGGCTGATGCAACGCTTGCGGATCACTTGCCCGGATCTGGTCGGCAGCACCACATCGACCATCGCGATCTCCGACAGGGCCTCGAACACTTGCCTCGGTTCGTCTCCCAGTCCCGCCTCGCGGCAACTCGCGGCGAGAGTCTTCCAGAGCACATAGGCCAAAAAGCAAACCAGGATGTGGGCCTGCACTCGATCTTCTTTCTGATGCCGCACCGGGCGGATCCCCAGGTCGGACTTGTGAATGTGAAACGCTGCCTCGGCCTCGGTCAACTGGATGTAGGCCCGCCACAGATCTTCCGGGCTCCAATCGGTCACGTTGCTGCGCAGCACGTAACAGCCCTCACTCAAGCGCGCCCACTCTCTCCAGGCTTCCACCTTCGACCACCGCAGGCGAGCGAACCCGCCGCCGTCCGTTTCCACTTTCACTTCGAACAGCGCGGCCGCTCGCGTGTTCCGCCCCAGCAACCGGCCCACTCGTGTGGCGATCGTCACCGGCTTCTGTTTCTTCTTCAGGCAACTGGTCTGGATCTTTCCGAGGCCTTCCTCAATGCGCTTCTCGAAACGCTCGTGCATGGCCTGCTCTTTGGCCCGCCGCTCCGCGCTGCGGCACAGGATGAAAACCTCCTCCCCGCCCGGCGCCGGTGTGATGCGAACTTCCAGCCCCGCATGCACCAACCGCCAGTCTTCGCTCAGCAACTCCTGCTCGAACTTGCGCATGGAGTTCTTCGCCGTCCCTACGATGTAGCGCCGCCCACCTTCGCGCAGGAACTCCACGTTGTCCTCGCCCGCCATCCCGCGGTCCATGACCCAGATCCGGCTAGCCCGGCCATAGAGCCCTTCGATGTGCCCGACCATCTCTTCCAGCGTGGTGGCGTCGTTGCGATTGCCGGCGAAGATCTCGTAGCCCAGCGGCATCCCGCAACGGCTCACTACCAGGGCGATGTTGACTTGCTTGCAGTCCGGCCGATGGTCGCGCGAATAGCCCCGCTGCGCTTGCGAGTTCTTCTCCGCCTGACCTTCAAAGTACGTGCTGGTCACGTCATACAGCAGCAGATCGTAGTCCAGCTCGAACAACTCTCCCAGCTTCTCCTTCAGGTGTTTCTCCAGCGCCGGCTTGTGCGGCAGCAAAGCATCCAGCGCCCGGTACAAGCGGTCCTCGTTGACCTTCTCGACCGGCACACTCAACAGGTCCGGTAGCGCGCTGGATTCGTAGAACCGCTCTGCCCAGTGCAACTCACTGGAGGGGTCGCACAGTTGCCCGAGCACCAGCACTGTCGCCATCAGCGGCCAGGGAATCTCTTCTCGTCCTTGGGGCAGCTTCTCTTCCAGAAAGCGATCCAGATCCAGCCGGCGCAGCAGCTCCAGCCCCAGCCAGGGGCCGCCGAATTTCCGGCTGCGCTCGACATGCACCCGCTTCACATCGACTTCCACCCATTCCGGCTGAGCCTCCAGAAACAAGCTGCCCTGCTGGGTGGTCCTCCCTTCGGCACAGCGCTTCACTCCCAGGCGGCCACGTTCATCCATCGCGCCCAGCCAAGCCACCACGCGCTGCCGCGGTCCGCGCTGGGTGCGATAGCTCTCTACCAGGGCCCAGTAAGCGTGGCGCTTGCCGTCCTTCCTCCGATAGCAGGGCCGCACGTACATAGCTCCATACTACGGATCTACGGCTCCGATTCAAGAGGGTTGGTCGTCACTACATCGGCTTTTCGGAACTCTGAAACTCAGCCGCGGCAACAGCGTGATGGAAACAAAAGACGGCTCTCTTGTCCGCTGGGTTCGGCAGCCTTAAAACAGGCCAAAAAAAGTTGCGGAGTCACCTCAACTGCGGAAGTTGGGCTAGCGGTCATTCCGTTGCTGGCCGCAGTCTTGCCGGCGCAACGGCCCTGGCAACAAATCACGGTTCCGTCGGTGCGCGACGTGGCCGCCAACTTCAAAGCACCGCCGCACTATTACGGCGCTATCCAGCCCTTTATGGGTTGGAACGGTCCGGACGCCAAGGAACGGATGGCCAGAATCGTCCAGGATCTCGACCGGCTCTCGGCCAATGGCGTCTTCATAGTGAACATGTCGCCGGGACGCGGCGCGCCGGAGTACCTTTCGCCGGAGCACATGGCCCAGGTGAAGTTCGTGGTTCAGGAGGCCAAGAAGCGCGGGATGAAGCTGTGGATCCAGGACGAATGCGACTACCCCAGCGGGTTTGCCGGCGGCCTGATGATCAAAAAATACCCGCAACTCGCCATGCAGGGCATCATGGCCGACATCCACGTCCGCGTCGCGCCCGGCCAGAGGTTCGCGATGCCGGTGCCGCCGGACACTCTCGCCATCATGGCAGTGGAGACAACCCGAGACCAACAATTACGCAACGTAATTCAGATTCCGATTCCCGCGGACGGCCAGCTCAAATATATCGTGCCGGCCGAAGGCACCACCCCGAATGAGCCGCATTACGACTGGGAGCTGGTCTTCGTACGGCACATTTACATCAGCTCGCCGACACGGGCCAGCAATCGCGAGGATGGCACCCGAGCCAAGGACGGCCTTTACTCCCTCATCGATTACCTGGATCCGGAGGCCACCCGCGCGTTCCTTACGGTGACGCACGAGACCTACCGGCAGGCGGTCGGCGATGAGTTCGGCAACACCGTTCTGGGATTCTTTGGCGATGAGCCGGATTATTCCATCAGCGGCACGCCCTGGACACCCAAACTGCTGGAAGAGTTTCAGGCGCGGAAAGGGTACGATCTGAAGCCCTACATCTCCCAGTTCTTCGCCGGCAAACTGTCGGATGAAGCGCAGCGGGCCAAAGCCGACTACTGGGACGTCTGGAGCGGCATCTTCCAAAACAGCTTCTTCGGAGAGCAGGCCGCCTGGTGTAAGAAGTACAACGTGGAATACCTGGTACACCTGAACCACGAAGAGACCATGATGGCCCTGGTCCGAAGCGAGGGCGATTACTTCCGCGACAACCGCTACGTGGAAGTGCCGGGAATCGATAATCTGAGCCAGCTTGTGCCCAGCGCCATCCACACGCCGGACGGAACGTGGCGGGTCAACAACAACTTCCCCAAAATCGCGTCCTCGGCGGCCCACCTGTTCGGCAAACCCAAGGTCTGGACCGAATCGGCCGGCGGACCGGGCATCGACGGCAAGTTCCAGTTGGATTTTCAAATGGTGCGGGGAGTGACCGAGCTGCAGATCCGCATCCCGGGCGGGCGCGGCTTCGGCGGGGAGACAACCGCGACGCCGCCGCAGGGCGCCATGCTGGCGTGGTACACCAACCGGGGCGGCTATCTGATGGGCATCGGACGCCCGGCCGCGCAGGTGGGTCTGTACCATCCCGCCAACAGCATGTGGATGGGCGACAACGACGCCGACCTCAGCACCACCAAGCTGGGCTGGCAGTTGTACGAACACCAGGTGGGATGGGATTACTTCGACGAACAGTCGCTCAGCTCGGTGGCGACCATCGCGGACGGCGGCTTCAAGGATCTCAGCGGGCAGGTCTTCCGGGCCATCGTGGTACCGTCCTCAACGGTGATCACGAAGACCGGCCTCGAGCGTTTTCAGGCCTTCGTCAAAGCCGGCGGCAAGGTGATCTTCGTGGGCAAGACTCCCACCCTTATAGTGGATAAGACGTTCCGGGATGCCAAGGGTCCGCCCGACCTGAGCTTCGCCACGCTGATCGAACCCTCCGGCGACATCACACCGCAGGTGATCGCGGCGCTTCCCAAACCGGATGTCAAGCTGGACGCCGAGTTCCCGCGATTGACCTACGCGCACCGCACTTGGAGCGACGCCGACATGTACCTCTTCTTCAATGAGAGCAACAAGGAGGAATCGCGCACCGCAACCATCGCCGGGCACGGCCAGGCGCAAGTGTGGGATCTGGGCACGGGCGAGATTCACCCCATCGCGGGCGAGACTGCCGAAAACGATTCCGTGCGCGTTCCGCTGCTGCTGGAACCGTATGAGACGAAGGTCATAGTAGTCGGGCCGCTGCCCAGCGAGGTGGGCGCTCCGGAGCCGGCTTTGGTACCCGGCACTACTATGGCGGAACTGGACGGAGACTGGGCGCTGGATCTGAACGGCAAACAGGTGACCACGCCTCTGAAATCGTGGCAGGATCTGGGCACGTCATCGTTTGGCGGGCCGGCCACGTACCGCAAGCAGTTCACCGCTCCCACGGCGCCCGCGGGGAAACGGCTGTTTCTGGAAATCGCCGATGTGCGCGACTACGCCAAGGTCAAGTTGAACGGGAAGGAACTGGAAGCGCACGCCTGGCAACCGTATCGCTGGGACATCACTAACGCTTTGAAACCCGGCTCGAATGATCTGGAAATACAGGTGTACGCGGAGGCCGGAGGCCGCGGTCCTGGCGGTCCGCCGCCCGCTGCGGCTGGCGCTCCCGCTGCCGCGGGTGGCGGCCGAGGCGGCCGAGGCGGCAGGGGGCCAGGCGCCCCAGGCGCTCCAGGAGCCCCGGCTATGCCCCCCGGCGCCGCCCCCGCTGGAATGGGCCGCGGCGCCCCAACGCCGCCGGCTTCGGGCTTGCTCGGACCAGCCCGGCTGGTAGCGCGCTAAGGCTGCCCCTCGCCCGGAAGGCTCTGGGCTTGCTCACGCAGGATGTACAGGTGCGGCTCCTCCGGGGCCAATCGGATGGCCTCATTCAGGTCCCGGAGCGCCGCATCGAAGGACTGTTGCCGAAGGTACAACTCGCCGCGGTACTGGAAGGCCTGCCACAATTGAGGGCTCAGGCGGATGGTTTCCGTCAGCCGGGCGATGGCGGCATCGATCTGGCCCGACGATGCGAGCTGGATGGCTTGATCCAGCGTGGTTGCCGGGTCCGGAATAGGCGGACCTCTGCGCCGTCCGACGATGTGGAAATACGTGCCGAGCATCAGGCAGAGGCACGCAATCTCGGCGGCGCCATCGAATCCCCAAACGCCCAGGAAGAGCTTGCTGGCCGCCGGCATACTGGCAAAGAGAGCCGCCATGGCCCAAGCCATCCGGCTCCACTGGCGCGCCCGTTGGCGGTATGGTTGTCGAAACTCCGGGCGGGATTGATCCCCGTGATCTGCCGGCATGTTTCCACGATAACGCAGTGCCGGGGAGGGCCTGGAATGCGGGCGCGGAGCATTTTCGGAATACCGAGTCTGGACTTGAAAAGTTTTTTCACCGCGTGGAATCTCCCCCTTGACACGGCTTTTGCCATCGAATACAATCGGCGCTGTATATCGGCGCCTACGTAAAACGCATAGGTGGCGCCGGATAGTGGGTTTCGTGTATTGAGTTCGTCCGAAGGCGCGTTGCCGTCCCGAGGACGATTCCAGGGGTTAGGTTTCAAGCCGCAAAGGCTTAAGAACAAGGAGGTTTTCTCATGCGTTTCTACCTGCCACATCGTGGTTCGGTAATACGACTGCTGTTTCTGTTTTTGATGACGATGGTCCTCGCGTTCGCTCAGACCGACCGCGGAACCATCACCGGGACCATTACGGATCCGACCGGCGCCGTGATCCCCGGTGCAACGCTTCTCGCCAGGGATACGGCGACGGGAGCGGAGTACAGCACGGTCTCGACCGCGACCGGCAACTATACGATACCGTCGCTCATTGCGGGGAGCTACGATTTAACGGTAACGGCGGCTGGATTCGAGAAGTATGTCCAGCACGGCATCACGGTTGAGGTGGTCCAGGTTTTGCGTGTCGATATCGTCCTGAAAGTCGGCTCGGCGACAGAATCCGTGACCATCACCGCCGACGCGCCATTGCTCAGAACGGAGAACGCCGAGATCAACGCCAACCTGAGCACGGACCGCGTGGATGCGCTGCCGAACACGACGACGAACGTGCGCGACCCGTTCGAGTTTGCCGGTATCATGCCGGGCGTGGTGGGCGGCGTGACGGCCCCCGCCGGGTCGGCCAATATCAAAGTCAACGGCTCGCCGGCGACCTCGTACCGGGTTCTCCTCGACGGCCAGGACATCACCAATGCGAACGAGGACCCGTCGCACACGCTGGAACAGCAACCGGCGGTGGAGGCGCTACAGGAATTCACGCTACAGAGCAGCAACTTCTCGGCTGAATTCGGCCAGATCACCGGCGGCCTGTTCAACTTCACCACCAAGAGCGGCACCAACGGACTGCATGGCGTGGCATTCACCTTCGTGCGCAACGAAGATCTCAACGCGGGCAAAGCCTACACCATTTCGCCCGATCAGCCGACCCAACACACCAGGCCCGTATCGCGGGCCAAGAACTATGGCGGCGGCATCGGCGGCCCCGTGGTCATCCCCAAAATATACAACGGCCGTAACAAGACTTTCTTCTTTGCCAACCTGGAACTGTACCGGACTTTCGGCGTGGGAACCGGCTATCAAACCATGCCTACCACTGCGGAGAGAACCGGGGATTTCAGCCAGGCGCTGGTGCAAAAGACGCTGGGCACCAACATCAATGGCGGAGCCATCCTGCAGAACATGATCTTCGATCCGAACACGAACACCACGGTGAATGGCCAGATCACGCGCACGCCCTTCCCGGGCAACGTCATCCCGACCAGCCGCCTCAACGCGGTTGCGCTGACCATTCAGAACAACTGGATGGCGCTTCCCACGAATGGCAATTTGGTGAACAACTGGTACCAGGTTGCTCCGAGTATGGAGAAGCGGCACATCCCCAGTCTCAAGCTCGACCAGAATGTAGGCGATAAATCGAAGTTCAGTTTCTATATGTCGAACTATCTGTACTACGCCAACGCCCGAGCCGACGCCCTGCCGGCGCCAATTTCTTCGCAGCGCAACCGGAAAATTTTCGCCGACACGTATGAGCTG
The DNA here is from genome assembly GCA_963722575.1 of Bryobacterales bacterium. Classification (GTDB taxonomy): domain Bacteria; phylum Acidobacteriota; class Terriglobia; order Bryobacterales; family Bryobacteraceae; genus Fen-178. The sequence goes on from CAVRNR010000006.1 coordinate 132,362, forward strand.
CACTATGATTATATAGCCAGCCCCACAACGGTGCTGCACTTCGGGTTTGGCTTCGTGCGCGGCGACCATAACGACAACTATCTGCCGGCCTCCCTGGCTTTCGTTCCGGCCTCGATTGGCCTGAACGGCAGCTATACCCCGGGCATGCCGGTGGTCGGCGGTCTTGGGAATTCGACGGTGGGCGGGTTCAGCACGGCTTACGGCATTGGGGTGGGCTCCCCGGTTGTGAACCTTGCCGACAAGCCTACGTTGAACCTGAACGCTACCAACGTCCGCGGCAACCATACCTACAAGATCGGTCTACAGTGGAGATTGGACACGACCATCAACAAGAACGCCGTCGCGGCTCCCAGTTACAATTTCAGCGGCAACGAGACGGCTCTTCCGTATCTCCAGACCGCGACTGTAGGGGGTAATACCATCGGACTCCCGTACGCCAGTTATCTGCTAGGACTGGTGGATAGCGCCAGCGTTGGCCCCACACAAGATCCCGACTACCGCAAGACCTCGATGGCGTTGTACCTGCAAGACACCTGGAAGGTCACGCGCAAACTGACCCTCGACTATGGCATCCGGTGGGACCGCCAGACGGCACCGGAGGAAGCGTTTTACCGTAGCAGCATGTTCGCGCCGTCGATTCCGAACCCGACCGCTGGGGGTTTGCTCGGCGCGACGATTTATGAAGGGTACGGGGCGGGCAAATGCGACTGCCAATTCACGACCACGTATCCGTATGCCATTGGCCCGCGGCTGGGCATCGCTTACCAGTTCGCTTCGAAGATGGTGTTGCGGATGGGTTGGGGCATTTCCTACGGCAACACGCCGGATGGCGCCGGCCCCACGCCGGTCGGCGTAGGCTGGAACCCGCTGAGCTTCTCTTCGACATCCTTCGGGCAGCCCGCGGTAATTTTTGGCGCAGGCTTGCCGTACACCACGAATGACATTTTCGCGATTAACATGAGCCCGGGAATACGGCCGCAAGCGGGCCAGATCAACAACCCCCCGACCTATATGGATCGCAACGCGGGCCGTCCACCGAGGATTAATCAGTGGAACATCGCGATTCAGCGCGAAATCACCCCGAACATTTCCGGTGAGGTCGCGTACGTAGGCAACCATGGCGTGTGGCTCCAGTCGAGCAGTTACTGGGACCTGAACGCGCTGACTCCGCAGCGGATCGCCGCGGCCGGCCTGGATATTACCAACGCGGCCGACCGGACGTTACTGACGTCCCCACTGAATTCGACCTTGGCCGCTTCACGGGGATTCAGCACACCGCCGTACGCGGGATTCCCCATGACGTTGACCGTGGCGCAGAGCCTTCGGCCGTACCCGCAGTTCGGCAGCCTGGTGGAATCATGGGCGCCATTGGGCGACACCTGGTACGACGCTTTACAGGCGAAACTTACGAAACGCACGTCGTACGGTCTCGCCGTGACGGTGGCGTACACCAAGTCGAAGACGCTGGATGTGGAAGCGGAAAACTACAATGGCGGCGGCGTAATCAACGACGAATACAACCGCCGGAACCTAAAGGCTCTGTCGAGCTCCGACCTGCCGCAGGTTTTCGTGGTTTCGTTCAACTACATTCTCCCCAAATTCACGTCGAACAAGGCTTTTCGCGCGGCCTTCGGCGGCTGGTCGCTTTCCGGAACGATGCAGTACCAAAACGGGGGCCTGATTGCGACGCCCGGGTCGCAGAACAATCTCAGCACGTTGCTGTTCCGCGGCACCTTGATGAACCGGGTGCCCGGCGTGCCGCTGTACACACAAAACCCCAACAGCCACATCGATCCCAACAAGATTTTCTTGTACAATCCGGCGGCCTGGACCGATGCGCCGGCTGGCTCGTGGGGCTACGGCGCCCCCTACTACAGCGATTTCCGCGCCCGGCGCATGCCGGGAGAAAATATGAGCCTGGGCAGGATTTTCCACATCTGGGAAAAGACGAATCTTGAGATCCGTGGAGAATTCTTCGACGTATTCAACCGCATCAGCGTCCCCGGCGCATCTGCCAGCAACCCCTTGCAAACGCAACTGGTGAATGCCACGACGGGCGTTCCGCAGTCCGGCTTCGGATACATGAACGCAAGTTCGGGTAGCCAGGGGCGAACCGGCCAGGTGGTAGCGCGGTTCGTATTCTGACGCCGTGCCCGCGCACATGTGAGTGCCCGGGCCGGCTTTTCCGGCGGCAGTAACAGTATTCCGCAACCTAAGAACCGCTCCCTAACGGCCGCGGCTCGGAAGGGCACATCCGTGCATACTGGGCCGCGGCCGCTAGGGGGCTTTTTTTTCACTGGATCAGGCGAAGATCGGCAGGAGGCAAGTCGATGAATATGAGAGGTCCGACGCGGGCGCTCGTCCCGTTTCTATTCGCATTCGCGCTGATGGCGCAAAGGCCCTGGCAACAGATTACGGTGCCGTCGGTCCGCGAGGCAGCCGCCAACTTCAAAGCGCCGCCGCACGAATACGGCGCCATCGGGCACCTGAGTTTGAGCGGCCCGGACGCCAAGGAAAAGATGGACAGGATTGTCCAGGATCTCGACCGGCTGTCGGCCAATGGCGTCTTTGCGATCAACGTCTCGCCGGTGGGCGAGCCGAAGTACCTTTCGCCGGAGCACATGGCCCAGGTGAAGTTCGTGATCCAGGAAGCCAAGAAGCGGGGCGTGAAGGTGTGGTTCCAGGACGAATACGACTACCCCAGCGGGTTCGCGGGCGGCTTGGTCAGCGAGCTATACCCTGAACTGACCATGCAGGCGCTGGACGCGGACATACGGATCAACGTAATGCCGGGCCAGACGCTGAAGATGCCGACGCCGCCGGACACTTTGGGCGCGCTGGCGGTGTTTGAGCAAACCGGCGCGAGTGAGGTTGTGCCGATCAGCGCCAGCGGAATTAATTGGAGGGCTCCGGCGCCGCCGCCAGGCGCAGCCGGCTACCCAAAGCCGTGGCAGTTGATCCTGGTCCGGCATGTATTTCGCAGTTCTCCTACCCGCATGTCGGCCCGGGCCGACGGCACGAGGGCCAAAGACAGCCAGTATTCACTGATCGACTACCTGAATCCGGATGCCACGCGTGCGTTCATGAAGATCACGCACGAAGCCTACAAGGCGGCGGTCGGTGACGAATTCGGCAAGACGGTTCTGGGCTTCTTCGGCGACGAACCCGACTACACCTACATCATGCCGTGGACGCCCAAGCTGCTGGACGAATTCCGGCAAGAGAAGGGTTACGACCTGCAGCCATACCTGCCGCTTCTGTTCGCGCCCAAGATGACCGACGAAGCCTGGCGGGCGAAGGCGGACTACTGGGACGTGTGGAGCGGGATCTTCCGCGACAGCTTCTTCGGGGTGCAGGCGGACTGGTGCGCGAAGAACAATGTGGAGTACCTGGTGCACTTGAACCACGAGGAGCATGCGCTGCGGTTGGACCTGGCCGAGGACCATATCCGGAACGAGGGCGACTACTTCAGAGACATGCGGCACGTGGAGGTGCCGGGCATTGACAACCTGAGCCAGCTTGTGCCATGGGCGGTCCACGTGCCGGACGGCCTCTGGGACGTCAACAACAACTTCCCCAAGCTGGCTTCTTCGGCGGCGCACCTGTTCGGCAGGCCCCAGGTATGGACCGAAGAGGGCGGCGGATTGGGCATCAGCGGCAAGTTCCAGGTGGATTTTCAAGCGGTAAGGGGAGTGAACGCGTTGCAGGTCGGCGTCGTGGGGGGCCGGGGCGGCGCCGGGGCGACAGCCATACCGCCACAGGCGCCCATGTTGGAGTGGTACACCGACCGGCTCGGCTATTTGCTGGCCATCGGACGCCCGGCGGCGCAGGTAGGCCTGTACTATCCCTCCAACAGCATGTGGATGGGCGACGAAGCGGCCGACCGCAGCATGACCAAGCTGGGCTGGCAGTTGTTCGAACACCAGATTGAGTGGGATTACTTCGACGAGCAAGCGCTGAGTTCGGTGGCGACCATCGCGGACGGCGGTTTCAAGGATCTCAGCGGGCAGGTTTTCCGGGCCATCGTGTTTCCGTCCTCGCTGGTGATCACGCGGACCGGGCTGGAGCGCCTGCAGGCCTTCGTCAAAGCGGGAGGAAAGGTGATTTTCGTGGGGAAGACGCCCACGCTGGTGGTGGACAAGACGTTTTTGAATGCCAAAGAGAAGCCCGATCTGAGCTTCGCCACGCTGATCGAGCCTTCGGGCGACGTCACGCAGCGGGTAATCGAGGCGCTGCCGAAGCCGGATGTGGTGCTGGACAGCCCGTGGCAGCGGTTGACGTACACGCACCGGCGCTGGCGCGACGGCGACCTGTACTTCTTCTTCAACGAGAGCAACCAGGAGCAGGCGCGCACCACGACGGTGGCGGGGCACGGGCAGGCGCAGGTGTGGGACCTGACGACGGGGGAGATTCACCCGATGGCGGCGGCCACGTCGGAGGGCGATACGGTGCACTTTCCGCTGGTGCTGGGGCCTTACGAAACGAAAATGGTGGTAGTGGGGCCGCTTCCCAGCGGGGTGGCGGCGCCGGAGCCGTCGTTGGTGTCGGGCGACACGCTGGCGGAGCTGGGCGGAGAGTGGACGTTGGACCTGAACGGCAAGCAACTGACGACGCCGCTGAAATCGTGGGAGGAACTGGGGACGACATCGTTTGCCGGGCCGGCGACGTATCGGAAGCAGTTCACAGCGCCGGCGGCGCCAGCGGGGAAGCGGGTGTTTCTGGAAATGGCGGATATGCACGACTACGCGCGGGTGAAGCTGAACGGGAAAGAGTTGGAAGGCCACGCGTGGCCGCCGTATCGTTGGGATGTGACGAATGCGGTGAAGGCGGGATCGAACGATCTGGAAGTGGAAGTGCGCACGACGGTGGGCGGGCGCGGAGGTTTTGGCGGTGGTGCGCCTCCGGCTGCGGCAGGCGCACCGGGCGCGGCTGGCGCAGCAGGCGGGCGCGGCGGCAGAGGGCAAGCGGCGGCAGGAGCCGCGGGCGCGCCGGGCGCTGGCGCGGCTGGAGCGGGCGGCCAAGCCGCGATGATCGGCACAGGTGCCAGCGCAAACGGCAGCGGTGTTGCGCCGCCTCCGACTTCGGGCCTGCTGGGGCCGGTCCGGCTGGTGGCGCGCTGATCATGGTGGCACCGAAGAAGGCAATTGCGAAGAAGAAGGATGCCGTCAAGAAGGCGAAAGACGGTAGCCAATACTTTTCCAGGGCGGTAAGTAAGGCGCTGGAGACCCTCGAACTCCTGCAACTGCGGCAGGAGTCCATGACCTTGGACGAGATCGCGCGCCAGGTGCGACTATCGAAGACCTCGGTGTTCCGATTGCTGAGAACACTCGAAGCCGCGGGGTACGTGACTACCAGCGGCTGGGGCAAGTACGGGCTGGTGCCGGGGGTACAAGGGACGGTGTCCACGCAGTGGCTGGCGCGGCTACTGCGCACGGCGATACCGCGGCTGCACGACCTCACGCGCGACTTGCATGAGACGGCCAGCCTGGCGGCACTTTTCGACAACCGCATCGAGGTGATCGCGGTTGTGGAAAGCCCGCAGATTGTCCGTATGAGCAACGTGGTGGGACATATTCTGCCGCCCAATGCCAGCTCCATGGGGAAGGCGATCACGGCATTTCAGGCGGAGGAGCGGCGCGAAAAGCTTCTCCGCAGCCACGGGATTTACCGGTTCACCGACCACACCGTGGTCGACCGAAGCGAGTTGTACCGCGAATGGGAGCGGGTGCAAGTCCAGAAATTCGCGGTGGACCGCGAGGAGTCGGTCTACGACGGGGTTTGCTTCGCGGCCCCGATCTTCGGAGAATCCGGCGAGGTCAACGCGGCCATCAGCGTATCCTTGCCCAAGGCGCGTTTGCGAAACGGGGAGCACGAGGCGGCGATTATCGAAGCGCTCACCGCCACCGCCTCCCAGATCGCAGCCGATCTGCGATCCGCGGCGGGCCGGTAGGAAAAGGGGTCAGACGCATTTTCCGCCGAGGAAAATGCGTCTGACCCCTTTTTACGTCTCGATGTGGTCCATCGCGTTGTGGAGCGCGTTGTAGTCGAACTCGTAGCCGAGGCCCGGCTTGCGGGGCGCGGGCACGTAGCCGTCCTTGTCGATGCGGAGCTGGTCCTTGAAGTACGGGCGGTCGGTCGAGCCCATGGGCTGCGTCATTTCGAACCAGACGTTGTTGGGCATGGCCAGCTCGCAATGGAAGTGGACGGCGTGGTCCAGGAGGGTGCCCCAATTGTGAGGCTGGCACAACATGCCGAAACACTCCGCCAGTTGGGCTACCTTCATGCCGCCGGTGATCCCGCCCAGGTTATCGACGATGAACCGCACCTCATCGAGCGATCCGAAGCGGATGTACTTGGCGTAATCGTAAGGCGAGAGGAGGAATTCGCCCATGGTAATGGGGACATCCAGAGTCTTGACCAACTCGGCAAGGCCTTCCATATCGTCGGTGGGCAGACAATCTTCGTAGGAGACGTAGTTTAACTCGTCGAGCGCGTGGCCGACTCTCATGGCCTCGAGGCGGGTGTAGGCGCCCACGCGATCGAACAGCAGCGCCATATCGTCGCCGCCGGTCTTGCGGACGGCCTTGGCCACCTCGATATCCAGTTTGTAATCCACCTCGTTGTTGGCGAGCCATGGCGGATGGATCTTGTAAGCGGTGAAGCCTTGCGACTTGGCGTGTTGGACATCCGCCACGAAGGCCTCCACCGTGTGGAGATGCTGCGAGCTGGCGTAGGCCCGCACACGGTCGCGATAGGCGCCGAGGATGCGGTACACCGGCAGGTTCACCGCCTTGCCGAGAATGTCCCAGAGGCAGTTGTTCATGGCGGAGGCATAGGAAAGCTGCCCCACGGGGCTATGGAACTGGTTGGTGAACTCGGGCAGATCCAAGACGTGCTTGCCGACCAGCGTGCGCTTGGCATAGGCCAGCCATCCAAGGTTGCTCCAGTTGGAGTGACTGTAGCGGTTGGAGAGCTCATAGTTGCCCTCAATACCGCTCGCGGTTACGACAGAGGCAAACTGTTCGGCACGGCGAAAGTTGGCGCCGCCCTGCCCGGTGTTGGCTTCCGTGGGTTTCAAAACGTAGACCTTCACTTCCTTGATGGTGAGGTCGGGCAGGTCCGTGGGGTTGACGCCGGCGGACTGGGCGACGGCGCGGCCCGCGAATGCGCCGGCGGCGGAGGCGCCGAAGAAATTGCGTCGCGATAGATTGTGTTCCGACATGGCGGTTTCTCCTAACTCTCCACCCGAAGCATCATGTTATCGAGCACGCCGCGGTCGAGCTCATAGCCAAGTCCGGGCTTGACCAGCGCGGGAACGTAGCCGTCTTTATCGATGCGCAGCTTGTCCTTGAAATAGGGGCGGTCGGTAATGCCCATGGGCTGCGTCATTTCGAACCAGATGTTATTGGGCATGGCCAGCTCGCAGTGGAAATGCACGACGTGATCGAGCAGCGTGCCCCAGTTGTGAGGCTGGCACATCATGTTGAAGCACTCGGCCATGCGGGCGACTTTCATGCCGCCGGTGATGCCGCCGATGTTATCGACGATGAAGCGGACCTCGTCGGTGGCACCGCGGAGGATGTAGGGGACGTAATCGTAGGGCGAAGGCATGAACTCGCCCATGACGATCGGCACGTCCAGGGCGGCGGCCAATTCGACCAGGCCGTCGATGTCCTTGGTGGGGAGCGCGTCCTCGAAGGAGACGTAGTGCAGCTCGTCGAGCAGGCGGCCCACCTGCATGGCTTCGTCGCGCGTGAGCGAGCCTACCGGGTCGTAGAGCAGGGGCATGTCGTCGCCACCGGTTTTGCGGACGGCTTTGATGACCTCCATGTCGAGCTTGTAGTCATGCCCGCCCCCGACGCCGCTGGGCGGATGGATTTTGTAGGCGGTGAAGCCGTCCGACATGGCGTGTTTGACATCGGCCACGAATTCCTCGACGGTGCGCAGATGCTGGGAGCTGGCATAGGCGCGAACGCGGTCGCGGTACGCGCCCAGGATGCGATAGACGGGGAGACCGATGGCCTTGCCGAGGATGTCCCAGCAGCAGTTGTCGATGGCGGCGGCATAGGAAAGCTGGCCGTAGCGCCGCAGGCTGGGCCGCCATTGCGTGGTGAGGGCCGGCAGGTCGAGTACGCTCTTGCCGGTCCACGCGGTCTTGGCATACTCGAGCCACCCCAGGTTGCTCCAGTTGGGATGGAAGTAGCGATCGTCGAGGGTGTAATTGCCCTCGATGCCGCTATTGGTGACAATGGAGGCCAGCTTCTCTCCCGTGCGCTCGCCGGGCGGGCCCGCAAAGCCGCCGCCTCCGCGGCCACCGCCGCCGCGGCCACCCCCGCCGCGCCCGCCAGCGGGAGCGCTGCGCTCTTCCGGTTTCAACACCAGGACTCGAATCTGCTTAATGGTCAGATCGGGCAGGTCGCCACGTTTGACGCCGGCCGCCTGCGCGGCGGCGCGGCCCGGATCGGCCAGCGCCACGGCTCCCAGGGCGGGAGCGGCGACGGCCGCACTGAGGAAATCCCTGCGCGATCCCTTCTCCCAAGACATATAGGCTCTCCTCTCTTGCACCAACTGCCACTATATCAGCAACCCGGCGGCCGAGGCCCGCGGCCCGCGTCCGCGGTTGCCTGCCGCGTCTGCTCTGCTATGATAAGAACTCTTCCGCTATGATCGTCGAGGCCAATACTGTCCGGTTCGATTCGATTTCGCTCGATAGCGGCGCCACCCTCGCGCCGGTGGACGTGGCTTACGAAACCTACGGGCGGTTGAACGCTGCCAGGACAAACGCCATCCTGGTGCTGCACGCATTTTCGGGCGACGCCCACGCGGCCGGGATCAGCCCGGAGAAGGGCAAGCCGGGCTGGTGGGACAACATGATCGGGCCGGGGAAGGCGTTCGACACCAACAAGTATTTCATGATCTGCTCGAACGTCCTGGGCGGATGCCGGGGCACCACCGGGCCGGCGTCGGTGAATCCGGCCACCGGCCGTCCGTATGCCATGTCGTTCCCGGTGATCACTATCGGGGACATGGTGCGCGTGCAGCGGATGTTGATCGACTGGTTCGGCATTGCGCGGCTGCTCTCGGTGGTGGGCGGGTCGATGGGCGGAATGCAGGCCCTCGAATGGGCGGTCTCTTATCCCGATCGCGTAGTTTCCGCCATCCCCATCGCTTGCACCACGCGGCACAGCGCGCAGCAGATCGCGTTCAACGAAGTGGGCCGGCAGGCCATCATGGCCGACCCGGACTGGAACAACGGCGACTACTATGGCGCCCAGCCGCCGGCGCGCGGCCTGGCGGTGGCGCGGATGGTGGGCCACATCACGTTCATGAGCGACGACTCGATGCGCGAGAAGTTCGGCCGCCGGCTGCGCGGGAAGGAGACTTTCGGGTTCGACTTCGACGTGGATTTCGAAGTTGAGAGTTACCTGCGCTACCGCGGCAGCGAGTTCGTCAACCGCTTCGACGCCAACTCGTACCTGTACATCACCAAGGCCCTGGATTATTTCGATCTCACCAACGGCCACGGTTCGCTGGCGGCGGCGTTCGAGCGGACCGAGGCGCGCTTCCTGGTGATCAGCTTCAGCTCGGACTGGCTGTACCCGAGTTACCAGTCGCAGGAGATTGTAAGGGCGCTGCGGGCGCGCAATTGCGACGTGGCCTACGTGGAGCTGGAGTCCAATTACGGGCACGACGCCTTTCTGGTGGATGTCGCCGAGCAGACCGATCTCATTCGCGGCTTTCTGGCCAGCACCGTGGAGAAAGCGCCATGAGCGGGCAGCCCGCGAGAAAGCAGGCATTCGTCCGCGAGCTGCTGGGCCGCAGCGATTACGCCATCATCGGCGACATCGTGGAGCCTGGCACGAAAGTGCTGGACCTGGGCTGCGGCGAAGGCGAGTTGCTCGAGTGGCTCGCCCAGAATAAGGGCGTGGAGGCGCGCGGCGTGGAGATCTCCAGCGCCAAAGTGCAGCGCGCCATTGGCCGCGGCGTGTCGGTTTACCAGGGGGATATCGATCAGGGTTTGGCGGATTATCCCGACCAGGCCTTCAACTACGTGATTCTGAGCCAAACGCTTCAGGAAACCCATCGCCCGCGCAAAGTGCTGCACGAGATGCTGCGCGTGGGGCGCCGCGCGATTGTGGCGTTCCCCAATTTCGGCCACTGGCGCGTGCGGCTTTCCATGCTGGTGAGCGGCGGCGCGCCCCGTACCAAGCTTTTCCCCTACGAGTGGTACGAATCCCCCAACATCCATTTCCTGACGGTGCTCGATTTCGAAAACCTGGCCGCGCTGGAGGGGTTGGTGGTGGAGCGATGCTACTTCTTAGCCGGCCACCGCAAGGTGACGCTGCTGCCGAACCTGCTGGCGGAGGTGGCGGTGTTTCTGGTGAGGGCGGCGGGCTGAGGCGCTACCATACTGGTCTTGAGGGAATGGCGCGCCCTGACACTACCCGTCCCGACCGCACTTCGGTTTGGAACTCGTCTACTGCGTTCCGAAGGGCCGTCCCGTACACGTCGGCGAATGTGCTCCGGCAGCCCTGCGGATGGGAGAAGCACGCCCGTTCGAATCTCAGAAATGTGGCCTTGCCGCTTCGTTCGATCTGCCTGTCCCAGAAATAGATCCATGCTGTATAGCTGAAGGACCAATCCTTCAGCGGCGCGCCAGAAAATGAGGACCATAGGTCCCCATTTTTCGCTCGCGACAGGAACTCCGTTTCTGGCAAACTCACCAAATGCCGCCCTGGTGCGGTCGGTTCCATTGCGGCGACGACTCCGGCCACACCCTCCGAAACCCAAGGCTGTCGCAGCATTCGCAGAACGCTCAGCAGTGACCGGTTCTGATTCTGCACCGCGTGCGACAATTCGTGCCGCAACAATCCACCGATATCCGCCCATCCATCTGCCCTCGGCGTAACGAAGATCACCGTGCCCGTTGGTATGGTCACTGCGAGGGGCCGCTGTCCCATCAAGAATGGCGCAGCGAACCTGAGACAGTCGTTCCAATTCCGGCAGACTACTACCGTGATCTTCTTCGAGCACTTCAGCTCGTGAAAACTCTCCGCGACCGCGACGTACCGGTCGACCTCGCGATACGCTGGATCCAAGGCCGCGGAATCCGAATACAATACATCCGCGCGCCAGAACTGCAACTCCCGATACCCCGGATGCACCGGTGACCAGGCGAACAGCGGCCCCCACGGGAACGCCGCCAGGAGCGCGAGTATTGATAGGCCGAGGATGCCTTGCTTCCAACCCATGCGCACAGTTTAGGACATCGCGGCGATCGATGTCACTTGCCGGCCGACAAAATCGCCACCATCCCTCCCGACGCCGCCAGCTTCACTTGCAGCGTGTCGGACGCGCGCACTGTTTTCTCGTTCTTGACCAGGTGCTCGGCGTTCTCGCCGGCGTCGGGCGCGTCTTCCCACAGGCTGACTTTCCAATCGCCCTTGCCCAAGAACTTCAGCGGCACCGGCAATTCGCGGGCATCGCGGTCGGTGATGGCGGCCAGATACCAATTCTTCCCGTTGCGTCGCACCTCCACCACGTACTTTCCCACCTCACCGGCCAAGCCGCGGGTCTCATCCCAAACGGTCGGCAGGCCCTTGAGGAAATCCATGCCGAGCAGATACTTGCCATCTTTGTCTTTGTAATCGTCGGGCGAATCGCAGGCGACTTCGAATGGGCTCTCGATGAGGATGAACATGGCTAACTCGGCGGCGCGCGTGGTTTGCACTTGCGTGGGCTTGGCATTTGTTCGGAACTGCGATGGCTGCCGGTTGGCGAACCCGCCGGGGGTGTAGTCGGCCCCGCCGGCCAGGACGCGCGTGAAGGGGAGGGTGGCCCTGTGTTCGGGCGTTTCCTTGGTGCTCCACTTGTTGTACTCGTTGCCCTGGATGCCCTCGCGCGTGATCTGGTTGGGCCAGGTGCGGTTCAGGCCGGTGGGCTTGAACGCGCCGTGGAAGTCGATGAGCAAGTGGTTCTCGGCGGCGGTCTTAGCGATGTCTTCGTACCACTTGACTGCAAACTGGTCGTCGCGGTCAATGAAGTCGATCTTCAGCCCCGCAATGCCCCATTTGGCGTACATGGGGAAGTCTCGCTTATAGACCGCGCTGTCGATGAAGTCGTTGAAGTGGAACCACAACCATACACGCACGTTCCGTTCCTTGGCGAAGGACACCAACTCGGGCACAATCGATTTGTCCTGGATCTCCGACAATTGATAGGGCCAGCCCATGTCGGCGGCAAGCTGAATGTACTGTTTGAGGGTGGGGAGGTCGTTGTGCCCCATGTTGGGCCACCAGGTGCCCCAGGACGACATGCCGGGCTTGACCCAGGAAGTGTCGGCGAGTTGGCTGGGGGTGGCGAGGTTCAACACCAGGTCGCTCTGAATGAGATCGTAAGGCTGGCGGCCGATGATGAATGTCCGCCAGGGGGAATTGTGGGGAGTGGTGGCCACCACCAGGCCTTTCTGAGTGGGGGCTACGGGCGGAGCGGTTCGCGCCTCGGTGTTATTGTTCGCCGTCTGGCTGCGCTGCGGCCATGGCTGCACCGGCAGCGGCGGAGCGAGTTGCACCTCCAACGTGTTCGCGGCGCCCGCCTTGGGAACCAGCCACATGCCGGCCCAGTCGAGCAGGTCGGACTCGGTGATGGCGACATACGCCGCCGGTGTCTGGACCAGGAACGGCACTCCATGTTTGAATTTAGGGTTGAGCGTGGACAGTTTCGCGGGCAGGTATCGCCATTCCTGCGAGCCGATGAATCCGCCCTCCGGGCGGCTGGGGCCGTCGTCGTTGTTCCAGCCCGCCCAGACTGGATAGTCGCCGGCAAACGTGTACTCCATGGCGTCGCGCATGACGGTAAAGGAATCCATCCCGGGCTGCTTGGGGAGAACCAGGCGGAGGCCCACGCCGTCGTTGTAGGCCCGGGCCAGCACGCCAAAGGTGCGATCGCCTTCCTTCAGCGTCAGGTTCAATTCGTTGTAGTGATCGCGCACGTGGCGGTTCTTGCCGAACTGGTTTTCCCAGCGATTGTCGGCGGAACGCCGTTTCTCGCTTTGGACCACGAATTTCTCGCCCAGCTTCACATCGCCGGCCAGTTCGAGGCCCAGGCGGGAGCGCAGCAACAGCGGCTTGCCGTCCACGGTGATGCTGTAGCCGAGGGGGGCGTCGGTGTGGATGGTGACGGCGATCTTCCCGTCGGGCGAACGAACTGCGCGCGCTGATTTGGCCGACGCGGCGGCGGCCGGTGAGCATGAGAACAGAACGGTTCCAATGAGAACAGCGACGTATGACCAAAAGCTACGGGTCTTCATGAGCTACACCTCGACCACGTATTCTCCCACTTTACATGCCGCGCCGCGACCGGGCCGGGCATGCCTCGCCCGCGAACACCGCGCCCGCGTAGGGGCGAGGCATGCCTCGCCCTCGCTGTTGGGTTTCGCTATCGCTTGAGCATGGCGACAAAACCGCCGCCGGAACGCAAGTCGATGGAGAGCGAGTCATTCGCGGAAAGCGTGACGTGCTCCACCTTGAGAGACGTTGGCTCCGTTGTATCGCGGAGGAGCGTGGCCAGATATGGGACTGGGCGCCCGCCTTGCGGTTGGGGCCCCTTCAGAAACGATGAAAGATCGATGCGCACGTTGCGCGCGGTCGCCCCGTTGGTGATCGCCAGGAACCACGTGTTCCCGCTGCGCCGGGCGAAGGCCGCGACTTGCCGGATTTCGGAGACCGGCAGAACCACGGTCTCGTCCCAGGTGCTCGGGATCGCCTTAAGCACGTCCACCGACGGGTTGTCCAGCATGTGCTGGGGGTGCGCCACGTAGACCAGCAGCGGAGACTGTAGGATTACCGCATTGGCCACTTGGTGCGCCCAGGTGGTGTCGGCGATCAGCGCGCCAAAGTGGGTCGGCGTGTAGTCGGCCATCCCGGCCAGCAGGCGGGTGAACGGCAGGACGACATCGTGCTGCGCGTAGGGCGGAAAGAACTCCATGCCGCGGACGCCTTCGATGCCCACGATGTTGGGATAGGTTCGCTCCAGACCCGTGGGCTTGTTGGCGCCGTGAAAATCGACCATCAGTTTGTGCTGGGCGGCGGCTTTGGCGAGCATCTCATAGAGATCGATCACCTCTTTGTGCTCGTGGTCGAAGAAGTCGATTTTGAGGCCCGCGATGCCCACGCGGTCGCATATCTCGAGAGTCCGCTGAAGGGCCTTGGGGTCCTGCAACAGGGAGCGGATGTTCCACACGAAGGCCTTCACCCCATGCTCGCGCATGTAACCAATGACATCCTTCAACTGCGCCTCGGACCAACTGTTCCGCCAGAAGCCCTCGATCACGATGTATTCGAATCCCAGTTGGGAACCGAGGCGCGCCATCTCTTTCTGCCCTTCGGGTGTGGAATCGACGCCGTCGAGATAGCTCCACACCGCGCGGCCGGGCTTGATCCAATCGGTGTGCAGGCCCTGGGGGAAGAGCTTGGGATCGGGAGGCGCGGCCACGTTGTGCACGATGTCGCAGTTGACCAGGGCATTGAGGTCCGCGCCAATCATTACGATCCTCCAGGGCGTCGTGATCGGGCCGTCGATCACGGCCGGATGGCTGAGGCGCTCGACGTCCTTGGCGTATCGCGAGCGGAATCCAAAGGTGGCCGGCTCGGAGTGGCCCAGCCTGGCGTGCAGCGCCTGGGTGGCATCGGCCTGAAAAACCATTCCGCTGTAATTGACCAGCGCGCCCTCGGTGATGGAAGCGTACGCGCTTTTATCGCGCAGCACGAAGGTGAACGGAGGGTTGGTCCACTCGCCGTCCATCATGCCTTCGATGGTGTTGGTGGTGGTCCGCCACGGATACAGACCCTCGTAGCCGGACACGTAGTTCTGCGGCGTGATGACGCTGCCCGCCGGAACGCGGAAGACGGTGGCCTCGTCGGGCGTGCGGGCGCCCTGGCCGGGGACGAGGTGACGGAACGCGACGCCGTTGTCGTAAGCCCGAATCTCCAGCGTATAGGACGTGGACGTTTTGGGATGTGTCAGGGCCACTTTGACGCCGTTGCAGTTGTCCACGGCGGTGGAATGCGGGCCGTACCACGGGTAGGTTTCGTTGACCTTGTAGCTCTCCGCCTTCCCGATCTGCGTGCCGCCGGCGAGATCCACGCCATCGACCACGATGCCCAGCGGGGATGGATCGATGATGTTCTTCGAGTTGAACGTTACGGTGTATTCGAGGTGGCCCTGTGCGTCCGAGGACAGCACAAAGCGCACGCGGCCATCGGGGCTGGCCACGGTCACGTCCGCCGCCGCGGGGAGCGACAGGCAGAACAGAACTAATGGATACAGAATGGTTGTTCTCATTGACCTTCTCCTTGGTGGGGCATGCTTTAGCCTGCCCTCCATTTCAGCGCACCGGGACGAGGCGTATGGCGCTGCCGCCGCCCGGCGCCAGCTTCAAGTGCAAGACCGTCCCGGCATCCAGGCGGCGCTTTTCGACAACCGAGTCTTTCGGCTGCGCGGCGGCGTTGGGCCCGTCGGCGTAGATTTCCGCGTTATAGGAGCCGCTCCCGAGGAAGGTAAGCGGCACATCGATGTCGCGCGCGTCCCAGTCGGTGAGGCTGCCCACGTACCATTCGTTGCCGCGGCGGCGCGCGAGGGTGATGTACTTGGGGAGCACACCGTTGAGGACGCGGGTCTCGTCCCAACTCGTTGGGACCGCCTTCAGAAACTCGAGTTCCTTCTGACCTTCGTAGGCGGCGGGGGAATCCGAGATGATCTGGAACTCGCTTTCGAAGACCACGAACATCGCGGTTTGATGGGTGCGCGTGCCCATCACCGTGAGCGCCGCGCCGTGCTGGGACGTGAAATTCTCTTTGGTGACGTTATCGAAGCCGCCGGGCGTGTAGTCCATAGGCCCCGCCAACATGCGGGTGAAGGCCAGCGTCACGTTGTGCTGAGGAGTGACGCGCGCGCTCCAGGTGTTGTACTCCGCGCCCATGACGCCTTCCCTCGTGAGCACGTTGGGGTAGGTGCGGCGCATCCCGTCGGGCTTGAACGCGCCGTGGAAATCGAGCATGAGGTGGTGTTCGGCGGCTTTCCTGGCGGCCGTACGGTAGAAGTTCACCATCCACTGGTCGGAGCGGTCCAGGAAGTCGATCTTGACGCCGGCCACGCCCCATTTCTCGAACTGCGTGAAAGCTACGTCCATCTGGTCGTTCACGTCGCGGAAATGAGCCCATACCCAGACGCGCACGTTCTTCGAACGGGCATACTCCAGCACCGTCGGCATGTCGATGGCCGGGATGGTTTTGGTGAGGTCCATGGGGCCGCGGAAGGAATACCCGACGTCGCCCGGCCGTTTGGGCAACACTTTCGACCAGCCGCCATCGAGCAGCATGTACTCGATGTTGTTGCGCGCGCAGAAGTCGATGCAGTACTTCGCGGTTTCGGTGCTCTTGCCGTTGGGCTTACCGGCGTTCCACCAGTCCCACATGGTCTTGCCGGGCTTGATCCAGGAGGTATCGCCGATGGCGTTCGGCGGATTCAGGTTGACCACGATATTGGATTCCACCAGCCGCCCGGGTTGATCCGCGATCATTAACACGCGCCAGGCCGACTTGACGGGGGTTTGCGCAATTACCGAGACCTTGAACGCGTCCGCTCTGGGATCGAAGGAGGGGGCGACGTCGGCGCCGGTATTGATGTCCTCCACGCGGGTGGCCAGCCGGGCCGTCAAGGTCCCGTTGCCCGGAGCGGTGACGTAGAGGTTGGAATAGTCCTCGATGCCGGCTTCGGTCAGACCGACCCAGGCGATTCCCGGCACTTCCACGAGGAGCGGAAGATTGACGAGGTACTCCGGATGCAGGCCGCTGATGGTGAGTTGGTGATAATCGTCCTCGTTGCTGGTCTGAAAGCCGCGCGAGATCAGGGGAAACGTGTTGGCGTCCTTGGAGAAACGGAACTGGGTGACTTCGTTGAGGATGCGCAATTCTTTCAGGGAAGGCTGCTCGGGCACGACGTAGCGGAAAGCCACGCCGTCATCGTAAGCGCGGGCTTCGAGCACCAGGCGGCAGGCGCCGGCGGCGGTCTCCACCGTCTGCACGGTGACAGCGTTGTAGTGATTGCGAATGGGATTGGCCTTGCCTGCGACCGTCGTCCAGGTCTCGTCCTGGCTGGAGGGTTGCGACGACTCGATGCGGACAGCCGGCCCGAGCGCGGGCGATCCCTCCAGTGCGAGCCCGAGGTTCGACCACTGGAGCACGGGCCGGCCGCGAAAAGCCACGCGATAGGCGAGTTGGCCGCCCGCCGGTTGGAGGGACTGGCCGCGCACGGTCGCAAAGGAAATTTCGAGTGCGCCATTGGGCGAGGTGAGGACCACCGGTCCGGTTTGCGCCGCGGCTGTGAATGCGGCCCACAGAGCGAGCGCGAAAATCTTGACGATTTTCGGATCGGAAAGCATGTTTTCCCTTAGGCTACTACAGTGCGCAATCATCGGTCATCCGGCCGATGCATAACCGGATTGCGGAGGCGGACCTGGCGCGCCTCGAGGTGGAGGATGCGGGCCGCGCGCGATCGTCGTACGAAGCGGCGGTGGAAGCGCGCAAGTTGCGGGAGGAGTCGCTCGAGGCCGAGCAGGCCAAGTTCGACGTGGGTGCCTCCACCAGCTTTTTCGTCATCCAGTATGAGAGCTTGCTGGCCCAGGCGCGGTCCACCGAAGCCGGCGCCACGAACTCGTATGTGAAGGCGCGAGCCGCGCTGGAGCGGGCCACTGGGAGCATCCTGGACGACCACCAGATCTCGCCGGAGACCGCCGTCAAGGGCGGGATGTAGCTCTGGGCCCGGCGCTACTATTGCGCGCCGCGCGATAACAGAATGGCCTTGATCGTGAGGAAGATGATGTAGCTGTCCAGCGACAGCGACATGTGCTTGATGTAGTAGAGATCGTATTCCAACTTCCGGATGACGTCTTCCAGGGTATCGCCGTATTTGTAATTGACTTGGGCCCAGCCCGTGATTCCAGGCCGCACGCAGTGGCGGTGGCGGTAGTACGGGATCTTCTCGGAGAGGGAGTCCACCATTTCGGGCCGTTCGGGGCGCGGCCCCACCACGGACATTTCCCCTTTGAGTACGTTGAAGAGCTGGGGGATCTCGTCGATGCGGAGCTTACGGATGATCCGGCCGAAGAACGTGACGCGGGGATCGTCCTTGGAGGCCCATACGGCGCCGGTTTCGGCTTCGGCGTCGGTGCGCATCGAACGGAACTTATACAGAGTGAAGGGGCGGCCGTTCAAACCCACGCGCACCTGGCGATACAGCACGGGACCCGCGGAGGTGAGGCGCACGGCCAGCGCCGTGAGCAGCATGATGGGCATGGCCACCACCAATCCAATCGCCGCCAGTACCACGTTGATCGCCGTCTGGTAGAACACGCTGGCGCGGCGCGGTCCCAGTTCGCCGGAATAGATGAGCTGCGAGGGCCGCAGCTCTTTGAGGCATACACGCCCGCAGACTTTCTCGTAGGTGCTGGCGGCCTCCTCGATGATGTGGCCGGCAAAACGGAGATCCAGCAGCTCGCTGACTGGCATGCGCGTGCGGCGCTCTGTCATTCCCACCACAATCCGGTCCGGCCTGGTGGCCTGAACGATCTCCCGCAGCGACGCCACAGGGCCGAGGACGTTGCCGCCGGCGATGGGCGTCCCGATTTCCGCGCGGTCGTCCAAGTATCCCACCACTTGCAGGCCCGTTTCCGGGCTTTCCTCGATGTGCTTGCCGATATCTTCGAGCAGGGGGCTTGCCCCCACCAGCAGAAGCCGATCCTGGGCCACAACGCGAAGCACGTAAGCGCTGAAGAAGAGGCGCCAGGCGAAGATCACGACCAGCGCCAGCAAGCTGCCCAGCATCATGACCCCAATGGGGACTCGGAGGTCTGCATCCAGATAGCCGATCAGCGCCTGCGACAGGAATGCGATGCCGATCACCAGGCAAAGCTGCTGGGCCAGCACGAGGCGCGATCGCACGTAGATCTTCGAATAGAGATCCTGGAAGTGCATGCCCAGGAGAATGCTGGCCAAGGCCAGGAGGATGCGCACCAGCCCGCCGTCATAGAGCAAGTAGACGGTGGGATCGACTTTGAGAACCAGGTACGTGGCCAATATGAACGACGAGGTAACCAGCAGGATTTCGGAACTGAGGAGAGCCAGCGGGCCGATCGGGACGAAGACGCGGAATAATCGAATCATTCATGGATCCGAGAGCTTACATCGGTATCAGTTCCACATTATAGCTGGATTCGGCTCCTGGCTGTTCCGCATCCCGGACCGATGTCGCGGACCGATTCACGCGGTTTGAATTACAATCACTACACGATGCTAAAGTTCACCGTGTGCCTGTTGCTGGCCGCGTCGGCTTTCGGCCAGAAGAAGCCCATTACCCTCGAATCGATGAACGAGGGAGGCCGCGGCGGGGTGCCCTCCGGGCCCGGCCGCGGCGCGGGTGCGCCCACTTGGGCGCCGGACGGCAAGACCTTTGTCTTCCGGCAAGGCCGTAGCCTCGCCATCTACGACCCGGCCACCAGGAATTCCAAGGATCTGGTGGCCGTCGATGCCATGGATGCCGCCGCTGCCGCCGCCTCCATCGCCCCCCCGCCCAACGACCGGCCGTTCGATTGGACCAACCGCCGCGTGCACGCCGGCGGCCTTCAGTTTTCTTCCGACGGGAAGGAATTGCTCTATGTCGGCGGTGGCGACCTGTTTCTGGTTCACGTCGATACCGGCAAATGGGACCAGCTCACCAAGACGCCGGTCGCGAACGTGGCCCCGAAGCTTTCGCCGGATGGCAAGCTGGTGGTCTTCCGCCGTGGATGGGACCTGTACTCCATCGATGTCGCCACGCACAAAGAGACGCCGTTGACCACCCACGGCGCCGAGACCCTCCGCAACGGCGGCCTGGACTGGGTCTATCCCGAGGAGTTGGAGCTGGGCACGGCCTTCTGGTGGTCGCCCGATTCGAAGTCGATCGCCTATCTTCAGTTCGACACCAGCCGCGAGCCCATGTTTCCGCACGAGGACCTGCTCCGTAGGCGGGCGCTCTACGAGCCGGAGCGATACCCGCAGGCGGGCGAAAACAACGCCGACGTCCACTTGGGCGTGGTGCCGGCCGCCGGCGGCCCCACCAGGTGGCTCGAAGTCGGCGACACCCGCAATTCCTATCTCATCGCCCGCGCCGGCTGGATGCCGGACTCCAAGAGCGTTTACGCGATTCGCACCAATCGCGTGCAGAATCGCCTCGAGATGCTTTCCATCGACGCCGGGTCCGGCGCGTCTTCCACCATCTTCCGCGAGTCCGATCCCTACTGGATCAATCTCGGCGGCGACGTGAGTTTTCTCAAAGACGGCAAGCGGTTTCTGTGGACCAGCGAGCGCGACGGCTTCCGCCATATCTACCTGTACTCCATCGACGGGAAAAACGTGCGGCAGTTGACCCAGGGTTCCTGGGAAGCCATCGGGGTCGCGGCGGTGAACGAAGCCGAAGCCGGCGGGCGCGTTTTCTATAGCTCCGACGAGCCCACCCCGCTGGAGCAACACTTCTACAGCATCGGGCTCGACGGCCAGGGGAAGCGGCAGCTCACCGCGCCAGGCTTCAACCACACCATCTCAATCGGCCCCGGCGGCGCGTACTATCTGGATACGTCGTCTAACCTGGGCAGCCCGCCCCGCACCACACTGCACGCCGGCGACGGCACGGAACTGGGCGTCTATCGCGAGGCTAACCGCACGCAACTGGAGCAATTTGAGATTCTTCCGACAGAAATTGTGAAGTTCAACTTGAATGATGGAACGCCGCTCTACGGGCGCCTCATCAAGCCAGCCGGCTTCCAGCCGGGCAAGAAGTACCCGGCCGTCGTGACGGTGTACGGCGGGCCTGGCGTGGAGGGTCCCATCCACAATACCTGGGTGGCCATCGGCATCGACCAGGTGCTGGCGCACAAGGGCTACGTGGTCTGGCAATCCGAGAATCGTGGCATCCTGGGACACGGACACGCGTTCGAAACGGCCGTCTACCGCAATTTGGGTGTCACCGAGTTGGCCGACCAGGTAGCCGGAATCAAGCACCTGATCTCTCTCGGCTTTGTCGATCCGGATCGCATCGGCATTCACGGGTGGAGCTATGGCGGCTTCATGACGCTGAACGCGATGCTCAATGCACCGGATGTATTCCGCTGCGGTTTCTCCGGAGCGCCGGTCACCAGTTGGCTCAACTACGACACCATCTACACCGAGCGCTACATGGGTCTGCCGTCGGAGAACCCGGAGGGCTACCGGAACACGGCTCTGCCGCCGAAAGCCGCGAACCTGAAGGGGAAGCTCATGATTGTGCACAATTTCGAGGATGACAACGTTCTCTTCCAGAACACCCTTCAGGTCATTGACGCGTTGGAACTGGCGGGCAAGCAGTTTGAGTTCATGCTGTATCCGCAAAAGGCCCACGGCGTGACCGGAGCCGCCGCGCGCCAGATGGACCAGATGATGCTCGATTTCTTCGACCGGAATTTGAAATAGGCACGAGCCGGCGCCGCCGCGTATCCAGAATTGAGCGGATGCCGCCGAACATTCCGATGGCGACGCCCGTCCTGGCTGTCGCAGTGGCCGCATGGCGGGCCCGCGGGTGGTGCCCCTGGTGATCGCCGACCTGTCCAAGAAGGGGGCGCCATGCCGTTTATATGCCATCCGGTTCCTGGGCAATGGACGCGATTCACGGGCATTGCCGGAGCTCCAGCAACTTCTCGGGGACGACGAGGAAGGCGTCGCCTTCCGGGTGGAAGCCCTCCGGGCGATCTACCAGATTTCGCCGCACCGCGCAGGCCAATTGGCGCCGGCCTATGGCTATGGCCACGACCGGCTGGCGCGCGTGGCCGTGGGCATTGCCGCCAACCGCGACCCGGGATGCTGGACGCGGACCTATTGGCGAGCTTTCCGGCACGAGCACAGCGAGTAGAAGCCGGACCGTGTTCCAGTCCGCTTCGATGGCCGCCAGCGGGGCTCGATACCGGGCGGCCTTTTTATGGCGCGAGCGGCAGGCACTGGCGTTCCCGTGGATCGGATTGGCTTTTCCGGCCGGGACATCAGGGTAAAGATCCTCGGAGCGTTCGGCCATTACAGAGACGTCACAAACTGGTTGGCGGGCTTTGTCCTCCATGGGGGAGCCGAGAGCGCGATTCCGCTGTTCCTGGCCAAGCTTCAAAATGGAACTGCCAGCCGTTTCGAGGAGAAAGGCCGATCTTCCGGCAAGACGGCCAGCGTGGTCGACTCGCGCGTCGCCGCGTTCCGGTACTGGAAAGCTCGATAGCCCAAAACGCCGGCACTGGCCAACAGCGGCGCGAGAGCACCGCTCAGCGCCATCCAGAGCAGAAGCTCGAGCCGGATGGATTTGTCCCTGCTTGAGCCTTTCGGTCTTATACGTCGGCTGGAATATTGCCGGGCCGATCGATCATTCGACCGCCCCGACTCCCACCCAGTGCGATGAATTCGGTTTCATTGTCAACTTGTCTCGTGTCTTCCGTTCCACCGCTCACTGGGGTGGCGCGGCGGCTGGTTTTGCCGGGGCCGCCGCGGGTAGCGGGCTCTGATGATCCGGCGCCGTTACCGGCAGCCAGCTTTGTATCAATGTCTCGATGGGGATGGCTGCGTTCGGTGGCTCGACCGGTGCGGGGCCTGTAGCATTGAGCCCTGGAGTTCGCGGATACTGGCCCGTGTTTGGTTTGAGAAATGGCGAGGGATACTTCAAGTCAAACACGGGCTGACCCGCCGGGACCGGGCGAACCAACTCGGGCGTCACAATGACAATCAGTTCCGTGTTCTGCTTGGTGACGGATTTGGACTGGAAAAGCTTTCCCAGGATCGGAATGTCTCCGATGAAAGGGATCTTCTCGAGAGTATTCGTCGTCCGATTATCGAGAAGTCCCCCGATCGCGAAACTCTGACCTTCGCGCAATTCGACCTGCGTGTCCAGCTTGCGCGTGGTCAGGGCCGGGACAATGAAGCCGCTTACCGAAAGTCCGTTCGTAAAATCGAGGGCGCTGACTTCGGGCGCCACTTCCAGGTGAATGGTTCCGCGCGGCGTGATGGTCGGAGTGAAAGTCAAACGTACGCCAAACTCACGGAATTGAATCGTGACCATCGGAGTGCCTCCCGTGCCCGAACTCACACTCGGGAAAGGAAATTCTCCGCCGGCAAGAAAGCTAGCCTGCTTGCCATTCTGCGCGAGGACGTTGGGCTCGGCGAGGATTTGGAGGAGCCCCTTTACTTGCAGCGCTTCAATGGTCGCTCCCAGATTCAGATCCGAGCGGAAGAAGAAGAGATTGAGAGCATCCGCAATGGTTGTCGTGAGCGGAGTGTTGTTTTGGAGAGGCGAGAATAACAGAGGCGAGAATTGTTGCGTGGCCGTGGATCCAATGGTATTGGCCGCGCCCGTACTGAGGATGTTTAACCCCAGTTGTGTACTGGTACTCCTGTCGACACTCGCAAACTTGACCCTCAATAGAATCTGCGCCTCCGGTGGCGGTACATCCACATACAGCAGGTTCACGGTCTTTCCCAGCGTGGAGGCGATCGAGACCGCGCGGTCCGCGCTGGTCACATCCTTGACCGTGCCCCGCAGAAAAACGGTGTCGTTCTCACAGCTCAAATTGACGCTCTGTCCGGGCAGTTCCCGTTCCAGTTCACGCTGGATGCCTTCGACACGGCTCTCCGCCAGAAAGTTGCTGGCCACCACGGTGATGTCGAAGAACCGCGGAGCGCCTCCCTCCTGCCAGACGATCAGGCTGGTCACCCCCGGCGTCTTGGCGTTCAGAAGTAACTGGTGCGGGCTGATCGCCGTACCTTCCGCTATGTCTCCAAAGCCGACGGAAATGCGCTGCAAGGGAAGCGCGTTATCGATGACCATGGATTTTCCGACAGTCAGCAGGAGCTTGGCCGGCGTATCCTGGTCCGACTGCGCCGGGGGCTCGGGTGCTACCGGAGGCAAGCCCTCCGTCTGTTGGCCGGCGGCGGCGCACAGAAATGACAGAGCCAGCAGACAGGCAGCCCGGATTCTCGCAACGTCGTACCACTGTTTGGTTCTCACGGCTTCCCTCCCGGCCGGCTGAACGTGGCTTGGGTATGCACGGAGCCGTTCGACACTTCGACAATATACTGACCGTGTGCGGCAGGTTCGACCGGGACCGGCGCTGGCGCTGGCGGAGGCATGGCCGGCGATCGGATCACGGAGCGGACCGATGGAACCGGCGCCGGAGCGTGCGCACCGCCGAAGAGATCCGACATGATCATACCCGGCAGCCCGGAGACCTGAGTATCCATGGGATTCCGCAGCACCAATTGAATATGCGTTTCATTGCTGGCGAGGCTGAGAATCTCAGCCTGGGCCGGCGTGACCAGCAGATTGACAACCTGCGCTTGTTCCGGCTTGCCTTCCCGGTCTTTCTGGAAATTCACACCGGCGGAAAGAACCTGAATGTTCTGCAGAAGCGTGCGTACCTTAGGTCCGTCGAGTGCGTTTCCTCCGGGAGGGAGCCCAGTGATCAGTACATCCACGCGCATTCCGGGGACGACGAATCCCGCCAGGCCAACCACCTCGTTCACTTTCACCGCGCACGCCCTCATTCCCGGCGGAATCGTCGCGGCCAAACCACCACCCGAACCAATGGGGGCAAGCCGGTTTTCCGTCACCAACTCGCTTGCGTAGATCGAGGAAGCAACAGCCCGGTTCCGGAGGGCATCTGGGGTGAGGATCGCGCCGGCAGGCGGTGTGCCAAACCAGGCGACAGTTTTTAAATCGGCGTTTTGAATGAGCGTTCCGGCCGCCAGATCCCGGGCGGCCACGACGAGTTCGACACTCGGCGGCGCCTTCCCGGCGGTCACTCGGCTTCCGACTGCCCTATAGACTAGATAACTGGCGCACGCCGATAGCACGAGCGCGCACGAGACAATGATCAATCCTCTCCTGTTCATTCAGGGAACCCCTCATAGTCCGTCATGGGTCTTTCTGCCCCTTTCACAGCCACCCGCTGCCTCCGCGGGTCCCGCGCCTAATGCGCCACCGCTACGATCGGCTGCTTGCGCGCCATCAGATATAGAGAAGGCAGCACAGCCGGCGATCCGGCGTCCCTCATTCTCTCCAAACCAAGCTGCCCGCTGAACAGGTTTTTCCGCCCATAGAGCGCCATGTCCAGCCGGTCGTTCATGCCGAGTTTTTGGAATAATTTGTACAGATAAACTTTCACAGTGCCTTCGGTAATTCCCATCGAAAACGCGATTTCCTTGTTCTTGAGACCTTGCGCCACCAACGAGACAATTTGCCCCTGTCGTTGCGTGAGAGCCACCAACTTCTGCGACAACATGCTCTCGAGGAGGTCTTTTTCAAAGTACAGCCCGCCTTGATGGACATTGCGCACAGCCGCCAGGAAATCTTCGATCGATATATTGCCGGGAAGAATGCTGCGTACACCCAACCTCATCGCCTGAAACGCAAATTCACCTTCCAGCTCCTGGCCCCACAAGACGATCTGGCAGCGGCTGTCGGCAGACCGTATCTCGCGCAACTCCGACAGTTTGACCCCCGACAACAGGTGAACCAGCAGCACGTCCGGCCGGGTGGACTTCAGGCCGTCGAGCGTGCCGGACAGAGTATCCCGACATGCGACCAGGTCAAGATCCGCGTGGGCGCCGAAGACTGCGGCCAACCCTTCGGCAACAAACGATAGCTGCGTATAAAGCGCGATCCGAATTCTGTTATCTGATTTCACGGTCTTCTCCAGTCACTTGCCTCGCCCCGGCTTGCGCGTACCGGTCTCATGATCAATATTCGTCGGTTCATTAGGAATACTTTATGCCGGCCGCCAATTCGTTACACGGCGGCACTCAACCGGAGATGGGGACAGCCGTTCTCGGTTCCACCGGGACCACGCCAGAATCACTTTGCATGGACTGCGTGGGCCCCGCTGCTCAGGCGCTCGTGCCTGCCGGGCTGAGTGAGACTCTGCGCCACGCCGCACTTTTCCAGCGGCTCCGTCCACGATCTCCACTTCTGGTGGCAATGTGATGGGCCGGACATGTCCCATAAGCGCTAAGATAATAGTTGCTTTTTATGCGCCTTTGGTCTAAACTCAGACCATGGTTGGCGCTCAAGATGAAAACTGGCAAGTACTTACCACGCTGCTGCCCAAAGGCTGGCAGGGCGACGCTTTTCGTTCGGGTGCGGTAGGGCGTATGCGCGGCTTCGCCAGCGTTTCGGATTTGCTGCGTACCTTGCTGTTGCACGTTGGCAACGGTTATTCCTTGCGGGAAACGGCAACCCGAGCCAAAGCCGCCGGACTAGCTTCGGTGTCGGATGTGGCGATCTTAGATCGCCTGCGAACGGCAGGTCCCTGGTGGCGTCAGATGTGTGCGCGCCTGCTAGCGGAGAACGGAATGCACGTGCCGGAACAAACCGGCGGTCGGGTGTTCCGCGCCGCCGATGGCACGGTGATCAAAGAGCCCGGCAAGACCGGGAGTTCTTGGCGCGTCCATTACACGTTGCGGCTTCCCGATCTGGAGTGTGATCACTTTGAGATCACGCCGGCGCGAGCCGTGGGCGGGGGAGAGAATCTGTCGCGACTGCCCGCCCAGCCAGGAGACTGCTTGCTGGCGGACCGCGGTTTCTGCCACAGCGCCGGCGTGCTGGCGACGATCGGCAAAGGCGTGGAGGTGATCGTGCGGCTCAACACCGGCAATCTGCCCCTCTATACAGCCTCGGGGAGGCCCTTCGATCTCCTGGGCGCTGTGGGCGGACTGCCGGAGGCGGGGCAATGCGGCGAATGGGAAGTGCATGTGCGCGCCGGAGCCACCGTTGGTCGGTTGCGACTGTGTGGCATTCGCAAAAGCGAATACGGCATCCAACGCGCGCTGGCGCAACTGCTCCGCCAAGCCGGCAAGCAGGGCCACACGCCGAAACCGGAGACGCTGGAATATGCCAAGTATGTCCTGGTAGTGAGCAACCTGCCCAGCGCGGAATTCAGCGCCCAGGAAGTCTTGGAGTGGTACCGGCTCCGCTGGCAGATCGAACTGGTTTTCAAACGTCTCAAGTCGCTCGCCGAGTTGGGCCACTTGGCCAAACACGACGAGCAAAGTGTGCGCAGTTGGCTGTATGGCAAACTGCTGGTGGGACTACTTACCCAGAAACTCATCCGCACCGGCCGCGATATTTCCCCCTAGGGATACTCGTTCCCTACGCCATAAGATCCCCAGCCGGTGGCGGGAGTTCAGTTTCGCGCTGCATCAACTGCGCCAAGCGATCGATCCACCGCTGGCGCTGGCGGCGACGATGGCGAACTGGAACACGCTGGCCGTCGATCTCGCTGAATCGAGCCGCAAGCGCGTACCCCAAGTGCCAGCATTCTTCGCGCGGTAGCGCAGCCAAATCGGCATAAATCGGGTAAATTATCTTAGCGCTAATGGGGCATGCCCGGCCCCTACGCAGGGCCTTTGTAAGGCGAGGGGATACCCTCTGGGTCATGGCACCGATTCTGGGGGAAAAACCTTATTTCGGACATTAGTGTTGCCGCTAATTGCGGCTTAGATCCTCCCACTACTCATGTTTTCAGATGAAACTTCCGATAATGAAAGAGACTACGGTAAAGGGACTTTTACAGGACAGATCGCTCGGAGTCCTGGAGATGAGGGGAGGGGCAATCCTTCTCGTGGGTCGCCCAACCACTAATGATTCGTCTGTTGCTACATTCGGAAGACGTCGATCTGGCGGCCCTTTTGGCGCCGACCCTGGGCGGCGGGTTCTCTACCTTCTTCGAACGGCGCCGGGACCGGGTCCGGGAGCTTCTTTCTCAGGGGCAGTGCGACGTCCTCATCCTCGACCTGAATTCCAGTTCGTACCCGATTCAGCAGCAATTCGAATTCTTCGACGAAATCCGCGATTTCGGCGTGCCCGTGGTGGTGATGACAGACGACGACAGCAAGGCAACGGCGATGGACCTGGTGGAGCGCGGCGTCTACAACTACATCCGCAAGCCGCCGGTCCTGCCGGAACTGAAGATTGTCGTCCGCCGGGCGCATGAATTCGCCGTTTTAAAGCGGGAGCGTGAACAGGAACGCCAATCGTTGACTGCTTCCGGCTGCGACCAGTTGATCGGTTCGAGCGCACGGTACCAGGTGGTCTACGGTCTCATCCGGCGCGTGGCCAAGCTGGATGCGCCCGTGCTCATCACCGGGGAGAGCGGGACCGGCAAGGAGTTGATCGCCCACGCGATTCATAATTTGAGCAATCGAAAGGAACGCCCCTTCGTCGCAGTTCCCTGCGGGGCCATTCCGGATACGCTTATCGAAGCGGAGTTGTTCGGCGCTGAAAAGGGAGCGTTCACGGGCGCGGCCACCAGGCGAAGAGGGTACATGGAAGAGGCCGGCAACGGCACCCTCTTCTTCGACGAGATTGGCGAGTTCAGCGCGTACACGCAGGTCAAGCTGCTGCGGGCGCTGCAGGAGAGGGAATTCAGCCGCTTGGGAAGCAGCCAACTGATCCCCCTGCAGTCCCGCCTGCTTTTGCGACTCACAGAAACCTGCTGGAGATGGTGAGAGAAGGCTCGTTTCGCGAAGATCTGTATTACAGGGTCAACGTCATGGGAATCAAGTCCCCGGCGCTTCGGGACCACACGGAAGATATCCCACGGCTGGCCGAGCATTTCTTGAAGGAATACTCGCGCCTCTACCAACGGTCGATGTCCAGCGTGAGACCGAATGCCATGGCGCTGCTGCTCGAGTATCAGTGGCCGGGAAACGTCCGTGAACTGGAGAACGTGATCCAGGGGGCCATCATCCTGAGCGACGACGACACCATCCAACCCAAGGATCTGCCCCAAACCATGCAGCACCCGGACCTGCTGGGCCTGGGGGACTCGCTGCCCGGAGCTTCCTTCGAAGAACAAATGCGGGATTACAAAATCAGGCTGGCGCACGCGGCCCTGGCGGAGTGCCACGGAAACAAAACGCTGGCGGCCCGCAGCCTTCAGATTTCCAGGACCTATCTGCATCGCCTCATCAAGGGTCCGGAAGAAGACGACGATCCGTTGTCGACTTCGACGGGCACCTGACTCGCGGCGTTCATGGTGCGCCGCTACGGCCGCCGTGGATAAGGTGAGATTTTTGGCGGATTGGAATCGGGTTCCACCAGCCAGGCCCTCCGGCCGCGGAAATACCGTAGAAGTTCCAGACTGTTTCGAGTCTCGGGTTCGCGCGCCCAGACCACTTTGGACCGATCGATGTCCGCCGCGTTGTACACCCAGTCGTCGAACGGCCGATGGTCGGGAGCGTATCTGACGATGGCGAGTTGTGGGCCGGGGTAGGCTTCCAGCTCGGCTACGACATGGGCGCGCGGAAGGCCGAATGGCGCCGTGCCGTACCACATGGTCGGCCAGCGGGGGATGGAGAGGTGCAAGGGCGCGGAGCATAGCCGGAGTCCCACCAGCATCAGGCAGACTACCGGGATGATGCGTACCAGTGACAACCCCAACGGCCGGTTTCCAGGACGCCACAGGCGCAGGTGGCGCATGGCTTGCAAGAGAATGGCGTAGAGCGCGCACGTAAATGGGGCGACATAGTGCGGGAATAGCCACGCATTTACAATCAGACCGGCCCCGTAGAAGGCGCCGGCGGCAACGAGAAAGCGCATACGGCGATCCCGGAGCACTCGCGGCAACAGGATCAGGGGCGGAACGAGCGCTGTGCCGCAGAAGAAGAACATCGCGATTCCCAGTTTCTGTGCCGTCCTATTCAGAAACCCGGCCGGCGTCCTGGCGTACAGGAAATCGCCCAATTCCCATTTGGAATAGAACTCGCGCATCACCTTGTGCCGGTAAACGGGCTCGGGCCGGGGCTGCTGCCACAGAAAAACCGGCGCCGATGCATAAGTCGCTCGATTCACCTGGTAAGGAAGCGTAAAGGCATTGCCGAAGACGCGATAATTGTAGTAGGCGCCCATTCCGGCCACTAGGAGTAGCAGCGCCGCTGGCGCCGCCGCGCGCCGGAAACAAACGGAGGCGGCCGGCCGCTTCTTCGTGGCGGCCCACCATAGCAGGGCGCCAGCCACGGGGACCGACAGCAGCAGGCCTTCGTAAGGGCGGCTGTTGGCCAGAATCGCGACTCCCAGCGCCATCCACAGCCCGTCGCGAATTCGGGCAGTGCGCATCACGCGCGGCAGGGCGCCCAGCACGAGCGCGCCGCCGATGGCCGCTACCGCGCCCCCATAGTAGCTGTCGACCCAGTAGCTGAAGAGAGCCAGCCGCATCACCGCCAGCGCGCCGCCCAATAGTGCCCAACCCGGCGGCAGCCACGCTTCGAGCATCCAGCAGATGGCGGAACACATCAGCCCGGCGCTGATCCAGACGCCGAACCAGGGATTGCCCGCCCATGCCTTCCCCGCCGCGAGCAGCAAGCCCTGCGCCGGGAAATACATGGACATGTAGGTCGGCTGTTGAGTGATGTGAAAGCTTTCAAAATACACCCACATCGGATGGGTCGGATTGGTCAGCCTGCCGGAGGCGAACGTGTCCGCCGCCAGCAAGTTGGCGAACTCGTCATGAATAAATGGCTTCGGAATGGGCGACCACGGAAGAATCGCCAGCCGGAGCAGGAGCGCCGCGCCGCCGACTGCCAGAACCGATAGTCCACGCCTGCGCGCCAGGCGGTCGAAGCATCGCTCCACCTTCGATAGCCAGGTTCTCCCCACATGCGGCCAACAAACGGCCACCGCAAAGGCAATCAGACTGACGCCAACGTCGACAATCCACAACGAAGGCCCGCCGGATGGAGCGAGACCTGAAGCTGCTATCATGCGCTTGATCCCAAACAGGTCCCGACCGGAATCGTGAACCCGACGCTGCGGTGCGATCCTCCGCTGGCACCGGTCAGGAGGTATAAATGGCGAGCATCCACATGGGGCACGTACTTGCTCTCGACCAAACCGAAGTGTGTTTGTGCTGCACCAGTATGGTCATGCACTTGGAAGGCCACGGCGCGGGGTCGAGTCCGATCCATTGTCAAATCAGTTAGTTGCGGTGCAGCCAGAGTCCGGCGGACCAGCGGCTGTTAACGGCTGTTCACTAAGGGTGTGCCCGTAGTCACCGCCCGTGCACGAGTCTGCCCGCGAACGTCGTCGGGGAACAGAACTCCGAGATCCGCGATGGGTCCGATTGCAAACTCGTGGCCCCCACGCATCACCGTGCGCAGTTCACCGGCAGGAAAACGCTTTCGCACCAGAGCCATATAGTCGCGATACTCGCTCGCGCCCGACGGCAGTGGAAACAGGACGAAGTTGTGGACGGCGGTGGCGGGGAGCCCGGTTTCGAGCCAGGTATCCCGATCCTGCATCGCAAATACCCGCTTCCCCGAGGCGAGCTGGACTGCCGGGAACTGAACCGTCAGGTAGCCGGGCAGGTAGTATCCAGCGTGCCGGTAGCCCAGAAAATGAGAATCGAAACCGACAATCAGACTGTCCCGCGGCGATGCGATTTGCGGCAGAACTTCGATGATGTTCCGGAGCTCCGCTTCAAATCGCCGGACTGCTCCGTACGAGCAATACACGGGAGCGCACACGAATACCAGGGTATTGGCAGCGGCGCAGCCTCCGATGGCCACGATCTTCAGCGTTCTGGACCAGTGAATGTTCGCGTACCAGGTTGAAGCCCACAGGCCCATCCAGGCGCAAGCCGGCGGAGCGAGCGCCAGAAGATAGCCGCTGTTTACGAACTTCAAATAGATGAACGTGAAGAAGAGCAGGCCCGGCCCTATCCAGACCAGCGTGAAGACGGTCTTCGGCCGGCCGCCGGAGGAATCCACGGACCGCGCCCGGAGCGGGAGTATGGCGGCACAACCGAAACAGAGGAAATAGATGCCCAGGATGGTCGCGGCGCGGGCCAGAGAGTTCCAAACGGAGGAGTTGAAAATCGTCCCTCTCGACGGCACGGCCAGCCACAGCGACACAAGCGATGAGAGGTAAGGCCGCCCGCCGCCGATCCCGATCATGAGGATGAACCACGCCAGCAGCGTCACGGCCAGCGCGCCGATTCCGGCAGCGGCCCGCTTGCGGTTGGCGTTACGCAACGAATAGAGCAAGAGAGGCCCCAGCAGGAGGAGCGAGGATGGACGGAAACCGGCCGCCACGCCCAGCACCATCGCGCCCGGCAAAATGAACGGGGCCTTTCCACTGTCGATCCGCCAGCACAGATACCCGGTCAGCGCCGAGAAGAAGGCTTCCACAATGTAAGTGAGCGCCACCGTACCGTGAAACCACGCCAGGGGAGAGAAGAGAAAGATGAGACCGGCGAACAGGGCGGCGTTGCGGCCAAACCAGTGATGGGCCAGGACATAAATCATCGCCACCGCGCCGCAACTGAAGACGATGCCGATCCCGACCAGGGCCGCGTTGGCGTCATGAAAAAGCACATTGGCCAGGCGGCCCAGACATACATATAGAAAATAGCCGGGCGGATGCGGCTGATGGACGCTGGGGTCCAAGCGCTTCAGGGCCAGCGCGAAGTTGACCGAGTCGATGTCATACAAGTAGTGGCTTCTGAAAACGAAACGCGTGAGCGCCGTGGCGGCGATCAGGATGGCCGTATCCAGTGCCTGGCGGGACGTCATCACCGGTTTCGTGGCAATCGAGAGGCCAATCGGCGGGCGCCCCGGGCTGCCGCCCCGCAACGCCCGAACCGTCCGATTTTACCTGTTAGTTCACTGCTGAAAACGGCTGTGTAGACAACCGCTAACAGTTGGCCACTAGGGACAATCGCCCTCCGCACTATAAACCACTGACCTGGAACGATCTATCCGCCAGGGTCTCAAACGGTTCTCCGAATGCCCTAACACCGGGCAGGAGAACAAGGACATGAGAGACAACGTTTTGAAGCTCTACATAAAGATGCAGAGCCTGAAACATGCGCTGCTTGAGAACCAGAGCGGACAGGATCTTATCGAATACGCCCTGGTGGTGGCGCTGATCGCACTGGCGGCTACCGCCGGCATGTCGAGCGTCGCGACCGAAATTAGCGCCGCTTACACGTCCATCGGCACCAAGTTGACCACCTACACCAGCTAACCCGCGGCGGGAGAAGGGCGGGCGCGCGCGTTCCCCGTCCGCCCGCGCTTGCGGACTGCGATGAACTTGCACTGAACAGCCTGGCGGCCTGTCCTGGACACTGTTCGTCATGGCTGCGGTTTTGGATATCCACAGACGGCGCATCCCAGACTGGCTCTTGTTGCCATGCCCACTCCAGCCATCGTTCGGCTGGTTTCGAAAAGCAGAACGGATCGGCGTGGAGGCAATCTGGTCAAGCGATTCAGTCCCCAGGGCAGATCTGCCGGCCGGTTTCCGAATCGCCGAAGAGAGCAGTTGCCGCCTCCGCAGAGAAAGACCAGCGAGAGCACAGCCGTGAGTGCGAAGGTGAACGCCAGATCCGGAGCGGTCCATGCGACGCTACCGCGCTGGCCGTGGCTCCATTGCCTCTGCGGCGCCGGCTGGAATGGCCGAATCCAAGGGCAGGCACGATTACGGGTTTCATCGCAATGGAAAAGCCGATGGGCGGGACGTCATCATCGGTTTCGGCGCAATCGGGAGGCCAATCGGCGGACGCCCCGGGCTGCCGCCCGGGATGCCCGAACCGTCCGATTTTACCTGTCAGTTCACTGCTGAAAACGGCTGTGTAGACAACCGCTAACAGTTGGCCACTAGGGACAATCGCCCTCCGCACTATAAACCACTGACCTGGAACGATCTACCCGCCAGTGCCGCAAACGGCTCTCGGAATGCTCTAACACTTGGCAGGAGATCAAGTACATGAGAGACAAACTTTTGAAGCTCTATATGAAGATACAGAACCTGAAAGATGCGGTGATTCGGAACCAGAGCGGGCAGGACCTGATCGAATACGCCCTGGTGGTCGCGCTGATCGCACTGGCGGCTACTGCCGGCATGTCAACGATTGCAACCAAACTCAATGCCGCTTTCACGTCCGTCGGCACCAAGCTGACCACGTACACCAGTTAACTCCTCCGGGAGAGCAGGACGGGCGGGCGGAAGCCAGTTCGCGTTCTGTGGCGGACCCCTATGAACATGCACTCGATCGCGTGGTGGCCGATCCTCGCACTGCTGGTGATTGCGACGGCGGTGGATATTCATAGCCGGCGCATCCCGAACTGGCTCGTTCTGCCATTCTTGGCCGCCGGTGTCATAGTGAACACCGCAAGTTACGGCGTGAAAGGTCTGGGGCGGAGTATGGCAGGAATCGCGCTCGCCGTTGCGGTCACGGGAGTGCTCTGCTGGCTCCGCGGGATGGGCATGGGCGATTTGAAACTATGCGCCGCGGTGGGCGGATGGATCGGCCCCGGGCAACTAGGTATCGCACTGGTGGCAACGGGCCTCGCGGGCGGCGTGCTGGCGCTCGTCTGGGCGGCGTGGCACGGATCGCTCGGCGAATCGCTCAAAGGCGCGGGCGATCTCGTCTCGGCATTCTGGACCAAGGGTGTTCGTCCGCATCCCAGCCTGGTTCTCGATAGCCCTTCCGCGCGGAGCATGCCCTACGCTCCGGCGATC
Organism: Bryobacterales bacterium; assembly: GCA_963722575.1. Classification (GTDB taxonomy): domain Bacteria; phylum Acidobacteriota; class Terriglobia; order Bryobacterales; family Bryobacteraceae; genus Fen-178. The sequence goes on from CAVRNR010000006.1 coordinate 166,970, forward strand.
GCGATCGGGACAATTTTTTCCTTTTTTGCAATATGACGGCAAGACCGGTAAGAGCTTTTTGTTAACAGGTTCCACTATGCCCAACGTTCCGGATTCCGACGGACCGGCCGCTCTGGCGGTCGCGCTAGTCATGCCGAACGCCACGCGGCGCCGGGCGCTGGTAGCGGCGCTGGCCGGAACCCAGTTCGTTCCCCTGGTTCACGAGTTCGGGTCCTATCCGTCGCGGGACGAGTTGCCCGCGATGGCACAACTGGGCTGCCAGGTGCTGATTGTGGATCTGGACGACGATGTCGAGCAGGGCATCCATGTAATCGAGAACATGGGCCGCTACAAAGCCGCCATGACCGTGATGGCGGCCTCCAGCAGGAGCGATTCCGCCTTGATGCGCCGATCCATGCAAGCGGGCGCGCGCGATTTTTTGGTCGAGCCATTCCTTCCGGAAACCGTGGGAGAGGCGTTTGCCCGTACTTACTCCCGCGGGACCGATCAGAAGAAAGCCCTGGGGAAGGCGCTGGTTTTTGTGCCATCGAAAGGCGGCGTAGGCGTCACTACCGTCGCTCTCAATTTTGCGCTCGAGCTGGTGAAGGAGTCCGGCGCCAAAGTCGTGGTGGTGGACATGGATTTTCAACTGGGTGAAATCGCTACTGGGCTCGGCATGACCTCGACTTTCTCGGTGATGGACGCGTTGGCGAACGCCGCCCGGCTCGACCGCGAGTTTCTAAAGACTCTGTTGATCCAACACGGCTCCGGACTGGCGGTGCTGGGATCTCCGGAAAAGTACGACTTTTTTCACTTGGCGGACGACAAAGGCGTCAGAAGGCTATTCCGGATTCTGCGCGAGGAGTTCGACTACGTGGTGGTGGATTCCGGTACCTGTCACGGCGACACTCAGGAAACGCTGTTTGGAATGGCGGACACGCTGTATCTCGTCACGGAAATGACCTTCGCGTCACTCCGCAACGCGCACCGGTTGATCTCGTTTCTTTCCGCCCGGGATGGGTGCCGCCATCTGGAAGTGATCGCCAACCGGTTCAACGCGCGCCACGGTAACATCGATGGCAATAGCGCCACGAACGCCTTGACGCGGCCGGTGGACTGGAAAATACCCAACGCCTACACCGCGGTCCGGACCGCGCAGGACAGCGGTGTTCCGGTGGCCATGGAGGATTCGCCCTATACGCGCGCGGTGGCGCAGATGGCGAGGGCCGCCTGCGGCAAGCCCTTGGCCGGGGCAAAGAAGGCCAGCCAAGGGTTCAACCTCTTCGGCCTGCGGGGGCTGCCGGATGCGGCGGGAACTTAAATGGAAGTCCTGGATTTCCAAAAACTGAAAACCGATCTGCATGGCATGCTGCTATCCAGGATCGACCTCGAAAAGCTCTCATCGGTCGATGACGCCAGGGCGCGCCGCGCTGTCGGCTCGATGATCCAGGAGATTGTCGGCGCCCAGAGAATACCCCTGAATGGCTCGGAAAAAGACCGGGTTGAGAGCGAGCTTCTGGATGAAGTCTTTGGGTTGGGACCTTTGGAACCCTTGTTGAAAGATCCCACGGTATCGGACATTCTGGTCAACAACAGAAACGTCATCTATGTGGAACGTGGTGGAATCCTGGAGAGGACCAGCGCGAAATTCCGGGACGACCGGCACTTGATGCAGGTGATTGATCGCATCGTCTCCCGCGTAGGCCGCCGGGTGGATGAATCCTCGCCCATGGTGGATGCCAGGCTTCCGGACGGCTCGCGCGTGAACGCCATCATCCCGTCGCTGGCCCTGGACGGCCCCTGCATGTCCATCCGGCGCTTCGGCAGCGGGCCCGTGGCGGCGGAGGCTCTGGTGAAACTCAAGAGCATTTCCGCCGAGATGATGCAGATTCTGGCCGCCGCGGTAAAAGCCAAAATCAGCATCCTGATCTCGGGCGGCACCGGAGCGGGCAAGACTACATTTATGAACATCCTCTCGAGCTTCATTCCGGAGACCGAGCGGATCGTCACCATCGAAGACGCCGCCGAGTTGCAGCTCAAGCACGAGGATGTCGTGCGGCTCGAGACCAGGCCTCCCAACGTGGAGGGATTGGGAGCGGTGCGCCAGAGACAGCTTCTCATTAACAGTCTTCGCATGCGGCCGGACCGGATCATCATCGGCGAAGTTCGCGGCGACGAAGCGTTCGACATGCTGCAGGCCATGAATACCGGGCACGAGGGTTCGATGACCACCATCCATGCGAACACCTCCCGCGACGCTCTTTCCAGGCTGGAGTCCATGGTGGCCATGGCGAGCGTCAATATGCCGGAGAGATCCGTCCGCCAGCAGATTGCGTCCGCGATTTCGGTGATCGTGCAGGTGTCGCGCATGAGCGACGGCACCCGGAAAGTGGTCAATATTTCCGAGATCACCGGCCTCGAAGAAAACATCGTCAGCATGCACGACATTTTCAACTTCGTCCGGAAAGGCATCGGCCCGGATGGAAGAGTCGTGGGTTCGTTTCAGCCCACCGGGATTCGTCCCAAGTTTCTCGACCGGTTGCGTGTGGCCGGCATCCTGCTGCCGGCCGAGCTCTTTGAGCGCTCCGTGGAGGTCGAATGAGCATGCCGCACGGAACCAAAGGAAGGGTCGCCATATGTTGCTGATGGTCCTCGCGATCTGTGTAGGGAGTTTCGCGGTCGCGATACTGGCCGCCACGCTGATTGGAAAAGGCGCGTCCAAGCAGGTAACTACCAGGCTCGCCGCATTGGATAACGAGTTTGCGCCGGCGGATGGTGAAGAAAAGACTACCGATATTCGGAAAGCTCACCGGCGTTTGAGTGCGATTCCGTGGCTCAACCACTGGTTGACCGAACTGAACCTGGCGTCGGTGTCCAGCCTGTACCTGTATCAAGCCGGTGTGACCCTGACGCTGGGAACCCTGGTTCTGACATCCATCGCCGGCTTCTGCTTCCTGGGATACGTGCTCTATCTGCGATTGGGAGCCGGGCTCCCGGCGCTGCTTCTCTCGGCCGGCTTTCTTCCGCTGCCCTTTCTGTATGTCCGGCATCGCCGTGCCAAGCGTCTAACCAAGTTGGAACAGCAATTGCCCGAGGCGCTCGGCATGATGATCAGCGCTCTCCGTGTGGGCCACAGCCTGATCGCCAGTCTGGGAGCCGTCGCCCAGGACTGTCGTGAGCCGATTAGCGGAGAAATCCGCAAGTGTTTCGAGGAACAGAACTACGGTGTCGACTTGCGCACCGCGCTCGTGAATCTCACCCAGAGGGCGCCTATACAAGACTTTCGTATCTTTGTCGCCGCCGTGCTGATTCAGAAGGAAAGTGGCGGAAATCTGGCCGAAGTGTTGGAGAACGTGGCTGAGACCACGCGCGAGAGGTTCCGGTTGAAGAAGCAGGTGAGCGTTCACACCGCACAAGGGAGGATGACCGGCTGGATACTCTCACTGCTTCCCGCGGGGCTCGGGTTTGCCATGTATCTCGTGAATCCCGACGGAATGAGTATCTTGTGGAAGAGCTCCGTAGGCTTGAAGCTGCTGTACACAGCCATAGGCATGGACATTGCCGGCGCCCTCATTATTCGAAAGATTGTTCGTATCCGCGTTTGAAAGGCACATTATGCAGCTTGCCATATTCGCGTTCCTGGCGGCCTTTCTGTTGATGGCGAGTGTCGGTTTCTTACTCTTCTACCGGCAAACGACGCTGCGAAGACTCTCGCAAGTGGTGTCCAGGGCGGACGACACCAGTGTATTGCGCAGCTTGGCGCCGGCCCCCGGCTCCAGGCTCGAAAAACTGGTTAAGCCATTCCAGGAAATAGTGCCGAGAAATTCGGCCGATGTCTCGACCGTTCAGAAACGGCTCGCGAGGGCGGGTTATCGCGAGCCATCCTACATCAACATTTTCTACAGCTCGAAGGTGCTCGTTCCAATGGCGTTATGCGTGGTTGCCACGGTTACGCAACTGTACGCGTACTCTCCACTCTTCATGTATGCACTGGCGGCGGGCCTCGGGTACCTGGCGCCCGATTTCTGGCTAAATAATCGCATTTCCGCCCGGAAGATGAAGCTCAGTCTGGGTCTTCCGGAAGCACTGGACCTTTTGGTGATCTGCGTGGAGGCGGGCCTGAGCGTCGACAAGGCGACCATGCGCACGGCGGAGGAGTTGCGGATCAGCCAGCCGGCCATCGCCGATGAAATGAACCTCGTATATCTGGAACAGCGAGCCGGGCGCCCACGGGCCGAAGCGTGGAAAAATTTTGGAGAGCGCACCGATGTCGATACGATTCGTTCGCTGGCATCGATATTGATCCAAGCGGATAAGTTCGGCACGAGTGTCGGAAAGACTTTAAGAACTCACGCGGAAGCGTTGCGTACGCGACGGCGGCAGGATGCGGAGGAGAAGGCGGCGAAGACCACCGTGAAGCTCACCTTTCCGCTGGTGTTGTTTATATTTCCCTCGTTGTTCGTCGTGACGCTTGGCCCCTCCATGATCGTTATGTTGGAGGGATTTGAGAAGTATTTGAGTTGATGCGGCGCGGAGCCGTTTGAACTCGAAAGAAAGGAGAGAAGATCATGGATACGACCACCGTAATCCGCCTCGTGGCGGGCCTTCTGTTTGTCATCGGCTTGGTGTTCTTTGTTCAACGCCGCCGCAAAGCGGTAAAGTAGCCGCTGTGGCCGCCGCGCTTTTCGGCGGCGGGTGCAACTCGCAGGGGCGCGACAACTGTAAAGGAGTGTATGCTGGATCGACGCCGGGTCGGCGGGGAGACAGAGTTTTCGGGTGCGACAACTATGAGACGAACCTTGTGTGTGTTCAATCGGACTCGCGAATCGTTCTTGGGGCTTCGCGTCGCTCCCGCCGATACCTGGCAGTTGGGACTGAGGGCGCTTTCGGAGAAGCGGGGAGTGACACCTGAGGATGGTGTCTGGCTGGTTCCCTGCCGTGGCGTCCGTACGATCGGGGTGCTGTGTGCCATCGACTTGATCTACCTGGATTCGGCGAACCGCGTGCTTCATCTCGTCGAGCAGCTTGGGCCGTTCCGTGTCCCGCCCATCAAGATTAAGTGCGCCAGCATTCTGGCACTGCGTTCGCGGGCCATTTACTTCTCCTATACACAGATCGGCGATGAATTGCTCATTTGCACTCCGGAGCAAGTGAAGGAGTGCGTGGAGGGGACTGACACACGGCCCGCTTTCCGGGCCTAGCAACAGTGAGTGAGACGATGTTTCAGCATGCGATAGGCAAGATGAAAGGATGGCTGGCCCAGGAGGAGGAGGAACCCAGGCGCGGGCCGAGGAGTACTCATCCGGAGATTTTTGTGTATTACTGGGATGGCTCCGCACCGGAAGGACGCCGTGTCCACGATATCAGCCAGAGCGGCGCCTACATTTGTACGCCGGAACGTTGGTACCGCGGTACGATCATTCGGCTCATTCTTCAAAGAGGACCGAAGCCTGTAAGAGAGGATGGCGCGACGGCTCCCAACGCTTCCATTTGTATACCCGCGCGAGTGGTCAGGCACGGATCCGACGGCGTAGCCGTGGAGTTTATGTTTGGCAACCGCCAGGAGGAGGAGAGTCTCCGGACGTTTCTGGCCGCCATTCCGGTTGCACCGGGAGGTAGTGTGCCCGGCAACGGGGCGTCGCGCCGGAAAGGACAGGCCCTGGTCGAATTCTCCTTGCTGGTTCCACTGGTGTTTCTTCTGGCCGTGAACGCCGTGAACTTCGGCGGCTTTCTGTTTGCGTGGATTACGGTCGCCAATGCGGCCCGCGCCGGAGCGGAGTATATGAGCATGTCGAGCGCCTCGCCGGGAGCGCCGGCCGCAGCGACCCCGGCTCAAATCACCACGCTGGTGACGAATGATATCTCCTCGCTAATGAACCGGGCCAGCCTTGCGGTTGCGATATACACCAATAAGACGCCGGCGGCCAATGGCTGCACTACCCTGTTCGACCCCGAGGCGCCGGCGTATACTCTGGCCACGGTGGATGTGACATATACGTATAAGCCTTACATTCCACTGTTCTCGTTTCCAAAACTCGGCATCAGCGCGACTCTGCCATCCAGCACAATTCACCGGAAGGCCGTCGTGAGGATGCTCCAGTGACTGCGGGCGCCGGAACAAGCGGGCGGGCCGGGCGAGCCGGTCAAAGCCTGGTTGAGTTTAGCGTGGTGGCGGTTTTGACGGCCATTGTGCTTCTGTTCGTCGTCGAGATAGGCCGGATGCTGCTGGTGTATACCACGGTTGCCAACGCGGCGCGCGCGGGCGTGCGTTACGCGATTGTGCACGGCAGCACGCGTTCCGCCGGGGCGACAGTCGATAGCGCCAGCGGGCCGGGCAACAACCCCTCCCAGGTTGTGACGGTGGTGAAAAACTTCGCGAGCGGCGGGCTGTTAACCACCAGCCTTCTGGTCGTCACTGTAACCTATCCGGGCGGTTCCAATGCGCCCGGGCAGTACGTAAGTGTCAGTGCCGTGTATCCGTACGATCCATTGATCACGTACTTTTCCAAGACGTTGCGGCTCGGCAGCACCACAGAGGGGATCATCGTATTTTGAAACGTCTAGCGCACACTTTCGGCCGCGAGGACGGGCAGGCGGTGATTCTGGTGGTGGTGGCCATGAGCATCCTGCTGATTGGCGCGCTGGGGTTGGCGATCGATGGCGGGCAGATGTACGCCCATCGTCAAATGGCGCAGGCTGCCGCGGATGCCGCCGCCCAGGCCGGTATCATGAGCATTTTCGATGGAACCAATGCGACATCGGCGCATCCGTTCGGGACCGGAACTCCGCCCATAGCCTCGTCCGTCTGCACGACGGCGGACGCTCGAACGCCCTGCGTCTATGCGCGAAACAATGGGTTCGGCGGGACATCCGCGGACACGGTGACGTTGAGTTTCCCGACCACCGTTTCCGGTGTCACTCTTTCGTCCGCTACCGTCCCGGCGTTGGCCGTCACTGTGCAAAGAACCCTGCAAACGGGCCTGATCCGATTTATCGGGGCGGCCGCCACGGTTACCATCACGGCCAAGGGCACGGCCGCACTGGTGGGCACGGTTTCGCCCGACTGCGTCTACGCGCTCGATCCTTCCGCGCAGAACGCATTTCAGGCAACCAATGGCGCCACGGTGGCGTTGAACGGCTGCGGGATCGCGGTAAACTCCACCAATAGCGATGCCTTGACCGTAAATGGTGGATCGAGCGTCACCGCATCGGCGATTTCGGTAGCGGGTGGAGACGTGATCAGCAATGGCGGAAGCACCACGCCCGCTCCTACAACCGGGGCGGCGCCGGTCACCGATCCGTTGGCCTCATTGCCGTCGCCGGCGGTGGGCGCCTGCAACCATACCAACTATAGTCCCGGTTGGGGAACCTGGGCGCTCACCCCAGGAGTCTATTGCGGCGGAATCAACATCTCCAACGGCGCCACGGCTACATTCGCTGCGGGTACCTACATCATTAATGGGGGCGCGCTTTCACTTGTTGGCGGAACCACCGACACCGGCAGCGGTGTGATGTTCTATCTGACGGGGACGAACGCGACCTATGGTTCCGTGAACATCTCTAACGGCGCCAACGTCACGTTTTCGGGGCCAACGTCCGGTCCGTACACGGGGATCGTGTTTTATCAGGACAGAACGATTACGTCGTCCGTGAACGCCACGTTCTCCGGCGGCGTCTCCATGAAAGTAACGGGCACCCTGTACTTTCCGACAACATCGGTATTGTTCTCGAATGGGTCGAGCGTTACCAATGTGTACACGGCAATCGTTGCCAAGCAGGTTTCGTTTACGGGTGGAACAAGCCTCCAGTACGATTCCACCGGAATGAAGACCGGTCTTTTCTCGAAATCTGTGGCGCTGGTGCAGTAGCTGATGGTGGGCCCGCGGCGACTCGAACGCCGGACCTCTACCGTGTCAAGGTAGCGCTCTAACCAACTGAGCTACGGGCCCTTCGGTGAGGCGTGAATTCAAAAGTATAACATGCGCGCGCCGCGCCCTTCACGGCTCCATGAGCGACAGAATGGTCAGCGGCGCATTTCCTTCCAGGCGGTTGTTCACAAACAGGAACAGATACTGTTGGTTCTCGCGCGCCCGTTTGATCAGCACGCGCATGGAATCGCGCGCTTCCGGATTCGGGTCCTTCACCTCGTTGTAGGGGGCGAACTTCGCCACCGCGTCCTCGTACGGCCGGCCGCGGCGCAGCAGGGCGCGGCACACCAGGAAATCCGCCGTCGCGGAATCGGGAATCGCCAGTTGGCGCCGCAATTCCGGCATCCTCGACCACGCGTTGTACACGTGCGCCACGCGGTGGGCGCGCAGGCAGGCGAAGTAATCCGGGGCCAGGAATTCGGGATTGCGGATCTCGATGGCGTAGCGGAACTCCGGCGGCAGGCTCGCCAGGAACGGGTCCAGCCGGTCGAGAAATCCGCTCAGGTCCCCGAAGCTCCGGCGGCCGAACGCGCCGAATTCGAAGATCAGCAGTCCGGTCTTGGCCCGGTGCGGCCGCAGCGGCCGCAGGAACATCTGCTGAAGCACCCCGGCGTCGAGGAATGCCTCGTTCGGCTTGCCCGCTTGCGCCCCGTAGCGCGCATGCCGCGGGAACACCTTGCAGGTGATCTGTTCCGGCACTTTGAACGCGAAGCGGAAGCTCTCCGGCGCCTGCCCGAACAGCTTGCGCCAGAAATCTTCCGTGGGGAACTGGTAGAACGCGAAATCGCCGCACACCGTGGGGAAGGTCTCGGCGTATTCCCTCAGGCACTCGGTTTCGAAGAGCCGCTTGGAAAAACGCCCGCGCGAAAGGTAGCGCTCGCGGGTGTAAACCTGCCCCAGCCAGCCCTCGTATTTCCAGGAACTGCCGCCAATGTAGATGTTCTGGGATGCCGCCGACCGCAACTTCGCCGCCAGTCCCTCGCGGTCGAACCCGCCCGGCTCTTCGAACAGCGCTCCTGCCATGTCCGTGCGATTTCATTGTAGCGCCGGCGGCGTCTCCACCCATGCCCTGCGCGGATTACCATGGATGTCGATACCATGTCCGACATACCAGCGTTATTGGAGCGATTTCGCCGCGGCCCGGAGCTGCTGGCCGTGGTGCTGACCGGCGTTTTTGGGGAGGAGGAGGATTTCCTGCCCGCCCCCGGGAAGTGGAGCATCCGCCAGATTGTCGCTCACCTGGCCGACGCCGAAATGGTGGGCGCGCATCGCTTCCGCCAGGTGATCGCCGAAGACAACCCCACCCTGGTGGCCTTCGACCAGGATGCCTGGGCGCGCAACCTGGACTACGCCCGCCGCAAACCGAAACAATCGCTCGAAACCTTCCGGCGCATTCGCGCGGAGAATTACGAGCTCCTCAAGGGGCTCCCCGAGACCGTTTTCGAGCGCGCCGGCACCCACACCCAGAATGGCCCGATGACCCTGCTCCGCCTGCTCGAGGGCTACGCCAACCACGCCGAGACGCACGCCCGCCAGTTGCAGGAAATCCGCGAGCAGTTCAAGCGAGTGAAAGGGAAGAAGTGACCGCGGGACGAATTCAGTACCAGAGCAGCGCCCCCTGGCCCGTGGTCCCCGGCCCCTGACCCCTGGCTCCCGGTCCCTGGCCCCCGGCCCCTGGCCCCCGGTCCCCGGCCCCTGAGTTGAAAGAGCGCGCGTGATGGTAAAATCGGGACATTCAATGCCCAAATCCATAGAGGAACTTCAAGCCATCTGTAAACGTGTTCGCCGCGAGATTGTCGAGATGACCGGCGCCGCCAAATCGGGGCACCCCGGAGGATCGCTCTCGGCCGTCGAGATCCTGGTCGAGCTCTACTTCGACTACATGCGCATCGATCCGAAGAACCCCAAATGGCCGGATCGCGACCGCTTCATTCTCTCCAAGGGCCACGCCGCGCCGGTGCTCTATGCCGTCATGGCGGAAGCCGGCTTCGCCGACACCCCCATCGGCCAGTTGAATACCCTGCGCAAACTCGGCTCCATGTACCAGGGGCATCCCGACGTGCGCTTCATTCCCAGCCTGGAGGCCTCCACCGGCTCGCTGGGCGAGGGCCTCTCGCTGGCCCTTGGAATGGGATTGGGCGCGCGCCTGGATGGCCGCACCTGCCGCACCTACGTCATGCTCGGCGACGGCGAAATCCAGGAAGGGCAGATCTGGGAAGCCGCCATGGCCGGCGCCTTCCACAAGGTCGATAACGTGGTCGCCATCGTGGATTACAACGGCATCCAGCTCGACGGCTTCGTCAAGGACATCATGGAAATCGCGCCCGTGGCCGATAAGTGGCGCGCCTTCGGGTGGCACGCCATCGAGATCGATGGCCACGATCTCCCCGCCATCCAGAAGGCGCTGCGGGAAGCCGAGGCCACCAAGGGCCGGCCCACCTGCATCGTGGCCCACACCATCAAGGGCAAAGGTGTCTCCTTCATGGAAAACAACCCCAAGTTCCACGGCACGGCCCCCTCGCCGGCCGAAGTCGCACTGGCCCTACAGGAGCTCCAATAACCATGCCCATCAAGACCAAATTCGAAGTGAAACTGGGAGCGGCCACCCGCGAAGCCTTCGGGCGCACTCTGGTGGAGTTGGGCCGCGAGAACAAGGACATCGTGGTCTGCGACGCGGATCTTTCCCATTCCACCATGACCACCTATTTCGCCAAGGAGTTTCCCGACCGGTTCTTCTCCATCGGCATCGCCGAGGCCGACATGGTGGGGATCGCCGCCGGGCTGGCCTCGGCGGGTAAGATCCCGTTCGCCTCCAGCTTCTCGGCTTTCGTGATGAACAAGGGCTTCGAGCAGATGCGCGTCTGCGCGGCCTATCCCAAGGTCAACCTCAAGGTGGTGGGGACGCATAGTGGAATCTCGATTGGCGAAGACGGCCCCTCGCAGATGAGCGTGGAAGAGACCGCGCTGGCCTGTTCTCTGGTCGGTTTCGTGGTACTGGCGCCCGCCGATGAGACCGCCACCAAAGCGCTGGTCCGTCTGGCCGCCGCGCACGTCGGTCCCGTGTTCATCCGCACCGGCCGCCCCAAGGTTCCCATCGTCTACGCCGCCGATCAGAAGTTCGAAATCGGCAAGGCCATCGAGGTGGTGGCGGGTTCCGATGTCGCCATCATCGCTAACGGCCTGCTAGTGGCCCAAGCCATCCTGGCCGCGGAAACGCTCGAAAGCGAAGGCATTTCGGCGCGCGTAATCGACATGCATACGGTGAAGCCGCTCGACCGCGAAGCCATTCGCCGCGCGGCTGGGGAGACGGGCGCCATGGTGGTGGCCGAGGAGCACCTGGTGGATGGCGGCCTGGGCGTGCGCGTGGCCCAGGTGGTAGCCGAGACCGCGCCGTGCCCCATGGAATTCGTGGGCATCCACGATACTTATGCCGAATCCGGCCAGCCGGACGAGTTGCTGGAGAAATACGGCCTGGTGGCCCGCGATGTCGCCGCCGCCGTTCGCAAAGTAGTCGCGCGCAAACGCTAGTGCCCCCAATGTCCGACGCCGAGTGCCTGGCCGAAGCCTTTCTGGAACAGAGCCCGGCCTGTCATTGGGTGGTCACCGCCGGCGGCGTCTTTCACCGCGTTTACGGAGACCCCGCCTCCATCTTCGGGAAACCGGCTGCCGAGCTGGCGGGGCGCTCGGCCGCCGAAGCCCTCGCTCCCGAGCTTGCCCATGTGTGGCGGGACCGCTTCGCCCGCGCCTTCGAAGGCGAAACCGTGGTTCTGCGCGAGCGCCGCGGCAACGCCATCTGGTACCTCACCGTGTTTCCCATCCGCTTCGGCGGGGAGATCCGCTATGCTGGCGGGCTGGCCCGCGAAATCACGGCCTGGAGCGTCGCCGAACAGGAATTGCGCTATACCGTGCTGGGCGCCCTCAAGGCCCAGGAGTTCGAGCGCAACACGGTCTCCCGGTTTCTCCACGACACCGTGGGCCAGAACCTGACAGCGCTGGGACTGCAACTGGATCTGATCCGCATGGATTTGGAAAACGCACAGCCGGAGACCTGCGCGCGGGTAATCGAAATCCAGCGGATTCTGGAAGCCGTGATGCAGCGCGTGCGCGAGTATAGCTACGAGCTGAACCCATCCACCGTGGAGCGCGCCGGCTTGCGTTCCGCCCTGGACCGGCTCACCGGCCGCATTCGCGGGCGTTTCACGGGCGCGCTACGCGTGAATGTCGATCCTTCCTTGAAAGTCGATCCCAAGATCGCCTCGGCCATGTACCAGATTGCCCAGGAGGCCGTCGAGAACGCCATCCAGCACGCCAGTTGCTCCGCCATCGAAATTGCGATAAAGTCCACACGAGGGGTCACTGCGCTGGAGATTCGCGATAATGGAAAGGGGTTCGACACTTCGGACCTGCTTCGTGGGTGCCGGGGGCTGGGATTGCTGAGTATGGAGCATTATGCGGCGCAAGCAGGGCTGGAACTTTCCATTACCAGCCACCGTGAGATGGGAACGTCCGTGCGGGCCGCGACACTGGGGGCCGCCTGAGGAGTGAACTATGCCATTCGACATTGTTCTTGTCGATGATCACAAATTGGTGCGCGATGGAATCAAGACGATCCTCGAGCGCGGGGCGGAGTTCCGAGTTGTGGGCGAGGCCGACAATGGCGGCGAGGTGGTGCCACTGTGCAGAAAGACCTCCCCGCATATCGTCCTCATGGATATCGGCCTGCCCGGAATGAACGGCATCGAGGCCACCACCGAGCTGCTCCGGCACTGTCCCGGCGTGAAAGTGGTGATTCTCTCGATGTATGACGACGAGAATTCCGTGGTCGGCGCCATACGCAGCGGCGCGCGCGCGTTCGTTCTGAAAAAGGCTTCCTCGGCCGAGTTGCTGGATGCCTTGCGCACGGTGGCGCGCGGAGGCTCGTACCTCAGCCCGCAGGTCTCCGATCGGCTGCTGGCCCGCATCCAGCGCGGCGATCTCGAGACGCGCGACCGCAGCCCGCTCGAATCGCTCTCTCCGCGCGAGTTGCAGGTGCTGCGGCTGGTGGCCGAGGGCAAGACCAGTAAGGACATCGCGGTGATGCTGGATCTCGGCCTGCAAACCGTGCGCAGCTACCGCAAAACCATGATGAAGAAGCTCGGCGTGAACAACGTAGCCGGCCTGACGCAGCTTGCGCTGGCTGCCGGAATCACCCATTGGGACAAGCCGGATGCCAACCCTCCGGGGTGATGGCGCACGTATTCTGAGAGCTTTGGGTCGCCGTTCGCACTACTATTTATCATGCGATTGAGGCTGCTCCGGTCCCCCATCCGGCATCCGTTCTATCCCGGCTTGGCGGTGACTCTGGCCGTGGAGTGCAAAGGCCCGTGCGCCGGCCTCTCCGGCACTCTTCGCGATTTGACTCGCGCGGCCACCGCCGGCGCGCGCGCCCGCCGTATGATCTTCGCGCTGCATTACCCAGGGTGCCCATTTCTCAGCGAGACCGAGCGCGACCAATTATGGCAGATGTTCCAAGTGCCGGTGTTGGCCGTGCTGTTGGATCGCAACGGGCGCCTACTGGCCTATGAGTGCGAGGCTCAGTCGGGGTTGCACGTCGGGCCTGAAGCTCCGTGGAGCGCCGCTGTGCTGGAATCCGCGCCGTGCGAGTGCGGCCGCCCGGGGCCCCGCCTCAAGCTGGCCGCCCGGAAACCTCCCGGCGCCGCTCAGACCGCGGGGCCCAGCGCTTTTTCGGCGGCCGAGCGGCTGTTGGCCGATGTCGCGAATCCCTGATGCTTCAGGGCCTCTTCCAGCGCTTCCAGAATGAAAAGCACGTTCTCGGCTGTCGAGCCGTAGCCCATCAGGCCGATGCGGAAGACTTTGCCCGCCAGCGGCCCGAAACCGCCGGCGATTTCGATGCCGCGTTCCTCGAGCAGGAATTTCCGCACTTGGGCGTCGTCCACGCCTTCCGGCACGCACGGCGTGTTGAGCGTCCATAAGCGATCCGCGGAATTCCGGACGTGCATCGTGAGGCCCATGGCCTCGATGCCCGCGACGAAGGCCTGGTGGTTGCGGCGATGGCGTTCCCAGCGGTTCTCCAGCCCCTCTTCGGCCACCATCGCGAGGCCCTCGCGCAACGCGTAGAACAGGGTCGCCGATGCCGTGTGGTGGTACTTGTGGCCGGAATAATAGGTATCCAGCAGCAACAGGTCCAGATACCACGAGTGCACCGGCGAGGTGCGCGCCTTGAGGCGTTCCAGCGCGCGCGGCGACACCGTCATGGGCGCCAGGCCCGGCGGGCAGCCCAGGCCCTTCTGCGTGCAACTGTAGGCGATGTCGATGCCGTTCTCGTCCACCAGCACGGGCATGCCGCCCAGCGAGGTGACGCAATCGCCGATCACCAGCGCGTCCACCGCGTGCGCCGCCTCGCAAATGGGTTTCGCGTGGTTGAACATGCCGGTCGAGGTTTCGGCCTGCACGAAGGCCACTATGCGCGGCTGCTCGCGCCGGATGAATTCGCGGACCTCCTGGGCGTCGTAGGGCTCGCCCCATCCCTTGACAAGGCGCACCACCTCGGCGCCCTGGCGGCGGGCCATTTCGCCGATGCGATCGGCGAAAAAGCCGTTGGTCAGCAGCGCGAATTTCTTCCCCGGCTCGGCGAAGTTGGTCACCGCCGCCTCCATGCCCGCGCTAGCGGTCCCCGAGATCGCCAGGTTGAATTGGTTCTTCGTCGAAAAGGTATAGCCCAGCAGCGAGCGGATCTGATCCGCCACCTCGAAGAAGAACGGATCCAGGTGTCCCACCACGGGCTGCGCCATGGCCCGGTAAACCCGCGGCGCCACCATGCCGGGGCCGGGACCGAAGAGGAAGCGCTGGGGCGCTTCGAGTGGAGGGTATGGTTGCGGCATACAGAACCAGTTTATAACGGTGGCGCTTGCCGCTCCCGAGCCGCGAACGCAGGAAAACTGGCAAGCTAAAGCATGCCCCACCTGGGTGGGGCATGCTTTAGCTTGCCCATTCTTTCACGGTTTCTACCCCAGCAGCCTGGCCGCGGGCTTGGCGAAGTACGTGAGAATGACTCCCGCGCCGGCCCGTGCGATCGAGGTCAGGCTCTCCATCATGGCCCGGTCGTGATCGATCCAGCCGTTGCGCGCGGCGGCCACGATCATCGAGTACTCGCCGCTTACCTGGTAGGCCGCGATGGGCACGTCGAACCGTTGCCGCGCCTGGCTGATCAGGTCGAGATACGGCATGGCCGGCTTCACCATGATGATATCGGCGCCTTCCTCGATGTCCAGCGCGATTTCCCGCATGGCCTCGCGCCCGTTGGCCGGATCCATCTGGTAGCTGCGGCGGTCGCCGAACTGGGGGGCCGATTCGGCGGCCTCGCGGAACGGCCCGTAGAAGACGGAAGCGAACTTGGCGGCGTAGGCGAGGATGGGGGTCTTATCGAAACCGTTAGCGTCCAGCGCCTGGCGGATAGCCCACACGCGGCCGTCCATCATGTCGGAAGGCGCCACCATATCGGCCCCGGCGCGCGCATGGGAGAGCGCGGATTTGGCCAGCCACTGAAGCGTGGTGTCGTTATCCACGTCGCCGTCCTTGACGTAGCCGCAGTGCCCGTGGCTGGTGTATTCGCAATTGCAAACATCCGTCACCACCAGCAGTCTGGGCGTCTCCTTGCGGATGGCGCGGATGGCGCGCTGCACGATTCCGTTCTCGTCGTACGCGCCCGTTGCCATGTCGTCCTTGGATTCGGGCAGCCCGAAGAGGATGACGCCGCCGATGCCCAGCGCCTGCAGCTCGGCGCACTCCGCGACGAGCTGGTCGATGGACATCTGGTAGTTCCCCGGCATGGCGCCGATTTCGCGGCGCACGCCTTCTCCCGGACAGACGAACAGCGGCAGAATGAATTGCGCCGGACAGAGGCGCGTTTCGCGCACCAGGCTGCGCAGAGCCTCGGTGCGGCGGAGGCGGCGAAGGCGATGTATGGGGAAGGGCATATTACCCGGATTGTAACTCTTGGCCGAGGGGGGGCCTTGACAACCCCACCAGCCTGGATAGAATAGGACTCATCTACAGCGTTGTCTATGCAAACCGCTTGTGAGCATGCCCGTACCCAGATTATTGCCCGTCGAGACGGCGTGGACTACGTGGAATGTCTCGATTGCCGTCAGATCTTCGAGGCCGAAGACCTGGAACCCGTGAAAGCCGACGAAGAAGAAGAGTGACGCCCCTACACGTGCGCTAGCATGGAGGGGATGCACGATCTCTCTTACTTCCGCAGCAACTTCGACCGGATCGCGCAACGCCTGGCCACCCGCGGCGACGTCTCCAGTCTCGACCGGTTCCGCGAGCTCGATGGGAAGCGGCGCGCCGCCATCTCGCAATCCGAGCAGTTGAAGGCCCGGCGCAACGCTGAAAGCGCCGAGATCGCGCAATTGAGGCGCGGGGGCGCGGATACCACCGCGCGGCAGGCGCAGATGCGCGCCATCGGCGGCGAGATTTCGTCGCTCGACGAGCAGGTCAAATCCCTCGATGAAGAGTTCCGGGAGTTGCTGGCCGGCATTCCCAACATTCCCCACGAATCCGTGCCGGTGGGCAAAGACGCCGACGACAACGTCGAAGTGCGGCGCGTGGGCCAACCGCGAGAATTCGACTTTGAGCCGAAGGCCCACTGGGACCTAGGCCCGGAACTGGGCATTCTCGACCTCGAGCGCGCCGCCAAGATCACCGGCGCGCGCTTTGCCCTCTACTGGGGCCTGGGCGCGAAGCTCGAGCGCGCGCTCGTCAACTTCATGCTGGATGTGCACACGCGCGAGCACGGGTATACCGAGGTGCTTCCGCCCTTCCTGGTGAACTCCGCCAGCCTCTTCGGCACCGGCCAGTTGCCCAAGTTCAAAGAGGACCTGTTCAAGTGCGAGGGCCACGACCTGTGGCTGATCCCCACGGCGGAAGTTCCCGTCACGAACATCTACCGCGATGAAACCCTGGATGCCGATGCCCTGCCGATCAAGCTGTGCGCCTACACGCCCTGTTTCCGCAGCGAGGCCGGCTCCTACGGCCGCGACGTGCGCGGCATCATCCGCCAGCACCAGTTTCAGAAAGTCGAGCTGGTGAAGTTCACGCGGCCCGAGGCGAGCTACGACGAACTCGACCAGCTCACCGCCGACGCCGAAGACATTCTGCGCCGCCTGGACCTGCCGTTTCGCACCGTCGTCTTGTCGACCGGCGATATGGGATTCTCTTCGGCCAAAACTTACGACATTGAAGTCTGGCTACCCGGCCAGAACGGCTACAAGGAGATCTCCTCCTGTTCCAACTTTGAGGCCTTTCAGGCGCGCCGCGCGGGTATCCGTTTCAAGAGCGGGAAGAAATCGGAGTTCGTCCACACGCTGAACGGCAGCGGCCTGGCGGTGGGCCGCACCTGGGTCGCCATCGTCGAGAACTACCAGCAGAAGGACGGTAGCGTGGTGGTTCCGGAAGCCTTGCGCCCCTACCTCAATGCAGAGGTGATCCGGCCGCTATGAACTTCGAGCTCATTGGAAACCTGGTCCGGCTCCGCTACAAACTGTTGTGGGCCAAGACGCGCTCGCGCAACGGCCGCATCGCGCTTTTCATGGTCTGCTATCTGCTGCTGGTGCTGCTGATTGCGGTGCTCGCCTCGGGAGGGTTCGGCGCGGCGCTGGTGGCCGTGCGCACCGGAAAGGCCGAGTTTGTGGCGCAGGCGGTGCTCTCGAGCCTGTACGTGCAAGCCGTGATAGCGGCCGTGATTTTGGGCTTCGGGGTGAACACGATCTTCTCGGAAGCCCAGCTCCGCCGCTATCCGCTCAAGGCCCAGGAGCGGCGCGTGGCCAGGCACGTCATCGGTATTCTCGATCCCTTTTGGTTTCTGATCCTGGCGCTCGAGTTGGGGCTGGTGGTGGGGCTTTACGTCGCCAGCGCCGCGTCTTTCTGGCTGGGGCTGATCGCGGTTCTTCTGTTGTTTGTTTCCAATTACCTTTTGGCGCGCGTGGTGGCCCTGCTGCTGGAACGGTTGATGCAGCGAAAATTCGGCGCCGCGGTGCTGCTCGGCGCCGTTGCCTGCGTGGGCTTCCTGCCCGCCCTCCTGCGGCCCGTGCTGAGGGGCCATCGCGGGGCGCTCGCGGCGTCTTTGCACGTTCTTGGCTATACACCGCCATTCGCGGCAGCCGCCACTATGACCCACACCGATCTGGCGGCTCTTTCCGGCCTGCTCTTGCAGGTGTGGTGGCTGCTGGGCCTGGCGGCCGCGCTGGTGGCGCTGGAGCGCCGGCCTCCGCACACGCCGCGCGCGGCCCCAACTACCGCCATCTCCTGGGACACGCCTTATGATCGCCTGGCGGCGTTCTTCGGCCCGCTTCTGGGGCCTCTGATGGCTCACTGGCTCCGGTTCTACCTGCGCAACAACCGCTTCCGCACCATCTACGCGCTGGCCCTGCCGATTGCCGCCAGCGTGATCTTCACCTTGGGAAGACGCATGGGGACGCGGGACCATGCCGGGTCTCAGCTTGGCGCGGCCGTGACCGCCTTCGCCATCCTCGGCTGCATGGGAACGGCGCAGTTTTCGGTCAACCAATTCGGCTATGTGACCGGAGGATTCCGCCGCTTCTTGCTCTTACCCGTGCGGCTGGCGGCTGTTCTGCGTGCCGGCAGCTATACCTTTCTGCTGATGAATTCGGCGCTGATCCTGGTGGGCACTCTGCTCTTCATCCTTTTCTCGCCTCTTCCTTTCGACGCGCGCCTGTTGATCATGCTGGTGGGAGCCGCCGTGACGAGTCTGTTCCTGTTTCTGGGGCTGGGGCTTTGGGCCACCCTATTCGGCCCGCGCTGTTGCGACTACTACAGCAGCTTTGGAAACGACCTCTCGGCTGCCGGCAACACAGTGCTCATTGGAGGATTGCTGGTGGTGATGATCGGGCCACAGGTGCTGGCGCGGACCTGGCCGGCCGCTCTTGCGCCGGATAAATGGTGGATGGCGATCCCCGTGGTCCTGCTGGCCGCGGCTTTTTACTTCTCGTCGCTTGAACGAGCGGGACAAATGCTGCTGGCACGGCGGGAAAAACTGCTCGCTATCGTCGAAGGGAGAGGCTGATCGAATGGACGCCATGCGGATTCAAGATCTGGTGAAGAAGTACGGCACGGTTACCGCCGTCCAAGGTTTGTCGCTGTCGGTGGCGCCGGGCACCATGTTCGGCTTCCTCGGTCCCAACGGCTCGGGCAAAAGCACCACCATCGGCTGTCTGACGGGCCTGCTGGACCCCACCGCCGGCCAAATCGAAATCCTCGGCCAGCGCTTCGACGCCGAGAGCGCCGCCATCAAGCGCCGCATGGGCGTGATGCCCGAAACCCTGGGCTTGTTCGACCCGCTCTACGCCCACGAGTTCCTGGCCTTCGTCGCGCGCATGTACGGTGTGAATGAAGCCACCACGCGCCAGCGCGTGACCGAGTTGCTGGATGCGCTCGAGCTGACCGATACCTCCAAGACGCTGCGCGATTACAGCACCGGAATGCGCAAGCGCGTGGCCTTCGCCGCCGCCGTGATCCATTCGCCCGAAGTGCTCTTTCTGGACGAGCCGTTCGAGAGCATCGACCCCGCCGGCGTGGCCTTGATGAAGCAATGGCTCCGGCGGTTCACCGAACAGGGCCGCACGGTCTTCATGACCAGCCACGTGCTGGAAACCGTGGAGCGCTTCTGTCACCAGGTGGCCATCATCACCACGCCCGGAAAACTGGTCTGGCAGGGGGACGTCACGGTGCTTGCCAACGATGGCGCCATCAGTCACGACGGCCAGGAATTCCGCGCTCTGGAGCCGCTCTTCCTGCACCTCACCGGTGAGCGCTACGCGGACCTGAACTGGCTGTAAATGATCTGTTCCCAGTCCAGACCGGCCGCCATCTTCTGGCCGATCTCGACCAGCGTGGGGATTTGGGAGAGATCCGCTTCGTCGATGTCGCTCGGCAAGAGCGGGTTGAAGGCCCGCATGACTCCAGGCCACTGGCGTTGCACCGCGTCATCCACCCAATCCTCGGAGGTGTCGACCAACGTGCTGGTGGTCCATGCAATCGTCTGCAACAAGCCCCTGGGAGGATCGCCGGAAGCCGGGAAATAACCCGTTCCGAGCGCCACAACCCGGGTATCCGCCGCCGTGAAATCGTCGTATTCGAAGGCCTCGACGCAAACCTGGTAGGCGGGGTTGGCGGTTCCCCCGGCGCCGCCGTCGAAAAAGCGAATGGTTTGTCCCATGATGCCGTCAATTGGCCAATGGTCGAAGTACGTGGGCGCGCAGGCCGAAGCGACAGCCGCGTCGATTAACTTCACGCCTCCCGTAGTTCGCTGGTTCTTGAGATTGTCCTTCACGAAGAACCAGTTGTGCCCGTCCATGGCTGTGGCCGAGATCATCACGCCGATGGGACAGTCGTTCATGGTCCATGCCGCTGCCGCGCCCAGAACGTCGGCCAGAACATCGCGCAGGTGGTTGGGGTCGTACATGAAGCCTTCCACCACTCGCTTGGCCTCCGCCACCAGGCCGGCCGGTGTGAAGATCTCATGGGAGCGGCCGGTGTAGACCTTCAGGATTTCGCTGGCCGGAATGCCCGCGGCCACCGCGGCCGTGAGGAGCGCGCCGGTGGAAGTTCCGCCGCAATACTCGAAGTGGTCGCGCGTCAAGCCGCCCAGTTGCGATTCCAGTTTCATCAGGCAGCAGCACGGGATGATTCCTCTGATGCCTCCGCCCCGGATCGATAGAATGTTGCGCAAGGTTGCCTCCATTCCAAATCAAGCTTGGCCGCCCAGCACGCCGCGGGCATACTCATCGACGCTCGTGAGATGGATGCCGAACTGGCCCACCACGGGCGCCATGTCTATGGCGTCTCCATACAGATAGCCCAGCATCAGCCCGGCAAAGGTCTTCTGCATGGGATCCGCGGCTCCATCGAACTGTGCGCGCAGAGTCTGCTCGGGAACATGTTCGAGTTGGAACGGCCTGCCGCCGATTCTGTCGAAACGGGCGACAACCTCCAGTGGGCTGAGTGCCTCGGGTCCGCCAAACTCGATGGTGCGGCGGTCCGCGGCCGGAGATCGAAGCGCGAGGGCGCACATTTCGGCGACATCCCGGAAGGAAACCCAACTGATCGGGCTCGTACCGGGGCCATAGATGCGCGCCGTTCGGTTGGGGTAGTCGAACCCCAGCGCGGGGCTCAGCCACACTTCCATGAACCAGCTCGCTTGGATGATGGTGAAGTTCAGGCTCGCGATGGCCTCTTCGACCCGGCGTTTGGCATCGGCCAGCGGGAACGATATGGCCCGTGGCCGCCGGAACGAAATAAAAACGAACCGCGCGATGTTGGCGGCCTTGGCTGCGTTTACGAGGTTGAGTTGTCCGGCTGCGTCTACGGATTCAATCGAGTCTCCAGCCTGCCGGGAAAGGGTGGAGGACGCCGTCGAGATCACGGCATCCACGCCGCGGCACGCGGCGCCGAGAGAGGCCGGGTCTTTCAGGTCGCCGAGAAATAATTCGGCGCCGCATGACCGCAGGGCGTCCAGCTTTTCTTTGGCACTGGTCGCGCGAACCAGCGCCCGAACCGTTTCGCCGCGCCGCGCCAGCTTTTGGCACACCGCGCTTCCGAGCAAGCCGGTGGCGCCCGCAACCAGAATCATAAGTCCTCCTCAGGCCCGATTCTACACCCGCGCGTCACTCTCCGACGCGGGGAACATCGGTTGCCGCAAAATCGCTTCCCTTGAACAACAGAGGTTCGCCGGACCACTGCGCCAGAGCATACGAGGCGCAGTCTCCAAAGTTCAGTCCAGCGGCATGACGGCCCTTTCCAAAGCGCCGGAAGGCCGTACGAGCCACCATGAGCTGTTCTTGATCGAAGGCTACGGTCTCAACCGAAGCCCTTTGCAGGAACAAATCCAGGTCGGAGCCGGCGTCGTCACCCTTTCGCCCTTCCAAAATCATGGCCGCTTCGAGCACGGAAACCGCCGAGATCAGACGGCGGGACGATTGCTCGATGAGCGACACGAACTCAGTTCGCTCAGCCTCATCCTGAAGTACGGCAAGAACCGCGGAGGTGTCCAGGGTCATCGCGCCGACACTCCCGATTCGTCGTAACCCAGGATCTCATCGGCGCTGAGTGGCGATATGATCGGCCGCTTCGCGCACCGCAACGCGATGGCATTGAGTTCGCTGGCCAGGGAACGTCCCGAACGCGCGCGGCGGAGCCGGTCGTACCTCTCCGCCACCGCGGCACGAACCGCTTCGGTCAGCGTTTCCCCCGTGAGTTCGGCCAGCTTGCGGGCAAGAAGCTCGGTTTGGTCGTTTTTGATGCTGATCGGCATCGCAATTCTACCTTTCAATAATCATATCATGAAAGGTAGACTTTGCGATAGTGTCTGGCGGTCGAAACGGGTCAGCAGCGTCAACCTGAACACCTTTCGAACCGGACGATGGGTGGCCATCTTGCAGACAACCCGCCCCGGAGTTGGGCATAATGGAAAACGGAACCATGAGCCACATGCTCCAACTCGGCGACACGCAGGTGGATGATACCAAACTGGCGGATCTCTGCCGGAGGTACTGTGTTCGGGAGCTCTCTTTCTTCGGGTCGGCGGCCCGAGGAGAGATGCGGCCCGACAGCGACATCGACATGCTGGTCGAATTCCTGCCCGATGCCGGCATCGATCTGGTGGACTATGCCGGGTTGATGTTGGATCTCTCCCATCTCCTTGGGCGGAAGGTGGATCTGGTATCCAAGAACGGACTCAAGCCGCTCATCCGGGCTTCCATCCTCGAAGAGGCGCGGCTCTTGTATGCGGCATGAGAGCCTGTATCTCACGGAGTCTGGCGCGCTGCTAAGAATCGCTGCCCTGTCCTGCGCGAGCAGGTTGCTTTGATCCTGGCGGGAGAACCCAGAGCGCCGGAGTGATGGAATGATCGGCCTCCTGACGTACTCACTACAGGTGCGCGACATAAGAAGGGAGGGTTTTTTGGTTTTCGCGGGGAATGGTGGGTTTCTGAGCGTTGGCGTATATCAGACTGAGTGGTCATGGCTCAGGATGACAAAGGGCAAGCTAAAGCATGCCCCACCGGCGCCCTATGCTACATTGGGGGAAATCGCTCCCCTACCATGAAAACCGATTCTACCGCCGGCGAAAAATTTCAGAAACTGGTCGAACTCATGGCCCGGTTGCGCGCTCCGGACGGGTGCCCGTGGGACCGCGAACAGACCTTCGATAGCATCAAACCGTACACCCTCGAAGAGACCTACGAGGTTCTCGACGCCATCGACCGGCGGGAGTGGAAGGATCTCGCCGAAGAGTTGGGGGATTTCCTGCTGCAAGCCGTCTTTTACGCGCAGATGGGCTCGGAGCAGGGCCTGTTCGGCATCGAGGACGCGCTCGACGCCATCAATGAAAAGCTCGTGCGGCGCCATCCGCACGTGTTCGGCGAGGAATCGGCGGAATCGGCCGGCGATGTGAAGCGCATCTGGGCGGGGGTGAAGGCGGCGGAAAAGAAAGACCAGGGCAGGGAAGAGGGCGGCCTTTTGGGCCCGGTGCCGCGCGCGCTGCCGGCGCTGGTGGAGGCGCAACAGATCGCCTCGCGCGCCGCCGGCGTGGGGTTCGATTGGGAGAATCCCGAGCAGGTGATCGAGAAGCTGCATGAAGAGCTGGCAGAGTTCGACGAGGCGCGGCGCAACGGGTCGCCAGCGCAGCTTGCGGACGAGATGGGCGACCTGCTGTTCGTGCTGGTGAACCTGGCGCGATTCGTGAAGGTCGATCCCGAGCAGGCGCTGCGCGGAACCAACGCCAAGTTTCGCGAGCGCTTCGGCTACATCGAGCGCAAGCTGGCCGAGCAGGGCAGGAAACCGCAAGATTCCAATATCGAGGAACTGGAGGCGCTGTGGCAGGAAGCCAAGCGGTGATCCAGATCCGCCAGTTGTGCCAGTTCGAGGAATTCGCGGAGGCCGTCCGCTTGCAGCAGACCATCTGGGGGTTCGCCGATAGCGAGATGCTGCCCCTGCGCTCTTTCGTGGTGTACGGAAAGATAGGCGGGCAACTGTTCGGCGCTTACGACGGCGGTGAGATGGCCGGGTTCCTGATAGCCGTGCCGGGCATCAAGCCGGGTCCGCGGCCGTATCTGCACAGTCACATGCTGGGGGTGCTGCCGGCCTGGCGGAATGCCGGGATCGGGCGGCGGCTGAAGCTGCGCCAGCGCGAGGAAGCACTGGAGCGCGGAATCGAGCTGATCGAGTGGATCTTCGATCCGCTGGAACTCAAGAACGCATTCTTCAACCTCGAGCGGCTGGGCGCAGTGGTGCGGCAGTATTCTGAAAACCAGTACGGTGTGACCGACAGCCCCTTGCACGGCGGGCTGCCCACGGACCGCTGCATCGCCGAATGGTGGACCGGTTCGCCGCGCGTACGGGCCGTGCTGGCGGGCGAAGCGGTGGCGCGGCGGGTCGAGGAGCGCATCGTCTTCCCCTCCGATATTGCGCGGATTCGCAGCCAAGAGCCTGGGCGTGCGCGCGAGATCCAGAAAATCAACGGCGAAAAGTTCCAGCGCGCCTTCGAGCGCGGGCTGGTGGTGACCGGCTTCGAGCGGAGCGAAACGGAGGGAACCTATCTTCTGGAGCCGTGGCCATGAAGGTCGAACGCATCACCCTGCGCCAGATCCGCATGCCGCTGGTCGATTTCTTCGAAACCAGTTTCGGGCGCACCACCGAGCGACACATCATCCTGGTGGAAGCGCAGGACGAGGGGGTGTCGGGCTGGGGCGAGGTGACGGCCGGCGAGAATCCGTTCTACAACGAGGAGTGGACCGGCTCGGCGTGGATGATTCTGCGCGACTACGCGGCGCCGCGCGTGGTCGGCCGCAAACTGGAGGGCGCCGCGGAGGTGTACCCGCTGACGGCGCACATCCGCGGCCACAATATGGCGCGCGGGGGCCTGGAAACGGCGGTCTGGGATCTTGCGGCGCGTCTCGATGGGGTGCCGCTGTGGAAGAAAATCGGCGGCGGTGCCCGGCGCGAGATTCCCTGCGGCGTCTCCATCGGCATTCAAGACACGGTCGAGCGGCTTCTGGAGAAGATCGAACGCGAACTGGCCGCGGGGTACCAGCGTGTCAAGATCAAGATCAAGCCGGGCTGGGATGTGGACGTGGTGCGGAGGGTGCGGGAGCGTTTTCCCGGAATCAAGCTGATGGCGGACGCCAACTCGGCTTACACGCTGGCCGATGCGGAGCATCTTCGCCAGCTTGACGACTACAACTTGATGATGATCGAGCAGCCCCTCGGCCACAACGACATCATCGACCATGCGGAGCTGCAACGCAGGCTCCAGACCCCCATCTGCCTGGACGAATGCATTCGCACCGCGTACCAAGCGGAGCAGGCCATCAGGCTGGGCGCTTGCGGCATCATCAACATTAAATTGGGGCGCGTGGCGGGGTTTAGCGAGGCCAAACGCGTCCACGATGTGGCCCAGGCCGCGGGGATTCCGGTGTGGTGCGGCGGGATGCTGGAGGCGGGCGTGGGGCGCGCGCACAATGTGGCGCTGGCCACGCTGCCGAATTTCGTGCTGCCGGGCGACGTTTCGGCGAGCCAGCGGTACTGGCAGCGCGACATCATCCAGCCGGCCGTGGAAGCCACGCCGCGGGGCACTATCGCCATTCGCGACGAGCCGGGCTTCGGCTACGCGCTCGACCACGACTACATTCGCGCGATTACCGTGCGCGAGGAGTCCATCGGTTGAACGCCTTCGTCTCGCTGCTGAGGGACAACCGCAACTATCGCTACACGTGGGCCGGCCAGGTGGTCAGCGAAATCGGCGACCACTTCAACAACATCGCGGTTTTCAGCCTGGCGGTGGCGCACACCAAGTCGGGGCTGGTGGTGAGCGGGGTGATGCTCTCGCGCGCCATCCCGGCGGTGCTGATTGGGCCGGTGGCGGGGGTGGTGCTCGACCGGCTGAACCGAAAGCAGGTCATGATCGCGAGCGACCTGATCCGCGCGATAGTGGCCATGGCGTTTATCCTGACGGTGAGGCGCACGGACACGTGGCTGCTGTATGTGCTGAGCGCGCTGCTCATGCTGGCCTCGCCGTTTTTCACCAGCGGGCGCGCGTCGATTCTGCCGTCGATCGCCACCAAGGACGAGCTGCACACGGCCAATTCGCTGACCCAGACCACGCAGTGGACCACGCTCACCATCGGCACTTTCCTGGGCGGGGCCAGCGTGATGCAGTTCGGATACCAGTGGGCGTTCTTCGGCAACTCGCTTTCCTTTCTGGTCTCCGCGCTGTGCATCTCCCGGCTGTTTCTGGCGGGCCGCGGCTTCCGCGCGCCGCGCAGCTCGCTCACCGAAGCCGAGGTGGTGCGGCCGTGGCACGAGTACAAGGAGGGGCTGCGGTATATGCGCGCCACTCCGCTGATTCTCGGACTCGCGCTGATCAACGTCGGCTGGGCCACTGGCGGCGGGGCGGCGCAGATCCTGTTCACGGTCTTCGGCGAGCTGGTTTTCAATCGCGGCCCGGCCGGTCTCGGCACCATCTGGAGTTGCGCCGGAATCGGCCTGTTGTGCGGCGGGGTGCTGGCTCATACCATCGGGCGGCCTCTCAGCTTCACCAATTACAAACGCTCGATTGCGATCTGTTACGTGGTGCATGGCGGTTCGTATATACTGTTCAGCCAGATGCGCAGCTTCGCCTGGGCACTGGTGTTTATCGCGCTATCGCGCGCGGGCGTGGGGTTCAGCTCCGTGATGAACATGTCGCAACTGCTGCGGCACGTTCCGAACGGGCTTCGGGGGCGCGTGTTCGCCACCATGGAATCGACCACATGGTCTGTGATGATGATCTCGATGATGCTGGCGGGCATCGCATCCGAGCATTGGAACCCGCGGACGATTGGCGCGATTGCGGGAGCGCTGAGCTCGACAACCGCGATATTCTGGGGCTGGGCGGAATTCACCGGCCGGCTTCCCGAGCCGGCGCGCGCGGGCGTGGACCCGGAGGAGATCGAAGTTCATGGAGAGCCGAACGTCTGATTTGGTTGACAGGCCAAAGGGCCTGTCCCACCAGGTGGTGCTGGTGACCGGCGCGGCGCGGCGAATTGGGCGGGGGATCGCTTTGCGACTGGCCGAAGAGAGAGCGCGCGTAGCCATCCATTACAACCGCTCGGAAGCCGAAGCGCGCCGCACGGCCGAGGAGTGTGGCGGCGCGGCGCTGTTCCGCGCCAACCTGGAGAGCGTGGCCGAAATCGGGCGCATGTTCGCGGAGGTGGAAGAGCGCTTTGGACGGCTGGACGGCCTGGTGAACAACGCCGCGCGCTTCACGCGTCGCGAGGCGCTCGAAATCACTGAGCAGGACTGGGATTTCATTCACTCCGTGAACCTGAAAGCGGTTTTCTTCTGCTGCCAGAACGGCGCGCGGCTCATGAAAAAGACCGGCGGCGGCCGCATCGTCAATATCAGCTCGCTGGGTGGCATACGCCCCTGGGCGGAGCACGCGCACTACTGCGCCTCGAAGGCCGGCGTGATTATGCTGACCCGCGCGCTGGCGAAGGCTTTCGCGCCGGAGATCACCGTGAATTCGGTGGCGCCGGGCGTGATCCCGTTCGAGGACATCGACGAGCGCGGTGTGAAGATGATCGCAGCCACTCCGGCCGGCCGCGGCGGCACGCCGGCTGAGGTCGCGGACGCGGTGATCTACTTTCTGAAGGCGTCGAACTTCGTCACCGGGCAGACGCTGGCGGTGGATGGCGGGCTGAGCCAGCGGTGACGAGCTACCTCGTTTCAAGCCCGAAGGGCGAAAGATTGTAGCCCACGGCGCAAGCCGAATATGCGTTAACCTAAGTCTTGCCTTCACTCTGAAACTAGCGTATGCTGTTGCTGTGACGAACTTGACGGAGCGCACTGCGGTACTCGACAGTTGGGGAATCCTGTGCACGTTCCTGCCAGAGGATTGGGCTGATCAGGCATGGGAACTCGGCGTCATGCAGCGGGCACGCTATATCAAGGATCCAGCGGTCGTGCTCCGGTTGCTGCTCATGCATGTTGGGGCCGGTTGCTCGCTGGCGGAGACCGCCGCGCGCTGCCGGGCGGCTGGACTGGCGCAGATCAGTTCGGTGGGCGTGTTTAAGAGACTGCGTGCCGCGGAGCCGTGGTTTCGCTGGCTAGCCCTGCAGATGCGAGGGGCAACCACGTTGCCCATGCAACTGCTGGGGCGCCGCCTTCGCGCCGTGGATGCAACGTCGGTTCACGAACCCGGAACAACGGGAACTGACTGGAAACTCCACTATTGCGTGAATTTGGGCGATCTGCACTGCGATTTTTTTCAACTGACCGATATCCGGGAAGGAGGCGAGACGTTTCGGCGCGTGCCCGTCGTGCCTGGCGACGTTCTGATGGGAGACCGTGTTTACGCAGCGCCGCCCGGCGTGTCGCATGTCGTGAGCCGGGGAGGCGACGTGATCGTCCGGCTGAATCGTGCGGCCCTGCCGTTGTATGAACCGAGTGGCGAGCGCATAGAGTTACTGCCCCGTTTGCGCCAACTAGGGGAAAAGCCGCGCGAGTATCAGGCGCATGTCAAGGACCCGCGCGGAGGTTGGATTCATGGGCGGTTACTCGCTCTGCGGCAGAGCGTAGAAGCGACCCGATGGGCGCAGAAGCGGATGCAGCGCCGCGCCCAGCGCAGCCAAGAGACGGTCTCCCGTGAATCGTTGGAATGCGCGGAGTATTTCATGGTGTGGTCAACGTTACCTGCTGCGGTGCCCACCGCGCAAATACTGGAGTTCTACCGATTGCGTTGGCAAATCGAGTTGGTTTTCAAACGCATGAAATCGATATTAGGCGTTGGCCATTTGCCCAAGAAGGACCCCCTCAGTGCGCAGGCTTGGCTGGAGGGAAAGCTGTTTGTGGGTTTGCTGATCGAGCGCATGATCCACACTGCAGAAGCTATTTCCCCCTGGGGCTACACCTTGGCAGCCTCGCCGCAGCCGCTGGCGCGAGGTTGAGTTTCTTTACAGACAAGTCGGCGCTGCGCTCCTGACACCCCAGGACCTCTCGACCGTCCTTGACAACTGGGATGCGATCACCAAGGTTCTCGCGGAACCGCACCGAAGGCGGCGTCGCTTCAATTTCAGAGCGTAGAGCCTCCTTAGGTTAACGCATATTCGGCGCAAGCCGTGGGGAATGGATGCCCGGTTGCCGTAGCCCCGGATCGGGGCGTAAGATTCGGTTCCAAGCTGGTACCATCGAAGCAAGATGGCAATCCGCGTGAACACCCGCATCACCCAGCAACCGGAACTGAGCCTGGCGGAGGCTCGTCGCCGCCGCCTCATGCAAAGCCAGCGCGACCAATTCCGGGCGCTGGTCGATTCTCTGCCGGTCATGTCGAACAGCGAGGAATTGATCCGCGAAGACCGCGACCACGGGCATCGATCGGACCGTCCTTTGCGGTAAGATGGACCTGCCATGGAGCAACTCGTTGCCGTTGTTATTGCGCTTCTTGTTGGCTACCTGTTCGCGGCCACGAGGAACTGGGTGTGGTGCCCCAATTGGCTGAAGAAGCTTGTACTGGACGAGAAGAAGCGTCCTCGCCCATCCGCACATTGAGGCAGACCCCCTGCCCGGCGTGGTGGTCGGCGCCTTCCATGCCGGCAGTGACCCTGCCCCCGCGCCTCCCGCTATACTGAAATTCGTGGCGCGGCTGAATTGGAAAAGCACGGCTTCGTATGTCGCCCTGTTGGCGGCCGCGTTCGTCGTGGCCGTGGTGGGGAGCTGGATGTTCGGGGCGCAGTTGGATAACTACGCCTACGACTACATGTTCCGGCTCTATCAGCCCAAGCCGTGGGTGCCGCAGTCGGTGCTGCTGGCTATCGATGAGCGGACTCTCTCCTCCATCCCCGGCGGCATCCACGGCATTCGCCGGCCTTTGGCCGAGGCGCTGCGCCTGGTTGCGCCGGCTTCGCCCAAGGCCGTCGCGGTGGACGTGATCCTGGCGGAAAGAAGCCAGGACCCGGCCGTGGATGCCGAGCTCGCCCAGGCTTTTCATGCCACGCCGAACCTGGTGCTCTCCTGCGAGCTGATCGATGACGGCCGCGAGTGGGAAGAGCCGCTCAATGAGTTCCGGCGCGGTGCGGCGCTGGGTCACGTCTACGCCGATCCCGACAAGAACGACTCCGTCACGCGCGCCATTCCCCTGGAAAAACGCTCGGGCCATGTGCGGCGGTGGGCTTTGTCGCTGGAGGCGTTCCGGCTGAGCCGGGGCGCGCCCATCATCGAATCTCCCACCGATCTTCAAGTCGGCAACACCGTGATTCCCGTGCGCGGCGACAGCCGGCCCATGCGCGTGCGGTTTATTCCGTTCGACATGGCGCCCATCCCGCGCGTATCCCTGAAGGGGCTGCTGGACAATCCCGCTCGGGCGAAGGAATTCACCGGCAAGGTGGTGTTCGTAGGGGTCACCGCCATCACCGAAGTTCGCGACCGCCTGTTGACCCCCTACGCGCTCGGCCGCCAGACCACCGGCATCGAAATCAACGCGCAGGCGTTTGAGACCATGGCGCAGGGCCTCTTCCTGACGGATGTTTCCGATTTCTGGGTGCTGCTCTTCAGCCTCGGGCTGGTGGTAGCCGCGGGCCTGGCGTTCCGGTATCTGCCGGGGTGGCAGGCATACGCCGCGGGCGTGCTGATTCTGGCATGCGCCGGCGTCACGCCCTACGTCTTTTTCACGCACCGGCGCGTCCTTCCTTTTTCGACGCCGGCATCCGCCGCGCTATTCGGGACCATGACCGCGGCCGCTTACTATCACCTCGTGGTGCGCCGTAATCTGCGCATCGAGCAGGCCGCGCGCGAGCGCTACCAGCAGGCCATGCACTTCGTCACGCATGAAATGCGCACGCCCCTTTCGGCCATCCAGGGGTCGAGCGAGCTGATTTCCCGCTATGCGCTCACGGAGGAGAAACGCAAGCAGATCGCGCTGCTCATCAATTCGGAATCCAAGCGCCTGGCCCGCATGGTGGAAATCTTTCTCAATGTGGAGCGGCTCTCCGCGGGGCAAATGGAGCTGAAGCGCCAGGCCATTCCGTTGAAGGAGATGGTGGATGTTTGCGTGGAGCGCGTGAAGCCGCTGGGCGAGCGCAAGCACATCGCCATCACGCTGGAACCCATCTCCGAAGAACTGCAACTTACCGGCGACCGCGAATTGATGGAGTACGCCTGCTACAATTTACTTACCAACGCCGTGAAGTATTCCCCCCAGCGCACCGAAGTCAGGATCTCCGGCTGGAGGGACGATGGCCACATACGCATCGCCGTGAAGGACCAGGGCATCGGCATGGATCAGAAGGAGGTCAAGCAGGTTTTTCAAAAGTTTTACCGCACCAAAAAAGCGGAAGAATCCGGAGAAGCCGGCACCGGAATCGGGCTTTCCATCGTCCAACAGATCGTGGAACAGCATGGGGGGCGGATTGAATTGACCAGCGAGCCGGGCGTGGGATCGTGTTTCACGGTGGTCGTGCCCGTATAACATTGATGCAAAAAATACTGTTAGTAGAAGACGATCCAGCGCTGCAGTTCACCATACTGACAGCCCTGGAAGAGAAAGGGTACGCGGTGGACGGCGTGTCGACCACCGCGGAGGCTATCGAGCGGCTGGGCAGCGACGCTTATCCGATCGTGGTCTCCGACATCTATATCGATGAGCACACCGGCCTCGACATACTGGACGCCGCCAAGCGGAAAGATCCGCTCTGTTCGGTGATTCTGATGACCGGGCGCGGCACGGTGGAGACGGTAATGGCCGCCACCCGCGGCGGCGCTTTCGATTACATTGCCAAACCCTTCGAATTCGACGTGCTGTTCGACGCCATCGAGCGTGCCGAGGCGGCGCGCGGCGACCATGGGCACGAGGCCGAAGAGGAGGATTCGCCCGAGACGGAGATGATCGGCAGTTCGGCCGCGATGGTCGAGATCTACAAGACCGTTTCGCGGGCCGCTCCCACCGACGCCAGCGTCATCGTCGAGGGCGAGACCGGCACCGGCAAGGAGCTGGTGGCGCGCATGATTCACCGCTTCAGCCGCCGGGCCAGCCAGCCGTTTGTGCCGGTGGACTGCGCGTCGATTGCGCCTTCGCTGCTGGAGAGCGAGTTGTTCGGCGCCATGCGCGGCGCCTTCACCGGGGCCGACCGCGACCGCGTCGGGGTTTTCGAAGCCGCCAACCGGGGCACCGTCTTCCTGGACGAAATCGGCGAGATTGAGATGAACTTTCAGTTGGCGCTGCTGCGTTTTCTGGAAGGGCACGAGATCCGCCCGGTGGGCGCGTCGCGATCCAAGGAGGTCGATGTGCGCGTGATCGCCGCCACCAATCGCGACCTCCAGCGCCTGGTGGACGAGAAGAAGTTCCGCGAAGACCTGTGGTACCGCCTGAACACGGTGCGCATCGTGTTGCCGCCGCTGCGCGAGCGGCGCAGCGACATTCCGCTGCTGGCGCGGTTTTATGTCAACAAGTACAACGCGCGCTACGACCGCGACGTGAAACTGATGGACTCCGGCGTCAAGGCGCTGCAAGACTACACCTGGCCCGGCAACGTGCGCCAGTTGCAGCACGTCATCGAGCGCCTCACGATCCTGGCGGACCGCGTGGATTCCGATACCGTGCACGATGCCCTGACCAGCATGGAATCGCGCGAGAAGCCGGTCGACACGCTGGCCGACGCCGAGGAAGACCAGATCCGCCGCGTGCTGGCCGCCACCGGCGGCAACAAGAGCAAGGCCGCGCAGATCCTGGGGATTGAGCGCAAGACGCTCTACCGCAAGCTGGAGCGGATGAAGCTGTAGAAAAGGGGTCAGACGCATTTTCCTAAAATGCGTCTGACCCCTTTTCCAGTACCACCAGCGTGATGTCGTCCGATTGCGGGGCGCCTTCGGTGAACTCGGTTACGGCCGCCTGAATGGCGTCGTGAAGCGCCTGGCACGGGTCGGCGGCGCGCGCCGTCACAATCTCGCGCAGGCGCTTCTTGCCGAAGAATTCGCCGGCGGCATTCTGCGCTTCGGTTACGCCGTCGGTGTAGATGACAACCTTGTCGCCAGGAACTAGATGCTCCTCGGCCACCCCGAATTCGGCCGTCTCCATCAGCCCTACCGGCACACCGGTGGCGTTTAGCGTCGAGAGTTCGCCGCCCGCCCGCACGATGATCGGCGGGCAGTGCGCCGCGTTCACGTAACTCAGCCGTCCATCGAGCTCCAGCAGGGCATAGAACACCGTGGCGTACTTTTCGCCGCCGGTGCGGTCCATGAGGAACCGGTTCAGGCGCTCGATGCGGCGGCCCAGGGTGGCGGGGTGGTCGGTGGCTGTGATCATCGCGCCTTGCAACAGCGAGGCCAGCAGCGCCGAGCTTACGCCCTTTCCCGAAACGTCCGCCACTACCGCGCACCAGCAATGCGGGTTGACCGGCGTCACGTCGAAGTAATCGCCGCCCACTTCATGCGACGCCACGCTGCTTCCGCTGGCCCGCAGCCATCCCTCGGATGGCAGTTTTCCGGGCAGCAGGCTCTGCTGGATGGTCCGCGCCAGGCTCAGTTCTTCCTCCAGTTGGCGCTTGGCCCGCTCCTCTTCCAGCAGGCGCGCGTTTTCGAGCACGGTAGAGGCCTCGATGGCCAGAGTCTGCAGCAGTTCGCGGTTGCCGCCCGCCATGTCGGCCGCCGTCAGGCGCGAATCCATGTAGAGGACGCCCACGGTTTCGCTGCCCGTCGAGAGCACGCTGGTGGCTTCGCCCTGGCCCGTCCGGATGCGCACCAGAGGGACGCAGATCACGCTGCGCAGTTCGAGATCCGCAACGCTCGATTGCGGCCGCGTCTCGCCTTCGCCCAGGGGATCGAAGTTCATGGAGAGCAGCTCCCGCCGGCGTTCGAGCGCGCGGTGGATCACCTCGCGCGGCACGCGCAGGTCGCTCGCGTGCAGATGGCGCCCCCCCCGTTGACGGGCGATGCGGGTTTCCAGACCGCCGCCGGCGCGCAGCATCAGGAAGCCGCGTTCGGCGCCCGTGATGGCCAGCGCCGTATCGACCACGGACACCAGCACGTCATCCACCGAGAACGAGCTTTGCACCGTGCGCGCCAGGTCCAGAATGGCGCGCAGCTTGGCCAGGTTGCCTCCGGGCCCAGGGGGCACCCCGTGCGCCGCGCCCGGCTTCTCGGCGCCGCCCACCTGCTCCATGAGCCGCTTCAGCTCCGCGCCGTCCAGCGCAAAGATAAGCTGGTAGGAATCCTGCGCGCCGAATTCGATCTTGTCAGAATTCCGCAGCGCCTGGTGGGTGATCCGTTTGCCGTTCACGTAGGTGCCGTGAAGACTGCCGCAATCCTCGATGGCGTAATCGCCGCTCTCCGCCACGATGCGCGCGTGGGTGCGGGAGACGCGGCTGTCGCGGATAATGAGGTTGCTCTCGGGTTGCCGCCCGATTGAGAACGGCAGCGGGTCGATGGCCACACGCGTGCGATGTCCGTTCGGGTCGATCACCACCAGCGACGCCGGTTCCATTCAGGTGCGCCGGGCCCGGAGGGCGCCCCTTCGACGCCGGGCGGGTGGCCCGGACGGCTCTATGGGAAGAAGCCGCCGCTCTTCCAGTTCGCGCGCGCGCAGCGTCTGGCAGTGCGCGCAATATCCGCCCACCTCGGTGCGCGCCAGCAGGACCTGGAAACCGAAGTGGCTTTCGATCTGCTTGCGCAGGCGCTGCAGCGGCTCGCCGAAGAATTCCTCGACCCGGCCGCAACGCAGGCAGATGGCGTGCGCGTGCTCCTGCTTGAGACGCGTCTCGTAGTAGTGCTGGTCGCCGCCGTAGTGCATCAGGTCCAGCTCATCCACCAGGCCGCCGGTCTTAAGCATTTTCAGAGTGCGGTAGACGGTGACGCGGTTGATCTTGGGGTCCTTTTCCTTGGCCAGCTCGTACAACCGCTCGGCGTCCAGGTGCGCGCCGGTCTTGTCGATCAACCCGAGCAGAATCTGGCGCTGGCGGGTGAGGCGGACGCCCCGCTCTTTCAACGATCTTTGAATCGCGTCGAGGGTCATAGCGCCGGGGGGGACTTCCCAATTCTAGCAAAGGCGCGCCTCGCGAGATCCGAAAGAAGATACCCTCCGGCCAGAAGCGGGATCCACAAGATCGGCGTGCGATAGCGCGTGTCCGACTGGACGAAGTAGTAGAGGAGGGGGTAGGTGAACAAAACACCGGCGAGGAACACAACTATGGGATCGCGGCGCCGGATAAGAAGGAGCGTTCCCATGACGGCGGAAATGGTGACAAACGCGATGGAATACGCGTACCAGGACGAGCCGCCGGCATCCGGGAACCAGAACATGCGGAAGCGCGCGGCTGTGAGATCCCGGAAGCGCGCCGGATGGAGGCGAATCCAATCCAATGCGACGGCTCCGCGGCGGCGGCAGTATTCGGCTTCGCCAAGAGCCTGGCATTCGCGGGCTTCGGCGTCCGAGCCATTAGGGTGCATTCGCCGATGGCATCCGCTGGCCTCATTGAGTGTGAAGCTGGCTTCGGCCAGATCGTTATTGGAGATGTAGAGTTCCAGCCCGAGGTTGTCGCGGACGAAGAAGAGGCTGTGAAACTGCCGATAGTTGCGCCACGTCCAGGGTGTGAGGGTGGCTGCCGCCGCCAGGGCGGCGCAGCAAGCGAAACGCGCGGTGTGAGGGGGGCGGTGGCGCCAGAGGAAGTAGGCCAGCCACAAAACAGCCACCGTGATTGAGGCCGGGTTGAGAAGGGCCAGCAGACCGATTCCAATGCCGCTGGCGAGGGCGGGCGCGATCCCGTCACGAAGCGCGAGGCGGCTGGTCGCCAGGCAGAAAAGCATCAAGCCCGTCGCGACGTACATGATTTCGTACTGCGGAAACAAGAAGAACACCGGAAGGACGATCGTCACGGCGGCCGCCCAGATGCCGGGGCGGCGATCCTGAAAAAAGAGCTGTGAAACCGATGGCAGCAGCGCGGCATGCAGGGAATGGACAGCCATGGTGATGACATTGGCCGCCAGGGCGAAGGGCACGGAGTTTCCGAATATCCAAATCAGCAGGGCGAGGAATGCAGGATAGATGGGAGGCGCAATGGCCGTTGGACCTGTGAGACGCGGGCTGAAGGGATTGGCAAATTGTCCGTGTTCGGCAAGATTCCGGGCGATCACGAGAGTTTCGAAGCCGCTTCCCAGACGGACCGTCGGATATTGAAACGCCGTCGCGATGAAAGCAGCGACGAAAAGCAGTGCCGGAATGAGACCGCGCCTGGACACCCTGAAGCTCATGATACGAGATGGAGGCAGTACGAATCCTGATGACTTTGGGCAACAGGTGGGCCCTGCCAGAGGTGCGCTGGCTGCGCCAGGCTGTAAACTGGTCTTATGGTGGGGATTGTGCTGTCGGGTCTTCTGATCGCGCTGGCCGCGGGTGCGCCAAACCCTCCGGCCGCGATCACAATCGATTATCCCCAGGAAGGATCGATTTTTCCGCCTGAGATCACGCCCCCGACGTTCCTGTGGCGCGACAGCGCGAAAGGCGTCGCCCTGTGGCGGATCAACGTCTCGTTCGGCGCTGGCGCCGCGACCATTCATGTCGCCTCCAAGGGCGAGCGTATGCGCATCGGCAAGCTCGATCCGGATTGCGTCGCCGACACCAACCAACCCCCGCCCCAACTGGCCGCGCACTCCTGGACGCCGGACCCTGTGACGTGGCAGGCCATCAAGCGGCATTCGGTCGCCAGCGCCGCAACGGTCGCCATTACCGGTTTTCGTGCCGGCCAGGCGGTCTCGCATGGAAGGGTCTCCATTCGCACTTCCAAGGACAGGGTGGGCGCGCCCATCTTCTATCGCGACGTGCCGCTGATGCCTTCGGAGCTGGAAAAAGGCGTCATCAAACCCCTGGCCGCCGAGGCCATTCCGCTGGTCGCCTGGAGGGTTCGGAACGTGGGCGAAGCCAGCAGCCGGGTGGTGATGCAAAACCTGCCGGTGTGCGCCAACTGCCATTCGTTCTCCGCGGACGGCAAGACCATGGGAATGGATCTCGATGGACTGCAGGGCAACCGCGGAATGTACATCCTGGCGCAGGTTGCGCCTCAGATGGCCGTTCACAAGCAGGACGTGATTCAGTGGAGTTCGCCGGAGGGCAAACTGAAGGGCAACGTTCGCATCGGCTTCATGTCGCAGGTCTCCCCGGACGGTCAGTACGTGGTGACCACGGTCAACCCGGCCGCGGCGCCGGCCGCCTCCACAGAGCCTCCCAGCAACTATTACGTGGCCAATTTCAAGGACTACCGCTTCCTCCAGGTGTTCTATCCCACCCGCGGAATTCTGAGCTGGTACAGCCGCCAGACGGGAGTGCTGCGGCCGCTCGCCGGCGCCGATGATCCGCGCTTTGTGCAGATGGGCGCCGTGTGGAGCCCCGACGGCCGGTACCTGGTATTTGCGCGCGCTGAGGCCACCGACCCCAATCCGCCGGGTGTGCCGCTGGCCAAATTCGCCAACGACCCCAACGAGCTACAAATCAGGTACGACCTCTACCGGATTCCGTTCCGCAACGGTGAAGGAGGTAAGCCGGAGGCGATCGCCGGCGCCTCGCGCAATGGCATGAGCAATACGTTTCCCAAGGTGTCGCCCGATGGGCGATGGATCGTGTTCGTCCAGTGCCGCAACGGGGAGTTGATGCGTCCCGACAGCCAGTTGTACATTGTTCCCGCGGAGGGCGGGCCGGCGCGGCGTATGCGCTCGAATACGCCCCTGATGAATTCGTGGCACAGCTTTTCGCCCAACGGCCACTGGCTGGTGTTTTCGTCGAAGGCCAGGTCGCCCTACACGCAGATGTATCTCACGCACATCGACGCGGATGGCAACGATAGCCCGCCCATT
Source organism: Bryobacterales bacterium (assembly GCA_963722575.1). GTDB lineage: Bacteria > Acidobacteriota > Terriglobia > Bryobacterales > Bryobacteraceae > Fen-178. Next base: position 204,763 of record CAVRNR010000006.1, read on the forward strand.
CTCGTCGACAACTCGACCGCCGCCAACCGCGCCGTGAACATTCCGGAGTTCGTGAACGTCCCGCCCGATGGCTTGCGGCAAATCGGCGGCCCGGTCATCGACTATTACAAGCTGTACAACAGCGCGGCCTACATGCAGAGGACCGGACAGTATGAAGCGTCCGCCGCCAAATGGAAGCAGGTTCTGGAGCTGAGCCCCGATGACGAGGCGGCGCACCGCAACCTGGGAACCGTGCTGCTCATGACGGGCCACGGGGAGGAATCCGCGGCGCATTTCCAGAAAGCGTCCGAGATCAAGCTCCGTGCGGCCGTCGCGGCCGACCCCGCGTCCGCGCGGGCGTTCGACGATCTCGGCGTGCTGCTGCTCCAGACGGGGCGCGCGGAGGAAGCTGCCGCGCAATTCGAAAAAGCCGCCGAACTGAAGCCGGATTTCGCCGCGGCGCGCGCCAATCTGGGCGGCACGCTGGCCAAGCTGGGCAGGCTGGACGAGGCGCTGGTTCAACTGCGCCAGGCGCTGGCGTCGGACGCTGGGTATGCGCCCGCGCACTACAACCTGGGGCTGGTACTGAGCCGGCGGGGGGACGCGCAGGGCGCTATCCGCGAATGGCGCAGCGCGATTGATCTCGATCCGAAATACGCGGAGGCCCACGTCAGTCTGGGCGATGCGCTCGATGCGCAAGGGCGGACGGCGGAGGCCCTGGCGCATTGGCGCGCGGGTCTCGAACTGCAACCCAACGACGCAAAGGCGCTGCGGCGCATGGCCTGGGTGCTGGCGACCTCGCCCGATGCGGCCATCCGCGACGGCGCCGAGGCGGTGGCGTTCGCGGTGCGGGCGCTCGAGCTCTCCGGCGGAAAAGACGCGCAGGCGCTCGACACGCTCGCAGCCGCCTACGCCGAGAAGGGGCAGTTCGCCGACGCGGCGCTAACGGCGCGCCGGGCGCAAGCTCGGGCCGCGCAAGAGAATCAGCCCGCGCTGGCCCACGATATCGGCGTCAGGATGGCGTTGTACGAAGCCGGTCAGCCGTTTCGAGAACGGGTCAAATGAGGGGTTACTTCGAAAACGCCATCCCCGCGAAGCTCACCACGCTGCGCTCGTCGATGTTCCAGTGCTCGTACCGCAGCAACTCGCCATGCGCTTTCGGAGCTGCCTTCAGGAACGTGTAAAAGGGCGCGGAGCCGCACCACTTCAGATCGTCGTCCTGGTTCTCGCGCACCAGCTCCCAAAACCCCGCCGCGTCCGAAGCCGCGATGCGCGCGATGCGCTCTTCGTCGCGCGCGCCCACTTCGTCCATGACGCCTTGGCCGGCCACTGCCGTGAACTGGTCGTGATAACGCGCGCCCATGTGCGCCATATCGACGCCGAGAATCCAGAACAGGCGGTCGCCCTCGCGTTCGCGCAACTCGCCCAGCGCCTCGATGAAGCGCTTCACCTGGTCGTCATCCTCGGGCCGCCCGCCTTGCGAAAAGCTGTGCGCGAAAGACCCGCACAGAATCGGCAGTATCCGCACATCCGGCCCCAGCGCGTGCTGCAGGAAGATCAACTGCAACTCCACGGTGTGCTCGAAGGAGTGGCAGTAGTCCTCCATTTCGACGCCGCCGCCGCCGCGCGCGGCCAGCCAATCCGTCAACGGCTGGTCGGTCCGGGCCTCCCCGAGCGGCGTCCGGAACCTCTTGCGGGTCAACCCGAACTTCCCGGGCTCTCCCCAGTGCGAGGTTGCCAGAATCACGAAGGTGCGGTCGCGGTGCTCCGGCTTCAGTTGGCGGTAGGCCGCGCGGTACGACTGCCATCCGCCCTCGGGGCTGACGTGGGGAGCCGCAATCGCGAACAGATCGCCATCGGCGGCTGGGGCTTCGCCGGCTTCGGCCGCCATGTACCGCGACATGGTCTGGCGGAGTTCATCGGGCTGGGCGGGATAGGCTCCGCCCGCGTGCGCCGGCTCGCGCACGGTCTGCTGGGTGAATTCGCGGCGCCGCTCGGCCTCCATCCGCGCGAAGTTCTCGTCCTCCAGGAACCCCGCCGTGCTCAGCGTCTCCGCCAGGTGCTGGGCGATCTCACCGACTTCAAGGCTATTGGTGATGCGCACCAGCGCGGCCCGCAAATCCAGTTCCGTCTGGCGTCCGTCGAAACACTGGAGGCACTCGACCAGCACCGGCGGAATGATCAGCATCGCATCGGAAAACCGGTAGGGATCGCGAATAAAGAGCCCCGGGTGCTCGGGCGAGGGCGAAGGCATGAAATCCAGGTTCAGACGCAGGCGGGGAAGTGGCTGGGACACCTCCTATCGTAGCGCAGTAACGCACAGATTCCGATACTTCCGGAGCAGCTCGTAGATCACCACGCCGCCTGCCGTGGCGACGTTCAAAGAGTGCTTGCTGCCCAGCATGGGAATCCGCACGAGCGTGTCGCAAAGCGCCGAGATCTCGGCGCTGATCCCCTCCACTTCATGTCCGAAGACAATGCACACCGGAAAGCGCGGCGCCCAATCGAACAGGTCCACCGCGGGGACCGCGGTCTCAACCGCCGCGATTTCGTATCCCCGCTGCCCCACGCTCCGCAGCAGAGCGGCTGGTTCCCAGGTGTGCTCCCAAGCCACCGACTGCTCCGCACCCAAGGCCGTTTTCGCGATGGCCCGCTGGGGAGGACGACCTGTGATTCCACCGAGATAGATTCGTTCGATGCGCGCGGCGTCGGCCGTGCGGAAGAAGGCGCCGACGTTGTACAGGCTGCGGACGTTATCCAACATCACCGCAACCGGCAGTGTGGAGATATGGTCGTACAGCGCGCCCGCGCTCGTCACCTGAAAGGGAACGCGATCCATGATGTTAAACTAATACTTTCCATGGCCCTGCTGTCGATCGTGATCCCGATTCACAACGAGGAGCACTCCATCCTGCCGCTCTACGACCGTCTTACGGCGGTGCTCGAGCCGTTGCAGCGGCCCTACGAAATCCTGTTTGTGGACGACGCCTCGGGCGACCGCAGCTTCGAGTTGCTCGCCAACCTGGTGGAAACCGATGGCCACCTGAAAGTCATCCGCTTGCGCCGCAACTTCGGGCAGACGGCGGCATTGTCGGCGGGCTTTCACGAAGCCAAAGGCGAGGTCATCGTGGCCATGGATGGCGACCTCCAGCACGCGCCTGAGGACATTCCGGCGCTGCTCAAGAAGATCGACGAGGGCTATGATATCGCGAGCGGCTGGCGCAAGCACCGCGTCGACAACGCACTCAGCCGCAAGCTGCCGTCCCGCGTCGCCAACTGGCTCATGGCCAAGGCCTCCGGCATCGACCTGCGTGATTTCGGCACCACTTTCAAAGCCTACCGGGCCGAAGTGCTGAAGGACGTCAACCTGTACGGCGAGTTGCACCGCTTCATTCCCGCGCTGGCCAGCTTCTATGGAGCGCGCATCGCCGAAGTGCCCATTCGCAGCACTCGCCGCGTCTCCGGCGGTTCGCACTACGGCATCGGGCGCACGTTTCGGGTGATGTTCGATATCCTGACCATCAAGTTCATGCTGAAGTACTTTACCCGCCCGATGCATTTCTTCGGGTCGCTCGGCTTGGCCGGCACCACTCTGGGCGGCGGCATCATGGGCTACCTGGCCATCAAGAAGCTGCTGGGCTACGAGATTGTGGCCGGACACGGCCCGCTGATGTTTGCCGGGGGCCTGCTGCTTTTGGGCGGCCTAATGATGTTCACCACCGGGTTGATTGGGGAGATGATGATGCGGACATACTTCGAGAGCCAGGACCGCCGCATCTATGCCGTGCGCGAAATCCTTACGCGCAAGGAGCACGGCGTGCCGGGCGGCGCGAAATAAGGCTAGAGGTTCGTTCCCCTGCGCCAGTGATCCTCGAACAACCCCCTCATCGCCTCACCCATCCCCTCGTGATCGAAAACCACGGCGGTCCACATGGGACGGGTGACGACCGGGTCGAGCAGCGCGATCAGGCCGTGCTGCCCATCGAACAGCGCCAGCTTCATGGGCAGGGAATCGGCGACCTTTACCTCAACGCCCGCGGCCATGTACTCGCTCAGCCGCTGCCGGTGTTCCTCGTCGAGCGACGCCGCCTCGAGCAGCAGACGGCAGGCGACGCCACTCATGCCGGCCTGCTTGACCAGCCTCTCATCCAGCGGATCCACCGCGTACGGCGGACGTGAGAACTCCAGGTACTCGCGCTTCACCTCGGACAACATGCGGCGGTACTCGGCGCCGGTCTGTGCCGGTTCGGTGACGATGCGCAGAAAATCCAGCGTCCCGCGGCCGCCCTGGCCTTCCGAATAGAGCGCCTTCAAATCGTCGATCAGGCCCGTGCCCGCGCGCCCGTTGTCCGTCAGTTCGTGCTCCAGCGCCTGCCGCTTGCGCGCCAGGTAACCTGGAATCGCGAGGCTCGGCTCCACGGCCGAGAACAGCTTGGTCTTCTCCTGCACCACCTGTGCGAAGCCTTTCTCGACGAGGCTGTCGAGGACTTCATAGATTTTCTGCCGCGGTACGTGCGCGCGCGCGGCCAATTCCAGCGCCTTGAACCTGGCGTGGCCCAGCAACACCAGATACGAACGCGACTCATAAGCATTGAGCCCTAGTTGCTGCAGCCGTCGCCAGAACCGTTGAAAATCCACCTCGGCCAATTCTTCGCTCATATTCTCTTCACCTTATCAGAGCCGGAACCGAAAAGTTGGGGTAAAGCCGCTTCGGCCCCAGAAAAGGTGGCTGCGGTCGGGTAAAGACCTGATATCCTGAGAGAATGGATTTGATATGGTACTATTAGAACTTTACGATGAACCTAGAATGGAAATCGTATGTCTGAGAACGCCCTAACCGACGGTTCCCCTTCCGGAGCGGGGATGGCTTCGGGTGCGAAGATCCGGATCGTGGTAGCCGACGACCATCCTATTTTCAGGGACGGCCTCTGCAAGCTGCTCGCTTTGGAAGAAGACTTCGAGGTAGTGGCCCAAGCTCAGGATGGCCGGCAGGTGCTGGAAGTCCTGCAACAGTACGAGCCCGACATCCTCCTGCTCGACCTCAAGATGCCTGGACTGGATGGTTTGGGCACGTTGCAGCGGCTTCAGGCGGTGAAGAATAAGACTCGGGTCATTGTGCTGACCGCATCGGACGACAAGAATGAATTCGTTCAGGCCATGCGATTCGGCACCTCGGGAATTGTTCTTAAACAGACCGCCACGGAGCTGCTGATCAAGAGCATTCGCAAGGTGCATGCCGGGGAAATCTGGCTGGACTCGCACACCACGGCAGCCGTGATCCGCCAGTTCGTCGCCGCCGACGAGACGCCGCCTCAACTGGCGCCCGCCAGCTCAGGCCCGGGCCGGGAGCGGGAACGGTCGCCGTTGAGCCAGCGGGAGCGCGAGATCGTGGCCCTGGTCGCCCAGGGTTTCAAGAACAAGGAGATGGCGGAGAAGATGTTCATCAGCGAACAGACGGTCAAGAACCATCTGCACAACATCTTCGACAAGCTGGGCGTCTCCGACCGGCTGGAACTGGCGCTCTACGCCATCCACAACAACCTGCACGCAGGAAGGTAAGGGCCAGGCGTGCCTGGCCCCTACTCCCAAACCCGCTTCGGAACGCCGCGGTCGCGGTCCTTCACGCGGTCATACTGGTAAAACGTGGAGACGGTCCCCAGCGATTGGTTGTAGTAGCTCTCCTGGCCCAACCCCTGTTTGAGGTCTTCTTCGAAATCGTGGAGTGTCTTCAGATCGTCTGCCAGCGCGGGCTTCTTCCCGCCGGAGGGCGTCTCAAAGAACTTCTGAAATCCGCCATCCACCAGGGCTCCGATTTCGCTTCCCTGCGCCACGCCGGCGCGCCCGGCAATGGCAACCGAGCCGTTGTCGTCCCTGAGGTCCACGGCGCAACCACCGCGACTGGCGCGCACCACGCCGCCGGCCATGGATGCGATCGTGAAGCCAGCGTCGCGAAGGTTCTCGAGGCGTTCCGCGAAGGTGGGATTCTCGATATGTTTCCGGCGAAAGAACATCAATCCCATTATAACGGGGCCGGCAATCCTGCCCAATGCCGCTTTTGTTCCCCTTTGGCATCGCGTCGATGGTTGCCTGCGGATGAATTCTGCATGAACCCCCACGCCCGCCCCACCTTCAACAACGGCCGCTATGCGCAAAGCGGCGTGCTCGGTTATCTCGCCCTGGGATCCAACGGGGAGAACCACAGCCTCACGGCACTCGTGAAATCATGAACTGAACAGGCCCAGAAAGGCTGGAAAGGGGGGTGCGGAATGACGATCGATCTCGAACCCGAACGAGAACGGATCATTCAAGCGGAGCTTGATAGCGGCCACTTTCGCAGCCCCGATGAAGTGCTGGATCACGCCTTGGCCGCGTTGCGAGAGAAGGAGCACAAGCGCAAAGCCGCGGCGCCGCGGAAGAACCTGGCGCAGTTCCTGCTGGCATCTCCGCTCGCGGGCGCGGAGCTGGACTTGGAAAGGCACAGGGTGCTGAGGCGGCGCCAGTCTCCATGGACAAAGTGACTGCCGTTGCCGAACTGGTATATTCGCAGTGACGAGGTGAAGCCATGGCAGAACTGAATCGCCAGCACCGGGACTCTGCCCCGGACGACCGTTCGGCGTCTGTCCGCTATGCCGCCACCGGACACCCGTCCGTCGATCAACTGATGGCCGAGCAAGGCACCGGGCCGATCACCGACGTGTCCGCGTTGCACGGCGACTTCTGGCCCGAGGAGGAGTCCATCGAGGATTTTCTGGACATCCTTCACGAGTGGCCCGGCCACAAACGGACTGACCCCTCCGCATGACGCAAATTGTTCGTTGACGCGTGCATTCGCATGTTTTTCGGCAGGCGGCACCGCCTGCCCCACCAGCCTCGGAATCGCACTAGAATCGAGTGTGGACCTCCATGCTTGCGACCTCTGTTACCAACACCCGGGAACTGCTGGCGAAACTGGCCGGCGTCTTCGTTCCCATCTCCACGCCGTTTGCCGATGACGAGGCGGTCGATTACGACGCCCTTATATTCAACCTCGGCCGCTATGCGCAAAGCGGCGTGCTCGGGTATCTCGCCCTCGGCTCCAACGGGGAGAATCGCAGCCTCACGGAAGAGGAAAAGCTGCGCGTGCTTTCGACCATCGTGCGGCACAAGGGCGCGGGGCAAGTGGTCCTGGCCGGAGCCACTTACGACGCCCAACGCGACACCGAGCGGTTTCTTCAACAGGCTGCCGACCTGGGGGCGGATTTCGGACTGGTGCTCTCGCCCGGTTATTTCCGCAAGCAGATGACCGACGATGTCCTGTTCCGCTACTTCTCCACTCTGGCGGACACTTCGCCCATCCCGTTGCTCATTTACAATGCGCCGGGCTTCTGCGGCGTCACGGTATCTCCGGCGCTGGCCGGGCGGCTCTCCGGCCACCCCGGAATCGCCGGTATGAAGGATAGCGCCGCCAGCGGCATCGAGCAGTTCCTCGAATTTGAGAGTGATTCCTTTCACGTGCTCGCCGGATCGGCCAACTTCCTGTTTCCGGCCATGATGAACGGCTCCGTGGGCGGCACGGTTTCGCTGGCCAATTCGTTCCCGAGCATCGTGATGGAATTATTCCGCCACGGCCAGGCGCGCGATGAGACGCGCGGCGTTCCGCTCCAGGCCCGCGTCACTCGCATCAACCAGACGATCTCCGGACCCTATGGCCCCTCGGGTGTGAAGGCGGCCATGAACCTGGGCGGATTCAAAGGCGGCATCCCGCGCCGGCCGCTGCTGCCGCTTACCGCCTCGCAAGTGGAAGAGATGCGCCAGGTTCTCATCGCGGAGGGGCTTCTCCCGTGAAGGGCGACATCCTCAGCATGGACGTCGGCACCACGGCCTTCAAGTTGGGCATTTTCAGCCCGGCGCTGGAGAAGAAGGCCGAAGCCTCCCGCTCTTACGAGGTTCATGTGTACGCCGGCGGTAGCGCCGATATCGAGCCGGAAAAGTGGTGGCAGGCCCTGCGCGAGTGTTGCGCCGAGCTTCGCGATTTCCTGCCATCGGTAGGCGTGATCGCGCTTTCGGTGACCACCCCGGGCCTCACGCCGATGGCGGCGGACGGCGCCGCTCTCGGCCGGGCCATCTTGTTCTTCGATGGCCGCTCGCATTCGCAGGCCCGCGCCATCCGCGCGCTGGTGGGGGAAGATTGCTTCCTGAAAGAGACCTGCAACCTGCCGGTTTCGGGCGGTTCCTCGCTCTGTTCCATCCTGTGGATTCGGGAAAACCAGCCGGATGTGTGGGCCGCCGCCGCCAAGTTCGGGCACACCAACACCTACATGGTGAAGCGGCTGACGGGGAACTGGGCCATCGACCCCTCGACGGTCTCCATCACCGGGCTTTACAACTCCGCCGCCAACGACTTGACCTGGAACCGCCGCGTGCTCGATTTGGCCGGCATTGAAGAAACCAGGCTGCCGCTTTTGATGCACTCCCATCAGGCGGCCGGCGAGCTCCTGCCGCGCGTCGCCGAGGAATTGGGCCTGCCTGCCGGCTGCACCGTGCTGTGCGGCGGCAACGACGCGGTGCTGGCGGCGCTATCGGGCGGCTTGACCGAACCGGGCGGCATCAACAATATCTGCGGCACCTGCGAAATCACCAGCGTGTGCGTGGATCGGCCAGTCAGCTCGGCGAATTTCAATGTGCGTTGCCACGTCGTCCCCGGCCGCTGGGTGACGTTCTTCGTGCTGAACACCGGCGGCAAAGCCTTGGAATGGTTCCACTCGGTTTTCTGCGCGGATATGACGGAGAGCCATTTCTACGAAGAGTACATTCCCTCGGTGCTGGCGTCGTTTTTTAGTGACCCGGATCGCGACCGCGTGGAGGCCGATCTGCCGGTATATGTCCCGTTCCTCAGCGGGTGCCGGTACGTGATGGAGCAACTGAAGGCCAGCTTCAGCGGCATGACCCTGGAGACCCACCGCGAGGCGCTGTTGCTGAGCCTCATACGCGGCAACGCCGTCTACCATGGCCAGCACCTCCGCGAAGTTGCCGGGATGGTGCAACTGGGGCGGCGCGTCATCACTACCGGCGGCGGCGCCGGGATCCGCGGGTACATGGAAGTGAAGCGGCGTTGGACGGGCGATTTCGAATACGAGTATCAGGACCAGTCCTCGCTGCTGGGCGCTGCTATGTTGGGCCGCGTCCATCAGCAGGGAAACTCCCGCAAGCGGGAGAGGGCAAGCTAAAGCATGCCCCACCAAAGATCAAACCAGCCTGTTTGGTAGGGCTGGCTTTCTTGGTGGGGCATGCTTTAGCTTGCCCATGAGTAAGTGAAAGGAAGCCGATCATGCCTGTTGTTCCGATGCAGCAGATTTTGAAACACGCCTTCGACAACCGCTATGGCGTCGGAGCGTTCAACATCGTCGATTGGGTCACCATGGATGCGGTGCTCACGGCCGCCGCCGAGACCAGTTCTCCCGTCATCGTGCAGGTTTCCGTCAAGACGGTCAAAGTGATGGGCGCCAAACTGATCCGAGTCATGTTCGAGGAGATGGCCAGCCGCGTGCCCATCCCCGCTACCCTGCACCTGGACCATTGCCCCGACCGGAAAGTGATCGAGGAATGCGTGGCCGCGGGATGGAACTCGGTGCTGTTTGACGCCTCCAAGCTCACTTACGAAGACAACATGGCCCAGACCAGGGAAGTGGTGCAATTAGCGCACCAGCACGGTGTGGCGGTGGAAGGCGAACTGGAAGCCGTCAAGGGTGTCGAAGATGGCGTCGGCGGCGAGTACGGCGGGGCGGTGGTGGCCCTGGATAAGGCCGTGGCCTTCATTCGCGAGACCGGCATCGATAGTTTCGCGCCCGCCATCGGCACCGCGCATGGGCTCTACAAGGGCAAGCCGAAGATCAATTTCCAGCGCATCTCGGAGATCATGGAGGCCGAGCCCATTCCCCTGGTGGTCCACGGCGGCACGGGCCTGTCGGACGAGACTTTCCACGAGCTGATCCGGCGCGGCACGCCCAAGATCAACATCTCCACCCAGTTGAAGATCACGCTGGCCGACGGTTACCGCACCTACCTGGAAGAGCATCCCACGGAATACGATCCGCTGAAACTGCTGGGCGCGGTGAAGAAGAAGCTGGTGGAGCGGATCGAATCCTTCATGCGCATTTTTGGCAGCGAGGGCAAAGCGGCATGAAGAAGGCTCTCATCTTCGACTGCGACGGCGTGCTGGGCGACACCGAGCAGTTCGGCCACCTGGTGGCATTCAACCAGATGTGGAAGGAACTCGGTGTGCCGTGGGAATGGTCCGTGGGAGAATACGGGCGCAAGCTGAAGATCGGCGGCGGCAAGGAACGTATGGCCAGCCTGTTCTCAGAGCCGGCGTTCCTGAAGGCCTGGCCGGCGGCACCCGCGGACGAGGCCGCGCGCCAGGATACGGTGGCTGTGTGGCATAAGCGGAAGACGGAGATCTACAAAGAGATCATTCGCTCTGGCCGCATCCCGGCGCGTTCCGGCGTCAAGCGGCTCTCCGAGGAAGCCCTGGCCAACGGCTGGCTGCTGGCTGTCGCTTCCACCTCCGCTCCCGAAGCTGTGAACGCCGTGCTTCGCCACGTCATGGGGGATGCCACCGCCGGACGTTTTTCGGTGGTGCTGGCCGGCGATGTGGTCAAAGCCAAGAAGCCGGCGCCCGACATCTACCTGATGGCCGCCCGGGAACTCGGCGTCTCGCCCGCGGCCTGCGTGGTGGTGGAAGACTCCAATAACGGCGTGGAATCCGCCTACAACGCGGGTATGAAGTGCGTCGGAACTGTCAGCGGCTACACTCGAAATGAGGATTTTTCGCACGCCTCCATTGTGCTGACCTGCCTGGGCGATCCGGGCGGGGAGAAATGCGAGGTGCTCGAGAACCGCTCGGCGGCCCGACCCGTGGATTGTTTCCGCGTTTGCGATTTGGAAGGGCTACGCCTATGACGAACACATATTTGACGCTCGCAGGGTTGCTTGTCTCAGCGTCGGCTTTGGGACAGGCATGCGCGCCCTCGACGTGGGGACAGGCGACCATATTCCGGCGAAGAGTACACGAAGAGGCAGGCTGCGCCAGCGCCCGCGCAGTGGTAACAGGAATTTAAAGGAGAATCGATATGTCTCAGCAGGAATCAAACGTATCTCGCAGAACATTCATCACCGGGACGACATCTGCAACAGCGGCGGTCGCCGCTGGCAGTCTGGTCACCAACGCCGATTTGGAGAACATCAACGCCCAGGTGAATACGAACTCAGGTCCGTCGGCTTTGCGGATCACCGACATGCGCATTGCGCACTCGGACCGGTCCATGCTCATGCGTCTGGATACCAACCAGGGCATTTCCGGGTATGGCGAGATCCGGTACGATTGCAGCAAGGCGCACGGCCTGATCTTGAAGAGCCGGATCATCGGCATGAACCCGTGCAACGTGGCGGAGATATTCCGCAAGATCAAAAAGCACGGCGGGTTCGGTTGCGATGGCGGTGGTGTTTCGGCCATCGAAGTGGCCTGCTGGGACTTGGCCGGAAAAGCCTGGGGCGTGCCCGTCTGGCAGATGCTCGGCGGCAAGATGCGCGACCGTGTCCGCCTGTACTGCGACACCACCAGTAGGCCGACCGGGGAAACGATGGGTCAACATCTGAAGGAACGGATCGCGCAGGGTTGGACCTTCTGCAAGATGGACCTGCATGCCGGCGGCGAAGACGAGATCACCCACACGCAGGGAAGCACCGTGGGGATGTATACGCGCCCCGCACCCGATCCGACGGCGAATCGGCCGGTGCGAAGAGGCTTCGCGGATGGACCGCCGCAGGATACCAAGCTCCCGATGGGCGCCTACAACCCTTACGGCGAGCACCTGTTCACCTCGACGTTTTTCACCGACAAAGCCTTGGACTGGCTGGCGGACTACTGTGAAACGGTGCGCAGTATTGTGGGCTATGAGATTCCGATCGCCACGGATCACTACGGTCACTTTCCCATCGAGACTTTTATCAAGTTCGCGCGGAGACTGGATAAGTACAACCTGGCTTGGTACGAAGATGTGGTGCCGTGGTTCTACCCCGACCAACTCCGCAGGCTCAAGGATGCCTGCACCACGCCCATCTGCACCGGCGAAGACGTTTACCTGGCCGAGGGCTTCAAGGACCTGCTCGAAAAGCAGGCAATCTCCGTGATCCACCCCGACCTGGCCAATCTCGGCGGTATTCTCGAGACCAAGAAGGCCATCGATTTGGCCACGCAGTACGGAGTCGCATCCTGCATCCACAATAACAACGGCCCCATCACGATGTTTGCCAGTTGCCATGCCGCCGCCGCCGGCGACCAGTTCCTGGCGTGTGAGTATCACATGGCCGACGTTCCACATTTCTTCGACCGGGTGAGAAGGACGGACAAGCCGAACGATCCGATTATCGACAGGGGATACTTCGCGGTGCCTGACGGCCCGGGCCTGGGCTTTGAGATCAACATGGACGTACTCAAGGCGAATCTGCATGAAGGCGGATTGTTCGAGCCCACTACGGAATGGGATAACGAGACTTCGTTCGACGGTCACATGTGATGGTGCTGTAGGGGCCGGGCATGCCCGGCCCCACGCGCTACTCTACCCATATGGACTGCATTGAGGCTTTGAAGACACGGCGATCCGTTCGCGCCTACACGGGCGAACCCGTATCGCGAGAGGTGATCGAAGACATCATCGACTGCGGCCGTCTGGCCGCCACGGCGATCAATATCCAACCCTGGGAATTTGTCGCGGTCACGGAGCCGGCGATGCTGCGCGCCATCGCCGGGGTGGCGCAGTACGGCCGCTTCATTGCGCAGGCCGCGGTTTGCGTGGTGGTGATGTGCAAGGAGACGAAGTATTATCTGGAAGACGGCTCGAATGCCAGCCAGAACATACTCGTGGCGGCGCGGGCGCACGGCCTCGGCAGTTGCTGGGTGGCCGGCGACAAGAAGCCCTACGCGGAGAGAGTCCGCAAGATGCTCGGCGCGCCGGAGGGCTACAAGGTGATTAGCCTGCTCGCCATCGGTCCCGCGGCCGAGGTAACCCACGCCGACAAGCGCCCGCTTTCCGACGTGCTGCACTGGGAGAAATTCTGAGGCATGAAGAAGTTGATCAACGACCCCCAAAATGTGCCGGCTGAGTTCCTGGCTGGGCTGGCCATGGCGCATGGGGATATTCTGAAAGTCTGCCTCGATCCGGTTTACGTGGTCCGGGTGAACGCGCCCGTGCCCGGCAAGACCGGCATCGTGTCGGGTGGAGGCAGCGGTCACGAACCCATGCATGTGGGGTACGTGGGCAGAGGCATGCTCGACGCCGCTTGTCCCGGGGCCGTGTTCACTTCTCCGACTCCGGATCAAATCGAAGCCGCCACGCTCGCCGTCGACGGTGGAGCGGGCGTTCTCCACATCGTCAAGAACTACACGGGCGACATCATGAATTTCGAAATGGCCGCCGAACTCTGCCAGGCTCGGGGCGTGGAAGTGCGGGCGGTGGTCATCAACGACGACGTTGCCGTGGAGGACAGCCTCTACACCGCCGGCCGCCGTGGCGTCGGGCTGACCGTCTTCGCGGAAAAGCTGTGCGGTGCAGCCGCCCAGCGCGGCTATGATCTGGCGCGCGTTGAGACGCTTGGCCGCAAGGTCAATGCGAACGGGCGCTCCATGGGGATGGCTCTGACTTCCTGCACTGTTCCGGCGGCCGGCAAACCCACTTTCGAATTGGGCGCGGACGAGATGGAGATGGGGATCGGCATCCATGGTGAACCGGGCCGCGAGCGCCTGCCCCTGCTGCCGGCCGCGGAATTGACCGCGCGCATGGCGGCGACCGTCCTGGCGGACCTGCCATTCCGCGGCGGCGACGAAGTCATCGCCATGGTCAACGGCATGGGCGGAACCCCGCTGATGGAACTGTATCTCATCTATGGGGAGTTGGAGCGGATCTTGCAAGGGATGGGAATCCGCGTCGCGCGCCGCCTGGTGGGGAACTACATCACCAGCCTCGAAATGGCCGGCTGCTCCATCACGCTGCTGAAAGCCGATGACGAGATGCGGGCGCTGTGGGACGATCCGGTGCTCACTCCGGGCTTGCGATGGGGGATCTGAGCGAATGGCCGTGGGCACACTAGCAGTGGTGAAGTGGCTGGAAGTTCTGCAACGGGTCTACGCCGAAAACAGGCAATGGCTCACGGAATTGGACTCGGCAATCGGCGATGCCGACCACGGCATTAACATGGACCGTGGCTTCACGGCCGTGAGAGCCGAGCTGGAGGCGCATCCTCCGTCCGATATCCGTTCCGTTTTTCAGAGCGTCGCCACCGTGCTCATCCGCCATGTAGGCGGCGCCGCCGGGCCGCTGTACGGCACGTTTTTTCTTCGGGCCGCCGTTGCTTGCGCCGGGAAAGTCGAAATCGAAGCCGCCGATGCGGTGGCGCTGTTCCAAGCGGGCATCGAAGGTGTCGGGCAGCGGGGCAAAGCGGTAGCCGGCGACAAGACCATGCTGGATGCCCTGCTTCCGGCTTTGGACGCGATGCGTAAGGGCCTCGAAGACGGGTGCGGCCTTACGGCGGTGCTCGACGCGGGCGCGGCCGCGGCCGAGGCGGGGATGACGGCCACCATTCCCATGCAGGCGCGCAAGGGCCGGGCCAGCTACCTGGGCGCGCGCAGCATCGGCCACCAGGACCCGGGAGCCACCTCTTCCTACCTGCTGCTCAAAGCGGCCGCGGACACCTGGCGCTCATGATCGGGATAGTGGTTGTCTCCCACAGCGCCAAGCTGGCTGAAGGTGTGTGCGATCTGGCGCGGCAGGTGGCGCAGGGAAGGGTCCGGATAGCGGCTGCCGGGGGCACGGCCGATCCCGAAAACCCCATCGGCACCGATGCCTTCCAGGTGCAGCAAGCCATTGAGTCGGTCTACAGCGAGGAGGGAGTGCTGGTTCTGATGGACCTCGGCAGCGCCGTGCTGAGCGCCGAAACCGCGCTGGAGTTATTGGGCGAAGAGAGAAGTTCGCATGTCGAGTTGTGCGCGGCTCCGCTGGTGGAGGGAGCCGTGGCCGCCGCCGCCCTGGCCGCCGCCGGCGCAGGTCTTGCGGAGATCGCTCAGGAAGCGCAGAACGCGCTGGCGGGGAAGTTGGCAGGCGAAAGCGCCTGCCCCACAAAGGCACAAGGTCTTGGGCATCAAGGTGGGACAGACGCTTCCGTCTGTCAACCGGACGTAGAGGCGCTGCTCACCCTCACCAACCGTCTCGGCCTCCACGCACGGCCCGCTGCGCAGCTTGTTCGCCTGGCCCGCCGTTATCGAGCGCGGGTGACGCTCGACAACGTCGCGGCCAGTAGCATCAACGCCGTCCTGAGCCTGGGCGCGCGCGAAGGCCACCAGTTGCGCATCCGCGCACAAGGCGCCGAAGCGCGCGAGGCGCTGGCCGCGCTGGTGAGCTTCATCGAATCCGGTTGCGGCGAGTTGGCGCCTGCGAAACCGGTGGCCCAGGCCGGCGGCATCGCGGCGTCCACGGGCATTGCCATCGGTCCGCTGGTCAAACTGCGCCCCGCCGCCGTGGAAATCACTCCGCGGGCCATCGAAAATCCGGAGACTGAACAACAACGCCTGGCGGCCGCCATCCACGGCGCGCAAGAAGAGACCAGGGCGTTGTACGAATGGTCCAAGACTCACATTGGCGCGGATGAGGCCGGCATTTTCGATGCGCAGTCGCTCTTCCTCGAGGACCCGGAACTGCTCGGCGCAGTCTCGCGCACGGTGATGCAAGATCAAGTCAGCGCCGAGTCAGCCTGGCAGGCGGAAACAACTAAACTCGCGAACCGTCTTGCCTCGCTCGAAGACCCCTATCTGCGCGCCCGCGCGGCCGACGTGGCGGATGTGGCGGCGCGCGTGTTGCGAAGGCTCACGGGCACCGGTGGCAAGACCACCGGCGCTACGGAGCCGGCGATCCTCTCGGCGCACGATCTGACGCCTTCCGAGGTGAAGGATTTCGACCCCGCCATGGTTCTGGGCTTGTGCCTGGAGGCGGCGAGCGCCAGCGCACACAGCGTCATTCTGGCGCGGGCCCTGGGAATCCCCGTTGTCGCGGGACTCGGTCCGGGCATCTCCGCACTGGCCGATGGAACCATTGTGGCCGTGGATGGAGAGCAGGGCACGGTTTGGATTTCGCCCGATGCCGATCGGGTTGCGGCGTTCGAAGCCCGCCGCCGGAAGTGGCTGGCCGCGCGCCGCGCCGCGGAAATGGAGCGGCACACGCCCGCCGCCACGCGCGATGGCCGCCGCATACGGGTGTTCGCCAACATCAGCGGTATCCCCGAAGCCGCGGAAGCCGTGGCCTGTGGCGCCGAGGGTGTGGGTGTGCTGCGCACGGAGTTTCTGTTCCTCGGCCGTGCGGCCGCGCCCGGCGAAGAGGAGCAACTGGCCGCCTATCGCGCCATCGCCGAGTCGCTGGGAGGGCGTCCACTCACCGTCCGCGCGCTCGATATCGGCGGCGACAAGAGTGTGCCCTACGTGGAGATCGGCGAGGAAGCCAACCCATTCCTCGGCCTGCGAGGTATCCGCGTGATGTTGAACCGCCGCGACCTGTTCCGCACGCAAATCCGCGCCATCCTCCGGGCCGGCGCAGCTCACCCAGTCGAGTTGCTGTTGCCGATGATCGCTTCGCTCGACGAGTTGCGCGAGACGAAAGCCCTGGTTGGCGAAGCGGAGGCCGAACTGGAACGGGAAGGGCTGCCTTTCCGGAAGAACATCCGCATAGGCGTCATGATCGAAGTGCCCGCGGCGGTGGCCATCGCCGGCCAATTGGCGCGCGAGGCCGGCTTCTTCAGCATCGGCAGCAACGATCTCATCCAGTACGCGATGGCCGCCGACCGCACCAACTCCCGCGTGGCGCCCATTGCCGATCCCTTTCAGCCTGCCGTATTGCGCATGATCCAGCAGACCATCGAGGCCGCCCGCGGCGCCGCAATCGACGTGGCCCTGTGCGGCGAGCTGGCCGCCGATCCCGTGGCGACGCCGCTTCTGCTGGGCCTGGGCCTGGAAGAATTCAGCGTCAGCGCGCCCTTGATCCCGGAACTGAAACGCGCCATCTCGTTGTGGAGCGTGCCTCAAGCCGAAGCCGTGGCGCGGGAGGTGCTGGCCATGGATTCGTGCCAGTCCGTGAGGCGGTTGCTCCTCCTCAAACGTCCGAGTCCTGAACCTCGAAGACAGCCTTGATGTAATTCTTGTGACTGGCCAGCTCGGGGAACACCTCGGGCACTTCCGCCAGCGGCGAGCGGCAGGTGATCCACGGGTCCAGGTTGATTTCGCCGCGCTCCATCATCCCGATCACGCGCGGAAACTGGTGGTGGCTGTTGCGGCTCGCCATGATGTCGAGTTCCTTCCGGATGAAGGGCGTGTGGTCGAAGGGGATGAAGCCCAGAAATTGGCCGACCAGCACCAGCCTGCCGGCTGGGCCGACGCGGTCGAAGCTGGCGGTGATGGCCTCCTCATCGCCGGTGCAGTCGAAAACCACTGAAGCGGGGCGGCCGTCGTATTCCGCGAGCACGTCCACGCCGAATCGTCCGGCGAATTGGCGGCGGAACTCCACCTTCTCGATAATCCGCGCCGAGGCGCCCGCCGTCAGCGCAAACTGGAGCACCGACAGGCCGATGGGTCCCGCACCCACGATGAGCACGTCTTCGCCGGCCGCCAGCCTGCTCCGGGCCACCGCATGGGCGCCAATAGTGAGGAATTCCACCAGCGCCAGTTGATCGTACGAGAGCCGTTCCGACTTGTACAGGCGCTGGACGGGCACACTCATGAGGCCCCGCATCCCGCCGTCCACGTGCACGCCCAACACCTTCATGCTCTCGCAGCAGTTGGGGCGGTTGAGGCGGCATGGCCGGCAAACGCCGCAGGTGATGTGTGGCTCGACGGCGCACCGGTCTCCCGGCCGTATGCCGCGATTGTTCTCCGGAACCTCCAGCACCTCGCAGCCCAATTCATGACCGATGATGCGC
This sequence comes from Bryobacterales bacterium, assembly GCA_963722575.1. Taxonomy (GTDB): domain Bacteria; phylum Acidobacteriota; class Terriglobia; order Bryobacterales; family Bryobacteraceae; genus Fen-178. Next base: position 222,733 of record CAVRNR010000006.1, read on the forward strand.
GGAAAGGTGTAATTGGCCTGTGCACCTTCAAAGGCGTGCCAATCGCTGCCGCATATGGCGACTCGGTGAACCCTCACCAGCGCCTCGCCGGCCTCTCTGACCACGGGCGGCACAACGTGTCCCACGAATTGTCGTGGCGCTTCCAATACGATTTGTCTCATAGCTTCTCGAACTTCAGAGTATAGCAATCTGCTACGCTGGCTGTTTCATGGGAACGCCCGTCATCCAACTGATCCGCATCCTATCGGCGTCCATCGCGCCGGTCATCGTAATCTCCGGCGTGGGTTTGCTGCTCCTCAGCATGACCAACCGCTATGGCCGGGTCATCGAACGCGCGCGGGACTTCATCAAAGACCTCGACGCCACCCAGGACGACGCGCGGCGCAAGCTGCTGGTGGAGCAGATCCGAATTATCTACCGGCGCGCCCGCATCCTCCGGCTCGCCATCATCCTGAGTTCCACCAGCATTTTCTTTGTCGCTATCACGGTTCTTGCGCTGTTTGCCGGGCAGGTTGTGGGAGTGAAGGCCGACTACGTCTCGGTGCCGTGCTTCGGCCTCTGTCTGCTGTCCTTGTTGGGATCGCTGTATTACTTCATCAAGGATGTAACCATCTCGCTGACTGCCCTGGAATTGGAGATCGAATCCTACATCGGGCATTCCTGAAACCGCTCTCTGACGTTCGCGGCTCCGATCAGAGCCGCGAACGTCAGAGAGCGGTTGGATTCCTCACTTCGGCTCGATGGCAATCACCCACAGGTCCGTAGTTCCGAGGTTCTGACCGACATGCGTTGCGCCGAGACGCCAGGTGATCTCACCCGTCTGCAAGGTCGATGGCTCCACGCGGCCGTCGGGCATCAGGTGCCTCAATTGGGCGCCCGACAGGCAGACCACCACCCGGTTCTTGTGAGTGTGCTGCGGTTCGTTGGTTCCGGCGGGGATGCGGATGTCGTAGATCCGCGCGTATCGGTTTTCAAACAGCAGCTTGTAATTGGGAGCAAGGCCCGTGGTTCCCCAGGTCTCCGACCCGCCGGGCCCTAGAAAATCCACTCTCGCAAAGTGGATCTCGGCGGCGCCTGTGTTCGTGACGACTGCGGCCTGCGCCGTCCGGAACACGGTGTCTCCCGGCTTGACTGCGACCTTCTGCGACTTACCCGCTTGCGGAGTGATCTCGAGCGATCCCCCCTGGAAATAAACCGTCACACTCGGGTCCTTGATGTCAAGGGTATCGCCCGGCCGCAGCGTGCAGTCGAAGGCGGCAACCTTATCGTTCCGCAGCTTTTCCGTCTGAACGGCGGCACTGGCGATGCTCAGAAAGCAGGCTAAGATTACCGCGCTAATTCTCATAAGTTTCCTCCTTCAGCAGCGCCATCGCCTCCGCTTCGATATGGCCGGCGGAGATGCCGTGCTTGCGCATCAAATCGGCCCAATCGCCGGATTCCGCGAAGGTGTCCTGGATGCCAATCATCCGCATGAGGGACGGCGCGCGCCGGGCCAGCGTTTCGGCCACCGCGCTTCCGAGGCCGCCGTAGATCGTATGCTCTTCCACGGTGAGGACCTTCCGGGTTTTGCGCGCGGAGGCGGTCAGGGCTTCGGCGTCGATCGGTTTGATAGTGGATACCTCGAGGAGATCGACCGATACGCCGCGAGCCGCCAGCTTCGCGGCGGCCTCAATGGCCATGAACGTAGGGACGCCGCACACGGCGATGGTCAGGTGGCGACCGTCCCGCAGCTTGCGAATCTTCCCCAATTGCAGCGGTTCGGCGTCTGCAAAGAGCACTGGGGTAGGGTTTCGGCACAGGCGAATATAAGTCGGACCGTCGCGCCGCAGCGACAATTCCAGCGCCTGGCGCATCTCGACGGCATCTCCGGGTACGATGACCACCATGTTGGGCATGGCTCGCATCACGGCCAGGTCGAGAATCGACTGGTGACTGGCGCCATCGTAAGAATCCGAGAGGCCGGCGTAGTTGCCGGCCAGAATCACCGGGAGATTGTTATAGCAAATGATATTGCGTATCTGGTCGGTAGCTTTCAGATCGAGGAAAATCGCGAATGTGCTCGCGACGGGCCGCAGGCCGCAAGTTGCCAGGCCGGCCGCTACGTCGGTCATGTTGGCTTCCGCCACGCCCATGTTAAAGAATCGGTCCGGATATGCTTTTCCGAAGGCTGCCGTGCGGGTGCTGGTGGCCACATCCGCATCCAGGACCACCATCTCGGGGTGATCCACTGCCAGGGCGAGGAGCGCTTCTCCGAAGGCGTCGCGCATCGCCACGGATGTCGCGGTCATAGCGCCAGCTCCAGTTTCCTGAGCGTCTCGAGAAGCTCGTTTCGGGCCTTTGCGTAGGTTTGGTCGTCAACTACCGCCCCGTGCCAGTGGGCGTTGTCCTCCATGAAGGAGACGCCTCGGCCTTTGTGGGTTCGATAGATCACCGCCGCCGGGAATTGAGTCTGGCACTTAGTCCAATCGAGTGACTCGAGGACCTCGGCGGCGTTGTGGCCGTCATACACGACGGGTGCGACATTCCAGTTGAAAGCGCGGAGTTTCTCGGGCAGAGGGTCCATGGGCATGATGATGTCGCTGGGGCCGTCGAGCTGCACCTTGTTATAGTCGATGAGCGCAACCAGGCGCGGCGGCTTGAATTTTGCGGCGGCCATGATGGCCTCCCAGGTCTGGCCTTCGTTGAGGTCGCCGTCACCTAGGAGGACGTAAGTCCAGTAGCTCCTGCCGAGCAACCGCGCGGCCAGAGCCATTCCGAGAGCTACGGAAGTGCCGTGTCCCAGCGAGCCGGTGGACATCTCCACGCCGGGAGTTTTGCGCATACACGGATGGCCCTGTAACCTGCTGTCGAGCTGCCGGAAAGTGGCCAGCTCCTCAGTGGGGAAGTAGCCCCGGTTGGCCAACACGGTGTACAACATGCACGAGGCATGTCCCTTGCTGACCACCAGGCGATCTCGATCCGGCCATTTCAGATCGTCGGGCCGGATGTTCATGACGTCAAAGTAGAGCGCCACCAGCAGCTCGGCGGCCGAGGCCGCTCCACCCCAGTGGCCGGTGCCGCGGTCGTGCAGCACGTCCAGCACCTTGACGCGGAATTGCTGGGCCAGGTACTGGACCATCGCGGATTTCTTGTCTCGCCTTTTCTCCCGGACCACGGTTTCGCAATCCAGTCGTGGGCGGGCAACGTTCGTTCCCATGCGTCCTCGCCGTCGATTGTAAGCCGAAGCTCCAGTCTAATGCACAATAGGACTTGGAGGTTTCAATGCGTCTGTTCTCTCGAAGCCGGCTTCTGCCGGCGCTCGTCCTGCTGATCGGCGCGAATGCATGGAGCGCCGCGACGGTGTTCAATGTCCTGGATTACGGCGCGCACAACGATGGTTCCGCGCCCGCTACGGAAGCGATTCGCTCCGCGATTCAGGCGGCCAGAGCCGCGGGCGGGGGAACGGTGCACTTTCCGGCCGGCAATTATGTCACTGGCCCCATTGAACTGGTGAGCAACCTGGTGCTCCACCTCGACGCCGGGGCGACGCTGTGGTTCCCGGCCGCCAAACTGCCATTCACGAAAGGCAGGGCGCAAGGCATCGAATGTCTTACGCCGGTGCCATTGATCGGCGGCACCAACGTGGAGAACGTCACCATTACCGGCCGCGGCGCGATTGCGACCAACAACGCCGAATGGACCAGGCTGATGGGTGGGCCGCAGCGGGAGGCCCCTTTTGGGCCGGTCTGGGCGCACCTTCGGGAATTGCTGGAACTGAAGACGCCCCAGCCGGAAGAGGAGTATCTGAAGGCCGCGCCGACCCTGCGCCCCTCCTTCGTCCGCTTCATGGAAGCCAGGAACATCCTGATTGAGGGCATTCATATCGTGGGTTCGCCGTTCTGGACGGTCCACTTGCTGTACTCGACCAATGCCGTGGTTCGCGATGTCAGCATCGAGACCTATCCTGGATCGTTCACCGACGGTATCGTGATCGATTCCAGCAAGGACGTGCGGATTGCCAATTGCTACCTCGATAATGGCGACGACGCCATAGTCCTCAAATCGGGGAAGGACGCCGACGGCTTGCGAGTCAACCGGTCCACCGAAAACGTGACCGTCACCAATTGCATTGTGCACCACGGGTCGGCCGGGGTGGTGATGGGCAGTGAGATGTCGGGTAGCATCCGCAACGTGGTGGCGAGTAACATCGTCTGCCAGGGCACGTGGATGGGCATGAACATCAAGAGCGACCGGGGACGCGGCGGGGTAGTCGAAAACGTCAGACTGGACCACTGGACCATGGATGACGTCGGCAGGGCCATCAATGTCTCGCAATACTATGTCCTGGAAGCCAGGGTGAACTCTTCCGACACGCGCGTTTCGGAGCGGACGCCCGTGTTCCGCAACATCGTGGTCGACAACATGAGTATCAATCGCTGCCGCGCCACCGTGGGCTACGAAAAGGCGCCGCCTGTCATGATCAACATCGAAGGGCTGCCGGAGATGCCGATTTCCGGACTGCGAATCGCCAACATCATCGCTTCCGGCAAGAGCGGACTGAAAGCCCACGATACCGTCGCCATGGAACTGCATAATGTTCAGGTGAATGCCGCGAGCGGGCCGGCCTTCCTGATACGGGATTCGAAGGAACTCGAGTTGGACGGCGTTTCCACGCGCGAGCCCCTGGCGGATGCTCCCGTGATCCGGCTGGACCGCTGCCCCGGCGCCATCGTGCGCGGGAGCAGGGCGTTTGCAGGCACCGGGACGTTTCTCTCGACGGGTCTGGGTGAGTTGAAAAACATCGTGCTGGAAGGAAACACGTTCACGAGCGCGCGAACGCCCAAGGCAGAGTCGGCGGCAAACCTCTGGTAAGGGATAATGGTCTCATGCTCAAGTTTGCAGCGAATCTCTCGATGATGTTTAACGAGGTGCCGTTCCTCGACCGGTTCTCCGCGGCGGCGGACGCCGGCTTCCAAGGAGTGGAATACCTGTTTCCATTCGAGTTCCCGGCGGAGGCCATCGCAGAGCGCCTTCGAAGCCACCATCTGGAGAACGTTCTTTTCAATCTCGCTCCCGGCAATTGGAGCGCGGATGAGCGAGGCATCACTTGCATCCCCGGACGCGAATCCGAGTTCCGGAAGAGTGTCGAGACGGCCATCTCCTATGCCACCCGGCTGAAGACCAGCCGCGTACACGCCATGGCTGGAATTGTTCCCGCGGGGGCCGATCCGGCTGCCATTGAAGCTACCTACATCGCGAATCTGCGGTACGCCGCCGCGCAGTTCGCCGCGCACGGCATCACGCTTCTGATCGAGGCCATCAACACACGGGATATGCCCGGGTTCTATCTCAATACGCAGGCCCAGTCATACGCTGTCTGCACCGCGGTCAACGCCCCCAACATCAGGATGCAGATGGATCTCTACCATATGCAGATCATGGAGGGGGATCTCACCATGAAACTGCGAAAGTACGCGCCGCTCTGCGGACACATACAAGTGGCCAGCGTGCCGGACCGGCATGAACCGGATGACGGCGAAGTCGATTATGCGTATCTCTTCGGCGTCCTGGAAGAGCTGCGCTACGACGGATGGATCGGCTGCGAATACCGTCCGGCCGGGAAAACGGTCGATGGGCTGGGGTGGTTCCGCGCGGCTTTGCTGTGAGCGTTACTTCCCCGGCGCCGGGAACTTCTTGGCCGCGTCGTCCAGCACCAGGACCCAATCGTTGTCCACTCCGCTGGAGGGAGGTTCAAACTTGCGCGTGGCGGTCTTCGGGAAGCGTCCGATTGCCTTTGCCGCGCCTGTCCGGGGATCGTACCACCAGGCCCGGATGGCCTTGCCCGGCATGGAGTCCAAACGAACCTCGATCGGGCGGCCAGAGGCGCTGTAGACAAACGCGTAGCTGCCATCCGAGGCGCGCATCGCCTGTTGGCGGTCCGTGGTAGCCATGGGGTCGCTCACCAGCATGGACTGATCCGGGATGCGGATCAGCATCGGCCGGGATTCGATCAGCTTCCGCACGTACTGCATCTGAGACGAGCCGGGAAGCTTCATCGATTCCTGCCAGGGTAACCCCGCCATCCAGCGGGTCTGCTGCATGCCGGGCGTCCAGAATTCGTAGACCTCGCCGTTGCCGTAAGCGAATCCCGCCGCGCCCGCGAACACGCTTAGATACCCGAAACGCCGGACATCCCAGGCGCCCAGCCGCTTGATACCGGGCTCGGCCTGCCTCAGTCCATCGGTGATGTTCTCGTACCCCGACTCGGCGTCGATCACGGGCTTTGCGGGCTTCAACTCATAGTCCGAGGCGACTAACTCATAATTCTTGTTCTGAGAGGAATGGCCGGATTGAATCGAGTTGAAAGTCAGCCAGGGTTCATTGTGAAACCACATGGACGAACTCTGTCTTCCGGTGGGATGGTACGAGATCATTGTCGTCGGGCCGCCGCCCTCCGTCAAGCCACGGGCCAAGGCACGGGTGATCGTTTCCATGCCTACCCCCGTACGGTCTCCACCCAGCATCCAGATTACGGGCTTATTGCGATAGCGCGCGGCGATGAGCTTGCAGTAGTTGTAACCGGTAGCCTCGTCAAACACGCTACGCTGCCCGCCGAGCATGCCCTTGGACCAGAGCGGCAAAATGAGGGAGTACATACCCAGCGACTCCGCCTTGTTGACAATGTAATCCACGTTGTCGAAAAAGGCCTCGTTGATCTTGGCTCCGTCCTTATCCACCAGCAACATCTGGCCGAGTGGATTGGCGCGCGTCAGACCGTCCCAAATCAGAAGGACGCCTTGAATCGCCGTAAAGCCCTTGGCGGCCCTGTCCTGGAGGTATCGGTCGACCTCTTCATGCGTGGGCCGCGTGAACACGCACCAAGCCGTATCGCCGAGATAGAAGAACGGAGCGCCGCCCTCTTTGACGAAGAAGTGGCCGTTGTCCGATACGCTCAGCCGGGGCAGCGGCTTGCTTTGGGCCGAAAGCCCAGCCGCCGCCATCAGGGCCAGCAGCACTGCGGGGAGAAGTTTATGCACTTGCATGAGAGATTCCTTTCCAAGTTCTCGTTCAGTTACTTTCGTCCGTTGTACAGCGTGTCATTATACAACTCCACCTTCTCGCGGAAGGCGGCGTTGGTGTAGATGTAGAGACCGTGCTCGTCGAACACCAGGATTTCTTCGCGCTCGTCGCCGTAGCAGTCGATGTGCTTGACGTAGTAGTTGGCATAGCGCTCGTAGGCGTCCGCCGGGACCCCCTTGGTTGCGGCCCTCTCCGCGGTCCTCCGCGAAGGCCGGGCGGGGATGGGGAAAACCGCGACCTCCCGCCCCCAGCCGTCCAGCAGCGCGGGCGGTTTGTTGCCCCGGCGGTTGAGCGCGATGAAGTTCTCATTCGGGTTCCCGGTCCAATTCTCAACCACCACGCCTTGCGTCACCCACCCGTCCTTGTCGGCATCCTTTTGCCTGGTGTTATCCCACAGCAGTTCACCCGATTTGCTGTAGAAAGCCTCCAGCACCGCTCCTGGTCGGCCCCCCGCCGATTCGTTGCGGCTGATGTAGAACGCCTGCTTGCCGGGCAGATCCGGCCGGAACCGCCCAATCATTGCGTGCTGGCTGTGGTCCATCTTCTTCCGGAACAGGACATTGCCGCCCGCGTCCAGCAGGTAGGCATCGTCCGACGAGGCCAGCGCGATCTCCGGCCGCCCGTCCCCGTCCATGTCTTTCACATCCACGGCATCGTTGTGGCCCCGGCCGGCCAGGAATTCGGGGTGGTCCCACAGAACCTTGCCGTCCGGTGCGTAGAGCGTGTAGCCGACCAGCAACTCGTCCTTGCCGTCTCCGTTGAAATCGTAGTTGATCGGGTAGTGGCCGGTTAGCGCCCTTGTCTTGGACCACAGGAGCTTGAAGTCCTGAGCGGCATCATAGACCCAGAAATTCGAATACCGGTCCTTGACCACCATCTGCTGCGCGCGCCCGCTGCCGGTCAAATCCGCAAACAGGAGGCAGTCGTGCCCTCCAGCCAACTGAACCTGCTTCTTCTGCTTGCCGGTCTTGCCATCGAGTATCGTCAGCAGGCTGTTCGGGTCCTGGTAAATGACCTCGGCTTGGCCGTCGCCGTCAATGTCGTGGATCTGTATGGGCGTGTCGCCACTGTCGTACACGTTGTGCCGGTCGGGTTTGCCCACCTGCCACAGGATCTTGCCTTCCAGGTCGATGGCGGTCAGACAGGTAATATTGATCTTGTCTTGACCGCCGGAGGCGTCCTCTTGCACCACCAGAGCTTCGACTTGGCCGTCGCCGTTCAGATCTCCCAAGCGCAACACGGGGCTGCCGTACTCGCCAAACTCGATCGACCGCAACAGCCGCGGGACCGAGTCCCGGCGGGGGAGTACCGGAGGTTCGGCGGCAGATGTCCCGCTTGCCACCACCGAAAGGGCCACCAGCAGGACGCCCGTCACGAGGCCGGCCACCAACACGGTCGCCTCCCAAGAGAACCGAGGCCTACCGATCTTCTTGTGCATTTTGTGGATTTCCGACTCCTTTATCTAGCATCGCGGCAAAAAACGCAACAAGGTTAAGGCTGCTACCGCCGTGTTACCGGCCCCCGGGCGCCGTGTTACCGGGGCGGCGGTAACGGCTGTCTGCCAGCGTATCTACCTGAAAACAGGACGCGCGGCCCGTTTCCCACTGAAGATCCCAAGGTTGATCGCGTTTGCCATAGCCTGGACCCCCGCAGCACCGGGGTGCAGGTGGTCGCCGTGGTCGTACTCCGGGCGGTAGCGCTTCGGGTTGCTCGAATCTCGCGTGGCGGCGTCGAAATCAACCACCCCATCGAACGCCCCGCTCGTACGGATCCAGGTATTGACCGCTTCTCGTATAGCCTCCCCCTTTTCGGTGAAGTAGCCGGCACCCCCATACGGCGTCAGGGTGCAGCCGACCACCTTGATGGCGCGCGTATGCGCCGCCTCAATGATCTGCTTATACCCGCCAATGAGATCCTCGGCCGATAACGGTTCCGCGGCGGTGGCGGGGCGGCCCAGCTTGCCAATGTCGTTAATACCTTCCAGCAGCATCATCCACTTCACGCCGGCCAGACTCAGGACATCGCGGTCCAGGCGAGCCAGCGCGTTCGCTCCGCCGCCCTCGCCCAGGATCTGGTTGCCGCTGATCGCCGCGTTGGCCACCGCGAAGCCCGCCGTCCGCTTGTTTGCGGCCAGCCTCGCGGCCAGCAGCGAAGGCCAGTTGTCCTCGGTGTCCGGCGTCAGCAGTGCGCCGTCCGTGATGGAGTCGCCGAAAGTGACGATGAGCGATGCGTTAGAGGGAGCCAGCACGTCGACGCCGGCAAGGTAGTAGTACGACTGTGTCGTGAGAGCGTCGGCCATCGCCGCCTGGCCTGTGACATCTCCCTCCTTGGAGATGTAAGTCGTGTGCAAACCGTAGTTGTGGTTAGTCGGAGGACCGGTCTCGCCCGGCAAGTAGAGACTCACCGCCAGATCGCCGAGCTTTGGCACGTTCAGCTGCACCGGGTCGCTCAGAATCACCATCCCCGGTCCGATGGTGCAACTCGGATGGCCGTTGAAAGAAAGCACCCGGTCCGAGCCTGGGACGATCGCGGATTCTTTGCTGCGAATCGCGACGTGCGCCGCGCCGATAGCCACCGGCGCGCTTCCGAACGCGTTGGTAAGCTTCACGCGCAGACGGCCGCCGCCGATGCTGGTGGGAACGATCATGCGTACGGTCTGGTTATTGAACCCGCGCTGGGCTACGGTTTGCTGGAAGGGCACGGGCCGCGGGGCGGCGCTGGCGGGCCGGGCGGGCGCGGCTGGGGCGGTCGCGGGTTGCGTGGCGGGCCGCGGTCCCGGCGGCGGTATGCGGGCGAGTTGTTGTGCCGTGCCCCAGGTGGCCACCCAATGCTGCTGACCCGTCCCCTGAGCATGGATGAATGTAAAAGGGCTAATCAGCGCCAGGACCAGCAACACTCGAACCTTCACTAGAAAACCTCCTTCCGATTAGGACCTAAGAAAAGTGGGCAAGCTAAAGTATGCCCTACCTTGGCGGGGCATGCTTTAGCTTGCCCATTGCCCGCTTGCGGGCGACTCAGAACGAAAACCGAAGCGCAAACTGCATAATTCTGGCGCTTGCGGCCGCTGTGTACGAGCCGAATAGCGCATTCACCTGTTGACCTTGGGCATTGAAGCTTGCAGAGGTGTTGACCCCAGTGAACTGTGTATGGTTGAAGGCGTTGTACATTTCCCACCTGAACTGGCCCGCCAGCCGCTCATACAGGTGAAATGCCCTCATCACGCCCATGTTCCAGTTGTTGATTCCGGGGCCGCGCAGGAGGTACTTGCCGGCGTTGCCAAAGGTGCCCACCGGCGGTATGGAGAACACACTGGTTTTGAAGAACTGAGTGAATGTTCTTTCACTCTTGGGCAGCACGGGGTTGCCGTTCACCTCTATCCGAGCGCCCTGCGACGGCGTCCCGGAGATATCGGGAACCGCAAACCCGCTTGTGGTCCAACCGACGCTCATGGGACCTCCGCTCTGAAACGTCGTTATGCCGGAGACTTGCCAGCCGTTGAGAACCCCCTTCGCAAACGGGTTTCCGCTTAATAGCTTCGGCAAGTCGTAGACGTAGTTGATCTTGACGACATGTGTATGGTCGAAGCCGGCGAAGCCGTAGTCCCACGTACGAATTGGAACCAGTGTGTTGACGCCCCCCGTGTCGCCGTCGTTGAAATCCATCGACTTCGACCATGTCCAGGCGCCGCCCAACTGCAGGCCCTTCGCGAAGCGCCGACTGACGGAGAACTGCATGGAATGGTAGTTCGAGCTGCTGGCCGGCTCGACCATATTGATATTGCTGTATCCCACGATCGGCGTCAGAAACGTATTCTGTAGCGCTTTCCCAGTCGTCGGATCGATGTTCGCCGCTTGGAAATCCGCTCCCGCAGGCACCGGATTCAGATTGCGTTGCCAGTACAGGTGCCTGCCCAGCGCACCCACGTAGGCAAGGTCCAGAACCGTCCCATAGCCAATACTATGCTGCACCGAGATGCTGAAATTCTCGCCTCGGGGGACTTTCTCGTTCAGGTACCGCCCCGAGACCGTGCTGGGAAACAGGTATGCCGTTGTGGTTGTGGTGAGTTGCGAAAGCTGCCCGTACTGAACAGTTGGCGTAAGCACGATCGGCGCCTGCCCGGAGAACGGCTTGTACGCGGCATCCATCGACTCGCGGTCGTAGCCGATCCCAAAACCGCCCCGGACGGCCGTCTTGCCCGTGCCAAACGGGTCCCAGGCAAACCCGATGCGCGGCCCCAGTACCCAGCCCTGATTCGTCAGGCCGCGCGGGTAATTCGGGTTCTTCGGCAGCGAGAGCAGCCCGTCGTAGGGGTTACCCACGCCGGGAACCAGTGCCCCGATCAGCGCCGCCGGGTACGTCGTGCCAGTAACCGGATTTATGCCAATACGCGTACCATTAGCCGCGAACGCAGGTTGGATCAACCGCACTTTCTGCGTAGGATCGTAGAGCCACGGATCGAACCCCGACAGCAGGTTGTTGGCGTCGTAGATCGGAGTAATATCCGAAATCCGCACGCCATAGTCTATTGTCACCCGTCGGCTGACCTTCCAGGTGTCCTGAATGAATCCCTCCAGAATGCCGTTGCGGGCGCGCATCCGATCGCGTTCGGAAGATTGGCGAATCGTATTGAAGCTACCCAACGCCGCGTTGCTGTATGCGTACCCTGTATCGAACGGGTTGTTCACGTTGGTTCCGAAGTCGATGGAACCGAAGGGTATGCTGCCCTGCATCTCCATCTCGCGCTTGTAGCTCTCCATGTACACGCCGGCTTTCATCGCGTGGTTTCCCCTGATGACGGACAATTTGTCGTCCCAGGCGATGGTCTGCTCCAGCGCATCCCAGGGGAAGCGGTCGAAGAAGGCGATGGTCGCGGCGCCCGGAACGCCGCCGAAGGTCGCGCCCGGAATAAAGTTGTATGAGTTGGTCGAGGGGTACAACTGTGGTGCGACGTAGCCCACGGTGTTACGCTGGTTCTTCGATATCTGGTCTGCCGGGGTAGTCTGCCGGCGGTAGTTTCCCATCCATCCACCGTGCAGCTCGTTGAGGATGGTCGGCGAAAATACGTGCGTGTACCGCAGCGCGGCCGTGTGGTAGAGGTCCGTCGTCCAACTGTACATTTGCGGCCAGTTGGCCGGCGTGAAAGACGAACTGAACCAGTTGTCCGACGCATCCCACTGGTACGACCAGCTAGCGGCGAAGAAGTTGTTCGAGTTCGGGTTGTAATCCAGCTTGAGGGTGTCGAAGTGCATCGGGGAATTCACGGGTTTCGTCAACTGGTAGTTGTAGTTACCCAACGAAATGCTCCGATTGAAGAAATTCGGCTCATCGAAGAACTTGAGCATGGCCACGCCGCTGGGGTCCAGCCGTGAAGCCGGTATGATGTTGCCCGGAAAAGCGGCGCCGCCGTTCGAGGGATCGTGAACGGTGATCATCTTGTTGCTCAGGTCCACGGACTGGGTGAAGTTGCCGGCGCGCTCCAGGTCGGTGGGCATCGTCACCCTGGTGGTCATGCTGGTTACCTTCGGCCAGAACTCCTGGTTCCAGAAGAAAAAGAGCTTATCCTTGTTTCTGTTGAACTTCCCTGGGATGTAAGCCGGGCCTCCAATGTTGTAGGTCCACGTGTTGTAACGGTACGGTTGTTTCTGGACGCCGTTGCGGTTGTCGAAAAAGTTCATGGCGTTGAACTCTTCGTTGCGCTTGAAATAAGAACCGAGCCCGTGGAACTGCTTGGTCCCGGACTTCGTTATGATTTCCAGGCCCGAGCCCATTCTCCGGCCGTATTCGGCCTGGTAGTTGCTCACCAGGATCCTGACTTCCGCCACCGCATCCTGACTGACATCCACCATAAAGTCCATTTGGGTGTCGGCACTCGTCACGGTCGTTCCATCGATGCTGACGTCGTTGGAAGTCGTCCTGTTGCCCAAGGTATTCCAGGTCGCGCGCGTGAACGGTGAACCCGGGTCAGGGGCATTCGCGATCCCTGGGACCAAGGCCGCCAGTGATTTCACGTCCCGGCCTATCTCTACCAGGTTTTCCACCTGAGATCCCGTAACCACAGCGGCGCGCTCTGAGCTGGCAGTCTGGACAACAGAGCCAGACTGGGCCGTCACCGACACTACTTGGTTTACGGTGCCGACGTTCAGCGTGATCGTGCCGGCCGACAGACGCTCGCCTACAGCCAGCGTCAACTGCGTCTTCTCCACCGTCTGGAAACCGGACTTCGACACTCTGATGGCGTAACTGCCCGGCTCCAGCCCGTTGAAGACAAAATCGCCGCTCACATTTGTTGCAGCCCGTCTTTCGCTCCCGGTCACGGCGTAGCTCAGAGTGACTTGCGCTTCCGGAACCGCAAGTCCGCTCGAATCCAAGACTGTGCCCACCAAAGAGCCGGTAATCACCTGTGCATCCGCACTGACGGCCAGACTCAATAGCAGCGCCCCACACAATATCGAAATCCAGTGTCTAAACGTCATACCCTTCTCTCCCTTTTTCAGTTCGCTTGACCACCTCTGCATGAAACAACATCAAGTGACTCTTACGATGCCGTTACATCATCGTTTTTCAATATAAAACCTGGACGTTACCGGGGCAAGCACGAGCCTTATTTCCGTAACGTCCTGCTGGTTTGTTTTTGTGTGCTGCGGTTCGGCCTCGCACACCGTTCCGTCATGCGGATTCCAAATTTCCAAATCCCGGCTGCCTCGAACCACCGCCGTGGTGTTGACCGTTCGGCGCGAGGAATTCGCGAAAAAGTAGATGTTCCGCCCATCTTTGATCTTGTGAAGATACGTCAACGCGCCATCGTAGGGTTCGTCCCTCTCCAGCGGCCAGAGTCCCTCCTGAAGCTCCACGTCGCGTACCGGCAAAGCCTCGGCTAAAACGCTGCGAATCTGCAGCACGTCTGGCCGGGGGAGAAAGTACGCCCTTCCGCCGGCTTCGTTGCGGTTGACGAAGCATAAGGCATGGGGAATTCTGTCCCCGTCGGAGTCGGTCCGCACTTGGGCACGAGTCGGACTATCCTGTTCCAACCCAAACACCTCGGACATCGCTTGGCGAATCGCCGCATCCTGGCCGAATTCCGCTGATTGCGTAGCCAGCTTGCTGGTGGCGATCACCGTCCCGCCCTTTCTATAAAACTCCTGGATCTTGCGCGCGGCAGCCACCGAAAGCGTATCCCCGCCGGGCACCACCAACACGCTGTATTCTTCCCGGTTGACTGGGTTGTTAAGGATCAGCTTCCGGTCCTCCACCACGCACCGGCCGGCCAGAACCTCCGGGTGCAAATACGTGTAGTCCACGCGCAGACCCCGAAAGAGCGCATCGCCAACGTCCATGTAGTCGATCTCGGGGGGCACCACCCCGCCTTCCCGCGCATAGGTTGTGCCGCCTAGGAACCGGTACGCCGCCTGCAAGGAGGCGATCGGGTATAGAACCGCAACGTCCGCCACATGACGGCCGTTTTGAAGCACGTACGACAGCCGCCCGACGTAGCGGTTCAGCTCGCTCAGTTTCGTCAGCTTGCGCTGCATGAGCGACGCCGCCGGAACCTGAAAGTTGACTCCCATCGCGTACTGATCCATAGCCACCTGAAACAGCATTGCATCGTCTATCTTGCGGTAGCCCTCATAGGTCTCCGCGGCCACTAATGGCTTGTCATAGTTGTATGCTGCGGAAGTCACAACCTTGTACGCCGGGTTCGATCTGCCATAGACCCAGATGTCATCGATCCCCGGAATATCCTGATGCTCGAACACCTTCATCAGATCGCCGTTGACCGGAACCGGGTTGATGATTTCCTCCTGGTCCAGATGGCCCGTCGACTGAATCCCGTGCGCATGACACCAGTCGCGGATCTTCCCGACGAAATTGGTCGCAAACAACTCCGCGCGAAACCCGAACAGAGCGTTCCGGGCGGCCGCTGTCTGCGACCCAATGTCTTCGAACAGAGCGGGGTAGAACTTGACCGGGGAATACCCGTATTTGGCCTGGAACTCCTGGTTGAACTCTGGCGTCCACATCCGCCCCGCAATCTGATGCATGGCCGGCTCATCCCAAAAGGCAACCTTGATTGTGGTCGCGAAGTATTCCTTGAAGTGCTTGTAGTAGTTTTCGTAGACCAGCCCCAGAAAGGCGTTCATCGCGTTCGCGTCGAGATAGTCGACAATGCCGGGTTTTGCGATCTTGAGGGCGGCTTCATGGTCCAGGTAGAACGCCATGATCGCCCACTCGCCCTTTCCCACGCGGCATGTGATTCGGCTGTCGGCCGCCTTTTGATCGCTGATGTCAACCGTGTCGAACGTGTCCCGGTTCATCAGCACGGCGCCAAGATACGTTCCGGCGGGCACCGCGATTTCCACAGTGGCCGGCCCGCTCACCCGCTTTTCGACCTTCTCTAGGCTCTTGCCCACGTACTGCGGGAACTTGGCGGCAATTTGCCCCGCCGCAATGCCGGTTGGGTGCCAGTTCTCGTCGTAGAGAACCACCGACACCCCGTTTGCCGCCGCCTCCTCGAGCGCCACGCGGTAGAGCCTGAAGTACTCCTCGCTCAGGTACTCGACACCGTCGTCGACCATGGCCACGGAGCGCTTCAGTTTGTCCGCCAGCGGCTTAGGGAGATTCTTAGCGCTGGCTCCTCCGCTGGCGATGAAGAAGCCGCCGAAAAGCTGGTCCCGGGCCATTTCCCGAATGGCGGTCCTGATCTGTGCGTCGGTGACCGTCGAGATCATGTAGCCCCATTTGGCCATTCCCCGGAATTCGACCGGCGGAGCCTTGAATACAGTCGGATCGAGATGCAGTGCGCCTGCGCCTTGGGGACCGCCCGGGATCGGCGCGGCCGGGTACAACGCCCGACCGAAAGCCAAGAGAGCGGACACGATAGCGACCGCCAAAGTGACCACCCGAGAGAGCCTAGGCGCACCCAACCTGTGCATTTTGGGATCTCCGACTCCCTTTTTTAGCACGCCGCTAAAATCAAAATAAGGTTAAGCCTGCTACGGGCAATGTGTCACAGGTCCCCCGTAGCGTCCCCGCTGTTACTTGCATGGTGGTAACGTCTGTCTGTCAGCGCATCTATTTGAAAATGAAGTCCTTGGCATTCTCGCGCCACAAGGCTGCGAGGCGCGTTACTTTACTGGTCAATCGGGCCCCGTCCAGGCGCCTTGACTTCACCCAGGCCCAGTGGGAGAATACGCCTGGAATGTCGGCTAAGAACCAGGGCGCTGGCGGGTCGGTCGCAAAAGGCGCCGATTCTTCCGAGAAGCTGGCCGCGCTCGAAGCGGCGCTGCGATCAAAGATTCTCCTTCGTGCTCCGACCATGGCAAAGATTCTGGAGTATATCTGTCTGGAACACCTGGCCGGCCGGGGCGACGAGATCAAGGAGTACAACATCGCCGTCGAGGGGTTGGGGCGTCCGCCGGACTTCAACGTCTCCCGCGATAGCATTGTTCGAGTTGAAGTATCGCGGCTGCGGCAGCGCCTGGCGCGGTACTATGACACCGAAGGAGCCGGCCAAAGTGTCCGTATCGTGCTCGTGGATTCCGGCTACAACCCCCAGTTCATTTGTCAAACTCCGGCAGCACCAGTGGACCCTGAAGGCGCGGGCGGTCCGCCCGAAGTGGTCGAACGCGTCGAGAACAGCATGAGCCGCCTATCCTTCAACGGCCGGACCTGGCTGGCGATTGCGGTTGTGGCCACTTTGGTGGTTGCCCTCATCCTGTGGGCTTTCCTCCGCCGTGCCGGGTCGAGCACAGCCCGCGCCACCGTCCCCCCCGTCTCAAGCAGCGTACCCTCGGCGCTTCCCGTGGTGCCCGGCGAGGAGGGCGTCAGGATCTCCGTCGGATTGCTTGAGCCGAAGTACGTGGATAGTTCGGGACACGTCTGGACTGGGGACCGGTACTTTACCGGCGGGCGCGCCGTAATCCGCAAAGACCGAAGAAGTTTCCGCACTTTGGATCCAGCGCTTTACGAGAAGGCCCGCGAGGGCGATTTCCAGTATGATATTCCCCTCCGACCCGGGTTGTACGAACTGCATCTTCATTTTTCCGAGATTCTCTACAACGAGACCCTGGATTCCTCCGGGGTGGGATTGCGCAGGTTCAACGTGATCCTCAATGGCAAGACGCTGTTGAATGGTTTCGATATCACCGTGGACGCTCCCGGCACCAACACGGCCGACGAACGGGTGTTCCGGGATGTATCTCCCGACAAGGACGGCTACCTCCATCTGCGCTTCTCCTCCGCGACGCCTTACAAGGCCTTGCTCAGCGGAATCGAGGTCCTACCGGGCACTCCCGGAAAGATGCGTCCGGTGCTCATTTTGGCTGCGTTCCGCGGCCGCTACGATCGAGCCGGGCAGTTCTGGACGGCCGATCGGTATTTCCAGGGCGGAAGCATTCTCCTGCGAACGCCCGTTGATGGCACCACCGATCCCGATCTTTTCACCGGCGAACGCACGGGGAACTTCTCGTATTACATCCCTGTGGCCACCGGCCGGTATACCCTCACGTTGCGGTTCGCCGAGTCCAGCTTCGGACTCGACCCCATCGCCGGCGTGCCCCGCAGCGGCGTCGATCTCAGGAGCCGCTTGTTCGATGTCTACTGCAACGGGACTGCCCTCCTGAGAGACTTCGATGTGCTGAAGGAGGCGGCTGGCCGGAATCGGGCCGTGGTCCGCAGTTTCCGGGGTTTGAAGCCAAACTCACAGGGCAAGCTTGTCCTCTCGTTCGTTCCAGTGACAACTAATGCCACCGCCACCATCCGCGCCATCGAAGTTGTGGACGAGGGTGTCTAGCCTACCCTGTCACTCCTGCACATAGAACAATGAAGTCACTGGCGGCAGCACCAGGTGAACCGTCGTCACCGGCTGCCCATTGGCTTCGCCCGCCGTAAGTTCGGCCGGCTGCGAATCGCCGGCGTGCGGGTTCCAGATCCGCAGCGCCTTCCTGCCTCGCAGCACCACCTTCGTATCCACCGGCTTGTCGGTGGAATTCGCAAAAAAGTAAATGTCCTGCCCGTTCTTGATTTTGTGAAGATAGCTCAGGGCGCCATCGTAGTCCCGGCCTGGCTTCAACGGCGGGATAGGCGCCTGGATGTCTACATCCCTCACCGGCAGCACTCGCGCCAAGACCCACTGCAAGCCCCGAGGCTCCAGCTTGGGCAGGAAGTACGCCTGTCCCCCCGCCGCATTCCGCTGGTAGTAATAGAAGCCGCCGGTCCCTGCCTGCAGGTCCGCCGTGGGAGGATCGTTCACCGGCAGGCCGAACACGTCGGCCACCATCTTCTGGATCTCCTTGTCGCGTCCGAACTCCGCCGATTTCGTGGGCAGCTTGCTGGTGGCGACGACCGCTCCGCCCTTGTCGTAGAACTCCTTGATTTTCGCCGCCGCCGCCACCGAAAGTGTATCGCCGCCGGGCACGATCAGCACGCTGTATTCCTCGCGGTTCTCCTGGTTGTTGAGAATCAGCTTCTGCCCTTGCACGGTGCATCGCTGGGCCAGCACTTCGGGGTGCAGGTACGTGTAATCCACGCGCACTCCGCGGAACAACTCTTCGCCAATCTCCTGGTAGTCGATCTCCGCTGGCGTGAACCCGCCTTCGCGCGCCAGATGCTTGCTGTCGATTTTCGGCGCCGGGTCTGGCGCCGGCGCCGGGTGCTGCCCGCCCTCATTCTTGTAGGCCGCCTGGAGCGCCGCGATGGGATACAGCACGGCCACGTCCGCCACGTGCCGGCCATGTTGCAGCAGGTAGCTCAAGCGGCCCAGGTAACGATTGAATTCCGACACGTAGGCGGAGTTCCACAGTTGCGGCCCGCCGCTCGTGACCTGCAAGTTCACGCCCATGGCGTATTGATCCATGGCCACCCTGTAGACGGTCTTCGCGTCGGCGAGTTCACGATACCCCGCGTAGGTCTCCGCAAACACCACCGGCTTGTCCCAGTTGGATGCCGCCGACGACACAATCTTGTACCCCGGGTTGGACCGCCCCCAGAACTGGATGTCGTCCACCGCCGGCACGCCCTGGTGCTCGAACAGCTTGATGAAATCGCCGTTCACGGGGACCGGATTCACAATCTCCTCCTGGTCGAAATGGCCGCCCGCCTGGATGCCATGCGCCTCGCAGAAAGCCTCGATCCTCCCCACGAAGTTGGTGGCAAACATGTGCGCCCGATACCCGAACAGCGTGTTGCGGGCCGCCGCGGTGTCGGGACCGATGTCATACCACAGGGCCGGGTAGTATTTCATGGGCGAGTAGCCGTACTCTTTCTCGAATCCCTGGTTGAAGGAAGCCGTCCACATACGTCCGTCGACGGGATGCATGGCCGGCTCGTCCCAGAACGAGAACTTGATCTCCTTTCCGAAGAACTCGCCAACATGGTCGAAGTACTTCTGGTAACTCAGGGAGATGAACGCGTCCACGGCGGCGGCGTCCAGGTAGTCGAGGTGTGCGTCTTTCGTCGCGCCCGCCCCCTCGAAGTTCTTCTTCGAGGCCGCCCCGAAGGTGGCATCCAGATAGAACGCCATCACCTTCCAGTTGCCCTTAGGGACCTCGGTCGCCAGCGGCTTGCCAGGCCCGCCCCGCGAGCTGATGTCCACCAGCTCGAAGGTGTCCCGATTCATCATCACGGCGCCAATGTACAGGTTCCCGGGGATGGTCAACTCCGCCTTGGCCGGGCCGGTCACGTTGGTTTCCGCCATCTCCAGGCTCTTGGCCATGTACTGCGGGTATTTCGCATGGATCTGCCCGTCCACCATGCCCGTCGGGTGGGCCCAGGCGTCGTACAAGATGGCTTCCATGCCGTCCTTCCGGGCCTCCTCCAGGGCCGCCCGGTAGAACTTGAAGTATTCGTCGCTCAGGTAGACCGTGCCCCCGCTCGGTGGCCTGCGGCTGGCCGCCTGCGGATTGTCCGCGGGCATGCCGGGCGGGCCCCCGTTCGGCTCCACGGCAAATCCGCCGAAGTTCCTCTTCGCCATGGTGTCCACGTCGGAGCGGATCTTCTCCACCGACAGATTCGACAGGTTGAATTGCCCGTAGCCGTACATCTCATGTCCGCGGAACTCGGCCGGAGGCTCCTTGAATATGGCGGGGTCCACCACTTTACCCGCGGGCTGCGGGCTCAGCACACATGCCGTGAAAACGGCCAGGACGAGGATTCGAAAGTTGAAGTTCATCATTTCCGTCCATTGTAAATCGTGTCATTGTACAGCTCGACCTTCTCGCGGAAGGCGGCGTTGGTGTAGATGTAGAGCGCGTTCGCATCGTACACCAGGATCTCTTCGCGCTCGTCGCCGTAGCAGTCGATGTGCTTGACGTAATAGCTGGTGTAGCGGTCTCGCGGGCCCCGTCCTCCGGCCGGCTGCGCGGCCCTGGGTGGGAATGGGAAAACGGCGACCTCCCGGCCCCATCCGTCCAGCAGCACGGGCGGCCCGATGCCGCGCCGGTTTAGCGCGAGGAAGTTCTCCTTCGGGTTGCCGGTCCAATTCTCAACCACCACGGCCTGCGTCAGCGTGCCGTCCTTGTCGGCATCTTGCTGCTTGGTGTTGTCCCACAGCAGTTCACCCGACTTGGCGTAGATAGCCTCCAGGGCCTTCGGCGTGGCCCCTGGACTTGCCGCATCCTCGCGGCTGATGAAAAAGGCCTGCTTGCCGGGGAGATCCGGCCGGAACCGCCCAATCATGGCATGTTGGGCGTGGTGCATCGGTTTCCGGAACAGGATCTTGCCATCGGCGTCGAGCAGGACTGCATCCTGCGACGTGGCGAGGGCGATCTCCGTCCGCCCGTCGCCGTCCATGTCTTTGACATCCACCGCATCGTTGTGGCCTTCCCGGTTACTGGGGAATTCGTCGTGGCTCCACAGTATTGTGCCGTCCGGCGCGTAGAGCCTGTAGCCCACCAGCAATTCGTCCTTGCCGTCTCCGTTGAAGTCGTAGTTGATCGGGTAGTGGCCGGTTATCACGTTTGCCTTCGACCACAGGAGCTTGAAGTCCTGAGCGGCGTCGTAGACCCAGAAGTTGCTATACCGGTCCTTCACCACCATCTGCTGCGCGCGGCCGCTGCCGTTAAGATCCGCAAACAAGATGGCGTCGTGCCCTCCCGCCAATTGCACCTGTCTTTTCAGCTTGCCGGTCTGGCCGTCGAGTATGGTCAGAAGGCTCTTGGGGTCCTGGTAGACGACTTCGGCTTGGCCGTCGCCATCGATGTCATGGATTTGGATGGGTGTGTCGCCCCCGTCCCACACGTTGCGCCGGTCGGGTTTGCCCACCTGCCACAGGATCTTGCCTTCGAGGTCGATGGCGGTCAGGCAGGTCACGATGATCTGGTTTTGACCGCCGGAGGCGTCCTCCTGCACCACCAGAGCATCGATTTGGCCGTCGCCGTTCAAATCGCCGAAGCGCACCACGGAGCTGCCATAGTCGCCGAATTCGATGGCCCGCAACAACTTCGGGACCGAATCCCGGCGGGGGAGCGCCGGAGGTTCGGCGGCATATGTCCCGCCCGCCGCCACCAACAGGGCCGCCACAATTCTCCACTCACGACTTTGCATTGCCGCCTCCTGCCATCCTGCCAGCATCGATTATAAATCTCCGAGTTCGCCGGGTTGACAGGCGGAAGCGCCTGTCCCACCTTGATGCACGAGGGCTTGTGCTTTTGTGGGACAGGCGCTTTCGCCTGTCAATCGATTTCTTCACGCCTGCGCGCCAAGGCTGCCATTGTGGACGACCCCGCCGAGGTCGCGGCCCTGGTTGATCGGGCCGACGATTGGATGCAGAAAGCGATGGCTGCTCGCCTCCCATGGATCGGACCCCCACATCTCTTGCGTGGCCAGGTCTTCCACCGACAACGTCAGATTGTCGGAGCGCAGAACCACGCGAAGATGCTGGTTCGCCAGAACCCAGTCTTCGGCCTGAGGCCGCGCGGTGTGGCTGATGCCGGAGCCGGCCGGCTGCTGCGCCGCCATTCCCCAACACATCAGAACCAGGCAAGTCGTAATCGATGCTCGCATGGGATCTTGATCGCATGTGGCATCTCCGTTGTCAAGGCCGCCCCCTTTTGACCCGAACAAACCGAGCGGTACCCTCGTATAGTATGGAGTAGCGATCCAGGAGGCACAAGAATGTTTTGCGATCGTTGTGGAACCGCGATGCAGCAGTTTCAGCGTTTCTGTCCGAGCTGCGGCAAAAGTGTAGGCGCCGTGCCCTTGATGCCGGCCGAAAGCCGGATTGCCGGCCACGTCCGCCTGCTGGGGATATTCTGGCTGGCTATTTCCGCGTTTCGCCTGATTCCAGGCTTGTTCCTGGTGTCGATTTTCCGGTTCGGATTTCCGTTCTTTACACCAGGTGTTCCAGGCTTCGTGCACGGCGTGATGAGCGGCTTGGGAGGCCTGTTGCTGGCGGGCGCCGTCGTCGGAATTGTGGCCGGTTGGGGATTGCTGGAACGGCAACCCTGGGCGCGCATGTTGGCCATTGTTCTGGGCTGCTTCAGCCTGCTGGACATGCCATTCGGCACGGCCCTGGGCATCTACACGCTTTGGGTCCTGTTGCCGGCCGGCTCGGAAGAGGAATACCGCCGGATAGCGCGGGCGGCATAGCACCGCCGGTGTTCTTCCCGATCGGTGTATACTGAACAAGAACTGGGGCGGGACTCCCTTTGGGAATCCTGGTTTGACTACACCTAAACCAAAACAGAGGGGAAAAATTTCACATGAAGAATCGTTTTTTCGCTGGATTGCTGCTCGCCGGAATTCTGGCGGCTCCCGTAGCCGCGCAGATTCAGGAGAGCTACCTGGACGTGGATATCGCGAAAGTCAAGATGGGGAAGCGGAACGAATTCGACTCCATCAGCAAGAGGATCGTGGAGATCAATCGCAAGAACAAGGGTGACAACTGGCTGGCTTACCAAGTGATGTACGGGGAGGCGAACACCATTTTCTTCGTCTCGACGCGCACCAGTTACGGAGCCGCCGAGCAAGGGATGAATGCCTTCGAGGGAGCACTTTCCAAGGCTCTGGGAGCAGCCGGCATGCATAAGATGTTTGGCGACTGGGACGCCACCGTCGAGAGCGAGCGGGCCGAATTGCGCCGCCGCCGCTGGGACCTGACCGCCAGTGCTCCGGCCGACGCCGCGGCCTATATCCAGTTGGTCGGGCAGTCGCGCTACCTGCGCGGCGTCATCGTGCACACGCGTCCCGGCAAAGCCCTCGATTTCGAGGCGCAGCTTCGCCTCAACAAGAGCGCTCAAGAGCGGGTCAATCCCGGCGTCGCTTTCTTCGTCAGCGAGGGAGTAGCCGGCCAGCAAGCCGGGGTCTACTACATCTCGACCTTGGTCAAAAGCCTGGGTGACCTGGACAAGATCAAACCCTTGCAGGAAGTGCTCGGATCGTCATACGCCAGCTTTCAGAGAGCCGAGGCGGAATTGGTTTCTGAAACGGAGTTCGTCATCGCTCGTTTCCTGCCGGAGCTGAGCAATCCGCCCGACGAAGTCGTGGCGGTGGACCCCAAGTTCTGGCGGCCAGCGCCGCCGCCTCCACCTAAGCCCGCCGAGCCGAAGAAATAAGCGGGCTACGGGTTCGCCGCGCCGCCAGCGGTTTTCGCAGGCGGAACAGCGCCCCTACTGATACTCTTTCTGCTTGGCCTGGTAGAACTCACGCATCACATAGAACGCCTTCTTCTTGCCGCCGCGCTCGGAAATCAGGCCCTTGCGGTTGAAGAAGTCCTGGATGTCCGGCAGGGTGCGGCGGGGGCTGCGGAAATCCATCAGCACCCACGGGGTTGTGCCGCGCAGGAACGGGATGCGGCTAAACATCCCGACCTGATGCCGGTACACGTTCTCCTGGTATTCTTCGGTCCATCTGGTGAGCGGGTCGCCATGCAGTCCGTAGAGCGCGCCCGCGCCGAATTCGCTCATGATCAAAGGCTTGTTGTAGATGGTCTTGTAATCCAGGTGGTCGGGTTTATCCGGCAAGCCGTCGTACCAGCCGATGTACTCGTTGCAGCCCAGCACATCCAGGTCGGCTCCCAGCGGATCGTCGAGCAAATCCGTGGTCCCTTCGGCCGCGCCGCCATCGTTGTGATGCAGCAGGGCGGCCGTCACCAGGCGCGTCGAATCCAACGTGCGCACCTGCCCCGCCAGCTTCCTCAGAAACGCCGTGCGCGCCTCGCCCACCGGCGTCTCATTGGCCACCGACCACAAAACAATCGAGGCCCGGTTTTTGTCCCGCGCGATGCTCTCCGCCAATTGATTGCTGGCGTTGGCAAACGTCTCGGGGTTTTCCCACAGGATGGTCCAATACACCGGGGTTTCCGACCACACCATCAGGCCCAGCCGGTCGGCTTCGCGTACCATGTTCTCGTTGTGCGGGTAGTGCGCCAGCCGGACGAAGTTGCAGCCCATCTCCTTGGCCCATCCCAGCAGCGTGCGGGCATCCTCGGGGCTGTAGGCCCGGCCCGTCCGGAACGGCGCTTCCTCGTGAATCGAGACGCCTCGCAGGAAGACCGATTTGCCGTTCAGCAGAATGTCGGTCCCCCTCGTCTCAATGGTGCGGAATCCGATTTGGTCGCGCACTGAGTCGGTGTCCGACGCGATGGTCACCTCGTACAGCTTGGGGTTTTCCGGCGACCACAGCGTCAGTTTGGCCGGAATGCTCAGAGCGGCGTAGCCGTTGGCGTCGGTGGCGACGGTGACCGACACCCCCGCCTCCGGAATGCGGATGGCCACCTGTTGCCGCGGTCTCGTGCCGTTGAGTTTGACCCATCCGGCGATGGTGTCCGTCGAGCCTTTCTTCAGTTGCACCATGTAGTCTTCGACGAACGTCTCCGGCACTTCCACCAGCGAGACGCCGCGCGTCAACCCGCCGTAGTTCCACCAATCCGTGTTGACCGTGGGCACATCCTCGCGGTGGCGCTTGTCGTCCACCTTCACCACCACGGAATTGCCTTTCGGGCGCGTCTTGCCGGTGATCTCGAAGGCGAACGGCGTGTATCCGCCCGTGTGCGAGCCGAGCTTTTCGCCGTTCAAGTAGACAATGGCTTCATAGTTTGCGGCGCCGAAATAGAGGAACAGGCGCGTGCCGGGCTTGCTCGGGTAGTCGAAAGTCTTCCGATACCAGATGGTGCCTTCGTAGAGGAAGAGACTTTCGCGTTGCGTGTTCCAATCGCCCGGCACGTCGAGCTGCCCCGAGGTGTCGAAGTCGTACTCGACCAGGTCGCTCTTGTCCTTGGGCTTGGCGTCGAGGAAATAGCCGTCCTTGGAGGGTTGCAGGCGGAAATCGTAGTACCCGTTCTCGTACGGATCGACGATGGCGCGCCACTTCCCATTCAGGCTGGTGGTGCGGCGCGCTTCGACATTCACGATCCGGATGGGCGATTGCGCCTCGGCGGGCGCACAAATCGCGAGCAAAGCCAGAACTGTAAGTTGTGGTCTCATTCCGCTTCCAATTGTCGCCCATCCGAGAGGTTCAGCGGTACGGGCGCCAATGGGAGCGCGGGATTTTGTTACGGGACTACGACCGTCTTCCCGGCCACAATCTGAATCGTCTTGGTAAACGCGCTCCCACCAGCCACGGGATCGATTCTGACGGTGTACTGTCCGGCAGGCAGCATGAGGGCCTGTCGGCAGTTGTTGAACTCACCCGTGTGCCCTTCAAACTGGTCATTGAGGTAGACAGCGTCGAACTTGCTGGCGGTCACGGTTGTTTGCAGCGATCCCAGCGGCGGCTTCGGGGGCGGCAGCGGCTTTAACGTCTGGGCGACAACCACAGTCTTGCCTGCCACGAGATCCACCGAGGTCGTGAAACCCTCATAGCGCGGGTCCACCAGTTTGACTTCGTGCTTTCCCGGCGGCAGCGCGTACTTTCTGGCGATTCTGAAATTGGCCGCCGGTCCGAGGTACTTGCCGTCCACAAAAACGCCGGCCCGTCCCGGGTCGACCTTGGTTTTCAGGTACGCCGTATCTCCCGACTTGCCGATGAGTGTGCCGCATGCAAGCAGCAACGCGACGGCGGTGCAGAATCCCCTGCACACGAGGTTTAGTGAGCTTTTCGAATGGGATGCCATGTCAGATTCTCCAAATCCTCCGTATTTACATTAGTATACACCCTTGGTTCGAGGCTCCGCTCGGGCCGTCGATGGCCGTCGATGGCGGCCGAAGGCGCCACCGCTCACCTGGCCGGCATTGAGAGGCTCTCGCAGTACGCCTGGCGCTTCCGCTATCCCGGCGCCCCATATTCTCCCGATCGAATTGAGGCGGAAGAGGCCCGGCACGCGGCCGGGCAGCTTCTGAATGCAGTGGCCACTCGGCTCGAATCCCAGTTCGGTGATTGATCTCGACAGCCAGTTCCCCTATAACGGATCTGCCAAGCCTCTGCTAAATTGGAGGGTCGCGAACTCACTGGGAGGTTCTCGTGGTGATACTCGGTATCGATATCGGCAGCGCGCATATCAAGGCGGGCATGGTGGATGAACAGGGCGCCATCGTGGCGTCGCGCACCATCCAGACTCCCGCCGACCTGGACGGCTTCCTGCCCGCGCTGCAAGATGCCATTCGCTGGCTGCTCGAGGCCACCGCGCTTCCAGCGGGAGTCGGCGTCGGCTGCAAAGGCATCATCGACCCGGACAGCACCCGTATCGAAGTCCTGCCCGGGCACCTGCATTTTCTCCAGGGCCTGCGCCTGGCCGATCTGGTGGGCCTGCCTCTCGACGTCCCGGTTTTCGCCGACAACGACGCGCGCGTGGCCTTGGCCGGCGAGATGGTCTGGGGCGCCGCCCGCGGCCATAGCAACGTCGTGATGCTGACGCTGGGCACCGGTGTGGGAGGCGCCGTGCTGGCCAATGGCCAGTTGCTGCGGGGCCACTCCGGCGTGGCCGGCCATCTGGGCCATGTCACCGTCGAGCCCGACGGCCCCGTCTGCGTTTGCGGCAATCGCGGCTGCCTGGAAACGATCTTCTCGGCGCGCGCCATTGAAGGCGAAGCCTGGGCGGCGGTGCATCGCGGATGCGCCTCCGCGCTCACCCGCCTGTTCCGCGAACAGCCCCAATTGGCCACCTGCCGCACCATCTTTCAGGCGATGAGTGAAGGCGATCCTCTGGCCACCGCGATCGTCTCCAAAGCCATTCGCAGGCTGGCCGCGGCCATCGCCGGCCTGCTGCACGTCTTCGATCCCGAAGTCGTAATCATCGGCGGGAAGGTTGCCGATGCCGGCGCCGATCTGCTGGTCCCTCTGCAAGAGGAAGTGTGGGCCCGATCCCGCGGTTTGCTCCGCCGCGACGTCCCGCTCGTCGAGCAGCAGGTGGCCGACAAATCCGGAATTGTCGGAGCCGCCGGTCTGGTGATGGCCCCGCGGGGGTAGCCGTCGCATTCAAGATAAAATAATGGCCACGGATGAACACGGATGAACACGGATAAAACAAGACCAGGAAATCTAAGAATCTTGTCTTGAGGTTTTTCTTTGCTTATCCGTGTTTATCCGTGTTCATCCGTGGCTAAATTGGTTTTCTTTACTCGTACCTCAGCGCCTCGGTCGGGTTCAGATGCGCCGCCCGGTTGGCTGGCAGTATCCCGAAAATCAGCCCCACCAGGCAGGAAACCCCGAAGGCCACCACAATCGCCACCAGTGAAATCGGAATCTTGATATCCGCGAACAATTGCACGCTCAGCGGAATCGCCACGCCCACTAGAATGCCCAGCAGCCCGCCCGAGAGGCTCACCAGGATCGCTTCGGTCAGAAACTGCATCAGAATCTCCCTGGGCGACGCTCCCACCGCCAGCCGCACCCCGATCTCCCGCGTCCGCTCGGTCACCGTCACCAGCATGATGTTCATGATCCCGATCCCGGAAATCAGCAGCGTGATGGCGGAAACCAGAACCAGTACGAACGAGAGGATCAGCGAGATGTTCTTGGCCGCGTTCAGAATCGCCGTCAGCGTGTCCACACGGTAGCGCGCGCCCGGCCGGTGGCGCCCCTCCACGATTGCCTGCACCCGCTGCGCCACCCGGTCCACCTGCATGGGCGACCGCACCTGCACGTACAGCGGGTCGATGCGCTCCACCGGCGTGAAGTACCGCAGCACCGTGATGGGGATCAGGATAGTGTCGCGCTCCACTTCCGACTGCCCGAACGTCTCCACCTTCTCGTGAAACGTCCCGATCACCGTGAACTGCAGCCCGTAGAGCTTGATGACCTGGCCGAGCGCGCTCGCCCGGCTGCCGTACATCCGCTCCGCCAGCTTGTCGGTCAGCAGCGCCACCTTCGCGCGCAGCGTGACGTCGCTTTCATCGAGGAACCGGCCGGAGCCGATCACGATGTTCCGCACCGGTTGGTACTCCTGGTCGGTGCCGATCACCTTCACGTCCTGTTCCTTGCCGCCGATCGGAATGCGGTCGAAGTTGGACATCACGCCCGTAGCCGCCACAATCTCCGCTCCCAGATCCTGACGGATCGCCTCCACGTCGGACATCTTGATGTAATCGGCTTCCGACACCGCCACGTCCGGACCGCCCGAGGCGTAGTACGCAAAGATGATGTTGGAGCCGATGCCCTCGACCTGTTCCAGGATGTAGTCCCGGCTGGTGAGCGAGATGGTTACGACCAGGATCACCGAGGCCGTGCCGATCACCATCCCCAGCCCGGTGAGCAGTGATCGAACGGGATTGGCGCGTAGCGCCTGGGCGCTGAATCGGAGGGCTTCGCCGAGGAACACTAGCCGCCCTGCGCTTGCTTGAGGAGTTTCTCAGCCTGCGACCGCGGCGGATCTTCGGGCGTGAGAGCGAGGCTCAAGTAACGCTTGAGCAAATCCTGTGCAACTTTCAGATTTCGGCCTGCTTTGATGTATACGTCTGCCTTGGCAAATAGCACCTTTGGACTGTTGGGCGCAATCGCTTCGGCGCGCGCGAAGCTCTGGTCGGCCTCCTGAAATCGCCCCTGTTTGGCCAGCAGCCGCGCCAGGTCGACCAATCGCCCCACCTGGTGCGGCGTCAGATCGATGGCCCGCCGCAGTTGTTCTTCGGCGCTGGAGAACTCCTTGCGCTGCTCGGCCAGTTTGGCCTGCGCCCAGTGGCCCTCGGCCGGGTTGATCCGGGCAATCTGCTCCGCCGTGGCTGCCGCCTTTTCGAAACCGCCACCCAGAAAGCCGGGCGCCTCCAGGTAATACTCGAACAGGTCGCTCTGCGCTTCCAGGTTGCGCGGGTTCAATTGCGCGGCTTTCTCAAAATACTGCCGTGCCTTGGAGGCGTGGCCCGGAGCCGTAAACAGGCTGGAAGTCTCCGCCCGCCGCCCGTACGCGCGCCCCAGCCACAGGTTGAACTCGGAGTTGCCCGGTTCGGCCGCCACCGCTTGTTCCAGCGCTTCGGTAGCGTTCTTGAAGTCGCCCTGCATGTAGTAATTCCGGCCTTCCAACTCGTAGACTGCGCCGTCTTTTTGCGGGATTGCCCGGAGAATCTTCAAGGATTGCTCGAACTCCGTCAGATTGTACAACTTGCGGGCCTGGTCGAACTCGGGACCGCCGGCCCACATCCCGCAACTCAAACTGAGCAGCAATACAAGAGGTTTCAACCGATCACCGTCCTGGCTTGGCTAGCCATTTTAACTCAAATACATAGATGAATCCGAGGGCGCTTGAGTTTCAGCGGAAGCGTGCCCGCTCTTTTGTAATTCGCCGGCACGACGTGCCAAAATGAGACGGGTTCAGACCATGCGACAACTGCCACTAAGAGCACATGCCCTCGCGCTGACGCTTCCATGCCTGCTGTTCGGCGTCTTCCTGGGGACCACCGGCGCCCGCGCCGCCGCCAATCCACTGGCGCACTTCACGAAAATCATTTTCGGACGCCATTCCGACGACCTGGCGGACTTTGAGGCCTTTGCCCGCCGTGCCAAGCAATCCGGCGCCACCCATATTGTGCTTACCGGCGAGGATCTGCCCTGGGCCAAGTGGCAACTGGACACCGCCGGCGACCCTTATCCGGCGTGGGCCATGTCGAATATCGGCCTGCTCAAGATCGCCACGCCCACAGCCCTCAAACCATACCTGCCCCAGGACTATGCGGATACGGTCATGGGAATTCTCCGCTCCCGATGCGCCGTTCTGCGCAAGCTCGGTTTGAAGGCCGCTTTCACCACGTTCGAGCCGCAAATGCTTCCGGAACCGGTGTACGAGGCGCATCCTTTGTGGCGAGGCCCGCAGGTGGATCACCCGCTGCGCTCCCGTGTGCCCCGCTTCGCTCCGTCGATTGATAATCCGGAAGTGCTCGCCTTGTATCGAGAGTCGATAAAAGCGCTGTTGACCGCCTGCCCCGAGATCGAGATTCTCTCCCTGCATACCAACGACTCCGGTTCGGGAGTGAGTTGGAGCGGAGGCCTGTATCCAGGTCCCAACGGCAATTCCCTTTACCGGGACGAACCAATGTACCAGCGTTACCGCGATTTTTTCGCGGCTCTTCAGGCAGGAGCGCGCGACACCGGCGCCCAGGGTCTCGAGATTGACGCCGACTGGGTGCGCGAGAGCGCGCCGGAATTGATCGCCGGCCGGCTCGGTCCCGGAATGGCGGTCGCCAACCTGGAAGGACCAGGCGCCACCCCGTATAAAGCGGAAGTCGGTTTCCTGTTGGATTACTTCTACCCGTTCTATCCCGCCCAGGGCATCCCCATACCCGTGCGCTATCTCGACGAGCTGGAACAAGCTTCGAAGAGCGCGGCGCCGCGCCTGTTTTACCTGATAGGCGACCGATTCGATAGCGACTTGTATTTCCGGATCTACGATGCGTTTGTAAAGAGCCCCACCCAGGACGAAGTGTCCCGGTTGGAGTTGCTGCGATCGATTGCGGCCGAACGCGCCGGTCAAGAGAGCGCCGCGGCGCTGCTGGACGCATGGCTGGCGCTCGATCGCATTCAACGCGATACGGACATCGTCGATTTCGGGGGCACCATGTTCTATCTCGGCTCGGTGCAACAACGCTGGCTGACGCGCCCGTTTGTGCCGTTTCCCGAGGAACTGACGCCCGCGGAGACGCAATATTACCGGAAGTATCAATTCCAGGCGAGGTCCGAGGCGCGGGCTCGCAATCTGGACGAGCTGCAGGGAACCCATCAATACCAGGGACTAGGGGGTGCGGCGCTCTCGGGTAAGCTGCTCGTACGGATGCTCGCCGAGCTGGCGAGGGCCCGCGACGATGTCCGCAAGATCGAGGCGACTGGCGGCGCGGGTGGCCGGCAGCGCTACCAGTTATTGGATGAGCGGCTGCGGGTGTTCGAAGCGCTGGTCGACAACTGCCGGGACGCCATCGAGTACCAGTACGACCTGGATACCGCCAGAGGGTGGGAATTGCGGCGTCCCGTCGAAAGCCAGCAGCAGTTGACCGATATTCCCGAATGGCGGGCCATACGGGACACGGCCAGGCGGGAAATCGACAATACAGCCGTGCTCATCGACTTA
This sequence comes from Bryobacterales bacterium, assembly GCA_963722575.1. Lineage (GTDB taxonomy): Bacteria > Acidobacteriota > Terriglobia > Bryobacterales > Bryobacteraceae > Fen-178. The sequence goes on from CAVRNR010000006.1 coordinate 254,210, forward strand.
CTGCAATCGCAAACAGCGCCGTTACTCGATCTCGCCAAGACCAACGGCGAGGAGAACATACGCGTGCTTGGACCGGACCTGATCGCTCAGCTCCGGAAGAAGATCGGAATCATGATCGCCCACTGGGCGGACTACGAGAGACTGTTTATAAAAGAGAGCACCGATGCGGAACCTACTTCCTCAGCAGGGCATTGATGCACCATAGAACCGGCGCCTGGCCGTGCGGATTGCCCTTTTGGGTTGGGCGGTTCAGGTAGAACGCCAGGCTGTTGGTCTGGCCCGTGCCGACGCACACCTTGTCCACCAGGCCATCCTTGTCGATGAACAACTTGTTGAGCCCGATCCAACCCTTGCGCGCGGCTTGGGCGTAGGCCTTGTCCTTGAGCCAGCCCTTCTTCACGCCGGTGATCATGGCGTAGGTGAACATGGCCGTCGAGGAACTCTCCTGGTAAGACTCGGGGTGGTCGATCAGTTGATGCCATACCCCGTCCGCGTCCTGATACTTCAACAGCGCGGCCATCATCTTCAGGTAGCCTTGCATGATGCGGGCGCGCTGGGGGTGGTTCTTGGGCAGATCGGTGAGCAGTTCGGACATGCCGCCCGCCACCCAGCCGTTGCCCCGGCCCCAGAAGAAGGGGATGTCGGGCCCGTGGTAGAACAGGCCGTTGGGCCTCTGCAGCTTGTCCAGGTAGGCCACCATTTCGAGCGCGGCGCGGTCCAGGTAGACCTTGTCGCCCATGGCGCGGTACGCCTGAAGCTGGAGGATCGTGATCATATACGTATCGTCGACCCAGAAGCGCGTCTCGGCCGAGAGCCCGTCCGGCCTGGGGTCTTCCCACTGCTGGTCCGCCAGTTTCTTGCCGAGCGCCAGGTATTGCGGGTCCTTGGTGCGGATATACAATTCCAGCGGCACGATGCCGAAGATGTTGTGGTCCACGTGGCGCTGCCACGAAACCAGCTTCTTCTGTCCCTCTTCGGTCCGCCACGGGTCGTAGCGCTTCACCAGCGCGTCGGTCATCGCCTGATCCTTGATCAGCTTGGCGAACTCCAGCGCGGAGTACCACGTCGAATCCTCGGCGTAGTGCACCCCGGGGCCGCGCGGAATCCAGCGCGGGAGCATGTCCTTAACGATCTTTCTGCCGATTTCCTCGGGCGACATGCCAGCCGGCCAGTTGGTGAATTCCTTATTCCCCGCCGTGGCCGCGCCGGCGAGCCCCACGACGATGAGTCCGGCGAGCGAATGATGAATGAACGTGCGCATTCTCTGTCCTTTCAAGTCCGTGTGGACCAGCGGCCACGCAGACGATAAAAAGATAACCAACTTTCAAAGTGTACACGAGACGAAGTGCCTTTGTCTCCGCTGTCTCCGCGCTCTCAAATCCCCGGTCCAATAGTGTACAGCCTCGATCCTCGCACGCCCCCATATGTCTCTAGACTCTTCTCCGCGTCTTTCTCTGCGTCTCCGCGACTCCGCGTCGAAAAATTGGCCTCGTTCCTTCACATCCCCCGACACGCCTCCTGAAACGCCCGCCAGTTCTCTTTCAGGTGGGCCGGGGAAGTGGTCCCCGTGAGGACCACCCCTTGAAAACTCCTCTCCAGGATGAAGCGGAAGGCCACGACCTTGTCCGCGCCGGCATCGACCATGGCGCCCATCGCGAAGGGACGGTTCACCGCCACCCACATCCCCCGTGCGCCGGCCCGATCGAGGATGCCGCCAAACGCCGGATTCTCCCGGTTGAACGGAAGTTGCATCACCGAGAACCGCTCATCCTCAACCGCCAGGCGGCCCGATTCGACATCGCTCACGCTCGGCCCCAGCCGCCGGATTCCGAGCGATTGGGCGTACTCCCACGCCCGCGCCACCTCCGCGCTGGCCAGCGCCCGCGGCGTGGTCTTGTGCAATTGCAGAATCTCGACGGCGCCCAGCCGCGCCAGGCTTTCATCCAGACTGCGCCGCAACGCGTCGAAGCTGTGGTCCGCGTAAGGCGCGCCCGCGGCGCGGTCCCAGTGCTCGCCAAACTTGGTGGCCACCGTCACCTGGCCGCGCTGCCTGGCCGGCATCCGCTTCAGGAACCGGCCCAGACGCTCCTCGCTCACCCCATCGCCGTAGGAGGGCGCGGTGTCGAAATACCGTATGCCCACGTCGAACGCCGATTCCAGCAGAGCGAGAGCCTCGCGTTCGGTGGGCACCGGGGCCGGTGCGTGGCCCCAGGGTTTGCCGATGCCGATCAGGCCGAGACCGAGTTGCACGCTGCCAGGGCTCATCGATATATCATAATCTGCATGATCGATCGAGAACAGGCCTGGAACATTCTCTGCGAATTCACGAAATCCGACGGTCTCCGCAAACACGCGCTGGCGGTGGAGACGTGCGTGGTTGCCTATGCCGCGAAGCTCGGCCAGGACCAGCACGCATGGTCCGTCACCGCGCTGCTGCACGATTTCGATTGGGAGATTCACCCGCAGTTGCCGGATCATCCCATCAAGGGCGAGCCCATCCTGGCCGGGCGCGGCGTGGATGAGGAAACGCGGCGGGCGATTCTGTCACATGCCAATCACAGCGGCGTGCCGCGCCTGTCGCCGCTCGAGAAGACGCTTTTTGCCTGCGACGAGCTGGCCGGCTTCATCACCGCGATTTCCTATGTGAAGCCGCACCGAAGCGTGTTCGAAGTGGACGTGGCCTCGGTGAAGAAGAAGATGAAGGACAAGGCCTTTGCGCGCTCCGTAAATCGCCAGGAGATTATCGATGGCGCGCAGGAGCTGGGCGTGCCGCTCGACGAGCACATCGATTTCTGCGTCAAGGCCATGCAGGCGCGCGCCGAAGAGCTGGGGTTGAAGGGCAGCGCTTCACTGCCCTGATGGCTCAAACAACCCGGTCACCGCGCCCGCGGGGTCCTCAATAATCGAGTAGCGCCCCGGGCCGCGCGCGTGACAAATGCCCGCCACAGGCTGCACCCCACTGGGCGGCGTCATACAGTAATCCTCGTAGCCACCCATGGCGACGGGCGAAGGGACCCACCCGGTGACGTGCTGGTAGAAATAGCGAATCACCCCGGCGTTGGGAACCGTAAGATCAATCCAGCCGATCTGGCCTTCCTCCATTACGGAAGTATAGCTCGAAACCGGTCAGCTTCTCTTAACCGGTCACTTGAATTGACTCGGCCACATCGCCCTTGCGCTCGGGAACGAAATGAACGGAAGTGCCCTCCTTGGTGCGCGAGGCCAGGTCATTCAGCTTGAGGCTGTGGTCACCCGACCAGATCCGCGTCGAGGGGGTCACGATCAGATCGAACGGAGTTCCGCTGGCGTCCATGACAACCACGCGGTGCTCGGCGGTATTCACCATCGCGATCTTTCCCGACAGGCTCTCCGCCGGCCAGGCGCTTCGTGCCTTCTTGGCAGCCATCGTGGCTGTCTTGTGGACCGCGGGCGCCGACTTTACCGCGGCGGTCGCGGGGACCGAAAGCAGAAGCGCGCAAGCCGCGGCGCCCAGCATGCTCCACATGATTCGACTTCTCATCATTCACCTCCAAAATGCCAGTATTAAAACGGCGCTATCACGGCAAGCGCCGGTTCACCCGGCGATGCCGTGATTCGCGTTCATGCGCTTACGAGGAGGACTTCACTCCCAAGTCCGTCCTCAATTCTTGGTATTCCGGCTGAACTTTGGCGTAACTGACGGCGTGGTCCACGGAATGTTTGAGGCTCTCGGCCTGCTTATAGAGATTGTTAACGTACGTCTGGTAGGTGGAGAGCCACAAAGCGTGCTGGTTCTGGCTTCCGAACAGGATGGCGTCCGTGGCGTCATCGGCCATCAGGCGCAACGTCGTCCCGATGCGATCGATGGTTCTCTGTTGCCAGGGCGTGTCTACGCGGCGAATGGCCTCAAGACGGCACATCTTTTGACCCATATCGTCGATCAGCGACGAAACCTGGGTTAGCTCGTCGGCGTTGGAATACCAACTGAGTTCGGAACTCTCCGGAAAGCTCTGCAGCTTCGCCGCGTGAGTGGAGGCCTGCTGGGCGTCCAGTTGAATGTCCCGGAAAATGCCATCGGTCTCCTTCTGAAAGTTCCACGTGTAGGAAGCGGGGGTCACTTTGCCTACGGGGCACCCACGGGCCGACGACATTGCCGCCATGGCCGGAAAGGCCGCCATCGCGGCATAGACACATCCGCTCACCAATAAAGTCTTTAGTCTCATGGAATCCCTCCTCTGGGTTCTGTTCTTCACTGCTACTTAATTAGATGCGGCGGAGAGGAGGCCCATGTAAAAATTCCGTAAATTATGCGAGCTCGCAGGCAAATGCGAAAGCCCGCTCTTACTCTACGTTGAACCCTTCCACCACCATGCGCGGGTTCTCGCCGCGCGTGTCGGCATCGGCTAGCTCCGTGCGGATGGTGCGCCGCTCGCCGGGCATCAGGGCAATATAGTTGTCGCTGTAAAGCGTGGGCAAAATGCGGTCGCCGGTTCTTTCGCGGACCGCCTTCAAGCGCACCATCAGGGCCGGCTGCGCCGAGACGTTGTGTAACTCAGTGGTCAACAGCCAGCGGGCGCCCTGATGCTCCGCGCGCGTCGTGGATTCCACCCTGACTTTCGGCAAATCGCGGATGGCGCGGTAATTCCCGTCCTCGACGCCGCGCCAATAAAAATTCTCGGATACCGTGTCGCTACCGCGCGTCAGCTTCAAACGGATGAAGTGAACGGCAGTCAGGCCGGACGGGTATTCCATCTTGATGGGCGATACTGTGCTGTCCTCGGCGCTATCCACCGTGGCCGTCTTTTCCCACTGCGGAGAGCCGTCCAGGTTCAGAATTTCCACGCGCGCGGTCAAGCCGCGGGCCTCGCCGCCACTGTAGTTCACCACCTCGATGGTGTCGGCCGACGGGTTCCACTGAATGTGCAGCGGCTCGGACGCCTTCTTCGCCCCGAAATACGCGGCGGTCGGCTCGAAGTAATAGTCGTAGGTCTGCCACACGAACGACGGCCAGCACGGATGGCTCATCCAGATCAGCAGGCCCATGCGGTTCTTGCTTTGCGCCTCGAACATGGCGCGGTAGCCTTCATAGTTCACGAATTGGGCCAGCGTCACCCAATCGGCGGCGTTGGTGGCGCCGCCATAGGCCGTGTCGATGCGGCTGCGGAACGCCGCGCCGCCTTGCGCGCCGTTGAGCGAGAAATCGTGGATGCCCCATACGTCGCCCTGCGGCCACATCGCCGCCTCCGGCATCATCAGCTTCAGACTTTCGATGGTGGGAATGTTGGGCATGCCCATCTCGCTGTGCAGCTTGAGCATTGCCCGATCGAAGTAGGATTTCAGCGGCATGGCGCGGTAGGGGCCGCCGCCGCTGACCAGGCCCTGGGAGGAGCTGGGGATGTAGCGAATGTCCGGGTGCAGTTCGGCCAGCAGTTTGCGGATGCCGTCTTCGAGCGGCGGGGGCGGGGAGCCTTCGTTGCGGCCGCAATACAGGCCCATCGCGGGGTGGTTGCGTATGCGCAGGAGCGTGTCGCGGACGTTGCGCAGGAACATGTCGTTGTCTTCGGGGTTGGGGCCGTCGACGGGGTTGGCCAGCCAGAAATCCTGCCACACCACGATGCCGTATCGGTCGCAGGCGTCGTAGAAGGCGTCGTCGCCGGTTTGTCCCACCCAGTTGCGGATCATGGTGAAGTGCATGTCGCGGTGGTAGCGCACGGCGATGTCGTATTCGCGCGCGCGATAGCGCAGCATGGATTCGGGGAAGCCCCAGTTGCCGCCGCGCGCGATGAAGCGGCGGCCGTTGATGAAGATCTTCAACGCGCCGCCGTCTTCGGTGTAGGTGAATTGGCGGATGCCGGCGTGGAAGCGTTTCGTATCGGACACCGCTCCCCGGCGGTCGCGGCTCAGTAACATTACGTCGTAGAGGTTGGCGTCGCCGTAGCCGGCGGGCCACCAGAGCTTGGGGTTAGGGACATGCAGCGATTGCGCGATGGTCTTCTGGGAGGACGGGTCGAGCGTCACGGGCGCTTCGAACGGCACGTTGCCGAAACGGCCGCTGAACGTTCCGGTCCACGGCCGGGCTTCGTGGTTGCGGAGGGTCGCTTCGATGGTGACTTCTCCGCTGGTCGTTGTCGTGACGAAAGGACTCTCGATGGTCACCGGGCCGGTGAAGTCAAGCTCGACGCCGGCCCAGATGCCGGTGTTGCGGCCGCGGATGGTGGGGATCCAGTCCCAGCCGATGGAGGCGTGGTAAGTGGGGTTGTCGGCCCCCAGCGCGCCGCCGTTCAGCCCGGGGCTTTCGAAGGTCTTCTCCTTGGCGCTGCCGGGCGTGGCGTTCTTCTCCACGCGCACGGCCAGCGCGTTCTTCGCGCCGGAGCGCAGGTAGCCCGTGACGTCGAACCGCCCGCGCATGAAGCCGCCTTCGATGCGGCCGATCTTCTCGCCGTTCAGGTAGACCTCGGCCTTCCAGTTGATGCCGTCGAAGTTCAGCCAGACGTGCCGCCCGGTGGCGATGGGCGGCACGGCGAACTCGTTGCGATACCAGAAATCGGCGTAGAAGAACGAGTCCGAAATCGCGAGTTGATTATCGCCGAAGTTGGGATCGGGGAGCGCCCCGGCGTTCCAGTAGCTCGAAAGGACCGTGGCGGGGACGGTGGCCACCAGCCAGTCCTGGTCCTGGAATCCGGGCTGGGAGAGCGTTTCGCCGCTGGCCGTCACCAGCGAATCGCGCTGGATGCGCCACGCGCCGCCGCTCAGGCCGGATGCGGGTTTCGGGCGCGCCACCGGTCCCCCGCGGCCGTAGACTTCGAGCTCGCTCAAAATGTAGCCTTCGGGCGAGGCCGGCTTGGTGAGCAGCACGCGCACGTAGCGCGCCTTCACGGGCTGCGCGAGTTTGAAATCGTCGGCGGCGGGCAGGGCTTCGACGGTGGTCCAGGTGGCGGCGTCGTCGGAAGTCTGAAGCGCGCCTTCGGCGGGCCGGCGAATCCAGGAAAGCGCCACGCGGTCGAAGGTGCACGCGGCGCCGAGGTCCACGTAGACCCACTCCTCGCCGGCGCCGGCGGGCATCCAGGCGCTGGTGAAGTGGTACGGGCCGCCCACTTCCACGCGGCGGTCCTCGCGGAAGAACGCGACTTCAGCCACGCGCCAGGTGGTGGCGCTGGGGGCGTCGAATTCGACGCGGTAGAAACGGGCGTGAGCGGGGGCAGGGAACTGGACGGCGCACTTGCCGGAATCGCGGCCGAGTTCGTTCCACTGCTGGGCGTCGTCGGAAGCGGTGACGGCGCACGTCCAACCCTCGGCCTGCGCGCGGGCCTCTACCGCGATGCGATCGACCTCCAGCGGAGAATCGCCGCCGGCCAACTCGAACTGCACCCAGGCGTTCGTCCCGCGAAGCTCCACGGTGCTGACGGGGTTGTGGTCCAGCATCAGTTCGCGCTGGTTCTTCTTGAGCACGCCCTGCTGGCTGGTGGAGGTCGAGAGCCAGCGCGGGAGGCTGGTCTCTTTGATGCCGTCGGTCACCAACTGCGCCGTGAGGTTGTAGTCGTAGGCGCTGGATTGGTAGGCCGGACGATGGAGCGCCAGGTTGCGGTAGGTGGTGTCGGGGACCAGCGTGGGGGCGAAATCCTGACTGGGGTCGCCGGGATAGACGCCGATGCCGCGCGTGTAGGGCTGCGCATGAAGAATGGATGCAGCCAGCAAGGTGAGAAGAACGATGCGGTTCATGACGGCAGTATTCTAGCAGGGAAAAGGGGACAGACGCATTTTCTAAAATGCGTCTGTCCCCTTTTCCCTTTAGCTTCTTTCCAGCAGCTCCAGCAGCTTCTCTTGCACGGATTCGCCGGTGGGGGTGTCGGTGGTGATAACCAGAATGGTGTCGTCGCCGGCAATGGTGCCGACCACTTCGGGCCACTCCTCGTTGTCGAGCGCCACCGCCACCGAGTTGGCGTGGCCGGGAGAGGTCTTGAGCACCACCAGGTTCTGCGCGCGCAGGACGTTTTTCAGGAACTCGGCGGCCAGCAGCGAGAACTGCGGGCCGGTCTCCTCGGGCGCCATTTCCTGGTAGCCCTCCCGGGTCTTCACCAGGCGCAAGTCGCGTATGTCGCGCGAGAGCGTCACCTGGGTGGCGGCGATGCCTTGATTCTTCAACTCCTGGGCCAGCTCATCTTGTGTCGAGATGCGCTTGCCGCGAATCAGTTTCAGGATCTGTCCTTGGCGATAGGTTTTCGTCATACGTTCATCTCAGAGAGGCGCTGGCGGGCGGCGGCCAGCGCGGCAGCTACGGATTGGGGGCCGGTTCCGCCCGGGATTTCGCGCGATTTCATACCGCGCTTCGGGTCGAGCAGCGCCGCGAAATCGCCGGTGAATTCCGGTGCGAAGCGCTGCATGTCTTCCGCGGTCCAGTCGGCGGGCTTCTTGCCGCTGCGCACGCTTTCCAGCACGAAGCGGCCGGCCAGTTGGTGCGCCTGGTGAAAGGGCATGCCGGCGCGTGCCAGGGCCTCCGCCAGGTCGGTGGCCACCACCCAGCTTTCTTCGGCGGCGGCCGCGGGCGCGGCGGGGTTCAGCTTCACGGATTGAATGACCGCGCCCGCCATTTCGAGCGAGCCGGCCAACTGATCGGCGGCTTCGAAGAGCGGGACCTTGTCCTCCTGCATGTCGCGATTGTACGTCATGGGCAGGCCCTTCATGGTCGCCATCAGAGAGACGAGGCAGCCCACGACCCGCCCGCTTTTGCCGCGGATCAGCTCCAGTGAATCGGGATTCTTCTTTTGCGGCATGAGGCTCGAGCCGCTGGTGACGGCGTCGGCCAGCTCCAGCCAGCCGAACTCTTCGCTCGAATAGAGAATCCAGTCTTCGGCCAGACGGCTGAGGTGAATCATGGTAACGCTGGCGGCGTAGACGAAGTCCAGCACGAAATCGCGATCGGCGGAAACGTCCATGCTGTTGCGCGTGATGGACGCGAAGCCGAGGTCCCGCGCCATGGCTTCGCGGTCGAAGGGAAAGCCGCTGCCGGCTAGCGCGCCGGAGCCCAGCGGCAGCACGTTGGCGCGCGCGCGTGCCTGGCTGAAGCGCTCCGCGTCGCGCGCGAACATTTCGAAATAGGCCAGCAGGTAGTGCGGCCAGAGCACGGCTTGCGCGCGGCGCAGGTGGGTGTAGCCGGGAATAACGGCGTCGGGCGAGCGCCAGGCAAGGTCGAGCAGCGCGCCCATCACCCCACCCAGCAGCGCGCGCACGCGGCCGAACTCCTCGCGCAGCCACAGGCGCGTATCGAGCGAGACCTGCTCATTGCGGCTGCGGCCAGTGTGGATCTTGTCGGCTACCGGGCCAGCGCGCTCCTTCAACTTGCGAATGACATACGTGTGGATGTCTTCATCGGCGGCGTTGGGGTCGACCGGTTCCCGGCGGATCTCATCGAAGGCCGCGACAATCCGCTCGCGCTCTTCGGCCGTCAGAATGCCAACCCGCTCCAACGCGCGCGCGAACGCCTGCGAGCCGCGTATATCGGCATCCAGGAGCCTCCGGTCGAAATTGAGAGACTCCGAGAAACGCTCGAAGACCTCGGACGGTCCCGATTCAAAACGCCCGCCCCAGAGTTTCATTTGGGCTTGCCGGCGATGGCCGCCCGCACTTTGATCGGCAAACCGATCAGGTTGATGAAGCCCAGCGCGTCCTTCTGATCGTAGCTGGCGCCCATGGTGAAGCTCGCGATATCGAGCGAGTAGAGCGAGTAAGGCGACTGGCGCGAGAGCGGCTCGATGTTGCCCTTGTAAAGCCGCAGCTTCACCTCGCCGGTGGCGGTCTCGGTGACCTTCGCGAAAAACCCGTCGAGGGCCTCGCGCAGCGGTGTGAACCACAGGCCGTTGTAGACCATCTCGGCGTAATCGAGCGCCAGTTTCTGCTTGTAGTGGAGTGTGTTTTTGTCGAGCGTCAGCGCTTCCAGCTCGCGCATGGCGAACATGATGAGCGTGCCGCCGGGGGTCTCATAACAGCCGCGCGACTTCATGCCGACGAAGCGATTCTCCACCAGGTCGATGCGGCCGATGCCGTGCTCGGCGCCAATGCGGTTGAGGGTTTCGAGCAGCGCGACGGCGTTCATCTTCTTGCCATCGACCGTTACCGGGACGCCGTTTTCGAAACCGATGGCGACCTCGCCGGGTGTCGCGGGCGCGTCCGCGGGGCTCTTGGTGAGCATCCAGATGTCATCGGGCGCGGCGTTGGCCGGATTCTCGAGCGCGCCGCCCTCGTGCGAGATGTGCCAGATGTTGCGGTCCCGGCTGTAGATCTTGGTGGTGGAGGCGGAGATGGGCACGTGGTGCGCGCGCGCGTACTCGATGGCGTCCTCGCGCGAAACGATGGTCCACTCGCGCCACGGCGCGATCACCGCAAGCTGCGGCGCCAGGGCCTTGTAGGTGAGCTCGAAGCGCACCTGGTCGTTCCCCTTTCCCGTGCAGCCGTGCGCCAGCGCGTCGCAGCCGCTCTTGAGTGCCACCTCGACCTGCTTCTTGGCGAGCAGCGGGCGGGCGATGGAGGTGCCGAGCAGGTATTTGTGCTCGTAGACGCCGCCGGAGCGGACCAGCTTCCAGAGGTACTGCGAGACGAATTCCTCGCGCATATCCTCGATATAGACTTCCGAAGCGCCCGTTTTGCGGGCCTTCGCTTCGAGGCCGGTGAGTTCGTCGGCGCCCTGTCCGATATCGCCGCACACGGCCACCACCTGGCAGCCGTAGTTTTCCTTGAGCCACGGAATGATGACGGAGGTGTCGAGGCCCCCGGAATAGGCGAGAGCTACTTTTTTGGGTTTGTTCATAAAGGTGTTAGCTCCGCAGGAGCGGTAGACTGTAGCCCACGGCGCAAGCCGTGGGAATAACCGCGAAAACAATCCAGCCCCGAAGGGGCGTAAGATGCTCTGGCCCAACTCTTCCGCCCCGTTCCGGGGCTTTCCGGCCGTTCTTCCAGTTCCCAGGGCTGACGCCCTGGGCTATGTTCTGTCGCCCTTTCGGGCTCAACACCAAAGTGAACGGTATTGGGTCTTGGCATGAACTCATACTCACGATAACATCATCAACAGCAGCGCCTTCTGCGCGTGCAGCCGGTTTTCGGCCTGATCGAAGATGGCGGAGCGCGGGTGCTCCATGATGGAATCCGTGACCTCTTCGCCGCGCTTGGCGGGAAGGCAGTGCATGAATATGGCGTCGGGCCGCGCCTGCGCGAACAGTTCGTCGCCCACCTGGAAGGCGTGGAAAGACTTCTTCCGCTTGACCAGTTCCTGCTCCTGCCCCATGCTGGTCCACACATCGGTGTAGACCGCATGTGCGCCGGCGAGCGCCTGCGCGGTGTCGTGCGTGATTAGCAGCGAGGCGCCGGAGACAGCGGCCAATCCCTCCGCCTGCGCGACGATATCGGGATCGGGCGTGTAGCCCTCCGGGCAGCCGATGGCGAAATCCGCGCCGAGCCGCAGGCTGGTCAGCATCAAGGAATGCGCCACGTTATTGCCATCGCCGATGAAGGCCACCTTGCGGCCCTTCAACTCGCCGAAATGTTCGCGCAGCGTCTGCGCGTCCCCCAGCGCCTGACAGGGGTGGTAGAGGTCGCTCAGGGCGTTGATAACCGGCACCGACGACCACTCGGCGAGGCCCTCGACAGTGGCCTGCTGGAAGACGCGGGCGACGATGCCATCCACCCAGCGGTCGAGGTTGCGGGCGACATCCTTCAGCGGCTCCCGGACGCCGATCGGCCCATCGACGAAGAGCGCGTCGCCGCCCAATTGCTTGATCGCCAGCTCGAACGTCAGCCGGGTACGCAGCGATGGTTTTTCAAACAGCAGGGCGATGGACTTGCCATCGAGGGCGTGTGCGTAATCGCGCGGCGATTGCTTAACTTCGGCAGCGAGATCGAGCAGGTGAAGCAGTTCATCGTCGGTTAGGTCGAGATCGCGGAGCAGGTCAGACGCGTTCGTTTTCATAATCTGAGCCGGAGTGAAAGCAGTGGCCATAGCGGGCGCCCTCAGTGAATGTTTATTCACTACAATGAATAATCACACATTTGGAGGCGGATGTCAAGGGTTGGCAGGGCCAGGTCCTGTCACGGCCTGCGTTGCCGCCCTATGCCGAATAATCATATATCCTGTGGAATCAACGGCTTAATGGTATTGATCCACAGGCCTTGGTGATCTGTTGTCAACGCCGGTTGAAAATTCCCCAATTCGCCGGTCGAAAATTCCCCAGCCCCCGCCAGGTGGTGGTTGACTGTTTCGGCCGGTGGGTGCAGTATGGATTCCGGCCGGTGAAGCGGAGGCGGGCTCTGCTGGAGAGCAACCCGCCAAGGAATAGCCGACCCGAGACTCATCGCGGACGATGGGAGGGGCGCGGGGTCAAAACCGCGCCCATTATCGTGGCTCGGGGCCGACCAACGGGAGGCGGCACTCGCCTCCAAGCTGAGGATGGTTTTCATTCCCACATCGGACCGATAGATCTCGTCATGCCTCAGAAAACTCATAACGAAGCCCCCCGCTTTCCACGATGGTTCGGGGCGCCAGCGGCAGGAGGCGCCAGAGTGGCCGCCCCGACTTGCTGATCCTCGGGCTTGGCCAGTAGCCCCGCTCGACGGCGATCCTTCAGACGGTAGCTCTCTCCGCGGATGTTGATCGTCGTGGAGTGATGCAGCAGCCGGTCCAGAATCGCCGTGGCGATGATCGGGTCGCCGAAGATTCCGCCCCAATCGCCATAGCTCTTGTTCGAGGTCAGGATGATGCTGCCGCGCTCGTACCGGGCGCTCACCAACTGGAAAAAGATCGTCGCCCCTAGCTCGTCCAGCGGCAGATACCCCATCTCATCGATGATCAGAACCTTCGGCGCCAGGTACACCTTCATGCGCCGGTCCAACCGCCCTTCCCGGTACGCCCGGCCCAAATCATCCACCAGGTCGTGCGCTGTCATGAAATACGCCGCCTGACCGGCGCGGATCGCCGCCTCCGCCAGCGCCACCGCCAAGTGAGTCTTGCCCACGCCCGGCGGCCCCAGCAGGATCACGTTGCTGGCCTCGTGGACAAACCGTAGCGTCCGCAGTTCGCGGATCTGCCGCTCGTCAATCGACGGCTGAAAGCTGAAGTCAAACTGGTCGAAGGTCTTCTGGTACGGCAGATGCGCCAGTTGCAGCCGGGTCTTGAGATACCGCTGTCGCCGGGCGTCGGATTCCGTGGTCAGCACCTCCAGCAGAAAATCGCCGTAGCTGGGCTCCTTCTTCGCCGCTTGTTCCAACAACCCTTCCAAACGCGCTTCGAGGGCCGTCAGCCCCAGACCGCTCAAGATCTCTTGCAGTTGCTCGATGGCGGTCATAGCGCGCCTCCCGCCGCCACGCTCTCATAGGCGGCCAGGGGCCTGACCTCCACTACCGGCGCGGTCTGCCGGATATGCACCAGCGTCTTGCGATCCTGCCGCGCCCCCAGCGGGATTCCTTCGTGATGCTCGGGGTCCCGCACGATCACGTGCTTCCGCGCGGCCGGCGCATGCGCCGCGATTCGCTCGGCGCCGTAATGCACCTCGACTCCGCCGTCGCCTTCGCGCACCCAGACCTCTTTGCCCGCGTAGATCCAGGGCACCGAGTACCGGCTCCCCTGCCAGGACACGAACGCGTCCCGCGCCACCTTGCGCAACTCCTCATCGGCGAACGGATACGGCGCTCGTCCGTGCAGCGGTTGCAGGGCCATCTGGTCGCCATCCCAGCGCGCCATCACGATCTCGTGCGTGGTCCCATGCACACGCTGGTTGGCCACGTTCCAAACCCACTGCCGGAGCTGGTTGTTGAAGTCCTCCATGCTGTCGGGCTCTCGCCCCTGCAACCCGCATAGGAAGTTTCGCCGGACGTACTTCACTCCTGATTCCACCTTGCCCTTGGTCTGCGCGCGATACGGCCGGCACAGCCGCGGCGTGAAACCCCAGTAGCGCGAGAAGTCCAGAAACACAGGGTTCCAGACCACCTCGCCCCGCTCGTCGATCTCCTGCCAGACCGTCTTCATCCGGTCGTACAGAATCTCCTCCGGCACGCCGCCCAGTTGCCGGAACGCCTCTTCGTGCATCCGCAGCAACGTCCCCAACTTCTGGTTCAGCGCCGCCTCCGCCATCATCATCCGGCTGTAGCCCAGCGTGAAGGTGAAGCCCCACAACTGCCGCTCGATGCTGTCCAACTCCAAGCTCCCCAGGTGACCCCAATCCACTTGCGCCTGCCGCCCCGGCGGCGTCTCGAACCGCCGCACCGCCACGGCGCCCGCCGCCTCCCGCTGCGGCTGCAGCCAGTCCTTCAAAATCGTGTAGCCCCCTGTGTAGCTCCGCTGCCGCAACTCCCGCAGCAGGACCGCCGCGTTCCACACGCCAGCCTTCAATCGTTCTTCCAGATACGGCTTGAACCCGTCCAGTTTGCTCGCCGCCGCCGGCCGCGGTCCGTACCCCGGAATCTCATCCGGTATCAGCAGATACTTGCGCACGGTCTTGCGATCGAAGCCCGTCACCGAACTGATCGCCTGGATGCTGAGTCCTTCTCGCTTCAGCTCTGCAAAATCGTTCACTTCCCTCGCCCTCAACAGGTTCGGCACCTCCTCTATTCCAGAGTCGATGCCGGCTAGACCCCCTGTCAGGGGTGGGGAAAATTCAACCGGCGATATGGGGATTATTGCACCGGCGGTGACACTGTCAAGAGAATTTCGGAAAGCGGAGTGGCGCATCTGTTTTTGCCTGCTGGCCGGTGGTAGGCTTTGGGCATGTGGAGTTCAATCCGGGGCTTCTATCAACGTTGGCTGCCGCCCATTATGGTTGTTGGCATTCTACTGTGGCTCGCTTGCGTTTTCTTCCTTCACCCTCCAAGGCCTCCAGTTGGGACGTATATTGCGTGCTTGGCAGCACTGGCGGTGGTTGTGACGATCTGGCCTCCAGAATCAAATTGGAGCAAGGCCGGATGGCTCCTGATCTTCTTTGCCTGTACCGGCCTTGAGATCGCCACGCTGTACCAAGAAAGGACCGAGAACCAAAAACAGCAGGCCGATGTACGTAGCAGTGAGAGAAGCGCTTTTCAATCCATTGTGGACGGCCTGAAAACCTCAATATCAAATAACCAGCTTGCGTTTAGCCAGACCATGAAGCGTATGGAACGCCTCGATGCGCTTTCGAGAGAAAACGTCGATGAGGTTACCGGAGGGAATGGATTCGCAACCTTAGAGCCTAGCATATATCCCGTGGACAAGATCGGGCTTTCCCTGACGGCTATAGTTCATGGAAAGCATATTATTAGAGGAGTTAAATATACGCTCGAAGAGGGGGTGCCGCACGTCAGAACCGATCAGGAGATGAACAAATCCTTCAACGATGTCTTGGCGGGTCGGTCCCACCCCGTAATGATTGGGGATTTGACCCCGAAGCTGATTCTTCTCCTTGGAGTGGTACTTCATCCCTCTCTTACAGAAGCATCTCACTACATCATAAACATCTATGCAATGAACGGAGGTGTTTCCGAACAGTTGAGCGTGATGTATGATTCCATTCGCGAGAGATGGAATTACAAGATGCTTGTGACCAGAATGGGTGCTACTGTCTTACGACAGGACTGGCTTTGGCCCCTACTAAGGAAATGAAGTCCGTTTTCATGTTAGAAGCTCCCTCACGTCCCAAGTATGATCCGTGATTCCCGCTTCCATGGCGGGCGTCACTCGGAGCGTTCCATGCTGTCGTTCAGCAGCGCATCGCGTGTGACGGTACCGGGCCTGGCGGTAGTGTAATGGGGTAGACCAAATGGTATTCTAACAGATGCCAGAGCACATAATGTGAAAACTGCCAGAAAGCACGGAAACCTGCCGCTGGCCGCTTCCCGAAAAGTCGTTCTCAAGTTTCCCGCCAAGCTTTTCAGGGAAATCGAACGCGTTGCCGCCGAGATTGGCACCACCCGTAGCAACTTGATCCGCTGTGCCGTTGAGCGGTACTTGGAGGCCCTACAGCAGAAGAGGCTGGAACGGGAGTTGGCTGCCGGATACGCGGCCAATTCGGCCCTTGACCGCAGAATTGCGGAAGAGTTCTCCGCTGTGGACTATGAGACTTTCCATTGAGCTTTGCGGAATACAGGGACAGCGGCGGTTGCCAACCGCCGCGCAGGCTACCAGCTTGCCCCACATTTTCTCAGGCAACAGCATTGAGGGGGTGTACATCGCGGTCAATCTGTCCCTTGGCCTCGCGCTCAGCGACCTCCAGGGAGTACGCCGATTGCAGGTTCATCCAAAATGCGGGCGTAGTGCCGAAATAGCGGGCCAAGCGAAGGGCCGTGTCGGATGATACACCGCGCTGCCCATGAACGATGTCGGCGATGCGCGTTACAGGAACAGGTAGATCTCGGGCAACCCGGCTGATGCTCAGGCCGAGCGGCTTCATGAACTCCTCGAACAGGATTTCCCCCGGGTGGATCGCAGGCAAGAGTTCGCGACTCCTTTTCGTCATTTCTGCCTCCCTTTCGAGTTCAATGGTAGTCCACAATTTCAACGCCGTAAGCGTCTCCGCCGCGCCATACAAAGCAGACACGCCACTGGTCGTTGATACGTATGCCGTGCTGCCCGCTCCGGTTGCCGCTGAGCGCCCCCAGCCGATTGGCGAGTGGGGCTTTCAGATCCTCAGAGTTCTCCGCCGCGGACTACGGGACTTGCTATTGAGCTTCGCGGAATACAGTGACATTGGGTTGCCAACCGCCGCGCAGGATGCCATCCTGCCCCACCAATACCTGGGAAGTGCCGGCAAAGCCCGGCCGGCGCATTCGCTGGTATTATCAAAGTCAAGGGCAAGGCTCCATGCGCTATACGGTCATTCTTGAGCAGGAAGCGGACGGCGGATATGTGGCCACCGTGCCGGCACTGCCCGGCTGTGTATCCCAAGGCGACACCCGCGATGAGGTCATGAGGAACATCCGCGAAGCGGCAGATCTTTATGTAGAGGACTGTCTCGCCTCTGGCGACCCGGTCCCGGCGGAAGCGGGAAGAGAATACTGCGGGCTTAAGACCGGCACCCGCCAGTGAAGCTCCCGACGGACCTTTCCGGCCAGGAGTTGGTGAAGGTGCTCTTGCGGGTGGGATTTGCCGTTAACCGCCGAACAGGGAGCCATTCATCCTAAGGCGCGGGGACCCGTACGCCCGCGTCGTAGTGCCGGATCACAAGCGACTCCGCCCTGGAACTCTGCGTCAGATTCTACAGGAAGCAGGGGTGACCGAGGAGCAGTTGTTGGAACTACGCTGAACGGCGAAGCGTTGTCGGGATCGCACGGCGCGGAATGAAATCAATGGCCGCTCGACCGTAGCGTGGCGAATTCGCTCGCGGATACGATCCGCGTGCCTGCGTGACGCGCGAGGGATAGCAGGCCGCTCTTGTCGCCCGTTACCAGGTAGTCGGCCTTGCCCGCTTCGGACAGGGCCAGGAGAAAATCATCGGTGGGATCCGGAGAGCGCCTGACACGCGGCAAGGGGCCTATGGTCTCGGCCAGTTCCTTCAGATCGTTTACGAGGCGTCCGGCTTTGTAGGGCTTGATGCGCGCGGCGATTGCGGGCTTGCGCAGCGTGGCCATCAACTCGTCGAGCTGCTCTCGGCAGGTCAGGAGCGTAAAATGTCCCTCTTGCCAGGCGCGGTAGATGGCGGCCGGGCGGCCCACTTGAACCAGGAGGGCGGACACCAGGATGTTGGTATCGAGCACCACGCGCATCGGGGTTAATGGGACTTCCCTTTGGAACTGCGTTCTGCGCGGACCTTACGCACGGCATCGTCGACGAGGGCCTGTATCTCGTCCGGATCGGTGCCGGCATTGCGCGCCTTGATGTCCTGGACGGTGCGATGGAAGACATGGGCGCGGACGGCCTGCTCGATGAATTTCGAGAGGTCGCCTTTTTTCATGCCCTGTGAGCCCAGATAGGTGCGCAGGGTGAGATCAGTTTGCTTCGAGACCTTGATGTTCCAGCGGACTGCTTCTTCTTGCATTCTTCACCTACGGCTAGGCGCATAAACACCTATACACCTAATTATAGACGGGATCCCCGGCTCCCGGAATCAGACGCCGATAGGCCCGTCGACCCGCAGGGCCATGAACTCGCCCTCGATCGCGTGAGCGTCATTGCGCGGCGAGCGCTTCACGCTTCAACCCCCGGCCCAGACGCCTCACCCAGTAGCTCTCGAACCTTCGCGGCCAATTCATCCAGACTGTACGGCTTGTGCAGGAACGACAGGCCATAGTCGAGTACGCCACGGTGGGCAATCACATCCGCCGTGTAACCAGAGGTGAAGAGCACCTTCAGATCCGGGCGCAACGCCTTCAGCCGTTCCGATAACTCCTTACCGTTCATTCCCGGCAGCACAACATCGGTCAGCAACAGGTGAATCCGCCCCGGATGCCCTTCGGCAACCGTAATCGCCTGCTCGCCACCAGATGCTTCGATGACGCGATAGCCGTAGCGTTGCAATGCCGCGCTGGTGAAAGATCGAACAGCGGGCTGATCTTCGACCAGGAGAATCGTCTCACTGCCCGTCTCCGTCGAGGCGCCGGCCTCCTTCCGCTCTGGCCGTGGCCGCCCATCCATGCGGGGAAGGTACACCTGGAACGATGTTCCAAGACCCACTTTGCTCCGCACCTCGATCCAGCCGCCGCTCTGCCGGATGATGCCGTAGACGGTGGATAACCCAAGCCCGGTCCCTTTGCCGAATTCCTTGGTCGTGAAAAACGGCTCGAAGACTTGCTGACGGACCGTCTCGTCCATGCCGTGCCCTGTGTCGGTCACGGTCATCAGAACGTAGCGGCCCGGTAGAGCGTCGTGCCGATTGCCTGCGTCGTCTTCCCCGATTTCGACGTTGGCCGTCTCAACCTCGAGCCTTCCGCCGTCGGGCATTGCGTCGCGCGCGTTCACCACAAGATTCATGAGGACTTGATGAATTTGATCGGGGTCCGCCATCACCTGTTCCAGGAAAGCATCGAGTCGCGCCGTGAATGCGATGTCCTCGCCGATCAAGCGCTGCAGCAGGGGCATGGCGTCCCGGATCGTCGTATTCAGGTTCAGCAGCCTCGGCTCGATGACCTGTTTGCGGCTGAATGCCAGTAGTTGCTTGGTGAGACTGGCCGCGCGCTCCCCGGCATTACCAATGGCCTCGGCAAACCGGCGCAACGGATCGGAAACATCCAAGCTGTTCAGCAGGAAGCCGCTGTACCCGTTGATGACGGTGAGCAGGTTATTAAAATCGTGCGCCACGCCACCCGCCAGTCTGCCGACACTCTCCAGTTTTTGAGCCTGGCGCAATTCCCCTTCGAATTTTGCCCTGGCGATTTCGGCCTCCTTGCGCTCGGTAATGTCTCGCACAGAGGAGATAATCGCCGGCGAACCATCCAGGTCGAAGACATGCGCGTTGATCTCTACCGGAATTCGCCGCCCGTCCTTGGCTACATATGTCTTCTCCCAAACCAACTGGCCCTCGGCAACGATTCTGTGCGTAAGGGCGCGCGCATCGGGATCGTTTTCGGGAGCGGCAATATCGAAAATCCGCATGCGCAGCAGCTCTTCCCGTGTGTACCCAAGGCAGCGGCAGGCATTGTCGTTCACTTCCAGGAACTCTCCCGGCACTCCGTCCGCTCCGACTTTGTAAACGAAGAGCGCATCCGAACCGCTATTGAACATGAGGCGGGAATGGCGTTCCGCCTTGGCGAGAGATTGGTTGGCTTGCTGAAGCGCCTCCTCGGCGCGCTTGCGTTCCTGCACTTCGATGCGCAGCGCCGCGGTGCGTTCCTCGACGCGCTCCCGCAGCCATTTCTCGCGCGCACGCAGGCCGCGCACCCGCCAGCGGTACGCAGCCGTCCCGGCCATGGCGAGGGCCAGGCCGCACAACAGATAGAACCAGGCGGCTTGGTAGAAGCGCGGTGTCAGCTTGAAGCTAAAGGACGCCCCCGCCAGGTTCCAGACGCCGTCGTTATTGCAGGCCACCACCCGGAACCGGTACGGCCCGGGCGGCAGGTGGGTGAAGTATGCCACGCGCCGCGTGCCCGCGTCCACCCACTCCTTATCGAATCCTTCCAGTTGGTAGCGAAAGCGAACGCGGTCCGGGGAAATCAGGCTCACCGCGGTGTAGTGAAACTCCAGATTGCCTTCCGCCGCGATCCGGCCGCCCTCGGCGACGGAATTGCGGTTGTCCGCTATCACCCGCT
Organism: Bryobacterales bacterium; assembly: GCA_963722575.1. Taxonomy (GTDB): domain Bacteria; phylum Acidobacteriota; class Terriglobia; order Bryobacterales; family Bryobacteraceae; genus Fen-178. The sequence goes on from CAVRNR010000006.1 coordinate 274,379, forward strand.
CCACGAACACGGGCGGTGGCCGGCGGTTGGTGCTGATCCGCGAGGGATCCACGCTCAAGACTCCGCCGAAGGTGGGAAACCACAATGTTCCGTCACGCATCTTGCAGGCCGCGGGGGAGTAGCCGATCTGGAACTCGCTGGTTCCCCGGATGCCGTCGGCCGCGCCGAACACCTTCATCGTGAGAGTCCGCGCGCGGCCCTCGGCGACCGCGTCGAATTCCCGTTGGGAGACGCGCCAAACTCCCTGACGGGTGGTGATCCAAAACGTATGGAGGTTGTCCTCGATCACCTGGAACACTCTGGCGCCTGGCATGCCGCTGGTCTTGGTGAACGTCGTCACCTTGCCGTTGGAGATGCGGCTGAGCCCGGCCGCGGTTACGGCCCACAGGTTGCGATCCGAATCTTCCAGCAATCTGACGGGGGTTCCCACCAGCCCCCGATCGGGGCCCAGCACGGGCAGAAACCGGCCGTCGCGAAACTCCTGAATGCCTTTGCGGGTGCCCACCCAGAAGCCGCCGCCGGCGCGTTCCGCGATGGCGGTTGGGACGCCGTCCGCCAGTCCATCGTCCGGCCCGGCCACGGTCATCCGCCCGTCCCGGAACCGCACCAGTTGGGCGACTGTTCCCACCCAGATCGTGCCATCGGATTGCTCCAGGATCATGCGGATGGCCCCTTCCAGCTTCCATGTGCGGCGCGCCGCCGGATGGGTGAGGTCGGCGTTGCGGAAGTAATGCAGAACGCCCCCCTCCGATCCGGCCCACAGATCGCCGTTGCGCGCGCGCACCACGGGCCAGATCAGGTCGCTGCGGAAGCCGTCCTTCTTGGAGTAGTGGAGCACGCGCCCCTGCGGCGTGATGCGGGCGATGCCGTTTCCCGTTCCCAGCCAGACGTCGCCCCAGTTGTCCTGAAAGATGGTGCGAATCATGTCGCTGGGCAGGTCCTCGCGCGTCGATCGCTCGGTAAAGGTGTAGTCCTTCAGCCGGCTCAGCCCGCCTCCGGCCGTGCCCAGCCACAAGCTCCCTTCCTGATCCTCGTAGAGGCAGCGGATCACCTTGTTGGAGAGCCCCGCGGGGTCCGGGGCCGAGACGAACTTGCCGCCGGCCAGCCGATTCAGCCCTCCTCCCTCCGTTCCGATCCACAAATTGCCGTCGCGGTCCCGCGCGAGCGCGATCACCGCATTGGAAGTCAGCCCGTCGCGCGTGGTGTAGGTGTGGAACTTACCGTGGCGCAGCACGCTCAAGCCGCCCGGCCGCGTGCCGATCCAAAGCTCCCCGTCCGGTCCGGGAGCCAGCGCCCAGACGCCGTCGGCAGCCAGGCCGTCCCGCGTGGTATAGGTGGTGAAAGATCCATTCTCGAGCTTCTCGAGGCCGCTATTGGTTCCAAACCAGAGTGTGCCCGCCGGATACTCGATCCCGCAATGCACATTCAGTTCGGTTGGTCCCCTAAAAACCGTGGAGACTTTGCCATGCTCGTACTTGGCGAGCCCATCGTCCGCGCCGATCCAGAGGACCCCGCGGGAATCCGGTATGAGGACGCGCACGCTGTCGCTAGGCAGGTCGGAAATGGCGGCCACCTGCGTGAACTTGCCATTCAGAAACCGCAGCACTCCGGCGCCATTGGTCCCGATCCACAGGCCGCCGCCGGGGTCCGCGGCCACGGCAGTGATTTCGTTGGGACCCAGGGCCGGCGTGTTTTCGGAGTTAAACACCGTGAAGTTGACGCCGTCGAACCGCGCCAGGCCGCCCATGGTGGCAATCCAGAGATATCCGTCGCTAGTCTGGGTGATGCCGCGAATCGAGTCCTGGGGCAGGCCGTTAGCGGTCGTCCACACTCCACGCCCGTACTGGGTGATCGCCAGCCTGGGGTCGAGCCCCCAGGCGGCGGCCGCGGCAAAAAACGCCAGGAAAAGCCCCAGGCAGAGCGTTCGCCCGGCAGGCCTCACTTTGTTGAATTCGCTCATGTCGTCCGCCGATCGGGATGCGCTACGGTATGAGGTTACCACCTCGACGGCTCCTTGATTGGCGCAGGCGAACGTCGGTCAGATCGAGATCGCGAAGCGGGCCTGGCAGGTTCATTCCGCTGGCGGCGGCGCCATGCGCGTTCTGGGCGTGATGATGACTTCGCCGGTCGATCTCAGGCAGATTTCATAGACCCGGCCGGGTTCCAGAAGCATGTAGGGGGCGTCGCCGTGGATAGCCCGTACGCCGCGCTCCTTCGCCAGTTTCTCGTCGTTGGCAAGGTCCCAGAAGCGTCTCCAGAGGTCCTTCTCGAATTGGCTGGCCGCGTGCCGCTCCGCGTAGACCTCGGGCACCTGGCCGTCCTTGTCGATGACGAAGCCGTTTTCGGCGCGCATGGTGCTGGAGAAGATCCGGCGAAACACCATGAGCGCCGCGCCCTTGATCGGGTCGCCCTGCTCGACGAAGTGGTCGTCGAACTTGATCACCAGGGTGTCAAAATAGACTTCCTGCCCCGGCAGAGTGATCTCTCGAGAGGCATTGATCGGCTGGCCGGCGTCGTCAACCTCGGTGAACCGAATCGTGGTTTGCAGGTTGCCCTGCTGGTCCTTCTCCTGTCGCAGAACCTCGGCCCGCGCCCGGCGGTCGATGTGCTTCAGAATCTTCAGGTAGGCTTCGAGGCGCTGGTTGTCTTGCTCGAGCTTGACAATGGTCGCTTGCTGTTGGCGGATCTGGTCCTGCAACGCCTGCCGCGGCTTGACGACCAGTTCTTAGGACAGATAGACGCTGGCGGCGGTCACTGCGACCAGCAACACGGACGCGACCAGAGACCGATGGGGAAATGACGGCCGCCGCTCATATCAGCGCCGCGATTGGCGATGCGCGCCGCCACCTAACCCGCCCAGGTCGATGATCACCGCGATCAGCAGCCACAACAGGTTGATTCCCGCAGTGGGCATGCCGCTGTTAATTTCCCAGGCATAAACGATGGTGGTGAGCGGCAGGAAGATGAAGCCGAGTACCGGCAGTACCAAGCCACCGTGGAATGCGCGCTGCAGGTAGGTCGAGTAGATCCACATCAACACCAGCGCCACGCGCGGAAAGAGCAGGAGAATGAGCAGGAGAAAGCAAGGCATAGCTGGTCCTAAAGCAACTGTGGTGCCGTTCAGGCGAAGCCGGGATTGTCGTGGGATGCGGGTTTACCGGCTGGCCTGGCGGAGCAAAGATTGCACTCGACGCGGCGAATTCTGCACTCACTTCTTCACTGTGAGCAGGCGGTCTTCCTTGGGGAAGGTCTCCACCACAATATCCTTGTAAAGGACTTTCTGCTCGCCGTTGAAGCCGTGGAGTTGCATGCCGATGGGGCCAACCTTGATACGGTTGGGGTCGGGCTCGCGCCATTCCATGATCTCAACGCCGTTGAAGGCGGAGCGGACGCGGTTGCCTTGCGCCAGAATTTCCACCTTCACCCAATCGTGCTGGCTGGTGACTTTCTCCGTGGTCAAATAGTAGACGCGGAGGGCCCTGGCCTCGATATAGTCCCACATGCTGGGGATGGGGAAGATCACCAGCGGCCCGCGCGTGTTCCACTTGTTGGCGCCTTCCTCCAACACCTGGCCCCAAAAGCAGACGCCGGCGTGGTTCTCCGATTCCACCATCTTCGACGATACAGTGAGGCGGAAATCGGTGTAGTTGTCCTTGGTGAACAGAAAGCTGGTGGGCACTCTGCCGGTGGACTTTCCGACGATGGCGCCATCCTCCACCGACCAATAGTCGGGACTGCCGCTCCAGCCGTTCAGACTCTTGCCGTCGAAAAGTGTCTTCGTCACGCTCGTGCCGGCGTGCGGCGGCACCAGAGGAATGGCTTCCAGTTCAGCGGCAGTGAAGGGCACCACGGGCGAACGCGGCGGCGGCGCGGCCTGCTGGCTCCAGAGCAGACCGGCGGCTGACAAGAGAAGGAATGCGGTAGATGTCTTCATCGACATCAGTATAGGCGATAAAACCTGTTACAACAGAGGGCATGGCACAGGCATCCACGCGCCGCCGGGATTTTCTGAAAGTGGCGGGCTGTGCCGCGCTGACCATCAGAGGCGCCAACGACAGAGTGAACGTGGCGTTCATCGGAGCGGGGCGGATGGGCGCGAAGAATATTGGGTATGCCACGAGAGTTCCGGGCTTCGAGATTGTGGCGGTTTGCGATGTGCGCCAGCCGGCGCTGACGGATTTCCGCGAAATTCTGGCGGACCCCTCCATCGATGCGGTATGCATCTCCATGCCGGACCACTCGAACGCCTGCATGACGGTGGAAGCGTGCCAAGCCGGCAAAGACGTCTACGTGGAGACGCCTGCCTTCGTGGATGTGGAAGAGGGCGTCAAAATGGTGGAGGCGGCGCGCAAATACAAGCGCGTGGTGCAGGCGGGCACCGTCGAGCGCTCGAGCGCGCCGGTTCAGAGGGCGCGCGAGATGGTGAAGAGCGGCGCGCTGGGCGAGGTCCGCTTCTGCCGCGCGTTTGAGGCCGCGGCGACGGATGGGGGCGTGCATGTGATGGACATCCTTCAGTTCGCCTTCGATGAAGCGATGCCGGTTTCCGTCACCGCGCAGGGCTGCGCGCCCGACACGATGCTGGCGACGTTCCGCTATCCCGGGTTCATCGCCTCGTATGAGAGCCGCGCCGGCAACACTTACGGCGCCGCGTTCCACGGGACGAAAGCTACACTGGTGGTGAACCGCGAGACCGGCACGAACGTGGCCCACTGGAAGAACTTTCTGGAGTGTATACGCACGCGCGCGAAACCCATAAGTGAGATAGAAACGTGCGTGCGCAGCACGGCTACATGCCTGCTTGCCGAGATCGCCATGCGGCATGGCGTGACGCTCAACTGGAGGTCTGATAACTATGAGATGGTTCCGTTTATGCGCCGCTTTGCTGGCTGCGTTGACGCTGGCGAGCGCGCAAAGCCTTACCGGGAAGTGGATTGCGAGGTACTCGCCGGATGACGAGGCGCGCGAAATCGTTCTGGCATTGAACGTGGAGAGCGGCGGCACGGTGACGGGGTACGTACTGGCGCCGAATTATGAGGACCGCATCGTCGAGGGCACGGCCAGCGGCGCCCAGGTTACATTCGTGGCCGAGCGCGAGGCCAATAACAACACCAGGCGGCGGAGCAATTACAGCGCCGTGCTGGAGGGCGGCAAGCTCAAGCTCACTATGTCGGCTGCCGGCAACCGGCCGCCGCAAGGCATCGAATTCACGCGCGCGTCGGCCCAGGCGCCGGCGCCGCTGCCGCCCCCGCCGCCCAAGATATCGCTCCCGGCGCCGGCCGCCGTGCGCGATAACGGGCTGGCCCGGACGCCGCCCATGGGGTGGAACAGTTGGAACAAGTTTCAAGGCAAGGTGAACGACAAAGTGGTTCGAGAGATCGCCGACGCCATGGTGAAGAACGGCATGAAAGCCGCCGGCTACGTGTATGTGAACATCGACGACACCTGGGAGAGCGCGCGCGACAGCCAGGGCAATATCGGCGCCAATTCGAAGTTTCCGGACATGAAGGCCCTGGCGGATTATGTCCATGGGAAAGGGCTGAAGCTGGGCATCTACTCGTCGCCCGGTCCCAAGACTTGCGCCGGGTACGAGGGCAGTTACCAGCACGAGGCGCAGGACGCCAGGACGTACGCGGCGTGGGGCATCGACTACCTGAAATACGACTGGTGCAGCGCCGCGCGCGTGTACGCGCCCGATGCCGTCACCATGCAGGCCGCCTACGCCAAGATGGGCGAGGCGCTGCTGGCTTCGGGCCGGCCCATGGTCTATAGCCTGTGCCAGTACGGCATGCTCGACGTGGGCGAGTGGGGCGCGAAAGTGAGCGGCAACCTGTGGCGCACCACGGGGGACATCAGCGACCGCTGGCAATCCATGTCGCATATTGGGTTCGACCTGCAACCCGGCCGCGAGAAGTATGCCGCCCCCGGCCACTGGAACGACCCCGACATGCTGGAAATCGGCAACGGCGGCATGAGCGATACGGAATACCGCACCCACATGAGTCTGTGGTGCCTTCTGGCCGCGCCGCTGCTGGCGGGTAACGACCTGCGCGACGCGAAGCCGGACATTCTGGAGATTCTCACCAATAAGGAAGCGATCGCGGTAGACCAGGACAAATTGGGCAAGCAGGGTGTGCGCGTGGCCAAGAACGGCGATCTGGAAGTGTGGGCGCGGCCTTTGGCGGATGGCGGCCACGCGGTGGGACTTTTCAATCGCGGTGAAGCCGCCGCCAAAGTGACGGCCAAGTGGAGCGACATCGGGGTGAAGGGATCGCACAAGGTCCGGGACCTGTGGGCGCACGCCGGCCGCGGCAAAGTGAAAGACGAATACATCGCGGAAGTGCCGCCGCACGGCGTGGTGATGATCAGGATCGCGAAGTAGGCTGAGGCGATAGCGGCCGGGGCGGGACTTCCGGGGGCCGTCGCCGGACCACATCAACGTGGCCTCGCAACCAAATCCATCTTTATTGCAGTGCCATCGTGATTTGGCCCAATTGGCTGGCATAGGATGCAGCATAGATCATGATGGGAATGGCGGCACCAACTGGGGCATTCTGTGGTACTTGTACATTCACCTGCGTGGCCCCCGCGATCAGACCGGGGGCTTGGCCAACGAACGTTATCGGGGCATTCACCGAGCCGATCGTAATTACGACGCCAGCTACTGGCACGGGAAATGGAGGACTGAGCGGCCCGAGTGAGCCGTCCGCAAGCGGTGGATTCAGCGACCCTGCGCCCGTCATAAACACCGAGACGATGGAACCTAGCGCCGCCGGGTTCGAGGGCGAGTTTACGGTAGTGTCCTGGTTCAGAATAGCAGCTTGACCGGTACCGCTTCCGTTCACGGCAAATATGCCAGGCGCCGCGACCGCTACGGGGAGCTTCACCGGTCCTAACGTCTGCTCGCCGGACTGGACGGTCACGGGGATTGCCAGGCCGGGAATAACTTCAAACGGAACGACCGCATTGATTTGGCAGTCGGATGCATATAGAACCGTCGCTGTGAATTGGCCGAAGTTCACCGTGGGCTCGGATGATCCGAAACCGTCACCAAACATAGTAACGATCTCGCCCGGGGCTACCGCTCCTGCGCCTGACGCAAAAGGCGAGCCGTAGCCAGGAAGCAAGCTGGCGGCGTTCAATACCGAACCCAGTGAAGGTCCAGCGGGCTGTGAAAAGTCGACCCTCGCGGCGAACGCGTCGGAATCCCCGCCGCCGTACCCGGTTTGGAAGGCATGCGGAGTCGAAAAGAATACGAGTGCATATGTCAGGCCCGCTGAATAGAGACCACCCTTGCCGTCCAAAGCAAGGTACCCGCCAGGGATGGGCGAAGTGGCCGCCACTGCGGAACCAGTGGAGTTAATGACGATAACGCCCGCATTTGATTGCGCGGGGCAGGTCCGCTGGACGAGGGACGACGAAGCGACACTGACCACGCTTACGTATGCCTGCCCGGCGACATCCACGACAATCGGTGTCGGGTAGCCGTTCGTGAGGCCGGTAAATGTCGAGTAAGTAAGATGCCCGGAGGTGTCGAGCTTTGTGACAAATCCGTTGCCGATGAGGCTCGGCGGCTGATTTGAATTGTCGCCGCTGTAGGTCGTCGCGAGCGCGCCCGACGTAGTGGGGAAATCGGTCGATTGTGTTCCCCCGGCGATGTACACTGCACCGGTTCCATCTATCGCGATACCGAACGTGCCGTCAGGTCCGCTGCCGCCCAAGTAAGTGGAATAGAGCAGATGGCTGCCGCTGGCATCAAGCTTGGCAGCAAACGCATCGCCGTACCGCAGCGGCCCGAGATCTACTTCGCCATGGAAAGTGCGCGAGATCGCGCCCGCAGTAGTCGGGAAATTTGGCGAAACAGTTTCGCCCGCCACCCATACATTCCCCGCGCCATCGACGGCGATGGCATGTGCATCATCCGGACCCGAGCCGCCCAGGTAAGTCGTCCACGCCAAACTCCCTGAAGGCGACAGCTTTGTGATGAATGCGTTGGGGCACGGACCGGTCCCATTGCCGCTTGGGCATTGCCCTCCGGGATACTGAGTTTGGTATGCCCCTGGAGTCGTGGCAAGACCCGGTCCGGCGGCGCCAGCGAGATAAATGTCGCCCGCCCGATCAACTGCCATCGATTCCGCGGCGCCGCCGATTGCCGTGGTGTAGAGAATGCTCTGCGCAGTGGGGTCAAGCTTAACCACGGCAAAGGAAAGAAGGTTAGCTGGCCTCTGGACCGCGAGATATATGTTTCCACTTGCATCGAGCGCGAAGGCGGTAGCACGCGACGCGGAAAGACAAACCGAAAACTCGATGGCAGTGCCAGACGGATTGAATCTGGTAACAAAGGCGCACCCGCTGTTTGTAGCGGGCGTACCGAGGCTGGTGGACGTGAGTGGAAAATCCGGCGATGAGGTGGTCCCGGCAACGTAAGCGGAACCCGTGGAATCCACCGCCATCCCAGCCACGGTATCAACATACGAGCCGCCTAGATAGGTAACGTAACTAATGAGCGGAGCGGGGGCAGCCCAGGTGTTCACACAGAAGAGGATGAGAAGAGTAGTCAGCTTAATGGAGCGGATGTTCATTGATGACGCCATAAAACTCGTGGCTACTATCAAAGACCCTTATGAGCCGACTTCCGACTACACCTCTTGCCATTTTTCTCCCGAGAAACGCGCCCGCGTCTGGGAATTCGCCTTCCTCCTGAGCGCGTAGCCGACTCGCCGAACTGCCCGGCCGTATGTTGAACGGGAGTCTCAGGCCCTCTTCTTGCCGATTAGTCTCCCCGCTACCAGCACCGCCACGATTAGCACGCCTTCCACGACGTAGCGCAAGGTGTCGGCGGGGTGAAGGATTCCTACCACGAACGGGTCGGTGAGAATCATCTCTCCGCCGACTCTGCCGAGGATGGCGCCGCCCAGGTAAACCGTCGCGGGATACCGGTCCATCAGGTCGGCCAGCAGGTTGCTGGCAAAGACCACGAACGGAATGCTCACCGCAAGGCCGAAAACGATCAGCGGCACACTGCCTTTCGACGCCCCGGCGATGGCGAGGATGTTGTCGGTGGACATGGTGAGATCCGCGAACACAACGTACCAGATGGCCTGCAACAGGCGCTTGGGGGCGGGCGTGGAATCGGGCGGAGCGCTGGCATCCACCAGCACTTTCACTGCGATCCACACGATGAACAGGCCGCCGGCGAGCTGCACGTAGGGGATGCGGAGCAGGCGCGCCGCGAAGATGGTGAGCGCAATCCGCAGGAGCACGGCGCCGGCCGCGCCGCACGCCGTCCCGATGCGGCGCTCGCGCCGGGGCAGGGAACGCACGGCCATGGCGATCACCAGCGCGTTGTCGCCGGCCAGCAACAAATCGATCAGGATGATCGAGAAGACACCGAACAGGAAGTGGCCTATGGGCATGGGCGCTCCGGCCGGGCGATCCACGCCTGGGCGCGGCGGAGGTAGTTTTGGGCCGTGCGCGCGTCTTTCAGGATTTGCGCCTTGAGCGCTGCCGGAGAATCGAATCTGCGCTCGTCGCGGACGCGCCACAGAAACTCCAGGCGCAGGCGGCCGGAGACGGACGCGGCCTGTTCCGCGGGCGTGTCGAGCAGGAACGTCTCGATGGAAAGCTGGTCGCTGGCTCCGAAAGTGGGGCGGTACCCGATGTTGGTGAGGGAATCCCACTCGCGCCCGGTTTCGAGATGGCGGGTGCGGGTGACGTAAACGCCGGGCGCCGGAATCACTTCGGCGGCAGTGGCCAGGTTCAGCGTCGGCACGGTGTGTTTGGACCCGATGCCGCGCCCGCTCACCACCTGGCCCTCGATGGCGTAGGGGCGCAGCAGGAATCGCGCGGCCAGCGAAACGCGTCCGGTCCGGATCAGCTCGCGAATCCCGCTGCTGCTGACCACGCGGCCGCGGCAGGTCACCGAGTGCACAATCTCGGTTTCGAAACCCAGCCTCCGGCCTAATTCCGCGAGCACCCGCACGTCGCCCGAGTGGAGGTGGCCGAAGCGGAAATTATCGCCCACCAGGACCGCCCGCGCGTCCAGCCGGGCCAAAAGCACCTGCCGCGCGAACTCCTCGGGGGTCAGCGCCGCCAGCTCGCGGGTGAAGGGCAGAATCAAGACCTGCTCGATGCCTTCCTCCCGCATCAACTCGGCTCGGCCCTCGGGCGACGTCAGCAGGCGGGGCGTGCGCTCCGGCGCCACCACGCGGGTGGGATGCGGATCGAAGGTGAGCACCGAGGGCTTCCAGCCGCGGGCATCGGCCAGCGACTTGAGCCGCCGGAGAATGCGGCGGTGGCCGAAATGGACGCCGTCGAAATTGCCGATGGTGAGGGCGCACGGGCCGAAATCCGCGGGCACCTCAGCCAGGCTGTGGTAGATTTTCATGAATCAGGCCACGCCTCCCACCAGGATTTCGAGGCCGTCGCACGCCAGCCGGATGTGCGGCGGCAGAAGGCTTTCGGCGCGCTCGTGCGCCAGGTCGTGACAGATGTGCGTGAAGAAGGCGCGGTGAGGCGCCAGTTTTTCCACGGTCTTGACGGACCGGTCCACGGTGGAATGCGTGGGGTGCGGCTTGTAGCGCAGCGCGTCGAGGAACAGGACGTTGAGCGAGCGCAGCATCTCGAGCGAAGATTCCGGAATGTCGCTGTGGTCCGTGAGATACGCGGCGGCGCCGAAGCGAAAGCCGTAAATCGTCTGGCTGCCGTGCAAAACGGGGATCGGCAGAAACTCCACGCCGAACAGATCGAAGGGCGCGCCATCGAGGAGGCGCGCATCCAGCCGCGGGACGTTGGATTCCTTCTTCCCGCCGTCGAAGATGTACGGAAACGAGCGCCGGATGGCGGTCATGGTTTCGGGGGAAGCGTAAATCGGAATCGGGCCGCTCTGCCGGAAATTGAAGGGTCGCAAGTCATCCAGGCCCATGACGTGGTCGGCGTGCGCATGGGTAAAGAGCACGGCGTCGAGATGTTCGATTTTGGCGCGCAGGGCCTGGGTGCGGAAGTCGGGCGTGGTATCGATCAAAACATTGCGGCCTTCGTAGCCGATCAGGATGGAGGGCCGCAGCCGGTTGTCGCGGGGATCGGTGGAGGTGCAGACGGCGTAGTGGCAGCCGATGGTGGGCACGCCCACGCTGGTTCCCGAACCCAATACCGTTATCTTGAGCGGGGGCGCCGGCATTCAGGCTTTCGGAGCGGCCGTCTGGGCGGCCTCGTCGGAGACCTGGACGAAACGGAACCGCAGTTCCGTGAGGGAATTCTCCAGAAGCCGCTGCTCATCGAGGGTGAGATTGCCCTTGGTCTTCTCCAGCAGAACGGCCATGAGGTCGATGGTATGACGCGCCAGGCGGAGATCCGGCCCGGGCGGTTCACCCTCGCCGAAATGCACCAGGCCAAGCTGAATTTCGGCCTGCGTGCGCAAAGAGAGAACCAGGAAACCAAAGGACGCGGGCGGCAGCGGGATCTCGAAATCTTCCGGTTTCTGTTCGGTGGAGTCTACGTCGCTCATCAACTGACATTTTACAACGCGCGCAGCCCGATCCCCGGCCCCCGTCCCCTGGCCCCCGCCCCCACACGCTATGCCACCGAATCCGCCGGGAACTCTTGCAGGGTGGTCAACGACGCCCGCAGGGCTTCCAGGCTGCGGCCGATTTCCTTGGTGGCGGTGTTCTTGGAGATGACGTCTTTGTGCAGCCGCAAGAAGAGATCCACGATCTGGGGATCGCGCCAGCCCAGGCTGGTCTCCTCCAGAATGATCTCCAGCGCTTTGGCCGGAGAGTAAGCCGGCTTGTAGCACCGCGGGCTGATCAGCGCATCGTAGATGTCGGCAATCTGCATCACCCGAGCCAGCAGCGGAATCTGCCTGCCCCGCAGGCCGTCGGGATACCCGGAGCCGTCGAAACGCTCATGGTGATGCCGGATGATGGGCAGCACCGGGCGGAGCGATTTCAGGTGGCGGCAGATTTCTTCGCCGCGCGTCGTGTGGCTGCGCATAATCAACCACTCCTGCGCGGTGAGCGGGCCGGGCCTGAACAGAACCGAATCCGGAATCCCCACCTTGCCCACGTCATGCAGATAGCCACCGCGGTAAAGCGCCAGCAGACTGGTGCGTCCCAGCCCCATGACCACTCCCATGGCCACGGCTATAAAGGCCAGCCGCTCGCAATGCCCGGCCATAGTGTGGTCGCGCTGCTCGACCGCCTGCCCCAGCGCCAACAGCAGCCCTTCCGTCTCGTCGTCACTCGAAAGCGCGCCCTCTTGCGCCGCATCGAGCTCGGCCAGGCGTTCCCGCTGCGGTTTCAGCAGGTCCAGCCAGGATTCCTCGGTGCAAACCGCGACCGGCTTGCCCAGAGTCCGGATTCTCGCGCCGGGAACCTGCCTGCGATTGCTTGGGGCATTCATTGTGCTACTGCTTATATCGGCACGATTTTGGAAATCAGTAGGGTACTAAGCATAGAATAATGACCACGGATGAACACGGATCAGAATAAGAACTCTTAAGAAGTATTGTTTCTTGTGTTATCCGTGTTTATCTGTGTTCATCCGTGGCTAAATTGGTTTCTCCCGACTCCTCAGCGCCGAACCACCGTGATCGCGCGCCATGAGGAATTGCCGGCGGCGTCAAAGGCGCGGATGGTGACTACATTGTTGCCCACCAGGAGCGGCACACTGGCGGACCACTTAGCAGTGCCGGCGGCGGTGCCCGAGTATCCGTTCGAGGTGGTCCATTGCACCACCACCACACCGACGTTGTCGCTGGCCGTGCCGCTGACCGCGATGGAAGCGGAGGATGTGGCCACCATCGTCAACCCCGGTGAGAGAATACTAAGCGATGGCGGCGTGACATCCGCGCTGATTGGCGGCTGCACCGGCGGCGCCACTGGGGTTGGCGCCACGGGCGTCGGCACCACCGGCGTTGGCACTACCGGCGTCGGCACCACGGGCGTCGGCACCACGGGCGTTGGCACTACCGGCGTCGGCACCACCGGCGTCGAAACGGCCGGGCCGTACAGTGCTTGAATGCCCGCGATGTCGTCGCTGGTCAGCCCCGTCTGCATCCGGTAATACGGATACATCACCGCTCCCGGGTCGCTGGTGTGTCCCAGCCCCAGCGCATGCCCCGTTTCATGCAAAGCCACCGAGAACAGATCCGTATTGGTTCCCACGCTCCAGCTCTCGCTGGCATCGAAGTGCATGTCTCCGGCGATCGGTTCGCCGTTGATCGGCGCTGGATAAAAGGTGTGGGCCAGAACTCCGCCCGGCCCGTCGAAGGGATAGGCATCCCCGTGCGCGCCGCTCGCGAACAGAATGTCTATGGAGCGCACCGCTCCCTGCACCTGCGCCGGCGAAAAACTGACGTTGGCATAGCTCGCCCATACCTGAAACGCCCGCTCCACTTCACTCTCGACCGTGCCCGCGGCTATTTTGTCGGTGAGGGTCTCAAAAAAATACTGCAGCGCGATGCTCCCGTTGGCGTCTTTGGACCAGCCGTTCCCCTCTTCCACGTATTCTCCGATGGGTCCGGCTTCGGTGAGCGGTCCCGGGCACGCCATCACGGGGTTACCCGCCAGCAGGTCGGTGGATGCCGGCATAATATAGGACACTTGGTCCCACGCGGCCAGCCCCCAAATGGCGTTGTAAGGTCCGATCGCCAGCAGTTGCCCCGGCAGGAGGTCGGGGTTCTCCAGAACCTGGAAACCTTCCAACTGGGTCGCGGCCCGCGCCATCTCCATGTCCACATCGGGGTAGAAAATCACCAGGAAGGCGTTGGACGCATGGGTCGCCAGCACCGGACTGATCTTGTCCTCGGCCTCCAGCTCGCCGGCCCAACTCACGCCCAGGCCTTCCATGTTGGAGCCCTGGCCGGCCAAGACCATCAGGGTGTTGTCCGGGACGTATTGCAGCACGCGCATGCCATGCCGCGCCAGTGCTTGCCGAACCTCCGGCCCGGGATAGGACGGGAATTGCAGAAGATAGTGTCGTCCACCGAGCAGATGGCGTCCCGCCGGCCGCCCCTGGCTCACCCATTGCGCGGTATCGATAGTCCTTGTTTTCAGTCGTATGGCGCCCTGAGCCCACGTGAGGTCCCCCAGTAGCAGGCACGCCATGAGGGCCACGCGGATCATGGGGCTACGGCAGCGCGTATCAATCGCATCTCAAGCTCCTTTTGTTTCGATTTAGTCCTGGAGTTCCTTCATTGCACTTTGGTCTACAACTTTCTCTTCGGCACAAGTTGAGAATTATTGAACTCCGCCGCCACCAATTCCATGAGTCCCGCGATGAAACGTCATCTGTGTCTGCTGCTGGCCCTGGCGTGGACCCCCGCCGCTGGCGGCGCGGCCGTTGCGCCCGCGACCTATCGCATCGAAACCGTGGCCGGAAGCGCCAATATGGGCGATGGCGGCCCGGCCACCGCCGCCCAGATCTCCACCATCCAGGGCATCGCCGTGGACCGCTGGGGCAATCTCTACCTCTCCGACACCGGCAACCACCGCGTGCGCAAGATCTCCACCAGCGGCGTGATCACCACCATCGCGGGAACCGGCGTGGCCGGCTTCAGCGGCGATGGCGGCCCGGCCACCACCGCCCAGCTCAACCAACCCTACGGGCTGGCCGCAGACTTGACGGGAAATCTCTACGTGGCCGATTACGGCAACGACCGCGTGCGGCGCATCGGCCCCGACGGCGTCATCACCACGGTGGCCGGCGGCGGCGCCGGCGATATCGGAGCAGCCACCGGCGCCCAATTGGTCACGCCCCGCAATGTGGCGGTGGACGCCGCCGGCAATCTCTATTTCTCCGAATTCGAGCGCCATCGCGTGCGCAAAGTGACCCCCGCCGGCATAATCTCGACCGTCGCGGGGACCGGCCTGGCCGGGTACAGCGGCGACGGCTTCTCGGCCGTCAACGCGCAGCTCTACTCCCCGGCGGGCCTCGCCGTGGACCGCCTCGGCGCCCTGTACATCGCCGATTCGCGAAACAACCGGGTGCGCAAGATCGCCGGCGGCGTCATCTCGACCGTCCTGGGCGGTTCTCCCAGCAGCACGCTCTGGACCCCCGTGGGCGTCGCCGTGGATGTCGCCGGCACGCTCTATGTCGCCGACATGAGCTTCGTTCATTCCTACACCGTGGCCGGAGCGTGGACCAATGTGCTGGGGGGCGGCGCGAACGATCTGGCGTTGGACCTGAACGGGGTCCTCTACATCGCCGATGGGGTGTTCGTCTGCAAGGCGGCGAACGGCCAACTCCAGACGGTGGCGGGCGACGGTTATCTGCACGCCATCGGCGATGGCGGCCCGGCCACGAACGCCATACTGTTGCGGCCTTCCGCCATCGCCCTCAACAGCGCGGGCAGTCTCTATATTGCCGACACCGGCACCCAGCGCGTGCGCCAGGTGCTGCCCACCGGCGTGATTCAGACGCTGGCGGGGACGGGCATCGCCGGCACCGCCGCCGACAACGTGGTGGCTGCGACCGCCATGCTCGACGGACCCTCGGGGGTGGCGGTGGACACCGCCGGCGATATTGTTATCGCGGACGAATGGAACCAGCGCATCCGGCAGGTGACCGCCGATGGCCTCATACAGAACCTGGTAGGCACCGGGAAGGCGGGCTCCCCAGTGGCAGGCACGCCGCCCGCGGGGACCCCGCTTAGCGAACCCTATGGCGTCTGCACCGGCCGCGGGGGCACGCTGTTCGTGGTCGACTGGGGAAACAACGTGGTGCTCCAAGCCGCGCCGCAAGCCCTGGTTATAACCGCTGCGGGCAACGGCACACCAGGCAATACAGGCGATGGCGGACCGGCGTACCTGGCGCAGCTCAATGGGCCGAGCGCCTGCGCCCTCGATTCCGCCGGCGACCTTTTCATCGCCGACACCTGGAACCACAGCATTCGCAAAGTGGACCCGTCCGGCACGATTTCCACGGTGGCGGGCACCGGTGCACTAGGTTTTTCGGGCGACGAAGGCCCCGCCACCGCCGCCGGCCTCAACGCTCCGCGCGGCGTGGTGGTGGACGATGACGGCGACATTTTCATTGCCGACTCCGGCAACAACCGCATTCGGCAGGTCACGCCGGACGGCCTGATCCACACCATCGCCGGCCAGAATGCCGCCGCCTTCGGGGGAGACGGAGGGCCGGCGTTGTCCGCGCAGATCACTGCGCCCGGTGGCCTGTATCTCGATGGCGCGGGCGACCTCTACTTTGCCGACACCGGCAACAACCGCGTCCGCCGCCTGGTTCCCGAGGCCGCGCCGCCGGCCGGGCTGGTGGCCCTGCCGCCGCTTTCCGCCGTCAGCGCCGCCAGCCTTAGCCCCGGCCCCGTCGCTCCCGGAGAGATCATCGTCATTTTCGGCGCGGGCCTCGGCCCCGAGTCGGGAGTGGCCGGCGCGTTGGACTCCAGCGGCATGCTCGCCAACCTGCTCAGCGGCGCCGAAGTCCGGTTCGATGGCGTCCCCGCGCCGGTGTTCTACGCGCAGTTCGGCCAGCTTAACGTGCAGGTGCCTTACACGGTGGCGGGCAACGCCACCACCCATGTGCAGGCGCTCTACCAGGGAATCCCTTCTGGCTCGCTGGATTTGGCGGTGGTGAGCGCGGCCCCCGCCCTGTTCCCGGTGGTGGCGAACCCGGACGGCTCTCCCAATTCCGCGACCGACCCCGCGGCGCTAGGTTCGATCCTGACTTTCTATGCCACCGGCGAAGGGCTCACCAACGGCTCCAACGTATCGGGCCAGGCCGCAGTGGCCCCCTACCCGAGTCCCGTGCTGCCGGTGACCCTGACGGTGGCCGGCTTCCCCGCCCAAATCCTGTATGCCGGCAGCGCCCCCGGCGCGGTGGGATTGCTGCAAGTGAACGCGCGTGTGCCGGCGGCCTTCATCCCCACGGGGGCGCTGGCGGCGGAGCTGGCCGTGGGCAGCGCCGTGGCGCCCGATCTGACCATCTGGCTCAAGTAGGCAGCGTGGTCGCTTACTGCGTGACTTTCACCACGAAGTAGGTGATCTCTTTGCCTGGTTCGAGCTTCATCTGGTGGGGCATTTTCGCGGGGATCGTGACAATGTCGCCCGCGCCGAGCCTGGTCTCCACTCCGCCGCTGATTGAGGTGCCGGTCATCTCAGTCGGCGAGTAGTTCTTTCCATCCACCAGGGTGCCACCCACGGTGAGCGAGGCCTCGCCGCTCTCGATCACGAAAATATCGGCCTGAGTCAGATGGCATTCCACCGCCCCCGAGCCTTCACGGTGCGCCACCATGAAGCTATAGTTGCCGACGGTCGTGAACCGCTGGCTGGCGGTCTTGGAGGGGCCCATCTTGGCGGCCAGCGATGTGGCAAACGCTTTCAAATCCGCCGCCTTCCAGAGGCTAAACCCCGCCGGGTCTCCCGCGGGTGCGGCGAATCCGGCAAAGAGCAGTGCAGTCAGAAGCAGTTTCATTTTCATTGGAATCTCCGGGTTCCACAACGTTATCACACAATTCGGTGACAGGCTACGCAACCCCCAAACCGCGGGGGTTTCGTAGCCTGTCACCGAATTATCGCACGGTGATAGCGAAGGGCGCGCTGCTGGAGCCATCCACCGCAACCGCCAGCGGCACCTGGGCGCCCGCGAACGACTGCGTGAGGATGATCTGAATCTGGAACTGGCCGTTTGACGCCGGCGCGATTCCGAGTACCGGCATGGAGATACCGGAGACGGTCACCTGCAAGCGGCTGGGGGTGGCGGGCACGGTGGGGTCAAGGCCGGTTACCAGCACGTTCAGAATGTCGTTCACGCCGGGGGAGTTGCCGGCGCCGAGCGGCACGCCCGACAGGTTCGTCACGCCGGTGATGGTGGGCGGCGGATTGCCGATCTGCAGGACCACGGGAAAGGCGTTGGCAGAGCCGTTATTCAGGTTCAGGGTGGCTGGGCCCGTCGGAAAACCGGCGGGAATCACGAAATTGATCTGGGCCGCCGAGGCGTACACGATCGGCACGGGCACGTTGTTCAACGTCACTTGAGCGGCGGTTGGCGAAAGCGCCAGGTTCGACCCGTAGATGGCTGCGAAGGCGCCGGGGTAGAGCGTTTGCTGAGTGGGCACCGCGTTGACGATGGGGAGCCCAATGGAAGGCAGGTTCGGATTCGCCGCCTGCGTCTGAAACGCGAACGGCTGCGCAACCACCTGGAATCCCGAGACGACGCTAAACTCGGAGGCGCCCAGCACCGCGTTGGGCGCCACCACCACGTTGGCCTGCAAATGAGTCGGGCTCAGCACCCAAAGGCGGTTCACGGTGATATCACCGGTTCCGAACCCGACGGTCACCTGGCCGTCCACGAAGCCGGCATTCTGCGCGGTGATATCCACCATCGAGGAAACGCCCGCCGGCAAAACAGTCTTGTCCAAGGCGGCCTGCGGCGTTCCGGTCACGGGATAAATGTAGGTGGGTGGGTTCTGCGATTGAAGAAACGTCGAGTTTTGCCCGTCGCTATTAAACACAGTGATGTTGGATACCTGGCCGCTGGAGCCCGTTGGTGGCGTCACCGCTAAGGAACCCTGCGCGTCGGTGCCGCTGAACGGCGTTAGTGTGGTGGCTTGTATGCCATCGAAGAAAACGCGGCTGTCGAGGCCGAAACCACTGCCCGTTATGGTGACGCTGCCATCGGTATTCGGCGCCACCGAGCTAACCACTGGCGCGCCCTTCCCGACCAGGGTGATGGCGTCCGGCAGCACGTACATATCGCTGCCGAAATTGAAGACCATGTGGCGCGGGCCGGCTCCCGCAAACGGCGGCATGCCGAAGTACAGAGCCAGCACCTGCTGCGAACTGCCGGCGGGGATGTAGGGCACGACATACGGGCCGCTGGCTGCCGCAAAGCCACCCAGGATGGTGACCGATTGCGGCGCCGGCGTGTTCCCGGAACTGGTCTTGGCCACGACGAAAAACGCCCCCTGCGTGGTGTTGATGTAGGCCGGTGTGACGGGGACCGCGTTGGCGCCGGGGTAGTAACTAGCGGAGCGGCTGACCGGGTCGAGATAACTGTAGGTGATGAGGTCGTACATCGGCACCGCCGCGCGCGCCTGCACCGAGAAATTCTCGCCCGTGACCACCGTGCCGCCAACCACCGGGATCGAAGTGGCCTGCTGAGCATCGAGCGTGCCCGGATAGAAAACCGTCCCAAACGGGCCGCTGGCCTGGATGGGCTGACCATTGGCATCCACCGGCAGCCGGAGGCCCGATCCGTCCGCGGGAACGGCGTCCGGAGGGAGCGGGTGAACATAAAGCAGGTAATTGTTGGGAGGCAGGCCATCGATCTCGTACGATCCATCCGGGTTGGTGAGCGCGCTGACCGCCGGTCCGGTCGGGCTGATGGCGACCACCGAGGCCAGAGTCACGCCCTGGCCGTTCAAAGTCACGCGGCCGGAGATGGAACCGAAGTTCGCGGTCCAGCCGGCGGTGCCGTAGAGCACCGAGAGGGCCGCGATGTCATCGGCGTCGAGTGGCCGCGCGCGCGTGGTATTCCGAATGACGTCCTGCGACATGGCGCTGGAGGTCCAGGTGTGCTGCAACCCGAGCGCGTGTCCGATCTCGTGCACGGCGGTGGTGTAGAACTCCTCCAGGTAGCTGGGTCCCGGCCCCTTGTTGGTGTTGTTTGACAACAGCACCTGGCCCCCGATAATGGTGGTGGTTCCCACTATCACCGTGGGCGCGCCCTGGCCGAGCAAGCCCGGAGGCAGATCGATGAAGAGCACGTTGCCGCCGGACGTGTTGGAGCCTTGGCCCGCGGTTTGCGTGCCGCCGAAGGCCACTCGCAGATCCGAGCTACTCACCGAATTCCACGCGGAGAGCGCGGTCTTGACCTCGCCCAGAATCGAGCCGAGATTGTCATTGGGGGCTAACACCGCCGGTCCCGAGTCGCTCACAAAGAACGTCACGGTTTTGTCGGGCAGGGTGGTGAGGTCGAACTTTTCCCGAACCGGGGTATAAGGAGCGTTTTGAAAGTAGTGGACGTAGTGATAATACGCTTGCGCGGGCGTGGCCATCAGCGCTACCGCCGCTACGGCGACGGCCGCCACCCGCCCGATGCGCCCCGTTTCCCGCATTATTGGCTCACCCCCTGGCTGGCTTGGAGCGTGTTTGCGATCAGCGATCGCAAGTCGCTCAGATGCATCGATAGCGCCGCGTCTTTCACCGGTTGCGCGGTCTTGGCATCGAGCATCAACTCCCGGGTGGCGGTGCGCGTCGCCATGGGATCGGTGGAAGCGCCCGGCGCGATGGCGAAAAGCCCCTGCGTCAGCCCCATGATCTGAGTCAGCCCCGCACGGCTGGTCCACAGAAAGAGCACCAGGTCGTCGCCTTTATTTAACGTGGGCGACCCCGAAAAACTCTGGCTGAGGTTGTTCACCACTCCGCCCGCAATCACTACTTCGAAGGAACTCTGGCGCGGTCCCTTAAAGCTCTCGCTTACCTGGATCTTATAGTGGGTATAGATGACCGAACCGGTGAGCGCCGCCCAGGAGTCCACCACCGTGCCCCGGACGATGGCGGTGGATTGGGCGATCATGTCGTTCATGGTCAACTGCTGCAAGGTGGCGCAGGGGAGCGGCCGAATCCCGAAGACAAGCAGCAACATAAGCCAGACGTGGTGCTTCACGCGATAGGGAAGTGCACTTCTCATACCAATCGAACCTGTTGATTCCGCGGGACTTATTGGCGGATGTGGGCCTAATGGTGTGTTCCTCCGACACGGTGTTGGGGCGCCGTGTCTCAACCCCGGCCCGGTCTCACGATCAGCATGGGCACTTCCAGGTTGTGGCGCACG
The DNA here is from genome assembly GCA_963722575.1 of Bryobacterales bacterium. Taxonomy (GTDB): domain Bacteria; phylum Acidobacteriota; class Terriglobia; order Bryobacterales; family Bryobacteraceae; genus Fen-178. The sequence goes on from CAVRNR010000006.1 coordinate 295,163, forward strand.
GGGTTGATGGTGTTTCCGAAGATCAGGTCTTTCAGACCGCCGTGGCCGTGCGCGCCCATGATGACCAGATCGGGCTTGGTTTCATTCGCGTAACGCACAATCTCATTCTTGGGTGAGGAGGAATGCGTGATCGCCGTTTCCACGGTAATCCCTTGATCGCGGAGGGCTTGGGCGATGCGCTCCAGGTACTGCTCGCCCGCCTCCACTTCCGCCGTCGAGGCCTCCCGCCCATAGATCTGGCTGGTTACGCCCTCTTCCACGTGGAGCAAAAACAGCTTGGCGCCGTACAGCTTCGCCATGGCTGCGGCATGGCTCACCGCCAGCCGGTCCAGGTGGGTGTGGTCCAGTGGCACCAGGATGCGGTGGTAAACCGTGGCGGCAGCGGCTTCGGCGCCGGCGGTCTCCGGCAGAACGATCGGCGCCCGGCCGAACTTGCGCGTCCAGCGGCTGATCAGCGGTTCCATGGTGACCCACAACAAAAGTAGCAGGAGAACCGCCGCCGTGGGAAGGGTCGCCAGCCAGACCACCGTTCGCCAGGCGCCCGCCGCCGCCAGCCAGTCCGCAATGGCCATCCAGGCGAGGCGCAGGTTCAAGCCCACAATCACCACCGCCGTGGACCAGGCCAGCACGCGGACCCACAGGGAGTTGGCGAACGATCCCATGCGCGCGCGGTCGCTGGTGAAATGGATCAGCGGAATGACGGCGAAGGGCAACTGCATGCTCAGGATCACCTGGCTCAGGATCAGCAAGCCGAAAGTGGACTGGTCGCCGGCGAAGTAGATGGTCAAGGCCGCCGGCACAATGGCTAGCGAGCGGGTTACCAGGCGCCGCAGCCAGGGCCTCATGCGAAAGTTGAGGAAACCCTCCATAACTACTTGACCTGCCATGGTTCCCGTCAACGTCGATGACTGTCCCGAGCAGAGCAGAGCCACGGCAAAGATGACCCCCGCCAGGCTGGTCCCCAGAAGCGGCACCAACAGCAGGTGCGCCTGCTGAATCTGGGTCACCACGATGCCGCGCTTGAAAAACACCGCCGCGGCCAGCACCAGGATGGCGCAATTGACGAACATCGCGCCGTTCAGCGCCACCGCGGAATCGATCAGGTTGTAGCGGCAGGCGGACCGTTTGGCCGCCTCCGAGTGGCCGATGTGGCGCGTCTGCACCAGGGCGGAGTGCAGGTACAGATTGTGCGGCATAACGGTGGCCCCCAGGATTCCGATGGCCACGTACAGGCTGTCGCGATTGAGCCGCGGCACGAGGCCCGTGAACATCTCGGCGACCGACGGCTTGGCCCAGACGATTTCAATGCAGAAGCAACCCGCCATGACGGCGATGAGGGAAAGTATGAACGCTTCGATGGCGCGGATGCCGAAGCTTTGGAAAAAAAGCACCAGCAGGGTATCGGCGGCGGTGACCAGGACGCCCACGAGCAGGGGAATGTGGAACAGCAGGTTGAGGGCGATGGCCGCGCCAAGAACTTCCGCCAGGTCGCAGGCCGCCACGGCGATTTCGCACAACACCCACAGCGCGAAGTTCATGAGCCGCGGATAGGTCTCGCGGCACGCCTGCGCCAAGTCGCGGCCGTTGACAATTCCCAGGCGCGCGCTCAAGGTCTGGAGCAGGATAGCCATGGCGTTGGACATCACCAGCACCCAGATCAGTTGGTAGCCAAAACGCGCGCCGCCTTCCAGATCCGTGGCCCAATTGCCCGGGTCCATGTAGCCCACGCTAATCAGGTAGGCCGGCCCGGCAAACGCGAACATGCGCCGCCAGAAAGACACCTGGGAAGTCCCCACGCTGGCGTGGACTTCAGCCAGCGAGTGTGAATCCTGCCGTTGATGTCCAGGGGGGGCCATGGGATTTACCAGTTAAGCAAGCGGGGCGCGGCCTGTCAACCTGTTACCATGGAGGTGTCCTTATGTGCCTGGCGGTTCCCGGCAAGATTACCGAGCTGCATGACGAGGCTGGCGTCCCCATGGCGCGCGTGGACTTCGCCGGCATCAGCCGCGAGGTGTGCATGGCGTATCTTCCCGAGGCCCGGCCCGGCGAGTACGTGGTGGTGCACGTAGGGTTCGCCATCAGCCAGGTGGATGAAGAGGAAGCCGCCCGCACGCTGGCGGACCTGAGGCAACTGGGCGCACTCTCCGAGCTGGAAGAGTAATCACTCCCCCAGCTTGGGAAAGAGCGCGCGGTCCAGGATGCGGCGCGTCAACTCCTCCCCGGTAATGAACTCGTCCTGGTCCCGGTAGAACAGCTTGTCGCCCGGCAGCAGGCCCACTTCGATCATGAGCGGCTCTCCGCCGCGCTCAATGCGGAAGCCCGGCAGCGAGGCAATGATCGAGATTTCCACTTTCGCGCGCTGCTGCCACTTGCCCTCCTGCTCTTCCCGCACGGTGATGCGGATTTTGGAAGCCTGCAAGTGGATGTCCGCCGATTCCGGTCCGAAGGCGTCCGTATAGACCTCGACGCACCCGGCCAGATGCCGGTACGTCTCTTCCACCGCCCGCGGCAACCGCGCCAGAATCTGCGCCTCCCGCTGGCGCCGCTCCTGCTCTTCCTGGACCCGCTGTTCAAGCCACTGAAAACTCATGCGATTCCATGGTAACAGGGCGGCGCTGGTGGAGGCGCGCCGTTACTGATACAGGGCCGAGCCGCCGATGGTGGTAAGGCTCCCGAAAGCACTGGGGATGGTCGAGCCGTCTTTCTTCAGGGTGGCATTGAAGCTGGTGGATGGCGTAGCGATGGAAAACACTTCCAGAGAACCGTTAGCGGTATCGGCAGCGACCTGAGCGGCCGTGATAGTCGGCAACAGGGTGAGAATCGAAGCGGGCACGGTAAACGTCCCCTGGCCGGCTGTGGTAGTGCAAACGAATTCGGTCGTGCTGGTGACCTGGTTGGCACCCGTGCCGGTGGTGGTACCAGAAGAGCCGCTGATCTGTACTACATCCGCCGCATTGCCGCCCGTCCAGGTGAGCGTCAATCCCGCGCTTTCCGTGACGGTGGTGGGCAATGTGGCGGGGTTGTTGAGGGTGAGCGGCGGGCCGATGGTAATCGAAGTACTAAACGGTCCCACGTCGGTGCCGCCGGCGCCAGTCAAGGTGTACGTTCCCGCTAGGATCGAGCCGTTGGCCTGGCCCGGGATGCTGACGCCTGTCGTGCCGATCGTGTACAGGTAGGCGTTGCTGATTTCCGTGAGCTTCTGACTGTTCAGGTTCGAACCGGAGGGTCCAGTGAGGGTGACCGTGCCGGCGTCGAAGCTCGTCGAATGGCCTGCTGTGACCGTGCTGTTGGTGCTCGTGACACGAGTCACCACGCAGCTTCCGGAATTGGCCAGGATGGTGTATTGCGTGTCTGACGAGGACAGTTGGAAGCCACTGGTCTGGCTGAAAACTCCGGCGATCAAGTCAGATTTGATGGTGCCCGACGAAGGGTCGGTCGACACGCTATGCTCGAGCGAAAAACCGCCATGGGTGATGGTGCCGCCCTGATCGAGGGCCACCAACTGCTGGGTGGTATAACTGGGGTCGACGCAGGCAGTGGCACTGGTACTGGGGGCGATGGAGATAGACACTGGCGCGCTCAGGGCGCCGGCCACGGAAATCTGCAACGTCACGGCGCAGCCAGTCGGAACGTTGTTCGGCAGGGTGAAATTGATCTGATCTTCCCCCGCATAGCCGGCGCGGCCGGCGTAGGCCACCGGGATTGAGACGCCGCCCACGATGGCGGCGATGGGTTCGGAGGTGCTGAAGTCGTGGTAGATGCCGACCGCAGTGTCCCCCGCCGCATAGGGGCCGATCCCGGTTCCCCAGGCGACCAGGGTTTGTCCCGGCTTGGCGGGGGAACTCAGAGATCCGTTGTAATTACCGGTGGTCAGGCGATTCACATCGTTTTCCGACTGCGAAATGTAATTCTGCACCACGGCCAGACCGGTGCCGCTTTGATCCTGCGTGAACAGGGCGGGTTTGCTGGCCACCACTTGAGTTTGAACCTGGTTGCTGACCGTACCGTTGGTCACGGTTACGTTGTAGTTGCCCACCGGGAGGGTGGAAGGCAAAACGGCGTTAATCTGGCCCGCGCCGATGTATTGCAGGTACGCGCCGGTACCGGCCCCGCCCGCGACGGGTGTGAAGGTAACTTTGATGCCGTTATAGACCGTGGGCCACGGAGAGGGAGGATACACACCCGGGGCGGGACCGAGGTTCGAGCCCCAGACCGTGAAGAAAGCGCCCTGCGCGACGTTGGCCGTGTAGCTGGCCCCGTCCGTCACCGAGGCAACGGTCGGCACTGGAGTGGTCGTGCCGCCGCCACTCGTGTTTACGGTGCCGGTGCCGTTACAGGTCAGCGTGATGGCGCCGGTAGTGAACGAAATCGAACCGGTCTCCGTCACGGAAGAAAAGGTCCCCGTATACCCGGCGTAGGTGCCGAGGCCGCCCGTGATGGTCAACGATCCGGTGCCGGTTCCGCCCAGTGCGGCGGCTGCGAGCGCGAAGTTTCCGGTCAGTGTGTTGCCGGCGCTGACCGTGATCGTAAAAGGCACTGTCACCGTCGCGCCGGTAATGGAAAACGAAGTGGTGGCGAACGCTCCGCTTCCCGTGTAGACGCCCGACATGGTGGCCTGGCCGGTAATCGAATAGCTGCCGCTGCTGGAAATGGCGAGGCTACCGTTCGATAAGGCGAATGTGCTACTCACTGTTGCCGCTTGCGCGCCCGCCGTAACCAGCAGCGCCAGGGCAAAGGGTAGAACTCTTACGTATCGCGTCATAATGTCTCCTCCGAACCGGGCTCTAGGCGACCCGGCATTCCTGCACTATACAACGAATACCGTGGAAACGTAAAGCTGCTCCATTACCGCGGCTCCTTGGGCGGAGCGGCGGGGTTCGCCACCCCCAGGTACATCAGCAATACGGCCACCGTGGTGAACTGCCCGCCCACGGAAAGCACGCTGTCGGCCAGCGCCATGACCAGGCGCGAATAGGCGGCCTTCTCACAAGCGCCGAGGATCGGGAAGGTGCCTACCAGGCTCGCCGCCATCAGCGGCAAAAGCACCAGGAAGATGCGCCAGCCATGGCCCTTGGCGAGCTCGCGGCTGCGCGCCAGAACGTCGGTTTCCCGATCGGCCTCGATGGCCACAATCACATCGGCGAAGATCAGCCTGACCATCGCCACCACTCCGGGGATCACCAGCAGCGCTCCCCACAGCGCCACTGTGACTTCGACCTTGAACATGTTCCACAGCGTCTTTCCCCATTGGCGGCGGCCCCAGCGCAGCGATTCGCCGACGGAAGCAGTCTGGCCGCCGCAGAACCTGGCCACCAAGCCGTAAACCACCGCCGGAATTACCAGCGCGCTGAGAACCAGGTCGCTGGAATCCAGCGCGAGGTAGGTGACGATTCCGCCGGCAGGGACATCCAGGACGTACAACACAAACTGGAGCGCCAGTTTTGCCGGAAGATACACCAGCAGCGTGACCGCCGCCAAAAACCGCAGGTTGGCGAAGAAGAGGACAGCCGAGCGGACCAACAGCCGCCACACGGAGTGGAACGGTTCGGTGGGGAAGTCGATCTCCAGATGGCCCTGGCGAAAGTCGCGTTCCATTCCTATACAGTGGCATATCATATGAAGTGATGACCAGACGAACCACCGTGCTTTTGCTGGCGACCGTGCTTGCGGGCTGCGGCGCCAAGAACCAGGCCAAACGCTACCCCATGGAGGGAGAGGTGAAGGCTCTCGACCCCGCCACCAGGACGGCCACCATCGCCGCCGGCAAGATCGGCGACTGGATGGAAGCCATGACCATGGAGTATCCCGTGAAGCCGGATGCCGAGTTTCAGAAGCTCCACGTTGGCGACCGCATACAAGCCACCGTGGTCGTGAGCGGCGACCAGTATTACGTCACGGACGTCAAGATCAAGTAGGGGCGAGGGGGTACCCTCTGGGTCCCTCGCCCTGTCCCAAAATAGACCGGAGACATCATGCCTAATACCACTGATAATTTGAAAGAGTCGTTCGCTGGAGAAAGCCAGGCGAATCAGAAGTACCGCGCTTTCGCGAAGAGGGCGGAGCAGGATGGGTTCCCCAACATCGCCCGCTTGTTTCGAACTACCGCCGAAGCGGAGCGCATTCATGCCGAGGGGCACTTGAGAGCGCTCGCCGGAATCGCCTCGACCCGCGAGAATCTGCAGGCGGCCATTGAGGGAGAGTCCTACGAATGCACTGCGATGTATCCTCCGATGCTCGAGCAGGCGCAAGCGGAGGGCCACCGCGCCAAGGTCATGTTCGGCTACGCAGTGAAGACCGAGGCCGTGCACGCGGAGCTATATAAACGGGCGCTGGAAGCGGCGGCGCAAGGCGCGGACCTGAAGGAATCGAAATTCTATCTGTGTCCGTTTTGCGGGAACATCGAGTTCGGCAACCCGCCCGATGTCTGTCCGGTTTGCGGCGCGCCGAAAGCCAAATTCGTCGAGGTGGCGTAGGGGCCGGGCATGCCCGGCCCCTACCTGGCCTTCAGCAGTTTCTCCAACTCGACGCGAATGTTGGTAGCCGGGTCCCTCATGAAATCGCTCTCGCCCGGGTACTCCGCACGTATGATTCCGCGGCGGTCGAGGAACACCATGTGCGGCACGTAAAGCGGCCTGGTGTCCAGGATCGTGCGCTGTAAGTACGCCATCGCGGCGGCGCGATTGGTCCAGCCCACCGGGAACGGCGGCTGAAACTGTCGGAGAAACTCCGCCATGGTCTGTTTCGCGTCGTCGTTGAACGCGCATTCCAGGAATTGCACGCCGCGCAGGGCATATTCGCGCGACAGGGGCCCCAGCAGCCTCGTCAGGTCCTGGCAATGCGAGCAGGTGGTGAGGATGAACGCCAGGGCCACCACTTTCCCTCGATACTGGCTGAGTTCAACGGACGGGGCGCCGAGGCGCTCGATGGTCAGTGGCGGCGAGGGCCGCGGGGCTTCGGCCGTGTCGGCGGCCAGCGCCGACGTGGCGCAGAGGAGAGTGAGAATTGCAGTACGCATATCCGAATATTCTCTATACTACAAGTTTCCGCGGCCCCCATGGTCCCCTTCGATCCACTGTTCCGGAATCCGCACTGGCAAGCCGTGGCCGGCCATCTCTGGAAGCGCGATGGCGGCGAAGCCCGGTTCCCCATCGAGCGCCGCCTGTTTCAAACCGAGCCGGATGTTCGGGTGCTGGTGGAATCGCAGCGGCCCGGCGGCCCGGGGGTGCCCCCTGGGCCCGGCGAAATCGTGATGGTGCACGGCCTCGAAGGTTCGGGAGCAGCCGGGTACATGCGGAGCCTCAGCGCCGCGGCTTTGCGAGCCGGCTTTGCCGCCCACCGCTTTCACATGCGCACCTGCGGCGGCACCGAGCGGCTCTGCCCCACGCTCTACCACGCCGGGCTCACCAGCGACCTGTTGGCCGTGCTGCGCCAGCTTCGAAGCGAAGGCCACGCGCCCGCCTTTCTGGTGGGATTCTCGCTGGGCGGCAACGTGGTGCTCAAGCTGGCCGGCGAAATGGGCGAATCCGCGCGGCCGCTGGTCCGCGGCGTCTGCGCGGTTTCCACGCCGCTCGACTTGGCCGCCTGCGCATGGCGCATCGCCCAGCCCGCCAACCGCCTCTACGAGCGCCGCTTCGTGCGCCGCATGCGCGCCCGTCTGTGCGCCACCGGGCGCTACCAAAAGCGGAACTTTCGAGGCTTGCGCTCCGTAAAGGATATCGATGACCGCATCACCGCACCCTCGTTCGGCTTCGGCGACGCCGCCCACTACTACCGGACGCAATCCGCCATCCGGTACCTGGATGGCATACGGGTGCCCGTGCTGCTGATTCAGGCCAAGGACGATACGATTGTGCCTTTCGACATCTTTGCCGCCGGCGGGGCGCCGGGTGCCCTCTGGGCGTGGCCCCGGGCGAATCCTTGGATCGAGTTGCTGGCCACCGAGCACGGCGGCCACCTGGGTTTCATCGGCCGCCGCCCCCACCGTTTTTGGGCCGATGACGCGATAATGGAGTGGATCGTGGGGCAGAACGCTATGAAATCCGAGAGTGATTCGTCCAGGCTATAAATGAATACGCATGCGTCGTTTTGGGAAGCCGTGATCGGCGCCGTCCAATCCCTCCGCGGGAGCAAATTGCGCAGCTTTCTCACCCTGCTCGGCATCATCCTGGCAACCACCACGCTCATTGCGGTGATGTCCGTGATTAACGGCATGGACGTGTACATCGCCCAGAACGTCACCAGCATGGGCGCCGACGGCTACCGCGTGCAGCGCATCGCCATGATGCAGTACGATCCCAAGAAATACCTCGAAATGCTGCGGCGCAACCCGCAGTTGACCAAGGAGGAGTTCGCGTTTCTGCGCTCGCAGCTCACGCTCACCCGCGAAATCGGCATGGTCGCCAGCCGCGGCGTCTCCGTGCACCTCGGCAAAGAGCTGGTGGAGAATGTGGGCCTGCAGGGCGCGTCCCCGAATATGGGGGTCATCGGCAACATCGAGGCGGAGGAGGGGCGATTTCTGTCGGAAACCGAGAACGACCGGCGCATGAACGCGGTGTTCATCGGTCACGACATCAAGGACCAGCTTTTTCCCAATTCCAGTCCCATCGGCAAGAGCATCTCCATCGAGGGTCTTCCTTTCCAGGTGGTGGGCGTGGCCAAGGCCAAGGGATCGGTCTTCGGGCAATCGCAGGATAAATTCGTCGTCATTCCCGTCGAAACGTATTTCAAAATCTGGGGATCGCGCAACGGCATGTCCTACGCCGGTTTGGCCGTGGATCACGACCACCTCATCGAAGCCCAGGAAGAAGTCCGCGTGGCGTTGCGCGTCTACCGCCATCTGAAGCCCAAGGATGACGACACGTTCGCCACGCTGAGTTCCGATGCCCTGCTGGACTTCTGGAACCAGTTGACGGGCGCGATCGCGGCCACCGCGGTAGCCGTGGTTTCGGTGTTCATGGTGGTGGGCGGGGTGGTGGTCATGAACATCATGCTGGCCGTGGTCACCGAGCGCACCCACGAAATCGGCATTCGCAAGTCCGTGGGCGCGCGCCGCCGGGACATTCTCAATCAGTTCCTGGTGGAATCGTCCATGCTGGCGGCCATCGGCGGGGTGATGGGAGTCATGCTGGCCTGGATTGTCGCCGTGCTGGTGCGCAGCCTGACGCCGGTGCCCATGTCCGTGCCCATAAGCGCGGTGGTGGTGGGCGTGACGCTCTCCGCCGCGGTGGGTCTGTTTTTCGGCATCTACCCGGCGCAGCGGGCCGCCAAACTCGATCCCATCGAGGCCCTGAGGATGGAAAAATGACCCTGGTTTCGATCGGCAACGGTGTCCGGCTCGCGCTCGCCACCACCCGCGAGCACAAAATGCGGTCGTTTCTCACCATCCTGGGAGTGATCATCGGGACCGGCGCCGTGATCGGCGTGGGTTCCATCATCGCCGGCCTGGATGGCGCCATCACCAACCTGCTGCGCAGCTTCGGCCCCAACACCATCATTGTGCTGAAGGGCAAAGCCATGGGCGACTGGACGCGCGAGGAGCGGATGCGCAAGCCGCTCACGCTCGAAAACGCGCGCGCCATCGCCGAGCGCTGCCCCTCCGTCGAGCACGTCAGCCCGTACCTGTTCCCCATGAGCGGTACGGACACCGCGCGCTACAAGGGGAACGACATATACGGCGTCGAGATGGGCGGAACCGAAGAGGGCTACGCCGCCGGCGGCACCACCATGAAGGCCGGCCGTTTCTTCACCGATTTTGAGAGTTCCCACCACATGCCGGTTGTAGCCGTCGGCGAGGACGTGCAAAAGCAGTTGCTGCCCAACGAGGACCCCATCGGCAAATGGATCGAAGTGGATGGACACTCGCTGCAGATCGTCGGCGTGATGAATCGTCCGGCGGCTTCCATGCCGGGCGAGGATGATACGCGCGTGCTCATCCCCTACTTCACCATGCGCAAGATGTATCCCAACCTGACGGAACATATGCTGATCGTCATCGCCTACCCCGGCATGTTGGACAAGGCCCAGGACGAGGTGCGCGCGGTGTTGCGTCTGGAGCGCCGCGTGCCGTACCACGACCCCGACAATTTTTCCATGTCCACCGCCGAGCAGATGATCGAACAGTTTCACCAGGTGACGGCCACGGTGGCGCTGGTGATGGTGATTCTCAGCTCCATCGGCCTGCTGGTGGGCGGCATCGGTGTCATGAACATCATGCTGGTGAGCGTCACCGAGCGCACGCGCGAGATCGGCGTCCGCAAAGCCGTGGGCGCGCGCCGGAGCGACATCATTGTGCAGTTCCTGACGGAGGCCGTGGTGCTCACCGCGCTGGGTGGAATCATCGGCCTGATACTCGGCTGGGCGATCTCGCGCGCCGCCGGCCTGATTTTCCCCAACCTGCCCACGGCGGTGCCGCTTTGGGCGGCGGTTAGCGGAGTGATGGTGTCGGTGGGAGTAGGTCTTTTCTTTGGCATCTGGCCCGCCGGCCGCGCCGCGCGGCTGGACCCGGTGGAGGCGCTGAGGTACGAGTAGGACAGGCGCTTCCGCCTGTCAACCCCGCTTGCTTACCGGCGCGCCAGGTGAACGTGTGCGTGTACGTCCACCGATTCGGTCACGTTGACCATCCGAACCGGCAACGCGATTTCGCCCCGGCCGAACGCGACCGCTTCCTTTAGCCCCGAGATGATGTCATGCGCCACAGGCGACCGCTTCGCCCGCGCAGTCGGCGCGCCCGAGCCTCCCGATGATCTTGCGGCTTTCCTTTTGGCCGGCATCCGTCCTTTCCGTTTTCACTCTGTCATACTTGAAGTTCTATTTCCATGCCCCCTCCGGAACCATTTCTGTCGCGCGCCGCACGCTGGCTGACGTTCGGGTCGGCCGTCTCCATCCTGCTTTCAATCGCGGTTTCTCAGATTCTGCTGGCCCTCGCGCTGGCCGCCTTGCTGGCTTCCGGCGAGAAATTGCAGTTGCCGCGCATCAAATTGCCGCTCGCTCTGTTCATGCTCGGCACAGTGATTGCGTTGGCCTTTTCGGCTGACCCGGCGGCCGGCCTGCCGCAAATCCGCAAGTTCTACGTGTTCCTCGAGCTGCTGGTGGTCTTCTCCACTCTGCGCAACCTGAAGGTGGTCCGCTGGCTGTTTTTGAGCTGGGCGGGCGTCGCCAGCCTGACCGCCATCCGCGGGTTCGTCCAGTTCGCCGGCAAGATGCAGGAGGCCCATCATGCCGGCCGAGGCTCCTATGATTTCTACGTGGGCGAGCGCATCACCGGGTTCACCAGCCATTGGAACACCTACTCCGCCGAGGAGATGTTCGCCCTCATCATGCTCGGCGCTTTCCTCTTCTTCGCCGGCACGCGCAAGCGGTCCTGGGTCTGGTTGATGTGCGCCGGGCTGATTGCCATGGCCGTGCTGCTCGCGGACACGCGCGCCGTCTGGATCGGATCGGCGGTGGCTGGCCTTTACCTCGTCTGGTTCTGGCGGCGCTGGATGACGCTGCTGGTTCCAGCCGCGATCCTCCTCGTGTTTCTGGTCTCACCCCCGGTCATCCGCGAGCGCTTCACGTCCATTGTCCGGCCGCAGCAGGTCGATTCCAACCAGTTCCGCATGGTCACCTGGCGCACCGGCATCCGCATGATCGAAGCGCATCCGTGGCTGGGCCTCGGACCGGAAGGGGTGAAATACCACTTCCAGGAATGGGTGCCTCCCGATGTTCCGCGCCCGCTGCCGGAGGGATGGTACGGGCACCTGCACAACATCTATTTGCAGTACGCCGCCGAGCGTGGCATCCCCACCATGCTGATCATGATGTGGATGCTGCTTCAGATCCTGTTCGATTTCTGGAAGGGGCTTCGCGCGCTGCCGCCCGGCCGCGGCGATCGAAGGTTCCTGCTGCACGGCGGCATTGCCGTGGTGCTGGCGATCATGGCGGAGGGCTTCTTCGAGTACAACCTGGGCGACAGCGAAGTGCTCACCATGTTCCTGGTGGTAGTGGCCTGCGGCTACCTGGCGCTGGAGAAGGATGTCGTGGCTGGTGCCAAACCTCAAACACCGGCCAGCAGCCTCTAGCGCCGCAATTGGCTACTGATCGCACAATAGGCTATTATTAGGCTACTGTGAGGAAATGTTGACACTCGATCCGCGTAAATTGGCCGGCCTGGCGATCCCGGTTGGAACTGGCTGGCTTCTCGGTGCGTGCATGGAAGCGCGCGGGAAGCAGGACCTCTGGATCAGGCAGAAACCGGAAGTCCTGGATGTATTGCGGGAACAGGCCATCATCCAAAGCTCCGAATCGTCGAATCGGATCGAGGGGGTGACCGTAGCAGCGAACCGGCTGCGCCCCCTCGTGATTGGAAAGGCCCGGCCGCAAGATCGCTCCGAGGAGGAACTGGCCGGATATCGGGCGGCGCTGGATTGGGTCTTCGCGCGAAAGAGTGCTGTTGCGATCACTCCGGATGTTCTCCGTCGCCTCCATGCTCTTGCCCAAGGCGGATCTTCCGGAGACGCCGGCGAATGGAAGAAGCGCGACAACGGGATCATCGAAATCCTGCCGGATGGGGAGCGCAGCATTCGCTCCGTCCCCGTCTCCGCCAAGAGGACGCCCGCGGCCGTGGAGATGCTGTGCCGCGCCTATCGCGTCGCCTGCGATGAGGAACGTGTTCCTCCGCTCTTGATCGTGGCCACGTTCGTTCTCGACGCCCTTTGCATCCACCCCTTCCGTGACGGCAATGGCCGTGTTTCGCGGCTTGCAACATCGTTGCTGCTTCAATCACAGGGCTTTCAGGTAGCTCGGTACATCAGTCTGGAGCGGCTGATCGAAGAGAGCAAGGAGGAATACTACCGGGTCCTCAAGCGGTGCTCACAAGGGTGGCACGAAGGCCAGAACGAGATCATTCCGTGGTGGAACTATTTTCTGAGCACGCTGCGAAGCGCCTACAAGGAGTTCGAGCACCAGGTCGAATCGGTCGAGGCTCGGCCCGCTAAGAGCGACCTGGTTCGCCAGACTGTGCTTGGCCAAGTGGAACCTTTCACGCTAGCGGACATGGTGGCGCAGTTGCCAGCCGCCAGCTCGCAACTCATCAAAAAGGTTCTGGCGGAAATGAAGAAGGCTGGTCAAGTTCGGCTCGTGGGCAGGGGCCGAGGCGCCCGTTGGGAGGTTACCCGCCCATGAACAACGCCCGCCGCGCCCCACCTTCCATCGGCAGCCCGTACCCGACCAGGCAGAACTGATCCAGGGCAAACAGCACCACCGATTCGATCCCTTCCCCCAGTGCCAGGCGCCGCTCTCTGGCCCACGGCGTGGTGTAGTCGCCAATGCCCACCAGGTGGCTGCTCTGCGACAGCGGAAAACCAAGCTACATCGGCAACTCGATGGATTGCCGCGCCTTGTCCAGATCCCGGTGCGCCCAAACCGCCGACGAACCGGCCGCGATTAGAAACTCGAAGGCCTTTGCAATGCTCTGGGCCGTATCGCCGATCAGGTTGACATGTTGGAGCGGAGTGCCCGCCAAGGTGACTGTCGTGGTATCTCCGAAACGCGGTGCACCCGTAAAGCCGACGGCGGCCGAGGCGTACTGGTTGCCGCTGGGTTCTTGGCTCGGCGGCTCGCAAACCCGTTTTGGGCTAAATCCCGACTTGGGTTTACGCTTGGTCTGCGTGCCAAGTTCCATCCACACGCGGGAGTACGACCGCTTCCGCGCCCTACTGATCGAGGCAAGGAAGAATGCCGGCCTGAGCCAGGCTGAGTTGGCGAAGCGGCTCGCAAAACCCCAATCCTTCGTCTCGAAGTTCGAGCGCGGCGAGCGGCGGCTTGACGTAATCGAATTCAGATCGGTGGCCGAGGCCCTGGGGCTCGACCCCCTTCGGCTTCTGGGCCAACTCTACAGAGGGGTCCGGTGAAAATCGTCGCCGTGCACACTCTCATCAGCATTGGCTCGTACGCCAAGTCGCGACAGTGGCGGCAGACGAGAGATCAGATACACAAGGCCGTGCGCTCTTGCGAGTGGCCCCCCGGCAGCGGATCGTTCACGATCTACCCTGAGAGCGGCAAGAGGAGAGGCGAAGGTAACGGCGTGCGGCCCATCCGCGATCGGTTCGTCGCGCATCTCAAGTCCCTTGGCTGGGAAATCGAGGGGCCCGCCAAAAACGCCCTCGGCGAAGGTCTGGGGGATTTCGACGCCGTGATCGCCGGCCCCGAAGGTCCGATCGTCGTGGAGTGGGAGACCGGCAACATTTCTTCCAGCCACCGTTCCATGAACAAGCTGACGATGCTGCTCACCGACGGAGTAATCGCGGCAGGTACCCTCGTGGTGCCATCACGTGCGCTTTACGTCTACCTCACGGACCGCATCGGGAACGTCAGGGAACTCGAACCATACTTCCGCCTCTGGCAGTCCGTCCCCTGCCGGAAGGGGGTCCTGGAGATCGTCGTGATCGAGCACGAAGCGACGAGCAAGAAGGTACCCAAGATCCCGAAGGGCACGGACGGACGCGCTCTAAACTGACTCAGCTCTCGACGAAATCGCCGTTCTTGTGGCTGTGGATATCACCGCTCTCGATCCGCTCGACGATCTCCCTCGCGAAGTCGATCTCGACCCCAAGCCACCGCCGGTTCTTCTTCTCGCAGACCGCGAAGGTGGTCCCGCTGCCGCCGAACGGGTCCAGGACGATCTCCCCCGGAACGGTAGATATCTCGACCACCCTGTCGAGAATCTTGGTGGACAGGGCGTTGGCCCGCCGCTCCTTCGACTTGAACTTCCAGTGGCGCACAGGCGGTATGTCCGTCCAGAACGTCCTTGAGGTTCACTCCGTCGGGGTTCATTGCGTCCCTGTGCCCGCCGTAGTCTTTCACCTCTCCCCCGCAGTGCCGGCAGGTTAGGATCGGGGTCCTGACGCGGCGGAACGTCTTCGGCTTTCCCTTGGAGTAGTAGAGCAGACTGTAGTGACTCGGGTGCAGCCGGCCTGGTATCGGCAGACAGGCGCTGATCTCGATGGCGATCCAGTGGCGGAACGTCATCCCAAGCTCGATCAGATAGGCACCGAGCAGGATGTTCCACTTCGGTAGGTTGTACAGGAAGAATGAGCCACCCGGCTTCAGAGTTCGGCAGCACTCTTTAGTCCATGCCTTACACCAGCGGAGGTACTCGTCGTCAGGAAGCTCGTCGTTGCTCCTGCTTCCGTATTCCTTGCCGAGGTTGAACGGCGGATCGGCGAATACCGTGTCGATGGTCCCATCTTTGATGAATGGCAGCACCGCCATGCAGTCGTCGGCGTAGAGCGCGCCGAGCGCCGAGACATAACACGGCTCCGGCGCACCGTCCTTCACGAACGGCGCCGCGTCGAATTGGGTGTCGTCCCACTTCAGGGACGGTTGCCGGACGAGGGACATCGCGTCAAGCATCATTCTAAGCTATCGGCGGTTGTTCAGGAACGCTGAATACCCCAAGACCGCTCGAAGGGATAGCAGGGTGGGGAGCAGGATCACATGAATTCGCTCCCGGCACTATGCCGACTCCGATTTCCGCCTCACCTCCGCTTGGCTGCGCCCCCCTACCCCCCCATGAACAGCGCCCGCCGCGTGCCATCGTGCAGCGGCAGCCCGTACCCGATCAGGCAGAATTGATCCAGGGCAAACAGCACCACCGATTCGATCCCTTCCCCCAGCGCCAGCCGCCGTTCTTTCGCCCACGGCGTGGTGTAGTCGCCAATGCCCACCAGGTGGCTGCTCTGCGAGGGCAGAAACCCGAGTTGCAACGGCAGCTCGATGGACTGGCGCGCCTTGTCCAAGTCCCGATCCCCGGTGTAGGTAAAGTTTTCGGTCTTGAAACAGGCCAGCTTGGCGGGAGTCCAGTACGCGGCCGGAAGGTTGATGAGCTGGTTCAGCGGTGTATCGTTCGTGTCCGCCGGATAGAGCACCTCGAAACACGCGTCGGCATGGGATTGCCGCACGAAAGCCATAATCGCATTCGTGAATTGGCCGATGAGGGTCGGCAGGAACGCGCACTCGTCGGGGAATGCGGCGGGGTCCGCATTCTGGCTCGTGATGGTCCCCAGTGGCCGCCCGTGCGCCGTTTGGAACGCGCTCTTCGTATAATCGTCGTAAAATGGCATGCCGGAGGGCGCGGCGAAGTACCACCACTGGACCTCGCCGAATTGCAGATACGGAGTCACTCCCGCATTTGCCATTACCCCCGCCATGTCCAGGTAGACCTGTTGCCAAAACGCCGTGCTGGCCGGCGAGAAGTTGGTCTGCAGCGCCGGAGTGTTGAGCCAGGCGGCGGTGCCATCCGGATATCTCTGGGCGATGCCCGCGGCTAGGCTGTCGTCCCCGTTGCCCAGCTCCATACTGAACGACGTTGTCACTCTGATTCCGTATGATTTCAACGCCTGGAAGAAGCTGAGGCTCCAGTCGCGCGCGGCGCGATTCAGCCGCGGCGTGGCAAGCAGATCGGTGAGCCAGACGCCGTCGGCGCCCCCAGCCAGCGCTGCCGGGCTGGGCAGCGCCGTGAAGTTTGTGTTGCCGGTGTCGGTGGCGACGGTCAGACCGTTGCCGGCAAGCCCCATCGTGCGGGCGGTGATCGTGAGCGTCGTTCCGTCGGCGTGCGCCCAAACCGCCGACGAGCCGGCCGTGATCAGTAACTCGAAGGCTTTTGCAATGGTCTGGGCCGTATCGCCGATCAGGTTGACATGTGTGAGCGGAGTGCCGGCCAGCGTGACTGTCGTGGTATCGCCGAAGCGCGGCGCGCCCATAAACACGATGGCGGCCGAAGCGTACTGGTTGCCAGCGCAGGACAATTCGTAGAACCACATGGCGCCGGCATAATGATTGGCTCGGCCTTTGAAGCCCAGCGTGTCGATGAGCCAGGCCGTCCGTTCCGGCGCGATGGCCTGCGAGTGCAGCGTGTCCCAGTCGGTTGCCAGCGCCGTGGCCGGGCAGGCGCCGAACGCCGGCAGGTCCGCCGTGGGCATCGCGATTTCCAGGAAATCGAAGTACACGTCCGTCCCCGCAGCGCCGGTGTGCGTGACGGTGATGGTGTGCTGCGCCTGCCCTGTGAATTGCCCCAGCGGAACCCTCAGCAGCACGTCCTCCAGCGATCGCTTCAAATTCACAATCAGTGCCGGATTGCTATCCACCTGCACGGTCACTTGTCCGCCGTTGTCGCAGTACCGCGTCCCCAGGTACAGCGTGTGCGCGGCAGCGGAGTACGTGCATTGCAGGTGGTTACCCTGGATGGTCGTGTGGTGGATCGAGCCCCCGGAGTAATTTCCGCGCTCTTCCACCCATGCGCCGGTGTAGGAGATTTCCGCCGCGATGTCTTCAATCCTCCGGCTGCCCGGACCCGCAACCTGATACTGCAGGTTCGTCCCCGTAACCTGCCAGTTCGTCACCGCCACCGCGAACTCGCTACGCGCGAAGTTGCTGAACTGTAAGTCGGCGGACCATGTCCAGCGCAGTTTCCGCACGTTGGTAGTGGTGACGGTGTTTCCGAATTCATCCTTCAGATTGCTGAAATCGAGAGTCACGCGCCAGCGGTCGGGCGATGTTCCCCCTTGGAACATGGCCCAGGATGGCGACCACGCCCCCGTGCCGTTGTTAGGGCTGTACACCCACCCATATACGCCCACCCGGTTCCCGTTCGCCCCAGGCGCGCCATTATAGGTGAGCGTGATCTGACTGCCATTGGCGCTGGCCGAGACGTTGCTGGTGCTGGTCTGGGCGTTGATGTTGGCCGCCAGCCCGCTGGCCACGTCCGCCGCGCTGTTCCCCGCCACTACCCAGTAGTTGGGGTATTGGTCCAGCCACGCCAGTCCCACAATGTCTCCGGCTACGGGCGTGCCTTGAAAGTCGAACACCACGGTCGGTTGCGCGTAGCTGCCGTCCGCCGCCACGGCATATTGGCGGAGCGGAACGCGATGGAAGTTCTCGGCATTGTTGGATTCCTCCCAGATTCTCAAGTAGGACCAGGATATGGAGTCGTACGTGGTGGAATCCAGCGGGATGCAGTTGGTGCGGGTTTCTTCGTAGCTGAGATGCAATCCGCTCAGATCGCCGTCCGGGAGGTTGCGGAGCGCGGGATGCTCGAACACGTTGTCGCGGTTCCACTCCAGCACCACCCAGTCGAATTGCTGCCTCCAGCATCCCGAGACAGTGAACCCGCTTGGGCTGGTCCCGCTAAGCGCCGCCACCGCCGACGGCTCCTGGAAGTAACACTGCAAATCCCGGTCCGGGCGCAGTTTGGAGAGTTGGTCCGGCATCAGAGTCGGATAATGACGGTGAGGTCCGAGCCGGGAACGGTCGATCCCACCGACAGCACGGACAGTGTCACCTGCGCGCCCGCTGGCAGCGGGGCCAGTGTATTGCCGTCCACGGTGTTCGAAACCGTCGCCCACGCGGCAATAGTCAGTTGGCAATAGGACGCCCCGTTAACGTTCAACTGGAGCCCGACCGGGGCGTCGGCCGCCGCACCCAACACCGCGTACACATCCCGCACCGAGTGCGGCGCATCCATCACCAGCGCCGGCGCCACGGATTGATCCACCGCCAGGTATCCGTCCACCTGGATCGAGTACTGCCCGCTCGCGAGTGTGCGCAGCCCGCTATCCGTGGTATTGGTCAGACAGATGTCTTGGGTCGGGCTGTTCCCCTGCTGGTTGGTGACGAACAGTTCCGCGCTTGCCACGCGCACATCCGGAAGCGCAATCGGGTAGCTCCAGCTTCCACTGTAGGGGCTGCCGAAAAACTCCGGCGGGAACGGCGCGATCACCGTCTCGCTCAGAAGAGGATAGACCGGCGTTTGTGCGGCGTGTGCCGCCGCCTGGCTGCCATCCATGGCTCGCGTCACAGTGTACTCGGTGCCGTTGTTCTCGACCGCCTCGACGCGGATCACCTCCAATTCAATCTGGATATAGCTTCCGGGCTGCGCGGACCCGGCCGCGCTCAGGCTCAGTAGCGTATCGCCGGTTCCCACCGCGCTGGCCAGCGTGATCGTCGGCGTGCCCTGCAATTCATCCCAGTAGTACATCGTCAGCGTCGCCGCCGAAATGGTCCGCGTGTTGGTCAGGTCCGTGAAGGAAACCCCGCTTAGTTCCACCGTTCCGCCGCCCTGGCCCGGCCCCAGCCCGAAGAATGGCATCGGGGGAACATCGCTGTCGCCCGTCCCGCCGCCGCCGATCTGCCACCGCGTAACCGTGGATATCTCCGGCGCGCATTCCACATTGTTCACGTTGGCCGCGCGCCCGGTGAGATGAACCACCTCTCCCGATCGGTTGGGAACCTCAAACTGCACCGGGCTGCTCGTGGTGAGAGCGCCGAACTGCCACCCCGTCTCCGCCACTACGAAAAAACTCGTGGCATCCGGCACCACGCTCCACGGAGGCGCGATCGTCAGGCTGGTGGCGTCGTTGGCCGCGATGGCGCGCTCCTGCCCGGCGCCCGTGCCTCGCGTGATCCGCACAATCATGCTTTGGTAACGGTTCACGGTCATCTGCAACGACCCGTTTCCCACCGTCGTCGCCGACTGCAGCGTCACGCCGCTTTCCGGTTGCAGTTCCATCCGCCAGTAAAAGTTGGCGTGATCGAAATTCGAATCGGGAGGGGCCACCAGTTGATCCGCAAGGCCCGTATCCGCGAACTGGGCGGCCAGCGCTTGCGCCGACGCGATTCGAAAGAGCTGCGCCGGCGTCGTTCCCCGATATACGTCGAACGCGCTCGTTCCCGGCGCGAAACTCAACCCCGACAGTGTCACCGTGCTCCCGTCGGCGGCGATCGACGCCCGCACAATGAATGACAACGCACTCTCGTTCCCGGCGCTGTCCTGGCCGGAGACCGCGTAGTACAGCGTCTGTCCCCCCTTCAGCGTTCCGCCCGTTCCGACTGTGGGCACCAGGCTCAACAACGGTATCCCGGGTCCGGCGGCCGGTGAGCTGGCTCCCGCGCCAGCGGGTGGAACGAAACTGACCGATACGCTGGCTTCGACCGTGCCATCGCTGCTCGTGGCCGTCGATTCCACAACGCCGAACTGTACGTCTCCGTTTTCGTCCAACACGGTGCCGATCAGGGGCCTCGGCACGCCCACACCGGCATTCCCCTGCGTCACCCCTCCGGGCGAAGTCACTTGGCCGTTCGTGTCGGAGTACCAGGTGTCGTCGTGGAACTGTGCCGTGATGGTGGAAGTCCGGTAGTTGGTGGCCGGCGAGATGTTCAGAACCCGCAGCGGCTGGCGATTCAAGCCCTCCTTCAGGTAGGTAAGTGTAATCAGGTCTCCCGGCCGGATCCCGAAGGCTTTTACGCTGGTTTCGAATGCGATGTAAGTGTTCCCGCGAACCGACTTGTCGAGATTGAATTTCAGAATCCGCGCCGCTTGGTCGTAATTCGGAAGTCCCATCGCCGCGAGTACCGAGGAAACCTCCTGTCCCGCCAGGGCAACGTCGTCCGGGTCCACCAGCTCATAGCTGTCCTGCTGGTAACCGTTGAGCGCGTCCTGAAACTCCACCGAAATGCGGTTCGGCGTATCCGCGATGCTGCGTGACGTCAGGGTCACACTCGGCTCGCCATTCGGCAGTCTCAAAATCCCCGAAAAGCCGTTGCTGCCGTCTCCAAATTCGTAACTCGGCCAGCCTCCGTTCACTGGCTCCGTGCTGTTCGAGCAGTCCGGCTTGGCAGGCTGCTGCAGCGCCGCCGTGTTCTCCACTTGCAATTGCAGCACCCCTCCGGGCCCATAGGTGAGGTACAGCCGCGCGGCATTGCGGACGCCGCGGACAACGTCTCCGCCGCTGCGCCGGTTTTGCAGGACCAGGTTGCACTGAAACCGGGGGAGCGTGATCGGGTTGCCGTTCAGGTCCGTCGAGTTGATCGATTCATCGCAATATGCCGCGGCAGCCGCGAAGCTGGTGATGTCGATTTCCGAGGCGGCCCACCCGCTTCGCCGCAGAACGTCCAGCAGGATCCATGCGGGGTTGCTCGAGAACTGGTCGTTCAGATATGACCCGTCCGCCGCATAGATCGGCACCTTCAGACCCTGCGCCAGCACCGTCACCGTGGGCAGCGAAGTCCCGTTGTTCAACTGGTTGGGGACCACCACGGAAAGGTACGCCATGCTGCCGTACGGGTCTCCCGCCGGATTCCCGTTGGCGTCCAGAAAGTTGTAGTCGAACGCGCCGTCGCGCGTGCCCAGCGTCTGAATGTTGTACCAGCCCGTGCCGGTCATGTTGGCGCCGGAAACTCCGAGTGGAATCTCGACACCGCTCACCAACACCGTCAGCACGCCCTCGATCTCGCCGACTCCCAGCAGCGCCTCCATCCGGGTGAGGTTGCCGTCGTTGCGCGCAAAAACCACCAGCGGCTCCCACCAGGCCGTGCCGTATACCATCGGAACGTAATCGTTGTATTCCGCCTGGTTGTCCGAGACGGCCGAGGTCGACCAGTCTTTTCCGTAACCGCGCACGGCGATCGCCGGAGGAAGGTACTCGAGTCCGCCGAACCGCGTGAACATTCCTCGCGCCTGGCATTCCGTTCGCGTGTAGCCGCACGTAGTAAACGGCACGTCGCCATTCAGATTGCCCATTCCCCCAGGGAGCCCGGCGGAATAGCCGCAACGGTAATACTGCGAATACTTGCCGTTGGCGCCGCCGTCGATGGCTTCCGTCATCTGGTCCGGCGTCGCCGGAAACTGCCACGGGCATCTCCGTTGGATGCGGATCTCAGGAAGCATCAACCGTTGCAGGTTCATGCGGTTGATGGCGGTCAGGCGGAACGTCGATTGCTTGATCTGGTCCGGCGGGTTGCAGATTCCTTGAAACACCACCGCCGTATCCGTCAGCGGAACGTCGTTCCGCAAATCGTAAAAAAGGAACCCTACGGTCAGCCGCGCGCCCTTCCATCCAGTGGCGCGCTCGATTTCCGAAAAGTGCGAGTCGGCGTTGGCCAGCACGACCGAGATTCGCGGGCTTCCGTCTATGCCCTGGTCGGACGCCGTCTGAATGTCGAAGGCGCTGTGCTGAAGAACTCGCGGCTGGTAGGTCGCGCCGTCCACCGTTACCTGGTGCGTGCTCCACTGTTCCGTCTGGCCGTTGGAGAGCACGCAGTCGAAGATCAGAAGCGGAGTATCCGTGACCGCCTGTTCCTTCAGATCAGAGATGGTTTGCATAAATGATGTTGACCGTGGCGGAGTGGCGGTTTACGCCGGTTGTGGTGATGGAGAGGACGTCATCGCGGAATCGCGCGTTCTCATAAACGCCGCCCGTGGTGGTCGCTTTGTAGAGCGACGCGCCGCCCTGCGGCTCCACTTGCATGCCGAATACATCCGCGGACCCTCCGGCCGGCAGCTCCACGCCAAAGGCGATCGATTCCGCCGTCGCGTCGCCATTGGCCGCCACAACGATCCGGCTCCAATTCGTTCCCAGGATTCGATCGGCGCGATTGCTTCCGTGGAGCAGGGTCACCGGGGTGGCTTCGAGCGACCGCGCAAATACGCTGAAGCAATACAAGTACGCCGCCGGAGCGGACAACGTCTGGGAGATGTTCTGAGCACCGGCGCCGGTGTCGGTGAGGCGCCATGCGGTCATCCCGCCCGCGGGGTCCGCGATTCCGCCCACCACCGAAAGGAATGGCCCCGCTGCCCATGCCGCATTGTCCAGTTGGTCGCTCCAGGCGAAGAGGTTGCCGGTTGGATCCAGGAATGTAAAACCGTTGAGCGTTCCCTCGGAGGCCGCGAAGAACTGCTGCAAGGCGGCCACTTCGTCATCGGTCAAACCCGCGTACGCCAACTGCCATTCCGTGGTTTCCGCTCCCGGATCGGTCAGCTTGATCGCCCTCCCGTCCAGAGACGCATTCACCACCGTCCGCAAACGGCGCCGCTTTTGGACCGGATACTGGCTCAATGCTCCGGTGGCGAGTTGTGGATATACCAGCATGTGCTATCCCCGGTTCTCGATCACGGTCAGCGAGGTTTTGCCCTGCATTTCCGCCATCGCGGTCAGGTCCAGTTCGTCGCTCGCCAGGCTGCAATTGGCGTATTGAGTTCCGTCCCATGGATCGATGAATGCGAAGTTTCCGAAACAGCCCTGGTTGTCGAAAAAGAACTGCTCCAGCGCCGCCATTTCACTCTCGTCCAGCGCGTCCAGGCGGATTTCCCAGCGGTGCAGCGGCCCGGCGGAGTCCCGGTAGCGTTGTTCCACTCCGTCCACGAACCGGATCGCCTGGTTTTGATACCGGAAAGCCCTGGTGGCCGGATACTGCGCCACGGCGTTGGTCTTCAACTTGGGAAAGGTGGACATGTCAGAGGTTGTTCACCACGTCGTTAATCGAATTGGAATTCAACATCGCGGCGCGAACCGCTTGTGCGATTTCGTTGCTGTGGTCCAGAAACGATTGCGAGTCCATGGCTTGCACGTTCACGGTGATCTGAGCCGCCCCAGCGCCGCTGGGCCCGGAGGGCGCCCCGCTGCCGCTGCCGCTGCTGCCCGGAGATGCAGTCCCGCTGGTCTGCGCGCTCCCTCCATCCGGCGCCGCGCTGTACGCTCTTGGCATCCCCATCTGGTCGTAATCGGCGCCGCTTATGTCGCTGCCGGTGTCCGCGCCCTCGAAGTATTGCCGCTCCGGCATCGCATATTTCTCCAGCGTCGGCGCCGGCGTCCCCCCGCCTCCGAACAACCCCAACAACCCGACTACCAAGGGGACCATGCCCAGCCCGCTCTCCAGCACTGTGGTTGCGATTGACTCCGCCGTGCTGCCGCCGCTGCTGGTTGTGCTCGCGCTGGAGGTGCTGCTGCTGCTGCCGCTCGCCGCCTGCGGCGCTTCGCCGCTGCCCTGGAGTTCGCTGAGCTGCTCCACCGTGTCGCTCAGTGAGGCCGCAATCTCTTCGCCGCTGTCGAGCGCCCCGCCCGGGTTGGAATCCTGTTGCCCCGATACCGCGACAAGAGTTTCGTAGAGCTTATCTTGTGTTGTGCTGGCCATCGATCGTCTTTCCGGTAAGCGCTTTTTCGAGAATCACGAACGCTTCCACTTGCCGCGCGCTCAGCTTCGCAAAATCCATCCCTCGCAGCCGGCGCCGCACAAAAAAATCCTCCACCAGCGTCTGGCTCTCAGCCGTGATGTACGATTTCGGGCAGGTTCTGAGCGCCACATCCCTTCTCGCCCAGACCAGCGGCCCACTGGCGTCCTCGCCCATCCCCAGCCACCCGCACCGGCGTTTCTTCTCCAGGCCGGACTTCCGGCAGATGTCGCACTTCCAACCGGCCTGGTTGGAGAATTGAAAGTGGAAGGCGACAATCAGTTTTTTCGTTCCGCCTCGGTCAGTCCCGTCTCCGCCCGCACCGCCGCCAGCGCTTCCCGGAACAGGTCCTCCGGCCCGGCCTCCGCCAGCAGTTCGGGTGTGGCATCCGCCCCGTCCAGCTCCAGCCCCGATACGGCCCGCAGTCCCCACGTCAGGAACAGCCGGTCGACCTCCGTCTGGAGCAGCGCCGCGTCCATCCTGTCGCCCGGCGCTTGGCCGGCCTCCAGGAACTCCATTCGCCTGGCCAGTTCCCGCACCCGGCGCATCAGATCCACGCGGCGCCCGAACGAGATCTTCGACAACGTGAAAATCACCCCGGGCGCGACCCGCGACTCCACCGTCCTTACGCTTTCGTAGGTCATGATTATCCGAACGCCACCGCGATTTCGTTGTCCACCGTGCCCTGCGCGCGCGATTGCCGGAACTTCCACTGCAACCGGTTCTGGCCGTCATCGAACTCCGGCACCTCTGGAATCACGCTCTGCAGGTACACGCCCATCACCTGTCCTTGGGCAACGCCCAACTGAAACATGACCGTGATCGGCGATTGCTGCCTGGCCGCCTGGTAGAGTCCCTTGGTGGCGTCGTCGTCCTGGCTGAAGAGCTCGAACGCCGCCGTCACGGACCGCTGACCGGGAGAGATGGCGCGCGGCAGGTTCGAGCCGAACTCTTTGGACCGCGTTTCCAGTTGGTTCTTGAGAACGATGGATGCGCTGGTAATGGTGAGGAACTGCGCGGGCGTTGTTCCCAGCCACGCCTGGCCCATGTTCCCCGGCACAATCGAATAGTCGAAGGCAGCCAAGGCCGGCTCCGCTGGAAAGCTTTGAAGCTGGCCGACGTTGGCCGAGGAAAAGCTGCTGCTATCGAGCACGTCCTGCGCCAAGCCGCTGAAGTGGAACTCGTGGAAATCGCCGTTCACCTGGATTTCCATCTGGTCGACGGCCGCCCCGCACAGCAGCCTCTGCACCGTCGTCGCCGGGTCCCAGTAGTCGAATACGCTGGCGCTCGGCAGCTCCGTCGCGGGCACGTAGGTGACCGCGGCGCCTATGGCGGCGCCGGCCGCGGGCAGGACGGTAAACGGCGCGTTCAGTTGCACCGTGCTCGCGTCCACGATCGCGGCCACAAACCGGATCTCCCCCGCGCATGAGACCGCCTGCCCCGCGCCCAGCCCGTGCGGCGCTGCGAACCCCAGCCTTCCCGCAGCCGTGCTGGAGGCCACGCTCCCGCCGGCGAACTGTAGCGGCGCGCCCCCGAGCGCCGCCTGAAACAGCGGACCATATCCCGGGTTTCCCGCCGCTTGCTGCCAGCTCGTCATGTAGGTCTGCAGCTCGAAATTCGTCTGCAGCCGGCCGCCCGGCGGCTGGCCGGGAAACGTCCGGCTGCCCGTCTTGTCCTTCCGCTGCGCCGTCGCGAGTTTCTGCTGGACCGTCAGCTTCAGAGCCGGAATCCGGTTGCCGGATGTGATCTCGCCTACCTGGCCGTAGCTCGTTTCCAGCGCCGTGTAGAATCGGTTTGCGTTAGAGGAAATATATGCCATACTAGCTAACACTCACTCCAATCCCGAAGGTGACCTTGGCCACCTGGATGAAATTCTTCCCGCCTTGCTTGACGGCTCCGAAAGACGCTTCGTAGCCGCCCGCGTAAAACATCCCATTGCCCCAATCGCCGCGGCTCGAGGCCAGCACCTGCGTCACGGCGTCCGTGTAGAGTTGCAGGCTGTCCTGGAGCCCATCCAGCCGGTCCTGGGAATGTCGAACCTCGATGGTCATCTGAGCCGTGCCGGAGAATGTCCGAAACTTCTCCGTCAATTGGTTCGTCACCTTCTCGCAGTACACGTTCACCACCGGGTACTTCACCAAGCTGCTGCGTTCCGCCAGGTCCGCCGCCACGTTCTGCGCGCGTACTTGCGCCAGGTCCAGCGGACCGGCCAGTGCCTGGTCCGCTTGCGTGAGCGCGGCCAGGCTCGAATTCACGCCGCTGGCGCCCGTGATGAGTTGCATCACTTGGGCTGTTGTTGCGCTTCCGATCTTTGCCGTCATCAGCCCCTCTGGATCACCCGTGGAACCGGCTTCAGATAACTGGGGCGTTGCCCCGGTCCCGGCGGCCGCCCCGCCGCCAGGGGCGCCGGCTGCAGCCACGTCTGCCCGATGGCGATGGGCGATGCGTTTTGCAGCGCCATCGAATCGGGACCGGTGCCCACATAGACGTTCCACCCCGTTGCGGTTCTGGGCGGAGCGCCTGCCGGCTGGACCAGCAGCGAGCTCCCCGCGGTCGCGATGGTGGCCGGTAGGGCGCTCGCCCCGTCTTCGCCCGCCGCGTTGACCCAGGCCACGGTCACATAGTAAGTTCCGTTCGGCAACGGGGCGCCCGGCGCCGGGGCCGCCGCTGCCGTGACCGCCGGCACGGCCGCCCGCGGCACGGGGACCGACGCTATGCCGATTCCGGCCGCAACCAGCGTTTCGTACGCCCACTTCACCCTCACGTGGAACTGGTCGCGCTTGCCGGCGTAGCGGTCGTTCAACTGGTTGTTGTACGCATCGCTGTAGACCATTTCCAAGCTGCGAAAGGTGTGCCACAACTTCAGCGCCGGCGTTACCACCACGCTGCCGAGCCTCGGCTGGGGCGCCAGCCAGAACAACTGGTCCACGTAGCTCAACCTGGTCAACAGCGCGTCCAGCTCCAGGGCGAGTTCTTCCTGGGCCAGAGCCAGTTTCTGGGTCACATCGATTCCCTCGACGCTGGCCACGTCGAGAAGCTGCGAATCCTGCGCCGTCAGGTCTTCCATCGACGAAGCGAACCCGTCTGTGAACAGAGCCATGGCCGATCACCTAGTCCGGGGAGGATCCCGGGACACTTTTCAGCTTGTTCAGTTCCGTGGTCGACACCACTGTGAACTGCACCTTCGCCGCCGCCGCCTGGTCGGCCGCTCGCTTGGCTTCCGCTTGCACTGTTCGGAACGCCATCTCTTCCTTGGCGGTAGCCAGGCGCGCCACGCCTTCGACCAGCATCTTGGCGGCGATTGCGGGTGTCACTTCCGTCAGAACCCCCAGCTTGCCGCCGTCCGCCGTCTCATTGCTCACCACGATTGGAAACGCTTCCGTAATCTCCGATTCCTTGTCGCGAAGTTTTTGGTAATAGAGCTTCAGATCCATCGATTCCTCCTAAATGAAACAGGGGCGAGGCGTAACTCGCCCCGATACGCAAATCCTTTTCGAGTCGAGGGCGAGGGACCCAGAGGGTACCCACTCGCCCTTACAAGAGTGCTATGTAGGGGCCGGGCATGCCCGGCCCGAAGCGCCTGGGAACAAATCGGACGGTCGCGGTCCTACGTGTTGACCTGCACGCCCGAGGTGTTGCGCAGCACGCCACACCCGTACAGCACGTCCACCGTGAACTGCTGCGCCAGCGTGTTCGGCTGGTAGCTCATCACCACGCGCATACCGAAGTTGCCCAACTCCGCGTACTCCGCGATGGCGCCGGTTCCGGGCAGCGGCTGCGGCAGCCGCCGGATCACCAGCCCGAGGGCGTCCTTGGTGAACGCCATGTTGTGCGTGTTCACCGTGGTGGTGCCCGTCTTCTGTACGAACTGCGACCGGAAGACGAAGAAGTCCTTGATCTTCCCGATGGTGCCTTCGACAATCGCGCGCAGGCCCGCGTCGCCCGCGCACTGGAACTCGCTGAAACGCGGAATCTGCCGCCAGGTCGAATAGGCCGCCGCGTCCACGACAATGAACTTCTGCTCTTGAGGCGGGACCTTCGACAGGAACAGCGCGGTCTCCGCCGCGTCTATCACGGCTTCCGTGATCGGCGTCGCCGCCGTCCCCACCGGCGTGTTGGAGGTAAAGCCGGGGTACAGGCTCAGAAGGTCGGTCTCGATTCTCTGGGCGATGGCGGCCACCGACGGCTGCATGTAGATCTTCAGCAGGTCGGGAACCGCCAGCACCTTGGTCACGTCCGGAATCTGGAAAGTCGCTTCCACGTGCGTATTGAGCACGATCTGCGCGTTTCCCAGACTCGGGTTTTGCGTCTGCACCGCGTAGCCTTCGAGGATGTTGTTCGCCACCATCGTCGGGGGTATCGGTACGTTTACTGTGTCGCCGGCATTTGCCAGCACCGGCTCGTAGTCGCGATTCACCAGGTTCCCCATTACGAGGTTCCCGACCAGCACCGGCAATGCGTCCGCCGCCACCAGCTTGACTATCGCGCTTGCGACGTTAGTTGAGGTAATAGCTGCCATTCGTTCTCCTTGAGTTGATTGTTCTTGCCGGCCGCTTGTGTTTGGGCCGGTTGTTACTACAGGCCCCGAAGGGTCTGCGACGCCACGCGCACGATTTCCTCTCGTACCCGTTGCATCTCTTCCGCGTTCATGCCCGGGCGGATGTGTTCGATGCTCACCGTGTCTCTCCCCGTGGACGGCGCTTTGAAGGTCGCGGTCATCCCGGTTCCGCCGGCAATGCGAGCCGGCAGAAACTCCGGATTCTCATTCACGAACGCCGCCAGGTGTTCCTTCAACGGCGTTTCGCCGGCGTCGGTCCGGGCCACTAGACGCCCGTCCTCGGTTCGCACGATCCCGTCCTGCACCGCCTTGAACGCAAGGTCGATCTTCGCCACGCCCAGCCGCTGCAATTCCGCTCTCACGGCCGAGCTTCGCTCCGCTTCCGCGGCCATCTGGCGGCTGCGTTTGTTCTCCGCCACCAACTCGTTCAGCCTGCGCTCCAGTTGCTCCCTGCGCTTGCACTCCTCCTGCAGTTCCGCCTTGTAAGCCGGCTCATTCTTGGACTGTTCGTTGGTCGCGAACTCCTCGATCGCCTGCCGCACGATCGCTTGAACGTCGATGCCTTCCATATGCCTCCTAAGAAACTCCCTCTGTGTACTTCATCCGATCGATTTCTTCCGCCACCTGGTTCTTGACTTCCTGCCGCGCATCGCTCAGGTACTTGAAGGCCAGGTTCTTGAAGAGCTGCTTCTTCAATGTCTCCGAGCCGATCCCCAGATCCAGCAGTTTCTTGGCGTCGTCCAGCTCCGTGCCGAGATCGTCGATGTCGAACTCGTCCAGTCCCGAGACGCCGATCGAAATCCCGTCCTGCCGCGCGGCCGCGATGGCCCACAAGACCTGCTTCATGGTGTCTTTCACGACATCGCCGTACCCGCGCAGCACCTCCTGCGTGGTGTTGAAGTCTAACTGCTTGCTCAGTCCGGACTGCCGGCCTCCGCCACTCGACGATCCGGCCTGGATCATCAGGTAACAGACACGGTAGATTTCGTCCTTCAACTGGTTCAGGTTGTCGGCCGCGATCTGGTAGACCTTTCCCTCCGGCTCCGTCCATCCGAACCGGTCGTCCTTCCCGAGTTGGATGTAATAGGATTCCCCGACGATCTGCTTGAACTCCCGGTCCGAATAGACCACTGGGGTAGCGAACAGTCCCATGGTCAGCGCCCAGGAAAGCGCGTTGGACTTATTGAAGTGTTCCAGTTGCAGAAGCGCGGCATTGTTCAGCAGCCACAGCCCCTCCGACACCTTCATCTGGAACATGGGCACGCGCCGCAGCGACGCCAACCCGTGGCGTCCCTGGTCGATCAGCTCGATGGGGCTCGAATCGCCCGCCTGGCGGTACATCAGGTAGTTCTCGCGGTCGTAGTAGATCCAGCGCGTCTCCCGCTCCCATTTCGAATCCGCGACCGTGGATTGTTGCAGGCAGGACGTGCGGATCACTGCCCACTCCAACCCGCCCGACGGGTCGTAGTTCCAGTTGATGACCTCGTCCGGCCCGTAGTCCACCAGGTAGGCGCGCGACCGTCCCGAAGCGTCCTCTTCCGCGCGCGTCAGCAGGGCGGGGGATCCCTCCGGACCAACCCGTGGAAAATCCACCACGATGAAGCTGCTGCCGCATACAATGGTCTGGATGAATCGCTGGCGGAAAAACTCGCTGAGGCTGGCTCCCTTCAAATCGCAGTCGTCCGTCAGCGCGGTGTAGAAGCTTTTGGCGGCGGTGTCGGTTCCTTCCAACAACAGGACCGGCTCACGCCGCATCAGCGTGGCCGCATACCAGTCGACGATCGACCCGATGTAGTTCTGGTAGAACATGCGGCTGAGCCGCTCCTGGTAGACCTCGCCCGGCTCTTTGTGCCGGCGCACCAGGTATTCCGAGGCGTTCGCGCGCAATCGCTCGCCGCCCGCGTAGAGGTCTTTGTACTGCTTCCACATCGCCTTGCGCGCGATGTACTCGGGATGTTCCCGGTTGATGTTCTTCATAAAAGAAGTCGCCCCCCCCGCTCCCCGCCAGACTTGACCGGCATGCATTCCTGCCAGAGCAGGTACCCCAGCGCGTCGGACAGGTGCGTTCTCAGCCGGTCCCGGTCCTTGTCGATCTGGTAGGTGTCGGCCTTGAAAGACACCTGCTCGAAATCCATAATCAGTTCCTTGCACTTGAAGTCCACCAGCAGCCCGATCTCGCCGGCGGCCGACCGCAGCCTGGCGTTGGTCAGATTGATCCGTTCCCGCACGCTCGGATTGCTACTCGGCACCCTGTAGGTCACGAGCATGGGGGAGTGGACCCGGAAATACTCGTGGATCATGTCGTAGTCTGAAGCTCCAGTGGTATGTTGCTGGTTCCCCGAAGCGTCTCCGTAGACCACCATCCCGGCCGGGCTTTTGGGAAATCGTTGCAAGAACTTCGCGCAGGCCTCGGCGGTGGTGGAATGCCGAAGCACGATTTCATCCAGCACCCGCACTTTGCCGCAAACTATTTGCACCACCAGCGAGCTCATCGGATCCACGTTGAAATCCAGCGCCCAAAGCAGCGGCAAAGCAGGATCGAGGCTCAAGTCCGCAAGATTTTCGTTGCGCCCGAAGGAGGCATATACCAGCGCGGAATCCAGGTTCAGGTACAGGCCCATTACTTCCTGTTGATAGAAGCGTTCGTCGTAGCTGTCTTTGAGCCGCTCGTAGTAGTCCGGGATTTGTTGGAGCAGGTACCGATTCTCGCTCGGCTGGGCGATGATGGCTTCATACCCCTTGACCGGCTTTGCTATGAACCTCCGGTAGACCCAGTCGTAGCCCTTGGGCGTCCACGCCGCAAAGCCGCACAGGCGCTTGGCCTTGGTGTCGCGCAGACGCCCCTCCAGGCGCAGCCACGCTTCCTCCCGGGTATAGGTCAGCTCGTCGAGGCCGAACCATGCCAGGTTGGTGCCGCGCAGCCGCTCGAATTCGTCCATGGGCCGGAACAGGATTTTGGATCGCGTGTCGCGCATGATCAGCGTGTTCTCCGCCTTGCTGTGATCGAACGGAATCTTGTTCCCATTCAGAATCTCGAATAGCGCCGCCTGCGTCGCATCCCGCAACATCGGGTAGGTGGGCGCACCTAACAGTCCCAGACGCCCCTGGTTCAGATAACTGAGGCGGATAGCCTCATGGCAAACCGCCTGGCTCTTCCCGCTGCCAATGGGTCCCGAAAAGCCCTTGAATCTGGCCTTCGAGTCGTGAAACTTCTGTTGCGAAGGCAGCGGGTGATACGTTATGCCCCGAGTTATTCCGGGGAGTCCGACGTCACTGACGGTTCGACCCATGTGACCTTGATCTCTCTAATCTCTTCCTGCTCGAGATCGATTTCCATCTGCAAGAGTTTGAGGTAGTCCCCCATCGTCGGCTTGAAGTCCTGGGCGTTGAACCGGTCTTCGATCCCCACAATGGCTTTGTCCAAAAGATCCGCAATACGAATTCTCAAAGTTTTGGGAGCCTTCTCTTTTTCGTTCACCGTGGTTTCCATTTGTGCTCCTCAAAAAAAAAACGGCTCCGCGAATCCGCGAAGCCGCGCAACCTTCTTCCCAATTCGAGACTAGCACCCCGGACCTCGCATTCAGCCGGGTTCGGATGTCCAAGTGATTGAAAACAAGGGAAAGAAAATTGTTATTTATTTGTGAAGAGGAATTTGCCGCCACTCGCGGCCACCACGTGCAAGGCCGTTTTGCCCACTAACTTCTCGATTCGCGGCTCCTGCGGCCCTTCCGCCACCAGGTAATACCGCTCCGGGCGCGGCCAGAGCTGCGCGAGGTCGCGATCGTCGATGAAAACGTCCGTGGGCGCGTCCGGCGCGTAAGACCCATACACCAGATTATTAACCCGCCCATTCAGCAACAGCGCGCGCCGGTTGGTGTAGAAGAAAACCGAAGAGAAGGTGTAATACTGGTCGTCCACAATCAGCTTTCCGGGCGGCGCCTGGAGCAGCGCCTCGGCCAGCGGCCGCGACGACATGTACGGATCGAATACCACCAATGCCAGCCGCGCCGCATGGAAGAACAGCACCATCATGGCCGCCAGCGCAGCCAGCGGCACCAGCCTGCGGCCGGCGGGCCGCCAGGCCCCCACCGCGCCCACCACAAACGCCACCCCCGCCACCGCCAGCGGCAGCCGCAAATAAGCGAACGCCCGCATAGTCAGGTCCGTCATGTGGCCCAGCGACAGCGTATAGACCTCCGGGTTCTGGCTCAGCGCCCCCGCAATATCGCCGGGGGTGGCGAGGCCTCGAACCATCCACAGGATGCCCGCGGTGGCCGCCGCCGCCAGCGTGGCTACCACCGCAATCGCCCGGGTGCCGTACCGCAGCCACGGATCCTGGCCGGCGATCGCCGATCCCAGCAGAAGCGCCAGCGCCGGATAGCACGGCATGGAGTAATACTCCTGCGTGGTCGAAAACGTGAAGAATATCAGAATGAATCCGCTCCAGCACAAAGCCATCAGCCGCACCCGCGACGCCCGGTCCGGCTGACGGTAACTCAGTCTCAGGGCCGCCGGGAAATACACGCTCCAGGGGAACAGCCACAGCAGGTGGAACAGCCAGAACCAGGCCCGCGGCACGGTGTTGTAATCCCGCGGATAGCGCAAATTCAGAAACCTCAAAACGTGCTCATTGATGAAGTAGAACCAGAAGAACCCATGGTAGGAGCCCCTCTCGCTGTGCATCGTGAAATCGAAATACGGAGGGTTGCGCAGGGTGGCCAGCACGTGCCAGGGCGCGGCAATCGCCAGCAACAGCAGGATGCCGGAGAACGGCCGCAGCCGCGCCCAGGTCCGGCGCAGGAACAACTGCCTGGTGAAGCCAAGGTAGAGGAGGCCGGCTGCCACTGGGAAGCACGCTGCGATCAGCCCCTTCAGCAGCAGCCCGGTTCCCATCGAGCCCCACATGAGCATGGCCCAGCGCGCCCGATGCGGCTCGTCTTCCTCGATGGCGCGCATGAGGCTCCATAGCGCCAGGGTGATGGCCAGCGTGAGAACCACATCCGGGATCAGGATGCGGGTGAAGAGGAACAGCCCCACACTGGTGGCCAGTACGATGCCCGAGCACAAGCCCGTCCGGCGCCGGAGCCCAGGCGGCGCGCCCCATGCGGCGAAGCGCGCCGTGACCCAGCACAGCAGCACCGTCGAGAGCGCAATGGGAATCCGCGCCGCCCAATCGTGCACCCCGAAGATCAGGAACGACACCGCGATCATCCAGTATTTGAGCGGAGATTTTTCGAGATAGGCGATGCCATCCAGGCGCGCTGTCACCCAGTCGCCGGATTCGAGCATGTTGCGCGCAATCTGCGCCTGCACCGAATCAACGTCGTCCATCAACGATGGCGGGCTCACGATGCACCCCACGAAAATCAGGGCCGCCACCAGCGCGACGATCGCCTGATAGGGAACGGTCGAATCCTTGGATACCAGCATGAATAGGTCTCTCCACATGATCGCGTATCGGAGGGCGGATTGCGCGGTGTGGAAAATCAAAACATCATGGCCACGGATGAACACGGATGAACACGGATAAGAAAAACTCTTAAGACAAAAAGTTCTTTGCTTTCTTGTTCTTGTCTTATCCGTGTTTATCCGTGTTCATCCGTGGCTAAACTGGTTTTCCCGCAGCCGGGAAGTCACCGGATAGCGAGCAGTCGGGCCGGCGCCGTGTGAAGCGCTTCCAGCGGCGGAACCACCTCCACCTTCCATCTCTTCATCCACAGGAAAAGCGTCAGCAGGCCCCACAAGTGAAAACCCGCGTTGATGCGCCGGTCCATGTGATCGCCGATCAGGGAGTAAATGGCGCGCGCGTCGAAGATCCCGGTGGATGCGATGGCTTGCGGGGTCAGCGTATCCATGAGCAAGGGACGCAACACCCCGCGGAACCATTCGTGCGCGGGAATGTCGAAGCCGCTCTTCTTCCGGTTGAGCACCATTTTCGGCAGCTTCCCGCGCATCAGCTCTTTGAGAATGAATTTCTGCGTGAAGCCCCGGATCTTCATGCTCTGGGGCAGGGAAGCCGCGAACTCCACGATCCGGTGGTCCAGGAATGGCGGACGAACTTCCAGCGAATGAGCCATGCTCATGCGGTCCGTCTTGTAAAGAATATCGTCGGGAAGATAATACGCCTGGTCCACCCGCAGATAGCGGTCTATGACGCCGCGGGATTCAATTCCCAACCGCTCCGCCAACCGCCGCAGCCCGTTCCCGTTTCCACCGGGTTGGATTTGTCTCCGCTGCTGGTTGGAGAACGCTCCGTTCCAGAAGAAGTGCGCCTCGTCGGGATGGAGCCAGCTTCCCTCGATCCAGCGCTTCAGCTTGTACTCCAAACCGATCTTCTCGTCGGAGACCGGCAGGTACCGCTCGACTCCCCTCAGCATCAGCCGCCGCAGCGCGCTGGGAAGCAGCCGGAAGGGCCGTGTCAGGCGGTCGGCCTGGTAGGTGACGTATCCGCCGAATAATTCGTCCGCGCCTTCACCCGAGAGCGCCACCGTCACGTGGCGCCGGCTCATGCGCGCCAGATACCACACCGGCAAAGCCCCCGCGTCCGCGCTCGGCTCGTCCGAGTAATAGGCGAAATCCGCGATGGCGCTCTGCAGTTCAACGTCCGGGTTCAGATCGA
Organism: Bryobacterales bacterium; assembly: GCA_963722575.1. Taxonomy (GTDB): domain Bacteria; phylum Acidobacteriota; class Terriglobia; order Bryobacterales; family Bryobacteraceae; genus Fen-178. The sequence goes on from CAVRNR010000006.1 coordinate 330,320, forward strand.
ACTCGTGATGGTCCGTGCCATAAATCCGCGCCATCTCCCGGAAGTACTGGCTTTCGTCGCATCTGCGCCCCGCGAACGAAACCGAAAAAGTCTTCAGCCGGGCGGCGCTCCCGCTGGCGGCGTAGTGCAGGATGGTCGAGGAGTCGAGGCCGCCCGAGGCCCACACTCCCAGTGGAACGTCCGAGACCAGGTGCTCGCGAATGGAATCGCGCAGCAGCCAATCCAGCTCCTCTTTCGCGCCGCCCAGCGACCACTGCCGGTTTTCGCTGGCGGGTATCTTCCACCACGGCGCGATCCACAGTTTCCCGTGACGCCATTCCAAAAGGTGCCCCGGCGGCAGTTTGCGGATCCCTTCGATCAGAGTGCCCTCGCCCGGAACATAATTCACCGACAGGTACGAATCCAGCGCCTCGAGGTCAAGTTGCCGGGGCACGTCGGCGTGCTCCAGAATCGCTTTCAACTCCGATCCGAAGTAAACGTCGTCGCCGCGCCGGTAATAGTACAGCGGCTTGATCCCCATACGGTCGCGAACCAGCACCAGGCGCTTGCGCGATTCCGTCCACAGGGCCACCGCAAACATTCCCCGCATGCGTGAGAAACATTCCGTGTCCCACTCGAGGAATGCCCGCAGCACCGTCTCGGTGTCGCAGTGGGAATGGAACCGGTGCCCCAGTTCCTCGAGTTCCGCGCGAATTTCGAGATGGTTGTAGATCTCGCCGTTGAACGCGATGGCCGTGTCGCCATCGTCGCTGACGAGAGGTTGATCGCCGCCGGTCAGATCGATGATCTTCAATCGGACGGCGCACAAAGTTGCTTCGCTGCCCTCGAAAACCCCTTGCTGGTCCGGTCCGCGATGGTATAACGCCTCGGTGATGCGGTGGGCAACACCCCTGTCCACCACCCGGCTAAGCCGTGTAAATCCCGCAATTCCACACATTTACGACCAAATTCCCCGTTCCCCGTAAGGAACTGCTCTTCGATCCATTCTGCGATGGATTTGTGGTGAATATAGCACACGGCGCGCACACCGTGCTAAAAATTCAACAGTTTTTGTCCGAGATTCCCATGAACTTTTTCAGCGGTTGTGCCGTCTAACCTGCGAGATCCAATCGTGCAGGCATTGGTGTCGAAGTTCGCGGCTGCCCTGGTGTTGCTACTCCTGGCCTCGTGCTCCCGCCCCAGTCCGCCCGCGGCGCACGCCGCCTCCGCCGCCGGGCCCGGAGGGCACCCCGTGGAGTCGCCGCGCGCCAAGCGCGAGGTTCGTCTCACCGGGACCATCCAGGCTGTCCACTTTTCCAAGGTTTTGGTGCCGGCTATCTATGGTCAGGGCGGGTCGCTGACACTCACCCGGATTATTCCCAACGGGTCGCGCGTGAAGCAAGGCGATCCGATCGCCGAATTCGACGCCACCCAACAGCAGGATAGTGCGCGCGATGCCCAGGCCAAGTTCGACGATCTCGGCCACCAGGTGGATCAGAAGCGCGCCCAGAACCGCGCCGACGCCGAGAAGCGCGCGGCCGACCTCAAGCAGGCCGAGGCCGATCTCGCCAAGGCGCGCATCGAGGTGCAAAAGGGACCGCTCCTCAGCGCCATCGACGGCCTGAAAAACGAAACCCGCGCCGCCATTGCCGCCCGGCACGTCGCGAGCCTGAACAAGTCCAATGCCTTTCACGACCAGTCCGACGGCGCCGCTCTCCGCATCCTCGAATTGCAGCGCGACCGCCAGAAGGTGGCTCTGGAGCGTACTCAAGGCAACATCGCCAAGATGCAGGTCCGCGCGCCGCTGGCCGGCATGGTGGCCCACCAGAACGTGTATCGCAACAACTCCATCGGCCACCCGCAGGAAGGCGACCAGCTCTATCGGAATCAGGCGCTGCTCAGCATTTTCGATCCTTCCGAAATGTCGGTCGCTTGTATGGTGGGCGAACCCGACGGCGCCGCTCTCGTTGCGGGCTCCCGTGCCACCGTCTACCTGGATGCCTATCCCGATCTCTCATTCCCCGCGCACTTCGAATTCTCGAGCCCCGTGGCCTCTTCCGCTTTGGGCAGCCCCATCAAAGCATTCACTGCGGTTTTCAAGCTCGACAAGACGGATCCGCATCTCATGCCCGATCTCTCCGCCGCTGTGGTGGTTGAGGCTTCCGCATCGGATTCCTCCGTGTCTGGAGGCGTCAAATGAGCGCGCGTGGCAGGCGCATCCGGTTTTGGGCGGCGGTGGCGGCCGCGCTCGTGGCGCTGGGCGGCGCCGCAGCCGGGGTCTACCATCTCAGTCATGTGCAAGCTGGCGCCACGTTGCCAGTCGCTCCCGCGCGCCAGAGCGATTTCCTCGTGATCGTCCGCTGCCGTGGCGAGTTGAAGGCGGCCCGTTCGGTCCAGATCGTCACCCCCATGGTTCCCAATCTGCGCATCGCCTGGCTCTCCCCTGCCGGCGAACCGGTCCAGGCGGGCGACCCCATCATCCGCTTCGACTCTTCCAGCGCTCAACAGCAGCTCCAGCAGAAGGAGGCCCAGTTGCGCCAGGCCCAGGCCACGCTCGATCAGGCCATCGCCCAGGCGCGCATCACCGCCGAGCAGGATAACAGCGATCTTCTCGACTCGAACTATACCGTCGAGCGTGCCCGGCTGGAAGCTTCCAAGACCGAAATCGTGAGCCGTCTCCAGGGAGAAGAGAGCCGCATCGACCTGGGCGTCGCCGAGCAGAAGAGCAAGGTGGCGGAGGCTACCGTCGCGCTCCATGCCGCTTCCGACAAGTCCAAGATCGCTTCCCTGACGCGCCAGCGCGACCAGGCGCAGGCCGATGTGGACCTCACCAAATCCCGCATCGCTCAAATGGAGATCAAGGCCCCTATCGCCGGCTTTGTGGTTTTCGGATTCAACTATGCGCAAGGCTATTTGAACGCCAAGCCCTTCAAAGTGGGCGACAACGCCTTTTCGGGAATGATCCTCGCCGAAATGCCCGATCTCGACACCCTCGAATTGGACGCCATGGTGGAAGAGACCGACCGCGGCCGCATCGCCGATAAGCAGGAGGCGCGGGTCCGCGTCGATTCCCTCCCCGAGCTCACCATGGCCGCCAGCATCGGACACATTTCCCTGCTCGCCGAACAGAGCTACGGATGGCCTCCCACCCGCAACTTCCACGCTTACGCCTCCATCGCCCATCCCGATCCGCGCCTCCGTCCCGGCATGAACGGCGGTATGGACATCGTCGTCAGTCGCCTCCCCAACGCCATCAGCATCCCCGCCAAAGCCCTCTTCACGCGCAACGGAAAACCCATCGTTTACCTGGCCCGCAATGGCGGTTACCGGCCCGTCGAAGTTCAGGTGCAGGCTCGAAACCCCGATGAAGTGGCCATTTCCGGCATCCCCGCGGGCTCCATGGTTGCGCTGGTCGACGCGGAGAAGAAGGACCAGAAGAAATGAGGAAACGCCTGCTGGTCTCGGCCGCGGTGCTGGCAGTGGTGGCTGCCATCGCCTGGGGCGCCATCCGGATTGTGGCCAGGGTCACCGCCTCATCTTCCGCTGCGGAACTCCCCACCACCCGCGTCAAACGAGGCCGCGTAACCATTACCGTAGCTGCCCGCGGGGAGCTCCAGGGCGGAAACTCCGAAATGCTCACCGCTCCCCAGATGGGTGGCAACACCGTGGCCATCACCTACCTTCGCGAGCCTGGCGAGTTGGTGGAAGCCGGCGATGTCGTCGTCGAGCTTGACACCACCCAACAGGAGTACAACCTGCGCGAGGCCGAAGCCGACCTCGCCGAAGCCGAGCAGCAGGTCGTCAAGGCCGAGGCCGATAGCCAGGCCCTGGACGAGGAGACTCGCTACCAGGTTGAATCCACCACTGCCGACGTCAAGCTGGCCGAACTCGATATTCGCAAAAATCCCCTGCTGGCCGCCATCGCCGCGCGTCAGAACCTGCTGGCGCTGGACGCTGCCAGGAACCGCCAGCACCAGGCCGAGCAGGACCTCAATAACAAGAAAGCCACCGCCTCCGCCGGCATCGCCATTCAACAGGCCGCCCTGAACCGGGCCAAGGTGATGATGGGAATCGCACAAAAAACCATCGACGGCATGACCCTGAAAGCCAAGACCTCCGGCTACGTCAACATCCAGCAGAATACCAACATCATGATTGGCTATTAGGGCATGACGTTGCTCCCCTTCCAGCTTGGCGATAACGTTAACGCAGGCATGGCCGTGGCCCAGATTCCCGATCTCAAGAGCTGGGAGGTGAGCGCCCAGGTTGGCGAGTTGGACCGCGGCCACTTGACGCCCGGCCAGAAAGTCTCCGTCGCCGTGGTGGCCCTCGCCGGCAAGAGCTTTCCGGGCCACGTGAAAAACATCGGTGGTACCGGCGGCTCGTCCTGGGACCGCCACTTCGAGTGCCGCATCTCCCTCGACCAGCCCTCTCCCGAGTTGCGTCCCGGCATGACTTCTAACCTGGTCATCACCATCGAATCCCTCGATAACGTCACCTGGGTCCCTTCCCAGGCTCTGTTCGAAAGCGATGGCCGTACCTTCGTGTACCTGAAGACCCCCGCCGGCTTCATGCCGCGCGACGTCACCCTGGTGCGCCGCAGCGAAAGCCAGGCCGTGCTCACCGGCGTCTCCGAGGGCAGTATCGTGGCCATGTCCAGTCCCGATCAGCAGAGCAAATCCGCCGCCGCTCCCCCAAGCGCGATGAAGGCGCTACAACAATGATCTTCGCCCCTTCCGACATCGGCCAGGCTCTGGCCAACCTCCGCGCCCAAAAGACGCGGACCCTGCTGACGGCTTTGGGCATTGTCTTCGGCGTAGGCTCGGTGATTGGCATGCTGGCCATCGGCGCCGGCGCGCGCGAGGAATCCCTGCGCTTCATCGAGCAGCTCGGCGTTCGCAACGTCCTGGTGGAATCCCGGCCCGCCGCCAGCCAGGAGGAATTCCAGCAGCGGCGCCGTTCCTCGCCCGGCCTCTCCGAGCGCGATGTCCGCATCCTCAACGCCAACATCGAAGCCCTCGAAATCCTATCGGCCCGCCGCACGCTGCACCCCGGCTCCGTGCTCCCCAAGCCTTCGCGCGACATCCCCGAACTGTACGGCGTTCGCCCAGCCTACGCCGTCATCCACAGCCTGCGTCTGGCCGAAGGCCAGTTCTTCGATGACGCCGACGACGCCGCCAGCTCCAAGGTTTGCGTCCTCGGGGAGGGCGCCAAGATCAACCTGCTCGGCTATGGCTCAGCCGTCGGCAAGTTCGTCAAGGTCAACGATGTGTGGCTCGAAGTGGTGGGCGTTCTCGCCGAACAGCTCATGGCCGGCGCGCAGAACACCGGCGGCGCCATGCAGGATCTCAACAACATCGTCTACATTCCGCTCAATACCTTCCAGTACCGCTTCTGGGACCAGAGCGAAGACATGAAGGACGCTCTCGACGGCATCGATCTCCGCCTCCGCCCCGACGCCGACAGCATCGAAGTCGCCAAAGTGGTGACCGCCGTCTTGAACTCAACACACCACAACATCCAGGATTTTAGTGTGACCATTCCCGCCGCCCTGCTGGCCCAGCAGAAGCGTACCCAGACCATCTTCACTTACGTCATGGTGGCAATCGCGGCCATCTCGCTGCTGGTGGGCGGCATCGGCATCATGAATATCGTGCTGGCCACGGTTCTGGAGCGCACCCGCGAAATCGGCATTCGCCGCTCCATCGGCGCGCGCCGTTTCGATATCGTACGCCAGTTCCTCACGGAGTCGGTCCTGATCTCTATCGGTGGCGGCCTGCTCGGCATCGGTTTCGGTTTCTTCCTGGCCTGGCTGATCGCTCGCACCGCCGAGTGGAAGACCATCGTGACCACCTCCAGCGTCGTCATTGCCTTTGGCGTATCCTTCGCCGTGGGTGTGATTTTTGGAATCTATCCCGCCGTAAAAGCCTCCCGCATCAACCCCATCGACGCGTTGCGATACGAGTGACGGCTGGCTGAGAATTGGTCATGGATATTGTCGCCCATGGGTTGTGGGCGGCCGCGGGAGCCACGGCCGCCAAGAAATCGGCTCATCTCCGATTCCCGAAAGCGCCTGGATCGCAATCGCGGAGGCGCGGACCGGCGACTACGCGAACTGCTCGCGAGACGGGAATACGCTTTGCTTTACATCCGGGAGAGACGGATACAACTGCCTGTGGGGGCAGCGGATCGAACCGATCTCGCACCGCCCGGTGAGCGAGGCCTTCGCCGTGCAGCATCTTCACGGGCGCGTGTCCTTTGGGCATTCGGGTTGGTCGGCGGCTGGCGGCCGAATCGGACTGGCACTTGTCGAGGCTATGGGTGACGTTTTGACGATGTCACGCTCCGGTGCGCGCTGACGCCGATTTACAGCACGTTCCAGTACGTGATCCCGGATTGTGTGCCGGCCGCCAGAATACGGATGACCATGTGGCCGGCCTGGTCCAGGGCCACCTGGTAGAGCGGCAGGTCGCGCTCCTTCACTACGTAGCTGCCGGTCTGCAAGAACCACGAATCCTCGTAGGTCGAGACCACGATCGGATTCTCGGCCACGGCTCGAATCCGGAACTGCGCGGTGGAAGGTTCGTAGTTGGCGTAGCTGTAACACCGGCCCAGACACGCGCGGTCGATCATGTGAACCAACGCGTTGACGCGGAGGGTGGGATCGTCGATCGCACTCACCACCCGCTGCCCCGGCGGCAATTGCGACACCGACCGCGTCATCCGGGCTTCGAAAGCGTTCAGCGCGCTCTCATCCCGGTAGAGAAAACCGAAAAACAGGAGCGCCAGCACCCCCATCGCGTAGCGGTGGTGCGCGCGCATCGGCGCCGCCGCCAGCACTGCGCACAAGCAGATGCCCACGGCCAGAGACATGCGCTCGGCGATGTATACCAGCGCGTGGTTGTAACCGGGAATCTGCAACCTGGTGGGGACGATGCAGACTCCCGCCGCGCTGAGGACGCCAATCTGGAACGGCAGGCCCGATACCACGTCGCGAGCGCCGGACTTGCCGAGCAAGCGCACAAACAACAACACCGAAACCAGCAGCAATCCGAGGAACGGTACCAGATACTTGTCATCGAAGACCCAAAGCTGGTCAATCCCCGTGATCGTTATGATCTGTTGCGGCACCCATATGTAGGACATCATGCCGGTCACCAGGGCGCGCGCCGCGACCATCACCGCCAGCGAGGCGGCCATCAGGATGGCGCGCTTCGGCGGCGTCATGGGGCGGGCCACCCACACGTAGGCCAGCAGGGCCACGGTCCAGGCCACCGGCAGCCCGTGGGCCACGTACGCGAGTATCAAAACGGGCGCTGCGGCAGCCACTCGCCGGGGCTTCCATTCCCACGCCAGAGCCAGGGCCCAGAAGCACAATCCGAGGCTCAGATAGAAGTTCAACAGGCCCATGTGCAACACCCAGCCATATGCCAGCATGGCGATCACTGGCATCAGGCCCCAGGCGCGGCGGCCCGCCACCACCGAGACGAACGCGAAGGCTCCCCAGACGAACGTCAACACCGCGAGGGAAACCGAAATCCGCTGTGCCGCTTCCGCCCCGAGGGCCTTGAAAAGCCCGCTCAGCATGAGATCGAAAAGTACATTGGTCGTCTGCGGAACGATGACCAGCCCCGGTGCTCGCCCGCTTTCGATTAACTGTGCCAGCCACGCGTTATAGATGTGGCTCGAGAGGTCGCCCAACTGCAAGCGCGGTTGCCAGTAGCAGGGGACCAGCAGCAATACGGATGCCAGCACGTACAGTAGCGCCGGCGATCTTGTCGCCGGTGTCGTTGGTGGCGCTGGTGCCGGCGGCGTTTTTGCCACCGGTGTCGCATTCTTGGATTTCTTTCGCATGACGTTGAACTATTGCGCGGCTGTTCCCGGTTCCGGCGGGAAGTACCACAACCAGATGGATTTGCCTACCTTCTCCGTGGGCTTGATCCGGTCTGGCCACACGGTCAGTCCCGGATAGCCGTCCCACAACCCCAGGCGCCTCTGTTTCAAGACCGTCATGCTGACGGCGTTCCAGCCCGGAGCAGGATGCAGCACGTCCATGCGCATGTCGATCGGCGGGAAACCAAACTCCTTCTCGAAATCCGTAACCTGGAGGGGAACCCATGTCAACCGCTGCGCGCCCACCTCGCGCAAACGCGTGGCCAGGCGTTTCACATCCTGCCCCCAGTCCAGGTCGGAATCCACTAGGATGTTCTGGGGTTCGCCGAAGGCGAATTCATTGAAATAGGCCAGGTAATCCGGGTGGCTCAGAAGGGAAGAGCCGGCCAGCCAGACCACCAGCACGGCGACGGCGATCAAGATCCACTTCCGCGCGCGGCCCAATTCCAACCAGTCGATGGCGGCGGCGGCCGCCAGTAGCGAGAATCCGATATACACGGGGAGGATATGACGAACGCCGATATTGATGTGGGTGAACACGCCCACCAGCATAATGCCGGCCGAAAGCGCCAGCGGAGGTCCGGCGCGCCGGAACCACGACCGCTTCCGAACCGCCAACGCCACGCCGCCGGCCAGCAGGAGCAGGAATGCAATCGGCGTCTTCACCGCAATCACCACGGGGTAGAAATACCAGAAGCCCGTATTGCTGCGCTCGCCGAGCAGAAAGGAGGGGTGTCCCTCGGCGTTGTGCCGCATCACGTCTTGAATACCTTGAAAGAGTTCCGGCGCGGGCACCTTATTAAATGAGAAGCGGTAACCGGCCCAGATCAGCAGGCAAGCCACCAGAACCGCCAGTCCGAGCGACGGTATCCTCTTCCTGGCGGCGCTGAGAAGCCAGCCCAGCTTGGGACGCTCGGTGGCGAAATACCAGGCCAACGCCAAACCCGCGCCGGCCGGAAAGAACGCCAACGTGGAAAACTTCGAAAGCATGGCCAGGCCGGTGCTTGCGCCGAACAGCGCTGCGTGACCCAGGGTGGGATGCTCCACCCAGATCAGACCGGTAAGAAACGCGGCTCCCAGGAAAGCCGTGAGCGCCATATCGGTTGTGGCCAGCCCGGCGTGGGCCAGGACCGGCGGAAGAAAGCTGAACAGAAAGACCGCCACCACCGCCACGGACCCGCTGAAATAGCGCCGCCCCCACCAGTACACCACCAGGCACGCGATCCAAAAGAACGGCAGAACTCCCAGACGCGCCAGCGCGAGCGTCAGATCGTAGTGGTGGCCATAATAGAGGATGGCAAGGCCCTCTTCGAACATCGAAGCGGCGTCCACTCCTGGCGTGAAATGGCTTCGAGCGCCCAGCAGATAGGGGCCCAGGGCGGTTGCCACTCGCGCCAGCGGAGGATGCTGCGGCTCCCACCGGTAGACACCCTTGTCCAGCCACTCCATGCCGCAGGCGATGTGGGCGGGTTCGTCGTAGGTGTGGCTGAAGACCGTGTAGGTGGCGATAATCCGGATGGAGGCAAAGAGAACCAAGGCCACGGCGATGGTCCGGCCATGGCGTTCCAGAAACCCTTCGATTGCCAGGGGTGAGGAGGCAGGAACTGCTGTGACTGGGGGCGCTGGGCGGCGCTTCTGCTGCTTTACGGTCACTAATTCGAATCTAGCATGGCGCGGCGGCGCTCCCGGTCCCCGGAAGTTGGAATGGTAAAATGAGAGTTTCCGACCGGAGGGAATAGATGGCTGTGAGACCCCGCCGCCAGGCGGTCGTGGTGGATGTCGGGGGTGTGAAGGTTGGGGGCACGCATCCCATTGTGGTGCAGTCCATGACCAACACCGATACCGCCGATGTGCCTTCCACCGTGAACCAGGCGCTGGCGCTGGCGCGCGCCGGATCGGAGCTGGTCCGCGTCACCGTCAACACCGAGCAGGCGGCCGCCGCCGTGCCCAGGATCGTTGACACGCTGGACCAGTTCGGCGTGCGCGTGCCCATCATCGGCGACTTCCACTATAACGGGCACATCCTGTTGAAGAAGTATCCCGAGTGCGCCCGCGCGTTGGCCAAATACCGCATCAACCCCGGCAATGCGAACATCGGCCGCAAGACCGGCGACAATTTCCGCACCATGATCGAGGTGGCCATCGAGAACCACAAGCCGGTGCGCATCGGCGTGAACTGGGGGTCGCTCGATGCGGCGCTGCTGACGCGCATGATGGATGAGAATTCGAAGTCGCCGGAACCCAAGGACGCGCGCGAAGTGACGCTCGACGCCATGGTGGCGAGCGCGGTGGAATCGGCACGGGCGGCGGAACGCCACGGGCTGGCCCACCACCGCATCATTCTCAGCGCCAAAGTGAGCGGCGTGCAGGATCTGATCGGCGTTTACCGCGCCCTGGCGGCCGCCTGCGATTATCCGCTGCACCTCGGTCTGACGGAAGCCGGCATGGGCAGCAAGGGAATCGTGGCCTCTACCGCCGCGCTGGCGCCGCTGTTGCAGGAGGGCATTGGAGACACCATCCGCGTGTCGCTGACTCCGCTGCCCAACGGCGACCGCACCGAAGAAGTGACGGTCTCGCAGCAGATCCTGCAATCGCTCGGCATCCGCAGCTTCACCCCGCAGGTGACCGCCTGTCCGGGTTGCGGGCGCACCACCAGCACCTTTTTTCAGGAGATGGCGGACCAGATCCAAACCTACCTGCGGGACCAGATGCCCAGGTGGAAACCGGATTATCCGGGTGTCGAGACCATGACGGTGGCGGTGATGGGCTGTGTGGTGAACGGGCCCGGCGAATCCAAACATTCCAATATCGGGATCTCGCTGCCCGGCACATCCGAGGATCCTAAGGCCCCGGTCTACGTGGATGGGCGCCTGCTGACGACGCTCAAGGGCGAGCGCATCGTCGCCGAATTCATCGACATCCTAAGCCGGTACGTGAGCACCCATTACGCAAAGCCATGACACACGCCGCGAGAGAAACCGAAATCAAGCTGGCGGTTCCGGACGTGAAAACCGCGCGGGGTCTGCTGCGCGCGTCCGGTTTCCGGGTCTCCAAACGCAGAGTCTTCGAGTCCAACATGGTGTTCGATACGCCGGAGCTTTCGTTGCGCAGAGCCGCGACGCTGCTGCGCGTGCGCCAGGCCGGCGGCGTGGCCACGGTCACCTACAAGGGGCCGCCGGATGTCGGGCGGCACAAGAGCAGGGAAGAGCTGGAGCTGGAAATCTCCGATGCCCGCGCCATGGCCGCCATCATTGAGCGGCTCGGCCTGGGCCCGGTCTTCCGCTATGAAAAGTATCGCACCGAGTACCGCCAGCCCCGTCGCTCTGGGATTGCCACGCTCGACGAAACGCCGGTGGGCGTCTATCTGGAGCTGGAAGGAACTCCGCAATGGATCGACCGCGCCGCGCGGAAATTGGGATTCGCGGAGGACGATTACATCACCGCCAGCTACGCGCGTTTGTGGCTGGATTGGTGCGAATGGCACGGCCTGGGCCCGTCGGACATGGTGTTCAGTGATCGCGTTCCGTGACCAGTTCGGTCACGGCCAGCAGTGCCCGCTGGTACGGCGATTCCGGGAACTCGTTGATGATCCCCCGCGCCTTGTCGGTGAACGCCTGGGCGCGTTCTTTCACCCGCTCGATGCCTTGATACTTGTCGAGCAGCGCCAGAATTCCCGCAAACGGCGCCTCTCGATAGCTGCGCTGCCGAAGAACGGTCTCCACCAGCCGCTGCTCCGCCGCGGTGGCGCGTTCGAGAGCGTAGACCAGCGGTAGCGTCACCTTGCCTTCGCGCAAGTCGCCGCCCACCGGCTTCCCCAAGGTCTGTTCGCGGGCAGTGAAGTCGAGCACATCATCCACCAGTTGGAACGCCATGCCGAGGTTCCAGGCGTATTCGCCCAGCTTCTCCTGCGTGCGCGCGTCGCCGTGGCCGGCCAGCACACCCAGGCGCGCGCACACCGAAAACAGGCGCGCGGTCTTGCGGTCCACCAGCTCCATGCAATCGGCTTCGGTGACGTCGATGTGGCCGATGCGCTCGAGCTGCAACAGCTCGCCTTCGACCATGATCTGGGTGAGCCCGATCAGCAGGTCAAGAATCTGAAACTGGCGCTCGCGCAGCGCGATCTGGAAGGCCTGCATATAGAGCCAGTCGCCCGCCAGGACGCAGGTGTGATTGCCCCACTTCACGTTAGTCGAGGGGCGGCCGCGCCGCGTCTCGGCGCCGTCGATGACATCGTCGTGCAGCAGGGTGGCGGTGTGAATCAGCTCGACTACCGCGCCCAGTTGGACGGCCGTGGCTCCCCCGTCTCCCACGAGCTTGGCGGAGAGGAGCAGCAGCGAGGGCCGCAGGCGCTTTCCGCCGCTGGATTGCAGGTACTGGCCGATGGCCGTGACCGCGTCTACCGAGGCGACCGATTCGGCCGCAATCTTCTTTTCCACCTGCTCCAGCTCGTCCTGGATCAGGTCGAAAACCTCGCGCGCCGTGAAGATCTGCCCCACCTTGCCCAAATTCATGGAAGTTAACCAGTTTACCCGTTAGCGGCCCCGCCCCGCAAACACAGCCGTTCGAAGTTCCGCGTCGTCTGCCCGGCAATTTCGTCGAGCGTCGACCCACGGACCTCCGCCAGGCGCCGCGCCACCTCTACCACAAACGCCGGCTCATTGCGCTGGCCGCGATATGGCGCCGGCGCCAGGTACGGACAATCCGTCTCCACCAGCAGCCGGTCCTCCGGGGTTATGCGGGCTGCCTCGCGCACGGCTTCCGCATTGGGGAATGTGAGCACGCCCCCGAAAGCCAGGTGAAAGCCGAGGTCAAGCGCCTCGCGTGCCTGTTGGGAATCTCCGGTGAAGCAGTGTATGATGCCGCGATGGGCCTGCCCCACCAGCGCCATCGTCTCCGCCCACGCCTCCCGCGAGTGGATCACGATGGGCTTGCCGGCCTCGGCGGCGATTTCCAGTTGCTGCCGGAACACCGCGCGCTGCAGCTCCCGTGGCGAAAAATCGTAGTGGTAATCGAGGCCGATCTCACCGATGGCCAGCACCTTGGGGTGCGCGGCCAACTCGCGCAAGCGCGCGAAGGTCTCAGCCGTGGCTTTGGAAGCGTCGTGCGGGTGCACCCCGATGGTGGCGAATATAAACGGATAGTGCTCCGCCTGGCGGATAGCCGTCTCCAGATCGGGCGGGCCGCCGCCGGTTCCGATGGCCATCATGCGTTCTACGCCCGCGGCCAGCGCGCGCTCGATTACCGCCTCCCGGTCCGCGTCGAATTTCCGGTCGTCCAGATGAACGTGCGAATCGATCAGCCTCACGGCTTGCTCACCTGAGGCGCGCTCCCACTGGAACGTCTTCGTGGAACCCGGCCAGCACGGGCTTTCCGTCGCCTACCGAAGCGGCTACAATCATCCCGTTCGATTCGATGCCCTTCAGTTTGCGCGGCTGCAAGTTCACGACGATCACCACCTTGCGGTTTAGCAGGTCCGCGGGCGTGTAGGCTTCGGCGATTCCAGCGACGATGGTGCGCGGCTCCGGCTCGCCGATGTCCACTTTCATGAGCATCAGCTTGTCGGAATTCTTCACGCGCTCGGCGGAGAGCACCATCCCCACGCGCAGATCCACTTTGGCAAAATCGTCGATGGGAATTTTGGGGGTCTGCTCAACCTTCTTGCCCATCAGCACGGCCTGCTCGGCGGTCGCCTTTTCTTCCAGCGCCCGCATGGTGGCCACGGCCTCTTTCATTTCGATGCGCGGAAACACGCCGGAGACTTCTCCGATCTTTTGTCCCGGTTGCAGCCCGCCCCATGCGAGCGCGGCGAAGCGCACCGATTCGACAGGCTCCGTCATGCCAAGCTGCGTCCAGATCTTGGGCGCCGATTGCGGCAATACCGGCGCCAGCAGCGCCGTCGCAATGCGCAGCGCTTCGGCGGCGGTGTAAAGAGTGGTACTGAGCTGCTGCCGCGAAACGTCGTCGGACTGGCGCGCCAGCTTCCATGGGGCGCATTTCACAATGTACTTGTCCAGCGCGGAGATCAGCGCCCACACGGCCTCGAGGCCCTTGGAAAACTCGAATCGGTCGAACGAATCCTCGACCGAGCGGATGGTCGCGTTGGCCAGCGCGGCGATCTCCGGCTCGGCGCCTTCGGGAACCACGCCGGCGCGGTACTGGCCGATCATGGTGAGCGTGCGGCTGGCCAGGTTCCCCAGGCCGTTGGCGAGGTCGGAATTGTAGCGGCTCACCAGCGCGTCGAAGCTGAAGCTGCCATCCTGCCCGAACACGATTTCGCGCAGCAGAAAATAGCGCAGCGCATCGGCGCCCATCACCTGGCGGATGGGCTCGGAGCGCACGATATTGCCGCGCGACTTGCTCATCTTGTCGTTCTCGAACAGCAGCCAGCCGTGGGCGAAGATGCGCTTGGGCAGTTCGAACCCGGCGGCCAGCAGGAAGGCCGGCCAGTAGACCGCGTGGAAACGCACGATCTCCTTGCCGATCAGGTGCAGATCGGCCGGCCACAGACCCTCGCCCTCCACCGCACTCATGTAGGTGGTGAGCGCGTCGAACCAGACGTAGAACACGTGCGGCGCTTCGCCAACCACGGGAATGCCCCATTTGATATTGGTGCGGGTGACGGAGAGATCGGTTAGCCCCGCGCGGACAAACGAGATGACTTCGTTGCGGCGGGTCTCGGGTTGAATGAATTGTGGGTCGCGCTCATAGAGCTCGAGCAGCTTGTCCTCAAAGGCCGACAACTTGAAGAAGAAATTCTCTTCCGTGATGGTCTCCGTCGGCCGGCCGCAATCGGGACAGGGATCGCCGGGCTTGGCCTCGTTGACGTAGAGGTTGTCGAAAATGCAGTACTGGCCGGTGTACGACCCTTTGTAGACATAGCCGTTCTTGCGGCACCGCTCGAACAGATCCTGAACCACGCGCGCGTGCTGAGGGTTGGTGGTGCGCTGGAAATGATCGATCTGGAGGCCCAGCAACTGCCACTGCCGCTCGAATTCGCCGGCGATGGCGTCGCAGAATTCCTTGGGCGTTTTACCGGCGCGCTGGGCGGCGCGCTCCACATTGACACCATGCTCGTCGGAGCCGGTAGTCAGCACGGCGTCATAGCCCTGCATGCGCTTGAATCGCTTCACCAGGTCGGCCACGATGGTGGTATAGGCGTGGCCGATATGCGGCGCGGCATTCACGTAGTAGATGGGTGTAGTGAGGTAGTATTTCATTTCGATTGGTTGAAGTATGCGTAGTTCGCTTCGGCGATGATCTGTTTCAATGCCACGCCGGATTCGAGCGCCAGTTTGCGGCAGTCTTCGTATTCCGGCGCGTAGGAGCCTTCGCTCGAAACCTTCATGCGCACTTTTCCGTAGGGTGTTTCCACTTCGGCGAATGTGCGCGATTGCACCCGCCGCTCGGCCGGATAGACGCGCAGCCCCAGGGTGGATGTTTCGGCGAAGATAAGCTGGGCCAGCGCTTCGCGCTCTTGCGGCCTGGCGATGACGTGCAGCAGGTGGCCCGGCCGGCCCTTCTTCATGACCACGGGCTGCACCGTGACATCCAGCGCGCCGGCTGCGAGCAGCCGCTCGGCGGCATAGGCCAGCACCTGCGGGTTGAGATCGTCGATATTGGCTTCCATCACCCAAACGTGGAGGGCTTCGTCGGCTCCCGTGGGTTCGCCGAGCATCGCGCGCAGCACGTTGGCCTGTTCCGGAAAATCGTGGCCGCCGGCGCCGTACCCGGTGCGTGTCACCTTCATGGGCGGCAGCACGCCGAACGAATTCGCCAAGGTGGCTACCACCGCCGCGCCCGTGGGCGTGGTCAGTTCCACCGCGGGGCCGCGCGCGTACACGGGCACATCGACCAGCAGCAGCGCCGTCGCCGGCGCGGGCACGGGCAGAAGGCCATGTTCGGTCTTGACCGTTCCGCTCCCCACATTCAGCGGCGAGCAGACGATGGCGCCGATGTCGAGCAGGTCGAACGCCAGGCAGGCGCCCACAATATCTGCGATGGAATCGGCCGCGCCCACTTCGTGGAAATGCACTTTCTCGATGGGCACCTGGTGGACCTGCGCTTCCGCCTCGCCGAGACGGCGGAAGACGGCGATGGCATTCCGCCGGGCGCGTTCGGGAATATCGGCCTGTTCAATCAACTTCACGATGTGCGAGAGGTGCCGGTGAACGTGCTCCTCCTGCACCTGCACGTGGTACTTGGTGGCGCCGATGCCGCCGCGCTTGACCTTCTCGAAAGAAACCGTGGCACCGCTCTCGAGCGAGGCGATGGCGTTGGAAATGGCGTCGTGGTCCGCGCCGGCGTCCGCCAGCGCGCCGACCAGCATATCGCCGCTGATTCCAGAAAATGCGTCCAGATAGCAAGTAAGTGGCACTTGTCTAATGGTGCCACAATTCGGTGACAGGCTACGCAACCCCCAATCGCTCTGCCGCGTGTTGTTATGCTGTGGGAATGCTGGCCTGCATCTCAAGCTTGGCGGCCCGATGTGTTCTGCTCTTGTGCTTTCTCACGCTCTGCCGCGCACAGACGCCCGAATTCGTGTCCCTTGCCTCGGCCCAGCCCGTGCTGGTAGCGATGCGCGACTCGCTACCGCCCGGGCTGAAAACCGGCGGTGCGATCACGGCTGGGGCCTGGGACAAATGGGTGCGAAGGCGCGACCGCGATATCCGCGATCGCCTGGCGGAGGGCGAGGAACTCACGCTCTCCAACCTGTTGCGGCTGGGCGTCACCTACACCAAGGAAGCGCGCATCGGTTATGCGACCCTGGATGAATACGGGCACAGTGCTTTCGCCAACCGCCTGGCGGAGAATCGCGCCAACGACTTGATTCGCGCACTGGCCGCCCCGCGCATCGCCGAGGGCATGCTGGAAATGCGAGAGTTTCTGGAAAAGAAGGGCTTCAGCCTGAGGACGTCGGACGGGCGGACAAAAACGAAGGCATACCTCCTGGACTGCCTGGCTCGCCAGCGGGACAGTGCGGCCCATACCCGGGAAGAAGCCAAGGTCGACCACTCTCAGGCATTCAAGGACCGCGGCCTTTCCACCGACAGCGATCTCTATCCCGACTACCTGATCGAGCGGCACCTGCGGGAGATGGCGCAACAAGGGCTGCTGAAGCCCGGCGGCGTCCATCGGCTGGCAATTGTGGGCCCCGGCCTCGATTTCGTCAACAAGAAATTCGGCGCCGACTTCTATCCGCCGCAAACCACCCAGCCGTTCGCCGTCGTCGATTCGCTGGTCCGATTGCGCCTCGCCGATCCCGCTGCCATCGAAGTCTATACGTTCGACATCTCTCCACGAGTCAACCTGCACATTGAGCGGGCCCGCAAGAACGCCGCCGCCGGCCAGCCCTACACCGTCCAGTTGCTATGTGCCATATCGGAGCAATGGAACCCGGATTATGTGGCCGGCTTTCGGAAGTATTGGCAAAGGATGGGAGACCAGGTCGGCACGCCGGTCGCCCCGATAGCGGTGCCCGCCGCGGTCCGGAACACCATAAAGAATCGCGCCGTGCGCATCCGTCCCGAGGTAGTTATGAGGATTACGCCCGTCGACATGAATGTGGTGTTCCAAACGCTCCCACTCCCGCCGGACCGGCGGTTCGATCTGGTTGTCGGGACGAACATTTTTCTCTATTACGATGCCTTGGAACAGTCGCTGGCCCGGGTCAATCTCTCCGGCATGATCAAGCCGGGCGGTTTCCTCATCTCCAATACTGCCCTGGCGGGCGCCGCTTCATCGAAACTCGCGGATTCCCTGCAGACCTCGTTGCTCGTCACGGACGTCCCGCTGCTCTTCGACGCCATGTTCAGCTACGCGCGCCGGAGATAAGGGAGTGCGAATCGGCAAAGAAAAAGGGGCGCCGGATTGCAGCGCCCCTCCTTCTGGTTAAGTTTGCGGATCTGTCTCCGGCCCTACCCGATCTTGCGGCGGCGAAGCGCGCCCAACATCACCAGGATTCCGCCACCCAGCAGCGCCATGCTGCCCGGTTCCGGTACGGAAGTGTCTCCGTAAATAGTAAACGCCTCGGATCCAATCTCGCCGGTACTGGTTTGAGATGCGGTGGACGGACCGTCGTTTTCGTCCCAGTAGAAAGGCTGACCGTCAACGCTAGCGTCATCGGCATTGGTGAGTGTAAGGTAGTAGGTATCAGCGCTCAGCCCCACGCTCAACCCGGAAACGGTGTCCGTGTAAATGTTGTAAGATTCGTAACCACCATCGTACACAGAAGACACACTAGCCGTGCCTGAGGCCACGTCGGTCCCGAACGCCGTGGTCCCGACTGCCCAATCGACAGTCGATATGAGATAGTCGGGGTAATTCCAACTGGCGAAATCGAAGCTTGTCATGGTCGTGCCACTCGAAATAACAAATGAGTCGGTCACCTCGAAGCTCGTTATGTTCCAACCATCAATGGTCCCGTTAAGCGCCCCGTTGGTATACAGAACGACGCCGGCGGAAGCCGGGACGGCTGCGAGCAGGCAGAGCGTGAACAGGCAAACGATTAGTCGTTTCATAAAAAATCTAGTCCTCCAAAGCTCCGAAAACATCTCTAATAATACGTGAAGAACCTCCCAATGGCAAGCTCGAAAACGTACAGAATAGTACTAGTACCATATTACCGGTGCCATGAGGGAATGGATTCCCGTGGTTGGTAGAGTTTCGGGGTTTCGTTGCCCGTCTCTGAAATACGGAAGTCCTGGGAACGCCTACACCCTGTAGTCCCACTCCTTGCGATACGGCATGTCTACGTAACCGTTGGCCACGTCGTCGTTGGCGAAGCGCCCGGACTTTGCATCCCACATCAGGACCTTGGAACTTCGCCAGTATGTGGCTCCCGTGCCGTTGTTCGCCAGGGGGCGGGCGTTGGGGTCGTGCACATGGCCGTCATTCGACGCGGGAATCCACACCACTGCGGAGTCCGATCGGCCAGATGCCCCAAAAACAGCTCCAGGGCGCGCCACCGACCCCTCCTCAGTGCGTCCGGGCGTGCTATACCGCCGCAGCGTGGCCGTCCCGAGCAAGGCGAATTCCGTGAGATCGCAGCCGAATTCGATGGGCGTAATCGACTTCTTGCCGGCTTTGCACGCCCGTATCCACTCGGTGTAATGATCCGCTCGCTCGCAGCGCGCCAAATAGGGTTCGGGCTGCTTGAAGTCCTTGAAACGGCTCTCCGGCAGGAGCCAGCCGCCGGGGAGCCCTTGAAACTTCCGGCCCGGCTGGGGTAGAACATGGTCCGGCACCGAAGGGTTCCCGCCATAGAACGCGGAAACCTGAACGCCCTTCTCGCCCACGAACATCATGCCCCGGCCCGGCATCCCCATCTCGGGGCGCATGCTCAGCGGACGCGGCGGCTGCAAGCCCCCATCGTAGAAGTACGCCATCATCTCCGGGTGTTTGCCGCGGGCCGGAAAGTGCCACTGCACGTAGTTCGCGATGCTGTTGCACTCGGTGTTCGCGACCCTGCCGTCGATGGTGCAGGCCTGGCACGCGTCGGCCGCCACCCAGTCCGGCGCGCCCATCTCGAGTTCGTCATAAAAGATATGCAGCGCGTGGCAGGCCACATCGCCCAGGTTGCCCGTGCCGAAATCCCACCAGGGACGCCAGTTGCCGTAGTGGTAAATCTTATGGTACGGGCGCGCCGGGGATGGGCCGCACCACTCATCCCAGTTCATTCCCGCGGGCGGCGTCTGAACCTCCTTCGGCCGGGCCAACCCGCTGGGGCAGTGGGTGCCGGTCCAGAAGTGCACCTCGCGCACCGGCCCGATGGCCCCGCTCAGCAGCAACTCCGTGGTGGCCCGGGAAGGGGAGCTGCGCGAATCCTGAAGGCTGGCCTTGGTGGTGACCTTGGAGGCCAGCACCGCGGCCTTCACCCGCCTCGCCTCGGCGATGGTGCGCGTCATCGGCTTGGCGCAGTAGATGTGCTTGTTCATGGCCAGGCCCGCCAGCACCAGGTGAGAGTGCCAGTGGTCCGGCGTGGCCACGATCAGCGCGTCGAAGTTCTTCTGCTCCTTGTCGAACATCTGGCGGAAGTCCTGGTAGATCCTGGCCCTGGGGTAAAGCTTGAACACCGGGGCGGAGTACTCGGGGTCCAGGTCGCAAAGCGCGACGATCTCTTCGCTGCGGCAGCCGGCCACATAGTCGCCGCCCACGCCGCCGACGCCCACGGCGGCAATCCTGAGTTTGTCGCTGGGAGCCTGGTAGCCGGCGCCTCCCAACACATGGCGTGCGACGACGAGGGGGGCCAGGCCGGCGGCAACAGCGGCACGCCGGGACACTGCGCCCTTAGTTGGTTCGTTGGAATTCATGAGACCGCTCTCCTTTTCCACGGGGAGTTTCCATTCTAGCCGGAATTGCCATGGGCGACGGTCTACACTGGTCCTATGGGCTTGAGATTGGCCGCGGTATTCCTGGCGCTGGTTCCGCTGGCGCTCCGGGCGCAGGTCCCGTGCAACAATACTCCCGCCTACTCCACCTGCGAGCTGGCCTTCGAGCTCGGTGATCGGGACGCCGCCGCGAATCCCCAGCCCTACGTGAGTGTCGATCTGAAGGTGGAGTTCCGCTCCCCGCACGGTCACACCTACGCGCTCCCCGGCTATTGGAATGGCGGCCGGCGCATGGTGGTCCGCTTCTCCCCCACCGAGGCCGGCGAATGGGATTACCTCGTCACCAGCAATATCGCGGAATGGAACGCGAAGACCGGCACGTTCACCGCCGCCGCTTCCGAAGCGCCGGGGTTCATCCGCGCCGCCAACATGCATCATTGGGAATACACGGAACGGGACTCGGCGGGGCTCGACCGGCCGCACCTGTGGATGGGCGCCAACGAGATGCGCTTCGCCTTCCTGGACGACGCGGCGTTTCGCGCGGTGGCGGATGCGCGCGCCGCGCAGAAGTTCAATCACCTGCGCGGCGTGGTGATGGAAGAAGGGAAGGATGCCGCATACCAGTCGCCGGACTCGCCGGACCTGGCGCAATTCCAGCGGCTGGACCAGCGCGTCCGCTACCTGAATGAAAAGGGCATCACGGCGGATCTGGTGCTGGCTGGCGGGCCAGGCTTCCTCACCAAGGTCTTTCCCACCTGGGTCGCGCGCCGCCGCTTCATTCGCTTCGTAGTGGGGCGCTACGCGGCCATGAACATCACCTGGCAGGGGGTGGACCGGTTCGAAGATTACGCCGACGGCCGCGCGCTGCTCAAGGAGATCGGCGGGCTGCTGAAGGAGCTGGACCCCTACCAGCACCCGCGCACCACCGGCGCGAGCGTGACCTCCGCGCCGCTGCTGGATGACGGCTGGATGGATTTCGCCGCGTACGGCACCACCGACGACAACGTGGGGGCCATCGAGCATCAGCTTTATGCGGTTCCGTTCGTGAACCTGGATCTTGGGCCCGAGGCGGGCGACGCCGCGGCCTTCCGGCGCCGCCTGTGGAACGCCACCATGGACGGCCAGTACGTCACGTATGCGGGCAGCGACGCGGGCGCCAAACAGATGACCGTGTGGTTCGATTTTTTCTCCGAAACACGCCATTGGGAGCTGGAGCCGTACTTCGACGTGGATGGCGGCCGGGCCCTCGCGCTCGAAGACACCGAGTACGTGGTCTACGTGGCCCAGCCTGGCCCGGTGGAATTGACCGTCGAGAAACACGGCTACGAAGTCTACTGGATGAATCCCATCGATGGCGAGGTGGTGAAGTCGAAGAAGAAGTTCAGCGGCGACCATTTCACCGGCGAACCTCCCGACAAGTCGCACGATTGGGTGCTGCACGTGGTGAGAGAAGGCCATCTGGAGGGCATGAACAAGTCGTACAAGTTCGAATCGCGCGAGATCGTGCTTCAGGAAATCGAGTCGAACAGCCCCAAGGTGCCGTTTGCCATCGAGCAGCCCTCCGGGGACATCGCGGTGATCCTGCCCACGCCGTACGCCGCTAGGATCACGCATGAGACGCACGCCACGCGGTCGATGATGTGGCTGTGGACCGGCGAGGTGGCGGCCGATGGCCAGGGCTATCGCGTGATCGGCACCGGGCAGAAAGGTACCATGTGGCCGCTGGCGGGCCTGGCGAAGAACTTCGCCGCGATCATGCACCTGCGGCTGTACGGCATGAACGCCAACGGAAAGGTCTACGCCATGGACGCGGCTTTCGGGCTGAATAAGTGAATCCACTGATTCTGGCGATCGATACCACCCGCGAATCCGGCAGCTTGGCGCTGGCGCGCGGCCAGGAGCTGGTTCAGGAGATATCGCTCGATGCGCCCGGGGGGTTCGCCCACGTGATTTACGAGCACCTGGCGCAATTGCTCGACCGGCATGGCGTGACGCCCGCCATGGTGGATTGTTTTGCGGCGGCTTCGGGGCCGGGTTCGTTCACCGGCGTGCGGGTGGGGCTGGCGTGCGTCAAGGGCTTGGCGGAGGCGCTGGGCAAACCGGCGGTGGCGGCTTCCAATCTCCAGGCGCTGGCCACCTTCGGCAGCGCTCCGCTGCGCGCCGTTGTGCTGGATGCCCGCCGCGGCGAAATCTACGGCGCCGTGTATGACGCCACCGGCCGGCTGGCTGCGCCGGAAGTGGTGACGAAGTTTCCGGCGTGGCTCGAGACGCTGCCGGAGGGTGACATCCAGTTCGTCTCGACCGATTTCACGCCGTTCCGCGCCGCGCTGGCCGGAACGCGCTTCGAGCACGCCCCCATCGCGGCCGCGCCGCCGGCGCTGGCCGCCGCGGTTGCGCGCATCGCGCTGGCACGTTTCCGCGGCGGCGAAGCTTCGGACCCGGCGGCGCTGGATGCCAACTACGTGCGCCGTTCGGATGCGGAGCTGTTCTGGAAGGAGTAGCGCCGGCAGCGGCTGCTTCCGGCGCGCCCCTCAACGGACCGTCTGTCCGGCGGCTGTCGCAGCGTCGGACCCGCCGGCGCCCAGCACCAGCTTCAGGTTGGTGTTGCCCAACTTGATCTGCTTGATCTCCCTCTTGCCCTCGGAGACCTCGTAGCGCACCGAGGTGGCCGGGTACTTGGTGTCGGCCCTCTCCAGTTGGGCCGGGACGGTGATGGGCGTCTGGCCGCCCTTGATCACAATACTGGAATCCATCACCTCGATGTGGTACGTGCCGGCCTTTAGTTCGTGCCCGGCCACAATCGAGGGTTCGAACAACTGCACAGAATATGTCTTGGCATTGGCGGTTGCTAGCGCCGCAAGCAGGAACAGGGTAGCGAATGTCACAGCAGCTTTCTTCATGGGTGTCTCTCCATTCTTTTCGGCTGGTTGGCGGATCGGCGATGCACTTCCGCAAACCGTCGTAGGGGAAGACGACTCGCGGGCGGCGATTTCTCCTTGCCGTTGTTCGCCGCCTCGGCCATGGCAAAGGATGGCGGACCATGGCGTGCTTTGGCGTGTTACCTGCCGCAAAGAGGGAACATTTGCGCACCAGATTCGTCTGAACTTGGTGTAGTGCGGCGCGGATATCGTCGGATATCGGAACGGGCTGCAAAGCGGGGACTGGCTCGAATTTCGCTGCTTTTGCGAAACTTCGTGCCTGTACCCGGTTTGCCCTTTGGGAGATCGTACTCCGTGCAGTTTGCGCCGCACACCACCAGGTGAAGCGGATGAACGGCTCGGACCGGGGCGGAGATCGGCTGGATTCTTGGAAGGAGATCGCCGCCTACCTCAAACGCGGCGCTCGAACCGTGCAGCGTTGGGAACGCGAGCAGGGCCTGCCGGTTCACCGGCTGGTTCACGACAAACTCGGCTCGGTTTACGCCTACCAGCCGGAACTGGAAGCATGGTGGCGCAGCCGCGAGGCGGAACTGGCCAACGAGCCCCCCTTGCCGGCGGAGGCCGCTCCCTCAGTGGCCGTGCTTCCATTTGCCGACATGAGCCGGGAAAGGGACCAGGCCTACTTCTGCGAGGGCATTGCCGAGGAGATCCTCGACGCTCTCAGCCGGATCCAAGGCCTGCGGGTTTCCTCCAGAACCGCCTCGTTTCATGCCCGGACGCCGGATGCGGACCCCCGCCGGATTGGGCGCCGGCTGCGGGTTGGCACGCTGCTGGAAGGGAGCGTGCGCAAGTCCGGGGACCAGTTGCGAATCGTGGTTCAGCTCACCGATGCGGAAAGCGGGTTTCAGCTCTGGTCGGGCCGCTACGACCGCCAGATGAGCGACATCTTCTCCATCCAGCGGGAGATAGCGGAAAACGTCGTCCGCGCTCTCCAGGCGACCCTCGGTCAAGACGAGAGGATGGCGCTGCGCCGGGCGGAGCCGGCCATCGAGTGCCTGGAGAAAGCCGCCAGCAACGGCTTGACCCAAAAGGGCTGGTACCAGCACGACAGCAACCTCGACCCGTTGCGGCAGCACCCGCGTCTCCAGGAGTTGGTGGGGAATCTCTGCTAAACTTCGTAGATCGGGGAGTCATCGGTGCGGCAAATCCAAATTCTGATTTTCAGCGCATGCCTGCTTGCGCTTGGCGGGTGCAGGCGGGAGCAGGCGCGGCCCGTGGGCGGGCCTCCAGCGGTGCCCGTCTCGGTGGCCAAGGCCATCGAGGAGTCCGTCCCCACCCAACTGCGGGTGGTGGGGACGGTGGAGGCTTCCGCCATCGTGCAGGTGAAATCGCAGATCGCCGGCGAGCTGGTTCGGACCGCCTTTACGGAAGGGCAGAACGTCGCCCAGGGCGATCTGCTGTTCACCATCGATCCGCGGCCGTATGAGGAGGCGCTCCGCCAGGCGGAAGCCAACGTCGAGCGGGACCAAGCGCAGATCGCACAGGCCCAAGCGACGCTGGCGCGCGACTCCGCCCAGGCCAAGTACGCGGCCAGCGACGCGGCTCTCCAAACGGAGCTGCAAAACGGCGGGCTGGCTTCGCGCTCGCAAGCCGACCAGTCGCGCACCAACGCCAACGTCTCGCGCGCCTCCGCGCAGGCCACCCAGGCCACCATCGAAAGCGCGCGCGCGGCGCTCGCCAGCGACCAGGCCGCGGTGGACCGGGCCAAGCTCGACCTGAGCTATTGCCAGATCCGCGCCCCCATTGCGGGTCGCACCGGGAATTTGCTGGTACACGCCGGCAACCTGGTGAAGGTGAACGACGTGCCGCTGGTGGTGATCAACCGGATCGCGCCGGTTTTTGTGGACTTCAGCGTCCCCGAGGAGCACCTGCCGGCCATCCGGCGTCTCAGCGCCAACCGGAAACTGGAGGTGCGCGTGACCTCGCAGGACGATCCCGGGCGCGCGGCTACGGGGTATCTCTCGGTGATTGACAATCAGGTGGACGCCACCACCGGCACCATCCATCTGAAGGCCACCTTCGAGAATCGCGATGGCCTGCTTTGGCCCGGCCAGTTCGTCACCGCCGTCCTGACGCTGGATACCATTAAGAACGCGACGGTGGTTCCCGCCGAAACCGTGCAGGCCGGCCAACGAGGCCAGTTCGTGTACGTGGTGAAGCCGGACAACACGGTCGAGATGCGAATGGTGACCACGGGCCGGGCATTCGGCGACAAGATGGTGATCGAAAAGGGAGTCTCGCCTGGCGACACGGTGGTGACGGACGGCCAATTGCGGCTCTATCCGGGCGCCATGGTGCGGGCGGTGGACGCCGCCAAGATCGGATCGGGGCCGCTGTGAACCTGTCGCGTATCTTTATCGAACGCCCCATCATGACGGCGCTGGTGTGCTTTGCCATCGTGCTGTTCGGGGCGGTCGCGTTCCGCGCGCTGCCGGTGGCGGCGCTGCCCAGCGTCGATTACCCCACCATCCAGGTGAATGCGAGCCTGCCGGGGGCGAGTCCGGAGACTATGGCATCCACCGTGGCCACGCCACTGGAGCGGGAGTTCTCGACCATCGCGGGCATCCAGCAGATGAGTTCGACCAACTCCCAGGGCAGCACTTCGATTACGGTGCAGTTCTCGCTGGGCCGCAATATCGACGCCGCCGCGCAGGACGTACAGGCCCACATTGCCTCGGCCGGCGGCCGGCTGCCGCCCAGTATGCCGCGCCCGCCGTCTTATCAGAAGGTGAATCCGGCCGAGCAGGCGGTGCTCTACCTGACGGTGGATTCCGACACGCTGCCGCTGTACACCGTGACCGAGTATGCGGACACCATGCTGGCGCAGCGCATCTCCATGGTCGGCGGCGTCTCGCGGGTGCAGGTCTTCGGCGAGCAGAAGTACGCGGTGCGG
This sequence comes from Bryobacterales bacterium, assembly GCA_963722575.1. Classification (GTDB taxonomy): domain Bacteria; phylum Acidobacteriota; class Terriglobia; order Bryobacterales; family Bryobacteraceae; genus Fen-178. The sequence continues at coordinate 356,350 of CAVRNR010000006.1, forward strand.
GTGCAATTGGATCCGGACAAGCTGGCCGCGGACAATATCGGTATCGACGAAGTGCAGCGCGCCATCGCGGCCAGCAACACCAATCTACCCACCGGCCAGTTGAACGGCGACAAGCAGGCCTTCACCATCGAATCGAGCGGCACGCTGGCGAAAGCGGCCGACTACCGCCCCATCATCGTGGCCTGGCGCAACGGCACGCCGGTGCGCCTGGAGCAATTGGGCAACGTGATCGACAGCGTCGAGAACAACAAGGAAATCGCCTGGATGAACAACGTTCGCGGGGTGATTCTGGCGATCGACCGGCAGCCGGGGACCAACACCGTGGAAGTGGTGGACAACATCCGCCGTCTGCTGCCGGAGTTCCAGCGGGAGCTTCCCCCTTCGATACGCCTCGCGGTGGCGTTCGACACGTCGCAATCCATCCGCAACTCGATTCGCGACGTCGAGTTCACGCTGCTGCTGACGGTCTGCATCGTGGTGATGGTCATTTTCCTGTTCCTGCGCAACATTTCGGCCACGCTGATTCCAGGCGCGGCGGTGCCGTTTTCCATCGTCGGCACGTTCGCCGTGATGTACCTGCTGGGCTACAGTCTGAACTATCTCTCGCTGATGGCGCTGACGCTCTCGGTGGCGTTCGTGGTGGACGACGCCATCGTGATGCTCGAGAACATCGTGCGCCACATGGAGATGGGCGAGTCGCGCATGACGGCCGCGGTCAATGCCGCGCGGGAGATCGGCTTCACCATCGTTTCCATGACCCTTTCGCTGGTGGCGGTGTTCATTCCGGTGCTGTTCCTGGGCGGCGTTGTGGGCCGCCTGCTGCACGAGTTTTCCGTGACCATCGTGGTGGCGATCCTGATCTCGGGCTTCGTCTCGCTGAGCTTGACGCCGATGCTGGGAAGCCGCTTCCTGAAATCGGAGCACGAGACGCGGCACGGCCTCCTCTATCGCGCGCTGGGGGGCGGATTCGACCTGCTGTTGCGCTGGTACGAATCCACGCTCCGGATCGCTCTGCGCTACAGCCTCGCAACGCTGACGGTGGCGATTCTGATGCTGGTGGGGACGGGATATCTTTTCTTCAACATGCCGACCGGCTTCATCCCCAGCCAGGACAGCGGCTTCCTGTTCGGCGTGACCCAGGGCCCGCAGGACATCTCGTTCGATTCCATGGCGAGGCACCAACGCGCCATCGCCGAGATCGTGCGCGCGGACCCCAATGTTCGGATCGTGGGGGCGTTCGTGATGGGCGGCAACCAGGCGTTTTTCTTCGCCGGTATGAAACCCCGTTCCGAGCGCCGGCTCTCCGTGGACCAGATCATCGAGGAGCTGCGCCCCAAGGTGGCGGCGGTTCCGGCGCTGATGACGTTCATGCAGAACCCGCCGCCCATCACGGTGAGCGGCCAGAATTCGGCGAGCGTCTATCAGCTCACCCTGCAAAGCGCCAGCCTCAGCGAGATCTACACCTGGGCGCCGCGACTGGCGGCCAGGATGCGCCAGATCCCGGGGTTCGTGGACGTCAACACCGACATGCAGATCAACGCCCCGCAGGTGATGGTGGATATCGACCGCGACCGCGCGCAGGCGCTGGGCGTCACCCCGGAGCAGATCCAGGACGCGCTCTACAGCGCTTACGGCACGCGTGAGGTGTCGGTGATTTACGCTCCGGCGGATCAATACTCGGTCATCATGGAGGTGGAGCCGCAGTACCAGCGGACGCCCGACGCGCTTTCCAAGCTCTACATCCGCTCGTCGCAGGGGCCGCTGGTGCCGCTCGATGCCGTGGTGACGATGCGGCGCCAGACCGGTCCGCTCTCGATCAACCATTTCGGGCAGCTTCCGGCGGTGACGGTCTCGTTCAACCTGAGGCCGGGATACTCGCTCGGCCAGGCGGCGCAGCAGGTGGACGACGCAATCCGCGATCTGCGCATGCCGGCCACTATCAGCACCGGTTTTCAGGGGACCGTGAAAGAATTTCAGAGCTCCTTCCAGAACCTCTCCATCCTGCTGATTGTGGCCATCCTGGTGATCTATATCGTACTAGGTGTACTGTACGAGAGCTTCATTCACCCCATCACCATTCTCTCCGGTTTGCCCTCGGCGCTGTTCGGCGCGCTGCTCACGCTGGTGATTTTCCACAAAGAGCTCGATCTGTACGGCTTCGTGGGAATCATCATGCTGTTCGGCGTGGTCAAGAAGAACGCCATCATGATGATCGATTTCGCCATCGGCGCGCAGCGGCAGGGTGCGAGCGCCTACGATTCCATCTGGCGCGGCTGCCTGCTGCGCTTCCGGCCGATCATGATGACCACGGTGGCGGCGCTGTTCGGCACGCTGCCGATCGCGCTCGGTTACGGCGAAGGCGCCGACGCGCGCCAGCCCCTCGGCCTGGCGGTGGTAGGCGGCCTGGTGGTCAGCCAGTTCCTGACGCTCTACATCACGCCGGTCATCTACCTCTACCTGGAGCGATTCCAGGAATGGCTGCGAAAGGACCGCTCAACCGCGCCGGATGCGGTGCCGCAGACGTAGCGGCGTTTCCGGGCCGCGACCGTCGGAACCCGTGAGAAATCGGGCAAGCTAAAGCATGCCTCGCCTTGGTGGGGCATGCTTTAGCTTGCCCATTGCCCGTTTGCGGGCAATTTCTTCGCTTCCCAGGGAGCGGTCTTCGCCCCCGCCCGTTCGACACCCAGTTTGACTTCATGGGTCCGGCCACGCTATTTTGCTAGTAGTGGCCTACCTGACGGGCGCGGTAGCCAAGTGGTAAGGCAAAGGTCTGCAAAACCTTTATTCGTCGGTTCGATCCCGACCCGCGCCTCCAACTTCCTTTTCGCCATTCGTCGGGAATCGAGGTTGGCTGACATTCCAGCAAGATGCGGCTATTTGTCGTGATTGCACAACTCCCCGCCGCTCCCGCCCACTCACTCATCCAGACGGTTCATGGTCCCGGCGCCGTGTAATTTGCCCTAAAAGTACTGGAACGCCACCAGGATGGGTAGGACTGTGAACTCACTAAACGACCGCGGATAATTGTAAGTGGACAGAGGAATATGGCGTCGATCATTGAGAGCATTCGGAAGTTCGGAGCATTCATCTTTCGATGGGCCAAGTTCGGCCCGGTGGAAGCGCAACTCGCTCCGGAGATGTTTGGCATGAGAAACGGACACGGTTGGGATCGCCGGCTCGATCAAGCATCGAGAGGTATTTACGAGCATGCAGTCAGACTCCACCGGAAGGAGCTTCGACAAATGGCCCGCCGGATAGACTTACTTGATCTCCGGGAGAAGCTCGCCGACTGAAGGCAGTGCGCAGAGCTCTTGAAGCTAACGTCCCGTCCGTAGGGTTCGCTGATTCTTCCGCACATTGAAAACGTCGGATTGGCCGGTTCGATTCCCACCCGCGCCTCCCACTCACCGGAGATCGTCATCTTCAAGCGCTGTAGCCACAAGATCGCTCATGATATGATCTTCTAAGTACCGAGGTCCCGGGAAATGCGCAAGTTGCTGCTCATCGGCTTGATCGTCTGGTACCCGGCTTCGCTGTCCGGCCAGGGTTTCGGAAAGCTGAAGAAGACCATCGTTCTGGAACGGAAGTTGCCCGCCGCGGTCAAGCTGCCAGGCAACGCATTCGACGTCAAAGTCTCGGCCGAGAAGCCGCAGGACCCGTGCGAGAAGCTGGCTGCCGGCAAATTGCAGTCCATGATCGAAACCAGCCTCATCCGCTTCGACAGCCAACTGGAGCTCAATCCCGACAGGCCCGATACGCTGATTTCGCTCAAGGTTCTGATCTGCAACGCGGTGGCTAAGCCGGAGTACAACACGCTGCTTTCCGGGAAGAGCAAGGGACAACGGCAACCCTCGGGCATGAAAGTGAACGGGCGCCTGCAGGTGACGTATCAGGCCAGGACGCACGCGGGCAGGTTCGTGGATGCCGAGCCCATCAACGTCAAGTACGACCACGAGTTCAACCAGGTGAGCAGCGCGGTTTCCGAAACCAAGAAGATCATCGGCAAAATCCCCCGTCCGGGCGCCAGACGCAAGAATGAAGAGGGCGAAGACGAACCGCACACCATGGAGGACGTCATCGAGATTCTGGTGGACCGCGCGGCGCAGCGGGTGACTGCCCGCCTGGTGAATACCAACGAACGGGTCGAAGTCATGCTGGCGCGCGGCGCGCTCGATCAAAACAACCGGTACGCCGACGCCGGCCAATGGACCAAGTTCGTCGAGGAATTGGAAACCATGCCGCCGCTCCCTCGCTTGGACGACGATGCCTACCGCCTGTATAACATCGGTGTAGGAGACGAAGCGCTGGGTTACAAAGCGGACAGCCCGGCCAGCGCCAGACGTTATTTCGAGCAGGCCGTGATCGAATACCGCAAGGCAGGCGAGGCCAATCCCCAGGAGAAGTACTTCATTGAGCCGGTGAACCGCATCGAAATCGCCCTGGAGCACTACAAGCAACTGTCCCATCCAGCGGAGCCTCCAGCCGCCAAGACACCGCCCAAAAAGGGGAAGAGCAAGTGAGGCTGTGGGCGGCCATCTTGGCGCTGGCGGCCGCGGGCCACGCGCAGCAGGGATGCGCGGTGTCCAAGGACTTGGTGGTCCGGGCGCTGGAGCTGGTCTCCGCCTCGCCCGCCAGGGACGATCTGTCGAACGGCCTGCTGCTGCTGAAGCAGGCCGAAGAGGCCTGCGACGAAAATGGCGATGCCTGGTATTACCGGGCGCTGTTCGAGCGCAAACTCGGCCAGGGCAATCCGCAATACTCGCTGGGGAAGGCGCGGGAACGCAACGCCCCAGCCCTCAAGAGCGCTGAAGACCCCTTCACCCTCGCCACACCGGCGCGCGGCGTCGCAGTCGTGGCGCACGACAACCCGGCTCCCGGTTCCACTGCCCACGCTACCCGCGACACCCACCAGCCCGGCGTTTCGCACAAATGGGCGCTGATCGCGGGCGTCGGCCAATTCCAAAACCCGCGCCTCAATCTCAAGTACACGCGCAACGACGCCCAATCGATGGCGGAGTTGCTGCGCGATCCCACCTACGGCCGGTTTCGCGCCGACCACGTGCGCCTGATTGCCGATTCCGAAGCGACGGCCGTAAACATCCGCGCCGGTCTCAACTGGCTGGTGCGCAGCGCCACGGAAGACGATCTGGCGGTGATCTACATCGCCACTCACGGCACCGCGCGGGAGCAGGACGCGGCCGGCGCCAGTTACGTGGTGGCCTACGACACCAACGTCGATTCGCTCGATGGCCTGTATTCCACCGCTATTCCCATGGTCGAAATCACCACCGTGGTCCGCACCCGGATCAGAGCGTTAAAGGTAGCTGTAATCCTGGACACTTGCCACAGCCAGGGCGCCCTGGCGCAGACCGTGACCATTCCGCAGTCCATATCTTCGCGGACTCTCGATCACATCAAGGAAGGCACCGGCCGTGTGATTCTGGCGGCCAGCCGCACGGATGAAAGTTCTTATGAGTTAGCGAAGTACTCTCACGGCCTCTTCACTTACTATCTGCTCGAAGGTCTCAGACAGCAGAAGGATGCGACGCTCGACAAGATCTATCAATGGGTGGCGGCGCAGGTCTCCAGGGAAGCCGATGCTAACGGATGGAAACAGCATCCGGTGTTCGGCTCGAGCGACGAAGCGAGCCCCGTCGTGCTGGGGATTGCGCCGGTGGACACAGTCGGGTGGCTGCGTCCAGCCGTCCGTCCAGCGTACCGCTAAGTCGAAGATCTCAACGCGATGCTCCTCGGCCAGCCGATCCGGGCAAAGCCAGCGCCGGTCAGTTGGTAATCGTGATCGTCGCCGGAGCGCTGGCGACTCCGCCTACCGTCACCACCACCGGCTGCGCGCCGGTCGAGATCCCGTTCGGAACTTGCACGTTGATCTGCGTTACGCCCACCAGCCCCCAAGGAATGCCGCGGAAATCGATCGTCGCCGCGGTTCCGCCAATCGTCACGGTCGTTGGCTGCACCGGCATCGGAAGGTTCGCGAGCGCCGTGGACGCCGCGGGCGCCGCGCCATCCGGGATCGCCGGCAAAACGGCCCCCGCGCCGGTGAGGTAGAGCGCGATCTCCTGTCCGGCCGCCGCAGTCGCCGTGGCAACCAGCGCGCCGGCCGGGTCTGTGAAAATCCCTGGCGCCGCCGCAGCCACCTGGAACGATTGCGTGGTCACCTGCCCGTTGTTGTTGACGCTCAGCACCGCCGTGCTGTTGGCCGTCGCCTCATACGGAATCTGCACGTTCAACTGCCCTGGAGCGACGTAATAGAGCGGCGCGGCGATTCCGTTCACCAGCACCGCGACCCCCGAGGCCGAAAGCGGCAGCGGCACGCTTGACGCGCTCTGTGTCGCGGGCGAGAGCTGCGATCCGAACACGCTCAGAATCGATCCCGGCGCGAAGCTCTGTTTGAAGCTGGCTCCATTGGCGACGCCCGTGATCGCCGGCGTGGCGATTGGGCCCGATCCGGACGCCGTCACGCCGATCGTCACCGACGCGCTGCTGGTGTTGTCGTATGTTGCTGTAATCGTTCCAGTACCCAACGGCAACTGCGAGCCGTTCACCGCCAGCGTTGCCGTCGCCGTGCCCGCCGATCCGGTCAACGCGGCCGATTCCAACGGAGTTCCTCCTATCGAAAACGAGACCGGCCCGGACGGCGTGGTTCCATTCGTCGAGGTTACCGTCGCCATCAAATACACCACGTCATTCGCGGCCACCGTGGTCAAATTGGTAAGCAGCGTGACGCTTGCGGCCGAACCCGGCGTCGTCGTGCTCCCGCCGTTCCATCCCATCACTAGCTTGTAGGCATCCACCGACCCGAGCCCCGTCGCCTGATCGTAGCCCACGCCTGCGTAGTATCCCACCGGAGTGGGCGTGCAAGCCGGCTCTCTTCGAGCGCAAGGCACCGTGACAATGTTGTTGCCCGTCGCGATGTCGTGAAACATGCCGAGACCCCAACCCGATGGCGCCAGCGAATACAGCTTCGGATTGATGTTGCCCACTCCGCCCGAGCCGGCCTCTTGATTCAGAAGCGCCGTCAGCCCGGCAAACGAAGGTGTGGGCAGCGACGTCCCTCCATATACCTGAAGGCTCCCGCTGGTGTAGACCAGATAGCCGTCATGATCGTTCGACGCGCTCAGCGATACGTCGGGCACGTCGCGCGCGTGGTCGCCCGGCACGCCCGGACCGGTTTGCCACGAAGGTTTCGAAAACAGAATGCTCGCGCCCCCGCCGCTCGCCGACGGGCCCCCGTCTTCCGCGCTATCGTTCCACGCCGTCTCTGGAATGTAGCCGAGCGCCGATGCCCCGTTGGCGTTGTTGGCGAGGCTCCAGTACACGCCGGTCCCCTCGACGAACTGCGTGCCGCCGATGCTGGTGACTTCCGGCAGGCTGCCTGGAAGGTCGACGGCAAGCCCCGGATTCTGCGTATCGTCGCAATCGGCCGCGCCGTTGTCGCCTGCCGCGGCGAACCACGTGATTCCCTGCGCGTTGGCTTGCTGCCCCCATTGTTGAAACGCAGCGACATCCGACGCCGGCGTCTCCAGCTCGCACGAACCATAGCTTACGCTGACCACCGGCGCGAGGTCCTGGTCGATGGCGTACTGCACCGATGTCATCACGTCGGTGGAATACACAAAAACGATGGTCGCGTTCCACGCCACCGCCCCGGACCATTCCAGATCCAGGTCCGACTCCGCCAGATCGCCCGAGCTCGAGTTGCTCCCCGGGTTTTTCGACCCTGGCACCAGCAGCGTCTGGGGATTGTTGGCCGGTAGATTGAACTTGCTGCGGAACTGCGCGATGTCGGAAAGATTGACCGCGATTTGCCCGGCGATCGCGATCTTCTGCCCGGTTCCGTCGATTCCGGCCGTGTACAAAGGTGCGATGTCGTAAATCGTAGCCAGATCGCCGGGCGCAATATAGTGAGTCTGGCCTGGTCCCGTTGTGTAATCGGGCTCGGCGTGCGATGCGCGCAGCCGCGGCTTCATCCGGAAATCGTTCAGGCCGCGAATGCCCTTCACTACCGGGCCAAACGCCGCGGGCACGGATGGCTCCGACGCGTTCGCGAAGTGCGTCTCGCCGTCGGCCACGTAGCTGTGAATCTCGGTCTGGAAGGCCGCCTCCACCTGCGCCGCCGTTCCGCTTGCCGCGATCCAGCGCCGCCCGCGCGCGATTGAAACCACTTGCAAGCCCTGCTCCTGAAGCCACTGGGTGACCTTGCCGATATCGGCATCGCTCACGCCGAAGCGTTGGCCGTATTCTTCCGGCGTCAGCCAGCGATGATAGTTCGCCGAGCCTGGCGTTTGCTGTTCCACCAGAAGTTTTTCGAGGTCGGCCTGCTGGCTCGCCGATGGCGCCAGCGTCAACGTGATGTAGGAGATTGCAAGCGAGGGCGCCACCCGCCCCTGGTCATTGGCGGCCAGGGCCTTTGGATGAAGACTTCCCGCCAGCACCGTGCGCTGTCTATTATCGACGGGCTGGGTAATGCGGCTGGTCTGCGCCGCGGCGCTGGCCGCGCAGAAGATCGCCGCGACCATGGCCGCGGTCCCTGAATTCAAGCGCCTCGTGCGCATTCATCCCCCGTCTTAGCTAAGCCGTCTTGGTGCCGCCTTTTGTGTTAGTGACCGCCACCTGCAGAGAAATGTAGCTCACCGCCTGCGCGGTTTGCGGAGCTGCATCGAACACGTCCAGGGACGTAGCTTCCTTGGGCACCAGAAAGCCGTCCAGGATTTTCAGCTTGCCGAGCTGGTCCTTGAGCGCAGCCGAGTGTTCTTTGGGAATCACGATGTAGCTTCCGCTCCTTAGCCGCAACGCCTCCGGGGAAGCTTTGGAGCCATCCACCGTGGCCGTCACGTCCATCGGCGGGCTTTGCAGAATCCACTGCTGCTGCCCGCCCTGCCCCTGCAGGCTTCCCACGAGGCCTTTGATGCCCGCCAATCCCATGCTTCCCACTACCGGAAAGCTCATCAGCGGCAGGTAGGAAACCAGCGGCGAATTGACCACTTTCGACATGACATCCACAAAGGAACCAAACAGCGTTTTGCGCGGGTCCTTGGCGAAACAGGCGAACGAGGTCTTCCCCAGTCCGCCCGGCAGCGTGAGCGACTGCGACTGCTTGGCCGCCTGCAACGGTATCGAGGCGGCTGGCGCCGCCGCGGCCGCTGCCGGGGCCGCTGGGCTTTTCGAAGCTCCACTGCTGGAACCGCTTTTGGCGCCGCTCTTCGATCCGCTCTTCGCCCCGGTCTTGGCCCCCGGAAAGATGGCGCTGAAACTGGTGGTCGCCAGCGAGACCATTTCGCCGAAAATCGATTGCGGTTGCCCCTGCTGGAAGTCCAGATAGATCCCCCCGGAGGTGTAGTTCTCGAATTGCTGGTGGTCCGCCGGATTGAGCCGCATCCGCACCAATTGAAAATCCAGCTTGGCGTCGGTGAACGGATGCATCTTCGCGCTCGGTATCTGGTCCGCGGGCATCAACGCGCCCTCATCCGGATCGTAGAGCAGGAATAGCGGCTCGCGTGCCAGGTTGGAGGTTTGTGGTCCTGCCGCGGGGCGCCGCCCCCTGGTGGTTTCTCCGCCGAGCACCATGTGGGCTGGAACCCCCATGTCCCGGACCCAGAAATCCACCACGTCCGGCGGCGCGCCGGCATTGGAAGTTTGCGAAAAGGCCTCTTCGTCGAACTGCGCCAGCGCGAAAGCCGCCAGCGGAGTCCCCATCAGGAATCCCCTTCGATTGGTGTTCATGACTTACGTCCTCCCGACGTATCGGCTATCATACCATTGGTGTCCCTTTCTCTCTATACGGATCTGGGGCGCGCCGCGTTTCTGGTAGTAGCCCTGGCGGCTCTCGGTTCAACTCTCGATGGAGAGTCGCGCCGCGCCATCCTCGTGGGCATCGATAATTACAACCCCGACGCCGACACCCAGGCCCAACTGCTGCGTGATTTGAAGCCGGCCACCGTCAAGCGCCCAGCCGTCGAGGGCGACGCCCGGTACTGGCGATTCGACGACCTGGATGGCGCCGTCAACGATGTCCGCCTCATGAAAGTGGTTCTCCAAAGCCTCGGCTTCCAGGATTTCGTCGTTCTCACCGATCAGGACGCCACCGCCGACGCCATCCTCGCGGCCCTTCAAAAGAACCTGGTCGACGACGCTCAGCCCGGCGACCTGCGCCTCTTCTACTATTCCGGCCACGGCAACCACGTCAAGAACCGCGCCAGCACCGAACAGCAGCAGGAGGATCAGACCCTGGTGCCCGCCGACAACTGGCGCAACGTCCCCGACATTCGCGACAAGGAAATCTCGCGTATCCTGTTCCAGGCCGCCCGTAAGGGCGTCATCGTCACCATGATCGCCGATAGCTGCCACAGCGGCTCGCTGGCCCGCGGCGCTTGGAACTCGGGTGGCAAGGCGCGCACCAACAGCGGCACGCGCGCCGGCACTCCCGGCGTGACTCTGCATGAACCAGTCGCCAACGATCCCGCCGGCCGCGATCCCGCTACCCACCAGCCCATCGACCCCGAAACGCTGGGCGTGCTCACCCTGGCCGCCGCCCAGCCCAACCAGGAAGCCCGCGAGGTCCAGACCGAAGACGGCGCGCACGGCGCGTTCACTTGGGCATTGGCCCATTCGCTGCGGTACGCCTCCGAACCGATGGACCGCATTTTCGCCCGCACCGTGGCGGCTCTGGGCGCGAACGGCGCCGTCCAACAGCCCGTCATGGGCGGCCCATCGCGATTTTCGCAAACTATCCTGGGCCAGCCTCCCGGCGCCGGCGGAGGCCTCACCGTGGTGGTGGATTCGGTCAAAGGCGCCGACATCCATCTGCGCGGCGGCGCCGCCATCGGTCTCTTCCCCAAGTGCCGCCTCAAGACCGTCAGCCAGCCTGCCGTGACCGTCGAAATCGCTTCCTCGGAGGGTCTCGGCGGTTCCATCGCCCGCGTGGTCGGCCAAGGCAGCGTCAAGCCGGGAGACGTGCTGGCGCTGGATCGTTGGGTGGTCCCCGCCAGAGCCGGCCTGCGCGTTTCCATTCCCAAACCGGCCCCCGCGGAAGCCGTCGAGCGCGCCGCCGCCGAGTTCGGAAAACTCCGCGGCGACGCCGCCATCGACTGGCTCGACGACCCCACCGCCGGCGCGCCCACTCACGTCGTCAGTTGGAACGGGTCGGCCTGGATTCTCGAAACCGATCCCGCCACCAGGCCCGTCACTCTGGGAGCCGAGCCCACGGCCGCCGATATCAAACGCCTGCTCCCGCCCCAAGCGCGCCTGATGGTGCGCTTGCCGCCCACCACCAGCCTGCTGCCAGCCGTTCCGTTGGGCGACGCCGATCATTCGGCGGTTGAGATCTCGGCCGCTCCCGCCGGCGCGCAGTATTGGTTCTGGGGGAAGATCGCCGATGGCGGCCCGGTGTATGCCTGGTTGCTTCCCGATACCACCGAGGCCAGTGTGCGCGATGCCGCCGGGCAGATCAAACGCGCCGCGGGGTATTTGCCGCTCCCCATTCGCAGCGATTGGGTGAGACTGCGGCCAGGCCCCGAAGGCGTCCGGACGGCCGGCGCCGAGCTCACCAAGCTGGCGTTGCTCCTGGCTCGCATCCGCGCCTGGCTCACCTTGCAATCGCCGCCCTCCCAGGATACCTTTCCGTACCATCTGGCATTCCGCCAGGTGGCGGACGGCTCGCTCGGTGAAGTCAAGGATTCCGGCGACTTCAAAGAGGGCGACCAGTATAAGCTCTACCTCCGCGCCGACCCCAACGCCCTGGCCGCTCGCGACTCGCTCGCCCCGCGCTGGGTCTACGTCTTTGTCATCGACCACTTCGGCACCGGCACGCGCGTCTTTCCTCCCCCCGGCCGCGGCAACGAAGGCAACCGCCTCCCCTATGCCCAGGTGGGCGAAAAACCCGATTTCCAACCGCTCATACCGCTCTCCGGCGCTTCGCCTGAAGCCGATTTCGCCATCGGTTCGCCCTTCGGCGTGGACACTTATTTCCTTCTGACCAGCGACAACGCCATCGACAATCCCGAGGTCTTCAACTTCGAGGGCGTGCGCACCGAAGCGGGAACCCGCGGCTCAACCGACCCGCTCACCGATCTGCTTTCGAGCGCCAGTTCCATGACCCGCGCCGCCGCTGCCCGCCCGGTTCCCGCGCTCTGGTCCATCGAAACCCGCACCTTCCGCAGCGTCCCCAAGGACGGCCAGCAGTAGCGGCGCTGCGCCGCCCGCTACAGCAGGTCGTGGCGCTCCAGTTTCTCCAGCGCTTTGACGATTTCGCCAACTCGCTGTGCCTCGCCGCGCGCGGCCACCAGTAGGGCGTCCGGCGTGTCCACCACGATCAGATCCCGCACCCCCAGGAGCGCCACCACTTTCCCGCGGGCATCCACGAAATTGTTGTGCGCATCCAGGCAGATGGAGCTGGGGGCGGCGACGTTGCCGCAGGCGTCCCGCGGCAGCAGCTCGTAGACCGCGTTCCAGCTTCCTACGTCGTTCCAGCCGAAATCGCCGGCGGCGATGCCGCTGACGGGGTGCCCGCTGGGCCCCGCCTTCTCGATCACGGCGTAATCGATCGAGATATTCTCGCACAGCGGAAAGGCCCGCTTCAGGGCGGCTGCGAAGCGGCGCGATCCGAAGCGGGGCAGGGAAGCCAGCACCGAGGCGGTCCTGGGCAGGTGGCGGCGGAGTTGGTCGAGCAGGACGTCGGCGCGCCAGAAGAACATGCCGGAGTTCCAGTAGAAGTTGCCGGCGGCCACATAGCGTTTGGCGTTGGCCAACTCGGGCTTCTCATGGAAACGGAGCACCGGGAGCGCCTGGGCGGCGCTCGGCTTGGTTCCGCGCGGGAATTCGATGTAGCCGTAGCCGGTTTCGGGCCAGCGCGGCTGGATGCCCACCACCATCAGGTTGCCGGCCGCGGCGGCTTTCAGCGCGGCCCGAAGCACGGCGCGGTACGCGGCCGGCTTCCCCACTACGTGGTCGGAAGGGAAGACGCCCATCACGGCATCCGGATCCAGCGAGCGGAGGATGTGCGCCGCCAAGCCGATGGCGGGCGCGGTGTTGCGCTGCACCGGCTCGGCCAGAACCTGATTCTGCGGAACTTCGGGAAGCTGCCGGATGATGGTGCGGCGCAGGTACTCGTTGGTCAGAATCCACATGCGCTGTGGAGGAATCACCGGCGCCAACCTGGCCACCGTGGCCTGGATCAGGGAATGCTTTCCCGCCACATCCAGCACCTGCTTGGCGGAGCGCTTGCGGCTCCGCGGCCAGAAACGCGTTCCGCGTCCGCCGGCCAGAATCAGACCGTAATAATGAGGGTTCATTTACTTGAGGGGATAGCCGTGGATCAGCCGGAAGGTCCGGCGCCACCGGGTCTTGGTGGGGAAGTGCTCAACCAGGTCGATGATGTGGCCGATCCCGATGGAGGGGTTGGCGAGATCTTCGGTGGGCGCGTCGTACGACCAGTAGATGATGAGCGGCTTGCCCATGATGTTATCGCGCGGCACGAAGCCCCAGTAGCGGCTGTCGAGGGATGAGTCCCGGTTATCGCCCATCGCGAAAATAAATCCCGGCGGCACCACCACGTCGCCATTCTGCACGTGATTCTGAAGCATGTCGAGGGCGGAATCGACCACGTGCACGTTGGGGTCGCTGGGGAAGTTGTCGCGATACGAGTCGATGTACCCGGTCTTGTGATAGACGTATGGCTCGAAGACCGGCTTGCCGTTGAGGATGAGTTGCTTGTTGACCAGGCGGATGTGGTCTCCGGGGATGCCGATGGCGCGCTTCACGAAGGTCTGCTGGATATCCACCGGGTAGCGGAAAACGATGATATCGCCGCGCTGAACGTCCTCGTAGGGCAGGATGTGCCTCGAGACAAGGCCGGACGGAGCGTAGGAGAGCTTGTCCACCAGCAGGTGGTCGCCGATGAGAAGCGTGTCCTCCATGGAGCCGGTCGGGATCACGAACGCCTGCACCAGGCTGGTGGTGCCGAACAGCAGGAGAATGATCGTGACGGTCCACTCCGCGATGAAGCCGCGTTGGGGCTCGGGCCGGTGGGATGCGGGGGCGTCCTCGTGCCGAGCATCCGCGACGATCGCGTTATCTTGATCCACAGATACTTATTCTACCGAAAACCCTGTTATCCTGTTGGAGATTGTACCCTACCGCCGCTAGTCCCCAAGAAACTGAAGCCGCGCGCCGGCGGTCGATGCTGCTGGTATTCGGCTGCACCGTGTTGGGCGCGGTCGCGCAGATCTTCATGAAGCTCGGCGCCAACCGCCTGGCGCACCCTGGGTTGATGGGAATGGCCACCAACCTGCCGTTGTTGAGCGGCCTGGTGCTCTACGGCCTGAGCACGGTGCTGCTGGTGCTGGCGCTCAAGGACGGCGAGCTTTCCCTCCTCTACCCGGTAATCGCCCTGACTTACGTCTGGGTCACGGTGCTCTCGCTCGTCCTCCTGCACGACCGGCCGGACCCCTACAAGCTCACCGGCATCGCCATTATTGTGATCGGCGTATCGGTATTGGGGCGGGGAGGCAAGAAGTGAGCGGCACGCCCATCAGCTCCATGCTGCTGATGCTGCTGGCCTCGCTCATCGGCTCGTTCGGAGCGGTGCTGCTGAAGCTGGGCGCGGGCGAGCTGCGCAAAGGCTTCTGGCACATCCTGAATTTCAAACTGGCGGCGGGAGTGGCGGTGTACCTGGTGTCCTGGTATTTTTTCGTCTTGGGCATCCGGCATGGCGAGCTTTCGGTGCTCTACCCCATGGTGTCGCTGGGCTACATCTGGACGCTCGTTTGGGCGCGCCTCTTCTTCCAAGAGGCGTTTACCCGCCAGAAGTTCCTAGGCCTGGCGCTGATCCTGCTGGGCGTGTTCTTCGTGGGACTGGGAAGCAAGTAGCTCAGTTCGGTGCTCGCCATTGCCGCAGCAGCCCGAAGACAAGGAAGAGGTGCTGCGAGACGTCAGGCGGCAGGATCGATTTCGACCAGTCCTGCAAAGCTCGACGGGGCAGGGATCGCGAGCCCTTCCTCGCGCATTCCCTCAAGATGAAACTCGATGGCTTCCTGGATGAGGCGCTCCACCTCGGCTCGCGAATCGCCCACAGTAATAACGCCAGGCAGGTCGGGAACGTACGCCCCCCACGAGGTGGGCCCTTTCTCGTATATTACTGTGTACGTCATCAATCCTCCTTTTTCCGCTCCAACCCGGCGCTTCGGAGAATAGCCTTCAGCGTTCCGACCGGGACATCCTTACCGACTTGGCCTGGTACCGTGACGACCCTCCCCTCCTGCGGATGCAGGAACTGCCGATGGCTTCCTCGGGTCGTCCTCAGTCGCCAACCGTTCGACTCCAGCAGACGGATCAGATCTCTGACCTTCACCTCTCACATAATAATGCCACGGATTCCCCACCAAGCTCCGACTCGTTACACAGAATGGTGGATGCTCGGCGTTCCATCGCAACTCAAGCCCATGGTCCTTCGGAAGTGATCCCGCCCTCTAATGCCTCCGCCCAAAGCTTCGTCCCGGACTCCGCATAGGCGGCCGGGAAGGCATCGGCCGCGGCGCTGGGGCGGCGTGTGGCGCCTCACGGCTCCCGCTTCCGAACCGCCTCGGGCTGTGGTCGGCATTGGGGTCGCGCGCCCCCGGTGAGGCATACTTCGAGTCGCGATACGATCCCGGCTTGTTGGCGTATTTCGAATCGCGAAAGCCGCCGCCCTGCGCGTAAGTGCTCCCCGAGTAGCGGTTCTCGGTGGCCGTGCCCTGCGAGCCGTACTTGGGCGCGCTGCCGCCGGGTTCCTGCCCGTAGTACGTCTGGCCCCGACTCTGGTACGTGCGATACCCTTCCCATTCGCCGCGTTCCACCGGTTGGTAGCCGTGGCTGAAGAGCAGGTCGCGCATCAGCGCGTACTGGCCGTAGAAGACCCAGAAACTGCGCCCGTCCCGATGTTCCCAGTAGCCGTATTGGTTGGAGGCCTGCGAGGGCGGGGCCATATAGGCGAAGCCCGCGGGCTGCGCCACGTGTTCGGATTCGGAGTCGTACCGGCCGGCGGGCTTGTGCTCGATGGCCATGCCGAGATCGTTGCGCATGGCCTCGTAAGTGGACTGCGGAACGCCCACCCATTTCTCCTCGGACGTGGTGGCGCCGGGCCCAGAGGGCACCCCGGCCGAAACGTCGGTGAGGTGCGTCCGCACCGTGCGGATCTTCTGGTCGTATTCGCGCGCATGGCCGATGCCGCGAACCTCCATATCCACCAGCACCTTGTCCCACGAGTCGTATAACTGGCCGCTCAGCGACTGCAACTCGCCCGTCTTCTGCGGCAGCGTGGCTGCGGACGTCTTCAGCGAATCCGCGGCGGCCAACAACACCGCGAAATCCACCTCCGCGTAGTTGCCGGCCGCTACTTGCCGCCGCGCCGCATCCGTGGATTGCCACAGGCTGTCGCTCTGGCTAATGGCGCCGCGCACGGCAGCCAGGCGCGAATCGAGATCCGCCTTCTTCTCGGGCCAATCGGTTTCCGCTTTCTGGACGGTGGCCGCCGCCGGAGCCAGGTCGAAGGCGTGGATGGCCTGGTGGTCCCGCTCCATTCCCGCGACCGTCTGCGGCAACTGCCGCTTCCAATCCGCCCACTGCGCCGCTTCCTTCTGCACGCCTGAGGCTTCCGCCAGCGCCTTGGCGCGCAGATCGCGCTCATCCGAGAGCAGCCGCTCGGCCTGCTGCCGGTCCTGCCGCCGGTTCTGCTTCTCGATCCCCGAGAGCTCGTCCATGTCGCGGGCGGCATCGTTCAGCCATCCGGCGGCCTCGCCGAAATGGTCGCTCCAATGGCCGGTCGCGGAAACCGCGTGGAACAGGTCGGGCTGTGCCTGACTTTCGCGGCCGACTTCATCCTGCGCCGAGCGTAGTGCGGTTTCGGCCGACGCCAGCGCCGCGCGGTCGCCGTCGATCTGCGCCCGCACCCCGCGCGGCAGCGCGTCCAGGCCGGCGAACAGTACGACGACGATCAGAACCGTCAGCAGGACGGCCAGAAATCGAAGTGTGGATCGGCTCATGCTAACCCCTCAGGCGTGGCCGCCCCGGTAGACCGTGACATCGCCCGGATAGATTGTGGTGGCCAGCGTCACGGCGAAAGGTTCACTCTCCGCTTTCCGTATGCCGAGCAATCCCTTGCCACCCTGTTCCTGGAACTCCCAATAGTAGAATCCGGCGACCGCCGCCTCGTCGCTGCGGCGAACCTGCGCCTCGCGGCTCAGCCGGTACAGCCAGGTCTTGCCGTCGAACTCGAAAAAGTCGGCCGTGTTCTGGCGCTCGTCCATTTGCGCCAGGTCGTCTTCCGATACGCCCAAGTCTTCGATCGTTAGCTTGCGGGCGTCGGTGTGGACGGCGGCTTCGACATCCTCGCCCGTGGCCACACGCAGCGCCACGCGCCGCTCGCGATACCCACCGCTCAGCTCAAACCAGCGGCGCGGGCCGGCTTCAAACCACGCGCAGCGGTCGGCGGTGAAATCCAGATCCGACAAGTCGTCGCCCACGCCCGAGACCGAAATCATGTCCCCCACACGGGCGTCGGTGACTTTGAGGTTGGCCAGATCCGGGGCCTTCGCCCGCGGCGGGGTGCCCTTTGGGCCCACCTCCTCTTGATGGTTAAAAAGCTTCATGAGGACGATCACCAGCAGAACGCCCAGTATGGCCACCAGCGTAAGCGTAATCATGTGGCTCCGCTACCCCTTGGCCCCCGGCCCCAGTTCCTTGGGCAGCACCGGCGGCGGCGGTTGCTTGGCCCCAAGACGCTCCTGCTTAAGCGCTGCCAGTTCGGCGTCCACGCTGTGCCCGCCGAGTTGCGCGAACTGCTTCTCCAGGTCGTCATCCTTGCCCGCCGAAGCGAGCTGGTCGAACGCTTTCGCCGTGGCCTCTTCGCGCGCCACTTTTTCCTCAAACCGGCCCAGCGCGGAAAACGCGTTGTCGGCGCTGCCCACGCCCGCCATGGCTTCCGACACCTTGCGCTGCGCCACGGCGGCGTTCTTGCGCGCCACCAAGGTGGTGGCCGTGCGCTCGCCCTCGTCGATCTTGTGCTTCAGCTCCGTCACCTGCTGCTTCAGCTTCTCGCTGGTCGCTTGCGCGCTATCGACGGCCGCCTTCATAGAGGCCACCTGCTCATCGCTCTCGGCTTTCTTGGCCAGCGCCTTGCGCGCCAGGTCTTCGTTGCCGGCGTCCAGCGCCATGCCCGCGCGGTCCTTCCACTCCTGCGACTGGCGGACGTATTTCTCGTACTCGGCGTCCAGCCGGTTGTAGTTGCTCATGGCCACGGCCGAAGCGCGGACCACGTTGTTCAAGTCGTTCTTCATATCGGCCACGGTCTGGTTCACCGTCGCCTCGAAAGTGGCGTCTTCCAGCGCGCCCACTCCTTGGTTGGCCTCGCCGCGCGCTATTCGCCCCATGCGGCCAAATAGATCGGATAGAAATGCCATGTTCTTCGTTCCTCTCCTTTACGATTTCAGGTCGCCCAGCAGGCGCCGAGCCGTGATGACATCCACCAGCAGGAAATGCAGGCAGGAGAGAATCTCGTCCTCGTTCTCCGGCCCCATGTCCTCGAGTTTGCAGAAATTGTTCAACGTGACGGCCACCTTGCCGGCGCCGGCGTCATAAATCTGGAAGTGCGAAGTCGAGATGCCGTTGTCGGCCGCCAGCATGCGCTGCATGATGCCGGCCGTAACCGCCGCGCGCGGCACCACCGTGCAGGTAAGCGAGAGGTACAGGATATCGCCCGCCAGGACCGCCTGCACGGCAACCCCGCTTTCCACCTCCGCGATTCTCAAAGTGTCGGGCGCCGTTTCGGAGACCGCATAACCTCGCTCCGCCAGCAGCGCGTGGATGTGCCCCACTTCTGGGATGTTTGTGTTTGTCATAGGCATTGGGAATGGAGTCCTTTATCGATACGCGCTCCGCCGCCCCGGAGTTCCGTGATTCTCCGGACCGAGCCCCAGACTCTCAGACCTATTGTAGAGGGGCAGGGGCAAATCGCGGCATTCGATCAAAAATCGCATATTGCAATTATACTATCGCATTTTGCAATGTTCGTCAAGGCGCGGGAGTCTTAAGCTCTCTCCTGCTATACTGAATGTCCGGCAGAACGTATTTCGGCTTCGTGCGCGTAGAAGAACGGGGATGCGCATAGCAATAATTTCCGATCTAACCCAGTGGGCCTGGGCCGGCTGTGAACAGTTATGGGCCGCACTCGCATGCCGCGCCTTGGAATCCGGTCACAGGGTAAGTGTATTCCTATGCCGACAAAACGTGTTGCACCACCACATGCAGCCTCTTATGGACATGGGACTCGAGCTGCATTTGCCTGGGACGGGCGCCGCCCTGGTGGACCGTGCGCGAAGGCTCAGTTGGAGATTCGGCGGCGCGATAGCTCCGTTGTTCCCGCTATTTAAGGCGCTTGACGACTTTTCCCCGGACGTGGCCCTCATCAGCGCGGGTAACGCGCTCCCCAGTACGCCGTTTCTCAGTCAACTGAAGCGATTGAGCGCACCGCGCTGGCCGTACGTGCTGGTGTGCCACAACAGCCATTTGTGGGAAAGTCCGATCGAAGAAGCGGTCCGGGATGAGGTTGCCCGGTACTATCTCGGTGCACGGCGGACACTCTTCGTGGCGGAGCGCACGCGTATGGAGACCGAGCACCTGCTGGCGGTGAAGTTGCCGCACAGCGGCATCGTGCGGAATCCCGTGAACCTGAAGGACAGCGGTGTTCTGCCCATGCCCTCGGGCTCTACCGTCGGCATAGCCTGTTTGGGCAGACTGGCGACCGGCGGTAAGGGCCAGGATGCACTGCTGGCGGCGTTGGGCGGCCCCAATTTCAGGGGGCGCGATTGGCGTTTGTCACTATACGGCGAGGGTCCGGACGCTGATCGCTTACTACAGCTAGCGAGGCATTACACGATATCGGACCGCGTTGCCTTCAAGGGTTACGTGAACGATGTCCGGTCGATCTGGGCGGAGAACCACGTGCTGGCTCTTCCCTCGCGCGTGGAAAGCGCGCCGCTGGTGGTAGTGGAGGCGATGTTGTGCGGAAGGCCCAGCATCGGCAATGACGTCGGCGGCGTGACGGAGTGGATTAGTGAACCGGAGACGGGTTTCGTGTCGGCCGGCCTGAATATACCGAGCTTCGAGGCGGCGCTTGAGCGTGCATGGTCCGCCAGGTCCGAGTGGGAATCGATCGGTATGCGAGCGAGCGAGAAGGCTCGCAAGCTGATGGATACCGATCCTGGGAGCACGCTGCTGAAGATCTTGGCTGAAGTGGCCGCGGAATGATGGTGGTATCCGCCAGCCGCGCTTGCGGCTGCAACTCCATCTCGAATTTCCCACGGCGATACAATCGAATCGGCCCATGCTTCGCTTCCTCTTGCCCGCGGTGCTCGCGGCCTCGGCCTTCGCTGCCGGCCCGCTCTTTGACCTCTCCGGCCAACTCCGGCCGCGAGGCCGCGCTTCCGTCTCTCTATTCGCCACCAGGAGTCCCTTCACCGCCGCAACCGTCGCCGACGCCGCCGGCCGCTTCACCTTCAAGAAACTCCGGCCCGACGATTACACCGTCGCCGTGTTCATCCCGGGCCGCGGAGAAGCGCGGCGCACGGTGGAAGTGGGCCCCGCTGCCGCCGACTCCCACCGGCGGGTTTCCCTCACCCTCGATTTGAAGGACTCCGACTTCGAATCCGCCAGCCTGGTGCCCCGGCACTCCGTCTCGACCAGCCAATTGGCCATTCCGAAAGCGGCCCTGCGCGATTACATGGAGGCGGAGAAGGACCTCGAGAGGCACGATCCCGATGCCGCCGTGAAACGCCTCGAAAACGCCGTCGAGATGGCGCCGCAGTTCGCCACGGCGTGGAACGAGCTGGGAACCATCGCCTACCAGACGCGCAAATTCGACCGCGCCGAGGAATGTTTCCGCCAGGCGCTCGAGCAGGACCCGCGGGCCTTCGAACCCCTGGTCAACCTCGGAGGCGTGCTGGTGACCGTGCACAAGCTCGACGAAGCCGCCGACTACAACCTGCGGGCCGTGCTCGCCCGCCCCAACGACGCCCTGGCCAACTCGCAGCTCGGCCAGACCTATTTCGGGCTGGGCCGCATGGACCTCGCCGAAAAGTACCTCGAGCGCACGCGCCAGATCGATCCGGCGCACTTCTCCCGTCCCCAGCTTCTGCTGGCCGAGATTCACCTGCGCCGCGGCGAGCGCCGCGAAGCCGCCGACGTGCTCGAGGAATTCCTCAAGTATCACCCCGACTGGCCGCAGGCCGCCAAGATGCGCGAAACCATCGCCCAATTGCGGCAATAATGGAATTGCTTGCGTCTCCCCATCGACCCGCTCATTCCCGAAATCGTTGCCCACCTGCGCGCCGCTGAGAACCTGGTTCTGGAGGCTCCGCCGGGGGCGGGGAAGACCACGCGCGTGCCGCCCGCTCTGCTCGCGCTTTCCGATGGCGAGGTGCTGGTGCTCGAACCGCGCCGCCTGGCCGCCCGTCTGGCCGCGCGTTTCGTGGCCGCCGAGCGCGGCGAACCCGTCGGCTGCACGGTGGGTTACCAGGTCCGCTTCGAAGAGGTCGCCGGTCCTCGCACCAAGTTGCGCTTCCTCACCGAGGGCGTGCTCACCCGCCGCCTGCTCTCCGATCCCACACTCGCGCGCGTCGCCGCCGTGGTGCTCGACGAATTCCACGAGCGCCATCTGGAGGGCGACCTCGCCCTGGCCCTGTTGCGCCGCCTCCAGCGGACCGAACGTCCCGACCTGCGCCTGCTCGTCATGTCCGCCACGCTCGACGCCGCTCCCATCGCGCAGTTTCTGGGCGGCGCCCGCGTGATGCGCTCCGAAGGCCGTCAGTACCCGCTGGAAATCGAGTACACGCCGCATTCGGCGGCGCCGCTCGAAGAGCAAGTCGCCGCCGCATTGGAGCGGTTGGCCGCGCGCGGGCTGGCGGGCCATGTGCTGGTCTTCCTCCCTGGCGCCGCCGAGATCCGCCGCGCGCAGGCCGCCTGTGCGCCGTTCGCCCGCCGTGGCGGCTGGCTGCTGTTGCCCTTGCATGGCGATCAATCCCCCGAAGAGCAGGACCGCGCCGTGGGCCCGTCGGAGCAGCGGAAAGTCATCCTCTCCACCAACGTGGCGGAAAGCTCCATCACCATTGAAGGCATCGGCGCCGTGATCGATAGCGGCCTTGCGCGCGTGGCCAGCCATTCCCCCTGGTCTGGCCTGCCCACGCTTCAGGTGGCCCGCATTAGCCAGGCGTCGGCCAAACAGCGCGCCGGCCGCGCCGGACGCACCGGTCCCGGACGCGTGGTGCGCCTGTATTCCGTCGAAGACCTTGCCCGCCGTCCCGCCCATGACACGCCCGAAATTGCGCGCGCCGATCTTGCCCCCGCCGCTCTGCTGCTCGACGCCATGGGCATGGATGGTCTCGGCGCGCTCACTTGGCTCGACCCTCCGCCCGCCGCCGCCGTCGAGCGCGCCGGGGATCTCCTACGCCAACTCGGCGCTTTTGGCCCCTTGGGCCAGGAGATGGCGCGCTACCCTCTGCATCCGCGGCTTGCACGGCTCATCGTCGAAGCCCGCCGCCGCGGCGTCGCGGAGCAAGGCTCGACCATCGCCGCGCTGCTCAGCGCCGGCGAGAGGCTGCCTGCGAAATGCGACCACACCACGCGCTCCGACCTTTTGGTGCTGATGGAATCCCAGTGGTCGCCAGCCACCGAGCGGTTGGTCCGCCAGGTGCACCGCATCGTCAATCCGCCGCGCCAGCAGCATCCCAATGAGGATGCCCTGCTAATCTCCGTGCTGGCGGCGTTTCCGGACCGTGTGGCGCGCCGCCGCCAATCGAACGAGCTCCAACTGGCGGCCGGTGGCCCGGCCCTGCTGGCCCCTTCGAGCACCGTAACCGCCAACCAGTTCCTGGTGGCCGTCGAGGCCGAGGACCGCCGGGCCCAAAGGGCACCCCAGAAGATGCCCCTGGTGCGGATCGCCAGCGGAATCGAACCCGAATGGCTGCTCGACCTGTTCCCCGAGCGCATCCGCGAAACCACGACCGTGGAATGGAACCGCGCCGCCGAGCGCGTCGAAGCCGTCAGCGCCCTGATGTTCGACCAGATCGCCATCGAATCCCACCGCGCCGGCCCCGATCCCCAGGCCGCCGCCGCGCTCCTCATGGAGAAGGCCCTGGAAGCCGGCCTCGCGCGCTTCGCGGACCCCGCGGAAATCGATGCCTTCCTGGCGCGCGTGAATTTCGCCTCTCAGCACGCCGCTCTACCGCCGCTTGGTCCGGAGGACGTGGAGCGGGCCTTGCACTCGCTCGCCTCCGGCCTCAAGAGTTTCGCCGAGCTGGTATCCGCCGCGCGCGATGGCGGATTGCTACGCGCGCTGGACCGGCAACTACCCCCGGCTGCGCGCCGCCTGCTCGATGAGATCGCCCCGGAACGCATCCGCCTGGCTCGCGGCCGCTACGCCCGCGTGCATTACGAAGCCGGCCAGCCGCCCACGGTCGCCTCCCGCCTTCAGGATTTCTTCGGCATGTCCGAAACCCCCGCCGTGGCCCGTGGCGCGGTCCCCCTGGTGCTGCGCTTGCTGGCCCCCAATCGGCGCCCGGTGCAGACCACCAGCGACCTGGCCGGCTTCTGGCAGCGCCTCTATCCGCAAGTGCGAAAGGAGCTGGCCCGCCGTTATCCCAAGCACGCCTGGCCCCAAGACCCCCTCGCATGACCGCGCCGTTCACCTTTCCCCCGGCCCCCGGCCCCCGCCCCCTCCGTTGCCCGCGCCGTCTGTTATAAATAGTCTGTCTCGAACCCATATGCCCCATTTTTATGGATCCATGCACAGTCGCCGCACCCGTCTTTCCTCCGCCGAGCCGGAGGCAGACAGCCGCGAATGGCGCCGTCCCACGCACGAGGAGATCGCGCGGCTGGCTTACTCTTACTGGGAAGCTCGTGGACGCCGGGACGGCTCGTCCTTGGAAGACTGGTTTCGCGCTGAGCGCGTGCTGACGTCTCATGACTCCTGAAGAATTCCGCCTGTTCGGCCATCAGGCGATCGATTGGATCGCCGAATACCTGGCGCATCCCGAACGCTATCCCGTGCTGCCGCCCGTCAAGCCCGGCCAGCTCACCGACGCTCTGCCCGCCCGCGGCCCCGAGCGCGGCGAGCCTATGTCCGCCATCCTGGCCGATTTCGAGCGCCTCATTGTGCCCGCCACCACGCTCTGGAACCATCCTGGCTTCATGGCCTATTTCGCCAATTCCGCCACCCCCGAAGGCATCCTCGGCGAGTTGTTCGCCGCCGCCCTCAATCCCAACGGCATGGTCTGGAAAACATCGCCCGCCTCCACCGAACTCGAACAGGTGACCCTCCGCTGGCTGCGCCACTGGACCGGATTGCCTGACGACTGGTTCGGCCTGATCTACGACACCGCTTCCACCAGCAGCATGCACGCCATCGCCGCCGCGCGCCAGGCCGCCGACCCGGAGTCGCGCTCCAAGGGCGTGGCCCGCGGCCTGGTGGTCTACACCTCCGAGCAGGCGCACTCTTCCATCGCCAAGGGCGCCATCGCCGTCGGCATCGGCCACGATAACGTGCGCCTGGTCCCCGTCGACGCCGAATTCCGCATGTTGCCGGACGCCTTGCGGGAGACAATCGAGCGCGATCTCGCCCGCGGCCTCCGCCCCTGCTGCGTCGCCGCCACCGTCGGCACCACTTCCACCACCAGCGTCGACCCCGTGCCGGCCATCGCCGATATCTGCGAGCGCCATAACCTGTGGCTTCACGTCGATGCCGCCTACGCCGGCTCGGCCGCCGTGGCGCCGGAATTCCGCTGGGCTCTCGCCGGCTGCGAGCGCGCCGACAGCCTCGTCACGAATCCGCATAAGTGGCTCCTCACCCCCGCGGATTGCAGTGTTTTCTACACGCGCCGCCCCGATGTGCTGAGCCGCGCCTTCTCCCTGGTTCCGGAATACCTGCGCACCGAGCAGGACCCCCGCGCCGTCAACTTCATGGATTACGGCGTGCCTCTCGGCCGCCGCTTCCGCGCCCTGAAATTGTGGTTCATCCTGCGCTCGTACGGCCGCGAAGGCCTCGCCGCTGTCATTCGCGAGCACGTGCGTTTGGCGCGGGAATTCGCGCGCCAAGTCGCCGCCGATCCGCGCTTCGAGCTGGCCGCGCCGGTCCCCTTTTCAGTCGTGAACTTCCGCTACAGAGGCACCGACGACGACAACCGCCGCATCCTCGAGCATGTCAACGCCGCCGGCAACGTCTTCATATCGAGCACCGTCCTGAACAACCGTTTCACCCTGCACCTGGCGATTGGCAACTACGCCACCACCAGCGCGCAAGTAGAGCGTGCCTGGCAGTTGCTGCAAGAAGCCACCACCCTCCGCCATCCCGGTTATCCTATTAGATGATGCTCTCTCGCTTGACAAAACTGCTCCCCCTACTGCCGATACTGCTCCTGGCGCAGCCGGCTCAAGACCCCGCCGCTCTCGGCAGGAAGGCGCTCGACCTGCTGCTTGCCGGCAACTACCCGGAACTCTCGCAGATGTTCACCGCCGACATGAACAAGGCGCTTCCCGGAGACACCCTCGCCAAGATCGGCACAGAGATCAAGTCCTGGGGCGCCGTGGAGAAGATCGGCGACCCATCCCCGCGCAAGGTCGGTCCCAACACCATCGTGGACTTCCCGGTGAAACTCGCCGCGCGGAATATCATTTTCCGATTCATCGTGAACCGCGACGGCCTGGTGGCGGGCATGTTCCAGCTTCCCGGCGAAACGGAGTGGCAGCGGCCCGCCTACGTTAAGCCGGACTCCTTCCGCGAACGCGAGGTCACGGTCGGCGACGGCCAGTGGAAGCTCCCCGGCACCCTCACCGTGCCGGTTGGACAAGGACCGTTCCCGGGCGTCGTGCTCGTCCACGGCTCCGGTCCCAACGACCGGGATGAAACCGTCGGTGGAACCAAAGTCTTCAAGGATCTGGCCCAAGGCCTGGCGTCCCGCGGCGTGGTGGTTTTGCGCTATGAAAAACGGACCCGGCAATATAGCTCCGCCATGGCCGGGCTGGCGAGTTTCACGGTGGAAGACGAAACCGTGGAAGACGCCGTCAAGGCCGCCGCCCTGTTGCGCGCGCAGCCGGAAGTGAACCCCAAGCGCGTCTTCGTGCTCGGTCACAGCCTCGGCGGCTATGTGGCGCCGCGCATCGCGGAGGAAGATGGCAAACTTGCCGGCCTCATCATCCTCGCTGGTGGTGCTCGCCCCATGGAAGACGCGGTGGTGGATCAAGCCGAGTACCTGGGCGTGAGCGCCGACAACCTGAAAACGGTCAAGGCGGTGTCGGCCAAGATCAAGAGTCTCGAACCCGGTGACGAGGATTCTCCCCCCGTAATGGGCGTGCCGGTTACCTATTGGCTCGATCTCAAGGGATACGATCCCGGCGCCCTGGCCAAGAAACTGGCGCTCCCCATGTTGATTTTGCAGGGCGAGCGGGACTTCCAGGTCACCATGAAAGACTTCGCGCTCTGGAAGGCGGCCGTGGGCGCGAATAAGGCCGTTACCATGCGCAGCTATCCCGCGCTCAACCACCTTTTCGTCGCCGGCGAAGGCAAGAGCACCGAGGCCGAATATCGCAAGCCAGGCCACGTGGCCCCCGAAGTCATCGACGACATCGCCAAGTTCGTAGCGCCGTAACTACCATTCCACGGTCTCGCCGGGCTCCAGCGCCTAGACCTCCGCAGCCTTGTGGGGCAGGCTTGCAGCCTGCGGCCGAGTGGTACTCGGCCTGCCTGCCTGCTCCACCGACAGTGCATGCCCTTGGTTGCGCTCCGCCGCTCTGTAGGGCAGGCGCTTTCGCCTGCCAACCTGTCAGCCCCTACCACTCCACCGTTTCCCCGGGCTCCAGCGCCCAAACCTCCGTTTCCAGGTCCGTCACCAACTCGCCCAACTGCTCCGGCCGCCCCGTGAGCGCCGGGAACGTGCCGAAGTGCATCGGAATAACCTTGCGCGCGCGGAGCAGTTTGCACGCCAGCGCCGCCTCCTGCGGGCCCATGGTGAACAGGTCGCCGATCGGCAGAATCGCCAGCTCCGGATGGTAGAGCTGTTCGATCAGGTGCATGTCCGAAAACACGTTGGTATCGCCCGCGAAATATAGCGCGCGCCCATCCACGAAGCGCAGTACATAACCCGCCGCCTCGCCGCCGTAGATGGTCTGGCCGCCATCCAGAATCCCGCAACCATGCACCGCGTGGGTCATGGTCACGGTCGCCGCGCCCACTTTCTGCGAGCCGCCCTTGCTCATGGGCCGCAGGTTACCCACGCCCTTGGACTCGAGCCAGTTGCAGGTCTCGAAGATCGCCACCACTTCCGGAGCAAAACGCTGCGCCAGCGGTATGGCGTCGTGTATGTGGTCGTAATGGCCGTGCGTGATGCAGATCGTATCCACGCGCTTGATTCGGTACCCCTTCGGGTACCCCGGGTTGCCCTCGGTCCACGGATCCATCAGGATGACTTGCCCCGAGGGAAGACGAAACAGGAATGTGCCATGTCCAAGCCAGGTGATCTCCATACCTGCGATTATGCCACGCGCGCCAAGCCGTCTCCGCCCTCCCCACTGCCCGCTGGTATAGAATATCAGTGGCTTCACCACTTCACCCATGAAGGAGACTATCGCCGTGAACCGATCCGTCGTGATGATTTTCGCCGCCGCCCTCGCCGGCGGCTGCGCGCTCCAGGCCCAGACCAATCCGCTGATCGCGGAGTCCAAGCGGGCCTACACCGCCATCGAGACCAACCTCACCAAGGCCGCCGACGAGATGTCGGACGCGAATTACAGTTTCAAAGCGACGCCCGACGTTCGCACCTTCGGCGCCACCATCGCCCACATCGCCGATGTTCAAATGCGCACCTGCTCCGCCGTCAAGGGCGAGCAGAAGCAGGCCGACGCCGCGTCCAAGACCGCCAAGGCCGACCTGGTGGCCGCGCTCAAGGCTTCGTTCGATGAATGCGACGCCGCCTGGGCCGGCATCACCGACGCCAATGCCACGGAGATGCTCGGAGGCCGCGGCCAGCGTTCCAAGCTGGGCGCCCTGATCGGCAACACCATCCACGACAACGAGGAGTATGGCTACCTGGCCGTCTACATCCGCCTCAAAGGTCAGGTGCCGCCCTCCAGCCAAGGCCGCCCGCCCATGTAACCGCCGGGCGGCGGCTTCAGGCGTCATGGTGTATGGCAGGTTCATGCCCACCAACGCCACGTCGATGTTGCGTAGCGCCGGGCCCAGAGGGCGCCCCCTTGCCACCGGTGTGCCCCCTGCTACATCGCCCCCAACCACCGCACCGGATACCGTGCCGCCAGCGCATTCGCCAGGCGTTCATCGGCTGTCACCAGCGGCGCATTGGACACCATCGCCAGCGCCACATACATCGCATCGTAGACCGTGCGGCCGGAAGCCGCCGCGATCGCGAAGGCGTCTTTCAGCAAGGGCAGGGAAGCAGCCGTCGGGATCTTCCTATCTTCCAGCCCCTGGATGGCCTTCTCGGCCGACTCTCGCGATATCCGCCCCTGACGCGCCGCTTTCCACAGTGTGTTGCTAAACTCCGGCCAGAACAGGTCCGGCGCCAACAGCCGCAGCCGCCCTTCGGCGTAACTCTCGAGCATTCCCAACGCCTCGGCGGTGAGGGTTTCGCCCGATGCCGGCAAAAACCACTTGGCGGCCACGCTGGCGTCGATGACGCAGGCGGTCACCGGCGGCGGTCCTCGCGCTCGATCGCCTCCGAGCTTGGAAAGGGGCCGGGTGCGCTTGGCCGCCGCGCGCGTATCCGCCGCGCTTGCTTCACGAGTTCTCTGCGGCCGGCCAGTTCCTTCGCGGTTGGAACGTTTTCCTCCAGTAGCGCGATCACTTCCGCCGATATGGATTTTCTGCGCTCCCTGGCGCGCGTCCTCAAGGCCAGCCCTACACCCCCGCCAGTTCCCTCTGCCCCCGCAGCCCGATCGGCACGAAATCCCGCGCATCCTGCCCCGTGTACACCTGGCGCGGCCGCGCGATCTTCTGCTCCGGGTCTTCCAGCATTTCCTGCCATTGCGCCAGCCACCCTACCGTGCGGGGAATCCCGAACAGCACCGTGAACTGGTCCGGCGTGAAGCCCATCGCCTGATAAATAATCCCCGAATAGAAATCCACGTTGGGGTATAGCTTCCGCTTGATGAAGTACTCGTCGGAAAGCGCGATCTGCTCCAACTCCAACGCGATGTCGATCTTCGGATTGCGCCCCGTCACCTCGAACACCTCCTCGGCCACTCGCTTGATAATGCGCGCCCGCGGATCGTAGTTCTTGTACACCCGGTGGCCGAACCCCATCAGCTTGCGCTGGCCGTTCTTCACCTGCTCGATGAAGCCCGGGATGCGGTCCTTCGAGCCGATTTCGTCCAGCATGCGCAGCACCTCTTCATTCGCCCCCCCGTGCAGCGGGCCGGAGAGCGCCGCGATCGCCGCCGCCGTCGTCGCAAACGGATCGGCGTGCGAGCTGCCCACCGCGCGCATCGTGCTGGTGCTGCAATTCTGCTCGTGGTCCGCGTGCAAAATGAACAGCACCTCCAGCGCGCGCGCCAGCACCGGGTTGGCGGCATACTTGGGTTCCGTCCGCTTCCACAGCATCTGCATGTAGTTCTGCGTGTAGCCCAGGTCCGGATCGGGGTAGACGTAGGGCAGCCCCAGCCGGTGCCGGTACGCGTGCGCCGCCAGCGTCGGCATCTTGCCGATCAGCCGGATGATCTGCCGGCGCCGGCACTTGGGGTCGCCGATGTTGCGCGCCTCCGGATAGAACGTCGAGAGCGCCGCTACCGTGCTGATCAGCACTCCCATGGGGTGCGCGTCGTGGTGAAAACCGTCCATGAACTTCTTCACGTTCTCATGCGTCATGGCGTGGCGCATCACTTCGCAGTTCCAATACTCCAACTCCTCCGCCGTCGGCAATTCGCCGTGCAGCAACAGATAAGCCACCTCCAGAAAGGTGCAGTGCTCCGCCAGTTGCTCAATCGGATAGCCGCGATACCGCAGGATTCCTTTGTCGCCGTCCAGGTAGGTGATGGAGCTCTGGCAGGATGCCGTGTTCATGAACGCCGGATCGTAGGTCATCAGGCCGAAGTCCCCCGGACCGGTCTTGATCTGGCGCAGGTCCATGGCGCGAATCGTGCCATGGGAAATCGGGATTGAATAGCTCTGCTCTGTTCGATTATCGATTATGGTCAGCGTTTCGTTGGGCATCGGGGCATTTCCTGCACGCAGCTTTCCATGTCTAAATGTTGCTAATTACATCACTTTGCGACCGTTTTGCTACATTTCCGACAATCACCGGGGCTTTTTACGCAAGCCACCGCGCGCCCTCACCCCATCGTGACCATTTCCCCGCTGGCCCGTCCAATCTCACAGGCAGATGGTATGGGTTTCTGTACTACTATCCATCATATTCTTCGCGCGCCGCGACAAATTGTGGGGCAGGTTTTTAACCTGCGGCGGATTGTCAATCCGCCTCCTGCCCTTGTACGCGCCCGCCGCCCCTGTTTGCGGCTTGCCCCTCTGTGGGGCAGGATTGCATCCTGCGCGGCGGTTGGCAACCGCCGCTGTCACTTGCACTCCGCGAAGCCCCGTAGACTAGTAACGTAGTTTATGGCTCAGGATGCAGCCGCGGCAATCGGCGCCCCAGCGAGCCCCCAGATCGATTCGCTGATCCGGGCGGCCCAGCGCGGCGACCAGGACGCCTTCGAGCAACTGGTCCGCGCTCACGACCAGAGTGTCCTTCACCTCGCTATGAATTTGCTGCGCTCCACGGAAGATGCGCGCGATGTCTACCAGGAAGCCTTCCTCCGGGT
This sequence comes from Bryobacterales bacterium, assembly GCA_963722575.1. Taxonomy (GTDB): domain Bacteria; phylum Acidobacteriota; class Terriglobia; order Bryobacterales; family Bryobacteraceae; genus Fen-178. The sequence goes on from CAVRNR010000006.1 coordinate 387,211, forward strand.
CTATCGGAGCCTCGATTCCTTCCGCTTCGATTGCAGCTTTCAGACCTGGCTGTACCGCATCGTGACCAACATCTGCCTCGATCGGCTGCGCAAGCGGAAGGTTCGCAAAGAGGAGTCCGCGGTGGTGGAAACGTCGGATGGGCCGGTCGACCGCATGGAAGCCGTTCAAGAGGAAGCCGCGCACGCCAACCCGGAACGCACCCTCTGGAACCGGGAGTTGAAGCGGCGCATGGAGAATGCGCTCCAGGAACTCACCCCGCGCGAGCGCATGGTTTTCGAGCTCCGCCACTACCAGGGCCTCCGTCTGCGGAACATCGGCGATCTGCTGGGCACCACCGAGGAGGCCGCCAAGAACTGCCTCTTTCGGGCCACCCGGAAAATGCGCGTGGAATTGGGAGATTGCATATGACTTGCGATTCGGTTGCCAGGCTGATTCCCCTCTATTTTTACGGCGACTTGATGCCGGAAGAGGAAGACCAACTGGAAGAGCACCTGCACGCGTGTGCCCTCTGCACGCGCGAAATGGAGCGGCAGCGCGCCCTGGCCGCGGCCCTCGACCGGCGGCGCCAGGCCGAGCCTCCGCCCACGCTGCTGGACGCTTGCCGCGCCGATCTGCTGGCCGTCATCCAGGGCGGCGCGCCGCGCTACGAGCGGCCCGCCAAAGGCCCCTGGACTTTGTTTCGCGAAGCCCTGGCCGCCACGCTCGCGGGCTTCCACCGTTACCGCACGCCTGCGGGCGCGGTGGCGCTCGTGGCGCTGGGCTTCTTCGCCGGGCGGTTCACCGGCGCCGGCCTGCCCCCCTCTTCGCTTTCCCCGGCCGGCGAAGTCTTCTCCACCGTCCGTTCCGTCCAGCCCGAGGGCTCCGGCCGCGTGCAGATTGCTGTCGATGAAACGCGGCGGCGCGTGCTCTCCGGTCCCACCGCCGATCGCGACATCCAGAGGCTGCTGCTGGCCGCCGTGCGCGAGGACAATCCAGCCGTTCGCGTCGAATCCGTCGGCCTCCTCAGGAGCCGCGCGGATTCCGGCGAGGTCCGCGACGCCCTCCTCAATGCCGTGGCCCACGATTCCAACGCCGGCGTGCGCCTCGAAGCTCTGGATGGTTTGAAGCCGCTGGCGGGCGATCCGCAAGTTCGCACGACCCTCGCCCGGGTGCTCCTGGCCGACGACAACCCCGCCATCCGCATGCAGGTGGTCGACCTGCTGGTGTCGCACCGCGACGATTCCATGGTCGGAGTTCTCCAGAACCTGGTGCAGAAGGAAGATAACAACTATGTGCGCCTGAAGTGCGAAAAGGCGCTGAAGGATATGAATGCGTCGATCGGGACTTTTTAGCGCTCGGGCCGCTCTCGCCCTGCTGCCCCTGATTGTGTTCGCGCAGCAGAAAGTGACGCGCGAAGGTGACGCTTGGGTGCGCACGTTCTCCGGCGCCGCCCCCGCCGCGCCCCGTTTGCGGGTGAACGCGCACGGCCCGGTGACGCTCGAAGGCGGTGTTTCCCCCAACCTGTCCTACCAGGTGAAGGTCAGCGTCAAGACGCGTACCGCCGCCGAGGCGCGGCGCATTCTCGAGCGATATGCCGTGCGATTGGCGCCGCAGGGCGATTGGCTGGTATTGACCGCGCCTGGCGGCCCGTTCCTGACCGCTGTTTCGGTGAAAGCCCCGCGCCTGGCCGCCGCCGCCGTCTCCACCTCCGATGGCGCGGTGGATGTACGCGGCATCGATGGCGCCCTGGTTGTCTCGACCGGCGGCGGCGAGTTGTATGTGGACCGCGTTCGCGGCGATTGCAAGCTCTCCACCGTTGGCGGCGACGTCCGCGTCGGCCAGGTGGATGGATCGCTCGAGTGCTCCTCCGGCGCCGGACGCATCACGGTGGGAACGGTGCGTGGAGAAGCCGTCCTCACCTCCGAGGGTGGCGACATCGCGGCCACCGAAGTGGGCGGACCGGTGCGCGCGCAAACGCTTGGCGGAGGCATTCATATTGTCAAGGCCGGAGGCGCCGTGACAGCCACCACCGGTGGAGGCCGCATCGTTGTCGATCAGGCCAACGGAATCGTGATTACCCGCAACCTGGCGGGGCCGGTCGAAGTGGGCGCCGCCGCTGGCGTCGAGTCCGAATCCGGCGCCGGCGGCGTTCGGCTCGCCAATATCCTGGGCGGCATGCAGGTTTCCACCATGATGGGCAGCATCCTGGCTAATTTTCTGGGTGGGAAGCCGTCCGATTCCTTCCTGGCCTCCGGCGATGGTGACATAACGGTGCTCATCCCGTCTAACGTGGGTGTGACCATCCGGGCCGAAAGCGAAATGGCCGATACCCTCCGCCGGATCGTCTCCGAATTCCCTGGAATCCCGGTGCGGAGACAGGGCGCGCACATCGTAGCGGATGGGCCGGTAAACGGCGGAGGACCGTTGTTGAGAATCTCCGCCACCCAAGGAACGATTTTCATCAAACGTGAGCGATAGGAGTTTCTTTATGCGACTGAGTTTCGGAATTGCCATGGCATGTCTGGCGGCGAGTTTGTCCGCCCAAATCACGGTGCAGCCAGGTGGCTCAAGCTACCTGGGAATTGGCGTCGCCGATATCACCGCCGAGCGCGCCAAGGCCCTCAACTTGAAAGAGGAGCGCGGCGCGGAAGTCACCAACCTGACCACGGATAGCCCCGCCGCCAAGGCCGGCATCAAGGAAGGCGACGTCGTGCTCGAGTACGATGGCGCCGCCGTCGAGGGCATCGAACAGCTCACCCGCCTGGTGCGCGAGACTCCCGTCGGCCGCCAGGTGAAGATTTCGGTATGGCGCAACGGCGCGGCGCAAACCCTGACTGCCACCATCGAGGCGAGAAAGGGCACGGTGATCCGGTCCGATCGCTTCCCGATGGCGACTCCATTTGTCAACCTGCCCCAGATCGAGCTCCCGCGGTTCCAGATGACCTGGCAGAATCCGGTGCTGGGAATCGAGGGCGAATCGCTGCGCTCCCAAGAGCAGCTCGCGGAGTTCTTCGGCGTCAAGGATGGCTTGCTGGTGAAGTCGGTGGACAAGAATTCGGCCGCCGAGAAAGCCGGAATCAAGGCCGGCGACGTGGTCGTCAAGGTGGACGACTCCGCAGTCTCCAACTCGCAGGAGATCACCAGGGCGTTGCGTGCGTTAGGTTCGAAGAAGACCTTCATCGTGACCGTGGTCCGAAACAAGAAGGAGATCCCCCTCACGGTCACCATGGAAGAGCGGGGCGGCGCGGTGCGGTCCGCCGATCCGGTGCGCGAGTGCGAATAAGGGTCTGAGAGCGCCCACAGCGCCAGGAGTTTCCGTATGCGGCTGAGTTTCGGAATTGCCATGGCATGTCTGGCGGCGAGTTTGTCCGCCCAAGGCACCCTGCAAGTAGGCGGCTCGAGCTACCTGGGAATTGGCATCGCGGATATCACCGCCGAGCGCGCCAAGGCCCTCAACTTGAAAGAGGGGCGCGGCGCGGAAGTCACCAGCGTGGCTGTGGAGGGCCCCGCCTCCAAGGCCGGCATCAGGCAAGGCAACGTCGTGCTCGACTACCAAGGCACTGCCGTCGAGGGCATGGAGCAGCTTACCCGCCTGGTGCGCGAGACTCCCGTCGGCCGCCAGGTGAAGATTGCCGTGTGGCGCAACGGCGCGCCGCAAACCCTGACTGCCACCATCGAGGCGCGAAAGGGCACGGTGATCCCTTTCCCGGGAACACCTCCATTTTTCCCCTCGCCCGAGATCGAGATACCGGCGTTCGAGACGACCTTGCGGAGCCCGGTGCTGGGAATCGAGGGCGAATCGCTACGCTCCGAGGAGCAGCTCGCGGAGTTCTTCGGCGTCAAGGAGGGCGTGCTGGTGAAGCTGGTGCGCAAGAATTCGATCGCCGAGAAAGCCGGCATCAAGGCCGGCGACGTGGTCGTCAAGGTGGGAGACTCCACGGTTACCACCCCGCGGGAGATCGCCAGGGAGTTGGTCTGGTTAGGTTCGCGGCAGACCTTCACGGTGATCGTGGTACGTAACAAGAAGGAGATCCCCCTCACCGTTACCTGGGAAGAGCGGGCCGGCGCCGTGTCTGCGGCCCTCCAGTGCTGACCCGCCCGAAGGTGGGGCAGGATTGTATCCTGCGCGCCGGTTTTCAACCGGCGCCGGTCGGCCTCTTTACAACCGATCCAGCCAGGTCGCCAACCCGCCCCACACTCCAGGTTGCGGTCCCGCGCCGCTACCGGCAACGCCTCCGGTGCATCCGCCGACCCCAACCAGCGCCGCGGCTTCTCCGCGGGCATCCACCGAATTGGGTATCGGGTCCGCAACTCGCTATACTTTCGTTTTGGTCGTTTTTCGGGAGCGGACCTATGTCAAGTGATAATCTACGTCGAGAGTTTTTGAAGCGCGCCGGCGCGGGACTGGCCGGAACTGGCCTGGCCTTTCAGGCAGGACAAGGAATGGCGCACGCCGCCGGGAACCCGCCGGGCACGGGTTTCTACGACGTGCGAGCGTTTGGCGCCACGGGCGACGGCAAAACGATTGACTCGCCGGCGGTCAACAAGGCCATCGAAGCGGCCAGCGCCGCGGGCGGCGGAACAGTCCTGTTTCCGGCCGGCAATTACCTGTGCTATTCCATCCATCTAAAAAGCGACATCTCGCTCTACCTCGATGCCGGAGCGACCATCATTGCGGCCGACCCTCCCGCCCAAGGCGCCGGCGGCGGATTCGACCCGGCCGAGCCCAACGAATGGGACAAATACCAGGATTTCGGCCACAGCCACTTCCACAACAGTCTCATTTGGGGCGAAGGGCTGGGCAACATCGCCATTCTCGGCGAAGGGCGCATCTGGGGCCGATCGCTCAGCAAGGGCATGGGCGCCGAGATTCCGGGCGTGGGCAACAAATCCATCAGCCTCAAGAACTGCCATAACGTGTTGCTGCGCGATTTCTCCATCCTGCATGGCGGGCACTTCGGTATTCTCGCCACCGGCATCGACAACTTCACGCTCGACAATCTGAAGATCGACACTAATCGCGACGGCATGGATGTGGATTGCTGCCGCAACGTACGCATCTCCAACTGCTACGTGAATTCGCCGTGGGACGATGGCATCTGCCTGAAGGCCGACCACGCGCTGGGCTCCTCCAAGCAGACCGAATTCGTCACCATCACCAACTGCTACGTCAGCGGCTGCTGGGAAGAAGGGACGATGCTGGACGGCACCTACAAGAAGTTCGCGGCGGATGTTCGGGGCGTCTCGCGCACGGGGCGCATCAAGTTCGGGACGGAATCCGACGGCGGTTTCCGCAACATCACCATTTCGAATTGCGTGTTCGAGGGGTGCCAGGGGCTGGCGCTGGAAAGCGTGGACGGGGCCATCCTGGAAGACATCACGGTGACCAACATTTCCATGCGCGACATCGCGAGCTCGCCCATTTTCCTGCGATTGGGCGATCGCATGCGCGCGCCGGAAGGGAGGCCCATCGGCACCCTGAAGCGCGTCATCATCAGCAACATTGTCTGCTCCGGCTCGATGCCGAAACTGGGATCGATCATCAGCGGGATTCCAGGCCACTATATCGAAGACGTCAAGATCAGCAATGTCCAGGTGTTGCACGAGGGCGGTGGAACCAAAGAGGATGCCGCCTATCAGCCTCCGGAGTACGAGGACATGTACCCCGAGCCGACCATGTTCGTCATGCCCGCGCGGGGAAGAGGAGCCGGCAACGGCCGTGCCGCTAACGGTCAGTTTGTTCCCGAAGGGCAGGGGCGGGGACCCGCCGGCAGAGGCCCGGCGCCCGGCCAGCAGCCAGGCGGCAGGGGCCCCGGCGGACGAGGCCCCGGTGGGCCGCCGCCAGTCATGCACAGCATGCCTTCGCAGGGATTCTACATCCGGCACGTGAAGGGCATTCAGTTCGACAACATTGAAATCAAGGCTGAGAAGGAAGACCAGCGGCCGGAGTTCGTGTTGGACGACGTCCAGGGAGCGGACTTCTTCCGCATCAAGGGCTCCCGCGCGCCTGGCGTGCCGGTCTTCGCCCTGCACGATGTTTCGGATTTCGACGTGCACATGTGCGACGGAGTGCCGGATACGCAACTGGCGAAAGTCGACCAGAAGACGATCTGACCGCCGCCTCAGTCCGTCTTGGTGGGGCATGCTTTAGCTTGCCCTGGGGCCCGCTTGCGGGCCATTCTTCCACGACCAGATTCGGAATCGGGTCCGCAACTCGCTATAATTTTGTTTGGTTCTTCTTCGGGAGTGGACCTATGTCAACTGAGAATCTACGTCGAGAGTTTTTGAAGCGCGCCGGCGCGGGACTGGCCGGAACTGGCCTGGCCTTTCAGGCAGGACAAGGAATGGCGCACGCCGCCGGGAACCCGCCGGGCACGGGTTTCTACGACGTGCGAGCGTTTGGCGCCACGGGCGACGGCAAAACGATTGACTCGCCGGCGGTCAACAAGGCCATCGAAGCGGCCAGCGCCGCGGGCGGCGGAACAGTCCTGTTTCCGGCCGGCAATTACCTGTGCTATTCCATCCGCCTCAAGAACGACATCTCGCTCTACCTCGATGCCGGAGCGACCATCATTGCGGCCGACCCTCCCACGCAGGGCGGCGGCGGGTTCGACCCGGCTGAGCCCAACGAATGGGACAAGTACCAGGATTTCGGCCACAGCCACTTCCACAACAGTCTCATTTGGGGCGACGGAATTGGCAACATCGCCATTTTCGGCGACGGGCGCATCTGGGGCCGGTCGCTCAGCCGGGGCTTGGGCGCCCAGACGCCGGGCATGGGCAACAAGTCGATCAGCCTCAAGGCCTGCCATAACGTGCTGCTGCGCGATTTTTCCATCCTCAAAGGCGGCCATTTCGGCATTCTCGCCACCGGCATCGACAACTTGACGATCGACAATCTGAAGATCGACACCGACCGCGACGGCATGGACATCGATTGCTGCCGCAACGTCCGCATCTCCAACTGCTACGTGAATTCCCCGGCCGACGATGGCATCTGTCTGAAGGCCGACCACGCGCTGGGCACTTCCAAGCAGACCGAATTCGTCACCATCGCCAACTGCTACGTCAGCGGCTGCTGGGAATTAGGCACGCTGCTCGATGGCACCTACAAGAGGGCGCGCGTTGGGGGCACCGGACGCATCAAGTTCGGGACCGAATCCGACGGCGGCTTCCGCAATATCACGATATCGAACTGCGTATTCGAGGGGTGCCAGGGCCTGGCGCTCGAAACTGTCGACGGGGCCATCCTGGAGGACATCACGGTGACCAACATTTCGATGCGGGATATCATCAGCGCGCCCATTTTCCTGCGATTGGGCGATCGCATGCGCGCGCCGGAAGGGCGGCCCATCGGTACCCTGAAGCGCGTGATCATCAGCAACATTGTGTGCTCCGGCTGCTCTCCAAGGCTGGGCTCGGTCATCAGCGGGATTCCGGGGCACTATATCGAGGATGTGAAGATCAGCAATGTCCAGGTGCTGCACGCAGGCGGCGGAACCAAAGAGGATGCCGCCTTCCAGCCGCTGGAAGCCGAGGACGTGTATCCGGAGCCGGGCATGTTCCTTTCGGAATCGCGACACGGCAACGGCCGTGGGCCGAACGGTCAATTTGTTCCCGAAGGGCAGGGGCGGGGCGCCGCCGGCGGCAGAGGCCCGGCGCCCGGCCAGCAACCGGGTGGCAGAGGACCAGGCGGAAGAGCCCCCGGCGGGCCGCCGCCGGTTATGCACAGCATGCCTTCGCAAGGCTTCTACGTGCGGCACGTGAAGGGCATACAGTTCGACAACATTGATATCAAGGCCGAGAAGGAAGATCAGCGGCCGGAATTCGTGTTGGACGACGTTCAAGGGGCGGATTTCTTCCGCATCAAGGGGTCCCGCGCGCCTGGCGTGCCGGTATTCGCGCTCAACAACGTTTCGGATTTCGACGTGCACATGTGCGCCGGCGTGCCGGATACGGAGTTGGCGAAAGTCGATAAGAAGACATTGTAAGTGGGACAGACGCTTTCGTCTGTCAACCCGCGGTCTGTTGAAATTTGAAGGAGGCCGATCGGTAAATGGCGATTCCCGTTGAAGTGCCGAAGCTTGGCAACACCGTAGAAGAGTGTCTCATCGCGAAATGGCGTAAGCACAAAGGAGAGCAAGTCTCCGCCGGAGAAGTGGTGGCGGAGATCGAGACCGACAAGGCCACCTTTGAAGTGACCGCTCCCGCCGACGGCACCATTCTCGAGACGTTCTTCGACGAAGGCGCCCTGGTACCGGTGTTCACCAACCTTTTTGTCATCGGCGAAGCGGGTGAAAGCGCTGATGCCTTCCGCCCTCAGGGAGCCGCCGCGCCGGCAGCCAAGGAGCCCGCCCCCGCCGCAACACCCGAGACGCCGAAGGCCGACCGCCAACCGCCCCGCCCGGCGCCGCCCGCGTCGTCCGGACCCCTCAGCCCCCGCGCCAGGCGCTTTGCCGCGGAACACGACTTCCATCCCGCCGCCGTCACCGGTTCCGGCCCCGCCGGCCGGGTTCTCGAAGAGGACCTGCGCCAGCAGTTCTACGAATCGCCGCGCGTCTCCTCTTTGGCGAACAAGCGCATCGCGGAGGGCATGGAGATTGGCGGCGAGGGTTCGGGCACCGGCGGCATGGTGCTTTCGAGCGACTTGGTTCCGCCGGGTCCGCCCGCCACCCGCATGTCCGGCATCCGCACAACCATTGCCCGCCGCATGCGCGAGTCGCTGGCTACCACCGCGCAGTATACGCTCCATACTTCGGCCAACGCCGGCGGCCTGCTCCTGCTGCGCGCCAAGATCAAGGCCTCCACCGGCGTGCCGGATATCAATATCAACGACCTGGTGACGTTCTGCGCTATCCAGGCGCTGCTCGCTGTCCCCGATGTGAACGTCGAGTTCATCGACGGCAAAGTTTACAAGCACCGCGAGGTTCATATCGGGTTTGCCTGCGACACGCCGCGCGGATTGATGGTTCCCGTGGTCCGCGATGCGCATACGCTCACCGCCGGCCAGCTTTCCGTGAAGATGAAAGAGCTCACCGCGCAAGCCGTGAAAGGCACCGTTTCCCCGGATGACTTATCCGGCGGAACCTTCACCGTCAGCAACCTCGGCGGCTTGGGAATCGAGTCGTTTACGCCGGTGCTCAACCCGCCGCAAGTGGCGATTCTGGGCGTGGATTCCATTCAACTCAAGCCCGTCCGCCGCGAGGGCAGAATCGAATTCATCGATGCCATCGGACTCTCCATCACCTTCGACCACCAGGTGATCGATGGCGCGCCCGGCGCGAGATTTCTAAAAGTGGTCAAGGAGAAAATCGAGAACGTGGAGTCGATATGTACGATCTAATCGTGATCGGGGCAGGTCCGGGAGGATATGAAGCCGCCGGTCACGCCGGCAGAATGGGCAAGAAGGTGGCGCTCATCGAGAGAGGCAAGATGGGCGGCACCTGCCTGAACGTGGGGTGCATTCCGGCCAAGACGTTTCTGCGCTCCTCCAAGCTCTTCCATGAATGTGGGGAGGCGGCCAAGTATGGTGTGCGCCTCGGCTCCGTCGAGTTCGACATGCCGGCCGTGGTGGAGCGCAAGAACCGCGTCGTCGGCACGCTCACCAAGGGCGTCGAGGGTATGTTGAAACGCGCCGGCGTGGAAGTGATTGCCGGCCACGCGCGGCTCGTGTCGCGCGGCGTGGTGGAAGTGGGCGCGGCGCGCTACGAAGCCGCCAACATCCTGCTGGCCACCGGATCGCGGCCCGCCGCGCCGCCGATTCCCGGAATCCGCTCGGAAGGCGTGCTCGATTCCGACACGGTTTTCGCTCTCACGCATGTCCCGGAGAAAGTCGCCATCATCGGCGGCGGCTATATCGGCCTGGAGTTCGCCTGCTTCTTCAACGAAGTGGGCGCCAAGGTGGCCGTCTATGAGATGCTGCCGCAGATCGCCGCCGGATGCGATCTCGAAATTTCCACCCGGATGCTGCAGATCATGAAGCGGACGGGGATCGAGTTCAACCTCTCCGCGAAAGTGCTCGGCATCGAGGGTAATACCATTCGTTACCAGGCCGCCGACGGTTCCCAATCCAGCGCTTCGGCCGATTGCATCCTCAACTCCACTGGGCGCGCGCCGGTGGTCGATGGCTTGGGCCTCGAAGAATTGGGCGTCGATTTCACTCCCAAGGGTGTGAAGACTTCCGACTTGGGCAAGACCAATGTGGCGGGCGTTTGGGCCTGCGGAGACGTCACGGGACGCCGCATGTTGGCCCACGCCGCCACGCGCGAAGGCATCGCGGCGGTACACAACATGTTCGGCAAGAAAGACCGCATCCGCTACCAGGCCATTCCCGCGGTAGTCTACACCCATCCCGAAGTCGCCTCGGTGGGCCGCACCGAAGAGGAGCTCAAGACCCTGGGCATTGAGTACAAGAAGTCCGTCGTCCCTATGGCCGTTGCGGGCAGGTTCCTGGTGGAGCACGAAGGCGGCACCGGAATGGTGAAGGTGCTAGCCGGCGCGCGGTATGGCGAGATCCTGGGTGTTCATGCCATCGGCGACGCCTCCAGCGAGTTCATCATCGCCGCCGCCATCATGGTGGAAACCGAGATGTGCGTATCGGATATCAGCGAGATCGTGTTCCCGCACCCCACGGTCTCGGAAGCGTTGCGGGAAGCAATTCTAGGAATTCATTAGGAGTCAGGCGGAATGCCAAAATCGATCGTTATCGAACCGGAAAAAGTATTTGCCAGAAGCACCATCCATTTATCCGACATAGAGGTGAACGCCTATCAGCGGACGGGCGACGAAGAGCGCGCTGCGTATTCTCCCGAGGAGTTCCTGGCCATCTGGCAGGATATGTGCGCCATCCGGCAATTCGAGACCATTCTCAACGAGATCAAGACCAAGGGCGCGTTTCAAGGCTTGGCTTATAATCACGCCGGCCCGGCCCACCTTTCCATCGGGCAGGAGGCGGCGGCCGTCGGCATGGCGTTCTCGCTGACTTCCGACGACCATATCTACGGCTCGCACCGCAGCCATGGCGAGATCCTCGCCAAGGGCTTCTCGGCCATACGCCATTGGAGCGATGCGCAACTGCTGGAGCTCATGAAGACCTACCGCGACGGCGCGCTGCTGGGCCCGGTCGAAAGAGGTTACCAGGGAACGGTGAAGGGCCTCGCGTTGCGGTACTTGATCTACGGGGCGTACAGCGAGATCTTCGCGAGAGAGACCGGGTTCAACCGCGGCATGGGCGGCTCCATGCACGCGTTCTTCACCCCGTTTGGAATTTACCCCAACAACGCCATCGTGGGCGGCTCCGGCTCCATTGCGCCCGGCGCGGCGCTTTTTAAACGCGTGAATCGCAAACCCGGCATGGTGGTGTGCAACATCGGCGACGCTTCGTTCGGCTGCGGTCCGGTATGGGAAGGCATCACGTTCTCCGCCATGGATCAGTACCGCACGCTGTGGGATAAAGCGCTCGGCGGCGGCCTCCCCATCATTTTCAATTGCATGAACAACTTCTATGGCATGGGCGGGCAGCCCTTCGGCGAGACCATGGGCGTGCAGTTCATCGCGCGCATCGGCGCGGGCGTCAACCCCGAGCAGATGCACGCCGAGCGCGTCAACGGCTACGATCCGCTGCCGGTCATCGACGCCTTCCGGCGCAAGCGGCAGATCCTTGAGGAGGGCCGCGGCCCGGTCCTGCTGGATACGATCACCTACCGCATCAGCGGCCACTCGCCCTCCGACGCTTCCAGCTACCGCTCCAAGGAAGAGGTCGAGCTTTGGCAGCACGCCGATTCGATCCACGCTTTCCGGCAGAAGATGGTGGATATCGGGGCGGTCCCCGGGGATGTGCTGGACAGCGTCAAGGAGTCCATCGACGCGGCGGTTTTCGACATGTTCCGTCTGGCTACGGATCTGGAAGCCAGCCCGCGCGTGGGACCCGGCTCCGAGCTGGTTGGAGAGGTCATGTTCTCCAACCGCCGAATCGAGAAGTTCGACACGCGGCAACCCGAATTCCTGCAAGACCTCGCGCAGAACCCCAGGGTGCTCCAGATCAAGGGCAAGGTGCGCACGGCCACCCAGAATGGGAAACCCGTACCCAAAATGAAGGTGTACAACATTCGCGACGGCATCTTCGAGGCTCTGCTCTACCGCTTCGCAATCGATCCCACCATGGCGGCTTTCGGAGAGGAGAATCGCGACTGGGGCGGCGCCTTCGCCGTCTATCGCGGTCTGACCGAAGCATTGCCCTACCATCGCTTATTCAACTCGCCCATTTCCGAAGCGGCCATTGTCGGCGCGGCCGTCGGATACGCGCTCGAAGGCGGCCGGGTAGTAGCTGAGCTGATGTATGCCGACTTCATGGGTCGCGCGGGCGATGAGCTCTTCAACCAGCTCTCGAAATGGCAGGCCATGTCGGCCGGACAACTGAACATGGCGGTGGTGCTGCGCATCTCAGTGGGCGCCAAGTATGGCGCGCAACATTCGCAAGACTGGACCGCGCTGGCGCATCACATTCCGGGCTTGAAAGTGGTCTATCCGGTGACGCCCTACGATGCCAAGGGCATGATGAACGCCGCCTTGGCCGGCACCGACCCGGTAGTCTTCTTCGAAAGCCAGAAGATCTATGATTACGGCGAAATGTTCGTGGAGGAGGGCGTTCCGGAGGGATACTACGAAATCGACTTGGCCGAGCCATCCATCAAGCGCAAGGGCAAGGATCTGACCATCATGACCTTCGGCCCCGCGCTCTATACCGCCGTGGCCGCGGCCGACGATCTCGAAAAGCGCTTCGGCATTTCCGCCGAGCTGATCGACCTTCGTTCCGCCAACCCCTTGAACTACGAGCCGCTGGTCGCGTCCGTCCGCAAGACCGGCAAGGTGCTGCTATTAGGCGACGCCGTGGAGCGCGGATGCGTCATGCAGACCGTAGCCGCGACCCTGACCCAGCTCTGCTTCGACGACCTGGACGCCCCGCCCGTGGTGTTAGGCTCGCGCAATTGGATCACCCCCGCCGCCGAACTGGAGAGCCTATTCTTCCCACAACCGGCCTGGCTGCTGGACGCGATCCACGAGCGGATACTCCCGTTGAAGGGCTATCAGCCACAGACCAACCAGACGCTGGGCGAGCTGGCGAGGCGGACGAGGCTAGGCGTATAGAAAAGGGGACAGACGCATTTTCCATCCAGGAAAATGCGTCTGTCCCCTTTTTCTAGTCGTAGTATTCCAGGCCGAGGTGCGTGATCAGCTCTTCGCCGCGCAGGTAGCGCAGGGTGTTCTTGAGCTTCATCACCTGGATGAAGACGTCGTGCTCGGGGTAAAGGCCGGCGGCGACTTGCGGGCCTTTGAAGTAGAGCGAGAGCCACTCCTGGATTCCCATTTTGGCGAGGTCGGGGCAGCGCTGAGCCAGGTCCAGGAACAGGACCAAGTCCAACGCCATGGGAGCGGCCAGAATCGAGTCGCGGCACTGGAAGTTGACCTTGATCTGCATGGGGTAGCCGAGCCATCCGAAGATGTCCAGGTTGTCCCAGCTTTCCTTGGCGTCGCCGCGCGGGGGATAGTATTCGATCCGCACCTTGTGGTAGTAGTCCCCGTAGAGTTCGGGGTAGATATCGGGTTGAATACAGCGATCGAGGACCGACGACTTAGTCACTTCCTTGCTCTTGAAGTTCTCGGGGTCGTCCAGGACTTCGCCGTCGCGGTTGCCCAGGATGTTGGTCGAGAACCAACCCTTCAGACCGAGTAACTTCAGTTTCAGGCCGGGCGCCAGCAGGGTCTTCATGAAGGTCTGGCCGGACTTGAAATCCTTGCCGCAGATGGGAATGTGCTTCTCGATGGCATAATTCGTCAGGGCCGGGATATCCACCGTCAGATGCGGCGCGCCATTGGCGAACGGGACGCCCATCTTCAGCGCGGCGTAGGCATAGATCATGCTCGGGGGGATATCGGGGGAGTTGTTGCGGAGTCCCTCTTCGAACGATTTCAGAGTGTCATGGACGGGGTGCGCCTTGGTATACAATTCGGTGGAACCGCACCAGATCATGACCAGGCGGGCCGCCCCGGAGCTCTTCTTGAACTGCCGGATGTCTTCCATGACTTGTTCGGCCAGATCCATTTTGGTCTTGCCCGTCTTCAAGTTGTTGGGGTGCAGCCTTTTGACCCATGTCTGCTCGAACGCGGCGGGCATGGGCTTGATCGTCACCAGAAAATCTTTAAGCTGCTCGATCAGCCGGCTGTCCAGAACCCCAGCCTTGAGGGCCGCTTCATAGGCATTGTCGGTAAACAGATCCCAACTCGCAAAAACCAGATCGTCCAGGCTGGCCAGGGGGACGAAGTCCTTGATCTTGGGAACGCGCTTCTCGGTTCGTTTGCCGAGCCGAAGGGTTCCCATTTGAGTCATGGAACCGATCGGAAGAGCGAGCTTGCGGCGAACTGCCTCGACGCCCGCGATCATGGTGGTCGCCACGGCCCCCAGACCCACCGTCATAACACCTAGCTTGCCTTTAGGTTCGGCAATCGGAATTTCTGTCTTAGCCACTTCTATTGTGCTCCTGTTAGTAGATTGAACTCATGTCACTGACTTGGTGAAATACTCGAACCGCGCGCGCGCGTCCGAGATGGAAGGTTGACCGTTTTCGCCGACAAACCCGGGTTCCCCGCGGCTTACGGCAGCCTGGTGGCCCAGCATCAGCGCGGTGCTTTGGCGGAACCAGGGCTCGAACTCCGGATCGAGTGCATACGGGTCGAGCAGCGGACGGGCTTCGGGTGTGTTGTGCTCCGTTCCGTTGAATACCGGCCACCAGCGGCGGCGCGCGGCCGAGACAATCTCCGCCAGGCGCTCCCGCGTATTGCGGTGCGGTATGACTTCAATCGCATAAAAACCCGACGCTTCCAGACGATCCAGAAGCGCCTCGATATCGCGCTCGCCGGTTGTCACTGGATTCCCAAGCACCGGATAAGTGGGAATCGCTCCGAAGGCCAGAAACATGTCGCGCAGATCTTCGGAGGAAATGAATGCATCTTCCGTTTCCCGCACGTAGCACGGGGCGCCGGCCTTGAGTAGCTTGCCGCGGAGAAAATTCTGCAACGCCGCGTCGTCCGCGCCGGCCGGTGGAGCGGCCCCGCAGCAGCGCTCGATCAGCTCATTCACAGGCACGCCGCGCGCGGCGGCGATCTCGCGCAACTTGCCTAACGCGGCCTTTCCCACGTGCCGCTCGGTAGCATTGCCCCGCGGCGTCAACGCGCGCACATCTTCCCAGGTTGGGCCGTCGGCTGCCAACCGATCGCGGAAGAGTTGACCCACCTTCACGGTCATCTCCCGGTTGCGGCGTTCGAGGGCGGCGCGCATGCCGGCCAGGCGCTGGGCGGCGATGGAAGAATCCGGCGGAATCCGGGTGATGCCTTTGCCGCAGAGGTAGACGCGGCCGGGGTTATCGGGATCGTTCAGCAGTAGCTTCGTCGCTTCGGCGGCGCGGTCCATGCCCACGGCCTCCATGGAAAAAGCCGGGGCAATGCCCGCGATCTTGCATGCCTGGCGAAACTCCTCGTGCCCAGCCACGGTGTAATGGTCGTTGATGCCGAGAACCGCCAGACCTTCGCGCGCGGCCTGCCAAACGGCTTCGGAGGGCGAGCGAAAGACACTGAAAGATTCGTTGGTGTGGATGTGGCAGTTGGTGCCCCGGCGTGGCCTTTCGCCAAGTCCCGCGCAAAGCTGTCGCAAAGCTTCGAGGCGGCTCTTCAGCGAACCGCCGTACAGGGCTGCTTCGAGTTGCTTTGTGTCGCTCATCGCACCATCACCTGTCCGCCGTCCACCACCAGCGTCTGTCCGGTGATGCAGCGCGCGGCGTCGGAGCACAGGAAGACAATCGCCGCCGCCACGTCCGAACGCTTGATCTCGCGTTTCAGTGCAGTCAGCGATGTGTAATAAGGAATCACTTCCTCGGGCTGGATGCCCTTCTTCTTGGCGGCGGCCTTGATGTACTCGGGGTTCCAGATCTTGGAGCCTTCGAAGACGTTGCCCGGCGCCACGCCGTTGACGCGAATGCCGTCCGGCCCAAGCTCCAGGGCCCAGCCGCGCATCAGATGTAACTCGCCGGCCTTAGTGGCGTTATATGCCGAGTTACTCTTGGAGGCGTCCAGGCCGGTCTTGGATGACAGCATGACCATGGATCCACCTTCTCCCTGCGCGCGCATGATGCGGGCAGCCTCGCGGGCCACCAGGAAATAGCCGGTCAAGTTGATCTCGAGGGCCAGCCGCCACTTATCCACGGGCATATCGACGAGTTCGTAGGGAGGGGCGATGCCGGCGGCGCAGACCACTACATCGACCCCACCCCAGCGGCTCACCAGACGATCGAACGCAGCCGATACCGATTGCTCGCTGGTCACGTCCATGCGCACGGGGAGCGCACGGCGCGGGTCGGCGCAACCGGCGGCGGCCGTCGCCACGCCCGGCTCGTCGATGTCGCAGAACGCCACCGCGGCGCCGGCTTCGACCAACCCCAGCGCGATGCCGCAACCTAACCCCGAAGCGGCTCCCGTGACCAGAGCCACGTGGCCGGCCAGCGGCGCCTGCGCGGAACCCGTCAGGCGGGCGCGGTAGTGTTCGGCCTCCCAGTTGATGATGAAGTTAGCGAAGCTCGGGGATAGATTGTGTGCCCCGCCGCGCCCGGCTGCCAAGCGGATGATCTTAGCTCCGGCGACAGCCAAATCCTCGGCGGCGTCAAGCTTGGCGGGGTCGGCAGCCAGCACGAACGCTCCGGCATTTCTAACTAATGCCAGGCGCGGGAATGACTTTTCGGCCAAGGCGGGTTTCAACTTAGCGGGTAACTCACCGAGCGACTCGGCCACCACGGCATGAGCGCCGGTGTAGACAATGTGGTCGGGCGTAAGCGAGCCGGCGGCAAATATGTCAGCCGCTTCCGAACAAGCTGCCCCGGCGAGTTCCTTGTAGCTGGAAAAGCGAATGAAAGGTCGTGCGCCGAATGCCTCGCGCCACACCCGGCGAAGCTCGACCATGGTTTTACGCAAAGCGGCGGAACCAATTTCGGAAGCGGGGCGCACCGGCGGCGCGGCGGGCGCGAAATACCGCTCGCATCGCGCCACCCATTCAGCGTGGAGGTCCAGGCACTCGCGGGCGTCGGAGCCAGCCACCAGAAGGCCATGGTTCTCCATGAAGATGACCGCGGGCGGGGAACCGTGTTGTTGCCGGTAAGCCTCAGCGGCCGTCTTGACCGCGGCTGCCAGGCACCAACCGGGGTCGGTATAAGGCACCCACAGCGGGGGCAGTTCGCCCGCGGGACAGATTTCCGCCAAGGCCGCAAGGCCCGGCCCGCAGTTCAAGGCGTTGGCCGCCACGGCGTGGGTGTGGACCACCACCCGGCCGAGCATGGCGTGAAGCGCGGTTTCGACCGATGGGCGGCCGCGGCCGCCGACAGCCGCGGCGTGCAAGCACCCGAGGACGCTCGCCTCGCGCTCCTTCACCGGAAGCGCGGCGAGATCGCTTCGGTCGAGGACGTTCAAGACCGCCGCGACATCCATTTCCACCCAGCCATCCATCTCGCTCATCAAGGTTAGGGCGGTGCCGCTGGCCTTGATGGCCATGGTCCGGCCGTCGGGTGACTTCACGGAAGTGTTGCCGCCGGCGGCTTGCACGTACTCGCGATTGGCTCCCACCACATGGGAGATCTCAATAAGTTGCGCCAGGGAATTCTTGTCCATTACAGTTGATGTCACTCGCAATCGATAACCGTCTTGATTCCTTGCCCCGCCTCGATGACCGCGAATGCTTTGACCATATCGTCTAACTTGAACCTATGAGTGACAAACCGCTCCCAGGGAATGTCGTCGCGCGAGATCATCTCAAGCGCCTGGTGGTAATGCTGCAGGTTGGAAGCGAAGCACCCAAAGAGGGAGATCTCATTGTAGTGGATGGCGTTGGTGTCGATGGGTAACACGGGATCGTCTTTTGGTATGCCGGCAAAGAAGCAAACGCGGGCCTTCTTACGAACTAACTTCAATGCATCGGCCTGAGTGGATTTCACCGAGTTGGCAGTCAGCGCAACGTCGAACTTCTCACCCCCCACGGCTTCGAGAATCTTCTCGATCGAGTTGCCTCCGGCCGTGTTGACGGTCCGGCCCAGGCCAAATTCCTCGACGTAGGCCAGGCGTTCGTCGGAGACATCGGTCACGATGACAGGGTCGCAGCCGCGGGCCTTGAGGATCGCGGCGTGCATCAATCCGATGGGGCCGGCGCCGAAAACCAAGGCGCGGTCGCCGGGCTGCGCGTTCAAATACTCCTCGCCGTTCAGGCAGCAGGAGAGCGGCTCGACCAGCGCGGCGCGCTCCAGGGCCATGGCAGGGGGAACCAGGATGATGTTGCCCTGGGCCACGGCGGCGGCGGGAATCTTGACGTACTCGGCGAAACCACCGGCGTAGTCGTACCCGAGGGCGGTGAAGCTGTCGCAGAGATTATATTGTTTCCGCTGGCAGTAGATGCACTTCCCGCAGCCCACCACCGTGGCCACCACTACTTTGCGGCCGATGGCGATTTCGGCCGGCACACCGGAGCCAACCTCGAACACCGTCCCCACGATTTCGTGTCCCGTGACGGTGGGCGGAACGACATTCTTTTGCCCGTACAAAAAGATGCGCTTGTCGGTGCCGCAGACCGAGCAGCGGAGCACCCGAAGCACCACCTCACCCGGTCCCGCCGAGGGCCTCGGGACAGATTCGACGCGAACGTCGCGCGGCCCATAATAGACTGCTGCTTTCATTTTTGCGATCTCCTTGCGGTCATGATTGTGGACAGTGCTCTGACCAGCGGGCGATGCCACATGCTAACACGTTTCGGCGGTGGGTGGCTCGCAGCCGAGGGCACTGCGGGGGTTCGCCGGCGAGCAAGCGGGCGAGGAACAATTCGGGCCGCGGGCCATGGGTGTTTGACATGTGTTACGAATGCCTCCCAAGGGCGGTAAGGCACCCGGCCCGGGTGACGCATGTTGCCGGTATGTGGAAGTTTCAAAAGTGACGTTTTAAGCTGCTTATTTTCATTGAGTTGCGTGGTTGGGTCGAGTTTGGGTGACGCATCTTGAGGGCTTTTTCCGCAAGATGCGTCACCCGAATGATTGCGATGCGTAACTGCCTTTTGGATCAATTGGATACGGCTGACTGGGAGGGCCGGCACGGGTCTGGGTGGTCCCACGCGGTCGGGGAGGCCAGGCATTGGGGTGAGCGTAGGTCCGGGCACCGAGGGGTTCCTCCTGATTCTGGTATAGCAGACGAAAACCGAGCTAGCGGGCCTCGAACCCCTTGGTGATTGAAATGGTTGAGAAAACTCTATTGGAAAGCTGGTGAACGGTAAGCGGCCAAGCGGCGGGAGGGCAGGGGAGTGCTTCTTTTTCAGGGTGGATTCCGATACTTAGGAGCGAAGGCGGAGCCGCAGAATCAGTGGCCTTGGCGGGCGACGGTTCCGGGGCATGCGTTCGCGCCCGTGATCGTCTTTATCCCACGTTCCGGCGATGGATGCAAGCCCGGCAATGGCGGCAGCGAGTGGCTGCCGTGCCGGTGTGCGGCTTGCGGGCAGGCCGCCATCGTCGGCCACGGCCGGCGCCGACGACAAGCCCGTGAAGGTCGGCCGTTGGAGCCGGAGCGCACGCGTGCCGTGTTCGAGAAGATCGTCGCGGCGGGCGTACCGCATACCTTTCGGCACGCGGGCCGGCGAATTCCGGAACCGGCTGATCTACCAGTACATGGCGAATGTGCGGGGATCGATCGACTGGTGTTCGAGTTGTATGGGCTGAACGAGGAGGAGATGCGGATCGCCGGCGGCGAAGCAACGTAGCGGGAGGAAGGTAAAACGACCGGTCGCGTTAAGTCGCGAGTGGGCGGTCCTGCGCAGTCGAAGAACCCGCGCGCGCCGAGAAACAGGATGCACGAGAACCGGGAGCCCTCCGGAGCGTCTCGGTCGAAGCAGGATCGAGAGCGGTTGGCGAGGGCCCGAAGCCGGAATGCCAACATGCACGCACAGAAGGAGCCGGACTGCGCCGTAATCCCAATGAACCAGCCAAATCCGCCGGCGGTCCCTTCCGAGCATCCTCGGTATTCGGAAGTGTCTCAGCGGGTTGCTTTGCTGGGGTGAGGGGCCGCTTGGGCAGCGCGTTCTTGCGGGCCGTGCGCTTTACCGCACGGGTCTTGCGTGGTGGCCGGCGGAACACGATGCGGCAAACTCGTTTCAAGACGTCGAATTCAAGGACGAGAAATGTGGTACCGACGATAAGAAGGCTCCCGAGAAGAAAGAGGTCGAATGCTCCTCCCTTCACTTTCGCGATTGTTTCGAGGAACGCATCACGGTCAGCACCCCCCTGGCTCGGGAACGCCGCACTGACAGTCGGAGCGAAGGGATCCGCTGGTTGCCTTGTCTCGACACGCAATAGAAGAACCGCTATCCCCGCGATCAGTACCAGGATCACAAGCAAGACCCACTCCTTTTTACACAAACCCGCCAGAAGCTTTCGAGCCACACGAGGCATACCAGCCTTCCTTTTGCGCATGCTCCGGATTGGCTCCCGATCCACCCGGCCGTTCGTCTCGCTCATCAAGGTCAGGGCGATGCCGCTGGCCTTGATGGCCATAGTCCGGCCGTCGGGCGATTCCACGGAGGTGTTGCCGCCGGACGCTTGCACGTATTCTCGATTGGCTCCCACCACGTGGGAAACCTCGATAAGTTGCGCCAGGGAATTCTTGTCCATTACAGTTGCCGTTACTCGCAATCGATAACTGTCTTGATTTCTTGTCCCGCCTCGATCACCGCGGAGGCCTTCACCACGTCGTCTAATTATAACCTATGAGTGACAAATCGGTCCCACATGCCGTCGCGGCTGATCATCTCCAGCGCCTGGTGGTAATGTTGCAGGTTCGAAGCTGAACATCCGAACACGGCGATCTCATTGTAGTGGATGGAGTTAGTGTCGATGGGTAACACCGGATCGGCCTTGAAAATACCGGCAAAGAAGCAAACGCGGGCCTTCTTACGCACTAACTTCGATGCATCGGCCTGAGTGGACTTGACGGAGTTGGCAGTCAGGGCGATGTCGAATTTCTCACCGCCAACGGCCGCGAGGATCTTCTCTATGGCATTGCCGCCTGCGGTGTTGACCGACCGGCCCAGGCCAAATCCCTCAACGTAGGCCAGGCGTTCGTCGGAGACATCCGTCACGATGACGGGGTCGCAGCCGCGGGCCTTGAGGATAGCGGCGTGCATCAATCCGATGGGGCCCGCGCCGAAGACCAATGCGCGGTCGTCCGGCTGCGCGTTGAGATATTCTTGTCCGTTCAGGCAGCAGGAGAGCGGCTCGACCAGCGCGGCGCGCTCGAGAGCCATGGCAGGCGGAACGAAGATGATGTTGCCCCGGGCCACGGCGGCGGCGGGGATCTTGACGTACTCGGCGAATCCGCCGGCGTAGTCGTAACCGAGGGCCGTGAAGGAATCACACAGATTGTACTGCTTGCGCTGGCAGTAGATACACTTGCCGCAGCCGATCACCGTGGCGACCACGACCTTGCGGCCGATGGCGATCTCGGGGTTCACGCCGGAGCCAACCTCATACACCGTGCCCACTATTTCGTGGCGAGTTATGGTCGGCGGAACGATACTTGTTTGTCCGTACAAAACACTCCGTTTGTCGGTGCCGCACACCGAGCAGCGAAGCACGCGAAGCACCACCTCACCCGGTCCGGCCGTGGGCATGGGGACAGTCTCGACGCGAACATCGCGCGGCCCGTAGTAGACTGCTGCTTTCATTTGCGATCTCCTTGCGTCAGTCTCGCGGATAGTAATAGTAACCAGTTTGGCGCTGCCAGATGCTAACACGTTTCCCCTGTGGGTGGCGCGTAGAACGGGGCCGGTATGAATGCGCACTTACCGTGGGTACCGGCCTGCGGTTACGACGGGTTAAGATGACATAAGGAGAAGGGACAGCGATGAGGATAGAACTGAAGGTCGGGGTTGTTTTGCTTGGGCTGGCGCCACAGTGGGCCATGCCCGCGGTGGTTGACTCGTCAGCCAGCGGGTTTACGGTCCGGACCACACTCGCCATCCGGGCGGCGCCTGAAGATGTGTACCGGCGGCTGGTTCGGAATGTCGGCGACTGGTGGAACTCAAGCCACACTTTCTCGGGCAACGCCCACAATCTGAGCCTCGAAGAAAAGACGATGGGGTGCTTTTGCGAAAAGCTCCCAGATGGGGGCGGCGTCCGCCACATGGAGGTCGTGTACTTCGCGCCCGGCAAGACACTGAGGTTGAGCGGCGGCCTGGGCCCGCTGCAGTCGATTGCGGCTGCCGGAAGCATGACGATTCAACTTTCTGCCTCTGAAGGCGGAACAAGGTTGGAAGTCACTTATACGGTAGCGGGGTATCTTCCGGCCGGCATGAATACCTGGGCCGCGCCCGTTGACGGAGTGATCGAAGAGCAGTTCACACGGCTGAAGAGCTACATCGAGACGGGTGCCCCCGGCCCCAAATAGAGGGCACGGACGCTGTGGCGGGCTCCAGTATGCGGGGGGCGGGCTCGAGTGAATACGGCTCGAGTGAATACGGGTGGTCAGTTCCGAAGCGCTTTTGTACGATTGTGTTCGGTGCGCAGCCAGAGAGAGCGCCGAGTCTCGGCGTGGCAGCCACGAGTGGCTGCGCCACGGGAAGCCCTGAAATTCCGGTTGTCCGGGCGCAAGTGGCGGGTTACCTACCCGCTGCAGGGTGCGTACAAGTGCGACAGGAGGATTGACGATCCGCCGGACCCAGAGGGTACCCCTAAAAACCTGCCCCACAATTCGTCGCGGGGCGGGAAGAAGATGACGGATAGTAGTACAAGGACGGCTCACAGCGCGTTTCCCCGAAGCGGCGGTATCATGGTCGAATGCCACGTGGAAGGGTTCGTGTTCTGGGGGCTGGCTGGCAAGTGAGTGAGTTGCCCATCGGCACAGGCCGGCGGGGCAGCGGGGTCGGGGACGCTTTCGTCGAACGGCTTTTGCAGCGAGGGCAGTGGGAGGCGGTCCACGCGGCGGACATCAGCGCGGGGGAGCGGCGGGGAGCGGAGACGACGGCGGTCGAAATCGAGGCGGATGTCGAACCGGGCGTCGCTTACGCGATGGCGGCGCGTCATGCGTCGGGCGCGATTACGTTTCATTTTGCGATCGAATCGGAGCGTCGCGGCAGGGGCGGCGGGGGAAGCCGCAGGGTTCGATTCCAGATTCCGATTTCGCAGGAAACCGGCGCCGGAGAACGGCGCGGCATTCTGGGAAAGGTGGTGCGAACGGTCCTATTGAAATTCGCGGGCAAGATTGCCGATAAGACGGTGCCGGCGCTGGGCCTGGCCTTCGAGAAGTTGGAATGGAAACATAAGGGCTTGAAGGAAGGACTGAAGGTGGTTTCGGCCCAGGAACTTGCCGCGCCCAAGCCGAAGTTGGCACGGGTGGCGGAAGCGGGCGCGTTCAGCACCGATCCTTCGCATGCAAATCTGCTGTTGCTGCACGGCACGTTCTCCGACGCAGGAGGGGCGTTTAGGGGACTTGCCACGACGCGCGCGGGTGGAGCCACATTCTTCGATTTAGTGAAACCGCTGTACGGCGATCGGATCTTCGCGCTGGACCACTTCACCGTCAGCCGTACGCCGGAAGAGAACGCGAAGGCAGTGCTGGACGCGCTGCCAGCGGGTCCGTGCGTATTCGACGCGATCACGCACTCGCGCGGCGGGCTGGTGCTGCGTGACCTGGTGGAATTACAGAAGTCTCCGAAATTCAAGTTGCGGCGCGCGGTACTGGTGGCATCGCCCAATGCCGGAACGCCGCTGGCATCGCCGAAGAGATTCGATGTATTTGTAACCTGGATTTCGAACCTGCTGGATCTGTTTCCAGATAATCCCTTTACCACGGGCGTGGAATTCGTGAGCGAAGGATTGGGGTGGATCGCCCATCATATTGTTGGCGCGCTGCCGGGCCTGGCGGCGATGGATAGCGCGGGGACCGATATTGCGAACCTGGAGCACTCGGGGTACGCGCCCGCGGAGGCCTATTCGGCGCTGGCTGCCAACTTCGAGCCGGATCGGAACCTGCTAGCGCGATTGGCGGACGCCGGTGTGGACGTGTTTTTCGGCTCGGCCAACGACCTGGTGGTGCCCAGCGAGGGCGGATGGCGGAAGGCTCCGGGCGCGGCTCCGCTGATTCCCGGCGACCGCATAGGGTGTTTCGGGCGGGGAGGGAACCTGCAAGGGCAGGTGACGCACATCGGGTTCTTCGACAAACCGGAGACCGTAACATTCCTGGCAACCGCGTTGGGCGGCGCGATGCAACCGATCGCGACGCTAGATCCGAACCAGGACCTTCCATTCCTGTTGCGGCGCGGCGCGGCTCTCGAGACCGGCGCCGGGGCATCGGCGGTGCTGCCCGCCGCGGCCGCGCCCGCGGCGGCGACAAAACCGCCAACGGAAGTGGCAGCCGCGCAGCCCGCGCCCGCCGGGCGCGGGCCGGCGGCCCAGGGGGCGCCCTCTGGGCCCGGCGCCACGGGCGACGATGTTTTCTATCTTTCCGTGCTGGCCCCCAAGACCGCGGACGCTCCAGCGATGCTGGTCGCCAATTTCCGCAACGCCAGCGCGATGGAGATCATGTATCGCGGAGGAAAGGACATCCACCTCGAGGATGACGGGACAAGCGGCGGCGCGGCGGCGCGCGGGCCAGCGAAGCGAGCGGCGCGGAATCCACAGGACCAGAAAGCGTTGGATGCCGGCCAACGGTGGAAGCGCATCATTGGGATTCAACGCGATATTCAGGGCTATGTAAACGGCGACCCCAAGGTGAAGAAACTGCCGGACTCGAAGGCGCTGATACAACTTGGGGGCGAACTTTTCGAGGTGCTGTTTCCGGGCGAGATCCGCCGTCTATACGACGGGGCGCGCGCCGTGCAACCTAACGGACGATTGAACCTGGTTTTCACATCGCAAGTGAGCTGGATGGCGGATCTGCCGTGGGAGTTCGTATACGATCCCAACCGGAAGACGTTTCTGGCGGTGTCGGAAGTGAATTTCACGCGCAATGTGCTGACGGCCATACCGGCGGAGCGCGGAGATGCGCTGGATCGCAAGCTGCGGATACTGGTGATCGTGGCGCAACCGTTAGGGATGGCGCATCTATCGGTGGACGAGGAAACGGCGGTGATCAAGAGCGGCTTCAGCAGGCTCACAGAGGCGGGAATCGCCGACGTGGAGGTACTACTGGACGCCACTCCAGCCCTGCTGCACCGCACCCTGGAAACGATGGACTACGATATCGTTCACTTCATTGGTCATGGCAGCTACGATGCCGAGAGCGACCTCGGATACTTGTTTTTCGAGAGCGAGGATGGGCGCGAATTGACACGGGTGGACTCGGACGTGCTGCGGCAGATTATCTGCCGGCGCGGCATACGGCTGCTGGTGCTGAACGCGTGCGAGACCGGGCGCGGGGGCATCGCCGATTTCAATCGGGGAGTGGCGCCGGCGCTGGTGGCGGGCGGGGTGCCCGCGGTGATTGCCAACCAATACAGCGTGCTGGATGTTTCGGCGACGGCATTTGCCCGGCACTTTTATTGGGCACTGGGGCAGGGGCAGACTCTGGGCGACGCGGCGCGAGAAGCGCGCGTGTCGGTGAACTACTCGATTTCGGGAGAGGCCATCGATTGGGCAGTGCCGGTGGTTTTCGCGCGGAATCCAGCCGAGCGGATCACGGTTGAAAAGCAGCCAGTCCGCGTGGACCGCGAAATGGCGGCCGGCGCCCGCCGCGGTGTGCGCCGCTCGGGAAGGCGTATTCAAGTGGCGCTGTGGGACGTGCAGCGCATGATTCCGGGGCTGGAAGAAATCGCCGGCACGCTGAACAGGGCGCAAGAGCGCTTCGAATTCCGGGTGGTCAGCCTGACGGCGCCGCTGGGCACCTGGCGCGTGGAAAAAGACGACGGGAAGGGGAAGGGGAAGGCGTACCTGATCGCGGAGCACGTGGTCGAACGGCTGGGAGACAAGCCGCGCGAATTCGGCGTCGACCGGCTGATCGCCGTCACCAATCTGCCGCTGAGGAGTTCTAATAAATCCGATCTGCAGGTGTGGGAGGACCCGGATGCGAAAATCGCGATTCTCTCGATCTACGGCTTCCTGGAGATGCTGGCGCCGCCCAGGCTAACAATCGAACATCTGATCACGAATATCGTGACCGCGAGCTTATGCTCCTTGACCAATCACAAGTCGGGCGCGAAGACGTGTTTGATGTACGAGAATCCGCCGGCGGATCCGTCTATTGCGGGGCGGCTATTGCTTTGCGGCGTTTGCAAGAGAAGGTTGCAGAAGAAGCCGGAAGAGATTACTTGGATTGAGGCGATGCTGGCGGCGTACGCGTAGGCGGCGAGTCCGGCCGGCGCGATCGACTGCCTACTTGCTCTTCTTCGCGGGTTTCTTCGGGGGCTTCTTCGGGGTGGCTTTCCTCACCGGCATTGGCTGGGTTCTCCTTGGCAGTAGTATGGCACAGGTGGGCGCGAATCTCGCGGGGGTGCGCGGCATAAGAGCTTGGAGAACACGGTGTGTTTGGGGTAGCGCGGGGGCGGGTTGGAAACCCGCCGCAGGATAAAATCCTGCCCCACAAATGCGCGGAGAATGTGATGGATAGCAGTACATGCTACAATCGCCTCTAGGCGGCAAGGAGAGAGTCGCGTGGCTTCCTTCATTCAGAACCAGTTTGAACAGAACTTCGTCACCACGTCGGTGGATTATGTGTTCAACTGGGCGCGGAAATCGTCGATCTGGCCGCTGACCTTCGGACTGGCGTGCTGCGCCATCGAAATGATCGCCGCGAGCACGGCGCGCTTCGATATTGCGAGGTTCGGCGCGGAGGTATTTCGTCCCAGCCCGCGGCAGTCGGACCTCATGATTGTGGCCGGCACCGTCACGCTCAAAATGGCCCCGGTGCTCAAGCGCATCTGGGACCAGATGCCCGACCCGAAATGGTGCATCTCGATGGGGGCCTGTTCCAGCGTGGGCGGTCCGTTCAACACCTACGCCGTCCTCCAGGGGGTCGATAAAATCGTGCCCGTCGACGTGTATGTGACGGGGTGCCCGCCGCGTCCCGAGAACCTGTTCTACGCGTTGCTGATGCTGCAGGACAAGATCGACAAGATGACCACGCTGGTGAAGCGGCCCACCGAGGTGCGGCTCGACGAATCGATGCTCGAGAGTTTCAAACAGCAGGTGCGCATCGCCCAGATTCAGAACCCCGCGTAACCGTGTTCTACAAGGATTCGCGCCAGATCTACCGCGTAACGGAGCTCGATGCGCTCCCGTGGCTGGTGCATGGATTCGGCACCCGCCGGGCGCGCCTCCCCGCTCTTTTCGGCAATCTGGCCACGCTGCGGCAGGTTCACTCGGCCGCCTGCGTGCTGGCGGCGGGGCGCAGCGGGGTGCTCGGGGAAGGCGACGCGCTGCTGGAGGATAGGCCCGGCTCGGTGGTGGCGGTGAAGACAGCGGATTGCCTTCCCATTTTGCTGGTGGATGAGCGCCATCGCGCGGTGGCCGCGGTGCACGCCGGCTGGCGGGGGACCGTCGCGGGCATCGCCCAGCGCGCCGTCGAAGCCATGGGCGCGCAGTTCGGCTCGCTGGCGGGGGATCTCGACGCGGCTATCGGCCCGGGCATCGGAGCGTGCTGCTATGAGGTGGGGCCGGAGGTGGCGGCGCAGTTCGGCCAGCCGGGCAGGGGACATGTGGATCTGGCCGCGGCCAACCGGCGGCAGCTCATGGATGCCGGTGTAACGCCGGAGCGCATCTACGCGTCGAATCTGTGCACCATGTGCCGGGGCGAGGAATTTCACTCGTTCCGGCGGGACAAGGAAGCAGCCGGCCGCTTGTATTCATTCGCCGGCATTCTCCAAGCGGTACATTAAGATTGAGGCCAGCATAATGTTCACGTGGATCTGCCCGCAGTGCGGGCGCGAAGTTCCCCCAGCGTATGCGGACTGTCCCGACTGCGCCGCCAAAGCGGCTGCGAGTGCCGCCGCGGCTCCGCCGCCTCAACCGCCCGCCGAACCGGCACCGCCCCCGCAGACCGCTCCACCGCCGGCGTATCCGCCTCCGCAGCCGCCACCCCCGCCAACGGTGGCTCAGGCCTACTATCCGCCGCCGGCGCCACCGCCAGCTCAGGCATATTACCCACCGCCGCCCGCTCAGCCGTATTACCCGCCGCAGCCGCCCGCTCAGCCCTACTATCCGGCGCCACAGCCACAGCCACAGCCGCGGCCGCAGGCGGTTGGCCCCGGCCGCTTCGTCCTGCCAGTCTGGCTGTTGACGGTGGTGTTCGCCCTGGCCTTCGCGGGGCTCGTGGGCGGCATCTATTGGATCGTTCAGTTCGCGCGCGGGGGCAGCCAGTCTGGCATGCCTTCGACGAGCGTGGAGAGCCGGGCGGCTAAGTCCGGCGCCAAGGCCAACCCGTTGCAGCGGTACATCGAGGTGGCGGGCGTGCGGTTCGTCCAGGACGTCAAGAAGAATACGATGGCGAAGTTTCTGCTGATCAACCATTCCGAGGCCGACTTCAGCATCCTGGCCGGCAACGTGACCATCTGGGGCCGCACCCAGAAATCGGAAGAGGACGCCGAGGGCAGTTTCTCGTTCACCACCAACCTGGGACCGCTGGAGTCCAAGGAGCTCTCCGCGCCGGTCAATACCAAGCTGCAAATCTACGAGTTGCCGGACTGGCAGAATGTCACGCTAGACCTGCAAATTACCGCCCCGGTGCCGGAAGCTTCTCCAGATTCTGGCGCGCCTCAATGAGGCCCGGATCGATTCGCAGCGCGTGCTCGAAATCCTGACGCGCGGCCTCCGTTTGCCCGAGTGCGTCGAGCGCCACGCCACGGTTGTTGAAGTTGCGCGCATCCAGCGGATCGAGCGCCAGCGCGCGCCCAAACTCCTGGAGGGCCGCTGCCGGCTGGCCCTCCGAGAGGAGGATCTTCCCGGTTTCGGCGGCCACCGCCGGATCGAGGGGCGCCAGGTTGCGCGCGCGGGCAAGCAGTTCCAGAGCTTCGGCGGCGGGCACGGCGCGGGCCAATTGGATCTTCGGCCGGACTTTGTCGGGCGCGCGCCGGACGGCCTCGCGCCACAGGCTTTCCTCGGTCATCCACACCTGGGTCCGCCCCATGCTGACGCCGGTCAGCGCGACCACGATCACTAACGCCATGAGCGCGTGAGGGGTGGCGCTTGTCAAGCTGGGCGGATTGACAATCCGCCGGACCCAGGGGGTACCCCTAAAAACCTGCCCCACAAACAGCCAGCCGGCGGCCGCCGCGAATCCGAGCATGGGAAGGTACATGCGCCGGTCCGCCGACAAATCCGCCGCGGGGAATATGGAGGAACTCGGAATCAGCAGAATCAACCCGGCCAGCAGCCACGTGGCCCAGGGTTGGCTTCGGTAACGCCACAAGAGAGCCGCCAACGCTGCCATGGCAGCCCATGCCAGAACTCCCACCCACAGCGGCGGCACGTGGATATCGGCATCCACCGTGAATCCGTAAGGCACGATCAACAGACGCAGATACCGCAGGATTACCGGACCCTGCGCCAGCAGGTACTTCCACGGCGATATCCCCGCGCGAAGGCCCGCCAAGGCCCCAGGCGTCACCGCGGCGGCGTACACCACGCGCGCGCCAGCCGCAACGGACAAGCCGAGCATGACGGCGATGTGCCGCCGGCCGCGCGGCCTCGGCGGCAGCATGGCCAGCACCAGCGGAAAGGCCGCGCATTCCTCCTTCGCCAGCAGCGCCGCCGCGAAGCAGGCCACGGCCGCCCACGGCCGGTCCGTGATCCAGCACAGCAGCGCGGCAAAGCACAACAGCGCCGCCAGCACGATGCTGCGGCCCCAGACGTAGTCCACGGCTTCGGCTTGCAGCGGGTGTACCGCGAACAACGCGGCTGCGACAAGCGCCGCGCGCTGGGGCAGAAGCCTTCGCAAACACTCGTAGGCCAGCAGCACCGCACCCAAATGCAGCAGCAGGTTGAGGACGTGGTATCCCAGGGCATCCTGCCCCCCGGTCTGATAATTGAGCCAGAAGGTAAGGTAGGTGAGCGGGCGCGTCTGCCGCCAGCCCCAAACCTGCAGCCACCCCGAAGGAGACGTCAGAACCGGGTCGGAGAAAATGGCATAATCGTCAAAATGAAAGCCCGAACCGAGCGAAGCGCCAAAAGCGGCCAACGCCGCGGCGATCAGGAGAAAGCGAGCTCGCATGACTCTCTACGAGCTTACGCGAAACGAGGCAAAACCGCAGCCCAGCGGCAGGAGCGGGTCGCCGAAATCCTGCGCCGTCTGGACCAGATGTACCCGGCAGCCACCTGCGCGCTGCACCATCGCGATCCGTGGGAACTGCTGGTGGCCACCATCCTTTCGGCGCAGTGCACCGATAAGCGGGTGAATGAAGTGACGCCCGGCCTGTTCGTGAAGTACCCCACGCCGGCGGATTTCGCGGCGGTGCGCCCGGAGGTTCTGGCCGACGATATCCGCAGCACCGGCTTCTTCAACAACAAGGCCAAGTCCATCGTGGGCGCGGCGAAGAAGGTGGTTTCCGACTTCGGCGGCAAAGTGCCGAAGACCATGGAAGAGATGCTGACCATCCCCGGCGTCGCCCGCAAGACCGCCAACGTGGTGCTCGGCACGGCTTACGGCATCGCGTCGGGGGTGGTGGTGGATACCCACGTTCAGCGCATCGCCCAGCGGCTCGATCTCAGCAAGAACACCGACCCGGTCAAGATCGAGCGGGACCTCATGCGGGCCATCCCCCAAGACAAGTGGATTCTCTTCGCCCACCAGGTCATCCTGCACGGCCGGGCGCTGTGCCAGGCGCGCAAGCCCAAGTGCGGCGAGTGCGGGCTGAACCCGGTCTGCTACGCCAAGGACAAGAGTGTTGTATTCTGATCCCGGAGACGTTCTTCATGAAGATAACTCTTTCCACAGTGATCGTTGCATTGCTGCTCATTCCGGCTCTGGTATGGGCACAGCCAGCGCCAAAGCCCTGCTTCAGCATCGTGGTGGACCTTCAGATGCACCAGGCTAATGATGCCGGCACCAACGAGACCCATCACGTCGAGATCGCATACCGGCCCGGAATGGTCGGCGA
Source organism: Bryobacterales bacterium (assembly GCA_963722575.1). GTDB lineage: Bacteria > Acidobacteriota > Terriglobia > Bryobacterales > Bryobacteraceae > Fen-178. The sequence goes on from CAVRNR010000006.1 coordinate 418,338, forward strand.
CAGTGAAGGCTTCTACACGGCGATGTCGCCGGCGGATTGCAATTTCGCCAGCATGCGTCCGGGCGACATTCGGCCATTCGCCCCGTTTTCGATTCACGGAACGGCAACCGGGCATCAGGGCAAGATCGCCGTGAGCGCCAAGATCGACGACCTGGGCAGGGACAAGGGCCATATTGTGGCGCGACTCACGCGCCAGGCGAACGGCGCCACGCTCTGGTTCCAGATTCGCGCCGTGCCTCCCGGAGACGCGGAGGAGTACATCGGCGTTTGCGCCGCTCAGGCGTGGGAGCCGCATCCGTCCCAATTCGACCTGACCAACGACGAACTGGCGCACTTGGGGACGATCCACAAAACGCTATCGCTGAATATGCCGAATGGAGAGAACGGCTGCGTCGGCACAGGCACCGCTCTGTTGAAGTAAAAAGGGGACAGACGCATTTAGTTAAATGCGTCTGTCCCCTTTTCTACGCTACACTTGAGGGTCTGATTATGTCTCATCTATCGATACGCGATCTTGATTTGAAGGGGAAGCGAGTTTTCATCCGCGTGGATTTCAATGTCCCGCTGCAGAAGGACGAAAAGGGCGACATGGAAATCACCAGCGACAAGCGCATCAAGGCGTCGCTGCCCACCATTCAGTACGCGCTGGACCACGGCGCCGGCGTCATTCTGGCTTCCCACCTGGGGCGGCCCAAGGGCAAGCCCAATCCGGACATGAGCCTGAAACCTTGTGCGGCGCGCCTGGCGGAACTGCTGGGCAAGCCGGTCAAAATGGCGCCCGATTGCGTGGGACCCGAAGTGGAAGCGATGAAACCGGCGCCGGGCGAAGTGCTGCTGCTCGAGAACCTGCGGTTTCATCCAGAGGAAGAGAAGAACGATCCGGAGTTTGCGAAGAAGCTGGCGGCGCTGTGCGACGTGTACGTGAACGACGCGTTCGGCTCGGCGCACCGCGCGCACGCTTCGACCGAAGGCATGATCCGGTTCGTTCCCCAGGCGGCGGCCGGCCTGCTGATGGACAAAGAGCTGAAGTACCTCGGCATGGCCACCACCGACCCGGCCCGCCCCTGCATCGCGATTCTGGGCGGCGCCAAGGTGTCGGACAAAATTGAGGTTATCGAGAACCTGGGCAAGATCGTGGACCGGCTGCTGATCGGCGGCGCCATGGCTTACACCTTCCTCAAGGCGCAAGGCAAGCCCACGGGCAAGTCGCTGGTCGAGGAAGACAAGGTGGAACTGGCCGGGAAACTGCTGGCCGACCTCGGCGGCAAGCTCATGCTGCCGGTGGACCACGTAGTGGTTTCGGAAATCGCGGCGGGCGCGGCCAACGAAGTGGTCGATACCATCCCGGAAGGCAAGATCGCGGTGGATATCGGGCCCAAGACGATAGCGGCTTTCTCCCAGGTGATCGCCGGCGCCAAGACGGTGATCTGGAATGGCCCCATGGGGATCTTCGAGAAGCCGCCATTCGATAACGGCACAGTGGCGCTGGCCAAGGCCGTCGCCAATTCCGGCGCGATCTCGGTGGTGGGCGGCGGCGATTCCGAAAAGGCCATCAAGGCCGCGGGCGTGACCGACAAGATTTCGCACGTCTCCACCGGCGGCGGGGCATCGCTCGAATTCCTGGCGGGAATCGAGTTGCCGGGAGTGGCGGCGCTGGCTCGCTAGGGCTTGGCGCCAACCCGTTGTGGCGGCCCGCTCAGAACGTGATGGAACACGTAGGAACTCTGAACCGGGATGCCTTGCTTGAAGGCCACCTTCACCACCACCTGAAAGTAGCGGGGGAATTCGCCGGATGGTGTGCGCAAACGTCGTACCAACTCTCTCGCCCGCAAGGGCTGGGTGAGCCATTCGGCGGCGGCCAGAGTGTCCGACGATGCGTTCCCGGCAATCACCAGCAATTCGCCGACCCCGGAGAGACCCGGTGTCCGGCTGATGAGGGCGTGCGTCTCGCCCTCGGATGGCTTTTCGGGAACCAGGTGATCCTTGAGAAACACCGGTTCACCCGGCTGTGGCTTATTGTTCCGAATCCCTTCCGGCTCGATCACGATGTCCTGCGCCAGCGCCGCGGCCTGTAATTGGGGATTGAATTTCGGCGGCCCCACAAACACCACGTCGTCATCCACAATCTGCTCCCAGGAGAGGATACTGCTGCGCGTCAACAGCACGATCCGCTTGCGGGTCGAGAGAAGTTCGGACAGCAAAAACGCGGCGCTGGCCTCTCCCGCGCCGGTATACGCGTAAGACGCAAAAATGCCCTTAGCTCCCAGCGCCTTGCGCACCTCGGTGAAGCGCTTGGATTGCTCCATCTCCGGCCAGTCATTGACCTTCGGATCGCGGAAGAGGCCAAAGTCGGGGAACCGGACAAACAGGGGAGTGCCCAGGCACACCACCAAAGGCCGGTTGGTCTGTAAGAAAGGCCCCCAGAGACTTTCCAAATCGGGGGTCCACCGCCCGGCGACCACCTCCGCCTCACGGTGCAGGCGGACCAGCCCGATGGTGGAAGCCACGGCCCAGATGGCCGCGATGGCCAGCGCGGCAGCGAGAAGCACGATCACACGCCGCGGATTCCACGGCGGCCCGTGGGCGTGATCCTGTGCGGCGACCGGTTCGAAGTTGAGTTTGAATGCGCCTTTCGGCATACTCACCCGGACCGCGTCGCCGGCTGCCTCGGCCTGGTAATACGCCGCCAGCTTCTGCCGCAGCCGGCCGGCCTGGAGCCGGACAATGGAATCGTGTTTCGGATCGTAAGTGGGGGGCTTCCCGAAGGCCTCCAGCCCGATGGTGTACTCTTTCAGCCGATCGGCTTCTCCGGAAATGGACTTCTCGGCCAGGTATTGAAGCAGGTGCCGGTGAACCTCCGAGGTTTCGAACGTCTTGCTGTGGATCAGACGGCCGACCTGCGCGCGAATGTCCTCCGCTTCAACGCCCATCGAATGCTAATGTTAACACCGTTACCAACCGAGTGACTAACCACAGGGCCACACCAAGTTATCCCCGAGGCCCTATCGCTTTCGACGAATTCATTGTACGATTTACCGGACGCTTCGACAAGGGTTTGAGGAATTGTTTATGACTAGGTTCGTCACCATTCTCGCATTGTTTTCCGCCGCGCTATTCGCTCAGGAATTCCGCGGCACCATCGGCGGTGTCGTCACCGATCCCACCGGCGCCACGGTCCCGGGGGCGAAGGTTATGGTTACCGAAACCCAAACCGGCGCCAAGATTTCCGCCGTGTCCGACAACTCCGGCCAATACACAGCCCCGTACCTTTTGCCTGGCGAATACGATATCGCGGTGCAGTCGCCGGGCTTCAAAGAAGCCCTCCGTAAGGGCGTGCACGTCGGGGCCGGCGACCATCCGGTCATCGATTTCAAACTGGATGTCGGCGACGTTTCCACCGCCATGGAAGTCACCGCCGACGCACCCCTTCTCGATACCCAGAACGCTTCCCTGGGGCAGGCCGTGACTACCAGGGAAGTCGAGGAACTGCCCATCAACGGCCGCACGCCCATGATGGCCGCCTCCCTGTCCTTGGGTGTCATCGGGTATGCGCAGCCCACCCTGGTCCATCCTTTCGATAGCGGCGGCGCGGCCGGCTGGGAAATCGGCGGCGCTTACCAGCAAACCAGCGAGCTGCTCCTCAATGGCGCCCCCGACGCCACCTGGGACGGCCGCTTGGCTTACAGCCCGCCCCAGGACGCCGTGCAGGAAGTGCACGTCAAAGTTTCCGATACCGACGCCTCCTTCGGCCACTCCGCCGGCGGAACTTTGGACCAAATCACCAAAACCGGTACCAACACCCTCCACGGTTCCGCTTGGGAATTCAACCAGCCCAATACACTTACCGCCAACGATTTTTTCCTCAACAAGGCCGGCACCCCCCGGCCCGTCACCCACTTCAACCAGTACGGCGTCACCGCTGGCGGCCCCTTCTATGTCCCCAAAGTCATCGACACCCGCAACAAGCTGTTCTGGTTCTTTGCCTGGGAAGGCATTAAGGACGGCCAGCCGAACCCCTACACCACCACCGTTCCCACCGACGCCATGCGGGCCGGAAACTTCACCGGTCTGACCACCTTGTACGACCCCTTCAGCGCCACCCTGAGCGGTACCACGGTCAACCGGACCGCGCTGCCGGGCAATCAGATCCCCTCCAACGAGCTGAACGCCATCGCCAAGGCCTATCTGGCTTACTTCCCGGAACCCACCAATCCGACGGCCACGATTAATAACTTCGTGAGCGCGCCCAACACCAACGATATTTACAGCAACGAAATGGGCCGCATCGATTTCAACATGAGCGATCGCAGCCGTTTCTTCGCGGATGTGCGCCATACCGACTACTCTCAGGAAAAGAACGACTATTTCAACAACATCGCCGAAGGGTCGCTGCTGTATCGGGGCAACCTGGGCCTAGCCGCCGACGAAGTTTACACGCTGAACCCCGCCAACATTGTCGACATCCGGCTGAACTTCACGCGCATGAACGAAGGCCACAACATGCCCAGCGTCGGCTTCAACCCCACCTCGCTGGGTTTCCCTTCCTATCTGGCCGGTAACTCGACCTACCTGCAACTGCCCATAATCAATTTCAACAGCGCCACCGGCTTGCTGGCGCTGGGCGCCACCGGCGCCAACAAGCTGCCCTCCCAGTCCTTCCAGCTCTACCCGACCTGGATGACAACCAAGGGCAACCACACCCTCAAGGCCGGCGGCGATTTCCGGCAGTACCGTTTGAATACCCTCACCTCCGGCGCTTCCACCGGAACCTTCACCTTCAACAACAGTTGGGACCGGGCCTCCAGCAGCGCTTCCGCCACGGTCTCCACCGGTCAGGACTTCGCCGCCTTCCTGTTCGGACTGCCTTCGAGCGGCAGCTACGACGTCAACACCACCGCCTCCTGGTATTCGTACTACGCCGCGGGGTTCGTGCAGGACGATTGGAGAGTGAAGACCAACCTCACCATCAATGTCGGCCTGCGTTACGACCACGATGGCCCTTACAACGAAAAATACGGCCGTACGGTGGACGGCTTCAATACCACCACCGCCAATCCGCTGGCGGCCGCGGCCCAGGCGGCTTATGCCAAGTCTCCCATTGCACAGCTTCCCGCCAGCGCGTTCAATGTGCTCGGCGGCTTGACCTTCCCGGCCTCCGGCCAGACCGCGGTCTACAAGAACAACTCTCACCTGGTGAGCCCGCGCGTGGGCTTGGCCTGGACGCCCGACTTCCTGCACGGCAAGACCGTCATCCGCGGCGGTTTCGGAATGTTCGTCGCGCCCGTCACTATCACGGCCATGGGCGTAGACGACAAGTTCTCCACCAACCCCGATACCAACCAGGAGGGCTTTAGCCAGTCCACTTCACTCACTGCCACCAGCAACAACTACCTCACGCCGCTGACCACGCTGAGCAACCCCTTCCCCACCGGCTTCCTCCAGCCCTCGGGCAGCTCGCTCGGCCTGCTGACCTTCGCCGGCCAAGCCGTCACCTTCCTCAATCCGGTAGTGAAGAGCCCTTACTCGCTGCGATGGAACATCGGCTTTCAGCAGAGCCTCACCACGGACATGATGCTCGAAGTGGTCTACATCGGCAACCACTCCGTGCATCTTCCGATTGACTACACTCAACTCAACGGCATCCCGCGGCAGTACCTCAGCACGCTCCCCACGCGCGATCCCAACCAGACCTATCTCACCAGCTCCGTGGCCAACCCGTTCTCCGGCCTGCAAACCAGCCAAAACACCGCGACCACTACCCCGGTGCAGCTCCTGGCGCGATATCCCGAGTTTCCCGTGGGCGACGGCTCGACCGGCTGGAGCGGCTCGAGCGGCGTGCTGGAGCAGAACCTCGACGACGGCCGCTCCTATTTCAACAGCCTGAACGTCCGCCTGCAAAAACGCGCTTCCCATGGGCTCACGTTCGTGTTCAATTACATTTATTCGCGGCTGATGGAACAAGTGACCTGGCTCAACGATTCCGATCCGGTCCCGGAAAAGCGCGATGCGTCGATCGATCACCCGCAGCGCTACGTCGTCGCCATGACCTATGAACTACCCATCGGCAAGGGCAAGGCCGTGGACTTCCACTCGCGCTTGGCCAACTCGCTGATCGGCGGCTGGCTGCTGAACAACGTCTACACCCTCCAGTCGGGCGCGCCCATCCTGTGGGTCAACGGCAGCTCGTCGAGCCCCGGCGATTACGTCTATCTGGGCGGTGGCTCCATGAATCTCAACAACCGCCAGGTCAACGGCCCGGCTTTCAACACGGCGCTGTTCGACGTCAAGTCGGCCGACGCCTTCAACTATCACCTGCGCACCTTCCCGACCGCATTCTCCAACCTGCGCGCCGACGGCATCAACCAGTGGGATTCGTCCATATCCAAGCGCTTCACCCTCACGGAGAAGGCGTCCGTGCAGATTCGCATGGAAGCGTACAACGTTCTCAACCACCCGGTATTCGCGGCGCCCAGCACCACCGCGAGCAACAGCGCTTTCGGGACTATTACGGCGACGGCCAACCGGTTCCGGACGATACAGTTGGGGGCGCGGCTGGTGTGGTAGGGGGGGCGGGCTCTGGGCACGGGGGTAAGGCGGATTAACAATCCGCCGCAGGTTAAAAACCTGCCCCACAAGGCGGCAGAAGCGCAAACGGTGATGGCGATTCTCCAAGGCCGGGGCGGGCGCGTACAAGCAGTTCGGCTACCACACCAGGTTGATGATGGAATCCTGGGCGGCGTCGACGCGCACGCGCACGTGGAGGTTCTTGCGCGGGGCATCGTAGAACCAACTGCGGGCGGGCATCGCGGCGGGTGAAGGCACCTCGCGGTACTTCACATTCTGGAAGCCGACCTCCGCGGGCTTCTCGACGTGGTGTACCACCCACTGGTAATCGCGCGCCTTTTTGGACTCGATCTCGAGGCGCATCGTGTCGGCGGCGGGTGCGGCGTGGACTTGGGAATAATCGCCGAGGTCGGCTTCCAACAGGAAGAACTCGGCGCCCAGCTTGGGGAAGTAGTGCAGGTCGATTCCCCCGGCGGAATTGAGCGGCACAATCGAGCCATTGCGCGCGAAGACCGGCAGCGATTTGGTTTCCACCGTGATGGTGCGCTTGCCCTGGAAGACCTCGTTGGTTTCGAGATTGGTCCAGATGCCGCGCGGCAGATAAACCGAACGCTTGCCGCCGGGTTCGTAAATCGGCGCCACCAGCATCTCGTCGCCCAGCATGAACTCATCGGCGTGGCGCGCGCCTTCAGCATCGTCCGGAAACTCGAAAGGCAGCGGGTGCCAGGTGGGGTGGCCGTGGTCGCGGATCTCCAACGCGTATACGTCGAAAAAGCTTGCCAACTGCTTACGGAAATCGCTGAGGCCCACCGCGCCAGGCGTCACCTTGGAAACCAGCGAACCCAGTTGGCGCGCGCGCTCGACCAATTCCGGCGGCGCGTTGGCATAGGGCGTCAGGTCGAATTCCGGCGCCAGCACCGCCGACATGGCGGCGTGTACCAGCCGCAGCAGCGAAGCGCGCAGCGTGCTCCATGAGCCGAACCGCTCGGATGAAACCGGCCACGCCTCCGCCGCCGGGTGCACGGCGTGGTGCTCCTCGAAGATCTCCTTCGGCGTGGGGCCGTAGTAGAAGTAGTAGTCGATGCCCGGCGCGGTAATCCGGTACCGGTCGGCCGCGGTGAAATCGAAACGGTACGAGCCAAGGCCGGGGTGATACTCGCCATACTCCGCCGTCGAGATCAGCAGCGGGACCTCGGCGCGCACGGCCTTGCCGCGCAGACCGAGCGCCGGATCGGTGCTGGGGCCCAGGCCAAAGAATTCGACGCCTGGCAGCGCCTGGCGGTCCCAGGCGACGCCGCCCGCCGCCGGTTCCGCCTCCGACAGATCGGTCATCAGCGGCGCTCCATCCGCACGGCGCACGCGCAGCAGCAACCCGTGCTTCTGAATTGCGATATCGAGGAACTGCGACCGCAGGCGGAGCGCGCCGGGCGTGTCGTCGATCTCCACTTCGACCGGCTCCCGATCCGCCGCCTTCAACTCAGGCAGAAACCCGTCGAGCGTGCGGCGGAAACGGAAGGTGCTGGGCGTCACCCACAGCATCTCGGCGCTGCCGCGGTCCAATTGCAATTCGACGCGGTTGCCGTTCGGGACACACGCCAGCAGTGTGGCCATCGCGGCCAGCGCTTGCGCCGGCATCAGAGGAGCGCCATCTCGCGCTGCATCTCGCCCGTTACCCGCGCCTCGCGCTCGCCCACGAACATATTGATCTCGGAGCGCACGCCGAACTTCTCCAGATAGATGCCCGGCTCGATGGAGAAGCAGGTCCACGGCGAGACGCGGCGCTCGTCGTGAGTTTCCAGATTGTCCATATTGGCGCCGCTGCCGTGCACCTCCTCCCCGATGGAATGGCCCGTGCGGTGCGTGAAGTACGGCCCATACCCGGCGCTCTCGATGACCGCGCGCACGGTGTCGTCCACCTCGAAGCCGCACAGCGGGTAGCCGGCGGCGATGGCGCTCCGCACACGCTCGATGCCGGCATCGCGCGCGCCCGTGACGATGCCGAACACCTTGCGCATTTCCTCCGACGGGCTATCGCCGCAGAAGGCGGTCCAGGTGATGTCATAGTAGACCGCGCCGGGTTGGTCGAGCTTGGCCCACATATCCAGCAGCACCCAATCGCCGGCGCGGATGGGCGCAGTCACTTCCGCGGTGGGCTCGTAGTGCGGGTTGGAAGCGTTGGCGTTCACCCCCACGATGGGGCCGTGGTCGGTGACCAGCCCGGCCTTGGCGAACCCCTCGCGCACGAAACGCTTGACCTCCACTTCCTGGAGCGGGGCGCCGTTGCGGGTGCGCTCGTGGATCAAAGCGAAGGCTTCCGCGCGCACGCGGTCGACGCGGCGGCCGGCTTCCAGATGCGATTCGAGCGCTTCCGGCGTCCAGCGCGCTTCGAAGGCCTGGATCAACTCCGCCGAGCTGGCCACTTCCACGCCCAGGCTGCGCACCAGCTCGACCGTGCCGGCGTCGACCAGGGCCACATACGGAATGGCGCACAGCGGCGAATACTGCATGGCCACGCGCCGCCGCCCCGCCGTGAGCCGGCGCAATCCCTCCACCTGTTCGGTCCAGCGCGAGTACGGGATTCTCTCTCCGGGCAGCGCGCCGAGCACGTCCCGCTCGATGCGGTGCACCAGACCCAGCGGCTGGCCCTCGGCCGGGATCATATAATACCAGCGGCGCGTGGGCGCGGCCGTGGGTGAGATGCCGAGCACGCGGTAAGCCAGCGGGTCGCGCAGGTGGTGGTCGAAGAACAGCCACCCGTCGAGTTTCTGATGGCGAATTTCCCGCTGAATGTTTTTGAGGTTCATAGCTTTATACCGGCCGCCCTGCCGAATTCTTCCTCGGTGACTCCCTCAATCTCCACGACCTTGGTGCGGCTTGTCAAGCCCGTCACTATGCGCACACGGGCGCGCGGCACGCCCACCAGCCCGGCCAGGAAGCGCACGCACTCTTCGTTGGCCTTGCCTTCGATGGGCGGAGCGGTCAAATCGAGCTTCCAGGCATCGCCCAGCCGCCCGGTCACGGCGGATCGCCGGGCGCGCGGATGCACCTTCACCGTGATACGCGCCATTTAACCTGGGCCCTCAAGTTGGTTACGCCGGCCGCGGCGCGGGTGTCCACCACGTCGAAGGCCACGGCATCGTCGAGCCAGTCGTGGCTGGTGCCGTCGGCATTCTGGGTGGCCACGGTGAGCGTGTACTGCTGCGGCGTCAGCCAGCACTCGACTCCGAAATCGACTTCCAGTTCGTCGCCCGCCTGGAAATCGCCCAGGCGCACGCGTTCCAGGCGGGTGTTGGTCCCATAGACATCCATGCCGATTCGCGTGCGGATCAGGATTCCCACCATGGGGTCGGACTTCGCCTGGTGGAAGCGCGAGCGCACGCGCACAGTGATGGGCTCGCCGCCCGTAACCGCGGTGGACGCCTCGCCGCGCGCGTTCAGGATCTCGACGCTCAGAATTTCGCTGCTGCCATCGCCGTGCCGGAAGCTGGCGTGGATGCGGTCGTCTTTTTTGCTCTTCGACTCCTCCTTCGCCAGCACCAGCCCGATGTAGCGGTTGATGACGTCGTTGGGCGCGCCTTGCGCCGCGATGCGCCCGTTCAACAGTAGGATTGCCCGGTCGGAGAGCTGTTTCACCAGCCCCAGGTCGTGGGAGACGAACAGCACCGTGATCTTGCGTTCCCTCAGCTCCTGAAATTTGCGCACACAGCGATTGGCGAACACGGCATCGCCCACCGCCAGGGCCTCATCCACGATCAGAATTTCGGGGTCCACGTGTATGGCGGTCGAAAACGCCAGGCGCACGTACATGCCGCTGGAGTATTCCTTCACCGGCCGCCCGATGAACTCGCCGATTTCGGCGAAGCTCTCGATGGATGGCATGGCCCGGTCGATCTCGGCGCGGCTCAGCCCCATGATTTCGCCGTTGAGGTAGACGTTTTCCCGCCCCGTGAATTCCGGATTGAACCCGGCCCCCAGCTCCAGCAGCGCCGCGATGCGCCCCCGCGTCACCACGCGCCCCGAGGTAGGTTGCAGGATGCCGCAGACGATTTGGAGGAGCGTGCTCTTGCCGCATCCATTGGGGCCGACGAGGCCGAGCGTCTCACCCTTCTCGAGTTCGAACCCGATATCGCGCAGGGCCCAAAAATCCGTGTGCCGCGGGCGGGCACGCGGCAGCAGCTCGCGCAACCGATCCGCCGGGCGCCGGTACAGGCGATACAGCTTGGAGACGTTCTGAACGAGGACCAAATCCGATTCTACTCAATCCGCCGCTTATGCTATATTCCTGCCCGGAAAGGCCAAAGGAGAAAACATGAGCCGCGTTTCTGTTGGGCTGCTCTGCACGCTCACTATCGTCTCTCTTGCGTTTGCCCAGAGCGACACCCCCGGGTCGAAGGACTACCCGGGGATTACCCGTATGCCAGGGTATTATATCGACGAATACAAGGAGGCCCAGTTCGATTCTGCCGCGTTCAAGGTCACCACGAATGGCAACAGTACCGACCAGCAGGTCGAAGGGCACCTGATCAAGATCACCTACCGCATCAAGGAAAACACGCCCGCAACGAGCATGCTCCAGGTGATCCGCAATTATCAGAATGCCGCTCGTTCCGCCGGCGGCCAGGTGCTGGACGACTCCAAGGGCGGCAATTGGTACAACACCACACTGCGTCTCGCCAAGGCTGGCAAAGAGGTTTGGATCCTGGTCGAGGCGCGGGACGACGCCCACTGGCTTACCATCGTCGAGCGTCAGGCGATGCAGCAGGACGTGGTGATGGATGCCGCGGGCATGGCCAACGGGCTCAGCACGAATGGCAGTGTTTCGCTTTATGGCGTCTACTTCGATACGGGCAAGTCGGAGCTGAAACCGGAGTCCGAGCCAACCCTGTCGGAAATCGCCAAGTTGCTCAAGGGGAACGCCGCGCTGAAAGTTGCCGTCGTAGGGCATACCGACATGGTGGGCGACGCGGCAGCCAACCTGAAACTGTCGCAAGCCCGCGCCCAGTCGGTGATCAACGCCTTAGCCGGCAAGTACGGGATTGTCGCCTCGCGATTGACTCCGTTCGGCAATGGCCCCTACGCGCCGGTAGCATCCAACAAGACGGAAGAGGGTCGCGCCAAGAACCGCCGCGTCGAACTCGTCGAATTCGCAACCCGGTAAGCCGCAAGAGGCAGCCAGCCCTTGACGCCCGACTCAGACCTTGCTTTGGCTGGCGGGAGCCTTTTGCTGGGCTTTCTTCTGCCGGCGCGGCAAGCGGGACTTATTCTTCTTCTGGAGTTTCGGTATCTTCTTCGACTTCGTCCGCGGTTTTGGAGCAGGTTCGGCGACTTCGGCCGGCGGTGCTTTCTTGCCTGGAGCGGCACCGGTTTCCGCTTCGATGGGCTTCTTGCGCTCTTTGGGCTTCTTTTCATCTGCCATGATTTCCTCGAAATGGCGTTAGCACGCCTGCGGCCATTAGAACACGAATTACTGTCCTTTCCTTTGGATCACCGGATATTGCTTGTTGCCTGTAATCATCATGAGCCGCTGTCGGGCGGAGTTTACGTCGGTCTGATCGATCCACTGGGCCACCTGCGCAGCAAAGTGCGCCTGGGCGAACCGATAGCAATCCGTATATCCCTTCGACATTTCAGCCGCTACGTACAACCCGCCTGCGTCTCTAGGCGCGTCAGCGGGCAGCGCCCCATAGCCGCGATCCCGGATAGCCCGAACCTCCGACGCAAATGCCCCCAGGTCATCTACGCTCAGAACAGCGCGCGCAAAGTCCCGCTCGGCATCGATCCAGGCTTTCAGGAGTGGCAGTTTGTGGTTCCGATCGGGGCCGATAGCCGTTCCATCCTCAAATATCGCGAGTTCGAGCGAGATGACAATACCGTGCTGCGCGCGGTAAAACTCAGCAGCCTGGCGGAAGCGATCGGCTGACGCGGGATCCACTGCGTTCCCTCGCCGCGGAGCGGTGAGCCCAGTGACAAACGATATCAGCTTGGAGGAGCCGGAGGTAACCACCGCACTCCCCCGGAATGTAACGAAGTCCCGCGGGGTCAAAATCTGAAGCGGCTTTGTTACCCCATTGGAGTCCGTGGACGCTAAGCGGACGGAATAAGCGATGAGATCGCGACCGCTCACGTTCTTAATCAACACGGTATATGGTAAGAGGTCCCGCGCCTCCTGGGAATCCGCGAACGGTCTGGCGGCAACCTCGAACTCGGGCGAACCCTGAGTCAACAGTACCACCTCTCCCCCATCCGGGGACAAGACTGTAACGTTGGTAGCAGAAGCCATAACAGCACTGCCGAACAATACTATTGCAACAGCCGGTTTACCGATCATTGTACCCGTCCTTTCTACTGAGCGTATTGTGTTCCCATATTAGCCCTGAGGGCAGACGAGCACCGCCAAGGCGGCAGGACGATGTAAAACGCATAGAGTGTTTTTCGGGCTCTGAGCAGGAATTCGATGAACCCCAAGCCGAGGTGGGCTTTCGCGGGTGGCATGATTTCGGTAACCCCAGCAGTTTGCGAGACAGCGAACTTCGGAAGCTGGTCTGTTCCGGATGCGGGCGCAAACTGGAGGAAGCGCACGAGGTTAGCGATCGGGAGGTGCGCGATCTGCCGTGCATGGAGTTCCGGACAACCGTGGTCGTCGAGGTGTATCGGGTGTGCTGCCCGGATTGCGGCATCAAGATCGAAAAGGTGCCGCAACTGCCGAGCAAAGCGCCGTTCAGCAAGCGGTTCGAGGATGCCGGAGTTGGATCGACCAACTCCGCTGGCAGCGGCTACGCCCGTTTCAGAGGTTGGCGGCCGGGGCTACAAAAACCCCCGCTACCTACTACTCAAAGCGCAACGGATGGCGGCCACCAAGACTGAATTCGTGGTCTTCAAAAAAGCGGCTTAAAATGCGGCTTCCATCGAATTCCTGCGCAGAACCGGATTTCTTGCAGGCCACGGAAGTAGTCAGCGCTGCAGAGTTCGTACGATCTCCGCTGATCATCATGCCGCGCCGCCACTCGAACTGCCAGACACCAAAACATGGAAGAAATGTCGGTTCATAATCATAAGCGAGCCGCACAGCGGCCAAGCGCACGTTGATTGTGGGCGAATTGCTTAAGCATTTGGCAGCACATCGACCGATGGCCGCCGGTACAAGCGATACAGCTTGGAGACGTTTTGAACGAGGACCAAATCTGATAGTAACGCCGGCGTCCGCCTTTTGCCGTTCTTATGTAGCGCCGGCGGTCTTACCGCCGGTGACGTTTTCCATGGGGCAGGGAAGACTCTTCCTCGGGGATCTCGACGACCGCCAGGCCTTGACGCCTACTCAGACCTTGCCTTCGCTAGCTGCAGCCTTTTGCTGTGCTTTCTTCTGCCGGCGCGGCAAGCGGGACTTGTTCTTTTTCTGCAGCTTCGGTACTTTCGTCGACTTCGTCTGCGGTTTTGCAGCAGGTTCGGCAACTTCGGCTAGCGGTGCTTTCTTGCCTGGAGCGGCACCGGTTTCCGCTTCGATGGGCTTCTTGCGCTCTTTGGGCTTCTTTTCATCTGCCATGATTTCCTCGGGATGGCGTCAGCACGCCTGCGGCTATGATAATCCACTTTAGAACATGTAAGCCCCCGATCGTATCCTCTGGGTGTGCCACCGAGCGCGAGGGGCCTAGCGAAGGTTTAGGCTGCTCGCGAAAACTCAAAGAAGGAGATGCCACTTCCCATTACCGACACCCAACTCTATCTTGCAATCGGCGTCCCGGTAGTCGCCAACGCAGTCATGCTCCTACTGTTCAGCACCATGGTAAACGCCCGGATCTCCGCGTTCGAAGCCGCCATAAACAGGCGCTTCGACGACATGCGCGAATTCTGGCGCACCGAACTCCGCCGTGTCGAAGAGGTCCTCGACGCCCGCCTCAAACCCATCGAGGAAGAACACGAACGCCAGTGATCCAGGACCGCAGTCCCGCCGAAGACGCCCTTCGCACGCGAATCATCCTTGAAGGCCGCCCGCTAACAGGTGACCAGTTCCTACTCCTCCCTTAACGCCACCGCCGGATCGATCCGAGTCGCCCTCAGCGCCGGCCACCAGCAGGCCAGCACCGCCACCAGCGCCAGTATCGAAGGCACCAGCACAAAGGTCGCGGCGTCGCGCGGGCTGGTCGCGAATAGCATGCCTTCCACCGCGCGCGAGCCGATCAGCGCCATCGCCAGGCCGGCGACTACTCCCATCGCCACCAGCCGGATACCCTCCGTCAGAATCATGATCTGCACGCCGGCCGGGGTTGCGCCCAGTGCCATGCGCACGCCGATCTCCCGCACGCGCCGGTTCACCGAATAGGAGACCACGCCATAGATGCCAATTGCGGCCAGCACCAGCGCCAAGACTCCGAATACGCCCAGCAGACCCGCCGAAAGCCGTTGCGCCCATAGCGACTCGCGAATGATGCCGCTCACGCTCTCGGATTGCAGCAGCAGGTTGCGGTCGAGCCGCTGCACCTCGCGGCGCACGGCCGCCGAGACCGCCTCTGGGTCGCCCTCGGTGCGCACGTACAGAACCGCGGTGGGGAAATAGTACTGCATCAGCGAGCCGTAAATCAGCGCCTGGGGCCGCTCGCCAATGGCCTGATAGTTGGCGTCGCGCGCTATGCCCACCACCTCCGCCGGGGCGTTGTCGCCGAAGAAGCGGATGCGCTTTCCGATGGGGTTCTCGCCCGGCCAGTAGGCCATGGCGGCGGCTTCATTGACGATCACCACGCGCGGAGTGGCCGCCGTGTCGAGCGGACTCAAGTCCCGGCCGCGCAGAATCGGAATGCCGGCCGTCCGGAGGTATCCGGGCCACACCACGCTCATCAAGGTGAAACGGCCTTTTCCGGCGGCGGTGTCTTCCTGGCCTTCCAACAGAACGGTCCGCGCCAGCGAAACGTGGAACGGCACGTCTTTGGCGAGGGTGGCCGAAACCACGCCGGGCACGGCGGCGGCCCGTTCCAGTGCCTGCCGCTCGAATTCGCGCCCGCGGCCCTCGTTATACCCCTGGTCGGCGACGTTGAAGGCCACCACGCCCAGCCGGGCGGCGTCGAAGCCCGGATCGATGCGGCCCGCATTCCAAAGGCTCCGTACGAACAGGCTAGCGCCCACCAGCGCCACCACCGAGAGCGCCACCTGGGCGACTACCAGCACGGAGCGCGTACGGCGGCCTTTCAAGGACGACTCGGCTTGCCCGGTGCGCTCCTTGAGATCGCTGGCCAAATCGCCGCTGGTGGCGCGCAGCGCGGGAGCCAGCCCGAAGAGAATACCCGTCAATAGCGAAATCGCCAAAGCGTAGCAGAGCACCCGGCCATCCAGATCGAGATGCACGCCGGCATAAGCGAACATGGGCGGACGCATCGACCATAGGAGGTCTCGCGCCCATCGCGCCAGCACCAGGCCGGCGGCGCCGCCCAGCAGGGCCAGCAGCGTGCTTTCGGTGAGGAGTTGCCGGACCAGGCGCCAGCGGCTCGCTCCCAGCGCCAGGCGCAGTGCGATTTCCTTGCCGCGCCCGGCCGCGCGCGCCAGTAGAAGGTTCGCCACGTTGGCGCAGGCGATCAGCAAAACCAGCGCCGAAATAATCATGAGCACGGTCCCGGCGCTGGTGACGACCGGCCGGATCCGGGGACTGATGGCGGCTTCGGAGACGGGCGTGAGCTTGACGCGCCGGCCCTGGTTGTCGAGGGGGTACTGCCGCTCCAGATCTTTCGCGATGCTCTCCATGCCGGCTTCGGCCTGCTGAAGGCTCACGCCGGATTTCAGCCTCCCCACCACCGAGAACAACAGGAACCGCCGCTGGTTGACCCAGGCCGCGTTGGGATACGCCTGCCGGTACATCATCATGGGTACCCAGACATCCGCCGCGTTCAGCTCATCGAGTCCCTGAAAAGCCGGCGGCGCCACGCCCACAATGCTGTACGCGCGGCCGTTCAGGCTGATGGTCCGGGCCGTCACCCGCGGGTCCCGGCCAAACTGCCTGGTCCAAAGCCCGTAACCGATCACCGCCACTGGGTATGCGCCCGGACTGGCGTCCTCCTCTGGCAGAAACCCGCGGCCCACCACGGGGTTCACACCGAGAGTGGAGAAGTAGTTGCCGGAAACGATCTGTCCCGTGACCAGTTGCGCTTGGCCGAAGCCTGCCAGGTTCAGGGTGATGGTGGAGTAGAGGAGCAGGG
Organism: Bryobacterales bacterium; assembly: GCA_963722575.1. GTDB lineage: Bacteria > Acidobacteriota > Terriglobia > Bryobacterales > Bryobacteraceae > Fen-178. The sequence continues at coordinate 435,080 of CAVRNR010000006.1, forward strand.
AAGAGAAGACCTGGTTGTGGTCCCGATAGTCCCGATAATTGGGGTAGGAACAGGGCCAGAGGCCGGGGTTGCGCGGGTCGAGAGTATTGACCGCGGCCAGCCGCTCGGGCGCCTCGACGGGCAGAGGCCGCAACAGCACGGCGTTGAGGAGCGTGAAGATGGTGGTATTCGCCCCGATGCCCAGGGCAAGCGAAAGCACGGCGGCAATCGCAAAGCCGGGAGCTTTCCCTAACGACCGGAGGCTGTAGCGCAGATCTTCCAAGGCCCCTGCCATCATACAACACCGCGTTGTAACCTTGGATTATGCAGTTTTTCGCCTGCCTCAAGTATGAGATTAGAAGATAACTGATAAGATACACATTATAAACATTAATCAGGCCACCGCATACGAGTCCTAGTAGCGCCGGGCCCAGAGGGCACCCCCTTGTCGCCGGTGGAGTTCCCCTCTGGCCAACCCCACCGGCGACAAGATCGCCGGCGCTACCCCCGTGCTTGAACGCGGCCAGGGCGGTGGTTTTCAGCCACCTGCCGGCTTGCGCTGTTCGGTGTAACTGATTGATATCAAACGGAATTCAGTTTGGCATTCGCGTTGCGATAGAGGCGGTGTGGTTCGGGAGGCGTTGCCATGAAACGCATACGGTTCTTAGCTTTGACGGGTGCTGCGCTGTTATCGGCTGGAGTTTTCACCCCCGTCCGTGCGCAGAATCCGGACGACCTCAAGCGTGGGGTAGCCCGCATCTCTTTAATGAATGGCGACGTTTCGGTGCGCCGCGGCGATTCCGGAGATTGGGTGGCGGGCGTGATCAACGCTCCGTTGCTGACGGCTGATCAGATCTCGACCGGGCCGAATTCCCGCGCGGAAGTGCAGTTCGACTCCGCCAACATGCTGCGCATCGACGGCAATGCCGAGATCCACCTGGTTAACCTGGAGAACCTCCGCTACCAAATGGACCTGGCGCGCGGCACGGTAACCTTCCGGGTTCTGCGCCCTTCCGATGCCAATGTCGAAGTGGATACTCCCAGTGTTTCGGTACGGCCTTCGAGGCAGGGAAGTTACCGTATTACGGTTAAGGATACAGGCGAGACCGAAATTACCGTCCGCTCGGGCGATGTCGAGGTCTTCTCGCCGCGCGGTTCCCAGTGGGTCAATGCCGGCCAGACCATGCAGGTTCGTGGCACCGCCGCCGATCCCGAGTTCCAGATCGTGGCGGCCATCGCTCCCGACGATTGGGACCGGTGGAATGACACCCGCGACAGCGTCTTGGCCCGCGCCGTCAGCCCCCGTTATGTGAGCCCGGGCGAGTATGGCACCGAGGATCTGGATCAGAGCGGCGTTTGGCGCAACGACCCCGACTATGGCAATGTCTGGTGGCCTACAGTGAGCCCTGGGTGGGCTCCGTATCAATGCGGTAGCTGGGTCTGGGAGGACTGGTATGGTTGGACGTGGGTAGGCTGCGAACCCTGGGGTTGGGCTCCCTACCATTACGGCCGCTGGTTCTGGCGCACCGGTTTCGGGTGGGGCTGGTATCCGGGAATGATGGGTGTCCGGCACTACTGGTCGCCGGCGCTGGTGGGGTTCTTCGGATTCGGTGGCGGCGGCATGGGCTTCGGCTTCGGATTCGGCAACATCGGTTGGGTGGCTCTGGCGCCGTATGAGATGCTGCATCCGTGGTGGGGCCGCGGCTTGTATGGCGGGTTCAACCGAGGCATGAACATTACGAATGGAAGTCTCACAAGCGTCTACAGAAACTCTCGTGTGGCCAATGGTGTTTCCGGGGTGAGCGGAGCCGATTTCCGGGCCGGACGGTTCAATAATATAGGTCGCTTCTCGGGCAGCCAGATCGGCCAGGCCGGCATGGTTCGAGGGGCCATACCGATCACGCCGTCGAGCGCCAACCTGCGGTTTTCGAGCCGCGCCGTGACGAATGTTCCGCGCTCCAGCGCCAACACACATTTCTTCGCGCACCAGCAGCCGAGCCCCGCGGCGCGCGTCCCGTTCGCCGAGCAGCAGCGTGCGATGTCCGGCGCTGGCACGTCTAACCGTCCGGCGGCTACGGCTCCAGCCGCGCGCCAGGCGGCGCCCGCGCAGAGCGCCGCGCGTTCGCAGCAGCCTCAGGCAGGGGTAGCGCCGAGTAGCGGCCAGGGCCAAGCGGCCGGTGGATGGCGGCGGTTCGGCGAACCGGGTGGCAGCCAGCAAGCGCCGCGCAGCCAACCGGCGACGCAGAACAGTCGCGGCTGGACGGGATTCGGCAATCCGGGTTCATCCAACGGCGCTCCGCGGCAGCAGTACTCCCAGCCTCAGTCGGGATACCGTTACAGCGCGCCGCAGTCTTTGCGGATTGCGCCTCCGGTAGTGCAGCAGCGGTCCAGCGGCGGAAGCTACAGCGCGCCGCGGAGCTATTCCGGCGGTGGCAGCGTAAGCCGGCCCTCCGGCGGAGGTGGTGCCAGCCGCTCATCGGGCGGTGGCAGCAGGGGAGGCGGCCACCGGTAAAAGGTTTCCATCGACGAAAGCGTCAGTTTCTTCCCATGGGCCCGGTCCTGATTCAGCGGGGACCGGGCCCTTTTTTACGCCCCGGCCAGTAAGTTTACATAATATCCGTTATAGGAAGTTATGGTTTCGCGTCCGGAACTCTGCTTCAGCAATACGTGTGGCAGACAGACATCTGTTCCGGCCTAAACGTCAGTGGGCCTGGCTCAATCCTTACGCCGCCAACCACCCGACGCTGAAGCTCTTGCATGTAGATCTTGCAAATGCGCGTCGCAATGGACACGTTCTCAATGAGGTCTGAGCCGATCCTCAGTTGCTCCTGTGTGATGATGTCGCGTGAAGTTGCAGGCATCTGTTTGCTCTCCATTCGGAAGAACCGCACCAATCCTCGGGCGAGAGGGGCCTCTCAGGCGGCTTGAATGTGGCATCTTGCGGGCGTCGTGGAACCTGAACGCCGGCGGTCTCTAATGGTCCACGCGACCTAGCAGTTCGGAGGACGCCTTCATGGTCTCGTTCCGATTGCTTTTCGAGACCAGACCTAGCGGCCGCCCACGGCCGCGCTTTCCTTTGCGCCCAAGGTCTTCCATACTAGTGATCGCTCTTTCAATCAGATCAAGTTCCCCGCGCAATTGTGCCAAGAACGTCCCAACATCCATTCCGCAACCACCCTTTCTGCCTCAAGGCCGGGTGTGGTTTACTCAGCGCGGAGAGGTTATCGGCCGCCGATCGTTGCTCAGTCGGCCTCCCTGTAGGTTGAGACTCAATACTCTAGTTCAAGTGTATCACTAAAGTGAGTCAAGAGATACGACTTTCGGATCCAGCCCCACCGCTCGATACGCCTCCAACAGCGCGCCTTCCGCCGGTCCGTGTCTGGGCGATGCGCAACGGTTCCCGGGCTCCAGTTCCACCAGCAAGCGGAAGCGCTCCAGCACGGTGCGGCTTTGGAAGACACCCCCGATGTAGGCCACCTCCACCGCGTCGCCGGGCTTCCACAACTGAGAACGGATGGCCGCCACCAGCATGGCCAACTCGACTGCGGCGCGGTTCAGAATCCCGATCGCCGCGGCGTCTCCCCCGGCGGCGGCCGCATCCGCCAGTGACGCCAGCGCGGCCACGCGCGACCGTGGCCATGCGGCCGTGTAAAACAGGTGCAGCACCTGGTTGGCATCCCGCCGCCCGGTCGAGTCCAGCAATGCCTGGCGCAAGCTGGTAGGCGGTCCCCATCCTTCCTCCATGCGGAGCGCGGCACGCACTGCCTGGCGGGCAATGTCGAATCCCGATCCCTCGTCGCCGAAGATGTAACCCCAGCCGCCGGCGCGCGCTGTCCGCGCTTCGGCGTTGCGGCCGAAGGCAATCGAGCCGGTGCCGGCGATGGCGGCAATTCCCTGCCCCGTGGCGGTGGCTCCGGAGAGCGCGATGGCGGCATCGGTGGTTACCAGCAAGTGTTCGGCGCGCAGCATGACGGCCAGGATCGCCTGCTTGTCGTCGGGACCGCCGCTCATCCCCAAGCAGGCGGACTCGAAACGGACAGTCGCGGCGTCAAGCCCTGCCCGCGCGCAGGCGGCTCGGAGGCCCTCGTTCACCGCGCGCTCGAATCTGGCACGGCCTTCCTCCGCGCCCGCATGGTTGCACGGGCCGGCCTCCCCAGCGCCCAAAACGCGGCCGCTCTCGTCACCGATCAGCACCGTGGTGCTGGATTGTCCGCCGTCCACTCCCAGAAACAGCCTCATGGCAATTGATAGAGCCTCGCTCCTTTATCTTCGCCCACTTGGCGGATACCCCATAGGCCGGCATTGCGCTGAAGGTCGTCCGCACCGAATTCGCCGTCGAAGACCAGCAGGTAATCGATGCCGCGGCGCTTCAGTTCTTCCGCCGCCGCGCGGCGCAGGCCGGTCGGAACAGGTGCGTCGCTGGCTTGCGGCTCGGCGGCCAGGGGCTTCCATTGGCCGGAAGCATCCTGCCCTTCCAGTTTGAGCCGGATGCCCCACTGGTTGGGCGCGGTTTCAATCAAGAGGGAGTCGGCTGGTTCCACCTCACGAAAACCCACTTCGACGAACTGGCCGGGGCGCAATCGCTCGCCGCATTCCCAAAAGGTGATGAGCTGGCCGTCGAACGCATCCCCGATGCCCCAAGGGTATGGTTGCGCGTCGAGGCGCCAACGGGGCTCGCGCGGCAGTTCGCGCGCGCCGTCGAACACGCGGAGTTCGTGGATGCTCCACAGGTCGACGCCGCTGTTGGTTTGGACCACGCGAATGGCTCGGAGCGGCTGCCGCGGGAACGAGAACCGCAGGCGCCAGGTCGGCTCATAATCGGGCGTGAAAGCGGTCCACAGAATCTCGCGGCTTTTGACATTTTCAGACGATTGCTGGGCCACCAGGATGGTGCGCGAGGTGTAGGCGTCGGGGATAGGCGTGAAGGCGAAGACCGCCGAACCTGGCGCCGCGGTCCGCTCCACCAGCCGCGCCGCGCCGTACAAGGGCAAGTGGGATTCCAGGTAGGGAACCTCCGGCTTGATGCGCAGCGCTTCCCTCCACGGCACTTTGGCGAGGTGCCACGCATCGTAACGGCAGTACCTGGCGACCACGGAAGGCCAGGAAATGAGCGCATGCACCAGCGCCACGGCAACCAGCACACGGGGCACGCGGCTCAACGCCAGCGCCATGGCGAGCGCCACGAACGGCAGCGGCGGGATGAGAAACCGCGCGCTGATGTTGCTGAAGTAGGTGGCGCCGAAAACCAGCGCGGCCAGCAGCAGTTGCCGTCCCTCGCGCCGGCGCAACGCCAGCAATGCGATGGGCGCGAGCAGAAAAACCGGCCCCAGCAGGCCGGCCAGCGAGCCGTAGGTGGTCACCTGCATGGGAATCTGCCAGCGGCTCCCGAGTCCGTACAGGGCCATGTGATGCCGGTACTCCTGCTCGAACGTCACCGTCACGTAGGGGTTCGGAAAGAGGCCATTCAGGAACGGCGAGAAGGGGTTGGCCACCCACATCCAGTTCTTGACCATCCAGGGCGCGACCAGGGCGGCGGACGAGACGGCCACGACGGCCGTTTCGCGAATGCGGCGGCGGCTCTTCCAGGCGACAAATCCCAGTGCATAGACCACCCCCAGGCACGCCGTGTACTTGGCCGCGTAGCCGAAACCCGCCACCAGGCCGATGGCCACCAGCAGGCGCGGCGCGCGCACGTCGTCCCAGATTTGCAGCAGATGAAACAGGGTGAAGGCGATGGCGGCGACGGCCACATCGTTATACGCGCTGGTGCCGTCAACGCCCACCACCGGACTGGCGAATACCAGCAGTGCGCCACACGCGCCCGCCAGCGGTAATCCCACGCGGCGGCCGTAGGCAAACATCTGCCAGACCAGCGCGAGCAGGAAGGCGAAATGCACCATCGCGGCGGCGGAGTGTTGGCCGAACGCGAAAGCCCACAGGTAGAGCATTTCGACGCCTTGGGACAGGTTGGCGTACAGGTTGTTGGTGATCCTGTGGAAGCCGTGGTCACGGAGGTAGCGGCCCACGAGGGCCAGATGGTAGCGGGAGCCATCAAAGCTGATTTCCGGCGCCATCGAGTTAAAGAAGTACAGGATGAAATACAGGCTAAATGCAAGCAGAAGAAGGAGCTTGATCCAATCCCCGAAAACCGCTCTCTTACGTTCGCGGCTCTGAAAGCGCATCGGAGCCGCGAACGTAAGAGAGCGGTTGTTTCGTAACAGCACTGCGGCCCCCAGGACGACAAAGACCAGCGGGTACGCCAACTGCGCGGCGCACAGGCAGAAGACCGCAAGGCTCAGGGCGGCCGCCCCGGTGACGAATCCGAGCGCCAGGTCTTCACACGAGTCGCGCAGCAGGGACGCACCCAGCGCCGCCGCCACGGCCACGGTGAACAACGCACCAAACAGGATCGCCAGCGCCTGCAAAATGGGATTGTAGCAGTGGGCCGCAAGACAGGGGCGGCTATGTCAATCGCGGCCAGCGCCCGTGATGAGCCGCGCGCCACGGTTGCGCGTGAGGTAGTTGTAGACCCACTCGATGAACACCAGTAGCCGGTTCTCGAACTCCACCAGGTACATCAGGTGGACGAACACCCACACCAACCATGCCGGGAAGCCGGCGATGTGGATGTGGCCGAACTGCGCCACGGCCTTATTGCGGCCCACCGTGGCCAGGTTGCCTTTATCGTGATAGTGAAACGGCGCTAGCGGCTGGCCACGCAACTTGCGGCGGATGAGATGGGCCACGTAGCGGCCCTGGGCCATGGCCACGGGCGCGACGCCGGGCAGCGGTTGCCCGCCCTGGTGGCTGAAGTTAGCCAGGTCGCCGATCACGTGGATTTCGGGGTGGCTTGGCAGGCTCAGGTCCGGCTCGACGACTACGCGGCCGGCGCGGTCGAGGGGCGCGCCCGCGCGGTCCGCCAGCACCTTGCCCAAGCGCGATGCCCGCACGCCCGCCGCCCACAGCACGGTGCGGGCGGCGATGCGTTGCTCCTGGCCGCCGGCACGCACGGCGACGCCGTCCGCGTCGATATTGGTGACCTTGGCGCCGGTGAGGGGACGCACGCCCAGGCCGATCAGTTGTTTCTCGGCCTTGGCCGAGAGGTCCGGCGGAAACGGCGGCAGCACGCGGTCCTCGCCCTCGATCAGCAGGATTTGCGCTTCGGCGGGATTGATGCGGCGGAAATCGTGGCGCAGGGTGTCGTTGGCGATTTCGCCCAAGGCGCCGGCGAGCTCCACACCGGTCGGGCCGCCGCCCACAATTACGAAGGTCAGCCACGCACGGCGCTTCTCCAGGTCCGGCTCCCGCTCGGCGCGCTCGAAGGCGGCCAGCAGGCGGCTGCGGATTTCGGTGGCGTCCTCAATGGTCTTCAGCCCGGGCGCGAGCGGCGCCCACTGGTCGTTGCCAAAGTAGTGGTGGGTGGCGCCAGTGGCGACGATCAAGTCGTCGTAGCCCGCCGCGCCGTCGCGCAGAATCACACGGCGGCCTTCGGCGTCGAGATCCACCACTTCACCGAGCAGCACCTCGGTGTTCGCGTGTGCGCGCAGCACGACGCGCAGCGGCGATGCGATTTCACCGGGCGAAAGCCCGCCGGTAGCCACCTGGTAGAGCAGTGGTTGAAAGAGGTGGAAGTTGCGCCGGTCGATCAGGGTCACGGCGACGGGCGCCTTGGCGAGCGCTTTGGCCGCGTACAAGCCGCCGAAACCGCCGCCCACGATTACCACTCGATGCAGCGCGCTCATGTGGCATCTCCCGCACACAATGTTATACTCCCGTTGCGGACCAATAGGAGACCCGGTGTGACGCCAGATACAGTAGTGAAGCTCGTTACTGGTATACTCGCGGCGATTCTCATCGTTATCGTCCTTCTCAGGCGCAAGGGAAAGAAGAAGTCGGAAGAAGACGAGTTCCAGGCGCTACAGATCCAGCACTTCGTTCAGGGAGCCCTGGCGGTAGCCCTCCAGGTCGAGCGTCACGTAGCGGAATCCCAGTTCCTTGAAGATCGCGGTGAAGCGTTGCGCCATCTCGATGGTGAGGGCCTTGGGCATCTCGTCGCGCGCGATCTCGAGGCGCACGATTTCACCGTGAAAGCGCACGCGGAACTGCCGGAAACCGAGCGCTTTGACCCGCTCTTCGCCGGTTTCGACGGTCTTTACAGTCTCGATGGTCACGGGGGTCCCGTAAGGAATGCGCGAGCTCAGGCAGGCTGACGCCGGCCGATCCCAGGTGGGCAGGTCCGCCAGGCGGGAAAGCTCCCGGATCTCCGCCTTGGTCATGCCGGCGTCCGCCAGCGGCGCGGCCACCTGGTGCTGCTTGGCGGCGTTCTGGCCGGGACGATAATCGCTCAGATCGTCGGCGTTCACTCCGTAGATGACGTGCTCGTAGCCGCGCGCGCGGCCCACCTGCTCGAGACGCGTGAACAGCTCGTCCTTGCAGTGGAAGCAGCGGTTGGGATCGTTGCGGGCGTAGTCGGGATTCTCGAACTCGGTGGTGCGGACGTACTCGTGCACGATGCCGAATCGCTGGACGAAGGCCTCGGCGTCGCGCTTGTGGGATTCGGGAAGCGAGGCCGAATCGGCGGTGATGGCGACGGCGTTGGGACCCAGCACCCGGTTGGCGGCCCACGCCAGGTAGGCCGAATCGGTGCCGCCCGAGAAGGCCACAATCACGCGGCCCATGCCGCGCAGGTTGGCGAAGAGCCGCTCCTGCTTTTCGAGCAGGCTCGCGGGGGTGGAGAAATTTACGAGTGCGGCCATAAGCGTCCGGGCCGGGCATGCCCGGCCCCTACTATTCTACTGAACCGGCGGGGTCTCCTGCCCGTTGCCGTTGCCATTGCCGTTTTCGGTCTCCGGAATCACGGAGGCGGCGGCCACTTTGTCGCCTTCCTCGAGCGTCACCAGCCGGACGCCTTGCGTGGATCGCCCGGCCTGGCGGATGGTGGAAGACTCGATGCGGATGATCTTGCCGTTCTGGCTCACAATCATCACGTCGGAGTCTTCTTTCACCGATAGGATTTCGATCACCTTCCCGGTCTTGTGGGTGGTCTTCATGTTGATGACGCCCTTGCCGCCGCGCGCCGTCAGCCGGTAGTTCTCGAGCCGCGTGCGCTTGCCATAGCCATTTTCCGCGATCGACAGGATGAGGCCGTCTTTCTCGACCACCTCCATGCCGATCAGGTAGTCGCCCTCGGCCAGGTGCATGGCGCGGACTCCGTGCGCCTGACGGCCCATGGGCCGCACCTGGGTTTCCAGGAAGCGAATCGCCTGCCCCCGGTGGGACCCCAGGAAGACATAGTTGTCGCCGGGCGTGATCTTGGCCGAGATCAGCTCATCGCCTTCGTCCAGGGTCACCGCGATGATGCCGCGCGACATGGGATTATCGAACTCGGTCAGCTCCGATTTCTTAATCACCCCGTCCCTGGTCACCATCATGATGAACTGGTCGGGCACGAAATCCTTCACTGAAAGGAATGCCTTGGCGGTCTCGTCCGGCTGCAAGGCGATGAGGTTGGAAATGTGCTTTCCCTTCCCTACCGTGGTGGCGTCGGGGATTTCGTAGGCCTTCAGCCAATACACGCGGCCGCGCGTGGTGAAGATCAGCAGGTAGCTGTGCGTGGAGGCGATAATCAGGCGCTCGACGAAGTCTTCGGCGCGGGTGCTCATTCCGATTCTGCCCTTGCCGCCGCGCATCTGCCGGCGGTAGGTGTCCACCGAGGTGCGCTTCAAATAGCCGCCGCGCGTCACGGTGATGGCCACGTCTTCCACGGCCACCAGGTCTTCGAGCTGGATCTCGCCGGTGTCTTCGACGATCTGGGTGCGGCGCTCGTCGCCGTAGTCCTTGCGGATTTCCTTCAGCTCGTCGACGATCAAGTCGCGAAGAATTTTGTCGGAGCCCAGGATGCCCAGGTACTCCGCAATGCGCCGCTCGATTTCGGCCAATTCGTCCAGGATCTTCTGCTGCTCCATCCCGGTGAGGCGCTGCAATTGCAATTCGATAATGGCCTGGGCCTGCTTCTCGGTGAACTCGAAGCGCGCCATCAAGGATTCGCGGGCTTCCCGCGGCGCTCCGGCCGCGCGGATCAGCCGGATGACTTCATCCAGGTTGCGGAGGGCCTTCTGGAAGCCGAGCAGAATATGCTCGCGGTCGCGCGCCTTGCGCAACTCGAACTCGGTGCGCCGCCGCACAACGTCGATGCGGTGGTCGACGAAACACTTGACGATCTCCACCAGCCCCAGCTCGCGCGGCTGCCCGTTGACGATGGAGAGCATGATGATGCCGAAGCCGACCTGGAGCTGGGTGTGCTTGTAGAGATTGTTGAGGATGACTTCCGCCTGCTCGCCGCGCTTCAACGGGAAGACGATGCGCATGCCGTCGCGGTCGCTTTCGTCGCGCGGCTCGTTCATGCCCTCGAGTTTCTTTTCGTTGATGAGGCTGGCCACGTGCTCGATCAGCCTCGCCTTGTTCACCTGGTAGGGAATCTCGGTGACCACAATCTGCTCGTGGTCTTTGCCGGTGCGCTCGATGGCGGCCTTGGCGCGGATCTTGATCTGCCCGCGGCCCTTGGTGTAGGCCTCGAGTATCCCTTGCCGCCCGAGGATGAAGCCGCCGGTGGGAAAATCGGGCCCCTGGACGATGTCGAGAATCTTGGCAAGCGGCGCATTGGGATGCTGGACCAGGTAGATGGAGGCATCGATGATTTCGGTGAGATTGTGCGGCGGAATATTGGTCGCCATGCCGACGGCGATGCCCGCCGACCCGTTCACCAACAGGTTGGGCACGCGCGTGGGAAGGACCTCGGGCTCCTGCTCGCTCTCGTCGTAGTTGGGGCGGAAATCGACGGTGTCCTTGTCGATGTCCTCGAGCAACGCGGTGGCAATGCGCGACAGCCGAGCCTCGGTGTACCGCATGGCGGCGGGCGGATCGCCATCCACCGAGCCGAAGTTTCCCTGCCCTTCCACCAGCGTGTAGCGCATGCTGAACGGCTGGGCCATGCGCACCAACGCATCGTAGATGGACGAGTCGCCATGGGGATGGTACTTGCCCATGACTTCACCGGTGATCTTGGCGCACTTGCGCGTGGGCTTGTTGGGGGCCAGGCCCATTTCGTGCATTCCGAAGAGAATGCGCCGATTGACCGGCTTGAGGCCGTCGCGGACGTCGGGGAGCGCGCGGCCCACGATGACGCTCATGGCGTAATCGAGATACGACCGGCGCATCTCGTCTTCGATGTTGATGGGGATGAGGTTCTTGGCGTTGTCGCCGCCCGCGGCGGGTGGTGGAGGGGTTCCGCCGGGTGATGGTGGCGGCGGGCTTTGTGGTGGTAGTTCCGAATCTGCCAACGTAGCTCCTGATGAGTGCTTAAGTTCTATCTTAACAAGGGGCCGGGGGTCAGGGGCCGGGGGTCAGGGGCCGGGGGCCGGGGGCCGGGGGCCGGGGGAGGCTCGCTTCGCTCGCTGGGGCGGGGGCCGGGGTTGTGGCGGAAGCCGAATCGATAGTAAGCTGACCTTGCATGAATGAATTCCGATTGATCACGCTCGATCCGGGCCACTTTCACGCCGCCTTGATCCAGAAAGAAATGTACTCCGGCGTCTCGAAGCGCGTCGCCGTCTATGCGCCGCTGGGGCCGGACCTGATGGAACATCTGAACCGCGTCGCCCGGTTCAATTTGCGCCCGGAAAACCCGACCTGCTGGGAACTGGACATCCACGCGGCGCCGGATTTCCTCCAGCGAATGCTGGCGGAGCGGCCCGACAATATCGTGGTGCTCTCGGGACGCAATCGCGGCAAAATCGACCTGATCCGCGCGTCGCTGGATGCGGGGTTCCACGTGCTGGCCGACAAGCCGTGGATCATCCGCGCGGCGGATCTCGCGGCGCTCGAGGAGGCGCTGGCCACTGCCAGCCGCCGCGGCCTGGTGGCCTACGACATCATGACCGAGCGGTACGAAATCACCAGCATCTTGCAGCGCGAGCTGGTCAATGATCGGGAGACCTTCGGAGAAATCCTGCCGGGCAGCGAGCGGGAACCGGCGGTGTACATGGAAAGCGTGCATCATCTGCTGAAGCTGGTGGCGGGGGTGCCTGGGCTGCGGCCGGCCTGGTTTTTCGACATCCACGAAGAAGGCGAGGCGCTGGCCGACGTGGGCACGCACCTGGTGGACCTGGCCCAGTGGACGCTCTTCCCCGAGCGCGCCATCGACTATCGCACCGATATCGAGATGCTGGCGGCCAGCCGCTGGCCCACCACCATCACGGCGGCGCAGTTCCGGCAAGTGACCGGCGGGCCGGGCGAAGGGCTGGATTATTTCTGTAATACGCGCGTCGCGTATGCGCTGCGCGGCATTCACATCAAGCTCGACGTTCTGTGGCGATGGGAAGCGCCGGCGGGGACCGGCGATACGCACCTGGCGGTGTATCAAGGGTCGAAATCGCGGATCGAGATCCGGCAGGGGAAAGAGGAGAACTACCGGCCGGAATTATACGTGTTTCCGCGCGGCGCGGGGGCCAGCCAGGCGCTGGAGCGGAAGATCGGCGCGCTGGCGAGCCAATACCCGGGCATCGCAGTCGAGGAGCAGGGAGAGCGCATGCGGGTGACCATCCCCGACCGGTATCGCGTGGGCCACGAGGCGCACTTCGCCCAGGTGACCAAGCAGTTCTTCGAGTACATGAAGCGCCCGGGGACCTTCCCGGCCTGGGAGAACCCCAACATGCTGGCCAAGTATTACGTGACCACGAAGGGAGTGGAGCTGGCGGGGCTCGCTTCGCTCGCGGGGCCGAGGGCCGGGGTGGCGGGGGACGGGGCGAAGGACGGCGGCTGAGGTGGAATTGACGGAACAAAGCCAATTTCGGGGGCGGAGGGCTGATTCAAGAGGGGTTCGGGCTCGCTGGGCGGGCCGCGTTGGGGGGCGCGGGATTCGATCTTCTGGAGGGCCAGGAGGGTGCGGTGGTAGGTGCTGTCGGCGGCGTCGATGCGGCGCTGAAGGCGGTTGATTACATCGCAGCCGGGGTCGCAGACCTGGGCCATCTCGAGCCCTTTGACCGGGTTGTAGAGGCCTTGGATGATGAGCTGCCAGAGTTGCGCTTCGAGGGTGCGGAAGCGGCGTTGGAGCCACTCGGCGGTAATGAGAGTGTCGACCAGGGCGCGCACTTCGGGAGTGGCGGGCTGGTAGCGGTCATAGTATTCGGCGGTGTAGACATAAATTTGAGGGGGTTCCTGCCGCCCCTGCCTTCACAGTAGCTGGTGGGGAAGTAATTTCCGGGTGGTGGTGGTCTGTAAGTTATTTAGGGTGAAGGGAAATCGGGGTGAAAACTAGTTGTACTGAAAAAGGTTTACTCGGTTCACACCTGAAAAGGTAATCGCGAAGTAAACAGTGATCATGGCGCTCTATGCGCGCGGCAGCGCGCTTTGCATCTTCCTCCCGCCTTGCGCCTGAACGGCGGCCTGGCTTCAGCGGCTGCAGGGAGTTGTCTTCATCTACTTGGAGTCGATTACCACGATCTTCGCGCCCCAGGGCTGGAGCTCAAGCGGGAGCGTAGTTTTGCCGTGGGCAAATGTGGCGCCGGCCCAAGGCGCGATTTTCCCGCTGGTCGTGTCCCACTGTTGCGCCTGCTTCGCCGTGCCGCTGTTGGCGACGGTCGTCTTTAGCGACAACGGTTGCTCGCCTTCGTTGAAGAAGAAGTACAGGTCGGCGTCCTTCAGGCGGCGGTGATTATACTTGAGCCACGTCGTGGCCTGGTCGGTCGCAACGTCTGGCGCGGGCAGGGCTGCCAGAACTTGGGGAGTGATTTCGGGCGCCGGTTCCAGGGTAGCCCAGCTTATGTCGGCGGGCCCGGTAGCCGTGAGAAAGTTCTTGTCCATGACCAGCTTGGGCGCGCTTCCGAAAAAGATGACCTTGCCGCCGGCCTTGGCAAAGGCGCGCAGGTTGTCCAACGCGGCAAGGGAGACGGCGTCCACCGGCGGAATCAAAATGGCGCGATAAGCCTGGCCGCTCAAGTTGACCAGTTCGCGCCCATGGAGCTTGAGCGTTTTCGACAGCGCGTATTCGTCCACGTAGTCGAGGTCGCGCTGATGCTGGAGGAGTTGGTGGACGATGGCTATGAAGGCGGTGTTCGCGGCGGAGTCGTTGAACCAGAAGCTGCTCGAAGGAATATAGACGCCGATTTGCGCGGTGGGGCGGCCTTCACCGAGCACGTAGCCGACACGGTTGACATGGGCGGAGAGGGCAGGAAAGCCGGGATCGGCGTAAAAGCCGCGGCCCGGCCCTGCTCCGCCCATGCCCATGTATTCGATGCGGCTGATGCCGTTGACCAGAAGGTGATTGAGAATCCACCCGGCTTCCTTGATGTCGGGTTGCGGATTATAGGCCGCAAAAGCCTCGGTCATCGCCCGCGGGTGCCCGTCCAGATGCGCCGCCGAGGAGGCCAGCTTGGGAAAATCGGCCACCACATCGTGCCAGATCTGATGCCAGATGGTGTCCACGCCGGGCACCTGGATCCCGCGCATGCACTTGAAGAAATCGCCGTCGGCGATGGCGAGCTGCGGCAGGATTTCCTCGTGTTCGATGTGCGTCTGCATCTCGACATGATTCTCCGCGCACCATTTGCCTTCCATGCCGAAGAAGTTCTCGCCGAAGAGATCGGACCACACGTCGGAATAGTCCGCATAGACGCGGTGGCTCTCGTCGAGATTGACGCTGGCTAGCGCAGTGGATCCGCGCCCGCCGATGTTGATGGAGGCAATCTTCGCCAGGTATGGACGCAAGTCATAACCTTTGCGCTTCTGGAACTCGGCCAGGAGCACGGGCGACCAGGGGTTGAAGCCGAAGGCCGGCTCGTCGCCCCGGAAGCCCAGGACCGTCTTTCCCAATTCGTCGCCGACAGCCTGCTTGTAGGCATCGAAGGTCCACTCGACGAAGAGTTTGTCTGCCTCGGGATTCAGGTAATCCATGAGCGAGTGGGTGCCGTCCTTGGCGCCGGTCTGGTTGTTGGCCGATCGCGTGGGGCCGGAGCGGAACTGGGAGCGGGGTAGAACGATTTCCCAGTTGCCCGCGGGCACGGTCCAGTTCACGGTCCCCGACGAACTGTCGAGCACCTCGGTGGCGCCGGTCGCGAGGTTGACAGCCAGTACGCAGATGGTTCGAGGATCGAGCTGGTAGGAATACTGCTGGCCGGCGGTGACCGGGACGCGCTGGGGGGAAGCCAAGGCCTCCATGCGCAAGTCCGGGCGCTCGTTGGTGAATTTGCCGCCGGCAAACCCGGAGGGATATCCGCCGTCATCGTCGAACCACAGATGCATATCGCGTTTCCTGGCCTCCTCCACCACAACCTTCACTGCCTGGAAGTAGCCGGCGGAAAGGTAGGGGGAGTTGCCGGGCTTGGGTTCGACGTAAGCGCCCATCACGCCCAGCGATTTGGCATGGTCGAGGATGGCCGCTATCGCCTCGCGGGTGAGCTTGTCGCTGAAGCCCCAGTCGAATTGCGAGCTGTATTCCGGGGGCGGCGAGGCGAATTTTGCCGCGAGTTGCGCGGCGGCGGGATCGGAAATTCGCTGCCACGGCCTTTCCTGGGCCGAAACGACGCCCACCAACAGCAGCGGCATGAGGATTTGCGCGAAGGTCTTCATAGGATTTTTTCCGGGGATTTCCATTTTGGCTTTCCATCCAACATCGGGTTTACGTTCTCGCGATTTTGAGGGCGATGACGTGCTGGTAGGGCGGCGCCTCCGGCATCTGCACGGTAAGGCCATCGTCATCCTGCGTCCATTTTACCCGAAATTTCCATTTTGGACTTCCAAATCGCATTCAGTATAAGCCCAACCGCCATCCTGTGGTCCTGCGAGCTGCACGAGCCGGCGCGGGCGCACGACACAGAAAGCGGAGTCGAAGATCTGCCTGGCGTAGCGCCGGGCGCGGGGGGAGCCCCCTTTGCCGCCGGTTTGGTTACCCCAAATTGGAACGGACACCGGCGACAAGATCGCCGGCGCTACTCCCGCCAGGCTCGAATCATGGCTTCGAGGCTGCGGTCGACGTCCTCCGCGGTGGTCGCCCAGGAGGCCACGCTGATACGCATGGCGGCGCGCCCCTGCCAGGTGGTGGGGCCGCACCAGCAGGTGCCTTCCCGCTGGATGCGATCGATTACGCGTAGCGTAGTCGCGGCATCGCCGAATGAGACCAGCACTTGATTGAGGACAACGTCATTGAGGATCTCACAACCCGCCGACCGCAGGCCGGCGGCAAAACGGCGGGCGTGGGCGCAGGTGCCCTCGATCATGGCCGCCAGGCCGCTCTTTCCCAGCGAACGCAGGGCCGCCCAAATCTCCACTCCGCGAGCGCGCCTCGAAAGCTCGGGGGTGAATTGTCCCGGATCGCGCCGCGCCCCCTTGGGGATGTAGGCCGCCGTGAGCGTCATGGCCCGGCCCAGAAACTCGCTTTGCCGCACGAAAGCCAAGCCGCTGTCATAAGGCACGTTCAGCCACTTATGCGCGTCAGTCGCCCAGGAATCGGCCTGTTCGACACCGGCCACCAGCGGAGCCAGGCTGGGGCTCGCCTTGGCCCACAATCCGAACGCGCCGTCCACGTGCACCCAGGCCCCGGAGGCGTGCGCCCGTTCGCAAATCTCGCCCACCGGGTCCACCGCACCCGTGTTCACATTGCCGGCCTGCACGCATACCATGGCGGCCTAAGCCCAGGAGGCCCAGCACCTTCGTGACGGATGGATGGGTCTCCTCGCTAATGACCACGGTCAAGGGCGGCGCGCCGAAGAGGCCGTCGGATTCCACATCCCACCCCAGCCGATCCAGCATCGCCGTGCGGGCCGCCGCCAGACACGTAAAGCTGGCCATGGTGGCCCCGCTGACGAAGGCGGCGCCACAGCCCGCCGGCATGTCGAGCAGTTCCACCAGCCAGCGCTGCGCGACTTCTTCGAGGCGCGAGGCGATGGGGCTGGTCGGAAAGAGAACCGCATTCTGGTCCCACGCCCCGGCCAGCCAGTTGGCGGCCAGCGCCGCGGGCAGACAGCCGCCGTGCACGAATCCAAAGAAGCGGCCGCCCGCGCTGGCGACCGTGGCCGGGGACCCAATGCGGTCCAGGAGATCGAACACAGCTTCGGGATCGGCGGGACCTTCGGCAAGGGGCTCGTCCAAGACTGTCAAGCAGTCCAACGCCTGCCGAGAGGGCGCCACCGGGCGTCCATCCAGCCCCCGCAGGTACCGGTTTGCTTGCACAGCTACATGGGATAACAGGTCCGCCATTCGACCAGGATACTAGCTTTGGCGGCTAAATTCCGCTACGCCGCGGCGCAGAAGGCCGGCAGATCGGTTCCTGGAATCGCCATGAGCGCCTCGATCTCGATGGCAGCCCCTCTCTGAGTGCGCCAGCCCGAATCCACCCGATGCAATTCGATAGTGTCGCTGTGGGAGCCGATAGCCACCCGCATCCGTTCGCTATTGACAGCCAGCAAGACCGCTTCAACCCTGAGCCCGTTTTGGTACCGAATCATCATCCGCATGGTAATTCCCCTTCCACAAGTATGAGTGAGTTATCGAGCGGAAGGTCGCGCCAATATCCCGATCTCTTTGGTTATGGATCGGAAGTACTGCATGGACCAGTTGGAACCGCTGGGTGAACCGGCTGCCTCAGCGGTCAATCCGGGTCGTGATCTTGTCGAGAGCGGCGCGGTCGAGCGGATACCCCATGCCTGGATCGGTGGGGGCCGGAACGTAGCCGTCGGGGTCGGTCCGGAACTTGTACTTCACGTACGGGCGATCGGTGTACTCCCACGGCCAGGGCATCTCGAACCAGTAACAGTTGGGCAGCGCGAGTTCCACCTGGAACGCCGCCGCCAGGTCAAAGAAGGCGCCCCAGTTGTGCGGTGTGCACGGCATTCCGAAGGTGTCGGCCAACTGACCCACGCGGAACGAGCCGGTGATGCCGCCCAGGTTGTCGGTGATCAGCCGTGCAATGCCCATGGCGCCGCGGCGAATGTACTCGCCGTAGTCGTAAATGCTCACAATGAACTCCCCCACCTCGGTGGGCACGTCCAGGTGCTGGCGCAGCTCGACCAATCCATCGATGTCGAATGTGGGCATGGGGTCCTCGAAGGACACATACCCGTACTCGTCGAGCGCGCGGCCCACCTTCAACGCTTCGTAGTAGTTGTAGCGCTGCACGGCGTCGTAGAGCAGGGTGTAATCGTCCCCCACGGCCTTGCGGACCTCTTTGATCTCGTCGATGTGGCCCAGGTAGGCGGGGATTTGCGAGCCGGTCTTGTGCTGGCCGTTACCAGGGTGGATCTTATAGGCTTTGAGCCCCGCGGCCTTGGCCCTGAGGGCGTCCGGGCCGAAGTCCTCGACCGTGGCCAGATGCTGCGAGCTGGCATAGGCCAGCACCTTGTTCTTGGTCCCGCCCAGGATCTTGTAGATGGGACGGTTCACGGCCTTGCCCAGGATGTCCCACAGGATGAAGTCGCAGGCCGCGGCGTGCACATTGGGCGTGGTTACACGCGGCCGGCTGGCGAAGCCGGGGTTAAAACCGCCGATAAACGCTCCCCCTCTGCCGCCACCACCCGCTCTGCCGCCGGGCGGCGGCGCGGCTCCGCCGCCGCGCCCACCCCGGCCGCCGGCAGCCCCGCCGGGCATGGGTCCGCCCATCCCACCGGGCCGCGTCTGATTGGGTATGTAGGAGACGGTGGGAAGGATATCGTACAGGTTCTTGCCCACGCAGTTGGCCTTGGCGAAGTCAATCCAACCCGGAGGGTTTCCCCGGTTGCCGAGGGTGAAGTTGCCTTCAATTCCGCCGTTGGTCACCAAAGAGGCGATTTCCGTTCCCCCGCTCAGACCAGCCCCGGCGTTCCGCCAACTGCTCCCGTCGGTGACATAGATTTTGGCTTCTTTGATGGTGAGGTCCGGCAAGTCGCCGGCTTTGACTCCGGCTGCCTGCGCGGCCAGGTTGACCGGGTGGGCCATAGCCGCCGCGCCCGCCACGGCCGTGGCGCCAAAGAAATCGCGTCGCGATACTTCACGTCTTGACATGAAACTCCCTTCCGGCCTTGCGGCCCGCATCAGGATACCACATCAGTCGCCAGCCGATCAGCGGCGCTACGAGTCCGCCGGGCACGCCCCCCATGTCCGCGCTGACGGTGAACTTCGGGGACCCAGCGCTTACCGGCAGCCACAGGGAACCGCGAGCGGCGGCCAGCGGCAGCGCGGCAAATAAAAAGAGCGATCGGACGCACATGAGGTATAGAGGTCTCGCACGCGTTATCGTAAGATTGTCTCATGAAGTGGCTTCTCGGGGTCTGCGGCCTGGCGCTGGTACTGCTGTCATCGCGCGCGCACGCGCAAGCGATCGAGTACGAATCGAACGGTCTGAAATATCAGACGCTGACAAGATCCGGCGTGACCATCATGTACGCCGTTCTTCCGTCCCATCTGCACGAGTACACTACCATCCAGGTAGCCGTCTCGAACGGATCCGAGGGACCTTACGTGATCCGGCCAGAGGATTTCACGTACGTCCGCAACGGCAATGTTGTGGTTCGCGCGGCGCCGGCGCTGACGGTGGTTGCGATGTTGCAGCGAAAAGGCAGCGGCAGCGATGTCATCAAGCTGGTCGGCAGCTACGAGGCTGGGGTATACGGAAACCTGCACCTCAGGTCGACGACCAACGGATATGAGCAGCGCCGGCTGGCCGCGTTGTCCATGGGCTCGACGAAGCTGAAGGCCGCCGCGACCGCCAGCGCGATCGCGCTGGTGCAGACCAAACTGACTCCCGGCGAATCCACCGACGGCGCGGTGTTCTTCCCCACCGAGGGGAAGCCTCTGGGTCCCGGCCGCGTGGTGGTCCGGACCAACACCAACGTCTTTGAATTCAACCCGGAGCAATCCGGCGGCGGACACGCGGGTTCGGGTTCGGACGCGCCGGTACGATGAACCCCTAGCGCAGCGGGTAGCCGTGGATCAGCTTGAAGGTCCGCGACCAGCGCGTCTTGGTCGGAAAGTGGATCACCACATCGATGATGTGATCGAGGCCGATGTTGCCGTTGGTGAGGTCCTGTGTCGGGGCCTCGAAGGACCAGTAAATGATGAGCGGCGTGCCCTCGATGTTTCGGCGCGGCACCAAGCCCCAGTAGCGGCTGTCGTCGGAGTCGTCGCGATTATCGCCCATGGCGAAGATGAAACCCGGCGGCACTACCAGATCACCGTTCACGACATCGTTTTCGAGCATTTCCGCGGCTCGCGGCCGCAACGGCATATTGGGCGGCGCGGTGGGGAAATTGTCGCGGTAGAGATCGGGGTAGGCGGCGGAGTGGAGGGCGTAGGGCTCGTTGACGGGCTTGCCGTTGAGGATGAGCCGCTGGTTCACGAAGTGGATGTGGTCGCCGGGCACGCCGATGGCGCGTTTGACGTAATCCTCTTTGATATCGAGCGGGTAGCGGAACACGATGATGTCGCCGCGCCGCACGTCGCGATACGGCAGCAGGTGGCGGGAAATCGCCCCCGGAGGCGCGTAGACCAACTTGTCCACCAGCAGGTGATCGCCGATCAGCAGCGTCCCCACCATGGAGGCGCTCGGTATGACGAAGGCCTGCACCAGCGTGGTGGTGGCGAACAGCAATAGAGCGATGGTGACCGTCCACTCGGCAATGAAGCCGCGATGCACCTCGTGCGTCAGTTCCGAAAACCTGCCCCGCAGGCGGCGCCACTGCTTCTGTTTCTCTGTGTCCACAGCAGTTATTGTAACCAATGAGACGCGTGGGAATCCGAATGGCTATAATTTTGGGTTGACACCCAAGATTGCATTTCTCTTCCCCGGCCAGGGCTCGCAATTCGCGGGCATGGGCCAGGCGCTGGCCGATACCTGGCCCGCCGCGCGGCGCATGTTCGAGGAGGCCGACGACGCGCTCGGCTTTTCCCTCTCGCGCCTTTCGTTCGAAGGCCCCGAGGACCAGCTCAAGCTCACCGAGAACACGCAACCGGCGCTGCTCACGGTCTCCATGGCCGCTTTCGCCGTGCTTCAGGAGCAGGGCTTTCGGCCCGACTACGTCGCGGGCCACAGCCTGGGCGAATATTCGGCGCTGGTGGCGGCGGGAAGTCTGCGGTTCGCCGACGCCCTCCGGCTGGTCCGCCGGCGCGGCCGGTATATGCAGGAAGCCGTGCCGGCCGGCGTGGGCGCCATGGCGGCGCTGCTCAAGCTGCCGGAAGGAAAGCTGGATGGGGTTCTCGAGCAGGCCGCCCAGGGCGAGGTGGTGAGCGCCGCGAACCTGAATTCGCCCGACCAGACCGTGATCGCGGGCCATGCGGGGGCGGTGGCGCGCGCCATGAATCTGGCCAAGGCCGCGGGCGCGCGCCGCGCCGTGCTCTTGCCCGTCAGCGCGCCCTTCCACTGTGCGCTTATGAAGCCCGCCCAGGAGCGCCTGCGAGCCGATCTCGACGCGACCGATTTCCGCGACTTCTCCCGGCCGCTGGTGAACAACTGGCAGGCGCGCGAGATTCGAACCGGCGCCGAAGCCCGCGAGGGACTCTACCAGCAGGTGCCGAACCCGGTGCGCTGGTTGGAATCCATTCGCCAGTTGGCGGGACTGGGCATCGGGCGCTTCGTCGAGGTGGGGGCAGGCGGCGTGCTAACCGGGCTGTTGCGGGCGATCGACGCCTCGCTTGCCGGGCTGAAGTTTGGGGAGCCGCCGGACCTCGATACGCTCGGCGGCGCGGGGTGGCTGGCCCCCAGATCAGGCCCGAATTAAGCCCGAATTAGCCGTGACAGAGCGCCCATGGTTCTGGTAAGCTCACCGTATCGAGGACGCTCATTACGGATCTCGAGGAGAAAATCCGGTGTCCGCGCTGCGGCGGCCTGGACGTCCGCCATTCCATGCCCCAGGGATGGAAGGACGGGTTCATGATGGCGATGGGAAGGCACCCCTTCCGGTGCCGCGCGTGCAAGTGCCGCTTTTACAGGAGTGGACTGCCAAGAACCGGCGAGCACCCGGCAGACAAGCCCGTGGACACCGGCGGTTCCAAGGCCGTCTAGACACGGCGCACGCGGACGCGGGCCTCGCCGAATAACACCTCGACCATACTGAAGTGCTGGTCGTAGTATTCACTGGAATACTGGGTCATGCGCTCGGAAGAAACCACCACCTCCGTGATGCCGGCCTGGACGATGGCGCGGGCGCAATCCATGCACGGCATGATCTCGACGTAAATGGTGCAGGCCTCGGTGGCGGTTCCGGCGCGCGCCGCGTTGCAGATGGCGTTGCGCTCGGCATGCTCGATCCAAAGGTACTTGGCGGGCCGCACCAGCCGTTCCGGGACGTCGTCCCGGATTCCACGCGGGAAGGAGTTGTAACCGGTGGACCGGATTTCATGGTTCGGCCCCACGATCACGCAGCCGATTTGAGTGTTGGGGTCCTTGCTGCGGCAGGCGACAACCTGGCAGATATCGAGGTAGTACTGGTCCCAGCCGGGGATGGTTCGCATGGTCCGTCAACAAATAGAGTTGCATTTTTCCGCGACTTCAGGCAAGCTGATAGGTTTTCCACAGTTTGCACATGCTCGAACGCGTGCTGTACCACGATCACTGTTTCGATGGGGCGGCGTCGGCTGCCTTCTTCAGCCGCTTTATCGCGGGCGCGGTTCACCCGGACGCGGAGTTTCGTTACACGGGGATGGCGCACCGGGCGTCCCAGTCCTTCGATCCGGCGCTGTTCGACGGCGACGAGAACGCCATTGTGGACTTCAAGTATTCGAGCGATCCGCGTCTCACCTGGTGGTTCGACCACCACCAGAGCGCGTTTCTCACCCCGGAAGACGCGGAGCACTTTCGCCGCGATACCAGCGGGCGCAAGCTCTACGACCCCAGCTACAAGTCGTGCACCGCGTTTATTTGCGCAGTGGCCGCCGAGCGCTTTGGCTTTCAGGCGCCGGACCTCGCGGACCTGGTGCACTGGTCCGTGACGATCGACGGAGCGCAGTATCCGGACGCCAGGACGGCCGTCGAGATGGGTGAGCCGGCCATGAAGCTGACGCTGGTGATCGAAGCGGCCAAAGAATCCGATATCGTGCGGGAGATCATCTGCTGGATGCAGTTTCGCCAGCTCCCGGAAATCATCGCCGAACCGGAAGTCCAGGCGCTGTTTGCACCGCTGTACCGGCGCCACCTGGATTCGATCGAGATTATCAAGAACCGTGCGCGGCAGGAAGACGGCGTGGTTTATTTCGATCTGGCGGGCTACGAGATGGAAGGTTACAACAAGTTCATCCCGTACTACCTGTTTCCGGCCTCGACGTATACGGTGTCGGTGAGCCCATCCGCCTTCCGCACCAAGATCTCGGTGGGCTCGAACCCGTGGGCTCCGGCAGAGCCGGCGCACAATCTCGCCACCATTTGCGAGCGCTACGGCGGCGGCGGTCACGAGCGCGTGGGCGCCATCAGCCTGGAGCCCGGCGCACTGGAGCAGGCCCGCGCCCTGGCGGCGGAGATTGTGGCCGAACTGAAGTCCTGACCTGGCCGGAGAGTTTACAAGAGTCGTACTCTTCGTGTTCCCAAACGGGTACGTTGCAATCCTGGGCGGACGGAGTCTACCCTGGCATTGGCACCACCGGATCTGTTCGGGCGCTCACCCTAATCGGGAGCGGAGAATCCGCCGATTAGTGGATTGTGCAGCGTGAGGCGCAAACGGCCGCGCGAAGCTTCGAGGGGGAGATGACGGTCCAGAGCGGCTCACCACAATGAAGAAGCGCATACAAATCGGGATACTTCTCGCTTTCACGGGCCTTTGGGCCGGGGCTGGAATGCTCCATGCCGACGACCGGTTCTTGTGGCGCTCCTGGGGTGTGCGCGAAGGCTTGGCGGAGACCTATTCGTATGCCGTGAGCATGACGCCCGGTGGGAACGCCTACGTCCGCCACGGCTCGGTGCTCTCCATGAGCGTGCTCGACGGCTACGGTGTCACGCTCATACCGGACCCGCGCGGCAACGCGCAAGTCGACTTTCCCTCCACCAAGAGGGTGTACGCCGGCGCCGGCGGTGCGCTATGGACCACATCCCTGGACGCGCTCCTGGAGTATCGTGACGGAAAATGGACGGTGCGGTACACGCCGCCCGCGGGTCGCCAGGTGCTGGCGGCGGTGCCGGCGGGACGGCGCGTGATGGTGCTGCTGGAAGACGGTGTGCGGGAGTTCGACCCGGATCAGCGGCGCCTGCGCGACATCCGCACGGCGCAGAATTCCAGGATTGCCCCTTTCCTGACCATGTGCCCGGGCTCGGCGGGCGAATTGTACATCACCGGCGAACACGGGCTGGCTAAGCTGCGTATTCCGCCCGACGGCGGTGCTTTCGAGTGGGTTGAAGTCAACAGCGACGCACTCCACCTCACCCACTTCGATCATCCGTTGCCGGGAACCGGAGAGTTGTTCGCGCAGGGGATATCCGAACGCGACAAGCGGCGCGTCATCGTGCGCTGGTCGGTGGCCGGCCTCGAATCCGTGTACGCCGCGCAAGCGGACAATCTGCTTGGCTGGCGCGGCGGCGATGGCAGCGTCTGGATCGTGGAAGGGGCGGCGATGTTCCGGCTGCGGGGAGGACGCAAGTACCCGGTGGAAAGGACCGGGGTCCTCAGCGGCAACATCTTCGATGTTTATTGCGAGGAAGGCAAAGCGTTCTGGGTGGCCACGTCGGAAGGCCTCGCGCGCTACACACCGCCTTTGTGGCGGCCACCGGACGGCGTGGAGGACCTGGACCTGCCGGTTCACGCGATCGCGGAGGATCGCCAGGGGCGGCTATGGATGAGCGCCACCTCCTACGTGCTGGAACTCGATGGCCGCACGTGGACGCGCTACGCCTTGCCCGCCGGTTTCCAAACACACACGTTGGAGACCAGCAGCCTGGTGCTGCTTGCCGACGGCAGGATTATGGTCAAGGTGGGGCGCGGGGATGACGCCTCGGATGCGGTCTTGACGATGGATGCGAAGAGCGGCCGCTTCACCGAGTTCGCGCACCCCGAAGGCCGGACGATCACGCTCATCCAACAGCGCCCGGACGGTGGCGCCTGGGTGGGCAGCGAGGTGAAAGGCACGCCCGGGTTCCGGCTGGACGTCTACGATGGCACAAGTTTCCGGAAGGTCCTGGAACTGGGCCGCGAGTGGCACGGAGCGGCTCTGCGGGCGGTGCTGGAAAGAGGACAGGGAGAGATCTGGCTGGGTGGTACCGCCGGGGGCGGCCTCTACCGGGACGGCCACTTGTCGAATCCGTTCCAGCCCGGCAACGGCTACACGGAAGCCGGCGTCTTCGTTTTGGGCAGCCTGCCCACCGGCGAACTCGTGGCCGGCGGCCGGGACCGGCTCTTGAAGTACAACGGCAAGTCCTGGACCGCGATGCGCGACGGCCTGGACCGGCTCCGGCACTTGGCCATCACGCGCGACGGCGCTCTGTGGGTGGCTTCCGCCACGGGCGTTCACCGCTTCAAGGATGAGAGCTGGATTGCCAATCAGGCCGAAGAGGGCCTGCCCACGGTGATTGCCTACACCGTCTTCCAGGACAGCCAGGGGCGTTTGTGGGCGGGAACGGCGCGCGGATTGGCCCTTTATCATCCGGAGACGGAATCCGATGCACCGCGCACGATTCTCGATCCGGCCAGCAACCTGCGCGAAGTCGCGCCCTCGGGCGAGGCGCGAATCGCGTTCAGCGGCATCGACAAGTGGAACCAGACCCCCTCCGGGCGGCTGCTCTTTTCGTATCGCCTGGATGGAGGGGCCTGGTCGCCGTTCGAGGCCAGAGATACGGCAACCTACCATCGCCTCCGCGCCGGGAAGCACCGTTTCGGCGTGCGCGCGATGGATCGCAGCGGCCATATCGACCCGGCCGGCCAGTCGCTCGATTTCGCCGTGCCCCTGGTGTGGTACCGGCAGTTCGGGTTCCTGGCGCTGCTCGGGGTGGCGTTGGTAGTCATCTTCGCTCTCGCCTGGATCGCCATTACCCAGTACCAACGCCGCGGCAGCCTGATTGTGCAACTGCATTCCGCCAAGGAACAGGCGGAAGCCGCCAGCCGCCACAAGACCGAATTCCTGGCCAACATGAGCCATGAGATCCGCACCCCGATGAATGGAGTGATCGGCATGACCGGCCTGCTGCTGGACACGGAATTGACCGCCGAGCAACGCGAGTACGCGGACACGGTTCGCCGTTCGGGGGAGGCGCTGCTCACGGTCATCAACGACATCCTGGATTTTTCCAAGGTCGAGGCGGGCAAACTCGCCATCGAGGCCTACGCGTTCGACCTGCGCCTGACGATCGAAGATGTCAACGAGATGCTGGCGCCGAAAATCGAAGACCGGAATCTGGAACTGGTGCTGCGATACCCCCCGGAACTTCCCCGGCACTTTGTGGGAGATTCGGGACGGATTCGCCAGGTGATGACCAACCTGGTGGGCAACGCCGTCAAGTTCACGCCCAGCGGGAGTATCGTGATCGAGGTGGCATGCGAGTCGCGGGACGCGGCGCGGGCCGCGATGCGGATCTCGGTACACGACACCGGGCCGGGCATCTCCCCCGAAAAGCTCGGCTCGGTCTTCGAGAAGTTCAGCCAGGCGGATGGCTCCACCACCAGAAAGTACGGCGGCACCGGTCTGGGCCTCGCGATCGCGAAACAGCTCGTGAATCTCATGGGAGGCTCCATCGCCGCCACCAGCCGGCCTGGGGAGGGATCCACATTCTCGCTCACCCTGCCTTTGGCGCTCGATACCAACCCGCACGCGGCGCCGGTACCGATGGAGGAACTGAGGAATCTGCGCGCTCTCATCGTGGACGATAGCGAAGTGAATCGCCGCGTGCTGCACGAGCAGATCACGAATTGGGGGATGCGCAACGGCAGTTTTGCCACGGGCGAGGAGGCGCTCCGGGCGCTCCGGGAGGCGCACGACGGCGGGGATCCCTACCATTTCGCGATTCTCGACTACCGGATGCCGGGCATGGACGGCGCCGCTTTGGCGCGCGCCATCAGGGCGGATGCGGGCATTCGCGAAACCGTGATCGTGCTGCTGACTTCCGTCAGTCAATGGATCGAGGTCCGGCAGAAGGAGAGTGGCACGGTTGACGCATCGCTGGTCAAACCAGTGAGGCAGTCGCAGTTGTTCAACACCCTCTCCACGGCGTGGTCGAAGAAGCGCCAGACTGTGGTTACGGGCCACGGCGCCACGGGTAGCCCACTGGAAGAGATGCGCCGCGTGCTGTCGGTTCGCTTCGGCGGCCTGCCGGTGCGGGTGCTGGTGGCCGAGGACAATATCGTGAACCAGAAGGTGGCCGTGCGTATGCTCGAGAAGCTTGGCATGCGCCCGGACCTGGCGGCGGACGGCCGGGAGGCGGTGGATATGTTCGGCCTGGTGCCGTACGACCTGATCTTCATGGATTGCCAGATGCCGGAAATGGACGGTTACGCCGCTGCGCGGGAAATTCGCCGCCAGGAAGGCCCGAACCGCCACGTTGCGATTGTGGCGATGACCGCGGAGGTGATGGCAGGTAGCCGCGAGCAGTGCCTGGAAGCGGGCATGGACGACCACATCGGCAAGCCGATCAAGACGGAACTCCTCTTCGAGGCGCTGTGGAAATGGGTTCCGGCCAGGCCCGCCGCGGATGAGCGCGTGCCGCAGATTTGTGGTATTGAAGATACATGACACTACGCAGACCCCTAGGCGCCCTCTTTATAGCGCTCCTGTCAATCCCTGCCACCGCGCTCGAGCGGCAGGATGTGACGTTCAAGGTGTTTCAATTCCCCGCCAGCATGAAGCCGCGCATCGACGGGAATCCGGACGACTGGAATATCGTGCCGGACAGCTACGCCATCACCATGAGCGAGTTCATGGACACTGAACAGGGCCATGGCATGAACCACGATCCGAAGAAGTTGGATGTGAAGATCAAGGTCGGGTGGGTGAAGGGCGAGAACCGCTTGTATTTCCTCTACGAGGCGTACAAAGGCTACTGGGATTTCTCCCTGCCGGGATTGCACAACGACATTTTCGAAGTGGTCGTGGACGGCGATCTTTCCGGCGGCCCGCTGATCGACCAGTACCATCGGGAGATCTACACTCCGGAGCTGGTGGGGCAGGCGGCGTCGGTGCTGGACCCGCGGATCGACCGCGAGACGGCTTCGCGGCAGACCCACGGCGTGACGGCGCAGAACTATCATATTTTCACGCCGCCGGGTCCCAACAAGAACTGGGCCATGGAGTGGGGCTGCCCGCAGTACGGCGTCGATGAGCCGTATTCCGAGCACGCCTACAACTACAGCTTCAAGCCCGGGGAATCCGGCAAGCTGGTGCTGGAGTTCTACATCACCCCCTTCGACTATTCCGGCTGCGAAGGCCCATGGCGCGCGCTGGAGACCCAACTGACGGAGAACAAGCTGATCGGCATGGGATTGGGCCTAATCGAGTGGGAGGGCGCGGATGCCAAGACGCGCTCCGGTTTCTGGAATATTTCTCACCAGCAGTTCTGGTACGGCGACGCATCGCTGCTGGTGGGGTTCCGCCTGATGCCGCTCGAGCCGCAGTTTCAGAAGACGGTCGAGCCCAAGTACCCGGTAAGCAACGAAGGGTTCCCGGGCGGCAGCGGCGGCAGGCCGGCGGGCGCGGCGCCGCGGCCTCCGGGGCAGCAGAGGCCGCCGGGACAATAGAAACGGTGACGAGGCGACGGGCAGGCCGAGTGCCACTCGGCCGCAGATTGAAAATCTGCCCCACAAGGCAGCGTCAGTAGCCGTTTTCGCGCAGCTTCTCCACCGTCAGCGCGGGCTTCAACTCCAGCTTGCGCAGCAGCTTCTCCACGTGCTTGGCGAGGATGTCGCACTCCAGGTTGACGCGCGCCCCGGGCCTGTAGCCGCCCAGGGTCGTGTTGCGCCAGGTGTGCGGAATAATGGTCGCCGAAAGCACGCCGCCCTCGAGCGCCGCGATGGTGAGGCTGATGCCGTCGATGGCGATGGAGCCTTTGTAGACCAGCAACGGGTCCAGCTCCGCCGGCACGCGAATTCGCAGCCACCAGTTGTCATCGCCCAGGTCCTCGAGTGAGAGCAACTCGCCCGTGCCGTCGACGTGGCCCTCGACGATGTGCCCGCTCAAACGGCCCGTCGGCCCCAGCGGCCGCTCCAGGTTCACCCGCGAGCCGGCGCGCAAGTCGCCCAGGTTGCTCAGGCGCAGGGTCTCGGGCGCCAGGTCCGCGGAAAACGAATTAGGCCGCGGCTCCACGACGGTCAGGCACACGCCGTTGACGGCAATGCTGGCGCCCACCGTCATGTCCGTCATGACGGTGGAGCAGCGCACCTTCAGGCGCGCTCCGGCGGATTCCACTTCGCCCAGTTCTTCAATAATCCCGGTGAACATCCACGTATCCTTCCACGGCGAACTCGTCCGGCGGTATCTGGTGAATGGTGACGCCGCGAATGCGAATGGCGTCCGCGCGCCGGCGCCGCCCGAGGCCGCCGGCCAGCGGGAGCGCTTCCAAACCGCCCAGGATCTTGGGTCCGTAATAGAAAAAAATGCGGTCGACCACGCCGCTCTCGAGCGCCGTCCAGTTGATTTTACTGCCAGCCTCGAGCATGAGCGAAAGATAGCGCTGCCGGCCCAGCCAGTCGATGAGGCTGCGGAGGTCCGCCCGCCCGCCGGGGCCATCGAAGATCAGCACCTGGATGCCCCGGTCTTCAAGCAGCTTGCGCCGCTCGGCGGAAGAGGCCGAAGTGGCCACCACCACCACATCGCCCGCCGCGCTGCGCGCCATCTTCGAATCGAGTGGCAGGCGGAGTTGCGAATCCATAATCACGCGCAGCAGCGGACGGCAGCGCGCCAGGCCGGTGCGGTCGGTGAGCAGGCAATCGTCGGCCAGCACGGTGCCGATGCCGGTGAGAATGGCGTCGTGGTCGTGGCGCAGCTCCTGCACGTGGGCGCGGGCGCGCTCGCTGGTGATCCACCCGCGGTTGTCGTCGGGCGCGGAGATTTTGCCGTCCAGGGTGATGGCGGTCTTGAGGGTCACCAGCGGACGGCCGGTGCGCATGAAGTGCAGGAACGGCTCATTGAGCTTGCCGGCTTCGGCGGCGAATGAGGCTGCTACTTCCACTTCGACGCCCGCCTCGCGCAGCCGGCGAAATCCCTGGCCCGCCACCAGCGGGTTGGGGTCCTCGATGGGCGCCACCACGCGCGCCACGCCGGCCTGAATCAGGGCATCGACGCAGGGCGGCGTGCGCCCCTGATGGGAACACGGTTCCAGGTTCAGGTAGAGCGTGGCGCCACGCGCTTTCTCACCCCCCTGCGCCAGCGCGACGACCTCGGCATGCTGGACGCCCGCATAGGTGTGGAAGCCGCGCCCCACCACTTCCCCGCCCCGCACCAGCACGGCGCCCACCATGGGATTCGGACTGGCCAGCGCCCGGCCCTTTCGCGCCAGGTCGAACGCTTCGCGCATGTATTCGAGGCTCATGTTTCGAACAGCGATTCGATGAACTTCTCGGGGTCGAACGGCAGCAGGTCTTCCACCTTTTCGCCCACCCCCACGTAGCGGATGGGCAGGTTCAGCTCGCGCGCGATGGCGACCACGATTCCGCCCTTGGCCGTGCCATCGAGCTTGGCCAGCACGATGCCGGTGACGCCGGACGTTTCCGTAAACTTGCGGGCCTGTTCCAGCCCATTCTGCCCGGTGGTGGCGTCGAGCACGAGCAGCACCTCGTGGGGCGCACCGGGGATCACCTTGGCGGCGGTGCGGGACATTTTCTGAAGCTCTGCCATGAGGTGCTCCTTGTTTTGCAGGCGGCCCGCCGTATCGACAATCACGTAATCCACTTTGCGCGCGCGCGCCGCCTGCACCGCGTCGAAGAGCACGGCGCTGGGGTCGCTGCCGCCGCGCTGGCGGATCACCTCCGCGCCGGCGCGCTGGCCCCAGATTTCGAGCTGCTCGATGGCCGCCGCGCGAAACGTATCGGCCGCGCAGAGCAGCACCGAGCGTCCCTCATGGTGGAACCGCTGGGCCAGCTTGCCGATGGTGGTGGTCTTGCCGGAGCCATTCACGCCGACCACCAGGATGACGGCGGGCGGGGAGGCCACGCGCGCCGGCGCCCGCTCGCTGGCCTGGAGGATTTCAAGCAGTTGTTCGCGGATGAGGCCCTTCAACCCGGCGGCATCGCCCAATTGATGGCGTTCCACGCTCTGGCGGATGCGCTCGAGGATTTCGCCGGTGGTGCGCACGCCGATATCGGCGGCGATGAGCGTGGATTCCAGCTCGTCGAGCAGGTCCGCATCGATTTCCTTCTTTCCCTGGAGGGCGTCTTCGAGCGCGGAGACCAGCCCCGCGCGCGTCTTCTCGACGCCGCTTTTCAATCTCTCCAGCAGGGATGGCTCTTGCTCGACGGAGCCGAATAGAGTCTGGATCATTTTGCTCTATTCTACCAGCACGGTTCAGCGCGCTCTTCTCGCGGGATGCCGGCGCGACCGGCCGTCGGCCAGAACGAGCAGGAGCAGGCCAACCGCCGCGAGCAGACTAATCAATGCGCCGATGCGCAGGCTCATGGGCCGGAACTCGAATGCGATCCGATGCTCGCCGGCCGGCACCTGGATGGCCTGGAACGCTCCGCCCCAGCGCTCGATGCCGACCGGATGTCCGTCAACGGCCGCCGTCCAGCCGGGGTAGAACTGTTCCACCAGCACGAAGCGGCCGCCCCGGTCCGCCCGCACGAGGAAGTCTCGCTGCTCGCGGGTCCACGCAACGGGTCGTACCGTGCCGTTGGTTTGCTCTTCCCAATGGTAGGGTGGCTTGGCGTGGAGGTATTCGTACAAACGGCACCAGATATCCCTCCTGCCGACCAGCCGGAAGTTGGGGCTGGCGGCGAGGAACGCCTCGTGAGACTCGCCGTCGTGCACCAGCACGAAACGCACGCCGAGTGTTTGGAGCATGTCCTCGTTCTGCACATCGGTATCGAACACCCGGTTGGTTTGGAATGGGACCCAGCGCTGAATCACCTGTTTGTATTGGTCCGGCAGAAAGGGGTCGAAGCCGGCCGGCGTCGCCAGCCCCCACATGCGATAGTCGGTCGGCGGCGGTCCAAGCGACGCGTCGCTCACCACGCGGTACTGCCGGTTCGCCCGCATGGCGCGATAAGCGGTGTCGTCTACGCCGCCGATTCCGTACCTGGGGTGTTGTTTGTCCACATCTCCCGGGCTCGCATTGAACTGCCGGCTGGCGCCGAAGACCTTGTAGTCGACTCCGGCTGCCAGCAGCAGTATGGCGGCAAACAGGCTGCGGCGGCGGCCGGTGGCCTCACGGACGATGTAGATCCCCAACGAGAAAAGCGCCAGAGCGATGGCGGTTTCCAGCACTGCCCGGCCGCGGATAGGGAAGGCGCCACCGTGAGCCCAAATCCACAGTTGACGGACCGACCAGGCCAGCAGCGCCGCCGCAGCCGCGGGCGCAAGCCATCGCGGCAGCGCGCGGCGGGACCCGCTCTTGAGGAAATCGTCCAGGGCGATGGCGGTGATCAGCGCGGCCATGGCGGCGGCGCCTGCGTAGAAATTGAACGGCTGCATGGTGTCGTCCAAAGTCGGAATCCGCTCGACAGCGCGGACCAACGAATCGGACGGGTTCGCCAGCACGAGAGCGACCGCCAAACAAATGAACGCCTGTAGATAAGGGCGCAAGTTATGCCGCCGCACCACCCAAATACACCCGAACAGGGCCGGCAGCCCGAGATACAGGTACATCCCGCCGGACTCGAATGCCGCGCTATGCCCAGGGTTGAAATCGAACCAATTCGGCAGCAGGTAACAGAGAAGCAGCCGCCAGCCGTAGGCGCCCGGTCCGTACTTGGGTTCCAGTTGCATGCGCGATCTTGCTTCCATGGCGGGCAGCCACTGAGCCATGAACAGCAGCACCGACGCCGCCAGCGCCACGCAGACACCCACGGCCGCGCGCCAGTGTACGCGGCTTGCGAGCGCATAGGCGGCCATCATTACGCAGTACACGAACCAAACCGCCGGGTAGCCGGCCAGGAATGACAGGGCGGAAGCGGCGGCGACCTTCCAGAGGGGACGCCAATCGCGCCGGCCAACGGCTTCGTCGATGCCCCACAGCCCCAGCGGCAGCCACGTCATGGAGCAGACCACGCCGAGGTGCCAGAACTGCGACACCATATAGCCCGTGTACGCGAACACGGCCGCTCCGAGCGCGCTCGCCAGGCTGCCGGCCTTCCCGCGCAGCCACATATAACACAACAGGAACGCGAGCCACACGTGAAAAAACGTGAACGCTTCCAGCGCCTTGAACGGGATTCGCGGCCGCATCCAGGTGGCGGCATACATCAACCATGTAGGCGGGTACAACAGAGCGGCTTGCACGTTTCCGACAAACGAGATGCCGCAGTAGATGGAGGAATCCCATTGCGGAATGCGGCCATCCTTGAGCGCCTGAAAAGCGTAGCGCTGGAGGGGGTAATGATAACCGGCTATGTCGGAGTATAGGTATACGGTCTTAAAAGGGGGCAGATACTCATAAAAGAACGCGTAGGTCGCAATCAGAGCCAATAGGGCAACGCGCAGGCGCTCCGTACGCATTACTTTACTGAAGATGTCCATTTTGGCCTCCCGACCAACCTCGCTGGGGCCTTGTTCCCTTTGATCCGGGTTCACATCAAAGACCGCTGAGGCAGTGGTTCCAACTACAGGAGGCGCGATACAATCACGGTGACCGCGACGTTTGCGGCCGAGCGAGCTTGTCTCAAGGCTCGCGCTCAGGTGGCAGGAAACGCCTTTCTTAGAATAACCTATGCCAGTGGTATCTTCAGTGCGCGTGCCAGGCCACCCCGTCCTGGCGCTGCCGCTTGCCTTCCTGGGCCTCTTCGCCCTGGATGGGCTGCTCTTCCGCGCGCCATTTTATCCGTCGATTCTGCAAATGGACTCGTCCACCGGAGCGTTCGAGCTGACGCTGCGGCGGGAACAGCAGGCGCAGGCACGGAACGGCGACAACCTGGTGGTCACTCTGGGCGATTCGCGTTTTGCGTATTCGCCCAAGCTGGCGAACCAGGCGACCGCGCAAACCGGATATGTTTTCCGGCACGCCGGCGTGGCGGGCACCGACGTGCGGTCGTGGTTCTACATGCTGCGCGATCTCCACCCGACCGCCCGGCGGTATCGCGCCGTCGTGTTTGGGGTGACTGATTACGACGACGAAGACGAATTCTTCACGCCCGATGACGACATCCGCGCACTGCATTACGTCATCGCGCGGCTCCGCTGGAGCGATGTGCCCGGATTTGCGCTATCGTTCCACAGCCCGAAAGTCCAATGCGAAGCATTGCGCGGCTCTTCCCTGAAGGGCATTGTCTATCAGAGCGATCTGCTGGCGTTTCTCGCGAAGCCCGCGGAGCGCATCCGGCGCGTGCGGCTTGAGCGCCGCGAATACGAGCAATGGACGTATGACTACCTGGAGACTTCCCGCAGCATGGCGGGGCTTCAGATCGACTGGGCCACCTGGAAAGTGACGTTTCCCCCAGGGCTTGACCAGGACCAGCAGGACACCGTCAACCGCGACCTGATGCGCGAGCCGGCCCCGCAGACGGGACGCCTGGCGGCCTTCCGCCGCGCCTGGTATGGCCGGATTCTGGACCGTTACCGGGGTTCGCCAACGAAGATTATTTTCGTGCGGCTGGCGCGCGCTCCAATTCCCCGCCCCGACGGCCTGGTGCGCAAGAAGAGCAGCACCATCCGCGACTTTGCGTCTTCCCGGCCCAACGTTCTGCTGTGCGACGAACATGCGTTCGATTCGCTGGAACACCCCGAGTTGTTCCGCGACGCGTTGCACTTGAATCGGGCCGGCATCGCGCTGTTCTCGCCCATGCTAGCGGAAGATATCGGCCGGATGCTGGCATTGGGGGCGCGGTAGCCATGCTCTTCAACACCATTCAGTTTTTCATTTTCCTGGCGATCGTGCTGGCGCTCTTCTACAGTAGCCCGCGGCGTTTCCGGAGATATATCCTGTTGGCGGCCAGCTACTTCTTCTACGCGTGCTGGAATTACAAGTTCGTCGCGCTGCTGCTGACCCTGACGGCCATCGACTACACGGCCGGCATCTGGCTGGAGAAGGTTGCGCCAGGCCCCAGGAAAAAGGCACTGCTGATTTTGAGCCTCTCGGCGAACCTCGGATTTCTCGGCTTTTTCAAATACTATAATTTCCTGGCGAGCAACGTGGCGCTGTTGCTGGCGAAGCCCAGCCACTCGTTCTGGCTGGACATCGTGCTTCCCTTGGGCATCAGCTTTCACACTTTCCAGAGCATGTCCTACGTGGTGGACGTGTATCGCGGCCAGCAGGAGGCCGTGCGCAGTCCGATCGACTACGCGCTGTTCATCTGCTTTTTCCCGCAACTGGTGGCGGGGCCGATTGTCCGGGCGCACACTTTTTTCCGCGACCTGTTCGATTGGCGGCCGCCCTCGTCCGCCGATGTTTCGAACGGCATCCTGCTGATGGCGCTGGGCCTGACCAAGAAGATGGCGTTCGCCGACCAGTTCGCCAAGGTCGCCAACGGTTATTTCAGCGATGTCGCCGGGAACCCGGGGATGGTTACGGCCTGGACCGGTGTGCTCGCATTCGGGCTGCAGATTTACTTCGACTTCTCGGGTTACACGGACATGGCGATCGGGATGGCGAAGCTGCTCGGCTTCCATTTTCCGGTGAACTTTCGCCGCCCCTATCTGGCTTCGAGCATCACGGATTTTTGGCGCCGCTGGCACATCTCGCTATCGACCTGGCTGCGCGACTATCTGTACATTCCCCTGGGCGGGAACCGGCACGGGAAGTGGATGACGTACCGAAACCTGGCCCTCACCATGCTTCTGGGGGGACTGTGGCACGGCGCAAGCTGGAATTTCGTGATCTGGGGCGGATACCACGGCGTGCTGCTCAGCGTGGAAAGAGTTTTCCGCGGCAACCGGCCCATTCGCGAGGAATGGAACTGGCTGTACCCTGTAAAGGCCATTCTGACGTTCGGCCTGGTGCTCATCAGTTGGGTCTTCTTTCGGGCGGCCGATCTGCCGCAGAGCATGCAGGTCTTGGGCCAGATGTTCTCCCGCCCCGGAGGCCACACGCTGCTTCAGCATTGGCACGTGGGGCTGGCTCTGATCGCGCTGGTCCTGACGGTGGTGGAAGAGAAGTTCGACTGGTTCGCGCGGATCGTCGAAGCGCCCGCGTGGGCCTATGCAACCGCGCTGGCGGCCATGTTCCTCTGCCTGGAAGTATTCGGCGTGATCGACGCCTCCATTCCGTTCATTTACTTCCAGTTTTGAATTCCGCGGAATCCGGCGCGAAACTTTAGATGGAGCGCCGGGTATTATAAGTATGATTCTGGACGCCGATTTTCTGAAGGAGATCGCCAAGGCGCCGGTGGCAAAGCGCGCTATCACCAACCACCGGGTGCTGAACGAAGCCTTCGACTACCCCAAGCCGAGCTCGTTTTCGCGCGGCATGCGCATCGACTTGAACGGGCTGGCCATCCTGTTGATTTCGGGAACGGCCAGCATCGATGAGTACGGGCGGAGCATTCACATCGGCGATTTCCGGGCGCAAACCCGCCGCACATTCCAGAACATCGGCGGTTTGCTCCAGGCCGAAGGCGCCACCTGGAAGGACGTGGTCCGGACCACCTGTTACCTGCGCGACATCGAGCGCGATTACGCCGCGTTCAACGAAGAGCGCACGGCTTTTTACCAGGAGCGGGAACTGGATCCACTGCCGGCTTCGACGGGAGTTCAGGCCATTCTCTGCCGGCCCGAGCTGCTGGTGGAAATCGAAGCCATCGCCATGTTCCGGACCGAACCGGACGCGGCGGGTGCGCCATAAGAGACCCTCGGTGCTGGCCGTCTACGATGCCGGCGAGAAGCAACAGCAAATCGCCGAGCCGCCGGCGATTACTTCCTGCGATTGCGCAACGTCCAGGCCAAAGGCTGCGAGGAGTGCGGTTACCGCCCGATCGTCGCGCCGCCGCAGCCCGATTTCGCGTTGGGTATCAGGCCCGACAACCCGCCCCTGGGGCAAGGCGATTCGGCCGCCATCACCGTGAGCGCGATCCGCAAGGATGAGTTCGACGGCGACATCAGGCTCGCAGTCGATGGCTTTCCCGCGGGCGACCCCGATTCAGGTGGTGGCGGGGGAATAGCCCCGCGGCAATTGCCGGCTAAGCAAGGTGCAGTTGACCAGCGCGAAAATCAATGGTCAAGCACAGTCCGCGAAAGAAATCCAACCCCAGCAGCCCGTCGACTCCAGCGCTCGGCGGTAAGGTATGGCTGAGCACGGGAAATCCGAAACGCTCCTGCCCAAGGGCGGTCCGTCGCTGCAATTCTACGCGGGGCGCAAACTCGACTCCACTTCCCGTGGTAACCTGGACCCGGTCCGCAGCCAGCGCCGGATCGTATCCGATGGCCACCAGCATCGCAACGTTCACCAGAGTGCTGGTGGCTCCAGTGTCGAGGGCGAGCCGCAGGATGGCGCTGCCGCTCGGTCCATTGAGTTCCGCCCTGATGACAATTAGGCCGCGCCGCGGATCGAATGAGGAAGTTACAACGCGATCGCAGTATCCAGAGGCATCTTGCCCGTATAGACGATCGCAAACCGTCTGGGACGAGTCACGACGGCTCGGCGGTAGACCTCCTCGCGATCCTTGTCATGGCAGCGCACCGTTCCGCTGCGAACTTCCAGGGCCTCATCAGTCGATGGGTTCTCGATCAGTATCCACTCGGAGTCGAATTTCGCCTCAATCTCTGCGATCGTGAGTACGTCATCCATCGGCAGGTGTCCCTAGAAGGATTATAGAACGGGAGCCGTCCAGCGCGGGAATTAGCATCGTGAACGCGATTTGAGCTGCGGACTCGTTTCCGTCATTCGCCCGGATCATCGCAGCGTGATACCGTAAGTCCTGAAAGGCGGCGTAATGCGACGAGACACGATGCCCGGTGCCGTCAATTGGTGGATCGACTTGGCTAAGGGGTTACTGGCCAAGCAACTGCAACTACCATCGATCAGCGACAGCGAGATCGATATGCACGCCGGGATCTGGGAGGCTCGGGAGTCCGGCGATGACGACTCTCTGCGCGCGGGGAACCAGACCATTACCCGCTTCGCGCGGGCGATTCCGATTCAGGTGGTAGCGGGGGAGCAAGGGTGCTGCCGACAGAGGCGGCAGTGCAGAAAGTTCGGCGAGGGCTGAGTACGAAAGACGGTCAGCCACGTCGAATGGTTTGGGCGAGGTTAACGAAGAAATGCGAACAACGGGCTTTCAGTGGCTCGTATTGCTATTGGGCCAGGCAGTGATGGGGGCCCAGGCGGGCAATGGCGGCGCCCAGGATGCGAGCGTCAACTGCCTCCAGTGTGTAATCGAAACGGCGCGGTCCTACGACCAGCACCTGCCCGACTTCGTGTGCACGCAAGCGACGCATCGGGCCGAGGACAAAACCAGAACCGGCACGCATTGGAAGGAATACGATCAGTACGAAGCTGAGATCACGTACTTCGGGCGGCACGAGGGTTGCCGGTTGATCGGACGCGGCGGAAAGGTTGGCAAACGCAGTTGTCGGGAAATCAAAGGCTATCGCTCGGAGGGGCTGTTCGGCAGCCTATTCTCGGCGATTTTCCGCCCGGAAATTCAGACGGAGTTCACGTTTGTCCGCCAGGAAGCGCTTGGTAGCCGCACGACGAATGTGTATGCATACCGCGTGGATCAAGAACATTCCTATCTTCAGTCGTCAGTCAACGGAAGAACCGTCGCGAAGGCGTTTCACGGGCTGGTGTGGGCGGACGCGGCGACGAATTCCGTGGTACGAATCCACGAGGAACTGGATTCCGATGCCGCTACTCAAGTGGATGTAGCGTACGATTTCGTTACCATCGCCGGTGAGCGCTTTCTGCTTCCGGTTAGGGGCGAATCCCGCACTTCCGCTGGCAAGTTACTGCTGCGGAACACCGCCGAGTACCGCGATTTCCACCGGTATACCGCCGAGACATCGGTGGAGTTTGGGGAGCCGGCATCCAAGGCCAAACCGGCGAAGTAATTGCGGTCAAAAACCGGAAAACACTTCGTCTGTCCCCGGGATCTCTACCGCCATCGGCCGGATCGGAGAGCCCGTGGCACCGCGGATCTTTAGCGGGGCGGCGATGAAGTGGAACTCGTATACGCGCGCGGCGGCTAACTCCTCCAGGTTCAGACATTCCATGATGTGGATGCCCTGGTCTACCAGCAGGTGTACGTGCACCGGCATGGCGGGGGCCGGGACTTTCTCGAAGGCTAGCGTGTCCGATCCGGCGGCGAAGATGCCGCGAGCGCTCAGCCAGCGCGCGCCCGCCAGACCGGGGCCGGGACCGCGCACACCGGAAACGAACTGGCGGGGATCGTTCCAGTAGGTTGCCCAGCCGGTGCGTAGCAGAACGACATCGCCAGGCCGAATGTCGACGTTCTTCGTGGCTGCGTCCAGATGCGCTGGCGTGATCTCGAAGTCATCCGGGAGAATCGCGGGGCCTGCAATATCGAGCAGCACGCCGCGCCGGAAAATGGGCGCGATGGTATCCACCGAGAGCTTCTCAATGCCGCCGGCGTAGGATTGCACGGCTGCCACGTCCTGGCCGCCGTACAGCCTGCCGCCGCATGAATAATGGCAGAGGGCATCGATGTGCGTGCCCACGTGGCCGCCCAGCGCGAACGACTCGGAGGCCGAGCTGTGGCCCGCCGGGCCGGTGAAGTCGCCGTGCCGCTTGACCAGGCTGAACAGGAACGGGGGATGCGTGGGATGGTGCGGCATCCCCGTGAAATATGGTTGGGCGAGATCGTAGACCTTGGGCTGGCTCATCAGAATGTATAGTGCAGGCCGAACTGCACGATGCGCGGCGTGTAGAACATATAGCTCACCACGCCGAACGTGGTGGTGTTGATGTTCTGGTCGCCGGACCAAAACGTGGGGTGATTCAGGGCGTTGAAGGCGTCCATGAGCAGCTCCACCTTCTTGGTTTCGGTGATGTTGACGGTTTTCTTGAGGCGCATGTCGGTATCGAAGGTCCAGGGGCCGCTGAACATACGGCGCTGCAAGCCGCCGAGAGTCCCCGCGCCCGGATTGAAAAAGACCTGGCCCGGGAAAGCCGGCTCGCCGTCCGTGTTCACACCCGTTCCGTCGGCTGGATTGATGGCGGATTGGGCAATCATCATGGGGCCGTTTCCGGTCATCTGGAATTTGACCACGCTGGCGAGCTGCGCGCCGCCGAGCAGCGTATTGGCGCCGTTGTAGTAGGAGCGCGATTCGCGGTTGAGGGTTCCCCGCCCCGACAGGATCGAAAACGGCGCGCCGGATTGCCAGGTCATGGTGCTGCCGAAGATCCAGCCGCCGATGACGCGGTCCAGAGGGCGATAGTGCAGTTGGTGGCCCTTGCCGAACGGCAGCTCGTAGAAGCCGTCGGCTTTGATCATGTGGGTGAGATCGAAGTTAGCGCGCGACCGCTCGATACCGGGGTTGTTGATATCGAGGAAGTGCTGGAGACGCGACTGACTATCGCCATCGGCGTCGCTCAGCACCTTGGAAAAGGTGTAATTGGCCTCGAAGCTCAGACCGGTACGCATCTGATGGCGCGCCTCGAGCTGTAACGAGTTGTAACTGGAGCTGGAGTAGTTAGTCAACAGGTCGGTGCCCAGGGCGTTGGGGTTCTGGTAGAAATTGACCAGGCCATTCATTCCGTTGGTCTGCAAATAGTTGCCCAGTTCACCCACCTCGCCGGTCTGCAGGTAATAGAGGACGTTGGGATCGCTCAGCGCGCTGCGGGCGAGTTTCGGAAAGACCGTCAGTTGCTGGCTGCCGGGGATGGAGGCATTGTAGTTGGGATTGAAAACGCCGCTTTGCGCCATGGCCAGCCAGCCGTTGTTCTGGGCGCGCAGAAAGTCCGGCAGGAAGCCGTTCTGGTTGATCACCACCTGGTTGAAGTCGAACGCGCGGTAGCCGCCAACCATGTGGTTGCCCACGTAGCGCGCTTCGAAGAGCGTGCCCTTCACCTGGTGCTGGATGCCGATGGAATACTGCTGCACGTAGGGATGCTTCAGGTTCGGATCGATCATCCCGACCGCATTAAACGGGTCGTTGGCGTAATTGTCGGCGTCCGTCAGGGGCACCTGGTAAGTGGGCGGAACGATCTGCGGCAGGCCGGTCGAGACACGGTTGGAGAGACCGGTGGCGGCAGCCAAGCCTTGCAGCCCGGCGTTGATCTCAAGCAAGTCTTCCGGCGCCAGGATCTCCTGGTCGTTGACGTAGCTGATGGAATAGCCGCCGCGGACGGCCGTCTTTCCATCGCCGAAGACGTCCCATGCAAAGCCGAAGTTGGGAGCGAAATCCTTCCATTCGCGGCGATACCAGGGCCGGCCCGCCGAAGAGCCCGCAAAATCCAGGGTGGCGTTGGAGAGCAGGGTCTGCTCGGCGGTGCCTTGCAGCACCGGCGCCAGTTCGAGGGAGTCGGCTTCATCGACGACGCCGGGCAACTCATAGCGCAGGCCCAGCGTCACGGTGAGATTCGGCAGCAGCTTGAACTTGTCTTGCGCGTAGAAGGCGTAGCTGTTGTCGAGGAAGTGGCGTATGAACGGGGCGTTGGCAACGAAGCCGGACGACCGGCTGGTGACATTGAACGTCTGGCTATAGCCATCCACATAACCGCCCAAGGTGGCCAGCAGCGCGTTGGCGGTGGCGAGATCGGTGCTGCTCACGCCCGGCAGGTTCCTGCCCGAGAGCGCCGGTTGCCCGGACCCCATGGCCAGGCTGTAAGTGGGGACCACTCCGGAGGCGTCGTAGGAGCGCACACTCACCCGCTGCGA
Organism: Bryobacterales bacterium; assembly: GCA_963722575.1. GTDB lineage: Bacteria > Acidobacteriota > Terriglobia > Bryobacterales > Bryobacteraceae > Fen-178. Next base: position 476,899 of record CAVRNR010000006.1, read on the forward strand.
GTGAAAGCCGAACTGGATGTAGTGGCGCCCGCGCTGGTAAGCCGCGTTGTCGGACAGGTTGTAGGTGTTGGTGTTGCGGCCTTGCGGTTGGAACTCATTCACGGGATCGGAAAAGATGGTGCCCGTCAGGTAGTAGGCGCCGAACTGCTGCGAGGTGAGGAAGTAGGCGTAGGTGAGATTGAAGCCTCCGCGCACTTCGTTGGTCAGCCGGGCCGTGGGGGTCCAGCGCCAGGATACGGCCACCAGGTTGGCATGCGTCGGATTGGTGACTTTGGGCGCCAGCGAGTAGTCGTTTTCCGCGTCTGGGCGGTCGGAGTTGTCGCGGTTCCAGAGGTACGATCCGCTGATGGCGTGGCGGGTGTTGAGGTTGTAATCGATCTTGCCGGTGACGTTGTCGTTGAGCTCGTTGGCCCGCTGGTTGAAGCGGTAGCCGCCGGTGTTCCGGCCGTCGCCCACGTCGGCGTTGTTGATCTTGTCGGGAGTGGGCACCTGCGCCAGCAGGGCCTGGATGGCGGGGTCGATGGAGATGTTGCGCAGCGCCAGCAGGTTGACCTGGTGCACGGCGCCGCCGGAATTGTAGGTGAAGATGCCGCTGCGGGCGCTGGCGGTCAGGATGGTATTGTCCTGGGGCGTCTGCTGGTGGGCGCGGATGCCCTCATAGCTGGCATAGAAGAACAGCTTGTCCTTCCTGACAGGCCCGCCAATCAAGCCGCCGAACTGGTTCTGATTGAGGAAAGGCTGGCCGATGCCGGCCTGGTTATTGAACCAATCGTTGGCGGAGAAAGCGACGTTGCGGTTGTACCAAAAAAGCTCGCCGTGGTTTTCGTTGGTGCCCGAGGGTGTGGAAAACGCGGCTTCGGTGGCGCCGCCGGAAGACGCCGCGTTGCCGTTGGAGGTGACCAGCGTCAGTTGCCGCACCTGGCCGATGCGCAGCTTGTTGGGCGTGTAATCGAGGGCGTTGTCGCGGATGTAATTGTCCTGGATGTTGATGCCGTCCAGGGTCATATCCGAATAAGAGGTTCGCAGACCGTTGATCACGGTGTAGGAATTGCCGTTGAAAACCACGCCCGGCTGCGTTTGCAGGATGGAGAGGACGTCGCGGTCGAGGATGGGGAGGTTCTTGATCTGCTCCATGCTCACCGTGTCGGCGACTTCGGCGCTGGCGGTGTCCACGCCCTGAACCGCGGCGGAGACATCGACGGTCTGGGTGACAGCCGGCAATTGCAGCCTGACTTCCGGCACGGAGGTTTCGCGCGCCGGGTCGACGGAGACGCCGCGCAGCGTGGTCTTCACGAAACCGGGGGCCTCGACGGCGAGGTCGTAATAGGCGGGCCGCACGCCGATGAAGTTGTAGGAGCCGTCAGTTGAAGTCTTGGTGGTGACGAGCGGCCTGGCGCCGCCCGCCAGGTAGAGTTCCACTTCGGCGGCGGGCACCGCCGCGCCGGAAGAATCGACCACGGAACCGGTGACGCGGCCGGAGAATTGAGCGGTCAAGGGAAAGGCCGCCAGCATACCTAGCAGAAGCAACCCACAAGCGATTCGCATAATCCTATTGAACACCAAATCTGGCCAGGGCGTGTCTCAGATCCGCAGACAATATTCGACGCCCGCTACGGGTAAACTCCGCCGCGGAGCCGCGGAGAAAAACGCGGAGAAGAACTTGGAGAAACAGGACTGATGCGCGGGCCGGCGCCGCGTGCCGCTACCGGAGGTTCGAACGCGGAGCCAGCGGAGGATTGGTACCGGAATGCGGCCATGGCCCGGTTACGAAATAACGTTGCCAGTTCGGCAAACCGCTCTCTGACGTTCGCGGCTCGGAAGGCGGTTCCGAGCCGCGAACGTCAGAGAGCGGTTGGACAGGTTGTTTCGTGACAGCGCCTCAGGCCCGGCGGTGGGCCTCAAAAGAATCGTGCATCATTACGCCGAACCCTCGCTACCACCGCGTGTCTCCGCTTCCTCCGCGCTCGAAGCCGGGGAACAGGAAACTCCCGATTCTCTCATCCTCTCCGCGTCTTTCTCCGCGTCTCCGCGGCTCCGCGTCGAAATGAAATCGACCCATTCGCATCGAATTCGCGGGTCCGAGTACCGTAGCCGGGCGTTTCAATACCCTGCCCCGCTTGGTACGCTGGAGATCTGACGGGTGAGCGGGTTATGAAACTTCGCGAAATTGCCGAACGGCTGGGGTGCCGCCTGGAAGGCGACGGGGAACTGGAAATCGCCGGCGTGGCCGGGATGGAGAACGCCGGGCCCGAACACCTCACGTTTCTGGCCAATCCCAAGTACGCGCCCAAGGTGAAGCACACCAAGGCGGGCGCCATCCTGGTTTCGGAGGCGCTGGCGGGCGTCCCCATCGCCTGCCTCGTCTCCGAAAACCCGTACCTCGATTTCGCGCGCGCGCTGGCGCTGTTCTATCAGCCGCTGCGGCCCGCGCCCGGAATTCATCCGCTGGCGTGGGTGGCCGCCAGCGCGGTGGTGGGCGAGAACTGCTCCCTCGGCCCGTTCGCGGTGGTGGGGGAGCGCGTGCGCATGGGGCGCAATGCGGTGCTCCATCCCCACGTGGTGATCTACGAGGGCGCTGAGATCGGCGACGATTTCCTGGCGCATTCCCATGCCACGGTGCGGGAGTTCTGCCGTATCGGCAATCGGGTGATTTTGCAGAACGGGGTAGTGGTGGGCGGAGACGGATTCGGGTTCGCCAAGCGCGCCGACGGCACGCACTTCAAGATTGTGCAGTCCGGCGTCACGGCGATCGAGGACAACGTCGAAATCCAAAGCCTCACCTCGGTGGACCGCGCCACGGTGGGAGAGACGCGGGTGAAACGCGGCGCCAAAATCGACAGCCTGGTGCAGGTGGGGCACGCCTGCACGGTGGGAGAAGACAACATCATCTGCGCGCAGACCGGCCTGGCGGGGAGCACGGTGCTGGAACGCAACGTGCTACTGGCGGGACAGGTGGGATCTTCCGGCCATCTGACGGTACACGAGGGCGCCATCGTCTACGCGCAGAGCGGGATTGGCGGCGACGTGGCGCCGGGGGCGCGCATTTCGGGATCGCCGGCCTTTGCCGCCAACGAATGGCTGCGCGCGGTAACTGCCTACCAGAAGCTGCCGGAAATGCTGAAGAGCCTACGGGAATTGAAGAAGAAAGTCGATGAATTAGAGAAGCATGTCCAATCAACCGCCAAACCATAGCGACCGGCGTCCGGTCGCGTACCTGAATGAGAAGTTCCTAAACAGCCCGGATGCGCGGGCGCTGCGTATCCTCTCCGAGTTTCTGGAGCCTTTGGCCCACTTCCGCCGCGAGAAAGTGCGGGACACGGTGGTGTTCTTCGGTTCGGCGAGGCTGCGGGAAGACGGCCCGCTGTCGGAGTACTACGAGGATGCCCGCACGCTGGCCAAACTGCTGACGGAATGGGCGGGCCAGTTCACCAATAGCAACTACCGCTTCGTGGTCTCGACCGGCGGAGGGCCCGGGATCATGGAAGCGGCCAACCGCGGGGCTTCGGAGGCCAACGGGAAGACCGTGGGGCTGAATATCGGCCTGCCGTTCGAGCAGCTACCCAACCCGTATATCACGCCCGAGCTGAACTTCGAGTTCCACTACTTTTTCATGCGGAAATTCTGGTTTGCTTACCTGGCCAAGGCGCTGGTGGTGTTTCCGGGCGGCTTCGGCACGCTGGACGAAATGTTGGAGCTGCTGACGCTCTCGCAGACCCAGAAGCTGGCGAAGAAACTCACCATCGTGGTTTACGGATCGAAATACTGGAAGGAGATTATCAATTTCGACGCGCTGGTGCGCCACGGCATGATCTCGCCCGAGGACCTGGATCTGTTCCAATACGCGGACGATCCGCAGACGGCCTTCGAGTTGCTCAAAGCCGGCCTGGCGCCTTACGCCATCGAGGCCGGGACGCCCGAGACGCCGGCGATCGCAAAATCCAGGAACCCGCTGAAACCGGGCGGCACGGAATAAAGGAGGACCGCGTGAGTACCCAGTTCCGCCGCACGTTAGCGCCGGGGATCGAAATGCGTCAGTTCGAGCCGCGCGACGCGGAAGCGGTCTACGCCGTGGTGGACCGTAACCGGGAGCATCTGCGGCAGTGGCTGCCGTGGGTGGACCACTCGCACTCGCCCGCGGACATCCGGCAGTTCATTGTGCGTGTGCAGGCGCAATTCGAGGCCGGTGAAGGGCCGAACGCGGGAGTCTGGGTGGATGGCGTTTTCGCGGGCAATGTGGGGTGCCATCCGATCAACTGGGCGAACCGGAACTGTAGCTTGGGCTACTGGATCGCCGCCGCCCAGCAGGGCAAGGGGGTGATCACGCGTTGCTGCGCCGCGATGCTGGATTACCTCTTCGGGGAGTTGGGCCTCCATCGCGTGGAAATCCGGTGCGGGACCGGCAACACGCGAAGCTGCGCGATTCCCAAGCGCCTGGGCTTCACGCGGGAAGGATTGCTCCGCGAGGGCGAGTGGGTGAACGACCGATGGGTGGACCTGGTGGTCTGGGGAATGATCGAGGTAGAGTGGCGGGCCGCAGCCGCTCCACGTCCTATTTGCCCAGCACCATGATAAAGCCGTCGCTCAAGCCTCCGCCGTAGCCCTGGAGCGCATCGGCGGTACTCGGCAGGCCGCTGCCACCCAAGCCAACCACATAGATGGTTCCATCGCGCCCCAGCGTCAAGGCAGTGGGAGAATAAACGCCCCTCCCGCCGATATAGGTGGAGGATTCGAAGCCGGCCGGCCCCGGAATGCCGGGCTTCAATTTGGTGAGGAACAAGTCGATACCGCCTCCCCAATTCGGCTCGAACGCATCGCCGGTGGTCGGAAAGTCCGGCGAAAGGGTGTAGCCGGTGACATAGATATTGCCCGCACTATCGCCGGCGATGCCATACGCCACCTCTCCCTGCGAACCGCCCAGGTAGGTGGAGTACACCAGGAAGTTCGGAAAGCCAAAGGGGTTGACTACCGACACAAACGCGTCGCAATTGCCTCCCGGCTTGGGCTGGGCGGCATCCGGCGTGACCGGGAAATCCGTCGCCAGGGTATAACCGGTCACCAGCAGGTTGCCGGCGGCGTCGAGGGCAATCCCGCGCACTTCCTGTATATCCGAACCACCGAAGTAGGTGGCGTACACCAGCGAATTCGCTCCCACTTGGGTCAAGTCCATTACGCCAATGACCATGCCGATGGGCGCGGTCAGGTTGTAGTTGTAGGCGAGACCCGCCATGGGGAACTCGGTGGATTCCGTGGTCACCGCGAAGTAGACCAGGCCGTTGGGGGCGAGCGCGAGGGCGCGGCCTTGATCGGCCAGTTCGCCGCCGAGGTAGGTGGAATAGTCCAGTACGCCGGCGTTTGGATCGATCTGGCACACGAAGGCGTCCTGCGCTCCCCAGGTCACGCTCATGTAGGCGCTATCGGTGAGCGGGAAGTCGGTGGCCTTGGTGGCGCCGATGACGTAAATCAAGCCCTTCCGATCCACGGCAATGCCGTTGCCGGTGCTGTCTCCCGTGGTGCCGCCCAGAAAAGTCGAATAGACCAGGGAAACCGCGCCGGCCTCGCCAAACGGATTCAGCTCACACACAAAGGCGGCCACCACGCTGCCGCCTCCCGTGGTTTGCACGGCATTGACGGTGATCGGGAACCCGGTCGAGGTGGTAGTTCCGGTAAGGTAGACGTTTTCCTGGGAGTCCACGGCCATCGACAGCGGAATGTCCACGCCCCCTCCACCGAGATAAGTGAAGTAGAGCAACGGGTAACCGCTGCCTGGAGTGATGTCGATGATCGCCACAAAAATGCTGGTCACACTGGCAAAGGTGGTCGAATAGGCGTCGTTGGTGGCCAGCAGGTCTCCGGTAGTCGTGGTGCCCGTCACGTAGAGATGGCCCTGCGAATCCAGTTGCACGGCGTTGACCTGGTCGGCGCCGGAGCCACCCAGGTAGCTGCAATACACCAGGGTCGGATCGATCACCAGCGGCCGCTTGCGATCGTAGCCATCCACGCGAAGGCCCACGACGTTGCGCGCCACCAGCACGTAGCGGCCTGGAATTTCGCGGCGGGTCGAAGTGACCGGGTCTTCCTGGTAGATGACAGGCTTCTTCTGCACCATGCGCCCGCTGCCGAATTCGAAGGCGAGATCGCCCTCGGATGTGAGGCTGAGATGCCTGGCCCCCTGGAATCGCAGGCGGATGGCATGCGGATCGGCGCCGGGCTGAAGCACGAAGTCGAACTCCAACTGGTTCTGCCGGCCATAGTAGACCACATCCACGCCAGGGTAGACCGCGCCATAACGGACGCGCGAGTAGCTGGCGATGTTGGTGTGCCACCGCTCCCGGGCCCCTATGAAATAGTTGGTGCGCGTGGGCAGCTTGCCGATGGCTTCGATGGCGGGCGCCGGATTGGAATTCAACAGCGAGATATCGACCCGGTGGGAGCCCGCGAGCGTCAGGGCCGGCCCGTGCTGGGTGAACATCAACTCGTAGCCGCCGGAGCGCGCGGCGTAAAGCACCGCCGGATCCCACTGGCCCTGGTTGGCCTCGAAACGCAAGGGCGTCTGGGCCAGCGTGGCCTTGGCCTGCGTGATGGCGGCTTCGGGCGGCGCCGCGGCCAGTGTCAGAGCGGCGCACAGAACTACGCCAAATCGAAAACTCCAAAACATGGGTGAAGTGTGAATCCTCATTAGAAGACGCCTAGGGCTGCGACATGACCAGGATGAAACCATCGCTATAACCGCCATCGAACGCGCCCTGGGTCGCATTCGAGGTCGCCTGAAACTGGCTTCCCGCATACCCGGCCACGTAGACGGTTCCGTCCGGGCCCACCACCAGTGCCAAACCGGAGTTGGACCCTTTGCCGCCGGCATAGGTCGACCATGGCAGGCCGGGAAGCCCCGCCACGCCCCGTTGCAGCTTCGTAACAAAGATGTCGATGCCTCGCCCCCATAGCGGTTGGGGCGCGTTCGCCGTGGTCGGAAAATCCGCCGATATGGTGTAGCCGGTGATGTACAGGAAGCCGGCGGTATCCGCCGCGATATCGGACCCCACCTCGCCATCGGCGCCGCCCAGATAGCTGGAGTACAGCAGAAATGCCGGGTTGGCGGGGTTGACCACCAGGACGAAGGCATCGCTGTTGCCACCGTACGCCGGCTGGATGGCATCCGGCGTAACCGGGAAATCGGACGAAAGGGTAAAACCGGTTAAGAGCAGGTTGCCGCTGGCGTCGAGCGACAGTTTGCGCGCTTCGTCGTTGTCGGAACCGCCGAAGTAGGTGGCGTAGACCAGCGAACCGCTTCCCGATTGGGTCATGTCCATGGCGCCGATTGCGATGTCATAGTTGCCTGCCAGGCTGCTCTGGTAGGCAACGCCGGCCAGTGGAAACTGCGTCGAGTTGGTATTCACCGCGAAGTACACCAGGCCGTTCGAGGCTATGGCAATGCCCCGGCCATCGTCTTCCAGTTCGCCACCCAAATACGTGGAATAGGCCAGCGTGCTGGAGGTGGGAGCGATCTTGCACAGGAAGGCGTCTTGCAGTCCGTTCAGTGTCGACTGATAGGCGGTCGACGACACCGGGAAGTCGGTGGCGTTGGTGGTGCCGATGATGTAGATATTCCCGCTCGCATCCAGGGCGATGCCATTGGCGCTCTGATTCCCGGTGGTGCCGCCCAGGTAGCTGGAGTAGACCAGACTGCTGGTGCCGGAGGAAAGCCCGGGATTCAGCTCCAACACGAAGCCCGAGACGATATTGGAGCCCGCACCCGCGGTTTGGATGGCGGAGCCGGCGGTCGGAAAATCAGTCGAATTGGTGGTTCCGGTAATGTAAATATTGCCGGACGAGTCGAGAGCCATGGCCAGTGGGATGTCGTTGCCGGTTCCGCCGGCATAACTGAAATAAAGAATCGGGAAGCCCTTGCCGGGAGTGGTGTCGATGACGGCAATGAAAATATCCGTCAAGCCGGCGTTGGCGGCCTGGTAGGTATTGGTGGTGGCCACGAGGTCGTTGGTTTCGGTTGAACCGGCCACGTACAGGCGACCGGCGGAATCCAACCGCGCCGCCTTGATCTGATCCCTTCCCGAGCCTCCCATGAAAGTGGAATAGACCAATGTGGGATCGATCACCAGCGGCTCGCTGCGGTCATAGTGCGCGAGGCGGATCCCCACCACGTTGCGCGCCATCAGCACGTAGCTCCCCTGCACCTGGCGGCGCGTCGCGGTCGGCCCGTCCTGTTGATAGATCACGGGCTTCTCTTGCACCATGGACGTGCCGGCCGATTCGAAGGCCAAATCGCCTTCGGCGGTGATTCTGAGATGGCCGGCCCCGCGGAAGTTCAAGCGGATGGCGCCAGGGTCGGCGCCGGGCTGCAGTACGAAGTCATATTCCAGCCGGCTGGGGTTCCCGTAGTAAACCACGTCGATGCCCGGATAGATCGCGCCATAGCGCACGCGCGAGTAGTTGGGGACGCCGGTGTGCCAGCCATCCCGGCTACCGAGGAAATAGTCGGTGTGCGAAGGGAGCGGGTCGAGCGCTTCGATGGGGGCTGCCGGGTTGGAATCGAGCAGGCGGATGGCCACGCGCTGGGAACCCGGAAAGGCGACGACCGGGCCGGCCGCGGTCAGCAGCAAGGCATAGCCATTGGCGCGCGCGGCGTAACGGACGGCGGGGTCCCACTGGCCCCGGTTGGCTTCGAAGCGCAACGGCAGTCGCGCCAGCGCCGTCCGGGCCTGCGAGAGCGCGGCGTCGGGGGAAGGCGCGCCGGATGCGGCCAGCATGGAAGCGGCGCAGAGGGATAACCCCAAGCGGGACAGATGACGCATATGGGTGGCGAGCATGGGAGAACTGTAAACATCTATTAGAACATGCGCGGCGGGTGCGTAGAAATGGGCGGTTTCTTCACAGGAGTGAAACTTCGACGCGGGGACGTGAATCTCGACGCGGAGACGCAGGGACGCGGAGAAGAAACGCGGAGAAGAATTGGGAGGGATAAGACGGCGTGCGAGGATTGAGGCTGTGCACTGCTGGACGGGGGATTTGAGAGCGCGGAGACAGCGGAGAATAAAAGACGTTAATCCCAGTTCTTTACTTGCGGCCACAATTCCTTCAGCGGCGATCGCAATCCGCGGCAATAGAATACGTCGAAATGTTCGTAGGGCATGGAGTAGGGGTGTTCGACGTGGGCCACCTTCCGCACTACCTGAAATCGCTTCTCGAGATCTTCCTGCCGGCCCTCCATGACGATGACGCTCTCGCCGGTGTAGTCGCGCGGTCCCCAGAGGAAGTAGTTCTGGTGTCCACTGATGGCTTTGGGGAGGCCGTACCTGGGGCCAAACAGATCCACCGCGCCCGCCTGGCCATAGTTCTGCGCGTAGATGGCGGTCCGGGCTCGCACCTCCGCGGGTAGACCGTTATAGACGCGCGCCACCGTGGCCACCATTTCCTCCCAGCCGAACTGGTCGGCAAAAAGCTGCGGCAGCGGACCGAGTTTGTGGTTCTCGACGCGCGGCTGCTGAAGATGCGTGGCGGCCGAATAGCGGATGTAGGTCTCGACGGGCAGCACCGGAACCATGGTCGGCGCCAGCACCACTGCCATCAGGACGATCAACGCCGCATACGCCGGCTTGACCCACTGCACGCGGAGGCCGGCCAGCCATCGCTCCCAGAGCACGCCGCCGCCGGCGAAGAGCATCGGAAAAGCGGGAAACAGATAATACGTGCGCGGATTGAGCGCCAGGATCAACGCCGCCGTTGCCAGCCAGGCCCAGCCAAGCGCGCGGAACGGTTTTCCCTCGCGGCGGAAGAAGAAAAACCAGAGGCCCGCCAGCCAGATGGGCGCGCTCATGGGGAGCATGGCCAGAATCTCCTGGCCCAGAAACGCAAACGGCGTCAGATCGACATTGCGCCCGCTGCGGCGGATGTTGGCCTGCAATTCCAGGAACGGAAAATGGTAGTGAATGTTCCAGAGCAGGTTGGGCAGGAAGATCAGGAATGCAACGAGGCCGCCGATCCACAGCCACTTCGTGCGGAGGAAGCGGCGTTCCGGGGTCAACAGCAGCCCGGCCACGATTCCGAATCCGAAGATCAGCATGGAGTACTTGTTCTCGAGACCGATTCCCGCCAGCAGGCCGAACCACAACCAGAGGCTGGCGTTGCCGGTGCGTATGATACGAACGACCAGCCAGGCGCAGCCCATCCAGAACAACGGCTCGAACGCGTTCATGGTAAGGAAATGATCGAGAGCCAGGAAGCCGGGCGCGGCCAGGACGCACAAGGCCGCCAAGCCCTGGGCAAAGCGCTTGCCCCCCAACTCGCGGGCGATGAGGCCCGTGAGCAGCACTTTGGCGGCGCCGGCCAAAGCGGGGAAGAAACGAATGGCCGCAAGGGAATCGCCCAGCAACACGTGCGAGACCCTGGCGACGAGAGCGATCAGCGGCGGCTGGTCCACGTAACCCCAAGCCAGATGGCGGGCGCACGCCAGGTAGTAGAGCTCGTCGACGAAGTAGCCGTAGTGGCGGCCGGCATACAGGTGCAGCAGCAGTTTGGCCGCGGCAATGGCGGCCACCAGCGCGCCCGCGCTCTCGATCCAGGGCTTTCCGTGCCGCATGGGTCCTGTTTCCTGAATCATCCGGCGCCATTCTAACATCCCCACGGCTATACTCCGGATTTCGTTTGTCTTGGAATCGCCAAACCAAGCCAGAAACGTGGTACAGTGATTCACCAGAGGCGGAGGGCTGTATGAAATGGCTGCCGGTTTTTACATTCGCTGTCTTGACTCTCCTCTCGACTGCTCCGGCCGGGGCCCAAACGGAGCCTTCCGGCGACACCGTCCGCACGCGTGCCGCCCTGGCCCGCGCCGCCCAGGACCATCCCCACGATGTTTCCGCGTTGACCGGCTACGCGGAGTTCCTGGAGCGGTACGGCGACCCAGCCTGCCGCGATGCCTATGCCAGGCTGTTGGAGGTACTCCGCGGCGCCGGTGACACGGCGCGCGCCGCAGTGATCGCCAGGCGCCTGGCCGTCATCGACCTGTTGGACGGCAAAGGCTCCACGGCGGCCCCGGTGGCCGTGGAGAACTGGCCCACGGTCCCGATTCCCGGGCCGTGGCGGCCGTTCGCCCGCATGGCGGCCATCTCGCCGGACGCGGACGCGGATGAGATGCTCTCCGCCCTGGCGCACAACGTGGTGACCAACGGCTACCAGGCGTCGCACAGCAACGAGGCCCTGGAGCCTACCGAGTACCTCAAGCTGGTCCACCGTTATCTTTCGCAGGCGCGCGAACTGGATAAGCTGGCGGGCGATGGGAAGGTCATCCAAATTGCAAGCTGCGATTCGGCCAACGTGGCGGACCTGCTTCGCATCCTGGGCTATCGCATGCGCGGCGGCTGCGGCTCGGAGGTGGTGCTGGAGACCGTCAACGCTCCGCGCGCGTTCCTGACCACCGACTCGGGCTTCCCGCTGAACGGCTTGGAGCAGGCGCTGCGCACCAACCGCCCCTTCTCCTACGATTTCCACCCCGCTCTGGTGCCGGTGTTCCTCGGGTGGGAGTACTGGATGACCGGGGTGAAGGATAAGACCGCGGCCGATTTCATCGAGACCTTCATCTCGGACCCATCGGTCTGCCGGCTCTATCTGGGTCTTTCCAAGCTGGACCGCGAAACCGCCGAGGGCCTGCGAAAAGCGGTTCCGTTTACGCGTCTCAAGGCCTATGCGCACGTGCTGGATTTCTTCGGCGGGATGTTCGAGCTGCGGGGGGGCAAGGCGGTCACTCCCGGCGGGCAGCGCGCGGCGGCCGCGTGGGGGGAGATGGTGGGAGCCTCGCCGGACCAGGGCGCCACCTTCTTCGAGAAGCTGATCGCCAAGGACGACGGCTGGATGGCCAGCTTGTACGACGCCCTGGCGCGGATCCACGGCCCCGTGCGCGACTATCTGACCGACCCCGCGCGCATGAAGCGTTTTTATGCCGCGGTGCGCGGCCGCATCACCAGTCCGGGTCCCGCGCGGCCGGTGTTCCGCTCGAATACGGATATGATGCTGCTGACTACGCGGCTGGAGCTCGACGCCGGCGGAAAGCCTCACATCCCCGGCAGCCTGGAGGTCTGGAAGAACCTCTTCGTGAGCCACCCGCAGGGCAAGTACGACGCCAAACTCACGCGTTCCGCCACCGGCTGGAAGGACCCGGACGACGTGCTGGAGGCCCTTTTTGGGCTCTGCCGCAAGTCCGTCGAAAACGAGCCGCTGAAGATCTTCATGGCCCTCACGGACGTGGACCGGAATCGCGCGGCCCCTCTGGAAGCGGCCACGGTGGACCGCCTGGCGCGGGCCTACCACGACTACGGCAGCCAGTACGCCATCTTCAGCGAATCGCGCAGCATCAGCGACCAATCCATCAACCAGTATATGGATGCGATTGAGAGCATCAATCGCATCAAGGACCCGCTGTTCTTCTCGGATGTGGCAGGCTCGTTCCAGGCGCTGGTGGGCCTGTGGCAGATCCTGGTCCGGCAGCAGAGCATTCCGGACAGCCAGGCCGACCAGGTGTTCTCCGGGATCGCCGGCGGTTTCCTCCAGATCCGCAACGGCCGGGAGCTGTTCGACGCCAGCCGCGGCGGAGTGAAGCTGCTGGTGGCGGGGGCGGCCTCCGGGCCGGCAGCGCCCGCCCGGTCCTCGAGTTTCCAAGAGCGGCTGGTGGACCTGCTGGCGGGCGCGCCGGAAGCCGGCGGCACGGAAGCGCGCGAGCAGATGACGCAGGAGATCGTGCGCATCCTGGAAGCGCAGCGCGCTATTTCGCTGGACACCATGTTCCAGGTCGCCGACCACATGGAGGGCCTTTCGCATGGCGAGAAGCTGAACACGGCGCTGGTGAACAGGCTGGCCGGTGGCATCGCCGAAATTCAGGCTCCGCGCGCTCCCCTGACTGGCGCGGAAAAAACCGCGATGGGGTTTGGGTATTGGACCGAGCGGCACATCGACGCCGAACGCAAGCTCAACCTGCGGGCGGCCATCGAGAAGGCGGCGGGCGACGCGGCAAAACTCAAAGACGCGCGCGGGCTGATGGCGCCGCTGCTGCGCGATACGCTGGTGGCGTTCAACTACGCGCACTACGCGCCGCCGGGAGCGCAGATCCTGTACACCAACCCGGTCTTTGTGCGCAGCCACGATTTCGTCGGGGCGGAGGGCTCGAGCCACACGTGGCGGCCGACGGAACTGTTCGGCACCGGCTGGCCCGAGAACGGCGGCGGGCGGCTGGTGGGTTCGCTCTCGACTCTGCCCTACGCCCTGGCCGAAGCCGAGCAGAACTTTCTGATTCCCGAGCATACCCAGGCGCTGATCTGGGGCGACCTGGCGCCGCAAATGATCCTGGACGCCAAGATTCCGCGCTGGTGGAACGTGACGCCGGCCCAAGTCCACTGGGTGGGGCTGCACCTGCGCTATGGGCGCGAGCTGCTGGCGGAATCGGCATTCGATGCGGAGCTGCGCGCGCAGGTGCTGGATTCGTTGTCGCAGATGGCCCCGCCCGCGCGCACGCACGAGGTGGGGGCCATGATCGAGCGGGGCGCCGTGAAGGATGCGGTGGAGCGTGTGACGCCCTCGGAGCTGTTCTGGCTGGCCCGGGACATGGCTTCGCGGCAGGGCTTCGCGGACAGCTCCTGCATCCTGGCGGAACTGCGCCAGATGGCCCAGGCATCGCCCCGGGAAGTGAACTACGCGGCCATATCCCGGGCCTTCGGCACGCCCAAGCCGACACTGGCGAATTCTTACGAGCCGGAGATGCTCAACCTGCGCACGTTCCCCACATTGATGGGGTACTCGAGCCGCATGATGGCGGAGAGCTGGGAATCGAACAGCTTGTATTGGGCGGCCCTGGCCGACGAACTGAGCGTCCCGCCGGCGCAGCTCAACCTGCGCATTCCGGAGTGGACCCAGGAACTGGTGGAGCGCATCTTCGCCTCGCACCTGGAAGATTGGCCGGCGGTGCTGAAGTCGCTGCGGCTGGTGGGCGACGATGTGCGGACGCGCACGCGCGCGGCCGCGGCCGGCGAGAAACCCGGCATCGAGTAATTCCGGAACTGGTGAACGATCATGACGATTTCGCGGCGAGGATTCATGGGGATGACGGCGGGCGGGCTGCTGCTGCGCGCCCAGGAGACGGGCCAGCGGCCGGTTTTTCGAGTCAAGGTGGACATGGTGGTGCTCAGCTTCCAGGTGACGGACAGTAAGAACCACTACATCAACGGCCTCAAACCCAGCGACTTCCGTATTTACGAAGACGGCATCCCGCAGAAGATCCGGACTTTCGGGGAAGGCGCCAAGGCCCCCGTGGCGGTGGCCGACAACGGGGCTACGCGCCCGCTGCTGGAAGCCCGGAAAGACGCTCTGCCGGGTCTCGACCGCCCGGACGCATTCGTCGGCAGCAACGTCTTCGTGCTGTTCGACACCAGCAACTTCATGTACCGCAGCTTCGTCTATGCGGAGGACGCGATTGCGGATTTCGTGCGCGGGCTGGACCGGGCCGATTCGATCGCGGTCTACACCTTCAGCCGCAACCTGTCGCGCGCGGCCTCTCTGACGCGCGATCACGGCGAAGCGATCGGCGGCCTGCGCAACGCGGTGGCGGGCGACGACACGGCGCTTTACAATTGCCTGCTGCTCACGCTGCGCGACGCCGCCAAGATCCCGGGCCGCAAGGTGATCATCGTGTTCTCGAACGGGCCCGACAATGCCAGCATGGTGGCGCCCGACGACGTGCGCGCGGTGGCCGAAGACGAAGGCATTCCCATCTACGTCATCTCGACCAGCGAGGTGAACAAGGACCCCATATCGAGCGGTGTTTTCCGGCGCATGGCACAGCGCACCGGGGGCAAATCTTACTGGGCGAAGACATGGCAGAAGCAGGTGGAAGCGTTCGAGGACATCCGCGAGGACATGAGCAACTCCTACACCATCACTTACTACCCGCAGCCCAACCCCAACGAGAATTTCCGCAAGATCACGGTGGAGATTGTCAACGATCCGGGGAAGAAGTACCGGGTGCATTCGCGGCCGGGGTATCGGCCCAGCCGGACATTCTAAGGAGCTATCAGCTAAACCCTCGCGGTGGCGCTGTCTTAGCTCAGAGCTGATCGCTGATAGCTTCCGCTACCCGAGTCTGGTGATCAACTGCTGAATCTTGTCTCGGTCTCCCTTGGTGGGATTGTACTTGAGGGCGTCCTGAAGCTCCTTGAGGGCACGGGTCTTGTCGCCCTTTTGTGAATACGCCATGCCCAGGTGATACCGGAAAACCGCCTGGCCAGGCACTTTGTCGACCAGGTTTTTGAAGATTTCGATGGCGTTGTCGGTGAGGTTCTTCTTGAGGTAGATCCAGCCTAGGGTGTCGGAGACCTCGCTCAGGTTGGGGAGCAACTGCTTGGCCCGCTGCGCTTTGGTGAGGGCGTCGTCCAGATCGCCGCCGTGCTCGCAAAGCAGAAACGCCAGGTTGTTCAGCACCACGCCGTTGTTGGGATCGAGCTTGAGAACGACTTCATACACCTGCCTGGCTTCGGACCAGCGCCCAGCGGCGTCCAGCGCCAGGCCCATCGTGCTCAACACCACGCCGTTTTCCGGGAGGATCTGGCGGGCCTTTTGCAGCGCCGCGATGGAGTTATTGAGATCGCCCTTGCGCCGGTAGGTTTCGCCGATGCGCAGGAAAATGTCTCCTTGCGCTTTGGACCCTTTCGGGAGCGACGCCAACACCTTTTCGAAATAGGAAATGGCCATGTCGAACCTGCCAGCGCGGATCGCGGTATTGCCCAGGGCCGAGGCTAAGTCCATCCGGGTGGGAGCCTTGTCGAATTCGGTTTGGAGCAGTTGGATCGCCTGGTCCGGATGGTTCTGAACCATCTCCGTCTCGACCATGCCCATCAATCCACGCGAGTTCGCGGGGTTCAGATCGTAGGAGCGCCGAAAGGCGTCTGTGGCTTCCTTGTACTTGTTCTCCACCAAGTCCACGACGCCCAACTGGAACAGGACGTCGGGAGAACTGGGGTTGGCCTTCAGCATGGAGTCCAACAGTTGGCGCGAATCGGCAAACTTCTTCTGGCCCATGAGAGCCACCGATTCGATGAGCCGGGCATTGTGGTTGTTGGGGTCGTATTGGAGCAGCACCTCCTGAGCGCTTTTGAAGGCGGCGTCGAAGTCCCGATGGGTCAACTGCAACTCCGCCAGGGCCAGCCGCGCGACTATGTAGTCCGGCCGCAGATCGACGGCCTTCTGGTAAAGCTGCCGCGCCTGCTCCAACTCGCCTTGGGCGGCGTGGGCGCGGCCCAGGTTGAACTGCGCGACGGGGTTGTTGGGCGAGTGCGCGACGACAGCTTGCAACTCCGACAGCGCCTTGGCAACGTCGCCTTTGTCCAACATGAAGGTAGCCGCCAGGCCGCGCGCGTCGTTGTCGTTGGGATCGTCCTTGAGAATCTGCGAATTCAATTCAGCCGCCTCGGCCCGCTTGCCCTGCCGCATGAGCGCTTCGATGATGCGCTTCTCGTAGGTGGCCTTCCTCTTGGCGTCCTTCGACATGCCCTCGCGATACTCGCGGATGGCGGAGTCTCCGTCTCCCATGCGCAGATAGAAATCGCCGACCGTGAAGTAGGCCTGCGCGAATTCCTTGGCGTGGGACTTGATCTGATTGAGGACGTTCACCATGAGGTCGGGCTGCTTCTGCCGGTAGTAATGCATGGCCAGCAGGGTGAGGTATTCGAACTGTTTAGGATTATTCTGGACTCCCAGCTTCAACACCTGCTCGGCGTCGGCGGGCCTGCCTTGGAACATGAGCAGGTGGTAGAGTTCGGTGTAAGCGTATTGATACGTCTTGTCCTTTTCGATGACGCTGCGGTCTAGCTTTTCCGCCTCGGGGTATTGGGTTTCGGTCGCCAAGGCCCGCGCCAACTGCATCATAACGCCGGTCTGCCCGGGCTTGATCGCATCGGCTTTGCGATACTCCGCGATGGACTGGTCGAGCAAGACCTTCCCCGCGTCCTTATTGGCGACCTTGAACTGCTCGAAGGCGCGCGCGTAGTCCAGATCGGCAGTGAGCCTGTGACCGTCGTAGGAATTCGGGTCGCGCTTCAGGATGTCTTTGCAATAGCCCTCAGTTTCGTCCAGGTAGGACTTTCTCGCGTTGGCTTCCATCCCACTTGTCGCGCCGAGGTAGATCTCGCTCAATTTGACGGCGGCGTCCCAGTGATCGGCCTCGCTGGCGGGCAGCAACTCGAAAGCGCGGCGAAACGCGTTCACGGCTTCGGTGACGGAACCGAGCTTGAGAGCGGTCAGGCCCAGCTTGTAGTACGCCGGCCCCCAACGCTGGTCCTTGGCCTTGGCGTTGAGATACATAATGCGGGCTTCTTTGAACTTGCCCTTGTCGAAATACTTGTTTCCGCTTTCGAGATAACGCCTCTTGGCGACGTTGGGATCGCGGCTGCACGATATCAGCGCTAAAACCGCCATAATAATAATCGCGACTAGACGTTTGGAACGCATAGCTTCCTCAGACCGATTCTCTTACACTTTCGCGCCAAATTCCATGGCCAAGGCAATGGAAAGGCATCCGCGGAGACATTATAGCAGTACTGGAATCGATCGAATGGGTTTGGGGTATGCCGCCGTTCTGCGACAGCCGTGTCCGAAGGGCCGATCATCCACGGCGCTGCCTTGAGCCCCCCCCCGAAGTCATCCGGGACCGGTTGGTTGATCCACCCTGCGACGCTGATCGGCAAGAACTGCAACGCGCCGAAGATACTCCGTGCCCCCAAAAGCCCACCCTTTGCAAGCGCGGGTGGAGCGAACCATAGTGGGACAGACGCTGCCTTTTGTCTCCGTTGAAGTTGCGGACTACTTCGCCAGCACCACTCCGGCAGTGCCCGGATGTGGAGAGGTGGCGGCGTTGGGCCGCGCCCAGCGAACCACCGCCAGGGCGGCCAGGTAAATGCGCTTGCGGGCCTCGTCCAGCACCAGGTCGGCAAGCGGCTGGGTATGCGGAACCACCGTCCCGAAGGTGGCGCCGAAAGAGGGCCAAACGCTCAGCACACAGACCAATAGGGGCCGAAGTACGGACATTGGGAAACCAATATAACCCATGGCGGGTGGGGAAGTTGCGACCGGAAGGGGGTTGGGGAAATCCAAGGAGATATGGACGGTCGACACATTTCGCCCCAGCCGATCTCCCATTACGAGATCCTCGATAAACTCGGGGAAGGCGGCATGGGCGTGGTGTGGAAGGCCCGCGACACCCGTCTCAACCGCCTGGTGGCGATCAAGACGCTGCCGGCCGGCAAGCTGGCGGATGAGGGCCGCCAGCGGCGTTTCATCCAGGAGGCGCAGGCCGCCTCGGCCCTCAACGATCCCAATATCGTCACCATCTACGAGATCGCTTCGGAGAACGGCGCCGACTTCATCGCCATGGAGTACGTGGACGGCAAGACGCTGGGCCAGCTCATCCCCAAGCGGGGCATGCGGCTGGAAGAGACGCTGCGCTACGCCATCCAGATGGCCGGCGCGCTGGCCAAGGCGCACGCGGCCGGCATCGTGCACCGCGATCTGAAGCCCGGCAACATCATGATCAACGCCGAGGGGCGCGTCAAGCTGCTCGACTTCGGGCTGGCCAAGCTCACCGAGGCGAACCCGCCGGGCGGCCCGGACGAAGACACCCGCACCCTGCGAGCGCACTCCGAGGAGGGCACCATCGCCGGCACGGCGGCCTACATGTCTCCCGAGCAGGCCGAAAGCAAGCCCGTGGACGCGCGCTCCGACATCTTCAGTTTCGGCGCGGTGCTGTACGAAATGGCCACCGGCACGCGGGCGTTTCAGGGCGATTCGAAGCTTTCCACGCTGAGCGCGGTGCTGCGCGAGAACCCCAAGCCCCCCAGCCAGGTGGTCTCGGATGTCCCCCGCGAGCTGGACCGCATCATCGCCCGCTGCCTGCGCAAGGATCCGGCGCGGCGCTTCCAGGCCATGCCGGACCTGAAGGTGGCGCTCGAAGATCTGAAAGAGGAGAGCGATTCGGGAACCGCGGACGGCGCGCCCCCGGCGAAGCCGCGGCCCAGGCTGATGCTGGCAGCCGCGGCAGTCGCGCTGATGGTGGCGGCTGCCGCGGCCTGGTTCCTCCTGCGTCCCGCGTCCAAGCCGCTGCCGCCCATGCAATCCGTTCCGCTGACTACTTACACCGGCAGCCAGGGCCGCGCCAGTTTCTCGCCGGATGGCAGCCAGGTAGCTTTCGATTGGACCGGCGAGAAGGGGGACCACCCGGACATCTACGTCAAGCTGGTGGAGGGTGGCACGCCCTTGCGGCTGACCACAGGCCACGCCGCCGCGTACCGCCCCGCCTGGTCGCCCGACGGCCGCCAGATCGCATTCCTCCGCGCGGGCGGCGTATACTCCATCTCTCCGCTGGGGGGTCCGGAACGCAAGCTGACCGACGCGCCCGTGAATTCATTGGCATGGATGCCCGACAGCCAGTCGCTGCTGGTCAGCTCCGCTAGGAATGCCGGCGAACCTCACAGCATCTTCCAACTCTCGCTGCGCACCGGCGAAATGCGGCCGGTCACCTCGCCGCCGCCGCCAGCCAATCCCGGCGATGGAGATTACTCACCCGCCGTGTCTCCGGATGGCCGGACCCTCGCTTTCTTGCGGCAGGTGCGCGCGGATGAGGAGGTTTATGCGCAGCCACTGGCCGGCGGACCGGCCCGCCTCCTCACCCGGCGCAGCCAGCAGCGGCAAGGCTTGGTCTGGGCCAGTAACCGGGAGGTCCTTTTCTGCGACCTCGCCGGGCTATCCGGCCCCATGTGGCGCATGGCAGCCGACGGAAGGTCCGAGCAGCAGCCCGTGGCGGGGGTGCTGGACGGGGCCGTCGATCCGGCCATCGCGCATCCGGCCAACGGGCCGGCCCGCCTGGCTTATACCCGCACTGCGACCGACCCCAATATCTGGAGCATGGAGATCGCTCCCGACGCGCATGGCGGCGTCCAAACGGCCCGCGAGCCCGCATCGATTTTCGCCTCCACGCGCGTGGACATCTCCCCGCAATTCTCGCCCGATGGCAAGCGGATCGCGTTCGCGTCGAACCGCGACGGTCACACGGAGATCTGGGCCGGCGGCAGCGATGGCTCCGGCCTCGCGGAGTTGACCACGCTTAGAAGTCCGCGTTGCGGATCGCCGCGCTGGTCGCCCGATGGAACCGAGATCGTTTTCGATTCGCTGGCCGCGGGTAGCAACGACATTTGGATGGTGGGATCCGATGGCGGCCCTCCCGAACAACTGACCACTGAACCCTCCAACGAGGCGCGGCCGAGCTTCTCGCGCGACGGCCGCTGGATCTACTTCCGCTCGGACCGTTCCGGTTCCGAGCAGATCTGGAAAATGCCGTCGTCCGCGCCCTTCCGGCCGGCGGTGCGATTGACCGAGAACGGCGGCTATGATGAGGACGAGGCCCCGGATGGCAAGCTCCTCTACTACACCAGGCCCCGGGGCGGCCTGTGGGCTATGCCGGTGGCAGGCGGCCAAGAGACGCTGGTCCTCAAGCAGGTCATAGCCGGATACTGGGCGCTGGCCGAAAACGGCATCTACTACCTGGATCTTGCGGCCAGGTCGTCTGACGGAGTGACGCCGCTCATGTGGTTCAGCGTCGCCACGCACAAGCAGGTTCAAGTGGGGGCGGTCCGCAAACCGATCCTCTCCGCCACACCGACTTTATCCGTGACCAGCGACGGCCGCCACATCGCGTGGGCGCAGATCGACCGCTGGCAATCCGAGCTGATGCTGATCGACAATTTCCGGTAGCCGGCGCGGGTGGAGTGGACCACAGTGGGACAGCCGCTGCCGTCCGCCGCCGTTGAAGTTGCGGACTACTTCGCCGGCACTACGCCGGCAGTGCCCGGATGCGGAGAAGTGGCGGCGTTGGGCCGCGCCCGGCCAACCACCGCCAGGGCGGCCAGGTAAATGCGCTTGCGGGCCTCGTCCAGCACCAGGTCGGCAAGCGGCTGGGTATGCGGAACCACCGTCCCGAAGGTGGCGCCGAAAGAGGGCCAAACGCTCAGCACACAGACCAATAGGGGCCGAAGTACGGACATTGGGAAACCAATATAACCCATGGCGGGTGGGGAAGCTGCGACCGGAAGGGGGTTGGGGAAATCCAAGGAGATATGGACGGTCGACACATCTCGCCCCAGCCGATCTCCCACTACGAGATCCTCGATAAACTCGGGGAAGGCGGCATGGGCGTGGTGTGGAAGGCCCGCGACACCCGTCTCAACCGCCTGGTGGCGATCAAGACGCTGCCGGCCGGCAAGCTGGCGGATGAGGGCCGCCAGCGGCGCTTCATCCAGGAGGCGCAGGCCGCCTCGGCCCTCAACGATCCCAATATCGTCACCATCTACGAGATCGCTTCGGAGAACGGCACCGACTTCATCGCCATGGAGTACGTGGACGGCAAGACGCTGGGCCAGCTCATCCCCAAGCGGGGCATGCGGCTGGAAGAGACGCTGCGCTACGCCATCCAGATGGCCGGCGCGCTGGCCAAGGCGCACGCGGCCGGCATCGTGCACCGCGATCTGAAGCCCGGCAACATCATGATCAACGCCGAGGGGCGCGTCAAGCTGCTCGACTTCGGGCTGGCCAAGCTCACCGAGGCGAACCCGCCGGGCGGCCCGGACGAAGACACCCGCACCCTGCGAGCGCACTCCGAGGAGGGCACCATCGCCGGCACGGCGGCCTACATGTCTCCCGAGCAGGCCGAAAGCAAGCCCGTGGACGCGCGCTCCGACATCTTCAGTTTTGGCGCGGTGCTGTACGAAATGGCCACCGGGACGCGGGCGTTTCAGGGCGATTCGAAGCTTTCCACGCTGAGTGCGGTGCTGCGCGAGAACCCCAAGCCCCCCAGCCAGGTGGTCTCGGATGTCCCGCGCGAGCTGGACCGCATCATCGCCCGCTGCCTGCGCAAGGATCCGGCGCGGCGCTTCCAGGCCATGCCGGACCTGAAGGTGGCGCTCGAAGATCTGAAAGAGGAGAGCGATTCGGGAACCGCGGAGGTGGCGGCGGGTAGCGCCGGCACGCCCCGGGCTAAGACGCGGCCCAGGCTGATGCGGGCAGCCGCGACAGTCACGCTGCTGGTGGCGGTCGCCGCAGCCTGGTTCTTCCTGCGTCCCGCGTCAAGGCCGCTGCCGCCCATGCAATCGGTTCCGCTAACTACCTACACCGGCAGCCAGGCCCACGCCAGTTTCTCGCCCGACGGCAGCCAGGTGGCCTTCGATTGGACGGGCGAGAAAGGGGACCACCCGGATATCTACGTCAAGCTGGTGGAGGGTGGGCCGCCCTTGCGGCTGACCACCGGCCCCGGTTCCGCAGCCAGCCCTGCCTGGTCACCCGACGGTAGCCAGATCGCATTCCTCCGCGCGGGCGGCGTATACTCCATCTCTCCGCTCGGAGGCCCGGAACGCAAGCTGACCGACGTGCCGGTGAACTCATTGGCCTGGATGCCCGACAGCCAGTCGCTGCTGGTCAGCTCCGCTAGGAATGCCGGCGAACCTCACAGCATCTTCCAACTCTCGCTGCGCACCGGCGAAATGCGGCCGGTCACCTCGCCGCCAGCCGATCCCGGCGGTGGAGATTACGGGCCTGCCGTGTCTCCGGACGGCCGGACCCTCGCGTTCTTGCGGTGGGCGTGGCCGGAGGGGGACATCTACCTGCAGCCACTGGCTGGCGGACCGTCCCGCCGCCTCACCAAGCGCAGCCAGCAGCTAGGCGGCCTGGTTTGGGCCAGCAACCGGCAGATCCTTTTCTACAGCACTGCCGGGGTATCCGGCTCCATGTGGCGCATCGCTGCCGACGGAAGCTCCGAGCAGCAGCCCGTGGCGGGGGCGCTGGACGGAGCCGTCGAGCCGGCCATATCGCATCCGCCCAACGGACCAGTCCGCCTGGCTTATACCCGCTTTGTGGGCGATTCGAATATCTGGCGGATGGCGATCGCTCCCGACGCCCACGGCGGCGTCCGAACCGTCGGCCAGCCCGCATCGATTATCGCTTCCACGCGCGCGGACGTCTCCCCGTGGTTCTCGCCCGATGGTAAGCGGATTGCGTTTTCGTCGGATCGCGACGGTTACTCGGAGATCTGGGTCGCCGCCAGCGACGGCTCCGGCCCCGCGCAGTTGACTACGCTGAAAAGTTCGCGCAGCGGATCGCCGCGCTGGTCCCCCGATGGAACCGAGATCGTTTTCGATTCGCTGGCCTCGGGCAACAGCGACATCTGGATGGTGGGATCCGAAGGCGGCCCTCCCCAACAACTCACCACTGAACCTTCCATCGACGCGCGGCCCAGCTTCTCGCGCGACGGCCGCTGGATCTACTTCCGCTCGGACCGTTCCGGCACCCAGCAGATCTGGAAGATGCCGTCCGCCGCGCCCTTCCGGCCGGCGGTGCAGTTGACCCAGAACGGCGGCTTTGATGCGGACGAGGCCCCGGATGGCAAGCTCCTCTACTACACCAGGCCCCAGGGCGGGCTGTGGAATATGCCGGTCGAAGGCGGCAAAGGGACTTTGGTCCTCGAACAGGTCAAATCCGGACTCTGGTCGCTGGCCGAAAATGGCATCTACTACCTGGATGTTGCGGCCCGCTCCCCCGAGGGAGTCACGCCCCTCATGTGGTTCAGTTTCGCAACGCACAGGCTGGCTCAAGTGGGAGCGGTACGCAAACCGATCGTCGCCTTCACACCGGGCTTATCCGTGACCAGCGACGGCCGCCGCATCGCGTGGGCTCAAATCGACCGCCAGGAATCCGAGCTTATGCTGATCGAGAACTTCCGGTAGCCGGCGCGGGTGGAGCGGACCACCGTGGGACAGACGCTGCCTTTTGCCGCCGTTGAAGTTGCGGACTACTTCGCCAGCACCACGCCGGCAGTGCCCGGATGTGGAGAGGTGGCGGCGTTGGGCCGCGCCCGGCCAACCACCGCCAGGGCGGCCAGGTAGAACAGTCCGCCGATGATCAACGTCTGGATCAAGCCAAGATAGATGGAGCACACCAGCGCCCCCACTGAACCGAGCACGCTGGCAGCGGCATTCAAAGACCAGGCCCAGCGGACCGAAGGCGGGTGCCACTCCTCCAGCCGTTCGAGCCCGGTGGGAAATGGCATCCCCATAACCAGCCCCAGCGGCGCGATCAGCAGCACCGTAATCGCCACTTTCAACGCCATCGGGAGCCACACCAGCGCCCCCAGCAGCCACGACGACACCAGCGCCAGCAGGGCCGCCAGCATCGCTACCGAACCCAGTGCTTTGATCAGGCGGCCTTCGTCGTCGCCCAGCACGCGCCGGCTCAAGGCGCTTCCCACCCCGCTCGACACCAGCATGGAGAAGATCACCACCGTCAAGGCATAGGTCGGATGTCCCAAAAAGAGCACGAATTTCTGGATCAGTCCCACTTCGATCAGGATGTAGCCGGCGCCGATAAACAGGAAGTAGAGCAGGAATCCAAGCACGCCGCGCTGCCGCGGCAGGCGCGTGCCCAAGACCAGCGGCGGCAGCACCAGGATCAGCAGTGTGGCCAGCAGGCTCACTCCCATCAAGCCGAACAGGAGCGGCACGGCTTTGTTCACCTTGTAATCGGCGGTGTCGTGGGAGGCGGTGCGCACGAAGGTCCACAAATCGCGCGGCTGCACCGAGTAGAAAAAGAACGGGCGGTTGTCGCTGACGGGGGTGATGTCGAACGTGTAGTCGCGCTCGTACTCGTCGGGATTGGGACTGTGGAGCAGGTCGTAGAACTGGTTCCGGACGTCGCGGCCGGGAAGGTAGAGGGCCTGCATGCCGCCGGCCGACAACACCGCGCTGGCGCGCCCGATATCGGCCTCGCTGAAAGGCTTGCGGGAAACCAGCACGGTATCGCGCGCGCCCCAGCCGGTTGTCGAGCCTTCGCGGCCAATTATGAAATGGCGCCAGGCGCCGGCTTCGCCCAGTTGGCTGAGCGCTTCCATGGCCAGCGAGACCAGGCGCAGGGATTCGCGCGGCGGGTCGAGGCCCCAGCGCGTCACGGCCACCATGCCGTCGCCGGTGAGGTGCGAGAGGTAATCGCGAAAAGCGTCGGTGGTGTACAGATTGTTTTCGGAAAGCGCGAAGGCGCCGGCCGCGGTGGCCGCCCAGGTATCCACCAGGGTGGCCTGCAACACCTGGTATTTGTCGGTGCTGCGGCGCACGAAGCAGCGGCCGTCCTCGACAAAGATGTGGACGTCGGGGCGCAGGTAGAGACCGCGGCTGAGCCCGGGGAAGCGCTGGCGCATGATGGTGGTGGCAATGATGGGATTGATCTCGACTCCGGTGATATCGTGGCTGCCGGAAGCCAGCGCGCGCGCCACGTCCCAGCCGCCGCCGGGCCCGATGATCAGAGTCTTGGCGCCCGGCCGGACGGCATAGGGAAGGCTGGGGCCTTGTTCGAGCAGGTCGCGGCGGTCGCGCGGCGTGAGGTGGTCGAAATCGAAATCCGCGATGGCGGTGGAGGCGTCGGCATCGATGAAGATGGTGTCCCGGCCTTCATCGGCATTGTGCACAATGGCCACGCGCGAGAAGCTGTTCCACTTGACGAACCACTCGTGGGCCAGCGTCTGCCCCTTGGCGTGGCTGATGTCAAGCACGGGGTGGTGCTGGTTGTAGGTGAGGAAGGCCACCAGCGCCAGGGCCAGCGCCACCGATCCCGCGCGGCCTTTCACCGACCCGGCCATGCTGTACCAGATGGCCGCCGCGGCGGCGAACGTAATGGCCGCGCAGACCACCGTGCTCGGACCGCCGAACTGGTTGAGCAGGGGAACCAACAGCAGGCAGCCGCCGGCCGCGCCTAGCAGGTCGCAAAAGTAAACCCGGTTGACGCGCTCGATGGTCTCGGAGATGGCCAGCGAGACGACAATCCCAGAGAGGAAAAACGGCAACGCGGTGGTGAAGTAAATCAGGGCGAGATCCCAGTTCGAGGGGTTATTCTTCTGCGCCAGAATCACCCCCAGCGCCAGCAGCACGAAGAAGCTGTTGATGGCGCTCAGACGGCCCAGACGGGCGAATAGCGGCCCCTTCCAGCCGGCTACCACGTAAGAGAAGACGCCGCCCGCGCCCAGGCCGAACAGCGCGATGGAGATCGCCAGAAACGCAAAATGATAGTAGAAGACCACCGAGAAGATGCGCGTCAGCGCGAGCTCCAGCAGCAGTGTCGCCATGGTGGTGAGGCCGACGCACAAGTAGACCTGGGACCAGGGCGTGGGCGGCGATTTGTAGGGGCCAGGCATGCCTGGCCCCTACTGAACCGCGATCTGGACGGTGTTGCTGGTGCTGTCTGGAAAAGACAGTGTCAGGTTGACATTGCCGCTGAGAACACCCGCCGGTATCGCGACGTTGACCTGGTACAGGCCGACGGAGCCCGGGCTCAGACCGGCGTAAGAAGGCATGGCCGTGATGGTTCCAAAAATACTGCTGCCGAACTCGACCGCGGGCGTGACCGTGAGCCGCGCCAGCGGTTCCGAACCAGGCGCCGGCACGTTGGTCCCCACCGCCGGATTCGTGGGCCCCAAACCAATTGCGTAAATGGTCAAGGTGTCGCCCACTTGGGCGGGATGCGATACTGCCCCGGGCCCAAAGTACCCGACCGGCGCTGGATAGCTCAGATCCTTGGCGTTCTGAATGGCTCCGTAACCGCTCCCGCCGGCCAGCAGGATCCGCGGCGCCCGGGCCACCACCTGCACCGACACGGTATTGCCGGAGAGCCCGTCGCGCTGCACTTGCACTTGCGCCGTTCCCACGGCAGTCTCCAGAGGAACCTGGAACGCAATCTGGCCGTACGTGGAGAAGTACAGCGGCGCGGCGCGTCCGTTGACCAGGACCGAGGAAGTGGAACCGGAAGCAGTGATTTGCGTGGCCAGGGGCACCCCGGGGCTGAAAGCGATGTTGCTGGCAAACCAGAACTGCTCCCCAAACACGTCCACGATATCGCCCGGCGCCACCGCGTCTCCGCTGCCGAAAATGGCATTGTCCACCACTCCCATATAGTTGGCGGTTGGCGCGCCCTTGGCGGCCACCTGGAAACTGACGGGGACAGTGACCGTCCCATTGGCGGCGTTCGAAGCGATCGAAACCGAGCCCGTGTAAAAGCCTGGCGCCAGAGTGCCGGGGTCGAGCGTGATCGCGGCCCAGCCGCCGGAATTGGCCGAAGCGGTCAACCACTTGCCGCCATCGGTGGTGGTGGCGCTCACGGCTCCCATGGTGAGGGTTCCCTGCCCCACGTTGTTGGGAGAAATCTGCATGGCGAGTGGCGAGGCGCCCTGGGCCAGACGCGCCGGACCGTGGTCCTCGTACTTCGCCGGCAACACGCTGTCCGGATACGGCACCGCAATCGGCTGCGTGGTGACGTGCATGGTGACGGGAATGGTCTGATTATCCGGCGGGAAGCTGGAACCGCTGGTGATCAGCGATCCATTGTACGTGCCCTGTGCCATGCTGGCGGGCGGCGCCACGTGTATTTTGTACGGAAATGTGAATTCGAAAGTGCCCGAGCCATCCTGCGCCAGGCTCAGCCAGCGGTTGCCGTCTTGCGTGCTGGCGCTCCCGTTTAGCGGGCTATGGGTGGAGAACGAAACATCGCTCGACGATCCGGGCGCGACATACATAGTCAACGCGCCGATGCGCACCGTCACGGTGATGGTCTGGGGTGCGTCGACCACGTTGGCGGCGCCGTTCACGATGACGCTGGCGGTATACATGCCGGCCGCCAGGGCAGATGTGTTCAGCGTCAACTGGAGAGGAATGCACGTGGCGCTGGCCGTAGTACTGGTGCAGGCGCGCGAAGGCCCGTAGGATGTAGCAATCCACGGAACGGAAGACACGGGATTGCCCGCCAGCGAGAGCGAGCCATCCCCGGCGTTGTAGGCCTCCACGATTTGCGTGCCTCCGTTGGCGCCGGCGGGCATGGGGACGGGGACCACGGCGGTGTTCACCAGGCGCAGCATCGGCGCGGCATTGAGGAGCGTCGCGAAGCCCACGGGGACCAACGCGGCGCGCAGAAAACGGCCAACCATCAGACCCACTCCAGAGCCCCTTTCTTGCAAGCCCAGATGTACCCCACGATCAGGATGGCCAGGAAGACCGCGACCTCGGCCACTCCAAACCAACCCAAGGTACGGTAGCGGACCGCCCAGGGGAACAGGAAGATGGTTTCCACGTCGAAGATTACAAAGAGGATGGCAATGATATAAAAGCGCACGGTGTAGCGTCCGCGCGAGTCGGAAGCGGCCTGGATGCCGCATTCGTACGCCTCCAGCTTGGCGCGGAACGGGGCCGAAGGGCGTATCAGCCTGGCGGCCACAATCAGCACCACGGGAAAGAGAATCGCAATGACCAGAAAGATGAAGATGGGAACATAACCGCTGGGCATGCGACCACTATAACATGCGGAGATGCGGCTGCCCAACGGGCCAGGAAGCAGAGCGGGTGCGCGTCATAAAAATGGACAACTCTGGAAAGCCTCCACCAAAAAGAACGACGCCGTGCGTACCGATACGCACGGCGCCGACACTACTCCTCCATCGTTCAGCCTAAAGCAGCGGCCAGCCCGTTCAGCGTGGCCGCTTCGCCAGCCGCCGGCGGGCGCAGCCCAAACCCATCAGCAGAGCACCGGCCCCGAAAAGAACCATGGTTCCAGGCTCTGGAACCGACGGAACGGAGGGCACCTCCATGAAGTTCTGAGCGCTGCACGTGGTAAAGACCATGTAGTTGCTGTTGCCATTGAAAACCGAGTAGTTGGCGTACATCTTGGCCAACCCAATGATGTACTTGGTCTCGGCGTCGCGCATGCTATACGTGATCGCGCTTGGCAAAGTACCATTGACATCCCAGATGGCCAACTGGATTGGACCTAAGCTCGGCTCGACGCCCACCCCGGAACCGGCAGTGCCGTTTTCAAACGTCGCGATATTGGTCAAGGTCCCGGTCGGATTCACGTATTCGTAGTTTTGTGAGTCCTTACCAGCAGGAGTAGAACCTTGAAGTACGTTCAATGTGACGCCATCCGTGACCTCGTTACCCAACATCTGACCTCGGTTCCAGTAATTGCATTTACATCATCGCGCGGCGCGACTTCGGCCTTCATTCCGAGAGACAATGGGGAGACCGATGCCTTCCGATCCGCGCCTCGTTTACTCCCGGCTTTTGGAGGAGCGGCGCGCCGATATCGCGTTGCGCGAGCGGCGGCACCGGACTCTCGGGTATGGCCGGCTGGCGGCCGTCATCGCCGCGGCGGCGGTGGTCTGGCTGGCACTGGCCGGGCATCTCTCGATCGTCTGGATCACCGTCCCGATAGCCGTCTTCGCCGTACTGGTGGTGATTCACGACCGCTTGCTGCGCACGTTGGAGCGGCGGCGGCGCGCGCAACGGTTCTTTGAAAGAGCGCTGGCGCGACTGGATGGCAAATGGGCCGGGACCGGGGAGCCGGGCGACCGGTACCTGGACCCGGCGCACCCCTACGCGCGAGACTTGGACCTGTTTGGGCCGGGATCGCTGTTCGAACTCCTGTCGACGGCGCGGACGCACATCGGCGAGGATACGCTGGCGCGGTGGCTGCTGGCCCCGGCCGCCCCGGCGACGGTGCGCGCCCGGCAGGAGGCCGTCGACGAGCTGCGCCCGCGCGTGGATTTGCGCGAGGACCTGGCGGTGCTGGCGGAAGAGTCCCGGACGGGCGTGGACCCGGTATCGCTGGCCGCCTGGGGCGAGGCGCCGGGGTTACTCGAGCGAGGCCGGTTGCACGCCGCGGTGTGGGCGCTCACTGCGCTGGGCGTGACGGGGGCCGCGGCAATCATCGCCTACGTGTTGAGCCTCATGGGAGCCGTCCGGATATCGGAGGCGGCCTCCATTGTGCTGCGCGACGTTTTCCTGGTGGTACTGGCGGTCAACGGAACGTTCCTCTATCGCGTGCACCAGCGGATCGGGGCCGTGGTGAGGGCAGCGGAAGAGGCCGCCGACGAGCTGAAACTGCTCTCGGAAGTGCTGGTGCGCCTGGAACGCGAGAGTTTCCACTCGCCGCTGCTGGCCGCGCTCGGCGCCTCGCTCGATACCGAGGGCGCGCCGCCTTCCAAGCGCATCGGCCGGCTCAACCGGCTGATGGAGCTGCTGGACTCCCGCGACCACGTGTTGGTCCGGCTGGCGGAACCGTTTGTAATGTGGACCACGCACCTGGCCTTCGCCGTGGAGGCGTGGCGGCGGCACTCCGGGCCGGTGGTCCGCCGATGGCTCACCGCCACCGGCGAGATGGAAGCGCTGTGCTCGCTGGCGAGCCATGCCTTTGAACACCCCGACGACCCGTTTCCGAAGTTTGTGGGAGACGAGGCGTTGCTGGAAGCGGAAGCGATCGGCCATCCGCTCATCGAGCGAAGCCGCGTGGTGCGCAACGATGTGCGGGTCGGCGGGTCCGGGCCGCGGGTGCTGTTGGTGAGCGGCTCGAACATGTCGGGCAAGAGCACGCTGCTGCGAACGTTGGGAGTGAATGCGGTGCTGGCCCAGGCGGGCGCCCCGGTGCGGGCCAGGCGGCTGCGGATGTCGCCGCTGGCGGTGGGCGCATCCATCCGGGTGACGGATTCGTTGCAAGGCGGCGTGTCGGGGTTCTACGCGGAGATTCTGCGGCTGCGGCAGATTCTGGATGCCACCGCGCAGCCGGGCCCAAAGGGCGCCCCGGTCCTGTTCCTGATCGACGAGTTGCTGCACGGCACCAACTCGCACGACCGGCGCATTGGCGCGGAGGCGGTGGTGCGCGGGCTGGTGGAGCGCGGCGCCATCGGGCTGGTCACCACCCACGACCTGGCGCTGGCGGATATCGCCGGCGCGCTCGGCGAGCGGGCCGCCAACGTGCATTTCGAAGACCACATCGAAGACGGCCGGATGGTGTTCGACTACGTCATGCGGCCGGGGGTGGTGCGGAAGAGCAACGCCATCGAGTTGATGCGTTCGGTGGGGCTGGAGATTTGACGGCCGGGACTATCCGCGAGCTGGCGCGCGCATGCGGTTTCGAGCTGGCCGGGGTGGCCGCCGCCGAGCCGGGCCCAGAGGGCGCCCCGGAGCGCGCCTGGTACCGTGAGTGGGCGGCCTCGGATTTCGCCGGCGAGATGCGGTACCTGACCGGCCCCGGCGCCGCGGCGCGCGGCGATCCGCGCCATCTGCTGGCCTCGGCGCGGTCGGTGGTTTGCGTGGGCAAGCTCTATAACACGCCCTGGCCTTACTCCACGCAGTTCGATGCCGGCGAGCGGGGATGGATCTCGCGCTACGCCTGGGGGGAGGACTACCACGGCGTGGTGCGCCGGGGCCTCGCGCGGCTGGACGCCATGCTGCGGGAACGCGCGCGCGCGGATTACGAATCGAAGATCGCGGTGGATACGGCGCCGCTGCTCGAGCGCTCCTATGCGCGCATGGCGGGGCTGGGCTGGATCGGGAAGAACACCTGCCTCATCAACCAGGGGGCCGGCTCGTGGTTCTTCCTGGGAGAGCTGCTGGTCTCGCTGGCGATTGAAGCGGACGCCGCGGACGCCCCGCCACCCGGCCGGTGCGGCACCTGCACGCGCTGCATCGACGCCTGCCCCACCGCGGCCATTGTGCCGGCCGGCCCGGGGTTCACGGTGGATTCCCGGCGGTGCATTTCGTACTTGACCGTCGAGCTGCGCGGCGCCATGGCCGTGGAGCACCGGGCCGCGGCGGGCAGGCTCGTTTTCGGATGCGACATCTGCCAGGACGTTTGCCCGTGGAACCGGCACGCCGCGGTGAACGGCGACCCGGCCTTTGCGCCGCGGGCCTTCGCACCGCCGCTCGAAAAACTGGCCGCGCTAACCGGGGACGAGTTCCGCGCGCTGTTTCGAGGCACGCCCGTCACGCGCGCCCGGTACGCCGGCTTCTTGCGGAACGTCGCCGTCGCCATGGGCAACCGGAAGCTGGAGAAGTTCCGCGCGCCGCTGGAGAAACTGGCCGCCTTCGAGGACCCGGTGGTGGCGGAACATGCGCGCTGGGGGCTGGCGCAATTAGGATCCAGGTAACGCCGGCGATCTTGTCGCCGGTGGATTTGGCCGGACTGGGAAGAACACCGGCGACAAGGGGGCGCCCCCTGGGCCCGGCGCTACCAGGATCGGCGGCGGTACGGGTTACGATAAATGGTGTGAGACTCCTTCTGCTGGCCGCCATCGCGCTGGCGCCGCGGCTCTTGGCGCAGGATCCCGTGGTGGCGGAGGGGTTCGACCACTTCTACAACCTGGAATACGACCAGGCCATCGCGGATTTCGAACAGGCCATCGCGCGGAATCCCAACTCGCCCGACCTGCATAATCACCTGGCGCAGACCCTCGTGTTTCGCGAAATGTATCGCGACGGCGCGCTCGAAAGCGAGCTGGTCTCGGGCACCAATTCCTTTCTGCGGCGGCCCAAGCTGAACCCGGCGCCGGAGACCGAGAAGCGGTTTCTGGATGAGATCGGCAGAGCCATGGCGCTTTCCGAGGCGCGCCTCGCGAAAAACCCCAACGACACCGGCGCCCTGTACGCGCTAGGCATCTCCTACGGGCTGCGCTCGGATTATTACTGGGTGGTGAAGAAGGCGTGGCACGATTCGCTGAAGGACGCCACCGCCGCGCGGCGCCTGCACACCCGCCTCAGCGAACTGGAACCGAATAACGTGGACGCGCGGCTGGTCGAGGGCCTGGACGACTACATCGTGGGCAGCCTGCCATGGGGATGGCGCATGCTGGGGTTCCTGGTGGGGATCCACGGCGATCGGGCGAAGGGCATTCGCACCGTCCAGGATGTCGCCAGGAACGGGAAACTCGACCGCATCGACGCCGAGATCTTTCTATGCGCGCTCGACCGGAGGGAGAACCAGCCGCGCCAGGCGATTCCGCTGATCGAAGACCTCATCGGGAGATTTCCGCGAAATTTCCTGTTGCGGCTGGAGCTATCGCAGATGTACAGCGTGGCGGGCGACAAGGCGCACGCGCTGGAGGCCGCGGAAGAAGTGGCCCAGTTGAAGACCCGCCACGCCCCCGGCTACGACCGCGTGCCGTGGGAGAAGATCTACTTCCAGGAGGGCACCATCGAGTTCTGGTATCGCGACCTGGACCACGCTCTGGAGAACATGAAGAAAGTGGCCGGCGCGTCGGCAGAGCTGGACCTCAACACGGGCGCGTCCGCGTACCTGCGAATGGGGCAGATCTACGACATGACCCGCCGCCGCGGCGAGGCTCTGGAGGCATACAGGAAAGCCATTGCATACGCCCCCCAGGCGGAAGCCGCCCAGGAGGCCAGGAGGTACCTCTCGACCCCGTACCGCCGGATGTAGCGGCGCGGCGCCGTCAACGCGATCAATCCGGGTCGACGGTCAGCTTGACGGGCTGCTCGATGTACTTGGCATCCTTGCCCGTGGTCAGGATCATGAGCGCCAGACGGCCGGGCGCGACTTTGGCGGGGATCTTGAACTTGATGGAGGTGTCCGTCTCTTCCGTAACTTCCACGAGGGTATCGATCTTTTCGTCGGTGAGGTACACCTTGGACACCAGGGCCTTCTGCAGGTTCTCACCCGTGACAGTGATCACATCCCCTCTCTTCCCGTTCGGGGGATCGACAGAGATCATCCGAGGCATCGCCTGTTGGGCGTAGGCTGCGAAGCTCGCGGCCACGAGTAGCGAAACTGCAAAAGAGAGTCTCATCTAAATATCCAGTCCTCTGAAATCAATGCTATGTCCATTGAGCCCGGAATTCAAGCGGGTGGGGCATGCTTTAGCTTGCCATTTTGTTTCCCCCGGCCAGCGCCACTCTGTCTGGCGCACGCCTGCGCCGGAAACCAGCCATTTCCCGCTTCGCGCTCCCATCGGGCACCCCCCGCTTCCATTTCGGCCGCCGGCCTGAGATAATGTCTTCCAGGAGCGCGTTTGCGATGCCGACGCCGGTCCACCTATTTTGATCCAACATTATCAAAATAGGGAGTCCGACTCGATCATTACGCGCTGGTGTGCAAGCTCCTGGTCCGCTACGGACGGAGGAGAAGCCTGAAGGCGCTCGGCGGACACCCGCCCCGTTTACAAACGTGGGTCAATAACGGGGGCTGGCACGGCCCAGCGGCGCGCTCCAAGAACCACCCGCAACAGGCCAGCGTCACACCCGAATGTACTGTCAGTGGATCGTATTGAATTACTAACCAGCGTTAGTATGCGCTATCGGAGGAGTACTCCAGACGGTTAGCGTTTCCCTGCTACCTAATGGCAAATTACGGTCAATCTAGTACTTCCTTCTCCGATAGCACTTGCAGAATGCCGCGCCACGGGGTGTAATAGGCCAGGAGGCCGAAATGGCGCAGCAACTGCGTGACTTCTGGCTGGAAGAGGAAGGGCAAGACCTGGTCGAGTATGCCGTCATTCTCACGTTCATTGCACTTTCGTGCCTCGCGTTTGTTTTCAGCGGCGCAGTCTACGTGAACGGCATCTGGATCAAAGGGGGTAGCGACCTGGTCTCCGCCAACTCAACAGCCGGCGGCAGTTGACGGCGAAACATCCCTTCCACGAATCCTCCCTTCCACACTTGGCCGCGCTTCAGAGCAGGGGTAAAATAGAGGCGCATACCTGAAACATGAAGACCCTTGCTGTGATTCTCCTGCCCATGCTGTGCGCGGCCGCGGACGTGCCGGCGGGGATTGATGCGCTGCTGGATGCGGCGCGCGCGGCGCCGGCGGAGTTTGCCGCCGATGCCATGATCCGGATCGCCGGTCTCAACCAACTGGAGAAGGCTCGCAGAATCGAACTGCTCGAGCAGGCTTTCCAGAGGGCCTCCGGCGCCCAGCAACCCTACAAACGCCACGCCACGTTCGTGCGCGCCGACACCCCATCCGGTTTTTTGAACCGCGCCTACGGGCTGAACCTGGATGCCATGTCGCTTCGCTTGCGGGCCATCGACGCGCTGCTTCCACTGGATGCCCAAAAGGCCAGGGATCTGTTCCTCCAGACGCCGCCTCCCAAGACTCCGCCGCTGAAGTGCGACGACTTTCTGATCTATGACGTGGGGAGGTTCTACGACACGCTCGGAAGCATTGCGCGCCTGTCGTTCACGGCCCAGGAAGTTCAGGCAGGCGAGCCATTCCGGCTGCTCGAACGGTCGGCCGGCGCGATCGCATCCCCCGTGCAGGTGGCGCCGGTGGCGCGGATGCTGGCGGCGGCCAGCGTGAAGGACGCCGATTTCCGGGCGCTGGTGACATCGTTCGCGGAAGCACTGGGCAAGATTTCGGGCGACGACCGGTCGTTTGCCTATTCGATGCCGGCGGGCCGGCAGATCCTGGCACTGGTCGAGGAGTCGAAGCGCCGCCAGTTATCGCCGCTGCCGCTGCTCGAGGCCTACCGCCTGTACCTGGTCGACAACCTCTCGGCGGCGCGGTGCGCCGACGATGGTCCGATGACGGGCAACGCATCCTCTTTCGGCCTGGCCGGCGGGCAGGCTGTCGATCAGGAGGCCCAGGACGCCGTTGCGTTCTTCAATCAACGTCTCCGCGTGGCGCCACTACAACCGATTCAGGAGGAAGAATCGACGCCCGCCCGGCTGGAAGGCGTGGCTACCGGCTTGCGCATGTGCGAGGACGCCGAATGCCGCGCCATCGCGGAACAGTGCCGGGGGCTGGCCTTCGGCGAAAACGGCTCGCCATACACGCCCGCCCAGAAGAACGCGCCGGCCTGGCGCGCGAAGGTTCGGGACCTTCTCGCGGCCTTGTCCCGATGGCAGGAGAGCGCCCCCGGAGCGCACCCCACCGCCGCCGAGCACTTCCGCGCGAAATCGGCGGCGTACAGCGACCTGTTGAACCTGGTTTTCAACGGCCCGGATCGCGACGTGGTGGGGCGCGCCATGCTCGATTTCCTGAAACAGAACCGGTTTCAACGGGAGAACCGCCTGGAGTGGTTTCTGCCGGTCAGCGCGCTCATCGGGCGAGTGGCCTTGGACCCGGTGGGGATGGGACGCGTGGCGGAGGAACTGCTCAAGGTGGATGACCCGACGATCGCGCTTTACGCCAACCTGGAAAGGGTGGCGCCGCGCACACCCGACCGCATCTTGCCGCTGCTATAGAACGTCGGCGAACCCATGTTTCATGTGCCGGAAGAAAAGCCCTCCGGCGAGGAAGATGGCGAGGCCGTACGCGGTGGCGATGGCCAGATCTTCCAGGTCCGGCATGGCGGAGCCGAGCAGAATCGTCCGGTACGAGCGAACCACGTAGTACAGCGGGTTGGCTGCCAGCAGAAAGCGGGCCCATGGCGGGAACTGTTTCTCCGTAATAAAAATCGGCGTCAGCCAGAACCAAAAAGTGAGCACGACGCTCAGCACTTGCGCGGTATCCCGAAGAAACACGTGAAGACTGGCGACGATCCATCCCAGGCCGACGGCGAGCAGTCCGATAACGACCAAATAGAGCGGTAGCAGGACTAGAAAGACGCTGATCTGGTTGATCCAAACCGCGGTAACGGCGATCATCAGGACCAGCGCCAGCAAGTGACTCAGCAGCGTGGAGAGAAAAACGGAGACCGGAATCATCTCGGAGGGAAAGACGGTCTTGGTGATGAGGTTGGCCTGATCCAACAGGCTCGATGCCGAGCGCTGCACGGTCTCGCTGAACAGCAGCCAGGGAAGCATGCCGGCGAAGATGAACAAGGGGTAGTTGCCCACACCGGCGGGCGGAGGCACTCGCATGCAGATCTGGAACACGAACATCCAACTGATGAGGAGCACGAGCGGATGGATCAGCCCCCAGATCCACCCGATGGCGGAACCGACGAAGCGCTGCTGGAAATCGCGGCGCACCAATTGGAAGAGCAGGCTGCGCCGCTCAACCAAATTACGCAGAAAAAACGTACCGGGAATTCGCCTGGGCACGATGAAATTGAACAATACCAATTTTTTCAATCACTTGCAACGAAAAATCGGAGGTTGACATCGGTATGTCCGAATTGCTACAGTTTGAGATTCGCCAATTCGGTAGTTCAAATAGCCCCACCGGGTCTCGGAAGCGGAAGTCCGTTCCGAATCTCAACTGATCCGGCCGGAGAAGACTATGAAGCAAGAGTATTTTGTTGTGGTGCTGGCGCACTCGCTACGCGGCAGGCTCCGGCGCGTCCACATCCCGCACCAAGCGGTGTACGCCATCCTGGCATTGGCCTTGCTGGGATGTTTCTCGGTCTTTGGTTTCGTCGCCAGTTATGCCCGCATGGCGTGGAAAGTGGCCAACTACAATGCGCTGAAGCGAGAGGCGGATGGCCTTCGCGTGCGCTACCAGAGCCTGCAGAAGGTGGTCAGCCAGACCAACGAGCAGCTCGCCAGCCTGCAGCTTTACGCCAAGGAAGTCTCCGTGGCTTATGGCATCAAGCAGAAGCTGGAAGGGCCGGCGGATATATCGGCCGAAGGCAAGCTGGTGCCGACGTTCGCGGAAAGCGTGCAGGATTACGACTTTCTGCGCAGCACCAACCTGCTGGCGCTGCCCAGCCGCAATTCCGGCCGGCTGCGTCCACCGGGCGCACAGCCGAGCATGTGGCCGGTGCAGGGTCTCATTACGGGACCGTTCGGCAAGCGGTCGGACCCGTTCTCGGAGGAAGGCGCGTTCCACAAGGGAGTGGACATTAGCGTGCCGAGCGGCACCGCGGTGCACGTCACCGCGGACGGCATCGTGATCCAGGCCGAGATGGTCACCGGCGGTTACGGCCGGCTGGTGGTAGTGGACCACGGCGGCGGCATCCAGACTTACTACGCGCACCTCTCGCGCATCTACGTGCACGCCGGACAGGAAGTGCGGCGGGGCGACGTAGTGGCCGCCACGGGGAGCACGGGGCGCGTCACGGCGCCGCACCTGCATTACGAAGTACGAGTCGGCGGCACTCCCATGAATCCGCGCCGGTATCTATCGACCGCCGCCAGCTACCAGGCGACTTCGAGAAAAGATTTTCCGTTCTAAGGCCGCCACCAAGAAGAATTTAGCCACGGATAAACACGGATAAGAACATTCTTAAGCCTTTCTGTTCTTTGTCTTATCCGTGTTCATCCGTGTTCATCCGTGGCCATTACGTTTTGTTCTGGTTGCGGTACCCTTTACCTAACATGCGAATTCTGATTGCGGCGGTGCTGTTGGCGGGCTGCGCGTGCGGTCCGGCTTCGGAGGCCGGCGGGATTCCCGAATACGGCTATGAAGTGGTGCACACGTATCCTCACGATCCGGGGGCCTTCACCCAGGGCCTGTTCTACCTGAACGGGTTTCTCTACGAGGGCACCGGGCTGCCGGGTGAGTCGTCCATTCGCAAGGTGCGCCTGGAAACCGGCGAGGTGCTCCAGAAGCGCGACGTCCCCGACCCCTATTTCGGCGAAGGCATCATCGCCTGGAAAAACCGGCTGCTGGAGCTGACGTGGCAAGCGCAGGCGGGCTTTATCTATGACCTCGCCTCCTTCGCGCCGCAAGGAGAATTCCAGTATCCCGGCGAGGGGTGGGGGCTGACCCAGGACGGCAAGCGGATCATCATGAGCGATGGCACACCGCAACTGCGGTTCTGGGACCCGGATACGCTGAAGGAGCTCGGCCGTATTACGGTGACCGACGAGGGGCGTCCGGTGAAGGACCTCAACGAACTGGAGTGGGTGAAGGGCGAGATCTACGCCAACATCTGGGAGACGGACCGGATTGCGCGCATCGATCCCGCCACCGGCAAAGTGACCGGATGGATCAGCCTGGCGGGACTGGCTACCCCCGACGGGCACTTCGTCGAAGGCCAGGGCGACGTGCTGAACGGCATCGCCTACGACGCCAAGGGCGGCCGGCTCTTCATCACCGGAAAGAAGTGGCCCAAGCTATTCCAGATCAAGCTGGTGAAGAAGGCGGCCGTGCAGTAAGTATCGCGCCATCACGCGATATCCGCGACTAGAAAGCGGGCCGGTCTGCCGGCCCGCCGCGCCACCGCTTCCGCGGCCAGGTAGCCGCCGCGGACCGCGCCTTCCATCGTCGCGGGCCAGCCGGTGCGGGTCCAGTCGCCGGCCAGAATGACGTTCCCAGGGCCGGATTCAGCGGCGGGCCGAAGGGATTCGGTTCCCGGAGCCGCCGAGAACGTGGCGCGCTGCTCTTTGACCACGTGGGCCTTCACCAGGTTGGCCTCGTGAACGCGCGGAAAGTACACGCGCAGGTCGCCGATCGCGATATCCACGATCTCATTGCGCGGAAGGTTGGTCAACTCGCGCGAGGCGCTGACCACCAGTTGCAGGTAACGGCCGCGATCCTTATTGAACATCCACTGCATGGTGCGGCCCAGTAGAGTGGCATACGGCAGCGTGGTGACCTCCCGGTCGAACCACAGGTGCACGCCGGTGATGGGCGAGTGCTCCAGAGCGGGGGCCGGCAGCCCGACGGCTTCGAGGCGCTCGAAAGGCAGCGCGCAGATGTAGTGATCGGCGGTGCGGCGTTCACCGGCTACCACGAAACCGGAGCCATCGATGCGCTCGACCGGGGAGCGCAGGTGAAAGCGCACGTTGGCCAGGCGCTCCCAGGCATCGGCGGTATAGAGCTGAGCCAGGGGAACGGTGGGGATTCCCATCTCGTAGGAATCGGCGCGCGCCAGAAAACCCAGCCAGAAGACCTGGAACCCGTGCACGGCAGCCATGCGTTCGAGGTCCTCATTGACGGCGCTGACCAGGATCTGGCGCCAGAAGCGGTCGATGGCGCGCGGCGTCTGGCGTTTCTGGAGGAGCCAGTCGAGCATGCTGATGCGGTCGAGATCCGTGCGGCGGGCATGTTCGCGGCGGATGGCCAGCAGCGCGCGCGCGATGCCGAACTTGTCCGCGCGGTTGAGGCAGCGCATTCGCAGAAACGATCCGGCGAAGTGAAAGGGTGCGGGCAGGCGGCCGCGGCGCAGGACCGAGAGGCGGCCTCCGGGCTCCAGAAAGTACACCTCCTTATGGAAGCGGATCAGGTCGCGGACGCCCAGGCGCTGGTAGAAATCCAGCAGGTTGACACAGCAGCGCAACAGGAGGTGCTGGCAGTTATCGATGGTCTCGGCGGCATCCTCGTTCGGGCCGGGAATGGGGTAAGACGTGGCGCGTCCGCCCAGGAAGGGGCGCGCCTCGAAGAGCTCCACGTCGAAACCAGCGCCGCCCAGAGCGGCTGCCGCGGAGAGGCCGGCCAGGCCGCCACCGGCTATGAGAACCGAGGGCATCAGCAGCCAGTATAGTGTAGTCTATGAGCCCAAAACCGCAACCCTACGACTTTGCCAATCAACTTGTCGCCAGCCAGGATTTTTTCGAGCGCTCCACCAGGGTGCTCGATGAAGCCGACTCCGGGTTCCGCCCGCGGGGAGGCATGATGACCGTCGCGCAGCAGGTGGCGCATACGGCACAGACCCTCGACTGGTTCATCGAGGGCGCATTCCGCCCCGAGGGTTACGACCTCGATTTCGCGAAACACGCCCAGGCCCTCGAGGCCGTGACCTCGCTCGCCGCCGCCCGCCAGATGCTCAAAGCGGCGTACGCCAACGCCATCCACGTTCTTCGCTCGAGCAGCGCGGAGGATCTCGCGCGGCCACTCCCGCCCGGCCCGATCATGGGCGGCCAACCCATCAGCGACATTGTATGGGCCATGGTGGAGCACACCGCGCATCATCGCGGCGCTTTGACCGTGTACTCGCGCGAGCTCGGAAAAGTGCCGCCCATGCCCTACGGCGGCTGAAAAAGGGGACAGACGCATTTTCCGCCGCGGAAAATGCGTCTGTCCCCTTTTTCTCGTGGTAGAATTCAAGAGTCCCCTCCTACTCAATCTCAGAGACAACGGGTAACTAAAGACATCTTTATGCAGCAGCAGGAACCTAAGAGAGTCCTAGCCGTAGTCAGCGATCTGTTCTTCTCGGTGAAGCTGGCCGATGCGGCCAAGCGCGCGGGGCTGGCGCTGGAATTCGTCAAAGAGTCCCAGGAGGTCCTGGCCAAGGCGAAGCAGCGGCCGTCCCTCATCATTTTCGATCTGAACTTCGAAGCGGCTCAGCCGCTGAAGGTGATTGCCAAGCTGAAGGGCGATTCGGAAACCAAGGGGATCAGCTTGATCGGCTACCTGTCCCACGTGCAGGGAGAACTGAAGCTGCAGGCGCAGGAGGCCGGATGCAACATGGTGCTGGCTCGCTCGCAGTTCTCGCAGAACATGCCCCAGATTTTCAGGCGCCACTCGGGGTGAAGCGGGCCAGGGCTTCCACCTTGCCGCGGGCGGCGCCCGAGTCGATGGAAACGGCGGCAATCGCGGCCCCTTCCAGGAACGTCGGCACTCTTCCGGCGGCCACCAGGGCGGCGGCGGCGTTGGCCAGAACGATGTCGCGGTGAGGGCCGCGCCGGCCGGACAGAACCGCGTGGGCGATGGCCGCATTGCGCGCTCTGTCGCCGCCCTTCAGGTCCGCGGGGACGGCGGTGGGGACCGCGAAATCGGCCGGCTCGAGGGTGCGACGCTCCACTGTGCCATCGCGGATCTCAAAGACCAGCGTGGGGCCGGTGGTGGTGATTTCATCCAGGCCGTCGGAGCCGTGAACCACGAAACCGCGGCTCAGCCCCAGAGCGGCGAGGGCTCCGGCGATCAGTTCGGCGGCCTTGGGAGACGGCGCGCCGGCCAACTGGGCGTTAGCCCCGGCGGGATTGGTGAGCGGGCCGAGCAGGTTGAAAACGGTGCGCATTTTGAGGTCGACGCGCACGGGTTGGGCGTGCTTCATGGCGGTGTGGACGGCTGGGGCGAAGAGAAAGCCGATGCCGACCTCACGGATGGCGCGCGCGGCTTCGCGCGCCGAAAACGCGATGCCGATGCCCAAAGATTCCAGCAGATCGGCGCTGCCGCACTCGCTCGTTATGGAACGGTTGCCGTGCTTGGCCACGCGCACGCCCGCGCCGGCGACCACAAACGCGGCGATGGTGGAGATGTTGAATGTGCCGGCACAGTCGCCGCCGGTGCCGCAGGTATCGAGCAGGGGCTCGCCGCCGAGCTGGTGATCGATGGGCTCGGCCATCTGGCGCATGGCGCGCGCGAAGCCGACCAGCTCGTCCACGGTCTCGCCCTTCATCCGCAAGGCCATCAGGAAAGCCGCGATCTGGGCATGGGTGGCCTGGCCGGTGAGGATGGTATGCATGGCCGCCAGGGCATCGGCGGACGACAGGTCTTCCCGTTCGGCGACGCGCTCGATGTAGGGCAGCAGGGACATGATAATATGTGGAAAGGTCTGGCTTTCCCGCCATACTAACACAAGCGCACTTCCATGAAAATCCACGAATATCAGGCCAAGGCCATCCTGGCCCAGTACAACGTACCGGTGCCGCGCGGCGAGGTGGCGTACACCGCCGAGGAGGCGGAATCGGCGGCCAAGCGCATCGGCGGCAGCGTGGTGGTGAAGGCCCAGATCCACGCCGGCGGACGGGGCAAGGGCGGCGGGGTCAAAGTGGCCAGGAACTCCACCGAGGCCGCGGAATTCGCGCGCCAACTGATCGGCATGCGGCTGGTCACGCACCAGACGGGGCCGGAAGGGCGCACGGTGCATCGGCTGCTGGTGGAAGAGACGCTGCCCATCGAGCGCGAGCTGTATCTGGGGATCGTGCTCGACCGCGTGCAGGCGAAGCCGGTGTTCATGGCTTCCGCGGCGGGCGGCATGGAGATCGAAGATGTGGCGGCCAAAACGCCGGAGTTGATTCTGAAGGAGACCTTGCAGCCGGGCTGGGGCCTGGCGCCCTACCAGGCGCGCAAGCTGGCGTTTGGAATCGGGATTCCCGCGGCCAGCGCCAACGCCGCCGCGGCAGCCATGGTAGCGCTGGCCAAGGCGTACCTGGCCATGGATGCTTCGCTGGCCGAAGTCAATCCGTTCATCCTCACCAAGGACGGCAAGGTGTACGCGCTCGACGCCAAGATCAACTTCGACGACAACGCGATCTACCGGCACAAGGAACTGTTGGACCTGCGCGACCTGAATGAGGAAGACCCGCTCGAAGTGGAGGCCTCGCGGTTCGGGCTGAACTACATCAAGCTGGAGGGCACGGTGGGCTGCATGGTGAACGGCGCCGGCTTGGCCATGTCCACCATGGACATCATCAAGCACGCCGGCGGAGAGCCGGCGAACTTCCTCGACGTGGGCGGCGGCGCCAGCGCCGAGCAGGTCAAGAACGCCTTCCGCATCCTGCTGACGGACAAGAACGTCAAGGCCGTGCTGATCAATATTTTCGGCGGCATCCTGCGCTGCGACACGCTGGCCACCGGGGTGGTGGCGGCGGCGCGCGATCTCCACATCGAGGTGCCCATCGTGGTGCGCATGGAAGGCACCAATGTGGAGAAGGGCCGGCAGATCCTCATGGAATCGGGGCTGAACTTTACGGTGGGGCTGGATATGCGCGACGCGGCGCAGAAAGTGGTCGGGCTGGCGGCGTAAAATGAGCGTACTCGTAGACCGGAATACTCGACTGATGGTGCAGGGATTCACGGGCAAGGAAGGCACCTTCCACACAGAGCAGGCCATCGCCTACGGCACGCACGTGGTGGGCGGCGTAGTGCCCGGCAAAGGCGGCACGAAACACCTGGACCTGCCGGTGTTCGACACGGTGGAGCAGGCGGTGAAAGAGACCGGCGCCAACGCGTCGGTGATTTTCGTTCCGCCGCCG
This sequence comes from Bryobacterales bacterium, assembly GCA_963722575.1. GTDB lineage: Bacteria > Acidobacteriota > Terriglobia > Bryobacterales > Bryobacteraceae > Fen-178. The sequence goes on from CAVRNR010000006.1 coordinate 520,551, forward strand.
TTCGCCGCGGATGCCATCATGGAAGCCGCCGACGCGGGTCTGCCGCTGGTGGTGTGCATCACGGAAGGGATTCCGACCCTGGACATGGTGAAGGTGTGGCAGTTCCTGCGGCACCGGCAAACCCGGCTGATCGGGCCGAACTGCCCAGGCATCATTTCGCCCGGCAAGTGCAAGATCGGGATCATGCCGGGACACATCCACAAAGAGGGAAACGTCGGCGTGGTGTCGCGCTCGGGCACCTTGACCTACGAGGCCGTGGGGCAGTTGACCAGGCTTGGCATTGGGCAATCGACGTGCATCGGGATCGGCGGCGATCCCATCATCGGGACGAATTTCGTGGACGCGTTGACGCTGTTCAACCAGGACCCGGATACCGAGGCCATCGTCATGATCGGCGAGATCGGCGGCAACGCGGAGGAGACCGCGGCGGCTTTCGTGAAGGCCAACGTGCGCAAGCCGGTGATCGGGTTCGTGGCGGGCCAGACTGCGCCGCCGGGACGCCGCATGGGCCACGCCGGGGCGATCATCGCGGGCGGCTCCGGGAAAGCGTCGGATAAGATCGCGGCCATGCTGGAGGCGGGCATCACGGTCTGCTCCACGCCGGCCGAAATAGGAGAGAAGGTGCAGAGCCGTCTATGAGTTTGGAACGCACGTTCGCCATCATCAAGCCGGACGCCGTGGCTGCCGGGCACGCGGGCGAGATTCTCGCCACCATCGAAAAGGCCGGCTTTCGGATTCTCGCGCTACGCATGACGCGCCTCACCGAACAGCAGGCCAAGGGATTCTACGCGGTGCATTCGGAGAAGCCCTTTTTCGCCGGGCTGGTGAAGTTCATGACCGAAGGGCCCATCATCGTGATGGCGCTGGAGCGGGAGGACGCCATCCGCAAGTGGCGCGAGGTGATGGGCGCCACCAACCCCGCCAACGCGGCGGAGGGCACCATCCGCCAGCGTTTCGGCGCGAGCATTGAGCGCAATTGCGTGCACGGCTCGGACGCTCCGGAAACCGCGGAGACCGAGCTAAGGTTCTTTTTCAGCACGGCGGATCTGCTGGGGTGATTCTGAACCGAAGGACTCGAAGATGGAGATGATTTTTGCGGAAATTGAGCGTGCGCTCAGAGCTGGTCTGTATTACATGGCCGTCGCCAACTGTCTCGCCATTCCAGATATTTGCGCAGCCTTAGAGTCGCCAGATGGAAGGGCGAGTGGATCTAAATATACGGCGTGGTTTGACATCTGGCTTGCGCCGGATTATCCGATGTTAACCGGCGATGACCTCTACTGCCTACGGTGTGGAGTCATCCATCAAGCGATATTCGGCCATCCACGAATGCAATATGAGCGCGTTATCTTCACTGTCGGAAATAAGGTTAGATCCCATGGGGACAGGATGATGATGGCAGGAACTCAGAAATCTGTCCTGAGCCTTGATGCGGAGTACTTCTGCCGGGACGTCGTGAGAAATGCTTCCCATTGGTACGCAGACAAGCGGAATGACCAGATCGTAGCTGGCAATATGCCTAAATTATTTCAGTTCCGTCCCCAAGGGCTTGCCCCCTACATTGTTGGAGCGCCTTTGATCGCCTAAACTGGCTCACACCGTGGGGTGCACGCGCAGACATAACCGATTTGAAACCACGATGCTGTTACACGGCTGATCCGCTGTAGATCGTTCGCAGCGCAGTGCGCCGGTGGGACTCACCTTGGTGGCAATGGTACCGCATGTGATACCATTAGAGCACGGCCAACACAGCGAAGATTCTGAACAGGATGCGGAACAATCCGCGCGACTGGCGGATTGAGGATCTGAAGGTGCTCGCGGATCGTTTCGGTATTGCTTATCGGCAGCACGGGACTAGCCACGTTACCTTTAGGCACTCCGATCCCGGCATCCATCTCTCCGTGCCTGCCGCGCGGCCTATCAAACCGGTGTATATCCGCCGATTCCTGGCGCTCATCGATGCCAAGGAGGACGCAAAATGAAACAAGAGAAACTGAGACTGGAAGATTATCCATTTACCATCCGCCCGCTCACAACCGAGGATGGCGGCGGATATCTGATCGAGTTCCCCGATGTCCCGGGGTGCATCTCGGACGGAGAAGCACCCGAAGAAGCCATCGCAAACGGTCGCGATGCGCTGAAATCCGCATTGCTCACGATGAAGGAATTCGGGGACCCGATTCCGAAGCCTGGCAAGAGCGCGACCTCCAGCGGGCAATGGCGGCAACGCGTTCCGAAATCGCTCCATTCACGCCTTGCCGCGCGGGCGCGCCAAGAGGGGGTCAGCCTCAACACCCTTGTGACCGCGATGATCGCGGAGGGTCTCGGCAAGCGCAAGGCCCGCTAGCCCAACTTCCGCAGTTGAGGTGACTCCGCAACTTTTTTTGGCCTGTTTTAAGGCTGCCGAACCCAGCGGACAAGAGAGCCGTCTTTTGTTTCCATCACGCTGTTGCCGCGGCTGAGTTTCAGAGTTCCGAAAAGCCGATGTAGTGACGACCAACCCTCTTGAATCGGAGCCGTAGATCCGTAGTATGGAGCTATGTACGTGCGGCCCTGCTATCGGAGGAAGGACGGCAAGCGCCACGCTTACTGGGCCCTGGTAGAGAGCTATCGCACCCAGCGCGGACCGCGGCAGCGCGTGGTGGCTTGGCTGGGCGCGATGGATGAACGTGGCCGCCTGGGAGTGAAGCGCTGTGCCGAAGGGAGGACCACCCAGCAGGGCAGCTTGTTTCTGGAGGCTCAGCCGGAATGGGTGGAAGTCGATGTGAAGCGGGTGCATGTCGAGCGCAGCCGGAAATTCGGCGGCCCCTGGCTGGGGCTGGAGCTGCTGCGCCGGCTGGATCTGGATCGCTTTCTGGAAGAGAAGCTGCCCCAAGGACGAGAAGAGATTCCCTGGCCGCTGATGGCGACAGTGCTGGTGCTCGGGCAACTGTGCGACCCCTCCAGTGAGTTGCACTGGGCAGAGCGGTTCTACGAATCCAGCGCGCTACCGGACCTGTTGAGTGTGCCGGTCGAGAAGGTCAACGAGGACCGCTTGTACCGGGCGCTGGATGCTTTGCTGCCGCACAAGCCGGCGCTGGAGAAACACCTGAAGGAGAAGCTGGGAGAGTTGTTCGAGCTGGACTACGATCTGCTGCTGTATGACGTGACCAGCACGTACTTTGAAGGTCAGGCGGAGAAGAACTCGCAAGCGCAGCGGGGCTATTCGCGCGACCATCGGCCGGACTGCAAGCAAGTCAACATCGCCCTGGTAGTGAGCCGTTGCGGGATGCCGCTGGGCTACGAGATCTTCGCCGGCAATCGCAACGACGCCACCACGCTGGAAGAGATGGTCGGGCACATCGAAGGGCTCTATGGCCGGGCTAGCCGGATCTGGGTCATGGACCGCGGGATGGCGGGCGAGGACAACGTGGAGTTCCTGCGCGAAGGTGGGCGGCGCTACATCGTAGGGACGGCGAAGAACTCCATGCGCAAGTTCGAGCAGGAGTTGCTGAGCGAAGACTGGCGGTTGGTGCATGCGGGGCTGGAAGTTCGCATCACACCGGCGCCGGGCGGGGAGGAGGTTTTCATCCTGTGCCGCAGCGCGGAGCGGCGGGCCAAAGAGCAGGCCATGCACGAGCGTTTCGAGAAGCGCATTGAGGAAGGCCTCGGAAAGATCCAGACCAGTTGCCTGAAGAAGAAACAGAAGCCGGTGACGATCGCCACACGAGTGGGCCGGTTGCTGGGGCGGAACACGCGAGCGGCCGCGCTGTTCGAAGTGAAAGTGGAAACGGACGGCGGCGGGTTCGCTCGCCTGCGGTGGTCGAAGGTGGAAGCCTGGAGAGAGTGGGCGCGCTTGAGTGAGGGCTGTTACGTGCTGCGCAGCAACGTGACCGATTGGAGCCCGGAAGATCTGTGGCGGGCCTACATCCAGTTGACCGAGGCCGAGGCAGCGTTTCACATTCACAAGTCCGACCTGGGGATCCGCCCGGTGCGGCATCAGAAAGAAGATCGAGTGCAGGCCCACATCCTGGTTTGCTTTTTGGCCTATGTGCTCTGGAAGACTCTCGCCGCGAGTTGCCGCGAGGCGGGACTGGGAGACGAACCGAGGCAAGTGTTCGAGGCCCTGTCGGAGATCGCGATGGTCGATGTGGTGCTGCCGACCAGATCCGGGCAAGTGATCCGCAAGCGTTGCATCAGCCGGGCCACCGAGCACCAGCAGATCTTGCTCCAGCGGCTCGGCCTGAAGCTGCCCAGCGCACTGGAACGAGCGGCAATGTAGTGGAAACTCGCCCATGCGGCGCTTGAAAGCAAAGAGTTTATTCTTCCAACTGCGGAACTTGGGCTAGGACGCCAGTTCCCCCACTTTGCGCAGCTCCAGCACCAGGTCGCCTTCGCCATCCACATAGAAGGCCGGGGCGAAGCGGGTGCCCCACACGATCTCGTCGTGCCGGTAGGAGTGGCGCGCCAGCACCGTCTGGCTGAAGGTGTCGTCGTAGGCTTTGATGAGAATCAAAACCTCCGCTTGCAGCCGTTCCAGATCCGCGGCGGACTTGCCCCACAGGGGGCTTTCGGCGTCGATGGGGTGCACGATGGTCCAAGTAAGAGGAAGGAACAGGACCTGCTCACGCTCCAGCCGCAATACGTGGTAGCTGCGGCGGTGCTCGCCGTTGCCGGTCTCGACGGTCATGAGCAGCAGGCGGGCTTCCATCTCCATCAGCGAATTGGCGCGGCGGTTGACCACGCGGAATTGGAGGCTGGATCCCTCCTGGTACGGGGCCACCACCATGCTCTCACTGAAGCCGATCTTGGCCGAGGGGCGTGAGACGCGGCCGAACAGCAGACCCGTGGCCACGGCGAAACCCAGGACGCCCACCAATGCTTCGAGCGACGCCACCATGTTCGCGGCCGTGCCCTTCGGCGAGATATTGCCATACCCCACCGTGCTGAGCGTGTGGGAGCTGAAGAAGAAGGCGTTGAGAAAACGCCCCCAGGCGGTGGGCGCGTCGGCGCCCTGAAGCTGGCCCGGGCCCAACGAATAGTAGGCCGCGGCGAACAGCATATTGGCCGCCATGTAGCCGGCAAACAGGGCCAGCAGGAAGGTCGGCCAGTTCAGATTGATGAGGTGCAGGTACGGATGAAAATCGCGCCACGAGGCCCCGCGGCGGTGCACGTTGAAGCTGCCATCTTTGTTGATGACCCGCCGCAAAGGGGCCGTGAACTGCTGGGTCAGACCGGGATCGAAAGTGGGTTTCCGCATATGGATGAGATCATAGCGGATGTGACAGAGATGCAGTTGATTACGCTTGCGGGAACGCCGCGCGGCGGCGCGCCAGGAACTAAATCGGAACGGCAAAGGCCGCCGCGCTAATCAGGCCGAACACCCACATATTGCCCATTTGGGGCTTGGCTGCGGCAGTGGGAATGAATCCCGGCGCGGCCCGTTGCATTTGCTGCATGAATTTCGGACGCGCCAGGGAGACCATGCTATTGGCGGCGCCGGCGAGCAGGTACCATCCAATGATGCCGATGCTCAGCGGGCGGGCGCTTTCGCGCGCAGGCTCTCTTTCGGCGAAGTACTGTTTCGTGGCGCCCCTGTTGAACAGGCCCAGCCACCAGGCGCCGATCAGCGCCAGTGTCCCATAGGATGCCGCGATGCCCCAGCGAACCTTCTCCAGCATCGCGCTCCCGCCCATGAACACCAGGAGCGCCGCCAAGACCAGCCTGGAAATGCGCGCCCAACCGCGCCGGCGGAAAACTGCCACGGCCGTCCAGATTCCCCAGGCGCCAACGCCGGCGAACAACGCACCCATGGCGACGCCGAAGACTTTCAGCGCCGCGGGCGGTAGGGCCATTTCCGCGGGCGGCTTCGCGTGAAACATGCCCCACGCCATCATTCCGGCCATCGGCAGCGTAGCCACGCTGCCGAGAATCGCGAGTACAGCGCTGGCCCGGATTCCGATCCATCGTCTTCGCATCAGGGACAAGTGTAGCGGGTTCCCGCGCGCGATGGCTCGCTCGCCCGAAAGGGATATCCCGGTAGGTTCCACCCGGTGTCGGGGGAGCATCCTGAAGCGGCAGTCGGTTGGCCCCGGCGCGTTTGATTTCAGCCTGCTCCCGGGCGCCGGTACGCCACACGGGCTACGCATTGCGCAAGGGGGGCTTCTTTTGCACTGCTATGGTTGCATAGCACGCCGAAAACGAGTTCAGCTCGGGCTCCGAACGTTTCCGAAGCTTCACCCCGCCCACCCGGGAGATTCTGGCATGTGAAAGCCCCGCATCGGAACCGCGAAACTTCAGGGGGGTGCCGCACCCTCGCGGAATTAATCCGAACAGTATCAGACCCAGCCCTAATAAGGTCAGAATCTCAAATGGGGTCTCGGCCCCGTAGTGAGATTCCGCGTGTACCGGCATCCGCGCGTAGCGGTGATTCGCCATTTCGCGCAGCATACCCCGAGTCTCGAATGAGCCTTTACTTGCGGCGCCAGTGCGCGCGGCTCTCGCGTAAGAGGAAGAGGAGGCATACGCACCGGACGTTTCAAGCACTTCATCCATAAACGGAAAATCGTGGCCCAACCCGCCGGATGCGCCAACCATGTAGGTCGAACCGGACAACTCAACCTCCGAAGTTGAAATATCCAACCCGTAACTATCGCCGGCGCCAGGCTCCACTTTGTCGAGAATCCTCCCATTGGCCTGGAAATCGTCCATGAGTTGTATCCAAGCTTCGATCGTGAGTGGGATGTTCAGTTTCTGAACTGTCCATCTCGATGTCCCTCTATATACCCCATCATACGCATTCATCGATGAATCGACAGCCATGGCGCACCCAGGCGCTTCGCCAACCCGGTAATACGCGACCGGAGGATCGGCCAGAACCGGCAATTGATTAACAGTACCGGCGGAGAGTTCGGCAACTGCGAAGCCAGCCGTGACGGTGAATACGATAGGGATCGAGAAGTTCATTTTCCCTTAAGGCCTGGTTTGATTGAAAACTGGTCCGCGCTTCTAATCTGAATAGTAGGTTGTCAGTGTTCTATTTCTCACCTGAGAACGTCGAAACTGCGGGGATAGAACAGGCACCAGTGGGGTGACCCAATACGCGCGCGATAATACGGATCTATGCTTCTGGACCTGGCGGGTGCGGCGGCGCTGGCTATCTGGATTTGCCTGCTGCTCGGGCGCGGTGGATTCTGGTACATGCGCGACGCGTCGCCCGAAGGCGCGCTGCCCGCCGCGGCGCCCGGGGTTGTGGCGGTGATTCCGGCGCGCAATGAGGCGCTGGTGGTGGCGCGCGCCGTCGGCTCGCTCGCCCGGCAGCGCTACCCCGGTGAGTTCCACCTGGTGCTGGTGGACGACGATAGCGCCGATGGCACGGCCGATGCCGCGCGCGGCGCGGCCCCGGTCTGGACCGGCAAACTGTGGGCCGCCTCGGAAGGCATTCGCGCCGCCCAGCGCTTCCAGGCCGAATACCTGTTGCTCACGGACGCCGATATCGTGCATCCGCCCGAGAACCTGTCGGCACTGGTGGCGCGCGCCGGGTCTTGCGGTTACGACATGGTCTCTCTCATAGCGACGCTGGAATGCCGGACATTGGCCGAGCGGGCGCTCATCCCGGCTTTCGTACTCTTCTTTTCCATGCTCTATCCGCCGGCCTGGGTTGGCAGCTTGCGGCGCGGAACGGCCGCCGCCGCCGGCGGATGCATCCTGATCCGCCGCGAAATGCTCGAGCGGGTGGGCGGCCTGGCTGCCATACGCGGCGAAGTGATTGACGATTGCGCCTTGGCCCGCGCGGTGGGGCGACCGGGCGGCCGCGTCTGGCTGGGCCTGAGCGCCGCCACCCAGAGCGTCCGCGGATACGCCGCGTGGGGCGAAATCGGCCGCGTGATTTCGCGTAGCGCCTTCGCTCAGCTCCATCATTCCTTCTGGCTGTTGATCGGCGCCGTGCGGGGACTGGCGCTGACGTACATGGTCCCGCCCGCGCTGGCAATCGCTGCGCGCGGGCCGGCAGCCGCGCTGGGCGCGGGCGGATGGCTTTTGATGAGCGTCGCCTACTTCCCCACCCTCCGGTTTTACCGCCGGTCGCCCGCGTGGGCGCCGCTGCTGCCGGCCATCGCCGCCTTCTATCTGGGCGCCACCATCCATTCCGCCGTGTGCTATTGGCGCGGCGCGGGCGGCAGGTGGAAGGGGCGGGTGCAGGACCGGTAGCAGCTTCACCAAACCTCGTGTGATAAACTCGGTGTTCCGCATCTGAAACTTCGGAGAATGGAGAGGCTCTTCGCTTGAAACTCGCTCCGGTCGATTACACCATTCTGGCCGTCTATTTTGCCTTTGTTCTAGGCATCGGCTGGATACTTCGGAAGAAGATGTCCACCAGCGGCGATTTTCTTCTTTCCGGGCGCTCGGTCCCGGTGTGGATCACCAGCCTGGCATTCATCGCGGCCAACCTGGGCGCGCAGGAACTGGTCGGCATGTCCGCCTCGGGCGCCAAGTATGGCATCATGACCGCCCATTTCTACTGGATCGGCGCCATTCCGGCCATCCTCTTCGTGGGAATTTTCATGATGCCGTTCTACTACGGCAGCAAAGCCCGCTCGGTTCCCGAGTACCTCAAAATGCGCTACGACGAAAAGACGCGCACGTACAACGCCTTCTCGTTCGCCGTGATGACGATCTTTTCCTCGGGAATCTCCATGTATGCCCTGGGCAAGCTGCTGCAATTGGTGCTGGGGTGGGACTTTAATATGTCGGTGCTGCTCTCGGCCGCCATCGTTTTGGTCTATACCTTCCTGGGCGGGCTCACCAGCGCCATCTACAATGAGGTCCTCCAGTTTCTGTTGATCGTGGCCGGCTTCTCTCCGCTGGCCATTCTCGCAGTCGCCAAGGCCGGAGGATGGCAGGGCATCCAGGCGCGCCTCGGCGCCACAACCCTTGCCGGCGGCATGTCCGGGAAGGTAATGACCCATGCCTGGACTTACATGGGAAGCCCGCAATCCAATCCCATGGGCGTGGAGCTTTTCGGGATGGTGGCGGGACTCGGGTTTGTGCTCTCCTTCGGCTACTGGTGTACCAATTTCCTCGTCATCCAGCGCGCCATGGCGGCCGATTCCATGAACTCGGCCCGCCGCACCCCGCTCATCGGAGCCTTCCCCAAGATGTTCCTCCCCTTCATTGTCATCGTCCCCGGCATCGCCGCCGTGGCGCTAGCCAACATGCACGTCGGCTACAGCATCCCGCTTGACAACGGCGCTCCCAACTACAACCTGGTCATCACTACCCTCATGGCCAAGTTCTATCCGGCCGGCATGCTGGGCGTCGGGCTGACGGGCCTGGTGGCGTCGTTCATGTCGGGCATGGCGGGGAACGTCACCGCCTTCAACACGGTCTGGACTTACGACATTTACCAAACCTATATCCGGAGGAACGCGCCCGACCGGCACTATCTCAACGTCGGACGCGCCACCACCGTCGCCGGCGTGGTGCTCTCCATCGGGGCCGCCTACGTCGCCACCCGCTACGACAACATCATGGACCTGTTGCAGTTGGTCTTCGGATTCGTCAACGCGCCACTCTTCGCGACCTTCCTGCTGGGCATGTTCTGGAAGCGCGGCACCGGCCACGCGGCGTTCTCCGGGCTGGTCACCGGCACGGTGGCGGCTTCGCTCACCTGGTGCCTGACGGTGGCCGAGGGCAAGGGCGGCATCCTGGGCACCGTCCACACTTTCCCCTCCGTCATGGCCCAAAGTTTCTGGATCGCCCTGATGGCCTTCACCAGTTGCTTCCTGGTGACGTTACTGGTCAGTCTGGCCACCAAACCGCGCCCGGAGAAGGATCTGGAAGGGCTGGTCTACGGCCTGACGAAGATCCCCCAGGACCGCGGCAGTTGGTACCAGCGCCCCGCTCCCCTGGCTGTGATCATAATTGCGATCCTGTTGGTATTGAATATCTGGTTTGCCTGACATGCTGGACTTAAGAGTGCCTTCGGGCTGGTTTTTCACTTTGCTCGGTCTCATCCTGCTGGGGATGGGCGTATTCGCGCCGGAAACGCGCGCCGCACTGAGCGATGCCAACGTCAACCTGTACAGCGGCCTCGCGATGCTGGTGTTCGGCCTGTTCATGCTGTTGATGGCATGGCGGGCCTCGCGGAGAGCCTCGCGGAGAGCCCCGTGAAAGAGGACTTCCGCAAGCTGTACGGCTCGGCGGAAGGGGTGCGCGTCTTTCGCGCCCCGGGACGCGTCAACCTGATCGGCGAGCACACCGATTACAACCTCGGGTTCGTGCTGCCCGTGGCGCTCGATCTGGCCACTTATATCGCCGCGGCGCCCTCCGGGGCGCCCTCTGGGCCCGGCAAGCTGCGCATTTATTCCGAATTCCGCAAGGAAATGCGCGAGTGGAACACGTCTGAGATCGGCGCGCTCAAACCGGCGCGGCATTGGACCGATTACCCCATCGGCGTGGCCCAGGAATTGCTATGCGCGGGCTTGGCCATCGCGCCCGCCAACCTGCTCATCCGCAGCACGGTGCCGGAAGGGTCGGGGCTAAGCTCTTCGGCCGCGCTGGAAGTCTCCACGGCGCTGGCCCTGCTGGCCGGCCGCTCGCTCGATCCGCTGTCGCTCGCCCGCCTCTGCCAGCGCGCGGAGCGCAACTTCGTGGGCATGCCCTGCGGCATCATGGACCAGTACATTTCGGTCTTCGGCCGCGAGCACTCGGCGGTGGAGATCGATTGCCGCAGCCTGGGCCACCGTTTTGTCGAGCTTCCTTCGGGCATTGCCTTCGTCGCCGTGAACACCATGGTGAAACACGCGCTGGCCGGTTCGGCTTACAAGGACCGCGTGGCGGAGTGCGCCGCCGCCGTGGCGGGCATCCAGGAGAAATTTCCGGAAGTGGCGAGCCTGCGCGATGTGTCGCCCGAACAACTCGAATCCGTGGCGTCTTCCCTGCCCGCGGTGGTGGCTCGCCGCGCCCGTCACGTGGTGACGGAGGACGCGCGCGTCGGCCGTTTCGTCGAAGCCAGCGCGCGCGGCGATCTGGCGCTCATGGGTAAGCTGCTGGTGGAATCGCACCGCAGCCTCCAACACGATTACGAGGTGAGCTGCGCGGAGCTGGATTTCCTGGTGGCGACGGCGCTCGCCATCGATGGCGTTTTCGGATCGCGCATGACCGGCGGCGGCTTTGGCGGCTGCACCGTCACCATGCTGCGCCCCGATGCGGCGGCGCGCTTCGGCGAGGAGATAACGCGCGCCTACCAGCGGCAGTTCCAGGCGACGCCGCAAGTCTACCCGTGCCGGCCCTCGGCCGGGGCCGGCGAAGTGAAAGATCGCGAAGATTTCTGAGACGATTCCGGCCGCCATCCGACTACATTGCAAAGACAAGAGAATGTCCTCCACGGCGGGGCAAGCTCTTTGTGAATGCCCCGCCCTGTGGGACCCCTGCGGCTTCCGCGCTACACTCGTTTGAGATGACGCGCCCGGTCAACGCCGCTAACCTGCTCACGTTGCTTCGCTTCGTCCTGGTTCCCTTCGTCATCCTGGCCATTCTGGACGGCCGCCATACCCTGGCGCTGGCGCTGTTCTTCACCGCGGCACTCACCGACATCCTGGATGGCGCCGTGGCCCGCCGCTTTCGCCTCGCCACGCCGGCGGGCGCCTGGCTCGACCCGGTCGCGGACAAGTGCCTGTTGAGCGGAGCCTTTCTGGCGCTGGCCGGCGCCGGCATGATGCCATGGTGGTTGGTGGGGATCGTCTTCGGCCGCGATTTCTATATCCTGGCCGGGGCTGCAAGTGTAATGTTACTCACATCCGTCAGGCAGTTTCCTCCCAGCATTTGGGGAAAGGTATCCACCTTGGTCCAGATTCTCACGGTGGTGGTATCGATAGCCGGAGACGCGGGCGCGGCCAGAGTCATGCTTTGGCCCTGCGCGGCTTTCACCGTCTGGAGCGGGATCCATTACACCTGGCGCACGATTCAAGTCGCTCAAGTGCATTGACGAGGTGTGCGCGGGGGAGTAGTCTAAAAGGGGGACGGGGCTTACGACGACTCGCTACTTGCCGGCGCGACATTACCTCTGGCTGGGAATCACAGCCGGGGTGCTGGCCGTCTGCTCCGGATGGGTCGGATGGCAATCGCCGCTGGCGTTCATACCCGCGGCGCTGTTCGTGCTGACCGCCGCGTTCCTGTTCCTCATGGCATTGCGCCCCGCGGTCGAGATTCACGAAGGCTACCTCACCATCGGAAGGCGCATGATCCCCTGGATAGACATCCGGCGCCTCGACCGCACCGGGTGGATCTCGCCGCTGATTGTCCGGATTACCCTGTTCGACGATTCGCGCCTGGTGCTGGTCTATTCCGGCGACCTGGATTCCTGCAACAGCCTGCTGCGGCATCTGCGGCGCCTCTCGCGGGATGCGCTCATCGACGGCATCCCGTACCGCCAGTATTGGGGTGAAGTGCTGGCCACCGGCGCGGAGCGCAAACCGGCGCCCCCGCCCCGCTATCGCATCCTCAAGCCGGAAGATGAGGCGGAGGTCGAGCGCCTGTACCAGCGCCTGAAAACGGTCGGGAATCTCGATCAGAAAAAGAACTCCACGGACGAGAAATAGTTCGTGGCCCGCCCTGGTTTCCTCCGCCTTAAGTTATTGGCCGCGTGCCTGGTTCTGGCGGCCGCTGCCATCCTCAGCCGTTCGCTATGGCTTCCGGTGCTCGGCTACGCGCTGGTGCACGACGACGGCCCGGCCAAGGCCGACATCGCCGTGGTGCTGGCCGGAGACTACGAGGGGCATCGCATCGAGAAGGCCGCGGAGTTGATCCGCGAGGGCTATGTTCCGGCCGCGCTGATCAGCGGTCCGCGCGGTTTCTACGGCGGGCACGAGAGCGATTACGCCATCGCTTATGCCGTCCGCCAGGGCTTTCCGGCGCAGTGGTTCATTGCGCTGCCGCATTCGGCGCTCAGCACGCGGGAGGAAGCCCGCGTTGTGCTGGCCGAGCTGCGGCGCCGCAACGTGCGGAGTTTCCTGCTGGTCACCAGCGACTACCACAGCGCCCGCGCGCGGCGCATTTTCCTGGCCGCCGAGCGCGCCATGGGCGGCGGTCCCACCATGCGCACGGTGACGGCCCCCGGCGAGTACTTCCACCCCGATTCCTGGTGGCGCAACCGCGAAGGGCAGAAGACCGTTTTTTTTGAGTGGTCGAAAACCGTCGCCACCGCTCTCGGCCTTTGACCATGCGGGCAAGCTGGGCCGATTCGCCGGATGCGAGGACCCAGGCGCTCGACAGGGATACCCGAACATGATCTTCACGCCACACAGCGGTGGATTCTCGCCCGAACGCCAGATCCGTCACATGTCACTGCTGGCCGCTGATGAACGTGGTCGACAAAGTACGCGGTTACTGAACGCCGCGGCAATTGTGGCGCATACTTTTTGGCATGCCAGACACGATCCATGAATTGTGGGGCAGGATTGCATCCTGCGCGCCGGTTTTCAACCGGCGCCGGTCGTTCTGTTTACAAGCGATTCGGGCGGATTACCAACCCGCCGGACCCAGAGGGTACCCCTGCAAACCTGCCCCACAATTCTTGCCGGATTCCAAGTTCTGGGAAAAGTATGCGGTGTTGCGCTCTCAGCGTGCCGTGTCCGCACTCGTGCGGACACGTTTTCCGCGCCGCGAAGCACGCGTGCGCCACGCACTTCAACCGCCAGTCGCTTGGCCGCCCCCGGCAAGGTCCTGTGAGAGCCACGCCCCTCATGCCAGAGCGGACTTCTATGCCGCCGTCAACTTCACTGGCTGTGCGTAATGCGGCCCGCCGGCCCGCTCGTATACGATGGTCGTATACTGAATTTGTGGCGGCACTGGATCCGTTGGAGAATTGCCTCGGGTTTGACTGGGACGACGCCAATACCCACAAGAACTGGGAACGGCATCGGGTGGCTCCAGAGCAGGCCGAGGACGTATTCTTTCATGCGCCACTCGTGGTCCGCAGAGATTTTCGCCATTCGAAGAGGGAGAAGCGATACTACGCCCTCGGGCAGACTGGTGCGGGCCGGCGGTTGTTCGTAGCCTTCACTGTCAGGCGGAAGCTCATACGAGTGATTTCGGCCAGAGACATGAACCGGAACGAAACGGAGACCTATGAGAGATATGAAGAAGAAACTTCCTGAATTCAAAAACGAAGACGATGAAAGGAAATTCTGGGCCACCGCGGATTCGACGGAGTACGTGGATTGGCAAGCGGGAAAGCGCAAGAACCTCGTCCACCTGAGACCGTCTCTGAAGACGATATCACTGCGCCTTCCGGTCTCCATGATTGAGGATCTCAAAGTACTGGCGAATCGGCGCGACGTTCCGTACCAGTCTCTGCTCAAGGTCTTCCTGGCCGAGCGCCTGGCGCGCGAGCGCCAGCCGCGGCAGGAATAGCGGCTGAATCGCCAGGCTGCCTCGCCAGGAACCGCGCGGCGTCATCCCTGGGTTTCGACGCGTGATATGTGGTCCTGTTCGATGATGGGGGCACGCACGGGCTGGCGCTGCTCGACCGCATCGCCAACCGCCGCGCGCTGCTGGTTCTGGACGCCGTGGCGCCGGGAGCGGAGCCTGGAACCGTTCACGTTCTGGGTGAGCATCGGGAGCTTGCGCTGATTGAGGCGGTCCGCGGCCGATCCCGTCCAGGGCAGGAGCAGAAGTTGCGGGGCGAACTGCAGACCCATCACAATACCCAGCGCTGACGCATCGTGATGGGTTGCGTCAGCACAAGCCAGCCCTGAGCGACGCGCTGCATCCAAGTAGCGACGTTGGAAACCAGGCCGCCAGCCGTCCACATGCGGAAGCTGAAGCTTCTCAGGGAGCGAAAGGTGCCGGCCACTCGATTCTTCATGGGCGCGCCGGCGTGTTGCCCCCATGGAACTGGCCGAAGTGACGCGCCGAAAAGATGCTGATGAGCAGCGCGCCCAGGCCGAACGCAAGGATGTGGCTTGTTGCCCGCGGATGGAAAGCGCCGACGTGCGCGACGAGCAGATACCCAACTACCGCGTTGAAAAATCCCCAAACAACGTTGACCGTTGCAGAGGAGAGCCCTTGGCCGGGCGGTTTTGCAAAGGGACTTTGAAAGGGGCGTCCCATTGTGCCGGCGACAAAGTGAGGGATGGCGTTTGCCGCAAAAACGCCCCCAAAGAAGTACGAGACAAGCCAAAGCCAATTCATGATGCAGCGTTCCTTTCTTCCGACAATTCTTCGAGAAGCGAGATGACTTCCTTCGTCCACCCTGTCTCACCGACACGAGGGAAGACGTTTCTGATGCTGTACTCGTGCGCCTCCTCGCGGATATCGGTCATTGCATCGAATGCGAGGGTCACATTGAACCCCTGCTCGTAGGCCTGGCGGGCAGTTGCCTCAACGCCACCGGATGTCGCCACTCCGGTCACAACCACCTGGGTAACGCCTCGCTCCTTGAGCTGGCGTTCAAGATTTGTTGTTGCGAATGCGCCCCAGCTTCGCTTCGTGACGACAATATCGCTCGGTTGCTGATCCAGCTCCGGCAGAAGGTCGGTCCATCCCTCGGAAAACGATGCGTTGCTGCGCGGACCCCGTTCCGTCCGGCCCGGCGCCCGTCCCGCCACATTGACCAGCACGACTGGGAGGTTCTTCGCGCGGAAAACATCTATTAACGCGCGCGTCCGGTCAATGACCTCGCCGATGGGATGAATGAAATTCCCGTTGACGATGCCTTTCTGCAGATCAATGACGATCAACGCGGTGTTGGGGTCAAGAGTAGTAAGCGGCATAGGGTTCTTCTCCTCGGATACAAAGTTGACATGGGTAAGAAGCATGACGCAGTGGGTTCAATCCTCAACAAGCCGCGTAAGCAGTTCGAGTGCCGCCCGAAGCTTCTCCTGCTCGTGAGCAGAAAGCTTCTGTGAGATGGTCGTGGTCAGCCAGTCCTGTCTCGCGGCCCTGCCCTCCTGAAGCGACTTCAGGCATTTGGGCGTGAGAGACATCAGAGTTTGCCGCCCGTCGCTCGGGTCAGGTGCACCACTGACCAGGCCGGCTTCCTGCAGCGACGTCACCACAGCGCTCATGGATTGTGGACGCATGCCTTCCGCTCGCGCCAGACTTGAAACCGTAGCCGAACCATCCTTTTCGAGTTGAAGAAGAACAGAGATCTGTGACGGCGTCAGATCGCTGCGTCCCCCATGCTCGCGTAAACGCCGCTTGAGCTTACCGCATACCGTACGGATCTCGGCAGCAAGCGTCGAAGCGAGCCCGGTCTGAGTAGAAGACTTTCGATTGCTCACCAGATCAATATATCATATCTACAGATAAACTGTAAAGGTTAACTGCACACACGCTCAGCCGCCACCTTAGTCGAGATCGCACGCGCATGGCCGGTCTGCGACGCTAGTCCTTATAAACGCCCCTGGTTCCGGCGATCCAACTTGCCACGGAGCCGGCGCCCCGGACGGCGTACGTCTGCATTCCTGTAGAGAACAGCCCTTGCCACCATTGGCCGGCGCCGTAGCGCCGCATCCGCCGTGATCCCGCGCCGGCCACGCAAGGTATCGTTATGGCGAGCGGCGATCTTGGCGGCATAGGTCCCGCTAAGCGGCTTCCCGGATTTCGACGGCCAGGCGTTTGCCGAGCACACGGAATGCCGCTTCGAGCTGATCGAGCCGGGAGGCGTGGAGCAGGTCGAGCAAGCGGTCCACCTGGGGGAGATGCCAGTTCAGGCGGCGTGCGAGTTCGGCTTTTCCCACGCGATTGGCGCGCATGGTGGAATACAGCGCCAGTTTCGCTTCACTCAAGGCAGGCAGGATTACGGCTTTACCCCGCGGCTTCACTGGCGAAGGTTTGGGAATGTCGCGGCGATCCTCAACGTACATGCTCAGGGCGCTTTCGAGTGCGTCCACGGCTTGCATGAGCGCTTCGTCGGCATCCTCGCCGAAGGTATTGGCTTCGGGAACATCGGGGAATTCCACCCGCATGGTTCCGTTCGTATCGCGTTCCAGGATGACCGGGTATCGCAACATGATGTCTCCTCTATTTCAGGCCAAGGTCCTTCCTGATCTTCTTCTCCAGCCCTTTGCCGATCTCCTTTTTCCCGTGCATCGGCAAGATGGTGGAATGCCTGCCAAGCCGAACTTTGAGGTGGCTGCCTTGTGCGGGGGAGAACGAGCATCCTTGCTGTTCCAGCCATCTCCTGAATTCGCTGCTTGTCACAATCCTAGAATACAACAGGAATGTTGCGTTTTTAACAGACCTGTTGTGTTAAGGCGGGAAAGTTCGCCGATAGGTGAATCCCATGCCCCGCTCCGCGGCCCGCTATTTACCAGGCTAGCGTCTTCAATCCCGGCACCTAAGCGAAATGCGCGTCCCTGGTTGCCAACGGCAAATCGAGAGGGATCACAACTCTTACCCTACTCCGGCCCGACCGCCCTGGCAAGCAACCCCGCGAGTTGAACCATCGACAACCCGATCCGGTGCGAGGGTAGCCCCTCTTATCCCAGAGCGATCTTGAGCACAATCGCGCGGCGGTGAAACGAACAGCCAGCGCGGCGAGGCGGGAGTTGGCAGGGAGCCGTCGCACGGTCATGGCAATGGCGCCGTTTCAGGTTTGAGCAGGCTGGAGACTCCGTCGGCTGCATGGCCCAGCGCGCGGGCCAGGCTCAATTTCGCCAAATTGTGAGCGAAGACGCTGTCGATCAGGTCCAATTGCGCGCTGGCGACCGTCTGTTGCGCCTGCACAACCTCCACCGTATTGATCACCCCGGCTTCCATGCGCGCGCGCGCCATCTCCAGGGTTTCCTGGGCAACCTGCACGTTCTTGCGCGCCACCTCGACCTGTCCGGCGGCGGCTTCCAGATCGAGGCAGGCCTGGCGAACCTGGGCCTCGATCTGGCTTCGCGTGTCGTCCAACTCGGCCTGGCGCTGCGCCAGCACCGCTTCGGCCTGTGCAATGTCGCCCGCGGTTCGCCCACCTTGCCATAGCGGAATAGCGAGAGTGCCGACCAGGGCGAAGGCTCCGTGCGATTGAGCCGGATTGGTGCCGATCACCTGGTAGTCGCCGCTGACCGCGACCGACGGCAGGCGCTGGGCGCGCGCAGCCGACAGGGCCTTCCTGGCTGCCTCCACCTGGGATTGGGCGGATTTGAGGTCGGCGCGCTGTTGTTCGGCCTGGGCCACGGCGGCATCCACACTCTGGAGAGGCGCCGGGCTGAAGGGGAAGCTATCGGTAAGCTGATAGCCGGCATTGGGCGCAAGGCCCGTGAGCCGCGCCAGGTTGATCTTTTGTTTGGCGAGATCGTTGCGCAGCGTAATGATCTGCTGTTGTTGGGTGAGCGTCCGTACCTGGCTTTGGTCGACATTGAGCCGTCCCAGAACGCCCTCGGTGTGTTGTTCGCTGGATTGATGGAAGACCGCATTGGCGGTGTCGAGTTGCGATTGCGCGGCGTCCACGCGGGCTTGGGCGGCAAGCACCTGCAAATAAGCGCCGCCCACCGCCAGCGTGATGAGATCGCGCGCATCCTGCAGGCTGAATTGGCTGGCACGCGCGGTGGCCTGCGCGGCGCGGTAGTTATCGACCGCGGTCAGGTTCGCCACGGTCTGGCTGAGGCTGGCCTGGAGGCTGAAGTAGTTGAACGGACCCGCGATGGTGGGAATGCGGAAGCCGGGCACGCTGATGCGCAGTCCCATCGCGGCCAGATCGTTTTGCTGCACGGTTTCGCTGAGATTGCCGTTGATGTTCGGCAGCAGGGCGCTACGGGCCACCGTCACCTGCGCGCCGGTTTGACGCACGGTTTGCGCCAGCCCCACCGCGCCCAGGTTGTAGGCCAGGCCGCGCTGGAGCGCCTCCTGCAACGACAGCTTGCCGGAAAAAGGCATGGCCGTGGTGCTGCGCGTGCTGCCGCTGTAAGGCCCGGAAATCTGCACGCTGGGGTTCAGGGTGTTGACGCTGGTGGTGGTCCCCGGAACGGGCAGTTCGGTGGCGCCGACCGAGCCGCCCTGGTTGTTGCGGCCCGAGGCCGGCAAGACGGCCGCGGACGGGCCTGAGGCGCCGCCGGACGGAGCCTGTGCGAAGGCGCTGCCCGCGGCCGCCAGAAGGGTCAAAAACACGACGCTGCCGAATGGTTTCATGGCATCTCTCGTCATTTCGAAATCGCTACCAATTTGCGCATGGCGGCCACCAACTGGCGCTGTTGGGCCGCGGAAAGCGCCGCCAACTGCCGCGCCTCGGCGCGTTGGGCGCGTGGCAGCGCCTGGGCGAACAAGCGGTCTCCGGCCTCGGTGCGCTGCACCCATTGCACGCGGCGGTCGCGCGGATTGCGCCGCCGGCGCAGCCAGCCGCGCTGCTCCAAGCCGTCGAGAACCGCTACCAGCGAGCTGGGGTCGAGCCCGCACAGCTCTGCAATCTCATGCTCCGCGACGTTGCCGCGGCCGGCGATGGCCAGCAGCCAGAACTCCCTCACGCGCAGTTTCAAAGGGGCCAGGGCGCGATCCAGACGCCGGCGCGCCTCCAGCCAGATCTTCCAATTGCAAAACCACAATCCAGGGGCAGCCGGCTCCCATGCGGCCATGGCCTTGGTTGCGGTCGTCCTGTTGGTGGCGCGCGGCATGGTCACAAGGTCCGCCGGAACAGCAGCGTGGCGCCCGTCAACACCACCGCCGAGGTCAACACCAGCGCGAAGACATCGGTGGTGATCGCGGTGATGCCGACGTTCTTGAGCAGCAGCGTGCGGAAGCCGTGGACGGCGTAGGTGAACGGGTCGCAGTTGGACAGCAACCGCAGCCAGCGGGGGAAGCCGGCGATGGGATAAACGGCGCCGCTGGGAAAAAACAGCAGCGTGTTGAGCACTCCGAAAATCGCGCGCGGCACCAGCGGGTCGCTGATGCGCGCCATGATGAAGAACATCATGCCGATCAGGGCGACGGAAGTGAGGGCGACCATCAGGGTCAGCTCCAGCAGGCGCGCCGGCTGGAAGAAGTTGGGGACCCCCGCCACCACGGCCCCCAGCACCAGCACGGTCTCTCCCGCCAGCATCGCCTTGATCACGCCCGAGAGGTTGAAGCCCAGAATCAGCTCCCATTTGGTGATGGGGGTCACCATGTAGCCTTCGTGCAGGCCGCGCGACTTGTCGTCGATGAAGAGCAGGCCGCCGCCGATCATGGCGGTCATGAAGATGGCCAGGGACACCGAACCGGGCAGAAAATACTTCATGTAATCGACGTAGGGATAGACCTCGACCACGTCGAGCGCGGCCTGCGCCGGTTCGCGGGGCGTGACCTGGGGCGCGTCGATGGAGGCCACCAGGTCGGCCATCTGGGCGCCCACCGCGCCCGCCACCGTGCGATCGGTGTTGTCGGTGATGAGAGCCAGACGCGGCTGGTGCCGTTCCAAAAGGTCGCGGGAATAATGCTGTGGAACGATCAAAACCGCGCTCAGCACGCCTTTGCGCAAGTCGTTGAGGGCGGCGCCCTGGTCGCCGTAATCGGTGGGCAGAAAGGTGCGGGCGTTGGCGCCCACGGCGCGCAGGCGTTCCAGCACATCCACCGATTGCGGTCCCCGGTCGAGGTTGACCACGCCCAAGGGGGCGTTTTTGATATTGCCGCCGAAGGCGCTGCCCAGGATGATCAACTGTAGCAGCGGCATCACCAGCGAGGCGAAGAGCAACGCCGGGCTGCGGCGGAACTTGCGCATATCGCGCTCCACCAAAGCCAGAGCTCGCTTCATCGCGGGCCCCCTTTCTTCGCTCGGCCGGCGGGAGCGGCGGCCTCTTCCGTCTCCGCCAACCCGTGGCCGGTGTAATGCAGGAATACGTCGTCCAGACTGGTGGACTGCACCGACAAAGCTTTCAGCTCGAGCTTGAGCGCGCGCGCCAGCTCGACCAGTTCCTGCGCCGAAGCCGGGCCGCGGTCGCTCGAGATGCGATAGGTGGCCGAACCCAGCGCGCGCACCGACTTGACCGCCGGCAACCGCTCCAGATCGGCGGCGCCGTGGGGTAGATCGGGATCGAACTGCAGCTCGATGCGGCTGGCGCCCGGCACCGAGGCTTTCAGCGCCACCGGCGTGTCGAGCGCTACCATGCGGCCGCTGTCGATGATTGCGACCCGGTCGCAGAGGCGGTCGGCCTCGTCCATGTAATGCGTGGTGAGCAGGAGCGTGCGGCCCTGCTGGGCGCGCAGATGGCTGATCATCTCCCACACCGAAATGCGGGAGGCCGGGTCGAGGCCGGTGGTGGGTTCGTCCAGGAACAGGATTTTCGGGTCGTGCACCAGGCCGCGCGCGATTTCGAGGCGCCGCCGCATGCCCCCCGACAGGGTCGAGGTAAGGGCATTGGCGCGGTCCGCGAGGCCGACGGCTTCGAGCAACTCCGCCGTGCGCTGGCGGCGCCGCGCCCCGGTGATGCCGTACAGCCGCGCGTGTATGCCAATATTTTCGGCGCAGGTGAGTTCCGGGTCGCTGGTCATATTCTGCGGAATCACCCCAATGCTCGAGCGCACCGCGTTGGGGTCGCGAATGATATCGTGCCCGGCCACCACCGCCGTGCCGCTGGTGGGCGGCACCAGCGTCGTCAACATGCGGATCAGCGTGCTCTTGCCCGCGCCGTTCGGCCCCAGCAGACCGAAGATCTCGCCGCCGTGGACCTTGAAGCTGACGTTATCCACCGCCAGCAGCGCGCCAAAGCGCTTGCTGATGCCATTGACCTCGATCGCGACGCCGTTCGGGGATTGGCTGGGCGCTTCCATGACGGCTAGTCCTTCACGCTCGCGACCGGCGCAGGCGGCATGACCGGTACCGGCAGCATCACCCAGGCGGTCATGCCCAGCGCGAGCTTGCCCTGGGGATTGGACACGCGTACGCGTATAGCCACCGTCTTGATGTCGCGCTTGGTGCGGCTGACGTCGCGCTGCGTCGCAAAATCGGCTTCCACCGCTTTGTAGATCACCGGACCGGAGACCTCGGTGCCCGAGGGCAGGCGCACGTGCAGAGTCTCTCCCATGGCGATGAGATCGGCGTAGGTTTCCTCAACGTCGGCATCCACCCAGGTGGAGCTCAAGTCGAAGAGCGTGACGATCGGACTGCCAGGGTTGACGACCTCGCCTTGCCGCGCCGCGCGCAGGGTCACAATGCCGTTGGCCGGCGCGAAAATCCGGGTCTGGCCGAAGCGCGCGGCGGCGGCGGCGGCATTGGCCTCGGCCTGCGCCTGCGCGGCGCGCAGCGCGTCGGTCTGCCACTGTTGCACGGGGACTTGCATTTCCTGCTGCTGGGCGTCCGCCCGCGCGGACTGCGCCGCCGCCACGGCGCGCTCGAAAGCCTCGACCCCGGCTTCGGCCGCCGCCACGACGCGCCGCGTGGCCTCGACCCCGGCTTCGGCCGCCTGTTCGCTGGCCTTGGCCGAATCGAGATCGGTTTGCGCCGCGACCAAGTCTTGCGGCGGGTTGATGTCCCTTTCGACCAGCGGCCGTATGCGGTTGAAGTTGTCCTGGGCCTTGGCCGCCGCCGCCTGGGTTTGCGCCACTTGCGCCTGCGCCTGCCGCAGTTGGGCTTGGGTTTGCGCCACTTGCGCCCGCGCCTGCTGCAACTGGGCTTGGGCTTGCTCCACCTGCGCCTCCGCCTGGCGGACTTTAGTGGGCAGCGTATGTTCCAACAGCTCGGTTTGGGCCAGCGACTGCCGCGCGCTGGCGCTGGCTTGCGCGATGGCGTGGCCGGCGGCGCCCTGGTCGGCGCGCAACTCGTCCTGGTCGAGCACGGCAATCAAGTCGCCGGTCTTGACCCATTGCCCATCGTCGACCGCCAGGCTCACGATGCGGCCGGTGATCTTGCTGCCCACCACCACTTCGTTGCCATCCACGGTGCCGGTGAGCACGAGCGTCTGCGGACGCGGACGCTCGAACCACCAGGCCGCCGCGGCGACGGCCACAATCGCCAACACAAGGATCGCTCGTTTCATGCGGAAGACCTCATTCGGTGAAAAGCAAAATACATTATAAACCAAATCATTGTGAATCCAAAGTAAATTTTGGCGGCCCAACTTCTCCGGTTGCTGGGCCCGGCACGCCGGGAGCGTGCGCCACCCACTACGCCAGAGCGATTTTCAGCACAATCGCGTGCTCGCAGGGCTTTTCGGCGGGCATGGCGACTCTCAGCCCGGCCTCATCCTGCGACCATTGCAGCTTCCCCTTGAACCCCAGCAATTCTACGTTGGCAACCTTGTCCGCCGGCGCTAGAGACTTGATGACCGCCTCCCGGTCCGGCCAGCCCATCACGAAGGCATAGAGCGTCGAGCCCTTGGCGGTGAATCGGACATCCTGCGCGGTGAACGGCTTGCCGCTGTCGCGTCCGCCGGCCGATCGCGTAGCGCCGGGGGACAAATCGGAGATGGGAGGCAGCGGCTTATAGACGCTGGTATCCCTCACTGTTCCCTCCACGCTGGGGCCTTCGCCGCAGACCTTCCAGGGGTGCGTGCCATGAATGCCTTCGCTATTGACGGCCATCCATGCCGTGATCTCGGAGAGAATCGACATCTCTCTCGAATCCAGCGTTCCGTCGGATTTCAGCGGGAAGTTCAACAAAAGGGTTCCGTTCCGGCTGACCACGTTGACCAGCATGTCGATGCACTGCTTAGGGGTCTTGTACACGACGTCCCGGTCGTAGTGCCAGCCGCCGATGCAGGTATCGGTCTGGAAGGGGTGGGGCCAGATGCCCTGGGCGATTCCGCGCTCGAAATCCAGAACGCAAGTCCCGGTCTGGCAGTCTTCCATGCCCTTGCTGGTGTATACGGCTTCCACTTTGCCGCCGTGCCGGCGGGCGCTCTGGTTGTACAGATGCGCCACCAGGCTCAGCCCATAGCGTTCGAAGCGAATCACGCCGTCGTGGTACATGAGATCCGGCTGGAGCTGATCGACGAGGTCCTGGAGCCGCAGCAGGTACTGCCGCTTCCACGACTCCGGCACGTGGCTCACGTCCCCAGGCTGGGCCGCCGGCACGTGCTTCTCATGGTAGAGATCCGCGTACTGGGGGTCGTTGCCGTCGTACGGCACGCCCGCCAACGGCCCTGTCTTGTCGCTCCCGAAGCAGGTGGCCATCCATTCGTAGCTGGCGTGCAGGTGCTGGCTGACGCCGAAGCGCAGGCCTTGCTTCAAGGTTGCATCCTTGAACATCTGGGCAATGTTCTTCCTGGGCCCGGTGGCCACTGCGTTCCAACGCGGCTGATGCTTCGAATTCCACAGGTCGAAATTATCGTGATGCACGCCCATGCTGACGAAGAATTTCGCCCCGGCCTTCTTGTAGAGGCCCAACAGATAGTTCGGGTCGAAGTTCTCGGCCTTCCAGGTGGGGATGACGTCCTTGTAACCGACCTTCGACGGGTGACCGTAGGTCTTCACGTGATAGTTATACTGGCGGTGCCCCTGAATGTACATCTGCCGAGCGTACCAGTCGCCCATTTCGGGCGCCGATTGCGGCCCCCAGTGCGCCCAGATGCCGAACTTGGCATCGCGATACCAGTCGGGGATCTGGTACTCCATCAAAGACTGGCGCGTGGCCTGGAAAGGTCCCGGCGCTATGGGGATCTCCGGCTGCTGCGGTTGCGGGGCGGCGAATGCGGGGATCGCCCCTCCTAGAAGTCCTACTGCCGTTCGTCTGGTCATGCCTCCAGGGTACCGCGCGGTAAGCTGGAGGTAGGGCATGCTCTAGCTTGCCCAGAGACCCATGAAGCACATCGACGAGTATCGCGACGCCAAAATTGCGCGCGCCCTCCTCGCCGCGCTCGCACGCAAGACGACGCGGCCGTGGGTCCTCATGGAAATCTGCGGCGGGCAGACCCACACGCTGATGCGATACGGCATCGACACCTTGATCCCCTCTCAGATCGAGCTGGTGCACGGCCCTGGCTGCCCGGTTTGCGTGACGCCGCTTGAAGTGGTGGAGAAGGCCATTCAAATCGCCTCGCAACCGGACGTGATCTTCGTTTCCTACGGCGACATGCTGCGCGTGCCGGGCTCCACCACCGACCTGCTGCGGGTCAAAGCCTCGGGCGGCGACGTGCGCATCGCTTATTCGCCCATGGAGGCCGTCAAAATCGCGCGCGCCAACCCGGAGCGCCGCGTGGTCTTTTTCGGAATCGGTTTCGAGACCACGGCCCCGGCCAATGCCATGGCGGTCCTCGAGGCCAAACGGCAGGGGCTGCGGAACTTCTCCATGCTGGTCTCCCATGTTCTGGTGCCGCCCGCCATCCGCCTGCTGCTCGAATCGCCCGCCAATCGCGTGCAGGGATTCATCGCGCCGGGCCACGTATGCGCCGTCATGGGCTATTGGGAATACGAGGCGCTCAGCAGGCAATACCGGGTGCCCATCGTGGTGGGCGGATTTGAGCCGGTGGATCTGATCGAGGCCATTGTGATGCTGGTGGCGCAGCTCGAAGAAGGCCGCGCCGAGGCCGAAAACCAGTACGTACGTTCGGTCACGCTGGAAGGCAACCGCATCGCTCAGAAAGTTTTGCTGGACGTTTTCGCGGTGACGGACCGCAAGTGGCGCGGCATCGGGCCCATCCCGCGGAGCGGCTTGCGCCTGCGTCCCGAGTTCGCGGAATACGACGCCGAGCGAATCTTCGGCCTGGCGGACGCCACCGTGGAAGAGCCTGCCGAGTGCATCAGCGCGCAAGTGCTGCAAGGCCTGAAAAAACCCGTGGATTGCCCCGCCTTCGGCGTCCGCTGCACGCCCGAAAGCCCGCTGGGAGCGCCCATGGTTTCCGCCGAAGGCGCCTGCGCCGCGTATTATCAATACCGGCGTGATACCGTGAAAACGTCATGATCTGCCCGGTGCCCCTGGTTACCACGGACAAGATCCTGCTCGGCCACGGCAGCGGCGGCAAGCTGAGCGCCGAGCTGATCGAGACGATTTTCCTTCCCGCGTTTCGGAACGCGGTGCTCGAGCGGCTGGACGACCAGGGCGTGGTGACGGTGGGCGGCGCGAAGCTGGCCGTCACCACCGATTCGTTCGTGGTCAAGCCGCTGTTCTTCCGCGGCGGCGATATTGGCTCGCTCGCGGTCCACGGCACGGTCAACGACCTCGCCATGGGCGGAGCGCAGCCGCTCTTTCTCACGGTGGCCTTTATTCTCGAAGAAGGGCTGCCCATGGAAACCTTGCGCCGCGTGGTGGATTCGCTGGCCTCCGCCGCGCGCGCGGCCGGCGTCCAGATCGTCACGGGCGACACCAAGGTGGTGGAAAAGGGCAGCGGCGACGGCATCTTCATCAACACCACGGGGATTGGGCTGGTGCCCGAGGGCGTGGAGCTATCCGCCGGCGCGGCGCGGCCTGGCGATCGCGTGCTCCTGAGCGGCTCGATCGGCGAACACGGCATGGCCATTCTCTCCGAGCGCGAAGGCCTGGAGTTCGAAACCGCGCTGGAGAGCGACTCCGCCGCGCTGGACACGCTGGTGGCCGCCATGCTTGCCGCCGATGGCCGGATTCACACCCTGCGCGACCCCACGCGCGGCGGCGTCTCCAGCTCATTGAACGAAATCGCGAAGCAATCCGGCGTGGGAATCGAGATCGAGGAGAGCGCCATCCCGGTTCGTGAAGCGGTGCGCGGCGCCTGCGAACTGCTGGGCCTGGACCCGCTCTACGTGGCCAACGAAGGCAAGCTGATCGCCATGGTGGACGCCGCCGCCGCCGACGCGGTGCTGGCCGCCATGCGCCGCCACCCGATGGGCCGCGATGCGTGCGCCATCGGCAGCGTAACGGCCGCGCACCCGGGTATGGTGACGATGCGCACGCTGCTCGGCCCCAGCCGCATTGTAGACATGCTGTCGGGCGACCAGTTGCCGCGGATTTGCTAACCCGGAACCTTACGTCAATCTGCGCGCGGCCAGCAGCGCTCCGCCGAGCCCCAGGCTACAGAGAAGCATGGCTGGCGGCTCCGGCACGGCGTTGACGCTGAGGTCGTCGACAGCAAACCACCCATTGTTCGGCTGGCTCAGAGGACCCAAGCTCTGAAATCCGAAGGTGATCGTGGTAGAACTCGAGGTGGCTGTGAACAGGTTTGACAGATTCGTCCAGGGCCCTGAAGAGGGAGCGCTCCCATTGAGTTCCTCGATTCCTCCCCACCAGAATTGAAGTTCGTTCGAGGTGGCGTCTTGCTGAGTGTAGGAGATCCAGACACTGGCAAAGTATTCCTGTCCGGGGACAGTCGCGAAGGTCTGCGAGAGATACGTCAGGCTGGTGGAGCTGCCGCTGAACCACGCACAGTACACGCCGTCCTCGGGCGTGTTAGTGCTGATTCCGTAATTCGTGTTGAGCACGTTCGCCCCAGTCACGGTCCAGCCGGTGAAATCCCCGGTCTCGAAGCCGCCATTGACGACCAGGCCGGCATGGGCCGCGCGGCAGGCCAGAAGAAGAACCACTACGCTCATGAGAGTCCCGCGCATAATTATCCTCCTTTCCCGAGGGCCTTCCACCCGGATTGCGGATAGCCCTGCCCGGGACATCCGCGGTGATTGAGGTTTATTACAGAACGCCATGAGAATCCATGGCGAAGCCCATGGGTCCCACTTCCGTCGGGGAAACGCCCGGAGGGACCTTGTACAGACCGTTACCTTCAGTGGCATAGACGTTGCCATCGATTTGTGTGGGCGATCCCTGTGCTGGTGTCAATCACGGCCAGCGCGCTCGGACCAGCAGGACCAGGTCCGCTGAAGTCATAGAAGAGCTGGCCAGCCGATGCCACCGGGCGGAACCATGCCAGGGTGCAACCAAGCAAAGAAACAGTCGAGAAAAACCGCATGGGCGGAATTATACCATCAAAAAGCGAGGTCAAACCGTCAAAAAGGTGCCATTACCCTGAAATGGCTGCCAGTTCCTCCAGCCGCAATCGGCCGGTATAGATGGCCATCCCTAACGCCACGTGGATGTCCATCGACAGCAGAGCGCGCACTTCGTCCATGGTGGTGATTCCGCCGGCCGCGGTCAGCTCCAGGGTGGTCGCCGCGCGCAGGCGGCGGAACCAATCGAGGTCCGTGCCTTGGAGCATGCCTTCCTTGTCCACATAGGTGCAGAGAAAGCCGGAACAATAGGGTTCGAGCGAGCGCAGGACATCTTCGGCCGTGAACTGGGTGGCCTCCTGCCAGCCTTTTACCACGATGCGGCCGTTCCTGGAATCCACGGCGACGATGATGCGCTCGCGGCCGACCGCGGCACCGAGCGCTTCAAGGAATGGCGCATCGACGCCAGCCTTGGTGAATGCGGACGTTCCCACGATTACGCGGTGCGCGCCCTGGCCGATCAGGGCTTGCGCGCGGCCGACGGTGCGCACTCCGCCACCCACGCGCGCGACGGCTTTCGAGGCCAGCATGCGGACGATATCGTCGTTCGAGCCGCGGCCCATGGCGGCGTCGAGATCGATCACCTGGATTTGGGGGAAGGGGGAAAACTGGCGCAGCATTTCGTCGGGGGAAGCGCCCTCGAGGGCTTTCTCGCGGCCCTGGACGAGCTGCACTACTTTGCCATCCATCAGGTCGATGCAGGGGAGGATCATGCGGGGGGCAAAAGGGGACAGACGCATTTTTCGCCGCGAAAAATGCGTCTGTCCCCTTTTGCGGGTCATGCGGGGGGCCTCACGGGGATGCCGCGGGCGGCTAGGGCTTCTTTTAGCTGGGTTACGGTGAAGGCGCCGTAGTGGAAGATGGAGGCGGCAAGGGCGGCGTCGGCGCAGCCGTCGGTCAGGACGCGGACGAAATGCTCGGGGGCGCCGGCGCCGCCGCTGGCGATGATGGGGATGTGCGTGGCCCGGGAGACCGTCCGGGTGAGGGCGCAATCGAAGCCGTCCTGTACGCCGTCGGTATCCATGGAGGTGAGCAGGATCTCGCCGGCGCCGAGCGACTCGCCGCGGGCGGCCCACTCGACGGCGTCGATGCCTTCATCGTCGCGGCCGCCGCGCGTGAAGACGTGCCAATTCCCGGGCGCGTGGCGGCGCGCGTCGATGGCCAGCACCACGGCCTGCGCGCCGAACTCGCGGCTCAGCTCTGTAATCAATTCGGGGCGGCGCACGGCGGCAGTATTCACCGATACTTTGTCGGCGCCCGACATCAGGATGCGGCGGGCGTCCGCCACGGCGCGGATGCCGCCGCCCACGGCCAGCGGGATGAAAACCTTGCGCGCGGTTCGCGCCACTACGTCGGCCATGATTTCGCGGGCGTCGCTGGAGGCGGTGATGTCGAGAAAGACCAGCTCATCGGCGCCGTCGCGGTTGTAGCGGTCCGCCAACTCGACGGGATCGCCGGCGTCGCGCAGGTTGACGAAGTGGACGCCCTTGACGACACGACCGGCGGTGACATCCAGGCAGGGGATGATGCGCTTGGCTAACACGGCAGCTCCACAAAATTGCGCACAATCTTCAAGCCCACGGGGCCGGATTTCTCGGGATGGAATTGCACGCCGAAGACGTTGCCGGCCTCGAGCGCCGCGGTGTAGGGGACTTCGTAGGTGCAGGTGGCGGCGGCGCGAGGATTCTCGGGGACGTAAAAACTGTGGGCAAAGTAGACGAACGGGCGTGAAGGCAGGCCGCGCAGCAAGAGGGACGAGCGGCGCACGTCGAGGGAGTTCCAACCCATGTGGGGAACGCGGGCGTCCAAGGGGAAACGCCGCACCGTTCCCTCGTAAAGGCCCAAACCGCGGGCCTCCGGGGCCTCCTCGCTGGTCTCGAACAGGGCCTGCAAACCGAGGCAAATGCCGAGGAAGGGCACGCCGGCGCGGATGCGCTCGAGAAACGTCTGGCGCACGTCGAGCGCATCGAGGGCGCGCATCATCTGGCCGTAGTGGCCGACGCCGGGCAGAATGACCTTGGAGGCCTGGCGCAAGCCTTCGGAATCGCGGACGAGGGTATACTCGGAGCCCAGCTCGGCGAGGGTGTTCTCGACCGAGCGCAAGTTGCCAGCGCCGTAATCGAAGACCGCGATCATAGAAGCCCCTTGGTGGAGGGAAGCTGGCCCTTCAAGCGCGAGTCCTGGGAGCAGGCATACTTCATGGCCCGCGCGAAGCACTTGAAAACAGCTTCGATTTTGTGGTGGCTGGAACGCCCGTAGAGCACGCGGACGTGCAGGTTCGCGCCCGCGTGGTTGACAAAGCCGCCGAAAAAATCCTCGACCAGCTCGGCCTGCAAGTCGCCCACCAGGCGCACCTTCACCAGGTCCCGGTAGACCAGCGCCGGGCGCCCGCCGAGATCGAGCGCGACCACCGCCAGCGTTTCGTCCATGGGCATTACAAAGTAGCCCGCGCGATTGATGCCCTTGCGGTCGCCCAGGGCCTTGGAGAACAACTGCCCGAGCACGATGCCAACGTCTTCGACGGTGTGGTGCTGATCGACGGCCAAGTCGCCATCGGCGCGCAGGGTGAGGTCGAAAGCGCCGTGCCTGGCGAACAACTCGAGCATGTGATCGAAGAAGCGGATGCCGGTGGAGATCTGGTACTTGCCGCGCCCTTCGATCTTGAGCGCGCCCGAAATCCGCGTCTCCCTGGTATCGCGCCGAACGGTAGCGGTCCTCATAATGAAAACACCTCTTCCAGGCAATTAATGTCGTCCACGATAGCGAACGCGCCCGCCGCCTGAAACCGGAACACCAGGTCGAGATAGCGCGGATTCGAGGGCGCGGCGACGCCGATGAACGCGACCTCCGAGGCCCGCGCGCAGCGTGCGTCATCGGGCGTGTCGCCGATGTAGTAGAGCTTGGAATCGCCGCCGGAGTTGCGGATTTGGAGGAGGCCATCGGGCGCCGGTTTGTGGTTGGCCACGTCGTACATGCCTATGATCGGATCGAAAACCAGCTTCGGCGCAAAGCGATGCAAAGTCAGCTCGACCTCGGGTTTGGGGCGGCCGGTGAAGATGGCGAAGCGGAAACGTTGGTTGAGGCTCTCCAACACGCCGGGGCGCGCCACCCATCGCTCCCGCAAGATCAGGCCGTCGGCGCCATTGCCGAGAAAGAGATTCTGGAAATGCTCCACAACCTTCTCGAAGGGCACACTGACGCCGGCGCTGGCGATGATGTGGTGGGTGAGCTTCCAATCGTCGTTGAAGCCGCCGCGGTTTTTGTAGTCCTGGATGCGCTCGGGGGCGATTTCGACGCCGGTGAAATGCGCCACGGTGCGGGCGATGGTCTCGCGGTAGGATTCGGTGACGTCGGCGAGCACGCCATCCATGTCGAAGACCAGAATGGGCCGGCTCATTTTTTCCAGACCTCGCTCAGCGCCGCCAACATGCGGCGGGTTTGCGCGCGGGTTCCGACGGTGATGCGCACGCAACCGGGCGCTTCATAGCTGCGATCGCGCACCAGGATGGCCATCTCGCGCAGCGCGTCGCGCACCTCGATGGCGCGCTTACCGAAATCGCCGAGCACGAAATTGGCGGAGCTGGGCACGTAGCGGATGCCGAGCTTCTCGAGGCCGAGACAGAGCAACTCGCGCGCCGCGAGGACCTCGGCGACGTAGTTCTGAACGTACTCCGTATCCTCGACCGCGGCCTGCGCCGCCTCGACGGCGAGCGAATTCACGCTGTAAGGGGATTGCGCTTTGCGCAGAAACGCGATGTTGGCTTGGTGCGAGAAGAGGCAGCCGAGCCGCATGGCCGCCATGCCGAAAACCTTCGAAAACGTGCGGCACACAAACAGGTTGGGCACGCGCTCGATTTCGGCGAGCGCGGTGACACCCGAAAACTCGTAGTAGGCCTCATCCACCATGACGACGGCCTTGCGCGCGCGGTGCAGGATGCGCTGGATGCCCAGCAGGGAAACGCCGGTGCCGGTGGGATTGTTGGGATTGGCGAGAATGACGGCGCGAGTGCGCGGCGTGATGGCATCGAGGAGGTGCTGGAGCGGAAATTCCATGGCCGGCGGCTGGTAGGCGATCTCGGTGATGGCCGCGCCCGCCACCTCCGCATAGAAGCGGTACATGGCGTAGGAAGGCTTGAGCAAGAGCACTTCCTGGCCGTCATCCACGTAAGTGTTGACGAACACCTGAATGGCTTCGTCGGTGCCATTGGTGAAGGTGAACTGGTCGGGTTGTACGTGGAAATACGCGGCGATGGCCTGTTTGGCGGGGCCGTATTCGGGATAGACCGCGAGGCGGGCGGGGTCTAGGCGCTCCTTTAGAGACTTGATGACGTGGGGGGAGCAGCCGACGGTGTTCTCGTTGAAATCGAGGCGGAGCTTGTCCAAGCGGCCGGCGGTGGGGGGGGAATAGGGGGCCATCGACCAGACCGCGGGGCGGGGTTTGATGGCGCCTTTGGGGAGCTTCATGTGGGGCGGACCCCCTGCGAAATCGGCGGTACGAGGTTGCCCGAGGAAGGCCGATTGGCAATCGGCCGCAGGATACAATCCTGCCCCACAGCAGCAAGTCGTCGCGGGCTGCGAAGACTTGAAGGTGTATTTGTGGGCGTGGTGGGGGACCGCACCTCGACGGAGCGGGCGTGGGCTTCCAGGCCTTCGGCCCTGGCAAGCGTGGTGATTGCGGGGGCTAAACGCTGAAGAGCGGCGGAGGTCAATTGCTGTACGGAAATCACCTTCAAGTAATCTGTCACGGCCAGGCCGCCGCGCTGGCGGGCGGCGCCGGCGGTGGGGAGCACGTGGTTGGGGCCTGCGGCATAATCTCCGGCTGCTTCGGGGCTGAACGGACCCACGAATACGCTGCCAGCGTGCCGCACCTGGGCGAGCAGGCGGTCATCCGGGATGCTGAGGTGTTCGGGGGCGAAACGGTTGGCGATTTCGATGGCGCGCTCGAGCGAGGGGACGCGAACGATGGCCGAATTCCTGGCAATCGACTGGGCGGCCACGGCGGGATCGGGGAGCAACGCAAGTTGGCGATCCACTTCCTTGGCGACGGCCGCGGCCAAGCGTTTGGAGGTGGTCAGCAAGACGGCCGCGGCATCCACATCGTGCTCGGCTTGGGCCAGCAGGTCGGCCGCCAGGCGGGCCGGATCGCCTTCGGCGGCAATGATCAGGATCTCGGTGGGACCGGCGATGAAATCGATGCCCACTTCGCCGGCTAACAACTTCTTGGCGGCGGCCACGTAGATGTTGCCTGGGCCCACGATGCGGTCGGCGCGCGGGACCGTTTTGGTGCCGAAGGCGAAGGCGGCAATGGCCTGCGCGCCGCCCATCTGAAAGACCTGGCGAACGCCCAGCAGGGCCGCGGTGCCGAAGAGTTCCGTCACCGCGCGGGGAGAGGCGGCGCAGATGGTGGGGACGCCCGCGACTTGTGCCGGAATCACGGTCATCATGAGGGTGGAAAACAGGGGGTAACGGCCAGAGGGGATGTAGGCCGCCACGGTATCGAGCGGGCGCACGATTTGCCCCAAGCGCAGGCCGGGCGACATCTCGCGCGACCATTCGCGCGGCAATTGGCGGCGGGCATAGGCGCGGATGTTGGCGGCGGCGGTCTCCACCGCGCGGCAGAATTCGGGCGCGAGCTTGCGGCGGGCCGCGCGCAGCTCGGCTTCGGGCACGCGCACGGACTTGCGCTCGAGGCCGTCGAACTGGCGGGCGTATTCGAGCAGCGCGCGGTCGCCGCGGCTGCGGACGGCTTCGAGAATGGGACGCACGACGGCTTCCGCCTGGCTCAATCGCGCTCCACGGCGCGCCAGCAAAGCACCGATATTTCGACTTTCCAGAATTCGAATCACAGCACGATCTTGTTGAGCGGGTACTCGACAATTCCCTCGCCGCCCGCCTGTTTCAGCCGGGGAATAATGGTGCGCACGGTGGACTCATCCAGGATGGTATTGACGGCCAGCCACTGCTGGTCGCTGAGGTGCGAAATCGTCGGCCGCTTGAGCGCCGGCAGCACGGAGAGCACCGCCGCAAGGTTCGCCTGGTGCACGTTGAGCATGAGCCCCACCTTGCCCAGCGCGTTGATGGCGCCTTCGAGCAGCATCTTCATGTCTTCCAGCTTGCGCCGCTTCCACTCGTCCAGCCAGGATTGTTTATTGGCGATCAACTGGGTGTTGGATTCGAGCACGGTGTCGATGATTTTGAGATTGTTGGCGCGCAGCGACGAGCCGGTTTCCGTGACTTCGACAATGGCATCGGCCAGCACCGGCGGCTTGACCTCGGTAGCGCCCCAACTGAACTCGACCTTGGCGGCGACGCCGTGGGCGGCCAGGTAGCGCCTGGTGGTGGCCACCAGTTCCGTGGCGATGATCTTGCCTTCGAGGTCTTCGACCGAGCGAAAACCGGACGATTCGGGCACGGCCAGCACCCAGCGCACCTTGCCGAAGCTCTGCTTGGCGTAGATGAGGTCGGCCACCGCCAGCACGTCGGCTTCGTTCTCGACGACCCAGTCGCGGCCGGTGAGGCCGGCGTCGAGGATGCCATCCTCGACGTAGCGGGCCATTTCCTGGGCGCGGATCAACATGCATTCGATATCGGGATCGTCGATGCGCGGGAAATACGACCGGCTGCTGGTGGTGATGGCGAAGCCGGCGCGGCGGAACAGGTCGATGGTGGCGTTCTCGAGGCTCCCTTTGGGTATTCCCAGCTTGAGTTTCATGGCTTGGCTCCGTAGACGGCCCGCGGGTCGTAGGTGCGCTCCTCGGCCACCTTCCACTCGCCATTTTCGAGGCGCCGGAAGAAACAGCTCTGGTAACCTTCGTGGCACACACCGGGACCGAGCGCCTCCACCTTGACCAGCACCGCATCGGCATCGCAATCGGTCGAGATTTCTTTCACCGCCAGCTTGTGACCGGAGCTTTCGCCCTTGAGCCACAGCTTGCGGCGCGAGC
Source organism: Bryobacterales bacterium (assembly GCA_963722575.1). GTDB lineage: Bacteria > Acidobacteriota > Terriglobia > Bryobacterales > Bryobacteraceae > Fen-178. Next base: position 555,278 of record CAVRNR010000006.1, read on the forward strand.
GGCTATAGAAGGTGGCGAAGCCGGTCTCGACCGTCTGGGCGAAGGCTTCTTCGTTCATGTAGCCCACCATGAGGACGCGGCCAGAGGCGTGGTCCTGAATGACGGCGGTGATGAGGCCATCCGATTTTTGAAAATCCAGATTCATGGCAAATACAACAAAAAAGCCCGCCGGGCCCATTGGGCATCCCGCGGCGGGCGTCCTTTCCAATTCGATTTCAATGAAATCAGAACACCACCCGTCGCGTGCGGGCATGATGGTGACGACGATGCCGGGCAACGGTGGCTGCTCTCATAAACTGCCAATATAGCACATACTGTAGAGAATGCGAGTGGCCATCGATGCCGTGCCTCTGCTGATCCGGAGCGCCGGGGTCAAGAACTACCTGTATCACTGGATCGAGCACCTGCGACGCGCGGCCGGAGCGACCTCTGGGCCGGATACCATCGCCACTTTCCCCGCCCTTGGCGGCTTCGGGCCGCTCCGGCACAATCGCTCGATGGCCGGCGGATGGCGCACCGGGACGGGATTGGCCGCGCTGGCTTTGGCCAACTACACTTCGCTGCCGGTGCTCGACTGGCTGACGCAGGGCGCCGATATCTTTCATTGCTCGGGCCTGACGCGTAACCCGCCGCGCCGTCCGCGCCTCACCGCCACGATTCACGACATGACGTGCTGGCTGATGCCGGAGCTGCATCCGGCGGCCAACCTCCGCGCCGACCGCAATTTCGAAAGAATCCTGCGGCGCGCCGATGGGCTGATCGCAGTTTCCGCGAGCACCAAGACGGACGCGGTCCGCGTGCTGGGGCTTCGGCCGGAGAAGATCGCGGTGATTCACTCCGGCATCGCCGCGGCGTTTTTCGACGCGAGTGGCGAGGCCATGGAGGCGGTCCGCGCGCGGTACGGCCTGAAGCGTCCTTTCGTTCTGTTCGTCGGCACCATCGAGCCGCGCAAGAACATCGACCTGCTGCTGGACGCTTACGAGGCCCTGCCGGCATCGGTGCGCCAGGAATTCGATCTGGTGGTGGCCGGGCCGATGGGTTGGGCCTCGGCGGAGACCGCCGCGCGCGTGCGCAACGTACGCGGCGTGCGCTACCTCGGTTACATTCCGGAGCCGGACATCGCGCCGCTGACGGCCGCCGCCACGGTGTTCGCGTATCCCTCGCTCTACGAAGGCTTCGGATTCCCGGTGGCGCAGGCCATGGCGGCGGGGACACCCGTGATCACGTCGAACGTCTCGTCGCTGCCCGAAATCACTGGAGATGCGGCGTTGCTGATCGACCCGCGAAGTGTGGGAGAGCTTCGCGACGGGCTGAACCGGCTGCTGCTCTCGGGCACGCTGCGCGCCGAGCTGGCTGGGAGGGGGAGATTGCGTGCCCGCGCCTTTGGTTGGGAGGCATGCGCCGCGCGGTCCCTGGTCTTCTTTCGGGAGGTGGCGGGCGGGTGAGGCTGGGGCCGGAGGGTTCACGCAGGACCCGGTGGAGGGGCGGGGACCGGTTTTCCCGGACGGGCCAAGGAGGCCAGCCGGGTGACGCATCGGTTCGTGAGTGGGATTCATAATCATGAGGTTTTAAGCTGCTCGTTTTCAATGGGTTGAGGTGGTGGGGCGAGATTGGGAGACGCATCGGGGGACACTTTTTTGCAAGATGCGTCACCCGGGTGACGCATCTGTTCCGGGAATGTTGAGTTCATAATCGTGAGGTTTTAAGCCACTCCTTTTCAATGGGTTGAGGCGGCGCGTCGAGATTGGGAGACGCATCGGGGGGCACTTTTTTGCAAGATGCGTCACCCGGGTGGTTGGGGGGCGGACGATGGCGCTGAGGGGGTCGAGGGGATCAAGCATTGGTGCCTCCTAATTGTGGTATAGCAGACGAAAATCGGGCTAACAGGGCCTAAGCCCCTAAGTGATTGAAACTATTGAGAGAATACCGGAAAAAACTGGTGACTGAAAAAGGTTTGCTCGGATTGACTTTGGGGCTGGCACGGGGCGAAGGAGGATAGGGCGGCATGGGGGCGAGTGGCGGGGCCATGACGGGAGTGTGGACGTCAGGGAACTGATCGCCCGGAACGCGGTATGGGGCCGGTTTCCGGGCGCCCGACGATCCGCTCGCGATTTGGCGCAACCTGCACCACAGTGGTGCAGATGATATGATAAAGGTGTGAGAAACAGGCCGAAGGCTCGCACGCGAACGGCGCCATCCGTCCGCCAGAGCGTCACGATTCCAGCGCGTCTGGCGATTGAGGTCGAGCGGGTCGCCAGAAGAAAGCGTCTCACCATGAGCCGGGCGCTGGTCATGCTCGCACAGCGCGGGGTGGACGCTGAAGCGGCGGCACGCGAGAGTCTCAATGCGACATATCGGCGGTTCATGTCGGAGGGCGATCCCGTGCGCAAAGATGAAGCTGGGAAGGATCTGATCCGGGCAATCTTCGGGAAGGACGCCATTGCCGAAGATTCGATTCTCTAGTCTCCCACGCCCCGTCTGGCAGCACATTCTTGCGCGTGTAGCGGAGCGTCGGATCTCCGAGCAAGATCTTCGCCGGTTGCAGGATTGGGTGAATACCGGCCCCTGGGCGCCTGACGGGGATTGGTACAAGGATTTCGGGTCGTTTACGATCTGCGGTTCCGGCGAATTTCCGAAAACGGTATTGGCGCAAGGCATGGAGCCGTTCGGGTTTCCAATCGAGTAGCTCCCGGAGAAGCAACCGGGAAACCGGTCGGAACAAGACGCTTCCCCGAAGGCCGTCTGGGGACGGCGGGCAGCAGGTACCCGTCCGCCGTGAGGCCGATTTGGCCAAGCTGTCGAATAAGTTCCAAGCGCTTGACCCAAGGGCGTGAAATCATCATGCTTGAGATTTGGAACCATGCAGGGCGGGTGCGATTAGAGAGGTCCGTCATGTCGATGGATACAACCTGGGGGCTCTGGCGAAGCTGACGTGCCACACAGCGCATGACGTGCAGCCGAAGACTCGCAGGGGTTTGCATCAATGGCCGGGCCGCCACCGCAGAGACGCAGATGGCGTTACAGTTGAATGTACCGGACAGCCGAGAGAAGATGATCTTCGACGATCCCACACGAACGCGCCTGTTGGGCAGCATTGAAGCGAACCGCCTGGTGCTTTTATGCGGCGCAGGGTTATCGATCCCTGAACCCAGCCGCCTCATGTCGGCTGTGCAGGTTGCGCACAAGTGTTACGACAAATATCAACCGATCTCCGCGCTACCGCCTGCGATGCGGGACGATATTGACCAGCTTGCGGGGCATTTTTACACCACTGGTGAATTTGAGAGCGTATTCATCGGATCGCTCGTGCCCTGGAATGACTTGACTGGCGAATCGAACCCAGGGCACGCCGCCGTGGCGGATCTGTTGATATCTGGGGCCGTGGTAGCAGCTCTCTCTGCGAACTTTGACCTTTTGATCGAGCAGTGGGCTCACGGCAAGAGGGTCGCGATGCGGGGAGCGCTCGATGGTCAAGAGGCACAGAATTTCGGGGTTAATGAGAGTCCACTCGTCAAATTCCATGGATGCCTTCAGATTGATCGCGAAAAGACGCTTTGGACGAGTGGGCAATTGGTAGATCCCACAATCACTCAGCGGATCAGCACGTGTTCAGACTGGATGAAGCTGGTACTTCCCGGCAAGGACCTGCTGGTTGTCGGTTTCTGGACCGACTGGGGTTATCTAAATTCCGTTTTGGCAAGTGCTTTATGCACCGGCGGATTCAATTCGGTCACAGTCGTCGATCCCGTCTGCGGCGCCGCGCTGCAGGTCAAGGCCCCGACTCTTTGGGCCACGCTCACCAGTGGAACCACACAGTTCCTGCACATCCAGGCCTCGGGATCAGATGCTCTTGTAGAGCTTCGGAAGGCCTTCTCCCGAGTATGGCTCAAGAAGTTCTACGCGCTGGCTCAGCCGTTCCTGGAAGCTGAGGGCAAGCCTTACTCCCCTGTTGATCCGGACCTGCCGATCGAAGATATTTACGACCTGCGTCGAGATGCTGAGGGTACACCATATGACCGGGCGGCCCACACAAAGGCCCCCCCGCCACACGGGGCGAGTGCGGCATTCTTTCATAGCCTTTTTCTTCAAGCGCACGCCAACCGGCAGGGCGCCTGGTTCGAGTACAGCGGTAAACGCGTCCGCATCATCCAGGGAGCAGGTGAAGGTATCAATACCGTTCGTGAGAGGTACAAGGAACCGCCCGCGGCGATCCAACCCGACGTTATAGTATGCGCCGGCGCTTTCGACCTCCCGGTCCCGGGTCATCTAATCAGCTCTGGGGCGGGGGCCAGCGTCGTGCGCCCTGCACCTGGGGGCGGCCCTTCCTGGCTGACACTTGAGCAAGCTCGCGCGGAGTTCCACATATGACTGAATTGCGCTCACGGGTTCAGGTCGTGCTACAGGACGCCGGCTATCACACCTGGTTGTCGTCCCTGAATCGCGAGACGGTGATCGTATTTGAAGATGACGCAGTCATGGGGTTTGTATGCATATTCGATGATGCTGCTTCGATGCTAGAGCGATGGCGAGACATGGAGACAGCGCTCCTGCGTGCCCACGCCTCTGCGCTTCAAGGCGGTGGCGAAAAGACTTGGAATGTTTACAGCGTCTTTTTGTCCTCGGCTGTTGCCGATAAGGCACAGATCAGAGAGATCCGGTGGATTGAAGAGAATTTAGAACGGACGCGAAAACTCAGTGCTTGCGGCTTGATAAGCCGAGACCAAGTCCTGACGGCCTTATTGCCCTTGCTGCCAATCCAGTATCAGCCGGTCTTGGATAGCGAAGAGTTTGATCTCAGCCAACGCTTGAGAAAGCGGATCGCCGACATTGCCCCTAGTGCGAGCAACGCCGCCTTAGATGACGCCATTCCGCCGGCAGAGATCGCACGCATGTTGGGAGCGCAATCATGAAACTTCAGTTTATAGAGTTGGCAGGCTTTAGGGGATTTCGGGAGAAAGCGAGGTTCGACTTCCCTGGAGGGTTTACCGTGGTGAGTGGTCGGAATGGGGCCGGAAAGAGCACGGTGCTCGACGCGATCGATTTTGCCCTGACGGGGACCATCAACAAGTACTCCGTTAAAGAAGCAAAAGGCGGGGGCCTTGATGACCACATATGGTGGGTAGGAACCCAGAACGTCCGATAGCTACTTTGTTTCTGTAGGGTTCGTCGATGGTCAGGGTGAGACTTTTGTTATCACTCGAACTAGAGACTCCGGCTCTAATGTCGATGCTCATGAAATCGTACGCCATCTGTGCAAGGACAGCTCCACGGTGCAGGCGTCGGTCCAAACGCTGCTTCAGACGACGTTGATCCGTGATGAATTCATCGCAAGCCTCAGCCTGGATCTCCCGGAGCAGGCGCGCTTTACATTAGTCAGGGACGCTATTGGGCACCTCATTGGGCCCGACTATTCTGCGCGAACGGCGGCGATTCTTACATCTGCTAACGCCGCCAAAGGCAAGCAAGAAGGGCGCGTAAAGGAGCTTCAAAGTGAATTGGGACGCTTATTGGGCCAACTCACAGAAGCCAGGAGCGCTGCGGAGCGCTCAGCCGACGTTTCCGAAGCCCTCCGTTTCATTGAGTCTCAGTCAGTATCGCTACCCGGAGACCTAAACCAACGATCGGCCGCATTGAGAAAGATAGTGACAGACAGAAGAGCCGCTCTCATGGAGATCGAGCGGGCACGAACGTCGTCTCAAGAGCTGCTGCCGGAACTCGTTTATTTGAATTCGCCCCAGGCTGCGGCTGACTTAATGTCGGCACAAGGTGCAATGGAGGGGACAGCGCGAGAGCACGCTCTGGCCCAAGAGAGGCTTGTGCTTGCCCTGCGTGCCGATCAGGCGGAAAGGGAGAGTGACGAATACGCTTCGCACATGTCAGCGCTGTTGGAACATGGTTCCGCAGTCGGACTGCAAGAAGGCCATTGCCCACTATGTGATTCCGTGCGGACGCGCATAGAGTTTGAGCAAGCAATATCCGCAGCAAGGGCACGGTTGGCATCGCGCGGGGAAAGGCTGGCTGCCGCGGCGAGGTCACTGGCAGAAGCTCAGATAGCCTCGGAAGCCGCCGTGACGGCTACGCGTGCGGCGCAGGCTCGCCTGACGCAAATAGAAGATCGCAAGGCCATGCTCGAACGGAAGCGCTCGGGCGTGAGAGAAACTTATGCCCGCTATCGGTTTTCAGCAGCGCCTGAGGATCCGGAGGCCGCAGAGAAGGCGCTGTTTGCAGAGCAAGAGAACCTTGTGCGGATGGAGAGGGCGCTATCGGTGTTAGAGACGTCGTCGGCCGTCGATCGCGTAAGGGCATTGGAATCTCGCATCGCGATGCTACGGGAACAGATTGACGAAGAGTCCCTTATGCTCGCGGGTACGGAGCGCGCCGTTGAGGCAGCTCGCCAGATCGAAAATGCTGGCAAGACCGTCGCCAACCAAATTCTGACGGAACAATTCGACACAGTGATGCCTTTGCTCAAGGAGCTATATCAGAGGCTTCGTCCACATGCAGATTGGACCGAAATCGAATCTGATTTCGGAGGGAAGGTTCGCGGATCACTTAATTTCGTCGTCGGCGATGGATATAATCCTCAGTTTCTCTTTAGCAGTGGGCAAAGGCGGGCCGCTGGCTTGGCGTTCCTGTTAGCGGTTCACCTCTCGAGGCCCTGGTGTAAGTGGAATTCCTTGCTTCTGGATGATCCTGTGCAACACATAGACGATTACCGGGCGTTAAACCTTGTGGAGGTCCTTGCTGCCATCAGGCGAACAAATCGACAGGTCATTGTTGCCGTGGAAGATCCGGCACTGGCTGATCTGTTGTGCCGAAGATTGCGGAGCGCCACAGGCGAGCTCGGCAGAGTTTTCGAACTGCATACATCAAAGACGGGAGCGGCGGAAATCGCAGGCACTCGTGACATTTATCCGATGCCTAGACTCGTGCTACGGACCGCATAGGGGTTACCACCCGGTTAGCGGCAAATCGGCCGCTTCACCGATTCGCGCGCACGCGGGCTATATGTCCCGATGTGGGAAACTGGCGGATTCACACCTGGGAACGGCTACGCCCGCGGCTCGAAGTCGACACAGGTGCATGGTCAGCCGACGAGTATGTCGTATTCTGAGTGGGCTCCGATCCAGAACCAGAGCACTCCGTCCGGGGCCTCAACACCGATCGCGCGGTGATGCAGACCCACACGAACCGACCAGAACCTCCCCACCTTCTTGAAGTGAAGCGACGGATGCCGCGGATCGCACTTAAGCAGGGCGAACGCCCGGTCGGCGAGGTTCCTCACGGGCACAGGCAGCGCGCCGTAGCACTCCCAGAAGGCCGGGGAAGCGCGGTGGATCAAAGTTCCCTTGAGCGGCCGGCAGCATGATCGTCTAGTGCTTGCTCGGCCAGGCTGTCGAACTTTCCGGCTTTGACGTCCGCCTCGAACTGTCTATCCCAGGCGCTCGCGTCGAATTTGGCGAACCACTCGCGAAAGGCCGCGAGTTCCGCCGAAGAAAGCTCGCCAATCTGGCTTACGATGTTCTCCATGCGGCTCATGAGGCAACCCTTTTCCACTATATCAGGCTCACGAGAGCCATGATCGCAACAGACCCGCGAAGGGGCGCCCCGCTGGCACTTGATGCCGACCATTGAGCCCCGATCCGGGAAACTACACATCTCTCCCGTGGCACGCCGGTCACGTCACCAGGACTCGTTGTAGGAGGGTTGGCCGGCCGCGAGAGGCGATGGTCCGGGCCAGTTGCCCATCTGGGCGGGCTCGCGTGATGGGCCGTTTACGACGGAAGGGGCGTCGGGATTCGCGCGGCGCGACGCGCCGGGGGCGGCTCGGGTTTGGCAGGAGTAAGCGCGACCCGGCGCCGGAAGGGTGTTCCAGCGACCGAGGCGGCGAAGGCGAGGGACAGAATTGAGTAGGGCCGCGCGCGTGCCGGCGCCTTTGGCTGGGAGACATGCGGGGCGAAGTGGCTGGGCTGATTCCATGAAGTTGGCGGGCGGTGAGTGGTGCACGTAGCGCCGGCGCTACAATTTAGGGGGATGCAACCGTCATGCACCAGTCTGCTTGCCCTGCTCGCCCTGACGGGGGCGCTGTGGGGGCAAAGCGAGACCACCAGCGCGATTACGGGCCAGGTGCTGGATCAGAGCGGGGGGGCGGTCGCCGGAGCCACCGTGACCGTCACGAACGGCGAGACCGGGCTCAGACGGGAGGCTCGCACCGACGAGGCGGGACGATTTAGTTTTCCGGAGCTGCGGCCGGGGGCGTATTCCGTGCGGGCCCAGGCTCCGGGATTCGACGATCAGGTGAACTCGCCGGTGGCCGCGGGATTGGGGGAAACCAGGACCGTCAACTTCACGTTGAAGGTCGCCGCGGCGCAGGCGGACATGACCGTGATGAGCGAAGCCCCGCTGATCAGCGTCGAAAACCCGAATACCACGACTACGATCACCGGGAAGGCGATCCAGGACCTGCCGAATCCGGGCGGCGATATGACGTATCCGGCACAGTTCGCGCCGGGCGCACTGATTAACACGGCGGGCTCGTCGAACGATTTCGTGGGCGGGCAGAACGGGTACGGGAACGTGCAGTTCAACGGGCTGCCGGCGCTATCGAACGCCTACATCGTCGACGGGCTGGAAACCAACGATCCGCTGACGAATCTGAATAGCGGCCTGGCGACCAACCTGGTGCTGGGGCTGAATTCGATCGAAGAGGTGACGGTCAACACCACGTCGTACGCGGTCGATCAGGGGCGGTATGGGGCCTCGCAAATCAACTACATCACCAAGAGCGGGAGCAACACGCCGCACGGCAACCTGTACGAACTGTGGAACGGGTCGCGGATGAACGCAGCCAACTTCTTTACCGACGCCACGGCCGGCAACCAGAAACCGCGTTCGACGGTGAATCACTTTGGCGGAAGCCTGAGCGGGCCGGTGAGACGCGACAAGCTATTCTTCTTCGGCGATTTCGAGCAAATGAGGATCGCCCTGCCGATCGTCAACACGGTCACGCTGCCCTCGACGGCTTTCCAGAGCTACGTTCTGGAGCAACTGCCAAAGGGGGGAGTGGACACGGTGTCGGGAACGGCCTACCCGGCCGCCCCGGCGCTGGTTCCTTTTTACACGAAGATGTTCTCGCTCTATCCGAAGACGGCTGGAACGGCGCTGCCGGTGCTGGGATGCCCCTTCAACGCGGATGGCGGCGTGGCCGCGGGCTATCCGCCCAACGGAAACGGGTGCGCCATTCGTCACACCACATCGCAATCGAGCGCCGACCACGAACAGGTGATTACGGCGCGGGCCGACCAGAACATCGATATCGACAACATGGTGTGGTACCGGTTGCAGTCGGATACGGGATTGCAGGCGGCCTACACGGACCCGATCAACCCGCTGTTCAACTCCATTTCGTCGCAGCCGCTATACTCATTCGCCGCGGGATACACACACATTTTCAGCCAGAACCTGCTGAACTACTTCAACCCGGCATTCTCGTGGTACGAAAGCCTGTTTGGGCCGGCGGACCTGGCCAAGACGCTCGGTGCGTTCCCGATCGTTCTCGAAGGGGCCGGCTCGAACGCTCCGTTCACGACGCTGGGGGGGCTCGACTATAACTGGGTGCAGGGAAGGCGGGCGACGCGGTTCCAAATCAACGACAACCTTTCATGGACTGTGGGCCCGCACCAGTTCAAGTTCGGGATCGGCTCGCGGCGGCTGCGCATCAACGACTACGATTTCAGCAACTATGTGACGCCGCTGGTGGAATACACAACCTTGGCGCAGTTCATTTACGGGGTGGCATCGACGGCGACCAAAGCTTTCCCGGTGGCCGCCTCGCAGCCATTCAACTATCTCAACCTGGACCTGTTCGCGCAGGACACCATGAAAGTAACGTCGAAGCTGACCTGGACGATCGGCGTGCGCACGGCAACCAATACGAACCCGGAGAGCGCGCACGGCCTGATTGCGCGGCTGCCCGGCTCATTCGACGCCGCGAGCCACAACCAGGAGCAGCCCCTGAATCAGGCGCTGGAGACGGGTTTGAAGGGCGTCTTTTCATCGACACCGCTGGTTATGTGGCAGCCCAGGACGGCGGTGGCCTGGCAATTTGCGCCGCGGACGGTGGTGCGCGCCGGATTCGGCTTGTTCAGCGATCTGTTACCGGGGAGCATCGTGGACCTGATTGCGTCCAATCCCCCGTACATCAACACATACCAGGGTGGTCTGCTGGGCCAGGCAGGCGGACTGGCCATCGCGCCGGGGGTGCCGAACAGCGCGGTTGACGCCACCATCGCGGCCAACCAGGCGTTTTTGAACGGGTTCCGGCAAGGCCAGCGGTCTTGCTCCTCGGCTTCCGCCAACCCGGCCACCTGCCTGGCTCCGGTGGCGCTCACCGCCATACCGGACGGCCGCTTGCGCGCGCCCTACTTCATGCAGTGGAGCTTTGGCGTGGAGCATCAACTGGGGAATACGGGAAGTCTCCGCGCGCAGTACGTCGGCACGCGCGCGGTGAACCAGCCGTATACGACACAGGTGAACGGATATCAGACAGTATGCAACGGCTGTTTCCAGCCATTTCCGTACGAGGCGCCGGCGGACGCGCGCTTTGCGGCGGTCACGCAGTTGAGCACGGGGGCGAACAGCCACTACAACGGTCTTCAGCTTACGGCGGAGAAGCGCCTGGGACACGGTCTGCTGGCGCGGGCGAATTATACCTGGAGCCATTGCCTGGACACCGTATCCAACGGCGGCTTCCTGCCGTTCTCGGCCGGCGGAATCATTTCGCCGCTGCCCGGCATGCTGGGCAGACAGTATGGAAACTGCGACTACGATATCCGCGCCAACTTCACCGCCAGCTACGTGTACGAATTGCCGGTCCACGTGCGCAGCGGCGTCCTGGGGAAGGTGGTGAACGGCTGGCAGGTGTCGGGCACGGTTTTCTATCACAGCGGCGTGCCGTTCACGGTTCAAAGCGCGCCGTATTCGGCGAACGGCGACGGCATTGTGCAGGGAGGCGGCCCCCAATTCGCGAGCGTGCGACCGGGGGTTCCACTGTATAGCCACGATCCCATCCCCGGCATCACACAGCCGGGGACGATGCAGTGGCTGAATCCGGATGCCTTCGTCTCGACCGTGGACCCGAGCACGGGCGCGTGCGCGGGCGGCGACTCGCCACAGACATGCCAAATCGGCAATTTGGGGCGCAATGTCCTTCGTGGCTCCGAATTCTTCTGGACGGACCTTTACCTGACCAAGAGGTTCGCGCTGACCGAACGCCTGTCGCTGCGTCTGGACGGCCAGTTCTTCAATCTGCTGAACCATCCCAATTTTGCGCTGCCGACAATGATCGCCGGCATCCCGGGCAAAGCGGATACGCAGGTTGGATTTGGCGCATTGACAAATACCACCTCGCCGCCCACCGGACTGCTGGGCGTCGGCTTAGGCGGAGATAACGCGCCACGGATGATCGCGATGCAAATGCGGATTGAATTTTAGCTCGGAAGGGTGGATCATGCGACTACTCCTGCTCTCGATTCTGGTGTTGGGCGCGACTTTTGCCGCATCGGACGACGGCCAGAAGGCGATCCGGAAAGGCCCTGCCCGCCGCACCTCATCGTCGTCGGGCGGCGAAATGTATCGTGCGTACTGCGCGGCGTGTCACGGCCTGGGCGGCAAGGGCGATGGACCGGCCAGTTCCGCGCTGAAATCGGCACCGACGGACCTGACACAGCTCGCCAAACGGAATTCGGGAAAGTTCCCGGAACTTCAGGTTTTCGGCGCCATCAACGGGGACGTGCAGGTGCCGGCGCATGGGTCGAAGGACATGCCGGTGTGGGGCGCCGTGTTCCGCCGGATGGGGGACAACGGCGTCTCCGGCGCGCAACTTCGTATGCGCAACCTGACCCGATACATCGAGTCGCTTCAGCAATGAAACCGGGATAACCGGCGGCGGCGCCCGCCCCTACCGCCGCCAGGCCAAGCGCGAAGAGACCAGCCGTGGCAGGTTCGGGCACAGCATCCTGGGAGGTAAAGGTCCAGTGCATGATTGGACTGACTGACATCGAGGAAGGCCATCCGGAACTGGCTTTGCCGATCCTTCGACAACTGAGACAGCGTTTCCCGCAGTCCCAGGTTTTCGAGGCGATGGCGTACGCCCGAGCCGGCCGGCGGACCGGCACGAATTCCAGGCCCTGAATCTGGCGGTTCATCCGGTGTACGCGCCCATGCGAAATTCCCCCGGATTTCGCGCGCTGGAGAGGCGCATGGGACTGGACCGGTAGCGGCAGATCCGTATCGGCGCTCTTCCATGCGGCGAAGAAGGCGTGGTACTCATCGCGCGCCGGATCGGGCTTGTTCTGGAGAACCAGGACGCGAGCAAGACGGAGGTGAGAGAACGAATACACGGGTGCAAGGCGGTCGACGCGCTGGCGCCGGCGCTGAAGAGGAAAAGGGGACAAACGCATTTCTTGCCAGACTCGCAAAATGCGTCTGACCCCTTTTCGTTGTGTACCATTGGTACTGTACTGGAACCTCTGTTCCTTCTGGGTCTTGCGCTGCGTCTCCCGAACCTGATTAACTCAGGGTACGGACCTGGATTGGCCGGAGACGATGACCACTAGCGCGACAATATCCATGAATGAACCACAAACTCTTGCCCAGCGCCTGGCGCAAGGAAGGATTCCCGCGCCCGAGGCGCAGCGCTACGCCACGTTGCTGGCTGAAGCTCTGCGCAAGATCCACGAAGCCGGCGAGGCACACGGCGGCGTTTCGCCAGCCTCGATTATATTGACCGGCTCGGGATTGGAACTGGGTCCCGCGCCTCGCACCAAAGGCGGCATCACGCCTTACACCGCGCCGGAATTGCTCGGAGGCCAGGCTCCCGACTCGCGGAGCGATGTGTTCGCTTTTGGCGCGGTGGTCTACGAGATGTTCAGCGGGCGCCAGGCCTTCGAAGGCGACGGCGAGGCCGCGCTCTCCGCGGCCATCGAAACCTCGACGCCGCCATCCTGCGGGACCGCGACCATGGACCGCGTGATTCGCAATTGCCTGGCCAAGGACCCGGGCACACGCTGGCAGCGCATGCACAAGGTCCTGATGGAGATCAGGCTGCTCGCCGTCTCGGCGCGGCACAGCGAAGCGCCCGCCGCCGTCCGCGAACCAGCGGCCGTCACCGGATTGCGCGCCGAAATGCAGCACCTGGAAGGCCGCTTGGCAGCGCGCCTGCAGCCATGCGAGAAGAGCATGGCGGAGATGCAACTTGCCACCACCGAACTGCGCGGCGAACTGGCGGCCGTGAATGTCCGGCTGACCGCCGCGTGCGATCAGCAGATCTCGACTCTCGAGGGGCTCCTCGAAGCCGCCGAAGCGCGCATGGCCTCACGCATGGAGCGGGACCGCGAGGCCAACGCCGAGCGCATGGCCCGTCTGGAGGAAGGCCTGGAAGCCGCGCGCAAGCACATCGCGACGCTGCACGACAGCGTGGCCGCAGATTTCCTGGGATTCGAGCAGGGCCTGAAGTCGCAGGCCACCGCAATCGAATCGGCGCGCACCGCCATGGCCCAAACCGACGACCTGGTGGAGCGCGTCGTGGAAGCTCTCGAATCGCTCGAGTCCGTCGTATTGGAGCCGCGCGAAGAGCGGGCCGTGGCAACGAACTGACCTGGAATCGCGCCCTCTGAATTCGGGGTGGCGAAGCCGTTCGCCAAGAGCGGCGATTCCAGACAACCTGACCGGCCTGCACCGCCGCTGCGCTGCGACACGCGGTACAATGTCGAATTCCGGCACAAGCAGAAGGTAGCCCAGGACGGCTGGCATAACATCAAGTAATAGTTCAATAAATATGGTGTAATTTGGTGAAACAACTAGGTATTTGTATTATCAGTCTAGTTCTCTTGGCTTCCCAGACGCAGACGGCCGAACCGGCTCCGCTACGGGGGTACTCTTCGGATTCCGCCGGGGCAGAGCGCGACTGGGAGGCCAAGTTCCGCGCCATTCCGGACCCGGCCGCGCTGCGCGCATCCATGCAGCGCCTGACCGCCAGACCGCACCACGTCGGGTCGGCCTACGACCGGGAGAACGCCGAATGGATTCTCTCCCGGTTCAAGGAGTGGGGGCTTGCTGCCAGGATTGAGACCTACGATGTGCTGTTCCCGACCCCTAAAGAGCGCGCGGTGGAACTGCTCGAGCCCACGCGCTTCACCGCCAGGCTGGAAGAGCCGACGGTGGCGGGCGACCCGACCTCATCGCAGCACGCGGAGCAACTCCCCAGCTACAACGCCTATTCCATCGATGGCGACGTGACGGCGCCGCTGGTGTACGTCAACTACGGCATGCCGGACGACTACGAGGCGCTGGAGCGGCTGGGGATCTCAGTGAAGGGGGCCATCGTGATTGCGCGCTACGGCGGATCGTGGCGCGGCATCAAGCCCAAGGTGGCGGGCGAGCATGGCGCCATCGGCTGCCTGATCTATTCGGACCCGCGCGACGACGGCTACCACCAGGGCGATACGTTCCCCAATGGTCCTTATCGTCCGGTGGATGGCGTGCAGCGCGGCAGCGTGATGGATATGCCGATTTATCCCGGCGACCCGCTCACGCCGGGCGTCGGCGCCACCAAGGATGCCAAGCGCCTGCCACTGAGCGAAGCCATCACCCTGACCAAGATTCCCGTGCTGCCCATTTCCTACGGGGACGCGCAGCCGCTGCTGGCGGCGCTCAAAGGTCCGGTGGCGCCCGAGCACTGGCGCGGCGCGCTGCCCATCACTTACCACATCGGACCCGGCCCCGCCAAGGTGCATCTGCGGGCCAGGTTCAACTGGGATACGAAGACCATATACAACGTGATTGCGCGCATTCCCGGCAATGTCTATCCGGACGAATGGATCATCCGCGGCAACCATCACGATGCCTGGGTCAACGGCGCGGAGGATCCGGTTTCGGGGACCAGCGCGTTGCTGGAAGAGGCGCGCGGGCTAGCCGCGCTGGCGCGCCAGGGGTGGAAGCCCAAACGCACCATCGTCCTGTGCGTCTGGGACGGCGAGGAAGAGGGGCTGCTGGGCTCGACGGAATGGGCCGAGGACCATGCCGAGGAACTGCGCCGCAAGGCCGCGGTTTATATCAACTCGGACAGCAACGGCCGCGGCTACCTGCAAGCGGAAGGCTCGCACACGCTGGAGAGGTTCATCAACGGCGTGGCGCGGGACGTGGAAGACCCCGAAACCAAGCTGCCCGTCTGGAAGCGCCTGCAACTCTGGCGCATCGCGAACCCCGCGGCTAATGGGACCGCGGCCGACCGGCAAGAGCCGCGGCAGCGGGCGGACCTGCGCATCGGAGCGCTGGGCTCAGGCTCGGATTATACGGTCTTCCTGGACCACCTGGGAATCGCCTCGCTGAACCTGGGCTACGGAGGAGAGGACGGCGGCGGCATCTACCACTCCATCTACGACGATTTCTACTGGTACACGCATTTTTCGGACACAGACTTCGTCTACGGGCGGGCGCTCGCCCAAACGGCAGGCACGGCTGTGATGCGCCTGGCGGACGCCGAGCTGCTGCCTTACGATTTCGACGACTTCACCGATACCATCCGCCGCTACATCCAGGAGGTCGCCACGCTCGCGCGGGAGCAGCGGGAGCAGATCGTAGAGCGCAACCGTCAGATCGACGAAGGCGTGTTTGCGGCCACGGCAGATCCGCGCGAGAAGACCGTGCCGCCGCCGAGGGAAGCGGTTCCGCCATTCCTCAACTTCGCGCCGCTCGAAAACGGCCTGGCGGCGCTCGACCGCGCCACCGGGCTTTACGGCCAGGCGCTGGCGCGGGCCGCGGAGAACGGAGGCGCCGCGCTGGCCGGCGCGGCCTTGGGGGATGCCAATGCCCGCCTGATCGCGGTGGAGCGGGCCCTCACGCTCGACGACGGACTTCCCAACCGGCCATGGTTCAAGAACCAGATTTATGCGCCGGGCTTTTACACCGGCTACGGCGTGAAGACGCTGCCGGCGGTGCGGGAGAGCATCGAGCAAAAACAGTGGCAATTGGCCGATCGGCAGATCGTGCGCGCCGGCAAAGTGCTGGAGAATGCCAGCGAGGCGATTCAAGGGGCCACGGCGGAGTTGGCTCGCGCGGCGAAGTAAGCGGCCTATTTTTCGGCTACGCAACCTCGAAATGCGAATCGGTGAGCGGAGTTTCGGGGTTTCGCAGCCTGTCACCGAAACTGCCACGACCGCGGGCCACAGCGTAACCGTGCCTTTCAGTGTGAAGAATGGCGGCAAGCGCGCCGGAAAGCAAATCGCCGAAGTATACGCGTCGCTTCCGGCAAGCACCAGCGAGCCACCCAAGAGGCTGATCGGCTGGCAGAAGGTGGACCTGGCGGCGGGTGAGAGCAAGACGGTCAGCATCACAATCGACCCACTGTACCTTTCCATCTTCAACGAGGCCAAGAACAGCTTTGAGGTCGCCGGCGGCGACTACAAGATCTGGGCAGGAGGTTCGTCCAGGAGCTTGCCACTGTCGCAGGCGGTGCAAATCGGTAACTGAGGTCCTCCGACGAAACCGTTCCCCGGCTTCGACGGCCAGGCGTTTGCCGAGCATACGGAGGCGGCTTCGAGTTGATGCGTGGAGCAGGTCGAGCAAGCGGTCCACCTGGGGGAGATGGCAGTTCAGACGGCGTGAGAGTTCGGGTTGCGATCTTGCGGGAGAGAGCACTTTAAAAAAACAGCGCGGGATCGTCCAGAATGTGTTTGCGGATCGCCGGTGAGCCTTTGCTCCACGCGGCATACATCTGGCCGGCTTCACGCGTATCGCAGTGATGCCGGGCGAAGATCGCCGCCGTCCGCTGGCAATCCTCCAGGCCACCACGATGGGCGTTTGCTGGCCGGATTCGGCCAGCGACGCCAGCAGCCGCCGCTGCCGCGCCGGATGGCGCACTCGCAGGTGCTCCCACCGCCGATCGAGTTGGTGAAACTCCAGTTGCATCAGACAGGTTGAATGTAAGGCACGCACCGCCGACGGATCAATATCTCCGGATTAAGTCGCGCGCCTGTTTCCAACGCCGCTCTCGCCCCTGGACGCGCTCCAGCGCGCGTCGGCAGTCATGCGAGCAGAAACGTTGTAAGGGACTTCGCCGCGCGCGCACGGATCCCTCGTAGCAGCCGGGCCGGTCACAGCAATGATCGAAAGAAATGTTCTGTAGTGATTACCCTCGCTGGGTCGTTAACTGGCTCTGGTTCTGTTGGTTTCCGGCTCTTGACGCGCTCACGGTAGCGCCGGCTTTGGCCGTTCCGTTTCTGTTGGCCCGCTGCCGTCTCCCGGTATCTCGCCTGGGCTTTCCGGCGCGACCATTTCCGTGCCGCCTCCCGGCATCCCGTGCTGCAGTAGCGCTGGTATGCCTGCCTCGGTTGAAAGCGCTGCTCGCACCCTTTTAGCAGACACTGACGACTCCGCGGCCGACGTGCCCGACGCCTTCGCCGGCCAGCCGCTTGATTCTTGCGCGGGTGTGTAGGACTCTCGGGAGGGCCCATGGGAGGTGATAACTCCCAGTAGCTCCTTGCTCTGGAGGGGAACCTCGGTCCTCTCCGGGGCATAGCGTTTTTATTTCTTGCGTCAAATAGATTTCTTCAGTATAGTTGAAGAAATGAACAGCCGAAGTCATTTTGGCGAATGGGAATTGCTGGTGATCCTGGCATTGATGCGCCTGGGTGACGACGCCTACGGCGTACCCATCTGTAGAGAGATCGAAGAGCAGACCAGCCGCGAAATCGCAGTTGGAAGCGTTTATGCCACGCTGGAACGTCTTGAGGAAAAAGGCTTCGTGTCGTCTGCCCTGGGCAAACCAACGGCGGAACGCGGTGGTCGGGCAAAGAGGTATTTCCGCGTCACAACCAATGGCGTCCGAGAAGTCCGCAAGACACAGCGGTCCTTGATGAACCTCTGGAGCGGGCTGCTGCAACTGGAAAGAGGAATGGCATGAAACGTTCAAAACCACCGGCTCTGGCAACTTGGTTACTGGAACACGCCCGGTTCACTACTACCGACGTTATTGCAGGCGACCTTCTGGAGGAATTCAATAAGGGACGCTCAGCCGCGTGGTATTGGCGCCAAGCGCTGGTGGCGATCGTTGTCGGTTGCGCAAGTGAAGTGCGTCACCATAGGGTGCTCGCGGCTCGGGCGATCCTGATCACCTGGGCGGCCAACTACGGCGCTCTATTGTTAGGTCGCCTGGAGATGATTGAATTGTCCGAGCGCCACTTCCTGGCATATAACCCTCAGCTTGCTGTGTGGGCCATCTGCTTTCTCGGCAGTCTTGCAAGTGGACTGATCGTGGCGCTCCTGCACCGCGGACACCGGAACGCGATGCTTTTGACTGGCGCCGCCGGTTTGCTCGGCTGGGCACTGATGGCAATCGTGTTCCGTAAGGCGGCCTCTCTCCAACATCCGCTGCTGCAGATCATCGCGGAGGCCTCCATCGTTGACTACCTCGTTATATTAGCCGGATTTGCGATTGGCGGGTTTCTTCTCACTCCGGCTCCCAAACCCGGCGCGCCGTCGAGCGGGAACCCTTCTCCTGCGTATTGAGCCGCCAATCCCCACCACAAAGCGGCCACCTGGGTCACTTCTGGCGAGCAGAAGCGGGCCACTTTTGGCGAGCGCCGAGGCCCTACCGAGTGCCGAAGCGGTCGAGAGTCGTCTTCAGCAGCGCCGGGGACGCTCTGAAGCTCGTCATCCGGAGGCGGTCGATTGCGGATGCCATCTCAAGCAGCCCCCGAGTGGCAGCCTCGCCCAGAACACCCAGGATCCCAGTGACCCGCAGGCCGCGAGTGGCGGCAACACGTCGCGCTGCTTTCTCGTCGAGCAGGACAATGTGGGCCATCGTGGACTCGGCCAGGAGGATGGCTGCTCGCTCACCAGCCTGAAGTCTCTCCAGTCCCGCGGTTGACAAGGGTGGAATCTCTCTGGCGAGCATCCAGGGTGGTGGGTTGGACGCCCAGCTTCGAACCGCCGGCGGAGCATCTTTGTGAAGCAGCTCGGCAAGCACGGCCTCAGGCACCAGCACTTGACTGAAGAGCTTGGGCAGGAGGTCGATCTCACCGATCAGAATGAGATAGCAGATCGGCGAGGTGTCCGCGACGGCGATCATTGCTGGGAGGTGTCGCGAATTGCGGCAATATCCCGTTCCAGGTCTTCCATCGTGTAATCGTGGAAGGCCTCGGCGCGCCGGAGGAAGGCCTCCGTCTCCCACCGTGAGCGCAGCCCGAGCATCTGCTGCACTTGCGCCGTAGTGATCGCGCCCGACCGGTACGCTTCAACAGCGACCGCTTCCAGCACCGCACGAGACGCACCGCCCGCCTGAGCGGCGAGCACCTGCCCGATTTCGTCCGGAATATCGATGGCGACGTTCACGACAGTCCCCCTTCCTTCATTCTACCGACAAACGCCAGGCTGAGCGTGCGCCACGTAATACCACGTTGGCAACCTTGCCCGCAGACGCCAGCCGTAGCTAACTCGCGCGGCGAAGCGACCGGCGCTTCTGAAGGTGGGCGTTCATGTGGCCGAGCGATGCGAATTGGCCGAGGAACTGGGCGGAGCGAGCGGGGGAGCGCACTTTGCGCCGCGGGTCGAAATCCCGCCGGCGGAATAAATCGGACGCCGAAATGACGGCCGTGCCCATGGGGCGGTACTCATAAGTCCCCTGTGCCAAGGCCAGTCCATCGCCAACCCACACCACAGGTAGAAGCCCATCACACTCACGTTACAACAAGTCGCACCAGCGGCCGAAGACGACGCTCGACAAGGCCGCCAGCCGCGCGGCGTTCTGTCGCGGATCGATGGGGGCATCCAACTCGCGAATATCGCCGCAGTTGGCATCCTGTGCGCACCAGTCCTCAATCATGGCGGGCGTCACTTCCAGGTGGAACTGAAGGCCGTACACGCCGGCGCCGAAGCGGAATGCCTGGTTGCGGCACGCCTCGGAATAAGCCAGCCGCTCCGCGCCCGGCGGCAGGTCGGATGTTTCGCCGTGCCAGTGGAAGACGGTCTCGGACGGGCCAACGCCGGCGAATAAGGGGTCGCGCGCGGCCGCCGCGGTGAAGTGGATCTCGAACCAGCCGATTTCCTTGACCGGGTTCCGGTACACCTTCGCGCCGAGGGCCCTGGCGATCAACTGCGCACCCAGGCAGACGCCCAATACGGGCTGGCGGCGCTCGACGGCCTGAGCGATCAGTTGCAGTTCCTGGCGCAGGTACGGCAGATCGTCGTTGGCGGACATGGGGCCGCCCATGAAGATCAGGCCGGCGGCCTGGGTGATGTCGGGAAGCGGCGCGCCAGGGCGGTACAAGTCGGCGTATTCGATGGAGATGCCGCGCTCTTCGAGCGGCGCGCGGATCAGGCCGAGGTCTTCAAAGGGGACGTGACGAAAGGCGAAAACGCGTTTGGAAGAAGGGCCGGACATGTTTAGGACTTGGCAGGCGAAAGCGCCTGCCCCACTTTATTTTTGGGCCACCTGGAAATGACTGAGGCTGTCGGAATAGCGGGTCACGCCGCGGAAGAGCGCTTCAGCCAGTTTCTGACGGTAATCCGGCTTCTTGAGAAGGGCTGCCTCGCGTGGGTTGCTGAGGAATCCGATCTCGGCCAGCACGGAGGGCATGTTGGCGCCGATCAGCACCACAAAGGGAGCCTTCTTGACGCCCCGGTTCTTTTCCCCCGGAAGGTTGCGGGCGGAAAACGCATAGAGCGCAGCCTGAACGCGGGTGGCGAACTCCTTGGACTCCTCCGCCTTGTCATGCAGGGTGATCTTCTGGATGATGTCCTGCAACTCGAAGATGGATTTCTGCGAGCTGGCGTTCTCGCGCGACGCCACGTCCAGCGCTTCCTTGGAATCGGTGAAATTCAGGTAAAAGGTCTCGATTCCGGCGATGCGCGGGTACGGCGAGGAGTTGGCGTGAATGGAAAGAAACAGGTCGGCCTTCTTCTCGTTGGCCAGCGCGGTGCGTTGCTCGAGGGGGACGAAAGTATCGTCCGTGCGCGTGTAGATCACCTCGGCGCCCATGCGGTCCTCAATGAGTTTGCCCAGCCGCAGGGCGACATCCAGGACCAGGTCCTTTTCCAGCAACCCCTTCGGTCCTTCGGTACCCTGGTCATGGCCGCCGTGCCCGGCGTCGATGACGATGCGCTCCACCTTGAGCCCCAGGGCGCGGGTCAGCGAACTATCTCCCGTGATGGTATGCTTGGCGGCCTTGGGGATCTCGATTGGGCCAGCGGCAGGCGCGGGGAGCGCCGCGGGGGGCGCAGGCGGTTTCACCTTTGGCGCGGGCGGTTCCACCTTTGGCGCGGATGCTTCCACCTTTGGCGCCGGCGGTTCTGCCCTGGGCGGGGGCGGTTCCACCTTGGGCGGGGACGGCTTGACCAAGGCCGGAAGGGCGGTTATCGCCGCCGGAAGGGCGGGCGCGGTTGCGGGAGGAATCGCGAGGCCAGGCGCCGCGCCTCGCAATTCGATGATGAGCCGGTTCGGATTGGCGAGCTGCGAGGTGGTGGCTTCCACATCTCCGTTCAACTCGAGCACCACGCGAGTCACGCCCGGCGCGGTCTCCGCCGCGCGAATGCGCGTCACCAGCTTGTCGTTGAGATCCTCGGAGTAGAAACGCCGCGAATCCATGCGCGGGCGCGCGCCCAGGATGTCGAAGTAGATTCTCTCGGGATTGTGCAGGCGGTCGCTGCGGAATCGAAAATCGCCGGAGACCTCGATGGCCACCCGGGTTACGCCGCTGAGGGACCAGTGGCGAACGGCGGTGACCGAATGCAGCGCGGGGCTCTCGGCTTGCGCAACCAGCAAGGGAACCGAAACCGCCAGCGCCGCAATCAGCTTCATAGGAGGTTACTGGGTGGAGACGTAGCGCACGCTGCCGTCGGCCTCCACAACTTCGTGAATGTGGTTCGGACCAGCGGGCCCGGTCTCCGCTTCGGGCCGGATCTGCCCGGCCACTATCGTTTTTTGTTTGGCAACCTCGGCCTGCTTGGCTTCTTGCAGTTGCCTTAACACCAACATCAAGTAATTCCGCGTCTCGGGGTACGGCGGCACGCCGCCATACCGGGCCACCGCCGCTTCACCGGCATTGTAGGCCGCCAGCGCCAGCCCATAATTCCCCCCATAGAGATCCAGTAAGTACTTCAGATATTTGGAGCCGCCCTGAATGTTCTCCGCCGGGTTGAATACATTGGAAACGCCGAAACGGCGGGCCGTGGCGGGAATGAGCTGCATCAGCCCCTGCGCGCCTTTAGGCGAGATCGCGGATGGATCGTAATTGCTCTCGACTTTGATGACGGAATGAATCACCTGTGGCTGGAGGGAAACCTGCGCGGCAATCTGCTCGATGGCTTCATCGATGCCGGAGGCCGCGGGCGCTTTGGTCTGGGAGGCCGCGGAAACCACGCGCGGCGCGACCAGGGCCGCCACCACCCTGTGTTCCGCTACGGGTTTCGGAGTCACCATCACGCTTCTCACCAGCTTCCCGGTGCGCAGGTCCGGACGGATGACCGTGGTGATGCGCAGCGGGGCGGCGGTTTCCGTATCCAGGGGGCCAGCGGCCCACAACGTCACGGAGGCCAGCGCCGCGGCACACGCGAGATTAAAACATAATCTCATCAGAATGTTTTACTCCTCAGTATAGACCAAAGCAATGGCTTTTTCCAGAGGGTGGGGCAAGAAGGCAAGCTAAAGCATGCCCCACCCGCGAAACCCAATGTTATCATTTCCCTGTGAGGCATGCGGGGTATGTGCTGACAGGGGGCCGCAGCTCCCGGATGGGCTGCGACAAGGCCCTGCTGCCGTTTGGCGGCGGCACGCTGGTGGAATCCGTGGCGCGCGCCGTCGGGTTGGCCGCCGGCAGCGCCGTCCTGGTGGGCAACCCGCAGCTTTATCGACACCTTGGCTACCCGGCGATTCCGGACCTGTACCCCGGCGCCGGCCCGCTGGGCGCCATCCTGACCGCCTTGGACCACACTTCCGCGGATTGGAACCTGGTGGCGGCCTGCGACATGCCCGAACTGTCGGGGGACTTCCTGAGGCGCCTGGTAGACGCCGCCGAAGGCGACGCCGTGGTTCCCATGGGACCGTCCGGCCGCCTCGAACCGCTGTGCGCCGTATATCACAGGCGGTCGCGCCCCGTGCTGGAGCGCGCCCTCGGCCGCGGCCGCCGCTCCGTGAGAGCGGCCCTCAAAGACCTTCGCGTGACCCTTGTCTCCGTACCGGAACTGACGCCTTTTCAAAATGTTAACACTCCCGAGGACTGGGCCGGCTATGCCCCAAAGTGACCCTTATCCGCACTACATCGAGTTCCAGCATGTCTATAAGACGTTCGACAGGCCCGTTTTGGTCGATGTCAGCTTCACCGTGAATCCGGGCGAGACGGTAGCCATTATCGGCCGCAGCGGCGTCGGCAAGTCGGTCACTCTGTCTCACATCATGGGCTTTTTGAAGCCCGACAGCGGCCGGGTGATTGTGGCGCACGAGGACATCACCGATTTCTCGGAGGGGGAACTGCGCCGCATCCGGAGGAAGGTGACCATGGTGTTCCAGTCGGGCGCCCTGTTCGATTCCCTCACGGTCGGCGAGAACGTGCTCTTTTCGCTGGAATTGCGCGAGGACTACAATGCGCAGAACAAGGAAGACGTGGTGGACGGGCTACTGCACATGGTGGACATCGATGAAGCCAAAGATGCTTACCCTTCCGATCTCTCGACGGGCTACAAGCGCGCCGTGGCCATTGCCCGCGCCCTGGCCGCGCAGCCGCAGTGCGTCCTGTACGACGAGCCCACAACCATGGTGGACCCCATCATGTCCGACCGGCTGAGCGACCTGATGCTGCGCCTCAAGAAACAGTTGAAGCTGACATCGGTGGTGGTGACGCACGATCTGGACCTGATGTACAAAGTGGCCGACCGCGTGGTGTTCCTGTACGACGGCGGCGTGATCTACTGCGGCCCGGTGGGCGAGTTGGAGAAGTCGGAGCACCCACATATACGCGAGTTTCTGGAGATGGACCGGGTGGCGAGGGTGTAACCAAGCAAAAAGGGGTCAGACGCATTTTTCGCGAAGAAAAATGCGTCTGACCCCTTTTTGCACCAGGTGGTACTCTACTTCATCAGGAGATCCTAATGATCACTCTAAGAGGACTGTTCGTGCTGGCGGCCGCCCTGCCGCTGGCCGTGGCGCAGAGCAAACCGATTGCGCAGATCACAAAGACCGCGAGCGGCGTGTACCAGTTGCTGGTGGATGGCAAGCCGTTCATCATCTTCGGCGGCCAGGTCAATAACCCCTCGGCGTTCCCGGACCGCATGCAGCGCGCGTGGCCCGAGTTCAAAGCTCTGCATGCCAACACCATCGAGTTCCCGGTCTATTGGGACACCATCGAACCGGTGGAGGGCAAGTTCGACTTCAGCGGCTTCGACCAGATCGTGCGCGGCCTGCGCCAGCAGAACCTGCGCGCCATTCTGCTGTGGTTCGGCACCTGGAAGAACGGGGCTATGGATTACACGCCGGCTTGGGTGAAATCGAATCCCACCCGGTTCCCGCGGGTGATCAATTCCGGCGGCAAGCCGATCCGCGTGCTTTCCCCGCACGGGCAAGCCACATTGGACGCCGACCGGACGGCGTACACGGCGCTACTCAGACACATCAAGGAGATCGACGAAGCCGACCGCACGGTGATCATGATGCAGGTGGAAAACGAGTCAGGGATTCTGGGCAGCGTGCGCGACTACTCGCCGGCGGCCACGAAGCTATTCAACGGGCCCGTGCCGGCGCAGTTCGCGACGGCGCTCAAGAAGAACCCGGGCACGTGGACGGAAGTTTTCGGGCCGCGCATGGCCGAGGAGGCGTTCGAGGTCTACTACCTTTCGACCTATATCGACACGGTTGCCAAGGCGGGCAAGGCGATCTACGGGTTGCCCACGTACTGCAACGTCTGGATGGGCGGCGACAACACGAACGACAACTTCGATGTGTGGGACCGGCCGGGTGAAGGGTACCCGAGCGGCGGGCCGGTGACGCACGTCATCGACTTGTGGAAGGCTTCCGCGCCGGATATCGACATCATCGGCCCGGACATCTACCACCAGTCGCCGATCATTTATCAAAGGATTCTGGCGAGTTACCACCGTCCCGACAATCCGCTGATGGTGGTGGAGACCGGCGGCGGGATGAACTTCGCGCGCTACATGTTCTATGCGCTGGGCGACCACGATGCCATCGGATTCACGCCCTACGGAGTGGACGTGGGCGCCACGGACGGCATCAGCCCGCGCTTCGCCCCGGTGGCGGCAAACTTCCGCGTGATGAGCTCGGCTATCCCCGTGATTGCGCAGCTCGAGGGGACCGGGAAGCTGAAAGCGGCGGTGGAGGAAGACTTCATCCGCAGCCGCACGATGACCTTCGATAATTACGACATTTTCGTCCACTTCCGTCCAGCGGTGAGGGCCTCGGGCCTGGCGCCGACGGTGACGGGACCGCCGGAGCCTTCCGGCCGCGTCCTGGTCGGACAATTGGGCCCGGACGAATTCCTCATCATGGGATTCGACGCCGACCTGGAATTCCGGCCGGCGTGGGGTTCCCACTTCGCGGGGGCGCAATTCGTGGAAGTGGAAGAGGGCGTCTACGAGAACGGCGTCTGGAAGCGCACGGAGATCCGCAACGGCGATTTCAGCGATCGGGGCATCGTGCTGTCGAGCCGGGGGGCGATGGTGCGGGCGAAGGCGATACGGTACTAAAAAAAATGCGTCTGACCCCTTTTTTGGTACTGCCCCTGCTGGCGCTCAGCCGGCCGGGGTGGTCGATGACCGAGGCGGAACGGCAGCAGTATCTCGAGAAGCTTCAACTAATCCTGCCGGATGTGCCGTCGTTTGACCAGTGGCTACAGAAGACGGGCGAATTGCCGCCGGACTTCGATGCGCTTCCGAAAGTCAATGGGCTTCCCGACCCGTTGAGATTCCTGGATGGCAGGCCGGTGCGCACGAGCGCGGAGTGGAGATCGCGGCGCGCCGAGATCTGGCGGCTCTTCGAGAAGTACCAGGTGGGGACGTTTCCGCCCAAGGCCAAACTGGATCGCGTGGTAGCGCTCGATGAGACACGCGGCGAGGGGTACATCATACGCAACGTGCGATTGGAATACGGGCCCGGGAGCAAGGGATCGACGCGCGTGCGGGTAATGATCCCCGACGGGAAGGGGCCGTTTCCAGTGCTCATCAGCCCGAACCTGGCGGGGTGGGCACCGTCACTGCTGCGGCGGGGTTACATCTCGTGCGGATACGCCGGCAACGACGGCATGGACGACGAAGCCGCGTTGGCGGCGGTCTATCCGGAATATGATTTTGCGACGCTGCCGCGGCGGGCCTGGGCGGTGACGATGGTGCTGGATTACCTGGCCACGCTGCCAGAGGTGGATATGAAGCACGTGGGCATGTTCGGGTACTCGCGCGATGGGAAGATGGCGGCCATCGCCACGGCCATGGACGAGCGCATCGCGGCCGTGATCGCGGGCAGCACGGGGGTGGGCGGGCTGCTGCCGTGGCGGCTCTCGGGCGAGCGCGGCTTTGGCGAGGGGATCGAGAGCACCACACGCAGCTTCCCCACGTGGTTCGTGCCGCGGCTGCGCTTCTTCTCGGGGCGCGAGGACCGGCTGCCCGTGGATGGCAACCTGCTGGCGGCTCTGATTGCGCCGCGCGCGGCCCTCATCGAATACGGGCTGAACGACGAGGTATCGAATTCGTGGGCGCTGGAGCAGGTGTACCATTCCGCGCTGAAGGTCTACCCGCTGCTGGGACAGCCAGGGCGGCTGGGGCTGCTGCGCGTTCCGGGTTTTCACGGCTCCAACGACGAGGAGGCGTGTCTCGATTGGCTGGACATCCAGTTCGGCCGATCGACCCGCACCTGGGACAACCACTTGCTGTTCCCGTGGGACTTCGACAAGTGGCGCGCCAACACCAAGGCAACCGTGGATTTGAGCCGGTATCCGCCACGCTCCTCTGCCGACTGGGAGAAGAAGACCGCCGGTATCCGCCAGTCCGTGGAGTGGATGCTGGGCGATGAGCCGCCCATGATGCCGCCGGCGGCCGGCCGTGGCGGGTTTGGCGGGTTTGGGGGACGCGGCGGCGGCGCAAACCCCGGGCAGACCACGCCCGACCTGGTCGCCTGGGTCATCCAACGAGGCGGCGGTTCATTTGGCTGGCTGGAACCGCAGAAGAGCCGGACCGCTTCCCGCCCGATCAGTTTCGGTTTCAATGTCCGCGGCGACCTCTACTACCCGGCCGGCACTGCCGCGGGCACGAAGCTACCCACCGTGATCTGGCTGCACGGATACAGTTACCAGCTCGGCTATATGTGGGTCTACCACAACGATCTGCACCCGATCCTGGCGCTGGTGCGGGCGGGCTACGCGGTGCTGGCCTACGATCAGAGCGGCTTCGGCAGCCGGATGAGCGAGACGGGGCCGTTCTACGACCGTTACCCGCGCTGGTCGCGTATGGGCCGCATGGTGGAAGACGCGCGCGCCGCCATCGACGCTCTGCAGAAAGACAGCCTGGTGGATGCGCAGCGCATCTATCTGTTCGGCTACTCGATGGGCGGGATGGTGGGCCTGTATACGGCCGCGCTCGACCCGCGCGTGAAAGGCGTGGTCTCGATTTGCGGATTCACCCCCATGCGCACCGACACCGCGGCGCGCGGCACCGGCGGAGTGGCGCGCTATAGCTACCTGGACGGGCTGATTCCGCGCCTCGGTTTTTTTGTGGGCCACGAATCGCAGATCCCCTACGACTTCGACGAATTGTTGGCCATGATTGCGCCGCGGCCGGTGCTCATCATGCAGCCGCAATTGGATCGCGACGCGACGCCCGCCGACGTTCACGCCGCCGTCGAGCAGGCCAGGAAGGTCTACTCACTCTATGGCGATCCCGAAAAACTGGGATTGTATGAGCCCTGGGACTATAACCGGCTGCCGGAGAAATCGCAGGACCACCTGATCGAGTGGATGGGCGCGAACATGCGATAGGCGGTGGCGTGAGAAAATGGCAAGCTAAAGCATGCCCCACCAAACCATCCGGCCCCACAAGTGCAGAGGTTTCGACAATGCGTGTTGCGGCGATTATAGCGATGCTCGCTTCGACCTGCTGGGGGCAATTCAGAAGCACCGTTCCGCTGGTAGTGGCTCCCACCACCGTCACGGATTCCAAGGGGCGTTACGTGGATGGGCTGACCCCGGATGACCTGATCCTCTACGACAACAATGTGCCGCAGAGGATACGCATGGATTGGATGACGTATCCCATCGACCTGGTGGTGGCGGTCCAGACCAGCTCGAATTCCGGAGCCGTCATAGACAAGCTGGGTGGCAGCGGCATTCTGTTTACCCAGTTGCTGGCGGCGGATGCCGGACAAACGGCGGTGATCTCGTTCAGCGAAGAGGTGACGGTCCACCAGGATTTCACCGGCAACCCGGATCTCGCGATCCACGCGCTGCGCATGTTACGCCAGGAAGGCGGCGAGGCGCACATGCTGGATGCCTTGCGCCAAGCGCTCACTATGCTGGAGCGGCGGCCACCGGGACGGCGGCGCATCATCCTCATGATTGCGGAAAGGCGCGATCGCTCGAGCCAGGCCAAGCTGCCCGAAGTGATGGAGCAAGTGGAGCGGCTGAATGCCGCCATCTATTGGCTGACCTTTTCGCCATTCCTGGAGCCGTTCACGGTAAGACCGAAGACCGCCGAAGATCTGAAACCCGAAGCGGAGCGGATCAAGAAAAAGCAGTGCGATCTGTGCCCGCCCCCCGACGACACGCCGGTTCCCGCCGATTTGGGACCGGGCGGTCTGATTTACGCGATCGGCGAACTGGTACGGTTGCACCAGCCGGATCTTTCCACTCTGTTCACCACGACTACCGGCGGGAGAACCCTGAGTTTCGTGAAAAAGCACGCGTTGGAGCAGGCGATTCAACTGGTGGGCGAAGAGGTGCATCGCCAGTACATTCTCAGCTTCGAGCCGAAGGGAGGCGAGCCAGGGAAGTTTCACACGGTCCGGGTGGAGGTGAAGAACAGGCCGGAGCTTCAGGCCAAAACGCGCCAGGGATACTGGGCGCTGGAGTGAGGCTAGCGCGTGGCGAGCGCCAGGTTCACGGTGCCCGAGTACAGGCCGGGGGGAAGATTCCGCGGCGCGGCCAATGCGAAATCAACCGCGCAGGTGAGGATTCCCGACCGCTGCCATCCCATCACCAGGTCCTGGGAGGCGCCCGGTTGGAAAGTGCCGCTGGAACAGGTGGCCGCCTGGCCGCCCGCGGTGGCGCGGGTAGTGGAGCCCGCCCAGCCGACCTGGGTAACCGGCACCGGGCCATCCGGGCCGGTCAGGGTGACGAGTCGCGCGGTGACTCGAATCTGCTGGCCGGGCAAGGCTCGCACCGCCGCCGCCACAGTGGCGGTCTGACTGGTGACATCGGAAGCGCCGTCGGCGGATACGCGGAAGTTGAGCGCAACTTGCGGCGGGTCGAGACGCGCCTCCTGGTTGACGTGTACTACCAGGGCCGTCGTTCCGCTACGCTGCGCGCCGCTCAGACTGACCAGGCATGCCAGCAGCAGGGCCGTAACCGCCGCCGTCTTACTGGGCATAACCACTCATCGGCCAAATGCTACCAGTTATGAGGGTTCCGAACAAGAATCAATTCGGCGGAAATGTACTACGGTCGAGCTACTTTCGGTCCAGTACTTTGCGGATGGGTTTCTGGGTGGTGATGGCAACAAAAGTGAATTCCAGCGGTGCGGGGGCGGCTCCCACCCGGACCGCAACGGGAATTGTGGCGGGCGAGGTCAAGGAGCCGTTTTCCGGCAGGGTTTTGGGATCCAGCGCCAGTTGAAAATCCCCCTCGTGGACGTTGTAGAACGTGAACGCTCCCTGCTGGTTAGTGGTGGTGTAGCGGGTGCCGGGCGCCAGCCGGATGACGATGTCTTCGAGCGGCGCCTTTTCGGGTCCGAGTACCCTGCCCCGGATGGTCATCAGCGGCAACACCTCAAAATCGGCTCGCGAGGGGCGCCGCGGCTGAACCAGCACTTGGGATTTCCGCACGTCGCCAGGATCGAAATCCGCGGGCAGTTGCGCCAGCGCCAGCGCCACTTCGTGGGGCCCCTCCGGCACGTTTTTGAAGTAGTAGTGACCATCGGGCCCGGTGACTTCGGTCTGGCCGCCATCCAGGCTCACGGGAATGCCGGGCACATCGGCGGCGGCGCCCAGCGCCCTTAACTTCACCACGCCTTCGACGCTTCCCACCAGCGGCGCGGCACTGCCGATAAGCTGGGCGGGATTCTCCGTCGGCAAGCCGGCGCCCCACTGCATCTGCTTCGATAGGCGGAAGAAGAAGCTCCATTGGCTCATGGCGCTCAGGCTCAAGGCTGCCGGGCTGACGCCTGCCAGAGCCGCGCCGTTTTCCAGCAGGAAGATGTTTTCCGGGTTCAAGGTGAGGTTCAGGTTGTTGCGGAACATTTCGGCCTGGAAATTCCAGCCGCGCTTCAGCCGCGTGGACACTCCCACCACCGAAGTCCGGTAGGCCTCCGTGGAAAACACGGTCTGGTTAGCCATGTCGTTGCCTATATCGACGTTGGCAAAAGCGTTGAAGGGTCCCAGGTTGACTTGTGCCAGGGCGCGGTAGAAGAGCGAGTTCAGCCGTTCGCTTCCCGTAATCTGCTGGTACCGGACCGAACCGCCCAACGTAAAATGGCTGAACTGAAAGTTGTCGCCGACCTCGCTGGACCTCTGGCGCTGCGGGCTGGGCTCGATGTCCATCCGGATATCGCGCCAGTTGACCTGGATGGTTTGACGCCCGATGTTTCGCGAGAGCGAAGCGGTGATCTGCCGGTTCTTGGAGGTTACCGTTTCCTGCCCCGGCGTTTGGTCGGTATAGTCGACCGTGGAGAGCTGGCCGTTGACCGAAATCTTCCCCGGCAGCAGGGTGGCAATGCCCAGCGAAGTGGCGGTACTGTTGAGCTGCGGCAGGCTGCCATCGTGCTCCAGGTTGTTCCGGTATCGGCTGGCGGAACCGAACAGTTCCGTCCCTTTCCAGAGACGCACTCGCAGTTCCGCGAACGGGCCTTGGCGGTCGCCCGCATAATACCCCGCCAACGGGAAATAGAGCGTGCCCTGGGAGACGTAGTTGGCGCGCACGGTGACAGCCGGGCACTCCCAGGAAGCGCCGGCCAGAACGGAGGTCACCTGATGCCCAACGTCGGCATTCTCGACGCCGGCCGCGGGCCGCGAAGCTTCGCCGTAAATGTTCAGCCCTTTGACCGGCGTGTACGACGACTGTATCGCCACGGTGCGTACCAGAGGCGTGGTGCGTCCCGCCGGGAACAGGCCGGGATTGTCGGCGATGGACTGCGCGCTGGTGGAGAACTGCATGAGGCGCGCCGCTATCAGCCAATGGGGCGCCAGCTTGCGCACCACCGAAGCGCCCATCACCCACTGGGGCGTCATCATGAGATAGGCTACACGGGGGCCGGCGGTGAGCGTCGTCTCACCGTAAAAGAACGTGTATTGGGTGGCGCCGTGGACCGCCTGCACCTTGCCGCCGCGGCCATTGATCTCGGGGGTATAGATGTTGTTGAAGGGAAACGGGACCAGGTTGGCGGACACGCGAAAATCGCCGCCCGTGAACGTCCAGTAATGGCCCATCCATGGCGCGCCCCGCAATTCCAGGAAATTGTAGCCGGCCTGGAAACGGTTTTGTGCGCCGTAACCCTCGAGGCTTCCCGCGAGGAAACCGATCCCCGGCAGGAACTCCTGAAAGTGAAAGGCCGTGCCCGTGGTATTCAGAAGGTCCTGCTGATTGCCGCCCAGGTAGTAGCCCTGGAAGGCAATGTCGCCCTGTCCGCCGGGACTCCCGGAAGGCATGCCACTCGATTGGCCGTAGGCGATGGCCCCGGCCAACAGCAGGATGGCCGCAGCCGAAACCGCCCGCCTCGCGCGGCTACGGTGCTGGTTTAGTGGCCACAACACGCGCGGTAGCCTCTTGGATTTCGCTTCCGCCCAGGTCCACCCGCGCCCGCAAAGTGTACTTGCCTGCGGCGGCCAGCTTGAGTGGAAACAGGAAGTTCTGGTCGCGCTTGGGCAACACCGGCATGGGCACGAAATGGGCCGTCTCCACCACCACCCCATCTTCGTTGAGGACATCCAGGTCGCCTTCGGGCCTGAAGTGCATAAGCCCGGCATTATTGATGGTCACCACCGCTCGCCAGATCGGATTCTTGGGGTCGGGCACATACTCCAGCTTCAGGTCCTTGACCGTGCCCTCGATCACCGGTTGCCCCACCACGACATAAATGGCGGCCACAATCTGGACCGCCGTGCGCATGCCGATGGCGCCGGTATTCTCGGCCGTCGGCTGGGTAGTAAAACCGATGGCACAATGGTAGCTGCGCGCTGTCGCCGTTGGCGGCACGCGCACGGTGTACCGCACCGGAATTTGCACGTTACCATTCAATTCCATCTCCATGGGATTGGCCACCAGCCACTGCCGGCAGGAGAAGTCGGCTTCCTGTTTGTATTCCGGCCCGAATTGCGGTGTGGTAGTGGAGTCGAGGTAGAAATCCAGCGTCTCGGCCACTACCCGGACCTTCTGGCCGGTGGTGTTCGCCAGGCTCAGAACCCCGGAATGCGCCGCTCCCGGCGCAAGCTTGAGATCTTCACGCATGGGCGACAGACCCAGGCCCATCTGCGCGCGCATAGCGCCGGGCAGTGCCAGGGCGATGAACATGGCGAGAATCGTTATGGAACGTTGGCCGTATAAGAAAGTGCACTCGTACATGCAGGACTCATTTCCGCGATATATTTCCACTTGTCGGCGAGAGTGAAGGTGATGGTGACCGAGTAGTTCAGGGCGTTATTGGCATCCGCGCCGCTGGCCACCGTCGTCGCCGTAGTCGAAAGAGGGAAGGCCGCGGCGCAGGCTGCCGTTGCTCCGTGCGCCCCCGTCGCGCTCGTCACGGTCGCCGCCGAGCAGGTTACCGTGACGGCTGAGACGGGCACGGTCGAACACTTGGTAAATGTTGTGGCGGCTGCATTAACCTTCAGGGTCCAAGTATTGCCGCCGCCGGACCCGTGGGCACTCCACGTGGCTGTCGCTTGGGGACTGCCCGTAACCACGGGAAGCGTCGCCGGATTGGTGGCGCTGAAACTGATGGTCGGGGTGACTGTCAGCGTAAAGTTGGCGCCAGCGTCTGGCTCAACGTCCCGGGGCAGGGCTTTCCGCACCGGAACCGCTAGCGGCTTTACCGCCGCCGTGGCGGCCAGCAACGCAATGGTCAGCCAGCCGGTCATCGTCGTCTTAGGCGGCGCTGATGGTGAATGTCACTGTCGCCGTGTATGTTCCGGTGTTGTATACCGGATCGTCGGTGAGGGACCACGCTACCGAAGCCGAATTCCCGCCTTTGGCTGAATTGGCTCCCGCGCTAAACGTGGCAACCGAGGTGGACGATGTGGTGCTAGCCGTCGGTGAACCGGTGCAGGCTGTGCCAGGCGAGGCCACCGTGCAGGTGTAGGTCAAGGCGTCGCCCGTCGAAGGCGGGGTCGCCACCAAGGGGCCGCCTGCGGGACTGAAGTCCCCAGTCACCTTCAGTTGAATGTTGCCGGTGCCGCCCGATGCCTTGGTGCGAATCATGTAGGTCATGTCGGTTGTACCGGTGTACGGAATGGTGAAGTTAGTGCCGGTCGTCGCCATGGTGGTCGTACTGGTGTTGACGGTCAGCGCCGCCTCCGGATTCACCGCGACCGAGAGCGTCGTGGTTTGGGCCTGTGCCAGGCCCGTCATGGCCAGCAGTGCGCAGGCGACGATAATCAAGGTTGTCTTCTTTGTCATGCGTTGTCTCCTTTACGTTGCGCTAATGGTGAATGTGATGTTTGCCGAATACGTGCCGGTGGGATAGACAGGACTATCGACCAGGGTGAAATTCAGGTTCACCGAGTTCGGACTCTGGCTACTGCACGAGCCGCCCCCTCCCGTACAAGCCGAAACCGGCACGGTCAGCACAGGGGTTGAACTTGTAGTGGATGCGGTTTGGGTACCCGAGCACGCCGTGCCCAGGGTGGCGCCGCTACAGACGTAAGTCAGCGCGTTGCTCGCCGCCGAGGGGCCTCCCCCTGGCGAGAAATCGCTGGCGACCTTAAGCGTGATGGTGCCGCCGGTGCCCGTGGGCGTGGTTCGCACCAGGTAGCTCACCGCGAGGCTCCCCGTGAAAGGCAGAAAAGTGGTCGTGGTCTTGCTCAGAGTCGCCGTACCGGGTGTCGTCACGGTGCCAACCGGACTCAAGGTCGCGGAGAGGGTCTCGGTCGCCGTCCCCGTGCCACCGCCGGCCGGGAGACTGGTCAGCGCCAATAGAAGCCAGGGCGCCGTGTGCCGAAGAGTCAGGTTTCCTCTCACCATGGTACGTATGCAGGGTCACACGGACCTAAGGCAATGAACAAGGTTCGAATTAGTTATTAATCTAATATTAATTCCCTGTCGTTCTTCGTAACTCAC
Organism: Bryobacterales bacterium; assembly: GCA_963722575.1. GTDB lineage: Bacteria > Acidobacteriota > Terriglobia > Bryobacterales > Bryobacteraceae > Fen-178. The sequence goes on from CAVRNR010000006.1 coordinate 589,810, forward strand.
TTTATTCAAATGGTTTAGGCTTTGGTTCTGTTACGCCCATGTTATGAGAGACCCATTACCCCCCGCCGGCGCCTACTGCTGCCTGGATTCCAGTTCGGCCCAGCGGGCGTAGAGGGATTGCACGCGGGACTCGGCGGATTGCAGGTTCTGGTAGCAGACTTGAAGGCGCGGGGCGTCCGAGACTACGTCGGGGGAATGCATTTCGGCGCGGATGGACTCGAGCTCACGCTCGGCTTCCAGGATGAGAGACTCCATTTGCTCCCACTCGCGGGCTTCCAGGTAGGAGAGTCTCTTTTTGGCGGGAGGGGGAGCTGCTTTCGGCGGAGGCTTGGCAGGGGCACGGGCTGGGGCTGCCTCCTCCCATTGCGAGTAGTCGGCGTAGAGTTGCGCGGCGCCTTGGCCGTCGAGGCCCAGCACGGCGGTGGAGACGCGGTCGAGGAGGTAGCGGTCGTGCGTGACCAGCACCAGGGCGCCTGGGAAATCTGCGAGGCTGTCTTCGAGCACTTCGAGGGTGGGGATGTCGAGATCGTTGGTGGGCTCGTCGAGCAACAGCAGGTCGGCGGGCTGAAGCATGAGACGCGCGATGAGGACGCGGGCCTGCTCGCCGCCGGAGAGGCTCGAGATGGGCCGGTCGAGCTGGCCGCCGTCGAAGAGGAAGCGTTTGGCCCAGCCGGCCACGTGAATCGGGCGGTCGCGAAAGATCACGGTGTCGCCGTGCGCGCCGAGGCCCTGGCGCAGGGTCTGGGCGGGGTCGAGACGCTCGCGGGCCTGGTCGAAGTAGACGATGCGCAGCGCGGGGGCGCGCTCGATGCGGCCGGAGTCGGGTTCCAACTCGCCGGCCAGCAGGCGCAGAAGCGTGGTCTTGCCAACGCCATTGCGGCCCAGCAGGCCCAGGCGCGCGCCGGGGGTGAGGGTGAAACTCAGGCCGCGAAAGAGAGCGCGGCCGCCGAGCGACTTGGCGATGTTCTCGACGGATACGAGGCGCTTGGTGCGACGGTCGGTGGCCGTGAAATCGATCTGCGCCACGCCCTTCACGGAACGCGATTCCAGGCCGGACAATTCGCGGATGAGGCGGCCGGCTTCGTCGATGCGCGCGCGTGATTTGCCGGTACGCGCCTTGGGGCCGCGGCGGAGCCACTCCACTTCGCGCCGGACCACGTTGGCGAGCGATTCCTGGCGGCTGGATTGCGCCAGCAGAAACGCTTCCTTGGTTTCGAGGAAGTGGCTGTAGCTGCCTTCGACGCGCAGGATGCCTTCAGGATAGACGCGGTCGATTTCAGCCATGTCATTGACCACGTTGTGCAGGAAATAGCGGTCATGGCTCACCACCACGCTGGCGAAGGAGGCCGTGGCGAGCAGCTTTTCGAGCCACAGGATGCCTTCCAGATCGAGATGGTTGGTGGGTTCGTCGAGGAACAGCAGGTCGGGCTGAAGGGCGAGCTCGCGGGCGATGGCCAAGCGTCGAAGCCAGCCGCCGGAGAGCGACTCGGTGAGCGCGGCGCCATCGGTGAAGCCCGCGCGGCCCAGGGTGATGTTGATACGCGCGGCGCGTTCCAGGGGGTCGAGACGCTCCCCGGCGATGGCCTCGGCGACGATTTCAGCGGCGGTCCGGCCATCGGGGAAAGCGGTCTGCTGCGGCACGTAGCCGATGCGGGTGTTGCGGCGCATGGAAATGGAGCCGGAATCCGGCTCGAGCTGGCCGGATAGAATGCGCAGCAGGGTGGATTTCCCGGCGCCGTTGGGACCGATCAGGCCGAGGCGCTCCCCTTCGGAAATGCCCAGCGAGATGTTCTCGAACAACGGGCGCGAGCCGAAGGTCTTGGAGAGGGAGGTGCAGCTTTCGAGCAGGGCCATCTATTCGTATCTCAGGGCGTCGACGGGATCGAGCTGCGCGGCCTTCACCTCGGGCCAGACGCCGAAGAAGACGCCGATCGCCACAGAAACCGTGAATCCGGTCACCAGGGCCCAGGCGGGCACCACGGAAGGCAGCGAAGGCACCAGCGCGCCTACCAGCATGGTGATGAGGATGGAGACGGCTATTCCCAGCAGGCCGCCGGCGCCGGTGAGCGTCATGGCCTCCACCAGGAACTGGCCGATGATGTCGCGGCGGCGCGCGCCCACGGCCTTGCGCACGCCGATTTCGCGGGTGCGCTCGGTGACGGAGACCAGCATGATATTCATGACGCCGATCCCGCCCACCAGCAGGCCCAGAGCCGACATCGCGATGGCCACCAGGCCGATGAGGCTGGTGATGTTGTCGAACTGCTGGATGATCTGGTCGGGGGTGGAGATGGCGAAATCGTCTTCGGCGCCGGTGGGGAGACGGCGGATGCGGCGCATGACGCCTTCCACCTCCTGGTAGGCCTCCTCGCGCATGCCGGGCCGGGCCTTGGCGGTGATCATGAAACGGTCCACCTGCGGGTAGCGGCTTTCGGCCGTGCGCAGGGGGATATCGATTTCGTCGTCCATGCCGTTCTCGCCGAAGAATCCACCCTTGGCCTTGGCGTAGACGCCGGCGACGGTGTACTCGGCGCCATCCATCATGAACGTGCGATCCACGGCATGTCCGTTGGGGAAAAGGGCCTCGGCCACGCTGGCTCCGATGACGGCCACGTGGGTGCCGCGCTGGTCTTCCTCGGGGGTGAAGAAGCGGCCCGAAGCCAGATCGCGCGGCGAAATCTCCGCCATGTTGGGAGACAAGCCGGAGACGTTGATGGTGTCGGATTCGTAGCCCGGGACGCGCGCGGTGATGGGGTTGCCATCCACCACGGGCGGGATATAGAGCACCAGGCCGACGTCCTCCACGGAACTGCACCAGCGCTTGATGTAGTCGGCATACTCGGGTTTCATGGCGCGGCGCTTGCGCTCCTTGGGCGGAGGGTCCATGTTCGGGTCGCCGGAACTCTTGAAGAGGAAGATGTTGTCGGGGCCGAGCTGCTGGAAAAAGGTCACCACGCCCTGGCGCAGGCCGGTGAGCAGCGAAGCCACCGTTACCACCGTGGTGATGCCGATGACGATGCCCAGGATGGTGAGCAGCGAACGGAAGCGGTGGGTCCACACCGCGCCCACGGCCACGTGCATGTTCTCCGCTACGCTGATGTTCACCGTTCACTCCGCACGAAGGGCCACCACCGGATCGAGTTTCGCCGCGCGCGCCGCCGGATACCAGCCGGAAGCGATGCCCACAATGCTGGAGACCGCCAGCGAGAGCGCCACGTAGCCCAGTGTGATACTGAGCGAAAGGTCGAAGATGCGGCCCAGCAGCATGGTGGCGGCCGCGCCGAGACCGACGCCGCAGGCGCCGCCCAAAGTCGCCAGCGTGACGGCCTCGATGAGGATTTGCAGCATGACGTCCCCGCGACGCGCGCCCACCGCCTTGCGGATGCCGATTTCGCGCGTGCGCTCCGTCACGCTCACCAGCATGATGTTCATGATGACGATGCCGCCCACCACCAGCGAAATGCAGGTGACCGGCACCACCACCGCGGCCACCATGGAGAGCAACTGGTCGATGAAGCCGCGGATGGCATCGGGCGTGAGGGTGTCGAAATTGTCCTCCTCGCCGGGACGCGCATGGAAGCGGGTGCGCAGGGCGACGCGTGTTTCATCGAGGGCGCCGTTCAGGGTAAGCCCGCTACCGGGCTTGGGACGGCCGAAGAGCGCGAAACCGGTGCCCGGACCGTACAGGCGATTGAAGGCGGTGATGGGAATGTAGATGGAATTATCCTGGTCGCGGCCGAAGGCGGAGCCAAGCCGCTCCTGGACGCCGATGACCGTGAATTCGATGCCTTCGATGCGGACGATCTGGTTGAGCGGCGAGGCGTCACCTGGGAACAGGGTGGTGCGGACGGTATCGCCGATGACGGCGACGAAGGGCCGGGAATGTTCCTCCTGGGCGGTGAAGAAGCGGCCGTCCAACACGCCGATATCGCGGATACTGGCCATATCGGCGGCCACCCCGAAGATGGTGGTGTCCTCGCAGATGAGGTTTTCCCGCTTGACGTCGGAGACGTGGTTACGGTAGGGGCTGTACAGGACGCTATCGCCGTTCACGGCTTCGAGGAAGCGGTAGTCGTCGGTGCGAATGGGCTTGTTGCGCTTGATCTTGTCGAAGTACTCGCGGCGGCTCAAGCGGCCGGTGACTACGATCTGCGCCACCAGAAACGATTCCGAGCCGAAAGCCTTGGCGGTGCTCTCATCGGCGTAGACGCCCAGCCCTTCGATGGCGGCGCCCACCATGATGACGCTGGCCACCCCGATGATGACGCCCAGCAGCGTAAGGAAGCTCCGCAGCTTATGCGCGCGGATGGAATCCATCGCCAGCCAGAATGCGTTTTGAAATTGATGCCAGGAGCGGGAAAACCCCAGGCCGGATTGGGCCATCTGTATTCAGGATAACGTATGATGGAGGTTCGGCACCACCAATGCCCATCCTCCGCCTCGCCTACGCCACGCAATTCCTGATCGCGCTGATCGCGGTTTTTGTGTTGTGGAGCGAGGTGGGCGGCCAAGTCCACCTGGACCTGATGCCCTGGTATTTCAAGCTGGCATTCGGGGCGGGGGCCGCATTCGCAGTGGTGAAGGCCACGGCGGCCGCGGTTTCGCACGAGCACCCGTGGAACGGCCAGACGCTGAAGTGGCTGGGGATCATGTTGGCGCTGCTGGTGGGCTGCGGCCTGGCCAGCTACTACTGCCATATGTACCTGGAGAGCGACGAGGGAGACGACCAGCAGGAGAGCAGCCTGATAACAGGGGCCGGGGGTCAGGGGCCGGGGGTCGGGGGCCGGGTAGCGTGTTACCCTCAGCTTTCATGCGGAAGTTCGCTGTAGTTGCCGTTCTCGCAGGGTGCCTGCCGAGCTTTGCCTGTGGGCCGGAGGGGCACAGCCTGGTGGCCCGGATCGCCCAAGCGCAGCTCACGCCTGCGGCGCGCGCGCGGGTGGACGAGATCCTGGGGCCTAAGACCACCATGGTTTCGATTGCCAGTTGGGCCGACGAGGTTCGCCCATCGCGGCCCGCCACCGCGCCGTGGCACTTCATCGATATTCCCATCGATAAGGCGCACTTGGACATGGCGCGCGATTGTCCCAAGGGCGATTGCGTCATCGCCAAGATCGAGGAGTTCCGGAAAGCGCTGAACGACCCCGCCATCGCGCCGGCCGAGCGCCGCGAGGATCTGATGTTCCTGATCCACTTCATCGGCGACATGCACCAGCCGCTGCACTGCGCGGATAACAAGGATAGGGGCGGCAACGATGTGCCGGTTGAGTTCTTCGGCAAGCGGACGAACCTGCACAGCGTCTGGGACAGCGGATTGCTGAGCCGGATGGGAAGCCAGGAGCGGTTATTCGGCCGGCTCCTGACGGAGTCGGTGAGCCACGCGAAGAAGTGGTCGAAGGGCACGGTGGAAGATTGGGCGGAAGAATCGCACAAGGCGGCGCAGAAGGTGGTCTACGGCCGGCTGCCGAAAGTGGCGCCGGGCACCCCGGTTCCGATCGGCGCGGCGTATGAGAAGAAGGCGGACCCGCTGATCCGCGCGCAGCTCGAGAAGGCGGGCGCGCGGCTGGCGGCGGTATTGAACCAGGCGCTGCGGTAGGGGAGAACGGTGCGGATTGGTGTCGAGAACGGCCGGGGCGTTTTCGATCCCCAGGATCAGGCCGCACTATACCCTGGCGGAATTGCTGGCGAAGTCCTCTCGGAAAGCGCTCAAGCCCTCCCGAAAAGATCGTGAGTGGCTCAGCGGCGGGCCGGTGGGAAAAGAGGCGCTTTGAAACGCGGCATTCCAGAATCGGGGAGACGAAGCCACAAGGGCGTCCGTGGATGCCTACTTGGCCGGCGGCAGAATCCGCCAATCTCCGAGTGGCGCGTCAACCGCCCGGAGCAATTTATCGCGCCGCCTGCGCGTGGTATCCTACTGTAGTAGGATACTTTGTATGCCGCGCGGCAACCCATCACCCAAGCTTGCCATCACTATTGACCCTGGCATTCACGAAAACATCCTTGCGGCGGCTGCCCGCGACGGGGTGAGCGTCTCTGCCTGGATGACCGCCGCGGCGCGCCAAGCGCTGCAGCGGCGGGCCGGTTTGGCGGCGGTCGCGCTGTGGGAAAAGCAGCACGGACGCTTCACGACAGAAGAGATGAAAGAAGCTCGCCGCAGCGTGCGCGCCCAGCTCCGAACATCGCGAACGGTCCGGCGTTCGGCATGAGCACCGTCGTCTATGCCGCGGCCGTTCTCGTGGCCGCCGATAGAAACGAGCGGCGAGCATGGGCTGAACACAAGGCCCGTCTGGAGCTTGGCGTTGTTCCATTGGTTCCCGCGCCGGTGGTCGCCCAGGTCAGCCGGTCCCCACAACAAGCCCAACTCCGGCGCTTCTTGACTGGGTGCGTGGTCGTTCCTCTCGGCGAGACCGAGGCGCACGAAGCCGGGCGACTGTTAGGCATAACCAAAACGTCGGATGTCGTTGACGCCGTTGTGGCGACGACAGCCCTTCGGCAAAAAGCTACGATTCTCACAAGCGACCCAGGCGACATGGAACGGCTCGTCAGGGCTTCTGGCCGCGAAGTCGCTGTCGTCGCTATCTGAGGTATAGCGAAGACGATCCGGCCAGAATACGTCGTCAGCGAATGCGAAGTCCGCACACCGAAAACTGGCGCTCCGAGTGGATCGTCGCTAGCCTTGATCGGAAACGCCTCGGCGCACGAAGGCCGGGGCGAAGAGGCAAGCTCCGGGCCGAGGCGTTTTCGATAAGGAGACTAGAAGGAAGCCGCTGGCGTTTGCGGCGGACGCGGCAGCTATGGGGATTGAAGGCCTCTTTGGTACTGGCAAGCCCGATGTTGGCCCTGTCGACGGTCTCTGAAAGCGTGGGTGCACCGTTCGGAACGGAGGGAAAGCGAACGTCGTACGTGCGTCATTAGGTCGGTGGGTAACGCGGTGGACGGCAACTGGACACACGAATTCGTCGGCGTGCCATAGGCACGTCGTTGGACCATAACTCGCCGCAGCGTTATGACGAATCGAAGTAACTGCACCACGAGACTTCCGCGGCGGTGAGTCTCTGCGCTACGACCATAGCCGCGCCACAGTGTGGGCAGTGCCAAGTCGAAGAGCTTTGGCTGGAGTCCTGGCACTCCGGCGGTTCCGGCGGGCACATTGCCAACAACCGCCGGCATGCGGCCAGTTTGGAAGCGCGGCACGGGTTCGACAGAAATCCGAAGTGGCGAATCCGGACGAAGCCTTTGGGCAACACGTGGAGGAAGAAACGCCGCAGGAATTCCGTTCCCAAGAGCGTCATCTTCCGCTGCTTGCCCCCGTGAGCATAGTCTTTCCACCGGAAGGTCACGCGTTCCCCGTCAAACGCCAGGAGCCGATGGTTGGAAATGGCGACTCTATGGGTGTATCGGCCCAGGTAACGCAGCACCTGCGTGGGGCCGCCAAAGGCGGGTTTGGCATAAACCACCCAGTCTTGCCGATGCAATCTTCGTAGGAGTCGGCGAAATTGCTTCGGATCAGCCAAGGTGGATGCCGGCCCTGCGCAGCGGAGCTTCTGGCGTCGATAGAGGCGCTTCAAACCGGCGCAGAACTTGCCGCGAAAGACCCGGCTGAGGACCTTCACCGGCAGAAAGAACGGATACCGTGGGCGCACCCAGCGGGTGTGGTCCGGAGATAGCCCGCCCGCTGGGATCGCGCAGTGAACATGAGGGTGCAACAGTAGGTTCTGCCCCCAGGTGTGCAGAATGCTGATCAGGCCGATTTCGGCCCCGAGGTGTCGCGGGTCGGCCGCCACCTCCAGCAGGGTTTGTGCGCTGGCGTTGAATAGCAGATCGTAGAACAGGCGTGGATTGTCCAACGCCAGCACATTGAGTTCGTGGGGCACGGTGAATACGACATGAAAGTAGTCGGTGGCCAGCAGGTCCCGTTCCCGTGCTGCCAGCCAGCGTTCGCGCGCCTGCGTCTGGCACTTCGGGCAGTGCCGGTTACGGCAAGAGTTGTAGGAGACGGCCGCCTGGTATCCGCACCGGGGACAGGCATCGATATGACCGCCCAACGCCGCCGTGCGGCAGCGCTGAATGGCTCGGAAAGCCTTGAGTTGCTGAAAATCGAAGCTCTTCTCGTACCTGTCCAGGAAGCGGTTGCCCTGTGCGCGGAGGATGTCGGCCACCTCCACGGTGGGCCGGCTCATTTTTGTCTCGTGCGGTGATACAGACGGTCGGAAGCGCCGGAGATGGATAAGTGTTCAAGTGGATTTACCGTCTTCTCCAGGTGACGCCGCGACAAATGCAAGTAGATGCTGGTAGCCTCCAGGTCGGCGTGTCCGAGCAGCATCTGAATCGTGGGCAGATCGGCACCATCCTCCAGCAGGTGAGTGGCGAAGCTGTGCCGAAGCATGTGGGGTGCAACGCGCTTTTTAAGGCCGGCATGCCGCGCGGCCTCGGCGCAGGCATACCAGACGGATTTGTCGGTCAGGTGCTGGCCATTACCGCGTGGTTCCCCTGGAAACAGCCATGTCTTCGGCTTCTTCCATCGCCAGTACTCACGGAGTGTTTCGAGCAACTTCGGGCATAACGGCACATCGCGGTCTTTGCCGCCTTTGCCCTTGCGAATATGGACGACCATGCGTTCACTGTCGATGTCCTCGACGCGCAGGTGGACTAGTTCGCTTCGTCGCATACCGGTCGAGTACAGCGCCATAAGGATCGCGCGTGCCTGCAGATTGCCGGCCGCATCGATCAGTCGGGCCACTTCCTCCGGGCTCAAGACGCGTGGTATCCGCTGGTGCGGGTACTTGGGGTAGGGTATCGAGTCGGGTGGAAAACGGCGCTTCAATGTGCGTCGAAAGAAGAAACGCAGCGCAGCAACGTGATTCACCACCGTTCCCACCGCCAGCTTTCGTTCGTGCAGCAGATGGGCCTGCCACTGGCGGATATGGTCAGGGCCCAGTTGATCTGGCGGCTTGCCAAAGTAACGCGCGAAGCGCTCGACGGCGCCAATGTAACCGCGTATAGTGTCTGAAGAGAAGTTACGTCGCTGGAGTTCCTCCAGCATGACTTTGCGTAATCGGGTCACAGGGACCTCCTTGTGACCCGTACACTACTCCTCGGCGAAGCCGAATGCCTCCCCCTTTACACGACGCGTAGCGTCCGCCGCGTCAGCGGCTTCGTTCTGGTCCGCCACTCGGAAAGAGGTCTGAGTTCTCGGATGGCTCAGCGGCGGGCCGGTGGGAAAAGAGGCCATTTGAAACGCGGCATTCCCGAATCGGGGAGACGTTCTAACCCTCGACCTGGACCCGGTTAAGGGCCACGAACAGCGCGGGAAACGGCCGGTTCTGGTCCTCTCCGTGTCCGAGTTCAACCGGTATTGCTGGGCCGGATGGGAAGCCAGGAGCGGTTATTCGGCCGGCTCCTGACGGAGTCGGTGAGCCACGCGAAGAAGTGGTCGAAGGGCACGGTGGAGGATTGGGCGGAAGAATCGCACAAGGCGGCACAGAAGGTGGTCTACGGCCGGGTGCCGAAAGTGGCGGCGGGCACCCCGGTACCGATCGGCGCGGCGTATGAGAAGAAGGCCGACCCGCTGATCCGCGAGCCGCTCGAAAAGGCGGGCGCGCGGCTGGCGGCGGTATTGAACGCGGCGCTGCGGTAGGGGCGTTTCGAAGCGGAAGAACAAACCTCGGACACGCTGGCCCGCCTGTTGAGGCGTTGCCGACGCTCCGATTCCACCCCCCCGGAGAGAGTGCATGGCGCGATCAGGGACAGATCGGGGTCCGGTACCGGTCGCCTTCCGACATCCCGCTCATGTGGAACGGGAAGAAAGCCACAAGGGCGTCTGTGAATACGTATTTGGCGGGCGGCAAAATCCGCCAATCTCCGAGCGGTCCGTCACCTAAGCACAATTACTGGACGGCTGCGCGGCCTGGACGGAGGCTTTGCCCCATACTTGTGATGGGAATCTAGCCCGGCTGAGCGGTCGTTCTACACCGCCGCCCCATGTTCCACCAAATCCCGGGATAGCCGGCGGCGGGCGGGCGACGCTCCCGTCCGCCCGCAGGTGTAGAATCAACGAACAGGCGAATGGACCCGGAAAGTCCCAATCTGACCGAGTTGCTGCTGGCCTGGGGCGCCGGCGACGCGAACGCGCTCGACGCCCTCACGCCCCTGGTCTACGATCATCTTCACCGGCTGGCCCGCCACTATATGGCCGGAGAGCGTCCCGGCCGCACGCTGCAGGCCACCGCGCTGGTCAACGAGGCTTACCTGCGACTGGTGGACTCCAGCCGCGTGCGGTGGCAGAACCGCGCCCACTTCTTTGCGCTGGCGGCCCAACTGATGCGCCGGATCCTGGTGGATGCAGCGCGCTCGCGAGGCAACCGGAAGCGCGGAGGGGACCTGCACCGGACCACGCTGGATGAGGCCCTCATGGTGTCCGGACACCCGGACCCGGATCTGGTGGCGCTGGACGAAGCGCTCACCGCCTTGGCTGCCGTCGATGCTCGCAAGGCGCAGGTGGTGGAACTCCGGTTTTTCGGCGGCCTGGGCGAACAGGAGATCGCACAGTCTCTCGATATCTCCCTCGACACGGTACAGCGGGACTGGAAAACCGCCCGGGCCTGGTTGTACGGCCAGTTGCGGCGATAGCCTGGCCGCCGCGGTTCACCTGCCGGCGACGAGTATCTCCTTCTGGAAGTGGGCCTGGAGCAGATGCAGGTCCTCGGCGGCGAAGGGGAGCGGGCCGCGGGCCATCCCGTCACAGTCGCGAGCGCTCCAGAAGGCCTTCATGAGGCCTTCGCTGGAATGGCGCGCCACGCCTTCGAGCGCATGGGTCAGCTCGTGCGCCAGCACGTTGCCCAGGAACTCCGCCATGGGCACGCGCGTCCCGGTTGACCGCTGTGCGCGCATGTCCTCGACGTCGGCCACGCGGTTGTAGAAGACGTGCACGTTCGCGTCGGCGCCTCCGCTCAGGTTGGTGAAAGCCACCGACGGGAGAGGGAAATTCGCTGGCGCTGAGCCGTCGAACACCACGGTCAGCACTTCCCCGGAGGCCACTTTCCGTGGTTCTCCGGGCCGCCTGCTTTCCGCCCATTTGACTTCTATGCCCGCCGCCGCAAATGCCGCGGTCGCCACCCGCTTGGCGCCTGCCAAGACAGCCTCCGGGACGCCCGCCCGGTCGTACGTGAAAACCGTCACTAGCGCGTCCGCCTGGGGCTTGCGCGATCCCGCCTGGGCCGCCATCGCCGCCGCCATCGCCACCGCCACCACCGTTGTGAGCTTCATACGCCGCTTGCCTCCGCCCAGGGAGGCGGAAAGCCGGCGCCAAAAGCCGCAAGAACCGTAGCAGATATTCGCAGGCGGTTGTAGTATGTTAGGAATCGGTTCCAGATGACACCTGAGCGCTGGCTACAGGTCGAGCGGATCTATCATGAGGCCGAAGCTCGGCCCCCAGGCGAACGGGCATCGTTTCTCGACCAGGCTTGCGCCGGCGATGCTGGGCTGCGAGGGGAAGTCGAGCGCATGCTGGCCGGCGATTCCGAAGCGGCCGGTTTCCTGGAAGCGCCGGCCGTGGAGATGGCGGCCCGAGCGCTGGCCGCGGACGCGGTCCGGATTTCCCCCGGCAGCCGGCTGGGCCCTTACGAAATCGTGTCTTTCGCCGGCGCGGGTGGCATGGGAGAGGTCTACCAAGCCCGCGACACGCGCTTGAACCGGACCGTGGCGATCAAGGTATTGCCGCCGGTGGCCGCCGATGACGCGGAGCGGCGGAGGCGTTTCCTGCGCGAGGCGCGCGCCGCCTCGGCCCTGAACCACCCCAACATCGTCACCATCCACAACGTCGTCTCCGAGGACGGGCGGGACTCCATCGTCATGGAGTACGTGGAGGGGAAAACGCTCGCGGACGCGATTGGCCGTAAAGGACTGCCGCTGCGGGACGCGCTGCACTACGCCATCCAGGTTGCGGACGCGTTGGCGGCGGCGCACGCGGCGGGCATCGTGCATCGCGACCTCAAGCCGGGCAACATCATGCTGACCGGGCCCGCAAGCGGGCACCCTGGCCTCGTGAAGCTGCTGGATTTCGGCCTGGCCCGGCGCGTGGAATTGGAGGCGGGACACGACACCACCCTGACGATGACGATGGAAGGCGCGATCCTGGGCACGCCCGCGTACATGTCTCCCGAGCAGGCCCAGGGAAAACCGGCGGATGCCCGCTCGGACGTCTTCAGTTTCGGCTCGGTGCTGTACCAGATGGTCACGGGACGCCGGGCATTTGAGAAGGACTCGCACGTTTCCACCCTGGCGGCGGTGGTCCAGGAGGAACCTCGGCCGCTGCCCTTGAGCATGCCCCGCGATCTTGAAAGAGTTATCACCCGCTGCCTGCGCAAGGACCCGAAGCGGCGGTTCCAACATATCGACGACGTGCGCGTCGCCCTGCTGGAACTGAAAGAAGAGACCGAATCCGGGCGCCTGCCTGAGGCAGCCAGCGCTCCAGCGCGCAAGCGAGCATGGCTTTGGGCGGGCGCGGCCGTTCTTGTGCTGGCGTTGCTGGGCACCGGGCTGTGGCTCATCGAAAGGCGCGCCACGCCACTCCCCCCGCCGTCAATTGTGCCGGTGACCACCTACCCAGGCTCGCAGGTAGATCCGAACTTCTCCCCGGATGGCAAGCAGATCGCCTTCAGTTGGGATGGCGAGAAGGGTGACAAGTTCAGCATCTACGTGAAACTGCTGGGCGAGACCAATGCGCTGCGGCTCACCACCTCCCCGACTGGCGACGATTATCCGGCCTGGGCCCCGGACGGAAAGCGGATTGCCTTTCGCCGCATGGGTTCCGACGGCGGCATCTACACTGTGTCCCCTCTGGGCGGGGCGGAGCGGAAACTGACCGGCCTTGCCACCAACGATTATTCCCAAATGTCCTGGTCGCCGGACGGGAAGTGGCTGGCGATGGCCAGCAATACTCAGGAAGATCGCGGGATCTTCCTGCTGCCGGTAGAGGGCGGCGAGCCTCGCCGGATTTCGAATCCGAAACCTACCGGATATGACCTCTCGCCAGCGTTCGCCCCCGATGGACATCGGCTGGCGTATGTGGGCTACACCGCCCTAAATTCCTGCTACGTCTATGTCCAGGAGTTAGACTCGGGTTATTCTCCTAGGGGCAGCCCGCGCCAGCTCACGCGCCAACAGGCGGCCACCATTTATGGCTTGACTTGGAGCCGCGACGGAGGTTCGGTGATCTATTCGGCCTCGCACGTCGCGAGCGTTCTGTTTTATCTGTGGCGGATGGGAATCGATGGCCGGCAGCCGCCGCAGCGGTTGGAGGTTGCCGGTCCGCAAGCCTCCTGCCCATCGGTTTCTCCCACGGCCGGTCGCCTTGTGTTTTCCAGGTCGCTCTCCGATTACGATGTCTGGCGTTACCGCACGAACGGTGGCATGGAACCTTTCATCGTCTCGTCGGCTTACGACTGTGAACCGCAGTTCTCCCCCGATGGAACCAGGATCGCGTTTCAATCCAGCCGTTCCGGAGAGGCCTTGGAAATCTGGGTGGCGCAAGCCGACGGTTCCAAGCCGGTCCAGATGACGCATGGTCTCGGACCCCACCAGGGAACACCTAGCTGGTCGCCCGATGGCCGCTGGATCGCATTCGACTCGGAGGGCCAGGATGGGCACATTAGTGTCTACGTTATAGATGCGGCCGGGAGCGCACAACGAAGAATCACCTCCGGACCCTTTGAGGCCATGGCCTGCTGGTCGCGCGACGGGAAATGGATCTATTTCCGGTCGGATCGCACGGGACGCCATGAGATCTGGCGGGTCCCCTTTGCCGGAGGACCGCAGGAGCAGGTCACGAGAAACGGCGGATGGATCGCTTACGAATCCGTCGACGGTCAGACTTTGTTCTATACCAAGGAACACTCGGGGCCTCTTTTCGCGAGACTGCTGTCCGGAGGCGAGGAGCGTCAGGTGCTGCCTTTCATAACCGCCAGGGCGTTCTTCCCGGTGGCTGAAGGCATCTACTACATCGGCCCTCGGAGCGGTGAGTATTATCCACTGGAGTTATTCCAGTTCTCCAGCAATAGCAGCCGGCAGCTGGCGAAAATCGGCGGGTACGTTGGTATGGGCTTGAGTGTGTCTCCGGATCAGAAGACCATCCTCTTCACCAAGAGCGTGAGCAACGATGCTCACCTGATGATGATCGAAAACTTCCAATAGCGCGCGGGGCGCTCGATAATCATGGCAGACTAATCGCTCGGGGCCGGGGGCGAACGGATTGTCGGACACTCAACCGCGGTTCAACGCCTACGGCCTCCCCGCCTCTTCCACCTTCAGCTTCGCCAGTGTGCCGCTCATGCGCATTTCCTTGCTGCCGCTGGTGAGCAGGATCGCCAGGCGGCCGTCGTCCTGGGTGGCGCCGCGGCCGGTGTAGGTCTCGTCCCCGGTGCGCACATTCAGGCCGGTCAGGCGCAGGCGCGGGGCGGTTTGCGACCACGCCAGGTTGTAGCTGCCCGATATGCTGCGCCAGGGGTCCGGCGTGCCGAAATCCAGAGCGACGCCGGTGAAGGTTCCTTCCGACGTCAGGTTGGCCAGCAACTGGTTGCCCGTTCCCGAAGTCTCCAGCGTGCCATCGGCATCCAGCTTGCCCGCTTGCCAGTCCAAGCCCTTCACCTTCGCCGTGAGCTTGTAGGACGGCCGCGCGGTGCGCAGGCTCACGGCCAGTTTGCCGGTGATGGCGGCGCGATCGAGTTTGGCCTGGAGGCCATCGAATTCCACGCGAGTGACGTCCCACAGCAGGTGCGCGCGGACGTTCTCGAAGTGGCAGCCGGCCAGCAGCAGATCGTCGATCTGCACGGTGCCATCGACGGCGCGCTGCCGGAGCCAGGCGGGCACCGGGGCGCGGCCCAGGGCGCGGGCGATCAGGCTGGTGCTGCGGCTCAAAGTGGGGCCCACTTCGGCTTCGAGATCGGCGGCGTCCACCTCTTCGGCGCGCAACCGGAGGCGATGCGGCCGCGCGGCGCCGGGCTCGTAGCGGTACTCTCCGGTGAAGGCGACTTTGCCGGCCTGCGCCTCCAGGCGGTCGAGCACGATGCGCGCGCCATCGATCTGCGCGCGCGCGGACGCAATCTGGAGCGGATCGGCCAGGCCCGGCACGGCAATCCGGGCATCGCCGATCTGGAGACGGCCGGTCCAGCCGGCATTGCCAGCCGCCACGCGATAGTGCAACTGGCCGCTCCACTGGCCGGATCGGACCTGCTCGAGCCAGGGCACGGCGACCAGGGCCACCTGCGCGCGCAGCGAGGCCACCTTCATGGCCTCGGAGGAGATGGAAAGGTCGAGCGTCTCCTCATCCATGGCGTAGTCGGCTTCGATCCGCGCCTGCTCCTGGTCGGCGGTGAGCACCACGGCAGGCGAGAGGCGCACGTGGCCGTGGTCCACCACCATGTGGGCCTGTTCAAAGCGGACGGGCGGCGAATCGGGAATGGTAACAGCCGTGTCGTGGAACGCCAACTCCCCCTGGAAGCTGCCCTCCCCGGAATAGCCTATGGCGCCATCCATGCTTCCGCTGAGCTTCAGCTTGGGCGGGAACTGCGCGCCCATGTGCCGCGCCAGTTCCATGAGCGGCGCCAGGGGAAACTGGTTCCAGTTCACGGTGACCGCCCAGTGCGGCTGCGAGAGGTAGTCGTTGGCCCGGAACCGCACCCACAGCGGCAGCGGCGCGTTGCCGGGGGAGTTGGACTGCACCTCGAGTTGCTGCGCGACAAGGTTCAGGCGGCCGCGAATATCGAGCGGCCAGCCCTGGCCTTTGGGCGGCAGAAGGTCCCAGCGGTGGACGTCTTCGATGTTGAGCCGCCCCAGGATGCCGATATTGTCGATGGGACCGCCCAGGTGCAACCGCCCGGAGATGGTGCCGTATATGCTGCCGGCCTGGCCGCGCAGCAGCGCCGTGATTTCGCCCAGCCCGGTGCGGTCAAGCTCGGCATCCAGATCGACGCGCTCGGGCGCCACGTACCAGCGCCCCTTCACGGTGAAGGAACCGAGACCCTGCGCGGGACGGTCGGTGCGGGCCATTTTGGCGGAACCGGAAATTCTCCAGCCGCCGCCGCGCGAACCGGGAGGCGAAATGTCGACATCCGTTTCGGTGAGGTAGAACACCGATTTCATGTCGCCGAACTTGAAATTGATGCGGCTATCGCGGAAGCTGCTGTCGCGAATGTGGATGGCGGGGACGGCGCGCAAGACGGAAGGGTTGACCAGGGACGCGAAGTTCCAACGGCCCCACTCGGAGGCCGGGCCGGATTTGGCGAGGTTGATGCTGGCGCCTTCCAGGCGGATGGAAGCAATCACGAACTTGCCGCCGAAAAGCGCCCAGAAGCCGGGCGTGACGTCCATGCTGTCCATGTAGGCAATGGGCTCGATGCCGATGGAGGGGTCCTCGTGAATCACCACGTTCTCCACCGAGAACCCGGGGCCTTTGAAGAGACTGAAGCGAACGGGGCCGAGGAACTCGACGCGGCGGCCGAGCGCGCGCTGGAGCGATCCGCGGAGGCGCTCGCCGTAGCGATCGGCGCCGACGTAGGGCGCCACAATCCCAACCGCGAGCAGCAGCGCCAGCGCCGCGCCGGCGAGTTTCACCACCGTGCCGGGCCGGATCTTCATGCGCCCGCTCCGGTGAGGCCGCGGTAGGCTTCCGGGTCGTCGATATCGGCCAGGATGCCGGGGTCGTCGACGTCGAGGAACTCCGTTTGCGCGGTATGGCTGCGCACCGCGTCGCGCGCCGCGCCGGTCTCGGGGAGCGCCAGGAACTCTGGGACGATGGCGCGCGAAAACCAGATGGGATGGCCGCGGCGACCGTGGTATCGCGGCACGCGCAGCAGCGCGGCGCGCGGCCCGGCCAGCAGGGCGTCGATAGTGGCGGGCGCGACGGCGGGGTGGTCCACGAGCGTAAAGAGCACGCCATCGGCCTCGGGCGGAACGGCGCGCAACCCGCACTGCATGGAGCTGGTCTGGCCGCGCGCCCAGTCCGGGTTCACTACAAAGGTGGCGGAGGGGTGCCCGCCGGCGCGGATCCGCTCCGCCTCCGCTCCCAGCACCACAATCACCGGAGAACAGCGCGCGCCAAACAGGCCGGCCAGCCGGTCGAGGAAGGTTTCCTCGCGGTATCGCAACAGAGCTTTCGGGAAACCCATGCGGCGCGATTCGCCGGCGGCTAAGATCAGTCCAGCGACGCTGAGGCCGGCGCTCACTTGGCCAGCACGGCCCGCAGCGATTCGTCGGCGAACACCGACATCGAAAGCGAGCGCCAGTTGGACGCGGCGGCGCGGCGCACCGCGATCATTTCCGCGGCCACCGAAATGGCGATCTCCTCGGGAGAAACCGCGCCGATATTCAGGCCCATGGGAGCGTGAATGCGTTCGAAGGCGGCGCGCGGGACCCCTTCCTTCTCCAGTTCGCGAATGACGTTCAGCACTTTGCGTTTGCTGCCGATCATGGCGATATAGCGCGCGGGCGTGGCGATGGCCAGCTTGAGCACGCGCATGTCGTCACGATGGCCGCGCGTGACAATAATGACGTAGCTGGTTTCATTGATCGGGAGGCTGGGGAAAACCGCCTCGTACTCCGCAGCGTGAACATCGGCGGCCTCGGGAAAGCGCTCGCGGTTGGCGAAAGCGTCGCGGTCATCGATTACCACGGTGGCAAAACCGGCCAGCGTGGCGACCTTCGACAGGCTTTTCGAGATGTGTCCGGCGCCAAAGATGAAGGCGCGCGGAATGGGCAGCACCGGCTCGACGAAGACATCGAGCTGGCCGCCGCAGATGAGGCCGTTATCGTAGGCCGCGTCCTGGCCCAGATTGAAGGTGAGGTGCTTGGGTTTTTCCGTTTGCATGACCTCCCGGGCGGCGTTCCACACCTCGGCTTCGACGCAGCCGCCGCCGATGGTGCCGATCATGGAGCCGTCCTCGCGCACCAGGAGCTTGGCGGTCTCATAGCTGGGGATGGACCCGCGCACCTCGACGATGGTGGCGAGGGCGCACTTCTGCCCGAGGTTGCGGAGCCGGACCAGTTCCTCGAAAACGTCCATTCGATGACGATTATAGCGTGGGAAGGGGAGGGGGGGCAGGCAAACCCAAACTACGCCGCGATGATGTAGTCCGCGGTTGTCGTTGGCGCGGGAATGGGTAGCCCGTCCTCGCGCAGTCCCTCCAAGTGGAACTCGATCGCCTCTTTCATGAGGCGCTCGGTCTCCTTCAACGTCGGACCGGTGGTGATGCAGCCAGGGAGATCCGGTGCATAGGCGCTGTAACCTGTCACGGTCCTTTCGTAGATCACGAGATACTTCATTTCAACCCCGCTTGTTTCAGGATACTCTGCACCGGATCGCGCCGATCCGCCCCGCAGGGGCGCCAGAAAGTAGCCCAGCGCGTGAGCGCTGGGGACGCGTTCACCGAATCCGCCAGCCCCGGTTAGGGGCGTAAGAAAGGGCTGCGCGCCGAGATTCTTCCGCCCCTGCCGGGGCTCTATTGCTTCGTACCTCTTCCCATGGCTCGCGCCATGGGCTACTTTCTGGCGCCCTACGGGCTGAAGGGCGTCAGTCTCGGCGGGCGGAAGTCCGGCTCCAGGAGCCAGACGGCGCGGCCGGGATAATAGGCGCGCAGTTTCTCGTCTTCGGCATCGCCCAGGTCGCGGGCCCAGACTACGCGGGCGGCGTCGATGTCGGCGGCGTTGTAGACCCACTCGTCCTGGAAGATGTGCTGCGGGTAGTAGCGAACGAACACCAAGAGCTTGCCTGGTATCGCGGCAAGCTGGCGGTTGACGTAAATGCGGCGGTCCGGATTTCCGTGGTTGATGACATCCCAGGTCTCGTAGGGGCGCATCGCCATGGAGACCTCTGAATCGTCGAATACGTGAAGGCCGTACCAGAAGATGAAGTGCGCAACGCACAGGAAGACGATCAGCCGGGCGGCCGCGCCGCCAATTCGCGCCAGGCCGGTCACGCTTACCAGAACGAAAAGACACGTGACCGCGGCGATGTAATGAAGCTGGAATGCCGGGAAGAAATTGACGCCGAGGCTGAAGAGCAGCAGAGTCAGCACCACCCAGACGAATCGGAACTCGCGCATGGCGACCAGGAAGACCACCAGCGCCAGGTAGAGCGGCGCCAGAAAGAAAAAACGGTAGTAGCGCACGCGGTACTCGAGACGCTGCAAGTAGCTGGTCATCGTCTCGGGACCGGTGTGGAATGAAAGCTGCATCTTGTAATCGAGCGCTTGTTCCGTGGTCAGCGGGCGGTGGGGCACTGGATTCGATTCGAAGGTGAGCGCCGCCGGCACGCCGTACTGATACTGGCTGAGCATTTCGGGAAGCGTGGTCCAACTGCCGGTGACTGCCTTGTTCTGGAACAGCATGATGGCGACGGCTGGAATCAAGACGAGGATCACATCCGGCGCCACTCTAGCCAGTTTGCGCGGGTCCGGGACGAAGAACAGGACGACGGCGAGGAATAGAAAAATCGACTCATATGGGCGCGTGAGCAGGTGCATCCCCAGGCCAACGCCCAACAAAACCGCGTCGCGCGTGCGGGGCCCGTTGCGCAGCCGGGGCAGCGCTCCAAACACCAGGCAGCCGGCGGCGGCGGCGAATGCCCCGCCCCAATAGCTGTTCATCCACTGGTTCAGCGGGCCGAATTCGATGACCGCCAGCAACCCACCGGCGAGCGCCCAGCCCGGCGTGGTCCAGGCCCGCAGCATCCAGTAGCACAGCGCGCAGAAGGCCGCCACCGACAATACCACTCCGGCCCAGGGAAGGCCAAAAATGGCCCAGCCGAGCGCCAGCGCCAGGCCCTGGCCCACCGGGTAGATGGAGCTGTAGGTTGGCTCTTGCAGCACAAAGAACGTCTCGAAGAACTGGGGCAGCGGATGCGGCGGATTGGCCAAACGGAAGTGGCGCAGCGTGTCGGCCTGAAGCAGGTGGCCGAACTCGTCGTAGACCTCCGGCGAGGGGACCGGATGGTGCGCCAGCAGCGCCAGCCGAAGCACCACCGGCAGCAGGGCCAGCACCAGCATCGACCAGCCGGTCCGCTCCGCCAGCTTGAGAGCGTACGGCTGAATCCAGGGGCGCCATACCAGCGCCATCAAAACCAGCATCGCCGCCAGCGCCAGCTCGATGATATCGGCGGGGCCAAAGCCGATGGGATTATGCAGCGGCAGAAACGAGCGAAACACGTCGAACACGAACATGCGAAGTCTCTATGGTAGCGCCGGCGCTACAATACCGAAGGGGCGCGTGCATCGGCCGGCTTACACGCTTGAAGATCAGGAGCGCATGTCCAGGGCGGAGAATTATTTCGCCTGGCAGAGCCGCCTCGTCACGCGGGAATTGGGGCGGCGGGTAGTCGAGGTGGGCTGCGGCCTCGGGAACTTCACCGGAATGCTGCTCGACCGCGAGGCGGTCATCGCGGTTGACAGCCAGCCCGATTGCATCCAGCGGCTCACGGAACGCTATCCGGACCGGAACAACCTGCACGCCTTCGCCTGCGACGCGGGCAGCGCGGCGTTCTCCGACCTGGCCCGGTTCCACCCCGACTGCTGCGTGTGTCTGAACGCACTGGAGCACATCGAGGACGACCGCCAGGCCCTCCACGGCATGGCGTCGATTCTCGCGCCCGGCGGAGTCGTTGTGCTGCTGGTCCCCGCCTTTCCGGCGCTCTATGGACCCATCGACAGCAACCTCGGCCACTACCGGCGGTACAGCCGCGGGTCCCTCAACAGGCTGGCTGACGCCGCCGGCCTGCGCATCAGGAAGGCGCACTACATGAACGCGGCCGGCTTCTTCGGTTGGTGGGTGAACTCCCACATCTTCCGGCGTGGCGCGCAGTCGGAAAGGCAGATCGAGATCTTCGACCGCTATGTGGTGCCGCTTCTGTCGCGTCTGGAAGGAATGGTACCGCCTCCCTTCGGCCAGTCGCTGTTCGTGGTCCTCGAGAAGCCATGAAGATTTCCGTCATCATTCCCGTGTACAACGAATTCGGCACCTTCAACCAGGTTCTGGAGCGCGTCCGCCAGGCGCCGTTGCCCGAGGGCTGCTCGAAAGAGATTGTGGTGGTGGATGACGGTTCCACCGACGGCACCACCGAGATGCTCGGCGAACATGCGCGGGAGGGCGTCGTTGTGGGGCATCACTCGGCGCGGAATTACGGAAAGGGCGCTGCCATCCGCGCCGGCATCCTGCTGGCCGCCGGCGACATCGTGCTGATTCAGGACGGGGACCTGGAATACGATCCCCACGACTACGCGCGCATCCTGGAACCGATCGTGAAGGGCGAGGCGGATATCGTCTACGGCTCGCGCTTTCTCGGGCAGCCAACGGGGATGGCGATGAAGAACCGGATCGCCAATCGGATTCTCACTGCCGCGGCGAACCTCCTCTATGGCGCGCGGATTACCGACGAGGCCACCGCCTACAAGGCGTTCCGCACATCCATTCTCCGCGGGATGCATCTGGAATGCCGGCGGTTTGAGTTCTGCCCGGAGGTCACCGCCAAAGCGCGGCGTCTGGGGCATCGCATCCGGGAAGTGCCCATCGCTTACAACGCGCGGGGTATCGCGGAGGGGAAGAAGATTCGCGCCCGCGATGGGTTCGAAGCTCTGTGGACGTTGATCCGATACCGGTTTGCGCCGCGGCGGAGGCTGGTCCGGAGGGAACCAGCGGCGACCGCTCCCTGACGGTCGCGGCTCGGAATGGGGCCTCGCACCGAGCCGCGACCGTCAGGGAGCGGTTGTCGTGGAGAATCGTCATACACTGAAGTATCCTCGTGAACTCGAA
The DNA here is from genome assembly GCA_963722575.1 of Bryobacterales bacterium. GTDB lineage: Bacteria > Acidobacteriota > Terriglobia > Bryobacterales > Bryobacteraceae > Fen-178. Next base: position 611,602 of record CAVRNR010000006.1, read on the forward strand.
GAAGGTTGCCATCATCGGCGGCGGCATCGTTGGATTGGCCACCGCGTACCGGCTGGGCGAGCGGTTTCCCGGCGCCCGGATCTGCGTGTTCGAAAAAGAGGATGCGGTTGGCCGGCACCAGACCGGACATAACAGCGGGGTGCTGCACAGCGGCCTGTACTACAAACCGGGATCGCTGCGAGCGCGGCTCGCGGTTGCGGGCATCCGCCAGATGGCGGAGTTCTGCCGGGAGAACGGAATCGCGCACGAGATCTGCGGCAAGCTGGTGGTGGCGGCCGATGACACGGAAGTGCCGCGCCTGCGCGATCTGGAAAAGCGCGGCGCCGCCAACGGCCTGGAAGGGTTGCGCTGGCTGGATCGCGATGAGATGCGCGAGACGGAGCCGCATGTGGGCGGCGTGGCGGCCTTGCGCGTCCCCCAGGAAGGCATCGTGGATTACACCGCGGTCTGCGATACGCTGGCCGCCAAACTCGCGGAGCGCGGCGCGCGCGTCGTCACCGGCGCCCGCGTGAAGCGGTTGCGCCGGCAGGGTGCGGCGTGGAAAGTGGAAACCACCGCCGGCGAGTTCGACGCCGATTTCCTGATCAATTGCGCCGGCCTCCAATGCGACCGCGTCGCCCAACTGGCGGGCGAGGGGCGCGAGGTGCGCATCGTGCCCTTCCGCGGCGAGTATTACAAGCTGCGCCCGGAGCGCCAGCACCTGGTGCGGAACCTCATCTACCCGGTGCCCGACCCACGGTTTCCCTTCCTCGGCGTGCATTTCACGCGGCTGATCCACGGCGGCGTCGAAGCCGGGCCGAACGCCGTGCTGGCATTCGCGCGGGAAGGCTACCGCAAGACCGATTTCAACGCGCGCGACCTCGCCGACGCGCTCACGTACGCCGGCTTCTGGCGCTTCCTGCGCCGCTATCCCTCGATGTGCTGGTACGAGCTGCGGCGCTCCTTCAGCCGCCAGTTATTCTGCCGTTCCTTGCAGCGCCTGGTGCCCGAAATCCAGCCCGGCGACCTCGCGACCGGCGGCTCCGGCGTGCGCGCGCAGGCCATCGCGCCCGAAGGCGAGCTGGTGCAGGACTTCCGCTTCATCGCGCGGCCCAATGCGCTCCACGTGCTCAACGCGCCCAGCCCCGCCGCCACGGCGTCGCTGGCCATCGGCGCGGAGATCGCCGCCATGGCGGAGCAGGCGGCCGCCGGGTAGCTGTATGCCTGAGACCCGCCACTCGGTGTGCGCGCTCGACTGCCCGGACTGCTGTTCCCTGCTGGTCACGGTCGAAAACGGACGGGGCACGAAGCTGCGCGGCGACCCGGCGCATCCGGTGACGCGCGGTTTTCTGTGCGGCAAGGTGGCGCAGTACCTGGAGCGCGAATACTCGCCCGGGCGGTTGCTCTATCCGCAACGCCGCGTGGGCGCCAAAGGCGAAGGCCGTTTCGAGCGGATCTCCTGGGATGAGGCGCTGGACGGCATCGCCCTCCGCCTCAAGGCCGTCGCCGCGGAGTCCGGGCCGGAAGCCATTCTGCCATACAGCTACGCCGGAACCATGGGCCTGCTCAACGGCGAGGGCATGGACCGGCGGTTCTTTCACCGGCTGGGCGCTTCGCGGCTGGACCGCACCATCTGCTCGTCGGCGGGCGAAGCGGGGCTGACCGAAGCGCTCGGCCTGCGCTACGGCACCGAGCCGGAGCAGTTCCGCCATTCCCGCCTGATCATCGCCTGGGGCGCCAACATTCTCGGCACCAACGTGCACCTGTGGCCGTTCGTGATGGAGGCGCGGCGCCAGGGGGCTAAGCTCTACACCATCGATCCGCGGCGCAACCGCACCGGCGCCGCCGCGGACAAGCACTTCTTCATCAAACCCGGCAGCGACGCGGCCCTGGCCCTGGCCATGATGCACGTGATCGCCGACGAGAACCTGCACGATGCCGATTACGTGGCGCGCCATACCGAGGGCTTTGAGGAGCTGCGCCGGCGCGTCCGGGAATGGACCCCGCAGCGGGCGGCGGAGTTGACCGGCCTGGCGGCGGAAGAGATCGCCGGGCTGGCGCGGGAATACGCCACCACGCGGCCGGCCGCCATCCGGCTCAACTACGGCGTACAGCGCAGCGAGCGCGGGGCCATGACGGTGCGGGCGGTGGCGCTGCTTCCGGTGCTGATCGGATCGTGGAAAGAGATTGGCGGCGGGTTGCAGCTTTCCACCTCGCAGGCGTTCCATCTGAACCGCGCCGGGTTGGAGCGCGCCGACATGCAGCAGCAAGCGCTCGGCCGCGAGGCGCGCATCGTGAACATGGCGGAGCTGGGGAGCGCGCTGCGCGGCGCCGTGAAAGCGCTGGTGGTCTACAATTCGAATCCCGCCGCCATCGCTCCCAACCAGAACGCGGTGCTCGACGGATTGCGGCGCACCGATCTGTTTACGGTGGTGCTGGAGCAGTTTCAGAACGACACCGCGGACTACGCCGACTACCTGCTGCCGGCGACCACGTTTCTGGAGCATACCGACCTCTACTTCGCATACGGGCACTACTATTTGCAGCTCGCGCGGCCGGCGCTTCCGGCGCCCGGCGAGGCTAAGTCCAACGTCGAGATCTTTCGCCTGCTGGCCGGGCGCATGGGGTTCGACGACGCCTGCTTCCGCGACACGGAGGACGACATGATCCGGACGCTTCTCGATTCGCCGCATCCATTTGTACGCGGCATCTCGCTCGTCGAGCTGGAGCGCGAGCGCTTCGTCCGGCTGCGCATCCCGCAACCGTTCCTGCCCTTCGCCTCCGGCGGTTTCGGGATGCCCGGCGGAAAATGCCATTTCCACGCCGGGACGCTGGACTACACGCCGCCCCGGGAATCGCGGCACGGCGACCCGGAGCTGCGGCGGAAATACCCGTTCGAGCTGATTTCCCCGAAAAACGACGACAGCATGAATTCCACCTTCGGCCATCGCGACGCGGTGGACCTACAGACTGCCACGCTGCACCTCGCCGCCGCCGATGCGGCGCGGCTGGGTATCCACACGTCCGACCCGGTGCGGGTGTTCAACGACCGCGGTTGCTGCGTGCTGCGGGCATGCGTGGACGATACCGTACGGCCGGGCGTGGTGTGCGCGCCCTCGGTGCGGTGGGGGAAGCGCGCGCCCGGAAAGCGCAACGTGAACGCGCTGACTTCAGAGCGGCTCACCGACGCCGGCGGCGGGCCGACGTTTTACAGTTGCCTGGTTCAGGTGGAGAGAGAATGGGCAAGCTAAAGCATGCCCCACGAAGGGAGCGTCGGCTGGCGGCGCGGTGGCGCCGGCCTGGGGTTGAAATGAGCCGCCTTCACCGGCCCCGGCCCCACGAAACGGTACACCTCATAAACCGGGCGGCCCCAGCCGTCGGGAATGACGGCCATCATGGCGCGCTCGTAGCCCGCGTCCGCCGCGTACCGCAGTAGCTTGGCGTTCACACCCGGAAAGAATTCGTAATCCGTAGTGTGTGCGATGAAGACGTGGCTCGGCTCGGAGATCACGCGATTGAGGTACTCGCGGTCGTCCGGGCTCAGCTCGGGCTTGGAGATGGGGTCGGTGCCGACGTTGAGCGGCAATTGGCCGCGGTTGAGGAGGCGCAGACTGTCCATGATGCCCCAATCCGCGCAGAATATGCCGTTGGATGGGACGCCTTTCATGTAGCCGGAAAGGGTGAAAATGGCGTCCGTCCAGTTCTGCGAGCCGCCGTTTCGCAGCATGAGAGTATAGTATTCATTCGTGACCAGGGCCCCGGAAACCATGAGCACCACCAGGACCGCGGCCACGGACGGAATGCCGGCGCGGCCCAGCCTTCTCGACGCCGCCGCGAAGGATACCGCAATCACCATCTCGGGGAATGGCCACAAGAGAATGACGTGGTGGACGCTGGCTCCGGCGTTGGCGGTGACCGCCATCTGCGCCCACGCCACCGCCATGGTGATGAGCGCGAACAGGATGGCCCGTAACGCGTTGCCACGCGCCAGCAGCGCCAGCAGAAGCGCCAGCGCGAAGGCGTACAGCATCAGGTTGTGCCGCGGATGGCCGGCAAATGACGAAATATGGGCGGAAGCATTCGGCAGCCAACCTTGCGGCTGGTGGGGCACGGGCGTTTGCCAGTCTTCGTTCACCAGCCAGCCGAACAGCCTCCCGCTATCCGCTGTCTCCATGAGCATCCGGGCCTTGCCCGGAATGTTGCTGGTATCGCGGGCCATGTTGGAGCGAAACGTCGCGAGTTTCTCATCCACGTTGTAGATGATGAGGGGCAGAGCCCCCAGAGCGAAAGCCAGCGCGGCCGTGGCCACCCTCCGCCTCGTAGTCACGGCAAAAATCTGGCGTCGAAAAGTCAGAATTCCGGCGATCCCGATCCCTGTTAACATCCATATTGCCAAGGCCTTATCCCACATTGCCAGGCCCAGGAGGAAGGCCCCCCCAAGGAGGGCCGGGCCTTGACGCGTTTGGTAGAATCTGACTAGCAGGAGCAGCCCTGCCAGCAGGAGCAGATGTTGCAGCGCCACCGGCCCCCAGTCGAAGCAGGTGGTGAGCAGATACAGCGAATCCACGGCCAGCAGACCGCATCCAATGATGGCGGCACGCTCACCGGCCACCCTGCGCAGCAGCAGGAAGAATAGCCAGACACTGGCTGCGCCGGCCAGCAGAACCGGATCGCGCAGCGCCGAAACCCCCGTGCCGAAGAGGCGGAAGATCGGGCCATAGAGCCAGGCTTTCAGGGTGCCCAGGTAGCTCATCAGCATGAGCGGAACGTGCCAGTGCCCGATATGCAGCATGAAGGCGCCCGCGCGAGGCTGGTAGAGGACCGAGGCGAACAGGGCTTCGTCATTCTGAACGCCGAGGTGCTGGAGGAAGGCCCGCCCCGCCGAGAAGAAAAAGAGGCAGGCAGCCCAGGCGCACAGGCTGCCGCGCACTCTGTGAGGGTGAGCACTCATGTTTTTTTGCGAATTGTAAGAGAAATGGTAGCACCCTGCCGATGAGACGGTGGAGCAGGCGGTTCGGCCGGGGAAATCGAGAGTTTTTCAGTATCTCCGGATTTGGCACGCCAATTGCTCGGCTATTGTCTGGTACGATCGTCGCTGGGTTGTGCACGACGAGTGTTATGGTTCTTTTGAGGGAGCCTCCGAGGTGAAACCTTTAGTGCGATATTTCGTCTATACAGTTACTGGAAGAGACGCGCAAAGACAACAAATAAAAAGAAAAGGTCGCGTCGATGAAGGAGATGGGAAATGAACAAGACCGAACTGGAAAAACACAAAGCGGTACTGGAGGCCAAACGGGCCGAGCTGTCTATGGGTCTGTGGAACCGGGCGGACATCGCCATCGAAAAGACGCCGGACGCCTTGGATGAAGTGCAGCTCGCCGGAGAGCGCGAGCTGGCCATCCGCAACCTGGACCGTGGATCGAACCTGCTGCGCAGCGTAAGAGGCGCCCTGGCCCGCATAGCCGACGGCAGTTACGGAATCTGCCTGCATTGCGAAGAGGAGATCAAACCCAAGCGCCTGGATGCCGTGCCGTGGACCAAGTACTGCATCCGGTGTCAGGAAGCCGCCGACCGCCACGAATTCGAGACTGAGTCGGCCGAGACGTTGGACGAGCTTCTGGCCGACGCCGCCTGACCTGCCGGACCATCCAAGGGCGCGAGAGGGATCTCGCGCCCTTTGTGTGTAGCGCCTGTGTGAAGTTCCACAATGCGCTATGCTCATGTGCGGAGACTATGCGTCATTTCACGCCATCGGACTGGGGAGTTTTTCCCGGCTACCACTGCACCGGCCGCGGGGAGCATGTAGCGCCAGGGGCGAGGCATGCCCAGACCAACGTCACTAGCCCAAGTTCCGCAGTTGGAAGAATAAACTCTTTGCTTTCAAGCGCCGCATGGGCGAGTTTCCACTACATTGCCGCTCGTTCCAGTGCGCTGGGCAGCTTCAGGCCGAGCCGCTGGAGCAAGATCTGCTGGTGCTCGGTGGCCCGGCTGATGCAACGCTTGCGGATCACTTGCCCGGATCTGGTCGGCAGCACCACATCGACCATCGCGATCTCCGACAGGGCCTCGAACACTTGCCTCGGTTCGTCTCCCAGTCCCGCCTCGCGGCAACTCGCGGCGAGAGTCTTCCAGAGCACATAGGCCAAAAAGCAAACCAGGATGTGGGCCTGCACTCGATCTTCTTTCTGATGCCGCACCGGGCGGATCCCCAGGTCGGACTTGTGAATGTGAAACGCTGCCTCGGCCTCGGTCAACTGGATGTAGGCCCGCCACAGATCTTCCGGGCTCCAATCGGTCACGTTGCTGCGCAGCACGTAACAGCCCTCACTCAAGCGCGCCCACTCTCTCCAGGCTTCCACCTTCGACCACCGCAGGCGAGCGAACCCGCCGCCGTCCGTTTCCACTTTCACTTCGAACAGCGCGGCCGCTCGCGTGTTCCGCCCCAGCAACCGGCCCACTCGTGTGGCGATCGTCACCGGCTTCTGTTTCTTCTTCAGGCAACTGGTCTGGATCTTTCCGAGGCCTTCCTCAATGCGCTTCTCGAAACGCTCGTGCATGGCCTGCTCTTTGGCCCGCCGCTCCGCGCTGCGGCACAGGATGAAAACCTCCTCCCCGCCCGGCGCCGGTGTGATGCGAACTTCCAGCCCCGCATGCACCAACCGCCAGTCTTCGCTCAGCAACTCCTGCTCGAACTTGCGCATGGAGTTCTTCGCCGTCCCTACGATGTAGCGCCGCCCACCTTCGCGCAGGAACTCCACGTTGTCCTCGCCCGCCATCCCGCGGTCCATGACCCAGATCCGGCTAGCCCGGCCATAGAGCCCTTCGATGTGCCCGACCATCTCTTCCAGCGTGGTGGCGTCGTTGCGATTGCCGGCGAAGATCTCGTAGCCCAGCGGCATCCCGCAACGGCTCACTACCAGGGCGATGTTGACTTGCTTGCAGTCCGGCCGATGGTCGCGCGAATAGCCCCGCTGCGCTTGCGAGTTCTTCTCCGCCTGACCTTCAAAGTACGTGCTGGTCACGTCATACAGCAGCAGATCGTAGTCCAGCTCGAACAACTCTCCCAGCTTCTCCTTCAGGTGTTTCTCCAGCGCCGGCTTGTGCGGCAGCAAAGCATCCAGCGCCCGGTACAAGCGGTCCTCGTTGACCTTCTCGACCGGCACACTCAACAGGTCCGGTAGCGCGCTGGATTCGTAGAACCGCTCTGCCCAGTGCAACTCACTGGAGGGGTCGCACAGTTGCCCGAGCACCAGCACTGTCGCCATCAGCGGCCAGGGAATCTCTTCTCGTCCTTGGGGCAGCTTCTCTTCCAGAAAGCGATCCAGATCCAGCCGGCGCAGCAGCTCCAGCCCCAGCCAGGGGCCGCCGAATTTCCGGCTGCGCTCGACATGCACCCGCTTCACATCGACTTCCACCCATTCCGGCTGAGCCTCCAGAAACAAGCTGCCCTGCTGGGTGGTCCTCCCTTCGGCACAGCGCTTCACTCCCAGGCGGCCACGTTCATCCATCGCGCCCAGCCAAGCCACCACGCGCTGCCGCGGTCCGCGCTGGGTGCGATAGCTCTCTACCAGGGCCCAGTAAGCGTGGCGCTTGCCGTCCTTCCTCCGATAGCAGGGCCGCACGTACATAGCTCCATACTACGGATCTACGGCTCCGATTCAAGAGGGTTGGTCGTCACTACATCGGCTTTTCGGAACTCTGAAACTCAGCCGCGGCAACAGCGTGATGGAAACAAAAGACGGCTCTCTTGTCCGCTGGGTTCGGCAGCCTTAAAACAGGCCAAAAAAAGTCGCGGAGTCACCTCAACTGCGGAAGTTGGGCTAGTACCCGGTGAGCGGGAACGTCACCACGTTGCTGACGTAGATGTCCTGCGCGATGGTCAGCGTGGTATCGGGGTTCGACGGCAGGCCCGAGTTCAGGTGCAGAACCACCTGAAAGATGCCCACCGTTCCCGGCAGGAGCGAGGCCGAGAGCACGTCGGCCGTGCTTCCGCCCGCCAGCGAGGAGACAAAGTTCACCGGCACGGTATTCGGGCTGCCCGGAGGATATTGGATGCCCGTCTGGATAAGATTCCTGTTGGCATCCGTGACCACTGGCAAGCCAAGCCCCGTGGCATACACGTAGATTATCTCTCCGGGCAGCGCCGGGTTTTCGGGGGTCACCAGACTTCCAGCCACATTCGAGCAGCATAGCGTGGTCCCGATGGCCGTCATGATGACGTCGGAACCGGTGTTGGCACTGGCCCCGAAGGGAATATTGTCGCCCTCCGGGCCCTGAATCCGAGCCGTCAGCAGGATGCGGTCGAACACCCCGGCGGCGGCGGCCGTCACCTTGGGGTCCTGGTTAATGAGGTATATCAGGGCGTCCCGGATATTGTCCAACGTGTCGCCGCTCTGGACCGTGTAGGTGTAGGAGCGTTCCTCGATGGTCACCGTGGCGGAGTCGCCGGCGCTGGCCGTGCCGTCCACCGAAACCACGCCAACGGCGGCATTGGAGCCATGGTAAACCAATCCCACCGTGGCGGAAGGAAGCACAGGATCCGGCGTGCCCGACTGCGAGTAAATGCCGGGATTCTGCGGCACGATGGTGACCGCCACCGGCGTCGTCACCACCACGCTGCCATCGCCCTGGACCGATCGCACAAAGGCATTCACGCTGGTGGTATCGCTCACTTCCCAGGGAACCTGCGCCGTGATCTGGGTGGGCGAAACCGAGAACAGCGGCGCCTGAATGCCATTGAAATACACCTCGGTGCCCGCCAGGTCGTTGGGCAACTGGTTCTGAGCCGGGTCCGCCGACGCGCTCCCCGCGGAAAGGTTGGTGCCCGTGATCGATACCACCGTGCCCGCCGCCACACTGGCCGCGTCGCCGCCGCCGGTCAGGTTCGAGCTCGCCGTCGCCACAGCTACGTCCGCGGTGGCGTTGGCCGAAGAAGGCGCGGCCGAGGCGAAATAGGTGATATTGTTCCCGTTCGGTCCCGACGTCCGGGCGGTCAAAAGTATCTCCCCGTCGGGGGTATCCGCGGTGACCAGCACGTTGGGATCGCCCGCGCCGTTGTTGGAACTGTTGATAGCGGCAACCAGGCCGGCAATCACGTCGTTGACCACCACACCGCTAGTCGTGTCGGTGAACGAGTCGGTCGACTTCACCGTGTACGTGTAATTTACGCCGCCTATGGTGGTCGGGTTGCCCGCCGAGTCGGTGCTGGCGGTGCCGCCGATGTTGATGGTGACCACGTCGCCCGCCTGGATGGTCCCGCTGATGGTTATGCTTCCGCTGGCAAAAATAGCCAGGCTGGCGGCGTTGACCACACCCTGGTAGGGAATCGTGTTCGCGCCCATGGAATAGACCGTGATGCGGTCGTTGTAGGTGTCGCCGACGTACAGGTTGGTCCCGTCCCAAGCCATCGACATGGGGGTCTGAAGCGAATCCGCGGAGTCCGGCGCCTGGGTCACCGTGCCGCCAAGGTGGCCAATGACGTAGTCGGCCGGCTGGGCGTTCTGGGTGGGAATGTGGTTGAACACCATCAGGCGGTCGTTGCCGCCATCGGCGACGAACAACCGATTGTCGACGGCCAGCGTGAAGCGCGGGAAGCTCACCGTATAGTTGCAGAATTCGGGGTAGGTCGGGTTGCCGTAGCCGTCAATGCCGTTGGAGACGGTACACAACACGGGTGTCTCTTTGTCGGTGGTGTCGCTGGTGGAGGTGGCGGCCGTCCCGCTGTACGAGTTATTGGCCACCGAGCTGACCATGTCCGGCTGGCCGATCTCCACGTCCGCGGGCGCGGCGTTGGTGGTGGGGATGCTATTCCAGATGAGGACGCGGTTGTAGCCCAGGTCGGTCACGAACAGATGGGTGCCGTCCGAGGAGACCGCCACCGGGTTGAGCAGGTTGCCGGCCGTCGCGGAGGTGGTCTGCGCGGCCAGGTTCGGCTGGATGGCGGTGGTGAAATTCGGCTCTCCCAGAACCACGTCGGCCGCCGCTCCGTTGGAGGTGGGAATCTGGTTGTAGATCAGGATGCGGTTGTTCTGCGTGTCCGCCACGTACAGCTTTCCATTCTGAATCCACACGCCCTGCGGCCCGCGCATGGATTTCGCGGTGGGAGTGTTTCCCGACGGCAGGCCCGAGCTGACGAAATCGGGCTGCCCCACCACCACATCGGCGGGCGCGTTATTGGTGGTCGGGATCCGGTTCCAGATCAGGACGCGGTTATGGTTGGTATCGGCCACCACCAGGTGGACGCCGTCGGAAGCCACGGCCGTGGGCTCACGCAGGTTGTTCTGCGAGGGGGTGAAGTTTTCGGTGGTCGTGGTGAAATCCGGCTGCCCCAGCACCACCGTGGCCTGGCCCAGGCAGACCGGGCACTTGCGATCGAACGGCAGTTTGGCGGTGGGGTTGGGCAGTTGGCTGGAGAGGCTCCCAAAAAGGAGAACGCGGTTGTTCGAGGGGGCGGAGCCTATCTGGTTGGCGTCCGCCACGAACAGCGTATCGGCGGCATACGCCAGGCCGCTGATTCCGCCGACAATGGTGTCGCTCGAATTCGTGTCCTGGCTGGTGAACGTGGTCTGCCCGATCACCAGCCTCGCGGCTTGCCCATTCGTGAAGTCGGCGGCGCTCATGGCCGCCGCGCAAAGGATAATTACCGAGATGCACTTCATGCGCAATGTCAATGGATGTGTAATGCTGCGGACTGCAACTATCGATTATAGCAAGCGCCGCCGCCGCCGTTTTCCTTTTCGCCAGTGATGCCGGGCCGCCACACCCCGTGAGTAATTCGCACGCTGCCACCCGGGAAGACCCAGGTATCGCCGGCACATCCGGGGATCACGCGGGTCACGGGTGGGAGTGCTGCACGGCCAGGGCCAACCGCGGCGCCGGCGTGGCGCAGGCACTCCGTTCGGCCGCCGAGCGTCGAGCGCGGAGACGGGCAAGCTAAAGCATGCCCCACCAAGGTGGGGCATGCTTTAGCTTGCCTGCGTCCGCTGGGGATCAAGTCTGGTTCCACCGCCGACGCACGAGTGCGTGCGCCACGTGGGCGCTAATCCAGCGGGGTCACCGGGTCCAGGAACCGCCAGCATACGATGCCCATCAGGTAAACCGCGGCCGAGACGTAAAACGTGAGGTTCCAATTGTTGCCGCTCCACCGCAGGATGTAGCCGATGGCCAGCGGAGATATGGCGCCGCCCATGTTCCCCCACATGTTCATTGCGCCGGCGAGCGAGCCCGCGTACTTGCCGCCGATGTCCATGACCGCGGCCCACGCTCCAGGCATCACCAAATCGTTGGAGAAGCTGGCCATGCCGACCGACAGCATGGCCAGCAGCGGGTTGTGAACCGTGGTGGAGAAAGCCAGGAATCCGCTGGCGCCGGCAAAACCGAGGTACGCCATGATGCGCCGCGCCTTCGCCAGGCCGCCCGTTCTCCGCAGCAGCCATGCCCCCGCCACCACACCGGCCGGGTTGCCCAGCCCCCCGAAAAGCAGGGGGAGCACGCTGAGCAAGGCGGTGGACGTGATTTCCATGTGCCGGGCCTGTCTCAAATAGGTGGGCAGCCACGTGATGTAGAAATACCAGCCGTAGGAGAGGCAGAAATACTGCCAGCAGATCATCCACACCTGCCGCGAGCGCAGAAACCCGCGCCAGGGCACGTCGCCATGGCCGGAGGCCAGCTTGGAGCTTTCCCGCAGCAGGTCGCGCTCGGCGGGGTTGAGCTTGGGGTTCTGCAACGGGTCGTTGACGTACCAAACATAAAACACGATGGCCCAGGCCAGTCCGAGACAGCCGAAAACTTCGAACGCGTGGCGCCATCCCACCAGCCGCATGACCAGCGCCACCAGCGGCGGGGTGAATGCGCCGCCCCACCGCGCGCTGAGCCACATGATGCCCTGGGCGCGCACTCTCTCTCTTTCGGGCAGCCAGGTGGTGAAGGTTTTGGTCAAATTCGGAAAGCAGCCCGCCTCGCCCATGCCGAACAGGGCACGCGTGGCGGTGAGCGAAACGAAGCTCCAGGCCCATCCCGTCGCGGCGGTGAAGAAGGACCACCACAGCACGATGCGGATCAGGACCTTGCGCGGCCCCATCCAGTCGCCCAGGTAGCCGCCGGGGATCTCGAACAGCGCATAACACCATCCGAACGCCCAGAAGGCCCATCCCATTTGCACGCTGGTGAGCCCGAGATCTTTCTGAATGGAAGGCGCGGCAAACGAGATAGAGACGCGGTCGACGTAGGTAATCACCGCCAGCGCCACGGCGAAGACGATCACCCAGTGGCGAACTCGCGTTGGTCTTGCGATACCGGCCACGTCACGCCCGCCGTGCGCGAAGCCCGAAATGGTACACCAGCGCGCCCGCGCCCACGGTGGCCAGGGCGGTCAGCGAGGCCGCCGGCTGCCAGATGACGCCATAGACCATCATGCACACCCCCACCAGGATATAGGAGGCCGGAATCAGCGGCCAGGCAAACTGGAGCGCGCGCAGCCGCTGCCACTCCGGGCGCCCGCGCCGGAACACGAACACCGATGCCACCGACAACACCGTGAACAGCGTCAGGCTGAATCCGATGTAATACACCAGTTGGGGAAACGGCGTGAGCGTCATCAGCATGGCGCACAGGCCCTGGCTCAGGATCGCATTGACCGGCGTGTGCCAGCGCGCGTCCACCGACGCCGCCGCGCGGAAGAAGGCCTTGTTCTTGGCCATCGCGTAGTACACTCGCGGGCCGATGGTCACCATGGCGTTTACCGTGGAGACGATCGAAATCGCCATCAACGCGGAAAAGGTGCCCGCTATTCTGGTCCCGAACAGGTTCGAGGCGGAGAGCGAGCCGATGGCCATCACGCCTTTCATGTCCTCCAGCCGGGTGGCGTAAATGTAGATCATGTTCAGCCCCAGGTAAAGCACAGCCACGATGGCAGTCCCGGCGGCCAGCGCCGCGGGCAGCGTGCGCTCCGGCCGGCGCACCTCCTCCGCCACGTAGGTGGCGGCGTTCCATCCGCTGTAACCAAACATCACCCACAGCAGGCTCACGATGAACTGCGCCGGCAAGCTCACCGTGGAGGTGCGCACGGCGTGCTCGGAAAAGTGGCTCCAGCTCCCGCTGCCGGCGGCGAAGCCCAGCAGCACAAAAGCCGCGATCACAATCAGCTTGGTGGATGTGAGCACGTTCTGCACGATGGCGGCGCGGCCCACGCCGAAGCAGTTCAGAATGGTGAACGCGGCGATCAACCCGCAGGCGGCCAGTTGGCCTCCGCCCAGACGCAGCGAAAACGCGCCCGAGCCAACCACCAGCGTCGCGTTGGCCTGTCTCAGGCTGGGGAAAAAGTATCCCAGGTAGTCGGAGAACGCCAGTGCCGCGGCGGCAATCGGCGCCGAAAAGCCCGCGAAGAAGGAGACCCAACCGGTCATAAAGCCCCACTCCGGACCATAGGCGTGGGTCAGGTAGACGTACTCTCCGCCGGAGCTGGGGAAATTAATGCCCAGCTCGGAATAGCTGAGCGCGCCCGCAAAGGCGAACAGGGCGCCGACGCCCCAGCAGGCCAGAATCATGCTGGCGCTGCCCAGTTGGCCCGCCATGAGACCAGGGGTGGCGAAGATGCCCGTCCCCACCATGTTGGAGATCACCAGCGCGGTGGCGCTGAAGAAGCCGAGCTGCCGAAGCAGGCCGGGCTTGAGGCCCTGCGTTTTCAGGTTGGCCATTCGGGACCTAGAGCCTTATTATGCCACTGGTCCCGGACAGAACTGTAGCGCCGGGCGCGCGCGGGATCATTGCGCCAGGCGCAAGATCGACGCGGCCACGGCCTGGAATGCCGGTGCCAGTCCGGCGGCGCCGGCGGCAGGCCGGGACCGCCCCACCAGGCCGGCTACATCGATAGTCGCAGAATCTCCGAGAGAAGAGTTTCAAACGCCGGAGTAACGTCATCCACGGTCTGAACCTGTAAGTACATTCCCGATGGAATACTGGAATTATACACGGTATTAACTGCGTTGGCCCCCCCCGGCCCACACGGCATGCCTGGGGCGCAGTTCGCCATGCGCTCCAGCAGCACCGTGTCTACGCCTCCGGGGCCCGAGACGCTGCCTGCGTAACCCATGGTGTAAATGATCGGTGTGAGAGTAGTATCGCCATGAATTTGCCTGGCTGCCATATCCGCGGCATTCCAGGAGGCCAGTCCAACCTGGCAGGCGTTGCCGGACGCCGCTAGTCCCCCGGAGAGGGTCCCAGTGAGCTTCAGGGGGACTCCGCCCGTGCCCCCCGCGCCTTTTTCGCAGTTAGCGGTCGTGGTAGTCCAGATCATGGACTGTTTGTAGTCGCTCTGCGTGTAGGGCGCAACGCTCGACCCTTGGGTCGAATTTCCATAGTAGTCCACACTGGGTATGTTGATAACGTTTGCAACCGAGGTTCCGGTTCCCCAATTGCAACCGCTCGCGCCAGAGGTGTTCAGGAGGATTTCGTTACCACCGCTCGTGCCGGGGGAAGCCAGCTCCGCCCACGAGGTCACGGACATTCCACTGGTACTGGTTTGCGCCCGTTCGCGGATTCCATTGGTGGCGTTGCTGTTATAGGCATAGCTGCCCCACTGCGCCATCCAGCCCAGCATCGAGTGGGCCGCAACTGCGTTTGGATAGACTCCGTTGGTTCCATCGTTGGTGTAAGTGCACCCACTTCCGGATTTGAGGGAGCCGGTGGAACTGTTGTTGAAGTCGGCTGTAATACCGTTGGGCGCGCCATCCGTCCATAGCACGATGATATTGAGGGCTCCGGGTTCATTTGCCGCCTGCAACTCCTTCCAGGCCAGCATCAGCCCTTCGGCCGTGCCAGTGTTGCTGCCCGACACCATATTGGAGATGGTAGTGAGCATGTTGGGAGTTTCCGTCGAGCCCTTGAAGTTGACATCCGGGCCGGTCGCGCCGGTCGGGGGATTAGTGCCCCAATCCGCCGGCGGATATGCGACGAAGGCGCTTCCCGAAATCAGCACCAGACCAAGCTTGTCGCGACCCGCCGCGAATTGGTTGACGAAGTATGTTGCGCCAGCCTGTACGGCTGACAACTCGGCCCCCATGGAGCCGGACCGGTCGAGCACCAGAACCATCACCACATCTCTGCGGGCAGCCGTGGCTGTGGATGTTACCGTTCCGCTGGAGAAGCCAAGTATCCGCATGAATATCAGAGGAACTTGCACGCTGGCTGCGATCGACACAGTTCGCTGCTTGTTCGTGTCGTCCTGGTAGATCACAACACAAGTGCCGGAGCTGGTATATGTGATTTGCGTTCCCGCGCCGGTCGGCTGTCCCGCGGTGGTCGAGGTCGACCCCACACAATTGCTGTCGTTTAGATTGTATGCTCCCCAGTAACCGCCGCTTCCGGCTGTAGCGCCAGTGATGAAATTGGCTCTGATGAATTCGTCCGCCGCCAAAGTTGCCGCCGACGTTTGCGCGGCGAGAGTCAGCCCGGCGCTCAGGGATTCGGCGGCGGCCAGGGCGGCTCCGTCCACGGCCGCTTGCAGCTTCGCCTTAACGCTGTACAACATCGTCGCATCGATGCCGAGTCCTACCAATGGAATCAACAGGGCCGGCATGATCATGGTAAACATGATCATAACGCTGCCGGCCTTCCGCCTCCGCCTCGGCGGATCGGAGGCCGGGCGCGGTCTGGTATCGGGAGGATTAGAATACCGCATATGCATAGTTGCTTCCCTGTGTGTATCCCGCTTGCACCGCGCCCGCAAACATAACCTCCACCACATATACCGGTTGGCCGGATTGGTAACCGTCCGTGCCATTCTCCTGCGGCGCCGGCAGCAGGTTGAAGGTGGACACGTCCTTGGAGTCGGTTACGTAAGTGGTTAGGGCAATGTTGAAATTAGAGTCCATATCCCCGGCGGGCGCCGTGCCGAAATTGCTGGTTTGCAGGTTTGTATTGCCCTGCGTGTATTGTTGCGTGAATACATATTTCCCGTAGTTCGTGCATTTCGCAGTGTGCGACAGCGGAGATATACTGCCGTAGGTGGAGCCGGCCGAAGCGCAGACGCTGTTTCCCACGTAGGTAAGGGTCGAAAAGATGACAACTCCAGTTCCCGAAGCGGTGAGTGCGCCGAGCTGCTGGGTTATGTTGGTGAGAATCGCGCTCGAGGTAGAACCGCCAGCGCTTGAGAAATTGACCCCGCGGCTGTACATGCTCGCCAAATCTCGCGCCATTTGCGTGACCTGTTGTCCCCGAACCATGGTGGACCCAATCCACATCGTGCCGAGTATCAGCGGAATAATGACCGGAAGCAGCAGAGAGAATTCCACCATGGCTCCGCCCCGATTTAATGGTTTTCGAGTGCGCATCGTGTTTCCCCCTACTGCGGCGGTATCACGTAACCTCCAGCGGATATCGGAGGCGCTTCCATTCGGTCCCAGGATGTGGCTGTCATCACGATCTTATTGAGCGAGCTCAGCCCCGGCATCGCGACGGTGGGCACGAAATTGTTCGGCGAGATGGATTGCACGGAAACCTCGACCAGCGGGAGCTGCCCATTCACCTGCATCCCGTTGCCGCCAACCACACCGTCTTCATTCGTCAGCGAGCCGTCCGCATTGACAAGATACCAATCCACATAGATATTGTTCCAGCCGTTGACGCCGGTCGCGGCGCCGGCGGTGGCCCTCAGCGCTCCGAAGGCGTTGCCCTGAACCACCGACTGTATGGAGGCTCTCTGTCCCATACCACTTATTGTCTGGCTGGTGACGGCATAGCGCACACCCTGCGCGACCGCGTACTGCAACGTGGCCCGCGAGTACACCGCCCATGCGATGTTCAGGATGAGGAACAGGAACCCCAACACCGGGAGGAACGCCAGCGTGAACTCCAGTATCTCCGACCCCCGCTGCCTCCGCTGGCGCAAACGAGACCTGTTCATTTCACGGCTCCGCTGGGTGGCCCCCCCGGCAACGGCGAGCAATGCCTCCTTGAGATTGGCAGCCGTCTCGAGTTCTTGACAGGAATCGGCTGCCGCGCCGGCTCCGGCCGCGTGCGCTTGCGTACGGATGGTTAAGAGATCGGACACTTTTCAACCCCCGCTAGCTCATATCCCGATTGTTGTCCGCCGCGGTTTTCCAGTTGAAGATTGGCGGCGGCAATGGGACCAGGGAACAACTCCGCACCGAGACTCGCATGATATTCCCCGATTGGTCCCCGGTGGAGCTGGTGGAAACATGGGTAGCCGGGCTGGTGGAACCCGTCGCCGGACCGGAGGTGCCGGTCCCGCTGCGTACGCCGATGCGGACGGCGCGCTGCAACGTGGCCTTCGCGAAAACGGCCCACGAAGTATCCAGAAGTACCGTAATCATCGCCAGCACAGGCAGCAGCACCAGCGTGAATGCCAGCGGCTCCGCCCCCCTCGAGCGAAAGGCGCGGGGCCGGCGTACGCTCTTCTGTCCGGTCCCAGGCTCAAACTGCGTCATGGCACAGGCCTCCAACCTCTTACCCCGCACTCGCCAGCAGAATCATGGCGCCCGTGGAGAAGCCCCGCTAGCGAGGGGTCTCTCCTCATCTGTGGATAACAAGGCCGACAGCCCTGTAACAAGTTACCAAAGGTTAACTGGGAACCATACCCGCTGGCTGGAGAGGTACTATCGGCGCTGGCGGGCCGGGGCCGCTGAAGATTCCAAATCCCTTAGCCGGAGAGGGGTTTAGCCGTTCGTCTGCCCGGTGGTTTCGTCGAGACCGGCTTCGACGTGCTGAATGGCACAGTACGGATAGACGGCCACGCGGGCGTCGCCTGTATGGCGCGCGCGCAGTTGGGCGATGACCTCTTCCCAAGTCCGCGCGCCTATCGCACCCGCCGGGAACGCGGGACAGTTCAACGAGCGTTGGTCCAGGTACTGCGAGTAAACGATCACCGCCGAATTGGGCCTGGGTTTACGGGCCGCGAGAACATCCCAATACGTACGGCCATTACGGTACCCGGTGCTCTCATTCCAGAAGTTCCAACTGGACATGACGTGGGGGCTCTGAATAATGAGCACGCCGGTGCCGCCGTCCGCCAGGCTGCGATTGAACCAATCCTGCCCCTTTTCGCTCTGGATGTTCTGCGGGTAGTTGTTGGCGATGACGATGTCGGCGTTCTTGAAGGTGGGCGTCCGGTAATGCAGGTTGGCCATGCGGCAGGCCGCGTGGTGCGCCTCGTTGACGTCGCCGGCGAAGAGCGCGCAGGTTCGCCGCCGGCGGTTGTACACCACCTGGACGGAGAAGTTGACCTGGGCCAGGCGGGCCGCCTCCTCCATGTCCAACCGGAGCTCGTTGTGGAACACCTTCAGCGCGTTGTCATGGCTCGACGCGCCGATGATTTCATGGTTGAACTTGATGGTTTCAATGGATGCCACTCCGGGCAAGAGGGACTTGGCGCCGCCGCCATAGCCGGCTCTGGGGTGGACCTTGACGCCGCCGATGGTGACCCTCAAATCGGCGGCCGCGAAATTCTGGTTGACCTTGATGCGGTTCTTCCGGCTGGTCTCGCCAACGTCCTTCAGATTCTCCCAACAGTTGTGGTTGATCCAGCCGTATCGTTGTTCGATGTCTTTGCCGAGCTTGCGGACCACCTCGTCGGACGGCAGAGCGCGATGCGTGCCCAGGGCCGCCAGGAAGAGGATGTTGTCGTCGGCGAGGCCGGCGGCCTTGAATTCTTCGAGCACCAGGGGCGCAATCTCGTGAGCCGGAGTGGGCCGCTCGAGGTCGTCGAAGGTGATCACCACCCGCTTCTTGCCGGCGGCCAGTTCGCGCAACGGGGGCGTGCCGATGGGGCTTCGAATGCGGCGGCGCATCTCGTCCTGGCTGAGGGGCGCCGCGTCGTGGCCCGCCATCTTCATGACGTTGACCTCCCAGGAAACGGGCAGATCGATGCGCTCTTCGATGTCGCCGAAGAACTCATGCGTCGGAATCGTAACCGATTGCGGCTCGCCTTTGAGAGCGGCCACGGCCTGCGGCAGGAAACTACCCGCCGCTAGTCCCGTGCCGATGAGCCGGGCGGATGCCAGGCCCGCCCCACCGATGCTCAGAAACTCCCGCCGATTCCGCGTCAGCATTGAAAAACCCCTTTCCGGCTTCTACGACCGGCTCGCTGCGGCCCCGGTGGTCCGAGCGCCGCCGATAAGAGATAATGATATCTCCATATGGACCATACCATGAGAACTCCCTTTAGGTTCGGCATCCTCTTGCTGGTTTCGTTGGCGGCGATGGCGCAACGGCCCTGGCAACAGATGACGGCGCCGACCGTCCGCGAAGCCGCCGCCAACTTCAGATTTCCGCCGCGCGAGTACGGGGCGATTCATTGGGCGATTTGGGGCGGCGAATTGACCCGCGAAAGAATTGTTCAGGAATTCGATTCGCTCTACGCCAACGGCGTTTACATCGTGAACTTCGGCCCCGCGCGCGGGATGAGCCCCAAGTATCTCTCGCCGGAATATTTCGACCTCATCAAGTTCGCCGTCGAAGAGGCCCGCAAGCGCGGCATGAAGGTCTGGATTGCCGACGAAGGCACCTACCCGAGCGGCTTTGCCGGAGGCCTCATCAAAGAGAAGTTCCCGCAGCTCGCCATGCAGGGGATCGTCGCCGACACGCGCGTCTCACTGACCGCGGGCCAGACCATCTCCATTCCCCTGCCGCCGGACACCCTGGGAGTGTACGTGGAGAATGGCAAGGACCACACCACCACGGTGCTGCCCATGCCAAAGGACGGCCACCTCACCTGGACCGCGCCCAATACAGGCTCCGATCCGTACACCCCGAATTGGCTCTGGGACGTGGTGTTCGTGCGCCACGTCTACCGCAGTTCCCCCACCCGCTACATCAACCGCGAGGACGGAACGTACAGCAAAGATGCCCGCTATCCGTTGATCGATTACCTGGATCCGGACGCCACCCGCGCCTTCATGTCGACCACCCACGAGGTCTACAAGCGGCTCTTCGGCGCGGACTTCGGCTCCACCGTTTTGGGTTTCTTCGGCGATGAACCGGACTATGCCAGCGCCATACCCTGGACTCCCAAGCTGCTCGATGAGTTTCGGAAGCAGAAAGGTTACGACCTTCAGCCCTACATCCCCCAGTTTTTCGCCAGCAACCCGACCGAAGAGGCGCGGCGCGCCAAAGCCGACTACTACGACGTGTGGAGCAACATCTTCAAAGACAGCTTCTTCGGTGTCCAGGCCGACTGGTGCGCCAGGAACAATTTGGATTACCTGGTGCACCTGGTCGGCGAAGAGGTCATGATGCATCTGGTTCGTACCGAGGGCGACTATTTCCGCGACGAGCGGCACGTGCAGGTGCCTGGCATCGATAACCTGAGCCAGTTGCTGCCGCTCACGGTGCACATCCCGGACGGCAAGTGGGATGTGAACAACAATTTTCCGAAGCTGGCCTCCTCGGCCGCACACCTGTTCGGCCGGACGCAGGTCTGGGCCGAGGAAGGCGGCGGTCTGGGCATTGATGGCAAGTTCCAGTTGGATTTTCAACTGGTGAGGGGCGTGAACGCCATGCAACTGCGCCTGCCGTTGGTGCGCGACGGGATGAGTTATCAGCCGGGCGCATCCAAGGCCGGTCAAGTGAACGCGCCGCCGCAGGCGCCAATGCTGGCGTGGTACACCAACCGGGCCGGCTATCTGATGGCCATCGGACGCCCCGCGGCGCAGGTGGGTTTGTACCATCCGGCCAACAGCATGTGGATGGGTGACGAAGAGGCCGACCGCAGCACCACCAAGCTCGGCTGGCAGTTGCTGGAGCACCAGGTGGATTGGGATTACTTCGACGAGCAATCGCTGAGCTCGGTGGCGGCCATCGCGGATGGCGGTTTCAAGAATCTCAGCGGGCAGGTGTACCGGGCCATCGTGGTTCCGTCCTCGCTGGTGATTTCGAAGACCGGGCTGGAGCGTTTTCAGGCCTTCGTGAAAGCGGGCGGCAAGGTGATTTTCGTGGGGAAGACGCCGACGCTGGTGGTGGACAAGACGTTCTTGAATGCCAAGGATGCCGCGCCCGACCTGAGCTTCGCCACGTTGATCGAGCCCTCGGGCGACATCACCGAGCGCGTCATTGCGGCGCTTCCGAAACCGGATGTGAAGTTGGACAGCCCGTGGCCGCGGCTGACGTACAATCACCGAAGCTGGCGCGACGGGGAGATGTACTTCTTCTTCAATGAGAGCAACCAGGAGGAATCGCGCATGGCAACTATCGCCGGCCGCGGCCAGGCGCAGGTGTGGGACTTGGGCTCGGAACGGATCCGTGCCATGTCCGGCGCCACTGCCGAGAACGATTCCGTGCGCTTTCCGCTGGTGCTCGAACCCTACGAAGCGAAAGTCGTCGTAGTCGGGCCGCTTCCTGCCCAGGCTCGCGATTCGGAGCCGTCTTTGGTGTCGGGCACTACACTGGCGGAACTGGACGGAGACTGGACGTTGGACCTGAACGGCAAACATCTGACCACGCCTCTGAAATCGTGGGAGGACTTGGGCACACAATCCTTCGTCGGGCCGGCCATATATCACAAGCAGTTCACGGCTTTCACGGTGCCCGCCGGAAAACACGTGTATCTGGAAATCGCCGATGTGAACGAATACGCCTATGTCAGGGTGAACGGGGCGATCCTGGAGGCGCGGGCCTGGCAGCCCTACCGATGGGACATTACCAACTTTTTGCAACCCGGCTCCAATGATCTGCAGATAAACGTGTTCGCCAGCCCCGCGGGCCGCCGAGGCGGAGGTGCGGCGCCGGGCGGCGCTGCGCCGGCCGCGGCAGGCGGACGAGCAGGCCAGGTTGGTCCCGCCGGTTCGGCTACGGCGATCGCCGCCGCGAGCGGTGGCAGCAGTAGTTTCCGGGGAGTGTTCTCGCCGGTAGCTTCCGGCTTGATAGGCCCGGTACGGTTGGTGGCGCGGTGATGCGGAACCGCGTTCGTAGCGCCGGCGGTCTTGCCGCCGGTGGGGTTATCAGCACTGAAGAACACCGGCGACAAGATCGCCGGCGCTACATGGAGACCAGGAGGACGATTGCTCTTTTGGTGTTGAGTGCCTGTCTGGCGCAGCCGGCCGTCCTGCCGCGCCTGCGCATCTCGCAAAATGGTCACTACTTGGTCAAGGAGGGCGGCGCGCCGTTCCTTTATCTCGGGGACACGGAATGGACGCTGCTCCGGACCTCCAAGGAGGATGTGGACACCTACCTGGCGGACCGCGCGGCCAAGAAGTTCACGGTGGTCCAGGTCAGTGTGGCTGGCTTCGATGCTTTGAACAAGATGTTCATCGATGGCGATCCCGCGCGGCCGAATGAGGAGTATTTCAAGTATCTCGATTACGTGGTGCGGAAGGCCGAGTCGTTGGGGCTCTATGTGGCCCTGGCCCCCATGTGGTCCAACGGTTACGTGAGGCCGGAGCGCAACGTGCTCAATAATACTACGGCCTTCAGCTACGGCAAATACCTCGGGACTCGCTACAAGAACGCCTCGGTGATCTGGATTCTGGGGGGCGATTTCTTCGCCACGGGGTTCGAGGACATCTGGCGGCGGATGGCCGCGGGCATCACGGAGGGCGATGGCGGCGTTCACCTGAAGACTTACCATCCCAAGTCGCCGCGCAGCTCGGCTCAGTGGTTTCACGCCGAGAAGTGGCTGGATTTCAACATGCTGCAAACCGGGCACACCACTTTGAACCGCAACTACGACCTGGTGGCCGAAGACTGGGCCCGCGTTCCGGTGAAGCCCGTGGTGGATGGCGAGGGCGGCTACGAAGGGATTGCCGACGGCCTGGTGCCTGGGCTTACGATTACCACTCACGACGTGCGCCGCATCGCCTACTGCGCGATATTCGCAGGGGCGGCGGGCTACACCTACGGCGCGCACGGCGTGTGGGGCTACCGGAGTCCATCTCCCGTGGGACCGCCGCCGGCGGCAAAGAAGCAGGTGGCAGGTGGTGACACGCGGCACGGTCCCGCGCCGCCCTGGAAGGAAGCGCTGCAACTACCCGCTGGGAGCCAGATGCAGTATCTGCGCGCGCTTATCGAATCGCGGCCCATGCTCGAGCGCATCCCCGATCAATGGCTGATCGCCAACGATCCCCTGGGGACCACGGAGCGCATCGAGGCCTGCCGCGGATCGGACGGCAGCTATGCGTTCATCTACACGGCCACCGGCAGGAAGCTGAAGATCCGGATGATCGACGGGCCGTACCCGAAGCTATCGGGCAAGACGATTCGCGGTTGGTGGTACGATCCGCGGCAAGGTACCGCGGCCGCGATCGGGGAATTCGAGAAAACCGGCTTCAAGGACTTCACGCCGCCATCCAGCGGCCCGGGCAACGACTGGGTGCTGGTGCTGGACGACGCGTCGAAGAATTTTCCGGCGCCGGGGAAGGGCGCGGCGGCGCGCTGAGGCGGGGCCGCGCATTCACGCCCTGGCCTATGAAACAGCGATTCAGCCCCGAAAGATCCTTTGGCCCATCTCTTCCGCCCCGTTCCGGGGCTTTCCGGCCGTTCATCCCTTTCCCAAGGCTGACGCCTTGGGCTATGATCTTTCGCCCTATCGGGCTCAACGCCAAAGTGAACGGTATGGGGCGCAAGCCCAACCTCTGAAATCACGCGCTGCGCCAGGAGTCGTAACATTGATTACATGCGAACCCTCGCCGTCTTGGCGATTGCGCTGGGCGCATCCGCGCAACAGCCTCCCTTCACCCTGGACCAAGTTCTTAGCTCCGCCTTTCCCACGGAATTGACCGCCGCGCCGGCCGGCGGCAAGGTGGCCTGGGTCTCCAACGCCAAAGGTGTCCGCAACATCATGCTGGCCGAGCCTCCGGGTTATCAGGCCCGCAAGATCACGGCGTACACCGCGGACGATGGCCAGGAACTGGGGAATCTCGCCTGGACGCCGGACGCATCGGCCATCGTCTACGTGCGCGGAGACAGCGCCAACCGCGCCGGCGAATACCCCAATCCGAGCCTCGACCCGAACGGCGCCGAGCAGGACCTGTGGATCGTGGCGCTGGACGGCTCGGCGCCGCGCAAGATCGGCGAGGGGCACTCGCCGGCCGTCTCACCGCGCGGGGATCGCGTAACATTCGTTCGCAAGGGCCAGCTCTGGTGGGCGCCCGTCGATGGCAGAGACGCGGCAGTGCGGATGTTCCAAGCGCGCGGCCAGTGCTCGGGACCGGTCTGGTCGCCGGATGGCGCGCGCCTCGCATTCGTGAGCGATCGCGGCGACCATAGCCTCATTGGCGTGTACGACCCGGCAGCGCAAACGCTGCGCTATCTGGACCCCGCGACCGATTCCGATATGCAGCCCGAGTGGTCGCCCGATGGCCGCAGCATCGCCTTCATTCGCATCCCCAGCAGCGGACTTCGGGCCGTTCGCGAGCCTCACCGCTCGGGCGAGCCATGGTCCATCCGCGTGGCCAACGTGGAGACCGGCGTGGGCCGCGAACTCTGGCGCGCCTCCGCCGGCCCCGGCAGCGTGTTCCGCGAAGTGACCGCCAGGAACCAGTTGCTGTGGGCCGATGGCGGGCGCATCGTCTTCCCGTGGGAGGGCGACGGCTGGACGCATCTCTATTCCATTCCCGCGGAAGGCGGAAAACCCACGCTGCTCACCCCGGGCGCTTTCGAAGTGGAAGATGTGGACCTTCCCACCGGCAAGCGCGAGGTCGTGTTCTCTTCCAACCAGGGCGACCCGGACCGCCGCCACCTTTGGAAGGTTGCGGTCGCCGGCGGCGGCCCCGTTGCGCTCACTTCCGGACCAGGCATCGAGTGGTCCCCCGCCGGCAACGCGTTCCTCCGCTCGGATGCGCAGCGGCCCGCCCACCCCGTAATCCGCCTTAACACCGGCGTCCGCGACCTGGACCCCGCCGCGATTCCCTCCGATTTCCCGCTCCAGCACATGGTGACGCCGCAACCAGTGGTCTTCTCCGCCGCCGACGGCCTCCAGATTCACGGACAGCTTTTCCTGCCGCCCAACAAGCCGCTCAAGCCTGCGCCAGCCATGGTCTTCTTCCACGGCGGATCGCGCCGCCAGATGCTGCTGGGCTGGCATTACATGTACTATTATTCCAACGCCTACGCGCTCAACCAGTACCTTGCCAACATCGGCTACATTGTTCTTTCCGTGAATTATCGAAGCGGCATCGGGTACGGTCTCGATTTCCGCGAGGCGCTGAACTACGGCGCTTCGGGCGGCGCCGAGTACAACGACGTGCAAGGCGCCGGCGTCTATCTGCGGTCGCGCAGCGATGTCGACCCCGCACGGATCGGCGCCTGGGGCGGCTCCTACGGCGGCTACCTCACGGCCATGGCTCTGGCTCGCGCTTCCGATCTCTTCCGCGCCGGAGTCGATTTCCACGGCGTGCACAATTGGGCCACCGAGTTAAACATACCGCCCACCGAGCCGGACTATCGCGTGGCGTTCGAAGCTTCGCCCATGGCCTATGTGAAGGGCTGGCGCTCGCCGGTGCTGTTGATCCAGGGCGACGACGATCCCGACGTGCAATTCAACCAGACCGTAATGCTGGCCGATGCGCTGCGCCGACAGAAGGTGGAGGTGGAGGAGCTGGTATTCCCCGACGAGGTTCACGACTTCCTCCTGCACAAGACCTGGCTGGAAGCGTATCGCGCCGCGGTGCGCTTCCTCGAGCGGCATTTGTAGGCTCTGCCAACAGTTGGCAACCGGTCCCACGGAAAGCATACGATCATAGTGAGGCCAGCCCATGCCGTATGACAACACGATGAACGTGAACTCGAGCAGTCGGGACATGGCGCTTCGTGAAGTGCAGCGGCAGATCAAGGAGGGCCTCGAGTCGGCGCGGCGCGGCGAATTGCTCGATGGCGAAGCCGTTATGCAGGAACTGAGGGAACGGGGCGTAGCACTGGGTGCGCACGGAGCCCGCGATCTCGACGCGTTCTTCTGAGACCGCACACACCGCGCACTGCTACGATCAAACTGAATGACCGACCAGATTCTGGATTCCCACGACCCTTCGCTCTACGACGTTCGCTCCCGGGCGCGCGGCCCGCAAGGCGCGCTGCCCGTCACTCCCGAGATGCTGCTCCACCGTCCGTCGGGCGAGCTCTTCGGCCTGTCCCAGGATGCCGGCATGGGTTGGGACCCGGCCGCGCTCGGCGGCAAGGAGTTCCTGATCCTCAGCACCCACGGCGGCATACGCGCGGCCGACGGCACGCCCGTCGCGCTGGGTTATCACACCGGCCACTGGGAAGTCGGCCTTCTCATGGACGCCGCGGCCAAGGAACTCAAGTCGCTGGGCGCCATTCCATTCGCCGGCTATTGCACCGATCCCTGCGACGGGCGCACGCAGGGAACCACCGGCATGTTCGATTCCCTGCCCTTCCGCAACGACGCCGCCTCGGTCTTCCGCCGGCTCATCCGCTCGCTGCCCACGCGCCGCGGCGTGATCGGCGTGGCCACCTGCGACAAGGGCCTTCCGGCCATGATGATGGCGCTCGCCGCCACCCGCGACCTGCCCGGCATTCTGCTGCCCGGCGGCGTCACGCTGCTGCCGGAAGAGGGCGAAGATGCGGGCGCGGTGCAATCCGTGGGCGCGCGCTACGCCCGCGGGCAAATGACGCTGGAGGCCGCGCTTCAGAACCTCTGCGGCGCTTGCGCCACGCCCGGAGGCGGCTGCCAGTTCCTGGGCACGGCGGCGACTTCGCAGGTGGTGGGCGAAGCGCTCGGCATGTCGCTGCCGCACTCCGCGCTGGCGCCTTCCGGACATCCCATCTGGACGGATATGGCCCGGCGCTCGGCGCGCGCAGTCATGGCGCTGGAAACGCGCGGTTGGACCATGCGTGACATCCTCACGGCGGGCTCGGTCCGCAACGCTTTGGTGGTACACGCCGCGTTCGGCGGCTCCACCAACTTGATTTTGCACCTGCCTGCCATCGCCTGGTCGGCGGGCCTGGCGCGCCCCACCGTCGAGGATTGGACCCGCGTCAACCGCCAGACGCCGCGCCTGGTGGACGCGCTGCCCAACGGACCCAGAAATCACCCCACCGTGCAGGTGTTTCTCGCCGGCGGCGTGCCCGAAGTCATGCTGCACTTGCGGCGCGCCGGTCTGCTCGAGACCGGCGTCCTCACGGCCAGCGGTGAAAAGCTCGGTGACGCGCTCGATTGGTGGGAGCAATCGGAACGCCGCGCGGCCTTGCGGCGAGTGCTTCGCGAGCGCGACGGCGTGGACCCGGAAGACGTCATCATGGATCCGGACGGCGCGCGCCGGCGCGGCATCGCTTCCTCCGTCACGTTTCCGATGGGCAACCTGGCGCCGGGAGGGTCGGTGATCAAGAGCACCGCCATCGACGCCAGCGTGGTGGATGCCGATGGCGTGTATCGCATGACCGGACCCGCGCGCGTGTTCCTCACCGAGAAGGCGGCCATCGCAGCCATCAAGAGCACCGGCCCGGACCGCATCCAGCCCGGCGACGTGCTGGTGCTGATGTGCCGCGGCCCCATGGGTTCCGGCATGGAGGAGATCTTCGAGATCACCGTGGCGCTGAAGTACCTGGATTTCGGCAAGCACGTGGCCGTCATTACCGACGCCCGATTCAGCGGCGTTTCCACCGGCGCTTGCATCGGCCACGTCACGCCCGAGGCGCTGGCCGGCGGCCCGCTCGGCAAGATCCGGGAGGGCGACCGGATCGAGATCGTCATCGACCGCGTCAAGCTGGAAGGCTCCATCAACCTGGTGAACGGCGGCAGCGCCGGGGAGGGATCGCGAATCCTCGCCGCGCGCCCGTTACGCGGCGACCTGGCGCCCGACCCGGCGCTGCCCTCGGAGACGCGCCTCTGGGCTGCCCTGCAAGACGTCGGCGGCGGGACCTGGGGCGGGTGTGTGTACGATACGGACGCGATTCTCAAGGCGCTGAAGCGCACATAAACACTCCTTTACTTTCTGCTAAAATGTAAAGTGATGGCACAGGCTACTCTTTCGCGGAAGAACCAGATTGTGGTTCCCCGCGAAGCCCGTGAAGCTCTGGACGTGAAGGCCGGCGACAAGCTGATGGTGGTGGTGCGTGGAGATGTGGTCATCATCCTGCAGAAACCGAAAAGCCATCAGAAGGCAATCAGCGGGCTCGCTCGCAGCCGTTATCCAAGCGGATACCTTCGAAAGGAACGCCGCAGTTGGGACTGACCCGTTTGGGGTCTTTTCTGGGGCGGCATCGCTCGATCGCGATCGACACCAACATTTTCATCTACGCGTTAGAGGCGAATCCCCGATATGCGGCGTTCGCCGATCACGTCTTCTCGTGGCTCGAACAAGCGGGCCACAGGGGGGTCACCTCCACCATCACGATGACCGAATTGATGGTTCAACCGTACCGCGCTGGCGACGAGCAGCGGGTGAATGAGCTCTACGGCCTGCTCGCCACATATCCGAATCTCGATTGGATTGCCCCGGATTTGGAGATCGCCGATACTGCGGCGCGGATTCGAGCCATGTACGGGCTGCGGACGCCGGATTCTCTGCAAGCCGCGACCGCCGTCCGGTCCCGCGCGACGGGTTTTGTAACCAACGATCCCGTTTTTGAGCGCGTCGATCTGTTTGAAGCGCTGGTGCTGGACCGAGTTCTGTGACGAACATCGAAGTCGAAGTCCGCGCCGCCCCGTCGAAGTCAGGCTGCTACCATAGTATTTACTCCCAACAATGGATCCGCAAAACATCGACTTGAAGCAGACCGTCAATCTGCCGAAAACCGCATTCTCGATGAAGGCCAACCTGCCGCAGACCGAGCCGAAGCTGCTCGAGCGGTGGGAGAAGGAGAATCTCTACCAGCGCATTCGCGCCGCGCGCGCTGGCCGCCCCACTTTCATCCTGCACGACGGGCCGCCCTACGCCAACGGGCGCATCCACCTGGGCACGGCCTTCAACAAAATCCTCAAGGACTTCATCGTCAAGTCCAAGACCATGGCGGGCTTCGACTCGCCCTACGTGCCGGGATGGGACTGCCACGGGCTGCCGATCGAATTCAACGTGGATAACGACCTGGGCGCGCGCAAGGCCCAAATGTCGGCCATGGAGATCCGCGCCGCCTGCCGCAAGTACGCGGAAAAGTACGTCGACTTGCAGCGCCAGGATTTCAAGCGCCTGGGAGTCTTGGGCCAGTGGGACGATCCCTACCTCACCATGAGCGCCCAGTATCAATCCGTCATCGCCGGCGCGTTCGTCGAGTTTCTGGACCGCGGCTACGTGTACAAGGGGCTCAAGCCGGTCCACTGGTGCATCAAAGACCGCACCGCGCTGGCGGAGGCCGAGGTGGAATACCAGGATCACACCAGCCCCGGTATCTGGGTGCGCTTCAAGCTGACTTCGGACCCCGCGCGGATCCACCCGGACCTGGCCGGACGCGCCGTCTACGGCCTCATCTGGACCACCACCCCGTGGACCATCCCGGCCAACATGGCCATCGCCTACCATCCGAAATTCGAGTACGCAGCCGTGGATGTAGCCGGCACAGTTTACATTGTCGCGGCGGAGCTGCTCAAAGTCACCGCGGAAAAATGCGGCTGGGCCGATTACCGGGCGATTGCAACTTTTCCGGGCGCGGCCATCGAGTACGCCGTCTTCCGCCACCCCTTTCTGGAGCGCGATTCGCTGGGCATTCTGGCCGATCACGTCACGCTCGAACAAGGCACCGGCGCCGTTCATACGGCGCCCGGCCACGGTCAGGAAGACTACGTCATCGGCCGGCAGTACGGCATCGAAGTCTTCTGCCCCGTGGATGCCGGCGGCCGTTTTTTCCACGCCGAAGGCGCCGCCGGCCGCCTGCCCGAAGAATTGATCGGCACGACGGTTTGGGAAGCCAACCCCGTCGTCATCGAGATTCTGAAATCCGCCGGTGCGCTGCTCGCCCTCGAAAGACTGGCGCATTCCTATCCCCACTGCTGGCGCTGCCACCACCCCGTCATTTTCCGCGCCACCGAACAGTGGTTCATCGGCATGGACCGCAACAATTTCCGCCAGCGTGCGCTCGATGTTGTCCACCAGACCCGCTGGATGCCCACCTGGGGCGAGGAGCGCATCTCCAATATGATCGCCACCCGTCCCGACTGGTGCATCTCGCGCCAGAAGGACTGGGGCGTTCCCATCATCGTTTTCTATTGCGACCAGTGCCGCGAACCTCTCACCGATCGCAAGATCCTCGAAGGCATCGTCGAGCTTTTCCGCTTGCACGGCGCCGACATCTGGTACCAGCGCACGGCCGCCGAATTGCTCCCCGCCGGCACCCGCTGCGCCAAGTGTGGCGGCGGCGAATTCAGCAAGGAATACGACGTTCTGGACGTCTGGTTCGATTCCGGCTCCAGCCACCTGGCCGTGCTCAATGAGCGCTTCGGGCTGAGCTGGCCGGCGGACGTCTACATGGAAGGCGGCGACCAGTATCGCGGCTGGTTCCACAGCTCGCTGCTGGTGGGAACCGGCCTCAAGGGCGGCGCCCCGTACCGCATGTGCGTGCTCAACGGCTGGGTGCTCGATGGCGAAGGCCGGGCCATGCACAAGTCGCTCGGCAACGTCATCGAGCCGGACGAGATCATCCGCCGCCACGGCGCCGAGATGCTGCGCCTGTGGACGGCTTCGGTGGAGTTCAACGAAGACGTACGCCTCTCCGAGACCATCCTGACGCGCCTGGTGGACGCCTATCGCAAGCTGCGCAACACCTTCCGCTACCTGCTCGGCAACCTCTCGGATTTCGATCCGCGCACCGACGCCGTGCCCGGTTCCGACCTGGCCGGCATCGACCAGTGGATTCTGCTGCGCGCCGAAGACCTGGCGGCCCGCTGCCGCGCGTGGTACGAGAATTTCGAGTTCCACAAGGTCTATCACTCGGTCTACGCTTTCGCCACGGTGGACCTGAGCGCCGTGTACTTCGACATTCTCAAGGACCGGCTGTATACCGCGGCCACCGAATCCCCGGCCCGGCGCAGCGCCCAGACCGCGCTCCACCGGCTGCTCGACGCGCTGGTGCGGCTGATGGCGCCGCTCATGAGCTTCACGGCGGAAGAGGTCTGGGGCCACATGGGCCGCACGGAAAGCGTGCACGTCGCCTGCTTCCCGGAACCGTCGGAGTTGACGGCGGGCCTAGACGACGCCGCGCGCCAACGCGCGCAAGACTGGGACCGCCTCATGGAAGTGCGCGACACCGTACTCAAGAGCCTGGAAGCCGCGCGCAACGAGAAGCTCATCGGCGCGCCGCTCGAGGCCTGCGTGCGTCTTTCGGCCGATGGCGATCTCTACCCGCTGCTAGAGCAATACGCCCGCGAATTGCCGGCGCTGTTCATCGTCTCGCAAGTCGCGCTCGATCGCGCCGGCACCCTGAGTGTTCAGGTGGAGCGCGCCGAGGGCCGCAAGTGCGAGCGCTGCTGGAAGTACACTATCGACATCGGCGTCGACGCCCGGTTCCCCACCATCTGCGGTCCGTGCGCCGAGGCCGTGGAAGAGATCTGCCATGACCGGCATTAGGCAACATTTCTGTGGGGCAGGATTGCATCCTGCGCGCCGGTTTTCAACCGGCGCTGGTCGGGCTGTCCACAGGCGATTCGGGCGGGTTACCAACCCGCTGCAGATTGCCAATCTGCCCCACAATTCTTGCCGGATTCCAGGCTGGCATTGGCGGAGTGTGAGAAATGCGGGTTAGGCTGAAAGCCTACGGCGCCGCCGCGGCCGTCTTCGGGCTCGACCGCCTCACCAAGTGGATCGTCGAGACGCGCGTTCCCTTCGCCGATACGTACACCGTGATCCCCGGCTTCTTCGACATCGTGCGCGCGCAGAACCGCGGCGTGGCGTTCGGGCTGGTCAACGAATCCACTTTTGAGTGGCGCACCACCCTGCTGGTGCTGGTTTCCGTGGCGGCCGTGGTGGTGGTGAGCGCCATCATCTGGAAAGCGCGGCAGCTCGACCCGCTCTCTCTCTGGGGCTTCGCACTAGTTTTGGGCGGCGCCGCCGGCAATTTGTTCGATCGCATTCTATCGGGACGCGTCACCGATTTCCTGGATTTCTACATCCGCGACTACCACTGGCCGGCCTTCAACGTGGCGGATTCGGCCCTGGTGGTGGGCTGCGGACTGTTACTCCTCGATATGCTCCGTCCCCAGCGGAAGGCGGCCAATGTACCCTGAGATCCTGCATATTCCGTTTCTCCACACCTACGGCGCGCTGGTGGCGCCGGCGTTCCTGGCGGGCTTATGGATGGCTACACGGCTCGCCAAACGCGCCGGTCTGAACGCCGACGCGGTGGTCAACCTGGGAATCTACTGCGCCTTATCGGCCATCGCCGGCGCCAAGCTCATGATGTTGCTGGTGGACCTGCCCTACTATGCCCAGCACCCGTCCGAGATTTTCACGCTTGCCACGCTGCAAGCCGGCGGCGTATTCTATGGCGGCCTGATCGCCGCGCTGGCCGTCGCCTGGTGGTACATGCGCAAGACCCGCCTGCCCGCCCTGAAGACGGCCAACGTCTTCGCGCCCGCCATAGCCCTGGGCCACGGTATCGGCCGGCTTGGCTGCTTTTCGGCCGGCTGCTGCTGGGGCGTAGAGTGCCACCTGCCCTGGGCGGTGACGTTCACCAACCCGGCGGCCAACCAGCTTGTGGGAGTGCCGTTAGGCGTCCCGCTGCATCCCACTCAGCTCTACGAATCTTTCGCGGAGTTCTTGATCTTTGGGGTGCTCTACTGGCGAATTCGCAAGCCGCACCCCGCCGGCGCCATTATCAGCCTCTACCTGATGCTCTATTCCACCGTGCGATTCGTGGTGGAGTTCTTTCGCTACCACGAACAGGCCAATCCCTTCGGCGGACCGTTGGACGCTTCGCAGTGGATTTCGCTCGCCCTCTTCCTTCTGGGCGCCGCCTACTTCGCGGTCAGACTCTATAGGTATCGGATCTCCACTTCTTGACCGCCTGCTTGATGGCATCCTCAGCCAGGTTCTTATCCGCCGCCTCCTGGGCCAGCGCGACAAACTCGTCATCCGATGCGAACCGCAGCCCGATGATCTGGCGGATGGTGAGCCTGGGATCGAGCAGTTTGCCGGTCAAGGCGAAATGCCGCAGATTCTCCTCCGCGCGAATGGCCCGATCCTGGGCCTTCAGGGCGAAGATCCGGGAGAAGAACATCAAGATCAGCACGCAAAAAGTCAGCACCACGATCAGCGAGGCGCTGTAGAAGCGGATGGGGTCGCCCCAGGACTCGTACAGGTTCACGCAGGAACCTATGAGCGTGAGCACCAGCAGCGGGAACAGAACAAAGTGGAACATGGGGACGAGCTGTCTGTGGTTGGCGTAATTCTGAGTTTTCATGTCTCCAGTGTGCCCGATTTTCCGGGAGGTGTCACATAATAAGCGCGCCCGGTCAAACGGCCCGCAGGGGCGGAGGCCGAGTGCCACTCGGGCGCAGAATGACAATCTGCCCCGGATAGCGGCAAGGCGCAAACGGGGTGGCGATTCTCCAAGGGCGGGGTGGGCGCGTAGAAGGACGGGAGGCGGATTGACAATCCGCCGCAGGTTAAAAACCTGCCCCACAATTCGTCGCGGCGCGCGGAGAAAGTGTAAGGATAGTAGTACAAGGCTCGCGTGGCAACGGGTCTTCGATCCGTTGACATTCGCAACACTGCTGTAGGGTTTTGCACCAGCGCAGCCAAGGCTTTGATTCCATGCCAAATCATTGCATTTCTCAACATTGGGCCGTGGTTTATTGCAACATATCGGTTTGTTGTCAAAAACAAGACCCGTCTACCTGCATGAAACCACAGCAGATATAGTTGCGAAAAACACCGTAGTTTGGCCCCCGCCGTGCCCTTCTAGGAGCTAGAAAGGTTGGAAAGCATATGACAGTCATCCTGGTTCTCGCAACGTTCCTGGTTTTCATCGTCCTGGATTACGCGCTCAACCGGCGCAAGGCGGTGGCCACTGCTCCGGCCCTGGCACCGAAGGCAGTCCCGGCCATGCTTGGCGGCGACTATGTGGATGGTTTCCTGACCCCGGCTACGGTGTCCTATCACTCCGGCCACACGTGGCTGGTGAGGGAGCGCAAGAACGTCGTCCGCGTGGGCGCCGATGAGTTTGCCGCCGCCCTGGTGGGCAAGGTGGAAAACATCGAGCTCCCGAAGCCCGGCCAATGGATCCGGCAAGGACAGAAGGTCCTCTCTTTCTATCGCGGTGGCGAGAAGACCGAGATGGTTTCACCCACTGAGGGTGAAGTCATGGAGGTCAATTCCGAAGTGGTCAAGAACCCGGCCACGCTGCGCCATGACCCCTATGGCAAGGGGTGGTTGGTCACGGTGCATGTGCCGGATGAGGAGAGCACGGGGCGCAATCTGGTCCCCAAGAGCCTGGTTCGCGAGTGGATACGGGATGCGGTCGAACGGCTCTACGCCCAGCAGCCGGCCCTGGCCGGTGCGGTTGCGGCCGATGGCGGACGTCCGGCGGACGACCTCCTAGCGACCCTACCCGATGCCAGTTGGAAGGAAGTAACCGGCGAATTCTTCCTCACCGTGTAGCAAAGTTGTAAAGATTTGCTACACATTTTCCCTTGAAATCTGCTAAAACGGAGTAGAGGGTCTATTTATGTCGAGAGCGATTCTGTACGACAGCACCCTCTGCATCGATTGCAAGGCATGCGAAGCGGCTTGTGCCGAACGTTGGGGTCTCCCCTACACCGACAAAATTGCCGCCGAGGAAAAAATCTCGGCGCACAAGTTGACTGCCGTTGTAACGCACGGAGACCGATATAGCCGCCGGCTGTGCATGCACTGCGCGGAACCAACGTGCGTTTCGGTCTGCCCCGTGGGGGCCTTGCAAAAGACCTCGCTTGGTCCAGTGGTGTACGACGCAGAGAAGTGCATGGGCTGCCGCTATTGCCTGCAGGCGTGCCCGTTCCAGGTGCCCACCTACGAATGGAACCAGCGCCTGCCCAAGATGCGGAAGTGCGACATGTGCTATGAGCGGCAGAGCCAGGGCAAGCTGACGGCTTGCGCCGAGGCCTGCCCGACCGGCGCCACCAAGAACGGCGACCGCGACCAACTGCTGGCCGAAGCGCGGCAGCGCATCGCGGAAAAGCCCGGCCAGTATTACCCCAAGATCTACGGCGTCAAAGAGGTGGGCGGCACCTCGGTGCTCTTCCTTTCGGCGGTTCCCTTCGGGCAGATCGGCCTGCGCACCAATGTGCCGCTGGAAGCCCTGCCCGATCTGACCTGGCGCGTGCTGGATCTGACGCCGGACGTGGTCTCCACGGGCACCGTGCTGCTGGGCGGCATCTGGTGGATCACCAACCGCCGCGGCGAAGTCGCCAAGAAGGAGGGCCGGCGGAAATGAAGCTCAAACTTCCGAAACTGACGGTGTGGCGCGCCATTTTCGCGGTCATCCTGTTGAGCGGCGTCTGGGCCACCTACCTGCGCATCCGGTACGGCCTGGGCGGCGCCACCAACCTCAGCGACCAGTTCCCCTGGGGACTTTGGATCGGCTTCAACGTCCTGTGCGGCGTGGGCTTGGCGGCCGGAGGCTTCACCCTGGTGGCCATTGTCCACATCTTCAACATCGAGCGCTACAAGCCCGTTCTGCGGCCGGCGGTGCTGACGGCCTTTCTCGGGTACAGCCTGGTGGTGGTGGCCCTGCTGTACGACCTGGGCCGGCCCGACCGCATCTGGCACCCGCTGATCATGTGGAACCCGCATTCGGTGATGTTCGAGGTGGCCTGGTGCGTCACGCTGTACACCACGGTGCTGTTTCTGGAGTTCATTCCGGTGGTCTTCGAGAAGTTCGGCTGGCACAAGCCGCTGGGGTGGATTCACAACATTTCCGTGCCCCTCATGATTGCCGGCGTGCTGCTCTCGACGCTGCACCAAAGCTCGCTCGGGTCGCTCTATCTCATCGTGCCGGAAAAGCTCTATCCGCTGTGGTACACCCCGCTGCTGCCGCTGCTGTTCTATATCTCCGCCATTGCCGTGGGGCTGGCCATGACCATCTTCGAATCGTGGCATAGCAGCCGCGCCTTCGGCCGCGCGCTGGAGCTGCCGCTGCTGGCCAGCCTGGCGCGCGTCCTGGCCGTGCTCATGAGCACCTACCTATGGATCCGGTTCCTCGATATGGCCCACCGGGGCGTCTTCGGGCTGCTCTTGCGGAACCGCACCGAGACGTGGCTGTTCGCGCTCGAGATTGCCCTGATGGCCGTGCCCACCGTGCTCCTGTTTCAGCGGAAAGTCCGGATGAGTCCGGGCGCGCTGTACGCCTGCGCGGTGATGGTGGTGTTCGGGTTCATCGCCAACCGGCTGAACGTGGCGGTGACCGGAATGGAAGCCGGCTCGGGCGCGCATTACATTCCCAAGTGGACCGAGGTGGCGGTGACGCTTTCCATTGTGGGCGCCGGCTTTGCGGTTTTCCGCATCATCGCCGAGTACTTCCCCATTTTCGAAAAGGTGAACTCCGCGAGCCCGCATGAACATGCGCCGCGGGAAATGGAAGAAACGGAGGCGGACCCAGTCGCAGTGGAATGAGCCTCGGCAAGACAATCCGGCTGGGACTGGCCGCCAAGCTCGCGATCTCGGTGACGGCGAGCACAGCGGCCTTCTTCGCCTTATTCGGCTTCATCAACCTGCGGGCGGAGCGCGTTCATTCGCGGGATTTCGTGGAGCAGTCCGCCGACCGCGTCACCGACGTGATCCTGCGCAGCACGCGGTACGAAATGCTGCACAACGACCGCGAGGCGCTGTACAACATCATCCGCGAGCTGGGCAGCCAGCCGGGCATCCAGCGCATCCGCATCTTTAATAAGGATGGCCGCATCACTCTTTCCACCGACGCGCGCGAAGTCGACACGGTGGTGAACAAGAGCGCCGAGGCCTGCTACGGGTGCCATGCGCAATCGGCGCCGCTCACCAAGCTCAACCGCCCCGACCGGGCCCGCATGTTCTGGGATAAGCAGGGCACGCACCTGCTGGCGGTGATTCGCCCCATCGATAACTCGCCAGCGTGTTCGGACGCGGCCTGCCACGTCCACCCCGCGAACCAGCTTGTGCTGGGGGTGATCGACGCCGATCTTTCCCTCGCCGCCGTGGACGCCCAGATCGCGCAGCACCAGGCCACCCTGGCGTGGTTCCTGGTGGGGGCGGTGCTGTTTGGTTCGCTGGCGGCCGTGGCGTTCATCTGGGTGGTGGTGTACCGGCCGGTCAAGGTGTTGATCGACGGCACGCATCGCGTGGCCGGTGGAGACCTGGATTATCGGCTGCCCGCGGGCTCGGATGACGAGTTGGGCGATCTGGCGCGCTCGTTCAACCGCATGACCGCCGAGGTGGCGGGCATTCAGGCCAAAATCGAAGAAGAGGTGCGCCGCAAGACCGCCGAGCTGGAGCGCGTGCATAAGACGCTGTTGCGATCGGAAAAGATGGCCTCCGTCGGCAAGCTAGCCGCCACGGTGGCGCACGAGATCAACAATCCGCTGTTCGGCATCCTGACGTACGCGCACCTGGTGCTGCGCGGGCTGCTGAAGCACGAATTCCCGGAGCGCGACGAGATGGCCGATCAGCTTCGGACGATCGAGCGCGAGAGCAAGCGCTGCGGCGACCTGGTGAAGAACCTGCTCACCTTCTCCAGGCAGGCGCCGAGCAATCGCGAGCCCAACGATCTCAATACCATCGTGGAGCGCGCCATTTCGCTGGTGAAGCACAAGCTGGACTTGCAGAGCATCGAGCTGAAACAGAACCTCGCGCCGGGGCTTCCGCCGGTCCAGTGCGACGCCAACCAGATCCAGCAGGTGTTTTTGGTGCTGATGGTCAACGCATCGGAGGCCATGCCCAGCGGGGGTGTGCTGGAAGTCGCCACGCAGCTCGAACCCGGCGCGGAGCACTGCTCGGTGCGGGTGAAGGACACGGGCGGCGGCATCCCCGCCGATGTGATGCCGCGCATTTTCGATCCGTTTTTTACCACCAAAGAGGACCAGAACCGGACGGGGCTGGGGCTGGCCGTGGCGCATAGTATCGTGGAGCAGCACGCGGGCGAGATCGCGGTCCGTTCCACGCCGGGTGAGGGGGCGGAGTTCACGGTGGTGCTGCCGGTGGGGCAGGCGGGGCAGGTGGTTCCGCCTGCCAGGGTGAGACAGTGAAGGAACCAGATAAACTAGACGGGGTTCATGCGGAGGAACCAATGGCAACTGCGATAGATGCTCCGACGGCAACCAAGACGCGGGGCAAAATCCTGATCGTGGATGACGAACTGGTGGTGCGCGATTCGCTCGGCAAGTGGTTCGCCAGCGAAGGCTACACCGCCCGGCCCGCGGGAGGGGCACGCGAAGCCCTCGAGCTGATCCAGCAGGTTGAGTTCGATATCGCGCTGATCGATATCAAAATGCCCGGCATGGACGGCATGGAGCTCCAGAGCCGCCTGCACGAGGCCGATCCGGACCTGACCGTCATCATCATGACCGGCTACGCCTCGGTGGAGACC
Source organism: Bryobacterales bacterium (assembly GCA_963722575.1). GTDB lineage: Bacteria > Acidobacteriota > Terriglobia > Bryobacterales > Bryobacteraceae > Fen-178. Next base: position 650,008 of record CAVRNR010000006.1, read on the forward strand.
GCCGTGCAGGCCCTCAAGCACGGCGCGTACGACTACATCACCAAACCGGTGGACCCGGACGAGCTATCCCACCTGGTGGCGAACGCCCTGGAGCACAAACGCGCCCGGCGGGAAGTGGTGCGCCTGCGCGAGAACCTCCAGGAGGTCTCTCCGAGCACGGAACTGATCGGCAAGAGCCCCGCCATGAAGAAGGTGACCGAGCTGATCGAGATGGTCGCGCCCACGGAAGCCACCGTGCTCATCACCGGCGAAAGCGGCACCGGCAAGGAAGTGGTGGCGCGCGCCATCCATGCCGCCGGTCCACGGCGCTACATGCCCATGGTGACCATCCACTGCGGCGCGCTCACCGAGACGCTGCTCGAAAGCGAGCTGTTCGGACACGAAAAGGGCGCGTTCACGGGCGCGCAGTACCGGAAGAAAGGCAAGTTCGAGATCGCCGACGGCGGCAGCGTGTTCCTCGACGAGATCAGCGACATCAGTCTCAAGACGCAAACCGACCTGCTGCGCGTGCTTCAGGAAAAAGAGATCGTGCGGGTGGGCGGCAACCAGCAAATCAAGGTGGATTTCCGCTGCATCGCAGCCACCAACAAGAACCTCGAGGCGCTGGTCAAAGAGGGCACCTTCCGCCCCGACTTGTATTACCGGCTGCACGTCTTTTGCATCGACCTGCCGCCCCTGCGCGAACGCCGCGACGACATTCCGCTGCTGGTCAACCATTTCCTCAACAAGTTCTGCATGGCCACCAGCCGCGCCATGCCGCAGCTCTCGGCGGAAGCGCTCGAAGTGCTCATGCGCCACGACTGGCCGGGCAACGTTCGCGAACTGGAGAACGCCGTGGAACGCGCGCTGGTGGTGGGACGCGGCTCGGAAATCCGCCCGGCCGACTTCTCCTTCCAGTTCCAGGCCGAAGAGCCCAAGGGCGGACAGACCCTGGACGATGTGGAGCGGTCGCACATCGAGCGCATCCTCAGGGAAACCCAGCACAATCTCTCGCGGGCGGCGCGCATCCTCGACATCGACCGCACCACTCTCTACAACAAGCTGCGCCGTTACGGATTGCGGTGAAACCCATTCATCTCATCCCGCTCGGAGCGCCTTCCAGGGTGCCCTCTGGGCCCGGCGCGGAACCGGGACTGGATCTGCTGGAGTATCTCGCCGCGGCGCTGGCGCGCACCTTCCGCACCCCGTGCCAGATTCGGCCGGAGACCTTCGATCTTTCTTTCGCGCTGGACGCCGGCCGCCAGCAGTATTACTCGACGGCCATCATCCAGCGCATGGAGCGCGCCGTGGATCCCGACGCGCGCGTGCTGGGGGTCACGGCGTCCGACCTGTACGTGCCCGTGCTGACTTTCGTGTTCGGCGAGGCGCAGCTCGACGGCAATTGCGCCGTGGTATCCACCGCGCGCCTGAAAGAGGAGTTCTACGGCCTGCCGCCGCGACCGGACCTGGTGCGCGAGCGCCTGTTGAAAGAGGCGGCGCACGAACTTGGGCACACGTTCGGTCTTCGGCACTGCGCGGACTGGCGCTGCGTCATGACATCCAGCCACGCGGTGGAGCGTCTGGACGTCAAAAGCGCCGAGTTTTGCAGCGCCTGCAAGAAACCGATTTTCGGCAATGGATACTGGTAGCGCACGCCCGGGCTTCCCGAGCCGGAAAACCTTTTTCGACGCGGAGGCGCGGAGACGCAGAGAAAAACGCGTAGAGGAAAGAACGGGAAAATAAAGTCAAAACCGGAGAGCGCGGAGGAAGCGGAGAATCGTGAAAAAGCGAGGGCAGAGGGAAGTTGGAGACATTTCAGGATGACTGCCGCTGACATTCTCGATCTGCGCTCCGCGCTGGAGTTCCTCGCAACCGTTCCGGGCCAACTTGCCAGCACGCGGCAGCCCGTCGATGCCCACGCGGAACTCGCCGCCGTCTACAAACGCGTGGGCGCCGGTCCCGCCCTGCTCTTCGAAAACGTCACGGGCTACGCCATCCCGGTCGTCGTTGGAATCCTGGCCAGCCGCGAGCGCACCGCGCTGCTCATGGGCAGCACCATCGAGCGGCTGCCCTTCGATTTGCTGGACGCGCTGAATCACACCTGCGCACCGGTGACGGTGGCAAGCGCGCCCTGCCAGGAGGTGGTCATCCGACCTCCCTTCGACCTGCGGCGGCTGATTCCGGCTCCCACCCACACTCTCCGCGATGCCGGGCCATACATCGCCGCGGGACTGGTGCGCGCGCGCGATCCCGAAACGGGCGCCTCCGACGTCACCATTCACCGGCTGTGCATGCAAGGCCCCGATACCCTCAGCATCTACTTCGTTCCCGGCCGCCACATCGACCAGTTCCGCGCCAAGGCCGAGCGGTTGGGCCGGCCGCTTCCGGTTTCCGTCAGCATCGGGCTCGACCCCGCCATCTACCTGGCCGCGTGCTTCGAGTCGCCCACCGTCCCCTTGGGCTTCGACGAGCTGACGGTCGCCGGCGGGCTGCGCCACAGGCCGGTGGAGCTGGTGGATTGCCTCACGGTGGCGGCGCAGGCCATCGCCCGCGCCGAGATCGTGATCGAAGGCGAAATCCTACCTGGCGTGCGCGTCCGCGAGGATTCCCAGACGCTGACCGGATACTCCATGCCGGAGTTCGCCGGCGCGATGGGCGTGGCCCAGCCCGAACTGCCGGTGATCCGCGTGACCGCCGTGACGCATCGGCGCTCGCCCATCTTGCAGACCATCGTCGGGCCGGGCGAGGAGCACACCAACCTGGTCGGCATCCCCACCGAGGTCAGCATCCTGCGCGCGGTGGAGAGCAGCATGCCGGGCCTGCTGCGCGGCGTCTACTCGCACCCTTCGGGAGGCGGCAAATTCCTCGCCATCTTGCAAATCGGGAAGCGCTCGCCGGCCGACGAAGGCCGCCAGCGGCAGGCCGCGCTGACGGCGTTCGCGGCCTTCCCGGAACTCAAGCATGTCATCCTGGTGGATGAGGACGTGAACATCTTCGACAGCAACGACGTGCTGTGGGCCATGACTGTTCGCTACCAGGGCGACACGGACACGGTCTTCATTCCCGGCGTGCGCGGCGCCGCCCTCGATCCTTCGCGGCGGCCGGACGGGGCCACCTGCAAGACCATCTTCGATTGCACGGTGCCGTTTCACATGAAGGAGCGGTTCCGGCGCGCGGAGTTTCTGGACGTGGATCTGCCGTCCGATGTGCGCTTATGACTGTGGGGCAGGATGGCATCCTGCGCGGCGGTTGGCAACCGCCGCCAGCCTGGCAAGGCCGGGCCCAGGGGGCACCCCAAATCGGCCGCAGATTGACAATCTGCCCCACAACGTGACCAAAATGGACACGAATCTACCCAGCAGCCGCCGGCGCATACGCATTCGCCTGCGCGGCATCGTTCAGGGAGTCGGGTTCCGGCCGTTCGTTCACAACCTGGCGCTCGAACTCAACCTGGCGGGCTACGTCCTGAACTCCTCGGCCGGCCTGGTGGCCGAAGTGGAAGGCGATCCGGCCGCGCTGGACGCTTTCGTTGCGGCCCTGCGGGAAGATCCGCCGCCTCTTGCCTGGATTCAGGAGATGGAGATTCTGGAACTGGAGGCCGCGGGCGACACCGCCTTCGCCATCCGCCCCAGCGTTGCCGAAACCGGCGAGTTCGCGTTGGTTTCGCCCGACGTGGCCACCTGCGACGAGTGCTTCCGCGATTTCACCGATCCCGCCAACCGCCGGTTCGGCTACGCGTTCACCAATTGCACCAACTGCGGCCCGCGCTACACCATCATCCGCGATATTCCCTACGATCGCCCCAACACCACCATGGCGGCCTTCCACATGTGCGCGGCCTGCCAAGCGGAGTACGACGATCCGCGCAACCGGCGCTTTCATGCCCAGCCCAACGCCTGCCCCGAATGCGGTCCGGCGCTTTCGGAGGGTATCGAAGAGGCGCGCCGCAGGCTGGCGGCGGGGGAAATTCTGGCCATCAAGGGGCTGGGCGGATTCCACTTGGCCTGCGATGCCCGCAACCCGGCGGCCGTCCGCCGTCTGCGCGACCGCAAGCGGCGCAGCGACAAGCCATTCGCGTTGATGGCGCGCGACCTGGCGGCGGTGGAAGCCATCTGCGAGATCTCGGACGCCGACCGGCGCGCGCTGCTTAGTCCACGGAGGCCGATTGTGATTCTGCCTCGGCAGGCCGAGGGCCTGCCCCACTCAATCGCTCCCGGCAACCGCACCATCGGGGTCATGCTGCCTTATACGCCGCTGCATCACCTGCTGTTTGTCGACGCGCCCTATTCCCTTCTGGTGATGACCAGCGGCAACCTCGCCGAGGAACCCATCGTGGTGTCGAACGCGGAAGCTCGGCTTCGGCTCGCCGGCGTGGCCGACTGGTTCGTCACCCACGACCGCGACATCTACATGCGCACGGACGACTCGGTGGTGCGCACCTTCGAAGGCACTGAGCGCGTCATGCGCCGTTCGCGGGGCTTCGCGCCGCAAACGCTGGACCTGGGACGGCGCGTCCCCGAATTGCTGGCCTGCGGCGCGGAATTGAAGAACACCTTCTGCCTCACCAAGGGGCGGCATGCCATCCTGAGCCAGCACATCGGCGATCTCGAAAACTACGAAACCCTGGTTTTCTTTGAGGAAACGCTCGCCAATCTAAAGAAGCTCTTTAGGGTGGAGCCGCGCGCCGTGGCCTACGACCTCCATCCGAACTATCTCAGCACGAAGTACGCGCTGGGGATGGGCGGGCTGCCGAAATTCGGCGTGCAGCACCATCACGCGCACATCGCCGCCTGCATGGCCGAGAATGGCCTCGCGGGCGAGGTGATCGGAGTGGCGTTCGACGGCACCGGATACGGCCCGGATGGCGCCATCTGGGGCGGCGAATTCCTGGTGGCGGGCTATTCGGGCTTTGAACGGCGCGGGCACTTGCGCTACGTGCCGCTGGCCGGCGGCGACGCGGCGGTGCGCGAACCTTGGCGCGCGGCACTGGGCTACGGGGCGCAAGTCGAAGGGGTCCCGGAGAATCGCGTCCGCGTGGTGCGGCGCATGATCGAAGCGGGCGTGAACACGGTGCCGACCTCTTCCTGCGGGCGATTGTTCGACGCCGTGGCGGCCATCATCGGCCTGCGTACGGTGGTTAACTTCGAGGCTCAGGCAGCCATCGAGCTGGAGATGATCGCCGAGGATGGCAACACCGCTCGGTACCCGTTTGAGATCGGGGCTGGCCCGCTCTGGGAGCTGGATTTCCGCCCCATGATCGAGCACATCGCGCGCGAGGCTGAAGAAGGCGCGCCGCGGCCAGCGATCTCGGCCAAGTTCCACAACACTGTGGCCGAGGCCATTGTCGAAACCTGCCGGCGCATCCGCGGCGAGACCAAGCTGGTCCGGGTTTGCCTGAGCGGCGGCACGTTTCAAAACATGCGGCTGCTGGCGCTCGCCGTGGCCGGCCTGCGCGGCGCGGGCTTCGAGGTGTTTCTGCACGCGAAGGTGCCGCCCAACGACGGCGGCATCGCTTTGGGTCAGGCAGCTATCGCAGCCGAGCTGATGAGGTAAGACATGTTGCTGGACCAACTGGAGAAATGGAAGAGCCGCTTCGGCCCGCCAGGCGACGGCCAACTGGAACGGTTGCTGGCCGCGGCGGCCCGGCGCCGGTTCAGCGACGCCGCCAGCCTGATCCGCCTGCATGAGACGGCGCTTTTCTTGCGCGCTTATCCGCGCACTCCGGAGGTGGCGCGCCTGGCGGACGCGATTCTGTTCTCATTCGCGGGCCGCGTCACGGAACTCGAAGCCTTCGAGGAGCCGGAGATATCGGGTATCGCGGGCACGTCGCTCACGGCGGTGTTCAGCTATGAAGTGGCGCGGCGCCTCGCGGCCCGCCATCCGCGCGACATTGAAATCGCCTGGGACCGTTACGATGGCATCGACCGGCTCGGCCCGGTACTGCGCCGCTTCCTGCCGCTGCTCGGAGAAGATTGGCCGGTGGAAGCGCACGTCCCCTATCGCGAGTGGATCGCGGCGGCGCGGCCCCGTGGCACCAGCGACCTGGCGTGGCTGTTGGAGCGCCTGGCCGGGTCGCCGGAACTGTTCGACACGCTCGACCTGCCGCTCACCTGGCACGTAGGCGACACGCGCACGTCGCGATCGCGCCTGCGCCTCGCCGGACGAAAGCTGTACTGCCACCGGGAACCGCTGCTGCGGCGCAGCGACGTTTTCCTCGCGCGCGCGCTCGATGCACCGCCGCTTCCCGTGCGGCGTCTCGCCCGGCCGGAGGCGCGCAAGATCCTGGATCTGATTCTCGACACCTCCGCCATGCGTTTCCGCGAGCTTTACGGCTTCAGTCACCCCGACGAGGGCGGGGTTTATCATGCCGACGCGGGCCGTGGCGTGGAGATCTTCTTCTTCGGCGTGCCGCCCGCATGGCGTTTGCCGCTGCGCGCGTACCATGGCGGCATGTTCTTCAAGAACGGCGTGCCGGCCGGCTACGTGGAAGTGCTCTCGCTGTTTGAGCGCGCCGAAGTCGGCTTCAACCTCTACTACACCTTTCGCGAAGGCGAATCCGCGTGGCTGTATGCGCGGCTGCTGCGCCTGTCCCGCCAGGTTCTGGGCGTGACCTGCTTCTCGGTGGATCCCTACCAGATCGGCCTGGAGAATCCCGAAGCCGTGGATTCCGGAGCGTTCTGGTTCTATCGCAAGCTGGGGTTCCGTCCGGTTGATCCGAAGGTGGCCACGCTCATGGACCGTGAAGAGCGCCGCATGAGCCAAACCCCTGGCTACCGGAGCTCCCGGCGGACCCTGGAGAAGCTGGCCGAAGGCTACATGCTTTTCGAAGGCCCATCGTGCGAAAAGGGCGTCTGGGACAACTTCCGCGTGCGCAACCTTGGCCTGTTCGTCGAACGAAAAAGGGGTCAGACGCATTTTCCTGGCCCCTCCAGCGGCCTGGCGCAGCTTCTCAACCTGATCCCGGACCTGGCGCGTTGGACGGCGGAAGAGAAGGCCGCCGCGGCGCAGATACTCCGGGCCAAAGAGAGCGCCAGTGAAGCGCGCTATCTTCGATTGATGCAGCGTCATCCCCGTCTGCGCACCGCGTTTCTGGCGTTGGGCACAGTACACTGGGAGAGTACGCACAGGGAGGGACGATGAAGAAGATACTGGTTTTTGCGGCCGCGGCGCTCTTGTTGCCGATCGGGATAACCAATGCAGCCGACCTACCGGAACTGAAGGAGGGTCTCTGGTCGAGCCACACTCAGACTACCGACAACTCCGGAACCAAACCGACCGAACAGACATCCACGATCTGCCGCAATCACGCTTATGACCAGCATGTGCGGTCTCTTGCGAAGGGCATGAAGGGCTGCACCACGGTCAGTGAAAGTTTCCAGGGCGGCAAGTACTCCGTCGAAATGCATTGCGTGATCGGCAGTACGGTTGTCGACAGCAAGGGCAGAAGCACCTTTCAGGGCGATACGGCGACCCATTCCGAGACCCATGCCACTTATACTCCTGCGATGGGCGGCGTAAGTGAAACCACCATGATCATGGACCAGAAGTATGTGGGCAGTTGCCCGGCGGGCGCGCAGCCTGGGGACATCACGTACGCGGACGGAAGAGTCACCCACTGGAGACATTGAGGAAGCGCGGACGTGATTCCAGTTACAGGCGATGAAAGCCTTCAGTCCCGAGCTTCTGTCGGGAGACGGCGCCTGACATCCTCATAGACGCCTCGCGCAAGAGCAAGCTATTCTTGCGCCTCCAGGAGTGTCGGCTGCTCCAACTCGCCGGGATAGCGGAAAAGCGTCGCGAACTCAGTCAGCTTGACCGCTGGCAGGACCTCGGCCTCAAGCGACTGCTCGATCGTCTTGAGGGCCTTCTCCGCTGCCTGCCGGCAGTGGTACAAGGCGCCTCCCACCATCGGCGGAACGTCGTTCAGTCCAAGCTCCGCCATGCGCAGGTCGCTGGACGCCAACCGCAACCACTCTCGGGATTCTTCAGCGTGCCGCGGCGTTGCGCGGCGGAACCGATCAGGTACACCTTCTCCGGCTCGAAGTGCTTCACAATGCGGCGAACCGCTTCCTGAATCACTTCGCTTTGCACCATGCCCCTATTGTACTCGCCGAAGCCATTGCCGGCCGGTCCGATTAGTAGTCCTCGGTCCGCTCGTTGACCCAGACGCCGTCCACGTTGAAGTGCGGCCATGGGCCGCCTAAGCCTCGTCCGGTGATGCTGTCGTCCCACTTAGTCGCTGGGTCGAAGTAGCCGGGCGTCCGCAGGTGCTCTCTTACTACCGGTTCGTTCAGCTCCACGCCCAGGCCGGGGGCATCCGGAACGGTGATGTAGCCTCTGTCGATGAGCGGCTGCGGCACGCCGGTGATCAGTTGCTGCCACCAGGAGAGGAAATCCACGGCATGGCACTCCATGGCAATGTAGGAATCCAGCGTGGCGGCGGTATGAACGGCGGCGATGGTGGCCAGCGGCGACCCGGCCATGTGAATGGCCGTGGGAATCCGCTCCCGGTCGTAGGCGTAATCGGCAATCCGCTTGGTCTCGCGGCAACCGCCGGAGGTGCCGTGATCCAGATGGATGATATCGACGGCGCGATTGTCGATCAACTGCTGGAAGCCTTCCTCGAGGCCGAAACCGTCCTCGCCCGTGAGCAGCGGCGTGCGCGTATGAGCCTTGATTTCCTTGTAGTCCTTCCAGCGCCAGAAACCGCCGGTGTAGAACAGATCTTCCAGCCATGCGAGGCGGCATTTCTCGAACGTTTGGGCGGCGCGAATGCCGTCGGTGACCGTTCCGCAGCGGAGACTGGCGGCGTCCACCGCCAGCGGCTTATCCCAGCCGATGGCATCGCGCACGGCCGTGATCAACTCGGCTCCGTACTCGAGCCCCTTGTCGGTCGGGACGCCTTCGGTATCCAGATACCCCGGCTTGACGCCGACGAAGTTGGTGGTGACATCCATCTTGAAAAACGTGAACCCTTTCTTCATGCGCTCCACCATTCGATCCCCGTACTTCTTGGGGTCGGCGGTTCCGGTGGTGTCGCAATACATGCGCGCGCGATCGCGTTTCTTATCGCCGAGCAAGCGCCAGACCGGGACGCCGTAGACCTTGCCCACAATATCGTGCAGGGCGATATCGATGGCGCTGAAGCCGCCGCCCTGGCGTCCTGGGCCTGCGAACGGGCGAACGCTCTGGAGAATGCCCGTTATGTCCAGGGGGCTTTTTCCCACCAGCAGGGGTCGCATGGAGAGCGCCAGGTTCTCATTGCCGGCGTCGCGCACTTCACCCAGGCCGTAGACATCCTGGTTGGTGAACATCTTGATGATGGGGTAGTCGAAGTTGGCCGCAATCCTGAGCGCCCGTATGTCCGTGATCTTCAGGTCGCTGGGCGAGGAGAACTTATTGATTGGGCCATAGTGGACGGGCGCGCCGCGTCCACCTGCGCCGCCTCCGGGGTTTTGGCCGCCCGTGGGTACCCGGCCGGGAGTGCCTTGCTGGCCCGAGGCCGACATGGTGAAGATGCCGCCCAATCCGCTGGCGATGGCAGCCTGGCAGAGCATCGCGCGCCGGCTCAAATCTCTGGCTTGAACACGTTTCATATAGAAGTGCGCCTTTCCGTTTCGGCAATCGCCTTCGATTGTACACCCGCGCTTCCGCTGGCAGTGCTAAGCTACTAGCAGGCCCGCGTCCGCACCACGAGGTTTTTCGAAAATGCGAACGCGTTCCATTCTTCTTCTCACCGCGGTCTTATCCTGTTCGGCATGGGGACAGACCTACACCATATCGACCATTGCCGGCGGCGCGCTGCCGGTTAACATTCCAGGAACGTCCGCCAGCCTGGGCTACGGCGTGCCTCGATATATTGCGGCCGATCGGGCGGGCAATGTGTTTTTCGTGGATCAAAACACCGTCCTGCGATTGGACGCCACAACGGGCGTCTTGACCCTGGTGGCGGGTAACGGGTCGGTGGGTTTCAGCGGCGACAACGGGCCAGCCACCAGCGCCCAGTTGAATAACCCCGGTGGGGTCGCCGTGGACTCCGCCGGCAACCTGTACATCGCCGACTCGGGAAACGCCCGCATCCGCAAAGTCTCGGGCGGGGTGATTACCACCGTGGCGGGCGGGGGCTCGTCTGGTTTCTTCGACACTGGCCCGGCCACCAGCGCCCAGTTGTGGGGCCCCGGAGGCATCGCCGTCGATTCTAACGGCGACCTTTATTTCTCCGATACCGCTCTCTTCGGTTACGGCCTCATCCGCAAGGTATCGGGCGGGGTGATCACCACCGTGGCGGGCGGGGGCTCGTCTGGCTTGGGCGACAACGGCCCGGCCACCAGCGCTCAGTTGTACCTTCCGGCCGGGGTCGCGGTGGACTCGGCCGGCAACCTGTACATCGCCGACCCTGTCAGCTACCGCGTCCGCAAGGTATCGAACGGCGTGATCACCACCGCGGCAGGGAATGGGACGCAAGGTTTCAGCGGCGACAACGGCCCGGCCACCAGCGCCCAGTTGAGCGGCCCCACCGGGATCGCCGTGGACTCCGCTGGCAACCTCTACATCGCCGACTCTGGTAACATCCGCAAAGTCTCGAACGGGGTGATCACCACGGTGGCAGGAAATGGGACGCAAGGTTTCAGCGGCGACAACGGCCCGGCCATCAGCGCCCAGTTGTACGGGCCCTGGGGCGTCGCCATCGACTCAGCCGGCAACCTGTACATCGCGGACTCTTATAACAGCCGCATCCGCAAGGTCACGAACGGGGTGATTACAACCGTAGCGGGCAACGCGGCGTGTTGTTTCAGCGGCGACAACGGCCCGGCCGCCAGCGCCCAGTTGTACGGTTCCCACGGCGTCGCCGCCGGCCCCGATGGCAGCGTCTATATCGCCGACTCTTCCAACAACCGCATCCGCAAGGTCACGAACGGGGTCATCACCACCGTGGCGGGAAACGGGACGGCAGGCTTCAGCGGCGACAACGGACCGGCCGCCAGCGCCCAGTTAACCGATCCGGAAGGCGTCGCCGTGGATTCAGCCGGCAACCTCTACATTGCCGACACTGGTTACAGCCGCGTCCGCAAGGTCACGAACGGGGTCATCACCACCGTGGCAGGGGGCGGCGCGACCCTAGGCGACAACGGCCCGGCCACCAGCGCCCAGTTGTACTCTCCTAAAGGTGTCGCCGTGGACTCTGCCGGTAACCTCTACATCGCAGACACTTATAATCAGCGAATCCGCAAGGTTTCGAACGGGGTCATCACCACCGTCGCCGGAACCGGGACGCATGGCCCCAGCAGCGGCGACAACAACCCCGCCACCAGCGCCTCGTTGTTCAGCCCCACCGGCGTGGCCGTGGACTCCGCTGGTAACCTTTACATCGCCGACACTGGCAACAGCCGCGTCCGCAAACTCTCGAACGGGGTGATCACCACCGTGGCGGGAACCGGGGGGTATGGCTTCAGCGGCGACAATGGCCTGGCCACCAGCGCCCAACTGTACAACCCCGAAGGCATCGCCGTGGACCCGGCCGGCGACCTTTACATCGCCGACACCCTTGACAGCCGCATCCGCAAGGTGTCGAACGGGGTCATCACCACCGTGGGGGGAAACGGCACCTATGGCTTCAGCGGCGACAACGCTCCAGCCACCAGTTCCCAGTTGAGCCGTCCCACCGGCGTCGCCGTGGACTCGGCCGGCAACGTCTACGTCGCCGACCGTGATAACAACCGCATCCGTGTTTTAACGCCAGCCGCGGTGACAGATCGGAAGCCCACCATCGTGAGCATGGTGAATGCGGCCAGCTACATCGGCGGGGCGATTTCCCCAGGCGAGATGGTGACCATCTTTGGCTCGGGCATCGGACCGGCCACCGCGGCATACGCGACCATGGACCCGTCGACCGGCAAGCTGGCGACCACAATCGGCGGCGTGCAGGTACTGTTCAGTGGCGTCGCTGCTCCGATGATTTACGCCAGCAGCACACAGGTGTCGGCGTTGGTGCCATACGAGATGGCGTCCTTTGTCAACCCCGCGGTGTGGATCGAGTACGCGGGCGAGACTTCCAACACGGACCAAGTGACCTTGGCGGTCACGGCCCCGGGCCTGTTCGCGCAGAGCTCGTCGGGCAGCGGGACGGGGGCCATTTTGAACCAGGACAACAGCCTGAACGGGTTGAGCCATCCGGCAGCTAAGGGCAGCATCGTACAGGTGTTCCTGACGGGCGAGGGCCAGACCAGCCCGCAGGGGGTCACGGGCGCGATAACGGCCGCGACCTTGCCGCCCCCGCAGGTGACGCCGGAGCCGATGCAACTGATCCAGGTATGGATCGGCGGCCAGCAGGCTCTCTGGACCTACGCCGGGGAAGCGCCGGGCATGGTAGCGGGGGTGATGCAACTCAACGTGCAGATCCCAACCGGTGCGCCATCGGGCGCGCTGTCGATTCAGGTGTCGATCGGTGGGAACATGAGCCAGAACGGCATCACGGTGGCGGTGCAGTGATCCGCCTACGACCTGCCGTTCTTCTCACCACGGTGTTCTCTTGGTCCGCATGGGCCCAGACCTACACCATATCCACATTTGCCGGTGGCGGGCTGCCGGTCAACATACCAGGAACGTCCGCCAGCCTGGGATCCCCCGCATCTGTTGCGGCCGATCGGGCGGGCAATGTCTATTTCGCGACTCAAAACACCGTCCTTCGATTGGACGCCACAACGGGTATTCTGACCCTGGTGGCGGGGAACGGGACTCCAGGCTTCAGCGGCGACAACGAATCGGCCGTTAGCGCCCAACTGAATAGTCCCGCAGGCGTCGCCGTGGACTCCGCCGGTAACGTCTACATCTCCGACGGGGGCAACCACCGCGTCCGCAAAGTCTCGAACGGGGTGATCGCCACCGTGGCGGGGAACGGGACTCCAGGCTTCAACGGCGACAATGTCCCGGCCGCCAGCGCCCAGTTGTACAACCCCGGTGGGCTCGCCGTGGACTCTGCCGGCAACCTGTATATCGCCGACCAGTTTAATTTCCGCGTGCGCAAGGTCTCGAACGGGGTGATCACTACCGTGGCGGGGGGAGGCTCGTCCCTCGCCGACAGTGTCCCAGCCACCAGCGCAGAGTTGAACTACCCCATGGGCGTCGCCGTAGACTCCGCGGACAATCTCTACATCGCGGTTGCGTCGGATAACTTCGTTCCGGGCTTGATCCGCGAGGTCTCAAACGGGATGATTACCACCGTGGCGGGCGGGGGCACATCCGCGGACGACAATGTCCCGGCCACCAGCGCACAGTTGGGCTACCTTCTCGGGGTTGCTGTGGACTCTGCTGGCAACCTGTACATCGCCGACACTTCCAACAACCGCATTCGCAAGGTCTCGAACGGGGTGATCGCCACCTTGGCGGGAAGCGGGGCGCCATTTTTCGGCGGCGACAACGGCCCGGCCACCATCGCCCAGTTGTACAACCCCGCTGCGGTCGCCGCGGACTCTGCCGGCAACCTGTACATCGCCGACACCCTCAACAACCGTATCCGCAAAGTCTCCAACGGGGTGATTACCACCGTGGCGGGGGGTGGAACGTGTTGTTTCAGCGGCGACAATGGCCCGGCCACCAGCGCCCAGTTGTCCAATCCCCAAGGCGTCGCCGTGGACTCTGCCGGCAACGTGTACATCGCCGACTCTGGCAACTATCGCGTCCGCAAAGCCTCGAACGGCGTCATCACCACCGTGGCGGGGAATGGGACGCGGAACGTGATACCGGGCTTCAGCGGCTCCAACGGCCTGGCCGCCGGCGCACAGTTGTACTGGCCCTCGGCTGTCGCCATGGATTCCGCGGCCAACCTCTACATCGCCGACTCGTCTAGCGGGATTCTGGGCCTGAGTTTGGGCTTGATCTACGAGGTGTCGAACGGGGTGATCGCCACCGTGGCCGGAGGCGCCGCGTGGAACAGTCCCACCGGCATCGCCGTGGACTCTGCAGGTAACCTCTACATTGCCGACACCATGAACAACCGCATCCTCGAGGTCTCGAACGGGGTGATCGCCACCGTGGCGGGAAACGGGACCCAAGGCTCCGGCGGCGACAAGGGCCCGGCCATCAGCGCCCAGTTGTCCCGGCCCAGAGGTGTCGCGGTGGACTCCGCGGGCAATCTTTACATCGCCGATACTTTCAACAACTGCATCCGCGAGGTCTCGAACGGGGTGATCGCCACCGTGGTGGGAACCGGGACGCAGGGCTTCGGCGGCGACAACGGCCCGGCCGCCAGCGCCCAGTTGTACTGGCCCTGGGGCCTCGCCGTGGACTCCGCTGGCAACCTGTATATCGCCGACTCTAATAACAACCGCATCCGCAAGGTCTCGAACGGGGTGATCGCTACCGTGGCGGGTGGGGGATCGACCGGTCTGGGCGACAACGGCCCGGCCACCAACGCCCAGTTGTATGGCCCCGGCAGCATCGCCGTGGACTCCGCCGGCAACGTCTACATCGCCGACGCTGGTAACAACCGCATCCGTATTCTGAAGCCAGTTGGATCTTCCTGCACTTACTCCGTCTCACCCACCACGTTGCAGGCCCCCGCCTCCGGCGGCAATTTGACCGTCGGCATCCAAACCGCCGCCTCCTGTCCCTGGGCAGTCTCCGGCTTGCCGGGTTGGATTACGGCTTCCGCCGCATCCTCCGGCCCCGGTTCCGCCTCCGTTGGTCTGGCAGTCTCTCCCAACAACTCGGGCGCGACCCTCAGCGCGACGGTTCTGATTGCGGGCGTATCCGTCAACGTTACTCAGCCGGCCTTGGCGGCGGCGCCGCTACCCCCCATCAAGAGCGTCACAAACGCGGCCAGCTACATCGGCGGAGCGGTTTCCCCAGGCGAGATGGTTACGATCTTTGGCACGGGCATCGGGCCGGCCACCGCGGCATACGCCATAACGGACCCGGTCACCGGCGAGCTGGCGACCACCATCGGCGGCGTGCAGGTGTTGTTCAATGGCACTCCGGCTCCGATGATCTACGCCAGCAGCACACAACTGTCGGCGGTGGTGCCGTATGAGATGGCGCTCATTTCCAACCCCTCGGTGTGGATCGCGTACGCGGGCCAGATCTCCAACGCGTACCCGTTGACCGTGGCGGCCACGGCCCCGGGCGTGTTCGCACAGAACGCGTCGGGCAGCGGGACGGGGGCGATTCTGAACCAGGACAACAGCCTGAACGGGCCGAGCCATCCCGCGGCCAAGGGCAGCATCGTACAGATGTTCCTGACGGGTGAAGGCCAGACCACCCCGCAGGGAGTCACGGGCAAGATCACGGGTGTGACTTTGCCGCCTCCGCAGGTGACGCCGGCGCCGGTGCAGCCGATCCTGGTGTCGACCGGCGGCCAGGCTCTCTATACGTACGCCGGGGAAGCGCCGGCCATGGTAGCGGGGGTGATGCAGCTCAACGTGCAGATCCCGCTGAACGCGCCGTCGGGCGCGCTGTCGATTCAGGTGTCGATTGGCGGCAACATGAGTCAGAATGGCATCACAGTGTCGGTCGAATGAAAAGGGTGTTTCTAGGAATGCGTCTACTGTTTGTCGTTTTTCTTACCTCGGTCTTGTCCTGCTCCGCATGGAGTCAGACCTACACCATATCGACCTTGGCTGGCACCGGGCTGCCTGTCAACGTCTTAGGAACGTCCGCCAGCCTGGGCTACGGCTCCGGCCTGAATAAGGGACCTCAGTATATTGCGGCTGATCGGGCGGGCAATGCGTTCTTCGCATATGGCAACGCTGTCCTGCGACTGGACGCCACCACGGGCATCCTGACCCTGGTGGCGGGAAACGGCACTCCGGGCTTCAGCGGCGACAACGGCCCGGCCACCAGCGCCCAGTTGAATGGCCCCGAAGGCCTCGCCGTGGACTCCGCCGGCAACCTCTACATAGCCGACTCCCAGAACCAACGCATTCGTGAGGTCTCGAACGGGCTGATCGCCACTGTGGCGGGAAACGGCGCGTGTTGCTTCGGCGGCGATGGCGGCCCGGCCACCAGCGCCAACCTGGATTTTCCCATGGGCGTCGCGGTGGACTCTTCCGGCAACCTCTACATTGCCGAGCCTTATGGCTACCGCATCCGCAAGGTCTCGAACGGCGTGATCTCGACCATCGCGGGAAACGGGGGCCCAGGCTTCGGCGGCGACAACGGCCCGGCTACCAGCGCCCAGTTGAATGGGCCCCAGGGCCTCGCCGTGGATTCCGCTGGCAACCTCTACATCGCGGACACTCTTAACAACTGCATCCGCAAGGTCTCGAGCGGGGTGATTACCACCGTGGCGGGCGGCGCAATGCCAGTCTCCAGCGGAGACAATGGCCCAGCCACCAGCGCCGGTTTGGACCATCCCACCGGCGTCGCTGTGGATTCCGCCGGCAACCTCTACATCGCCGACGGCAACAGCATCCGCAAAGTTTCGGGCGGCACAATCACCACCGTGGCGGGGAACGGCTTTTCAGGCTTCAGCGGCGACAACGGCCCAGCCACCAGCGCCCAATTATCCTGTCCCTGCGGCATTGCCGTGGACTCCGCCGCCAACCTCTACATCGCCGGTAGTTTCAACTATCGCATCCGCAAGGTGTCGGGCGGCGTAATCGCCACGGTGGCGGGAAACGGGACGCCAGGCTTCGGCGGCGACAACGGCCCGGCTACCAGCGCCCAGTTGTACTATCCCACCGGCGGCGCCGTGGACTCCGCCGGCAACCTCTACGTTGCCGACACTGGCAACTTCCGCATACGCAAAGTCTCCGGCGGAGTGATCGCTACTGTGGCTGGGGGCGGCTCGGTTTTCGGCGACAACCTCCCGGCCACCAGCGTCCATTTGAATGTCCCCATCGGCGTTGCGGTGGACTCGGCTGGCAACCTTTACATCGCCGACTCCGACAACAACCGGATTCGCAAGGTGTCGAACGGGGTAATCGCCACCGTGGCGGGAAACGGGACGCCAGCCTTCAGCGGCGACAACGGCCCGGCCATCAGCGCCCAGTTGAGCGCTCCCATAGGCGTCGCCGTGGACTCTGCCGGCAACCTCTACATCGCCGACTCTTCTAACGACCGCATTCGCAAGGTGACGAACGGGGTGATTACCACGGTGGCGGGAAACGGGACGCTAGGCTTCAGCGGCGACAACGGCCCGGCCATCAGCGCCACTCTCAACGCTCCCAACGGCGTCGCCGTGGACTCGGCTGGTAACCTCTACATCAACGACTGCGGTAACTATCGGATACGCAAGGTCACGAACGGGGTGATCACCACCGTGGCTGGAAACGGGACGCTGGGCTTCAGCGGCGACAACGGCCCGGCCACCAGCGCCCAGTTGAACTCTCCCTCCGGCGTCGCCGTGGACTCTACCGGCAACCTCTACATCGCCGACTTTGGGAATAATCGCATCCGCAAAGTCTCGAACGGGGTGATCGCCACCATAGCGGGAAGCGGAACGCAAGGCTTCAGTGGCGACAACGGCCCGGCCACCAGCGCCGAGTTGTCCTATCCGGAGGGCGTCGCTGTGGATTCCGCTGGCAACCTATACATCGCCGACACCGATAACTACCGCATCCGTGTTTTGACTCCAGTTGCATCTCTTTGCACTTACTCTGTCTCACCCACCACGTTGCTGGCCCCGGCCTCGGGCGGCAATCTGACCGTCGGCATTCAAACTGCCCTCGCCTGCCCCTGGGCCATCTCCGGCTTGCCGGGTTGGATCACGGTTTCCGCCGCATCCTCCGGCCCCGCTTCCGCCTCCGTGGCTCTCGCGGTCTTTCCCAATAACTCCGGCACGACCCTCACGGCGACCGTTTCGATTGCCGGCGTCTCCGTCACCGTCACTCAGCCAGCCTTGGCGACTGCGCCGCTGCCTCCCATCAAGAGCGTGGTGAACGCCGCCAGCTTCATCGGCGGCCCGGTCTCCCCAGGCGAGTTGGTTACCATCTTTGGCGCGGGCATTGGACCGGCCACTCCCGCATACGCCATCGCCGACCCATCGACCGGCAAGCTGGCGACCAGCATCGGCGGCGTTGAGGTGCTGTTCAATGGCGCCCCCGCTCCCATGATCTACGCCAGCAGCACGCAAGTGTCGGCAGTGGTGCCGTATGAGATGGCGCTCATTCCCAACCCCTCGCTGTGGATCGAGTACGCGGGAGAGACTTCCAACGCGTACGTGTTAACCTCGGCGCCCGCGGCCCCGGCTCTGTTCGCGCAGAACTCATCGGGCAGCGGACCGGGGGCCATCCTGAACCAGGACAACAGTCTGAACGGGCCGGGCCATCCCACGGCCAAGGGCAGCATTGTACAGGTGTTCATGACGGGCGAGGGCCTTACCTACCCGCCCAGCGTCACGGGCGCAATTACCACCGTGACCTTGCCGCCTCCGCAGGTGACGCCAATGCCACTGCAATCGATCCAGGTGTTGATCAACGGCCAGCCGGCCCAGTATACGTACGCCGGGGAAGCGCCGGCCATGGTAGCGGGGGTGATGCAGCTCAACGTGCAGATCCCAGCCATTGTGCCGTCGGGCCCGCTGGAGGTTCTTGTGTCGATCGGCGGGGTTAGCAGCCAGAAAGGCATCACCGTATCGGTTCAGTGAGGTATTGCCGCGCCTTCGCGCAATTCATCGGCGGTGCGGCGGGCCAACTCCTCACCCATGCCCAGGCCGAAGATGGGCTCCCGGGCGGCGTGGTGCAGCACGTGGAGCCGGATCAATCCCGAGCAGAGGTCGCGGCCGTTGACAGTGCGCCCCGCGGGTCCCCATAATATCAATGACCGGCTGGCCGGTCGCTCATGGCTGCGCGCATCGTCGACCGCCCCGCTCGGACCGGAGCCATTCTTATCGCCAGCCGCGCCGCCGTGTCAGCCGGCGCGCTCGCCATCGCGACCTTCCTCCCGTTTGCGTCCGGACCGGTGGTTCGGGCGGAGGGACCCGATGCCCTATCCATCGCCCGGAAATGCGATGCGGCGCTCAAAGGGAAAACCGAACACGGCTCGGCCTCGATGACGGTTCGCACACCCGAGTGGCAGCGGACGTTGGAGATGACGTTCTGGTACGATTATCCGGACAAGACTCTCATACGGATGACCGCTCCCGCCAAGGACGCCGGAACGGGCACGCTTCGCCTGGGGACCAACATGTGGACGTACCTGCCCTCGGTGGAGCGCGTCATCAAGATTCCGCCATCCCTCATGCTCCAGTCCTGGATGGGCAGCGACTTCACCAATGACGACCTGGTGAAGGAAAGCAGCCTGCCTACCGACTACACCCACCGCATCGAGGCC
Source organism: Bryobacterales bacterium (assembly GCA_963722575.1). Lineage (GTDB taxonomy): Bacteria > Acidobacteriota > Terriglobia > Bryobacterales > Bryobacteraceae > Fen-178. Next base: position 669,256 of record CAVRNR010000006.1, read on the forward strand.
GAAACCACAGAGGACGGCGACCTCTGCTACCGGCTGGCCGCCACTCCGAAACCAAACGCTCCGGTGGTGTGGGGCAAGCTGGTGCTGCTGATCCGCACAGCGGATTTTCTTCCTCGCCGCGAAGAGTTCTACGACGAACGGGGAGCGCTTCAGAAGACTCTGTATTTCGACGAATTCCGCCGAACCGGCGCGCGCAACTACCCCATGCGGTGGCGCATGGTCTCCCACAACAAGCCGGGACACGAAACCACTTTGACGCTCTCTTCGCTGCAATTCGACCAGCCGATATCCGCGGACCTGTTTACGCGGCAGAATCTCGAACGGCGTTTCTGAGAGGGCATGGATGCTTTTCTGGCAAATGGCGTGGCGCAATGTGTGGAGGTACCGCCGGCGCTCGCTTCTGACCGTGCTGACCATCGCGCTCGGGCTGGCATTCAACATCCTGATGCGCAGCATCGGCGACGGTTATCACGAGCAGATGGTGGACAACTCCGTGCGCGCTCAGATCGGCCACATCGAGATCCATCGTTCCGGCTACCAGCACGATCCCGGGCTGCTGAAGACGTTGCCCGACGTGGCGTCGCTCGAACGGGTGGTGCCGCGGACGCCGCATCTGCGCGGCTACTCTTTCCGGGTGCTGGGCGACGGGCTCGCCAGCACGGCGGAGAATTCGGCGGGAGTCAGCATCGTCGGCATCGTGCCGCGGGCCGAGCGCACGGTCACCACCATCGACCGCGCCGTCATCGCCGGAAGATTCCTCGACGAAGGCATGAGCCGGCCGATCCTGATCGGCGAACGCCTCTCGCAATCGCTGGGCGCGAGGCCGAACGACAAAGTGGTGCTGCTGGTCCAGGCGGCCGATGGCTCGATGGGCGCGCAACTGTTCCGCGTGGCCGGCATATTCCGATCCGGCTCGCCGGAGCTTGATCGCGGGGTGGTCTACCTGCTCCGGGGGGACGCGCAATCGCTGTTTTCGCTGGACGGCGGGATGACCGAAGTCGCGCTGCTGCTGGACTCGTCGGAATCCGTGGCGGGGGCGCAGCGATTCCTGAGCAGCCAACTGGCCGGAACGCCGGTGGAGATTCTGCCCTGGTACGTGGTGGAGCCGTTCCTGCGGCAGTTCATTGAGTTGGACGACGCTTTCTTCTACATCATCGTCCTCATCCTTTTCGTGGTGATCTCGGTGGGCATCCTGAACACGGTCATGATGTCGGTGTTCGAACGGGTGCGGGAATTCGGCGTGATGATGGCGCTGGGCACAAAGCCCCGTCAGGTGGTGCGGCTGGTGGTACAGGAAGCGGGGGTGCTCGCCGTGCTGGGCGCCGCGCTGGGTACGCTCCTCGGGAGCGCGTCCACCCTGGTTTTCGCTTACACCGGAATCGACCTCTCCGGCTACGCCGCGGGAGCATCGGCTCTGGGGATCACCACCACCGTCATGCATCCGGAACTGATGGCGGGGAACCTGGTCTTTTCCGGCCTTTCCGTAATGGCCGTCGTCGTGCTGGTGTCTTTCTATCCGGCCATCAAAGCCGCGGGCCTGAAGCCGGTCGAAGCCATCCGGCACATCTGAATGGATATGGCGCAGATCGAGCTGATCGACGTTTCGAAAACCTACCACACGCACGTTGCGGTACACGCGCTGACCGGGTTGAATCTGACCGTGGAGAAAGGCGAATTCGCGGCGGCCGTGGGCCCCTCGGGATCGGGCAAGACCACTCTGCTCAACCTCATCGGCGCCATCGACACCCCGGACACCGGCATCATCCGCATCGCCGGGATGGAGATCACTTCCACACCGGCGGACCAGCTCGCGGAATTCCGGCTGCGGCATCTCGGCTTCGTGTTCCAGTCCTTCAACCTGTTCCCGGTGCTCAGCGTTCTGGAGAACCTGGAGTTTGTTCCGGCTCTCCAGGGTGTGCCCAAGGCGGACCGTGTGCGCCGCGCGGAGCGCCTGCTGGAGGCCGTCGGAATGCGCGAGCTTCGCGACCAGCGCCCCGACGAACTGAGCGGAGGCCAGCAGCAGCGCGTGGCCGTCCTGCGGGCGATCCTGCCGGAACCGGATCTGGTACTGGCCGACGAACCGACGGCGAACCTGGATTCGGAAAACGCGTCGCTGCTGCTCGACATGATGGAACGCCTCAATCGCGAACTGGCCGTAACATTTCTGTTCTCGACTCACGATCCGGCCGTGATGCGCCGCGCCCGCCGCCTCATCCGCTTGAAAGACGGCCGGCTGACCGGCGACGAAAAGCAAGAACCGTGACCGGGCGAATCTGCATCTGGGCCATCTGGCTGGCCGGTCTCGGGTGGGCGCAGACCGCGCCGCCCGACAACGGCCAGTCATACTGGACGCAGCAATTCAGCGGCTATTGGAAAGACCTGGCGAGCGGCTCGCGATCCTACTTCACGCAAGACGCCTGGGGGGACAACCTCGACCGGCTGCGGCTCACCTACGACGGCAAGTATGGGGACTGGTTCGCGGTCCACATCGACTACGACAACGAAATCCACGCCGGTAATTGGATCGGCCTCCCCGATTTCGAGGTGGTTCGAGACCGCCAGAGCGCCGCCTGGCTCGATCTTCAGCACGTCTTCCTGAACCGCGGCAACCTCTATTGGGACACTTCTCTCTATCGCGGAACTGTTTCGCTGCACAGCAGCAAGGCGACTCTGACGGTGGGCCGCCAGCGCATCGCTTGGGGGACGGCACGCTTCTGGAGCCCCATGGACATGTTCAATCCGATCAGCCCGCTGCAAATTGAATCCGAGGAACGCCAAGGCGTGGACGCCGCTTCGCTCGAAATCGGTTCGCCGGGCGCACTGCGGTGGAACGCGGTCTACGCGCCTCAGGACGGCTTCCGCCGGTCTACTTCGGCGCTCCGGCTCAGCCGGACCATTCACAACACCGATTTCGATGTGGCGGCGGCCCGTTTCGGCCAGGATTGGACGGCCGGCTTCGATGCCGCCGGCCAGGTCCGCGACGCCGGCGTGCGCGGAGAGTTGACGTACCGGTGGCGCCACCCGATACCCGGCTCGGTCCCCATCTCGACCCGCGACGCCCTGCGATTGACAATCGGCGGCGACTACGCCTTCGCCAACGGTCTTTACCTGGTGGGCGAGTATTTTTACAACCAGGGCCAGCCGGATCTGGCGCAGAACCGGCCGTTCGATCCCAACGTGCTGCTTCAATTCTCGAACGAGATTTTCACGCTGCACCGTCACTTCGTATCAGTTGGCGCAAGCTACCCCGTCACGCCTCTTTGGAAGCTGGAAACCTATGTGGTCGGCGACGTGGCCGGACCTTCCGCCGTGGTGTTGCCGCGACTGAGCCACAACCTGACCGCCAATACGGATCTGAACTTCGGCGCCCAATTGTTCGCGTCCTCCCGGAATGGCGAGTTTCACGGCCTGTCCGATCTGGTTTATATCGAATTCGTGCTGCATTTCCGTTAACCTGTTCCGGGGCGCTCGGAGCGCGACATGGAAGTGGCAAGCACGCAGTTCTTTGTGGTTTGGGCAGGCTAAAGCATGCCCCACCTTGGTGGGGCATGCTTTAGCTTGCCCTTTGTTTCCCCGAGGAAGAGCGCGATTCGGGCTGGAAAAAGGCGGCGGCAAAGACCGCCGCGGGCGCGATTTCCCGAACGATGGGTCCGAAATATGGTTATACTGGAGGAGTTCGGTCGCAATGGACCGAGAGGAGGTTACTGGCCGATGTCAGTTTCACGCAGATCGTTTTTCGCCCGCGCCGGGGCGATTGCCGCCGCCCAGGGGCTGGCTATGAAGGCGCAGCAGAAGCCGCCCGTGGATCCGGGGGCGACGCCGCAGGACCCTCGCATGGGTGTTGGCAATATCGAGAAACAGTTCAAGTATTACGACGGCCGCTCCAAAGTGGCCCTGATCAAGGGCGACGAGCGGCGCAAGAACGTTTCCGATGCGCTGGTTGCGATCAACGACCAGATCCAGCCCGTTCTTAAGACGAGGAAGTACGTTCTCATCAAACCGAACGGCAGCGACCCATCGCGGGCACTGATTTCCACCCAAGCCGACACCGTGCGCGGGATCCTCGACTACCTGGCTCCCCGCTTCAAAGGGCAGGTGGTGGTGGCTGAATGCTGCGGCACTCCGGCCGCGAAGGCCACCACCGAATTCGGCTGGGACAAGATCTTCGCCGAGCACAAGGCGTTCGACATGAAGTTCCTGGTTCCCAACGAGGACGAAAACCGCGTCGCGCTGCTGTACGGCATCGACTACGACATGCATCTGATCCCCATCCGGATGGGCGCTCGATTCGTGGACCCCGATGCTTTCGTGATTTCCTCGGCGGTGCTGAAGACGCACAACATGGTGGTGGCCACCATGACGATCAAGAACATGGTTCTGGGAGCGGCCATGACTCCGCCTCCCGGAGTGAAGGCGGATTGGGGGGCGAGCGACAAGCGCAAGTTCCACGTGGGCATCCGGGCGGGCAACTACAACATATATCTAGGCGCCCGCATGATGAAGCCGAACTGGGGAGTGGGCCTCATCGACGGGTACGAGGGCATGGAAGGAAACGGTCCCGTTTCCGGCACCCCGGTGCCGCATCGCATCGCCATCGCCTCGACGGATTTCCTGGCGGCGGATCGCGTGGGCCTGGCGTGCATGGAAATCGACGCCGGTTGGCCGGGCTATCTGAACTACGCCTATGAGGGCGGCCTGGGCCAATACGATCTGGCCAAGATCGACGTGCTGGGCACCAAGATCGCCGACGTGCAACGGAAGTACCGGCTGCACGCGGATGTGGACCGGATGCTGGAGTGGCGCGGCCCGATGCAGGACTTGCCGCCCAACCTGGGCCGCAACCGGATGCGGATGGAACAGGAACTCGCGGCGTATTGCGTTTGAGGGCGGTTGGCAGGCGGAACCGCCTGCCCCACCTTCTAAGCCTTAGCTCATGAACCAGCCGCCGTTGACGTTGATCGTTTGTCCGGTCATGTAGCCGTTTCTCACGAGCATCACGGCCACTTGGGCGACTTCGTCGACGTGCCCGAATCGGCCTACCGGGATGTGAGACGCTTGCGCGTTGGGATTGGATGTCACCATCTCAGTCTCAATCAGCGCCGGCGCGATGGCATTCACCCGGATGCCCTCCTTGGCCAGGTGCCTGGCGTAGTAGCGCGTGAGGCCAAGCATGCCGGCTTTCGATGCGGCATAGTGCGGACCGACCACTCCGCCAACTTGCGCCGCCACCGAAGACACGTTCACGATCCGGCCCCATTGGCGCGCCCGCATACCGGGCAGCACTGCCTGGGTCACCAGAAAAGCGGATTTCAGGTTCACGTCGATCAGGTCGTCCCAATCCCGCTCGGTGATCTCCTCGATGGCCTGTGGACGGGCGATGCCGGCGTTGTTGATGAGGATGTCGATGGGGCCCGCGGCTGCGACCAGGCGATCGACGTCGCTTCGCACGGAGACATCGGCCTGGATGCTGACACATCGTTTGCCCGACCGGGTGATTTGCGACTCCACCTCATGCGCCTCGCGCGAGCGGGACAGGTAATTGACTACGACATCGGCGCCGGCCTCGGAAAGGGCCAATGCGATGGCGCGGCCAATGCCCCGGCTGGCGCCAGTGACCAGGGCGACTCTTCCGTTCAGGTCATCCATACGCAGAGTGTAACCGCGGAAAGACACCGGCGACAAGATCGCCGGCGCCACAAGGGTTATAGTGGTTCCAAAGCTATGTTCACCAAAATCATTCCACTCGCATTCTGCGCCTTGCTCGCGGCTGCGCCGGGGCAGGCGGCGGACGCAGTCGTTCTCCAGATCAAGGCCGACCAGGTGGCGGCGCACGTCAGCCCGAGGCTCTACGGGCTGATGACGGAGGAGATCAATTTCTCCTACGATGGCGGACTGTACGCGGAGCTGGTTCGCAATCGCAGCTTCAAGGAAGATGCCAAACAGCCGGTGCATTGGCAGCTTGTCCAGGAACAGGGTGGAACGGGAACCATGGCGCTCGACCCCAGCCAGCCGTTCAACGACGCCATTCCGACCAGCCTGAAACTTACCGTGACCAAGGCCGCCGCAAACCAGCGGGTGGGGATCGCCAACGAGGGTTTTTGGGGCATTCCGGTGAAACCGAACACGCGCTACCGGGCCTCGTTCTACGCCAAGGCCGAAGGATTCACCGGGCCAATTCGGATTGCCATTGTGAGCAACGATGGCGCCACGGTCCACGCCAGCGCACAGGTGCGGCGAGTCACCGGGAGTTGGAAGAAGTATGAGGCCATTCTGACCACGCGCGCGGCCAAGCCATCGGCGGAGAACCGGCTGGTCATTTCAACCGGCAGCGCGGGCACGGTCTGGTTCAACATGGTGTCGTTGTTTCCGCCGACGTGGAACAACCGTCCCAACGGCAACCGGAAAGATATCATGCAGCTCCTGGCCGATATGAAGCCGAGCTTCCTGCGGTTTCCGGGCGGCAATTACGTGGAAGGGCGCACCATCGCCACGCGCTTCGATTGGAAGAAGACCATCGGCGACATTTCCGAGCGGCCGGGGCACATGAACGACGCCTGGCGGTACTGGTCGTCGGACGGCATGGGGCTGCTGGAGTTTCTGGAATGGTGCGAAGACCTGCACATGGAGCCCGTGCTGGCGATCTATGCCGGCTACTCGCTGGCCGGCGAGCGCGTTGCGCCGGGGAAAGACTTGCAGCCTTTCGTTCAGGACGCGATTGACGAAATCGAATATGTGACCGGTGCGGCCAGTACCACGTGGGGCGCGCGGCGCGCCAAGGACGGGCATCCGGCGCCCTTCAAGCTGGAATACGTCGAGGTGGGCAACGAGGACCAGTTCGACCGGCAGACGGGAAGTTATGCCGGCCGGTTTGCGCAGTTCTTCGATGCCATCAAGGCGAAGTATCCCAAGCTGAATGTGATCACCACCGCCCGGGTGAGCACCCGCACTCCCGACGTCCTCGACGAACACTACTATCGCCGCTCGGAAGACGAGATGGCGTCCCATGCCCACGATTACGATACGCGCGAGCGCACCGGGCCGAAAATTTTCGTCGGCGAGTGGGCCACGCGGGTGGGCGCGCCCACACCCAACATGAGCGGCGCGCTGGGAGACGCGGCCTGGATGACGGGCATGGAACGAAACTCGGACCTGGTCATCATGGAGTCCTATGCCCCGCTGTTTGTCAACGTGAACAAGGGCGCGATGCAGTGGCCCACGGATCTGATCGGTTTTGACGCCATGGGGAGCTATGGCTCGCCGGCGTATTACGCCCAGCAGATGTTCAGCACGCACCATGGCGATGTGGTTCTTCCGGCGGCCGCGCAGGGCATTCCCACGCGGGAATGGCAGCCACCGGCGCCGGGAGGACGCCGCGGCGCGCCCGGCACTCCGCCGCCTCCGCCGCAGCCAGCGCCACCGCCGCAACAGGTGCCGATGGTCTTCTTCGACGCCACGCGGGACAGCCAGACCGGAACCATCTATCTGAAGGTGGTGAACCGGGCTGGCACGCCGCAGCCGGTGCAGGTGGAAATCAGCGGACTGGCCGCCGTGGAGGCCAAGGGACAGGCCATCACGCTGAGCGCCAGCAGCCCGGATGATACGAATTCGATCACGGAGCCGACCAAGATCGTGCCCGGCACCACCAACGTGGACGGACTGGGCGTCAACTTCACGCGCACGTTCCCGCCCTACTCCATCACCGTTTTGGAGATGAAGGGGAAGTAGCCGGAGTTTTTCTCTCCGCCCGCAACTCCTTCTAAAATAGTGCTCAATAAAGCTTGACATTACTGCACTCATATTATATTATTGTTATTAGATGAGGTCGCCATGCGGCCTCTAAACTAAACATATGAGGAGTCTAAACACCATGTCTCTCAGTCATTACGACCCGTTAGCCAATCTGCGCCTGTTCGAAGACGCCTTCTCCCGGATGCTGACCGAACCCCAAACCAACCGCCCCTGGGCGCCGGCGGTGGATATATACGAGACCGAAAACGAACTGGTTCTGAAAGCCGATTTGCCGGATGTCGACCTGAAGGACATCAACGTCCGCGTGGAAAACCAGACGCTCACCATCTCCGGCGAGCGCAACTTCGAAAAGAAGGACACCACCAAGGGCTATCACCGCATCGAGCGCAACTACGGCAGCTTTGTGCGCAGCTTCTCGGTGCCCAACAGCTTCGACACCGAACACATCGCCGCCGAGTTCAAGAACGGCGTGTTGAGCGTGACGCTTCCCAAGAAGGAAGCCGCCAAGCCGCGCCAGGTCAAAGTCGAAGTCAAGGCCTGAAGCATCGAATTCCCAGAGCCGCGACCGTAAGGAGCTGTGAGAATATCGCCCGCAAGCGGACAATGGGCAAGCTAAAGCATGCCCCACATTGGTGGGGCATGCTTTAGCTTGCCAAATCCTTCACGGCTTCGGGCCGGGATGCCTTCAGGGGCGCCCGGCCCTATATTTATTTATAGGGGGACCAAATGTTTCGGTTGGACAAGCTCACTCAGAAAGCCCAGGAGGCCTTGCAGCAGGCGCAGGCGGTCGCCGAACAGAACCAATGCCAGGTGATCTTCCCGCTGCACCTGCTCATCGCCCTGGCGGAAGAAAAGGAAGGGATCGTGCGGCCGGTGCTGGCCAAGTGCAACGTGCAGCCGGATGCCATCGTGGCGGAAGCCCGGCGGCTGCTCGGCAACCTGCCCAAGACCGCCGGTATGCAGCCCGGAACGTACCTCTCGCAGCCGTTGAACGAGGTCCTGGAGCGCGCCTTCGACGAAGCCGGCCGTTTCAAGGACGAGTTCGTGTCCACGGAACATATGCTGCTCTCCATCGCCCAGCAGCGCGGCGATCCCGCGGCCCAATTGCTGGACCGCGCCGGCGCCACGCATGACGCCATCCTAAAGGCCCTGGTCTCGGTGCGCGGCGGCCAGCGCGTGACCGACCAGAATCCCGAATCCAAGTACCAGGCCCTGGAACGCTACGCCCACGACCTGACGGAATCCGCCCGCCAGGGCAAGCTCGACCCGGTGATTGGCCGCGAGGATGAAATCCGCCGCGTCATGCAGGTGCTGAGCCGGCGGACCAAGAACAATCCGGTGCTGATCGGCGAGCCGGGCGTGGGCAAGACGGCCATCGTCGAAGGCCTGGCGCAACGCATTGTGCGCGGCGACGTTCCCGACCAGCTCAAGAACAAGAAGCTGGTGGCCCTCGACCTGGGCTCGATGATCGCCGGCACCAAGTTCCGCGGCGAATTCGAAGACCGCCTCAAGGCCGTGGTCAAGGAAATCGTCGATTCCAATGGCGAGATCATCTGCTTCATCGACGAGCTGCACACGCTGGTGGGCGCGGGCTCGGCCGAGGGCGCCATCGACGCGGCCAACCTGCTGAAGCCAGCCCTGGCGCGCGGCGATCTGCGCTGCATCGGCGCCACCACCCTGAATGAGTACAAGAAGTACGTCGAGAAGGACGCCGCCCTGGCGCGCCGTTTCCGCACGGTGATGGTGGGCGAACCGACGGTCGACGACACCATCGCCATCCTGCGCGGCCTGAAGGAAAAGTTCGAGATCCACCACGGCGTGCGCATCAAGGATGCGGCCATCATCGCCGCCGCCGTGCTCTCGCACCGCTACATCGCCGACCGTTTTCTGCCCGACAAGGCCATCGATCTCATCGACGAGGCCGGCTCGGCGCTGCGCCTGCAAATCGGCTCCGTGCCCATCGAACTCGACGACCTCGACCGCCGCATCTCGCACCTCGAAATCGAGCGCCAGGCCCTGGGCAAGGAAACCGACAACGCTTCGCGGGACCGCCTGCGCCAGGACGAAAACGAGCTGGAGCGCCTGCGCGGCGAATCGGCCACTTTGAGAGAGCGCTGGAACCGCGAGAAGGGCGCCATCACGCGCGTGCGCCAGCTCAAAGAGGAGCAGGACGCGCTTCGCCAGGAAGTGGAAAAGGCCAGCCGCGCGGGCGATTGGGAAAAGGCCGCGGAGCTACGCTACGGCCGCCTCTCGCAGATCGAGAAAGACATCCAGGCCGCCGAGCAGGAGATGGAAGCCGTCAAGGAAAACGCGCTGCTCAAAGAGGAGATCGGCGAAGACGATATCGCCCGCATCGTGGCCAAGTGGACCGGCATTCCGGTGGCACGCATGATCGAAGGCGAAATCCAGAAACTGGTCCACATGCCCGAGCGGCTGAAGGAGCGCGTGGTGGGCCAGGATGAAGCCGTGCGCCTGGTGGCGAACGCCATTCTGCGCAACCGCGCCGGCATGGGCGACCCCAACCGGCCGATCGGCAGCTTTATTTTCCTCGGCCCCACCGGCGTCGGCAAGACCGAGCTGGTGCGCGCCCTGGCGGAAGATCTGTTCGACGACGAGAAGGCCATGATCCGCGTCGATATGTCCGAGTATATGGAGAAGCACGCGGTGGCCCGCATGGTGGGCGCGCCTCCGGGATACATCGGTTTCGAGGAGGGCGGCCAGCTTACCGAGCAGATCCGCCGCCGGCCCTACTCCGTGGTGCTGTTGGATGAAATCGAAAAGGCTCATCCCGACGTCTTTAATATGTTGCTCCAGATTCTGGACGACGGACGCCTGACCGACGGCCAGGGCCGCACGGTGAGCTTCAAGAACGCCGTGATCGTGATGACTTCCAACGTGGGCACCGGAATGATCGACAAGAACACCCTCGGCTTTTCGGTGCATGGAAAGGACAGCCGGACCGACGATACGCGCCGCCGCCTGCTGGAAGAGTTGCGCAAGCAGTTCCGCCCCGAATTCCTGAACCGCGTGGACGATATCATTGTATTTAATTCGTTGACGCGTGAGAATCTCAGGCAGATCGTGGACATCCAATTGCACAACGTGGGCAAGCTTCTGCAGGACCGCAAGATCAAGCTGGAGGTCACGGCCGCGGCCAAAGACCTTCTCATTGCCGACGGCTACGATCCGCAATTCGGAGCGCGCCCCATGAAGCGGGCCATCCAGCGGTTGATCCAGGACCCGCTGGCGCTCAAGCTCATCAACGGTGAATTCAGCGAGGGCGACACCGTCGCGGTGGACGCCGCATCCGGAGGGGGCGAGTTGCAGTTCACCAAGCTCACCCCCGTGGAGGTATAACCCGATATGACCACCAACACTCTCAAGACCGCCGCCCTGCTGGGCCTGCTCAGCGCGCTCCTGCTTGTCGGCGGCGAGGCGCTGTATGGCACCCAGGGCCTTTACATCGGCCTGTTTTTCGCCTTTGCGATGAACTTCGCCGGCTATTTCTTCTCCGACAAAATTGCGCTGATGTCGTATTCCGCGCAGCCGGTGAGTGAAACCGAGAACCCCGAGGTGTACGCCCGAGTCGCGCCCATCGTGCGGAATCTCTGCCAGCGCATGGGTCTCCCCATGCCCAAACTCTGGCTCATCCCGGACGATTCGCCGAACGCCTTCGCCACCGGCCGCAACCCGGCGCACGCCTCGGTGGCCGTCACCGCCGGTATCCTACGGCTCATGAGCGACACGGAAATCGAGGGCGTGGTGGCGCATGAGCTGGGCCACGTGCTGCACCGCGACATTCTCATCAGCTCGGTGGCCGGCATGTTGGCGGCGGCCATTACCATGCTGGCGCGGATGGCCTTCTGGTTCGGCGGTTCGCGGGATGACGACAACCGCGGCGGGGGAATTGCGGGCGCGCTGCTCATGATGATTCTGGCGCCCATCGCCGCCATGCTCATCCAGATGGCCATCTCGCGCTCGCGCGAATACGATGCCGACGCCGCCTCCGCCAAGTACGTCGGCTCCCCCTACCCGCTCATCGGGGGCTTGCAAAAGCTCGAAACCTGGTCCAAGCGCATCCCCATGGACGCCTCGCCCGCCACGGCCCACATGTTCATCATCAAGCCGTTCACGGGCCAAAGCATGATGCGCCTGTTTTCGACGCACCCCGCGACCGCGGACCGCATCGCCCGTTTACAGGCCATGCGATGAACGAAGTCCGCGTCAACCGGAAGGCAGCCGGCCGCATTGCCTCCGGGCACCCGTGGATTTTTTCGAGCGACATCGCAGATCGCGATGGCGCCCAGCCCGGTGAAGCCGTAAAGGTGGCGGACTTCCGCGGCCGCCCGCTGGGCACGGCGCATTACAGCTCCGCGTCGCAGATTGCGCTCCGCATGCTCTCGCCGCGGGTCGAGGAGATCGGCCGCGATTTCTATTCGCGCCGTCTGCGCGCCGCCGAGGAACACCGCCGAACGGTTGTGCGCGACACCGACGCCTATCGCGTGGTGCATGGCGAGGCCGATCTGCTGCCGGCGCTCGTGGTCGATCGCTATGGCGAATACCTGGTCATGCAGACGCTCGATCAGGGCATGGACGCTGCCAAGAGCGAGATTTCGACTTGCCTGGAGGAAATCTTCCAACCGCGCGGCATCGTGGCCCGCAATGACGTGGCTGTCCGCACCAAGGAGCAGTTGCCGCTCGAAACGGCGGTGCTGGCGGGCGAAGTGCCGGAATCGGTGGCCATCCACATGAACGGGTTCAACCTGCGCGCCGACCTGTTGGGCGGGCAGAAGACCGGCATCTTTCTGGATCAGCGCGAGAACTACGTCGCCGCCGCCCGCTATGCCCACGGCAAGGCCCTCGATTGCTTCACTTCCACCGGCGGCTTCGCCCTGCACCTGGCTGGCAAGTGCGAAAGTGTCGAGGCCGTGGACAGCTCCGGCCCCGCTTTGGCCACGGCGCGCCTGAACGCCGAAGCCAACGGCATTGCCAACATTCATTTTCAGGAAGCCGATGTCTTCGAGCTGCTGGCCGGTTACGCCGCCGCGCGCCGCCAGTATTCCTTCGTCGTGCTGGACCCGCCGGCCTTCGCCAAGTCTCGTCACAACCTGGAAGCGGCAGTGACGGGGTATCGCGAGATCAACCTGCGCGCCTTGCGCCTGCTGGGACCCGGCGGAATCCTGGTCACCTGCTCTTGCTCGCACCACCTCGGCGAGGCGATGTTCCTGGAATTGATCGCCCAGGCCTCACTCGACGCCGGCCGCACCGTGCGCGTTCTGGAGCGCCGCACGCAAGCGCAGGACCACCCCATTCTGCTCACCGTTCCCGAGACGCACTACCTGAAGTGTCTGATCCTGGAAGTGGTGTAGGGGCCGGGCATGCCGGGCCCGTTTCGAGCCCGTAGGGCGCAAGATAGTAGCCCACGGCGCAAGCCGTCGGGAACGGAATGCACGGTTGGCATAGCCCCGGACAGGGGCGTAAGAGTGCTTATCCCCAGAGGTCCGTCACATCGTATTCCAGCCCGTGCTTTCTCAGGAGCGTGAGAAACTCCTCCTGGAAAGACACCCTGCGGTGGTGCTCTTCCTGCGAGGCGATGTAGTTTCTGACGTCGCCCAACCGGGAGCCGCTCACGGTGAAAGCGCCGTATCCGGCCTGCCAGCCGAAGCGCTTTCGTTCCGGAAACTGCTCGTGCACCCAGCGCGAGGAATTGGCTTTCAGCACTCTTAGCATGTCGGCTATGGATACGGCCGCGGGAATCGATAGCAGCAGGTGGACGTGGTCTGCCGGGCCGTTGATGATCAAAGCCGCCCCCTTGCATTCCCGGACAATGCCGCCCATATACGGGAAAAGCCGCGCGGCCAAGTCGGGCGACAAGTCGGGCGCACGGTCCTTGGTGGAGAAGACGACGTGCACGAGCAGGGAGGTGTAGGTGTGCGGCATGATCTTACGCCCCTATCCGGGGCTACGACAACCGGGCATCCGTTCCCAACGGCTTACGCCGTGGGCTATTATCTTGCGCCCTTCGGGCTTAGAACAGAGTGCGCCGTCAAGCTCATGATTCTCTTCATTCCACCCGGAACCCATCCAGATCCACAAAGTGTTTGCCGGGCTCCAGGCAACCGCCGGAGAATGTAGATGGATTGTGAGGGAATGCCGCAAATTCTTCCGTAATTTTCCTCTTGACAACAATCGCAAGTTGCTATATAGTAATCACAGATTGCAATATGCGGCTCGGTGAAAAACTTCGGTATCTGCGGGAGGTCGAGGGCACCCTGCGCGGGCTCGACCGGGAGCTCTCCCAGCTTGAAATGGCGCGGCTCATCCAGAAGGATCTCGGGAAATCCATCAGCCAGAGTTATCTCTCGCAGATCGAGAGCGGCGCGCGGCCGCATCTCACCAACTCGACGCGCATGCTGTTGGCGCGCTTCTTCAAGGTGCATCCCGGCTATCTGGTGGACGATCCCGAGGGGTTTTCGAATGAACTCATTTCCGATATCGGGGCGCTGGAGGACAAGCTCGACCTGTGGCTGGTCGGCGGGGCCGAGCGCTTCAGCCGCGACGCCGAGCTGCACCATGCCCTGCTCACCATCGCGCGCCATGACGATTCGCGCATGTGCCTCATGCTGCTGGGCACGATTCTGGAAAACACGGGACTGGCGGAGCGGCTGATCGAGGTGCTGAAGGCCCCGGCTCCATCGCCGGATCGTAAACCGAGGAGGCGTTCATGACCTGGTCGGATTTCTACCTCATTTGTTTCCTGGTCGGGTTCGGCTTGAGCGCGCTGGCGTTTCTGGCCGGCAGCGTGCACTTGCATTTGCCGCATCTGCATTTTCATCACGGCGTTCACATGCCGCACGCGCACGGAGGCGGAGGGCGCGCCGATCTGTCGTGGTTCAATTTCGGCACCATCGCGGCCTTTTTGGCGTGGTTCGGGGGCACGGGGTATCTGCTGGAGCGTTACTACCACGTATGGGTTGCTCTGGCGCTGGGGATCGCCACGCTCAGCGGCATCGGCGCCGCGTCGGTGGTGTTCTGGTTTCTGGCCAAGGTCTTGATGAGACGCGAGGAGGCCCTCGACCCGGCCGACTACGACATGGTCGGGGTGCTCGGCCGCATGAGCATTCCCATACGGCCCGGCGGAACCGGCGAGCTGATTTATTCGCAGGAAGGCACGCGCCACGTCACGGGCGCGCGCAGCGAGGACGGCATCGGCATCGCCAAAGGCGCGGAGGTAATGGTGACGCGCTACGAGAAAGGAATTGCGTATGTCCGCCCCTGGGAAGACCCGGCGGGCGAGGTGGGGCCAAAGGGTTAACAGGAGATAGAGTTCACATTTATGGAAAACACAACGTTCGTGATCGCCGGTTTGATGATCCTGGCGATTCTGTTTCTGATGGCCATGTTCGCCAAGCTGTTCCGCAAGGCGGGACCGCACGAGGCCATCATCGTATACGGTTTCCGCGGCACACGCGTGGTGAAGGGCCGCGGCACCGTGATTTTCCCCATGGTGGAAAGCGCCCGTGGGCTGTCGCTCGAGCTGATGTCGTTCAACGTCGCACCGAAGCAGGACCTCTACACGCGGCAGGGCGTGGCGGTCACGGTGGAAGCCGTAGCGCAGATCAAGGTGAAGTCCGATCCGGAATCGATTCTCACGGCGGCCGAGCAGTTCCTCACCAAGTCGCCCGACGAACGCGAGGGGCTCATTCGCCTGGTGATGGAAGGCCACTTGCGCGGCATCATCGGCCAGCTCACGGTGGAAGAGATCGTGAAGCAGCCGGAGATGGTGGGCGAGCGCATGCGGTCCACCTGCGCCGACGATATGACG
Organism: Bryobacterales bacterium; assembly: GCA_963722575.1. Lineage (GTDB taxonomy): Bacteria > Acidobacteriota > Terriglobia > Bryobacterales > Bryobacteraceae > Fen-178. The sequence goes on from CAVRNR010000006.1 coordinate 684,830, forward strand.
AAGATGGGGCTGGAGGTGATTTCGTTCACCATCAAAGAGGTCCGCGACAAGAACGAATACATCACCAACATGGGCCGGCCGGACGTGGCGCGGATCAAGCGCGACGCCGACGTGGCCACCGCCGAAGCCGATCGGGACACCGCCATCCGGCGGGCCGTGGCGTCGAGGGAAGCCGCGGTCGCCAAGGCTCTGGCGGACCAGGAGCGGGTACAGGCCGAGACGCTTTCGCAGGCCAAGCAGGCGGAAGCGCAGCGCGACCTGGAAGTCAAGAAAGCCGCCTACCTGGAGATGGTGAAAAAGCAGCAGGCGCAAGCGGATAAAGCTTACGACATCCAGACCAACGTCATGCTGCAACAGGTGCGCGCCGAGGAAGTCACCATCGAGCAAGTGCAAAAAGAGCACCAGGTCAAGGTGCAGGACGCCGAAATCCAGCGCCGCGAGCGCGAGCTGAACGCCACCGTGCTCAAGCCGGCCGAAGCCGAGCGGCAGCGCATCGAGACGCTGGCCGAAGCCGAGAAGCAGCGCCTGATCATGGAAGCCGAAGGCCACGCCTCGGCCATCCGCGCGCAGGGCGAGGCGGAAGCCGAAATCATTTTCAAGAAGGGCGAAGCCGAGGCCCGGGCCATGAACGTGAAGGCCGCGGCCTACCAGGAATACAACCAGGCGGCCGTGGTAGACCGTCTGTTCAGCAGCATGCCGGAGATCGTGAAGGCTCTGGCCGCGCCGCTGGCCAACGTGGACCGCATCACGGTGGTTTCCACGGGCGGCGACGCCGCGGGCCTGAACAAGGTCACGGGCGATCTGACCAAGATGGCGGCGCAGGTCCCCGCGCTGTTCGAGACGCTCTCGGGCATGCCCTTGAGCGAGCTGTTCTCGAAGATACGGACGATCGGCGACAAGTCGCCCAAGCCGGATAACCCGGCGAAGGGCGGAGGGCAGTAAGTCAGCACGCAAGTAAGAGAGGAGAAACCCATGGCACTCTTAGAGAGAGTCTCAACGTTGATCCGGGCCAATATCAACGACCTTGTCGATAAGGCCGAAGAACCGGAAAAAATGATCAAGCAGGTGATTCTGGACATGCAGAATCAGTTGCTGCAAGTCAAGACCCAGGTAGCCATTTCGATAGCCGACCAGCACGTGCTGGAGAAGAAGCTACAGGAGAACGAAGAGAACGAGCGGCAATGGATGCGCCGCGCCGAGCTGGCCGTGGACAAGCACGACGACGCGCTGGCGCGCGCGGCGGTGGAGCGCTCGATGAGCTATAAGTCCACCACCGAGAGCTTCCGTCAGCAGGTGGAGGACCAGAAGACGCAGGTGGAGAACCTCAAGACGGCGCTGCTGAAGCTGGGGCAGAAGCTGGCCGAGGCGCAATCGAAGAGCGATATGCTGATTGCGCAGCACCGCCGCTCGCGCGCGCTGGGCAAGGCCAACGAGGCCGGCATCAACATCGGCGATGGCTCGAACGCGGCCGCCTTCGACCGCATGAAGAACAAGGTGCACCACAGCGAAGCCGTGGCGCAGGCCGGGGCGGAGTTGCTGGCCGACAACGTGGAAGATCGCTTTCGGGCGATGGAGAAGCAGGAGGAGATCGACCGCCTGCTGGAGGAGATCAAATCCAAGCGGAAAGCGGGATGAACTGTGTGTCGTCCTGGCGGCCGGGGGGCCCGGAGGGCAGGGCCCAGAGGGCACCCCCGGCCGCCTCCGCGGGAAAACTGTATGACTCATCAAGCCAAGATCGATTGGTGGATGGCGGCGGCCATCGCGCTGGCAGTCATAGTGATTCTACTGGGAGTGAATTACTGGATCGCCGGACCGGTATTGTTAGTTCTGCTGATTTGCGCTTATCCTCAATCCTACAAGACAACCGGGGAGGGGCTTCTGATTTGCGGTGGATTATGGCGGCGGTCGATACCCTACGAGGCGATTACGTATGTCGGTCCGGTTTCCGACGATCACGTCAGAATCCAATATCGGCTCGCCTCCGAATTGCGAATCTCGCCCGAGGATCCGCGGGTTTTCCTCGCCGATATCGCGAAGCACACGCCGCACCTGATCAGACGAGGGTACAAACTGGTGGCAGCTTTGGCGTGATGGAGCCGGCACGTTTCTCATCGAAAGCAGGTAAGCTGGGAAGATGAACAGGTTGCTGTGGAGAATCAGCGCCTCGCTGGTGCTGGCGGCGGGTGCGGCGATGGGCCAGACCGCGGCGCCCGGGCCGGCGTTCGAGGTGGCATCGGTCAAACCGGCGGCGCCGCTCGACCGGAGTCAGATTCTGTCGGGCCAGATGCATATCGGCATGAAGATCGACGCCGCCAGAGTGGATATCGGAGGTATGTCGCTGGCGGACTTGATTCGCGTGGCCTACCGGGTGAAACCGTACCAGGTCTCGGGCCCGGATTGGATGACCGCCGAAAGGTTCGACGTGCTGGCCAAGATGCCCGAGGGCGCCACCCGCGAGCAGGTGCCGGAGATGCTGCAGGCGCTGCTGGCGGAGCGGTTTAAGCTCGCCGTGCATCGCGAGAGCAAGGAACATGCGGTGTACGCGCTGGTGGTGGGGAAGGGCGGGCCCAAGCTGAAAGAGTCCGCGCCCGGCGCCGATGCGCCTGCCGGCGGCGACGCGCCCGCGGCGCTCGATGTGAGCGTCAGCGGCAGAGGCGAAAACACCCAGGTGTCGATCTCAAGCGGGCAAATCGGCACGGCGCACATGTCCATGGGGCCGAACGGCATCATGCGCCTGGAAGCTCCCAAGATGAACATGGCGGCGCTGGCCGACCTGCTCTCGCGCTTTTTCGACCGTCCGGTGGTGGATCTGACGGGGTTGAAAGGGACGTACCAGGTGGCGCTGGACCTATCGATGGAAGATCTGCGCAATGCCGCGAGGACCATCGGCATGATGGGGCCGGGCATGGGTGGCGGCAGAGAGGGGACGCGGCCGCCGTCGGATGCCGCATCCGATCCGGGCGGGCTCTCGATTTTCGCGGCGGTGCAGCAGCTCGGCCTCAAGCTGGAACCCCGAAAAGAGCCGCTCGACCTGATCGTGATCGATCACTTGGAAAAGACGCCAACGGAGAACTGACTTAGGAGCAGCCAAGACCGGGCAAGCTAAAGCATGCCCCACCAAGGGTGCTATTCTCCCTGTTTGGTGACTCTCCGGCTTCCCGAAAACGCTTATACGCCGCTTCCGCCTGGAACGGCGTACCAACCGCCGGTCCCGGCGTCCACCGAGTTGGCCGAGCTCACCCCGCGGTCGGTGGGGTGGGGCCTGTTCCTGTGCGTCGTCTTCACGGTGGCGTCGGCGTACTCGGGCCTGAAGGTCGGCCAGGTGATGGAAGCGGCGATTCCCATCTCCATTCTGGCGATCGGGCTGGCGCGCCTCTATCCGCGGCGATCGACCGTGCTGGAGAACGTGATCATCACCGGTATCGGCGGGGTGGCGGGATCGGTGGTGGCGGGGGCCATCTTCACGCTGCCGGCTCTCTACATACTGAAGCTCGATCCGCACCCCGTGCAAACCATCTTGATCTGCCTGGCGGGCGGGTGCCTGGGTGTGCTGTTCCTGATTCCGCTCCGCCGCTACTTCGTCCGCGACATGCACGGCCTGCTTCCCTACCCCGAGGCAACCGCCATCACGGAGGTGCTGGTCACCGGCGAAAAAGGCGGATCGCAGGCGAAGCTGTTGCTCGAAGCCACGGCCATCGCCGGTGTCTATGATTTCTTCGTCACCACCTTTCACGTTTGGAAAGAGTACCTGGATTTCCTGTTTGTCCCGGCCATGCGCGTGCTTTCCGAGCGCGTCAAGGTGGTGTTCAGTTTCGACGCCATCGGTTTCATCCTGGGACTTGGATACGTCATGGGCTTGCGCAGCTCGCTGATTCTGTGCGCGGGCGGCGTGCTCTCCAACTTCGTGCTGGTGCCGCTGATCTGGATGATCGGCAGCCATATCTCGGGCAGCGCGGTATATCCGGCGCAGATACCCATTGCACAGATGACCGCCACCGAGATTTTCCGGGGGTATGTGCGCTTCGTGGGGGTGGGGGCCATCGCCACCGCGGGGATCTTCGGGATTCTGAAATCCATGCGCATCGTGGCCGGATCGTTTGGCATCGCCATGCGGGCTTTCCGGCGCGGCGAGACGCAGGGGGAGCGCACCGACCGCGACATTTCGGTGATGGCCATTCTGCTGGGAGTGATCGCCAGCGCCATCGCCGTGGCGGCCTTTCTCGCCAATCTCTCGGGTTCGCCCGCGGTGATCGCCGCCGGGCTGGCGCTGACGCTGGTCTTCTCCTTCTTCTTCGCATCGGTCGCCGCCAACGCCAGCGCCACCACGGCGCGGAATCCGGTGTCGGGCATGACCATGCTGACCATCATCATTGCGTCCGTGGTTCTGCTGCGATTCGGTCTCTCGGGCACCACGGGGATGTTCTTCGTGATGGCGCTGGCGGGCATGGTATGCACGGCTCTTTCGGTTTCCGGGCAAGCCATCACCGATTTCAAGACCGGTTACTGGCTGGGCTCGACGCCGGCCGCGCAGGAGAAAGTGAAGTTCCTGGGCGTCATTGCGGCATCGGTGGCCGTGGGCCTCACCATCGTTCTGCTGGCGCGGGCATTTCAGTTCGGCGAGGCCGCGCCGGGGGATATACGCGCCGTGCTGCCTTCGCCGCAGGCCTCCATCATGAAGGCGCTGGTGGAAGGTTTCATGAGCCGCCAGCCGGTGGCCTACATTCTGTTCGGAGCGGGCGCGGCGGTGGCCGTCACCATGGAAATGCTGGAGGTGCCGGCGCTCATTTTCGCGCTGGGAATGTATTTGCCCCTGGAACTGAACACTCCCGCGCTGGTGGGCGGCTTCCTGGCGCACTTTCTGGGGAAACGCTCGGAAAAGCTGGGCGGCAGACGGGGGAACACGGTGCGCGAGCGCGGCGTGATCATCGCCTCGGGATTGATGGCGGGCGGCGCGCTGGGCGGCGTGCTGGGCGCCGCATGCCGGCTCATTCCGGGGTATAACGAAGACTGGATCAAGACGCCGTTCTACGGCCACGAGATGGTTTCGCAGAGTGTCTCGACGGCCCTATTCGTGGGCCTGTGCGTCTATTTCTGGTGGAGGTCGCTCGGTCGCAAGGAGGAATCGGAGTCATGAGCGCGCGCTTTCGGGAACTGGTTGGCAACGCCATTCTGGGAATCGATACGCTGTGGGGAGGCGACGTGATGTGCGCCTCGGGCGTGGGCCGTTTCATCGCCGATTCGTGGTTCTCCGGCGAGCCGCTTCCGCCGGCGTACACCGACCCAACCGCGGCGCGGGTTCGCGCCTCGGGCGGCGTCTCGGCCAAGGCGCCCGACCGGCAGGCGATCCAAGCCTATCTCGAGCGGGTAGACATCCTCGGCGCCATCCGCGCTTTGAAGACCGAAACGCCGCGTTCCGGCTACCTGGCCGGCCTGGCCCTCTGCTTCGAAACCATGTGGGACCTCGCCATGGAGATCCTGGGCGTGGGCGAGCCGGTCCCCTACGACCGCTGCGTACGGGCATCCACCGGCCAGGCGCCGGAACCGTCCGATCCTTCGGCAAAACGGGAACGCGTGGCCGAGTTGCTGGCCCGGGCCGGATACCCTTCGCATGACCGCGAGTCGCTGCTGGCGGCCGTGGATGCGTGGCGAAGAGCGCACCGCGTCCCCATGGCCTCCATCCAGCCGCTGGGCGCCGCCGTCATCGCCTGGTTCGACCAATTGACCGCCAGCAACGTGCTGCCCCACCTGCCGGCGGCGCTGCAATCGGTTCCGCGCGCCAATATCCGGTTCCTGCCGATCAAGGATGCGTGGTTTTCCGGGTCCATGAACTATTTGGGGCGGGCGCGGAAGGCCGATGGCGCGCCGGAGTACGAGGCCACCTATGAGATCAACGCCTCTCTGGAAATCTCCGTCCCCGAGTTCTTGCAGTTGGTCAGCCACGAAGTGGTCCCCGGCCACGTGACCACGTTCGCCTACTTGCAAAACCTGTATGTGCGGGGCGCGGTGGGGTTCGAAGCCTCGGTGCTCACCATGAACACCCGCGCGGCCGCGCTTTTCGAAGGCATCGCCAACAACGCCATCCTGATGGCGCACGGGGTGACCGAAGTGGAGGAGTTGCCGGACGCGGACCTGCAAATCGGCGCGTTGCTGCCGCTGCTTCAGGACGACGCCAAGAACCAGGCATCGTATCTCACCTGGAACGACGGGGCGCCGCAAGCCGAGGTGGCGGCGGCGCTCCGCAACGAGTTTCTGGTTTCGCCGGAGCGCGCGGACAAGTTGTCGGGCGCGTGGGGACGCCACCCCTTGCTGGGGCGGATGTATCTGCCCGCGTATCGCGCGGGAACCAACAAAGTGGCCGCCCTGCGCCGCCGCTACCCGGCGGGGCAACTGCTCCCCGTTCTCTACGGCTGCTCGGGCCTGGTGGATGTGACTACCATTGAAGGTGTGTTGGCATGAGCCGGAGGTAAGCATGGTCACGGCATCGCAATTGCGCGTCGGAATGGCAATCAAGTTCGAAGGACAGAGGTACAAGGTGGTGGCCGCGGAGTACCATGGCGGCCAGGGCAAGATGGGCGGCACCACCCATACCCGCCTTCAGAACCTGGACACCAGGACTTTTTGGGAGCACAGTTTCCGCTCGGAGCTGAAGCTCGAAGAGATCGCACTCGAGAAACAGGCGCTCGAGTTCCTGTATGCCGACGGCGGCCAGTGCTGCTTCATGAATCCGGAAAGCTACGAGCAAACCGAGGTTGCGAGGGACGCGGTCGGCGAGCCACAGGCCGGGCTGCTGGAGGCGGGCATGAAACTGAGCGTCGAATTCCTGGAAGGCCGGCCGGTGAGCGTGCTATTTCCGGATGTGCTGGAAGTGAAGATCGTGGACACGGCTCCGCCCATACACCAGCAGCAGGACAACACCTATAAGCCGGCCAAACTGGCCAACGGCATCGAGGTGATGGTGCCGCAATTCGTGAAGACGGGCGATGCGATCCGTCTGGATGTGGCGAACATGAAGTACATGGACCGCGCCAAGACGGGGCGCGGGTAACGGGGTTGGCAGGCGATAGCGGCTGCCCTACCGTTTGCGAGCGGTGAAAGCGGCCGTCGCCGGGTCGTACGTGAAGGTGTAGAGCACCTGGGTCTCGTTGAAGATCATCACCCGTTTCCATGCGCCGGCCACCTCGGCAGGCGAATCGAGACTCACGAACTTGCCGGAGATCTGGTCGGGCATTTCAGCCACCGACGGGGGCAAGGACGCATCACGGTCCAGTTCAGCGAGCGTGTGCGTCGCTTTGAGCGCGTTGTTCAGATAAATCGTAACGTCTTGAGGCGGGAGCATGGCCGGCCTCCTTTAGGCAAGAGTCTAGCACGCTTACGCGAAGAGTTCTTGCGCCCGCATCATCCGCTCCGCCACCATCACTCCGTGCGGGCACTGGACGACGCAGGTGGGGCACTGGTCGCATCGCACGGCCTGCTGCTCGGCCGACATGCGTTGGAAGTGCTCCCTGCCGAGAGGGAATTGGCCGTAGCCGTCGGCATACATCACGAAGCGCACCATGTCCGCCACCGGCAAACCCTGGGGGCACTGCCCGGCGCACGTGCCGCACATGCGGCAGAAGTAGGGGGAAATCTCTTCCAAGCGGGCGGTGAGGATCTTCTGGTCGGCGTCGGTGAACGGCTGCGCCATCACGGCGAAGTTCTGCTCCAGTTGGTCGATGTCGGTCATGCTCGGAACGGTAGTGGCGATAATGGGGTTCTTGATGGCCCACTTGAGCGCGGCGGGCGCGAAATTGGCGGGCCGTGCCGGCGGCGGTGGCGCCTGGGCGGCGCCCCTGCCCCGGCCTCGTCCGACCTTGGCCATCACCTTCATGGCCACCACGCCGATGCCGGCCTGGCGCAGCTTATCGAGGGCCGGGCCCCACTCGGCGGCAGAGGTGAAGTTGTACTGGGCCTGGACCACCTCCAGCTTGGCTTCGATGACGCGATCGACAACGGTGGGAAGCGCGTGGGTGCTTATGCCGATGAACCGCACCTTGCCCTGCTGTTTGGCCTTGCGCTGCGCCTCCACCAATTCGTCGGAGATCAGCTCCGGGGTGTCCTTGCCGTGGAGCAGCCAGACGTCGACGTGGTCGGTGTTGAGCTCCTTGAGGCTGGTATCGATCTCGCCCAGGATACCGGCTCCGGTCCTCTGATCGCACTTGGTGGAAATAAAGATGTCCTTCCGTTTCGCGCCCAGCGCGGCTCCCACCATGCGCTCGTTTTGGCCGCTTTGGTAGTTGCGGGAAGTATCGAAGTAGTTGATGCCCATGTCGACGGCCCGGGTGATCACCGTGGGGTCGGAGGTGATCATGCAGCCATAGCCGACAGTCGAAACCTTCAAGCCCGTCTTGCCCAGAATGCGGTAAGTGACCTTACCCGGAGTGGGCGCCGCCTGCTGAGGAGCCAGAGCGGACGGAATGGGACCGGATGTAGCCGAAGCCAGACCGGCAGCCGGCAAAGCCAAGCCGGCAGCCAGGAAGTTGCGCCGAGAAGTATCGGTTTTCACTTGTGCCTCCTTCAGTTTCCGCTGAACGGACCTGAAACATGAAGAATAGCATCGCGCGGGGCAAAAAGCACCTTGACCGCTACTCGATTTCGAAGTCGGCGGAGCGAACCACGGATTTTCCGGCCGAGTCCAAGGCCGTCAGCTCGGCCCGATAGGAGCCCGCTGCGAGCGATGCTACCGGCAGCCTGAGCCCCACCGGAATCACGGGATTGCCGGCGTGAATGAAGTTGGCCACTTCCACGACGCCCGAGTCCACCTTCCGCTCGCCGGTCTTGCGGTCCACCAATCGAAGCTCGACTGCCACCTTGGGCGGGTTCCCGCCAACCAGCAGCGGTTCATAAATCTCCAGGTACATGGTGGCTGGGTCGGTGGTCTTGAACCGGTTCGCGCCGGTGGGGGTAAACTGCAACCCCAAAGCGACCAGCGGCGACCGCCCTTCGAGCAACTCGGCGTCCAGGGCGGTTTCCAGATCCGCCACCTTATGGATTTCCTTGCTGAGCGCCAGGCCGCTGAGGCCGAATTGATTGCCGTCGTTGGGCTCGACGACCAGCGGCTGTTCCAGCTTGCCAAAGCTCTCGCCGCCCGAACTGAAGACCACTTTGAAATTGTACTGGCCGGAGGCCACGTCAAATTGGTTTTCGTAGTGAAGGGGCTTCTGTCGAAATGCGGCGAGTTCCTTCTGGTTTTCCAGATCGAGCTTCACGGTGTCGCTGAACCGCGCGGCGATGGCGCCATCGAGCTGATAGGCGATGCCGAGAACATTCACTTCGGAATGAAGCTTCCCCTTGACCTTCTCAAACTTGAGGGATTCGGAAGGGATCTCGATGGCCACGTCGACCCGGGCCGTGTTGGGCGAGGTGTAGAAGAACGGAGCCCGCATGGAGGCGGTAACGGTCCCCGGCTGCGAGCCGGTGGCGCGATTCTCGAGGTCCTGCTCCACCCGATTCCCCGCCAGGAGGTCCACCGGTTTGACATTACAGTACCCGCTGCGCGCCCGAACCTCAGTTCCACCGCGATCCACCTTGACCCGCAGCGTATGACAGCTCCCCTCCAGGGATTCCGGCGGCGTATAGGCGAGGATGTAGTACTCGTTCAGCTCCTTGCCGATCCGTTCCAACCCGCCGAGCAGGTCGTTGGTATTGACGATTACGAAACCCCCGGTGCCTTCCGCCAGCATATAGAGGACATCCTGATTGGCGGTCGCCGAAAAGGGAACTTGCGGGACGATCTGCCGCGGCAGATTGAATGGATTGGTGCGGTAGGCCTGGCCGGGAACCGCGGTATTTCCGCCAGTTGACGTCGCGCCGCGGCTCCCCGTGGTGCTGCCCGTCGTGTTGCCCGTGGTGTTGCCCGTGGTGGTGCGGCTGCCCGTGGTGTTGCCGCCCGTGACGGTGGTGCCCGTGGTGCGGCCGCCCGTGGGAGTCGCGCCCGAGGTGGTGCCGCCCGGACGGCTGCCCGACCCGCCGCCAGGAGTACCGCCGGTGATTACGCCCCCCCTTGTCTGCCCTTCCCCTTCAGGGGATGACGCCACAAAAGAAGCGGCCTGCAAAAAGCCGAAGCCGAGCCGCACACCAGCGGGGCGGGGCGGGACGACCAGGCCGTGCGGCGCGGACATGTCAAGCCCGCCCACGAGACCGCGAACGTCGATGGGATAAATCGCGACATTGGCTTTGTTGCAGGTGTCGATGGCAGCCGTCACCTCCGACCGGATCTCGGAATTGAGCGGGAAGCCGGCGGTGAACAGGATCAGGGTCTTGCGGCCGGGGATGTCCGCCAGGTTCTTGGCCAGACTTCGCAAGGCAAGCACTACGCTCCGCGCGCCATAATCGGCCGCGCCACGGCCCAAACGGGACATGCCGATCGAGGCGACCTCGGCATTCGGTGAGACCGCCGACGATTTCACGCCGCTCACCACCTGTTTCAGCCGATCGGCGTCGGCCGTGAAGTTCTGGGCAATCTGCATGGCGCCGCCGAAATTGACGACGGCCATCAGCCGGTTTGGACCGGCGTTGTTGTCGATAAACCTGGCCGCCGCCTGGCGGGCTCGAATCTGGTCGCCGGGGTTCATGGTGGAATTGTCGAAGAACAGGACCAGGTAGCGCTTTTGAGAGCTGGAGGGAGAGGCCGGATCCGCCTCGAAGGAAAAACTCTTGATGGCTTGTTCCTTGTTGTCTTCCCAGACGCGAAAATCCTTCAAGACAAGATCATGAATGTAGGCGCCCTTCTTGTCGGTCACCACGGTGTCCACCAGGACCAGCCGGGCTTCCGTCCGGATCACGGTTCGAGGGACGGCCGGAGCGTCCGCCTGCTGGGCCTGCGCCACAGCGCCGGCACAGAACAAAACTCCCGCTAACAGCGACATGCTTTGCAACCGCACCTTACACCTCCAGTCATGGAATCTCGACAGCGCCGTTCTCCGCTGCCATCAAAGGCGATCCCCGATCCCAGCCGGTTCTCGAGGGTTTCGTCGCGCAGGCGCATAAAGAAGGCGCCGCCGGTGCCCGAGGCCGGCTCGGCCGGGTTCTGCGGCGGCGGCGAATTGCCAGCCTCGTGCATGCGTCTCCTTCGCTTTAGTCATGATAACGCCTTTAGCCCGTTGTTTGGAAATCCGGAGAAGACATGATCGTTGCCGCGATGAAGAAAGATACGGCAATAAGGAGTATCGGGAAAGTAACTAAACTGTAGGCGCCAGAGAATGAGGATACTTGCCCTTTCTGAACCTACTCCTGAAGATACCCCGAGGCATGTTGCCGATCGTCTTTCAGGCAAACATAGCCACCGCCCCCGGCTTCGCCCGGCGGAAAGCGGGTTCGGGGGTTTGGGGACAGGCTACGAAACTTTCACGGGAACGCCAGAGAAACCGCGCGCACCACGGCCAGCCAGACGACCGCCGCGGCGTAGCCCGCCAGCACATCGGTCGGATAGTGGAAGCCGAGGTACACGCGCGAAAATCCCATCAAAGCCACGAGCAGCGCCGCGGCGGCGAAGATCGCCGTTCGCTTGAAGCGCGACGGGGCCCTGGGGGCGCCCCGCGCGGCCAGAATCATCGCCAGCACGCCAAAAAAGCAGCAAGACACCATGGCATGGCCGCTGGGAAAGCTATGGGTCCCGGGTGAGGCAAATCCGAAAAAAGGCTCGGGCCGCGGCCTGTAGAACAGCAACTTCATGATTTGATCGAGCGCTTCCGCGCCCAACGCCGCCACCGCAAACACCACCGCCGCGCGTCTTCGTTTCGCGGCCACCAGCCACCAGACCAGAATGACGCCGAGGGGCACGAGGATGACCTCGGAGCCACATAGCGACACGCCGCGCATCATGGCGGTGAGCGGCGGCGAGGACCGGGCGTGAACGGCGTTGCGAATGGGCGTGTCCAGGCGCATGGCATCGCCGCGCGTCACCTCGCGGGCCAGCCACACGAAAAGCATTAGCGCCAGGGCGGCAACCAGCCAGAACCGTGCCATGTCCAGCAGTGTGACACAATAGTCGTTCCCATATGCGAAGGGCTCTCATTGTCCTTTTTGCGCTCGCCTTTGGGGCGCAGGCTCAAACGCCGTTGGGGACGGTGACCGGCCTCGCGACCGACCCCTCCGGCGGCTCGGTCCCCAATGCTTCCGTCACCTTGACGAACCAGGATACCGGTGTGCGGCGCGCGGCCTCCACCAACACCAGCGGCGCCTACTCCTTCCCCGACCTGGCGCCAGGCGTCTACAAGCTGGAAGCGGCCGCCAAGGGCTTCCGTCCGCTCGCCACGCGCGGGTTCGCGGTGGAGGCGTATGGCACCGTGCGGCAGGACCTCAAGTTCGAGATCGCCGCCGAATCCACCGAAGTGCTGGTCGCGGAAGCGGCGCCGGCGGCGGTCGAGATGGACACGCCGGCGGTCGGGTCGGACCTGCTGGCGCGGCAGATCATCGAAGCGCCCACCAACCTGCGCAGCATCGCGAAGAACTCGGGCGATTCGGGCCTCATATCGGAGATCATGCCGCTGACCGTGCCGGGCGTGGTGCAGGTGGGCAACGGCGCCAAGTGGCTGACGCCGGGCGCGGGCGCCACCGGCATCAAGGTGAAGGTGGATGGCATCGAAACCACGTTCGGCAATTTCGGCAGCCCCGACAACGTATCGCAGCCCTCGGTGGAGGCCGTCCAGGAGTTTACCGCCAATGTGCTCACCACGCGCGCGGAGTTCGGCGGCATGGGCACGGTGACCACGGCCACGAAATCCGGCGGCAACCACTTTCACGGAGGCCTCTTCTGGTACGTGCGCAACAGCGCCACCGATGCGCGCAGCACGTTCTCCACCACCAAGCCGTTCCAGAACCTGCACAACTACGGCGGAACGGTGAGCGGACCGCTCGAGCGCGACCGGACTTTCTTCTTCTTCGATTTCGACGGCATGCGCGGCGCGGCGGCCTACCTGTTTTCGCCCAACGTGCCCACGCTGGCCATGCGGCAGGGAGATTTCACCGGCCTGGCGGCCCTCAAGAATCCGTTCACCGGAGCGACTCCGTACAGCGGGAACACCATCCTGGCGCGCTATCTCAGCCCCCAGGCGCTCGAAATGCAGAGTCTCTTCCTGCCGCTGCCGAACTTCGGTGCGCCTTCCTTGACGGCCGCAAACTATCGCGCGTCGTTCGACGGGCCGGAAGTGCACCGCACCGAGGAGATCAAGCTGGACCACAGTTTCACCGCGCGCAACCTGGCCTTTCTGCGGTATGAGAACCGCAAGGACGATTACCAGATACCGGGCGCGCGCTCGTCGTTGCCGCCCTCGGCCGCGGGGACCTCCGACAACATCCGCCGCGTGAATTTCTGGACGCTGGGGGATGTTCACACCTTCCGGCCGAATGTGGTCAACGAATTCCGCGCGGGCGTGGTGATTCTGGTGTCGGCCAGCAGCTCGAATCTGAATGGACAGGACCTGATGAACCAGATTGGTATCTCAGGGCTGCCCAGCCGTGGCTACACCAACAGTCTCCCGTACTTCAGTATCTCGGGAGTCACTGGCAATGCCATCAACTTACTCAACCCGGTGAACGACGGGCACGCGCAGATAGCCGACAACCTGAGTTGGATCGCCGGGCATCACGCCATGAAGTTCGGTGTGGAAGAAGTCAGTTGGTTCGACGACCGGTTTCAGCCCAACACTTCCGGCAACCCGATTCTGGGCACTTACTCGTTCACGGGCGCGTTCACGGGCAATGCCTACGCGGATTTCCTGCTGGGGTTGCCGCAATCGGTGACGCGCATGGAACCGTACCAGCCGCAGTACATCCGTTTCCGCGACTGGGCGGGCTACGCGCAGGACGATTTCAGAGTCACTCCGCGCCTCACCCTGATGTACGGGCTGCGATATGAATACAACGGTCCGGCGTACACGCTGAACGACAATATCTACTCGTTCGACCTGGCGACGGGCAAGATCGTGATCCCAAGCGACGCGGCGAAACAGGATATCAGCGGGCTGTTCCCCTCCGCCACGATCCCGCTCGAGACCGCCGATCAGATGGGCGTGGGCCGTTCGCTGCGCAAGGGAGATTACAACAATTTCGCCCCGCGGTTCGGATTCGCGTACCGGCTGGACCAGGCCGGGAAGACGGCGGTGCGCGGCGGATGGGGCATTTACTACGTGCACTATTCGGGCGACATTCCAGTGACTATGTCGGCCGGCCCGTTCTCGGTCACCACGGTGAGCACCAACAGCTTCACAAATGGCCAGCCGCAGTTCACGCTGGCGAATCCGTTTGCGATTCCGGGCTCGCCGGGGACGCTGGCGCTGGGCGGCATCGCGCCCAACTTACGTAACAGCTACGCGCAGCAATATAGCCTCTCCATCGAGCGCGAAGTGGCGCGCAACGTCGGGCTGCGCATCAGCTACATCGGCTCGAAGGGGACGCAGCTTGCCTACCGGCGCGACGCCAACCAGCCGGCGGCGTCGACGGTGCCCTTCGTGAGCACGCGGCGCCCGTACCCGCAGTTCGCCAACATCACGTACTCCGACAACGGGGCCAACATGCTCTACAGCGGCTTGCGGACGCAGGCCAGCAAGCGCTTCAGCGGCGGCTTGATGTTCACTTCCACGTGGACCTGGGCCAAGGAGATCAGCGACATCGACGACAGCGGCGATTTCGAGCTGAACACGTCGGTCGAGGATAGCTATGACCGGCGGCGCGACCGCGGCAACGTCTATTCCGTGCCGCGCCACCAGTGGATGAGCCAGGCGCTCTACGAACTGCCGGGCAAGGGCCGCTTGCTGGGCGGCTGGCAGCTCAATATGCTGTGCAACCTGAGCACCGGCAACTGGTTCACGCCGGTATTCAGCGGCACGGCGCCGGCCAACGTGAACCTCACAAGCTTTCGTCCCGACCTGGCGACAGGGACCATCGCCATGCCGCGGACGCAGGCTGAATGGTTCGACCGCAATGCGTTCGTCGCGCCCGCCAGCGGCCAGTGGGGCAATGCGGGCCGCGGCATCATCGAAGGCCCCGGATACATCATCTTCAGCCTGGGCCTTCAGAAAACGATTCACCTGGAACGGATGGGCGCCATCACCGTGGTGGCATCCTTTCACAACATCCTGAATCACACCAACCTGGGCGAGCCGACGGGCGGCGGAACCCCGCTCGGCGGCCAGACCACGGTGAACAACGTCAACGGCGGAGCCATCACCGGGACCGCCATCTTCCCGCCGGCCGGCTCGGCGCGGACGGGACAGTTGGGCCTGCGGTGGAGTTGGTAACCGTGTATTACACTACTCTCACACCTTCGCAGCCTGCGACGATTCTGTGGGGCAGGCTTGCAGCCTGCGGCCGAGTGGTACTCGGCCTGCTTGCCTGTCTACCGACACTGCATACCTTTGTTTGCGCCTCCGCTGCTCTGTCCCACTGCCGCACTAAAATGGTGACTGATGATTGCATCCATTAATCCTGCCACCGGCGCGACAGTGCGCACATTCGAGCCACTTACGCAAAGCCAGATCGAGGACCGGCTGCGGCGCGCGGCGGCGGCCTACCAATCGTATCGCCGCACTTCGTTCGCCGACCGCGCGCGCTGGTTGAACGCGGCGGCCGACATCCTGGAATCGGAGAAGGACCGATTCGGCCGCGTCATGACGCTCGAGATGGGGAAGAACATCGGCGCGGCGCGGGCCGAAGCGGCTAAGTGCGCGGGCGCCTGCCGCTACTACGTGGAGCACGGCGAGCGGCTGCTGGCCGACGAGCCGGTGGAGGCCGGAGCCGGGCACAGCTTCATCCGGTACCAGCCCATCGGGCCGGTGCTGGCCGTCATGCCCTGGAACTTCCCGTTCTGGCAGGTGTTCCGGTTCGCGGCTCCGGCGCTGATGGCGGGCAACGTGGGGCTCCTGAAACATGCGTCCAACGTGCCGCAGTGCGCGCTCGCAATCGAGGACATCATTCGCCGCGCGGGGTTTCCGCCGGACGTGTTTCAGACGCTTCTGATCGGCTCCGCGCAGGTGGAGCGCGTCATCGGCGATGCGCGCGTGAAGGCCGTGACGCTCACCGGCAGCGAGCCGGCGGGCGCGCAAGTGGCCAGCCAGGCGGCGAGGCAGATCAAGAAGACGGTGCTGGAGCTGGGCGGCAGCGATCCCTTCATCGTGATGCCCAGCGCGGACCTCGAACGCGCCGTGCGGATAGGCGTTGAGGCGCGCACCATCAACAACGGGCAGAGTTGCATTGCCGCCAAGCGCTTCATTGTGGACGCGCGGATTGCCGCGGAGTTCGAGCGGGCGTTGGTGGCGGGCATGGCGGCGCTCCGCATCGGCGACCCAATGGACGAGAACACGCAGCTAGGGCCGCTGGCCACGCCGGATATTCTCGAGGCGCTCGACCAGCAAGTGCGCCGGTCGGTGGCCATGGGCGCGCGCGTGCTCACCGGCGGGAAACGGCTCGACCGGCCGGGCAATTACTACGCGCCCACGGTGCTGGCGGATGTGCCGAAGGACGCGCCCGCGTATGGCGAGGAGCTGTTCGGACCGGTGGCGGCCCTGTTTCGCGCGAATGGAATCGAAGAGGCCGTCCGGCTGGCGAACGGCACCGAGTTCGGCCTGGGCGCCAGCGCGTGGACTAACGACGAAGCCGAGCAGCGCCGGTTCATCGACGAGCTCGAAGCGGGAATGGTGTTCATCAACGGGATGGTGGCCTCCGACCCGCGCCTGCCCTTCGGCGGCGCCAAGCGGTCGGGGTACGGGCGCGAGCTGGGCGCCTACGGCATCCGCGAGTTCGTGAATGTGAAGACGGTGCGGGTGGCGTGATGCAAAGTGGTCGGAAACGTCGCATAATAGGGTCGATGAGCGATCGCCTGACAATGGAGCGGCTGACGCGCGGCCTCGCGCCGGGACGTGAGTTCGACATCGAGTTCTGGCAGGCACTCGGTCCCAGCCGCATTCTGGAGGCCGCATGGGATCTTACGATCACAGCCGCTTCAAGAAAAGGCATTCATGAAGATCAGCTCCGACTACAAAGATCTGTTGAGAAACTTAAACGCGGCCGGCGTGCGGTAACCGGCGAAGCGGGCGGCCGCAAGCACGCCCGCAGTCTGCGAAAACCCCGGAAGGGCGAATAGTTTTCAGCCTCCGGCTTGCGATCAGTCTGCGGACGCGCGGTTGGCAGGCGAAAGCGCCTGCCCCACAACATAGCCGCGACCAAATGTGGGGCGGACGCCTCGTCCGCGCCGGACCCCCTAGCCCGGCTCTTCCGTCGTCGGAACAGGCCGGCCAGGGGCTCAATCGTCGCAGGCTGCCGAGGATTGAATCAGGGCGCTACCACTGTGCCAAAGCCAGCAGCGGGAAGTAATCTCGATACATGCCGTAGGTGAGGTAGAAAACATTGGGGAAGCCGGTGCCGGTAGTGGCTTGCTCGGACCATGTTCCGTCGGCCCGCTGGCGATCAAGCAGGAACTGGATGCCGCGCCGGACGGCGGCGCCCTCGCGGCCGCCGGCGGCCAGCAGGCCCAGAACGGCCCACGCGGTCTGCGACGGGCAGCTCGACGCGGCAACGAAGCTCTCGCGGTCGTAACTGGCGCAGGATTCGCCCCAGCCGCCATCGGGGCACTGGATGGTGCGCAACCACTGTGCGGCTTTGGCGATGGCGTCCTTGGCTTCCGGCGCGCCGCTGGCCGCCAGGCCGCGCAGGGCGAGGAACGATCCGTAAATATAGTTCACGCCCCAACGGCCGTACCAGCTTCCATCTTTTTCCTGCGCCCCGAGCAGGTAAGCCACGCCGCGGCGCACGGCCTCGTGGCCCGCCATGCCGCGGCGGCAGAGCGATTCCAGCACGCGCCCGGTGATGTCCGGGCAGGTGGGGTCGAGCATGGCGTTGTGGTCGGCAAAGGGCACCTCGTTGAGGAGCGCCCAATCGTTATCGACGTCGAATGCCGCCCAGCCGCCGTCGCCCGATTGCATGGCGAGCAGCCAGTTGATGGCGCGGCGCTCGGCGGCGGCCTGCGCCGCGGCGTTCGACGCTTTGGCGTGGACGAGCGCCAGCAGCACCATGGCGGTGTCGTCGATATCGGGGTAGAACTCGTTGGCGAATTCGAACGCCCAGCCGGAGGGTTCGGTGTCCGGCCGCTTGACCGACCAGTCGCCCTTGCGGCGGACTTCCTTGCTGACGATCCAGTCGGCGGCGCGCGTCAGGCGGGCGTCGTCCTTGATGCCGGCTTCCCCCAGTGCGAAGGCGGAGATGGCGGTATCCCAGATGGGCGAGACGCAGGGCTGGAAGACAAATCGGTCCCCGGTGTCGATGAGCAGCGATTCGAAATGGCGAATGGCTTCGACCAGGTCGGGGTGGTCCTTGGGATAGCCCAGCGCGTCCAGCGCCATGATGAAGTACATCATGGCGGGGTAGATGGCGCCCAGGCCTTCGGTGTGGCGCGTGCGGTCGAGAATCCAGTGCTCGGCCTCGCGGATGGCGACGTTGCGGATGCGCTCGGGACCGCGCTTTTCCCAGAGCTTGAAGACGCGGTCGAGTTGGAGAAACAGCAACGAAAGGCCCTTCCCCTTGGGAAGCGCGAGGCTGGCGCCGGGCAGCAGGAGTTCGTCGAGGGTGAAGCCCGCGGGCGCGCGGCGGTCCGAGCCGCGGGCCTGCACAATGGAGAGCGGCACCAGAATCGAGCGCGTCCACGAGGACATTTCGTAGAGCACGTTGCCGGGCAACATCACGATTTCCGGCGGGATGGAGGGCACGTTCTCGCGGGGATAGAGCCCGAAAAGGCTGAGGTTGATCTTCACGTAGCTGTTGGCGGCTTGCAGGCCGCCCAGGGTCAGGATGCGCGCCCGCGCCCAGCGCAGCGGATCGCTGTCGGCGCCGATGCCGGCCAGTTTGAGAGCGCAGTAGGCTTTCACCGTGGCGCTGACATCGGCGGGCCCGCCGGTGTAGATATTGAAGCCGCCATCGGGCAACTGCCGC
The DNA here is from genome assembly GCA_963722575.1 of Bryobacterales bacterium. Classification (GTDB taxonomy): domain Bacteria; phylum Acidobacteriota; class Terriglobia; order Bryobacterales; family Bryobacteraceae; genus Fen-178. The sequence continues at coordinate 703,787 of CAVRNR010000006.1, forward strand.
TCGAGGATGGAGCGGGCGGCCTTCTGGATGCGCACCGAGGTGGGCGGATTCCACCCGTGGTCTTCCGGCTGGTGCAGGAAAAGTTGCAGCAGGATGTAGTCGGATTCCAGCGTGGAGTCGGCGGTCAGCTCGCCGCACCAAAATCCCTCGGGTGCCTGCTGGGAAAACAGGGCTTTGGAAGAGCGCTGAAGCGCGGCGGCGATCTGGTGCGCGGAGGACGGCATGGCCGATTCTCCATGGTAACAACGTACACTGGGAATATGGATTGGCAACTGGAAGCCGCCGAGGCGCGCGTGCTCGGCGCACTACTGGAAAAAGAGATCGCCACGCCGGATTACTATCCGCTTTCCTTGAACGCGCTGGTGAACGCCTGCAACCAGAAATCCAACCGCGAGCCGGTGGTTTCCTATGACGAGGCGACAGTGGAAACCGCGCTCGAGGGGTTGCGCGCGAAGGGCCTGGCGGTGCGGATGATAGGCGGAGACAGCCGCGTGCCGAAACACGGCCAGCGTTTCACCGAGAAGTTCAACCTGGGAAGGCGCGAGGCGGCGGTGCTGTGCGTGTTGATGCTCCGCGGTCCGCAGACCGTGAGGGAGCTGCGCGGCCGCAGCGAGCGGCTCTACCAGTTCGAGGATCTGGAGGGGGTGGAAAGCACTCTGAACCGGCTGGCGGAGATGGGTTACGTGAAGAAACTGCCGCGCCAGGCGGGTTACAAGGAACAGCGCTGGGCGCAGCTTCTGGCCGGGGACGTTGAGGTGGCGGAGGAGGCGGCGCCAACCGCCGAGCGGGGGCCGTCGGACCGCGAGCGCCTCGCGGCGCTCGAGCGCCAGGTGGCCGACTTGAAGCGGGCGTTCGACGAGTTTCGAAGCAGCTTCGAGTGAGTGCCTGCCGCGCGGCTCGGCATGTGCTGTTCAGCACCGAAAGAAACGGCTCCGATTATACCGTTCGAGTTATGCTTGTTGTTGGTCCGGAAGGACCGAGAGGGACAACGAGTATGCCATACGAACGGTCTTCGGTTGTACGCCTGGCGCGTGCGTTTCGGGCAGTAACGGCGCTCGCGATAATTTCGACCGCGGCCGCGTCGCCCCGCCCCGAAACGAAGCTCCTGAACGTGCCATTGAGTTTCGAGCCGAACCAGGGGCAGGCAGCCTCCACGGTTCAGTTTCTCTCGCGTGGTTCCGGCTACGCGCTCTTCCTCGCTCCGGGCCAGGTGGTCCTGAACCTGGAGCGGCCACAGCCGGCATCGGCGGACACCCTGCGCATGAGCCTGATCGGGGCAAATGCCAAGGCCAACGCAGTAGGAATGTCCCCCCAGCCCGGCGTGGTGAGCTACTTCATCGGCAACGACCCGAAGAACTGGCGCTCCGGCATCCCCACCTATGGCAAGGTCAGCTATCCCCAGATCTACCCCGGCGTGGATCTGGTCTTTTACGGCAATCAGCGCCAGTTGGAGTACGATTTCGTCGTCGCCCCCGGCGCCGACCCCGGCCGCATCGCCTGGCGCATCGACGGCGCCCGCGCCCGCGTCGACGCCGACGGCAACCTGATGCTGAGCGCGGCCAACGGTCCGGCCAGCTTCAAGAAGCCGGTGTTGTACCAACTGGATGGAGACAAGAAGACCAGCGTCGAAGGATCGTTTGCCGTAGCCGGGAACCAGGTGCGCTTCCGGCTCGGCAGCTACGACCATTCCAGGGCGCTGATCATCGACCCGGTGCTCAGCTATGCCAGCTATCTTGCCGGGACCGGCACCGATCACATAGGCTGGACCACCGGACCCGGTATCAGTACGCCCGGCACCTCGCAGGGTCTCGCGGTGGACAGCGCGGGTAGCGTGTATGTGGCGGGCGACACCTACTCGATCGACTTCCCGACGAAGAACCCTTTGGAAAGCGCGCCTCCGGCAAAAGTGGCGGGCGTCAGTCCCGGGCAATGGCCTTCGGCTTTTGTAACCAAATTCAGTCCGGATGGCAGCTCGTTGGTTTATTCCACCTATTTGGGCGGCAACAACTATGACTACATCTACGCCATAGCGGTGGACTCCAGTGGCGGTGCCTACGTGACCGGTCAGACTAACTCGACCACTTTCCCGACAACCCCCGGAGCGTATCAGACAGTCTGCTCCCCATTTTCCGACAACACAGGGGTGCACTCGAATTGCAACTCCTCTGACACGTCCGCATTTGTGACCAAGCTGAATTCCACTGGAACGGGCATTGTCTACTCGACATTTCTTGGCGGGTACGGGAATTGGTCGTACGGAACCGCCATCGCCGTGGATGGCGCCGGCCGCGCCTACATTGCCGGCAACGAGGACGATATTTACTCCACTGGCATCTCCGGCTCCCCTGTCTATCCCGGCTTTCCCACCACCAGCGGAGCGGTAATCGGTGGAACCCAACCTCTCGGAGGCGACCCCCAATTCGCTTTCGTCGCGGCGTTCGATCCCACCGGCGCGAAACTGCTTTATTCCACTCTTTTCGGCGACCAGAATTTCAAGTGCATCATTGGTTGCGGCGGCGATACCTATGCCACCGGGATCGCGGTGGATCAAAGCGGCTACTTCTATCTGGTCGGCCAAACCACGGCCAGCACCCTGCCGACGACCGCCGGCGTCATTCAGCCAACCGGTGTTCCTTTGGGCAACCCCGCAAACGCGTTGCAAACCTGGCGCGGCTTCGTCGCCAAGTTCAATCCGGTCACTTCCCCCGGTGGAGTCTTGCTGGCCTACTCCACCTACCTTGGCGGGAAAACCGGGAATACAGGCGACTACATCAGCGGCATCACCGTCGACAGCGCCAGCAATGCCTATATCGTCGGATATACCAATTCCTCGGATTTTCCCGTCACGAAAGGCGTTTACGGCCCCGTCTGCGGCGTGAACGGGGGAGGCTGCGCGGCAGCCCACGTGACCAAGCTGAATCCCACCGGCACCGCCATCCTCTGGTCCACCTATGTGGGCGGCAGCAAGGCCGATGGCAGCGACGCGTTATTCTTTACCGGCCCCATTCAATTGGATGGCAAGGGGAACGTCTATATCATGGGGCAAGCCGGACAGACTTTCCCACTGATCAATCCCGTGGAGCCGGCCGGAACCGGCGGGGCCATGGAACTGACTGTGGCCGAGCTTGACCCCGCGGGCGCGAACCTGCTGTTCTCCACGCGCATCGGATCGTCCGGAGGGGCCGTCAACTCGAATCCAGCCGGGCTGGCAGTCGATTCCTCCGGCAACATCTATCTCGCCGGCAATACCATCGGCCCGGGCCTGATCACCACTCCCGGCGCGTTCCAGACGACCGCCAGTAACAGCCCCTGCTGCTACCACGGTTTTGTCGCTAGGATGGCATCAACCCCTCCGCTGATCTCGTCGGTTACCGACGGTGCGGGCTACCAACAGGGCATCTCCCCCGGCGCCTGGATTTCCATCTTCGGCACCAACCTGGCATATACCTCGCGGGGGTGGCTGAGCAGCGAAATTGTCGGCGGCAAGCTGCCCACCCTGTTGGATGGAGTCAGCGTGACCATCGACGGCAAACTGGCAGCGGTGGCCTACATCAGCCCCCTCCAGCTCAACGTGCAGGTGCCGGATGATACCGCTACCGGACTTGTCCCGGTGGCGGTGACCACTCCGCAAGGAACGGCCACGGCCACCGTCACAATGCAGACTTTCTCCCCCGGTCTGTTCATGTACCAGGCTGCGAACGCCAGATATGTGGCCGCGCAGCACGCGGACTATTCCATTGTGGGGCCACCCGGCTTGTATCCGGGAGCATCCAGCCCGGCGAAACCCGGCGAAGTGATTATCCTGTACACCACCGGGTTCGGGCCAACGTCTCCGCCCACTCCCTCCGGGCAGGTGGTCACCAGTGCGGCGCCGGTCGTTAACCTCTCCGCCATCAGTATGACGATTGGGGGCCTGCCGGCACAGGTTCAGTGGGCCGGAATCACCATGGCCGGCGTGTGGCAACTGAATGTCCAGGTCCCGCCCGGTGCTCCCACTGGCAACGCGGCCGTCGTGGCGCAGATCGGCGGCAAGAGCACCCAGGCCGGCGCATTCGTAACGGTCCAGGGACCATAAGGCAACTCGTCTCGCGGCATTCTGGAGGACAGAGAGTATGACAAGCGAACGGTTTTCGATTGTAACCCGGGCGCTTCGGGCAGTAACGGCGCTCACGATAATTTCGATCTCCTTTGGTCTTGGCGGGTCGCGCGCCTTCGCGGCCCGCCCCGAAACGAAGCTCATGCGCGTGCCATTAAGTTTCGAGCCGAACCAGGGGCAGGCGGCCTCCACGGTTCAGTTTCTTTCGCGTGGTTCCGGCTACGCGCTGTTCCTCACTTCGGGCGAGGCCGTGCTGAACCTGGAGCGGCGACAGGCGGTATCGGCCGCGTCCGTCGACACCCTCCGCATGAGCCTGATCGGCGCGAATGCCAAGGCTAACGCAGTCGGACTGGCTCCGCAGCCCGGCGTGGTGAGTTACTTTATCGGCAACGACCCAAAGAAATGGCGCACCGGCATCCCGACCTACGGCAAAGTCGATTACCCGCAGGTCTACCCCGGGATTGACCTGGTCTTCTACGGCAACCAACGACAGTTAGAGTACGACTTCAGAGTCGCTGCCGGCGCCGACGCCGGCCGCATCGCCTGGCGGATCGAGGGCGCGCGCGCCAGTGTCGACCGGAAGGGCAACCTGATCCTGCGGGCGGCCAATGGCGCGGCGGTTTTCGACAAGTTGCTGGTCTACCAGATGGAGGGAGCGAAGAAGGTCCCGGTCAACGGCGCCTTCGCCGCGGCGGGGCAGGAAGTGCGCTTCCGTCTCGGCAGCTACGACCGCTCTAAAGAACTGGTCATCGATCCCGTGCTGAGTTATGCCACCTATCTTGCCGGGAGCAGCGGCGATTATATCGGAAATACGACCGGACCGGGTTACGGACAAGGGTCGCTGCAAGGCATCGCCGTGGATTCGTCAGGCAGCGCGTACGTGACGGGCTACACTACCTCCGCGAACTTCCCTACCAAGAACGCTTATCAAGGCGCACAGGCCAAGGGAAGCGCCCCTTCGGTGTTTGTCACCAAGTTCAGTCCCGACGGCAGCTCGCTGGTCTATTCCACCTACCTGGCCGGCAGCGGCTGGGACTACGGCTACGCGATCGCAGTGGACTCCAGCGGCAGCGCCTATATCACCGGTGACACCAGCTCCAACGATTTCCCGATTACCAAGGGGGCCTATCAGACCCTCTGCTGGCCATCGCCGAGCACACCCCCAGGCACGGTCACGAGAGCATCCTGCGGCAGCAACCAAAGCTCGGCATTTGTGACCAAGCTGAATCCTGCCGGCACCGGCCTCGTCTATTCGACGTTTCTGGGCGGTTTTGGGGCGTCCGTAGGGAACGCGATTGCCGTGGATTCGGCAGGCCGCGCTTACGTTGCCGGCAACGAGAATGCCCCCTGCAACACCTCCTACACTTTTCAAGCCTGCTTCCCTACCACCACCGGCGCGATAATCCAAACCATCAACGCCAACAACGTTACGAACTTTTGCTTCGCCGCGGTGTTCGACCCCACCGGCGCCAACTTGCTCTACTCCACTCTCTTTGGCGACTTGAACGGATTGAAGACCAGCACTACCACGACCTCCGGCGGTACCTGGGCTACCGGGATGACGGTGGATTCCAGCGGCTATTTCTATCTGATCGGCTATACCACGGCGGGCAAGCTGCCGACGACGGTGGGCGCGGCTCAGACCAGCGCCTCCCCTCTCGACTACTCGGGCAGCAATGTGACGGCCTACCGTGGATTCATCGCAAAGTTCAACCCAATCACTTCTTCCGGTGGAGTCTTGCTGGCCGCCTGCACTTATCTCGGCGGAAAAACCGGCAACACCGGCGACTATCTCAGCGGCATCGCCGTCGATGGCTCCGGTAACATCTATGCCGCCGGATACACCAACTCCAGCGATTTTCCGGTGACCAGCGGCGTTTATGGACCGGCTTGCGGATCGGCAGGAACCTGCTCGGCCGGCCACGTGACCAAACTCAACTCAACGGCGACTTCCATTCTATGGTCCACTTACGTGGGCGGATCCAGGCAGGATGGAGGCGACAACTTATCCGATCTCGGTCCCATCCAGTTAGATAGCAGGGGGAATGTTTACGTCACGGGAATCGCCAATACGAAATTCCCATTAGTCAACCCCGTCGAGCCTCCCGGGAGCGGCGGAAGCCCCGGGCAGGTGGTTGCCGAACTCGATCCCGCGGGGGCGAACCTGCTATTCGCCACGGACGTCGGGTCCGGCCGGCTCGATGGCATGACGACAGGCGGCCTGGCGATCGACGCCTCCGGCAACCTATACGTGGCCGGCAATAACATCGGCGCCGACTTGATCACCACTCCGGGCGCATTCGAAACCACCAACCCGTCTCCCGTTCCGACATGCTGCTACCACGGCTTCGTGGCCAAGATCGCAGCAACCCCCCCGCATATCTCGGCGGTTGTCGACGCTGCGGGCTCCCAACCGGGCATTTCCCCCGGTGCCTGGATTTCCATCTACGGCACCAACCTGGCATATACCTCGCGGGGGTGGCTGAGCAGCGAAATTGTCGGCGGCAAGCTGCCCACGCTGTTGGATGGAGTCAGCGTCACCATCGACGGCAGACTGGCGGCGGTGAACTACATCAGCCCCCTCCAACTCAACGTGCAGGTGCCGGATGACACCGCCACCGGACCTGTCCAGGTGGCGGTGACCACTCCGCAAGGAACGGCCACGTTCACCACCACCATGCAGACTTTCTCCCCCGGTCTGTTCATGTACCAGGCTGCGAACGCCAGATATGTGGCCGCGCAGCACGCGGACTATTCCATTGTGGGGCCGCCCGGCTTGTATCCGGGAGCATCCAGCCCGGCGAAACCCGGCGAGGTGATTATCCTGTACACCACCGGGTTCGGGCCAACGTCGCCGCCCACTCCCTCCGGGCAGGTGGTCACCACTGCGGCGCCGGTCGTTAACCTCTCCGCCATCAGTATGACGATTGGGGGCCTGCCGGCACAGGTTCAGTGGGCCGGAATCACCATGGCCGGCGTGTGGCAGTTGAATGTCCAGGTCCCGCCCGGTGCTCCCACTGGCGACGCGGCGATTGTGGCGCAGATCGGCGGCAAGAGCACCCAGGCCGGCGCATTCGTAACGGTCCAGGGCCCATGATGCCGGCCCACCACCGCATCCCGCGGTTCCTCCACAGGTTGCCCGCTATTAGTGTCGAGCGGCGCGTGGAGCGACCTTTCAGGTTGCCACGTCGGCGTCCGTGCCGACGTTCTTCGGGGAATGCCGGTAGGCATACCGGCATGGCGAGCGAAACGCCTGCTCCACGGTGCGCCGCGGACCACTATCGTGCACTTCTACTTCAACCCCGCCAGCGCCGTCCTGGCGCCCAGCAAGTCGGGGCTGGTCTCGACGGCCTGCGACAGTTCCGCCTTCGCTTTGGCCGCCTCACCCAGACCCAGGTAGCCGAGCCCGATCTCGTAATGCGCGTTGGCCGAACGGAGGCGCGCCGTCTGTGACCCGCCTCTGCCGCCGCGTCCGCCTTCCGCGGGCGCCGGACGCGTGAGCGCACGCTGGCCGGAATCCACCAGGCCCTGGAACATCGCTTTGGCTTTATCGGGCTGGCCGAGCTTCTGAAGACACAGCGCCTGGTAGTAGGATTGAGCTCCACCGCCCGCGCCGGCAGGCATTCCGCCACCACGCCGTCCCATGCCGGAGGGCGCGGGGGCTGACGCCTTGCTCCATGACTCAGTGGCCTTGGCATGGTCGCCTAAACCTTCGTAGGCCAGCCCTGTCAGGTAGTCCACCTCGGCGCTGTGGCTGCCGCCTTCGCCGAATCCGCGCGCCGGCAGGTTATCGGGTATGGTGACAGCTTCCTGTAAATCGGCAAGCGCATCCTTATACTTCTTGGCCGCGATCTCCTGCTGGCCGCGCAGGATGTGCGCGCTGGTCCACTGGTCGCCGACGTTGAGGTTGGTGCCTTCGGCCTGCGCGAACTTCCGGCCGGTCATCATCGCGATGGCGTCGTCGTACTTGCCCGCGTCCACCTTGAGCGCCACGGCGCGGTTCTGCGCGTCATCTCGCTGCGCCACCACGGCCGCGTTCTTCTCGAACAGCGCCAGGCGCTTCTCAATGGGAACGCCGGCTTGCTCGTAGAGTTCATCCAACTCGGCGAAATGCAGGGCGTACTTGCGGTCGAGCGAAACCGCTTTCTCAAGTTCCGCGATGGCCCGGTTGATATCGGGCGTGGGTTTCTGGTGCGTGTAGGCCGTGGCCAGATTGCGATGGACGATCGCAAAAGACGGGTCGATCGCCTCGGAGGCTTGCCAAAGCTTAGCGGCCTCCTCCGGCTGCCAGTCGTACAACAGATTGCCCAGGTAGTAGGGCGCGCGCGCATCGCGAGGGTTGGCCTTGATCGCGGCCCGCAGCACGTCGATGACCTCGTTCTGGAAGGGGAACACGTAGTCCGGAGGCATGCTCTGAGCCAGCTTGAAGTACTCGGAGGCCTTCGGCGCCTGGCCCAGTTTCTCCGCAAAGTAGCCCAGATAGTAATAGGCCATGGGGTGGACCTTGGCTTTGTCGGGGACCGCGGCCACCATTTGCGAGAGCACGTCCGTGCCGTCCTGCCACAAGCCGGCGTCGAGGTACTCGGCGGCGATCTGCTGAGCCGTTTGCGGATTATCGATCATGGTGGAGGTGAGCGTCTTCGCCGCCGCCGGGTCCTTCGAGGCCAGCCAGCGTTCGGCCATGGAGCGCACGTCGAGCGGGTCGAGCTTATGCGCGGCCGTGGCCACCAATTGCAGAGCCTCCTTGGGGTGCCCGGTGCGCCGCAACACGGCGGCCTTCAAGTTCTGCGCCCGGATGTTGAGCGCGTTGGAGTCGATCGAGCGGTCCACAAAACCGAGAGCGGCGGTCATATCGCCGCGCGCCGTGGCGATCTGAGCCAGCGAATAGTAGCCCGCAGCCTTCCAGGCCTCGCTCCAGGTTGCTTTATAGAAGTTGGTGTAAGCCTCGTCGGTCTTGCCCTCCGCTTTCAGCGTGGCCCCCAGGTAGTAGATGGCCTCGCCATCCTTGGGGTCGGTGAATTGGGCCGTGAGCCGCGCAAGGGCGGTGCGCAAATACTTCTCGGCCTCCGCATACCTGGCCTTCTTGAAGGCCGTAATGCCCATGACGGTGTTCACGCGCGAATCGCCCGCGTCGCGGCGGAGCGCTTCTTCCCAATAGGGCATGGGATCGGTGACCGGATCGTGAAACTGCTGCGCGCGGAGACCGATGAGATACAGCTCCTCGTTGGTCTTGACCTCGGCCGGCGGCGGCGGGTCCGTCACGCCCTGTGGGCGCGCCTCGGGCGTCAGCCGCACGGGCGAATAGGAGACCAACTCCTTGCCGCCGTCGGCAATGGAAGCTACCAGATCGTGCTCGTCGATGCCGGCCGGTAGGGCGACCTGCTTGGTATAGGGCTTGCCGGGGTTGATGGCCACGGTCTCCTGGAACAGCACCTTCTGGCCCGCTTTGAGCGTAACTTTCGCCGCCGCATGCGCGGAGGTGGTATAGAAGCCCATCTTGGCGGTTCCGTTGGCCACGTCCAGGTTCACCGCCGCGTCCAGATTGGCCTTCTTCACGCCGCCGATGTCCCGGAACGGATACCAGTTCATCGAGAACGAGCGCCCCTCGTAGGGCTGGAGCCAGCTATAGTCGGGCTGGTTGTCCGAATAGGCTCCGGACATGAGTTCGATGTAGGGGCCATCGGAGTCGGTGAGATTCTTGTCCCAGTTGCGCGCGCCGGCATTCGTGCCCCACTCGAAGAATTTCTTGCCCGGCACAATGTTGTGATCGGCGACGCTCATGGTTCCCGCCTGCTTGCCGTGGTCGTAGCCGGCGAAGAAATCGTCCTGGTAGTTCCAGGCGAAGATCGAGGTGCCTCCAGGGTGGTTCTTCCACCAACTGACGTCGACGCCCTCGTCGCTGATCGGCCATTTGTCGAATCCGCGCTTGAAGTGGCCGGTGCTCAGTTGCGTGCTGGGCGGGAAGATCACCTGGTACTGGTCGTTCACGGAAACCGCCACGTTGGCGAAGCACAGCATGGTGTTCACCTCCGGAGTGCGGTTGAGGATTCGCAGCTTGGCCTCCAGGTAGGATTTGCCCGGCCTCAGGGTGTATCCCGCCGCCCACTCCATCCGCTGGCGCACTTCCAGCTCGCCCACCCAGACGGTCTTGCTGCCGTCCGCGTTCTCTTCCACTTTGTACTGCACGGGGAGGAAGGTGGTCGCCCGATGGTGGTGAATCACGTCCCACTCGATGCCGCCCGAGATCCACGCGCCGATGATGCTGATGAGCGTAGGTTTGATGACGTGCTGGCGGTAAACGAAATTGTAGCCGTTGGTCTTGTCCACACCTTCGAACATGCGGCCGCCGATTTCCGGCAGGATGCCGATGCGGACGTACTCATTCTCGAGGTAGACAATCTTGTAGGTCTTGTCAACCTTCTTGCCGGTGAGATTGTCGTACATGGGATAGGGATAGACCGGCGCCTGCGCCCCCTGCGATTGCCGCCCGAAGTAGAACATAGGGTTGGGCTCCGGGGCCCCAACCAGGTAAGTGGGGATGACCATGGTGGTCTCCCACACCTTCACTGCCGGGACGTCGGCGGCAGAGAGTGGAATGGCGAGCGCCAGCAATACCGTGAACAGCGCGATTAGCGCGGAAAGACGAATTTGGCTACGCATCATATACGTTGACCTCCAACTAAACTTAGGCCAACCGCTCTCTACCGTTCGCGGCTCGGAATGCGGCCCCGTTCAGAGCCGCGAACGTAAGAGAGCGGTTGCGGCCTACTGCACCTTAGCTTTCTGCTTGAACGGGGCCGCCTTGCCCGAATGCACGGCCAGCAGCCGCTTGTGGGCGGCGATTACCCCTTGTATAAAATCATCCGACGCGCGATCGGTAACATCCAGGAACCCGAAGCTGTAGTTCTCACCGTCCATACGCCCGGTCACGGATTCGTCCAGCCAGGCGAACCAGTGCGCTCCGACGAATGAAGGCATCGACGCCACCTGCTCCACATAATAGCGATAGGCGATGCCGCGCTCCTTCTCATTGGCTACCTGCATCAGGGCCGCGGCCATCCCCCTGGTGGGAGTTCCGAAGTGAAACTCCCCGATGAGCAGCGGCTTGCCAGTGAGCTTGTACAGCTTGGCCACCCACTCGCGGTCGGGCGCGTATTCGTAGATGTTGTGGCTGTAGACGTCGAAGAAGCGCCCCATGCGAATGACGTCGTCGGGAGGCAGCGCCCCGAAGCGGATTCCCAGGTTCAGGTGGTTGGGATCGTACTTGCGGGCGGCCTGGTTGGTGATCTGCAATTGGCGTTCGAAGGCGGCCAGCACGAATTCCTTGCGCCGCGCCGGGGTGTCGCCGCCGGCCAGAAAGGCCTTCAGCTTGCGCTGGGTTTCGGTTTCTTTGCCTTTCAGGATCATGCCGGTCAGCTCCGACTCCCGGCCCGGCCACGCCGGCTCATTGCCAATGAAGTATCCCAGCACATAGGGATCGTCCTTCATCGGAGCCAACTGGGACTTGGCCGAGGAATCCGCCGCGCGGGCAAACTCCTCGGAGTAGACATCGGGCATGCCCATGTACACGGGCGCGGTCTGCGGGGCGCGCAACATGGCGGCATAGGGCATCAACTTCTCTTTCGAAAGCCCGCTCCGGGCCGTGTTCAAACCCCAGGCTTCCATGCGGCGGACGGCCATGTCGCTGGCCTTGGCGTCCCAGCCGGCGCCGTATCGCCGCGCCAGGTTCCATCCGTAGAAGTCGCCCGGCCCCGGGCGCCGCCCCGATGCACCGGCCGGAACATCGGCGGGAGGCTCCGCGGCGAAGTAGCTTTCGCGGCCGGAGACGCGCGTGTTGGCTCCGCCGGCCCCGATGCCGTTGACTCCCATGGAGAGGAACAGGTGCCCATCCGGATCGACGAACCACCACTTGCCATCGATCTGCTCCACGCGGAAAAAGCCCGTGGCCTTGGCCTTGGTGCTGGCGAAGCCGCCGTACTTGCAGTAGCCGAACTCGCCGGAGTGCAGGGACTTGTCCTCTCGGTCCCAGTCGCTCTTGAGTTGCTCCAGGCTCTTGGCCTTCCCCGCATACTCGGCCGGAATCCATTGTCCGAATTCATCCACCACCGGCAGCTTGTCGATCACCTCGGAGCCGGGGTCGTCGTTCGCAAGGTGGACATTGCGAATGTCGAGCGTGGGATTGCCGACGGGCGCCACCATGGCCACGGCCAGCGACTCGACCGCATTGATGGGGCCGAACGGTCCCACCACCGCCATCCAGAAGGGATTGCGCGACTTGTTGAAGACCGCGGCCAGATCCTGGCCTTCCTGGCTTTGGCTCTGGAAGTAGGCTAACGGCACGGCCGCGCGAATCCAGACGCCTCCGCCGAATTGGTGGAAGCGCAGGGCGCGCACGCCGCCCGCGGTGTAAAGCCGCAGCAGGAAGCGCTGGGCGGTGGACTCCTTCACTTCCATCACCAGAAACTTGAAAGAGGACCAGTCGGTGGGCAACTCCGGGTTGAGTTCCTTGAGCGCCCACTTGTGCTCGGAGACCGGCCAGTCGTGCATCAAAGTGGGAACGTATTCAGTGGCGAATTTCTCCCGCGTCTTCGCGTGGGAATCAAACACAACGTGCTTGACGTCGGCGCCGGCCAGGCCAGCCGCGGTCAGCAATACCAGGAATGCGGAACAGCGGAAAGGAGTCATGGATCGTAATCACCTCTGATATTGTATGCGATTTCATTGTGGGGCAGCTTTGTAAGCTGCGGCCGATTTTCAATCGGCCTAGGGCCCCGGAACGGCGGCGGTAGCCAACCGCCGCGCAGGCTGCCAGCCTGCCCCACATAGCGGCGAGCCACAAACGGGGGCGGCGGGCGCGTCCAAGGGCGGCAGGCGGATTGACAATCCGCCGCAGGTTAAAAACCTGCCCCACAATTCGCCTACGCGCTGCTGATCTTCAGCGCGATCACATAATCGCACGGCTTGGCCGCCGGCATCTGCACCCTCAGCCCGTCGGCCTCCTGCGCCCACTGGAGATTGCCGTTGAATCCGACCAGTGACACGTTGGCCACCCTCATGCCGGCGTTGTTGGTCCCCAGGGGTTTTATAACCGCTTCCTTCTCCGGCCAGCCCATGACGAAGGCATACACCGCGTTGCCCTTGGTGGTGAAGCGAACATCTTCGGCGGTCAAATCCTTGCGGTTATTCTCGTTGAACCGCTGCCCTGGCACGGCGGCGGTCTGCGTGCCGGGGCCTTCGCCGAAGATCTTCCAGGGACGCGTGCTGTAAATGCCTTCGCTGTTGACCGCCATCCACTTGGTGATTTCGGACAGAATCCACAACTCCTCGTCGTCCAGCGCGCCGCTGCTGGGCAGAGGGAAGTTCAGCAGCAGGTTGCCGTTCCGGCTGACCATATCGACTAACATGTCGATCACCATCTTCGGCGACTTGTACTTGACTTCCCGGTCGTAGTGCCAGCCGCCGATACAGGTGTCGGTCTGCCACGGGTTGGCCGCGATCCCCGCCGCAAGGCCCCGCTCGAAGTCCTGCACACAGGTGCCCTCGTCGCAGTCCCGCCGCGACTTGCTGGTGTAGATGGACTCGACTTTGCCCTTGTTCCGCTTGGCGCTCGCGTTATAGAGGTGCGCCACCAGGTTGAGGCCGTATTCCTCGTACATGATCCCCCCATCCGTATAGAGCAGATCGGGCTCGTACTGATCGATCAGGTCCTTGATCCGTCTGTAGTAGAGCTGCTTCCAGGATTCCGGCGCCGCGAGGGACATGCCGAGCGGGGTCAGGTGGGAGTAGTCGTAATCCTTGGGCAGGGCGTGGTAGAGGTCCGCGTACCGCGGATCGGCGCCGTCGTAGGGCACCCCGGCGTGGAAACCGGTCTTGTCGCTGGTATGTGCGGCCGCCATCCAGTTATAGCTGAAGGCCAGGTGCTCGCTCACCGCGAACTTCATCCCCTGCTTGATGGCTGCCTTCCGGAACAGACCGACGATGTCCTGCTTCGGGCCCGACGCCACGGCGTTCCACCGCGGCTGATACTTCGAGTTCCACAAGTCGAAATTATCGTGGTGGACACCCATGCTGCAGAAGTACTTCGCCCCCGCCTTCTGGTAGAGCTGCATCAGGCGATCCGCGTCGAACTTGTCGGCCTTCCAGGTGGCGATTAAATCCTTGAATCCGAACTTCGACTGGGGGCCGTATGTTCTGAAGTGGTACTCGTACTGCCGTTCGCCCTGGAAATACATGCGGCGGGCGTACCAATCGCCGCATTCGGCTGCCGATTGCGGCCCCCAGTGGGCCCAGATCCCGAACTTGGCATCGCGAAACCAATCCGGTACGCGGTAGGCCTTCAGCGATTCCCGGGTCGGCTGGAAAGGTCCCTTCTCGATTCCGAATTCAAACGCTTCCGCTTGCGCCGCAGATAGCCGGTTCAAGCTGGTGGAGGAAATAGCGCCTCCCAGAACTGCCATGGCACTTCGTCTGTTGATTGTCATTGTGATCTATATCTGACGCCGCGTCGACTCCCGTGCCACGATCTTCGGCGGCAGCAGAATCGTCTTGGGACGCGGTCTCTCGCCCTTGGCTTGTACCAGGCTCAGAGCCAGCGCGGCGGCCTGCCGCCCGATGCCGGCGCTGTCCTGATCCACACTGCTCAAGGGCACGCGCAGCAATTCCGCGTGGCGCACGTTGCCGCAGCCGATCACGGCGATGTCTTCGGGCACGCGCAGGCCGCTATCCAGAATGGCCTGCAGGACCCCCATGGCCGTCGGATCGTTGAAGCAGAATATGCCGTCGGGGCGCGGCTCCAGCGACAACAGCCGCAGCATGGCATCGTGCCCGCCGACGTCCCCGGCATCGTCGCTGGTGCCCGCGGTCTGGATATAATCGGCGGGAACCTCGAGCCCGTGCCGCGCCAGCGCTTGCCGGTAGCCCGCCAGGCGCCCCAATGCCGGACTGATTTCCGATCCGCGGACGTGCGCGATGCGGCGGCAGCCCACCGAGATCAGATGCTCGGTCGCCAGAACGCCGACAGCTTCGTCGTCCACCCCGACGAAATTCGCTGGCAGGCCGGCAAAACACCGGTCGATCAGGACGTACGGCCGTTTGCGTTCCTCGATGCGCCGGAACGACTCCACCGTCCACTGCGTAGAAGCGATAATCAGCGCGTCCACACGGCGGGCCAGCATCTGGCTGATTTCCTCCCGCTCCAGCTCCGGATTCTCTTCGGAAGAGGAAATCAGCAGGCCGTAGCCCTTGATGCGCAGCGCGCTGGAAATGCCCTTGGCCACTTCGGAGAAGAAAGGATGCACCAGATCGGGAACCACCAGGCCGATGGTGAGCGTACGGCCGGTAACCAACGCGCGAGCCGCCAGGTTAGGCTGGTAGTCCAGCTCCTTCATTCTCTTCAGCACACGCTGCCGGGTTTCCTCGCCGATGTCCTCGTGATTCCTGAGGACTTTCGAGACGGTCACGACGGACACACCGAGGTCCCGGGCGATGTCCTTCATTCGGACGGGCATGTCGTTATTATGGCAGCATTCCCTGGCGGGAAACGAAAAGACTCCTCCAGATTTCCGCGCGCCGCCGATGAAAGGCCGCCTGATCGGTCAGTAGGGCGATCTCGGCCGCACTGTAGCGGCCGGCCAGGCGGTAGGCGCGCAACTCCGCGGCGCTGGCCGACTCCGGCGCGTACATCCACAGCCAACGCCGGAATCCCGAGGCCTTGCGCTCGGCCGGAAAGACGCGCGCATTCCAAAGGCTGCGTTCCGCCAGATGCTCCACGCCGGGCCAAACTTCGTCCGGAGGGACGCCCGCGGCGGCCAGCCAGCTCGCCAACGGCCGTCCGCAGAATTGGGCGCCTCCGAGGAGCGAGCGCTTGAACGTGTCGCGCACACTGTAGCACCGCACGAAATGAACCCTCTTGCCGCCGCGGCTGCGGCCGGGCAAGACCTCCAGACACGCTTCACGTGGCAACACCAGCGGCTGGTCCACGTCCACACCCGCGATCACATTTCCGGATAGCTCCAGCAGCGAAGTAATGCGGCACCCTTCCACCCACGAATGGGTGCCGCTGACCCGGCCCTGCCCGCCGACTGCGCTGTTGACCACCAGTAGGGTGGAGGACGGTGGCAGGCTCCGGTCCTCCTCCGCCAGCGCCAGGCCGCTTTCGATCAATTGCCGCGTGGATCCGAAGTGCAGGAAGCGGCACGCCGGGACAAGCTGGACGTAAAACGGAATGGCATTCAGCGGCGGAAAGACTTGCGCCAGCAGCTTTCCGGGCCAGGTCGAGCCGCTCGCGCGCGCGCTGCCGGTATAGTGTTCGAGGGTGGCGTCGCTCCCCAAAGCGCAACAGATCTCGCGATAGAGGTCCACGCCGTGTTCGAGGATGTGCCGGCGCGCTTGCGGCGTAAAGTCCAGGCTACCCTCTCCGGCGGGTTCTACGCCGAAAGCGGCGAGCAGCGCCGCGGCCGTGGCCGCGTCCATGTGCATCACCCCAATATCCAAAGGCGCGCGTCCGCCCGCGTCAAGCGCCCCTGCCGCCTGCTGCGTCTCGATGGACGGCTTCTGTAGGTATAGGGACACGGCTCCGCCCGCGCCCATGCAGAAGACGCCGTGCCGGCTGGCTTCCGCGGCGGTAGCGTAGCAGCCCAGCGCGATGAGGCCCGGCTGCGAAAATTCCACGGCTCCCGCGTCGAAGCGGATGAGAGCGTCGCCGGCCGCCACCACCACCTGTCCCCTGCCCGGCATGCCCTCCGGCAGCGCCAGGAAGGCAGGCACGAGCCGGTCGAACAGCGCCGGTGGCAGCGCCGAGGCGGGCGCGCCCGGCAAGGGAACGAAGATCTTACCGCACGGCCCGTAGGCCGGCAGACGCCGCGAGTCGCCCCCTGCGTGAACGATGAGGATGCGCAGATGGCCCAGCGCTTCCTCGACTGCGCCACTGCCGCCGAGGTCGATACCACGCCGCGCCCGCTCCCGCCGCAGGATCTCGACCAGGCAGCACAGGGTACTGCCCCCGCTGCCAATGCGCCGGCCTTCGAGATCGGGCACCACGAATGCCTCGCCGACCTGCGGCAGCAAGCCCAGTTCCCGCCGGGCCTGCAACTGGCTTTCATACGCCCGCGCCTGCAAGGCGTTGGACGCGGTCAGTATCAGGTAATCCCAAAGTCTCAAGCGGTTTTCGAGCGTAAGGCCCGCACCTTCGATCCTATGAACGCGAAATAAGCGATGACGACGTAACAGCACAGCGGAACCAGCATCGCCCGCGCCATACTGTGCGAGGCAATCAGCCCCATGATCGGCGTGAAGACCGCGCCACCCACAATGCCCATCACGATCATCGACCCGCCCAGCTTGGTGTTCGGTCCAAGTTCCTTCAGACCCAGGGCAAAGATGGTCGGGAACATCAGCGACATGAAGAAACTGGTCAGGAAGATGGACCACAGGCCGATCCAGCCGGGGTAAGACACACCGACGCCCACCAGGAATATGTTCGTCACGGCGTAGGCGCCCATCAGCAGGTTGGGCCGCACGAACTGCATCAGATAAGTTGCCGAGAATCGCCCCATCCCAAAAGCCACCAGCGTTCCGGAAAGAAAGTATCCGGCCAGTTTCTCGGGCTGGTGGGTGTAGTCCTGAACATACTGAATGAAATAGCTCCAGGTCCCCACCTGCGCTCCGTTGTAGAAGAACATGGCGATGACGGCGATGAGGAAATGGCGCTGGTGCAGGAGTTCTTTGAGGCTCCCTTTCTCTCCGCCCACCGTTTTCTCGGCGCCGATGGCCGGGAACCTGGTCCGCGCCATTATGAGCGCCCACGCCAGCGTCACGCAGCCCAGCACCAGGTAGGGCGTAATGACGCGCATGGTTTCGTGCTGGAGGTAAGCCTGGTATCGCCCCGCGAGTTTGAGCGCCTGTACCTGATTCCCCTTGAGCTCGATTCCGGAGAAGATGAAGACCGTACCCACCAGCGCGCCCGTGATGGCGCCCAGCGGGTTGAACGCCTGAGAGAAGTTCAAGCGGCGTTCGGAACTGGCGGGATCTCCCAACTGCGCGATGAACGGGTTGGCGCCGGTTTCCAGGAAGGCCAGCCCGCTGGCGATGACAAACAGCGCGCACAGGAAGAATGCGAACTTCCCAACCACCGCCGCCGGCCAGAATAACAGGGTGCCGGCGCTATACAGCAAGAGACCGGTCACCAGCCCCGCCTTGTAGCTGAAGCGGCGCATCACCAGGGCGGCGGGCATGGAAAGCAGGAAGTAGCCCATGTAAAACGCCGACTGGATCAGCCCGGCCTTGAAACGGGTCAACTCGAACGACTTCATGAACTGCCGGATGAGAACATCGTTCAGATTATTGGGTATGCCCCAGAGGAAGAACAGAGCCGTGACCAGTACAAAGGGCAGGATGTTCTGCATGGGCAGGAGCGGGTGTTTGGAGGCTCCCACAGGTTCGGTTTGGGCGTTGGAAGTGCTCATCATTGCCATGGTCTCATACGGCTCAGGAAGTCCGGACTTTCACGCGAAGAGACCCAGGCACATCCTCCTCCGAGGCTACGATCAGGTAGCCCCCGCCACATCCCGAGTACATCGCTCCGGGATAGCGGGATTGGAAGTTGGCGAGAATGGCTTTCAGGTCCAAGACAATCGTGGGGTGCTGGACGGTATGTGGAAGGATGGTCTCCCAGCACTGCATGCACCCGTTCATCGAATCGCCCAGTGCCCGCAGGTTGCGCTTGACAATGGCCTCATAGCAGCATCGGCCGGTTTGCCCCAGCCGCTCGATCCACAACGGATCGAGGTTCTTGACGCCCAGGGGATTGTAGCCCTCGGGCCGCTGGTTGATGGGTACCAGTTGCAGGACGCGCTCCAGCCAGCGAGCGATCCCGGGTTCGCAGTTCGACTCCACGTGCACCGGGAAATATCCGCCCTCGTGCGCCGCGTCATAGTCGAGCCGGCTCACACCGGGATAGATCAGGCCGATCATGTCCTGGGACCCGGAGGGCTCCGCGCGCCCGTCGTTCTCGGCCCGGTAAAGCTCGCGGACCAGGTGCTCGCGCGGCCGGTCCGGCAGTACGCCGTTCCATATGCGCAGGGCCACTTTCCGGGTGCCGCTGGCGATCCCGGCGCGGTCCATAAACCAGCGGTCGGGTTCGAGGCCGACCACTACCATGGACCCGGGCGGATGAGGGTTCAGCGCGGAGACG
This sequence comes from Bryobacterales bacterium, assembly GCA_963722575.1. Taxonomy (GTDB): domain Bacteria; phylum Acidobacteriota; class Terriglobia; order Bryobacterales; family Bryobacteraceae; genus Fen-178. The sequence continues at coordinate 723,073 of CAVRNR010000006.1, forward strand.
AACGGCTGGTCGATCCAGCCACCCGCCAGCGCCAACCGGTGCGGGATACTGCCGATCAAGTCGCCGATATCGGCTGCCTCCGGCCTGGCCACGGCTTCGAAAGCAAGAGCTTCGGGCATTAGTCCGTCACCACCCGCTTGCCGGCCTTACGGTCCGCGAACTGCTCGGCAATCCAGGCATAGGTTTTCTCCATTCCCGCGCGCAGAGTTGTCCGCGGCTCCCAATCGAGAACCTGCCGGATGAAGGTGTTATCGCTGTTCCGCCCGGCCACGCCCTTGGGCGCATTCAAGTCGTAAGTGCGCGTCAGTTTAACGCCGGCGATGTCCTCGACCATGCCGACCAGGTTGTCGATGGAGATGAGCTCGCTCGAACCAAGATTGATCGGCGTGGCGATGAGCCGGTCGCAATGCATAATCTGGTCGATGCCGAGCACGCAATCGTCAATGAAACAGAAACTGCGCGTCTGCGTGCCATCGCCCCAGATCTCGATCGAGTGCCGGCCGGAGTCGATCGCCTCGAGCATCTTGCGGCAAATGGCCGCCGGTGCCTTCTCGCGCCCGCCGAACCAGGTGCCGTGCGGACCGTAGATGTTGTGGAACCGGGCGAAGTGGGTCTCCAGACCCCGCTCGGCCCAATACTCCTGGCAGAACATTTCCGAGATCAGCTTCTCCCAGCCGTAGCCGCGCTCCGACATGGCTGGATACGCGTCCGATTCCTTGAGCGCGCGGACGTGGGGGTCCTTCTGCAAATCCGTATTATAAGCGCACGCCGAGGAGGAAAAGAAATAGCGCTCGGCGCCGGCGCGCCAGGCGGCGTCGATCAGGTGAGTGTTCACCAGGACGCTGCGCAGGCACTCCACGCGGAAGTGCTCGATGAACCCCATGCCGCCCATGTCGGCCGCCAGGTTATAAACTTCCGCGGCGCCTTCCACCGCCCGGATGGCGTTGGCCTTCTCGCTCAGGTCCATGGAGAGGCACTCCACTCCCGGCACGCGCTGGTACCATTCCGGCAAAGGCTTGCGGTCGATGCCGCGGATGCGGGTGAAGCCCAGTTCGTGAAAATGGCGCGCCAAGGCCCCGGCGATGAACCCGCCCGCGCCGGCGATGACGATCAGGTCGTCAGCATTGAGCTCGCGGTCAATGTGCACTTCAGAGTTGGTTTTCATAATTGGATGCCGTTGAAGTAAACGATACTCATTATACAAACGGAGGTGGTGATTGTCCATAGTTTTTTGGGGTTGCAGTGGCTCCGCATTCCCCGAATTCTGGCGGCTGGCGTATGCAAGTGATTTAGACTCAGTGCAATATAGTCTGTGAGGAGCGGGTTCCTTCCTTTTTCCGTATGCGAGTGGTGCTGAGGCCACAAAGAAGCATCCCGCGACCCTCTCAGAAGGGGGCGAGCCTTGCATGTCATGAACCGGCACATTGCTTTTCAACAACATAAGTCGTCTGCTGACAGGCCCTGGGGTCGAGGGAAGTACCCCCTCGGAGCGCCGTGGGGGCGGCTGGTGTACGAGTGCCGAAACCTCCTAACCGATTTTGCTTGACAACGGAATAGTCCTGCGCATAATCTTTAACTTAAACGTTATTTGTGTCCAGCCGCTCGACCGGAAGGCCGAGCCGAAAGCTCTTCGTTTGACGTTCTAAACCTAGGCAAAAGGATCTCGATCCTGGCTGCAGATCCGGAGTTCCGACGGTGACGAGGGCGGGCAGATGTTGGATCTCGGAAATTTGGAGGAATTTGCCACCACCGCGAGTTTCCCGATATAGCTTTAGAAGTGCCGAAGGAGGCTAATCCGAAATGAATCGACGTCAAGCTCTGAAGGCGATCCCCGCAACATTGCTGGCTACCCAGGCAAAAACTAGGAGTGGCGCAGCCAAGCAAACAACCCCGTTGAAGGTTTATGGGCAACTTCTGAATCCGCGGGGGCATCCCGACGACGCCCGCCGCAGCGTGAAGCCGCCTGACTGGGGCGTCTTTGGGAATCAGGCGCACTTCACCACGATGCGCCAGTTCCAGATTCGCGATAATAAGCTTGTCAATTACGCTGACGATTTCGAGCGCTATACCAAGACCTTCGACTTGGGTGATGTGATCTGGCCGAACTCCAGATTTCTAACCGCTACTAACATTCCCGACATGGTTGAGGAGATGAAGCGTCGGAATCTGTTCCTGTATGAAATTTGGGGCTATGTGCCCGGCTCCGGACCCGGGCAATGGCACCAATTTACATTTTCGCCGGAGACAGCTAGCTTATTCCAATCGAAGCTTGGCGATCATTGGCTTGGAATGGATATGGGCGAGCAGGACGGTCGCTATGTAATAGCCTATGCCGCAGAGATGTATCCGTCTTCAGGCGACCGTCTCCTCCAGTATCTCAACTTCCACAACCACGTGGAAGGAATCGGAAATGACCTGGGCAACAAAATGGCGGCACTGGTTACAATTCCCTTCGGACACTATTTAGTGAAGGAAGGTCTGTACACGATGGTTGGAGCCGAGGCTGCCCAGAAGCACCCGAACGCGCAGGTCTTCTACGCGTTCAATCGGGGAGCAGGCAAACAGTACGGTGTTCCCTGGTTCGGCAACGCCTCCATCTACAACCGGTGGGGGGGCAAGAGATACGGTCCTCGAGGGACGCCAACAAGAGGGACCAGCCTGGCTCTGATGAAACGCCTGCTGTATAGCCACATCTTGTATAATTCCGTGGTTGTGGGATTCGAGGATGGATGGTTTGATGGCGACCAATTGTCACCTATCGGACGGATTCAGCAGGCGGCGCAAAAGTGGGTTCGGGAAGTCGGCCAGCCCGGCGTGATGCAGACTCCAATCGCCGTCATGAACGATTTCTATACAGGCTGGATTTTTCCCGATTACAACAACATCCTCTATCGCGTCTGGGGCAATCTGCCATATGGTCCGGGTGATTACCTTATGAACGATGTCTTCGATATGCTGTATCCGGGATATCGAGATTCGTCGTTCTTTCACGATGAACAGGGTTTCGCCACCGCGACACCATATGGTGATTCAGCCGACGCCCTCCTCAGCGATGCTCCTGGCTGGTTGCTCTCCCGCTACCCAGTGCTGGTCGTGGCAGGCGAGCTATCGGGAGGTTTAGAAATCCGAGACAAGCTTCAGGCGTACGTCGAGCAGGGAGGGAGGTTATTTATTACTGCCGGCTCTCTTCGAAAGCTGCCCGGTGGATTAGCTGGAATCCAAAGTCAAGGGCGTCCGAGGAGTTTCAGCGCCGGACAAAGAATATCGGTTGGAAGTAGTTCTCTCACCGAGGATCAACCATTCGATCTGTTCCCGATTCTCTTTCCTCGCGCCGCTAGGATTCTTGCTAGTGTGAACGGGACGCCAGCGATAGTTGAGACGGGCGCCGGGAAGGGGTCCGTCACGGTGTTTGCCAATCCTTTCGGGGTCTCATCGGCCAGCGCAGTCAAAGAACCGGTTGTACGCGTGGAAGACAAGCCACTGCCCAATCCCTATCCAATGCTGCGGCACGTGCGAACTGTGCTTGCGGCCGCATTCCAAGGACAGAAATACTTCGATGTCGGGGACGGTCTCTCATTAATTACCTGCCGCCGCGGCAAGGGGGATTATACGCTTGGGATCTCCAACAATTCGCTGCGGGAATTGCCGATGCGTATTGTTTCAAATGTGGGACCGATCAAGTCGGTTGAGGAACTGCCCCTCGACCAATCGGAAAAGCAAGCCGTCGGCTATTTGCCAGGGGGCTTTGAGAAGGCGCCGATCGGAGTCAGCGGGAAGGACACCATCGCCGGTGCCGACATTCGAATATTTCGGGTTCGCGTGGAAGAGACTGGTGTCGAGGAACTGCCTCATGCGGTCCCGCCGCCTAACCCCAAAAGCAGATTCCTACCCCTTCGAGGCATGCGAAGGATTCAGGATGAGATTCTCTCACGGCCCACGTTCTTTCAACACTTTGACGGAGTCTCCGTGGACTGGAAGTATTTGGCCGACCGCGAACCCGGCACCCTTCAAAAAGAAGCCGGCTGGCTCGGGCTGCAGAAGGTACGAGTGCTTGTTGATTTGACTTCGGGCATCAACCTCTTTCCCGATCTGCGCCTGGTGAACAATATTGAATCGGAATACCGGCGCAGTATGGAGTCGATACGGAACGTCGTGGCGAAGATGCCAGCCATCGGCGCGCACGATCTTCTCCTATCACTTCACAAACCGGTGGAGAACAACATCACCCTGGCCGATCAGTGGAAGGGATTCGAGGACTCGGTGCGAGAGATTTGTCGTGATGCGGAATCCAGTCAAATTACCGTTTACCTTCGTTTCGCATCCGGCAACAAGCTGCCACGCGACCTAGATGAAGCGCTGGGGTTTATCGAGAGGGTGGGCGCGCGGAATCTGCGGCTCGCTCCGAGCACAGCGCTGTTGCTGGAATCGCGGGCGGACGCTCAGCAACTTGCCGCAAAGCTAAAAGAACACGTTGGGTGGTGGCTCCTAAACACGCCCGCGACGGATGTCGCTGGTCGCCTGTGGAATGAGTACGGTCCAGTCGCTGGTTCCGGGCGTGAGAAGGAACTGACAGCGCTTCTCGATATTGACCCTGATTTACCGATGCTGGCCGATGTGGCGTACTCAAGCCAAGATCAGGAGTACGCCGATGCGGTCGCACTCGACGTAATCCAGCGTGATTTACGTCCGCACTAGGTTTTCGGGGCTCGTGGACGAGGCCCAACGCCCTGGAAGTTGGAGGCGAATAAGCCATATCCAGGCCGACGTAGTAGCTCCCGGAGTTCCGACGGTGACGAGGGTAAGCAGATGTTGAAGCGAACTTGGCGTGTCGAGCCGCGAACTCCGTATCCAATCGCTCGGTATGACGCCTAAGCTTCTTGACCGCTCCATCGAATCGATCGCTCTGCTCGGCAGCAGCGAAAAGCTCGAATGGAAACAAGGTGATGACGCATTGTACATCTCGCCACCCCACTCCACGCCCTCACCCGAGGCATTGGTCTACAAGGTGAACCTCACGGTTTGAGCAACTGCGCGAATTGCTGACGGATTATGGGCCCATTCTGCCAACTGGCGGTCGATATGCACTTCAGAGTTGCTCTTCATGTCTAGATGACCGATGCAGTAAGCGATAATTATGATACAGAAGGCGATCCTGGTTGTCCATAGCGTTGCCCCGAATTTCCAGCGCCATCAGGATATAAGTTATTTAGATTCAGTTTATTATCGAAATCTATGAGATTGTCGTAGGGAGCTTTGCACAGCCGCACAGCTACCGTTACAGCTTTGATATTTTTCGTTGACTTTATCGATGTATCCTGATATGCTAATCTGGATTGCAACCACTATTTGGAGGTTTAGAAGATCATGCAACCCTCTCGGCTTGTCCAGCCATTCCAGGCAACAGCCCCGCAAGTTATTGATTCTTCAGCCAAGTGCGCCAACGCGGCTCCATGCCTGCAAAAGGGCTTCGCCTTTGCGGCATTCCTGCTGGCGGCCTTCCTAACCATTCTGTCCACGTCGGTCTTCGCCCAACAGGAGGCTACCATATCCGGCATCCTGGCCGACCCATCCGGAGCCGGCGTGCCAGGCGCCACCCTGACCCTGACGAGCCAGGACACCACGGCTGTCGTCGGGACGCAGAAGTCCGACGCCAGCGGGAACTTCGCTTTTCAGGCCGTCCCGGCGCCGGGTACCTACACCATTTCCGTTCAGGCCGCCGGTTTCGCGCGGCTCGAACAAAAGGACATTGTCGTCACGGCCGCTGAGAGAAGGTCCGTCGGGACGCTCGCCCTGGCTGTCGGCAGTGCCACCGAGTCGGTGACCGTAGAAGCCAGCGTCACTCCCGTTCAAACCGAAAGCGCGGAACGTTCGGGCGACCTTGACAAACAAGAAATCAGTGCTCTGCTCGCTCGCGGATTGAACTTCAACGGGCTCATGAGGAGCCTGCCGGGAATTTCCGGAGCTACCGATCCGAACACGCCAGGCGAGGTATTTGCGCCATATGGGAGCATCAACGGAACGCGCTGGAGCGCCTCGATTCCGACTATGAATGGAGTCATGGCCTCCGATCCATCCAGCCAGGGTCAGCTTGATGCAACTGAAGCTACGGATGCATTATCCGAAATCCACATTAACACTTCGAACTATCAGGCTGAATATGGCCAAAGTGGCGGAGCTACCATCAATTTGGCGACCAAGGCGGGCACGAAGGAATTTCATGGCGATATATATGCCTATCTCCGTAACGAGGATCTAAACGCCAACGACTTCTTCAACAATCGCAGCAATGTCATAAGACCGAGGTATAGATATGCGATTGGCGGCGGTAGCATCGGAGGGCCTCTGTACGTCCCATTCTGGAAGAAGTTCAACGCTTCCAGGAACAGGGTGTTCTTCTTCTTCAACGATCAATACTCTTACTCGGGTATTCCTAACGGGCTGGTACAAAACACCATGCCCACGGCTCTGGAACGCGCCGGTAATTTCTCTCAGAGCCTCACCGTGGGCGGCGCCTTGATTCCCATCAAGCAGCCCAGTACGGGTACCCCGTACCCTGGCAACATTATTCCGGCCAGCCAGATTAGCACTTACGGGCAGGACCTCCTCAGCATCTTCCCCCTGCCGAACTTTACCAACAGGGCCATTAGCGGCGGCAACTACAATTACCTGTTCCAGGAGACTCCCGTAAACCGCACCAATAACTATACTTACAGACTGGACTTTAACTTCACGGACAAACTCCGCATGTACGGACATATGAATCAAATCAATACTGACCAGAGAGGCTACGCGGTTGGCGGAACTCCTGGCCCGAGTTGGGGACTGGACAAGGGTTTTTACGATACCCGGATTGAAACCCCATCAATCAACTTGATATACGATATCACCCCTACGTTGATTAACGAAACGACTTTGGGCGTTCATCACTGGGATGAACCTGGTGGTCCGATCGATCAATCGCAGTGGGCCAAGATTCAACGGTCCACCTATGGTCTCCAGGGGTTGGGGCAATGGTATCCAAGCGCCAATGGAAATAATGTCATACCGTTCATGAGTTTTTCCGATGTTCCGAGTGCGGCTGGATTTAGTACGGACAACCGCTTTCCAATTGATGGCGGGACTACCATTTTCACCATTATCGACAACGTCACCAAAGTTGTCGGCAAACACACGTTTAAGGCGGGACTCGATATCTATGTTTCTCGGATTTGGAAGGGCAATCCCGCGAACGCATATGCAGGCAATTTCGCGTTTGGCCACGATGTGAACAACCCGCTGGATACAGGCTACGGCTATGCGAACGCCATCGCTGGGGTTTTCGACACGTATACGGAAAGCCAGAAACGCATCGGCGCGGATTGGCGCGAACGGTCATACGAAGAGTATGCACAGGATTCGTGGAAGGTAAACCGGAAATTCACCTTAGAGTTGGGAGTGCGCTTTACAACGCGGCTTCCGTGGTGGCAGCGGCAAAATCTCATGGCCGGCTTCAGCTCCACGGCCTGGAACCCGGCCCAGGCATCTGTGCTCTATGCTCCCGGCCTAAACTCGGCGGGAGTGCGCATCGCGGTGAACCCGGTGACAGGGGCGCAGTTGCCTGCCGTCTATATAGGCGCGCTTGTGCCCGGAGTGGGCAATCCCGCGGATGGAATGATAGTTGCCGGTCAACCTGGAGTGCCACGGGGCCTCAGCAGTTACCAAGCCCTCGTTGCAGCACCCAGAATTGGCTTTGCGTGGGATCCGTTCGGCAATGGGAAAACAGCCGTCCGGGGAGGGTTCGGAATCAGTTACCTGCCGACCAGCTTGACCAACCAGTATCAGCAGGACCCACCGCTCACGTATACACCGACGACCTACTATGGAACACTCTCCACGTTCTTGAACAGTGCGGGCACTCTCTTTCCCGGCAGTGCGTCGGGAGTGAACGATTCCAAAATGGCATCCAGCTATAGTTTCAGCACTGGCGTCCAGCGGGAGGTCGGCTTTGCAACGGTGATTGATGTCGCTTTTGTCGGCAATTTGGGGCGTCACCTTAGGATGTCCCAAAACCTGAACCAGCTTCCATACGGTGAGAGGTTTCTCGCCAGCAGCCAGGACCCAACGCTGCCCGGCAAGCCGCTTGCCGACAATTTCCTTCGGCCCTACGTTGGCTTAGGGAGTATCACCTACTCGGAGCCGATCGGAAACTCGAGCTACTATGCTCTCCAGACCCAGGCGAACCGGAGGTTTTCACACGGGCTGGAGTTCAAGGCGAATTGGACCTGGTCCAAAGCCATGGATTACGGTTCAACCGACGGAAACGGGATATCTGTCTATGCGAGCCGAGTCCTGCTTGACTACGGTGAAGCGTCATTTGACCGACCCTTCATCGCGAATTTCTCGTGGCTCTATGAGCTTCCGGGATCTCAGCATCTGCGCAATCCGTTTGCTGGCGCCGTCTTAGGGCATTGGAATGTGTCGGGGACAACCACCTTCGCCAGTGGCGCTCCCACCGGCGTCAGTTTTAGCACTGTAAGCGGCGCCGATTTGATCGGCGGCGGCGATGGGCAGAGAATCAATGTCAACGGCAATCCGCAGTTGGGATACGGCGACCATTCCCTTACCAGGTGGTTTGATACGAGCGTGTTCTCGCAACCCGCGCTGGGCTATATCGGAAGCGCTGGCCGGGATATGTTTCTAGGTCCTGGACAGAACCAGTGGGACCTGGCGGTATTCAAGAATGTCCGCATTCACGAGAGAGGCCAGATTCAAATTCGTGGTGAGTTCTACAATGCTTTCAACCACGCTCAATGGTCGGGTGTGAATACGTCGGCAAAGTTCGACAACAACTTGAATCAGACCAACTCCCTGTTCGGCCAGGTAACCTCATCCCGCGGCCCCCGCGTGATACAGTTTGCTATGAAAGTCGGCTTCTAGCTGCCTCCGGCGTACCGCTGACGATGCAGTCGCGCCCATTCGGTGGACGTGGCTGCGTCGTTCGCACGGGACAAAATGAAGAGAATTGCGACCACCACCAGGGTCACATGGGCTTTATTAATGATCCTGGGCATGATATCCGCCGCCCGAGCCCAGCAGTCGATGGTTTCCGACGATCGAGCGGCTTCGCGCATTGCTTGGTGGCGCGACGCTAAGTTCGGTCTTTTCATGCATTGGGGTGTCTATTCCATTCTCGGCCGCGGCGAATGGGTGCAATGGAACGAGCAGATTTCGGTCACCGAGTACGCCAAACTGGCCGCCCAATTTCATCCAGACAAGTTCGACCCCGACGCCTGGGCTGCGATTGCCAAAGCGGCTGGCATGAAGTACACCGTGCTTACTGCGCGCCATCATGATGGGTTCGCATTGTTCGACGATCCGGGCAGCGATTTTACGGCCATGAAGTCGGCGGCTCACCGCGACTTCGTTGCCGCCTACGTGAACGCCGTCCGCAAGGCTGGGCTGCGCGTCGGTCTTTATTATTCGCCGCTCGACTGGCGATTCCCCGGTTTCTTCTTCCCCGATCTCTACCGGGCAAGCGCCGTGGAGATGCGCGCGCAGTATCATCGCCAACTCAACGACCTGGCCTCTCATTACGGCAAAATCGACATCCTCTGGTTCGACGGCGGCGGCGTCGATTGGCTGGGGTTCGGCGGCGTCGGCTTCAAAGGAGGATGGAGCGGGCGGCCAAGGGGTCAGCACTACTCCGGTTCGTTCTCCTGGCAGGACGATCAAGCGGTCGGCAATCTAAGGAAGCTTCAGCCGTCGATCATCATTAACAACCGCACCGACGCCCCAGCGGATTTTCAATCGCGTGAAGGCGACCGCGCCATGGGCAGTTTCGACAACCAGCACCCCTGGGAACTTTGCACGACCCTGACCAACGGAGCCTGGGGCTATCAACTGAACGCCAAGGTCAAGCCGCTGAACGATGTCATTCGCCTGCTGGTTGGCGCCGTCGGACGCGACGGAAATCTGCTGCTCAACGTGGGCCCGCGTCCCGATGGACAAATCGCGCCGGAACACGCCGCGCGTCTCCGCGAAGTTGGCGATTGGCTCAAGCGGTACGGCCAGAGCATTTATGCCACCCGTGGCGGCCCCTATCTGCCGGGCGACTTTGGCGTTTCAACCTATCGCGACAGGACGATTTATCTGCATATCCTCAATCCCAGCGGCAAGACGCTTTCGCTTCCGGCTCTTCCGGCCAGGATACTGAGGTGCTCCAGCCTCACCGGGGGAAGCGCCACCTGTAAACAAGCCAGTAATTCCGTGGAGATTACGCTGAACGGGAATGCGGATGCCGTCGATACCATCGTCGCGCTGACACTGGCATCGCCGGCGGCGGAAATCAAGACAATCGCCACTCCAGTTGCCGGCAATGGAGTACGATGAATGCGGCAGTCAAATTGCGGCCCCCGCGTGGTGCGGCCGGACCAGGGCGGTTCAAGCAGGAACATTTATAGGAGGCAATGAGTTCATGAAGATCAGCAGGCGAAATGCCATCGTTGTTATGGCCGGAGCACCCGCGCTCCTTCTCCCGCGCAAGTCGCTCGCGCAGGGCAGTGTTCCGGAAATCGAGAAGGGCCCCTTCGACGGGACGAAAAAGGGGCTGGAGGCGTACCAGATCCCACAATGGTTCCGCGACGCCAAGTTTGGCATCTGGGCGCATTGGGGACCGCAATCGGCCGCCGAGGATGGCGACTGGTATGCGCGCAACATCTATATTCAGGGCAGCCCGCAGTATAAGGATCACCTCGCGCGGTTCGGCCATCCTTCGAAGTTCGGCCACAAAGATATCTGCAAAATCTGGACGGCCGACAAGTTCGATCCGGATCATTTGATACAGCTCTACAAAAAGGCGGGCGCAAAATACTTCATGAGTATGGGCGTCCACCACGACAACTTCGACCTGTGGGATTCGAAGCACCAGCCGAGGTGGAATTCGGTCGCGATGGGGCCGAAAAAGAACATTGTCGGTCTGTGGGAAAAGGCCGCGCGGAAGCAAGGCCTGAAATTCGCCGTGAGCGAGCACCTGGCATTCAGCTACCTCTGGTGGCCGGTTTCTCACGGCAGCGACGCGACCGGGCCCATGGCCGGCGTCCCTTACGATGGAGCGGATCCGCAGTGGGCCGATCTCTACCACGAGTACTCGAAGGAATTCCTGACGCCGGAGCCGGGCGGCCGGGGCCCCGGCGGTCCCAGACGCGAGGCCCCACTCTCGTGGAGACAAACCTACTTCGCGCGTATCAAGGACTTGATCGACCAGCACCAACCCGACCTGCTTTACAACGACGGCGGCCTGATCTACCCGGAGGTCAGCTACCAACTGGTGTCCCATCTCTACAACGTGAGTGCGCGGGTCCACGGCGGCAAGGTGGAGGCTGTCTATACCAGTAAGGGACGGACCGACTGCGACACCGGCACCTGTGTTTTCGACATTGAGCGCGGGGTCAACGACAAGCTGGCGGTCAACCCCTGGCAGACCGACACCTGCATCGGCAACTGGCACTACAAGCGCGACCTCGAATACAAGAGGCCGAAACAGGTCATCGACCTGCTCTGCGACATCGTTAGCCGCAACGGCAACCTGATGCTGAACTTCCCGCTGCCCAACAGCGGCGAGTTGGATTCCAGGGAACTGAACATTCTGGACGAAATCACCAAGTGGATGGCGGTCAACAGCGAAGGCATTTATGCCACCCGTCCGTGGAAGATCTTCGGCGAAGGCCCCGGCACGAAGACCGCCGCCATACCAGGCCAGCGGTTCAACGAGAATACCCGCAAGGATTTGACCGCCGACGATGTCCGCTTCACCACCAAGGGCAGTGCGCTGTACGCGTTCGCGATGGGCTGGCCGGGCAAGGAGGCTTCGATACCCGCGCTGGCGCTGGGCGGCCCGAACAGCGTGCCCAAGGTCCGCAATGTCGAACTGCTGGGCCATAAAGGCAAGCTTAAGTGGACTCAGGATACCGCGGCCCTCAAGGTCGAGTTGCCCGAAGACAAACCGTCCGATTATGCCGTCACATTCAAGATAGCTCTTGCCTGACGGTCGCTCGGTCCAGTTGCCAACGGGGCCGGGAAGCAAGTTTGAGTTTTGACTCTCAGCCGCTCCGCCAGCGCCGCCCACCGAAACCGCGACGCTTGGCGGGGTGAAGGAGTTCCAGATGCGATTCTTTTCGATGCTTGTAGGGGTATTCGGCACCTTGGCTTGCGCCACGGCGGAAGTCCATTACCAGCCTGTGGTTCCGCCGACGCTCCTGCCCGATGGGACGCCGTTTCTGACCTGGAGCGACCTGACGCATTACACCCGGACGTACCACGTCAGCCAGAACAACCCGCGGGCCTCGGACGAAAACGACGGGACGGAAGCACACCCCTTCCGAACCATCAACCACGCGGCGCAGGTTGTGAAGCCGGGCGAGCGCGTCTGGATCCATGCGGGCATCTACCGGGAATTAGTGCGGCCGCGCCTGTCGGGGGAGGATCAGGACCGGATGATCGCCTACGAGGCGGCGCCCGGCGAACAGGTAATCGTTCGCGGCTCGCGGGTGATCTCGACAAAGTGGGAACTGTCGGTCGATCCGCATCGTCCGCCGAGGGCTCCCGACGAGGTGGACCAAAACGTCATGCTGGGTTTCCCGGCGTACATCTTTTCCAAACAGCTTTGGATGACGACGCTGCCGGACAGCCTGTTCGAAGACGGCTACTTTCCATTCCGAATGCCCAATATCACCGATGCGGAATACAAGGGTATGGACTGGGCATTGAAGTGGAAGGGACGCTTTCCTTATTCCCTGCCGCGCGGTTTGCTGTTCCAGGACGGGCGGCGCATGGCGCAATTGGCCGCATACGAGGATCTGGTCCGCCTGCCCGGTTCTTACTGGGTCGCGCCCGACGGCAAGACCGTCCACATTCATCCCTTTGGAAACGCCAATCCGAATGGCCGGCTCTTCGAAGCCGCCGTGCAGCCGTACATCATTCAGCCCCAGACTTCGGGTCTGGCCTTCATCCGGATTAGCGGGTTGACGCTGGAGCACTGTGCGAACAGCTTCAAGAGCGCCGCCCTCCTCACCATGGGCGGGCATCACTGGATCATCGAAGGGAATACGGTCCGGCAGGTTAATTCGGTGGGAATCGACCCGGGCAGCCAGTACAACATCGTGCGACGGAATCGCATCTCCGATTGTGGCACCGCTGGCATGCACGGTTCCGGCTCGCATACGCTGGTCGAAGAAAACGATGTCGTCGATTGCGGGTGGCAGGACGTTGAGTTTCACTGGGAAGTGGCCGGGATCAAACTGTTCGGTTGCCGCGGGGCCCTGGTGCGGAACAATCGCGTGGCGCGAATCCTGGGCGGCGATGGAATCTGGCTGGATTGGGGCAACCAAAACTCGCGCATCACAGGAAATGTACTGCACGATATCACCACCGTGCAGGGCGCCCTTTTCGTCGAGGCATCGCAGACGGCGAACATGGTGGATCATAATTTCCTTTGGAATATCAATGGCCAGGGCGTGCGTCTGGCGGATACGGACAACGCCATCGTCGCGCACAACTTCTTCGCGCGCGTTTCCCAGGAACTGGTGGCGTCCAAGGTGGCCACAGATCGTTCGTTGAACGGGCGCAAACTCACTTCCACGGGGAATCGATTTGTCAACAACGTCGTCGTGGACCAAGGTAAACCTATCCTTTTCCAGGATCCAAGCAACATGGCGGATTACAACGTCTATGTGTCCACCCAGGCCGATCGGGCAGCGATGAAAGATGCCGGCGAGCACTCGGTGGCGATTCACGGGGACGTCGCATTCGACGAAGGCCGCTTGCTGCTCTCCTGGAAATCCGCCTCGCCGCTGCCCACGGCGCCGATATTGAAGGATTGTGAATTGGATTTCTTCGGACTCGAGCGGACGGCGGATCGGAATGTTCCCGGGCCGTTCCTGGGGTTGGCGAATCCGGTGACACTGCGACTGCGCGGGAATTGGAAATGAGGTTTCGTCTCGCGCCCTCGGATGCGCTGGGATGCCGGCATCGGAGCGCACAGAAGGAGGGAAGGAGCGCGCCTGAATGAAACGCATTTACGGCAATGACATGAGCCGCCGAGCGATGTTGTGTCAGGCTGCCGCCGCCAGTGATTTGGGCGGCGATCTTGACAATGTCTCCCTCGGGGGCAGCAGGGCATCCCCGGACGAGTACCCACTGGCGGCCAGCAGGGGATGGCCGGAGGCGGACGCGGCGGCGCGCCGGTCCACTATGCGCCGATCGACAAGTACTCCTCGCCGAGCGACCTGAGGATCACGGACATCGCGCCTGGACCCTTCACCGGCGCTTGGGGGGCGTTTGTGATCGTAGTTATTCTAAATGAAAGGTGAGAGCCATGAGCATTACGAGACGCAGTGTGATCGGAGTTCTGGCGGGAGCCGCTCCGGCCATCATATTGAAGCGGGCCATTGCCGCCCAGTTGCCGGCAGGGCTCGAAATTGAGTCGGGGCCGTTCCAGCCCACTCGCGAATCCCTGAAGGCGTACATCGTGCCCGAGTGGTTCCGGGACGCCAAGTTCGGCATGTGGGCCCACTGGGGTCCGCAGTCGGCGGCCGAGTACGGAGACTGGTACGCCCGTAACATGTACATTCAGGGCAGCCGGCAATACAATTACCACGTGAAGACTTACGGCCACCCCACGAAGTTCGGTTTCAAGGACCTGATCCCCACTTGGAAGGCCGAGAAGTTCGACGCGGATCGCTTGATCGGCCTTTACAAGAAGGCCGGCGCAAAGTACTTCTGCAGCATGGGGGTGCATCACGACAACTTCGACATGTGGAACTCGAAGTATCAGCCGAGGTGGAACGCGGTCGCTGCAGGAGCAAAGAAGGACATCGTTGGGCTGTTCCACAAGGCGGCCTTGAAGGCGGGCCTGAAGTTCGCCGTCAGCGAGCACCTCTCCAACAGCTACGATTGGTTCGCGACCTCCCACACCTCCGACAAGACCGGCCCCCTGGCCGGCGTGCCCTATGACGGCCAGGACCCGCAATACTCCGACCTCTACCACCCGTCGCCCAACAACCCATCGCCGCTGCCCCCAGCCATGGGCCGGATTGCGCCCGACTCCTGGAAGCAGCTCTATTTCAAGCGCATCAAGGACCTGGTGGATAACTACCAGCCCGATCTGCTTTACACGGACGGCGCAATTCCGTTCGAGGAATACGGGCTGGCTTTGGTGGCCAATCTCTACAACTTGAGTGCCAAGCGCCACGGTGGCAAGGTGGAGGCGGTGTATAACAGCAAGGGGCGGCAGGATTGCGAGACAGGCACCTGCGTCCTGGACCTGGAGCGGGGCGTCGCCGGGGGCATTCCGGCCAACCCGTGGCAGACGGATACCTGTATCGGCAACTGGCACTACGACAAGACCATTTTCGAAGCCAGAGGGTACAAAACTCCCAAGCTGGTCATCGACATGCTGGTCGATATTGTCAGCCGCAACGGCAACCTGCTGCTGAACTTTCCATTGCCGAACAGCGGCGAGCTGGATGCCGAGGAGTTGAAGATACTCGAAGGCATTACGTCGTGGATGGCCGTCAACAGTGAAGGCATCTATGGCACCCGGCCGTGGAAGATTTTCGGAGACGGGCCCGTGGCATCGGCTCCAGCTCCGGCGGCGGGCGCGCGAGGAGGCGGGTTCAACGAGCGGAACCGGAAGGACTTCACCGCCGAAGAAATGCGCTTCACCACGAAAGGGAAGACCATCTACGCTTTCGTCATGGGCTGGCCAGAGAAGCAAGCCGTGGTTAAGCCCCTGGGCACCAACAGCAGCGTGGAGAAGGTCAAGGTCCGCAACGTCGAACTGCTGGGCCACAAAGGAAAGCTCAAGTGGACCCAGGATGCCGCGGCTCTGAGGGTCGAACTGCCGGAAGAGAAACCGTCGGACTACGCCGTGACGTTCAAAATCGCGCTCGCCTGACGGCCCCATGGTCCGCGTAGTCCCCCCGCGTAGAGGGCATCTATGGGGCTAGCTGATAGCGCGCCACTCTGATTTCGTCTTGCCGCACTTGGGACAGGTCATAATTGGCCTGGAGGCGGACCCACATCTCGGGGCTGGGTCCGAACGCCTTCGACAGACGAACCGCCATTTCCGCCGATATGCCCGCTTTTTCGTTCGCGAGGTCGCTTATGGTCTGGCGCGCAACGCCAAGCGCTTTAGCGGCCCCGGTGACGGTCAAGGCAAGCGGTTCCAGGAAATCCTGACGGACGATGCGGCCGGGATGCGTGTGATTCTTCATGCAGCGACGACCTCGAACGCATCACAGGTCATCGAAATTCTGGTGATCGTTGGGTGAGTCCCACTCGGCTAGAGTTGGCGAAATCGCCCGATGCCAGGCAAGGTCGAATGGCCTTGCCTTGCAAACGCCGGAGTGAACCCCCAGTTTGTCGCGAATTTCCTTCGGAAGGGTGGTCTGACCCTTGCTGGTCATCGACATGTTGTTCGCGGCCATGGGAGTTGGTGGAGGCGGGGGGAGTTGAACCCCCGTCCGAGAAAGCTCGCCATGAAGAGACTACGTGCGTATCCGGCTCATTGGTTGTCGGCCGACGCTTCAAAACCGGCGAGAGCAGCGTAAGCCTAGCCCGATTGGATCTCAACCGCCGGCTCCGGACCGAAGCCTTTGGCCTATCCCGCAAAATGACGCTCACTCACCGCCGCGCGGGCTCAGTGGCTGGAGCGGCCACCTAATTACTTAGGCAGCGTATGCAAACTGCGTATTGGCAGTTTTGGTTTTCCGATCGTTTTACGGGAGCTCGGAACCCGGCACGCCTCCCCACCACGATTCAATCCCGTCGAATCCGTTACGCCCCCACATCGAAAGCGCCTGGCGGGTATTACAATTCCATTTTAGCACGGGGATCGAAAGTCCTATAATGGGAGCATGCGTACGCGGGGTTCATTCGCTCGTCTGCTTTCTGCGCCAGTGTTGCTGCTGTGGGCATTCACGGCCTGCGCGGCCACGGGGGTGCCCATGACCAAGCTCAACATGGTGGTGACGACCGATTCCGGCCGTCCCATCGACCACGCCGAGGTCGTGGTCCGGTTCGTCAGGGGCCATTCCGTCTTTAAGCTCAAGAAACTCCGCACCACTTACGAATTGCGGACCAACCAGGACGGCGAGGCCAAGGTTCCCGAGATCCCGCAGGGCGAGATCCGCATCCAGGTGATCGCCAAAGGCTACCAGACCTTCGGACAGATCTTCGACGTCACGGAAGAAGAAAAAAACATCGACATCAAGCTTAACCTGCCGCAACAGCAGTATTCGTCGCACCAATAGGGGCGGGGCGTGCCCGCGCCCCTACGCCAGGTCGAATTTCTCCTGGTGGAGCTGCGTGTCGGTCTTGACGATTACGGTCCGGCCCAGAATCTCCTCCAGTTCCTGAAGATACGTGTTCTGGTTGGACTTGAGCAGCTTGGCCACCTCGGGCGAGACGCGCAGCATCACGTCCTTGCCCTCGATGGAGCGGGCGATCTTGTGCGCCTCCTGCAGGATTTCGCCCACCACCGTCTGCGGGCTCTTGACGTAACCCGCGCCCTCGCAGTAGGGACACGGCGTGCAGAGCGTGCGTTCCAGGCTCTGCTTCACCCGCTTGCGGGTAATGGCCACCAAGCCGAAATCGTTGAACTGGAGAATCTTGTAAGGCGCGCGGTCCACCCGCATGGCTTCCTCGAGCGTTTGCATCACCTTCTGGCGGTTCTTACGCTCGTCCATGTCGATGAAATCGACCACGATGATGCCGCCCAGGTCGCGCAGGCGGATCTGGCGCACGATCTCCTTGATGGCGTCGGTGTTGGTCTTGACGATGGTGTCTTCCAGGCGGTGCGACTTGCCCACGAACTTGCCGGTATTCACGTCGATGGCCACCAGCGCTTCGGTCTGGTTGATGACGATGTAGCCGCCGGATTTCAGCCACACTTTCGGCCGCAGCGCTTTTTCGATCTCCGCGGTGATGCCGAACTCGTCGAAGATCGGATTGGAGCGCGTATAGAGTTTCACGCGGCTCACCAGCGCCGGCTGGAACCGCTCGACGAAGCGCAGCACGCTCTCGTAAACCTCCTCGTTATCCACCCAGATGCTCTTGAAGTTGGAGGTGAGCTGATCGCGCAGAATGCGCTCGACCACGTTGAGGTCGTGGTGGATCAGCAGCGGCGCGGGCCGGCGTTCGGCTTTCTGCCGCATGTCCAGCCACAGGTTGTAGAGGAACAACATGTCGGCGCGAAGCTCCTCTTCCGAGCGCCCTTCGCCCGCCGTGCGCACGATGAAGCCGCCGGAAATCCCCGTGCGGTTGTTCTGCAGGATGCGCTTCAACCGGGCGCGCTCATCCTCGCCCGGGATCTTGCGCGACACGCCCATGTGATCCACGGTCGGCATGTAGACCAGGAAACGGCCGGGCAGCGCGATGTGGGAAGTGATGCGGGCGCCCTTCTGGCCGAGCGGCTCCTTGGCGATCTGAACGATGATTTCCTGCCCTTCTTTCAGCAGGTCGGTGATGGAGGGCCCGGGGGCTTTCTCGGGGCGTCCGGCGGGGGCGCCGGGCGGAGCGCTGGCGGGACCCGGCACGCCGGCCGGCGCGGTGCGCTCGCCGGAGGCGCCTTCTGGCGGGCGCGCCTCGTATTGTGGAGCGCGGGGGCCTTCCGGCAGGGGACGGCCATCCCGCCCCTTGCGCCGCAAACGCCTGGAAACGCGGTGCAGATAGCGCGGCCCCTGCTCGCGCAGGGCGGCCGTCAGGCTGGTGGGAATGCGGGCCGGCTCGGGTCCTTCTTCCTCGACGACGGCCTCTGGCCCGGCGGCTTCCACGGACTCCGCCGGCTCCAATTCCGGCTCGGCCTTCTCCTCCGGTTCCGGCTCGGCGGGGGCTTCCGCGGCGGCCGGCCCGGCGGATTCCGGTTCCTCGGGCTGGGCGGCCGGGAAAGCCGGCTCGGTGGATTCCGGTTCCTCCCAGGCCTGGGGCGTATGCCTGGCCAAGGTTTCACCGGGAAGCACGAAGAACTCGTTCTCGGGGGTAAGGGTTGCCGCCGCCGGTTGCGGCTCGAAAGGCGCTTCCGGGGCTTCGGGCGGCAGGCTCGCCGGGGCCGGCACTCCGCCGGGACGCGGCGAGAAGTACTTGGAGTCCGGCAGGCCACGGCCCCCGCCCTTTTGCCCGCGGCGCCGGCGCGAGCGGCGCCCGCGGCGGTCGTGGTCGTCGCGCCGCGGATCGGGAATCGGTACAGCGCTTCCGGGCGCGGGGCCCAGGGGGCTCCCCGCGGCCAGTTCGACCACGGCTTCGGGTGGCTCGTCGCCGGGCGCGGCGGGGACGCTCTCGGGCGCCGGGGCGGCAGGCACGCTCTCCTGTGGGACGCGGTCCAGCTTGAGGACCTTGTCCTCCACGCTGGTCACAATCTTGTCGTACTCCTCGTTGTCCTCGAAGAAATCGGAAACGTACAGAAACGCGTCTCGATCCAGGCCGATATCGACGAATGCCGATTGCATGCCCGGAAGCACGCGCGTCACCCTGCCTTTGTGGATACTCCCGGCGAGCGAATACTCGTTTTCCCTCTGATGATAAACTTCGACTGGCTGATCGTCTTCGATGACCGCAACGCGCGTTTCGTGGCGGGTTGCCGAGATCACTAATTCCTTCGACATCGACTGCCTCCCATGGGGCATGGAGAGGGTATACGGGAAGGCGGGCGCCCTGCGTGGTCTCGAATCCCCCGGCACAGCCGGGGAACGAAAGTCGAACTCTTTACAAGCTCACGCTGGCCGGAGGCGGAGCGACATGACTCATACACCACCCGGCCGGGAACCGCTCCTCTTTGGGGGAAAGCGTTTGCACGCCACCGTCCCGAGAGTCTCTACAGGCTCCCTAACAATTCCTTTTCCCGGACGGCGCACCCTGTGGGTCCGCGCCCGGCTAATTTACAAACCTTCTGAGGCGGACGTTGTTGACCAGCCCCAGAGCCAAAAAATCCGTCCAGATACTGGAACCACCGTAGCTCATGAAGGGAAGCGGAATGCCGGTCACCGGCATCAGTCCCACCACCATGCCGACATTTACCAACGCATGGTACAGCAGGAGGGACGCAACCCCCATGCAGATATACATACCGGCGCGATCCGGCGCCGTCTGCGCATTCTGGACGATGCGCATGATCAGCACAAAGAAGAACGCCAACAATACCACCACGCCCGCAAACCCATGCTCCTCGGCAAAGGCCGAGAAAATGAAATCCTTATGGGGCACGGGCAGAAATCGAAGCTGGGTCTGAGTTCCCTTGGTGACTCCCTTGCCGAACATGCCGCCCGAGCCTACCGCTATCTGGGATTGAATCAACTGGTAGCCTTTGCCCTGCGGGTCCCGCTCGGGATCCATAAAACTCACCAACCGCGCCTTCTGATAATCCGTCAAAAAGTGCTGCCACCCCACCGGAACCACGATCACCGCCACTACGGCTATGGCGGCCATATACTTCCAACGCAGTCCCGCAAGAAACGCACCCGCAATCAGAACCGCGAGGTACGATACCGAGGTGCCCAGGTCCGGCTGTTTCAAAACCAGAACCGTGGGAATCGCCACCAAGCCCGCCAGCTTGAGCACTTCCCGAATCTCCAGCACGTCCACTTTCAAATCAGCCAGGTAGCGGGCTACCAATAATATTATCACCAGTTTTACGAATTCCGATACTTCGAGGTGAATTCCGCCTCCCAGCGGAATCCAGCGGCGCGATCCGTAGGTCCTCTCCCCGATCACATAGGTAACCACCAGCGCCAGCACCGACACGGCGTACATCATGGGTACATAGTGCAGCAGGGAGTGGTAATCCACGGCGGCCGCGATCCACATCAGCAGCAGCCCGCCGAACACATAAATAATCTGCTTCCACCAGGCGCTTTCGAACCCCGTGTCCCGAGTGGCGCTGTAGATTTGCAGAGCGCCGACGGCGCATAAGAACAGCGCGATGATGAGCACGGTCCAGTCGATGTCGCGTGATGAGAGGTAGCGGGACATGTCACTTCAGGGGCCAAGCGCCGGCGGCCACGGGCCGGGGAAAACCAGCGGCCACTTCCTGCTGGTGCAGAGCGGCCAGCCGGTCCTTCTTGTCGAAATAGGCTTTCAACACATCGCGCACAATCGGCGCCGCGAGTTGGCCATGCTCGCCATGCTCGAACAGGGCCACCACCACGATTTCCGGGGCCGGCCGCGGCGCAAAGCCCACGAACCAGGCGTTATCCTTCATATTCTCGCTCTGTCCGGCGGCGGTGCCCTTCAGAAAATCGTTGGAGGCGAGCTGCGCCGACCCTGTCTTTCCACACACCTCGATGTGCGGCAATTGCGCGCGCACGCCCGTCCCGCCGCCTTCGTTCACCACGCCGTACATCCCGTCGATTACATCCTTCCAATTATCATAGGTGAAGCCCCACTCCACGGGCTTGTCGCTCTCTCCGAGGGTCTTCACCAGGTGCGGCTTGTACCACTTGCCGTCCATGGCAATCCCGCCGTAGGCGCGCGCGAGTTGCAGCGGCGTTACCGTCAGCGCGCCCTGCCCGATGGCCACCGAAGGCGTCTCCCCGGCATACCACTTGGTCCGGAAGTTGCGCAGCTTCCACTGCTCCGAGGGAACTGTCCCTTCGGCCTCATGCGGCAGGTCGATGCCGGTCTTCTGGCCAAAACCCACCAGGTCCGCGTAGAAGGAGAGGTTGTCGATTCCCGCTTTGCTGCCGATGGTGTAGAAGTACGAGTCGCACGAGTGCACGATGGCGTTGTGCAGCGCAATCGTACCGTGCCCCGTTTTCACCCAGCAGTGGTAGTAGTGGCCGTAGAGCATCACGCCGCCGGAACAATGCACGGTGAACTTGTCGTCGATGGTCCCGGTCTCCAGCGCCGCCAGAGCCACGATGGGTTTGAAGGTGGACCCCGGCGCCTGTTGCGCCTGAATGGCGCGGTTGAGCATGGGGTTGTCCGGGTTGTCGCGGATCTCTTTCCAGTCCTTCGCCTTGATCCGCACGGCGAACTTATTGGGATCGAAAGCGGGCCGGCTGACCATGGCCAGCACGTCTCCGTTTCGCGGATCGAGAGCCACCACCGCGCCATTGCGTCCATCCATGGCCAGCTCGGCGACGGCTTGCAGGTCCAGGTCGATGGTGAGCTGAAGGTCCTTGCCGGCAATGGCGGGCTTGGTGGCGAGCACCTGGCGAACCTGCCCGCGGTTATCCACCACCACCTGCCGCTGGCCGTCCACGCCGGTCAGCCAATCGTTGTACTGGCGCTCGATGCCGAACTTGCCGACCACGGCGCCGGGCTCGTACTTGGCGAACTCCGGCAAGTCCAGTTCATCCTCGCTGATTTCACCGGTGTAGCCGATGACGTGCGCCAGCATGCCGTTCTGCGGATAGAGGCGGGGCTGGGCCGAGATGACGACCAGCTCGGGGAAGAAATCGTGGTGCGAATCGACAAAGGCCAGGTCGGCCGGAGTCATCTCTTCCTTGAGCACGATGGGCTCGTAGCGGGGGCGCGAGCGGAAGCGCCGGACGCGGGCTTCGAGGTCGGTCAAATCCAGGTCCAACCCTTGCGCTATGGGCCTCAAATGCTCTTCTTTCAATGACTCCCTGGCCAGAAGCAAAGTAAAGGATGAATGGTTATCGACGATCACGCGGCCGTCGCGGTCCAGAATGCGCCCGCGCGGCGCCAGGATGGGCACCGACTTGATGCTATTCTGCTGGGCCCGCTCGCCGTAGAACTCCGGGTTCTGCACCTGGAGCCTCCAGAAGCCCGAAATCAGAAACAGAAAGACGGCCACGGTGACGTACTGAAAAACGGCAATCTTGCCAGCCGCGAACCGCGTGTCGTCGTGCAGGGGCGGCTTATCGGAGAGGTGCGTTTCGAGATTTGGGTCGGCCGGCGGCAGGATCACAAAAGCCAGTAGGGGCCGGGCATGCCCGGCCCCTACTCAATCTTACCGGATTTCGCGCGGTTTACGCAGCCTTCCTCAGCTTGTCCAGGAATTGGAACAGCGCGACCCCCACCACGGCGTTCAGCAGGCCCAGCACCAGCGTCCTCTGAACTTCGAAGGCCAGTTGTTGTCCGAGCAGCGCGTGAACCAGCAGCCAGTAGAAGAACTGGTGAAAGAGGAAGAAGAAGAACGCCAGCAGCAGCCGGATCAGAGGGTGGTCCACATCCAGGCGCAGGCCGACGGAGGCCGCGAAATAACCCACCAGCGTATTCACAATGCCGAGCATGCCGAGCGGGTTCTTGGAAAGCGAATCCTGCGCCAACCCCACCAGGGCGCCCAGCAGCAAGCCGCCGACCTGGCTGCGCCGCATGAGCGCGAAGTACACCACCACCAGCAGCGGCATCTCCAGAAAGCTCAGAAACTCGAAGAACAGAGGAACGTACACCTGGAAGAGAATGGCGGCCAGAGGCACCACCAGCATGACCCAGGCGGGAAACCGCGAAACCTGGCCTTCCCGCTGGCTGCTGAGGAGAATGTGCTCGCCGGAGTAGCTCACGGGTGGGACGCGCCTCCGGGCGGGACGGCGGGCGCCGCCGGGGCGCCGACTGGGCCCGGCAACTTCAAGTTGAAATCCGGCGGCTTCGAACCCGGCGTTCCTTCTCCAAACTTGTGGCCCTGCGCGGCGCCGATCTCCTTATACTGGGCGCGGAGCTTGTCCGCTTCAGTCCCCGCGGGCGCGCCGGGAGGGGCATTTCCAGGGTTGTCCGGCGGATTCACGGCGCCGGCGGGCGGCGGCGACCCAATGAAAACCGGCTGGTTCGGCGGGGGCGCGTCCGGAATCGGCTGATGCACGCCTGCAATCAGAATCAGGACGTCCTCAAGGCCGTGCGCCATGGCGCTTGGCTCGACGAGAATCTCCTTGAACGGCTGCGCGTTGCGGACCGTCTTCACCACGCCCACGGGAAATCCGCGCGGGAAAATACGGTCGTCGCCGGAGGTGTAAAACCACTCGCCGGGTTCCACCTTCTGTTCGAAAGGCACGTAGTCCACCCTGCAAATGGGCGTTCCCTGCCCCTTGAGCGTGCCGTGCACCTGCCCTTTTTGCGAGACCACCCCCGCCGCAAAATCCGGGTCCGTGATCAGCAGCACCGACGATGCCGTGGGATACGCCGTAATGACCTTGCCCACGATTCCGTCCGGGGTCACCACCGCCATTCCGCGTTCCACGCCCGAGACCGAGCCGCGATCGACAAACACGACTTTGGAATTCGTGCCCGCGCCAACCATGATGACGGTGGCCGCCACCGTCTTGGAGGGCGTGCGCGACTGAAACACCGCCAGCGCCTTGGCGCGGTCCGCCATGCTCATCTCGTTCTTCAGATCGTTGTTTTCCAGCTTGAGGCGGCCGACTTCCTCCTGAAGCCGGCGGTTCTCCTCCTGCGTGTCGTGCAGCAGAACGTAGTTACGGATGAAGCCCGAGCTGCCGCCGCGCAGAGCTTCGACGATGCGCGCCACGGGTGTGACCGCGGTCACCGTCCAGACGCGGATCATGCGCACGTCCCGATCGTTCTTGACCTGAAACGCGACCAGGACAAGCTGCGCCAGGATCGCCAGCAGCAGGATGGTAATGCTCCGGTACCGGTTGAGAAACGACTCCATGCTCCCGGGCCGCCTTCTGTCCCTAGTCTATCGAAATCTGCCGCAGCAGCCGGAAATCGCTGAGCATGCGGCCCGTTCCCATCACCACCGAAGCCAGCGGATCTTCCGCGATGGACACCGGCAGGCCAGTCTCCTCGCGGATGCGCTTATCCAGGTTTTTCAGCAGCGCGCCGCCGCCCGTGAGTACGATGCCGCGGTCGCTGATGTCCGCGCTCAGCTCGGGCGGGGTGCGCTCCAGCGCCACGCGGATGGCGTTCACGATGGTGGCGACGCACTCCGAAAGCGACTCGCGAATCTCGCTGTCGTCTATGGTGACGGTACGGGGCACGCCTTCTATCAGGTTGCGCCCCTTGATCTCCATGTGGAGCGGCTTGTCCAGCGGGTAGGCCGAGCCGACTTCGATCTTGATGGCCTCCGCCGTTCGCTCGCCGATCAGCAGATTGTACTTGCGCTTGAGGAACTGCATAATGGCTTCGTCCATCTCATTGCCCGCCACGCGCACGGAGCGCGAGTAGACGATGCCGGAGAGCGAGATCACGGCCACGTCCGTGGTGCCGCCGCCAATATCCACCACCATGTTGCCGTATGGCTCCGTGATGGGCAGCCCCGCGCCGATGGCCGCCACCATGGCCTGTTCCACCAGGTGCACTTCACTGGCCTTGGCGCGGTAGGCCGAATCCGTGACCGCACGCTTTTCCACCTGCGTGATTTCGCTCGGCACCCCGATGACGATGCGCGGATGGACCAGCATCTTGCGCCCGTGCGCTTTCTGAATGAAATAATTCAGCATGCGCTCGGTGACCTTGAAATCGGCGATGACGCCGTCTTTCATGGGCTTGATGGCGACGATATTGCCGGGCGTGCGGCCCAGCATTTCCTTGGCTTCCTTGCCGACGGCTACGACCTCGCCGTTATTCTTATTGATGGCGACGATGGAGGGCTCGTTGACAACGATCCCCTTGCCTTTGGCGTACACCAGCGTGTTGGCCGTCCCCAGGTCGATGGCGAGGTCCGACGAGAATAGGCTGAAAAGAGAGCGTAGATTCATGTAATAGAGCGGTTCACTTCGGGAAAGGACGCGCTTACCCTTGGATAGTAGCACGCCGTAGCGCCGGCGGCGGAGCGCCCGAGGTGGAGTGTCCGCGGCGGGTCTTGCCGCCGGTGGGGGTTGTCCGAACTGGAACCCACCGGCGACAGGATCGCCGGCCCTACACGAATGCGGCGCCAGCCGTCTCCGGCTGGCGCCGCATGGCGCCTGCTCCGATGTCGCCTTGCGTGGGCAGCTACTCGCCCTTGCCCAGTTGCATCGGGATCTCCCTCAGAACCGCGGTTTCCTCACCGCCCACCTTGGGACGATGGAACTTGTAGGCATAGCTCCCAGACCCGTCCCAGAGCTCAGCCAGCGCGCAACTTCCGCTGGTGCACGCGAACAGCAGCTCCGGGTTCCCTTCCGCCCATCCCTTCCGCGGATCGACCGGAGCCTGCGGCAACAGCGCTATCGACCGGCCTGAGTTCCGGTTCGAAAGATAGAAGACCGGCACGCCACCCAGCCGTGAGGAGTCGATCAGATAGTTTCCCGGCGCCATCACCCGGTCCCCCGCGCGGAACTGGAACGGAATCGAGGCTGTCATCGTCTGCGCCGAAGCGACCCCGGCCACAACCACCAAGGCGGCCGTTGCAATCATGAATCTCGTCGTTAGTTTCTTCATCGTCGTACCCTCCATCGGGTTCGCTGCGGCGTTCCCGATATGCATGCTAAGTTTGCAACTGGCATGCCACTATGCCGGCGCTCGTAACGCGTTGAAAACTCGTTTCAGCGACGTGGGTTTCCGCCATTTGCGATCCCATCGGTTCACAGCGGCGAACCGAACGGTTCACCGGATCCCTTCCCTGCCTGCTAAACTATCGCCAACCAGACTATGCAGGCGGAGTTCATCGTTGTCGGCGGACCTCTTGCCGGGGAGCGGTTTCCGCTCGGGCCGGGCGAAACCCGCATCGGCCGCGCCCCCACCGCGGACATCCGGCTTACCGAGGCGGGCACGGCCTGGGAGCACTGCATCGTGCGCGCGGGCGATGGTGGCTACCGAATTATCGATCGACACACCGGCGCGGGGACCTTCGTCAATGGAATGCGCATCGGCGAACACCGGCTCGAGCCGGGCGACCAGGTCGGCATTTGCGAAACCGTGCTGGTGTATCGCGAGGAGCCGCCGGAGCTGCCGACGGATTCCCCGCAGCACGCGCTGCTTCGCGCTTGTTCATTCCTGTTCCTTTTCCGCGCCATTGCCATGGCGCAGAGCGGCAGCCATCGGACCACGCTCGAAAGCCAGCTTGTCGAGCTCATCGGCGAGATCGTTCCGTCGAGTGGCGGCGCCGTGCTGCTGGGCCGCGATGCGGATGATCTCCGCTCCGCCGCCCGCGGCATCCAGGGTCCCGTGGACCTGGCGGAAATCGTCGCGCGCGCATGCCACGAAGGCACTGTGGCCGATCCGGCGGCACTCGTGGTGGCGCTGGCGCTGTATGTCCACGGCGCCATCGCCGGGGTGCTGGCCGCCTGGTTCCCTGCCGAGCAGGCCGCCAATCTTTCCGATCATCGCGACACCCTGAGCGCTATCGCGACGCTGGGAGCCACGGCGCTCGAGACCGTTCGCGAACTGGAGCGCCTTCAGGCCGAGAACGCCCTGCTGTCGGAGCAACTGGGCGCCGGCGATGCCGGCATGGTGGGCGAAAGCCCCGCCATCCGCAAGTTGCTTCAAATGATCGCACGCGTCGCGCCGCGGGAGACTTCCGTCCTGGTCCTCGGCGAAAGCGGCACGGGCAAGGAACTGGTGGCGCGCGCGCTGCACCGGCAGAGCGCCCGCTCGGCGAAACCTTTTGTCGCCATCAACTGCGCCGCGCTCACGGAAACGTTGCTCGAAAGCGAGCTGTTCGGCCACGAAAAGGGCGCTTTCACGGACGCCGTGGCGCAGAAAAAGGGCAAGCTTGAAGTGGCCGAAGGGGGCACCGTCTTCCTGGATGAAATCGGCGAGATGGCGCTGGCGCTGCAAGCCAAGCTGCTGCGCGTCGTGCAGCAGCGCGAATTCGAACGCGTGGGCGGCACACGCACTCTGAGGCTGGATGTGCGCATCGTCGCCGCCACCAACCGCGACCTGTCTACCGAGGTCCATCGCGGCAACTTCCGCGAAGACCTCTATCACCGTCTCAATGTGGTGGCCCTGCATGTCCCCCCGTTGCGCGACCATCCGGAAGACATCCCGGCCCTGGCCCGCCACTTTCTGGACCAGGCCGCAGTCCGTTGCCGCCGCCGTGTTTCCGCCATCTCTCCCGAAGCCGAGCGGTACTTGATGTCTTATTCCTGGCCCGGCAATGTGCGCGAGTTGGAGAACGCCATCGAGCGCGCTGTCGTGCTGGGCCAGTCCGACGTGCTCTTGCCCGAAGACCTTCCCGAAACCGTTCTCGAATCGGCCAACGTTCCGGAGGTTCCCGGCGCGCTGCAATCCTCCGTCACCGAAAGCAAACGCCAGTTGATCGTGGATGCCTGGCGGCAGTCGAATGGCGACCATAATCAGGCCGCCGCCCGGCTGAACATCCACCCCAATTCGCTGCGCCGCCTGATCCGCAGTCTGCATCTGCGCGACGCGCTCGGCTCCGATCCGAGCCGCGACCGTTAGTACCTACATGGTTGAACCCCTGCCGGCGCTCGCAGAATATTCTCGGCGTCATGCGCTAAATGAGCCGCTGGCGCGCACCTGGATACGCTCTGAAATTGCCTCCAACTTTCCTCTGCCCTCGCTTTTTCACGATTCTCCGCTCCCTCCGCGCCCTCGGGTTTTGACTCTATTCTCCTGTTTCTTCCTCCGCGAAATCTCTGCGTCTCCGCGTCTCCGCGTCGATAGAGACTGTCCTGTTTGGTTCCGGCTCTACCGGGTCGGGGAGCGGTCTTCGCGGAAGATGTACGATGAAGCCATGTGGCGCGCACTGTCTGTGTTCTTGCTATCGATTCCAATCCCGCTGCCGGCTTGCCAGTGTTTGCTGACCTTGTCGGCTTGTAATGAAGTGGCCGTGGCCGACCGGGTGTTCATCGGGACGGTGGAATCGGTCGAGCCGAGCTTCCTGAATCGCTGGAACCCATCGAAATTCTCATCCCTGCCGCTGCGCCAGCAGTTGGAGAGCATGGACCTCCCCGACTACTACAAGCGCCGCTTGGCCGCGGCCAAAACGAGCGACGACATCGCCCGGCTTTTCTATTCGATCGTCGCCCAGGGACGGCGCGTGCGCTTCAAGGTGAAGACCACATTTCGCGGCGAGGCGCCCGACGAAGTCTGGACGGATTCCGGCGACTGCGGCTACGACTTTCAGGTGGGCGAGACGTACCTGGTATACGCCGATGAGGACGAGGAGACGGACCGCATCGACACCAGCGTCTGCTACCGCAACCGCAGGTTGTCGGATGCCGGAGACGATCTCGCCTATCTTTATTTCTTTCAGAACGGCGGAGACGAATCGGCGCGGCTGGAAGGGTTCGTGACTTCGGACGAGTTCTACCAGCGCGATCTCGACAAAGCGCACGACCCGGAAAAAATAAAGCTTCCGGCGCCCGGCCTCATTCTCGAATTGGATTCCGGCCACGGCCGGCGCTACACCGAGTCCGACCGCGACGGCAGGTTCGTGTTCGACGGCCTGGCCGGGGGAGAATACAGCGTCTCCGTTTTCGATGCCGGGTACCCCGAGGTGGTCAAGCTGTTGGCGGGGCCGGCGCGCGTCCAGGTGGAAAAGAAGGGGTGCGCCAGCCAGATTCTGCTGGTGCCTAAGCGGGTGCCAGGGCAGTAGGGAAAAGGCCGATTGCCAATCGGCCGCAGCTTACCAAGCTGCCCCACAATCCGCCGTGAAGTACGCGCAATCCGGGTGGTGGAATACCAGCGCGCTCACGCTGGCTTCGGGGTCCATCATCATGCCCTCGGTGAGCTCGACGCCGATGTCTTCCGGGTGGAGCAGAGCGAAGAGGCCCTGCTGGTCGTCCAGGTTGGGGCAGGCCGGATAGCCGAAACTATAACGCTTGCCGCGATATTTCGACGTGAAGCGGTCGTGCATGGTCAGAGACGGCGGGTCGGGGAAGCCCCAATCCTCGCGAATCCGCCGGTGCAGCCACTCAGCGGCGCCTTCGGCCGTTTCGATGGCCAGCGCCTGTATGGCGTGCGCTTTGAAGAATTCGCCCGCTTGCTTGAAGGCCTCGGACCGTTGGCGAATGCCCGCGCCGGCCGTGACTACGAACAGCGCCAGGTGGTCGCGGCGGCCATCTTCGGCATCCAGAATGTAATCGCTCAGGCACAGTCCGTTCTCGCGCGGCTGCCGTCCGAAGCGGAAGGTGTGGATGGGTGTGCTGCTGCCCGGCGCGAAAAGCTGGACGGCGTTGCCGTCGCGCTCGGCTTCGAAGAATTGCCATACCACTTTCACCTGCATGAAGCGCGCGGCTTCCCGCTTCACCTGCTCCATGTTGTGGAACAGCTCCAGCGCCTTGGCCTCGTGCTCGGCGAGGGCCTTTTCGAAATTACCTTTGTAGCCCAGATGGCGACCATAGAGCATGAACGGATTGATGTAGCTCCACACTTCGGCCAGGTGTGGAACGTCGCGCAGCTTGCGGTCGAGATAGGGCGCGGCGGGGATGGGGAGATCGGTCCGGACCTTGGCGCTGCGCGTGGTGGCGGCGGCCACCGGGGTCGGGGAAACCGGCGCGGCGGCGTGCGTTTCGGTGAACCGGTGGCTGGCCAGCACCGCCGCGCGCGCCGCCGGGTCCATGATGGCGTTCATGAGGCTGAGGCCGGTCATGGCGTCCTTGGCGTAACACACGGCCTCGCCATAGGCCGGCGCAATCCTCGTCCGTGTGAACTTCTCCGATAGCGCCGCGCCGCCCACCAGCAGCGGCACGGTGATGCCGGCGGCTTTGAAATCGCCCGCCGTGATGGCCATCTGCTGGGTGCTCTTCACCAGCAGTCCCGACAGCCCGATGGCATCCGGCTTGTGCTCGTGGTACGCGCGGATCAGCACCTCCGGCGGCACCTTGATCCCCAGGTTGATCACCTGGTAGCCGTTGTTGGCCAGGATAATCTCCACCAGGTTCTTGCCGATGTCGTGAACGTCGCCCTTCACCGTGGCCAAGATCACCTTCCCGCGCGCGGCCGTCTCCGCCTTTTCCATGAACTGCTCGAGGTGGCTCACCGCGGCCTTCATGGCTTCGGCCGATTGCAGCACCTCGGCCACAATCAGCTCATTGTTGTTGAACAGACGCCCGACTTCGGCCATCCCCGCCATCAGCGGCCCATTGATGATGTCTAGAGGAGCTGCGCCCTCCGCGCGTTTGCGGTCGAGATCGGTGATCAGCCCATCCTTCGTGCCTTCGATGATGTAGTTTGCCAGGCGCTGCTCGAGCGGCAGGTCCTCGGCACGCGCCTTGACGCGCCTGCCCGCCTTCCGAAAATGTTCCGTGATGGCGGCGATATGCCATTGGTTGATGGCGGCCTTCTGCCCGGCCGTCTGTGCGCGCCAGTCCTCGGGCGCGGTGCGCAGCGATTCGTCCTCGGCGTCCACCGGCGGCGTGTTGAAGAGCAGGCTCTCCGCCAGCCGGCGCTCCTCTTCCGGAATCGACGCGAACCGCTCCAGCTTCTCCGCGTTGACGATGGCCAGATCCAGCCCCGCCTTGGTCGCGTAGTAGAGGAAGACGGAGTTCACCACCTCGCGCGCCGCCGCCGGCAGTCCGAACGAGACGTTGGAAATCCCCAGCACCGTCTTTACGTACGGCAGCTTTTCCTTGACCAGCCGCACGCCTTCGATGGTTTCCACCGCCGCGCCGATATAGTTGGCGTCGCCCGTGGCGCAGGGAAACACCAGCGCGTCGATGATGATGTCCTCCGGCGGAATGCCGTACTTTTCGGTGAGCAGCTTCACCGACCGCTCCGCCACCGCCAGCTTGCGCTCGCGCGTGAACGCTTGCGCCTGCTGCTTGTCCTCGTCGATGGAGCCCACGATCAGGGCCGCGCCGTAGCGCCTGGCGAGGGGGCAGATGCGCGCGAACTTCTCCTCGCCGTCCTCCAGGTTGATGGAGTTGACGATGCTCTTGCCCTGGCAATAGGTGAGCGCCAGCTCCACGGCTTTGGGATCGGTGGTATCGATCATGAGCGGCGCCTTGATCTTGCGAATCAGCTTCTCGTAGAACGGCGGGATGTCGGCCATCTCGTCGCGGTCGGCGCTTTGCAGGCACACGTCGACTATGTGCGCGCCGTTGCGGACCTGCCGCCGCGCGATCTCGCTGGCCTCTTCCCACTTCTCCTCCGCCACCATGTTCTTGAACAGGCGGCTTCCGATGACGTTGGTCCGCTCGCCCACGATCAGCGGCCGGTTGCTCTCTTCGGCCTCCACCAGCTCGATGCCCGAATAGTAGGCGCGGCGCGAGCGCCCGGGAAGCCGCCGCGGGCGCTTCCCCTCCGCCATCTGCGCGATGGCCCGGATGTGCGCAGGAGTAGTGCCGCAGCAGCCGCCCACCATGTTGAGCCAGCCGTTCTCGATGAACCGTTCAAGCTGCGCCGCAAGCGTTGTGGGCGTTTCGAGATACTGGCCGTCCTCGTTGGGCAGCCCGGCGTTGGGATAGCACGAGACGAACACCGGGACCATCTCACTGATGGTGCGTATGTGGTCCGTCATGAACTCCGGCCCGGTAGCGCAGTTCAGCCCGATGGAAAGCAGGTCCGCGTGTGCCACCGAAGCGCAGAACGCATCCGCCGTCTGCCCCGCGAGCATGGTGCCCATTCGCTCGATGGTGCCCGAGACCATGGTGAGAATTCGCCGGCCAAGTTCGCCGCGCAGCCGTTCGATTCCTAGCAGAGCCGCCTTGACATTGCGCGTGTCCTGGCAGGTCTCGACCAGCAAAATGTCCGCGCCGCCCGCGATCAGGGCGCTGGCTTGTTGGTAGAAGTTCTCGACCAGTTGCGGAAAGGTGACTCCGCCGGTAACCGAGATGGCCTTGGTGGTCGGCCCCATGGACCCGGCGACGAACCGCGAAAACTCGTCCGCCGCCTGCCGCGCCAGTTTCGCGGCGGTGAAATTCAATTCGTAAGCATCGTCCGCGAGCCCATACTCGGCGAGCACCAGTTTCGTTCCGCCAAAAGTATCGGTCTCGATCACATCCGAACCGGCTTCCAGGTAAGCGCGATGGACACTGAGCACCACGTCCGGCCGCGTTCGCACCAGGTTCTCATTGCACCCTTCGAGCGCCGCGCCGCCGAAGTCCTCGGCGGTCAGCCGCTGTTGTTGCAGCATGGTCCCCATGGCCCCGTCGAGGACCAGTACACGCTGCGCCAGGATGTCTTCGAGCGCCTTCCAGCGCTCCTCATGTGTGGCCATAGGGGTTGTGCTTTCTTCAGTTTAGCGTGGCGCACGCACTCATGCGTGCCGTGTCGAGACTCTTCTCGACACTTGCTTGCGCGTGGGATACTTGTT
Source organism: Bryobacterales bacterium (assembly GCA_963722575.1). Taxonomy (GTDB): domain Bacteria; phylum Acidobacteriota; class Terriglobia; order Bryobacterales; family Bryobacteraceae; genus Fen-178. The sequence goes on from CAVRNR010000006.1 coordinate 756,164, forward strand.
AACGAGACCTAAGACCACGCCAATCCTCGCCAGGTCCATCGCGCCGACACCCGACGCGCTCACAATCACAACCGGTAGCGGCGCCTATAGTATCCCGTGGGAGCAGTGCTCTTCCACACTAGTTCCGCGACCGCGTGAAGTTGTGCTTTTGTGGGGCAGGATGGAATCCTGCGCGGCGATTGGCAATCGCCGCGCGTGCCGGTTGCCAACCGGCGCGCAGCTTGCCATCCTGCCACACTGAAATCACACCTCTCCTCGCGGTCGCCGTACTAGCCCAAGCGGGTTGGCTGGAGCGAAGGGAGGGCATTCAGATTACCCAGCGCAGAATCGTGTGCCTTCCCCCGGTAAAGGTGCTTTCGGAGCCGTCCGTTACTGATACAACAGGGCCGGCGGGCCGCTGATGCTGGTAATGCTCGAGAAAGCACTGGGGATGGTTGAGCCGTCCTTCTTCAGGGTGGCACTGAAGTTGGTGGCGGGCGTGGCGATGGATAGCACGTCCAGGGCACCGCTAGCGGTACCGGCGGCCACCTGAGCGGCGGTTATAGTCGGCAACCAGGTGAGAATCGAAGCCGGCACGGTAAACGTCTTCTGGCCGGCTGTGGTGGTGCAGACGAATCCGGTCGCGGTGGTAGTCTCGTTAGCCCCCGTGCCGCTGGTGGTAGCAGAGTCGCCGACGATCTCTACGACATCCGCCGCATTGCCGCCCGTCCAGTTGATGGTCAACCCAGCACTTTCCGTGACCGTGGCGGGCAATGGGTTGTTGAGGGTGAACAGCGGGCCGATGGTGATCGAAGTATTAAACGGTCCCACGTCGGTGCCGCCGGCTCCAGTCAGGTTGTACGTTCCCGCCAGGATCGAGCCGTTGGCCTGGCCCGGGATGCTGACGCCTGACGTGCCGATCGTGTAGCTGTAGGTGTTGCTGGTTTCCGTGAGCTTCTGATTGTTCAGGTTCGTACCGGAGGGTCCAGTGAGGGTGACCGTGCCGGCGTCGAAGCTCGTCGAATGGCCTGCTGTGACCGTGCCGGTGGTGGTCGTGACACGAGTCACCACGCAGCTTCCGGAAGTGGCCACGATGGCGTTTTGCGTGCCTGACGAGGACAGTTGGAAGCCACTGGTCTGGCTGAAAACTCCGGCGATGGAGTCGATGGTTGCGGAGGGGGCGGTTGTCACGCCATGATCGAGCGTAAAACCGCCGGAGGTGATAGTGCCGCCCTGATCCAAGAGCTGCAACTGCTGGGTGGTATAACCGGGCTGAACGCAGGCGGTGGCGCCGGCACTGGGAGCGATGGCGATAGACACCGGCGCGCTCAGTACGCCGGCCACGGAGATCTGCAACGTCACGGCGCAGCCGGTCGGAACGTTGGCCGGCAGGGTGAAATTGATCTGATCTTCCCCGGCGTATCCGTTGAGCCCTGCGAAGACCACCGGGATGGAGACGCCGCCCACGATGGCGGTAATGGTCTCGGAGGTGCTGAAGTCGTGGGAGATGCCGGCCGTATTATCCCCTGGCGCATAGGGGCCGATTCCGGTCCCCCAGGCGATCAAGACTTGTCCCGGCTTGGCGGGAGAACTCAATGATCCGTTGTAATTGCCGGTGGTCAGGCGATTCACATCGTTCTCCGACTGCGAGATGTAGTTAAACACCACGGCCAGACCGGTGCCGCTCTGATCCTGCGTGAACAGGCCGGGTTTGCTGGCCACCACCTGGGTCTGAACCGGGGCGCTGGCCGTACCGTTGGTGACGGTCACGTTGTAGTTGCCGACCGGGACGGTGGAAGGCAGGAGGCCGTTGATCTGGCCGGTGCCGACGTAGATCAGATATGTGTCGGTGCCGGCTCCGCCCGCCACGGGTGTGAACGTGACCCTGACGCCGCTTACGGATGTGGGGCGCGGGAAGTCGGTGAGTCCGATGTTGGAGGGAGCGAGGTTCGATCCCCAGACTGTGAAGAAACTGCCCTCCGCCACGTTGGCCGTGTAGCTGGCCCCGTCCGTTACCGAGGCAATGGTCGGCACCGGAGTGGTGGTGCCGGTATTGACCGTTCCGGAAGTCGTGAAGCTGATCGTCCCGCCGGAAAGCAGGGAGCCCGCAACCGTGCCTGACGCCGTGAAGGGCGAGCTGGTATAGTCGGCATAGCTGCCGCTTCCGCCCGTGATCGCGGCCGAAGCGCTGAACGCACCGGAATTGACCAGCACTGTCTCCGGGAAGGTCACGGTGCCCTTGATCGTGCCGGGCCCAAGCGTCACCGTGAACGGAACGGTCACGTTGCCTCCGCTGATATTGGTGAGAGAACCGCTTGCGGTGAACGTGCCCGTTTCGAGCGAACTGCCCTCCAGCGCCAGGGTGGCAGGCCCGGAAAACACGGTGGTCCCAGATACGGTGACGGAGGCATTCGTCACCGTAAACGTGAAGTCCCGGCCATTGGAGGTGCCGGAAATGGAGAAGCTGAGCGTCCCGCCGGAAAGCAGGGGGCCCGTAAGCCCTGACGCCGGTATGGTCGAGCTGGTAGAGCCGGCATACCTGCCGGTTCCGCCCGTGATCGTGGTCGAGCTGCTGGCCGGACCGGGATTTACCAGCGCTGTCTCCGGGAAGGTCACGGTGCCGGTGAGCGTGCCTTGGCCAAGCGTGGCCGTGAACGGAACGGTCACGTTGCCTCCGCTGATATTGGTGAGCGAACCGCTCGCGCTGTAGGTTCCGGTGTCGGGCGAAACGCCGCTCACCTCCAACGTGGCAGGCCCGGAAACGGACACGCTGGTCCCCGATGTGGTGACGGAGGCACTCGTCACGGTAAATGTGAAGTTCAGTATGGCAGCGTAAACTCCCACGGCAAGGAGCAGGATCGACAGAGAAGCAATCATGAGGCGACTCATTTCAATTCCTCCAGACTTCTCTCCAGAAGACATTTATCCGGAATTTCCATTTTGGACTTCCAACTCTCGTTCAGTATAAGCCAAACCGCCCTCCTTTGTTCCTGCGAGCCGCATTCTTCTTCCGGGAGCCGTTTTCGACGCCGCAAGACGGGGATCCCGCGCTGCGCGCGAAATCCAAGATCGCAAACCCCATCTTTTCAATGCATTCCGCGAACACCTCTCCGGCCCTCGCGTCTTGAGTTGCCCGGTTTCGCTGTATCGTCGCCCTCCCGCTACGCGGTCGCCACCGCCAGCGCATCGATCCGCCGGACCATGCTCCCGAACAGCCGCCGTGTGAGATGGCTCTCGGCCAGCATCAGCCAGTGGTATCGGGCGTGCTTGACCAGCCTGCCGGCTGTCGGCAACTTCGCCGAACACCGGGGGCGGCCGGGCGCAGGCTGCGGCGCATGTTCCTTCGGCTGGCGATTGCGGCACTAGCGTCGTTCGCGTCCTTCCTGAATGGAAAACGCATCTGATTCCGGAAAACCGAGGGCGCTTGGGTGGGGCGGCCTCTTGGGGAGCTATGCTAAAGGGCATGAGTGATAGGAAACTTCTCCGTACCGGGATGGCGCTCTTCGCCCTGTGCGCGGCTCTGCCGGCCCTGGCGGATACCCAGTTCCGTATTAGCAGGATGACGCGCACCGACGTGCCGCCGGGCAAGGGCCAGTGCGACATCCGTTTGCAGGTGGATAACGAAGTCGAGGTCTCGGTGCGCCGCGACATGGTCATGATTCACACCATCGCCGGCCGCGATGCCCGCGACGACGGCTCGGAATGCAACGCACCGCTTCCGGACCGCAATATCGAGGGATTCAACTTCCAGGTCATGGACAGCCGCAATGCGATCCGGCTGGTGGCGGAGCCGTCGCGCCGCAATAATTTCACCGCCGTTGTGCACATCCGCGACAGCGCCGGCGGCGAAGGCCGCTACCACTTCCGGCTCTCGTGGGTGATGGGCGGAAGAGGAGGCCCCACGGAAGAGCGGCGCGGCGGCGGGCCGGGGTTCAGTTGGAACAACACCATCGACTACCGCGGCCAGGGGCACGGCTCTTCAACACTCAACAACTCCGCCGAGGAACGGCTTTTCGATGTGAGCGTCAATGTCGATCGCGGCGGCCGGATACTGGTGACATTCCGCGGCGAGCGCGGCCGGCCGCCGCTTGCGTTCACCGGCACGCTGATCGCATCCGAAGGCGGCCGGCTGAAAGCGGACGTAGTCAGCGAGGACCAGAGACTGCACGGGCCGATGTACATTTCGGTGGATGATCGCCGGAACGTCAACAGCATCACGCTCGAAGCCACGGACGGGCGCGACCATCTGCGGGTGAACTGGGACAGAAAGTAATTACACCAGCCCGCTCTCGCCCATCAGGTAAAGATCGATCCCCCGCGCCGCCATGCGCCCCTCCGCAATCGCCCACACTACCAGCGACTGGCCGCGGCGCATGTCGCCGGCGGCGAAGACTCCCGGAACTGAAGACATATACCGCTCGTCCGTGGCCACGTTGCCACGCGCGGCGAGGTTCACTCCGAGCTGCGCGATGGGCCCGCTCTTAACGGGGCCCAGGAAGCCCATCGCCAGTAGCACCAGGTCGGCGTCCATGCTGAACTCGGTCCCGGAGATGGGGTTGAGCTTGGCATCCACGCGCACGGCGTGCAACTGCCGCACGCGGCCGTGTTCGTCGCCGGTGAACTTGACGGTGGAGACGCTCCAATCGCGCACGCCGCCTTCTTCGTGCGAGCTTTCCACGCGCAACTGCATGGGCCACATCGGCCACGGCGTGGAGGCCGAACGCTCGCCGGGCGGCTTCGGCAGCAGCTCGAATTGCGTCACCGAAAGCGCTCCCTGGCGGTGGCAAGTGCCCAGGCAATCCGCGCCCGTGTCGCCGCCGCCGATGATCACAACGCGCTTGCCGGTGGCCAGGATCGCCCCGGCGTCCGGCACCGGATCGCCTTCACACCGCCGGTTCTGTTGCGGCAGGAACTCCATGGCGAAATGGATGCCATCGAGCTCCCGGCCGGGAACGTTCAGATCGCGCGGCTGCTCCGCGCCACCGGCCAGCAGAAGGGCGTCGAATTCCTTGACCAGGTCTTCCACGGGAACGCCTGCGCCCACATGGGCGTTGGTCCGGAACTCCACCCCTTCGGCCCGCATTTGCTCCAGGCGGCGGTCGATGAGGTGCTTTTCGAGTTTGAAATTGGGAATGCCGTAGCGCAGCAGGCCGCCGATGGCGTCGTTCTTCTCGAAGACCGTGACGTCGTGGCCGGCGCGCGCCAGTTGCTGCGCGGCGGCCAGGCCGGCGGGGCCGGAACCCACGATGGCCACCCGCTTCCCCGTGCGAATGGCAGCCGGCTCGGGCTGGATGAAGCCTTCCTCAAAGGCGCGGTCTACGATGCTCTTCTCGATCTGCTTGATGGTCACCGGCGGCTCATTGATGCCCAGCACGCAGGACGCCTCGCAAGGCGCCGGACACAGGCGGCCGGTGAACTCGGGAAAGTTGTTGGTGGCGTGCAACTGGCGGATGGCCTCGCGCCAGCGGCCGCGGTAGACCAGGTCGTTCCAGTCGGGGATGATGTTGTTCAGCGGGCAGCCGGTATGGCAGAAAGGCACGCCGCAATCCATGCAGCGCGCGCCTTGCGCACGGAGCGATTCTTCCGGAAACGGCTGGTAAATCTCGAACCAATCGCGCACGCGCTCGGCGGGAGGCCGGCGTTCGGCAACCATGCGCGTGTATTCGAGGAAGCCGGTGACTTTACCCATGGACCACCTCCTCTTCACGCCGCGCCGGCGCTGCCAGCACGCGTTGCCGCTCCAGTGCGCGCTTGTATTCGTGCGGGAAAACCTTGATGAACTTGGGGAGCATCTGTTCCCAACTCTCCAGTATCCATTTGGCGCGCGGGCTTTGAGTGAGCTCGGCGTGCTTTGAAATCAGCCCGTGTAGCAGCGCGATATCTTCGTCCGTGAGCGGATCGAGATCCACGCTGGAGGGGTTGCAGCGTTTCTCCGCGAAATCGCCGCGCTCGTCCAGCACGTAAGCGATGCCGCCGTTCATGCCGGCGGCGAAGTTGCGCCCGCACCTGCCGAGCACCACCACCACGCCGCGCGTCATGTATTCGCAGCCGTGGTCGCCGAGGCCCTCCACCACCGCCGTGGCGCCGGAGTTGCGGACCGCGAACCGCTCGCCCGCCATGCCGTTGAAGTAGGCCTCGCCGCTGGTGGCGCCGTAGAGCGCCACGTTGCCGATGAGGATGTTCTCTTCCGGCAGGAAAGTGGAAGTGCGCGGCGGATAGACGATGAGGCGGCCGCCCGAAAGCCCCTTGCCGACGTAGTCGTTGGCATCCCCTTCCAGCTCCAGCGTCACGCCCTGGGCCAGAAACGCGCCGAAGCTCTGGCCGGCCGAGCCCGTGAAGTGGCACTTGATGGCGCCGTCGGGCAGGCCGGCGGAGCCGTAGCGGCGCGCGATGTCGCCGGAGAGCATGGCGCCCACGGTGCGATGAACGTTGCGGATGGGCAGATCGATCTGGATGGGCGTACGGTGCGCGATGGCCTCTCGCGCGCGCTCGATCAGCGTGTGATCGAGCGCCTGGTCGAGCCCGTGGTCCTGGCGCAGCACGCAGCGGCGCGGAATGCGGCTCGGCGTCTGCGGACTGTACAGCATGGCGGAAAGGTCGATGCCCTTGGCCTTCCAATGGCCGATGGCCTGGCGCGGCTCGAGCATGTCCACCCGTCCCACCATTTCGTCGAAGGTGCGGAACCCCAGTTGGGCCATGTAGCGGCGCACCTGTTCGGCCAGGAAGAAGAAGAAGTTGACGACGTTCTCGGGCGTGCCGCGGAACTTGGCGCGCAGCGCCGGGTCCTGCGTGGCGATGCCCACGGGACACGTGTTGAGGTGGCACTTGCGCATCATGACGCAGCCCATGGCCACCAGCGGGGCAGTGGCGAAGCCGAACTCCTCGGCGCCCAGCAGCGCGGCGATGGTGACGTCGCGGCCGGTTTGCAGCTTGCCATCGGTCTGCACCCGTATGCGGCCGCGCAGATCGTTCATCACCAGCACCTGGTGGGTTTCCGCCAGGCCCAGCTCCCAGGGAGCGCCCGCGTGCTTGATGGAACTGAGCGGCGAAGCGCCCGTGCCGCCGCTGTCTCCGCAGATCAGCACCACGTCGGCATGCGCCTTGGCCACGCCCGCGGCCACCGTGCCCACGCCCACTTCGGCCACCAGCTTCACCGAGATGCGCGCGCGCGGGTTCACGTTTTTCAGATCGTAGATGAGCTGCGCCAGGTCCTCGATGGAGTAAATGTCGTGGTGCGGCGGCGGCGAAACCAGGCCCACGCCGGGGATGGAGTGGCGCACACGCGCGATGGTCTCATCCACTTTGTGGCCGGGAAGCTGGCCGCCTTCCCCTGGCTTGGCCCCTTGCGCCATCTTGATCTGCAGCTCGTCGGCGTTCACCAGGTAGTTGGTGGTGACGCCGAAGCGGCCGGAGGCCACCTGTTTCACCTTGCTGCGCCGCTCGGTCCCGAACCGCTCTTCGTCTTCCCCGCCCTCGCCGGTGTTGGACTTGCCGCCCATGCGGTTCATGGCGATGGCCAGAGTCTCATGGGCTTCTTTCGAAATAGAGCCGAACGACATGGCGCCGGTGGCGAACCGCTTGACGATCTCGACGGCGGTCTCCACTTCCTCGAGCGGAACCGGATGCGCCGATTTCTTGATCTCCAGCAGCCCGCGCAGCGTCGCGAGCTGCCGGTTCTGCTGGTCGATCAGGCCCGTATATTCCTCGAACGTCTGGAAGCTCTCCTGCCGCACGGCGTGCTGCAGCTTGGCGATGGTCGCGGGGTTAAACAGGTGATACTCGCCGCGTGCACGGAACTGATAGTTGCCGCCAGTCGCCAGCTCGGTGTCGGAATCGGCCACCGGGCGAAACGCGTACTGGTGCTTGAGGATGGCTTCCTGGGCGAGCACCTCCAGATCCACCCCTTCAATCTGCGACGCCGTTCCCGTGAAGTACTTCTCCACCAGCTTCTTGCTCAGCCCGATGGCCTCGAAAACCTGCGCGCCACGGTAGCTTTGGAGCGTCGATATCCCCATTTTAGAGATGGTCTTTAGCAGCCCTTTATTAATGGACTTCTTGAAGTTCTCGACGGCCTTCTCAAAGGGCACGTCCAGATCGCCGCGCACCACCTGGTCTTCCAGCGTTTCGATGGCCAGGTAGGGGTTGACGGCGCTGGCGCCATAGCCGATCAGCAGCGCGAAGTGCATCACCTCGCGCGGTTCGCCCGATTCGATGATGAGCGCCACCTGGGTGCGCGTTTCCTCACGCACCAGGTGATTGTGCACGGCGGTGAGCGCCAGCAAGCTCGGAATGGGCGCATTATCCGGGTCGATGCCGCGGTCGGAGAGGATGAGCAGGGTATAGCCCGACTGAATGGCGAGCGAGGCGCGGCGGCAGAGCCCCGCCAGCGCGCGTTCCAGGCCCTTGGCGCCTTCCTCCACGGAAAAGAACATGGGCAGCGTGGTGGCCAGGAAATCGCCCTGCGAGACGCGGCGCAGTTTCTCCAGGTCGCGGTTGGTCAGAATGGGTTGCGGCAGCTTCAGGGTGTGGCAGTGCTGCGGGGTCTCGTCCAGAATGTTGCGCTCCGTGCCGACGAAGCTGGAGAGCGACATCACCATCTCTTCGCGGATGGGATCGATGGGCGGGTTGGTGACCTGCGCGAAAAGCTGCTTAAAGTAATGGAAGAGGGGTTGTGGCTTATCCGATAGACAAGCCAGGGGGGTATCGGTTCCCATGGAGCCGATCGGCTCGGCACCCGTTTCGGCCATGGGGGTGAGGATCATCTTGATGTCCTCGTCGGTGTAGCCGAAGGCCCGCTGCCGGCTGAGGATAGTTTCGTGATCGGTGCCATGCTCGCGCGGCGGCTCGGCGAGATCCTCGAGAGTGACTTGGTTCTCCTTCAGCCAGAGCTGGTATGGGTTGCGGCCATAGAGCCTGGCTTTCAGCTCCTTATCGGAGATAATCCGGCCCTCCACGGTATCCACCAGCAGCATCTTGCCCGGTTGCAGGCGGCCCTTCAGCTTGACGTTCTCGGGTTCCACCGGCAGCACGCCGGTCTCGGAGGCCATGATGACCAAGTCGTCGTGCGTTACCAGGTACCGGGCCGGGCGCAGACCGTTGCGGTCGAGGGTGGCGCCGATGGAGCGGCCGTCGGTGAAAGCGATGGCCGCGGGGCCGTCCCAGGGCTCCATCAGAGAGGCGTGGTACTCGTAGAAGGCCCGCTTCTGCGGGTTCATGTGCGGGTTCTTGGACCACGCTTCGGGAATCAGCATGGCCATGGCATGGGCAATGCCGCGGCCGGACATGATGAGCAGCTCCAGCGCGTTGTCGAAGGCGGCGGAGTCGCTGCCGCCGGGCTGGATGACGGGAAACAGCTTCTTTATGTCGTCGCCGTAGAGCGGCGAGGCCAGCACCGACTGGCGCGCGTGCATCCAGTTCACGTTGCCGCGCAGCGTGTTGATTTCGCCGTTGTGCGCCACGTAGCGGAACGGGTGCGCCAGCGGCCAGGTGGGAAAGGTGTTGGTGGAGAAGCGCTGGTGCACCAGGCACAGGGCGCTGACCACATCGGCGTCGCCTAACTCGGGATAAAAGTGGGCGATTTGCGGCGCCAGCAGCAACCCTTTATAAACGATGGTGCGCGCGGAGAGCGAAGGGATGTAAAAGAAACCCTTGTCGGGCAGGCTGGAGCCGGCCACCTCGTTCTCGGCGCGTTTGCGGACCACGTAGAGCTTGCGTTCGAGCTGGTCTTCGGACATCCCCCTGGCCCGCCCCACGAAGATCTGCTGGATATAGGGCTGCGAAGCGCGCGCCACACGGCCAATGGCCGTGGCATCGATGGGAGTGTCGCGCCAACCGAGCACGGTGAGACCCTCTTCGCGGATAATGCGCTCGAGGATGCCCTCGCACTGCAAGCGGACGTGCGGCTCCACGGGAAGGAAGGTCATGCCGACGCCGTACTCTCCCGCCGGCGGCAGGGTGAAACCGAGCTTGGCGCACTCGCGCGCGAAGAACTTGTGGGGGATCTGAATCAGGACGCCGGCCCCGTCGCCGGTGCGGGGATCGCAGCCGCAGGCGCCCCGGTGCGTCAGGTTGATCAGAACCTCAATGCCTTTGAGGATGATGTCGTGCGACCGCTGGCCCTTGAGATTCGCAACGAAGCCAATTCCGCAGGCATCGTGCTCCTGGCGCGGGTCGTAGAGGCCCTGCGCTGGGGGTAGACCGTCACTTACAGCAATGTCCGTCATGGTAGTCCCTCGGCTTTCTCCGACAGCAGCCGCTATGTTTCTTAGTGTACCAGTGTTTTTAGTATAAGGCAAGATGAAAATAATTGATTGTAACAATTAGACATGCTTATGCTATTCTATTGTCATGGCATTCTGGGAGCTTCGCCTTTTCAAAGAGATAGCGGCCACACGCAGCATGAGCAAGGGAGCTGCACACTGCGGTGTGAGCCAATCGGCGGCCAGCCAGCACGTGCAGGAGGTGGAACGGCGCCTGGGAGTGACCCTCTTTGATCGCAGCAAGCGGCCCTTGGAATTGACGCCGGCGGGCCACCGATACCATGAATTCTGCCGCGACGTACTGCGCCGCGAAGAGGAGCTGGGGCTGGCGCTGGAATCCCTGAAGGGGGCAGCCCAAGGGGCCGTACGGGTGGCGTCGATTTACTCCATCGGGCTCTCCGAATTGAGCCGGTTGCAGGAAGTGTTTGCGGCGCGCTATCCGGCTGCGCAGCTTCACGTCGAGTACATGCGGCCGGATAAGATCTACCAAGCGGTGCTCGATGGCGCGGCCGACCTGGGCCTGGTGAGCTACCCGGAACCCGGTCGGGAGATGGCCGTGATTCCCTGGCGCGAAGAAGAAATGCAGGTGGCGCTGCCGCCCGCCCACCGCCTGGCAGCGCGCGCCGAGGTCTATCCGGCGGATCTGAAAGGGCTGGACTTCATCGGGTTCGACGAAGACCTGAAAATCCGGCGGGAGTTGGACCGGTTCCTCCGCGTGCAGGGAATCGAAATCAATCTGGTCATGCATTTCGACAACATCCAGATGATCAAGGAAGCCGTGGCGCTGGGTTCGGGCGTCAGCATCCTGCCGGCGCGCACCATGCAGGCGGAGATCGCGCAGGGGCGCCTGGCGGCGGTCCGGCTGCACGCGCCGGGGCTGGTCAGGCCGGTGGGCATTGTGCATCGCAAGCGCAAGAAGTTTAATCGCGCGACAGAGCTGTTTCTGGAGCTGCTCCGGAGTTAACATTCGGGTAGGAGGCGCGGAGCCGATGATTCGCGCAATTACAATTGCCCGGGAATACGGGAGCGGCGGCGCGGTGGTGGCGCGGCTGCTGGCGGACCGGCTGGGGTGGCGGCTGCTGGACCGGGACCTGTTGAACGAAATCGCGCGCGCGGCCAACGTGGCGCCCGCGGTGGCGGAGCGGTTCGACGAACGCATCGACCCCTGGTTTCACCGCTTGGTCAAGCACGCGCTGTGGCGCGGCGCTCCGGACGCGCCCATCAGCGTCGACAACTTCGACCTGTTCGATGCCGAGAAGATGGCGGTGGTGGGACGCAAGGTCATCGAAGAGGCGGCGCGCATGGGCAACTGCGTGGTGGTGGGCCGCGGCGCGCAATGCATCCTGCACGGCTGGCCGGAGGTCTTTCACGTGTTTCTGTACGCGCCCATCGAGATCCGCAAGAAGCGCGTGGCGGAGCGGCGGGAGCCGTGCCCAAATCTGGAGGCGGTGATTCGGGAGTACGATCGTCTGCGCGCGGCGGGCGTCCGCCAGTATTTCGACCAGGAGTGGTGCAACCCGAATCTGTACGATCTGATGATCAACAGCAAGCGCGGCTACGAGGCCGCCATGGAGACGATCCTGTGCGCCGCGGGGATGAAGGCTGAGGTGGCGGCGCACTAGTTCCGCGACCGCGTGAAATTGTGCTTTTGTACTACTATCCATCGCATTCTTCGCGCGCCGCGACGAATTGTGGGGCAGGTTTTTAACCTGCGGCGGATTGTCAATCCGCCTCCCGCCCGCCATGGACGCGCCCGCCGCACCCACGGAGAATCGCCAACACCGTTTGCGGCTTGCCGCTATGTGGGGCGGGATTCAATCCTGCGCGGCGATTGCCAATCGCCGCGCGTGCCGGTTGCCAACCGGCGCGCAGCTTGCCATCCTGCCCTACTGAAATCGCACCTCTCCTCGCGGTCGCCGTACTAGGTGGCGCAGGCACTCTTGCCTGCCGGACCCTGGGGGCACCCCCGACTCATCGGGACGCCTCCCCGGCTCCCACCTTCTTCATCACCCAAGCCATGTTCCGCCCCAGGGTCTTCATGGTCCGGATGCCTTCTTCGTCTTTCTCGACCTCGCCGGGCTCCCGGCCGATGCCGATGTTCCAGTAGGACGAACCCGGAACGATCATTTCAGTGATCAGGAAGAAGTGATTCAGGGTGTCGAAGGCGTGGATGGCGCCGGCCCGGCGCACCGCCACCACCGCGGCGCCCACCTTGCGGCGAAACATGCCGCCGTTGGCCCCGCTCACCAGGCAGGCGCGGTCGATGAGGGCTTTTATCTCAGGCGAGACGTTGGTGACGTAGGTCGGCGAGCCTAGCAGGATGCCGTCAGCGGCGGCCATCTTGTCGATACAGACGTTGCCCATATCGTCGGTCTGCGAGCAGTGCCGGTCCTTCCGCGTGGAGCACTTGCGGCAGGCCAGACATCCGTGGATTGTGGCGCCGGCGAGTTCCACCAGCTCGGTTTCGATACCTTCCTTGGCCAGCTCGCCGAGCACGTGGCCGAGCAGAATGGCAGTGTTCCCGCCTTTGCGGGCGCTGCCGTTGAATGCGACGACTTTCATAGAGCGGTCACTCCAGAATTCCTATTCTCGCTCACGGCGCGGGGAATTGCGGCTTCGCAAACAGGAGAGCGGGGTCCCGGTACAACAGGTGTATACTGTGACCACTGCTCTGGGAGGGGCATCACACATGCGCATGTTGCTCAAAGTTTCCATCCCCGTCGAAGCCGGGAATGCGGCGGCCCAAAACAGCACATTGGGAAGCACGATTCAACGCATCCTGGACGAACTCAAGCCTGAAGCGGCGTACTTCACCGAAGACAATGGCGAGCGCACAGGGTACATATTCTTCGACATGAAGGAGTCGTCGCAGTTGCCCGCCGTCGCCGAACCCTGGTTCCTGGCGTTCAATGCAAGCCTGACGGTGCGGCCGGCGATGAACCCGCAGGACCTGGCAACGGCCGGCGCGGGCATCGACCGCGCGGTCAAGAAGTACGGGAAGTAAAACCAGCGGGCTGCCGGAGTATAAGCCGGTTTCTGTGCATTGCTGTGCGGCTCTAGCGACCTACCCGGAAGTCGGGCGGGGCGGGCAGAATTGCTCCTGCCGTGGTGCGCTCTTACCGCACGATTTCACCCTTACCTCACCTCGCGGCAAGGCGGTATCGCCATGGCTCTGGTGCTGGAGTTCTTTTCCAGCCTGAACGCCGCCATGGCACATTACGGCACCGGCTCAGCGCCCGTTTTCCTCGGGGCGGGTTACGTCGCCCAGGGCACCTGGTGGCGCGCCTCGGCCGGTTGCTGTCTCCGATAAACCTGGCGATCTGGCTGGGAATTGGGCCGCTGTGGTGGAAGGCGCTGGGGATGTGGTAGGTTCGTTCAGGAGGTGTCCGTTGAATCGAAAACCGTTGATAGTTGTCGCGGCCGGACTGATACTCGGGTCCCTCGCGGTGGGTCAGAACCCACCCGCGAACAAGCCTCAGGCGCCCGCCGTTCAACCCGCCAATGAGCTGGCCGATGCGCTGGCCCAGCGTTTGAGCAGCCAGCTTCATGTGAAGACGGCCGTTGGCGAGCCCGTGAAGGTCGGCACGGTCACTCTGATACCCATCATGATGATTGATGTCAGTTTCGGGGGTGGAGGAATGGCTGGTTCGGGCAGTCCGGCGGCTGCGGCGCCGTCAAGCCCGCCCACGGGGGTCGATGGGTTCTACATGAGCGGCGAAGCCCGGCCCCTGGGATTTGTCGCGATCGGCAAGAACGGAACCCGCTTCATCAGCGTCGGCAAGACGCCCGCCAAGTGAGGAGACCATCATGAAAGCCATGCGCAATCCTTTTTTGTTGGCGCTTTCCCTCCTTTTTTGGGCGCTGCTGGCGAGAGCCCAGGCCCCTCTGGCAAAGCCGTTGGCCGAGTTCGACAAGCTGGTTTCGCAACTGAAAATCGGCAGCGTGGTCGGAGAACCCATTCGAGTGGGCGATACCGCGGTCGTTCCTTTTGCCAAGATCAAGTTCGGCCTCGCCGGCGGCCAAGCCATGATCGGTTTCGGCGGCGGCATGGACGCGAAGACCGTCCCGCTGGGAATCCTGATCGTCGAGGGCGACGACGTTCGCGTGGAACTGTTCCCCGATCAACCAGAAGAGAAACCCGCTCTTCTCCAGGAGATCAAGCAAGCCATCCTGGACCGGAAGTGGGTGTACATGGTGAACGGTCTGAACATCGGACAGACTTCCGGGACGATTCAGGACCTGGCGCCGCTGATGTCGGCCATGATGGGACAAACCACGGTCATGGTCAACGGGCTCAACTTGGGGAGTCTGGCCGCGCCGGCTTCGGCCGCATCTTCAGCCAAAAAAGAGGCGGACCGAGCCATCGCGGATCTCGAGGCGGCCGTCGCCAAGAAGCCATCGCCCGAGGGCTATTACCATCTGGGCGAGGCTTTAAAGAACAAGGGATTGAAGGACCAGGCGGCCGCGGCTTACAAAAAGGCGCTTGAACTACGGCCGAATTATCCGGAGGCGTCGAAGGCTTTGGCCGCCATAAAGAAGTAAGCGGGCTGCCGGAGTATAAGCCGGTTTCTGTGCCCTTGCGGGCGGTAGTCATTCATCTGCGCCGCACATTGCTGTGCGGCTCTAGCGACCTACCCGGAAGTCGAGCGGGGCGGGCAGCCCCTCCTCCCCTATTTGGTCTTGCTCCGCGTGGGGTTTGCCCTGCCGGCAGAATTGCTCCTGCCGCGGTGCGCTCTTACCGCACCATTTCACCCTTACCTCACCTTGCGGCAAGGCGGTATATTTTCTGTGGCACTTTCCGTATCCGATTTCGCGGACCCCGGCCGTTAGCCGGCACGCTGCCCTGTGGAGACCGGACTTTCCTCCCCCGGGCCCAAAGGGCACGCCGGGAGCGACTACCCGTCCGGCAGCCTCACGCGACTATTGTCGCACTTTATCGGCAGGGCCTGGACGGGGCCGGCGAGCCACTTCGCCCGCCTTATAGATCAGCTTGCCGCGTTTCATGGTGAGACGAACCAGGTTGACACCGAACTGGCGGCCGAGCTCGCGATAATCGGAGACGTCGAGCAGCAGCAGATCCGCCGATTTGCCCGGTTCGAGCGACCCCACGCGGTCCGCGCATCCAAGCGCATGCGCGCCGTTGATGGTAGCGGCTGAGATGGCTTCGGCGGCGGTCAGTCCCATGCGCAAACACGCCAGAGCGATCACGGCCTGCATGCTCAGCGTGGGCGTGTGCCGCGGGTTAAAGTTGGTGGCCAGCGCGAGGGCCGCGCCGGCGTCGATCAGCGCGCGTGCGGGGGCGTAGCAACCGCCGTTGTGGAAGGAAACGCCGGGCAGCAGCGTCACCATGGTGGGGGCACCGCCCAGGGGCAGAACATCGGCGGCGGTGGCGTGCTCCAGATGAGAGATGCTTACCACCAGGTGCTCGACGGCCGTGGCGATGGCGGCGGCGGGAGACCGCTCGTCCGCATGGATCTTGCAAGCGAAGCCGAGACCGCGAGCGAGTTCGAGATAGCGCGCGAAGCACTCCGAGGAGACGCCGCCGCTATCCCAAACCAGGTCGGCAAAGCGCGCCAGGCGGCGGCGGCGAATTTTGGGCAGCAACTCCGTTGAGACCGATTCCATGGCTTGCCTGCGGGCCTCTTCGGCTCCCTCATCCGACGGCAGATGAAGCAGGAACGTGGAGACCACGTCCAGCGGGTCGCGTTTCAAGGCCGACAGCACACGGAGTATCTTGATTTCGGCGCTCTCATCGGCGCCGCAGCCGGTCTTGGCTTCCACGGTGGTGGTGCCGTGCCGCGCCATGGCTTCGACAAGCGAGCGTGCGCGCGCCTCCAGCCTTTGGTGGGTGCTGGAACGAACCAGCCGCGCGGCGCTGAGATCGTCGGCATCGGACCCGCCCAACGGCGGAAAAGCGAGGTGCGTGTGGCAGTCGACGAAGCCCGGCATCACCACGCGCCCGGCGGCGTTGATTTCCATGGCGTCGCGCGCGGACGCCAGATTCTCGACGCGGCGGGTGGTCCCCACCTCTTCGATGATGCCATCGCGAATCAGCAGCGAGCCATCCGGGATCATGCCAAGATCGGCGAGGGCCGTCCCGCGGCGGGGTGCCTTGGGGCCGCGCAAAGTGAGCAGTTGGCGCGCGCCCCGAATTAGAACTGTCCCCGTGGTGCTCACTCCATTGCCTATTGTAACATCGGTACTGTTACGTACAGTCTTTTTGGGCAATGCGGGAAAAACGAGGACCGGCCGAAACACGATCGCTAAAGACTTTGGAAAGAGTGCTTTCCAAGGCAGGATTAGGCTCGCGCACGGTCGCGCGCGGGTGGATTGGCGAGGGCCGCGTGGCTGTGAACGGAAAAACCGTTCGCAACCCGGACCACTGGGTAGACCCCCAGCGGGACCGCATCGCGGTGGATGGCAAGGCTCTCCGGCCGGCCGCTAAGGCCTATATCTTGCTTTACAAACCGAAGGGGTACCTGACCACCCGGCGGGACCCGGAAGGCCGCCCCACGGTCTACGATCTGACCGGCGATGTGGGAACGTGGCTTTCGCCGGTGGGACGCCTGGACCTGGACACCAGCGGCCTGCTGCTGATGACCAACGACACGGACTTCGCGGAGCGCATCGCCAATCCCCAGCACAGGTCGCCGAAAACGTACCAGTTGAAGGTCGCGACCCTGCTCAGCGACGAGCAGATCGACCGGTTGCGGCGCGGAATCGACCTGAGCGACGGGCCCACACGCCCGGCGGAAGTGAAGCGCCTGCGGGAGAGGGTAAGCACACGTTTCTGGAGATGACCATCACCGAGGGGCGCAACCGGCAGGTGCGGCGGATGGTGGATGCGGTGGGAAGCAAGGTACTCAAACTGGTGCGCGTAGCCATCGGGCCCGTCCGCATCGGCGACCTCCAGATCGGGAAGTGGCGCCCGCTGACGGAGGCGGAGCTGCGCGCGCTGATGGCCCCTACTCCAGCCGGATCACGGCGGCGTTCCGATCCTCAACGGTGACCGCCACGGTGTTCCCGCTTACCGCCGGACGGCTGGATTCCTGCCACAGCTCCACTGCCCGTTGGAACGCGGCAGGCAGTGAAATTTTAACGTTCCGCGCCGTGCGCGTGGGATTGACCACCCAAAGATACGTGCCGCCCGCGCCCCGATGCAGCCGGGCTTTCACTTCCGGGTCGCTCGACTGCACTTGCTGTTGAACGCCCGCCCAGTCCAGCAGGCCGGCGAAGAACTCGCGCGTGGCCGGCGCGTGGCCGCGGAAGTAGGCCCCGCCTGGAAATGTGCCGATTAAGAGCGTCTTGCCGGCGCCGAATGTGTTTTCGACCGCGGCCGTGTGGCCGTTGGCGTACTGGCCCGCCGCGTGTCCACCCGCCAGCTTATACTCCTGCAAAAAGTACTGGCCGCCGATCTGCTTCCCCCTCACCGTCAGGGTAAGCTTGGTCAGCAGGTCGGGAGTGAACTGCACGTAACTCTCGCGGGCGCCGAACAACTGGTCCAGACCGAGATTCGGCTGCACCGTGCCAACCGTGCCGCCGTCCCCGAAATACCCAGGGCAACCCTCGCTCACCAACTTGCCGCCCTTGGCAACATAGTCGCGCAGCTTTTCGGCAGTGGATTTCTTGAGCATCTCGGGGTATGGGAGATAGATCAGAGGGTATTCCCCGATGTCGTCGATACTCACGAAATCGGCCTGGATGTTGGAGTCGAAGAAAGCCTGGTAAGCGCCCTGGACGGATTGGGTGTACGCGCCCCCGGCGCCGCTCTGCACCCCGTTGAAATCCTCGGACTCCTCGACGAAGACGATGCCCACGTCGCCCTTCACCGGCGGCGACTTCCAGATCTCCGCGTGCGAGTTGGTCCATTTTGCCAGCTTGCCGGCCATTTCCGCCCGCGGCGTGACCGAGCCATCCATCCCCATGGGCCCGAACGCTCCGAATAACGGCCCGTCGAGCAACGGCCGCCAGCGCGTGAAGAGGATGCCGGTGGCGCCGGCGGCCATATCGATCAGGCTCCACACGCGGACATCCTCTGCGTCCGAGCTGCGGCCATCTTCCAGCGGGCGGCCGATGACTTGCGGCTGCATCCACAGCGGCCCGCCGGTGGCTTCGGCGTGCCAGAAGGGCTTGCCGCGCGAAGCGCCGCGCACCAGGTCCACGGCTTGAAACTGCATCCAGGGATCGTTGCCATGGCGCGAGGCCACCCACGTGTAGCCATACGAATCCACATCCGCCGCCGTGCGCCACTCGATTTCGGTGAGCGCTCCGGTGCCGTGCGCGGTGATCTTGTTCCGCTTGTCGAGGCGGCGAATCAGCTCCGTGCGCCAGCGCAGAAGGCGAATGGCGTCGTCGCGGCAAAACGCCAGCCAGTCGAGCGAGTCGGGGTAGCCGGTACTGCCGTGCGGCGGGTGAACCGATTCCCAGTCGCCCAAGCTGTAACGGTGCCAGGCGCGGCCGAGGGCTTCGATGGTGCCGTATTTGGCCTTCAGCCACTCGCGGAACTTGGCCTGAGTGGCCGGGCAATAGCATTGTTGCACACCCCCCTCGTTCCACACGTCGTAGCCCAACGTGGCGGGATTGTCGCGATAGCGCTCCACCAGCGCCGTCAGGAACTTCCCGGCCTGGCCGCGGACATCTTCGTTATCCAGACACATGGGCGCACTGCCGGTGGCGCTACTGCCACTCACCACGGGATAGCCCTCGGAACCGTCGCTCGCGATGTGGCGCGCTTGCGGGTATTTGTCCCACATCCACTCCGGCGCGCCGGTGGTGATTTCGGCAATGACCACCTTGATATGGTTCCGCGCTTCGAGTTCCACCATGCGGTCGTAGTCGCGCCAATCGTAGTGGCCCGGCGAGTTCTCGATGGAGGCCCACATGAACCAGTGACGGAAAACGTTGACGCCCAATTGAGCGGCGGTCTGGTGGTCGCGTTCCCAATCCTGTTCGGGCGGATTCGATTTGCGGAAATACACCGCGCCAAACGGGAACGCGGGATCGGGCCAGGGCGGCTGCTGGGCGCTGGCGCAGAGGGTCAACACCAAGCAAGCCAAACCGACTTTCGTCATGGCAAACCGCTCCCGCCCGCAAGCGGGCAATGGGCAAGCTAAAGCATGCCCCACAGTGGGGCATGCTTTAGCTTGCCCTGAACCCCTTCTTACGGCAACTTCGCAGCCAGGGCCACCGACAACGCTACCGGGTCCTGGCCGTCGGCTACGTTGGCGTATCCACCGATATAACGTCCCTTGCGGAAGTAGCACAGCCTGCCCAAGTACTTGTCATTGGCCTGGAAAGCTTCATCGCCGACCTTGGCCGCCGTGGTGTCGGTGTACCGCGCCCGCAGTTTCACCAGGAGCGCGGCCGCCGACTCCGGGGTTGCTTCCGTCACCACGAACGCCTTGCCGTAATCGTACTGAGCGGCATAGCCGCGTTTCAGTATCCGGATTCCGAGCACGCTCTCCGGCACCAGGCGAAGGGTTTGCTGCTTCTCAGCCGGGAACCAGGAGAGAGCGACGGGCGGAGACGTGCTGCCCGGCACAATCTTCTCAAACGCCGCCATCCACTCCTTCAGAGTCGCCGTATGGTCGCCTTCCGGGCTGGCCGCGATTTCGACGTAATACTGGCCCTTCGTGAAAATGGCTCGCCGCGGCACGATCTGGCCGCCCGCCCCGAGCTTCGCCATGGGTTCCCGCAGATCCCGGTTGGCCGTGAACATGCCGTAAGAGAGATCGGGTTCACCAAAATCGGAAATATCGATCACCAGTTCCTCGGTGCCCTTGGTGCAAGAGACACCATGCATCGACTGGAAGCCGTAAATCAGGTAGCCTTCCGCGTTGCCATCCATGTATTCGAACAGGTTGTCGCCCACATAGCTTCGGGCATCGCCCTTCTGTGTCCAGCCCGGCACCAGCGTGCAACTGGGAACGGGAGCCGTGTCGGCGGCGGCCGCCAGCCCGCAAGCCAGCAACCCGGCCGCGCAAATCGTCTTTAACATGCAAACATCTCCTGTGCTCGGATGAAGTGCTAAAATCCTATTCTAATTGGGAGGGCCATCCAAGTGCCAGCTACTTTTTCACGCCGCACGATTTTGCAGTTGACCGCCCTGGCACCAGCGCTTCGGCCACTGGTCGCCCGGATCTCCGCCCCCGAGCGGAATTCCACCGTGGCCCTGGTCAAAGGGGAAAGCCGCCGCAAGAACATCGCGCAGGCGCTCACCGCCATCGACGACCAGGTCCAGCCGGGCCTGAAGCGCAAGAAATACGTGGTCATCAAAGTCAACAACGTCTCCACCGTCAACCAACTGGCGGCGACGCACGTGGACGCCATCCACGGCATTCTGGATTACCTCGAGCCGCGCTTCAAAGGCCCCGTGATCGTCGCCGAATCCTCGGCCGGCGACACCCTGCAGGGCTTCGAGGAGTTCGGCTACAACCGCCTGGCCACCGAGCGGCGCTCGCAAAAGGTGCAGTTGATCGACTTGAATCGCGAGGCCAGATACAGGGCCATCCCCTTGATCGACTACGATCTCCACGCCGTATCCACGCGCCTGGCGGCGCGCCTGTTCGACCCCGACGCTTATGTCGTCTGCGCGGCCATGCTCAAGACGCACAACGTCATGGTGGCGACGCTTTCCATCAAGAACATGGCCATAGGCGCGCCGCTGCACAGCGTGCCCGGCGAGAAACCCTGGAACGACAAGCGCAAGACCCATAACGGCCTGCGCCAGACGCACTACAACATCTTCGTCACCCAACAAATCATGCAGCCGTTCCTGGGCGCGGCGGTGATCGACGGCTACGAGGGCATGGAAGGCAATGGCCCCAGCTCCGGAACGCCGGTCCCCTCGCGTCTCGCCATCGCCTCCACGGACTACGTGGCCGCCGACCGCGTAGGCGTCGAAACCATGGGCATCAACCCCGACTGGATGGGCTATCTGCGCTACTGCGCCGAGTTCGGCGTAGGCCAGTACGACCTGGCGAAGATCGATATCCGCGGCGAGAAGATCGAGGCCGTTCGGCGGAAGTACCTGCTCCACCGGGACATCGAGCGCGAATTGCAGTGGATGGGCCCGATGCTGGAACTCCCCGCGAAGCTGGGCTAGAAAAGGGGTCAGACGCATTTATTCCGCGCGCACAAGTTTCGGTGACGCAACCCCCATTTCGCCCAGCCACCGTCCCGGGCGCCCCGGATGAACCGGTCAAGCCGACCCCGTACCAAAGCAGATCCGGCTCCCCTTCACGGCCATCGTCGAGCGAGACGGCCCATAGTATGTCGCCCACTGCGCTGAAGTGCCTGGCGCCAATGGGCAGGGCAAAACGCGCGAGGAATGTCTGGCGAACCTTCGCCAAGCCATTGCCCTGATTCTCGAGCACAGACGAGAGGAATCCTTGCGCGCTCTGCCTGCCGGCGCCAGGCAGGGACTCGTAGTGGCCGGACGAAGCGCGAGGGACTGCTCCGGCACCGGCGCCAGCATGGCTGCGTGTTGGGGAAATCGCGTACCCTTTTTGCCGCCTCTTTTGGCGTACGATGAGAGTAGGAGCCGCCGCAATGGAATATCGGCTTACGGCAGATCAGCAAGCATTCGCCCGCCTCGCCGTTGAAACCGGGCGGTTGCACAGCGAGGAAGAGGCCATACAGGAGGCACTTGCGCTGTGGGAAGAACGCGAGCGCGGGCGCGTAGAGCTTCTGGCGACCCTTGATGACGCCCGGGCTTCCCTGGCCCGCGGTGACGGCCGCGTTATCACTCGGGAGTCCATGCGGGAACTCGCCGCTGAAGTGCGGGATCGCGGACGCGCCCGCCTGATCGCCGAGTTGGCCGACGCTTCCTGATGGCTCACCGGGTAGCGCCACAGGCCGAAACCGATCTCGACGGCATCTGGCTTTACGTCGCCAAACAGAGCGGCAGCATGGATGTTGCCACTCGGCTGATTGACGCGATCACCGGCCGTTTCTTTCTTCTGGCCAACTTCCCCTATGTTGGGCGAGCCCGCGACGAAGATTTCGGCGCCGGGTCGCGCAGCGCCTGCGTGGGTGAGTACGTCATCGTCTACTGTGTCGATGGTCAAGACGTTCTGATTCTCCGCGTAGTGCATGGAAGACGCGATCTCGAAACACTGTTCGGGAAGTGACCAAAGGCCAGCGCCGTGGGTTTCGGGGCTTCGGGGACAGGTTGCGCAACCCCCATTCCGCCCAGCCACCGTCGCGGGCGCCTCCGGATGAACCGGCCAAGCCGACCCGGGACCAAAGCAGATCCGGCTGCGCCTCCGCTTCACGGCGATCGTCGAGCGCGACGCCCCATGGTATGCCGCCCACTGCGCTGAAGTGCCTGGCGCCAATGGGCAGGGCCAAACGCGCGAGGGATGTCTGGCGAACCTTCGCGAGACCATTGCCCTGATTCTTGAGGCGAACCCGGCGACGTTTCTGTCGTGAATCGAGAGGTCGTACGTTAGCCGGCGGGCGACTTCATCGCGGTCGATGAATCGGATCGGCATCTTCTCAGGATACTCTCGCGAATCGAGGGAGCAAATGATGACGGGCTAGCCGGATGACGGGCAGCCAACAGGGAGCTGGCAGGTGCAATGCCCACTTGGAGGGACTAACCCTCGTTGGGTGGTAAAATCAGCGTCGCGAATGCCGACGATCAGTACGTTCTATGGGATCTTGATCCGGATGTTTTTCAACGACCACGCGCCGCCACACTTTCACGCTCGATATGGTGAATTCGAGGCCACGGTCGACATCGGCACACTGGAGATCATCGAAGGCCAGTTGCCGCACCGGGCGTTGAACCTGGTCCAGGAATGGGCGATGATACATAGAGAGGAGTTGTTGGAAGATTGGCGGTTCTGCCGTGAGAAGACCGCACCCGCAAAAATTGAACCGCTGGCGTGAGCGGAGCATTTGTTCAATGTACTGGGACGTAGTTGAAGTGAAGGCCGAGCCGCACTACTGCCTATTCGTCCGGTTCCAAGACGGATTGACGGGGCGCGTACTGTTGCGGCGAGACGACCTGACTGGTGTGCTCGCGCCGTTGCGGGACGAGCAGTTCTTCGAGCAGGTCTTCATTGATTACGGTGCGGTAGCGTGGCCCGGAGAGATCGATCTGGCGCCGGATGCACTGTACGCTCAGGTCGCCAGGCAACCTCAGGAGCAGCATGAACCGCAACAGGCGGGCCCAGGGGCGAGCCACCGCTAAAGGCTAGCCGACCTGCGAGGAGCTATCCGGCCAGCACTCATCGCTGCGTTCCCAGGATATTGCTTACCACCGGCCGCACAAACCGCCCCATCAACGTGGTCTCGCAACCAAATCCATCTTTATTGCAGTGCCATCGTGATTTGGCCCAATTGGCTGGCATAGGATGCAGCATAGATCATGATGGGAATGGCGGCACCAACTGGGGCATTCTGTGGTACTTGTACATTCACCTGCGTGGCCCCCGCGATCAGACCAGGGGCTTGGCCAACGAACGTTATCGGGGCATTCACCGAGCCGATCGTAATTACGACGCCAGCTACTGGCACGGGAAATGGAGGACTGAGCGGCCCGAGTGAGCCGTCCGCAAGCGGTGGATTCAGCGACCCTGCGCCCGTCATAAACACCGAGACGATGGAACCTAGCGCCGCCGGGTTCGAGGGCGAGTTTACGGTAGTGTCCTGGTTCAGAATAGCAGCTTAACCGGTACCGCTTCCGTTCACGGCAAATATGCCAGGCGCCGCGACCGCTACGGGGAGCTTCACCGGTCCTAACGTCTGCTCGCCGGACTGGACGGTCACGGGGATTGCCAGGCCGGGAATAACTTCAAACGGAACGACCGCATTGATTTGGCAGTCGGATGCATATAGAACCGTCGCTGTGAATTGGCCGAAGTTCACCGTGGGCTTGGATGATCCGAAACCGTCACCAAACATAGTAACGATCTCGCCCGGGGCTACCGCTCCTGCGCCTGACGCAAAAGGCGAGCCGTAGCCAGGAAGCAAGCTGGCGGCGTTCAATACCGAACCCAGTGAAGGTCCAGCGGGCTGTGAAAAGTCGACCCTCGCGGCGAACGCGTCGGAATCCCCGCCGCCGTACCCGGTTTGGAAGGCATGCGGAGTCGAAAAGAATACGAGTGCATATGTCAGGCCCGCTGAATAGAGACCACCCTTGCCGTCCAAAGCAAGGTACCCGCCAGGGATGGGCGAAGTGGCCGCCACTGCGGAACCAGTGGAGTTAATGACGATAACGCCCGCATTTGATTGCGCGGGGCAGGCCCGCTGGACGAGGGACGACGAAGCGACACTGACCACGCCTACGTATGCCTGCCCGGCGACATCCACGACAATCGGTGTCGGGTAGCCGTTCGTGAGGCCGGTAAATGTCGAGTAAGTAAGATGCCCGGAGGTATCGAGCTTTGTGACAAATCCGTTGCCGATGAGGCTCGGCGGCTGATTTGAATTGTCGCCGCTGTAGGTCGTCGCGAGCGCGCCCGACGTAGTGGGGAAATCGGTCGATTGTGTTCCCCCGGCGATGTACACTGCACCGATACCATCTATCGCGATACCGAGCGCGCCGTCAGGTCCGCTGCCGCCCAAGTAAGTGGAATAGAGCAGATGGCTGCCACTGGCATCAAGCTTGGCAGCAAACGCATCGCCGTACCGCAGCGGCCCGAGATCTACTTCGCCATGGAAAGTGCGCGAGATCGCGCCCGCAGTAGTCGGGAAATTTGGCGAAACAGTTTCGCCCGCCACCCATACATTCCCCGCGCCATCGACGGCGATGGCATGTGCATCATCCGGACCCGAGCCGCCCAGGTAAGTCGTCCACGCCAAACTCCCTGAAGGCGACAGCTTTGTGATGAATGCGTTGGGGCACGGACCGGTCCCATTGCCGCTTGGGCATTGCCCTCCGGGATACTGAGTTTGGTATGCCCCTGGAGTCGTGGCAAGACCCGGTCCGGCGGCGCCAGCGAGATAAATGTCGCCCGCCCGATCAACTGCCATCGATTCCGCGGCGCCGCCGATTGCCGTGGTGTAGAGAATGCTCTGCGCAGTGGGGTCAAGCTTAACCACGGCAAAGGAAAGAAGGTTAGCTGGCCTCTGGACCGCGAGATATATGTTTCCACTTGCATCGAGCGCGAAGGCGGTAGCACGCGACGCGGAAAGACAAACCGAAAACTCGATGGCAGTGCCAGACGGATTGAATCTGGTAACAAAGGCGCACCCGCTGTTTGTAGCGGGCGTACCAAGGCTGGTGGACGTGAGTGGAAAATCCGGCGATGAGGTGGTCCCGGCAACATAAGCGGAACCCGTGGAATCCACCGCCATCCCAGCCACGGTATCAACATACGAGCCGCCTAGATAGGTAACGTAACTAATGAGCGGAGCGGGGGCAGCCCAGGTGTTCACACAGAAGAGGATGAGAAGAGTAGTCAGCTTAATGGAGCGGATGTTCATTGATGACGCCATAAAACTCGTGGCTACTATCAAAGACCCTTATGAGCCGACTTCCGACTACACCTCTTACCGTTTTTCTCCCGACAAACGCGCTAGGCTCTTGGAAAAGAGGCCTGCTGGCGGTCGGCTGTCGATCTCGGAACATCTGCTGGTCTCAGAGATCTTCCGGGCGTAGCCCGGTATCCTTTGCGATCGTTGCCAGCGCTGCCGGCCCGATTTCCTCACTGTCGTGAAAGCAGAACGTGAAGTTCCGCCAGCCGGGCTTTTGCAGCTTCCTGTGCGAGCCGACCTGCTTCTTTAATGTCCACCCCAATCGGGCCAACGCCGCGTAGACGCGCTGGCTTGTGTGGATCTCCAGGCGCTTACGCCGCAAACAGGACCCGCAGGGGCTGTGGTAGTTCCTCGCCGCTCTCCATCATGCCGGCGAGCACTTGAAGGGCGATCGCCTTCGCCTTCCGGAGAGCGGATCCCTCCGTGTCGCCGTAGGCCATCACGCCTGGTAGCTCGGGAACAGAGGCCAGGAATCTCCCATCCTCTTCGCGGTCGATCTCAATCTGCAAAGGTTGGATCTCAACCATAGGCACCTACGGTGATTCTAACGGAAACCGAGCCGGCTTGCACCATGTCTCGCCACCGGGGAGCGCCAGAAGCGAGCATGCTCGAGAATTGTCATCATCAACGCCCCGCCCGCGCCTCGGCGGCCGCCCCCCGCCTTCCCCTCGCCAACCACCCTTCCGGCCACCAAAGGCAGCGCCAGACAGATGTACAATCATACAGCGGAGGCGGCCTATGCGAGTACTCGTGGCGGACAAGTTCGAGCAGTCCGGGCTGGACGGCCTGGCCGGGCTCGGGTGCGAGGTATCCTGTGAACCCGGATTGAAGGACCAGGCGCTCGCCGCGCGCGTCGCCGAGCTCAATCCGGATGTGCTGATCGTGCGCTCCACCAGGGTCGGCGAGCCTGTGCTGGCGGCCGGGCCGCTCAAGCTGGTGGTCCGCGCGGGCGCCGGCTACAATACCATCGATTTGGCGGCGGCCTCTCGCCGCGGCATCTACGTCTCCAACTGCCCCGGAAAGAACTCGATGGCGGTGGCGGAGTTGGCCTTCGCGCTGATTCTGGCCCTCGACCGGCGCATCGCGGACAACGTCATCTCGCTCCGCGCCGGCCAGTGGAACAAGGCCGAATTCTCCAAGGCTCGGGGGATCTACGGCCGCACCCTGGGCTTGCTCGGAGTGGGCAGCATCGGCAGCCAGATGATACCGCGCGCCAAAGCCTTTGGGATGCGAGTGGTGGCGTGGAGCCGCGGTCTCGGCGCGGAAAGAGCAGAGGCGTTCGGCATTGAGCGGAGAGATTCGCCCCGCGAAGTCGCCGCGGCGGCCGACATCGTGAGCGTGCATCTTGCGCTGGCGCCGGAAACGCGCCGGCTGTGCGACGCCGGCTTTTTTGCGGCCATGAAGAAGGGCGCCTGCTTCATCAACACGGCTCGCGGCGAAATCGTCGACGAGGAAGCGCTCAAGGCCGCCATTCGGGATAAGGGCATTCGCGCGGGTCTGGATGTCTTCGCCGAAGAGCCGGCCGGCGGGACGGGCGAGTTCACAAGCTGGATCGCACAGACGGCGGCCGTCTACGGGACTCATCACATCGGCGCGTCCACCGAAGAGGCGCAGGAGGCCATTGCGGCGGAGGCCGTGCGGATTGTGCGCATATTCCAGGAGACCGGCAAGCCGCCGAATGTCGTGAATCTTGCCCGCAAGACGCCCGCCACCTGCGCGCTGGTGGTGCGGCATCTCGACCGGCCAGGCGTGCTGGCATCCGTGCTCGATGCCATCAGTGCGGCGAAGATCAACGTTCAGGAAATGGAGAATGTGATCTTCGAAGGCGCCGAAGCGGCCGTTGCCCGGCTGAACCTCGAATCCATCCCCCCGGAGGCCACTCTGCAACTGGTCCGCACTGCCAATCCGGACATCCTGGAGCTGAACCTCATCCGCCTGTGAGGGTCCGGTTAAGGCCTTGCTTGCCATCGCCGATTTCAGGCAGGCAGCCCAATTCGCCCCGGCGACCCCGCCCCCGCGCCGCCCCCCGCCTTCCATCCCCCAGCCACCGCACTGGACTACCATGTGGAAGTACCCGCGCCAATCCCGGGAGGTCCGCCATGCATCGAACCGTAATCGCCTCGCTCGCACTTCTCACCGCCGGTCTTGCCACCGCCGCGGCCGAAACCCAGCCGGTGGTTTTCCAGGGCGAAGTTTCCGAGCACAAGTGGACGCTGAAAGAACTGAACCCCGATCTGCCATCCGACTGGTCCGGCTACGATTACCTGGTCCTGGAATTGAACGCGTCTTCCCCGCAACGAATGGGCCTCAGGGTCTACACCGCCGATGGCGCGCGCAACATGCGGCTGCAAGTTTATGGCGGGGGCGCGTGGATTCGCGCCGCCATTCCACTCAAGTATTTTGAGCGGCCCGATCGCGAAGGCTTCGACCTGGCGTCGCTGGGAAACAAGTTCCGCAACTCGTTCTGGATGGGCGTGCGCGGCCCGTACGGCCCGGTCAGCGCGGTCCAGGCCCTGGGCTTCACCATGGAAAATCCGGTCGGCAAGCCCACGCTCCAGATACGCTCGGTGCGGCTCGCCAAGCAGGATCCCGGCTCGGAAATCCTCGAGCCCAAGCCGGTGGTGGATGAGTTTGGACAGTGGATTCTCGCCGATTGGCCCGGCAAAATCAAAAGCCTGGCGCAGTTGAAGGCCGAGTGGGCGCAAGAGGAAAAGGAACTCGGCCCCGGCGACTTCAACTATTGCCGCTACGGCGGTTACCTGGGCACCAAAGCCAAGGCGAAGGGCTTCTTCCGCGTCGAGCAAGTAGATGGAAAGTGGTGGTTCGTCGATCCCGACGGGCACCTCTTCTTCTCCGTCAGCTCCAATGGAATGCGAGGCGGCGGCGCGGAGACACGCACCGCGGGCCGCGAGAGCTACTACGCCGCGCTGCCCCCCGCCGGCGGCGGTTTCAGTGCGTGGAATATGCTCCAGCGGTTCGGCCCCGGCTGGGACGCGAAATGGGTCGATTTCGCCATCCGCCGCCTGAGCGACTGGGGGCTCAACACCATCGGCAACTGGAGCGACGCGCGCCTGTGGGACACGCACAAGAAAGCGTATATCGTTTTTCTGCGCGGCTGGGGCGTGGAAACCGGCTACATGGGCATGCCGGACGTGTACGCGCCGGAGTTCCCGCAAATCGCCGATAAGGTGGCCGCCGAACAGTGCGCGCCGCGCCAGGACGATCCCTACCTGTTGGGATACTTCATCGGCAACGAACCGCCTTGGCCGGGGCGCGAGTCGCTGGTGGTCGATACCATTCTCGAACGTCCGCCCAGCGCCATTCAGCGGGAAGCCAAGGCATTCCTCGCGGATGGAGATACTCCGGAACGCCGCAAGGAGTTCGTCTACCGCGCTTTCGCGAAGTTCCTCGAGTCGGTCAACGCGGCCATTCGCAAGCACGACCCCCATCACCTGAACCTGGGCTTGCGGTTCGGGAGCGGCGTTCCCGCGCCCGAGATCGTCCGCGCATCCCGCAGCTTCAACGTCTACAGCATGAACGTCTATGCCTACTCCGTCAATCCGGAAGTGCTGGCGCAGGTATACCAGCAGACCGGGCGGCCCATCATGATAGGCGAGTTCCACATCGGCACACCGGGGCGCGGCCTCGCGGCCGGCTTGGTCCAAGCGGCCAACCAGCAGGAGCGCGGCGTCGCGTACCGTTATTATGTCGAGCAGGCGGCGGCCTTCCCCGCGTTCATCGGCGCAAGCTGGTTCACCTGGGCCGACGAATCCGTCACCGGCCGCATGGATGGCGAAAACTATAACATCGGCTTGGTGGATATCACCGATCGGCCTTACCGCGAGCTCGTCGAGGCGATGAAGACGACGCACCGCCGCCTCTACGCCGTGCACTCGGGCAAGGAGCCGCCGTTCAGCCAAAAAGCCACGGCGCAGTAGGGGCTATTTCTCCACCCGCAGGTGATTCGTCACGCTGAACGCGCCGGATACACCTTTGGCGGTAATGTTGGCCATCTCGGCGTCGCCCTGGCTGGCGACTACGCCTTCCAGGGTGATATTGCCGTTCTTCACGATGATGCGGATGGGCGCGACGGCCTGCATGAAATACCGGCTCAGTTGCTGGTTTCGCACCAGGGCCATGTAGGTGGCGCGCCGTATGCGGTCGTCATCGGGCGAGAGAGGCAATACCTCGATCTGGTTGACGACCTTCTCCACCCCTTCGACGTTCTTCACGACGCTCTCCGCGTCGCTCTTCAGCGTGGGACGCGTCACCTGTCCCATCAGTGTGACGGTGCTGCCGTCGACTTTGTACTCGAGGTTATCGAACACACCCAGGTAGGGCAGCATCACCAGCTCGTGCCTGACCTCTTTGACGATGCGCTGGTGAGCCGGCGAGTTCGGGCTCTGCGCCGCCAGCAATGCAGGGGCACACAGAACGACACTAAGTGCAAGCAGAACTTTCATAGGCACCTCCGAGTAAATTATATGGCCCGGCTGAGTATTGTCAGCGGACATCTTTCGGCTCCTGCTTCTTCTCCGTCTTCTTGGCGGGTTTCTTCGCGGCGGGCTTTGGCTGTTCGGCTTTGCGCACTTGCGCCTGGGCCGGAGGTGCGGCTTGTGGCTGCGCGGCGGGCCGGGCTACCGGACTGGCCGCGGGGGGCCGGTCGTTGCGCACCGGCGCCACCGCCGGACGCGCCACCCCAGCGCTGGGGCCTCGCACCACGGCCGGACGCGCCACGCGATCTACGAATCTGGCGGGAGGCGTCCGAACGGCGGCCGCTCCCACGGGGCGCCCCAGCACGCTTTCCCGCACCGGCGCGATGCGCGCGGTCGAGCCCACCACCTGCGCCTGCGCGATCTCGCGCTGCGGCACAATCACCATGGCCCGCGCTACCGGCCGCGCCCCCACGAAAGCATCGTGGGGCACCACTGTCACCGCGCCCACCACGCCCTGATTCACGTAGCGCACGTTGGGGCCCGGCCGGTACACTTCACCGGGACCCAGCGGGAACCAGGCCGCCATTCCCACACCACCCACGCCCACGAAGGCCACCAGCGCCGGGGAATACACGGGGCGCGCCGCCATGGCGCCCGGCACCCACACCCAACCGGCGCCGCCCGCGAACGCCCACCGGCCGTAGTGGAATGGCGCAAAGCCCCAGGGCGCGTCATCGATCCACGTCCAGCCCCACGGATCTACCCACACCCAGTGGCCGTAGCGATAGGGCGCCCATCCCGCCATCATCCCCGCCGGCGCCCAAACCCAGCCGTACGGCGGAACCTGCCGCCACACGCCGTACTGGTCCAGGTCTTCGTAGCCGATGGTCTCGCGCGAAACGTAGCGCACCGATTGCGACTGGTCTTCGCGCCGGTCGCGCAGTTGGCACCAGGCGTCAAACTGGTCCGGAGGCGGAGCGCCGCCCATCTCCTGGCTGACCGTATCGACGCCGCTGATGCGGGCGCTTTGGCCGGCGTCAGCCGCGAACGCCGCCCCGCCGCCGTTGACCTGGGCTTCCCCGCCCCGCACGGTGACGGTGGTGATGTTGTTATCGCCATCGACATCGACGCGGTAATCGCCCGGCCGCACCAGAGCCACCGCCACATTGGGCGTGTCGATTTCGTAGGCTTCCTGGTCTCCCAAGTACCGGATGTGCACCTCGAGCACACCTTCGGTGAGGCTGAGCTGCGCCATCTGGTCGTCGAGGTTGAGGATGGCCAGCGCGGTTTGCGACCCCATGCGAATGGCAGTGGACCCGATGTCCATTTCCACCTGCGCGCCCGCATCGGCCCAGAGATGGTCGCCGGTGGTTAGCGGATAGTTCAGCGAGGCGGCGGTCCATTCCTCCACCGTCCCCGGCCGGAATGAGACCGTCCCGCTTTGGTAGCTCAGCCGCGCCACGCGCGACGGGGGATCACCGGCCGCCGCCAGCGCCGGTACCGCCGCCACCGCCAACAGAGCCGCTAACAACTCAACCTTCCGCATCATGTGGTTCCTCCAACCAATTCAACACGTGGGATTCCTAAATGCGTCGCCAGGTTTCATTAAGTTCCCGCAAGAAATGGGAAGGGTCCCGCGACTCCGATAGAATGCTATATAGACGCTATGAAGGAACACCGGACATCCCGCACCGGAAAGCGCATATCCAGCCCGGTTGGGAAGGCGCTGGAGCGACAGCTTTCGCGGCCCGAGCCTGGAGAAACCGCATACGACCTCGCATTGAAGGCCGGGCTGATTGGCGCGGTCAAGGGGGGAAGCCGGGATCTGAGCACGAACCCGCGACACTTTGACGGGTTTGGTGAATCTTGACCGGGCGGGTCGGGTGAGCATTCAGTTTTCGCGGGACCGAACATCCTGCGTTGGTTGTGGGGCAGGATGGTATCCTGCGCGCCGGTTGGCAACCGGCGCCGGGGGCGTTTGTACAGGCGGTTCCGGGCGGGTTACCAACCCGCCCCACAACTCCCGTCGAATTCCCGTTCCTGGAAGAACAAGGTGGCACTGGGCACTCGCGCCACGGTATCGTTACCCCCTTGACAGATAGACGAAGCGCGCGATGAACAGGGCCGTCAGCGCGTAGACGAACCAGTTCACTTCGCGGAACTTGCCGCGCGCGATCTTCATGAGCGTGTAGGCGGTGAAACCGAATGCCAGGCCGTTGGCGATGCTGAAGGTCAGCGGGATCGCCATCATGGTGAGGAAGGCGGGCACGGCCACTTCGGGATTCTGCCATTCGATCTCCGCCACCACCCCCACCATCAGGCTGCCTACGATGATCAGCGCCGGCGCGGTGGCGGCGGCGGGGATGGCGCCCACCACCGGGCCCACAAACAGCGCCCCTACAAACAGCAGGCCGGTGACGATGGCGGTCACCCCGCTGCGTCCGCCGGCAGCCACTCCCGCGGCGCTCTCTATGTAACTCACCACGGTGGAAGTGCCTGTGAGCGAGCCGACAATGGTGGCGGTGGCGTCGGAAAGCAGGATGCGGTTGACGCGCGGGATCTGGTGCGTCTTGTCGAAGAGATTCGCCCGCTTGCCCACTGCTACCAGCGTTCCGATGTTGTCGAACAGGTCGATGAACAGGAATACAAAAACGATTTCCAGGAAGCCGATGCGCAGGGTGGCCGGCAGGTCGAGTTTGAAAGCGGTGGCCGAGAGGTCGCTCAAGCGGTAGGAGTGCGGCGCCCATTTCGCCACGCCGGTGACCAGGCCGATGGCGGTGGTGGCGAGGATGCCAATCAACATCGCCGCGCGCACGCGCCACGCCAGCAAGACGGCGATCAGCAGCAGCCCGAAGATAGCCAGCGCCGTGCTCTTGTCGCTCAGGTTGCCGAGCGTCACGGTGGTGGCGGCGTTGGGCACGATGATCCCCGAGTTGCGGAAACCGAGCAGGGCGATGAACAGGCCCACGCCCGCCGCCACCGCCGCGTACAGCTCGTAGGGGATGGTGGAGATGATGAGCTGCCGCACACCCAGCACGGTCAGCAGCAGGAAGGCCACGCCGGAAATGAACACGGCCCCCAGCGCCGCCTGCCACGGGACTCCCATGCCCTTCACCACGGTGTAGGTGAAGTAAGCGTTCAACCCCATGCCGGGCGCCAACGCGATGGGGTACTTGGCAAAGCCCCCCATGAGGCAGCTTCCGGCAGCGGCCGAGATGCACGTGGCCGCCGTCACGGCCGCCAGCGGCATGCCGGTCTCGTGCAGGATCGCGGGGTTGACGAAGACGATGTAGGCCATCGTCATGAAGGTGGTGAACCCGGCCAGAATCTCGGTCTTCCAGGTGGCGCCGAGTTTCTCGAACTCGAAGTAGTGCTCCAGACGATGGCGCAAGGGCATGGCCTTACATTGTAGCCGCGGAGCAGGCGCTCCGTGGGCCCGGTCGGCGATAGGATAGAAAGAGCAATGAGCGGTCCCCAAATAAAATCCCCCGTGATGAGCAGCCGGCTGGTATTGGCGGCGGGTTTCGGCGGACTGCTTCTTCTGGTGGCGTTCGCGGGATTCGATGGACTTCAGGCTTTACAGCAGATTCAGGCGTCGAACAACAACATTCGCGAAGATTTTTTGCTGCGCACGCGGGTGCTGGAGCGGATCCGCGCGGATGTGTATGTCTCGGGGACTTACGTAAGGGACTATCTGCTCGAACCGGAGAGCGGCAAAGCGGAAGGCCACCGGTACAGCCTCCGCGAGACCCGCAGCGACATGGACGCGGCGCTGCGGCAATACCGGGCGCTCTTAAATGCCGAGGAAGCCCAACCGTTTCAGGTGCTCACGCAGGAATTGGCCGCATACTGGACCGTGCTGGAGCCGGTGTTTCAATGGACCACCGGTCAGCGGCAACGCGGCGGTTATGCTTTTCTGCACGACGAAGTTTTCCCGCGCCGCATGGCCATGCTGGGGATCGCGGACCAGATCGGCGCCATCAACGAATCCCAGTTGAATAGCGGCAAGGCGAAGGTGGAGGCACTGTTCTCCCGGTTCCGGCGCCGCCTGACGACAGCCATCGGATTGACCATTATCCTGGGCTTGCTTCTGGCCGGTTTCAGCATGCGCAGCATTCTGGGTCTGGAGGCCAAGACGGCGGAACACTATAAGGAGATCGCGCATGCCAGAGCGGAGTTGAAACAGTTGTCGGCGCGCCTGGTGGAAGCCCAGGAAGACGAGCGCAGGTCGATTTCCCGCGAACTACACGACGAAGTGGGCCAGGCGCTGACCGGAGTGCTGGTGGAGATGGCCAACCTCTCAACGCTGATTCGCGCCCAGGACGCGGACCGGGCGGCGGCCAAGGCGGACGGGATCAAGAAACTGGTGGAGAACTCGATCGGTGTGGTTCGCAGCATGGCGTTATTGTTGCGGCCGTCGATGCTGGACGATCTCGGCCTGGTGCCCGCGCTGCAATGGCAGGCGCGTGAAGTCTCCAAGCGCAACCGCGTGCGGGTGAAGGTGGAGGCCGAGCAGGTATCCGAAGAACTTCCCGAAGGGCACAAGACCTGCGTGTACCGGATCGTCCAGGAAGCTCTGCACAACTGCGTACAACATTCGGGGGCCGCGAACGCGACAGTCACGGTTCGCCAGGAGCCAGGCCGCCTGCTGCTCGCCGTCGAGGATGACGGGAAGGGATTTGACACCCGGCACGAGCGCGGAATGGGGCTGCTGGGCATCGAGGAAAGAGTGAGCCACCTGGGCGGCAGCTTCGCGGTGGATTCCGAGCCCGGGCAGGGCGCGGTGCTGCGCGTCATGCTCCCCTTGCCGCGGGAGAACGCATGAAACCGATTCGAATTCTGCTGGCCGACGACCATACGGTTGTGCGCAAGGGCTTGCGGCTATTGTTGGAAAACCATACCGGTTTCCAGGTGGTCGCGGACGCTGCCAACGGGCGCGAGGCCGTGGCGCTGGCCGAAGAACATACACCCGACGTCGTAGTCATGGATGTGGCGATGCCCATTCTGAACGGCATCGAGGCCGCCAGGCAGATCTCCGCCAAGCTGCCGCGGACCGCCATCGTGTTTCTCAGCATGCATTCCGACGAGGGCTACGTGCTGAAGGCGCTGAAAGCCGGGGCACGGGCCTACCTGCTGAAAGACTCCGCCGAGACCGACCTGATCGGCGCGGTGGAGGCCGTCAGCGAAGGCAAGGCATTCTTCAGCCCCGCGATCAGTAAGATGCTGGTCGAGGATTATATGCGGCAGATGAAAGAGCGCGCGGTCGAAGACAGTTACGATCTGCTGACCACGCGGGAACGCGAGATCTTGCAGTTGCTGGCGGAAGGAAAGAGCAACAAAGATGTGGCCGGCCTTCTCAATTTGAGCCTGTACACGGTGGAGACTCACCGGAGCAACATCCTGCAAAAGCTGAACCTGCACAGCGGGGCGGAGTTGATACTGTACGCGATACGCAAGGGCGTAATCAGCTAGCGAGGCGACCGTTTGATTTGTCCCCCGGCGATCTGGCCCGGCCATGCCCGGCCCCTGGAGCTTCTACATTTGGCAGGGGTTCACGCTAGTTGTGGGGCAGGCGCTTCCGCCTGCCAAGCGCGCGCTCGACCATGCCCAGTCGCAAGGATTCCTTGCCAGGCCTGCGCTCACCGGGTTGTGTTCCACATAGCGAACAATTCGGTCCAGTTCCGCTTCATCCCGAACACGATGGTCGAACGACTCATCTTGCCAGAATGACTCCCCCGTTCGACCCAGGATCAGGTTGGCTTGTCGCGCAGTCGATCCCTTCAACCAGCGGGTGATCACCGGCATTGAAATCATGGGTCGCAGCAATGCATGCACGTGATTGGGCATGACCACCCAGGCCCGGAGCTGATAGAAACGCCTTCCACTCTCGCCGTACAGAAGGGCATCGGCCACCACACGTGCTACGCGGTCATCCCGCAGCCAAATCGGTCCGAAAGCGGCTTTGTCCACTTCGCGGTCAAAGGCGAGGAAAGCCCGTCCGGGGGTTGAGGGGTCGGTGCTTTCGCCTGCCAACGGTCGCAACAGTTGAGCCCGCGGCATGGAACCGGCCAAACGCCAAGTGACGAACAAGAAGCTTGCCTCACTGATATCGGGATGCCAGTGGGGGAGTTTTCGGCGGTAGAACATACGGAGTTGGCAGGCGAAAGCGCCTGCCCCACATATAGTGCGTGCAGAGGCGGAAACTCGCGGGAAAATGTAGAAACTCCAGGGGCGAGGCATGCCTCGCCCGCCAGCCGGGATTTCTCACGGGAGTTTGCGTGTGGTGACGTGGCGCGGGCACTCATGCCGACGCTCAGGCTACGACACTTTGTCCCGGCCGCGAAAGTGTCGAGATAAGTCCCGACACAGCAGGCACGAGTGCCCGCGCCACATCGGCTGGTGGAGTGTGTGATATGCGGGTTAGCGCCAATACGGTTCACTTAAGGGTGGCATCCCGACGCTTCCAGGATGCCCGTTTGGGGTCGTTGACCTGCCAAAGGTCCGGTATGGCGACTACGCGTCAACATGGACTGCCGGGACGCTCCTACTGATGTGAGCGGCGTTTACCAGGAGCGATGTCAAAGTGGCTTCGGAAGATCCCGGCACGGGAATGAACGTAGTAACATTACATGCGCGAGCGACCCGATAGGGCCTCCTCCTTGTAGCACAGCAGCGACCCGCAACGCTCCAGCCCATAGAGGCCAGCTATCGTAATCGTCGGCCACGCGGCCCCGTTTGACGACTCTAGGGGTTGCTCTCGTCGTCGTAATCGTCGTGAACCGGATGGCTGCCGTACCGACCCTCTTCGCGGAAGTTGTGGGCGAAATCCTTGGAGGCGTCTAGCGCGTGAGCCAGCTTCTGTTGCAGGATTTCATTCTTCAACTCGTGTGGAGGCACAGCAGTCACGCTCGGCCGGGGAGCTTCTCTCGCTGGTCCGGATGCGGCGGCCAGCGCATCGCGCACCGCCAGATCTGAATAAACACGGTGTTTCCGCGCCATGTGCTGCTGGAAGCTGGCTCTGCGTACCGCGGTACAACAGATTTTGCAGGTTACGAAATCCTGAGAAAGCCTGGGCCTGACCGCCGGCCTTGACGATTGCGCCTGTGGCCGTAAAGTCTGGAGATATTGCTGGATCTCGGGTTGACCAGATTGGCCAGATTTGCCGAGTTCCAAAGGCGGCTCGGTCTTCCCGCCGTGTACTCTTCTCAAATGACGACTTAGTTTCTGCTTGTTGATCCCGCACCCACAAACGGGACACGATGTGAGATCGGCTGGCCTCTGTCGAGCCCCACGATACGCGGTTGGAGGTGGGATCTCGCGCGAACCTTCGATTATTCCCGTGCCGAAGCAGAACATGCAGTTTTCGTTGGTGCCGTCGCAACTGCAGCTTTTGCTCATGACGGTCAGTATGCTCTTGCCTAATCCAGGGCTTCCGTTTTGGCCTGCTGGCCCGCAAACATTGTACATCCAACCGTTGCTATTGGAGCCGTTTTTCTCATTCTTCCCATACCCTGCAATTCCAGCGGCCCCGGAAGGGGCCAGCTCTGCTGGGCGCCGGTCAAGCAGGTTTTCATGCGCTTCCGTGGGCCGAAGGCCCATCCCTGACTGCCTGAAAGGCGATTCCGTTCCTGAATCACGGTTTGCGATCACACCCGAGGAGCCTAGACAGTCTCCAGCCAACGCTGGACGTTTTCCGGCACACGAACTCCTAGGCTGAAGGCGGCCGAATGCAGTATGGCACGAACTGCCGCCCGGTCGTCTAGGGCCTCGGCATCCGCGAATGCCTTTCGGGTGAGGTTAAGCGCACCAAATGCCATCGAGTTCTGGTTAATGGCCCGGAGCCAGTACTCGCGCGTGAATCTCACAACGACTATGTGGTAGAGCGTAGGCGAAAATAGTTGCTCAAGCCACTGTACGAACCGCATCTGAATCTGGACAGCCTCCCTAGGCCCGGCAACGGCAATCGCCGCGATCCCGTATGCGACCTGAACTGCACTGCTCCCCTGGTGCGCGGCCTCGTTCGCCCTTTTCACCCATTCATGGCATGAGGTCCCTCGGTCCTGAAATGAGCGGAATACTTCGGCCACGCTAGGCCACAGCAGCGAGCCGGGACGGCGGGCTGAGTACTCCCGCGCGCGTTCCTCGGCGCTTCGCGCGATAGCCGCGGCGCGCGAGCGATCATGTAGCCCTATACGGCAGACCTCAATTATTAGCGCAACTAAATTCAGCCGCGCGGAAATATGAGCGGTACGCCTCGCTCGGACGTCTTCGTCTAACTGCCGGAAGTTTTCAAAGCTCTCATCCAGATCGCCTACGTCGGCGGCTGCCTCGATGATTTCCGCGTAGCGCTGTTCGCCGAGGGCGCGCGATGCGAGGGCTCCCGCGATGAGTGCCTGGGCGGCAACACGAAATCCCCCGTCCCCGACCTGCGTTCGCCCGGCCCAGTCCATCGCCTCTTTATAGGCACCAACACTTTCGGCCAAGAGCGCCATTTGCACCGGCAGTAACCAATCAAGCTCGGGTTTGTGCAACTCCTGGATATTCTTGACCTCGCGAAGCAAGATTCCCGAAAATGGCACGGTCACCGCGGCATTCTCGGACTGGAGACTCCGCTTACCGGCGAGAAAGTAGCCGGTGCAATTTCCAAACAGCATGAACAACGTCTGCCATTCGTTTGTGTTCTCCCTGGCATTCAGAAGTTCCTGCGCTGCGCCACTCCAGGCGGCGTATCCCTCCCGGTGCTGCCCGGCATTCCACAGGAGAATTCCCAGTTCACCACGTATGATGACACGGGACCGTGAGGCAATCGTTGCAGACGCCGCAACCTCGACACCTTTTTCAAGGTATCCCCGTGCCAATTCGACGCTCAGATTGTGCGCAGCTATGCCAGCAATGGTCAGGCAGTTGACGCGAGCAACGGGCCCAGCCGCGTCCTGAACGGTGAGGGCTATATCAAACCAGCGGATCGCGTCGGCGGAGCTTCCAAAGTAGTGGTGCTGGCGCGCGATCGTATCCGCAATCGAGAACTTCAACTGCGGTAGATCGTTGAACTCCTTGATGCCCGCCTGCGCGAGGGACTCTGCCCCCCGAAGGTCCTGTTGGTATTCCGCTACCACGATGATCTGATTGCATATCGCGGAGCAAGCCAGCGAGCGCACGTTAGCGGCTTGCGCCCACGACTTCAATTGATCGAGTTGGTCCCGGACGGAGAACCAATCCCTGCCACCCGGCGGAAGGTCTGCCGCTCGGGTCCAAATACCGCCGCAGATGGCCTGGCTCGCCTGACCGGCGAACGGACTGTTATCCCATTCTCGGGCCTCCGCGGGTGTCAGGTCACGAACCGCTGCGAACCACTCCTCGTACTGTTCAGAAGTTCGAATCCAGGCGGCAGCCATCCAAAGCAAGGTGAGCAGGCCCGTATGAAGCCCGATCTCCGGTCCCTGTGCAGCGGCAATTTCGACTCGGTGATACGCTTTGAGACTTCTGCGCGTCGAGCGGATCACCAATTCGGGGTCCTTATCTCCTATGTACGTGGCGAGCATCGCGCCAACGGTTGCGATTATCAGCTGGCAGCTGCCGTCAGATTCGCCTTCGGCCGTTAGACGTTCCAGATCAGCACGCTCGTATTGTGTATCCTTGCCAACGCGGGACCGAACGATCAATTGGAATGCGCGCAGATAGATCCGCTTCTTCAGGGTCATGTGAGCCGGGAGAGGCATGCCCGCCCATATTGCAGTCAGTCCAAACGGATCATCAAACTCGGAGAGGCGGAGCATACCGTGGAGTGCTACTAGGAGAACCGATGCGGCGGCCTCGGGGTCGCCGCCCTCTAGGAAGTGGAGAACAGCATAAGAAACCTGCGACGGCCCAAGTTGACGTTTTTCCAGGATGCCTCGTGCCAAGGCGAGGTGGATCGCCTGTTGGAGTTCTTTCGGGAGGTTTTCGTCCTGCAATCTGGTGAGCAGCGGCGAGACGATGTACTCACGGTCACCGTCTTGCTGCACCCAGAGGCCTGCCACCGTCGCGAGATGATCGAGCGGAAACGATATGGGCGGCGGGACGGCTGCAACCTGCCGCACCTGCTCGATTCCAAATGGCCAACGGATCAACTTCAAGCGATACAAGAATTCGCGCGTCGTATCCTGGGGCACGGTCTGCCGAATGCGCTCGATGGTCGGCAGGTCCAATGAGCTGGCAAAGACCCCTTGGGCGAGGTCCTGCAGGGCTCTCTCGTCTGTCGCCCAGCAACGATTCCGTAGATAGCGAGCGGCCTCAGTGAGCAGCACTGGGTGTCGCATGGTCGCACCATGCACGAACGCAAACCAGTTGGATGCAAGGAACGGCTCCGGCGCACCGTATGCCCGGAAGAGCTCCACGATGTCGTCATCGGAGAAGCCGGGTACAGGGTCCTCACGGATGAGCTTCCCAACGGCATCACGCGTTCTTTTGCCTACTGGACCCGATGCGGTTGTTAGAAGCCGGACGCCCGCCTGCGCGCACGCGAAACAGAGTCCGATCAGGTACTCTTCAAAGGCACCTCCGCACGCTGCGTGAGGCAGATCGTCCAAAACGATGATTCCCTCCGGGGAGAGAGCACGGCAAGCCGTTTCGCACCACTGTTGCGTCGATTGTCCCTGCCGCGCTGCTAGTTTTGCGAGCGCTGTTTCTATAACCAGGGCCGCAGCCGACGCCGGTCCCGCTAGCCGTATCCAAAGTCTCGGGCCATCGAATGCCCCGGCTATGAGAATTGCCAATTGGGTCTTTCCCGAACCGCTCCCGCCATGCATTGCGTACCATGCCGTGCTGCGGAGCACGGTACGCACGGACTCGACCGCAATCGCGCGTTTCGCTAGATTCTGGACAGCAGGGGGGGGCTCGATGTTGACGTAAAGCTCTGCGCCGAAATGAAGACCTAGTCCCCAACCTTGTCTTTGGGCAATCTCCTTCAGGAATTCCGCCGAGATGCGCTGGACGCCAGCTTGCGCAGAACCGGGTAGTGCGCCCGAAGCGAGGTCCGCCCGAAGTTCGGCCACTTGACGAACCACCTCGCCAACTCTGTTGTCGACCAGGATCAGACCCTGTCGAGAAGAGACCCAATCCTCGCGGACGTTCCCGTAAAATGCCGCAAGCATATCGCGCACGACGTCCCGAGAAGCCGAGCCGAAGCCCAGACCTGTGACCTCGAGAAACTGATCCACCGCCGCGAGGTTCTCCGGCAATGCCCTTCCGGCAACCAAATCCTCCATTGCCAAACGAAACGCGTCGGTATCCACCCAAATAGACAGCGCGTCCTCGGCGCGGTAGAGTTTGGTTGAGAACGTGAACGCCGTCTTCCGAATCGCGCGCTTAACGCGAACCGCATCCGCTAACCACGCCTTTACCGATTCTTTCGCGGCATCCGATAACACTGCCTGGAGAAGCCCCGGTATTGCACTCAGAGAGAGAGGGTCTGGCATCAGGGATTCCGAAACCTAAGTATTACCGAAAAATCCTCGAGAGTAAACCATTGCGCTTCAAGGGCTTTCGGCGCTTGAACCGGCTGGAAGGAAACGAAACCAGTTTCGGTCGCGCTGCCATTCAAATCGTCGTCAATGTTAGGACACCCCGCATCTGAAACCCAGCAAAAACAGTGCGCGCGGACATTACTCCCGTGAAGTCCCCCTCACGTCAAGTGGCCGTAACACGCCCGTTGCTCACATGTGGCACCTGATCGATAGATTCTGCCTGACGCCGCAGGCCCCACCGCTCCCGTAGGCCACCCCAAGCCTACCGTGATAGGCCTCCTCTCCAGCCTTCCCGTGGCCCCTGATTTTGCCGTTCACGCCCGGCCTCGCAGAATTTTCCATGCCCCCTCAACAACTTACGGCCTTCGCCCCCGTCCGGGCAAAGTTCGCCTGCTACAGTAGTTGTCAAAAGGGCAGTCCCTTCCGGGCTGCCCTTCACTTTTTCTAACGAAGGTCTCCAGACCTGCCAGGAAAGTCCTTCTATGCGCACTCAGAAGCAGATCGCCGCCTCCCGTGAGAACGGAGGCAAGTCCCACGGCGCCGCCACCGCCGAAGGTAAGGCTCGCATCGTCAACGCCAACCTCCAGACCGGCATCTTCGCCGAAACCCAAGTCCTCATCTGGGAATTCCAGGAAGATCTCCAGGAACTGAAGGACGAATACTACGCCCGCCATCCGCCCGCTTCCCCCGAGGCGCGTTGCCTCCTCGACCAAATCGTCATGTGCGAATGGCACCTTCGCCGCTTCGTCTCGGTCGAGGATGCCCTATGGGATGAGCTCTTCACTGCCAGCCCGCAGGACTTCGACGGGTGCGCCTATGCCCTCCAGCAAGGCGACCAGACGTTCACCCGGCTCCAGCACCGCATCAACTCCACCCGCCGCGCCTTCCACACCGCGCTGAAAGAGCTGGAACGCCTCGAAGCCCGCGACCAGGATGTCGTATTGGTCAACCCCGATCCGGTCTCGCCCGTAACCCAAACGCCGGAAACCCAGTTACAAATCCTTGGGAGTCTCCGTAAAAATGACCCGGGCCACCCCGCCCCCGGCGAAACGCCCCCGGCGCCAGTCCAGGAACACAGGTCCACCGGCGAATCCGTTTTCGGTATCAGCGGGCCGGCAACTGCACTTGGCGGCACTCAAGGCCCTGAGTGAACAGCATTGGGGTTAGCGCAGAGACCCGATCTGGTAGTCCACAACCACGCGCTGGGCCTGGTAGTCGTACTTGGCGCTGGCGCTGGCGATCTGCGCGGAGGTGAGATTGAGCTGGGCTTGGCTCAGCTCGACGATAGAACCTAGCCCGAGCTTGTACCGGGTGTCCGCCAGATCGAGTGCGAGTTGCGCCTGTTTGAGCAATTGGTCGGTGAGCGCCACACGGTCGTACGCGGCAATGGCGTTTAGATACGCCACGCGCACGTCTCGCATAACGTCGTTCTGCAGGCTGCCGATGTTCTCGGTGGCGGCCCGGGCCTTCAATTCGGCTTCGGCCTGGCGCGCCTTGAACAAGCCTCCATTGAAAATCGGGATCGTCACGTTCATCCCGATGGCTCCGTAGCGGCCGGGGATGGCGGTGTAACCCGCGGGCACGAAACCGGCCGTGCCGATGACGCCCAGGCTGGGATAGTAGAGCGCGTGCTCGGCTTTGGTGAAGCGCTCCGCGGCGCTCTGCTCGAGGCGCAGATCTTTCAACTCGGGACGGTCTCTAATGGCGTCGCGGATCAGGTCGTCGAGACGATCGGGCAGCGGCGGCGGCATGGGCTCTTCCGCCAGGATGAAGGCCGTCTCGCCAGGCAGGCCCATGGCCGTGGCCAGGTCCGCCGCGGCGGCTTTCACGTCGTTCTGGGCTTGCACCTGGAGCAGCCTGGCCTCGGCCAGGTTGACGTTGGCGAAGCTCACATCCAGGGTCGATTTGAGGTTGCTCTGGGCCAGCGCGGCCACCTGGTCCGCCACCAACTGCCGCGCCGCCACGGTCTGGT
The DNA here is from genome assembly GCA_963722575.1 of Bryobacterales bacterium. Taxonomy (GTDB): domain Bacteria; phylum Acidobacteriota; class Terriglobia; order Bryobacterales; family Bryobacteraceae; genus Fen-178. The sequence goes on from CAVRNR010000006.1 coordinate 799,800, forward strand.
CGGCCACCTTCATGACGGCCTGCGTCCGGAGCAGGGAGAAATACGCGCTGCCGGTGGCCAGCAGGATCTCCGCCCGCGTGGTTTCGGTGACCTGGTCCTCGGCCTCCGCTTGCAGTTTGGCCATGCCCACCAAGTTGCTGGTCCGGCCGAAATCGGTAATCATCTGGCCGATGGATAACCCGGAGCCTACGTGATCGTAGACCACCGGATTGTTCAGGCCGCCGGCCCCCAGGCGGCTGCCGTTGTCCGCGCCCACGCCGGTGAAGCTGCCAAACATGGTGGGCGCAAAACTGGACCGGTACTGCGGCGGAACCTGGTAAGCGGCGGCGGCGTTGAACTTGGCCGCCGTGAATTGCGGATTGTTCTGGATGGCCAGGCGCTGGGCTTCGGCCAGCGTCAGATGCATGGTGGGTTGGGCGACGGCCGGCGAGAGCCATAGCGAAGCTAAAGCGGCAAGGGTGAGTATTGAAGAAATGGGCAAGCTAAAGCATGCCCCACCAAAACACCCTGATTCTGGAATTGGTGGGGCATGCTTTAGCTTGCCCATGGCCCGCTTGCGGGCCTTTCCTTCACAGCTTGTCAGGCAGCGCTTGGCACACATGTTTCGCACAGTACGCATAAACTATCGAGACCTGCCATGGACCAGCACATAGGCGGCCGGCACCAGGAATACCGTGAGCGCCACGGAGACGGTGAGGCCTCCGAGGATCGCCCGGGCCAGCGGAGCATAGGCTTCGCTTCCCGCGCCCAACTTCAGAGCCATGGGCAGCAGACCGATGATGGTGGCGAGCGACGTCATGAGCACCGGCCGCAAGCGGACGCGGCAGGCCAGCGCAGCGGCTTCGCGGACGTTCATTCCCTCTTCTCGAAGGCGGCGCGTGAACTCGACCATCAGGATGCTATTCGATACCGCAATGCCAACCAGCATGACCACGCCCATAAGCGACATGACGTTCAGCGTGGTGCCGGAGAGCCACAAGGTCAGGATGACGCCCGTGAGTCCCGGCGGCACGGCCACCAGAATGATGAACGGATCGATGAACGACTGAAACTGCGCCACCAGAATGAGGTACAGCAGCACCACCGCCAGGCACAGGCCCAGCGCGAAGCTGGTGAACGAAGCCCGCATCCCCTGCACCATGCCGCGCAACACCACGGTCAGGCCTTCCGGGACCTGGGTGCGGCCGATGATGCCATCGATGCCATTGGCGATTCTGCCGAGGTCCTCATTGAGCGGCCGCACATAAACGTCGATGGTGCGGCGAAGCTGATAGTGGTCCACCTCGGTGGGCGCTTTAATGCGGGTGATGTGGCTGATCATATCCAGGCGGGTGGGCTCGGCGCGGTTGGACGCATGCAGCGGGATGGCCCTCAGATCGTTGAGTGTCCGGACCTGGTCTTCGGGATACTGCACGGTGAGCATGTAATCGTTGCCGGTCTTGGGATCGATCCAGTAGCTGGGCGCGATCATCTGGTTGGAAGTGAGGGCCGTAATGACGTTGCCGACCACCTCCTGCTGATCGAGGCCCAGCTCGCCGGCGCGGACGCGGTCCACGTCGAGTTCGATGGCCGGATAATCGACGTCCTGAGGAATGAAAACATCCGCCACGCCATTGAGCTTCTGAATCTGCCTGGAAAGCTGGAGGGCGGTGGCGTACGCGAGTTCCAGGTTCGACCCGGCCACCTGAACGTCGATGGGCGCCGGCAAGCCGAGGTTGAGGACCGCGTCCACCATGCCGCCGGACTGAAAGTAGGCGCTCAACTCGGGCAGGTCGGCCGCGATCCGCTTCTTCACGCACGCCATGTACTCGTAGCTGCCAATCTTATGATCCGGTTTCAAACTGACCTGGACGAAGGCCGTATGCATGGCCGAGTTGGTGGTGTAGATGGAGGAGAAACCGGGCGTCGAGCCGATGTTGGAAACGGTCATGCCGAAATCTTCGGGGGAAACCACGCTGCGAATCAGGTTCTCGACCCTGGCAACTTCGTTTTCCGTGACCGCCAACCGGGTACCGCTGGGGGCTTTCAGGTTGACGACAAACTGGCCGGCGTCGGTGCGCGGAAAAAACGAGACTCCCAGCAGCGGGAACAGCCCGAGACTCAGTGCAAAAACGGCGCCGAAGGCCGCGAGCGCCGGCACGGGCCGGCGGACGACGACCGTCACCGCCTTGTCGTAGAGCCTGAGGAATGCTTCGAACCGGCCGTTGAACCAGATATTGAAGCAATCCGTAACGGACCAGCGGCTCTGGAGATGATCCACGGTGACCGGAATCTCCGACGCGGGCGTACCGTGGTGCGCGGACCTCTTGATGAACCGCGCGCAGAACAGCGGCACTACCGTCATGGCGACGGCGTAGGAGGCGAATAGCGAAAGGGCCACTGCCATCGCCAGCGCGGAGAACAGGTACTTGCTGACGCCATAGAGGAACGTCACGGGGAAGAACACCACCACGGTGGTGAGCGTGGCGGCCAGAACCGGGAGGGCCACTTCGCGCCCGCCTTTCTCGGCTGCCACCTCGGGAGCCTCCCCTGCTTCGAGATGGCGGTAGATGTTCTCGAGCACCACCACCGAGTTGTCGATCAAGCGCGAGAAAGCCAGGGCCAGCCCGCCGAGCACCATGCTGTTGATGGAACTGCCGCCCAGCGCGAGCGCGATGAACGCGGCCAAAGCCGAAAGCGGAATGGAGAAGAAGACGGCCACGGTGGCCCGCATGCTGCCCAGGAAGATCAGGATCATGAGGGTGGTGAGGAATAGCCCGATGGCGCCCTCGTGCAGCAACGTTTCGATGGCGGTCTTAACAAAAAGGGATTGATCGAACACCACCCGCGTAATCAGTTCCTTGGGCACATCCACCAGGTGTTGCAGCGCGTTGCGGATGCCATCCACGACGGCGATGGTGTTGGTGTCGCCGCCTTGCTTCATCACCGGATCGTATACGGAGCGCTGGCCGTCCACGCGCACCACGCTGGTCTGAATCTGGTGCCCATCCTCGGCATAGCCGATATCGGCCACGCGGACGGGCATTTCGCCCACCGTCTTGATGGGCAGCTCGTCGATCTCGTCGACCGTCTGAAGCTGGCTGTTGGTGTAGATGCTGTAATCGAGCGGACCGAGCTGGACGTCGCCGGCGGGGAGAATCAGGTTGGAACGGTTGAGGGAGCGGACCACGTCCATGAGGCTCAACTGGTGGGCCTCCAGCTTGTAGGGATCGGTATAGACCATGATCTGGCGGTACTTGCCGCCGAACGGGGGCGGGATGCTGGCGCCGGCCACGCTGGCGATCTGGTTGCGCACGGGGAACTGCCCGAGATCGCGCAGTTGGGTTTCATCGAGTCCCGCGCCCTTCAGGGTCACCAGACACACCGGCAGACTGGAAGCGTCGAACTTCAGCACCACCGGCGGCAGCGTGCCCGGGGGCAGCCGCCGCAGATTCGCCATGGCCAGATTGGAAATAGTGGTGACCGCCGAATCGGCATTGGTGCCCGGCTGGAAATATACCTTGATGATGCTCACGCCCGGCAGCGAGCGCGATTCCATGTGCTCGATGCCGCTTCCCAGCGTGAAGAAGCGCTCGAAACGGCCGGTGATATCGGTTTCGATCTGCTCGGGCGGCATGCCGGAGTAGAAGGTGGCCACCACCACCACGGGAATGTTCATGGCGGGGAACATATCCACCGGCATGCGCGCCAGGCTGGTGACGCCAACCACCGCGATGACCAGGCAGACCACCACGATGAAATACGGATTGCGGATGGCAAAGCGGGACATAGGGGTTAGGATTGAGCGGCTGCCATGGTGGTGACCTTGGGCCGGACCTCTTCTCCGGGCTGGAGGCTGGATCGCCCGGCGATCACGACCAGATCCCCTTCATTGAGGCCGGAACGGACCTCGACTTTATTGGCGGTTTCGATCCCCAGCGAGATGGTGCGGACCTCCACCCGGTTGTTGAGGCTGATCACCATCACGCGGCCGGTGGCCGCCGCGCTGTCCACATCCACCGCCGTCACGGGAATCGCCAATACGGCGTTGCGGCGATCCAGGGTGAGGTCCACTTCCGCGTACATGCCCGGTATCAGGACCAAACTGGGGTTGGGCACGTCGACCTCGGTGTCCATGGTGCGGGTGGCCAGCGACAACTTGTCGGAGAAGCGCGCGACTCGCCCCGGGAAGCTTCGATTCAGGGTGGGAACCCGCACTTCCACCTGCTGACCGATGTGGACGGTGGGGACAGCCGACTCCGGCACCGGCAGAACGAGCCGCAGCAGGCTGTTTTCCGAGAGCCGGACCACGGGCATGGCCTGGGTTTGCGACGCGGTTCCGGCCTGGATCATGGAGCCCGTATCGGCATACCGCTTGGTCACGACTCCGGTGAACGGAGCGGTGACGCGGGTATAATCGAGCATCGTCCGGACCCTCTCGAGATCCGACGTGTTGACATGCACCTGGTCGGTGGCGGCGGCCAGCCCCGATTTGGCGGCCGCAACCTGCGCCTCGGCGACCAGGTCCTTACTGCGCGCGTCGTCGATCTCCTGCTGGGCAATGAGGCCGGGCCTCTTTTCCGCCACCGCGGCCAGCCGTTGCAAAGAGAGATGAGCAATGTCATGCGCGGACTCGGCGCGCTGGAGTTCATCGCCGGCGCGCGCCACTTCCGCCTGGCTGCGCTCTAACGCGGCGCTGGCCCGTCTCTGGTCGTCGGCCATTTCGGGGATCTCGAGCGTCGCCAGCGGGTCCCCCTGCTTCACCCGGTCGCCGACATCCACATTGATCTGCTTGATGTATCCGGCCACCTTGGCCATCACATCGACTTCCTGGAACGGCCTGAATTCGGCCGTCAGAATCAAATCGCGCGACAGATTCTCAGTGGTGGTTCTGGCCACCGCCACGGTGGGGACGTCAGACGTGGCGGCCAGCACGTTCCCGGTTTTGGAGCACGAAGACGTAAGCAATGCCCCGAACACCATCATCAGGACAGCCGACACTGGAATAACGGATTTGTGCATGGATCTCCTCGATTCAGCGATCGTTTTGGATGACATTCAGCAGCTTCCCGGGCGAGAAATCGGGCGACAGGCAGACATCGATGATGCGCGCCTCCCGGGTGCGGATCTCGCCGGCCACTTTGGGCAGTTCCGCCGCGATCTCGGGCGGAATGGAAATCACGCCGTGACAATCGGCGTACAACAAGTCTCCCGGCCCGATGCGCAGGCCGAAGATCTCGACGGGCGTGCCGTAGTCCACCTGGTGGGCGTAGGAGTGAGACACCGCGACGCCGCGGGCGAACATCGGAAAGCGCATCCCGGCAACACCGGGAAGATCGCGCACCAGGCCATTGGTGACGACGGCTTCGCAGTGAAACGCCTGGAGGATGGCCGCGTGCACCTGTCCCACACAGGAGCCCGAACCGGGCCCGGTGGCCAGGTCCTGGAACACGGCAATCCGCGGAGTGGGAAGGCGTCCGATATCGCTCCACCAGTCGGTTCGGTCCACATAGGAAACGCCGGTCATGGGGGGATCGGTGGAACGGACCCTGTAAGTCGCGGCATAGCCCAGCACCCGCGGAAAGCCGCCGGTGACGCACTGCAACCCGGGCTGCGTGAATCCCTGGTTTCGCAGCCGGACACCAAACCGCTCGATGGCGTTGGCTATGGCGCAGGTGTCGAACTGGCGCAAGGCTTCCAACTTCTCAGGGGTCAGCACAGGTATCGTCAAGATCGATTCTAAGGAAGAGCAGCCGGCGGGGAGAATACCCGATGCGGGGTATTTTGCGCGGAAGGTCACTGTATGTAGATGAAACGAGAGTGTTATGCCAAGGGCAGGGGTTGGCAGACCACATAAGGCGAAGCCACAAACGGTGTCGGCGATTCTCCGCGGCCGGGGCGGGCGCGTCCAAGGGCGGCAGGCGGATTGACAATCCGCCGCAGGTTAAAAACCTGCCCCACAATTCGTCGCGGCGCGCGGAGAAAATGACGGATAGTAGTACAGGATTTGCGGCCGGGCTGGCCTACCTCGGGTTCAGCGGGGTCAGGACGCCATCCTTCTTCAGAGCCAGACGGAGCGGGCGAGGAGGGCCTTGGCGGGGCACGCTCACCTCCACCCAGAGCTCTTCGCCCGGGGCCGGGCGCGAGGGATCGGGAACGTGTTCGGGAATGAAGAAAGCCACCGGATCTTGAATGCCCCATGGCCCACCGGCAAAGCGCCAAATGGTCACGCCAGTGCCGAAGGGAGCCGGCGTAGCGACCAACCGGCCATCCTGGACGGAGAGCTGGGCGGACATCCACTGCACACCAGTCTCCGGCGGGGCGGCCACCTCCAACCGAAGACTCACGTACCGGCCGCGGACAGGCAGGCTGGGGTCGATCGGCGCTGCCTTCACCCACACGCGAGGCAGGCGTTGCCGGTCGAGCGCGTACTTGCCGGCGACAGTGAGCACGATCAGGCACTGAAGCAGGGCGACGGCGATTCCCCGATAGAGCGGTTTCATGAGGCCTCCGGACGAATCTGGGCGATCAGCCGCCGGCGTGCCCGCTCGACCAGGTAACCGCCGCCCAGAAACAGGATGCCGAGCGCCATCAGGCTGCCGGAGCGGCTCAGTTGATCCATCACGTTCGAAAAATAGAACATCAGCACGGTGATGGCGAACCCGGCGATAGCCAGGTTGATGCGGGCCGGGCGCGCCTCGTGGATTCCCCAAGCAGCCAGTCCCACGGCTCCCACGGCACACCAGAGATAGACCAAAACCCGATCGCCATGCCCTCCGTTGGCGGCCACCAGCAGCAGTGTCCAGGCGATGGCCACGGCATTCCACCAGGCCCCGAGGCCGCGCAGGAGGATCGCAATCGCCAGCGGCAAGAGGGTCGCCAGCAACCAGGCGATCCACTGTTCCCGCCACGCCGGCGCCCGGTGCCACGTCATCATGGCGGTGGCAAAGGCCGCGGGCAGCAGCGCGATGCCGCCCAGCCAGCCCAGCGCCTGGCGAAGCGCGTCATCGACGGGCGCGCGGCGGGCACTGAGGTACGTGAAGCTGAGGGCGCAGATCCCGGCCGCGATGGGAACCAGGTAGTCGGCGCCACTATCGTGCATTCGCACCCACCATTCGGCCGACAGCCAGTAGGGGACCAGGATGGCGGTGAGCGCAGCCTGCGTCCAGTGCCGCAGCAGCACCCAGGCGAGCGCCGCTCCGGCGGCCCACAGCAGAACCGCCGCCGGCCAGTGCTCGGCCAGGTTGAAGATTTGTCCGGCCAGCGCGATGCCCGCGCCGAGCGCCAGGGTGCCGATGGAGTGCAGGGCCACCGAGAGCCCTTCAAAACGGCCGGCCGCCGCGGCGCCACCGATATGAAAGGCGCCGACCATGACGAGCACCAGCGTCATGCGCTGGCCGGGCGAGAGTTCGTCCCAGTGCGCGGAAACAAATAGGAAGACGCCGGCGCCGAGCATCAGCGCTCCAAATACCAGCGCGATCCAGATGGGCCATCGCAAGCCCTGCGGGCGCGCGTGCCCGCTTTCCCAGTCGCGTATGCGGCCGGCGGTAGCGGCATCGACCACGCCCGCTGCCGTCCAAGACTCCAGGCGGGATTCCCAATCGCTACGCATGAGATTAATATATAGAGTGTTTCGCCTCCAAATACAAGTTGCCGGGGCCGGGCTGCCGGGGCCGGGCTGTCGGGGCCGGGCCGTCGCGGCCGGGCCGTCGGGGCCGGGCTGCCGGGGCCGGGCCGTCGGGGCCGGGCTGCCGGGGCCGGGCTGCCGGGGCCGGGCCGTCGCGGCCGGGCCGTCGCGGCCGGGCCGTCGGGGCCGGGCTGCCGGGGCCGGGCTGCCGGGGCCGGGCTGCCGGGGCCGGGCACGCCGCGGCGCACGAATTGTGTTCCAATCGGCATTTAGAGGTTCTATGCCATTCATCCACGAAGATTTTCTGCTGAGCACCAAGACGGCCCGGCGACTCTACCACCAGTACGCCGAGGGCGAACCGATCCTCGACTACCACTGCCACCTGCCGCCCAAGGACGTGGCCGAAAACCGCCAGTTCCGGAACCTGTTCGAAATCGCTCTGGAAGGCGACCATTACAAGTGGCGGGCCATGCGGTCGAACGGCGTCGACGAGCGTTACTGCACCGGCGATGCGCCCCCTTACGAGAAGTTTCTGGCTTGGGCGCGCACGGTGCCGCAGACGCTGCGCAACCCGCTGTACCACTGGACGCACCTGGAGCAGAAGCGCTATTTCGGCATTGACGAGCTGCTCGATGAATCCAGCGCTCCGCGCATATGGGATCGCGCCAACGCGCTGCTGGCCACCGACGAGCTGCGGGCGCACGGCATTCTGCGGAAGTTCCATGTCAAAGCCGTGTGCACGACCGACGACCCCACCGACGACCTGGCCGCGCACAAGGCCATCGCGGCCTCGAGCCTGGAAACCAAGGTCTTCCCGGCCTTCCGCCCGGACAAGGGGCTCAACGTCCACCTGCCCGAGATGTTCAACGCGTGGGTGGCGCGCCTGGAAGCCGCCAGCAACACCAGTATCGGGAAGCTGGCCGATTTTCTGGACGCGCTCCGCCGGCGGCACGATTTCTTTCACCAGATGGGCGGGCGCCTCTCCGATCACGGCCTGAACCACGCCTACGCCGATTTCTGCCCGGAGGCGGAAGCGGCGGCGATTTTCGACAAGGCGCGCGCCGGACAATCGGCCACGCCCCGGGAGCAGGGCCGCTTCGCCGCCAACCTCATGCTGTTTTTCGGACATCTGGACGCCGAGAAAGGCTGGACCAAGCAGCTTCACCTGGGCGCGCGGCGCAACGGGAACACGCGGCGCTTCGGCCAGCTCGGTCCCGATACCGGCTTCGATTCCATCGGCGACTGGCCGCAGGCCGACGCGCTGGGCGCCTACCTGGACCGTCTGGACCAGGAAAACGCCCTGCCCAAAACGGTGCTTTACAATCTGAACCCGTCCGACAACTATACGCTGGCCACCATGCTCGGCAATTTCCAGGACGGTTCGATCGCCGGCAAGATCCAATTCGGCGCCGCCTGGTGGTTCCTGGATCAGAAAGAGGCCATGGAGTGGCAGATGAATGCGCTCTCCAGTTGCGGGCTGATTTCACGCTTCGTGGGGATGCTGACGGATTCGCGCTCGTTCATGTCCTACCCGCGGCACGAATACTTCCGGAGGCTGCTGTGCGATTTGTTCGGCAAGGACATCGAGGCGGGCTTGATTCCGGACGACGATTCGCTCAGCGGCCCCATGATTCGCGATATCTGCTACGGAAACGCGCGGCGGTTCCTGGGATTGGATGTGGGATAAGCCTCAAGTAATGGCGGCGGCCGCCGATAAGAGAATCGGAGGAATATGTCACTTCCAATAGCGGCCCTTGGGGAGAGGGTGTGGGATCTGCCACCGCTGATTCTGCACCCTTTTAACGAACGGGTCCCACCCTCCGCCCTGCTGGAAAACTCCAAGGCCGCCCTCATGCTCTCGGGCCTGATTCCCAACGACGGTTCGGACCAGGAAGAGCTCAAGCGCCGGCTTCTGGCGGGCCGGTATTCCGAGATCCGCATGCTCTATTTCCTGGGCAAGGACGTATTCCGCTGGATCGAGCAATGCGTCGAATGGGGGCAGCGGGTGCCCGAGCTGAGCGGCGCCGGAATCCGTCCGCAAAGTTTCGCCGTGCTGCTGACCGCGGACCCGCCGGAAGCGGTGAAGGAGAAACTCGTCCGGTGGGGCGTGGCGGATTACGTATCCATCTTCACGCGCGCCATCGGGCTGAACGCCATGTTCATCCAGCCTCCGGCCTTCGACACGCTGTCGGAGGAGTTCCTGCGAAACTACCACCGCTACGCGGACGGACTGTGCCAGTGCTACCTGGATACCCAGCCGTACGGCACGGTGGCATCGGCGAATTTTCACTTCGAGCTGTACGCTTCCGGGGAGTACTCGCGCCTGCTGGAATCGGAGTGGGCGGACGCGGAGTAGCGCCGGGCCCCGGGGGCGCCCCGTTTGCGGCCGGTGGGGTTGTCGGGACTGGGGAAGAACACCGGCGGCAAGATTGCCGGCGCCACAGTTGGTTAGAATAAGAACATCATGCAATTTCCCCGTTTGGTTCTGGTGCGCCAGAAGCTTCCCGACCGCCGCATCGCGGATGTGGCCTCCGAAGTGCAAAAGCAGTTGGCCGGCTCCGGCTTTGCCGGACGGTTGAAACCCGGGTCGCGGGTCGCCATCGGCGTAGGCAGCCGGGGCATCCATAGCATCGCCACCATCGTCCGCGGCGTGGTGGGGTACTGGAAAGGCCAGGGGATGCGGCCGTTCCTGTTCCCCGCCATGGGGAGCCATGGGGCGGCATCGGCCGAGGGGCAGGCGGACGTGCTGGCGCACTACGGCATCACCGAGGCCAGCATGGGGTGCCCGGTGGTGAGCCAGCTCGAAGTGGTCTCGCTGGGCAAGACAGCGGACGGGATCGAGGCCTTCATGGACAAAGAGGCCTACCAGTCGGACGGCGTCATGCTGGTGGGCCGGGTGAAGTGGCACACGGATTTCGCGGGCAAGATCGAAAGCGGCCTGTTCAAGATGATGGCCATCGGGCTGGGCAAGTTCAACGGCGCGCAGCGTTACCATGCGTACGCTTACCGGCTGGGGCTGGAGCACGTCATCCGCAGCGTCGGCCGGCAAGTGCTCAAGTCGGGCAAGATTCTGGGCGGTCTGGCCATCCTGGAGGACGCCCACCACAACACCGGCAAGCTGGACGCCGTGCCGGTGGAAGCCATGGAGCAGCGCGAGGAGGAGAACCTGGCGCTGGTGAAGACGTGGATGGCGAAAATCCCGGTGGATGCCGACATCCTCATCATGGATGAGATCGGCAAGAACATCAGCGGCGCCGGCATGGATACCAAGGTGTGCAACCGCAGCGTACAGTGCGAATACAACCCGTGGCCGGATACGCCCAAATTCGAGCGCATTTTCGTGCGCAACCTGAGCGAGCTGACCTACAACAGCGGCGTCGGCCTGGGCATGGCGGACGTGGTGACGGACCGCCTGGTGAACCGCATCGACTGGGAACCCACCTGGATCAATTCGCTGACGGCCAACACGCCTTCGGCGATTCGCACCCCCATCCACTTCCCCACGGACCGCGAGTGTCTGGAGCGCATCGTCCCGACGGTGGGCAAGATCGACCTGGACGAAGTGACCTACGTTTGGATTCGCAACACCATGGAGCTGGGCCGGCTGGCATTGAGCGAAAACCTGCGCGGCGAGATCGAGAAGAACCCGCTTCTGGAGATCGAAGCCACCATCGATTTCGACTTCGACGGCGAGAGCAACCTGATCAGCCCCTTCATGCCGGTGGAAGAGACGGCGGGGACCCATTAGGCGCTAATCCCGAGCCGTTTCCCCACCTTTCGGAACGCCTCCAGCGCGCGATCCAGTTCCGCTTTCGTGTGGGTTGAAGTGACGATGGTACGCACCCGCGCCTTGCCTTTCGGCACCGTGGGGAAGCCGATGCCCGTGGCCAGCACGCCCTCCTCGAACAGCGCGCGAGAGAGTTCGTGCGCCAGCCTGGCTTCGCCTACAATCACCGGGGTGATGGGGGTCTCGCTGTCGCCGGTATGGAAGCCGGCCGAAGTCAACCCATGCTTGAAGTATCTGGTGTTATCCCATAGAGCCTGAATGCGTTCCGGTTCCTGTTCCAGAACGTCGAATGCCGCCAGGCAGGCAGCCGCCACGGCTGGCGGGTGGGAGGTTGAGAACAGGAATGGGCGCGCGCGGTGGTACAGGAATTCGATCAGGTCGCGGCTCCCGCAGACGTAGCCGCCGAGCACGCCGATGGCTTTCGAAAGCGTTCCCACCTGCACCTGGACGCGGCCGTGCAACCCGAAATGATCGATGGTGCCGCGGCCGTTGCGGCCGAGCACGCCGGAAGCGTGGGCGTCGTCCACCATCATGATGGCGCCGTGCTTTTCCGCGGCTTCCACCAGCGAGGGCAGCGCGCCAATGTCGCCGTCCATGGAAAAGACGCCGTCCGAGATCAGGAGTTTGCGGCCGGGCGCGGAGTCGAGCTCCGCCAGGATCTTCTCCGCCGCCGCCGCGTCCTTGTGCGGGAAGACGTGAATCCTGGCTCGCGAGAGCCGGCAGCCGTCGATGATGCTGGCGTGGTTCAGCTCATCGGAGACGATGTGGTCTTCCGGCCCGAGGATGGCCGCGACCGTGCCGGCGTTGGCGGCAAAACCGGATTGAAACACGACGCAGGCCTCGACGTTTTTGAAGCGGGCAATGCGTTCTTCCAGGTCGAGGTGCAAGCGCATGGTGCCGGAGATGGTGCGGACGGCGCCGGAGCCCACGCCGTACTTGCGCACGGCTTCGATGGCGGCCTCCCGGAGCTTGGGATGGGTGGTGAGTCCGAGGTAGTTGTTAGAGGCGAGGTTGACGACCTGTTGGCCGTCGAAGCGGGACTCGGCGGCGCTGGCCGATTCGAGCACGCGCAGGCGCTGGTAGGTGCCTTCCGCGCGCCACTGATCGAGCTGGTCGTGAAGATAGGAGAGAGGGTTGGTCATAGGTAGATTGTGACGCAACACCGGCTGGATTCGCCAGTGTGGTTTCAAGCTGTGCCGCTTGCAACAGTTTGCGCATCACTTCGGGTGCGGGATGATGTTCACGATCACGTACCCGTCATGCTGGATGAGGAAATAAAAGCGCCAATCCTTGTTGACGCGCGCCTGCCAGAGGCCCAGGCTCTCGTCGTACTTTTTGGCACGGAGCGAGGGGTGGTGGAGATCCTGAAGCAAGAGCAACGACTGCTTGTCGAAGGCGCGTTGGACTTGCTGCGGCGCCTTCGCGTAGTTCCGTTCGAAGTGGGTGGTGCGAATGAGGTTCATCACGCCGAGCGCTTGGTTTTCGTGCGGTTCAACTTCTTGGCTTCCTTGTGGAGTGAAGCGATGAACTCCTTGTGGGTGGAAAAAGGACCATGGACGCGGCCGGCCTTGACGTTAGCCAAGCCTTCGGCGAGCTGGGCATCGACGATGCGGCGCTGCTCGGGCGTGTAGTCGTCGTCCGCCGTCCGGAGCTTCGGACGGATGCTGATGACGCCGCCGGAGACCTTGAATTCTATCTCTTGACCGCTCTTGAGGCCGGCCTGCCGGCGCACGGCCGGAGGGACCACAAGCGGCGTTTTGCTTTTGACGGTGACGGTCATGGTAGTAGTACGCTCGACATGCGATTCCGCTTTCAGTGTAGGGCGGCAGGGGCGGGTAGTCAAATGCGGGTTGTGCGCTGAATCCGTGTCCGGATTTCGAGATCGTGCCCCGGCGACGGCCACAGCGCCGCTGCTCGCCTTTTCCGCTCTGCCTAATCTTCCCCGCCACCGCCTTCAAGTCGGTGGTTGATGGGCTACGTCACGTTTTTAGGAACTGCACACATAGCAGTATTCGTGTCCGTACTCGCCCACACCGGCACTGCAATCGCCGCATTTGTGACACCACGGGCAAAGCCTCTTGTGCGATCGATGCTCTGGACAAAGCTGGCATCCAGCGCAAAGATCCTGCGTAGCGTCACATTCTTTGCAGTGCTCCCACATGTTGAACCTCCTCAATTACATGGTCGTATTCGATCAACGCAACTTTCAGACACTAACACAGGCCACCGCCCAATGTGAATCATCCGATCTGCCTTCGGCGGGTACACGGAGTGGCTAACGTTGCTACTGATTCTAAACGACTTACCTGGTGAGCCGGGCGGGACTCGAACCCGGAAGGCTCATTGATAAAAGGCAAGTTGTTGATTCTAATAAACCGCAGAAACGCTCAAATCGATCCTTCCGCCGAACCGAGGTACACGGCGGGTACACGGGCTACGAATTCCTTAGTAGGTCCCACCCGCGCACACCGGCGCTGGAGGACACGGCATGACCTGCGCCGCCATCTACGCGCGCGTGTCCACGGACAGCCAGGAAGTCGAGAACCAGCTCGCCCAAATGCGCCGCTTCGGCGAGTCCCAGCAATGGGGCATCCACGGTGAATACGTTGACCACGAGAGTGGGAAGGACGCCGACCGTCCCCAGTTTCGGCGACTCTTCGAGGACGCCAGCCGGCGCGATTTCGACGTGGTTCTGTTTTGGGCCTTGGACCGCTTTACGCGCGAAGGCCCGCTCGCGACTCTTCAACATCTGGACCTGCTGAGCACCTACGGCGTGGCGTTCCGGAGCTTCACCGAGCCATACCTGGACACCTGCGGCATCTTCAAAGAGGCCGTGATCGCCATCCTGGGAACCATCGCCAAGCAGGAGCGGCTCCGGATTTCGGAGCGAGTCCGCGCGGGCCTGGAACGCGCAAGGAAGAACGGGACCCGCACAGGCCGGCCCATCGGACGGCCGCGGAAGGTGTTCCGCCGCGACCAGGTAGCGGAACTCCGGGCCAGGGGCCTCTCCTGGCGCGAAATAAGCCGCAGGACGGGCCTGCCCGTCCGGACGGTACGTAGGGCCTTCCAAGCCGCCAGCGATGGAATCTACCCCGTGGCAAAACCCTCTGGCGTAGTTTTCCCCGAGCCTTGGCCACGGGCAAGGACTTCCGGGACCCAGTGAGGCTATGGCAAAAACAAAAGGTTCTGGCAGCCCCCACATGGACCAGCTTCGGACGGTCGCTACTGTCAGATCTGGCGATCGGCGCCGGCGCCGATTGATCGAAGAAATAAAGGAGATCGCAACATGAAAGCGCATCTGGACAAAGAGGGGATGCAAAATGATGGAAATTCGGGCGGCGGGAATACTGTACAGTACAATACCCCGGCGCAGCCAACGAAAGGAAAAAGAATGGCACTGACCAACCGCCGCCAACGTAAGAAGAAGATCGAGCCGCACAGCCTTCCGGATGAGAGAGCAACACCAGCGGAGCCGACGCCGATCACGGAGCCAGCAGACGGCAACCAGGTCTACCAGCCCGATGCGAACACCGTCGTAACTGAGTTGGAGGCGGCACCAGGTCCTGGTACCGGAGGCCGCGGCCGGCCGTCCAAGAAGTCGCCCGCCAGCTTTTTCGATCGGCTGCACGATTACTCGAGCCAGCAGTGGGACGGCGGTGAAATCGTCCTCAGCCTATACCGGCTGGAGCCTTACACCGACCGCACCACCGGCGGCCCAAAGCCCGTCTGGGTGATGAAGTATGCCAGCCCGGCAGACCAAGAGCGGATTCTGTTGGGTCATGGCTCCGGCCGCTATCGGCTGTACCTTAACCAAGCAGAGCCAGGCCGCCGCAAAACTGTTTTGGTGGAGACCTACGAGTTCGAAATTTTGAATCCGCAGTATCCTCCAAAAATCCCCGCCGGCGAGTGGGTTGACGACCCCCGAAATAAAAAATGGGCCTGGGCGCATCCGAATCGCCAGCGCCAGGACGGGCCCCTGGGTGTGAGCGATGTCCTCGAATTGGTCCGGGAAGCGATCAGAACTGAACGGCCGGAGTTACCGTCACGTGGCGTTGAGACCACCGATGCGGCGGTCAAGCTCGCGATCGAACAGTCGAGGGGACGCGATGAACTCGCCGAAAAACTTGCAAACCGTACAATGACGCCGGGCATGGATCCGGTGGCCGCCTTGGAGAAGGCCGTGGACTTGCTCAAGAAGCTACAGCCTGGAGACGGCAAAGCCGCCGCAGTCGATCCACTCGCTGCCCTCGATCGCGCAGTTGAGCTCATCGATAAGTTGCGGCCGCCGCAACCCGCGCCCGTCCCCGCTGCGCCAGATCTGCTCTCCCAAGCTGATAAGTTCGCCACCCTCTTCGAGAAGTTGAAGCCAATCTTCGCTCCGGAAGCGCCAGAGGCCGTTTCGCAGCCTTCTGCGCATACAAGAATGGCAGGCTGGCAGGAATTTTTGCAGCCCGTGCTTCCGGAAGTTCTAAAATCTGTCGCCCCCCTTTTGCAAGGCCTTGGGCAGGTTATGGTACTCAAGGCGACGGCACAAAATGGTCCAGCGGCCGTTGCGCCAGGTGCACAGCCAGCCACCGCTCAACCGCTCCAGGACCGCTTCACCCGGCTGCTCATGACGCTCATCGACCCGGCTCTGACGTTCATCCAAGACGGTGCCACCGGTGGCGACTTCGGGGCATTCATCTACGACGGGTGGGGACCCGGACCGCTCATGGCCGGACGCAAGGCCGGCGTGGAAGCGCTGATGGCTTTCTACCGCGTCCAGGCGCAATGGTCGATGATCGCAAACGTTGAAACTCAATTCCGCCAACTTTTACAGGAAACGCTTGCATGGCGGATTCCCGATGAAGAACCCACCGGCGAGCCGTCTGGACGGCCCACGGAGCCATTCGCTGATGACGAACAACAGCCGGAGTCGCCAGATGGCGCGAAAGGTGAGGTGATTGACCTCACGGCTCAGTCGTGATGTTCGGTGGCGAAAAAAGCGCGCCGGTGGTTGATCTTTTTCCTGTGAGGTACGGTGATGGGAAAATCCGATACGTGGCTTGGCCTGAAGCGACGGCCGCCGCCATTGCGGAGGCGCTGCGCAGAGGCGCAGTATCAGCCGCAAACTGGCTGGCTGCTGTCAAACCTAAAACCCTTTTCCTGTGCGCGGGCGGCGCGTTCGTTCTGTTCGTTGTGTTTCCTAGCGGTCGCAAGAGGAGGCGTTGAACCGAGATGACTACACGCTGGAGTGTCGCGCCGCCCGACACTCACTTTGGGCTTGTCGCAAGAGGAGGCGTTGACCGAGATGACTACACGTAAACCGAGGCGGTTCCTTGCGATCCGCAACTACCGGAAGCTGGTACGCTTGGCGGCCAACTTCACGGCGAGCCTGCGGCGCGAACCCGAGTTCAGCCGGGCCATGAGTGCCGACCTGCGCGGGTTCCGTGGGGATCTCCTGCGAGCGATCCGCGCGCAACTCCAACTCCGCCGCGGGCGGCGTCGCGATCCGCTCCTTGATGAGGCTTGTGATTTGGTGAAACACGGCAAGTCGATACCGGATGTATTGCGGTCGCAGATCCCGAGATGGTCGACGCTCGACCCGTATACCCGCTATCTGGCGGCGAAGGGCCTGCGCCAGGCCGCAGCCCGCCGGGAGAAGCGCCCGAAACGTCCGGAAAATCGGCGCCGCAAAGCTGCCACCAAAGATTCATCGCAATAGCGTAGGCGAATAAGAGATTCAATTTCGATTGCTCGACACAGGCTCCTCTGTGTCCGTATGCTTGGGCGAAAGGAGTTTTGAAATGGCTACCAGTATGAAGGATTTGCAGGGCCAGGTGGACGATCTTCAGGAAACCATCGATCAGGCCAGTGACATCCTCGAGGACGCTTATACGCCCGAGGCCAGCCGCGCGGACTTGGTTTCCGCCGTCAGTGACGCTCTGGACCTGTTGTCCGGTGCGGAAGAAGAGGAAGAGGAGGACGAAGACCAGGACTGACACGGCCCGCACGGGAAAACGGCCGCCGCAAGGAAGTTGGTGACCGTGCGCTGCGCTATCGTGCCGCGGCGCACCCCCCACCGGGACCGCGGCGCTGTTGCCTGTGCGGGAGCGGGCATGTCGAGATCGGCCACGTTGACGGCCACGAAGAGGATAGCTCGCCTCAGAATTTAATGTGGACGTGCCGGAGTTGCAACATCCTGACGGCGAACACGCTGCGGACGGCTGGCCTCGGGCGCTTAACGGTCCAGTACAACCCCGATGACGTGCTGGAGCCAGATGAACGGATTGTTCAGCGCGCGCGCGCCACGGCTGGCGGCGGAAGGATTCATAGTGTTGAGCAACTTATTGGTGCGTACCGCTTATATGCCGCGGTCTTGAAGCGGAAGCCCGCAGACCGCGACAGCCGGCGCAAATTCTTTGAGACCGAAGCCAAGCTCCGGCAATTCAACCCTGCCCAGGGTGCCAGCAATCTTCGCCAGTGGCTCATGGCCGTTATGACCGTCACCGGCCAGGCGCCCCAGATGGAGGTTGCCGACGCCGTAGAGATGATTCGGGCAACACCACCGGCGCGGCGCAGTCAGTTCGCGCAGGAAATCTGGGATAAGCGTCGTGAACACCACGGCCGGCGCAGCGATGCAGTTCCGTTCTGAAGGTGGAAGAAGCGCAGCGCAGCCTACTGGGGGTGCTGTTCAAGGAACTGCTTGAGATGCTTTGCCACAGCCTCGGATGTGCTTTGATAAGCTCTGGCAGAACCCTTACGGACGTTGTAAGCCCACGCGACTTCCTGCGTTTTGCTGTTCACAAGCTGAACCGTTGCAGTTTGAGACCCCTCCATGCCTGCACAGTACAGAAACAGGCATCGGGCCACCTTTGAGCCTGTGCTCTCTTCTTTGGACTGAACGGCACTTGTGAGGAGGAACTGTGCCTCGTCTTTGTTCTGAGTCACTACCGCAGGAACGTGTTTCTTAACGATTGCCGCTGCGAGGTAGGACTCGAACCCGTCTTGCGGTTGAATGTAAATCCTCGGAGAAGCCCCGAGAGGAATTCCGTCTGCGCCAAAGGCCCCTTGCACAAAACTGAGGAATACTCCGGCGGCAATGGTTGCGATCAATAGACTAGTACGTGAGCGTTTCAT
The DNA here is from genome assembly GCA_963722575.1 of Bryobacterales bacterium. Lineage (GTDB taxonomy): Bacteria > Acidobacteriota > Terriglobia > Bryobacterales > Bryobacteraceae > Fen-178. The sequence goes on from CAVRNR010000006.1 coordinate 818,312, forward strand.
CCGTTGGGGGTCCTCCTTTGCTTCCCCTTAAAAGCTATCCTGGTGCCTCAGCAGACACAACATGCACGTTGGTTAACCCGTCCGATGTTCACCAGTGTTAATTTTGAGAGCCGGTTTGTACTCTTTGTGCGCCAGCCCGTGAAGCTTGCTCTGTTCTCAGCAACCGGAAGAGTTGCTGATCCTCGACAATGGTTTTGACCATGTTGTCGCTCGCCTCATCCAACCGTTTATCACAAGCCTGTGCCCATCCCTTTTGCGTTCCGGCAAGCTTTCTGTAAGAGGCATTTCCGTGGAACACCTTTGAGAAGTCAGTTCCATCGATGGACAACCGTAGAACGAGGTTCGCGCTGATAGTACGCCGGCCCTCCACGGCCACGGCCGGCATGGTGAAGATCGTCGAGCAGGGCCGCGTGGTGAGCTTCGAGGTGGACCAGGGCGCCGGCCCTCCACGGCCACATCGGAGATGGTGAAGATCGTCGAGCAGGGCCGCGCGTCGTGAGCTTCGAGGTGGACCAGGGCGCCGACCCTCCACGGCCACATCCGAGATGGTGAAGATCGTCGAGCAGGGCCGCGTGGTGAGCTTCGAGGTGGACCAGGGCGCCGGCGATGAATCTCCGCCGCCGGTTTCTTCGCCTGCAAGCGGTACGCCGGGAGCGCAGGGCGGCGCATTTCATCGATGGGTGGCAAGGCCCGCTGGAAGGCAAAGCCCGAGGAGCGCACGGCGCGGGCGAAAAAGGCCGCGGCGGCCAGCGCCAAGGTCAGGGCGAAGAACGCGAAGAAATGAATCAGGAGCGCTCCTGGCATTGACAAACCAGAAGCGGCGCCGGTATTCTCAAAAGGTATGAACAGACTGGATAAAGCCGCCCACGACCGGATGCTCCGAGGTCTTTCCGAAGTTCGCGGGCTGTGCCGAGGGTTGAAAGAGATGAAGATCACCAGGATTATGGCGGCCTGCCCCAATGAAGAGTTGCGGTTCTGGGCGAAGGATGCGAAGGAATCAGGGCGCGCTCTCATCGAATTTGGAGCCAGACTTGCAAGCAGAAGCGCTTCTGGTATCACCGACGAAGAGGCCACAAGTGCAGCGCGCTACCTAGGCAGCAAAGGCGGCCGTATAGGTGGCAGTAAGGGCGGCGAGGCCCGCATGAATGCCTTGACGGTTGAGGAGCGGCGGGAACTCGGCCGCCAGGCGGCGGCGGCCCGATGGAAAGGAAAGAAGAGAACCTGATGAAACGCTCAGGTCCCAACTCTACGGAAGCACGGGGCGTGCCACGCGGCAGGCAGCAGCCCGAAACGGCGCTGGCAAAAGAGCAGACTATTTCAGCAAACCGGGACGAGCCTCAGAACAAGACTGCGCCAACCCGCCAAGAACTTGTTGCGGAACTCACTGGCAACCTAGAACGTTTCGTTCTCAGTGATACTGTCTTCAACCAGCTCCGATTCTTCAAGGAGGCGCTTTCTCTTGTCTATCCTTATCTGGCAAAAGAACGCCGAAGAAAAAAGCGGTCAAAGCAGTTTCAATGGCTGCTGGCGAATGTCTTTCGGCCACAATCTCCAGTTGACAGCAGCATCCTCGCGAACTTCAGAGATCAAATTCTACGTGCGCGAAGAGTACTGAAAGGCGACGCACTCCCGCCGGACACCGGAGAGAGGTCGCTCCGCTATCTCAAGAACCTCATGGCGATCCGCAAAGAGCCAAGATACTGGCGGGAGTATCGAGCTTATTGCGATGGCAAACCGGTATCCGAGATCCTTCGCGAGTTTCACCCCGGTTACGATCAGTTGCATTCATGGGAGCGCGAGAAGTACTTCAGGAAAGTCTACAACGGCATTCAACGCTTGGTCGAGAAATATGGTGGGCCGCCACTGAGCGCCCAACCTCCGCAACAGTTTTGAGAAGGTACACGAAATCTCCCCGTTATCGCGTGTAGTGCACGCGGATCTCGCGCCTTTCCATGGGCTGTTAAAAAACCCCGTTACGTGCCACCATTTCAACATGCTGGCGAAACAGTGTATTTCGAAGCGCGAACCCAACGATCAGGCGGTCTTGAGGCTTGAGAAGGCGTTGGAGGAGATCTGGGAATGCAGTTGTGTCGGCCTGGGATTCCTCGACGACAACAAAAGGCTATTTCGCCACGCAAATGCGCGGAACACGAGACCGCCCGCAAGGAAGGCGCCACGAGCGTAAAGCGGGCGGGGCTGCTACTACCTCTGACCGGAGAGCGGCCCCGCAGATAGATGATGCACTCAAATATACCATATCAGCCTTGGGCGCACACGCAAGTACGCGCGCTCGACTTGGCCGCCGTCCGGGCATATTTGTCTGGTGTTGAGAGTCTTGCGCGAGAGGCACGCACCACTATCGACCCTCGGGTATTGCTGGCCGCTCTCGATGTGCTCAGGCGCCAGGCCGCCACGATCCGCGAGGTACTGGCATTATGAGCGATGTACCGAGACTCCCGAGCGATCTCACCGAGCGGGACCAGTGGGTGCTCTGGCGCTACCAAACGCGGAACGGCAAGCGGACCAAAGTTCCGTACGAGGTGAACGGCAAGCCGGCGAAATCGGATGACCCGCAGACGTGGAACACGTTTCAAGCCGTGACCGCCGCTTGGACGAAAGCGCCGGAGCGATACCAGGGCATCGGGTTTATGTTCGCGAATGCGGACCCGTTCGCCGGCATCGACTTTGACGATTGCATGGACCAGGGCGGCGCGCTCAAGCCGTGGGCGGGGCCTATCATCCGACGGTTCGCGGATACCTACATGGAGATTTCCCCTTCCGGCCGCGGTGTGAAGGTTTGGGTCAAGGCGCGGCTGGAGGGTCCGGGCCATCGCGCGGCGTACCAGGACGGCGCGGTTGAGATTTACGACCGCGGCCGGTTCTTCACCGTTACGGGCCGCACCATGAACGGCGCGCCGCTTCAAGTGCAGGAACACCAAGCGGACATTGCCAAGCTGTACGCGCTCATTTCGGGCGGGACTACTAAACGGCCGAAAGTGAAAGCCGACTTGAAGGAACAGAAAACGGTTGCGGAGGGCAAGCGTTACGAGTACCTGCAATCGGCCGCGGCTCAGTACCGTGCAAAGGGAATGGACCGTCAGGAAATCTATGCGGCGCTCGCGGCCATCAACCAGCGGCGGTGCATCCCACCGAAGCCTGATTCTGTGCTGCGGGAATTGGCAGACTGGGCGGCCACACTGGAACCGGGCAAGCGCCCTCTGGTTCAGATGCCCGCGCCTGAATCTACGAGGACTGCATCGGGATCTATCGGCGCGCCCGAACTGCTGAGCCAACACTTCAGCGATTACGGGAATGCGCAACGTGTGATCACGCTCCACGGCGCGGACCTTCGGTACTGCCACGCCTTCAACAAGTGGCTGGTCTGGGATGGGCAGCGTTGGGTCGTGGATGACGGCGAGCGCGCCCGCGATCTGTCTCAACACACCATCCTGGAATTTGCGCGGCAAGCCCTTGCAGCCAAGAACGAGACCGCGGCGAAATTCGCGGCCGGCTGCCTGAACTCGCAGCGGATCTCAAACGCTCTGCGCGAAGCGCAACCTCACCTGGCGATCAGGCCGGCGGAATTGGACACGCATCCGGACGTGCTGAACTTCTTGAACGGCACAGTTGACTTGCGCACGGGCGGGCTGCGACCCCATCGGCGCGAAGATTTCATCACCAAAGTCGTGCATCACGACTACCGGCCCGGTGCGAAGTGTCCGCTGTTCCTTGCGTTCCTCGAACGGGTCACAGCGAACCATCCGGGCCTCATTGGTTATCTGCAAAAGGCCGTCGGCTATAGCGTGACCGCTCGGACCATCGAAAAGGCCGTGTTCTTGCTCCACGGCCGCGGGGATAACGGAAAGAGCACCCTACTTACCGCGTTCCTGAAGATTCTGGAAGAGTACGGGGTGCTTTTGCAGATCGATACCCTGATGGTGCGGCCAGAGTCAAACAACAGTCAAGCGGATCTTGCGGACCTTCGCGGCGCCCGGTTCGCCATGACCTCGGAGACCGAAGAGGGCCAGCGGCTCGCCGAGGGTAAGCTCAAGCGCATCAGTCAAGGTATGGGGCGAATCAAGGCCACGCGGAAGTACGAAAACCCCGTGGAGTTTCCCGAGTCTCACAAGTTGTGGATCGATGCCAACCACCTGCCTATCGTCCGTGGAACGGATAGCGCCATCTGGAACCGGCTTCACCCTATCCCGTTCGATACCACCATTCCGAAGGACGAACAGGATAAAGAACTGCCGGCAAAGTTGGCAGCCGAAGCGGAAGGCATTCTCGCGTGGGCCGTCGCCGGCGCCGCGCGATGGTACGCCGAGGGCCTTGGAAAACCTTCAGACGTGCAACAGGCCGGCGACACTTGGCGTGCACAGTCAGACCGGCTCGGCAGGTTTATCGCGGAATACTGCATCACCGGAGATTTCGTGCAAGCGAAGGCGCGCGCGCTGTATTCGGCATACCGGACATGGGCGGAAGAGGCCGGCGAGCGCACGTTGACGGAGACAGATTTCAGCAACGCGCTGATGGAGCGTGATTTCAGCAAAAAACATACGAAGATTGGGGCGGTTTACTCCGGCATTGGGCTGGCAGCGGAAACTCGGGAAGGTGACGGGTGACGACTCGTGACGGCTTTTTCTGGAAACTTTTTTTGTGGCGCTATATGGGGACTTTATGAGAAAACCCGTCACCGCCCGTCACCCGTCACCAGATGTACCCCGCCCTGTGCGGACCCGTGCAGACTTGGAGGCGGCGTGGAGAAGTGCCATGGAATCGATGGGATGGGTGGGACCAGAGTGGGACCACGCAGGGACCAACAACACGGAGCGAAGTAATCGGCTGATGGGCTTATGAAGTCGATACACCCGCAAAAGAAACGAGCTTTAGCAGAGCGAAATGGCGCGATTTAACACCACCTTCGAGGAGAAAGCCGAATGGATGCGAGAGCAGCAGTCCGCCCACTCCCCGCCCGTGCCGGCCGCATCGAGCTTTTCCGAGCGCCACTACGCCGTGGGGGAGATTGGCGCATTGTGGAACCTGAGTTCAGATGCGGTACGAAAGCTTTTTCAAGATGAACCAGGTGTTTTGGTGTTGGGCGACCAAGCCTCACCGCACAGGCGCCGATACACAACGCTGCGGATTCCGGAATCGGTCCTCCAGAGAGTGTACCGAAGGATGACGAAAGTTTAGCTTGACGTGGTAAAATTTGTGTCACAAAATGTCAACATGAAAGCGAAACCAGCCAAGCGAGGCAGGGGCCGGCCGGCGAAGCCTGTAGCGTGCCCCTTCTGCCAGCGTTCGTACAGCACGCGGGACCTGCGCACCCACCTTCCCAAATGCAGGAAGAGGCCAAAATGCTGACCATCTACCGCCGGCACGTCGAGACGTGCAAGCACAAGCACGAGGGAAGGAAGTACCGCAGGTGCCGTTGTCCCATCTGGGTTGACGGCTTTCTAAACGGCGTCGAGATGCGCGAGGCGCTGAAACTACGCGATTGGCAGAAGGCGGCGGATCGCATCCTCGAATGGGAAGCGGAGGGCAGGCTCACGGTCGAGGTCCAGGAGATCAGTATCGAGCACGCCTGCCAAGCTTTCGAGAAGGACGCTAAAGCGCGCGGGCTTCGCGAATCCACGCTCAAAAAATACCGCGTTCTCTTCAAGCAGCTTCAGGCGTTCGCGCGGGCGGAAGGGCTGAGGTTCATCAAGCAGTGCGACCTGATGACGATGCGCAAGTTCCGGGAGTCGTGGACCGACAGCAGCATATCCGCGCTGAAGAAGCTCGAACGGCTGAGGGCCTTCGCTCGCTTCGTGCGTGATAGCGGCTGGGTCAACGAAGATCCGACGTGCCATCTTAGAAACCCAAAGGTGACAAACGCGCCCACGATGCCCTACACGCAACAGGAGATGATCGCGATACTGGCGGCGTGCGCCATCCTACCCGATAACTATGGAAAGACGGGCAGCGCAAACGGGACGCACGCGCGGGCGCTTGTGCTCCTGTTACGCTATAGCGGGATGCGAATCGGCGACGCCGCTACGTGCCCGGTGGACCGGGTGAACGGCGACCGGCTGTTCCTGTACACCCAAAAGACCGGGGTTCCGGTGAATGTGAAGCTCCCGGCCTTCGTGGTGGAGACGCTGAACGCGACGCCGAAGGTAAGCGGCCAGTACTTTTTCTGGACAGGAGAGGGGAAGAAAGAGACCGCGGCTGGGAACTGGCGCCGCAGCCTTCGCAAGCTTTTCACCCTGGCCGGAATCAAGGGCGGACACCCGCATCGTTTCCGCGATACGTTTGCGGTGGAATTGCTCCTCTCCGGCGTTCCTCTGGAGCGTGTCTCCGTGCTGTTGGGCCACACCAGCATCAAGGTGACAGAGAAGCATTACGCCCCGTGGATACGGGCGCGGCAAGAACAACTGGAGGCGGACTTGGAACGGAGTTGGGCGCGCGATCCTATCGTGCTCGCGCACACGAAGGGTACACTAGAGGTACACGGGAAAACGGAGGCCGTCAACTGATTGATATGATTGGAGATATTTTGGTGAGCCGGGCGGGACTCGAACCCGCGACCCTGTGCTTAAAAGGCAGTTCGGACGGGTTTTGCAGTGTGCTGAAAACATGAGCTATCCCGTTCATACGTACTGAGATACCAGCATTTCATCTTGCGGTGGAATACTCGGTTTTACGCTGATTTTCTGTGTGGCCTCCCCATGGTTTCCCCCATGGTGAACCGGGTCTCAGATGCTCGCGCAGGGGACATGCCGCGGATGGAGAAACCTCGGTACAGTTGAAACAATCACCTTGTTTTTTCGCGAGCTCGCGCACGCTACCGATATCGCACTCAAGGAAGTAAAGTGCAAGGGGTCCCATCCGGTTGTGCATACGGGCCATCTCGATCAAGTCCCCATCATTCCGAATGATGTCTCTGAGGGTCTGGAGCCGACGCGCGCGTGCTTGCCCATACCTCGCGCGATACTCGGTCATGGAATGCTGGAGTGTCTCTTCAGGTGAGTAGAGCACCCAGTTTCTCCAAGAGAGGTACCCTGTGAACCAGATTCCAAGCGTATCCATGCAGCCGGGAACAGGGAGATGTTGCCGGCGTTTGACTTCGTAGTAGCCAACCCGAATGACATTTGCGTAGCGGCTACCCCTACCCGCTTTGCCCGCGACCAAAGCCGCAGCTTGCTCAATCGAGTACTTTCCAATCCGGGCGAGCGCCTGGATACAAAGATACTGCCGCAGCCGCAAGTCTGAGCCACGCATCCCCTTCCCTAGCCCGTACGACATCCAGGTTCCGGCCATCGGCTGACCTTGGCGTTTGCCGGACGGCATTCGTTCGACTTCGCCCAGCAACATCCATTCGACGAAGTACTCCAGATCCTCCTGCCATGGGTTCATGCGCTTAACCTACACTTTTCCTCTGGCATTTCATTGTACACCAACGCAGAGTTGATTGTAGAGGCGTTAAATGAAGTTAAGCACGGTACACCAGAAAAAGGAATTCCTGAGCGAACGCGAGGTGGAAGCACTGGGTCTCGCGTCCCGGAGGACGCTACAGAGCTGGCGATTGCTTGGCCGCGGGCCCCGCTTCGTCAAGGTATGCCGTTCGGTTCGCTATCGAATCGTGGACATCGAGGAATTCGTGGGCGCCCGCGCAGTGAGTCCGGCCGGCGAATCAGTCAACGCGGCGCGGGCCGAGCCGCGGCAATAGCAATATTCCTATTCCTATGACGGCGACCTGGAGTTGAACATGCCGACAAAAAACACCGCCAAGAGGAAAGCAGCGTTGACCGACGCACCCAAGCCCACCGAGACCGCCCCTGAGGAGGAACAAGCCCCGCCCGAGTCGGGCCGTTCTGCTGCGGCAAGCGAAAGCGGCGAACCGGACTTCTTCGAGCAGCTCCAGGCTTTCACTCCGGACCAATGGCAGAGCGGCTTGAAGATTTACGTTTATCGGTGTTGGCCCATCATCGACAGGCGAGAGGACAACCATTTTCTCGCCAAAATCGCCGAGGCGTTCGACGAGGATTATCTACTGCGACACTTCGGCAGCGGGGCATATTACTTGCGTTTGAACGACCGGCGGGGCAAGACGCTGAACTCAAAAACGGTTTCAATTCATAACCGCGACCATCCCCCAAGGGTCGATTTGGCCGAGGTAGTGGCGAGCGACCCGCGCAACGAGCGGTACTTCGCGGCGTGGCCCGCGGGCACTCAGCCATCCCCGGCGCCCGCCGATACTGCGGCCCTGCACGAGCTCTCAAAATTAGCTGCTAAAGTCCTTGACCAGCGCGAGAGCGTAGCGCCCCAAGACGGCGAACAAGCGAACCTCACGAGCACGTTGGTCAAGTGGGCCTTGGATCAAACAGGCAAGGAAAGGGAGTCCAGCGACCCGACGCGGATTGCCGCGCTTCTCAAAGAATTAAAAGCGCTCCTGCCTCAGCAGCAGCCTGCCGCAGACGGTCTGGCCCTGGTTGATCGGGTGCTTGCCGTCGTGCAGAAGCTGAATCCGGCGCCGCCGAAACCCGAAGCGCAGGACCCGCTGGACTACGTGGATAAGGTTCTGAACCTGGCCGACAAGCTGCGGCCCGCGCAAAGCGCTCCCGCATTGCCTACAGGCGATGACGGGACCATGGCCGCCGTCAGCACGATAATTCACGAGATCGCTGTGCTTCTCAAGGATCCCCTGACCATCGCAATGCAAGCGTGGGCGCTATCCAAAGCGCAGAACGCAGCGGGCGCGGCCCCCGCGCTCGCGCGAAGCCAGCCACAGCCGACCCCCGTTCTGCCGGCTCCTGCACAGCCGAGCGGCCATGCACAGCCGGACGCTGCGCAGCCGGACGCTACCGCACCGCCGCAACCACTGCCGCCGCAAATCATTGCCCTAGCGAGCCAAGTTACACCGGTCATGTTGAAGTGGTTGCAGGCGGACGCGCCGGCCGCGGAACAAGGCGCGGAGTTTGCGGCCTTCGTCTCCGATGGGTGGGGCTTTGAAGACCTGAAACTCCTACAAGACATCGGCGCGGCCGGCATCGTTGATTTGTATCGGCGCTCGCCTTTCTGGCCGATACTCGCCCTAATGGAAGGCAAGTTCCAGGAGTTTGTTAACGCCTTCGTGTCCTGGCAGCCGCCCAAGGAAGAATCCGAAGACTCAGCACAGCAGCCCGAGAGCGATCAGCCCAGCGCAGAGATTGTTGATTTAGTATGAAGACTGATGCCCCAGGTGATCGAGCTAATTCCAGCGATCCTGCCAACAGGGGAACTGCTCTACACCACGCCCCAGGAGGCAATGGGACTCAATCTGAGCTCCCTGCAACAGCTCATAGCACCCGCCCTGAGCAGGGTGTTCCAGAAGGCCCTGCGGGCGTTTGTGAGCCACCTGAAAGCGATGCCGCCGGCAACCCTGTTGTGCGCAGGTCTGGGAGCCGCCGCGCTGGTAGCCGTGGCCGTCGAACAACGCCGCCGAACGCGTTGACGGCGCGCACGCCTTACGCGGCCTGCATTTCCGAAGATGTTGACGCCATCATGGAGCGGTTGCGGGAGAGCCTCGATGAAGCGAGCTGTTCTTACGCCGGCCGCTTGAGAGTTGCCGCCGCGGTCCGTCAGATGATCGTACCCAAGCGTAAGCCCGGAAAGACTAAAGACCAGCGGCTCGATAAAGCTTGCGGCGACTACAAAGCTGGCCTGCGCCGGTTGGAGTTGTTTCGCAAGCACATTCCCAGCCACGACAGGCTGAGCCGATGGCGCCGCCAGGCGGAACAACGCCGGCTGATGAATGCTATTCACAAGCGTATCGGCCGCGAGCAGAATCGCCAGGCGGCGACCCGTGAAAAGAACCGCAACAGGCCCGCCGCAGCCGCATCTGGACGCATCCGCGCGGACACTTGCTGACAATTCTCACTCTCAATTGTCAGCATGACAATTAGACTCACCGATTTGTCAGGTCCATTCTGATCCATGATCGACTTGAAGGAGAGTTTCTGAAATGGCGACCAGCTTAAAAGAATTGCAAGACGAATTGGACGACCTGCAGAGCAGCGTCGATGACGCCGTGGCGGTCCTCGAAGATTGCTACACGCCCGAGAGCACGCGCTTGGATCTCGTTGACGGGGTCAGCCAAGCCCTGGACTTGCTGTCCGGCGAGGAAGAAGAGGAAGAGTTGCAGGACCAAGACGAGGAATAACGCGGCCCGCACGGCATAACGCAGGCCCCAAGGAAAGCGCGCTTACGGATCGGGGCTTGCGGTTTCGCGCCGCGGCGCACCCACCGCCAGGACCGCGGCGCTGTTGCATGTGCGGGAGCGGGCGAAACATCGATATCGGCCACATCGACGGCCACGAGGAAGACAACTCGCCGGCTAACACTTTCTTCACGTGTCGCCGATGTAATGTCCTCTCCGGGAATACGCTTCGCGCCGCAGGACTCGGAAGGTTGACGCACCAACGAAATGCAGGTGACGTGCCGAAGCCGGACGAATGGCTGATCCAGCGCGCCCGCGCCGCGGCGGGCGGCGGCCGTATCCATGGCGCAGAGCAATTGGTAGCCAGTTACAGGGTCTTTGGGGAGATTCTGCGGCGTAGGCCGGATGATCGCGAGAGCCGGCGCAAATTCTATGAGATCGAAAACAAGCTGCGAGCCGGCCAATTCAACCCGGCTGATGGCGCGCGATCCCTGGGGCAGTGGATGACCGCGATTATGGCCATGAGAGGCGAATCCGACCTGATGCCGGTCGCTGGCGCCGTTGCGATGATCCGCGCAACGTCACCACAGCAACGCTCCCGGTTCGCACAAGAAATCTGGGATAAGCGCCGAGAGCACTATGGCTCTACCGGGCGCAGCGCGGTTCCGTTCTGAAGGTGTGTCCGATGCCTGCATGGATTTCGGAGTACCTGATTTCGGCTTGCAACATGCTCCACGAAGCGGTGGAAAGCACGGACCCCAAGGTGAAACTGCTGGCGCTCCGGGTCCTTGAGCGTCAGAGTTCTACTATCTCCGAGTTGGAATTTGAGCACTATCAGGAATCTCTGCTTTCTTGGCGGTGCGAATCGTAGGCGTGAAAAGAGGAGCGGCGCCGATTCGGAGAAGCGGCGCCGCCTTGAGATCGAAGGTGACCGATGGTCGAGACATCGGACAGCTACAGTCTACCAAACTACCGCGTTGAGAACAAGCCCCACCTTGGGCTTCTACCGTTAGTTTCCGATGAATTGGCGACGGCGGGCCAGGCAGATTTCCTTGCTGATGGCCGCCAGTCTTGCACTGAGGAGCAATTAGCCGCACGTTGGAAAGATCCCCGTTTTGTTCTTGCGGCTCGGCGCCGGCGGCAGTTGGAGGCCAGCGGCAGTCAAGCGCCGGCGGGCGCGGTGCGCGGGCTTGGTGGCCGGTCTGAAAATCAGGACGCGGCGGATTATCGAGTTCCAGCGGGTGTCTGGGACGATTGCAGCGACTCGTTGGGGGATTGGGATCTCCATAAGGCGCAAGAGAAGTTGCGGCGGTGGAATAGCGGTTGCCGCTTGCATCCGAACGCTCCGGCGAAGGGGCGCGTCGAATTTGCCTTCCCGCAGGAGGATGGTGTCGCGTGGCCCGATCTCGCGCGTCGCGCCGGTGCTCCCGATACACAGATCCTAAAGGCCATGGCGATGGACGGCCGGGGTCTGCCAGCGAAGGCCAAGCGCCAGGCGTATTGCGGGGTGCTCGGTGCGCGCTACGAGTGCGTTTCGTTCGAGCCTGGCAGAAAGAGCGGGCACAGATTCTTCCGTCGTTTCGGCTGCAAGAATCGCTATTGCGAGCGCTGTGGGCCGGTCATTTTCAAAGGACTTTTCGCGAAGTATGCGGGCTTGCGCGATGTTGTCGCAAAGCTCGTGCCACACTGGCCATGTCGGGGCCAGCAGCCGGACCGGGTTGTCGCCAAGCTGGACTTCACAAGTCGGAACCTGGGCCGTATGCCGACTCGGGACGAGGTGCGAAGCTTCAATGTGGCCATCCGAAAATTCTTCCGTCTGGTGGAGCGGCGTTTTGATCTGCGCCGCGACGCCTACGGCGCGTTGTGGTGTGACGAGTTCGGCCACAACAACAGCAACCTTCATGCGCACGCGATGTACGCTGGGCCGTGGCTTCCCAACCGTGGCGAACACAAGAACGAGCTCGCCGAGCTCTGGCGGAAAGCCACTGCCGGAACGGTGTTTGCGGGTTCGTTCATCGTGAGTATCAAGCCGGCGAAGTCCTTTGAAAAGGGCTTGGCCCACGCGCTCAAATACGCCGGCAAGTTCCTCTCGAAAGACCCCGAGCGCCTGGCCGAGCTCGAGAAGGTTTTCCACCGTGTGAAACGGGTCCATACCGTGGCAGGGTTTTACAACGCCCTGCCCACTGAAGATTCAGACCACCAAGCCGAAGGCGAACTCAGTTGCCCGGTGTGCGGCGCGGCTCTGGCCAGGATGCCCTTCCCCTTTGGCTTCGTCTCTGTCTTGGAGATTCAAGGCTATCGTGATCTCGCACAGGTCTGTCGGGAACTGGGCAAGGAAAGGGCGCTCAGTGACGCAAGGGCGAGTCCCACATGACACCTGACAAGCAGCCCGCGCGATGCTGGATCTATTCGCCAGCGTAGGCGCAACGAGTTTCGACATTACGATTACGAGCCGGGAAGGCGAGAAGATCCGCTTCCGGCGAGGCGCATCAGGCGAGAACCTGCGTTGCGTTATCCCTGCGGAACTGCGCGTGGCGGCCGAGCGGCAGCACAATGTCATCGTGCGCCCGCACGGCCGCGGCGTTGTGTTCGTCCAACTCGATGACCTCAACGCCGAGGCCCTGGCGCGAGTACAGGAGGTCGCCTTTCTGGGATTGCAGACCAGCCCGGGCAACTTTCAGGCATGGCTCGCGATGCCGGCAGCGGAAGCCGATGAGAACTTGGCGCGCCGCCTCCGAAAAGCTGTTACCGCGGATCGAACAGCCAGTGGCGCAACCCGCATCGCTGGAAGCCTGAACTTCAAGGAGAAGTACGCGCCGGCGTTCCCGCGCGTCGAAATCACGCACACCGCGCCCGGCCTGATTGCCCACCAGGAAACGCTCGCTCAACTTGGGCTGCTCGCTGAGGAACCACGGGCGCCCGCGCGGAATGCAACGCCGGCGCGGACAGTCCCAGGTCTCAAGAAGTGGCCAAGTTATCAGCGTTGCGTTGAAGGTGCGCCCCTGAACCACGGTCGCAGCGGCCCCGACATCAGCCGCGCCGATTTCACCTGGTGCCTCATCGCGATCGACTGGGGCTGGAGCATAGAGGAGACCGCCGCGCGGCTCATGCAGGAAAGCGCCAAGGCACGCGAGAACGGCGAACGGTACGCCATGCTGACCGCCCGGCGTGCCGCGGTAGCCGTCGGGCGCAGGTGAGAACCCGAAAAGCCCGCTATCTTTGGAGTCACACGCGTCTGTATACCTTTTTCAGTCTTGATCGCCACCTTCCGACGCACGCCTAATATAAGACGGGAGATGTCCATGAAGCAGATCCTAATCGTGTTGGCTTTGGCATTCGCAGCACTACCTGCCTTTGCCGGCGCTAAGCCGAAGACCTACCCGGCCAGTTGTGACCGAGTCTGGGCTGTTGTCAAGCGTGCCACGGCTCCGCCGCATTACAATTTCGCGATGCTGGACGACGCGCAGAAAAAAGGGATCGTCTCAACCGGAAACAACCTATCGGGCAAACGCAACTTGGATATCACGCTCTCCGGTGTCGGAGATAGCTGTACGGTCGCGATCGGCGGAGTGTTTTCGGGTTTGGTTCACAACGATAAGGGCGATCTCTTTAAGCGCATTGAGGCAGAACTCAACCAGGTCCCTTTATCGGGATCGGCACCCGACGCCCGGAAGTAAACCCGGTGTCAACCTCCAAAAATCAAAGTCGCGCGGCACGACTTTGAAGCTGTCGGTTCACGGTGGACTGGGCGCTGCTCTCCACGGCCACTACCAGTTCCCGTAGTAGCGTTACGCGACAACGGGCCTTGCGGTGGACTGGGCGCTGCTCTCCACGGGCACTACCAGGGCGGAGCCGGCGATCAGCCGCGGCCGTAGAAGGCAGCGCACGCTCACCACGAAGCTCACCAGCGCCCGGCCACCAGCACGTGAACCTTGACGGCCACTACCAACGCGGAGCCTGCGATCACCCACGGCCCGTGGATCTTGCAGCCGGCCCTGGACGAAGGATGCCCCCCCGTGTTTCTCGGTCCAGGCTTGTGAAACAGGCGAACAAAGGGCGAAAGGGACGCGAATGTGAGGCGGCTTCCGCCCTTTTACTTGTCTCGGACGAATAACTGTGACCAAACTTGGGTAGTGCGCTAAATGTGTGTGCCTGATCGAAAAGAGCACCGTAGCACATTCTGGTTCCCTGTGCGCTTCTACGCGAAGTGTGCTGTAATGTACACGCCAGGCCAGGAGGCCGAACGATGAAAAAGATGATCGCAGTGATGCTGAGCATTCTGATGCCGGTGCTCGTTTTCGCCGGCGACAATAGCTACAAGGTTGCCTATGACGGCGGGTCGATTCCCGTCATCAAAGCTGGAACCGGCGTGAAACTGTACATCGAGTCCGATCAAATCCGGCTTGTGAAAGGCAAGGATGACGTAATAGCAATCCCCGTTTCAGCGGTGACGGAGATCAGCTATGGGCAAGATGTTCATCGGCGAGTGGGCGCGGCTATTGGCCTTGCTGTTGTCTCGTTTGGCATTGGGGCGCTGATGGCCCTTACCAAATCCAAGAAGCATTACATCGGATTGACGTGGGCCAATGGAGACCAAAAGGGCGGCTTCGCAATGCAGTGCGATAAAAACGACTACCGCGGTGTTTTGGCGGGACTTGAAGGCGTAACCGGCAAGAAGGCGGTTAATTCGGAAACCATGACCGTAAAGAACTAAGCCAGAAAACCGAAGTAGCCCACTACCCGGTTTGGTTCATAATGGAGCGTTCTGAAGCTCCGGCAATGGCCGCGCTTGTGGCGTGCCCGGCCCGTAGCGAGTGCCCGGCATACTTCGCCGCATTTAGCCCGGCCTGTTGTGCCAGTTTCTTGTCCAGCCTTACAGCCGTGCGTCTGGCCTCATTGAGGCGGCTTGCAGACGCTGCAAGGCGTGTAGCCCTTCGCCTTTGCATCTTTCAGCGACATGGGGATCTTGCTTTTGGCGAGATACCGGCAGGTAGCGGTGTGGTACTTCTTGCCCGTCTTTGTGACGTAGACGGTCTGCTCTTTGGTTTGGGTCTGCTGTTGCGGCGCGGGTTGGCGAGCCGGGGCGATTGCCGCGACACTGACCAGCATGAACACGGCGAAAACGAGCGTGAGGAATCGGCGCATGTGGCCTCCTGGGAGTCAATAGTACCGCTTGCCGAAGGGCCAGTAAAGCTCCCGTCGAGGTTGGCCATCCGGGAGTTCAATCTAGATCGAAGTTCCCGGCAATGACTGCCGCCCGCAAGAAATCCACGTACTCAGCCGTCTTTTCGGCAAGGTCGATACAGTCTGAGCACACCAGAAGGTGTTCTTCAAGTGAGGCGAGTTCAGCCTCGTCCAGAACCATTCCAAGGTGGTAGCGTTCCAAATCGTGATCGGAAATATGCTCCATGCCTTTACCGTGCAGAAGTGGCCTGAGAATTCTCAAAAAAAGATGAACAAAAAAGCCGTTTTGGTTGGACTCTGTTGCCCAAACTTGGGCCAAAGCTCGGCGCCGTAGCCGGCAAGTCCTATAGAGGGGGTTGGTGTATATAGAACTAAGTGTGAACTTGTTGATAATAAAGGGGCCGAACTGCCTGGAGAATTAACGGACGTTAATCTGTCGCGGAACTTCGACAAGGTTTTGGGCTTCATGGTCGGCGGCTTCTGCATCTCCAAGGTGTCGCGCCGCGCGACATCTACAGGCCACGCTCGACATCTTGGTGCGGCCTGGCGTGCTCACAGTCAAAGATGACAGCGATAGAGTGCCGCGGTAGGCCAAGGAAGAAACAAGCCAAATGAACCAACCCTAGCATCAGAAAAGACCCGCGCGCATCTTCCGATTCCGAATCCGCTTGCATTCGTGCGGAACCGGGCTTACAATAACTATAAGCTAAACTGGGGTATTAGCTCGATGAAACTGAAAAAACTTCCGCCGGACGTGCTGAAGCTCTTCCAGGATGCCGGGCGCAAAGGTGGCGCGAAGGGCGGCAAGATCGGCGGCAAGCGCAGCCTGGAAACCATGACGCCAGCGGAGCGCACGGCCCGAGCGAAGAAAGCCGCGGCGAAATCGGCGGAAGTGCGGCGGAAGAAGGCGGCGAAGCGGAAAGGGTAGCAGTGGCAGTTTACAAGCAGAAGTACAGGCACCCGAAGACCGGGGAACTGGTAGAGTCCGAAATCTGGTGGTGTGAATTCTCATTCGCGGGGAAGCGTTACCGTGAATCGACAAAGACCACCCGTAAGACGCTCGCGGGCGACTACGAGAAGCGGCGGCGTCTTGAGCTTCAGCGGCAACACGCGACCGGCAAGCGGACCGAGAGCCCCACGCGAATGCTTCGGACCGTGAAAGATGCGGTGAAGGCGTATTGTGCGGGCTACGACTGCCCGAATCACCGTGCGCAGTCGATAGTATGGGTGAACGGGCGCGCGCCGCACCTGGAACGCCACCTGGGGAACGTGACCCTGTTTGATCTCACCGAGGATCGAATCAGGGAATACATGCGAAAGCGTAACGAAGAGGGCGCGGGAAACCGCACCATCAACATGGAATTGCTTTGCCTCACACGCGCCATGGGAACCACCTGGCGGCAACTGTGGCCAGCGGTGCCGAAACTCGATGAGCCCTGCGATATCGGCCGCGCGCTGTCGCCCGAAGAAGAGGGCCGGTTGCTTGGGGCCGCATCAAAGAACAGGTCGCACTTCATCTACCCATTCCTCCGGATCGCTCTGTTGACCGGGATGCGATGCGGTGAAATCCGCGCACTTCAATTGCGGCAACTGGACCTAGAGAAACGCGAGTTGCGCGTGGGGCACGCCAAAACGCCAGCGGGCGAGGGCCGCGGAATCCCGATGAACCCGGAACTGTTCGATACCATCTCCAGCCGGGTCGCATGGCTGGAGAAGACGTTCGGCAAGCGGCAACCCAACTGGTACCTGTTCCCGTTCTGCAAACACACGCGGCCGGTTGATCCCACACGGCCCGTAACGACGCTCAAGACCTCGTGGGAATCGGTGCGGACCGCGGCGAAGGTTTCATGCCGCCTTCACGATCTGAGGCACACAGCGGCCACCAAAATGGCAGAGAACGACACTCCTGAAGCCACCATGAAGGCGCTGCTCGGTCACATGAGTCAAGCCATGCTGGAACGCTACTCGCACATTCGCATGGATGCCAAACGGAAGGCGCTCAACGCGGTCAAACTGGCCGCGCCGATCTTTGGGGTACCCATGGTTTCCCCCATAGTAAGCTCTAAGCGGCGGCTGAACGTTGTTGGTAAGTGACTGATTCTAATTGGTGAGCCGGGCGGGACTCGAACCCGCGACCCTGTGCTTAAAAGGCACATGCTCTACCATCTGAGCTACCGGCCCTCGATGTTGCGGCAATGCGAAACGGTACTTGTTCAGTTTATCAGACCGCGGCTATACTTGGTCCAGACAACCGATGAACCGGCTGGCGCGCCGATTTCTATTTCTCGGGCTGGCGATCGCGGCAACACTGCTGATCGGAACGGTGGGGTTCGCCCTGATCGATGGCTACCCGCCGTTCGACGCCTTCTATATGACCCTCATCACCATGACCACGGTGGGGTATAGCGAGATCCATCCGCTTTCGCACGCGGGACGGGTGTTCAATTCCTTCCTGATTTTTTTCGGCGTCACGACGATCTTTATCGCCATGGGCGCCATGACCCAGACGATCATCGAGCTGGAATTCGGCCATGTCATCGGCAAGCGGCGGACTAAACGCATGATCGACAAGTTGAAGGACCACTACATCATCTGCGGCTATGGGCGCGTGGGACGCGGCGCGGCCGAGGAACTGCAACACTCCGGCGTCCCGTTCGTGGTGGTGGATATCAGCCCGGAACGCGTGGAACGCGCCCTGCTGGCGGGCATGCTCGCCCTGGCGGCCGATTCCACGCGCGATGAAACCCTGCGCCAGGCGGGCGTGGAGCGGGCTCGCGGGCTGGTGGCGGCCCTGGCCACCGACGCGGACAACCTGTTTGTGCTGCTTTCCGCCAAGGGCCTCAATCCGCGCATTTACGTGGCGGCGCGCGCGGCCGAAGAAGGCGCGGAGGGGAAGATGCGGCGGGCCGGCGCGGATGCCGTCTTCGCTCCCTACTCGATCGCCGGCCACCGTCTGGCGCAGTCTCTGCTGCGGCCGCACGTGGTACAGTTTCTCGACTTCACCACCCACGACATCGGCATGGACATCGCCATCGAACAGGTACGGGTTTCCGAAACCAGCGAGGTGGTTTCGCGGACCATCAAGGAGATGCAATACCGGCGCGATATCGGCGTGATCGTCATGGCAATCCGCAAGGGCGACGGCCGTATGCTTTTCAATCCGCCGGCCGATACAGCCGTCGAGGGCGGCGACTACCTGATCGTCATGGGCCGTCAGGAGAGCTTGCGCACTTTGGAAGGTTTACTGGCCCAGCCCGGCGCAACCAAGCGATGAGCCGGCCCGCATGGCACGTCGGTCCGCGGCAATAAAAGAGTTGAAGTTGCGCTTAGACACGGTATAATGGCATCGGTCGCGTGCCGCCGGTTATGTTCAAGCGTTTTCGTCGATTCATTGATTCCGTCGTCTTCGCCGGCCTGAAGCCGGACGCTCCCAGGGATGAGTCGAAGCACACCCGGGGGCTCGGCCCGCTGCGCGGTTTAGTGAACCGAGTTCTTTCCAGGCCGGCGCCCTCCGACCCCCTGTATCTCAGCAATCGCACGTTCAACCAGAAGGTTAAGCTCTGGCTGGCGGTCGCCGTGCCGTGCCTCATTCTGGCAGGCGTCACGGCGCTCGGGCTGAGCCACTTCTTTCGAGCCGAAGTACCTGGGCCCGCCCCCGCGCCCTCGGCCACGGTACTGGCGGCGAAGCTCTTGCCGGATCTGGACAAGACCATCAAGATTGAGGTCGACCAGGACGTGCAGGTGTTGGATGCGCATGTCGAGAGTGAGGGCGGCATGAAAGTGGTGGGCAGTGTCAAGAGCGACACCGGCCGCCTGATTCATACGACGGAGATTGTCCTCAACCTGACCGATCAGACCGGTTCGCAACTGGGAGCGGTGAGCGCCCAAGTGGACAATCTGGCACCCAACGCCACCGTGAAATTCCAGATCCCCATCGAGCAGAAAGACGCTGCTTTCGCGCTGGTGCGCGAGATCCGAACGAAATAGGGGCGGTCGGGATTAAGCGCAGGCAAGCGTTCTGCGAGGGGACTGTGAAAGAATCGGTTGGCAGGCGAAAGCGCCTGCCCCACCTTGGTGTGCACGGGCTTGGGTGGATGTGGGTCGCCCAATGCCACTCAAATAAGCCGCTGCGGTGCCCAGAATCAATCGTGGGGCGGCGCACCCTGGAGCAGGCGTTTCGCCTGGCATGACGGTATTGCCCGAAGAACGTCGGCAGGGACGCCGACGTGGCAACCTGAAAGGCCGCTCCACGGATCGGACGCAGGCGTAATTCTTGCGTCGCACCAGACACCGTCCCCGACGCTCCTAAAGATTACCGGCCAAAAGCCGATAGGTCTTAGTGGCGGCCGAAAACCCACGCCAAGGCACGCGAGAAACTTGTGAGAGTTCAAGGCATTTTCAACACTCTATTTTGTGGTGCACTCCGTTCCACAGGAGGTGTATCAAGGTCCTGCCGAGATGAATAACGCCCAATCCGGCGGAAGTCGAAGGAAACTCGTCTACATCCCGATCGTCCACACCCTGGCGGACATGGGCACACTGGGGGCGGCGGTACGCGGGATGAAACTGTCGGCGCTGGGGCGGCAGGGTCTGACGCACCGTGCGGCCGTGGTGGAAAAGATGTGGGCCCAGATCGAGAGCGTGGTCGCCAAGCTGCCGGTGACCGCCGGCTCCATGCGGGTTTATCAGGACGGATTGCCGGTTTGCGGGCACGAACTGGAGATTGTGTCGGAGCTGGCCTCAGCGGGGAACCGGAACCACGGGTTGCTCCTGGAACTCCAGGAACGTGGCGCCACACTGATGGGTACCGAGTCGCCCGAACTGCTGGTGGAAGAGTACCAGCTTGCGGCCGCGGCATTCGCTGCCGGGGCCGCGGCCCCCACCGGGATCCGTCAGAGACAATTGCGCGACGCGCTGCTCGAGAAGCGAGACCGCTACATCGCAGCGCGCATCAACGGGACCTTGGGCGCCGGGGAAAGGGGCATTTTGTTCATGGGGATGCTCCACCAGGTCACCCGGTACCTGGATTCCGATATTGACGTAGTCTACCCGCTGGGGCCGCCCCGGGTGAGGCTCGGAAGACGTTCATGAGTATGGTTCAAGGCAGAATCCTGATCGCCGAGGACGAGCCCGAAATGGCCCAGTTGCTGGGGTGCCTTCTGCACCGCGAGGGGCTGACGCCGCTGCTGGCCAAAGACGGAATCGAGGCGCTGCAACTGGTCCGCGCTGGAGACCCCGACGTGCTGCTGGCGGACCTGCGGATGCCGAACATGGATGGCATGGAGTTGATGCGCAAAGCCAAGGATCTCGATCCGGAGCTGCCGGTGATCCTGCTCACGGGATACGCCGAGGTGCGGGGAGCGGTGGAGGCCTTGCGCGCCGGCGCCCACGACTATCTCGCCAAGCCGTTCGACAATCGGCAAGTGATCCGCGTGGTGCTCCGCGCGCTCAACGAGCGGCGATTGAAGCTCCAGTTAAAACACCTGGCGGATCACGTCCACCAGGCCCTCTCGCCGCGCGAGACGTTCGGCCCCAGCGAGGCGGTCGGCCGCGTGATTGCCGCCATCGAACGGGTCGCGAATTCGAATTTCAGCGTGCTCATCGTGGGCGAAACCGGCTCGGGAAAAGAGGTTGTGGCGCGAGCCATTCATCAGGCCAGCGGGCGCGCACGGCATCCCTTCATCCCGGTGGATTGCGGCGCCATCCCGGAGACGCTGTTCGAGAGCGAGTTGTTCGGGCATGAGCGCGGGGCGTTCACCGGAGCGGACCGCCAGACCATTGGAAAGCTCGAAGCGGCCCACGGGGGGACGCTTTTCCTGGACGAAATCTCCAACATGCCGCTGGGCTCTCAGGCCAAGCTGCTCCGCGTGCTTCAGGAGAAGACCCTATACCGGCTGGGCGGCGCCAAGCCGATCTCGGTGGATGTCCGTATGCTGACTGCCAGCGGCCACGACCTGGAAGGACTGTGCGATAGCGGTGCGTTCCGGGCCGACCTTTACTTCCGGTTGAACGAATACACCATCCTGGTTCCGCCGCTGCGCGGGCGCAGGGAGGACATACCGTACCTGGCGAAGCGGTTCCTCGATATCGCCAACATCGAGCTTTCCAAATCCGTCAAGGGTTTTTCCCCGCCGGCGGTGGAGGCGATGTTGGCCTACGACTGGCCCGGCAATGTGCGGCAGCTTCGGTCGGCCGTCCGGCGCGCCGTTCTCATGGCGGAGGACGTGGTTACCGAGGAAGATCTCGGATTGAAACCCAGGGCTTGCGGCATGCTGGCGGAAGACGACCTGGTGGTGCAGGCATCGGCACGCGTCCGCGTGCGTGGCGATCTGGCGCTGCGAGACATCGTCCGCAGCAGCACGGTCCACGTGGAGCGGGTGGCGATCACTCACGCCCTGCGGAAAACGGGCGGCAACAAGTCCAAGGCCGCACGCCTGCTCCAGGTGGATTACAAGACGCTTTATTCGAAAGTCAAAGAGTACGGAATTCAGATCGAAGGAGAACAACTACGTGATCAAGAAGCACAATGAGAAGGCGTCGGAAGGCGGTTTCGAGGTGGGGTTGGGCGGGATCCTCAAGGGCTTTGGGGACCTGGTCGACAAGCTCGGAGAACTGGCCAAAAACGGCGAGCAGTTGTCCCGCACCGGAGAGATCCACGGGGCCAACAAGGAGCTGAAAGGCATCTACGGGGTCACGGTCAAGGTGGGGCTGGGAGACGACCGGCCGGTGATCGAGCCGTTCGGCAACATTCGCCAGGACAAGGAATCCGGGCACACCGTGGTGCAGGAAGTCCGCGAGCCGGTGGTGGATGTCTTCGAGGAAGAGGATCACGTCCTGGTGGTGGCCGAGATGCCGGGCATCGGCAAGGAAGACGTGCACATCGCCGTGGAGGACGACCTGTTGACCTTCTCCGCCGAGCGCGGCGACAAGAAGTATCGCAAAGAGGTGCTGCTGCCGGCGAGCTGCGCCCAGGAGGAGATCGCGGTCGCCTGCAATAACGGCGTGGTGGAAATCAAGTGCCAGAAGTGTAAGAAATGAAGAGCCCGGCTATGGTCTCGGAGCGCACCGAAGCGCCGGTTCTCAAGCTCAAAGTCACGGAGGCGTTGAGCAAGGACGTGGGGCGCGGGATTGCCCGCATGGGTCCGGAAGACCTCGACCGGCTTCAGGTGGCCATCGGGGACCCGGTCGAAGTCGCGGGGAAGCGCGGGACGGTGTGCAAGGCGATGCCCGCGCACAAGGAGCTTCGCGGGCAATCGCGCATCCAGATCGACGGACTGGTGCGGGAAAACGCGGGCGTGGGGCTGGACGAATTCGTGTCGGTGCGGAAGACCAGTTGCCGGCCGGCCGAGCGCGTGGTGCTGGCCTCGGCGGGCGCGCGGCCCTCCGAGCGCGACCTGGATTATATCGGCAGTTTGCTGGACGGCCTGCCGGTGCAGGAGGGGAACCGCATCCGCGCCACGCTGTTCGGCAGCCGGTGGGCGGATTTCAAGGTGGAGAGCACCACGCCGAAAGGCCCGGTGCTGATCAATCCGACCACGCGGCTGGTGATCGGCAATCCGCAGCAGGCCGAGGAAGGGGCGGATCGTTCCACCTCTTACGAGGACATTGGCGGGCTGAAGCCGCAGCTCCAGCGCATCCGGGAGATGATCGAGCTGCCGCTGCGCTATCCGGAGGTCTTCGAGCGGCTGGGCATCGACGCCCCCAAGGGCGTGCTGCTGCATGGTCCGCCGGGCTGCGGCAAGACTCTCATTGCGCGCGCCATCGCGCATGAAACCGAGGCCAACTTCTTTTCCGTAAGCGGTCCGGAGATCATTCACAAATTGTACGGCGAAAGCGAAGCGCATCTCAGGAAGATCTTCGAGGAGGCCACGCGCAAGGGTCCCAGTATCATTTTTCTGGATGAGATCGACGCCATAGCGCCGCGCCGCGAGAACGTGGTGGGGGAAGTCGAAAAACGGGTGGTGGCGCAATTGCTGGCGCTCATGGACGGGCTCGCCAAACGGCGGCAACTGATCGTGATCGCCGCCACCAACCTGCCCAACCTGCTGGACCCGGCCTTGCGCCGGCCGGGGCGGTTCGACCGCGAGATTGCCATCCCCATACCCGACCGCCACGGGCGCGAAGAGACGCTCGGCATCCACAGCCGCGGCATGCCGCTGGCCGGGGACGTCGACATGGGCCATCTGGCCGAGATCACGCACGGCTTTGTGGGCGCGGATCTGGAAGCGCTGTGCCGCGAGGCGGCCATGATTTGCCTGCGCCGCATCATGCCCGACATCGATTTCGCGCAGGCCACCATCCCTTACGAGCACCTGGCCAAGCTCGAGGTCCGCATGGAGGATTTCCTGGATGCCTTGCGCGAAGTGGAACCTTCCGCCACGCGCGAGGTGTTCGTCGAGGTGCCCGACGTCCGTTGGGAGGATGTGGGCGGCCTCTCCGACATCAAGCAGCGGCTGGTCGAGGCGGTGGAGTGGCCGCTCCAGTACGCGGATCTCTTCTTGAGCGCCGGCATACGTCCGCCCAAGGGAATCCTGCTGACGGGTCCGCCGGGCTGCGGCAAGACCCTGCTGGCCAAGGCCATCGCCAATGAAAGCCGGGTTAATTTCATTTCCGTAAAAGGTCCGGCGCTGCTCTCCAAGTACGTGGGGGAGTCGGAGCGGGCGATGCGCGACATGTTTCGCAAGGCCAAGCAGGCGGCGCCGTGCATCATTTTCTTCGATGAGATCGACGCGCTGGTGCCGGCGCGCAACGCCGGCGGCTCCGATGCGCACGTGGCCGAGCGCGTTCTGAGCCAGTTTCTCACCGAGCTGGATGGCGTCGAGGAGCTGAAGGGGGTGCTGGTGCTGGGCGCCACCAACCGGCCGGACATGCTGGACCCGGCGGTGCTGCGTCCGGGGCGCTTCGATGAGATCATCGACATCGCCCTGCCGGACGAGGAGAGCCGCCGCCTGATCTTCGAGGTGCATCTGCGCAACAAGCCGCTGGCGCCGGGGGTGAGCGCCGGCTCGCTGGCCGCGGGCACGGAGGGTTTCAGCGGCGCCGATATCCAAGGCGTCTGCACCAAGGCGGCCCTGCGCGCTGTGCGGCGCGCGGTGGCCGGCAGAATCGGCGAGCCGCCCCTCGAAGCGCCGGTGGTGGTCGAGGCCGGCGACCTGGAAACGGCTCTGAAGGAAGCCGTCATCAATGAGTAGCGGCGGGACTGCTTATTACCTGTATTGCCTGACGCCGTGCGCCTGCGGCATCCCCGCCTCGGCCATCGGGGTGGATGGGCAGCCGGGCGTCATGGTCCGCGACTGCGGGGGGATTGGCGCGGTCGTCAGCCCGGTGGAGTTGAGCGAATTCTGCGGCGAATCGGCCGAGGCGCACTTGCAGGACCTGGCTTGGTTGGGACCTCGCGTCTGCCGCCATGAAGCGGTCGTCGAGGAGATTAGTGGCCGGGTCCCCGTGCTGCCGGCGCGTTTCGCCACCCTGTTTACTTCGTTGGACAGCTTCGAGCGGTTCGTTCTCGAACACCGGGATGCGGTGACCGGGTTCTTCACCGGGCTCGGCGGCCAGCGGGAGTGGGCCGTCAAGGGGCTGCTCGATCGCGGCCAGGCGCTCGCAGGTCCGGGTTCGCCGGGCCGGCCAGCGGCGGATGAGCGCGCGCCGGACGCTTCCCCCGGAGCGCGATATTTCGAGGAGAAGCGAATCAAAGCTCAGTGGGAGCGGGATTTCAACTTCCGGCTGAAGGAATTCTGCCGGCGGGCGGCGGCGGCGCTGGCGCAACATGCCGGCGGTTTCCGGGAACGCAAAGTGCTGGCGCCGGTGGAGGCGGCTACCGGCGCCGAGGCTGTATTGAACTGGGCCTTCCTGGTTTCGCCGGCGGCGCTGGACGAGTTTCGGGGATGTCTGGCGCGGTTCAATGCAGGTGAGGCGTTCCCCGGTTTGATGCTGACGCCGACCGGTCCGTGGCCCCCGTATAGTTTCGTTCCGGACCTTTCCGCGGGAGCGGCGGCATGAGGTACCTTCTGTACGGCATCGTGCGGGAGGATTCGGCCGGGTGTCCCCCGGGAACGCACCTGCTGACGGCGCACGGCCTGGCGGCCGCGGTTTCGGCGGTGGAAGAGATGCCTTCTCGACCCAGCGTCGCCTCCCTATTGGCCTATGAGAGAGTGGTCGAGGCGATTCACGCCCGGCAGGCCGTCATTCCTCTGCGCTACGGCTGCGTGATGGAGAATGAATCCGCGGTTGTTCGTCTGTTGGAGGACCACCGCCGGGAGTACGGGGCGCAGCTCTCCCGGCTTCTGGGGATGACGGAGATGGGGATCCGCGTCCTGTGGCCGGCGCGCGCCGGGGTGGCGCCCGCCGTTCCGCCGTCTCCGGGAGCCGCCTACCTGGCATCCTTGCGGGATCGCTACCCCTCCGGCAGCGCGCTCGAGGGGGAGGAAACCCAACTGGCGGATCGCATCGCCGGCTTGCTCTCCGGCTGCTCGACCGAGCAGCGGAGAGAGGTTTCATGGTCCAGCCAGCGGCGCCTGCTCTCGCTGTACTTTCTGACGTCGAAGACGGGCGTGGAACGATTTCGGAGCGAGGCTCGGAAGATCTGCCCGCCCAGCGGGGCCAAGATATTACTAAGTGGGCCATGGCCTCCTTATAACTTCGCGGGGTCGCCTGAATGACTCTGTGGAATGGGCGCCATGGAGCGGATTCCGCCGTAGTACCTTTCGAGATAGTGCTGCGAGCAGTATCCCCTGCGGTATCAGTAAGTTGTTTCACGACACTCAACCGGACTGACATGGCCTTTGACGTGCCAGTTAGATGGTAGGTCGAACACAAGTGAGACCCAATCGCGGTGGAAAGCCGGAAAGGAGAAAATCATGGCAAAAGTAGCAAAGTCCACGGATTCCTCGAGTTTGGCGGAAGTGGTTGACCGCATTCTTGACAAAGGCATCGTCATTGACGCCTGGGTCAAGGTGTCGCTGGTCGGCATCGAACTACTCTCGGTGGAAGCTCGCGTTGTGATCGCTTCGGTTGAGACCTATTTGAAGTATGCTGAAGCCATCGGTCTGACCGCCAGCGCTGCGGCGCCGGCTTAGAACTGCGCCCCAACAAATTCCCGCCGCCGGCCGGAGGCCCGCCACAGGGCCTCTTCCGGCATGGGAACCGAAGGACGCCGGAGAGAGGAAAGGAGCTTACGGTATGTTGACGGAAGATATGACACGCTTGTGCGATGAAATCGTGGCGATGCGCAAGATGCGCGGTACCATGATGACCGAGTTGCAGCACGGCGCCAAGGGGCTGACGCACAGTGTTACCAAGCTGTGCGCGCACTTCGGCCGTGTGCGTGCGACTATGGCGAAACGAACCAAGAACGAACGGCTGGCTTTTTTGAGCAACCTGAAGCGCTCGGTTGGCGCCGAGCGGCGCGAGATGAGAAACGACCTAGCCGGCGCCCGCAGGGCCTGGGCCGGCAAGCGCTCGTAGGGACAATCGGTGGGGACCGAAACTCAAGCGGGCGGGAACAAATGGCCCAACGGCGATAGCAGTTCCTGTCCGGGGCCCACCGGCGGGTTCGCCGTGCGGGTAGCTCCAGGCGCTTGAGTCAGGCCTCCCGCCAGCGGCCTTTCGGAACCTGCCGTGGGGACTCGGGTGGGAAAAAGAGGAGAGTCAGATGGAAATCAACTGCCTTGGTTGCGGGTTTAAGGTGGATCTAGCCGACGGCTATGACGACTATGTAGGCCAGATCAAGTGCTTCGGCTGTGGCGCGATGATGGAAATTGCGACCCAGGGGGGCAATATCCAGACAGTCAATGCCGTGACGGAGGTGCAGACCCCGGTGGTCGAGGAGTTCGTTGTGCGGAGCGCCGGCTAAGAGGCTGTCCGGCGAGATTCGAGATCCCCGCCGGCTGAAGCGAAGCTACTGCGGCTGGGCTTTGGGGGGACGGCGCGAATGTGTGAGCTTGAATAAGGGAGGACAAACGTGGGTGTATTGACGGTATCGATGACGGGGCTGCGGGACGCGATTGTGTCTTCGCGCCAGGCCCGGGTGGCCTTGCTGGGCGACCTGGTCCGCCAGACCGGCGAGCGGCGCAATCGGGTTTCCACTTTGTGCGCCGGCTTCGCGCGCGACCGCGCGGGCGCCCACCGGGCCTGGTTTGGCCCGTTGCTTTTCGAAGGCCAGACCGCGGAGAGCAACCGGCCGGCGGCCAAGGCCCCAGTCGAGGAGCAGCCGCCGGCCGCGCCCAAAGCGGAGCCGCCCAGGCACAAGCCCGCTCATAAGCCGCCGGCCGCGGCGCGGGCGGCCGAACCGTCCATGGCGCCCTTGCCGCGGGCCAAGAAACGGTTTTCCAAGGGATTGAAGAAGCACTGATTCCTGCCAGTTTAAAGGTGAGCATTCCGATGGTGGATACGATAAGCAAAGACCTCGGGGAAATGATCGTCCGAGTCCAGCCACAGGGGGACGACGTGGTGCCGGAGGCCAGTGAAGAATTCGTGGCGACCCCGCACATTCAGGCTTTGGCCGAAAGGGCGCTGGCGTACCTGGAAGTGGGTTATGCGGTGCACTTTGCCGGCGCGGCGGGAACCGGAAAAACCACGCTGGCCTTCCACGTGGCGGCCAGACTCGGCCGTCCGGTCACTCTGATTCACGGGGACGATGAGTTTGGCAGCTCGGACCTGATCGGCAAGGACGCCGGTTACCGCAAGTCCAAGCTGATCGACAACTACATCCATTCCGTGCTGAAGACGGAAGAGAACATGAACACGCTATGGGTGGATAACCGGCTCACCACGGCGTGCGCCAACGGAAACACTCTGATCTACGACGAGTTCAACCGCTCCCGCCCCGAAGCCAACAACGCTTTGCTAAGCGTACTGGAGGAGAAAATCCTGAATCTGCCCGCCCTGCGGCCGAGCGGCGCGGGGTATCTCGAAGTGCATCCGGACTTCCGGGCGATCTTCACCTCCAACCCGGAGGAGTACGCCGGGGTTCACAAGACCCAGGACGCTCTGATGGACCGGCTGATCACGCTCAGCCTGGGCAACTTCGACCGCGAGACGGAGATCCAGATCGCGATCGCCAAATCGAGTGTCGCCCGCGCGGACGCCGAGGTCATTGTGGACATCGTACGCGAGCTGCGCGGCACGGGCGTCAACAATCACCGGCCGACGATTCGCGCCACCATCGTGATCGCCAAGATTCTGGTCCACCGGCGGGCGCATGCGCGGATGGACGACCCGGTATTCCAATGGGTCTGCCGCGACGTTCTGGCCACCGAGACGGCCAAAGTGACGCGCGACGGGGAGTCGCTAATGCCCCATAAGATCGACGAAGCCATCGCCAGGATCTGCGGCGCGGCTGTCAAGCCGCGGAGAAGCGGCCTACGGCCCGCCGCGGAAGACAACGGAAACGGAAAGGAGTAATGCCATGGCCATCCCCACCAAAGGCCTAACCAACATTCGCACGCTCTCGGGCCGGGTGGACCAGGTCTCCCTGCCCTACCGGAGCTACATGCAGATCACCTGCCTGGAGATGGAAAAGGCCCGGCGCGATATGGAGCGCAAGAGCGCCAGCCGGCGGATCGCGACGATCGACGCTCGTCTGGATGAGATCGACAAGGCCAAGCGCGACCTGTTCCAGGCGGTGGCCACGCGGGGCCAAGGGACGACGGGGCGCCTGCCCGGCCTCGAGCTGAAACCCGCTCCCCGCCGCAGCGCGGGGGGATTCAAAATCCGTTACTGAAGGAAACAGAACATGCTGACGCTCAGGACCTCGGCCCATATCCCCACCAACCAGCATCGCCGAAGCTTCCGACTCATCCCCACTTCCACCGGTGCGCCCCAGGCGCGGGCCGGAGTCGAGCGTCTGCTCCAGGAATGGACCCGGCTGTTGAACGCCGAGCCGCGGCGCGCCTGGCTTGGCGATCGATGGAGCGCGCACGCCGGGCGAGTCCAGTCGAAACAATCGAGGAGGCAGTCATGAAAGACTCCGACTGCGCGGTAGTCTTGGACCACCCCGCCGCGGAGCCCCCCGTGCCGGTGGCCAGCGGCAGG
Source organism: Bryobacterales bacterium (assembly GCA_963722575.1). GTDB lineage: Bacteria > Acidobacteriota > Terriglobia > Bryobacterales > Bryobacteraceae > Fen-178. The sequence goes on from CAVRNR010000006.1 coordinate 847,707, forward strand.
AACTATCTGTACGCCATCGTGGAGGGAGGCGACCCGCAGTCCTATCCATCTCTGGGCATCGAGGGCGGCGACGTGTACACCATTTCCGAGGGCCGCGTGGCCGCCGTGGTGAGCGGGTTGGCCGGCGCCAAGGTCCGGCCGCAACGCGCCAACCTGGCGGCCCACCAAGCCGTGCTCAAGTGTCTAATGGCCGCCACCACCCCGCTGCCCATGGCCTTCGGCACGGTGGCCACCAGCCCGGAGGCCGTCCGCGGAATCCTGGTCCGGAATCAGCGCGCCTTCGAGGAGCAGCTCAAACGCGTGGCCGGCAAAGTGGAAATGGGGTTGCGGGTAGCCTGGGACGTGCCGAATATCTTCGAGTATTTCGTCAACACGCACGCGGAACTGCGCCTGGCGCGGGACCGCCTGGTGGGCGCCCGCCACGAGTTCACCCAGGAAGAGAAGATCGAACTGGGCCGCATGTTCGACCGCCTGCTGCACGACGACCGGGAGGACCACACCCGCAAGGTGGAACACGTGCTGGACCCTGTGTGCGTGGAATTCAAGGCCAACCCGTGCCGCAATGAGCACGAGGTCATGAACCTGGCATGCCTGGTGCGGCGCGACCGACAGGAAGAGTTTTCCGCCGCCGTGTTCGCGGCAGCCAAGCGGTTCGACAACAATTTCGCCTTCGACTATAGCGGACCCTGGGCGCCGCACAACTTCGTCGATCTCGAGCTCGACCTGGAACCGTGAATGCTGCTGGTGGACGATATCCTCTGTTTCCCGGTCAGCAGCATTTTCTGGCTCTTCCGGGAAATCGGCAAGGTCGCCCAGGAGGAGCTGGCCGGCGAAGCCCAGTCGATCACCGAACAGCTCAGACTCCTCTACATGCAACTGGAAACCGGCGCCATCACGGAACCGCAGTTCGACGCCGAAGAGAAGCTGTTACTGGACCGGCTGGATGCCATCGACAGTCGTCGGAAAGGCGAGGAAGAAGATGAGGAAGCGGATGTCGCGGCGACCGGCGGCGAGCGTGGGGATCCGTAAGCGGCGCGGGAGATCGCAATGAGCCAGCCGAGCCCCGCGTTTTTCGGTCAGCCGGGCCTGCAGCTCCTGCTGTTCGGCGGCAAAGGCGGAGTGGGCAAGACCACCTGCGCCACGGCCGCCGCCCTGCGCCTGTCCGCGCTCGCCCCCAGCCGTTCTCTGCTGTTGGTTTCCACCGACCCGGCCCACTCCGTACGCGACAGTCTGGCAGGTCATGTGCCCCCCGGCAATCTCGAAGTGCTGGAGTTCGAGGCCCGGGAATCCATCGCTCGATTCCGCGAGCAGAACGGCCCCACGCTGCGGGAGATCGCGGCCGCCGGCACTTTGCTGGACGATGAGGACATCGATCGATTCCTGAACCTCGCCCTGCCCGGTCTCGACGAGTTGATGGCCTTCTTCGAGATTGCTTCCTGGGTAGAGGCCCGCCGCTACGACTGCATCGTGGTGGATACGGCGCCCAGCGGCCACACCCTGCGCCAGTTGGCCATGCCCGAAATGACCCGGCGATGGCTCGGCATGTTGGAGGCGCTGCTGGCCAAGCGCCGGTACATGCGGCGGGTGTTCAGCCGGAATGCCGACCCGGACCGCCTCGACCTGGTGGTCGCCCAATGGAAATCCTCGCTGCTGCGAACCGAGAGCCTGCTGCGCGATCCCGCCCGTTTCCAATGCGTTCCCGTCACCATTGCCGAGCCGCTCGCCATTCGCGAGACCCTGTCCCTGTTCCAGGAGTTGCTCAGCCGCAAGATACCGGTATCGGAGTTGGTCGTGAACCGGCTCCATTTCGAGAGCGATTGCGTGGCCTGTTCGGCCGCCGCCGCGGTCGAGCAGGCCCTGATCCAACAACTCCTGGCCGGGATCGAGTTGCCCTGTCCGGCCTGGGGAATTGAGCTGTTCGCGGAGGAGGTCCGCGGGCCGGAGTCGCTATCCGGATTCTGGGACCACGCGCGGCTGCTCGCCCGACAGCCGGTGAGCGCGGCCGAGCCCGGCTTGCCCAGCCTGCCGGCCGTGCTGCATCCGGCTGCGTCCCCGTCCCCCGAGGTGCGGTTTGTCCTCCTGGCAGGCAAGGGCGGCGTGGGTAAGACTACGCTCGCCTGCGCCACCGCCATACGCCTGACCAGCGACTTCCCCGGGAAGCGGGTGCTGCTTTTCTCCGCCGGTCCGGCCCACTCGCTCTCCGCCTGCCTGCAAGCGGAAATCGGTCCCCGGCCAGTGACGCTGCTTCCCGGCTTAAGCGCCGTGGAAATCGACGCCCAAGCGGAGTTTGAAAAGCTGAAAACGTGTTACGCCCGGGACCTGGAGCGTTTTCTCGAGGCCCCTTCGAGCGGCTTCGACGTGGTTTTCGACAGCGTGGTACTGGAGCGCATGATGGACGTGGCTCCTCCGGGTCTGGATGAAGTCATGGCGCTCACGCGCATCCTCGAGTTCGTCGCGCACGATAGCTACGATCTGTTCGTCCTGGATTGCGTTTCCACCGGCCACTTGATTCGCCTGCTGGAACTCCCCGATCTCGTCAACGAATGGCTGAAGGCTTTCTTCAACCTCTTTCTCAAGTACCAGCGCGTCCTGCGATTGCCCGGATTCACGGAGCGCCTGGTGGAAATCTCCCGGAGCTTGAAGAAACTCCGGGAACTGCTGCAGAACCCGGCCACCTCCGTGCTCCATGCCGTGAGCATTCCCACCCAGATGGCGCTGGAGGAAACCAAGGACCTGGTGGCAGCCTGTCACCGCATGGGTATTGCCGTACCGCTGGTGTTTCTGAACCTGATGACGCCGCCCTGCGATTGCCGCTTGTGTTCGAGCCTCCGGCGGCGGGAACGGTTGGTGGTGCACGATTTCCGGCAGGCGTTTCCGGAGAAACAGCAGACCCTGGTATACAGACAGCCGGAAATCGCCGGGCTGGAGCAGTTAAAAAGACTCGGGTGGCGCATGTACCGGCCCGCCAGACCTGAGCTGGCGAAACCGGAGTTGGGCGCACCGGAACTGGCGACACCGGAGTTGGTAAGCCTGTGATCGATCGCCCAGCCACATCCGAACGAGACGGGTTCCTGCCGGAACTATGCGCACTGGAGGAGAACGAACGAGTTTCGATTTGCGAGGTCCTCGACCGGGTGCTCAACAAGGGCGTCGTGGTGGCGGGCGAGGTGACCATCTCGGTCGCCGACGTGGACCTGATCTACCTGGGATTGAATCTGGTGTTGACCTCCATCGAGACTGCCCGCAACAGCCTGGGGAACGGGGGACGGGGAGCCGGTTTGGCACTTGAAATCGGAAAGGGGAAGACCAATGGGTCAGGCCGCGACCACGCGTGTCGAGTCTGAATCGATCGGGGACTTTGCCCTCGTGATGCAGCAGGACGACAAGCTCCAGCCGCGGGCGCCGCATAACGGAGCTGCGGGCCGGGCGCGCCTGGATCTGGAACCGGAACGTCTGAAAAACGGACTCGGACAGCTCGTCCTCACGGTCGTCAAGCTTTTGCACGAGTTGCTGGAGCGGCAGGCGCTCCGGCGCATCGAGGCCGGCTCGCTCACCGCGGAACAGATCGAGCGGCTGGGCCTCACCCTGATGGGCCAGGCGAAAGAAATCGATCGGTTGCGAAAGGAATTTGGCCTCGAAGAGGACGACCTGAACCTCGATCTGGGGCCCTTAGGGAGGCTTTTCTAAAAGAAGAGATTCATCATGCCCCAACAAGCAGTTGTACACGCCATGCAGAGTTCGACTCTGTCGGATGTTTTGGAGCGGGTGCTGGACAAAGGCATTGTCATCGCCGGCGACATCAAGATCAAGCTGGTGGACATCGAGTTGCTCTCCATTCAGATCCGCCTGGTGATCTGTTCGGTGGACAAGGCCAAGGAGATGGGCATGGACTGGTGGGTCAACAACCCCGTTTTTTGCAGCCAGGCTCCACAAGGACAACTGGAGGCCTCGCTGGCCAAGATCGACGAGAGGCTGGCCAGGCTGGAGGCTTCCGCGCCGCGTGAGGCGCGTGAGGCGGTCCCGGCCTGAGCTTCTCTGGTAGAATCGGCGTGGAAGCCATTCTTGGCCGGTGCTGGGCGCGGGCTTCAAACCCGTTGTGCGGTACTTTGTGTCGCAGGTGGGTTCGACCCCCACTGGCTTCCGCCGCGTAAGTGATTGATTTTAATTACTTTACGCGCCGTAATTTCGTTTGTACAGTTTTTTGTACAGGAACTTTCTCGAAATCCAGCTTTGCCGTAGCTCCGTCAAGGATGCGCTGGAAGCTGCGAACGAAAGGCGCGTAGTGCCGTTCCGTGGTCTTGATGCTGGTATGCCCGAGCAATAGTTGGACCGTGCGTAGGTCCTCTCCGCATTCCAGTAACCGGACTGAGAAGGTGTCGCGGAATCGATGGGGGTGTCCCTCTACATCGGCCAGGGCAAGGACACGTTGTATTGACTTCCGGGCGTTTCCCACGGCCGTATAGAGCTTTGACTTTCCATTCCAGAAAAAGTACTCTCCGGCCTTTGGTAGCGCATCGAGCGCTTCCACGGCCGAAGGTTGGAGGGTGACGTACAGCGGAACGCCGGTTTTCATCACGCGAAGCAAGACCTTTCCGCTTTCCATGTCCACCGAGCCGCGCTTGAGCCTGACCGTATCGGAGATCCGTAGCCCGGAGTAGAGCATCACAAGAATGCGAGCGCGCGCCATGATGCGGGTTCGTTCTCGCGTGTGGGGGTTGTCATCTTCAAGGCGCCCGCAAGCATCGAGGATTCTGGTTATCTCGACTTGACCGAAGGGCAGAGTAGGGGGTCCGCTCTCCTTTGGGGGTTTCATCTCACGCGCGTGGTTCCGTTCCATCCATCCCCGCTTAACGCAGAACGCACATAAGGCCCTGAGTGTTTCCAGTTCCTTGCCTGAAGTGGAAGGCGCGACCTTTCTACTCTCGCGGAACGATGAAAGCAAATCGAGGTCTACTTCATCAATCTGCCGAGCGCCGGAAAACTCCATCAGGTGCTCAATGGCCTTTTCGTAACTCGCTATGGTCGATTCCGTGAGGTTTCGGACTCGGCAGTCTGCTACGTAAGCCGCAACCGCGCCGGCCAATGTGGTGGTAGGGACCGCGCGCTCTGGGCTACTTTCCCACGCTTCAACCCGCTTTACCGCCCGCATCCAATCCCGCGTCTTGACGGAGCGCCGGGTTTCGATGCCGTTCAGTTGACCATAACACCAGATCGGACATGAGCACTTCGTGTGATTCTGACCCTTGTCTCGGTGTGGGCAATCTTCCGCGTGGCGCCGATACAGATTCAGCATGGCTCTGTCCTCTCGCTTGGCCTTTGCGCCCGCGGTCGTTTCCATCGCGCAACCGCCGCGCTTCGCGCTACCTCCGAGCGCTTCTCGGGGGTTAACTTCACCAGACGGGCCTTTGCGCCCCGCTTGCCGAGCGCAACCGCGGATGGGTTTTTTCGTCTCGCCATACCCTTATGCTAAGCGCTCAGCATCCGAAAGTCAAGGGGATATTTTCGCTTACGCCGTCCTTTGGTGATAGACGCGGGTTGCGACTGAGGCTGGAATTCTCAGCGTTATGTAATCCCTTTTACCATCGCGCCGCGCGAGTTTTCCGATTCTAAGGACGCCCGGCTCATCCTGGAAAATTCGCCGGATGGTTGTTTCGTCAAGCTTCCAGATCTCGGCGAGTTCCTGCGCGGTGTAGTGTTGCTCAAAGACATTCTGCTGTTGCATGTCGCCTGTTTCTGTTCCGGCCTAAAAATAGGAATACCCCGCGCCGCCCTGGGGGGAGTGGCGCGGGGTCCGCAGTCACGGAACCGTATGACCACGAATCAAACAAGGAGCGCACCCGTGCGGGGGAAAGTGCGGCCCCGTTCCGTTGCCCGCGGCGTAGGCCAGTACGGGAGCAACGGAAACTCGAAATCCGATCAAACGGCGCGGACCTGGCTGCCGCACGGCCGGGGTGCCAGCGGTTTGCAGTCGCCTCCGCCGCCGGACGGACCTAATTCTCCTTCCCGCCTACTCCCGCGCGTGCGAAGCGCCGATTTTCCAGCGCCCTTTCCAGGTATTCGACCCAGGCCGGGTCCCACGCTTCGGCCTTGCCGCGGCGGATAAAGTGCCGCGCTACGTCGCTCACGGAACCCACGAAGACATCAGCGTCGATTGCGACGCGCCCGCAAGCCCGAGCCGCCGCTAGCCGATGGAACCCGTCGCGCACAAAAAGTCTGCCGGCGTCAGATACGACAGTGATGGCAGGGAAACGCTCGCCAGACCGCATCGCCATTGCATATCGGCTGATTTTGTTCTGACTCAGGAACAGATCTGGCTCTAGGTCGGTATTCAGGGAGGAAACCGGGACCCACCGCGCCGATGACACAGCCCACCCCCGCTCTCAGCCCGCCCCCGTTGCGGCCGGCCGAGTCGGAAGAGAAACGAGTCCGGCGGCCACCTTCTCTGCGTGGAGAAGAAGCCCGTTGCGCCCCGGTTTCAGCGGCTTTGCCGGCGCGTCATCCACGTTCATACCGCGGCGGATTCGCGACGCCACGCTATCCGCCGTGACCTGGGCGATAGTCTGCATCTGCTCGGATGAGAACGGCCCCACCACGAACCGCGCGCGTGTGATTTTCGCTTGGAAAGACATAGTGTTTTGCCGCCGCCCCCTTTGAGAAAAAACGGGAGCCGCGCAACGGCCGCCCCGGTGAAGCGGTAACGGCGCAACGTCCGCCCCGCCACAGCATCATGGACTTCGTTTTAGCCCGCGCCGGTCCACGTTGTCCGGCGCGGGCCTCCCCCGGAGGAATCCCACCCGGAATGGAAGTGAACGGATGGGTAAGGACGGGGCAGCTTTTTACGCGCGGCCCATCAGAGCCGCTATCTCGCCTTGGTTGAGAGTCCCCCGAACTTCCAACTCACCAGCAAGCTTTTGCAAGAGAAATTTATTGCCTTCGATGATAGCCGTGGCCTTCGCTCTGAACCGGCGGAGCACAGCAAGTGCCACCTTCCATTGCGGCTTCGATCCCATGGCAAAGGCCATTGCAAGCCGCGCCGCAGCGTGTGAATCCGTTTCCATCGTGGCGGCCTCGCCTACTTGCTGAGAGGGGCGTGGTGATTCTCCTTGGTGGCAATACCCACCGGAAACGTAGCGACCTGTCGGCCCTACCTGACAGCGAGCGTCGGGGATGATCGACACCGAGTAGATCACGCGACCCACGGCCGCCGCAGCTATCAGGTGTCCGCACTCGTGCCAGCTACGGACCTCCGCCGCGCGCCGCATCCTACGCCATCCTGGCTCAGATCCGCGAAGGCATAATCGCTCGCCTTCCCGGCCCGCGAGCAACACGGTCAACTCGCGTTCACCCCAAGCAAGCGCCTCCGCCGGCGTCATTTCGGGCGCCGCCGCCGTCACTGGCCCCAATCGCCCCTAGGTCCGGGATTCCTGTAACTCGCATCGCTGAAATCTTTCTCCGGCGCGGGCACCTGTTGAACTACCGCCGGCTCGGGTGTTAGTTCCAACTCCACCAAGGCGATCTTCCCTTTCAGGCCCGCAATTTCCAACCGCAAGTGCTTCGAGCGGGGTACTGCCACGCATTGTCGGTTATTTGGATCAGGGGCGCAATCGACGAATGCTCCCTCGTAGGGCTCGGGGCTTCTAAGTCCCTGCGAATACCATTCCCCCTGGCGTTGACATGCAAGTATGCCCGCCTCGAACCGGACGCCTTCCACCGCCGAAAGTTGCTTAAGTAGCGGTGTCGTCTTGTTCTCGATGGTCGCCAACTCGTGGCACTTCGCTTCCAACTCCCCGCGCAGGCCGTCCAAGGCGAGCGCCTTCTCGGCAATTATGGCCGCGGGTCGCTGCGCCTCCAGGGCAGATAACGCCATTCTGATTCCGTCCGCGCGCGCTCGCAAACGCCCGACCTTTTCCGGCAAAGCACCTTCGTCGCCAGCAATAATTCCCAAAGACAAGTCACCTTCGGCTTGCCGCACTTTTTGCTGAGCATCAGCAAGCTCAGCCTCTAACGCCTTTTTTCGGCCGTCGATTTCAGTAACGTTCAACCGCTTCCTTTCGAACATCGTCTTTTCCTCTCCTGTTTTTCGCTTCCTCAGAACTTTGGCCAGCACATAGCCGCGCCCCGGTCACCGCCAGCGCCGCCGGCGCATCAACTCACTACGGAGGGCTTCCACTCCACCAGCCGGCTCCCAGCCGCGGCCACTATCTGGCGGACGGGGCACCGGCTCCCATCTGCTTGTGGACCTTGGCTTCGGTTGCGCCTGACCTTCCTGCGCTGGCACCCGCTCAAGCGCCCGCCGTGCCCGTGCTCGGCGGAGTCCCCATTTCGGAAAAAGCGCTTCGATGAGCCTGTCCAGCGTCATTTTCCAAACCAATTCCGTCTCGGCACCCAGCGATCAGCGTCCGCGCGCCGCGTATCACGCGTGAAGGGGTCCCGCGACGGCGCGGCCGGCGGAGTAACTGGAGTTGCAGCCGACGGAGTCTGCTGTTGTGTCGGCACCACCGCGGGCGCCGGCGCCGCCTTCGTCTGCAAGCCTAACTGCTTCGCTTTATCGCGCAAGATCGCCCAATGCCGAGCTTGGAACCGATGACTCCCAAAGTCCCACGCCGCCGCATCGCAATACACCGCCGTGTCCAGCGCTTCATTCCGGGGCCGCGTCTGCTCCCACTCCGTCACCGTCCGGCCCTTCTTGTTCCGCCGCGTGACTAACTGCTCGGAGCAGATCTGCTTGAAATGTTCATCCCCAAAGGCCGCGTCCTTCGGGACATGGAAGTAGCCCTGTGGATAGCCCATCCCACGTAAGCGTTCCTCTTCGGTTGGCGCGCGCTTTTTGAGGTCCGCGTAAAATCCCGCCTTGAAGTAGTCACTGTTGACCACCTTGAACAGTACGCCGAATTTCTGCTTTTTCCCGCGCAGCGTGCCCTCGACGGACCGCGGCGGGCCTACCGGAACATCCGAGCGCTTGTCGCCCTTGATCGCCCATACACGCGGGCGCGGCTGTTTTCGCACCCAATCGTAAACGCTCGACGTTACCGTGCCGTCGCCGGAGTCCACGAACATTCGCTCAATCGCCAACTCCGCGCCGCTCGCTGTCGGCCAGGTTTCGGCCAGCATCGCTTCGAGCGGTTCCCAGGTCTTCGGGTCCGCCGGGTCCCCCGGCAAGATGCGATAATCCACCGCCCACCGCTCCCGGTTTTCCCCGTAAGCATTGACCCGCACCTCCAGCCGGCCGCCGTCTTCCCGCTGAATGTCCACGCCCGCAGTCAAGAACAGCCCGCCATCAGGCACTACACCAATCTGGTAGTCTTCACGCCGATTAACCAGCCGCTCCCATTCCAGCACCTCGCCCGGCTCTTCCCAGAGTTCCGCGAGTTGCTCATTCACAAACGTCTTAAGTGCCTCCATATTTCCCTTTGACCTCAGAAACTCATCCACCAGCGAGCTTAGTTTCGTTCCCAGTCTGGCCAGCCCCGAAACGCGGAACCCGGCCACTCCGTTGAATGCTTCCGTCGCGCGATAGCGCCCGTTCAGGCTCGCATTCCAGCGGTCAACGTCGCTCCATTTCGCCCCACATGAGCACAGGTAGTAAGCCGACGCGCATTGCTTCTTCCGCGTCGGTAGCGTCGAGTCCCACCGCACCTGCGACCACTGGGGAGAATGATACTCGCCGCACTGAGGGCAGCAAACTTCGTATTCCCGCTTGTCGCTTTCTTCGTATGCCTGCTCGATCCGCGAGAATCCCTTACGAGTCGGAGTACAGGCGAGAACCGTTTTCCGGTTCCAGAATTCCTCCTGGCGCCCTTGCGCCATTGATATCGGATCGCCAGCGCCGCCCGCCGATGCCGGATACTTGTCTATCTCATCGCAGAACAGATACCGGATCGGCAGCGCCGCCAGGTTCCCAGGAGAAGCCGAAGCTACCACGGATAGGTGCCCGCCCGGAAATGTCTTGTACTCGATGGTGTTTTCACCTGAGCGGGACTTTTCCGTCGAAACCTTCCCGCGCAAGCAAGGGGTGTCGCGCAACATCGGCGCCAGCCGGATCTTCGACCACTTCTTGCAGTCCGTGTCTCGGAATTGCACCACCAACATAGGCCCCGGATCTTGATCGATGGCATAACCGATGCAGTTGAGTTCGATCTCCGTTTTCAAGGTCTGCCGCGCCACCATCATCACGATAGTGTTCACCGTAGGATCGGTAAACGCATCCATCGGAGCCTGTTGGTACGGCCGCGTCTTCCATCGCCCCGTCCGCGCGCTCGACTCCGATGACAGCCTCCGGTTCACGTCCGCCCATTGTGTTACTGTCAGTTTCGGCGGGGGCGCCGCCAATCGCGCCGTAGCCCTAAGTTCATTCGTCATACTTCCGGCCCCGGCTCCCAGTTCGACAGGTCAGTCAGCGCCTCATCTAACTCCGCCAGTAGCCGAGCCTGAATTGCCGCGGGGTCCGACAAGAGGGCCAGTTCGGAGGCCAGATTGGTGGGAACCCTGCGAATCCGCCCCTTGAATGCCGTAACGAGTTCGCCCCATCCCCGCAGGACGCGCGCACGCTCCCAAAGCTCGCCCCGGCGCTTCCCCAGGTTCAACTCCGTCAAAGCCGCCTTCAGCTTCTCGTGCTTGGTTCTGACCGTCCAATAGGTTTCCGACCCGGTAGGCTCGCTACCCCGTTCGCCTTCCGGCTGCTCCGCCCCGTGAAGCGGATCTACCGGCCCCGTAAGCCCTAGCGCGCCGATAACCCGCTCAATCGCCGGACCAACCTTGTCATCCTGCGATGGATCGCGCTTCCGTTGCCATTCGGCAGCCAACTTCAACGGGTCCGCCCGTCCGCCTTTGAACGTGAGTTTCCCCGCCTTGATCGCCCGATAAACAGAGCTTTTCCCTACCCGACCGAGCTTGACCAGTTCCACTGCGGTAATTTTCATCGAATCAGCCACTTATGCAACCTCGTGTCCCACCTGATTCCCACTTGTCCCGCCCTTTTTCCCACCCCGGCCCTGGATGCAAAGAGCGACAAGTACACCCGCCCGGTCTAGTCGCCCAGGAAGGACCCGGTTTATCCTGTACGGTCAGGTGACGCTACCTGGAGCCTTGAACCCAGACAGTATCTCCGCCCGTTGTTGTCTTCGGGCTTTGACCCATTTTTCACGCGCCTTACGGAGTCGCACCTTTTGGAGCAAAACCGCTGAACATAGCTCGCCCGATGCGGTAATTCTCAACAAGCCGCACGCGCGGAGCTGCTCAAGCAGGGAATCCAGGCCTGAACGGTCAACTCCGGACACCCTTACCAGGACATCGCGGTCCACAGGCACGATCCCGTCTTCGGAGTACAACTCGGTCAACTGGCAGATGTCGAGCCATAACCCACGCGCGGAGATTGGTACGCCCCTGAGAACCGTAAACTCTTCAGTCTTATCCATCACGCCTCCGCCTGAATCTCAAGCACGTCCGTCATGCTTTTGAACTCCTCTGCGCTCAAGGCAGCACATCGGCCAGGCGTCGGCATCGCACGCTCTCGCCTTTCTCTGAAGTAGTGCGATATCACGGTTTTGAACCATGACCAGTGGCGGGGTCCGTAACGTGTTCCCGGTTTCAGTCCCCGACCTTCGCGCAGGTACTCTAGACAGGCGATGACATCATTCTCCGCCGCGCCTCCGGCCGCATCCATCACATCAACTACCAGTCGTTCCGTAGGTGTGATGTCTTCGTGTCCCGGTTCCTGCATGTACTGCCGGAGCGTTTCTCGAAGTTGTGGGTATCGACTCTCACCACCATCGCGCGCCGTCGAATCGCGGTCTTGGCGATTCGACGGCGCGTAGTCTAGGTCTGTACTTGTCTTTCTTGGGCTTGGGTTTGAGTTTGGATCACTGAGCGATCCGTCAGAGATCCGTGACGGATTCCGTAGCGCACCCCAACGTGATTCGTTTGCTTTCCGTGATGCATTACTCCGGGAGAGCCTTACCGCTCGCTGATGCTCCCGCTCACGTAGGAGCCGTTCATTAAAGAGCCTTCCCTCCCGTTCGACGAACTGCGCACGTACCACGGCGCCGCTCTTTCCGTGCCAGGTAGCCCCGAGCTTCGAAAGTTGCGCCAACGTGCGGGCGTTCGCCGGCAGCCCGCAGTCTGGCGACTTCCACGCGTGCATCAGTAGCCGTAAATATCCGCGCTCCTCTGCCGCGCTCATCAGATCAATCGCGGTTGATGAAAGCCAATCATCGACGTACAGCAGGAATGCTCCGTAGCGCTCCGGTCTCTGTGCCTCCATGCGGTTCATGTGCCCGTTCTCTCTGGCTCTACTTGACCCCCGCAAGCGGCACAATAGCCACCGTCACGTAGAAGCGTCCATCTACCACACGACGGACATTCACCGCGCGTTAAACTGGCCGTCCGCTTCGGTGCAGTTTCCGCCCGCCGCCGTGCCCTTTTACGCCGACGTGGTTGTATTTCCATACGAGAATCCAGATAGCCTATGAAGGCGCGCGGGCCGGAATCGAAGAAACCGGCCCGCGCGGGGCGTATCCGGTGCGGGCCGGCCCCGGACACGAAACGATCTACATTGATAGCGTTTGGGACGGATACGGGAGTTACGTGGCCACGGCCACCAGTCCTGGGACGATGACGGGCAGAACTTGGCGGAGATACCGGGCCGTGGCGCGCTCATCGGCTTCAACTTCGGTATCGGTCGCGCATTCGGCGCGGGCATCCGCCTCCATAATCGCTCGGCGGGATACCTCTCGGATAGCCTGGCGATCAGTGACCTCCGCCAAACACAGCGGTGACCTTGCCCCAGGTGGTTCATAGACGATCAGCAGTCTCACTGGACAATTCATATGCGCTCCCTTTGGCCCGGCTACTCAATCTCTCCAGTCACTACGTACAGGTAATTTTCAGTTGGGGACATATTCTGCGGAGTTTTCCACAGATTTCTTTTCTACCGGCGGTCCCGTAAGTTCGCCAGTCAATACCTTTTCAAGACGTTGCACCAATTCATCGTCATCCAAGTGCCGACTCAGCCGCCGCCAGACAGCTTGGACCTGATGCTCTGGCCACCGAAGGTGCTTGTCGGCGTTAGCGCGGGTGAATCCGCGACACCTAGCCTTCAGGAGTTCAATTTCATCATCAGGCAAGCCGGCACGGTAGCCGATGAGCGTCCAGTCGTATCGCAGACCGTCCCGCGGTGGGTCGAGATACAATTCCTCAGAGATGGCCCATTTCCACGGGGAACGCAATTCCTGCCATGGGGCACATGATTCATCGTCTCGTTGCCGTCCATATGCGCGCTCGTGTAAATATCCTAACGGATCATCACGCCAACCGGAATCTTCCGCGATGCCGAGACGTAAGGTTGATACGGCCCGCTCCTGCGGTCGGAATACCAAGTCTGTATCCGTACCAAACAGTAACACGGGATTCCACCGTAGAACAGCTCTACGCGTTGCAGTTGCGAGCAACCCGAAAGGGTGCTTTGCCGATTTCCAGGCGAGTTCCCCTTTTGAATTGGTCTTCCATAACGCCATTGCGACGTAGGGTGTCCAGGCGGCCGGTAGACCCAAAATGCCCGTACAAAACCAGCGTAACTGCGGCTCTGCGGCGTTTTCTACGCCGAGGTATGCTATTCTGCAGGCCTGTAGTTCTTGGTTTCTGTGGATCTCAGGATCAATCGATTCGACAGTGACAGAGAGGATGTCTTTTTTCATTTCGCTTCGGCCCAAACGAAAGACTGATGCCGTAGGCATACCTATCGCCCTACGTTGTTTTTCTGTGAGAAATTCTCCAAGTGCAACTACGCGCTCACCGTCTAGCTGCGGTGATGCGTTCTGGGATTGACGCACGCGGAAAACCGCCCGGCCTTTGGATAGTACGCCGCGGCGGTATGTGCGCACACCCTGATTATACCAGTCGAGAAGCGAAGATCTGACGAAGAGTACGTTAAAAAATATAAATTTTCTCTTGCCGGAGTAATTCCGCCCTCAAATGTCCAGAGCCACTAAAACACGTTTCATCCCGCACGATTGGAGCATACACAGGGAAACTGCTGTTCCGCCCTCAAACGCACAGGCTTTTCACTCGCACTTTTGAAGTAGACAGCGAGAACAGAATTTCGCTACCGAAAGGTCCAGGTCTGGAGCCGGAGATCCACCGGGCGCCATGGAAAAGGCCCGGCTCGGGACAGCGCAGACCACCACGGCCCGGAGGTCAACGCCGTGATGCTCGCACACCACCGTGCGCGATGTCCGCAACCTGGCCAGCGCTCGACGGCCGCCATGCCCTCAACCACGGCGGAGCCGGAGATCGGCCCGGACCGTGGAAGGCCTGCGAAGCTCACCGGGAAAGTCGCCACGCGCGCCGGCCACCACTGCGGGCCTCACCACCAGGGGCGCCGCGCTCGACGGCCCACCAGCCCGTGAAGCTCGACGGGGGCCGCGCGCTCGACGGTCGCAACCATGGCGGAGCCGGAGATCGGCCCGGACCGTGGAAGGCCTGCGAAGCCCACCAGCGAAGCTCACCACCTGGCCGCCCTCGACATCCCGCGACACCTCTCCGATTCAATGGCGGCCCCTTTCCGCGCGACGGCGGGGCATTCAATCGCCTTGCGCGATAGCACTTCAGTGAGTCGGCTCACGTCGATCAGGTATCCGCGCCGCGACATCCGACAATTCACCTTCGGAACCGCTCCCGAGGATTCCAACTCGCGACGCACCCGCCGCACACCCACCACGCCGGCACCAAGCAAAGAGCCCTAACCACTCCCGGTCCAGCACCGCGGTGCTCTCGTTTTCCGCACGCTCCCGCTCGCAGTGGGCCATGTACCGCGCGATGGCCGCCGGCAGTTGCGCGACTAATTCGCGGGTCTCGGTGCCTGGCATCCACGATGGGGCAGCAACTTCCGTGTCGCGGTCCCAGTCGCGCGCTAAGCATGTCGGCTCGGTGGTGCGGTGGTGCATATTGTTGCCATCCCACACTGAAGAGTCCAAGCATTCCGCTACCAGCTTGCCGCCAGCCATCACACCCCAGCCCTTGATAGTGCGCTCCCAGGTCCGGTTGCTCCACTGAGAAGCACCTGTTACCAGCGCCACGATACGGCACAGTTCCGCGCCGTTGTCCCC
Organism: Bryobacterales bacterium; assembly: GCA_963722575.1. Taxonomy (GTDB): domain Bacteria; phylum Acidobacteriota; class Terriglobia; order Bryobacterales; family Bryobacteraceae; genus Fen-178. Next base: position 862,808 of record CAVRNR010000006.1, read on the forward strand.
CATAAGCTTCACGCCCACCGGAATCGGCTCCAAGATGGCGATTATTCGGTTCCGCAGAGCCCTGAGAGAATCCTTCCGCGCCGCTACTGATGCGCGAAGCTGCTCAATGATCGTTAATTCGGACATATCGAGTCTTCTTTCTACTCTCGTACCGAGAGAGCGGTTTTGACCTGAGACAAGTACTTCGTTTACGAATCTGTTCCACCAGTACGCGCCATCCCGCAAAAAAGGGCCGGACGGCACCGGCCCCGGAGTTGGCCAAACGGCACAAGGAGATTTTCTTGCCAACCGCAATTGCTGGTGGTTTGCGCACCCCTGGCACCCGGCGACTTCGGTGTTTGCCACGGCCAACCAGTCCCAAAAGTTATCAGAGCGGTTCCGATGAGCAGACCGGATGCGGGTTCCATTATTTAAGCCACCCCACCAGCGCTGCCAACGTCATGATTGCCGAAATGAGCGTGGCGAGCACGAACGCGCGGCGGTTGCGGGCCGCATCGCGGTGGTACTCGGCCGCCCTGGCACACCAATTCAGGGCGATTTGGGTAAAGTCCCTCACCCGCTGCTCAGCTTTTTCGCGGGCTTCCCATTCGTTGATGTACCTGTCAAGGAAAGAAAGGTCTTTTGGCTCTCTAGCCTGAGCCTGAGGCTTCGTGTCGAAAGGGGCTGAAGTCACCATGCACATATCGTAAGCCCGATTTCATGATGTGTCAACAATTATTGAAAGGCAAGTGCGATTGCTCATCTGACGGAACTATGAGAAACCACGTACAATATGACCGTGAGTACAAAACGAGCCGCGGGCCGTCCACCAACGGGCAAGGCCCCCGACGGTAGCCCCGTGGCAGTCAGCCGCTTTCCACACCTGACGGTAATCATGCGCAGGGACCTGAAGGACCGCCTGGAGGCCCTTGGTTCAATCACGGGCAAGCCGGCCTATCAGATCATCCATGACGCCCTGGAATCGCATCTCGCCGCCTTGCCGCCCGAAGATAAGAGGCTTGTTGAGGCTCAAGCCAGGCGTATGCAAGAGCACCGCGAAGCGAAACACTAGGACCGCCTTCTCCAGAAATGCCGATTCCTGCGTTTCTGGCAGGAGCCATAAGCCTGGAGACGGCCTGAAGGATGTCGAAGTGCGCCCAATTTCGGCTTGAGGGTGAAAACCCCGCCGCTATGAAGATCCCCGGCTGTATGCCCCACGAAAAGGGAAAGGCCCCGGTTCACTGAAACCGGGGCCTCCTTAACGCTGGGCCATGCCGGGCCGCGCCAAGCCACGCCGCGCCATACCTTACCACGCCTGCGCAGCCGAGCCAAGCCGAGCCTGCCTTGCCTTGCCAAGCCCGCTGTCGGGCCTTTCAGAACAATAGTAAGCACGCCCCGTCAGATTTCTCAATTTCTTTTTTCAGGGGATATGCGGGGAAGGATGGAGGGCGAGGGGTAGATCGTCTAAACCTCACCACGGCGCCGCGCTCGGGTCACTGCGAAGCCCGCCACCTGGCCGCCCTCGACGGTGAGTACCCCGCGCTCGACGGCCACCAGCCCGTGAAGCTCGACGGTGAGCACCGGAGCGGAGCCGGAGATCGGCCCGGACCCGTGGAAGGGCCTGCGAAGCTCACCGGGAAAGTCGCCACGCGCGCCGGCCGCCACTGCGAAGCTCACACCACCAGGGCGCAACCTGGCCAGCGCTCGACGGCCCACCGCCGCGTGAAAGCTCACCGTGAAGCTCGACGGCGGTGAGCACCGGAGCGGAGCCGGAGATCGGCCCGGACCCGTGGAAGGGCCTGCGAAGCTCACCGGGAAAGTCGCCACGCGCGCCGGCCGCCACTGCGAAGCTCACACCACCAGGGCGCAACCTGGCCAGCGCTCGACGGCCCACCGCCGCGTGAAAGCTCACCGTGAAGCTCGACGGCGGTGAGCACCGGAGCGGAGCCGGAGATCGGCCCGGACCCGTGGAAGGGCCTGCGAAGCTCACCGGGAAAGTCGCCACGCGCGCCGGCCGCCACTGCGAAGCTCACACCACCAGGGCGCAACCTGGCCAGCGCTCGACGGCCCACCGCCGCGTGAAAGCTCACCGTGAAGCTCGACGGCGGTGAGCACCGGAGCGGAGCCGGAGATCGGCCCGGACCCGTGGAAGGGCCTGCGAAGCTCACCGGGAAAGTCGCCACGCGCGCCGGCCGCCACTGCGAAGCTCACACCACCAGGGCGCAACCTGGCCAGCGCTCGACGGCCCACCGCCGCGTGAAAGCTCACCGTGAAGCTCGACGGCGGTGAGCACCGGGGCGGAGCCGGAGATCGGCCCGGACCGTGGAAGGCCTGCGAAGCTCACCGGGGAAGTCGCCACGCGCTCCGGCCGCCACTCACCACCAGGGGCGCCGCGCTCGCCGGCCACCAGCCCGTGAAGCTCGACGGCCGCAACCAATCAGCCGTAAATTGCATTGTACAGATTTGTACAGGAACCATGCGTTTCTGGCAGGTTTACCCGTTCTGCCATCTTAAAGAATCAGTAACTTACAGATTCAAAAAAACGGTAAAAGGTTCGACCCCCACTGGCTTCCGCCATCCGCGTCCCTAACTTCGGAAAACACCCCACTACTCCCTAAATTCAGTCCAAAAACCGGTTTTCTGCCCGGTATCCTTCGGGTAGGCTGCCATGAAGTGGTTTTTGATCGTATCCGCGGTTGCGCTGGCCGGCCAGGTGGCGGCGCGCGCCGGCGCGGGGGCGGACCGCGCGGACACCTCCGGCGGGGTGGTCACACTGCCGTCGGCGGCAGGCAGGTCTGAAGCCATCCCGGGCGTCGTGGTCATGTTGCCCGCTCCACCCGCACCTGTTGCCACCGCGCCCAAGGCCGAGGCTCCAAAGGTTGCAAAGACCGTTGTTCCGCCGATTCCGCCGCCCAGCGACGACCACCCACCGGTTCCGCGGCGGGCCGCGCCCGTCTATCCCGCCGGGTTCGAGGACGAGAGCGCCGTGTTCTGCCAAACCAAGATCGGTCACTGGACCGAAGCCGACGCCCGGGCGCTGCTGGGGGAACCCTCGCGGCAGCGGCTGGCCCTGGGCCAAGATCAGTCGGAAACCGGCCTCATCCTCGCCTTTGCCGACCCTACCGGCCGCTACAAGGAGCTGGAACTGGACTTCGTCAACAAAACCGGCGTTTTGCGAGGTGTTTTTGCCTATCCGTGGAAGATGACGTGGCAGGAATGCCGCCGGCTTTGGGGCGCCCGCATCACCGCCCGCAAGGCGAACCAGGGACGGACCTTTTATTCCTACCTGAACCGCCGGCTGGATGTCCTGGTAGATCCCGCCGGCAAGGTGATCAGCCTGGGTCTGTACTGATCCGGCTGTAAACAATCGTAAAGAAACCGAAACTTGGAGCCCGCCTGGAGCGTTTAATACCTTGGGTAAGGTTTCACCGCGCCCGGAAAAGGCGTATAGTGTAGCTATACAGGAGTGGTCGGAAAATGAGACGTCTTTCCGCAGTGCCCGTGGCAGTCCTGGCCGCACTCAGCCTGTTGACCGGGGGCGCCTTCGCCGAAGATAAGAAGAACGATCCCGAGGCGATTGGCGACCGCGACGTTGGCAAGGGCGTAAACTTCTACTCGCTGGAGAAGGAGATCGCTCTCGGCAAACAACTGGCGCAAGAGGTGGAGCGGCAGGCGAAGATCATCGACGACCCGATCATCGCGGAGTACGTAAACCGCGTGGGTCAAAACCTGGTCCGGAACTCGGACGCCAAAGTGCCGTTCACCATCAAGGTGCTGGATTCCGAAGAGGTGAACGCCTTTGCGCTGCCCGGCGGGTTCTTTTTTGTGAACTCCGGCCTCATCCTGAAAACCGATACCGAAGCCGAGTTGGCCGGCGTGATGGCGCACGAAATCGCGCACGTCGCCGCGCGCCACGGCACACGGCAGGCCACCCGCGGGGAGCTCATCAACATCGGCACCATACCGCTGATCTTCATGGGCGGATGGACGGGGTATATCATCCGGCAAGGCGCCGGCCTGGCCATCCCCATGGGCTTTCTGCAGTTTACGAAGGCATTCGAAAAGGAAGCCGACTACCTGGGCTTGCAGTATCTCTACAAGACCGGCTACGATCCCACGGCGTTTGTCGACTTCTTCGAGAAGATCGAGACACTGGAGAAGAAGAAGCCCGGCACCATGGCCAAGGTTTTCTCCACGCATCCCATGACGGACGACCGCATCAAGGCCGCCCAGAACGAGATTAATAAGATCCTGGTGGCTAAGCCCGAGTACGTGGTGAACACTTCCGAGTTCAACGATGTGAAGGCCCGGCTGAACATGCTGCACAATCACCGCAAGGTGGATACCAACCAGGACGACGGCCGTCCGCGTCTGCGCCGCGCCCCCGGAAGCGGCAACGGTACCGTAGACCAGAACGACGACGGCACCACGCCCAAGACGGACCAGGACGAGCGGCCCACCCTCAAACGCCGCGACAGCTAGGAAATCAATTAGCCACGGATTAACACGGATAAACACGGATAAGAGAAAGTAAAGAATCCTGAGGTTCTCTTGGTTTTTCCTTATCCGTGTTCATCCGTGGTCATTATTCTTGCGTACGCCCGCCGCGCCACGATCAATTCTTCGTTGGTGGCCACCGCCAGCACGGCGACGGGTGAATCGTCCGCGGATACCACCCGGTCTCCGCTTCCCGATTCATTCTTCGCGCGGTCCAGACGAATCCCGAGGAATTCCAGCCCATGGCAGCAGGCCCACCGCAGCCGCGCGGAGTTCTCGCCGATGCCGCCCGTGAACGCTACGGCCTGCAATCCGCCCATGGCCGCCGCGAAGGCTCCGATACTTTTCTTCACCTCATACACAAAGACCTCGAGGGCCAGTTCCGCGCGGCGGCTGCCCTCGGCCGCGGCGGCCTCCAGGTCGCGCACATCGCCGCCCGGGACGCCCGAGAGGCCCGTCAATCCGCCGCCCCTGGCAAGCTGATTACGAACCTCCTCCGTGCTCCATCCGTGGCGCTCCATCATGTAGAGCACGGCAAAGACGTCCAGGTCGCCGTGGCGCGTGGCGTTCTCCAGGCCCGATTGCGGTGAGAACCCCATGGTTGTGTCTACCGACCGTCCACGGTCGATCGCGCACATCGACGAGCTTCCCCCCAGGTGGCAGCTCACCAGCTTCACCTGGCGACCCAACACGGCGGCCGCGCGCTCGCCGATGTATTGATGCGACGCCCCGTGGAACCCGTACTTGGCCACGCCCTCTTCCAGCCAGGCGCCGGGAACACCGTACCGCCGCGCGTGTTCCGGCATGGTGGTGTGGAACTCCGGCTCGAAGGCGGCCACCATCGGAACCCCCGGCATGGCCTGCCGGAAGGCTTCGATGGCCGTCAGGTAGATGGCGTTGTGCGCGGGCGCGGCGGGCAGGAACTGGCGCAGCGCTTCCACCACGCCCTCATCCACGACGAAGGTTCCGCGATACTTCGGGCCGCCATGCACGGCTTTGAGCGCCACCGCATCGATCGGCGTCCCGCCGGTCGAGATACGCGCGATGGCGTCCCGGTAATTGCCGACGCGCTCCTCGCGGCCCTTCGCCAGCAGCTTCTCCGACGGCATTTCCAGAATCTGGTATTTCAGGGATGTGGTTCCCAGGTTGGGGATCAGCAGGTTCATCGCGTTTCAGTACACCAAGCCGAGTTGCTTGAGCGTGGCGGCCGGTTCTTCGCCCTCGAACTTCGTCAGCGACGCTTTCTCACGGCCGTCCTCCAGGGCCACGCCCGCCGGGGTGCCCGCGTAGGGGAAGACTTGCTTCAGCTTCTGGAGGTCGGTCGAAATGGCCGCTCTCAGACCGGTGTCCTGTAAAAACTGCGCCGCGTACCGCGGCTGCTGGACGGCAATGGCCACCACTTTCGTGTCGCCCCAATTAAAGTGCGACATGCGCTTGGCGGCGTCGAAACAGTGCATACACTCCGGGTCGAAGAAATACAGGAAGATCCTGCCATGTTGCAGCGAGTACGGCTGGCCGTCCACCAAGATGCTCTCCGGCGCTTTCACCCCGGTTTGCCGCACCGCGGCCACTCCGTACGAAACCAGCGCGAACACCACCACCGCGCTCAGCACCAGAATGGCCGACCGCAGGCTTTCCGGCGGCCGCGACCAGATCCCCGCCAACACCGCCAGCAGCAACATGAGGCCGTCGCCGATGAAGAAACCCGGCCCCACTATCCGCTTCACCCAGGGGAAGCAACTACAATCTTCGCCGTGCAGCACGTTGTAATTCACCGCGAAATACGCCAGGAAGGCGAGCAGCAGGAACCCGGTGAGAATCGAGCCCCAGCGCCGGAACCGCGGCACCAGCAACAGCACGCCGCCGAGCGTCTCGGCAATTCCGAACATCAGCGCCGCCGCCAGGCTCAGCGACTCCGGCACTCTGGCCTCCGCCATGCGCACGGCGGCGCCTTGCGCGTCGGTGACCTTCCAAAGGCCCGAGACCAGGAACAAAAGCGAAAGCAGAATAGCGGCCGCCCAGTTCAGCGCGGTTTTCCAGCCGGGCAACTCCAGCGAAGCCAGCCCTCCCCGGGGCTGTGCCATACTGTCGGTCATGGTCCTTATTGTAGCCCTTTCATCGATTTTGAAGGGGCTGGCGCTGGCCGGAATGCTGGTGGCCGCGCCCACCAGCGTCGAACTGGTGGATGAGGTGTACCAGATCCCAGCCAACGAGTGGCGATACGTGGACTTCACTCTCAAACAGCAGCCGGCCCGGGTTTCCGCCACTTTCCAGGTGCTGACTGGCCCCGGGCAGGCGCGCATCGCTTTGATGCGCAGCCAGGATCTCGAACGGCTGCGCGGCGGCGAACCGCACGGAGTCCTGGCCGTGACGCCCCTGGCTTCATCCGGCAATCTCTCCCGCTACGTTCACTGGCCCGACGACTACGCCATCGTGGTGGACAACCACGCCGTCAAACCCTCCGCGGTCCATCTGCACGTGTCGCTAGAATTTGGGGGCAGCCCGGGACCGGCCGTGACGCGCCTCTCGAGCCGGCGACAACTCACTGTCGTTTTGATTAGCTTCGCGGTCTTCTTCGGGATTGTGAGCTTCTCGGCGCGGCGTTTGTGGCGGGCGGTCAAGCCGGCAAGCTAAAGCATGCCCCACCAAATTGGCCAGCTAAAGCATGCCACCAAACAGGCTGATTCCCTCATTGGTAGGACATGCTTTAGCTTGCCCTTGCCGGCTTGCGAGAGTTTGCACTTATGAAACGGTGCACGCTTCCCCCGCTGCAGCGATGGTCGCGCGGATGTCCTCTTCCGAATGCGCCGCCGATACGAATGCGGATTCGAACTGCGAGGGCGCCAGGTAGATGCCGCGCTCCAGCATCGCGCGGAAGAACCGCGCGAACCGGGCCGTGTCGCTCCGCTTGGCCGATTCGTAATCCGTCACCGGCTGGTCCGTGAAGAACCATGTGAACATCGAGCCCACACGGTTCACCGTGACGCCCGCCGGCGCCGCGGCGCACAACTCCGCGGTGCGCGCTTCCAATTGGCCGTACACTTCGGGATGCGACTTCAAATATCGCAGCATGGCCAGCCCTGCCGCCACCGCCAGCGGGTTTCCGGATAGCGTGCCGGCCTGGTAGACCGGTCCCACGGGCGCCACCTGGCGCATGATGTCCTTGCGGCCGCCATACGCGCCCACCGGCAGCCCGCCGCCGATCACCTTGCCCAGCGTAGTCATATCCGGCCGTATGCCGTAGCGCTGCTGCGCGCCGCCGTAGGCCACGCGGAACCCCGTCATCACCTCATCGAAGATCAGCAGGGCGCCGAACCGAGCGGTGATTTCGCGCAGCGCTTCCAGGTAGCCCGGCAGGGGAGGCACGCAGCCCATATTCCCCGCCACCGGTTCCACAATCACCGCCGCGACGTGGTCGCCATGCGCGCGGAATGCCCGTTCCACGGCTTCGGCGTCGTTGAATGGCAGGGAGAGTGTGGTATCGCAAAACGCTTTGGGCACGCCCTGGGTGTCGGGAATGCCCAGCGTGGCCACTCCCGAGCCGGCCTTCACCAGCAGCGAATCCACGTGCCCGTGGTAGCAGCCCTCGAACTTGACCGTCAGGTCCCGCCCGGTGAATCCACGCGCCACGCGGATGGCCGACATGGTCGCCTCGGTGCCCGAGTTGACCAGCCGCACCATCTCGATGGAAGGCACGGCGTCGCGGATGGCTTCGGCGAGCTCGACCTCCCGTTCCGTGGGCGCGCCGAAGCTGGTGCCGATGGCCAGCGCGGCCTCCAGTGCCGCCACAATATCCGGATGCCGATGCCCCAGCAAAAGCGGTCCCCAGGAGCCCACGTAATCGATGTACTCGTTGCCATCGACATCGAAGATGTGGGCGCCTTCGCCGCGCGCGATGAACAGCGGGTTCCCGCCCACGCTCCGGTACGCCCGTACCGGCGAGTTGACGCCGCCCGGAATGGTCGCACACGCCCTGCGAAACAGCTCTTCCGATTTGGAATGTCCGTGGCTGTGAGGCATGACTAGCCCGCCTTGCGGGGCACCAGCCGGCTGAACCCGAGGCTCATACTGACGTCGTACAAGCTCCCGTTCAGATTCCGCAGCAAGCGCCGCTTCAAACCCAAGTACGGCTGCTTTCCCGCGAACAGGTCCTGGATGATGGCCGAGAACCGCGGGCTGCGGCGCGTGAACTGCACCATGCGCTCCGGCACGGAACCGAAGAGGAATCGTCCCAGGAACAAGCGCTTGGCCAGCCGGGCGCCGAATTCCAGGTCGGCCGCGAAGTCGCGCCGCAGCGACTGCCGGTATTGGCCTGCCTTCTCAGCCGGCTCGCCCACGTCGGAAAGCAGCGCGCGCGCCGCCAGGTCCGCCGAGCGAATGGCGTAGTACAAGCCCTCGCCCGTGACGGGGTCCACCAGCCCCGCGGCATCGCCCACCGCCATCCAGCCTTCGCCCGCCACCCGGTTCTTCTTCCACGATGCCGCGCCGAGCGACGGCAGCAAATGGCTGTAGAAGGCCGCGCCCTTCCAGGCGATGCCGCGCCCGGTCAGGTATTGCTCCAGGCGTTTGCGCAGGGAACTGGCCGGCTCGCCCTTTCCGCAGATTCCCACCGAGAGATGCCCGCAGCGCGGAAAGACCCAGATGTAGCCTTCGAGGCGCGGCAGAAACTGGATGTCGATGCGAGTCTGGTCGCCCGGCACGTAGTAGCCGAGGGCCGACATGGTGTCTTCCGGAGTCAGTTTGGTGCCCACTTCGGGCAGCGCGTTGCGGGCGCCGGTCGCTACGATACAGAAATCCGCGTCCACCATCCCCGAGCTGGTGCGAAGCTGCCATCCCCGCCCGTACCGCGACATTTCCAGCACGCGCGCCTTTTCGATCTGCGCCCCGGCCCGCTCCGCGCGCTCGAGCAACATGCGATTCAGATCCAAACGCGAGTAGATCAGCAGCGGGTCGTCGAGCTTCAGGCTGACTTCTCCTCCGTGAGGAGCCGCCAGCGTGGTCTCGGTGATAAGGCGCTTGGGCGTCGAATTCTCGATCAGGAAGGGATACTGGCTGTAAGCCTTGTGCGTCAAACCGCCGCCGCAAGGCTTCTCCCAGGCGAGTTTCTCGTCGAACACCAGGACATCCAGACCGGCGGACGCCAGTTGTTCCGCGGCGAATGCCCCCGCGGGACCGCCACCCAGAATGGCGACACGCTTCATTTTTTTCGACCGGCGGGCGGCAGGTCTTCCGGAGACGGCATGTTACCCCCGCCATGCGGATTCTCCATGCCAGGCGCCGCCGGCGGCATCGCGCCGTGTGGACTGGAACCCGCATCCTTGCGGCCCATCACCACCCAACGGCCGTCCTTCAGCTCGAGTTGATACTGCATCGACATTCCCTGCGCCGCGTTGCCGCCCTTGGGATAAAACGACACCGTCGCCTCCGCCTGGCTGCCGTTGAACTGGACCGACGTCACTTCCACATTCATCGAGGCCACGTTCATTCGGACCTGAGCCAGGTGATCGAGAACACCTTGACGCACCGCATCTTTGTTCTGGACGCCGCGGTTGCAGCCGGCCAGACACACCATCAGGAGGGCAACACAGCTAGTTCGCACTATCCGATTATAACCGGCGGCATCCGGCCTTGCCTCGCGGTGGGGGTGCGCGATGGTAGCCAAAGACACCGCGGTGGTATAGTGTGCGCAGGGCCTATGGAAAAAACAGCCGAGCGGCCATCCGGGGAAATTTGCCATCGCTGCCTGCAACCGATCGCTACGAGTGCCCGAAGGTGCCCCAACTGCGGCGAACGCCTCTCCCCCGCCAACCGCGTCCCCATTTTCCTCGGAATCCTGGGCCTGCTGGCGCTGATCTTCGTCGCGATCGTCATGGTCAAGGTCAGTCGAAACTCCGATATCGACTCTGCTCCCCCGAACCAGACTGAGCAAGGCGCCCAGCAACAGCCCAACAGTCCGCCGCCTCTGAACCAATGAGAACTGCCATGAGAACCCCTACCACACGCCGCAACTTCCTGGGCGCCGCCGCTGGAATCGCGGGTCTGAGCGCCGCCGGAGCGATACCCGCCTCCGCCAAGATCGAACCCGAGCCCTGGGGCATCAAGCTCGGCATCGCCACCTATACCTTTCGCAGTTTCGACCGCGCCAAAACCATCGAAATGCTCAAGGTGGTCCAGGCGCCGTGGATCAGCGTCAAGGACGGCGTTCACTTTTCCTACGACAGCACTCCCCAGGAACTCAGGCAGGTTCGCGCCGAGTTCGACGCCGCCGGTCTCAAGCTCATGAGCGCCGGCAACATCAGCCTGGCGCAAGACGACCCCGACTATATCCGCCGGCGCTTCGAGATCGTCAGGGACCTCGGTCTTTCCTTGATGGTCTGCATCCCCACGCATACCAACATCCGGACGGTGGAGAAGTTCGTCAAGGAATACGACATCCGGATCGCCATCCACAACCACGGTCCCGAGCAGAAGGACTTCCCATCGCCGCAGTCGGTTCTGGAAGTGGTGCACGACATGGACCCGCGCGTCGGCCTGTGCATCGACGTCGGCCACACCGCGCGTTGCGGCGTCGATGTGGTCGAGAGCATCGCCCTGGCCGGCCGGCGCCTCTTCGACATGCACGTCAAGGATCTGGCCGACTTCACCAAGATCAACAGCCAGTGCGACGTAGGCGAGGGCCTCATGCCGTTCCCGGCCATTTTCAAGCAGCTCAAGAAGATGAATTACCAGGGCTGCGTGGACCTGGAATACGAGATCAACCCCAAGGACCCGCTGCCCGGTGTGCTGCGCTCGATGTTCTACATGCGCGGCGTCCTGGCCGGCCTGGGGGCCGTGTAACTCCCGTGGCCAACATTCCCATCGGCGCCAGAGGCGAAAGGAAGCTCCTGGTCACCAGCGAGTCCGCCATCACCTTCCTGGGTGCGGAGGGCCCGCGCGTGCTCTCCACGCCGCACATGATCGGCAACATGGAACTGACCTCCCGCGACGCCGTGTCGCCGTTCCTCGATGCCGGCTTCGACACCGTGGGCACGCACGTGGACGTGTACCACCTGGCCGCCGCGCCCATTGGAGCGGTGGTGACGTTTACGGCGGAAGTGGCCGCCGTGGACGGCCGCCGCATTCAATTTCGCGTGGAAGCGTGGGACGAAACGGAAAAAATCGGCGAGGGCACACACGAACGGGCCGTGATCAACGTCGCGAAATTTGCCACGCGCCTCGCGGAAAAGAAGCGCTGATTCGTGATAGGATAGGCCGCTATGGTGCGAAAACCAGCCTATCTCACCGTGTTCGCTCTTTTCCTGCTCGCGGCCGCCGACGCCGCTGCGCAGGCCAAACTACCGGGGCAGGGCGCTGACGCCTGCACGGTCGTGTCGAAAGCCGACATCGAACAGACGCTCGGCGTCAAGTTGGCGGATGGAGTGAAGAACCCCAACCTGCAGACTCCGGGAGTTGTGTCCACCTGCAATTACAAGAGGTCCGATGGCGGCTTCGTCACGATCGCCATTCGGCACAGGCCGATCAAGTACGAAGGAACGGCGACCTTGGATGCCAAGAAGCAGGGCGTCCAGCAGGGGCACATCGCGGGCCTCGGCAGAGATGCATTATTGACCGAGGCGGACGGCCTGGAAAACCTGACCATCTTCCGCGGAGACTACGACTTCATCAACGTGATGGTCATGGGCTCCATCTCCGTGAAACCGGCCTCTGCCGCCGTCGAGAAACTGGGGCGCATGGTGCTTGACGGTTGGAAGTAGCGAATTCCCGCGGCTCCGCTTCACCGGCGCCGGAATTCCAGCAGCTCGTGAGACCAGGCTGGCGGGTCGCGCATCCCCATCGCGCGCATCAGGCGGATTTCGAGCGGCGTGAACGCTTCGTACGGATACCCCGTCACCGCCATCGCGGCGCGCAGTTGGCGCTCCAACCGCTCATTGAGCCTGGCCGCCGTAATATCGTGGGTGCTGCGCAGAAACCAGATGGTCCGAATCTGTGGCTCCGCCAGCAGGCGCGCCACCACCGCCGCCGCCGCTGGATCGCCGGTTTCGAGAAATGGGCGCGACGGTCCGAGCGCATACTGCATGGCGGCCGGGTCGGAGTTGGCGGAATCCACCAGGATGGCGGAATCCGCCGCGGTCGAACTCTGCCGGATGTGCGCCGCAATCTCCTGGATGGGCACCGCGTATTCCTTATTCCGAAAGCCGGTCTTGTGGAAATAGCACCACACGCCCGACACCGAGAGCACGAGCATGGCGGTTACCGCCAGCGCGCCGGCGCGGCGGTGAGCCATCGCTCCCTTGACAAACAGCAGCAGCAGGAAGGGAAAGACGAAGAGCATCCGCGCAGGAATAAACGGGTACGACACCCACCGCGCCACCCCGATGAACCCGATCGCCGAGGCCGGCGCCGCAATCCAGAGCAACGCGCGGTCCCGCCGGGCGCCAGTGAGCGCGAGCGCCCCGGCCAGCAGCAATACCACGCCCCCTGCCACCAGGACCGCGTCGGGCACGGCTTCACCCATGACGAACGATACCGCCCAAAACGCCAGCTTTACGGGAATCTCGGTGAGCACCGCGCCCGTGACCATGTAGGTCCCGGTGCGGGTCCCCCAGGAGCCCAGAGCGGCCGCCAGGTTCCCCATCCACGGCAGATAGGCCAGCGCCACCAGCGCGTCTATGCCGAGGGCGTCGCGGAAACGGCCCTTCCGCAGCAATGCGAGATTGGCTGTCGCCAGCAGGGCCAGGCCGGGCACATAATGCGTATACAGGCCCGCCGTCAGTGAGGCCGTCAGGCCCGCGCCGGTCTTCCACGATTTGTTTTCCGTGAAACGCAAAATGTACGCGGCGGCGACCGTGGCCACCAGCAGTTGCAAGCTGTAGGAGCGGCACATGCGGGCGTACAGCAACAGGCAAGGGGAGAGCGTCCACAGCGCCAGAAACCAGATTCGGCCGCGTTCCGACAGCCGGCTGGCCCACAGCCGGTCGGCGGCTACGGTCGCCGCCAGCGCGAAAATCACCGAAAGCGCGCGGGCTTGAACCGCCCAGTCCAGGCCCAATGGCAGCCGCTGCCAGGCGTCCACCAGGAGGTAATAAACGGGAGGATGAACGTCTCTCGACGCATTGTGGAGGATCTGGCGGACCGGCAGCCGCACCACCAGGAGCGTGATCGCCTCGTCCATCCAGGGCGACAGCAGCCCCAGGTTCCAAAAACAGAGCAGCGCCTGAAGGGGCAGGAAAGCCGCAATCGGGTGCTTCCGCAACCATTCCATCACGGCAGCGCTTCCAGCAGCCGGTCGATTTCGGAAGGACTATTGTAAAAGTGCGGGGACGTCCGCACCCACCCGGCCCGCGGCGCCGTGATGATGCCGCGGGCGCGCAGTTTCCGTACGATCTCCCCAGCCTCGAGCGGCGGTTTGCGGAAGCTCACGATGCCCGCAGCCGTTTCCGGTGTTCGATCTCCCAACAGCTCATACCCGCGCGCCTGGACGCCCTGGGCAATCCGATCGCCGAGGTTTAGGACAAGGGGGGCGATTTCTCCGACGCCGACTTCAAGTAAAAATTCAATTGAAGCCTTCAATCCAAAGCATCCAATGGTATTTAGCGTTCCACATTCGTATCGGCCCGCGTCCGGCCTCAAGCGCATGTCGCGGGAGGCGTAGTCGTCGTACCGCGCCACGTTGGTCCAGCCGAATTCCACCGGCTCCACGCGGTCTTGAAGCGCTTGGTTTATGTAAAGGATGCCGCACCCTTCCGGTCCCAACAGCCACTTGTGGCCGTCGGCTGCCAGCGCATCCACCCCGCAGGCACGCACATCGAGCGGCAACGCGCCGAGACCCTGAATGGCATCTACTAAATAAATGCATCGATTACGCCTGCAAATCTCACCAATTGCTTGAATGGGAGCCCGCCGTCCGCTCAGGAATTGTACAAAACTGATGGCCAGGAGCCGTGCGCCTTTAGCGGCCTCGTCGATGCGGTCCAGAGAATCCGTGACGGAGAGCCACGTGACCTCGATCCCCTTTTCTTCCAACCGCTTCCAAGGGAAATAGTTGGCCGGAAACTCCTCGCGGAAGCCCACCATCCGGTCTCCCGGCTTCCAATCCAGCCCCATGGCCACCGTGGCGATGCCTTCCGACGTGTTCTTGACCAGGGCGATTTCCGACCGGTCGGCCCCGATCAGTTTGGCCGCAGCCACCCGCAGACCCTCGTAGGCCGCCAGCCACTCGCCATAGTGCAGGCTGCCGAAAGCGAGGCAGTCGTCCGCCAGGCGCTTCATGGCATCCGCCGCGGGCTTCGACAGCGGCGCCACGGCCGCGTGATTCAAATAGACCAGGCGCTCGCGAACCGGGAACTGGTCCGCGTACCGCTGCCACAGCGGCAGCCCGGCCGCGCGATCTTCGACGGATTCGCAATTCATTCCTTTTAGAATACGTCATGGCCGGAAGATAGGAGCCGGCTGCTGGCTTCCGGCAACTTTTCCTGGACGCCCGACTTCTTCCAACATTGAGGGAGGGACAACCATGTCGCTTACCAGCTTTCTGCAGAAGCAGTTCATCGAAGTCATCCAATGGAACGAGCCCGAAGAGGGCCTGCTCGCCTGGAGGTATCCCATCGCCGACATGGAGATCCGGAACGGCGCGCAGTTGACTGTGCGCGAATCCCAGATAGCGGCATTCGTCAACGAAGGGAAGATCGCCAACGTCTTCGGTCCCGGCTTGTACACCCTCAATACACGCAATCTGCCGCTGCTGACCGATCTCAACAATTGGGGCAAGGATTTCGAGTCTCCCTTCAAGTCGGACGTTTATTTCTTCTCCACGCGAATCCAGACGGACCAGCGCTGGGGAACCGCCACGCCGATCACCATCCGGGAGAAGGAATTTGGGGCCGTGCGCCTGCGCGCGTACGGCATATACTCCTACCGCATCGCCGATCCGCGGGCGTTCTTCACCAACGTAAGCGGCACGCGCGAACTCTACCGTGTCGAGGACCTCGAAGGCCAGCTTCGCAACACCATCGTGGCGCGGTTGACCGAAGTGGTGGCTCCCTCGGAGGTGGCGTTCCTGGATATGGCGGCTCACCAGGCGGAACTGGCGCAAAAAGTGGCGTCGGAGCTGGAACCGTCGTTGACCGCGCTGGGAGTGGCGCTCCATTCCTTCGTGATCGAGAACCTGTCGCTTCCCGACGAACTGCAGAAAGTTCTGGATCGGCGGATCGGCATGAACCTGGCCGGCGACTTGGGGCGCTACACACAATTCGAAGCCGCCCAATCGTTGGAGACGGCCGCCGCCAACACCGGCGGCGCGGCGGGCGTTGGCGTGGGACTGGGCGCTGGTGTATCGATGGCGCAGACTATGATGAATGCCATGCAACCGCCGGCTCATCCAATCCCACCCGCCATTCAGCCGGACGCCGCCGCCAGGTTCTGCCAGGAATGCGGGCGAGAGATTCCGCACGCCGCCAAGTTCTGCCCCGAATGCGGCAAACCCCAGGCCTCTCAGGCGTAGCGAGGCGCTATGAACTGCCCGAATTGCGGCGCCGCGATGCGCCTCCGGGACGGCCGGGATTGTCTGACTTGCGACTACTGCAAGAGCGAATACTTCCCGGAGAAGAACGAGGACGGCGTCCGCGTTCTGGACGACCCTTCCGAGCTTTCCTGCCCGGTTTGTGCCGTTCCGCTGGTGCACGCCATCAATGCGGCGCACCAGATCCTCTATTGCACCCGCTGCCGCGGCAGTCTGATTTCCGCGACGGTCTTCGTTCTCTTATTGCGGGACCTGCGGGCGCATCGGGGGGATACCGAGGCGACGCCGCATCTGCCCGATCCCCAAGAGTTGAAGCGGCGCATTCAGTGCCCGCAGTGCCACCGCGACATGGACGCTCACTACTACGCCGGCCCTGGAAACATCGTGATCGACGATTGTGCCTCGTGTGAGCTGAACTGGCTGGACTCGGGCGAGCTGATGGCGATTGTGCGCGCGCCGGATCATGCCTACGACCCCGACAGCGGCTCGATCTGGCAGTACTCGACGGATTTCAAGGGGCCGGAGTGAAGCCCCAGGCACTGCCCCAACTCGCCTTGCGGGCGGCGCGGAAGGTTTCGCGGTCATGGCGCGAGGCGCGCACCGATTGCGCACCGCCCGGCGCGCAGGTTTCCAGCACGATCAAGCCGGGGCGCTGCCGGGGGCGGCGGATGATGCGCGATGCGGGCAGATCCACCGGCTCGCGCGCCACCGCGATGTAACTGAACTTCTCATCTTCGTAACCCAGCTCCGCGTCTTTGATCCGGCGGTGCAGGGACGAGCGCTCCACGCGCGCCGCGAAATGGCACCAGTCGGGCGCGGCCAGCGGGCAGGGGGTCGCGGCGGGGCAGGGCGCGGCCATGCAGGCGCCGGCTTCCAGCAATTCCTCGCGCACCTTCAGGATCAGCGCATACCCGCGCGGCGTGCCCGGTTCGATGGCCACCAGCGCTACGCGCGCGGCCTGCCACAAACGCGCCGCCAAGGGCTCGCCGATTTCGCCCAGCGAGTAAGCCGCCATCACCAGATCGTGCGGCGGAAGGGGTTTGATGCGCGTGACGTCTTCCAGCATGACGGCGGCCCCGGGCAGCCACTGGCCGGCGGCGGCGGCCAGCGCGGGGTCGCGCTCCACCATGGTGATGATCTGGGTTTCCGGAAAGCACTCGCGCGCGGCCAGGGACGCTGCGCCGGCGCCCGCTCCGATATCGAGCACGCTCGAAATGGGGCGCGCGCCCAGGCGCTCCCGCAACTCGCGCAGCACAGCGTAGGAAGCGGCGAAGGTGGCTGGCACGCGGGTGACCAGGTAGGCGGCCGTGCGCGCGGGGTCGGGCAGGCGCGCGGCGCGGCTCTCGCGGTAGTCCGCCGACATCGCCGACGCCGCGTGTTTGATTGCCCGAAACCCCACGGCTTCGGCCCGCTCTTCGATCATGCGCCTGACGCCATCCGGCAGTTGCACACTTCCATCATGCACCGGAACTTCTTCACCGGTCCCGGTGTCTATTCTGGCGGCGAAGAAAGGAGGCAACACAATGTTCGAGCAAGAGGCACTGGCCGGCGGTTTTGCGACGAAACGTCTGTGGAGCACCTGTCTGGGTCTCAGCGGGGAGGCGCTGTTGCTGGCCTGCGCGGCACTGGCGCCGCTGGTCTCGCCACAAGCTCTTCCGCACCCGCAAGCGATTATGGCGTGGCTTCTTCCGATGGCGCCGGCACCGCCGCCGGCCGCCGGGAATGCCGGCAAGCCGCGTCCCGCGCGTCCACCGGTGGAGCGTTTGCAAAGCGTGGCGGGTCGGATAACCGAGCCCACCACCATGCCCGCGACGGCGGCGGCCATCATCGATGAGCCGCTTGGAACCTCCGCCTACGGCGTTCCGGGAGGCATCGGGACTGGCGAGCGGAATGGCGTTCCCGGCGGGATGCCGACAAGTATCCCGGACCTTGCGCTGCCGGCGCCCGCTGTCGAAGCGGCGCCTGCCGTAGTGGCGAAACCCGTTCCCGCGGCGCCGAAGCAGGTCATGGTGGGCGGCAGAGTCAAAATGGCCCGGCTGATCCATGGCGTGGAGCCGCTGTATCCGCCACTGGCGCGGCAGATGCGCGTCTCAGGGGTGGTGGAACTGGCGGGAATCATCGCCACCGACGGCCGCATCCGCCAACTGAAACTGCTGCGCGGCAGCCCGCTGCTGGCGACCTCCGCGCTGGAAGCGGTCCGCCAGTGGGTCTACGAGCCCACGCTGCTGGACGGCGAACCGGTGGAACTGGTGGCTACCATCAGCGTCATTTTCCGCTTGAACTGAATGAGCGGACTCCCCGCCTTCTTTGCCTGAGAACCGGAACCATGATGGTGACCGACGCTGGAACGCTGAACGCCGTCCCGTCGCTCACGACCAACTGGAACGTGTAGCTTCCGGCCACCGTCGGGACAAAGGTGGGCATCATAGCGGTGGCGCCACCGCTGCCCAGCGCGACCGCCGGTCCGTCGGTCTCGGTCCAGGCAAAACTCAGGGTCCACCACGCCGGCAACTGAGGCGCAGTGCTGGCGGCGTCCTGGCTCCCGGAACCGTCGAGAGTCACCAGGCTTCTCAAACGAGCTATGCGGCTCGGGCCGGGGTTGGCTACGGGCAGATTCGGATTGCCAACACTGATAGTGACTGTCTTGCTCTCCGGTATCACGCCGTCGCTGACTATGAATTGCACCTGATAAACGCCGACCTGGGTGGGCGTCCAGGTGAACACTTGTGAATCGAAGTTGGCGCCGCCCGGCAGGGCGCCAGTGGAATAAGTCAGACCCGTTTGGGCAGCCGCTGTTTCACTGCCCGAGGCGGGACTGTAAGCCTGCACCGTGAATTGCAACTGCTGTCCGACCGTGGCGCGATAGAAACGACCAGGAGTAGCAGTGCCGAAAAACGGCCGATACACCGTCACCGGCAAGGGATAACTCGCGTTGTCGACACTATATGAGTAAGGATGGGCCGCGCTCGGAACCGTCGGATACGCGTACAGGTTATCCGGGGGCGTACCCGGTGCTGGGCGGTTGACGGCCGCCAGTTGCACAGCCAAGCCCGGCGGTAACGTCACATTTGCGACGGTATCGGTTGAATACGGCTGGTATTGAATATACTCCAACTCCGCCGGCCTCTTCTTAGTATTGGTTACCTCCACGAAAACCGGGACGCCGGACGCGACCTCTGCCGTGAAGTTCTCGAACACCGAGTTGCCGACATCGTTCAACACAACCGCGGGACGTGTATCCTCCGCCAGGAAGCTGAGACTCACGTTACTTACGGTCAGGCCCGTGACATGCCGGGCCCAGATACCGTATGCGGGCAGAGGACCAAACATGACGTTTTCGGGATACAGGAATGGCAACTCCGGGATGTTGTAGGGATCTTGCGCCCATCCTCCGGCTCCGCCGTTCGCGGCGGGGTCCCAACCGATCCGCGGAAGGTTCCCTTCGTTGGAGGAACCGCCGAACCAGGAAATCGACCCGGATGACAGGGCGGCGCCGTTACCGGTGTATGCATAGTAACGCCAAGTCGAGCTCAGAGCCCGATTCTCGGCCGCCTGCTGTAATGTCAGACCGCCCCGATACTGTACCGAGACATTACTGAGGTTCACATCATGAATCGGGTGGCCCTCCAGACCGGCGAGAATAATGGGGTAGCGCGGGTCCGCATCCGTGACAGTCAGATTGCTAATGGCGATATTGCCGACATCCGCGAAGCTGCCGTTCCCTTGAGCTCCGGGGCCGATCGCGTCGGCATCCGCGGGATTCGTCGCACATCCGGCACAAGTCTGATAGGAGTTTAGATTGGCCGGAGCGGTTTGAGAGACGACGCTCCCTATGTTAGTCTCGCCGCCAATTGGAACCGAGAGATTCTGGGCATACGAGGGAGAGTACCGCGACGCGGGGAAGTACCCATACTGAGCCGGCAGATTGGGAAGGACATAGAGTGTGTTGTCCAGGCGGACGTTGTTAGCGGGGCTCACGGTCTGGCTGGCGCTGGTACCGGTGACTGGTGTGCGGCCCCGATCGCCGAGCCGAATGAATATCGGCGTATAGACATCGTTCATCGTGGAATCGGTAAATACGATGTTCTTGAGCACGGCGCCATCCACCGATTCGAGGGCAAAGCCGGCGCACCGGTCGAAGACGATATTCCGGATCGTGATGGTGTCGAAACCGCCGGTTGCTTCGGTCCCTAACTTGACGCGCCCGGTCATGGGCGTGAGCTGCCCCTGCGCGTAGGCTCCACTGAGCACCGACCCCGCCTCGTACCCGCTGACGGTATCGTTCTCAAGGAGCACGTTTCTGGTGGGTGTGAATGTGCCTAGGGCAAATGAGGCTTTGAGAACCAGCGCGTCATCCTGGATAGAATTGAATACGGAGTTTCTGACGGTCACGTTTTGGGAGTTATCGATGTCGAGCGCGTCGCGGTCGGTATCGATGATAATCCCGTCGATTGTCCAGTTATTCACGCCGGTGCCGAGAATGCCGAAATGTCCGCCATTCTTGATGGCAAAATCGCGAAAGACAACGTTGGCGCAGTTCTCGAGTGCGATGGCCTTGTTGGCCTGTCCCGCGGTTCCGGCGGAAGTCCTCGTGGCGACTTCCGCCACGTCGGTGACTGCCAGGACCTGAACTGTGTTACCGCTGGCGTCAATATAGCTTCCGTCAATCAGGCCCGGGCCGGAGATCATGACGTTTTCGAGGCCGATGCCCCAAATCAGACTGTTCTGCCAGTGGCTGTGGCCCTCGTCCTGAAGACCGACGTAGAGGTTCACCTCGGGGGCGTCGTAATAGCCCCCATCCTGGCCTGGGCCAGTTCCCTGTATGGCCGCCTGGATGACTGAGTGGTTCGATTCAAAATGCAAACCGACGTTGCTCTGTAGATGGATACTGTAAGTCTTAAATGTCCCGGCCGGAATGAGCACTGTTCCACCCCCGGCCGCGGCGGCCGCGGCGATGGCGTTGTCGATTGCCGCCTGATTCGTCAGCGCCGCTCCACCCGGCGCCGCGCCGTACGCCGTAATATCGAAGAACGGTCCTTGCGGCTCGGGAAGAACGGTCACGCCGCTGCCGGTCGCGAGCGGAATCTGGGCATTCGCGGTAACGGCGGAGCCGAAGAACAGACCGGCGCCAAGCAGTAGTATTTGGGGAACCACCTGCCAGAAGCTTGCGCCGGATGTTTCGATCATTTTTCGCTTGAAGTGAACGAGAAGAACCCGCTCACGTTCTCCCACAGCAATTGCCGAAAGCTCTTGTCGAGGTAGGAGCGGATGGAGACGTAGCACTGGTCGCACTGATTCCGGCTGGTGAATTCGCGGATCATGCGGGTGCGCTCTTCGAGCGGGTAGCGGTGGAACTGCATGGAGCACGGCTGCAACGCGCCATCGGCCGTCACCACCAGGAAGCGCAGGCCGGCCTTGCAGCCGGGGGTCCCGTTGTTGGCGAAGTAGCGGCGCGTGGCTTCGAGCGTGGAGGGGGAGTTGACGATCCAGTTGGTCTGGTCGCGGCGCGCCTCCACGCGGTCCATGTGCGCGTTCAATTGGGCATGCTGTGCGGGCGTGTCGAGGAAGTAGTCGCGGCAGCCGGTGCGCCGCGCCGAGTAGGCGCTATAGCACAGGTTGACGCCCCACTCGCGGGCTTTGTCGGCAATGGCGCCGATCTCGCCCACGTTCTCGCTGGTGATGCAACTGTTGAGCACGATGTCGTCGTGCCCCAGCCTGGCGAGACGTGGAACCAGGTCCTCGAGATGCCGGTAGAGGCCCGGATAGGCGCGGAAATCGTCGTGCCGTTCATCGGGGAAATCGAGGCTGACGGAGAACTGGTGGATGCCGGCCTCGCGCAAGGCCAGGTATTTCTCCTGGGTCATGAGCGACCAGTTGGAAACCAGGATGGTGTACGGCAGCTTCGACCCGCCCTTGATGTTGCGGACGATTTCCACCACGTCGTCGCGCAGCAGGGGCTCACCGCCCGAGACCTGCACCACGCACGGGCGCAGCGCCTCCATGTAGCGGCGGTATTCGGCGGGCCGCAAATTGCGCGATTCATCGCGCGGCCCGCCGTGGTCGCAGTGCTTGCAGAAGCACGTGCAGGCGTCCGTCACCTCGAACGAAACCACGATGGGGCGTCCGGCGATCCAGTTGAGCGACCCTCGCCCGATAATCCGCAGCGATTCGATGAGGGGGACCTTGCGCAAGCGATAAGCCTCGAAGAAAAACGATGGTAACATGGCGCGGCGCGGGGGTGCGGGCGCTTATTATCCCTGGGCTGTTTGACCCCGGCGACGGTTGCCAGCATCGGTACAGGAGAGTTGCGACGTGGATAGCTGGGATTTCCGGGTCTGATGGCCGTTCTTCCGGTACTGGACCGGGGTTCTTTCCCGCTGGTGCGCCTTGGCGACGGATCGGTGTACATGCGGATGATTCCCTTTCTGTAGAGAGAAAGAAGGCAGCTCGGTTATTCTCGTGAGGACGGTCCCCGCGGTTCATCGAGCGGCCACACCTCCGGAACCTGAAAGCGATCTCGGCGAGGGTTGGACTTCAGTGCCTGTGGGCGGGTCGAGGGCCGTAGACGTTCCCGCGCACGACGAGGAGATCAGGGAAGCTGGCGTGTTCCACGTTTCCGGAGCAGGCGATTACCTAGTGGCCCTGATGGCGGTGCTGTTGGCTGGCCTAGCTCCCTTTCTTCCGGTGCACGCCACGGCCTGGGTGGTGCACGGGTTCAGGAAGCCGTGAAATGCCGAGTGCGGCTAGTGAGCTATGAGGAACGGCCAAGAGCCGGGGCCGCGCGCGATTTCTTTTGATGCTGTCATGCCATATCGGCTATACTTAAGAAGTGCCGGACATCCAACAAGCGATCAAGGAGTTGCAAGAGACCGCCATCGTGATGAGCGGTATTCAATCGCGGCAAGCGGAGTTGCTCAAACAGCACGGCGAATGGTTGCATTCACACGACCTCGCGATGACCCAGGCCCGCGAGCGCGGCCGGGAGACCGACGAGCACATCGATAAGCTCGTGATCGCGATTGGGGAGTCGCTCCGGAGGGACGGTAAGTAGCAGCTCATGCCGCGCACGCTGACCACGCGCACAGCCCGCAAGATGGCGGCCGCGCGGAAGACGTACGGCGGCCCTCGCGGCGTCAGGATGCCTTGCGGATGGTGCGGCAAGCCAATGACCGCCAGCCAGATGCGGAAGCACTTTACGGATTGCCCCAGGAGGCCCAATGATTAACCCCGAGGAATTGGCGATCTGCAGGAGGCGCGGGCTGACATGATGATAGTCGCCATTTGACTGTTCGACCTGCGCGCCCTTGCGTTATTCTCGTAGCATGTCCGGCGACCAGGCCCTCATCCAAATCGTGGATGCCGCACTGGCCGAGGCCGCGCGCAAGAGCGGGGCATGGCTGGTCTGCCGTCCCAGCTGCACCGAATGCTGCATGGGACCTTTCCCCATCAGCCAGCTTGACGCCCGCCGGTTGCGAGAGGGGCTGGCGAAGCTCGAATCGCGTGACCGCCAGCGCGCCGCCCATGTCCGCGAGCGGACCCGCCAGGCCGTAGCCCGGATATGGCCCGATTTTCCCGGCGACGCCGCCACCGGCGTGCTGGGGGAAGACGAAGAGGCCGAGGAGCAGTTCGCCGCGCTGGCGGATGACGGGCCGTGTCCGGCGCTCGACCCGGCCACCGGCACCTGCGACCTTTATGCGGCGCGCCCCATCACCTGCCGCATTTTCGGCCTGCCGGTGCGTTGCGGCTCCGAGGCCGTGGGCGTATGCGAGTTATGTTTCCAGGGGGCCAGCGACCAGGAAATTGCCGCTTGCCAGGTCGAGATCGATCCCCAGGGCCTGGGATCCCGGTTGTCCGATGAACTGGAGCGGACCACCGGCGCGCACGGCCAGACCATTGTGGCTTTCGCGCTGGTCGCGGCGGGCGAGGCTGCCCGGCGTTAAAAAAGGGGTCAGACGCATTTTCCATCTGTATCCCGTCCGCACCCCACAAACAGCAAGCCTTGCGGCAGGCCGGTCTGGTCCGTGTCCCCTGGCTTCTGTCGCGGCTGGCGATTGTCTCCGCGCTGGGTAACGTGAGGGGCGATGGGTGGAAAGACGACGCGCGGGCGGCGGGGCATGGTGTAGGACGGGAGGGAAATGCGGTGGGAAGTTCTCAGGAAAATGCGTCTGTCCCCTTTTCCAGGACTTCCCGCACTTTGGCGGCGAGTTGCGCGGGGGAGAATGGCTTGGGCAGATAGGCCACGGCCGCATCCAGCACGCCTTCGTGAGCAATCGCGTGGGCCGTGTATCCCGAGGTGTACAGCGTCTTCAGCGAAGGACGAAGCGCCACCAGCCGCGTGGCGAGTTCTCTTCCCGTCATTCCCGGCATCACCACATCGGTAATCAGCAGGTGGATCGGCTCCGGGTAGCGCTCCGACAGCGACAATGCCTCGCTTCCGCTGGCAGCTTGGAGCAGCCGATATCCCTGGCTTTCCAGCATCGCCAGCGTCAGTTTCCTTACTTCCGGCTGGTCCTCCACCACCAGCACCGTTTCGCTGCCCCGCAGAGTCTCGGCCGCCAAAACCGGCTCCGTAAGCGGCTCGGGAGCGGCGCCTGCCCTGGGAAGGTAAACTTTGAACGTCGAGCCTTTGCCGGGTTCGCTATAGACCCAGATCCAACCGCCGGCCTGTTTCACGATGCCGTAGACCGTGGAAAGACCCAGCCCGGTGCCCGCCCCAATCTCTTTGGTGGTGAAGAAGGGATCGAAGATGTGTTGCACCACTTCTTGGGTCATCCCCGCTCCCGTATCCGTGATCGAGAGGAGCACGTAAGGCCCGGCTTCCACGCCGGCGTGCTGCGCGGCATAACCTGAGTCGATGTCGATGTTCGTGGTTTCCATGACGATCCGTCCGCCATCCGGCATGGCATCGCGGGCGTTGATCGCCAGGTTCATGAGAACCTGGTTCATCTGGCTTGAATCCGCCACCACGGAACCCAGCTCCGCATCCAGGTGCGTGATGATTTCAACGTCGTCGCCGATGAGCCGGGATAGCATCTTGCGGGCGTCCGCGACCAGGTCGTTAAGGCTGATGACCCGTGGCTCGGCCACCTGCTTTCTGCTGAACGCCAAGAGTTGGCGGGTGAGCGCCGCGGCCCGTTGGCCCGCCAGCAGAATCTCGTCCACTGGCTCCCGCAGCGGATCGCCGGGGCCCATCTCATCCAGCAGCATGGCGCAATAGCCGTTGATCACGGTCAGATGGTTGTTGAAGTCGTGGGCCACCCCGCCGGCCAGCCGCCCGACGCTTTCCATCTTCTGGGCTTGCAGCAGTTGGCGCTCCAGATGGCGCCTTTCCTCCTCCGCCCGTTTCTGCCCGGTAATGTCCTCGACGACCGCCACGAAGTGCAGAGGCTCTCCGGAGGCCGAGCGGAGCAGGGACAGCATCAGGTTTGCCCAAACGACGCCGCCGTCTTTGCGGAGGTAGCGCTTCTCCACTGCGAAACTGCTCCGCTCACCGTTCAGTAGTTGCAGCACGAGTTGTTCGTCTCGAGCGAGGTCGTCCGGATGAGTGATCTCGCGGAACGTCAGGCTCAGCAATTCCTCCCGCGAGTACCCCATGATCTCGCAGAATCGCTGGTTTAACCGGATGAACCGTGCGTCCAGGGATGAATCGGCCATGCCGATGGCCGCCTGCTCGAAGATCGCGCGAAAACGGGATTCGCTCTCTTGCAGCGCCTGCGCAGACCGCTCTTCCATCCCCCGGCGCTCGATTTCCGCCTCGTAGCGCTCCCGATAGAAGTGGGATTGCTGGCGCCGCCACCACAGCACCATGATGGCGCCCACCGCAAGGATCAGCAAGACCGCACCCAGGCCCAGCATGAGGGAGCGCCGGCGGATAGGGGTCTCCACCTCGTCTCTTTCCATCTTGGCGATCAGGTACCACGGCGAATCGGGAACGTGCCGGACAGCGCCAACCAGCGGCACGCCGTCAGCGTCCAGCGCTTCGATGTTGCCTTCCTTGCCCTCCACGGCCTGTACCGCCAGGACGTTCGTCCGGCTCATAGGAATTCTGAAATTAGCCGCGGAATTCTTACGGCCGCGAAGCGGGCTCAAGAACAAGGCGTCGTTGCCATCGCGGCGAACCAACACCGTTTCGCCGCTGGCACTGGCGACCGGCCAGGTTTCGAGGAGCGGATACAAATAGGTCCCGGGATCTATACTGAATGCAAGCACCCCGAATGCCGCCGAACCGGGGGCCAGTCTCAGCGGCAGGTTCAGTCCGAGATGGACCCGATCGGAAGGTGCGTCGCGGAGAAAGTCCCGAAGCATGATAGCGCCGTTGCGGAGCGCGCCCGCGGCAAGCCGGCGAAGGTGTTCGGCGTTGCCGAGTTTCTCTCCTACTGCGAGGGCCGGCTTTCCCTGCGGGTCGAGCAGCAAGACGTCGGCGTAACGCAGGTTCTTGGAGAGCGCATCCATCCAGGCATAAGCCGCGGCCCGATCGGACGCGCTGGCGTCGCCGGCCACAACACGCCGAAGCAGGGTCAAAGCCATGCGGTTCGCCAGAATGGCGCGCGCTTCGCCAAGCTGCATCGAGCGCCACTCGGAGAGCTCCTTGACCTTGATGTCGGCGATGGTAAGAAGCTGGTTGCGCACGTCGCGCTCGACGGTGTTCTTTTGTTCGATGTGAAACCAGTACGCCATCGCGCCGATGGCTGTGGCTAGAACGACGAAGAGGGCGAGAAGCTGATACGGAATGCGGGGCGACGAACGTGGTCTCATCCCCTGAGCATTATGGCACATCCACCCAGGCGTGTTTCCGGTGGCTCTCCATCTCCGCCTCCAGGATGGTGAGCGTTCGCAGCCCGTCGGCGAACTGCGGGTACTCGGGTTCGGAGCCGGGCTCCTCGATCGAGCGGTAGAAGCGGCGGAACACCTGCTTGAAGGTGTCGTCGTAGCCTTCGCTGTGGCCGCCGGGCAAGTCCGCGTAGGAGCGCGCGCCCTCTTTCAGCAGCGACGGGTCCTTGATCATGACCTGGTTGCTGGTGTTGCGGTTGCCAATCCACAACTCATCGGGGCGCTCCTGGTCCCAGGCCACGCCCGCCTTGGTCCCGTAGATTTCGAGGTTCAGACGGTTCTTGCGCCCCGCTGAAACCTGGCTGGCGGTGAAGGCGCCGCGCGCCCGGCCGCCCATGCGGAACGCCACCGCGCCGAAATCCTCGGTGTCGATGGCCGTCTCGATGTAATCCCCGGGCTTGAGCATCTTGCCGGCGAACGTCTCCACCGGTCCCTTGGGACGCTTGTGGGTTTTGTTGTAGGTCTGGAGGTCGGCGCACACCGAGGTGATGCGCAACCCGGTGACGTGCTCGGCCATGTCGCACCAGTGCGAGCCGAGGTCCGCCAGGCAGCGCGAGGGGCCGCTGGTCTTGGAATCCAGGCGCCAGTTCCAATCCGTGTCGTAGAGCAGCCAGTCCTGGGAATAGGTGCCCTGGACCACCAGGATCTCGCCCAGGTCGCCATCCTCCCGCATGCGGCGCATGTGCTGCACCATGGGGTAGAAGCGCAGGTTGTGGAAGGTACAATTGCGGCGCCGGGTCTCGCCGGCCAGCATTACCAACTTGCGCGCCTCCTCCACCGAGACCGCCAGCGGCTTCTCGCAAATCACGTGCTTGCCGGCCTGGAGCGCGTCCCTGGCCATGGGGAAATGCAGGAAGTTAGGTGTACAAATGTGCACGGCATCGACGGCCGGGTCTTCGAGAATCCCGCGGTAATCCGAGTCGATCTTCCCGACGCCGAATTCGGCGGCCAGCCGGGCGGCCTTCTCGACCTCGCTTTCGCCGATGGCATACACCTGGACGTAGCCCAGCCTGCGAATGCCTTCCAGATGGACGCGGCCCACGAAACCGGCGCCGAATACCGCCGCGTTGAATCGTTGCATGATTTCCTCCTGGGTTTCCGAACGTATAATAACGAGGCTGTGCCTCCGATCGCAAGCAATGATCGAGGCGGAACCGGGTAGACCTCGACGCGGAGACGCGGAGACGCGGAGAAAGAACGCGGAGAAGAACTCAGAGGAAAGGGCTGATACATAGGTCGCCGCTCGACGCCGCCACCGGAGGTTCGAACGCGGAGTCAGCGGAGGATTCGGTTTCGGGCGCGGTCTCAGGTGAAGCGGCGGGCCTCAAGAGAATCGTGCATCATTACGCGAATCCCTCACTGACACCGCATGTCTCCGCTTCCTCCGCGCTCGAACCCGGGGGAACGGGAACCTCCCGATTCTCTCATCCTCTCCGCGTCTTTCTCTGTGTCTCCGCGGCTCCGCGTCGAAATGGAATCTGACTCGTTCGCATCGATTTCGCGGGCCCCAGTACTCTACCGCAAAAGTTGTTAGATTGGTAACACAGTGTCATGCGGGTTAGGATTCGGTTTGCCAGGCGTTCCAGAACCGCCACCAGGCGCAGGAGAAACCAGCGGATTGCCCTCGTCGTGGCCGCGCTGCTGACGCCCGCTGCCGCTATCGCCGCGGCGCTGGGTTTGTGGCGCATTGCCGCCGACCTGAACTGGGCCAATCGTTTTGCCATCCCCTCCGGGGTTTTCTCGCATTGGCAGGTATGGCTGGGCGCGGCCGCCGGGCTGCAGTTCTGCTCGCGCCTTCTGAACCGCTACGGCAAAGGCGCGGGACGCGCCGCCTCGTGAAGGCCG
The DNA here is from genome assembly GCA_963722575.1 of Bryobacterales bacterium. GTDB lineage: Bacteria > Acidobacteriota > Terriglobia > Bryobacterales > Bryobacteraceae > Fen-178. The sequence continues at coordinate 891,477 of CAVRNR010000006.1, forward strand.
AAACCGTTCTGATATTCTAATTCTTAGAGACCCGTCATGCGATACGCCCGGTACCCGTCTGGAAGTTCCTTCTTCTACGGATACTTCCCCCCCGCGGTCAAGTGGCTGCTGATCGTCAACACGGCGGTTTTCATTCTGACCAGTCTGGCGCCGCGGTCCTTCGATGCCGATATCAGGGTGTTGGCGCTGGCGCCGGTAGCGGTGGTCTACCACCTGGCCTTCTGGCAACTGGTCACCTACCTGTTTCTGCATGGCGGCATATGGCACCTGCTTTTCAATATGCTCACGCTGTGGATGTTCGGCGTGCAGTTGGAGCAGGATTGGGGCACGCGGAAGTTCCTCAAATACTACTTCCTGTGCGGAATCGGGGCGGGCCTTTGCGATGTGGCGCTGCACGCGGCGATGGGCGACTGGAGCACGCGCACCATCGGCGCGTCGGGCGCGATTTTCGGCTTGCTGCTGGCCTTCGGCGTTCTATATCCGAACCAGACGGTGTTGATGAACTTCCTGTTCCCCATCAAGGCCAAGTACATGGTGATGATCTACGGCGCGATCGAGCTGTGGATGTCCATCGGCCCCAACAACGGGGTGAGCAGCATCGCCCACCTGGGCGGCATGCTGTTCGGGTACGTGTACCTGAAGGGCCCCCGGCCGGCGTGGCGGATGCCCGACGCGCTCGGCGCCTACCGGCAGTGGAAGCTTCAGCGGGCCAAGAGGAAGTTCCAGGTCTACATGCGAAAACAGGGCAGACGCGGGCCGTGGGTCAATTGACCGGCAACGCCGGCGCCAGTGGGCGCGTCTTTTGATATAGTGACACCAGAGGCATGCCTATGCGACCCCCGAGAACCCTCATGATGTGCGGCGCCGCACTGCTTGTGGCGGCCGGATTGTCGATCGGTCAGGAGCAGGGCCCGATGCGCGAGCCCAGCACGACGGTCGCCAAGCCCAAGAATGCGGACGCCGGCAATAACGCCGGTGAGCCGGACCTTCCCGCGATTCCCTCGCGCCTGAAGAAAGACAAGGTGGACGCCGGCAACCTGCCCAGCTTCAAGAGCAATGTGGACATCGTCACGGTGGACGTGGCGGTGCTGGACAACAAGGGCCATTTCATTCCCGGCATTCCGCCCGGAAATTTCCGCGTGCTGGAGGACAACGTGCCGCAGCAGATCCGCGGGGTCAATATGGGCGAAGCCCCCATGACCGTGGCCATGGTCATCGAGTTCAGCAACCTGTTCCAGCAATATTGGGGACCGGCCTGGTATCAGACGCTGCAACTCGCGTGGGGTTTTGCGAGCACCCTGAAGCCGGAGGATTACGTGGCGGTGGTGGCGTATGACCTGCGGACCGAAATCCTGGCGGATTTCACTACCGACAGGAGCAAGGTGCAGGAAGCGCTGAGCCGGCTTCAGATTCCCGGTTTCTCGGAGTGCAACCTGTTCGATGCCATCACCGATACGGCCGATCGCATGTCTGGCATCGAGGGGCGCAAAGCCATCGTGCTGATCGCTTCGGGCATCGACACCTTCAGCCATATAACCTTCGACCAATGCCGCAAGTCGTTGCAGCAATCCGGCGTGCCCATCTATGCCATTGGCCTGATGCAGACGCTGCGCGATTTGATCGACGCCCGCGGCGGCATGGGATCGATGCAGCGCATGGACTTCCTCCAGGCCGATAACGAGATGCGGACGTTCGCCAAGGAGACCGGCGGCCAGGCGTTCTTCCCGCGCTTTCAGGGCGAATATCCCTCGATTTTCGGGGCAATCCACCAGGCCTTGCGCAACCAGTACGTAATCACCTATTCTCCCAGCAACAAGGCCCACGACGGCACGTTCCGCAAAATCAAAGTCGACCTGGTGAACCCCGCCACCAACGAACCGCTGCCCGTGAAGGACGAGAAGGGCAAGCCCATCAAGTACCAGATCGTCGCCAAGGCCGGCTACAAAGCGCCGCGGGAAGTGGAGTAGGCGGGGCCTGCTTTAGCTTGCCCTCGATTTTGCGGCCGCGGTGGAGGGCCCGCACCGCGCGTGCGTTTTCGCACACTCGGCAGTGTGCGCTTCTTTTGGCAACGCCCCGCCCGATTTGTCAAGCACTGAATCTGGCGATTTTACAAGACGATGCAAGAGCGTTGACAGACACGTTACGGTTCTGTTACTCTCGCTCCGTCGTAGCATGAAGCTCCCGTCTCTTTCTCACCCCAACATTTTGCTGGTGGACGACAATCGCGATGGATTGCTCGTTCGCCGAACGGTGCTCGAAGAACTGGGGTATGGTGTATCCATCGCCCTAAACGGGGAAGAGGGTCTCAAACTCTTCGAGAGCGCCAACTTCGACGTGGTGGTGACGGATTACCGCATGCCGCGCATGAACGGGGCAGAGCTGATCCAGCGAATTCGCAAACTAAACGCGCATGCGCGCATCATTCTGCTCTCCGGCTTCGTAGAGCCGCTGGGGCTGACGGAGGAGAACACCGGCGCGGATGTGGTCATCGCCAAGAGCGCCAACGAGGCGGCCCACCTGGCGCGCTGGGTCAAGCGCCTGCTGAACCGCGCCACGCGCAAGCCCCCCGCCACGCAGAAGATTGCTCCCACCCGGGCCAAAGCGTCGAGCGGCTGAAATCTGGCACACTGAGAGCGTGCCTCGTCCATGTCAACGTGAGCAGGCCGATTGCCAATCGGCCGCAGATTATCAATCTGCCTCACATGGCCTGTTTCTTCCGATTCTGGCCCTGACGGTGGCGCTGGCGGCCGCAGCCGCGCCCGCGCCCCGCCGTAGCCCGAATCCGCCGAAACCGTCCCCGGCGATGAAGGCGTCGTCCACCGTCCGCCGCTGGATGAGAGGCATGACGTTGCGCGATGAGGTGGCGCAGTTGATCTTCATCCCGTTCCACGGCGCGCCGTCGAATTCGCGGTCGCGGGAGTATCGGAGCTTCGTGCGGCTGATCCGGGAAACCAAGGTCGGCGGCCTCATCCTGACCAATGTGTCCAACGGCCGGGTGGTGCGGAAGGCCGAGCCGTACGCGCTGGCGGCGTTCCTGAACCGCATGCAGCGGATGCCCAAAGTGCCGCTGCTGGTGGGTGCGGATTTCGAGCGGGGCGCTTCGATGCGCGTGGAAGGAACCACCGTCTTTCCTCATGCCATGGCGTTTGGCGCTACCGGAGACCCGGCCTTTACGCGCTTCGAGGGCGAAGTCACGGCGCGCGAAGCCCGGGCGCTGGGCGTTCACTGGGTCTACTACCCGGTGGCCGACGTGAACAACAATCCCGACAACCCCATCATCAACATCCGCTCGTTCGGCGAGGATCCTGGGGAAGTGGCGGCGCACGTGAGGGCCTTCATCGAGGGGGCGCATTCCGACAAGCGCAACTTCGTGCTGACCACCGCCAAACATTTTCCGGGCCACGGCGACACGGCCGTCGATTCGCACCTGAACCTGCCCACCCTCAACGCCGGCCGCGAACGGCTCGAGCGGCTGGAACTGGTGCCGTTCCGCGCGGCCATCGAAGCGGGCGTCGATTCCATCATGACGGCGCACATCGCCGTGCCCTCGCTGGCGCCGCCCGATTTGCCCGCCACGCTCTCGCCCGGCATCCTCACGGACCTGCTGCGCAACGAGATGGGTTTCAAAGGCCTGGTGGTGACCGACGCGCTGGATATGGGCGGCATCGCCCAAGGCTTTGGCGGCGCCGAGGCGGCGGTGCGCGCGCTCGAAGCCGGAGCCGACGTGCTGCTCATGCCGCTGGATCCCAACGTCGCCCTGAAAGCCGTGGTGGCGGCGGTGGAGAACGGGCGGCTCACCCGGCGGCGGATCCAGGACAGCGTGGCCGCGATTCTTTCCGCCAAGGAGCGTCTGGGCCTCGACCGCAAGCGCCTGGTGGACCTCGAGGCCATCGGCGACATCGTCGATTCTCCCGAAGCATCCGAGCGCGCGCAGGAGATTGCCGGCCGCGCCGTCACCCTGGTCCGCAACGACGGCAATCTCATCCCGCTGGCCACGCCCGAGCGCGCCTGCTACGTGGTGATGGTGGAGAACCGGTACTCGTCCGAGGGGCAGGTCTTTGGGCAAGAGGTTCGCAAGCGCGCGCCGAGGGCGGCCGTCGCGTTCCTCGACGCATCCATGCCGCGCGATGCGCTGGAAGATGCCATCCGCGGACTGCCCGCCTGCCAGAGCTACGCCGTGGCCGCCTTCGCCACGGTCGCCGCCTACCGCGGCTCGGTGGGACTGGCGGGCGAGCTGCCGCACGCCGTCGAGACTCTCATCGCCTCGGGCCAGCCGGTGGCGCTGGTGGCGCTCGGCGATCCTTACCTGCTGCGCAGTTTCCCCGGCGTCGCCGCGTACCTGGCCACCTTCAGCAATGTGCCGCCATCGGAGGAGGCGGCGGTGGAAGCGCTATTCGGCGAAATCGACATCCGCGGCCATCTGCCGGTCTCGATCCCCGGCCTCGCCAACTACGGGGAAGGAATGCAGGTGCGGGCGACGCACCCCGTGCAGGCTGCCAACCCGGCGCGCTAGTCGCGTTATACTTGTGAGTCCATGACGTTCTCTCTTCCGCCGCCGGGAGTGGTAGCGGTCCTGCTCATGCTGGTGCTCGCCGCTGCTGTCTACGACGTGCGGTACCGGCGCATTCCCAACTGGCTGGCCGTCGCCGGCGTTCTCGCCGGGCTGGCGCTCAACGGGTTTCTGGACGAGGGCCGGCCGGGGTTGTTCATTTCGTCGCTGCTGGGGCTGGCGATCGCCTTCGGCCTGTATTTCGTTTTGTACGCGCTGCGCGCCATGGGCGCCGCCGACGTCAAGCTGATGGCGGCCGTGGGGGCGATCGTGGGATGGCGGGACTGGTTCGGCATCTTTATCATCACCGCGATTGTTGGCGGCATCATGGCGTTGATCCTGGTGGTCGCGCGCGGGCGGGTGAAGAAGACGTTATGGAACATCGCGTTCATCTTGAGCGAGTTGAAAGGCGGCCGGCCCGCCTACATGCGCAGGGAAGAGCTGGACGTGAAGAATCCCAAGGCGCTGGGGTTGCCGCATGGCGCGGTCATCGGCGTGGGCACGGTCTTCTTTCTGGCGATGGCCGCACATTTTACGAGGTAACAGGCAATGATCGACTTATTCAATCTCAAAGGTAAGAACGCTCTGGTGACCGGATCGCAGACCGGTCTGGGGGCGGGCATGGCGGTGGGGCTGGCGCAGGCAGGCGCCAACGTTGTCGTGCACGGCATCAATACCAAGGGCATCGCCGAGGTTTGCGAAGCCGTGCGCGCGGCAGGCGCCAGGCCGGTCGAAGCCGTGGCCGACGTCTCCGACGCGAAAGCCTGCGCGGAGCTGGTCGAGTTCACGGTGAAGGAACTCGGCTCCATCGACATTCTCATCAACAATGCGGGGATCATCCGGCGCGCTCCCGCCGCCGAGTTTTCGGAAAAGGACTGGGCGGACGTCATCGAGATCAATCTCACCGCGGTGTTCCGGTTCTGCCAGTTGGCGGGCCGCCACATGCTGGCGCAGGGCAGCGGAAAGATCATCAACGTGGCTTCGTTGCTGGCGTTCCAGGGCGGCATCTTCGTGCCGTCGTACGCCGCGGCCAAGGGCGGTGTGGCGCAGTTCACCAAGACGCTGGCCAACGAATGGGCGTCCAAGGGCATCAATGTGAACGCCATTGCGCCCGGATACATGGCCACCGATAACACCGCCGCCTTGCGCGCCGACGCGACGCGCAGCCGCCAGATACTGGAGCGGATTCCGGCCGGCCGGTGGGGAACCCCGCAGGACCTGGCGGGAGTCGCGGTCTTCCTGGCGTCGCACGCCTCGGACTATATCCACGGGACAGTGCTCACCGTGGACGGCGGCTGGATGGGGCGGTAGGGACTGAGCGAAACCCAGTCTCGGCCTCGCACGGGCCAAGAATTTACACACTATTCACTTGCCCGACACTCGCCACTAACATTCACGCCGTATCCTAGCGTAGACTGCATCCTCGAATCGTAAGCGCGCGCCGCCGCGACATCGATACGGATAGGTGACTTGGCACGCCACCTCCATCGGGAATGGCAGTCGCTCTCGGGTCGGAATTACAAAGCGTCATTGGGTCCAACAGTCATGGAATCCGTGCGCCCCGTCGGAAGTTGCGGCTGCCCGGTTACTTTGCGGCCGCAAGCGGCACACATAAGCTCTGGTCTATCCCGACGGAACATCCCTCTCGGAGTGGTCGGGGCTTCTCCATGGGCCCGAGGTAAACGATCTTAGCTTGCAGGCCTGACAGGATCCATTCGTTCCGAATGCTCCCAAGGCAGGCATGCCAGAGTCATTGTGCACAAAACCGGCTTTCGGAAATGAGGTAGAGAGAATGGTACCAGAAGATAAAAAGAGAGTTTCGGATTCTATGAGATCAAACCGAAGACAGTTTCTGAACCGCACAGCCATGGGCGCGGGCGCCTTGGCATTGGCGGGCACTCCGAAGGGCCACGCCAGGACCGGGGCCGGTAACGCTACTACTTCGCCGGGGGCCTGGAAGTTTGGCGTGATGAACGACACACAGTGGACCGTCCCGGACGATGGCTACGACCCGGTGACCTGCGCGGTCGGCATTCTCAAGCAGATCCAGAGACAATTCATCGCGAACAAGGTCAAATTCGTGGTGCATGTCGGCGACCTTTGCGATGGCGGCACTCTCCCCGGCGAAGACGTTCGCGCACTGTATGCGCAACCGCTCTACGACCGCGGGATCGGCTTCTTCCCGCTCCGCGGCAACCACGACGACGGCGCCCCCCAGGCTGCCGAGTGTCAGGCTCTTTACCCTCAAACCCAGAACGGCATTCATAACGCCACACCGGCGGCCAAGTTCGATTACGCCGCCGCCGCCGTCATCTCGCCGGACAATGCCAACCTCGGTATCCCGGCAATGCCCGATCCCGGTTCGTCCTTCCAGGCCGGCGTGAATCTCAGCAGCCCCGATGCGACGGTTACCGGCGATCTACGGGGCCTGAGCTATTCGTTCGATTTCGAAACCGCGCGTTTCATACTGCTCGATCAGTTCACTCCGGCCGCACCAGCGACAGCGGGTCCCGCATATAACTTGGCTACCGCCATCGGCACCCAGCAGTCGTGGATCACCCGCCAGCTTCAAAACCGCCAACCCGGCAGCCATGCGTTCGTATTTGCCCATAAGGGCCTGATCACGTGCCAGCACGCCGATGTGCTGTTTGGAAACTCGCCGGACTTGAATCCCGCCCTGACGGACCAATTCATCAATAGTCTGGCCTCCAGTGGCGTACGGTACTTCATTCATGGCCACGATCACATGTACGACCGTTCGTTTGTCACCACGACCACCGGCACCGCGAAGGTAACTCAGATACTCGCCTCTTCCAACAGCTCTAAGTTCTACGTTCCGGCCGGCAGTCTTACGAATTCGGCCGCCAACGGAGGTAAGTCGAACGACGACTATTACGACCTGCCTAAGTTCGGCATTCGCCGGCGCCAGCCCCTCTCCCAGCAGCTAAATTCGATCGGGTTCCAGATCGTCACGGTGGATGGCCCCAACGTAACGGTCGATTACTACGCGGCGGTAGTCACCATCGACATGTCTCTGAGCATCAACAAGGGCGCCACCAGCGAGCTGCAAATCCCGAGCATCTCCTCTTATACCTTTACGAAGCAGGAGACGTACGGTTACAGCCTGGTAGGCAAGGAGTTCGTGGTTGCGGCGGGTGGGTTCTACACGGGCGTGCAGGATAATTCCGGTCCGGTCGCCGATGGCAGCCCGACTACCGCTCAGATTCTCTCCGGCGTCGCCAACAGTAAGGCGACTGACGCTAACGGCGTTCCCCTGGCGAAGGCGGTAAATACCGGCTGGAAGGCGAAAGCGGACGCATCGAATTCCAGAGCGCTGGCCAGTGACATTTTCATTCTCTGGGGTATGGGCTCCGCGCTGGGCTCCGACGAGACGGATACGTTCGCCCTCTCCATGAGCTACGATTCGCCGCCCAGGACTGCCGGCAACGGAGGGTTCGGCATTGCCTCTATGGATGCCAGTGGCGACTGGGTGAACGCCGTCGCCAGAAATACGGGGGGCACGAAGAAGTTCGTGGCGGGTCCCTGGCAATCGAGCTATGGCTTAGGAACCTACGGAATCGATGCCACCTCGAAAACCGCTTGGGCGGTGATTAACTGCAACGGCCAGTTCGCCGTGGCGCGCGAAATAGAGGATCTCCCCGGATTGACTGGGTAATCCAAGACGCTTTCCGGCACCTCGCCCGCCAAGCAAGCGGGGCGGGGTGGCCCGGAGGGCGCGGTCCGATTCGCGGGGCATAGCGCCGGGTCGAGCTCGCCTACATCCCCCCGTACCACCCCAGCACCCTGGGCCCCGCGATGGCCGCCGCCAGCGCGGCGGCGCCCAGAAACGTGCCGAAGGGCAACTCGTAGGTGGCGGCGTCCCTGCCGGTGGCCTTGATGTAGCCGTAGCCCAGAACCGAGCCGAAGATCGAGCCGATGATCAGCGTCAGCAGCGCCCCGCGCATGCCCAGAAAACTGCCTACCATGGCGACCAGTTTCACGTCGCCGAAGCCCAATCCTTCGCGGTGGCGCACCTTGTAATAAATCCAGCCGCCGCCCCATAGAACCAGCGCCGGCAGCAGCGCTCCGCACACCGATTCAGCCAAGGATTCGAGGGTGCCATGCAAATCCGCGCCGAAGATCCAGAGCAGCGCACCAGCGGTGATGTCCGGCACAGGCACGAACAGCGCAAACACAAGCCCGGCGAGCACGCCGCCCACCGTCAACTCGTCGGGCAGGATGCGCTTCTCCAGGTCGCAAAAGATCAGCCCCACCAGGATGGCGGTGAAGATGCACATCTTGACCGCGGCCAGCGTCGGCCCGAGCGTGAAGACGAAATAGAAAAACAGCAGTCCGGCGACCAACTCGACCAGCGGATAGCGCGCGGAAATGCGCTTGCCGCAATGGCGGCAGCGGCCTCTCAGCACGGCATAACTCACGAGCGGAATATTGTCATACCAGGCGATGGTTTTGCGGCAGCGGACGCAGTGCGAGCGCGGCTTCACCACCGAACGGCCGCGCGGCCAGCGGTGAATGCAGACGTTCAGAAAGCTGCCGGCCAGCAAGCCGAAGAGGAACGCGAGAATGGCTTCTATCATGAGAGCACCTGCCGGTAAACCTCCATGGTACGGCGAACCATCCGGTCCACGGTGAAACGTTCCATCACGGTGCGGCGCGCCGCATCGCCCACGCGGCGCGCGAAAGCGGAATCGTCCAGCAGTTGGCGGACAGCGGCGGCGATAGCTTGGGGCGTATTGTCCACCAGCAGGCCGTTCTCGCCGTGGCGGACGATCTCGGGCAGGCCGCCCACGCCGCTCGCCACCACGGGCACGCCCGCCGACATCGCCAGCAGCGCGCCCGAGCCGAGGCCTTCGCTATGCGTGATGTAGACGAAGACCGCGGCGTCGCGGAGATCGCGCTCCAGATCCGTCGAGAGCTTCAGCTCCACGCCCGCGAGCCTGGCGGCATCCACGGCCAGCGGAGCGCCCTTGCGGGGATCGCCGGCGTTGGCCGGGGCCACTACGCTCGAGCCGCGCGCGGGTTCGAGCAGCGGGACGCCGTCGTAAACCACCGCGATTTTTTCTTCCGGCACGCCTCCGGCCACCAGAACCGACTTCACGAACTCCGACACCGCCAGATACCGCCGGGCGCGCCGGTACTTCCAAGCGGAGCGCACCGGGAACGCCACGCGCCGCGAGACCACCAGCCGCCCGGGCTTCACCATAACCCCCAGCGTGTGGCTGCGCGCGTCGTGGGCGTGTATCAGGTCGTGCCGGCGGGCCAGCAGCATGGCCCGCACCAGGCCCAGAGGCTCGACGCGCCAGCCCCGCTGGCGCGCGGCCTCGAAGAGCGGCCCGCGGCGGCGCGCCAGCAGCGTGGATTCCACGCCCGCCGCGGCCAGCCCTTCCATCAGGCGGAGCACCTGCCACTGGCCGCCGCGCATTTCCTTTCCGGCATCGAGGTGCAGGATGCGCATCAGCTCATGTTTCTCGCTTTGGAGTATTTCAGAAACGTGTAGAAAGCCGCCATCTGGGCGATGGCCAAACCCTCCGGTCCATCCAGAAAGCCGCGCTGGAAGAGGTAGGTTTTTACAAACGCCCAGGCGGGGTCCACAATCAGACGCGAGAGCGGGACCCTCACCTGGCGCGCGGCCAGCTCCTGCGCGGCCAGCGTGGTGTAGCGGTCCATGGTCTTGAGGTGCTCGGAAAGCGATTCGCAGGTGAAGTGCAGGATGTTGCTCTCCAGGTGGCCCACGCGCCCGCGCGCCTGGACGCTCTCGTGGACGAAATCGCCGGTCCATTCGGCCTTGCGCCGGTCGTAGAGCCGCACTTTGCGGTCGGGGTACCAGCCCGAGTGCAGAATCCAGCGGCCCAGGTAGCGGGCCATGCGCGGCATGGTATAGGCGTCGTACTGCGGGCCGCTCTTCTTGAGGTTCCAGATTTCGGCTTCGAGGGCTTCGCTCAGCGCCTCATCGGCGTCGAGCGAGAGAATCCAATCGTGGGCCGCCTGTTCCGCCGCCCGGTTTTTCTGCGCCGCGAATCCGAGCCAGCCGGCTTCGATCACGCGCGCGCCCAGCTTCTCGGCCAGTTCCACGGTCCGGTCCACCGATCCGCTGTCGACAATCAGGATTTCATCGCAACAGCGCAGGCTCTCGATGGCGCGGGCGATGTTCCGCTCTTCGTTGAGCGTGATGATGGTGGCCGTTATCTTCATGGCGGTCTACAATCCGCCGTCGCCGATCGGCACGAAGGTGAAACACAGAATGAAGACTGCCAGGGCGATCCATGCCAGCTTGCGCCGGCCGGCGCCGAGCTCCGTCGAATCGTAGATCCCGGGATGGCCCCGCCCCAGCCAGAACAGCAGCACCGCCCAGATCAGCCATCCGAGCCAGAACTTTCCCAGCGGCAGCAACAGGACGCACAGCACCGTCGAGATGGTCCGGTGACGCCGCGGAAAGAACGAGTACACAATGTGTCCGCCGTCGAGCTGCCCGATGGGAAGCAGGTTCAATGCGGTCGCGAACATTCCCACCCACGCGGCGCGGGCCACGGGATGCAGGTAGATATCGCTCGAGGCCACCCCCGGGAAAATGAGGCGCTCCAGCAGCCACTCGAAGCCGGGGACGCCAAAATGCAGGCTGCCCTGCTGCTCGATGCCGGGGATCACTTTGGAAAATGCCAGGCCGACCGAAAGAGCCGGCAGCAGAAACACGAATCCGGCCAGAGGGCCCGAGACTCCGATATCGAACAGCGCCCGCTTGGAATAAATCGGGGAGCGTACGCGGATGAAGGCTCCGAACGTGCCCATGAACGGCGACGGCAGAAAATACGGCAGGCTCGCATCCACGCCGTGATACGCCGCGGCGATGTAGTGTCCGAACTCGTGCGCCAGCAGGATGGTCAGCAGGGTCAGGGAGAAGGGCAGACCTTGCAGCAGACCGGCGGGATGCCGCCAGAACCACGCGTACAACGAGAAACTGCGCTCCAGATCGAGCGGCAGATTGCTTTGGAAATCGTGCTGAATGGCCGCGCCCACCACGGTGCTGGTCGCGAGCGTCAGCGTAAACAGCAGAGCATGAAGCCAATAGCGCGGGCGCGAGGGAGTTTCCGCGGCGGCGACGGCTTGGCCGTTACCGTCTTCGGCGTAGAGGGGGTACGAGGCAAGAGGGAGATCCTGAGAGGACACGATGAACCGCCGCGTGTAGCGGTCTACTGCAGCGTCTGTAACTCCTTGCCGGGCTTGAATCGCACGGCTTTCCCCGGCGGGATGGAAACCTCCGCGCCGGTGCGCGGGTTGCGTCCGATCCCCGTCTTGCGCGGCTTCACGTTGAACACGCCAAATCCGCGCAACTCAATGCGGTCGCCCTGTTCGAGCGCCTTCTTCATGGATTCGAAGACGGTTTCGACCGCCATTTCGGCTTTGGTCTTGGTGATGCCGGTCCTGTTTACGACCTCGTTGATGATGTCCAGCTTGATCAAAACTCAGCCTCCTTCTCCAGGCACGGGGCGACATTCCTTCCCGCATCAGTCAACTACATGATAGGATTGAATTTATTCTCATGTCAAGCGAGGTGGGCGTCACCAGTGCCGAATTCCGGCGCGCCTGCGGGCGCTTCTCTACCGGCGTCGCCATCGCCAGCGTTTTGGACGCGCAGGGAACGCCGCACGGGTTGACCGTGAGTTCCTTCACCTCGGCTTCGCTCGATCCTCCGCTGATCCTGATCTGCCTGGGCCACCGGGTGAGCGTGATCGACGCCTTCCGCGCGTCGGCGCACTTCGGAATCAACGTGTTAGCAGAGGGCCAACGGGATCTTGCGGAGCGCTTCTCCCGTAAGGGGCAGGACCGTTTCGATGGATTGAACTGGCGGCGCGGCAAGACCGGCGTGCCGATAGTCGCGGGCGTGCTGGCGGCCATCGAATGCGTCGTGCGGCAACGCTTCACGGCTGGCGACCACGACGTCTTCGTCGGCGAAATGGTGGGCGCGCGCGTGGCCGGCGGTGCGCCGCTGATCCACTTCGCGAGCCACTACCGGCGCCTGGACGCAAGTCGCTGATTATACTGAAGACAAGGATGAGAGCACGAGTCACTGCTGGGGCGGTTCTGTTGTGCGTGTTGACGCGCGGCGCGCTGGCGCTCGATCCGCAAAAGAGCCTGACGCAGTATTCGCGAACCGTGTGGAGCCAGGAACACGGGCTGCCGCAGGATACCATCCGCGCCATCGCGCAGACCACCGACGGGTATCTCTGGTTGGGCACCGATGAAGGGCTGGCCCAGTTCGACGGCTACGAATTCGTGGTTTTCAACAAGGACAGCGGCGATCTGCCGGGAAATTCGATTACGGCGCTGGCGGCGGCCCGCGACGGGGCGTTGTGGATCGGCACGTCCAACGGCCTGACGTGTTATCGCGACAAACAGTTTCGCACCTACACCACCAAACAGGGGCTGCCGGACAATGCCATCACCGCGCTCGTCGCGGACCACGCGGGGACGCTGTGGATTGTGGCGGGCGTGTATCTCAGCCGGTATCGAGACGGGAAGTTCACGAATCTGGCGCCGGGGCCGGGCCTGCCGGTGACCGCGGTGCGCGCGATCCGCGAAGACTGGCGCGGCGATTTGTGGGTTGGGGGTTTCGGCGGCGTGGGCAAGCTGGTGGGCGGGAGGTTTTTGCCGGTGGTGGATGCCGCGGACCTCGGTGGCAACATTGTCACGAGCATGCTGCTGGACCGGCAGGACAATCTCTGGCTGGGCGGAACCCTGGTGCTGATGGAGCGATCGCCGGCGGGCAAAATCCGAAGGTACACCGAGCGCGATGGCTTGCCCAACGGGCCGGTTCGGGCGCTGTGGGAAGATCGCGATGGCAACATTTGGGTGGGCACCAACGCCGGGCTGGCACGGCTAGAAGCAGGGCGTCTGGTGACCTCGAGCGGCGAAGGCGGATTCCCCCGCGAGATGGTGCGGTGCTTGTTCGAAGACCGCGAGGGCAACCTCTGGGTGGGCGCCAACAGCGGGCTCAACCGTATCCGGGACGATGTGTTTACGGTTTACGGCAAGAGCGAGGGGCTGCCCAGCGACGAGCCCAACACCGTCTTCCAGGACCACCGAGGCCGCATCTGGGTGGGATTCCACGAAGGCGGGCTGCTGCTGTTCTGGGGTGAAAGGCCGAGGCTGTTCACCACCAGCGACGGGTTGCCGGATAACGATGTGTTTTCGATTCGGGAGAGCCGCACGGGCGACCTGCTCATCGGCACGCGCGGAGGACTGGCGCGGATGCACGGCGAGCATTTCGACAACTATGCGCCTCGCGATCCGCTGGGGCGGCGCAATGTATTCGAAGCCCTCGAGGATTCGCGGGGGCGGCTCTGGCTGGCGAAACCGGGAGGCTTGAGCGAGCTTCGCGGGAAGGAGGCTCGCCAGGTGATTCAGGGCGAGCCTTTGCTGGTGAACGCGGTGGTGACGCTGTGCGAAGGGCGCGATGGGGCCTTGTGGGCGGGGACTTACGGGAAAGGGCTGTGGCGAATTCAAGGTGAAGACGCGCGGCTGTTTACGATGGCGGATGGGCTGTCGAACAACCAGATCCGCTCGTTGTACCAGGACCCCGACGGCACACTGTGGATCGGGACTTTCGGCGGGGGTCTGGATGCGCTGCGGGACGGCCGGTTCCAGGCGTTTACAGCCAAAGACGGGCTGTTGAGCGACAATATCGCCAGCCTGACGGACGATGGCGAATCGCTCTGGCTGAGCACCACGCGGGGCATCTGCCGGATTGCCAAGCGCCAACTGCGCGAGTTCGCCGAACATAAGAGGAAAAGTCTGGAACCGGCGAATTACGGCGTGGAAGACGGCCTGCGCAGCGCGCAATGCTCGCCCAGCTATCCCATCGGCGGGGGCGGCATCCGGACCTCCGACGGGCGCCTGTGGTTCACGACCGCTCGGGGGCTCGCGGTGCTCGATCCGCGCGCCCTGCAGCGGGCCGGGCCGGCGCCGGTGGTGCACCTGGTGGAGATGACGGCCGACGGCCTGCCAGTGGATCTCAGGCGCGCGGCGCGGCTGGCGCCGGGGAGCCAGCGCATCCAGATCCGCTACACCGCCATCCATCTCAGCGCGCCGGAGCGGGTGCGGTATTCCTACAAGCTGGAAGGGCTGGACACGGAGTGGGTTTCGGCTGGGGGCCGGCGGCTGATCAACTACAACAGCCTGCGGCACGGCCGCTACCGGTTTATCGTGAGAGCCGATCTGCCAGGCGGGGCGGCCAGCCAAGTAGCGTACTCCTTCGAGTTGCTGCCGCAGTTCTACGAGACGGCATGGTTCCGCCTGCTGTGCGCGGCGCTGGTGCTGGCCTGCGCGTGGGCCGTGTTCCGGCTGCGTGTGCGGCAGATCCGCTACCGGTTCGCGCTGGTGCTGGATGAGCGGGCCAGGCTGGCGCGCGAGATTCACGACACGCTGGCGCAGGGTTTCGTCGGCATTTCTTCGCAGCTCGACGCGGTAGCCATGTGCCTGCCCGACGAGACGGCCCCGGTGCGCAAGTACCTGGATATGGCGCGGAAGATGGCGCGGCACAGCCTGACCGAGGCGCGGCGTTCGGTGATGGACTTGCGGGCTTCGGTCCTGGAAGGGCAGGACCTGGCGGCGGCCCTGGAATCGAGCGCGCGGCTGTGGACGGCGGGGTCGGGGGTCGACGTGGACGTGGATGTCAGCGGGCCGCGGACCGCTCTGCCGGAAGAGGCGGAGCAGCACTTGCTGCGCATCGCGCAGGAGGCCGTCACGAACGTTCTGAAACACGCCGGAGCGAGCCGGATCTGGGTCAAGCTGCACATCGAGGCGCGCCAGCTCTTCCTGCGGATTGTCGATAATGGCCGCGGCTTCGAGCAGCAGGACGCGTTTTCCTCCCAAGGCGGGCATTTCGGACTCATCGGGATGCGCGAGCGCGCCGAGCGGCTGGGCGGCGAACTGCGCCTGGCGAGTCAACCCGGAGGCGGAACCGAGGTGGAAGTGAAAGTGCCATTGCCATGAGCGATAAGATCCGGATTCTGGTTGCCGAAGACCACTTGGTGGCGCGGGTGGGCGTGAGTACCATCGTCAACATGCAGCCCGATATGACGGTGGTGGCGGAGGCCTCCAACGGCCATCAGGCCCTGGAGTTGTTCCGCCAGCACCGGCCGGATGTGACGCTGCTCGACATGCGCATGCCTGGGATGGGAGGAGTGGAAGCGGCCACGGCCATCCGGGCGGAGTTTCCCACCGCCAGGATGATCGCGCTGACCACTTACGGCGGTGACGAAGACATCCGCCGCGCCCTGACGGCGGGGGTGCTGGCGTACTTGACGAAGGACGTCCTGCACGATGAGCTATTGAAGGCGATCCGCGCCGTCAATGAGGGCCACACCTACTTACCGGCCGCGGTGGCGGCATCGCTGGCGGCGCAACTGCCGAGGCCCGATCTCAGCGCCCGCGAGGTCCAGGTATTGGAACTGATCGTGCGGGGCCTGGCGAACAAGCAGATCGCGTACGCGCTGGGTATCGCCGAGCACACGGTCAAAAACCACGTGAAGAACATCCTGAGCAAGCTAGGTGTCCAGGACCGCACGCAAGCCGCGACCGCCGCCATCCAGCGCGGCATCATCCACCTGTAAACCCGGGGACCGTCGCGTGATGAGGCGCGGCTCACCCGGCCTACGGCCAAGCCGGGCCGTCCGTGGACGATGGATCGGCGTTGCGGGGTCTCGCCTTGCGAAGCCACTACCCTGCCAGCCGCTCTTTCTCGAGGGCCTGATGCAGGAGCATCTTCATGTAGGTCTGGTACGGCAGCCCCCTGCGGTCCGCGAGGCGTTGGGCGGCCTCCAGATCCCTCATGGGTATCCGGATGGTGACGCTCTTGGACTTCGGGATGCCCCGTAACAAGCGCCCTTCCTTGGCTGCCTTCTCGAATTGCTCCACGATGAAGTCGGGGTGGGCGTCCCACCAGGCCGCCTCTTCGGCTTCGCTCTTGAATTTCGGCATCGCGATCATTTGGGCTGTCTTCTTGCTCGCCATAGGGGTTATCGCTTCCTGAAGTAGAACTCCTCCTGCCGGGTGGTCATAGGGTACGTCGTGACCACCCCGATCGCCTGGCCTCGTTCGGTATACACCACCGCCAGCAGCCTGCCCCTGTTCGTTTGCCCCAGGCAGAGCACCCGTTCCTCGGCGGCATGATCCTGGAATTGAACCACCAGGGGATCGTTCCGGAGCACCTGCTCGGCTTCTTCCGGGGTGACCCGGTGCTGCGCGACATGCTTCCGGTTCTGGGAATCCCAATCGAATTCCACGCCTACACTGTACATACAATGTGAGGAGAAGTCAAGCCCGCGACGCGATCAGTGGCGCATGTGGATCGCTTACTGCCCTAAAGATTCGGCCCCGACAGCCGATGAGTTCCATGGCGAAGAATGAGCGAAAATGTTCAGGAAGGGCAGCCCGCAGGCCAGCTAACACCACTATTCGAGTTGACTTGCGCCGATCTATATGCAACTATATGCAAAATGGCTACTCCTGTGCAAAGTCAAGCGCTCTCCACGGCGGATGTTGCGGCCAAGGCAGGCGTCCACCGGGACACTCTGCTCCGGTGGCTACGCGAGGGAGTCATTCCTGAGCCGCGCCGTGACAGGAAAGGCTGGCGCACGTTCACCACCCACGAGGCAGAGCGCATTGAGCACTTCGCGAAGCTCGGCACCCCCAATGCGTCAGATCAATCGTCCGAACAGTCAGCGGATCTCTCGGCGCTCGACAAAATCGATTGGGACTTCTTCGATGCCAAGACCGCGTACCTCACTCATGGGCTTCATCCTTACCCCGCCAAGTTCATCCCGCAGATCCCCAATGCCCTGATTCAGGCGCTCTCCTCGGTCGGCGAGACTGTCGCGGACATATTCTGCGGCAGTGGCACCACTTTGGTCGAAGCGCTACTCCTGAAGCGGAACGCTGTGGGCGTCGATGCCAATCCTCTAGCGTGCCTCATCACACAGGCGAAAACAACGAGACTTCGGCCGGAGGATTCCGACTTCCTGAGTTCCCTCGTCGACAGGTCTCTTGCGGCGGCTGATCACGCCTCCGGTCGAGAGCAATTAGCGCTCTTCGCACAGCAAAGGGAGGAGCCGAATGGTTCGACGGCACCGCCAGATGCAATTCGCTTCTGGTTCCACGACTTCATAATCGAAGAACTGGCTGACCTGAAGCGATGGGTGTGGTCGTCGCCATCACCCCAGAGCCTTGTGCTGGCGAAGGCAGCCCTATCGTCCATAATCGTCGCCGTGTCCCGCCAGGATTCGGACACCCGATACGTCCGTCGAGAGAAGAACCTCAAGCCCGGGGACACCTACGCCCGATTTGCCCGCGCTCTTACAGACGCGATAGCCGCGTCCAAGCAGTTCGCGGAAATAGTCGAGGAGCGCTTCTCATGCACGGTGGTGAATGCAAATCTACTGGAAACTCCGAGCACTCCTTTCTTCGATCTAGTCGTCTGTTCGCCCCCGTACCCGAACGCCTACAGCTACCACCTCTACCACATGACGCGCATGCTGTGGCTTGAGATGGACCCCTATGCTTTTAAGAAAATTGAAATTGGAAGCCATCGCAAGTACAGCCGGAAAGGTCCCAACAAAGCGGATGTCGAGACGTTTCGATCTGAACTCCGAACCATCCTGCTGTGGCTGCACAATCGCCTCAGACCATCTCGATTCGCATGCTTCGTGTTGGGTGACTCCATTTTGAACGGCAACAAAGTTAACAACGCCGAAGTGCTCGCGTCAGTTGCGCGTGAGACTGGCTTCATCGAGGTGAAGAGGATTCACCGGAAGCTACGAGAGAGCCGAAAGGCTTTCAATCCGGCGTACGGGAAGATTAAGACCGAGCACATCCTAATACTCCAGAACAGAAACCGCGAGGGCGTGTGAAACTGGTCACCTGCTACTTGAAGAGCTATATTCAGCCATTCGAGCGAAAGCTCGCCATCGCTGAACTGCGGACACTCGCCAGATCGGAGTTGCGGCCGGTGGCAGGGCACATCGATTCCTCGGTCGTTTTCGAGACAGATTCGGAACTCGCGCCGGAAGATCTCGCATCTCGATTGGCGTATTGGGAGGTCGTGCAGGCTGGATTCTCGCACTATACACGCCAGGTCCGAGCAGAAGCTACGGCCAATGTCGTGCGTAACGGTGTGCAATTCAGCGAGCTTCAGCGCATCCTACCCTTCCGAGGCGATGTGCCGTTGCCAAACCGGCGATGTCTGCGTTACGGCACTCATGGGATACACGAGTACAGAGGGAAGTTCTTCCCGCAACTTGCTCTTGCTCTGATCAATATCTCGGATCTCCACGTGGCTAGCACGGTCCTCGATCCCATGTGCGGAAGCGGCACCGCCCTTGTCGAAGCTGTAGCCTGCGGCCACTCCGCATACGGCCTCGACTTAAACCCATTGTCCGTGCTGATGGCGCGGACGAAGTGTGCCCTTCTTTCTACTCCACCGAGGAAGATAATAGATTCCTACAATCAGGTTCGCGACTATCTACTTCAGACACCACGATCTCGGTCGTCGCAGCCAATCTACTTCCGCGGATTGCCGGAAGCCGATCAATCCTATCTCTCCTGCTGGTTTTCTCCCCAGGTCATAGAGGACCTGGATAGAATTTCCGCATACATCCACGCACTTCGGCAAACTCCCGTCACGCAATTGATGTGGCTGTCCTTGAGCAACATCCTTCGAGCTGTTTCGTGGCAAAAGGAGGACGATCTGCGGGTGAGGAAGGAAATCCGACTCGACGCCGACATCGACCCGATTAAGGAGTTTCTTGAAGAGCTTGGACGGTCCGTCCGCCTCGTAGTGAGTCTTCTTATCGAGAAGGCCTTCAACGAACCGGGAACACATTCGATCGGCGAAGGCGACGCCAGAACACCCTTGAAGCACATGGCGACCCTCCAAGACGCGGTCGATCTGGTCATCACGTCACCGCCCTACGCCACGGCACTCCCGTACCTCGATACGGACAGGTTGAGCCTCATCTACCTCCAGCTATTGACGCGGCCGAGTCATCGTGCGCGCGATCATGAAATGATCGGTAATCGCGAGATCTCGAACAGATTGAAGAACAGCTACTGGGATCGCTTCCATGAGAGGAAGAGGAATTATCCATCACGCCTTGTGAAACTAGTTGAGAAGATTCATCGGCTCAACCAGGACTCTGGCGCAGGCTTCAGGCGGCAAAACCTGCCGTCGTTGCTGGCCAAGTACTTCGATGACATGAAACAGGTTCTTACGAGCTTTCGATCCGTGCTCCGGAATGGGGCGTCTGCCTTCGTGGTCGTCGGAAACAATCACACGATCGCTGGCGGAGAGAGAGTGGAGATCGAGACAGCGTCCCTCCTGCAGGAAGTGGGCGAATCCATCGGCTTGAAAGGAGCCGAAGCGATACCGATGGAGATGTTGGTCTCACGCGACATTTTCAAGAAGAACGCTTCGGCGTCTGAGTACATCCTGCACTTCAAGAACTACAAGTAGTAGCCCCATCGCTTGTCTGAGTTCCTCACGGCCTCGGTGCAGAGGCCCAGGTAGTAATCGTATTCACTGCTCGCTTGCGGGACAATCTCGGCGTAATAGTCGTAGTCGGCCGCACGTTCTACTTTTTCCAAACGCAGAATGTCGCCAACACTCCCTGCGCTCCTCAGCGCTTCGCTTCGGAGACGGAAATCGTGTTTGACAGGCCAGGTCATCATGTTTACTTCGGCGACTTGCGTCCCAATCCGAACCCGGACGCCTCGACGATCCCATTTGCCGCGCCGAGCACTGTCCTCGGCGAAGAGATCTTGCCAGCCCCAGAATACCGGAGAATAGTTGCGGGCCGCCAGCGGTATGAAGACCTCCGGAGATCGTCGCGTGGTGCCGCGGGATGTTTGGCCATATCCTGCATCCGTCTGCTGGAGGGTCATCACGAATCCCCGGACAAGGCTTCGCGCGGTGGCGAGGAGCGTTGGCGCCTGTGCACGGGTTGTTGCAGTGCGCGGGACGGCCGGCGGCGCTTGAACACCAACTCGCGCGAACAAGCCGTCCGGCCTCGTTCGTCGGGTCTGGGCAGCAGTCGGTGCGTCCGGGTCTGCTTCCGACGGCCGCTGCGCTTCGAGCACAACGTAGCGGGACCGGAGCAACTCCTGGAGGAGGGCCTCGTCAAGGACGCGCGCCGTACCACTGGCCGGATTGATCCAGAGGTCAAGCATCTGCTCTACGGATTCCAGCAACGAGCGATCCCGCTCATCGGCTAGGTCAAGACTCAACGCCAGAGAGGCTTCATAGTTCGTGAACAGCCCCCCGGAGGTCAGGTTGCCAGACCCGACAACAACATCAGCCCGACTACGGCTCTTGAATAGGTATACCTTCGGGTGAAAGGTCGATAGGTTCTCGTTGTGAAAAACCCAGATTGCCCCGCGCTCGCGAGTCGCGGCAAGGAGCGCGCTTAAACCTTCGAACGAAGAGCCTTGGCAATCCACCCCGACTGCCACCCGGACATCGCCATACGCTGAAAATGATCGCAGTCCGGCCTCTATGTGGCGAACGCCAGAGTACTTGACGAATGCGACTGCCGCCCGAAACTCGCTCCATCGCCTGTCCGACAAGTGCCCGACCAAGAAATCGCCCAAGCGGGCTGTTCCGTACGGTTGTGCAAGCAACTGTGCCATCGACGATGCCGCCTCTGAACCGGAATTGTGTTCGAGGACTCCGGACGCGCGATTATAGCACCCTGAACGTGGCGGTTACCCCAAGGGGTATGAACCCAGACCAGTTTTTCAGGTTCCTGGACAAGTTCGGGCTGCAAGGCGGCAACCCCGGCGCCACAGATCACCCCGCCAGCTTCAGCCAGGCGTAAATCAGCGGGAGGGAAAACAGCGTGCTGTCCACGCGGTCGAGGAAGCCGCCGTGGCCGGGCAAAATCCCGCCGCTGTCTTTCAGGCCGGCGCCGCGCTTCATGGCCGATTCCGTCAGGTCGCCGAGCTGGCCAGCGGCGTTGGCGGCCACCGTGAGCGCAACGGCTTGCGCCACCCCCACGCCCGGCACGAAGTGCCACAGGTACGCCCCGGCGACCAGAACCGACGCCGCCACCGACGCCACCGCCCCTTCCCACGATTTGTTCGGGCTGATCCGCGGCGCCATCTTATGACGACCCCAGCGCCGGCCCACATAATATGCGCCCATATCGCCCACCCAGTTGACCAGCAGCGCATACATCAGCCAATGCGGATTCAGCTCGCGCAGGGGCATGGCGCATTTCCAGCAGCCGAAAACGTAGACGATGCCGGCCAGCAGCAGGGCCGCGCGCGGAACCGATTTCGCCAGGTCGTTCCCGCTCATCGCCAGCGCCAGCAGGATGAGCGCTATGCCGAGGATCAGCAGCCAGGTCTCCTGCCGCCAGGCCAGCAACAGCACCCCGGCGGCATAGCCCAGCGGACCGGGCGCGCCGAAACCGTAAGCCGCCGCCACGCCGTTGAATTCGCGATAGCACAGAAAGGCCACCGTCACCAGCACGGCGAGAAAGGCCCAGAAGTTGGCCCACAAAACCACGTAGACGACGATGGGAATGAGCGCAACCGCCGTGAGAATCCGCTTCATGACGAGCGGAGCGCTACGACGAAGGTTTCGTCCGTGGCCTGCGCGTCGCCGTTGACTGGCGCACTGAGCCCGCCAAAGCGGCGGTCGCGTTTCTGGTATTCCAGCACGGCCTCGAGCAGGTCCGTGCGCGTGAAATCCGGCCACAACGTTTCGGTGACGTACAACTCCGAGTAGGCGATTTGCCAGAGCAGGAAGTTGCTGATGCGCATCTCGCCGGAAGTTCGGATGAGCAGGTCGGGATCGGGGCAGGAAGCCGTGTAGAGGTTCGTGGCAATCAGGTCCTCATCGAGCTTCAGCGATCCAATGCTGCCGTCGAGCCGCGCCATCTCGAGAATCGCGTTGACCGCGTCGACAATCTCCGCGCGCCCGCCGTAGTTGATGGCCAGGTTGACCAGCAACCCGCGGTTGGCGGCCGTGGCGTCCACGGCGGCATCGAGCTCGCGCCGGACCTGCGTGGGCAGCGCGTCCAGCCGCCCGATGGCCTGCAAGCGGATGTCGTTCTTCTGCAGTTCGGGAAGCTCCTGCTTGAGGTAATAGCGCAGCAGCCGCCACAGAGTTTCCACTTCGGCCCGCGGCCGCTTCCAGTTTTCGACGGAGAAGGCGTACAAAGTGAGCACTTTCACGCCCAGGCGCGCGCAGGTCTCGACGGTCGAGCGGACGGGACCGATTCCCGCTTTGTGGCCGGCCACGCGCGGCAATCGCCGCCGGCCCGCCCACCTTCCGTTGCCGTCCATGATGATGGCGATATGCGCGGGCAGCCGGGCGGGATCGATCGCCTGGGCGAGATCCCAATCCCTCTCACCGGGCTGGAGCGATTCCAGTAAAGCCTTCATGAAGTAACTATTTATAGTACAACACGGGCATTCGCGTGGTGTGCGCCGCCTCTGCTACGATGAAACTTCCCCGTCATCATGGCGTTGCGCTTCTACAACACGTTGTCACAGCGGGTGGAGGAGTTCTGGCCGGCGCGCGACAACACCGTCCGCATGTATACCTGCGGCCCCACGGTCTACGATTACGCCCATATCGGCAACTTCCGGACCTTCACCTTCCTCGACATCCTGCGCAAATGGCTGCGCGCCAGCGGATTCCGCCTCGACCACGTCATGAACATTACCGACGTGGACGACAAGATCATCCGCAATGCCGTGGCCCAGCACAAGACGCTGGGGGAATACACCGGCATCTATACCAAGGCGTTCCTGGAGGACTGCGCCACGCTGCGGCTGGAGCGCGCCGAGCGCCTGGTCCCCGCCACCGAGCACATCGGCGACATGGTGGGGGCCATCGAGCGTTTGGGCGCCGGGAACCACACCTACACCAGCGACGGTTCGGTGTACTTCCGCATTTCCACCTTTCCCGGATACGGCAAGCTCTCGCACAACGATTTCAGCGGCAACCTGGCGGGCGCGCGCGTCGACGTGGACGAATACGAAAAGGCCGACGCCCGCGACTTCGCGCTGTGGAAAGCGCCCAAGGAAGGCGAGCCGTTCTGGCCCTCCGCCATCGGCCCCGGCCGCCCGGGATGGCACATCGAGTGCTCCGTGATGGCCATCAAGTACCTGGGCGATACGCTGGATATTCACGCCGGCGGCGTCGATCTGATCTTCCCGCACCACGAAAACGAGATTGCGCAATCGGAATCGCTCACCGGCAAACCCTTCGCGCGCTTTTGGCTGCACGCCGAGTTCCTGATGGTGGAGGGCCAGAAGATGTCCAAGTCGCTGGGCAACTATTACACCCTGCGCGACCTGCTCGGCCGCGGGTACCAGCCGGAAGCCATCCGCTACCTGCTGGCTTCGGCGCCCTACCGCAAATCGCTCAACTTCACCTTCGACGGGCTCAAATCGGCCGCCCTCGCCATCGACCGGCTGCGCAATTTCAAGCTGCGGCTGGAAACCGACCACTACGCCGACGGCGTCAACGATCCGTTGATGGCCCGCACCGCGCAGGCTTCGCAGGCATTTACCGAGAGCCTCAACGACGACCTCAACACCGCCGAAGCGCTGGCCGCCGTCTTCGAGTACGTGCGCGACGCCAACACAGCCATGGATTCCGGCGAGTTCCGCGCGGGCAACGCCGCGGCGGCGCTCGAGTTTCTCGGCCGCTTCGATTCCGTATTCGACGTATTCAGGCCCACAGTCGCGAGCGGCGAGCTTTCCGATGCGGAAATCGACCGCCGTATCGCGGAGCGCACCGCGGCTAAGAAAGCCAGGAACTTCGCGCTCGCCGACCAGATTCGCGACCAGCTTCTGGAACAGGGCGTGATCATCGAGGACACCAAGTCCGGCGTGCGCTGGAAGAGGAAATCGAAGTGAAGATCGAAACCCAGGCCGTCCACGCGGGCGACCGCAAGAAGCCCGGCCCGCACGTTCCCGTCACCACTCCGATTCACACCGCCTCGAGCTATTTCTACGACTCCATGGAACAGCTCGACCGCGTCTTTGCCCGGACGGAACCGGGCTACAGTTACGCGCGTTACGACAACCCTACGAACACCGCGCTCGAAGAGCTGATGAGCGTGCTGGAAAGCGGCCACGGCGCGCTGGCTTGCGCCTCTGGAATGGCGGCCGTGCAGATGGCCGTGGCCACCGCGCTGGCAGACCGGCGTAAGTCCGTGGTGGCGGCCGACGCGCTCTACGGCGCCACCATCAGCCTGCTCATGAAGGTGCTCGAGCCCGCGGGCGTGGCCGTCCGGTTCGCGGACGTGTGCGATCTCGATGCCCTGCGCGCCGCAGTGGCGGAAGCCCGGCCCGGCTGCATCCTGGTCGAGACCATCTCCAACCCGCTGCTGCGCGTGCCCGAGATCGACAAGATCGCCGAAATCGCGCGCCAGGCCGGCGCCGCCCTGGTGGTGGACAACACCTTCGGCACACCGCTGCTGGTGCGTCCGCTGGAATTGGGCGCCAACTTCACGGTTCACAGCGTCACCAAGTACCTGGCCGGCCACGGCGACGTGCTGGGCGGTATCGTGATCTCCGACGAGCAGCACTTCGAGGCCCTGCGCGCCCTTTCCCGCATTGCCGGTCCGGTGCTGGGGCCGTTTGAAAGCTACCTGACCATGCGCGGCATCAAGACTTTTCCGCTGCGCATGGAACGCCAGTGCGCCAATGCCGTCCGTGTGGCCCGCTGGCTTGGCGCGCACCCCAAGGTGGAGCGCGTATACTTTCCGGGCGACCCCGCGCACGCCGACGCCGCCGCCATCCGGCGCCTTTTCCCGGCCAACCTCTACGGCGGCATGGTGAGCTTCGAGATCGAGGGCGCGGGCAAGGAAGAGGTCTTCCGCTTCATGGATTCGCTCAAGCTAATTGTGCGCGCCACCTCGCTCGGCGACGTCCACAGCATGATGCTCTACCCGGTGATGAGCTCGCACCGCGAGATCTCGCCCCAGCACCGCGAGCGCATGGGCATCCGCGACAGCCTGGTGCGCCTTTCCGTGGGCATCGAAGCGGTGGAAGACATCGTCGCGGACTTGGAACAGGCCTTCGGGACCAAGCAGGAATAACTTCACATTGGCGCACGCCTAGCGGAAAAGAAGCCGTGGGGATAGTGGTTATGATTCCGCGATGGTAGACGCGGGACGGAATCCGCCGACCTCGCCCCGGTCGTCACGGCCGTCCCGGCGTGAAGTTCCCGCGCCCGTCTCGCGATAGTAGAACGTCAGCAGGGCGCTCTCATCGTAGTCGATGGCGCGCGCATACTGGCGAATGTAGCTGGTGCTGTAGATGCCGCCAGGCAGCTTTTGGAAGTCCCCCCGCTCAATGGCTTCGAGCGAGCGGACGCCGATCTTGGTCGTTTCGGCAATCTGCGCGAGAGAGATGCCCCGGTTCTTGCGAATCGCGGCCAAGCCCAGCACGCTTTTCTCCTCTGTCATCAACCGGCCCTTCCGTTCGGGCCCAGGGGACGCTGGACCCGGAAGCGATGTAATGAAGGTAACACTATAACACTACTTCCGCCTCTGGTACACTCGTTTTTCATGGCGATTCGGCGGCGAAAGTAATGGGCAGGCCAGACCATCCCTCCCTGGCGATCTCCCTCTGCGGCATCGCCCTGGGCAACCCCGTGCTGGCTGCCTCGGGCACGTTTGGCTACGGCCTCGAGTTCGAGAAGCTGGTGGACCTCAACCAGGTCGGCGGTTTGGTAGTCAAAGGGCTTTCGCTCGAGCCGATGGAAGGCAACCCGCCGCCGCGGGTTTACGAAACCACGGGGGGCATGATCAATTCCATCGGCCTTCAGAACATCGGCGTCCGGGCCTTTGTAAGCGAAAAGCTGCCCGTGCTGGCCAGGCTGCGCACCGCGGTTTTCGCCAATGTCTTCGGCTACCGGACCGAAGACTACGCGGAAGTGGTGCGTGTCCTGGAAGACTACCCCGGCCTGGCGGGTTACGAGCTGAACGTGTCCTGCCCCAACACCAGCCACGGAGGCATCTACTTCTCGAGCGACCCCGCGCTGCTGGGCGGCGTGGTGGCGGCCGTCAAGCGCGTGGCCCGCCGGCCGGTGATCGTGAAGCTCTCACCCAATGTGAGCGCCATCGAACCCCTGGCGTGCGCGGCGGAATCGAGCGGCGCCGACGCCCTCTCTCTGGTCAACACCTTCATCGCGCTGGCCATTGATGCCCGCACGCGGGGTTCCCGCATCGGCGCCGGTTTCGGGGGGCTTTCCGGTCCCGCCATCAAGCCCATCGCTCTGCGGCTGGTTTACCAGGCGGCGCGCGTGGTGAAGATCCCCGTAATCGGTTTAGGCGGAATCTCGACCGGCCTGGATGCCGCCGAATTCCTGATCGCCGGGGCCAGCGCCGTCCAAGTTGGCACGGCTACCTTCTGGGACCCGCGCTCGCCGGTGCGCATCGCCGGAGAACTGGCGGATTTCCTCAAGCGGGAGAGAATTGCGAACGTGGCCCAGTTGGTAAACACGATTCAATGCTCGCCGGGTTGACAGGCGGAAGCGCCTGCCCCGCAAAGCGGCATAGCCGCAACCAAAGCCAAGAGGGCGATCCCCCGAGGTGGGGTGGTTTGTTGTTTCAAAACAGAACTCCACGAAAGGGGAGACGCCATGAGTGATTTTATCGCCAGGTATCGGGACCAGTTGAGTGGGGTGCGGCCGGGCTGCATTCGGGGATTGACCGAAGATGCCATTCGGGAATAGGATCGAGATGCATCCTCTCGAAGGAAAGCGCAAGGTGGAACGTTCCGTGCCAGTCCACGAGCAAAAACGGCTGCAGATTGCAAAAGCGACAGCGGGATTGTTTGAGAACAGCCCGCTGCCGATGTGGATCTACGACCTAAGAACGCTGGCGTTTCTGGCGGTGAACGACGCCGCCGTCGAGTGTTACGGTTACTCGCGGGAAGAATTTCTGGGCATGACGGTGCGGCAACTGCATCTGCCGGCGGAACGGTCGGCCCCGCTCGATCAGGCCCTGAGGTCGCCGGTTTCCCCGGCGCCGCAGCGGACGTGGCAACACGTAAAGAAGGACGGAGGCGTGATCTACGTGGAGGCCGCCAGATCGGCTGTGGATTTCGCGGGCGAGAGCGCCTGTCTGGTCAACGCCCACGATGTCACCGAAGGCAAGCGATCCGAGTTGCTCTACCGGATGCTGATGGACACCATCCCCTCATCGGTTCTGCTGCTGGACGAAGACCTGCGGGTAGTCCTGGCCAACCGGAACTTTCTGGAGAAATCGCGCCGGACCAGGGGCGCGACCGCGGGAAAGCGGCTGGCCGAGGTTTTCCCTGAAGTGATCCTTGCGGAAATGGGTTTGGAACAGCAGATTCGAAATGTCTTTACGAGCAGCCATGCGATGCAAGGCCAGAGGCTGACCTACCGGGCGCCGGGCGTTCCGATTCGGGTCTACTATTGCAGCGTGGTCCCGGTCGACTGGGCCGGGCAAGTCGATCACGTTCTGCTCCTCATGGACGACGTTACCGAGCAGTTGCGGCTGGGCGAGGAGATCCGGCGGATGGAGCGCCATCTGGCGAGCGTGGTGGAGAGCGCCAGCGATATTGTGATCTCCACCGACACCGAGGGCAATATCCTGACCTGGAACAAGGCGGCTCAAAGGGCTACGGGCTACTCGCTGGAGGAGTTGAAAGGCCGCCCGTTTTTCGACTACTGCGACCAGACCGGCGCCGCCAACGTGGGAAGATTGCTAACCAAAGCGGCGTCCCGCGGGAGCTCCGGGCGCATCGAGTCCAACCTGAAGACCAAAGACGGGAGTTGCCGCCCGGTGGCCTGGGTTTTCTCTCAGATGACGGACGACGCGGCACGAACGGTGGGCTCCGTGGTGGTGGGCCGGGACCTGACGGAACAACGCAAGTTCGAGTTACAGATTCTGGAATCGCAGAAGCTGGCGGCTCTGGGGGTGATGGCCCGGGGGATCGCCCATGAGATCCGAACGCCGCTGGCGATTTCCTCCTCGGCCGCTCAGTTCCTGATGGAGGACGATCTCACCTCGGAGTTCCGCCGCGAGTGCGCCGGGAAGGTTCACAGCGGCATCCGGAAGGCCAGTACCATCATCGACAACCTGTTACGTTTTGCGCACCCCTCGGCGGACAAGAGCAAGACGCCGCTGGACCTCATGCATGTCATGACGGAGGCCCTGGCTCTGGTGGATAACCAAGCCAAGGTTCAGAACGTCGAAATTCGGACGAACTTCCCGCCGGAGCCCTGCCAGGTGCTGGGGGTTCAGGGCCTCCTGGAACAGGTGTTCATCAACCTGCTGCTGAACGCCATGAACGCCATGCCGAACGGCGGGACGGTTGAGATCCAGGCGGAGCAGGCCGCGGGCGAAGTGCTGGTACGCGTGACGGACACCGGAGAAGGGATTTCGCGGGAGGATCTGGACAAGATTTTCGATCCCTTCTTCACCAGGGCTCCTCTGGGAAAGGGCACCGGCCTGGGGCTATCCATCTGCCACTCCATCGTCGATCAGCACGGCGGCTCGATCGGGGTGGAGAGCCAGCACGAAAAGGGGAGTACTTTCACGGTGAGGCTGCCGTCGCTGGCCGTGACAGAGGAGAAAAGCGGTGAGCCTCGCGAACCGGGTCGTGCTCGTCGTGGACGACGACCCTGATATCTGCTGGGCGCTGGAACGCGTGCTCGGAGGAGTGGGGGCGCAGTGCATCCGGGCGCTGGACGGCCGGAGTGCTCTTGAGGCAGCCCGGCTCAACCGGCCGGCGATGGCTCTGCTGGACGCCAAGCTGCCGGATACCGACGGTCTGGAGTTGGCCCGAAACCTTCGCATGGCCGACCCCGGTATTCTGGTGCTAGTGATTTCGGGGTACTTCTACAAGGACGATCCCGCGATACAAGCGGCTCTGGAACAACGGCTGATCCACGGATTCATCGAAAAGCCGTTCTCGCACGCGGAGGTCGTTGAGACGGTGCAAGACGCTTTTTCCTCCCGCGAGGCGACGTGACCGTTTTCACGGGACACGTTGCAGCGGCCCACGCCGGAAGGTTACACTGGTCGAGAGCAGTCCTTCATCCTGATTCCCCGGTCGTCTAATGGTAGGACAGCGGCCTTTGGAGCCGTGAATCGTGGTTCGAATCCTCGCCGGGGAGCCAATCGCCTGGGGTCCCAAGAACTCACGTTTCCAACTGCGATCATGATTTGTCGACAGGCTTGCCGGCCCAGAAAAGAGAATGGATCAATCGAGATCCATCGCGGCCTTTAGCCCTTCCTCGACTTCATGCAGGGATTCAGACGGCAGAGTGCCGAGTCTCTTGGTCAGCTTGGCTCGATCCAGCGTAGTCACCTGATGACACACGGCAAAGCTCGTTTTCGCCAGGCCGCCAGTCCCGCCCGAAAGTTCTATGACGGTAGGTCCCCGCTTGCCCTGGGATGACGAGCTCGAGATCGGGACCACGATCATGGACCTCCATCCAGGCGTTTGGTTGAAACCGTCGTGAGACACCAGGATTACAGGACGCCGACCCGTCTGCTTCGATCCGGATCTTGGAACAAGATCGGCCCAATAAACCTCGCCCCGCTTCATCTTGTTGCCTTGCTTGCGTTCACAATGTGCTCGATAGCGGCGGACTCCAAATCGGCGTCGAGATCGAGACGCGTTCCAGCCATTTCCGTAGCGTAGGCCGCGATGGCGTCGTGCCGCGCCTTACGGCCTTGCTGTCGCAGCCACCAATCGACAGCCTCACGCGCCAGCATCGTCGCGGGCACCCCAGTCCGTTCGGCCTCCGCCCTAAGACCCATGTACGTCTGCTCCGGCAGCGGCAGGTGAAAGTTCTTCATCGCCTCCTCCTCGCCTTATTATGCCACGAATTGATGGCAGCTTCCGATGGCAACCGCAGAGTGGCAGGGGCCTGTGCCGGCAGAGAGGTTGTTGGAAACGATGGTGCTGCGAAGTATCGACTCGTGGCGACGATCTAAAAGGTGAAGGCCGGTTTGCGGAGGAGCGTGACGGAGGGGTATACCTCGAACTGGAAGTCATCGCCCCGACCCGCGATGCGGTCAATGCCTGGATCCAACGGCCGGAACGGCTCATCTCGTGCGCGATTGGGGGCCGCAGATCCGGCCATGGGAAGACAGGCGGGAATTAGCGCGGGGCATATCCCATTCCGGACAAGCTCCAGACAAGGACCATGAGGACCACAATGGTGAACGCGACATACAGCCTGTCGCGCTCGACCGCGAATGCGATCACGGAGAACGCGACTCTCGCAATCGGCGTGGCAATCAGCAACAACAATCCGAACTGAATCAGGCTGCGCGGTTGCAGGCCGAGAACACCCTTCCACACGCCCGCCACACTCCGCAGATCCTGGGGCTCGCCGTGGAACGTCCGGTAATTCGGGACCAGCATGCCGAACCGGGCGAGGTACCAAAGGCCTCCGGCCAACACGACGGACGCAGCCGCGATGACTCCGGTTCGAAGCAAAACGCCGATGATGCGGTCCGTCTGTTCTTCATTCCGTTGCATGGGTCAAATCTTCCCGATCAGTCCGTTGTAGATCATTTCCACGGCAAGAACTCCCACTACCACTCCAAAGACGATTCTGAGAACACGAGTCTTGGTTCCTGAAAGATGTCGCGCGCCTAACAAGGAACCAACCGAGACTCCCAGCATCACGGGCATCGCCAGCACCGGGTCGATGTAACCGCGGTGCAAATAGACGCCGGCGCTGGCCGCGGCTGTCACCCCAATCATGAAATTGCTGGTGCTGGTGGAGACTTTGAAGGGGATGCGCATGGCGTGATCCATGGCCAGCACTTTGAGCGCGCCGGATCCAATTCCCAGCAGGCCGGACATGGCGCCGGCTCCGAACATCAAGCCGAATCCAGTCTTCACGCGCTCGACCCGGTAGGGCTGCCAGCCGTGGGGGGTGGGATAGGTGGAATCCAACTTCAATCGTTGCGCCAGGGGATCCGCGGCAGCGTCCGCGTGCGCCTCCGGCTTTGGCCTGGTGGAAAGGAAAGCGGAGTAGAGCAGCACCAGGCCGAGAATCACGCCGAGAGCCGAAGTGGGAACCTTCGCCGCCAAGAAGGCTCCGGTGATGGCGCCCAGAGTCGTGGCGATTTCCAGAAACATGCCGATGCGGATATTGGAAAAGCCCTCTTTCAGGAAGGCCGAGGCGGCCCCGGACGAGGTAGCGATTACCGAGACCAGGGTGGCGCCGATGGCGTAACGGATGTCGACGCCGAAGAGCAGCGTCAGCACCGGGGTGATGACGACGCCCCCGCCGAGGCCCGTCAAAGCGCCCAGGAATCCGGCTACAGCGCCAAATGCACCAATCACCAAGCTGAATTCGAGCGAGTTCAAGTCGTTTCCCTTAGCCTGTCGGACAGGCAGCCGGCGCTACCCCACCCGGAAGAGGCCCTCCACCAGCATCTCGAAATCCATGATACGCAAAAACCAGGCCAGCAACAGCAGAACCGGTGTCTCCGGCAGGCCGGCGGAGCCACAACAGACCGAGACCTTGCCACCCTGCGTCAGCGAGCCGGTTTCTTGCGACAAGCACACGGATGACTTCCGTTCCAGATGACGGAAGCACCAATTGTCGCCCCAGACACTCGCCAAGACCGGCAGCGCCTATTATGCCCCTTCCGCGGCGGTGGCGGAAATGGTTGAAGCCATCTTGCACGATCGCAAGCGCGTCTTCCCGTGCTCCGTATACCTCGAAGGCGAATACGGCATTCACGACCTTTTCGCCGGCGTGCCGGTGAAGCTGGGAGCGCGCGGAGTCGAGAAGATCTTCGAGGCGAAGCTGACGGAAACGGAGCTGGCCGCACTGCGCAAGAGCGCCGCGGCCGTCAAAGAACTGGTCGACGTAATGGCGCCGAAGCTGGCGCAAGCCCGGGCATCCGCTGCCCAACCCGAGGCTCCTCTTCGGTAGGCCGGCGCTTGCCCTGCGATGCGGACCGCGGGACAAGATCGGCCCAGTAGACTTCGCCCGGCTTCATCGTGTTGCCTGGCCTTATGGCAGCAGCCTGGAAATGCGTACCAGGGCAAGCGAAAGCATGCCCCACCGGGATATGATTGGGAGGCGATGAAAATGCGATCCTTTTGTGGTGCGATAGCCCTACTCTCGCTCGCTGCGCTGTCAGCGGGCGCTCAAAACAATAGCGGCGCCTCCACGGCCATTCCCCATCTTCGGAAACAGGGCACGGCCACGCAGTTGATGGTCGACGGCAAGCCGTTTCTGATGCTGGCGGGAGAGCTGCGCAACTCCAATTCCTCCAGTTCCGATTACCTGAAGCCGATCTGGCCGCGGATGGTAGCCATGCATGTCAACACCGTCTTGTCGGCCGTCACATGGGAACTGCTCGAACCCCAGGAGGGCAAATTCGACTTTTCACTGGTGGACAGCCAGATCCGGGACGCACAAACCTACAATCTGCGACTCATTTTTCTATGGTTCGGAAGCTGGAAGAACGGGGTCTCCAGCTACGTTCCGGCCTGGGTGAAAACCAACCAGGAGCGGTTTCCACGGGTCCCGGACAAGGACGGCAAAGGCACCGAGATCCTCTCCACATTGAGCGCGGCGAACCGCGATGCCGATGCGCGCTTTTGCCGCCCTCATGCGGCACATCAAGCAAGTGGACACCCGGCACCGGGTCGTCATGATGCAGGTGGAGAACGAAGTGGGCCTCGGGGGCAACTCGCGGGACAGGTGCGAGGCGGCCAACAAGGCTTTCGCGGGACCCGTGCCCAAGGAACTGCTGGACTATATCGGCAGCCACAAGGACACTCTGCATCCGCTGCTGCGCAAGGCGTGGGAAGCGGCCGGGTCCAAGACATCCGGGACCTGGGAAGAGGTTTTCGGCAAAGCCCAATTCACGGATGACATCTTCATGGCGTGGAACTATGCGAGCTACGTGGGCGCAGTGGCGGCGGCGGGCAAGGCCGAATACTCGCTGCCCATGTTCGTGAACAACGCGTGCTCGATGCCCGGCCCGAACCGGCCGCAGCCGCGAGGCGGCGGGCGCCCGCAGCCGGAGGTGGGGAACGTCTGGAAAGTGGCGGCGCCGGCCATCGACATCCGCGGGCCCGACCTGTACTCTCCGAATCTGCCGGTGTGGGTCACCTGGTACCAGGAGTCGTTCGCCGGGGAGAATCCGCTGTTCATCCCCGAGACGGACGGCAACACGGGCGCCTACCACGTCTTCTACGCCTTCGGGCAGCATGACGGCATGGGTTTCTCCCCGTTTGCCATCGACGAGTACAGCCTGGCGCGCCCTGGGATGAAGAGCATCGAGCCGACGGACCTGCCGCTGGCGCGGAGCTACGCCACGCTGGCGCAACTGGCCCCCGTGATTCTCGAGAACCAAGGCAAGGGGAAGATGGCCGGCGTAGTGGTGGGCGCGGGTGAGGCGCCGCAAAAGATCGCGCTGGGCAACTATGCGATGGAGGCGAGCTACCCGCGGAGGTTCAGAGCGCCGACGGCGGCCGCCGCGGCTGCCCCGCCACCGGCGTTTGCGGGGGTTTCGCTCGAAGCCACCGAACCCGAGGAGCGGTCCGGCGCTCTGTTCATCTCGCTGGGGCCGGATGAATACCTGGTGGCGGGCAGCGGACCGCTGCAGGTCAGGTTTTCTCCGAACTCGCCG
This sequence comes from Bryobacterales bacterium, assembly GCA_963722575.1. GTDB lineage: Bacteria > Acidobacteriota > Terriglobia > Bryobacterales > Bryobacteraceae > Fen-178. The sequence goes on from CAVRNR010000006.1 coordinate 925,713, forward strand.
GGGGACCCGACGGCCGGCATCCTTTCCATCGAGGAAGGCAACTATGTGGACGGCCGCTGGGTTCCGGGACGCAGGCTGAACGGCGACGAGAACGGCGGGGGGACGGACCTGCGACTGGGCGGCGACTCGAGCCGCAACGGCCTGATCCAGCGTATCAAGCTCTACCGCTACCGCTGACACTCTGTTTCGGTGAGAGTCACCGAAATAGAATGGAAGACGATGCGCCCTTTTGAGGATTTTACTCGCCGCCAGTTCATCGCGGCGGCTGCCATTCCATTGCCATTGCACGCCCAACGCACGGCGGAAAGCGTGGTCCCAGCTCCCAAGACGATCACGGGCGCCGTGCGCGGGCTGCTGGCCGGCCATACCGCGCGGCCTCTCCGCTACCGGCCGGAGGACGGCGATTTCGTCATTCGCAATGGAGGCGAGTTCTTCAATCGCCCGCTATACGGCCCCAATATCAGCTTCCGCGTCGACGCCGGCGACCTTCCGGAGTTCTCGCTCTATCTGCCCGGGCATGGCGGCAACCTCAAGCTGGGCGTCTCCGCGGCCGGCGGCTCCAAGTGGCTGGCGCAGGCCGCCGAGGTGGTGGCGCGCTACCGTCCGGGACGCATGATCTACGAAGTGCGCGACCCGCTGCTGGCCCAGGGCTGGCTGCGCATCGAAGTGCTGACGGCGGGCCGGGGAGCGGGCCTGATGGTGCAAGTTGAGGCGCACGATGTTCCTCCAGCCGCCGCGCTTACCTGGGCCTTCGGCGGCGTCAGCGGACGCAAGGGCACGCGCAATGGAGACATCGGATGCGAGGTGGAGCCGGTCTCGCGCTTCTTCCAGGTGCGACCGGAAGAATGCGCCGATAACCGCTACACCATCGAGATGGCGTCCTGCCTGCTGCACAGTCCCACCTGCGATTTGCGGCTCCACTTTCCGGCCGGGTCGCACCTGGGCGTCGCCGATGCCAGCACATGGGACGCACCCATCGTCACGGAGGGTCCCGCTCCACGGCTGCCCATACTCACCGGGTGGGTTCCGCTGGGCGATGGCGGGCCGATGTACATCTCGGTCAAACGCGACTCCACTCCGGATGAGCAGTTTGCCGCGCGCAGCCTACAGGTTTCCGAAATCGCCGCGACACTTCGGATGTCCACGCCCGACCCCTACATCGACGCCAGCGCAGCGGCCATCGGCATCGCCGCCGACGCGCTATGGGACGCCGGACAGCAGTGTGTGATGCATGGCGGCGTGGCTTGGCGGACCGCGCTGGCCGGCTGGCGCGGCCCCTATTCGCTGGCCTCGCTGGGCCACCACGAGCGGATGCGCCAACAGGTGCGCCACTGGGTGAAGCGCCAGAACACCAAGCCCATCGCCGACTCGCACCAACCCGTCATCGGCCCTGCCGACGCCGGAACGCACCTTACACGCAAGGAAGCTCTGCTGCACACGAATGGCGATCTCTCGGCGAATCACTACGACATGAACATGGTCTTCTTCGATGTCTTCCTGCGCTATCTGCGCTGGACTGGAGACCTCGAGTTTGCCCGTGAGATCTGGCCGGCCTTCAAACGCCATCTGGCTTGGGAGCAGCGCCTCTTCCGCCGGAGCTATGGCGATCTGCCGCTCTACGAGGCTTACGCGGCGATTTGGGCCAGCGACAACTTGCAGTACAACGGCGGCGGCGCCACCCACTCATCCGCATACAACGTCTTCGCCTTCCGCTCGGCGGCGGTGCTGGCGCGTCTGCTGGGCGAAGATCCGGAGCCTTACGAGCGCGAGGCCGGGCTGATCGCGAAGGGCATGGAGCAGCACCTCTGGCTGCCGCGACGCGGCGCCTTTGCCGAATCGAAGGATTGGATGACAGGGCGCACGGTCTACGGCAACGCCGCCGTCTGGACGGTCTACCACACCATCGACAGCGAGGTTGCCACGGGCCGCCAAGCCTGGCAGACGATTGCCGAGCGGCTCAACGCGCTGCGCAAGGTTCCCGTCCACGGCCCCGGTGTCCCGGCCGGAGCGTGGTATATGCTCTCCTGCTCCAACTGGCTTCCCTACATCTGGTCGCTCAACCTGCTCGCGCTGGCGGAGAATGTCCATACGGCGCTGGCCATGTGGCAGGCGGGCATGGCGGATGAGGCTTTCCTCCTGCTCAAGGGCAATCTGCTCGACTCATTGTTCATGGGCCTCGCGCCCGGCAACTTCCACATGACCTCCGCGCTCGACGCTCACCGGCAGGAGGCCCAGCGAGACTTCGGCGACCCCATCGGCATCACCGCGCGCGCTCTCACCGAAGGCCTCTTCGGCCTGCAACCGGACCTGGTCCGCGGCAAGCTCACCATTCGTCCCGGATTCCCGGCGGAATGGAACCAGGCTTCGATCAAACATGCGGACATCGATTTCACCTGGCGCCGCGAAGGCCAACTAGACACCTACGAGATCACGAGCCGCCTGCCCAAGTCCGTTCCCTTGACGCTCGTGCTGCGGGCCAGAACCACCCGCCTGCCGAAAGTGTCCAGCGGCTCCGCATCGTTCGACCGGGCCGCCGTGGGAGCGCAGCAGTTGGTCGTCACGCTGCCCGCCGCCGCTTCGTGGAAAGTCGCCATCGAGTGGAGTGGCGAGGCGCCCGCGCCGCTTCCGGCCCACCGAAGCTACTCGGCCGGGCAGGCACTGGCGCTGCCTCCGGGTGTAGCGCTCGCCCAGATTGACGACCCGCAGCAGTCGCTCGCCGGCGGCCGCGTGGCGGCGATCGGCTATCACACGGTTTTCGCCAACATGGAAGTGGGCGACTGCCGGTGGTCTCTGCCCATTTCCTTCGACGTGAAACCCGATGCGCCGCCACCAGCCATCGGAACACATGGGAGGCCCGAGCCGTTGGACCTCTCCGCCGTGTTGCAGCACCAGATCGGCGAGATCTTCTCGCGCCCTTACACGGAACCTCGCTCTCCCTTCTGTTCGCTGGCGATCCCCGAGCAGTTGCTCGGAGGATGGGCCAATGTGGATATCACCGCGAAGATCGACGACGCCGGCCTGCGCGGCGCCGGCGGCATGTTGCAGACCCCCCTCGGCGTCCCGTTCCGGACTCCCGCGGGCGCCTCGCCCAACTGCCTCTTTCTCTCGCAATGGCGGCAGGACCAGGCTGAGGCTGAGATCCCACTCACCGGCCGGGCTGAAGGCGTCTACCTCCTGATGACCGGGAACACCTTTCCGCAGGCCAGCCGGATGGAACACGGCCGCATCACCATTGCCTACGCCGACGGCTCCCACGCGCAACTCTCGCTGAAAAACCCCGAGACCTGGTGGCCCATCGAGCAGGACTATCTTCTGGACGATTACCTGTTTATAGACGAAGCGCCGCTCCCTCCGCGTGTCGATCTGCGCACTGGTAGAACGCGGCTTCTCGACCCGGCAGGCTTCAAGGGCCAGGGCCGTGACGTTCCTGGCGGCGCCGCCACCATTCTGTTTCTACCGCTCGATGCGCGGAAGCGCCTCGCCTCCTTGAAGGTAAAGGCCAGCCTCTATGGCATCGTGGTGGCGGTGCTCGCCGTCACGCTGGTGCGGCAGGAATAGAGTTGCCCGGCACAGCCCCGCTACTGATTGATGCCGAGAACCGGCTTGCTCACCACGACGCCAACCGGATCGAGGGCCAGAGCAGCCGCGGGAGCGTCAAACTCCAGGCGCGCCCCGCTGTGGTTGCCAGGCGCTCCGTTCCATTTGGTGAAGGATTCCTTCACGATCCGGAAAATCGAGCCCCGGTTCTGCGCCACCACCTTCAGCCAGTCCCATATTCCTTTCGGCGGGAAGTAGATTCCGCGGAAGAAGATCCGGGCGATCAGGTGGCTGATCTTGTAGGGGACGGGCTCATCGGCGATGGATTCGATCGCGTGGGCCGTCGCCGCGGCGCTATAGGAGTTCAGCCATGCATAGCGGATCTCAGCCTGCACCTCGGGTACGGTCATCCCGAGGGGGGTGTGCGCCATGTGAAACGGCGCGAATTCAAGCCAGTGTCTGGGCCGGGTCAGGCGCCCTTCCTTTTCCAAACGCTCATAGAGAGGAGTTGCCGGGAACGGAGTGATCTGCCCGAAGACGGGCAGCACCGGAGGCCACTCGCGGATCTGCGCCAGAGTGCGCTCCGCCACGCCGGGCGAGTCGTGGTCGAGGCCGAAGATGAAGGATGTAATGGCGTAGACGTGTCTGCGCGCGAGCCGTTCCAGCACGCCGGCATATTCGCCGGGTTTATTGAAGGTCTTGTTGACGCTGGCGAGATTCGCCGGGTCGAGCGACTCCATGCCGATAAAAATCCACTTGCCGCCCGACGCCGCGATCAGGTCCACCAACTCTTCGTCCCGCAGCAGGTTGGCGCTGATCTGGCCCACCCAGGAGAGTTGCGCCCCAGCGGCGATGATGTCGCGCAGCAAGGCCTTGGTGCGCTTCACATTGATGGCGAAATTGTCGTCGACGAAAAAAACGGCGATTTTGCCTTGCGTGCGCGCGGCGCGCGCCTTCAGCCGCAGCATTTCGTCCACGATGCTCTGGTTCGACCGGAAGCGGACGGAGTCGCCGAAGAACCCGGTCACGGTGCAGAATTCGCAGCCATAGGGGCAGCCGCGCCCGCTCTCGATGGGAATGATGTGGAAGGTCTCCCAGTCCCATTCGAAGTGGCGCATGACCGCCCGAAGAGCGTTGGGAATCCGGTTGAACTGGTCGAGATCGAGCGACTCCCACGGTATATTGGGATACTCCGCGAGAGTGGGCTTGCGCTCCTGCCCGGATGCATCCACGGGCGAATAGATCTCTTTCAATGCGCCGCGCGACGCGTCTTCCACGATGCGCGGCCAGGTCTCATCGGCCTCGCCCAGAGCCACGGCATCGGCGTGACGCGGGCCGCCATCCCGGCCGAGCGCTTCGCCGGGGACCTCAGTCACGTGAGGGCCGCCCATGACCACCGGCACGCCCACGGCGCGAATGGCGTCGGCCACGCGGTACGCCTTGGCGATCATGCGGGTCATCGCGCCGATCCCCACCAGCGCTATCTTGTTCTCGATCACATACTGGACCAGGCCGACATCGCTCATGGGATGCGTATTGCCGTCGACCAGCAGCACCTCGTGCTTCGGCGGCGTGAGCGATTGCAGCAGAAACATCCACAGGTGCGGCATGAAATTCCGGGTCACACCGTTATCGGGGCAATACAGGAGTATTTTCATCGATTGCGTCATCATCACGTGTGAGCGCTGGCGCCCCGCGTGCTGTGGCGGCAGTTCACCGCAATGGTAGCACAATGGCCCCTGTCCAGGGGAAATGGATCCCTTTCCGATGTCAACTGCGCCCGTCCTGAATGAACGACTTGCGGAGCTGTGGCTCAGTCCGCTTGACAAATAGCTGGAATTAACCGATATTAGTAAGTGACTGAGCACTCCCGCCCAATCTACAGTTGATCCGAACTAAGTCGGATCACCTGGGTTTCTTCTCTTAGCCTGAGCTACCGTTGAGGATTCTTCATGAGCGCGAGTGCCGTGTTGAAGTTACATCGTTCGGATCCTACTGTGGAATCATGGCCTGGTCGAATGCTCTCCTGGATCTACCCGGGCCGCGGATGGGGCGGCGCTCAGTGGATGGCCGAACAAGAATCGGGGATCAATCGCGCGAAGGCGACCAGCCCCACACCGGCTAAACCGGCGGGTTTCCGGGCGGGAGAAACGAAATAGTGCCTTTTGCCAATCATGGAAACCGCTCTTTCACCATGGCGTCGGTTGACAAGAATGGGCCCGCGGCATCGGGCGTCTACGGCCTCTCGGATGCGAGCCAATGGATCTACGTGGGGGAGACCGCTAACATCCATGCCGAGTTACTCCAGCACCTCCAACATCCGAACACGTTCCTGAAGGGGCACACTCCATCCGGCTTTACATACGAGCTTAGCTCCCAGGAACACCGGGCTGAACGCAGGAATCAGCTCGTGTTCGAGCTCCAGCCGATCGGAAACCAACTGGTTGCCGGACCCTCGAACTGGTCGTAAGCGGAGAATCGAACATTCAGTAGTGGATCGTCACCGCGGTCTGGAATCGCGCGTGCTACTATCGTTACTCCGAGGGAGGAGGGAATGAAGGAGCCGGCTGCGCCAGTCCCAGGAGCCGTGGCTTCGAACAGGATGAATCGTCTGGCGGCGCCCGCGGCGATCGCCGCGTTCGTGATCGTTTTCTACTGGGTGCCGATGACGTCGCCGTCGGCGAGCATCCAGGGGGACGCCGCCGACGTGACCTACCCGGTGCAGAGGTATTTGTCCGATCGGTTTTCACCCCGCCAATTCCCGTTCTGGACTCCCTACGTGCTCTCCGGCTACCCGCTTCTGGCCAATCCGGAGGTGGGCGCGTGGTACCCACCCAACTGGCCTTTCCTGCTGGCCGGCATCACTCCGCGCTCCATCCAACTGGAGTTGGCTCTGAACGCGTTGCTGGCCTGCCTGGGCGCTTATCTGCTGATCTCGAGCCACGTCGAGAACCGCATGGCGGCGATGCTGGGCGCGTTCGCCTACGGGCTTTCCGGCTTCTTCGCGAGCCACGCCTCGCAGGTGAGCCTGTTTGCGGCGGCGGCCATGTTCCCATGGCTGCTGCTGGCCTACCGGCGGGCGATCGATATCGCCCCCGTTCGCTATACGGCTTTTGGCGGCTTGGTGGGGGCCGCCCTGATCCTGGCCGGGTCCGGACAGGCCGCGGTGTATGGCTTCCTGGGACTGGGCCTGTACGCCTTCGGCGACTGGTGGCGCGAAGGGGGGGGCTGGCTGCGCAACGTGGCGATTATCGGCTTCATGCTGGCGGGTGCGCTGGCCTGCGCGGCCATTCAATCGCTCCCCGCCCGGGAACTGGCCGGCGAATCCAGCCGCGCGGCGGACTCTTCCACCATCGTGGGCGGATTCCTGCATCCGGGCTCTCTGATGACGCTGGTCTCCCCGGATTGGCTGGGCGCCATCTCGGGCGGTATCCAAGGACCAGCGGGTGCCGCGCAGTTTTACTTCTACGCCGGCCTGTTGGTTCTGCCGCTGGCACTGATTGGCGCGGTCAAGAGCGGAGTGCGGCTGGCGGGGCTGTTCCTCATCGTGCCGCCTGTGTGGTACATGCTCGGACCCGCCGGCGGTCTGTACTACCTGGGAACGCTGGCGCCCGGCCTGCGCAGATTGCATGCGCCAGTCGAGGGCTGGTTCCTGGCCGCACTAGGGCTGGCGTTGCTGGCGGCGGCGGGTGGCGAGTGGATCTTTGCGCGCTGGCGCCTTCCTTACCTGCCAGTCCTGGTGGCCGGCCTTCTGTTCGTGGATGTCTGGTATTGGAACTCGCTCAGAAACCCGCTGGCCTATGCCCACGCCAGCTTCGATGAACTCTACGGGTCGAGCGAAGAGGCCGGTCGCAGTGAGGCCCTTAAGCAGCCCCAGCTCACGCGCTTCCACGCCCCGGCCGACCGCGCTTCGATGGGTCCAAAGCTCCATCCGCTGGACTTGAAACTCGAGGCCACTTACGGCGCGTCGCTTCTCGATCCCGGCCCGTATCGGGACTACCTCGACGCCATGAAGCGCAATCTCAAGCTACGCGATGGTCTGAATGTCGGCCGTTTTCTCAACGTCGCCACCGGCCGCTTCGACGACAATGCCTCGGTCCTGGCGCGCGCCTACTTTCCGAAAGCGGTGGTCGACGTGAGGAGCCTGGCAGAGTCCCGCCAGGCATTGGAGACGCTCGACCCCGCCGTCAAGTCCATCGTGCTGTGGCCGCACGCGCCCATCCGGCAGGACCCGGATGCCGCGGCTCAGGTGGTTTCCTATGGTGAGCAGTGGTACCGCGTCCACTATCATGCGGTTTCGCCGAACCTCCTGAAACTCAGCGTCGCCTGGTACCCGGGGTGGCACGCCGACCTGGATGGCCAGCCGCTGCCGATCGTACGCGTGGATCACGCGTTGATGGGTGTGATTGTGCCCGCGGGAGATAATGAGGTCGCTTTCCACTTCCATTCGAACCGCTTTGGCACGGGCCTGGCGATCTCGCTGGCTTGCGGGCTAGTCTTAGTGGTGTGCGTTCGAGTGGGGCGCCCTTCCCACTATAGGAAGCGCAAGAAACACAGGCACAGCCGGCGCGTGACGGGGTAATTTGCAGCGGATTCAGGGCAAGCTGGCCGGAAGGCCGGCCGGGGGTAGGAGTGAAGAAGCGGAAGAAAAACGGAGAGGCGCCCGCGCCGCCGGCCGCGCCCTCTCGCGATATCCCAGGTTGGGTGGCGCCGGCGCTGATCGCCTTGTGCGCGATACTTTTCTATTGGGCGCCGATGACCTCGCCCTCGGCCAGCATACAGTGGGATGCCGCCGACATGCACTATCCTCTCCAGAAGTATTTCTCCGATCGCCTCCTGTCGGGCAAGTTGCCATTCTGGACCCCCTATCTGTTTTCGGGCTATCCGCTTCTGGCCGATCCCGAAGTGGGCGCGTGGTATCCGCCCCATTGGCCTTTCTTTCTGACGGGCATCGTCCCCCGCTCCATCCAGTTCGAGCTGGCCTTGAACGCATTGCTGGCTTGCCTGGGCGCCTATTTCTTGATCTTGAGGCACGTGGCAAGCCGCGTCGCCGCGGTACTGGGCGCGCTGGCCTACGGGCTTTCGGGCTTCTTCGCGGGCCACAGCTCGCACGTGGGACTGTTTTCGGCCGCCGCCGGGTTCCCGTGGCTGCTGCTGGCCTACCGGCGCGCGGCCGATTCCGCGGCCCTCCGCTACACCGCGCTGGGCGGCCTGGCAGGCGGCGCCATGATTCTGGCCGGCTATACCCAGGCGGCGGTCTATGGCTTCCTGGGACTGGGCTTGTACTCTCTCGCCGATCTTTGGGGACGCGGGCGCCGCTGGCTGCGCACCACCGCCATCGTCGGCGGAATGCTGACCGGCGCGCTGGCTTGTGCGGCCATTCAGATTCTGCCCGGCCTGGAACTCGTCGGCCACTCCATCCGCGCCGCATCCAACTATTCCACCAGCACCGAAGGAATCCTGCACGCGCGAGCGCTGATGACGCTGGTGGCGCCGGACTGGCTGGGCGTCATCTCGGACAACTACAGCGGGCCGTTCGACCGAACCCAGTATTACTTCTACGCCGGCCTGCTCCTTCTGCCCTTGGCCGCGCTCGGGGCAGTGAAGACCAGGGCGCGATTGCCCGCCCTGCTGCTCATCGTTCCGCCCGCGTGGTTCATGCTCGGACCCGCCGGCGGTTTTTACCGGCTGGTAACGCTGGCGCCCGGCCTGGGCAAGTTCCGGGCGCCCATCCAGGGCTGGTTCCTGGTGGCGTTCGGACTGGCGCTGCTGGCGGCGGCAGGCGGCAATTGGCTGTTCGCGCGCTGGCGCATTCCGTACCTGGGAATCATGGTGGCCGCTATTTTCTTCGCCGATCTCTGGTACTCCAACTCGTTCAAGAACCCACTGGCCTATGCCCGCGCCAGCTTCGAGGAGCTTTACGGCGCGCATGAAGAGATGGGACGCCGACAGGTGGCTGCCAGCCAGCCTCCACTCACGCGTTTCGAAGGACCGCGCCACCTGTTCGCGCTAGGTCCGCAGGATCACCCGCTCGACCTGAAGCTCGAAGCCACCTATGGGTACTTCGCTCTCGAGCCGGCGCTCTACGACGAATACACCGACGCCATCGAGCGGAATGCCAAGCTGCGCGACGGTCTCAACGTCAGCCGCTTTCTGAACATGACCACCGGCAGCCCGGACTCCAACCCGCCGGTACTGCCGCGCGCCTACTTCCCCAAGGCGGTGGCGGACGTGAGCAGCCTGGCCGAGTCCCGCCAGGCATTGGAAACGCTCGATCCGAGGGCCCAGTCCGTGGTGCTTCTGCCGCACAGCCCCGTCCGGCAGGACCCGGCCGCCACGGCATCCGTCGTCGCCTACGACGAGCAGTCGTACCGCATCCGCTATCACGCCGCTTCGCCGAGTCTGCTGAAACTGAGCGTCGCCTGGTATCCGGGCTGGCGGGCTACTCTGAACGGCGGCGAACTGCCGGTAGTTCGCGTGGATCACGCCCTGATGGGGGTGGTGGTCCCCGCCGGAGATGGCGAAGTGGAGTTCCGCTTCCACTCGAATTATTTCGGCGCGGGCCTCGCGATCACGCTGGTGGCGGCGCTGGGGTTGTGCTTTCTGGCGTGGCGCAACCCGTGAGAATGCTCTCCAGAATGTCGGGGATCTCAAACACCGCGCGGTTGTGAAGCCGCTGGGTGGCGGCGCGGAACCGCGCATAGGCGGCGGGCTCGAGCAACTCGTCTACCACCCGCGCAATCCGCCGGAAGTTCGGCAATACGACGCCGACGCCCTGCTCGCGAACCCACTCGGCGTTGTAGCGTTCCTGCGGGAGCGTCCAGGCATTGCGCGCCACAATCACCGGCAGCCGCATGGCCACCGCCTCGCTGATGCTGCCCGGCCCCGGTTTGCCGATGAAGTAATCCGCAAGCTGCATGTAGCGCGGCACTTCCTGGGTGAAGCCTTCAATGAAGACCGGCGCATGGCGCGGAAGCTCCCCCAGCCGCGACGCCAGCTTCTGGTTGTGACCGCAGATCAGCACCAATTGCCGGTCCGGTAAGCTCCGGGCGATTTCGAGCATGGCCGCCGCTCCCTCGCCGCCGAACAGAACCAGCCCCACCGGCAGCTCCGGATCGAATCCCAAACTGGCGCGCGCCTCCGCGCGCTCCGCCGGCCGGAGCGGCTCCAACTCGTAGAACTGTGGGTTCAGGATCATGCCCGAAACGCGGTGCACCTTGGTTTCCGGGTGGCCCAGGGCCAGCGCCTGTTCCACGGCCTGGTCCGACCCGCAGATGAAATGCTGATCCTGGCGCTCCATCCAGAAGTGCGGAGGGTAATCCGCGATATCGGTGAGGATGGTCACCAGCGGCGCACCGGGCAAAGCGCGCCTCAGGCTTTCGCCCAGCGCGCGGTTGAAATTGGGAACCAGCGACACCACCATGTCCGGCTGGCTTTCCCGCCAGAACCGTTCGAGCATTCGCACCTGCTGCCCGTGAAACATCCGGATCACCAGGTGCATGCCGGCCGTAAGCTGCCCGGCCCCGAGCGTCCAGCCCTTCTTCAGCATGAGGTTGTAAACGTCTTCGAGCCGCAAGCCAGTGATTTTGCGGAAAACGTCGAGCGAATCGAGCAGCTCCTGCAAATTCACCATGCGGATCTCGAAGGGACGCTGCTGCCGCTCCGTCACCTGGCGCAGGGCGTTGGCCGCCGCGCGATGTCCGCCGCCGGCATCGAAAAAGATGAAGTCGAGTTTCTTCATCAGTCCGATTGTGCCACGCGGCACAAGTCTCGTGGCAAAAAACAGATCGATTCACACATGTTTTTCACGGATGTCACCGAACTGTAGCCGTCCCCAGGCTACAAGTTGAAGTGTATGACGCTGGCCGCCACCCTGACCTTTATTTCCGACCGCGACCATACCCTGATGCGACACGTCAACCGGTGGCGCGCGCCGCGCTGGATTCGCGTCTGGATGCTGTGCGCCACGCGCGGCGGCGATGGATGGCTGTGGTACGCGATGGGCCTGGCGATCCTGCTGTTGGGCGGCGGCCAGCGATTCCCCGCGATTGGCGCCGCGACACTGGCGGCGGGAGCGGGAATCGCGGCCTTCCTCCACTTGAAAAAGGCAACCGGCCGCCAGCGCCCCTGCGCGCTGGAGCCACACTGCTGGGCCACCCTGCTGCCGCCCGACCAATTCTCGTTTCCATCGGGCCACACCATCTCGGCCTTCGCGGTGGCTGTCTCGCTCAGCATTTTCTATCCGGAGCTGCGCGCCGGCCTGTTCTTCTGCGCTCTCAGCGTGGCGGCGTCGCGCATTCTGCTGGGTATGCACTTTTTGAGCGACGTGCTGGCGGGCGCGGCTATCGGCACGGTGCTGGCGTGTGGATCCACCTGGCTGATGCGATGGTTGGGATAGAGCTCCGCAGGAGCGAAAGATTGTAGCCCACGGCGTTAGCCCAAGTTCCGCAGTTGGAAGAATAAACTCTTTGCTTTCAAGCGCCGCATGGGCGAGTTTCCACTACATTGCCGCTCGTTCCAGTGCGCTGGGCAGCTTCAGGCCGAGCCGCTGGAGCAAGATCTGCTGGTGCTCGGTGGCCCGGCTGATGCAACGCTTGCGGATCACTTGCCCGGATCTGGTCGGCAGCACCACATCGACCATCGCGATCTCCGACAGGGCCTCGAACACTTGCCTCGGTTCGTCTCCCAGTCCCGCCTCGCGGCAACTCGCGGCGAGAGTCTTCCAGAGCACATAGGCCAAAAAGCAAACCAGGATGTGGGCCTGCACTCGATCTTCTTTCTGATGCCGCACCGGGCGGATCCCCAGGTCGGACTTGTGAATGTGAAACGCTGCCTCGGCCTCGGTCAACTGGATGTAGGCCCGCCACAGATCTTCCGGGCTCCAATCGGTCACGTTGCTGCGCAGCACGTAACAGCCCTCACTCAAGCGCGCCCACTCTCTCCAGGCTTCCACCTTCGACCACCGCAGGCGAGCGAACCCGCCGCCGTCCGTTTCCACTTTCACTTCGAACAGCGCGGCCGCTCGCGTGTTCCGCCCCAGCAACCGGCCCACTCGTGTGGCGATCGTCACCGGCTTCTGTTTCTTCTTCAGGCAACTGGTCTGGATCTTTCCGAGGCCTTCCTCAATGCGCTTCTCGAAACGCTCGTGCATGGCCTGCTCTTTGGCCCGCCGCTCCGCGCTGCGGCACAGGATGAAAACCTCCTCCCCGCCCGGCGCCGGTGTGATGCGAACTTCCAGCCCCGCATGCACCAACCGCCAGTCTTCGCTCAGCAACTCCTGCTCGAACTTGCGCATGGAGTTCTTCGCCGTCCCTACGATGTAGCGCCGCCCACCTTCGCGCAGGAACTCCACGTTGTCCTCGCCCGCCATCCCGCGGTCCATGACCCAGATCCGGCTAGCCCGGCCATAGAGCCCTTCGATGTGCCCGACCATCTCTTCCAGCGTGGTGGCGTCGTTGCGATTGCCGGCGAAGATCTCGTAGCCCAGCGGCATCCCGCAACGGCTCACTACCAGGGCGATGTTGACTTGCTTGCAGTCCGGCCGATGGTCGCGCGAATAGCCCCGCTGCGCTTGCGAGTTCTTCTCCGCCTGACCTTCAAAGTACGTGCTGGTCACGTCATACAGCAGCAAATCGTAGTCCAGCTCGAACAACTCTCCCAGCTTCTCCTTCAGGTGTTTCTCCAGCGCCGGCTTGTGCGGCAGCAAAGCATCCAGCGCCCGGTACAAGCGGTCCTCGTTGACCTTCTCGACCGGCACACTCAACAGGTCCGGTAGCGCGCTGGATTCGTAGAACCGCTCTGCCCAGTGCAACTCACTGGAGGGGTCGCACAGTTGCCCGAGCACCAGCACTGTCGCCATCAGCGGCCAGGGAATCTCTTCTCGTCCTTGGGGCAGCTTCTCTTCCAGAAAGCGATCCAGATCCAGCCGGCGCAGCAGCTCCAGCCCCAGCCAGGGGCCGCCGAATTTCCGGCTGCGCTCGACATGCACCCGCTTCACATCGACTTCCACCCATTCCGGCTGAGCCTCCAGAAACAAGCTGCCCTGCTGGGTGGTCCTCCCTTCGGCACAGCGCTTCACTCCCAGGCGGCCACGTTCATCCATCGCGCCCAGCCAAGCCACCACGCGCTGCCGCGGTCCGCGCTGGGTGCGATAGCTCTCTACCAGGGCCCAGTAAGCGTGGCGCTTGCCGTCCTTCCTCCGATAGCAGGGCCGCACGTACATAGCTCCATACTACGGATCTACGGCTCCGATTCAAGAGGGTTGGTCGTCACTACATCGGCTTTTCGGAACTCTGAAACTCAGCCGCGGCAACAGCGTGATGGAAACAAAAGACGGCTCTCTTGTCCGCTGGGTTCGGCAGCCTTAAAACAGGCCAAAAAAAGTTGCGGAGTCACCTCAACTGCGGAAGTTGGGTTAGCCGTGGGAACAGGCGCGAGAACCATTCAGCCCCGGAGGGGCGTAAGGTGCTGTGGTCCAAGCTCTTCCGCCCCTACGGGGCTCATCGTGTTCTTCCACCGACCCACGGCTTACGCCGTGGGCTACCATCTTTCGCCCTGTCGGGCTCAAAACCGAAGTGAACTCTACAGCACCGGCGAATCGTTGCCCAGCAGCGCCCGGCGCACGATCTTGATGGGCGGATACCCCTGTCGCATGAAGGCGTCGTGGAATTCCTGCAACGTATATTTCCCGCCCTTCATCTTTTTGTAGTCTTCCCGTAACTTCAGAATCTGCAGCTTCCCCAGCGTGTATACCAGGTAGGTAGGATCTTCCGTTCCGCGCCTGGCTTCCTTTTCCGCCATCGGGCGCGTCTGGTAGCCCTCCTTCACGAAGAACTCCACGGCCTGCTCCATCGTCATCCTGCCGGTGTGCATCTGGATGCCCACGATGTAGCGCGCATCGCGCAAAAGCGCGTCCTGCAATTGCCCCAGGCGCAGCTTGAGGTCGCCGCCGCCATAGCCTTCATCGAGCATCATCTGCTCGGAGTAGTGCGCCCAACCCTCCGCGTTCGAGCCGCAGCCGACCAGTTTCCGCACTTTCGTCGGCGCCCGCGCCAGCCACAGAAACTGCGTGTAGTGCCCTGGGTAGGCTTCGTGAATCGCGGTGCTCAGGATGGTACCGCGATTGAAGCCCTGCATGTATTCCTCTACTTGCCTGGCCGGCCAGCCGGCTTCGGGCAGGGTCACGTTAAAGAACGCCTCTTTGGCCACTTTTTCATAGGGACCGGGCGTATCCATGGAGGCCGTCGTCAGAGCCCGCATAAACGGCGGGGTCTCCTCCACAATGGGCAGCGTCGGAGATGGAATGGTGACGATGTGGTGCGTCTCGATGAAGTCGCGCAGGCCGCCCAGCACGCCGCGGAACGATTCCAGCAGCTTACCGGGGGCGGGGTGGTCGTTTTCGGCTTCCTGCAAGATCTGCTCCGGCGTCCGTTTGGGATCGATCTCGGCCGCCACGCGCTTGAATTCGGCCTGGTTGCGGCGCAGGTCTTCGTATCCCACCTCGAGCAGCCGGTCGAGCGGCGTGTCCACCATCTCGTCATACAGTAGTTTCCGGCGGTAGTTCTCGGCGCCGATGCGGAAATCGCCGTGCGAACGCGGCAGAAGGTCGTTCTTGAGAAACGCCTGGTAGGCATTCAGCGAATCGATTACGGCTCGATTGGTTTTCTGGAACTCGGCCACCAGTGGCGCGTCGGCGACCATCCGGAAGGCCGCCGGAACGTCGTTCTGGAAGAAGCTCACAATCCCCGGCAGTTGTTGCAGCGCAATTTCCGTGTAGATCCGTGGCGGATTCTTGAGATTCTCGCGCGCCGACTGGAAAACTCGTGGGATCAGCCGCTCGCGCGCGATGGTCGATTTCAGCCGTTCCGCCGGCGGCGCGAAACTCCGGCTCATAATCGTGAAGATCGCAATCGTGGCGCCGGAGGAGTACGCGTCCGGGTCCTTCTCCCAAGGGCGAATGTTCTCCAAGCCGAGAATCTGGCCTTGAATCTGCGCCAGCACCAGTTCGCGGTCGGCGGCGATTCCAGGCGAAAGGCCGCGCGGATCGAAGCTCCGCACCTCGGCCTCGAACCGCTTCAGCGCCGCAATTTGGGCGTCGATTTCGGCGCGCGAGCCGGATGGAAGCAGCGCATCGTATTGATGGAATCCCGCCGCCGTGCCCAACACGGGATTGAACCGGAACATCAGCTCGTCGAAAAAGCGGTCCGCAAGCTTATTGAACTCCGCGTCGCGAGTCTGGCCGAAGCACGCGGCGGCCAGTGCGAAAAGGAAAAAGATGCGCAGGTTTTTCATGGCGATCCCCTTTGTTAAACTAGCAGTTTGTCCTCGCATTTGTCCCGCGCCGGAGAGTGGTTTCTGCGCTCCGGCATTCAGCAACCGAACGGCGGCGTAGCCCGCTATTACCGCACCGACCAGGAGCGCAACCACGTGGTCTCGACCGAAATCACCGGCTACGCGGCCAGCACCTTCGTCTATCTGCGCGCCGTCACGGAGGACGCGCGGTACCTGGACCGCGCTATTGCCGCGGCCCGTTTTCTGACGCGCACGGCTTGGGACTCCGCCTCCCAAACCATGCCGTTCGAAATCGATCCGGCCGCACCAACTTATTTCTTCGATTGCGGCATCGTGGTTCGTGGCTTGGTCTCGGTCTGGCGCGCCACCGCGGACGCGGAGTTCCTGGACGCGGCGACTGCGCTGGGGCAATCGATGGTCCGCGATTTCGCTTCCGCGGACGGCAGTTTTCACCCCGTCCTGTCGCTTCCCGATAAGCACCCCCTGGAACCGGACGCGGGACGCTGGTCGCGGTCTCCGGGATGCTATCAGCTCAAGGCCGCCATGGCCTGGTGGGACCTGCTTGAAGCCACCGCCGATGAGCGATTCCGCGAACCCTATGAGCGCGTGCTGGAGTATTCCCTGGCAGCCTGCGACGGCTTCCTGCCCGGCCATCCGGAGCGCCCCAAGGTCATGGACCGCCTGCACGCCTTTCTCTATTTCCTGGAAGGTCTGCTGCCGCGCGCCCAGGAACCGCGCGTCGCGGCGGCCATCCGCGAGGGCATTGGCCGCGCCGCACAGCACCTGCGCGAGATTGCGCCGGAGTTCGAGCGCTCCGACGTCTACGCCCAGTTGCTGCGCATGCGCTTCTATGCCGACCGCGCCGGCGCCCTGCCACTGGACGGCGCCGCCGCGCAATTCGAGGCGGAAAGGCTGGCGGAATTTCAGGTGGCGGGTTCCGGCCAGTCCACGGGCGGCGGTTTTTATTTCGGGCGCAAAGCCGGGGGCTGGCTGCCCTATGTGAACCCAGTGTCCACGGCCTTCGCGCTCCAGGCGCTGGAACTTTGGGACGGGTGCCGCACCGGAAAGGCACTGGTCTGGCGGCACTTGCCGATCTGACTTGAAACCGGGAATCCAGATCGCCTGCTGGTACGCGGCCGCGCGCATGGCCGGGGCCTTGCGTCCCCGGTGGCGCAGGCCTCCGCCCGGCGAGCCGCGCGCCGCGGAAACGGGCATCTCCGTGATCATTCCCTCGCGCAACGGAAAGCCCCTGCTCGAAGCGCAACTGCCCGGCATCGCGCGGGAACTGGAAGCGTTCCCAGCGGAAATCATCGTCGTCGATAACGGCTCCGGCGATGGCACCGCCCAGTGGCTCCGCGCCATGTGGCCGCAGGTGCTGTTCGAGGTCTCGCGCGAGCCGCTTTCCTTCGCACGCGCCGTGAACCTGGGCATCGGGCGCGCGCGCTACTCGCATATCTGCCTGCTGAACAACGACATGCTGCTCGAACCGGGCTTCTTCGGGGCGCTGGTGGGCGCCTTCGAGCGGGTACCCGGCCTGTTCTGCGCCACGGCGCAGATCCGCTTCCCCGAGGGGGTCCGCCGCGAGGAAACCGGCAAGACGGTGATGGCGCAATCCCGTCCGGAAGATTTCCCCATCCGCTGCGACGAGCCGCTTCCGGGCGAGGACTTGAGCTACGTGCTCTACGGCAGCGGCGGCTGCTCGCTCTACGACGCCGCCAAGTTGAGCGCACTGGGCGGCGTGGATCGGGCCTACGAGCCGGCCTACGTGGAAGACCTCGACCTCGGCTACCGCGCCTGGCAGCGCGGATGGCCTAGCGTGTACGTGGCGGGCGCCGTGGTTGAGCACCGCCATCGGGCTACCACCTCGCGGTATTACACGGATGCGCAGCTCGATCGAATCCTGGAAGTCAATTACCTGAAGTTTCTGGTCCGCGCGGTGGCCAGCGGGAAGCTGTTCCGCAAGCTGTGGCGGCAGGCAACCCGAAGACTTTGGACCGGGGATCGGCCCGCCCTGCTCAGAAGCGCCGCGCGTATGGCGCTGGGCGGAGGGGCGCCGGGCGTGCCGGAGTACCCGGAAGAGCTGATTCTGGCGCTCACCAGCGGCGCCGTGGCAGTCTTCCCAGGGCAGCTCGTTTCAGACCGCCCGCGCGCACTGATCGTCAGTCCGTATCTGGCGGCTCCCCTGTCAGCCGGTTTCGATCCGGTCCTGGTGGCGTTCACCAAACGGCTGGCAACGCCCTCGCCTGAGGTTCTGGCGGCCTCGGTCGAGGTAGTTCTGGTGCTGGAAGGCGCCGCTCCCGCCGCTTTCCGCGCCGCCTTGCACCAGACCGTGCGCAAGTGGCGGCCGGGGGTGGCTCACCTCGCTGCCCCGCAAATGGCGCAGTACGCCGCCGATTGCGCGCCGGCTCGCGCCATCCTGGGGGATCCGGGCACCACGTAGATCGCAAGATTCCAGGTAACCAAAAGACTCTCGCATGCACCATTAAAAGCGAAGCCGCGTTGGCGGCGCGGAGTCATGGTTTGCCTGGAGTTCTAGTAGTACTAATGGCTGCCAAGTGCTAGAAACACCATCTTCTAGGTAAAAAGGGACCAAAATTAGCTGGTCAAGAAAATGGCTTTATCGGTTAGAGTAATTCTAGGAGAGAATGCTTACCTCTGTCAGTTCGCGTGATAGCAGGGGAAGCAACCGGGCGTTGGATTTGGCCCGCGTGCTTCTGGTGCATGGCGAACTTGCGCCCCGCTTGGCCCTTCGGACCATACTGCAAGCCGGCGGCTACTCCGTGGATGTGGCAGCCACGCCGGCGGAAGCCATCAGCAAGCTGGATGAAGGGCAATATGAACTGGTCCTGAGCGACGCGGAGTTCGGGTCGCGCCCCGCCGGCCGCAATGTACTGGCTTACGCGCGCGTCAAGGACTACCGGCCGGCCACGGCCCTGGTGACCTCTTACGAGCCCAGCCAGAATCACCGTCCTGGGCGCGGCAAGCATCACATCTCCATCTATACAGAGAACTTACCGAACCTGCTGGGCGAGGTTGCGGAACTCATCGGGATGCGCGCGAGCCGCCGTTACCGGCCGGTCCGGCAGACGGGTTAGCGTCCGCGTCCGCCGCCACCACCAGCCGTTGCGCCGTGTCCCACCGAGGAGGAGCCTGAGGACGCCGCCGCCGTGGATCCGCTACTCATGGATGGCCCCGAGGAAGCCGCCGGGGCGGCAGACACCGTCCCCGAGTATCCGCCAGACGAAGGAGCCATGGTCGGGTACCCGACCACACCACCATTGCCGCCCCCGCCACGGTTGCCAATAAAGGAAGGCGGCGGCACGTAATAGGCTCGCATTACATTCATCGGGTTCCAATAACGATACCCGTAAGGACTCCAGGCTGTCCCGCAAGGGATATAGGTAATCATCCCGAACCACGGGTTGTAGCGCCAGGAGGGCGCGCAGGGGTCTGACGAGCACGGTTGCGAAATCGAAGTCGGCGAGATAAACGAAAGACCCGCACAACCCGAATCGTGCACCTGTTTGGCGGCCGAGACGTTGGCCATGGCCACCAACTCGCCGCGCCGTCTGCTCCAATTGTCCAGGCTGTCGGTATCTTCCTTGTCGAATTTCTCAACAGATGCGATAGTGCCGCCCAGGCCCAACATCTTGCCACTGGCTACCTCGATGTTCTGGCCGGCAATTTGCGCGGAGGCAAGGCCATCGAAGACTTTGAGCCGGGCGGGAGCCGTGTCGAAGCGGTACAAGCCCTTCTTGTCAAGCGACACCGTGCCGTCTTTGCAGACCAGCGTCACGTTGGTGTCCTTGGCGATCTCATCGGCTTCCACCACGGCCGAGCCGGTGAGCAACTCGAGCCGGGTGTCGATGAGGCGGTTGGTGAGCATCTTAAAAGAGCTGTTCTCACCGAGGCGCAGAACGACGCCCGGGGTCAGCAGGACCTCGGCGCGCCCTTCAGCCGTGCGCACCACGGCGTTCTCTTTCACATCGGCGAAGTGTGTGGGAGACGGCTCCACAATCTGGTCGCCGAGGTACACCTTGCCTTCGACGTATGAGATGAGGCCCGACTTAGCCGAGATCACAGGTTGCGCCAGCGCTGGAATCGCGCTCAACGCGAGGACTACCGCCAGGAACCCCGCTATCCATACCGGCTTCATAGACACCTCGCCTTCCTATAGCTTGAGCCGTATAGAGACGCTTGTCAACCGGATTCGGTTGTATCTTTCGGGCTAACCCGGCCGTCACAGCCGCACGATCTTGTTTGAATCGACGCCCTTCAACGCATTGCGCGTGTCCACCACCAGGCTCGCGCGGCGAACCAGAGCCTGGTAGTCGAAGGCGGAGTGGTCGGTGACGATCACCACGCAATCGGCGTCGGCGGCGGATTCTTCGGGGGCGGATTCGAGGTCCAGGCCGTCGATGCGAACCACGGGGACGTAGGGGTCGCTGTAAGTCAGAACCGCCCCGCGCCGCTTCAGCAGCAGCATGACGTCGAGCGCCGGCGATTCGCGCATGTCGGCGATGTCCCGCTTGTACGCCACGCCCATGACATGGATGCGCGATCCTTTTACCGGCTTGCCCGCGTCGTTGAGCGCGCTCTGCACCTTGTCGGCCACAAACTGGGGCATCTGGCCGTTGATGTATCCCGCCAGTTCGATGAAGCGCGCCTCGATCCCGGCCTGCCTGGTCTTCCACGAAAGATAGAAGGGATCGATGGGGATGCAATGCCCGCCCAGACCCGGACCGGGGTAGAAGGGCATGAAGCCGAACGGCTTGGTGGCAGCGGCGTCGATCACTTCCCACACGTCGATGCCCATGCGGTCGCACATCAGCGCCATCTCATTCGCCAGCCCGATATTGATCATGCGGAAGGTGTTCTCCAGCAGCTTGACCATCTCGGCCACCTGCGTGGAGCTGACCGGCACGACGTGCTCAAGCGCCTGCGAGTAGAACAACTCGCCCATCGCGGTGCACGCCGGCGTCGAGCCGCCCACCACCTTGGGAATGTTGACGGTCTGGAATTTCGGATTGCCCGGGTCGACGCGCTCCGGGGAGAAGCACAGGAAGAAATCGCGGCCCACTTCCAGGCCCGATTTCGAAAGCATGGGGAGCACCAGTTCATCCGTGGTCCCGGGGTAGGTGGTGGATTCCAGAATGATGAGCATCCCCGCATGGAAGTGCCTGGCGATCTCCTGGCACGCGGAAACGATATAGCTCATGTCCGGGTCTTTGGTCTTGCGCAGCGGTGTGGGCACGCAGATGTTGATGGTGTCCATCCCGAGCACGGCCGAAAAATCCGTGGTAGCTCGGAGCTTTCCGGATTCCACCAGCGGGCCGAGCGTCGCGCTGGGAACGTCGCCGACGTACGAGTCTCCGGCGTTCACGCGCCTGGCCTTTTCCTGGCTGAGGTCGATACCGGTGACGGAGAATCCCGCCCTGGCGAACTCCACCGCCAGCGGCAGGCCGACGTATCCCAGGCCCACGATTCCCACGCGCGCCGCGCGCGTGCGGATCTTCTCTTCTAGAATTTCGGCCGTTGTAGGCGTTTCGCGTGCTGCGGGCATAACCTTGATATTCTCCCACGTTTCCGCCGCAAGGCCGCGAGTCGCGTCGAACCGGGGTGCTGTAAGATCGGAGTTCGTGGATCGAGGACCTATTGAGCCAGAATTCTCCAGGCGCCAAGGTGGCCAGGCGCGCGTTTGTCCTACAGGGCCGCTTCCGCAGGTTTTTTTCCAACCTCGGCCCCGGGTTGATTACCGGCGCCGCGGATGACGACCCGTCCGGCATCGCGACGTATTCGATCACCGGCGCCGCGTTCGGCTACACACCATTGTGGACCGCCATCTTTTCCTTCCCGTTGATGTCGGCCGTACAAATGATGTGTGCCCGCCTGGGCATGGTCACCGGACTTGGCCTCGCAGGCGTAATTCGAGTGCGCTATCCACGGTGGATTCTATGGAGCGCCTGCGCGTTGCTGCTCATCGCCAATATCTTCAACATCGCCGCGGACCTGGGTGGCATGGCTGACGTCACCGGGCTGCTGACTGGTGTCAAGGCGCTCTATTGGACTCCGGCGTACGCGCTCCTCCTGGCAGGCATGCTGTTCTGGACGAGTTATCGCCTCATCGCCCGGATCTTCAAGTGGCTCACGCTGGCCTTGTTCGCCTACCTCGCCGCGGCATTTCTGGCGCACCCGGACTGGCCCGCCGTGATGCGGGCGACCCTGATTCCACATGTCGAGTGGTCGGGCGCGTATTGGGCGACGCTGGTCGCCATCCTGGGAACTACCATCTCGCCATACCTCTTCTTCTGGCAGGCCGCCGAGGAAGTAGAGGAGGACATCGCTCTGGGCAAGAAGACCGTCAAACAGCGCGAAGGCTCGACCCCGCGGGAACTACGGCGTTCGCGGAACGATGTCCTCACCGGCATGTTCTTTTCGAACCTGGTGATGTACTTCATCATTCTCACGACAGCCGCCACGCTGCACGCACACGGTAAAACTACCATCTCGACCGCGCGCGAAGCCGCCGAGGCGCTGCGTCCCTTGGCCGGTGATGGGGCGTACTGGCTCTTCAGCCTGGGTTTGCTCGGAGCCGGCATGCTCGGAGTCCCGGTATTGGCCGGATCTTGCGCCTACGCCATCGCGGAAGCGGCCGACTGGGTTGGCTCGCTGGAGGTACACCCTCCCCTCGCTCACGGCTTCTATTCCGTGATCGCCATTGCGATGGCGCTGGGCCTCGGTTTGAATTACGCAGGTCTGAACGCCGTCAGGATGCTCTTCTGGTCGGCGGTGCTCAATGGAGCACTGGCGCCGCCCTTGCTCATCCTGGTGGTGCTGCTCACCAGCAGGGCCGACGTAATGGGCGAGCGCCGCAACGGCCCCCTGCTTCGCTGGCTGGGGTGGACATGCGCCGGTGCCATGCTGGTTGCGACCGTCGTCATGTTGGTGACTGGATCTGTAGCATGATGCAACGACGATTGGCATGACTCGTGCTCTAACTAAGCCCTGCACGTACAAAGGAGATTTCCATGTTTCTAACGCTGTTTGTGATTTTCCTGGTGTTTTGGCTGCTGGGATTTTTTGCGTTCCACGTTGCCGGCGGGGTCATCCACCTCTTGTTAATAATCGCCGTGATCTTTTTGGTGGTGCACTTCTTCAGGAGGGCCTAGCCAGGAAGTTCACCAGTTCGCGGTTCACTTCGTCCGCGTGGGTCCAGGTGATGCAGTGCGGCCCGTCCTTCACCACCAGTAAGCGGGCCCCCGCGATCAGTTTGGCGGTCCGGAGCCCCGAGGCGCCGATCGGCAGAATCCGGTCCGCATCCCCGTGCATCACCAGCGTGGGCACGTCCACGCGGGTCAGGTCCTGGCGGAAGTCCTCATGCCATGCCGCCACCGAAGCCAGACTGGCCGTGGCAGAAGCACCGGCTGCCACGTTCCAGTTGGATTGAACCGTCTGTTCGCTGACGCGCTTCCCCAGCAGGAGATCCGTGTTGTAGAAATTCTTGAAAAAACCGGTGAAGAACGCGTAGCGGTCCGCGGCGACGGCTTTTTCGATTCCGTCGAACACACTGCCCTCCACGCCCTCCGGGTTGTCCGGCGTTTTCAGAAGGAAGGGCGGCACCGACGAGATGAATACCGCTTTGCTCACGCCCTTCGATCCGTACTTCCCGAAGTAGCGCGCCACTTCGCCGCCACCCATCGAGAAACCGGCCAGCGCGAAGTCCCGCAGTTCAAGCTGCCTCACGAGTTGGTGCAGATCCTCGGCGAAGGTGTCGTAGTTGTAGCCGAAGGCGGGCTGGCTGGACTTGCCGAATCCTCTCCGGTCATAGGTGATGACGCGGCGACCCGCCCCCAGAAGCACCGGCATCTGTTTCTCCCAGGAAGCGCCGCTCAGGGGATATCCGTGGATCAGGACAATCGCCTCACCCGAGCCGTGGTCCTCATAGTAGAGATCGATGTTGCCGGAGTTTTCCTTTCCGACAGTAATGTATGGCATTGAGATTCTCCACAAGCAAAAAATGCACTTCCTGTAACCAGCCTTGCACCTTCACTTCCCGTGGGAAGTGAATCGCGCGGCCACCATGGCGCCAGGGTCCGTCTGGAAGGCGAGGATTTCCTTGCCGCCGTCGACCAGAAAACCACGCATGGCCATTAGCGAAGGCTCGGCGTCCTGCCCGTCCTCAGCCGGGAGCGTCCATTCGAACCGTACCGAGCAGTCGCTCTCTACCTGAAAGCTGCCGTTTTCGGCTACATCCAGCGTCCCCTGGGCGGCGACCGCCTGCGCGACTTCGCCCTCCTGCATCGGGATGGTGCTGCCGGAGACCGTAAAGTCATATTTCTTCAGCAGATCCGCCGCCGAGCACGTGTCGGATGTCCGCTGCATGATCCCGTGCTGGGCGCCACCCGGGTCGGTCTGTGTGAATTGCACGCGGGTTCCATCGGTGGAAAACGTTCCGCTGAAATTCTGAAAGGCGCCGGAATCGTCCTGCAGTTTCCATCTCACCGAACAATCCGAATTCGCCTCGTAGCTCCCCGTCACCGGGTTGCCTAGAAGCAGTCCGCGAAAGGTGCTGGACGCCGTTCCGCTCAGGTTGCCGCGCCCATCGAAAGCGATCCGGCCCAGGCTGGCAGTCGGTTTCGGCGTCCCGGAGATATCCGTCAAGCCGGTCAGTTGAAACGCATACGGCCCAACCAAGTCCGCGGGATCGCAGACGCCGGCGGCCTGCGCCGCCAGACCCGAAGGCAGCATCAGGAGAAACAGCCAATTCATCCGCATGATGTATTGGGAAGGCACCTGAAGAGCCAAACCAGGTTTGGTCCCTAATCTGCTTATACCAGACTTGATAGACGAAAGGATGTTCCACTTGAAAACTCTCAGTATATGCGCCGCATCGCTGGCGTTGCTGGCCGCCGGAATTCTGGCAGGATGCTCCCAGACGCCGAAATCACCCGACGTTTCCGCCAGCATTCGCACATCGCTCGATCAGGCCGGCCTCAAGGATGTTTCTGTAATTCAGGATCGCGAAAAGGGCGTGGTAACGCTGGGCGGACACGTCGCGGCGGACGGTGACAAGGCACAAGCGGAATCCATTGCCACGTCCATCGCGGGCGGCCAGGTTGTCGCGAACCAGATTGCGGTGATTCCGCCGGGCGCCGCAAGCGCGGCCCAAGCCATGAATTCGGATCTGGACAAAGGCATTGGCGAGAACCTGGACGCCGCTCTCATCCAGAATAAGCTTCACAAGAGCGTGAAGTACGAAGTCAAAAACCACGTCGTCACGCTGACCGGCGAGGTCGACTCTCAAGCCACCCGCCAGCAGGCCGAAAGCGTCGCGTCTTCAGTTCCCAACGTTTCGCAGGTCGTCAACGAGCTGCAGGTCAAGAATCAGAAGGCCACTTCGTCGCAGTAAGTAAGTTAAAGCGTTTCCACAGAAAAGGAGATTCAAGATGTTGCTATTGCTGATCGTTTTGATACTGGTTTTGGGGCTGGGTGGTGGATACTACGGCCGCAGCCGCTGGGGTTACGGCGGGGGTATGGGCTCGGGGGTAGGCACCGTATTGGTGGTTCTCCTGGTAGCCTACCTGCTTGGGGCGTTCCGCTAGGGCAAAGGTGAGGCATGCTTTAGCCTGCCCAAGCCGGCCCTACACGAAGGCCTCGCCTTCCGCGACGATCTCGGCTGGACCGGTGAGGTAAACGTCTTCCTCGATCCGAAGATCCAACGGGCCGGCAGGCGTGAGCACGCGGACGGGGGATGTGACTAACCAGCGCGCCACCGCCGCGGCGGCCGCGCCGGTGGACCCCGTCCCCGAGCTCATGGTCTCCCCCGCCCCGCGCTCATAGAACCGCGCCTCGATGACATGCTCGTCGACGGGTCTGAAAAAGGAGACGTTGGTGCGCTCCGGAAAGAGCGGATGCGACTCGATCTCCGCTCCCATGGCGCGCCAGTCGAAATCGAAATTCTCCACCGGCACGGCGCACTGCGGGTTGCCCACCCACAAGAGCGTAACGTCGCGCGGCCCGGTGGAAAGCGGCAATTGAAAAAGTTCGGCGGCCATCTCCGGGCGGCCCATGTTCATTTCGAACTGGAAGCGCAAGCCGCCACGCCCGAGCAACCGCAGCGACTTGACGCCCGCGCCGGTGCGCACGCGCACCGTCTCGGTCTCACAGCCATGCTGGATGAGGAACGCCGCCGCGCAGCGCGTGCCGTTGCCGGAAATCTCGGCCATGCTGCCATCGGAGTTGTAGAGCTGGATGGAGCCGTCCACTTCGGGGTCCGGCGCCACCAGCATCCAGCCGTCCGCGCCTACGCCGGTGTGCCGGTCGCAGATGGCGCGGGCGATTCCAGCGTGATCGGACGGAGGCGCATCGCGCTGCCAGGTCAGCAGAAAATCGTTCTTGGCGCCGTGCGCCTTGGTGAACGGGATCTTCATGGATCGCCTCCCGTGCGCCGGTAGATCTCGATGGCCGGCGCGCCTTGCACTACAATGCTCTTTTCCAGACTGTATCGGCCCTCGCGAACGGCAGCGGCCGCGACGGCGTCGCCGCGCATCCCGACGGCCCATTCCTGCCACATGAGAAGTTCCGGCCGCCTCACCGTCGCCAGCCATGGCAGACCGTTGTCCCCGGTGAATGTCTCGCGCAAGGGAATTCCCGCCTGGCGGTAGATGCCGGTCAAATCGCCGAACGATGTGATGATACCGGAACCGGGCACGTAGCGGGGCGCCAGGTAGCCGGCAGCCTCGCGAGTCCAGGCGCGGCGCGCCTCCGAATTGACGCGCGATTCCTCCCAGACGATCCAGTTCCGGGGCTGCGGATTCACCATCCAGTAGACCGTTCCGGCCGCGATCACCAGTGCCGCGGTGATGGCGCGCATGCGGTGAGGCACAATCGCGACCAGTCCCGCGGAAGCCACCGCCAGCAGAGGCAGCACCGCCAGTCCATAGCGGGTGTTGTAGTACGAGTGGGGCCAGAGCGAGGGCACGAAGATGGGGGTGGCGGAGGAGTGCATGCTCCAGATGTAGAACGCTCCCGGCAGCACCAGCAGCGCCAGCGGCCAGAAGACGCGCCTGGCGAGCGACGCCGCGGCGCCGGCAATCGCCATGAGCGCCAGGCCCGGCCCGGCGCATAGTTGGGCCGCGGTGCGAAAGTAGAGCCAAGCGGTTGGCCAATCGCCCTTGCCCGGGTACGGCTGGTTGCCTTGGATGGCCCACGCCGAATACGGTCCCCGATAGAACTCCAGCGGATCGCCGTACAGCCACCAGTTGTGCGCCAGCCAGTAGAGCGGGCCCAGCGCGGCTAGTGCGCAGAAGAGCAAAGCCACGAGGATGCGCCGCCGCCGGGCCATGCACAGTAAGTACAGCGCGGCAAAGGGAATGAGGAACCAGCCTTCGTACCGCGCCAGCGTCCCGGCGCAGGCGGCGATGCCGGCGCCGGCCACCGCCCCCCACCCCTCGGTCTCGCGGAACCGCACGCTGAAATACGCGAGCGCCATCAACGCCGCGAAGAAGACCGCTTCGGTCATGGCCGTCGACTGCAAGTAAAGAAGGTTGGGATTCAGCGCGAAAAGCGCGGTGGCAGCCACGGCTGCGGCCGTGGATGCGAACGCCCGCCGCACGGCCGCAAACAGGAACGCGCCTGCCGCCACAAAACACGCCGCCGCGGAGATGGCGCCGGCAATGCCGCTTCGCCACCACTCGTCGGAACGGACGAAGGGCAGCATTAGCAGGTGCGGAAGCGGCAGCCACGCGGTGCCGATCTGGTCGTATCCCGGCGTTTGCGAATCGAAAATGCGGCGCGCGATGTTGAGGTGCGCTTCGGCGTCGCCGTAATAGAGCAACCAGCCGCGGCTATAGAAGAACCAGACCGCCGCGGCGCTCCAGGCGGCCAGGGTGAGGATCGCCAAAACCACCGGCCCTGTTCGCTGTTTCTGCATTTACTTTCTGCCACCCAAGAACCGCTCCCTAACGGTCGCGGCTCGGATCGGAGCCGCGACCGTTAGACGCCGTGAAAAAATCGCCGAAATCACCGGGTTGACAGACGAAAGCGTCTGTCCCACCTTTCCAGGGAGCGGCATTGTCACTTCCGTTAGAACGCGGTGCAGTTCTTGAACTCCCGGTAGCGCGCCTCAATTTCTTCGTGTGTGAGCGTGCGGAAGCGGTCCACACCAAATTGCTCGCAGCAAAAGCTGCCCATGACCGACCCGTAGATCACCGCGCGCCGCAGCTCCGCGAAATCGAGATCGCCGTCCGAAAGCTCGATTCCCCGCCCCGCCAGGTAGCCGATGAATCCGCCGGCGAAGCTATCTCCGGCGCCGGTCGGATCGAACACGTCTTCCAGCAGATAGCCCGGCGCCATGAAGTGGCAGTCGCGCCGGAACAGGATGGCGCCGTATTCGCCGCGCTTGATCACCAAGGTGTGCGGCCCCATCTCCAGAATTCTCGCCGCCGCGCGCCGCAGATTGTGCTCACCGGAAAGCTGGCGCGCCTCGCTGTCGTTGATGAGCAGGAAATCCCACTGCCCGAGCGTCTCCAGCAGCTCGCCGCGAAATTCGTTAATCCAGTAGTTCATGGTGTCGCCGCCGGTGAGCTTCAGGCGGCTCATCTGCGCGCGCACGTTTCTTTGCAGCGCCGGCTGGATGTTGCCCAGGAACAGGTACGGTTGCGAGCGGTACGATGGCGGCAGTTTCGGGTTGAAGTCCGCGAACACGTTGAGGTCGGTGCGCAGCGTGGTGCGGTCGTTCATGTCGGCCGAATAGACGCCCGCCCAGAAGAACGTCCGGCCGCCCGCGACGCGCTCCAGGCCCGTGAGGTCGATGTTGCGCGAGGCCAGCAGGTCCACGTCTTCCGGCGCGAAATCGTCCCCCACCACGGCCACAATTCCGACCGAAGTAAAATAGCCGGCGGCCAGCGAAATATAGGTGGCCGCGCCGCCCAACATGCGGTCCACTTTGCCGTGCGGCGTCTCCACGCCGTCGTAGGCGACGGATCCCACTACCACGAGTGACATGTAAGAGAAGATTGTAACCTGTAATCGGGTTCACGCCGCGCGAGCGCTTTGGACCCGGTCACGGTTGGTCGCGCAGCGCATCGCGAATGCGCCCGGTCAGCAGGTCCACAAAGCGCTCAGGCACGTAGCCGTTCATGCGGCTGAAAACCTGGCCGCGCTTTTCGATGACGATGGTGGTCGGGATCGTGGCGATCCGCAGCGCCCGCGAAAGCCCGTCTTCGAAGTACACGGTCTCCGGCCACTTTTCCTCTGCGAGGAAACGCCTGACCGGCTCCCGGTCCTCGTCCGTGTTGATCGACAGGAAGACCACATCGGAATTGTCCTGGAAGCGCTGCTTCACTTGCTCGTAGAGCGGGTGCTGCACGCGGCACGGTTCGCACCAGGTGGCCCAGAAATCGAACACCACCACCTTGCCCTTGAGGCTTGCCATGCTCAGCTTCCGCCCGTCCAGGCCGGTGAGCGTGAACTCCATGGGGTCGGTGAGCTGCGCATTCGGGTCGCTCGCGCGCAGGCCGAGCTCGCGCGTGTGGATCAGCGCGACGTTGCGGTCGTAGGCCTGGAGCACCAGGTCGCCGAGGCCGTTTTCCGAGCCTTTGGCCTGGCGATAGAGCTCGCCCATGCGCCCGCGGTCGCGCGCCCGGCCGGCATCGGTCGAGCCGGGGTCGGGGATGGTGAAGGCATCGGCCAGGCAGCGGGCGGCTTCTTCCGGCTTGCCCAGGCGCTCGTACCAGCGCGCCGTCTCGCGCGCGGAATCGGCATTCGGGTAAGTCTCAAATGCGCGCTGGGCCAGCGCCAGCGCTTCCTCCGGGCGCCCCAGGTTGCCGCTGGCGCGCGCCTCGTCGCAGAGCGCGCGTCCCAGGCCGCGATCGGTTTCGTTGCGCCATTGGGAGGCGCTGGGGCCCGAGGGCACCCCGGCGCGCGCGTTGTCCTTTTGCATCTGCCGGACCAGCTCTTCGTACCGGCGCGCATACTTCAGGGCGCGTTCCCAAGCCTCCTTCGAGTTGCCCGCGAGCAGCGCGCGGGTGACCTGCTCCAGGATTTGCAGGTCGTCCGGCTGGCGCGCCAGCACGCGCTCGCCGTACACAATGATGCGCTGGTCGTCGTGGGCCTCGATGGCCGCCCGCACCGCCGCGCGCTCCAGCTCCGGCCGGCGGGCCGTATCCGGGTACTGCTCCAGGTGCTTCTCGATGGCGCGCAAATATTCGAGCGGGCTCGAGCCGGCTTCCGAAAGCGCTCTTTCCAGGTCCGCCTGTTCCTGCCCCTGGGCCAGGCAGACACCGGCAAACGCCGCGAACAGTAGAAGCCATCTCATGGTTTCGGATTGCGAATGGCCTCGGCGATCTCCGCCGCCCGCGCCCGCGCCGTGTGCATGTAGCTTTCGTTCTTGGCGATGCGGTCCAGCATGGGAAGGTATTGGTCCATGCCCACCAGCCGCTTGCGGTCCATGGCCGATTCCAGCAGCAGCAGCGCTTTCAGCACTCCCAACCGGTCGTACTTGGCCGCGCGCTCCAGCTCGATGCGGTGCTCGACCGATTCCCCCATGCGCTCGAACCAGTCCACCAGCTCGCGCGCCTGCGGGTCCTCGGTAAAATTGAACTTGACCTCGTTCTTCCCCTCGCCGTTCTCGTAGCGGAAAGTCTTCGTCCCCATGAAGGCCACTTTCACCGGCGATTCCAGCGGGTGCTTGAAATAGTCCAGCTTCTCCGCCAGGCCGAACACTGCGTGCGTTTCGGCTTCGGTGAGCTGGAACTTCAGGGGGTTATCCTCGTCCGGCGCCTCGCGGTACTCGGCCTCACCATTCTGTTCGAGCGTCACCTGAAAATAGGCCGGGACGCTTCCGGGAAAGGACTTGGAATAGAAGAGGCGGGGACCACCGCCGGCGAACAGAACGTTTGCGAAAAGCAGAATCAAGGTCCACTTCATACGGGTCCTCGTCTATGCCAGCTTGCGCCTGGTGGATTCACGCGTAGCGTGGCAGATGGCCACTGCCAGGGCGTCGCAGGCATCTTCCGATTCGATGGCCTCCGGCAGGCGCAGCAACTGCCCCACCATCAGCTTCACCTGGCTCTTTTCGGCCCGGCCATATCCCACCACGCTGGTCTTGACTTCGAGCGGCGAGTATTCCGCCATTTCCAGGCCAGCCTCGGCGATGGCCAGCAGCGCCACCCCCCTCACGTGAGCCAGCTTCAGCGCCGTCTTGACGTTGGCCGAATAAAACACTTCCTCCACCGCGGCCGATTCGGGAGCGTGCTCCAGGATCAGGCGCCGCAACCCGCCCGCGATTTCCAGCAGCCGTCTTTCAAAGGGATCCTTCCGATCGGTGCGAATCACCCCCGCCGCCACCATCCGATGATCCAGCCCGTCGCTATCGATTACGCCGTAACCGGTGCGCTCCGATCCGCAATCGATGCCCAGCACCCGCACTACTGCGCCAGCGCCTCCATTTCCTTCTCGTCGATATCGAAGTTGGAGTAGACGTTCTGCACGTCTTCGTGTTCTTCCAGCGCCTCGCTCAGGCGCAGCATGGCCGCCGCTTGCTTGCCCTCCAGCATGACTGTGTTCTTGGGAACCATGGCAATACTGGCATCCTCGCCGTGAATGCCTTTGGCTTCGAGCGCCTTGAGAATGGCATAGTGGGCTTCGGGAGCGGAGAGGATTTCCCACCGCCCGCCCTCATCGCGCAGGTCGTCCGCCCCGGCGTCGAGCACGATGTCCAGAAGCTGGTCTTCGGTGATCTTGCCGCCGGCCACGAAAATCTGGCTCTTGCGCTCGAACATCCAGGCGACGCAGCCCTCTGCTCCCATGTTGCCGCCATTCTTGGAAAAGGCATGGCGGAGCTCGCTGACCGTGCGGTTGCGATTGTCGGTTGCCACGTTGACCAGGACGGCCGCGCCTCCGGGGCCGTAGCCTTCGAACATGACTTCTTCGATTTGCCCGCCTTCCAACTCGCCGGTGCCGCGCATGATGGCCTTCTTGATGTTGTCGGAAGGCATGCTGGCGGCCTTGGCGGCCAGAATGGCGCTACGCAAACGGGGATTGCCGTCGGGATCGCCGCCCGAGCGCGCGGCGATGCTGATTTCCTTGATGATGCGCGTGAACGCTTTCCCGCGCTTGGCGTCCGTAGCCGCCTTCTTGTGCTTAATGGTGGCCCATTTGGAATGGCCTGACATGTGAACCTCTCGGGGCAGGCCCGGCCCCATCGGCCGGGGAAGACCATGTTTATGAATTCGACGTTATGAGGATAGCAGAATCGGAAATCAGGCTCAAGGCGCGCGATACTGGCAGAGAGTGGATTTTGAGAACGTAGCGGACAATCTGCGCGAGTCGTTCCGGGCGATCGCGGCCAGCCGGATGCCCGGCGAGATCCGCGAGTTGCGCGGCGTGAGCATCGCCTCCGCGGGTGTCACCTTCCAGATGTTCAACGCCGCCTTCCTCTCCGCGCCGGTGGCCAGCGAGGTGGATCTGGCTCGGCGCATCATGCTGCCTTCGGTCCATTTCGATGCCCGCGGCCTGGAGTGGGCCTACTGGGTTTGCGACGACTGGCTGGAAGCCAGGGCGCGCCGGCGCTCGCGCCAAATCTTCGAGCGCCACGGCCTGCGCCACACAGTGGACCTGCCCGGCATGATCGCGGAACGCATTCTGCCGCCCGTGAAGCCGCTCCCCCACCTGGAACTTCACCGCGTGGGCGACGCCGCCACGCGCGACGCCTTCTGCGCCATCGGCTCGGTCTGTTTTCATGTTCCCGTTCCCTGGTTCCGCGAGGTCTTCGACAACGATTCGGTGTGGGAGCGCTTCATCGGCTGGGTGGGATACCTGGAGGGCGAACCGGTGTCCACCGCCGCGACCGTGATCGGCGGCGGCGCCGTCGGGGTCTATAACGTGGCCACCATGCCGGAGCACCAGAAGCGCGGCTACGGCGAAACCGTAATGCGCCACGCCGTGGCCGAGGCCCAGCAGCGCCATGGCATCGAGCGGACGATTCTGCAATCCACCCCCGCCGGCCACCACCTATACGAGCGCATGGGTTTTCGCACCGTGACCAACGTGGCGGTGTACGCCAGTTGATTGCAGTTCGTGCGGCGGGCCCCCTGGCCCGCGGCCGACCCCCTGGCCGGCAGCGTTGGGGTCAGCCTCCGCACCGTTGTGGAGGCGTCCGCATTTCTCGGCGATGCACGGTCGTTGGGACTGCCCGACGCGGAGCGGCTTGCCATCGTGGCGTGGATTGCGGCCAACCCAGCGGCCGGCGACGAGTCCCCTGCGGCCCCGCTCGGGCCTTCCTGACAGTGATCGCACGTGAACCGGACGCGGTTCGGCGGGCGCTGCTTGCCTGAAGCAGCCCGAATCGCCTCGCGTTAGGGCCGGAACCCACAGCGAGATGTCGCGAGCTTGGCATCCGGCTCCCGGATGCGTCAGAATTGCATCAGTGACACATCATCCGGGTTGGCGGCTGTCCTGCCTGGGCTGTCTTGCGGTGGCGGCTGGAAATCTGTGGGCCGCGGAGGTGCTGGTGCGGGGACGGGTCGTAGACGAGAAGGATGCGCCCGTAGCCGGCGCGCTGATCGTGGCGCGGCCCGGGGCGGGCGTCGAAAGCTGGGAGGCCCACTCCGGGCTGGCGGGCGACTTCATCCTCACGCTGCCCGATGCGGGCGATTACCTGGTCAGCGTCCAGCGCGAGGGCTACTACGAATTGAAAGACCGCCCGATCCACGTGGAAGGGCCGCAGGAAACCACGCTGGTGATTAATTCCGTCCGGGAGGTTTTTCAGACCATCGATGTCGGCGGCGAGCCTTCGCCGGTCGATCTGGCCGGGATGCAGAAGGAAGAGCGGCTCTCCGGGACGGATGTCAACGCGGTTCCCTATCCGGCCAGCCACAGTTTGCAAAACGCCACCAGGCTCATGCCGGGCGTCGTGCAGGACGTCACCGGATCGCCGCATTTCGACGGCGCCGCGGAAAACCAGGTGCTCTATCTGCTGAACGGGTTCAACATCACCGATCCCGTGAGCGGGCGATTTCAGACGCGCCTGGGCATCGAAGGCGTGCGCTCGCTGGAGCACTGGAGCGGCAGCTATTCGCCGGAGTACGGGCAGGGATCGGCGGGCGCCTTCGCCATCGTCACGGACACGGGCACCGACCGGCTGCACTTCACCGCCACCAACTTCATTCCCAGCGTCGATTTCAAACAGGGCCCGCACCTCGGCAACTGGACGCCGCGCGCCGGCGTCTCCGGCCCCATCGTGCGCGGGCGCGCCTGGTTCGCCGACAATTTCGACGGCGAATACGACGAAGCAATCGTCAGCGGCCTCCCCAGCGGGCAGAACACAACCAGCGGTTGGGTGGGCAGCAACCTGTTGCACGCTCAGGCGAACCTGACGGCCTCCAACATCCTCTACGCCGATTTCCTGGTCAACCTCGAGCAGCAGAACCGGGTGGGCCTGGGCCCGCTTGACCCGCTGTCGACCACCGTGACCCTTCGCCGGCGGCAGTACTTCACGAGCCTCAAGGACCAGATCTTTCTGGCGCGGGGCCTGGTGCTTGAATTCGGCGTTTCTCATGACCAGTTCTTCAGCCGCCAGACGCCACAGGGCAGCGGGGTGTACGTCTTTTCGGCGGAAGGGCGCAGCGGGAACAACTTCCTGGCCGCCACCCAGGCGAGCGCACGCGACGAAGGCCGGGTCAACGTGTTCCTGCCTGTAATTTCCGCCGCCGGCGATCACCAGTTGCAAGCCGGCGTGGATGCCGGCCGCCTGTCCTACAATGGCGACTTTAGCCGCACGGGCTATGAAATCATCGGCCTCGATGGCGTGACTCTCTCCAGCACCACCTACCGGGGATCCGGACTGTTTCACATCCCCGACGTGGAGCAGGCCGCGTACCTGCTGGACACCTGGCGGATCACGCGGCGCCTCCAGGTGATGGCCGGCTTTCGCGAAGACTGGGACCGCCAGGCGGGCAGTTTCGCCCGCTCGCCCCGGGTGACGTTCGCCTGGTCGCCCAATGCGGGCGGCCGCACTCGTGTATCCGGCGGCTATTCGGTCACTACCGATGCCGCGTACCTGGCGGCTTTCGCACCGCCTTTGGACCAGACCGCGGTGACCACTCATTACCTGCCGGACGGGACGCCGGGCCCGCAGGGAGTCACCACCTTCGCGCGCGGCGCCGGGCCCCTGGCGCTGCCCCGCGCCACCAACTGGAGCGCCGGAATCGACCACCAGATCGGCGGCCGCGTCTACCTCAGCGCCAACTACCTGCGGCGGCGCGCCAGCGACGGCTTCGTCTACGTGAACACCCTGGCGCCGGCAGGGCCGCCTTCGGAATTGCCGCTGCCAGCCGGCGTCCTGGACGGCGCCTACCAGCTCACCAACCAGCGGCTCGATTCCTACCAGGCCTTTGCCATCGCGGTCCGGCGGACATTCCGCGGCCAGTATTCCTGGATGGCCTCCTACACCCACTCCCGCGCCCTGTCCAACACGGTGATCAACGTTTTCAACGACGAGCCGCTCCAGGTGACGTCCTACCTGCACGCCATGCCCTGGGACAGCCCCAACCGCGTGCTGGCGTGGGCATATGCGCCGCTGCCGTGGAAGAACTGGGCGGTGGCGCTCCTGGCGGATGCGCGCAGCGGGTTCCCGTACTCCGTGCGGGACCAGGGCGGGCAGGTAGTCGGCAACGTGGACGCCTACCGCTATGCCCTGAACTTCGACCTCAACCTGCATTTCGAGCGCACCTTCGTTTTCCATGGATATCGCTTCGCCATTCGCGGTGGAGTGAACAACCTGACGGACCGGGCCAACGCCACCGCCGTGAGCAACGTGGTGGGCGCGCCGGATTTCCTGCACTACTACGGCAACGAAGGCCGCCACGTGGTTTTTCGCCTGCGGTTCTTCGGACGCACCACGGGAAAGTGAACGGCATGATCGTCGCACCGGCTCGCGCTTCGCTTCGGTTTTACGCCGAACTGAACGACCACCTCGCGCCTCATCGGCAGTACCAGACTCTCGAGAAGGAGTTCTTCGTGCCGGTCTCCGTCAAGGATACGATCGAGAGTTTCGGCGTTCCGCACACGGAAGTCGACCTGGTGCTGGTCAACGGCGAGTCGTCGGACTTTTCCCGCCTGCTTCGAGACGGCGATCGCGTTGCGGTGTATCCCGTATTCGAATCGCTCGACATCACGCCGGAGCTGCGTGTCCGCCCTCAAGCGCTGCGCGAACCGAAGTTCGTGCTCGACGTCCACCTGGGACGGCTGGCGGCCTGGCTGCGCATGCTCGGATTCGACTCCGCGTACCGGAATTGCGCCGGCGATGCGGAACTGGCGCGGATCTCCGCCGAACAAGAGCGCATCCTGCTGACGCGGGACCGCGGGCTGCTCAAACACTCCGCCGTGACGCGTGGCTACTGGCTGCGCCAGACGGACAGCCGGCGGCAGGCCGCCGAGGTGGTGCGAAGATTCGATCTGGCGCGGTCGCTGCGCCCGTTCACCCGCTGCATGGCGTGTAATGAACCCCTGCGTCCGGTTTCCAAAGCGGAGGTTCACCAGCGAGTGCCGCCAGCTATCGCGGCACGGCATGAAGAATTCCGCGAATGCCCCGCTTGCCGGCGCGTGTACTGGGAAGGTTCGCACTACCAGCGCATGCGGCGCTGGATCGAAGAACTGGCCACGTGTTTCCGCGCCGGAATTCCCGTATAGCGTGGTTTCAACCCCTGCCGGTGCGCTATAGTAAGCGCCAGCGATGTTTGCAAGCGTGGATATTGGCGGAACCATCACATCTTGCGCGGTGGCCAGTGGCGCCGGGCAGATGTTGGCTGAGCGGACCATCCCCACCCTGTCACACGAAGGTCCGGACGCCGTCCTGAGCCGGATCGCCGCGACGATTAACGAGTTGGCGGCCAGCGCGGGTCAGCGGTTGGCGGCCTTAGGCGTGGGCGTGCCCGGCCTCGCGGATTTCCACCGCGGGCGCACGCTGTTTCTCCCCAACCTGCCCACTGGATGGCGTGACTACCCGGTGGCCGACCGGTTATCGGCTGCTGTGGGTTGCCCGGTCTTCCTGCTCAACGACTCGCGGATGGCGGCCCTCGGAGAACTCTGGTTTGGCCAAGGCCGTGGGGCGAAGACCATGGTGGTCATCACCGTGGGTACCGGGATCGGTGGCGGGGTGGTAATCGACCGGAAGCTACGGCTCGGCCCGCTGGGAGCAGCCGGCGAGATTGGGCACCAGACGATCCTGCCGGACGGTCCACTGTGCGGGTGCGGCAACAGGGGCTGCCTGGAGACCCTGGCCGGAGGCCCGGCCCTGATCGGCGCTGGCGTCCGGCTGATGAAGAGCGGACACGCCCCACTCCTGTACGACATGGTGGAGGGGAGTGCCGACCGGGTGACCCCGCGCCTGATGGCGCGGGCGGCAGCGGCAGGGGACACGTCCGTTCGCGAGGAGCTGCTACGGGCCGCGCGCATGTTGGGAATCGGCGTCTCCAACGTCATCGCGGTGCTCTACCCGGAGCTGGTGGTCCTGGGCGGCAACGTCGCCAATGACGTTGGGCCGTTGCTGCTTGACACCGTGAGACGGGAAGTTCGCGAGCGCGTCCGGCTGTT
Organism: Bryobacterales bacterium; assembly: GCA_963722575.1. Lineage (GTDB taxonomy): Bacteria > Acidobacteriota > Terriglobia > Bryobacterales > Bryobacteraceae > Fen-178. The sequence continues at coordinate 963,135 of CAVRNR010000006.1, forward strand.
TCCGGTGGACAAGGTGCGCATCGAGAGTTCGGCGCTCCAGGAGAAAGCCGGCCTGTGGGGCGGTGTCGCGCTGGCCATCGCCCGCGTCAAACAGGCGTCCGGCCAACCGGTCGCGGAAGCGATATAACGTAAGGTGGCTCATGAAGATCACACGACGCAATTTTCTCCAAGCAGCCCTGGCAATGCCAATCGGCGCCTCTCTTGCCCACTTTGAGGCGCTGGCCGCCCCAGCCAGGGGCCAGATCAAGATCACGGCCATCAAGGCCATGCAAACCGCCGACACAGGAACCATCATCAGGATTGAGACCGACGCCGGCCTGGCCGGCTACGGTCCCTGCCACGGGAGCGGCCCGTTCGCCAGAGAGATTCTCAAGGAAGTGGAGGGGGGTAGAGGCTCGAATGCCGGACTCGGCCTTGCCGGCAAAGACCCGCTCGCCATTAGGGTGCACTTTCACAACCTCTTCTATGCATATGCACAGCGCGACCGGCACGTTCGTGTGTTGAGCGGCGTCGACATCGCGCTATGGGACCTCGCGGGGAAGATACTGAACGTGCCCGTTTCCAAGCTTCTGGGAGGGAACTTCCGGGAGGAGATCCCGCTCTATTCCCACTGTGGCCATACTGGAAACTTCTGGAGCAAAGAAGAATGGCGCGCCCGGGCCAAGGAGCTGGTCGACTACCCCTCCGGCTTCAAAGCCTTCAAAGTCGATCTGAACGACGCGTTGGGCGTGACTGCGCGGCAGTTTGTTCCCAGCCTCGGACCATTGGAAGTGCGCAAGGTCCAGTTGTGCTACGACCTGGCGCGAGAGAGCTTCGGCCCGGACATCGACATCATCGTACACAGCCACAACGAACTGGACCTGCCCAGCGCGGTTCAGGTGGCGGCGGCGGTTGAGCACATCAAGCCGCTTTACTTTGAAGACCCCATCGCTCCGCTCTACTCCGATTCATGGCTGGCGTTGCGGCGCACCACGCGTATCCCAATTCTCACGGGAGAGGACATAGAGCTTCTGGAAGGCGCCCTTCCCTTCATCCAGAATCAGGCCGTGGATTGCCTCCAGCCCGATCTGATTGACTCAGGTGGCATCACGGCAGTCAAGATGATCGCCGACCTGGCAAGCGCCTACCGCATGCCCATCGCCCTGCACAACGTCAGCGGCCTTTTACTGAATATGGCCTGCCAGCAGGTTGCTGCCGGCGTCTTCAACTGTCCCCGGATCGAGTGCTCTCGCGGCTCCGACAAACCGCCGGCGGCGGCCAGCAACGCCCCAGTGATCGTGAACGGCAAGATGAAGGTCTCCTCCCTGCCCGGCCTTGGTCTGGACCTCAACCTCGATTACCTGAAAGCCCATTTGGCGCCAGGCGAGACGTGGTGGGCATAGATCGTATGAAGCAGGCGCCTGTCGCACTGTGCTGCGCAGTGCTGTTGGCTTGGCCGCTGAGGGCCGTCATTCGGGAGCCCATCAAAGTGGAGGGCGGGCTGCTGAGCGGCACGCCGGGGTGGGCTTGGGGAGTTCGGCAGTACCGTGGCATCCCGTTTGCCGCGCCTCCGGTGGGGAATAGGCGCTGGCGCCCGCCACAGCCGGTGATCCCCTGGCAGGGAGTGCGCGCGGCCGACCAATTCTCCGCCGCCTGTATGCAGGGGGGTCCGGGCTGGACAGCCGAACAGATCTTCGACCCCGGCCTCAGGAACAGGAGTGAGGACTGCCTCTATCTGAACGTGTGGACACCGGCAGCCTCGGCGGGCGAGCGGCTGCCCGTGCTGGTGTGGATTCACGCCGGCGCCGGAATTATGGGATCGGCGGCGCGACCCTTGTACGACGGCAATGCCCTGGCGAAGAAGGGCGTGGTGGCAGTGAGCGCCAACTACCGGCTGGGCGTCTTTGGCTGGTTCGCGCATCCGGAGTTGACCGCGGAATCCGAACATCGCTCCTCCGGCGACTATGGGGCGCTCGACCAGATTGCGGCGCTCCAGTGGGTGAAGCGGAACATCGCGCAATTCGGCGGCGATCCGGACAAGGTCACGATGTTCGGGCAGTCGGCAGGGTGCGGCGCCGTCAACGCGCTGGCCGCGTCCCCACTGGTCAAGGGTCTGGTCAGGGGAGGGATCGCCGAGTCTTGCGCCGTCTTTCTGGCCCGCATGATGACGCTCCCGGAGGCCGAAAACATGGGCGCGCAATTCGCCAAGGCAATCGGAAAGCCAACGCTAGCGGCGTTGCGCGCCATGCCCGCCCAGGAACTGCTGGAGGCTTCCATCGGGTCCTCGGCCGTCAACAACGATCTGAATGCCGCGGAGGCGCCCCTGACGCTCAGCGTGCCCATCAATCGGACTCCAGCGTCGCCGAGAGGCCCCATCGTGGACGGCTGGTTTCTGCCCCAAGACATTTACACGATCTATTCGCAGGGGAAGCAGAACGACATTTCGTTGCTGACTGGGAGTACCAACGATGAGGGCCCCCAGGGGGAGGATATGGGCAGCGGCGCCGCGGCCCCACCGGACAGCGTCGCCGGCTACACGGCGTGGGTCAAGCGGATCTTCGGCGCCAGGGCGGACGCCCTGCTCGGACTCTACCCGGCGAAGACCGGCGCGGAGGCCGCGAGAGCCTATCACGACGTCCGCCGCGACATCGTTTTTGCCGCGCATCGCGCCTGGGCCCAGGCGACCGCGGGAAAGTCGCCGGTCTACCTCTACAGATTCAGTCACATTCCCCCGCACCCCGAGGGGAACGGCAACAATCCACCGGCCCCGGTGGGGGCGCTGCACTCCTCAGAGATCCTGTACGTCTTCAACAACCTGCGCGTGAAGGACTACCCGTGGACCGACCTTGACCGGGAGATCGCGGACAGGTTGTCGTCCTACTGGACGAACTTCGCCAAGACCTCCAATCCGAACGGTCCAGGACTCGCCTTCTGGCCCGTGTACAATCCGAAGGACGAGTACTTGATGAACTTTGGGGACACGTTCAGGCTGGAACGGTTCAATTCGGCTGGTGCGGATCTGATTGCCGCCGCGAAGGAAGAACTTCGGGGGAAGCGCTGAGATAATTGATTTGCTGGAGCCACCCTCCGGGCTTGAACCGGAGACCTGCTGATTACGAAAAATGCACCCTGGTTCCAAACGCTCCATTGGTTCTATACGGAAGTGCTTGTTATCAATAACTTGGGGAAACTGCTCTCGCTCAAACAGTAACCCCGGCGGTTCGAAACAGATGGGGTTTTGACACAGTTCTGGCACAGCCAGATGGAAGGACAACGAGTTCGTTTCGTCGGCACCTCCATGAAAGCGCCTGCGTCTCCGCGGACCGCTGCCCCCCACATCGACACGAAAACGATTCTGACACGACAAAAGCATCTCGCTAAAAGCGCAGCCCAGGCCGAGCCAAACTCTCCCAGCGACAGGGTCTTCCGCAGATGCCCGGGTTGCGCAGGACTGGATGGCGTTTTCGGAATTCCTAACGAAGTGGTCCCGGACACATGCTGAGCGAAATTCCGAGAATCTTTACCTCCGCGCCGCCGGGACGGAATCGTCGTTGAACGGTTACGAATCATGCCAAAAAGAGGCGCGAAAAGCTCGGAGCGATTGAACAGGCGGCGGAACGCTGGCCCGGCGTCCAAAGACCGGTGCCGTCAGCCCACTCACATTGTATCGTTCGCCTAAACTCTATGATGAAGAGGACAGCACTGAGGAGGTCCGATAAACTGCGATGAGCGGGGAGAGCGTGCCTGTCACCCTGGCGACGGTTTTCACTATCGGCCATTCGACGAGAGATCTTGACACCTTCATCCAAATGCTCCGCGTTCACGGCGTGACGCACCTGGTGGATGTGCGGACCATCCCGCGCTCTCGTCATAACCCGCAGTTTAATCGTGACACCCTGCCGGAAGGACTTCGGCTAGCAGGAATCGCCTATACCCACATGGAGCAGCTAGCCCAACTTCCGCAGTTGAGGTGACTCCGCAACTTTTTTTGGCCTGTTTTAAGGCTGCCGAACCCAGCGGACAAGAGAGCCGTCTTTTGTTTCCATCACGCTGTTGCCGCGGCTGAGTTTCAGAGTTCCGAAAAGCCGATGTAGTGACGACCAACCCTCTTGAATCGGAGCCGTAGATCCGTAGTATGGAGCTATGTACGTGCGGCCCTGCTATCGGAGGAAGGACGGCAAGCGCCACGCTTACTGGGCCCTGGTAGAGAGCTATCGCACCCAGCGCGGACCGCGGCAGCGCGTGGTGGCTTGGCTGGGCGCGATGGATGAACGTGGCCGCCTGGGAGTGAAGCGCTGTGCCGAAGGGAGGACCACCCAGCAGGGCAGCTTGTTTCTGGAGGCTCAGCCGGAATGGGTGGAAGTCGATGTGAAGCGGGTGCATGTCGAGCGCAGCCGGAAATTCGGCGGCCCCTGGCTGGGGCTGGAGCTGCTGCGCCGGCTGGATCTGGATCGCTTTCTGGAAGAGAAGCTGCCCCAAGGACGAGAAGAGATTCCCTGGCCGCTGATGGCGACAGTGCTGGTGCTCGGGCAACTGTGCGACCCCTCCAGTGAGTTGCACTGGGCAGAGCGGTTCTACGAATCCAGCGCGCTACCGGACCTGTTGAGTGTGCCGGTCAAGAAGGTCAACGAGGACCGCTTGTACCGGGCGCTGGATGCTTTGCTGCCGCACAAGCCGGCGCTGGAGAAACACCTGAAGGAGAAGCTGGGAGAGTTGTTCGAGCTGGACTACGATCTGCTGCTGTATGACGTGACCAGCACGTACTTTGAAGGTCAGGCGGAGAAGAACTCGCAAGCGCAGCGGGGCTATTCGCGCGACCATCGGCCGGACTGCAAGCAAGTCAACATCGCCCTGGTAGTGAGCCGTTGCGGGATGCCGCTGGGCTACGAGATCTTCGCCGGCAATCGCAACGACGCCACCACGCTGGAAGAGATGGTCGGGCACATCGAAGGGCTCTATGGCCGGGCTAGCCGGATCTGGGTCATGGACCGCGGGATGGCGGGCGAGGACAACGTGGAGTTCCTGCGCGAAGGTGGGCGGCGCTACATCGTAGGGACGGCGAAGAACTCCATGCGCAAGTTCGAGCAGGAGTTGCTGAGCGAAGACTGGCGGTTGGTGCATGCGGGGCTGGAAGTTCGCATCACACCGGCGCCGGGCGGGGAGGAGGTTTTCATCCTGTGCCGCAGCGCGGAGCGGCGGGCCAAAGAGCAGGCCATGCACGAGCGTTTCGAGAAGCGCATTGAGGAAGGCCTCGGAAAGATCCAGACCAGTTGCCTGAAGAAGAAACAGAAGCCGGTGACGATCGCCACACGAGTGGGCCGGTTGCTGGGGCGGAACACGCGAGCGGCCGCGCTGTTCGAAGTGAAAGTGGAAACGGACGGCGGCGGGTTCGCTCGCCTGCGGTGGTCGAAGGTGGAAGCCTGGAGAGAGTGGGCGCGCTTGAGTGAGGGCTGTTACGTGCTGCGCAGCAACGTGACCGATTGGAGCCCGGAAGATCTGTGGCGGGCCTACATCCAGTTGACCGAGGCCGAGGCAGCGTTTCACATTCACAAGTCCGACCTGGGGATCCGCCCGGTGCGGCATCAGAAAGAAGATCGAGTGCAGGCCCACATCCTGGTTTGCTTTTTGGCCTATGTGCTCTGGAAGACTCTCGCCGCGAGTTGCCGCGAGGCGGGACTGGGAGACGAACCGAGGCAAGTGTTCGAGGCCCTGTCGGAGATCGCGATGGTCGATGTGGTGCTGCCGACCAGATCCGGGCAAGTGATCCGCAAGCGTTGCATCAGCCGGGCCACCGAGCACCAGCAGATCTTGCTCCAGCGGCTCGGCCTGAAGCTGCCCAGCGCACTGGAACGAGCGGCAATGTAGTGGAAACTCGCCCATGCGGCGCTTGAAAGCAAAGAGTTTATTCTTCCAACTGCGGAACTTGGGCTAGGCGGACTGCGCCATGCACGCCCAGACTCCCCGAACACCGGCTGGCACAACTCCTCGTTCCGGGGTTTCGCCGATTACATGCAAACGCCGGAATTCGAGGCCGGTCTGGAGAGGCTCATTCAACTCGCGTTATGCGAGCAGGCCGTAATTATGTGCGCCGAGGCAGTACCCTGGCGCTGTCATCGGTCACTGATAGCGGACGCACTGAAGGTACGTGGCATGCAGGTCCAGAATATCATGGGCGCAGGCCGGACACAGCTGCACTTGCTTACTCCCTTCGCAAAGGTCTCGGGCATCCATATCACCTATCCTCACGAGACAAGGTGACGTCAGGAAATGCCGCTCTGAGCCAGCTCGATCGCTTTTCGGCTTGGTCACCCCACTTGGGACTGCGGACTAAGCAGGGAGTTCAGGTGCTCTTCCGGAATTCCAGACCGTTCACGCGCTACCTCGCGAATCGTGCGGCCGGTGGCATAGGCTTCTTTCACGAGAGCGGCGGCCTTCTCGTAGCCAATCTCGCGAGTCAGGGCTGTGCCCAGCGCGAGCGACTGTTCGACAAAGCCCTCGGCACGTGGCCGGTCGGCCTCCAATCCATCTATTAGTTTTTCCGCGAAGTTTCTGGTACCAGCGGCGAGCAGTTCGATGGAATCGAGCAGGTTATATGCCATCACGGGCATCATCGCGTTGAGCTCGAGATTCCCCGCCGCGGAACACCACGCGATCGCGGCGTCATAGCCGATCACCTGCGCGCAGATCATCAGTAGGCTCTCGGCGATTACCGGGTTGACTTTGCCCGGCATTATGCTCGATCCGGGCTGGACTGCTGGCAGCTTCAATTCTCCCAATCCACAGCGTGGCCCGGAACCAAGCCAACGGATGTCGTTCGCGATCTTGGTCAGCGCCACTGCGTAGGCGCGCAGGGCGCCGCTCAGAAAGCAGGCTGCATCGCGCGCGGCCTGCGCTTCGAAGTGGTTGCGAGCTTCGACGAACGGTAGTCCGGTTCGGCGCGCGATCTCAACAATGGCGCCCTGGGCGAACCCAGGCGGCGCGTTCAAGCCGGTGCCCACCGCCGTTCCGCCGAGTGGCAATTCATAAATGCCGGCTAGCGCGGCTTCGATGCGTTCACACGCCGCTTCTACCTGACGAGCGTAGCCACTGAATTCCTGCCCCATACGGATGGGTACCGCATCCTGTAAGTGAGTTCGCCCAATCTTGATGATGTCGTGGAACTCCGCAGTCTTGCATTCCAACGATGCGCCGAGTTGTCGCATAGCCGGCAGCAACCGGACAACCAGAGATTCTGCAACCGCGATGTGCATGGCGGTGGGGATCACATCGTTGCTCGATTGCCCTCGATTCACGTGATCGTTGGGGTGGGCACCGGCGAGATGGCCGATCACCTCATTGGCGTTCATGTTCGTGGAAGTGCCGCTGCCAGTTTGGAAGATGTCGATTGGGAACTCGTTGTCGTACCGGCCTTCCGCAACCTGTTCTGACGCGGCTTCGATCGATTCCGCCAGAGTTGCCGGCAGGTGACCCATGCGGCCATTCATCTTGGCGGCGGCGCTTTTGACTATCCCCAGCGCACGGATAAACGACCGCGGGAAGCGCCTGCCGCTGATCGGGAAGTTCTGGACTGCTCGCGCCGTCTGCGGCCCGTAGAGCGCCGAGACCGGTATCTGCATGTCCCCCATAGTGTCGCGTTCGATTCTGAAGGAGTCGATCATGATTCTATTGTGAGGCCTTGCAGGAGGTTTGCGGGCGTTCGAACCGGCGGGTGCGGACCACAACAGCTTTCGAGTTCGATAAGCCTTCCGGATTTGCGTTCACCACTTCTCGCCGATGGCCCGATGAACTGCTCGACCGCCCGTCGGGCGACGTGGCGAAGTCGTGATCCTCGGGTTCGCTTGAACGGGCAGGCATTATACGATCACGGCATAGGATGCAATGCGGAGAGAAGGCTAGCCTCGTGGAAGAGCGCCACAAGGCGGCCATTGCTTACTCGCGGGCCGCAAGGGCGCTGGCCCGGAAAAGGAGCAACCCTGCTCGTAAGCCTCTGTTGGGCTCGCGAAACGTGCCCAGTGGACCCGAGCTAGGGATGGCGCGAATAGGTGAGGATGGGTCGGCGGCCAGCAGGTCACGACTCGGGCGATTATCGCCGCGGATGAAGGCTGCGATCATGCTCCCAACTTCAACCCGGAGGGCCGGGTGGCGTGAAAGAGAAATCGGCCGGGGACCAGGGAGGCGAGCAGGCCGGCATGGCCGGAGGCAATGATGGCGCGGAAGGCGGAGGAGACCAGGAAGGGGCGGCGGAGCAGGCGGCGGCAATCGCGAAGATATGACGCGGCGGGCGCGCCACGCGCGGCGGCGATGCCGGCGAGTTCGCCGGTAAGCATGGCGTTGAGGATGCCGGAGCCAGTAAAGGGGTCGGTGAAGCCAAGCGAGTCACCGGCGCGGTAGGTAACCTCGTCGCCGGGCTGTCTAAGCCGTTCGGAAAAGACGAGTGGGCCGGTGACGAGCCAATCCATGGTGCGAGCGAGTGGGCGCAGGCGCTCGGAGAGCGGAGCGCAGCAATGGAGGAGATCGCCGGGGTGAAAGCCGAAGGATCGGAGGCTTCGCTCCGGAGCGAGACCGCAAACGTTGGTGGCGCCGTTTTCGATGGCGCTGATTCCGACGTAGCAGCTTTGGAAGAAGTAGAGTTCCACGTTGTCGTTGACGGGCCCGCTGAAGTGGGCCTTAAACCCGAAAAGACGGTCGCCAGCTGGAGCGATGGACCTGCGGCCGGCGGCGAGGATAACTGCAACTCCCTGGGCGGCGGTGGACCAGTGCTCGCGAACCACTTGCGCGCCTGCGCTTGCGGCGTGTTCGAGGAGGAGACGGTCGAGTTCGTAGCGACTGAGGCCGTAGGCGGGTTCGGGCAGCGGATGGCGGATGACACGCATGCCGAAGTGGAGTCGCATCGCACTCAGGACGGCCGGGCGGAGTTGAAGGAAACCCGCCTCGCAGCCAACGCCACGAAGCAGTGGGAGGATGGCAGGCGACAGGAATTCGCCGCAGACCTTGTGCCGCGGGAAGGCGGACTTTTCGAAGATCCGCACCGGAGCGCCCTCACGCATGGCGGCAAATGCGGCCATAGCGCCGGCTGGGCCCCCGCCCACAACATGGACCGCCCGCATCAGCGCTCCTCCTGAGTGTCATTATACGGAGAGGATGCAACGTTCCTTTGAGGAGGAGATTCTGGATGTCGGCGGACTGCTGCCCGAAGTGCTGGAGCGGGCGCACCGCAGACTTTCCCAGACACACAGCCTACTGGGTAACCATGCGGCGATTCTGCGGGCGTTGAGGTGTGACGGGACGGTGCGGCGAGTCCTCGACATCGGGTGTGGGCACGGCGGGTTGCTGAAGAAAGTGCGGCGACAAATGGGGGTGGAGGTGCTGGGTGTGGATCTGCGGCCGCCGGAGGGTGGCGCGGGGGAGTCCCCGATTCTGAAACTGGACGCCGTGCGGGAGACTCTACCGCGGGCCGACGTGGCCGTGAGCGTATGCCTGGTTCATCACCTGCGCGACGAGGAGTTTGTCGAGATGATCCGGAATGTCGGGCGAGCTTGCCGGCGGTTCGTGATTCTGGACCTGGTTAGGCATCGTGTGCCACTGGCCCTGTTCACCGCGTTCGCGCCGCTGTGCTTGCCAAGAGTGAATGTGCTCGACGGGCGCCAGTCTATCCGGCGGGCGTACACGCCGGAGGGGTTTCGCGCGTTGATCGCGCGGGCGGTGTCAGGGACGGGCGGGAGTTTTCGACACAGGGTGGCGCCCCTCTGGATCCGGCAAACGGCGGATATTCGCTACTGAGATGAATCGCGGAAGGGTCTTGCGTCAACCGACCACGGCCCAGCTCCAACGGTTAACAGGAAAGACGTCGGTGTGTGCCACATGTGCGGCAGCCCAGAAGCCAAATTGAAGCTGCCAGCAGTCCAGCCCGCGGCTTCGATGCGTTCACACGCCGCTTCTACCTGACGAGCGTAGCCACTGAATTCCTGCCCCATACGGATGGGTACCGCATCCTGCAAGTGAGTTCGTCCGATCTTGACGATGTCGTGGAACTGCGCAGCCTTACGTTCCAAGGATGCACCGAGTTGTCGCACGGCCAGCAACACATCGTTGCTCGATTGCCCTCGATTCACGTGATCGTTAGGGTGGGCGTCTGCGAGATGGCCGATTACCTCATTGGCAGTCATGTTCGTGGAAGTGCCGCTGCCAGTTTGGAAGATGCGATCGGGAATTCATTGTCGTATCGCCCTTCCACGAACTCTTCTGCCGCGGCTTCGATAGATGCCGCCAGAGCCGGCAGCAGGTGACCCATCCGGCCGTTCATGGTTGCGGCGGCGCTTTTGATCATTCCCAACGCACGGATAAACGAGCGCGGGAAGCGTTTACCGCTGATTGGGAAATTCTGGACAGCTTTCGCTGTCTGCGGCCCGTAGAGTGCCGAGGCGGGCACCTGCATGTCTCCCATAGTGTGCGTTCGATTCGGAAAGAGTCCCTCATGGTTCTATTGTGAAGCCTTACGGAAGTTCTGCGGGCCGTCGAGCCGGCGATACCGACCTGGTGTTACCGATTGACAGTACGTCACAGACCAGCCGTGTTGCGCCTAGCTGTCACCGAAGAGCTCACCGTGCTCGACGACCATAACAGACGTTCCGGGTCGCATGACAAACAGATCATTGCGGATCCCCACCGAAAACTTCAGCATGGAAAGTAGAGGAGGCAACTATGTCTACCGCGGCGAACTCGCCCGGAAATATGCTGAAATTGATTAGCCGTCGCGAGGTTGCGGACCGCACACTGGCCTTCGAATTCGACAAGCCGTCCGGGTTTGTGTTCAAAGCGGGCCAGTTTGCGGAAATCGCCTGGGTCGATCCTCCGGAAACCGACGCCGAGGGAAACGCACGCGCATTCTCCATTGCGAGTGCTCCTCATGAAGAACACCTGGTGTTCACTACCCGCCTGCGAGACACGGCTTTCAAGCGGGTGCTGCAGAAGACGCCGATTGGAACGCCCGCGAAGTTAGAAGGACCCTTCGGCGATCTGACGCTCCACAACAATGTGAGCCGTCCCGCCATTCTGATGGCAGGGGGTATTGGAATTACTCCGTTTCGGAGCATCATCCGGCGCGCAGCGCACGAAAACCTGGCGCACAAGGTCTTCCTTTTCTATGCCAACAGACAGCCGCACGACGCACCCTTCCTGGAAGAATTGAGCGCTATCGAGAGGGAGAATGCCAATTTCACCTTTGTGCCTACGATGACGGCCCTGAGCCGTCTGCAGCGAGCGTGGACTGGAGAGACCGGGCACTTTAGCGCGGAGATGCTCACGCGGCACATGAAGAAGATTGCCTCTGGAGAGTTCTACATCGCAGGTCCCATCTATTACGTTGCTGGGCCACCCGCGATGGTAAAGGGGGTACGCACCATGCTCAACGCTGCAGGCATCGATGATGATGACATCCGCACGGAGGAGTTCGGGGGCTATTAGTGGAAGTTCACGAGCCGCCACGCATCGGCAGGCGCGACAAATCGGGGCTGCAGGCCGGTATGACCGCCACTACTGAGCCGGGCGTCTACCTGGAAGAGTTCGGCGGCATTCACATTGAGGATACGGTGCTGGTGATGGAAACGGGTTGCCAGGTGCTCACTCCCACCCCCAAAGAGCTGCGAATCATACAGAGTGGGGCGAACGCCCGCGCGCAACGCCCCCAGGGTAGCGCTCCCTGCGCATCGGGCGATATGGTTCAAACTGGCAAATCGCAAGACTTGCCCATGTCCGACTATCAGGCTCTCGGCCAGTTCCGCTACCAGATCCGCCGTTTTCTGCATTTCAGCGAGGCGGCGGCCCATGCCGAAAACCTGGAGTCGCAGCAGCATCAGATGATGCTCGCCATTCGGGCCTGGGATCAACCCGAGGCGCCTACCGTCGGGGATCTGGCGGCGCATCTGCTCCTCAAGCATCACAGCGCCGTCGGGCTGGTCGACCGGCTGGCGGAGCACGGTTTGGTGGAACGCGCCCGGGGACACGACGACCGCCGCCAAGTCAGAGTACACCTCACACCCCAAGGCCTCGCCAAACTGCGGCGCCTTTCGAGCGCTCACCGCGAGGAGCTGCGGTCTTCTGGTCCTGTTCTGGTCGGCGCTTTGGGCGCGCTGCTTCGAGGGCTGGCGGAGGACGCGCCGGTACGATAGCACCGACGAAAGGGAAGGGATGCATCACAAAGCTGCCATAGACGAGCTGGGCGATTTCACGATGACGCCCCGCGCCTTGACCATCTCCGGACTCGCCATCCTTATAGGGTTGGCCAGCGCCTACATTGCGCTGGCGCTACTCCGGCTGATCGGCCTTTTCACCAACCTGTTTTTCTTTGGGCGATGGAGCACCTCCATGGCATCGCCGGCCGGCAATCATCTCGGCCTTTGGGAGATCGCCGTGCCCGTTGGGGGCGCTCTGATCATCGGATTCATGGCGCGATACGGCTCGGAGCGCATCCGCGGCCACGGCATCCCGGAAGCCCTCGAAGCCATCCTGATCAATGGCAGCAAGGTGGAACCGAAGGTCGCCCTCCTCAAGCCGCTCTCCAGCGCCATCTCCATCGGTACCGGCGGACCGTTCGGCGCCGAAGGCCCCATCATCATGACCGGCGGCGCATTCGGCTCCATGATCGCCCAACTGTTCCGGCTCAGCGCCACCGAGCGCAAGACACTTCTGGTGGCCGGGGCCGCGGCCGGCATGTCCGCTACCTTCGCCTCGCCTGTGGCCGCCGTGCTGCTGGCCGTGGAACTGCTGCTGTTTGAATGGAAGCCGCGCAGCTTCATTCCCGTGGCGCTGGCCAGCATCACCGCGGGCGCGGCGCGCCGCTACCTTCTGGGACTGGGGCCGCTCTTCCCGGTGCCGGCCCACCCCGTTTTCATCGGCCCGCAAGGACTGATGGGCTGCATGGTGGCGGGCGTTCTGGCGGGCGCGCTTTCGGCCCTCCTTACCCTGGCTGTCTACGCAGCCGAGGACGTTTTCCTTCGGCTGCCCATCCACTGGATGTGGTGGCCCGCCATCGGCGGGTTCGTGATCGGGCTGGGCGGGCTGATTTTTCCGCAGGCCCTGGGCGTGGGCTACGACACCATCGGGGCGCTGCTGCAAGGCGAGGTTCCGCGCAACATGATTTTGGGCATCCTGCTGGTGAAGTCCGTCATCTGGGCGGTGTCTCTGGGCTCCGGAACCTCCGGCGGGGTATTGGCGCCATTGCTCATGATGGGCGGCGCGTTGGGCGGCATGGAAGCTATGTTCCTGCCTCACGAAGGCGCCGGCTTCTGGCCCCTGGTCAGCATGGGCGCGATTCTCGGTGGCACGATGCGCTCGCCGTTTACCGGCGTCATCTTCGCGCTGGAGCTCACTCACGATGTCAACATGCTGCTGCCGCTCCTGCTGGCCGTCACCATCGCTCACGCCTTCACCGTACTCACCCTGCGCCGTTCCATCCTGACAGAGAAAGTGGCCCGCCGCGGCTATCACCTCAGCCGCGAATATGCTGTGGACCCGCTGGAGATTCTCTTCGTCCGCGAGGTGATGCGCACCAACATCGTCGCGCTTTCCGCCCGGACCACCGTGGCTGGGTTGGCCGGGTCGATGCATACCGATCACGAACGCAAAGGCCAGTTGCTGTACCCCGTGGTGGACGAAGACCGCACGCTGATGGGCGCCATCACACGCAACACGCTGTATAACCTGTTGCACAACGGGCCACCGCCCAGCACTCCCTTGACGGAGGTGGCGAACAAGGACCTTGTGGTGGCGTATGCCGATGAGCCGCTGCGCGTAGTAGTCAACCGCATGGCCGAAACCGGCTACACACGCTTCCCAGTGGTGGAGCGCGGGGACAACCGCCAACTGGTGGGCATGGTGGGACTCCACGATCTGCTGCAAGCCCACAGCCGCGCCATTCAAGAGGAGCGGCGGCGCGAACGCGTGCTGCGCATCCATCTTCCATTCGCCCTGCGCGGCGCCGCTACCGAAGATCACTTCCGCCTACTTTGAGCATTTCGAGCGCCGCGTGACTGGAGTCACTGACGCGCCTGAGCGGTAGGCTCATTATCAAGTCAGAAGGAAGGAAATATCGATGACTACAACCACAACTCTGGCTGATGCAGCCGCCACTTCGCTCAGCGCCGTGCGCATCCTGGAGCGCCACGGTCTGGACTATTGCTGCGGCGGGAAGCAATCGTTCGACGAAGCGTGTGCCGCCAAAGGCCTCAAACCGGAATCCGTCATCCAGGAAATCGAGCAGGCTCAAGGGCCTGGCGCGTCCGAACGAGACTGGCAGACTGCGCCGCTAGATGAAATCGTGAAGCACATCGTCGGCACGCACCACGAGTACCTCAAGCTCGAACTGCCAGCCCTGGGCAATCGCATGAACAAGGTGCTTGCAGTCCATGGCCCCAAAGATCAGCAGACGCTCAGCCGATTGGCGGACGTGTTCGGCTCTCTGCGCGCGGAGATGGAGATGCACATGCACAAGGAAGAATTGATGCTCTTCCCCTTCCTCGAGCAGTACGGCCGCGCCGAAACCTTGGGCCGACCTCTACCGCCGGTTCCCTTCGGGTCCGTCGCCAACCCCATCGGGGTGATGGAACGTGAACATGAGGGCGCTGGTGGGGCGCTCCTGGAGATCCGCGAGCTCACTCGCGGCTTTGAATTCCCGTCCTACGCCTGCAGCACCGTCCGTGCTCTCTTCGATGGACTGAAGGCGTTGGAGGCGGACTTGCATGTGCACATTCACCTGGAGAACAACATCCTGTTTCCGCGTGCTATCGCGCTGGAGCAAAAATAGAGGCTACGCATCCTCCGATTGACCACCCACGCTGAAACGGAGAGCTATCCCCCATGACCGACACGAGTCCTGCAGCGGCCGAAGTCGCATTACAGCGGCTTCTGAGGACCTACCTGTTGACTGGCCTGCTATTCCTGTTGCTGCCAGGGACCTTTCTGGGCGTCTGGAATCTGGTTTCGATCAGCGGACGGCATTCCCTCGCGGGCCTTTCACCGTCCTTGCTCCAGGCCCACGGGCACGCCCAGATATTCGGCTGGATTGGCACCTTCATCATCGGGATCGGCTATTACTCCTTGGCGAAGATGGGCCGGCTCAGGCCTATTGCCGTCAGCCGGGGCTGGGCAAGTTGGGCTCTGTGGACCGCGGGCGTTACCCTGCGATGGGTGGCCAACATCACCGAGTGGAACTGGCGCGTCCTGCTGCCGGCATCGGCAGCACTCCAACTGATAGGATGCCTGATTTTTTTTGCGACCGTGAGTGGCCATCAGTCCAGACCCACTTCGGAGGCTGACAGAGCCGCGTTAACGCCTCGAACCGGGATCGAGGCGTGGATGAAGCTCGTCATCGCTTCCACCGTCGGTTTCTTGCTTGCGCTGCTGATGAACCAGTTCGAGACCATCCATCTGGTTGTTACCAGCACACATCCGGAGATACCGCACTGGCTGGACCAGCGCTACCTGTTCCTCGCCGCCTGGGGGTTCCCTGTCCTGGCGGTGTGGGGCTTCAATGCCAGGTGGTTGCCCGTCTTTCTGGGCCTTCGGAAGCCCTCCGGGGGTGGTCTCATGGCGGCGCTATGCGCTTGCGGCTCGGGAATCGCAGTGGCGCTTTTCGGGGAATTCCGGCTGGCGACGGTCTTGTTGCTTGCCGCCTGCATCGCCGCCTCCATCGCGCTGAAAGTCTTCCAACGGTCGGAAAAGCCAGCGAAGACTCGCGGGGTCTCTGCCTCTTTTCCATACTTCGTGCGCGGTGCCTACGTCTGGCTTCTTGTCGCGAGCGCCCTCGGCGTGTACGCGGCGCAATCGGATACAAACGGCGGCATCTGGGGAGCCTCGCGCCACGCTCTGACGGTCGGGTTCCTGGCCACCATGGTGTTTGCGATCGGCCAGAGGGTCCTGCCCGCGTTCAGCGGAATGCGGTTGCTCTACAGCAAGAGGCTAATGTTCGCATCGTTGGCCCTCCTGAATTTTGGCTGCCTGCTTCGCGTGGCCTCTGAGATCCCAGCTTACGAGGCGAATCTGCATCGGGCGTGGACAACTCTGCCGTTTTCGGCTTTGACCGAATTGACGGCGGTGACTCTATTCGCTCTCAATCTCGGCGTTACGTTGGTGCTGCCACCCCCGTACCCTGCTGTTTTGACACAAAGCCCATAGCTGCGTCACTCCGAGCCGGGGACAAACGCGAGGCCGGAGCATCCTACTCGCGCGGGGCGCTATCGTTTTTACGCCCTTCGGAACGCACTATTCTCTCAATGCAGGTGTTACCCCGGCATTGTTGTTCAAGGCCTCCGTTCCTGGCCAGGCGGCGTGCTGGCCGGCTGCGATCAAGCCAGACGGAGACGCGGCCAGGCAGGCGCATCATCCGGATGCCTCCTTGGGTGTGGGGTTGTGCCAACCGCCGTCTGAAGCGATAATCGCGTCAGCCTCTTTCGGCCCCCAACTTCGGCGCCTGTAGGGGCGAGCCTTGCGGTGCTCCTTAAGGACTGGGGCGACCACCGCCCAGGCGGCTTCCACCGTCTCCTCACGAGTGAAGAGGGCTCCATCGCCGGCCAGGGCGTCGCCCAAGAGCCGCTCGTAGGGCGCTTCCTCTCCCGCCTGTTCCTCAAACAGGTAGAGCTCGCGCTGCTCCCCGACGAACTCCTTCCCGGCGAGTTTGACGCGAGCCGCGATGGCGATGGCTGAGTCGGGGGAGACTCGGAAGCGCAGGTAGTTGGCCGGGCCAGCGGGCGCTGAGTCGGCGAATAGCCTCTGCGGCGGCGGCTTCAGCTCCACCACGACTTCGGTCGCGGTTTCGGCGAGGTACTTGCCGGAGCGCAGGTACCACGGTACTCCCTCCCAACGCCACGAGTCAATGAAGAGCCGCATGGCGCAGAAGGTTTCGACGTCGGAGTTCTTCGCCACGCCTTGCTCCTTCCGGTAGCCAGCGTACTGGCCACGCACCAGGTCGTCGTGCTCGAGAGGGCGCATGGCTCGAAAGACTTTGGCTTTTTCGGTTTGTACGGCTCCAAAGTCCCTATCGGACGGCGGCTCCATGGCGAGCAGCGCGACGACCTGGAAGAGGTGGTTCTCTACCACGTCGCGCAGACAGCCGGCAGTTTCGTAAAATGACCCCCGGCTCCCGACGCCGAAATCCTCGGATAGGGTTACCTGGACGCTGGCTACGTAGTTGCGGTTCCAGATCGGCTCCAGGAACGAATTGGCGAAGCGGAAATAGAGGATATTCATGATCGCCTCTTTTCCGAGGAAATGGTCGATGCGGAAGATCGAGTCTTCCGGGAACACCGTCCGCGCGACGCGATTGAGTTCCCGCGCGGAGGCCAGGTTGCGTCCGAACGGTTTTTCGACTATGACGCGCGCATGCACGGCCAAGTTTGCAGTACCGAGTCCTTTGATCACCATCTCGAAGAGCGAGGGCGGGATAGCGAGGTAGTGCGCCGGGCGCCGGGCGCTACCCAGAGCGCGCTTTATCGCCGTGAACGTCTTCGGATCATCATAATCCCCGCTCACGTACTTGAGCAGGGACAGAAGATGGCGGAGGGCAGTCTGGTTGTCGACCCCGCCCGAGCGTTCTATGCTGTCCGTCACGCGCTTGTGCAGACGGGACAGGCTCCACTTCGGGAGGGCGACGCCGATTACCGGGACCTTGAGGGCGCCGCGTTTCACCATCGCATAAAGCGCCGGAAAAATCATCTTGTGGGCGAGATCGCCCGTCACCCCGAAGAGTACCAGCGCGTCCGAATGGGAGGCTTTCATCAGTCATCTCCTTCTCTTGGCGGCGGGCTTTTTCTCATTGCCACCGAACGGCTGGGTCTTCTTCTCCCAGAGGCGAGAGCCGCCCACAAACGCGTTCCGGTTGTCACCCATGCGAGTGTCCGGCGGCAGATCCTTGATGTGTCTGGCATTTCCTCCACCCAACACTACGTATTCGGCCTCCAAAGCCTTCTTGAGCCGTTCCACCACATCGGCCACGTGGCGGCGCCAGTTCGTCTTCCCAAGTCGCTTCAGACCGCGAACACCAACGTAGTCCTCATATGTTTTTCCGTTCTTGTAAGGAAGATGCGCCAACTCCATCGGCTCGAGTATCCCGTCAACGATCATGGCCGACCCGAGCCCCGCGCCGAGGCCCAAAAACAGCATCCGGCCTCCTTGGTAGCTTCCGAGAGCCTGCATAGCGGCGTCATTGATAACCTTAACGGGACGGTCGAAGGCCTTGCCGAAATTGAATCCGACCCAGCCGCCGCCGAGATTATAGGGCTCGTGCACGGGGTGTCCATGAATGACGGGACCCGGATAGCCGATCGACACGCAGTCATACTGCCAGCCCTGGGCGAGGCGCTTGACATCCCGTACCATTTTGGCTGCGGTCATCTTGGAGCCGGATGGAATCCTGCGTTCCTCGCGTTGTCCGGTTGCCATCACCTTGACATGCGTTCCTCCGACATCGATCACCAGGACACTATTGACCTTTCGGGAGGCAGCTCTCATTGCTTCTTCTCGATGTGACCACCGAACTCGAATCGCATGGCGGAGAGCAGCTTGTCTCCGAAGTCTTCTTCGCCTCTCGATGCGAACCGATGGTAAAGTGCGGCGCTCAAGACCGGAGCGGGAGCCCCTTCGTCGATGGCGGCGGTAATAGTCCACCGGCCCTCCCCAGAGTCGGACACTCGGCCCGAGAACTTGGAGAGATCGGGCTGCCCGAATAATGCGATGGCGGTCAGGTCCAGCAGCCACGAGGCGACCACACTGCCACGACGCCAAACCTCGGCGACGTCGCCTAGATTGAAGTCGTATTGATAGAGCTCCGGGTTGCGTAGGGGCGTCGTCTCGGCATCGGCAGTCCGGCTGTTCTTGCCGACATTGGCATGCCGCAGAATGTTAAGTCCTTCGGAGTAGGCAGCCATCAATCCGTATTCAATCCCGTTATGAACCATCTTGACGAAATGGCCCGCGCCGGAAGGCCCGCAATGGAGATAACCCTCCTCGACCGTGCCACGTACTTTTTCCCGTCCAGGTGTACGCGGGACATCGCCGCGTCCCGGAGCGAGCGTCTTGAAGATTGGATCGAGGTGCAGTACGGCATCGCCCTCACCTCCGATCATCAGACAATAACCGCGCTCGATCCCCCACACGCCGCCGCTCGTTCCCACATCGACATAGCAAATACCCTTGGCCTTCACTTCCTTGGCCCGCCGGATATCATCAGCATAGTAAGAGTTGCCTCCATCAATGATAGTGTCTCCTTGCTGCATCCGGCCGGCAAGGTCATGCACAGTGACCTCTACCGCCGCCGCGGGCACCATCAACCAGACAGCGCGCGGCGGCTTCAGCTTGGCCAAGAAATCGTCGAGCGAAGCGGCCCCCGTCGCGCCTTTACTTGCCAAGTCCTTAACGCTCTCAGGCTTCATGTCAAACACAACGCATTGATGGCCGCCCTGCAATAGACGGCTTACCATACTGGCGCCCATTCTCCCCAGACCGATCATTCCAAGTTGCATTTTCGCGGTCCTTTCTTCGATAAGGATTCTGCATGGGTTTCGCCCATCTCAGCCGCCAGCTTTGAGCGCGGTGTGCTTCGAGCGGATGCGGTCGAGCAGGTCCTTCCAGGATTTGACAAAGGACTCAGCACCTTCGCGCTGTAGATCGGCGGCCAGTTGGTCATCGTCGATGCCGGCCTTGGCGAATGTCGCGATCACCTTCTCGGCGTCGCCGCCATCGAACGGCAGGAGTTCACCCGGTGCGCCGTGATTGGCGAACGCGAGCAACGTCTTCTCGGGAATCGTATTGATGGTGTCCGGGGCACCGAGCGCCGTTATGTAAAGTACATCGGAAGCGTCTGGGTCTTTTGTGCCCGTGCTCGCCCAGAGCAGGCGCTGTGGCTGAGCGCCGGCAGCAGCGGCTTTCTGCCAGCGCGGTGAAGCGAGGAAATCCCGGTACGCTTTGTAAGTACGCTTCGCGATCGCAATGCCCAGACGGTCTTGAAGATCCTTTGGGACCTTCCCCATTACGGCCTTGTCCCAGCGGCTGACAAATATCGATGCCACGGAGCGCACTTCCGGATCGAGCCCCGCGGCGATCCGCCGCTCGATCCCACGCAGGTACGCTTCGGCAGCAGCGATGTAATGGCCGCTCGAGAATAGAAGCGTAACGTTTATTGGTACCCCTGCGAAGATGGCGTCCTCAATCGCAGTTCTCCCTTCGCTGGTCCCGGGAATCTTGATGAAGAGATTGGGTCTTTGCGCCCGAGCGTGGAGCTGAACGGCCTCTTTGACCGTGCTGGCTGCGTCGTACGCCAATAGCGGAGACACCTCCAAGGATACCCAGCCATCGAGGCCGCCGGTTCTGTCATGGACCGGCCGAAAGAGATCGGCGGCCTGTCGCAGGTCGTCGATGGCAAGCTCGAAGAAGAGGACTTCGCCTGATTTGCCTTCCTTCTTCTTCTGGCGGATGGCATCGTCGTAGAGGTTCGAATCCTTGATCGCCACGTCGAAGATCGAGGGATTCGAAGTGAGCCCGGTGACCGACAGATCGTCGATGTAGCGGCGCAGCGTCCCGCTCGTCAGCAGCGCGCGCGTGATGTTGTCCAGCCAGAGACTCTGGCCGAGGTTGTGGAGTTGTTGTGTCGGTTTCATATTCCCCTCCTGAAGGTCAAGCTTGATCTCGCCATTCACAGAACTGGTCATTTGACGGACACCGTATAGTCGCGCCCTTCCCAACGGCCGTCAGCCGTCCAGAAAAAAGTGAAGTGTATCGGCGCCTGCTGCGCAGCAAGGATCGGAATGTCTACAAAGTCAACTCCCAACGTGGTGGTGGATGAGGGAGTGTCCTTCACGGTTTGCCATTCGTCGCCCGACCAGTGCAGCCGGAAAGAAGCCGGCGCTTGGATGCGAAGCACATAGCCGCGTTTGGCGCTCCGCACCTGCCGGGTAAACTTCCAGACTTCGAACAATTGACGGTCCGCGCGCGCGCGAAGATACCGTTTAGCAACCTCGACAATCAGATCGGACACCTTTCCATCGCGTACGGAGCGAAGGAGCTTGATGTACTCTGCGTGCGCCCACATCAGCGGCATGGCCGAGCCCGTTGGCCGTCCGCAGTACATGTAGACTTCGGGCTGATCCGGGCGGTCCCATGCCTGCTCGGGCAAAAGGCCGGTGCATGAGGCCAAGCCTTCCATGGCCCGAATGAATGGCTTCGCGTCGTGCCCAGCAGCCAACTCGTAGTGACCTCGCTCGCCTGTGAGCAGCGGCCAGGCACGCCCCCGGCCCCAGCCCGCGTAGGGGCCGCCGTCGTCCCGTTGTCCATATCCATCGTGGTTATAGCGGCGCCAGCAAGGGCCGAAGGGAGTTTCCACCTTCAATACGGCGTCTACCACCTTGAGGGAATCCACAATAATCGGATCGTCGGGCCTGCGGACTCCGTGCCGGACGAGTTCCAGAAAACCCGCATCCACGATTTCTTTGGCTGGAAAGACGCTCTGCGCGCCGGGTGGGCGGTTCGCAATGGTGATGTTTCCCTGGTTCGGATTCTCCTCAGGGGTGGGATTATCTACCCGTTCCGGAAGGACCCGCAAGTAATGTCGAGCAACCCCTGGGAGCAGGGTCCCTTCCGTTGTGACAGTCCAGCTCTCGACATGACATTCCAGGAAGTCGGCGTATTCCTCCAGGTATTTTGCCGTCGGGTCATCACCTCTTTCGCGAGCAAAGCAGGCGGCGCAGATCAGAGCGGCAATGTTGGACGCCAGCGTGGAGGGGGAATAGCCGCTGATCTCCTCCCAGCGCTCCTGCGGAGTCAGAGGGCCATGGCGAACGAGGTAAGCAGCCGCCCGCGAGACCATGGGGCACGGGTCAAAGTCCTGCAGGGCGTTCTCGCATCTGAGCCGCCAGGCGAGCAGAATAGGAAAAGCCACTTCATCGAGTTGGACTCCCCGCCAGTAGGGCGTACCGTCAATCCAGAAGTTCTGGGCGAAACCTCCGTTCTCCTGCTGGGAAACACTCAGATAGATCAGTGCTCTCAAGGGTGTGATACGATCTCCGGCGGCCAGCATCGCATTCGCGCTATTGACCATGTCGCGCGTCCATACCAGGTGGTAACCACCCTGGTCCTCATCGCCTACCACCTCTCCCCAGGGAATTGAGAGCGAGGCGATAAACGCGCCAGGATACGATTTGTCTTCGTGAGCACGGAGCAAAGTGAAGCTCGTGCGGTATAAGTTACCGCCATCGCCCGAGACCCTCTCCAGTGGGAGAATGTCTGCGCTCGATCGCGCCCACTGTTCCGCGTACCGCCTGCAGTGCTCCGCGAAAGAGGTACTCAGCGCCTGAAAGAGCGTGGAGACGGCGTGGTGCTGGCTACTGCCGAACGCCAGTCCCAAGGTGAATTCACGGGTGCCGCTTAGGTCCAATTCCCCCGTGAGTGCGATGTTACCGTTGGGGGCGCGATCGAACTCCCAGTCCATTTGGAAATTGCCGGCCAGGTCGGTCCAGCCGTCGCTCCTCCCGACGTAGCCACACGAAACACGGGAAAAAGGAACCGTGGCCGCCAGCGCCAGCCACGTCCCCTTTCGTTCGGCAATTAAGACGTTTCGGTCCGCCACCCGTGCCACATAGCCGCTGTTGCCCCAGCCTCCTACCTCAAGATGAGGTGCGCACAGGGCGTAGAGCCGCAGCTTGGACACGAACGATTCGTCACCGGTTAGCTTGGTGTACTGAAGAACGCAGGCGAGGTGCGGGTCAGCGATGATCTCTTTGACAATGGCATACTGCCCGGCTGGATCCGAATTCGTGCAGCGGTATCCCAAGCCGTGGTCCGAAAGATGTTCCAGTGTGGACTCTAGATGACGCTTTTCCTCGTGGAAAAAGCTCTTGCCGTCGGTGATGAGATACTGAAGGTCCCGAAGCTGTGGCCGGTCCACCGTCGGATAATAGACTTCGGTGATGATGCCATTCCAAAAGGTAAACCAGACCCGGCTGGAAGCCGCATAGGCGGTTCCCACCCCATCCTTTCCTCCATGCGTCCATCTGGGCTCGATGCCCGGCCATCCAAAGGCCTTCATCTCATTGGATTTGTTGATTAGTTTCATTGCCTGATTCGCTTGCCTTGATCTTCTTGCCGGATCGTGGTTGGGAAGTGGGTAGCCGCCTTCTAGGTCCCGATATAAACAGCCATGGCCAAGCCTGCGGGAGACATTTCAAACCCAAACCGGTACAGTTTCTCCTTCGACTTTGCGACATCGACTCGCAGATCGCAAATGAGCCTTTTGTCACATACCCAGCAACGGTCCGTTCTGGCCGAAGACTGCACGGGTGTCTGAGAACCTCCTTTTTCATACTCTCCGGCATTTGAGGGACCATCACAATGAGCCGTTTGTCACGTACCCAGGAACGTCCGTTCTGGCCGAAGACCCCCGGGCCTCTGAGCAGCTTCGTGGGCCTCGCTGCAGATAGCGCAGGTCTGGTTCGTCATGGCTCGGGAGAGACGATCCGGTCAGCGCTCCAATCCTGAGGTGTGTTCAGGTTCCGGAATGCCTCGGCCGAGGTCATCGGCAACAAAACCGCGCCGAGTTGCGGAATTGCATCGCGCATCTTCCGTTCACCGCGGCCCAGCAACGCGCTGACCGTATCGAGACAGCGCCGGCGATAGAGGGCACACAGAGGCTGAAGGCGCCCGTCCGGTGAGACTGGCACGAGACAATCCCCGGCGCATTCCCGCGCGGCGTCCAAGAGCGACTCCAGCAACTCGACCGTGATCAAGGGCATGTCACACGGCACAACGAGGTTCCACTCGGCGCTGGAGGCGCACAGAGCCGCCTGAATGCCGCCGAGGGGCCCCTGCTCCGGCAGGGCGTCCTCAATCGCGGGATATGGCAGCGCACGATAGCGTTCCGGGCAGCCCACCAGAACAACCGAACCGCACGCCCGCTCCACCACGCGCGCGATGTGCTCGAGCAGGGTGTGGTCCCCGTACGGTATCAAGGCTTTGTCGCGCCCCATGCGCGAGCTGCGGCCGCCGGCGAGCACGAATCCAGCGACACTCGCAGGCCCGCGCCATCCCATAGGCAAATCATAACATTGGCTCTGAACGGTACTCCGGGGGGCCGGCCGGAAGGTGCAGGATGCGTTGCGTCATGGTGGAGTCGCCAACGTCCGCGCAACCGGGCCGCCTTTCGGCCGGCGCTCATTTCGCAGCTATTGCATCCAGCAACCACAACAGTCCAAACAGGAGACCGAGCACCAGGATGACCTTCGCTTCCATCGCAACATGCTCCCGGGCCGAGTACTTCTTCGGAGCGTAGTCGTCCGAGGAAGGCATGGCTTCGGGATCGTCTGTTCTCTTCAGTTGAGGTTTCGCCCTCGATATAGACTCCATTCTCAGTCGGTATGCACGAAATCGAGGGTTTGGCCCGTATCCCTTCCGACCCGAGCGGCACCACCTTCCAAGCAGTTGACCGAAGTCACGTCGCTGCAAGCCTGCGCGCTTCAACTCGTCGGCCTGTAGCCAGAAACCAAAACCTCGCTGCGTGCTGTTCCCGAATCAGTCGGATAGTCCTCGTCGCGGTCTGGAACTTCGGCTCAGCCAACTCCCCCTTTCACCGTACCACTGTGAATCGAGAGCGGGTCTACCATCAGAGCTGAGAGGTAAGATGGGAATAAGAAGGGCACGGAGAAGACATAGCCTTCATTATGGCTGGACGACCAGAAGACGGTTTTGGAATCAACAGCGGGTTTGAGGCTGAGCTGTATCAGCGCTTCCTGCATAACCGCAAGGAAGTCGATGAAAGCTGGCAGCGTTATTTCGACTCGCTCTCTCCGTCTTCTCGTTCTCCTGTCCCCCCGTCCCCGGGCCGCGTTGCCTCACCGCCGCCAGTCGAGGCCGGCCCTGACGATGAAGTGGTGCCGCTGCGCGGTGCCGCCGCACGCATCGTCGACAACATGACTGCCAGCCTGGCGATCCCGATGGCCACATCGCAGCGCATCATTCCTGTCAAGGTCATCGACGAGAACCGCCGGATCATCAACCTGCACCGTGACCTCCAGGGGGGCACCAAGGTCAGCTACACTCACCTGATCGCGTGGGGCATCCTGAAGGCGATCGAGGCTTTCGCAGTTCTGAACTCCGCCTACGCGGAAAAAGACGGCGAGGCTGCTCGCATCCAGCACAAGCGGATCAACTTGGGGATTGCGATCGACTTGCCGGGGAGGAGCGGATCACGGTCCTTGGTGGTTCCCAACCTCAAGGATGCCGGCAGCCTGAACTTCCAGCAATTCCTGACGGCCTACGACGAATTGATCGCCCGCGCCCGCGTCGGACATCTCGCGGTGGAAGACTTCCAGGGCACGACAATCTCCCTCACCAACCCCGGCACTGTCGGGACTGTGGGCTCCGTTCCGCGCCTGATGCCGGGCCAAGGCGCCATCATCGCCACCGGCGCCATCGACTATCCCGCCGAGTACAGAGGCGCGTCGCCCGAAGTGACGGCCATGCTGGGCATCGGGAAGGTCATGATGATCACCTGCACCTACGACCACCGCATCATACAGGGCGCGGAATCCGGCCTGTTTTTGGCCAAGGTGCAGTCCCTGCTGCAGGGGGAGGATGGGTTCTACGAACAGATCTTCGCCGACCTCAAAACGCCGCACCGGCCAGTGCGCTGGGAGCCGGACCGGGCGGCCGCCGTGCCCGGCATGGCCGGACGCATCGAGGAGATAGCCAAACAGGCGGCGGTACTGCAACTCATCAATGCCTACCGCGTCCGCGGCCACTTAATCGCCGATCTCGATCCGCTGGGCTCCGAACCCAGCTATCATCCGGAACTCGACCCGGCCACATACGGGCTGACGATCTGGGACCTGGACCGGGAGTTCCTGACCGGCAGTTTGGGAGAGGCCATCGGCGAAGACGCGCAACGGCCGGTTGCCACACTGCGGGAGACCCTCGAGACATTGCGCCAGACCTACTGCGGGAAGATTGGCTGCGAGTACATGAACATCCAGCACCCGGAACAGAAGCGCTGGTTGCAGCTCCGCATGGAGCCCGAAGCGAACAGTTGGCCGCTCGATCGCGACGCGCGGGTCAGGATCCTGGAGAAACTCGTCGACGCCGAAACGTTCGAGCATTTCCTGCACTCGCGTTTCGTGGGCCAGAAGCGTTTCTCGCTGGAAGGGTCGGAGACGGCCATCGCCATCTTGGAGGAGTTGTTGGCCAGGGCTGCCGCCAATGGCGTCCAGGAGATCGTCATCGGGATGGCGCACCGGGGGAGGCTCAGCGTGCTCGCCAACGTGATCGGCAAGCCGCTGACGCAGATCTTCTCGGAATTCGAGGGCGACCCGGATCCCACCAGCATTCAAGGTTCGGGCGACGTGAAGTATCACATCGGGGCCAGCGGTGTTCGGATTTTTCCAGAAGGCCGCCGGATTGTCGTCTCGGTGGCCCCCAATGCCAGCCATCTGGAAGCGGTCGATGCGGTTGTGGAAGGTATCGTGCGGCCAAAGCAGGACCGGCTTGGCGACACGGAGCGGAAAAAAGTGATCGCTGTGCTTGTGCACGGCGATGCCGCCTTTGCCGGCCAGGGTGTGGTGGCAGAGACGTTGAATCTCTCGCAGTTGGAAGGCTACCGGACCGGCGGGACCATCCACCTCATCATCAACAACCAGATCGGTTTCACTACGTCTCCCGAGGAGGCGCGGAGCTCACCCTATTCGGCCGATGTCGCGCGCACGGTGCAGGCGCCTATTTTCCACGTGAACGGCGACGACCCCGAGGCGGCTATTCGCGTCCTGGAGATCGCTTTCGACTACCGGCAGCGCTTCAGCAAAGACGTCGTCATCGACATGTTCTGTTACCGCCGCCACGGTCATAACGAGGCCGATGACCCGAGCTACACCCAGCCGCTTCTCTATCGCAAGATCAAAGACCATTCCTCCGCAGCCCTGCTGTATGCGGAACGCCTGGTGCGCGAGACGGTTCTTCACCAGGAGGAGTTGGATCGCATGCGGAAGAGCGCGTCGGAGAAACTCGCGGCGGCGTTCGAGGCCTCCCAGCAGCGGGCTGAACGGCTGGAGCCCCAGGAACTGAGCGCCGTCGCCAGCGTGGAGATTTCGACCCACTCACCGCGCACCGCCGTGGACCGGCCGATTCTCGAGCGCGTGGTCGAAGGAGCAACGACATTTTCGCACGACTTCCACTTGCATCCCAAGCTTCGAGGCTATGTCGACCGAAGGCGTGAAGGCTTCAGATCCAGCGGGCCGGTCGACTGGGCGCTCGGTGAGACCCTGGCTTTCGGAACACTGCTGCTCGAAGGCACATCCGTCCGTCTGAGCGGCCAGGACAGCGGCCGAGGGACTTTCAGCCAGAGGCACCTGGCGTTCTCCGACTACGAAACTGGCGACGTTTACGTGCCGCTCCGCCATCTGTCGGAGGATCAGGCGCGGTTCAACGTCTACGACAGCTCCTTGAGCGAATACGCCGTCCTGGCCTTCGAGTTCGGCTACAGCGTGGCTGACCCGCTCACGCTCGTCATATGGGAGGCGCAGTTCGGCGACTTCGCCAACGGCGCGCAGATCATGATCGACCAGTTCATCTCCTGCTCGGAGGCGAAGTGGGGACAGCCCACCGGTCTGGTCCTTCTGCTTCCGCACGGCTATGAGGGTCAAGGCCCCGAGCATTCGAGCGCCCGTATCGAGAGGTTCCTCACGCTGTGCGCCGGCAACAACATTCAACTGGCCAATTGCACCACGCCGGCGCAGTATTTCCACCTGCTGCGCCGCCAGATGCACGGCGGGCCGGACCGCCGGGGGATGCGCAAGCCGCTCGTCATCTTCACTCCTAAGAGCCTGCTGCGTCACCCTAAGGCCAAATCCCAGATTGCCGAGTTCACCAGCGGAGCATTCCGGGAAGTGCTGGGCGACGAGGTGACGGAGCCATCGGACGTGTCGCGCGTACTTCTGTGCTCCGGGAAGATCTACTATGAACTCCTGGCCGCGCGCGAGGAACGCAAGGCGCAGCAGGTCGCGATCGTTCGTTTCGAGCAGCTATATCCATTTCCCGCTCAGGAATTGGAGGAGACCCTCGCCAAGTACGAGCGTGCCGTTGAAGTCGTTTGGGTGCAGGAGGAGCCCCGGAACATGGGGCCGTGGCAATTCATGCGGGAACGCCTGCAACCGTCGGTCGAGGCAAGCGACAAGACACTCCGGTATACCGGCCGACCGGAGAGCGCCAGCCCGGCTACGGGCTCCCACAAGCGGCACCTCGCGGAGCAGGCTGCGGTCATCGATGAAGCCTTCGCACTAGTGGCCTTGCCCAGCCGCCGCGCGGTCCGCCTGGTCCCTAAGACGAGAGCTCAATAGAACTGATTCGTGCGGCATCGCGCTTCATTTGCTCAAGCATCGGCCGCCGCTGCCAGTGCCACTGGGGGATCCCTTCCTCGCCGAGAGTCTGCATTACCACAATTGATTCGATTAAGGAATCACAGTGAGACCACGATTTGATGCAACCTGTCAGTCGCCGCCCATGATCGAGATTGTGCGCCTCTACGTTTCCCGCGAACACAACTACTTTGGTCATCACGGCCAACCCCCCGGCGAAGAACCGGCTCTCGAGATGGCTTCAGTCGAGTGCGCAGCCGGACGTGGCTTGCGCGGGGACCGCTTCTTCGACTATAAGGAGGACTATAAAGGACAGATTACCTTCTTTGCCTGGGATGTCTATGAAGACCTTTGTTGGCTGGGATCGGCGTCCATTTCTTCGAGAAACATATCAGATGAAGAGATCCGATTCAATCTATTAAAAAACGCGGAAACATGTTATTGTTTGGGAATGGGCCATGCGAGGGGATCTTCACTGACTTCGCTGGAAATCGCGGCTGGAGGCAGACAATAGCGTTTCCGCCGCTTGCCTTTGTTCAAATCGATCCCCTCCAGCAACACGCCCAGCTCCCAGGCGGCGATCTCCTTGTGGCCGCTTTCGGCGAACGGAAACTGGAATGTGCCGGCTTCCAGCCGCCTGTACCAGATGGCCCAGCCGTCGCGATCCCAGTACAGGATCTTCAGCCGGTCGCAGCGCCCGTTGCAGAATACCAGCAGGTGGCCCGAAAACGGATTGCAGCGGATGATGTGCTGGGCCATCATCGACAGCCCGTCAAAGCTCCGCCGCATATCGCAGGCGACCGTACAAAGGTAGACCTTGATGGCCTGCTTACAGACGAGGTAAGCCTTTGATTTCGAAAGAATTGGACGATGGGTGTAGCCGATTGCTCCCTGAACTGAATCGTAGTACGAAGGAGTAATTCGCCCATGACCACAATTCGGCCTGGCCTAGTAGATTATGCCTCAACTACGACCATCGCACCCAGGATTGCAGAAACTCGGTCGCCAGCCGTACTCTACGGTCCCAGATGGCCGCGACCAGACTGGAGGTGAGTTCCGCCGCCTCCAGCCAAAGTAGCGCCCCAGCGATGCTCTGCAATCGACGAAATGTGCTGCTGAGATCCGTCTTTCGGATTCTCGGGCGCGGGTTTGAGATGATCAATCGAACTTAATGGATTGAACTTTGATCGTGCTACCTTCCAGGTCGCCAGTCACCGTGGCGCGAAGGTGATCCTTCTTCGTCGACGCCTTTAACTCGTCCAGAGCCTTTTGGCTGCCCTTATTATCAAACTTCAAAAACGTGCCGTCAAACGTCAGGATGCCATAACCACTTGACTCGCAGGCCATGGCACAACTTCGAGTGTGAGTGTCCACTGTGCTTGGCTTGAATTTGGTGGAGCACGTTTGGTCCACAATTGGCACGTTGGTCCACGTCTGCACCGCAGCTCCTAACGGTAGAGCAGCAGCGATTGCCAGAAAGGCGAACACAGATTTCTTCATTTTCAATACTCCTTTCTTGAACTATGGGTTGCCGGGTATGGTGGCGACCCGGTTTTGGGTTAGCGGTTGGGCGTGCGGCGAACACTCGAATCCTGCTCCGAGCCGAGCCAAAGCGACTGCGCCGAGCGACAGCCCAAAGTCGCGCAACGCATTGTCGTAGAAACCAGCCGCGACTAGCAGGTTGATGACAATCAACCAAAACCAGATCGCTACGATCCATCCTCCGATACGCGGCGCAAATGCGACAGCGAACCCAGCAACGATTTCGGCCGCACCAGCGATCATCATGAGAGTGTGGGCTGGGAGTGGGAGAATCTGAGTCGCCAGCGGTGCCAAATACATATCCCAGTTCGCTAGCTTGTCCGTGAATTGATCAATGCCGGCGATGACCGGAACGATAGTGAATGCGACCCGCAGTACCCAGTAGGCCTGCCGGGCCGGATTGCTGATCGACTCTGGGCTGGACGCGGTCGCCATCGCTTAGAATGCTCCGAGGCTGACGTGTTCTCAAGCTCGCTGAATCCGTGCTAGATCTTCAGTCAGCGCATCACGTTGATCTTTCGGTTTAATCATGATCGGATGCCGGAAAGAAGATAATGAACCAGCTATCACTCCGGGTGGAACAGGCGTAACGGATGCTGGCCCTGCATTGAATTCAAACGAAGCCGAGCCTCCATTGAAGGTCGGCGCCTATCCGGGTTCGATTGCACTCCAGGCCTGAAAGTGATTGTGTTTTCAGTTACATACAGCGGGTAAATCCGATCCCGAAGTGCGTAGGTGCGCTGGCTGCAGGAAGTTCTCGGATCCGAAGTACCGACGCTTCCATTCCAGCCAATACCGACCGCTCTTGGCCGGGCGATTCCCAAGGGCGCATGGCCAAGAGCCCATCGGGGCTCATGCATGACAGCGTACAGCGATGCTTGCCGGACTTGGTTGAATCTTCATCAGCGAGCCAGACGGCCGCGGCATACAATAAGAGTTTAGAGAGGGTAATCTCAGTTGGAACCTGTTCTAGCCTCCGAAAGCATCGGACACGTGGCGCCCATTGTTCCAATTTCCGTGCAGGAGGTTCGCGTCCTCGTGCTGTCTGCAAAGTTTTTAGAACTGGTTCGGATCGCTCGCGAGATGCCCTAGATCAGGGCCAGCCTGTTAGCGGGCCGCTACGAGTCCGTCCTATTTGGGACATCAGTGAAGGGCCTTTCGGTTTTGAATATTAACCGACACTTCGGGTTGTTGGGCGCCTCCTGTCCGTGCAGTACCTGCACCAACTCCCATCCCTTCTGTCCGTATTCCTGAAGAATTTTCTCAAGCTTAGCATCCGGCTCCGCGTCCGGCTTGAGCTCGATGCGTTCAATTCGATATTGCCATTCAGCCACTGTGAACCTCCATTCAATTGCTATCCATGATTAAGATCGAAACGACCGTGGCGCGACGGATCTCCTGAACGTCAAGCGTGATCTCATCATTCACGGAATTAGTCATTTGACGGGCACCATGTAGTCGCGCCCTTCCCGACTGCCCACTGCAGGGCTATCTGCCGCTATTTCCGGCGCGTTGCTCGCGCTCCGCCGCATGTACTGCAACCGCCACTGGGTGCGTCGTCTGCATGATGTTCTTAGCCCTGGCTACCTCGTCCGCAGTGCCATGAGCCAGAAGGAGGAACTTGTCGGACTTGAGTGCCGACTCGTATTTCACGACGCTGTCCTTGGGGATACCTATGCTGTACAGTCCCGCCCCGAGCGCACTCAATCCGCCCACCACAACGGCGCCTTCAAGTGCGCCGATGATCCAGGCGACAAGCGGACCGGCTACCAATACCGGTCCGATACCCGGAATGGCAAAGAAAGCCGCTCCGAACAACATCCCCCAGATACCGCCCCAAAAGGCGCCCTGCTTGCCCCAGTACTTCATGCGGTCGCCGGTGTTATAGTATCCGACAACGTGCTCGTCAGTGTGATAATCCTTGCCGACGATGGACATCTTCTTCATGTCAAACCCAGACCTCTGCAGCTCCTTCACTGCTTCCTCTGCTTGGGAATGGGTTTCGTAAATGGCTACAACCGAGTTCGTTTCAGACATGACCTAAGTTCCTTTCTTTCCAGACTGTGTTCGGCCTTGCGGCGGATTCTCGATCAATGTGTTGACTCCTCTTCCACACTCTCGGGCTTGTGAGCGAAGAGCACAATAAACCGTTTGTCACATACCCAGGAACATCCGTATGGCCGAAGGCGCCAGATGGAGAAGGATGCCGCACCCCTAAACGTCATCGACCTGCGCTCAGTCGTACCTTTGGAAGTGGACCTCAGGGGAGCACGAGCGTGCAGGGTCGGCGGCTTAGGCAATTGCACACGGTGTCGTGAGGCGAGGAAGGCCAGCAGTGACGCTAATTCCTCGGGCTTCAGATTTCCGCGGTAGGACGGCATATTCTCGGCTCCGCTAAAGATCCGGGTGGCCATCTGAGCGGAACTCATCCAATCTCCAGCATCCGAGAGATCCGGCCCGCGAATACCGCCATAGCCCGACACGGTGTGGCAATACTCGCAGCCTTTGTCATAGAAGACCCTGGCTCCGTCCGCGATGGGACCGCTGGATACTCCGACTACTGAAGCGGGCAAAGGCGGCGCTTCCAGGCGCGGGGACCACGGCGCGCGGATGCCCACCATCCAATAATGGGCAATCACAAAGACAACGAAGGCGATGATCAGGATCGACCATGGACGACGCAGAGGACTGCGCTCCCCCCGGCCGCCTAGCAGCGGCACCAGAATCAGGAAAAGGCCGAAGACAAGAGGGCCCAGGATGATCACCCACCTCTCCGACGATTTGGGGATCAATGACAGGAGGGCGAAATACCACATGAAGTACCAGTCAGGGCGCGGAGAAGCGGAGATGATCGTCGGATCCGGCGGCTTTCCCAACTCCGGCGGACCAACGGCGAGTGCCAGCGCGAATATCGCCAGGACCACAACAGCGCCAAACAGCACGTCACGCCAGGCGGCCTGAGGCCAAAATGGAATCCCTTCGCGTTCGAGCAGCGAATGATACCAATGCCGATACGTCCGCGGGTCGACCGGCCTGCCGGCTTTGGGCGGCTCGGAAATGCCATTGAAAATGACTAGATACAGGTGCACAGCGATAAAGAGAAACATCAGCGCCGGGATGAAGAACACGTGCGCCGCAAAGAAGCGGCTCAGAGTGGCTCCTCCCACGGTGTTGCCCGCGAGAAGGAAGTGGCCCAACCAATTGCCGATCAGCGGTGCACGTCCGGCCTGTTCCGCAGCGACCACCGCGGTCCAGAATCCCATCTGGTCCCAGCGCAAAAGTTGCCCGGTGAATGCCATCAGCAGAGTAAAGAGCAGCAGTCCAGCGCCGGTCAGCCAGTTCATCTGACGCGGGTATTTGTATGCCCCCATTAGATACACCCGAATGGTGTGCAGACCGATGAGGATGATCATGGCCGAGGCGCCGAAGTAGTGGATACCGCGAATGATCCGGCCTATGGGGGAACTGGTGATGAACCGGAGGCTATCGTAAGCTTGCCCGGAGCCTGTTACGTAAGCGCTGGAGAGCGCAATTCCTGTCACTACCTGCACGAGAAAAGCGATGAGGGTTGCACTGCCGAACACATAAAACCACCTGGTTTTGCGGGCCTGTGGCACGGGGTGCGCCATGATGGGGCCGAGTGATTGGGAGAACCCGGTCAGGTCGTCAAACCAGCGCCAGATTTGCTTCAGTATCCGCACGGGATCCATTTCCTTAAATACTCGTGATCGGCAGAGGGCTGGTGAGGATCTCGACCATTCCGTCCCGCACTCGCACCGGATAAGTGACCAGCGGCTTGGGAGGCGGGCCTGAAGCCACCGTGCCATCCTTATAAAACACTCCGCCGTGGCACGGACACATGAACAGGTCGGCGTTAGGTAGCCAGCGCACCGGACAGCCGAGATGCGTACAATTGATGGCGAAAGCGATGAACTGCTGGTCGCTCTCTCTGCGCAGCCAGGCAGCGGTCCGGGCGGTCACGCCCGACCAAGGCAGGGGAGAGGAATCCAGAAACGATACCTCCACTGTCTGGCCGACCTGAAAACTGTCGGCGGCGCCGAGACCCCGCCAGACTTCGGGGGCTCTTCGCAGGCCTAGTAGAAATGCGATGCTCGGTACGCCGACTATGGCGGCGCTAACGGAACCCGCCAGTATGCTGAGCCTGACCAGCAACCGGCGGCGGTCCAGGTCGTTCGGTGCCGGCGGCATCGGCATACTGACAGTGGTTGACATTGTCAGCGTCGACGATACAGGCTGGCGCGGATCCCGGTTCCAAATGACCACCTGATAGGGCCGCCACAAATATTCGATTGGAATGGCAAAAATGTGCACCAGCCTGGTGAAAGGAAACAACAGGATCACTACTAAGCCGCTGATCAAGTGGGACTGTACGAACACCGGGAGCCCGGTCACGGTACTCGCGTCCGGGTGCAGCCGCACAAGGGACCATAGCCACGGCACAGCAGTGCTCAGATACCATGCGGATCCCCACCGATCGAAGAGCGCAATGCCGACGCCGCTCAGAACTTGGAATGCGAGTACCAGCAGCAGAATCCAATCCATGGGCGATGTAACCGCACGCGCACGAGAATCATTGGGGAGCCGCCGGGCGATCAGCACGATAATGCCGAACACACAGTAAAAACCCAGCGCCAAGCCGGTCAACTCCAAAACGAAGAGGCGCGTGGGATCGCCAAGCACCGCCGCCGCCGCCCGCGGAAACAACCAAGGCAATACATGTGCGACCAGGATCAGGGTGATGCCGTAATGCCAGGAGACGGATCCCCAGAACAGATGGCGATTTTCCAAAAGCTGCGAGGAGAGACTGGAGTAGGTAAAACGGTGCGAGAAATACCGGTACAGGCCAATTCCAACGGCTAGAATCAGGGCAATATAGGGAAAAGCGATGAAGAAGAAGGTCTGCATGAGAGATCCTCAGTTTCCGTCTCGTCGTCGCGCCCAGCGCCGAGATATAGCAGCAGCGCGCGCACGACGTTGTCGTAGGGGGTCTTCTTCCCCTCTATTGCCCGGAGCACTTTGTGAAGCGCCGGAGCAATGCAATCGCCGATCAATTCCTCCTTTTCCGGACCGGGCTGCTCCACCTCTAAGAACCGCAGTATGACGCTCGCATGGTCCGGCAGTTCCGCACCGCACGAAAACCCGCATTCCTGATAACTTTCCTTGAGACAGGCCATAAAAGTGCCCCTGCGCCAGTCTTCACCAAATAGTTGGTGGCCGATGTAGAGCGCAGCCTCGGCCTGCATTTCGAATACCTGGATATAGGTTTCCTCCAGGCCGTCTTGCCCCAACTCCCTGGCGACTTCGCGGAAGTGTTCGAGCCGGGTAGCCGCTTCGGGGACTTCCGGCGCAAGCGCCTGGATGCAGCCGTCCAACGCCCGGAAGAGTCCTGCGTCGGGGTAGCTCACGAGACTGGCCAGGTGCTGATACATGGCCTAGAGTCCCCTACGCGGCTCGTGCAAGAAGCCCATACCGCCTCCCTCCTGATGGGTTTGCGTAATCTGCACCAACTCGATGGCCGCCTCCCGGGAGAATGGAGGAATGACAAAGCGCTCGTCGAATCCCGCAAGCGAGGTTAGCTGGTAGATCTCTTCGACTTCTTCGGGTGTCGTGTGTGCTTCGACGAGAATCTGTGCGGCCTTTTCCGTCGAGACATCGCCGACGGTCTGCGCCCTCTTGAAGAGCCGCCCCGCCATCAGCTTCTTGTAGACAGCGACCACCTGGTCCTCATCGCCGGCGGTGAAAAGGCTGGCCATATAACGAATCGGTAGGCGCGCGTTCTCGAGCGAGCTGAAGAAATCGGGAGAGCTTTCGTACAGACCATCGTCATTCGTGGACCCGGTCACAGGCAGCAATGGCGGTACATAAAAGAGCATGGGCAGCGTTCGGAACTCGGGGTGTAGTGGGAGTGCAATCTTCCACTTCTTCACGTATTTGAACACCGGCGAGTTCCGGGCTGATTCGAGGACGGCATCGCCGATCCCGTCATCCCTAGCCTGGCGAACCACCTCCGGATCGAATGGATCGAGGATCATCTCCCGCTGGGCATCCACCAACTCGTGGTCCGGCCGCATGGCCGTTTGGTGAATTCGGTCCGCATCGTACAGCAATAGTCCGAGGTAGCGGATACGCCCCACACAGGAGTGCATGCACGCCGGCGCCTGGCCGGTTTCCAGCCGGGGATAGCATAGGATGCACTTCTCGGACTTACCAGTCTCCCAGTTGTAGTAGACCTTTTTGTACGGGCACCCTGAGACGCACATCCTCCAGCCCATGCACTTCTCCTGGCTGACCAGCACGATGCCATCCTCGCCACGTTTGTAGATAGCGCCCGCGGGACACGCCGCCACGCAGCTCGGATTCGCGCAGTGATTGCAGATGCGCGGGAGGTAGAAGTATACGATCCGCTCGACGTCCAGCAGACGCTGCCTTTCTTCATCGTTGAGCGACTTGAGGTTCGGATCGTTGGCCGCATAAATGCCAGATCCCCCCAAATCGTCATCCCAGTTTGGGCCGGCTTCGATCTCCATTTCCTTGCCGGTTACCAGCGAAATCGGAGTGAAGACCGGTTGATCCTCCTGGGGCGGTGCGTCGATCAAGTCTCCGTAGTTGTAAGTCCACGGCTCGTAATAGTCGTCCAGTGCGGGCAGGTGCGGGTTATACGAAATGTTCAGGAGTTCTCGCGCCCGGGTATTCAGCTTCAGCCGCAGTTCCCCGTCTTTGACTTCCCAGCCGCCCCGATACTGCTCCTGGTCCTCGTAGAGCGTTGGGTAGCCAGTGCCAGGTTTGGTCTCCACATTGTTCCACCACATGTATTCGGCGCCGGGACGGCTGGTCCAGAGATTCTTACAGGCGAGACTACAGGTGTGGCATCCGATGCATTTATCCAGGTGAAACACCATCGAAACCTGGGACCGCACATTCATCTGCGACTCCTTTTTCGGGTCACCATTTTGGTTTCCCCGGCAGTTTGCGGACAATCACATAGGTGTCGCGGTCCGAAGCCGCGGGTCCGTAATCGTTGAAGCGATAGCAGTGCTGCGCGTACCCGCCGACCATCAGCACCGGCTTAAGCCGCAGGCGCGTGATGCTGTTGGTTCCACCGCCGCGCCGGTTCTTGCGCATGGGCGATTTGGGGAAGGCGATGGTCCGCTCGGGAGCGTGATAGAAGAACCCAAGGCCGGTGGGGATGCGCGCACTCACCAGTGCCCGCGTGACGATGACGCCGTTGTCGTTATACGCTTCGATCCAGTCGTTGTCCTCAACGCCGATCTCGACCGCATCCTTGTCATTGAGCCAGAACGGTTCGATGCCGCGAGAGAGCGTCAGCATGCGCAGATCGTCGGAATACGTGCTGTGAATGTGCCACTTTCCGTGCGGCGTCAGGCAGTTCAGCACGATGGACTTGCCTTCACGCACGCTGTTCACGAGGTTTAATGAAGCCTCCAGCGTGATCCTCGGCTTAAAGGTGGGCAGGTTTTCGCCGAAAGCCAGATACCCTTGGTGATCCAGGTACAGATGCTGTCGACCTGTGAGGGTGCGCCAGGGGATCAGCCTCTCGGTATTCTGACAATACGCGGTGTAAGGCCGGCCGCCATTGGTGATACCTGACCAACACGGACTAGTCAGAATCCTACGCGGCTGAGCTTTGAGCGCCTCGAAATCGTAACGAACTCCGCGATTGTCCTCCGCGAGATCGACCAGTTTGAGTCCTGTCTCCCGTTCCCGGGATTCAAAAGCGCGGAACGCGACTTCGCCATTTGTCTCCGGCGCGAAATACAGGACCATATTCGCCGCGTCGAGGGCGTCCACCAGCGACGGATACGTCTGGCCACCCCATTCATAGGCCGGCGCCGAGGCGGCGAACCGGTCGTAGAGGTCGGCGACCGGGATGTGGAGACCGCGATCCTCCACGCCTTCCTCCTTCAGACGCGGGCCCAGAGAGCAGAACTTGTGATGCAGATTCGCGTAATCCCTTTCGACCACCGTAAGGTGCGGCATGGTTTTGCCGGGGATTGGCTTGCACTCACCCGTGTACCAGTTCTTCACCTGCGGTTGGGCCAGGTCATCCGGCGTGTCGTGCAGCAAGGGGGTGGACACGATATCGCGGAAAGGAGCCGGAAAATGGGGTGTGCTGAGAGCGCTGACTTTCTCGGAAAGAGCCTTGAAGATATCCCAGTCGGTCTTCGATTCCCAGCAAGGCGGTACGGCTGCGCCCAGCGGGTGAATGTAGGAATGCAGGTCGGTGGTGTTCAGGTCGTCTTTCTCGTACCAGGTGGCTGAGGGCAACACGACATCGGAGTACAGGGCGGAGGTGTCCATCCGGAAGTTCAAGTCCACCACCAGATCCATCTTTCCCGTGCGCGTCGGCTCGCGCCAGACAACGTCTTCGACGGATCCCTTGGCGACTTCGTCCGCGATGGCGTTGTCATGGACGCCCAGGTAGTGCTTCAGAAAGTACTCGTGTCCTTTCGCACTCGACAGAATGGCGTTGGCGCGCCAGATGATCCAGACCCGCGGCCAGTTTTCAGAGGCGTCAGGATCCTCGATCGCAAACCGCAGCCTTCTGTTCTTCAATTGCGTCACTACCCACTGCGTGATTTCCTCATCTGAGGCCGCCCCCTCATGGGCCGCCCGCTTCACCAGTTCGATTGGGCTCACGTCAAACTGCGGGTAGAACGGGAGCCATCCCATACGCACCGCATCCGCCTGCAGGTCCATGACGTGTCTGGCAAATGGGCCTTCTGCTGGCTGCGCCTCCACCGGGCCTTTTTCATATCTCCATTGGTCGCTGTGCACATAGTGAAACGAAGGCCCATTCTGAAGCCTCGGCGGCGCCGTCCAGTCGAGCGCCATGGCTAGGGTCGACCAGGACGCCGCGGGCACAAGCTTTTCCTGGCCCGTGTAATGATTTAACCCGCCGCCATTGACTCCGATACAGCCGCAGAGCATTAAGGCAGCGATGGAAGCACGGTAGTGCAGGTTGCTGTGATACCAGTGGTTCACGCCGGAGCCGACAATTACCGTGCACTTGCCCCCGGTTTTCT
Organism: Bryobacterales bacterium; assembly: GCA_963722575.1. Classification (GTDB taxonomy): domain Bacteria; phylum Acidobacteriota; class Terriglobia; order Bryobacterales; family Bryobacteraceae; genus Fen-178. Next base: position 1,002,097 of record CAVRNR010000006.1, read on the forward strand.
CGGCGGTGGAAGCAAACTCACGGGCAAATTGGATCACGGTGTTGCGGCTTATACCGGTGAATTTCTCCTGCCAGGCCGGCGTGTACGGCGCATTCGAGTCGCTGTAATCTTGCGGATACTCGCCCGCTAGCCCGCGGGGGATGCCATATTGCGCCATGAGGAGGTCATAGACCGTAGTTACCGCGATCCGCCCGTCGGCGGCTTCGATGTACTTCACTGGAACGGTGCGCTGGAACGTCAGGTTATTGGCGGAATCCGCAAAGGTCACGGGGAGTTCGGCATCGCGGTTTTCCAGAAGGGTCAAAAGCGGGTCGATGTCCGTGCCGTCCAGATCGTCCTTGAGTTCCAGGTTCCATCGCCCCTTCTGAGCCTGCCAACGGCTTCCAATGGCGCCGCGGGGCATGCGCGGCTCGCCCGTCTTTGCATCAAAGACCAGAAACTTCCAATCGCCGTTCTCCACGCTCCCATATCGCGCGAGGCGTCCCGCACGGAGGAAGCGCCCCGCCGTGTAGCCCTTTTCCGACTCGTCCAAGGCCACCAGGAAAGGACTGTCGGAAAAGCGCTTGAGATAATTCACGAAATACGGAACTTGTCGTGCCGCGTGGAATTCCTGCAGAATGACGTGGTCCACGGCCATCCAGAAGGCCGCATCCATGCCGGAGTGCACCGGAATCCACCAGTCGGCGTAGCGTGCCACTTCGCTGAAATCGGGCGACAGCACGACCAGTTTTGAACCGTTGTTGCGCGCCTCGGCGACGAAGTGTACGTCTGGCGTGCGCGTCATGTTGAGGTTGCTGCCCGTGGTAACGATGTATTTGCTGTTGTACCAGTCGGCGCTTTCGGCAACGTCCGTTTTTTCTCCCCACGTCTCCGGCGATGCCGGAGGGAAGTCCGCATAGAGATCGTAGAAGCTCAGCAGGGCTGCCCCAAACAGTTGGAGGAACCGGGAGCCGGCCGCATAGCTAAGCATCGACATAGCGGGAATCGGGGAGAAGCCCGCCACCCGGTCCGGCCCGTATTTCTTCGCGGTGTATAGCAGCGAGGCGGCCACGATCTCCAGTGACTCATCCCAACTGGTCCTCCGGAAGCCGCCCCTCCCCCTGGCAGCCTGATATTGCCGGCGCGCCTCGGCATTGTCCATAATCTCAGTCCAGGCTTCCACTGGATCCGCATGCCTGGAGCGCGCTTCTCGCCACGTATCCAGCAGCACTCCCCGGACGTATGGATACTTGATCCGAAGCGGGCTATAGATGTACCAGGAGAAAACGATGCCACGCGGGCATCCGCGCGGCTCGTACCCCGGCAAGCCAGCTTCGAGTTTGGGGTAATCCGTCGCCTGCATCTCCCAGGTGACGATGCCGTCTTTGACGTAGATCATCCAGGAGCAACTGCCGGTACAGTTGACGCCGTGCGTGCTGCGAACTACCCGGTCGTGCTGCCAGCGATTCCGGTAGAACTCTTCCCAGGTGCGGGCATTCGGATTGATGAGGTCCCGTATCCAGCTCATGGGCTCGCCCCCGTGCGAACTCGTGCCCTTTCGAGCAGCGCCCTCCGGACCGATCGAACCCGGTGCCGCCCCACAACTCCAGTTACCGCGATGAGGATGAAGAAGCCGGCCAGAGAAATCCCACCGATAGCCGGAGTAGGTGTTGCGGGCTGTTGCCGATCAACGCTTTCGAAAAGTGCTGCCAGGTCGCGCCGTTCGTTTGATGTCAGAGGACGGTAACGGAACAGAGGGGTCATGGCCGGGAAAAAGAGCGTTTCCAGCGCTGAGTTCAAGCCTTCCGGACCCATTTTGGAAAAGACTCTGGTAAGGTTTGGCCCCATGGTGCCGCCTTCGGGAAACGGCAGGCCCGCCACGCCGTGACACGCCGAGCAGGCGGGGCCCCCATTCTGGAAGCGGACGGTGCCGAGAAACAGAGCTCGACCGGCGGCCACCGAGCCCGGTTCGGATCCCACAGCAGCACTGGGTTGCGCCATCAACGGCACGGTGAGCAGCAGGCTGAGGACGAAAGCCCCTGGAGTCGATCCGGCACCGTTTTGGCCTCGGTAAATCCTTACCACGACGAGTTCTCCAAAACGCCGGCGCGTGGAAAGAGGATGTGATCTTCCAGATGGACATGGAGCCGCATGTCCGACTCCAGAGCCTCAAGCCTCTCAAAAAGGAAATGAAATGCATTACCGGTTTCCGCTGGACCAGTGTAATTGCCTGTGAACACCAGCATCTTTTGCATCTGCCGCCGTTCCGCATCGTGGTCCTCCTCCATGATGCCGATGGGATTGGCTATGGAACCAAACGGAAACCGGGGTAGTTTAGCGCCGGATTTCGAGGCCGTTTCGAGTTGCCGGATTAGTGGAAAGAGGACCTCTTCCTCTCTCCTCAAGTGGTTTTCCAATTCGCGCTTGAAAAAGCGGAATACCTTCTCCAGCGGCGCCAGCGTATTGGCGTCTGCCCGGCCACGAGCCTCACGCGCACGGGCTAGAAGCCTCTCCATCAGAGGCAGTTCCTTCCGGAGATAGGCGTGATGCCGGACGACAATGTGCTGCGTGAGAACATCCAGGTCGGCAGTGTTCCAATCGGCCTGCTCTGCCCTCCGCTGTGTGAGTGCCAGCCGCATCTCGGACAGTACGGTTTCCAACGGAATGCCGGCTTCGGCGGCTGCGGATTCGAGCGATTTGTCACCAGCCCAGCAAAAATCGAGACGATACTTTTCTAGAACGCCAATCATTGCCGGCGATTCCACAGCGATTTGCCGCATCGTTTTGGAACCTGGATCGGTCATTGGGTTCCATCGGCTCAAATTAGGATTCTACTCGACAACCGAAATTCCGTAACCATGACGTTTGTATCCCCGAATGTGACAAACGCCTATTGGCAGAATCTCTGAATCGATGGAGAGTTGAATCATTGACAGAGATCATTCGATGACCGCTGTGGAACGGCTGGCTGAGTTCGCTGTGAGTGCGCGGTACGAGGAACTTTCAGAAACGGCGCGTCAGCAGTTGAAGATCCGAATTCTCGACGCTCTAGGTTGCGCTATCGGAGCCCTAGATGCCGTGCCCCCTCAAATCATTCGTAAGAACATCGCCGCATTCGATGCCAACGGAAAATGCACACTGCTGGCCGGAGGACGGGCAAGTCCGGAACATGCGGCATTTCACAATGGAGCTGCGATCCGCTACCTGGACTTCAATGACAGCTATCTGGCGAAAGGCGAAACCTGCCATCCCAGCGATAATCTGGCGCCCATTTTGGCGGCGGCGGAGTATGCGGGCGCAAGCGGCCGGGACTTGATGGCGGCCCTCGCGGTCGCCTACCAGGTGCAGTGCCGATTGAGCGATGTTGCCGCCGTCCGCGCCGCGGGGTTCGATCACACCGTACAGGGAGCTTATGCCGTGGCCGCGGGAGTCGCGCGCATATTGGGCCTCGACGTCACCAGGACCGCCAATGCCATCGCCATCAGTGGCACCGCCCTGAATGGGCTCCGCGTCACGCGGACCGGGAAGCTTTCCCACTGGAAAGGTCTCGCCTATCCCCACATGGCCTCTTGCTCCACTGCCATAGTCTTTTTGGCCCGCCGGGGAATTACGGGCCCGCTGGAGGTCATTGAGGGTGAGAAGGGGCTGATGGATGCGATCACCGGTCTTTTCGAGATCGATTGGTCGCGCGAAGACCTGGAGCGAGTGAAACGCACCATCTTGAAGAAGTACAACGCCGAGATCCATTCACAGACGGCTATCGACGGCGTGCTCGCATTGAAACAACGCCACCAGTTCCAGGCTGACGAAGTCGACCAGGTAAATCTCGAGATCTTCGACGTCGCCTATCACATTATTGGCGGGGGAGATGAGGGCGACAAGACTACGGGCGTCGACACGAAAGAGCAGGCCGACCACAGCCTGCCGTATATCCTCGCTGTAGCCATTCTGGATGGCAAAGTAACGCCGGACCAGTACCGCATCGACCGGGTCCACCGACCCGATGTGCAAAACATGTTGCGCCGCGTGTTCATAAGCCCGAACGCAGCCTATTCGGAGCGCTTCCCGAACGAAATGCCTTGTCGTATCGGAGTCCGGCTCCGCGATGGCCGAATGCTGACCAAGGAAATGCGCGATTACCCTGGCTTCTTCACGCAGCCGATGACATGGGACATGGCTTTTGCCAAATTCGATGGCTTGGCCGAGCCCTATTCCACTCCCGTGGAACGCCGGGCGATAGCGGAAACGGTCTCCGAGTTGGAGAATACGCAAGTCTCCGACCTGATGCGGTTGCTGGCAGGCATCCGAATGCCTAATGGATGCGAAGGGAGTTCCTGTGGCTGACCGAGCGTTCTCATTCTTAAAGACCAACCAGCGGCAGGCGAAGCCGCGTTCCCTCGGTCTTACTGAGATCCGCGGCCCCTATTACACTCCGATAGGCAAGCGCTACCTGCAGGACGTCCTCGAAACCATGGGTGAGCACGTGGATTCCCTCAAGTTCGCGGGCGGATCGTTCACACTCATGCCTCGGCCGGTGCTGGTCGAACTGCTGAATCTCTGCCACGAGCATAACGTACTCGTCTCAACAGGGGGGTTCCTGGAGTACGTTCTCACGCAGGGAGCGGAGGCGGTCGACCATTATGTACGGGAATGTCGGGATGTGGGCTTCGACATCATCGAGATTTCGTGCGGGTTCATCACCATTCCCACTGACGACTGGCTGCGGCTCATCGAGAAAGTGCAGAAGGCCGGTTTGAAAGCGAAACCCGAGGTCGGCATTCAGTTTGGCGCAGGAGGAGCTACAAAAGCCGAAGAACTGGAAGCGGAAGGCACTCGGGATCCACAGTGGTGCATCAAACTGGCCCAGCGCTTTGTCGACGCCGGCGCCTACCTCATCATGATCGAATCCGAAGGCATCACAGAAAGCGTCCGGACCTGGCGCACGGATGTCCCTGCACGAATTGCCGATGCCCTGGGACTCGAGAAGGTGATGTTTGAGGCAGCCGACCCGGAAGTTTTCTCCTGGTATATCCGGAACTATGGACCCGAGGTCAATTTGTTCGTGGACCACAGCCAAATTGTGCAACTCGAATGCCTGCGCTCGGGTATCTGGGGAACGGCGGCCACGTGGGGCCGGGTACTGACGTATAAAGGCGAGGCGAAGAAACCCGAATGACGAACACCCGACATATACAACCCAGACTCGATTATGCGAAAGCGGCGCCAGGCGCGCGAGAGGCGATGTATGCCGTAGAACAATATGTTCGGGAATGCGGACTGGAACGGCGACTCCTCGAACTTGTCAAGCTCCGTGCTTCGCAGATCAATGGCTGCGCTTACTGCGTGGACATGCATACCAAAGACGCGCGGGCGCACGGAGAGACGGAGCAGAGGCTGTATGCCGTCGTGGTTTGGAGAGAGGCGCCGTTTTTCACTGAACGGGAGCGCGCTGCGCTGGCCTGGACCGAGGCCGTCACGTTGGTGAGCCGGGGGCAGGTTCGGAACAGCGTATTCGAAATCGCGCGCAAACAGTTCAGCGACAAGGAACTGGTCGATCTAACGATGGCTGTGATCGCCATTAACGGATGGAACCGCCTGGCTATCAGTTTTCGTGCGGTAGCAGGCGCCTATCAGCCTGCGGTTTCGCAAGGAGGAGCCAAGGAGGCGTGAGATGCTCGCCCTGAAACGCGTCTACGACAAGGCGGCTCCGGAAGACGGCGTCCGGTTCCTGGTAGAGCGGATCTGGCCGCGAGGTATCAAGAAAACCGACCTGCGGCTTGATGCATGGCTTAAGGATGTGGCGCCCAGCGCCGCACTTCGCCGGTGGTTCTCGCACGACCCCAAAAAGTGGACCGAGTTCCAAAAACGCTATTTTGCCGAGTTGGACAGCCATCCGGAGGCGTGCGCCCCGATTCGCAGCGCCGCACGTCATGGCCGCGTCACACTCGTCTACAGTTCGCACGATACGGAACATAACAACGCCGTTGCGTTGAAGGAATACCTGAGTGCCCAAAAGGGCAAGAAAAGGAAGGTCAATCATGCCTGAAACCGAACCGTCTCGCGGCGCCGCCCGCGCGTCGGAGCCAACGGAAGGACCATCTCTCACCTTTGACCTCGCCGAGCAGATCGCATCCCTGCGCCAGGAGCCCTACTGGCAAAGCGGTCGAAACTCCAAAACGATCGTCAAGTACCCGGACTTCCGTGTTGTCCTGACAGCGATCCAGGCGAAAACTATGATTCACGAGCACCACGCTGCCGGCCGCATCTCGGTGCAAACGGTGCAAGGTCATCTACGAATGCATGCCGGCGGAAAGGAGTTTGATCTGCCGGCTGGACGGGTGCTTCTGCTGGATCGCGTCATGCCTCACGATGTCGTGGCTATCGAGGACAGCGCGTTCCTGCTGACCATCGCGTGGCCCGAGGGGGAGGAGCACTAACCGTACATGTGGCCTCTGGGCGTATATTTCGCGCTGGTGTTGCTCTTGGTCGCCGGCATGCTCGTCGTCTCGTACCTGCTTGGCCAGCGGCATCGCCAACGGGCGACGGGCGCCCCCTATGAGGGGGGCATTCTGTCGGAGGGCTCGGCGCGCGCACGCCTCTCGGCCAAGTTCTACCTGGTGGCGATGTTCTTCGTCATCTTTGACCTGGAAGCGGTGTTTCTGTTTGCCTGGGCCGTCGCGGCACGCTCTCTGGGCTGGCCCGCATTCTGGGAAGTGGTGATATTTGTCGGAATCCTCGCCGCCGCCTTACTGTATCTCTGGCGTGTCGGCGCACTGGATTGGAGCAGTACCTCTAAACAAAGGGAGTAGGCGAAAATGCGGTGGTCCATTACCAAACCGGGCAAAGTTCCGGAGGAGTCGAAGCAGGAACGGAGCACCTTCGACGACGCGGTACGCCGCAACGTGATTCTGTCGCGCTTGCAGGATCTGGTGTCCTGGGGACGCAAGAATTCAATCTGGCCCTTCAATTTCGGCCTTTCCTGCTGCTATGTCGAAATGGCCACCAGCATCACGAGCAAGTATGACGTGGCGCGCTTTGGTGCCGAAGTAATTCGCGGCACACCGCGCGAGGCCGATCTCATGGTCATTGCCGGCACCGTGTTCATCAAAATGGCCCCGGTTATCCAGCGCCTCTACGAGCAGATGATGGAGCCTCGCTGGGTAATCTCGATGGGCTCCTGTGCGAATTCCGGCGGCATGTACGACATCTACAGCGTGGTGCAGGGCGTAGACAAGTTCCTGCCTGTCGATGTATACGTGCCAGGTTGCCCGCCGCGGCCGGATGCGTTTCTGGAAGGCCTGACGCTCTTGCAGACGGCTGTCGGGACCGAGCGCCGGCCCTTGAGTTGGGTGATTGGGCCGCAGGGTGTCGAACGTCCGCCTATGCCTTCCCTGCGCGATCTCAAGCGCTCTCTCCGCCAGCAGGCCACGGATCTGCGCACTCAGGATCGTGTGTGAGCACCACGGCAACCATCAATCCGATCGATTCGCTGCAGGAGCAGTATGGCAGCGATGTGACGCCACAACTTACCTGTGACGGGATGCCTACCTTTTGGGCGCCGCGGGAGCGTGTGCGTGAAATCCTGGGATATCTCAAAGGCGAGATCGATCGGCCGTACGCCATGCTCTACGACCTGACCGCGATCGATGACAGGATGCGGGCGAATCGGAACGGGTTGCCACCCTCTGCTTTCACGGTCGTCTATCACTTGTTTTCCTTCGAGCGCAATGCGTATATCCGCATAAAGACCGCTCTTCACGCTGATTCCCTATCGATCGACAGCATCACGCGCCTCTGGCCAGCGGCGAATTGGTACGAGCGCGAAGTGTGGGATATGTTCGGGATTTCTTTTTCAGGACACCCTCACCTGCAACGCATCCTGATGCCCAGAAGCTGGACAGGACATCCGTTGCGAAAGGACCACCCCGCGCGCGCCACAGAGATGGGGCCGTTCCACCTTTCCGAAGAGAAGGAGGAGGCCGAACAGGAGTTGTTGCGCTTCCGCCCCGAAGAGTGGGGCATGCAGCGTAGCCGTGACGACAGCGATTTCATCTTTCTGAACCTCGGCCCGCAACATCCCGGCACACACGGTGTCCTGCGGATTGTGGTTCAACTCGACGGTGAGGAGATCGTCGATGCCGTGCCCGAGATCGGATTCCATCATCGCGGCGCGGAGAAGATGGGGGAGCGCCAGTCCTGGCATACCTATATTCCGTACACCGATCGCGTGGATTACCTGGGCGGCGTGATAAACAACCTCGCTTACCTCACGGCCGTAGAGAAACTGGCGGGAATCACTGTTCCGCCGCGCGCCCAGGTGATCCGCGTGATGCTCTCCGAATTGTTTCGGATCATCAGCCACCTGGTCTGGTACGGCACGTTCGCGCAGGACCTGGGACAGCTTTCGCCGGTGTTTTATACGTTCAACGATCGGGAACGCGCGTTTGACATCATCGAAGCCATTTGTGGGGCGCGCATGCATCCCAACTGGTTTCGCATCGGAGGCGTGGCGGCGGACCTGCCGGAGGGTTGGGACGGCATGTTCCGCGATTTCATCCGCTATTTCCCGCCCCGTCTGGCCGAATACGACCGCGAAGTATTGCGCAACCGCATCTTTCAGGCACGCACCAAGGGAATCGGCAGTTTCACTAAGGAAGAGGCGATCGAGTGGGGCGTCACGGGACCGGGGCTGCGGGCCTGCGATTTCGAATGGGACTTTCGCAAGAAGCAGCCCTATTCGGGCTACGAACACTTCGAATTCGATATTCCCACCGCCGCCCATGGCGACTGCTACGACCGTGCGCTGGTCCGCGTGGAGGAAATGCGGCAGAGCCTGCGCATCATCGAGCAGTGCGTGAACGGTATGCCGGATGGACCGTACAAATCGGATCATGCGCTGGCGACTCCTCCTGTGAAGGATCGCACCATGCACGACATCGAAACTCTCATTACGCATTTTTTGGGCGTCGGGTGGGGACCGGTGATACCGCCCGGCGAAGCGTTGGGCGCCATCGAGGCCACCAAGGGCAACAACGGTTATTACCTGGTGAGCGATGGCAGCACGGTCTCCTACCGCACTCGCATTCGGACGCCTTCGTTTGCCCATATGCAGATGCTGCCGCAGCTCTGTCGCGGCAGAATGATCCCCGACCTGTTGGCGGTTCTGGGGGCGATGGATTTCGTACTGGCGGACATCGATCGATGAGGAGCGATTGTGTTGGCGCCTGAAGAGAGAAGCGAGATCGAGGCCGAGTTCCCGCACTATCCGAACAGGAAAGCCGTCTGCATCGATGCTATGAAGATCGTGCAGAAGCACCGCGGCTGGGTGTCGGATGAGGCGCTCCACGACATCGGCGAACTGCTCGGGATGTCGGACGCCGACCTGGATGGTATCGCCACGTTCTACAACCTGATCTTCCGAAGGCCGGTGGGCCGCCACGTGATCTATCTCTGCGACAGCGTCAGTTGCTGGATCATGGGGGCCGACCGGCAGTGTCGCCATGCTTCCGAACGGCTCGGCGTCCAGCCGGGTGAAACCACCGCCGACGAGCGTTTTACGCTGCTTCCGATCGTCTGTCTGGGAGCGTGCGACCACGCGCCGGTCATGATGATTGACGATGACCTCCACCTCGATCTGACTCCTGAAAAGATCGACCAGATACTGGGGGGCTACAAGTAATGCCGACGGAAAAGCCGCTCACCGGAAACATGCGACCGGATCGTGAGGCACTGGACCGCGATCCCTACGAGCGCGCCGGCGGCTATCGTGCGCTGCGCAAGGCAGTACAGAGCATGACGCCGGAAGCGGTCACCGAGGAAGTGAAGTCCTCGAACCTGCGAGGCCGTGGTGGCGCAGGATTCCCCACTGGGCTGAAGTGGACCTTCGTCCCAAAGAAGGCGCCACACCCGAGATACCTGGTCGCTAACGCCGACGAGATGGAGCCCGGAACGTTCAAGGACCGGGTGCTCCTGGAAGGCGACCCCCACCAGTTGATCGAAGGCATGGCTCTCGCTGGATATGCCACCGGCACCGACGTGGCTTACATTTTCCTGCGTGGCGAATACAAGCTTGCGGCCCGGCGGATTGAGAAGGCCATAGCGGAAGCTTATGGGGCCGGCTATCTGGGGAAGAACATTCTCGGCTCCGGCTACAGTCTCGAGTTGTACTTGCACGTCAGCGCCGGCCGTTACATGTGCGGCGAAGAAACCGGGATGCTGAATGCCCTCGAAGGCAAACGCGCCAACCCGCGCGCCAAGCCGCCGTTCCCACCGGTTTCGGGACTCTTTGGCAAGCCAACAACGGTCAACAACGTGGAAACTCTATGCAACGTGCCGCACATTATCAACAACGGCGCGGCGTGGTTCAGAAGCCTGAGCCGCAGCAAGGATAGCGGGACCAAGCTCTACGGCGCCAGCGGCAAAGTGAAACGCCCCGGTATCTGGGAGTTGCCCATGGGCGTCACGATCCGAGAGCTGTTGGAGGACCACGCGGGGGGAATGTGCGACGGCGTTCGCTTTCGAGGGCTGCTCCCTGGCGGCGCTTCCACGGATTTCCTCGTGGAACGACACCTGGACGTTGCCATGGACTTCACTCAAGTCCAGAGGGCGGGCAGCCGCATGGGTACCGGCACCATGATCGTGCTTGACGACCAAACCTGCCCTGTCGGCATGGTCTGGAACCTGGAACGCTTTTTCGCGCAGGAATCCTGCGGCTGGTGCACACCGTGCTGGAGTGGCCTGGGATGGGTGGAGCGCATCCTGAGGGCGATGGAAGAAGGGCACGGCCAACCCGGAGACCTCGATAAACTGGCGTTTCAAGCACGGTTTTGGACGCCTGGCCATACCTTTTGCGCGCTTGCGCCGGGCGCCGCCGAGCCGCTACAGAGCGCGTTGAAATACTTCCGCGCTGATTTCGAGCGCCACATCAACGAGAAGCGCTGCCCGTGGAGATGACATGGCGACCGTGTATGTGGACAACCAACCGTACCAGATATACCCCAAGCAGAACCTGCTACACGGTTGCCTGTCGTTGGGCATGAACCTGCCGTATTTTTGCTGGCACCCCGCACTCGGTTCGGTGGGCGCCTGCCGCCAGTGCGCCGTCAAGCAGTTTAAGGATGAAGCGGACACGCACGGCAAGATCGTGATGGCCTGCATGACTCCCGCCGCCGAAGGCACCCGCATCTCGATTCAGGATGCGGAGGCGTCGGAGTTCCGGGCCGCCATTATTGAAGGCCTGATGGTGAACCATCCGCACGACTGTCCGGTGTGCGATGAGGGCGGCGAGTGCCACCTGCAAGACATGACCGTCATGACGGGCCACGACTATCGACGCTACACATTCGAGAAACGCACGTTTCGCAACCAGTACCTGGGCCCGTTCGTGAACCACGAGATGAACCGCTGCATCCAGTGCTATCGCTGCGTACGTTTCTATCGGGAGTACGCCGGAGGAAACGATCTGAACGCATTTGCTTTGCGGGACATCGTTTTCTTCGGCCGCGACCGTGACGGAGTGCTCGAGAGCGAATTCGCCGGGAATCTGGTTGAAGTATGCCCCACAGGCGTCTTCACCGATGCCACTCTGAAGCGGCACTATACGCGCAAATGGGACCTGCAAATGGCGCCGTCGGTGTGCGTGCATTGCGCTCTGGGATGCAACATCACTGCGGCCGAACGGTACGGAATGTTGCGGCGTCTCGTGAACCGTTACAACGGCGAGGTCAACGGCTATTTTCTCTGCGACCGCGGCCGGTTCGGTTATGAATTTGTGAACAGCGAACGGCGAATCCAGCGGCCGTTACTACAGAGCAAGGCCGCTACCGCGGAGACTGCGCTCGGCTACCTGCGAGGGCAGGCGCCGGGCAAGACGATCGGAATCGGCTCGCCGCGCGCATCGCTCGAGAGCAACTTCGCATTACGATCGCTCGTTGGTGAAGGACGGTTCTATGCGGGCATTCCCGCCACTGAATCCCGGTTGCTGAAGCTGATATTGGACATTCTGCGCGACGGTCCCGCACATACCCCGTCGCTGCGCGAAGTGGAATCCGCCGATGCCGTGCTCATCCTGGGAGAAGATGTCACCAACGTTGCTCCTCGAATGGCGCTGAGCCTGCGGCAGTCGGTGCGCCAGCAGCCCATGCAGATCGCCGAGCGACTGCGTATCCCGCTGTGGATGGACCATGGGGTGCGTGAGGCGGTGCAGGAGGAGAGAGGGCCCCTGTTCATCGCCAGCACCGGCGCCACGCGTCTGGATGACATCGCCACGCGCACGTATCGCGCTGCACCCGACGACCAGGCGCGGCTTGGCTTCGCGGTGGCGAACGCGCTGGATCCACGTGCGCCTGCGCCGTCAGATCTTTCCGCAGCAATGCTGACGCTGGCGGCGGAAATCGCCAAAGCTCTCAAGACCGCCAAACGCCCTCTCGTCATCTCAGGTCCAAGTAATCGCAGCGCGGCGCTCATCCAGGCTGCGGCGAATGTGGTGTGGGCATTGCCTGGCGCCTCGCTGGCATTCACCGCGCCGGAGTGCAATAGCCTCGGCCTCGCGCTGATGGATGCTCCTGCGCTGGATGCCGCGATTGAAGCCCAGGCAGACACTGTCATCATTCTGGAAAACGACCTCTACCGGCGACTCCCCGCCCCGGTCGTGGACAAGTTTCTGGCGCGCTTTCAGCACGTGGTGGCTTTCGACCATCTGGAAACCGCGACCACGACAAAGGCGGAACTGGTTCTGCCGGTCGCTACCTTCGCCGAAGGGGATGGCACTCTGGTGAGCAGCGAAGGGCGGGCGCAGCGTTTCTTTCGAGTTTTCGTACCGCCCGCTCCAATTCAGGAAAGCTGGCGCTGGCTGGGATCGTGGGAAACGCTGGACAACGTCGTCGCGGCGCTCGCGGCCGGGCTGCCGCAACTGGCCGCTGTCGCCCGTGCTGCGCCCTCCGCCGATTTCCGCATGGCGGACGCGAAGGTCCCGCGCGAGCCGCATCGCTACAGCGGCCGAACCTCCATGCTGGCCAATATCAGCGTCCACGAGCCGAAGCCACCTGACGACCCGGATTCATCCCTCTCGTTTTCCATGGAAGGAAACCCGGACCAGCCGCCTTCTGCTCTGCTCCCGTTTTTCTGGACGCCGGGATGGAACTCCATTCAGGCGGTGAATAAGTTTCAGGCTGAGATCGGCGGTCCACTGCGACAGGGCGACCCGGGTGTACGAGTCATAGAGCGGGGTGGAACCGAGTTCAGATTCTTCGAGCAACCGCCTCCGGCGTTCGAAACGCGGGAAGACGAACGGCTGGTGGTTCCGCTCTATCACATCTTCGGCTCCGAGGAACTGAGCCGCTCGGCGCCGGCCATCGCGGAACTGTCACCTGAACCGTACGTCGCTCTCAATCCGGAAGAGGCCTCGAGTTTCGGCAAGGAAGTGGAGCTGTTCGGCCAACGTCTTCCAGTAAAGATCGCGGCAGACTTGCCGAAGGGTTTAGCCGGCGTCCCGGCGGGAATGCCGCCATTTGCCGGCCTGGATCTGCCGGTGTGGAGCAGGATCTCCGCCTTGCCATGACGAGCCCCTATCCCATCCTCTGCATCATCGGCGTGCTTGTGGTGGCACTCACGCTGGCGGCCGGGCTGATCTGGCTGGAACGCCGGCTTCTCGCATTGTGGCAGGACCGGTACGGCCCGAATCGCGTTGGTCCTTTTGGGTTGCTTCAGGTGGTGGCGGACATGATCAAAATCTTCTTCAAAGAGGATTGGATCCCGCCGTTTGCCGACAAAGCCGTCTTCGTTCTCGCACCGGCAGTGATCGTCGTGACCGTGCTCATGTCCTTCGCCGTGTTGCCGATCGCGCCGGGCATTATCGTCAGCGACCTGAATGTCGGCCTGCTGTTCGTGCTGGCGATGTCCTCTCTCGGAGTCTACAGCGTGGTATTAGCGGGGTGGTCGTCGGACAACAAGTACTCGCTGCTTGGAGGCCTCCGAGCCGCGGCCCAAATGCTGAGCTACGAAGTTTTCATGGGGCTGTCGCTCATGGGCGTCGTGCTGCTTGCAGGCTCCTTCGACTTGTCTACGATTGTCGAAGCGCAACGGCATCTCTGGTTCGTGGTGCCGCAGTTTCTCGGCTTCCTCCTGTTCCTCATCGCCGGTGTGGCCGAGACCCGGCGGCTGCCGTTCGACTTGCCCGAAGCGGAAAGTGAGTTGGTTGCCGGCTTCCACTCCGAATATTCCGGCATGAAATTCGGTATGTTCTTCGTCGGCGAATATCTCGGGGTGATCCTGATTTCGTCGCTGATCGGCATTCTCTTCTTTGGTGGCTGGCTGGGGCCCGTACTTCCTCCCATAGTCTGGTTCCTGCTCAAGACGTTCTTCTTCATATCCTTTTTCATCCTGCTGCGGGCATCTCTGCCGCGGCCACGCTTTGACCAGTTGATGTCCTGGGGCTGGAAAGTGATGTTACCCCTGTCATTGGCCAACCTGTTAGTCACGGGCGCTGTAACGCTCGCATGGAGCAAATGAAATGTTCAGCATCATCCGGACCATCTGGTACGTGCTTCTGCACATGTTTCATAAACGTGTTACGGTTCTGTATCCCGAACAGAAACCCTACCTTTCCCCCCGGTATCGCGGCCGCATCGTCCTTTCGCGCGATCCGGATGGGGGTGAGCGATGTGTAGCGTGCTATCTCTGTGCAGTGGTTTGTCCGGTGGACTGCATTGCTCTCCAGGCAACGGAAGACCCAACCGGCAGGCGTTACCCGGACTTCTTCCGCATCAATTTCTCGCGCTGCATCTTTTGCGGCCTCTGTGAGGAGGCGTGCCCCACTTATGCCATCCAACTGACTCCCGATTTCGAAATGGGCGAGTACCATCGGCAAAACATGGTGTACGAAAAACAGGACTTGCTGATCAGCGGTCCCGGCAAATACCCCGGATACAACTATTGGCGCGTGGCCGGCGTGAAGATCGACGGAAAGGATAAGGGCGAGGCAGAGAACGAAGGCCGCCCCGTGGACCTACATAGCCTCCTGCCGTGAGCAGCCTATGACGATTGTGTTTTATGTCGCGGGCGCGGTGGCGATTCTCTCCACGGCCCTGATGATCACCCGCCTCCATGCGGTGCACGCGCTGCTGTACCTGATCGTTTCGCTGTTGGCCGTCTCGGTGGTCTTCTACACGCTCGGCGCGCCGTTCATCGCCGCGCTGGAGGTGATCATCTATGCGGGCGCAATCATGGTGCTCTTTGTGTTCGTAGTCATGCTGCTGAACCTGGGTGAACAGGCCGCCCGAACCGAGCGCGCACTACTCAAGCCCTCCATGTGGACCGGGCCTTTGATCCTTGCGACCATCCTGATGGCTGGGTTCGTCTATCTGCTGGCCGTGAGCTCCGGCGGAAGTTCCGGAGGGGCAATGACTGGGCCGCGCGATGTGGGAGCGGCGCTGTTCGGACCGTACCTGATCGGCGTTGAGCTGGCCTCGATGCTGCTGCTCGGTGGCCTCGTGGGAGCGTATCACCTGGGATGGCGAAGAGTCCCGAAACCGGAGGTCAGGTGATGGAACTGATTCCCATGCGTGATGGTTTCATACTCGCCGCAGCCCTCTTTGCATTGGGCCTGACCGGGGTTCTGGTGCGGAGAAATGTGATCTTCATTTTGATGTCGATCGAGGTCATGCTGAACGCCGCCGGGCTGGCCTTTGTGGTGGCAGGCGCGCGATGGCGCCAGCCGGATGGCCAGGTGGTGTTCCTGTTCATTCTGGCAATGGCCGCGGCGGAGGTGTCGGTGGGCCTGGCGCTGGTGCTTGAACTCTATCATCAGTACAAGTCGTTGGATACCGACGCCATCAGCAGGATGAAAGGTTGAGATGCTCGAGTTGCTCTGGTTGGTCCCGGCAATCCCCTTCGCGGGCGCTCTGGTGCTTGCGGTCCTCGGGGCGCGGATGTCTCACAAGAGCGTCACGACAGTGGGCGTAGGGGGCGTCGCAGCATCGGCCAGCATCTCCCTCCTCATCGCCGCCGCGTTCCTGAGCGTACCGCCAGCCGGTGGTGCGTACTCGCAGTTTCTCTGGACGTGGATCAACGTCGGTTCATTCCGCCCGCAGATCGCCTTCTATCTGGATGCGCTCTCACTGGTGATGATGCTGGTGGTCACGTTCGTGAGCTTCCTGATCCACTTGTATTCCGCCGAATTCATGCGAACCGACGAGGGTTACAGCCGCTTCTTCGCCTACATGAACCTGTTCGTGGCCTGCATGGTGACGCTGCTGCTGGCAGATAACCTCCTGCTCCTGTACCTCGGTTGGGAGGGCGTCGGACTGTGCAGTTATCTACTCATTGGGTTCTGGTACCGGGATCCGGTGAACGGGCGCGCGGGGCGAAAAGCCTTCATCGTGACCCGCGTGGGCGATACCGCCATGGCAATCGGGTTGTTTCTGTTGTTCCATAGCCTGGGGACGCTCCGCATCCAGGATCTGCTGCACGCGGCACAGGGCCAGTGGGCCACGGGATCGGCGTATGCGATCGTGGCGTCGGCGCTGCTGCTGGGTGGGGCTGTGGGCAAATCGGCGCAACTGCCCCTGCAAACCTGGTTGCCGGATGCGATGGCCGGTCCCACTCCCACCAGCGCCCTGATTCATGCGGCCACCATGGTGACGGCGGGCGTCTACCTGATCGCGCGCACGCACGTTCTCTTTGAACTGGCGCCACCTGTCCAGTTTGCGGTCGCCGCGATCGGCGCCGCCACTCTTCTGATGGCCGGTTTCAGCGCGCTGACGCAGAACGACATCAAGCGCGTCCTTGCGTATTCCACGGTAAGCCAGATCGGCTATATGTTTCTGGCGCTGGGCGTTGGCGCCTGGGGCGCCGCCATCTTCCACTTCATGACGCACGCGTTCTTCAAGGCTCTGCTATTCCTGGCAGCCGGCATCATCATCGAGTCGTTGCACCACGAGCACAACATCTTTTGTATGGGCGGGCTTCGCAAGGAGCTTCCAGTCGCCTTCTGGACCTTCCTCATCGCCGGATGCTCTCTGGCTGGCCTCCCGCTGATTACCGCCGGTTACTACAGCAAGGACCTCATCCTGTGGAGCGCCGGCACTTCCGTCGCCGGCAGCACGGGCCTATGGGCAGCAGGAATCGGCGGCGTCGTATTGACGTCACTGTACACGTTCCGGCTCATCTTCCTGGTCTTCTTCGGGCCGGTGCGCACTCCCGTCAGCAGTCGGCCCGGCCTCGCCATGACGATTCCGGTCTGCGTGCTGGCGGTCCTGTCGATTGTCGGCGGTTTCGACAAAGCGCCCTTCGCAAGGTTCATCGCGAGGGCGCTCCCCACGCTCCCGGAGGCTGTTGGGGGCATCACCGAAACCTCATCAGGCTTGGCCGCGGCCCTCGCCTTTCTATGCGGTCTTCTGGGCGCCTGGTTCGTCTATCAGCGCAACCCCAGGCTGGCCACCGCGATGGTCGAAAACCCGGCGGGCCGGGTGTTACACCGCTTCTGGTTCTCGGATTGGGGAATGGACTGGCTCTACGATCGGCTCTTCGTGCGGCCGGTGGTTTGGATAGCGCGCGTGAACAAAGCGGATGTGGTCGATTCCATTTACGATGGCTTGGCGAGCCTGACCACCGTCTGCTATCGCGTTCTCAGCCTTACGGAAACGGGCAAACTACGTTGGTACGCCGCATGGATTGCCGGCGGCGCCGTGGCATTTGTCGCGATCGTGATGTTCTTATGATTTTGCTCTGGCTCATCCTGATTCCGCTGATCGCCGGCGTCCTGGCGTGGATGGTGACGCGCTGGAGCGCCTCGGCCACTCGCTGGATCGCATTGATCGCCGTGCTGATCGATTTCGTCCTCGCGTTGTCGCTGTGGATAGGCAATTTCCACGCGGGCCTTCATACCTGGTTCGCGCAGGCCGATTGGGCGTGGATCCCGCAGTTCGGCATCCGTTTTCACCTTGCCCTCGATGGCCTGAGCCTCCTGCTCCTGATGCTCACGTTCTTCCTGGGCATCCTCTCCGTGCTGGCTTCCTGGAACGAAATCACGGAGGCCGCCGGCTTCTTCCACCTGAACCTGCTCTGGATACTCGCCGGTATCGCCGGCGTGTTTCTCGCTGTCAATCTCTTCCTGTTCTACTTCGCGTGGGAGTTGATGCTGGTCCCTATGTATTTCCTGATCTCCATATGGGGACACGAGAACCGTGTGTACGCTGCCGTGAAGTTCTTCCTCTTCACGCAACTCAGCGGGCTGTTGATGTTGATTGCCATCCTGGCCCTGTTCTTCCTGCACTACCGCGGCACCGGTGTCTACACGTTCGAGTACGAGGAGTTGCTGGGGACGGCAATGTCTCCGACTGCCGAAATGTGGATCATGCTCGGCTTCTTCGTCGCCTTCGCCGTGAAACTACCGGTGGTAGTGCTACACACCTGGTTACCCGATGCCCACACCGAAGCTCCCACGGCGGGCAGCGTAATACTCGCCGGCCTCCTGTTGAAGACCGGTGCTTACGGAATGCTGCGGTTCGTGGTGCCGCTTTTTCCCCGTGCCGCCCACACGTTCGCTCCCGTGGCCATGGCGCTGGGAGCGGCTGGAATTCTATACGGCGCGATCCTGGCCTTGGGACAGACAGACCTGAAGCGCCTGGTCGCGTACACCAGCGTCAGCCACCTGGGCTTCGTCCTTCTGGGCATCTTCGCCTGGAATGACCTGGCACTTCAGGGAGCGGTGATGACCATGATTTGCCACGGCATCAGCACGGGTGCGCTGTTCATTCTGGTGGGCGCGTTGCAGCATCGCATTCATTCCCGGGAAATGGATCGCATGGGCGGCCTCTGGAGTACCGCTCCTCGCCTGAGCGGCGCGACCCTGTTTTTCGCACTCGCATCCATGGGGCTTCCCGGTCTTGGCGATTTCGTGGGGGAATTCCTGGTTCTGCTGGGTACCTACCGGCAGAGCATCGTTCTGACCGCGTTGGCCACGGTGGGGGTCCTGTTCGCCACGTTTTACGCATTGCGGCTGGTTCAGCAGGCCTTCCAGGGGCCCAATACGCACGACTGGCGGATTGCAGACCTGGTGCCGCGTGAGGGTCTGGTGGTAGCGCTGATGATCGTGATCCTGCTCTGGTTGGGCCTGTACCCGCGGCCCGTTCTCGATACCTTCCAGCCGGCCATGGCGCGGTTGGAACAACTGGCTTCGGGGAGATGAGCGTGAGCGCAAACGAATTGATCGCATTGCTGCCGTTGCTGATCGTCGCCGGTACGTCGATCGTTGTCATGCTTGCGCTCGCGGTGCATCGGGACCATAGGCTCTCTGCCTCCCTGACGTTCACCGGCCTGGCAGCGGCCTTCGCATCCTTGTGGATCGCCGCGCCAGTAGTGCCGCTCCAGGTCACGCCGCTGCTGGTGCTCGACCGCTATGCCCTGTTCTACATCGGCTTGATCGTCGCCGCCAGCATGGCATTCGTGCTGCTGTCGTACGGATATTTTGAGCGATGCGAAGGTGACCACGACGAACTCTACATCCTGTTGCTCGTGGCTACGCTCGGTTCGACGGTACTCGTGGCCAGCAGCCATTTTGTCTCGCTATTTCTGGGACTCGAACTCCTCAGCGTGGCGTTGTACGGAATGGTCGCCTACCGGCATTCAAGGCCACTGCCTCTCGAAGCCGGCATTAAGTACCTCGTGCTGGCTGCGGCTTCTGCCGCCTTCCTCCTGTTCGGAATGGCACTGATCTACGGCGCTCTCGGCGCCATGCAGTTTGCGGAAATCGTAGTACGGCTCGCGCGCGCGGACTTCGATCGCTGGCTCGTTTTGCCCGGCCTGGCCCTGATCGTCACGGGCTTCGGCTTCAAACTCGCAGTGGTTCCCTTTCACCTCTGGACCCCCGACGTGTACCAAGGCGCGCCAGCGCCCGTTACGGCATATATCGCCACCGTTTCAAAAGGCGCCATGTTCGCACTGCTGCTGCGCTTCTTCTATCGCTCCGGTGCGCACGATCTTGCGCCCGTCTTCCTTGTGTTTAGCATCATTGCGATCGCTTCCATGATCGTGGGCAACCTCCTGGCGCTGCTCCAAAATAACGTGAAGCGCATCCTGGCATATTCTTCCATTGCGCACCTGGGATATCTGCTGGTGGCGTTTCAGGCCGCTGGCGATCTCGGCCCCACTGCCGTCACCTTCTATTTGGTTGCGTATTTCGTGACCACCATTGGTGCTTTCGGTGTGGTCACAGTCCTATCGGACGGCTCCAGTGAAGCTGACGACATGGAGGACTACCGCGGCTTGTTCTGGCGCCGCCCGGCGCTGGCGGCGGTCTTCACCGCGATGTTGCTGTCGTTGGCCGGCATTCCCGTGACGGCCGGCTTTATCGGCAAATTCTACATTGTGGCGGCCGGCGCTTCGTCGGCCATGTGGGCGCTGATAGTCATTCTGGTGATCACGAGCGCAATCGGGCTCTTCTACTATCTGCGCATTCTGGTCGTGATGTATGGGCAGTCGTCCGAAAGCTTTGCTCACCCGCCCAGGCTCGCGCCGGCGGGACGCTTGGTGCTCGCGTTGCTGACCGCACTGTTAGTCTGGTTTGGCGTGTTTCCTGCGCCATTGCTGAGTCTCATTCGCAACGCGCTAGCCGGGTTGGCTTAAAAGGGAAAAACGATGTTTCCACTCGCGAAGATTCTGTTACCGATTGATTTCTCCGAGCGCTGCCTCGGTGGAGCGCGCTACTCGATTCCCCTGGTCGAACACTTTCACTCAGAGTTGACCCTCCTGCACGTGATCTCCCCGATTGACGACCTCTCGCCGGAAGCACATGCACTGAACGAGAATCGCCGAAAGAAAGCCGCAGAAGAACTGGACGATTTTCTTTGGGTCTGCCGCAGATCCAGCGTCCGACCTCTGGGAGCCAGGGCGTTCCAGGCCGAAGTGTCGCTCTGCTTGATCATGGTGACCAGCAGGCGCGAGTCCTCCTTCGCCTCCAGGCGGTGTGGCCGGCCAGGCGCCAGGCGGATTGGTGTACCCGGAACCATTTCGCAGCACTCCGTCCCCTCATAGAAGAGAACGCGACCACCGACGGAATAGACCGTCACCAGCCCGTTCGCCGCATGCTCGGGCAGAGCCTGCCCGGCGCGTAGCGAAACGAGCACTACGCGCATGACGGGATCCTCCATCAGGATCGGGGGGGAGAATGTCGCTGGCCAGCCGCCGCGGATAGGACCTAAGTCACGGCGCCGCAGAATTCGTGGCTTTTCGCCGGAGAAGGCGTCGGCGCATTGACGCATAATGGAATTGAAGCCCTCGATACTGAGGCGGGAAGGCTGGGATGCTGGAGGCAGAGCTGTTCGCATTCCTGGAGAGGACGGCAGACGCCGCGTTTGCGGTAACCAGGGAAGGTCAGATCTGCTCGTGGAACCAGGCGGCGGAACGGCTGTTTGGATACTCATCGGCGGACGTGCTGAACCGGGCCTGCTATGAAGTTCTAGACGGTCACGGCGCCCTCGGCACGCAGGTCTGTATCGGGGACTGCAGCGTTCAGCAATGCGCTGCGCAGAAGCTGGGAATTCCGGATTTTGACCTCGAGGTCAAAACACGCTCCGGCGAGAGGCTGTGGGTGAACATTTCCACCCTCGTTTTTGAAGAACCCCGGCGCAACCGCCGCCTGGTTGTGCACTTAGCTCGAGACATTTCGCGTCGTCGGAGGAGCGAAGAGTTGCTTGCCAAGATGCTGGAGATCTCCAAAGAAATGGTGGCCGTCGCTGATCACAACATTCGGGCGGCGCCCGTCTCGCCGCTTACCGAACAAGAGCAGCGAATCCTTCGCCTATTCGCGAAAGCCAAGAACTCTTCCGAGATCGCCCGCGAACTGGGTATCACTCTGCCCACGCTGCGGAATCATCTGCACAGCATTAACGAGAAGCTCCGCACCCATAACCGCTTGGAGGCCGTGATGCACGCCATGCAGCGCGGCCTCATCTAGAAGCGCTCTGTACCGCCTTCGGCCATAACGGATGTACCTAGGTATGTGACAAACGGATTATTGTGATCTTCCCTCAAAGGCCCGAAAGTATAGAAAAGGAGGCAAGAATTGATCGCGAAGACACCGCAAGGCCGAACACAGTGGCTCGTGGAACACTTGGGAAAGGGTGCGGACTCACGCTTCAGCCTCATGGCGGTACTGCCGACGCGGGAAGACCGGGCCGCATTACAGCGAATCATCGGCCCGTGCAGATGGGAACTGCAATGGACGGGCACCTGCGGGGAAGCAATTGAAGTGTTCCGCCGGGCAAGGCCTGCGATCGTTATTTGTGACCGCGATTTGGCGGACGGAGATTGGCGCCAACTTTGGGATATCCTCGGTCGCGCGCCCAAGCCGCCGATGTTCATCGTTACTCCCAGGTTGGCGGACGACGCGCTGTGGGCGGAGGTGCTTAACGTCGGCGGATATGATCTGTTGCTGAAACCATTCCGCGCAGAAGAAGTAATCCGCATGGTGCATGCCGCTGCGATGGAACTCCCGTTCGCAAGGCCGAACCCTCTCGCCTGCGACAGGAATGCAGATGAATCCAACCGGGCATTCGAGATCGTGTGCCGAGCCGTCTAAAAGCTGCAAACACAGCGCGGTTTCACAATGCTCGATTCACGCGTGTTGCCGCCGGATCCCTGCAATGCCGAGAGGCGCGCCTCAAGTCCAACACCAGGTATGACGGCGGGTCCTCACGTGCCGAGTGGCCCGGATGCGGGAAATCATGATAAGCGTTTGCATAAGGACCTCAGATCTAAAGCGGGCCCAGTCTTCTATGCGGTGGACTTGTATGTTTTCCTGCATCAGCCAAGGAGAAATGAGCAATGAGCACGGCAACCAAGACAACTCTCAATCCGGCGCAACTGGATCAACTGTCGATCAACACAATCCGCTTCCTGTCGGTTGACGCGGTGCAAAAGGCCAATAGCGGCCATCCGGGTTTACCCCTGGGCGCAGCGCCCATGGCCTATGTCTTGTGGACACGGTTTCTCCGGCACAATCCGATCAATCCGCAATGGCCCAATCGGGACCGTTTCGTCCTGTCGGCCGGGCACGGTTCGATGCTGCTATACAGCTTGCTGCACCTCACTGGCTACAATCTGTCTCTCGACCAGATCAAACAATTCCGCCAATGGGGCAGCATTACGCCTGGTCATCCGGAGCGCGGTGTGACGCCTGGCGTGGAAACCACCACCGGCCCGCTCGGGCAGGGCTTCGGCAACGGCGTGGGCATGGCGATTTCGGAAGCGTCTCTTGCGGCACGCTACAACCGGCCGGGGTTCGAGATCGTCGATCATTTCACTTACTGTTTGGTCAGCGACGGCGACCTGATGGAGGGCGCGGCTTCCGAAGCAGCGTCACTCGCCGGGCAGTTGGAACTTGGCAAGCTGATCTATCTCTTCGATGACAACCATGTGACGCTCTCCGCTGGTACGAACATCGCCTCTCACGAAGACCACGCGCAGCGCTTCGAGGCGTATGGTTGGCACACGCAATCGGTGGAGGACGGAAACGATGTGGAGGCGATCGACCTGGCTCTGCGCGCTGCGCGGAACGAAACGAGGCACCCTTCGCTGATTCTCGTCCGCACCCACTTGGGCTACGGCTCCCCGAACAAACAGGACACGTTTGAAGCGCACGGTTCACCGTTGGGAGTAGAAGAGGTTAAGCTGACCAAACAGAACCTCGGTTGGCCTATCGAGCCCCTCTTCCATATTCCACCCGAAGCGCGCGCCATTTTTCGCGAGGCCATACCGCGTGGTCAGCAAGCGGAATCGGAGTGGCAGGATCGATTCTCCCGTTACGCCACGGTACGGCCCGACTTGGCCCGGGAGTTTCAAGAAAGGATGCGCGGCGAATTACCCGCCGGTTGGGACGCGGACATTCCCCTTTTTCCGGCGGACCCGAAGGGGATGAAGACCCGCGTGGCTTCTGGATTGGTGATGAACGCGATCGCGCCCAGACTTCCGTCGTTGATGGGCGGTTCGGCGGATTTGGATCCCTCGACCCACACCGCGCTCAAAGGCGCGGGCGATTTTGAATCTTCTGATCGAGACTCAGGCGACACTCAAGGCTCGAGCGGCGGCGGCTGGAGTTACGGCGGGTGCAACTTGCACTTTGGTGTTCGCGAACACGGGATGGGCTCGATTCTGAATGGCATGGCCGTGCATGGCGGAATCATCCCATACGGTGCAACGTTCCTGATCTTCTCCGATTACATGCGCCCACCGATGCGACTCGCGGCGATGATGGAGCAGCGGGTGATCTACGTGTTCACGCACGACAGCATTGGACTGGGCGAAGACGGGACCACCCACCAGCCTGTGGAACAACTCGCCAATCTGCGTGCCATTCCGCGCATGGTCGTGATCCGGCCCTGCGATGCGAACGAAACCGCGTACGCTTGGCGCGTCGCGATTGAGACGCAGGACCATCCAGTCGCGTTGGTCCTGACCCGCCAGGATGTGCCGACCCTCGACCGCAACCGCTATGCTTCCGCCGCTGGGCTGAAACGTGGGGCCTACGTCCTGGCCGAGGCGGCGAACGGCCGGCCCGAAATCATTTTGATCGCGACTGGATCGGAGGTGAGTCTGATCGCCGAAGCGCAGCGCGAGCTGGAAAAGCAGAATATTCAGGCGCGCCTCGTGTCCATGCCCAGTTGGGAGTTGTTCGATGCGCAAGTGGAGGAATATCGTCGCTCCGTGTTTCCGCCTTCGATCCGCGCTCGGCTGGCTGTGGAAGCAGGAGCGACGCAGGGATGGCATCGCTACGTCGGCGATCTTGGCGACGTGATAGGCCTCGACCACTTCGGGGCCTCCGCGCCCGCACCGGTGCTGATGCGCGAATACGGGTTTACCGTTGAGGACGTTCTGCAAGCAAGCGTGGGCCTTGCTGGAGAAGAACAATGCCTGATTCGCAGTCGGTGAGGCATGAAACTGAGCCCTCTTGCGGGAAAGCCTGCCGAACCCTCGATGCTGGTGAGCGTACCCAGACTCATCGCGGCCTACTATGCGGAGATGCGTGACCCTTCTGTGCCGGCACGCCGGGTTGCCTTCGGCACCTCCAGGCATCGTGATTCGACAAGGTTTTCGACGAATGGCATGCTCTTGCCATCAGTCAGGCCATTTGTCTATACAGAGCGCACCAAAACATCGATGGTCTGCTGTTTCCCGGCTTGGACACGCACGCCCTCTCCGTATCGGCTCTTGCCAGCACGCTTGAAGTGGTCACTTGCAATGCTTCCTGGCGATCAACCTACTGAAAACATGGAGCGGGAGAGGGGATTCGAACCCCCCGGCGCCCAGCTTGGGAAGCTGACAATCAGTCAGCAGGTCCATCTTTCGGGGCAAATCTCGCAATCACTCGAAGCCCTTCATTTGCAAGTTCTTGAGAACGGCAAGCGTCAACAAGTGTTGGAGACTGAGAACGGTGCGTTCTGGGGCGGCACCGTATCTCAAAAGATCATGCTAATCGAGGCAACCGCTTGTCCCTCAATTGATTACCTCGGCCGCTGGATTTTGGCACAGCAGATCCATCTATTTGGAGTTTTGGCACAGGTGACAAAAAGAAAGCCGGTACCCCTAAGGGAACCGGCCGCTACATTCTTAATTTTCAATTATTTCTGGAGCCACCCGCCGGGGTTGAACCGGCGACCTGCTGATTACGAATCAGCCGCTCTACCAACTGAGCTAGGGTGGCCTTCCGAGGTGGTTTGAAGCGCGGCGCGTGCCGCGCGGCATGCTCCTTTGCGATCATAACATATGGTGAACCGCGCCCACCTCGCTCGTCTCGCCTCGCTTGTTGCGCTGGCGGCCGCCGCCATCTCCTGCCGCTCCATCAACGCTCCGGCCGGCGTCGATCGCGACATGGCGTCGTCGATACCGGCGGACACGTTGATTCTCGGCGGCGTCAACCTCGACGAACTTCGCGCCTCGCCGCTCTATCCGAAACTGCCGCCGGCCGTGCGGGCGCTCGCCGAGCCGCTTCGCGACGCCCGGTACCTGCTTCTCGCTTCCGATGGCAAGGACATCGTCGCCATTGCGCGCGGACGCTTCCGCGAAGCGCCGCCGGGCGCTACGCTGGTCGCACCCGGCCTGGCCGTCACCGGGTCGCCCGGCTCTGTCCGCGCCGCTATCGCGCAGCAGAAGACCGGTCGAAATGGCGCGCCCGATCTCCTCGCCCGTGCCACCTCCCTCGCGGATGGCAGACAGATCTGGATGGTGGCGCGGGGCGGCGTCCCCCTTCCCGTCACGGGCAACGCCGCCAATCTGAACCGGCTGCTGCGCGACACGGAGTACGCCGGCATCGCCGTTCGGCTGGGCTCTGGGATCGAGATCGAGGCCACCGCCGTGGGCCGCACCGCCGAGGCCGGGCGCGAGCTCGAAGAGAACCTGCGCGCCATCCTCTCTCTCACCGCCGCGGCCAGTACGCGCCAGCCGGATCTGGTGGCGCTCATCCGCTCCATCCAGATTCGCCGCGAAGATCGCACCGTGCGCGCCTCGCTTTCCGGTGGTCCGGACGCGGCCGACCGGCTTCTACGGTTCGTGCCGCGGTAGTGGCAAGACCACACTGCGTTCGTACTCGGCGTTGAATTCGCAGCCGGCCAGGGCGATGACGGAGGTCAGGTACATCCAGACCAGCAGCGCGATGCCGGCGCCCACGGAGCCGTACATCAGGTTGTAATGCGCAATGTGGCGGACGTACCAGGCGAATCCGGAAGTCGCCAGCAGCCAGAGCGCCGTAGCCAGCATGGCGCCGGGCCATACGTAACACCAGCGCTGCTGCCGGTATGGTCCGAAATAGTAGAGGACGGCGGTGGCCGCCACCGTGCTGACGAAGGCCACGGCGTACCGCGCCATGCGGCTCAGCCACTGCCAGGTTGGGGCGAGCGGATTCAGAACCGGATCCACCTTCAGCCAGTTGAGCACCACCCGCTGCGCCTGGTTGCCGAACACGATCAGCAGCGTAGCGCAGATCAGCGGAGCCGCCGACAGCAGCACCAGGGCGATGGCCACGGCGTTCTGCCGCACAAAACCGCGGTTGCGCGGAACCCGGTAGGCCGCCTGAAAGCCTTCCATCAGGCTCTTGATGACGCCGGAGGCCGCCCACACCGAAATCAGCCCCGCCACGATCAGCAGTGCGAGAGGGCGCGAACCGGTTGTGCGGAACTGCTCCACGACCAGATCTACCGAGTCCGGAGGCACGATTTCAGACAGGGCTCTCTGGATGATGCGGGATACGAGCTCCGCGCGCATCTCGACCAGGATGGCGGCGGCGGAGGCGAGGACGGGAAAAAACGAGAGCAGCGCGGAGTAGGCCGCGCCTTTGGCGATGCCGAGACACCCGTCGTCGAAAGTGGCCACGACGCTACGCCGGAGGAGCCAGAAAAAAGTCCGCGGATTGAGCGCCACGGCTCAGCCCAATCCTTCCCACCGCGCATTCCAGGATTCCGGAAACGCCGCCAGCCGCGCCATGTGCGCCACGGCCAGCAACAGCCCGCCGTTGCCCGGAAGGTAGAGCGGCAGGTTGGCGCGCTGCCAGTTGTGGCCGTTGGGGAGCCAGGTGTTCTTGGGCGTATCCATCATGAGGGCGTCGATGGCCAGTTGGCGCTCGCCCAAGCTGGCGGCGGTCATCGCCACCATGGGGAAATCCCAGCCCCAGGTGTCGGCCCACTTCCACACGGCAAAGACCTTCTTCAGCGTGCGGCGCATGGTTTCTTTGTCCACTTTCGTGCCCGGCAGCACGCCCAGCGCGCCCAGCATGGAGGGATGATCGCGATTGCGCTCGGTGAAGGTCTGGGGACAATTCTCGTGCGCCAGGTAAACGCCGTCCTTCACCGGAAGCGCCGAGAGCCTGGCGCGCACGTCGTCCCACTGGGGATGGCGCGCCATTCCCAGGCGCTCGCGCCAGCGCCCGGCGATGTCGAGCGCGTCGGCCCAGTATTCCAGCTCGAAGGTGGGGTTCCAGGTTTCGCGCGCCGGATGGTTCTCCTGCGCCGGGATCACCGGCGGGCCCAGCACGTAGCGGCCGTTCTTCGAATCGAAATACGCGAAAGACGCCATGAACTCGGCGGATTCGAAAACCACATCGCGGTAACGTTCGGCCGTTTCGCGGTTGGGATGCGCGCGGTAGCAAAGCTCGGCCATGGCGATGGGGTGCGGCTGCTGCCAGATGAGCAGCGGGCCGACGCTGGACGGGCTGTCGCGTCCGTCGGGCGCGGTCATTTTCGGCCAGCGCGCGCCGGCGTATCCCTGAAGGCGCGCTTTTTCGCGCGCGGAGGGCAGGATGGCGCTGTACCAGCCCAGGCTGCGCTCGAGCAGCGGCGCGCGGCCCCACCGGGCGAAGTGCGCGGCGTGCCAGAAGTGCATTTCGAGATGGAACTTGCCGTACCAACTGTTGCAGGTGAGGCCGGTTTCCTGCGGCGGGAGCGAGCCGGCGCACTGAATGGCCGTCTGGTATTGCGAGAGCACGATGCGGCGCTCGAGTTCTTTGGCGCGCGGGTCGCGGCTGCCGGAGAAATCCACCGCGCCGCCGCCCGACCAGAAGCCGCTCCAGTGCTCGCGGCTGGCCGCCAGAGTTTCCTCGGCGGTGGGTAGTGGAGCGGCTTCCCGGCCTGCCCTCCGAAACTCACAGACGAAATCCAGCCGGTCCGCCGCCGGCCGCAACACAAACCGGTGCGGCCCCTCGCGCTTCATTTCGCCGGCCGTCTGCCAGGCAATGCCGACGGAGTATCGATCGCGGTCGAGCTCGCGGGCGATGTCGAGCCGGTTCGCGCCGCGGGCCGTTTCCGTGCTCCGGTGCTTTTCCGGATGGTCCCAGTCGGCGGCGTCCATGGCGCCCGAGCCGTACGGAAACTCGAAGGTGACCGGCACGCGGCCGCGGACCGTCACCGCCAGCAGGTCGAGCTGGGGATGGCAAGCCGTCTCCACCACCACGCGCTGGCCGTTCCACTGGAACTCGCTGCGCAGCGTGCCGGTCCACAAATCGAGCGTCTGCACGGTTGCGGCGACGTCGCCGGGCTTTTCAATCGCAAAGCCGATCTTTCCCAGGTGCAACCGGTGCGGGTTCTCGCGCAGCCAGTTGAACAGTGGCACCTGCCCTGCCGAGCTGGTGGCATACCCGACCTGGCGCCCATAGGTATCGTACATGGCCAGCCGAAAATCCGAGGGACCTTGTCCGCTCGGGTTGGGAATGGTATGCCAGCCCCACTGCGACATGGTGCAGAGCGGCATCTGCCGGTCATAGAGCGCCGGGAAAGTCTGCAGGCCGGTGGCGTCGGCCGTGAATGCGAACTCGCCGTTGCCCACCGAGAGCGGGGACCGGCCGTCGAACGCGCCGAGCACCGGGTTGTGCCGCTCCACCAGAGCCCGCCGGTCGATTGCGGGCCGGGCGGTTTGCGCGCACAGGACCGCGGGCGCCGCGCCGAGAAACTGACGCCGGGAGAATTTCACTGTCCGGATGTCCTCAACACCAGTCTACCCTCAGCGTCGCCGCGCCGCCGCCCTCCGTCATTTCGCGAATGGCCGCCACGGCGTTTCCCGTTCCGGATTGAAGGCGCTCGCGGCTCCAAGCTGCCGCGCCAACTCCAGGCGCGCCGGGTTGGGATCGACCGCGATCACGTGAGCAGCCGGTAGGGAACTTTCCAAACCGCCCCGGTGTCTGTACTCTTGGCCGTATGAGTGGCAAATTGACTGCCATTGCCGTTTGCTGCCTGACGTTCCCGTATCTTCTGCACGCTCAAGTGCCGCCAATCTACGTGCCACCTGACGTTCAGCAGGAGCGCCTGATCCACAACGTGCGCCCGGTTTATCCCGAGCTGGCGAAACAGGCCCACATTCAAGGGACGGTTAGGTTAGCCGCTCTCATTGACGAGGACGGGATAGTTGAACGGCTGCGACTGGTAAGCGGCCATCCGTTCCTCGTGAAGGCTGCCTTCGATGCCGTGAAGCAGTGGCGGTACCGGCCAGCGACGTACCACGGCGTGCCGGTGGCCGTCTTCACCATCATTGAGGTCAGCTTCAATATGGAGTATGGTGAACGCGAAGGCTATTGGTAACGGTACACCTTGACTTTCTGAATGCCTTGCTCGCCGGTCGAGAGGCGTACCCCGCTGCCCGATTGACCCATGGCGACGATATGCGGGAAGTCGTATCTGAGCACCGAATCGTCACCGCCCAGGATGCGAGTGCGAACCCATTTGCCGTTCTCGAACCGGCCCGATTCCTGCCAGGCGAGTCCGGCGATTGGAGGTCCAGGCGTATTGGGCGTGAATGTCACCTGAATGTTGTTTCCAGCCATCAGGAAGTCATTGGGACCTTCTGCCATGAAGATGCCGTAGCCGATGATGTCAGGTACAACGTCGGGCGCACGGGGGCTTCGCGTGAGCCCGACGTTGAGCGTGTAATCCCCGAGCTTGATCTGCGTATCCGGGTTCTGCTTGTTCAACAGCGCCCCGTCGATCGTTCCGTTGGCCTGGTGCTCCAGAATGTAGGGTGCAAGCTGGCCCAAGGTCTGGTAAGCCACCGCCAGCGGCAGAGTCTCAAGATCGGCGGGCGGTGGCGGGATTTCGCCCTGAGCGGCGCCCATAAAACCGCGGCCTTGCAGCCGTTGTACCGAATCGATGCCTATGACGCTGTGGCCCAGAGCGCGGAAGTGCCCGTAGGCGTAGAACGCGTCGGCGATGCCAGCCGGGTCGGCACGCTCTTCCGGTGTGAACAGCGGATTCCCGTAACGCGTGTAACGGGTCGCGTAGTCGGGGAAGCTGATCCCGTGAATGTCCGGGGCCAGGAAATCAATGTTCGGAGCACCCGCACGCCACATGTCGTGCACAGCCTCCACCGGTCCGCCGCTCGGATAGTCGCCCGGTCCTTTGTCGCCGACCTGCACCAGCCACACGTTCGTGTACATCGGCACCGGCAACTCCTTCTTGCCGGCCTGAGCGACGTAATCGAGGTACTGCGCGTAGTTCCACCCCATGAAGATTTCGTCGGTCTTGGGGCCCTTGCCGAAAACCTCTTCCCACGTGCCGGAAGTCTTGGAGCCCGCCGCTTCCCAAACCTTGCGGAATTCGGGCTGCAAGTTCTCTTTGTTCTTCTGGATATAGTCCATCAGTTGTGCGGGCACCGGCTTGGCGAAGGCTGCATTCGCCAGCGGAGACCGGTCGCGCGAGTCGCCGCCCAAGCCCACTTCGTTTTCCACCTGGACCATGATGACGCGATGGGTCGTGTCCACCTCGCGACAGTGCCGCATCAGCGCCGCGAAAGCCTTTGCATCGGCATTCCGGTTGTTCTCGCTGAGGGTCGATAGCACTTCCACGGTCTTGCCGTCCAGGATCTGGGCGCGTGGGAATCGCTCCTGATTCGCCTTCACCCAAGTGGGAGCGAAGCTGGAAAGCCCGTTCTTCCAGCTCGCGAACCACATCCAGCAGATGCGCATGTTATGCTGCTTTGCGTTTTCAATCGCCGCGTCCGCGATGCTGAAGTCGTACTTGCCCTCCTCGGGCTCCACCCACGACCAGGCCATGCCCGTGATAATGGTGTTCGCGTGAATCTTGTCCGCCAGCATCGGCCAGATTCTCGTCTTCATCTCCTCCAAATTGGATGACTTCGTATTAGCGAGTTCTCCCACCAGCATGAGAAAAGGTTTGCCGTCGACGATCATTTGCGTGGTCGGCCCCCGCTTCTCCAGATGAGGCAAAGCTGTCGTGGCCGGTTGAGTCTTGTTTTGTGAGCACGCTGTCGTAATCGCCAGCGTGAAGATCAACAAACAGTAAAGCACTGTTGGTTGCTTCATTTTCAGCAGAAGAGGATGTTCCATGGGAGGAGATTGTATCACCATGACGCGCTGAGCGTGTCTCTCTCAGCCGCACCTTGGTGCTCTTTCGAGGTGGTTTGGCGCGGCCGCCTTCGGCGCCAAGCCACCGGCTGCTCGTCAGTTGGCTTCGATATCTTCTTCAAGACCTCCGATATCGTCTTCACGTCCTCGAAGCCGCCGATGCACTCAACCCGCGCCTTCATCTTGTGAAGCCTGCTGTGGACACCTGCGAATCGGCCAGACGATTGTCGTCCTTTGATGGCAATATGCCTGAATCAAAGCACACTTGCAGGGATCGGCAGGGGCTGTTTATCCACAGGCCGGCCGGATGCTCTTGGAAGTGGTTGATTTAAATGGGATTGTATGCCAATTTGGCACAAAACTGGCACAAAGACACATCTAAAGCATTGATTCTAAATGGCGGAGAGAGAGGGATTCGAACCCTCGATAGAGTTTCCCCTATACACGCTTTCCAAGCGTGCGCCTTCAACCACTCGGCCATCTCTCCGGCTCGCAGGCTCTCACCAGAATAACATGCGCGGCGCGCGCGACCGTAGAATAGAGAGCGTGGCCCGCTTCCCCATTTCCCGGCGAACCCTGCTGCTCTCCCCCGCCCTGGCCCTCGCCGCCTGCCGCCAACCCAAGGCCACGCGCTTTCCGGGCTATTGCTTCGTCGCCAACCAGGACGGGCGCTCCGTGGCTGTCGTCGATCTCAGCAGCTTCCGCGTCCGCAAACAGATCCACCTCGACGCCGCCCCCGCCGTGGTGCTGCGGCATCCCCAGCGTCCCGTGGTCTTCGTGCTGGCGCCACAGGGCGGCACGGTGTACGAAATCGACGCCGCGACGCTCGAAATCGGCCGCACCGCGCGCGCCGGCAGCCAGGCGGTCGACATGCAGGTTTCCCCTGGCGGCGATGCCCTCTGGGTCTTGTATCGAGAGCCCGCGGCGCTGGTCGAAGTGCCGCTCGATTCTCTCCGCCCCGCCCGCCGCATACGCCTTGCCGCGCCCCCCGACGGATTCGATCTCAGCAGCGAAAACCGGGCCGCCATCGCCAGCCGGCAGGACCGCGGCATCGTCATGGCGTCTCTCACCAGCGCCGCCATCGAGCGGACCATCGCGGCCGGCGCCGAGCCATCCATCGTCCGCTTCCAGTCGGACGGCAAGCAGTTGCTCGTCGGCAGCCGGCCCGACCGCAACGTCACCATTTTCGATGTCGCCACCGGGAGGACCGTGGTGCGTCTGCCGCTGCCGCTCGAGCCACGCCACTTCTGTTTCACCCCCGATGGCGGCCAGCTTTTCATCAGCGGTGACGGCATGGACGCGGTCGTCATCGTCTACCCCCAACGGGAAGAAGTCGCGGAGACCATTCTCGCGGGCCATGCGCCGGGCGTCATGGCCGTCACCGACACGTCGCCCTCTTACCTGCTGGTAGCGAATCCGGAGAGCAGCCGCATTACGGTCTTCGATGTCGATACGCGCAAGCTGGTGGCGCCGGTCCAGGTGGGCCGGCAACCGGGCTCGATCCTGGTCACCCCCGATAATCAGTACATCCTCGTGCTCAATGAGCAATCCGGCGACCTGGCCGTGATCCGCATCTTCTCGCTGGCCGCCCGCTACCGCTACAAACCAGCCCCACTGTTCACGATGATTCCGGTGGGGGAGAAGCCCGTCAGCGCGGCCGTGGTGGCTTTGCCGTAGGGGCCGGCCGGTCGGCCGCGGGGCCGGCCCTGCCCGGCCCCTACTTCTTTCTGCCTTGCGCGGCCACGGCTTCCATGGCGGCTTTTACCTTTTCGGGATCGCCCAGATAGTAGCGGTTCAACGGCTTCAGATTGTCGTCGAGCTCATATACCAGCGGCATGCCCGTCGGAATGTTCAGCTCGACGATGTCAGCCTCCGGGATGGTCTCCAGGTACTTCACCAGCGCGCGCAAGCTGTTGCCGTGCGCGGCGATCAGCACCTTCTGGCCCTGCCGGATGGCGGGCGCGATGGTCTCGTGCCACAGCGGCAGGAACCGCGCCACCGTGTCCTTCAGGCACTCGGTGAGCGGCAATTCCGCCTTGCTGAGGCTCTTATAGCGCGGGTCGTGGCCGGGGAAACGTTCGTCGTCTGGAGTCAGTTCCGGCGGGCGGATGTCGTAGCTGCGGCGCCAAATTTTGACCTGCGCCTCGCCGAACTTGGCCGCCGTCTCGGCCTTGTTCAACCCTTGCAGCGCGCCGTAGTGCCGCTCGTTCAAGCGCCACGAGCGGTGCACCGGAATCCACATCAGGTCCATCTCGTCCAGCACCACCCACAGCGTGCGGATGGCGCGCTTCAGCACCGAAGTGTAGGCCACGTCGAAGGTGTAGCCCTCGGCCTTCAGCACCAACCCGCCATCGTGGGCCTCTTGATTGCCTTTCTCGGAGAGGTCCACGTCGGTCCAGCCGGTGAAGCGGTTTTCCTTATTCCACGTGCTCTCGCCGTGGCGCACCAGTACCAGTTTGGTCATTGCCGGAACGCCTTTCTGCCCAGGAATTGGGCCGCCGGGCCGAGCCGCTCCTCGATGCGCAGCAACTGGTTGTACTTGCAGATACGGTCCGTGCGGCTGGCGGAGCCGGTCTTGATCTGCCCGGTGCCCATGGCCACCACCAGGTCGGCGATGAACGGGTCCTCGGTTTCGCCGGAGCGGTGCGATACCACAGCCGTATAGCCGGCCGCCGCCGCCATCTGCATGGCCTCCAGCGTCTCGGACACCGTGCCGATCTGGTTCAGCTTGATGAGAATCGAATTGGCGATGCCCTGCTCGATGCCGCGCTTGAAAATCGAGGGGTTGGTCACGAAGATATCGTCGCCCACAAGCTGAATCTTTCTTCCCAACGCTTCAGTCATCAGCATCCAGCCCGGCCAGTCCTCTTCCGACATGCCGTCCTCGATAGAGAGGATGGCCGGATACTGCCGCACCCAGTTCGACCAGTATTCCACCATCTCCTCGGAGTTGCGCTGGCTCTTGTCGGACTTCTTGAAGACGTACTTGCCATCCTGGTAGAACTCGCTGGCGGCCGGATCGAGGCACACGCCGATCTGCTCGCCGGGCTTGTAGCCGGCTTGCGATATGGCTTCCAGGACGGATTCGATGGCCTCCTCGTTGGATTTCAGGTTGGGCGCGAAGCCGCCCTCATCGCCCACCGCCGTCGAGTAACCCTTCTTGCTCAGAACTTTCTTCAGGGTATGGAACACCTCGACGCCCATGCGCAGCGCTTCGGAGAACCTGGCGGCGCCGAAGGGCGCGATCATGAACTCCTGCACGTCCACGGAATTATCCGCGTGCGCGCCGCCGTTGATGATGTTCATCTGGGGCACCGGCAGAATGGTCGCGCCCACGCCGCCCAGGTAGCGGTAGAGCGGAGTGCGCTGGGCCGCCGCGGCCGCGCGCGCCGCCGCCATGGATACCGCCAGAATGGCGTTGGCGCCCAGCCGTCCCTTGTTGGGGGTGCCGTCCAGATCGATCATGGCGCGGTCCAGCTCGGCCTGCTGCGCCGCATCCTTACCGTGCACCGCATGGGCGATTTCGCCGTTGACGTGGATCACGGCCTGCTGCGTGCCCTTGCCGGAGTAACGCGACGGGTCGCCGTCCCTCAATTCCACGGCTTCATGTTCGCCGGTGGAGGCCCCGGAAGGCACCGCGGCCCTTCCCATGCTGCCATCCGCGAGATGGACATCCGCTTCCACCGTTGGATTCCCGCGCGAATCGAGAATCTCTCTTCCGATTACCTTCACGATTGTGGTCAATGTATGGCTCCTTGTGCGGCCGGGGCGTGCCCGGCCTTACGCCACCACGGCGATGCCGCCTTCGGTGACGTGATAACCTTTGGCGCGGTCCGCTTCCGGATCGAAACCGATTACGCTCGATTCCGGAACCTTGACGCCCGTATTGATGATGGCGCGGCTGATCCGGCTATACCGCCCGATCTCCGCGTTCGGCATCAAGATCGAATACTCAATCTCACAGTAACTGTTTACGCGCACGCCAGGAGACAGCACGCTGTGCAGCACGCGGCCGCCGGAAACGATGCAGCCCGAACTGACGATGGAATCCACCGCCACGCCCATGCGGCGCCCTTCCTGCGCGAACACGAACTTCGCCGGCGGCTGCTGCGTGGCCCTGGTCCGGATCGGCCAGCGCCGGTCGTACAGGTTGAATTGCGGCACCACGTCCACCAGGTCCATGTTGGCTTCGTAGTAGGCGTCCAGCGTCCCCACGTCCCGCCAGTAGGGCGTCGGTTTATCGTTGATATCGCGGAAATCGTAGGCCACGACGCGCGCCTTTTCCAGGTTGCGCGGGATCACGTCCTTACCAAAATCGTGGCTCGAGGTGGCGTCCTCGGAGTCTTCGTGCAGCGCGCGCAGCAGCACATCCGTGTTGAACACGTAGATCCCCATGGACGCGCTGACCTTGGAGGGGTTGAACCGCGAGCGCACGGGGTTCTTGTGTTGGGGCTTTTCCTCGAATCCCGTGATGCGGTACTCCGGGTCGATCTCCGCCACCCCGAAACGCCCGGCCTCTTCCGGAGGCGCCTGGATGGTGGCAATGGTGATCTCCGCCCCGTGCTTCTGGTGCCAGTCCAGCATCTCGTGGTAGTTCATCTTGTAGATGTGGTCTCCGCACAGAATCAGAGTCAGGTCGGGCGCTTCCGCTTCGATGCTCTGGAAATTCTGGAAAACCGCGTCCGCCGTCCCCTGGTACCAGTCCTGGGAGACGCGCTGCATGGGCGGCAGCACTTCGATGTACTCGCCCAACTCCGCCGAGAGAATATTCCAGCCGTCGCGGATGTGGCGGATCAGGTCCAGCGATTTGTACTGTGTTAGGATTAGAACTCGACGGACATTGGAATTAATACAGTTGGAGAGCGTGAAATCGATGATGCGATAAGCGCCTCCGAAAGACACCCCCGGCTTGGCGGTGTCTCTCGTCAGCGGATACAGGCGCTCGCCGGCCCCACCCGCCAGAAGAATCGCTAGTACATTTTCCATTTCACCGTAAGTTCCTGAAAAGAAAGGGTGTTCAGATATCTCGACCGAATGCTCCGGATGGCATCCTAAAATTTAGGCTTGACTTTATCTGTCAACCACCTATGATATCAGTACCTTCTATGCGAAGTGTAGGAGTTCTTGGGGTTCCGCCCCACGCCCCAGCCGCGCATGGGAATCTTGGTTCAGTTGGGAGGTGTATTTCGTTTGGCTGAAGTAAAGCTTCAGGAGGGCGAAACGTTGGAAAACGCCCTTCGCCGCTTCAAGAGAAAAGTCCAGCAGGAGGACATCATCAAGGAGGTCAAGCGGCACTCCTATTACTTGAAGCCTGGTGAGAAGCTCCGGGCCAAGCAGGCGCTGGCCCGCAAACGGAACCGGAAGAAATCACGCCGGGAGATTGAGTAAACCGGTGGCGGGGCGCAAGCCCCGCCGCCTTATCCGACCACAGTTCAGGTTGATCGCGGGGCAGGGTGCCTATGCCGGAGTTTCAGGATCGCGTCCTTAAGTGCGTGGATTGCGAAGCAGAATTCGTTTTCACAGCGGGAGAACAGCACTTCTTCCACGATAAGAATTTCAAGAACGAGCCCAAGCGTTGCAAAGCTTGCAAGACCAAGCGACAGGGATCGGGGGGATCGGGTTCTGCCAAAGCGGAGACCATGACCACCTGCTCCCAATGCGGCCGGGAAACCACGGTGCCGTTCAAGCCGACTCAGGGCCGGCCGGTCTATTGCCGCGAGTGCTTCTTGAGCCGTAAAGCCGTGCCGGCGGGGGCTGCGGGCTAACTGGAATCGCCGGGCCGGGCATGCCCGGCCCCTACAGCGCAGGTTTGTAGGGGCGAGGCATGCCTCGCCCTCCCGGCGCTACTTCTTGTGCAGCGCCTTGTGCTTCCTGGCCCAGTCTTCCTTCACCACCTGCCGCGCGCGCCCCAGCACCAGCGCGTCGGGAGGCACCGGCTCCGTCACTACCGAGCCCGCGGCCACGTATGCGCCCGCACCGATCTCGATGGGCGCCACCAGAGTCGAGTTGCTCCCTACAAACGCGCCGGCTCCGATTTTTGTGGGGTGCTTGCGCAGGCCGTCGTAGTTGCAGGTGATGGTCCCGGCGCCCACGTTCACGTCCGCCCCGATCTCAGCATCGCCCAGATACGCCAGGTGATTGGCCTTGGCGCGCGCGCCCAGGCGCGTTTTCTTCAGCTCCACAAAGTTGCCGATGTGCGCGCCTTCCTCCACCAGGTTTTCCATGCGTAGCCGCGCGAACGGCCCGGCATGCACGCCGCGCTCCAGCCGCGATGTGCCCACTATGGTGAACGGGCCGATTTCGACGCCGTCCGCCAACTCCGAATCGCGCACGATGGAGCACGCGCCGATCCGGCAGTCCGCGCCGATTACCGTCTTGCCCAGAACCTGCGCGAACGGCTCGATCACCGTATCCATTCCAATGCGCACGTCCGCGTCGATGACCACGGTCTCGGGCTGCTCGATGGTGACGCCGCCCAGCATGAGTTCCCGCCGCTTGCGCTGGCGCAGCGTGGCGTCCACATTCGCCAGCTCCACGCGATCGTTGATTCCCAGCGCTTCACCCGGATCGTCGATCTGCAACGCTTCCACGTAATGGCCCGCCCGGTTGAGGATTTCCACCATATCGGTGAGGTAGTACTCGCCCGCCGGGTTGTCCGGCCGGATCTCGTCCACGTGTTTCCAGAACAGGTCCGCGCGGTAGCAGTAGATCCCCATGTTGGCTTCGCGGATGGCCAGCTCCTCCGGCGTGGCGGCCTTCTGTTCGACGATTCTCGCCACCGCCGGACCCGGCGGGCACCCCGCCCCGCGAATCACGCGGCCGTAGCCGGTCGGGTCCTCCATCATGGCACTCAGCAGGACGCCTGCCGCCGGGCCCAGAGGGCACCCCGCAGCCGCTCGGGCCACCAGCCGCTCCAGCGTTTCCGCGCGCAGCAGGGGGCCATCGCCGTAGACGATCGCCAGGTAGCCATCGAGCCCGGCGAGCGCTTCCCGCCCCACCATCAAGGCATGGCCGGTGCCTTTCTGCTCCGTCTGCTCGATGAATCCGATCCCCGACCCACCGGGCACCCCGGCCACCGCCTTTCGCACATCTTCGGCCTGGTGCCCCACCACCACGAAGATGCGCTCCGCCGGCGCCAGCTTCAGGGCGGTCTCCACCACGTGCTCGATCAACGCTTTGCCGCCCGCGCAGTGCAGCACCTTGGCCTTCCGCGATTTCATGCGCGTGCCGAGCCCGGCGGCGAGAATCACAACTGTAACGGGAATCCGCATTAACTCTATTATGGCTGGCCGTTCTTCCGCCGTCGGCCCTCTTGCGCCAGTTTCAACACCACCGCGGCCGTGGCGCCGGAATCGTGCCGCACCTTGCCGGTATGTTGCGCCAGGTTGCCGGCCATCACCTTCAGCCCCATCTTGTAAATGGCGTCGATGTCGTTCTCCACCGGCAGCGCCGCTTCTCTGGCGTAGCGCTTCTTCACCGCCAGGGGAATCGGCCGGATGTTGACCACGGCGTAATCCAGGAATTTTCCGCCCGCGTGCTGGTGGATTGCGCGGATGTGGTCGGAAGCCCGAAAATTCGTGGTTTCGCCCGGCTGCCACATCAGGTTCACGAAGTACGCCTTGATGGCCGCCGACCTGCGGATGGCCGAAGGAATCCCTTCCACCAGCAGGTTCGGAATCACGCTGGTGAACAGCGACCCCGGCCCCAGCGTGATGGCGTCCGCCTCGGCGATGGCGCTCAAAGCCGCTTCCAGCGGCCGCACCTTGCGCGGAATCAGGCGAATGCGCTTGATCCTCTGCCGGCTGCGGCTGATGCGCGTTTCTCCCACCACCCGCGCGCCGTCCGCCAGCGTGGCTTCGATGGCCACGTTCGAGGCGGTCGAGGGATAGATGCGGCCCGCGATCTTGAGCACTTCCGAAGAGACTTTCACCGCTCCCGGAAAGTCGCCCATGATCTGCGTCAGGGCCGTCAGGAACAGGTTGCCGAAGCTGTGTCCCTTGAGCCCGCGGCCGGACTGGAACCGGTACTGGAAGAGCCGGGAAAGCAGACCGGAATCCTCGCTCAGCGCCACCATGCAGTTGCGGATGTCGCCCGGCGGCAGCACGTCGAATTCCCGGCGCAAGCGGCCCGAGCTGCCGCCATCGTCGGTCACCGTGACGATGGCCGTGATATCCACCGCCGGCGCCGCCGCGTCGCCGGGCCTAGCAAAGTGCTTCAACCCAGCGAGAACCGCCGACAACCCCGTGCCCCCGCCGATCACGACCACGCGGAGTGGTGAGGTGTCTTCCACCCGTCTCCTTTACCAGCCCTTCCTCTCCGGATAGAGCAAGACATCGAACGGCGGCTGGCCGGCCAGCGGCGCGAAGTCGGCGTCCTGCCGG
Organism: Bryobacterales bacterium; assembly: GCA_963722575.1. Classification (GTDB taxonomy): domain Bacteria; phylum Acidobacteriota; class Terriglobia; order Bryobacterales; family Bryobacteraceae; genus Fen-178. Next base: position 1,042,288 of record CAVRNR010000006.1, read on the forward strand.
GCCAGGATGCGGTTGCGCGGCTCCAACTCGATGGCGCGCTTCATACTCTCATGCGCGCCGGCCAGGTCGCCGCCCAGCGCCTGCGCCAGGGCCAGCGCGTAATAGATGTGGTCCGCGCCCGGCTCAAGCTGGAGCGCCCGTTCCAGGTGCGCGCGCGCTTCCGCCGCATTCCGCGCGTTGATCTGCGCCACGCCGTAGGTGTAGTAATCCTCCGCCGAGCGCAGGTTCGGTGCGGCCTGTTCCAGACGCCGGTCGCACATCGCCGCGTGCAACCGCGCGCGATTCGCCACATCGCGTTCCGGTCCTTCCGCCGCCTGCAGAAACAGTTCCCGGGCCGGCTTGAGATCGCGCGCGTGAAACAACTTCATGGCGGCCTCGAAGCTGCCGAGTTGCTTCTCGGAACTCATCGGCTGCACGGCCGTGGTACTCCCAGGTTTCGAAGCCCCCGGCATCCTGGATGGCTGCGGTTTCGTCATTCGCCTGGCGGTCTTGGAAGCGGAACTTTTCGTCGTTTCGGGCATTATAGCCGACCCAGTTCTGGCACGTCGAACGATCTAGCGTTTATACCAGACCGCGCCGTCCGGCGCAACCGCTACCCCAGCCCCGCCTCCCGCAGAAACCGCGCGGATTCCTCCGGCGGCGTCGGATTGATATAAAACCCCGTCCCCCATTCGAATCCCGCCACCTTGGTCAGCTTGGGCATGATCTCCACGTGCCAGTGGTAGTGCGGCAGCGGCGCATCCTGCACGGGCGCGCTGTGCACGATGAAATTGTACGCTGGCCGCTCCAGCGCCTTGTCTATTTTGCGCATGGTCGAGCGCAAAACCCAGGCCAGGTTTTGAAACGTGGGAGCGTCCGAATCTTCGAAGTGCGATTGGTGCAGCTTCGGCAGAATCCACGTCTCGAAAGGAAATCGCGGCGCGTAGGGCTCCAGCACCGTGAAGCGGTCCGTTTCCATCACCAGGCGCACCCCCGCCGCGCTCTCCTCCCGGATGATGTCGCAGAAGATGCAACGCTCCTTCAAATCGTAGAATTGCTTGCTGGCGTCCACCTCTTCCTTGACTCGCTTGGGAATCACCGGCAGCGCGATGAGTTGGGAATGCGGATGCTCGAGCGAAGCCCCCGCCGCTTCGCCATAGTTTTTGAACAGCAGGATGTAGCGGAACCGCCGGTCTTTCTTCAGATCGTTGACCCGGTCGCGGAAGGCCCACAGCACCTCTTCGATTTGCCGCTCGGGCATTTCGGCCAGCGTCGCGGCGTGTTCGGGAGTCTCGATGATCACCTCGTGCGCGCCGATGCCGTTCATCTTATCGTACATGCCTTCGCCCTGGCGGTTGAGCTCGCCTTCGATCCCCAGCACCGGGAACTTGTTGGCCACCACCCGCACGCGCCAGCCCGGCTCGTTGCGCCCGCCGCTATTGCGGTAGGCCAGAATCTCCGGCGGCGTTTTGTGCTCGTGGCCGTAGTCGAATGGGCAGACCCCCTGGGCGGCAACCGTAACCGGCTGCCGGATGAAATCGCTAGGGCGTTTGGCGCGTTCGGTGGCGATGATGACCCATCGCCCCGTGATTGGGTCCTTACGTAATTCGGGCAATTGGAGAGATCCCTCCGCGATGAACAGCAGGATTGAGCAACAAACGATTATAGCGTGACCGAAAACGGCAAGCTAAAGCATGCCTCACCTACCTCGTGCGGAACGCGTCCCGGATCCACTCGATGCGCACCGGTTTCTCGAGCACCACGCTGACGATGTCGAAGCGCACGCGCTCCCATTCCACGCCGGCGCGCCGCGCATAATCGCGCGCCGCGCGCCGCACGTGCTGTTGCTTCTCGGCATCCACGGCGCGTTCGGGTTCGCCGAACTCGGCGCTGGCGCGCGTCTTCACTTCCACGAACACCAGGTTGCCGCCGTGCCACGCCACCAGGTCGATCTCTCCCCCGCCCGACCGCGGCTGGTAGTTCCGCGCCACGATCGTGCAGCCGCGGCGGCGCAGGTGCCGGTGCGCCAGGTCTTCGCCCACTCGCCCGTGGTTGTCTTTGAGCCAGTGGCGCCTCACCGCGTCCGCCACGCGATAGATCAGCCCGATCACTTCAGAACTTCGAACTCGAACTCCATGGCCTTCCCGCGCACCACGTAGCAAAGGTAATATTCCCAAAAGCGCCGGTAGCGCGGAAAGCGGTTGACCAGCAGTTCGAACCCGAGCCACCTCCAGAAGGACAGTAGCTTTACACGCACGGAAATCTCACGGAATTTCACTTTCGAGTAATAGCCGAACCCGCCATGGTCCTCGCCGAAGTAGCGAAAACTGAAGCTGTTCAGGTGGCTCTTGTGGGTGGGGTCGCAGAACGAGCTGAAATCCGTATAGTGCGGCGTCTCGATGCGGACCGTGCCGCCCGCGCGCACCAGCCGGTGAAACTCCTCCATGGTGCGCATCACGTCGTTGACGTGCTCGATGACATGGATGGCCGTCAGCCGGTCGAACGAGCTGTCGGCGAACGGGTACGGAAAACGGTCCAGGTCCACCAGGACGTCGGCGCGGCTGGCGGGATTCCGGTCGATTCCGATGGCGCCGGGCTGCTTGTGAACGCCGCAACCGACATCGAGGATTTTCATCTGAGGCACTCTTCCAGCGTCTCCATGGTCAAAATACCTGGCACCCGACTGCACCTCGTCGAACATCATCGTCACTGATCCATGAGAGGATTGTCAAATGGACTCACGGCTTGATCTATCGCACGCCGCGCCGGCGACAAGCCCAATCACGAAGAAGACTTTTCTGTTTGCAATCACCGCTGTGGCCCTAACTTCCGCCGCGCTTTATTGGGGCACGGGACTGCACCCCCAGTGGTGGCTGACCTGGCTGGCGCCGCTGCCAGTCCTTCTCATCAGCCCACGTGTGACTCGCTGGCGCAGCTTCTGGATGGCTGCGGTCGCCTGGTTTCTGGGCAGCCTGAACATGTGGTTCTACGCTCTGACGGCGATCTCGCTCTCCATCCCCCTCTTGTTTCTGTTCTCGGCTGTTCCAAGTTGTTTCTTCGGACTCGCCGTTCTGCTATTTCGAAGGTTCATTCTTCGCGGCGACCTGTGGAGGGCAGCGCTCTCATTCCCTGCGTTTTGGGTTGCGCTCGAGTACTTGAGCTACGTGAGTTCGCCTAACGGCACGTTCCCCAACCTGGGATACACGCAGATGGATTTCCTGCCAGTGTTACAAGTGAGTTCCGTGGCTGGCATCTGGGGAATTACATTTTGCCTTTTCCTGGCGCCGGCAACTGTAGCAGCGGTGCTGAACCAGCCGGGAACCGTGTCACAGAAGAAGAGACTTGCCACGGCGGCTGGCGTGTTCCTGGCGCTGGTCATCGGATGGGGTTCCTGGCGAGTGATTTCGACTCCCGCGCCCGAGCACTCAGTGAAGGTTGGCCTGATGGCCACTGGCGTGGATACCACGTTTCCTCGCGACGACGCGAGTGCTCTGAAACTGCTTCAGGATTATTCCGACAAGGCAGCCAGCCTCGCTGCGCAGGGGGCCCAGGTCATCGTGCTGCCGGAAAAGATCGCGCTGGTGTCGGATCGAGGCACCGGCCAGATGGATGCGCTCTACGCGGCCACGTCTGCCCGGGCGAAGGCGCTTATTGTCGCCGGTCTGGACCGTGGCACCTTAACAAAGAGGTTCAACGAAGCGCGTTTGTACTCCCCCCAGGGAACTCTCGCAGCCTTCTACGACAAACATCACATGGTCCCGGGATTTGAGGACGTAGATCAGCCGGGCACAACCATTACGGTGTTCGACCAGCCGTCCGGCGTCTGGGGAATGCAGATTTGCAAGGACATGGACTTTCCGGCCCTGAGCCGCCAGTATGGCGCCAGAGCAGTAGGCCTGCTGCTCGTGCCGGCTTGGGACTTTACGCTCGACGGCTGGATGCACAGCCGGATGGCGGTGCTGCGGGGCGTGGAAAGCGGCTTCACGATCGTGCGCGCCGCCAAGCAGGGTGTGCTGACCGTCAGCGACGGCCGCGGGCGTATCCTGGCCCAACAAGATGCCGCGACGGTGCCCTTTGCGTCTCTGGTCGCAACCGCGCCCATCCGCCACGACAATACGCTTTACGTGCGATGGGGCGATTGGTTCGCCTGGCTAAACGTTGCGGGGTTGATCGTGTTACTCTTCAGCGGCGCGTCGCCATTCCGTCATATAACGCCTTGATCGCGAGGCTGGCGAAGCGCAAGATCGCGGATTCGGACTGGAAGGGAAGCCTCCTGGCAATCGCGAGTTTGGCGACTCCGTGAACCAGCGACCAGGCTATGCACGCCAATGCGAGCGGATCGCCGGCCGGCAGGCTGCCTTCGCGCTGCGCGGCTTCCACAAGTCCGACCAGGACCGAGAAAGCACGCTGGGCGGCCGCGGAAAGTTCCGGGTAGCGATCCAAAGCCAGGGTCCAGTCGAACATCACCAGCAAATGTTCGGGCGAGCGTAACGCAAATCGGACATAGGCCAGGCCGGAAGCCTGAAAGTGGCGAAGAGCCGGATTCGGGTCGCGGGCGCAGGTTGTCTTTCCCGGTCTGCCTAGCGCCTGCGCCAGATGCTCGAAGCCTTCGGCCGCCACGGCCGCCAGCAATTCCTCCTTTTCGCGGAAGTGACGGTAAGGCGCATTGTGGGAGATGCCCGCGCGCCGCGCCACTTCGCGCAGCGTAAAGGCGGCGGGACCCACTTCCGCAATCAGCTCGACCGCTGCCCGGAGAAGGGCAGGCTTGAGATTTCCGTGGTGATAAGGCCGCTTGGGAACCATGCCCGCAGGATAACAGAATTATGTTGACAGGCGCAACATCGCCCCTTATACTGTGGAAGTGGACAGTGTCAACACTGAGAAGAACACGTTATGAGAACCGCAAGCTACCGCCAGGGGAATGTCGAAGACACGTTCGACGCCATCGTGATCGGCAGCGGCATGGGCGGCTTAACAGCGGCCTCTCTCCTTGCCCGCCACGCCGGCCGGCGCGTTCTGGTGCTCGAGCGCCATTACACAGCGGGCGGTTTCACCCACGTGTTCCGCCGGCCGGGCTATCAGTGGGACGTCGGGGTCCATTACATCGGCCAGGTGAACGATCCGGCATCCCCGGTTCGCGCCGCCTTCGATCACCTGACCGATGGGCGCCTACAATGGCACGCCATGCCGGACGTCTACGATCGCATCGTCCTTGGCGGCCACGAATACGAGTTTCCGAGCGGCGCCGAGCGTCTTCGCGACCGGCTCAAGGAGTACTTCCCGTCGGAAGGGCAGGCAATTGACGGCTACGTTCACGCTGTTCGGAACTGCGCGCGATGGAGCGGCCTCTTTTGGGCCTCGAAGGCCGTGCCCGGGCCAGTTGAGCGAGTCGCCGGGCCGCTCATGCGCGCGCCCTTCCTGCGCCACGCCAGACGCACCACGGGGGACGTGCTCGCCGGGCTCGGTTGCAGCCGCGAGCTGGCAGGCGTTCTCACCGCTCAGTGGGGGGATTACGGGCTTCCCCCCGGGCGCAGCAGCTTCGGCATGCATGCCATCGTCGCGGAGCACTACCTCAACGGCGCGGCTTATCCGGTTGGCGGGGCAGGTGCGATCCTCGAAACCATGCTCCCGGCCATCGAAGGGGCCGGAGGTAAGCTGCTGGTGAGCGCGGACGTCAAGGAAGTACTCCTGGACCACCGCGGCCGGGCCATCGGTGTGCGCATGCAAGACCGCCGTGAGTTTCGCGCCGCTACCGTGATCAGCGATGCCGGCGCGGCAAACACCTACCAGCGTCTGCTTCCGAAATCGGTCCGTGGAACGCAAGAAGTGATCGAGAAGATCGATCGGATACCGCCGTCGATGGCTCACGTCTCTCTTTACGCGGGCCTCGAATCAAGCAGCGAAGAGCTGGGAATCTTTCCGGGGAACCTCTGGATCTGCCCTGGTCCCGACCACGACGCTAATGTTTCCCAATCGGAAGCCTCGTGCGACGGACCCTTACCGGTGCTGTTCATCTCGTTTCCATCCGCCAAAGACCCGTCCTTTGCCAACCGGTATCCCGGACGAGCCACGATCGAAGTAGTCGTGCCGGCCCCGTTCGCCTGGTTTGAAAAGTGGGCGGACACGCGCTGGAAGCACCGCGGCGTCGAGTACGACCAATTGAAAGCCCGGTTGGCCGAGCGTCTGAAGAGCGAACTCGAAAAGGCGGTGCCCAAGGTGCGCGGCAAGATCGATTACTGCGAGCTTTCCACGCCGCTCTCCACGCGCTCCTTCACCAACCACCAAAGCGGCGAAATCTATGGTTTGGCTCACGTGCCGGAACGGTTCCGGCTGAACTGTCTGGGCCCGCGCACTCCGGTGCGGGGCCTTTACCTCACCGGAGCGGACGTGACTGTGGCTGGAGTCACCGGCGCCATGATGGGAGGCGTGCTCGCGGCTTCGGCGATCTTGAAGCGAAACCTGATGTCAGTGGTCACGAAAGGTGTGGGAGGTTGAACACGCGCGCGAAAATCTTGTCCACGTTCCTTAGTTGCCGCGCCAATGAAAATGCCTCGCCGATCTGCTCCGGCTTCAGCACGGCGCGGATTTCCGGGTCGGCCTCGATGGCCCCGCGGAAATCGGACTCTTCCTCCCAGGCGCGCATGGCGTGGCCCTGCACTATGCGATAAGCCTGCTCGCGCAACATGCCGGCGGCCGCCAGGTCCAGCAGTAACTGCCCGGAAAAAATCAGGCCGCGCGTGAGATCCAGGTTGCGGCGCATGCGCTCGGGATAGACCAGCAGCTTATCCACAAGCTGCGTGGTCTTGTCCAGCAGGTAATCCGTCAGGATGGTGGAATCCGGCAGAATCACCCGCTCCACGGAGGAGTGCGAGATGTCACGCTCGTGCCACAGCGCGATATTCTCGAAGGCTGCCTGCACGTTGGCCCGCACCACCCGCGCCAGGCCGCAGATCTGCTCGCACGTGACCGGGTTGCGCTTGTGCGGCATGGCCGAGCTGCCCTTTTGCCCGCGCGCGAAATACTCCTGGGCCTCGCGCACTTCCGTCCGTTGCAGGTGCCGCACTTCGAGCGCGATCTTCTCGCACAGCGCCGTTACAAGAGCCAGCATGGCCACGAAATTGGCGTGACGGTCGCGCTGGATCACCTGCGAGGCCACCGCCGCCGGCCGCAGATTCAGCCGCGCGCAGATCAGTTCTTCCACTTCCGGGCCGATGTGCGCGAACGTCCCCACCGCGCCGGAGATCTTGCCCACGCGCAGGTCATCTGCCGCGGCCTGGAGACGCCGCAGATTGCGTCCCGCCTCCTCGTACCAGATGGCCAGCTTCAGCCCGAAGGTGATCGGCTCCGCGTGTACGCCGTGCGTGCGTCCGATCTGCGCCGTGTGCCGGAACTCCAGCGCGCGGCGCTTCAACACAGCGCGCAGGCTCTCCAGGCCGCCCAGCAGAATGGCCGACGCCTGCCCGAGCACCAGCGCCTGCGCCGTATCCACCACGTCGTTCGAACGTCAGCCCGTAGTGCAGCCAGCGCGAGGCATCGCCATGCCCGGCCTGGGCCATGGTTTCGGCCACGGCGGTGGTGAAGGCGATGACGTCGTGCTTGACTTCCTTCTCGATCTCGAGAATCCGCGCGGCGTCGAACCCCGCGTGCGCGCGCAGCAGCCGCGCCGCGTCCGCCGGCACGACGCCCAGCTCGGCCAGCGCCTCCGAGGCCGCCAGCTCCACTTCCAGCCATTGTTGAAACTTGTTCTGGTCGCTCCAGATCCGGCCCATTTCAGGCCGCGTATATCGGGGAATCATGGTGAACTCAATATTGAAATACTTCCGTCGGGCGGCGCTGCTCGGCGATCGCGAGCCGCGTCGTCAGCCCGCGCTGCTCCAGCGCCTGGGTGGCGATCATGCGCACGATCGCCGGATGGTTGTTCTGCTCGCTCAGATGCCCCAGCACCAGGTTGGAGGTCGAGGAGTCCAGGTCTTCGATGAGGTAGTCCGACATCCCCAGGTTCGAGAGGTGCCCCACCCGGCTCATGACGCGCTGCTTCACGCTCCAGGGGTAGGGGCCGACTTTCAGCATGTCGAGATCGTGATTCGATTCCAGCAGCAGCAGGTCCGTGCGCCGCAGGTGAAACTTGACGGATTCGGGAATGTAGCCGAGGTCCGTGACCACCCCGATGCGCACGCCTTGCGCGGCGAAACAGAAGCCCACCGGATCGACGGCGTCGTGCGGGATGCCGAAGCTTTGGACTTCGATATCGCCGATGTGGAAACTCGCGCCCGCCTGAAACGGTTCGAGGCGCGGCGGCTCGGTCTCGCCCCAGTCGATGGCGGGCGCGGTCAGGCGCGTCAGGTACATGGCCGCGCGGACGTCCCGGCTGCGCGCCAGCACCGGCAGCCCGGCTACATGATCGGAGTGCTCGTGGGTGATGACGATGGCGTCGATGTGGCTGAGATCTTCGCCGATGGCCGCCAGCCGCCTGCGAAGTTCCTTCATCGTCAGCCCGGCGTCCACCAGGATACGCGTGTTTTCAGTGGCCAGCAGGGCGGCATTCCCGGAACTGCCGCTTGCCAGCACGCAAAACTTAACCGTGCCCGCCTCCCCTTGACACTTCAGAATACACCCAAACACGTTGAAACAGGACGCCCCTGAAATGTTTGAGGCAGTGCCCGCTCGGGCCGGGCAGGCGGCATCGGCTCCGGCTTGCCGGAATTGACTGCTCACAGACCGTAGGGGCCGGGCATGCCCAGCCCCTACTTTCGTGTCTCACACCCGCGTTGCCCCTCGTTGCCGCTACAAGCATGCCCCGCCCCCGCCGGTCCATGCGCGGCATCTCCCGGGCCGGGGGCCACGTCAGGCCTTCATCATGAAAGCCGCCGCTTCTTCCTGAGCCAGGTCCGCTCCGATCTCCTCGGGATTGGCGTGATCGTACGCCGGGGCCGCGTGAACCTGAGCTCGACTGAGATGCCCGTATTGTGTCGCAATCTCTTCCGGAGTCAGGCCCATCTTGTACCAGGCCGCGACACGCATGACGGTCACTCCCGTTCCGGCTGTCTTGGGCCGTCCGGCCCGTATCGCCGGATCGCGGTCGATCAGACTTCCGATCTCAGTGGCGCCAACCATAGCTCGATTATCACCCAGGGCAACCCCGCACCGGCGTCCACCAGGATGCGTGTGTTTTCGGTGGCCGGTGGCCAGCAGAGCGGATCGCGCCTCGGCCGGCCGCGGGCGGTTGGCGTGCAATAAGGCCTCAAATAACTATTGATTTACCCCCCAATAGGGTGTATAGCTTGAATGGTAAGTTTTGGAGGTTTGTCGATGTACCTAAACGAAAAGCATATGCGTGGTGTAGTGTTCATCTGCCTTCTCGCAACGGCACTGTCGATGCCATTGCACTTAGCTGCCCAGATTGGCGGCAACGGCACCATTGAAGGCGTTGTCTCGGACCCCTCCGGCGCCACCGTGCCCGGAGCTACTGTCGAGGCGACTCAGGTCACTACCGGCGCCAAGAGCGCCCGGCAGACCACCGCGGCGGGCTATTACGTGCTGGCGTCCATGCCAGTCGGCGAGTACACCTTGAGGGTGACCGCCGCCGGCTTCGAGACGCTGGTGCAGGAACACGTTATGGTTGACGCCCTGGCCGCAACGGCGGTCAACGTCACCCTAAAAGTCGGAGCTTCCACGGAGCAGGTCACCGTCACGGATACGCCTCCGAATTTGGATCTGGCGGACGCCAGCATGAGCCAGACGGTCCGCAACGAGGTTTACATGAACCTGCCCCTCACCATGGGGTTAGGCGGGGCCACCGCCAATGCCCCCCGCGACCCAACCTCGTTCGTGCAATATATGCCCGGCGTGTCCGGTTATGGCAGCAACACCGCCGGTTCGGTGAATGGCGGAACGGGTTCGACCGAGGAGGTCTATATTGACGGCCTCGCCGCCACTACCGCGGTCCTGCAGGGCGAGGTCCGTTACCTTGCGCTGGGCGTCTCTATCGAGGCGGTGGACCAGTTCCAGTTGCAGTCGGCCGGCACGTCAGTGCAGTTTGGCGGGCAGGGTTCGACGAACTATGTAATCAAGTCCGGCACCAACCAGTTCCACGGGCTGGCCTTCGAGAACGTCCGCAACAGCGACTTGGACGCGCGCGGGTTTTTCCCCAGCATCAAGCCCATCAATAAACAGAACGAGTTTGGGGGCACCGTCAGCGGGCCGGTAAAGAGGAACAAGTTGTTCTTTTTTGGCTCCTACACCGGTTATCGGACCATTCAGGCCACCACCCCGACGTTGATCTCGATACCCACCATTCTGGAACGGACTGGAAACTTCAGCGAGCTGCCGGTGTCCATCTACGATCCCGCGTCGACGGTCGCTAGCGGCGCTGGGTATACCAGAACTCCGTTCCCCGGCAACACCATCCCCAGCAGCGAGATCACCAAGGCTTCCGCACTGTTCGAGTCTTTTCTGCCAGCGCCTACCAGCGCGGGCTACACGAATAACTACCTCTCCTCGCAGCCGGTCGGATTCGGCGTCAACAACACCACCGAGAAGGTCGACTACGTCCTGAACGATAAGCACCGGCTGTCCTGGGATCTCACCCGGGGCAAAAGAGCCCCTACCACCCTTTACCGAAACGGCCAAATGCCTCTGCCGTATACCCCCACGCGGCAGGTTCTGGAGATCATGACCACCAGCCAGATCAAGGAAGCGTGGGTGATTAGCCCCAATCTGTTCAACGAGATCAGTTTCGGCGTCACGCGTTTCAATGTGCCCATCGAGGATACCACCATGCTGTCCAATTGCGGCGACGGCGGCGGCGGTGAGGCGCCCGGAATAGACCAGTATTGCGGCAAATGGATGACGGCTGCCGGAATCGGCGGCTTGCCGCCCGGCGAGGCGTCTGCGTCGTTCCCGTACATGTCGTTCGGCGGCAACAATGCGCCCTATAGCTGGCGCAACGGCAATTCGCAGGCGTTCAACGAGGTCCAGAATAACGAAACGCTGCAGGACAACATTCAGTACACAAAGGGCAAGCACTCCCTCGTCATAGGAGTGCAGATGCAGTGGCTGGAGGCCAACGAAAAGCCCAACACTTACGGTACGGGATCTACCTGGAACTGGTCCAGCAACGAGACCGCGGGCTTCAACGCCGGCAGTTCCACGCCCCAGTCGACCAGCGGCAATTCCTATGCCAGTTACCTGCTGGGCGCTTTGGATTCGGCCGGCGTCACCGCCCAATCCAACGTCGATTACGGCGCCCGGTTCAAGAACTTCTCCTGGTGGTTGCAGGACAACATCAAGGTAACTTCGAAGTTGACTATCAACCTCGGCATACGGCACGATCTTTCGACGCCCTGGGTGGAAGTGGAGAACCGGATGTCATGGCTCAATCCCACGCTTCCCAACTCGGCTATTGGCGGCTACCCCGGCGCGCTGCAATTTGCCGGCTATGGCCCCGATAGTTGTATGTGCCGCAACACGATGTCGATGTACCCCAAGAACTTCCAGCCGCGCGTGGGATTCGCATACGCCATCAACAGCAAGACCGTGATTCGCGCCGGCTATACCCTGAATTCCATTCGCTACGGGGCCGTCGGCGGTAACGAGGGCAAGGAAGGAACCGGAACGCTGGGCTTTACGGCCAGCCCGTCGGTGGCCACGTTAAACGGCGGCGTGACGCCGGCTTTCTACTGGCAGACTGGCTTCCCGGCGTACCAGGCCGCTCCTTTCTTCAGCCCCACTTTGAACACCGGTTTCTATACCGGTCCCACGGGCGCCACGGTTCAGGCCGGCTCCATGACCTACGGCGATCCGATTCTGGGCGTGCAGCCGCCCCACTTCATCAACTGGAACGTCAGCCTGCAACGCGAAATAGCCGCCGGCATCTCCCTCGATGTCGCCTATGCCGCCAGCGAAGGCCACCATATCATTGGCGGGGCTCAGGGCTACTGGTCGGACCAGATGAATCCCCGGTACCTGGCCCTCGGGAACCTGCTCAACTCAACGGCTACGGCGGCCAACGTGGCAGCCGCCGCGGCCATCATACCGGGAATCGCGCTGCCTTACGCCAATTACTCCGGAACCATCACTCAGATGCTGCGGTCGTTCCCGCAGTTCTCCGGCCTCAGCGACGTTTGGGGAGACGTAGGCAACACCAATTTCCAGTCGATGCAGGTCATCGTACGCAAGGCGTTTTCCCACGGCCTGAACATCATGTACAACCTCACGTGGGCCAAAGAAATGGACGACCTGGGCACCTATTCGGGCTATGTGGACGACAAGGCACAGGGCGGCAATCCGGCCCTCACCATGAATGCTCTGGAGGTCTACCAGTTGCCGTTTGGGACCGGCCGGCAATTTCTGGCGCACAGTAACAAGGCCGTTCTGGCCATCGTGAGCGGCTGGCAGTTGTCCGGTGTCACCACCTGGCACTCGGGCTCGGGACTGGGCTCCATCGGCGGTTCCTGCACGCTGCCCAACGCCGGCAGTTGCTACGCTTCCTACGCTCCGGGCTTCAGCGGTCCGGTTCAAACCGCCGATTATGGCAGTGGCAACCTCCTCGGTTCGACCACCACTTCTTACCTGAACGTGGCCGCCTTCGTGAACCCGGCGGTTTACACTTACGGGAACACGCCGCGTACGTTCGCGTACGGGCTTCGCGGCCCTACGTACTTCCAACAGAACCTGTCGCTGCGACGCCAGTTCACCATCTGGGAAAGGGTCAAGATGACGATCCAGGCCGATTCGATCAACCCCTTCAACAACGTCGAGTTCGGCAACCCAGCCACCAGTATTTCATCGTCGAGCTTCGGCAAGATCACCTCGCAGTCGAATAACCCGCGCGACCTGCAGTTCAGCGCGCGGCTCACGTTCTAGGAAAAAGGGGACAGACGCATTTAATTAAATGCGTCTGTCCCCTTTTTGACCGATGCTGGCCGCCGGCCGGATCGCGCTGGGGCTGTACTGGATTGCCTGGGCTTATCCGTTCGCCTTCCGGGCGCCGCACCGTCAGAAACGTCCATCCATCACGGCGTTCGGCCCCACCTTCGCCGGACTGCTGCTCGAGGTGCTGGCGATCGCCATCGCATTCGCTTTCCGCCTGCCGCTCCTCCATCCGTCCGGGCCGGTCCGCATTCTGGCATCGATGGCTGTCGGCCCGATCGCCGCGGCGCTCTCCTGGACTTCCGTGAAGCACCTGGGGAGACAGTTTCGAGTGAATGCAGGTCTGTATGAAGACCATGAACTTGTGCGCACCGGGCCCTATGGCATCGTGCGCCATCCCATCTACTCCTCGATACTGGCCATCTTGCTGAGCACGATTCTGCTGCTGACGCCCTGGCAATGGGCGGCGGTGTCGCTGGTGTTTTTCGTGATGGGGACCGAGATCCGCGTGCGCACCGAGGACAATCTGCTGGCCTCGCGCTTCGGCCGGGAATTCGCGGGGTATCGAAAGAAAGTTCCGGCTTACGTCCCCTTCGTGCGATAGTGTCCTTTATGGCATGGCGCATCCCTACCCTCTCTCTCACTCTGCTGGCGGCCGCTGCCTGCTACGCGGCCGATTCGCCGAACCTGGCGGACCAGTACCGCCCCGTGGCCGGCAAGCTCATTGACGCGGCGCTGGCCGATACCGAAGGCTACAACCGGCTGGCCTACTTGTGTTACCGCATCGGCAGCCGGCTGAGCGGTTCCGCGGCGCTCGAGAAGGCCATCGCGTGGTCGGCGGAACAGATGAAAGCCGCCGGCCTCAGCAACGTCCGCATCATCCCCACCAAGGTGCCGCACTGGGAACGGGGCGCCGAATCGGGCCGGATGGTCGCGCCGCTCGACAAGCCTCTTCACATGCTGGGGCTGGGGATGAGCGTGGGCACTCCGCCGGGTGGAATTACCGCGGGCGTGGTGGCGGTGGCGAGCTTCGACGAACTGGCCAGGCTGGGCCGCGAGAAGGTGCAGGGCAAAATCGTACTCTACAACGAGCCCTACACCGGTTATGGCCCCACCCGGGTGTATCGCTCGTCGGGCGCGTCCCGCGCGGCCGCTCTCGGCGCCGTGGCGGCGCTGGTCCGGTCGGTCACGCCTCTCGCCATGCAAGCCCCGCATACCGGCGAGATGAGCTATGACGACGACCAGCCCAGGATCCCGGCCGCGGCGGTGTCTCCGGAAGACACCATGATGATGGCCCGCCTCTACGCCGACGGCGTTCCGGTTCAGGTGCACATCGAGATGGGCGCGCACATGGAGCCGGATGCCGATAGCGGCGACGTCATCGGCGAGATCCCCGGCCGCGAAAAGCCCGAAGAGGTGGTGGTGATCGGCGGCCACATCGATTCCTGGGACGTGGGACAGGGCGCCCAGGACGATGGGGCGTCCATCATGGCCTGTTTGCAGGCGCTGGCCTTGATGAACAAACTGGGCCTTCAGCCGCGCCGCACCATTCGCGTGGCGTTTTGGGTGAACGAAGAGAACGGGGGCCGCGGCGCCGACGCGTACCGGGCATTTGTGGGCGACCGGATCAAGGGCCACGTGGCCGCCATCGAGATGGACGGCGGGGCCGAGGCGCCGGTCGGGTTCGGCGCCGGCGCCGACCGGAATTCGCTCGACATGCTCAGACAGATCGGATCACTGCTCGATCGCGTCGGCGCCAGCCAGATCGCCGGCGGAGGCGGAGGCGCCGATATCGCGCCGCTCATCCGCGATGGTGTGCCCGGCCTCGCCGAACGCACCGTGGGCACGCACTACTTCGACTGGCATCACTCCGAGGCGGATACTCTCGACAAGGTGGACCCCCAGGATTTTCGCAAGAACATGGCGGCCCTGGCGGTGATGGGCTATGTGCTGGCCGACATGCCCGGCCGCCTCCACTCCGCCGCCGGGCCGCGACCGTAAGGGAGCGTCGGTCCGACGCCCCAAGTGATATCCTCTGAGTAGCAGAGGGCACGGATGACTTTGGGGAGGGTATGGCTTCGATTGGGATGCGGCCTCACCGTTCTGGGCGCGTTGTATGCGTTCCAGCGCCCGTTTCGCCAGTTCAACGGCGTCGAGTACGCCATCGGCGACATCCCCATGCCGCCCGACTGGCAGGAGAAGGCCGAGTGGGCCTTCGCCCGCTTGATGTATCCGCCCGGACCTCTGAACGGCTATCGCAACCGCGACCTCGACTGGCACGTGGGGGTTTCCCTCTGGACCCAGGATTTTCCGCGCGCCGACCGCCACTTTGCGCAGGCCATGCGCCGATTGACCCGCATCCATGTTCGCTCCGTCGAGCAACCGGTCAACCTGGACGAGGGCGACGCTTACGATTGGCCCTGGCTCTACGCCGTCCAGGTGGGCGAATGGGGCCTCACCGGCCAGCAGGCCCAAACGCTTCGCGAGTACCTGCTGCGCGGCGGATTCTTCATGGCCGACGATTTCCACGGGGCCGCCGAGTGGAGCGAGTTCGAAACGCGCATCCGGCGCGCTTTCCCCGACCGGCCCATCGTCGACATCCCCGACGACGACCCCATCTTTCACACGGTCTACGATTTGAACGACCGGTACCAGGTTCCGGGCCAGGCGCACCTGAGACTGGGCTACAAATATGCCGACGGCAAAGGAGCCCACTGGCGCGGTATTTACGACGACCAGGGCCGCGTCATGGTGGCCATCTCCTTCAACTCCGATATCGGCGATGCGTGGGAGTGGGCGGACGATCCGTGGTATCCCGCGAAGTTTTCCGACTTGGCCATCCGCCTCGGCGTCAACTATGTGGTTTACGCCATGACGCATTAGAAGAAAACAATTTAGCCACTGATGAACACGGATAAACACGGATAAGACAAAGAATCTTAAGAATTTCTTGGCCTTTGCTTATCCGTGTTTATCCGTGTTCATCCGTGGCCATTATATTTTTGCAGTTCTCTTCCGCAGCCGATCCTGTAAGAAATAAATCGCGAAGCCGGCGCCCATGATGATCCAGAAATCCGTCAGGCGCAGAGTCACATCGAATACCGCCATTCCCATGGCCAAGCCCCACATGCAGGTTTCGCCGATGAAGCCATCCACCCAGTTGGGCCGGCCGCCGCCGGCTGGGACGAGCGGGCGCCAGGATGGCCAGAGCCGCGGGACGGTCTCGAAATACCTGCGGTAGCTCTCGCCCTGCGATTCCAGCAGGCCCGCCTCCTCGCGCAGGATCAAGCGGTAGACGAACGGGACGGTTGCGGCCACCAGAAAAAGAAAGCCCGTCCGGCTGGCCATCGGTCCCATTCCGACGGCCAGCAAAATATTTCCCAGGTAGAGCGGGTTGCGGACACGGCGGTAAGGCCCATCGGCCACCAGGCGGTCCGAGTGCAGTTGACTGTCATGGACCACCGAGCTGTGCAGGTAGGCCTCGGCCCACGACCGCACCAGCGCCGCCAGGGTGACGAGCAAGACGCCCACCGCGAGAATCGCCCGTATCCAGACCCCCGCCAGCGGCGAATGCAAGCCGCCCAGAATCATGCGCGCCAGCGCCACGGACGCGTTCATGTGGTCCCAGATGTAGCAACTGAATCCCAGGCAGAAGGTTCCCGAGATGATCCAGAAGCGATGCCGGAATTCGAAATCCGTGGCGCGCCAACTCATCTCAGCGCCTCGGCAGGGCAATCGTGATGTTGCGGTACTTCATCCCGCCCGTGTGATCGCCCTGGATATAGATCGGGCCGGGTTCGGCCTCATTCGAGTCCAGGGCGCCGCCGGTGATTCCCGGAATCTCCTGGTGGTCGATGGTGGTGACGCCGTTGCGAACCACCGTCACCACGCGTCCCACCAGCGTCACGTCGAAGCTCTCCCATGCGCCCGGCGTGCGTGCCAGTTTTCCCGCGGGAGCGATAAACCCGTAGATCGACCCCATCCGGTGGAATTCATCGTTGAAGCTCAGCGGCTCGTACTCCACCTGGACCTCATAGCGCCCCCGCAGGTAGACGCCGCTGTTGCCGCCCTCCGGGCAGTTGTATTCGATGTGCAGCTTGAAATCGTCGAACTTCCGCGTAGTTTTGATGTTGGCGCCTTTCTTCGTGTTCAGCAGCGTTCCGTCCTGCGCGACCCACTGATTGTCGGAAGGAGTGGTCGGCTCCCATCCGTTCAGGTCTTTTCCATCGAACAGCGGTTCCGGATTGGTCCATGCTTTGGGCGGCTCGCGTTTCAATTCGGGCGCGCGCACTCCCGTCAACTGGCTCACCGCATAGCCGCTCTGCTGAACGCCGGTGAGTTTATCGCCCTTCACATCCAGGGTCCAGTTGAGCGCGGGTCCCTTGGCATTCGCCGCGGACACAGTCAGGGCCAGGTGCGTCCCGTCCAGCTTAACGTCGGCCGCCGGGTGCACGCTTCCCGTGCGCGGCTGGATGCGGACCTCGGCTTTTCCGCCCCTTTCCACCAGTTCCATCCAGCCGGGGTACGATTCTCTTGGCGTGGTCACCGTGATATCCCATCGGCCGGCAAACGGGCTGGGCGCCGCTTTCAGCAGAGCCGGCGCCACTAGAGCCGCCGCAAAAACCAGTACATCGCGGAGTGGTTTCATCACAGCATTAGTGTATCCGACCCAAGGCCGCCGGGTAGCCGTTTTCTGGATTCTCGCCACCCTCGGCGAGCGGAAACGCCAGCGGCAGCATCATTTGGAGACTCATTGCAGCCCAAGGATAGCCCAAAAGCGATCTTGACAAAGGGGTCTCTTTCGCGGAAAATAGCTAGGTCGAGCCGGAGGTGCACTAATATGGCCCGGGAGGGTGGTCCCTTATGAAATCGCCACGGAGGAGCATTGTGATAACGAAGATTCGATGTATGGTGTGTGCTGTGTTTGTAATCTGCACGGTCGCACTCATCCCTCAGCCGGCATCCGCCGGCGTGGTTTTCACAACCCTGGGGCCCGGCGGCGAATTTGACGCCGGCTACGGCTACTACGTTGACGGCAGCGGCTACACCAATCAGGTCATCGCCAGCCTGTTCACACTCGGCGCCGGAACTACCGTGGGCGATGCGGTGCTCGCGCTGGGCAATTATGGGAGCCCCGACGACAATCCGGTGAACGTCTACATCGAATCCGACGACTCCGGATTGCCCGGTAGCATCATCGCAACGTTGTCGCAGGTCGGAACGATATTGCCGTTCAACGGCGGCTCCGGCAGCGGGCTCATCACCTTTACCTGTAGCGGCGCCGCATGCACGTTGGGAGCGGGATCGTATTGGCTGGTTGCTCAGGAGCCCGACGCCAACACCCAACAGGTGTGGGATTATGCCTATCAGGATGCGACGGCCAACATCGCATACAACCAGGTCGGCAGTGCCACCGGACCCTGGACCGGGCCGGATGTTTATGCCGGAAACGCATTCCAGATCGATGACACCACTTCTGGCGTTCCCGAGCCAACGAGCATTCTGCTGCTCGCAACTGGCCTGCTTGGCATTGGCATCGCTCGTCGCCGGTCGATTGGCCGCGGGTAGGCGGCTAGGGTCGAGTCGGTAAGGTTCCAGGCCAGCAACGGGTTCCTGTCCCAGCTTTCTTGCGGAGCCCCTCCGCGCCATCACATACTGGTTTACATGCGGACCGGTTGCGTGCTCACGGTTGTTGCGGCGTGCGCACTGCTGGTGTGTACGCTTTGCGCGCAGCGGCCGTTTCGCGAGTACCCGGCCTGGGAATACAACAATTTTCCCATCCCGCCGGACTATAACCAGCCGGGCGAGTGGACCTTCGCCCGCCTCATGTACCCCACCTACCACATCCCCATCGACTGGCAATTCCGCGGCTTGGACTGGACCCACGGCAACACCAACTGGACCATCGATTACCCCCGCTCCGACCGCCACCTCGCCGCCGCCGTCCGCCGTCTCACCCGCATTCAAACCCGCTCCGCCGAGCAGCCCATCAACCTCGACGAGGACGACGACGTGTTCAACTATCCGTGGCTCTATGCCGTCGAGGTGGGCCACTGGGAGCTGACCGATTCCCAGATCGCCAAGTTCCGCGAGTTCCTTTTGCGCGGCGGGTTCTTCATGTGCGACGATTTCCACGGCACCGTGGAATGGTCGGTCTTCATCAACAGCATGCGGAAGGTGTTCCCCGACCGCCCCATCGTGGAACTTCAGAACGCCGACCCCATCTTCCATACCGTGTTCGACCTGGACGACCGCTACCAGGTTCCCGGCATGCAGTACGTATACAGCCACCGGGTATACGAAAAGGACGGCACGTCGCCCCGCTGGCGCGGCATCTACGACGACCGCGGCCGGCTGATGGTGGCCATCTGCCACAATATGGATCTAGGCGACTCTTGGGAAAACGCCGACGATCCGAAATACCCCGAAAAATTCTCCGCCCTGGGCATTCGCATCGGCATCAACTACATCGTCTACGCTATGACGCATTGAGCGCCCGGTCTCGCGCAGTCGCGGCAACCTCCGGACCAGGCGATTTCGCTGCACCCGTGAGAGTTCCATGCCGCGGCTCCAAAGCGGTGCAAGTTGCACCTAAAACAGAAGCCTGCTAGTCTGATTCTGTTCAAACGGCAAGAGCCGGGAAAGCGGTGTCCGTGAGCCTTCACAATCCTAAGCGCGGCCGAATCCGATGGGTGCTGGTTGGCTGGATGTTCTTCATCAGCGCCATCGCCTACCTGGACCGCGTCAACATTTCCATCGCCGGCAGTTCCATTCAGAAGGAATTTGGTCTGGACAACGTCCGGCTGGGCTGGGTGTTCAGCAGCTTCGTGGTGGGCTATGCCCTCTTTCAGGCGCCCGGCGGCCGCCTGGCCGACCGCTTCGGGCCGCGCAGGATCCTGGCTCTCGCCACCATCTTGTGGGCCGTGTTTACCGTGCTGTTCGCCATGGTGCCGGCGGGTATCCCCTCGGTGCTGGCAGTGCTTTTGGCGGTGGAGTTCCTGCTCGGCGTCGGAGAGGCGATGGTATACCCCGCCTGCAACCGGCTGGTGGCGGGATGGATCCCCTCCCAGGAGCGCGGCTTGGCCAATGGCTTGATCTTTGCCGGAGTGGGCGCCGGCGCGGGCGTAGCGCCGCCCCTCATCACCTATCTTCTTCTTCACCACGGCTGGCGCTTCGCATTTCAGGTTTGTGCCGGAATCGGCCTGGCTGCGGGCTTAATCTGGTACGCCATCTCCCGCGACCGGCCCGGCGAACATCCCTGGGTCAAGCCGCCGGAGGCCGAATACATTCGTGCCAACTTGCCGGACCTGGCTGCGATGGGGAGCCACAAGGCTCTTCGGTGGGGCGCCATCCTGGGCAGCCGGAACGTGTGGGCGCTCACCCTGAGCTACTTCACTTACGGCTACGTGGCCTACATCTTCTTCTACTGGTTCTTCATCTACCTGAACAAGGTCCGCGGGTTGGACCTGAAGGCTAGCGCGATTTACGGGATGCTCCCGTTCCTGGCCATGGCGACCTGCTCGCCGCTGGGAGGCTACGTCAGCGACCGCCTCACCAGGCGCCACGGAAAACGCGTCGGCCGCTGCGGCCTCTCGGTGGTCTTCATGGCGGTGGCCGCCGGTTTCATCGTGTTTGCGATGCGGGCGGACGACGCCCGCGTGGCCAGCATCGTACTGGCAGGCGGCGCCGGCGCGCTGTATTTCTCGCAGAGTTGCTTCTGGTCCGTCACCGCCGATATTGGAGGCCATTCCGCGGGATCGGTTTCCGGCGTGATGAACATGGGCAGCCAGATCGGCGGCGCCGTGACGGCTTCGCTGACCCCCGTGTTGGCCAATGTATTCGGCTGGTCTTCACCCTTCGTGGTGGCGGCCGCCCTCTGCCTGGTGGGGTCGCTGGCGTGGCTGCTGGTGGACCCAAACCGGGTACTGTCCGGAAGCCCGCTCAAGAAAGTCGAACAAACAACTTGATAGGAGACGAGGCGGCACATGGCACGATTCGCAAGGCTCAAAGTCCTGAATAAGATGATCGAGACGGGCTTGGTGCCCGTTTTTTATAACGCCGATATCGAGGTCGCCAGGAAGGTCGCGGCGGCGGTCTTCGCCGGTGGCTGCCCGTTGCTCGAGTTCACCAACCGCGGCGACCACGCCTGGGAAGTGTTCACCGAGCTCGAGCGCTACTGCGCCAAGGAACTCCCCGCCATGATTCTGGGCGTCGGTTCCGTCGTGGACCCCGGCACGGCCTCGCTCTACATCAACTGCGGCGCCAACTTCGTGGTGGGCCCCATTCTCAACGCCGACGTGGCGCGCGCCTGCAACCGGCGCAAGATCCCCTACTCGCCTGGTTGCGGCAGCGCCAGCGAGATCTCCCAGGCCGAAGAGCTGGGCTGCGAAATCGTGAAGGTGTTCCCCGGCGGCGAGGTGGGTGGCCCCAAGTTCGTCAAAGCCGTCAAAGGCCCCTGCCCCTGGGTTTCCATCATGCCCACCGGCGGCGTGGAGAGCCCCGAGGCTTCGCTCAAAGCCTGGTTCGAGGCCGGCGTGGCCTGCGTCGGGATGGGATCCAACCTGGTCACCAAGGAACTGCTCAAAGCGGGCGACTACCCCGGCATCGCCGCCAAGGTGAAGGATACGCTCGCGCTGATCCGCAAGATCCGGGGAGGCAAGTAGCCATGGCCGTGGACCTGAAACCTCGCGAGCAGTGCAAGTGGGAAGCCGCCGCGCTGGGCGAGATCATGCTGCGGCTCGACCCGGGCGACGGCCGCATACGCACCACGCGCTCCTTCCAGGTGTGGGAGGGCGGCGGCGAGTACAACGTGGTCCGCGGACTGCGCCGCTGCTTCGGCCTGCCCACCACCGTGGTCACCGCCATCGTGGACAACGATGTCGGCCGTCTGCTGGAGGACCTCATGCTGCAAGGCGGCGTGGATCTCTCGCACGTCAAGTGGGTGCCCTTCGACGGCATCGGCCGCGCGGCGCGGGTGGGACTCAACTTCACCGAAAAGGGCTTCGGCGTGCGCGCGGCGGTGGGTTGCTCCGACCGCGGTTGGTCGGCGGCCTCCCAGCTCAAGCCCGGCGACGTGGATTGGAAGCAGCTCTTCCAGGTCGAGGGTGTGCGCTGGTTCCACTGCGGCGGCATCTTCGCGGCCCTTTCCGCCACCACCTCGGAGATCGTGATCGAAGCCATGGAGGCGGCCCACGCGGCGGGCACGGTGATTTCCTACGATTTGAACTTCCGCCCCTCGCTGTGGAAGTCGCAGGGCGGCACGGCGCACGCGGTGGTAGTGAACCGCAAGATCGCTTCGCTGGTGGACGTGATGATCGGCAACGAGGAAGACTTCACCGCGGCGCTGGGCTTCCAGGTGCCCGGTCTGGACGAGCACATTTCAAAGCTGGACCCGGCGAACTTCAAGAAGATGATCGCCGAAGTGGTGAAGAAGTATCCCAACTTCCAGGCCGTGGCCACCACCCTGCGCAACGCCAAGACGGCGTCGGTGAACGACTGGGGCGCCATCCTGTGGACCGGCGATGAATTCTACGAAGCCCCCCTCCGCGAGAACCTCGAGATCTACGATCGCGTGGGCGGCGGCGACAGCTTCGCGTCCGGCCTGGCCTACGGTTTCCTGGCCGGCAAGACGCCGCAGCAGGCGGTGGAGTACGGCGCCGCGCACGGCGCCATGGCCATGACCACGCCAGGCGACACGAGCATGGCCACGCTCAAGGAAGTGGAGTCCGTCATGAAGGGCAAAGGCGCCCGCGTAGTCCGGTAGTTTGCAGAGCCAGTCACCAGAGTGTGTTTGGTGGGGCATGCTTTAGCCTGCCCTTGTAGCGCTTGACCAAGGCCAATCCTCAGGTTTGGTTACCAGTCCCGCCGACACCGGATTCTCTTCGATATAGGCTACAATCCGCTGGAACTCCCTCTCATTTCTCACCCAGTGATCGTAACTCTCATCCTGCCAGAACGGCTCGCCCGTTCGTCCCAACAACGAATTCGCCTCTTTGGCCGTTGTCCCTTTGATCCAATGCGTTATTCTTGGCAACGCCACGCGCGGCAATATCAACATGTGTACATGGTTGGGCATGACGACCCAAGCCTGCAGCTCATAGAGCTGCTTCCGGTTCTCGCCGATGCGAATCGCTTCCACCATTTGCCGCGCAACCCGCGTATCGCTCAGCCAGAGCCACCCATGGCCCTCGCCCAGCGCACGATCCTCGGCCGCGAACGCATGACCGGGAGTCGCGTAGATGACGTCCGGCGGCGCAATAGGCAAAGACCCGTACAACCGCCACGTCACAAACAGGTGCGCGCCATCCGGATGAATGTGGGGCAGCCTTCGTCGGTAGTCGGCCATGGGGAACTCAGTAGATAGTCCGCCGCGTGGCCGGGACCTCTCAATTTTTGATAATTTCAGGGCAAGCTAAAGCATGCCCCACTAGTCTCCGGGCACGCGCTCGGGTTTGGGAGTGAACCACCAACCCATCTCCGCCAGCGCCATCGCCACCCTCTCGCGGTGTGTCTTGATGGTCGAAATCGCCACCATGAGCAGAATCACAGTCAGGGCTGTCAGCATGGCCTGCGGCACCGTCAGGCCGTTCTTGAAGAACCAGAGCCAGCGCCCGTAAACCAGCTCGATGTGCACCCAATACACCAGCAGCGACGTGATGCCAAGCTGCCGCACCCAGCTCCAGCCTCCCTTGGAGCCGTAGCGCGTCCACAGAAACGCGCCCGCCAGCAGCAGGAACGTCACACCCTGCTTGGTCAGCACTTGCGCCGGGCTATTCAGCCAGAACTCCGATTTCCGGTAGATCGAGTACGGCAGACTGGCCGCGCATTGGGAGACCAGAATCAGGACGCCGCCCGCAAGCGCCGCCCATCGCATGACGCGCCCGGTGGCTTCCCTGGGAATCGTCCGGATCATGCTCCCCGCGCTCATGCCGAACGCCAGGTACGCGGCCCATGGGAAAAAGCTGAACGAACTGTAATCCGGGACGATGTAATTCCGTATCGGCGAAGGCATGCCCGGCCAGCCGATCTGCGAAATCACCGGCGCGGCCAACGCAATCGCCAGGCCCGCCACCGCGCACCACCGCGCGCGCTGGGCGGTCCGCAACAGCGCCATTACCGACATCGCCGCGATCGCCAATCCCATGCAGTTGAGAATGTCGACGCGCAGCAGGTCGGTCCAGGCCGCGGGCCAGGCGAAAACCCAAAGTTGCAGCCGGAAGGCAAACGCCAGCAGAAACAAATAACCCGAACGGCGGAATGCGGTCGAAACCCGCTCCCGCCCAGTCAGCCCCTTCCGCTCGGTGCTGTCCATCAGGAAGGCCAGGGTGACGCCCGTCAGGAACAGGAAGATCGCCGGAGGCATCCCGCCCACGAACTGCGACATTAGATATGCGCCGCCCGCGCGCAGCTCCGGCTTCAGAAACGAATGGAAAACATGGCCCTGGAGCATGATGACGGCCCCCAGACCTCGCATCCAGTCGAGATACTCAAGCCGGTACGCACTGGTCTTGGTCTTCATGGAAAAGTGAGATTCAAACCCCTACGGTTTCTGCGGATACTCCCGTTTGACGCTCTTGGGAAGGTCTAATTTCACCAGGGAATCCGGAAGGTTGGGTCGCAGCTTGATGTTCGTATAGGTGGCCAACAGGTAGTCTCCTCCCGGTTCGAAAAGCTTCTGCTGCACGGCGATGCCCATGGCGTCGGAAATCCAAAGGTCTACTCTCTTCAGATGCTCGAGAACGTCCTGCGACTTTGGAATCAACTCGATCCGCGTCGCTTTTTGACCGGAGACCGTGTCCGGGCCCCCCAGTCTGATGGAATAGGCGCTTTCGAGGTCCTTGGAGTTACTGCCGAATCCGAGCAGCATAAACTGCTCCACCAGGGAACGGCTCTTGCCCAGGTCATATTCCTGTACGATGTTGATTCCAGGGTAGTAAATGGCTCCTTTGACGCCGGCAATCATGACCTGCCTGGGGTTCGGCGGCTGGAAACTCATGAGCACCCGAATATCGTGCGGATTCGGGCGCTTCAGCGCGATGGTCCCCACGTCGACACTGTCCTCGTTGATCACGGCCGTGTGCGCAACCTTCTGCATATCCGCCTGGAGCCCCTTGAACTTGGCCGCTGCCTCGTCCATCCGGGCCAGCGTCGCTGCCAGCGAGCTATCCGCGGCGGACGCTCCCCGGCCGAGCGCCATAGCGGCGATCATCGCGAAAATCGTGCCCTTTGTCATCCGGTCAAGGCCGGGCGAACGCCAAATATCCCTGCCGCTCCTTTTCCGAATTGAGAATCGGTTCCACGCGGGTCACCGCCAGACGGCGATTGCTCGTATGGATCCGGAGCACCTGTGTCAGCTTTTCCACCTGCTGGTTTTCGGGGATCCCATCCAGCAACTCCCGGTCCACAAAAAAGACCAGGCTCCCCTTCTCCGAGGGCAGCATGGCGATGCTGCTGGCGTTGGGGATGCGCGGCTGATCGCGGAACCAGTCGCGCGGCGTCAGGAAAATAAACGCCAGTATGATCCCGACCATCACGTCGTACTGCCAGGTCGCGCGCGGAAAATCCCACAGGATGAAGCGCTTCAGCATCTGTAAGTACTATCTTAACAGGCTGCCAGGCGTCACAGCACCACCACGGGATGATACAGGTTCGGCGATACGGCCTCGCCGATGGCCACCAGTTCGCCCTCCCGCGTCACCGCCTTGACGTGGCGCGAGGCCGGATGCGAACGGAATGGCGAAGCCGGAAAGTCGCGGCCGTTGCGAATCTGCGCGGCCGTCAGATCGTCCACGAAGACGCTCGGGAAGCCCGGCAGCATGTTCGCCGCCGGCACGATGGCGTCCACCAGCCGGTCTTCCGCCGCCAGGGATTCCAGTTGCGCGATGGTCCGCGCCCGCTCGATTTCGAATTCGCCGCTGGCCGTGCGCCGCAGTTCGTCGAGATGCGCGCCGCAGCCCAGCATCTGGCCCAGGTCGTGCGCCACCGAACGCATGTACGTTCCCCCCGAGCAGTGCGCCCGCAGACGCGCGCACGCGCCGCTCACTTCCACCAGCGTCAGCTCGTACATGTGCACCTTCACCGGCTCCAGTTCCACCGCTACGGATTTCCGCGCCAATTCGTACGCCCGCTTCCCCGCCACCTTCTTGGCGGAAACCGGCGGCGGCGTCTGCATAAACTCGCCGCGAAACTTCTCCAGCGCCCGTTCCAACTCGCCGGCGTCGATCTCGACCTCCGTCTTTTCGCTGGTGGCCTCACCCGCCCGGTCGTAGGTGCCGGTGGACCACCCGAACCGCACCACGCTCTCATAGATCTTGTCGCTGCGCACGTAAAATTGCGCCAACCGCGTGGCCCGCCCCAGCACCAGCGGCAGCACCCCGGTGGCGATCGGATCGAGCGTCCCCAGGTGCCCGATCTTTTTCGTCCGGGCGATGCGGCGCATCTTGCTCACCACGTCATGCGAGGTCCACCCCCCCGGTTTATCGACCACGATGGCTCCGTCCAAGTGTTCCTTTCCAAAAACAACAAAGAATAATGGCCACGGATGAACACGGATAAACACGGATAAAACAAAATCTCAAAACTCTTGTTCTTTCTTATCCGTGTTCATCCGTGTTCATCCGTGGCTAAATTGTTTTCTTTCTCGCCGTGCAGATATATCCTACTGTGAAATTTCGCTCGCGGTCCAGAAAATCCAGGAACGGCAGAATCAGCGCAGGGGGTATCAGTAAGATCGCGGCGGGAATGAATCCCAACCAGCGCCAGCCGCCCGAGAAGAATTGCAGGCCATTGAGCAACCGCCGGGCCAGCAGGCGGAAGTAGCCGCCGGCCGCGCGCACCTCAATCGCTTCCCAGCCGGCTTTCTCCAACAAGTACGTCAGGCCGTAGCGCGTAAATCGAAAGTAGTCGTGCGGCGCCTGGTGCACTTCCCACTCGTGCGGCGCCGCCACCAGCAGCGAGGCTCCCGGCGCCGCCACGCGCGCCATCTCGGCCAGCGCGCGTCCCGGCTCGCGCAGGTGCTCGATGGTCACTATATGCAGGACCGCGTCGAAGGCGCCCGTGCGGAACGGCAGCGCGGTGAGATCGGCAATCGCGTCCAGCCGGCTGTAATCCCACGCGGTGTCGCCGACCGCCAGGTCCACGCCGCAATAGCGCTGCCGCGCGAAATAGCGCGCGTACTGCCCTTCCCCCGCGCCGGCATCGAGCACTCGCGCGCCCGCCGGCAACCGGCGCGCCAACGCCGCCACGGCATCTTCGATTTCCGCCTCGAAGTGCAGGATGCGCCGCCGTAGCGGACGCGGCAGCCGGTATGCGAGCCTCGAGTACCTCATCGCTTGCGCGCCTCCATCATCACCGTCGAGCCGGCACGGAAGGCCGCTTCCGCCAGCGTAAACGGCAGCGCAGCCGCCGCCAGCGCCAAATATGCCAGATCCTTGGCCAGCCGCGCGCCGGCGCTCTCCGCCACCCGCCGCACACGCCGCGCCATGGGGTCGAGCCCTGGCGCCAGGCTCGACGCCAGGCCCGCCGGGTTGTCGCGCAGCGAGAAGTATTTGCGCCGCACCACCACCATCCCGCACTCCTTCAGCAGCCTCTCCACGTCGCAGCCGCGGAAATCGAAGAGATGGCGCGGCACGTCCACGCCGCTCCAGCGGCGCCCCAGCAGACGGAACTGCCACGAGGCCGCATTGGGAACCTGCACCACCAGGCGGCCATCCGGCGCCAGCAGGTCGCGGGCGGCCGCCAGGTAGACGCGCGGATCGGGCACGTGCTCCAGCACATGGAACATGGTGATGCCCGCGAAGCTGCCGGCACGCAGGGGAGCGTGTGCCAGATCGCCGCACACCGCAGGCGCCTGCTGCCGCTTCCATGCCATGGCCGCGGCTTCACGCGAAAAGTCCAGCCCCACCACGGCGTATCCGCGTTCGCGCATCATCCCCAGAAAAAGCCCGCCGCCGCAGCCCACGTCGAGCAGCGGGCCGCGCGCGCGAGTTCCCGCCAGCGCTTGCGCCACGAATCGCACGTGGTCCCGCAGCACCAATCGCCGGTAGGCTTCTTCAATTCGGCTGGCCGCGCTCTCATCCGGCGCAAACCAGTAGTTCTCGGGATAGTAGCGGCGCAGTTCCTCGGCGGCGGGCTGCGGCTCGAGCCGCGCTAGGCCGCATTGCCGGCACCGCACCACCGCGAACTGCTTGGCCGTGGTGCGGTACAGCCGGTCCGGCGAAGTGAAGAGCCTCGCCGAACCCTCGCAGCCGCACACCAGGCACGCGCTCATGCCACTTCCTTCAGGCTCAGCCGATGCGCCAGAATCAGCCGCCGCACTTCGCCCGGCGTTAACCGGCGGATGCGCCGGATGTCCGCGCGCTTGCGCAACATGCGGGGCGCCAGGCGCAGCGCCGCCAGATCGCCGCGAATCAGCGCGCGCGCCATCGCCCACTTGCCCCGCGGGCCGGGGAAATGCGCCGTGTCGCCCTCGCCCCGCCGCGCCGCCGCGAAGCCCGCCGCCACGCGCGCCGCGAAGTAAACCGGGTTGAGCCAGAGCAGGCTCCAGGGAAACAGCTTGATGGCCAGCAGCAGACGGTTGCGCTCAATCAGTTCCAGCCGCCGCACTGAATCCTTCCCCAGCGTCGAGCCCCGGTGGTGCCGCACCACGGCCCGCGGCGTGTACACGCACTTCCAGCCGGCGATGCGCGCGCGCAGCCCCAGTTCGGCATCGTCGCCGTAGGCGAAAAAATCTTCGTCGAATCCGCCGATCCGCTCCAGCATTTCCTTGCGGTACAGGGCCGCGCAGCCGTCCGGCCACAGCACTTCCTCTTCGCGGTCATACTGGCCGCGATCCTCTGTACCGCTGCCCCGCCCGCGATTCTGTCCATCGGGGAATATCAGGTGCCCCACTTTGTCGATGCGTCCAGGGTCTTCCCACACCAGCACTTTGCTGGCGGCCATACCCACGTCCGCCCGCCCCGAACAGGCGCGCTCGAGCGCGGCCAGCCAGCCCGGTTCGGCTTCCGCGTCGTTGTTGAGCAACGCGATTAATTCGCCGCGCGCCGCCGCGATGCCCTGGTTGTTGGCCGCGCAGAACCCCCGGTTTTCCGGATTGCGGATCACGCGCCGGCCGAACTCCCGTTCCGCCATCTCCGCCGAGCCGTCGGTGGAGCCGTTGTCCACCACGATGGTTTCAAACTCCACACCCGTCTGCCGCTCGAGCGACGCCAGGCAGGCGCGCAGAAGTTCCTTCCGGTTCCAATTCACCACCACAACGGAGATCAACCGATTATGCTAGCAGGGCGAGGCATACCCCTGCCTCATTTAGCCCTTGTTGTATGATGGGTTCAAAGGGCGGAAGACCACCTGTATGACCTCCATTGGCGAGACCCTGCGCCGCGAACGCTTGAAGCGCAATCTCGAACTGGGACAGATCGCCGAAGAACTCAAAATCTCGTCGAGATTCCTGGAAGCCATTGAAGCGGGACAGCTCGACAAGCTCCCGGGCGGCGTCTTCACCAGGAGCTTCATCGTCCAGTACGCCCGCCTGCTGGGTCTCGACGAAGAAAGAATCGCCGGCGAATTGCAGCGCACACTCGAGCCGGCGCCGGAGATTCCCGCGTCCGTCGAAGCGCCCAAACCCGCGGATTCCGCGATCCACGTGCCGCGCGTCGAGGAGTGGGAGGGGGTCGGCGGGAGCCGCTTGCGCTGGTCGTCGTCGCTTTCCGCCGCGGCGCTCGTGGTGGCAGCCATGCTGGTGTGCTCGGTTCTGTACACCTGGTGGCAGCACACGCGCCGTCCGGCGCCCGCGCATGAAAGCCCGCCGGTTGCGGCCGTTCAACCAGCGCCACAGCCGGCTCCGGCCGCGCAACCCCCATCGCCGGCGAATCAGCCTTCCACGGCTCCCGGTGGAACTCAGCCGGCGTCCGGTGCTCCGGTTGCCGCTCCTTCGACGGAGCAGCCCGCGCCTCCGGGCCCACAGGGCACCCCGGCGCCGGGCCCAGGGGGCGCCCCGCCGCCCGTTCCCGTGGCCGGCGCTTCGGCATCGACTCCCAATGCGGCTGTGCGTGTGGAGCTGACCGCCGACGAACCCGTGTGGGTGCTGGCGCGGAGCGACGGCAAGTATCTGTTCTCCGGCACTCTGGGCGCCAAGGAAAGCCGCACCATCGAGGCCGCCAGCACCGTGCTTCTGCGGCTGGGCAACGCCGGCGGCGTCACCATTACGCTGAATGGAAAACCCGTCGGCCCGGTGGGTCCCAAGGGACAGGTGCGGACGGTTCAGTTCACCTCGGGCGGGTTCGAAATTGTACCCGTGGCCAAGCCTCCCGCGCCCCTCGATCCCCTGTGACGGCGCACCGCCGCTCTCTGCCGCTTGCGCTCCAGAGTCAGCAATTCGCGCCGGCGCCGATTCTTGACGCCCTCGTCCACCTTGTGCCAGAACTTGCCGAAGTAGCTGAACGCGGAGAGCATCGCGAAGAATACCACGCCCCACATGAGGAACATGCCCGGCCGCCGCAGCGCCGGGTGGCGCACGCTCAGCAACATGCAGGAGATGGCCACCACCTGCGAGAGCATCTTGGTTTTGCCCAGGTCGCTGGCCTGGATGGTGTAGCCTTCGGCGGCGGCGATGGCCCGCAACCCCGAGACCGCGAATTCGCGCCCGATAATCAGAATGGCCATCCATCCCGGCAGCGCGCGCACCTGCACGAGTGAGATCAGCGCGGCCGATACCAGCAGCTTATCGGCGATGGGGTCGAGCAGCGTCCCGATGGTGGTGACCTGTTTCCAGCGCCGCGCCAGATACCCGTCCAGCAGGTCCGTGGCGGCGGCCGATAGAAAAATCGCCAGCGCCAGCCATTCGTTGGTCACCGTAAAAGTTCCCAGGCGGAAGCCGACATCCTGCTCGACCAGCGCCGCGACCAGCAGTGGCACGAAGAAGATCCGGAGAATCGTCAGCACGTTGGGAATCATGGCCCAAACCAACTATAATCCGAGGCGATGCCCCACAACAACTGGCGAGTTCTCATTCTCGGATCCAAAGGCACTCTCGGCGGCCAGCTCATGAAGTTGTATCCCGAGGCCGTCGGCTGGGACCGCGAAGACATCGACGTCCTCGATTCTCCTTCGCTGCGCGCCAAAATCGGCTCGCTCGGTTTCACCCCCGACGCCATCGTGAATTGCGTCGCCTTCAACGACGTGGATGGCGCCGAGGACCGCCCCGATCGGGCCTTCGCCCTCAATGCCGATTTCGCCGGCGAGTTGGCGGGGTACGCCAAAGGCATGGGCGTCCCGCTGGTTCACTACAGCACCAACTACGTCTTTGACGGCGTCCACGGCGAATACGCCGAAGCCGACCCTCCGGCGCCGCTCTCCGTATACGGACGCTCCAAATTGCGCGGCGAGCAATTGGCCGCGGCCAGCGGCGCCTGGTGTTACGTCGTCCGCACCGCAGTGATCTTCGGCCCCAAGGGCGCGAGCGACCTTTCCAAAAAGAGCTTTGTCGACATCATGCTGGATCTCGCCGCGAAAAGGGATACGCTGCAAGTGGTTTCCGACGAGATCAACAGCCTCACGTACGCGCCGGACCTGGCGGCCGGCACGCGCGGTTTGCTCGACGCGTTGCCACCGCCCGGCATCTATCACCTCACCAACAGCGGCGGCGCAAGCTGGTTCGATTTCGCCCGGGAGATCTTCCACATCGCGGGAAAGAACGTGACCGTGCTTCCCGTACCCTCGTCCCATTTCCCGCGCAAGGCGGCGCGTCCGCCCAAGGCGATTCTTCTCAATACGAAACTGCCGCCCCTGCGCGCATGGCAGGCCGCGCTCGCCGAGTTCCTTGGGGCTACGTCCCCACACGAACCAGCGGGACGGATGGAATGAGCGCCTCGATTTGCTCGAACAGCTCCTCCAATCGAATCGGTTTTCCAACGTAGCCGTCCATCCCCGCGGCCAGGCAACGTTCCCGATCGCCCTTTATGGCGCGGGCCGTCAGGGCGAGAATCGGAATGTGCCGGCCCGTCCCTTTCTCCCCCTCGCGCACGGCGGCGGTGGCCTCGAATCCGCCCATGACAGGCATCTGCACATCCATCAAAACCAGGTCGAAGTCCGCTTCCTTGAGTTTCTCCAACGCCTCGCGCCCGTTGCCGGCAATCTGCACGTTTTGCCCACGCTTTTCCAGCAGTCGCACGACCAGCTTTTGGTTCACCAGGTTATCCTCGGCCAAGAGGATGCGCAGTCCCCTGAAACCCTCCCGCGAGGGGCGGGGCGTGCTGGGCTGAGATGGTGGGACCTCGGCCTGTGATTCGCTTCCAACGGCCTGTAGGATTGCGTCCAACAACTGTGACTGTCCAACCGGCTTGATGAGGTACCGAGCTACCCCGAGCTCCCGGCATCGAGCGGCGTCGCCGGTCTGGCCCGCCGAAGTCAACATCATAATGATGGCCCCCGCCAGCCCTGGGTCCCGCCGGATCTGCTCCACCAAGGCAAACCCATTCGTCTCCGGCATATTGGCATCGACCAGAACCAGGGGAAACGGAAGGCCCGCGTCCAGCGCCTTCTCGAGCTGGCGCATGGCTTGCCGGGCGCTCTCGGCCAGTACCGGCTTGAAACGCCAGGAAGTGAGCATCTCTTCCAGAATGCGCCGGTTCGTCGAGTTGTCGTCCACCACCAATACCGGCAACCCTTCCAGGTGCGCCGGCTCCGGCGTAGCCCGCTTCGTCTGATCTCCTTTCCCCAACCACACCGTGAAGTGAAACGCCGCGCCTTTCCCAGGTGTGCTCTCGAGCCAGAGACGGCCACCCATCATTTCCACCAACCGGCGGGAAATCGTCAGCCCCAAACCGGTACCGCCATAACGCCGTGTGGTCGAGCTGTCCGCTTGAGAAAAGGCGTCGAAGATCCCTGTCTGGCTCTCCACGGGAATGCCGATTCCCGTGTCCTGGACCCGGAAGTGGAGGCACTCCCTCCCCTCCTCTTCCGACTCGCGCTCCACCCGCACGCTGACCTCGCCGAGCTCGGTGAACTTAATGGCATTCCCCACCAGGTTCACGATGATCTGGCGAAGCACACCCGGATCGCCCACCAGGGTCTCCGGCACATCCGGCCTCACCCGGTAGTTGAGTTCGAGGTTCTTTTCATGCGCCCGCAGCGCCAGAGTTTTCAAGATGGGCGCCAAGGTGTCTCGCAGGTTGAATTCGAGCGACTCAAGCTCCAGCTTTCCCGCCTCGATCTTGGAGAAGTCGAGGATGGTATTGATGAGTTCCAGCAGAGAATCCGCGGAGCTTTTGACCATGCGGAGGTACTCGCGCTGCTCGGGGCTCAGTTCGGTGTCGAGCGCCAGCGTGGTCATGCCCAGAATGCCGTTCATGGGAGTCCGGATTTCGTGGCTCATGTTGGCCAGAAACTCGCTCTTGGCCCGGCTGGCGGCCTCCGCGGCTTCCTTGGCTGCGTGGAGTTCACTCTCCGCCCGCTTGCGTCCGGTGATGTCGCGGGCGACGCCCACCAGCGCGATGCTCCGCCCGTTCTCGTCGTACACCACGGAAGTGGTCAGCGAAATGGGGAATTCCCGCCCTTCCTTGGTGCGGTTCCATAGCTCCCCGCACCACTCGCCTGCTATCGTGGCCGGCAGAATCCCATTTTGAACTTCCGTGGAAGTGCGCGCTGGACGAAGAATGCCGACATGCTGGCCGATCAGTTCGTGTTCCTCATAGCCATAGGTCCGAAGAAATGCGTCGTTGACGTATAAGATGCGATCCTCGGTGTCGGTGATGCTGACGCACTCGCCCGTGCTTTGCAGCGCGCGCGCCAACATTCGGTAGCCTTCCTCGCTCGCTCGCAACGCCTCCTTCGCCCGCTTGCTCTCGGTCATGTCTCTGGCCGTGCCCTCGCAACCCGCGATTGCGCCGGCTGCGTCCCTCAAAAGGACGGCGCTGGTGGTGTGCCAGCGCCAGGATCCATCGATGTGCCGCACACGGTACTCAACGTTCTCTTGAGGTTTTCCCGTCTTGACCGCGGACCGCAGGTGCGCCATGCACTTGGCAAGATCGTCAGGATGGATGAATGTCTGGAACGGTTTTCCAACTACCTGGTCTACCGGGTGCCCCAGCAGGGCGGTCCAGGCAGGGGAAACGAAGCTGAATGCCCCAACCCGGTTGAGCGTATAGATGATGTCGTGGCTGTGCTCGATCAGGAGGCGGTGCTTTTCCTCGCTCTCCAGCAGCGCATCCTTCTGCTGTTTGCGCATCAGGGCCACACCGATGCTGGCGCTGATCCCCTCGAAATAGTGGATCTGCTCCAGTGTGAAACGGTCCTTCTTCCGGTCGTTGAGCTGCAGCAGTCCCACGATCTTGCCGTTGACGCGGATGGGAATGAGCGCCACCGAACAGTACCCTTGATGGATACAGTTGTTGCGCGGATGAAGCCTCGGATCCTGATCGGCTGGAACATCCAGCAACGGCAGCGAGTTGTTGGTCCAAAAAGTTCCGTCTTTGCTCAAAAGCGGGTTCGCCGGATCTGTCTGCCCGGAAAGCACCAGGCCGCAAGTGCACCCCAGGCTGATGCTGCCGTTCTCATTCCTGCAAGCGCCGCCGTTCTCGTTCAGGCCAATCAGGGTATTCTCGGTACGCAGAAAATCGGGGGAAAAGCCGTTCTGGACAAAGTAGGGGAAGTCGTCGCCGCTGCGTAGTCGAATCCCCACCGCGTCGAAGCCCGTCTCCCGCTTGATCGCCGCCAGGATCCGGCCGACCGCATCGCGTACGCCCAGAGGTTCATTCAGAGCACCCAGGATTTCAGCGGCAAGATCTTGGTAACGTTCCGCCCGCTTGCGTTCCGTGATGTCCCGGCAAATCGTCGCCATGGCGATCCGGCGGTTTGTCCCCTGCTCTGTTATGAAGAATATGGATTGCCACATGGGGATCGGCGCGCCGGTCTTCTGGTGCTTGAACCGCGTCTCCCCCTCCCACCGGCCGTCCCGCGCAACCGCCGGCAAGACCTGTTCGCGGAATCCCTCCCGGTCTTCATCCATGACGTGGTCGAGCACACTGAGGCCCGTCATCGGATCATCTGGAGCGAAGCCCACCATCTGCCGCCCGGCGGGGTTGAGAAACAATACCGATCCTTCCAACGAAGCGAAGCCGACAAGATCGGTACTGTTTTCCACCACCGAAGCGATCATCCGGAGATCCTTCTCCATCCCCTTGCGCTCCGTGATGTCGCGGGCCACGGCCAGCACCGTCCGCTGGCCGCCCAGCAGAAAAGCCCTGGCGTTGATCTCGGTCGGTATCCCGCGGCCATCGCGGGTCAGGTGCTCCGTCTCGAACATCCACGGATCCCCGGCGCGCAAATGTTGCAGGATCGGGGCGAAATCGCACGTCCCGGGCGCGTGAAGATCGCGCATCGACCGCTCCAGCAACTCCTCCCGTGTGTAGCCCAGGCGTTGACAGGCCACGTCGTTCACTTGGATGAAGTTGGTGGCCCCGTCTTTCCCCAGCCCAAACACAAACACGGCGTCGTTGCCGTTGTTGAATAGAACGCGGTACTGCTCCTCGGACCTTTCGGCCCAAACGTAGCGGTGGTAGGCGAAGAACCAGCCGGCCGGCGCCAGGACAAACAGTGCGGCGGCGATGGATCCCGCCCACGCGTCGTGACGAAAGCCGGCCCATGCTCCGGCCACCACCACCGCCGCGGCTATGATCGCCAGGATGGGTCTCCAGGTCGGGCGGTCGGCATGAATCGGGCTGGTCATCGCTCTCATTAACTATCGGCGGATCTCCAACTTCCTTTAGCCGTATGGAAACCGGCCCCGCCCACCCCGGCTTATACTTGTAATTCACCATGCCCCTTTCCCGCCGCCATTTCTTCCTCGGCAGCCTCGCCCTGCCGGCCCTCGGCGCCACCAAAACGCCTGCCGAGCGGCCTAATATCCTGCTCATCCTGGCCGATCGCCTGCCCTGCTGGATACTGGGCTGTTACGGCAACAACGAGGTTCGCACCCCCGCCCTGGACCGGCTCGCCCAGATCGGCCTGCGCTTCCTCAATCACTTTGCCTGCGCGCCGGCCCCCGCGCCCGGCCGCGCCACCCTGCTCACCGGCCGCACCCCCATGCAGCTTGGCGACGCGGATGCCGGCAACGTCCCACTCTCCAAGATGCTCGCGGGGGTGGGGTACGCGTGTGCCATCACCGATAGCGCCGCCGCCGTTAAGTCCCTCGACCAGCAGCCCGCCGGCAAGCCCTTCTTCCTGACCGTCGACTGCGCCTACCTGCGCCCGCCCTACGACGGCGTGCCGCGCAAGTATCGCGACCTCTATGCCCAGGTCGAGTTTGCCACCTTCAGCCAGGAGGCGCCCGCTAAGAATGCCGCCCGCGATAAGGAAATGCTGAGCGATCTCGCTCTGAACCAGCGCCTGGCCGCGGCCGCCGTCACCGCGCTCGATGACGATCTGGCGGCGCTCCTCGCCCGGCTTTCCGAAAAGCGCCTGCTCGACCAGACCCTGATTATTTTCACTTCCACCTGTGGTTCGCTGCTGGGCCGCCACGGCCTGTGGGATTCCGCGCCGGCTTCCGATCCCGCCAACATGTATGAGGAAGTGGTCTCTACGCCGCTGGTGTGGAGCTGGCAAGGGCACGTGCCTCCGCAATTGACGCGCCCCGAGCTGGTGAGCGCCTACGATCTTGTTCCCACCCTCTGCGATCTGACCGGCGCCGCCCCGCCCGCCCCCAACCTGTGCGGCCGCAGCTATCTGCCCCTCGCCACCGGGAAACCGTTGCCCAAAAAGCAGCCCTGGCGCACCACCGTCTTCGCCCACTATCAGAACACCGATATGGCCCGGGACAAGCGCTACAAGCTGGTTCGGCGCGACCAGGGCAAGGGGCCCGGCGAACTATACGACCTCAACGTGGACCCTCGCGAAAGGGTCAACCAGTACGAGAACCCGCAGTTTGTGACCGTCCGCACTTCGCTTGCGGCGGAGCTTTCCAGGTGGAAGCAGAGCTATTCGGCATAACGCCGGATTGACAGGAAAATGCGTCTGTCCCCTTTTTAATTACTTCTTCTCGGGCGCCTGGCACTTGGCCAGCGAGTGATTGTTCTCTTTGTAGCACTTGCCGGTGTCGTTCAGGTCCTTCGCTCCCATCTTGGTGTGGCAGTACGTGCATTTCTGCCCTTCCTTCTTGGCATACTCGGGCTTGCCGTAGGTGGCCGAAGTGCATAGCAGGAAGCCGGCCATCAGGATCGCCGCCGGAAGCACTACTTTCATTGCGCGCATGGTATCTCTCCTAAGCTTCACATTATACATTCACAGGTTGGCGTTGGGTTCCAGGCTGCGCCACAGGTACCAGCTCGCCACCGTGCAGTAGGGCCGCCAACGCGCCGCCAGCGTCTCCATCTCGGCCGGCTCGGGCAGTTTCGCAAAACCATATGCATTGCGGATGGCCGCGCGAATCCCCAGGTCCCCCGAGGGCAGCACATCCGTGCGCCGCAGCGCGAAGATCAGAAACATGTGCGCCGTCCATACGCCGATGCCCTTCACCTCGGTGAGCCGCTCGATCACGGCCTCGTCGGGCAGGTCCAACAGTTCGGCGAAGTCCACTCTGCCGTCGCGCGTGTGCCGCGCCAGGTCGCGTATGTACGCCGTCTTCTGCCCCGAGAGGCCCAGCGCGCGCATACGCGCCGGACGCAGCTTGAGAATGCTCGCGGGCGTCAGTTTCCCGCCCGCCGCCTTCACCACGCGGCCGAAAATGACGCTCGCCACGCGCCCGCTAAGCTGCTGGTAGACGATCGACTTCACCAGCGTTTCGAAATCCGGATCGCGAAATTCGATACCATAGTCTCCAACGCGGTCGATAATCTCCGAAAGTACCGGGTCTCGCCGCTTGAGGTGCTGAATGGCTTCCTTCATGATGAAACAATCGTGCCAGGGGACACGTCACACCTATTGTATCCGGATGCGACTATCGTTCCTTTTTGCGCTTGGCGCCGCTCTTCTGGCGCAGACGCCGCCCCAGACCAAACCGCCCGATGAGATCCCCTCCATCACCGTGGACGTCAATGTGGTCAGCATTCTGGCCTCCGTACGGGACAAGCACGGCGCCCTCGTCTCCAACCTCGAGAAGCAGGATTTCACCATTCTGGAAGAGGGTAAGCCCCAGACCATCAAGTATTTCACCAAGGAAACCGACCTCCCGCTCACCATCGGCCTGCTGGTCGACGTCAGCGGCAGCCAGCGGAACCTGATCGATATCGAGCGCAATGCCGCCTCCCAGTTCTTCTCCCAGGTCTTGCGTAAGAAGGACGAAGCCTTCCTCATCAGCTTCGGCGAAGAAACCGAATTGCTGCAAGACTACACCGGCTCCGCGCGGCTGCTGAGCCAGGGGCTCAATGGATTGCAGGTCAGTTCCGGCGTCGGCGGCATTTCTCCGGGGCCCGTGCCCACCATGGGCGATCCCCGCGGCACCGTGCTCTACGACGCCATCTACCTCGCCGCCAGCGAAAAGCTGAAAACCGAAGTGGGCCGCAAAGTGATCGTCGTCATCACCGATGGCGTGGACCAGGGCAGCCGCATGACCCGCAACCAGGCCATCGAGGCCGCCCAGAAGGCCGACGCCGTCATCTACAGCATCGACTACTACGATCCCAGCGCCTACGGCAGGTTCGGCATCGGCTTCGGCGGCGGCAGCGGAGAAGCCGAGTTGCACAAGATGTCCGACGAAACCGGCGGCCACGTCTACCGAGTGGACCGGTCCCACCCGCTCGACCAGGTCTTCCGCGAGCTCCAGGACGAAATGCGCAGCCAGTATTCCATTGGCTACACGCCCACCAACGACCTGAAGGACGGCTCCTACCGGCGTCTGGAGGTCAAGCTGGCCAACAAGGACCTCAAGGCCCAGGCGCGCAAGGGTTACTACGCCGTCAAGCCGGAATCCCGCTGACCGCCCGGCTCCGCTCCGCGAAATACCCTTCCACCGCCTGCCGCACCGGCGGCATGGGCGCTAATCCGACCCGTTCCATCTTGGCGTTCGAGAGCGCCGAATACTTCGGCCGCTTGGCGCGCGTGCGATACTCCCGCTCGTTGGTGGCCAGCAACATCGGCTTCAAGCCCGCCACCTCGAAGATGGTTCGCGCAAACTGAAACCACGATGTCGGCGCCCCGCCCCCGATGTGGAACAGGCCACTCCCCCCCCGGTCCACCAGGTCGATGGTCCGGGCCGCCAGCAGCGGAGCGAACGTCGGCGACGCCACGTGGTCTTCCACCACCCGGATCGGTTGCCCCGAACCCGCCAGGCGCAGCATCAGCTCCACGAAATTGCCGCGCGCCGTTGCCAGGCCCCCGGCGCCGTAGAGGCCCGAGGTGCGCACAATCAGCACCCGGTCCAGATACGCCTGCGCGTACAACTCCCCCGCCAGCTTGGAAACCGCATAAGCCCCCAGCGGATGCGTGGGATCGTCTTCCGCGTAGGGGTGGCGCGCCAAGCCGTCGAAAACGTAATCCGTCGAGAAGTGGACCAGCCGCGCATCCATCTGCCGGCAGGCCAGCGCGATATTCCGCACCGCCAGCGCATTCACCTCGAAGGCCGCTTGCGGCTCCTCTTCCGCCACGTCCACCTGGTTGTAGGCCGCTGCGTTGAAGACCACTTCGGCGTCGAACCCGGCAATCGCGTGCTCCACCGCCGCGGCATCCGTGATGTCCACTTCGTCCCGGTCCCAACCCATCGCCGCGTAGCCCCGCGCCCTGAGTTCCCGGACCAATTCGACTCCCAATTGCCCGTCCGATCCCAATACCACCGCTCTTCGGTTCATAGGAACTCCACCATCACCGCCAGTGGTGGGCAAATGCCCACGCCACCAGCGCCAGGGCCAGCAGCAGCACCACCACGGCCGCAACGCCGCGCTTCCGGCCGGACGTCGGCCACCCCGCCCGTTTCCGGCCGCCCGGAAGCTCCCCCACGACCTTAGCGATCTCTTTCCGTCCGCGGCGGTCGGCGATTAGAATGATCCCGGAATTCCCTCCGCTGGTGGATTTCAGCAGCCTCGTTCGCAGGCCCCGCGGGACCTCCTCCACCGTGCGGTATACCAGGTCCGAGCCGCCCGAGGAGATCAAGACCGTGGATGTCTGAAACAGACCCGAGGCGCCGGCCTGGGCCTCGCCACAATGCGGGCACCGGGCTTCCGTTTCGTCGAAATCTTTCCCGCAACGGTTGCAAGTCATCGCCCTGCCGAGGCTTCCTCTCCCATATGTTCCAGCACCACCTGAATGAATCCCAGGGCGGCCTTCGACAACGCCTTGTCCTTACGGTAGATCAGACCCAGCCGCCGGACCATGCGTTCCGGCGCGAGGGGAATCGCCAGCAGCTTCCCCGCGGCTATTTCCTCGCCGCAGTTCGAAACCGCCAGGAACGATGCCCCCAGGCCCGCTATCACGAACCGCTTCATCATCTCCGTGGAATCCAGTTCCATCGAGATGCGCATGTCGTCTTCCACCGGCTCCAGCCATTCGTTCAGCCGCGTCCGCGTCTTGCCCTGCTTGGGAAGAATCAGAAAGTGCTCCAGCAGGTCCTGCGGCGTTACCGATTTCTTGTCCGCCAGAGGATGCCGCGCCGGAACAATCAGCCGGATCTCGTCGTGGTAGAAGTTCACCACCTGCAAGCGCTTCTCTTCCACCGGCAGTTGCGTCAGGCCGAAATCCGCGGAGTTCTCCATCACCGCTTCCACTACCCGCGCGCCATAGGAGCGCAGCACCTGGAGCTGCACCGCCGGGAAAAGCTGGCGGTATTCGGAAAACACTTTTGGCAAAACGTAGATACAGGTGGCTTCGTTGGCCGCGATCGCCAGTTCGCCGCGCGGGCTGATTTCCAGCTCCGCCACAGCGTCTTGCGCCCGCTTACGCAGTTCCAGCATCTGCTCCGCATATTCCGCGAAAACCTTGCCCGCAGTGGTGAGCGAGATACGGCTCCCGAAGCGCTCGAACAGGTCGGCCCGCAGTTCCTGCTCCAGTTGGCGCACCTGCGCACTAATCGCCGGCTGCGTGCGGTAACACGTCAGAGCGGCCTTGGAGAAGCTCTTCAGCCGGACAATCTCCAGAAATGTATGAAGCTGGTCGAAGTCCATGATGCGCCCTTGGGGCGCGTTTGCTTAAGTATTGTAACAGAGGCCTCCGGCTGGTGCGCTTGCGGCCCGCCGCCCGTCGCGGCTACCATCAAATACAGATCAGCCAATGGTCCCGCTCCTCTTTCTCCTCGCTTTAGTCCCCGGCCTTGGGGCCCAGACCGGAGCCAATGTGCTGCTGGTGGTAAACCGCAACGACCCCGTTTCCCGCGCCATCGCCGATTACTACCGCCCTCGCCGTTCCATCCCCGTCGGCAACGTCTGCTACATCGCCACCATTTCCGACGAGGAAATCTCCTGGAATACCTATGTGGAACAGATCGAGCGCCCCGTCGGCGACTGCCTCCGCAAGGGCGGGCTTCAGGAAAAGGTGCTCTACATCGTCACCACCTTGGGAGTGCCGCTCAAGGTGGATGGCTCGGGAGGGTCGCTCTTCACCTCCGAGCATTGCTCCGTCGATTCCGAGCTGGCGCTGCTCTATTCCAAGCTGAAAGGCGTCCAGTTCCCGCGCGGCGGCGGCATTCCAAACCCCTTCTTCATGAAACGCGATGAAGAGTTCCGCCATCCCCGCTTTCCCATCTACCTGGTCACCCGTCTGGCGGCCTGGGATCTCGCCGATGTCAAAACCATGATCGACCGCTCCCTGGCCGCCCGTAACCGCGGCAAGTTTGTCGTCGATCTCAGTTCCCCCGACGACCAACCGGGCAACGACTGGCTCCGCACCGCCGCCATTCTCCTGCCCGCCGATCGCGTCATCATGGATGAAACCACCCAGGTCCTTTACGACCAGAAGAACGTGATCGGCTACGCCTCCTGGGGGTCGAATGATGGCAACCGCAAGAAGCGCTGGCTGAATTTCCAGTGGTTGCCGGGCGCCATTGTCACCGAGTTCGTTTCCACTAATGCCCGCACCCTGAAACGCCCGCCCGACGACTGGATATTCGGCCCCAACAAGGAGAACTGGTTCGGCGGCTACAATCAGAACCTGTCCGCCGACTATCTCCACGAAGGCGCCACCGGCGTCTCCGGCAACGTATACGAGCCTTATCTCACCGGATGCGCGCGCCCCGACTACCTCCTCCCCGCCTGGTTCCAGGGCCGCAACCTGGCCGACAGTTATTACCTTTCGCTCTCCTTCCTGAGCTGGCAAGGCATCGTGCTGGGCGACCCGCTGTGCTCGTTAGGGAAACCGTAGCTCACCCACACAGCATCCGGCGTAGCGCCCCGGCGATCTTGTCGCCGGTGGGTTGTTCGGACCGAAAGAACACCGGCGACAAGATCGCCGGCGCTACCTGTTGCTTTCCCCCATCTCCCCGTGCTATACATCGCGCTTCTATGCTCCGACATCCTTCATCCCTCCTGCGGCTTGGGTTGGCCGCCATGCTGCCCGTCCTGGCGCTGGCGCAGCCCGTTGCTTTGAACTGGCTCGACAAGTCGCCTCCGCCTTCCCAACAGGGAGTCACTTGGGGCGTTCCCTGGGCCAAAGGAAAAGTACAGAAGGGCACGACCTTCGCCCTCACCTCCGGCGGCCGGCCGGTGCCCGTCCAGTCCTGGCCCCTGGCCTACTGGCCGGACGGCTCGCTCATGTGGACCGGCCACGCCATCAGCGCCGCCCCGGACACCGCCGGACCACTGCAACTGGCGCCCGGCACCGCGGCTGCTCCCGCCAGCGCTATTAAGACCACCGCGGATGCCTCCGCCATCGAAATCGACACCGGAGCCTTGCGCTGCCGCATCCTCAAGCAAGGGCCGAACCTCTTCGAGTCGCTCACCGTCGGCGACCGCCCGATCGCCCAGAACGGCAAGCTCATCGCCACGCTCGAAGACCGTTCGGAATACGCCGCCAGGAAGGTGCTGCGTGAGGAGGATTTCGTCAGCCAGGTGAAGTCCGTGAGGCTCGAGCAAAGTGGTCCGGTCCGCGCCGTGGTCAAGATCGAAGGCGTCCATAAGTCCACCACCTCGTCCCGAGAGTGGCTGCCGTTCACCGTCCGCTTCTACTTCTACGCGGGCCAGGAAGCCATCCGCGTGGTCCACACTTTTGTCTTCGATGGCGATGCCCACAAGGACTTCATCAAAGGTCTGGGCATGTCGTTCTCCGTGCCGCTCAGAGAAGAGGTGCAGAACCGCCACGTCCGCTTTGGCGGCGATGTGGGAATGTGGGCCGAGCCCGTCAAGCCGCTGGTCGGCCGCCGCGTGGTGGTCTTCGGCCAGCGCGGCGATGTCTTCCCCGATCAGGTGGCCGGCAAGCGCATACCCAACTTCGCCGAGTTCGCCGCCCGGGAGCAGTCCTACATCAAGGATGCCGCCGATTGGGACGCATACCGCCTGACGCAGTTGACCGCCAACGGATTCACCATCGAGAAGCGCACCAACGACCAGAGTTCCTGGCTCCACGCCACCGATGGCAAACGCGCGCTCGGCCTGGCCTTCCTCGGCGATGTCACCGGCGGCGTCGCCGTAGCCGTCAAGAAATTCTGGCAGAAATACCCTGCCTCGCTCGAGATTCAAGGCGCCCGCACGGCCACGGGCGAGATCAAGGTGTGGTTCTGGTCGCCCCAAGCCCCCGCCATGGACCTGCGCCACTACGACACCATCGGCCACGGCCTGGAGATGGCCTACGAAGACTGGAAGGAAGGTTGGGACAGCGCGCTGGGCACCGCCAACACCCACGAGTTGACCCTCTGGCCGCTCGCCACCGTCCCCTCCAACGCCCAGCTCGTCGCCATGGAAAAGACCGCCGCCGAGCCTGCCCTGCTGGTGGCCACGCCCGAGTATTACCACGCCAACCGCGCCTTCGGTTTCTGGAGCCTGCCGGACCGTTCCACACCCGCCCGGCGCGCGCTCGAGGACCAGTTGGATAGCGCCTTCGACTTCTATAACCACGAGGTCGATCAGCGCGGCTGGTATGGATTCTGGGATTACGGCGACATGATGCGCCAGTACGACGAGGCGCGCCATCAGTGGAAATACGACATCGGCGGCTGGGCCTGGAACAACACCGAGTTGTTGCCCGACTATTGGCTGTGGTACAACTTCTTGCGCACCGGCCGAGCCGACGCCTTCCGCCTGGCCGAAGCCATGACCCGCCACACCAGCGAGGTGGACGTTCATCACATCGGCAGGTTCGCTCCCCTCGGCTCCCGCCACAATGTCAATCATCTGGGTGACGGCGCCAAGCAGCCTCGCATCAGCCAGTCCGGCCTGAAACGGTTCTACTATTTCCTGACCGCCGACGAACGCGTCGGCGACCTCATGCGCGAGCAGCTCACC
The DNA here is from genome assembly GCA_963722575.1 of Bryobacterales bacterium. Lineage (GTDB taxonomy): Bacteria > Acidobacteriota > Terriglobia > Bryobacterales > Bryobacteraceae > Fen-178. The sequence goes on from CAVRNR010000006.1 coordinate 1,086,483, forward strand.
GCCGACTTCACCTACGCCGCGGTCAAGAAGATGGACCCGCGCATGCCCGAGCGCGGCCCCTATGCCAGCGCCAGTTTCGGCACCGACTGGGCGGCTTACTGCATCAACTGGGCCACCGAATACCAGCGCACCGGCGATACCAAATGGCTGGACAAGATCAAGGCCGGCATGCAGACGCAGCTCGACCTGGCGGCCAAACCCGGCCAGTTGCTGGGGGCCGGCCCGTACGATCCCACGACCGGCAAATTCCTGTCCGGAGGCCGCGGCGGAGGCCCCACTAACTTCGATCTGCTTTTCGGCACAGTCGAGATCATGTCCGAACTCGAGATGTCGATCGACTATCCCAAGTATTGGGAGGCGTGGCACGCCTACGCAGCCGCGGGCGAGGGCCGCCCACTGGCGTACGCCGCCTGGGTGCTGAAGAATCCGGAGCTTGGCAAACGCGTCTGGCAAACCCGCCAGCTTGGCGGCCGCGGCGGAGTGCAGGCGTTCGCGACCCAGTTCAACCAGGTGAACCCGCCCGACGTGCCCTTCCCCCTGCGGGAAGCGCCCGGGCAACCCTCAGCCGGCCCCGACGGCAACCGCCTCGGCGCCCTGATTCAAATGCTCGAGTGGGCCGGCCAATACCTACCCTAAGATGGGGCACGCTTTAGCTTGCCCTCGTAACTTGCTTCAATGCGCCGCGGTCACGTGGCCGCGGGAATCAGTCACAACTTTCTTCTCTTCCATTTTCATCCACTTACAGAGAATCGCTTGGACTAGGCATGTTATTCTGTAGTTAGAAGGACTTGCTCACCGCATTTCCTTCAACGGTTTTCTTCGTGGCCACGAAGCGTTGCAACTCAGGTGGTACTGAACTTCCCGTAGAGCGCTTAGTCAGGCTCGCACGGCCGAGCCGCATATAAAGGCGGACAGTCGGCGGGGAGATCTTAGGACTGGTCCTATCACACCCGGTGGGAAGTATGCCATCGGATATCAGAGAGTCAAGCGTCGAATCGATAGCATGGAAAGGCTATTCAGCCTGTTTCCCGCTGCTTCGAAGATGCGGCTCAAATCATTGGCGGCCGGATACGCACGGGGGGTGCCCTCTGGGCCAAGTCCGAGAGCCCCGGCCGCCGCAACGCACTTACTCCCCCTTCGCGCGCTGTCAGTGTCTCTGTACCAGCCGCGCGGCCGCCATGCGCGCGGCCATGCGCATGGCCTGCTTCATGTTGCGCGGATCGGCCTCGTTCTTACCGGCGATGTCGAAGGCCGTCCCATGGTCCACCGAGGTCCGTATGATCGGGATTCCCAGCGAGATGTTCACCGTGCCTTCGAAATCCAGTAGCTTCATGGGAATGTGGCCCTGGTCGTGGTACATGGCGACCACCAGGTCATAGGCGCCGCGCCACGCTTGCAGGAAGACGGTGTCGCCGGCATGCGGACCGCTGCACTCGATTCCCTTGGCGCGGGCCGCGTGGATAGCCGGAATTATGAATTTCTGTTCTTCCTCGCCGAACAGTCCGTGCTCGCCGGCATGCGGATTGAGGCCGCAGACGGCGATGCGGGGCGGCTCGAACCCGAGCAGCCGCATGGCCTTGTCGCCCAGCTCGATGGTGTGCACGATGCGATGAGTGCTCAGATCGCAGGCGTGGCGCAGCGGCACGTGCGTGCTCACGTGAACGGTGGCGAGCCGCTCGGTGGCCAGCAACATGCGCGACTCGGCGGCGCCGCACAACTCGGCGATGTACTCGGTGTGACCGGTGAACGGGCGGCCCGAAAGCGTGACGGCTTCCTTGTTCAGAGGCGCCGTGACCATGGCATCCGCCTCCCGCATCACGCACATCCCGGTGGCGATCCGGACGTACTCCACCGCGGCCACCCCGCAGCGCGCATCCAGGCGGCCGAACGAGAAATCTCCGACATCGCCCAAAGTGAGGGTATCGCGCAGCAGCGCCGAAGCGAGTTTGATGCCGGTCGAGCGCTCCGCCATCTCGAGAATCCGCGAATCGCCTATCACGATCCAGTTGGCCAGCGGCGCAATCCGCCGGTCGGCCAGTGCCTTGAGCACAATCTCCGGGCCAACCCCGGCGGGGTCGCCCATGGTGAGCGCGATGGTGGGAAGTTGGTCTATGGGGTGGGGCATAAAAAGAAGTCCGCTACTTGGATTAGAGCATGCGGAGCGCCGAATCCGCCCGACTTGGTGGCCACCCGCCATCCATCGAAGGCGCCGCCGGACAGATGACCCCACGGTATGCCGGGGACGATTTCGTCTTCGAGCTGGATGCGGCGCACACCGAGCGCGCGGCACACCAGCGATGCCGTGTCTCCTCCCGAGAGCACCAGCGCGGTGGCGGCACCCGCCGCGTCTTCGACGAGCTCGCGCACGCGGTTCAGCGATGTTGGTCTCAGCGAAAGGTTGAGAACCACGTGCTCGCTGCGGCCGAGCGCCAGCAGACGACGCTGCTGTTCGACGGTGACGGGGTGATCGGAGCCGATGCAAAAGAGCACGGAAGAGGCCGGCCGGGGGGCAGGTCCCCGACCTGCCCAGCACGGCAATGTCCGGGCCAGCGCGGAAGCCAGGCCGGCCGATCCGGACCAGAGGATACGCCGGCCCGACCCAAGGCCGGCCGCCGCAATCGTGTCCAGGTCGCGGTCGCACACGGCATCCACGGATATGAAGCGGGCGCCGGATTCGATGGCGGCGTGGACCGCCGAGGGCTGCACGTGCACGCAGGCGTCCAAGCCCAGGCGCGCGGCCAGCTCGATAGCCTGCGCGCCAGCCACTCGCAAGTAACCGCCTTCGACGGTTCGGCCCATGACCGGATACGCGGGCGTAATCACGGCCGCCTCGCAACCGAACGCGGTGAGTGCAGCGGCGATCTCCCTCCCCACATTGCCGCGCAAAGTCGAATCGATCTTGTTAAACAGGATGCGCGCCCGAGCCACCGGAAGCCGTCGCGCCAGTTCGTCCATGACTGGGCGAACCTCCGCCGCGTTCAGATGACGGCTCTCGGCGCTGATGGCCAGCACGCCGGTTTCTTCGCCGTGGCCATCCAGGCGAACGTGGGTCTGGTACCCGCGATGCGCAAAGTGCACGGCGGCGTCACAGGCGCCGGTGAGATCGTCGGCGACCAGCAGGCACTCGAGGTTCATGGTTGGCTGCACGCCGCATATTATGGTATCTGGGAACCTGTATGAAAACCACCATCGATCTTCCGGACGATCTCCTCATCGCGGTGAAAAAGCTCGCGGCCGAGAGGAGAATGACGCTTCGATCTCTGGTCGAGCGCGGCTTGCGGAGGGAGCTGGGCGAGAGCGAGAGTCGCGCGGCCGGCCGCCAGCGGAGGATTCGCTGGGTCACAGTTAAGGGAGGGCTGGCGCCGGGTCTGAGTGTGGCCGACCGGGCCAGAATGATGAATTGGTGTTATCGAGATTTGGGTGCATGATCGGCACCTCCCGCGGCCTGCCGCTCATCGTAAACTGGTGATTCATGCCGTACCGCTTTCGCCAATCCATGTGTAACGAGGCGTTTGAGGGATGGCCGTTCGCCGACGCCTGCAAGGCGATCCGCAAGGCCGGTTATACGGGCATCGAAATCGCGCCGTTCACGCTGGCGGAGAAGCCCGCGGACATCAGCGCGGCCGAGCGCCGCGAGTACCGCGAGATCGTCCGGTCGGAAGGATTGACCTTCGTGGGCTTGCATTGGCTGATGGTCAGCCCCGCGGGGCTGCACGTCAGCGGACCGGACGCCGGGCTGCGTCAGCGAAGCTGGGAGCACATCCGCCATCTGATCGATCTGTGCGCGGACCTGGGGGCCGACGGCGTGATGGTTTTCGGCTCGCCCCAACAGCGGTCCACCACGGGCGGCCTCACGCGCGGGGAAGCCACCCACAACTTCATCGACGGCTTAACCGGGGTGGCGCCGCATGCCGCCGGTCGCCAGGTGAGCGTGCTGGTGGAAGCGCTGCCGGCCAATCAATCCGACGTCGTGCAGACACTCGAGGAAGCCGTCGCCGTGGTGCGCGAAATCGGCAGCCCGTACATTCAGACCATGTTCGACGTGCACAACGCCATCGACGAAAAATTGCCGCACGCCGCGCTGGTGGAGCGCTGGTTCGACTACATCCGCCACGTCCACGTGAACGAGCTGGACGGGCGCCACTGCGGGGCCGGAGACTACGACTTCAAGCCGGTGCTGGAGGCCCTGCGGCGCCGCCACTACGCGGGATGGGTATCGCTGGAAGCTTTCGACTTTACCCCCGGCGCCGAGCGGCTGGCCAACGAATCTCTGCGCCATCTGGAATCCGAGATCGCCCAATTGCCAATATGAGCCACTACGTTGTCACGGGAGGCGCGGGGTTTATCGGCTCCGCGATTGTGCGCAGCCTGCTGCGCGAGGGCGCCGGCCGGGTGGTTGTCATCGACAATCTGCTGACCGGGCGCGAATCGAATTTGGAGGAAGTGCGCGGGGCGATCGACTTCCAACGCGCCGATATCCGCAACTACGAAGAGATCGCGCCCCTCATCCGCGGGGCGGCGGTGGTATTCCACGAAGCCGCCATTCCGAGTGTGCCGCGGTCGATTGACGACCCCGTGCCGTCGCACGAGGTGAACATCGACGGAACCTTCAACGTGCTGCGCGCGGCTCGGGAAGGGAAGGCGGGCCGCGTGGTGTACGCCGCATCGTCCTCCGCCTACGGCGACACCGAAGTGCTGCCCAAAGTGGAAACGATGACACCGCGCCCGAAGTCGCCTTACGCATTGCAGAAGCTGGTGGGCGAATACTACTGCGCGGTTTTCTCGGGCGTCTACGGACTGGAAACCGTGGCGCTGCGCTATTTCAACGTGTACGGCCCGCGGCAAGACCCATCGAGCCCGTATTCGGGCGTGCTGTCGCTTTTCATGAAGGCGATTCTGGAGCGGCGCTCGCCCACGATTTTCGGCGATGGCGAACAGTCGCGCGACTTCACCTACGTGGAGGACGTGGCCGACCTCAATTTGAAAGCCGCCCGCGCCGGCAACATATCAGGCAAGCTCTACAACGGCGGCAACGGCGGCCGGATCACGTTGAACCAGGCGTGGGCGCTGCTACAGAAGATGGAGGGAGTCAGTATCCCGGCCGTCTACGGCGCTGCGCGCGCGGGCGACGTGCGCGACTCGCAAGCCGATACCACGGCGGCCGTGCGCGAGCTGGGCCACGCGCCGCGGTTTTCGTTCGAAGAGGGCCTGCGGCGGACCCTGGAGTGGTACCGAGGGCAGGGGTGAGTGCACGGAATCCGTGCAGCACGGATACGGTGCTATACCGGGGTTATGGAAAAAGCCAGACAGAATGTGACTTTGGTTGTGGAGGAGGATCTACTCCTGGCGGCCAGAAAAGTTGCCCTCGATCAGCGGACCAGCGTGAATCAACTGGTGCGGGAGTACCTGGCAGGGCTGGTGGAGGAGCCCAGCCGGAGGCGACTGGCCCGGGCGAGGTTGAGAAAGGCGTTCGAGACGGACTTGGTCGAAATCGGTGACCGTACGTGGAGCCGCGACGAACTCTATGACCGTTGAGAAGGACCTGAGTTTCGTCGACACCAACGTGCTGGTGTATGCGCTCGGTAAGAGCAGTTCGCCGAAGAAGCGGGTTGCCCAACGGCTGATAAACGAGTTGATGGAAGAGGACCGCCTGCGAGTGAGCACGCAGGTGTTGCAGGAGCTTTTCGTAACGCTGACCCGCAAGGTGAGCCAGCCTTGCTCTAACGATGAAGCGCTGGCGGTACTGGAAGATCTGACAGCTTGGCCCGTGATGGCCATAGATTATGCGGCGATTCGAGCGGCCGTTGGGCTGGCCGGCCAGGCGAAGATTTCATTCTGGGATGCACTGGTTGTCCTCGCGGCGGCGCGGACCGGTGCGGCGGTGCTGTACACGGAAGCCTTGAACCACGGGCAGGAAATCCCCGGCGTTCGAATCAGCCACCCGTTCGTGTAGCCCGATTCAGAAAATCGCGGAAAAACGTCTATTTTTGAACCGCGGCCGGTGGGCTCTTGATTGATCGGCGTCCGCGGCGAGGCCGGGGATGCCTGGATGGTTGTTGCGTCCACGGCGCTGCTATTTACAGGACTTTATTGCGGACATTCGCTAGGCCATATCACAGCTTGCATTTCGAGTAATGCAATTATATACATATAGTTGTGAGATTCAAAAGGGCGGCCATGGATGCGGACATAAAAGCGGAAGACCGGGGCGAGCTTGTTTCCCTGATGGAGCCGCTCCTGATCACGGACAGCTCGCGCTATCGGGGGCCGCTTACCGACCTCGCGCTCGACCTCACTCAGAAGTCCGCGGGCTTCCGCCGCAGCCTGCCCCCTGCCCTGCTCGCCTCGCTGGCCGGTCTGGTCCGCGCCATGAACTGCTACTACTCCAACCTCATCGAGGGCCACGACACCCATCCCGCGGACATCGAGCGCGCGTTGAAGAACGACTACAGCCAGGATCGCCGGCAGCGCGATTTGCAGCTCGAAGCCAAGGCCCACATCGCCGTGCAGCAATGGATCGACAGCGGCGGCCTTAAGGGCGGCGTCGCCATCGGAGCCGGGGCGATTGCGGAAATTCACCGGCGCTTCTGCGAACTGCTGCCCGAGGATCTCCTCTGGGTCGAAGATCCCTTAACTAAAGAACGCATCCGCCTGCTGCCCGGCGAATTCCGCAGGCGCGATGTCCAGGTGGGGAGCCACATCGCCATCAGTCCGGGCGCCCTGCCGCGCTTCCTGGAGCGTTTCGAGCGGGTGTACGGCAATCTGGGCAGAGCCGACTGGATCGTCTCCACGGCCGGCGCGCACCACCGCCTGCTATGGATGCATCCCTTTATGGACGGCAACGGCCGCGTGGCGCGCCTGATGTCGCACGCCATGCTGCTCGACATCCTCGATACCGGCGCGGTCTGGTCGGTGGCGCGCGGCCTTGCGCGGAACGTCCAGCAGTACAAAACGCTGCTGGCGAATTGCGACATGACCCGGCGCAACGAGTTGGACGGCCGCGGCACGCTGAGCGAAGAAGCGCTCGCGGAATTCACCCGCTTCTTCCTCACGGTCTGCACCGATCAGGTCGCGTTCATGGAAGGCCTGATGCAGCCCGATCGCCTGCGCACGCGCATCCTGCTCTGGACCGAAGAAGAGATCGGGATGGGCCAGTTGCCCGCAAAATCGGGCAGCATTCTGGAAGCGGTGCTGTATCGCGGCGAGCTGCCTCGCGGCGACGCCGGCACCGTCGTGGGCACCGGCGAGCGCCAAGCCCGCCGTATCGTATCGGCGCTGCTTGAGAAGGGCGTGCTTTTATCCGACAGCCCGCGCTCCCCACTGCGTCTGGCGTTCTCCGCTACTCTGGCCACGCGCTGGATGCCGGGGTTATTTCCGGATAAGCCTCAATGAACAAGGTCTAATTGGCTTTTTCGCCCGTTCTCAGCCCGAGATCGCCGGGATCGGCACCCTGAATTGCCCCCGGAAGATTTCTCCGAAAATCTCAAGGGCTTGGCCGTGCAGCGCGCCGTTATCCGCCAGCAGGTGCTCGGAGGCGGTGATGCTGTGGGGCGCTCCGTTCATATCGGAGACGCGGCCCTGCGCCTCCTCGACCAGGAGCGTGCCGGCGGCCATGTCCCAGGGGCTTAGACCGAACTCCCAGAAGAAATCCAGGCGCCCGCAAGCCACGTAGGCCAGGTCGATGGCCGCCGATCCGGTGCGGCGGACGCCGTGCGTGGCCATGGCCAACTGGTAGTAGAAGTGGATATTCACGCTCTGGCTGCGCTTGCGGCTGGGGAAGCCGGTGCACGGCAGGCTGTCCTCGAGCCGCTGAATCGTGGAGACGCGAATGCGGCGGTTGTTCAGGTAGGCGCCGCCGCCGCGCTCGGCGGTGAAGAGTTCCTGCCGGATGGGGTCGTAGATGACGCCGGCAATCATTTCGCCGGCGCGCGCCAGGCCCAGCGTGACGTTGAACATGGGGAACCCATGGGCGAAATTGGTGGTGCCGTCCAGAGGGTCCACAAACCAGCAGTATTCGGAGGAGCTTTCGCGCCCGCCGCCTTCCTCGGCGACGATGGCGTGCGAGGGGAAGTGCGACCGCAAGCGCTCGACCACCAGTTTTTCCGAGGCGCGGTCGGCTTCGGTCACTATGTCGAACTCACCCTTTAGTTCGACGGCCACGCGCCGCTCAAAGTAATTCGCCAGGAGCGCGCCGGCCTCGCGCGCGATGTCCACGGCCTTTTCCAAGTAGGGCAGTGTCAACTCTCTTCCTGGAGGTACTTGATATCGTGCTTGAAAATGAAAAGGTTGGGCAAGCCCTTGCGGGTCAGGCGGATGAAGGACCGGTCGTAGTATTCGATGGTGCCCACCACTTCTTCTCCATCCTCCATCTTCACGCGGACGGGCGTGGCATTCTCGATCAGGCGTTTGAGATACCTGATTTCTTCAAACGTCTGCTCCGGCGCGCGGCCGGCTTTTCCACCGTGTTCTGGAGTACTCACTTTTTCTGCCGCTTCTTCTCCCCGTCGGGGTCTATGGAAGTACGGGCGCCGGGCGTGCCGGTTCCGCCCTCAACCTCACCATAATAACCGTTGCGCGCGGAGACTCGCAATTCGGGCCGGCCGACCCGGACCTCCAGCGTGTGGAAGGGGTCCTTGGTGAGCGGGGCGTTATGCGGGTAGAAGGCCAGCAGATACTGGGTGCGCAGCTCGGTAATGATGTCGGCGAAAGCCTTGTCGAGTTCCGCGCCCAGACTGGGCAGGAAGGGCCGTCCGCCAGTGCCTTCCGCCATGAATTGCAGGGCGTGTTCGCCGCCGATATTCCGTCCTGCATCGTTGGTGATGGGCATGACGACCACGGGATAGATGACGGCATCGGCAAGCTGGGCGGCTTCGAGGGCGGCATGGACATCCTTGGAACTGACGGTATCGCCGCCATCGGTGACGATCACCATCACCTTACGGCCCTGGCGCGGCTCGAGATCGCGCGCTGTCAAGAAGATGGCATCGTAGAGCGCCGTTCCGGCGTCGCCGTGGAGCGTCTTCAGCCGGGCTTCGAGCGACCGGTAATTGTGCGTGAAGTCATGTTGCATGGTGACTTCGTAATTAAAGCTGTAGAGCGCGACGGCGTCCTCCGGATTGCCCTCCGAGAGCAAGGCGCGCAGGAAGCGCGCGGCGGAATCGGTCTCGTACAGCAATTCCTTGTTGGTGGAGCCGCTGGTATCCACCAGCAGGGCGATGGAAAGCGGCAGTTCGGTGCGGCGTTCGAAGACCGCGATCTCCTGGCGCGCGCCGTTGTCGAACACGGTGAAATCGTCCTTCTGGAGGGCGCCCACCAGCTCACCGGCCTGGTTCCTGACGGTCGCTAAGACGCGCACCAGGTCGACGTCGGCGCGAAACACGGGGGCCTGCTGCGCCGAGAGGGCGGCGCAGAGGAGCGGCAAGAGGCAGTGTCTAACCCGCCACCGGAACATTCCGATCCCACTCTCCTTCCACCCAGACCTCGCCGTCCCTAAAATGCTCTTTCTTCCAGATGGGCACGGTCTTCTTCAGGCGGTCGATGCCTTCGAGCGCCGCTTCGAACGCCGCCTTCCGGTGAGGGGCCGTCGCAATTACCACTACGCTGGTCTCGCCGATCAACAGGCGGCCCAGGCGATGCACCATGGCCACGCGGGTCACCTGGTGGGCGGCGGCGACCTCATGTCCAATTTTGGCCATCATGGCGAGCGCCATGGGCCGGTAACATTCATAGTCCAGGCAGAGCACCGGCCGGCCGTTGGTCTGGTTGCGGACGGTGCCTTCGAATGCGACCACCGCGCCTTCCGCGCCGGTCAGCAGACGCTCGATGATGGAGCGGGTATCGATCGGGTGGTCCGTCAGCGCGAAATAGTGGCCCGCTTCCGCGGGGATGTCCGCGGCGCCGCCGCTCACGGGCGGCAGGAAGGCCACTTCATCGCCGTCCTCGATTTTCGTGGAGAGGTCCGCGAATTCCCGGTTACGAGCCAGTACAATGCTGCGCGCCATTTCCTTCAAGGGAGGACAGCGCGCGGCCACGGTGTCGAAGACCGCCCGCAGATCGGCCCCCTCGGGAAAGTCGGCCTCTTCCGACGGCCGTCCCACCAGATCCTTCAATACCCCAAAGAACAGGATTCGCACGCGCATACGAGGCTCTACCAAGGGCACTTATATACTTCCCCACCAGCGGCTCGGCGCAGCTCGCCTTGATGCTAACGGCTCTGCTGCATCATTTGTCTAAGATAGGCGTTGATTCGAGTCTGATAACCTTCGCCCGATGCTTTTATCCACGCTACTACATCTGCATCGAGGCGAATGGTCACAATAGTCTTCTTCGGTCGATAAAACCTTCCGATTACGGCATCTGAAGGGATCTTCTGAATTTCAGGAATGTCGGTCAGGTCGATTTCACGATCCGGCCGGGCAGCGAGCTTCTGAAGCTCCTTCCGATTCTCAGCCGATAGCTTGGGCATAAAGTTTCCTCTCCCGCCGGGTCGCAGGACGGGCCGAAATGATGCGGACTACTTCATCTGGAACTTCTTCCCGATATGTATGCACTACCACGAGGATGATGATCTTCTCAATCGAGCCGATTGCGTGCCAACGTTCCTCACCATCTATGAGCCGCTCTACAAACGTCACGCAGCAGGGGTCATCGAAAACGAGTTGCGCTGTTTCAAATCCAATACCGTGCTTCCTGCGGTTTATTTCGTTTTTCGCTTCATCCCATTCGACCCGCATTTGTGTTTACAGTATAGTACATACGCCTACGTAAAATCCAGCGGCGAAATGCTCTACCAAAGGCCACTCTAACAGACGGTTGCGGGCGGCCCCGCGTTGCGCCGGGTTACAATGCAATTTCCCAATGAACACCGCTATCGAAACGCGTTTGCGCGTGCGTTACGCCGAAACCGACCAGATGGGAGTGGTCTACTACGCCAACTATCTGGTTTGGATGGAGGTGGGCCGGGTGGAACTGTGCAAGGCCCTGGGCTTCAATTACGGCGATATGGAGCGCGAGGACGGCGTGCTTCTGGCGGTGGCCGAAGCCTGCTGCCGCTACCGATCGCCGGCCCGCTTCGACGACCAGGTGATTGTCAAAACCTGGATAGAAGAGGCCAACACCCGCATGGCGACCTTCGGCTACGAAATGCGGCTGGCCGAGGGTGACCGGGTGCTGGCGACGGGGCACACGCGCCACATCTTCGTCGACCGCGAAATGCGCCGCGCGCGGCTGCCGCGGAAGTACCACGCGATGTTCGGGGTGTAGCGCCGGCGGTCTTGCCGCCGGTGGGGGTGGGCTAAGGCGCTCGGACCGGCGAGTTTGATGCGAATGAGTGAGATTCCATTTCGACGCGGAGACGCGAAGACGCGGAGAAAGACGCGGAGAGGATGAGAGAATCGAGATCTCGCTGTTCCCCGGGTTCGAACGCAGAGCAAGCGGAGACACGCGGTGCTACCGAGGGCTGCGTAGTGATTCACGATTCTTTTGAGGCCCGCCGCCAGACCTGAGGCTGCGTCCCGAGCCGGTTACTCCGCTGGCTCCGCGTTCGAACCCCCGGTAGCGGCGCGCGGGGTCGTCACACGCATCAGTCCTTTTCCTCAAAGTTCTTCTCCGCGTCTTTCTCCGCGTCCCCGCGTCTCCGCGTCGAACATTGCTTGCCGGTCCGAGGCACCGGCGGCATAGACCGCCGGCGCTACGGGTAGAATCAAAGTATGCGCATCCTCCTGTTCAGCGGCAAAGGAGGGGTGGGGAAAACCAGCCTGGCGGCGGCTACCGGGCTGGAACTTTCCCGTCTCGGATACCGCACCCTGGTGATGAGCGTCGACCCCGCCCATAGCCTGGCAGACGCGTTCGACCTCGAAACCGAACTGTTTCATGGCAAGACCGGGGACCCGTACCCCATCAACGAGCGGCTGGCCATCCACGAAGTCAATATCCAGAAGGAAATCAAGCGGCACTGGAGGGAGATCTCGGCCTACGTGGTGTCGGTGCTGCGCACCACCGGCATCAGCGACGTGGAGGCCGAGGAGCTGGCCATCCTGCCGGGGATGGAAGAGCTAAGCGCCCTGATGTATGTGAACCAGTTCCGGCGCGAGCAGCGCTACGACGTCATCGTCTTGGATTGCGCACCCACGGCGGAATCCATGCGCTTCGTGAGCATGCCGACCACGCTCGAATGGTACATGAAGCACATCTTTGCGTTCCAGCGCGGGCTGCTGAAAGCCGTGCGCCCCATCGCCAACCGGGTGGCGCCGTTCGAGCTGCCCTCCGACAACTATTTCGATAACATCCAGAACCTGTTCGGGCGGCTGGCGGGCGTCGACGAGCTGCTCGAAGACCCGCAAATCACCAGCGTCCGGCTGGTCACCAACCCGGAACGCATGGTGCTGCGCGAGACCCAGCGCGCGTTCGTCTATTTCACGCTGCACGGGCTGGCCGTGGACGGCATTCTGGTGAACCGGGTGCTGCCGCTCGCAGTGACCGACGCCTATTTTGAGGAGTGGCGCGCGTCGCAGAGCCGCATTCTGGAGGAGATCGACGCTTACTTCGCGCCCGTTCCGGTGAAGCGTATTCCGCTGTTCACGCACGAGGTGCTGGGGCGCGAGCATCTGGAAGAATTGGCCCGCGCGCTCTACGCCAGCGGGGAAGATCCCGCGGCCATCGGCCGCACCGAAGCGCCTTACACCTTCGCCAAGCGCGATGGCCACTACGAAGTGCGGCTGCAACTGCCATTCGCCGCGAAAGGCGAGGTGGGGCTGTTCAAGAAGGGCGATGAGCTGGTGGTGGAAATCGGCACGCTGCGCCGGCACATCGGACTGCCGACCTCCATGGCCGGCCTTTCCCCCAGCCGCGCAAAGTTGGAAAATAGAATTCTGACCGTGGAAATGAAGGAGAGTTGAAATGGAAGAAAAGACGGCTGAGGGCGAAAGCAGCCAGTCGGGCTGCTTCTTCTGCACCATGCTGCCGCTGATCGAGCGCCGCTGGTCGGAAGCCACGCGCGGCCACTTCAAGAATTCGCGCGTCGAATTCCTGAAAGGGATGCGCGCCCTGATCGACGACCGGATCGCGCATCTTTCGAAGGAAGAAGAGCCCAAGGGGACGCACGTTACGGTGGAGTGACACCCAGTTCCCGCAGCAGCGCCGCCGGCTGGTAAAGCTTGCGCAAGGCCTCGACGATGCCTTGCGAGGCCACGTGCACAGCGCGCGCCTGCTCGTCGCTATATAGGTAGGTCAGCGACAGAGCCTCCAGGTTATTGTCGAAGACAATGCCCACGATTTCGCCCTTGGAGTTTACCGTGGGGCTGCCCGAGTTGCCGCCGTTGATGTCGCAGGTGCTGACGAAGTTGAACGGCGTCACCAGGTCCAGCAGCGGCTGGCCATCCACCCAGCGCTGGGGGAGCTTATAGGGGTCCTGGTTTCCCGCAAGATAATACAAGCCTCCGAAGGTGGTGGCATAGGGAACCGGGGCTTCCGTCTTGTCCTTGTAGCCTTTCACCACCCCGAAGGTCAGGCGAAGCGTGGAGGTGGCATCCGGATACTCGCCGGCGGGGAGCACCTTGAGCCGGTATTCGACGATGCGCTCGACGCTCGAAGCGTCCACGGATTCGATGGTGTCCCGATACTTCGTGAGGATCTTGCGAGCCGGTTCGTCGAGCAACCGCGCCAGGCGGACGATGCCGTCGTTGGAGTTGAGGACCGCTTCATGACTGGCCGCCAGACGCTTCCGCTCGGCGACATCCTTCAGCTTGGTGGAGCGCACGAACCCGGCGGCGGCCTGCTGCGGAGTCAGGCTGCCCAGCAGGGCTTTGACGGGCGCTTCCTTTTCACCGAGAGCCTTGAGGTCTTCAAGATACTGCGCCAGGAGCACGGTCTCGAGCGCATCGTCGATGGGCGCGGGCGAGTATAAGGCGAGTTCGAGCGAGGGCAGGGCGCCATCGCGGTACTCGGGCAGGCGCTGGTCGTTGGGTTTACCACGCTCCTCGGAGAGGCGGACGATCTGGCGGGCGATGCGGAACAAATTCGACCCCAGGGCCGCGGGGCTCTCCAGGACCTGGTAGGGCTTCTCGAAGGGCGTCCAGGTCTTGTAAGCGGCGGCCACCTCGTCCCACACTTTGCCGGCGGCGGTTCCCAGCTTGGGGTCGCGCTCGACGGCATTGCGCAGCTTCTTTTCGAAGGCCTGTTTGCGCACCATCAGCACGACATCGTTCAAGCCGATGAGCTTGCCGGCCGTCGATTTGTAAGTGTTCGAGAAACCGAGCAAGGTCTCCTGCGCCAGGCGCCGGTTCTCTTGGCTCTGGGCCGCGAAGGCGCGCAGGGCTTGGATGCGCGTCTGCAAGCGCGCGAGGGTCAGGGGCAGCGAAGTGTCCCGGTAAAAGGCGAGCTGCGCGGCGGTCGCGAGGCGCGAGGTGGCGCCGGGGTTTCCGGCGACGAATACCAGCCCGGTGTCCTGGGCGCCATCGGCGCTCCACTTGAGGTAGTGCGGCGTGGCGGCGGGCTGGCCGTTCTCATAGGCGCGTAGGAAAGCGATGTCGAGGTCGTAGCGCGGGTAGGTGAAGTTATCGGGGTCGCCGCCGAAAAAGGCGATACCGAACTCGGGAGCGAACACCAGCCGCAAATCGGTGTACTTCTTGTACCGATAGAGATCGAAGCGCTGGCCCGAGTAAAGCTGCACGACGGTGCAAGTGCCGCCGGTTTTGCCGGCGCAGGTTTTCTCGATGCGCGCGATGGCGGCGTTGCTCTTCTCGATCGCCTCGGCGGCCTTGACGCCCTCCTTGGCCGCATCCTTCACCTGGCTGGTGACGTCCTCCATGCCGACGAGGACGTCGGCCTCGAGGCCGGGGCACTGAAGCTCCTGCTGGCGGGTGGCGGCGTAGAAGCCGTCCTTAACGTAATCGTGCTGCGCCGAGCTGACTTTCGAAATGCAATCGGAGGCCACGCGATGATCGGTGAAGACCAGGCCGTTGGGCGAAACGAACGAGCCCGATCCGCCGCCGATGCGCAGGGAGGCCAGCCGCAGGTTCTCGAGAAACTGGTCGGTGACCTCGAAGCCGTACTTCTCTTTGACCTGGTCCTTGGGGAATTGATTGAAGAGCCACATGCCCTCGTCGGCCACGGCGGGCAGGGCTAGGGCGCACAGAAAGAGGAGACGGCGGAATCTCATGAAAGCTCCCAGACTCCAGTGTAAGGGAAAGGAGGAAAGGGGACAGACGCATTTTCCTCCACGAAAAATGCGTCTGTCCCCTTTTTGCTACAGGGGCTTGAGAATCTCCGATAGCAGGTCCGGAACGGCGGGGTCGCGCACCAGGTGGGGGTATCGTTCGCCGCCGTGATAGTCGATGCGGTGCGTCTCGTAATACTCGCCGGTCTTGATCAGCAGCTCCAGCGGCTTGGTAGTGGAGGCCGTGGCCTGGACGGCTTCCCGCAATATGGTGGGCGTGAATTGCCGGTTGTTGACGGCCACGATGGTGACGGCGGGCGCGATACCGGCTTTATGGGCCGGGCCGCCGTAGGCAATATCGATGACCGTGCCGTCTTCCTTGACCTTGAGGCCGATCGAGTGGCTGAGATCGATCATCCTTCGTTCCGCTTCTTCAGCCTTCAGAAACTCCGAGCGCTCGGCATCGTAAACCAGCTTCCAGCCGGAGTGCTCGATGCCCCCCAGCGGCGCGTGCGGCGCCGTGGAATGCAGGCGGCTATTCAGGAAATTCGCCCAATCGTAGGGCTGGACCGCGTTCAGCGCGGCTACCAGGTCGTCGAAATCATACGGCTTCATGGCCGGCGCTCCGCCGGGGCCTCCTTCGAAGGCGCGGCAGAAATCGTTCAGCGACCGGGCGCCCTTGCTGAGCTGCCGGATGGTGACATCGGCGTCCAGCCAGATCAGCGTACCCTCGGGGTAGAAGTCCACGCCCCGGCGATAATCCGCGTAATCGTTGCCTGCCTCGTAGAGGATTTGCGCGGCCACGGCCGTGTCTTCGAGCGGACGCCAGGTGCGGCCGAACTTGGTGTCGAGCGCCGCGGCGTCGATGGCCAGCGATTCGCGGAAGTCTTCCGGGGTCAAAAGCCCGCTCCGCGGCGCCAGGATTTCGCCCAGGTAATTCGTGAGACCTTCGTAGACCCACAACAGGTCGCCCTTCATGGGGGTATCGTAACCGCCATCGGCGCCGCCCGAAGTGAGCCCGATGGGCCGGCGGTACTTGCCATTCCAGGAGTGCACGAACTCGTGCGGCAGCAAGGTGCCGGAGAGCTTGCGCGGGCCGGGGTCGACCAGGGTGCGCTCGCCCACGCGGTCGTCGCTGGATTCGTGGTGCTCCAGGCCGAAGTGCGCCACGTGGTCGCTGAGGGTGAAGAGGAAGTGATAATCCCGGTAGTGGCGCGATCCGAACAGCGCGCCGGTTTGCGCCACCAGGTTCTTGTACTCGTCGACCATCTCGGGGCTGATCTCAATGGCGCGGTCGCTGTCGCCGGCGAGATGCAGGTAGTGCGGGGCGCCGCGATCGGTGCCCAGCTCGACCGTGCGGAAGTGGGCGCCGGCGAGCAACGGCGAATCGATGAGCGTGGTGAGCGTCGCCGGCTGAAACTCGATCTCGCCGCCGGATTCGCGGGCGATGGGCAGCGCGGTTCCGTACCGCCAGGAGCTGGGCAGGCGCAGCGCGGCCTGGTATGGCAGGCTGTCGGGCTGCGCTCCCTGGGGATACAGCACGACCTGGTTCCAGTTGAGCACCGCCAGCTCGCTGGTAGCCGAGCTTCCGGAGGAGTAGCCGCCTTCCTCCGGCGGCGAAATGAAATCGAAGGCGGCGTCTACCGACGATGCTCCCGCGGGAACATCGATGTGAAACGCAAACATGTCGACGCTGTCGCGCCTCCAGGCAACCGGCTGGCCGCCCGCCTGGAACTTCAGACCAACCAGATTGACGATCGGCCCGTCGGGCATGTGCTCGCCCGGAATCCATTGCGGATAAAGCAAGGTCATGGGGCCCGGGCGGGCGGGAATGGTCATCCGGACATGGAACAGCCGGCGTGGCGCGTCGGTAGCGTCGACGCGCAGGCGAACCGGGTTCTGGGCACAAAGCGGCAGCCACGCCAACGCTGCCAAAGCGACACGGAACATACGCATAATCTCACGATTGTACTGCACCGGTGGGGCTATGGTACGAGCGCACAGCCATCGACAATGGCGTAGAGATCCGCGGTGCTGACTGGCTTGGGCAGATAGCCATCCATACCGGCGAGGCGGCAGTGCTCTGCGTCGCCTTTCATGGCGCGAGCCGTCAGGGCAAAGATGGGAAGATGTCTGCCGGTGCCGGTCTCCGCGTGGCGGATCGCCGCGGTGGCTTCGAAGCCGTCCATTTCGGGCATCTGTACGTCCATCAGAACCAGATCGAATCTCTCCCGCCCGACCGCCGCTACCGCTTCCCGCCCGTTGGCAGCCAGCGTAACCCGATGCCCCCGCCTTTCGAGCAGCCGTGCCGCCACCATTTGGTTAACCGGATTGTCCTCAGCCACCAGGATCTTGCGGCTGGCCGCGGCCCGCGGCTCGCCCGGCCCGCCCTCCATGGCCGGCTCCGGCGTTCGCGGCTCTTCCACATTGCGATCGAGTACCCGGCAAATCAGTTGGCGCAGTTCCCAGGAACTCACCGGCTTCGTCAGGTGAGCCGCCAGACCGAGCTCGCGGCAGCGCGCCGAGTCGCCGCTCTGGCTGGCGGAGGTCAGCATGATAATCGCCGCCCCGGCGCACTGTGGGTTCCGCCGGAGTTGTCTGGCGAGGTCGAACCCGTCTTCCTCCGGCATGTGCGCGTCGGTGATGACGAGCGGCAACGGCGAGCCCGCATCGGCCGCAGCCTGCGCAAACGCGAGGGCGGCCTTGGCGCCCGACTCCGCCCGCACCCGCATGCCCCAGTTGGCGAGCATCTCTTGCAGAACCAGGAGATTGGTCGCGTTATCGTCCACAATGAGAACCGCAACATCCTTCAGGTCCCACGCTGGCTCGTTCCCGCGCGGCTGGCTTGAGACACCCAAGCGTGCCGTGAAATGGAAGCAACTGCCACGGCCCGGTTCACTCTCCACCCACAGCCTGCCCCCCATCAATTGCACCAGGCGCAAAGACACCGTCAGCCCCAGACCCGTGCCGCCGTACTTGCGAGTGGTCGAGCCATCGGCCTGCGCGAAAGGCTCGAAGATCTGTCGCTGCTTCTCCACGGGAATTCCGACCCCCGTGTCGCGGACGGAGAAGTGCAGCATCAGCGTGTCCCCGTCCTGGCTTGCCACCTGGGCGTGGACCACGATCTCGCCGGCCGCCGTGAACTTGAGAGCATTACCCAGCAGGTTGGTCAGCACCTGGCGCAGCCGCGTGGGATCGCCCACCACCATGCCGGGAACATCGGGCGCCTGGCAGATCAGTTCGATCCCCTTCTGGCCGGCGCTCAGGCTGAAACTCTTCACCGTCTGGTCGAGCCATGCCTGCAAGTCGAAATCCACCGGGTCGAGGTCCAGCTTGCCGGCTTCGATCTTCGAGAAATCCAGAATGTCGTTGACGATGCCGAGCAGGCTCTCGCCCGATTTCTTAACCATGCCCAGATACGAACGCCTCTCGGGCACGGTCTCGCTATCCAGAAGAAGTTCGGTCACGCCCAGAACGCCGTTCAGTGGCGTGCGGATTTCGTGGCTCATATTGGCGAGAAACTCGCTCTTGGCGCGGTTGGCTGCCTGTGCCGACTCTTCGGCGCGCTGCCGGACCTCGATTTCCCGGCGCAATTCGGCCGTGCGTTCCTCGACACGCTGCGCCAGCCGGCGCTCGCTCCGGCGCAGGTCGCGCACACGGATTTTGTAGTAGCCGACCCCTGCCGCGGATGCGGCCAGAAGGCAGAGCGCGGCGAACCAGAATGTCTGGTAGAAGCGCGGCCGGGCCTCCAGGGAAAACGAGGCGCCGCTCTCATTCCAGGCGCTGTCCATGTTGCGCGCCATCACCCGGAACCGGTAGGCGCCGGGTGGAATGTTGGTGTAGTACGCGACGCGCCGGTTGCCCGCATCCACCCAGTCCGCATCGAAGCCTTCCAGCTTGTAGCGGAATTGCGTTAACTCCGGAAAGAGAAAGGTGAGGGCGGTGTAGTGGAATTCCAGATTGCTTCTGGCGCGGACCCACCCGCCGGCGGCAATCGGCTTCCGCCGGCCGTCCGTTACGCTTTCGATCAGCACCGGCGGGGGGGCCGATTGACGGTCAACCGCGCCACGTCGATCTCCACCATGCCGCCGTAAGTCGCCAAGTACAGCTTGTCGCCCCGGCCTTTCCAAACCGACGGCGTCACCCCGAAGGCAAACTCGCTGCCGACACGCATCCCCGCGGCCTTGCCGAACATCTCTGGCTCCACGGCTCGCTTGCGCCCTTCGGCAACGGCATCCAGGTCCGCCAGCGAAACGCGCAGCATCTCGCGGCCCACGATCCACAAATAGCCATCGTCGTCTTCCAAGATGCAGCCGCCGGACTCCGGTATGCCTTGGGACTGGGTGAAAGCCGTGAAATGCGTCCCGGCGATACGGTTGAGACCGGACATCGTCAGCGCCCACAAGTGACCGGCTTCGTCGGTTTGCATGCAGAGCACCATCTGGCGCGGCCCGGGCCGGGCCAGCACGGGACCGAATCGTCCGCCGTCGAATCGCTGGACACCCAGCGCCGTTCCCACCCAAATGGCTCCGTCCGCGCCCTCGGCCATGGCTGTCACCGGCACGGAAGCCAGGCCCTGCCCCTTGCCGAAGACCGCCATCGACTCGCCCTGAAACCGGATGAGGCTGTCCCCCGAAGCGGCCCACACCGTGCCATCCCGTTGCTCAAACAGCAGGCGGATGGGACGCTCAAACCTCCACACACGCTCCGGCTGGCCTTTCGGTTCCCCGCGAAACTCTCGTAAGACGCCATCTTCGGAACCGGCCCACAGGTTGCTGTGCCGGTCGCGGATCACCGGCCACATCAGGTCGCGCGAGGGCCCGTCCTTTGAGCCGTATACCACCAGGTCGCCCGAGGCCCGCAGGCGGGCGATGCCGTTTGTAGTGCCGAGCCAGATGTCTCCGGAGTGGTCCTGCTGGATGGAACGGACGCTGTCGCTGGGAAGCCCTTCACGCATGGTGCGCATGGTCACGCGATATTCCTTGAAACGGTTGATGCCGCCGCCGGCGGTCCCCAACCACACGCTGCCCTCGTTGTCTTCGTAGAGGCAGCGAATGATCTGATTGGAGAGTCCGTCGCGGGTCTGATAGGAGCTGAACTTCCCCTCGGCAAACCGGCTGAGGCCGCCGCCGTCGGTGCCGATCCACAGTGCGCCGCCGCGGTCTGAAAGCAGCGCCAGGATGCCGCTGGGCGTGAAACCGTCGCGTGGGCCATAGGTGCGGAAGCGCCCTTGGCGGTACTCGATCAACCCCCCGGTATGGGTGCCGATCCATAGCGCATCCCCGGCGCCGGCCAATCCCCAGATCGAGTCGTCCGGCAGTCCGTCCCTGGTTGTGAATACCCGTTCCACGCCGCCTTGGAACCGGTGCAGCCCGTTGTTGGCGCCCACCCAGACAGTCCCGGCGGGGTATTCCAGCAAGACGTGCACGTTGGCTTCCCAGCCGCCCTGGAAAACCGGCACGCGCCGGCCCCCCTCGAGCCGCGCGACGCCTCCGTCGCCGCCGATCCACAACACGCCCCGCGAATCTACGAGCAGCGCACGGATACTGGCTTTGGCCAGTTCCGGGTCTTCAATCTTCTCAAAGGCGCCATGGCGGTAACGCAGCAGCCCGCCGCTCCCCGTGCCGATCCACAACGATCCATCCGGCGCCGCCCGCAAAGAGATGATCTGGCTCTGCTTCAAAAGGGGTGTATTCGACTCGCTGAATACGGTGAAATCCACGCCATCGAAACGAGCCAGTCCGTCGACGGTCGCAAACCAAAGGTACCCGTCGGCGGTCTGCGCGATGTCGCGGATGGAGTCATTAGGCAACCCGTTCGAAGTTGTCCAGACATCGTGACCGAGTTGTGTGAGAGCCAGCTTGGGATCCAGGCCCCAGGCGGCGACCGATAACAGGGCCATCGCCAAAAGGCCGACCGGACGAATGGTCACGACCCATTATCGGCCACGCCGAGCCTACTTGCGCGTAGAGTTTGCCGTTGTCAATGGTTAATGCAAACTCGGGTTGCTTTCGTTGTACTCCGCATCGGCCTCGATCGGCGTGCCGGTCCGATCGGCACCGGCGCCGGTCCGGCTCTCCGTTCGCGGCGTGGGCGGGCAGCCATCGACAATGGCGTAGAGATCCGCGGAGCGGATCGGCTTGGGGAGATAGCCATCCATACCGGCGAGGCGGCAGCGCTCTGCGTCGCCTTTCATGGCGCGAGCCGTCATGGCAAAGATGGGAAGATGTCTGCCGGTGCCGGCCTCCGCCTGGCGGATGGCCGCGGTGGCTTCGAAGCCGTCCATTTCCGGCATCTGCACGTCCATCAGGACCAAATCGTAGTTTTCCCGCTCGACTGCCGCTACCGCTTCCCGCCCGTTGGCAACCACCGTAACCCGATGCCCCCGCCTTTCGAGCAGCCGTGCCGCTACCACCTGGTTGACCGGATTATCCTCAGCCACCAGAATCTTGCGGCTGGCCGCGGCCCGCGCCTCGCCCGGCAAACCCTCGGTGACCGGCTCCGGCGTTCGCGGCTCTTCCACATTGCGATCGAGTACCCGGCAAATCAGTTGGCGCAGTTCCCAGGAAGTCACCGGCTTCGTCAGGTGAGCCGCCAGACCGAGCTCGCGGCAGCGCGCCGAGTCGCCGGCTTGGCTGGCGGAGGTCAGCATGATGATCGCCGCCCCGGCGCACCGGGGGCTCCGCCGGAGTTGTCTGGCGAGGTCGAACCCGTCCTCCACCGGCATGTGCGCGTCGGTGATGACGAGCGGCAGCGGCGAGCCCGCATCGGCCGCGGCCTGCGCAAACGCGAGGGCGGCCTTGGCGCCCGACTCCGCCCGCACCCGCATGCCCCAGTTGGCGAGCATCTCTTGCAGAACCAGGAGATTGGTCGCGTTATCGTCCACAATGAGAACCGCGATGTCCTTCAGGTTCCGCTCGGCCGGCCGGCTCCCGCGCGGCTTCCTTGAGACACCCAAGCGTGCCGTGAAATGGAAGCAACTGCCGTGGCCGGGATCGCTTTCCACCCAGAGCTTGCCCCCCATCATTTCCACCAGACGCAAACAAACCGTCAGCCCCAGACCCGTGCCGCCGTACTTGCGAGTGGTGGAGCTATCGGCCTGCACGAAAGGCTGGAAGATCTTTTGGCGCTGCGCGGCGGAAATTCCGATCCCCGTATCGCGGACGGAAAAGTGGACGGCCATGGCCTCCGCATCCTGGCTTGCGACCTGGGCCTGAACGACGATCTCGCCGGTCGCCGTAAACTTGAGCGAATTACCCAGCAGGTTGGTCAGCACCTGGCGCAGGCGTGTGGCGTCGCCCACCACCATGCCGGGAACATCGGGCGCCTGGCAGATCAGTTCGATCCCCTTCTGGCCGGCGCTCAGGCTGAAGCTCTTCATCAGTTGGTCGAGCAAGGCTGGCAAATCGAAATCCACCGCGTCGAGATCGAGCTTGCCGGCTTCGATTTTCGAGAAATCCAGGATTTCGTTGATGATGCCGAGCAGGCTCTCGCCCGAATTCTTGACCATGCCCAGATATGAGCGCCTCTCGGGCACTGTTTCGCTATCCAGGAGAAGTTCGGTCACGCCCAGGACGCCGTTCAGGGGCGTGCGGATCTCGTGGCTCATGTTGGCGAGAAACTCGCTTTTAGAGCGGTTGGCCGCCTGCGCCGACTCTTCGGCGCGCTGCCGGACCTCGACCTCCCGGCGCAATTCGGCGGTGCGTTCCTCGACACGCTGCGCCAGTTTGCGCTCGCTCCCGCGCAGATCCCGCACCCGGATCTTGTAGTAGCCGACCCCCGCCGTGCATACGGCCACCACGCAGAGCGCGGCGAACCAGAACGTCTGATAGAAGCGGGGCCGGACCTCCAGAGGGAACGAGGCGCCGCCCTCGTTCCAGGCGCCATCCATGTTGCGCGCCACCACCCGGAAGCGGTAGGTGCCGGGTGGAATGTTGGTGTAGAAAGCGGCGCGCCGGTTGCCGGCCTCCACCCAGCCGGCGTCGAAGCCTTCCAGACGGTAGCGAAATTGCGTGAACTCGGGGAAGAGAAAGGTGAGGGCGGTGTAGTGGAATTCGAGATTGCTGCCGGCGCGGACCCATCCTCCGGCGGCAACCGGCTTCGGCCCGTCGTCGGTTACGCGTTCGATCAGCACCGGCGGGGCGGGCCGAGTGGTCATCAACCGGACCGGGTCGATCTCCAGCAGGCCGCCGTAGGTGGCAAAGTACAGCTTGTGGTCCCGGCCTTGCCAGGCCGCCGGCGACGCCGCGAACGGATACTCGCCGCTGCCATGCATCCCATCGGCCACGCCGAATCGCTGTGTCTCGACGGAGCGCTTACGCCCTTCGGCGACGGCATCCAGGTCCGCCCGCGAGACGCGCAGTATCCCGTCCCGGCCCGCGATCCAGAAATAGCCTTTGTCGTCTTCGAAAATCCAGGCCATGTCGAGCTCCGGCATGCCTTGGGCCGGGGTGAAAGCCGTGAGATGTGTCCCGTCGATGCGGTTGAGACCGGAGTAGGTCTGCGCCCACAAGCGCCCGGCGGCGTCGGCGTGCATGCTGAGCACCGTCTGGCGCGGCCCCGGCCGCGCCAGCACGGGACCGAAGTGTCCGTCGTCGAATCGCTGCACACCCCGCGCGGTTCCCACCCAAATGGTTCTGTCGGCGCCCTCGGCCATGGCCATCAACGGCACGGCTGCCAAGCCCTGTGCCATGCCGAAGACCGCCATCGAATCGCCCTGAAACCGGATGAGGCTGTCTCCCGAGCCGGCCCACACCGTGCCATCGCGCTGCTCAAACAGCAAGCGGACGGGAGGTTGAAACTTCCACTCACGCTGCGCCCGGCCTTTCGGTTCCCCGCGAAACCTCTGCAGGACGCCCACATCGGACGCGGCCCACAGGTTGTTGTGGCGGTCGCGGATCACGGGGAACATCGCGTCCCGCGAGAGCCCATCCTTGGACCTGTATACCACCACGCCTCCGGAGGCCGGGAGCCGGGCGATGCCGTTGGCGGTGCCGAGCCAGATGTCGCCCGAGCTGTCCTGCTGGAGAGAACGGACGCTGTCGCTGGGAAGCCCTTCGCGCATGGTGCGCATGGTCACGCGATATTCTTTGAAACGGTTGATGCCGCCGCCGGCGGTCCCCAACCACACGCTGCCTTCGTGGTCTTCGTACAGGCATCGAATGATCTGATTGGAGAGTCCGTCGCGGGTCTGATAGGAAGCGAACTTCCCCTCGGCAAACCGGCTGACGCCGGCGCCGTCCGTGCCGATCCACAGCCCGCCGTCGCGATCCGAAAGAAGCCCCAGGATGCCGGTTGGCGTGTACCCGTCGCGTGGGCCGTAGGTGCGGAAGCGCCCCTGGCGGTACTCGCTCAACCCGCCGGTATGCGTGCCGACCCACAAGGCGCCCCCGGCGCCCCTCGCCAGTCCCCAGATCGAGTCGTCGGGCAAGCCGTCCCTGGTGGTGAATACTCGTTCCACGCCGTTTTCGAACCGGTGCAGCCCGTTGTTGGCGCCCACCCAGACAGTTCCGGCCGGGTACTCCAGCAAGACGTGCACGGTGGCTTCCCAGCCACCTTTAAAGATAGAAGTGGCCCGGCCCCCCTCGAGCCGCGCGAGGCCTCCGTCGGAACCGATCCACAACACGCCCCGCGAATCCACCAGCAGCGCGCGGATACTGGTGGTGGGCAGGCCCGGGCCTCCGATGTTCTCAAAACCGCCATGGCGGTAACGCAACAGCCCGATATTCGCTGTGCCGATCCACAACGATCCATCCGGCGCCCCCAGTAAACAGCCCATTGCGCTCCACTTCAAAAGCGGCGTATTCGAGCCGTCGAATGCCGTGAAATCCACGCCATCGAAGCGAGCCAGTCCGCCGGTGGTCGCAAACCAAAGGTACCCGTCGGCGGTCTGCGCGATGGCGCGGACGGAGTCGTTGGGCAACCCGTTCGAGGTGGTCCAGACGTCGTGGCCGAATTGTGAGAGAGCCAGCCTGGGATCCAGGCCCCAGGCCGGGACCGACAACAGGCATATTACCAGCAGGCTGGCAGGGCGCAGTCTCACAACGCTTATATCGGCCACGCCGGGCCAAACCTTTATCAATCGCACGATTGTACTTCGTCCGCGGCGCTATGTTACCTTGGTGGCGGCTGCCCGCCGCATGGCGGTACGCGAAATGAAGTTAGCCTATATTCGTTGGAAAGATGCCGTGGCCGAAGAAGCCGGAGACCCTGCTTCCAACAACCCCCAGGCGCAGTTGGTGGAGCTGCAGGAGATCGGGTTCCTGCTGGATGAAAACGAAGAAGCCGTGGTGATCGGGATGGAGATACATAACGACGCCGAAGTGCGGCCGGGCCGCTGGCGCCTGCACATCCCCAAAGTCAGTATTCAGGAAATGCGCGTGGTGGAACTGGACAAGGCGTTCGCCCGAAGGCGCAAGAAGATCGTCTGAGCGGCCCGGATGCGAATCTGTGTCACGCTATTGGTGTGACAAAGGCGTTGACCAAGAGAACCCGCATTACCCTCCCCGAGGATGTCGTGGCCGGTATCGACAGCCTGGCCGGCAAGCGCGGGCGGAGCGCGTTTCTCGCCGAAGTAGCTCGGGAGGAGATTCAAAGACGCCGGCAGCGCGAGGCGCTCAAGGCCGCCGCCGGCTCCTGGAAGGGTAAGGACCACCCTGAACTGAAGGGCGGCTCAGCCGCTTGGGTGCGGAGATGCGCGCCGAATCCGAGACCAGCCCCGCCTGAGCGCCCACACGCCTCGCGGGGGAGTGCGATTGATCGATCGGCCGGTTCAGCATGACGTCGATGTGGAGCCCACGAATTCCCCTGAGTAGCGCCGGGCCCAGGGCAACCATTCGCCGCCGGTGGGGTTGTCCGGAGTGAGAAGAACACCGGCGACAAGATCGCCGGCGCTACGTCTTGCATGTCGCGCAACCCCCCGAATGTTGCTACGATAATTTCACGGCGGCGCGCCGCTGGAGAGGAGAGGATCGGATGGGAACTCGCCCGGATTCCGGCCATGACCGGCGCACGGTGGTCTCGTGGCTGCTGGGAGGTGGAGTCGCCGCTTCGCTCGCCTCGTTCTTCTATCCCGTGATTCGCTTTGTGAACCCGCCGGCGGTTGCGGAAGCCTCCGTGAATGAAGTGGACGCGGGCAAGCTGCAGGACCTCAGGCCCAATTCGGGCAAAATCGTGAGGTTCGGAAGCAAGCCCGCCCTGCTGGTGCGCATTAGCGACACCGAGTGGAAGGCGTTCTCCGCCGTGTGCACGCATTTGAACTGTACCGTCCAATACCGCGAAGCGCGCCACGACATCTGGTGCGCCTGCCATAACGGCACCTATAATTTGAACGGCCAGGTAATCTCGGGGCCTCCTCCCAGGCCGCTCGAGGAGTTCGCCGTGCAGATCCGCGGCGAAGAGGTTTTCATTTCGCGCCGGGCTTAACGGAGAGAACCAACTTGCCTGCGACCGAACCGAAAAACAAAACGCTCGACTGGCTGGATGAGCGGACCGGCTGGCGCATGGTCCGCGATCTGGCGGACCACAAAGTGGTGCCCATACACGCCGGCACCGCCTGGTACTACTTCGGCGGCATCACCCTGTTCCTGTTTGGAATCCAGGTGAT
Organism: Bryobacterales bacterium; assembly: GCA_963722575.1. Taxonomy (GTDB): domain Bacteria; phylum Acidobacteriota; class Terriglobia; order Bryobacterales; family Bryobacteraceae; genus Fen-178. Next base: position 1,113,242 of record CAVRNR010000006.1, read on the forward strand.
CACCGGGGTTCTGCTGCTGCTCTACTACCGGCCCACCGTCGCCGAAGCCTTCGACAGCGTGCGCTTCATCATGACCCGCGTGGAGTTCGGGTGGCTCATCCGTTCGATCCATAGCTGGTCGGCCAACCTGCTGATCCTGGCGGCCTTCGTGCACATGTTCAGCGTGGTCTTCACGCACGCTTACCGGCGCCCGCGCGAGCTGACCTGGCTGAGCGGCATCGCGCTGCTGGGCCTGATGCTCGGTTTCGGATTCAGCGGGTACCTGCTGCCGTGGAACCAGATTTCGTATTTCGCCACCAAGGTGGGGACCGACATGGCCGCGAGCGTCCCCATCGCCGGTCCGCCCATGGCCCGGTTCCTCCGCGGCGGCGATGACGTCGGCGCCGCCACGCTCACCCGTTTCTTCGCGTTCCACGTCATGATCCTGCCGCTGATCGCGTTTGGGCTGGTCGGCCTGCATCTCCTGCTGGTCCAGTTCCACGGCATGAGCACACCCAGCGGCGTTCCCGCTTCCCGGCTGGCGCAAATGAAGTTCTTTCCCAATTTCTTCCTGCGCGAGCTGATGATCTGGTACGGCGTGCTGGCGGTTCTCGGTACCCTGGCCGCCATCTTTCCGTGGGAACTCGGGCAGAAGGCCGACCCGTTTGCCTCGGCCCCGGCGGGCATCCGGCCGGAATGGTATTTCCTGGCGGAGTTCTACACTCTAAAGCTCATCCCCAGCCACGTCTGGTTCTTCGAAGGCGAGCTCCTGGGCCTGCTGGGATTCGGGCTGCTGGCCGCCGGATGGGTGGCGCTGCCGTTCTGGGCCGCCGGCCGCAACGGCGAGCACCGCGCCAAGCTGGTGACGGCCGCGGGTGTCTTCCTCATCTGTTACCTCGCCACCTTCACGATTCTGGGTTACGTCAAATGAGAGCGCCTGCCATCGTCTTCTTTCTCTATTGGAGTCTCAGCGCCGGGGCGCCCTCCGCGCCCGCGGCGGACTCTTGCATGACGTGCCATTCCGCCATGGAGGAAGGCACCAAGGGTCCGTCCACGCTCATCAAGAACGACATCCATATCGCCCACGGCCTCAGTTGCGCCGATTGCCACGGCGGCGACCGCACAAGCGACGATCCTAGCGTCGCCATGAGCAAGGCCAAGGGCTTCAAAGGCAAGCCGGCGCGCGCCGCCATTCCGAAATTCTGCGCGAGCTGCCACAGCGATCCCAACTTCATGCGCAACTTCGCGCCGCGAGAACGCGTCGATCAGTACGATCTGTACCAGACCAGCGTTCACGGCAAGCGGCTGGCGGCCGGCGATCCCAATGTGGCCACCTGCATCGACTGCCACAGCGTCCACGACATCCGGGCGGTCAAGGACACCATGTCCCCGGTCTATCCGCTGAATGTCCCCGAAACCTGCTCGCGCTGCCACTCCGACCAGCAGAAGATGGCCCCCTACAAAATCCCCACCAACCAGTTCGCGGAGTACCGGACCAGCGTGCATTGGGACGCGCTGACCAAGCGCGGCGACCTTTCCGCGCCCACCTGCGCATCGTGCCACGGGAACCATGGCGCTAAGCCGCCGGACGTGGAATCGGTGGCTGCGGTGTGCGGAACGTGCCACGTGGCGTTCGAAGAGTTGTACCACAAAAGCGTTCACCAGCCGATTTTCTCGGGAGCCGGCGGAGGTGGGGGGTGCGTCGTGTGCCATTCCAACCACGGAATCCATCAACCCTCCACCGCCATGCTGGTTGGCCCCCATGCGGTTTGTTCCGAATGCCACGACGCGGGAACCGCCCCGGCCAAGACGGCCGCGCAGATGGCCGCGTGGATCGAGGGCCTCGACGGGGCACTGAAGCAATCCGAGACCGTGCTGACGCGCGCCGAGGAGTCCGGGATGGAAGTCTCCGAAGCGCAAATGCGACTGGCCGATGGCCGCGAGAACCTGGTGAAGTCCCATCTGGCGCTGCACGCCATGGATCTCAGCGAAATGCGCCAACCCATCGACGCGGGCATGGCCATTGCCAGGCAAACGCTCGCAGCCGGCCAGGCGGCGCTGCGCGAAAGGAATTATCGCCGTTGGGGCCTGGCCGTGTCGGTGCTCTTGATTGGCATCGCGATTCTGGCCATCCGCTTCCTGATCCGGCGCATCGAATCTAACAGAAACCGCGAAGTACGCGGCCCACAACAAGGACCTTTATGAAAACTATCGTCATTGCAACTCTCTCATGGATCGTCTCCGCCGGCCTGCTCCATGCGGGCGCTCCGGAGGGGAAAGAACTGTTTACGGCCAAGTGTCAAGCCTGCCACGGGGCCAACGGCGAGGGCAAGGCCGCCATCGCCAAAATGTTCAATGTCACCATGCCGCCACTGGCCTCGAAAGAAGTCCAGGCCAAGTCGGATGCGGAGTTGAAGAAGGTCATCCTGTCGGGTAAAGGGAAGATGAAGCCGGTCGCCGGAGTCACGGAAAAGCAGGCCGGCGACATCGTGGCCTTCCTGCGCACGCTGAAGCAGTAGCCGCGCACCTCGCATGCCCCGTCGTGCCGCCAATCGCCCGGCGCCGATTGTGAAGAAGCCGCCCGTGGCCGCGCCGCGCTGGCTGCGGCCCCTCATCCTGGCGCTCTCCGCATTCGCGCTGATGGGCTGGTTCTCCACCGAGGTGTCCGATCCGGATACCTGGTGGCTGCTCAAGAGCGGCCAGTACATCTGGCAGAACCATAAGCTGCCGGTTCCCGATCCGTTCGCCTATACCACTTACATGGGCAAGCCGGCGTTTCCGGGCGAAGAGCACATGCGCGATTTCGACTTGACCCACGAGTGGCTGTCGGAAGTGGTCTTCTACCTGGTCTACGCCGCCGGGGGGTTCGGCGGGCTGGTGCTATTCCGCGCCGCATTGCTCACGGGTTTCTGCGCGGTCGTCGGGCTGGTGGCGTTCCACCGGTCGAAGGGATTCTATCGCGCGCTGGGTGCCGTGTTCCTGGCGGCCAGCATCGCGGATAAGTTCCGCTCGGACCGGCCGTTCCTGATCGGTTTCCTGCTGCTGGCGCTGGTCATGGCCGCCCTGGAATACCGCCGATGGCTGTGGTGGCTCCCTCCGCTGTTTGCGGTGTGGGCGAACCTGCATGGCGGGTTTTTCCTGGGCTGGGCGCTGCTGGGGGCCTATTGCGCCGAGGCTCTGTTTTTGCGATGGCGGGGCAGGGGCCCAGAGGGCACCCCGGCCGATGAGCGCCGCCTGTGGATGGTGAGCGCGGCCTGCGTCCTGGCGTCGGGCCTGAACCCCAATGGGTTTCGCGCAGTTACCATTTTGTCTACTTATTCGAATAGCGCCTTGCAGATGTCCCTGTGGGAGTGGCAGCACACGGCGCTATGGCCTCCGGAGATGTTCGGCGTGCTGCTATTCGCCGGGGCGGCGGCGCTGCTCTGGGCCCGAAGTAAGGCGCGGGTTTCCGACTGGCTGCTGTTCCTGGCGTTCGCCGCCGCCGGCATCGACGTGGTTCGGAATGTCATGTTGATGGGCCTCATCGCGCCCATCGTGATCGCGAGTTACATCCCCTGGAAGCGGACGGTGCCGGTGCTGGCGGAGTTCCTGGTGGCCGTCCTGGTGCTGGCCGGCGCTGGCGCCCAGATTGCGCGCGGCAGCGCCTTCCAGTTGCGCGCCGCCGAGTGGAGATACCCCGCCGGGGCCGCCGATTTCCTGCTGGCGCACAACATCTCCGGACGGATGTTCAATACCTACGACTACGGCGGCTACCTGATCTGGCGGCTGTGGCCGCACGAGCGGGTCTTCATCGATGGGCGCGCGCTCAACGAATCTGTGTTCCTGGATTACCGGCGGATGGCCAGCAACGCCGACTCGACCGGCGGCAAAAGCGGCGAAGATCTCCTCGCGCAGTACGGCATTGAAGTCATCGTCATGGACGGGTTCGAGTTCGCCTCGGGAGAGCCCTACCTTTTGCCGGCGGCCCTTTCGGACCCCAGCCAGAAGGAATGGAAACTGGTCTACCAGGATGCGGAGGCGGTGGTCTTCATGCGCCATCCGCCGCCGGGGGTCGAGCCTCTGAATTCTCTGGACGCGCTCACCAGCATGGAGTCGCAGTGCGCGGAGCACATTCAGCACATGCCGGGACAGCCACGCTGCGCCCGGGGCTTAGGCGATTTGTTCGCGCGCATCGGCGATACCGCCCGTGCGCGACGGTGGATGGCCTACTACCTGGAACATCGGGTCGAGCCCGACCCGGAAGCCGACGCCATCTACCGGCGGCTGCTGGGGACGCGGTAGGGTCGCTGTAGATCGTGAGATACCTGCCGCCAAAAGGGAGCATTGGCATACTTGAATGACACCAAGCCCCGGAAATCCAGCAAAGCAAGCCTGAACGGGAGCCTGAATGGGGAGACCGAATAGACCGAATGGGAAAATTTGACTCCTCCATCCCGGCGTGATAGCATCGGGTGCGGTGGCCCCCGGCCTTTCCTTCCTGATATTCGCTACTGATAGTGATATCGACTACTGGTAATGAAATCGAAGGAAACGCAAATGCCACTTCTACACTTCACCCCAAAAGACGCGCGGCGTGCCACGGAATGTGCACGGCAAGCCGCACTACCACCGATAGGACCCAACCATGGCGGCGACATAGAGATCCGATTCGAAGAAGCGCCGAACTGTGAAGGTATCGATTGCAGGGAGGGCCTGCAGCAGCCAGTGCGACGCCATTCACATCTCATTGTGCGCGGTAAAGGACCCGAGACCCGCGAATCGATTTTCGCGATTTTCACAGAGTAGACCGCCGCGCAGCTTCGGTGGGTAGCGTCCTGGAACGTCGAGAACGCTACCCACCGTTTCTTCCGCGTGATTTGGTAGGTACGTTATTACCCTAAAGAGAAATGATTTTCAGGCCGGGGATCATTTGGAAATGACGCTGGTTGCGGGTCCCGAGTGCGTAACCGAAGTGCAGCGCCGTAATGCCGATCAGCAGATCGGCAAAGGGGATGACGCTCCCTGTCTTTCTCGCATCGGCGTCGACCTTGGCCGCGACTTGAGCCATCTCCCTGGTGAATGGCTCAACCGGAATCGCCGCGAAAACCGTGTCGAGATAATCCCGGCGCTTTTGGGCCAACTCCGTAGTGCTGGCGCGATGAAGCCCGTGCTCCAGTTCGACGACACTGATGGACGACAGTACGATTTCAGTTTCGCCGAACTCCTCTGCGAGCGTGGTCAGCAATTCACTGACGGGCCGGGCGGCACGCTCGGCGGCGATGAGTACGCCGGAGTCCAGGACTAATCCCATGAAGGTGGATCGAGCGGCTCTCGGTGTGCCTCGATAGCCGCTTGCACATCTTTCGCGAAGTCGGGATCGGGCACTGGCGCGTAGCCGAGCTTCTCTTCATACGCCTTCGCCAGAGCGATGCATTCGCCGAGCTTCCGGCCCGGACCTTGCGGCGTCCTGATGACCGCCACGGGCCGGTGGTCATGCTCCACGATCACCTCGACACCGTGCTGGACCCTGACCAGCACAGCATGGGTATCGCGAGCGAGTTCGGCTTCTGTGATGCGCACCGTCGCCATATCTTCGATGATAGCGCTTCCTCCCGGAAGCCGACAGCATCTACCGGCGGCTGCTAGTGCCGTGACCGCGTGGTTTCTTTCCCGGCCGCGGGGGAGCATCCGGCGCGGGGGCGAGGCATGCCTCGCCCCTACGAGGGTCGGTGTTGGGGGCCGGGCATGCCCGGCCCGAGGCGTTGAGGAACAAATCAGACGGTCGCGGTACTAGGGACGCCGTAGGCTGGTTGCAGATCGATCAGCCGTGAGATAATTGAGCCGTGCTCACTTCGTATATCCGGGCAGCCATGCGTCAGGCCCGCTGCGAGATTGTCGAAGACGACGGGTCGTTCTATGGCGATATTCCCGCGATCCCGGGTGTCTGGGCGAATGCCAAAACCCTGGAAGCTTGCAGGGAAGAGTTGGAGAGCGTCCTGGAGGGATGGGTGCTGCTCAGCATTGCCGATCACTCCGCGATTCCGGACATTGACGGCAACCGCCTGGAGATCCGCGAAGTCGCTTGAATGCCTGCCATCCGTCACAACTATTTCAGCCAATCGATTCATTCACATACGCTCAAACCGCTCTATTCCGGTCCTATACTGGAAACAGGGAGGGTTCCCGCTTTGCCATACTGTCCGAAAATGGGATTGGCTTCGTTCCGCACTTATGGCCCAGGCAATCTTGCCGTGCGCCCCACCCCCGCAGTTTGGGGGTTTCGTTGCCTGGCACCGAATTGCCGCCGATTGGCTTCGTTCCGCACATCTGCCCCAGGCATTCTCGCCGTGCCCCCCGCCCCGCCGGATTGGCTTCGTTTCGCATTTTCGGAGTGCCGTCGCCCCGCACACCTCCCGATTGGCTTCGTTCCGCATCAGTCCCCTCCGTGTGCGCCAAATCACGCACCCTCTCGTGCCGATACGTCGATGTTCCCCACAAGAACCGGAGCTTTCAAGCTATACTGAGGTTACAAAGGGATGATATGAAGAAATATGGCAAGTTCGCTGCCTTGATCGCCGTCGTGGTCGGAACCCTGGCGTGGCTGGCGACCACGGGAATGAACGAAACCAAGACCTACTATAAGACCATCTCCGAGCTGGGCCAGATGGGAGACCAGGCGTACGGAAAACGGCTCCGCGTGGGGGGCGACGTGGAGAGCGGGTCTATCCAGCGCGCCGGCAACCAGGTGCAGTTTGTGCTGGTTCAGGACAAGTTGAAACTGAAAGTGGCGTACACGGGCACCGATCCTCTGCCGGATACCTTCCGCGATGGCGCCCAGGCTCTCGCCGATGGCAAGCTCGATAAGGATGGCGTGTTCCGCGCCGCCAAGATTCAAGCCAAGTGCGCCTCCAAGTATGAAGCCAAGCCGGGGCAGTTGCCATCCGGCCAGGCCGCTCCCAATATCAATCGGGGCAAGAGCAGCATCTAGAGGGGATATGGAAAATCTGGGTTCTCTGGCCATATTGCTGGCCTTCTGTGCGGCGCTGTACGCCACGGTGGCGTCCGTCATCGGCGGCGCGCGCCACAAGCCTTTTCTGGTGGTCAGCGGGCGGCGCGCGGTCTACTCCGTGTGGGTGCTCGTCACCCTCGCCTCGGGCATTCTGGTCTACTCCCTCATGACCGGCGATTTCCGGTTCGCCTACGTGGCCGAGCACTCCAACCGCAGCATGCCCATGCTGTACAAGTTCGCGGCGTGGTGGGGCGGGCAGGAAGGGTCGCTGCTGTTCTGGAGCTGGCTGCTTTCAGGCTATGCCATGGTGGTCGCGTTTACGAACCGGCGCAAGCACCGCAGCATGATGCCGTACGTGGTCGCCGTGCTGACCACGGTCGAGGCCTTCTTCCTGCTTCTCAACAACTTCATCGCCAATCCGTTCCAGATGCTGGCGACGGACAAACTGATCGTCGCGGTGCCGGATGGCAACGGGCTGAGCCCGCTGCTGCAATACCCGGCCATGGCCATCCATCCGCCCATGCTGTACCTGGGCTACGTGGGATTCGCGGTGCCCTTCGCGTTTGCCATGGGGTCGCTGATCACGCGCCAGCCGGGCGACGGGTGGATCCACACCACGCGCCGCTGGACGCTGGTGACGTGGCTGTTTCAGAGCGCCGGCGTCATGCTGGGCGCGGCGTGGGCGTACCACGTGCTGGGTTGGGGCGGCTACTGGGGTTGGGACCCGGTGGAGAACGCTTCCCTGCTCCCGTGGCTGAGCGGCACGGCGTTTCTGCATTCGGTGATGATGCAAGAGAAGAAGGGCATGATGAAGGTCTGGAACATGGTGCTGATCTCGGCCACCTTCTTCCTGTGCATCCTGGGGACGTTCATGACGCGCTCCGGGTTTGTGGAGTCGGTGCACGCGTTCGCGCGCTCGGATATCGGCAAGTACTTCGTCACGTTCCTGGCGGTGGGCATCGCGGCTACGATTTACCTGATTCTGGACCGCCTGGATTACCTCAAGAGCGAGGCGCAACTGGAAAGCGTCGTCTCGCGCGAATCCAGCTTCCTGTTCAACAACCTGATTCTGCTGGCGAGCTGCTTCGCGGTGCTGTGGGGCACGCTGTTCCCAACGATTTCCGAAGCCCTCTCGGGAAATCGAATTGCGCTCGACGCCGAGTGGTACAACCGCCTGATGGTCCCCATCGGGCTGTTCCTGCTGTTCCTCACGGGCGTGGGACCGCTGTTTGCGTGGCGCAGAACGTCGCTCGACAGCCTGCGGCGGAATTTCCAGTGGCCGGGCATCGCGTCGCTGGTGCTGGTGGGCGCGCTGATAGCGGCCGGCATGCGGCAATTCTACCCTCTGATTTCATTCGGCTTCTGCCTGTTCGTGGCGCTGACGGTGAAGATCGAGTTCTACAAGGGCGCGCGGTCCATCGCGGCCAAGAACCATATGAACCTGCTGCGCGCCACGGTAGAGCTGACGCACCGGAATACCCGGCGCTACGGCGGCTACCTGGTCCACATGGGGATCGTGCTGATTTTCGTCGGGCTCACCGGCCACGCCTTCAACCAGAGCGAAGTGAAGGAACTGAACACGGGCGACAGCATGCGCGTGGGCGCTTACGAGCTGAAGATGGTGGACTTAAAGCAGGGCGAGAACGAGAATTACTCCTGGAGCCGCGCTATCATGCAGGTTTCGAAGAACGGCGCTCCGCTGGGCACGCTGGAACCCGAGAAGCGGTTCTATCTGGCCAGCAAACAGGGCACTTCGGAGGTGGGCATCCGGTCGCGGCTCAACGAGGACCTGTACCTGAATTTCGGCGGCATGTCGGACGACAACCAGCGCGCCGTGATCCAGGCGTACGTGTTCCCGCTGGTCTCGTGGATCTGGATCGGCGGCCTGGTGCTGATTGGCGGCACGTTGGTGTGCCTGGTTCCGGGCAAGATCAAGATGCAATACGCCCGCACGGAAGTGGTGGGCGTCATGAAGAAACATGCGACGGTTCAAGACTAGTTTGCGGTTCTGGCGGGAAGAAGTCGCCCGCAAGCGGGCGATGGGCAAGCTAAAGCATGCCCCACCTAGTGGGGCATGCTTTAGCTTGCCCGTTTTTTCACGGCTTCCTGGAGAGCGGTCTTCGCGGCAAAGCATCGTACTTGGTCTGCTGGCCATAGTGGTGGCGGCGGCGGGCCTGGCGCAGACGGCCTCCGAGAAGCCCAGCGCGGATGTGCTCCGCGTGGGGGCGCGGCTCCGCTGCCAGTGTGGGTGCAATGAATCGGTGGCCGCGTGCAGTATGCTGGATTGCAGCTTTGCGAAGCCCGCCAAACTGCGCATCGCGCAAATGCAAGCGGTGGGCATGTCCGACGAGCAGATTATCCAGGCGTTCGTCCGCGACTACGGCCCGGGGATTTATCTGGCGCCGCCCAACGCGTGGGGGTGGATCGTACCGTATGCCTCGGTACTGCTCGGATTGGCGATGATCTGGCTGTTCGTAAAGAGGTACCGCAAGCCCAAGGCGCTGGCCGAAATCGGGCCCGACCCGGCGCTCGAGAAGTACAAGGACCAGATTGAAAAGGACCTGGCAAAGCTCGAATGATCATTGTTCTTGCGTGCGTTCTCGCCATCGCCGTCATCGCGTTCATACTCGGAGTGAGGGCCAAGGACCTACCCGAGCCGGAGCCTGAATCGCCGTTCCTGCACCTGGATGAGCGCAAGGCGGCCATCTACGAGAATCTGCGCGACCTCCAGTTCGAGTACCGCGTCGGTAAGCTCTCCGACGAGGATTACCAGAACACCAAGAAAGACCTGCAAAGGGAACTGGCATCCGTGCTGGCGGAGGTGGATGCGCTCAAAGCGAGGTTGGTGGGGCAGGCGCTTCCGCCTTCCACGCGTGCACTAAATGGTTATTCCTGTGACTCTTGTGGTGCAAAGTTCGAGAAACAGTTGAAGTTCTGCGGCGAGTGCGGAAAGCCCATGAAGGTGGCCCAGACATGAGGGGAATTGCTTGGGTTCTGCTGCTGTCGGCCCCGGCCATGGCGGCCACGAAAGTGGGCAAGCACATGATCCTGTTCGAGCCGGACGGCGGGCAGATGGTGGTCAACGAAACCTATCTGTGCAGCACAACGGGCGGCGGCAGGCTGCCATTCTACTTACCGGCGGCGGCCAACGGCAATGTGACGGTGAATGCCACGGCCGCTGGTGGGACACCCATTGCGGCCGCGGTGAAGAAGACTTCGAAGCCGGATGTCTATGCGGTGGATTTTCCGGTGAAGCCGGGCGAGACGCGGATCGACCTGAGCTACACCGTGCCCTACACCGAAGGCGCAGCGTACGAGGGTAAGATCGTCACCAAGGACGACAACACTTACCTCATCGCAGCCGCCGGAGTGACGCTCCAGGGAGAGAACCTCAACGACCTGGGGCAGGAACCGCGCACGCAGGATCACATTTACGGGCTGACGGGCACCTCGTACAAAGTCGTGTTGACGGCGGAGGAGGCCGCGGATTCCGACAGCGGGCCGCGCATCGAGGAGATCATGCCACGGATCTATGGCCAGGCCTGGCTGATCGTGGCGCTGGCGCTGGGCGCGCTGGCGCTGGGCCTGGTGCTGCTCTACCGCGCGCCGGCTGCGAGCAAGGAGACCAATGAGCGCGGTGGCCGTTGACGGCGTGTGGAAGTTCTATGGCGACTTCCCCGCCCTGCGCGATGTGCGGCTGGAAGCCGCGGCAGGATCGTGCCTGGCTCTCATTGGGCGCAACGGCGCGGGCAAGACCACGCTGCTGCGCATCATGGCGGGCTTTTCGCGGCCGGGGCGAGGCCAGGTGCGGATTTTCGGCAACGCACCTCGCGAAACCGAAACGCGGCGGCAAATCGGGTTCATCGGCCACGGGATCTCGGTCTACGACGAGCTGTCGGCGCTGGAGAACCTGACGCTGTTCGGCAGGCTGTATGGGTTGGCGGACCCGCGCCGCTCGGCGCTCGAATGGCTGGAGCGCACCGGCCTGGAGCGCGTGCGCAACGGGCTGGTGCGCGAGTTTTCGCGCGGCATGCGGCAGCGGCTGGCGGTGGCGCGCGCCTTTCTGCACCAGCCTTCGGTGTTGCTGCTGGACGAGCCGTTCACCGCGTTGGACGATCGGGCCATTGCGGTGCTGCAAACGCTGCTCCGCCAGGCCCTGGCGGAGGGTAAGACCATCATCCTCTCGACCCACCAGTTGCGGGAAGCTCTGGAGCTGGCCACGCACGTCGCGCTGTTGAATCGCGGACAGGCGGCATTTTGCGGCGCGTCGACACCGGAAATGGCGGCCGATCCCGGCCTGGTTTACGCGCGGTACGGCGAGGGCTGATGGGATTCTTGCGGCAGGTGCTGGCCATCGCGGCGAAGGATTTGCGCGCCGAGCTGCGCACCAAGGAGGCCATCAACGCGTCGCTGGGGTTTGCGCTGGTGATCCTGGTGCTGTTCAGCTTCGCGTTCGATCCAACGGAAGATACCACGCGCGAAATCTCGGGCGGGCTGCTGTGGATCGTGTTCGCGTTCGCGGGGGCGCTGGTGCTGAACCGCAGCTTCGCCCGCGAGCTGCCCAACGACTGCCTGGACGCGCTGATCGCGGCGCCCATTTCGGGAGCGGCCCTGTTTCTGGGCAAGGCGGTGGCGAGTTTCCTGCTGGTGCTGGCAGTCGAGTTGGTCTCGTTGCCGGTGTTCGGCATCTTCTACAATGTGCGGTGGACCTCGCAATTCGGGGAACTCATGCTGGTGCTGGCGCTGGGCACCTGGGCGCTGACGGTGATTGGCACGATTTTCAGCGCGCTCACGGTCAACATCCGGCTGCGGGAAGTGCTGCTGCCGATGCTGACCTATCCGATCCTGGTGCCGGCTCTGCTGGGCGCGATGCAGTTGACCACCGGGCTGGTGGCCGGCAAGCCGATCGGGCCGGACACAGTGGCGTGGCTGAAAATGCTGATCGGGTTCGACGTAGTTTACACCGCGGTCTCGCTGGTTCTGGTGGAGACGGTGCTGGTGGGATGATGTACTGTGGGGCAGGATTGCATCCTGCGCGGCGGTTTGCAACCGCCGCCGGCCGATTGGAAATCGGCCGCAGCTTACAAAGCTGCCCCACAGGTGGAAGTAGTGAGGGTGAGTTATGCGTGAAAAGATCCTTTACGTTCTGGGCATTGCGGCGCTCGCGATTCTGGCGTGGAATATCAACGCCATCGCTCGCCTGCCGGAAGAGACGCAGCAGGGTGTGACGTTCAAGATCATCTTTTTCCACGTCCCCATGTGGGCCGTCGCTATCACCGCGGCCTGCGCGGCGCTACTCGCGAGCGTGGGCTTCCTCGCGACCAAGAACTTCAGGTTCGACGCCGCGGCGGTGGCTGTTACGGAGGTGGGGCTGGCGTTCACGACGGTCGGTTTGGTCACCGGCTCCATTTGGGGCCGCGAGATCTGGGGCATCTGGTGGACCTGGGACGCGCGCCTGACCTCGGCGCTGGTGTGCTGGCTGCTGTACGCGGGCTACCTGATGTTGCGCCAGGCCATCGAGGAACCGACGCAGCGAGCGACCTTTGCCGCGGTGTTTTCCATTTTCGCCTTCATCGATGTTCCGATCGTGGTCTTTTCGATCAAGTGGTGGCGCACGCAGCATCCGGCGCCGGTCTTCTGGGCGGGCGGAAGCTTCCCGCCGGACTGGACGAAGCACTTGCTTTGGAACATGGTTGCGATGCTGCTGCTTGGCATCGTGATGGTTGCCGTGCGCTTGCGGCAGGAAGAAGCGCAACGGGAAATCGATTCGCTGCGCCGCATGGCGCATGCCCAGTGAGGGAGACCCTTTTATGCACCTGATATCGCAAACGCCGCTTATCGCGCAGCTCGTTACCGATGCGGAGCGGCTGCAGCACCAGTACGAGTTCCTCAGCTACGGCCTCACTGCGGCATGGGTGATCCTGGCGATCTACGTCCTGACGATGGTCGCCCGCGAGCGCAAGCTCAAGCGCGAGATCGCCAGCCTGCGGGCCATGCTGGAAGAGAAGACGGAGCCGCGACGGTAACAAATCGGCCGGCAGGCGCTTTCGTCCGCCAACCGATTTCTTCACAGTCCCCGACGTTCGCGGCCCGGAAAGCTACCGGCGCGGAGGGGCGAAGAACTGGAGCGGCTCGAGCGAGGCGATGCGCCACTTGCCGCCGGACTTCTCGACGCGGCACTTCACGCGCTGCTGGCGCCGCTCCACCACCGCGCCATCCTGCCGATCCACAATATGAACCAGCCAATCCAACTCCACGGCGCGGCTGCGATCATCCCCCTGTTCCTCGACCAACTCGATCGACGACTGCACTTCGGCCTCGCGCAGAAGGGCCGTGACGCCGGCGCGGAGCGCCTCGTATCCCGGCATGGCGGGATCGAAAGCGTTCATAAATGCGATGGCATTGGCCTCGCTCAGCGCCGACGCCATGGACGCAAAAAGATCCCACACCTGCTGCGCGGAATCGGCCCGGAGGCGGGCGGCAAAGGGAACCAGCAGCAGGGCGCGGCGCGTCATTTCAAGTCCTGTAACTGGCATTGATTTGGATGTAGCCCTCGGTGAGGTCGCACGTCCAGAAGCGCGCCGCACCCTTGCCCTGGCCGCGGACCGTCACCCGGATATCGCACTCGGCGCCGTCCAGCTTGCGCTTCAACCCGGGCTCGGAAAATGGCGCCGCCAGGCCTCCGCGGCACACCATGACACCTTGCATGTAGACATCCGTTTTGGAAGGATCGAAGGCTACCCCGGCATTGCCCGCGGCGGAGAGGATGCGCCCCCAGTTGGGATCGGAACCCGCCACCGCCGTTTTCACCAGGGGCGAATTGGCGATGGCGCGCGCCATACGCGCCGCGCCATCGTCATTGGAAGTTCCGGAAACCACGATGGTGATGAACTTGCGCGCGCCCTCGCCATCGCGCGCGATGGCCTGCGCCAGCGACTCCATCACTTGCGCGATCCCCTCTTCCACTTGGGGCAGCTCGCGGGGGTCCGGGCGCACGCCGGAAGCGCCGTTGGCCAGCAGCACCAGCGTGTCGTTGGTGGAAGTGTCTCCGTCCACCGAAATGCGATTGTAGCTGCGCTCGACGGCGCGCTTGAGCATGGCGCGCAGTTGCGCGGCCGGAATGGAGGCGTCGGTCATGACGAACCCCAGGGTGGTGGCCATGCGCGGCTGGATCATGCCCGAGCCTTTGGTCATGCCCGCGGTCCGCACCACGCCGCGCCGCAGGCTGGTTTCGGCGAATGCGGTCTTGGGCACGCGGTCGGTGGTCATGATGGCGCGGGCCGCGTCGTCGAAGCGATCGGTGCCCAGGCCGCCGACGAGCCGCGGCAGGGCGTCGATGATTTTCCGCGGATCGAGTTCCACTCCGATCACGCCGGTGGAGGCCGGCAGCACCTGCGAGACCGGCAGCTTCAGGAGCTTCGCGGCTGCCTTGGAGGTGGCGAGCGCCACCGCGCCGCCGGTGCGGGTGGCGCAGTTGGCGTTGCCGGCATTCACCAGGATGGCCCCCACGAGGCCGCCCGACAACTTCAGATGACGCCGGCAGAGCTTCACCGGAGCGGCCTGAACGCGGTTCTGGGTGAACACGGCGGCGGCGTTGGCAGAGAGCCCCGTGACAATCAAGGCCAAGTCGTCCTTCTCCACTTGGCGGATGCCGGCGTAGGTGGCGGCGTATGCGTATCCGAGCGGCAAATTCAAAGGTGCAACCCTCCTATATCCTCATTTTCGGCCAAGCGCTGGCCATTGGCAAAATCGGCGGCGGAGATACGTTTGCGGCCTTCGAGCTGAACCTCGAGAAGTTCGAGGGCGCCGGAGCCGCAGCTTACGATTAGCGGCTTGACGGATGAGATGCGGCCGGGGCCGGGAAGACAGGGGCCGGGCGGGGTACTCGCCGCTTCTGCGGGTCGGGGCCAGGGGCCGGGGGCTGGGCGCGATTTCCAGATGTGCAGGGTTTGGCCGCGGAAAGTGGTGTAGGCGCCGGGCCAGGGCTGCAATCCGCGCACGCGATTGTGAATCGCCGGCGCGGGCAGGCTCCAATCCACGACGCCGTCCTCCTTCTTCAGCAGGCGTGCGTAGGTGGCCTGGGACGAGTCCTGCTTCTCGGGAACGATCGTGCCCGCCGCGAGACCGGCGAGCGTTTCCACCAGCAGATCCGCGCCCATCGCGGCCAGGCGTGCCCCGAGTTCCACGGCGCTCTCGTCCGGCCCGATCTCCGTCCAGCTCTTGAGGAGCATGTCGCCGGTATCGAGGCCGGCGTCGATGCGCATGGTGGTGACGCCGGTGCGCGTCTCGCCGTTGAGGATGGCCCATTGAATGGGTCCGGCCCCGCGGTACTTCGGCAACAGCGACGCGTGTACGTTGACGATTCCGAGCGGCGCCAGGTCGATCACCGTTTGGGGAATGATCTGGCCGTACCCCACCACCACCATGGCCTCCGGCTGGAGCGCGCGCAGGAATTCGACGGCTTCCGGCAGGCGGACGCGCTCCGGTTGGCGGACGGCGAGGCCCAGGCGCGCGGCGGCTTCCTTAACGGGTGGCGGAGAGGGGTGCTGTCCGCGGCCGCGGGGCCGGTCGGGCTGGGTCACCACCGCCAGCACGTGGTGCCCGGCCTCCACGATGTGCTCGAGCGTGGGGACGGCGAAGGCTGGAGTTCCCAAAAAGACCAGGCGCATCCGGCCGCTCAGCCCCACTCCCCGGAACGTTGGAGCTTCTTGATCTTGCGCTTCATCAGGTCGCGCTTCAGCGCGCTGATGTGGGTGATGTAGAGGCGGCCATTGAGGTGGTCGGTTTCATGCAGGAACGCGCGCGCCAGCACATCTTCGCCGGTTCTTTCGAACTCCTTGCCACGGGCGTCCCTGGCGCGCACCGTGACGCGCTTGGCCCGCCGCACCTGCTCGCGAAATCCCGGGATGCTGAGACAGCCCTCCTCGCCCTCCTGCTTGCCTTCGACGCGAACGATCCGGGGATTGATCAAGACGAGTTTGTCGGCCGGATTCTCGCCATTGGAGACGTCGATGACGGAGATCTTCCTGGAGAAGCCGATCTGCGGCGCGGCCAGCCCAACGCCTTTAGCGGCGTACATGGATTCGAACATATCCTCCAGGAATTTGTGCAGCTCCGGGGTATCGAATTCGGTAACGTCCTCGGCCTCGCGCTCCAGCACCGGGTCGCCGAACTTCACAATTGGATAAACCATAAGACTCAAAAACTCCTCACCTGTTCCAGGTAGCCTTCAAAATTCCGCCGGGTTTCACCGAGTGAATCGCCGCCGAACTTTTCGAGGAACGCTTGCGCCAGCACCATCGCCACCATGGCCTCCCCGATGACGCCGGCGGCCGGAACCACGCACACGTCGGAGCGCTCATAGGCGGCGAGCGCCGGTTCGCGGGTAACCAGATCGACGGATTCGAGCGGCCTCCGCAGCGTGGAAATGGGTTTGAGCAGGCCGCGCACCACCACGTCCTGGCCGTTGGCGATGCCGCCTTCGAGGCCTCCCGCGCGATTGGCGCCGCGGGTGAACCGGCGCACATGGCGATCGTAGCCGATGGTGTCCTGCACCTTCGATCCGAAGCTGGCCGCGCCCTCCGCCGCGCAGCCGATCTCGACTCCCTTCACGGCCTGAATGGAGACGATGGCCTGCGCCAGACGGCCATCCAGGCGCGAATCCCACGTCACATGCGATCCCAGCCCCACGGGGACGCCGCGCGCCACCACCTCGAAAACGCCGCCGACGGTATCGCCGGTGCGGTACGCCTCATCGACCACGGCTTTCATGCGGACTTCAGTTTCCGCGTCCACGCAGCCGAGCAGCACTTCCGGCCGGCGGCTGAGAGCGGCAATCTCATCCCAGGCGGCCGCGCGCTCGAGCCGCACGGGGCCCACGGCAATCACGTGGCTCAGCACCTGGATGCCGAATTCGCCCAACAGCGCCTTGGCCAGCGCGCCCACGGCCACGCGCGCCGCCGTTTCGCGGGCGCTGGCGCGCTCCAGAACGTAGCGCGCGTCATGGAAATCGTACTTGATGGCGCCCGCCAGGTCGGCATGGCCGGGCCGCGGCCGCGTCACCGGCCTGCGCTTGTCCCCGGCGCCCTCGGTGTCTTCCACCGGCAGCGCCCCGGTCCAGTTTTGCCAATCCCGATTGCCGATCAGGATGGCCACCGGAGAGCCGATGGTGCGGGAATGGCGGACGCCCGCCACGATCTGGGCGCGGTCCTCCTCGATCTTCATGCGGCCACCGCGGCCGTAGCCCTGCTGGCGGCGCCACAGCTCGTGGTCGACGGCGTTCAACGATATGGGTATGCCGGCGGGAAGCCCTGCGAGCGTCGCCACGAGGCACTCGCCATGGGACTCTCCGGCGGTCTCAAAGCGCAACATCGGATAAGAATTTTCATCGTAGCAGACTCGAACAATTATCTGGCTGTTTGCGTATTAGGTAGCGCCGGGCCCAGCGGGCACCCCCTTTGCCGCCGGTGGGGTTATCCGAACTGCAACACACCGGCGGCAAGACCGCCGGCGCTACTATGGATGGAGGTTTGCCGTGCTGAAGTTTCTCCTGTGGTGCATTCTACTGGTGCTGTGCTGGCCCGTGGCCCTCATGGCGCTGGTGCTGTACCCCCTGGTCTGGCTGCTGCTGCTGCCGTTCCGCCTGGTGGGGATCGCGGTCGGCGGCGCGCTCTCGCTGGTGTGGGCGCTGGTGACGCTGCCGGCGAGAGTGCTGCGGCTTTAACCCGGCAGGCGGAACTCCGCCGGCGCCGGTACTGCCGGCTGGTGGAAGGCCCGCGAACCCTGGGTGCGGAATTCGTACCGCTCGATCGTCACGGCCGCCCCCTTTTCATTACTCCGTACGACACAGCCGTAGATCATGAGCTTCATGGGGCACGAGTCGTTGAGCAGAACCGGCCAGCCCATCGACACTTCGATGGGCATGCCGATGGTGAGCATGTTCTCGGTGGTGAACCACACTCCGCCACTCGATATGTTCAGGGTTTTCCCCGAGCCGGTCTCGGCGATGCGCTGGCCATAGAGCATCTTGTAGCGCAATTCTTGAGCGATCTCGAAGCGCCGTTTCATGCGCCGTTCCCGCTGTCCGTTGGCGACAGTCTGTTTCTCGCGAGTTTCGGTCACCACGCACCACCTTCCTGTCGCCAAACTACACTGGACCGGTGCCGCGCTCAAGATGTCTTTAGTTAGTCCGGAGACGCTATCCGGTCTCCGGAGGGAAGCGGCGCTCCGGCCGCGGGCGACTGAATTCACGGCACAAACAGAGCGCGAGAAAATCTTCAAAAAATACTGGACAACAAGGCCCGAAATTGCTAGTATGAAAACAATACAGACAGCATCCCTGGCGGTGAGTCCCCTCCCACCGCCAACCCCTCTGAGTGCAGGCCCCGAGATATCCAACTCGGGGCCTTTTACTTTTTCCCGCGAAACAGGGGCGCATGTACTACGAGTACTGTAATAGATCCCCACAAAATAGTGGGTCAGAATCCCCCCTTAAAAAAAGTTTGAGAAATCACTAGACAAGCAGATCTTAAACTGCTACTATTAATCCAACACAGACAGCATCCCTGGCGGTGAGTCCCCTCCCACCGCCAACTCTCTGAGTGCAGGCCCCGAGATACCCAGCTCGGGGCCATTAATTTTTAGGGGCCACTTTTTGGAACCGGCGCTCCCGGACCGCGCGCGAACACAGTCCCTCCCCGACCGGTATCGCCTATCGGAGCTTGCACTGCCTTTCCCCGGCCCCCGGCCCTATGGGAGCTTGCGCTGCAGGCTCACGGGGGCCCGCTCGCGGTCCAGTCCCTCGAACTGGAAGCGCCATTCCAGCGGGACCGTTTCCGGCACGTAGCACTTTCGATCGTCGCAGGCCTGGTATCGCAACGATCCCTTGAGGATTAGCTCGCCCGCGGGGGTGACCAGCGGCCGCACGGCGTTTTCCGGTCCGAAGGTAATCTCGCGCGTGATCCGCACGCGCCCGCGATACACCGGCACCGTCTCGTTGATGGCCTTCAGGTGCAACTTCCGAGAGGCCGGGTAGTGGAAGGGAAGCACCTTCGCCGCGGGGCTTTCCTCGAGCTTCCAGTCAATCGGAATGTAACCCTGGACACCGGGAGCGTAGACGTGCATATTGGGCTTGAGATCGAGTTCCAGGCTGAGCACGATGCGCTCTCCCGGCCGCGCCACGGCCATGCTGGCCGCCGTGGTCAGGCTGAGGTGGCTGGCCTCCTCGGATCTGCTGCCGGAATCCGGCACGGCTCCAAACTGGCGCACCAGGATGTCGGAAGCCGATATGCGCTCGCGAAAATCGTCTTCAAAGTACTTGGCGACGACCGTTCCCTTGGTATCCAGGATGTACGTTCCGGGGTACGGAATGCCGAACTGCGCCGTGCCTGGCTGCACCGCGTCGTTCAGGATGCCGAAGGCGCGGATAATCTTCGATTGCGGATCGGAGAGCAGTGGGAAGGTAATGTGCCTGCGGTCGGCGAAGTTCTTCAATACGGCTACGGAATCGTAACTCACGGCCGCCAGCCCGAGGCCCTGCTTCCGTATGCGGTCCAGGTTCTGTTCCAGCTCCACGAGCTGGATTTTGCAGAACGGTCACCAGTCGGCGGAACGGAAGAACACCAGCATGGCGCCCTTGGGGCCCATGATGGACTGCAGCGTCTGGGTCCGGCCCGCCTGGTCGAGCGCCGAAAAATCGGGCGCCGGGCTACCCACGGCCGGCCCGGTCTTGATGTTCTGCCCATACAGCGCCGCGACGGCGACCAACGAAAGCCACGAGATTCGACGCATATAGATCTAGTGTAGTA
Organism: Bryobacterales bacterium; assembly: GCA_963722575.1. Taxonomy (GTDB): domain Bacteria; phylum Acidobacteriota; class Terriglobia; order Bryobacterales; family Bryobacteraceae; genus Fen-178. The sequence continues at coordinate 1,133,015 of CAVRNR010000006.1, forward strand.
CGAAGCTAAAGAGCGCAATCCCACGTACTTCCTTTGGTGAGGCAGCGACTTGGGCTTGCCCCAGACCGCTCTGGGATAGGTGGGGCGATTGTTCTGGGGAATGCCGGCGACTATCGGGTCCTGGCGCTCTAACGGCGCACGGCGCTGCTGAGCGTCCGGTAGGGCTTGCCGACTTCCTGCGCGTCCACCACGGCCACCGCCGCCACGTGCACGATGTCGTTGACTTCGGAGCCGCGCTGTAATACGTGCACGGGCTTCGAGAGGCCGGTGAGCAGCGGTCCGATACACTCAGCGCCGCCGATGCGTTGCAGCAGCTTGTAGGCGATGTTGCCGGCTTCGAGGTTGGGGAAGATCAGCACGTTGGCGCCGCCCTTGAGCGTGCTGAACGGGTAGGTCTCCTCGAGGATCTGGGGGGCCACCGCGGTATCGGCCTGCATTTCGCCATCGATCATGAGGCCGGGCGCGCGCTGCCGCACCAGGTTCACAGCGCGGCGGACCTTCTCGGCCAATGGATGGCGCGTGCTGCCGAAATTCGAGAAGGACAACATGGCCACGCGCGGCTGCTGGTTAAAGCGGAGCGCCTTTTCGGAGGCCTGGATGGCGATTTCGGCCAGGTCTTCGGCGGTCGGCTCGATGTTGACCGTGGCATCGGCCAGGAAATAGAGGTCGCCCTTGGGCGTGATGAGCGCGTAGACGCCAGCCACGATCCGCAGCTCCGGCCGCACCTCGATTACCTGGAGCGCGGGCCGTATGGTATCGGGGTAGTGGGTGGTGAGGCCGCCGATGAGGGCATCGGCGTCGTTGAGCCGCACCATTACGCTGCCGAAGGTGACGGGGTTGAGGATGAGTTGCCCGGCCTCGGTGCGGGTGACGCCTTTGCGCTGGCGCAGGGTGTAAAACTCTTCGGTGTACTCGTCGAGCCGCGGGAATTTCGCCGGCTCGACGATCTGCGCGCCTTCCAGGTGCAGATGCAACTCCTCCACCTTGGCGCGGATCGTGTCTTCGCGGCCGAGCAGGATGGGGACGGCGATTTTTTCGTCGAGCAGGATCTGGCAGGCGCGCAGAATCTTGCCCTCTTCGCCTTCGGTGAAGACGATGCGCCTGGGCTGCCTCTGCGCCTTGTTGATCATGTTGCGCACTACGCCGTAGGCCTTGCCGAGGCGGCGCTCGAGCGCTTCGCGGTACTGGCCGGGATCGACAGGCACTCGTGCCACGCCAGTATCCATGGCGGCCTGCGCCACCGCGGAGGCTTCCCAAATGAGCACGCGCGGATCGAAGGGTTTGGGGATGATGTACTGGCGCCCGAATTCGAGGCGCTCCACATCGTAGGCGCGCAGCACGGAATCGGGCACGTCTTCCTTGGCCAGGGAAGCCAGGGCGCGGGTGGCGGCCAGCTTCATCTCATCGTTGATGGTGGTGGCGCGCACGTCCAGCGCGCCGCGGAAAATGAACGGGAACCCCAGCACGTTATTCACCTGGTTGGGGCAATCGGAGCGGCCGGTAGCCACGATGGCATCTGGCCGCGTGGCCACCGCGACTTCGTAAGCGATTTCGGGGTCCGGGTTGGCGAGCGCGAAGATGATGGGGTTGGGAGCCATGCCCAGGATCATGTCCGGCGAGACGATGTTGCCGGCGGAGAGTCCGAAAAAGACATCCGCGCCTACCAGGGCCTCAGCCAGGGTGCGGGCCTCGGTCCTGGCGGCGAAGCGCGCCATGTAGGGGTTCATGCCCTCGGTGCGGCCCTCGTAGACCACGCCCTGGATGTCGCACATGACGATGTTCTCGTGACGTACGCCCAGCTTGACGTGATGCGTGGCGCAGGCGATGGCGGCGGCGCCGGCCCCGCTGAACACCACTTTCACGTCGCCGATCTTCTTGCCTACGACCTCCAGCGCGTTGAGCAGCCCGGCGCCCGAGATGATGGCAGTGCCGTGCTGATCGTCGTGGAAGACCGGGATCTTCATGGTCTTCCGCAACTCCTCTTCGATGTAGAAGCACTCCGGCGCCTTGATGTCCTCCAGGTTAATGGCGCCGAAGGTGGGCTCGAGCATCTGGCAGGTGCGGATGATTTCCTTGGGATCCTCGCTGGCCAGCTCGATATCGAAGACGTCGATATCGGCGAAGCGCTTGAACAGAACTCCCTTCCCTTCCATGACGGGTTTGCCGGCCAGGGCGCCGATGTTACCGAGGCCCAGCACCGCCGTGCCGTTGCTCACCACGGCCACCAGGTTGCCTTTGGCGGTGTACTTATACGCGAGGTTTGGGTCGCGCTCGATCTCCAGGCACGGAGCGGCCACGCCGGGCGTATAGGCAAGGCTCAGATCGCGCTGCGTCTGGCAGGGCTTGGTCGGGGTAACCGACACCTTCCCCGCCGGAGATGCGGAATGGTATTCGAGGGCATCTTCAGGACGAATAATCATAAAGCGCCACCTTTCACGACAGTTGTATCACGTGGCGCGCCATAGCATCGGCGATGCGGTTCTCCAACACCAACTCCGGCCGAAAATTCTCGAAGCGCAGGAAATACTCGGCCGACATTTCCAGCGCCTTCCTGGGAACCAGGCCGACGATCTCGCTGCCCACCACCGGCACGCCGTGGCGCTCGGCTTCCCGTCTCACGGCTTCGAAAACCACGTGCATGGGCGTCTGCTCGAAATCCGTCAGGTTCATGGATACCTGCGCCAGGTTTCGCGAGGCCAGCGCCACCCCGATGGCTTTTACGCAGCGCAGACCGCCGGAGGAGAAACGAATGGTCTTGGCGATCTTTTTGGCGATGCGCACATCGGCGGTGCCCAGGTTGATGTTGTAGGCGATCAGGAATTTGCGCGCGCCCACCACGATGGCGCCGGCGGTCGGGTGGCAAACCGCCTCGCCCACGTCCGGATGCCGCTCGGGCGCCCTCCCCATCTCTTCGAGCAGCGCCTCGAATTGGCCGCGGCGTATGTTTTCGAGGTTCACACGCCCGGGCCGTTTGGCCGCCGCTTCGTAAAAGTAGACGGGAATTCTGAGCTTGTTCCAGATCTCGTGGCCCACGCGCTCGGCGAGCTTGACGCAATCCTCCAGCGTCACCCCCTCGATGGGAATAAACGGCACCACGTCCGCCGCCCCTATGCGCGGGTGCACGCCCGCGTGCCTGGTCAGATCGATGAGCGAAGCCGCTTTTTCAACCGCGCGGAAGGCGGCATCGGCCACCGCCGCGGGCGGTCCGACGAAGGTCAGAACCGAGCGGTTATGATCGGCGTCCGATCCGCGATCGAGCAGGACCACCTCCGGAACCGAAACGATGGCCTGGACAATCGCATCCATCTTGGCGGCATCGCGCCCTTCGGAAAAATTGGGTACGCACTCAACCAGTTGTCTCATCACTCTACCTGCTCCATCGGCCGATCGAGCTTTTGCTCTGTCGCGAATCGGAGCCGCGACCGTAAGAAGGCGTGAAAAAAACGCCCGCAAGCGGGCCATGGGCAAGCTAAAGCATGCCCCACCTTGGTGGGGCATGCTTTAGCTTGCCTATTCTCTCACAGCTTGCAAGGGAAAGGCCCACTCATCAAATCTACCTTGCCGGCGCGAGCGGCGGCGTGAAGACGATCGCTGGTAGTTGGAAAACGAGGGCAGTCGCGCCAGGGTATATACTGGCGTTTCAGCCTAGGAGAGGGGATTCTATCATGTCTTTCTCACGACGCAGTTTTTTGATGGCCGCAGGTGCCGCGGTGGCAGCCCGCGGTGTCCTGCCGGCCGCGGCACAGCAACAGCCGCCCAGGCCTAACGCCATGGATGTGTGGACGAGCCCGGATCAACCCTACCCGTACCAGACCGCCCGGTCCACGGTGGCGCTGGTCAAGGGGGAGAGCAGCCGGCGGAAGAACATTACCGACGCGCTAGTGGCCATCGACGAGCAGATCCTGCCCGTCCTGAAAACCAAGAAATATGTTGTCCTCAAGCCAAATTGCGTCAGCACCGTTGCGCTCGGAACCACCAATCCCGAGGCGCTGATGGGCATCCTCGACTACCTGGCTCCGCGCTTCAAAGGGCCGGTGGTCATCGCCGAATCCTGCGGCAATGCTCTGGCGAATTTCGAGGCTCTCGGCTATCAGAAAATCGTCGAACAGCACCGCAGCCAGAACGTGAGCCTGGTGGACCTGAACATCGAGGGGAAATACCAGGTGCTCCCGGTCTTCGATTACGATGCGCACGTGGTCCCGGTGCGCCTGGCCGCGCGGCTGCAAGACCCCGACGCCTACATCATCTGCTGCTCGGTGATGAAGACGCACAACGCCCAGTTGGTGACCATGTCGGTGAAGAACATGGTCCTGGGCGCGCCGCTTTCGGCGGCTCCCAAGGTGACGCCGCGCTGGAGCGACAAGCGCAAGTACCACGTCGGCATCCGCATGATGCAGGTCAACATGATGCTGACGGCGCAAAAGCTGAAGCCATTCTGGGGCGCGGCCGTGGTGGATGCGTACGAAGGCATGGAGGGCAACGGGCCGCACGCCGGAACGCCGGTGCCGCACCGCATCGCGATCGCCTCCACCGACTACATCGCTGCCGACCGCGTGGGCGTGGAGGCCATGGGGGTCGACCCCGGTTGGGTGGGCAGCCTGGTTTATTGTTACCAGGCGGGTCTGGGCCAGTACGACCTGAACAAGATCGATATTCGCGGCGAGAAAGTCGCCGATGTGAAACGGACCTACAAGCTGAGCATCGACGCCGATCGTGAAAAGCAGTGGATGGGGCCTATGGAGGAGTTGCCAGTCAGGTTGGGCTAAAGAATTATGGCCACGGATGAACACGGATAAACACGGATAAGAAACTTCTTAGAATTCTCATCCGTGTTTATCCGTGTTCATCCGTGGCTAAATTGCTTGTTCTACGCTCGCAAGAATTCGTCGCTGACCTGGCCAAGCGGAACGTTCGTCAGGGTGACGATGGCACCCGGGGGCACGGTGGCCTCGCCGATGGCCGCCATCGGCTCGATGGCATTCTCCTGTTGCGGGCTGGCGACCTCCATGTACCGAAACGGCTCTCCGGGCCACGTGACGGAGACTCTTTGAGCGGCCGTGGACCGGTTCAGCAGCACCAGGGTTCGCGCGCCCGCGGTGCCGCTGAATGCCGTCGCCAGAAGCTGCGGGTTCGAGCTGGCCGCCTCGACGCGCGTCATGCCATCGCGGATTCGCCGGGAATACGCCCCGAAGACCCGCAACTGATGGCTGGTGGCGGCCGGCACAAAGCCATGTTCGGCGTCCGGCACCATCAGCGTGCGAGTCCACCCGTATGATGGCTGGACCACGTTGAGCAGCGTCCAGCAGTACATGATGCCGCAGGTGTCCAGCGCAGTCAGCACCTTGTGATAGAGCTGGCCCATGGCGAATGCCGTGCGGTAACTGCGGGTTTGAAAGGCTCCATTGTTGACACAAAGCTCGGCCGCCAGGAAGGGTTTCCCGCCGATGGCCTGCTTCATCTCAGTGAGGAGGGCGTCGAAACCGTCGGGATCGTAGAAGAAATTCTGGTAATCGTACATGTTCGAGGTGGCGTAATCGATGGCTTTCCACACCGCGTCCTTCTCGCGAAACGCCTTGACCGCGGCAATCCCGCCCGAGAGAAACGGTGGATTGTGCATGTGGATCTTGACCGCGCCGAACCCCGCCTCATCCAGCGCCTGGCGCAGAGCCCGCGCCATCTGCCGCCATACCTCGGGCGGCTGCTGCACCTCGTTCTGAATGCCCACGATCTCGGGGGCGGCGCCGGTCTTCTCGCGCGACACCTGGCAATAGCGAACCATGGCCTTGGTATACGCCGCCAGGTCGGGAAGCTCGGTGAGCTTTCCGGCGCTGTCGCGCAGCCTGGCCCAGACGGGCAATTCCCAGAATTCGAAGATCACTTTTCCGCCCATCCGCCGCACCCGGCGCATGTAATCGAAGTCGCTGGTTTCGCAATTCGGGAAGTTGTCGCCGTAGTAGTGTGGGGAGGCATCCGAAGGCCGGTCCCAATTGGTCATCTCCGGGTTCAGGAGGGCGCCGGTGGGGTATTCGCGGTGCAGCAGGAGGTTGTACTCCGCCAGTTTGCGCCACCAGACGCGCTGGCCTTCCTGGCTGAGCTCGGCGTAAGCCGGCGGAGTGGTGGTCCCGCCAAAACCCAGCATCCGCTGGAAGCGGGCGGAAGCGTCCACGCGCACCGTGGCGGACTCGATTGCCGGCGGCAACAGCCGCCCGCGAACCGCGCCGTCCTCGCCCGAATACGCCAGTTGGTGCCGGTTGACATCCAGCATGCAATGCGCGACCAGGGCTTCGGCGCCGTTCAGCGCCACGCGAACCGACAGCCGGTGATCGAGCACCACGGTGATGGCGCGCAGGTCGCCGGTATATTCCACGCTGGCTTCATCCCAGAGTCCTTCCGGGTGCCGCGCAGGCCGCTCTTGGACGGGCGGCACTTTGCTCAGCCCCGGCGAGTCGTAGTAGCGCTGCGCCAGACGGAGTCTGCCCGCACCCACTTCCACCGTGATTCCGCCCATGGGGCCGGTGAAGATCCAGCGCAACTGGTTCTTCTCTCCCTTCCACTCGTCGATCGCCAGCGTGCGCTCGAACAGTGCGGGCAACCATTCCGAAAAGTACTTCCGCGGCGGCCCCGGCACGTTCCAGCGCTGGCGCGGAGACAGCACGCTGGTTAACGCAAACCCGTCGCCCGCCGTGGATGGTCCGTTCCAGGCTGGCAGAACCAGTTTCCGATCGGCCGCCTGGGCCAATGCCGGCGTGGCAAGCATGGCCGTCTGAAAGGCCCGTCGCGAGATCTTCATGGTGCAATCCTACCAGGATTGCGGGACGCCCGGCCCCTGGCCCCCGCCTCAGGCCGGCACCAGTTCTTCGATCGCCTGGCGGAGATCGTCGAGGCGAATCGGCTTGGACAGGTAGCCATCCATTCCAGCGGCCAGGCACTTTTCCCGGTCTCCCTTCATGGCGTGCGCCGTCATCGCCAGAATCGGCACGTGCTTGAGCGTCGTTTTTTCCGCCTTGCGAATGGAAGCGGCGGCTTCGTAACCGTCCATCTCCGGCATCTGCACGTCCAGGATCACCAGGTCGATGTCCGCTGCTTCGAGAGCTTCCAGAGCACGCCTGCCGTTGTCCGCCACCACCACCGTGTGGCCTTCTTTCTCCAGCAACCGGACCGCCAGCTTCTGATTGACGGGATTGTCTTCAGCCAGCAGAATATGCAGGCTGCGACGCCGTTCCCGCTGGCTGTGGCGGGTCAGCAAGGGACGCGCCTGTATGTCACCCGGAGCACGGCCCACGGTGGCGCGAATGACGGCCTTCAATTCCACTCCGCGGACGGGCTTCGTCAGATACGCGGCTATGCCTAAGCTGCGGCACCGGGCGGCATCGCCACGCTGCCCCGCGGAAGTCGCCATGATGACGGCCACGGTCCCGAAATCCGCGGATTCCCGGATTCGCTCCACCAGTTGGAATCCGTCCATATCCGGCATGGTGGAATCCGTCAGCACTACGCGGAACGGGGACCCGGCATCGCATGCCTCGCGCAGGCGGGCGAGCGCCGCCGCGGCGCTTTCCACCACCTCCGGCTGCATCCCCCAGCGGCGGAGCGTCTCCGCGAAAACCCTCCGGTTGGTGGAATTGTCGTCTACCACAAGCACCGGAATTCCGGCCAGACTAACTTGCTCCTCGACGGCCGGAGGCTCCGCCTTGGCTACACCGCACCGGATGGTGAAATGGAACTGGGTCCCGCGGCCGACTTCGCTTTCCAGCCAGATGCGGCCGCCCATCATGGCAACCAACCTGGCCGAAATGGTCAGTCCCAGCCCCGTGCCGCCATATCGCCGCGTGGTGGAGCCGTCCGCCTGCGTGAACGCTTCAAACACCAGCTCGCGCTTCTCCGCGGGGATGCCAATGCCGGAATCCCGGACCGTGAAGCGCAGCATGATGGAATCCGGATCGTGGGACTCAGCCTCCGCCTCGACACGCACTTCCAGAGCAACCTCGCCACGGTCGGTAAAGCGCATCGCGTTGCCCAACAGGTTCATCACGATTTCGTTCAGCCTGGTCGGATCGCCCGCAATCCTCTCTGGAACATCCGGCGCCACCTCGCAGATCAACTCCAGTCCCTTCTCGAAGGCCGGTTTGGCAAATATCCGGGCGGTCGTCTCCAGACTGTCGCGCAGATCGAATTCAATGGATTCCAGATCCAGCTTTCCCGCCTCGATCTTGGAGAAATCCAGAATGTCGTTGAGCACCGTCAGCAGGGACTGGGCGGAAAACCGCGCCATGTTGAGATACTCGCGCTGCTCCGGGTTGAGATCCGTATCCAATGCCAGGTCGGTCATGCCCAGGATGCCATTCATGGGAGTCCGGATTTCGTGGCTCATATTGGCGAGAAACTCGCTCTTGGCGCGGTTGGCTGCCTGTGCCGACTCTTCGGCGCGCTGCCGGACCTCGATTTCCCGGCGCAATTCGGCCGTGCGTTCCTCGACACGCTGCGCCAGTCTGTGCTCGCTCCGGCGCAGGTCGCGCACACGGATTTTGTAGTAGCCGACCCCCGCCGCGGACGCCGCCAGCAGGCAGAGTGCGGCGAACCAGAATGTCTGGTAGAAGCGCGGCCGGGCCTCCAGGGGAAACGAGGCGCCGCTCTCATTCCAGGCGCTGTCCATGTTGCGCGCCATCACGCGGAACCGGTAGACGCCGGGTGGAATGTTGGTGTAGTACGCGACGCGCCGGTTGCCCGCATCCACCCAGTCCGCATCGAAGCCTTCCAGCTTGTAGCGGAATTGCGTGAACTCCGGAAAGAGAAAGGTGAGGGCGGTGTAGTGGAATTCGAGATTGCTTCCGGCGCGGACCCACCCACCGGCGCTAACCGGATTCTGCCGGCCGTCGGTTACGCTTTCGATCAGGACCGGCGGGGCGGGCCGATTGACGGTCAACCGCGCCAGGTCGATCTCCATCACGCCGCTGTAGGTGGCAAAGTACAGCTTGTTGCCCCGGCCTTGCCAGGCCGACGGCGTCACTCCGAAGGAAAACTCGCTGCCGGCTCGCATCCCATCCGCCACGCCGAAGCTTCGTGGTTCGACGGCGCGCTTGCGCCCTTCGGCAACGGCATCCATGTCCGCCCGCGCAACCCGCAGTAGCCCGCGGCCCGCGATCCAGAAATAGCCGGCGTCGTCTTCCACAATCCAGCCCAAGCCAGTCTCCGGAATGCCTTGGGACTGGGTGAAAGGCGTCAGATGCGTCCCGGCGATGCGGTTCAGACCGGACATGGTCAGCACCCACAAGTGTCCCGCAGCGTCGGCGTGCATGCTGAGCACCGTCTGGCGCGGCCCGGGCCGGGCCAGCACGGGACCGAAATGTCTGTCCTCTAACCGCTGCACTCCCAGCGCGGTTCCCACCCAAATGGCTCCCTCCACGCCCTCGTCCATGGCTGTCACGGGCACGGCGGCCAAGCCCTGCGCCTTGCCGAAGACCGCCACCGAGTCGCCCTGAAACCGGATGAGGCTGTCTCCCGAGCCGGCCCACACCGTGCCATCCCGTTGCTCAAACAGCAGACGGATGGGACGCTCGAACCTCCACTCGCGCTGCGGCTGGCCTTTCGGCTCCCCGCGAAACTTCTGCAGGACGCCCTCTTCGGAGGCGGCCCACAGGTTGTCGTGGCGGTCGCGGATCACAGGCCACATCAAGTTGCGCGAGGTCCGGTCCGGCGAGCCGTATACCTCCACCCCTCCCGAGGCCCGTAGGCGGGTGATGCCGGCCGTAGTGCCAAGCCAGATGTCTCCGGAGTGGTCTTGCTGGAGGGAACGGATACTGTCGCTCGGAAGCCCTTCGCGCATGGTGCGCATGGTGACGCGGTATTCTTTGAAGCGGTCGACCCCGCCGCCGGCGGTTCCCATCCACAGGCTGCCCTCGTGGTCTTCGTAGAGGCATCGAATGACCTGGTTGGAGAGCCCGTCGCGGGTCTGATAGGAGCTGAACTTCCCCTCGGCGAACCGGCTGACCCCGGCGCCGTCCGTGCCGATCCACAGCGCGCCGTCGCGGTCCGACAGTAACGCCAGAATGCCGGTTGGCGTGAAACCGTCGTGTTGGCCGTAGGTGCGGAAGCGCCCTTGGCGATACTCGATCAACCCCCCGGTATGCGTGCCGATCCACAGCGCGCCCCCGGCGCCCGCCGCCAATCCCCAGATCGAGTTGTCCGGCAGTCCGTCCTTGGTTGTGAATACCCGTTCCACGCCGCCTTGGAACCGGTGCAACCCGTTGTTGGCGCCCACCCAGACAGTCCCGGCGGGGTACTCCAGCAAGACGTGCACGTTGGCTTCCCATCCGCCCTGGATAACCGGCACGCGCCGGCCCCCCTGGAGCCGCGCGGCGCCTCCATCGCTGCCGATCCACAACACGCCCCGCGAATCCATGAGCAGCGCGCGAATACTGGCGTCGGCCAGTCCCGGGTCTCCCATCTTCTCAAAGCCGCCATGGCGGTAACGCAGCAGCCCGCTCGACCCCGTGCCGATCCACAACGATCCGTCCGGCGCCGCCTGCAAAGAGATCATCATGGCTTGCTTCAAAAGCGGTGTATTCGAGCCGCTGAACACCGTGAAATTGGCGCCATCGAAGCGAGCCAGTCCGTCGACGGTCGCAAACCAGAGGTACCTGTCGGCGGTCTGCGCGATGGCGCGGACGGAGTCGTGCGGCAAACCGTTCGAGCTTGTCCAGCCGTCGTGGCCGAATTGTGTGAGAGCCAGCTTGGGATCCAGGCCCCAGGCGGGGACAGACAACAGGCCTATTACCAACAGGCTGGCCGGACGCAGCGTCACAATACTCATATCGGCCGCGCCAAGCCAAACCTTGATAGGGAATACTCCCGCCGGCGAACGTCACCGCCATGACTCGCCCCCCCGTGCACGGCCAGCGGATTCCGGATATAAAGGTTGTGGAGCCCATGGCCGCCTCATCTTCTTCCCATAGCCGCCGGTCGCGATGGCTGCACATCGCGTTGCGGGTGCTGGCGATCGTTTTCGCGGCAGCCACCGTGCTCTACACCTATTTCTGGATGGTCGCCTTCCAACTCGAAAAGCCGACCACCGTCGAACTCGGCCTCGATTTTCCTTACCAGCCGTCTCAGCACGCCAATGTTGTGACCAACGTGTACCCTGGCAGTCCCGCGGAGATAGCGGGATTGAGGGTCGGGGACCAGATCGTCGCCTTCGACGGCCGCCGCGTTGAGGACGCGGCAGATCAGGAAAGAGTCTGGAAGCTTCATGAGCCCGGAGATTCGGTTCGTCTGACCGTCCTGCGTCCGGGCGAATCCACTCCCCTCGAGTTAACCGGTGTTTTCCGGCGCAGCTCGGATCTGGCCGGGAATCCCGGCAGTCTGCCGGACGCCGCTGGCAGGCTGTTGGAGAACTCGGGTCCACTGGCTTTCGCGGCCGTCGGACTCGTCATTCTGTTGCTGCGGCCGCAAGACCGGAACGTCTGGCTGCTGGCCTGCTTCTTTGCCGGCGCCATTTCAGCGTTCGGGTTCCGGGGTGACTACCAAACTGTGCCGGCGGCGCTGCGGCCTTGGGTGGAGCTCTACGGCGGGCTCTTCCTTGGCGCCATTGGGGCCTCGTTTTACATCCTGTGCGCGGTGTTCCCGGCGCGCTCTCCGATTGACCGGCGGCTTCCATGGCTCAAATGGGCTTCCGTGGTCCTTGGATTGGTGAATGCCGGCGAGATGAGCCGCCCCGATGTTCCGCAGCCCTTCGCCACTTTGTCGAGACTCATCGGCCGCCAGGCTGCCGATCAGTTCGACTTCGGCGTCGCGTACGCGTTTCTCGCGCTCGGGCTGGTTTCAATGGCCGCCAACTATTTCGACGCCAGAGACGCGGAATCGCGCCGCAAGATCCGCGTGATCTTCTGGGGCACGGTGGCCGGCATCGGCCCTTCATTAATACGAGGGGGCGCCGAGCACTATACCAGTTTCCATTCGCCGGCTTGGCTGCAATTGATCCTCAATGCTCTCCTGCTGCTGGTTCCGTCTTCGTTCGCCTACGCCGTTTTCAAGCAGCGCGTACTCGATATCCCCGTTCTACTGCGGCGCAGCGCGCGCTACGTGCTGGTGCAGCGCGGCTTCCTGATCCTGCTGTGTTTTGTCAGCTTCGGGTTGACGCTGTTGTTCGCGGCGTCACTGGCGCGTCTGCCGCTGGCAATCGAAATGGGCCATTCCACCAGCACCGCCCTGGGCGCGGTGTTCGGCACGGCGCTGCTGTGGGGCGGCTCGCGCGTTCACACGCGGGTCAGCGGGACCATCGACCGCGCTTTCTTTCGCAGCGCTTACGACGCCCGGGTGATTCTGGAGAACCTGGCGGAGACCTCGCGCACGGCCACCAGTCGCGAGGCGCTGGCGCACCTGCTTCTGGACCAGCTCAACGCAGCTCTCCAACCAGCATCCCTGGTGGTCTATCTGGCGACCCATGACAACGAGTTGGGCGCTGTCGCGGGAGTGGCGCCGCCCGATCTTCGGACCATTCGATGCACGTCGCCGCTGCTTGTGAAACTGGCCCGCCAGGGCGAGCCTTGGGAACTGCCGCCGGCTGGTCTCGAGAAAGATCCCAAAACGGCGGTGCTGGCGCCGCTCCATTCCGGCTGCCTGGTCCCGATGCTGGGTCGTGATGGCCGGCTGGTAGGACTGCTGGCGCTCGGACCGCGCTTGTCCGAAGAGCCCTACTCCGGCGAAGACAAGCGTCTGCTGGCTTCCGTAGCCAGCCAGGCCGGCATGGCACTGGAGAACTTCCGCCTGGCTGAAAACATCGCGGAGAAGCTGGAAGCCGAGCGCCGCACCACGCGGGAAATGGAGATCGCCAAAGACGTTCAGACCCGACTGCTCCCCCAGGCCGCGCCGGTATTGCGGACGCTCGAATGCACCGGGCGGTGTCTCCAGGCCGCGCGCGTCGGCGGCGATTACTACGACTTCCTCGAGCTGGGCCGCGAGAAACTAGGGCTGGTGCTGGCCGATGTCTCCGGCAAAGGCGTGCACGCCGCGCTGTTGGTGGCGAATCTGCAGGCGCATTTGCGTAGTCTCATCCGGACCGTGCGCGGCGCCACAGGACTGGTCGAGACCCTCCAACAGGTGAACCGGATTCTGTGGAGGTCCACCGCCGCCGAACACTATGCCACCCTTTTTGTCGGCGTCTACGACGATTCCACGCGCCGTCTGACCTATGTGAATTGCGGCCACACCCCGCCCATGTTGTTGCGCGCGGACGGCAGCGTGGACCGGTTGGAAGCCACGGCCACGGTCATCGGGTTGTTCGAGACGTGGGAGTGCGTGGCGCGCGAGATTCAGATGGGTTCCGCGGATCTGCTGGCGATTTCGAGCGATGGTGTCACGGAGGCCATGCTGGGCGAGGAGGAATTCGGCGAATCCCGATTCCTCGATGAGTTGCGCCGGGCGCGGCGGCTTCCGCTGGAAGAGGTGGTCACCGCCGTTTTCACGGCTGTGCAGCAGTTCAGCGCCGGCAACCAGTCCGACGACCTGACACTGGTGGTGGCGCGATGTCTTTAGAGCCGCGACGGCTAGGGAGCGGTGGCCGGCCGTACTTTTTCGAGCAGCGCGGCGCGGCTGCGGCGCACGGAGGGCGACTCTACCAGCGTGAACCCGGCCTCCGCGGCCGCCTGCAATTCGGCCTCGAACAGGGGGGGGTGTGACATGCCCCGCTGGTTCAACGAAGAGCAGGCGCGCGCCGGGCTTGGAGGCCTGGGCCACCTCGCGGAAAAACGGAGCGGCAGCCGGCAGCTCGTGCACCACGGCGAATGCCAGCGTGAAGTCCACCACGCCCGCCAGGTCCGCGATACCCAGCGAATCGGGCGCTGCCAGACGCGCGTCCACGCGGTCGAGAACCCCGGCCTTGGCCGCGCGGCGCCGGAGCCCATCGAGCATGCGGGGCTGAATGTCAACGGCGACCACCCGGCCCGATGCGCCCACCATACGGGCCATCTCCAGCGTAAAGAAACCCATTCCGGGACCGGGTTCGAGCACGGTCATGCCGGGGCGGACGTGCGCCCCCAACACTGTGGCCGGTGGGTTGAAGATCCCGCGCACGGGGCTCGCCAGCATGTAACCCAGCCACCAAGGACAGATGCGGTGAGGCCTGGCGACGGCCTGCGCATTCGGCATGCTCATTTCCCGCTTTCGGCCGCCCGCGAATAGAATCCGGCCAGGTCGCTCTTCAATTGCTTGAGCGCATCCAGGTTCAGGTAAATCATGTGCCCCGATGGGTAATATGCGAACTCGATGTTCCCGCGCAGCTTGGGCTCGAGCTCCATGTGCGCCAGATCGTACTCGGTGATGAAGAACGGGGTTGCCAGATCGAACAGGCCATTGGCCGAAAACACTTTCAGCCTGGGATTCTTGCGCATGGCATCGGCCAGGTCTCCCGCCACGTAAGCCTCCCGCATCGGCTGCCCCCGTCCGCCGCCGCCCCCCGGCGAGCGGTGGGTGTGATCCCAAATCTGGTTGATATTCAGTCCAGTGGGAAGGTAAGTCTCCTTGGAGGTGTACTTCAGCTCGCGGTCCAGATAATCGTGGAATGCCGACACAAACGCGCCCGTGATGCCGGTGCTCGAGGGATCGTAGCCGGGAGTCTCGCCGGCGGCGTCCAGATCCGTTCCCTCGAAGCGGGCATCGTAGCGTCCGATGATGAGCCGCTGATCGCGCATCAGCTCCTTGCGGAAACGCGTCGGACTGACGCGCAGATTGGCTTCCTTGATGAACTGCGCCGAAAGCCCGGTGTACCCGGCCAGCTTCGCCGCGATCGAGTCCGCCTGCGCCCGCGGCAGGTTGTCTCCCTGCGCCAGGGCTTCCGCGTAAGGCCCCCGCGCGAAGGCCCGGACTTCGTTCAGGAAGGCCTTCTGGTCAGCGGGCTTATGCGCGATCTTCCCGAAGTGCCAGGCGATGGCCGCGTAGGAAGGCAGGTTCCCAATGAACACGGCGTCGCCACCCGGAGCCATGGTGTAGTAGTTGAGAATCGTCGACATCAAAATGATGCCGTTCAACTGCATCCCGCTGGTATCGAGCGCATCCGCCAGGGCCGCCGAACGCGTGGTGCCGTAGGATTCGCCGAACAGGAACTTGGGCGAGTTCCACCGGTGGTTCACCGTCACGTAGCGTTCGATGAACTTCTCGAACGCAGTCACGTCCTGGTCGGTGCCGGCGAAGTTCCGGATGGTCCCCGTCCCCACCGGTCTCGAAAACCCGGTTCCCACGGCATCCACAAACACGAGATCGGTCTTGTCGAGCAGGCTGTACTGGTTGGGCACCACCTGGTAAGGAGCGGGTCCGGTAGCCTCCGGACTCGCGGTCACCACGCGCACCGGCCCCACCGAACCCATGTGCAGCCACATGCTCGCCGAGCCCGGTCCGCCGTTATAGAGGAACGTCACAGGCCTGGTGCCAAGATCGCTTACGCCCACCAGGGTGTACGCGACATAAAAGACGGTGCCGTACGGCTTGGCGTCGTCGCCATCGATCAGCAGGGTCCCCGCCGTGGCGCTGTAGTGGATGGTCTTGCCATCCAGCGACAGTTCATGGTCGGTGACGGAATTGGTCTCCGGCGGAATGGGAGTCGCGGCCGCCTCAGCCGGGCGGGCGGCTGGCGGTTCAGTGGCCGGCCCTCTCTGCGCCAAGGCGCAGGAGGCCGCTAACAGCAAGCAAATTGTGAGGTGTTTCATGTCCCTTTCGCGTATTGTCTCACAAAAGCCGATCACAACTGGTTGTCTTAATGGAATCAACAACTTAGTCTCAAAACCCGCAAGCTCCACGCTACACTATCGGCGGGAGGCAATTATGGGCAGTCGGCTGCTGGACCGTTATCAAGAGC
This sequence comes from Bryobacterales bacterium, assembly GCA_963722575.1. GTDB lineage: Bacteria > Acidobacteriota > Terriglobia > Bryobacterales > Bryobacteraceae > Fen-178. The sequence goes on from CAVRNR010000006.1 coordinate 1,148,859, forward strand.
GCATCCAGTACTATTCCAAGGCGAGCCAAAACAACAAGCGCGCCTACAAGACGGCAAGATATCTCACGGTGGTGCTGGGCGCCCTGGTGACCCTGCTGGCGTCGCTCTCGTCGGCGTTCTTCGTCAGGGGCACACGGATTGAAACCGGTTTGGACGTACTGACGCCACTGCTGGCGGCCGGATTGGCCATCGTGGGAGGCTTCTCCCAGAACTTTCAGTGGGGCGCCGCGTGGTCCGACATGCGAATCGCCGCCGAACGCCTCGAAACCGAGCGCGACCGCATCTCCGCCACTCCTCCCGATCAAATCGACGCGGTCCGGGAGCTGGCTCTCCTGAATGCGATGGTGCTGGACGAAACCAGAAGTTTCTTTCGCCTCTTCGGCAAAGAACAATGGCCACGGATGAACACGGATGAACACGGATAAGCAAAAACCGAGGAAATCTTAAGTTCTTTGTTCTTCTTATCCGTGTTTATCCGTGTTCATCCGTGGCTCAATGGTTTTCTCGCCCCATTCCGCCTCGAACCGCTCGCGCCCCACGAACGATTTCTGAGTGCCCACGGCCAGTGTGGAGAGCGCCGCGTAGAGATTGGCGCGGGCGATGGCCTCACCCTCCTCACAGCCGCTCGCCAGAAAGCTCGCGAAACTTCCGATGAAAGCGTCTCCCGCCCCGGTGGTATCCACGGGTTCCACCGCAAATGGCGGAATGTGGCGGCTTCCATCCGCTCCCGCGCATAGCGCTCCGTTCGAGCCCAACGTCACGATCACCCGCCGCAAACCGCCGGCCAGCAGCTTGGCGGCGCAGTTCCGCGCGTCGTCCAAAGTCCGCACCGGCATTCCGCCGAGCGTTTCCGCCTCGGTTTCGTTGGGAATGACGTAATCGGCATTGGCCAGCTCGGCCAAGTCGAGCGCCTGGCCGGGGGCCGGGTTCAGAATCGCGCGGATGCCATGCGCGCGGGCGAAGCGCAGCGTGTGGTACACGGTCTCGAGGGGAATCTCGAGCTGGAGCACGATCGAGTCCGCGGCGCGCAGCAGATCGGACGCGCCATCCACGTCGGCGGGCGAAAGCCGGTCGTTCGAGCCCTTCACCACCAGGATGCGGTTCTGGCCGGAACTATCGACGAAGATGGGGGCCACGCCGCTCGACACGCCGGGCGTGATCCAGACGTGGCTGGCATCGATGCCGCGCGCGGTGAAGTTCTGGATGGTGGCCGGCCCGAACAGGTCGTCCCCCACCCGCGCCACCATCGACACCCGCGCGCCGCACAGCCGCGCGGCGACGGCCTGGTTGGCGCCTTTCCCGCCGAAGCCGAGATGGAATTCGCGCCCGAAAATGGTCTCGCCGGGACGCGGAAAGTGGTCGGTGAACGTGGTCAGATCGACGTTCGCGCTCCCAACCACGACGATGTGGGGCTGCCGGTTCATAGCTCCCTCATTGTACCTGCCGGCCGATCCAGTTGGTTTACGACCGTAACATCTTGTATACTAGCGTTGATCCCTCGCGCAGAATGAATTGGGGATCACTATATTCGAAGGATGTAATCAGGCATGAGTTTAAGCCAATTGGCAAGATCCATATCCGAGTCGCCCACCCTGAAGCTGAACGAAACCGCCGCGTTGCTCCGGGATAAGGGTGAACCCGTGATCCACCTCGGCGGCGGCGAGCCCAAGAGCAAAGCCCCCATCGACGCCATCGTCAGTTGCGCGTCCCTGCTCAGCACGGGCGACGTGAAATACACTCCGGCGGACGGCATTCCAGCGCTCAAGAAGGCCATCATCCGCTACACCGAAGAGCACTACGGCCGCCAGCCGGCGGCGGAGAACGTGATCGCCTCCAGCGGCGCCAAGCAGTCCATCATGGTGCTGCTGCACGCCATCCTCGATCCTAAAGAGGAAGTCATTTTCCCCGTGCCGTATTGGGTCAGCTATCCGGAGATGGTGAAACTCGCCGGCGGCGTGCCCGTGCCGGTGATGGCGCGGAGTGGGGGCTTCGAGCCGACCGTCGAAGAGATCGCCGAGAACATCGGCACTTACACCAAGGCCATCATCATCAACAGCCCCAACAACCCTTCCGGCGCGGTCTACTCGGACGAATTCATCGCCGGCGTGGTGGAGTTGTGCGAAAAGAACAACCTCTACCTGATCATGGACGATACCTACAACCGGCTGATCTTCGACAACCGCAAGCCCACCAACGTCTACGATTTTACCCAGGCTCACGGCCTGGACGATTCCAAGCTGGTGGTCATCAATTGCGTCTCGAAGATGTACGCCATGACGGGTTTTCGCATCGGCTGGACGGTGGCCAGCAAAGAGATCGTCCGCGCCATGACCAACATCCAATCGCAGGAGACCTCGGGGCCGGCCGCGCCTTCGCAATGGGCGGCGGTGGGCGCGCTCAACGGCGTGCAGTCGTCCATCGAGAGCCTGCGCCTGACGCTCGAGAACAATCGCAACGTGATGTTGAAGCGCCTGGGCGGCTTCTCCGGCGTCAACGTGGTGAAGCCCGCCGGTACGTTCTATTGCTTCCCCGATTTCAGCGCCTATGAGAGGGACTCGCAAAAACTCTGCCGCCTGCTGCTCGACAAGGTCCGGGTGGTGACTGTCCCCGGCCGCGAGTTTGGCATGGAGGGCCACCTGCGCATGAGTTTCTGCGGCACTATCAAGGAAATCACCGAAGGCATCGAGCGCATCAAGTGGGCGCTCGACCCGGCGGCCCCCAACGAACTTTACCTGGGCGACCGAAAACTCACGAGGGACTGGCGATGAACCCCTATCTCGATCTTCCATCACCCGCGCAGCCCGAGGCCGGCAAACTGGCCGCCATTTACGGCCTGCAAAACCACGGCCTTGCCAATCTGCACCGCGTCTACTGGAACCTGCCCACCGCGGCGCTCTATGAGGAGATCGTGTTCCGCGGCGAGGCGCGCATCTCGCATCTCGGCCCGGTGGTCGTAAGCACCGGCAAGCACACCGCCCGCGCCGCCGCCGACAAGTTCATCGTCCAGGAGCATTCCACCCAGGAACACGTCTGGTGGGGCGAGTACAACCGGCCGTTCAGCGGCGATAAGTTCAGCGCGCTGCTCACGCGGATGCAGGGGTTCCTGCAAAACCGGGACGTGTTCGTGCAGGATTGCTATGCCGGCGCCGATCCCGATTACCGCCTGCCCATCCGCATCATCACCGAGAAGGCCTGGCACAGCCTGTTCGCGCGCAACATGTTCATGAAGATCAAGAGCACCGATGAACTCAAGCGCCACGCGCCCGAGTTCACGGTGATCTGCGCGCCCTCGTTCCAGTCCTCCGCCATCATCGACGGCACCCGCACCGAGACCTTCATCATCATCAACTTTTCGCAGCGGCTGGCCATCATCGGCGGCACCAGTTATGGCGGGGAAATCAAGAAGACCATCTTCACGGTGCTCAATTTCCTGCTTCCGCTGGAGGGCGTGCTCCCCATGCACTGCTCCGCCAACGTCGGGCCGGAGGGCGATACGGCGCTCTTCTTCGGCCTCTCCGGCACCGGCAAGACCACGCTTTCGGCCGATCCTTTGCGCAGCCTGATCGGCGACGACGAGCATGGCTGGAGCGATAACGGCATCTTCAACTTCGAGGACGGCTGCTACGCCAAGGTCATTCGCCTCTCCCCCGAGGCCGAGCCGCAGATCCATGCCTGCACGCGCCGCTTCGGCACCATTCTTGAGAATGTGGTGGTCGATCCGCTCTCGCGCCGCCTCGACCTCAACGACGACCTGCTCACCGAAAACACCCGCGGCGCCTATCCGCTGGATTACATCGAGAACTACCTGCCGCCCAAGATGGCCGGCCATCCGCGCAACGTGGTTTTCCTGACCTGCGATGCCAGCGGCGTCATGCCGCCCATCTCGCGCCTCACTCCCGACCAGGCCATCTACCACTTCATTTCCGGGTACACCAGCAAGATCGCCGGCACCGAAATCGGCCTGGGCAAGGAGCCCGAAATCACGTTTAGCACCTGTTTTGGCGGCCCCTTCATGGTGCACCGCCCCTATGCCTACGCCGAAATGCTGAAAGCGCGGCTGCTGAAGTACGGCGCCGTCTGCTGGCTGGTCAATACCGGATGGACCGGCGGCTCGTTCGGCCTCGGCAAGCGCATCAGCATCCGCCACACCCGCGCGCTGCTGAACGCCGCCCTCTCGGGAAAGCTCAACGCGGTCGAATTTCGCACGGACCCGGTCTTTGGATTCGAAGTACCCACCGAATGCGAGGGCGTTCCGGCGCGGATCCTCGATCCGGCAAGCACGTGGCCCAGCCGGGATGAATACGACAGCAAGTACCAGGCCCTGGCCGCGCGGTTTATCGAGAATTTCAAGCTCATGACCGAGGGCTGCCCCGAGGAGATCATACAGGCCGGCCCCAAGTTAGCGCCGCGCCGCTGCGCCTAAACGCATAGCCTGCAGCTTGGTAATAACCCGCCCCGCGCCACACGCGGTCGGCAATCAGAAGGCCGCTCAAAAACAGTTGTCTGCAATTCAGTGGCTGTTAGCCCAAGTTCCGCAGTTGGAAGAATAAACTCTTTGCTTTCAAGCGCCGCATGGGCGAGTTTCCACTACATTGCCGCTCGTTCCAGTGCGCTGGGCAGCTTCAGGCCGAGCCGCTGGAGCAAGATCTGCTGGTGCTCGGTGGCCCGGCTGATGCAACGCTTGCGGATCACTTGCCCGGATCTGGTCGGCAGCACCACATCGACCATCGCGATCTCCGACAGGGCCTCGAACACTTGCCTCGGTTCGTCTCCCAGTCCCGCCTCGCGGCAACTCGCGGCGAGAGTCTTCCAGAGCACATAGGCCAAAAAGCAAACCAGGATGTGGGCCTGCACTCGATCTTCTTTCTGATGCCGCACCGGGCGGATCCCCAGGTCGGACTTGTGAATGTGAAACGCTGCCTCGGCCTCGGTCAACTGGATGTAGGCCCGCCACAGATCTTCCGGGCTCCAATCGGTCACGTTGCTGCGCAGCACGTAACAGCCCTCACTCAAGCGCGCCCACTCTCTCCAGGCTTCCACCTTCGACCACCGCAGGCGAGCGAACCCGCCGCCGTCCGTTTCCACTTTCACTTCGAACAGCGCGGCCGCTCGCGTGTTCCGCCCCAGCAACCGGCCCACTCGTGTGGCGATCGTCACCGGCTTCTGTTTCTTCTTCAGGCAACTGGTCTGGATCTTTCCGAGGCCTTCCTCAATGCGCTTCTCGAAACGCTCGTGCATGGCCTGCTCTTTGGCCCGCCGCTCCGCGCTGCGGCACAGGATGAAAACCTCCTCCCCGCCCGGCGCCGGTGTGATGCGAACTTCCAGCCCCGCATGCACCAACCGCCAGTCTTCGCTCAGCAACTCCTGCTCGAACTTGCGCATGGAGTTCTTCGCCGTCCCTACGATGTAGCGCCGCCCACCTTCGCGCAGGAACTCCACGTTGTCCTCGCCCGCCATCCCGCGGTCCATG
>CAVRNR010000007.1:0-11070 GCA_963722575.1 Bryobacterales bacterium
GGTGAAGTCGCTTTGTGAACAGGTGGGGTTTGGTTTGGCAAGATCGGTGACGAAGGCGATCGCGGCGACGGAGGATCCGGAACAGATCTCGGACGCGGCAGCGCTGAGCGCCCTGTCGGCAAAGCTGGAAGACACACTTCGTGGTGTGGAGCGGCTTCGTGCAGCCACCGGAGTTGTCGGGCAGGCGAGTTTCACGGGACTTTGCCAGCAGATGAATCTGGCGGGCGACCGCGTGGATGACATTCCGGATCGCAACGTGCTACGGCAACTGATCGAAGCTCTTGAAAAAGGGGCCAGCGCCACGCCTCTGCCGGCCAATCGGCCCGTCGCTGAAGACGTGAAGGTTCTTGGCGCATCCCGCGCAGATTTGGTCCGCGAAGCGCAACGTGTCGGCAAGCTGAGGAACATGAAGGTCGCTGATGTAGTGGACCGGGCAGCCAAGGGCGCTTTCCGATTCACTGATCTCCAGAGGCTGACGCTGGACGATCTGCCCGCTTTAAGAGCGGCGGTGGAGATTCTTCGGCAGGTTGCGTAGTGGCTGGAGCAGGTACGCAACCGAATCTGACGCTCTCCCTATATATAAGGATGGACGCGAGGTCACGAGACGACGGGAAGGAGGTTCCCATGGACGCAGTGAAGATCGATGACGTCCTGCGCTTGCAGGATTTTGGTTTGGAGCGGCTCGACGAGGATGAGGCCATCGTGGGTTTCGCCAAGCGTGCCGAGGCGAGAATCGCCCATTGGCTGGACTTTGCCAAGGGTGCGCTCTTGATGTTGATGGTTCCGGACGATCCGGAGTCGGGCTGCCTGTACATCTACGACCGCAGCCGCGAAACGTTCTACTCCCTCGCGTTGCCGATCGAGGGACGGTTCGGCGGATTCCGGGAAGACGAATTCGATGGATTATGCCAAGCATTTGGGCTGAAGGCACTTGCAAGCAATCCGCGACCATTGAGGGCCTGAACGCCGGACGGGTTTTTGGAGGAATGCAGCGCATGCCTTATACAGAGCAAAGGAGCGCTTTAGTGAACCTCCAGCTACACACCACGGCCGAAATGGCCGCTCAGTTTCATGACCTGTTCGTCAACCGCCGCGCCTACACGCTGCAATCCATGAGACCGCACCCGGAAACGGGGAGGCACTATTATTTCCGGCCAAGAGCGCGGGAAGGGCAGCCTCCTCCCGCGCTGGGCCTGGAGACATTACGCCGACACCTGGCTGGCGAACTCACGGTCGGGTTGTATTCGATCAATCCGAAAACACAGCGGTCAAAGTGGGTTGCCATCGACGCCGACTATAAGAACGCCATCGAGCACCTGCTGAAACTGCAGTATGAGCTGACGCAGGATGGAGTCGAGCCCGCGCTGGAGAAATCAAACCGCGGCGGCCATCTGTGGATCTTCTTCGAGAAGCCGGCGCTCGCGAGAGACTGCCGGGTCTACATCTATCACACCGCCCTGCGGCTGGGGCTCCCGATCAAAGGCGCGGGACTGCCAGAAGGAATTGAAATCTTCCCACGTCAGGACGAAATCGGTGCCGATGAATTTGGCAACGCAATCCGCGCACCGCTTGGCGTTCATCGGGGTGCAAAGGAAAGCCGCGGCTGGAGGTTCTGGTTCTACAACGCGGACTATACCCTCACCGACCAACTGGCTTACCTTCGGCGTCTGCGCAAGGTGACCGAAGCGGAATTGGGTGGATTCGTGGCCGGCAAAGAAATCCCGGCTGAGTTCGCCCAGCACTCGAAGCGGCCCGAGGTGCCAGGGCGGTACTACACCTCTGCGCCCAGCGAGTTCCGGATTCTCGATTACGTTCAGGTACGGCGCCAGGTCGGCAGGAATTGGATCGCGCGCTGCCCATCCTGCGCGCACGCCGGTCGGGACAGGAGCGGCGACAATCTCGCCATCGCGGTTGAGGAGCCAAGAAAGTACATCTGCTGGGCTGGGTGTTCGAAGGAGATGATCCGGGAAGCGCTCGGCCGGCCAATCGTGCAGAAGAGGTACGCATGAAGAAGAAGACCAACCCATTGCTGCGGCTGACCCTTCCGGCAGCCGCGGTAGAGCGCCTTCGCAAGTCCGGGATCTACTGCACTCCCAACATCACCGTCGAATTTCAGCACGCAACCAAACGGCACGTCCTGCGTGGCCGGGAATCCGGCGGAGCGATCAAGCAATTTGGCCATTACGTCACCTTCTGCGGAGAGGGCGGAGAGCGTCTGCCATGGTTTGTCCGGCCGGATTCGCTGACAAGCAACGGTGACCACGCTATAGTTCTCGCTCCCGCCCTGGTAAGCGTCGAGGCGCTCCGGGTCGAACACACGTATGAGCTGCTGATTGCGCGACATGAACTGCGGGCGGCAAAGGAAGGGGCTCGGCCGCGGATCTGGTCGCAGTTGGTGTTTCGCGGTTGGCAGGGACAACTCCCGCTTGATCTCGTGGAGAAAGACCGCGCGGAGGCGGGAAAGATCGCGCCCGAGTTCTTCACCAGGGCGGGAGAGGTTCGCCAATTGCCGGCTCAGTTTGTGGAGGCAGTACAGGCGGTTACGGCAGCAGCGAGCTGCCTTTTCTGCGCGCATTCCCACTTCCTTGTTGAGCCTTCCCACCACCACCAAAGACGACCGCAAGGTTCTGACGCCCAGGACGAGACTACGAAAGGTGCCCAGCCGCTGGCTGTTGCCATCTGAAAGCATTGTCGGCCCATGGCGACTGAAAGGACGGAGAGCAGGTGGGGTTCATATCACGTCTAACAACAGCCGGGCTACTTGCCCTCGCGGCGGGTGGCGGCTATCGCCTTCTGAACAACCGGAACCCTCAGAAGCTGACGGCCCTGAGCAATGCTTCGCGACAGCCGGCACCGATCGAATACGAATACTTCTCGCCGGGAGACGATTTGGAGCGCATCGATATTACAGAACTGCGAGCTGCGGCTCAACGGCTTCATGGACTGCGGGTGCCTCTCAATATCGCGATGTACGCGTTCACGGACCGCGCAATCGCGCAGGTTCTGGTCGAGGATGCGGATGCCGGTGCGGTGATCCGTGTTTACCGCGATGGTGAACAGTACGAAGCCGAAGAACGCGATGCGGAACGGTACGGGAGGGCTTCCGTGGCATCAATGTTTCGCGGGCACGACAACATTCACGTGCGGGTTAAGCCTGCATCCCGCGTGGACTTGATGCACCTGAATTATGTGTTTTCCGCAGTTATGTGGCGCTCAGCCCGGATCGGTTCTTTCTTGGGGCTTCTTCTTGGGTGTGAACGCCACATAATAACCCTCAGAGCTTCTTAAGGAACGCGAGGATGTCAGATTCGGGCTTTGTAGGGCCCGATTTTGGAACAACCTCACATAACGCCAGGGCTTTGGCCTTCGTCTCGAAGTCCACCTCGGTGTAGATGTTAGTTGTGTCGATCGAAACATGACCGAGCCAAGCGCGGATGGTATTCAGATCCACGCCCGCTCTGAGAAGGTGAGTTGCCGCGGTATGCCTCACCGTATGCGGGCTGACTCGCTTTTGGCCAACCGATTTTTGCCGTTTCGCGAGGCAGGCGGCATGGCGTTTCACGACCGAATAGATACCAAACCGCGTCATCGGCTCGCCGCGACGGTTCAAGAATACGTGCTCTTCGCCGCTGCGGTCGCCGATCAGGGCGCGCAGTCCCTCGACGGTTTTTGGCCACAGTGGAAACTGCCGGACCTTCCGTCCCTTTCCAAGAATGCGGCCGATACTGAGCGATGTGCCTGCTTGGCCCTGGAGGTCAAGATCGGAGATTCGCAATTGCGCCGCTTCGTCAGCGCGGCAGCCGGAGTTATAGAGGAACAAAAGCAACGCACGGTCACGCCTGCCAAGCTGACTATCACCATCGGGGATCTCCAAAAGAGCATCCATTTCGGCCTTTTCCAGATACGGGATCAGGTCGTGAGTTCCCTTCTTCATTGGGACGCCTCGGACCTGCGTTGCCCAAACAACGTGTTCCGGGCTGTGCCACTCGATGAAGCGTGCCAGCGAGTGGACAGCACAGAGCCGCTGATTCCTTGTGCGAACAGAGCAATTCCGCTTCTGCTCGAGATATGAGAGAAACGCTTGTAGCCTGTCCTCCGTTAAGTCAAGGATCGCAAGCCCACCGGGTTGCTTCTTTAGATCTCCGGCGATGAACTGCAACAGGAGGATCATAGTATCCCGGTAGCTCCGCTGAGTATTGATTGAGAGGTTTCGTTCTTTCAGGATGTATTCGAGCAGGAATCGCCGGATCCATGGTGCCAGCAGGAGGTCAGCCTTCATGATGCACCTCCGGAAAGGCATACGCTGCGAACCGTTTAGCGGCTTCTTCGAGCAAGATCGGCGTTATCGTGAGGTAGACCTGCGTCGACTCGATTGAGGCATGGCCAAGATACGTCGCCAGCTTCGGCAGGAGGGCCTGAACGTCTTCGCCTCGCTGGTAGCCGGTAATCAAGCGATGGACAGCAAAGGAATGGCGAAGGTCGTGCATGCGTGGGGCCTGACCCGTTTCCGGTTTCGCAATCTTGCATTGCTGTCGAAGCGCCTCAAAGACTTCGCGAATCTGAAAGTCCCTGAGCCCAGCGCCGCTCCGGTCGACAAAAAACGAATCTACCTGGACTGAAAACGGCGTCGTTGCCCGCCATTCGGCGTAGTGACCGAGTTCGCGTTGGAGCCCACGTCCGACTGGGACAAGGCGCGTCTTATAGAATTTTGTGGCGCGCACCTTCAGAATCCCGTATTCAACATCCACATCGCTCTTGCTGAGATGCAAGGCTTCGCCGATGCGAAGTCCGGCTCCATACAACAGCAAGAACACGAGCCGCGCTGTTTCTGCGGTCACCATCCGCCCGTCGCAAAATGCCGGAACCGCGGCGAATAGGCGCGCCAATTCGTATCGACTGAGGATATACGGAACGAAGGTCCGCGTTCGCTGCGGCTTTTCCATTGGAAGGGGCAGCAGCGTCGTTTGGCCGTAGGCGGCCGCGAACCGGTTGAGACCTTTCAGGACAGCTAGTTTTCGAAACCAGTACGCCGGCCTCTCGGACGCTGAGCCAAGGAATGTTTGAACTTCCTCAGCAGTAATCTCACGCAAGCATTTCTCGCAACCCGTTATCAGGCACAGACAATCAAGGTGGTAAGCGTCGGTTTTGAAGCGAATGCCCAGGGCTTGCTTATAGCGGACGTAGTTGGAGGCAAGATTCCGAAGTGTCATAGCAGACCTCCGAAATCGAAATCGGCGACTTGCCGAAGGCCAATCAGATCAATTTTCGCGTAGATCCGCGTGGCGTCGGCGCTGCGGTGGCCAAGATGATCGCCTATCGCTTTGAATGACAGCCCCTGCTCGAGCAGCCGAGCGGCACACGCATGCCGCAAGCCATGCGCGCCAAACCTGGTGACAATGATGCCGAGCCCCTTTAGACGGGCCCGAATCATGTGGCTCAGGGCTGTTGCGCTGAGGCCAGCGAACGGCGGGTTCATTCTCAAAAAGAGCCGGTCATCCTTCGATTCAGGCCGCACCTTATCCAGGTACCGCCGAATGGCCGCTCCTACCGTGTCTGCAAGTGGAAACGATGCCCGCGTCCTCTGTTTCGGGCGGGGCACGCGGAGTACCTTGTTGTCCCAGTCGATATCTTGAACTCGAAGGCTTCTTACCTCCGCAGATCGTAAGCCATAGATCGACAGCAGAAGCATAATGGCTCGATCCCGGATATCGACGGCTTTGTCTGTGTCAGCATCCTTGAGGAGGAGTTGCACATCGTCCCAGCGGGGACCAAGCGGAAGTCGCTCGTCGCTGTAGATGCGAGGAGGCAAAAGTCCGTGCCAAAGGCCGGCGGGCATTTTGCCCTTCTGCTCGGCGTACCGGAAAAACGATCGGAGCCTGTAAATCTGGCTGGCCATCCCGACGCGTGAGTACCCACGCGCCTGCAATGCCGTGACGTGGTCCTGGATGGCTTTCATCCCGGCCTCGTGATTCTCGATCCGCTCCAGCGCCTGGTTTCGCAGGAATCGGCGAGCGGACTCACAATAGCCTTCAATGGTTGCCGGCGCGAGACCCCTGGCTTCCTTCAAGAAGCCAGCGAAATCCGCTAGGAGGACAGAGTACGGATCGGGGCGCCGCTCGGGTAGATCGAGTCGGCCCATAAAGGAAAACCACCCCCCAACAATGAACTTGAAGCGTCGGGCCACGTTTTCTGGGCGGATCAGATTCGCTGCGCGCGGCCGCCGATTGGCCCACTCCTGGGCGGCACGTTCGATCTGTTCAGGTGACAAATTGGTCTCGGGTGTGAGATTCAGGCGGTTCACAGCTGCCGCCATGTACATTGCAATCTGGCGTAAGGTAGACCACGAGCTGCCCGCCTCGAGTTTGTAGGCAAGAAAGCTCCGCCGTTCTTCAGCCATGGGAAGGTGCAAATACTTCTCCAGGACGTTTTGTAGCAGTAATGATTCGACTGACATGGGTACAACCTCCTTGTAAAGAGATTGCACCACGATGACGCTACTGGCGCGGCTAGCGAGCCATCGATCCAGCAGATGGCAACTGGCCATCTGCTCCCCCAGGCTCAATTATGTGGCGGCCAATTCCCCGAGGCATCATCTTCTCGCGGCCTTTCGTGACTGCCGCAACGTAAACGGGGAGACCACATAATTCAGGTGCATCAAGTCCACGCGGGATGCAGGCTTAACCCGCACGTGAATGTTGTCGTGCCCGCGAAACATTGATGCCACGGAAGCCCTCCCGTACCGTTCCGCATCGCGTTCTTCGGCTTCGTACTGTTCACCATCGCGGTAAACACGGATCACCGCACCGGCATCCGCATCCTCGACCAGAACCTGCGCGATTGCGCGGTCCGTGAACGCGTACATCGCGATATTGAGAGGCACCCGCAGTCCATGAAGCCGTTGAGCCGCAGCTCGCAGTTCTGTAATATCGATGCGCTCCAAATCGTCTCCCGGCGAGAAGTATTCGTATTCGATCGGTGCCGGCTGTCGCGAAGCATTGCTCAGGGCCGTCAGCTTCTGAGGGTTCCGGTTGTTCAGAAGGCGATAGCCGCCACCCGCCGCGAGGGCAAGTAGCCCGGCTGTTGTTAGACGTGATATGAAACCCACCTGCTCTCCGTCCTTTCAGTCGCCATGGGCCGACAATGCTTTCAGATGGCAACAGCCAGCGGCTGGGCACCTTTCGTAGTCTCGTCCTGGGCGTCAGAACCTTGCGGTCGTCTTTGGTGGTGGTGGGAAGGCTCAACAAGGAAGTGGGAATGCGAGCAGAAAAGGCAGCTCGCTGCCGCCGTAACCGCCTCTACTGCCTCCACAAACTGAGCCGGCAATTGGCGAACCTCTCCGGCCCTGGTGAAGAACTCAGGCGCGATCTTTCCCGCTTCCGCGCGGTCTTTCTCCACAAGATCAAGCGGGAGTTGTCCCTGCCAACCGCGAAACACCAACTGCGACCAGATCCGCGGCCGAGCCCCTTCCTTTGCCGCCCGCAGTTCATGTCGCGCAATCAGCAGCTCATACGTGTGTTCGACCCGGAGCGCCTCGACGCTTACCAGGGCGGGAGCGAGAACTATAGCGTGGTCACCGTTGCTCGTCAGCGAATCCGGCCGGACAAACCATGGCAGACGCTCTCCGCCCTCTCCGCAGAAGGTGACGTAATGGCCAAATTGCTTGATCGCTCCGCCGGATTCCCGGCCGCGCAGGACGTGCCGTTTGGTTGCGTGCTGAAATTCGACGGTGATGTTGGGAGTGCAATAGATCCCGGACTTGCGAAGCCGCTCTACCGCGGCTGCCGGAAGGGTCAGCCGCAGCAATGGGTTGGTCTTCTTCTTCATGCGTACCTCTTCTGCACGATTGGCCGGCCGAGCGCTTCCCGGATCATTTCCTTCGAACACCCGGCCCAGCAGATGTACTTTCTTGGCTCCTCGACCGCGATGGCGAGATTGTCGCCGCTCCTGTCCCGACCGGCGTGCGCGCAGGATGGGCAGCGCGCGATCCAATTCCTGCCGACCTGGCGCCGTACCTGAACGTAATCGAGAATCCGGAACTCGCTGGGCGCAGAGGTGTAGTACCGCCCTGGCACCTCGGGCCGCTTCGAGTGCTGGGCGAACTCAGCCGGGATTTCTTTGCCGGCCACGAATCTGCCCAATTCCGCTTCGGTCACCTTGCGTAGACGCCGAAGGTAAGCCAGTTGGTCGGTAAGGGTATAGTCCGCGTTGTAGAACCAGAACCTCCAGCCGCGGCTTTCCTTTGCACCCCGATGAACGCCGAGCGGTGCCCGGATTGCGTTGCCAAATTCATCGGCACCGATCTCGTCCTGACGTGGGAAGATTTCAATTCCTTCTGGCAGTCCCGCGCCTTTGATCGGGAGCCCCAGTCGCAGGGCGGTGTGATAGATGTAGACCCGGCAGTCTCTCGCGAGCGCCGGCTTCTCGAAGAAGATCCACAGATGGCCGCCGCGGTTTGATTTCTCCAGCGCGGGCTCGACTCCATCCTGCGTCAGCTCATACTGCAGTTTCAGCAGGTGCTCGATGGCGTTCTTATAGTCGGCGTCGATGGCAACCCACTTTGACCGCTGTGTTTTCGGATTGATCGAATACAACCCGACCGTGAGTTCGCCAGCCAGGTGTCGCCGTAATGTCTCCAGCCCCAGCGCGGGAGGAGGCTGCCCTTCCTGCGCTCTTGGCCGGAAATAATAGTGCCGCCCCGTTTCCGGGTGCGGCCTCATGGATTGCAGCGTGTAGGCGCGGCGGTTGACGAACAGGTCATGAAACTGAGCGGCCATTTCGGCCGTGGCGTGTAGCTGGAGGTTCACCAATGCGCTCCTTTGCTCTGTATAAGGCATGCGCTGCATTCCTCCAAAAACCCGTCCGGCGTTCAGGCCCTCAATGGTCGCGGATTGCTTGCAAGTGCCTTCAGCCCAAATGCTTGGCATAATCCATCGAATTCGTCTTCCCGGAAACCGCCGAACCGTCCCTCGATCGGCAACGCGAGGGAGTAGAACGCCTCGCGGCTGCGGTCGTAGATGTACAGGCAGCCCGACTCCGGATCGTCCGGAACCATCAACATCAAGAGCGCACCCTTGGCAAAGTCCAGCCAATGGGCGATTCTTGCTTCGGCACGCTTGGCGAAACCCACGATGGCCTCATCCTCGTCGAGCCGCTCCAAACCAAAGTCCTGCAAGCGCAGGACGTCATCGATCTTTACTGCGTCCATGGGAACCTCCTTTCCGTCGTGTCGTGACCTCGCGTCCATCCTTATATATAGGGAGAGCGTCAGATTCGGTTGCGTACCTGCTCCAGCCACTACGCAACCTGCCGAAGAATCTCCACCGCCGCTCTTAAAGCGGGCAGATCGTCCAGCGTCAGCCTCTGGAGATCGGTGAATCGGAAAGCGCCCTTGGCTGCCCGGTCCACTACATCAGCGACCTTCATGTTCCTCAGCTTGCCGACACGTTGCGCTTCGCGGACCAAATCTGCGCGGGCTGCGCCGAGAACCTTCACGTCTTCAGGGACGGGCCGCTTGGCCGGGGCGCTTGGCAGAGGCGTTGCGCCGGCCCCTTTTTCAAGAGCTTCGATCAGTTGCCGTAGCACGCTGCGATCCGGAATGTCATCCACGCGGTCGCCCGCCAGATTCATCTGCTGGCAAAGTCCCGTGAAACTCGCCTGCCCGACAACTCCGGTGGCTGCACGAAGCCGCTCCACACCACGAAGTGTGTCTTCCAACTTTGCCGACAGGGCGCTCAGCGCTGCCGCGTCCGAGATCTGCTCCGGATCCTCCGTCGCCGCGATCGCCTTCGTCACCGATCTTGCCAAACCAAACCCCACCTGTTCACAAAGCGACTTCACCCGCGCTTTGAGAGTTGGCAAATCGACTCGATCCACACTGTTGTGCTGCACGTGTCCATTCGTGCCCGTATGGCCATTTCCATTCTGGGGTTTCGTGTCGCCCGGTTTGCGCTTCGGAAGTGCCCAATCGGGTAACCGGGGTCTGGACAGCGGCTGCTTCCGATCGTCCAGGTCGACCCAGATACCACCCAGATCGTAGAGGTACCGTCCCAAACCGAAGCAAGAGCAGGCCCGCTTGAATGCCTGCGCCTCCGCCGAGGTTCCGGCATTCTCGTTATCAGCCCACTCCTCGCCCAGGCCGCTATGCGATCCAAGGCCATCGATTGTCAACTTGCAGGTCACGACAATCTTTCCCGAAATCGTGGTTTCTCCGTTCCCTCGGTCCTTACGCTCAAAGTTCTGGATTACCTGCACTCCGTACTCCCGCGTCCAACCGCGCACGGTAAACAGCGCGTTCAGCCGGTCTGTGTAAGCGCGAGGATCGGCGTAGGCAATCACTTGGCCCCGGCGTCTGTCCGAAGTCGTATTCGTCACCCGCCACTTGATCTCGCTCGGGTCGAACGGATTCTCGAGCGCGGCCTCAACCTGGCGGACCTGTTCATCCGTGTACTTTTGGCGAGCCGGCGCGTATTGCAGCGCGGCAGCGGCAGACAGCGCATCGGCGGTCCCCGCAATAGCTGTGTTCGCTTGCATTTCATCTCCTTTCCTTGTCTGTCCAAAGCAGTCCAACCACGGGGTGTTACCCGCGGTGTCCCACGCGGTCCGGAAGAACTTCCTTCCTTGGGGCGCATTCTCCCCGTCCTCCTTTGCTCACATCTCTCGACCAGGTTCGCTGGTCCTGGTTACCGGGTCCACTCGCTAAAGATGTAGAATGGTCTCGACACACAACGTATTCGAGCGAAGTGCCCAACTCACATGCCACAGAAACTCACTGCTGAAATAATCGTTGCAGCCATCGAAGGGTTCGAGTCTCAGAAACGTCGGATAGACTCGCGAATTGATGAGCTACGTCAACTGCTGAATGGTGGCCGCACAGAAGCCGCCGCGGCTTCCGTAGCCCCCGCGCGTAAGCGGAAGGTGAGCGCCGCTGCCCGTCGAAGGATGGCAGCCGCGCAAAAAGCAAGGTGGGCCAGGATCAAAGCAGAAGCTGAGCCAGCATCATCACGAGTCGCAGCCAAACCGGAAAAGATAAAGCGGAAGCTGAGTGCGGCTGGCAGGAAGGCCATCAGCGAA
>CAVRNR010000008.1:0-11578 GCA_963722575.1 Bryobacterales bacterium
AGATCCCGGACTTGCGAAGCCGCTCTACCGCGGCTGCCGGAAGGGTCAGCCGCAGCAATGGGTTGGTCTTCTTCTTCATGCGTACCTCTTCTGCACGATTGGCCGGCCGAGCGCTTCCCGGATCATTTCCTTCGAACACCCGGCCCAGCAGATGTACTTTCTTGGCTCCTCAACCGCGATGGCGAGATTGTCGCCGCTCCTGTCCCGACCGGCGTGCGCGCAGGATGGGCAGCGCGCGATCCAATTCCTGCCGACCTGGCGCCGTACCTGAACGTAATCGAGAATCCGGAACTCGCTGGGCGCAGAGGTGTAGTACCGCCCTGGCACCTCGGGCCGCTTCGAGTGCTGGGCGAACTCAGCCGGGATTTCTTTGCCGGCCACGAATCTGCCCAATTCCGCTTCGGTCACCTTGCGTAGACGCCGAAGGTAAGCCAGTTGGTCGGTAAGGGTATAGTCCGCGTTGTAGAACCAGAACCTCCAGCCGCGGCTTTCCTTGGCACCCCGATGAACGCCAAGCGGTGCGCGGATTGCGTTGCCAAATTCATCGGCACCGATTTCGTCCTGACGTGGGAAGATTTCAATTCCTTCTGGCAGTCCCGCGCCCTTGATCGGGAGCCCCAATCTCAGGGCGGTGTGATAGATGTAGACCCGGCAGTCTCTCGCGAGCGCCGGCTTCTCGAAGAAGATCCACAGATGGCCGCCGCGGTTTGATTTCTCCAGCGCGGGCTCGACTCCATCCTGCGTCAGCTCATACTGCAGTTTCAGCAGGTGCTCGATGGCGTTCTTATAGTCGGCGTCGATGGCAACCCACTTTGACCGCTGTGTTTTCGGATTGATCGAATACAACCCGACCGTGAGTTCGCCAGCCAGGTGTCGCCGCAATGTTTCCAGGCCCAGCGCGGGAGGAGGCTGCCCTTCCTGCGCTCTTGGCCGGAAATAATAGTGCCGCCCCGTTTCCGGGTGCGGCCTCATGGATTGCAGCGTGTAGGCGCGGCGGTTGACGAACAGGTCATGAAACTGAGCGGCCATTTCGGCCGTGGCGTGTAGCTGGAGGTTCACCAATGCGCTCCTTTGCTCTGTATAAGGCATGCGCTGCATTCCTCCAAAAACCCGTCCAGCATTCAGGCCCTCAATGGTCGCGGATTGCTTGCAAGTGCCTTCAGCCCAAATGCTTGGCATAATCCATCGAATTCGTCTTCCCGGAAACCGCCGAACCGTCCCTCGATCGGCAACGCGAGGGAGTAGAACGCCTCGCGGCTGCGGTCGTAGATGTACAGGCAGCCCGACTCCGGATCGTCCGGAACCATCAACATCAAGAGCGCACCCTTGGCAAAGTCCAGCCAATGGGCGATTCTTGCCTCGGCACGCTTGGCGAAACCCACGATGGCTTCATCCTCGTCGAGCCGCTCCAAACCAAAATCCTGCAAGCGCAGGACGTCATCGATCTTTACTGCGTCCATGGGAACCTCCTTTCCGTCGTCTCGTGACCTCGCGTCCATCCTTATATATAGGGAGAGCGTCAGATTCGGTTGCGTACCTGCTCCAGCCACTACGCAACCTGCCGAAGAATCTCCACCGCCGCTCTTAATGCGGGCAGATCGTCCAGAGTCAGCCTCCGGAGATCAGCGAATCGGAAAGCGCCCTTGGCCGCCCGATCGACAACATCGGAGACCTTCATGTTCCTCAGCTTGCCGACACGTTGCGCTTCGCGGACCAAATCTGCGCGGGCTGCGCCGAGAACCTTCACGTCTTCAGCGGCGGGCCGCTTGGCCGTGGCGCTTGGCAGAGGCGTTGCGCCGGCCACTTTTTCAAGAGCTTCGATCAGTTGCCGTAGCACGCTGCGATCCGGAATGTCATCCACGCGGTCGCCCGCCAGATTCATCTGCTGGCAAAGTTGCGAGAAACTCGCCTGCCCGACAACTCCGGTGGCTGCACGAAGCCGTTCCACACCACGAAGTGTGTCTTCCAGCTTTGCCGACAGGGCGCTCAGCGCTGCGGCGTCCGAGATCTGCTCCGGATCCTCCGTCGCCGCGATCGCCTTCGTCACCGATCTTGCCAAACCAAACCCCACCTGTTCACAAAGCGACTTCACCCGCGCTTTGAGAGTTGGCAAATCGACTCGATCCACACTGTTGTGCTGCACGTGTCCATTCGTGCCCGTATGGCCATTTCCATTCTGGGGTTTCGTGTCGCCCGGTTTGCGCTTCGGAAGTGCCCAATCGGGTAACCGGGGTCTGGACAGCGGCTGCTTCCGATCATCCAGGTCGACCCAGATGCCACCCAGATCGTAGAGGTACCGTCCCAAACCGAAGCAAGAGCAGGCCCGCTTGAATGCCTGCGCCTCCGCCGAGGTTCCGGCATTCTCGTTATCAGCCCACTCCTCGCCCAGGCCGCTAGTGCGATCCAAGGCCATCGATTGTCAACTTGCAGGTCACGACAATCTTTCCCGAAATCGTGGTTTCTCCGTTCCCTCGGTCCTTACGCTCAAAGTTCTGGATTACCTGCACTCCGTACTCCCGCGTCCAACCGCGCACGGTAAACAGCGCGTTCAGCCGGTCTGTGTAAGCGCGCGGATCGGCGTAGGCAATCACTTGGCCCCGGCGTCTGTCCGAAGTCGTATTCGTCACCCGCCACTTGATCTCGCTCGAGTCGAACGGATTCTCGAGCGCGGCCTCAACCTGGCGGACCTGTTCATCCGTGTACTTTTGGCGAGCCGGCGCGTATTGCAGCGCGGCAGCGGCAGACAGCGCATCGGCGGTCCCCGCAATAGCTGTGTTCGCTTGCATTTCATCTCCTTTCCTTGTCTGTCAAAAGCAGTCCAACCACGGGGTGTCACCCGCGGTGTCCCACGCGGTCCGGAAAAACTTCCTTCCTTGGGGCGCATTCTGCCCGTCCTCCTTTACTCACATCTCTCGACCAGGTTCGCTGGTCCTGGTTACCGGGTCCACCCGCTAAAGATGTAGAATGGTCTCGACACACAACGCATTCGAGCGAAGTGCCCAACTCACATGCCACAGAAACTCACTGCTGAAATAATCGTTGCAGCCATCGAAGGGTTCGAGTCTCAGAAACGTCGGATAGACTCGCGAATTGATGAGCTACGTCAACTGCTGAATGGTGGCCGCACAGAAGCCGCCGCGACTTCCGTAGCCCCCGCGCGTAAGCGGAAGGTGAGCGCCGCTGGCCGTCGAAGGATGGCAGCAGCGCAAAAAGCAAGGTGGGCCAGGATCAGAGCAGAAGCTGAGCCAGCATCATCACCAGCCGCAGCCAAACCGGAAAAGAAAAGCGGAAGCTGAGTGCGGCTGGCAGGAAGGCCATCAGCGAAGCGACCAAAAGGCGTTGGGCGCTGAAACGGGCCGAAGGTCAGAAGCAACAATCAACCGTCGCAAAGAAGGCGGCGGCGAAAAAGACAACCGGCAGGAGATCGCGGGGGAAGGCACAGAAAACCGCCGAAGCGCCTCTCACCGTCGCTGCTCAGTAGACCCAGTCAGCTCCCATCGTGGTGGGCGCCGCGGGACTGTGGCACCTGTCCACGCACCATCCGAGCGATAGCGTGCGGCAGGGCCGCCGGATTGACCACGGAATCCAGCCAGGATGTGAGTTTCACGGGACGCGTCCCACACTACTGCAAGCCGCAACGGTTGCAGCAGGCCTCGGCCCGGAGTCCATCCACACCTTCCTTCACAATGATCGGGACCATCAACAGTCCGGCAGCGGGATCCATCCACCACCAACCAAACAACGCATTCAACAGCAGGCCACCCAAAAGAATTGCAGAAAGGTAGCTACAGAAATCGGCCTGTTTTGAATCGGCGTGCATCGCTCGGCTGCCAATCTGGACAGCAACTCGCCGTTTCGCTCGGGCCAGTAGCGGCATGACGATAACCGAAGCGCTGGCGATCACGACGCCGGCAATGCTTCGCTCCGGCGGAACGTGCCGCACCAGCATGGAGCTGGATTCGTAGAGGATGTACAACGCCAGCGCAATGAAACACGCTCCGACCGTTCGCAGCGCCGTGCGCTCCACTTGCTCGCGCCGCGCAGCGTTCAGGTCGTGGTGGAGCCTCCACACCAGCGCCGCTCCAGACGTGACTTCGATCAGGCTATCCAGGCCGAACCCTACCAGAGAGGCGGAGCCAGCAATCCACCCAGCAACGATGGAGGCCGCCCCTTCGAGGCTGTTGTAGCCGATGGTGAAGTACTCCAACCGCCGGCCACGGGTTAAATAGCGCCCACGATGTGCCGCACTGATCGCCGCCACGTCACCATTATGCGGGATCTGCATCGCCCGAGCATGCGATCCGGACCGCCGCACTGCAGTACACCCGACAAGGTGGCACGACGTACTCCATGCAGACCGACATTATCGCCAACCCAACCAGAGCCTCTGGAACCGCGCTACGGCGTCGCCAAGGTGCAGCCTTCGGTGCGCTGCAGAGCCGCCACGGCAGTTCCACATCCATTGCATCCGGCATCTCACGTCCATTCCCACTCCCACGGCGCGACGTCATACGTCCGCTCTCTCCAATAATTGCGAACTCCACCCCATCGACACATCACTGTCCAACGTCATCTTTGCCCGGCACGACTCCGGCTGCCGACAGGTCATTTATGCCGTTCAGTCCCTTTGCCCTGACAAAGTACGCCAAAATCAGGGGTAGTAAATTTTAAGCCTCCTGAATGCAGTGGCTTGCGGGGTGGTCGCTCAGGCCGAACTCAGGCTGATATCAGGGCAATCACAGGGGCACAGGCGGGTCTACGGGATATCGACCAAGCGGTAAACCTGCATGGTCTGCGCGTCGACAACTTCCAGGTCCGCCGGCTCAGTCCTGGGAAGATCGCTCGCCAGTCCGATCAGCACCCGTTGGCGTATCCGCCACAGGCGCTGTTTCAGCAACGAATGAATGTGGCGGGTGCAGGCCAGGTACAACACACGATCCAGGTTGCGTTCACTCTCGAGTAGGGAGACGATGCGGTCGTATTCCGTTTGTGTCTTGGGCGTGCGCTCGTATTCGAGGGCGAACCGGAGCTGCCGGCCACCCAGGGAAAGTGTAATGATCGCGTCGTAGTCCTTCGCGTATTTGCCAGCCGTCAATTCGTTGCGGCATCGGATCTCCATTTCGCTCTCCCACGAGACCAGAGTGCGGCTCCGCAGCAGATCCAGGTGAATCGCGTTAACACCCAGCGCGTGTGCGACGCCTACACCATCCGCGCGCACTTCCGGTCCCGCCTCCGGACCGCTATACGGCGTGCCGAGATTCTCGACGAGGTAGACAAGGCCGGACGATGCTATCGCAAAGATCGGATCGTAGTGCACCATGGGAAGCAAGTGTCGCGCCATGAAGCCGTGATCCGCCAGACGTTTCACGCGCCACCAGAACGAACCTCTGCTCAGCTCGTATCCGTTGTGGCGCATGAACTGCCACAACTGGGTTTGCGTCACGTACTTGCTGTACATGACCTGGCGCAACAACGGCAAATCCTGAGTTGGGCTGAGTGCAATCGCTCCCCTGAAATACCGCATGCCGAGTCTCACTTCGCTACGCGCAACAACACTGCGATCCATGGCCGATTCTGCCGCGGGTCCACGCAGAATGTTCCGTGCTCGCCATGCACCCATCCGAATGGGGGCAAAACGAGCAGGACCTCTTGCTGCCCGTTTCCTTCGCTGAACGAAACCAGCGCCGCGGCGTCGCACTTCCAGGCGCCCCCTCGATCGATCCATCCCGTGTCGGCCGCGCTGATCCGGAACAGGTACGACATCGGGCAGCGTGCCGACCGGCGTCAATTGCCGGAGAAACAGTTTGTTCCGCCCGTTCCAGACTGACACCCCCTCGGACTCGTAAACGCGATGCATGAGCCGTTCGGCAAGCCGAGGATGAAAGCCTGAACACCCATCCAACCGGACGTAGCCGTAAAGGCATGACCGGTTCCGCAACTTGCCTCCAGCCAAAACACCAGTCGTGTTGTAGTACGCGCCTCGGCGACGCGGAGTTCGTGCGGTCCAGCTTCTGCGCTTGCGCCTCTCGCCGTCCAGATACTCCCGAAACTCTGCACCGCAACAAGCATCAGTTTGCCCCAGGAGCGGTTCCGTTGTCCGCGGTCGCGGTCTTTGTCGCCGCCGTCTTCCCCTGTTTCAGTCGCCGATTCTCCGCTTCCAGACGCTGAATTCGTTCAACCAGTTCCGCGTTTGCGCTCTCCGATCCCGTCCCGGCCCGGTTCCTGAGACGCTGTTCCGCTGCCGTCACGCGTTCGGTGAGGCTGTTCAGTTCCGCGGCTTTCTGCTCCAGTTGTTCGCTGAGGCGGGCGATCTGCAATTCCTTTGCATCGTTGTCACTCTTCAGCCGTTGGATCTCGCGCTTATAGTCTTCGAGATTCGCCGTCTCCGGTGTCGCGATTCCGGATTCGCCGGCTTCGATGACGCGGTTGCACGTCTCTATGTGCAGGTTATGGCGGTCGATCGCGTCCTTGGCCTTCCGCTTACAGTACTCGGCGTAGCGCAAAGCGTCTGCCGCATGTTCCGCAAGCTGCCATCGCTCCCGGACACGATCGTTCTGCACCCAGGCCAGCGCGAACCAGCTCAAGATGACAAGGACGGTGGCGCCGAAGCTGTACCAGAAATATCGGTTGGCTCCGGCGTTCTCCAACCATGCGCGCCGCCGCTCTTCCCACATGGCGCCAAGATTCACGTCGCGAGGATTGAGCGCGTGAACCATCGCTTCCAACGGCGACGTGCGGGTGCGCGAGTAGCCACCCTGGGCTGCAAGCGGGGAATACTGCGCCGCCGGCACCCGGTCAGACTCTTGGTACCGGCGCAGTCGCGGCTGCACTGGCACCTGCTGTTGTTGTGACGCCGCCGCGGGTGATGGATCTTGGGGCTTGGCCTGGCTAAAAAGTCCAGGAGCGGCCACCGCGAGCGCAACATACATACACAGGTAGCGACCCATCGTCGTATCCTCCTCACCTTCTCCCGGCACTGTGGATCCTGCGGCCCAAGGCGGAATTGACCAATTCCGGAGTCTTGAACCGCAGGTTGGCTCCTTGCTGTTCCGTGCGCGACTGGCGCAGCCGGGGCAACACTTCCCACTCGAATCCTGGAAGTGTGATATCCGGTGGCGTGCGGACGTGCAGGTGCTGGTGCAGGGTGCCTTTGCTGTCATCCGTCATCAGAATCTGCATCTGGCCTTTGGGCAGGTTCTTGATCTTCTCGTCCTCCGCCCGGTACTCGCGTTCCTCCCGCTCCGTCGCGCTCATGCCCTTCTGGAACCGCTCGAAGCCGAAGAGCTGCTGGCGAATCAGGGATTGCGTCCGGCGCGTGACCGCGTGTTCGGCGGATGCGCGGATGAAATATCGCGCGGTTTCCTCGTCCTGAGTGCGCAACGCAATCTTCGTATTCGGCGCCGACGTCACATCCTCCTTGAACCCCTTGCCGACCTTGAGCAGTTGAGGGAGGCTCTGCATCGAAAACAGAAATGCCGTATTGGTTCCCCGGGCCGTGTTGAGGATCTGGCTGAAATTCTGGTAGCCGAACGGCGCGAACTCGTCCATCACGATCGAAAACAGCGGCCGGTTTGCCCGCTTGCGTTCCTCCTCGCTTTCGTAGCGCTTCCCGACGACAAGCTGGATGTTCTGCAGGAGCATCCTGCCGAGGGCGCGCACGGGCTCGGTGTTCTTGTTGACGTTCAGCGTGACGAACAGGATCAGCTCCTGTTCAATGACATCGTCGAGCTTCGGCACTTGCGCTTCTCGCCGTCCAAATACTTCCGAAACTCTGCACCGCAACAAGCATCAGTTTGCCCCAGTAGCGGTTTCGTGGTCCGCAGTCGCGGTCTTTGTCGCCGCCATCTTCCCCTGTTTCAGCCGCCGATTCTCCGCTTCCAGACGCTGAATTCGTTCAACCAGCTCCGCGTTTGCGCTCTCCGATCCCGTCCCGGCCCGGTTCTTGAGCCGCTGTTCCGCTGCCGTCACGCGTTCGGTGAGGCTGTTCAGTTCCGCGGCTTTCTGCTCCAGTTGTTCGCTGAGGCGGGCGATCTGCAATTCCTTTGCATCGTTGTCACTCTTCAGCCGTTGGATCTCGCGCTTATAGTCTTCAAGATTCGCCGTCTCCGGTGTCGCGATTCCAGATTCGCCGGCTTCGATGACGCGGTTGCACGTCTCTATGTGCAGGTTATGGCGGTCGATCGCGTCCTTTGCCTTCCGCTTGCAGTACTCGGCGTAGCGCAAAGCGTCTGCCGCATGTTCCGCAAGCTGCCATCGTTCCCGGACGCGATCGTTCTGGACCAAGGCCAGCGCGAACCAGCTCAAGACGACAAGGACGGTGGCGCCGAAGCTGTACCAGAAGTATCGGTTGGCACCGGCGTTCTCCAACCATGCGCGCCGCCGCTCTTCCCACATGGCGCCAAGATTCACGTCGCGAGGATTGAGCGCGTGAACCATCGCTTCCAACGGCGACGTGCGGGTGCGCGAGTAGCCGCCCTGGGCTGCAAGCGGGGAATACTGCGCCGCCGGCACCCGGTCAGACTCTTGGTACCGGCGCAGACGCGGCTGCACGGGCATCTGCTGTTGTTGTGACGCCGCCGCGGTTGATAGACCTTGGGGCTTGGCCTGGCTAAAGAGTCCAGGAGCGGCCACCGCGAGCGCAACATACATACACAGGTAGCGACCCATCGTCGTATCCTCCTCACCTTCTCCCGCCACTGTATATCCTGCGGCCCAAGGCGGAATTGACCAATTCCGGAGTCTTGAACCGCAGGTTGGCTCCTTGCTGTTCCGTGCGCGACTGGCGCAGCCGGGGCAACACCTCCCAATCGAATCCTGGAAGTGTGATGTCCGGTGGCGTGCGGACGTGCAGGTGCTGGTGCAGGGTGCCTTTGCTGTCATCCGTCATCAGAATCTGCATCTGGCCTTTGGGCAGGTTCTTGATTTTCTCGTCCTCCGCCCGGTACTCGCGTTCCTCCCGCTCCGTCGCACTCATGCCCTTCTGGAACCGCTCGAAGCCGAAGAGTTGCTGGCGAATCATGGATTGCGTCCGGCGCGTGACCGCGTGTTCAGCGGATGCGCGGATGAAATATCGCGCGGTTTCCTCGTCCTGAGTGCGCAACGCGATTTTCGTATTTGGCGCCGACGTCACATCCTCCTTGAACCCCTTGCCGACCTTGAGCAGTTGAGGGAGGCTCTGCATCGAAAACAGAAATGCCGTATTGGTTCCCCGGGCCGTGTTGAGAATCTGGCTGAAATTCTGGTAGCCGAACGGCGCGAACTCGTCCATCACGATCGAAAACAGCGGCCGGTTTGCCCGCTTGCGTTCCTCTTCGCTCTCGTAGCGCTTCCCGACGACA
This sequence comes from Bryobacterales bacterium, assembly GCA_963722575.1. Lineage (GTDB taxonomy): Bacteria > Acidobacteriota > Terriglobia > Bryobacterales > Bryobacteraceae > Fen-178. The sequence goes on from CAVRNR010000008.1 coordinate 9,339, forward strand.
AGCTGGATATTCTGCAGGAGCATCCTGCCGAGGGCGCGAACGGGTTCGGTGTTCTTGTTGACGTTCAGCGTGACGAACAGGATCAGCTCCTGTTCAATGACATCGTCGATGGACAGAAGGTCGTCATACGGCCCCGTGATGATCGAGAGCGCGTCGTCGAGGAACGTCATGCACTCGTTAAGCAAGCCCTGGATCTTCGGTACGCGGTCGCGATCTTCAAACGACTGCATCAGGTTGCGAACCGACATCTCGAAATTCAGTCGCCGCTGCATGCTGATCGAGGTGTCCGTGCGGATGTGCCGGCGTGCCTTGTCGATCTGCTCCTGCAAGACGCCCTGGTCCAACACCGCCACAATCACGTCGTAGAAGTTGAATCGCACCCCGGTGTAGTGCAGTATCCGGACGATGTCGGCCAGGTAATTCAACTGGTGCTTGCTGAAGAATTCGTCGTGCAGGTTGAAGGAGCCAAACACCATGTTCACCTGCGCCATGTAGTCGTCGTCCTCTGCGTAGAACGGGTTGTAGAGGCTGGATAGCTCCGGCCGCGCCGGGTTGATGAGGCGCAGATCGTCGAGGCGGCCGGCGCGGTGGATATACGGCAGCAGTTCCTGAAAGAACTCCAGGTCGCCCTTACCGTCGAAGATCACCATCGGGATCTTGTGACGGTCTTCCGGCGGTCCCATTCGCCGCATCAAATCTTGGGTGATGATGTTCTTGAGCAGCGTCGTCTTGCCGCTGCCGGTCATTCCCAGCACGATGCCCTGCATCACCCGAACCTGGTCGGGCCACAGCCAGGGATCTCCATGGATGTCGTACCCGAGAACAACTCCACCTTGGTCCCATGCGTTTGCGACCGTCCTTTCGTCGTGCGCCGGACTCATGACGAGCGGCGGATGGACCTTCCGTGTTTCCCGCCGGGATCGGCGTGTCGCGTAGAGCAAAGCCGCGCAACTCGGAATTGTCAGCGCGCTGAGGATGTAAGCCGCCAGTTCGGCCGCTTGTTCGTTGCTGAAGTGGTAGACCTTCGTCAGCAAGAACCAGTAGCCGAGGCAGACGATGCACAGGCCAATCGAGATGAAGAAGGCCGGGGTTTCAGTCAACGGCGCACGTGCTGGCCGCCGGTCGCCAGATGCCATGTTGTCCATATTGGTTTTCCTGAAGATCGAGCAGGTTTTACGTACGAAGGAACTGGATGAGGAGCATGTCGGCGCCCGCGACCACTGCGTAGAATACGGCCGTTTTCAATCGCTTGCCGACCATCGCCCGGTGCGTCGTCGCGACGGTCGCGTCCGGCCGGTTGCGCATGAAATCGAGAACACCCCAAGCCGCCCACGCGATGAGCCCGCCAAGTACCGTGAGCAGCAACGTCACTTCGACTCTGGGACGCTCATACCAAGGCGGCAGATCGATAAACCCGGCTGGATGTGCCGGGCTGGGGAGAGCGGGCAAGCGTTCCAGCCACGCTACGTAACCCACCTCCACCAGCATCAACGCAGCCGTGCTCACCAGCAGACACGCATCCTCTCCCCGTCGGAGAATTCGATTGAGAGCTTCCCTGTTCCTCGCCATACGCCTTCACCTCGCCATCGCGTTGAGATTGAAGTAGACGGCCAACCCCAGCGCTGCGAAAACGAGCGTCCCGAGAACGACCGCTTCCTGCCGTAGCCGGCGGCGAGCTTTGACGTCGAAGGGGTTGGCTGGTTCCAATACGGCATTCGAGAGACGTTTCCACATTCCGGCGTCGCACGCTTTTGCGAAGCGCGCGCGGAATGTCTCCACGATCCGCGTCGCCGAAGTGCTCTGGATACTGGCAGCTTCCAGCGGGATCTCAGGGATCATTCGGGACCGCACCAGGTGCAGAACGCGCTCGGCCGTGATCTCTCCATCTTGTTCCATGGCTCTCACAGGACCAACACCGCGCTTACCTCTCCGGCACCATCCGGCGCAAACGCAAACCTCACGACGGCGGGGCCGTTCGCCCGGGGCGGCCACTCAAATGCGACCAGTCCCCAGGTAGTGCCACCCGGCGCGACCGTGTTCGCATGAACCTCGGCATTCAGCACTTTGACGGCCGCCTGCCCCTCGCTCGTAATACGAATTCCATCTCCGATGAGCTGGCTCTGAGAAAGCGTGTAGAGCGAGCAGGAACTGCGGGGCGACCGGAGCGTGAATACGCCCGGCGTACCAGGCACGTATGCCGACCGGCCGTTGTTTTGGATCGCGTAGCGGACATAAATGCG
>CAVRNR010000009.1:0-10842 GCA_963722575.1 Bryobacterales bacterium
CTGGATGAGGAGCATGTCGGCGCCCGCGACCACTGCGTAGAATACGGCCGTCTTCAATCGCTTGCCGACCATTGCCCGGTGCGTCGTTGCGACAGGCGCGTCCGGCCGGTTGCGCATGAAGTCGAGAACACCCCAAGCCGCCCACGCGATGAGCCCGCCAAGGACCGTGAGCAGTAACGTCACTTCGACTCTGGGACGCTCATACCAAGGCGGCAGATCGATAAACCCGGCCGGATGTGCCGGGCTGGGGAGCGCGGGCAAGCGTTCCAGCCACGCTACGTAACCCACCTCCACCAGCATCAACGCAGCCGTGCTCACCAGCAGACCCGCATCCTCTCCCCGTCGGAGAATTCGATTGAGAGCTTCCCTGTTTCTCGCCATACGCCTTCACCTCGCCATTGCGTTGAGATTGAAGTAGACGGCCAACCCCAGCGCCGCGAAAACGAGCGCCCAAAGAACGACTGCTTCCTGCCTTAGCCGGCGGCGCGCTTTGGTATCGAGGGGGTTGGCTGGTTCCAATACGGCATTCGAGAGGCGCTTCCGCACACCGGCGTCGCACGCCTTTGCGAAGCGCGCGCGGAATGTCTCCACGATCCGCGTCGCCGAAGTGCTCTGGATACCGACAGCTTCCCGTGGGATCTCAGGGATCATTCGGGACCGCACCAAGTGCAGAACGCGCTCGGCCGTGATCTCCCCACCTTGTTCCATGGCTCTCACAGGACCAGCACCGCGCTTACCTCTCCGGCGCCATCCGGCGCAAACGCAAACCTCACGACGGCGGGGCCGTTCGCTCTGGGGCGGCCACTCAAATGCGACCAGTCCCCAGGTGGTGCCGCCCGGCGCGACCGCGTTCGCGTGGACCTCGGCATTCAGGACTTTGACGGGAGCCTGCCCCGCGCTCGTAATACGAATTCCATCTCCGATGATCTGGCTCTGAGAAAGCGTGTAGAGCGAGCAGGAACTGCGCGGCGACCGGAGCGTGAACACGCCCGGCGTACCAGGCACGTATGCCGACCGCCCGTTGTTTTGGATGGCGTAGCGGACATAAATGCGATCATCCTTCCGATAAATGTCCTTCAGGATGACTTCCACACGAGCGTGATTCTTCGTTTCCCCGGCCAGCCGTACCGGTGTGCTGGCGAACAGCATCTCCGAGGCGAGCTTCGCCTCCTGGGCGGCCCTCGGATCCTCCGCGGGTTTCTCGGGAATCGTTATCTTGGCGACAGTGGGGCTGGGTTCCTGGTCGATGGCGAAGTGCATCTCCTGGACGGAGGGCGCCGGGACCAGCTCGTAACTCAAACGCCCCGAAGCCGTCCAGATGAACAGGTTCGTGGTGGCTTCCGGGTCGAGGGGCTGCACGAATACCTTGTTGCCGCGCCATTCGATCTTGTACGACGAGCTTCCTGCCGCAACTTCGATGACGGGCTCCGCCAGCTCGATGACGCTCAAATGGTTCGGGGCCGTTTCGACCCGGATCACCTTATGCCGATCTGATTTCTCCGTCTCGATCCTCTGGGCATTGGCCGCTAGGGCAATGGCGATGATGAAGGCAATAATTTTCTGCATGCCCAAGTTTCCACCGATTCCTGCACTGCTCCAAAAAGTGTTAGAGGCGGTGGGCGAGGGGACCAAAATGGCAGACCACCTTTCGCCAACCGTTCGCCCCGCCTTTCCCTCTTCAGCGATCATTTCAGAACGTCAGAACGGTCCTCGCCGTCAAGGGTTCGCTTCGCCGCGCCCAACAACGGCGCGCCCTTGACAGCTCCGGGCCCGTTCCGGACAACACTCCTGAGAAGAGGGAAAGGCTCACTCCGAGCTGCTCGCCTGGCAGGGGACCACTCCGCCGCCACCGACAGATGTATCCCCTTTTGGTTGGACCAATACAGTCTCTCCTGGCGACTCTGTGGCCACGTCGGCCCGTGGAACTCGCCGCTGCACCGGTTGCAACGCCGATTTACCGAACACTGGAAAGCAAACCAAGGGTTATCACACCCGAAAACACGGTAGAACAGTAATTGAAAACTTGAAAAACTCCGACCGTCACCGGGCCGCGCAACATGAGCAGTTCCTTCACCGCCGCCGCCGTGGTCCTCCACTCACCGGGCGGGGTGTATCCGAATACGTTGGGCATGCCGCCCCAGCCGACGTAGCGGGCGAGCACGGGCTTTTCATCGTCGGCGGCATAGCGGTTTTCAGCTTCGAGAGTCTTCAGAAAACGGATGGCGGCGATATTGTCGCGGGCCTTCTCATGCAGGCTGCCTTGTCCAATCCGGTGGGCGTCGGTTATTCGGAAGTCGCGGGAGGGTTTTGGCTCTGGCTCGATGTCGAAGATTTTGCCGGAAAACGGATCTCGTTTATCGCCGGTTCCAACGCCCAGTGATATTTCATCCTGCGCACCGATATCAGGTTCTACAGGAGGTGGGCGGACCGTTAAGCCGGTCCCACCGGTGCTTGCGGGAGCCGGTGATGGCGGTGGAAGTCCGGGAGCATCTTCCAGCGGTAGCGGCTCCCATTCGCCAAAATCAAGCTGCACCGGTCGCGGTCTGGCATGGGCTACCCCGGAAGTGCGCACGGGAGCATTAACGACCGGTGCCGGCGTTTCTTCAGGCGCTTCCGAGAATAGATCGAGTTGATTGGTGTAGTCCGGGGTGACCTTTTTGGTAATCCACCTTTTCGCAGTCGGAACTGAAGGCCCATGCAGTCACTCGTCTTGGGTTGGGGCTGGCAATTGTAACCAAATTGGTCCTATATGCAAGTGATTCGGGGGACCAGGCTGGACCGCAAACGGGAGCCAGGAATCCGAAGGCTTCCTGGGAGACCGCAAGCGAATCGCCGGCTACAGCGCCTTCGCCCTGCCGGCTTCCGGGGGTCAGGCGAAAAGGGAACCATGAACGCGCCGGCGGACAGGGGGGGCCGTGGGCCGGTTAATGCTCGCTCGGCAGATAGATCACGTTGTTGGTGAAGTAGAACGTGATTTCGTCGAGCGGGAAGTCCGTGTACTCGATTTCCTTCGTATACACGACGTTGCCGTTGCCGTCGTCGCATGTGAGCGTGGCGGTTCGATCCGGGCGTACAAGGAGCTTCCAGAATTGAAACTCCTCGGCGGCAACTCGCTTGTCGTAGGGCTGAATGAGGACGATTTCGTCCAGGAGCCAATAGGCTCCGGCGGTGTCCGCAACGTACTTCGCGCCGTCCGTAAAAAGCACCTTGCGATTGATACCGTGCCGATACCACTGCTCGGTACCGGCGACCGGACGACCGTGCGTGGCCGGGCGCGCTACAGCGCGAAGCCGGCCGTGTGGGACTGCCTCAATCAACTCAGCAAGACGCACTGTCTGATCGTTGCCGAAATAGAGGTTGAGCAACGGTTGACGCGCGAACTGCTGGCTGACATCGAAAGCTTGCTCATCTTCGAAATCCAGCCCTGCTGCAATGTGCAGAATACCGCGTCGCGCGGTAAGCACGGCCGGGCGGGTATGCGCGTCGAGTGCTGCGGCAAGGCTTGGCCTTTGTCGCGAAAGGTCTACTGGGATGAGTAGACTGAACAGAACTGATTGTGAGGTTAGCCGTGACCGGATACAAGGAAATCATTATCGCTCTCATCACGGTGTTTGGCGCTGTGGTTACCTACCTGCTTCAGAAGAACAAGGAATTGAACCTGAAACTTGCGGAACAAAAACGCGAGGCATACACGCGTTTCCTGAAGAACTTCACAGAGACAGCAGTGGCTGTCATGCATGACGAGGATGTTTCGGGAAAAGATGCAGACCGAGAGCGGATGTTAGCCAGGGATCAGCTGCTGCTTTACGGCAGCGACGACGTCATCAAGGCATACGATGCATGGGTTAGATACGCGGACACGGAAAAGCACGACTTGGACAGAGAAGGTGAGCTAGTGAGCCTCATCTTCCTGGCCATCCGCAAAGACATCATGGGCAAGTCCAAGGTAACAAAGGAGCAACTGAACAACCTAAACCCATTCAACCGCGGATGAGATACTGGCCCAGTGCCCGACATAAGGGCGGACGAGTCACCACCACCACGCATGAAATGTTCGTTTCAGAGAGGCAGTGTCCGGGGCTGGCGAAAATGCCCTTTACTTTGCCGGCCGCCACTTGTCACGACCTCCGGCTACTGTATTTCGCACACGTTCCACGTCTGGGCGGTCATTTGGGTTCAACTCGCCAGCCCGCTCGATCGCGGCGTGCTGAGTATCAAGGATGGCGGCGGCTCGCTGTGCTCCCTTTGCGGTTACCGAATACCGGCCATCGTCCGTCTGCTCGATAAAGTAGTGTTTCCCCATGCGGATTCTCCTTTTTGGAGTATACCATGTTCGCTTTTCCTTCGTCCAAGTCTAGCTGGCGAGTTCTGCAGGGCGTCGGTAAGGAACGGATTTGGCGTTCCGAAAGGAAACCAACATCTATCTATTTGAAAACACAATTTATTGTTGTTGCAGTGTGTCGGGTTTTTGTATACAATAGGTGTCGGGTTTTTGCAGGGGTCATATGGCCATGCGTCGACAGAAGACATTGCGCGAAAGGGTCGAGGAACGCATCGCAAGAAAGCGGCGCGATGACGTATTTCTGCCCCGTGAATTCCGCGATCTTGGCGGCGAGGATCAGGTGCTGCGGGTGCTGCGCGGCCTGGTCCGCGAGAAGCGCCTGCTGCGGCTTGGCTACGGCGTCTATGGACGCGCCGTGGTCTCGCGTCTTTCGGGCGAGCCGATCCTCTACAGCCCGAACGGATTTCTCGGAGCCGCACGACAGGCGCTCAGCAAGCTCGGCGTGATGTGGGAGCCGACCGAAGCGGAGCGGGCCTATAACGAAGGCCGTTCGACCCAGGTGCCGGTGAATCCGGTCGTGCGGGTGAGGGGTCGCTTCTCGCGCCGGCTCCGTGACGGCAAACTGGAGTTGGTGGTTGAACGATGAACCGTCCCTTGAAGGCCAAGATGCTTGCGAGCGTTAAGAAAAAATAGTATAGTTTTTCTTAATCGATAGAGCGGGAATTCCATGCAAACCATGCGAGATCATATCGCTGCGAGGATCGAGCGTCTCGGTGAGGGGAAGGCCTTTTCAGCGAAGGATTTTCTCGACATTGCCAGCCGAACGACAATCGACGTAACCCTCGCAAGCCTGACTCGCAGCGGAAAAATCCGCCGCGTCCGGCGGGGGCTCTATGACATGCCCAAGGTCAATCCGGCGCTCGGCGGGAAGTTGAGCCCGGATATAGACGAAGCGGCGCGCGCCATCGCCCGGCGGCAACGATGGAAGATCGTGCCGGAGGGTGCGTGGGCGGCGAATCTGCTCGGCCTTTCGACTCAAGTGCCAGCCAAGATCATCTACCTGACCGATGGCCCGAATAACGAGGTGCCTATCGGACGCCGCAGTATTCATTTCAAGCACGCCCGTCCCAAAGCGATAGCAGGGCTGGAAGGCAAGTTCGCCCTTGTGGTTCAGGCGCTCCGTCATCTTGGCAAAGAGGGCGTCGGTTCCCGCGAGATTGAGACGCTGCGCGCCGCGCTATCCCCGGCGGAAAAGCGGAAGCTCGTGGACGATACGCGGTTCAGCGTAGACTGGATCTACGAGGTGGCCAAAACCATCGCGGAGAAAACCGCTTGAACCGCATCGCTCAGATGCCCGCAGCCGAGCGCGCCGAACTGTTCGCCGAAACAGCGGATCGCAAGGGCTTGCCCGAAGCCATTATCGAAAAAGACTTCTGGGTTTGCTGGACGCTGAAACAGCTTTTCTCGATTGAAGCTCTTTCGGGCCGGCTCCTCTTCAAGGGCGGAACATCCTTGTCGAAGATCTTCCACGCGATAAACCGTTTCTCCGAAGACCTGGATCTGGCCGTGGACTACGCGGCGCTCGGCTTCACGGGAGAGCTGGACCCCCGCCGGGAGGATATATCAAAGACGAGGCGGGCAGGTATTCTCGCCGACATGATGACCGCCTGCCGGCAGTATATCGGGGGTGAATTCCTGGACGCCCTGAAGACACGGTGCCAGGAAGTACTCGGCGCAGCCGGGGCATGGAGCCTGGATGTCAGCGGGCAGGACCCGAACGTGGTCCGATTCCGTTACCCTACGGCCACCGCCAGGAGCCTTGGTTACGTTGTCCCCCAGGTGGTGCTAGAGATGGGAACCCATGCGGAATTCGTGCCACGCGACCGTTTCAGCATCCGCTCATTCGCTGCCGAAGAATTTCCGGAGCTGGTCGCCGATGGCGACGTGGCGGTCGTGGCGCTACTCGCCAAGCGGACCTTCTGGGAGAAGGCGACAATCCTTCACGCGGAATACCACCGCCCGCCGGAAAAGCCGCTCCCCGAGCGATACTCCCGTCATTACTATGATGTTGCCCTGCTGGCAGAAGGGGCAATCCGGGCCGAGGCTCTTGCGGACATGTCGCTCCTGGCCCAGGTGGTGAGGCACAAAGAGACCTTCTATCCCTCCGCGTGGGCTCGTTATGATCTGGCGTGCCCTGGAAGCTTCCGCCTCCTGCCGGCGGCAGCACGCCTGGCGGCACTGGAGCGGGACTACCGGAATATGGGCGTGATGATCTTTGGTGCGCCTCCGGCGTTCGGCAAACTAATGGAAACGCTGGCTGCGCTGGAAAAGGAAATGAACACGTAGCCGAGACTCCGCGGGGCGGGCGGTCGCCGGCTTGGCAAAAGACCCGGACTTTGCCAAGCGTTACGCCGCGTTCCGGCGGGACATGGTGTACGGCGAGACCCCGGAATTCGAGACGGCAATGGCCACGATCACGGCTTTGGCGCGCCGGTTGAAGTGAACCTTTTACCGTGCGGCGAACTGGCAACTGCTGGGGCTGACGACCGGGCGCGGCAAAGACGACCAGCCAACCAGCCAAACCGTCCGATCAAAGAAATACTCGGTTTGCCTCTGACGCCGCGTTTTCGCGAACTACTCAGCCAGTTATGAACCGCCAATGGATCGAAGTGAACCTGGGGGAACTGGACGAGATTATCGATCGCAGCACGCGCGCGCCGTTGAGCGAATCATTGAAAAGATGGAGCGGGAGACGGGACTCGAACCCGCAACGTCAAGCTTGGGAAGCTGGCCTTCGTGGAAGGTCGAGCGGTTACGGGCGGCCGGCGACGCAACTGCCCCCTTTTACGACCAATTGTGAAATAGTCCAACTTGTTGCAATGCGTTACCGGTGGATCAATCGACATCCTCCACGCGTTCGCAAGTGCTGCCCCGACGGAGAAAGGCCTCCAGGGCAGCCGCTCGATGCGGCCCGCCCTGGAGTAGTCATCAATTGGTGCTCTTCAGTATTGGAATGCCGGGGCGCTGTTGCGTGTTCGGAAGTTCCAGCCTTCCGTTACGAACCTGCGCTTGGCCCGGTTGAACGGGAAATGGCCGAACATGGTACGTCCGCCCATTGTCCGTAATCAGCCGCCCGTCCCCCGTAACCTGCAGGAGTAGGGTTTGGCGGCGCACAAGCGATCCGGCGCCATCGGACACTTCATCGACCAGGTACACACTGCCGGCCTCGTCGATGCTCACTTCACCGTCGACCAGACTGGGAAGCGCGACGGTGATGGGTCTGCCGCCGGTACGCTCCACAATCATGTCAACGAGATACTGCGGGAAGGTGTAGAAAGCAATGCTTCCCGTATTCAAACGGCGATTCTCGCGCTGGTCCCAACGGCGGCTCTTGCAGGCGATGTCCCACAGAGCCGTAAGCCAGTCCAGCGCGCGGTCCTCCTTTCGTTCCGCCCACTTTCGGACGATGTTGATCAGGTTGCGCAAGTCCTGCCGGGAACGCTCCTCATAAAAGTGAAGGGCGGCCTGGGCCTGATTGCGCTTGCGGACCAACGCCCGTCGCTCATTGGCAGCCTCTTTCGAAGCACTGGCCTTCGAGATCGGGAAGGCATCGAGCTTCGATTGAGCTTCTGCCACGGCGTTTTCGTAGGCGTGGCGTTTCTCGGCGAGCAGGCCGATGTTGACGGCGTACACCGTCGAAATTACGCCCGCTTCCTTGAGCATGTCGCGGTCGTAGGTGCCTCCGCAGATGGCGCCGCGGAAGTCCTCGAGCGGTCGCACGTCCACAAAGAACTCGTACAGTTCCTTCCGAACGTGGTTGTAGAGTGCGCCAATCCTGTCGGTCGGGGCACTCGGAATCTGCAATGGGAGATCGGAAACCCGCTTGATGCGCTTGAGCTTGAGCCATGGAGCGGTGCCAACTTCCTGGCGGATCTTGCCGATTTCCTCCTGATTCGGCTCGACTCCCCATTTCAGTTGGTCGAGCGCCTTCTGCAGTTCGATCGCGCAACGGTTGGCGAGATCCGGCCGGCCTGCCGCCAGGCACGACGTCTTGAGGTCGGTGATCGCGCCGATCGCATTACCCTTGGCCGAGTACGCGACCTGCGGCAGGTTCCACCACGGGGATTCTTTCTTGCTTTGCTTGTTTTTTGTGTTTTCCCCGGATGGCGTGTGCCTGAACCGATCCTCTACGAACAACGGAAACCGCGTCGCTTCGACGACGCAAATCCAGTCGAAGTCGTAGTCGCCGCCGTTCTTTTTGGCTGTTTCCGAGTGCAGCGTGAGCGTCCCATCCAGGCGCAGTTGCTGGTCGACGATCCCGGCAACAGCCGCCGAGTCCATCGAGCACTTCTGCCTGTCGAGGTGCCGCATCAGCAACTCCAGCGTGGTGGAAGCTTCCAAAGCTTTCACCGGCAGCAGATCTCCCTTGGTCCGGATCGGATAGCGAACCACCAGCATTCGCTCGGAGAAGAGGCTGGTGATCGCGTGCCACTCCGGAATCCAGTCGGAGCCGCTGTAGATTCTACCGTCGTGCAGTACCAGGTATCCGTCATCGGCCAGAGCAAACGCCGGCAGCGTGAAACCGCCCGCGGTGCACAGCTTGTACGCCCACCTCGCCAGCGTGCGCTGCAGGTGAGAATTGACGAACGGATGTTTGACCCAGTACCCGGTGCTGTCTGCTTTGAGAACAGCCTCCACGACGGTATGTTCGGATGACGTGTGCTCCGGGTCGGTCACCGTCTCATCCGCGCGCAACAGTTCCACTTCCTCGGACATCCCCAGGATGCGGAACAGTTCGGTGAAGTCGTTGCTCGCGATCGCGGTTTTCACTTTCTCAACCGCGGCCATGGCAATCGGCTTGATTTCGGTCTCGATGGAGTTCAGGGGAGCGTGCTCGACGAGCGTGTAGCTCGACGAAAACTGGAGTTCCCGTGAAATCTCCCGGATCCCGATTACCACCCGGCCGGTGGAGTATTGCCCGCTCATGCGGCCGGCAGCGGTTGGGCACTGGCGAACGCATTCGGGTTTCTTGAACTCGGGCTTGCAACTCGACCGCGGAATGACGAAATCGACCGACAACGCATCCGCGACATCGTCCTCCATGATCTTGAAGCTGCCCTTGGCCTGCGTGTTTTCGAAGGACATTCGGAACTGGTAGAAGCGGCGGTCGGCCAGATGAAGACGCTCGAAGTAGGAGCGCCGGATCCAGCCGCGGCAGTCATTCGTACCCAGTTCGTGGTCCCTTACAACGACGACACGGGCGTCCGGGATCTCGATACACACCTTGCACGGCGAGACGAGAATTCCGAAATACGTCATCGCTGCTTCTGGCCAGAATCGGAAGCGCTGCGCGATGGTCTTGGCGTGCGCGGCGTCTACGGCGTAGTACTTGCCATTCTTCGCGGATGCCGAAGCGCCCACGAGACTGTATTCCACGCCGTCATGCACGATCCGCTTGCCCAGCGAATGCTCGACCATTGCCTGCTGGTACTGGTCAAGCTGCTGTTGCGGGATGTCGATCGTGGCGACACGGATATCCGGATAGTCCGCCTTCAGCAGCGTGTTCTCCAACTGGCTGTCGCGATCGATTTTCATCTGCTTCTTCGATACTGCACCGTCTTCACTGATTTCCAACGCGATTACGCGAAGGATGCTCGTTTTGTTCACAATGGACATTTGCGTATCTCCTTTGTTCTGTCTGTTGAGCTACAGCCAGAACGGGAGACCTCGCGGTCCCTCTCTGCCTGTAGCGGGTGGAACGTTCTTGAGGACTTCCCCTGCCCAGGCTCAAGAGAGCCGGGTCCGGATTGTGAATTGACCTGGCAATCGATCAAGCTGATCGGTGCCGTTTACACTGCCGCCGTTTTACTCCAGTAGTCGCGGCAGAATCTGCGCAGAGCACCCACGAAGGTGCAGAGCTTCTTATAGTGGACGGTCCCCAATTCCCAGCAGGTTTTGAGGAACGCCCAGGCCACCATTACGATTAGCACCCGCACGCCAATCTGGAGAAAGGCGTAGCCGTCAATGGGGCCTCACCAAAGGCGCTTTCCAGAACGATGCGTGCTAGAGCAACTAGCAGAATCGTCAAGGTCAGCGTCTGGTGCTTCTTCCAGTTCATCTTCACTCGGTGAAGGAACATCTATTCTCCTTTGCTGTTCTGTGGATGAGCACAGGACAGCAAGGAGGGCGCTGGCGTCAGCGAACTCCCGAGTCCCGTGCGAAGGTCGTTACCTTGGCCGGAACTCGGTTGAGTCGCCGAACCAGCACTTTCCCGGTCATGCTCCGGGTCGCTTCGACAGATTCACTCTGTGCTATGAAGCCAGGCGATCGGCGTATAAATCCTCTCTACTCCCGGACAACAGGGTCCTTCTCAATGACTGGCGCGCCTTTCTTGATGTCCACCTTGGCCCGCCATTCTTTAACGGATACGAAACTTCGGTCCTGCTTGAGCGCCGCGATGAGCGCCTGGTGCTCGTCGGGCATTTCCTGATCCAGTTCCGGCGCGCCATTGCTGGTAGTTTTGGTCAGGAAATACCGAATCGTCCCGGCGCTTCCGTCTT
>CAVRNR010000010.1:0-4813 GCA_963722575.1 Bryobacterales bacterium
GAGCATGTCGGCGCCCGCGACCACTGCGTAGAATACGGCCGTTTTCAATCGCTGGCCGACCATCGCCCGGTGCGTCGTCGCGACGGTCGCGTCCGGCCGGTTGCGCAGGAAATCGAGAACACCCCAAGCCGCCCACGCGATGAGCCCGCCAAGTACCGTGAGCAGCAACGTCACTTCGACTCTGGGACGCTCATACCAAGGCGGCAGATCGATAAACCCGGCTGGATGTGCCGGGCTGGGGAGAGCGGGCAAGCGTTCCAGCCACGCTACGTAACCCACCTCCACCAGCATCAACGCAGCCGTGCTCACCAGCAGACACGCATCCTCTCCCCGTCGGAGAATTCGATTGAGAGCTTCCCTGTTCCTCGCCATACGCCTTCACCTCGCCATTGCGTTGAGATTGAAGTAGACGGCCAACCCCAGCGCTGCGAAAACGAGCGTCCCGAGAACGACCGCTTCCTGCCTTAGCCGGCGGCGCGCTTTGACGTCGAAGGGGTTGGCTGGTTCCAATACGGCATTCGAGAGACGTTTCCACATTCCGGCGTCGCACGCCTTTGCGAAGCGCGCGCGGAATGTCTCCACGATCCGCGTCGCCGAAGTGCTCTGGATACTGGCAGCTTCCAGCGGGATCTCAGGGATCATTCGGGACCGCACCAGGTGCAGAACGCGCTCGGCCGTGATCTCCCCATCTTGTTCCATGGCTCTCACAGGACCAGCACCGCGCTTACCTCTCCGGCGCCATCCGGCGCAAACGCAAACCTCACGACGGCGGGGCCGTTCGCCCGGGGCGGCCACTCAAATGCGACCAGTCCCCAGGTAGTGCCACCCGGCGCGACCGTGTTCGCATGAACCTCGGCATTCAGCACTTTGACGGGCGCCTGCCCCTCGCTCGTAATACGAATTCCATCTCCGATGAGCTGGCTCTGAGAAAGCGTGTAGAGCGAGCAGGAACTGCGGGGCGACCGGAGCGTGAACACGCCCGGCGTACCAGGCACGTATGCCGACCGGCCGTTGTTTTGGATCGCGTAGCGGACATAAATGAGATCATCCTTCCGATAAATGTCCTTCAGGATGACTTCCACACGGGCGTGATTCTTCGTTTCCCCGGCCAGCCGTACCGGTGTGCTGGCGAACAGCATCTCCGAGGCGAGCTTCGCCTCCTGGGCGGCCCTGCGGATCCTCCGCGGGTTTCTCGGGAATCGTTATCTTGGCGACAGTGGGGCTGGGTTCCTGGTCGATGGCGAAGTGCATCTCCGCGACGGATGGCGCCGGGACCAGTTCGTAACTCAAACGCCCCGAAGCGGTCCAGATAAACAGGTTGGTGGTGGCTTCCGGGTCGAGAGGTTGCACGAACACCTTGTTGCCGCGCCATTCGATCTTGTACGACGAGCTTCCTGCCGCGACTTCGATGACGGGCTCCGCCAGCTCGATGATGCTCAAATGGTTTGGGGCCGTTTCGACCCGGATCACCTTGTGCCGGTCCGACTTCTCCGTCTCGATCCTTTGGGCATTGGCCGCCAGCGCAATGGCGATGGCGAAAACGATGGTTTTGGGCATGCCCAAGTTTCCACCGATTCCTGCATCGCTCCAAAAAACGTCGGGCCAAGTTGTGGGGGTGGAGGGGCGGTTGACCAGCGGCATGGATTTTCTGGTAACCGTGATAGGGAGGGATTGCAAGATTCGGTGGTAGCGCCGCCCCGGCTGACTCCGGCGCTAGCGGCTTGTTGTGGCTGCCCGATCCGCTCGCCACATGGGGCGGCTCCACATTTCCGGCGGCATTCGTGAAGATAGTCGATTACGGACATTCCGGTCTCAGACGCGTGTTTTGTGATAGGATATACAGCGCTATGGACTGGCTGAGCCGATTGGCCGGTACGAATCAAGCGTTCGGAACAACAGCCGGTCTGGTGAGGTCACACGATGAACACCAAGCGAATATTGATCGCCGTTGCGCTGTTCGCGATTGCCGCCTGTAGTCGGCAGTCGCTGTTGAAAGCTAGCCTTATAGACAACAATTGGAGGATGGCCTGTTCAACGCCAACGCTTTCCTCATTTTCCCGATTGGTCGGGTACAAGTCATGAGTGGCTTGTCTTCTCAGATGGACGCCGCTGACTGGAAGATTCTCAAGTTTCCAATTGCGTACCTCGATTTTCTCCAACGGGCACAGAAGGATGGACTGATCAACCTAACGGAAGAGCAACAGAGTCCGCTCGAAAGCATCCGCAACATGGGAGCGCGTTTTTTGCGGTTACGGCAACTGAAAAACTCTCGAAAATGAAGTCGAATGCGCAATTTGGAGGGAACTTGGTGGTTTGGATATCGACGTTCGAAATCCTTCAAGTTTTGAAAGACCAAGAGTACAAGCCCCCGGTGGGGTTTGGTGGGGCCGGAGACGAATTTCGACTTGTCCTGGGCACTGTTCGTAGGAGTCCCACTCCAAACGCTATCACTCTGGGAAAGTTCTACTGCCCGACGGAGGTTCAAGAGCTCAAATTCCGCGCCGTACTGCAATACAACCCGTTTGCAAAGACCTACAGCTATAGGGCTGCGGACTTGGGAAATCCGCAGATACCGGATGGAATACCGAAAATGTCAAATAGCATCGAGTTGGCGACCCCCGCGTAGTTGCCAGGAACGATCCCTTTGGAAAAGGCACCGGTTGAACGCAGTTTCTGGTGGCCGCAAGTCTATTCTAGCCGCAACCCAGCAAGCACGTAGTTGAACCAGACGATGTTATTCTGAGGCCAGTTGTGGGATCATTTTTGCGCGGGAATGTGGGCTGGCGAACAGCATCTCCGAAGCGAGCTTCGCCTCCTGGGCGGCCCTCGGATCCTCCGCGGGTTTCTCGGGAATCGTTATCTTGGCGACAGTGGGGCTGGGTTCCTGGTCGATGGCGAAGTGCATCTCCTGGACGGATGGCGCCGGGACCAGCTCGTAACTCAAACGCCCCGAAGCGGTCCAGATAAACAGGTTGGTGGTGGCCTCCGGGTCGAGTGGCTGCACGAATACCTTGTTGCCGCGCCATTCGATCTTGTACGACGAGCTTCCCGCCGCAACTTCGATGACGGGCTCCGCCAGCTCGATGACGCTCAAATGGTTTGGGGCCGTTTCGACCCGGATCACCTTGTGCCGGTCCGACTTCTCCGTCTCGATCCTTTGTGCATTGGCCGCCAGCGCAATGGCGATGGCGAAAACGATGGTTTTGGGCATGCCCAAGTTTCCACCGATTCCTGCATCGCTCCAAAAAGGCGGGCGGAAACGTTTTCAGGTTCATCAGAGGGCTAAGACATGCCCTGTCGCCGATGCTGGGCTGCGGCGCAAAACACGGCGCGGCAACGATTTGATCCGACAAGAACCGGCCGTAGTTCTTTCTCCAGACGGTCAAGGGGGCATGCAAAGAGGCGGGGCCTCACGCAATGGCCGCTATCCATCTATCTGTTTGAAAAGACATTTATTGTTGTTGCACGGTGTCGGGTTTTTGTATACTATGAATGTCGGGTTTTTGCAAAGGCAATATGGCCATGCGTCAACAGAGGACATTGCGCGAAAGGATCGAGGAACGGATCGCCCGCAAGCGGCGCGATGACGTATTCCTGCCCCGTGAATTCCGCGATCTCGGCGGCGAGGATCAGGTGCTGCGGGTGCTGCGCGGCCTGGTCCGCGAAAAGCGCCTGGTACGGCTGGGCTACGGCGTCTATGGCCGCGCCGTCGTTTCGCGTCTCAGCGGGGAACCTCTTCTCTACAGCCCGAACGGGTTTCTCGGGGCTGCGCGACAGGCCCTTACCAAGCTCGGCGTGATGTGGGAGCCGACCGAAGCGGAACGGGCCTATAACGAAGGCCGTTCAACTCAGGTGCCGGTGAATCCGGTCGTGCGGGTGAGGGGCCGCTTCTCACGGCGGCTGAGGGACGGCAAACTGGAGTTGGTGCTTGAGCGATAATCCGTCGCTTCAGGATTTGCTCGAAGTCCAAAGGCACATTGGGCTGCCGAGTCCGGCGCTGGTCGAAAAGGACTGGCATGTCGTCAAGGCACTGGGCGCCATTACCGCCGCTGACACGGCGCCGGCGCGACTAGTGTTTGGCGGGGGCACGGCGTTAACCCAAGTTCCGCAGTTGGAAGAATAAACTCTTTGCTTTCAAGCGCCGCATGGGCGAGTTTCCACTACATTGCCGCTCGTTCCAGTGCGCTGGGCAGCTTCAGACCGAGCCGCTGGAGCAAGATCTGCTGGTGCTCGGTGGCCCGGCTGATGCAACGCTTGCGGATCACTTGCCCGGATCTGGTCGGCAGCACCACATCGACCATCGCGATCTCCGACAGGGCCTCGAACACTTGCCTCGGTTCGTCTCCCAGTCCCGCCTCGCGGCAACTCGCGGCGAGAGTCTTCCAGAGCACATAGGCCAAAAAGCAAACCAGGATGTGGGCCTGCACTCGATCTTCTTTCTGATGCCGCACCGGGCGGATCCCCAGGTCGGACTTGTGAATGTGAAACGCTGCCTCGGCCTCGGTCAACTGGATGTAGGCCCGCCACAGATCTTCCGGGCTCCAATCGGTCACGTTGCTGCGCAGCACGTAACAGCCCTCACTCAAGCGCGCCCACTCTCTCCAGGCTTCCACCTTCGACCACCGCAGGCGAGCGAACCCGCCGCCGTCCGTTTCCACTTTCACTTCGAACAGCGCGGCCGCTCGCGTGTTCCGCCCCAGCAACCGGCCCACTCGTGTGGCGATCGTCACCGGCTTCTGTTTCTTCTTCAGGCAACTGGTCTGGATCTTTCCGAGGCCTTCCTCAATGCGCTTCTCGAAACGCTCGTGCATGG
>CAVRNR010000011.1:0-13641 GCA_963722575.1 Bryobacterales bacterium
CCCCGAATTTGTCGGTCCGCTGCCGCTCAGCGATTCCAAAAGCGCACGGCGGCGGTAAGGGGCGGAATCCCGATGGAGGTCTACACGAAAATGAAGCACGTACGTATCGCGGCCATGGTGCTGGCAGTCTGCCTTCTGGTGGTGTGCCAGTCCGTGGCTCTCGCTCAAAACCTTGGCACCGCGCCGCAGGTCAACGTTGCGGTCCAGGGTCAAACCGGGGCGCAGCCGGAAGGCGCGTTCCTGAACTTCGTTAACTGGGTTGGCAACGTCATCGCTCCAGTGGGGGCCGGCGTCGCCGTGGTCGGCGGAATCGTCTCGTATGCCAGCGGCCGGGGTTATCTCCGCTGGATCGGGACGGCTCTGGGACTCCTGATCGTGTCCGGTCTGACCCGATTGCTGGAGTACTGGATCGCGCAGGGCACTGGCGGTGTTTCCTAGGGTCCAATCACGATGGTGGGGCGAATGGCTCGGCGGTCCCTCCATTCGCCCGTCATCTTTCGAGGTCCTTCGCGATGAACTTGATCAATGACGGAATCGGCTTGTTGCTCGGCTTGGCGCCGGTCGCGGCGCTGGTGGCACTGGTGCTGGCGGGCCTGGCGCTTCGAAATCAGAGCTCGGTTCTGCAAAACGGAAGATTCGGCCTGTGGATGTTTTGGGCGGCCGTGATGCTCACGTTGCCGCAGATCCTGAGCTGGTTCTCCGGCTTCGGCATGAATGTGCCCATCTCCGCCGGCGGGGGTACGGCACTCCTGAACGTATTCCAGGTGGACGTGACCAATTTCGTCAATCAGTTCGTGGTCGGCTATCTCGCTCCCGTGCTGGCCGCGTGGCTGGTCCTTCGCGGAGTCGTTGAGGTTTCCGAGGGACGGTCCCCGCTCTACTCGATTCTCGGCGCCATGTTTCTCTTGTCCATCGCCAGCACTCAGGCTTTGCTGCAAGGGTGGAATTCAGGAACGAAGTTTGCCACGGCGGATGTGCTGGCAGGCCTGTGGACGTATACGGCGAGCCGCATTCTTCCGGTCGCCGCCGGCCTGGCGATTATTGGGGCCATTTTGAACTTTGCATTCGGTAAGCCCGCCATGCGGCTGATCTGCTGTGCGGCGGGGTTTCTGACGGTTTCCGCCCTGTGGCGGCTGGTTGTCTCCATGATGTGACGCTGTGAGCCTATGACTCTTCTGAACGGAATCACGAATTTGACGAATTGGATGGGCAACGTCATCATGCCCACCGTAGCCGGGCTATTCTTCGCGCTGGCCGTCGTTCGGTACGCGCGCGGGTATCCCCATCAGTACATTGCCTGGGCGGGCCTAATGTGCCTGATGGTCTCCGGCCTTTTGCGCGGCCTCGAAACATTCGCATCGCAGTCGGCCTGGAACAACCCGGACAGCATTTGGATTACGCTGCGCGGTCTCGTGAACTGGACCTGCAACGTGTTCATGCCCGTGTATGCCGTCCTGCAAATCCTGCAGGGAGTGCTTGCGTATGGGGGAGTCGGCCACCGACTCTATCACGGAAGCCCCTGGATCAGACACTTTGCGGCGGCCGGAATGGCGCTGGCCCTGTCTGGCCTGCTGAGACTGGCGGAGTTCTTTGTTCAGCGAGGAGCCGGAGGAATCAGTTGAGGAAAAAACGTGAGGCCAGGTGATCGGAGGCATCAATGAGCGGTCTGAATATCACACACGTCCATCGAAATCTGCACACGCGCGTCACGTTCCTTTACCTCGAATTCGAGGACGCGTTCGTGATCCTGGGAATAGCGGCGCTTACCAACATCTTCGGACGGTTCCTGCACAGGGAGATTGCGGGTGTCCCACTGAACGTCTTCCTCCAATACGTCGTTCCCATCCTGGCGATTCCGCTGCTGATCGCGTTCAAGTACGGAAAGCCGCGGCGCTACCTTTTCGATTTCCTGGAGTGGCATACGAAGCCACGGATCTATTGCGGCATGGAGCGGGATTCTCAGCAGAAGGCGATGTACCTGAAGGAGGACCAACCGGAATGCCTTTAACCATGCGCCAGCACGAGGCAAATCTGCGCCAACCGGCATTTTGCGAGCTACTGCCGATCCGCGATTACCTCGACAATGTGATCGTCCGGTCCAACGGTGCGTTGGTCGCGGGCTACGATCTCGGCGGCATCAACTCCTATTACCACTCGGACGAAACACGAAACCAAACCAAATTTTCTCTTGAGGCGCTTGTGCGTTCGTTGACGGAGCGATCGATGCGAATGCAGGTGCGCTTCGAGGTGGTCGAGGGCTTGGGCGATCTTCCGGCTCACTATCGGGACCAGCTCCGCTCGGACAATCCAGTGGTGCAGAGCCTCGACCGCGTCCGGCTTGCAGCGTGGAAGCAAAAGGAGCAGTCGGGCTTCTATCTCACGCCGAAGCCTGCACGCGTATTTTTATTGGGATCCGCGTATTCATCACGAGGCTACCGAGACCGGCGCCGGGGCGAAACTGGGCAAGATGACCGGCGGCTGGAGCGCTTCAGCCGCGAAATGCATCGAGCGTTCGCGCCGGGAACACGAAGACCTGGTTGCGGAGTTCGAATCCATGCTGAAGGGCGTGGAACAGACTCTCAACGCTACGGGCATGACCGTACGGCGGCTGACCGATGAGGAGATGTTTCTGGAGCTGAAGCGGGCCATGAATCCGCTCTTCCGCGATGACATCGTATACCGCCGGCCGGAACTGACGATCGATTATCGGAGCGCGCGGGAACAGGCGGCGAACACGCACATCGAGGACGATCAGGAGACCTACATCAAGATTGGCGGGCTTCTGTACTCGTTTTTGTCTTTGAAGGACCTCCCCGATGCCACCTTTCCTGGTATCTTTCGCGAACTGCTCGGGCTCGACTTCCCGTTGGTGATCAATACCGAGGTGAGCATCCCGGACCAGGCGGAGCGGCTCAAGCTTTTCAAGGGACGGTTACGCCGCATGACCGCGGCTCAGCGCGACTCGCATGGCGGGTTCAAGGTCAACGTGGATGCGCGGGTTGCGGAAGGGCAACTGATGCAGACGCTCCAGGACCTGATCTCAAGCTCGTTGAAAAGTGCGCAGGTCAGCGTCGTCATGGCAGTGCGAACCTCCACACCGATCCAGAGCCGCCGGGACCTGGAGGAGCAGGAACGGGTCCTTGCGGACCGCCGGCAACGGGCGCTGCACGCCATCATGCGAATGAACGGCGCCCGGGGCTTGCCGGAAGATCTCGCAAAGCGGCGCCTCTACATCAATGGGCTGCCGGGAATGACCGAGGAGAATAAGCGCGAGCACGACTGTTTTACGCTGCACGCGGCGGACCTGCTGATGGTGGAATCCCCTTGGAAAGGAACGCCGAACTCACCGCTGATCCTGCTTGAGACGCCGTACCGGCAGCTCGTTCCGTTTTCCCCGTTTGACCCCAGCTTGAGCGACGCCAATGTGCTGATTACCGCGAAGTCGGGTGGTGGCAAGACGTTCATGGTGCAGATGTTCCTGACGATGATGGCCCGCCTCAACCCGCTCATCTCGATTCTGGAACGCGGCAATTCGTATCGGCCCCTGGTGGAACTGATGGGAGGCCGGTGCATCGACGTGGATCTCGAGGGCGCGGAAACCCTGAATGCGTGGGACCTTCCACCAGGATCCACGGCGCCGTCCAACGACAAACTGGCGTTCCTCAAGAACTTGACGCGGCACATGATCGGGATGAACAGCCCGGCCGCCGACACCGCGATTCTGGACAACCTGCTGACCGACGCCATCGTAGCCACGTATCAACGCTGCAGAACCCGAGAGGACAGGCCGATCCCCAGCTTCAACGATCTCCGGCAGGAACTGGAAACCTGGCGGGATGAATCCGAGGTGGAGCGAATTCGCGACGAAGCGCAGCTCGCCGCGGTGAAGCTGCGCGAATGGACGGGGGATAAGGTGTATGCGCGGCTTTTCGACCGGCCCACCACCGTCCAAACGGACGAAAACTGGCTGTTCTTCAATGTCGAGGGATTGACCTCCGACCCAAAGCTCGAGAGCTCGATGAGCATGATCATCGCCAACGCGATGTCGGAACGGGCATCGGGCAGAAGCGGGCAGGCGAACATTACGGTTCTCGACGAATGCTGGTCGCTTCTGGACTCCCCTGTTCTGGCGCCGCAGGTGGAACAGTTGTTTCGAACCGGCAGAAAACGGGGAGCGAGTATTTGGGGCATCAGCCAAGCCCTGGAGGACTTCGTGGGAACGGAGGCCCAACCACGTCCCCATGGCCCGGGTATCGTCAAGAACGTCTCGACCAAGATCATTGGGCAGCAGCAGGGCGATCTGAAACCGCTCGCGACGTACCTGCACTTGAACCAGACTGCCCTCAACGAAGTACGCGGCTTCAGCGCGCCGCGAAAGGGGCGGAAGGCGCAAGCGCTTCTCGTGCTAGGTGAAAAGGCGGAAACGACGCAGACCATCAATATCGTGCCGACACCGATTGAGTACTGGATCTGCACTACGTTCAAACGGGAACGGATGTACCGCTCCTGGTTCCTTGAGACCAACCGCGGCCTGCCACTCCTTCAGATTTATGAAAAGCTCGCGGCGAAATTTCCGGTGGGCTTGGCCGATGTTCCGGAATTGCCGGAGGAGCTGTCCGGCGCGGTCAAAACAATGGGCGCAACTGCGGTAGCGAGGTGAATCAGCCATGGAATTCTGCAAGAAACTCATCTCATCGTGCTGGATCGGGCGTGGAAGGTCCACAATCGCGGTTGTTCTGGTGATGCTGATCGCACTTGGGCTTATCACGCCCCCGCCGGCAAAGGCGCAGCTCGGCGCCATAGCAGTGACAATAGCGGCGGCTGCCGTCGTCAGCTTGATCACCAACACGATCGGCTCTCTGCTTGGAACTTCCAACGGTCTGCTGGGCTCCATCAATGACTTCATGCAAGCGCTGGTGAGCCTCTGGGAGGACGTTGTTTATCCCATCAATCTGATCAACCAGGCCCGTGCGATGGTCAATCAGCTTGTCGCTCAGTTCCGCGGGTTGGTTGCGGCCATCGACAACGTGAACGTCCATAGCGCGACGTTGCCAAATCCTACCGCCCTCGAAGCGATCATGCGCAACGGGTCCGTGGCGGATTTTGCCCAGTTCGACCAGGCGTTCAGGACGACCTACCAGCCACTTCCCCCGGTGACGGACATCGATCCCGGCGACCGGCAGCGTGTGGACATGAGCGACGCGCTTGCAATGGACACGCTGAAGGCGCTGAAGGCTTCCGATCAAGTAGTCGGTCAGACTCTTCAAGCCTCGCAGATTATTGAGGACGAAGCCGCCCAGGCGGCGCCCGGCTCGGCGGCATATCCTCACGGGCGCCGGGTTGATCGCGGCGGTTGAGAACCAGGCGATGATGCAGAGAATGCTGGCGGCGGAGCTACGTGAAGAGGCGGCCATCTTGGCGCACACAAACGCAATCCGCAAGCGCCAGGCTGACATGGCCAATCAGTTCCGGCAGGATACGACAACGTTGTTTAAGTAGAGGGGGGCTGGGATGAATCCGAAATGGAATTTACTGAGCGCATTGTGGGGACACCGAACGAAACTCCTGGTTCTGGTGCTGATCGTGTCGCTGATCGCGCCACAGCCAGTAAGGGCGCAATTCGGCATCGACTGGGCCGCCATCGTGGCAGCGATCAACAGCATCGGAACCGCGATATCCAATACGATTGGCCCGGCGCTCCAGGCGATCAACGGAGCACTGGGGACCCTGAACGGCTTGATGAGCAGCCTACAGGCATTCTTTATCAATATTGTGTATCCCCAGGCCGCGATAAACCGCGCGCAGGGCTTGGTGGGCGCTATTCAAGGGCTGTACACGCAGAGTCAGGCGATCTCCCGCGTAAACGTGGCGAGCGCCACCCTGACCAACCCGCAGCAGCTTGAACAGCTCTTGCTGTCGCGGAACCCGATGAACGTCCCGACGGTTACGACGAATTATCAGACGCTCTATCAAACAGTGCCGGTTCCGCAGAACGCCTCACCGCAGACCCGGGACTTGATTGACATGAGCGATGCAGCGGCGCAAGCCGCGATGAAGAGAGCCATCGCGATCGACGCCATTGCCGACACCGAGATGCAGGCTGCGGATCGCATTAATACCGAACTGGGGCAGGCCGCACCCGGCACCGCTCCGATGATCGAGGCCGAGGCGGCGGCATGGCTCGTGCGAGCAAATGCGTATACACAATCCGCCCTTGGAGACACGATGCGCCTACGGGCGGTCACGCTGGCGAACAGCGGCTCGCAATTGAAGTTCAACGCGAGCAATGGCGCCCAGATCCGCCAGAACGCAATGGACTCATTGAAGTGAGGTAGCGCGATGTTCTATTTCCAAAGCATGTTTCAGCAGGTCTACAACGGAATAACGGGCTCGGCGGTGTTGCCGGCCGTTCAGCAAATTGCCGAGGGCATCCTTCTCCTGGCCGCGCTTTTCGCCGTGTACGAGGCGTACGCGAAGGGGGGAGACGCCCGAACTCTCGCGCTGGCAGGCGTCCGCTACCTCATCATGGGGCTGCTCATCAGCCAGTATCCCAATGTCTTCAGGAATGTAAACAACGCGTTCGCCAGCGTTGCGCAGGCGATTGCGCCGACGGATGTGTGGACGAACTTCCGCGACCAGGTCCAAAGCTATTTTTCGGCGAACACTGGTCAAGGAGCCTGGTGGAATTGGGTGGTCGGCGGCGTGGCTGGCGCATTCAGCCTCATTTTCCAGGCGATTGCCGTTTTGGTCTTCCCGATTTCGTACGCCATTTTTTCGTTTTTCTACAGCATGTATGGCGCGGTTCTATATGTCATTGGGCCGTTGGTGCTGGCGTTGTACCCGGCGCTCGGCGTGGGCCAACTGGCCAGGACATTCATGGTGAACCTGTTGGTGTGGAATGCGTGGGGAATCATCTACGCGATCATCAGCCAGTTGTTGACGATCATGAGCGCAAACAACCTGAACAGCATTTTCACGTCCCAGAGCTTCGGCGGGGCGTTTCAGGGTGCCAGCCAAATGCTGCTCATTTCGCTGTCCAGCATCCTGCTGTCCATCATGATTCTGCTGATCCCGTTTATCGCAAAGCGGGTAGTGTCAGGGGACGTTGGAAGCACCATGCTGGCAGTTGTGGGAGTTGCCGCCGGCGCCGTGCAGGCAGCAGTTGCGGGATGGGCAGGGATGCAGGGCGGAGCGGCCAGCGCCGCGGGCGGCGGTGGCGGAGGCGGAGGCGGTGGAGGGGTCATCGGTGCGGGTGGTGGATCGAACCATTCACCCTCCCCGCCGCCAGATGGAGCCAAGCCAGCCTTGGGGAGTGAAGCTGAAGGGTCGGGACACGCTCCGCCGGCTCCTGATGGTGCAGTGACGGCGGACGCGAGCGGCGCCGGTGATGGCAGCGGGGTTGCCGTTGCGGACAATCGGCCGCCGAGTGACCCGGCCAACGCACCGCGGCAGTCTCAGGGCGGGCCGGGCCACTTTGGACGTACCAGCATCCCCCACGCGGTCGGCTGGACGGTGGGAACCTGGGCGGGCGCGACACACCGGACGATGAGCAGCGCGTTCAGGGCAGGCCAGAAGGAAGAGGAGATCTAAGGCCATGAAACCAAAACAAGCCGGCGCACTGCCCGAGAAGGCCGGTTATACGAAATACTTCGAGCACGACGGCGCACTGCGCGCCTATGCGAACCGAATGATGTGGTTCGGACTCTCGGCGGTATCGATCTCGTTTGTTCTGGCGCTGCTGCTCTTCTATGTACGCGTGCAGCCGCCGACCGTAATCCGGATTGCCGCGAACGGCGATGCGACGGTTGTCAGCGGCGCTACGACCATGCCGCGTACGCCCCTGGGGTTCATGAGCGCTCTAGCCGCATCTTCGGCGCCCGGTGAGCAACCCGCGGATATTGAAGGTCGCGCGATGGTGCGCAAGTTCCTGGAAAGCTACCTGACGTACACACCCACGACGCTGGAGGAGAATTGGGCCGATGCACTGAACATGATGACGCATAACCTGCGCACGCTGACGCTGAACCAATTGCGCGACCAGGACATCGTTTCCAAAGTTCACGACGACGAGATCACATCCACATTCAAGCTCCGCTCGCTTGAACCCGTGAAGGGGCAACCCTGGACCTACGTCGCGTTTGGAGTCAAGGAGGTCCATCGTGTCCATAACAAGGCCGAATCCACCGACCGGCTCGTGGCACAGTACAACGTGCGCCTCCTGCAGACAGAACGATCCGAAAGAGTCCCGAGCGGGCTGCTGGTCGCCGAATACGGGGAACACCAGATGGTGGGCGAAAAGGATAACGGATTGGAGCAATCCAGTGTGCTCATGGACGATGCAAAGAAGTAATCGATTTCTATCGCCGGCTCTCGGGAAGATGCGTATCTCGCCCGGGGCAACGGCTGCGGCGGCTCGTGAGCTTCAATGCAAGCGGGCCGCCAGACCTTCCGAGTGAAAGGAGCAGGACATTGGGAACTACAGCAGCAACGCAGGAAGTGGCGCCGGATCGCCGGGAATCTGAACCGAGGCGCGCATCCGAGGCCAAGCCCACCCGGGAGCATCCCGCACCCGGTGGTAAGCACGAGGAACAGCCGGCACTGCGGCGCGGACTAAAGCGCCGCCGCCTGCCGAAAGAAGACGGAAGCGCCGGGACGATTCGATATTTCCTGACCAAAACCACCAGCAATGGCGCGCCGGAATTGGATCAGGAAATGCCCGACGAACACCAGGCGCTCATCGCGGCGCTCAAGCAGGACCGAAGTTTCGTATCCGTTAAAGAATGGCGGGCCAAGGTGGACATCAAGAAAGGCGCGCCAGTCATTGAGAAGGACCCTGTTGTCCGGGAGTAGAAAGGATTTATACGCCGATCGCCTGGCTTCATAGCACAGAGTGAATCTGTCGAAGCGACCCGGAGCATGACCGGGAAAGTGCTGGTTCGGCGACTCAACCGAGTTCCGGCCAAGGTAACGACCTTCGCACGGGACTCGGGAGTTCGCTGACGCCAGCGCCCTCCTTGCTGTCCTGTGCTCATCCACAGAACAGCAAAGGAGAATAGATGTTCCTTCACCGAGTGAAGATGAACTGGAAGAAGCACCAGACGCTGACCTTGACGATTCTGCTAGTTGCTCTAGCACGCATCGTTCTGGAAAACGCCTTTGGTGAGGCCCCATTAGACGGCTACGCAATCCTCAACATTGGCGTAGGAGTGCTAGCCGCAACGGTGGTCTGGGCGTTCCTCAAAACCTGCTGGGAATTGGGGACCGTCCACTATAAGAAGCTCTGCACCTTCGTGGGTGCTCTGCGCAGATTCTGCCGCGACTACTGGAGT
Source organism: Bryobacterales bacterium (assembly GCA_963722575.1). Taxonomy (GTDB): domain Bacteria; phylum Acidobacteriota; class Terriglobia; order Bryobacterales; family Bryobacteraceae; genus Fen-178. The sequence continues at coordinate 9,330 of CAVRNR010000011.1, forward strand.
AAAACGGCGGCAGCGTAAACGGCACCGATCAGCTTGATCGATTGCCAAGTCAATTCACAATCCGGACCCGGCTCTCTTGAGCCTGGGCAGGGGAAGTCCTTGAAAAACGTTCCACCCGCTACAGGCAGAGAGGGACCGAGAGGTCTCCCGTTCTGGCTGTAGCTCAACAGACAGAACAAAGGAGATACGCAAATGTCCATTGTGAACAGAACGAGCATCCTGCGCGCAATCGCGTTGGAAATCAGTGAAGACGGTGCAGTATCGAAGAAGCAGATGAAGATCGACCGCGACAGCCAGTTGGAGAACACGCTGCTGAAGGCGGACTATCCGGATATTCGTGTCGCCACGATCGACATCCCGCAACAGCAGCTTGACCAGTATCAGCAGGCAATGGTCGAGCATTCGCTGAGCAAGCGGATCGTGCACGACGGCGTGGAATACAGTCTTGTGGGCGCTTCGGCATCCGCTAAGAATGGCAAGTACTACGCCGTTGACGCCGCGCACGCCAAAACCATCGCGCAGCGCTTCCGATTCTGGCCAGAAGCAGCGATGACGTATTTCGGAATTCTCGTTTCACCGTGCAAGGTGTGCATCGAGATCCCGGATGCCCGCGTCGTCGTTGTAAAAGACCACGAACTGGGCACGAATGACTGCCGCGGCTGGATCCGGCGCTCCTACTTCGAGCGCCTTCATCTGGCCGACCGCCGCTTCTACCAGTTCCGGATGTCCTTCGAAAACACGCAGGCCAAGGGCAGCTTCAAGATCATGGAGGACGATGTCGCCGATGCGTTGTCGGCCGATTTCGTCATTCCGCGGTCGAGTTGCAAGCCCGAGTTCAAGAAACCCGAATGCGTCCGCCAGTGCCCAACCGCTGCCGGCCGCATGAGCGGGCAATACTCCACCGGCCGGGTGGTAATCGGGATCCGGGAGATTTCGCGGGAACTCCAGTTTTCGTCGAGCTACACGCTCGTCGAGCACGCTCCCCTGAACTCCATCGAGACCGAAATCAAGCCGATTGCCATGGCCGCGGTCGAGAAAGTGAAGACCGCGATCGCGAGCAACGACTTCACCGAACTGTTCCGCATCCTGGGAATGTCCGAGGAAGTGGAACTCTTGCGCGCGGATGAGACGGTGACCGATCCGGAGCATACGTCATCCGAACACACCGTTGTGGAAGCCGTTCTCAAGGCGGACAGCACCGGGTACTGGGTCAAACATCCGTTCGTCAATTCTCACCTTCAGCGCACGCTGGCGAGGTGGGCGTACAAGCTGTGCACCGCGGGCGGTTTCACGCTGCCGGCGTTTGCCTTGGCCGACGACGGATACCTGGTACTGCACGACGGTAGAATCTACAGCGGCTCCGACTGGATTCCGGAATGGCACTCGATCACCAGCCTCGTCTCCGAGCGAATGCTGGTGGTTCGCTATCCGATCCGGACCAAGGGAGATCTGCTGCCGGTGAGAGCTTTGGGTGCTTCCACCACGCTGGAGTTGCTGATGCGGCACCTCGACAGGCAGAAGTGCTCGATGGACTCGGCGGCTGTTGCCGGGATCGTCGACCAGCAACTGCGCCTGGATGGGACGCTCACGCTCCACTCGGAAACAGCCAAGAAGAACGGCGGCGACTACGACTTCGATTGGATTTGCGTCGTCGAAGCGACGCGGTTTCCGCTGTTCGTGGAGGATCGGTTCAGGCACACGCCATCCGGGGAAAACACAAAAAACAAGCAAAGCAAGAAAGAATCCCCGTGGTGGAACTTGCCGCAAGTCGCTTACTCGGCCAAGGGTAATGCGATCGGCGCGATCACCGACCTCAAGACGTCGTGCCTGGCGGCAGGCCGGCCCGATCTCGCGAACCGTTGCGCGATCGAACTGCAGAAGGCGCTCGACCAACTCAAATGGGGGGTCGAGCCGAATCAGGAGGAAATCGGCAAGATCCGCCAGGAAGTTGGCACCGCTCCATGGCTCAAGCTCAAGCGCATCAAGCGGGTTTCCGATCTCCCGTTGCAGATTCCGAGTGCCCCGACGGACAGGATCGGCGCACTCTACAACCACGTTCGGAAAGAATTGTACGAATTCTTCGTGGACGTGCGACCGCTCGAGGACTTCCGCGGCGCCATCTGCGGAGGCACCTACGACCGCGACATGCTGAAGGAGGCGGGCATGATCTCGACGGTGTACGCCGTCAACATCGGTTTGCTCGCCGAGAAACGCCACGCCTACGAAAATGCCGTAGCAGAAGCTCAGTCGAAGCTCGACGCCTTCCCGATCTCGAAGGCCAGCGCTTCGAAGGAGGCTGCCAATGAGCGACGGGCGTTGGTCCGCAAGCGCAATCAGGCCCAGGCCGCCCTTCACTTTTATGAGGAGCGTTCCCGGCAGGACTTGCGCAACCTGATCAACATCGTCCGAAAGTGGGCGGAACGAAAGGAGGACCGCGCGCTGGACTGGCTGACGGCATTGTGGGACATCGCCTGCAAGAGCCGCCGCTGGGACGAGCGCGAGAATCGCCGTTTGAATACGGGAAGCATTGCGTTCTACACCTTCCCGCAGTACCTCGTCGACATGATTGTGGAGCGTACCGGCGGCAGACCCATCACCGTCGCGCTTCCCAGTTTGGTTGACGGTGACGTGACCATCGACGAGGCCGGCAGCGTATACCTGGTCGATGACGTGTCCGATGGCGCTGGGTCGCTTGTGCGCCGCCAGACCTTGCTCCTGCAGGTGATGGGGGACGGGCGGTTGATTACGGACAATGGGCGGACGTACCACGTTCGGCCATTTCCTGTTCAGCCAGGCCAAGCGCAGATTCGTAACGGAAGGCTGGAACTTCCGAACACGCAACAGCGCCCCGGCATTCCAATACTGAAGACCAACAATTGATGATTACTCCAGGGCTGGTCGCATCGAGCGGCTGCCCTGGAGGCCTTTTCCGTCGGGGGCGCAGCACTTGCCGAGAATGACCGGTGATCCGTTACCACTATCGACCGCGCTCACTCTAACCGGCCCGCCAAAGCCGTGATCGTGGCGAAGGCCGTCTCGAATTCCGGGCTCTCGCCGTACACCATGTCCCGCCGGAACGCGGTGTAGCGGTTGGCAAAGTCCGGGTCTTTCGCCAGGCCTTCGACCGCCCGCAAAGTCTCGGCTATCGGGTTTTTGCGGTAAGCGGGGAATTGATGGCCGTAGGCTTTGGCGTCAGCCAGCATGATCGTTCGCGCCAGGGCCACCACCTCGGCCGGATCGTAATGCGCGCGCATTACGTGCAGGTCGTACACGTGGCGCACGAGCGTCGGATCGCGCGGGCCGCCGGCGTCCGCAAGTTCGGCGCCAGCGCGTCGGGTCAGGGCGACGAATTTCTCAGCAACCGTTTCAACCAGCGCCACGCAGGGGATGGCCGCAACCTCCGGTGCACGGTTGAAGGCCTCCGCTACAAACGAAATCACCGGCCGGTCGATTGCCGGAAGCCGTAACGGCCATACGGCGGTCTCAATCTGAATCTCCGGTCGCAAGATTCCCTGCCCGGCTGCAATCGCGGCGTAGGGCAAGCGGTAGAGAGTGTAGCGGCTCGCATTGCCGGATTCTCGATGCTCGGGGTTCTGCGGGTCAAACTGAAAGCCGGCCTCCAGCAGGGCATCGGTAATCGTGTCGCGCAGATGACGCAGCGCCGGGCGCGTAAGCGGGGTATCCGATATGATTTTGAGGTCGATGTCTTCCGACATCCGCCGGATCAGCCGGTGCGCGCGGCTTAACCCAACTTCCGCAGTTGAGGTGACTCCGCAACTTTTTTTGGCCTGTTTTAAGGCTGCCGAACCCAGCGGACAAGAGAGCCGTCTTTTGTTTCCATCACGCTGTTGCCGCGGCTGAGTTTCAGAGTTCCGAAAAGCCGATGTAGTGACGACCAACCCTCTTGAATCGGAGCCGTAGATCCGTAGTATGGAGCTATGTACGTGCGGCCCTGCTATCGGAGGAAGGACGGCAAGCGCCACGCTTACTGGGCCCTGGTAGAGAGCTATCGCACCCAGCGCGGACCGCGGCAGCGCGTGGTGGCTTGGCTGGGCGCGATGGATGAACGTGGCCGCCTGGGAGTGAAGCGCTGTGCCGAAGGGAGGACCACCCAGCAGGGCAGCTTGTTTCTGGAGGCTCAGCCGGAATGGGTGGAAGTCGATGTGAAGCGGGTGCATGTCGAGCGCAGCCGGAAATTCGGCGGCCCCTGGCTGGGGCTGGAGCTGCTGCGCCGGCTGGATCTGGATCGCTTTCTGGAAGAGAAGCTGCCCCAAGGACGAGAAGAGATTCCCTGGCCGCTGATGGCGACAGT
>CAVRNR010000012.1:0-6080 GCA_963722575.1 Bryobacterales bacterium
GATGGTGGCCTGGGCGTTCCTCAAAACCTGTTGGGAATTGGGGACCGTCCACTATAAGAAGCTCTGCACCTTCGTGGGTGCTCTGCGCAGATTCTGCCGCGACTACTGGAGTAAAACGGCGGCAGTGTAAACGGCACCGATCAGCTTGATCGATTGCCAGGTCAATTCACAATCCGGACCCGGCTCTCTTGAGCCTGGGCAGGGGAAGTCCTTGAAGAACGTTCCACCCGCTACAGGCAGAGAGGGACCGCGAGGTCTCCCGTTCTGGCTGTAGCTCAACAGACAGAACAAAGGAGATACGCAAATGTCCATTGTGAACAGAACGAGCATCCTTCGCGTAATCGCGTTGGAAATCAGTGAAGACGGTGCAGTATCGAAGAAGCAGATGAAAATCGATCGCGACAGCCAGTTGGAGAACACGCTGCTGAAGGCGGACTATCCGGATATTCGTGTCGCCACGATCGACATCCCGCAACAGCAGCTTGACCAGTATCAGCAGGCAATGGTCGAGCATTCGCTGGGCAAGCGGATCGTGCACGACGGCGTGGAATACAGTCTCGTGGGCGCTTCGGCATCCGCGAAGAATGGCAAGTACTACGCCGTAGACGCCGCGCACGCCAAGACCATCGCGCAGCGCTTCCGATTCTGGCCAGAAGCCGCGATGACGTATTTCGGAATTCTCGTCTCACCGTGCAAGGTGTGCATCGAGATCCCGGATGCCCGCGTCGTCGTTGTAAGAGACCACGAACTGGGCACGAATGACTGCCGCGGCTGGATCCGGCGCTCCTACTTCGAGCGTCTTCATCTGGCCGACCGCCGCTTCTACCAGTTCCGGATGTCCTTCGAAAACACGCAGGCCAAGGGCAGCTTCAAGATCATGGAGGACGATGTTGCCGATGCGTTGTCGGTCGATTTCGTCATTCCGCGGTCGAGTTGCAAGCCCGAGTTCAAGAAACCCGAATGCGTTCGTCAGTGCCCAACCGCTGCCGGCCGCATGAGCGGGCAATACTCCACCGGCCGGGTGGTAATCGGGATCAGGGAGATTTCACGGGAACTCCAGTTTTCGTCGAGCTACACGCTCGTCGAGCACGCTCCCCTGAACTCCATCGAGACCGAAATCAAGCCGATTGCCATGGCTGCGGTCGAGAAAGTGAAGACCGCGATCGCGAGCAACGACTTCACCGAACTGTTCCGCATCCTGGGGATGTCCGAGGAAGTGGAACTGTTGCGCGCGGATGAGACGGTGACCGATCCGGAGCATACGTCATCCGAACACACCGTTGTGGAGGCTGTTCTCAAGGCGGACAGCACCGGGTACTGGGTCAAACATCCGTTCGTCAATTCTCACCTTCAGCGCACGCTGGCGAGGTGGGCGTACAAGCTGTGCACCGCGGGCGGTTTCACGCTGCCGGCGTTTGCCCTGGCCGATGACGGATACCTGGTACTGCACGACGGCAGAATCTACAGCGGCTCCGACTGGATTCCGGAATGGCACGCGATCACCAGCCTCGTCTCCGAGCGAATGCTGGTGGTTCGCTATCCGATCCGGACCAAGGGAGATCTGCTGCCGGTGAAAGCTTTGGGTGCTTCCACCACGCTGGAGTTGCTGATGCGGCACCTCGACAGGCAGAAGTGCTCGATGGACTCGGCGGCTGTTGCCGGGATCGTCGACCAGCAACTGCGCCTGGATGGGACGCTCACGCTGCACTCGGAAACAGCCAAGAAGAACGGCGGCGACTACGACTTCGACTGGATTTGCGTCGTCGAAGCGACGCGGTTTCCGCTGTTCGTAGAGGATCGGTTCAGGCACACGCCATCCGGGGAAAACACAAAAAACAAGCAAAGCAAGAAAGAGTCCCCGTGGTGGAACCTGCCGCAAGTCGCGTACTCGGCCAAGGGTAATGCGATCGGCGCGATCACCGACCTCAAAACGTCGTGCCTGGCGGCAGGCCGGCCCGATCTCGCGAACCGTTGCGCGATCGAACTGCAGAAGGCGCTCGACCAACTCAAATGGGGGGTCGAGCCGAATCAGGAGGAAATCGGCAAGATCCGCCAGGAAGTTGGCACCGCTCCGTGGCTCAAGCTCAAGCGCATCAAGCGGGTTTCCGATCTCCCGTTGCAGATTCCGAGTGCCCCGACGGACAGGATCGGCGCACTCTACAACCACGTTCGGAAGGAATTGTACGAGTTCTTCGTGGACGTGCGACCGCTCGAGGACTTCCGCGGCGCTATCTGCGGAGGCACCTACGACCGCGACATGCTGAAGGAGGCGGGCATGATTTCGACGGTGTACGCCGTCAACATCGGCCTGCTCGCCGAGAAACGCCACGCCTACGAAAATGCCGTGGCAGAGGCTCAATCGAAGCTCGACGCCTTCCCGATCTCGAAGGCCAGCGCTTCGAAGGAGGCTGCCAATGAGCGACGGGCGTTGGTCCGCAAGCGCAATCAGGCCCAGGCCGCCCTTCACTTCTATGAGGAGCGTTCCCGGCAGGACTTGCGCAACCTGATCAACATCGTCCGAAAGTGGGCGGAACGAAAGGAGGACCGCGCGCTGGACTGGCTCACGGCTCTGTGGGACATCGCCTGCAAGAGCCGCCGTTGGGACCAGCGCGAGAATCGCCGTTTGAATACGGGAAGCATTGCGTTCTACACCTTCCCGCAGTATCTCGTTGACATGATTGTGGAGCGTACCGGTGGCAGACCCATCACCGTCGCGCTTCCCAGTTTGGTCGACGGTGAAGTGAGCATCGACGAGGCCGGCAGTGTGTACCTGGTCGATGAAGTGTCCGATGGCGCCGGATCGCTGGTGCGCCGCCAAACCCTACTCCTGCAGGTTATGGGGGACGGGCGGATGATCACGGACAATGGGCGGACGTACCATGTTCGGCCGTTTCCTGTTCAACCAGGCCAAGCGCAGGTTCGTAACGGAAGGCTGGAACTTCCGAACACGCAACAGCGGCCGGGGATTCCAATACTGAAGAGCACCAATTGATGACTACTCCAGGGCGGGCCAAGTTTGGCCGCCCTGGAGACCTTTTCCAGTCTGTGGAGCCGGCCAGTTCCCAGCCACCACACTTTCCTGACGCGGATCCTTCCGAGTGCCCGACCAACGGGAGGAACCTCCAAGAACGCCCTGTATGGATTTTCAGCCGGCTGAGAAACGGCGCTACACCAACACGAATCAGGTAGAACCCGCCCGCCCCTTCTAATGGCGTCCGAAAATCCCCCACCGCGACAACGTCGCTATGGCTGGAATCGGACCCAAACATCCGTAACCCTTCCGTTGCTCGAATACACCGCGTCGGGCTCAGCCTCAAGAGCAGTGCGGGACGGTCCTATTCGAAATTCAACGCCGCCAGGTCCGACAAGTTTCTCCACAAGCTCCTCGTCAACCACGTCGCCATTGATGCCAAAAAATCTTACGCTGGCTGACACGTACGCGTCGCTCCCACACTTGTTTTCAATCCAACCGGAGACCCCTAGGTTCGAGTTCAGAAGTATCAGGCGGGCTCGCTGAAAAGTGATGTTGCGAACAGCGACGCAGCCCCGGACAATATCCGGCTGAGTCGGCGGTGGTGGTTGCTTTAGTTTCTTCTTTTCAGAAAGCGGCAACGTCAGCGTGAGAACCCCTAGGGCTGAATCGAGATTCTCCACTCTCCCGGCTTCCACGCGCACATCTTGGACCTGCTTCACGATGCGTCCGTCCCGGTTGACCACCGTCACCGTATACGTTCCGACCGGAAAACGGCTAAAAAAGAAGTGGCCTAGTTTGTCTGTTCTCAGCTCCCATCGGTGTAGAGACGGGGCGACATAACCGACTCGATCGATAATAAGGCAAGCGCAAGCACGTAGGGGGACGCCATCCTGGTCTGCAACGGTTCCTTCGAGTGCGCCCGTCTCTTTCTGGCCGAAGGCCGGGAACACGAGGACCGCCGTGATGGCCAGCACAAGAATGAACTTTCGCATAGTTAGTCTTTTTCAAACCCTGGCGGCTCGCTTCGTCCGGCGTACCCAGCATCGGCAACCTGAAATCACGACCCAACCGCCAGGTGTTGTCGGGCCCGCGGTCCTCCGATCAATTATATATCTTGCGGACCTTCTTGTCTTCGACCCAGGACGGCAACAACAGAGAGCTTTTGAGCGGCTTCCATAGTTTCCGGACTGCTCAAACATTCCTGGCATGTACCTGCTCGGGTGGAGCAACACGCTACTTGTCGTGCATGATTGGTGCAAAGTCCCGGAGCATCGCCAGGAGCGATGGCAGATTGGCAATATAAAAGGATTCCGTGTTGCCTGGGAACACCATCTCGACGTAATATTCTGGACGTCTGGCCATACAGTTGCTACGGATAGTGCATCTAATCCGGGAGTCGCTTTCCAAGGCAAGCAGTTCTGATAAGAAGCCCGCCTCAGATAGCGCTTCATCCATTTTCGTTCGGTCCGCACTTGCGGCCAGGACGATGTCTTCAACCTCGCTCCAACCGGAGCGCACGTCATAGCACCACGACGGGTGTTCAAACTTTCGGCTTTTCTTCATTTACTTTTGATTCCTATGCGGCTTCCTTCAGGGCGTCCCGTCCCGCCACGCTTCCCACCGTGACTGGGCTTTCTTGCTGCGTAGCAACCAGGCGACTTACCGTGCCCGGAGAAGCGGCCTATCTCAACTCCATTTTATCAGTCGAACACCCATCCACTCATGACACAACAGACCATAGCGCCCTGTTTTCAGCAGCTTCCGGCCTATCGGCATCCCGTGACCGAGTTTGAGCGGCTACCATATCAGCAGGTTTACCGGAATATGGTCAGCGGGTCAACGGGCCAACAGTCCCGATTTGGGAAGTTCGAGCGTGCCATCCAGTCCACCGCGAGATAGATCCCCTGACATGCCGATCACCAAGGCTCGTCGCGGCGGGCTTGGCGGGGTCGAAAAAGCACCCTAAACCGTTGAGAATGCGGAAGCCAGAAAAAGCGAAAACCTGGCAAAGCTCGGCGTTGCTACCGCTCGATTTTTCATAACGTTTTCGCGGGCCGAAGGCCCATCCCAGACCACGAGAAGCGATGGTCTGCCACACTTGCCCACCCGAATGACTCCCCCCGGGAGACGCGGGTCACAAGATGAGCCGCGTGTGGTCGCGCAAAGCACAGGTTCGTAACGGAAGGCTGGAACTTCCGAACACGCAACAGCGTCCCGGGATTCCAATACTGAAGAGAACCAATTGATGACTACTCCAGGGCAGGCCGCATCATGCGGCTGCCCTGGAGGCCTTTTCCGTCGGCGCGGCACTTGCCGAGAACGACCGTTGATGCGTTACCACTATCGGCTGCGCTCACTCTAACCGGCTCGCCAAAGCCGTAATCGTGGCGAGGGCGGTCTCGAATTCCGGGCTCTCGCCGTACACCATGTCCCGCCGGAACTTGGCGTAGCGGTTGGCAAAGTCCGGGTCTTTCGCCAGGCCTTCGACCGCCCGCAAAGTCTCGGCTATCGGGTTTTCGCGGTAAGCGGGGAATTGATGGCCGTAGGCTTTGGCGTCAGCCAGCATGATCGTTCGCGCCAGGGCCACCACCTCGGCCGGATCGTAATGCGCGCGCATAACGTGCAGGTCGTACACGTGGCGCACGAGCGTCGGATCGCGCGGGCCGCCGGCGTCCGCAAGTTCGGCGCCAGCGCGTCGGGTCAGGGCGACAAATTTCTCAGCAACCGTTTCAACCAACGCCACGCAGGGGATGGCCGAAACCTCCGGTGCACGGTTGAAGGCCTCCGCCACAAACGAAATCACCGAACGGTCGATCGCCGGAAGCCGTAACGGCCATACGGCGGTCTCAATCTGAATCTCCGGTCGCAAGATCCCCTGCCCGGCTGCAATCGCGGCATAAGGCAAGCGGTAGAGAGTGTAGCGGCTCGCATTGCCGGATTCTCGATGCTCGGGATTCTGCGGGTCAAACTGAAAGCCGGCCTCCAGCAGGGCATCGGTAATCGTGTCGCGCAGATGACGCAGCGCCGGGCGCGTAAGCGGAGTATCCGATATGATCTTGAGGTCGATGTCTTCCGACATCCGCCGGATCAGACGGTGGGCGCGGCT
>CAVRNR010000013.1:0-84072 GCA_963722575.1 Bryobacterales bacterium
GGGTCATGGACCGCGGGATGGCGGGCGAGGACAACGTGGAGTTCCTGCGCGAAGGTGGGCGGCGCTACATCGTAGGGACGGCGAAGAACTCCATGCGCAAGTTCGAGCAGGAGTTGCTGAGCGAAGACTGGCGGTTGGTGCATGCGGGGCTGGAAGTTCGCATCACACCGGCGCCGGGCGGGGAGGAGGTTTTCATCCTGTGCCGCAGCGCGGAGCGGCGGGCCAAAGAGCAGGCCATGCACGAGCGTTTCGAGAAGCGCATTGAGGAAGGCCTCGGAAAGATCCAGACCAGTTGCCTGAAGAAGAAACAGAAGCCGGTGACGATCGCCACACGAGTGGGCCGGTTGCTGGGGCGGAACACGCGAGCGGCCGCGCTGTTCGAAGTGAAAGTGGAAACGGACGGCGGCGGGTTCGCTCGCCTGCGGTGGTCGAAGGTGGAAGCCTGGAGAGAGTGGGCGCGCTTGAGTGAGGGCTGTTACGTGCTGCGCAGCAACGTGACCGATTGGAGCCCGGAAGATCTGTGGCGGGCCTACATCCAGTTGACCGAGGCCGAGGCAGCGTTTCACATTCACAAGTCCGACCTGGGGATCCGCCCGGTGCGGCATCAGAAAGAAGATCGAGTGCAGGCCCACATCCTGGTTTGCTTTTTGGCCTATGTGCTCTGGAAGACTCTCGCCGCGAGTTGCCGCGAGGCGGGACTGGGAGACGAACCGAGGCAAGTGTTCGAGGCCCTGTCGGAGATCGCGATGGTCGATGTGGTGCTGCCGACCAGATCCGGGCAAGTGATCCGCAAGCGTTGCATCAGCCGGGCCACCGAGCACCAGCAGATCTTGCTCCAGCGGCTCGGCCTGAAGCTGCCCAGCGCACTGGAACGAGCGGCAATGTAGTGGAAACTCGCCCATGCGGCGCTTGAAAGCAAAGAGTTTATTCTTCCAACTGCGGAACTTGGGCTAGGGTTGCACTCGGCCCTTCCGAGCGGAACCGGGCAAGCTGTTGCTTCATCAGACCGCGTCCAGACTGTCAGGTCAGAATTCGTACCGGAATCCGATGCGCACGAAGCGCGGCGGCTGAATCGCAACCGGCAAGCGTAGATTGAAGGATGGGCTGCTGAGATCGTCTTCTTGGAGTCGTTGCGCGCCATTGGTCACGTTCAAAATATCGGCTGATACTGTGAATCTGCCGGCGGAGAGCCCGAACTGCCGGCTAAGGCGGAGATCCCAATTGATCACATACTGAGCGCGGTTGCCGCCCTCCGGGCTCCCGCGCACCGTTGTCGCCACGAGGAACGGGCCTTGCGGAAGGCCCGTGACCAGTAACTGCCGCGCAAATACGAGCCCGTCCATGTAGTCCGCAACGCTGGCCACTTCGACTCCGCCCCAGGCCAACGGCAGCCGGTAACTGGCTTGAATCTTGCCTACGTAGGCCCGGTCAACAAAGCTTCGGCCCGCGGCATAAATGGCGCTATTGGGGTCGCCAAACAGAGCGCCGATCACACCGGGATCATTTTCGTAGACCGCGTCGCCTGGGTTGGTCGGTCCGTACGACTTCTCCGCCACGAAGGATGCGTGAAGTGTCAGTTGCCTCCAATCCGTGCCCGCCTCCGCCAGCAGACCGGTATTGAGCATCCGCAGCCCGGCCGGATTCGTCAACAGATACCGGTCCTGGCCCAGAGTGGCAGGGTTCTGCGCGTAGACGGTCAGCCGCTGGTCGTCGAACGTGCCAGGAATGCCGTCGGGCCCAGGATCGAGGATGGAGATGGGCGTGAACGCCTGGGCTGGCACGCCGGTATCAATGGCAGCGATCCGATCCTTGTCGTCGCGGCGGAACAGGTGAATGCTTGCGACGCTTCGCGGCGCGAAAGTGAATTCCGCGCCCATGTCGAACTCGTCCGAGTAAGGCCGATGGAGCGATGGAGAGATCGACGAGTAAGGTCCGCCGAAGCGCAACAGCAGACTGCCTTGTTCACGGGGTTGAAACGAGTCGTTGGCGTTGGACGCGATCCATTGATAGGCGCTCCCGCCGAGGCTGTTGGGATTTCCGAAGTCGAGATACCTCCCCGCAAGCGGCGCGTCCAAGCGAAAGTACGTGCCTCGAAGAACCAGGCCGTGCGAATGAGGAACTTGCCACGCGGCGCCGGCGCGTGGCGAAAGACTGTTCCAAACGATCAAATCCGGCTGCGGGGCGAATGTTCGTGCGGGCGCAAACGTCCCCGCAGGACTTGATTGAGCCGGCAGCGAGCCGCGCGAGAAATCGGCAAAAGCGCCCAGATCGAGTGACAGCGAAGGCGTCAAGCTCACGTGGTCCGCGACAAAGCTGGAGAACAACCGCACCAGTTCACGGGAACCAAGCGGCGTGTTGAACTCCATGACGAACGCAGGCACACCATTAGCCGTGATCAGGTTCATGTCGGAAGGAGTGGTGAAGCGGTTGCGCGGCTCGGACGTTTTCCATCCTCCACCGGCAACGATCCGATGGTGAGTCCCCATGGCGCGCAGCACAGCCGGCTGCCACGCAGCGTCGATCTCCTGGCGCGGGCGGACGGCCAGATTTGCAAGCGGCGGTGCTCCCGAGACCGTGCCGCCCAGAAGCTCGATGCGACTCTGCCCGGTTGGGGCGGTGCTGGTGTTAAGATGCGCCACCGAATATCCATAGCGCACCTCGACAACGCCCAGACCGGAGGCTGCGGGCCGCAGGTGTGTCCAGCCCACTTGAAAAAAATCGAAGTGATCGGTCTCCGGGTCACCAGGGAATCCGCCCGGCAGAACGAAAGACGGCGCCATGCGGTTGCCAGTCAATGCTTCGAGACCCGCTGGTACGCCTCCATCCGAAAGATCGATCCGCGCGCCGCTGTACAGCGCATCGAACTGATCTCTGCCGCCGGCCCGGATGCGGCCCCGAGCATTCCCAAACAACAACCGGCTGCGCTGATCGGTTCCGGGCGTGGCGAGCGGTTCGGTTTGCGAGGCCCATTGCCCGCTTCCAGAGGCATAAACGTCCGCCCACTTGGTGAGCGGTCCTCCGATCTCTAAATGGTCCCGTGTGAACCAGCGAAATTGGTCGGCCTGCTGCACCAATCCCCGGCTGGCTGGCGCCGGCAGGTTCGTCGAAGAAAGTGCGGCACCGGTGTTGGCGGTTGAAAGCCCCCCGTGCCAGGACGCGCCCGGCTCGACAAGAAAGAGGCCGACCTCCGTGCCAGCACTCGACGAAGCTGTCTGAGCAAACGCGTTGCGCACTGCGACCTCATCGAGCGCTTGGACGTCGGGCAACACCGCCGGAAGTCCTGGCTGATAGGAGTCGGTCGCATCCATTCCCTGGAACTTGTATTGCGTATCGGTCCAGGAGAATCCCCGCTGTGACGCGACCACCAGCCGGTGGTCGTTAAGGCCAGTAAAATCGAGCGGCTCGGTTACACTGGATGGCTCCCGGCTCAGCAGTAGCCCCGGCAAGCTGAACGCCTCGGGATACAGACGCCCGCTGGTGGCATCGGTCCAAATACCCGGAGTCTGCGCCGCCGGTTGTACGCTGCGCGTCACTCCCGACGCGTCCATGACCAAATCGATGCGGGTGGTTTGCAGGGGAGCAACGAAAACAGTGGCGCCGGAGGATGCGGTGCCACGCTGGACACCTTTGGACAAACAGTATCGTCCATAGGACAGCGTCACGGCGAACTCGCCGTTCGAGTTGGAGTGAATGATGGTGCGGAAACCGGCCCCGCCGGTGATGAGAATCGGTGAGTCGGCCACTGAACGGCCATCCGTGGCGCGGGCAGTCCCCTCGATGGCACCGGTGGTCAACTGCGCCAACAGGGCACCCGGAACAAAAGTCACAGTCGCCAGCAGAAGACCGAGCCGGACCGCCGGGAGAGTGCGACTACTGCCGCAGCACGGTGAAACGGCTGATCGAGTACCCAAGGGCACCCCCCATGAAGACGTCCGACAAAAAGTGGGACGACAGGGAAAGCCTCGAAAATCCGACCAGTGCCGCCATGCCATACGCTGCGTATGGAACCCAGCGGTGATTTCCGGAGCGGCGGGCGATGACACTGGCAACCGAGAATGCTGCGATGGTGTGGCCGGATGGGAAGCTTCCGCTTCCTCGGAGAAGTGAGCCGCTGCTCTCAAACCAGCTATCGGAATAGTTACCTCCGGGCGGAATGCCGGCCGGACGCACACGCCTGGTGGCGTCCTTCAAGACCGTTGTCACAATCTCGGCGTCGGCGACGGCCTCACCGGCGAGCAGCGCCGTTCGTTGCATTTTCGAGTCTTTCCGGATTGAACCGACGGCGTAAAGTGAGACTGGAGTCGCGATTATGCCGATGAGCGTGGCATTGCCGGTAAAAATGTGGTTGAACCCATGAAATGTCGGCGTCCGACGGAAATAGGCGGCCTCGGTCGGGTCCAGCGCCACCAGGCCAGCGGTGGTTCCGAGGACGGCGGCGGTGGGAATCCAATTGTGCTCCTGCACGAGTCTGGCCGGAAACGACCAGATGCGCTTTTGATCATGGATCAGGTCAGGAAGTAACGGCTTCCAGGAGACCCGCGGGTCGACGGCCGGTATCCGCTGCCAGATTGGGGAGGGTACCGGTGCCTGAGGCGGAGCGCTGGTTGGGGAAGCAGCGGGTGGTGTCTGATCCGGCTCGGTCGTCTGACCTGATGTCCGCGACGGAATCGCAAGGGTAGACAGCACCATCAACGCGACAGCGAGCTTCATAAAGAGCCGCTCCATGGGCACTACTCTACGATTATCGAGAGACGCAGGCCGGGAGGAGCCGGTTGCCTTACGATGTCGGGAAAGTCCGGCCGGAACTCCGATATTGCGGGATATCGGGCCGCGTGGCAGTCTGACGAAGGCAACCTCGGACTGCACTCGTTCCGGCGTGCCAACATCACCGTGCGGCAGGAGGTCGGCGCGAGATCGCACCGTGCTGACCCAGTTTCCGGCCGTTGTCGTTGCGTGCGCGCAAGCTTCGAAAGCGGGCATCACCCACCGCGATTCGTGCGTGGCCAGTCGATCCTCCAGCGGCCGTTCGGCAGCGGGGCCCAGAAAAGGCGTTTGGCTGGCGTAGACCGCGCGTGGTGGTAGAGTGCGGCGGCGCGTTCGTAAAATCCCCGCGTGTGGGGCGTGTCTCGAAATCCGAACCGTTCGCAGTCGAGGTGGTGGCAAAACTCGTGGCACAGCGTCGAGAGAAATGTGCCAATCGAGGTGACTCGCTTCCGGACGGCCGTGCGCATCCAGACACGGATCAGCTTCTTTTCCAGATGGTAGTCCCCGAAAAGCTCCGTTGCCCAACCGTTTTCCCGCACGCGCAGCGGACGGGCTGCCAGGACCCGAACCTGCGGCCTTGAGACGCCATAGAAAGCGGCCGCCGCGGTTAGGAACTCAAGGCATGCCTTTCGGACCGGTTCGGACCGCTCTGCGTTCAGAGCTTCCTCGATTGACCTTGCCGCCGTGCGGAGCTGATCATCCGCGGGTACTTCGAGACTGCAAAGCTGATCACTTCTCAGGTACGCCGCCCGGAGCAGCGCCTTTTGGGGAAGACGGTCCGTGAGCATCGCAGCCGGCCTTCAACGAAGCCATTTTAGCGGTTTCGCATCACTCGGGCGTTATCCTGAGAAGATGGCCGCCATGAACAAACAGCTCTTGCTCGCAGCCCGACCCACGGGCTTTCCCAAGCCCACCGATTTCCGCATGGTGGAGAGCCCCATCCCCGAGCCCGCCGAGGGCCAGTTCCTCGTGGGCATTTCGTACCTTTCCGTCGATCCGTACATGCGCGGTCGCATGAACGCTACCCGTAGTTACGCCGACCCCCAGAAGCTGGACGAGGTCATGGGGGGCGGAGCGGTTGGCAGAGTCCTCGCGTCACACCACCCGAGTTTCGCGGAAGGCGAGTACGTGGTGGGGATGTTCGGCTGGCAGCAGTACGCGCTCTCGGACGGCGCCGGCGTCATGAAGGTGGATCCTCGCCCGGCCCCGATCTCCACGTCGCTCGGCATGCTCGGCATGCCCGGGCTGACAGCGTACTTCGGCCTGCTTGATGTGTGTGCGCCGCACGCCGGTGACACGGTGGTAGTGTCCGGGGCCGCGGGTGCGGTCGGCTCCGCCGCCGGTCAAATTGCCAAGATTCACGGCTGTCGCGTGGTAGGCATCGCGGGCGGCGCCGACAAAATCCGCTGGATCACGGGTGAACTGGGCTTCGATGCCGCTTTTAACTACAAGACCGAGACCAGCTACATCGAGAAGCTGAAGGACCTCTGTCCCGCCGGTATCGACTGCTACTTCGACAACGTCGGCGGAGCCATCACCGACGCAGTCCTCCCGCTAATGAACCCGAATGGGCGCGTTGCCATTTGCGGCCAGATCGCGCTGTACAACCTCGAAAAGCCCGAGACGGGCGCACGTCTGTTGCCGCTGGTTCTGGTCCGCACTCTGACGGTGAAGGGATTCCTCGTCTTCCAATACGCCGGCCGTTACGCCGAAGCGCTTCCGCGGCTCGCCAAATGGCACCAAGAGGGCAAGCTGAAGTACCGCGAGACTGTGGCCGAGGGCATCGAGAATGCAGTCTCCGCTTTCCTGGGGATGCTACGTGGAGAGAACATCGGGAAACAGTTGGTGAGGATTTCCAACTTGTAGTGTCTTGCGCGAAGCCCGCGAGACGCGAGCCTCGTGCCGGAGCAATGTAGCCTCACGGCGAGAGTCCGGTTGCCGGACACCCAATCCGTCTCAGATCTCGCGCATCGTTCACGTATAATCAAGGTGCTGTTAGCCGGAACGGCCGTCGGGGAAGGAACAATGCAAAGCATTACGGCCGGGGCGATCGGACTCGGAACGCACCCGGTCGCGCTGATCTGGGCGGACGAGGCGCCGCAGGGAGCGATCCGGTTCAAACCGGGCGGGTGGGGGTGTGTCATGAGCGCCTTCGCCGCGGTCGCAGCCCGCGGACGCGCGGCGGCGTTTGACCGCGGGACGTTCGGCTGTTGGGGCGGCGGCGTTGGCTTGGGATTCGGCAACCGGTATGAGGACTTCCCAGGCGGTGTGGAAGGCTTCTGCGCGTTTCTTTCCAGCGGGAATGAACAGTCGGCGCAAGGATGTGCCATCGCCCAACACATGAAAGCCTCCGGGTGGGGGCGCATGGCGGACGATTTTCTGCATGGCGAGCGGTATCTCAAAGATCCCGAAACGGTCCGGGGATTTCTGGAAGCTCTACCAATGTGCGATGTCCCGGCGCGCTTCGTGGTGTTGAAACCATTGGAACAAGCCCTTCCGGAGCAGGAAGACGTCAAAAGCGTTACCTTCTTCGTGGATCCAGACCGCCTGTCGGCGCTGGTCATCCTGGCCAACTACGCTTACAAGGACGGGGAGAACGTCATCATGCCTTGGGCGGCGGGATGCCAGGTGCCGGGCATCTATGCCTACCGCGAACTCGAGCGCGAGCGGCCGCGCGGCCTAGTCGGGCTGACCGACATTTCGGCAAGGCGGAACGTCCGCGCGTCTCTTGGCGAAAACGTGATGTCTTTCACCGCGCCGTGGCCGCTGTTTCAGGAGATGGAACGTAACGTCGCCGGCGGGTTTCTGGAACGGGAAACCTGGCGCTCGCTGCGGAAGCACTCCTCTTGATGTCGTTGAACGCGAGCGGACGGGCAAGAACGTCCTGATCGCAAAGTTCCAGTCGTTCTCCGTGCGCTTTAGGGAGTGCCCCACCCAGCAGGTCCGGATGCCTTGACGGCGGCCTCGTCCGGATTCAGGTTCGTGTCCCACCGGGAGGCGTTGAAGCGTTTGCCACTGACCTCGCCGGCGGCGTCCGAGACCAGCCAGAGCAGCGGCGGCACCATGATCTCCGGAGAGATCAATTTGTGCCGGAGTTCCGATGGGACTTCGTCGGGGATCATGCCCGTGAGACTCGCGCCACCAGGAAGCAGAGCATTGACTGTTACACCCGTTCCGGCGAGATCCTGAGCCCAGATGATCGTCTCGGATTCCAGGGCGGCTTTCGATGGACCATAGGGCGAGAAACCACGCCGCCGCATCGTTTCGTGATTCATCGAAATGTTGATGATCCTGCCCCAGCCGCGGGCAATCATGCCGGGCGTGACGGCCCGCGACATAAAGAACGGGCCATTTACGTTAGTTGCAATGATCATCCGCCATGTCTCCGGGTCGGTCTCCCAGAAAAAGGAAGGCTCGCTCAGAAACCGTTCCGAAACATAACGCATGCCACGGCCAGCGTTGTTCACCAGAACGTCGGCCGGCCCGAGCCGGACTTCGACTTCTTTAATCAGGGCAGCGCAAGCAGACTCGCTGCTGACGTCTGCCATCACGGGGTAAATCCGTCCTGGGGGCGCTTCCCTGGCAACTGCTTCAATCTCATCGCGCGTCCGGGCAGCAGTAATGGCCACCCGGAAACCTGCACGGCTCAGGCCAAGCGCCATGGCCCGGCCCAGCCCCCGGCCTCCGCCAGTGACAATTGCAACTTTTCCATCGTGCACCATGGCTATAGATCGATGGCGCGCATACCCTGCTCGTGGTAGCGCTCTCCGGCTGTCACGCCCAGCGGGAAAGCCTCATCGAGTCGGCGAAGATGTTCATCGGTCAGATGGACATTCAGGGCCCCGAGATTATCGTCGAGATAGCTCGTGTGTTTCGTTCCGGGGATGGGGACAACGTCCTCGCCCTGAGCGAGCACCCAGGCAAGGGCCAACTCTGCAGGCGTACAGCCAATCTCCTCTGCGATCTGCCTCACGGCCTCCGCCAGATGCAGATTGCGTTTGAAGTTTTCCCCCTCGAACCGGGGATGGTGACGCCGCCAGTCGTCCTGCGGAATGGCATCCTGCGTTTTGAACCGTCCAGTGAGGAAGCCGCGTCCCAGTGGGCTGTAGGCGACAAAGCCGATGCCCAATTGCCGGCACGTCTCCAGGATTTTGCCTTCGGGGTCCCGGCTCCAGAGCGAATATTCAGTTTGCAGCGCGGCGATGGGATGCACGGCGCTGGCGCGGCGGATGGTGGCGGGCGCGGCTTCCGACAGCCCCAGGAATCGTACTTTGCCCTCATGAACCAGATCAGCCATGGCGCCGACCGTGTCTTCAGTGGGCGTTTTGGGATCGACGCGATGCTGATAGTAAAGGTCGATGTGCTCCAGACCGAGCCGCTGGAGGCTGGCGGTGCACGCCCGCTTCACATACTCGGGCCGTCCGTTCACGCCCAGGAACTCGCCCTTGGCCCCGCGGACATTTCCGAATTTTGTTGCGAGAATCACCTGGTCGCGCCGGTCGCGAATGGCGCGCCCTACTAGCTCTTCATTTCTTCCGACGCCGTACATATCCGCGGTGTCAAGGAAGTTTACGCCGAGTGAGAGCGCACGGTGGATGGTGGCTATCGATTCCACCTCGTCTGACGCTCCGTAGAATTCCGACATTCCCATGCAGCCCAGTCCAAGCGCCGATACCTGTGGGCCATTCCGTCCGAGTTTTCTTTGCTCCATGATTGCTCCGGGTGAACGCTTCCAATTTAGGTTAGCAGGCGAATCGCCGCGTCCGGTCCGCGTGCGGTCACTCGACCAGCAGGGGCGGGCTCCGGGTTGCGTTCCGCTGGAGGATCGCGCAGACTGAATGCTTGGCGTCGGCGTACGAGTTCCGGCCCGCGCCGGAGTCCCCCGCAGCAAAGGTTCTCGCCGTAAGGGAACTGTGCAAGTCCTATGGCGAGATCCTCGCGGTAGATCGCATTTCTTTCGACGTGGGCCCCGGGGAGATCGTCGGGCTCCTCGGTCCCAACGGGGCTGGCAAGACCACCACCATCAACATGATTCTCGGCGTCCTGGAGCCGGAGTCGGGAAGCATTCGAATCGAAGGACTGGACATCGCCGCGCATCGCTCGCGGGCGCTGGAGCGCACCAACTTCGCGGCCGTCTACGCTCCTCTGCCGGGGAACCTGACGGTGTCCCAGAACCTGCGAATCTTCGGCCTCATTTACGGCGTGGAGGATCTCGCCGAACGCATCTCCGTGTCTCTGGGGCAGTTCGACCTCGTGAGATTCCGCGATATCCGGTGCGGCGCGCTTTCCTCCGGCGAGCAAACCCGGGTGAGCCTCGCCAAGGCCATGCTGAACCGCCCGCGGCTCCTGCTCCTGGACGAACCCACGGCGTCGCTAGATCCCGCCGCGGCGCGCGACATCCGCGCCAACATTCGCGAGTTGGCCACCAAAGATGGGCGGGGCGTGCTGTGGACCTCCCACAATATGTATGAGGCCGAAGCGGTCTGCGACCGCGTGCTCTTCCTCTCCCGTGGGAGAATCCTTCTCGAAGGGGACCCGAAGACTTTGCTGCGCGAGCACGGCAAGGCGACGCTGGAGGAGTTGTTCATCGCGGTAGCGCGGGAAGCGCACTCGCTGGAGGGCCACTGAAATGTTGCGCTGGCGGCGCATGGCAGCCATCGCACTGCGCTACTTCTACCTGCTGCGCGGAAGCCCCGCTCGGGTTGTGCCGTTGTTCGCCTGGGTGGGCATCGATATCGTCCTGTGGGGCTTCATCAGCCGGTACTTGAACAGCGTGGCCTCCACCGGCTTCAATTTCATCCCCGCTCTCCTCGGCGCCGTTCTCCTGTGGGACTTTCTGATCCGCATCATGCAAGGGGTAACGATGGCGTTCTTCGAGGATGTCTGATCGCGCAACTTTCTGAACATCTTCGCCACTCCGCTTACCATATCAGAGTACCTTGGCGGCCTCGTGCTTTCGAGCATCGCCACCAGCGCTGTTGGGCTGCTGGTGATGCTGCTTCTGGCCAGCACGGTTTTTGGCTTGTCTTTCTTCGCCTATGGCCTTGCGCTGGTTCAGTTTCTCCTCGCGCTGTTTGTGTTCGGGATCGCGCTGGGCGTCTTCGCCTGCGCTGTGGTTCTGCGCCTTGGGCCTGCCGCCGAGTGGTTCATCTGGCCGATTCCCGCCCTGCTTTCCCCGTTTGCCGGGGTCTTTTACCCAATCTCGACCCTCCCCACATGGATGCAACTTTTCTCGAATCTGCTGCCCCCCGCGTACGTGTTCGAGGGCGTGCGGCGAGTCGTCTCGGGTGGGACGGCTTCCACCGCGGCGTTGACGTGGGCCGCTTCACTCGCCGCACTGTATCTGGTTTTGGCATGCTGGTTTTTCGCGCACATCTACCGGTACGCCGTGCGGACCGGCCTGATCGCCCGTTACAGCGCAGAGAGCCTGAGTTGAGGGAGCCGCGGGGTACGCTAGAGCCATATGGGATTCACAGTGTTCCTTGGAAACCTTCCGGCGTGGGTTGCCGCAGAGGACATCGAGTCATGGTTGGCATCAGAGAATCTGGCGGCAGATTCAATCAAGGTAATTCGCGATCGCCAGACCCAAGAGTCGAAAGGATTCGCCTTTGTTAAAGCTTCGAACGCCGATGAGATGCAGGCGATCATTCGGCGCTTTGACCGGGCGCCGTTGGAAGACCGCTTGCTCCGAGCCAACCCAGCGCAGCCTCTGAGCCCCAAGGGTGGGCGTCCTTCGTCAAGACCTAAACGTGGCCTGGGATAGCTGCGGCGTGGTTCACTGTCTGTACCTATCGTAAATCCAGAACTATGGCGCCACGTTGCCCCCCACTCGGATCTGCGCCCGCTTTGCATCGACGCTGTCCTTTCTCTAATATCGGAATCATGAATGACGCGGCCATCGTCGTGGCGGGAGCTACCGGCAATCTCGGCGAACGCATCGTGAGAGCTTTGCTCGAACGGGGAGCCAGCGTAAGAGCTCTTGTTCGCCACCGCACTGCGCGAGACAAGCTTGAGCGACTGCAGGAGCTCGGCGTAACGATTGCCCGTGTTGACTTGAGCAGCGCTTCCCAAGTGACACCGGCATGCTCGCGTGCATCCTGCGTGGTGTCCGCGCTGCAGGGGTTGCGGGACGTGATCGTGGAAGCGCAAACGGTTCTGCTCGATGCTGCGATGCAAGCTGGCGTGCCACGTTTTATTCCGTCCGACTACTCGATCGATTTCACCAAGTTTCCATCCGGAGAGAATCGCAATCTGGATCTGCGCCGAGACTTCCACCAGCGCCTCGATAAGACTTCGATTTCAGCGACCACGATCTTCAGCGGGGCGTTTGCCGACATGCTGACCGGTCAGATGCCGCTCGTTCTCTTCAAACTGAAGCGAGTCCTCTATTGGGGCGACGCGGACCAGCGCATGGACTTCACGACGATGGACGACACGGCCGCATTCACGGCGCGCGCGGCTCTTGATCCGTCCACCCCTCGCTTCTTGCGAATTGCTGGCGATCAACTCAGCGCCCGGGAACTGACGGCGGTCGTAAGTGAGGTGACCGGGAAGGAGTTCCGCCTGTTCCGTGCCGGAGGTCTGGGAATGCTCGGCGCGCTGATCAAGGTCGCGCACACGGCCGCTCCCGGAGACAAGGAGCTTTACCCGGCATGGCAGGGCATGCAGTACATGCGTAACATGTTCGACGGCCGGGCAAAGCTGGAGCCGCTCGACAACGATCGCTATCCGGGTATTCGTTGGACGACTGCGCGGGATGTGCTCTGCCGCCAGAAGCTACCGATATGAACTGATATCGGGCCGCTTTTCGCTCATCGTCCGGCCGTCCACCCAACTGCCAGTAGTGGTGGAACGTTGCGTGGGTCGCCAGGGCCCTCCGCTCCCTGGCGGTCGCGGCTGGGTGCTTCGCATGCCATAAGCCATGAAGTCGTAGACATGGGATCACACTCAAGAACGCGCCAAGGAAAGCGGGATGCAACCGCGGGCCGCCGTTATATACTCTCCAAAGAAGGAGATACGTATTAAATATGGACCGCAAGCTCATCTTCGTTCTGACCGTAGCGGCGATGGCGGCCGCTGGATTCGCGCAGCAAAAGCAGCGCGCCAGCCAGCCAGCACCGAGGCGACCATCAACGGCAAGAAGATTTCCATCGACTACAGCGCGCCGTCGATGCGCGGCCGGCACATTTTCAACGGCCCTGGTGCGCTCCAGCCGGACGACACCATCTGGCGTGCCGGCGCGAACGAGGCGACGGTGTTTCACACCGCCGCGGATTTGGACGTCGGTGGAACGAACGTCCCGGCAGGCGACTATGCGGTGTACGTCTGGCTTGATACGGGCAAGTGGAGCCTGATTCTCAGTAAGCAGCCCCTCACGGTCAACGGGCGGAAACTGTGGGGGATCAGCATGGGCGGCACGGGGGACCAGACCACCCTGGACGCGAAACAGAGCCTGGGCCGCATCCCTATGACCATGAGCAAGCCGCCAGCCCCAGTCGAGACCTACAAGATGACGCTTACCAGTGAAGGCGGCAACAAAGGCAAGCTGACGCTGGAATGGGAAAACGTCGTCGCGTCGGTTCCGATCACCGTGAAGTGACGCCCGCCTCCGCTCCTCGACGATCGAGGCCCAGCTCGGTTCAGAGCCGTGACGGTCAGGGAGCGGAGGGCCGATCCGTATGTCAAGCCTCCGCTGTCGAACGCTGACGCCGGGCCGAAGCCCGACGGCAGGCTGAAGGGCCTGCCCATCGCGGCCCGGCGCGCGAGCTGCCAGGTGGCCCACGCAGCGCCCGCCAGACTTCCGTGCACGTGCATGGGGCTTCGCCGGCGCTGCTCGTGGTCTTCGCCCCCCCGCGCGCCCGCGTCGCGGCGGCCCGGCGCACGTGCGGCGCTCGCGCACTACCGCGGCTTCGGACGTGGAACTGGCGCGAAACCGACGCGGCAGTTGATTAGGTGTATGCTATGAGCTACTCGTGCAGCCAGAACTGACCTCCAGACTGGCCGTCGGAGCCGGGTAAGGAGCGGTGTCATGCCTAAGCCATCTCCGTTTGCCTCCGTGAAGCTGGATGTCACTGCCGGAACCGATCGCTCGCCGGCCAAGCCGACATCTGAAGCGCCGTTTCGCATCCTACTGTTAGGAGACTTCAGTGGGCGTGCCAACCGCGGGGCTCCGGCCCCGCCCAGCCGCAAACCCGTTGTGATCGATCGCGATAACTTCGATCAGGTGCTGGCCAATATGGGCGCCGAACTGCACTTCGGGGAAGGACAGCATGGCCCGCGGGTGACGCTGAGATTCCAGGAACTGGAAGATTTTCTTCCCGACCAAATTTACGAGAAGATCGAGCTTTTTCAGGCCCTTCGCGAGACGCGCCGCAAGCTGGGCGCCCCGTCCACTTTTGCGGAAGCGGCTGCCGCGGTGAAAGGCTGGGCCGGAATCCCGGCCACAGCGCCTCTGGCTATGCCGCCGCAGCAGCCGGAACGATCTGCCGCACCCCAGGATCTGGCTGCGCTCGCTGGAGGTAGTCTGCTCGAAAGCGTGCTGGATGTCACGGAATCCCGGCTACCCCCAGCGGGACGCCGCCCGGACGAGTTGCAGGCTTTCATCGAACAAGCAGTGGCTCCTCATGTCGTACCTCGCCAGGATCCGCAGCTTTCGGAACTGGTCGCGCAAGTGGACGCGGCCGCGGGCAAACTGATGCGCGCCATCCTGCACCACAAGGATTTCCAGGCGCTGGAAGCAGCCTGGCGGGGTGTGCTTTTTCTGGTTCGTGGCCTGGAGACCGACGCTCATCTGAAGCTGTATCTCCTGGACGTTTCCAAAGCGGAACTAGCCGCGGATTTGAACTCTTCCGCCGACCTGCGGAACAGCGGAATGTACCGCCTGTTGGTTGAAGAAGCCGTCGATGGCCTCGGCGCACAGGCCTGGGCGGTGGCAGCAGGCAACTTTACCTTCAGCCGCACGGAGGGCGACATCGAGACGCTCGGTCAGCTTGCGGAGCTGATGCGCATCGCGGGCGCGCCATTTCTTGCGGAAGCCGATCCAGCGGGCGATGTGGATTCTTCGGAGGCGGCCCGGCACTGGAACTCCCTGCGGCATTCGCCGGCGGCTTCCTGGCTCGGCTTGGCGCTTCCTCGCTTCCTGCTCCGCCTACCCTACGGAAGAGAGACGGAACCGGTGGAGAGCTTCGCTTTTGAGGAGATGCCCGGAACACCGGACCACCAGGACTATCTGTGGGCCAACCCAGCCTTAGCCTGTGCCTACTTGTTGGGCCAGGCTTTCAGCAGCGATGGCTGGAATCTGCGGCCTGGAGTGTATGAAGAGATCAGAGGGCTGCCCTTGCACGTGTATGAGGTGGGTGGAGAGAAACGGCTGAAGCCGTGCGCCGAACTGCTGATGACGGAGAGCGATGCGGAGTGGATTCTGGAGCAGGGCTTGATGCCGCTTGTCTCCTTCCAGAACGAGGATGCCGTTCGACTGCTGCGATTCCAGTCCATCGCGGAGCCACTGGCTCCCTTGTCCGGCCGGTGGAGCTAATCCGGCCGGGCCGCTAGCGGGCTGGCGCCGCCAGCCGCGCGGGCAGGCCGGGCTTTCAGCAGCGGCGTCGAGTTCTACCCGATGCGTTACCGTCTTAAGTCTCGGTGGGTCCGCCCGCGGATTTTCAGAACGCGACGGATACGCTCTTTTCACCCTTGCGCGGGCATGTTTGGCCGATCTCTCATCGTTCGGTGCCAGTTGAGGGCCTCCCAAAGGGTATAATTCGCGTCGTGGACCTGTTCGAGGTGATCAAGAAGCGCCGATCGGTGCGGGCGTTCGCGCGCCAGGCAGTTGAAGCGGAGAAGATGGCGCAGGTGCTCGCGGCGGCGAATGCGGCGCCGTCGGCGGGAAACCTGCAAGGGTATGAGATCTTCCGGGTCACGCAGGAGAAGGGACGCGTGGCGCTGGCGCGCGCGGCGCTGGACCAGTTCTTCGTCGCTCAGGCACCCGTGGTGTTGGTTTTCTGTGCCAACCAGGCGCGGTCGGCTGCGAAGTATCGGGAGCGGGGCGCGAGGCTGTACGCGATCCAGGACGCCACGATCGCGTGCGCGTTCGCCATGCTGGCGGCCACGGCTCTAGGCCTCGGCACGGTTTGGGTGGGAGCCTTCGACGACGCCGCGGTGCAGCGCGTGCTGGGTCGTCACGATCTGTTGCCAGTGGCCATCCTGCCGATCGGGTATCCGGCGGAAGAACCGGAACCGACGCCGCGGCGTTCGCTCACCGATCTGGTGCACGAAGTAGTGCGTCCGGACGTGCCGGCGAACGAGACGGGAGTTCGAGGATGAGTGGGATGCCGAGATGAAGGTCGAGGTAGTCTGCTACTCCGGCTACAAAGGGGACGAGCGTCCGGTTCGTTTCCGATTGGGTGGTCAGGATTACTTCGTGGAAGAACTGCTGGATCAGTGGTACGGGCCGCAGGACGTGTTCTTCAAAGTGAAAGCGAACGACGGCAATGTTTACATCCTTCGGCGCCACTCCACGACGCCTGAAGGTGAATGGGGCCTGGAGTCGTTCCGTGACATCACACGGGGCGGCTGAGAGGAAATGCCCTGCCCAGGGTGGTCCGAACCAGCGCTCCCAACCCACCTTCGACGATGATGGGACTGGGGAGCAACGATGCAAGCCAGCCCGCCACGGCTCGCGCATGGATGGACATTGAGCCGCAGTTCGGGCATGTCCCAAGCGCTTGTGCGCGAATTCATTCGCCCGGCCGTTCGCGCCGTGCCTTCCTCCATGGCGCGGCGGATCGGTTTTTGCCGGATCTCGCTCCCGGCTGAAGCGGAAGCCGACGTTACCTCGCAATGGACCATAACCAATAGCGGGCTGGAAGTGTCGGTGGCGACAACGGGGTTTGAAGAGCATGACGTTGCGATGGAGTTGCTGCTGTGCCTCAGCCAGGCACTCTGGGAGAGATTATCAGACGCGGAGATCCGTGCGTACTGGATGCTTCTGTGGGACGAAATCGGCATGGGGATCGAGGGCGAGATTGACGAGCGGGCGCTGAAGGAGAAGCGCACCCTGTTTGAGAGCCGATCCCACGCGAACAGCAGCCAGCGGCTCACGCGTTATGGCCGGTCCTCCTTCGCTGGGACGGCGGCCGAGTACGTTCACAGTCTGTGGCATGAGGTCGCCATTCGAACTGGTCCGGACTACCTGCCGGCGCTGCCGTTGCGGCGGCGCTTGGAACTAATGGCACGGTGGTTCCCGCCAGACCGCGGTTATCGCCTGTTCCCCGCAGTACGTATCAGGTCTGCGAACTTGCATTCGCCAGACCGGCCTCGCGCGCCCAGTTGACCGCGCGCGCGTACTCCTGACGGGTGACGCGGCGGCCGAGCTCCGGGCGCTGAAGGGCTTCGTGTTCCGGCCGGTATTGCGACATGAGGTTGACGAAGGTGGATGGCGCCAGCTTTTCCGCCACGAAGCGCACGAACTGGTCCGTTCCGGCGATGTTGTTCGGCAACACCAGGTGGCGGATCATGAGACCGCGAAGCGCGACGCCGTTCTCCCCAATCGTCAGATCCCCCACCTGGCGGCGCATCTCGGCGATGGCGGCTGCCGCCACCTCCGGATAATCTCGCGCGCCGCGAGAATACGTCTCCGCCATGCTCGGGTCCGTGTACTTGAAATCCGCAAGGTAGATATCGACGATTCCGTCCAGCAGTTCGAGGATTTCGAGTGGCTCGTAGCCGCCGCAGTTGTACACCAGGGGAATCCGCAGCCCCCTAACCACGGCGCTCCTGAGAGCCTGCACGATGTTCGGCGCGTAGTGAGTAGGCGTCACCAGGTTGATATTGTGGCAACCCAGTTCCTGAAGGCGCAGCATGATTCGGCCCAAACCCTCGTCGCTGAGGAGCGCGCCATCGCCGCCATGGCTGATCTGCCAGTTCTGGCAATACGCGCACAGGAGATTGCAGTGGCTGAAGAAGATCGTGCCGGAGCCGTGGCGGCCCACCAGCGGCGCCTCCTCTCCGAAATGCGGGTGGGCCGAGGCCACCTTCACGCGCGAGGCAGCTCCGCACACCCCCGTTTCGCCCTTCAGCCGGTTGATTCCGCACCGTCGCGGGCAGAGATGGCAACTTCGAAAAAAGGAGTACAGGGCTTTCGCCCGGTGCGCGAGTTCGCCGCTTTCAGCCAGGCGAACGTATGCAGGATGCCAGTCCGTTTGCTGCATGATATCCACGCGTTCCTACGGCCCGCCTGACCTCATAGGCACAAACACCACGCCCCCAGCGGAGCGGCGCCGGATCCGGCCGTTCGCGTCTTTCTCGATCAGCACCAACTCCTGGTTCCACCCGAGGCCAACCGGCGCCACGAGGCGCCCTCCCTTCGCAAGTTGGTCGATGAGCGCCTGCGGGACCTCCGGCGGCGCCGCCGTGACCATGATTCCATCAAATGGCGCCTGTTCCGGCCAGCCTTTGTAACCATCCCCTTGGCGAACTGTTACGTTGCCATATCCGAGATCGCTCAGGATGCGCTGCGCCGATTTCGCCAGTTCCGAAACAATCTCGATCGTGTACACCTGTTGCGCCAGTTGCGAGAGGATCGCTGCCTGGTAGCCCGACCCGGTCCCGATCTCCAGGACCCGATGCTTCTTCGCCGGTGCCAGCAGTTCGGTCATGAGCGCCACGACATACGGCTGGGAAATCGTGGCCTCATAACCGATCGGAACCGGATGGTCGTCATAGGCCATCGGCCGGCTGGCAATGGGTACAAACAGATGACGCGGAGTGGCGCGCAGCACGCGCAAAAGCTCCGCGCCACGGATGCCGCGGCTCTCAATCTGCTCCCGCACCATGCGTTCACGTTCCGCGGCGTACGGGTCAGCCGAGAACAGGAGACCCGTCAGCGGAAAAACCAGCATGGCGTAGAAAACGCGCGCCTGGCGCAAGTCATGCCGACGCTCCAGCACGGCCAGCCTCCTTGCTTATTCTAGGTCAAGCGGTGACGCACGGGTTCGGACGGTCGCGCTTTCGGCGCTTAGACTGACCTCTTTTCGAGGTCCAATCCGTCTCCCCGGACGGAAGCGAAGAAGACGGACCCCGGTTCACCATTCCGAGCGGTGAGCGGCAAACTGGAAGCACCTGGCTTGCCGGCGGCGGGCGCTGCGGATTGGCTGGTCGGCCGTATCGCGAAGGACACGGATGAAGACGATACTCAGCAGGCTGCAAAGGCTGGAGCAGAGATTTCAACCTCCGGTGCCAGCCCCCTCTGGCCCATCGGTCGCCGAGCAGATTGCGGAGGGGCTCGCACGAATTGGGTTCGTTCGGGGTGAAGAGGAAAGCCTTGCGCAGACGTTCGCACGTTTCCTCGGGATCGCCCCGCGCGAGCTTCGCGTGCAGTTGCAGCGGCGGGCAGCCGGCCAGCCCGCGGAAGCTACCGATATTGGCGGATAACGCTCCTCACCGGGTCCGCGCCACCACCGTCTCGTTTGGGTCATTCGACGGTTTGGCAACGAACCAGCCAAGTGCCTCCGGACACGTTGGGGCGGATATGGACTGACCCCAGAAACGGAGCAGCAAGCGCTATTCCAACGCCCTAACGGCGTTTAATCGCCGCTGGCCCCCTATTCCGGGTGTTGCGTTCCCCCCAGGGGGAAATCGTCGCAATATCACCCTCTATTCGCGGTGAGCAGGGTGCTGCCTCGGCCTGTTGACGCTCGGTGTCCCAGGCCGCGGTGTCGCGAAACAGCGGCGTGAGGTCCCACACCACGCCTTGGGCCGGGTCATGTTCAGTTTGTGCAGACACTTGCGAGGCCCTTAAGGGAGATGGTAGACAGGGTAATAACGCCCACGATTCGGAGCCAGCGTCGCATAGCAAACACCTCTTGGCAGACCGAGGGCAACGTGGGATTTCCAATTGGGCTGTTGGCCCGCGTCGATCGTGCCCCAAAGTACCGAATCAGAGCCGTTGTATTTGCTGAATCCAGGTCTACTGCCAAAACTGGTCCGGAGTGGCGGCCTACGTCGCACGGCTCTGCCGCAGCATGGCCGTCGTCAGAGAGATCGGAATGAGTATCATCGCGAGGAAGTAGAAGTCGCTGCCTGGCAGAATTACTTTCGGCGCGACGATGCCGACGATCTCCGCGATAATGATAGGCAGGAGACCTATCACGCTCCCGACCAGTGCAATGTTGAGGCCGTAATCGGCACGCTCCCCTGGGGTGGCCTTCGCGTAGCTGTGGATCATCGCGACGACCGCGCAGCCGAAGTAGCCTGCGAAAAGCAGCCCGAACAGGATGTTGCTCACTTCGTTCAGAATGCTGGTGCCCCGTGGCTGTACGATGACCAAGTACAGGAAGAAGAGGACCATCACAACAGCCGGGCCGTAAATGACTTGGGTTGCATGCTTCCCCTGTACGAACTGCTTCGGCTTCGGGGTCGCTAGCATGTAATGAAGCAGAAAAGCTAGGCCCAGAATGACCACTAAGCTCTGGATCGAACCCGCCAACATCCGTCCGAAGAACGAGGAGATGTAAGGGCCGGTGAAGAAGGCTGCGCTGAGGCATATTCCTGCCAGGGCTAGCAGCGTAGCACCCCTGGCTGGAGCTTTGCCAGAGGCCACCAGGCCGCAACCCAAAAAGCAGAATCCGATCAGAAAAGCAGCGAAGTCCAGCGCCATGCTCCTGGCTGGGAGGTTGGCAAAAGTAATATCTATGGTCTTGGTGACTGGAGCTTTTCCGCCATTCTCGCGCCGCTCGACCACAAATGAGCGCGTCTCCCCGATCTTCGCCCGTTGCCGGTGGGCGAGGGCGCTGGAATCTTCGACGGAAATTCCGCCGATGCTCCTGATGTAATCTCCCCTTTTGAGGCCGGCACGCTCGGCCGGGCTTCCCGGGCGCGCCCAGGTGACCGTGTTGTTACCGTCCTCTCGGTAGCCGCTGTAAGGCACGTTCGACAGGTCGATCAGGCCGAGGATGCCCCAGCAGGCAAACAGGATGCCCACCGTGAAGAAGGGGATCCTGTACCTGCTGCTACTAGCGTTATCCATGGATTCCTCCTTTCTAGTGATTGAAACCTTCCCTATGGAGAACTTCGTACCTGGGTTTTAAGTTTTGGACTCCAAAGTCCGGCTTCAGTATACACCCGGCCGCGATGTCTCGGCTCCGCGAACGAACACCGCGAACCTACAGGAGTGGTGACGGGTGACTCGCGAGCAGCAACGTCAAGGGAGGCCAAGGTCACTTGGCCACCTAACGCTAAAACCGCGGATGTGCGCAGGCCGAAACTGAAGCCAGCCTAATAGCCGATATCACTACTTAACGCCCCCGAAAGACGGCCCTGGGATGCCGGTGAGAGCGGGACAACGGGTTCCGGGCGGATCACGCGCTATTCGGAAACTGCGGCCGGCTTGAAGATGGCTCCGCGGCACAAAAGCCCGGCCCAACTCATTCTACGATAAGCCTGCCGTACTACTAAGGCCGCGACATCGCCACAAGCGTGGGAGCCGGGTCGCCAGTCAGGCTGTCCTGGTTCGTTTGCGCGGTGGCCAACCGGGCACGCCTCTCCATGCCGAGGTGAATCAGATCGATATCTTCCTGGGAGATGGGAAGCTCGCTCCACAGCATCTGGGAGAAGTCCGCGCCGCCCCAATGCGCTTTCATCACGCCGCCCTCGGAATGCCGGGTGCACCCTTCCAGGATGTGGATAATTTCATGCACCAGCACGTGTGCCAGCAAGTGTGGCACAAGAGCCGGTTGGTTGGCCTCGATGCGATCGCGGAAGACCTGGATGTGCGTGCCTTCGTATGGCAACGCGTAAGCCAGCGCTCCGGGTTGCAGGGTAGCGGGCGTCTGGCCGGTCAGCGTAATGTGGATTCCCTCCGGCGGGCAGGATTTCGAATCCACCCAAACCAGCGTGACGCCAATCTTCCGCAACATCTTGGAGGTGATGGCTTTCGCCAGGTTGGCACCCCTGAGGTCGCCACCGCCCTGGTAATCCATGTAGACCGATACGCTGAGATCCGCCGCCGGCCTGGATTCGCCAAAACCGGGCCCCGCAACCGCCGCCATCCAAACCGTCGCAACCGCTAATTTCTGTGCTCTCATTTTCGTTGCTCCCGACCGGAACGCGAAAGGGGCACGAAATCGGGGCCAAAACGGGAGAATTAGAGGCTAAAATAGTGGAAACGCAAGAACAGTCGGCTCCTATGGCGGATTCTCGTGGCGAAGTCACCGTGCTATTGGGTGAACTGAAGCTCGGACGCAAGGACGCGCTGGAGCGGCTTATGCCGCTGGTTTACAGGGAGTTGCGCCGCGTGGCGGGCCGCTGCATGCGCGACGAACGGCCCGGCCACACCCTCCAGCCCACCGCCCTGGTCCACGAGGCCTACCTCCGGTTGGTGGACCAGGACCACGCCGATTGGCAAAACCGCGCCCAGTTCGTGGGCGTGGCCGCCCAGCTCATGCGCCGCCTGCTGGTGGACCACGCCCGCGGACGCCGCGCTCTCAAACGCGGCATCCCCGTCACCATGAACGAACAGATATTCAATCGAGCCGCCGGCGCCGACCACACCGAGGAAGTCCTGGCGGTGGACGAAATCCTGGCTCGCCTCGTCGAACTCGACCCGCAGCAGGCGCGCATCGTCGAGCTGCGCTATTTCGGCGGCCTATCGGTGGAGGAGACCGCCGAGGCCATGGCGATCTCCGCCCGCACGGTCAAGCGCGACTGGGCCATGGCCAAGGCCTGGATGAAGACCCAACTGGAGAGTGGAGGGTCTAAATGACGCCGCAGCGCTGGAGCAGAATCAAGGAGCTCTTCGGCGTGGCCCTGGAGACGCCCGAGCCAGAACGGCCGGCTTTCCTCGATTCCGCTTGCGGCGGCGACGCCGAATTGCGCGCGGATGTGGAGCGCCTGCTGGCGGAAAGTGATGCCGCCAGCCTGCCCAACCCCGCCAGCGGATTGCTGAACGCCGCCCGCGAACTGGCGCCCGGCCAGACGCTGGCGCAATACCGCGTGGAGGCCAAGCTTGGGGAAGGCGGCATGGGGGCGGTCTACCGCGCCTACGACACAAAACTTCGCCGCCAGGTGGCGCTGAAGGTGCTCGCGCCGGAGCGCCTGGCCGACGCCGAGAGCAAACAGCGCCTAATTCGCGAGGCGCGCGCGGCCTCGGCCCTGAACCACCCCAACATTGTGACCGTGCATGAGATCGGGTCGGGGGTGCCCGCTTGCGGGCCCGGGGTGGACTTCATCGCCATGGAATTGGTGGAGGGGAAGAGCCTCAAGGACGCGATCTCGGCCAAGGGCCTGCCGTTGCCGAAAGCGCTGGATTACGCCGCACAAATTGCCGCAGGGCTGGCCAAAGCTCACGCCGCTGGCATCATCCACCGCGATCTGAAGCCCGGCAACGTTATGGTGACACCTGACGGGCTGGTGAAGCTGCTGGATTTCGGGCTGGCGCGGCGGCAGCGGTTGGGGGAGTCGGAAACCACTCTCACCACGGAGGGTATGATCGCCGGCACGCTGGCCTATATGCCGCCGGAGCAAGCGGAGGGAAGGGCAGCAGACGCGCGGTCGGATATTTTCTCGTTTGGGGCGGTGCTGTACGAGATGCTCACCGGCAGGCAGGCGTTCGAAGGCAAGTCGCAGGCCGGCCTGATCGCCGCCATCATGGAGAAGAACCCGCCGTCTGTGTCCAGCGTCCAGCCAACGTCCCCGCCGGCTCTCGATCGCGTCGTGAGGAAATGCCTTGAAAAAGATCCTGACCGGAGGTGGCAGTCCGCTGCCGATCTTCGCGACGAACTCCAATGGGTGGCAGAGACCGCCGGCCACCCCGAGGGTCCGGGGCCCTCCGGCTTTGCTCGCCGGCCTTGGGTGCGGCGGCGGGTAACTCTTGGGCTCGCCGCCGCCATAGCCCTGGTCTTCGCGGCCATCTTCGTTTGGTGGCTGAGCCGATCCTCAACCGGCACCGATTCATCCATGCGGCCCGTCAGCCGCTGGGTTTTCAAGATCCCCGAAGGGGTCATCGAAGAAGGAGCGGGCGGCGCCCTGACGTTCTCGCCCGACGGTGCGAAGCTGGTCTACACGGCGGTGCGAGCGGGGACATGGCAGCTTTATCTTCGCAGGCTGGATCAGTTGCAAGCCACTGCAATCCCTGGAACCGAGGGCGAGAGTTCTCCGTTTTTTTCCCCTGACGGGAACTGGGTCGGGTTCTTCGCCGGGGGCAAGCTGAAGAAAGTCTCGTTGGCCGGAGAGGCGCCGCTGACCATTTGCGAAACGGGGACTGGTAGGGGGCTGGGCGGCAGTTGGGCGCCCGATGGGACGATCGTGTTCGCGCCCGGCCAGCCATTTGGCCTGATGCGCGTTTCGGCCAATGGGGGCACCCCGGTGGCGCTCACTACGCCCGATCCCAGACAAGGAGAAATGGCCCACATCTGGCCCGAGGTGCTGCCGGGCGGGGAGGCGGTGCTGTTCACGATTCTTCGCGCCGGGCTTGGCTTCGGCGACCACCCGATCGCGATTTTTTCGCTGAAAAGCGGCGAGCGTCGGATTCTCTCCAGAGATTTCACGTTCGTCCGGTACGCAGCGACCGGGCACTTGGTCTGCTATCGGGAGGGATCGGTCGCGGCTCTGCCCTTCGATTTGAAGCGCCTGAGAATCGCGGGCCCGCCCGTCAATCTACTCGAGGGAGTGGCAAGGGTAGGAAGCGGAGTGGAGCGAGTTGCCCCTGTCCTGGGGCTCTCCGGCTCAGGATCGCTGGCCTTTGTTAAGGAAGACCCGAAGGCAAGGACTTCACGGTTCGTCTGGGTCAGTCAGGCCGGCGCCGCGCAGCCGCTTGCAGTGCCCGAGCAGGAAGAGGAGTTCCCCGCTTTGTCGCCGGACGGCCGCCTGCTTGCCATGACCGTCACCAACCAGCAAGGTTCGCATATCTGGCTTTGGGATCTCCAACGGGACACGTTGAACCGGCTGACGTACGAAGGCGACAACCACGCGCCCATCTGGTCGCCGGACGGGCAGTGGGTGGTCTTCAGTTCAAATCAGCAGGGGCCGGAATCGAATCTGTACCGGAGGCGCGCCGACGGGACCGGGCCGGCGGAGCGGCTTTTGTCATCGGTCAACCATCAGGATCCGGGGTCCTTCTCGCCCGACGGAAAGTTGTTGGCCTTTGCGGAATTTGGCGGTGAGAGCAAATGGGACATATGGGTGCTCGCCATGGATGGCGCTCGGGCCGCCCGGCCGTTTCTCCAAACAAAGTTCAGCGAGCAGGAGCCTATGATCTCGCCGGATGGAAGGTGGATCGCCTACTCATCGGATGAATCCGGGCGCTCGGAAGTCTATGTCCAGCCTTTTCCGCAGGGCGGCCGGAAGTGGCAGATTTCGAACGAGGGCGCCAACCAGCCGCTGTGGGCGCCCGACGGACGCCGTCTTTTCTTCCGCACGCCAGACAGCGTCGTGGACGTCGCGATTGAGACTCGGCCCGAGTTTGTCGTGGGGAAACGAGACGTGCTGTTTTCGGGATACTACCGGGGCCGAACTGGGTTCGGCCACCCGAATTACGAAATCTCCCGCGACGGGCAGCGGTTTCTCATGCTGCAGCCGTCGCTCCCACAGGGCACAGGGGCGACAGAAATCAACGTCGTTCTCAATTGGTCGGAAGAGTTGAAAGGGCTCGTGCGTCCTCAGAATCGGGCGGGCAAATGAGCCAGGATCGGCCGCAGCATCTCCCACTTCCGCATCCCCAAGAAGCTCGGTGAGGGCGGCTTGGGCGCCGGGCATTACACCTTGCGATCGGATCGTCGGCACTCAGAAACAGGCATAGTGGATGATATGTGGGCTTTCCGGAAACTTGCCCTTAGAGGTAATCGCTCGACCGGCGCACAGGACCATTGCCCCAGCGGACGTTGCCCCCGGAGTTGGCTACCGATAATGTCCCTTAACGCCGTCGTGGAACTGGCGCTACAATCCTTCGGTTAAACAGCCGAATGCCTTAGAGCCGCCTCGCGCTGCAAACACAAGACTTAGACGTGCCAAAAGCCGATTATCGTGGAATTTGGGGGGACTCTGGGGCGACCGACTGCCGGGGAAAAAGGCGCTTTCTCCCGCGCTTCAGCACCGATGAGTGGCGGTCTTCATTCCGGCATATCTGTTTACCCAGCCGGAGGCCCAGGGACGCCGACCTGCCGTGGCGTCTCTGCTGTTTGCTGCTATATTTGGCACGTATGGGAAAGCTGCGAAATGAACTAGAGTCTCGAAAGAGGGATCAAACCCGCCTCGTCGAGGCTGTGGAATACCTCACCGAAGCCGTTATTTCCGCTGCAGCGCCGTTTGTCGACGCGGGTGGGCTTGACCTCACCCGAGGAGCAGTAAGCAAGCTAGTCACTGACAGTATCCGGCTAGAACGTGTGCCGACGAGACGCAGGGTAGGAACTGTCTACTTAGACCGTCTGGGTAAGAAAACATACTCAACTGGCATCGAGTCGGCTCGGAGCGTCAAGCCGGTCAATGCTCTCTTCCATCTGAATGATCTCATTCTAGCAGCGGGGCTGACGGTGCCGAGCGTATACACAGCGTGGGTAGTTAAGTGGCTCGCGCCCTTTGCGATTCTGGTACTTGTCAGCAGAATGCGGTCGCTCACTGAGATTCCTGTACAACCACATCACGCGATTACCCTGCTCGCCATGTGGGGGCGAGCCGACGCGACAAAGCGAGTTATCGGTGCCGGATTACTGCACGGTGTCAACACTGAACTTCGGCGGCACGACAGACCGGAAATCACCGAAGAAGAGCTGCAAGCCACCCTGAAATGGCTCGAAAACGTAGGCGCGATTCAATCCGTGCTGGGGAGTGCATCCGACTGGATGGTAAAGGAAGAAGTTGCCGCGTCGGTTTAGTGTGCCCTTCTGGTTATCTGTACGTGGGCACAATGTGAGAGAACGGTTCATTTCTGCGCCGCAGGCTGCCCACGACGAAATCGAACATGGGTCGCGTGCAATTCTCCACCACGACCTCACGGACGGACTCGTCAGCGCCCTGCGTAAGGCCCCTTTCGAGCTCGGCGGCAAGCTCTTCATTGATCCAGACGATCTCGGTCAATGGCACCGAGCGTGCGATTCCGGTCGCATCGAACAGTAACTCGGCGGCTGGTTCCCCGGCAATACTGAGCACTGCACGCCACCAGAAGCGTGGATGAGGCGAAGACAGGATTGCCCTTCGCACATCGCGGCTGCGAAACTGTTCCTCACGCACCTTTCGCTTATAGTCGTTCGATAGAATGAGGTGCAAGTCCCATTCGCGTCCGAGGTCGTCATCCGCGAGCGGGTCCATGAGTAGGGCATCCAACCGCTCGACACGCCTTAGAACGTCGGTGTAGCGTAAGCGAATCTTGTTGTACACGGGCACTATCACAGCGCGCGGAAAAACGTCCAGCGTTTTGCCGTGTTTGTGCCACGAGGTGATCAACCTCACGTGCTTCCCTGGCGTCGGCGCGAGACCGATCCGCGAAAACGGACAGATCTGATCATCGTGGCCATAGAACTCGTGGATGCGACGGCCAAACAGCGGGACGAATTTTCGGTTGGCATTTTCGGTCGCGAACGGCGCGTCCAACTCCGAGTAACCCGTCACCGCGATGGCATGCAGACTCTCTTCCCCAGCAATGGTGACTACGAGCAGGACGGGAAGTTCCATAGCAAGATAGCCGTACAGCAAGGATGCAAAAGGCACAGCGCCGCCGTCGGTCGTACCATCGGCCTCGTCGCTAAGTGGACCGGCCGCGTCGGTGGCTTGAAGATCGTAGAGTTCCGGTTCCAGCTCGATGGCGCGAATTGCCGTACAGATTTCCTCGATCTCAAGACCCGTGGATGGGATGGGGCGCCCGTAGTGGCCGATCCGGCTGGCCGTTCTCGTGATCGCGGCAGGTCCAGGCACTGGCGTCTGGAAAAGGTCGGCGGACCTGTGGAAACAAGTCCAGAGCGCCACAGTAGCGCAGGCAGCGAGCACTGTGTCCTGTTCCTGGAACGGGATGGATTTGACGGTGAGCTTGATGCCGCAGACGTTCGCGCAATAATCCCGCGACACCGGGAAGCGGCGTTTGTGCTTCGGCTCTAGGTCGCAAATTTCAGGATATGTAGCAAGGAGCGAACGTCCGATTACCGCCTCAGGCAAGGGGCGGGCGACGATGAAACCGCGGTAGCTCGCCTGGAGCAGATTTTCGGTTTGAGCACTTGCGCCCGACTGCAGATCGCGCAAATGCTCGTCAGATAGTTCGGCTTCGAAAAAGTGGAGCCGTTTGCACCAGCGTGAAAAGACGGTGTGGCACTTCGCATAGTACTCGGCAAAGGCATCCAAATAATCCGAGTCGGTGTAGGGATACTCAATGATCATCGACCGGACACCGAGGTCGGCCAAGTACCCGGCCATGTTCTTTACACGGCTTTGATGGAAGATTGTGGTGGCGTGGGCAGCATCTCCTGAGAGAGCCTCAGCGAGCTGCTTCGCCGCCCCTTCCCCGTCCGCGCGCGGGAACGGCAGCAGCGTATAGCCGACCGTCGGCATCTCTTAGATGCCAACGCGGCTCTTCAGCAATGCGGGTCGGATGACGTTTGCTTTCTTCAGCGCGTCTGCCGTTTCACGCACGCCTTCAAACTTTGATTTCAGGCGAGCAGCGTCCAAGGGCCTGAAGCGGAGCTTCAAGGGTTTAGCCTGGGACGTTTCCTGCTGCATTTGCATTATTGCTCCTGTATTATTTGATGCTTGACGCCGCGGTTCAGACTCGAAACCGAGTCGGCCGTTGAATCCGAATTGTGTCGAGCAGCCAAATTCCTGAATACGAGGACATTATCACATATCTATCTCATCGTCAAGAACTTCCGGGAATCTCCGCGGATACTCCATTTTTGCAGAGCGGTGGAACCCCTTGCCCCGAAGTGCCGCCGTGCCGGAGTCCCTCCGTCCAGCCAACCCACGATTCGCTTTCCTGATCCGGGGGTGCGTCCGATGCTGCGTTCCTGCTCGCCACTTTTAGCGTAGCACCATGGACGCGCGTCAGGATGTGGGAAAAAACTACTGAAGTAGTCGGCGATGCAGTGGGGGCACGGGAATACCAGGGAAACGTCTCGTCAAAGGCAGCAGTGGCCGCAACCTGCTGCTGCCGTTCAGCCACGTTTTTGCGTTTTTCATCGGCCGCAATTTGGCGTGCGGCAATCTCGTCGAGTGCGCGCCGCTTGGCTTCCATCCGGACGTGGGAGTACCGCGAAAGCATGGCGCGCGAGACGTGACCGGCAATGCGCATGATCACCTCATCGCCCGCGCCCGACTCGGCCGGCAGGTTCGGTGACCAGCGGGTAGGGCGGTTATCGTGCCATGGTCCACGGCATCCCGTATTCCCTCTACGGTTTGGGCGGGGGGCATATCAGGACTCAACGCTGCGCGGGGAGCCGAACTGCCCGGCCCCTGTAGATCTGCTCGCTCGTTTCCGAGGGACAAGCTACCGATATTAACGAATAACGCTTTCTACAAAGCTGATGGCCGGATGGCTGAGCCGGTATCACTTTCCGCGTGGGCGACGATCTGCTCAGAATGCAATCAGCCACATCCGCACATGGGGCCTTCCCGTCAAGTTGACCGATCTCAATTGCCGGATTGCGCGCTGCGCCTGAACGCCCGGCGAGCGTGTGGAAACGCCCCCTGGCGCTGTGCTAAGGTCCATGTGTGCCGAAGGACACGACGAGCCCCGAAGTCCTTGATGCGCGCCAACTCAGCCGCATCGAGGCGACGCACCGCGGCTTCCTGTACCAGCATCTATTCGCCGCCGGGTGTCTGCTCAAAGGAGCCTCCGGCGTGGAAGGCATCGTGGCAGAACACGATGAAGACCTTGAGCTGGTGACGGGGCAGCGGCACATTTACGCGCAAATCAAGACCCGGACGGGAACGCTCCTGGCAGGCGAACTCGATGGATTCTTCATGCGCGCGCGAGACTTGGCGGCCGCTCACGCAAACGGTGCCCGGCCTGGCTCCGCGGAATTCTGGCTGGTCACCAACGCGGAGGTCTCAGGCGGTCTCGCGGCGCGGCTGGCTGCCGAGAACATTGCCCTGTGGTCTCCGCATACCGTCTCTCGCGACGAGCCGCTTTTCCCGCCGCCGCATGTCGACGTGCCCGCGAGCTTTGCGTGGTGCGCGAAAGCGGCCTCGCAGATCGCACTGACGCGGCTCTCTCCGGAAACGCTGGTTTGGAAGCTCGCGGCCGTGGTGGCCTACCGTTCCGCGGGGCTCGAAGGCGGACACACGATCGTCACGTCGGAGTTGGCCGCGCTCTTTGAGCTGTTCGCAGCGCAATTGCATCACTTCCCCGAAACCCCCGTCACTTACCGGGTACAGGAGGACGAGCCGCAACTAGAGGGCGAGGAACGCGTCCTGCTCGTGGTGTCGGTGTCGGGCGCGGGCAAAACCGCCTGGGCTTCCCATAGCGCCGTGCACAGCGGCGCGGCGATTGTCTACTTTGACGCGGCGGGCGTGCCTGACGCCGCCGTTACGAGTTCACTGCTGCGGGAAGCCGTCGCACAACTCACCACGCAGTCCGGGATGGACGCAAAAGACGTGATTCAGCCGGGCGCATCGGGGATGGAGGGCCTCCGAGGCGTGGACCTCCTGGCAAAGAGAGCGCGCGTCCGGCCCATTGTCGTAATGGATAACGTCCACACAGTGACGGCAGGAACGATCCAAAAGATTGCCACGGCCCTCGCGTCCTGCCGCCTCGTGCTCCTGGGGCAGCCTGCGCCCGTCGCGGCAGAACTGGAAGAGGTGCTCGGGATCACGGCGGTCACTCTTAACGGCTGGTCACTTGTGACGATAGCGGCCGAGTTTGAGTCGGCGCATGCGCCGGTTGATCCGGCGACGGCGGAGAGGGTGCGGCAACTGACGGGCGGCGTACCGCGCTTCGTGAACAATGCCGCCGCGCTCACGGAAAGATTCTATTCCGGGGATGCCGAGGCATTCTGTAGTGCGGTCGAATCGTCGGCCAATACCACGCGCACGGCCCAGGAGCTGATTCTGCGCGAAAGCTTCAACCGGCTGTCGGCCAACGCACAACTTGCCATCGCCCTGATGTCGCTCGCTCGATTTCCGCTTTCAGAGAGCGAGTGCCTGGATTTTCTGCCCGCCCACAGAGGTTTCCGCTCGGCGGCCGTGGCGGCGGGGGCGATAAGGGAGCTGCGCGATTGGGGCGTGGCCCAACGCCTGATGTCGGGCGCGCTCGTGACACATGACGCTTTTATCGTTATGGCGGCGGCACTCTTTGAAACGCTGGAGGCCGACGTCAAAATGGCGGCGAAGCAGAAGCTTGCGGCCGTCGTAGAGAAGTCAATCGCGCCTGGCCAGGTGGCGCGTCTGACGGTATATTGCCGCCTCCTCCCGCAGATCGGAAGGGTGGAGGCCCTGGCCGATATCGCGAGCTCGCTCAGCGAGCATATCCACGAGCAGGGCCGGTCGGCAGATCTTGAGATGGTCCTGGAAGATGTCCTCGTCTCCCCCGAGGTGGCGCCTCTGGACAAGTTCATGGTGGCCGACACGCTCGCGCTCTGGGAGTTCCACCAGCCGGACAAGTCTGGATTCGTTAGATTCGTGCGGATAATGGAGCAACTGGCGAAGGAGCACGATCTGGGCGGCGATACGCCGTTGCGCCTCGCGATGAAGCAGATGCTGGTGACATCGCTCAGCGGCGAAACCGCCGGAATCAGGCTTTATTCGGCCAGATCTCTTGAGCTTGCGAATAGCCCCATGCTTCGGCGGATCGCGCTCTACAACACGGCCACCGCCTGGTATATGGCCGACAAACCGGAAGAGACGCTGGACATTACCGAGCAACTGATAAACGAATACTACAACGTCCTGCATTTGACCGATAAACAGGTCGTCGCCGTCAGCGCCAAGGCGTTATCGGACGCGCTAGCCCCCGATTTCGACACGATGGACGAACTCAAGCGGCTTGCGGACACGCTCGACTTGCGAGCGCGCGCACTGAACGGTATAGCGCTTCGGTCCGGACTGTGCCGCTTGCACGCGATGAAGTTCTATCAAATAGCGTACATGCCGATGTCGCTGATGAAAGTCGGTCAGGACGTGGTGGACGAACTCCTCGGAATGCTTGGCGATCCGTCGGAGGCGCGGCGGGTCATCGAGACGCTGCTCCTTCCCATTGTGCAGGAATACCGGCTGGTTGAATACGTCGTCCCGGTGAGGGCGCAATATGCTGTGGTACTCGCCTACTGCGGGGAAATAGAACCGGCGCGGCGGCTGATCCGTGAGCTTAAGGCGTTCGCGGTTTCCGATTTCCGTCGCAAAGAGCTGGAAAACCAGACTCGGCTCATTGAACAAATCGCGGTGGAACAGCCGTTTATCGCCAGGCCGAGCATCGAGGCGAACGTACCCAAGGTGGGACGGAACGAACGCTGCCCGTGCGGCTCCGGCAAGAAATACAAAAAATGCCACGGTGCGTGATCTGATAGCCGCGGAAGAAGCGGGACTGCCGGATGACCACTGAATTTGGCCTGTTACGCTGCTTTCAGCGATAGCCGGCCGGAATCAAGCAAGTTCGCGTTCAGTCGTCGTGGCCAGGAGTGTCGGTTTGGCTTCACGACGCTGCGACTCTGGACGCACCACTCGGAAACAGGTACCACCAAGCGGCTACCGATATCACCAGATATCGAGGCGCTGCTCCGGGCCGCGTCAGGTGATCGTGCTTGGCGCCGGGCAGCCTGATACTCTAATCGGAAATGGCGATGACTGACCTCCAGCGCTCCCATGCTGAACTCCGCGCGGCCGTGATGCTGGCCGGCAAGGAGATCCGCAAGCTGAACCTTGGGCGAGCCGACACCCCTGTGCTTGCCATTCTTCGCCGCGTCCTGCGGGAGTCCCGCGCCGTCGCGCGCAAAGAGGGAATCACCCTTCGAGTCCGACTGGACTTGAAGAAGCCCGAATAATAGGGCCGCAGTTCGCGGGATGGCTGCCGATGTGGTGCGATCTCGGACGGCTCGCGGAGTTGGCGTCGGCCGCGCAGGGGTAGCGCCATTCTGCGGTTTGGCGATACGGCTAGGTAACCGACTCGCGCCAGCTCATCGGTTCCTGCTGGCGAGGTGCGATACTCCTGAAGTGGGAGGTTCTCGTGTGAGTCGCACGATTTGCTACGATTTACGCAGGGGGCCGTCATATGCCCACTGCGAAAGCCCAATTACTGCTACTTCGCGACTGTTCGGCCGATCTCGTGCGGTCAGTCGCTCGCGACGGGCCAGTCCTGTGCATTAGTCAGCCAATACGCGTCAATCTGACAAAGCCACCGACCATTGAGGCAGGGACCGGCAGAGTGCCGCTGCTGCCAGAGAGCCTGAGGGAGATTGATCGCCTCTTAACACTTCGATGCGATTTTGCTACCCATCTCCCTGGTGGTGAACATGCTCGTCACACGCTGAATCTGGTTGCCATTGCGTTACAGTTGGTGAAGCCAACCCGTTCGTTCCTTGAGTTGTGGATGCAACTCGATCATCTTGGCCTGACGGAACTGGTCACGTCTCCCGTCAGGGAACTCGGGTTTCGGATTGACTCAGGCGTGTACTTAGAATATCAACAGCACAACGTGATCGAACTGGCCGACGTGTCGCGCGCCGTGGGCTTGGTGCCACGACTGAGCGTCGCTCTTGATTCGCAATACGGCTCATGGGATCACCCAGTCCTCCCCATACACCGAGCACTGGTTTTCTTCTGCCAAGGATACTCAGTGATCCCTTCAGATCCGCGGCAGTTCTTGTGGGCGGCCGGCTTGGAT
Organism: Bryobacterales bacterium; assembly: GCA_963722575.1. Lineage (GTDB taxonomy): Bacteria > Acidobacteriota > Terriglobia > Bryobacterales > Bryobacteraceae > Fen-178. The sequence continues at coordinate 33,548 of CAVRNR010000013.1, forward strand.
TGCCTGTACGCATCGAAACTGGAGAGGAGTAAGCAATCATCGCTTGAGATTAGGAGACGGCTTGAGGCGCTATTGGGCTCAACTTTGAGAGCTTACGATACGGTTTTCTTGCCGAGCCACCAACAACAACGGCGACATTTGACGGTCACGGACATTGGGCAAGACGTCTTCAAGCTCCGAAATGCCTTTGCGCACGGTCTGTCGATACCCGATCCAAGTTGGCTTATGCCAGCGGGTCAACCGCCAGAAGCGGGATACGGATACCAATTGCTGGAGCAGACGGAAATACTGCTGCGGCTGACTCTTCTAAGGATTCTGGAAGACCAGATGCTCTTCGACACCTTCTCCGACCCGCATCTCCTCGATGCCTACTTTTGAAGGGCGCTCTGTGATCGACGCCTCTGGAGCGACGCCTGTCTGGGCGGCATCGGACTGGCCCGAGTGAAAGCGCCCGGCCGCTCGAACCACAAGAACACTAGCGATAATGCCGCATATCGTTCCGTTTTGGGGAGGCCGACGTTCAACCCTCTCACGGTCTGAGCGGCTGGGGTGGACGCCGATGTGATCGTAGGCATCCATGAACGCATCTCTCGCGCACATGCTCTCGCGCCACGCCACGCCAGGATGGACGGCGCGCCCCCGATGAGATCGCCACGCGACACCGCGCGGCGGACGAAGAAACACCAATTCGAGTTCGAACGGCGGCCGCACTTGAGAATCACGGACCCAGCAGAGGCTGTCCGGTAGTCAGCAGCCGCAAAAAGGGCGGCAGCCAGATACACCTAAAATCAGGAGGTTGAAATTTCGCCGTACTTGATCTTCACTGACCTCCCAACTAATCCTATTTCCGACGACAGTGTCGTCTCAGCAGGGGACGGCCAATGGATCTGTTCAGGAAGAACCAACTTATCGATTAGTGGCTCACCGACGAGCATAAGGAACGACTTTCCGTCAGGCAGCCCGTCCTCCAGCGGTTTGGCAGCCTTGGTAATGCGACTCCAGTGCTCCCAAAACTTCTTACCGGAAGGCTCCGTTTCACATTCGTGTCGATAAACACCGGTACCCATAAAGTTGCATGGAACCACGTGAATGCGCATAGCACACCTCGGGTAGGCTTCCATCGCGCTTGCCAGATCCGCAATACACTCGTGCAAGATCCGCCAAGCGCCCGGCCCGCCGATAAAGATATGCTTACAATCATTCGTCGAGGAACCGGTGCCATTCCAAAGAAACACCTCTGTCCCATCGCGAATAGCACCCTGGCAGAGCCTCGCCAGCTGATTGTTGATAAACCCCTTGCATCCCTCAACCTCCGCCCTGTACTCCTCGACATCTACGCCTCTCCTACCCGCTCGCGTAGCCGTCGAATCGACCAAGTCGTAGTAAACCATTAACTGGTAGTCGTGCCTGTCAAACAATCGGCCAAACTGCTCGATCGCAGGGGCCATCACTTCTACGCGCTGCTCGACCAACGGGAGCCGCGACCTCAACCATTCGATTGCCTGTGAATAGCCGTCACGATAGCCCAGATCGGCACTCTGGTCCTCACCCTGTCGAGCGAACCGAGTGAAGACTTCGCGAAGGAATGGCGATTCTGCCACGCCCTGTTTCTTCATGTTCTTCCTGAACCGACCCATTTTCTCAACGCATTGCGAAGTATCCGCGTAAGGATTGTCCGAACCCAGCACCCGTCGGAGGTGCTGTCGTAAACTCAGTTCGGCCATGAAGAGACACGCCGCCAACTCCCAGCATAACACGGCGGCCTTTTCAATCAACGGATCGAACCGGATTCGCTCTTCAACGGCCTCCAAGGATTTCAGGGATCTCCAATAACTATTCCACCGGCGTACGTCAACCTCAGAATAATGATCTCTGAGGTACTTAGAGCATTCGCCAACAATCGCCTCCGGTGCCCCGTTTCGATAGCCCACAAATTTCATCAAAGCGCTGTTGACCGCCATGTGGCCATTTCCGATCAGATAGTCTTTTAGTACCTTGAGAACCCTCCCAACGTCGTCCCAATCGCCGGCCCCCAACGCGATCTCACTGGAATAATCGTCCCAGTATCGCAGGAATATGTCGAGCTCAGCCTGCAATGCCGCTGCAGCATGCCTCGGCGTCGCGCAGGTAGCCAGCAAGGTCAACCCAGTATCGTCCAACGGGGCAGAGGAATTCTTGGAAGATTGAGTCAATAAGCCTATCATGTATCCCAGCTCCCACGCCTCCTCAGGAGCATGGACAGATCGGAAATTGCCGGTCACCCTTTTGCGAAGTACATAGTTTTTCTTGTTTGCACCTGGCGCGATCACTCCGCGGCGACGCAGGTACTGAGTGAACCACTCATCAGTATCCGCTCGATTCTGCGGCCCTCTTCGCAAAAGAGGTATCGCGCCCCTAAGATTGAAGCCGATCCTGAGAACGGATTGCACGCCGCTTGTGTTTACAAATAGCGGCTCCATTAACTGTCGGGCAATCCCGATTTTGATCAAAATGACGAGCAGCTTCTCCAACTTCAGCTTAGTGATCGACGTCCGATGGCTGCCCTTGAAAAAACCGTCAATCGCTTCACACGTAAGAGCCACCTCAGCGTCGGTAAACTTTACGTCCTCGCCGTGACGGTACGCTCGGAAAACCACGTTGTCCTGTACGCATGTAATTGGAACGGTCACACCCTGATCATTGCAGTAATCCAAGACTAGCGTTAGAATGTCTCGTAATTCACGCGACGGCTTGGCTTTCGCTAATAGCGCAAAATGATCGACAATCGAGGACCAAGGAATACCCATTTCTAACCGGTCGCGGCTCGGTCCCCGCGACTGATCCAGGATGCGGCGACCCAGCTTCTTCGCCTCCTCTCGTGTGGGGATTTCGCGAAGGTCGTAGTTGTTCAGGAAGACCTCGGTGAAATCGGCTACGAGGTTGTCGATTTCTGATCCGTCGTCGTCAGTCGTGAAGAGAAAGGGCGTGTTCTTGCGTAATACCTCCGCGCTCCAATCTAAAACAGATGCCGGCGCTTCTGAGGGAAGGATGTGGATTCTCTTGGTACTGTTCGAGTGATCCGGCACGTAGCGCGATAGAGCATCGAGCTCATCGTGAACCCACGGGCCGAAGTGCCGGTCTGTCTCGATGGCATCGGGAACGAAGTTCAGCTGCCGAGAAAGCGACTTGCCCATCGAAGCAGCGTACTGCCGACCGAGGGAACAGCTTAGTGCATGTTGAAGGAGGCGCTGTTGGGACTCCGGGGATTCGGTCAAGGAGGTGAGTCGATCAAGATCGTGGCCGACCGCGAGGGAAGCGTCGGCCAGCGTTCGGTCAAATGCTCTCCGAAGGTTGCGAACGCCTATTGGCTTTAATACAACTATCGGCACCAGCTGCAGCCAATACACATCTCGTTGTTTGCGGGCGAACGCGCGCACCTTGACGATTTCGAGGCAATCGGAATAGGTATTGTCCCAGGACGCATTGAACTCCTTGAGGACTGCGTCCGTGGGGAAGAATGTCAGGGACGCCACTTGATTACGTTCCTGAAGTGCGGTGGAGATGTTGTAGGTCCGCCAGTTCAGGTCAGAGAGAAAAGCGGGCAATTCGGCTGGGGAGAGCTTCAGAAGGCGAGAAAGAGGGAAGTCGACAATGTAAGGCCTGGGCAGTATGGACAGGGCGCGGACTTCTGCGGAGCAGAATGCCATGACTTGGTCGTCTTCGAGAGCCAATGAAACAGCATCGGGCTTGATAAGATCCTTGCACCACCATTTCTTGTCGAGGCAGAACACGTGGGTCGTCACGGTCGCGCCGCCAGATTCGAGCAAGAGTTTGGTTTTTGCGAGAGTCGTTCCAAGGATCAAGGTGTCGTCGATAAGCGCGACTTTCTTGCCGCGAAACGGGTCTAGTCGCATGTCCAAGACCCGATCGCTCACAACGCACGCTTGGACCGGCGTGATGCCGAATTTTAGGAGGAGGTCATAGAGGCAGAGAGATTTCCGCGCCATGAACACCAAAATGTCGGCGTCCAGCTCAGAGAGCGAATTGCCAAACTGTATGAGTTGGAGGACTATTTCCGGGTCGAATTCACGCTGTATGGCAGGTACTACGTTCACAGGAGCCTCCTTTGCCGGAACGAGGATAGACGAACTGTATATCATAGTCCGCCGCTCTTGAAACTTCAACAATCTCGCGACCGTCCATGCTGCTTCTTGGTTGGCTCACAACAGACAAACGAAGTTGGCGACCCACACACCAGCCAGTGGCTCGCGCGGCGTGCCGACGCCGGAAACTGCCTCTCCCCGCCTCAGTATTTGCTTGATATCCTCACCACCCCGAGGTAAGGTCCACATGGCTACCGATATTGCCCATTATGAGGGCCTAAATGAATGATTTGATTGTAGTTCCGCAAACGAACCAATGGCACAAACTCAAGGCGCTCGTGCTCGACAGCGTTTCCTCCCCGATCACCAAGCGGGTCTATAACCTCGGGCTGGACGAGTTCATTGCCTGGTACGGCCTGGAACCCAGGCCCGGATTCACCAAGGCCACCGTGAGCGCGTGGCGCGTCGCCCTTGAGGCCCGCGGTCTCGGGTCGGTCTCCATCAACGTCCGGATTACCGCCGTCCGGAAGCTGGCAGCCGAGGCGGCCGATAACGGGCTGCTGGCGCCGGAACTGGCCGCCGGCATCGCCCGCGTGAAGAGCGCCAAGTCGATGGGAGTGCGCACAGGGAACTGGCTGTCACTGAAGCAGGGCCAGGCGCTCTTGAACGCGCCGGACATCACGACAACGAAGGGTCTGCGCGACCGCGCCATCATTGCCGTCCTCCTCGGCTGCGGCCTGCGGCGGTCCGAGGTGGCGGCTCTTTCGACGGGCCACATCCAGCAGCGCGATGGCCGGTGGTGCATCGTGGACCTGCTTGGGAAGCACGGGCGCGTCCGGACCGTGCCGATGCCGACCTGGGTGAAAGTGACCATCGACGCCTGGACCGCCCCGGCCAGAGTGACCTCTGGATACGTGTTCCGGCCTGTAAGTCGAGCCAGCCAGGTGCAGGGCGAGGCCCTGTCCGAAAAGGTCGTCTGGCAAATGCTCCGGCCGTATGCCACCGCAGCCGGCGTCCCTGGCATCGCGCCTCACGACGCTCGTCGCACCTGCGCGAAGTTGTGCCGCGCCGCCGGTGGGGAGTTGGAGCAGATTCAACTGCTCCTGGGCCACGCGTCGGTCCAGACAACGGAACGGTACCTGGGCACGAAGCAGGACCTCGTGCACGCGCCGAACGACGGGATCAAGCTGAGATTGGCCGTGTAGCCCTCGGGCCGGGTCAGATCGCCCTTACTGCCCGCCAGAGCGCGCTCGACGCTGGCCGCCACCGTGCCGCACGCCTTGCAGGTGAAGGATTCGTCCTGGCTCATGCCGGAATCGGCCTACCTTTCGCGCCCCGGTGCCCCGTGTCGCGCCGTCTGGCTCCGGGTTGGCTGGTTGGCCCACCCGCCGCCTCGGGCGCGCCCTGGCCGCCACTGACCGCTGACCACCTGACCGCCCCTTTTTTCGCCTGACACTAGCGAAACTGCGCTACTGTGCAACGCGCCGCAGCAGATCGCCGGGAAGTACCTATGGTTTTAACAGGCCCTCTTGTGTTTCGAACAGCCATCCCGCGGGCGCGAGCGATATACCGTCCGCTAAATTGAAGCGCCTTCGCGGGTATGAAAAGCCGAGCCGGAGTTGGAGAAGGATCGGCGTCACTCATGTCAATCGGTTCTCGTAGCGAGCTTCGTTGCGCCGGATAGGAACGGACTCATCTCCCCGTAGCCTGTCACCGTCGCCGACTTCTTCGCCCGGGTCAGCGCCACGTATAGCAGCGCCCGTTCGGAACGTCTCGGCGTTTCGCCTAGCGACTTCATCTTCACCACCGCGGATGGCCTGATCGAGGGGAACCACGCCGCGGTTGGCAGACACGATGAGCATGTGCTCGAATTCCAGACCTTTGACCCGGTGCATGGTGGCGGTGCGAACGCCTGGTTTGTCGCGCTGCTCGGCGGCCTCCCGCCTGATCTCGTAGGTCTCCAGGCCTTCGGCGCGGAGATAGGCCGTATAGGTCTCCAGGATCTTGCGGGTGCGGCCCACCACACAGATGGATTCCGGCGGCGCGCCCTGCGCACCCAACTCCTGAATGCGGGTCTTCACGAATGCCGCTTCCTCCGCGAAATTCCGGAAGCAGCGGACCAACGGAGGCTCGCCGTGGGTCAGGGACATGTAGCCCTTCTGCTCGTCCTGGCCGCCGTCCAGGTCGTCGATGTCGCGGCCTTCGAGCAGCGCTACCGCAAAGCGACGCGTCTCTTCCGTGGTCCGGTAATTGACCTTCAGCTTCTTCCCGCGCCCTCTGATGTTGATCCCACACTGGCCGAGCGTTACGCGGTGATGGTAGATCCGCTGATGGGCGTCGCCGACCAGGAAGATGTCGTTCTCGCCCGCCGGCACAATGGCACGCAACAGGCGGAATGCCTCTGCGCTCATATCCTGGGCTTCATCGATTACCACTGACCGGTAGGGCAGGGTGATCTTCCGGGTTTCCAGGAGCGAGCGCGCGTCACGGATGAGGTCGATATACTCCTTCTTGCCTTGCTCGTTCATCTGGGCGCGGTATTCCTGAAAGACCGGCCAAATACGCTTCTTAGCTTCGCGGCTCAGGCGGGTGCCGCGGCCGAGTCGCGCGACCTTGACGTACTGCTCCATGCTGGTGATGTTCTGGGCTTGAATCACATCCTCCCACTCGGTCCTGTAGAAGCTCTCTGCCAGGCCGAGCTCGCCGGGAACGAGATTAAGCGCATTACGCCAGCACTCGTTACCCTCCTCATCGAACACCACCTGGTGACGGTATCCCTGTGTACGCAGGAAGGTCGAGACCCAAGCGTCCAGGTTCACCACCTCGATCCGTGCCATGGCTTCGGCCGAGCAGATCTTGCGCAGGTTTTCGAAGATGTCCGTGGCCAAGTTCTTCGTGAAGGTCGTGACTAAAACGCGGTCGTCCTTGCCGGCGAACACCTGTTCGGCAAGGTATTTGGCACGGTGCATGGCTACCACTGTCTTGCCTGTTCCCGCGCCGCCGAGCACGCGAACCGGGCCGCCCGCCCGCGTGGAGACCAACTTGCGCTGCTTCGGGTGCAGGAACACCCGCCACTGTTCGAGAGGCGCGCTCAAGATCTCGGTCAGATCCTTGGCTTCGTCCACCACGTAGAAGCGGCGGCGGGAATCCTCGTTCTGCAAGGCGGCCAGGAAATCGCCGGTATCCACAGCGGCTTCCTCGTCACGCTTGTCCATCTCCTGGAAGACCTCGTCCAGCGAGTACCCGGAGGCTAGCAGAAATAGCGCCTCGTACGCCTCCTGGGGGACGTCCTTTTCCGCCTTCTCCAGATCGGCGTCACAGTGCATTCCCCGCACCACCGGAAGAAGAGCTTCGGGAACGCCTAACCGCAGCAGGTGCTTGTCCGCGACGGCATCGAACAGGCCGCCCGGCTCAGGTGCGGGAGCCACGGCCACCGCTGGCGCCGGCTCAACGACCTCCGTGTTCAAAACCTGCAACGCGCCAGTCAGCGGGTTCACCTGGAAGGTCTTCTTGGCCGCCCACTCATAGGCGTCATCATGGTGGTCCACCCACGTCAGAACGTAGACCGCCGATGCCGGATGGAACACTACAGCGCGATATGCCTGGTCGATGCGGACCGAGTACAGGCTCTTGCCCTTGGCGCTTTGGATCGGTTCGTAGTGAATCCCCGGCGAGTCCGGCCGCTCCCGAAACAGTTCGATGAACTCCCGCACCTTCTTCTGGTGGTTCTTCTGCACGCTGGAATACGCCAGCAGGAAGTCGTTCGATAGCGCTACGGTCAAAGGTCACCCCCAGGCAGGCTCGCAATGAGGCTTTCCTGCCAGTCGGCCGCGGCGGCGGCCAGGTAAACGGTCCACCCCTGCTGCGCAAAGCGGCCCTGGTATTCGACTTCGTAATCCATCAGGACGGCGACCTTCGGACCTTCCCACGCCAACTCGGCGGTCCCCGCAATCGCGCCGTCATTGCCCAGCAGTTCAAACCCCGACGAGGGGAGCGCGCGGCTCGCCGCCGCTACGGCTTCCACCAGCGGGTGTAGACTCGCATCCACATCGGCGAGCAACGCGGCCAGCTTGCCCGCCGCCCGGTCCCTGGCGCCGCGGGGCGCTTCGACTTCCAGCAGTCCGCCGTACAGCCCTTCTCTTAGGCCGTTAGTGGCGACGAAGTCCACCAACCCGGCGAATTGCAGAATGTTGAATAGCCGCAACCAAGCTCGCCACCCGCGCTTCCACGCGGCGCGATCCGATGCCGCCGATTCATCGAAGAGCCGGAACGTGGCGCTCAGCCCCTCCATCCGCCGGAGCCCTTCGCCGTCGGCTCGCACCAGCCCTGCAGCGAGCAACGGGGCGCCGATCCGGAAAATGCCGCGCTTCCAACCGGCGCCGGCAGGTATGTTCGCGGACTCGGACCATGCGGCGTTGGCCGCATCGAGCAAGGCGTTCCGCACCGCCTCCAGCGCCGGTCCTGCGCAATCCGGACCGTCCAGCATCGCCGCCAGCCATAGCAGCGCGTGCCGCTCCCAATTCAGCGAACGGCCCCCGTCCAAGCAGAACAGCAGCCAGTCGAACGAAGCGCGTTCGTACACGCGCGACCACGCGATCCTGTTCGTCGGGTCCTTCACCCCAAGGGCGCGGTCCAGCCTACCCGCATGCCCGGCCACCGGTGGGTCAGCGTTGTCCGGCTGGTCGCGGAACTGGCTCTCAACGTCGTCCCACGTCAGGGACCAAACGTGGAACCGGCCCGACCGCGCAATCGCCATGCGCTGCGCCGTGTCGATTCCCACTCGCATGTTTCCGGATTCCGGATCGGCGTGGTATTCGAACCCGTCGGTGAAGACGGCGATGGGCAGTTCGCCTTCGAGCGGTCGCTCCGGGCGGATCACAAAGTCGGCGATCGAAGGTACGCTCACGCCTTCTTCCGGCCCGAGGGGAACCTGCGGTTCCACCAGGTAACTCCCGCCGGAGGTCCGCAGATACCAGCCCTGCTTCCCGTTGACCACCTGGTTTGTGAGCTGGCGTTCCGGTTCGCCGGGCCTTGTTCTTCGCAGCGCCTCGATGAAGCGTGCCTCAAGTTCGCTCTCCAGCAAGCGGTTCAGCCGGATCTGGCTAAGGCGCTCCGTGCCCTTCAGGTCGTCCCGATGCGCCAGAATCTGCGAAAGCAGCCGCATCGCCGCCGAACGCGACGTGTTCTCCTGGTCGTGCCGTCCGCGGTATGCCAGAAGGCAACGGTAACAGCCGTCCTTCTCGGGGTCGTTCCGGCACCCACAGTTCGCCAGAGCCTTGTAGGCGTGGTCGAAGACGGTCATCAGGTTGGCCGGCTCTCGCATCAGTTCTTTTAGGTATCCGGTCCCGCCCGGCACGCCGTCGTAAAGCACCAGGTAGCGTTTGCGCGCGTCGCTGCCGGCAATTGGCTCGTCGTAGGTGGTCGTTAGCAGGTGGCCAGGATCGCCGTGAAAATACTTTCGCAGGCCCAGGTCCAGCGCGGCCAGGAAGGAGTGGATGTTCAGGTCCACTTCCTGCGTGGCCACTGGCAACAGCATCCGGATCGCCTCGGAGTTGAACTCACGGTAGAGATAACAGGCGCTCTCGACCTGCTCCTTCTCCTCCTGCCCGCGGTACGTACAGTAGAGGGCGTGCTCAATCTTGCCCTTCTTCTGGACCTTCCCGCAGCGCTTGCAGAATATGAAGGGACGGTCCACCCAGGTGCGTCCGGCAATCTTCATCGTGCCGTTGCCGCCGCCGGTGCGCTCGCCGAAGTTCACCTCCCTGAGCATGATCTTGCGGAAGAACTCGAACCCGAAGGGGATCTCTTCGCAATCCAGAAAATAGGCTTGGGTGATCTGCTCCTCGTCCGGGATCACGAACATGTTGCGCTGGTAGAACTGCGGCGTGCGGTCGTCGCTCTCGTCGTAGGACCGGCTCTCGCGCTCGGAGGTGGTCGAAATCACCTGGCGCATGCGCAGCATGTTCTTGCGCTGCTCGCCGTCGATCCACATCGCGTCCCCGCACTTAGGGCAGGCCCGATGCGGTTCCGATAGGCCCTCGATCTCCATGTAGGTGCATGACTGGCAGAACCTCCAGGCGTCGGCTTTCGACAGGTCCAGATTCACCTGGTCGATCTGCACGCGCCGGCCTTCGGCATAGAAACTGTTGGCCGGCGCCAGTTCCGCGATCGCTGAGCTTGCCGGGCGCTGATACTTGTAATACCGGGTCTCGTATTTCTTTTCCGGGTCCTGCGTTTTGTTGTTGACGCTGTAAATTACGGACTTGAGCACGATTCCGGCTTCGGGGAAGGCGTAGTTTGGCAGCAGGCCTTCATCGGCGAGAAACTCCAGCGTGTACCGGTCTGTGAGTTCGGTAGCCAGCCGGTTCAGCGCGCTCTTCTCCTGCCGCAAGCGGTCGATCTCGTCTTCGTAGTTCTGCGGCTTCGCCGGGTTGCGATCCATTTCCCGAATGCGGTCCGTAAGGCGGCGTATGCGGCTGCGCAGGCTCTTGCGTTCCAGTACAGCTTCGTCCAACGCCTTCAGTAGCGCCGTCCGAAGCCCGCGCGGGTCTTCGTCGCGCTCGTCGCGCGAGAATTGAATCACACGCTCGCGCGTGTAGTCGCCGACTTCGCCCTCGAACATGGCCAGGAAGCCCCGCTCCAGCGCGGTTCGGTTCAGATCGAAGAACTTCAGCAGGTTCCAGGGGAACGCATCGGGTAAGGGCTGATCCGGGTTGGCCGCGGACTTCTCTATCGAATCCAGCACCGGCGGCATTTTAGACGGCAGCGCCCCGTCGCCGACGCGCGTTTCCACCCAGCGGTCGAAAGCGTAAGCCACGAATTGCCGTTCCAGCACAGCCGAAGCGTTCAGGAAACAGCCGGGGGTCTCCACTACGCCTTGGGTCATCTCGTCCGGCTCGAAGAAGAAATAGAGATCGTGCGGCCGCCCGTTCGCCACAGCCATGATGAACGCGTTGCCGTCAACCCGGCCCGCGCGCCCGGAGCGCTGCAGGTAGTTGCTCGGTTTCGGCGGCACGGAACAAAGGGCCAGGGAAGAAAGGTCGCCGATGTTGATGCCCATCTCCAGCGTAGGTGTGCAGGAGAGCAGGTTGGGGTCGCCGGGCTTTGTGTGGAAGAGGAAACCTTGCTCCACGCGTTCCCGCTCCTTCCGCTCCAGCAGGCCGGTGTGTTCGGCGGCAAAGACGCGTTCCACGTCGCCAGAGCGATAGAGCGTCCGGTAATAGTCATCCGCGGGCGGCTGCGCGCGGAGACTCCCGCTACAGCCGTATCTCTGGCAGGGCGCGCCATCCATCCGAGAGGCCATCTCGGGACCAGCGGAAACGGAGTAGCTGCACCTCTCGCAGCGGAGCTGGCGGACCTCGCCAGTCACGTCGAAGATTTCACGCCGCAATCCCCAGACCAGGCCGCCCTTGCCTTGAAGCTCGAAGAACACTCCGGCATCCAGCAGCGCCTGAATCGTGCGCTGGTATATCTCGCCGGTGCAGTCCACCACCTGCGGATCGAGCCCGCCGAAGCACTTGAGAAGCCAGTTCTCGTGCCACGATTGCCGGGCCGTAGGCGATGTCCGGAGGAGCGGCTGGAATGTCGATCCTGGGCGGTTCGTCAGGAAGACCGGCAGGCGTGAGGCCGGGCTCACGTTCGGCCGCGACGGATACCGGCCCTGCTGCTTGTCGAGGTGGTAGTAGTTCCCGCGGGATTCGAGGAACGCCCCCATCTCCGCGTGCTCCACGCCACCCTTATTCTTCAGGTTCAATACGACGCCATCCATGAACCGCGCCAGGCAGGCGGCATCGAGGTCTCGCAGACCGCCAACTTCGTTCTGGAGCACCGGCAGCAGGCGTTCCAGCGCGGGCTCCAGGGTCCCGGCCCGCACTTCCAGCGTCGAGCAACCGGTCTTTTCCAACGTCCGCCCGATCCGGCAATCTACCGTGTACTCGCTCCAAATCTCCCAGTCCAGGCGCCTCCGCACGAGATACGCCAGGTTCGACCCATCCGGCAGCTTGCCGTTGTCCCGCAGTTCGGCATAATCCTGAAGCCAGTCCATATCGGGCGGCAGGAACGTGGTGATGAAGCGCGCTGGGTCGCGCCCCTTCTCCCATCGTTCCAGGAACAGACGCGTTATGTCAGAGAACGGTACCGGCCCGCCGGCATCCCGAACCGCTTTCTCCAGCGCCCCCCGGAAATTGAACGTGAAGGTGCGGGCGCCAAAGAAGCCGGCGCGGTGGCTGGCATCCTGCACGTTGTCCGAAAAGGCCAGCAGCTTCTTGTCCGTGTTGAAGGTGGATGAGAAGAGCTGCGCGATCATCACGCTGGTCAGGCTGGCCGCCCGCGAGCCGACGATGGTCAGACTCCCGTTAGCTCCGCAGCACGGGCAATCGTGCGTGCCCTCCAAGCGCGCGCGGTGGCCATGTTCCGCTTCCCGCCTCTTGTTGAGGTCCGGCATCCACACCAGCAGGCTCAACTCCGGCTTCGCGCCGCACCAGATGCACTTGGCGGCCTCGTGCGCCGTTTCCCAGCGCAGGCATTGCGTACACAGCCATTTGGGGATCTCGGTCTGCCCCTGCGGCGCGAAATCCTGCCCAGGAAATACGAAGGTCACGTGCGGCGAGTTCTCGAAGAACTGGACGTAGAACTCTTTAAGGTCTGAGTTCAGCTTGTTATCCGCGTCCTTCACCGTGGCGCCCCAGCCGGTGAGGCCGCACTCGCGGCAATGGATTACGGGCAGGCTGTGCTGGAGTTGCTCCGGCTTCAGGTCACCGGCGAAGGCCAGCGCCGGCTCCGGCCCCACCAGGCTGACCATACGCCGCAACTCGCGTAGCCAAAGCTGATATCGCACCTGCGCCAGCGGCTCCGGCTTGCGCGGGCCCTGCACGCGCGCCTCGGAGACCAGGCTGACGAAGCTGGCCAGCAGCATCGCCAGGTATTCGCGGTCCGGGTGCCCGAAGCTGGGGATCTGTTTTTCGATCTCGTCCAGCAGCTTCTCCGTCTGCTTGGGCTTGCCCTCCAGGATCGTCAACAAGTTGCGGAAAAAGGCGTGGCTCTTGAGCGAGACGCCCAGGCAGATCCGCCAGTCGCCGCCCGCCCAGTCTGCGATCTCCGCCCCCAGCCACAGCCGGTGCTGCGCGTGGACGTAAGCCTCCAGCGTTTCGTAGCGCAGCGGGTCCAGTTCCGCCTTGTGCTCGTGACCTGGGATCTGGACGTACTTGACCAGGCATCCCTTCAGGAACTCGTCGGGCGCCAGGACGGATTCACCGATCAGGCTGTCCTCACCGAACGGCTCACCGAACACGCGCGTGGCGTAGTCGGCCAATTCCCGCGCCATATCTGGACCGCCATCGCCCAGCGTGGCGGACGTTCCCACGCAGATCAGTTGCCCCCGCGACGCCTTCACCCGCTCCTTCACCCGCCGGATGAGGCACGCCAGGTCCGCTCCCTGCGCGCCATCGAAAGTGTGTAGCTCATCCACCACCAGATAGCGCAGCGTTTCCGGGCCGTTGTCCCGCCAGAGATCGAAATCGCGGGCGCGAACCAGCAAGTAGTCGAGCATCTTATAGTTAGTGAGCAGGATGTCCGGCGGCGCCTGCCGCATCACGTTCCGGTCCGTGATCACCTGGTTCTCGGTCATCACCGGGGCGGCTTCCAGTTCCTGCCCGCCCAGGTACAACCCGGCTGTGACGAAATTGTGCAGCTCGGGATTCCCGTAGATCGCCTGGGCGAAGCGCTTGGCCTGGTCCGTGGCCAGCGCGTTCAGCGGAAAGATGACGATGGCCTTGATGCCCTTGCGCCCGCCGTTCCGGAAGCAGTGGTCCAGGATGGGGTAGAGATAGCACTCTGTCTTGCCCGACCCCGTGCCCGTGGCCACCAGTGTGTTCAAACCGGCGTGCGCATCCAGGCGTTCGAAAGCCCGCTGCTGATGGCGGTATGGCTGGAACCCTGCCGGCAGGACCTCTGGGAAGGAGTGGGCCGCCCCTGTGGCCGGCAGGAACGGCAGCTTCATCGAGAGGAAGGGGCCCCGAAAGACCGCGTCTTTCTTCGCCAGCAGCCGTTCCAGACAACCGTCGAAAAACGGGTTGGTGATAGGGAACGTGGTGAGGAGGAAGTCCTTCACGCCACGCTGCACTTGCTCGGCGAGGACGGACGGGATCATGCCTCAGCCCCCTTCGCTGCACGCCGTCTCTCAAATTCGGCCCACGCGGTTTTGTAGTCCTCCTCGCGGTCGCAGCGGTCGAACGGCGCCTCGTAGGTGATGACGCGCTGGCGCGGCCCGCCCGGCAGCGTGTCGTCTTCGATTTCGCGCGAAACCGTGCCGGACTCCATATCGCGGATGCGCTCCCACTCGGGCCGCGCGAACCCGACCCCCGGCACGGCCTTACTGCAAGTGAAGACGATGCGCCCCTTGCGGTCATACCAGGTATCCTGCTCGTTCTGCCGTAGGACGGGAAACTGGATGCGATAGATGGTACGGAGTTCGTCGAGGGTAAGCCCGAGTTCCATAGCGGCGAGGACATCGATTTCGACAAGGGCTTGCCGGCGTTCGTAATCGGTGCGCAGGGGCGTGGACCATTCCCACTTGCTGGTGAGCGACCGGAAACGGTTGTTGGAGAGGCGAGGGTCCTGCTTGGCCCAGCACTCGGCGGTGAAGGCGGGGTCGAAGCACTCGCGCCACAGTTCAGCATAATGGAGGGTCACGCAGTTCAGTAGCAGCGTGCGGGCGAACAAAGGTGCGGAAGGGCCTACGAGTGGAAGTTGCTCCAATAGTGTAGTATTCACATGCCCCATCCCGGTCGTCTTCACCCGAAAATCGACTGGCAGTGACGCGCTCGCGGCGGAAAACCGCAATAGATCGAACGTCTTCTGGAACGCCGTTCCCAGCAGCACGTTGATGTGGCCGACGTTGGGCGGAATGATCGCAGTCTGAAGCATGCGTTCCCACTCCGGCTTGGCCATCTCGCGGTTGACCAGCCTGTAGAACTGAGTAACTGGACTGCGAGCGCCCCAAGGGACGGTCGCCACCCGCGAGAGGTAGGTAGTAGCTTCGCAGTCCGGCACGTAGTTCGTTCGCGGCAAATAGCCTTCAGGGATCGCCGTCAGGTCGATTAAGTCGTAATCGCTCCGACTGACGCACACCGCGCTAGGCGTCTTACATCTGGGGTTCGCTACGTTAACGTTTGGGCCCGAGAGCACCCATTCGGCTACGTCGGAGGGGAAGCGCGTCTCGCGTCTAATGGTTCCTCCCTTAACCGCGTTCGTCTCATGCCACATCTCCGATGTGGCGTATGCACCGGAGAGCTTGCCCAGTCGTTCGGAGTGCTTGGCCAGTGTCCGCAGGACGTCGAGCAATTCGCTGCTGCGAAGCGCGGGCAAACGTGCCCAGTGGGGGGGCGTGCCCGGCTCATCGTACAGTGCGGCAAACAGCCTTAAAACCTCCTCGTCAATAATCAGGACACGGTTGCGATGGCCGGCTACGCTCCATTTATTTCTTTCAGTCTTCCGCCCCTCCACTTGGCCAGAGCCGTCATGGGCGAACGACTCGTCAATCGTGGTCGGCCAAAACAAATCAGCCACGGCGGCGAATTTAATGGTCTTTGGCGGCCCGAGGATGCTCACCTCGAACCGCATGCGGCCGTGGTCGTTTAGGCCCTCGAAAAGCGGGATCTCGTTCTCAAATTGGAACCAGTAACGGAGGCGCGAATACAGATATTCACGCAGTAAGCCACCTGCCGGGTCGTTGAACATGCCATCGTCGTGCACGTAGCCTGAGATAGTGGCCAACTCTGTGGCCCGAGTGACAAAGCACTTGAAAGTATTCGATTGGCTTCCCAACAGCAGGGAATAGTTCTGACCGGCATTTAAGAATGCCTGCGTGCCCTCAAACTCGACGTACTCATCCAGATACAGCGCGTGCAGGTCGGCGTATTTCTTTGTTGCCTCGTCGCGGAGCTTGGCCATCTGCGGCGCAGAGAAGTCCCGCAAAACGTACAGTGGCTCGAAGTCGCCCAGAACGTCCCCTTCGTTCCATGTGATCTTGATCCACGGCGGGTTTCCCAAAATCAAATCAAACCCGCCCCGGTCCGCGAACACGTCCGCGAATTCCAGTTCCCAATGCAGGAAACGATGGCGCTCGGCCACCTCGCGCACCAGCTTCAGCCGACGGCTCGAATTAACCAGTTCACCTAGGTCCACCTGCCCGTGGTCGGCAAGAATTTGAAGCTGCTCCTGGTGCGGCGTCCCGTCGTCGAAGAGCGCTCCCTGGTCCGGGCGCATCAACTCGGCGCCCCGGACGGTCCCCTCCAAAATTGTGGACAGCTCTAACAAAAACTGGTCGCGCGTCGGTAGTAGGTCCGCCTTCTCGATGGGCCAGAACCACAGGGCGCACCAGTAGTCCATGGCCAGCTTCAGCCGCTCGTAAGGGCTGGACCATGGGCGCGGGTGGAGAATGCCGCGCCATATCCCGTTGCGCTGCTCGGTGGTGGACCCTTCGCCGCGCGCGCGGAAGGTCGGGTTCTCCTCCTGCCCGAAAATCGCAAATGCCGGCGCGGTGCGGGCGCGGATGGCGCGCAGATCCTCTGCGTGTTTCTTCCAGAGCTTGTCGGCAGCGGCGGAGAGGCGTTCGAGCGCCTTCACTTCACCAGCATCGAAACGGGCCGAGAACTCGCGCCGCCACTGCCCAATGCGGCGCGTGGCATCTCCGGTCATCTGCTTCACGGCGCGGTCGGTATAGTTAGCCATGCCGGAATCGGGCAACAGGAAGTGGTACACCGCGCCCTCAGGACGCTGTTCGCCGGGCTTCACGCGCTCGGGGACGGCTTCGAGCCACTCCCGCTCCCGGCCCGCCACCTGGTCGCGTGTGAAGATCTGGCGTCGTGCACCGATCAGGCTGTTGCCTACCGCGAGCTGCGCGCCGAACCACGGAATCGTGTGCCCCTCATGGATGGTGTTCAGCCACAGTGAGATCTGCGCCAACTCCACCGCCACCGGGTTAAGGTCCACGCCGAAGACACGGTTATCGGCGAGCCACGCTTTCACCTTCTGCTTTTCGCGTTCCATGTCGCCGTGCAAAATGTCGCGGTGGGTCTCCTTACTCTTCCGGTCCAGGTAGGCATCGGCAAGCTGGTCCAGGGCTTCGTTCAGGAACGCGCCACTGCCCAAGGCCGGCTCGCAGACGGTGAGGTCCAGAATCTGGTCCGCCACCTTGCCCTCCAGCAGTTCCTTGAGGGCGTACTTCACCACGCACTTGGTGAGCACCTCGGGTGTGTAATACGACGCGCTCTTCTGGCGGTTGCGGCCGGCCAGGCGGTAGATGAACGTCCCCTGCGGATACCACTTGGGCCGCCCCTGGTCGTCATACACCTTCTCGTCGTCCTTGTACTGCGGCAGATCGGTGACGCGGACGAAGTACGCCTGTTCGAGCGGATCGGCGGCTTCATCGGCTTTCTTCACCTCGTAGAGGCCGTCTTTATCCGTCACGAAGAAGCCGGTATAGGAAAGCAGGCCTTCATAGACGGCGCCAAGTTGGTTGATGCCTAGTTCGCGGTAGCTGATGCGTCCCCGGCTGCTCCCGGATTTCGGTCGGCTGAGCGACAGCAATTCAAGAAGCCGCAGAAGCACCGCATTGCGGAACTTCACGCGCCCTATGAGGGGCGTGAATGCCGGATTGAAGACGTCCCCCTGAAGCGGCTTCATGCGGAAGACGTGGACGTCGCTGGTCTGCGCCAACACGTCGAGCTGCGTGTCCTTCTCGTGCACACCGTTCCACACCAGCCCGAACAGCGTGGAGATGGAGTCGTGCAGGTAGTAGCCGTTGCGGCTCTCTTCCGTGGTGAGGTCGCCCTGTTCCACCACGTCGCGAAGCGATTCCAGGCTGTAGCCGGTCCGGTACTCGTCGCTCTTCATGGGCGCGTAACCCAGCTCCGGGCGCGCCTCCACGAAGAAGAGGAACAACAGCCGGTAGAGATAGCGCAGGCATTGGCGCGTGAGGTCTTCGGCGTCAATCTCGCCGTAAATGGCCTGGTGGGTTTCGCGCAGGTACCAGACCACCTCGTTGCCCAATAACTCCACAGCCTCGCGGGCGCTGTATTTCAAGTCCTGCGAGACGGAGAACGCGTGTTTGTGGGAACTCTCCCCGAGTGTGTCGAGCAGGCAGGCACCATCGGTGGGCGTGACGCTGTCATGGTGCAGGAGCGCCGCGGCGGCTTTGCGTTCGCCGTCGTCGCGGCTGTTCAGGATGGTCGCGAGATCGAACCGCAGCATCCGCTTCTGCGCCCATTTGTTGCGGTCCAGAAGTAGGACTTGGCCGGTATTGAACAGCAGCACCCACCGGGGCGGCTCGGCGGCGGCGAAGACGTACTTCGTGAGAACGGTTTCGAGGTCCGCGGCCGGAAGCCGCGAGGAGTCTGGGGCATCGACCGTCTGCTCGGGAAGGAACGGCAGCGTGAGTGGGTCGGCCGGTTCGCCCGAGGGTTCGAGCGTTTCCAGTATCCACAGTTCCGGCTCGCCCGAATGGCGAGTGATTTCGCCGGCGAGCGGGATGTAAACGCCGCCTTCGAGTTCGCGGATGCGCGGCGCCAGCGTGTAGCCCAACGCTGCGAAGAAGCGCGCGAACCACTCCCGGCGGCATTCCAGCCGGGCGGCCACGCCCGATGCACGACTCAACTCCCGCGTCATCTGTTCATAGGGGACCCGGAGTTTCTTGAGCGCTTCGTAAGGCGGTTCGGTCAGCGCGGCCCACCGGGAAAACAGCTCGCGCAAGTCGCCTTCCAGGATGGCGTGAACGTAATGCTCCGTGTAGAACTCGTTCTCGTTGGCGATGCCCGCGAGCGTCATCGGTCATCCCCCCGGAAAACGGCGGCCAGTCGCAGGTACGGCTGGTCCTCGGTGGTCATGGAATCGCGCACCCACGTTTCCCATTCGTGGAAAGTCCGGTCGATGTGGCGGGCCTTCTCGTGTTTCTTGCGGAGACGGGTCTCGCGAAAGGCAGCGCCCTCGTCGCGGAAATCCAGTTCGAGCTGCTTGTGCTGCCGGTCGTGCAGGCGCTGGAGCTTATCCAGTTCGATGGCCAGGCGGGGCTGCATCAGCCGCTCATACTCGGCGCGGCATTTCGAGATCCATCGGCGCGCTTCGGCGATGGCCTCGGGTAGAAGGCTGCTCAATGGAATCAGGTTGGGTTCATGGCTGGGGTTGGGCCACGCGCGCGCGCCAAACTCCATGCGCTGGAGGAAATCGCCCAGGCTGAGCGTCCCCGTGAGCGCGCCGCCCAGGAACCGGACGGCGCACCATTCATGCACCACCGGCTGCGCCTTGCGGTTGGGGATTTCGCCCTCGATCAGGTACAAGAGCTCGCCGCGTTCAAGCGTTGGGAGTGTCACCACCGGGGCCTCATGCCGGCGGAAACTCACCATCAGCTTGAAATTCAGCCATTCCACCACGGGGTGCAGGTCCCAAAGCAGGTGGATATCCGGCCACGTGTGCTCCTGGGCGCGGTTGTCCTCGATGGCCTTCTTCACCAGCGCGCGGTCGGCGGCGAGGTGCAGGCGGCCGTCCTCGGGTACGACTTCGCGCGGGAGGAAGCGGAAGACGCGGCGCAGGTCCTCGTTCACTGTGACGCTGATCATCTGCCGGGAGGGGTCGGCCTCGGCCTGTACGTCGAGCTTCGGGCGGAGGGACTCCAAGCCGCTCTGTACGTACTCCAGGTCGCTTGGGTAGAGCGAGACGGGTGTCCGCGTTCGGCTGCGGGCCGCGGAGCCGTTAGGCACGGGGTCGTCTCCGAAGAGCGCGGCAAGCAGGTCGTCGCCCGCGTTCTGTTCCAGCTTTCGGTCGAAGTCCTCTGGAGCTACGCCCTCCTCGATGGCGTGACCGGTGACAAGTTCTTCTTCCTGCTCGTCGTAAACGCCGAGGAGTGCAAAGGGATCGCCGATGTTTTCGTGCGCCCGGGTGTCCTTCTCTATTAGCAGTTCCAGGATGCGAAGGTCGCCGCGCACGCGCTCGTTCTTTGGCGTTGTGTAGAAGTAGGCGACGACGGGCTGCCGCCTCTGACCGTAGCGGTCAACGCGGCCGTTTCGTTGCTGGAAAACCATCAGCGACCAGGGGATGTCGAAGTGCAAGAGCTTGTGGGAGAGGAAGTGCAGGTTGATGCCTTCCGAGGCGATATCGGAGGCGATCAGCAGGCGGACGGGGGCGCGATTACGGCCAAAATCTTCCACGATCTGCTGGAGGTCAATATCGTCCTCCCCGGAGCCACCGTACAGCACCTCGACCTGGCCAGCATTGAGCTTCAGGTCGCGCGCCAAGTTCTCCCTGAGGAAGCGCACGGTTTCGATGCGTTCGCTGAAGATCACCAGGCGGTCCGTGGGGTCGTCCGGGTTCCACTCCAGCTTGCCGCCGGGGCGCAGGTCTTCCAGCAGCTTCTGGTACTTGCTGAAATCGGCAGCGGTGATGGCTTGAAGGGCTGCGGTGAGTTCCTCAAGCGCGGCACGGTCATGAACGGCATCCGGTGAGGAGTCGTTCTTCAGCTTCTCGATTCGAGCGGCGGTGGTCTGGAGGCACGCTTTCGGGCTGGAAAACAGCGCCTTTTCGAGTACCGTGCGGAACAGGAGTTGGCCGGCGCGGTGCGCGCGGTCGAGGGAACGGAACTTCAGGCCAGCAAGGATCTCGTAGGCGCGCTCCTCTTTGGGCGAGGCGTCGGTGGCGATCTTCAGCGCGCGCCGGTCCTTCATGGCACTGCCAATCTGGTCCTGGACGTCCTTCTTGAACCGGCGTACGAATAACCCCTTGATGTCCTCCTTCACGTAGTGTTCGGGATCGGCAATGGCCGTGGGGTTAAGCATGTTCATGAGGCTCGCGAACGACGCTGGCTTGCCGTCGTGTGGCGTCGCGGAGGTCATGATGAGCGTGTCGGACTTCTCGGAGAGCAGTTCAGCGAGCTTGGCGCGCAGCGACCGGCCGCTGCCACGTACCGCAACGTTCTGCGCTTCGTCGATGACGATCACGTCCCAGCGGCAGCGCTCGAGATGGACGCGGTAATCCGTGCTGGCCTTGAGGGTGTCGATGGAGATGATGACGCGGTCGTAATAGTGGAACGGGTTAGCGTTGGCAGGGATGCGAGTGCGGATGCGGTCGATGCCGACGGAATCGAGGCGTACGAGTGGGATGGTGAACCGCGACCACAGTTCCTTCTGGAACTGGGTCATCATGCTCTTCACCGTCACGACCAGGATGCGTTTGCCGCGGCCGCGTTTGATCAACTCGCTCAGGAGGACGCCGACCTCGATGGTTTTTCCCAGGCCGGTCGAATCCGCCATGAGAATGCGCTGCCGCGGCTGATCGAGTGCTTGCAGGGCCGGGTCAAGCTGGAATGGCAGGTCGTCTATGGCCGCCCGTGGGCCGATCCACAGGTCTGTATCGGTGGGCGGCGATTGCCGGAGCAGGCTTTCGAGGTAGAGCCTGGTGTTTCGGAATTGGGGCGATGGGTCTGGGACCAGCTCCGTTTCGGCCGGGTCGAGAACCTTGATTCCCTTACCCTCTATTTCCGTGAGGAATCGGGCTTCCTTATCGCGGACGATTTCGGAGACGCCGGTGACGAGCAGCGAGTAGCCACCCGTGGAGGTGGCGTCCACACGGCGGACGATCCACTCCGCCGACCGAATCTCTACCCGGGCGCCAGGCGCGAGCACAGTAGCCGGCATCTACGCCTGCTCCGGTTTAGTCCGCGCCCAGCCGTCCACCTTGCATGCCCTGAGCTTCCAGAGCCGGCCAATCCGGCGAGCGGGCGTTCGTCTGGAGGCCAACCATCGATAGTTGGCGTCCAGCGACACGCCGAGGCGCTCACTGATCTCCTCTACCGAAGAGCAGCGTTCGACCGGCGCGGAGCGATCCGCGCCAGAAGTTGCGGCCATAACTCGCCTATTGTGGCAAATAACGTCTGAAATTGCACGTTCAGCGTCGCCGGCCCTCGGAGTTGGATGGGAATCGAGAAGGGGTCGAAGAATCGCTCCCACTCGTTTGCATTTTGGCGTCGTATCACCGGGACATCCCAGACGACAAGGGAAGGGGCTTCGTCCTGCTCACTACCGACGATGACTTCCGGTCGGACAATCATTTTCCGCCGAAGAGGGGTGAGGGCGCAGTTGTCTTCGAAGCACCTCCCGGTAATAGCGGTAGATGTCTACGGTCATGCGGCCTGGAGCCGGCGCACGGGTTTACCCCCACGCGCGTGGGGACGAGGGGCTTTGCACACGTCACAGCGAACTCGCGCCCGATATTCTCACATATCGGTAGCGGTCGCGCGAGCCGCACCGCCGCCGGGCGTGTTTTGGCTTTGGGCGCGCCCGCGGTACCGGGTGGCAACATTGGTCGCGGTTGGCGCCGCCGGCGCAACGTAGGTAAACGTGGCGCGAAGAGCGGCAGCTTTCGTTCCTTTCCAGCGTCCACCCGTAGCGCAAACTGGTGCCTGCGACGTAACCCCAAAATGGCCGCCCTCGCGCGCACAGCAGTAAAATGTTCTTAGCTGCCTGGCTCGACAAGGCGAAGGGCTGACGCAGAAGCGTGAAACGCTTGCCAGGAAGGGGCCGCGGCCAGACCGGAAAGGAAGAAGGGTGAAGTCTGTTGAACGACGCATTCAAGCGCTCGAAGCCAGATTGAGTTCGGCCCCGGTGATCCTGCATTTCGCCGACGGCAGTACGCAGGAGCTGCGAGGCCCGAAGTATTTCTTGCTGGATTTGATTTGTGCGGCGGGCCGTGAGGATATCAGTGCCAGCCAAGCTGCGCAATTGGAGGCGGTCCGCAAGTCTCTGTGGGCGGAGGAGCCAGGGCGTGGACGCTTGACCGAGGTGATCCGTATTCTGCCTGGGCCGGCCGAGGGCGCGTAAATCGAAGTCTCCATTTGAGCGGGAAACCTTACGATGGGCACAGCGCGGCCCAAACAAAATGGGGATGAATTGTTAGACTGATAGGGGCCGCCTAGTCCCGATTAGCTACCGGCTCGAACAGGCATCCTGCTCGCCCTGGCGGCCTTCAACCCTTGAGCAGGCAAGGAGCAGGGGTGTCAAAGGAAAAGCCAGACCCGGAAGTTTTCGGACTTATGGCTGAGCCTACCAAGCAATTCCTGGAAGCCGTCAGAGCCGACCAACAGGCCGAGCAAACCGATCCTGAACTACGGCGCAAGCGCGAGAGGCGGGATGCGGACCTGAATGCAGCGTATGCGCGGCGCCGAGGGAGAAGAAACTCGGCCAAAGTGGCGCGCCATGAAGAACGGTTGCGCGAAGCCCGGTATTACGCGAGGAAGCTTCTGCCGGAGGCTGTGACCGATTTGCAGCTACCGCCTGATCCCTCAGAGGCGGATATAGAAGCGGCTCGCGACAAGGTCAGGGACCGGGTCGTGTTACCAACATGGGAAAAGTTTTTCCCGAGGAAACGAAAACTCAAGAAACTGGAAGCGGCCTTATGGACCGAGGAGTTCCCCTCGCTTCAAGACCTTACGATGACGGCCATCCAAACCGCTATCCGCCGCGGAGAACCCGGGGATAGCCGCCTGGCGAACAATCCTTACCGTGGTGTGCCGCCCGGCAGCGGGCCACAGGGTGTGGGGGAGCGTTCCGCAGGGCGGCCGAAGCTCCCCGCCGAGGCATTACAGAACATCATCGATGCGGAGAAGGCCGCGACAGAAGAGTTAGAGAAAGCCCTTGCTTTTTACGGTCCCAGCAATCCGAAGTTCGTTTATCATCCTGTGGAAATCAATGCCGGCTGCTGGAAGGTGATCGAGCATCTCACGACTTTCGCTGAGGCGATCTTCAATGCCCAAGCGCGCGAGTATCTGAAACATTATCCTACACTGGTCCTCGGCGGTGATCTGCTTACAGCCGAGGTTGGGCCGGAAGTTGTCAGAAGAACGAAACTGCGTTGGACGAAATGGGAAACGGATGTCGATTGGGCGTTACGCACTCGGTGGAGTCCTGAGTACTACAGGGCATATGTGGAAGAGGGCAACCAGCCCGGTTCGGAAGACCAAAAACTGATGGAGCATTTCTTGAGGCGGCTCGATGAGTCCGTCGCTGATCGGAGCAACCATTGGCGGGAGCAGGCGGAAGCCGTCGGCCACGAGTCACCGCCGACCGGCGCGGCCTCGGTGACAATACCGGGTGAGGCGGCGTTGGCGATGCATGGATCGGCAGTTCCAGGTCAACTCGACGCCACTAGGCTACCCGAGCAGAATGTCCAACGCGCACCTTCGCCAGTGAAGGATACACAGGTGGCCCTTTTGGAAATGATTCTCGACAAGATGCCGACCACCTTGGAGAAGTGGGCCAAGGAGCACAGACTTGGCAGGACAACCGTCTTTGATTGGAAAGCAGCACGGGTCGCCGGCAGGTCACTGAAGGGCAAGGTCAGTGACCCGAAGATCACTGCGATTGAAAACGCTATCGCGGATGATGCCACAGGACTCGGACTCCCAACTCGGACCCGCTCGGACTAGCTCGGACTCGTCCGAGTAGCGCTGCCATGAGATTCTGGCAGCGTAATGCAGCGTAACGGAAGTTCTCCTTTTCAGCTTCAGCGACGTTTTGTCTCCGAGGTCGAGCTCGAACAGCTCACCGGGATATCCCGACGGACCTGGCAGAAACACCGGCTGTTCAACCGCGGCCCCCGGTACTACAAAATCTGCGGCTCAATCCGTTACGACATTGAAGAGGTCGTGGCTTGGATCAAGACCCTGGCCGTCAGCAGCGGAGTGGTCCATGACTAGTCAGCATCTCACGGCGATCTTGGCCGAGCGCGTCATGGGCTGGGGCGTCGGCCCTGACCGATTCCTAACGGGCAACCGCGGCTGGATGTCACGTTGGCGATTTCAGCCTACCGAGAAAATCGCGGATGCACTGCGCCTCTTGGAGCGTTTGGCCCCGCAGGAATACGCTATTGGCGCTGCCGATGGCGGCGGCTTCTGGGCAACGGTCCGAGTTGCCAGTACCTCTACAGAAGCCCACGAGTCGTCCCAGGCACGGGCGCTGACGTTTGCCATCGCCCGCGCCATCGGGCTAGACCCGGAAGGGTGCCAGCCGCCGAAGACGGGAGTGGAGCGTCAATGACCGCCCAAACTCCCATTCCGGACCTCATCCCGCCTTCCTGTGGTGGGCCGCTGACTGAGAACGACTACGCCACGCTCTCCGGTTCCTGGATCACACGGGACATCGCCCATGCAGCCATGCTGCGTCGAGTTGATGAGCACGAAGGCCGGGAGGCTGTGGGCCAAAAAGGAACGCGCGATTGCGCCGGCATCCTCATTCCGTACTACTGGCCAGGTGAAGCGTGGTCTTTCAATTACCGGCTCCGGAGAGATAAACCCGATTGGAAATACGACGGCCAAGGCAACGCGAAGCCGGACAAGAAATACCTGGGACCGCCGAGGAGCGCCAATCGACTCTACATTCCGCCAGGAGTCACTCCGGATCAACTCGGTGACCTGTCGATTCCAATCGCATTATGCGAAGGCGAGAAAAAGGCGCTGGCCCTTTGGAGACTCGCCTGGCACGAAATGGAGAAGCCGCGATTCGTCCCGATAGCCATCGCAGGCGTTTGGAATTGGCGAGGGACAATCGGCAAGACTGGCGGACCCAACGGCGAGAGGCTGGATGTGAAGGGCCCCATCGCCGACCTGAGCCGTATCCCGTGGGACGGGCGGGTGGTGTTCATCGTATTTGACGCGAACGTCCACACCAACGACAGCGTGAAGTGGGCGCGGAAGGGGATCGCTAGGGAACTAGCGACGCGTAGTGCGAAAGCGCAATTTGTCAACCTTCCGGAAGACTGCGGCGTCAATGGCATCGATGACCTGCTGGCCGCCTGGGGGCCCGCAAGAGTGCTCGAACTGTTTGAAAAGCCGATTGCCGCCTCCCGCCTCCAGGTCGTTCGTCCCCCTCAGTTTCAGTCAAGACCGGAAGGCATGTTTCGCGTGACGAGCAAGGGCGAGCAACTTGTCGAAACCCAGCTTTCGAACTACCGCGCTTCCATCGTCACGAATATCTGCCTTGACGACGGCGTTGAAACGAAGCGCGAGTTCGAGGTTGAATCCGAACTCATGGGTCGCGCGTTCCGGTTCCACATTCCTGCGTCAGGACTCGCCAGCATGGAGTGGCCGATCGAGCAGATGGGGCCACACGCCATCACGTTTCCCAACCTGAGGGAGTACGCGCGTGCAGCAATCCAATCGTTCTCGGTTACAGCGGAAGAGCGTCGCGTTTACACACATAGCGGCTGGCGCAAAGTGGACGGTCGTTGGCTCTTCCTTCACGCCGGTGGTGCAATCTGCGGCGCCGGGGCCGTGTCCGACGTTACTGTGCGGCTCTTGGGCACCTTGAGCCGCTACGAACTGCGCCTCTCTGCGGGACCGGATACGCTTACTTCCGCGATCAAGGCTAGTCTCCGGCTGGTTGAGTTGGGATCGCCGTCGATCAGTTTCCCGTTGCTGGCGGCGACGTGCCGGGCGGTTTTTGGTGAAGCCGACTTCGCCTTGCACTTGGCGGGAGAAACCGGCGCCTTCAAAAGCGAACTGGCGGCTCTGCATCAACAGTTCTTCGGGGCCGGCATGGACCGGCTGCACCTGCCTGGTGCGTGGTCTTCGACGGGAAATGCCCTCGAGGCCCTGGCTTTTCATGCAAAGGATACGCTGTTCGTAATCGACGACTTCGCCCCGCAGGGTAGCGGCACTGACGTCGCGCGTTATCACGCTGCGGCAGACAGAGTGTTTCGCGCAGCCGGAAACCATGCTGGTCGCGGCCGCCTGGACTCCACCGCCAAGTTGCGGGAGCCAAAACCACCGCGCGCGTTGATCCTTGCTACGGGCGAAGACATCCCACGCGGCCAGTCGGTTCGGGCGCGGCTGCTGATCTTGGAGCTTCCAAAAGGCGGCATCAAAATCAGCGATCTCACCGAATGCCAAAGAGATGCACAGGGAGGTCTCTACGCCGAAGCCATGGGGGGCTTCGTGCGATGGTTGGCTGGCCGCTACGAGGAAGCGAAGGCAGCGTTCGACCGGAAAGTCGCTGAA
This sequence comes from Bryobacterales bacterium, assembly GCA_963722575.1. Lineage (GTDB taxonomy): Bacteria > Acidobacteriota > Terriglobia > Bryobacterales > Bryobacteraceae > Fen-178. Next base: position 60,665 of record CAVRNR010000013.1, read on the forward strand.
TATCGAGCCACCGCCCTGCGCAATTCAGCTCACGCTCGCACACCGGAGATCGTCGCAAACCTGCAAGCCGGTTTCGAATTGTACCTGGAGTTCAGCGTTGCATCCGGGGCATTGGACAGTGCTGGCCGCGAGCAGCTATCGAACCTCTGCTGGGAGGCCCTCCGCGCAGCGGCGGCCGCACAGGCCAAACATCAAACGGCAACCGAGCCGACCTCGCGTTTTCTGGAATCACTGCGGGCATGTCTTTCATCTGGGCGTGCCCATCTGCAATCGCGTGAGGGCACGATGCCCGACCGAACGCCCGGAGCCTGCGGCTGGCGTTCCACCGGTGCCGGTAATTGGTCCCCTCTTGGGGACTGCGTTGGATGGGTGGAAGGTGACGCCATCTACCTGGAGTCCACGGCAGCCTATCGGGTCGTCCAAACCGCCGGACGCGATGTGGGCGAACAGTTGGCGGTTACTGAGCAGACGCTGAAGAAGCGGCTTCACGAAAAGGGCCTCCTCGCCTCAATCGACGAGAAGCGACAGACTCTGACAATTCGGCGATTCATCGCCGGCTCCTCCAAACAGGTCCTGCACTTTCTGCGAAGCACCGTCCTACCGGAAGCGCCGGACGACGAGGATGGCGATGACCGGTAAGGGCCAGCGCGATGTCGGGTTTTTGGCCCGAAATGTCGGGTCGATGGCAGGTTTTTTGGAGGAACCCGACACCGGGTTTGCTAACAGAATCAGTCGCTTAGGCCGGGAATGTCGGAAATGTCGGGTTTTAATAGCAGGAGAGAGCTGCCAGGAATTCGAGAAGGATTGCCAATTGCGGTCTAAATCCTCTCAATTCTTTGATAATACGGGACTTGCATGATTTTGCAAGCTGAAGGTAACCTCCAGAGGCTGGCTGGAGGTTTACGAGTGAAAGCACGGGTGCAGCATCCCCAGGTCAAGCCCCGAAAGGACCGAGCGGGCTGGCCGTGGGTCTTTCGGTATTACGATGACGTCATCCAGCCGGATGGCTTTGTCAAAGTTCTTCGGCGGTACCACGAGATCGCGCCCAGCAAGGGCGAGGGTGCCATCACCAAGAAGCAAGCGGAAGTCGAGCGGGATAAAGTCCTGGGAAAGTTGAACGCGCCGACCATCGAGCAGGCCGTCCAGCAAGTAGCGGCGACCGGCGTAGCGCTGCTCTCCGAGGTGGCGGCGATGTACGAGCAGGGCTACCTTGGCCGGACAGACCAAATCGCCAGACCGACCCGCGAAAAGGAAACCTTCTACCTGAGCCAGCACATCGTTCCGCGGTGGGGGAGTCTCCGTCTCAATCAGGTCCAGCCGCAGGCTGTGGAGGACTGGCTTCACACTGCCTTCGATTCCTGGTGGACCAGGCACGGCGTGCGCGCGATCATGAACCGCATCTACCATTACGCCGAGGGACACGGGCTCTGGGAAGAGGGCAAGCGCAGCCCCGTCAGCAAGGCGAAACTCGGCCCGAAGCGCCACAAAAATGAGCGTCGAATTCTGTCATTCGAAGAAACTGCGCGAGTGCTGGCGCGTCTGGACGACCCGAATAAGCTCATCGTTGAAACCTGCATCGCAACCGGCGCCAGGATTTCCGAGGTCCTCGGTCTGACGTGGTGCCATGTAAACCTGGACGCCGGCACGATCAAGATCGAACAGCGCGTTTGGCACCAGGACGTTGGCCGCCCCAAGAGCGATGGTAGCCGGCGCGTTTTGGGAATCGGCGATCTGGCTGGGCGCTTCCGGGCCAAAGCCGCGGAGGACAAGGCCATGCCGAATTCGTTCGTCTTCCAGCAAAGACGGGCGTCAGGCAAGCCGCTCTGGGACTCGGGCGTGCGCGACGCACTCCATCAGGCGGCGGAAGCCGAGGAATGCGACTTTCCAGGACTGGGGCCGCATTCCTTGCGGAGGGCGAAGATCACTTGGCGGCAACAAGTCGGCGGCAGCGCCATCGAAGCCTCCAAGATTGCCGGCCACAGCGATCTGGAAATGACCGGCGAATACACCTTTGTCACGCCTGAGCGGCAAAACGAGCTAACGCGCCGCATTCAGAACAAGCTCGCTCAGGCAATCGAGCAGGTTCAAAGCACGCCAGAGAGTCCGTCTCCTGAAGTCCCGCGATCTCCAGGAAACCGCCAGGAACAATCGCCGCTGGCTACGACGCTTATCCAATAGCGCGCTGGCCGCCGGGCGCGCTCAGTTACTGTTACGCGGAAACGTCCACTCCTTCCGGACATAGCTTCCTATATGATCCAACTCGGGGAATAGGGCGGCTTCGTGCATGCCAACGCTTCGAAGCTGATCACGGGGCTTCCTCTTGGCAGCGCTTGGAATGCAAAACCGCACCAAGAACTTCTTGGGCGCCTTCTGCTCGCCATCTAGCTCCTCCGGGTCACGCACGTCATGCAGCAGAGACGATAACGGCTGGTCCTCATCCACCGAAGATTCGGCCGGACGCCCTCTCTTCCCGCCAAAAAGGAGCACCATTGAAAGCTGCGAGGTCATTCTCGGGTTGAGCCGGTTTGGGAAAACGGCCACTGGGGATGTGAGCAGCTTGGCCAAGTTCGGATTGTGTTGGGGACCGATGCGCCGGTCACCGCCCAGCCACAACTTAAAGGAATGTATGTCGCTCTTCTCGAATTCGCTGCCCTTATTAATCTCCTCAATAATGTCAAGACTCCGATTCCTCTGAAATACGTATCTGAGATCCTTCTCCCCGCGCGCGCTCGCCATCGCACTGCGTATGGCCACATCGATGCTATCCGAGCCGCAAATGTAGCCTTTCTCCTTATCGTGCAGTCGTGTCAGGGAGTTCAGACGGCGTGCATTCAAAGCGAATAGCTGACCGTCCCATTCGTCGTCCTGTTCGTTCCCGACTGCAAAATAGAGGGCGATAAGGATGCTTTCCGTCCAATCCAACAGTCTGGTTGGAAGGTGGTAGTGCTGTAATAAGCACAACAAGTCGAAAGGAATCCGATACGTCTCTTCGTAGGACGGATTGCGCTGCCGGAAGTGCTGGATCATCATGCTTTCGTCGTACCACGCGTCCTGTACGTCCTTACCCTCGATCTGCGGTGTGCGAAAAATCGACGGGATCAATCTATGCTGTCTGGACTGCCCGCGAAACCAGAGGCCGAACGGGTAAGGGTACTGTAGATCCTGCTTTTGCACTTCTTCGTCAGCATAGATTCTTCCCAGGAATTTCTTTCGGTCACAAACGACCGATATCACCTTCTCGAGGGAATCTAGTTCGAGGTCTTTTTTCTGTCTCGGCTCAGACATTCTATACTCTCCTTGCGGGGCTTTTCTGCCCTGTCGCGCCAAAGCACTCCGGTACCTAATCGTTGAACACATCAGATAGTCGCGAAAATCTCGGTCGTTTCCCTCTGTCGTGATCTCAGCTTCGGGTCGCCCGGATGCTTGATGCAATATGGGTCCATGCCGTTCAACTCGCCCGTTTCCACCCAGGCTGCCACCCAGCATCCTCCCCAACAGCCTCGCCCATAGTCTCCGCACGCTTGGCAGACGGCGCTCTTGCCCGCGGATCGGACTCGCTGCAATATCTCGCTGTTTAGCCAAATATCCAGTAGGCTATTCAACTCTGACACCCTCCCTGCGAACAGCGCGCCGTTTCCTTTTGCGGCCTGTACGAATCCGCAAGGGTACACTTCACCGGTGTGCGTCACGTGCACGCCCCACAACGGCGCACCGCAAGATGGCGGGTGGTGCATATCGAAGATCGGGATCTGTCGGGTATTTTCAAAAATATCGAAATTAAAGGACAGGGCGACCCCGGTTTGGGTTCGCAGTTGGGAGGCGTGGCGGGTGTATTCGAACAGGCTTGCTCGCGTGGGCATTTCGTCGCGGTGCCCTGAGGCCCTGCCCGTCAGGCGCACCGGGATGACTTGAAGCGCGGCTTTGTATCTTAGAGCCAGTTCGATCAAGTGCTCCAATTCCTTGCGATTGCATGTGGACTTGAAGATCGTGCTGGTGATTCGCGGATGCAGGCCGGCCCTGGCCAACCTCTCCAACGTCTGAAGGGTCTTAGCATAAGTGCCGGTACCCCTGACCCGCTCGTGCGATTCCGGAGTCCCGTCAATGCTGATATTCGTCTGGATGACGTTCTCGTACCGAGCCAGCTCATCGGCAAAGTCATCGGGATGGTCGAGGTGAGACCACTCGCCGTTTGTCGCCAGAATCACCGCTAGGCCTAGACTCCGGGTCGCATCCAAGGTGCGGAAGAGGTCGGGTCCGCGTAACGCGATCTCTCCACCGGTTAGCTGCACCTGAAAAGCCCCAGCGCGGGCAATCTCCTGCAAGAGGAAGCCTTCGAAATCCTGGAAGACAGGTACACGGGCGTGTTTGAAATCGCGAGGGCCGCACCCCGCGCAGTAAAGATTGCAGTGCGGTTCGATGCCGTAGTAAATGCGTAGTGGCCGACTCAGGCATGCGGTGGCCTCGTCAACGACTTCGAGAGCCACTGCCATTTTGCCAGCGCTGAAGAACTCAACTGGCCATTGCAGCTTGGCGCCGATGACAGGCAGCACACCATCAGGGTCGTCTTTGATGGCGGCAACCTCGGAAGTGGCCAGGCCATAGCGCCGCATTTGGCCGCGCCCATCCTGAGTAATCAACCCGTCTCTATCAAGCCTGATTCTCCGCAGATCCACCATGCCACACCCCTCTAAATGAAACCTCGCCGGTATTCCTCCGCGACCATGAAATCGACCAGAGGGTTGTAGCGGCTCATTGGGCAGTTCGGAATACATTCTTGCGAATCCACGGCGTCGAAAACCGCGCGATGGTGCGTCGAATTCCAAACCTCGAAGAACCCCCCGTTGCGAATATTGCCTAAGGAATGCCGACCCTTGCGATGCTCGAAGAACGCGCAAACATACACTTCACCATCCCAATCAACCACCGGGTGAAGGAACGTTATGAGACACTTCTCGGAACGGAGAACCCCCTGGTAGGACGGGAGAAAATCAACGGAAAGAGGTATCTCGCCAAGCGTAGCCAACTGCCCACGGATCTGTTCGCAGATCCTCTCGGCTTCGCCGTTGCTCACAAGGAGTTCCGTGGGGAAGCCCAGGAACTTCAGTTGAAGGTAATCGGCGCCGATGTCGATCGCTTCGGAGACGGCCAACTGCACATCGCTGATATTCAGTTTTGATATCAGCATCTTGAGGCCGATCCGAGGACCTCCTGCGGCGCGTTTTCGTAAGCTGATCAAGGCCTGTTTTAGAAGTCCGTAGCTCAATCCTTTTCCGCCATGAACACGCCGGTAGGTTTCGTCTGTGAAAGCGTCCACGGAGAAGCGAATCCAGGTGCAACATGCTGCCACCCGCTCCTGAAGTCCCACCTGATCGATGAATGGATAGCCGTTCGTTATCAATCCCACTCGGAATTTCCCATCGATTAGACAGTCGAGCAATTCAGTCGCGTCTGGATGGATCAGCGGTTCGCCCCCACCCGACAACTCAATGTTTTCGATTCGCCTTTCTGCAAGATCCTCCAGCAAACGCCTCATCAAAGGGAGCTCGGCGAAAGATGTCGTGTCGCCGTGATGATGTTTGAACCTGCAATGGGGACAATGGAAATTACAGTAGTTGGTGAGAAAGATCTCGACGACTTCCGGTGTGGGAATGGCACCCTTCACGATCTGCAGCACCTTCGGCCAGGCTGAGAGCACTGGAAGCGCCCAGGGATCGTATCGGTCGAGTGCCATTTTCGCCGGTCCCCCCCATCCTCTTGCGATTAAAGAAAGATACGGTTCCGATTGGAGCAACCGGAGGGCCACGTACCATCATAACCGCTACAGTGGGCTATGGCCTGCCGAGGAAACCCTTGTCGTCTTCTCCTTCAGGAGTTCCGCGATTTCGGGGGCAACCGCGCACGAGCGGCAACCAGATTGCGGAGTCCACGTGGAGTCCAAACCACCGGGCCTGGGGTTTTGGCGTCCATTTGGCGTCCAAATCGCACCACTGCAAGTCTTTTGTTTTCAGTGAGGACTGCTCGTAAGTAATTGATATTTCTTGCTTGGGGTGCAAGAGGTCCCGAGTTCAAATCTCGGCGGCCCGACCAAACCTAACCCTTACAAAAAAAGGATTTGCGTGAATGATTTGAACGCCACAAGTGTCCAAAAGCGCGGCGTGGAGTGCGGCGGTGCTTAAACGACAAGCCGCACTGTGTTAGCATGGCGGTCGCAATGAATACATTCGATTCCGCACGCCGTGACCTGCTGAAGATCGGCAGCATGGGACTTGCCGCGTCGGCAGCCGCGGCGCTCCCCGCATTCGGCGCCGCACAGAGCACCGGTGCGGCCGGTTCGGCCACGCCCACGTTCTTCAACGTCCGCGCCTTCGGAGCCACCGGCGACGGCAAGACGGTCGACTCGCCGGCCATCAACAGGGCCATCGAGGCAGCCGCGGCCGCCGGCGGAGGCACAGTGGTCTTCCCCAGAGGCAACTATGTCTCGTTCTCCATCCGTCTCAAGAGCCACGTTGGCCTCTACCTCTCGCAAGGTTCCGCGATCATCGCCGCCGAGTCTCCGCTTCCCGGCCAGACCACCGGCTACATGGGCGGAACCTACGCCGCCGCCGAGCCCAACACCGCCTGGAACGCTTACCAGGACTACGGCCACAACCATTGGCACAACTCGCTGATCTGGGGCGAGAACCTCAGCGACGTCTCGATCGCCGGGCCGGGGCTGATCTGGGGCAAGGGCCTCAGCTTCGGGGCCGGCCGCGCGGCTCGCGGCGGCTACCCGATCTATCGCGCCGAGCAGGCCGGCGCCGGCAACAAGGCCATCGCCCTCAAGAGCTGCCGCAACGTCACGCTCCGCGACTTCTCGATTCTCAAGGGCGGCCACTTTGGCCTGCTGCTCACGGGCGTCGACAATCTCACCATCGACAACCTCAAAATCGACACCGACCGCGACGGCATGGACATCGATTGCTGTAAGAACGTCCACGTCTCCAACTGCACCGTCAACTCCCCGTGGGACGACGGCATCTGCCCCAAGTCCAGCTACGCGCTCGGATTTGCCAAGCCCACCCAGAACGTCACCATCGCCGACTGCTACGTCACCGGCTGCTGGGAGCTGGGCACGGTGCTCGACGGCACCTTCAAGAGGAGGGGCGGCGGGACCGGCCGCATCAAGTGCGGCACCGAGTCCAACGGCGGATTTATCAATATCGCCATCTCCAACTGCGTTTTCGAGGGCTGCGGAGGCCTGGCACTCGAAACCGTCGACGGCGCCCTGCTGGAAGACATCACCGTCACCAACCTCACCATGCGCGATATCACCAACTGCCCCATCTTCCTGCGCCTCGGCGCGCGCCTGCGCGGGCCGAAAGAATCCACCAAGGTGGGCACCCTGCGCCGCGTCCTCATCAACAACGTCAACTCCTTCAACACCCCCTCGCGCTACAGCTCTGTCCTCAGCGGAATCCCCGGCTACCTCATTGAAGACGTCAAGCTTTCGGACATCTACGTGCAGCACGCCGGCGGCGCGCCCGCGGATTCGACCAAGATTCAGGTGCCCGAGCGGGAGAACATGTACCCCGAGCCGGGCATGTTCGGCCCTACTCCTTCGCAGGGCTTCTTTCTCCGCCACATGAAGAACGTGGAAGTGAGCCACGCCGAGATCGAGCCGGTAGCCGCCGACCCGCGCGCGTCGTTCTACCTCGAAGACGTTCACCGCGCCGACTTCGTCGCGGTCACGGCCCCGAGCACGCCGCCCGCCTTCTCGTTCAACAATTCCAGCGACGTGCGCATCCGCATCAGCCGCGCCGCGCCAGACTCCACCACTCCGTAAACCGGAGAGCAGGGCTCGGCATCGGCTATCCCGCGCGCTGCGCCCGGCTCCCCGTCCACGCCAACCGCCGGCGCACGATCGCATCGCAATACTTCGGGTCCAAGCGGATCACGCGCGCTTGGCGTCCGGTCTTCTCGCACGCGATGAGGGCGTCGGACCATGGCCCCCGTGGGACCCATCGGCGGCCGCGATCAGACTGGCGGCCGCGGTATAGATGGGGGCGAAAAGACGTTCTTCCGCCCCCTTCCGGGGGCTACCACGGTTGCTCACTGGTCCCACGGCTTGCGCCGTGGGCCACTCCCTTTCGCCCCGACGGGCTGGAGAAACGCCTAAATTCCCGCGACTCGCTTCGGAATCGGAGAATCCGCCACTTTCAAGTCACCCAACTGCAAGTTGCAGAATCGGAGGGATGGCGGCCGGATATATACTAAAAGGAGCCGAGAATCCAAAATGGAAATTCCGGCTAGGTCTTCTCAACGGAAATTCAAGGAGGCACAGTGAAAACCGACACATCCCGGCGCAATTTCCTGGCCGCCGGCCTGGCTCTGCCGGCCGCCGGTCTGGCATCCACAACATCCGGCCCCGCTTCGGCTCCGCAGCCGGGGTCCCCGCCGCGGGGTAAGATTACTTACCGCGTTCTGGGCAAGACCGGCCTGAAGGTCTCAACCGTCGGCTACGGCGCCATGATCACGTCCGACCCGACCGTGATCACCCGGGCCGCCGACATGGGCATCAACTACTTCGACACTTCCCGCGGATACTCTGGCGGCCAGAACGAGCGCATGCTGGCAGCCGGGTTGGGCGCGAAGCGGAAGGACGTCTTCATTTCGTCCAAGTGCGAGGCCAACAACAGGGCCGGCTGCCTGGCGCAGCTCGAAACCAGCCTCAAGGAGCTCAACACCGGCCACCTGGACGTCTGGCTACTGCATAAATACGACACTGCGGCCGCGATCTCCGACGAGCTGGTCGACGCACTGCGCACGGCCAAGCAGCAGGGCAAGGCGCGGTTCATCGGCATCAGCACTCACGACTTGCCGGCCGTCGCCGATCGCGTCATCGAGTGCAAGCTGGACGTGCTCCAGACGCTGTACAGCTTCGCCTCGCCGGCGACATACGGCCCGGCCATCGAGAAGCTTCACCATGCCGGCGTGGGCGTGGTGGCCATGAAGGTGATGGCCAAATCGGCGCCCCGCGGCCAGGCCGGACCTGCAGGGGCGCTGGCTAAGTCCGCCAATTTCGCCCCGGCGGCGCTCAAGTGGGTCCTCAAGAATCCCTCCATAGACACCACTGTCCCGAGCATGACGGATACCGACCAACTGGAACAGAACTTCAAGGTGATGGCGGAGGAGTTCACCGACGCCGACGCCAAGCTCCTGACTGCCCGCCTGGAGGAGATTACTCCTTATTTCTGCCGCATGTGCGGCGAGTGCAAGGGCCAGTGCCCCAAAGGCTTGCCGGTCGCCGATATGGTGCGTTTCGTCATGTACGCGGACGGCTACGGCCAGTTCGGCTTGGGCCGGGAGCACTTCCTGCGGATGGCCGCCGAGCATCAGGCAGTGCGGTGCGGCGACTGCCAGACCTGCGCGGTCCGCTGCCCGCATGGCGTCCATGTGGCACAGAGGTTGATGCGCGCCCAGGAGTTGTTCGCGTAATCCTCGGACAGCACCGCCGGCGGGCCGACGATCTGAACGCGGAGCAGGGGGAAGAGTATCTCAAGAGCACCCCTTTGGTGTCCCAGTGGACCTGAGCGATGAAGTCCTGCGGACCGACGTTGATGCCGCCGATGGTCAGAGTCACCGGCGGAAACGCCCGCCGGCAATGCGCCGGTCGCAACGGCAGGCGTCACTTGCCCGAGTCCGGTGGCATATAGAATCACCAGTTCTCCCGGCTGTGCCGGATTCTGAGTGGTAACCGCGGAGCCGTTCACATGGGTAATGGCGCCAGCGCCCTTACCGTCAGACGTAGCCGTAAAAATGCCGGGAGCAACCGGGGCCAGAGTAATGGTGAACACTCGCGAATTCTCGCGTGTTCCCGGCCTGTCGATCGAAGACTGGGAACTGCCGTAAGATGCAGGCGCGACCCGCGCTTCAGTTCCAGGCGGCAGATTGGGCGCGAGGCCACCCGCTTTCGAGAACAAGAGGGAATCCGGAAGTGGAGAGGAACGCTCCAACTAGGGAGCGGTGAGGGTAATGGGGAGGGTATGGGGAACTTAAAGGCGGATGCTGGCGGCCGGACTCCCTCTTCCGTCTCCCACGTTAGCGCCGCGGCATCTCCGTATCTTCGTTTCGGTCGCGTAACTTACTGCAAATAAAGAGAAAAGAATTCGAAAATTTCTGTGAATGAAAAAGGTTCCACGCCTCTGCCCCTCCTCCGCACACCTGTGCCCCCCATTCACGGGATTGACCGTGTCTAGCCGCCCGATCTAAAATGGGTTTAAGCTAATTGAGCCATGTTCTGAGGAAACGGTGAGCCGTATGAACGCCACACGCCTTTCGATTGCCTGCGTTTCCTTGTCCATTGTCGTCGGCCTCTTCGCCGTGGCACAGCAGACGGATCAGAATCCGCCGGAGACCAGGAAGGCCTCCACCGCGCCGCAGCGCGAAACCATCTCCCGGCCCTTGTCGGAAAGGGAGAAGAAGAAGCGCGAGGAGAAGCTCCGCAAGGAGCTCGAAACGCCCTACCGCAAATGGCTGAACGAGGACGTCGCCTACATCATCACCGACGAGGAGCGCGCCGCTTTCAAGCGCCTCCAGACCGATGAAGAGCGCGAGCAGTTCATCGAGCAGTTCTGGCTGCGCCGCGATCCCACCCCGGATACCGTCGAGAACGAGTTCAAGGAAGAACACTACCGGCGCATCGCCTACGCCAACGAGCATTACGCTTCCGGCATTCCCGGCTGGAAGACCGACCGCGGGCGCATCTACATTACCTACGGCCCGCCCGACGAAATCGAAGCCCACCCCTCCGGCGGCAGTTACGAGCGGCCTCCCGAGGAGGGCGGCGGCGAAACTTCCACTTACCCCTTCGAACAGTGGCGCTACCGCTACATCGAAGGCGTCGGCACCAACATCATTATCGAGTTCGTCGACCCCACCATGACGGGCGAGTATCACATGACCATGGACCCCTCCGAAAAGGACGCCCTGCTCTACGTGCCGGGCGCCGGCCTCACCATGATGGAGTCGATGGGACTCTCCGACAAGACCCAGCGCTTCGAAAACACCGACGGCACTCACCTCGGCACCCCATTCGGCGGCCAGCCCGAAAGCATGAACGAGTTCACCCGCCTGGAGCAGTTCGCCAATCTTCAGAAGCCGCCGCAGATCAAGTTCAAGGACCTGGAATCCGCCGTTACCTCGCGCCTCAGCTACAACATCCTGCCGATGAAGGTGCGAGTCGATTTCTTCCCCGTCACGGATGCCTCGGTGCTCACCAACGTCACGCTCCAGTTCGACAGAAAAGACCTGCAATTCCAGTTCAAGGACGGCGTGCAAAGAGCCGTGGTCGACATCTATGCGAAGTTCAGCACCATGACCCGGCGCGTGGTGAACGTATTCGAGGACACCGTCACGGCCACCACACCGCCCGAGTACCTGCAAGAGTTCACCAAGGGCAAGTCCATTTATCAGAAGACGATCCCGCTGGCCCCCGGCACCTACCGGTTGAACGTCAATGCCAAGGACGTCGTGGGCGGCAACCTCAGCGTCTACGAGGTGGCCGTTACGGTGCCCCGCCTGGATCCCGATAAGCTCTCTTCGAGCACCCTGATTCTGGCCGACGTGATTGAAAAGGTCCCCTCCAAGAACATCGGCACCGGCCAGTTCGTGATTGGTGACTCCAAGGTGCGGCCGCGCATGGATGACGTTTTCAAGCACGATGAAAAGATGGGTATCTACATGAAGCTCTATAACTTCGGGGCGGAAGAGGGAACCCATTTGCCGTCCGGGCAGGTGGAGTATGAAGTGCTGAAAAACGGCACCAACGAGAGGATCTTCAATTACACTGAGGACTTGGCGCAGATTCCAGGCGCCTCCACCAGCCAGGTCACAATTGAAAAACTTCTTCCCCTGAATACCCTGGTTCCGGGCCAGTACACTCTCCGGCTGAAGGTAACCGATAAAAATCGCAACCAAACCCTTACCCCTTCGGTCCAATTTACGGTAACCTGATATGAGCGGGTGCCCCCGCTCCCCAAATGAGCGTCGCGGATGTTTAGCACGAAGACGCACAAGACGGCCGCGTTCCTGGCAATAGGGATTGCCTGTCTGGCGGCGCCTTGTGTTTCGCCGGCGGCCGGACCGATCCGGCTCTCCGGTGTCATCAGCGGAGTGGTCAGCGACTCCATGGGCATCCCGCAGATGGGCGCTATCGTCCTGCTCTACAACCGCCAGGACCGCGTCTATGGGAAGGTCCAGACCGACGACCTCGGCCAATTCAAGTTCCTGGGGCTGTTTCCCGACTTCTACTCCGTCAAGGTGACGCTCGCCACTTTTGTTCCCGCGCTCAAGAGGAACATCCTGGTGCAGCCCGGCATGCGGAGCGTGCTGAACGTGAACCTGAACACGCTGTTCAGCACCATCCAGCTCTCCTATCCATCGGTCGAAAACGGCAGTCTCATGAGCGACGAGTGGAAGTGGGTTCTGCGCACCGCCTCAGCCACCCGGCCGGTGCTGCGATTCGCCGCCGATCCACTGGCTGGCAACCCGGCAACCAGCGCGCGCAGCTCGATGTTCTCGGATACGCGCGGCATCCTGAGAGTCTCCGCGGGAGATGGCCCGCTGGTCACGGGTATCGGCAACGAAGCGGATCTCGGCACGGCTTTTGCGCTGGCTACTTCGCTTTACGGCGCCAACCTGCTCCAGGTGAGCGGCAACGTGGGATACGGCTCGCAGACGGGGGTGCCCACCGCGGCCTTCCGCACCAGCTACAGCCGCGACATCGCCGGCGGCAGCCCCGAGGTTTCGCTCACCATGCGGCAATTGTTCCTGCCCGAGCGCCTGGGCGCGGCCGCGGCGGGGACGGACTCGGCTTTGCCGATGCTGCGCTCCATGTCCGCCGCCTTCAACGACCGTTCGCAGCTTACCGAAGACGTCGCGCTCCAGTATGGATTCACGCTCGATTCGGTCTCGTTCTTCGATCACCTGAACTATTTCAGCCCCTATGCGCGCCTGAGCTACAAGGCCGGGAACAACGCCGAAGTGGATTTCGCCTACACCTCCGGCAACGGGCGGCCCGACCTCGCCGGCGCGGTCTCCCAGGATGGGGATCTGCAGCGCGATCTCGGCACCCTCGGCCTGTTCCCGCGCATCTCTTTGCTGGGCGCGCGGCCGAAAATCCAGCGCGGCGAAGAGTACGAATTGACGTATTCTCTCAAGGCCCGCTCCCGGACCTATCAGGTTTCCGCCTACCGCGAATCGGTGACCAATGCCGCGCTCTCGCTGGTGGCGCCCGCGGGTATGTACAGCGGCGGCGACATCCTCCCCGACCTCTTCTCCGACAACTCGATTTTCGATGCCGGCGATTATCACAGCGTGGGATACACGGCCGCCGTCACGCAGAATCTGGGCGAGCATCTGAGCGCCACTCTGATGTATGGTTCCATGGGCGCGCTCACCGCGCAGGACCGCGAGCTCGTCAGCGACAGTCCCGATGAGCTGCGCTCCATGATCCGCTCGGGCCGCAAGCAGGCCGCCACCACCCGCGTCACTGCCACCTTGCCCCGGACCGGCACGCACATGATCGCCAGCTATCAGTGGACCGACAGCCACCGCTGGGCCATGCCCGGCCACCTCTACAGCACCCAGCCCGTCGCCCCCTTGCCGGGGTTGAACATTTACATCCGGCAGCCGATTCCGGGCTTCTCCATGCTGCCCTGGCGCATGGAAGCCACCGCCGATCTTCGCAACATGCTGGCGCAGGGTTATCTGCCGCTGGCCATGGCCGATGGCCAGAGCGTGCTGCTGGTCGAGACCCCCCGCAGTTTCCGCGGCGGCCTCAGCTTCATCTTCTAGGGAGAGCTTTCAGCCATCAGCTTTCAGCTATCAGCCGCGCCGGATGCCATCCGGCCCCTACCCACGGCGCGCGGCGATCACCCTTGGGATGCCGGCCAAGTCGGGCTCGATGCGCACGTCCCGCCATCCACTGAGAAGGCCGGCGACGTAATCGCGGCTGCCGAAGCCCAGTTCCATGACGAGCCAACCGCCGGGGCCGAGGACCCGCGGGGCATCGGTCGCAACGCGGCCGTAGACTTCGAACCCGGTCTCGCCGGCGAAGAGCGCCACAGGGGGCTCCCAGTCCCGGACCTCCCGCTGCAAGCCCTGCCGCTGGGCGTTCGGCACATAAGGCGGGTTGCAGACGATCAGGTCCATGGCGCCGGCGGCGATAGCTTCCATCAGATCGCAGACCACCACGTTGACCCACGCACCGAGTCTGCCGGCATTTCCGGCGGCGACGGTGGCGGCCGCCGGCGAGATGTCCGTGGCCCATGCCTCGGCGCCGGTTTCGAGTTGCAGCGTCACCGCCAGCGCGCCGGAGCCGGTTCCGACATCGAGCACGCGCTTGGCCGCCGGCGCCGTCTGGAGGGCGACTTCCACCACGTGCTCGGTCTCCGGGCGCGGAATCAGGACGTCCGGCGTCACCCGAAACTCGCGCCCGTAGAACTCCTGCCGCCCGGTGATGTACTGCGTGGGTTTGCCGTTGAGACGCTCGTGCAGGTAGCGGCCATAGTGCAGCCACTCCACCTCTTGCAATTCCCGCTCGGGGTGGGCGTATAGGTGGACGCGTTCCTGGCGAATGGCGTGCGCCAGCAGCACCTCGGCGGTCAGCCGGGGCGCCGCGATACTGGCATCCTCCAGCAGGCGGACGCCCTGGAGCAATGCCGTGTGCACCGTCATGAGAGCTTCAGACCACCACACCCTGCTCGCTCTGCTGCTTCAGCTTTTCGGCCTGGTAATAGGTGGTCAGGGCTTCGAAGATGGCATCCATCTTCCCTTCCATCACGAAATCCAGTTGATGCAGCGTCAGGCCGATGCGGTGATCCGTCACGCGGTTCTGCGGGAAGTTGTAGGTGCGGATCTTCTCGCTGCGATCGCCCGTGCCCACCATGCTGCGCCGCTCGGCCCCCAGCGCGGCCTGCTGTTTTTCGAGCTCCAGCTCGTACAGCCGCGAGCGCAGCACGCGCTCGGCCTTGGAGCGGTTCTTGATCTGCGATTTTTCGTCCTGGCAGGAGACCACCAGGCCGGTCGGCAAGTGGGTGAGGCGCACGGCCGAGTAGGTGGTGTTGACCGACTGGCCGCCAGGGCCCGAGGAACAAAAAGTATCGATCCGAACGTCCTTGGGGTCGAGCTTGACCTCGACTTCGTCCGCCTCCGGCAGCACCGCCACGGTGATGGCGGAAGTGTGCACGCGCCCCTGCTGCTCGGTGACGGGCACGCGCTGCACGCGATGCACGCCGCTTTCGTACTTGAGCTTGCTGTAGACGTTGTCGCCGCTCACCAGGGCGATGACTTCCTTCAGCCCGCCCACGGCCGACTCGCTGGCGGAGGTCACCTCGATCTTCCAGCCCTGCGACTCCCCATAGCGCGAATACATGCGGAAGATCTCGGCCGCAAACAGCGTGGCTTCATCGCCCCCCGTGCCGGCGCGGATTTCGAGCACCACGTTGCGGTCGTCGTTGGGGTCCTTGGGCAGCAGGAGCACTTTGAGATGCTCTTCCAGGCGGGCCAGTTCCGGCTCCAGACTGGTGATTTCCTCCTGCGCCATGGCGCGCAAATCGGGGTCGCCGTCCGCGAGCATGGGGCGCGCCTGCGAAAGCGCATCCTCGTTCTTCTTCCACTCCCGGTAGGCGGAGACCACCTCCGACAGTTCGCTGTGCGCCTTGGCCACTTTGCGATACTGATCGGCGTCGCCGATCACGGCGGGGTCGGCCATCTGCCGGGTGAGAGCCTCGAAGCGTTCTTCGAGTTGATCGAGTTTGGAAGCGAATTGCATGGATGGTCAGGCGATGACCAGTTGTCCGCCTTGCGCCTTTTCGAGGGCCATGGCGCCTTCGAGCGCGCGGATGGCCACCGCCGTCTGGTCGTCGGCCGGCGGTTTGGTGGTGATGCGCTGCAGCCAGAGGCCCGGCGCGGCGAGCGTGGCCAGCAGCGAGCCGCGCCGCTTGGCCGCGAAGCGGATCACCTCGTAGCTCAGGCCCGCGATGAGCGGCAGCAGCACGATGCGCGAGAGCAATCTCGGCAGGAACCCATCGAAGGGGATGAGCGTGTAGATGGGGATGCACAGGATCAATACGACGAACAGGAAACTGGTGCCGCACCGCGGGTGGAACGTGGTGAACCGCTGCGCGTTGGCGACCGTCACCGGCTGGCCCGATTCAAAATTGAAAACCACCTTGTGCTCCGCGCCGTGATACTCAAACACGCGCCGGATGTCCTTCAGGAGAGAAATGGCGAACATGAACCCCAGAAAGATGGCCATGCGGATCAAGCCATCGGCCACGTTGAACGCCACCCGGCCGGCCAGCGCCGGATACAGTTTCTGCAGCTTGGTCACCAGCAGGAGCGGCACGAACTTGTACATGAAAATGAACATGCCGAACGTGAAAATCAGGTTGGCTGCAATGGCCCAACCGGGGATTTCTTTTGCTGGCTGATTGGCCGCCTGCTGGGGGTCCTGGAGCAATACATTGGTGGAGAATCGCAGGGCCCTGATCCCCAGGGTCATGGCCTGCCACAGGGTCCCCACGCCGCGGAAGACCGGGTACTTGAAAATCCTGTGCTTTTCGGACATGCGGGCGAGCGGCGCCTGTTCGCTGACGATTTCGCCGTCCGGCTTGCGCACCGCCACGCAGTAGCTATGGGGAGCGCGCATCATGACGCCTTCCAGCACGGCCTGCCCGCCGACGAGGATCTCCTCGCCATTTTCCATAATGGGCATCAACTGAATCTGGGTGAAAAGACGAAAATACGCGCGCAACGACACAAGTCCTCTCCGTTACTTATTTATTATACGCGACTGGCGGCACGGGCCGGGCGCTAGTAGCGCCGGCGATCTTGTCGCCGGTGTTCTTCCCATTCTGGCCGACCCCCACCGGCGGCAAAGCCCCCCGGCGCTACCCAGGCCGCGTCACCGCCCGAGCAGGCCCGCCAGCGCCTCGGCCAACTGCGGAAAGCGAAACCGGAATCCGGCGGCCTCGGCCGCGCCGGGCACAACCCGCTGGCTCGTCAGCAGCACGTCCGCCATTTCGCCAAACAGCAACCGCAGTGCGAATCCCGGGACGGGAAACACCGCGGGCCGCCCGAGAGTGCGCGCCAGTTCACGAGTGAAGTCCGAGTTGGTGACGGGGTACGGGGCCACCGCATTCAGCGGTCCGCGGACCTGCCGCTCCACCGCGAACTGGAACAATGCCGCCAGGTCCTCCAGGTGGATCCACGACATCCACTGCCGTCCACTGCCCAGTCTGCCGCCCAAGCCCATGCGGAATGGCGGCAGCATGCGCACCAGCGCGCCGCCGCCAGCATCCAGCACCAGGCCCGTGCGCACGCGCACCACCCGCATGCCGAATGCCTCCGCGGCCTGCGCCTCTCTCTCCCATGCCACGCACACTTCCGGCAGGAAGCCGCTCCCAGGCGCGGAAGATTCCGTAAGGATTTCATCGCCTCGCGAGCCGTAGTACCCGATGGCCGAGGCGCAAATCAGAGCTTCCGGTCTCCGCGGGAGCGCGGCCAGCGCCGCCACCAGGTTGCGCGTCCCCTCGACGCGGCTCTCGCGAATGCGCCGCTTGGCCTCGGCCGTCCAGCGCTGCGCCACGGGTTCGCCCGCCAGGTGGATGACGGCGTCGGCCTCGCGCAGACTCTCCGCGGGAGGCGCGTGGCGGCTCAGCGCGCGCGGCGAGTGGCCGGCCTGGGCGAGGCTCTTCACGAGATGCCGCCCGATGAAACCGGAAGCGCCCGTAATGCTGATGTTCATTACCTGCCCGCCGGCGCCACCACGTACACGTATTCCAGCACCTCGCCGCCCGTGTTCTCGACGTTGTGGCGCGTGGCCGGAGGAACGTAAACAAACCCCGGCGCCGTGAAGGATCGCCCTGGCTCGCCTTCGATCAGGGCTTCACCCTGCCCGCGCAGGATCACCAGCGACTCTTCGTTCTGGCCGGTGGTGTGCCAGCCGACCGAGTCGCCCGGCTTCAGCCGGACGAACCCGCTGCGCATTCCCGCCGTCTGCGGCGCACCGTGAAGCAGGGAGCAATCGCCACTGGCGCACTTCAGCGGCAGCGTCAGCGCGTGTGGCGGCGCCGTCTGCGAGGAAAGCGGCAACAGGCAGGCAATCGAGATCGAGAAAGCCGCCACCAGGCGGCCGGAGCGCGGTTTCATCGTTGTCATACTCTCTCCGCTCACGGCGCGATCGTCATATTCGCCGTGAGTACTTGCGTGGTGGAGGCATCCGCCGCTCCACGATAGCCGGGCTGCTTGCCTCCCACCGCGATCTCGACATCTCCCGGCGGCGAGAGCTGGCGCGGCGTCAGGATGAATTCCACGAATTTCTTCTCACCCGGCCGGAGTGCGATTCGCTCGAACCCTTCGAGCGAGCGGATGGGCACCGCGCCCTGCTCCCCGCGCCGCTTCAAATACAGTTGGACCACTTCCTCGCCGGCCAGCTTCCCCGCGTTTTGCACTTCCACCTGGATTCTCACCTCCCGCTTCGCCGACGCTGTTTTTGGCACGGTGAGAAGCCGGTAAGTGAACCGGGTGTAGCTCAGTCCAAATCCGAAGGGGTACAAAGGCTCGCCCTGGAAGTACCGGTAGGTCCGGCCTCTCATGTCGTAGTCCTCAAACGGCGGCAGTTGATCGGCGGACTTGTAAAACGTGACCGGCAACCTGCCGGCCGGGTTGTAATCGCCGAACAAAACATCCGCGATGGCGGTTCCTCCGGCCTGGCCCGGGTACCACGCCTCGACGATGGCGGGGAAGCGATCGCGCGCCCACTCCACCGCCAGCGCGCTCCCATTCAGAAGCACCAGCACCATCGGCTTATCGAGGACGGCAATCTTCCGCAGCAGTTCCTCCTGCGTGCGCGGAAGCCCGAGGTCGACGCGGTCGCCGCCCGCAAAACCGGGAACGGGCACCTTCTGCTCTTCGCCTTCCAGGCGCGGCGATAGCCCCAGGCACAGCACGATGGCGTCAGCCTTCCTCGCCGCCTCCATGGCCGCATCTTCGAGCTTCCCGCCCGGCGGCGCCCACACCAGGCGCATATCGGCATCGTTCACCATTTCGTGGAATTCCACGCGGATGGGGTACAGTTTCCCGGCCTGCAACTCCACGTCCGCGTACCGGTAGTTCGATTCGTGAATGTTGTTGGCACTCACCAGCGGCTGGCCGTCGAGCGAGATCTCGTAGGCGTTCATGCCAATGGCGCCAAGCTGATACTTGCCGGTCACCGGCGGCGCCAGGAATCCGGTCCAACGCACGCCGAAGTTATCGTCGTTCATATCGGCGCGGGGCGCGCCGTCCCACCACCGGAAGGCAATTTGCGGATCGATGCGCGTGAACAGCGGCTGGGGATTGGCCGGAATCTCTCCAGCGGGCTTGCCCGGAGCCGGGTAGGCGCGGCCGTTGAAATTGGCGGTGTTGAAGTATTCCGCCTGGAGCCCGTTCTTGCGGTCCGGGCCATCCGAGGTGAAGAGCGCCGAAGAGGGCACGGTCTCAGGCGTCGGCATATTCTCCGCCAAGTCGCTGCCCTGCGCGTAGAGCACCTGCGTGCGCGGCCCGGTTTTTCGGCGGATTCCTTCGAGCGGCGTCACCGGCGCCGTGGGATAGCCGTTGTAGTTTCCCAACAGCACGTCGAGGTTGTCGGCGTCCGGCCCGATGACGGCAATCGTCTTCAGCCCCTTGCGCAGCGGCAGCATGCCCGTTTCGTTCTTCAGCAGCACGATGGATTTCCGCGCGGCTTCAAGCGCCAGCGCGCGGTGCTCCTGGCTGTCGTTGACGGAGTACGGAATCTGCGCGTAGGGAACCCTCTCCGGTGGGTCGAACATGCCCAGCCGGAACCGCGCGGTGAGCAGCCGGCGCAGCGACGTATCGATTTCCGCTTCGGTAATGAGCTTCTGGCGGACGGCCGGAACCAGCGCCGAGTACTCCGTGCCGCAATCCAGATCGGTGCCCGCTTTGAGGGCGCGCGCGGCCGCCTCCTCCAGGGTGGCGGCCACCTTGTGGCCCTGGTAAATGTCGCCGACGGCGCCGCAATCCGAGACCACGTAGCCCGGGAAGCCCCATTCGCCTCGCAGAATCTCGCCCAGCAGCTTCGGGCTGGCGCACGCCGGTTCGCCATTCACGCGGTTGTAAGCGCACATGACCGAAACTGCGCCGCCCTCCCGGACGGCCGCCTCGAACTGCGGCAGATACGTCTCGCGCAGGTCGGCGTCGTCCACGCGGGCGTCGAAGGAATGCCGCAACGGCTCCGGCCCGCTGTGCACCGCAAAGTGTTTGGCGGTGGCGACCACTTTAAGGTACTTCGGGTTGTCGCCCTGCAATCCCTTGATGAACTGAACCGCCATCCGCACGGTGAGGTAAGGGTCCTCGCCGTAAGTTTCCATGCCGCGTCCCCAACGGGGGTCGCGGACCAGGTTGATGTTGGGCGTCCAAAACGTGAGGCCCTGGTAAATGTAGTGCTTCCCGCGCCGCAGGAACTCATTGTGCTTGGCGCGGGCTTCGTCGGAAATGGCGGTGGCCGTGCGGAAGATCAGGCCGGTGTCCCAGGTGGCGGCCAGGCCGATCGGCTCCGGGAAGACGGTAGCGCGTCCGGCGCGCGCCACGCCATGCAGACACTCGTTCCACCAGTTATAGGCGGGCACGTCCAGCCGCTCGATGGCGGGCGCCGCATTCATCAGTTGGGAGACCTTCTCTTCCAGGGTCATGCGGGAAAGCAGGTCCTCGACGCGCTTCTCGAGCGGGGCGTCGGGATTCTTATAAAGCGGCACGCTCTGGCTCCACAAGGCTGGCGCCAGGATCAGAGCGGGCCAAAAAAGTCTCATGACTCATTGTCACCGAAAAGCGACAGGGGCCGGGGGGTGGGGGCCGGGGGCGGGGTGGAAGGGACCGGCACGGAAACGGGGTTTTCAAGGATTTGAGCGGCCGTTGCAGTCGCCCGTTGTTGGTTTGGATAGCTTCTCAAAGAAGAAGTCGGGAACCCGGCAACCAAGCGAAAAGGTTGGTTGCGGGGGGGATTTGAACCACCGGCCTTTGGGTTCTGTGTCGACGGGGGGACAACATTCCCGGAATTTCCCGGCGCCGTGTTCGCCCCCGCGCGAATTCGTGCCGGCAGGCAGTCACAAGTTATGGTAGGATATTCTTACCATGTCGAGCAGCCAGTCCCAAGTCGAGTACGTGTCCCACACACGGATCGGTGAAAAGGGGCAACTCACAATCCCCAAGCAGTATCGCGATGAACTGGGCCTGGACACCGGCGCTCCCGTCGCCGTGCTGCGGATCGGGGAAGGTCTTATGCTGATCCCCGAACAGAACCGCTTTCGGATTCTTTGCGAATCCATCGCGTCCGTGTTGGAGCACCGGCAACTCTCCCCCGCGGATTTGCTAGAATCCTTGCCCGAGGCACGGCAAAGCGTCTTCGTTCGCCGCTATCCTGAACTTGCGAGGCGCGAACGCGGAACGCGGCGGGGCAAGCGTCATTGAGCCGGGGGGAACGCATTCGGGTATTCCTCGACTCCAACGTCTTGACCGCTGGCATAGTTTCAGCGTGGGGGTTGGATAAAGCCGTTCTCTCCTTATGCGCAGCTCGAATATGCCGGCTGGTTCTCGCCGAAGCTGTGCGCCAGGAGGTCGAAGAGAATCTGCTGATCCGCTTGGGCGGGATGGAATCCGGCGACGTGAACCGGGCATTAAGAAGCTATGTCCATCTGATCGATTTGATGAAGCCGGAGATGGTGCCGTTTCCGGATGAAGCCGAGGTGATGGCTGGACGCCATCTGATTCGTCATGCGGCGGATGCTCCGGTGCTGCTCTCCGCGATTGCGAGCCGCCCCGATTGGTTCATCACGCACAACACCAAACATTTCACGCCGGCCGTTGCGCGGCGGACCGGCCTTCGGATCGCGACTCCGGTTGAGTTTTTTCGTGCTCTATCCAATAGCCTTTCCGATCCGCGCCGCCGGGCGATCCTGCCAAGCGAGAGTTGAAAGGAGGTAGATCGACGCAGGAGGCCTGAAGATCGCCTGCAGTTCCGAGCAAGTTTGGCAGCACGGTCCTACTTGGGAGGAGTTTTGGTTGCGGGGGAAGGATTTGAACCTTCGACCTTTGGGTTATGAGCGTGACGATCTGCGGCTAACTAGTTCATAACAAGGCACGAGTGGCAACTCAAAAGAGCCTTAAGTAAGCCTGGGGAAGGGGTAATGGGAGTTGAATGGGAGTCGATTTCTGGCATCCGGCATCTCGCGCAAGGCCGTCAATGGCAGTATCAGTTGATCCGATTAATGGCGATGCTGATGCTCGAACCACATCACATTGGAGAAGTCCTCGGCGCCATCGCCTTTTGGGCAAGTCCGTGGGCGTCCATACTGCGACTGAATGACGCCGTCGAACGCGGTTTACCAAAGGCTACCCTGCGCAACGTGGCCCGGTGGCCGGTGCTACCCAACCTGGCGAGACACCGGTTCACCGGTGTCTAATTTAGTTGCGTTTTGCCGTCTGCGTAAGCTGCTACCCAGCGGGCACACACTTCCCGTCGGCAAATGGTGGGGTCCGATCCTCAGACCCGGCGCTGGGGCAGTGATTCTCGGAATTTCGAGGAACGCGAAACTGCCTTGAAGCCGGACTTCACTCGCCGGCGAGCAGCCACGAAGACGTTGAATCCACACCATTGGAACTTCGTCCGGGCCGGCCACATATTCTCGGATTCCGCCCAGCGAGGGGAAAACATTCTCGGAATTCCTGGCGGCGGTGGCGGTGGGGCGACCATTCTCTTTAAAGCAGGGGCACGATTCTCGGAATTTAGGCTCCATGGGACGTCCGTGGCGAGCACCCGTTCCTCCGATCCAATTCGAAGAAGCCTCAGCCTGGCACGAGGGCAAGATTGTTGGAATACCCGGTGACGGCGGCGGACGCGAGAATTCTCGGGAATTTGCTGATTGGCCACAGGAACGTGCTGTCGGCATGGCCTTTGACTAACGGGAATCGAACGGGTTAGGAGATGTGCACCTCCAGTTCAGTACAGCGCAAGTCGTTGATTCTAGGTTCGTCCAGGTTGTCGGATTCAGCCAGCGGACGGCCCCAATCAACGGCGGAGCGCAGTGTGAGCGCGGTGCGAGACAACCTGCCGCTTCTGGAGACCCAACGGATCAACTTCTTGGCCCCGGGCAGTTGCCTGATCATACTTGCGCCTGCGAAGCCCCGACGCGGTTACCGAAAGGACAGCGGAGGATCAGAACCTCGCTAGATTTCAGAGGCGGATTGACGCGGCGTCGGCAGCATTAGATCGTTTGTTCCGGGGGCAAAGAATCGACGTGTATGTCATTCATTCCACAGTGGGTCCATGACGGTTATGAGCGCGAATTAAGGGGTGTTGAGCGCTTGTTGTG
>CAVRNR010000014.1:0-26111 GCA_963722575.1 Bryobacterales bacterium
TCTCGGCCCTCTTTGTGGGTCCCTGCGGTGAGCCTAAACCCTACTGCGAATCATCCGGCGCAACCTCCCAGATCGGGACTGGGCGGTGCTCCGTTGGCACATCCGCGCGTCTCTCGTCCACTTGACGCGAAGCGGCGACTCCACCGGAGTGAACTGCGACCACTGTTTGGACCGCCGCCAGGTTCCCCTTGGCCAAACCGTTTGCGTAATCGATTTAGAGGAAACGGTTAGGATTTCCAGAGACGGCGAGCGGTCTAGGGAACGGACACTGTCGTCGCAGGGTTCCAGGGCGGTTGTTCCAGGGCAGTTGGTCATGCACGTAGGGCCATATGCTAAAATCCAACGCGGTGAACGACACTCGAGCATTCACCAGAAGTGTGCGACTTGAAAGGACACAGTGCAGCCCGATAAATGCTCTGGACCGACAGTACAGGAGGTCCATGTCGATTTTCTTCTCCAAGAGGAATTCAGCGTCGATTCGAGCTTTCTTCAACGCTTCATCGAAGCTGCTAGTCAACACGGTACCCCGCTTCAGGTGCAGCGTGTCGAACACTCGGTATCGGATAACCACGGTGAAGCTGATCTCATCGTGGTCTATAAGGAGGTTGAGGGCAGCGGAGATCGGGTCGCGATCCTAATTGAGGACAAGATCCGTGCTGGTTTTCAGCCGAGCCAAGCGGACAGATATCGCAAGCGCGGCGAGTCCGGAAAGGGCACTAAGTGGGATAGATACTGGACCTGTCTCGTCGCGCCCAAGAGTTATGCCAATTCCAAATCAAATCATGGGTTTGACGCTGTTGTAACGCTCGAACAGATCAAGGAGTGGCTGGCCGTCTCGGAACCCAAACGGCGTGAATTCAAAGTCTGGGTCGTTGATCAGGCGATTGAGAAGGAGCGTAAAACCGGCGTCCAAGTGGTCGACCCGGAAATGACGGCATTTCGCAAAAGCTACTACGCGTTTTTCGAGGAGTTTTTTGCAGACCAGCGAGAAGATGTCCAGATGCGCGTACCAGCAGACACTTGGCGGGGCGACTCCTGGTTCGAAATCCGCAGCAAGCAACTTCTGCCTAACGGCGTATATATCAACCACAAATCCCAAGCCGGGTTTGTCGATCTCACGTTTCCCTATACGAACGCCACACTTCTGAAACCCATCGAATTATGCTTAGAAGCGGGTATGCGGATTGAGCAGACCGGAAACAGTGCCGCAATCCGGCTTGTAGTCAGCAAGATCGACCACTTTAGCGATTTTGACCAAGAACGGGCCAGGGTCGCGGAAGCGCTTTCAGGCGTGAGAAGGCTGTTGCATTTCCACACTCGTGAACGCAATCGACTGGAGCCGGCTTTGATGAGTGCGAGAGCCGTTGCCGCTCTATAAAGGTCAGCGTTAGTCTAAAAGCGCTTTGATTCCGTGGCATCGGTGAGGAATCGAATGGGCCAGGGAGAAATGGAAGCACAACAATCGCTAAAGCAGCTCGAGAAGGAAGCCGAAGGCGGAGACGGATC
Organism: Bryobacterales bacterium; assembly: GCA_963722575.1. GTDB lineage: Bacteria > Acidobacteriota > Terriglobia > Bryobacterales > Bryobacteraceae > Fen-178. The sequence goes on from CAVRNR010000014.1 coordinate 1,507, forward strand.
AGCGGCACGCGAGATTGGGGATCGTTACAGAAACGGGGCTGGCGTCCAGCAGGACTTGAATCTGGCATTCCGCTGGTACAGCCGTGGCGCTGAGCTTGGCGACAGGGAAGCACAGAACAATCTCGGGACGCTCTTTCTGGACGGCCTCGGCTGCGAGCGCGGATAAGGCACAAGCCATTCATTGGTATCGCAAGAGTGCTGAACAGGGCCAGCCCATCGCGCAGTATAACCTCGCCAAACGCTACTACGGCGGCGATGGCATAGACCAGGATTATGCCGAGGCCCGCAAGTGGTTCGAGAAGGCTGCGGCCCAGGGCGAAACCTGGGCCTCGTGCGAGCTAGGCACCATGCACCGATTTGGCCAGGGGGTGCCGCGCAACCTGTTGGCCGCGGCTGAATTCCATCTGATCGCCGCCGAAGCCGGGGACGATGTGGCGATATTAGGCAACATTGCTGAATATCGCGCGGAACTTGAGGTAATGGCGCTTTCCGGCAGCCAATTGGCGAGTTTGTTTCTCAGCAGGATATACAACCGAGGTTTCGGCGTTGACAAGAGCCAGCCGATGACCTGGGCTTGGATTTACTGCGCGAAGAAATACGGTTTGAGCGACGTGTATCCCGACACCGCCCAGGAGCTCGACGAGGCCTACCATTTCTACCATATGTGTATCACTTCGGAAAACCGCAAGGAGGGTCAGCGACTTCTTAGAAACCTGCGAGCAGCCCACGCCAGACGGACCGGCAAATCCGGGCGCGCCAAAGAGGGCGGCACACTCCGGCATCGTCCCAGGAAACAGCCATGACAGACGACTATAGAGGCGAACTCGACTGCGCGGTGCGCGCGGCCGCGGCTGCCGGAACATTGCTTCGTCGGGTATTTCACTCGGGCGAACAGGAGATTGATCATCGCGCGGATGAGACGATCCGGACAGTCCTGATGGAGGGCTTCCCGCGGTACGGCTATCACGGCGAGGAACTGGGGTTCGTTTCGCCTCCGCAGGATTCAGCCAGACACCTCTGGCTGGTTGACCCCGATGACGGGACCGCCGCCTTTGAGAAGGGTTTTCGGGGAGCATCGGTTTCTATCGCTCTCCTCAGGGATGGACGGCCCGTTCTGGGCGTGGTCTATGCCTACTGCGCCCCCGACGATGCCGGCGATTGGTTCACATGGGCCGAAGGCACGGGGCCTGTCAAAAGAAATGGGACCGATGATACCCGGACCAGGAACCGGCGTCCCTGAGACGATTCTGGTCTCGCACCACGCCGACCGCAATTCGCCCGCCAACGCGATGCTGGTTGCGCCGATGCGGTTCCGAGCAGTTCCGAGTATCGCCTATCGACTGGCACTGGTAGCGGCCGGGGAGGCACGAGCGGCGGTTTCGCTGAACGGTCCGGTAGGGTGGGACTACGCCGGCGGCCATGCGCTCCTCCTGGGCGCAGACATGGACCTGTACGACCAAATGGGCGAACCAATCCGCTATGACCGGAACGGCAACAGTAGTTGCGGCGGGCGTTGCTTCGGTGGACCTCGGAGTCTGGTGCAGGAACTCGTCGGGCGGGAATGGAACTCCGCGTTGCGCCGGGATCCCAAGAACCCGGAACCGTACGCTCTCTGCTGGCCGAAACGGGGGTGCACGGTCAACGATGCCGGCCTGCTGTCGCGTGCGCAGGGCTGCATGCTTGGCCAATTAGCCGGCGACGCATTGGGCGGACTTGTCGAGTTTGAAAGCACGGCTCTGATTCGGCGGGAGCATCCCGCGGGAGTGCGCCTGCTGGAGGACGGGGGCCATTGGGGCACGCTCGGAGGACAGCCGACGGACGATTCGGAGATGGCCTTGGCCCTGGCAAGGTCCATAGTGAATCACGGGGCATACGAACCGGAAGCCGCCGCCCGTGCGTACGCGTGGTGGTATGAGTCGAATCCGTTCGACATCGGTGGCACGACCTGTGCCGCCGTATCCGCGGCCACTACCGGAGTGCGCGCGGGACAATCCGCGGCGGAAGCGTCAAGAAATGCCGCCCGGCGCGACAGCCAGGCCAACGGCGCGCTGATGCGTGTCAGCCCGCTTGGGATTCTCGGCGGCGGGGCCGAAGAGGGCAAGGCTGGAGAGTGGGCCGGACAGGATGCAATGCTGACGCACCCAAATCCAATATGCCAGCACGCCAACATGGTGTATGCACGAGGCGCTCGCCTTCGCCATTCGGACCGGCAGCAATGCGGAACAGGTATACAGGTTCGCGGTGGAAATGGCTAATCAAGCCAAATCGCCCCAGAGCATCACGGACGTCCTGATCAAAGCCGCTTCGAAGCCGCCAGACGACTACTCAAGGCAGATGGGATGGGTGCTGATCGCGCTGCAAAATGCGTTCTGGCAACTGCTGCATGCGGTGAACCTGGAAGAGGGCATTGTCAACACCGTGATGTCCGGGGGCGACACAGATACAAATGCTGCCATAGCGGGAGCGCTCTTGGGCGCTGTCCAAGGGCGTAGTGCGATCCCGATACAGTGGACGGATCGGGTTTTGAGTTGCAGGCCAATCTCGGGCATGTCCGGAGTCAAGCGGCCCAGGCCCGAGGCGTTTTGGCCGGTCGATGCCCTCTTGCTTGCCGAACGGCTGCTCTGGCTTGGGCGAAAGCAGCAGCCGGACTAATTCGCGGTGGAGCGGGGTCAGTCGCTGCGATACCAGCCGAGCCAGCCCGGCGGCCGGATCTCGTTGCGCCGTTGGATGCCGAATTTGGCGAGGTAGCAGCCGCATCGAAATCGAAAGCGGTTTACGGGAGAACTGATGGCACAGTACAAGGAAGGAACGTTGGTCGAGAATACGGGAGCTCCACAGTGGGGCCCAGGGAAGATAGTTCACATCGCGGGCGACCACCTGCACATCCTATTCAGGGACATCGAGGGGAACGTGGCGAAGACGGTCAAGGCAAATAGTCCAGCCCTACGGATTGCAGTTTCGCAGTCGGACCCGATCTTGGATAATCTGCCTCCCCTTGTCGAAAAGGATGGCTGTTGGGTTGTCCCCGGCAAAAGCCTATCTCTGCAGTCTTTGCAGCGAAGATTTCTGCACGAGTTTCCAGCGGGATTCGCCGATCCAAAGTATCGATCGGAAGAGCGGGATTACAAGCTGGCGGGACATCAGGCTTTTCAGACCCTACTCGGCCTTGGCGAAGCCAAAGACCTCCTGTTACGAGGTGAGATTAAGGTGCTCGCCACGAAGACGTTATCCGTACTGAATACTGTGAACCTGCTTGCCTCACCATTTGAGAGCGGAGCATTTCACGACGCGATGCAGGACGAAGATGGGGCCAGGTCCTTTTTCAACGCTCTTCTCGCACTCTTGGACACCACCCCGGTTAGTGGCCGGCTATTCAGCGAGTATGCCGCCGCCGTATGCTCTCTGCCTGCAGCAAGAGGACGAGTCGCGACTTGGCCGGTTGCCACCGTCCTTCCATACCTCGCCCGTCCCGACGTCCATATGTTCTTGAAGCCGGAGGTCACAAAGCACGCAGCCGAATCGCTCGGATTCGACCTGAAGTACGAACCCACACCCAACTGGAGAACGTACGAAACGCTGCTGCGAATGGGAAGGACTTATCTCGATCTCCTCCGGCCTCTTGGTGCACTCGATTTTGTCGATGTGCAGTCATTCATTTTCGTGTCTTGTGGCGGCTACGACAATGATCGGCCGACTTCAAGGCGGATGCCCGAGGTCGTACTGGAGGTTGGCTCTGAGGGTGGCGCGATCAAGCTTCTGCGGGAAAAGAACGCTGGCGAGAGCTACCAGTTCTGGATCGAAAACGACGAAACTGCGTTGTCCGGTTTGCTCGACGAAGATGATCTGCTTGGGGCAGGCGAACTTTCATCACGTGGTCAGCAGGTCGATTCTCTTGACGAGGCGTTTGTTCTGCTGGGTCGCTACCCGTGGCATAGCTTACATCCCATCGAGGTCCATCCGGATTTACTCGCTGAAGTTCTACGCGAAGTAAAGAGGAGGGGCGGCGGCGCCGAGGAGAAACGCTGGATAACCACGCTGCGGAACCGCTGACGCGTTCGGGACTCCGGTTCAATGGTGTTGATGCCGCTGCCTGGCCCCGGGCCGACGCTTCAACGACTGACCTACGAGCACGACGTGCGCATACGGACAATCTCGGCAAGCACGACATTTCGTACTGGGATCTCTGCTTTGCGCGGGACAAGACTGACGCGGGTGCCGACCTTGAAAGACAATCCGAAGAACACCGAGCAGTTGGCGGCAGGCGGACAGCGGGTAATTGTGTTGACCAATTCAACGAATCGAACCGTGCCTGGTTTCCGGGCGGATTCGTGGGCGGAGGCGGAAGCCTTGTTATTGCAGGAAGTCGCAATACGCAAAAGAGGGGTCGATTGATCGGGTAGCCTAAGCCACCCATACGAAGTGCTCGGGGGACAGATCCGACTCCCCATCAAAGCGGTAGGCCACCAGGGCGCCCCCATTTCCGGCGCTGTAGTCAACGCAGACGGCCCTGTTGGATTGTAGCGTAGGCGCGCCGGTGAGCCAGTAATGCCCAAAGAAGGTCGGCTTGACTGCCGCTTCAATGATCGCATGCTTTGGGATCGGTATGTCCGGCAATGCCGCCCGTTCCTCCGGGGACAACATGGCTGCCGAGCGGTAGGTAGTACCTCCCTCGTCCCACCAACGCAGCCGCACCCGGTTCCGCCGGATGCCATCCTTGTCGAGAAAGTCCTGACCGGCGGGCAGGGGAACCTCGATTCCTTTGGTCAGAGCCTCGATGGCCTTGAAGACGGTGGGCGTTGCGTTGTCTTTGTCAGCTTCGTTCGCCGGTTCGTCCGTCGCCGGCACCATCAAGTCCCGAGTCAGGCAACGGCCCCCATGCAGTTGGGGCGAGAGCCACGCCATGAATGGTCCGTGCCAGCAAGCATGTACCACCTGCAGTTCCGGTAGGTCCAGCCAGAGGGGGAGACTCAGGAACCAGTCGATGATTTCGGCGTGCAGCGCTGGCTTGTCCTCCACTTCGGCCAGAAAGGCTGCATGCTGTCTCCGATTCTTTTCGCCCCATTTTGCACTGTGATGCGGGCGCAGGAACTCGCCGGGGTGCCCGGGATTGGGGATGTGCCAAGCTATGGCATTCAGGTCGTGATTACCCATGACCGCAAGCGCAGCCCCGGCCTCGACCATGCGGCGCACCGTATTGACGGTCTGCACCTGCGAGGGGCCTCGGTCGATGAAGTCTCCTACAAAGATGGCCTGCCGTTCGGGGTGGCGCCAAACGCCGGTCGTTTTGCGATAGCCGAGCTTGAATAGCAGGGCTTCCAATTTCTCGTAATGTCCGTGAATGTCTCCGACGATGTCGTAGCCCACTTCTCAATCGTTTTTGCTTGAGGTTCGCGTCGCACCACGCACCGATCAACGTACGCACTGCGCATCCATAAACGTAGCAGAATGCGTTTGCCACACGAAAGGTGCAGGCAGTGGCTCGCGCCGCGATTTCGAGCAATGGTCCGGGTCGCGCTGACAAATGCGCATCGACTTCCGACCAAGGACCCGCTGGACGTACCGCCGTTCCGGACTTATGGCTTGAGCTTGCCTCTTCCCCCAAGCAGCGCCGTCGGGTTTTTCGGCGAAAACCGAATCTTCCCGTAGAATCCTGGCTGAGGGTACAAGCGAACGTGTTTCCGTCGATCGATGAGCTCCGCCAGAAATTCCAGGAAGCCAAGTACATCGTTGATGAGGTCACGCTCACCCAGGTGTACATAACGGGAGAGCTAAAGAAGCCGGTTCTGATTGAAGGCCCGCCCGGCTGCGGCAAGACGGAGCTTGCGAAGGCCTTGGCATTTGCCCTTGACACGGTCCTGGAGCGACTTCAGTGCTACCCGGGAATCGACGAAGAGAAAGCCATTGGAAAGTTCGATACCGCCCTGCAGAGGCTCTTCCTCGAAACACAGGCGGACCAGCTCGGAACAGACTGGGAATTCATTCGGGGCCGGCTTCACACCATGGACTTCTTCGTTCAAGGCCCAATCATGCGCGCGCTGCAGCACACGCCGAAACCGTGCGTCCTGCTGATCGATGAGGTGGACAAGGTGGACGAGGAGTTCGAATCGATGCTCCTCGAAGTCCTCTCGGACTGGCAACTCTCGATCCCGCGGCTTGGAACCGTGCCGCACAAGACAATCCCGTTTGTCATCCTCACCTCGAATGAAGTCCGGCGCATTGGCGACCCACTGCGGCGCCGGTGCGCCTATTTCAGAGCTGAATTCCCGACCGTCGGGCGAGAGGCAGAGATTCTGAAAACGCGGAGCAGAACGGGGAGCGCCACGCTGCAGCGACAAATCGCCGGCCTGTCGTATGCACTCCGGGCTTACCGAATGGAAAAGCCTCCGTCAATAGCGGAGATTCTGGAACTCGAGCAAGTGCTCCACATCATGGGCATCAACGAACTTGATGCGGGCATGCGGGATCTTCTGCTGCCCTTCCTGGCAAAGACCAAAGAAGACCGGAAGCGATTGACGCTTCAGGATGGCTTTGCCTCCCTTGTATTGAATGCGAAATCCCACGCCTCAAGAATCAACGCTGTCGACCTGGTGGAGGCCGGAACATGAAGACGGCGTTTCTATTCTCGTTGCTATGTTGTACCGCCCGGGGCGTTCAGCCAGCCTGTGCGGCGACGCCAGCGGTTGCGCTACTCGATATCGAGATGTGTTGGGCCGAGTACTACGCGCGGGCGTTCGGCGTCCCCCTGGAATTCGTGCAAGCCGTAATTGACGTCGAATCGGCTTGGCGTCCCGACGCGATTTCCACGAAGGGCGCGGCAGGGCTCATGCAGCTCACGGTGCCGACCGCGTTCACCTTCGGCGTGACCAACCGTTTTCGGATCGAAGAAAACATTCGCGGAGGGGTTGCCTACCTTGCGTATTTGACTCGGCAGTTCGAAGGCGAGCTCCGGCTTGTGGCAGCCGCCTACTATGCCGGCGAGAAGCGGATCAGGAAGCAAGGGCTCGGATGCGCCGATGCGGACATCTATCGCTACGTATGCGAAGTCCAACGGTTCTATCGGAAACGGCAGATGGCCGCGAGGACCACTGCCCGGAACTCAACCAAAGGAGCAGAACACCCATGAAGAGTCTGAAAATGGCGATCGGCGGCGTCTGTGCGTGTTTGATTGCCAGCGCCCAGGTTCCTGAAGTCCGCCCGCAAGTGGCGGGTCGAGCGGTTCAGGAGGGCCAAGTCACGGTGGTGTACCTGGCGCCGCGATTTGCGACGGCGATTCGAATGCCGGACGCGGTGAATTCCGTTGTGCTCGGCGATCCCGATTCATTCACGGCCGAGCACTCCGAACGAGAGCCGCAGATCGTTTTCGTTAAGCCAATTACGGCAAAGGCGGCGCAGACGAATCTCCTCATTTCGACTGCCCACGGATATCAGGCCAATCTGTTGCTGATCAGCCGAGGCGAAGCGGCAGGGACGCAACCAGATGTCGATTTCATGATGCGGTACCGCCCGGCCGGGAGATTTGTCATCGAGCCGAGCGCGCCTTCTCTATCGATCGCGCAGACCGTAGCATTGCCAACGACTGGCCAGATGGCGGAACCCCCGAAAATCCCCTCGCCGGCAACGCCGTCCGACGTTCGGCCGGCTGCGCAGAATGCCGACGCAGCACTGGGCTTCGATGCCTTACTGGAACGACAGCGGCGGGCTCCGCTACCGGCTCTCTACGGCGAGAAGCCGGGGACCGCCCCTCCGGGTAAACAGATTCTGAAGGCCGGCGTCAGCGAGGTCATCGATCAGGGGAAGGAGGTGGTAGTGCTGTTTTCCGTGGTAAACGTGCAAAACCACGCGGTCGAGCTAATGCCGCCGCAAGTGCAATTGGGGGGCAAGGTGAAAAAGGGGACGATCGTGCGCCACACCGTCTGGTCCAATTCCGAGCAGTTGCCCGTGGAAGACTTCCGCATGAGCCAACGGCGGATCGGCCCCGGCGAGCGTGCCGATGGCGTCTTGATTTTCCAGCGACCGAGCTTCAAGCAGTCCAACGAAACCCTGTTGCTTCAGGTGGCCGATTCCGGAGCTGTCGACCGGCCGGCCCTGGCGCCGATCGGTTTCGGAATCAGCAGTCTTCGAGAGAAAGGAGCCGAATAGAATGACACCGGAATTGAACAAGACCGAGGGACTACCCGACGGCGCCGAGCCGGCCGCAACGCAGCGTATCGGCACTGGCGCGGCAGAACAACCCGAGGCGACCGAACCTGAAGGGACGAGAACCGGTTTTAGCTCGCTTCGAGAGGCATATGTGCGTGCCCGGGATGGGCGCAAGAGGGGCCAGCCGGAAAAGCAGAGCAGAACCGCCAAGAGCGTAGACCGAAGCAAGGGTCTATTGGTGCTTGCCGCCGCTGTCATCATCATGATCTTCGTGTTTCTGGGCCTGTTCTCAAGTTCGAGCGGTACGAAGGACCGTGCCGCGAACCGAACGAAACCGAGTCTTGGCAGGCCGGAGATCACGGCGACCGGAGCGGCGGAGAACCGCGGGTCTGTGACGCCGTTGCTGAATGCGGATACGAGCGGGCAGGAGGGGAACAACGATCAACTCAGCGCCGACGACGTAAAGGCAACTGGGCGATTGCGCATGCGCCCCCAGCCGAAACCTGGAGATACGCTTGCCAGTATCCCGCCCATGGACCCGGCTCTGGAGGCGTATCGCCAGGCGCAGGCTGGCTACCCTGCTCCGCAGCCTCCGCCGGTGACCGCAAGCGCTCCGGCTCCAGCGCCACCGCCACCGACGCCGGCCCATAACGAAGCGGATGCCCTCAAGAAATCCTCGCTGGTATTCGTCAGCAACAATTCCGGCGCCTCCGCGAGCGTGGTTCGGCCAGTGTCCATGACGGCCGAGCCAGCGCTTCTGGAAAGAAGAGCAACCGCGCTGCTCCCGAATGGCAGCCGCCTCGTGGCACGGCTGCAATCCGCCGTCAGCACGGCGGTCAAGGCACCCGTGGTTGCAGCGATCGAATACAACTATGAGAAGGATGGTGAGATCATCATCCCGGCGGGGGCGAAAGCCTTTGGGGACCTCCAGCAGGCGAACAGGAACGGCAACGTTGGGATTCACTTCCATACGCTGCAGTTGCCGGACGGAACTACAGAGAAAATTGACGCAGGGTCGATGAGCCTCACCTACGGGCCGCTCAAGGGTTCTGTCTCCGGCGGCAACACGGTGAAACGGATCCTGGTACGTTCCATGACGGGGGTTGGGACGATGGCGGCCTTTCTGGTCGGCGGGCCGGGTGGGTTTGGAGGGGCCAGCGGCCAGCTCGACAACAGCATCTTGTTGCGCGAGCGCATCGCGTCGAATGCCGGGCTCGCCGGGGAGCAGGAGATGCAGAGCCTTGCCTTCAACGAGAATATCGTGGTTTCAGTGCCCGGAAACACGAGGTTCTTCATTGTTTTGCTGGAGGGGAGCGGAGAGAAGCCGCCCGCCAGAACAGCCCCGACAGGCGCCCGCGACATAGGGCAGTTCGCCGTGAATGGGACCTCGCCGTTACCATCCGCGCAGGAACTTCGCGAACTGATTGAGCTGAAGACGGAGATCAATCGGATGTATCAAGACGTGGCGGCCACGCGGACGGCCGGATCCACAGGACCACCTCAACAACAGTAGACCTCCCAATTTGAAAACCGTGCCCCATAACACCGGCCCTCCTCCCAACTCGCGCCCAATCTGCGGTAAATTGGGCGCAGGGGAGGGGCCTGTGCACCCGGGACACGATTCTCGGATTGCCGACTCGTTCGCATCACGCCTGGAGCCTATCGTCAGGCGCCTTTCGCGCGAACACGTCACCATCGGAATCATCCTGCTCGTCCTTGGAGTTTTCGCGCTCCAGATCAGCCCGTGGCTGGCCTGGTTTACGATTGGGAGCGGTCTTCTCCTGCTGACCTGGCAAGCCCGAATGCGAGGGACCTACCGCGGGTTGCTCTACTTCATCGCGTTGCTCCCCGTTCTCCACTGGTTCAATTCGATTAACGAGTTTCTGTTCCACGAAGACGCGGTGACCGGAACGATGCTTTCCCGCGAGAGCGCGTCCCCGCTCGAACTGGTGTACGGGCTGGTTTTTGCGCTGGTTGCCATTGGCGGCCTGATCTTCGTAATCCGCCACCGGCCGCACGGCCATGGCATACAAGCCACCGCAGGGCGATCGGGCAGCCGGGATGACGCTCAACCCCGATGGTCCAACATCCCAGCGCGGACGTTTGCGGACGTGGGCGGAATGGACGAGCAAAAGAGGCGCATCAGCGCGATCGTGCAAAACCGGCTTTATCCCGAGAGATTCAAACAGCATGGCGTGGTGCAAAACGGCATTCTCTTGTATGGGCCTCGTGGTACGGGCAAGACCTTCCTGGCCGAGGCGACGGCGGGCGAGTTCAAGATCAACTACTGGTACGCGAAGCCAACCAGTCTCATTGAAAGCCGGATCGGCAACAGTGAGTCAAACATCCGGGATACGTTTGCTCGGGCTTACGCACACAGGCCGGTGTTGTTTTTCCTGGACGAGATCGATTCGATAGGCACCCAGCGCCAACAGTTGGGCCGAAATGATGACGTTGGAGGCGGCGCCAGGCTGTACAACTCCGTGGTCACGGAACTGATGCAATGCATCGATCAGTATCGTGGAGCGGCCGGGTTCGTCCTGATGGCCGCCACGAACTTCTACGAGGGCCTGGATGAAGCGTTGGTGCGGGACATGCGCTTCGATGAGAAGATTCGGGTGGACCTCCCCGACGAGGCGGCGCGGGCACAGATTCTGGCCTCGCAGTTGTCGCGACGGCTTTGGGCGCCGTTCGCGCTCGATCCCTTTGCCAACCGCACCCCCGGATGGAGCGCCGCGAAACTCACGGGCTTAGTGAACAAGGCAGCGTCGATTGCCGCCTGTGAGAATCGCCGGATTGAAGAGCGCGACCTGCAGCGAGCATTCGACGAGAGCGGTGGCCAGGACCGGCCGCTGATGAAGGCTGTCGATTGGGGTGATCTCGTACTCCCTGCCGGGGTCGAACGGGACCTGCGAAATCTGATCCGGCTGATGGATGCTCGTGAGGCCGAAAAGCTCAAGGTCGCAGTCCCCACAGGCTTGCTTTTGGTTGGCCCCGCCGGTACCGGGAAAACGTCGGTGGCGCACCTGATTGCCACTCAGACGCGCCGCAGCTTTTACTCGATCGCTCCTGCCGATGTTCCCACTGCCGAGAGGCTTGAGCACGTATTCGCCCGGGCCCGCGAGCACAGCCCCTCCATCCTGTTCATCGATGAGCTGGATGGCCTTTTGCCGCGCGGCGACAACGGGTACTACATGGGCCAGCACCAGATCCAACTCGTCGAGCAGGGTCTGATGTTGATGAGCCAGCTCGATCCCGGCAACCAGGTCTTTCTCATCGGCACCACGAACCACATCGACAATATCGACCCGCGGGTGCTCCGAGGCGGACGATTCACCGAGAAGATCGAAATCGGAGTTCCTGACGATCAGGGGTATTTGCGTCTGATTGACAAGTACCTCGGGCCGATTCCGCTGGCGGCAGATCTTACCAGTCACGATATCCTCGACCGGTTAAGGGGCATTTCGCCGGCGGATCTGCAGGCCCTGGTGAGCACAGCCAAGCGGATGGCGATGAATCGCATGAAGGACGGCGACGAAATTTTGCCGCCGCTCATCTGGCACGACTTCGAGGAGGCGCTCAAGCGGAACCAGATCTGTCTTTGAAGCGGTGAGGGCTGGAATTCGCAAGCTCGCCAAGCGTGGTTTGGAGGTGGACCTCGAACGAATTGGTCCTCGGGATCACAAGGTTGTGATGCTATGGCAACCTATGAATCTCGATAGCGCCGTTCTCTTCCCATGCCGCCAGCGCGCCGCCGGCAGGCAGGCTGCAGAGTGAGGGGAACGCACCGCCGCCCGAGAGCACGTCAACCTTGCCGTCATTCCAGGCTTCGAGCTTCGTACCGTTGGACCATAACGCGTAGACCCGGTTTCCGCTGAGCGCAAGCGCCACATCTTTGCCCGTGCCCACTTGCCGTTCCGGTTGGCCAGGCTCCGCCAGGAAGATGTTCCCGTCACGCCGCCACGCGGTCAGGATTCTAGCGGGCGATACAGCCAGGCCGCCTCCGTCCATCGGGCAGGCGTCGAGTTGCCACGTGCCGTTTCCGAGTTTCTCGGGAGTCGAGAAGGTCACGCCATCGCGCGAAGCCGACAGGTACATGTCGCGCGCGCCACCCAGCGAATTGCGCCACATCACCAGGAGCCGGCCGGAAGCGTCGATCGCCACCGAGGGGTGGCAACATTCGCAGATGCTGCCGCCGGGCGATTGATAGACCTCGATGTTCTTCGACCATGTGGCGCCGTCGTCCATCGAGCGGGCTGCGTACAGCTTCGTGCCTTTGGCGCCGCGCTTGTCGAGCCATGCGGCGAAGAGCGTGCCTTTTCCGTCGGCGGCCAGCCCGTGCAAACCTTCGGTGGCGGAGCCGGGGACGTCGTTGATCGTCTTCGCTGCGGACCAGGTTTTCCCGTCGTCTTTCGAGCGCCACACAAACAGGTCGCCATCGGAGGGCAGGCCGTGGGCGTGAGGGCCTCCGTCCGGAATCTTGCCGGCCACCGCGGTGATGACGATGGTGTTTCGGGAGAGTGCGACGCGAGGGCCGCGATGACGGCTCAGCGGAATGATGCCCGCTTCGGCGACTTTGGCGGGCATCGAAAAGGTCTTGCCGCCATCGAGGGACGCGCTGAAGTAGATCGCCTTGCCCGCCCCGAAGGTGAGTACCACCATCGACGAGTTGGCGGCCATCTGCGGCTCCCGCGCCGGCGCATCCGGTCCCATGGGACCAATCTGCACCGCAAACATCGCGGAGAGAAGGAAGGGAATCACGAGTCCTCCTCAGAAATGCAGCCGCAGCGCCAGTTGCATCGATCGCGGATCGTTGACCGCGGTCACCTGGCCAAAACTGGACGATGGGTTCGACGGGAATGCGCCCGTGCCGAACACGCCGTTCAAGGTCACGCCGTTGACGTGATTGGTGAGGTTGAACGCTTCGGCCAGGCCCTCCAGCCGGAGCCTTTCCGTAATTTGGAAGCTGCGGCTCAACCGGGCGCCTACGCTGAATGAATCGAACCCCGATCCTGCGTTGCGGTTAATGAAAACCCCGTTGATCGTGGGCCGGGCGGCGGTGCCCTGAATGGTGTTGGCCCCGGTCGTGATGTTGAATGGCAAGGCCGAATAATACTGGACCATGGCGGTCAGTTGAAAGCCATGGCTGATGTGCTCCCAGTTGCTACTCGCCTTTCCCTCCGGCGAATGAATCGTGCCGTCAAAAACCAAGCGGTGCCGCTGATCGTCATCGGAGCGGCCGTAGTCCTGCCAGATGTTGAAGTTGTTGATGGGGGCGCTGAAGAAGAACTCGCCGACATTATCGAGCGCCTTCGAATAGGTGTAGGAAACACGGTAGCTACCCCATTGTGCGGGCCTCTCGACAAAAGAAACGTGCAAACCGTCATAGTGGGAATCGGCCAGCGAGGAATACTGGCTATCGTTGCCGAAGTTCGGATTCGGCCGGCATCCGTTATTGCTTCCGGAGGCGATGCACGTGGGCACGTTTTGATTGACGGAAACGATGAGATGCAGTCCGCGCACGTGCTGATAGCCAACGCTCAGAGTGCTGTGCGCGCCGAGCTGTTGCTCCACTTCAAAGCTGCCCTGCTGCGAGTAGGTGTTCTCGATGTGCGGGTCCATGGTGCTGAAGTTGAACAGGACTCCGGGCGGCAGCGTCAGGCTGCCGAGGATGTTCGGAAACACGGGCGCGCCCGTCTGCGTAGGCGAAAGACTGATACTGATCTGGCTCAGAGCGCCGACGTTGGTGGTGTTGCCCGCCGAAAGCAGGGCGTTGGCCAGCGCACGCAGGGCGATGCGGTCGTAGAAGAGCCCGTAGCTGCCGCGAATTACGGTCTTCCGCGATGCGAACGGGGACCACGCGAAACCGCCGCGCGGCGAAATGTTGTTGGTATCCGTGGCGATGGTGCGCAGAAACTGCAGATCGTAGCGGAGGCCCAGGTTCAAGGTCAGGCGCGGGCTGACCTTCCATTCGTCCTGCGCGTAGAAACCGATATTGGGATTGGTCTGCGCCACCACGGTGTTGGCAAACGTCTGTGTGAAACCCGAGCTGTTATAGACTCCCGTCAAAAAGTTTGCCAGCGAGGAAAACGCGTAGCTGCCTCGAATCGTTCGGGGGAAGGTGATGGTGTCGTCGTTGTAGAGGAAGTCCATCCCCACGCGAACCGCATGCGCCCCCGCCTCGTAGGAGAGGTTGTCCACGAATTCTCCGAGCTTGTTCAGCCGCCCGGTGGGCGATCCGGAAAGCGTGCCGAAAGACGCCACGCCGGAGATGCTGACGGCCGGGCCGATCGGGTCCGAGGGCGGCGCCTTCAGATCGCTGTTCGTGAACTGCCCGCGGCTTTCGTTGACCAAATGCGGCGAGAGGGTGGCAATGTTACTGACGGCCACGGTCTGGTCGGTGTCGTCCAGGTTGGCGGACGCCGTTGGCGCGCTGAGCCCACCCGCGCCGCGCGAGTTCACGGCGGTCACGTGGTAGAGACTGTATCGCACGCTGAATTGGTCTTTCTCGCTGAATCGATGATCGACCTTGGCGAACAAGTTACTGTTGTGAACCGGATTGGAATAGATGCCGGTGGAAATCCGAGGGCCGGGGTAACCGATGGCGGCCAGCCTCGCGTTGATGACAGCTACATTTGCCGGCGCGATGGTCGTGAGGCCGGACTGGTTCAGTTCCCGCTGCTCGAAGTTGGCAAAGTAAAATGTGCGGTCGTGGACGATCGGGCCGCCCACGCTTGCCCCATATTGCGCCTGCGTGATGGGGAGCGCAATCTGGGCCAGCGCGTTCGTGGCATTGAATCGCTGGTTGCGGAAATAGGCATACAAGTCTCCGTGCAGCGCATTGGTGCCGCTCTTGGTAACCACGTTGATGTATCCGCCCAGGGCGCGGCCGAATTCGGCCTGACCGCCCGAAGTGACCACCTGAAACTCGTTCACCACGTCGAGACCGTAGAAGGCCCCGGTCAGACCGGCGGCATCGTCATTATTGGAAAGGCTGTCGACGATGAAGCTGTTGGAAAAGTTCCGCTGGCTTCCGATGGAAATCCCCTGCCCGGGAACCGCCGAGGTCTCGGCGAAAAGCTGGTTGGCCGCAGTGTTGGTGGGAGACACCCCGGGGATCAGCAAAGCCAGGTCGAGCAGGTTGCGTCCGTTGAGCGGCAGCGACCTCAATTCGGTTTGCGAGACCGTGCCTGCCACCTGGGTGCGCGCCGTCTCCAGCAACTCCGTCTCGCCGCTAACCGTGACTTTGGTCTCCGACGAAGCCACCGCGAGCACGATCGGAAGTTCATAAGCGGACCCCACGCCAACGGTCACGAAACGCCCGGTTTCCGCGAAACCAGCGCCTTGAATCCTGATTTCGTACTCCCCAACCTTGAGGTAGGGGAAACGAAATCTGCCTTCCTTGTCCGTCAGCAGAGCGCTGGTGATATTGGTATCGACCTGGCGGGCACTGACTTTGGCGCCCTCAATCACCGCACCTGTCGCGTCCGCGACACGTCCGCCGATGCTCCCATATTGAATGGACTCCTGCGCGGCGGCAGTGATCGCGCCCAGGGCCAGAAATGTAAACGTCGTTAAAAATCGAAAACTCACAGTCTCCCCCCCTCAATCTCCAAGAAAAAGCAAGAAACAGCTACGCGAGCGGAGAAGCGGGCGGAGGGGGCCGTTGCCGCAGGGCCTGGTGCCACAGGTTCGCCGCCGGAGACGATCCGGCGTTGCGCACATTGGCGAGAGCCTCACTGGGTGGCGTTACGGATCGGGACCCTGGCCGTACGAACCCACCCGTGCTGATACTGCCCAGCGGCAGCCGGCCGCAATCGCTGCCGCAGGTTCTGCTGGAAAGTGCCGGGCCGGCTGGCGGCTTCGCGTGTGCCTTTCGGCAGCAGCATTTAGCGCGGTCGCGGCAGCAGCACGAGGCCGATGAGCTAAGGGCGCTGGCCGCAAGCGGCGCCAGGGACGCGAGAGAAAGGAGCAGAGCCAGACTTACAGCTATAACGCCCCGTACCACCCCAAAGCTGTCTCTTGTTCCCAGCATCCCTTGGAAAGCAGTGTACCATGCACCCTGCTTCCCGGAGCCGCGTCATTTTGCCGCACCCGCCCGATCGCCTTGCGACGCATACGAACTTGACATTCGTAACACGAAATGTGGTACAATCTGCCTTCTATGATGCGTAACGCTAAAGTTGTTCTCATGACGATTGTCGCGGGCGGGCTGTTGGCGCAGACTCAGCCGCCCGGCGGTGGCGTGCAGCAGGACGCCTCGGACCCCTTTCATCGGGCGGGAACGGTGGTTGACCCGTCCGGAGCGCCGATCGCCGGAGCTGCCGTGCAGATTCGAAGCGCGAACGGCGGCACACTGGAACCGGTGCGGACCGACGCCAATGGAGCGTTCACGATTTCCGGGCTCCCGGCGGGTAATTACCGGCTCATCGTGTCCAGTTCCGGTTTTGAAACCAAAGAGGTGCCCATCACCATAGGGACCGAAACGGCCCCGCTGCGCATCTCTCTGGCGGTGAGCGGCGTGAGCACCAGCGTCCTGGTGACGGCTACGCGATCCGAAGAGGAAGCCGACAAGCAGCCAGTCTCCTCCAGCGTCGTCACCATCCAGGACATCCAGAACCGCAACGTGCAGACGCTCGACGAAAGCCTCGACATGGTGCCCGGTCTTTACAACCTGCGCGATAAAGGGCCGGCCGATACCATGCCAGCCACATTTCTGCGTGGCTTTTACGGCGCGAATCGCACGCTGGTGCTGCTCGACGGGCAGCCGATCAACGATCCCTTCTACGGCGGCGTCAGTTGGACCAGCCTGCCGATCGACGAAGTGCAAAGCGTGGAAGTGGTTCGCGGGCCGTTTTCGTCGCTCTACGGCGGCAATGCGCTGGGCGGCGTGATCAATGTTCTGACGCGGCCGGTTTCGCACCGTGAACTCGACCTCACCGGCGAATATGGCAGCTACAATACGACGCGCTACTCGGCCCGGTTTACGGACCGGTTCTGGAACAAGCTGGGCATCAGCCTCGGCTATCAACGCCTCCAGTTCGGCGGCTACGACTCGGTACCGGTGGAAACCTACGCAGGCGAAGGCACCGGGCCGGTGGTCACGGGGGCTATCCCGACGGTCGACAGCTATGGCAATCCCGTGTTTCTCATCGGCAATGGCGGCCGCAACTGGGCGAATCAGCAATCCTATTATGTGAAGGGCGAATACGCCTTCACCGATGCCACCGTTCTGAACGTTCAGTACCTCCGCCAGAATTACAATTACGGCTACAAGATGTACAACAGCTATCTGAAGAACGCTTCCGGCAGCATCGTGGATAGTGGCACGTTCCTCGCCAATTACACCGGTGTTCCCGAAGCGATTTTCGTTCTGCCGTCTTCGTTCCTGCAAGACGACGGCAACCAGCACTCGCACTTCGTCGCCCTCAGCCTTTACCACAAGTTCTCCGGTAGTCAGGTGATTCGTCTGGACGGCAGTTACTACTACACTCCCAACTCGAACTACCGGATGGCAGACTATTTCTCGACTTACACAGGCGGCACCGGAACCTATACGGACAACATCGAACGGAGCTTCCACGGCAACGTTCAATATAATCGGACCCTGCACCGGCAGACTATCGTGGCGGGATCGGAAGCTCGTCAGGACATGGCTTCCAACCCGGTCTACGCGCTCTCTAACTGGACGGCGCCGAGTACGATGGGCGGGCAGGAGCAATCCGCTATCGGGCGCAGCTATAACGCAGCGGCTTACGTTCAGGACGAGATCAACGTGACGGAACGTTTGCACGTAGTTGCCGGAGGGCGCTACGAATACTGGCAAACCTACGACGGCGAAACCAACGGTTACAGCGCGAGTTTGCCGCTGACGTTCTATCCCAACCGCTCGGCGAATTCGCTGACGGGAAAGCTGGGCGCGACCTATGGACTGGGGAACGATTGGACGGTTCGAGCCAGCATTGGCAACGCGTTTCGGAATCCCGATGTCGAAGAGCTGTACGGCAGTTTCACCTACTGGGGCATGATTTTCGCGGCGAGTCCGCATCTGTCTCCGGAGCGCGATCGCAGCTTTGAAGTCGGAGTTCATAAACGAGTTGGCTCGGGAGCGGATTTCGACGCGGATTTTTATCAGAACAACATTTCCGGCCTGATCTATCGTGAAGCGGACCTGAGTGTCGATCCCAGCGGCAATTATCTGGTGAACGTCAACGCCGCGGATGGACGCACGCGCGGCGTCGAAGCGGCGCTGCGCATACGGCTGCTCCGGTGGCTGATGTTGCGGGCGAACTACACCTATACAAATGCCATCATTACCGACAATCCCGCCGAGCCTTATAGCGTCGGCATGCACGTTCCGAACATCCCGGACAATATGTTTGGCGGGCAACTCATTGCGCAACATGGGAAGTGGCTTGGCTCGGTGACGGGCCGTTATGTCAGTGCGACCTTCTCCAGCGACAGCAACACGGACGTGGTCAAGGGAGTTCCGGGCGCATATGACCCCTATTTCCTGCTGAACGCCAACGCGGGCTACCAAATCAATTCCCATGTTCAGGTGCTGGCGACGGGAGAGAACCTGCTGGACCGTCAATATTATCTGTTTTACCTGGCGCCCGGCCGCGCGGCGCATGTTGGTTTTCGTTTGAAGTTTTGAAGAGGGAGGAAATCCAATGGAAGGTAAGCACGATCATAGCCACGAGCATGAGCACGCTCATACTCACACACACGAGCACTCGCACGACGAGTCTGCGCACACGCATGAACACGACCACGAGCATGAGCATGCGCACGAACATGAGGGGGAACACGGCCGGCACGATCATTCGCACGAGCCGGAAGAACTGGAACCACACCACCACCCGCACAAGCCGTAAGCCGAGTGAAACGCTGGACACAATACGCGCTGTTGACGCTGATCGCGCTCGGAACGGGACGCGCCGCCGATCCCGTCCGCATCGCCGTCTACACCAGCAATCCGCAGCAACTGCCGGACGCGCTCGGCGAGTTCGAGCACGTCAACGGCAAGGGGCTGATCGAGTTGCTGGTGATGGACGGCGATACGCCGCCGGAGAAGGTGGCCGCGGCGCGCGTCATCTACGCTTACCTGATGAACGCGGCGATGTACGCGCGGTTCGCTCCTGCCGCGCAGAAGGCCGCCGCCGCGGGGGCCGTGATCCTGGCGCAGCCGCCGGACATCGCCGAGCACCGCTGGGGGGTGAAGCCGGACGTCAAAGCCAGTGCTTCCGCTTACGAGTATTGGTACAACGGCGGAGCCGATAACCTGAGCGCGTTTCTGAGTTACTGCTACAAACTCGGCGGTGGCGAAAGGGCGGTTGCGGTGGCGGCGGCACAGCGGCAGGTCGTCAAGGGCATCTACCATCCACGGGCGGACAAGCCGTTCGAATCGCTGAACGATTACCTCGCGTGGTACCGTGCGCAGAGGTTCGTGCCGGAGAGCGCGCCGCTGGCCGGAATCCTCTTCTATCAGACGAATTACAAGGTTCGCGACCTGGAACATATCGACGCGCTGATCGCCGCGCTGGAAAGGCGTGGAATTGGCGCGGTGCCGGTTTTCGGCTGGCCGGTTCCCGAACTTGTGCCGCTCCTGGGCGAGCCGGGAAGCTCTCCGCTGCGCCTGCTGTACTGCTTCAATCTGGGATTCGCGCAGGCTTCCGACAGCGAGACGCTGGAACGCTACGGACTGCACGCCATCGACCTGATGACATCGCGGGATTCGTACGAAGTGTGGAGCAAGTCCGCCTTCGGGATCGCGCCCGAGCGATTGTCCACGCAGGTGGCGCTGCCGGAGATTGCTGGCGCGACCGAGCCGATCGTAGTGGGCACGACGGAGAAGGCCGCGGGCGTGGCCGGTCCGGTGACCAAGCCGATACGGGAACGAATCGATATGGCGGTCAGCCGCGGCGCGCGCTGGCTGGCGTTGCAGGAGAAGCCGAACGCGGAGAAGCGCATCGGCTTGATCTACTTCAACAACCCGCCGGGCAAAGGAAACATCGGCGCCAGCTACCTGAACGTCTTCCCGACCCTGCTGGCGGTGCTGGCGCGGCTGCGCGAAAGCGGATACCAGACCGGCGACCGGCTGCCCACCGAAAAAGAGCTGGAGGCGCTACTGGAGATCAGTGGCCGCAACATCGAGGTATGGGCTCCCGGCGAGTTGGAGGCGCTGGTGGAGAAGGGCCACGTGGCGCTGGTTCCGATGAAGAAATACCGCGAGTGGTTTGCGGCGCTGCCCAAGCAGTTTCGGGATTTCGTAAACGCGGGCTGGGGACCGCCCGAGAAGGCGCAGTTGATGACCATCACTTCGCGCGATGGCGAGAAATTCTTCGTCGTGCCGGGTGTGCGCATGGGCAATATGTTCCTGGGACCGCAGCCGCTGCGCACCAGCTTCGAGCGCAGCATGGAGATGGCGCACAACACGGACACGCCTCCGCCGCACTCCTACATCGCGGCCTATCTGTGGTATCGCAACGAATTTCAGGCGGACGCGGTGGTGCATTTCGGGCGGCACGGCACACTGGAATTTCTGCCGGGTAAGAACGTGGGGCAGGCCGGATGGGACAGCTCGGAGGCGATCCTGGGCGATCTGCCGAACGCGTACTACTACATCATGGACGGCGGGGGCGAATCGACCACGGCGCGGCGGCGCAGCGCGGCGGTGATGATCAGCCACCTGACGCCGATGGTGGTGGCTGCCGGCGCTCAGGACCAGTTCGCGGCGCTGCGGCAGATCTTCGAGAACCTGCAAAAGACCGAAGACGTGTCGCCCGCGCTCGAGGACCAATACCGGCAGAGTGCCACGGCCGAGATTCGGCGGCTGAAATTGGATACGCAACTGGGCCTCAATCTTGAGAAGACGGAGTGGACTGAGGTGCAGGAAAAGATCGAGGCGTTTCTGGATGCGACCGAAGCCGGACCCATTCCGGCTGGCATGCACACGGTGGGCAGCCTGCCGGAACCGGCCCTTCAGAAGGAAGCGCTCGGCGAGTTAATCAAGCTGAGCTTGACGGATGCGGAGAAGCGGCAGTGGCGGGTCGAGATCGAAGCATGGGTGAGTGCCATCTCCGAAGGGCGGAAGCCCGCATTGCCGGGGGGAATACCGCCGGCCGTGAAGGACCGGCTGGAAACCTTGCTGGCATCGGGCGAGACGTGGCTGCGGAACCTGCGGGAATCGCCGGAACGGGAACTGGCGAGCCTGATTACGATTCTGGGAGGCCGGTTCGAGCCCAGTGGGATGTCGGGCGATCCGCTGCGCACGCCGGCCGGCCTGCCCACGGGGCGTAACCTCCACAACTTCGATCCCAATCTGCTGCCTACGCGCGAAGCCTGGGAACTGGGCAAGAAAATGGCCGCCGCCATGCTGGACCGGTTCTCGAAAGAGCAGGGCAAAATACCGGAGAAGGTGAGCATGGTGCTGTGGTATGGCGAGACCATCCGGCACCAGGGCGCCATGGAGTCCGAGGCCCTCTCTCTAATGGGGGTGGAACCGAAGTGGAACGCGCGAGGCGTGGTGGATGGCCTGCGCCTGATCCCGGAGAAGGAGTTGGGGCACCCGCGCGTGGATGTGGTGCTGACCCTGGGCGGCATCTACCGGGACGGGTTCCCCGACAAAGTGCTGCTGCTGGATCGCGCCTCGAAGCTGGCGGCGTCCGATGGAGAGAACGCCATCAGCCGCCATACGCGACAGGTTGCGGAAGCCTTGAAGAAAGCCGGCGTGGCTGGCGGCCTGGCTGAAAAGGTGGCCAGCGCGCGGGCCTTCGCCGCCGCGCCGGGAGACTACGGCGCCGGCATCTCGAACATGGTGAAGCAGAGCAAGGACGCCGGCAACCAGCAGGGCCTGGCGGACCAGTATCTGAATCACATGAACCACGCCTACTCGGGCGACCTGTGGGGCGAAGCCGTTCCCGGGGCTCTTTCCACCCACCTGGAAGGCAATCAGGCCGTCATTCACAGCCGGACCACGAACGTCTACGGCGTGCTGGATAACGACGACTTCTACGATTACGCCGGCGGGCTGAATGCCGCCACGAAGACGGCCAATGGCGGAAACGCCCCGGCGTTTTACGTGAACGACATGAAGACCCGCGGAAAGGAGCGCGTGACCGGCATCCAGACCTACATCGCGACCGAGTTGAACGCGCGCTACTGGAACCCGAAGTGGATTCGCGAGATGCAGAAGGCGGACTACGCCGGGGCGCGCGCCATCGCCAACACCATGGAGAACCTATACGGCTGGCAGGCCACGTCAGCCGAACACATGGACGGCACATTCTGGCAGAACAGCTACGACGTTTATGTCGCCGATAAGAATGGCCTGGAGATGGACAAGTTTTTCGAGCAGGCGAACCCGCACGCCCGGCAGATCATGATGGCTCGCATGTTGGAAGTGGACCGGCAGGGATCGTACAAGTTCCCGGAGGAACAGAGGGCCGAGCTGGTTCGCAGATACGTCCAGACAGTGGCGAAGATTGGCGCAACCTGCTCGGCCAATACCTGCGGGAATCTGAAGTTGCATCAGTACATCGCCGAGCAGGCGGCGTTGGTGCCCGGCCTGGGGGCCACGGAACTGACGGCATTTGGCCGCAACATGGCGAAGGCCACAGGTTGGAAAGCGGCGGCGTTTGCTCACGCGCCGGCGGCCGTGCGTGCTGGCGTTCAAGAAGGCCTATCGCGGCCGCGCCTCTCGCCGGCCCGCATGGAAAACGCCGCGACTCGCCGCTCGTCTTCGCCGCCCCTTCCGTACGTGAATGGCTTCCGCATGGCGCAGCAGGTCTTCCGCACCACTGGCGGCAGCGCCGGACTGCTGCCGGTAACGTTCCTGCCGATCGCGCTGATTGTGCTGCTGGTAGGGACGGGCTTCCTGCTGGAAGCGCTGCGAACCGTAACAAAGGGTATCTCATGACGAATCTCTATCAACTGACCGTCTCGCTGTTCTACCAGTTGGCGAACGCCTTTTTTTGGCCTGTCGCAGTGGCGCTGCTGGCGCTGTTGACGATCACCTTGATCGACCTGGGCGGTCTTTTCTTCACGTTCTGGCGAAAGCGCCGCGAGTCCCGGTCGGACCTTCCTGCCATTGCACGGGCGCTGGCTCAAAGCGAAACCGTGGAGGGCGCACTCGACGATGTGGCGCTCTCGCCATCGCTGCGGCGTTTCTGGGGGAAGGTGGAGGCGCGGCTGAGGGAAACCGGATCGGGCGCCAACGTCGACCTGTGGCTGGAGGAAGTGCTTCAGCAGGAGGAGATCGACGTGGCTGGCCGGCTGGATCGAACGCGCCTGTTTGTGCGGATTGGACCCATGCTCGGACTGGCCGGCACAATCATTCCTCTTGGGCCCGCCCTCCGGTCGCTGCTGGAGGGTGATATGGCCGGCATGGTGAATCACCTGGTGGTGGGCTTCGGCGCTGTGGTATGCGGGCTGGTGATGTCCGGTGTGGCTTACTTCATTACGCTGGTGCGGGAACGCTGGACCCGCGTGGAGTTGAAAGAGATGGAGAACCTGTGCGAACTGGTGCTGCGGGCGCTTCGTGCCAACGGGCGGGCGATAGGGGAGGAGCCGTATGAAAGCCTTCGTACGGCGTAGGCGCGCGCTCGATTCCCTGACCTCGGTGCATCGCGAGGACCCGCTGTCGGGAGTGGCCAACTTGTTCGACGCCTCGATCGTCTTCGCGGTCGGGCTGATGGTGGCGTTGATTCAGGCATTCAGCCTGGCGCAGTTTCTGGACCCCAATTCGCAGTTCACGATCATGAAGAAGGATGCGCGAACGGGAGAAGTGGAGATGATCGAGAAGGACCGCCGCGAGATCAAGGTCAAGAAGATGACTCCGGAGAAGAAGGGCGGCCCGGGCGTGCGGCTTGGCGTGGCGTATCAACTGCCGGACGGGAGCGTGGTCTACGTGCCGGAGCAGGCAGACGCCTCGAAGCCATCGCCGTTACGATGAGCCACCCGTCGATTAGCCCTCTGGCCGTGCCGTCAGCGCTTTTTCCAGCTTTTTCGCGCGCCTACCAAGAACAGTACCGTATAAGCCGCGCCCGCAGTGATCGCTATGCCGATGTGTCTGCTCCGGACGAGCGACGGGCCACTCGGAACAGCTCCGTTTTCAGGTTGCGCGTCAACGGCGAGACGGAGGCTAGCCATCCTTGGCGATAGCAGCTCTTCCGTCCAAGAACCGGATCACTCCCTGTAGAGTAAACGCCGGCCATAGCAGTTGTCAGCCGGGAAGCCCAACCACGGGGCCGCGTGGTCGCCAGACCGGACCTCTGGCTAGTCCAGCAAGTGGGATTCCAGGGAAGCCCGCGCCAACGTTTTTTGGCAGGTAGGCACA
This sequence comes from Bryobacterales bacterium, assembly GCA_963722575.1. Classification (GTDB taxonomy): domain Bacteria; phylum Acidobacteriota; class Terriglobia; order Bryobacterales; family Bryobacteraceae; genus Fen-178. Next base: position 25,985 of record CAVRNR010000014.1, read on the forward strand.
CCGGACCCTCGAAAAATCGGGCCATTATGGCTCGACATCGCAATCCAGGGTCCTCACCCCCATCCAAATGAGCGGCCGCGAGCATGCATCTCGGCTCGTTTTTTGAGCTTTGCAGAACTTGCCCTAG
>CAVRNR010000015.1:0-7174 GCA_963722575.1 Bryobacterales bacterium
AGCGAGAGTGGGTCGATATCCAGATGCAGATCAGGTGAGACACCCTGGCCTTCCAGGCACTTGCCACTGGACGTGTACCAACCGAAGACCGGCACCCGTAACCAGTACCCGGCGCCGACTCTCCGGTTCAAAGCTCCGAGGACATTGCCGGCGGTCTTGGTGCCAATGATCGTCGCCAAACGGTTCTCTGAGGCGAAGCTCGCGAGCATCTCGGCTGCGCTGTTGGTCCATTCGTTCACGAGGATGGCGACCCTGCCGTGAAACGGCTGTGGGCCTAACCCTTGGGTAAGGAGCACAACGGACTTGTCGCGAAGTGCGAAACGGGCGAGCGCCAACACGAACTGAGGCGTCGTTCGCGGCATCGGAACACGCGGCAAGGTGTCGCGGGTGTACCCCTTGCGGAGGCGGGCCGGCGTCAGGCTGTGACCGATCGGGATTCGGTCGGGACACAGGTAGCTCGCAAGGCGGGCGAAACCCAAACTGCCGCCGATGTTTCCGCGCAGATCAATGATAAGGCGGTCGCAGCCCCGGCTCTTGAGATCCCGAATTGCCAAGTCGAGTGCGTTCGCGAAGCTGATCCCCGTGGGACCGGGGAAGTAGGGAATCTTGAGGAGCCCGGTTTTGGGGGCCGCAACTGCATGAATCGGGCTCTTGGGTTCGACAATCGGCGGGCGCTCATTGGTGCCCTTTCTGAATGGAACGCTGATGGCGATTTCGCGCGGGTTCTCACCCCGCGCGCTCGCGACGGCAATCTTGTGCGTCGTACCAATTCTGAATGGGGGCATCGTCGGCGGTGCGTACAGCGTCCCGTCGACGGCGACCAACATGTCGCCCCGCTTGATGCCAGCAAGGTGGGCTGGACCGTCCTCGAAGACGTCCAGAAAGTGCCAGCTTTCCCGACCATCACGTTCAAAGGCGCGGATGGTCGCATTGATCGAGTGTTGGGGCAGAAGCCGGCTGGTTCGCTCGTGGTAGAAGACGGTATGGCTACTGCCGAGTTCCGCCAGGGCTTTGCGCACCCCACCTTCGAATTCCTCAATGTCCACGTCGAGCAGGGTAGGCGATCGCTCGTCAAACCGCTTGGCCCACTCGTTGTAGTTCACACCTCCCACATTGAAGTGCTCCTTGAGGACGCGCTCCTTGACCGAAGCCAAAATCTCGCCGCGCAACTTTGGACTTAGAGATGTCGGTGTCATGTTGGTTTCAGTCATGGTGCGCTATGGTCAGGTTGGGGGCGCCCTCCAATGTGTACCCCGCCCAATAATAAGGTACCGCCGCGGCGCCGTACTTCCGCAACATGTCGCGCTTCGCCGCCGTAAGCGCTGCAGCAGCCGGTTCATGTGCCGCCAGGTGCTTGTAGAACTGCTTCATCAGGAAGAGAGAAAAAGTGTCGTCAATCGACCAGAGGGTCGAGACCACGCTCCGAGCGCCCGCCAGCAGAAACGCTCCCGAGAGCGCCGCAATTCCCTCCTCTCCCTCAAGTGGGCCGACAGCCGTATCGCAGGCCGAGAGGATCACGAGGTCGGAATTCAGCGACAGTTGAACGATTTCAGAAGCCTGCAGAAAACCGTCTTCGCCCGCCGGCGGATCGCTCAATAAGACCAAGGCCGAACGATTTCGCTCCGTTGTGCTGGCATAGCCGTGTACCGCTAGATGAATGACGCCGTATTGCGACGTGGCAGCGCGCTTGAAAGCCGACTCGGTAGCACGCGGTCCGATCAAAAGGAGGTCTCCGGGGCCGTGTAGAGCAGCCTCCGCGGCAAGCACCTCATCCTTCGATGCGGGCAGGTCACTGAGCGCTCCGGGGTCATAGCCACGGGTGATACTGGCCTGCTTTAGCTCGGCGGGACTGTACGGAACGCCGCCCACCGCCAATAGTGCATGCGCGGATGAGGTAGGACGACGTTTCTGCGACGTGAGCAAGTAGAAGCTCGTTGCGGACGGCTCGTAGATCACCGTATGGGTCTCGGCGACATACCGACCTCCGCTATCGATGAACCCATCGAAGGGAACAAGATGCAGCGGACCGTCAGGAACTACAACGAGGTTCTCCTTCCGCGCCGCCGTCGGGATCGGTGCAAGAAGCGCATCATACAAGGCGCGCCCTTCCTTGTGGGCCGGCGCCTTCGCTTTCACAGCTTTCAGATACGCCGCGATCAAGGCTTCGATGCTTTGTTTGTCGGCGAGCGCCACGATGCGCGCATCCGTTTTTGAAATGACGAGGCAATACGAGCGGGGATCGGCCACAACGTATTCCAAGATGACCGCTGACGGATCGAGGCTGCGCTGGACTTGTTCCAGGCTGACCGGGTCGTGCGACTGCGCCTTCAGAATGCTGATCTCGGGAGTAATCCACCGGGCTTGTTCCACCAGGAAGATCTGGTCACGAATCTGGCGAACCTCGCTGGTGATGCGGCCACAACGTATTCCAAGATGACCGCTGACGGATCGAGGCTGCGCTGGACTTGTTCCAGGCTGACCGGGTCGTGCGACTGCGCCTTCAGAATACTGATCTCGGGAGTAATCCACCGGGCTTGCTCCACCAGGAAGATCTGGTCGCGAATCTGGCGAACCTCGCTGGTTGATCGCGCTCCCGCCAATTTGAGGCGCAGTTCGGAAATTGCACGCTGGTCTTTCTTCGCCTGGGCCGGAGCGACAGCGCCTGCCATGAGGAGGTCGGTGGTCACGCGCCCCCTGACCTGCTCGATAATCGAGTATGCCCTACGCGCGTCGTTGAATCGATCTGCGACCAGCGCAAAATGCTGCGAATACAGTTCGCTGGATGCCCTGATCACGGCTGTCTTCTCCAAGACGCTGGAGTAGTTGCCGATCAGTGCATCGACAAAAGCCGACGCACGGTCAAAAACGCGGTCCGCCTCGTCATACTTGCCTTGCCTGATATCCAGCACGGCCACGGCCTGCAGAAGCCGTGGGACCGACCATGTGTCACCGCTTTCCTGAGTCGAAGTTGCAGCCAGATCTGCTAACTCCGCCGCCTTTTCCAGTTCGCCACGGTCTCGATAGATGTCTGACGCCAACTCCTGCGTTCCCGCGAGTTCCCGGACGAAACCTCCGGATTCAGACAGTGCCATAGATTGTTGCAGACTGCGCAAGGCTGCCGCGTCGTCATGCCGCTGCATTGCAAGACGGGCTTCGAGAGTCAACACGACTGCTTCGGCCTCAGGGTGGTGTTTCTGCCGCGCCTGCGCCAAGATCTCGTCGGCCAACTGCTGGGCGGCGTCATCCCGTTTGAGTTCGATTAGATCCTGCAGGATCGCCTCCTTGGTAGGGAATGGGTAACCAATATCGGGAACTGTGCTGGCGATCTTAAGGGCGTTGTCGAAATACGTCAGCGCCTCTTCGTTCATGTGCGACTCGTGCAGTCCGACCCCGAGAGTGGTCAGAAGGCGGACCTGTGCGCCCGCGTCGCCGTTTTTGGTAGCTGCAGCCAGGGCGCTGGCTACATTCTTTCCGGCGGTCGTTAGGTCGCCATTGTAGAAGGCGGCCACCCCGAGTTGGGCGAGGGCGCGATACTGCCATTTGTTGTCACCCAACTCCGTTGCAAGGCCCTGCACCCGCTCCCAATCCTCACGCATCGCACCGCCACCGATCTCGCCGTCAATGTCGCCTTTCACGATGAGACAGAACAGACGGAGTTGCTTGTCCGTTTGCAGCAGGGGGTTGTTGTCCAATTCAGATGCGAGCTGAGCCGAAGTTTCGGCCAGTGCTCGCTGACCGACGGTCGAGCGGATCCTGCCAAGCCTTGCATACAAGGCGTTCCGTTGGTCGCCGGCGGCAAGGAACATTTTCTCGGCCTCGGCAAAGCCCTTGCCGGCGTCGTCCCAGTTATAGAGGTCGGCGAGGTGGAGGGCATGGTCCAAGATCTCCTGCGGAGGTTGCCGATCCTGTGGACGCAGCAGCAGCGACCCGACCGTCATCAGGAATAGCACGGAGAATCGAATCAATCGAATCATAGGTTCACTCCAAAACGACCGAGTAAAGCCGCAATGATGAGTTCGCAGATCGAATGGCGAGCGTGTAGGCGCCGGCCGGAACATTGCGCAGGTCGGTTCTTATCTTTAGGGCCTCGGCTGTCCCGTCCCAGGTCGCACTTCCAACTGCCTCCACGACGGTTTCGCTATTGTTGGATCGGAATTGGACCGTGTAGACTGCGTCTTCGGTGCCGATTGGCAGTTTTATGGTGAGGTTGAGCCGCGCTCGGGTCAAATGCGGAGTCTCGGCAGGCCGTGATCGCGACTGCTCCGAGCGCTCGGCTGTCCAGTTTCTGTAGTCGAGGGTCGCCGCGAGCGCGGGTGCGGACGCGTCTTTGGCAACGAGCTCCTGGGGGTGTGGTTGTTTTGCCGGGCCGTATTTCCAGAAGAATGCCAGGACTAGCAGGGCCGCGCAACCCAACACCACTGCGCCCGCGTTGCGAAGGCGATATCGCTGCCGTTGGCGATTGTACTCCTCGAAACAGGGAGCACACGTTGCAATATGGTCGACGACGTTGTCAAAATCTGGGGACGCAAGGCGCCGCGCTAACAACCGCTTCGACTGCGCTGGAACTCGGACAGCCGATGCGCTCTGGGTTTGGGCAGTCCCCCCTGAGGGCCTCACTCGCCATTTTAACCAGCCGTTTTTCGGTCCGGCGAGCTGGAAGACCAGGTGTATGTTTGTCGTCCATCAATCTGACTCCTCGGAATGACCGGGGCCCTTTGGTTTGCTGCCAAGCAACTTGGCGTGCACCTTGTCCAGTTCGTAATAGAATCGAGATCTTGCTTGCTTTCCCGAGAGGCGAAGCGCGCGGCCGATCTCATTCCAGGAGAACCCCAGTATCCGGTAGTTAAGCATGTGACGTGCTTGGTGCGGCAGTTGGTCGACAAGGACCTTCAAACACAACTCCCGCTCCATGGCCGCCTCCCAGTCCGGTGCGGTGAGGTGATGGTTCTGTTCCAATTCCCTGAGGAGACCCTCGTACGTCACGCGGTTTTCCTTCAGGAATTGCTGGCGCACCTGGCGGTGAAAGGCGGTGATGAAATAGCCCGCCAGATTCTGGCTAACGCCCGGGTCGTCCTGCAGCCGGCTAGAAACCTCAATAGCTACACCCTCCATAATCTGTGCAGCGCTGGCGGGATCGTGCAGTTCCCGTTCGACATGCCGGTATGCCCACGGCCAAAGCCGTTCACACACCGCGACAACACGAGGGTCAATTGGCCGACCCTCTGAATCCCGAGCCCGCATCCAGAACGGCGGTAGCCGCTCGGGAGGCGCCCGCCGCGTGTCGTGTTGAGGCTCCCTCATCGTCAAGCCAGTTGCGCGACAACTCGATCGTTACCAGAGGGTGGGTAGCGCTGCATGCGCGCGAGAACATACCCTCTACTACAAATAAGCACTGCCGCAGCAGAAATGCCCGAAGGCAGGACTGGAAATTTACGTCATTACGACCGCGATAAAGTAAACTTTCGCACATTTTAGGGTTGGATCGTTCGTGGAAGGTGCGGTTTATTACATTCAGCAGCTTCTCGGATTTGCGCACAGCAGTTTCCAGGTCCGCGTGCGTAGTGAACTCGTCGCCGGAAACCAGCATCGGCTTGGGACGGTTTTGTGACTTAAATCCCCAATGGAAACCGGCAGCAATCAGCCTTTCTCCCCCGCAGAATGCTTATTTGATTAGCGGGGGCGTGCGCAACACATCAGAGAGGAGTTTTGGGCACTCCCCTTCGGCTGGGCTGGACGTTCGTTGGGGAGGGATAAGATGCACCTTCAGGAGGGAACACAGGCAGAACGGAGTTCAGCAGATGACAGCCAGCCAAATCATGCGCCTAAGAAAAGGGGCAACCTGGCGGCGACGCTCGATCCACTATTGGAGCCGCGGCGTTCGGCTGGCCGGCCAGGCCGACCAAAGGGTGTAAGGAATTACGAATGGACTCCGGAGACCGACAGACTTCTTGCCGAGCTGTGCGCGAAACGGGGCGCAGCGACGGCAAAACGTATCATGGGGCGCAAAATCCAGGAAGGCCGACCGACTAAGGCTGCGCCCAGACCGGACAGCGTGCGCAAAGCGGTTGAATATCGCATGGCCAAATTGGGGATCCCCACAGAACATAAGCGAAGGAAGCCCGACATGAGAGAGGCAAAACGCTGGACGGAGGCTCAAACTACTGCGTTGCTGGGTGCTCTCGGAGCGGACGCAACGATCGAGTCAATCGCGGCTCGCACGGGCCACAGCGTGAAATCCGTCCGTGCGAAGATTGCGCGGCTTGATTATGCGGTACACGAGGTTCATGGATTCGCGGTTTTCACGGTCAACAGTCTTGCCGCTCTTCTTCGCGTGACACCACGACAGATTCGTCGTTGGAAGGAACGAGGCTGGCTCGAAACGAAGGACCGTAAAATCACGGAGGAGTGCCTTGGACAGTTTCTGTGTGCGCATCCAGATCGGATTCCGTTCGACAGCCTCCGACGGGAGGACCAGGTTTTTCTGGTCGATATTGGATTTCCTTGCCGGGAAGCGGCAACCTTCAAGAAAAATGTCCGCGAGATCCTGGACGGTATTGGTAGGCAGAGGAAGCCCCGGCGGCCTCTTCGAAGGGACAACGTTACCGCGATAGATCCCGGCCGGGGCGAGGAGGGCACCGATGGCGGGGCACTCCTCCCTACTACGCCTCGAAGTATGCGTCGGCAGCCTCTCGCCATTCCTCAAATGAAGGCCGGTGATCCGGATATTCGACAGGCCAGGTATCGTGACAATGCGACGCAAAGCTCCGCATAGCGTGATATGCCGGGTGATGGTTAACGTGAAAGCTCAAAGCTGCGAGCATCGGTCTCCGGCTGGCAATCGCGAGTGCATGCTCGATCACCCACTCGTTAAGGGAGCAAACAGCTTCCTTGGATCCCACTGTGCCCGGCGCGGGACTGAAACCACCATACCTCTCCGCCAATTCCTTGGAAACGGCCCCAGAGGTTGGTCCCTCGATGTCGAGCACCAATTCCATCCACAGAGAAAACGCCATCAAGTCCGAGAATCCGTGGAGAAGCTTACTCCATTCCGCCTCAGATACCCCCCGAACTGAGTCAAGAACCTGCTGCGCTAGGCTGTCGGGATTCGACAGCCGGGCCACGGCCGCGACTTCGCGCTGCCACTGCGAGTAGTCTGGAAAGTGTTTCGGCGGGG
>CAVRNR010000016.1:0-38279 GCA_963722575.1 Bryobacterales bacterium
GCAGCGGGTCGATGTGTATCTTACTGACTTCTATCGCTGCTATGACCTCGTTTAAGGCGAATAGGCGGCGAACAAAGGCGGCTGTTGATGAAAGGTTGATGAAAAGTTCTTTCCAATTCACTTTTCTTCGACTCCTTTCTCCCCGCATCGGGCGCGGGGTCCGCGGTCCGGAAGACGACCCTATCTGGAGTATCGCACACGGTCCTCTCGCGGCCAGAGGCAAGAGCGTTATCCATTGAAACCTCCATATCGCCCAAGAACTTCACCAGTTGCCGGAGAGGGCAACATTCTCGGAATTTCTTCACCGCGGTGCCTGTGGGGGTGACCATTCTTGTTGCATTGGGGGCAACAATTCTCGGAGTTTCCGCTCTTGGCCCGCCAGTGGTGAATGGGAGTCCTCCAGTTCTGTTGCTCCGGGTCGTATTCTTCGAGTGCTGCCGCCAGCACCTGGAGCGCTGAACTCTTCTGCCACGGAGAAAGGGCAGGGGGTGGGGCAAAGATTCTCGGAATTTCTCGCGGGATTTCGATCCGCCGATTGCCGCACTCGAACCCTTCGTGTGTTGAACTCGGCAATTGAGTCGGCACAGTCGGGCACTGAGGAACGCCCACACTGGTGCGAAGGGGCTTTCAAAGAAGACCAGCGGCAAGGGATCTACATTTGCTTATCTCTGCTGTCTTCCCACGCCACGGGTTAACCTCGCCGTGTTCCAGCGGAAAACGCAATTGCGGGTGTCGCCGACCGAATCGGGATTGGCAGTGATTGGCAGGCAGTGATTGGCAGTGATTGGCAGCGCTTGCAGACTTTTGTAATGTTTGCTACTGTATCTCAGGCCTGTGGAGATCAACCTTAAGGACTACCTTCGAATCAAGGAAGCGGCTCGCTTCATCGGCGTGTCCGAAGGAACCCTTCGGAACTGGGGACGCGAAGGCAAGATCCGAACACACCGACATCCGATCAATGGGTACCGCCTTTACAGAAAGGCGGATCTGGACGCCTTGCTGACAGCCGTCCACCACTCCGCGAAGGCGGCGCCGACGCCGAAAGGGCACGGTCAGTCGAAATGATTCGGAACCGGCGCCCTGACGATGCAGCGTTCGGCGGCGATCTTCGACCTCATGAATCTCGCCGATTGGAAGGGGACAATGCACCCGACTGAATGGGCGGGAAACAAGATCGAGATTCTTGGCGCGAAATCACCCGCTGGTCTGGGTTGAGGATCCGTACGCGCTGATCGAGACCCCGGAGGTCGGGCGGCTAAGAAGCGCGCTGAACTTCATCAGCCACTCGGTCTTGTGCATCCAGAACGCGTTTGAGCTTCGTAAGGAGCTGCTCTGCCGGGAGCCGGGCAAGGCCAGACTGGTCGTCATCGACCAGTCCTATACGCTGCGCGATCCTCATCTCCTGCCGAAGGATGCAAAACCCAGCGACCTCGTGCCGATTCCGGCGCCCGACTGGAAGCCCCTGGTCGAGGAGGGCGCGCTCTTCAGACCCACAATTCATGCCTTCCTGGCGGACATTACGGACGACCCGCACTGGCCCGTCGAGGTGAACATTTACCCGTATGAGGCCCTGGCGCGCTCGGACCCAGATGGCTTCGTGCGGGCATACGACTCGTTCCGCGAAACAGGCCGGAACCTGACGACGGACGATCTTCTCATGGTGGGCGCCAGCGCGGCTTTCGGGCTGGATCTGGTCGATTTGAGCGATCCGTTTCTGGCCCTAAAAGTCGCTTTTCACAGCGAAGATCAATGGCGACGGCTCACCGAGCTGTTCAATCCCGGCGAAATCGACGAAATCCGGCGTCGTTTGGCAGCGCTGCCGCGGCCGATCTGCGATCTCTTCGGTTCGCTCAGCGATACGGCGCGCCTCGCGTTGACCTCTTTGCTTGTGTTCCGGCAGCACTCGGAAGATCCTGGCATCCACCTTGCCGCGCTTTCCACGGTGCTGGCGCCCTATGCGGATTGCGCGGTAGCTTCCGCATCGGAGGCGCCGGCGTGGTTTATCGAGGATGAGGTACCGCGATTCGAGACACTGGTGACGCCAGGCTTCTCGAGATACCTCGCCGCCACGTTCAAGTTCAACGAGACCGGAAGCGCCCGCGCCTTTACGGCCCGCGAGCGGTACTCACCAAAGCTCCGGTCCATGGCCCTGGCGTTTACCGACACACCTGTCGGACCGAAGGTGGTGCCAGCCGCCGACGAGTTCTCGCTCGGCCGCATGGTCCCCGAGTTCCGCGCCGCGAAGGAGACGGTTCGGGACATTGTGAAGGCGGCCAAGCCGGGCATTGAGCGGCTGCGCCTGACGGCGCTGAAGCAACAAACCGCCCGGTCGGTTCTCGACATCTTCGACCAGGCCGGCGTGTCCCAGATCGACGGACTCTCCGGCCGGCTGGAGCGCCTGATTCGCGACGTTGAGGGTCCAGGCCGCATTGAATGGCCCACCACGCCGGGGTTTGAGGCCAAATGGGCCGAGGAAGTCCGCGATTGCCGGAATCTGATGGCCACGGCCGCGAAGTTGGAAGAGGATCTGGACTACCTCTTCGGACGGCTGATGGAAGCTCGATACGCGGAAATCGTTCCGCAAGAGATGCCGACAGCCAGGTCCTTCTACCAGGGTTTTATGTCGCCTCGACGCCAGACGATCGAAGGCGGCATTCGGAAGGCCGTCGTCCTGGTGATCGACAGTATGCGCTTCGACCTCTGGCGGCAACTGATCCGGCCTACTCTGGAACGCGACTACCTCGTAAACGAAAACGTCGCATTCGCGGAACTGCCCTCCGAAACACGGGTTTCGCGCGTCAGCTTTTTCGCTGGCCAAGCCCCTGGCGCCGTCCGCCCAAACACCAGGGAGTCGGACCTGTTCGCGGAACTGCTTGCACGCTGCCACGGGGGATCTCCGGTGTTCGACGACTTGCAGGACAGACGCCCCGGATTGCGGTTCGCAGTCCGGTCTCGGGATCGCCTGACGATGGCTGGGGTCTTCGATTTTGCAGACGCGCTGTCCCATCACATCGATTGGGACCCGTTCGTAGTGCAGGAAACGCTACGGCCGCTGGTGCACGAAATCCGGGGGCTCCTTGCGGCGGAGGGGCCGGACACTCTGGTGTTCATCACGGCCGACCACGGCCACCATTTGCACGAGGGCGGCGCCCCGGTATATATCGAGGGCACGACCGATGTAGGCTACCGTTCGGCGTACGTTGGTAGCCGGATTGACGGCGTCAATGGGCAGCACGTTTTCCAGATCCCAGCCGCCACCCTCGGCCATTCTCTGCCCGGTCTGTTCGTCTTCCCGAAGCCACGCTACTATCTCCGCAGCCGCGACGCGCTTCAGGGGGCGGGCCGGCCGTCGGCAGGGTACCGGCATGGCGGCCTGAGCCTGTTCGAGGTCGCTGTCCCGCTGGTGTGCCTTACGCACCGTGCAGCGCCAGCCCGCGTGAGCCTGTCAGTCACATTTCGCGGAAGAGCCGTCGCCGGCCAGACGGCAAAGATCGACGTGGCGCTGGCTTCCGATGGCGTGATCCAATCGCTGGTCCGGTTGGCCCCGGATACCGAAGACGTTGGCTCCATGATCGTATCCGGCGTTACCTCTGTTCCGGCCGCATACCAATTGCCTTTTACGCCGGCATCGCCGGGCCGCCGCCTCATCCGCATCTCGGCCCATCTGGCGGACCAGAAAGTGGCCGAAGGAGTTATTGAGGTAGACGTGGCGGTGCCGCCCGCCCCGGAGGACGCGGCGAAGAGCAAGTTACGCAAGTTGTTCGGTGATGATTGAAATGAGCTTATCTGAAAAAGCCGTGGCGGCTTTTGGCCGCCTGGTCGTCGAGAAGAAGAAGACCAGGCTGTCCGATCTGAAGGAGTTCCCTCGCTACGTCATCGAGTACCTGATAAACCAGTTCTGCCCCGGCAACGATTTCGACGCCGAGATCGGAGAGGTACGACGGAAGCTGGCGCGCAATTACGCCTCTCCCGCCGATGCGCCGCGAATTCTCCACGAGTTGAAGCAGCGCCGCCGGCTGGACCTCATCGGCCGTGTCGAGGTGCGGCTCGAAACCAGCGAGGACAAATACTGGGCAGCTCTCACCGCGCTGAACGAGCGCTATATCCACGTCAGCGAAGACCTAATCAACAAATACCCGCGGTTGATGGGAGGCATGTGGGGTATCGCCGAGCTGTCCTACGATGAAGCCCAGGTCTGGAAATCGAAGATCACGCCCCTGATCCTTACGGATTTCACGCCTTTTCAACATGGCCGCATCGACATCCAGGAGTTTCAACAGGCTCGTTCTCAGTTCACTCGCGACGAGTGGCTCGACCTGCTCCTGAACACGGTTGGTCTCAACCCGGAGGTCTACGATTTCCGCCAGAAGATGCTCATCATCGCCAGGCTGATCCCGATGGCCGAGCGCATGGTGCATCTGATCGAGCTGGGCCCGCGCGAGACGGGCAAGAGCTACGGGTACAAGAACCTCTCGTACTACTCCTACATGCTCTCCGGCGGCCGTGCGACGCCGGCGGCGCTGTTCGTTCATGGGGGCACCGGCAAGCCCGGGCTGGTGGCTCAGTTCGACACGTTGATCTTCGATGAAATAGCCAACACGGAGTTCAAGGACCCGTCAGCCACGGTTTCGATCTTCAAGGACTACATGGAATACGGCAACTTCAGCCTGGGCCGGTTCCAGGTGAAGGGCGAGTCCTCCATCGTGTTCATTGGCAATCTCGATGTTTTGGGCGCGCTGCCCCATGAGAAGTACGAGCACCTGTTCGAGCCGCTGCCGGAAGAATTGATCGACACGGCGCTCTTCGAGCGGCTGCACGGCTACTTGCCGGGCTGGGAAATCCCCAAGCTGACCGACCGGAGCTTTGCGGAAGGCTGCGGTTTCACCCTGGACTATTTCGCCGAGTTGCTGCACCTGCTACGGAATACGCTCCTGCCCGTCGATCCCGCCACGCGGTATCGCCTGCACAATGCCAAGGGGCGGGACGTTGAAGCCATCCACAAGATTGTCCGTGGCTTCATGAAGCTGCTGCACCCGGACGGGCACGCATCGGACCAGGAGCTTGCGGAATACGTCTCGTTCGCCGCGGAATCGCGGCAACGCGTGAAAGACCAGCTTTCGGTGATCGCGCCCGGCGAGTACCCGCAGTACACCATCGAGTTCGAAATCGGCGGGATCCGCAAGCCTGCCTCTCCGCCGGAGCGCTCCCGCCGGCGCGCGTTGCGGATTCCTCCCGCGCCACAGGTCGGGGTTGTCATCGGCCTCGCCGTCGCGGGCGAGGCCAGCGGCGCAATTCAGATCATCGAAGTCCTGGCGCAGAAGGGTCACGGTGGCTTGAACCGGCTCGGCTCCATGGGGAAGTCCATGAAGGAATCGGTGAAGGCGGCGTTCGAGTTCGTATCGCACAGCAGGAAGTCGCTGCAAATCATTGCGGAGTTGCACGATGGCTACGATCTTTCGGTCCTGGCTTTACAGGGCGGGATTCCGAAGGAGGGACCTTCCGCGGGGCTGGCCTTCGCCATCGGCATCATTTCCGCGCTGACGCAGCGCCGCGTGCGCAACGACGTGGCCGTCACCGGCGAAATCACGCTCCACGGCAATATCCTGGCGGTCGGCGGGTTGGCGCAGAAGATCGCTGCAGCTCGAGACGCCGGATGCCGGGCGGTGATCCTGCCCAAAGACAACGAACGCGAAGTGCGGGATTTCCCTCCCGACGTATACCGCGGGCTCCGCCTCGTATTCGTCGAGAAGGCCGACGAGGCGTTTCAAGAGGTGTTCTGTTGATGCAGGACGCAACCAAAGCCCGGCGGACGTACTTCACAAAGCCCCTGGTCAAGGAGAGCCTGGAGTGCCTCCCGGCAGCCCTCAACTTTCCAGATGTGCCGGGATTCAAGCGCTACGTCGTCGAGCACGTTCCGCAGAACAGCCTCAAGGGCCGCCAACGGATTGCGCGGGACCTGGCGCAGCGCTTTTCCTTGGCCGGGCAGATGAACTTGACGCTGGCAGCCGCCATCGCACGGTTTGGCGATTCCAGGACCGGCCGCGAGATCTTCTATTTCGAGTTGCTGCGTTCCATGCCTTTGCTCCAGGAGATCGCAACTCTTTGGGTGGCGCAGGTTCCTCCAGAGGGCGCTCCGCGTTCCAGCCTGGCCGCGTTCCTGGAACCGCGAATGCCGGGACGTAGCGTCGAGAAAGTCACGAAGGACTCGCTGACCACCCTGAAGCAGTGTGGCAAGATCCGCCGGCCCAAGGTCGGATGGATTCAGGCCAATTGGTCACCGCCCCCGGTAGAGGCGTTTCTGTACGTCCTGGCGAGCCTGTTCCCCGAGCGCACCATGGAACGCGTGGACCTGTTCAGCGGGCTGCCAATCCTACGCGCCATGCTCTGGCCCCAAGCTGTGGTCGAAGATCTACTGCGCCAAGCCGAGCAGGCCGGGCACGTTAGCAAGATCACCCAGCTCGATCAGTATCACCAGTTCACGTTGGCGGCCCCGGCGCCCGAGCGTCTGCGCCTGCTGATGCCCGAGCAGATGGCCGCAGCCGAGCGGGCGGCCGCATTCGACCTTCGGCCGGAAGGAGCGCCATAATGCCCGGCGAACCCCTTTACCTCTCCTCGGACCAAATCCTTCAGCGGCTTTCGAAGCTGTTCTTCACGCCGGCGCACGACCGGTCCGTCTACGTGGTGTACGGCCCCTACGAGCGCCTCCGCCCGTTCCAGAAACGCGTCGAGAGCGAAGTTTCACGCGGCAGTTTCCATAACGAGATGGGCAAGGTCGAATACATCTCGTTGGCGCGGGACCTGTTCGGCCGCCTGGAGGCCAGCGGGACTTACGAGGATGCCGCGCGACTGGCCCGTCGCGGGCGCATTCAGGAGTTACGATCTCTTTTGTCTCGTGCCTTCCGCGAATTGATCACCAGCCGCATTGAGGCGCCAGGCACGCTGGCGCTGGTGCTGGTCGATTTCGAGCTGTTGTACGCGTACGACCTCGGGGCGAACGAGATCTCCCTTGCCCGCCAGGTGGCGATCAATGGCAAGCGGATTTGCCTCCTGGTTCCAGGCGCGATGCATGATGGCCGCCTGTGGATCTTCGATAACGACCGCGAATCCCGCCGCGAGTTTCCGGAAGCGCTCGTCTTCCTGAACTCTGGCTGGGTGTTCGCGCTGACCGAGGGATGACCGTGAAGCGCCGGCTCTACATTGACGAGGTGGGCAATTCGGATCTGGGAGCGTCCCAGGATCCGAACCATCGCTACCTCAGCCTGACCGGCGTGATTTTGGATCTCGCGTACGTGAACGACGTGGTGCATCCCCGGCTCGAGGAACTGAAGAGACGATTCTTTCACGCCCACGTGGACGAGCCTCTGATCCTGCACCGGAAGGAACTGGTAAACAAACGACCGCCTTTCGAGGCGTTGCGCGACCCAGAACTGGAGGCGCGCTTCAACCAGGAACTTCTAACCCTCCTGCGAGATCTGGACTACACCGTCATCACCGCGGTGATTGACAAACTGGAGCACCGGCAGCACTACCAGACCTGGCGCTACGACCCCTATCACTACTGCCTCCACGTGCTCATGGAGCGGTACATCTGGTGGCTGCGCCGCCGAGGCGCAACCGGCGACGTGATGGCCGAGTCCCGCGGAACCAAAGAGGACAAGCGGCTAAAGGATTCGTTCGAGCGCGTGTGCCAGGAGGGAACTGAGTACGTCATCCCCGAACAAATCACCGGAATCCTCACCAGCCGCCAATTGAAAGTGAAGCCCAAGGCGGCTAACATCTCGGGCCTTCAGTTGGCCGATTTGATTGCCCATCCCAGTTTCAAGGCGGCCATGGCCATGCAGACCGGCGCGCGACTCCCGGAGAACTTCGGTGGCCGTATAGCCCAGGTGCTGGTTGATTCGAAATACGACCGGAAGAGGGACGGAACGATAACGGGGTGGGGGATAAAATGGCTCCCCTGAAAAGAAGAAGCCCCCAAGAGGGGGCCGAAGGCAATGCCTTCCACCTCCGCATCAGCGGATTACTTTCATTATGCCGGGTTTCCGGAGCCGCCGCAAGCCCTAATTTTCAGACAGAAATCGGGTAACGATGTCGAGAACGCCAAAACAGTACATGTTGCCGGCCATCGCGCCCGCCTCCAGGAAGGGGCCGGAGTACAAGCCCTTCGTTCCTGGGCCGAACCCTGAGTTGCCAGGGTTCATCGCGAAGCACTCGACGCCGTACGACCCGGCGACCGACCGCTACGACGTGCCGGCTTTCGACCGGGACCTGGTCGTCGATAAGGCCCACCCGCCCAAAGCCATCTACGACATGCACACCTACTGGTCAAAGAAGCACTGGGCGGCCATCCGGGAGTACATCCGCCACTACCTGCCCGAGAAGTACTATCCGCGCGGCACGGGCCTGGTGCTCGATTGTTTTTCCGGCTCCGGGATGACCGGAGTGGCGGCCATGATGGAGGACCGGCCGTGTGTGCTCATCGACGCTTCGCCTGCGGCAGCGTTCATCTCGCATTGCTACACGCACCCGATGGATCCGGAGGCGTTGAGCGCAGCCTACGACCGGACGATGACTCAGGATTACCCCGACGATTTGCGCCGCAAGCTGCATCGCATTGCCCGCCGCGAGATCTCAAATCTAGAACAGGAACTGGACTGGATTTACGAGACGCGCTGCGACCGTTGCGGCGGTGTTGCGACAACGGAATACGTGGTCTATTCCGAGCAGTTCCAGTGCCGGAACTGCGCACAGGTGATGGCGCTCTATGACTGCCCGGAATTCAAGGAGCCGAAGAAGGCACGCTACTGCCCGCACTGCGTGGCGAAGCACGACGGCGAGGCGCACCGGGACTGGCTGATCTCCACACGGGGAAAGAAGTTCGGGGCAATTCCGGTGCTGGTGAGCTACAAGTGTCTCGGCGGATGTAAACCTGCGCGAGATCAGAGGCTCCACTCGGAGGATCAGCGCACGCGAAAAGGGCAATATTTTCGTGAGTACGATTTGGCCCGACTTAAACAGTTGGAGGGGTTGGATATTCCCCACTGGTATCCAACGCGGGACATGATCGCAGGTTGGGAGACCCGCCATAAGCGTCGGCTAGATCTGCAAGGTGTAGTGAAGGTTACGGACCTCTACACACGCCGGAACCTGTGGGCACTCGCCGCTTGGCGCGAAGCCACAGCCCGCATCGGCAAGGGACTGGGGCCACTGCAAATCTCACTGACGGTGCCAGCGATCACGTGTTCGCGCATGCTGCGTGAAGAAAAGCGCGCTGTTCAGACCGGCTCCTACTACATTCCTCCGATTTCCCGTCATATCAAACTCACCAACGCTACAGAGTATGGAAGAAGAGTGATAGTTGCGGGGCAAGCTGCGCTCTCAGAGTATTCATCCGGGGCGGTTGTTGTGTCCGCTGCAAGCTGCCTTTGCGCGGTAATACCAGATCAGTCGATCGATTACATCTTCACGGATCCGGCCTACGTCCACAAGATCCAATACGGCGAACTCAACTTCGTCTGGGAGACCTGGCTTGATTCCGATCCCGACTGGCTGAAGAAAGAGATTGTTGTGAACCCATACCGGGGCAAGACGGTGGAGGACTGGGATAGAGATCTAAGGCTTGCTCTGACCAAGTGCTTCAAGGCCCTCAAGCCAGGCCGCTGGCTCTCACTTTGCTATCACGACACAGATGCGGGAACCTGGGCACGCGTGCAGGACATACTCCTCGACACTGGTTTCGAAATCGGAACAGTCACAGTTTTGGATCCCAAGCAGAAGAGCAGCAATCAAAGCACCGGAGAGCGCGTCGTCAAATCCGACCTGGTCCTCAACTGCCGTAGACCTCGCCTTGGCGAGAGCCGGCGCAACGGCGATGTCGAAGCGGAATTGGTCTCCCGCCGCGTCCGCGAAATTCTCATTGCGACGCTCGGCAAAGCGGGTGGCCTGACTCGGGAAAAGCTCTGGGACGTGGTGCTGAAGCGCCTTCTCACTCGCGGCCAGATGGCTGAGCACCGCTTCGACAACGTCCTGGCGGAGGTCGCAGTCCGTTCCGAGTCCGGGCACTGGTTCCTCAAAGAAGAATTCGAAAGCCTCTCGCAGAACGATATCCGCAATGAAGAGGACGCCGGCGCGGCCCTGGAACGCTTCGCACGGCTGCGCGTCATGGGTACCCCGGCTCAATTTGCCGCCCATATCGCGCTGAAAATGCCGCGATTGGCCGGGCCGGAGGCGGAGGAGAGCGAGATTGAGCGCGCCATCCGGTCCCAGCTCGTTGACGATCCGGAGGCCGCGCGGAAGTTCCGGCTGGGCGCGGTGCTACGCGGCATCGAATTTTACGATTGCCTATTCTTCTACCTCACGCGGTTCCTGAAGGGCCGGCCGGATGGCAAAACGCCCCGGCGCAACCTCGCGGAATTTCTCGAAGAATACCTGGTTCGCTTCAAAGATGGAGACAAGTGGCTGTACCGGCCGCCGGATCGCGCGGAGGCCGAAAGCTTGAAACACTCCCGGCAGACCGGCCTGGGGCGGCGCATCCGGCAATATATTGCGTTTCTGAAAGGCGAGGGTGACTTCCCCGCCGAAAAGAGACCCGCAGCCAAGACTCTCGTCGCGTGGCTGAAGCACTGCTCAGCCTTCGGCTTGGCCGATGAAGGAGTGCTGCTGTTTGAAAAGGGCGGCCTCGCCGGCATGACCCACGGTTTGACCGAGGACGAGCGATATGACGCCGCGGAGTATTACGGGAGTTGCAAGCGAAAGGCTTCGCGGGCCGCGGACGGTGAGGAGGATGAGGGCGAAGACGAATCTGAGGAGGTCGACGAACAATGATCCCGATGGATTTTACCGGTTTCGCCAATCGCAAGCCCCTCGGATCGATCCTGGAGATTCCCAAGAAGGTCCAGAGCGTCTACTCGCTGACGCAGCACGTGTGGGAGGGCGAAAGCGAAGAGCAACGCATCAATTCGAAGAAACATAACCGGCCGCGGCTGGACACCCTTGGGGAGTTCCTGGTCGATCCTGTTCGCAACTACCTGCACCGGATTCTGGAGCAGGTGGCGGAAGGCACGGGCCAAGGGTTCTGGCTGCAGGCGGAGTTCGGCGTCGGCAAGTCGCACCTGCTGGCCGTGACGTCCATCCTCGCCGTTGGCGGCGCGACGGCCTGGGACCAACTCAAGAAGCGCGAGGACGAAGAGGGCCGGGCTGGGCCCGGCGCGCGCCTGGACTCCTTGTGGCGCAAGAAGATCGAAAAGAAGAAGATCTTCCCGATCGTTTTCAGCCTGGAAGGCGTGGGCGGCGAAGCCGGACTGAAGCTTGAGGATTTCATCCTGGAAGAGGCACAGAAGACCTTCGCTCTGCGGGAAGGCAAGCCAATGGCGGTCTACCCCGAGGAGCACCTGGCGGCCCTCTTCCTGAAGGACCATCAGCGCACGTTCAAGGATGAGCTGCGGGCGTTTCTGGGCGACAAGAGGCTGATGCGCGGCCTGCCGGCTTATCAGTACGACGAACTGATCCAGGCGCTGAAGAAGCCCGAATCCCAGAAAGACGCCGGGCGCTTGCTGATGGCGTTTTACCGTCATAAGAATTTGGCGCCGCAGGTGCCGGTGGAGCGGGGTCAGCGTCTCGCCCGGATGGTGCAGGACGCCCTGGAAGCCGGTTACGACGGCATCTTCATAGCCATCGACGAGATGTCCGAGTACCTGCGGCGGGCGGTGAACCACAACGCCGCCGACGAAGATTGCCTTCTGACGCTTTCGAATACGCTGGCGCACGTGCAGGGCAAGCCGATCTGGACGGTAGTCGCGGCACAGGCCGCGCACACCAACCCGCAGAAGATCATCGCGCCGGACCGGCTGCGCAGCGAGTTCCTGGAGCACAAGCCGGAGCGGTTCCGCGACATCGTGGTGCAGCGGACCCGGAAGATCAAGGATCTGGAAGAGGTCAAAGTCTATTACAGCGGCTACCGAAACCTGATTCCCTGGGTAAAGGAGGCGCCAGCCGAGGATTTCGAGAGCGCGTTCCCGTTCCCGCCGGACGCATTGCAGGTGATACGGAACATCTCCAAGCAGTTGACCGGCACACGCTCGACCATCAGCTTCCTGCACACAGCGCTCTTGAGGGCCGCGGAAGAGAAGTCGCGCGACCTGGTTCCTCTATGGCGGGTCTTTGACGATTTGATGCAATACAAGGGCACTCCCTCGGCAGCGACCACCGGCACCGTGAGCATCAAGAGCCGCTTCCGCGACGAGGTTGCCGCGCTCGAAGCGGCGCAGGCCACGCTGAAGCGCATCACCGACGGGCACCTGGCGCGGCCGCAGAACCGGAAGCGTGCGGAGCGCGTACTGAACACGCTGTTCCTGCACTACATCGCGGGCGTCGCGGGACTGACGAAAGAGCAAATCCTGGACGCTGTTTGCGACCTGAAACCCGGCGAGGACGAGCTCGAGGCGCAGCTCAACCATTACGAAACGATTCTGGAAGAGATGCGGCTCAAGCTGCGCAACCAGATCCGGGTGCAGCAGGGCCGGTACGAGTTCGTTCCGAAAGAAACCAGCCAGTACGACGACCTCGTGAATGAGGCCGCCGACAAGCTGAAGTCCGATCCGCAACTGCTCAGTCTGCTCATGGATCGGGCGCTGGCATATTCCGATGAAGAGGCGCCCTCGCCGTTCGCGGGGTTTGTCACGGAGGGCGAATCCCGATTCGCGCAGTTCAAGGTGGAACGTTGGCACGGACAGGAACGCGTGGGAAGAGTGACATCTGTCGAGAAGCTCGCGGGAGATGCGGCGCCCTTCGATCTCGATACCCACACCACCGAGGATGATTTCCTGGTAATCATCTGCCGGCGGGCCATGAAGGAAAAGGAGATCGAGAACTGGCTGAAGAAAGGGCGCGCCGCGGACCCCAGAATCACCGTCTGGGCCCCAGCCGAGCCGACCGACCAGGAGAGAGCCGAACTTGCCGGCGTGCTTGCACATTTGAAAGTCGCCGGCGACACGCCGGAATCCAAAGATGGCAAAACGGCGCGACGGGAGTTCAAGACGCAGGCCAACCGCGCCTACACCGCACTGCTTGGGCTCTATGGCCGCGGCATCGCGCGGACCAGCCGCACCTCGCCGACGCTTTCTCTGGTAGGCGGCGTCGAAGGCGCCATCACAACCATGGCGAAGGAGGCCATGGACACCTGCTACCAATCCCGCGAGATCGACTTTGGTAACCGCAAATTCGATAACCTCAACGCGCTTCGGCTGATCAATGGTCTGATTCGATCGGGGAAGGCCGTTAGCGAGGGCGATGCGCTCTGGAGCGCTGTTGAGAACTTTGCCGAGAAACTGGGTCTGGTTCGTCCCGAGGCACCGAAAACTCTGGACACCACCGCCGGCAAGTTCTGCCAGGCTATCCGCGCGAAGATCGAAAAGCAGGGCGCCGGGCTGGACGTGAAGACGGTATACAACTGGTTCACCGGCTACAACGCGTCGGAGGGCCTCGAATCGGCGGGGCTCACCAGGCGCATGGTGGACGTTCTACCTTCTGGCGCTGGCGCAACAGGGCGCCATCCGGATCAGGACGAGAGGAGATGCTTGGATCGACCGCACAACCATGCTGGCGATGGAGTTCAAGACGGACGTCCTGAAATCCATGCAGCGGATCGAATTGCCGAGGGAGCCGGACGGCTGGGAGATCTTCGCGCCGTATCTGGAAATCGCGACGGGCCGCGCCGATTTAGGCCCCAAGTTCGACCAGGCCAAAGCCGACGAGGCCCTCAGATCCTGGTGGGGCGCCAATTGGCCGCGGCGCGTGGATCTGGAAGATGCCGACCAGAAGATCCGGAGCCTGTTTGTCACGCTCGGGCGCTCCGAGAAGTCGCCGTTCGACGACCTGCTGGTGTACTGGATCCAGTTTGCCGACGAGGAGCGGACCGGCGATTACCGTCAAGAGGATGCGTTTGACGCGCTCTGCCGCGCGGTATTGCGGGTGGCGGGAATAGAAGAGGCCGACAAGCTGACGGCCGAGCACCTGGACCGCTTCCGAAGTAATTGCCGCAGCCTGCGGGACCTGCTGGATTCTTTCGAAAGGACCAGCCTGTTGTTGACGCGCGCCGCGCGGACTGCGTTGGCCCCGATCCCGGAACGCGGGACGGCCGCGGCGTCGATCCGAAAAGCCCAGCAGGAGGTTCTGAAGGTTCTCGAAAAACTGGACGCCCTGATTCTCAACCCGGATTCCGTAAGCACCCAGTTGAAGCCGCGGTTCGAGGCACTGGAGAGCTTGTACACCGAGGCCTTCCTCGCCAGCCTCATTCGGCTTGATTCGATTCAGGGCCGTCTTGAGGAGTTGTGCGGTGCGACCGCCAAGAGTGCGGAGTTCCAGGCGCTCGACGATTTTGCTGCCGAAGTTGCGGAGGCCCGCCGGACTGCCGATGGCTGCCGGCACGCACTGGCGGCAACGCCCCCGCGCCTGCGCAAGAAGCCGGAGGATCGCGACCGGGCCGCCAAGGAACTGGCTCCTGAAGCCAAGGTCAAGGACCTCGCTGGAGAAGACATCACACTTCGCCGCCTCGATCAGGAATGCGACACACGCCTCGAGGCGCAATCCACGGTTGCGGTGATCGCGCGCGGGGGCTTGGACAAGTTCGCGTCATTCCTCAAATCGCCGGGCGTTGCGGATCAACTGAAGGCAGCGAAGGCCCCGTCTGCGGAACTGACAGAAGTTGTCGAAGCCACCACGGCAGCCGAAGTGGCGGAATCGCTTCTCACCATGCCCTCGAAGAAGCGGAAGGACCTGGCCAAGCTGTTGAAGGCAATTCTGGGCAAGAAGCGCGCCAAGCCCGTATGCCTGCGAGGTTTCGCCCCCCAGACGGAGACGGTCTGGGAGAAGAGCGACATCGAGCGCGTGGTTGGTGAGTTCCGGGCGTACCTCGACGAGCAGTGGGAGCCGGACGTTTATCTGAAGATTGAAAAATGAGCGACTCAAAGACCCCCATGCAGGAGCATCTCCGACGTTTCGGCCTTTCGGAGGACGTTTCCGAGCAAGCGGCCGCGCTCTCAGAGCTGATGAAGATAAAACAGCTCCACCAGGCGGCGAAGGATCCGCTCTTCGAGCAAGGCGTCCAGACCGCGCTAAAAGCCGCCACGGCACCGGGGGACCCAGAACGGAAGCTCAGGGCAGTCGCGACGCTCCTCAGGATTGCAGAGTTGGTGAAGGCATGGCAACCCCGCATGGACAAGTTGCTCTCGAATGTTTGGACGGAGCCCCTACCGCCGCTGCAATCTCTTCCCGATCCTAAGGGCCGGGAATATGTCGCGACCCTTTGGCGGCACGGTGAGCAGCCCTGGTTCCGTTCATACCTGGCGACCGGCGCGGTCGAGGAGGAGGGGTCGGAACCTACACGCGTCGAGTGCATAAAGGGCCTGGTCGCGCTGTCGCCGGACTTGGCCAGCGTCCTCGATACCCTGATGACGCCTATGCGCCGGCTGGATTTCGGGACTGAGAAGCGTGGAGATAGCAAGGGCAAGAGGGTACGCAGGGTCCTCGAATCCCTCAAGAACGAGTATCTAGCAGCCACGAAGGAGCCGGGGCAATCTGCCGGAGAGCAACTGCGCCGATTAATGCTGGAAGCATTCCAGCTCACAGGCATTCCCACAACGGAAGCTGTTCTTAACCAGGTCTCCGAGGAGGCCCTTGGGCTGGTTCACGCCGTTGTGCGGGCGCAGTTCTCGACCGCAACGTCGCCCGAGACCTACGCAGCGATGGAGGTCGTCAGCGGCTGGTACCGGAAGGGCGCCTGGGAGGATTTTGCAGAGGGTTCTCCATCTGCTCGACTTCTTGCTAGGGACATCGCTGAAGCGCTTGAATTGCTCGTCCGTGCCGGAGTGGCGGACGATGTTCTCTATTCCCGCTTGGCGGTAGCTAGCGGCAGCGATCGCAGCGCACGCGAAACTGCCAAAAGCATTCTCGCGAGGCTCCCAGGATTGGACGACAAGCTAGCTCGCTGGCTCTCCGGGGCGCCTGTCAGGCGCAGTAGCGCGCTTGCCACAGAGAACCAGTTGGTCGGATTTGACGAAGCCTTAGCTGACCTGATGATTGACTCCGCTCGAATGAATGAAATGGCTGAAGTAATTGCACGGGAGGTCTTGCCTGAAGTAGCCGTCATGGTGCCGCACGCCGGGGGCGCGATTGGAACACTATTGGGACTAGTCCGTGGCGCTGCAAATGCGGTCGAAGGAGCGGCGCATGTGCGAGCGTTGCGCCTCAGCGGTGCGGTTGGGGAGGTCAAGGAGTTTTCGCCTTTAGAGCACGAGATGGCCGGTGGGCCACAGCCTGGAATAAGGTCCGTTCGAATTATTAGACCTGGAGTTCATGCGCCGAGTGGCTCAGGGGGGCGGCGCATCGTTCGGAAAGCACTTGTGGAACCTTTGATTTGAAAGCTGACGACAAATGGACGACGCTATTGCTCGACTCCTACTTCAAAGCCTTGCTGAACGGCTCGAAGCAGACGATCGCCTGAAGACGCCGCGACTTGCGGGCGTTGTCTCCAAATCGGAACTGGAGGCTCTTCGCCACGTACTTGGCCGCGATTCACAGGTTCAGTCAAAACCGGCGCCAGAGGAATCAAAAGTGGACCGGGGCGAAGAAACGCTATTACCTGAATCGCCGGCGCGCGACGAAGTATCGCCAACCACGACAGCAGAAACGGAGCCCTTAGTCCCTGGTGAGAGGCCTCGGATTCGGCTTGACGAGAGCGCGCTTTCGCACCGCGAAGAGGCGGATGCCCCATTCATCCTGTGCCTGGATTTCGGAACGGCCAAGTCAAAGGCGTTCGCGGCCGAGTCCCCTGATGACCCCAAGTTGATCGAACTTGGCCTCGGTCGCTGCGATGAGGATATCGATGGCTCAACATACACAGTCTCTTCCTCCATCTGGATCTCCGATGATGGTCGAGTCTTCGTTGGATCGGAAGCGCTGCGGCAGAGCATAAACGCATTCCACGGCGGTTCCCCCCGTCGGCGACTTGACTCCATTAAGGAACAGTTCACTTTAACTGACGCCCCACCCAACCTTGCATTGCGACCCCTGGGACGCGAAATAGACCCCACTCTCACGCTGACTTACGAGGATGTTGTCTGTTTCTACCTGGGCTATCTGACGGCGTTGGCCGGGAGGGAGTTGGCGGCCAAGGGGCATCCGAGATACATCAAGCGGAGGTTTACCATCCCATCCTGGCAGCCCGCTCAGCGCTCCTGGGCGAGCACGGCTTTGGCAAGATATCTATGCCGCGCTCAACTCCTGGCTGACACTTTTGACGGTCGCTGGAAAGATGGAGTGCCTACTGGCGATGTGAAGGAAATGGTAGCGGCGGCGGCGGCCTACGAGAAGGAGACTCGTCATATTCTGGCCGGCCACGATGGCGCTGCGGCGTTCCCACGAGGCCTGCTGGAGCCACTCGCGGCCGGATCGGGCCGCGTTTGGGCGGATCGGTCGGCACGCAATCTCATGCTCGTGATAGATATTGGTGCGGGCACCACGGATTTCTCGCTGTTTTGGGTGCTGCAAAACGTGATCAGAGGAAGACGTAAAGCCGTCGGAGTTGAGCCCGGCAGTGATGCGATCCGTATGGCTGGCGACATGTTGGACAAGGTTCTGTTGGGCGAGTTGCTTTCCAGAGCGCTCGGCAACGAGGATAGCGCTACCCGCCGGCAAATCGAATCGGGCCTGCAACTCCGTGGAATGCGTCGATTGAAGGAGGTGTTATTCACCACCGGAAGGCTCGAGGTTCCCCTGGTGACGGACCAGACGGTGTCCATTGAATTGCCGGAGTTCCTCGCTCATGATCGCGTAAAGCTCGTTGGCCAGGAAATCGAGCGAGCGGTAACCGGGTTTCTGGCATCGGTCGACAACAGTTGGGCTGCAGCCCGTGACCACGCATTCCTGGTACTCACCGGTGGTGGTGCCAATTTGCCGATGACGAAAGAGCTAAAACAGAAAATATGGCAGATTGGCGGCAGTCCTGTCCGTTTTGAGGAAACGCCAGCGGTCCCGGAACTGATCGTCGAACAGTTCGACGCCGCCTTCCAGCGAGAGTACCAACAACTGGCTGTCGCCATTGGTGGCGCGCTTCCGGTGCTTGAAGAAGGCGAGATGTACAAGAAATGTCCCTTGGGCGCGCCGCCTCCTGGGCCCGTCGAGCGGTGGTAAAAAGCGAGGAAGTGGTTGGGATGGCGCATGTGGGTCGTGATGTCAGGCTCGGTCGTGACCTGGTTCCGTGATTCTGAAGGACTCTCCTACGAGGTTGTAAATCGGCGCTGGTAACGGAACCAGTCAACCCGTCCGAATCTGAGCGCCCCAAAGGTCAGGAAGTTTCGGCAGGGTTGAACATGGGGGGCCAGCTTGGACGGGGCCGTCAACAAACGCAACCTGTCAACCGGAGAAACCGGAGAGTTCGCAGGCGAAAACATGGGGTCCGCGTTGAACCCTGGGGGTTGAGCGCCTCGGCGCTCGCCAAAAGTTACCCATTTGTATTCGGATAGAGTTGCCCACACGAAGAACAGCGTTTCGCGCAGTTTTGGGCGTGTGGGCGGCATAGGGGGTAGAGACAGCGATATCATCCGCGCCGCTTTTTTGGCGCGCGGCAAAACTATTGTCTTCATCAAGATGCGCGTAGCCGTTGCGCTTTACCCGCGGGCAGCACGATCTGAACCTGAAATCGGAACCCTGCATCAGCTCCCTACTTGAAGCAAGATCAGTGGGTAAGTTCTGGCGAGCAAACCCGGTCAATTTCTCGCGAGCGCCGAACGTTGAGCGCGCCCCCCCCGCGAAGCCGCCTTTCCAACCGGAGAGGTCGGTCCCAACAAATACCTTTGAATTGTTTGGGATAACGGGCGTGCCGCAACGGGCTGCCGTCAAGCAAACCGGGACAGCAAGTTGATAGCCAAAACGTGTGGCTTCCCAAAAAGCCCGGTATAAAACGACCTCTCCGGACGCAAATTATTGAATTTAAGGACCAACAGGAATTGGGACAGAGAGGCAATAACCGGGCGAAACTGAGCGCCGTTCGAGTGGTTGGCCGGTCCGAGTTGCCTGGTTCTCAGCGTACAGCCGCTATGCAGAATTGACGCGACCCTCGAGTTCACAAATATCGGCTAGGATGTCATCAAAAGCCGGCGCATCTCCAAAAAACATTTCTTGCATCTTCCGATAATCCCGACGGAGTTCGCGCTCGAGCTCCGGGCTGGGAGAGATCCGCAGCGATCCGGGCTTCGCCAAATCACACCACGCCGCCGCTTCGCGGGAAAAGACGTTCTTGTGCTTCAGGACCTGATCCATTTGAAATCCGTGATCGCCCCTGTGGCCGACCTTATGGCGGTAACCCAGGTGGTCATCAAGTCGACCCATTTCGGGTGATCACCGATCGGTACGTATGCCCATGGTTGGGCGGGTTCTGCCCGCAGCAGAGAGAGATAGCGCCCCTGGTCGCATTGTGATATAGTCCCTCTTCCGGGCTGAAGGGCTTACCGTCTGTCCGCCGAAGTTCTTATAGATGATGGAGTTGCAACCTTGCCGACTAGCTACGACACGATCTCGATGTGGTACGAAGTGTTCTACGGCACAAAGCCGGAAATGAATGCATTCTATGCGAGTTTGGCCCAGCCGGGGTTGCCGGTTCTGGATCTTGGCTGCGGCACCGGTCGTGTCGCTCGTGCGCTTGTAGAGAGCGGCTTCCGTGTAGTCGGAATAGACAACTCCCGCGGCATGCTGGAGAAAGCCCGTGTCAACCGTCCGGACGTAGGCTTCCGTTTGGACGACATCAGAGAATTCGATTTCCGCGCGGAGTTTCCAAACGGATTCGGACTCATTATGGCGCCGTGGGACGTCGTCCTGGAGTCGGAGGATCGGCGCCAGAGAATCCAGATGTACAAGCGGGCGCTGGAGCATTTGGCGCCACACGGTAGGTTCGCATTTGACACGATCTTCCTAGGACGTGGCTTTTTATCAAACTGGGGAAAGGCAGAGGCTCCGAACCGTTGCGTGAGGTGCGATGGCATCGTGAGTGACCCGGACCATCCCGGCGGGTTCTTGCAGGTCTTTGTCTCTAAGTCCTTCGCGCCCGGAGATAAGATCGACTGGACTCTATTCACAGATGAAATCTCTCCCGACGGTTCGGTTCGGAGAATGTTCGCAAGACTCCAGCAGACCTACGTGTCGCCTGTCGATACTGAGAGTGAATTGACGGATGCTGGATTCGGGCGCATCAGCGTGTATGGAAGCTTCAGCTGCGACCGCCTATATTCTCCCGATGTTAAGGGGAAAGGAATACAGGTCTTCGTCGCGCCGCGGGATTGAGAGACTGCATTGGAGGCAACCGATGTCGCAGTTAAGAAGTGCCGTTTACGGGATCACAATTAATCTCATGAGCACGATTCTCGCCGGTTGCGCACTAATGCTGCACCGCAGGTACGGCGCGTGGGCGCTGGCCGCTACCGGTCTTGCGCTGCTGCCGACGGGTTTGTACTGGTGGTGGCACGTGAGGCGTTGGCGACCGCGTGTGCCTTCGGCGAAGCAGATCGGCACGACCTTGGCATTCCTGCCAAGGCGCGAGAAAGGCGGTCCCAACCGCGCGACCCCGCCATCGTCTGGGATCGCGTGGCTTGAGGACGCACTGTTGCTCTCCGTGTTGCTCCTCGACCTCGATGAACTTCCCAGCGGTATGTGGGGCCGCACAATCATGCGCTACGCGGAACTCCACAAATCCAGGTTTTCCTTGTCGGCAGAGCAGCGCAACACTCTCTCGAGATATGGGAGCGCGACACACACTGCCCATGCAATGTCCGCGTTGGGAGCCCTCAGAATTGTACCCTCGGGCATGCAGCGCACGATCACTTGTTTCCTGCCAAATCGCAATTTTGTCCAGCCCGATGGCTCCATCTTTCCGTTCGGAGCCGATGGCTGTCCTTGCGCATTCGATTGGAGGGACGCGAAGACCGCGGGACGGCACACCAGTACAGGCGCAATCTCCTATCTGCATTGCCTCGCACTCGCCCGACAGGAGATTGATCAGGTCTTTCCCAGGGCTCTTGCCGTCCTGCGTAAGAATGCAGATCAAATCGCCGCATATCACCCCGAGTACTCGCACGCCTACGTACTCGAAGCCGCAGTGTACGGTTTGTTGGCGCACGTCGAGTCGGCTCGGGGACTTGCGCAGATCATGGCGACTGCTCTGCTGGAACCCGGGACGCACCCCGGCGGTTGCTGGCTTTTCCCCAAGACCGCCGACCAGAGGAGCCAGTGCTTTTTCAGTTGCTTGATCGCTGAACGACTCCACATGGCTGCGCGCGCCGGCATTCTGCGAAGCTCATTGCGCGACAGGGCCGAACGAGCGGTGGGAGTCTTCATCGAACGTACTGCGGCGGATCTCACGGATCGTGTGTCGGGCGGCGTACTGATCGATGAGGCCACGGGGCTCACAGACTACGGCACCACAGCACGTTGTGCGCGACTGGCCCTCGGTCTCGGAGAGTATCGGCCTGCGGCAGAATGGCTGCGCTGTCTCGCAGAGTCGTACCCGAGGGGTCTCCTTGATGGGGTTGCTCACACGCACACATGGGAGGCAGTGGCGCTGCTCGGTATCCGACTGCTTCCAACTCCCATCATCGAGTCGGTTCGAGCACGGTTCATCGAATACCAGCGACGGACAGGCTCGACACCGCGCGACCGTATCTTACCCCTGCTCCAAAAGACTCCGCAACAAACCGCGGAACAATTCCAAAGGTTCTGCGACGACCTGCAGTTAGCTGCTGTAACCCAGACAACATCATGATCATTCTGATATTGCCCCTTGCCGTTGGTTTGCTTTTCGCGTTCACGCAGACAGTCGTAAGCTGGGTACTTAGTGGAAAGAGACGCTGGTTCTCGGCAGACAGTGTGATACTTAGCGTGCTATGGCTCTGCTTGACCATGATCGTGCCGATGTATTTTACAGCCCAGCTTCCGACAGACCCGGTGAAAGCTGCACACCAGGTGTTCTCTTCGGTTCCTGCTGACAACCTCGCGTATGAGCAGCTGGCTCGTCATGCCATGACTGATCTCGAGGCGCAGTACCGCAGGATCTTGAGTGGCGCGATCTTCGTTAGGGGTAATGCGGATTGCCTTGACCTTTACCTGCGCTTCTTCAACGCCGCATCGACGACAGGTAACGAAATGCTTGCTACCAGTCTCGTCAGCCCCCACTCAGTCTGGACGGATCCGATCCGGGGAGCCAACTGGGACTTCATGAGGCACGGTGGGGGTGTTCGCCGATTGTTCATTTACGGAAATGACGTTGAGCGTCGGGACATGCTCAGCGAGGCAAAACGTCAACTTGCCGGAAGCCCACGGGGCAGGCTCCACGCGTTCCTGTGTGACCGAACTCAGCTCCCCCCTGGGGAGCCGGTGGGTGACTTTGTGCTGAATACAGCCGATGCTATCGCGATCGAATTCTCACTGGACCGTGCGGGCGATGTCTCACGCGGAGACCTCAGCCGCGACGCAAACAGGATCTCTGGTCTGCGGACCAGCTTTGCTCGCTTCATCAACGACAACAATCGTGCCTGCCATGAGGTGACGAACTAAAACTGAAGCGGACAGAGTGTCAGCGGCGCTGAAGGCGCGTCGACACATACGAGATGAGCAAGCCGAGATGGCAGAACCCCGCAATCATCCCCACAATTGCGACGATGCGCGGCAGTATCGTCGAGATACACTGCAGTTCCCGTGGCGGCTGCATGGCGAAAAACGTGACGCTGCCGTCCTGAGCCCCGTCCCAAATCCCCGCCCAAAAAAGCGGCTCATTTGGGTACGCCGTCAACGCATAGGCGAACGAAAGAGCTGCTAACCAGCCTGAGATCCATAGTACGGGGTGGCGCGTGAAGGAGGCCGCATAGCCCGATAGTAGACCGACAGTCCATTCATGCCGCTTGCACAGCAATCGCCAGTGCAAGCGCCGTACCTCGTCCAGTGATGTGATCTCCTCATCGAACTGATTGTGCTCCCGAAAACGCATCGAGAGTTTACCTGCGATTGTCACGCCGACGTCGAGTTTCGCGCGTTTCCGAGTTCGCTTCCTGAACCAGCCGGCCGCATAATCGAGTTCACCCTGAAGTTCTTCGAACCGCCGTTTAAGACGCGGGTGGTAAGCGACCCCATGGAACATGGATTCCGCGATTACCTCGAGTTCGTGCTGCACCGCCAGCGCAGTGAGCGAAGCAGTCGGCGTGCGGTGGCCAAGGTACTCTTTGGCGTTCAACGCCAGCGTTGCACCGTATAATGCCTGCTCGGGATTTGATGGGCCATCTGCGAGGATACGGCGCGCGCGGGAGAGCAACCGATCCGCGATAAGCAGTAGCCTACCGGGTGCGCTATGGCCGCGGGCGTCGTCATCATCATTTAACTCCGGAGGCGGCCAGCAATACCCGCCGGTCTTGCCTGCAGGCAGAAGGCGCCGCAGTCCCGACTCCTCCCAGAGGGCGAACACGCCGGAGATTGGCTTGTACATCGTTTCGATGTGGCGATCAAAGCCGTTACCGTCGATTCCCAGAGGGTCTGCGCGTAGATCGTGTAAATACGATTCGTTGTCTTTTCGGATTTCCACATTGCGCTCGTGGCCGACGGTGACGAAGACTCGGTACTGAGCTCTGGTCAAAACGGGAAACGCGGCATCGCGCTGCCTCACGGACGAGAGGTGGAAGCCCTCCCAGGTGAGCATGCTCAGGTTCGGTCGGGTTTCGTCGTCCAACTCACGGGATTCCGCTTCGTCCATGTCGGCAAATCGCAAAAAGAGATCTTCGAATACGAGTGACGGAGCTTTGGCAGTTCTGTCGTAGAACAAACGCCTCATCATCTGGTAAGTGGTGACGATGTGCGTCAGGAAACCATGGCGGTACGCACAATACGCGCTCAGGTAGGCATAAGGCAACTCCTCGTCGACAGCCGCTGCGCACATTGTCCGTTCCGGGATGTGGGTGGCGACGGGCGGAAAATGCCCAGTTGCCTTGCGAACCTCTGTCACGAACCCCGTTGGGTCGAAGAGGGCCGTGAATCCAGCCTCGTGGGCCTCGACAGCGCACCGGCATCGCAGGGCCGCAACGTCGGGCTGCAGAATGTGCCATTCGAGGTTCAGCCGGAGCACCCCGCCGCACTCGAAATCGATCGGGTTGGCCACCATCCAGTGCACCTCCGGATATGCCATCGTGAGCATACCGCCGACGGTCGCTAACGCCAGCCCTTCCCGATCCTGAAGGGCATTGAAATGGCGCACGGAGCCAACCGCTTCTTTGGCAATATCGAGGATAGCGAGCACGTCTGGGATGCCGGACGGACACGTGCTGCGACAGAGGACGGCGTCGATTTGCGAAGCTAGGGCATCGAACGTCCTCAGCACCCATGCCTTTCGATCGCTACCGGCAGGCGGGTGTCCGTATGGTAACGACAGGGCCTCAGTAACGATGGCACCAGCGTTCTTCAGTTCGAGCTCCAGAGGCGCTGGACAAGGGGAAATAACGACACATTGCAGCATTCGAGATCCTGAATCGGAGACGCCTACTCGGGTCCGTGAGCGCGGGTGCCAGCGTAGACGTCCGCTAGGCCATCCAGCGCTTGCCTAAGCGCGGCCCTCCACTTGTTAAACGGGTCCTCACTTCCGGCAAGAGCACTTAGCTCCGCCACGACTTTCCGGCGACCTCCAACCTCCTCTAGCAGGGACAGCATGTGGCGGCAATCAGAATAGAGGGGGTCTACCCCCCCGGTCGAGCCCGAGGCCGATTCCGGCAGAAGTCTGCTGACACGCTCCCAGCACTGCTGCGCTTTGTCGCTCCAATGCTCCCATACATACCCCTGCGCCGTCTGAGCCGCTCTCAGATTTGCAAGAAGGCCGCGACGTACATAGAGACGCGCACGTGCCTTTGAAAACGCAGACTCGGCATCTTCGCTCGGTGGAAACTCGCTGGGATCCTGATTCGTTTTCAAGTTCTGCACGACTGATGACAGGGTGTGGAAAGCCGCGAGCACATCGTGGCTGATGGCCGCAAAATCCGGAGGCGGAAGTATCCCCTGAAGCGCCCTGTTGAGCCTCCGTTGCTCGTTCGAATTCAGGTCGAAGCAACGTCGAACCTCCAAGAACGTCGCCTGCGCGATACCGACCGCGCTGCGCAGCGCGAACAGAACCCGTGCCTTCGGAGCACCCAAGATGTCCGTCGAGTACGGTACCGCGATGCATCGAGGATCGTCAGCTAGCAGCCGCTGGATCTCGCTATCGAACAGCCCGTGGTGGATGCACACGATAGCCGTGTATGCCGCCACACTATGAGTGTCAGACAGAATGCTCGCGACGACCTCATCCAGCACCGCCCCGGAACAAGCGAACCGGTCCCGCCAGACGCCGCCATCTACGACGAGCAGGTCCCAGTCCGACCCTCCAGCTGTGAACCCACAAAGGCTCCGCCAGTCGGTGCGGAACTCACCGGAGCCCGTCGTAATCACTATGATCAGGTACTGCTTCCGTTGAATCGGCATTTCCATCATGTCTCCGCGCAAGGGACATCACTACCTGCGCCAAGCTGAACTTGGCGGTCCGGCTCTCGCCGACATAGTCCTGCAAAAGCGAGAACGGCAGGAACTTCGCTGTCTTGGGCAGCGTCGGCGGAATGCCGCGTCCCGAGTCCACGATGACAAACGGTACGTGCTTGCTCAGGAGCTTGAGGATCTCGGTTGCGGACTTCTGCGTCTTGCGCTCGACGGCTTCCAAGATGCCGAAATGGATAATCAGCGCGTCAATGAACTCCGAGTTGTCGTGAACAGGTCCGTTGCGGATCCGGTCCGTTGACCAGCGAAATCGAATACCGGTGTCGGATATGTTCAGTTCGAAGTACGGTAGCGCTGTCTTGCTACGAGCAACACGAGCCCGGCACGCACACTCTTCATAAGACGCTCGATGCAGTGCACCCTCGTAAAGTCTCCCGCCCAAGTCCACCGAGATATGGGTACCGAGAAAGACCTTGGATGCGAAAGCGACGTGCCAGACTGAAGGATTCGGTTGTGGCACCTCTCCTGACTCGCCGGGCGGAATATCAAAGACCCTGGCATGACCGGTCTGACTGTACGCCAGTTTGAGCGATGTGTCATCATCCAGACTCCGCAACGATGTTTCCGCCAGTCGCTCGTCAATGACCGCGACGCGCAGCATGCCTGCCTCGGCCAGTTGATACGGCAACGTCCAGACTGCTTTCTCCTTGGGGTCTCTTGGAAACCCCGGATCGAATAATTTCGAGAAGTCGGGATTGTTTTTTTCAACCAACACGCAGGCATGCACACCAAGGAAGTCGCCCGCGAAGCCCGAGTACCTCATCATGTCGCCGTGCCGGTCGTAGAAAAGGCGCGGACCAGGCGGCTCCGGCGGGGCCAATTGGGTGTCGCCGCGAAAACCCACTCTCAGATGGACGTGCGAATTCGCCTCCATTGCCTCAAAGTGCTTTGCCGCGTCATCCCATTGGGCCGTTGGCCTGTCGCTTCTTTTCTGTTGCCACGCAACGTCAACGTGAGCAGTCCCAGCACCGTCTCCGCCAAGGTATCGTCGGCACCAAATCCTCCAACACCAGTGTTCGATCACCGACGGATCCCACGTCCATTTCGGTCCATCGCCCGCCGCCAAGAGGGTGCGTTTCTGAATTGAATCTGACAGCCCGTTCTCGCACCTGCCACAGGTCGCGATTCGGCGGAAAGGAAGCTGATGCTCGATAGCCAGCAGCTTGTGGCAATCATCAGGCTTGCAGTCAGTGCAGTCGATAACACAAAAGCGAAACGAAGCAGCCGACTCCGACTTGCTGCTGAGTGCGCGCTTCAAGCTGTCGGCGTCGCTGAACAACCAGATTCCGGCCTGCTTCAGAGCCTTGTTGTGCTGCTCATCAGGTTGACGCCGGACCAGAGCACACACCTTCTTAGGCTTCATCAGGCGGAAACGATAGACTAGCGCTCCTTTCAGCCTTGCGCCCGGTGTGGCGGTAGTCGTTGGGGCTACCGACAGGCCAGCCTTTGTCAGGAACTCCGCTGAACCGCCCAACAAGGTAGCACAGATCCGCATCTCGCCCACACCCCAGGCCGATCGCCGTATCCGCCCGTCGGGTTCCACCAGAGATCTTCTTGCCAAGTGATCAAGGTGCTCCCATAGATGCAGCGCCAACGTGTCCGGTCGCCGCGCATTACCACGAACGTCCGCCCACTCTGCATCGTCAACACTCACCATTCGCCGCGGATCCGATACATTGTCATAGACTTCGACATCATAGAACTCGGGATCTTTGGTATCGATTACGCTCAGGGTTATCTCGAGCCTTCGTTTCGACCCAGACATCAGATCGCTATTGTGCTTGGCGGAGTTCCGTATGATGTTCTCAAGCAGCGCGAATAGCGCGTACTCTCCTAGCGGACCTGGAAGTTCAACGTCAATATCGTCGAATGGGCCGCTCGCAGTCTTGGTCAGGTACGGGTAGAGGATCTCCTCATCCTTGAATGCCGTCGCACAGAGAGGAAAAAGCGTGTACGGCAAGTGCTTCGGATAGTGATAACTTATCCCGAGAGCAGCATCGTCTGCGGTTTCTCCGAACTCCGCACTGACGTCGAAACCGTTGCACCGCACACGGATCAGCACCCCCGGATCCTGAATCGTTCGGTAGACGAATCCCTCGTTTGCCGCCAGCGTGTCCATCAGGAGAGTATTGGTCACAAACGGCAGCACGGCCTCTCGATAGAACCGCACGGGCTTCGTTGTTGTAAGAGGCTCAGTCGTGATCTCGGCTAAGAAGTCAGCCTTTTGCTGAATGTACTTGTCTAGCCTGTCACGCAGCGTTCTGATCACGGCCAGGCTCTGCTCCGCATCTAGATCGAGGTGCGTTCCGGAACGAGTGGTTGGCAGCTTGGCCAAACGCTCCTGGATCTTGGGCAGCATAGTGCGAGGGCTGACGTGGCTGCCGATATTGTGCGACATGTTCCGTGCCATGACCGCGGCGACAGCCGAGCGGGTAAGCGCGTCTGCAAACTCGTTTAGCCGTGGTGCGTTCTCCTGCAGGAAGTGCCAGAAAAAGCGCTTGACTTCCGAAACCAAAGTGAACGCCCTGGTCACCCGACCCGGCTCAAGAGGTTCGGTACCTACGCAGAACACGAATACGAATGCTGCTGCACGATCTGGAAGAGTTCGGAGGTCAGTGTGTTCCGGGCGAGGTTTCAGGCCCATCGGTCCCAACTCGATTACTCCTAGCAAACTCATTCCGATGAACTCATCTATCGGCCAGCAGTACTTCTCTGCCTTGCCGAGGCGCTTGGGGTACCGCTTGTCCCTCAGCATCTTGGATATCGGCAGGGTATTGAATACGCCCCCCTGGTCGGCAAAGCCACCTTGCTCGACGATCTCGGCCGCGAGGATTCTTCGCTGGAGAGCATTGACCATCCCGAGGTCTCGCCCTATTCCGATGTTGCGGAACGCTCTCAAGTGCTGTGGCTCGTCTGCGAGAGCATCGTAGTGCCCGGGCATGAGCAGCCAATACCAATCCTCCCTCTTCCAACTCCGGCAAAGAAACCCCGATAGGAACGGCCCACCTATGTGCTCTTTCGCGTTGGGCCTCCCCACACTCAGCGAGAACTCCGCTGCCTTGCGGAGGGCATCAAGCCCGTTTGTTAGCGCCCACAAATACGGTAGTGGCCAGTCAAGGTCCAGCCTCTGGTGAAGAATCTCGTAAGCGTAATCGTAGTAACTCATCAGTGTCGCGAATCGAGAGCCGCCATCACGTGATGCGGGATTGAATCCAGAGCTGTCAGGTCACAAATCCCCCGCACTGAGCTCCAGTCCGTAGAGTCAATGACGCTCGATAGCCAACTTCCTTTGGCAACCAGAATCCGATCAAGTGAGAATCTCACCATCCAGTCCTCGAGGAACAGACTGGTCCCGGTGACAAGCCCGACAACCACCTTCCCGAGGCCACGCGCGAACCCTACCTCCCACGCCGAGTCTTTCCCGTAGCTGTCCAAAAACACGAGAAGCACGTCGCAGTCCTCGATCGCGCGCTTACAGCGAGCGTAGACGTCTTCCGAGAAGAGCATCTTCGGCGCATCGTTCGGCACGATGGTGCAAGGGTCGAAGACGTCGAATCCCTCGCGGTTCAGCGCAGAAGCGATTCGGCTGTTCACCTGCGCGTTCGCGATACTCCCACAGAGATAAACCTTAGGCATAATTTGGATACTCTAGGTCATCGAGCGGATCTTCCGAGCAACAGAGTTTGATCGGCGACGAATTGCGCCGAAGAACTCGTCTGCGGCGCCGTGGTCCTCCGGAAACGCGTCGGCCAAGAGAGCGCTGGCACGATTGAGTCGCCGCGCAATGCGATCGCTCATGGCATCAAAGACATCTTCGCGGCCCAACAACGAAGTTGCGGCGCGGACGAGCGCGGGCTGATCGATGCTCGGATCCTGGATGCGGTTTAGAAGATCCCTGGCTTCCGGAGCCGATGCGGCGTGATCGATCAGCCAGACGACGGGGTAGGTCTTTTTCAGAAGCAGCAGGTCCTTCCCGATGCTGCCAGGGAATCCTTCGGCCGGAACGAAGTCCTGGAGGTCGTTCAGATCTTGCACGCAAATGCCGACTAGCCTCATTGCTATCAATAGTGTCCGCATGGTGGGGCCTTCTGTATCCAGGCCGGCAAAGACCGCTCCGAGCGCGGCCGATCGCTGTATGAACTGGCCAGTGCGCAATTCGTTAATGTGGTCGCTGATCGTGTATTCGCATGGATCCTCAGGACTTGTGAAGTCGTCGCCCAATCGTGTGCGTAACAACTGCGCCCCGTACACGATATCGAGGAACTGTCCATGATTGGCGTCCCGAAAGATGTTCTCGAACTCGTCGGCACACCACGATAGTCTCTCGCCGGTGACCCCCGACCGCAAGGCCCAATCACGCAGTGCCGCTTGGAACATTCTCCTTGACAGGAAGTGCACGTAGGAGTTGATGACCGTAGTCAACGGGCGCCCAAAACGCACGTGGGTCCAGGCATCACCGCGCTGATTTGTGGTGTCGTCGTCGATCAGCTTGTCTTCGATGTAGGTGATCGTGGTATTCGCGATTTCCAGCGCTGCGGCCAGATCGACCACGTGCGGTCCGGGTGGCTGCGTGAGCAACACCATCCGCCAGCCGAGGTGGACGGCCGCCACGCGTGCCGCAGTCTGCCCTTTTCGGATTGAAAAAACATAGCCGACGGCCGATTGAAACTGCTCGCCCTCAATGCGCCCGAACGAAGGCGGGCAGGCCCCAGCGTCACCCGCGGCGGCAACGATGCGCGACCACACTGTCTGCTGAAATGCCTCCGAGTCTGTCATGATCTCAGTTCGCGTAAGCCGCGAAAGCGCCCTTGCTGACTTGTTTCAGGTCGTACGGCTTGTGTACGTCGCCATTGCGATCAAACTGGATGACGCCGGAAGCTCCTTCGAAAACTGGCATACTGCGGAAATAGTCCTGGACCTGAGCCGGGTTCTTCGCGCCTGTACCCAATGCCGCGGCGTATAGAAGCGCGGCATCATATGCGTCATCAACGAGAATACCGGGCTGCGAGCCGTACGCCTTGGAGTACAATTCGCGGAATGTCTGTGCCTCGCGGCCCGTCGGGTCTTTGGGGTAGAGATAGACGGTACCTTCCCCGGCCGGCCCAGATCGCTCCAGGAACTTCGGGTCCTCAGTCGTTACAGTCGAGATGATGTGGGCCGAAACACCATACGAGCGCAGGTCCTTAACTACTAGCCCGGACTGCGGGCCGTAGCCGACCAGATAAACAGCGTCAGGGGCGTAGCCTTTCACCAAAGCCGCAAGGTTGCGAAGGTTCGTCTGACTACCTTCGTAAGAGAAGGCGCGGACCATCGCGCTCGGGGCTATCTTCGCAACCTGCCTAGAGTAGACGTCCCGAAGGCCCACGCCGTAGTCATTGTTGATATACACAATGGCCAAGCGCTTCGCCGTGGGGATCACCTTTAGAGTCAGGTCGGCGGCCTGAACCCCCTCCTCGGCGTCAGAATTCCAAATCCGGAAGAAGTAAGGGGATGCCCCAGACAGCCGTGGATTGGTGGCGCCCGTAGAGACCATGATTGCGTCGGGGCCAAGCGAAGGCACGAGAGCAAAGGTGATGCTACTCATGGCATCATCGATGAAGTACTTCACTCCTTCCATTCTGAGTTTCTGGAACGCGAGCGCGGCCGTCTTCGCCTCGCCCTTGTTGTCTTCATAGAGCACATCCAGGTTCAGGGCCGGCCAGCGCTTGTGCACCTGTTCGATAGCCAGCGTGATTCCCTTGCGCTCGTTCTCGCCATAGAGCGCGTTCTCGCCCGTAAGGGGCAGAATCGCCCCGATCTTGGTCGGCGCGCGCTGGCCGTCTGTGATGTGTGAGCAACCAGCGGCAGCTATGATGAGTGCTGCCAGTATTGCGGCTGTCCTGGACAACCTCGTTTGCATCATTTGGAGCCTCCTGAACCACCGAGCACTCTTCCGAACACCAACTGTCCGATGCGTCCACCGTCCAGCCACTCGGTTGGGCGGCAGGTTTCATTATAAACCACTCCATTATTAAGGATTAGCGCTCGCGATGCAATCTCCAGCACTTCTCTCGCACGCTGTTCGACGATCACGACGGCCGTTCCGGTTTCCTTGTTCAGCGCCGCCAATCGAGCGAGCGTATCGCGGGCCGCAGCAGGTGCGAGGCCCGCTGATGGCTCGTCCAGCAGCAGCACTCGAGGTCGGCGTACAACAGCCATTGCGACCGACAACGCTTGTCGTTGTCCTCCAGACAGCAATCCGGCCGCCACTGAGCGATTCGCAGCCAGCGCTGGCCACGTCTCGAACACGCTGGCAAGCGCCTTCGGTCGCTCCTCTCGCGCCAGCAAGCAGCCGGCCAGCCGTACGTTTTCCTCGACCGACAGCGACGAAAATACGGCGGCTCCTTGCATCAGATACGAGATTCCGCAGCGGACCCGGCGATGCACCGGCCAGCGCGTGATGTCCACATCCCCAAGTCGGACCGATCCCAGCGTAACCTCAGCCAAGCCAAGGACAGCCTTCAACAGCGTGCTCTTGCCGGCGCCGTTTGGCCCAATGATCCCCAGCAGTTCGCCCGGCGACACGCTCAGCGAGATTCCGTGCAGGATCTGCTTGCCCCGGTAGCCCGCGCATAGGTTGGACACAATGAGGTTGCCAGACGGAGCACGCGCCCTTCCGGTCATTGTCGTATTGACAGCGTGCATCGTGGGGTCCATTGGCGCCTCAGATTCCAAGATATGCTGTGCGCACCGCGGGATTGCCAAGCACCTCGTCGGGAAGGCCGAACGCTACGACCTCTCCCTCGTCCATGAAATACACCCAGTCCGCACTGTCCATCACAACGCTCATGTTGTGTTCGATGACGACGACAGCCTTGCCCTCTGCGGCCATTGATCGCATGTGACCGATCAGGGGATCGATCATAGCGCCGGTCACACCTGCCGTTGGCTCATCCAGCAGCACGGCGCCGGACTCGCTCGCCATGAGACGCGCGAGCGCCAGCAGTTTTCGCTGCCCGAAAGACAGGTCCGCGGCAAGGTGCGAAGCACGGTCCGACAAATTAACTTCCGCCAACCACACCAGCGCCTTCTCCGTGTTAACCGCTTCCTGCCGGCGCACGCGGCGGTTGGAAAGGAAAGCCCGCACAGGATTCTCGCCGGTCTGGCCGGTGCAGGCAACGAGCACGTTCTCCAGTACCGTTAGGTTTTCGAAAATGCGGACGTCTTGAAACAGCCGGCCCACTCCCATTCGGGCGATCCGATACGGAGCGAGGTGATCGATGCGGACGCCTCCGTATCGGATTTCGCCCGCATCAGGCCGCAGAAAACCTGTAATCAGATGGAACAATGTGCTTTTGCCTGCACCGTTAGGCCCGATCAGGGCGGTCACCTTGCCAGGCTGCAATATCACGTTCAGTCCCTCAATCACCCTCAACCCGCCAAACGCTTTCACCAGCTCCCGGCACTCAATTGCAGCTCCGGTCACGGTGCACCTCGTTCAAAACGGTACAAGCCTGCTATCCCTTGCGGCCGCAGGAGCATCAGAACGATCAGCGCGACGCCGTAGAGGATCTGGCGCAGGTTCGCAGCGACTACATCCGGAATATGAAGAAAACGAAGCAATTCGGGGAGAAGCACGAGCAGAACAGCCCCGCAAACCGGGCCGCGGAAGTTCCCGGCCCCTCCGATGGCGATGATCGAGACAACAAAGACGGATTCCATTATCGTGAAACTGGTGGGATCAATGAATCTCGCGTAACCGGCGAACAGCGCACCCGGCACTGCGGCCATTGCGGCTGAGACTGCAAAGGCGATCAGGCGCACTGCTGGCGCATTCTTCCCAAGCGCCGCTGCCGCGATCTCATCGTCGCGGACGGCACGCAGCATGCGGCCGAATGGAGACCGCAGGAGGTGCCTAAGAAAGAAGATGACACCGAGTGCTGCGCCGCCACTAAAAACTACGAATGAGCCAGGCGTATCTAGGGTCTCGCCAAAGACTGTTGGTGCCGGTATTCCAGGTATGCCGTTGGGCCCATTTGTCAGTCCGATCCAGTTGTAGAGCACGCTGAATACGATGATCTGGAAACCGAGCGTGGCAAGGACAAAGTAATCGCCACGTAACCGAAGTGACGGCACACCGATCACGATCGCGAACGCTGAATTCAGGCATATCGCCGCCACCAAGGCTGGCAGGAACATCCAGCCACCCTTTACAATGAGCAGAGCCGCCGTGTACGCTCCAATGCCATAGAACGCCGCGTGGCACATCGACAGCAGCCCGCCGTAGCCCACAACGACATTCAGCGAGACCGACAACATCACGTACAGGCTGACCATAACGCAGATGTGCCACACGTATGTCATGAGATGCTCTCCTCCAATCGTCGCCGACGGCCGATCAACCCCTCCGGGCGAAACAGCATAAACAGGATCAGCACCGCGAACGTGAGGGCATCCGACCAGCTAGCAGGTATCCACCAGACAGCGAGGGCTTGGACCAGTGCGACGAAAAACGAGCCCACAGTCGGTCCCGCGAAAGTGCCGATTCCACCCACGATCAGCCCGACCGCCGCAAGGAGCAATGCGGGCATACCGGCGTTGGGACTCATACCCACATCGGCGAGCGTCAGGATGCCAGCAATCCCTGCGAGCGCTGAGCCTGCCGCGAACACGCCTGCCCTGACTCTACCAAGGTTCACTCCGGACGTCGAGGCAAGCGTAGCATTGTCTCGCACGCCGCGAATAACCCGGCCCCACGGCGAAAGTCGTAAGGTGGCATAGAGGGGCACCAGAGTCAGCACTGCGACGATAGCCTCCGTCAGCTGGGTTTGAGTGACGATGACGGCGCCAGCGCGAAGCCCGGCTTCGGTGGTGGCAGGGAGCACTTTTGTGTCATTGCCGAACATGAGTGCCACGATGTTTACAATCGAGATGTACACACCGAGCGATGCCAAGAGGAAGACCAAGGGACTGGCGTTTCTGCGCACCAGCGGCGAGTACACCAGCACATCGATGAGCCATCCGAAGACGGCGGAGAACACGACCGCCGCAAGGGCCGCAGCGGTCGAGTCGTGGACCTGCGAGAAGACCCAGTAGTAAACGTACCCTGCCGCAACATAGACCGCGCCGTGTGCGATGTGAAAGATCCTGGTTGTGTTGTAGATCAACGCAAAACCGGTCGCCAGAATCGCGAAGAGGCATCCGTTGACAAGACCGTTCGCCAGCAACTGTACGATCACAGCCCAACTCCCGTCGAGCGCCTGTTGACCATCACTCGTCCGACTGCATCTGAAAAATGAATCATGACTCACCGATCAGCGACCGCAGCAACGTCTTCAGCTCGCGTAGGTCGATGGGCTTCCTGAGATATCGTTGTTCGCCCAGCGCCTCCACTGCGGCCTCG
This sequence comes from Bryobacterales bacterium, assembly GCA_963722575.1. Classification (GTDB taxonomy): domain Bacteria; phylum Acidobacteriota; class Terriglobia; order Bryobacterales; family Bryobacteraceae; genus Fen-178. The sequence goes on from CAVRNR010000016.1 coordinate 34,985, forward strand.
GATTCGCGGTAGCCACTCATCATAACCGTGGCCGTCGAGGGTGATCGCTCACGGATCCACTCCAGGAGTTTGATGCCGTCCCGATTTGTGTGATCGGTTTCCGACAGGCGCACATCTATCAGGGCAATGTCGCATCTGGTTGCCGTGATCGTTGCCTGGGCTTCGGCCAGAGAGTGAGCGCAGACGGTGTTCCATTCGCGACACAGCGCACTCTCGAGTGAGCGCAGATAATCCTCCAGATCATCCACAACCAGCAACGTTGCTCGTCGTGTTCCTGCCGCCATCTATGCCTCCACGATCCTCCGCCCACCGCTCTTGATCCAGCAAGGCTTGACAGACCATTATCGCGGATTCTTGGTCTCCTTCGCCTGCAGGCACACAACGCACGGCTCCGTGAGCCCGGCCCGTAGTCGGTCCATATCGCGTGCCCTTGTATTGCCTTTCCTCTCTCTCTTTGAGATCGTCCAGGGTTTCCGCTATATGGGGGTACTATAATCCATGCGCCCCTCGATCTGATATGGTAACCGATAGCCCAGGTGGATTTGCGCCGCCTGCCCGGAGCGCGTTTGCCGCTGCAATTCTGCGTCGGGAAACCGGTGGTTGGGGTGGACGTGTGGGGCGCCGACCCGACGCTGGGGGGCAGAGGGCCCGGTGGTCGGTTGGCCGATGCGAGTTGTGGGTCGGCGAATTCGTTTGATCCGCCCCCTGAAGCCAGGCAAACGCTCCGCCGCGATCCTCGGAAGCTACGAGGGCATGATCCGGCAACTCAAAAGCCACCTCCATCACCTCAGAGACAATCTACACTGTCAACAGATACGCTGTCAACGTAAGGCGACAACAAACGGATCACCGGGAGGGTACACTGTTCCCGCCGGGCAGCGGGTCAGCGCGAAAGGCCGCTCCAGTAGCTGAGGTAGAGTGCCAGGTTGTACGCTGCGTGGGCGAGAGCCGCTGCCGCGGTTGATCGATATCGGAATCGGACCCAACCATACAGACAGCCCGTAAGCACAATACAACAAAGCTGGAGCGCCGTTGTCCCGGCGGTCGTGAGATGCGCAATCGAGAAGACCAAGGCCACCCCGATGATCGAAAAGGCAGCCGATCTCGACGGGGACAGGCGCCGGGTGAGCAGAAGAGCGGCCGTAAATAGATAGCCCCTGAAGATCACTTCTTCCAGAACCGGCCCGAGAGCAATGGCCAAGACCGCCCTGTTCCACCCGCTCTCGGTTCCGAGGGGTTGCTGCGAAAGGCTTGTAACCGCCACAATGGAGCCGCCCGCAAGGAGACCCGCTACGATGCACGCCGCGGCGGCTCTGCTGCCAATTCGATTCCAATTCGCGAATTCGAGTCCGAGGCTTTTGAGCTTGCCAGCAGATGAAATCGCGACCAGCAGGAAGGCGCCCGCCTCAATCAGCCCGACGATTTGTCCACGAGGTCGGTTCGACCCAAGCGCCCCGAAGGCCGGCAGCAGGAGCATCCAGAACAACAGTTCTCTCCAATACTCCGCCAGATCCTTTACCCAGCCGGTTCTCGCGCTTCTGCAATGGAACAACATTTCGACTTGCTTCCTTTATGCGCCGCACCCCGTCTACTGCAAAATTAGGGCTGTAGCCTCGATGCCTCATCCTCGAAGGTCTGCATTTTGGGTACATTCTGGTGCAGAATAGAACAGTTCGGCATGGAACGGTATGCCAATGCAGCGGAATCAACGCGGCGGTAGCCTCATAGACCGAGTTCGCCAGCAGACAGAGCGCCGCGCCTTGGAACAGGCCAAGCGAGTCCCCTGGAAGCGCCTGGCTGAAGCCGCCGACGAATACACCGACTGGCAGGTGTTCACGTTGTGGTTGCGGGCTGTCGTCGACGCCGCCGGAAGCATCCCGGCCATGATCGCGCAAGAGATGGAATCCAGAACGCCTCGACTTCTTGAGCGCATCCGGCCGGACGTTGAGGCGCCTGCGAAGAATGGGGATGGCCCGGGCACCAGGATTTGGCAGGATGTCAGCCGGTGGGCGGAGATGAACGTCTTCATCGGCGCGAAGCGGGCCGGCTGGTTGGATGCGGTCCGTTATTATTCTTCGATGTCGCTACGTTTCATGAAGGCGTGGTCACACTGGGAGAACATCGACCGGCGTTGGCGCGCTGCCCCGCCGCAACACTTTCCAGACTACGTGCAGTGGCAGTGTGAGGTCGCGGCCGTGGTTCGGCTGTCGAATCCCGACAGCGTGGCGCAGCAGGTTCTTGACTCAGTTCGGGGGGTATCTGAGGCGGAGTGGAGTAGGCTTCTCTACGGATTCTCGGACTTGATGGCGTTTTGTCTGTGGATGGAATTGGTGCTCGACCTCGAGGGTCCAACCTCTGAGGTCGTTTCCAAGGAATTGGCGGCGAGGTACGGCGGCTTCAGTCCCGCGCTGGGCACGGTGGGATCCAAGGAAGCTGTTTGCTCCCTTAACGAGTGGGTGATCGAGCATGCACTCGCGATTGCCGGCCGGAGACCGATGCTCGCAGCTTTGAGCTTTCACGTTAACCACCACCCGGCATATCACGCTATGCGGAGCTTTGCGTTGCATTGTCACGATACCTGGCCTGTCGAATATCCGGATCACCGGCCTTCATTTGAGGAATGGCGAGAGGCTGCTGACGCATACTTTGAGGCGCAGTAAGGAGGAGTGCCCCGCCATCGGTGCCCTCCTCGCTCCGGCCGAGATCTATCGCGGTAACGTTGTCCCTTCGAAGAGGCCGCCGTGGCTTCCTTTGCCTACCAATACCGTCCAGGATCTCGCGGACATTCTTCTTGAAGGTCGCCGCTTCCCGGCAAGGAAATCCAAGATCAACGAGAAAAACCTGGTCCTCCCGTCGGAGGCTGTCAAACGGAATCCGATCTGGATGCGCCACGCAGAAACTGTCCAAGGCACTCCTCCGTTATTCTGCGGGCCTTCGTTTCGAGCCAGCCTCGTTCCTTCCAACGACGAATCTGTCGTGGTGTCACGCGAAGAAAGTCTGCAAGACTGTTGACCGTGAAAACCGCGAATCCATGAACCTCGTGTACCGCATAATCAAGCCGCGCAATCTTCGCACGGACGGATTTCACGCTATGGCCCGTGCGAGCCGCGATTGACTCGATCGTCGCGTCCGCTCCGAGAGCACCCAGCAACGCGGTAGTTTGAGCCTCCGTCCAGCGTTTTGCCTCTCTCATGTCGGGCTTCCTTCGCTTATGTTCTGTGGGGATCCCCAATTTGGCCATGCGATATTCAACCGCTTTGCGCACGCTGTCCGGTCTGGGCGCAGCCTTAGTCGG
>CAVRNR010000017.1:0-27844 GCA_963722575.1 Bryobacterales bacterium
GTTGGGCCGCCGCCAACACCCAGCCGGACGTTGGGCCGACTTGCCGGTTCACATTTCCGTGACGGGCGTGTCACGGGGACTGTGGACGGGACACGGGATTCCTCACCCCCAATCAATCGGGAGGGGGGCGCGAAACACCCGCCGAGTAGTCGCGGGCGGCTGGAATTTACCGGTCCTCAGGTAGGATTCGAACCTACAACCCTTCGGTTTTAACAGCACTACGGCTTGTAGCCGCCTCGCGTTGCAAACACCAGACTTAGAGGCGCATAAATAGAGTTTTGCCGGAATTTTTGGGGACTCTGGGGGGGACTCTCCCCGGGCGGTCAGGTACGGTGATCCAGCAGCCATCCTTTCAGGCAGGCAGCTTCGCGCCGGCACCACACGAAATCTGTGGCCAGATCTTGATTGCGAGGTCTGCCAATCGGCCTGCACGCACTCGGATGCTGTCCTCAGTCCAACACGGCAGATCCGCGATCTCGTGATTCAGCTTTAGCAGCGATCTGCGTAACGCATCGCGCTTAGTGTCGAAGTTTAGATTGCCGAGGCTCGGATTACGCGTGTCGGTGAGGAGTGTGAGGTTGCCCAGGGTATTCTTCAGCGCTTCGCGGGTGGCGATGATCGTGAGCTGAGCCTCGGTCATTCCGGTCCTTAAGTCCGCTGGGACACTCGAGTTGTCAGGCAATAGCCAGTGCTCCATCCAACTATCCGGTAGTACATGCTCGATAGTTAGGTCGTCTGGCAGGCTGGTCGCCTCATCGAATCTGTCGCGCGCGGCGCGTTCAAGCTCGCACAGGATGTGCCGCAACCTGCGCTGCTGAATGTTGCCATACTGTCTGCGCTCCAAGATATGTTTGCGCAGCTCGGCATCGCTCGGGAAGCGAACGGCATCACCGTCAGACGCCGCGAAGGCGCTAACGAAACTTGCGCAAGAGACCCCGTTTGCCTGCATTTTAGCAACGATTTGGAGAAAGACCTTATTGTAGTTCTTTCCGGTCAAGCCGCAGAGCGTGCGGCGAACGACATAACTGACGATGAGATCGTAGAGCGCCGCTCTCTCTGCTTCGGAGGCATTGCTCGCTTCGATGACGAATACCAATGGATAGGCCGTGCTCACATCAAAAACGGTAAGCTGCCGCGCAAGGTTCGCCAATGCACCATCGCCATTTGGCTCGACAAGTTTGCGATAGGTGGGCGCGTGTCGGAGCAGCGTCTCGAGCTCCGCGTCAACGCTTGCAAATTTGCGCTTGGTCACGAAACTCTTGTAGCCCGCATAGAGTTCGGTCAAGAGAATCTCGCTGCCCGTTTCGGCAGCGAGAGTGTCACTCAAGAAGAAATCAATGCGCGGCTTCTTAATTCGACCGCGCGTCCCGGGTTCCTTCCAGAATGGCTCCAATGGCTTCTCGAAGGCACTCCACCGTTTTTCCATCAAGGCTTCAACATCTTCGCCGCCGCGCGTCGCACGATGGAACACATCGTTGCGGACGAGATCCATTGCAGCAAGCGGCTCGCCGCTGCTGTTGAGCGTCTCGAAGATCACCTGGGCATCGTCGCGTTCGTCCAATGTGATGACAATCACGCGAAAATCTTCAAGTACCGTGGCCGCGAGAGCATAGAGTCTTTCCGCGATCTTCTCGGGGCCGGCTGAACTCACGAAACTCTCCGCTTCGGTGCGCAAGAAAGTCCAGGCGCGCAAAGGCAACGGCGCGTCCTCGTTGATATTGCCGCCCTTGTCGAAAGCGTCCGGGTATTTCTTCCGCAGGCCATCGAGATCGAGATCGACCAAATCACGGTATAGAGGCCGGTCGTACGCCGTGGGATGCAGCTTGTAGCGCTCTATCCGCCTGTCCTGCATCTGCGGCCCTTCGGCGTTGAGCAAAAGGGGATCGAGAAGATCAGCGACTTGAGCTTGGCCAAGCGCGCGAGCGAGCTCGCGAAGTGCCGCCAAGAATATCTCGAACGTCATCAATCGCTGTTGGCCGTCCACTACATCGAGCACTTCCATCCGGCCGAAGGAATAGGCGCGTGGAATGACGAGCAGCGCGCCCATGTAATGAGGAAACCCGCCGATGCAATTCAGCCGTTCCTCGGCTTTCGCTTCAATCTGATCGAAAAATGTATCGAGGTGCGGCTTGACCTTCCATGCATAGGTCCGCTGATAAATCGGCACGACAAAGCGCTTCGGAGTTCTCAGCACGTCGCCGATCTGAAATGGGTCTGCTTTCAATTGGACCTCCACGGATTGAAACGTATTGAACGATCTTAGATTGTACATCCAATACGCTATTGGGAGGCGTTTGTCGAGTTTTCCCTTTCCGGGAGACTCCCGCGGACCAAGCTGGCCGTTTTCGACCGCCGCACGTAGGCATCACCGTGCAACACATGTGATTCGCACGAGTCGGAACTACCAAGGTGGATAGCGCTCACATATCCTGTCCGTGAACCCGGCCGACGTTTCATACTGATCCAACTCCCAGTCGAGAAACGTGCTCAGATCGGCGGCAATTTCCGTGATGGTTTCCAGCAGTTCCAGGTCGCGCAGCCAATGGGCCGGGAGGGCGTCCTGGCCCTGCATAGCCCCTGTCAACTGTCCCACCAGCGAGCCCGTGGTGTCAGAGTCGCCGTCATGATTCACCGCCATGCGCACAGCAGAGGCAAAGTCGCTCGTGGTGAGGGCGCAGTAGAGGGCCACCCCCAGTGCTTCCTCGCCTACCCAGGCGCCTCCGATCAGGGGAATCGCGAGTTCCGGCGGCTCGCGCGCTTCGACGCAGGCCAGCGCCCGTTCCATGGCATCGAGGGTCTCGGCGCTTCTCGCCTCCCGCTTCAGGATACGGCGCGCGCGTTCGATGCCCGTCACGAGGGATTGCCCCCACAGCAGCGCGTGAAGGATGACGGCGAAGGCCGCGGCAGAGAGATAGCCGCTGGGATGGCCGTGGGTTATCCAGGAGACGCTCTTGGCCAGTTGAAACACCCTTGCCGCATCTTGTTCGCCATCCCGACTGACCATCAGGGCGACCGGCGCCACGCGCATGATGGCGCCCGCGCCCTTGCTGCCGTTGCGCGCGATCTCGTCCGTGAAATGCTTCATGGACGCCAGAGCCGAGAGGCAGGTGTTGCCCGGTGCACGCCGGCTATGGAGGGCCTTCACACCCCACAGCCAGCCGTCCTTGCCAATTTCCAACCCACCCGCTGAAGGAACCCCTTGGGTCAGCAGCCAGCGCAGGTAGGCGTGGCTGACGACAGACGGAACGGAGCAGATGCCCTTCAGGTTCTCCCGGATGAACGCTCGCATCAGCCCCTCGGCGGTGAACAGGGTCATCTGGGTATCGTCGGTAATCGCGCCGATGCGGCCGTAGGCTTGCGCATATTCAACAATCCCATCAGGGCCGAAGTGCTCCTTGATTTGCTCCAAGCGCATGAATTCTACCGGCGCTCCGAGGGCGTCACCAATCGCGCCGCCGAGCAGACAGCCACGCACCCGGCTTTGAAGGCTTATCTGGATGCCCATTGGCTTCTCATCTTGTGGATTCGACGTTGTCGTTCATGGCGTACTCTCCCATTGGGGAATCAAGGCGTAAGACGCGATTAGGCGACCCAAACGAAGTGCTCGGGCGACAGATCCGTCTCCCCGTCAAAGCAGTAGGCCACCAGGGCACCGCCATTTCCAGCGCTGTAGTCCACACAGGCGCACCGGTCGGTTTGCAGCGACGGCGTGCCGGTGAGCCAGTAGTGGCCAAAGAAGACCGGCTTGCCCGCTCTCTCAACTCTCGCATGCTCTGGGATAGGCAAATCCGGCAATGCCGCACGCTCCGCGGGTAACAACATCGCTGCAGATCTATAGGTAGTGGCGCCTTCGTCCCACCAACGCACCCGCACCCGGCTCCGCACCTGACCATACTTGTCCTGAAACTGGTGGCCAACGGGTAATGGGATTTCGATGCCCTTGGTCAAGGCCTCGACGGCCTTGAAGATACTGGGCGTAGCGTTGTCCTTCTCGGTCTCATCCTCCGGCTCATCCGTCGCTGGCACCATCAAATCCCGCGTGAGGTACCGGCCCTCATGCAATTGGGGCGAGAGCCAAGTCATGAAGGGCGCGTGCCAGCAGGCATGAACCACACGCAATTCCGGTAGATCCAGCCAGAGGGGGAGAGTCAGGAACCAGTCGATGATTTCACCGTGCAGCTCTGGGTTGTCTTGCACTTCGGCCAGGAAGGCTGAGTGCTGCTCCCGGTTCTTCTCCCCCCACTTTGCGCTGAAGTGCTGGCGCAGGTACTCGCCGGGCTGCCGGGGATCGGGGGTGTGCCAGGCGATGGCATTTAGTTCATGGTTGCCCATGACCGCAAGCGCGACTCCGGCATCTACCATGCGGCGCACCGTGTCGATGGAGCGCACCTGTGCCGGACCGCAGTCAACGAAGTCGCCTACGAAGATGGCCTGCCGTTCGGGGTGGCACCATGCGCCGCCCGTGTTGCGATAGCCGAGTTTGTGCAATAGGGCTTCCAACTTGTCGGCGTGTCCGTGGATGTCTCCGATGATGTCATAGCCCATGGTGTGCGCGCTCTTATGTATTCGTTCAATAGCATTGTACCCTTCCAAAATGCGGTGCTGTCGGAACTCGCCATCGTCACGGGCAGCACCGCGGCCTGATCTGATTTTTTGCCCAATCCGCGTCTTCTGCCCTGGCGATTACTGAGCCGCCGCTGATTGAGAGGTAGCCGCAGCCTGCTCCCGCAGTTCAGCGTTGTCCTTGCGCTTTTCATCGGCCGCGCGCTGGCGTGCGGCGATTTGGTCGAGGGCGTGCCGTTTCGCTTCCATCCGCACGTGCGAGTAGCGCGAGAGCGTGGCCCGCGAGACGTGACCGGCGATGCTCATGAATCACGTCATCACCCGGAATCGATCCTGACACATCCGAAGGCGAAGTCGCCCACTTTGTCGCGGTCAATCCGGAGCAGGCCGTCGCCAGCCGCCGCGTGCACAACCTGGTCGAGTTCCTAATTTGGTCCGTGCCGCAGTGCTTTGGCGGCGGCATGATCGAGGATTACCGCGACGCGGTCCGGAACGGCGCAGGAGACGGAGGGCGCCCGCTGGGAGGCGGTGCTGCGGAATCCGGGAGGGCGCAGTGGACGGCTCCGGCGTTACCGCGGCCCCAACTTCGCCTGCAAGTCCTGGAAGACGTTCTGCAGCACAACCGAGTCGTAGCCCTGGAACGCCTCTTTCAGTCTGCCTTTGCTTATCTTGGCGAGATGGCCGGATGCCTGGATGCGGATCTTCTGCACCGTCGCTTGCTGGCCCGACGCCGCTGGTGGTACGTAGGTGAATTTGATGCTGACCTGCACGCTGTAGACCCAATCGCCCGTGAGGATGACGACGCCCGAGTTCTCGGTGGTGCGGATGTAACCGGACTCCTTGTCCATCGTGGCAATTGCAAAATTGCTTTCCAGGATGGCGTTGATTGCCGTTTGCCAGCATTTGTCGTATTGGCCCTGCAAGTCGTCCCGGATTGGGATTTCACGCCATACCGCATCGCCAACCACGAAGCGCGATTTCACCGGATCGGGCAGACCCGCGAACAGAGGCGCGCTGAGTAGCGCACAGAGCGTTGCACAAAGTAGAGTACGCATCACGTGCCATTATCCCACTATCAGATGCGAAGGGGGCTTTTCGTCGGCCGCGCGCTGGCGTGCGGCGATCTCGTCGAGGACGCGCCGTTTGGCCTCCATCCGGACGTGGGAGTACCGGGAGAGCATGGCGCGAGAGGCGTGCCCTCCGATACTCATGATCACTTCGTCCCCCGCGCCGGACTCGGCAAGTTCCGTGACCAGCGTGTGGCGGCTATCGCGCCACCGTCCATGGAATCCCATATCGTTCAGGGGCCGGGCAGTTTAGTTCTCGCGCGGTGTTAGGGTCGGTTAAGTCCCCATCCCAAAACGCTCGGGAACCACGGACGCGCCGGCGACCGTGGAACGAATGCACTGGCCGCTAGAAGTGCCTTGAATTTCGGTCCGACACATCTGGGGTCAGCCCTGCCGTACCGGGCCACGGGGCATCAGCCGACAAATCGACGGCAGAGCAGGTAGGGTTGCCAGGGCAGCGGCTGGTTTTCACTGCGGATGGGGTCCGGTCCACGTGCCACGGGGCAAGGAGGGCGATGGTAATGACGCTGGAGGAGGCGCTGGCAGACATCAAAAGGCTCGGCGGCGGACTTGCCATGCCACCGGTAGCTCAACAGGAGACCTCATGCCGCGATACACAGCAGGCCGTCAGGCTTCTGGCCGAGGCCTACGAGCATCTTCGCAAGCGCGACCATCTGTACGCCGACCGGCGCCGATCCGCCTCTCTCGCGCCGCCGCCCGCGAGTGTGCCGCCAGACTGATGGCGTCCGGGCCGGCATTGCCCGTCCCACGGCTGGCGGTTGGGTGCCTGGAACCCTTTCTGCCATCCAACACCCATTCGGGGGCATTTGAATTGGCGCGTAACCTGCTGCTGGCTGGAGTAGGACGGCCCGAGGATTGGGAGCGGTCGAAGGGCGATCCGGTGGCGTTCATGCTCCAAACAGTGGAGCAAACCGCCGCCGCCTTCAACGGCAAGGCGATCGATGCGGTTGCCCACACCGACATCCTCTTCGGGACCAGCCCCCACATCTCGAGCTGGGACGAGAAGGAATACGAAGATCCGGGCCGGGTGTTCCTGGCGGTTGAAGCCACTCACATTTCGATTGTCTACCTGCGCCCCACGCTTGAGCTGCTCGGAAAGGCGCATCCCCGGCTGCCGGCAACCTTCTATTGGATGCTGCTCGAAGGCATGGCGTCCTGGATCCTCTGCTACGACGAGTCCGCTTGCGAGACTTTCTACGAGTGGAGCATGGAATCGTACGCAGAGGCCAGGGAGAACGGTGAGGAGGGTCTGGAGAAGCCGCAGAGCATCGCGGATGCAAAAGGACCGTGGCTGGCGAAGCGGTTTAAGCCGCTGCCGTCGCCCAAAATCGGGGCGGCCATTGAGTCCTTGAAAGCGGGGTCGCGGGCTCGCCGGATTCTGGAGGCCGCTCGGCGCCTCCAGGCTCTCTCGAAAGCTCGTGAACGCAAACGGCCGTACTACGATGTGTGGGACGAATATTATCCCAACGGCAGTTTCTCGGTTCCACTCACAATCCTGGCATTTCACGAGCAGGACCTGGTCTGCCAGGCATTCCAAAGTGACGAAGAAGATTGGATGAACGGCGGTGAAGAGCAGGGTCCAGCCTTCGCAATAGCTTTCAGTCCCAACGACCGCGAATCGATCGTCACCGGATTTGAAGACTTGCGCCACTTCTTACGCATGATGGAAGCGCTGGGCGATCTCCTGGCGCTTCTGCCCGGCTGCGATGTGTTGGAGGAGCAAAAATGAGGTTCGACGCTCATTTCGGCGATGCTGAAGCGGTTCAGCTAAAAGCCGCGATCCTGCTGTACGGCGGAGCGAAGCGGATAGCATTTGCGTCCGTACACGAGCCGTACCGCGACCCGGAAGGCGGCGCGCCCTACCTCGATGCGGGCAGGCCAATCAGCATGGATTTTCTGCGCACGATGGCTCGTGGGCTGGGCCTCGGGATGGCGCCGGAGATCCTACCGGAGACGGTCGTGATGCGAACGCCGGAGGTGACAGCGTGGTGGGTCCCGGCCACCATCCGGCCGATGTTCTTTTCGGAGACTTCGGACGGCAAGACGCTGAATGGAAAATCCTACCCGCATCCGCCGCTGGTCTTTGTGGTTGATGGCGAGCACAGGCTCAGCGTGCGCTCCTTACTGGAAGACCGCCGGCCGGCGTCGCGGAGCGCCATTGCGATTGCGCCCTACTGGAACGTCAACCAGGCCGGGGAAGTCTGTCTTGGCTCAATGGTCACACCGCTCTCGGCCGGGCTGGCCGGCCTGGGGGAGTGGGTTGAGGGCTTCTTCCAAAGCGAATTCACGCACGCTGGAAACGTAAAGATCACGAGCCATCCCGAAGGCCATCTCGGGCTCTGGCGTGACCTGGCCGGACGGGAAGCGTTCCCGGCGCAGTGGCTGATTCCGGCCGGGACGTTGGAGGAGTGGCTGTGCAGAAGCTGACCGAGCATTTGCCCCTGGTGAATTGGCGGAACCGCCGCATCGTGATCACGATCGTCGGGTGCGGCGGCACCGGGTCGCAGATCGCCGCGGGAATGCCGTATTTGCATCAGGCGCTGTTGGCCACCGGGCATCCGCATGGGCTGCGGGTATTCCTGGTCGATGGCGACCGCATCACCGAAACAAACTGCGTGCGGCAGCCATTCAGCCGCTCAGAAGTGGGACTGTACAAGGCTGTGGTCCTGATCAACAGGCTGAACATGTTCTGGGGCCTCGACTGGGAGGCCGTGCCGCACTTCGTTCGCTGCGGGCAGGACGTGCCCGATTCCGACTTCCTGATCTCCTGTGTTGACACCCGCGCTGCTCGGGCTGTGATCGCCCGCGTGGTGAGCCTGAAATCGCGGCGCTTTCTCTACTGGCTGGACGCAGGCAATTTGGCTGATCGCGGCCAGTTCGTGCTGGGCCAGCCGCTGCGGAAGGACCGTAAAGATCGCGCCAAACGGTTGCCGTGTGCTCACGAACTCTTTCCGTCCATCGTCCACGCGCAGGCCGACAGGAGGGACCGGCTGCCGGCGTGCAGCGCAGCGGAGGCAATTTCGCTCCAAGAGCCGTACATTAACAGCACCATCGCCAATCATGTGTTGGCGCTGTTGGCTCGGTTGTTCCGGCACGGGCGCATTGCTTATCACGGAGGGTTCGTGAATCTGGCGACGGGGCGCGTGACACCATTGCCGGTGGACCCGGCCACATGGTTGCGATTGCGACTCCAGGCTGAAAAGGAACGAGCGTATTTGACCCGCAGACCGCGGAGCCTGGCGCGCGCCGATCAATAGATGGACGGGCCTCGCCACCAGCGGATTCCGCTCAATTCAAAAGGAGAAACATGTTTGCTGAACTATTGCCGATCCTCAGAAACCGGCCGGTAATGCTCACCCTCGCTCTTGTGGGTGACAACGCCATCCGTGTAAACGTCATTCCGAAGCGCCTAAAGGACAGCGATTCTGGCGATGACGCTTTGACAACGCCGCTGACCGTCACCGGTGCGCCGGACGAGCTGGACCGGGAGTTCGCCGGCCAACTCGTCGGGTTCACCGACGCATTTGTGAAGCTCGGATCCAACCTTGCCGAGATCGAAGCCGCCCACGCCACTGCGGTCAAGGCGGTTGAGGCGGAAAAGAAGAAGGAGATCGAGAACAAGCGAAAGGGATCCATCTCCAAGCCTTCCTCAACGACCACTGAGGCGAAACCGGGGCCGGTGGTGAAGGATGGTAAACCGGTGTTCGGGACCAAGACGGGCACCGCAGAAACACCGAGCCTGTTCGATTCGCACGCGACCGCGGCGGTTTCAGGAGAGTCGCAGCAGGAACCGGCAGCGTCACCTGACAGGCAGCCGATTGGGGCGCCTCAAGCAGAGGTAGCAGAACCGGTGGACGAATCGGACCCGGAAGTCGAGACTACGGCGGCGCGACTGCCCGGACTATAAGAAGACTGCCAGAGCAGTTGCCAGTTCCGCCCGTTGATTCTAAACGGTCACGAACGTTTGCCAGAATTGTTGACAATTCGTGTCACGGTTCCCGGCATAATCCTACGCTCTTGTCATTGTTCTTGGCATGATCCTACCGACGCTGCGCTCCGCGGCCCGGTTGGGCTGCTCCTTGGCGACCAGAGCCGAGCGGGGCGGGGTGCATCGGTTCGCCACGTCATTCTGCGGGAAGACTACGCGGTCAGGTGACCTTTCAAGGTGGACGACGGTCCGCCCAGGGCATCCCCGCTGATTCCGTAACGGGGACTTGCCGGGACTGATCACCCAGAATGCCGTTTGAGCCAGTCTCCGAGTGGACGATTCGTTCCCAAGCTCGGGTGAAGGATAGGCTCGCCATTTGTGCTACAACGGTGCGTGGTGAGCACTTCCGATCTCGTCGGCGACTCTGGCCTCCGTAACGCTGTTGAAGCCATTGGAAATTCGAGCACATGGACCGAGCCGGCGCAGCAATGGATACGCGACCTTGCGGAGACGATCCGCTGGGTTCGATCCAGCGATGAAACTCAACGTGGCGTGCGCGAGTTCCAGAAAAGACTGTGGGATGACAACAACGTCGCGGCAGTTGGGCAGGGCAATATTTCGATTGATCGCGCATTGGATGATGCTGACTTTCGGCGCCGGTTTGCGGAGAGGTCGATGGCGCCTCTACCAGTCTCCATGGAGGAGCGGCTCAGATTCGTAACCGCGCTGTACCAGTATCTAAGAAAGCAGCTCGAGCCATTTGTTCGGAGCGTACCCCACCTGAAGATTTTCCGGGTGCTTGCTGCGTTGTATCCGGACGCAATGACGACGGTCGCGAGCATGGGGGCGCTGGCCAAGCTCGCACATGCCATGGATAGCGACCGTACTCTCGATCCTGCCGGGCGCCACGTCTGGGTTCGACATCGGCTGGATTCTCTACTTGGAGATCCCGATAGCAATCCCTTGGCGCTCGCCGAACGGATGGCGCTCCCCTGGTTGCTCTACGAGCGTTTTGTACAGCCGCCGCCTCCAGACCGCACCGAGGAGGAGACCAGCCCCGGACGCGAGACGCGGCTCCTGCCGCTCTCCGCCGCACGCCGCCGGCGTGGACTCACTGCGATCAAGGGGCTCTTTCCCGGTCTATTGTCGGCCCTCGAATTCGTTCGCGACGGCGTTACCAGAGACGAACTTATCGACTTCCTCAGAATTTCCGCGCCTGACTCAAAAGTCAGCTCGCTTGGTGTCACGATCAACGTGTTCAAAAGCGAATTGGGCGCAATCAAGCTGGATGGGGATCGCTACGTACTAACGGAGAGAGGCGAGAACGTTCTCGAGTCGCAAGATCCTAGCGACCTAGCCGACTGGCTCTTGACGCGTGTTCTCGGCGTGGACAACGCGATCATGGCGCTGCGCGACCAGGGGCCGATGCCGGCCTCCAGGCTGACCGCCTTTCTCCGAACTGTGAATCCCGGTTGGACGTCAGACTTCGCTCCTCAGGCGATTCTCGGCTGGCTCCGCTCCATGGGCGTTATCCATACTGAAGGCTCTATGCAAGTGTTGACGGATGTGGGACGTCAATGGGCATCTCGCATCCACTGGGAGCCGGAGTCGCTCCCGCCAGACCCGGAAACCAGTCCTCCCCCAATAGACGTGGAGCCGCCAAAAGCATCTGGCGAGATCGTGCTTCCCAAACTGGCAGAGATTGTTACCTACGTTCAGTCTGCTGGACATTTTCCGGCTCCCTTGATCGCGTGTCTTCATGCCAGCCTATGGGCTCACCCTAGACGCCACTTCGCGATTCTGACCGGTCTCTCCGGCTCTGGAAAGACTCTGCTCGCTCGCCGGTACGCCAGTGCGCTAACTCAAGGCCGCTCGGAAAAGCAGCTCTTCACGCTCCCTGTTCAGCCGGGCTGGTATGACCCAGGCGCCCTGCTTGGGTTCAAGAATCCTTTACGGAACGACTCGTACGTCCGAACTCCGTTCCTTGAGTTCCTGATGGCTGCGGCTGATGATCTGACACGCCCGTACATTGTTGTGCTCGATGAGATGAATCTCTCGCATCCCGAGCAGTACATGGCGCCTCTTTTGTCGGTAATGGAAACCGGTGATGCCATACAGCTTCACACCGAAGATGAGATCTTCGACGGCATCCCACGGGAAATTCGATATCCACGCAACCTGGTCCTGATCGGCACGGTCAATATGGATGAGACAACGCATGGCCTTTCCGACAAAGTGCTGGACCGCGCCTTCGTCCATGAGTTCTGGAACATCGACCTCGAAGCCTATCCGCGCTGGGGGACGAGAGAAATCGACCCGGCTCACGAGAAACGAACCCGCGATATCCTGACTTCACTCATGAAAGGGCTCTCGCCCGCCAGACTGCACTTCGGCTGGCGAGTAGTGGACGACGTGCTCGACTTTCTAAGCCGGGCGGCAAGGGCTGGAGGTGATCTTTCGTTTGAGTCCGCACTAGACAGCGTGGTTAACGCGAAAGTGCTGCCGAAGCTGCGGGGTGAAGATACCGCACGCCTGCGAGAGGCACTCAGGGTCTGCGAGGAGGCGCTTGCGACAGCCGGGCTGGAAGGATCACGGGCAAAGATTGCCGAGCTTCGACGAGATCTTGAGACGACTGGGAGCGCTCGTTTCTGGAGATGACCCTTGCGCCCGAAACACGCTGGCGTGACGGTGACTGCGACGCCTCTAACGATTGGCCCGTGCTTCACCCGGCGCCAGCCGAGAACCTTGGCTTCGTCGAGGCGAGGCGTTACCTGTTTCAGAAGCCATGCGCGGATTGGGCTTTTTACGTGGATGACGAGCCCCTCCCCGATCATCCCAGCGAACCTTCGTGCTGGATGTGGAAGCCGCGCTTCTTCGCGGGCGAGGTAACCGCCGAGATGGTTAGGGCCGACGGTACCAACTCAGTTCTATTTCTGCTGGATGTTGCCCCTGATGCAAAAAAGCTCGGCCGCGAAACCTTCACGCAGATGGTCAATGAGCTTTGGCAGGAAGATCCGATGCTGGTCATCGGCTCCGAACCTGCAACTAACCCGAGCGGGGAGTTGGGCAGCCAGGAGAATCCATGGGCCGCGTTCGCGCGCCTTCGGCAATACGGACCGGACACTCTGAGAGCCTTTGCCTCGATCCGTGCCTGCCCGCGTCGAGCGCTGCGTATACGCCGCGACTCGGTACCACTTCATCATGCCCGCCGGGTTGATCGGCAAACGGCGGCCGCCCTGGTTCGAAGTCCTGCCATCGCCTTCTTTGTTGCCGGCGCAGACGAACTGCCGGCGTTCGCGCAGAATAGCCGGCTGGATGTTCCGCGTGTTGAGGAGACGGTGGACTCGGCAGCGAATCGGACCATTTTGGCTTTGGTTCTCGCGCTACTGCGGCGAACACGGGCGCTCGGCGAATGCCTGCAAGGTCTGGTCGACAGAGAGAAATTGAGCGAGACGCGAACGTCGCTTGCCGCACGCTGGCCGAGGCGCAGGCAATTCCTGGATAGCCTGGCATCGCATCTGAAAATCTTGTTGCGCCTGTCGCCGTTCGTGGACGTGCAGCGTGCGGAGATCACAGCGGCCGGCCTCACCGCGATCGCCGCAGATCCGATCTACTCGCGGGCGTGGAGCCGGGGGTGGCGCGCTTTCCGCCATGGCATCGAGTCCGGCACAAACACTGAGAGGCTCTGGGTTAGCCCTTCGTGGGAAATCTACGAGAGATGGTGCTTCCTGCGTCTCGGGAGGTTGCTCGCCGCCCGAATGGCGGCGTGGGGGTGGCATCGATTGCCGAATCGGTGGGTTGGTTCGTGTCATGATCGCCGGGCCAAGTTGCTGCTGCAGCCGACATTCCCTTCCAACCATAGCGGGGCAGGAAAGATGTGGTCCTTATCGAAGCAGAGAGTACCAGACCTTGTGCTTAAGGTTGAACGCGCGGGCGACCTTCGATTCGTCGTACTGGATGCGAAATACCGTACCTCGCGGGACAACGTTCTGGACGCGATGGGGTCAGCTCACATCTACCAGGACTCGCTTCGGATCGGATCGCGTCGTCCCGAGGGCTCACTACTCATCGTTCCATCGGAGGGCGGCGCGCCCTGGCTCGAAGATCCAGAGTTCCAAACGGCGCATCGCGTCGGAATCCACGTCCTCTCCCCGGGCATTGATCCTACGCTTCCCCGTCTGGTTACGGCAGTTCTCGGCGATTAGGCGGCCCAGTCGGGCTCCATCTAGAGAGCACAGTCGGCTGAAAGGACAACAGGATCCCATGGCCGCTGAAGAAGGATACTAGCCGTTTGGCCGTGGGCGACTCCTGTAGACCAGGCCGAATCTCAAGTCCTCGGGGCGGCTGCTGTCTTTCAACCAATCAAAGAGGGACGTCGTCAGCTTCGACGGCGTAACGGAATGTCAGCCGTTAATTATGATGCGGATCGGTCCGTGCCGGAATGAGCACATGAGATTGCCTTCGTTCGACAGGAAGACGAGTACGGCTTCACGGGTGCTCTGAATGATCCCGGACCAATGATCCGCGTTGATCGGGGTTGGACATACTCGGAGGAGCCTTACGGTCGCTGAACTGCCGCGTCGATGCGACCACTCGAACCCTTCCAGAAATGCAATCACGTGTTCGCGTTGGAGCTCGTCGTGCAGGAACTGGACGCCGTGTCCAAGATCAACCAGCCCTTCGTCGGATTCGACCCAGCGAACCAAGCGCGTCTTTGCCGCCTGTCGCCCGGCGGCACGCGACTTCCGCGTTCTCGCGGCGGCATTCTTGCCTGCTTCGCTCTGACGGGTGCTTGATCGCTTTAGCAGAATAGACTCACTTCAACGCTAAGGTCCCAGAGCGTTGATTCCCTTGAGGTTCGCCTAATCCAACATGTTCACTGGCCAGTATATCATTCGGCGAGGCCACCACTCGGGTCTTGGTCTGCGGGTACGCGTGTAGATACCCGGCGCCGCGCTCGCCGCCCGTCACGGCGATCGACGGTTTGCCAATCCATTCCTACCATTGGAGGATACCCTGGCGTTCCGCCGTCGAATTCCACTTGGAGGCGCGGTTGCCGAGTCGCGGAAGTGACCGCAACAGGCGCTGGGCTAAACTTCACCAGCGGGTAATCGCGTTAGGGTTTATTGATCCTGGCGTTAATAGCCCTTCCCTCCAACAGCCGGATTGGTCCTGGTTCAAACGCCGATCACGAAACGAACCACGTGTAGTCGCTTAGCGTTTACCGACGTTTTCGGCCCGCAATTGAGTGCTCCGGTCGGATCACGAGCGACGGGCCAAAACAAGACGGTAAACTCCACACGGGTGGCCCCGCTTATCAGCCACGGATCGGCATACCGACGCCCTGCGGTAGGATTTTTGCCAACTTTCGTGGCACGTTTTGTCATTATCTGTGGCAAACATTGTCAACAATTCTGTCAACCTACAGAAAACAAAGGAGTGGCACATGACCATCCGCAAAATGACCCGCAGCTTCAGATACGCCGGGCTTGTACTGCCTGACCCGGCGCCGGACCTCGACGTAGAAAGCGTCCGGTCCTTGTATGCTGCCAGCTATCCAGAAATTACCACGGCCGCGCTCACAGGACCGGAGGCAGTGGACGGCGCCCTCGTCTACACCTTCACGAAAGCGATTGGCACGAAGGGCTGATCGTCTGGCATCATCATGGAATCGAAAGAGAGTAGTCCGCCGCTTCGCCGATCCGCGCACGCAAATCACGATCCCATCGTCGCGGATTACTGCCGTGCATGACACGCGCGATGAAGCCCAGTTGTTGTGCCACGTTGCCCCGGTTCTTCCGGATGTCGTCTCTGCAGGTTGTGGCGTACTTGTTCACAAATTCGCGGACATCGCCGGCCTTGGCAAAGATGTAGGTGGCGTGCCCCAGTTGAGGGACTTCGGCGACAATCGCGGCGCGGCAGTCGAAGATGTATTCGTCGCGAAATAAATAGACGTTCTGGCTGCGTTTCTTCAGTTGTTGGTAGAAGTACGGATCGTAGTCGGGCTTCCAGCAGAATTGAGCGATGTCGAAATCGGGCGGTATTCCCAGGCGGCGGCAGAGGTCGCCCAGTTCCCTTTGATCCAGCGGTTCCCGCTGAAGACGCGTTCGAACCTGCTCTATGGCGTCATGGTATTCGCCAAAGCGTTGATACAAGCGGCGAGCGTCGGCCAGAGCCTTCTGGGCGTCAGCCGGCACCGCCACGCACAAGCGACTGGGCAGAGCGGTCTCCCACCTCACCAGATCCCATGCGCCGTTCTTATTTCGGTATTTGCCGGACTCAACAAAGGTTGCCGTGACGCCAATTTTCGTCGGCACCAGGTGCTTCCACTGGTTCCAGGTCGGGTCCCACCCGAGCGGAAGAAGCGAGGGATCGATGTACAGCTCTGCTTTCCGACGGCTATCCCGGTAGATCGCACACCCATCGAAATATTCGATACGGCGCAGCGGAGCGCGAAACTGGCGTTGGCGCTGGTCCGGCAGATAGGACAGCAGCCGCCGAGCGAAAACCGTAGTTCCATCCTGCGAAAGTTCGCCAGAGACCACGCATTGGCCGAAGCCGCCGTACGGGAAGACCGCCGGAGCATTCGGGTCTTGCAACAGCGCATCGTAACAGGAGCGAAGGTCGGGATGGGCCAAGAGATTGAAGGCCCGCTCTGCACTCCGGATCTCCGGCTTGGCGGCGGAATCGGATTCATGCTCCAGGCGGCAAATTCTGTACGAGAGCCGCAGGTCGGCGGGCGTCGCTGTGGGCCGCGTCCGCAAGACTTCGTAGAGAGTCGGCGGTCTCTTCCCGGGTGGCGCCTGGGTGAAGAAGTAGAAGTAGTCTCGCACAGAGCTGTTCGGTAGATGGAGCGAGCGAATGCCAAGGGCGCTTTCGAGGACTTCCGCACGAACGAAGTGCTCACCCCGTTTGTCGGCTTTCGGTTGCGCCACATAGCCTATCCGGCCGAAGTAGAGTTGCCGCGTTTGCCGGCGCAGGCCATTCTGCGTGCCCAGGTACTCATGGATTGGCGAACTGAACGCGGCGAGGCGTAGGTCATCGCCCGGGCGCAAATAGCTGGCGGGTATCCGCGGCACCAGGATGTCCTCACCGTCAGTCGCGCATCGGACTGACGGACCGTCCAGCCGGAGACTGCGAACGCGCAACACCGGCCCGGCTTGGCGAGGGCGGCTTGCAGCCTGGAGGTTTGCTTCGGGCACAGACGAGCCTCAATTGATCAGCGTATTCCCGGCGACCAGAATGGGACCTTCCGTCAGCGCTTCCCTCAAGGGTTCGCTGTCGGCAATTGCGAGGTCCAGTTCGGGATCGGGAACGTAATCGATTTCCGGTTCGATGGGCGCATCCCACCCAAGCACCTGGGTCAGGGTCACCGGCGCTTCCGCGAACGCTTCGCCGTCTTCGAATGCGGCGGCGAGTTCGGCACCCTCGTCCGCCAGTGAACTAGCCGGACCGGCGCCGCAACCGGGACAGACCACCTGAGATTCATTGTCCGGATCAAATCTGAATCCGCATTCGGGGCACGACATGTCAGGCAAACTCCTCCTCGTCGCCTGCTTCAAATCTAAATGCAAATTGAGGATGCGCCAAAAAAGGGGTCATCCGCTCTGAATGCTGAACTCGACCCGTTTCGGCGGGCCGTCTTGCAAGTAATTGAATCGAAACGGTTACCGAACAATCAGGAGACAACCATGGAAGGTCGGAGTGTATCCAAGTGCCGGAACGTAAGGCAGGAACTGGGGCCGGATCAATTGGTGATCAAGCACATGCCACTTGTAAAAGCGATCGCCGCGGGAATCCGAAGGAACCTCCCGGCGCATGTGGACCTGGACGACCTCGTCCAGGCTGGTGCTCTGGGTCTCCTCGACGCAACCCGTAAGTACGACACCGGGAAGAAGGTCCTGTTCGAGACTTACGCGAAGTACCGAATCCGAGGGGCCATACTGGACAGCCTACGCAATGCGGACTGGGCCTCGCGCGGCCTCCGGAAGCGCCAGAGAGAAATCGAAGCGGTCACGCGAGCGCTTGCGGCAGAGCTTGGGCGGACCCCAACTGACGTTGAGGTTGCGGCAAGGCTGGGGATCGATCTCAAGCGAGCACGAAAGGTGCTGACCGACGTGAACGCTTTGAGCTGCCAGCGCCAAAGGGGTGCGACAGAAGTAACCATTCGCAGTGAGGCAGTGGCAGATCCGCGCCACCAGCCAGACCGATTAAGCGCAAGCTCCCGCCTCCAGGAACTGCTGGTTAGCGCGATGACCGCCTTGCCGCATAGGTCACGAAGCATCATTGAGCTCTATTACCGCCAGGAACTGACCATGCGCGAAATCGGGAATCGCTTTGGGATCAACGAGAGCCGCGTCTCACAAATTCACAAGCGATCTCTTGAATTGATCGGGGATTCGCTGCGCTCGGTCGGCATTGAATCAAGCGCGCCGTTGTGAGTTAGCCGGCCGGCATCCCGAGCCATCGGCTCTATGGAAAAGAACAACAACCGATAGGCAACGAAAAGGAGCTTTCTTCAATGGCCAGGCTCGCCGCAAAGGCCCGCTGCAATTACTACCCGCTTCCGGACCGGGAAGCGGAGTTGATTCGAAGTTGCCTCACATTTCCCGACCAACCCTTCTCTGCACTGGACCCTTGCGCCGGCGAAGGCCGGGCCATGGCGGTAATCACAGGGTCCTCGAAGGCCATCAGGTATGGGATCGAGCTGGATTCCTACCGCGCAGACGCCGCCGCGAGGGTTCTGGACCGTGTAATCCAGGGCGATGCCTTGAGCGCGCACACGCGCGTGGAATCGTTCGGACTAGCCTATTGCAATCCGCCGTTTGACGCAGAGTTTGGGGAGTCCGGCAACCAACGCTTTGAAGCGTTGTTCCTCTCCCACTTCGCCCGCTGGCTTGTCCCTGGGGGTGTGCTCCTCTACGTCTTGCCGGCACAGCAACTGGCGGGGTGTGCCCAGGTTCTTGCCTCACATTTCCGGGACACCGAAGTGTTTCGGCTGGAATCCCCAGAATGTGTTCTGTACGAACAGATTGTGGTGTTCGCCATTGCACGCTCCCGGCGAGAGCGGGACCGCGTTCGCGACTCGGAAATCTCGTTCTGGAGGAGCCGCTTGGTGTCCACAGCACGGCAGTATGAGATGCTGCCGATCTTGTCGGAGAGGCGAGTCGAAGTACGGGTTCCACCAACCGGTCCCGCCGAAGTTTCCTACGCTGGCTTGCCCTTCGATGCCATCGAGGACCTGTTGCCCACGTCTCCGGCGTACCGGCAGGTTGCGCAGTTACTCGATCCTCAGCCTATTTCCATCACGACACAACCTTTGACTCCTTTGCACAAGGGGCACATTGGCCTCCTTTCGACAGCCGGCCTCTTGAATGGACGATTTGGGTCTGGTGACCGCCTCCACGTCGCTGCCTGGAAGACCAAAAAGCGGGTTATCAGAACCGAGGACAGCGAAGACGAAAAGACCATTATCCGTGAGCGCGAACAGTTCGTCCACGAACTGGCCATCGCGTTTGCGAATGGAGAAACGGCGCTGATCGAATGAAGAATGCTCACGAGCGTTTTGGTTTTGCGGAGTTTGAAAAGAAGCTGAGGGACACGACGACGCGCGTCCGGCTTACCGCGGACTGTTTCATTGGCGAAAGGGCGGAGAAAACCGCACCTTCAGCCGGGCACTTGCTTTCGGCGTTCGGTACCAACGTCGAGGTCGCCGCTCTCTGGGCAGCAATCCTCGGAGAGGAAGCGATACGGGTCGGCGGCCAGGACCTGAAACCGTATATGGTCCAGTTTGGCGAGCGCCCCACGGTGTATCGCGGGACGCTGAACATACCCGGACGGAAGCGTCCAGTTCGACACCTGGTGGTGGTCTCCACGCAGTTCCGTGCTGAAGGTGACCAGGCTCGCATCATCGTCAAAAGCGATTCTCCCGATCTGATTCTGCGGGCCGTCACAAATCTCCACGGCTTGCCCCTGCTTTCGGACTGGAGCGAGTGGTTCCGTATTCGCCTCCAAAAAGCCGGTCGTGTCAGGCCATTGTCCGGCCTGAATTGTGCCCCAGTGGCGATCCGGGGCACAAAGAACGAGTTTCTGGAATGGATCGGGGCCGGCCTCAAGAGCGGCCACATCCAAATCCCTCCACCGTAGACCGGCGCGGCAATGCCGTAGGTCTACATTCCTTCCTATGGAGTCGGACCTATGGCAATCGCAACACTCGAGGAGTACCTGAGATTATGTGGTCGACCACATAATCTCAGATATGTTGAGATATCGGTTATGTTGGCATGATCCATTAAGCCCTTTCCTTTCAGCTCGCTGCTTGCGGTGATGCCCACATAATTCGCATACTTGGCTGAATTCAAATTCACCCCAAGGAGTCAGCCAAATGTTCAACGAGCTAATGAAGCGCAGCAATGCAGTATGGCTATATAGCACAGGCCGCTTCGCCGAAGAGCGACGTAAGTTTCTTTGCGACCTGATCGAACGCGACCATAATGGTCGCCACATGCTCCGACAGACCAACAGACTTCTCCTAGCCATTGCGGAGCGATTAAACGTACAGCAACGAATGCCGGTCACGGAACAGCAGATCGTGCGGGCAGCCAGAGACTGGGTCGCGAAGACATGCTCTGCGAGTTGCACAGACGAGACGCGTGAGACCGCAACGAAAAGGTTCATTTTTGTGGCCAAGGAGTGGTTGCAGTTCTTGGGCAAGTGGCGTGAGCCGGACCGCAATCCTCAGTTCAAACCGGAACTCGACAGTTATCTCGAAGAACTCCGGGATCAGCGAGGATATACGGACGAAACCATTTCCACTCGCAAGTCGGCGCTGAACCTTTTCTTCGAGTGGCTTGGAAAGCTGGGCGTCTCGCTGAAGGAAGTGTCGCCGCAGCTCCTTGCAGGGTATTTTGTTCAGAACAAGGCACGTGAGTGGAAGAAGACAACAATCAAAGCATATGGCAACTCCCTGCGCGCCTTCTTTCGCTACGCAACCCGGCGAGGTTGGTGCGCGCCAGGACTGGCCGAGACAATACATAGCCCACGCATCTATTCGCTGGCAGGGCTTCCGGAAGGTCCAAGTTGGGACCAGATCCAGCGCCTGATTGCCAATCTGAACACAGAACGTCCGAGCCATATTCGCGACCGCGCAATCGTTCTGCTTCTGGCGGTCTACGGACTGCGAATCGGCGAGGTTTGCGGGTTGACTCTGGATAACCTGGACTGGGCCCATGAAAAGCTTCGCGTCCGGCGTCTGAAGAACAAGCGCATTCAGGAATTTCCACTAACCGCCGAGGTGGGCAATGCCATTCTGAAATACCTCCAGAACGTCCGGCCTCGATGTTCTTCGCGCTCTCTTTTTCTGACGCTGCGCAGGCCGTATAGGCCGATGGCCACGACAGGTGCATCTTCTTCCATCTCCTGCCACGTTCGGGCACTTGGTCCGGCACCACACTACGGCCCACACAGTCTGCGCCATGCCTGTGCCAGCCATCTTCTAGATGAGGGATTCTCGATTAAACAAATCGGCGACCACCTTGGTCACCGCTCGCCGAGGTCAACGCAGATCTATGCCAAGGTCCAGCGCAAGAAACTGGCGCAGCTTGCTGACGCACAGCTATCGAGCCTGACGGAATACTTACGGGCGCAAACGCAGCCCATCACCGCGGACTGGGCAAAAGAACGCTTGCGTTCACTTCAGGAGGTCTCCAATTTCAGATTAGGGGGCCTTCAATGAAACTCGACCTCGCCATTGATGATTTCATCCAATACAAGCGGGCCCTTGGCAATTTGTACATCGGTTCAGCCAACATCCTGAAGGCTTTTCTCCGTAAGACAGGAAATCTCGAACTGGACGCTCTCACGAGTGCACATTGCGAGGCATTCCTGCCAGTCAAAAGTGGTACAGTTACGAACTCCTGGTTTCAGAAGTACGCGGCGCTCGACCGTTTCTTCCGCTACGCAACCGAGCGCGGATATATCCAGCGTCGAGTCCTCCCCACTTCCATGCCAGACCGCCCGCCGCGCTTCGTCCCTTACATCTATTCGACCGACGACATCCGTCGCTTGCTGGCCGTGCCTGACTCGCACTACCCCCGAACATGTCCGTTGGCGCCGGACACCATGCGTACTTTCCTCCTCGTCCTTTACGGGACTGGACTGCGAGTGGGAGAAGTGAGCCGTCTGACGCATGCCGACGCGGATTTCAGAAATGCAACACTTCTGATTAGGGAAACGAAGTTCGGCAAATCTCGACTGGTTCCGATCGGAAAAGATCTTGTCAGCATCCTCAGACTTTACCGAATGCGCCATCGTCCGGGTGTTGG
Organism: Bryobacterales bacterium; assembly: GCA_963722575.1. Taxonomy (GTDB): domain Bacteria; phylum Acidobacteriota; class Terriglobia; order Bryobacterales; family Bryobacteraceae; genus Fen-178. The sequence continues at coordinate 21,903 of CAVRNR010000017.1, forward strand.
TTACCAACGCTCGCCGACCCTCCTCGCCACCAAGATAGGGATGATGATCCGAAACGACCATGTCGACCACGAATTCGAATGGCTGAGAAGGGAGGCTGGGGTACTGCGATTTGACAGTCCCCGCTATCAGCCAAGGCTCCATGACTTTCGTCACACATTTGCCGTGACCCGCCTTTTGACCTGGTATCGCGAGGGGAAAGACGTACAGCGACTGCTCCCTTTGCTATCTACATATCTTGGCCACTGCGGCGTTGAAGAAACGTCCGTGTACCTCCAGATGACGCGGGAACTGCTCCAGGAAGCCAACTGCTGCTTTGAGCGCTATGCCTTCGCGGAGGTGCACAATGGCTGATCATGCTTCAGTCGGCTTTTGGGTTCGACGCTATCTATCTGAGTATCTGATTCATGAACGTGGCGTATCACGCAACACGCAGCAGAGCTATCGCGACACTCTCTGTCTGTTCCTGCCGTTCGTCGCCGCGCACCGTAAAACAGAACGTCGATCAGCTCGTGATCGACGACCTTTCGCCCAACATCGTTTTGGAGTTTCTCTCGCACCTGGAACAGGCTCGAAGTTGCTCCGTTGCCACCAGAAATCAAAGGCTCGCCACGCTCCACGCTTTCGCCCGGTATACGGGAAACTGCAGCCCCGAGCATGCGGAATGGTGCGCACAGGTCCGCAATGTTCCGTTCAAACGCGCGTGGACGACTCCCATCACGTATCTGGAAAAAGAGGAAATCGACGCCCTCCTTCAGGCGCCGGATCGGAGCAGTAAGCTCGGCCAACGCGACTACGCCTTGCTGTTGTTTCTCTATAACTCGGGGGCTCGGGCCAGCGAGGCGGTTCGAGTGGCGATCGAGGATCTAACTTGGGATTCAACAGGAACCGGCTCCGTTAAGATTCATGGCAAAGGCCGGAAGATTCGATTCTGTCCGCTCTGGAAAAAGACGATGGCTGAACTGCATTGTCTTATCCAGGGAGGGGATCCGGGCAGGCCATTGTTCCTCAACCGATATGGCGACGCCATGACGCGTTTTGGAGTTCATGAGCTTGTGGCACGTTCGGCGGAAGTTGCAGCGGGGAAAATCCCATCCATAAAAGCCAAGCGTGTTAGCCCCCATACCATCCGCCATACGACCGCAACCCACCTGCTTCGAGCCGGTGTCGATCTGAACACGATAAGGGCCTGGCTGGGTCATGTTTCACTGGATACGACGAATATCTATGCGGAAACAGATCTGGCTCTTAAGGCAAAAGCCCTGGCGGCCTGCGACCCGGGGGGCGGGCGTCGGAGAAGCAAGAAAAAGTGGCGAGATAATCCCAACGTAATGGAGTTCTTGCGGAAGCTCTGAGCGATTCGTCTGCTGCATCTCTCGTCTACCCGAACGGGGCGCCATCGTTCGGCGCCCCTCTTTTATGTGGAGGCCCCGGGAATGCAGACCATATCAGAGGAGGCCCTTTGTGAATCATGCCAACATAACCGATATCGCAACATATCTGAGATTATGTGGTCGACCACATAATCTCAGGTACTCCTCGAGTGTTGCGATTGCCATAGGTCCGACTCCATAGGAAGGAATGTAGACCTACGGCATTGCCGCGCCGGTCTACGGTGGAGGGATTTGGATGTGGCCGCTCTTGAGGCCGGCCCCGATCCATTCCAGAAACTCGCTCTTTGTGCCCCGGATCGCCACTGGGGCACAATTCAGGCCGGACAATGGCCGGACACGACCGGCTTTTTGGAGGCGAATACGGAACCACTCGCTCCAGTCCGAAAGCAGGGGCAAGCCGTGGAGATTTGTGACGGCCCGCAGAATCAGATCGGGAGAATCGCTTTTGACGATGATGCGAGCCTGGTCACCTTCAGCACGGAACTGCGTGGAGACCACCACCAGGTGTCGAACTGGACGCTTCCGTCCGGGTATGTTCAGCGTCCCGCGATACACCGTGGGGCGCTCGCCAAACTGGACCATATACGGTTTCAGATCCTGGCCGCCGACCCGTATCGCTTCCTCTCCGAGGATTGCTGCCCAGAGAGCCGCGACCTCAACGTCGGTACCGAACGCCGAAAGCAGGTGCCCGGCTGAAGGTGCGGTTTTCTCCGCCCTTTCGCCAATGAAACAGTCAGCGGTAAGCCGGACGCGCGTCGTCGTGTCCCTCAGCTTCTTTTCAAACTCCGCAAAACCAAAACGCTCGTGAGCATTCTTCATTCGATCAGCGCCGTTTCTCCATTCGCAAACGCGATGGCCAGTTCGTGGACGAACTGTTCGCGCTCACGGATAATGGTCTTTTCGTCTTCGCTGTCCTCGGTTCTGATGACCCGCTTTTTGGTCTTCCAGGCAGCGACGTGGAGACGGTCACCAGACCCAAATCGTCCATTCAAGAGGCCGGCTGTCGAAAGGAGGCCAATGTGCCCCTTGTGAAAAGGAGTCAAAGGTTGTGTCGTGATGGAAATAGGCTGAGGATCGAGTAACTGCGCAACCTGCCGGTACGCCGGAGACGTGGGCAACAGGTCCTCGATGGTATCGAAGGGCAAGCCAGCGTAGGAAACTTCGGCGGGACCGGTCGGCGGCACCCGCAGTTCGACTCGCCTCTCCGACAGAAGCGGCAGCATCTCATACTGCCGTGCTGTGGATACCAAACGGTTCCGGCAGTATGAGATTTCGGAGTCGCGAATGCGGTCCCGCTCTCGCCGGGAGCGTGCAATGGCGAACACCACAATCTGTTCGTACAGAACACACTCGGCGGATTCCAGCCGAAATACTTCGGTGTCCCGGAAATGTGAGGCAAGAACCTGGGCACACCCCGCCAGTTGTTGTGCCGGCAAGACGTAGATGAGCACGCCGCCAGGGACAAGCCAGCGGGCGAAGTGGGAGAGGAACAAGACTTCAAAGCGTTGGTTGCCCGACTCCCCGAATTCCGCATCAAAGGGCGGATTGCAGTAGGCTAATCCGAACGATTCCACGCGCGCGTGCGCACTCAAGGCGTCGCCCTGGATGACATGGTCCAGAACCCTCGCGGCAGCGTCTGCGCGGTAGGAATCCAGCTCGATCCCATACCTGATGGCCTTCGAGGACCCTGTGATTACTGCCATGGCCCGGCCTTCGCCGGCGCAAGGGTCCAGTGCAGAGAATGGTTGGTCGGGAAATGTGAGGCAACTTCGAATCAATTCCGCTTCCCGGTCCGGAAGCGGGTAGTAATTGCAGCGGGCCTTTGCGGCGAGCCTGGCCATTGATCAAGCCTCCTTTTCGTTGCCTGTCGGTTGTTGTTCTTTTCCATAGAGCCGATGGCTCGGGGTGCCGGCCGGCTGACTCACAACGGCGCGCTTGATTGAATGCCGACCGAGCGCAGCGAAGCCGCGATCAATTCAAGAGATCGCTTGTGAATCTGTGAAACGCGGCTCTCGTTGATCCCAAAGCGATTCCCGATTTCGCGCATGGTCAGTTCCTGGCGGTAATAGAGCTCAATGATGCTTCGTGACCTATGCGGCAAGGCGGTCATCGCGCTAACCAGTAGTTCCTGGAGGCGGGAGCTTGCGCTTAATCGGTCTGGCTGGTGGCGCGGATCTGCCACTGCCTCACTGCGAATGGTTACTTCTGTCGCACCCCTTTGGCGCTGGCAGCCCAAAGCGTTCACGTCGGTCAGCAGCTTTCGTAATCGCTTGAGATCGATCCCCAGCCTTGCCGCAACCTCAACGTCAGTTGGGGTCCGCCCAAGCTCTGCCGCAAGCGCTCGCGTGACCGCTTCGATTTCTTTCTGGCGCTTCCGGAGACCGCGCGAGGCCCAGTCCGCATTGCGTAGGCTGTCCAGTATGGCCCCTCGGATTCGGTATTTCGCGTAAGTCTCGAACAGGACCTTCTTCCCGGTGTCGTACTTACGGGTTGCGTCAAGGAGACCCAGAGCACCAGCCTGGACGAGGTCGTCCAGGTCCACATGCGCCGGAAGGTTCCTTCGGATTCCCGCGGCGATCGCTTTTACAAGTGGCAGGTGCTTCATCACAAGTTGATCCGGCCCCAGTTCCTGCCTTACGTTCCGGCACTTGGATACACTCCGACTTTCCATGGTTGTCTCCTGATTGTTCGGTAACCGTTTCGATTCAATTACTTGCAAGACGGCCCGCCGAAACGGGTCGAGTTCAGCATTCAGAGCGGATGACCCCTTTTTTGGCGCATCCTCAATCTGCATTTAGATTTGAAGCAGGCGACGAGGAGGAGTTTGCCCGACATGTCGTGCCCCGAATGCGGATTCAGATTTGATCCGGACAATGAGTCTCAGGTGGTCTGTCCCGGTTGCGGCGCCGGTCCGGCTAGTTCACTGGCGGACGAGGGTGCCGAACTCGCCGCCGCATTCGAAGACGGCGAAGCGTTCGCGGAAGCGCCGGTGACCCTGACCCAGGTGCTTGGATGGGATGCGCCCATGGAACCGGAAATCGATTACGTTCCCGATCCCGAACTGGACCTCGCAATTGCCGACGGCGAAGCCTTGAGGGAAGCGCTGACGGAAGGGCCCATTCTGGTCGCCGGGAATACGCTGATCAATTGAGGCTCGTCTGTGCCCGAAGCAAACCTCCAGGCTTCAAGCCGTCCGCGCCAAGCCGGGCCGGTGTTGCGCATTCGCAGTCTCCGACTGGACGGTCCGTCAGTCCGATGCGCGACTGACGGTGAGGACATCCTGGTGCCGCGGATACCTGCCAGCTACTTGCGACCGGGCGATGACCTACGCGTCGCCGTGTTCAGTTCGCCAATCCATGAGTACCTGGCCACGCAGAATGGCCTGCGCCGGCAAACGCGGCAACTCTACTTCGGCCGGATAGGCTATGTGGCGCAACCGAAAGCCGACAAACGGGGTGAGCACTTCGTTCGTGCGGAAGTCCTCGAAAGCGCCCTTGGCATTCGCTCGCTCCATCTACCGAACAGCTCTGTGCGAGACTACTTCTACTTCTTCACGCAGGCGCCACCCGGGAAGAGACCGCCGACTCTCTACGAAGTCTTGCGGACGCGGCCAACAGCGACGCCCGCCGATCTGCGGCTCTCGTACAGAATTTGTCGCCTGGAGCATGAATCCGATTCCGCCGCCAAGCCGGAGATCCGGAGTGCAGAGCGGGCCTTCAATCTCTTGGCCCATCCCGACCTTCGCTCCTGTTACGATGCGCTGTTGCAAGACCCGGACGCTCCGGCGGTCTTCCCGTACGGCGGCTTCGGCCAATGCGTGGTCTCTGGCGAACTGGCGGAGGATGGAACTACCTTTTTCGTCCGGCGGCTGCTGTCCTATCTGCCGGACCAGCGGCAACGCCAGTTTCGCGCTCCGCTACGCCGTATCGAATATTTCGATGGTTGTGCGCTCTACCGGGATAGCCGGCGGAAAGCAGAGGTGTACATCGATCCCTCGCTTCTTCCGCTCGGGTGGGATCCGACCTGGAACCAGTGGAAGCACCTGGTGCCGACGAAGATTGGCGTCACGGCGAACCTTTGTTGAGTCCGGCAAATACCGAAACAAGAACGGCGAATGGGATCTGGTGAGGTGGGAGACCGCTCTGCCCAGTCGCTTGTGCGTGGCGGTGCCGGCCGACGCCCAGAAGGCTCTGGCTGACGCTCGCCGCTTGTATCAACGCTTTGGCGAATACCATGACGCCATAGAGCAGGTTCGAACGCGTCTTCAGCGGGAACCGCTGGATCAAAGGGAACTGGGCGACCTCTGCCGCCGCCTGGGAATACCGCCAGACTTCGACATTGCTCAATTCTGTTGGAAGCCCGACTACGATCCGTACTTCTACCAACAACTGAAGAAACGCAGCCAGAACGTCTATTTATTTCGCGACGAATACATCTTCGACTGCCGCGCCGCGATCGTCGCCGAAGTCCCTCAACTGGGGCACGCCACCTACATCTTTGCCAAGGCCGGCGATGTCCGCGAATTCGTGAACAAGTACGCCACAACCTGC
>CAVRNR010000018.1:0-16088 GCA_963722575.1 Bryobacterales bacterium
GCCGACCGACTAAGTCTGCGCCCAGACCGGACAGCCTGCGCAAAGCGGTTGAATATCGCATGGCCAAATTGGGGATCTCCACAGAACACAAGCGAAGGAAGTCCGACATGAGAGAGGCAAAACGCTGGACGGAGGCTCAAACTACCGCGTTGCTGGGTGCTCTCGGAGCGGACGCGACGATCGAATCAATCGCGGCTCGCACGGGCCATAGCGTGAAATCCGTCCGTGCGAAGATTGCGCGGCTTGATTATGCGGTACACGAGGTTCATGGATTCGCGGTCTTCACGGTCAACAGTCTTGCCGCCCTTCTTCGCGTGACACCACGACAGATTCGTCGTTGGAAGGAACGAGGCTGGCTCGAAACGAAGGCCCGCAGAATAACGGAGGAGTGCCTTGGACAGTTTCTGCGTGCGCACCCAGATCGGATTCCGTTTGACAGCCTCCGACGCGAGGACCAGGTTTTTCTCGTTGATCTTGGATTTCCTTGCCGGGAAGCGGCGACCTTCAAGAAGAATGTCCGCGAGATCCTGGACGGTATTGGTAGGCAAAGGAAGCCACGGCGGCCTCTTCGAAGGGACAACATTACCGCGATAGATCTCGGCCGGAGCGAGGAGGGCACCGATGGCGGGGCACTCCTCCTTACTACGCCTCAAAGTATGCGTCAGCAGCCTCTCGCCATTCCTCAAATGAAGGCCGGTGATCCGGATATTCGACAGGCCAGGTATCGTGACAATGCAACGCAAAGCTCCGCATAGCGTGATATGCCGGGTGGTGGTTAACGTGAAAGCTCAAAGCTGCGAGCATCGGTCTCCGGCCGGCAATCGCGAGTGCATGCTCGATCACCCACTCGTTAAGGGAGCAAACAGCTTCCTTGGATCCCACCGTGCCCGGCGCGGGACTGAAGCCACCGTACCTCTCCGCCAATTCCTTGGAAACGACCCCAGAGGTTGGACCCTCGACGTCGAGCACCAATTCCATCCACAGACAAAACGCCATCAAGTCCGAGAATCCGTAGAGAAGCCTACTCCATTCCGCCTCAGATACCCCCCGAACTGAGTCAAGAACCTGCTGCGCTATGCTGTCGGGATTCGACAACCGGGCCACGGCCGCGACTTCACACTGCCACTGCGCGTAGTCTGGAAAGTGTTGCGGCGGGGCAGCGCGCCAACGCCGGTCGATGTCCTCCCAGTGTGACCACGCCTTCATGCAACGTAGCGACATCGAAGAATAATAACGGACCGCATCCAACCAGCCGGCCCGCTTCGCGCCGATAAAGACGTTCATCTCCGCCCACCGGCTGACATCCTGCCAAATCCTGGTGCCCGGGCCATTCCCATTCTTCGCAGCCGCCTCGACGTCCGGCCGGATGCGCTCAAGGAGTCGAGGCGTTCTGGATTCCATCTCCTGCGCGACCATGGCCGGGATGCTTCCGGCAGCCTCGACGACAGCCCGTAACCACAACGTGAATACCTGCCAGTCGGTGTATTCGTCGGCGGCTTCAGCCAGGCGCTTCCAGGGGACTCGCTTGGCCTGTTCCAAGGCGCGGCGCTCTGTCTGCTGGCGAACTCGGTCTATGAGGCTACCGCCGCGTTGATTCCGCTCCATTGGCGTAACGTTCCATGCCGAACTGTTCTATTCTGCACCAGAATGTACCCAAAATGCAGACCTTCGAGGATGAGGCGTCGAGGCCACAGCCCTAATTTTGCAGTAGACAGGGTGCGGCGCATAAAGGAAGCAGGTCGAAATGTTGTTCCATTGCAGAAGCGCGAGAACCGGCTGGGTAAAGGATCTGGCGGGGTATTGGAGAGAATTGTTGTTCTGGATGCTCCTGCTGCCGGCCTTCGGGGCGCTTGGGTCGAACCGACCTCGTGGACAAATCGTCGGGCTGATTGAGGCGGGCGCCTTCCTGCTGGTCGCGATTTCATCTGCTGGCAAGCTCAAAAGCCTCGGACTCGAATTCGCGAATTGGAATCGAATAGGCAGCAGAGCCGCCGCGGCGTGCGTCGTAGCAGGTCTCCTTGCGGGCGTCTCCATTGTGGCGGTTGCAAGCCTTTCGCAGCAACCCCTCGGAACCGAGAGCGGGTGGAACAAGGCAATGTTGGCCATTGCACTCGGGCCGGTTCTGGAAGAAGTGATCTTCAGGGGCTATCTATTTACGGCCGCTCTTCTGCTCACCCGGCGCCTGTCCCCGTCGAGATCGGCTATCTCCTCGATCATCGGGGTAGCCTTGGTCTTCTCGATTGCGCATCTCACGACTGCCGGGACAACCGCGCTCCAGCTTTGTTGTATTGTGCTTACGGGCTGTCTGTATGGCTGGGTCCGATTCCGATATCGATCGACCGCGGCTGCCGCTCTCGCCCACGCAGCGTACAACCTGGCGCTCTACCTCAGCTACTGGAGCGGCCTTTCGCGCTGACCCGCTCATTCGAAAACCTGTAGATCTCCCCTGGCGAGGAGATCGTCGAAGGGCCGCTCGACCTGCTTTACGCGATCAGCGGTGCCGTGTTGCTGGGCGAGAAGGCCCTGTCCTCGCGACGAACCGTTCGTTGTCGATTCGCATTGACAGCATAGATATTGACATTGTATATTGTCTTTGAGATGATGGAGGTAGTTTTTGATTCCAGCGTTCGACCCCAGCACTGGCGCGTTGCCACCGGGAAATCATCCGGCGACGTTGGAGGAGATCAGGAAGCGGTTCGGTTTCACGCCCCGTCGTCGATGGTTATTTAAAGGAATCCGCGCTGCTGTCGAGGCTTTTTGGGCGGCTGGCATCCAAGAGATCTGCATCGACGGCAGTTTCTGTACGGAGAAACCGGATCCCGGGGATGTCGATGGCTATTGGGTTGAGCCCGACGAAGGCGTCTATGATCGCATCGATCCCTACTGGATCGACTTCGACGTCGTTTTGGTTCCGCTCGTGCGGAAGTGGAAGTGGCGAATGTGGGCCGACTATGGGGTTGAGTTCTACATCCATCCGGCAATGCAAGCCAGCCCGGAAATGGGTTTCCCGGAGTTCTTTCGACAAGACCGCGATGGTCAACCTCGCGGCGTGATTCAAGTGGTGAAGGCTGCACGACCATGATCAAGAGCGACGCTCAACGAGACCGGACATTGGCTCAGATCGAGGGCTTCCATCGAGCCCTCGCGAAGGCGGACCAGGAGAAGCCAGGCAAACGCTCTACGGCAATCCGCGGAAGCTACGAGGGGATGATTAAACAACTGGAAGACGAACTGCACGAGTACGATCAGGTGAAGTCCGGCGAGTTGACCCTACCCCACGTCGAGCGGCTGGATCAAATAGCACCGTTCATCGCAAAGGTCCGGATTGCAAAGGGCGTCTCGCAAACCGAATTGGCCCGGCGGCTGGGCGTGAGCAAGCAAGTGATCAGCCGGTATGAGGAGATCGACTATCAGACGGTCGCGATTGCGCGGCTCCAGGAGATTCTGGATGCGATTGGAATCAAGACAGTGGTCACCCTCAGCGCGTAAGCTGTTGGCCCGGCCGCCGCCAGGGCAACGGCTGAAACCCGATCAGTACTCCTCCTTCTAACCCAAGATGAGTTGATGAATCGACCATATGGCCGTATGCGTGTTACACGTGTGCCGCTTCTCAGCGGAGGTCTCCATGGCACCAAAACTGTTCGCTTCCCGTAACTTGACCTTGTCGAGTTGGAAAGTGAACGTCTGACGCGTCACCGCTTGGCGGGCTTCGGGCAGTTGGATCTTCACGTATCCGAATGCCCGGCCGGCTTCGGTTTTCGCCGCGCCCGCGCGCATCAGTAACTGGTCCCGCTTGGGACAACTCCGCCTCCCCTGCAAGGTAGAGGACATCTCCTTTCGACGAGTGTGTTCTCCGCGGTTACGGCGGTTAGTTCTGCACGTAGATGTACACGTTATCCGGCGATTGATAACTGCCGATGCTCGCCGTGATCGGGACGTCGCCGTTGGGGAGAGTGCTTGGAAGCTGGATCGCGATCTGGTAAACCCCGGTGTACGGGCTCAGGACGGCGGAAATCAACTGGGCGGTTACGCCGCCCACCGTGACGGTGACTGGAATTCCGCCACCGGTCACAATCGGGCCGGTGGGCGGTGGCACCAAGCCGGCGGGGACCGCCGGGTTGGTCGGCCCAAAACCCGTGCCCCAGAGGATGAGGATATCGCCGGGCTTGGCCGCTACCGCGCCGGGAACCCAACTGGGGTTAGAGCTGTACCCATAATCGGGGTAATGCTGCGTCACTGCGTACTTAGTCCCGAAGAGGAAGAAGGCCGGGCCGAACTGTTGCGAAGTTACCGTAGCCGGGTCGCTGGTGCCGTCAGAAGTGGTTACCGTCACCTGCACCGGCCCCACGCCCGCATCGGGTACCTGTAGGTTGATTTGGTCCTGCCGGATGTATTCGATGTAAGCCGGTTTTCCGGCAATGCTGACGCTAACGCCGTCGATCTGGGTCGGCAGTTGCCCGTTGGTAATGGAGCCACTCCAATCCTTACCGGTGGTGGTCGAAGCAAGATTGGTCCCGAAGATGGTTGCAAAGGAACCGGGCACGATTCCCGGAAGGAAACTGGCGCCATTGACCACGCCATTCGCCGCCCTGATGACCGGTCTGTTTCCGCCGGAACCGGGATTGCCTGCCTGAGTCACCGTAAACGCCTTGCCAGCTATGCTTAGCGTCCCAGTGCGCGAAGCGGTGCCGGAGTTGGCGGACACTGAATAACCTGTGGCGCCATTGCCAAAGCCGCCGAAACCAGAGGTAATCGTTAGGAAGCTGGAATTGCTCGTGGCCAGCCAAGAGCAGTTGGACCCGGCCGTAACAGCGACGGTTCCGGTGCCGCCGCTCGCGGCAAAGGACTGGCTCTCCGGAGAAATTGCGTAGAAGGACGGCTCTGGAGTTTTGCAGCTTGTGAAACCATCCAACTGCAGGACGACGAACGTCTGTCCGGCGATGTTCAGCGTCCCAGCGCGCGAAGAGCCGCTGGCGAAGACCGCCACGGAATAACCCACGGTGCCATCGCCGGTGCCGCTGAAACCCGAGGTAATCGTGATCCAGGGGTCGTTGCTGGTCGCCGTCCACGTGCAGCCGCCGCTCCCAGCCGTAACGGCCACGGTTCCGGTGAAGCCAGCATTGCCAAAGTACCACTGGCTGGCCGGAAAAATTGAGCAACCCGCTGGGCGGCCCGCCTGAGTCACGGTGAACGTTTGCCCGGCAATGGTCAGCGTACCGGTGCGGGGACTCGCCTCGGAGTTGGCCGCCAAGGAATAACCGACCGATCCATTGCCGCTGCCGCTCGCACCGGATGTGATCGTGATCCAGGGGTCGTTGCTGGTCGCCGTCCACGTGCAGCCGCTCCCGGTTGTAACGGACACGGTTTCAGGGACGCCGTTCGCCCCAAAGAACTGGTTGGCCGGAGAAATTGCGTAGGAGCAGGCCGTGCCCGCCTGAGTCACCGTCAATGTTTGCTCCGCGACGGTCAGCGTTCCGGTCCGCGAACCGGTGCTGGTGTTGGCTTGCACAGAATAGGCGAAGCTGCCATTGCCATTAGCTCTCGTGCCCGCCGGGAACCCAATGATGGAAAGGAAACTGGAGTTGCTCGTCGCCTGCCAAGAACAGATGGCGTCAGTCTTGACGGCAACGGACGCGATGCCGCCGCTCGCGGCAATGGCCTGGCCGGAGGGAGAAACTGCGAACGTGCAGACAGTGCCCGCCTGAGTCACGAGGAGCGTTTGCCCCGCGATGGTCAGCGTTCCGGTGCGCGAACCGGTGCCGGAGTTTGCCGCCACGGAATAACCCACGGTGCCATTGCCGCTGCCGCTAGATCCCGAGGTAATGGTGAGGAAGCTGGAATTGCTCGTGGCCGTCCAAGCGCAGCCGCTCCCAGCCGTAACGGTAACGGTTCCGGTGCCGCCGCTCGCACCACCGGGATAGTAAAAGGGCTGGCCGAGCGGAGAAATTGCGTAGGAGCAGGTGGGAGCACCCGTACCTGTGAGTTGCCAAGTCGTTCCTCTGTCGGTACTCTTGAAAACGCCGCCAGTTCCGGAGAATAGGTCACCGGTCCCGGCATAGAGGGTGGCGGGAGTGGTGGGATCAATCGCCAGGGCATTAACCTCTGTGTTCGCAGGGAGGCCGGAACTCGCGGCGGTCCAACTGGTTCCTCCGTTGTTGCTCTTGAAGACGCTGTAGGCGGCGACGCTGCTGCCAATGGTTCCGGCATAGAGCGTGGCGGGAGTGGAGGGATCAATCGCCAGGGCCTGAACATCGGTAGCCGTGAGGCCGGAGTTGAAAGCGGTCCAACTGTTTCCTCCGTTGGTACTTTTGAAAACGCCGCCGCCAGTGAAGAAATTGCCGGGGTCCCAGGCCCCGGCATAGAGCGTGGCGGGAGTGGTGGGATCAATCGCCAGGGCCTGAACATCGGTAGCGGTGAGGCCGGAGTTGAAGGGGTTCCAACTGGTCCCTCCGTTGGTACTCTTGAAAACGCCGCCATCGGTCCCGGCATATAGGGTGGAGGGAGTGAAGGGATCAATCGCCAAGGCATAAACAACTGGGTTCATGGGGAGGCCGGAGTTGACGTCGGTCCAACTGGTTCCTCCGTTGGTGCTTTTGAAGACGCCGAAGGCAAAGGTCCCGGCATAGAGCGTGGCGGGAGTAAAGCGGTCAATGGCCAGGGCCAAACCACCGCCAACCGTGAGGAAGACGTTGGCACCGGTGGGCTGCCAAGTCGTTCCTCCGTTGGTGCTCTTGAAGACGCCGCCACCGGTCCCGGCATAGAGCGTGGCGGGATTGGAGGGATCAATCGCTAAGGCTTTAATGGAGGGAGTCGTGAGGCCGGAGTTGATGGCGGTCCAACTGTTTCCCCCGTTGGTACTCTTGAAAACGCCGCCCTTAATGGTCCCGGCATAGAGCGTTGCGGAAGTAAAGGGATCAATGGCCAAGGCCGTAACATTTCTAGGGCCGCTGCCTTGGGGGTAGCCATTCTGGACGGTTAGGCAGAGAGCCAGGACTCCCGCCCGCGTCCAGAGGGCCACTGGCAAACGCGTTCGTTTAAGGTTCATTTGATCCACGATCCTTTTGGCGTCCGACGGGCATGTCTTCTGATGCCTCGCCATCGCCGGTTCAGATTCTACCAAGTTTGGTCCACCTTTCTCGTGGCGTCGCGCGGCATCCGCCACGAAGCGAGATAGCGCCGGACTACTTCTTCGCGTCAATTCCGAAGCAGACTTCATTAACCATCTCGGAAACCCCGGACGGAGCCACCGGTTGGTGATGCCCCGGCGCCCAACCGGAGGTATGGGCTGAGGCGAGGCCGATGACCAGGGTTAGCAAGCAGAGTGCCCTCCACCACGCCGGGCCGCGCCGTAGGCTCCAGCCTAACGGCAAGAGAAGCACGAGGAACCCTAACAGGGCCAAGCCGACATCAGTGCGTAGACTCAGCCACGCGAAAGCAACAGGTATCCAAAGAACCGCCCTTGTCAGCTTACGCGCAATGGCATGCCCGCGCAGCCAGGCGGCGGCCCGCGGCGACCACCCGTAATACCAGGTTACAAAGGCCCGGCCGCACTCGCCCGGACAAGAAGAATCCGGTCGCGAAATGCCCGCAGCCACTGAACCTGATGCGCCATCGGAGAGCCGAATGCGGCCGTGGCAACGAAGCACCCGCCCGGTGAGGTGCTCGTCGCCACGGAAAAATCGGTCTCCGCGACCGCTCCCACAGGCTGGTTGGCACCGGCCTTGGAAAAATAAGCTTTGATGTGGTAATCGCCGGAGGGTACATCGCTGGTGACCTGGAAAGCTGAGGCGCCGGCGGCCGGGATGGTAAACGGCCCTCCGGTCTGAGGAGTGCCCGTCCACGCGGCACGGGCCGTGCTATGGAGCCATTCATTGTTGTAGTCCGATGGGTCGTCATAGTAGTAATACGTGCTCGCCGCTTGCCAGCGAGAGGAACTGAATCATCAAGTCGAACGTCCCGGCGGCCGCGCCGGCCAGCGTCGTGTAACTCATCGAGAATTGATCGCCCACGAGATAGACCCTCTTGGTGGTGGATACGGAGAGGATCGCGGGTTGTGCCGGCTTCGCATCCAAAACGGTAAAATTGAATGCATTCGATGCACTGCCCCCAGGGTTGGTCACCACAACCGGAAAGATGCCAGCCTTCGCCAGGTCCGACGCGTACAGGGTGACCGTCAATCGCCCGGCATCGGAGGGCGTCGCGATCGATCGCTGTGAACCGTTGAGCGTCACCGTGGGGTTGGGTAGAAAATACGCGCCGAGGACAGTTAGGACCGGCAAATTCGCTCCCACCACCGCCGAGGAGGGATTCAGGCTCGTGACCTTGGGCTGAAAACTCCCGGTGCCCACCATAAAGATCGCCTCGGACGTTCCGCCTCCGGGCGCCGGATTGGTCACCGCCACCATTAGCGGCCCTGCTTGGGCAAGGTCGGAGGAGTTGAGCGTAATGGTGAGACCGTAGTCGCTCCCGATGGTAAAAGTCCGCTCTATGTTGCTAACGGCCACGGTCGAAGTCGTGAGGAGGTAGTTGCCCCGGATACTGACAGTCAAGGAGGAAGCGCCGGCCGGCGCGGACGAGGGCGAGAGCGAGGTAATCGACGGAAGGGGGTTCACCACCGACGCCGGGCCAGGCTTGATCGATATCACGGCGGTTTCGATCGGGCTGGCAAGACTCACCATTTCCAGTCCGCGTTGGGCTGCCTGGCCGAGGCTGGAGGCGACATCCAAAGTCTCGATCACCTGGCCCGCTACCGGCACCCACTTCAATCCCTTCTTGCCCATTTGAATAAGGTGCTTGGAGAACGTCCTTAGCAATGTCCAGACCCGCCTTCAGGTCTGCATCTGTCAAGCACTGTGTAAGGCTGTCGTACAGATCGGCGCCGACCGTCCTCACGGTATCGACAAATCCGGAGGCGGTGTTGGTATTCCCAATCGACGCGCCGGCTTTCAGAAGGCTCAGGGTGGTCTCTTTCAGAGCGCACTCCTTCAAGTCGTCCAGAGTGGTGGCTCCGGGAACCGGCATGAGGGTGTCGACCACGTCCACTAAGTTGAAGGCCACATCCACGAGGTTCACTATGAAAGCCTCAGATGCCAGGGTCGGTCCGCCAGTGTAGGCAGCCAAATCGGAGTACTCCCAGGAATCGGCCTCGAGCCCCGCTATAGAATCTGGCAATATAGTCCATCTGATCCGTGGAGCTTGAAGGCAAGGAGAAGCTCGGTCCGTCTAGGGTGGCCGACGATGGGGCCACCGTGGTAAGGGCCCACGCCACCGCCGAGACCAGGAAATTGGAGGGACTGATGTACTGAAACCAGCTATTGCCACTCACCCATGCGGAGTAGCAGTTGGTGGTGCCACAGGACAAGGAATCGTATTGCCCTATGGGACTCGCCGGCCCGTAGGCGCCTCCTGGTGCGGCCACGATGGTGGCTGGGTTGCCCCCGTCGGCTGCTCGCGGAATGGGTTTCACCTGAACCAGCCACCCGATTGCGCATCCGAAGAGTCTACTGCCCCAGTAATTGCCCGTGCAGTTATGCGGCGTAAAACCGTAACCGCCGGTGACTTGGTCCAGGGAGATGGAGTCGGGCGGGAACGAGATATAGTCCAGATCCAGGCATGGGAGCGCTCCGCCTTGTTTCGGCGTCAGGCCCGGCCAGCAGTAGGGTGTCACCGCCAGCATTGCCGATAGCGATGTCGAACCGGCTGAGGCGTTCGGTTCCTGGACCGATGCCGATTCCGCAGCGTTCGGCTCCGGCGAGAGAAGACTTGGGCCTACCGCTTTCTTGGCCAGGGCCTGCACCACCGCGGCGATCGCGTTTTGCGCGGCCGATTGAACCGCCGGATCGGTCAAAGGATCAGCCTTGCTCACGTTCTGCGCCAACACCTGGGCGAACTGCGCGGTGGCAGGATTCGCGGCGATTGCGCTCAGGATGGCCGGCGCCCTCTGTGGATCCGCGGTGAACAGGTAGGGGGACATGAAAGTGAGCATTTCGGCGGTCGTCTGGAGATCGGCAACCAGAGTGTTGGGGGAGATTGCCGCCAGAGGCGAGGCCGTCACCTGCCAGCCAGTCCTGTAAACCCCAGGCGGCATAGTACGAGTGGCGAGATCGGCAGTCACGCGGCCGGGGGCAGCAACGCTGGGCGAGGAGACGGTGGCCGCCGCGCCGCCAATGGTAGCTGCCAGCAGCCCAAAGTCTTTACCCGAAACCATAGCCGCCACCAAGCCGACGCCGGTGGGGTTGAGTGAAGCAGTGAAGTTTCCGCCGGTGCTTGGGGTCGACGTTTTGCCGCCAAAACTCAGAACCGTCAGCGTCGTTGGACTGATGCCCGTCGGGGCCGTGACCACCCCGCTGACGCTCGCGGGAGGAATTGTAGAGAACGAGAACGTGGAAGCCGTTCCCAGCGGATTCTCGACGGCATTCCGCACCAGCGCTCCGACAGTCACGGTGTAAGTCGTTTGCGGACTGAGCACACCCGCGGGCGCCAGCGACACCAGATTCTTCGTGGAATCGTAGGCAACCGTCACGGGGAGGATCGTCTTTCCGCTCGCCAAGCCGAACGTCGAGGGGCCTACCGTGGCGGGGTCTAACGGCTCATTGAAGACGATTTGGATAGTGGGCGTCAGCGAGACGCCTGAAGCGTTGTTCGCAGGTGAAGTGGAGGTGATGGTAAGCGGACCCATGGCCGCTGGGGCCGCCACCACGGTGAAAGCGTTGTTCAGAGATAGTGTCTGTGCTCCGGCCGTCACAGTGACGTTGCGGGTTCCGGTGGCGGCGGCCGGATCGATCGTCAGGGTTGCGGTAGCGCTTGTTGGACTTGCGACCGTCAGCACGCCTGGCTGCCCTTCCGGAGCGCCGGCCACGCTGATCCCAGGGCCAAAGCTGGCCAGCGTTTGCGCCGGAATGAAGTTCGTGTTGAGGCCGTTGAGAACGACGGTGAGAATCTGCCCCGCATTCCCGGAGCGTCGGGCTAATGGAGCTCAGAGTCGCGTTCGGGTTCACGGGAGCCGCCTTTCTCCGCCATGGTGACGGTGTTGGAGGTCTTCCCGCCGATCGAAATCACCACGGGGACGGCATCTCCCGCCGCGGAATTCTGCGGCACCAGCGCGTTCACCTGATACTCGCCCACAAATCCCGGAGCGAGCCCGGAGAAGAAAACCTGAGCGGGCGCGCCGCCAATCATCACCGTTGGAGTGGTTGTCGTAGTTGCGGGCGGATTGCTCGGAGAGGCCGCGCCGCTCGCCGGCTGGTTGCTCACGGCTCCTAGACCCGTACAGTAGATCAGCACCACGGTGCTGCCCGGCGTCGCTGGGTTCGAGGCGTCCACCAGCTTGTACGCAGGATCCAGAATTGCGCCTTGGCCGAAACCCTGGGCGTTGGTGCTGAAGATACCTGGAGCAAAGGCGGCGAGGCTCACATTCTGGGCGGTGCTGGTCTGGCCATTCAAGGTTGCAGTCAACGAAGCTTGCGACAGCCCAGTGAGTTCCCAGGGCACCTGAAAATTCACTTGCCCGTTCGCAGCGTAAATCAGCGGCACTTTCGTGCCACTTCCGAACTGCATGGACAATCCGGAGAGGTTTGTGGGGAGGGGCATGTTCGCCGCTCCCGCCGGTGAATTCAACAGAAAGCTTCCGAAGGCCGACGCGATGCTTCCCGGAGCTACCGCTGCGCCGCTCGCGTAACTCGCCGCATTCACTACGCCGCCAGTGCTAATCGACGGAATAGCAGGCGCGAGAATCGTGAAGTTGAGCGAGAACAGGGTGGAACTGTTCCAGAAGACCCGCACGCTCCAATTGCCGGGAGAAGACGCCGGCGGATACGCCGGCGACGTTAATGGACCACCAATAACACCAGGTACCGGCCGATGCCAGCGGATTCCAGCTTGTCGAATTGTATGCCGCTCCGTTCGGCGAATACCACGTTGCCGAGGCCACGTCGCCGGCATTTGCGCCAGTGACGTTGAACCACACCCACACCGATTGATCTGTCGTCGGAGAATGCGCTGGCAGCCGCTGGAACGGTGCAACCACTCGTACTGACGGCCTTCGTGACCATGTGGTCGGTCACGGTAACTGCAAGCCCTGGGAAAGATAGCAGAGCCAAGCCAAGTCGCAGCCGGCTCAACTGACGCGGGATCTTCATCTTGGCCCCCTGTCTCCGACCACGGGTCTTTCACAATTCGCGCAGAACTTACCACTGGGATCAAATTCGCTACCGCAATGGACGCAGTATGCCATCTACGGATCTCCGGCGATCCGCCGCCACGATTTGGCCACGAACCGAACGTTTCCGACCGCCGCGGGGTTCGGGAGTTACCTCGTTACTGGTCCGGGTTCACCGCGAAATCGAAGATCTGCGCAGCGCCAGCCGCGCCGGCTCCGAATGCACCCATGTTCGCCTGCGAGACGAGGAAGCAATACTCCCCAGACTGCATCGGTCCATTCGACACCACCTTGTAGAGCCCAGCACGAATCCGTACAGACTTAAACGTAACCATCGACTTCTCGTTCGTACCCGTATTCGCACCCAGGGCGCCGAACTCTCCGATGATCGTTTCGCGACTGGACTTGGTGATATCCAACTTCACTAGGGCAAATTGGTTTGGGTTCGAAACTGATCCCGCACCGAATCCGCCTTTCCCCAACCCGGCTGCCTTGTCCTCAAAATAGAAATAGAAGACGGGCTCCGCGTCAGGTGTTCTGATGCTGGCATGCTGCCCGGGAATCACGGCCTTCGTTTTGGCCTTCTTGATTCCGTAAGTGAGGGCCATGCCCAGCATTCCGCCGGTTTTTGATCCTTGGTACGCCGCCTGCTCCAAGACCGTCAGCGTATATTCGCCATTTCGATTTTTCGCATAGAGGTAAATCCCTGAATCATGCGAAGACATGGGATCGTTCGGGTCTCCAGCCGCCACGGTTCCGGCAACCGGAGTGGCGCCGCTCGCTGCGGCGGCTCCGGGTGCACCGCCGCCCGTGCCCTTATCGACCATGGCAGCGACGACCCTGTCGGGAACGCCAGCCGTTTTGAGCGCTATGAGCTCATCCGGCGTTAGAGTATAATTCGCTGGCTGGCTCTTCACCACGCTGAGGATAACGTCCTCGCCCAATCCGGATTTGACCATCTTGACGATGGCATCGTTATTTAGTGCCTCCTGCGCGATGGCCACGAAGGCCAAGGCAAGGAATAGCCGAAGAATCTTCATTAGTTTCTCCTCACACCGAACGGACAGAACTCTTGATTCGAATCCGCCCTCCGTTAGTTCTGATCTTTAGATGCCTACATTGGATGAAGCCGGCTGCTGCCCGAGGGCCGGAGCCGACGAGAACAGGCCTTCGATTGACGGCTCTCGCTTTCTGTCGGGTGCGGAACTGCGTTGGCAGCTCCGACAGCCAGCGCAACTATTATCAACCCAATTCCAGCTAATTGCAACCTAAAATCTTATATTACTTATTTCTTGTTCTATCAGCCGATGACTTCCCGGCCGGCCGTCGAACGGTTCGTGCGCCAGCATCTTGGCTGTCACCAGATCGTGGCGATTAGCGTGTGCCGCGCGCGAACCTCTGTGCCTGTCACCTGCAGCGTCCGCCCCCGCGCTAAAGGTAATCCACTTTCGATGTTCTTCGAGAATATATGTGCCGGCAAGCGTTGCTGTTACATCGGCGAGATGCGAAAAGAGTACGTCTCTTGAACCCGCCTGTCTGTGCCAGCGACTTCTACGAGATAATCGCCGCGCGCCAGCAACGACGCGTCGAGAGTGAAACGGAGTTGTTGGCCGCCCTGGGAAGGCGTTGACCAAATGGGCTCAGGGGTGGACCAGACTCTTTTCCATGTTCCATCCGGCAAGGCCGCTGAGACCTGGGCGAAACAAGCGATTTCGGTCGCCTGGCCAGGGAGATCTAGCACCAGCCGCACATCGCCCTTCGCGGACAGCGCGCTGAGTTCGGTTGATCGGGTGGCTTGGTCCTTCAACAGCCCCGGACTCAACGAAATCGTGGCGAGTACTGGACGGGCGCGCCTAGACGCAGGCAGCGAGTCGAACTGCATGCGGTCGCGATAGAGCCAGAAGGCCGCACTGCCAAGACAAACCAACAGGGTGGCCGCCACCAGACGAAGCCGGGCATAGCGAGTCTGCCCTGGGACGATTCGGGCCGGGACTTGTCTTTCGCGAACTTCGTTGAGTCGGCGGTGAAGATCCGGCACCGAGAGGTACCGCGATTCGAAGCGCTCCCTGATCGACGGGGCCAGGCGGCCGGCAAGATAGTCCTCAATTAGCGCGGTTTCGGTTTCCTGCACAAAGAGAAAAAAACCACGGTCGGTGAAGTACCTCTCCTCGATTGACGCGGCGGAACGTTCGTCAAGTATGCCGAGCAGATAGGATCTCACGGGTTCTGAAAGAATATGTTCGCGAGACACGTTCTGTTACACCTCAGCCTTTCCGCCAGCCGACGAGCTGAGCCAACTTCTTGCGCGCCCGGTGCAGTCTAACCCGTGGATGGCTGGCACCCGAGGGATCGGAATCGCTGGCACGCTCTCCATCCAAGACAATGGACTGTTGGATCAACTGCCAGTCCACGTCGCGGAGCTGATCTTTTCCGAGGCGGAACACTTCATCCAGAAAAACAGACAATTCAGCGCCTTTTAACCCTTGGGCTTCCGAGGTCGGCGCCGTCGCGGTGAAGTCCAGGCAGTCGATCATGTCCCTAGCGGTATCGCGGCGAGCTGTCTGAAGGATATGACTGGCGAAGCCGTAGCAGACTCTCAGAAAATCCTCCTCTCTTTCAAATTGGAAATCTTCCCGACCCAGAATGGTCGCGAGTGTTTCGTGCGCAAGATCTTCGGCACCGGACAGACCGTGCCGTCGGGTGAAATAGAACACAAGGGCCTGCCGTGCGCACTCCCAGGTCTTCGGCGACACTGAACGGCAGTTAATCATGAAGTATGAGGCCATTATAACGTCGGGGGCAACTGCCTCATCTTTGGCCACTTAAGCTTCCGATAGCAGTGAACGAGGCCCAGTAGTACGGATCGGACCATCGGGTGGAGTGCGCGAGCGCTTGGCGCGCCCGGGTGAGCGCTCGTTCGATCCCAGTCGACTCCGTGTCGAAGAGGCTTCGGTACACCTCGGTGAAGAAGGCCGCGGAGGATTCCGCATCAATCTTCGTCAGAGCAAGCACTAGTTGGGAAGCGCCTGCCGAGAAAAGACCACTTGCGAAGCCGACGAGCCCCTCGCCCAAGACTTCCTTGCCTAGCGCAGTCTCGCACGAGGACAGCACCACAATTGATCGGTTCAGCCGGAACTCGGCGAACTGCTGAGGCCGCAGATATCCATCGACATGCCGCCCAGCGCGGTCGACGAGCGTTAGCGCTATGCGGGATAGCTCCGGAATGCGGTCGTCGATGTACGCATGGGTGGAGAAGTGCAAAACCGCGAATTCACGCAGATCAAGTCTGCGCAAAGCTGATGGAGTAGCGTCAAAGCCTCGCAGGATGCGGATGCGAGCAGGCGGTAAAAGCGCACTGAGGGCGGCAACGTCACCCGTGAAAGGTAGCCGGGCCAGACTCGATGGTCGCGCGGTCGGCTGCAGCACAGCGGTCACCCTTGGGTCGTCGGCACCGAACACGGGGTCCGCGATGACCAGGACAGAGGTCGGGAACTCAGTAATCGGGCGGGGAGGTTTAGCGGCGAGCAGGTGGGCGGCGGATGGCGCGCGGATAAGATCGAAGCTCAAACCAAAGAATTCACGCGACCACGGCGGGCGTAGCGCTGCCATCGGGACGCGATTCAGCACGCCATCCAGCACCAAGACCAGGCGCGGCGGAAGGCGGACCTCTACGAGGGGGCCAAGGAGAACAGCGGAGAGCCGACGAAGGTCCGCCTCAAAAGCGGCTTGCGCTTGGGGCGAGCGACGGCGATCCAAAATGGCGCCGAAGCGGTTTACGGTCCGCGAGGCAAGGTTCTCGATGGCAGACCGCGGAGGCAAGCGGAAAGACTGTATGCGGTCGGACTGGACTACCCAGAGATAGCTTTCGCGCTCGCCCAGGTAGTATTCGAGGAGAGCGCTGTCGGCGGGCAACGTCGCCTGTAGTTCGGTC
>CAVRNR010000019.1:0-22901 GCA_963722575.1 Bryobacterales bacterium
CGCCGGCCAGCGGCTGGCCGAAGACGGTACGCGCGTGCTCGGAACCGTGCTCAACGAATGGGACCCGCGCAAGACGAGCCATGCCGGTTACGGATATGGGTACCAGTCGTATAGCCGGCCGGCCGGCGACTAACGGCCCATTGTGCTGTTCGTAGGGCGGCCTTTCAGGCCAAGGAAGTCGAAGGTCCGCCAAACGGAATTGGGGAGCGTCAGTAATGCATGCCGCCAATGATCGGAACCCGCGAGTGCTCGTGACCGGTGGTGCTGGCTACATCGGGAGCCACACCTGCAAGGCATTAGCAGACGCAGGGTTCGAGCCAATCACAGTTGACAATCTCAGTACCGGTCACCGTTGGGCGGTGAAATGGGGACCTCTCCTTGAGATCGACCTCGCCGACGCGGCTGCAATCGCCTCTACCCTGGATTTGTACCGCCCTGCCGCAGTCATCCACTTTGCCGCCTCGGCCTACGTTGGAGAATCCGTTACGAATCCGCGCAAGTATTTCCGAAACAACGTACGGAATACCCTCAACCTCCTCGACAGCATGGTAGACGCGGACGTTAAGCGCATCGTCTTCTCCTCTACATGCGCCACGTACGGGATTCCGGAAGTGGTTCCGATCCCTGAAACCCACGCCCAGTGCCCCATCAATCCCTACGGCGAATCGAAGCTATTCATCGAGCGTGCGCTTTACTGGTATGGCCAAGCCTATGGACTACGCTCGTGGGCCCTCCGTTACTTCAACGCCGCTGGTGCCGACCCCGAAGGAGACCTTGGAGAAGACCATGCTCCGGAAAGCCACTTGATCCCCTTAGCTATCGGTGCCGCCCTCGGCACTCACCCACCAGTCAAGGTCTTCGGCACGGACTATCCCACCCCCGATGGCACTTGCATTCGCGACTACATTCATGTCTCCGACCTCGCGGAGGCTCACCTTGCGGCCCTCGCAGCGCTCTTTCGACCAGACTCCGCGAAGGCCGCGACCCTGAATCTTGGTACTGGTATTGGCCACTCCGTGCTGGAAGTTATAAGCTGCGTCCGCCATGTTTTTGGTAAGAACGTCCCCTGTGAGTTCGCTCCCCGTCGCCCGGGCGACCCGCCCAGGTTGGTCGCTCAGTCCTCGGCACGAGCCACGATTGGCTGGTCCCCACGGCGCTCAGCTCTCACAGATATCGTCGACTCGGCGTGCCGGTGGCAGGCCCTTCGAGGCTCTTCCGAGGTAGCCCAAGCTTGATTTCACGCGGCGGTAGCAGCAAGGAAGGTAGAGGGATGAACCGCCTGCCGTCCGGTGTTGTCTTCCAGCTCCTGCACATCCTGGCGTGCCGTTCGCCGCTTGTTAGTCCGTTAAGATTCTGTGGGCTGTGGGGATGATAAACGACGTCAAGGACGCCATGCTGACAGAGCTGGACACCGCAATTTGCAGCGCGGCGGCACCTGATCCGCGCGATTTGCGCCGCCATCGTACGGGGCGGATGTTCGCGGCATGGGGCACCTCCGCCCCATCTAAAATTGTCACGCTGCTTGTACAGGTTATCGCGATTCCGATTGTGTACCGCTCCATCGGACCAGCACAGTTCGCTGCTTATGCTGCTGTGACCGCCGCTGCGTCAATCCTCACTTTCCTCAATCTCGGAATGGGAGGGGCGCTCGTCACCCCTCTCGCAGAAGCAGCCGCTGACAAAGATCCGTATCGCGAAGCAAGCATTGTCCGTTCGGCGTTCCTTCCGGTCATTGGCCTTGCCATCGCTGGCTTGGCTGTAGCTCTCCCCTTGCTGTCAGTTTTGCCGCTGCGGACGCTATTTGGGCTTGCCGCCACCGGAACGTCCGGACCAGCGCTCCGGGCTGCAGCAGTCCTCGCCTGCATCGGAACTGCCGCTGCTGTCCCGCTTTCGGTGGCTGAGAGCGTGCGTCAAGCTTACCAGGAGTTGCACGTCAACAACCTCCTAAACACGTTGTCCAATGGGATTCTATGTTTGGGGTTGCTCCTGGCGTCATGGCTGGCGCCAACGCTGCCGGTATTTGTTGCAGTGACGGTTCTCGGGCCGCTCGTCGTCCGCATTCTCAACGTTGCGCTTCTTTTCCGCCGGCGTCCCTATCTGTTCGCCACGCGCCAGAGCGTTTCGTGGTTGCAAGCGCGGTGCCTCGCCCGAGACGGACTGAGCTACATAGGCGCCGCGGGTATAGGAAGTATATTAGTGTACCAGTGGCCCGTCTATTTCATGGCTCGCACTCGCGCCCCGCTGGAGAGTTCCAGATTTGCCGTTTTCTTTCAATTGATTATCTTCATCCTCGCTTTCAGCGCAAGTTTCACACTGCCGCTCTGGGGGGCCATTGCAGATGCGGTTGCACGCGCAGACTACGCCTGGATAAAAATACTGGTGGGGAGGGCCCGTGTTGCCTCACTTGCTTACGGCATTTGTGGGATGGTGGTGTTCGGGTTGACGGCAAATTTCATTCTAAGTCTTTG
Organism: Bryobacterales bacterium; assembly: GCA_963722575.1. Taxonomy (GTDB): domain Bacteria; phylum Acidobacteriota; class Terriglobia; order Bryobacterales; family Bryobacteraceae; genus Fen-178. Next base: position 2,469 of record CAVRNR010000019.1, read on the forward strand.
GCTACACAGACCGTTTTATGCAGACGGGAGGCTCCGTTGGCTCGGTGGGTTCTATGTCCTGTTGGCAATGTGGGAGAATGTGCATTGGCCCATGGCTCTCGGTCTTGGGGCCATGAGGGCTGCCTCGGGGGCGGTATTTTGCCGAGCTGTCGTCTTTGCTGCGTCTGTTCCCCTTGTCATCTCCCATGGGGCTGTAAGCCTGATGCTTGCGCTCTGCGCTTCCGTCATCGCTATCACCGCATGGTACTATCCAGTGCTCGTAGCCCGAAGCTTTGCTGCCCGACGCCAGGGCACGGAGATTCCGGCATGATAGCGCAGCGGTGCTGTTCCTTATATGTTGGCCGGCACTGCGCGTTCCACTTTCGCTACCCTGGAGGGCGACCGCGTCCCCCTGTTCTTTTATGCGTGTTCTTGTACGCGCCTTGGTCGATGCTAATGTACGCGCCTGATCGCACCACTCTGCTCAGCTATCTATCGTCGCTCCGAACAAGTCGCATGCCAGTGAGTGAAACATGATACCTCCGCCTCCATCCGATTCTCCGCTCATTATCATCGTCATACTGAACTATGGCGGCTGGCGCGACACGCTTGAATGTCTCGACTCGCTACGAAATGCGGAATACCCCAACTACAGAGCAGTCGTTATAGACAACGGTTCTCAAGACGAGTCCTGCGACCGAATTCGGGGATGGGCGCAAGACCGACTGTCCCTCGAAGCGCACGAATACTCCGGCCAGGGCGAACGGTATGGCATCCTAGCGGACATTGAAGTCCCAGCCCTGACACAGGGGAAAGTCCGTGAAATAGAAAACCTCGTCAAGGGGCGAGCAGGCCATGACGTGCTCATTCTCGCGAGGTCGCTCGAAAACTTAGGATTTGCGAGAGCCTGCAATATCGGCATCCGCTACGCGATGGCGGCAGGCGCCGAATTCGTCCTCTTGTTGAACAACGACACCATGGTCAGTGCGACCTGCCTGTCCGCATTTGTAGGCTTCATGAACACGCATCCGGCGTTTGAAGGTGCGACGGCGGAAATCCGCCTACACTTCGAGCCGAGTCGAATCTGGAATTGTGGTGGTGTGCTGACGCGAGTCGGTGGAAGAAAATACCTGTATCCGAACTGCTCCGCAATTCGGCGTCCCAACCGGGACTTCACAGCGGTTACGTACATCACCGGGTGTGCAGCCTTATTCCGAACGCGCATATTCGCCCGCATTGGCCTATTATCGGAGGCGTTCTTTTTCGGGGAGGAGGACTTCGAACTCTGTCATCGGCTCAAGGCCGCTCGGGCCGCGCTCGCCTGCGTACATAGTGCGGTCGTATATCACAAAGTAGGCCGCACCATCACTCGACTTTCAGGGCCAGCCCTCGGCCGCGCCTACTACATCTACCTGAGTCGCTTGCTGTGCATGCGCTTACATTGGCCGCGAACCCTGTGGAAGGTATGGATGTATCTTTACATGGTTCGGATATCTTACGTCCTGAGATGGCAAATGAGTGCGACTTGGGGAACTGTTTGGCACTTTGTGAAACATCTGTTACATACAGCTCCCACTGTACAGGTTTTAGACAGAAGGCTCTTTGAGCATGCCCTGCAGGGGCAGTGGTCACAATGACAGACTGCATCATCCGGGCGAGGGGAAGGGGTGGCCCCGAGTTCGCGCGGCGCGGTCGAAGAGGTGGAATGCTGCCAGTCGGGAAAGGAAGTCGGTGAAGATTCTGTACATAACATCCACGCTTCCGTTTGGTCCTGGCGAATCGTTCATAACCCCAGAGATCGTAGAACTCCTGCGACAGGGGCATAGCCTAGTGATTGTCCCTGTCAGTCCGCACGGCGCACTTCGACCAGAAGTTGCGTCGCTCCAAGCACACACAGTGACGTGTTCGCTGCTGTCCGGTTCTACGCTGCGGCGGGCGGCACGAGGGTTGACGCGTCTGCCTAGAACTGCCGCATCGGCTCTTAAGGTTGTGTTGGTTCGGAGCCGATCACCACGGATAGCAGCAAAGAACTGCGCGGCATTTGTCAAGGGTCTCGCGGTTGGCGAGTTGGCCGGTGCTATGGGGGCAGAGCACATTCATGCGCACTGGGCTGGATGCACATCCACGGTCGCCATGGTTGCCAGTATAATGTGCGGCGTGCCGTGGAGTTTTACTGCCCATCGTTGGGACATTCTCGAGAACAATCTTCTAGAGACCAAACTGCGATCGGCGAGTTTTGGGCGGTTTGTCGCGCACGACGGAGTGGAAATGGCGAGGGCCGTTGGAGCGGTTCTTCCCCCGGACAAAGTCAAGGTGATCCGGGTTGGAGTTCAGTTGCCAGAATCAGTAGCTGTTGACCCGAAAGCTCGGTCGATATTTCGCGTGCTGTGCCCCGCCCATTTGATCGAGCGAAAAGGACAACAATTCCTCATTGATGCGTTTGGGCGTGTCCGTTGCAAGGGCGTCTCCCTGGAGATTTGGCTTGCGGGAGCAGGTGCGTCGGAGTCAGCACTCCGGGCCCAAGCACAATACGTTGGCGGCACTGACTGTATCAAGTTTCTCGGACAGGTGCCTCACTCACAAATCTTGAGGTTCTATCGTGAAAAGGAGGTGGACTGCGTCGTCCTGCCAAGTCTTCATGAGGGCCTCCCGAACTGTCTGATCGAAGCCATGAGTTTTGGTATTCCGGTAGTGGGAACTTCAGTGGCCGGGACTCCGGAGCTCCTCAGGAACGGTGCAGGTATCCTAGTTCCTCCTCGGGACACGGGGGCCATCGCCGATGCCTTGCTTTTGCTGGCAAATGATCTCGCGCTCCGACAGCAGATCGGAACGTCTGGACGCCGACGGATCGAAGACGAATACGATGTCCATAGAGTTTCGACCGAGTTGACGGATCTGTGGAGAGAGCGCACAGCGTGGAAGCCACGAACGAAATCCCTCGTGCCGCCATGAATTCGCGCGCGAATTCCACGACAGACAACGAGCGCGTCAAGCATTGAGCGCGCAGTGCCGCGCAGAAGTTACCGGATGGCAAGGCAACTGTGAAACAAACGACTGTTGTAAGGCATACTCTCTGGGCGGCCCGGGCGGCTTGGCTTCGTCGAACACTGCGCTGCCCTCGTTGCCGCGGCGAACTCGAAATTACTGGCGAAAAGCTGCGCTGTGAGAGGTTGACGTGTGGCACATCCTTTCCGATAGTCGGTGGTGTGCCAATCCTGATTAACGAAACCCGAAGTGTTTTCCAAATTAAGGACATTGTTAGGAGCGCAAAGCCGGCCAAGCATTCAGACCCGATGCAGCGGCTGGCGGCAAAGCTTCTACCTAGTGTCTCTGCAAATTTGCGTTCAGGGGCGAACTATGAACGACTTGTAGATAGCCTGCGTGTCGTAGAAGCTCCCAAAGTGCTGATTATTGGAGGGGGCACCCTTGGAAAGGGGATGGCGACCCTGGTTGGGCAGCCTGGTATTGAGGTTTTGGAAACTGACGTTTATATCGGACCTCGCACAGCGGCGGTCTGCGATGCGCACGATTTACCCTTTACCGATTCGAGTTTTGACGCTGTCGTTGTGCAGGCGGTGCTAGAGCACGTACTCGATCCGGCACGGTGTGTGCAAGAGATTCACCGCGTCCTGAAGACGGGCGGTTATGTCTATGCTGAAACGCCCTTCATGCAGCAAGTCCATCTAGGTCGGTGCGACTTCACCCGCTTTACGGATCTTGGTCACCGCTGGCTGTTTCGATCCTTCGAGGAGCTTGACCGTGGAATAAACGCGGGCCCAGGCACCACTTTAGCGTGGGCATACGTATATTTCCTGCGTTCAATGTGTTCTAACCGAATAATGCGCGGTATCGCAACAGCCATTGGGCATTATACCGCTTTCTGGCTCAAGTACCTAGATCGCCTGCTAGTCACGGCAGGGAACTCTCGAGAAGGGGCATCATGCCTTTTCTTTTGGGGCCGAAAAGTCGAGTTCGCCATAACCGAACGTGACATCCTGGAGTATTATACCTGCGAGTGATTGCTTCGTGATTCTTGAATCGTGGGGGAGGGGGAACCGGAAGGGCAGGACAGGTGCGATATCCCAGATCGAGCAGAAACCCTAGTTGCCCCCGTAACCTCAGCGCGCCCCTATCGCAACGCGATGTTCGCTACCGCAGTTTTCGGGCTCTTGATCGTCGTGCCAGATGCGCTTGCACAGATTGGTCGACTGTCGTCCGACTTTAACCGCAACGTCGCTCGTTCGGCAGGAGACTGAGTTCGTGTACTCGTCGTTTACAGATAAATATCAACGGCTCGCGAGGCTCTCGCAGCGGCGGCCCGTGAGCTTGGACCTGGGCTGTGGGCCGACAACACGGTTCCCTGATTGGATCGGCATCGATTCTATCGACTACCCATGTGTGGATGTTGTCGGGGACGTCTACGCCGTCATGGCCGCAATTCCTGACGGCTCCGTCGATCGGGTGTACGCTTCGCATGTTCTTGAACATCTCGTCGACCTCGGGCTCGCCATGACCGAACTGGGCCGGATCGTGGCATCGGGCGGGATCGTCGAAATTGTCGTTCCGCATTTCAGCAACCCGTATTTCTACTCCGACCCGACACACAAATGCCACTTCGGGCTCTATACGCTGTCCTACTATTGCAGCGACGCTGTGTTAGCCCGGGCCTTACCGACTTATGTGAAGCGCAAAGACTTTGAACTTGTCAATGTGAAACTGGGGTTCCGCTGCGAAAAACGCGGTCTACTGCACATCTTGCGACGCGCAGTCAGCGCCCTCGTCAATATCGGTGCCTATACGCAAGAGCTCTATGAAGAAGTCTTCCCATTCCTGTTCCCTTGCTATGAAATCACGTTCCGCCTAAGACACTATTGATTTTGAGGCGAGACGACATCACGAGTCGACTATGCTAGATCAGTCACGGGCTACGACTGCGGGTCGCACAAAAGGGCCCAACGTCATCACCGAATTCAGGCGGAAGCGCATACCGTTGCTGCGTCTGTTGCCACTCGCAATACTCGCCATCTCTTGCCCGCTGCACTACTATCGGTTCAATTTCGGTTTGCCATTTAACGTGACAATGACGAGGTGTGCATTGTTGCTGGCTCTGTTTTGTCGAAAGCCGAGCGGTCTGCTCCCGCAGCGCAGCCTCCCACCGTCGTTGCGGGTTGCCGTGGTATGCGCAGCGGCCTTCCTGATGTTCAGCGCTGTTCAGGCAGCCCGTGCCGAAGTCGATCAGACCAACGCCTGGAGGGAAGTGGGAATGACGATTGAGGATGCAATTCTCTGCGCCGTTCTCGTTTCGTGGGTCCGGTCGACCGAGTTGGCGCGCCACGCAATGCGGTGCTTTGTTCTGGCTGCCGGCCTGCCGACCCTTATCGCTATATATCAGTACTTTCAATACCTGAGCACTGGAGCAGTTCCCCGGGCCTTCCTTTCTGCGACTGTGGACCCATATCTGGCGACTCCACTTGACCAAAAGCTTTATGGGGGTCTCATGCTCAACCAGAATGGTGGGGTCGTGTTCCCGCGGCTTGCCTCCAGCATGGTGGATCCGAACTACTTCGGAATGTTTCTGGCCTTCGAGTTATTGTTTGTCCTCAGCCTTTTTCTTCCGCGGCGTTCTCCGCGACGCACCTTGGGTGCGGCAATCGTAGCGCTACTAAGTGTGCTCATGTTCCTAACGCTTTCGCGCAGCGCGTGGTTCGGATTGCTAGTAGGAGCGTCCTATCTGATAGGACATTTCGTTCGGCGCAATCCGGCCTTTAGACGGGGTTTTGTCAAATTGGCTATGCTTCTGATGCTTGCTGGCGGCGGCATCATTTATCCTATGCTGAATTACTATGAACTTCTGGAGCCTACCGGCCGTCTCATAGCGGGCCGCCTCGGCTCCGGCAGCGTAAGAAGCGGATTTGAGCAGCGGGAGCATTTCTTTTCCGGGGGGTGGGAAGCGTTCATGCAAAACCCGCTGATCGGGGTCGGAAAGGGAAACCTAGTTTTTTATACAGGTTTTTCGACCGCACACAATTTCTTTTTGACACGACTTGGTGAGGATGGCCTAATTGGCCTGACGCTTTCGTCGTGTGTTCTGTTGTTGCTGTGGTTTGAACTGGGCCCGCCTGCCAGGACTCAGCGGACCGCAGCCTCCAGAGTACGGCCGTCGGACTCCGCGCTGCTCTGCTTGCGCTTGTCGGCGCAAACCTCTTCTACGACCACCTGCTGCATTTGGAAATAAACTTCTTCGTACTCGGCCTTGCGTTCGCTGTGGCGCGCCTGGATTCGATGAGACGCTCTACTCGGATTGATGCACGTCGCGCTATCGTTCCTTGCAGTCGCGAACTGCGCCGGGGGCGCGTATGAGAAATGCACTGGTGGGTGTCGTCATTTTCAACTATACCGGGCACGAGGATACGCTCGCGCGTGTATCCGCGGTCTTGAACACGCCACCTACCCGCCGCTACTGATTAGCGCCGATGACAATGCGCGTCCGAAGCGGGGGCTGAAAGCGGCACCGCGGAGAGCCGCAGCCGAGTGAGCCACTTCGCGCTCACTGCTTTGCTTGTCAACCGCACCTGGCCAACCGGTAATAGGAAACTCTCAGATCTGGAAACCGAGCAAGTTCGCAACCATCAAGGGCAAGCTACGAGGCAACACCGAGCCCGCCAAGAGTAGCCCTTGGTCACGGCTGACCATCGAGAGTAGTCGTTAAGTGACGGCCACCTCGCGAGTACTCTTTTCTAGGGTTCTAGTTCACTGCGTTCCGGAGGCATCATACTGACATTATCGATAGCCGAGTACGCCAGCGCGTTGAAGCGTGCTGGTCGGTGCGTTTTCGCTGACGCTTCCGGTACGTATTGGAGACAGGGCGAAACCGGGTCGCTGGCTCGCATGCCGCCCCTCAACATGTCAACACCTGGCCCGGCCGAACTGCGCCGCGTCTTACTGTGGGGACGCGCGGCGGTGGCAACCTACCATGTGGCGCCCGACCAAGACCACCCTCCGAACGCTTTCCTATACCTCTGTCGGGATCGCTCATATAGTCTGGACAAACTACCCGAAACGGTGCGACGGCATATTCGTAGGGCCACCAGCCTCCTTCGCATCTCGTGGCTTGATCAGCAGTGCCTTCTCGATCACGGCTATTCCTCGTTTAGGGACTCCAGACTTCGCAACGGTCTGGGCGATGCCGCTCGTGAGCACTTTCTCGCTAGATATCGGACGTGGTTCGAATCCGGCCCACCGCGTTCTTGGCGCGTGGAAGGACGACTCCTTGATCGCATTTTTCACCGTCGTCGCCGTAGATGACTGGGCCGAAATCGGAGGACATTCTACAAACGCGGGGCTGCAATTTCGCCCAAATAACGGATTGGTTCACTATATCCTGTCCCATCTTCTCGTCGAGAATACCTTCGCAGCAGTCAGTTACGGGTACAGTTCCGTTCAGGAAGGGAGCAATGCTCAGGGCTTACATCAGTTCAAGACGAGGGTTGGCTTTGAGGCCATCCCGGTGCATCGGGCTTTTGTGCTTCACCCCCTTCTGCAACCGTTCGCGAACCGATTGTCACTTGCCATGGCACGCAGAGTTCTCAAGCTCGCGCCTGCCAATCGCATCCTCAGGAAGGCCTGCGGGGTCCTCGCTCGGGTTGTGGGCGATGGGCACTAGGTGACAACGACCGCCAGCCAGGAATTAACCTGCAAGCACAACAATGGCCAATAACGTTCCCAGTAAGTGTACGCTGTGTAATGCGACGGGGTCGGCGTTCTCTGCCGGATTTCGAACATTATGGTCAGCATTCTGGGGCCTGGGAGGCCAATGTGGACGGCCCGTGGCGGCGAATGGTGCGTGCAGTGCGAGTGCGCAACTGCAAAGTTTACTACTGAACCGCGGCTTCGCGTAACAGCGGCAGGCTGAGTGAACCAGGCATGCACATCGCTATCTTCCACCGGTACTACCTCATCGGGTTCTAAATTGAGATTCGGCATTCTCACCCAGTACTACCCCCCCGAGATTGGCGCGCCGCAGGCGCGGTTGTCGGCGCTGGCGCGGAGGTTCGTGGAGCGAGGGCACGAAGTCCACGTCCTTACAGCGATGCCTAACTACCCCACGGGTCGGATCTACCCAGGGTACGGCGGCGTCGTCCGGAGGGAGACGCTGGATGGCATCCAGGTCCTCCGAACCTACATCTATCCGACCAAGAGCGTCAGAACGGCCAGGCGGCTTTCGAACTACTTCTCTTTTGTGTTTTCCTCCGCCGTCGCCGGGGCTGCACTGTTGCCGGATCTCGATTACCTGATGACGGAGAGCCCGCCACTCTTTCTCGGAATTACCGGTTATGTCCTGAGCCGGCTCAAACGGGTCAAGTGGATCTTCAATGTCTCCGACCTCTGGCCGGAGAGCGCGGTGCGACTCGGCGCTGTTGGGAATGGCCGCACGTTGCGGTTGGCGTATGACCTCGAGGCGTTCTGTTATCGGAAGGCCTGGCTTGTCACAGGACAGAGCAGGGAGATTCTGGAGAACATCCGGGAACGCTTCCCAAAGGTGTCTACTTACCATCTGCCGAACGGCGTGGATACCGATATGTTCACACCGGCACGGCGGGACGAAAACATGCACCAGAGACTGGTCGGCGATGGCGCTTGCCTCGCTATGTATGTCGGCCTGCACGGTGTCGCGCAAGGACTCAAACAAGTTCTGGAGGCAGCCACCCAGGTACAGGACATTGAAGGATTGCGGGTCGTTCTGGTTGGCGACGGCCCGGAAAAGGAAGAACTCATCGAAACCAGCCGGAGGCTGGGGCTCAGGAACCTTCGCTTTGAGAATCCTGTTCCCGCTGCCGAAGTTCCCTCGCTTCTGGCTTCGGCCGACATCGCGCTGGTTCCGCTGAAGACGCATTTGCCGGGTGCCGTGCCCTCTAAGCTCTACGAAGCCATGGCGTCCGGGCGGCCCGTGCTGCTGGCGGCAAACGGAGAGGCGGCGACGATCGTGCGCGAAAGCGGGGCCGGCAGGGTAACCGAACCAGGAGACTCCGGCGCGATGGCTTCCGTGCTTCGTGAGTTGTACGACAACGCGCAAGGGCGGGAAGAAATGGGGCACAATGGGCGCCGGGCGACCGTCGAGCGGTTCGACCAGAGGGCGGTGGCGAACCGATTTATAGATTACTTGGCAAAGGACTTTGCATGCTCGTTTGCTGTGTCGTAGGCGCGCGACCGAACTTCATGAAGATGGCGCCGGTGTTGCTGGAACTACAGCGGCGCAACATCCCACGGCTGCTGGTTCACACCGGGCAGCACTACGACGCGAATATGTCGAAGGTGTTCTTCGACGAGCTCGGGATGCCGCAGCCAGATGTTCATCTCGGCGTCGGATCGGACACGCATGCTCGGCAGACCGCCCGGGCCATGGAAGGCTTCGAAAGGGTCTGTCAGGAGTTTCGGCCGGACCTGGTGGTGGCCGGCGGAGACGTGAATTCCACGGTTGCGGCGGCCATGGTGGCGGCGAAGGAAGGCATCCCATTGGCCCACGTCGAGTCCGGACTACGGTCGTTTGACCGGAGCATGCCGGAAGAGGTCAACCGGGTGGTCACCGATCACCTGTCCGATCTTTTGTTTACGACGGAAGAAAGCGCTAACGAGAATCTGAGGCGGGAGGGCATTTCCGGAGACCGGGTCCATTTTGTTGGGAACTGCATGGTAGATACGCTGCTGCGGCATGTAGAGGAAGCACGCGGACGTCATCCGTGGCAAGTGTTCGAGTTGGAGCCGCAGGGTTATGCAATGCTGACCCTGCACCGGCCATCGAACGTGGACGACTCCGCGACCATGAGTTCGGTGATGGCTGTGGTCCAGGGACTGGCGCAATCGTTGCCCATTCTATTTCCCGTACATCCCAGGACCCGGCAGCGGATCGAGGCTCTCGGGTTGAGGCTCAACGGACGTCTGCAGCTTTGCGAGCCATTGCCATACCTGGCGTTCCTGGGGCTGATGGCGGGCGCGAGGATGGTGCTGACCGATTCCGGGGGGATTCAGGAGGAGACGACGGCGCTGGGAATCCCATGCCTGACCCTGCGCGAGAATACAGAGCGCCCTGTTACGCTGACCACCGGGACAAACCGGCTGGTGGGCAGAGACCCGAGGAAGATACTCGAAGCAGCGCAAGAGGTGCTGGCCGGAGACTGCAAGGCCGGCGTGCGGCCGCCACTATGGGATGGGCTGGCGGGAGTCCGAATTGTCGACGTTCTCGAGCGGTGGTTTGGCGCCAAATCGGCCGACGGGGGCGAACTGAGGCGCGAATCAGCATGACGGGGGCAGTAGTGGCAACAGAAGCAAGAGTGTTAGCGGGTGCATGTTGACCAACCAACAGCAGGCCGGGTATATCCCCTTCGCGGTGCCGGATATTGGGGAGGAGGAAATCGGCGAAGTGGTGGCGGCGTTGCGCTCCGGGTGGATCACGGGCGGCCCGCGGACGGCTCGGTTTGAGCGAGAATTTCGGGAGTACACTGGTGCAGCTTACGCGCTGGCCGTGAACTCTTGCACCGCGGGGCTGCACCTCGCCTTGGCCGCGCTCGGGATCGGTCCGGGCGATGAGGTCATTACCACGCCGCTCACGTTCTGCGCCACGGTTAATGTCATCCTCGAAACTGGGGCAACGCCGGTCCTGGCGGACATCGGCCCAGACCTTAACCTCGACCCGGCAGCCATTTTCCGGGGAATCACACCGCGCACGCGGGCCATCCTTCCCGTCCATGTGGCCGGCCTCGCATGCGACATGCAGGCGATCTGGGAATTGGCCCGTAGGTACGGCCTGAAGGTCGTCGAGGATGCGGCGCACGCAGTCGGCACGTCGTATCGCTGGGCGGCGGATCGGGGCAGGTCTGAGCGATGCAGTAGCGTTCAGCTTCTATGCCACCAAGAACCTCTCCACGGGCGAAGGCGGAATGGTGACGACGCCGTCAGCCGAACTAGAACAGCGAATGCGGATTCTCTGCCTGCACGGTATCAGCCGCGACGCCTGGAACCGGTATGCGCAAAACGGGAACTGGTACTACGAAGTGGTCGAGTGCGGCTTTAAGTACAACATGAGCGACATCGCAGCCGCCATGGGTCTGGTTCAGTTGAAAAGATTGGATGGGATGAACGCTCGCCGTGCCGAAATCGCCCGGCGGTACAACGCAGCCTTTGTGGAGATGCCCGAAGTGGAGACACCGCCAGAACGCGCGGACTGCCGGCACGCCTGGCACCTGTATATTCTCCGACTGAACCTGGAGCGGTTGACGATCGATCGGGCTCGGTTCTTCGATGAGATGAAGCGGCGGGGGATCGGGTGCAGCGTGCACTTCATTCCGATTCCATTGCACCCGTATTACCGGAAGACCCTGGAGTTACGAGACCCGTGCACCAGGGCCCTTGCGGAGTACCCGAGGCTGCTTTCCTTGCCGCTCTACTCGAAGATGACCGACGAGGACGTGGAGCGGGTGATCGGGGCGGTTCGGGATATCGTGGTGCGGAATTCGGTGCGGCAGACGGTGGCGTTCGGCGGGCTGGAGACTGCGAGTGCCGTTGAAGCGGGCGATTGACATCGTTGGGAGCGGGCTGGCGCTGCTCGTGGGCTTGCCGATCCTGATGGCCGTTGCGGCTGCCGTTGCGATTGATTCTGGACTTCCGGTGCTTTACCGCCAGCGCCGGGTAGGGCGCGCGTTCCGCCAGTTCCATCTCCTGAAGTTTCGCTCGATGGTCGCCAGCGAGGGCGGACCGCGGATCACGGTCTCGGGCGACAGCCGCGTGACCCGGGTTGGAAGGTTCTTGCGGGCGACGAAGCTGGACGAACTTCCTCAGTTCTGGAATGTGCTCACTGGCGACATGAGCTTGGTGGGTCCGCGGCCTGAAGTGCCGGAATACGTAGAGATGTTTCGAATTCGTTACGAGCACATTCTGAGTGTCCGTCCGGGCATCACTGACATCGCGTCCATCCGCTTTCGAGACGAGGAAAAGCTACTGGCGCAAAGCGCGGAGCCCTTGCGCGAATACGTGGAGAGGGTACTGCCAGTGAAACTCGACCTGGCGGATGAGTACCTCCAGAAGCGCTCGCTTCGTTTGGATTTGCTGATTCTGGTGAAGACGTTGCTTGTGACGCTCAGAACTGCATAGGACTGCCCTGCAATGTCCGTTAATGACAGAATTCTCAAGCTAGCTGCTGCTCTTGAATGGCGCGAGTGGCTTCGCCGGCCGTTGATCTGGGGAACCCACCTGGGGCTTTTCCTGGTTTCCGGGGCTGCGGCGTTTCTGCTTCGCTTTGACTTCAGCATCCCAGCCTCGGAGTCCCGCGATCTCTTGTTCGGGCTCGCGGTGTGGCTGATCGTGAAGTCCGCCGTGTTTCGATGGCTGCAATTGGATCGCGGATGGTGGCGATATGTTTCCATTCGCGACGTGGCCCGCCTTGCAGCAGCGAACCTCGTCGGGTCCGTTCTCGGTTGCCTCGCACTCCTGTGCCTCGCCCCGGAGGGGTTTCCTCGCTCGATCTATTTCCTGGATTTCCTGGTCTGCCTCGGGATGACGGCGGGAGTCCGCGTGGCAGTGAGACTGGCGTTCGAATTCTCCCGGTTGCCGAATCTGGGCACGAAGAAACGTACTCTCATCTACGGAGCCGGTGACGCCGGAGTCACCCTACTCCGCGAGATCCAGCAGAATCCCGCGCTGGCTTACGAGATCGCCGGCTTCATCGACGACGACCCGGCGAAGGCCGGCAGGTTCATTCACGGTGCGAAGGTTCTTGGCAACGGCGCCGCGCTGCCCTCTATCGTCGCGTCTCAGACCATCGAAACGGTTCTCATCGCCCTGCCCTCCGCCACCGGCGCGCAGATGACGATAGTCCTCAATCATTGCCACGAAGCCGGCGTTTCCTACAAGACCGTCCCCGGCCTCGCCGAAGTCATCGAAGGCAACGGACTCGCCACCCAGATCCGCGACGTCGCCGTCGAAGATCTCCTCGGCCGCAACCCTGTCCGCCTCGAAGACGACCAAATCTCGCGCGAAACTCACAGGCAAACGTGTTCTCGTCACCGGCGCCGCCGGCTCCATCGGCTCCGAACTCTGCCGCCAGATCGCGCGCTTCAACCCCGCCGGCATCGTGGGATTCGAAATCGCCGAATCCCCCCTGTTCGAAATCGACCGCGAAATGCGCCAGTCCTTCCCCAAGGTCCCCTTCTACCCGGAGATCGGCAGCATCCAGAACAAGCAGCGCCTGGCCGAAGTCCTGGAACAGTACCGCCCGTCCATCCTCTACCACGCGGCCGCCTACAAGCACGTCCCCATGATGGAGGCCCACGTTTTCGAGGCCGTCGAGAACAACGTCTTCGGCACCTGGAACGTCGCGCTCGCCGCCGCCTACCACGGCGTCGAAGACTTCGTCATGATCTCTTCCGACAAAGCCGTCCGTCCCACCAACATCATGGGCGCCACTAAACGCGCCGCCGAACTTCTGATCCTCGAGCTTCAAAACGGCGGCACGAAGTTCGTGTCCGTCCGCTTCGGCAACGTTCTCGGCTCCAACGGCAGCGTCATTCCCATCTTCAAACAGCAGATCGCCGCCGGCGGTCCCGTCACCGTCACTCACCCTGAGATGCGTCGGTATTTCATGACCATTCCGGAAGCCTCGCAACTGGTCCTCCAAGCCTCGACGATGGGCCGCGGCGGTGAGATCTTTGTGCTCGACATGGGGGCGCCGGTGAAGATCGTCGATCTCGCCAGAAACCTGATCCTGCTCTCCGGTCTCCGGCCCGATGAAGATATCAAGATCGAGTTCACCGGCATGCGTCCCGGTGAGAAGCTCTACGAAGAACTCAACTCCATGGAGGAAGACACGCTTCCCACTCCCTCCGAAAAGATCAAGATCTTCACCGGCAACGGCCTGCCATCAGCCGGCATGGAACCCTACCTCGAAGCGCTCCGCGATATTTGCGAGCGCCGCGACGTGCCCGGCCTCGTGCTCACTCTCAAAGACCTGATTCGCGACTACAACCCCAGCGCCGAGCTCCTGCGCCGCGCCGTTCAACTTCCCAAGACTGCCGTCGCGGCCGCGCCCAGAGCCAAAGCCGTCGCCGCCCGGTAGTTTGCCGAACACGGCAGCACTCAGGAACGCGTCCCGTACCCTTCTTACGATGCCAACCAAATTCCTCCAAAGAGGCAGCATCTGGCTAGTCGCAGTCCTGTTGCTGCTTTGTTGCTGTTACGCTACACGGAACGCATGGCTCGGATCTTGCGGACGGGCTCTTGTAGCACAGAACCGGAACACATCCCTGAAACCGGCAGACGTAGCACTTGTGCCCACCGCCGACTGGCTCAGGGATGATTTTGGCTCGGAACGTCTAATCGAGGCTGCGAACCTCGTTCAATTCGGACTAGGCGCCAGCCTCTGGCTCACATGCCCCACCTTTTACGGCGTCAGCGAATGTGCGATCGGCAAGGCTTTCCTGACGCGGGCGGCCTTTACGGCCTCGACGCTCCAGGCAGTCCAAACCATTACTCGCCTACCCGAAACCGCCGAGGCACGCCTCGCCGCTGAACAGCTATCCTCAATGGGAATCAAGTCCGTCGTTGTGGTTGTCCCGGACTACAAAAGCCGCCGTCTGGATCGGATTTACCGGCGCTTCTGCGCGCAACGTGGGGTTGTGGCCAGAACTCTGGCGGTTTCCACACCTCAATTCAACGCTGACAATTGGTGGCAAGTTCGGCAATCCCGGAAACTGTTTTTTACCGAGATGATCCGTTGGACTGGGATCTTTTAACACAGTGCCTCCATCACTCCTGCCAAACCCGTCCATTCCCCTTCATCGATGAGTGTCCGGAGGGTGCTAGCCGCCTGCTGGGCGCTACCTTCACCGGCCAGCCCGGTCAACATCGGATCGTCCCGCCGCAGCTTCGCAACGGGCTGCCATTGGCTGCCGTTGCGGGCGGACCCTCACCGCAAGCTGACATTATGCCGCACCACCGCGCCCAGTGCTCCGGCAATGCCGAAATTCATCCAGGCGACGCGCGGCGATAGAGGTCAGGACGGTGCCGAAGCACCAGGCGCGAGGTGCCGTTGCACTTGGGCAAACTTGCTAGTTGGCAGAAGCAGCGATGGTGATCATGAACGAGTGCGGGCACTGCCCGCAAAATTCCCCACGGTCACGATGAAGGTAAAGGTGCCGGCCGTAGCCGGAGTGCCACTGATCACTCCTACCGAACTCAGCGAAAGACCGTTTGGGATGCTGCCACTGGAGAGCGCCCAGTGCAGAGGCGCGACTCCGGTTGCGCTCAGCGAAGCACCGTAAGATCTACCGACGGTTCCGCTGCTCAGCGCCGATGCACTGAGAACCGCCGGTGCACTTCCTGCCTGGACAGCATCAAGCAACGGATGCGGATGGGGTTCTGTCGCCACATAGTCCGCACCAAGATGCCAGATAATCCAACCTCCAAGGCCCTGCGCGATGGTGTATTGGACCTTGGCCTGAATCGACTGCGGATTGTCGTAGGTGATGTACCGGTAAGTAGACGGGGTACTCCCGAGGTAGTTGATGTAAGGAACCATTGCGGAAGAGTCCCAAGTGTAATTCTGCTGCGTGATCAACGGTAGGACGGAACTGTAGGATAACATAGTCGAAGTTGGGGGACTCCCGGCTTGCCATGCTTGCCTTGGCCCGCTAATACCTTGCGTTGGGTCCGACGCCAGTACGCCTCCAGACCACTGAACCCCGAAGAATGGCAGCCCAAGCCCGAGTTTGGATGCAGGAACTCCAGCAGCCAGATAGCTAGTCCTAATACTGTCCAACGCTTCGTCGTAAATTGAATCCGCCCCCTTATTATAGATGGCGGCGCTGTACCATGCGCCGCCTCCACTTGACGCATACGCTAGTCCGGTCATGCCGTAAGTCATAACGTCGATGCGATCAAATGGGGTGTGAGAAGTGCCCCAGTACGCCGCGTCCGCCTGAGTTGCGGCGACGGTTAGTATTTTACTTCCAAGGGCCGTCCGTAAGGCCGACGCGAGCGTCTTCATATCCGCACTGCTGGTCGGATCATAGATAAAACCCGCATACGCACCCCCATCAACCTCCCAATCGATATCCACTCCGTCGTAGCCGTAAGTGCTGACCACGGTCATGATATTGGCGACAAATGCGGATAAATGATTCTCGATTGCCGAGTTAAAGTTGCTCTGCGTATCTTCGCCCGCCTCCACACACACAAGCGCTTTCACGCCATGCGAGTGCGCGGCAGCGATCAGGGGCGCAGCATCGGTTAAAAAGTCGGCTGCTGTAAGATCCAACGTTCCATCGGCATTCACTAACACGGCGATCTGAATTACGTGCGTGAGGCCGGTCCACTGGATAGCGGAGACGGGCATCCATATCCCGCCGCTTCCGGGTGAATAGTAACCAATGCTCCATTGGTTCAAGACTGGCGTAGCCTGCAAGGAAACAACTCCGCTGGCGGATTTGGCCGGGGCCGCGACGCTTTGGGCCGTCACAGTGACCGTCTGCGACGTCAGAATACTTGATGGGGCCGTATACAGACCCGCGGAGGAGATCGTACCTACCGGCGGGTTGATCGACCAAGTCACCGCAGTATTGCTGGTTCCCAAAACCGTCGCCGTGAACTGCTGTGTGCCGGAGGGCGCCAAGCTGACAGTGGATGGGCTAAGGGACACCGTGACTGCCTGGAGAAGTGTGATCACTGCTGTCGCGGTCTTTGAGGGATCTGCCATGCTGGTCGCAGTTATTGTAACAGCTTTGGGTAGTCGGGGCTGTACTTGGGGCAACGTAAACTGCGGTCGTCGAACCGCTCGCCAAGCCTCCCAAGGCCGGGTTCAGCGACCATGTGACCCCGGTGTTGCTTGTGCCGCTGACCGTAGGCGTAAATGTCTGGTTTTGTGACGGTTGCAAAGACACGGAGGATGGCGTTAGCGAAACTGTCACTAGAGGAGTGAGCGTCACGGCGGCGGTGGCGGATTTAGTCGAATCGGCCACGCTGGTGGCCCTCACGGTGACGGTTTGGGGGCTGGCGGTCGAAGGCGGGGCGCTATATAGGCCGGCCGCCGTGATGCTGCCGACCAGCGGGCTGATTGACCATGTGACCGCGGTATTGCCAGTGTTGGTGACCGTGGCGGCGAAGCTGTGGGTCTGAGACTGCGTCAAAGTCACGCTGGCCGGACTCACCGCCACGCTCACCGGCGGATTCAGGGTTACTGCGGCGGTTGCGGATTTGGTGGCATCTGCCGCGCTGGTGGCCTTCACGGCGACGGTCTGGGAACTGGTGATCGAGGCTGGCGCGGTGTAGACGCCGGCGGCGGTGATGCTGCCAACCAGCGGGCTGATCGACCACGTCACTGCGGTATTGCCAGTGTTGGTCACGGTGGCGGCGAAGCTCTGGGTCTGAGACTGCGTCAACGTCACGTTGCCCGGACTTACCGCCACATTCACCGGCGGATTCACGGTCACGGCGGCGGTGGCGAACTTCGTGGGGTCTGCCACGCTGGTGGCCATCACGGTGACGGTCTGAGCGGCGGCGATGGCGGCTGGGGCGGTATAGAGCCCCGCGGCGGAAATGGTCCCGACTGCAGGACTCAACGACCACGCGACTCCAATGTTGGCGGTACCGGTAACGGTTGGCGTAAACTGCTGGGTCTGCGAAGCAATCAGCGAAGTCGTGGACGGGCTCAGTGAGATCGTTACCGGTATCAGGCTGATGGTGGAGCTAGCCGATTTGGTGGGGTCGGCCGTGCTGGTCGCTGTCACCGTGACATTCTGCGTGCCGGCGATAGAAACCGGCGCTATGTAAAGTCCCGTACTCGAAATGGTCCCCACCGCGGGACTCGACGACCACGTGACCCCGGTGTTGACGGTGCCGGTGACGGTTGTCGTAAACTGCTGCGTCTGCGATATAGTCAGCGAAGTCGTGGAGGGGGTCAGCAATACCGTTACAGGTATGAGGCTGATGGTGGAACTGGCCCATTGTGTGGGATCGGCCGCGCTGGTCGCGGTTACCGTGACATTCTGCGCACTGGCGATGACGGCCGGCGCTGTGTAAAGCCCAGTATTCGAAATAGTCCCGACGGCGGGACTCAGCGACCACGCGATCCCGGTATTGACGTTGCCAGTAATACTGGCCGTAAACTGCTGGGTCTGCGAAGCAGTCAGCGAAGTTGCCACCGAAACGCTCGCGGCATGACCTCCGTTTGCCATCATCAAAATGCCTGCCACCAGAAAGAACGGGAGCGATCTCGTACGGCGGCGTCGCTGCGCCCGTAAGCAATCGTCAACAACCGTCGTTAGCATTGCGAATTCCCTCTGTTGTTCCTTATCGGCAAACTTTCGGCTGAACGGGAGGCCTTTTTTTCCCTTAGCCTTACAGCTTCGAGGTACTAGGTATCCGAGTACAACCTTAACCTTGGTTAATCGAGTCTCATATCCTTAGCCACTAACGCACTCCAGGCCGAGGCAGTTCTATGTTTGGTAGGGCAGGCAAGTTTCAGAGGCAAAGCGGCACCCGCCGCTATGGTTGGCTTGCGATAGAAGATGTCCTGTTTCTCTTATCCGTGTGAATCCGTGTTCATGCGTGGCCCAATTTCTTGTTGCTCATATCAATCCGTGCTGTCCAACCCCCGCATTTCTCATTTTCTTTCTGATCCGGCAGGCCGGCATCGAGCGGAAGGAATGGGAAGCGCTTTGATGGAAGAAACGATTAGCCACGGATAAACACGGATGAACGCGGATGAGCAAAAACCAAAAGAGGCTTTGGCTTAATTTCCGCCCCAGTTCTTATCCGTGTGAATCCGTGTTCATCCGTGGCCATTCTTCTTGTTTTTTCTTGTTCCCGCAGGACACGCCTCCACTCCACCTTGCTCCTCTGGAAGTTGATCAACAGACAGACCTCCAGTCCTGAAGCTTTCAAGTAGTTGAGACATTGCGCCATATGCTCATTGCCCAGTGGTGGAGGACGTGGTGGTGGAGCTGAAATGCGTGGAGCGGCCAGGACATCGGCAAAATACTCCCCCACCGCCTGCCCCTTATAAGCAACCGTCAGCGGCGCCTGCGCCAAGCCTCGTATCCCCCCAAGCCCCAGCTCTCTCACCAGAGCCCGTTCATACACCTTCTCCAGAAACCCGCACTCCAGTTCATTCGCAACCTCAAACACCGCGCCCAGCACCCGCTCGGTCAGTTCCTACATTCTCTGTTCCATCTCTCTTTTGTGTTCCCCTTCCTCCGCTTTCTCTCGTTTGTTTCTGATCCGTGTTCATCCGTTGTTCATCCGCGGCCATTCTTCTTGTTCTTGTTTCATCCGCGGCCCGTTCGGCATCGCCAGCGACATCTCGTTGTCCCCGTCGTCCTTCACCCCGATCTTCAGCCGGTCACTCTGGTTTCCCAATGCATCCGCCCCAATCTTACCCCGGACACTCGATATTCAGACCTGAAATGCTCCCCCAGTCGCCCCGTAAGCCCCTTACGTTTCAATCACCTACCATTCTTCCAAACTGTTCATCGTCTTTTTCTTTTGCGCTCATTTCCCGTTCACAACAATTTTTCACAGTAGAATCAATATCTTACGAGGATTCTCTAGTTCCGCGAATGGTATTCTTGTTATAGGTTCTGTTTCTTATCCGTGTTTATCCGTGTTCATCCGTGGCCATTCTTCTTGTTTTTCGTGTTTCATCCGCGGCTGAATTGGTCTTCCCCATGTCCTCACTACGACGAATCGCATCCTCCCGTGCCAACGGCAGACGCTCCAAGGGCCCTCTCACCGCCTCCGCCAAGCTCCGTTCTTCCCAAAATGCCTTGCGCCACGGCCTTCTGGCCCGCTGCCTGGTGCTCGGCGATCCCGCTTCTCCGATGCATCGTTACGAGACCCGCCTCCACATGATCTGCCAGCGCGCCCTGCACAACCTGCTCCTGCTGCGCGCCGCCATACCAAACGAACCCACTCCCATTTCCGAACACCCGCTTCTCCCCGCCCCGTCTCTCCCCGCCCCCTAACCTCTTGCCTTTTCTTGTTCTCTTATCCGTGTTTATCCGTGTTCATCCGTGGCCATTCTTCTTTGTTCTCTTCACCGCAAACTCAGATTGTTTGCGCCTCAGAGTACCTATCAAGGCCGTCGGTTTAGACCTGGAGATTGAATCTAAACGCAACAAGAGGAGTTCTTGTTCTACTCGCGGCCGGCGAGTTTACAGCATCCGAGAGCGTCAGGATCGATTCTGCGTCTGTCCCATGGTCCCGCTTCACATGTGCATGCCAGTCTCGGACCAGGGCCCCAATTCCTTCTTGGGTGATCTCTGCAAATTGGTAATCACCCACTCTTTGAAACTGGTCTATCAGGCCGCTTCGGCGATCGATCTCCCCGGAAATCCACTTGCAGCCCGAGCATTCTCGTTCCCTTTGGTGACCTGTGCAAGTATTGGAGCGGCGGCTGCGGTCAACAGTTAT
>CAVRNR010000020.1:0-404902 GCA_963722575.1 Bryobacterales bacterium
GCAGTTCGAATCTGCCCGGGCGTACCAGTTTTCTATCACTATAGCCGCCCCGCCTTCCCCAAATTCACGCTCCAGACCTTTTGCTCGACCCGTTTTGTGTCCACGTATCGTCCAATATCGGTAGCCATTTGGACATTACCTCGGCGTGGATAAAACATCAATGATGAAAGGAGCCACGATCGTGGGTGGGCGCCGCAAACGCGTCACCAAGCTCTATTCCCGTTTGGCTGCGAAAACTGATAAACCGCGGGGTGAGCCGGCAAAACTACCCTCGGGGGTGGGCCGGGAGCCCGGCCCGTTCCGACTACCAGTCAAACACGAAGGGATAAGGTTGGGAAGATGCCCAATGGGGCCAAACGCCCAAGTCCCCGCCAATTGGGCATTTCTACAAGTTCTCGCTCAAAGCCGTAGATAGAGGGGAGGGCTTCCAGCCGCCGAAGGCTCCTTCCAACCAGAGTGCCACACGCAATGCGACATCTTCGCGCCACGGGGCAGCCGCCACCTGCACCGCGATGGGCAGGCCTGTGCTCGACTCGCCGCATCGCACCACCGCGGCCGGCCACCCCGCGACGTTGAAGGCCATGGTGTGGCTGAAGCCGCGAAAATTGTCGTCGCGGACGGATTCGCCGTGAGGCAGTGCGGCGTGGATGTAAGCCGGGCAAACAATCACATCGTAGTGGCGGAGGAATCGGGTCATCTCCGCACGATACGCGTCCAGCTCGGCCCAGTATCGCGCCAGGCCGGCCAAATCCGTGCGATACGGCTCCAGTTTGTCGAGCCAGGCAGTAAGCAGCGGATGGACTTCACTCGAACCCAGTTCACGCAGATAGTCCCGCAGGCCGTCGCCGCCATCCGGACCGATCAGCTTCATCTCCAAGTCGTAGGCCGCCGTCAGACAGGCCGGGCGGGATTCCTCCACCGAGCGAACCACGGAGGCGAGAGCCCCAGCCGCTCCCCGAACCACACCGGCCACCTCTCCATCCGCCGCCGCGATTCCGTTATCGGTGAAGAACGCCACCCGTAGTTCGGCCAGATTCGCCTGTGCGGGATCGCGGCACGGCACATCGGGAACGGTCGCGTCGATGCCATCGGGACCAGTCAGCACGCGCATGGCTTCGATGAGATCTTCCACCCAGCGCGCCATGGGACCGATCTGCCATACGGTCTCCAACCAGCCGCCCGCGGGTGGAAAGTGACCGGTGCGCGGCAAGCGGCCCGAGGTCGGCTTGATGGCGGCGATCCCGCAAAATGCCGCAGGCAGGCGAACGGAACCGGCGGCATCGCTGCCCAGTCCCAGAGGCGAGCCGCACGCCGCCAGAAGAGCCGCTTCTCCCCCGCTGCTGCCGCCGGGGGTTCTCGTGACGTCGTAGGGATTGTTGGTCTGTCCGAAGATCAGGTTGGCGCTTTCAAAGGCGAACAGAAGGTCCGGCAGATTCGTCCGCGCGATGGGGATGGCGCCGGCGTGGCGCAGGCGCTCGACCAGGGTCGCATCGGCGGTGGAAGGCGGCGCGTTTCTTCTGCCTAAGGTACCGGCTGTGCAGCGGCTGCCGGCCTGCTCAATCGCGTCCTTGACGCTGAACGGCACACCGTGCAGAGGACCCCGCGAAGAACCCGCGGCCAGTTCGCGGTCGGCTGCGGCCGCATCCTCCAGCGCACGCTCGGCCTGCACTTCCACGGCCGCGTGCAGCACCGGGTTGACCACGGAGATCCGCCGCAAGTGCGCGGAGATCAATTCGCGAGAGGAGATACGGCGCTCCCGGATCAGGCGCGCTTGATCCCGGGCCGAGAGCGTCAGGATGTGGTCTTCAGGCATATGTTTCGCTGTGCCGGTAACATCAGTTGGTGCCTTCCAGGGGGCGGATGAGCCGGAGCGCGGGCCGCGTGTTGTATTCCTGGCGATAGCGGCGATGATCGGCGTCATCGGGGAAATGCTCGCCCGCGGGGTACGGGTAGCGGCTCATGGCATGAAACGGGAGCGGCTCCACGGTGGCGGAAAACGCCGTGTTGGGGTCGCGATCCTTGGCCCAGCCATCCACCTTCAATAGAAAATCGCGCGTCCAACCGGCCGGCGGCGGCAGCCCGGCCGAAAACCGCAGCCGGATCTCATCGCCCGATCCCAGGATGACCGGCCGGTCGTCCACGTCGCGCAGCAGCTCACGCACGTCGCCATAACGCGTGTACAGCCCCGGCGTCGGATTCCAGAACGAGCTGGGTGACACACTGTCGTAGAAGAACGTATCGGGCTGTTTCCGCTCCGGATCGACCCGCGTCCGCGAGAATCCGCGGAAATTGAGGTTGGCGGAGACGAGCGGTACTTCGCGCTGCCGCACCTCGGCCAGCGACGCCCCTTCGCTGAGGAAGATCTCGTCCCAATACACGCAGACGCTGGTCACGATCCGCACTTTGCGGCTGGCGGCCGGAAACCGCAGTTCCACCGCGATCGTCTTGGGCTTGCCCGCGGGCATTCCCATGTCTTCGTTTGCCGTTATCCACTGCCCCGCGGCGTCCTGCATCTGCAGGTACGGCATCACCAGGCCGCCCTTCACTTCCTGCGCGGCGGCGCGGAATGTGCTGCCATCGGCCCAGTCCACCCAGCCGTTGAGCAGCAGGACGGCGCGGCCGTCCGGCGCGGCCTTGCCGAAATCCAGCTCCAGCGTGTGCGGCGCGGCCACGCCCAGTTTGGAGCGCGGAAACTGGTCGGGATACTTCTGGTCGCGCGCCAGCAGGCGCGCCAGCACGTCGCGCCCCGCGTCGTCGCGCGCCGATTGCGGATAGATGCGCCGTTCGACGCCGAACAGACGGAACTCGGGATACGGCGGCCCCTTGAATTTCTCGTTGGTGAAAATCTCGGTCGAGGCGGGATGATCCACGGCCAGAAGCTGAATTTGATCCAGGTACGACACCTCGCTCAACTCTTCGGTGACGCGAATGTCGTAACTGCCATCCACCGCGGCCAGCGCCGCGCCGGGAATCGAGACGTACTCGTCATGGTCCACCGGGAAGTAGGTGCCATCGCCATTGCTCGCGCCCAGGGGAGCGACGCCCAGCACATCGGTAATGAACTGCATGGCGCGGCCATTCCAGGTCCAGATCATGGGACAAGAGCCCGAAAGCCGCTGCGCCTCCCGGTAGGTATAGCCGCGCCCCGCCGCCTGCCTGGTTTCGTTCTGGATCAGGCCGTTGGGCCAGGTGATGCGCACCACGTCCACCGATGCCGCGGCGCCCGTGTCGAACAGCAGCGGCACACCTTCATAAACGGCCTTGCGGTACAGCGTCCCGGCCTTGATTTCCACCTCGGCGTCCTGCGCCAGCTTGAGATTCTTGATGCCCTCCAGCCGCACGCGGATCCAGTGCGACGAAGCGCGGCTGCGGTTGAATGCCACGTGAATCTTGCCGTCGGCCGCAATGCTGGCGCGATCCATGCGGCCGTCGTTATCGAAATCGGCTTCCACCACCGAATCGTCGGGCGGCGCGCCCTGGAACGGCTCCGTTGTGTAACGGCCGCCCAGGCGATCGCGATACAGCACGGGCGTGCGGCCGCGATAGAACACGGCCAGATCGAACGCCTTGCTGCCGGGCGCCACGCGCAGCTTCTCCGCCGCCGTCGGGAAGCCCTCGACGAACGGGAAATCCGCGGTGCGGTCCGCAAACCCCGCCGCGCCTTCATTGCGCATCAGCGCCGGCGACGCTCCCAGCAGGATCAGGTCGAGATCGTAATCGTGATCGTAGTCGAGCCATACGGCGCGCTCGAATCGCCGCGGAGGCAACTTGGCTTCGATGCGGCTGAAATGTCCCTTGGAGTTGGCCAGCAGCACCGGCCCCGACTCGGTGAGGACGCACAGGTCCATGAAGCCGTCATTATTAAAATCGCCCGCCGCCACCGAGATGACGCCAGTGAGGCCCTCGAGTCCCGAATCGGGCACCAGTTCGCTGCCCCGCCGGTAGAGCACCACCCCGCGCGCCGACCACGCCAGCAGATCCGTGAGTCCTTGGCCGGTGGAATCGATCGCCAGCAGCCCCGCCGCCGTGCCTTCCAGAACGTGATCCTGGTACACCGGATTGGCCGCGGCCGGCTGGGCCGCCGGCCCCTCGGGCGGATCGTAGATCTCGGCATACATGCACCAATCCACGTCCTCGGGCGCCACCGCGTCTTCCTGCTGCTTCTTAAGCTCCTGGAATTCCGCCAGTTCGCGCGCCGCCTGCTCGGCGCGCCCTTCCTGCCGGTAGAAGTTGTAAAGCTGGAACCGCGCCGCGGCCAGTTGCGGACCGAGCTTCGCCGCCAGCTCGAACTGCGCCACCGCCGTGTCGGTGTGGCCTTGCAGTTTGTACAGGGACCCGAGCTGATAATGCCCGATGGCCTCATCGGGCACAAGCTGAACCATGCGCTCGAACTGCGCCACCGCCGCGTCCGTTTCGCCCGCCTTCTTATACTGAATGCCCAGGTTGAACCAGGTATACGGCAGCTTGGGGTCGCGCCGCTGCACGTCTTTGAGCTGGGCCACGCCTTCCCGAATCCTGCCGTCATTGAGCAGCGCCAGCCCGTAATTCAGCTTTTCCCTGACGGAATTGGGCGCCAGATCGAGAGCCTTTTTGAACTCCACTACCGCTTCGGCCTGGGTGGTAGGGTTTTCGTAAAAGGCTCTGCCCAGGTTGCGGTGCTGCGCCAGGGCACGGGAAACCGTGGACGAGTCTGCCGGCCAGAGCAGCAGTGCGCTCAGCACCAGCGCACCGGCCGCGCAGAGCCGCATGGCGACGCTCCTCATTGAACTCACGGGACCGGCTCGCCGCGCCCATCGAATCGGCCGCTGGCCGCCAGCGCGTCGCGCAGGCGCCCGCGATTCGCACCGGCCTTTTCAGCGGCTGCCGCGATTGTCCGGATGGCCTCCTCCGGGGCGGTATTCGCGGGCAAACGAAAGATCCACGGGAGATTGACAGAGGTGAGGCTGGTGTCGGCGGAGAGCGCCACCACGGGAAGGAAGAGCTTGGCGGCGAGTTGCTCCGAAAGGTGGCTAGCATCGCGGCCCACCGCCAGGATGCCCACCGCATTTCCGCGGAACAGCAGGTCCACCAACTCGGTGGACGCCTGTCCCCAAGGCTGATCCGCATCCACGGGCGCCAGCAGGTAGCGATCTCCCAGAGGCGCCAGCAACGCCCGCACCGCCGGGGCTGCGACGATCCGCGCCGCCGCCGGCCCGAACACCACCAACCGCAGGGGTCCGCCGGCGGCATCGGGCACCGGCGGGCCGAAATACGCCACGCCGCCTTCGCCCACGCGCGCGTAGGGCTTCTTCTGCATGCTATAACGCCGGTATTGGATCGCGCCATTGTGCACGGTTGCCAGGTACAGCGGGACCACGTTCTTGGAATTGGGATCGAAGACCATCTCGCCGGTCACTCCCTTGTAGCCTTCCAGACCCGCCAGCGCATCGCGGATCTTGCCGCGATTCAATCCGGCGCGGCAGATGGCGTCCAGCAGGATGTTCATGGTGTCGAAGGCCAGGGAGGCAAACACTTCCGGCTGCCGGCCGAACCGCTTGGCGAAACGCGAACGGAAGCTCATCCAGACCGGATCGTCGCGGGTGGGGTCGAAGGGAAATACCGCTTCCATCCCCTCGGCGTCCGCCCCGGCGTCCGACAGCATAGTCTCTCCGATGGTCCGGTAACTGCCGAAGACCCGCTGCTTCATTCCTAGTTCGCGCATCTGTTTCAGGATGGCGGCGGTGGGCGCCTGGTCTCCCCAGACGACGATGGCCTGCGCTCCGGAATCCGCGATGATCCCGAGAGACCTGCGAAAATCCGTGGTGCCCGGAAGATACTTCTGTTCGAGGATGACCGGATGGCCCAGGCGCTGGGCGGCGTCCCGAAACTTCAGCACACCGAACCGGCCGTAGCGGTCGTTGACGCGCAGCAAGGCCACGCGCGTCAGGCCCAGGTCCGTATAGATGCGCCGCGCCAGGGTATAGCCCTGCACCCGGTCGTCTTGAATGGTGGTGAAATACCAGGGGACAATGGTTTCCGGAATGGTGGGATCGGTGGCGGCGGAGTTTACAATGGGCACTTCCATCTTGAGGATGGCGCGCAGCGCGATATGGGTGGAATCGGCGCCGAGCGACCCCAACATGGCCCAGACCTTTTCGTCGTAATCCATCTTGACGATCTCGTTGCTGGAGGCGCCCCACAGCGCCTGGTCGTTGTGCACCATCAGGTGGAACGGTTTGCCCCCATAACCTCCGCGCGCATTGGCCTCTTCCACGGCCAGCAGCGCGCCGTTCAGCATCATGCGGCCCAGCGCTTGGTCGGGGTGGTTCTCGATCGGCCCCAGGAAACCGATGCGCACCTCGTCCACATCCTGGGGCTTGAGCGTGGGCACATCCCGCGCCGCGCCGTTGTACTCCTCCTGGTTCTCGTAAAACTTGTAGTAAGGCTCGGCGAACTTGCCGTAGGGCCGCATGTCTTCCGGCGTATTGGCGTAGGGGCGGACCTCGCGGTCCTTGGGCGGGCCGGGCGGGTCGGCGCCGCAGCTACAGGTACCGGGCGCCTGGGCCTGCAACGCCACGGCCGCGGCCGCGGTAATCAGTACACGCAGGATCGGCAGTGACATGGCTACTCCTTCTTGGCTTCAGCGGTGCGGAAGATCGCGATGGCTTCGATCTCCACCAGCAGGTCGGGACGGCACAGGATCGCCTGGATGCCGGTGGAAGCGGGCAGCGGATCGAGTTCGTGTTCGCGATAGAACGCCGTACGCTCCTCATTAAAAGCGGCGTAGTCGCGCTCGATATCGCGCAGGTAGCAGGTGGTGCGCACCACATCCTTCCAGTTGGCGCCCTCGGATTCCAGCAGTGCCGTGATGTTGGCGAAGGTGCGGCGAGTCTGGGCGCGGAAATCGCCCGGAAAGAGAGTCTCCCCCTGGGCACCTACCGAGGCTGTCCCCGAGATCAGCACGACCGCCACGTTTCCGAAGTCCAGCCGCATGCCGCGCGAAAAGGAACTGGGCCGCTCGTAATCGCAGGCCTCATTGAGGGCGAGAGGCGCGCGAACCGCTCTCTTTTCGATGGCCGTGGCGCCCATCGCTTCAGCCAATGCTTCCGAAATTCTCATCGTTTAGCTGTCTCCTCTTGCTTCAAGCGGATTCCATGGCTGACGCCATGGGCCGTGGCCACCCACACATCGTCGCCCTGAAGGTCCACCGCCAGGACGTAGTGGTGGGAGGGAGCCGTGGTCACGGGAATCCGCGTGATCTTTCCCTGGGCGTCCCGGACGTACATTTCCGGCGCGTTTGTGTCCAGCGCCGGCCGGTAGACCGACCAGTTCGTGCCGTCGTAGTAAGCCAATCCCTTATCCGTTGAGAACCAGGCCCGGGTGCCGTCCACGGCTTTCACGTGGTTCAGAAAATTGCTGGGAAGGCCGCTGTCCTTATCCAGGAAATTCTTCCAGTACCGCCCGTCGTAGCGGCTGGCGCCGAAGTAAGTGGCGACCCACAGGACGTTGTCTTTCTCGGCCCAACTCACCGAGGTGGTGATCTCGTGAATCAACCCCTGGTCCTTGAGCAGCACGATCTCGGTCTCGCCATCGGGATCGCGGTAGTCCTTCCATCGGCCGGTCTTCACGTCGTACTCCAGCACGCCGCCGCCCCACACGGCGTAATATACCTTCTCGGCGCCGGCGGAGACGGAGTAAGTCCAGATCTCGTACATGGGAGTGTTGCGTTCGTTGAAGTCCCGCCATTGCCCGGTCTTGAGGTCGAGGCGCGCGCCTCCGGCGGCGGTGGCCACCCACACCGCGTCGCCTTGGACCGACACGCCGTAGACCACGTCGTTGGGCAGCCCGCTGTTGAGCTGGGTGTAGTTGTCGAACCGCCCGGCCGAGAACCGGCTCAAGCCGCCCATGGTGGCCGCCCAGACATCGCCGGTTTTCGGGTCTACGTCGACGCAGAGCACGGCGCGATGCACCAGCCCGTCCGCGGTGCCATAGACTTTCCAGCGGCCGTTCGCGTAGAGCGCCAGGCCGTTCTCGGTGGCCGCCCACACCCGATTGCCATCCACCTTGATCTGGAAGACATGGTTGTCCGGCAGACCGTTCTCGGTGGTGAAGTTCTCCCACCGGAACCGCGGCATGTCGGGGACGCCGGCCGAGGATCCGGTCGCGGCCCCAGCCGCGAACATGAGCAACACTGCAAGGCGCCTTCTCATAATGTCTTCAGGTACTCAATCAGGTCGTTCAACTCGTCCTTGGATAGGTCGTTCGTCACCCCGTGCGTGTCGTGGGGATTGAAGACCGTCCAGATTTCCTCCAACGTGCGTGCGGACCCGTCGTGCAAATAAGGTCCCTGGAGGGCCACGTTGGTCAATTGGGGAACGTCCACATGTGGCGAACGGTCGGTGGGCTTTACGGTTCCGACATCCGCCAATTGCTGGTCAGTGTAATGCGGACCCGAGTGGCACACATAGCATTGATTGGCATCGTCGATGGGCGAGCCGTCTTTCGCGCGGGTGCGATCGAAAATGGCCTTTCCGCGTTCCTGCTGGGCCGTCAGCTCGCCATCCTGGCGGCGGAACCGGTTGGGGCGCGGTGGAATCGACTTGACGAAGGCGACCAGGTCTTCCAGTTCCGCCGGCGAATAACTCTGGGCGCGGTAGAAGTACTTCTCGGTGCGCGGCCCGCACTCGGTTTCCAGGTCCGGATTGCCGCCGTTCCATTTGTATGGCGCTGTGTCCGCGATATCTTCCAGCAGCCGGTTCTCGACAATATCGATGCCGAAGCCGTCGGGCTCGAGGTCCCACGCCAACTCGTCCAGGGTGGCCTCGATGTGACAATTGGCGCAGCCGAAGTGCCCCTGGAAGGCGAACCGCGCCGAGTAAAACAGGCGCTCGCCCCGCCGCTCGGGCGTGAGCTTCTCGGGCCGGCCCAGCGCAATCGTCGAAACGGCGCGGTGCGCCGCCGTGTCGACCACCGAGATGGTGTCGTCGTTCCGGTTGGCTACGTACAATCGTTTGCCGTCCGGCGAAAGTGCCAGCCCCTTGGGCGCGCGCCCCACGGGAATCCTCGCGGAGACATAATTGGCCGAGGCGGAAAGGTCGTTGGCCATCAGGCGGCGCTCGGCCGGAGTGGCCGCCCGAATGTACGCCAGCAGCTTCGGAAGGTCGATCGCCGTGACGCTATCCGACCCCGTGGTGCTGACGAAGAGCTGACGATTCCCCGGGGTCACCGCCACGCCGAAAGGAGGCGTATAGTATCGTTCCAACTCGTCGATGGGGACCTGCACTACCTCGCCGATATCCGCGCCAAACACCGAGAGCGCGTTGCCAATCACCCAGCCGTGTTCCACGTGCGCCAGCGGGATGAGGTTCTTCGGCCGCATCTCGGCCGCGATCGCCACCCGGCCGCCGTCGGCGGAGACCACGTGGAAAACGCCCGCGGCGTCGTGCAACTTTTCGCGCTCCACCACTTCCTGCCGGCCCGTGTCGATCACCGTCACCTCGGATTCGGGCGGCGTCCGGAACGGTCCCGGCAGCGGGTAAATGTGCGTGCAATACACGCGCCGGCCGTCCGCGGAGAGCGTCAGGTAGGCGGCGCCGCGCCCGGCCAGCAAGCGCTTGGTCTCCACGCCGCGCGCCAGGTCGATCACCGAGATATCGTTGCCGATGCGGTTGGCGACGTACAGAAAACGGCCCTCCAAGTCGGCCACGGCCGCGTTGGGCTCGTAGCCCGCCGCCAGTTGTTTCACCACTTTGAACGATGCCGCGTCAATGACGGAGACCGTGTCGCTCCACGAATTCGCCACGTACAATTGCCGCCCGTCCGCCGAGAGCGAGACGCTCTTGGGGTGTTGGCCGACGCGAACGCGCCGCGCCACCGTGCCCGCGGACGCATCCACTTCCAGGACTTCGCCGGTACCCTCGCACACCACGTAAAGCCGGCTTCCGTTGGCCGCCACCGCGATCTCGATGGGCGACGGATACGCCGGAGACTCGGCTCCCGGCGCCTGAGCGCTGCCCTGGCCAAACGCCCACAGCGCGGCGCCGGCACACAACATGAGGGGCAAGGCTCGCATGGCTACTTCTCCTCGATGGTCACCACCCGGTCCGCCGGCACGTGCTCCAGCGTCTGCACCACGCCGCTGGGCCAGGTGACGGTCAGCTTTTCGACGGCGGGCGCTTTGCCCAGCCCGAAGTGCACGCGCCCGTCGTCCTGCGAAAGATACCCGGAACCCGCGATGCGCTCGCGCTGTTGGCGCACTCCGCCCGCCACAACTTCGATTTTCGCGCCGATTCCGTCCCGGTTGCTCTTCTTCCCGACCAGCCGGACACCCAGCCAGTGTGCCCCTCCCGGAGAAGTGTTGCGCAGCAGGACTGCCGGCGCGCCCAGGTTGACGATGAAGGCGTCCATTCGCCCGTCGTTGTCGTAGTCCGCGAAGGCCGCGCCCCGCCCTACCGACTTGACCTCGGTCTTAGTGCCGAAGAACGGGCCCGCGGTGGAAGACACATCTTCGAATTTCCACTTGCCCAGGTTGCGGAAGACCGAGTGTTCCTCGGGAATCAGGTGAATGAGTCCCCCGTGCACGATGAACACATCCGGCAGGCCGTCGTTATCGAAGTCCTGTACCCCGGTTCCCCAACTGGTGTATTGCGCGGCCAGTTGCGAGATACCAGCCTTGTCGGTCATGTCCTCGAACTGCAAGCCCCCGAGATTCCGGTACAGGCGGTCGTACTTGGCGTCCGAAACCCACAGATCCACCTTGCCGTCGCCGTCGAAATCCACGAAAACCGGCCCCATGGCGGAAGTGTTCTCGCCGTTTTGCCCGAATGCCACGCCGGCCTCGGTGGCGATCTCCTTGAAAGTGCCGTCCCGCTGGTTGTGGAAGAGAAAGTTCGCGGTCTTGTCGTTGGCGACATAGATATCGGGATAGCCATCGCCGTCGAAATCGGCGGCGGTCGCGCCCATGGTCCGGCCCTTGAAAGCGGCGATTCCGGACTTGGCCGAGACGTCGGTAAAGGTCCCGTCGCAGTTGTTGTGGAACAGCATGTTGGTCTCGGCGGCGTAGTCCAGCGGTCCGGGGTAGTTGTCGGCCGCATAGTAGGCGCGATACTCCGGGTCGAACTTGACGTAGCGGCCCACGAACAGGTCCACGCAGCCGTCGCGGTCGTAGTCCAGCCACGCGCTGCCGATGGACCAACCGGGAACGCGCAGCCCGGCCTTGGCCGTCACATCTTCGAAGGTGCCATCGCCCCGATTGCGGTAAAGAGTGACGTGTCCATAGCCGGTGACCAGCAGGTCCTCGTTGCCATCGTTATCGTAGTCGGCCGCGATGGCTGCCATGCTGAAGAGGTCCGAGCCGACCCCCGCGGCCGATGTGACATCCGTAAACGTGCCATCGCCGTTGTTCCGGTAGAGGTGGTTGTGGGGCGGAGGGTCCGGCGCCTTGCGCAGCGGGTAGGGGTGCATCCCGTCCCCTAAAGGCTTTCCGGAAACCACGTACAGATCCTGGTAGCCGTCGTTGTTGTAATCGAACCAGACCGCGCCCGCGCCGGTGCTTTCGAGGAGCGAACCCAACTCCCGGGCCCCGAAGCTGTGCTGGAACGCGATGCCCGCCTTCCGGGTGGCGTCTTCGAACCGGATCGGCCCCGTGCCGGGCTGCTCCGCGGCCGCCAACAACAAGACCGGAATGAGCAGGCGAACTAGCATGGCTTCTCCTAATCGGCCGGTTTGACCATGAGGACGGGTTTCTGGGTGCGCAAAAGAACCTGGGGCACGAGGTTGTCCGGCGCCCGTTCGGGGCCGGCATGGCAGCCCACGCACACCCGCTGCTCTCCCTTGCGCGCCCAAAACCAACCCTTTTCCGCGGCGACCGTCTTCCCCGCGCCGTCCAGAAGCTCGAAGCGCAGCGGCGTTTCCGATGGCGCCTGAACATAGAACGAGCCGTCGCTCTCCACCGGCGCCTTCCCCAGCGCCACCGCACTCCCGCGCTTATCGAGCGACCACATACGCACTTCCGCCACGGATCCCTTGGGAATCCGCTCCGACTTAGAAATATAACAGTTCAGACACAGCAGATTGGCCCCCTCGCGATTGCCGAGGCTGGAGGGGTGATAGGGAGGCGCCGGCCGGACGCGCACCGGCACCGGCTGCCAGGCGTTCGGCCCAACCACCTTCACCGGCTGCGCCGACGCTCGCGGCGGGAAACGGCAAATCCAATATGCGCCCGTCGCTCCCGCGCGGTACGAGGCCAGCCACTCTCCGCCGCCGGTCTCCGCTACCGGACCCACATACTGCCCCTTCGGCAGCGCCAGTTCCACCTGTCCGGCGCGCGCCGAAGTGAACCGCGCCAGCCCCGTGCCGGTCTGAAAGACGGTGTCCCCGGACGCCAGTTCCGCCGCCGAGTGGCGGTCCGGCCCATGATCGCAGCGGCGCGTTTCCTCGCCGGAACCGTCGGCGTATACCGTGTAGAGATCGCGAACCGGCGAGGGCGCGGCCGGAAACGGCGCTTCGAAGAGCACGCGCCCGTCGCGCAAAGTGGCGTCGGGGAGGAAGTTGCCGGGCAGGTAAGTCAGGCGCAGGGCGGCGCCGCCCGCCAGGGGCGCAATCTCGATCTGGAATCCGCTCGGCGTTCCGCGCGCGTACACGAATTTCCGCTCCGCGGCATAGAACGGCCGGATGCAGTCCTGCGCGCCCGAGGTCAACTGCCGCGGCGTGCCGCCCGCGAGCGGAACCTCCCAGATCTGCCATGGCTGGCCGGCCTTCTCCTGGGCGGCGATCAGCACAGTAGTGGCGTCCGGGGAAAGCGCGGCATCCGCCGAAACCGCCAGCGAGGGAGCGAGCACCCGGGAGGCGCCGCCCGAAAGCAGCTTCACTACGGCGCCGGAGGGAAACCGCTCTCCCCCGCGCAACATGGCCTCGGAATCGTATTGCGGCGCTTCGGTGTACAGCAACCCGCTCGATGGGGCGGTGGTTCCGGCCGCGAGACCCAACAGAGACAAAATTGCCCCCATCACTGAGATCACCCTCAATAGACTAGCAGAGTTTGTTAAGAGTGTCGGCGCTCGGCCGCGACTGCGAGCGGGCATTGTGCGCGGCGCGAAGAAGTCGTATGCTAGGCCCTAGGAAGGAGCCATGCGGGAGGCAATTGCCAGCGCGGTCGACCGCCGCACCCTCTTGCGGCTGGCGCTTCTGGCCGCGGTGGAGAAGCTGCCTGCAAAGACGCCTGCGCGCCCGGACGGCCCTGTGCGCAAAGTCGTCCTGGCAACCATCGCCGGGGTCAGAAGGAGAGAGACTTTCGCGACCACGGGGCCGGACAACATCCCGCGTTTGCGCAACGAGCTGATGCCCCAGTCGCTGTTCTATGAGAACTGCGTGAATGAAGGCGTCACCTCGCACTTCAACACCATCTCGAGCATCCTGACCGGCGTCTGGCAGCATGTGGACGATTGGGGCCGGGATCTGCCGCGCAACCCCACCCTGATCAACTACCTGCTGAGCCAGTTCCACCTGGATCCCACCCAGACATTTGTCGTCACCAGCAATAAGGCGCTGACCGCAAAAATCGGGGCTGGCGGGAACGTGATCCTCACCAAGCAACTTCTCATCGAGGCAGTCGAGCGGATTGTGATGGGCTACAGCCGGCGGCCGCGCCTCGACCGGGAGACGGTGCTCGGGGAGTTGACGGACGTCATGCAGCAGGATTACGAGCGGATCGGATGGGAGGTCCCCGGCCCGGCGGCCGTGATGGACCCCAAGCTAAAGCAGACGTTCCTCACCGCTTTGGCGAATTACGTCAAGGGATCGGATAGCGCCATGAGCGGCGACGAGCTGACCTTTCTGGTCGCGGCCGAGGTGTTCCGCCGCGTCGAGCCGGCTCTGCTGATGATCAATTTTTCGGACGTTGAGGTGGCGCACTTCGGCGTCTACTCGGCCCACCTGGCGGGCATCCGCAACACCGACGCCATTTGCTACCGGCTGTGGAACCTGATCGAGTCTCTTCCGGCCTATGCCGGCAAGACCGCCCTGGTCATTATGCCGGAGTTCGGGCGGGACCCCGACGGATCCACCACCAACGGCTTTTTCAACCATCGCACCAACACCGAGGAGAACCGGGTGACCTGGATGATGGTGCTGGGCCCCTCGGCGGGCAAGCCTACGTATGTGAAGAAGCCCGTGCGGCACATCGATGTAGCGCCCTCCCTGGGGGCCTTCCTGGGCGTGGAGTGCAGCGAATCGGTGGGCGGGATGCTGCCGGAGTTCCGGGTCTGACCATGACCGCGATCGACAAAGAGCTGCTCCAACGGTTGCCCAGGACATTCGTGCCCTCGGTGAACGAGCAACTCGACAAGTGGGACCTGCTGTTCCCCGTCGAGCAGCGCACGCTGCGGAATCAGTTGGACTACCTGGCAGGGCTCTCCCCTGGCGACTTCGATGAGTTGTTCCGGCCGGTGAAGGAAGTCGAAGCGAAGATGCAGTTGCCGGGTTGGGAGGCTTCGGGCAAGCGCATCAGCATCTCGGAAACCTCCCTGCTGGTTCGCTCGCCATACTATACCCAGTGGCGTTCCGAAGTCGAGAAGGTGTTTGCGCAAATCAACGATGAAATTGAGGCCAAGAAAAGCCGCAAACCGCGCCGGAACGTAGTTGCATGCCTGTTGCCGGCCGGGCTGCCACTCCCCGCCGGAATCCCTTGGCCCCGGCTGGCTCAGGCGGGCCCGACGCTCACTCTGCGCGCGCCATTCAACGATGGCGGCGAGCGGTTTTTGCAGGCGCTGGCGGGCCACACGGACCCTGCCGCGGACCCGGCGGAACGCACCTGGGTCTTCGAGATGGGGGACGAGTTCAGCCGGACCCTGGCGCCGGCGGCGGATGGCGTGACACTACTCTCCTTCGAGGCCCTCGGACCCGCGCGAAAGGCGTTTTTGCAGCGGCTGAACGTTATTAAGAAGGATCTCCATTCGGCGGACCAGGCCTACGACGACTTGCGCCACCTGAATCTGACTGCATTGTTGGGGAAAGGGTTTGGACACGATCTTCGCCTTTCCGGCTTCATCCGGGACCTGTTTCTCAGCGGCAACGGCGCCTTGCTTTTTGGGAACGCTTTTGTGGAATGGGGCGCTTCGGAGGCCATGCGCCGGGCTCAACCGCAGCTCGTGATCTGTTCCTTCGGCATTCGCCACAGGATGAAGCCCTTCAGCAGTGTGGCGGTTTTCGAGGACCAGGGGCGGGCCAACCCCGCGCCGGAGCGGGACGACGCCCCTTCTTCGCTGATTGACGCCCAGATCCTGGCCGAGTATGTCTATCTGACGGCGTCCCGGCTGCCTTCCTATGCCGAACAGACGCTTGGCGTGTTCGCCGTCCAGGACTCCAACACCGTCCAGGTGCTGGGCCCGTCGCCCTTCACCGGCCGGCCGTCCGGGCCGCTGGCTCTCGCCGAGCTGAGCGCCGGCATCGTGCGCTGGATGCGGGAAGGCGCATGAGAGCGCTTGCAGTCACGCCACGCCATGACTTATTGCGGCTCAAGCGGCTATCTGCTGAAGAATCCTGAAGAATCGCCTTGACAAGGGGTTCACTTTCAACTAGAATCCTTCCGAGGCGGCTAAGTAAGCGATTATCGTGTGTTGATCGCTTCTTCGCAGCAGAACCCGCGTATGGGTCTCAGAGGCGCCCACATGCCGGGTTAGTGCGCTGAGACGCCGGGGTATGAGAGGCCCCGCAGGGGAAAACGGGATAGGGCTGGGGGTGTGTCAGTAGCAAAGTGAGGTTTGGCATGCTAGTGGCCCCGGGGTTTCGTACTACTTCACTCCATAAATGCGCGGGACACCTGAGAAGCCGCGTTTGGATAGCGTCTCTGGTCCTGCTGTTCAGCAGTCTGGCCTTCGCCCAACGAGACTTGGGCACAATCACCGGCACCGTTACCGACTCGACAGGTGCGGTAGTGCCAGGTGCCATGGTTACCATTACCGAAGTCGCGACTGGGGAGAGCTACAGGGTCCCGACTTCGGCGGCCGGCGACTATACGCGGGTTGCGCTCCCGACGGGGATTTACACCGTGACCGTGGAAGCGCAGGGCTTCCGGCGAGCCAGCATACAGAAGGTTGAAGTCACGGCCGGAAGCCGGGTGGGCGTCCCCTTTGCTCTGGAGGTTGGGGATGTCACCTCGGCGATTGAAGTGACGGCTCAAGCCGAGCTGGTGCAAGACGAAAGTGTCCAGCTCGGTGCTGAGTTGAGCTCACAGGCGGTCGTCGACCTGCCGCTGGGCGCTCAGCGCACCTTCACTTATCTCGCACGGCTCTCGCCCGGCGTCAATCCGAGCGAATCCACCCGCGACGGGAACACAGGCGGCTTCTCCGCCAACGGTATGCGCGGGACCGGGCAGAACAACTTCCTGCTCAATGGTGTCGATAACAATGTCGACGTCATCGATTTTCTGAACGGGGCCTCGTTCGTCATTGGTCCGCCGCCCGAGGCCATTGGCGAGATGACGGTTATGACCAGCGGGTATAACGCGGAGTATGGCCGGGGCGCCGGAGGCGTGGTCAACGTCAACCTCAAGACCGGAACCAACCAACTCCACGGCGGCATGTGGGAGGTCCTTCAGAACAACGACCTCAATGCCAACTCGTGGCAGAACAATAGGGCGGGAGCGCAACGGCCGGTATACAGACAGAACCAGTTTGGCGGAGCCGCGGGCGGCCCTATTCTCAAAAATCGCTTTTTCGTCTTCGGCGACTATCAGGGCACCCGGCAGTCGACCCTGAACGGCAGTGGCTTCGCCACCTTTCCCACGCCGGCGGAGGTCAAGGGCGATTTCTCGGCCTTGCTTGGGCCGTCGATTGGAACCGGCCCAACAGGGAACAGCATTGGCCAGTACCAGATCTTCGATCCGACCAGCCTCCAGACGGTCAATGGCGCATTGACACGCACTCCCTTTCCCGGAAACATCATCCCCTCAACCCGGTTCGACCCCGCCGCGGCCAAGATCCTCCAGCTCTTTCCGGCGCCGAACCAGCCTTATAGTGGCTTCCCGCTGAATGATTACTATTACGTCGATCCGGGTTTCATGCGTATGGACTCGGGCGATCTCCGCAGCGACTTCAAGATCAGCGATAAGGACAGCCTTTACGGCTCGCTGAGCTGGATGGACCAATCCTCGGGCGGCGCGAATACAATGCCCGTGACACTCGGCACGGTGTCCGGGAATGCAAACGTCCAATCCACCTTTACCCGCAACGCACAACTGGGGTACACGCGAGTTTGGAGCCCGTCCCTCGTTACCGAGAGCCGGGCCGCCACCACGCGCCTGCATACCTCGATTGTCGGCCCCGGCCAGGACGCGGACGATTACAAAGCCTTCGGTATTGGAGGATACGACCCCACTTATTCCATGCCGCAGGATGGCGGACTGCCGGGGCTCTCGCCCTCCCGCTACAACGGTTTTGGCGCGGGCGGATGGCAGCCCATGCTGATGTACAGCAACGTCCGGGACTTCATCCAGAACGTGGCTATCAATAAGGGCTCCCACGCGCTTAAATTCGGAGCCGAGCTCCGCCTGGTTCAGTTCCCCTTCATCCAGTTTTCCGACCCGCACGGCGACATGAACTTCTCCAACAACGCCACGGCATTTCCTGGCGCCGGCGCCCTCAGCGGCAGTAGCGGCGATGGGATCGCCTCATTCCTGCTGGGCATTGTGGACAGCGGATCGATCTCCACCACCAACTTCATCTCTTCGCAGAAGTCAACCTGGGCGTTCTACGCTCAGGACGACTGGAAAGTTACCCCGAAACTGACCCTGAACCTGGGGATGCGGTACGAGCTGTTCTCGCCCACTTATGAGAGGTTCGGCCGGTCGTCGAACTTCGTGTGGCAAAACGTGACGCTTTACATCCCCAAGGGGAACAACCAGAACATAGCCCTGCCGCCCAACTTTGCCTCGGCCTTCCCCAACGTTACGGTGTCCCGCGGTGCGGTTGACAAGTACATGTACCCGTGGGACAAGTGGGACTTTGGTCCGCGGTTTGGCCTGGCCTACAAAATAGCTCCGAAGATGGTCCTTCGTCTGGGCTTCGGGATCTTCTATGGCGGCGAGGAAAACCTGGGTGGCAGTCCCAACCTGGGCGAAAACGCGCCGTTCAACGCTACCATGAACGTAGGCCGCCAAGACCTGAATAACAACCCGCTTCCCAACAATTTCGTTACCAATCCGTGGTTCGCCGGGGGGCTCTCCGGTGGCTGGCCCGCGAACGTCTTTTCCCTGCCCATCCCCATCAAGTTCAATGGCTTCGGCACGGACGCCCGGAGCCCGCTAGTGCAGAAGTGGAACGTGGCGGTCCAGCGCGAGATTGGTTGGCAGACGGCGCTGGAGTTGGCCTATGTCGGCAATCACCAGAGCCACCAATACGAAACCGACCAAAGCGGTGGGAATCCCTGCCCCAACATGGGGACCACCAACACCAGCATCACGTGCGCGTCGCTCGAGCCAATTCCGTACATCGGAGTGGGCAGCGTCACCAACAGCAACGCCTACGCCAACTACAACGCGTTCACCGTGAAGGTCGAGAAGCGGTTGAGCAACGGATTGCAGTTCATCGCCTCCTACGCCCTGGCGCATGTCATGACGGATGCGTGCCTTCCTCTCAGCAACACGTGCCCGTCCCCCAATCCGCTGGATTTCTCGAGCATGTACTCCAACGCCCAGTGGGACCATCGCCACAGTTTCACTACCGGCTTCGTGTATGAATTGCCGATTGGGAAGGGCAAGGCCCTCGGTGGGACTATGAACTCCGCCCTCAACACCGTGATCGGTGGATGGGGGCTGAACGGCATTCTGACCATCCGCACGGGCGCTCCCATCAACGTCAATTACAACGGATGTCAGGGTGTGTGGCGCTGGTGCCGGCCCGACGTTACCGGCCAGGATATCGGCTCGCCTTCCGGGGGCCGGAGCTGGGCAGAATGGTTCAACACCAGCGCGTTCAAGGTTCCCGCCCCTCTGACAGGCGGCAACGCCGCTCCGTACGACATATACGGTCCTGGAAACAGCACGCTCGACGCTGCGCTGTTCAAGACCTTCCGCTTCACCGAGCGCTTCAACCTGGAATTCCGGCTGGAGGCCTTCAACGCGTTCAATAAGGTTCAGCTCGGCAGCCCCGACACGAACATGCAAGACTCGAACTTCGGCCAGATCACCTCGAGTTCGGGTGAGCGTCACGCCCAGGTCTCTCTCCGGCTGCATTTCTAGCCGGCCGCCAGACCTGTAGACCAGACCAAGCCCCCGCCTTCGGCGGCGGGGGCTTTTCCTTTATACTGGACAGGGGACAAGACCGTGCGGGCAGCCATCATAGGGGCGGTTGGAGTTCTGACCGCGCTTCTCGGCCCGGCCCTGTGGCGGGCTGCGCCCGCCGAATCGCCCATTCACTTTGTCTATCGGCCCATCCCCTTTACGCTGGACGCCTGTGAGACGCCCGAGCGGCATGCTCCCGAGACCATGGTTGGCGGAGTCGCGGTCTTCGACTACAATAACGACGGCTATCTGGACATCTTCTTCGCCAACGGCGCCGACATCCACACGTTGAAGAAGACCTCGCCCAAGTACTCCGACCGGCTGTTTGCCAACGATGGCAAGGGCCATTTTACGGACGTCACGGAAAAGGCCGGACTGGGGGGCGACGGCTACGACGTGGCCGCCGCCGTCGGCGACTACGACAACGACGGCCAAGAGGACCTCTTTGTCGGCGGCGTCCATGGCAACCGGCTCTACCACAACAACGGAGACGGCACCTTCACCGACGTGACCAAAAAGGCGGGAATCGATCAGCCCGATAGCGAGTATGGCCCTCTCTGGTCGGTCGGCGCCGCGTGGGTGGATGTCAACAACGACGGGTTGTTGGATCTGTTCGTAGTCAATTACATGAGCTGGGACATCCGCACGGAGCCGCCCTGCCCGACAGCGGGCGGGCGGGACTATTGCGATCCGAAGTTCTATAAAAAGACCCCCAACCAGTTGTTTCTCAACAACGGCGACGGGACCTTCAGGGATGTCTCGGCCGAGTCTGGCATTCGCGCGCACCCGGGTAAGGGGATGGGCGCCGGTATTGCCGATTACGACCTCGACGGCTGGATGGATATTTTCGTCACCAACGACAAACTCGACAACTTCCTCTTCCATAACAAGGGCGGCGGGAAATTCGAAGAGGTCGCCTTCGAGAGCAACGTCGCATTGCGCGAGGATGCCGAGTGGATCTCCGGAATGGGGGTGGATTTCCGCGACATCGACAACGACGGCTATCCCGACATCGTGTTCGTGGCGCTGGATGACGAGACCTTTCCCATCTTCAGAAACACGGGGAAAGGGGATTTCACCGACATCACCCGCAGCAGCGGAATGGGCGTTGGCAGCCTCCCGATGGCAGGCTACTCGCCCACCGTTTGCGACTTCGACAACGATGGCTGGAAGGACCTCTTCGTCACTCGCGGCCACGTCGAGGTCATGTTGCCCGTGCGCAAGGGCCAGGTCGAGCAGCAGAACACCGTGTTTCGCAACCTGGGCGGCGCCAGGTTCGCCCCGTTCACGGCCGAAGCGGGCCTGGCCGCGCAGCCACCCAAGCGGCACCGCGGCTCGGCTATAGGCGACCTGAACGGCGACGGGCGCGTGGATGTTGTCGTGAGCGCGATTGGAGCGCCGGCCGAGATCTGGATGAACGACAGTCCGGGGGGCAACCACTGGCTGGAGTTCCAACTGGAGGGCACGAAGAGCAATCGCGATGCCATCGGGGCGCGAATCAAAGTCGTGACGCGCACCGCCACGCAGTATAACCATGTCTCGTTCAGCTTCGGTTACGCCTCCTCCAGCGCCGGGCCCGTGCACTTCGGGCTGGGGCCGGACAAATCCGCGGACACTGTGGAGATCCGTTGGCCATCGGGAGTGGTTCAAGAGTTGAGGAATGTCGCCGGTGACCGTGTGGTGCGGGTCAAGGAGCCCGGACCGCCGCGATGAAGAGCCCTCGCACCGCGGTGCTGGTGCTGGTTGCCGGGCTGCTGCTGCCCTGGGCCGCGCCGGCGCAAGACGATCTGCGGCAGGGCCTTGTGGCGCTCAACCGGAACGACCTCGTGCATGCGCGTGAATTCCTGGAAAAAGCGGCGAAACTGGACCCGCGGAGCGCCGTCGTATGGGTGGCGCTGGCCCAGACCTATCTGAAGAGCGGGCA
Organism: Bryobacterales bacterium; assembly: GCA_963722575.1. Classification (GTDB taxonomy): domain Bacteria; phylum Acidobacteriota; class Terriglobia; order Bryobacterales; family Bryobacteraceae; genus Fen-178. Next base: position 21,180 of record CAVRNR010000020.1, read on the forward strand.
GAAGGACATGGCGGCGAAGGCCGCCGGTCGCGCGGAGCAATTCGGCACTGACACTCCTCCTGTACAGCACGCGCTGGCGTTGTTCTACGCGGGCACCGGCGATCTCGCCCGGGCCGCCGGCTGGGAGCGCCGCTTTGCGGCCACGCCTGGGGCCGGCGCGCAGGCGGCCGCCAACGCCGCCGCGCTGTCGCTCGAGGCAGGCCAGCCGGAGCAGGCGGTGAAATGGGCTGAGGCCGCATTGCGGGGAGGAGACACCCCGGAAGCGCATCACGTCCTGGGTAAAGCATATCAAGCGGCGGGACGGCCCGATTCCGCGCTGCCCGAACTGCGCCGGGCGTTCGAGGGCGCACCGGCGCAAGAGGTTTTTCTGTCGGACTTTGGGCAGGCCCTTCTCGAGCACGGGGACTTCTCGGAGGCCTTGGCTATATTGGAGAAGGGCCACCGCCAGTTTCCCAAGAACCCGCAGATCGCGCTCGCCTATGGCGTGGCCTGTTACGCTCAGCGCCGGCCCGAGGATGCCGTGAGCGCCTTCCTCGAAGTAATCCGTCTGGACCCCACGGTCGAGCAGCCGTACGTCTTTCTGGGCCGAATTCTGGAGCACGCGGGCGCCCGGCTGCCGGAGGTCATCGCGTCCTATGCGGCCTGGGAGAAGCGGACGCCCAAGAACTACCTGCCCGTGTTTCTTCACGCCAAGGCCTTGGCCGCCGCGCCCAATCCGGACACCCCCGAAATAGAGACCGAGCTGCGCCGGTCGATTGCGCTTAACGGGGCCTTTTGGGAATCGCACCTGGAACTGGGTACGCTGTTGTCAAGTCAGAGCAAGTGGCCGGAGGCGGCCAGCGAGCTCGCCCGCAGCATCGAGCTGAACTCCAGTGAGCCGCGTGCGCATTATGAGCTGGCGCGCGTGTACCTGCGCATGGGAAAACGGGACCAGGCGCGCGCCGAGCGGGCCGAGTACGATCGTCTGAAGAGCGCGCAGACCGGCGCCGGACAGCCCTGAACCGTCGGGTAGAGAGGCAACGAGATGCGAGGCACGCGCATCGTGAGCATCGGCGCCGCGATCTTGTGCTTGCCGCCGTTCCCCAGGTCCGCATGCCCCAGACTTCCGGATGGTTGAACAGGTTGAAGACTTCGAAACGGAACGTCAACTTCGCTCGTTCCGTGAAGTTGAAGCCCTTCGTGAGGGCCGTGTCCACATTGCCGATGCCCGGCAAGCGGATCGAGTTGCGGCGGAGACTGCCCCACTGGCCATCCGCCGGACGAACAAAGGCCGCCTGATTGATCAGCATGGAGCCGCTCGCTCCGGCATAGGGGTCGCCGACAAGATTGGGGAATTGGCCGCCGTTGCGCCTATGTTCAGGCCAAACAGGTTTCCGTTGGAGGTGATGTTGACCGGCATGCCCGATTGGTACCGGATCACGCCGCTGAGCTCCCATGCGTTGAAGACCTGCCGAAGCACGGGCTGATCGAGCGCGTTCTTCACCTTCGGGAGCGTGTAGACGAAGTCGAGCGAGACTACGTTCGGCTGGTCGTACCCGGCATTTGCGTAGCTGCACTTAATGCAGACGGGGTTGTTGATGACGTCGGAATCGTTGTCGCCGAGCTTCTAACCCTGCGCCTCCCCTAAAATAGGCGTACAATCATCGGTGGTGGCGGGCAAACTACGGAATCATGGCGGGGCAGCGACGGCAGCGCTGGCGAACGTCTTTGGATGGACCGGAGCGGGTACACAACAGCGTACACAACAAGCGCTCAACACCCCTTAATTCGCGCTCATAATCGTCGTGGGCCTGCTGTAGAATGAATGACATACACATCGATTCTTTGCCTCCGGAGCAAAAGGTCGGCAGTTCGAATGTGCCCGGGCATACCAAACCGCCGGCCAGGGAGCTAATCATGAGTGACGTGGACCGGCTTCATGAGATCATTGACGCCTTACCGCCGCAGCAGGTCCACGCGCTGTTGACCCTTTTGGCCCCCCCAGCCCATCAGCGATGAGGAGTTCGCCCGTCGGCTCGCGATGGCTCCCGAAGAAGAAGTCGACGAAGGGACCATCGCCCGCATCTTCGCCGCCGAAGCCGAACACGGAGAAATCATCTCTCACGGCGAATTGAAGCAGCGGCTGGGTTTGTGACACAGCTTCTCGTCTATAAGCCTGCCGCTCAGCGCGAGCTCGCCCACATGGACCGCTCCGAGGCGATACGTGTTATTCACGCCTTGGAAGCGTTTGCCGCTGACGGTCGCGGCGACATCAAGGCGTTGCAGGGTGCGTTGAAAGACCGGTATCGCCTGCGCGTCGGCAAGTGGCGCGTAACCCAGGGGGCACCCCGTCTACCGGTACAACTGGCGGGTTGCCAACCCGCCGCAGGATGCCATCCTGCCCCACGGACCCAGCTCACGCCGACAGCGGGTAGTCAGTCTCAGGCTATTCTGGGAAGGAGTGCAGACCTCATTCCGTATGCCAACCAAATCCCTCTCCGCCGGCGGCGTTTTCGTCGCGGCCTCGATACTGTTCACCTCGTCCGCGCTGGCCTCCGATGTGGGCAGACGCTTTCCCTCCGAAATGCGCACGTTCGTCGACGCGACGACGGGCGTCACCGTCACGGCGCTGACGTCAGGCACATTCAACGATGCCAAGATCTACCAGACGCATCCGCAATGGACCTCCGACGGGCAATACGTCGTCTTTCGATCCAACCGGGCAGCCGGCGGCCGTTCGCAGGCGTTTGCGGTCCGTGAGGCTACCGGCGACATCATCCAGCTCACCGAGGGGGCTACCAATACGGGAAGTCTCAACGTGGCCCGCAAATCGAACAAGCTGTATTTTTTCCGCGGCGGCATGGGGGCGCCGGCCCAGCTCATCGAACTCAACCTCGACCCGCTGTTTGCCGACAGCCAGGCCGGCAAGATGAAGGACCCTGCCAGCTATGAGCGCGCCGTCGGAACCATGCCGGCGGATCTGCGGGAGTCGGGAGGCTTCACGCTCGACGCCGACGAGACAGTGGCGTACATCGGCGTGGGGAAAGCGCAGCCGGGCGGTGGGCGCGGAGGGCCGCCGCAGCCGGCTTGGGGCGGCATCCGCAAGATGGACCTCCGGACGGGGGCGGTTTCGACCGTCGTCGACGTGCCGTTTCAAATGGGCCATATTCAGGCGAATCCCTACGTGCCGGGCGAGATCCTGTATTGCCACGAGACCGGAGGCGATGCGCCGCAGCGCATGTGGATCACGCGGAGTGACGGTACAGGGAACCGGCCCTTGTATAAGGAAACCCCGGACGAATGGGTGACTCACGAAGCTTGGGTGGATAAGGATCACGTCTATTTCGTGATCATGGCGCACGAGCTGCGGCTGCGCACCAAGCCCACCGGGCTGGTCTCGATCAACGTGCGCACCGACGAGGTGAGAGTTCTCGGCCAGGTGGACGTCAAGGGCACGGTGCGGGGGCGGGACGGCCTGGTGTCGGGCCAGGGCTTCTGGCACTGCAACGGGTCGCCGGATGGCAAGTGGGCCGTTGGCGACACCTTCGCCGGTAACATCTATCTCATCTATGTGCCCACCGGCGAGATCACACTTCTCACGGCCGGCCACAAGGATGCGCCGGACCACCCGCACCCGAGCTTCAGTCCCGACAGCCGGAAGATCCTGATCGAGTCCGGGCTATTGCATAATTTCACCAACCTTAATCTGATGACCATCGCGATTCCGTTCGGATTAGGGCGATAAACACCACATCGCCATTTGCCTTCGACATCCTGCTGGAGGAATGCCGTCTGACGCGCTACGACCATCACATCGAGCGTCAAGGCTTCCGCAAACGCGTGGTGAGCGCGGATGGCGGATACCGCGTCATCGACAACAAGACCAGGCCCACCATGTACTTTTTCGGCGTCACCACCGCCCAATCGTCCATCATGAAGGTCTTTCCGCTGTGGATGAAGGAGCTGGGCCGTGAAGAGGTGGTCCTCGAGGGCGTCGATTTCGTGCTCCACGACGACCCGCGGAACTACCGGCGCGCGGTGGCCCAGATCAAGTACGATCCGCTCTCTCTGGGCGCCCTGGTGACCACGCACAAGGTCAATCTGCTGGCCGCCGCCCGCGACATGTTCGACTGCCTCGACCCTTACGCGGTGACCTGCGCCGAGGTGTCCAGCATATCCAAGAATGGAGCGTTGCCGGCCGGCCATGCCAAGGACCCGGTCACCGCCGGGCTGAGCCTCGACGCGCTGCTGGGCAAAGATTATTTCGGGAGGACCGGCGGGCACGTGCTGTGCTTCGGGGCGGGTGGCTCGACCACCGCCATCGCCTTGCATCTCGTCCAGAAGCGGGACCGCGCGGACCGCCCGCGCCGCGTGACGGTGGTGAATCGTTCCGCGGGCCGGCTCGACTGCCTCCGGAAAATGGTGGCCGGCTTCGACACGGATATCGAATTCGAGTACCACTGCAACGTGCTCCCGGAAATCAACGACGAGTCGATGGGCAAATTGCCGCCCGCCTCCCTGGTGATCAACGCCACCGGGATGGGGAAGGACCTGCCCGGCTCGCCCATCACCGATCGGGGACTGTTTCCCATCGGCGGCGTGGCTTGGGAGCTGAATTATCGAGGCGAACTCCGGTTTCTGCGCCAGGCTCTGGCGCAGCGCGAGACGCGGCAAGTGCGCGTCGAGGACGGCCGGCTGGATTTTCTCCACGGCGGGACGCAGGTGCTCGCCGAAGTCCTGAAAGTCCCCATCGGCGGGGCGATGCTTCAACGGCTGGCTGTGGTGGCCGGCGCGGTTTGCCAACCCGCGCTCCCGGCGGCGCTGGGTGGCGGGTAGGGCGGCGGCCATCGCGGGCCGGGATGTGCCATAATCTTACTGGAGTCTTACCGATGGATACCACGCGGCTTTCGACCAAGGGCCAAATCATCCTGCCTAAGGGCATACGCGATTCCCGGGCTTGGGGGCCGGGCACCGAATTCACAGTCGAAGAAACCGGCGACGGAATCGTGCTCCGTCCCGCTGCCCGTTTACCCGATACCGATCTCGAGGAGGTAGCCGGTTGTCTGCGGTCCAAGCGCAAATCGGGAATGCCCGGGCGAATGCGCGATGCCATTGGCCGGGAAGTGATGCGGCGCCATGCTCGCGGTCGATACTAACGTGTTAGTCCGGCTGCTGACCGGCGACGAACCCAAGCAGGCGGCCGCCGCGCGCGCTCTGTTTGCGGCCGAGCCAATCTGGATCGCAAAGACGGTATTCCTCGAAACGGGCTGGGTGCTCCGGAGCCTGTACGGATTTGAGGAGAGTGCGATTCGGGGCGCATTCACGAAGTTGCTGGGTCTCAAGAACGTACATGCGGAGGATGAATCGTCGCTGGTTGCCGCGCTGGCGCTCACGGAGTGCGGAATGGAACTCGCCGATGCGATGCACTTGAGTAGCAGACCGCCCGGCGCCCGGTTCGTCTCTTTCGACAAAGCCTTCGTTCAGCGCGCCAAACGCGCGGGGGTCTCCGGTATTTCCGGCGTGTCCGCCGGCACGTCCACGGTGGACTCCTGAACAATCTCTCTTGGATTTGTTCCTGCGACTCAACGCGAGCGTCCGCGAGTTCCTTGTGGACCGCGAGTCCATGCCGCTCGGGCTCGCTGATCGGAAACGCGCCCTCGATCGCGAATGGCCCCGGGGCACCTGTCGCCATGTTCAGCTCCGCGACGCAGTCTTCTACTCGCCGAGTCGTTTGCACCATCGGCGAGGCGATGCTTCAACGGCTGGCTGTGGTGGCCGGCGCGGTTTGCCAACCCGCGCTGCCGGCCGTCTGCCGGCCGTGAAACGCGATCGACTCTCGGATCGGTTCGTCGTCGCGTACAAGGCGCTCGGCGGTTCGGTAGTTGACCTCGGCTTTGGCGATCCATTGCCGGACCAGCAATGCCAGGCTTCGTCAGACAGCTTCATAAATGACACGCCCGTACTTGTTGGCCGGAAAGCCGAGGCCGCGGAGCGCCTGGTAGAGTTTCACTCGCTCATCCAGAGTGTTGGAAGGCGCCGGGGCGACGACCAGCAAGTCGATATCGCTGTCGCGGGTCATTTCGCTGGTGGCCGCGGAGCCGAAGAGGATGATCCGGTCCGGCCGGGCGACACCCAGCAGGCGGCGGACGATCTCCCGGACCAAGCTGTCGTCAATGCCCATCACTCATATGATATTGGAGGCGCGGCCGAACTTCCGCCTCGTGTTCGGCTCTGGCGAGGCGCATAGTACAATAGAACCAACTGGAGCTGTTGACCCCATGAACATACGGAATGCCGCGATCGCGTTGACCTTCGCGGCCGTTGCGCTCCCCGTCTATGCGGCGGACGCGCCTCTCGCGCGCCCCGTGGCCGGCAAGGTCGAAATCATGCGGCTGGGCGAAATCAAGCCCGGCATGAAGGGCACGGCCTGGACCGTGTTTCAAGGCGCGGAAGCCGAGCCGGTTCCCGTGGAGATCGTCGGCTTGTGGAAGAACGCCTGGGGACCGAGGCAGGATATCATCCTGGCCAAACTGGGAGGCAAGGCCATCCGCACCAACGTGGCGGGCGGCATGAGCGGCAGCCCGGTGTATGTCGGCGGGAAACTGATCGGCGCGGTGGCGCTGCGGCTGAGCGTATTCTCTCCGGACGCCATCTGCGGGATCACGCCCATCGAGCTGATGCTGGAGATCAACGATTTCGACCGCTCCCGGCCGGAAGATGCGCGCACGCCCGATAAACTCCAGGCGCGCGGCCCCGAAGTATCGGTTCCCGGCGAGTTGCTGGGGCAGGCGGTGGCGGCGGGAGCTTCGCCCATGATGGTTCCCATCGAGGCGCCGCTGGTGTTCTCGGGTTTCACCGAGAGCACATTGCGCGAATTCGGCCCCATGTTCCAGCAGCTTGGCATCACCATGGCGCAGGGCGGAGGAGCGGGCAGCGCGCTCCATACCAACCAGCCCGTGGCCGGCTGGGAACATTCGCTCAACCCCGGAGAAGCCGTGGCGGGCGTGCTGGTGGATGGCGACATGAGCGTCACCGGCCTCGGAACCGTGACGTATAACGACGGCAAGCGGGTGCTGGCCTTCGGGCACTCGTTCTTCAACCTCGGCCCGGTCGATATGCCCATGAGCAAGGGCGACGTGCTGATGACGCTCTCCTCGTCTTACCAGCCCAACAAGTTCGCCAACGCCACCGGCATCGTGGGATCGCTCCACCAGGACCGCCATAGCGGCATTATGGGCGTGCTGGGAGCGCGGTCGGACATGATCCCGGTGACCATGAAGGTGCGGTCGCTGGATGCCGCGGAGGCCGTCCGCGGCGAGAAGGACTTCCACTTCAACATTTTCGTGCAGCAGAAGTGGACGCCCTATCTGATGATGCTGACGCTCTACAATTCCATCTCCGGCCTCAACGAATTCGTGGATGAAGCCACCTACCGCCTGAACGGGAAGGTGGAACTGAGCGGCCAGCGGAACGTGTCGCTCTCCACCATGCAGGCTTCCGGCGACCTGCCCATGCCCGCGCCGCTGGCGCTGGCGGGCTGGTTTGGCGACAAGCTCAACCGGCTCTACCTGAACAACGTGAACCCTCCCGACGTGACACGGGTCAGCGTGACGGTGGACCTGCTGCCGGAGCGGCGCGTGGCCACTATCGAGAACGCCTGGGTGGCGAATCCGGAGGTGCAGGCGGGCGACGAAGTCCCGGTGAAGGTCTTCCTGCGGCCGTATCGCGGCGAGCCGCTGCAGCGCGAATTCAAAGTGAAGATTCCGATCGGCCTGGCCAAGGGGGATCACCGCATTTTGCTCAGCGACGCCGATACGGTGAACCGCATGCAGAACATAGCGGGAGCGATGAACCGGTTTATCGACCTGCCGGGGACGGTCTCGCTGCTCAACCAGGAGCGCACGAACAACAAGTTGTACGTCTCGCTGGTGGAATCGAGCCCCACGGCATATTACGAGGACAAGACGCTGCCGAGCCTGCCGGCCTCGGTGCTGAACGTGATGCAGGCGGGGCGGGCGTCGAACCGCTCGCTGTTCACGTCGCCGGAGACGGCGACGGAGCAGATGGCCCTGCCGTTCGATTACGTAGTAACCGGTAGCTACTCGCTTCGCATCCACGTGAAGTAACTAACCAGTAAATTCAAATGACTAAGGACATCGTTTCACCGCAAGCACCGCTCTCTTACGTTCGCGGCTCCGTTCCGAGCCGCGAACGTAAGAGAGCGGCAGTCCTGTGCCTGCTTGCTTCCGCGCTTTTCGCCGGGCAAACGCGCACTTGGTCGCAGGGCGAGTTCGCGGATTTCGAGAAGGGCATCGTGAAGAACCTCTCGCTGCGCAGCGATGGCCAGCTTACCCTGGCGCCGCTCTCGCGGGAACTGTTCGATACCTCTTCGGCCTACCTTTGGGCGCTGGCGCGGGATTCCAAGGGCAACCTCTACGCCGGCGGCGGCAACGGGGCCAAGCTCTACCGCATCCCGCCGGATGGCCAGGGCAAGCTGCTGGCGGACCTGGACGCGCTGGAGATCCACGCCATCGCCGTCGATTCCAAGGACCGGGTTTACGCGGCCACAACGCCCGACGGCAAGGTCTATCGCATCGCCGGCAACGGCAAGCCGGAAGTGTTCTACGATCCCAAGTCGAAATATATCTGGGCGCTGGCGTTCGATAGCCAGGGAAACCTGTTGGTGGCCACGGGCGATCCGGGTGAGATCCATCGCGTCGCGCCCGACGGCAAAGGCAGCATGTTCTTCAAGAGCGATGAGACGCACGTGCGCTCGATGACCATCGACGCGAGCGGCAACGCGATCATCGGGACCGAACCCGGCGGTCTGGTGATGCGGGTATCGCCGGCCGGCGAGGGTTTCGTGCTCTACCAGACGCCCAAGCGGGAAGTGACGGCGGTGGCAGTGGCGAGTGACGGCCCAATCTACGCGGCAGCGGTGGGCGCCAAGCAGGCGGCTCTGCCCGCGCCCGCGCCGGTTGCGCCCGCGCCCGCTGTGGCAACGGTCACGGTGAATGCCCCCGGAACCGCGGTGCCGGGCCCAGGGGGCACCCCGGTCCGGCCTCCGGCTCAACCGCCGGTTTCGCTCGGCGCGCCCGCCGGGCTGATCGGTGGCAGCGAAGTGTACCGCATCGAGCCCAACGGCAATCCGCGGCGGATCTGGAGCCACGCGCAGGATGTAGTGTACGCCATCGCGTTCGACGCCGCGGGCCGCGTGGTGCTGGGCACGGGGAACAAGGGCAATGTCTACCGCATCGAATCGCCCACGCTCTCGACGGCGCTGCTGACGGTGCCGGCCACACAGGTGACGGCGTTTCAGGCGGGCCGGGAAGGCCGTCTCTACGCGGCCACCGGGAACACCGGCAAGGTGTATGAGATCGGCCCGGGCCTGGAGCGCGAGGGCACCATCGAGAGCGACGTTTTCGACGCCGGCATGTATTCCTTGTGGGGCCGGCTGAGCTTCGAGGCCAACCTGAATGGCGGCCAGGTCGCCATCGCCGCGCGCAGCGGCAACCTGGATCAGCCGCAGAAGAACTGGAGTCCTTTCTCGCCGCCCATCACGGAGACGAAGGGCGGCCGCGTGAGTGCGCCGGCGGCGCGGTTCGTCCAGTGGAAAGCCACGCTCACCGCCGATGGCTCGGGGCATTCGCCGGAGTTGGAATCGGTGGACCTGGCGTACCTGCCGAAGAACGTGGAGCCGCGTATCGAAGAGATCGAGATGACGCCGCCCAATTACAAGTTCCCGGCGCCGGTGACGCCGCTGGTTTTTACGCAGCAGACGCTCAATCTGCCGCCGCTGGGAAAACGTCCGGCGAGCGGCGCGCCGGCGATTTCGCTCGACACCACCACCACCACGCCGGCCATGCAGTTCGCCAAGGGGTATGTAGGCGCGCGCTGGCTGGCGTCCGACCCCAACGGCGATGCGCTGATCTACACCGTGGAAATCCGCGGCGCCGGCGAAACGGAGTGGAAGCCGCTGAAGGATCGGGTGGCGGAGAAATACATCTCGTGGGATTCCACGGCCTTTCCCGACGGCGAATACCGTCTGCGCATCACGGCGTCGGATGCGCCCGCGAATCCGCCCTCGGAGGCGCTGACGGCGCGCATGGAGAGCGATGCGTTCTGGATCGACAACACGCCTCCGAAGATCACGGGCCTGGCCGCCACGCGCACGGGCGGCAAGCTGGAAGTCCGCTGGCACGCCGCGGACGCGCTGAATAACATCACCAAGGCCGAGTATTCGCTCGATGGCGGCGAATGGACGGTGGTGGCGCCGGTGACCAAGCTCTCGGATTCGCTGGACCTGGATTACGATCTGACGATCGACGCCGGGCCGGGAGAGCACACCATCGCCGTGCGGGTTGAAGACGACTACGAGAACCTGGCGAGCGGCAAAGTGGTGGTGAGGCCTTAAGAGCGGCTGCGAGTCTCATGAGAAGCCGGGCCAGCCTTACGGCCGAATACATGGCGTTGTTCCGCGCCATCGAATCGGCCCGGCCCGCGAATGCACGGCTGTTTTGCGACCCATTCGCCGCACGCTTTCTTCACCGGAGGCGCAAGTGGCTGTATGAGATTGCCCGGTGTGGCGCGGGACGCGCGTTGGTGGAGCGGCTTTTGGATCGAGCGTCGCCCGGCGCCAGAGCCGCGGGCATCGCCCGCACGAAGTGGATCGACGATGAAGTGACGCGAGCTTTGGAAACGTCCAGCCAGCTCGTCTTGCTCGGAGCCGGTTTCGATACCCGCGCCTATCGCCTGCCAGCCGCGCAACGAGCGAGCACTTTTGAGCTGGACCGCGCGGAGATGTCGTCCGCCAAACAAGCGGCGCTGCGGGGGAAAATCGGATCGCTGCCGGAACGGGTCCAATTCGGCAGTATCGATTTCAATACACAGCCGGTGGGAGATGTTTTGGGCCGCGCCGGCTTTGATGGGACGCGGCCCGCGTGTTTTGTCTGGGAAGGCGTCACGAACTACCTGTCCGCGGAGGCCGTCGATGGAATACTGCGGCAGATTGGGCAAGCTGCGGGCGGCAGCATCTTGCTGTTCACATACGTCGATCGCAGAGTTCTCGACGAGCCAAAGCTGTTCTTCGGTGCGGAGAAACTGTTATCCAGGCTGCGCTCATACGGGGAGCCATGGACCTTCGGGCTGTGCCCCGAGGAAGTCGAACGGTACCTTGCTGCCAGGAAACTGCGGTTGCTGCGAGATCTGAGTGTGGCGGAGGTGTGGCAACAGGCCGGCCGAAAGGATTCCGACTTGCGCGGATACCAGTTCTATCGTCTCGCTTCCGCTTGTGTCGAGGGCTGACGGCTCGGTGGCAAGTCCGGACTTTGGCCAGAAGCGTGCCAAGAGATTGTCTGGCGTCCTGTTCCGCCTCCTCCAGGACATCCGCTCCGGCCCTCCGGCTGCCATGCATCCTTCCCCTTCGAAATTACGGCGCTCTGCTTCGTCGGTTTGAACTATGAAAAAACGAAGGGCAGGCTAAAGCATGCCCCACCTCTACCCCACCAGTTCCGGCTCGCCCACGCAGGTCCCGCAACCCTTCTTCCCCTTCAGGGTGAGGCGCTGCATTTCTTCCTGCTCCTCGAACGGCACGGAGAATTCCTTCTCGATGCGCTCGCGGAAGACCGGGCCGGAATTGTACGCGCAGAACGGATACACCTTGCCGTTGGGGGCGGCGTAGTGGATCACGCAGCGCTTCACCCGCTCCACGTCGTAGTTGTACGAGTCCATGAAATGCATCCCGGCCACCAACAAGGTGCGGTAGGTGAAGCCTTTCTTCTCGCTCTCGCCGCGGCCGTACTTCTTGTCGGTAAAGCCCTGGAGGGTTTGCAGAAACTTGGTGAAGTCCAGGCCCTCGGGCGCTTTGTCTTCATGGAAGAACTTGCGCAGGCTGTTCCAGGCTTCCAGCTTGGTGTAGAACTTGACACGGCGCTTGCCGGCTTTGCGCGCCAGCATGTCCATTTCCTTCATCATGGCGCCAACGTCCACGAATTGCGTCACCGGCACGGCTTTGCGGTTCTGGTCCACGAACAGGTAGGTGCCAAGCGAGCAGTGCGGGTGGCAGCTCAGGGTGGTGGTCTCCTCGCCGCGGAGCGCGCTGATGAGCTTCGAGAACGGCGTCACAAAGGAGAGCGGGAACCAATCTTCGTAGGGATCGGCAATACCGGTCTGCTCCTTTACGGCGTGGGCGAAATCGGAGAGCGTGAACCGCTTGGCTTCCAGTTCATGGCGCGCAATACGGCCGGTGAAGGCCACCGGCTGGAAGCTGATGCCGCTGGTGCACTCGATGTATTCCAGCGCCAGCCGCATAATGTCGCCGATCTGGTGATCGTTGAGGCCCTTGACGATGGTAGGAACGAACACGATCTTCAGGTCGGCCTTTTTGACGTTCTCAATGCACTGCAACTTCTTTTCCCACAGCGACTCGCCGCGCGTGCGGCGGTAGATGTCGTCGCACACGCCGTCGAACTGGAGGTACAAGGTGTGGAGTCCGGCTTCCTTGCACTGTTGGGCGAATTCCAGGCTGGTGAACTTGAGGCCGTTGGTGGCCGCCTGGAGGTGGGTGAAGCCCATCTGCTTGGCCATCCGCAGGACGTCCAGGAAACGGGGATAGATGGTCGGTTCGCCGCCCGAAAACTGCACGATGCGGCAGGGGGCGGGGCGCTCGTCGCGCAGCGCTTGCAGCATCCTGCGAACGGTCTCGAAATCCGGTTCGTAGAGGTAGCCGGCGGCGTTGGCGTTGGCGAAGCAGACCGGGCACGTCAGGTTGCAGCGGTTGGTCAGGTCGACGTTGGCCAGGGCGGTGTGGCTGGTATGCATGTTGCAGAGGCCGCAATCGTCCGGGCAGCGGGTGGCGTCGGCCACCACCGGGTTGTGCAGGCCGCGATTGTCGCCGAAGGACCACTCCTCCATCTTCAGGTACAGCCTGGCGTCGGAGAAGACGATATCCCGGAAGTCGCCGTGGTCCGGGCAATGCTTCTCCATGACCACCTTGCCGGCTTCCTCAAATATCCTGGCATCAATCAGTTGCGTACACTCGGGGCAGAGCGACCGGGTGGTCTTGGGCAGACCCTTCTTCAGCGCGTCGATGCGCGCGCCAGTGTAGGTAGTTTCCGGTTGTAATACCTGGAATTGCGCCATGATCTGCCATCATAAAGGCGCCCGCCCGGGAAGGCTACCATCAGGCGCTAAAGTGTGAATCCTAATGGTCGTAAGGGGAATATCGGGCGCTGAATGGTAAGCTGGAAATCTGTGCTGGCACTGGACTTTCCACACGCGGCCGTGGCCTTTGGAGCGGCTTTCCTGGCTGGGGCCATCAATTCCGTGGCCGGCGGAGGGACGCTGGTCTCCTTCCCGGCGCTGATCTGGCTGGGCCTCGGCTCCGTGACGGCCAATGCCACCAGCACGGTGGCCATCTGGCCGGGGACGGTCGGGAGCACCTGGGGCTACCGGCGGGAATTGCGCGACGCCGAGCCGCGCTTCCGCTGGCTGATTGTGCCCAGCCTGGTGGGCGGACTCACCGGCGCGCTGTTGTTGCGCTGGACGCCGCCGGCCATCTTCGACCGCATGGTGCCGTTCCTGATCCTGTTTGCCACCCTGCTATTCATGGTCCAGGAACCCGTACAGCGGATGTTGAAGACGGATGGGCGTCCGGCGCACCGCTCGGCCAATTGGTTCGCCGGGGTGATGTTCTTCCAGTTGATGGTAGGCCTTTATGGCGGCTATTTCGGCGCGGGCATCGGAATCTTGATGCTGGCGGCGCTGAGCATCATGGGCCTCCAGGACATTCACGAGATGAACAGCCTCAAAGTGGTCTTCGGGGGCAGCGTGAATGGGATCGCGGCGGCCTACTTCATCTGGGCGCGCATGGTCTACTGGCCGTATGTCGTGATTATGGCGGTGGCCGCCGTGGTGGGTGGATACGGCGCCGCCGGGGTGGCGCGGAAGATCGGGCGCACGGCCGTGCGGGGTATCGTGATCGCCATCGGATTCGGCATGGCGGTGTCGCTGTTTATCAAGAAGTAGCCTTATGGAACGCATCCGGTTCGCATTTCGCAGTCTGGCCAAAGCGCCGCTCTTGAGCCTGGTGGTGGTTCTCTCGTTGGGCCTGGGCATCGGCGCCAATACCGCAATCTTCTCCCTGATGCACCAGATCATTTTGCGATCGCTGCCGGTGGAGAAGCCGGAGGAACTGGTGCTGGTGACATCGCCCGGCGAGTTCAAGGGCGGGAGCAACTCCACCGATGATTCCGGCGGCATGGATTACATCTTCAGTTACCGGATGTTCCGGGAACTGGAGAAGCGGGCCGCGGGCGTCACCGGCCTGGCCGCATTTCGCACTATAGGCGCCAACCTGGCATTCGGCAAGCTGACTGTGCCGGATGAGGTGCTGGTGGTTTCGGGCGGTTATTTCCCCGTGCTGGGAGTGAAGCCGCTGTTGGGCCGCACCATCTCGCCCGAAGACGACGGGGTGCCCCCTGGGCCCGGCGCCGGCAACGCGGTTGCGGTGCTGGGATATGGCTACTGGCACGACAAGCTGGGCGGCGAGACCAGCGTGCTGAATCAGCCCATCCGGATCAATGGGGTGGCGTTCACAGTGGTCGGGGTGACGCCCAAGGGGTTCACCGGAACCACGCCCGGAGATGAGCCGGCGGCCTACGTTCCCCTGTGCTTCAAGCCGCGGTTGACGCCCAACTGGACCGGCGTCGACCGCTGGGACGATTACTGGCTGTACCTGTTCGCGCGGCTGAAACCCGGGGTCACTGCGACACGGGCGGCAGCGGTGCTCAATGGCCCCTACGGCGCCCTCGTCGAGGAGCAGTCCAAGGGGCCGCAATTCTATTACCGGAAGCAACTCGATCGCTTCCTGAAGTCGCGCCTGACCCTCAAGGACGGCAGCCACGGCAAGAGCGCCATGCGGGACGAAAGCCAGATTCCGCTGATCATCCTGATGACGGCTACTGGCCTCGTGCTGCTGATCGCCATGGCCAACGCCGCCAATCTTCTGCTGGCGCGCTCGGCGCAGCGCCGAAGGGAACTGGCCATCCGCGCGGCCATGGGCGCCGGGCGCGGCGAGCTGATGGCGCAACTGCTCACCGAAGCCCTGTTGCTGGCTCTCGCTGGCGGCATGGCGGGCCTCTTATTTGGTGCAGTCACGCTTCGGCTGTTGATCGCGGAGATAGCGGTGAGCGATACGCCCATCTACTATTTGACCGCGCAACTGGATCAGCCGCTGCTGCTGTTCGGCCTCGGGCTTTCCCTGGTTACCGGGTTGCTGCTCGGGCTATACCCGGCGTGGGAGGCGGCCCGGGTTTCACCGGCTGTCACGCTCAAAGACGAATCCGGGCAATCGTCCGGGACCCGCGGCACGGCGCACGTGCGCAAGGCGCTGGTGTGCGCCCAAGTCATGATTTCGGCGATGCTGCTGATTCCCACCGGGCTGTTCTTGAAAAGCCTGGTCAACCTGCTGCACGTGGACCTGGGAATCCGCACGGAGAACGTTGTCGGCTTCTCCATCTCGCCGGAGCTGAACGCCTACCAGCCGGCCGAGAGCCACGCGCTGTTCGAGCGCGTGGAGAGCGAAATGGCGGCCATCCCGGGGGTGCGCAGCGTGGCCGCGGCCATGGTGCCGCTCATCGCGAGTAACCGATGGGGGAACAACGTGACCACCGATGGAGTGGCGCCCGCCAACACCCACTGCCTCTACAACGAGCTCGGGCCGGGATACTTCGGAAAGATGGGAATTCCGCTGATCGCGGGGCGGGAGTTCACCGAGGCGGACAACCTGGCGGGGCCCAAGGTGGCGGTTGTCAACCAGACGTTCGCCAAGCGCTTCTTCGAGGGGCAAAACGCCATCGGACACAGATTCGGGACGGGGAAGCCGGATATCGAGATCATCGGCGTGGTGAAGGACAGCCACTACGCCGAGGTGAAGGAGAACCCCTACCCGGTTTACTACACTCCCTGGCGCCAGGACAAGACCATCGGCTCGCTGGGGTTCTACATGCGCTCGGCGCTGCCCACCAAACAGATGATCCCGCAGATCCGGCGCGTGATGGCCTCGCTCGACCGCGATCTGCCGGCGGAGAACCTGCGCACGCTGGACGATACCATCCAGCTCAACATCCAGTCGGACCGGATCGTGCTGCAACTGGCCGCGGCGTTCGCCATTCTGGCGACGGCGCTGGCCATGCTCGGGCTCTATGGAGTGATGGCCCACAGCGTCGCGCGGCGCACGCGGGAAATCGGCATCCGCATGGCGCTGGGCGCGGAGCCGGGCAGCATCCGCTGGATGGTGATGCGGGAGATGCTGTGGATTCTGGGCATCGGCCTGGCCGTCGGCGTGCCGGCGGCGCTGATGCTGGCGCGCTACGTCGAGAGCCAGCTTTACGGAGTGAAAGCTTACGACGCCGTGGTGGTGGCCGGCGCCATGCTGGCCTTGGCGGCGACGGCCGTGGCGGCGGGATACTTGCCGGCGCGCCGCGCCTCGCGCGTGAACCCGCTGGACGCGCTCAGGTACGAGTAGGGGCCAGGCATGCCTGGCCCTCGTGCCGCATGCTCCCGGCGGCCGGAAAGGGAATCGCACGCTGTACAATGGGCTGCAACGATGGCACAAATCCGCTTCGCGATTCGCAGCTTGGCCAAGGCGCCGCTCCTCAGCCTGGTGGTGGTTCTCTCGTTGGGCCTGGGCATCGGCGCCAATACCGCGATTTTCTCCCTCTTGCACCAGGTCATTTTGAGATCTCTGCCGGTGGAGAAACCGGAAGAACTGGTGTTGCTGACTTCTCCCGGAGAAGTCAAGAGCGGCAGCACCTCCACGGACAACTCCGGCGGCAACGACTACATTTTCAACTACCGGACGCTACGGGAATTGGAAAAGCGTCCGCAGGGCGTCACGGCGGTGGCGGGCTTCCGCTACCTGTTCGCCAACCTGGCTCTCGGACGGCAGACTTTGCCGGGTTCGGTGATGGTGGTATCGGGCGGTTACTTTCCGCTGCTGGGGGTCGGGCCGCTGGTGGGCCGCCTGATCGCGCCCGAGGATGACCTCGGGGGTGGCAACGCCGTCGCGGTGTTGGGTTATGGTTATTGGCACGACCGGCTGGGGGCGCGGACCGGCGTTTTGAACCAGTCGATCCGCATCAACGGGCACGTCTTCACCATCGTGGGAGTGGCGCCCAAACGCTTCACCAGCACCACATTGGGATTCGAGCCGGATGCCTATGTGCCGATCTGCTTCGAGCCGGCGATAGGAGCCTTCTGGGGCGGCGAGAAGCTGGACCATTACTGGGTGTACCTGCTGGCGCGCTTGAAGCCGGGGGTCACGCGGCAACAGGCCGCCGCGGCGTTGAACGGCACGTACGGCGCGCTGGTGGAGGAGCAGGCCAAGACCATCCACGGTGGCGGCGACAACTATGTCCGGCGCTTCCGGCAGTCCCGGTTGACCCTGGAGGACGGCCGGCAGGGTCAAAGCAGCTTCCGGGACGATAGCCGGACGCCGCTGTTCATCCTGATGGCCGCCACGGCGCTGGTGCTGCTGATCGCCATGGCCAACGCCGCCAACCTGCTGCTGGCGCGCGCCGCGCAACACCGACGGGAGCTGGCCATCCGGGCGGCCATGGGCGCCGGCCGCGGCGACTTGATGGCGCTGCCGCTCACCGAAGCGATGCTGCTGGCGCTGGGCGGCGGCGCCGCCGGAATCCTGCTCGGCAGCGCCACGCTCCGGTTCCTGGTGGCACAACTCGCGGATGAAGACATGCCGGCCTATTATTTGACGGCGCAACTGGATTGGCCGGTGCTGCTGTTCAGCCTCGGGATCTCCGTGGCCGCGGGGTTCCTGTTCGGACTCTACCCGGCCTGGGAAGCGGCCCGGACTTCGCTCGCCGGCACGCTGCGGGAGGAATCCGGCCAGGCGTCTTCCACCCGCGGCACGGCGCGCGTGCGCAAGCTGCTGGTTTGCGCGCAAGTGATGATATCGGCCGTGTTGTTGATTCCCACGGGGCTGCTATTGAAGAGCCTGGTGAACCTCATGCACGTCGACCTGGGCATGCAAACGGAGCACGTCATCGGGTTCGGAATCTCGCCGGAGCGGAACGGCTACACCCAGGCGCAAAGCCGCGCGCTGTTCGAGCGGGTGGAAAGCGAGCTGGCCGCCATTCCGGGCGTGCGCGGCGTCGGGGCGTCGCTGCTGCCGCTGGTTGCCGGCAGCAATTGGAAGACGGATGTGACGGTCGAGGGAGCTGCGCCGGACCCCCACGCCGACAACCGCGCGTCCATCGATGAAGTGGGTCCCGGGTTCTTCGGCACACTCGGAATTCCACTGATCGCGGGGCGGGAGTTCACGGAACGCGACAACGCCACGGCGCCGAAAGTCGCCATCGTCAACCAGCAGTTCGCCAGCCATTTGTTGGCCGGGCGAAGCGCCTTGGGGCGCAAGTTCTGCTTTTCCGATGCCAAAAAACCGGACATCGAAATTGTCGGCGTGGTGAAAGACAGTCACTACGCCGGAGTGAAACAGAAACCGCCGCGCTTGTTCTACACGCCCTGGCGCCAGGACAAGGATTTCGGCCTCGGATCGCTCAACTTTTATGTGCGCTCGGCGCTGCCTGCGGACCGCATGATCCCGCAGATCCGCCATGTGCTGGCGTCGCTCGATCCGGATCTGCCGGCGGAGAACCTGCGCCCGCTGGACGAGACCATCCGGCGGAACATCGATTCCGACCGGATGGTCCTCGAGCTCGCCGCGGCGTTCGCCATTCTAGCGACGGCGCTGGCCATGCTCGGCCTCTATGGCGTGATGGCCCACAGCGTCACGCGGCGCACGCGGGAGATTGGCATCCGCATGGCGCTGGGCGCGGAGCCGGGTAGCATCCGCTGGATGGTGATGCGAGAGATGCTGTGGATTCTGGGCATCGGCCTGGCCGTCGGCGTGCCGGCGGCGCTGATGCTGGCGCGCTACGTCGAGAGCCAGCTTTACGGAGTGAAAGCTTACGACGCCGTGGTGGTGGCCGGCGCCATGCTGGCTCTAGCGGCGACGGCGGTGGCGGCGGGCTATCTGCCCGCGCGCCGGGCCTCGCGCGTGAATCCGCTGGACGCGCTCAGGTACGAGTAGGTCTGCGCGGTTGCACAGGTGCATGGAAGTTGACCGGTCCGCACCCGTGGCCCAGCCCGGGGTTGGTGCGGATGGCCTCGTGGATAAACCGCTTGGCGCGCTCCACGGCATCGGCCAGGTTGAGGCCGCTGGCCAATCCGGCGGTGATGGCGGCCGAATACGTGCACCCGGTCCCATGGGTGTGACGGGTATCGAGGCGCGGGGCGGGAAACTCGCGCCATTCCGCGCCATCGTAGAGCACGTCGGTCGAGTCCGAATCCAGGTGCCCGCCTTTGATCAGCACGGCGCGCGCTCCCATCCCGCAAATGCGCTCCGCGGCGCGGCGCATATCGTCGAGCGTGCGGATGGTCGTTCCGGTGAGCGCTTCGGCCTCGGGCACGTTAGGCGTGATGAGCGTGCCGCGCGGCAACAACTCCTCGCGGATGGCGGCGGCGGCCGTCTCCGGCAGCAGTGGCAAGCCGTGTTTGCTGACCATGACGGGGTCCACCACCAGGGGAAACCGGAAGCCGGCGGCGGCGCGGGCGACGGCCTTTACCATCTCCGCCGAGCCGAGCGCCCCGGTCTTGGCCGCGGCGGGCGGGATATCCTCCAGCACGGCCTCAATCTGTTCCAGCACCAGCGAGATGGGCATCACTTCCACGCGCGACACCCGCACGCTGTTCTGCACGGTGAGCAGAGTCACCACGGCTTCGCCGTAGACGCCGAACTGGTGAAACGTCTTGAGATCGGCCTGAATGCCGGCCCCGCCGCTGGGGTCGGAACCGGCGATGGTCAGGGCGACAGGCGGCATGATGTCTTCAGTCTACGACGGGTGCACGACTTGAAAGGGGCAGGCACGCAGTTCCTTGTGGCGTGGGCAAGCTAAAGCATGCCCCACCGTGGTGGGGCATGCTTTAGCTTGCCCTCATTAGCTTGCCCGGACCACCAGACGTGCCACGCCTCAGGCGAAAAGCTGCTGCGCCCGATGCAGGCGCGCGGACACCTGCACTCCGTTGGGGCACTTGACGGTACAGTTGGTGCACGAGGCGCAGCGGACGTCCGCCAGCTCCGCCGGCAGGGCTTTGAAGTGCTCGCGCCCCAGGGCGAACTGGCCGTAGCTCTCGGCATACATCAGGAAGCGCAGCACGTCCGCCACTGGCAGGCCCTGGGAGCATTGGCCTTCACAATGGCCGCACATCCGGCAGTAGAGCGGTCTGATTTCTTCCAGCCGCTGGGCCAGCAGCTTGCCGTCGGCGGCGGTGAACGGGGTGCTCATGGCCGAGATGTTCTCGTCGAGCTGGTCGTTGTCCACGATGCTCGGAATCGTGGTGTCGATGTTGGGGTTCTTCATCGCCCACTTCAGAGCCGCCAACGGCGCGCCTTCCCTCGTCAGCTTGCTGAGCTGGTCCGGCGCCACCTTGTAGAACGGCGTGGGCTTTGCGCCGCCCGCCATGACCTTCATGGCCACCAATCCCACGCCGGCCTTGTGGGCCGCCACCAGTAGCGGCTCGATGGAGGGGTCCATGGTGTAGTTGTAGCTCATCAGGAAGACGTCGAAATGATTCAACTTGAGCATGGCCGGAATCATCTCCGCGTGCCCGGCGTGGAAGCTCACGCCCGCGAACCGGATCTTCCCTTGCTGCTTGGCGGTTCGCTGCGCGTCGAGCAGTTCGTCGGTGACCTCAGCCGGGGTGCTGCGGCTGTGCAGGTGCCAGACGTCGAGGTGATCGGTCTGCAACTCCTTCAGGCTGGCATCCAGGCTATCCAGGGCCGACTTGCGGTCCTTAGCAGGGGTCTTGCTGCTGATGAAGACCTTGTCGCGATACTTCTTGAGGGCCGCCCCCACCATGCGTTCGTTATTGCCGCCCTGGTAGACGCGGGCGGTATCGAAGTAGTTGATGCCGATATCGGCCGCGCGCTCCACCACGCTCTGATCCGAAGTGATCATGCAACCGAAGGCGACGCGCGTGACCTTCATGCCCGTCTTCCCCAGGGTTCCATAGGTAAACTTGGGGGCGGATTGCGGCGCGCGGCCCTGCGCGGCGGGCGCCTGGGCGGGCGAGCCGGTTTCCGAAGGCACGGAAGCGAGTGCCGGAAGCGCAAGGCTGGTTCCTAAAAAGCTACGGCGGGACGATGGATTCATTGCGACCCCTCCTTTGGGAATCGGAATTTCGGACCTGAATTCCAGGCCCCTGTCTAGTATATACGACTCTTCAGGCGAAAAGCTGTTGCGCCTTATGCAGGCGGGCGGCCACCTGTACTCCGTTGGGGCACTCCACGGTACAGGTGCCGCACGACGCGCAACGGACCTCGGTAAGCGCCGGCGGCAGGGCTTTGAACTGCTCGCGCCCCAGGGCGAACTGGCCGTAACCTTCGGCGTACATCAGGAAGCGCAGCACGTCCGCCACCGGCAGACCCTGCGAGCACTGGCCTTCACAACGGCCGCACATCCGGCAGTAAAGCGGCTTGATCTCTTCCAGCCGGCGGGCCAGCAACCTGCCGTCGGCGGCGCTGAACGGCGCGCCCATGGCCGAGATGTTCTCGTCAAGCTGGTCGTTATCCACGATGCTCGGAATCACGGTGCCGATATTCGGGTTCTTCATGACCCACTTCAGGGCCGCCAGGGGCGCGCCTTCACGCGTCAGCCGTTGCAGCTTGTCCGGGTCCACCTTGTAGGATTGCACCGTGGGACGCACGCCGCCGGCCAGCGCCTTGATGGCCACCAATCCGACGTTGGCCTTGCGGGCCGTAGCCAGCAGCGGCTCGATGGCGGGATCCATGGTGTAGTTGTAGCTCAGCATGATCACGTCGAAGTGATTCAAGTTGAGCATGGCCGGGATCATCTCCGCGTGCCCGCCGTGGAAGCTCACGCCGGCGAACCGGATCTTCCCCTCCCGTTTGGCGATCCGCTGAGCCTCGAGCACTTCGTCGTTCACCGTATCCGGCGTGCTCCGGCTGTGCAGGAACCAGATGTCCAGACGATCGGTCTGCAACTCCTTCAGGCTGGTTTCCAGGTCCGCCAGGGCCGACTTCTGGTCCCTTCCCTGCGTCTTGCTGCTGATATAGACCTTGTCGCGATACTTCTTGAGGGCCGCCCCCACCATGCGCTCGTTGTTGCCGCCCTGGTAGATCCGGGCGGTATCGAAGTAGTTGATGCCCATGTCGGCCGCGCGCTCGACCACGCTCTGATCGGAACAGGTGTAGCAACCGAAGGAAAGGCGCGTGACCTCGATGCCCGTCTTCCCCAGGGTTCCATAGGTAAACTTTGGGGCGGCTTGCGGCGCGCGGCCCTGCGCGCCAGGCGCCTGAGTGGGCGAGCCGGTTTCCGAAGGCACGGAAGCCAGTGCCGGAAGCGCGAGGCTGGTTTCCAAAAAGCTGCGGCGAGACGCTGAGTTCACTGCGACCCCTCCTTTGCATACCGAAACTGTCCAGTATACACTTTCATTCCACCCGGAACCCGTCCAGGTCCACAAACTGGCCCGTGGAACGAGAATTGTTCTGGCCCAGCACCCGGATCACCACCAGGTGTTTGCCAAGTCCCAGGCAGCAAAACCGGGACGAGCTTTGCCATTCGACGGTCGGAGAATACAGATCGATGGTGCCCTTCGCGGCCCCATCGATGGTAATCGCCGCCAGACCTCGATTGGGCGCTTTGGTGTACATGTAGACCAACGCATTGCCTTCAAACGCGAAGGATGCCTCGGCTCCGGGGACATCGCTGAAGCTGATGGTATGCTGGAACGGGCCATCGAATTTGTCGCTGTTGGTCCAGTCGCCGCGATACCGGATGGCCGGATCGAAGTCGTCGTAGTAGCCTGGTGGAACCACGATCTCGGGCCGGCTGGCCGCGCGCGCGGCCGCGCCCTTGACTCGCTCGGCACAGTCCGGCTCCAGCCGCGCCAGATAGAAATCGCCGGCCTCGTATTCCGGCGTGGTGCAGGTCTCGATCAGCTCCCGCAGGGCCGGGGGCCGCGCGTACTCGCCGGCGGTGGGCTTGCGCGCGATGAAGTATCGGACTCCCCAACCTTCCACCAGCTTGAGCATCCCGGACATGTCGAGCGTTTTGCGAATCTGGTCGAGGGTCGCGAATTGATGCCAGTGATTCTCGTAAACTTCGCCCGTGAGGCCGGCGATGTCGCTGCCCGAGACGATCAGCACCGCGGCGCGCGGGTGCGCCCGGTTGCAGTAGGCAATCACCAGCCGGACGGGAGCGGTGTAGGCCATGTATCGCTCCCTCCCGGCGCGCGAGAGCGGCGATTGCATGCTGAAGTCTTTATGGTAGTAACTCGAGGACGGAAGAAAGTAAGCGTCTAAAGCCGTGCACGCGATGACGTAGCAGACGAGCACGCGCGCCAGCCAGCGCTGGCGGCCGTCCAGCCACCCCAGCAGCGCCGCGAAGGGCACCGATAGAAGAGGCAGCGCCGCATAGATGTAGCGCGCGTTCGGTTCGGATCGCATGATGACGATGGCGGCGCCCAGCGCCACCACCGCGCCGCTCACGGCGGGCCTCCGCCTCGCCACCAGCAGCGCCACCACCGCCAGCGGCGCCAGGAGCAGGTATTGAAAACCGAAGGAGCCGTCTTGCCCTTCGTAACTCTGGCTGGTGTGAAATGTCAGATCGAACGGAAGGCGCCAACTCAGGGGCTTGCGATATTGGTCGAAACTAATGTCCGCCGCCCGATCCAGCAGAGGCGATGGGAATTTCTGGTTCATGAAGGGGAAGACCGGGTTTCCGGTTTTGCCATAGGCAATCGCGTAGGTTGGCAGCGCCGTCAGCAGCAAGAGCAGGAGTGCCACCGCGCATGCGGCCGCCGGCTTCGCTCCCAGCGACTTCCAGTGCCGGCGCACTTCCACCACCGCAAACGGTATCACCACCGCCAGAAATGCCAGGCCCCCCACCTTGGTGGCGATGGCCGTTCCAGCAAGCACCGCCGCCAAGTAGAGGAATCGCTTCTCGCCATTCTCGCCGAAGCGCCAGAGGGCCGTCATCATCCCCAGCACCATGGCCGCCACCAGGTTCTCGACAAAAAGTTCCCCGGTGACCAGTTGAACCATGGGCGTAGCCGCAAACAAAGCCAGGATGAGGAAGCCGATGGACGGTGAGACCCAGCGGCGCACCGCGCAGTACAGCAAGGCCTCCACCAGCAGCAGCAGGGCGAAGTTCAGCAAGCGCGCCGCATACTCGCCGCCGAACAGATAAACGATCGAGTACAACCAATCCGCGCCCATGGGCATGACGGACCAAAGGAACCGGCTGGGCTGGAAGGTCATGGCGTGGTTGGCGGCGATGTTGGCGGGGATGGCCAGGTGCATGGCCAGGCCATCCGCGCTGGCTTCCGGCTTGAGCACCACCAACCAATGCATCAGGAGGACGAAGACCAGGAGCGCGAAGGCCGCACGCTCGCCCGGAGGGCGTAGTTCGGCGGAGCGGATTCTCTTGCCCCAGTACGCCAGCCGCCGCCAGACCCCGCGCCAGTCCCATACCACCGGGAGCGCCAGCAACACCGCCCAGAAGGCCGGATAATTCACCGGCAGCCGCGCCAGGAAGGTCATCAGAAAAATGCAGACGCCCATTCCCAGCAGGGTGGCGCAAAGATGCGTTTCCACCGAGTCCGGGTCAGCCCGGCCCAGAAGTTTCGAACCCAGCGCGCATGATGCAATGAGAAAAAAGGCGGTGCCAAGCACGGCCTGCGGACCAACCGCAATAGCCGTGCCGAGGATGGTCAGCCCCAAGATCAGCCCGGCGAACGTCCAAGGTACGATTAGAAGAAGCGGCGCGGCGACCGCCAGATACTCTCCGCCGAACCTGGCCAGCCTCTGCAATCCGACGGGCTCCCAGATGTGCTGGGAGAACAGGTGTCCCGTGCGAAATCCGTAGACTTCAAGCCCCAGCACACCCAGAAACACGAGGCAGATCAGCCACGACAGCAACCGGACGGGCGCGCCGCGCGGGCGGCGGGCGGCGGGCCTCGGCGCACCGCTCCCTAACGGTCGCGGCTCGGATTCAGAGCCGCGAACGTTAGAAGCTGAGAGAGAATCGCCGAGATCGCCGGGTTGACAGACGAAAGCGTCTGTCCCACCTTGGCCCGCAGAGGTTTGCATTCTTGTGGGGCAGGCGCTTCCGCCTGCCAACTCAGCAGGGAGCGGTCGCCGGCTCTTATCCCCCGCCTGCGGCGTGAAGATGAATACCCGCTGAATCGCAAAATTGGCGAAGAAAAGAACGGTCTCCACCATCAGCTTGGCGGAGACGGGGTTGATGCCCAGCTTCGCCGAAAGCAGTCGAATGCCGGCGTAGGAAACGGTTCCGCTCACCAGCACCAGCAGAAGGTACTTCGGCAAGACCGTCTTGTGGCGCTGCCGGGAGTAGAAAACGGACTTTCGCACCATCGAATAATTGAAGCCCACCGCAAACACCCTGCCCAGAATCTGCGATCCGAGGACATGGCCCGAATGCCGGAAGGCCAGATAGAAGACCAGGTTGTCCAGCACGGCGGTCATCAGCGAAACGGAGCCGAACCGCGCCAGCACGAAGTAGATCTTCATCGAGTCGACGATGGGATTGAAGTGCGAAGACTTGTTGCCGGCCTCGTATATGGTGCGGATGGGCTCTTCGATCACGGGGACCGCCGAGCGGTGCGCGGCGACGATCATCTCCAGCTCGTACTCATAGCCGGTGGATTCGATGCGCAGGATGCGCAGCGCGAGGCTGGTGGGGATGCCGCGCAAACCGGTCTGCGTGTCCGTCAGCTTCTGGCCGATCAGCGCATGCACCACCATGCTGGTGAGGGAGTTGCCAAAGCGGCTGCGCCACGGCACCTCGCCATCGAAGGCGCGGCTTCCCAGAACCAGGCAGTCCGGGCGCGCCAGCAGAGTGCCGGCGACGCGCACGATGTCGTCGGGATGGTGCTGGCCGTCGGCATCCGCGGTGACCATTCCCACCAGTCCCGGGAAGGCGCACAGCGCGTAATTGATGCCCGTCTTCAGAGCGGCGCCCTTGCCCAGATTGGTCGCGTGCCGAAGCAGGTGAACGTTGGGAAACGCCGCGGCGCGGGCGAACACGTCCCGGTATTCCGGCCCGCTGCCATCGTCGACAATGACGATAGCGGGTACGCCCTTTGCCGCCAGCGCCCGTACCACGTCCGGCAGGGATGCGGATGGCCGATAGGCGGGTATCAGTACGGCAAATCGAGGGGTCTGGTCAACATTCATTTCAGTCGGTGGACTCTTCAACTACACCATGCGCTCAAAACGAAATGCAACCGCCGGGTGGGCGCCCGGCGTAGCGCCGGCGATCTTGTCGCCGGTGGTTTTGCCCGGCCAGGCGTTCCGTCGCCGTGCGATGATAAAGGCTTCCGATGTCTTCCGTCGACCCCAAGCAGGAGTGGCTCGCCGCCGCGCGCGCCGCCATGGAAATCGAAGCCGCATCGCTGGCGCGCGCCGCCGGCCGGCTCGGCGGTGAGCTGGTTCGCGCGGTGGATCTGATTCTGACGCATCCGGGCAAGGTGGTGGTCACCGGAATCGGGAAATCGGGCCACATCGCGCGCAAGATCGTGGCCACGTTTTGCAGCACCGGCACGGCCGCCGTGTTCCTGCACCCGGCCGAAGCGGTCCACGGCGATCTGGGCATCTACACGCCGGGCGATCCCACGGTTCTGATCTCCAAAAACGGCGCTTCCGCCGAGTTGCTGGCGCTGGTGCCGCTGCTGCGCGAATTCCAATCGCCTTTGATCGGCATCCTGGGCAACAGTGCGTCGCCTTTGGCCGCGCAGTTGGACGTGCTGCTGGACGCCTCGGTGGAGCGGGAGGCCGATCCCCACAACCTGGCGCCCACGGCCAGCGCCGTCACCGCGCTCGCCATGGGGGATGCGCTGGCCATCGCGCTGATGCGCGCGCGCAATTTCACACCGGAGGAGTTCGGGCGTTTCCACCCCGGCGGGCAGCTCGGCCGCAACCTGCGGCTCACGGTGCGCCAGGCCATGCATAGCGGCGAGGAGGTGGCCTTGGTGGCGCCGGACGCGTCGCTCAAAGAAGTCATCATCGCCATGACGCGACGGCCGCTCGGCGCGGCTTGCGTGGTTGCGCCCGGCGGCGCGCTGGCCGGCGTCATCACCGATGGCGACCTGCGCCGCGCGCTCACCAGCCACGACGACATACGCGGCCTGCGCGCCCAAGACGCCATGACACGCACGCCCGTCACCATCGGCCCGGAGGCCACCCTGGCCGAGGCCCTGGAACGCATGGAGCGCCGCCCATCGCAGATTTCCGTGCTGCCCGTGACGGACGCGGCCGGCCTGGCGCTAGGGCTTCTCCGCATACACGACATTTTTCTGGGGTCCACCCGATCGTGAAAGAGGAAATGATGCGAACCATGGCTATGTTGCCGATGGCGTGCGCGGTTGCGGCGATACTTTGCGCCCAGCCACCCGCCCCCATCGCACCAGGCACAAAAAAAGTGAATTCGAAGGATGGTCTGACGTACGTTTGGATTCCGCCGGGGAAGTTTCAGATGGGCTGTTCCACGGGGGATGCCGAGTGCTTTGACAATGAGAGGCCGGCGCACGAGGTCGCCATTACGAAAGGCTTCTGGCTGGGACAGACATCCGTCACCCAGCAGGCCTATCAGCGCGTGACAGGAAAGAACCCGGCCAATCACAAGGGCGCTAGTTTTCCCGTCGAGGAGGTGGATTGGAACGAAGCGCAGGCTTACTGCAATGCCATCGGAGGGCGGCTGCCGACGGAAGCGGAGTGGGAGTATGCGGCGCGCGCCGGTTCCACGGGTGTCCGCTACGGCAACCTGGATGAGATTGCCTGGTACGACGGGAACAGCGGAAACAAGTCTCACGACGTAGGGCAGAAGTTACCGAATGCCTTCGGGCTGTACGATATGCTGGGGAACTCGTGGCAGTGGGTCGCGGATTGGTATGGCCCCTACCAGGCCGGCGCGCAGAGCGATCCAACCGGGCCCGCCAGCGGCCAATTGAAACAGCCGCGCGGCGGTTCGTGGGGCAGCACTTCCAGGCTCACGCGCGCATCCTACCGCGGCTCGGTCGAACCAGAACACCGTGGCGGCAAGCTCGGCATTCGGTGCGTCGGGGAATGAGGCCGGCCTATTCCTTGAAGGACCAGTGCCAGTAGGACTCTTTACCTTCCCCCACTCTGTAGCGCGATGCCACGTCTCGCCTTCCGGGGCTTCAAATGGGTGGCCTTGCAGGTTTCGGCGACATGCCGGTCGGGTATAATCGGTGTTGGATGAATTCTTCTGGCGCGCCGCCTCCAGAGACTATTGGTCTACAGCGTGCCAGTTGGGCGTTCAGTTGAAAAAATGGCGGGAGTAACTCAGTGGTAGAGTCACAGCCTTCCAAGCTGTTGGTCGCGGGTTCGATCCCCGTCTCCCGCTCCACTTCGAGCCGGCTGGCGTAGCTCAGTTGGTAGAGCATCTGATTTGTAATCAGAGGGTCGGGGGTTCAAATCCCTCCGCCAGCTCCATAAAATCGGTTGGCCCTCAGGCGCGAGGGCGGCGGCCGCGGAGCAGCAGCAGCGCAGCCCAGACGATCCATCCCAACGCGCTTGCCGCGGCGGACCACCAGAACAACGGCGCCTCAAACCGCATGACAACCTGGTGTCTTCCGGCGGGCACCGGAAACCCGCGAAACGCCACGTTGGTGTAATAGATGGGCTGCGGCCGGCCGTCCACATAGGCCCGCCAGCCGGGGTAATGCGTCTCCGAGGTCACCAGGTACGCGGGGCGTTCGCTCTCCACCAACAGCCGAACTTGCTGCAAACCATACTCGGACACCGCGACCGTTCCGGCCGGCGCGCCTACCGCTAGCGCGGGCGCGCCCTCCACAATGGCCTCATGTTGCGGGTCGAAATCGGGGGACCTCAGCAGCGCCGCGGCTTCCTCCAGACTGCGCGCCGGCCGGAGCCGCGACACCAGGAAGAAGCGCGGCAACACGGCCTGGTTTTCGTAAATGTAACCACCGGGGATGGAAGTCAACTCGCGAAAGGGGCTGCCCGCGAGACGCCGCTCATCGAGGCGCGCGCTCGTAATCGCGAACTGCGTGTTCATCAGGCCGATCACCGGTGAACGCAGATCCTCGATTTGATAGTAGGCGCCCCAACGCTCGCCCTTGGCAAAGGCAAGCCGTGCCTGCATGGTGCGGTACACGGCCATCACGTCCGCGCCACCTGCGGTGTAGATATGGGTGATGGGAGCGGCGGTGGACCAGGCCATGGCGGCATCCACCGTATCCACGCGGCTGGGGGGAGAGCTGGCTCCCGTCAGTTGAAGCATGCGCTTCAGCGTCTCGGGGCGCCCGTCGATGTGCGTGCGGCCCACGCCCGGTTCCGCGGCCGCCGGGTAAGCGTTCATGGGACGCCCGGAACTGACGGCGATCAAATCGGCCGCGGCGGCCACCGCCAGCACGCAGGCCAGCCGCTTGTTGGTCACCAGGCGATCGAAAGCCAGCGCCGCCAGCACCGCCAGCGACAGGCACAGCACGGCAGCGGAAATCTCGGGTTCCAGACCGATTCTGATTCTCAATGGAATGAGGCTCAGAGCCATTCGGCCCACCCAGGTGGTGGCGCCCAGGGTCGCCAGGACGCCCGCGAGCAGCAGGATGGCGAACACCCGGTTCAACCTGGACCGGCCGGCCAGCACCACGCCTGCCAGCCCGAACAACAGGCCCAGCATGCCGCAGTACAGATACATGTAGGTGAGATCGACAGGCAGCTTATATTGCGCCGGCTCGAAGATATGGTAGTAGTTGGGCCATACCAGCGAGACCAGCGCGGTGGCCGGCACGCCGCCGCCGGTACCGAGATAGTCGGCGCGAAACTGCGCCACGCTGAGGTTGGTCAGTTGATAGGTGGGGGCCAGTTGCGCCAGGCTCAACAGGGCCGCGCCGAGCGACGCCGCGGCGGTCACCAGCAGGATGGAAAACCGTCTTCCATCGAAAATGGCCAGCAGCAGCCCGAACAGGAAGCAGGCCGCCACCACCACCGCCGTGAGCGGGGCGTGGCCCGCCAGAACAGTCAATGCCAGGGCGGCCGTCAGCAGCAACGCCGCGCGCCAGCTTCGCTCCTTGTGCCAGCGGTAGACGCACAACAGCGCAAACGGAAGCCAGGCGGCGGCAATGGTGGTGCCCAGGTGCTCGGCGTGCGCGGCGAAGAAGCCGCAGAGCTGATAGGTGGTGGCGCCAAAGTATGCGGACGTCCGCTTCACTCCCAGTGCGCGCAACAGCAGGAAGCCGAAGATGCCGGCCAGCGCGACGTGCAAGACCACCACCCACTCGAGCCAGTACAGCAGAGTATCGCGGCCGAAGGCGAGGCCCAACGCGGCCGCCACCGGCATGGCGGGATAGAGCGCCCCCGCCTGTATGTTCGCCAGGTCCGGACGGCCGCAATAGGTATACGGGTCCCACAAGGGAAGCATGCCTTTTGCCAGCGAGTCGGCCCACAGGTAGGCGTGCGGAAGGTGCAAGCTGCGGAGATCCCACGGGATCTCATAACCCGGCACCCAGAGCACGTGCCGGAAGAACAGCAGCGCCTGCAAGACCAGCAAGGCGATCGGGAAGTAGCGCTTCAACGCCGTAGTATAACCTGTCTATATGGACGCGCTACTGCTGACGGACTACATGCGGCTGGAGCTGGTCCAGATGCCTGCGCCGGAGCCCGGCCCGGAGGACGTGCTGGTTCGAGTGCGGGCCTGCGGCATCTGCGGCAGCGACGTGCACGGTTTCGATGGCTCCACTGGGCGGCGCATCCCGCCTCTGGTGATGGGACACGAAGCGGCCGGCGAGATCGCCCGGACCGGCGCCGGCGTCCGCGACTGGCGCGTGGGGGAGCGGGTCACTTTCGATTCCACCATTTATTGCGGCCAGTGCTTCTATTGCGATCGCGGCCAAGTCAACCTGTGTGAGAACCGGCAGGTTCTGGGCGTCTCGCCCGGCCCGTATCGCCGCCATGGCGCTTTCGCCGAATACGTGGTGGTCCCCAGCCGCATTGTGTACCGGCTTCCCGATAACCTCAGCTTCGAACACGCCGCCATGATCGAAGCCGTATCCGTGGCGGTGCATGCCGCGCGCCTTACGCCAGTGCATTCGGGGGATACGGCGGTGGTGGTGGGCAGCGGGATGATCGGCCTGCTGGCCGTCCA
The DNA here is from genome assembly GCA_963722575.1 of Bryobacterales bacterium. Classification (GTDB taxonomy): domain Bacteria; phylum Acidobacteriota; class Terriglobia; order Bryobacterales; family Bryobacteraceae; genus Fen-178. The sequence continues at coordinate 52,403 of CAVRNR010000020.1, forward strand.
GGCGTTGCGCCACGCCGGCTGCGCGCGCGTGATCGCGGTGGATATCGACCCGGCGCGCCTGGAGCTGGCGCGGCAGCTTGGAGCCGCCGGCGCCCTCAATCCGGGAGCGGGAGACGCCGTGGCGGCCATTCGCGAAATGACGGAGGGCCGCGGCGCGGACGTGGCCGTCGAGTGCGTGGGCGCGGGCGAGCCGGTGAGAACCGCCATCGCCTGCTTGCGCAAGGGCGGCGCGGCGACGCTGGTGGGCAACCTGGAACCCGCGGTCGAATTCCCGTTGCAGACCGTGGTGACGGGCCAACTGCGGCTTCAGGGATCGTGCGCTTCGAGCGGCGAATACCCGGCGTGCATTGAGCTGATGTCGAAAGGCGCGATTCGCGTGGACCCGCTGATCGGCGCCGTGGCGCCCCTGGCCGAAGGACCGGCGTGGTTCGAGCGGCTCTACCGCCGCGAACCCAACCTCATGAAGGTAATCTTGAAACCCTGACCAGCCGCTGCGCGCGTTTGCGCCGCAGCATGCCGGAACCGGCCAGCATAACCGTTCCGGCGGCCAGAAGAGGGAACATCCCCGGTTCGGGCGCCGCCTCCGTTGTGCCTTCAATGATATCGTTGCCGCAGTCCGCCGACGCAAATGCGATCCCGATCTGGTCGTTTTGAATCACGGATGCCACAAAATCGGCGGACACGGGGAATTCGAGCGTGGCGGAGTAGAGCGCGTTGCTCACCCCGTTGCCGTAATCCACCACTTGAACCGGAAGACCGATGGTTTCCGGCGTGCCGCTGCCACCCAGCCAGACGTCCTGATTCCTGCGGTAGTAGTACCCCGTGTTGTCGATGATATCGTCGGCGGTCAGAAGTGTGGTGGCGCCGCCGACCTCGTACAGATCGTCCGCGGTGAACCCGCCGTGGCTGCTCAGAGGAACTCCGTAGAGGTAGTTCCCTGGATCGTCAGGCGCGTAAAAGAACAGGTCGCCCACTGCGAGCTGAATCCCGTCGGTAAACGGTTGCAGGGTGATCCCGCCGCCATAGTTGAAGTCAATGGTGACCGTGGCCCAACCGTTCGCAACTTCCACCGTGGCTTGCTGGATATCGAAGAGGGCGGGATTGCCGATCACATCGCAACTGCTGTATGGCGGCGTGAGGCTGTAATTGCAGCCGCCCGCTTGGGATTGGTTGAACGTGTCGTAAATCGTGCCTGCCGAACATGTGACGCATCCCAGAAGTAGATAGAGTATAGGCTTCATGCTCTGACAATAATCGGTGGCGCGTCTGGGTGTAATAGACCTTCCGTACTGAAGGGGCCTTAGTAAGTTTGGTTGTTGGGCTGACAATAGCCGGCGCGTGCACTGCGAACACCGGCAAGCTGTTATTCTAAGGGACGGTGCGGGAGTTACATCACGGTAGTGGCCTGCGGACGCCTCGGGTAGCGGCGCCCGCTGGCTTTTTAGCGGTGCTGGGCACGCTTGCCTGTCTCGGCCTGGCGAGGGCTCAATCCATCGCTCCCGATGAGGCGCATGCGCGGACCGTTCCCTACGTGCCTGCATCACCGGTCAGGTTGCGCACCGAGGTGGATGTGGTGGAGGTTCCGGTGGTGGTCCGCGATGGGCAACACCGGGCGGTTGCCGGTCTCACCAGGAACGATTTCGAGATTTACGACACCGGGGTCAGGCAGACCATCGCGGCCTTCTCGGAGCAACATTTCACATCGCAGGTAGACGCCGGCGGCGGTGCGAAGCCGGTCTTCGTCCTGGAAGCGCCCGCGAAGCGGAAAGGCGAATCGGGGCCCCGCTTCGTGGCACTCTGCTTCGACGACCTGAACTCCGAGCCGCTCGCCTTGAAGCCCGCCAAAGAAGCGGCGACAAAATTCGTCAAAACCAGCCTTGCGACCGGCGACCGCGTGGCGGTGGTCACCGTGGCACAGTCGGGGGACTATGAGTTCACCGTGGATGTGCCCAAGCTGGTCGAGCAGATCGCCAAGGTGACCACCCATCAGAGATCCAACGACGATCCGCTGGAGTGCCCCCACATCCTGCCCTATGAGGCATACCTGATCGTCAATCACCTAGACAACGAGCTGCTCGGGGCGAAGTTAGCCGAATGTGCAGTCTGTGAGCGTTCGCCGTGTTTTCCGATTCAAGTAACCGCCCCAGCCGAGGCCATCTGGGATCGGGCGCAGCATAACTCGAAGAACACGCTGCGCATGATTGAAAGCCTGGTGGACGGCATGGCAAAGTTTCCGGGCGAGCGTATGATTCTGCTGGCCTCCACGGGATTCCTCACGGAAGACCTGGAGGCCGACCAGGATCGCTTGATGACCAAGGCGCTGCACGCCGAAGTGGTGATCAACACTCTGGACGCCAAGGGGCTTTATACGGTGATTCCGGGAGGTGACGCTTCCACGTATCAGGGCCCGATTCCGGCAGCCGCGCGAAACGTGGAGGCGAAGGACGCGGAGAGGATGGCAGACGCGCCGAACGCCGCCATGGCGATTCTGGCCTCAGGCACGGGTGGCACTTTTTACCACAGCAACAACGATCTGGCGCGCGGCTTCCGGGAGTTGGGTATGGTGCCGGAAACCATGTATGTGCTGAGCTTCTCGCCGTCGGGCGTGGCGGCCGACGGGCGTTTTCATAGCCTGAAAGTGCGGCTCGCCGCAGGCCGGCGGTATTCGCTGCAAGCCCGGCTGGGCTACGCCGCGTCGCCGGCGAACGCCGCCGTGCCAAACTCTCCGCCTTCCAAACTGGACAGTGAAACGATGGCCTCGGATACCCTCGCGGACTTGCCTGTCCGGTTCACCTGGGAGCAGTGGAAGGGGCCGCCGGGCATCACCATGGTCGCGCACCTGGATTTCAACCGCTTGCATTTCGAAACCAGGCAGGGCCGGCGGGGACAGAAACTGACCCTGGTGGGGGTTCTGTGGGACAGCCGCGGCGGCTTCGTCACGGGCAAGCGAAGCGAGCTGTATCTGAATCTCACGGATGCGACTTTCGCCCGGTATGCGAAGGCCGGCTTCACTGCCTCCCTGACGCTCCAAGCGCCCCCCGGAAGCTACTCGGTGCGCGGGGTAGTCGAGGATGCCCTGGACGGCAAGCTGACGGCCGCGGGCGGAGCCGTCGAAATCCGAGCGCCTGCCGCGCGACGGCTGGAAGCGCGTCCTCCGCGGTGAATCCTTCGAACCGCTTCACCTGTTTCCCCGAGCGGTCGAAGACGATGGTCACCGGCAGCTCATCGAGACCGTACTGTTTGGAAACCGCTTCCGAACCCAGCGCCACCAGGTAGTCCATGGGGTGCTTCTTAAGGAACGGCCGCACGCGCTCCGCTCCCTCTTCGTCCATGGAGACCCCCAGCACCACCACGCCTTTCCCTCCGAGCTGCTGGTTCAGTTTGTTGAAGCCCGGAATCTCCTCGATGCAGGGCACGCACCAGGTGGCCCAGAAGTTCACCACCACCACCTTGCCGCCGAATGCGGAAGTATCCAGCGCCCCGCCCTCAAGTGTGGTGAACGCCCCAATTCCCTGACCCGGCGGTTCACGGTGGGCGAGCGTTGGGAGCTCGACTTCCGCGCCGGCTTCTTCAATATCCTGAATCACGCCAATTTGGGCAACCCGGTCACCACCGCGACAAGTGGCACTTTCGGGGAAATTACCTCCTATTACCAGAAGCTCAACTCGCCGGGCGGCAACACGCCGAGAGTTGTCCAAATTGCGCTGAAGGTGTATTTTTAGACTTGGTGCGGCGGTTACATCACGGTTGTGGTTTGCGGGCGCCTCGCGTAGAGGCGCCCGCAAGTTTTTTGGCGCTACTCGCCGCGCTCGCCGTCCTCGGCCTGGCGAGGGCTCAATCCATCGCTCCCGAGGAGATTCATGCGCGGACCGTTCCCTATGTGCCCCCATCGCCGGTCAGGTTGCGCACCGAGGTGGACGTGGTGGAGGTCCCAGTGGTGGTCCGCGACAGCCAGCGCCGCGCGGTTGCCGGTCTCACCAGGAACGATTTCGAGATTTACGACACCGGGGTCAGGCAGACCATCACAGCCTTCTCGGAGCAACATTTCACATCGCAGGTGGAGGCCGGCGGCGGCGCCAAGCCGGCCATCGTTGCGGCCGCGCCCGCCGGCGCCGCGGGACCGAAGAGCGAACCGCGGCCCCGCTACGTCGCGCTCTGCTTCGACGATCTGAACATGGACCCGCTCGCCTTGAAGCCGGTCAAGGAAGCGGCGGAACGGTTCGTCAAAACCGCCCTGGCCCCAGGCGACCGCGTGGCGGTGGCCACTGTGGCGCAGTCGCAGGACCCCGAGTTCACCGGGGACGTGCCCAAGCTGGTCGAGCGGATCGCCAAGGTGACCAACCACCAGAGAACCAACGACGAATCGGTTCAGCAGTGCCCCCACGTCCGACCCTATGAGGCATACCTGATCGCCAATAACCTGGACAACGAGGTGCTACAGGCGAAAGTAGCCGAATGTTCAGCCTGCTACCACGCCCCGTGTCCGCCGAATCAGATAACCTCCATGTCCCAGGAGATCTGGGAACACGCGCTGAAGAACTCGAGGAGCACGCTGCGCGTGCTTGGAAGCCTGGTGGACGGCATGGCAAAGTTGCCGGGCGAGCGCATGATTCTGCTGACCTCCACGGGATTCCTTACGGGCAACCTGGAGGTCGACCAGGATCTCTTGATGGCCAAGGCGCTGCACGCGGCGGTGGTGATCAATACTCTGGACGCCAAGGGGCTTTATGTAGTGAATCCGACGGGTGACGCTTCCGCGCCTGGGGCGGCGGCGGGCTGGGTTCCGCCAAACGCGCGAATTGTGGAGGCGAAGAACGCGGAAAGAGTGGTGGACGCGCCGAACAACCCAATGGCGGTCCTGGCCTCCGGCACCGGTGGCGCCTTTTATCACAACAACAACGATTTGGCGCTGGGCTTCCGGCGGTTGGGCATGGTGCCGGAAACCATGTATGTGCTCGCCTTCTCGCCATCCGGCGTGGCGGCCGACGGGCGTTTTCATAGTCTGAAAGTGCGGCTCGCCTCGGGCCAGCGGTATTCGCTGCAAGCCCGGCTGGGCTACGCCGCGTCATCGGCGAATGCCGCCGCGCCAGGCTCTCCGCCATCCAAGCTGGACAGTGAAGCGATGGCCTCGGATACCGTCGCGGGCTTGCCTGTTCGGTTCACCTGGGAGCAGTGGGCCGGACCGCCGGGCATCACCATGGTCGCGCACCTGGATCTCGACCACTTGCATTTCGAAACCAGGCAGGGCCGGCGTGCGCAGGAATTGGCGCTGGTGGGAGTTCTGCTGGATAGCCGCGGCGCCTTCGTGACGGGCAAACGAAGCGAGCTGGATCTGAACCTCACGGATGCGACCTTCGCCCGGTATGCGAAGGCCGGCTTCACTGTCTCCATGACGCTCCAAGCGCCCCCCGGAAGCTACTCGGTGCGCGGGGTAGTCGAGGATGCCCTGGACGGCAAGCTGACTGCGGCAGGCGGGGCCGTCGAGATCAAAGCGCCTGTTGAACCGCCGCCCGCAGCGCCTCCTCCGCGGTGAATCCTTCGAACCGCTTCACCTGTTTCCCCGAGCGGTCGAAGACGATGGTCACCGGCAGTTCATCGAGGCCGTACTGTTTGGAAACCGCTTCCGAGCCCAGCGCGACCAGGTAGTCCATGGGGTGCTTCTTGAGGAATGGCCGCACGCGCTCCGCTCCCTCTTCGTCCATGGAGACCCCCAGCACCACCACGCCTTTCCCTCCGAGCTGCTGGTTCAGTTTGTTGAAGCCCGGAATTTCCTCAATGCAGGGCACACACCAGGTGGCCCAGAAGTTCACCACCACCACCTTGCCGCCGAACGCGGAAGTATCCAGCGCCCCGCCCTCAAGTGTGGTGAACGCCCCAATTCCCTGACCCGGCGGTTCGCGGTGGGCGAGCGTTGGGAGCTCGACTTCCGCGCCGGCTTCTTCAATATCCTGAATCACGCCAATTTGGGCAACCCGGTCACCACCGCGACAAGTGGCACTTTCGGGGAAATTACCTCCTATTACCAGAAGCTCAACTCGCCGGGCGGCAACACGCCGAGAGTTGTCCAAATTGCGCTGAAGGTGTATTTTTAGACTTGGTGCGGCGGTTACATCACGGTTGTGGTTTGCGGGCGCCTCGCGTAGAGGCGCCCGCAAGTTTTTTGGCGCTACTCGCCGCGCTCGCCGTCCTCGGCCTGGCGAGGGCTCAATCCATCGCTCCCGAGGAGATTCATGCGCAGACCGTTCCCTATGTGCCCCCATCGCCGGTCAGGTTGCGCACCGAGGTGGATGTGGTGGAGGTCCCAGTGGTGGTGCGGGACGGCCAGCATCGCGCGGTTGCCGGTCTCACCAGGAACGATTTCGAGATTTACGACACCGGGGTCAGGCAGACCATCACAGCCTTCTCGGAGCAACATTTCACATCGCAGGTAGACGCCGGCGGCGGCGCCAATCCGGTCTTCGTCCTGGAAGCGCCCGCGGGGCGGAAAGGCGAATCGCGGCCCCGCTTCGTGGCACTCTGCTTCGACGACCTGAACTCCGAAGCGCGCGACTTGAAGTCGGCCAGAGAAGCGGCGGAACGATTTGTTAGAACCGACCTGGCGCTGGGCGACCGCGTGGCGGTGGTCACTGTGACACAGTCGCAAGACTACGAGTTCACCGGGGATGTGCCCAAACTGGTCGAGCGGATCGCAAAGGTGACCAGCCATCAGAGATCCAATGACCGGGTAGCCATCGACGATTCGGTTAGGTCCGAGGCCGGGTGGCGCCATCTGCAGAATAACTTGCAGGACGCCCTGGCTTTGATTACGCTGCGCACGATTGGAAGCCTGGTGGACGGCCTGGCAAAGTTACCAGGACAGCGCATGATTCTGCTGGCCTCCGCGGGATTCCTCACCGGCAACGTGGGGGTTGAGCAAGATCTCTTGATGGCCAAGGCGCTGCACGCGGAAGTGGTGATCAACACTCTGGACGCCAAAGGGCTTTACACGCTGATTCCGGGAGGTGACGCTTCCACGTCTCCGGCGGTGACCCGGCTTCCGCCAAGCGCGCAAGTCGAGGACGCGAAGGCGATCGAGGCGGCGAAGAACGCGCAAAGAGTGACAGACGCGCGGGACGCCGCCATGGCGATTCTGGCTGCCGGCACGGGTGGCACTTTTTACCACAACAACAACGATCTGGCGCGCGGCTTTCGGGAGTTGGGCATGGTGCCGGAAACCATGTACGTGCTCAGCTTCTCGCCATCCGGCGTGGCGGCCGACGGGCGTTTTCATAGCCTGGAAGTGCGGCTCGCCGCGGGCAAGCGGTATTCGTTGCAGGCCCGGCTGGGCTATGCCGCGTCACCGGCGAACGCCGCCGCGCCAGGCTCTCCGCCTTCCAAACTGGACAGTGAAGCGATGGCCTCGGATACCGTCACGGACTTGCCTGTCCGGTTCGCCTGGGAGCAATCGGCGGGGCCGCCGGGCATCACCATGGTTGCGCACCTGGATCTCACCCGCTTGCATTTCGAAACCAGGCAGGGCCGGAGGGGACAGAAACTGACCCTGGTGTGGGTTCTGCGGGATAGCCGGGGCGCCTTCGTGACGGGCAAGCAAAGCGAGCTGGATCTGAATCTTACGGATGCGACTTTCGCGCAGTTGGCGAAGGCCGGCACATCGGTCTCCGTGACGCTCGAAGCGCCTCCCGGAAGCTACGCAGTGCGCGGGGTAGTCGAGGATGCCCTGGACGGCAAGCTGACTGCGGCAGGCGCGGCCGTCGAGGTCAAAGCGCCTGTTGCACCACCGCCTGAAGCGCATCTTCCGAAGTGAATCCTTCGAACCGCTTCACCTGTTTCCCCGAGCGGTCGAAGACTATGGTCACCGGCAGCTCATCGAGGCCGTATTGTTTCGAAACCGCTTCCGAGCCCAGCGCCACCAGGTAGTCCATGGGGTGCTTCTTGAGGAACGGCCGCACGCGCTCCGCTCCCTCTTCGTCCATGGAGACCCCCAGCACCACCACGCCTTTGCCTCCGAGCTGCTGGTTCAGTTTGTTGAAGCCCGGAATTTCCTCAATGCAGGGCACACACCAGGTGGCCCAGAAGTTCACCACCACCACCTTGCCGCCGAACGCGGAAGTATCCAGCGCCCCACCGTCCAATTTCGTGAACACCCCAATTGCCGGCGCAGTTCCGGCCTCCTGCCTTTGCAAAAACGCCAGGTACTCTTTGGCGTCGCTGGTCGAGCCCGCAAACGTCGCCACCACGTTTTCGTCCGCATCCAGAATGGCGTAGAACGGAATCGCCACCGTGTGAAACTTCGAAAGCTCCAGGTTCTGGTTGGCCTGCGAGACCTGGTCCGTGCCGTCGGTATACAGTTCCACCAGCACGAAATCCTGCAACGCCGCGGCAATCTCCGGCCGCGTGAACATGTTGGCCTTCATCCAGTGGCAATTGGTGCAGGCGTAGCCGGTGAAGTTCACGAACACCCGCTTTCGCTCGCGCCGCGCGCGGTCGAGCGCCGCCCGATACTGGTCTTTCATCCACACCAGCGTGCTTCCGGACGATATAGGGGGAGGCCCGCTCGCCGTGGGAACGTAAGCGTCCAGAGCGCCCAACTTGCCGCCGAACATCCCCGGCGCCAGGCTGAGGGCGAACACCAGGAAAGCCATCCCCACCAGCAGCCGTCCCAGTCCCATTGGCTCATCCGGCTTCACTCCCTCGAGCCGCACGAAACCGAGCAGGTACAGCCCCGCCATGGCGAACAGCACGATCCACGCCGCCAGAAACCGCTCGCGCGTGAGGAATCCCCATTGCAGCACCTGGTCCGCGCTGCTCACGTACTTTAAACTCGCAGCGAGTACAACGAAACCAATGATGACTTTCACGCGCACCAGCCACCCGCCGCTTCTCGGCAGGCGCTTCAGGTACGACGGAAACAATGCCAGCAGGAAAAATGGCAGGGCCAGTCCGGTGGCAAACGCCGCCATTCCAATGAGCGGCCGGGCCCAGGGGGCACCCCCGCCGCCCGCCACCGATGCCGCCAGCAGCGTGCCCACGAACGGCCCCACGCAAGCGAACGAGGCGAGCGAAAACGTCAGCCCCATGAGCAGCGCGCCCGCCCAGCCGCCCTTTTCCGAGGACCGGTTCAACCGCGTCAGAATGGGGGAAGGAATGTTGATCTCGAACGCCCCCAACAGGCTCAGGCCGAACGCCAGGAACAACGCCGCGATGAATCCGTTGACCCACGGATTGGACCCTAGCGTCACCATGCCGAACGGCCCCAGAATGGCTGTCGTCAGCAGGCCCAGCCCCGAGAACAGCACGATAATTCCCAGGCAAAAGACCGCCGCCTGGGTGATGCTCGCCCGCCGCCCGCCCGATGGCCGGCTGAGGAAGTAGGACATGGTGATGGGAATCATCGGAAACACGCAAGGCGTGAAGATGGCGGCCAGCCCAAACCCGAACGCGACCAGCAGAAATGAGTGGGATGAGCCTCCCGTCTGGTCGTGCTCCTGCACCGGCTTGGCCTCCGCGTAGCCTGCCGGCATCACCTCTGTCACCGCCATCACCCCGGGGTCCACGTTCAACCTCGCTGTCCCCGTCCACCGCCCCGGTACGCACTGTTTGTCGCTGCACGTCTGATAGCGCGCATTCACCGTGAGCTGCGCCGGCCCCGCGGCGGCGTTCTTCTCGATCTCCAGCTCCAGCAGAAACGCAACCCGGCCTTCATAAGTTTCCGTATCGGAATTGAAGTTCGGGTCGAACGTGGTCTTGGGGAGCGGCTGAAGCACGCGATACCGCTCTACCACCGGATTGTCCGCGAGCAGAATGGTGGTTGGCATGGCCGCCGGCGTGGACATGGAATACAGGTGCCAGCCAGGGTCGATGATTCCCGTCAGCCGCGCCAGAACCTTGGCGCACGGCGGCGCCGAGCCCGGTTGCAGCGCCAGGCTCCACTGGACATGCTCGTCGTGCTGAGCGAACGCGCAGGCAGCGAGCAGAAGTAGAGATGCGATGGCCTTGGTCCTAGCACCTGCCGTCATAGTGCCCGAAATCCTACCGGTTCGGCCGGCCTTCCGGCCGGCTTGGGCAAGCTAAAGCATGCCCCACCTAGTCCGCGCGAATCGCCGGCTTTTCTTGCGCCGTCAGCCGCAGTTCCTCTTCGATCCGCTGATTCACATTGCCGCCCGAGAACTCCGCCGCCACCCGGATGGCATTCTTGATGGCGTTGGCGTTCGACCGCCCATGGCAGATGATGCACATGCCGCGCACGCCCAGCAGCGCCGCGCCGCCGTATTCGGAGTAATCCACGCGCTTCTTGAAATCGGTGAACGCGGCCTTCGCGATCACGTACCCGATCTTGCCCGTGATGGTGGCCTCGAGCGATTCCTGCAACAGGTGTTTGACCATCTCCCCCAGTCCCTCGCTCACCTTCAGCGCCACGTTGCCGACGAAGCCGTCGCACACGATCACGTCCACCTTGCCGCCGTAAATGTCGCCGCCTTCCACGTTCCCGATGAAGTTCAGGTTGAGGGCCTTGCAGAGCGGCGTGGCCGCGCGCGTCAGGTCGTTGCCCTTGTGCTCCTCCTCGCCGATGGAAAGCAGGCCCACGCGCGGCTTGGGCCGCCGCAGAATGATGCGCGAATACATCTCGCCCATCACCGCGAATTGCGCCAGCATGCGCGGCGAGCAATCCACGTTGGCGCCCACGTCCACCACCACCACGGGCGACCCTTCCACCGATGGAAATATGCCCGCCAGGGCCGGACGGTCCACGCCCGGCACCACGCCTTGCACAATCTTCGCGGTGGCCATCACCGCGCCGGTGTTGCCCGCGGATACGAACCCCTGGGCCGCCCCGTCGCGGACCAGCCGCGAGGCCACGCGCAGCGAGCTGTCCCGCTTGGATTTGAACGCGCGCCCCGCGCTCTCCTCCATGGTGACGCGCTCGCTGGCGTGCACGATTTCGATGGGAAGATCGCGGTAGCCTTCGTGCTGTTCCAGCTCCGGCCGGACCACTTCCTGCTGGCCCACCAGAATCACTTTGACTACCAGACTCCTGGCGGCTCGAACCGCCCCTTCGACTTCGGCTTTGGGGGCGTGGTCTCCGCCCATTGCATCCACCGCAATGGTCAGCATGTCGGCAAGCCGCTACTCCTCGACGACTTCGACCACTTCGCGGCCCTTATACTGGCCGCAATGCGGGCATATACGGTGGGGGAGCTTGGCCTGATGGCAGTTGGGACATTCCGCCAGGCCGGACGCTTTCAGCGCATCGTGCGCGCGGCGGTTGCTGGTCCGCCTTTGGGAGTGTCTGCGTTTGGGATTCGGCATATCTCTATCTCTACCTCTAGATTTCTAATTTCCGGAGCGCTCCCCAGCGATCGTCGCCGCTCTCGATTCTGCAATCGCACGCGGTCTCATTCCGGTTCCGGCCACAGGCCGGGCAAATTCCCTTGCAGTCTTCGCGGCAAGTCCGCTGCATGGGCAACGCCAGCAGCACCTGTTCCCGAAGGACGTCCTCCAGCTCCAGGCCGCCGCCTTCATAAAACCCGATTTCCACTTCGTCTTCGCCGATCTCGACTTCTTCCTCGCGCGCGATGACCGAAACGGGCCGGTAAAACAAGTCGAAACCGCCGTCCAGCGGAAAGCGCGCGCGTCGCAGGCAGCGGTCGCACTCGGCCGCCATCTCCACGGTATACTTCCCCTGGATTCGCACTTCGCCATCCGAATGCGCCAGCACCTCGGCCGACCCGGCTACGTGCAGCGGAGAACTCTGCTCCAGATCCTCGCCCGCAAAATCGATCCGCCCCGGCTGGTAAGTTTCGTCGAAACGAATCTTCCGCAGCTCCAACTCTTTGACACTAAGGAACATAGGGAAAGACCTGAATCGTTGGGCAGAACCCTTACATTATAGCATCCCGGGCTTGCTCAATCTCCGCGACTTCCTCCGGGCTCAGGCGAAATTCGAGCGCCCCCATCACCCCCTTGGCCTGCTCGGCCGACCGCATCCCCACGATCGCCGCCGTCACCGCCGGATTACGCAGTGTCCACGCGATGGCCACTTCGCCCGCCGATCGCCCGTGCCGCGCGCCGATGCGTCGCATGAGCTCCGCCAGCGCCAGGTTGCGCGTGAGGTTTGGTTCCTGAAACGCCAGCGCGCGCCGCCGGAAATCGTCCTGCGGAAAACCAGCCACGCGCTCCTTCGTCATGGTCCCGGTCAGCAGCCCCGATTTCATTGGCGAATACACGATGGCGCCGATCCCGTGCTGCGCGCAATACGGCAGAACCGCCGCTTCCACCTCCGGCGAAATCGCCGAATAGGGCGGTTGCAGCGACGTGACGGGCGCTATCCCGCGGCACCGCTCCAGTTGCGCCGCGTTGAAATTGGACACCCCGATCCACCGCACTTTGCCTTCTTGTCTCAACTTTGCGAGCGTCCCCCAGCCTTCCTCGATATCCTCGTCCGGTTCCGGCCAATGGATCTGGTAGAGGTCGATGGTCTCCGCCTTGAGCCTCTTCAGGCTGTTCTCGCACTCCCGCCGGAGGGAATCGGCCTTGAGGGACCTGCTGATTTCGCGCTTGTCATTCCAGATCAGCTCGCACTTGGTGAAGACATAAGGCCGCTCGGACCGCCCCGCCAGGGCGCGCGCTACCACTTCCTCGGAATGGCCTAGCCCATACACCGCCGCCGTATCGATCCAATTCACGCCATGGTCGAGCGCCGCGTGAATGGCGGCGACGGATTGGCCATCGTCCTGCGGTCCCCAGGCGAATGCCCAGCCGCCGCCGCCCATGGCCCACGCGCCCACGCCGATGGGCGTCAATTCCATATCGCTGTTGCCCAGCCGTTTCTTCTGCATACTTTTACAATAACCGATGACCCGCGCGCGTCGCCCGCAAGGCGACAGACGAAAGCGTCTGTCCCACTTGTGGGGCAGGCGCTTCCGCCTGCCAACCGGTTTTCTTTGGCTGTGGATTCAGCTACTTACCGTCAAACGCTTGGAGTCGTCTGCTACTGTGAAAACAGGAGGAGTTGCCCACCGCAATTCCTTCGACGGTTTTCTTCGTGGCCACGAAGCGTTGCAACTGAAGTGGTGCTGAACTTCCCGCAGGGCGCTTGTTCAGGCTCGTACGGCCGAGCCGCATATAAAGGCGGACAGTCGGCGGGGAGATCTTAGGACTGGTCCTATCACACCCGGTGGGAAGTATCCCATCGGATATCAGAGAGTCAAGCATCGAATCGAAGGTAAAGAAGGGCCATTCAGCCCGTTTCTCAATGCTTCGAAGATCTGACTCAAATCATTGGCGGCCGGACACGCACGGGGGGTGCCCTCTGGGCCAAGTCCGCAGCCCCGGCCGCCGCAACGATCCTGATTCAAGTCCCCCCACTCGCCCGCACTATCTCTTATCTCCGCTGACTCCGCGCTCTCAAATCCCCCGTTCCAGCAGTGTAAATCCCCAATCCTCACATGCTCCCTTATTCCTCCCAATTCTTTTCCGCGTTTTTCTCTGTGTCTCAGCGTCTCCGCGTCGAAAAACCGGCTTCGTTCCGCACAACCACTTCACCGCTTGCTAAGATAATCCTCGTCCCCCGAGAAGGAGCGAATATGAGTCGATTCCCTCATGCCGTTTTGTTCACCCTCTGCGCGGCCGTAGTGCTTTCCGCGCAAGAGCCCCCTCCGGCGCCCGAAGGCCAGACGCCGCCGACGCCGCCGGCGGGCGCCGTGCGGCCCGGCGTCACTCCACCGTCGCAGGAACCTCAACCTTATGAGAAGGTGATCACCAAAGATGCCAAGTCCAAGAAGGGCATCTTCACCGTGCACCAGATCAAGGAAAAGTACTACTACGAGATCCCCAAGAGCGAGCTCGGCAAGGTGTTTCTCTGGACCACGTCGATCGCCAAGACGACTCTGGGGGTCGGTTACGGCAACCAGGAATTGACCGAACGCGTGGTCCATTGGGAGCTGAATGGCAACAAGGTCCATCTGCGCGACAACAACTACGAGGTGGTCGCCGACCCCAAGACGCCCATCGCGGAGGCGGTGGATGCGGCCAACAACAGCACCATCATCATGACTTTCCCGGTGGCCGCGTTCGCCAAGAACGGGGATCCGGTCATCGAGGTGACGCGGCTGTTCTCGACCGACGTGCCCGAGATCAGCGCCCGCCAGCGGTTGGGCGCCACCACCCTGGACGCCACGCGCTCTTTCATCGAGCGCATCTCCCCCTACCCCGAGAACATCGAGGCCGAATCCACCATGACCTACACGCGCACGCAGATGCCAGCGGGCATGGGAACTTCGGCGCCGGTTCCTACGGCCGTCCTGGGCGGCGGGCAGATGCGGCCCGGCAGCGCCACCATCGTGCTGCATCACAGCATGGTGAAGCTGCCTGAGAAGCCCATGATGCCGCGGGTGTTCGATGAGCGCGTCGGCTACTTCTACACCAGCATGATGGACTACAGCAAGGACGAGCAACGCGCACCGCGCGTCCGCTACATCGACCGCTGGCGCCTGGAAAAGAAGGACCCCAGCGCCGCCGTGTCCGAGCCGGTGAAGCCGCTGGTTTACTACATCGACTCGGCCACGCCCGTGAAGTGGCGCGAGTGGCTCAAGAAGGGCGTGGAAGACTGGCAGCCCGCTTTCGAGGCCGCCGGCTTCAAGAACGCCATCATTGCGAAGATGGCGCCCACGCCCGAGGAGGACCCCGATTTCAGTCCCGAGGACGTGCGCAACTCCGTCATCCGCTGGCTGCCCTCCACCATTGAGAACGCCATGGGGCCGAACATTCACGACCCGCGCACGGGCGAAATCCTCAACGCGCCCATCCAGTTCTACCACAACATCATGAACCTACAGCGCGCCTGGTACTTCGTGCAGGTCGGCCCGCTCGACGCGCGCGCGCAGAAGCTGCCGCTGCCAGACGACCTCATGGGCCGGCTGCTGGAGTACGTAATTGCGCATGAAGTCGGCCACACGCTGGGCTTCCAGCACAATATGAAAGCCAGCTCGACTTATCCGCAGGAGAAGGTGCGCGACAAGGAGTGGATGCACAAGATGGGCGCGGCGCCCTCCATCATGGACTACGCGCGCTTCGACTACGTGGCTCAACCCGAAGACCACGTTGCCGTCGAAGACCTTGTCCCCAGAATCGGTCCGTATGACGTTTGGGCTACTAAGTGGGGTTATACGCCTATCCCCGACGCCAAGACCGCGGAAGATGAGAAGCCCACGCTCGATAAGTGGGCGCACGAGCAGGACACCACGCCGTGGTTTCGATTCTCGACTTACAACTCGGCCGGCTCGGACCCCGGCGAACTTACCGAAGCTATCGGCGACGCCGACGCTATCAAATCGACCGCGCTGGGAGTGAAGAACCTCGAGCGCGTGGCCAAGATGCTGATGCCGGCCACCACCGCCAAGGCGGGCGAGCCCTACGACGATCTGGCCGAACTTTACGGGCGCATGCTGGGGCAGTGGACGCTCGAGATGGGCCACGTGGCGGCCATCGTCGGTGGATTCGACACGCGCGAGAAATATGTTGGGCAGGAGGGCGTTCTGTTCACCCCGGTGCCCAAGGCGCGCCAGGAGGCGGCGGTGAAATTCCTCAATGAAAACGCCTTCACCACGCCGGTCTGGGCGATCAATGCGCAGATTCTGCGGCGCATCGAACCGACCGGCGTGCTGGGCCGCATCCGCAACGCCCAGAACAGCGTGCTAAACAACCTGCTGAGCAGCGCGCGCTTCGCCCGCCTGGTGGAGCAGGAAGCCATGGACGGCAGCGCCGCTTACACGCCGGCCGATTTCCTGGCCACCGTGCGGAAGGGCATCTGGAAGGAACTGGACGCCCCGCAAGTGAAGGTTGACGCATACCGCCGCAACTTGCAGCACGCCTACCTCGACCTGGCGAATACCAAGATCAACGGCGCGGCGCCCTCGTTGCCCGCCGGGCTGCCGGCCGAGATGCTGGCGATGCTTCCGGCCGCCGCCAGCGCCGATGAGAAGTCGCTCTACCGAGCCGAGCTGCGGTCGCTGAACGCATCCATCGCCGCCGCGCTGGCGAAGACCGCGGACCGGGAGAGCAAGGCGCACCTGGAAGGCGCGCGCGACCAGATCGCCAAGATCCTGGATCCGAAGTTCGCTCAGCCTGGGAGCGCATCGAGCAACGTGATCCGTTTGGGGATCGACGAGCCCCAGACCTGCTGGCCCGATTACATCATTCGGCCGTAGGGCATTACCACACCCGGCAGGCGTCGCTGGCTACCATCGGCTGGCCCGCCTTGCACGAGAATGCCTTCTCGAATTCCGGCATGTTCTCGACCGTGCCGTTGACGCGGAATTTCGGCGGCGAGTGCGGATTGATCTGCAACTGCAAGCGCACGGCTGCTTCCCGCTCGTTGCCGCACCAGATCTGGCCGAACGAGAGGAAGAAACGCTGTTCCGGCGTGAAGCCGTCGATCTTCTTTTCCGCGCTGGCGCCGATCGTGTTCATGAGCGCCATCAGGGCGATGCGCAGGCCGCCGTTATCGGCGGTGTTTTCGCCCAGCGTCAGCTTGCCGTTGATGTGCGCTCCGGGGACCGGGGAGAAACTCGAGTACTCGCGGGCGATACACGCGTCGCGCTCGTCGAACGCCTTGGCGTCCGCGGCGGTCCACCAGTCCTTGAGGTTGCCCTGGGCGTCGAACTGGCGGCCCTCGTCGTCGAAGCCGTGGGTCAACTCGTGGCCGATCACCATGCCGATACCGCCGAAATTCACGGCATCATCCATCTTGTTGTCGTAGAAAGGCGGCTGCAGGATTCCCGCCGGGAAATTGATGTTGTTCATTTGCGGGTCGTAGTAGGCGTTGACGGTGGGCGGCGTCATGCCCCACTCGAGCCGGTCCACGGGCTTGCCGATCTTGTCCAACTGGCGCTCGAACTCGAACTGGTCGGCGCGGAACCCGTTACCGATGGCGTCGTCGCGCTCGATCGCGACGCTGGAGTAGTCGCGCCACTTGTCGGGGTAGCCGATCTTATTGGTGATGGCCTTCAGCTTGACCAGCGCCTGCTGCCTGGTGGCGGGGGTCATCCACGGGACCTTCTCGAGGTCCTGGCCCAGCGCCTTTTCGAGCGCGTCCACCATTTTAAGGGTGCGCTCCTTGCCTTCCGCGCCGAACGTGCGCTCGACGAATTTGCGGCCGAGCGCTTCGCCCAACTGGGCGTCGGTGAAATCCACGCAGCGCTTCCAGCGCGGGCGCATCTCCTTGGCGCCGGTCAGCGTCTTGCCGTAGAAATCGAAGTTCTCTTCCACGAACGCCGCGGGCAGCAGCGGCGCTTCGGAGTGCAGCAGGTGCCAGGTGAGATACGTCTTCCACTCCGGCAGGCTGGCGCTTTGAATCCCGGCCTCGACGGCCTTGAAGAAATCCGGCCAGGCCACGTTGATGCTCTGAAACTCCGGCGCGCCGCTCCCCGTGAAGTACAGGTTCCAGCGGAAGGCGGGGCTGAGCGAGGCCAGCTCCGGCTTGCTCATCTTGTGGTAGACCTTCTCGGGATCGCGCCGCGAAACCAGGTCGAGCGATCCCTTGGCCAGGTCCGTTTCCAACTTCATCACGGTGGCAGCGTCGGCCTTGGCCTGCTCGCTCTTCTCGCCCGCCAGCTCGAACATGCGCTGGACATGCGCCAGGTACTGCTGGCGCAGCTCGACGGATTGGGCGTCGTCCTTGAGGTAATAATCGCGGTCGGGCAGGCCCAGGCCGCCCTGGTCGGCCTGGGCGATCACCGCGCTGGAGTCTTTGAAATCCTGCCCGGAGCTGAATTCAAAGAGCGCCGAAACGCCGTTGCGGTGCAGGTGCGCAATCTCTTCGGCAAGCTGCGACTTGTCCTTCAGGTCGCGGATGCGGCCGAGCTCCGCCTGGAGCGGCGCCAGCCCTTTGGCGTCGATGGCCTTCTCGTCCATGCAGGCGAAGTAATAATCGCCGATCTTCTGCGTCACGAGGTCGCGATGGGGATCGGGCTTGGCGGCCTCGTCGAGAATCTGGCGGAGGATTTGGCGGTTGCGCTCCTCCAGTTCGGAGAAGCGGCCCCACCGGGATTGGTCGGGCGGAATGGGATTGGCTTTGATCCATCCGCCGCAGGCGTACTGGTAAAAGTCCACGCACGCGTTCGCCGATTTATCCAGGGCCTGAATGTCGAAGGGAATGGTCTGGGGCGCGGTCTGGGCAAAAAGCGCGCCGGCGCACACTGAGGCAAGCAAAGTGATTTTCAGCAAGCGAGTTGGCTCCTACCAATTCAGTTTAACAGCCCACCTTATACCCTTTCCAGCGGGCCACCACGGCGCTGGCCAGGCAGTTGCCGAGCACGTTGACGGAGGTGCGGGCCATGTCGAGCAGGGCGCCGACGCCCAGCAGCACGGCGGCGCCTTCCATGGGCAGATGAAACGTCTTTATGGATGCGCCTTTCGCCCCTTTCGACGATTGCAGAACGAAGTCGCCAACCACTCGTCCGAGGCTGCGGTTCCGATCCCGGGCGATGGCCTTGGCGATGTAGTAGGCCTCATCTGGAATGTCGAGCGTAATTCGCACATCAACGTAATCGCACAAGCGCACAACACTCTCGGTGGACGGCATCTCATTTCCAAGCCGCTGGCCACATGAATGGGAAGCGCCGCGCCTGCTTGACACGGCAAGCGGGCCGGAATAACATTGTTATCATCATGCGGGCTGTACACGTAAGCATTCGACAGATAGGCAACTCCCACGGAGTCATAATCCCAAAACCGGTACTTGCGCAACTGGGTCTGGACGGCAAGGCGGGAGCGGAGATGACGATCAAGGATGGTGCACTTGTGTTGCGCGGACCCGCGAGTCCGGCCCGCGCCGGTTGGGCCGAGGCCGCCAAGCGAATCGCCGCGTCTGGCGACGACGAACTCGTGATGGGCGAGTTTGGTAATGCGGAGGATGCGGAGTTGGTCTGGTGACGCGTGGAGAGATTTGGCTCGTCAATCTTGATCCTACTGTCGGGAGTGAAATCAGGAAGACCCGCCCGTGTGTGGTGGTGTCCCCGACTGAGATGCACGATCATCTGCGAACGGTACTCGTCGCACCTATGACTACGGCGGGTCGCGCGGCGCCGTTTCGGATCGGCGTCACTCATGGTGGCCGGAAGGGTCTGATCCTGCTCGATCAGGTTCGCGCTGTGGACAAGACCCGGCTGGCGAAGAAACTAGGAGTAGTCTCGGCGAAGACGCTCACCGCCACATTGAGGACGCTGCAAGAGGTATTCGCAGAATGAGCTTCCTCCATTGACGTTGGCTCCCCAGGTAGGACTCGAACCGTTCAGGGGAATCGTGCGGCCAGCACGGGCTTCCGGGCGCTGAAACCCGTGGCCAGCGGCAGCATGCGGCTTCTCGCTGCCTCGGGAATCGGGCGTCTCAGCCTACTTTATACCCTTCCCAGCGGGCCACCACGGCGCTGGCCAGGCAGTTGCCGAGCACGTTGACGGAGGTGCGGGCCATGTCGAGCAGGGCGTCCACCCCCAGCAACACGGCGGCGCCTTCCATCGGCAGATGAAACGTCGACAAGGTGCCGGCCAAAATCACCAGCGCGGCGCGCGGGACGCCGGCCACGCCTTTGCTGGTGAGCATCAGGGTCAGCATCATGAGTAACTGGGCGCCGAAGGAGAGAGTGACGCCCGCCGCCTGCGCCACGAAGACGGCGGCCAGCGAGAGATAGAGCGCGCTGCCCACCAGGTTGAAGCTGTAGCCGGTGGGGATCACGAAACCCACGATGTGCTTGGGCACGCCAAATTGCTCCATGTTTTCGAGCGCGAACGGCAGCGCGGCTTCGCTCGAGGCCGTGGAGAAGCCGATCAGGAACGGCTCGCGCACGGCGCGATAGAACCCGCCGACCGGAATATGGAACAGGACGAGGGCCGGGCCGAGCACGAACACGACGCAGAGGACCGACGAAACGTACATAGTGGCGATCAGCTTGCCGAGACCGAACAGCACATCCACGCCCTTGTTTCCGACGACCACGGCGAGCGCGGCGCCGACGCCGAGAGGGGCCAGGTACATCACGTACCTGGTGTAGCGGAACATGACCTCGGCGAGGGATGCGCAGAACTTGACCACCGGTTCCGCTTTGGCGCCGATGGCCGCGCAGGCGGCGCCGAACAGGAAGGCGAAAACCACGATCTGGAGCGCGTCGTTGCGCGCCATGGCGTCGATGATGCTGGAGGGAAAGATGTGCTCGATGACCGAGCTGAAGGTGGTCTGAGTCTGCGGTATGGCGGCTTCCGCGGCGCTGCCATGAATCGAGATGCCGGCGCCGGGGCGCACCAGGTTGACGGCGGCCAGCCCCAGGAACAGCGCCAGGGTAGTGACAATCTCGAAATAGAGGATGGCCTTGCCGCCGATGCGGCCCATGCGTTTCATGTCGCCGCTGCCCGCGATGCCCACCACCAGCGTTGCAAAGATCAGTGGCGCGATGATGGAGCGGATCAATTGCAGAAACACCCGGCTGATGGGCGAGAGCTGCGTGGCGAAGCCGGGTGCGACGATTCCGAGGGCCACGCCCGCGGCCATCCCGATGAAGATCCAGGCGGTGAGCGAGATGCGTTTCAACGCTCGCCCCATTTCAGTTTCTGGCGGAGGACGTCGAAGAACATCATGTGCGGCGGGCGGACCAGGCGCAGCGCATAGTCGGAGCTGCGGCAGACCAGGGTGTCGCCTTCCCGGATGGGGTTGCCCACCTGGCCATCGATGGTCAGGAAGACGCTCTCGCCGGGCGTGCGCGAAATGATGCGGATCACGCTGGTTTCAGGCACCAGCACCGGCCGGTTGGTGAGCATGTGCGGGCAAATGGGCGTGATGCAGATGGCCGGCACCGAAGGGAAAATGATGGGGCCGCCGGCGGAGAGCGAATAGGCCGTGGAGCCGGTGGGCGTGGAGACGATGAGGCCATCGGCTTTGTAGGCGCACACGAACTGCTCGTCCACGTGCGCGTCCAGATCGATCATGCGGGCGATGGCGGCTTTGGTCAGCACGGCGTCGTTGAGGGCTTCGTAGGCGGCCACCACTTCCCCGCCGCGCACCACTTCGGTGGCCAGTAGCTTGCGCTTGGCGATGCGGTGCTCGCCGCGGAAGGCACGCTCCAGCTCGGGGTACAGCTCGTCGATGGTAATGGCGGTCAGGAAGCCCAGGCTGCCGACGTTGACGGGGAAGAGCGGGGTCTCGCGCCTGCCGATGGCGCGCGCGGCGGCCAGCAGGGTGCCATCGCCGCCGAGCACGATGACCAGGTCGCAGCCTTCGGGAACTGCGTCCCGCGGGAGGCCGGCGGGGTGCCCGCTGGACCGGGCGTAGAGAGCGGTCTGCTCGTCGATGCGAACCGCCATGCCGCGTCCGCGCAGCCACTCGATGAGTTCGGGCACGATGCTCTCGGCCGCCGCGGAGTGCGGCTTGGAGACGATTCCGACAGTCCTAATGGTGGGCATAGAGGAGGAACTCCTTGTTTCCTTCGGCGCCGAGTATGGGACTTTCCATCATGCCGGTATCGAATCCGAGTTCGCGCACGGCCCGCGCGACTCGCTCGCAAGCAGCCTGGTGGACGGCCGGATCGCGCACGATGCCGCCCTTGCCCACCTGGCCCCTGCCGGCTTCAAACTGCGGTTTGATTAGTATAACCATTTGCCCGGTGGGCTGTAAGAGGGGCACGGCGGCGGGCAGGATGAGCGTGACGGAAATGAAGCTGACGTCGCAGGCGATGAAGTCCACGCGCTCGCCAATGTCCGCGAACCTAAGCGCGCGCGCGTTGATGCCTTCGTGCAGCACCACACGCGGGTCGGTGCGCAGTTTCCAATCGAGCTGGCCGGCGCCGACATCGACGGCATGAACGCGCACGGCTCCGGCTTGGAGCAGAGCGTCGGTGAATCCACCGGTGGAGGCGCCGATATCGAGGCAGGCTTTACCGGCGACATCGATGACGAAGTGGCGGAGCGCGCCGGCCAGTTTGAGGCCGCCGCGGCTGACGTAAGGCGGGCGCGCGAGGATCTCGATGCGGCTGTCATCGGGGACGGCCTGGCCGGGCTTGGCGGCTTTTTGCCCGTTGACGAGCACCTCGCCGGCCATGATCAGGGCCTGGGCCTTTTCGCGGGAGTCCGTGAGGCCGCGTTCCACGATGAGGCGGTCGAGACGGGTCTTCATAGAATGGGCAAGCTAAAGCATGCCCCACCTGGTGGGGCATGCTTTAGCTTGCCCTCTCCACTCTTCATGACTTGCGATGGACAATGTGGTCGGCGATCTCGTGCAGGCGCGCCACGCGCTCGCCGAACGGTTCCAGCACCTGGTGGGCGCGCGCGCATTCCTCTTCGGCCATGCGGCGCGAGGTCTCGAGGCCATAGACCGCGGGAAAGGTGATCTTGCCTTGTTGCGCGTCCTTGCCGGCGGTTTTTCCAAGCGCTTCGGAGGACTCTTCCACGTCGAGGATATCATCTACAATCTGGAACGCCAGGCCGACGTGTTCGCCGAAGCGGGAGAGCGCGGCGTACTGGCCGTCGCCGGCTCCCGCGCAGATGGCGCCGAGCCGCAAACTGGCGCGCAGCAAGGCCCCGGTCTTGGCGCGGTGGATGGTCTCGAGCAACCGCGGTTCGGGAGGCTTGCCCTCGCCTTCGAGATCGGCCACCTGCCCGCCGATCATGCCGCCGACCGTGCCGGAAGCGGCGGAGAGTTCGCCGATCAGACGGACCTTGCGGTCATCGGCCGTGTTCAATCCGGCGAGAACCTGAAAGGCGAGGGTGAGCAGCGCGTCGCCGGCCAGAATGGCCATGGCTTCGCCGAAGACTTTGTGGTTGGTGAGCTTGCCGCGGCGGTAGTCGTCGTTATCGAGCGCGGGCAGGTCGTCGTGAATGAGCGAGTAGGTGTGGACGAGTTCGAGCGAGCAGGCGGCCGCGACCACGCCATCGGCTGAAGCGGAGACGGCGTGCGCGGCTTCGATGCACAGGATGGGGCGAATGCGCTTGCCGCCGGCGAAGAGGCTATAGCGCATGGCGCGATGGATGGTCTCCGGGGGCGTCGTTTCCGGAGGGACAAGGCGGTCGAGTTCCGAATCCACCAGTCGTTGTTGCTGGGCGAGCGATTCGCGCAGGGTCATGCTTTCTCGGGTTTCTCGGGGCGGAACGGCTCGGCGGCGATCTTGCCCTCTTTGCGCATCAGCATCTCGACGCGAGTCTCGGCCTCCTCGAGTTGCTTGCGGCAGGCGTCGCTGAGGCTCATGCCGCGTTCAAATAGCTCGAGGGAGCGCTCGAGCGAGAGGTCGCCGGCTTCCAGTTCCTTGACCACCCGCTCGAGCTCGTCGAGCGAAGCTTCGAAAGACTCGGCCGGCTGGGCTCCGGGTTGATTTTCCGCCATCGCCCCATTCTAATCCGAAAATCGCCTCGGAGGCCTCATGCTATTTTGGACTCGATGGCCATCGAAAATCCGTTCCACGATCCGCTGCGGTTTGAACGGCAGGCGCCGGAATGCGCGATCGTGATTTTCGGCGCCAACGGGGACCTCACCCGGCGCAAGCTCATGCCCGCCCTCTACCGGCTGGCGTACGACCGCAGGCTTTCGGCGGGGTTCGCGGTGATCGGCATCTCGCGCACGCCGCTGAGCGACGACCAGTTCCGCGACAAGATGCTGGCATCGGTCAAGCAGTTTTCCGAAGACACCGCCGTCGATGCGGACGTGTGGGCGGCGTTCGCTCGCGGGCTCTATTACGTGGCGGGGGACATCCGCGACGCGGCCCTCTACCAACGGCTCGTGCAGAAACTGACGGCGGTCGAAAGCGAGCGGCACACGGGCGGGAACGCGCTGTTTTACCTTTCGACGCAACCCAGCCAATACGCGGAGGCGGCCCTGGGACTGGGCGCGACGGGCCTGGGCAAGGGCGGCGGGTGGCGCAGACTGGTGGTGGAGAAGCCGTTCGGGCACGACCTGGCCAGCGCGCGGGAATTGAGCGGCCAACTGCACGAGGTATTCAACGAATCGGACGTCTACCGCATCGATCACTACCTGGGCAAAGAGACCGTGCAGAATATCCTGGCGTTCCGGTTCGGCAACGGGATCTTCGAACCGCTGTGGAACCGCCGCTACGTGAACCACGTGCAGATCACGGGGGCGGAATCCATCGGGGTGGAAGGGCGCGGCGCGTATTACCAGGAAGCGGGCGCGCTGGCGGACATGATCCAGAACCACATGTTGCAGGTGATGGCCACGATTGCGATGGAGCCGGTGGCCAGTTTCCGGGCGATGTCGGTGCGGGATGAGAAGTCGAAGTTGCTGCGGTCGATGCGCGCCATGACGCCGGATGAGGTCCGCCGGAATTCCGTGGCGGGGCAGTACGGGCCGGCGCGTGTGGGCGGGCAGGAGATCGTGGGGTTCCGGCAGGAGCCGGGGGTGGACGCGCAATCGCCGACGGACACGTATGCGGCGGTCACGTTTTTCGTGGAGAACTGGCGGTGGGCGGGCGTGCCGTTCTACGTGCGGACGGGCAAACGGATGCCCAAGCGCGTCACCGAAATCGCCGTGGAATTCAATCCGGCGCCGCTCCACATCTTCGACCAGGGCGGCGGAGAGAGCGCGCCCAACCTGCTGATTATGCGCATCCAGCCGGAGGAGGGCATTTCGCTGAAGTTTCTGTCGAAGCGGCCGGGGGCGGGAATGACGCTGCGGCCGGTGTCGATGGATTTCAATTACGGGTCGAGTTTCGGAGAGCGCTCGCCTTCGGCGTACGAGACGCTGCTGCTGGACGCCATCATGGGCGATGCCACGCTGTACACGCGCCAGGACATGGTGGAGGCGAGCTGGAGCGTGGTCGAGCCGATTCAGAACGTGTGGCGCGAAACCAAATTCGACTTTCCGAACTACGCGGCGGGAACGTGGGGACCGGCGGCCGCCGATGAGATGCTGGCGCGGCGCGGGCACGCGTGGAGGAAGCCGTAGTGGCCGCCGTGGCGCCCGAACACATTCTGCGCGAGCTGGCGGATTTGTGGGCCACGCTGGGCAGCGTGCTGCGCGCCTGCACTTTGACCCTGGTGGTGCTGGAGGAGGCGAGCGGCGACGCCGCGGAGTTGGGGGAGACGATCGCGGCGCTGATGCCGGAGCATCCGGCCCGCACGATTGTGGTCCGATTGAGCGGCGCGGGCGAGCGCGCGCTGGCCGAACGCGTGTACGCCCAGTGCTGGATGCCGTTCGGTGAGCGGCGGCAGATTTGCTGCGAACAGATCGAGATCACGGCTTCCGACGCGGCGCTCGCCGATTTGCCATCCGTGTTGCTGCCGCTGGCGGCGCCGGATCTCCCGGTGATTGTGTGGTCGAGGAGCGCGCGCCTGTTTGAGATGCCGCCGTTCGGCGCCATCGCGCGGATGGCCGCCAAAGTGGTGGTGGATAGCGCGGGGTTCGCGGACCCGAAGGGCGCGCTACGGCTGCTGGCGGATACAGCGCGGAGCGGAGTACCAATGGGCGACCTGGCGTGGACCCGGCTGACGCGGTGGCGGGAGACGCTGGCGCGGCTGTTCGAGAATCGCGACTACGTGGCGAAGCTAGCGCGGATCTCGAGCGTGCGAGTGGTCTATGACGGGGCGTTTGCGACCTCGGCGTGGTACATGGGCGCCTGGATTGTGGACGCGCTGCGGGATGCGGGAGTCGGCGCGAAGCTGGTGGTGGGGGCAGGTTCGGGAGCCGCTTCACTCAGCGTGGAACTGGCGGGCGATGGGTTTCGAGTCGAGTTGGCGCGGCGGGAAGACAGGCTCGTGATCATGGTTGACAACGCGGAGAATTGCACCAACCTGCCGCAGCCGAGCGACTATCTGCTGATGCGCGAGGAACTCGGAATCGTGCGGCGGGACGCGCTGTTCGAGCGGACGCTGGCATCCGCG
The DNA here is from genome assembly GCA_963722575.1 of Bryobacterales bacterium. Taxonomy (GTDB): domain Bacteria; phylum Acidobacteriota; class Terriglobia; order Bryobacterales; family Bryobacteraceae; genus Fen-178. The sequence continues at coordinate 78,271 of CAVRNR010000020.1, forward strand.
GCCCGGCTCGCGTATGCTACGGACTAATGAGTGTCCGCTGGCATGCTCTACCGGATGCGACCGCGGCCGCCGAAGCCTGCGCGCATCATGTGACCAATCTGCTGGAGGAAGTGCTTTCCGGCCAGGAGTTCGTCACCTTCGCGGTCTCGGGCGGGTCGACGCCCAAAGTGCTTTTTGAGAAGCTGGCAACGGCGAAGATCCGGTGGGACCACACCCACCTGTTTTGGGTGGATGAGCGCATGGTGCCGCCCACCGACCCGGCCAGCAACTACAAGCTGGCCGGCGATTACCTGATCAAGCCGGCGCACATACCGCAGCGGCACGTGCACCGCATCCGCGGAGAGATGGCGCCCAAGGCGGCGGCCGCGCGATACGTCGAGGAGATCCGGGATTTCTTCGGGCTGGAAGAGGGCGAGATGCCGTGTTTCGACGTAGTGCATCGCGGCATGGGGCCGGACGCGCACACGGCCAGCCTGTTTCCGGGCGATCCCTTGATCGACGACCGCGAGCGAATTGCGGCGGCGGTGTTCGCGCCCAAGTTCAACCAATGGCGTGTGACGCTGCTGCCGGGCGCGCTGCTGGCGGCCAAACACAACGTGTTCCTGGTGACGGGCTCGGACAAGGCGGAAGCCGTACGCGCGGTATTCAAGGAAGAATACGATCCGAAGCAGTATCCGGCGCAGATCGCCTCGCACCACGGGCGTGGAGTGACTTGGTTTCTGGATGAGAAGGCGGCGGAGCTGATGGACTGAGGGCAGCGCTTGCGGAAAGGGAAAAGGAAAAGGGGACAGACGCAATTTTAGTAGCCCAGTGAACGGCGGGCGGAGATCTCGATGCAAGACGGCAGGCTGGAAGTCAAGATGAAGGAAGGTGAGATTGTTGGGTCTCGATTAGCTCAGGTCTTGACGTAGTGTACAAAAGAATGTTTGACTCGGCCTGTCTTGAAGCAGAAACGCCTTCGGCACCGATCAAGTGCGGAATCAAAGTCATCGTGTTTGGCTGCTTTTGGCTCGAGGCGGCCTGCAATTAAAGACGTTCACACTGCGCAATCGCCTTGCACATTTCAAGGACGAGCAGACGGCCGTACAGGGGCCGGTTGAGCTTGACGAGTTTCTCCGCAAACTGCCTGACTTCCCCGATCACGAACTCGTCTGCGAACTTGGCTCGCGCTGCAAATCGCAGGCAAATGCGATGGTTGCCGGGAAATTTCTGATTGATCGAATCTTCGAGGAGTACGTTCACGCCGAAGGAGCTTAAAACAAGGCGGTGGTGATCTTGCCGGAACATTGTGTGACGCCGAAAGACAAGCCCTTGCGAAAATCCTCCAGCCGATCAAACAACAAGAGCAGTAAGCTCGGTCGTGTACTGGTCAATTCGGCCAGACAGATCGCACGACACATGAGAGGCGAAATCGAGCTTCCGATGAAGGTCGTGCGCGTGGTGCCCGACGTAGATGTTCGCGCCATCCGCGAAGGACAGGGACTCACGCGCGAGCAGTTTGCGGAACGCTACGGGCTACAGGCGCGGGCCATTCAGGAGTGGGAGCAGGGGAGACGCAAACCGGAACCGGCGGTGCACGCCTATATGCTCGTTATCAAGAACCAGCCCGCCGCGGAACGGAAAGCCCTGACAGCGGCGTAGCTCGCTGGAATGCCGGCCAGCGCTACCTGGGCCGGCTCCAAACCGCGTGAATCTCCGTCTGCGACCGCAAGCCATGCCGCCAGGCCGGCGTGCGAGACATGCACCACTCTGCCCATGCGCTTCACCTGAGTATCGAAGTCGGGGTGGCGGAGAAAGCGGCGAACGAACGTGGCGGCTTCATTCGGCCCGACGTTCATTACAACCAGGCAATATCGCCGATGGCGGAGCTCCGGCCAATAGAAATCTTTATCGCGGGTTAAGAACGTGGTATACCGCTGCTGGCGCAAGAGGACCGCGATCTCATCATCCTTCATCCCCTTGCGGCCGATATCGACTCCAATTTGCCTCGTCGCTACCCGAGAAGCTTCCAGCAGGAGTCGCTGGTCGTCGAGAATGTTCTCATCCAGAATGATCAAGCCTGGGCCCGTTGGAGCACGTATTCCGGCGCCATGTACTGGGCGGAATGATCGCGGAACGCCTGGCTCGCCAATCGAACTGCTTCCGAAATGGCATCCGGGGAAACGTCGCCGCGCCACTCCTCCACTATTGTCTCCCAGGCGACGCCCCCGGCCACCTGCTCCATGACGTCAGCCACCAGGATGCGGGTTCCTCGGAACGTCGGCTGGCCATGGCAGATCTCGGGATCGGCGACGACGTACCGCCCGATCAAGCGCTTGGCCGTCTGGTGCTGCTTGCGCTTCGCCACTGTGAGTACCTCAAGCACAATTATAGCCAGGTCAACCCCGATAGGTTGCCATTCGCTGGGTGAGAAGGCGGCGGAGCTGATGGATTGAGAAAAGGGGACAGACGCATTTCTTGCCACAGCCGGAAAATGCGTCTGTCCCCTTTTTGCCTACCAGTTCGTATACGACCCGTCCGGACGGGACATACCACCGAGATTCCCGGGTCGAGTCACTTCCGTGATCAGAGTCGCCTCTTGGGGATCGAATTCGACACCCAAACCCGGCCGCTCGTTCACATAGACCTTGCCTTGACGGAAGTCATAGCTCTGCGGCAGGTAAGGCCGCGTGCCCGCACCGCCGACCTGCAAGAGGAATGGCACATTGGTAGCGGCGGCGACATGCACCTCCGCGGCGGTGGAAATCGGTCCGGTGCCCTCCGGGCTCAATCCCGCGAAGTGCGCCTCGCACATGCCGGCAATCTTCATGTACTCAGTGATGCCGCCCTCGTTCGGGATCCTCACGCGCGCGTAATCGATCAACTGGTCCTCGATCAGTTCTCTGAGCTCAACCTTGCCGGCATTCCCGGTCGCGAGTGGCACTCTGACCATTTGCCGTAGTGTTCGATACAGGGGAAGGGCCTCGTTGCGAACCGGGTCCTCGACCCAATAAGGCCGCAGAGGTTCCAGCATAGTGGCGAGCGTGACGGCGTCGGACATGTCCAGCTTGCCGTGGAAATCGCAAATGAAGTCGCCCTCTTCGCCCACCCCCTCACGAGCTTCCTGGCAACGCTTGAAGGTGGCCAGCACCGCCTGGTGCGGGTTCCAGTTCGTGGCCCCGCGTGAACTCGTTCCTGTGTCGGAAAGACCCGGGCCGATGACCTCGGTCCGGAAGAGCTTGAAGCCGGCTTCCATGGATGCGCGGGCCGCTTCACGGATGGTGGTCTTGCCCTGGCCGCCGCCGCCGTAGCACTCGCACAAGTCGCGTGTAGGACCCCCCAGGAGTGCGTAAACCGGCGCGCCCAGGGCTTTTCCCTTGATGTCCCACAAGGCGATATCCAGGCCGCCAAGCGCATGCAGCTTCTCGAGGCCAGCGGGGTAGAAGGCCCCGCGAAACATGTTTTGCCAGAGAGTGTCAATCCTGCCCGGGTCTTGGCCGATGAGCGCGGAGGCACAGTGTTCGAGTGTGTCCTTCGTTCCGCCCTCGCCGATTCCCGTAATACCCGCATCGGTGTCAATACAGATGACGTTTGTGCTCGAGGTGAGACTCGGAACCCCGGTACGCGTTTCCTTGCCAGGAGAATAGTAGCGGACACGGGTAATTTTCATCTTTGGCAGGGCCGCGTGGGCCAACCTCCCACCGATGGCGACGCCTCCGGCGCCCGCCAATAGTGTGTGCAGAAACGTTCTTCGCCGCATGATCAGATTCCTTTTCGCCAGTACTTGCGTCTTGGCTTCCTGGCCTCCATGAATTATATATGGGCCACAATCTCCTTTTTGGCCTTGCGGCCGCCACCAGCATACCGCAAGTCCGTTTGGAGCCGCTGAGGCTATCCGCCGCGGCTCATAGGATCGGACTGTCACCGAATTAATCGGAGCAGCACCAGCACGACATCGTTTTGCCGCATCGCGAACTCTCTCGAGTAGGATCCCCCCGGATGGCTTACGATGGCCCAAAAAGCCGGGGAGCCGTCGGCCGCTTGACGGAGCGCGTCCTCTTGCGCCTTCGTGAGTTGCGCGGGAGCACCCATGTCGAGGTAGGCGGTGTAGGCGTCGTTCATACGGTACCCGGTGCGATAGGCCTGAACCAGGTACCGGCCCGCTGGCAGTTGCGCGATTTCCAAACGGACCGCGCGTGCGTCCTTCGCCGGGAGCTCTTGCTTATAGAAGACCTGGTCGTTCATCCCGGCGGGCGGCACAATGGGCGTGAAATCCCAGAACAGCGCCGCCACATCGCCCGCGGAGTTTCTGGTCACCCACGAAGCCGCATCGCTGGAAAGCAATTCCTGGTTTCCCAACTGGTTCAGAAACCGGAACGCATAGTAGGCCGGCTTGCGAATCCCCTGATAATTCAGCAGCCCGAATCCGCCATGGAAGGGAGTAGCACGAGGGCCGTTCTCCTCGAAGATGTCGGTAAAAACCCAGTACGCCATCGAGGTCACCGATTCCTGCGCGCCCTTGATCTTGTCGAGGACAAAAGCCGCCTGGTGGTACTGGTCGTGAATGGGGTCCGTCGGAGTATAGGAAGAACTCCACTCGGTGAAGTGCAGCTCGAGATTCGGAAATGCGGACCGCTGGATGATTTCTCGCGAATGCACCATGCGCGAACGGACCGCCGCCGGGTCCCCGTCGAGCACGGTCCCCTTGTGGCCGGTCTCATCGACGTAGCCTTCCTTCACCCCGTAGGAGTGGGTGGAAATGAAATCGAGGGGCACGCGGCTCCGCGCGCAGTAGTCGAGCAGCTCCCGCTCGAAACGGAATGGCGTGGCCGATGCAGGCCCGCCCACGCGGTATTGGCTGGAGACGCTCTTGATAGCCTCCGCCGTGGCTTTGTAGAGCTTGAGGTACTCGTTCAGATCCGCGGTCCAGAAGACCGGGAGGTCGGGCTCGTTCCAGACCTCGAAGTACCACTTGCGGACTTCATCTTCTCCATACCGCTCGCGAAAGTGAAGCGCCAGGTTGCGAATGAGAGCCGACCATTTCTCGTATGACTTCGGCGGAGTGATGTTGCCCTTCCACCAGAAAACAGTCGCTGTTCCGCTGGCCAGATCCCGCGGCATGAAGCTCAGCTCGACAAACGGCCTCAGTCCGGCGCTGAGGATGGCATCGTAGAGCTTGTCGATGTACTGCCAGTTGTAGATCGGATTGCCCTCGGCGCTCTCGCTATAGACGCCCATATCATCGTGCAGCAGGCCATGCATGCGGATGTATTTGAAGCCGATCTCCTTTTGGACGACCGCGAGCTGCCGCTGCCAATCGGCGCGCAACCCTTCATTGGCGCGCCCCGCCGCGATGCACTCCTTGAACACCTGGCTCATCGGGCCTTTGATCCCGGTGAAATCCGCGTGGATGGTGCGTGGCGGGCCCGCTTGGGCCAGCAGCGGGAGAGTGATGGCAAGCGCCAGGATCGGGCGGCACGCAATTCTCATTACTTGGCCACGGCGTGGACGGCGGCGTGCTCTTTCAGCGCTTCCGCCTTGTCGGTGAACTCCCAGGTGAAGGTGTCTTCCGTGCGGCCGAAGTGGCCGAAGGCGGCGGTCTTGCGATAGATGGGGCGGCGGAGCTTCAGGTGGTCGATGATGGCGCGCGGGGTCAGGTTGAAATTCTGGCGCACCAGGTCGGTGAACCGGTCGTCGGGAATCGCGCCGGTGCCGAAGGTGTCCACGGACACCGATACCGGCTCGGCGACGCCGATGGCGTAGGCAAGCTGCACTTCGCAGCGGGTGGCGAGCTTCGCGGCCACAATGTTCTTGGCGATGTAGCGCGCCATGTAGCAGGCCGAGCGGTCCACCTTGGTGGGGTCCTTGCCGGAGAAGGCGCCGCCGCCATGACGGCCCATGCCGCCATAGGTGTCGACAATGATCTTGCGGCCGGTGAGACCGGTATCGCCGTGCGGTCCGCCCACCACGAAACGGCCGGTCGGGTTGATGTGATACTTGGTTTGCGAATCCACCATGGCCGATGGCACCACCGGGTCGATGATGTGCTTCTTGACTTCCTGGCGGAGTTCCTCGATGGAAACATCGGGGCTGTGCTGCGTGGAGATGACGACAGCCTCGATGCGCTTGGGCTTGCCATCGACGTACTCGACCGAGACCTGGCTCTTGCCGTCGGGGCGGAGAAATTCGAGGATGCCCTCGCGGCGCGCTACCGAGAGGCGCTGCACCAGTTTGTGAGCCATCATGATGGGGAGCGGCATCAGCTCGGGGGTTTCGTCGCAGGCAAAGCCGAACATCATGCCCTGGTCGCCGGCGCCGCCCGTGTCCACGCCCATCGAAATGTCGGGCGATTGCGACTGGATCAGGTTGAGCACGCCGCAGGTGTGGGCATCGAATCCAAAGCTGGCGTCGTTGTAGCCGACGTGATCGATGGTGCCGCGCGCGATGCGCTGCACGTCCACGTAAGTCTTGGTGGTGATCTCACCGGCCACAATGCAGGTGCCGGTGGTGACCAGCACTTCGCACGCCACGCGGCCGGTGGCGTCGTCCGCCAGGACCGCGTCCAGGACGGCGTCTGAAATCTGGTCGGCAATTTTATCCGGATGACCTTCGGTGACGGATTCCGACGTAAAAAGATACTTTTGCGTTTCTGCCAAGATAGCCTCCCGCGGTACAGTTTTTCAATTTAACATGCGTACTAATAGCGATAATGGTCCGGCTTATACGGGCCTTCGACGGGCACGCCCAGATACTCGGCCTGCGCGGGCGTGAGCGTGGTGAGCTTCACGCCGATCTTTTCCAGGTGCAGGCGCGCCACCTCTTCATCCAGCTTCTTGGGCAGGGTGTAGACGCCGGGCTGGTAGGTGCCGCGGTTCTTCCAGAGATCGATCTGGGCCAGCGTCTGGTTGGAGAAGCTGTTGCTCATGACGAAGCTGGGGTGGCCGGTGGCGCAGCCGAGGTTGACCAGGCGGCCTTCGGCCAGGATGAAAATGCCGTGGCCGTCGGGGAAGGTATACAGATCGACCTGCGGCTTGATGTTGGTCTTTTTCGCGGCGGAAGCGTTCAGACGGTCCATCTGAATTTCGTGATCGAAGTGGCCGATGTTACAGACGATCGCCTGGTCCTTCATCTTGGCCATGTGCTCCAGCGTGATGACTTCGCGGTTGCCGGTGCAGGTGACGTAGATGTCGCCGCGGCCTAGCGTGTCTTCGACGGTGGCGACTTCGAAGCCCTGCATGGCCGCCTGGAGCGCGTTGATGGGGTCGATTTCAGTGACGACGATGCGCGCGCCCAAGCCGCGGAGCGATTGCGCGGAGCCTTTGCCCACGTCGCCGTAGCCGCAGATCACCGCGACTTTGCCGGCCACCATGACGTCGGTGGCGCGCTTGATGCCGTCGGCGAGCGACTCGCGGCAGCCGTACAGGTTATCGAACTTCGACTTGGTGACGGAGTCGTTCACGTTGATGGCGGGTACCAGCAGTTGGCCGGCCTCGTGCATCTTGTACAGGCGATGCACGCCGGTGGTGGTCTCTTCAGAAACGCCGCGCCATTCCATTGCGATGGCGTGCCAGCGCTGGGGGTCCTCGCGGTGGATCCGCTTCAGCAGGTCCTTGATGACTTTCTCTTCGTGGCTGGCGGAGGGCGTCTGGGTCCAGCCGCTGCCTTCCTCCAGTTCGTAACCCTTGTGGATGAGGAGCGTGGCGTCGCCGCCATCGTCGACCACCAATTGAGGGCCCTGGCCGCCGGGATGGCTGAGCGCCTGGTAAGTGCACCACCAGTAGTCTTCGAGCGACTCGCCCTTCCACGCGAAGACGGGCACGCCGGTGACGGCAATGGCGGCGGCGGCGTGGTCCTGGGTGGAGAAGATGTTGCAGCTTGCCCAGCGCACGGACGCGCCCAGCTCGGCCAGCGTCTCGATGAGCACGGCGGTCTGGATGGTCATGTGCAGCGAGCCGGTGATGCGCACGCCCGCGAGGGGCCGCTCCTTGGCATACTTGCGGCGGATGGCCATCAGGCCGGGCATTTCCCGCTCGGCGATGGAGATCTCCTTGCGGCCCCAATCGGCGAGCGATAGATCGGCTACTTTGAATCCGGCGGCGGCCTGGGTCGGCGTTGCAACGCTCATTTTTCCGCTCCCTTGCATCTAGAAATCTTGATACATTGATATTAGACGTTTTTGATTATGGCGTCAATCCTAAAATCGCTGCGGCTGGCGGCGGACCCGAGCCGGCTGCGTCTGCTGCTGCTGCTGGAGCAGGAAGAGCTGTCGGTGGCGGAGCTGCAAGAGATCCTGGCCCAGGGGCAGAGCCGGATTTCGACCCACTTGGCGCAGTTGAAGCAGGCGGGGCTGGTGGACGACCGGCGGGCGGGCAAGAACGCCTTCTACCGTCTGAAAGCGCCGGCGGAGCTGATGGGCCTGTTGCGCAAAGCCGCGCGCGAAATCCCCGAAGCGGACGAGGACCGGCAGGCGCTGCGCCTGGCGATGCGCCAGCGGCAGGACAAGATGCGGCGCTATTTCGACGAGCTGGCGGGCAAGTTCGGGCGGCAGTACGTGCCGGGGCGGTCGTGGAAAGGGATCGCCGAAGCGCTCTTAAAGCTGATGCCGCCGATGGTGATCGCGGACCTGGGAGCGGGCGAGGGAACCCTCTCGCAATTGATGGCGCAACGGGCCAGGAAAGTGATCGCCATTGACAATTCCGAAAAGATGGTGGAGTTCGGCGCGGCGCTGGCGCGCAAGCACGGCATCGGCAACCTGGAATACCGCTTGGGCGACCTGGAGGACGTGCCCATCCGCACCCGCACGGTGGACCTGGCGTTCCTGAGCCAGGCGTTGCATCACGCCGCGCACCCGGAGCGGGCGATTGCGGAGGCGTGGCGGATTCTGAAGCCGGGCGGGCGAATCGCCATTCTGGATTTGGGCCGGCACCACGTCGAGAAAGCGCGGGAGATGTACGCTGACCTGTGGCTGGGATTCACGGAGCTGGAGATCGAGCGGTATTTGAAAGCCGCCCGGTTCAAGAACGTGGAGACGGCCGTGGTGTTCCGGGAGCAGGAGGCGCCGCATTTCGAGACGGTGCTGGGGGTGGGGGTGAAGTAGGGGGGCGGATGATGGGGGCGCTGTGATAGATTTGGGTTTCAGTTCCTGAGAGAAGGACTGCGACTTGCCCGCGACCAAATTCCTGTTCTGGAACATCGGTCGGAAACCACTCGCGCAATTGGTGTCCGAGTTGGCGGAAATTCACGGGGTTGACGTCATCATGCTGGCCGAGTGCGAGACCGATCCCGGCGCCATGCTTCAGGCACTGAACAGCACGCCGGAGACCGGCTTTCATTTCCCGGTAAGCCTCAGTCAAAGAACAGTCATCTTTACCCGCTTCTCGCGAGAATTCCTTCAGCCAGCGTTCGAGAGCGAGCGGATCTCGATACGCAGGCTTGCGCTGCCGGCGCGTGCACCCGTGCTGCTCGCCACGGCGCACTTGCCCAGCAAGGTGCATTGGTCGGAGGAAAGCCAGAAATTTGAGTGCGTTGAACTGGCGAGGAGAATTGAAATCGAGGAGCAGACGGCAGGCCACCGGCGGACGATCCTGGTCGGTGACTTCAACATGAACCCTTTTGAGACCGGAATCGTCAGCGCGGTGGGCCTTCATTCCGTGATGTCACGGCGCGTGGCGTCTCGCGAGACCCGGACGGTTCAGGGCCGCGAGTATCGGTTCTTTTACAATCCAATGTGGAGCCACTTCGGCGATGCCAGGAACGACACCGCGGGATCGTACTACTACGATACCGGGGAACATGTGAACCACTACTGGAATATGTTCGATCAGGTCTTGCTGCGCCCGGAACTGGCGGAGCACTTCGACCCAACCGGCTTGAGCATCGTCACGGCGGTTGGGCCGCGTTCGCTGGTTCGGCCGGACGGCAGACCAGATCGTGCGAACGGCTCCGACCATCTGCCAATCCTATTCGAGGTAGAATTTTGAAGGGAGCTTCTTGAAATGGCCGCACAGACGGATTTTTGGGGGGAGATAGTGCCAGCCGGGGAGCGTACTCCTCTCGCCATAATGCGGGAACAGGCTGGTCTGCTAGGCACCAAGACGAAAAACCTGGTTGAGGCGACCGTGAACACAGACGTCGACTCCTACGGCCGTTTCATTCATCGGTTCGTTCTGGTCGTCCCGTCCCTGAGCAATTACAAGTACGAGTTGTTCAGGATTCAACATGGTGTCGCAATCTATCCGATTGATATTCCGGGGCCGCTGACGCCACAGTTTGAGACGGAACCGCAGTTCGTCGACTGGTTGCATAGCAAATTGTCTTCAGTCGAGACAAAGAGGATCATCGCAAACCTGCTTGCGCAGGCTACGAGCTAGGGGTCCCGGCTGCTGCGTTGGTTCCGATTCGCCCGTGTTTCAATCTGCACAGGGTTCCTGTACGCTAGTACCGAGGCGCCGGATGGCTTTCGAAACCACCTACACGAGTCTGCGCGAGAACCTCGCCGGCGTTTTGGACCGGGTGACGGACGATCACGAGGTGGTATTGGTTCGCCGCAAAGGGCAGAGGGACGTGGCGCTGGTGCCTGCGGGGGAATTGGCCGGGTTGATGGAAACGGCCCATCTGCTGCGCTCGCCACGCAATGCGCGGCGGCTCCTGACGGCTGTGCACCGGGCGGAACGGCGGCAGGGCCGGGCGATGTCGATCGAACGGCTGCGGCGGGAGATCGGGCTTGAAGCGCGCTGAGCGCGACGCCGTCTTTCACCGCGAGTTTCTCGAAGACCTCCGCTTCTGGGTGAAAACGGACTGCAACGCCGCACTTCGAATCCTGGAGCTTGCGGAGGCCACGCTTCGGGATCCATTTCAGGGCATCGGCAAGCCGGAAGCGCTGCAGTACGTGCTGGCCGGGTGCTGGTCCAGACGCATCACGCAGGAGCACCGACTAGTTTTTAAGGTTGGCGAAACGCGCGTCGATTTTCTTCAGGCGCGGTATCACTATTGACGCGAGACGGCAGCGCTGTTCCGCGAGCCGGCGGCGCCGCCCCTTGAGTGTTCCCGGAAATCCTATAATCGGCTTAGGGCCCCATCTCCGCAGAAGAGGTTTCTATGCTGACGCGCCTCCTGCTAGTCTGTTCCCTGTCTGCCGTTATCCTATGCGCACAGAACCCGCCTCCCATCCGCTCTTGGGCCGAAGCCGAGAAGCTTGAAGCCGAACTGGACTCCCACCCCGATGACCTGACCATCCGCGCGCAACTGCTCCGCTATTACACGTCACAGGGTGCGAGCAGGCAGCCTCCCAGCCAGGTGAAGGCGCTGCGCCGCAAACACATCCTCTGGTTCATCGAACACCACCCGGAGCAATCTGTGCTCGGGGAGTCTTCCGGCATGATGGACATATCCGGCTATCCGTCCGCCGACCCCGAGGGCTTCGCCGAGTGCAGCGCGGCGTGGCAGAAGGCATTGGCCGCGCCGAAGCCTCTATTCGACACTTTCGCCAACGCTGTCTCATTTTACAGAACGGCCGATCCGGCGCGGGCACGCCGGATTGCGAAGGATGGTCTTAAGCGTTATCCCGGAAATGCCCGTATCTCCCTCAAGATGGGCACGCTGATGGCGTATGCGATCGCGGGCGTGAAGACCGTCGATCTGAACGGGCTTGCCGCGTCGTTCGATGAGGCACAGACCAAGAGCCGGCAGGCCGCGCATGATTGCAAAGCGCTCGAAACCAGCGACGACAGCAACCTCATCCAGGGCGCGGCCTTCACCCTGCAACAGCAAACCTACCCTCTCAATTCCCGCCATCTGACCGCGCGTCTGCAGAATGTCGAAGAGATCGTCGTGCGTCTGTATGAGCACGCGAACGAGATCGACCCCAATATGGGGCGCTGGAAACTCAGCCTGATGTCTGCTTATCGGAGCTTCGCGTCTGTCACTGCCGCGCCCGCCGAAAAGATCGCCTTCCTGGAGAAGGCCCTGGCGGCCGCACCCAACCCATCGGCCCGAATCTCCGTGTTGCCCGTGCTTGCGCAGCAATATCTCAGCGCCGGCAACACGGCGAAGGCTGCCGAGGCGGCCAATGAACTGCTGAACGCCGACCAGGACACACTCAATCGGGATGGCTTCGCCATCTTTACGGCGCACACAGTCCTCGGCCGCATCGCCCTCAGGCAGGGCGATGCCAAGGAGGCCGCGCGCCATCTGCTGGCCGCCGGGCGCGCGCCCAGCACCCCGCAACTCAGCTCGTACGGTCCCGGCGATTGGAGCCTGGCGGAGGAACTGCTCGCCGCCGGCGACCGTGATTCCGTCCTCACCTATCTGGACGTCCTGCGGGGTCCGTGGAAGAACGACAACGGCCGCCTGGATACCTGGTCTTCCACAATTCGCAGCGGCGGAACTCCCAACTTCGACCCCAACGCATTCCCCACGGGCCAGTACGTCGGTCGCCCCGCGCCGGAGTTCCGGCTGAAGGACCTCCATGGAGCGGAAGTCGCGCTCGGCGATTTCAAGGGCAAGGTGGTCCTGCTGGATTTTTGGGCCACCTGGTGCGGGCCGTGCCGCCAGGAGATGCCGGAATTCCAGCGGATACATCGCGAACTCGCCGCGAAGGACGTGGTGGTGCTGGCGCTCGACTCGAACGAGCCGCTGGAAACCGTGGTCGCGTACATGGATCAGGAGAAGTTCACTTTCCCCGTGCTGCTGGCGAATGGCACCAGCGTGACGGAAAAATATAGCGTCCATGCCTACCCCACGACATTCGCCATCGACAAGAACGGTCTGGTTGCCGATGTCATCGTGGGCGGCGGCTCGGAAAGCGCCCCGCGTTTGCAGGCTTTGATCGAAAAGGCGCGCGCCGGAGCTCCGCCGGGGCTTCCCCCGGTCCCGCCAGCGTCCGCGCCCCCGCCCGCGGTTTCGTCCGCCCGCGGCCCCGCGCCGGCTGCGTCATCCGCGACCGCCGAGGATTTCTACCGCGACGCCGTTCGCCAGCACGACAGCAGGGATTATGCGGGCGCGATCCAATCCCTCGACCGCGCCCTGGAACTGCGCCCCGACTGGCTCCTGGCAATCGCCACGCGAGCCGACAATCTCTACCACGCAAAGCTCTACGATGAGGCCATCGCCGGATTTGATCGCGCCATCCAGCTCGACCCTAAGCGGGCCGGCAGTTATGACGGCCGCGGCCTGGCGTATTCCAACTCCGGAAGACACGCCCAGGCCATCCCAGACTATACGCGTGCTATCGAACTGCTTCCCGGCTTCGCCGCTGCTTACAACAACCGCGGCTGGGCTTATCTCGAGACAGGACACTTGGACGAGGCGCTTGCCGATCTGAACAAAGCCCTCGATCTCACTCCCGCGTACACCACTGCCCTGTTCAACCGCGCCCATCTCTTCGAGAGACGCAAGGAGTACGCCAAAGCCATCGCGGATTTTGACGCCATTCTCCATGTGGAGCCACCCAATACCCAAGCGGCCAACCAAAAGGCAGCCGATCTGCGGAAGCTCCAGGTGAACGCCTCTCCCGCTTCCGCGGCGCTGAATGGTTCCGAGATTGCCCGCTCGGGCAACGCCCCAGTATTCGTCCTTGGCAAGCCGTCTCAGCAGAATTGTGCGCCATTTGGTTGCCCCTGGTTGCTCACGGAGGCACGCCCTCCGCTGGTGGGCTTTCAACAGGTGTACGATGCCGGCGGGTTCGGAACGCAACCCATCCTGATCACGGCCATCACCTTCTATGCCAAGCTCGGCCGGCCCGGCACAATCACGCCGGCAACTTACACCTTCCGTCTGGCAAGCACAGATGCCCGGGTAGGCGACCTGAGTCGCGATCGAAACCAGAACCTGAGTCCCGATGCCGTGGTCTTTTGGTCTGGCGTTCTCGAGGGCAATGTTTCCGGCAGCTTCACGATCACCGGGACCACACCATTCCCGTTCGATCCCGGCGCCGGAAAGAACCTCCTTTTGGACATCGGCATCTCCGGGCAGCCAGTCGCTCCACGAGCAACGCCATTCGGTTTCTTCGATCGGGACATAGCCGGGTCGGCTATCACAAGTTGCAGCCTGTTCGTCAGTGACACCAACGGGTTCTATAACGGTTCAGGCCTCGTTACTGGCTTCACGCTAGGCCCGGCTGATAGTCAAGCGGTCAACCAGTAGACGGCCGATCTGTGGAAGCTCCAGGGGTCTGTCGGCGATTCCTTGTAAGCTGTTCAGGATTCCTGTACGACAACACTGAGGCACCGAATGGCTTTCGAAACAACCTACACAAGGCAATGCGTGGCGGCTCCTGACGGCTCTGCAACGGGCGGGACGGCGGGAGATCGAGCTTGAAGCGCGCTGAGCGCGACGCCGTCTTTCATCGCGAGTTTCTCGAGGATCTCCGCTTCTGGGTGAAAACGGACCGCAACGCCGCACATCGAATCCTGGAGCTTGTGGAGGCCACGCTTCGGGCTGGTTTGCAGGGTGCGCGAAAGGCAGCGCCTTGGGACAGATTCGTCATCCGCCGGCGTCCCACCGGCCGCGCTCGCGGAGCCGGGCGACCTCTTCCTTCGCGAGTTCCTGGAGCCGAACCACGTCGACCTTGGCCGTGCGGTTCAGGGGCATCGCGCCGGGCTCGAGGATCACGTAGTGCAGCGGGCGCATATATGCCGTCAGGGAACGCGCGTGCTTCCGAAGCGCGGCTTCGGTGAGGTCCGCGCCGGGGCGCTTCTCGACAAACGCAATGATGCCTTCGCTCCACATGCGGTGAGGATGGCCCACCACTCCGATATTGGCGACCTGGGCGGCCAGGCTGCTGAAATGCGTTTCGACGTCGCCCGGAAAGACCTGGTAGCCCGAGGGTTTCAGCACCCACTTGGCGCGGCCGGAGAAATGCAGACCGTGCTCGTCCACGCGGCCCATGTCGCCGGTGTATAGCCAGCCATCCGTCGACAATGTGGCCGCGGTGGCTTCCGGGTCGTTGACATAGCCGAGGAAGGTCTGCGGGCCGCTGAAACAGACGTGGCCGATTTCCCCGGCGGACACCTCGGCGCCGGCCGCCCCATCGCCGTTCATCGGTTGCCGGATCGACATGGGGTATGCCGGCATGGGCCAGCCGATGCCGCGCGCCAGGGCCGCGGCGTCGTCGGTAAGAGCCGTGTAGGTGCAGAAGCCGGAGGTTTCGGTCAGGCCCAGGCCGGTCGCGATTTGTGGCGCCATCTTCAGCATTCCGTCCAGGAACGGCTTCGCGACAGCCTGCCCGCCATAGACGGCGGTTTGCAGGCTGGCGAGATTGCGCCGGGCGTAATCCGCGGTGCGCCACTCCAGTTGGAACATGGCGGGAATCTGGCCGATCAGAGTGACGCCTAGCCGCTCGATGGCCTCCAGCGACTTCACGGCGTCGAAGACCTCGAGCGTGACGGCGGTCCCGCCCATGAACAGAGTGGTCATGAGCACCTCGGCCTGGCCGCCCACGTGGGACGCCGGCAAATTGCAGAGCACGCGCTGTTGCGGCGTGAAATGGAAAGCCGTGCCCAGGCACAGATTCTGGCATGTGATTCCGCGGTGGGAAAGCAGCGCGGGTTTGGGCGATCCGGTGGAACCGGTGGTGAAGATGACCTGTGCGCCGTCGCGCTCCGTCACGTCCGATGGCACCGGGGCCGCGCCGGGGTGCCCTCTGGGCCCGGCGCGCGCCATGACATCGGCGAAGCTGACGGCGCCGGCGATGCATTCTCCGGGCGGAGCGAATTGAATCCAGTGTTCGACGGAATCGCATCGCGGGCGCACGGCTTCGCCCAGCGCCGCGAACTGGAAGGCATAGCCCCTGGCGCGAATCAGTCCGAGACAGCGCAGCACTTCGGCGGGCTGGAGCCGTAGGTCGAGCGGCGCGTGGATGACGCCCAGGCGGAAGCAGGCGTACTCGAGCAGGATGTGCTCGTTGAGCAGGGGCAGGGAAGCGGCCAGGAAATCCCCCTTGCGGAATCCCATGCGCGAGAGTTCCGCGGCCAGCGCCACGGAGCCGCGCTGCAGTTCGGCCCACGTCAGCTTGGAGCCGCGGGAGGCGTTCAGGATGGCGGCGGCGCCGGGCCTTTGGGCCGCCCAATGGTCCACGGCGGCGTGAATAAGATGCCGGCCGCGATACTCCACCTCGAATTGCTCGTGGGTGACCATCATCCCGGTTCAAGCGCGACGGCCCGCTAGTGTAGCATGGAAAAGGGGTCAGACGCATTTTCCCGGATGGAAAATGCGTCTGACCCCTTTTCCTGGTGACATGGGCTCGCGTGATTTTGAGGTGCTCGAACATCCGGCGGATATCGGCTTCCGCGCGTTTGGCGGAACGCTGCCGGAACTGTTCGCCCATTCCGCGCTGGCCATGCTTTCCATTGCCGCCGATCCTGCCGCGGTCCTGCCCCAGCAAGAATATCCGCTCGCCGTCGACAGCGGCGACCGCGAATCGCTGCTGGTGGATTGGCTGAGCGAGGTGCTCTACTGGTTCGATGGAAAGCGCATCGCCTTCCAGGATTTTCGGGTGACCCAGTTTTGCGATACGGCCATCGAGGCCGTGGGCCTGGGCGAACCGCGCGATCCGCTACGCCACCGCGCCCGCTTGATTGTGAAGGCCGCGACGTATCACCAATTGAAGATCGAGCGGCGCGGCGGCTTGTGGGTGGCGGAAGTGTACCTGGATATCTGACAATGAGGACTTATGAACCCTGGAATCGAGAATATCCGCAAGAAGGGCAGCCGCATCGTCGCCGAGGGCGCACATATG
This sequence comes from Bryobacterales bacterium, assembly GCA_963722575.1. Classification (GTDB taxonomy): domain Bacteria; phylum Acidobacteriota; class Terriglobia; order Bryobacterales; family Bryobacteraceae; genus Fen-178. The sequence continues at coordinate 94,985 of CAVRNR010000020.1, forward strand.
TTGCCGGCCGCCGCGCTCATGGTGGCCGAAGGGGTCATCGGCTCCCTGGATGACTTGCAGAAGCCTTTCGTCACGGTCATCAATTCGTTCACCAATCAAATTCCCGGCCACGCCCACCTGGATCGAATCGGTGCCATCGTGTGCCAGGAATTAAAAGCGCTGGGTTTCAACGTCTGGTACGCCAACGTCGGCGGCGCCATTTGCGATGGCATCGCCATGGGCCATTTCGGAATGAAGTACTCGCTGGCTTCACGCGAGCTGATTGCGGACGAAATCGAGACGATCATTGGCGCGCACCCTTGCGATGCCTGGATTGGGATCGCCAACTGCGACAAGATCGTTCCCGCCATGTACAACGCCATGGTGCGCATCGACATCCCCGCCGTCTACCTGAGCGGCGGGCCGATGCTGGCAGGCGAGGGCAACACGGACCTGATCACCGTGTTCGAAGCGGTTGGCAGGCATAGCGCCGGCAAGATGAGCGATGCCGAGCTGCGTGCGCTGGCTGAGCGCGCCTGCCCGGGTTGCGGGAGCTGCGCGGGCATGTTCACCGCCAACTCCATGAACTGCCTGGGTGAGGTCATCGGCCTGGCGCTGCCCGGCAATGGAACCATTCCGGCGGAGCGCTGGGCGGACAAGGCGCCGCGCACCACCGAGTTGAATCCCGAGCGGGTTGAGATTTCGAAAAAGGCCGCGCACGCTCTAAAGAGGTGTCTGGAGAAAGATGTCCGGCCGCTCGATATCGTCACCGAGCAGGCTCTGGTCAACGCATTTGTGGTCGATATGGCCATGGGCGGCTCGACCAACACAATCCTGCACACGCTGGCCCTGGCGCACTCGGCGGGGATACCCTTCAATCTGGATCGACTGAACACGATCTCGGCGGCCACACCCAATATCTGCAAAGTCTCGCCCAGCCGCCCCGAGGTACACCTCGAAGACGTCCACCGCGCGGGTGGCATGGCGGCCATCCTGAAGGAGATCGACCGGCATGCCCATAGCGGGCTCAACCTCGACGTGCCCACCGTCGCGGGCCGGCTCATCGATTCTGTGTCCGGCGCACCCGACGCCGATGGGGACGTCGTCCGCTCCGTGGCAAACGCATTTTCGCAGACCGGCGGGTTAGCCGTGCTCTTCGGCAACTTGGCGCCGAAAGGCGCGGTCGTAAAGGTGGCGGGCATCGGTCCGGACATGCTGGAGTACGAGGGGACGGCGCACGTGTACGAGTCGCAGGAGGACGCGCTGCGCGGCATCCTGGCGGGCGAGGTCAAGGACGGGGAAGTGGTCATAATTCGCTACGAAGGCCCCCGGGGCGGCCCCGGCATGCAGGAGATGCTCTCGCCCACCGCGGCCATCGTTGGCGCGGGCATCCGCGCGGCGCTCATCACCGACGGCCGATTCTCGGGCGGGACGCGCGGCTTATGCGTCGGTCACGTTTCTCCCGAAGCGGCGGCGGGCGGGCCCATTGCGGCAGTCCGCGATGGCGACCGCATCTACATCAACGCCAACACCAAACGGATTGAACTGAGGGTAAGCGACGACGAACTCCGCGGACGCCTGGAGGAATTGCCGCCGTTCGAGCCCAAAGTGAAGCGCGGTTGGCTGGCGCGCTACCTGCTACAAGTTTCCAGCGCCGATACCGGCGCGGTATTTGAAATCTGATTCGGATCGAAGCCATCGACGCGTTTCGCCGTCGCATTCCCCGCGATGAAGCCCGGGGCATGCGGACCGACGTCATGGTGTACGCCAGCGAGGCCCTGATGACGCAGATCCGCAAGGACCTCTCGCTGGAACAGGCCATGAACGTGGCCACGCTGCCGGGAATCGTGGGGTCGAGCCTGGCCATGCCCGATATTCACCAGGGCTACGGTTTCCCCATCGGCGGCGTGGCGGCCATGGATTGCGACGGCGGCGTGGTCTCGCCGGGCGGCGTCGGTTTCGACATCAACTGCGGCGTGCGGCTGGTGCGGACCACGCTCGAAGAGGGCGAAGTGCGGCCGCGATTGCGGGACTTGGTCGAGCAAATCTTCCGCGATGTTCCGTGCGGCGTGGGAGGTTCGGGATTCGTCAAGATCGGCGCGCGCGACCTGGAGCGAATCCTGGTGGAAGGCGCGCGCTGGATGGTGAAGAACGGTTTTGGGGAGCGGCGCGACGCCGATTTCTCCGAAGCCGGCGGCGCGCTCGAGGGCGCCGACCCCGCGGCCGTATCCGAGCGCGCGCGGGAACGCGGGCTGCCGCAACTTGGAACACTGGGAAGCGGCAACCATTTTCTCGAGGTCCAGTACGTGGAAGAGGTGCACGATGAAACGGCCGCCCGCGCCTACGGGATCTGGCAAGGCCAGGTGGTGGTGCTGATTCACTCCGGCTCGCGCGGGCTGGGCCACCAGGTGTGCACGGATTATGTCTCGGTGATGAACCAGTCGATGGCCAAATACCACATCTCGCCGCCCGACCGGCAACTGGCGTGCGGCCCCATTCGCTCGGAGGAAGGCGAGCGGTATCTGGCGGCCATGTGTGCCGCGGCCAATTTCGCGTGGGCCAACCGGCAAGCCATCCTGCACTTTCTGCGCGGCGCGTTCCAGCGGATTTTCGGTGGGGCCGCGCGCCTCGATCTGGTCTACGACGTCTGCCACAACATCGCCAAGCGCGAGCGGTACGAAGTGGAAGGCCGCCGGAGGGAAGTGCTGGTGCATCGCAAGGGCGCCACCCGGGCATTCCCCGCCGGGCACCGCGAGATCCCCGCCGAGTACCGCGCCGTCGGGCAGCCGGTCTTCATTCCCGGCAGCATGGGAACCGCCTCATGGGTGCTGGCGGCGAGCGAGGGCGCCATGCGTGAGACCTTCGGCAGTGTGTGCCACGGGGCCGGCCGCCTGTTGAGCCGCACCGCCGCGCGCAAGGGCCGCAACGCGCGCGAAGAGCGGGACAAGCTGGAAGAGCGCGGCATCCTGGTGCGCAGCGAAACCCGCGACGGCATCCTCGAAGAGCTTCCGGAGGCCTACAAGAACGTGGATGAAGTGATCGAAGTGGTCCACGGCGCGGGATTGGCGCGCAAGGTGGCGCGGCTGCGGCCGATGGGCGTCATCAAAGGGTGATGGGGCGGCCGGCGCACCTAGCTCGCAAACCGCGCCGGGCGCTGGAATAACTGCTCCCATGAGCCGTCCGGCGACTGAGGCACACGCCCCCGGTCTCTAACCAGAAGCTTCGTTACATGTTTGAACAAGCCTTCAAAAACATCGACAACGTCCTCTGGAAAGAGGCCGGCTGCACCACCGAACTGGACTACACCGAACGGACCTCGTGGCTTCTCTTCCTGAAATACCTGGACGGGCTGGAGCAGGACCGGGCCGGCGAAGCCGCGCTGAAAGGCAAGAAGTATACTTACCTCCTCGACAAGCCCTACCGCTGGGAGGAATGGGCCGCGCCGAAGGGCAAGGACGGCCAGATCGACCACAACCCGGCGGCGACCGGCGACGACCTCGGCGACTTCGTCAATCGGAAACTCTTCCCCTACCTGTCTACGAGGCCAAGATCCGGAACATGGGCAACGCCGGGCGCAACGGCGGCGGGTACTACACGCCGCGCCCGCTCATCCGCGCCATGGTGCGGGTGGTCGAGCCCAGAATCGGCCAGCGTGTCTACGACGGCGCGGCCGGCTCGGCGGGTTTCCTGTGCGAGTCGTTCGTCTTCATGAAGGCCGCCCCCGGCCTCACCACCAAGGGCCTCGACACCCTCCAGACGCGCACCTTCTACGGCAAGGAAAAGAAGTCGCCGGCCTACGTCATCGCCATCATGAACATGATCCTGCATGACATCGAGGCGCCCAACATCATCCACACCAACACCCTCACCGAGAACCTCGCCGGCATCCAGGAAAAGGAGCGCTTCGACGTGGTACTGGCCAATCCGCCCTTCGGCGGCAAGGAACGCAAGGAGGTGCAGCAGAACTTCCCCATACGCACCGGCGCGGCGGCCTTCCTCTTCCTCCAGCGCTTCATCAAGATGCTGAAGGCGGGCGGGCGCGGTGGCGGCGCACCGCAGCCCGCAAGAGATCGTGGACGAAATCGCCGCTTCGGGTGGATCGCATCTTTACGCAGCGGAAGTTCCAAACGCGTCCAGGGTGGGGAGCCAATTCTCAGCGGTGCGCGCCTTCGCCCCCGGCGGTTGGCCCGATATTGCTAAAATAATGCCGTGGGTAATATTGAGTTTGCCTGGAATCGCCGCAAGGCCCAGTCCAACCTGGTGAAGCACGGCGTCTCCTTCGAGGAAGCGCAGACCGTCTTTCTGGACGAAAACGCCGGCTTGATCGATGCCCCGGATCACTCGGAGGACGAAGAACGGTTCGTGCCGATGGGCCATAGTTTTCAGGCGCGCTGCTTGATCGCCAGTCATTGCTACCGGGAACCCGATATCGGGATCCGGTTGTTCTTGAGAGACTGCGCCATCGAGAAACGGCGCCCTGTCATTCAATGGCCCCGGGAGATGTCGAAACGGGCAGTTGACCGCTGATCGGGGCGCATCGATCATGAGAACCGACACTAGATTCCTGTTCGCGCTGGCCGCGCCGCTCGGTTTCGGCGGCCTGCTGCTCGCCCAGCACACCTTGGAAAGCGAAATTAATCCGCTGGCCGGAAACCGCGCGGCCATCGCGGCCGGCAATCGTACCTACAACGCCGTCTGCCAGTCGTGCCACGGGGCCGGCGCGCGCGGCGACCGCGGCCCTGCCTTGGCCGCCGGCGTCTTCCGCCACAGCAATGCCGATGGCCAGATCTTCCTGAACATCCGCAACGGCATCGACGGCACGGCCATGCCCGCCTTCTCCCAGTTCACTTCCGACCAGGTATGGCAACTGGTTTCGTTCATCCGCAGCTTGGCCGGCACGGCGGTCGCGAGCGAGCGGGTGGCTGGCGATCCGGCCGCGGGCAAGGCCGTATTCGAGGGCAAGGGACAGTGCCTTGCCTGCCACACGGTCAATGGCCAGGGCCAGCCGGTCGGGCCCGATCTGTCGGCGGCGGGGAACGGGTCCGCCCAATCGCTCGAGGCCGTCATCCTCAATCCGAACCAGCCTCCGGTGGCGGCAGGCGGGCGGGGCCCACGCCGCGGTCCACCCACCACCGTGACCGTGAGAACCTCGGACGGCCATGAGTACCGCGGCGTCCGCAAGAGTGAGGACGTCTTCTCCCTCCAACTGGTCGATACCGCCGGGCAGCTCCACCTGTTCGACAAGGCCAAGCTGGCCGAAGTGCGCGTCGAGAACAAGTCGCTCATGCCCGGCGACTACGCCCGCCGCCTCACCGCGGCCGAGATCCAAAACTTGGTGGCTTACCTGAAGACGCTCACCGGCCGCGACCTTTCGACGCCGCTCGCAGTCTCGATTCCCGGCGGCCTCACCTCCGGACGCATCGCCAACGCCCAGGCCGAGCCGCAGAACTGGCTCTCCTACTGGGGCGACCTACAGGGCCGGCATTACTCTTCGCTGAGCCAGATCGACACCGGGAACGTGCGCCGGCTCCAGGCCCGCTGGGCCGTACCCATGCCCGGAAACGGCATCGTGGAATCCGTCCCCCTGGTGGTGGATGGCGTCATGTACACCACCGGCCCGCCGGGACAGGTCTTCGCTCTGGATGCCCGCACCGGCCGCCAGATCTGGCGCTACCAGCGCACCCAGAAGGTGGTGAATCCTTACGAAAGCAATCGCGTCAACCGCGGCGTGGCCGTGCTCGGCAACCGCCTCTTCTTCGGCACTCTCGACGCCGCGCTGGTCGCGCTCGACCTGCGCACCGGCGCGCCCCTGTGGGAAGTCCAGGTGGCCGATACCATGCAGGGCTACAGCATTACCTCCGCCCCGCTCGTGGTCAAGGACAAAATCGTCACCGGAGTGTCCGGCGGCGAGTACGGAATCCGCGGCTTCGTCGATGCCTACGACCCGGCGTCCGGCAAGCGGCTGTGGCGCTTCTACACCATCCCCGGCCCCGGCGAATTCGGCCACGACACGTGGAGCGGCGACAGTTGGCAACAGGGCAGCGGCGCCACCTGGCTCACTGGCACCTTCGACCCCGAGCTGGACACCTTGTTCTGGCCCGCGGGTAATCCCGGCCCCGACATGAATGGCAACGTCCGCAAAGGCGACAACCTGTTCACCTGCGCCGTCGTGGCTCTCGATCCCGATACCGGCCGGCGCAAGTGGCATTACCAGTTCACCCCCAACGACACCCACGACTGGGACTCCACCGAAGACTCGGTGTTGGTGGACCGCGTGTACCAGGGCCAGGATCGCAAGCTCATGCTCCACGCCGACCGCAACGGCGTCTTCTACGTGCTCGACCGCACAGACGGAAAGCTGCTCGCCGCTACTCCCTTCGTCCGCACCAGTTGGGTTGACCATTGGGACCAGAACGGCCGCCCCGTCACCAAACCCGGCTGGGAAGCCACCGCCGAAGGCAGCGTCGTCTTCCCCGACGGCGGCGGTGGAACGAACTTCCAGGCCCCGTCCTACAGCCCCCAAACCGGCTGGATGTATTTCGCCTATCATGATGGCGGCGGCCGCTTCGCCTCCGGGCCGGCCCCTTACGAACCGGGCCGCATGTTCTGGGGCCGCGGCACCGGCGGCGGCCCGCCGGCCGCAACCCCGGAGGACAACCAGGGAGTCGAGGCCATCGATCCGGAAACCGGCAAGATCCAGTGGCGCTTTACGCTCACCCAGAATTCGTTATCGGCGGGCGTCCTGGCGACCGCCGGCGGTGTTCTCTTTGTCGCGTCGCGCGAGGGCAACTTCATCGCGCTCGACGCCCGAACCGGCAAACCCCTGTGGCATTTCCAGGCCGGCAACGAGATACCGTCTTCGCCCATCAGTTACGCGGTGGACGGGAAACAATACGTGGCTGTGTCCTCCGCCAATGTTCTGTTCAGCTTCGCGCTGCCGGAGTAAGACGGGCGGCGGCACGACCGTTCACGCGCCGGCGATTTCCTTTGTCATGAGGCTGAGCCGCGCGGCCGTGACCGATCATCCAATAATCGGAATGGCTCGTGGTTCGAGTCCATGCCGGGGAGCCAAAATGATCATCCTCAGCGTTGGGCAATTAACTCCCCACAACGACGACTCCCTCGGCCTGGGCAGCGCGGCGCAGGTCCGCGTCGAGAGACGCCAGCGGCAGTTCGCGCCGCAGCGCAAGTTCCAGGTACGCCGCATCGTACAAAGTGAGGCCATGGCGCCCCGATATTTGGAGCGTGGCTCCCCACGCCTGCCGGTCTGTTTCGGTATCCACGCGGATCGGCAAGAGGGCCAGATCCGCCAAGGTCGAGTTTCGAAAGGCGGCGGCGTGGCGACCGCGCCTGACGCCCATCTCCAGAATGTCGGCCACCTCAAGCTTCCGTAGTCTCGGCACCCAGGCTCCGTTCTCGCCGACCAGGTTGAAGACATGATGAATCGGTTCCGTGATCTCGTCGCTATACACGCAGGCTAGGGTGGCGGAACTGTCCAGAACCATGCTCATGGCCGCCCGGCGTCCCGATCCGCTTTTACAGCCGCCCAGTCAAATACTTCTTTCAAATTCCCGGCCCGCGCCCGAATACGGTCGAGCGCGGCGCGCGCTTGCAGCTTGTCGATTCGGGTGGCGTTGGGGACCAGGCGGGCGACGGGTTTGCCGTGACGCGTGATGATGATTTCCTCGCCATCCTCGACCCGGTCCAGGAGCATCCCCAGTTTGTTTTTCGCTTCAAAGGCTCCGATCTCCACGATTCGCCTCCAAAACTATTCAGCTTAAGCTAGCTTACCGCTTGCTCTGGAAGCGGTCTCACACCGGAGCGGTTTCCCGCCCGTCCGGCTCAGATCCGGTGAATCCGTTGCAGACCGGGCCAGCGATCGAAATCGCCATCGAAGCTGAGGATCGTTCGGATACCGTGGCGCTGCATGACTGCGATATGGACGGCATCGCGGGCCGACATCGAAACCTGGCTCTGGGCGATCTCCGCGGCACGCAGCACCTCTGCCTTTCCGATGGGAAGCACTTCGTCGACGATGTCCAAAGTTACTTGGAGCGCGGGTCCGATGGCCTCTCGCTTATCAATGGCCGTATACCGATGGAGAATTTCTTGCAGCACTTCCGCGTCGGTGACGAGACGCTCCCCCGCTGCAATCAGGCGTTCCAGGATAACTTGCGACTCTATCTTGTGAGGATGCGCGGCTCCCATCAGGTACATGGGGATGTTTGAATCGACGAAGATCAACCCTGGTACCCTCGCTCTATCTCGCTCAGCATCCGCTCGATATCGGCAGTGGGGAACGAATAACGCGCACCGCGCCGAACCGCCTTCAACTTTGTTTCGGGGTCAATCGTCGGCTGGCTCGCGCGCGCGTCCCGAAGCGCTCGCCGGACCCACTCGCCGACTGTCAAACGCTCACGCTTGGCCAAGCGCTGGATGTCGGACATTTCCGGATCGGGAAGCAACACTTGAAGACGCTTACTCATATAGTGAGTATAGCATCATCATAGATGGAGTATCAGGTTTGACCAGCTTACTTGCCCGTGTAGCTCACGCGCCAGATCGACTGCGATCCATCGTCGCTGACGAACAACGAACCGTCCCGTGCGACTGCCACGCCCACCGGGCGCCCCCACACGCGGCCGTCCGCCGTCACAAACCCGGTCAGGAAATCCTCGTATTCGCCGGTGGCGTGGCCATCGTGCATCGGAACTCGAATTACTTCGTATCCGGCGCGCTTCTGCCGGTTCCAGGAACCGTGTTCCGCCGCGAAGACGTCCCCCTTGTACTCCACGGGGAATTGCGCGCCGTCGTAGAAGAGCATCTCCAGGGAGGCGAAATGGGGTTGCAGAAGCACATCCGGGGTCAGCACCTTGCTCTTGAGCTCGGGATGTTTGCCGGCGTGCCGCGGGTCCTGATGGCCGCCCATGTAGAACCAGGGCCAGCCGTAGAAGCCGCCTTCCTCGACGTGCGCGATGTAGTCCGGCACCAGGTTGTCGCCCAAAGCGTCGCGTTCGTTGGTGGAGCACCAGAGCGCGCCGGTGATCGGATTGATGGCCTCGCCCACGCAATTGCGGATGCCATAGGCGTATACTTGCTCGAACTTGCCCTCGGGAGTGAACTGAAGCACGTCGGCGCGATGGTATTCCTCCGGATGCGTGTCGCTGTCATCCACGTTGGAGTGCGAGCCGACCGAGACGAACATCTTGGTTCCGTCCTGGGAGAAGACGATGTCGCGGGTCCAGTGGCCGCCGCCGCGCAGCCTGCCTCCGCCGGGTATGTCGGCCAGCTTCTGTGCCGCGCCGCGAGCCTTCAGGTCGCCGTTCTGGTACGGGAATCGCACCACGGAATCCGTATTCCCAACGTAGATCCATTTCGGATTGGGGCCCGGTGGATAGAACGCAATCCCGAAGGGCTGGGCCAGGCCGGTGGCGAATACTTCGGCCTGCCGCGCTTTGCCATCGCTGCTCACGCCCCGAAAGACGAGGATCTTGCCCGGTTCGCTGTCGGCGAGAAAGAGATCCCCGTTCGGCGCCGTTCGCAGCAGGCGGGGATTCCCCAGATTCGTCGCATACAGTTCCACCTTGAATCCTCTGGGAGCCTGAGGCCACGCATCCTTGGGCCTCGCAATCATGTTGGTTGTGCCGTTCGGGCCATTGTCCACGGAGGGAGTCGCGTATGGCTCTGGCAGGTCGGCCACGGTGAGTTTGCGCCGGGTTCCCGGCTTCTCCTGAGAATAGTCGGTGAAGGCGGCCTTCCCGGTAAGGGTGGGTGTGTGCGGCGGGCCATCGGCCCAAATCAGAGCCACCAAGAACACGGTTACCGCAAAGGGTTTGAGGAACATCTCTAAGGGGTTCGATGTGCAGACGGATGAGGAGGATTCGCCTGCTTCACCGCCCGCGACGCGTGGTATGAGCTGCGCACCAGCGGCCCCGATTCCACGTGCGTGAAGCCCATCTCATCTCCCGCGCGGCGCAATTCCTCGAACTCCTCCGGCGTCGCGTAGCGCACGATGGGCAGGTGCTTGGGCGAAGGCCGCAGGTATTGGCCCACGGTCAGGATATCGACGCCGCGCGCGCGCAAATCGCGCATCACCTCCAGCACTTCCGCGTTGGTCTCGCCCAGCCCCAGCATCAGGCCGGATTTCGTCGGCGTGCCGGGCGCCACACTCTTGGCGTGAGCCAGCACGTCGAGCGAACGCTCGTAGCGCGCACCCAGCCGCACCTGGCGGTAGAGCCTCGGCACGGTCTCGGTGTTGTGGTTGAACACGTCGGGCGCGGCTTCCATCACCATCTCGACGGCCGCAAGCTTGCCCTGGAAGTCCGGTGTCAGCACTTCGACGCCGCAGCCCGGAACACGCTGGCGGATGGCGCGGATGGTCAGGGCGAACAGTTCCGCGCCGCCGTCGGAGCGGTCGTCGCGGTTGACGCTGGTGATCACCGCGAATTTCAGGCCCATGGCTGCCACCGCCGCGGCCACGCGCTGCGGCTCATCGTAATCCACCGGCAGCGGCGCGCCCTTTTCCACCGCGCAGAATCCGCAGCGCCGCGTGCACACGTTCCCCAGGATCATGAACGTGGCCGTCCGGTGGTTCCAGCATTCGCCCACGTTGGGGCAAGCCGCGCTTTCGCAAACCGTGTGCAGCCGCAAGCGGCCGATGAGTTCCTTCAGATCGCGATAGTTCTCTCCCCCCGGCGCCGGCGCGCGCAGCCAGGGGGGGCGGGGAAGACCGGCTGTTCCGGGATCGAGATTGGGAGAAATCGAGACGAGCACCTGGTTCTATTCTAAACTACAGCCCCATCAGGATCCGAAGGCGGTCCTCAACTGCCACCAGCGTCCCCGGTGAAACGCGGCCCCATAGTCGAGCAAACCGCTCTATCGAAACGGAACGGACGTCTTCACACTTGATGAAGCTTTCCCGCGTCACGCCGCCCTCCGGCGGTGTCAGCCTAACGTGAAATGGAATCCCCTGGTGCCGGGACGTGATCGGAAGGACCACCACGAGTTCCGCCGGCCCATGATTGAACGGGTCGACGGAAATCACCAGTGCCGGGCGGCTGCCGGCCTGCTCGCGGCCTTTAGTTGGATCCAAGTCCAACAACCACACCTCGCCTCGGCAGGGTTGGGCGGCACTCATCTATCTTCCAGTCCGTCGGTGTCGGTCCTGTCCCACAACTCCCGCTCCGCAATCTCTTCTTTCCATTTCGTGCGATTCGCCCTCAGCGCGGCGTAGGAGGCGTTCGCCTCTTCCAGGAACTTCTGCCGCCGGTATCTTTCGATCGCCTTTTCGAGGACCGCCGCCATGGGCCGCTTTTCCTGGCGTGCAAGCTCTCGAAGAATCTCCCGGCCCTCAGCGCTGATACGGACGTTTGACGTGGACATACTCTCTATTTGTTTGTACCACAAGAGGCACAATTATGTATACGTTCTTGTATACGGATTGCGTCACTTCGCCTACACCTCCGGCGCCGTCACCTTCACCCGCGCCGCCGCCTTGCATAGGCCTTCCCAATTCCCCTCCGCCAGGGGAATGCCGTTCTGGCGCCGCTCCGCCTCCGTGCGCCACTCCGGATCGCCCGCCACCAGCACCTCGTCGTAGCCCGGTGCCGCAGCCGCCGTCTTGATGAGGTTCACCAGCATTTCCACGCGCGCGGTGAATTCCTCCACCGGCATGAAACGCGCCACATCGATCGCCATGTACGCCTGGCTCACCCGCGATTTCGTGTCGCGGGAGCGAATGCCGGTCACTTCGCTGGGCATGGCGCCGCCGCTCAGTACGGAGCACAGAATCTCCACCATTATGGCCAGGCCGCTGCCTTTGTAACCGCCCAGCGGCATGAGCATTCCCTGGTACGCCTTGGCCGTGTCGGTGGTGGGCACGCCTTCGGAGTCGAACGCCCAGCCCGCCGGAATCTCCGGCTGCCCGTTGAGGAACGCTTTGAAGACGCGGCCCGCCGCCACCGTGGTGGTGGCCATATCCAGTAGCCACGGCCCCGGCACCGACATCGAAATCGGGTTGGTGCCCACCCGCCCCTGCTTGCCCTGCCACGGCGGCACGATGGGCGAGGCGTTGCACATCACGATTCCGATCTGCCCCGCCGCCCGCATCTTCCGCGCCCACCACGCCGCCGCGCCGAAGTGGTTCGATTCGCGCGCCACCACCAGCGCCATCCCCTGGCTCGCGGCGATACGCACGGCGTGGCCGCAGCACGTCTCCGCGATCCACTGCCCGATCCCGTTCTGCCCGTCATAGAGCAGGCACGAGCCGCTTTCCGAAATCACCCGGCCGTCGGCGTGCGGGTCCATTTTCCCCGCCAGTAACTTGTCCACGTAAAACGGGACCAGTTGGATGCCGTGTGAATCGACGCCGCGCAGGTTGGAGGCCACCAGGGAAGCGGTTGTGATGGCGGCCTTGTGCGGCGGCACTCCCGCGGCTACCAGGATCGCTTCGGTGAATCGCGTAAGTTCGGAGGCGGAGATGACGGGCATGAACCCCCAGGTTACCGTAAGGGCCGTGTGCTCACTTTCGCCGCCGTCGGGAAGTCCTTCGGCACTTTCACGGTCACCTTCCCGGTGGCGGCCCATTCGGTTCCGCGCCGCAGCGTCACCATGAAGCCCACGCACTCCATGGCCGGCACGTCGTGGCCCAGCGTGGTGTGAAAAACCCTCCCCTTGCCGAACGCGAGCGCCATCAGCATCGGCTCGTCGTGCCCGGTCCCCTTGTTGGCCGGGTCCGAGTACGCCGTCGCCAGCACTGTCATGTTCTCACCCGGGCCGCGCATCTTCGAGTACAGCTCGTCGGCGGCGTGCATCCACACTTGCGGCAGCCCTTTGGTAATGGGATGCCGGCGGTCGCGGATGACCACCGGGAACGGCGTGCGTGCGCCATGGTTGCCGGCATTGCCGGGCGACGTGTCCGACACCAGCTTGCCGTCGCGGAAGTACCAGAACGGCCCCGATTTCTCATTGCGCCCCATCCAGCCGCCGATCCCGATCATCAGGTTGTACGCCTTCCACTCCGGAAACGCATTGTCGGCCGCATGATATGAGACGAAGCCGCCGCCCTCCCGCACGTATTTCTCGAAGGCCGCCTGAACCTCCGCCGGCCACTTGCTGCCGTTGGGGAAATCGTTGTAGTTGGAGATCACCACCCGGTACCTGGCGAATTCCGGTTTGAAGGCGCTGAAGTCGCCGCCCTTGGGAGGGGTCGTGAGCACGTCCACCTGGAACAGGCCGCCGGCCTCCAGGATCTGCTTCAGCGCCGGCGTGGTCGACTTCCAGTCGTGGTTGTTCTGCCCATCGATGATGAGGGCGCGGATAGGCGCCGCGGCCGACGCCGCGCACCCGAACCCCGCCAGTGCCCCCAACAACACCGTCCAACCTGCTGTTCTCATGGCTTCACTCACTCGGATTGTAGCGCAGGGTGGCGCTGGGCCCAGGGGGCACCCCCTTGCCGCCGGCGTGTTCCGACCCAGAAAACCCCACCGGCGGCAAGACCGCCGGCGCCACCCGGGAACTTTTCACCCGTATCGGGTGTCTATCTCTTTGCAAGGCCGGTGGATTCCTGCTAGTTTGAAGTCAGGCTGAATGCGAGGCTATCGGTGGCCACTTCAATCTTGGACTTGAGCCCGGAACAGACGGCGGAAGACGCGGAATCGGACGATCTCCGCCTGGTGGAATCCCTGCGCGAAGGGTCTGAGTGGGCCTACGAGGAACTGCTTACGAGGTTCCAGCATCCCGTCTACACGCTGGCTTTGCGGCTGTTGAACAACCAGTCCGAGGCCTGTGACGTGGTGCAGGAGGTTTTCCTGAAGGTTTTCCGCAATGTCGGAAACTTCCGCGGGCAAAGCACCCTGAAGACGTGGATCTACCGCATCACCGTGAACGAAGCGCATAACGCCAGGCGATGGTTCTTTCGGCACCGCCACCGCGAAGTGGAGCTGGACGCGAATCCGAAAGAGACGCGCGACTGGAAGGAGATTATACCGGACAACAGCCGCTCGCCGTTTGACGTGGCCTTCGACCGCGAACAGCACGTCATGATTGAGGCGGCGCTCGAAAAAATCAATCCTATTTTCCGCGAATCCGTGGTGCTCAGGGACATCACGGATCTCAGTTATGAAGAGATCGCGGGAGTTCTTGGCGTCTCCCTGGGAACCGTCAAGTCTCGAATCCTGCGGGGCCGCGAAGCCCTGCGGGAAGAACTCGCGGGAAGCCTGCAATCCAGGCCGGCCTTGCGATTGGTGCCGAAGACGGCAGAGTGAATGGAAGCTATGAGCTGTGACGACATGCATGAAATGGTCTCTTCACTCCTCGACCGGAGGGTTACGGCCAGGGAGGAGGAGAGTGTTTTGGCGCACCTCGAATCGTGCCGCCAGTGCGGCGCGGAATTCGAATCCATGCGACAGTTGCGCGGGGCGCTCCGCCAACTCGACAAACCTGAATTGCCCGCCCGCCTGCTGGAGGGATTGCGCATGCTCGCTTTGAGCGAGCGCCTGCGGCGTCTTTCGCACGTGGGTCTTTCGGCCCGCGCGCACCGCTGGGCCGGACGTATGCAGTTGGTGTTCGAGAACCTCATGCGGCCCATGGCGCTCCCCTTCGCCGGCGGCGTGCTTTCGGCTCTGGTGATGTTCGCCATACTCGTTCCCAGCCTGGCGTTTCCGCATAACTTCCGCAACGACGTGCCCCTGTGGAGGCTTTACACCGACCCCGCTCTGGAGGAAATGAACCCGGTGAGCGCCGGCGGTGAAATCGTGGTGGAACTGACGATCGACGAGCGAGGCCGGGTGACGGACTACACGATCAGCCGCGGCAAGCCAACGGCCGAACAATTGAACGACCTGATTCTGTTTTCGCGCTTCGCTCCCGCCACTGTTTTCGGGCGTCCCACCTGGGGCAAGGTGGTGTTTCGCCGCAGCCAGATCAGCGTGCGGGGCTGACAGCGCTCGCGTGCCACGCCGCAAACTCGGACAACATTTCCTCATTCGGGGGTCTATCCTCGAGCGCATCGCCGCGGCCGCCTGTCCCGCGCCCCAGGATGTGGTTGTCGAAATCGGCGCGGGCCGCGGTGCTTTGACCGAAAAGCTGCTGAAGCGCGCCGCGCGCGTGGTGGCCGTCGAGGTGGACCCACGCCTGGCCGAGCGGCTCCATCTCAAATTCGCGGCCGAGCCGCGCCTCGAAATCGTCTGCGCGGACGTGCTCGAAACCGACCTCGCGCAATGGGGTCGCGCCACCATCGCCGGCAACCTCCCTTACTACATCGCCTCGCCGATTCTCGAAAAGGTGCTTCCGCTCAACCCGCCCCGCGCCGTCTTTCTGATTCAGAAGGAGGTGGCGGAACGGCTGGTGGCGCGGCCCGGCGACCGCGAATATGGCTACCTCACCGTGCGGACCGCGCTCTACGCGGACACGCGCCTGCTCTTCGAGGTGAAGCCGGCGGCTTTCCACCCGCCGCCCAAAGTCGATTCCGCCGTGGTGCTGCTCGAGCCGCGCACCCGCGACCTGGGCGTGTCCGGCCGCGACGCCTTCCTGCGATTCCTCGCCCAATGTTTCCGGCAAAAGCGCAAGACGCTCCGCAATAACCTCGCCGGTTTCTACGGAAAGGAACTGGTGGACGCCTGGCCCGAAGCTTCCCTCCGCGCCGAACAGGTTTCTCTCGAAGGATTCGCCGGCATGTTCCGCCGCCTGGGCCGAACTTCCTGAAGGATTCGGACGGTATTCAGACAACCTACAGGCTGCGGCCGGCGGGCTTGGATTCCAGCTCTTCGATGGCCTTCCGGCAATGCTCGGGGATGGGAACCGCCTTGTTGCTGGCGTAATCGAGGGCCACGATGGTGGAGAGCACCTCGGCGACTATCATGTCGAGGGTTTTGCTCACTACCCGGTGCTGCAACTGGAAGCTGCGGTTCCCGATCCGCGACACCCTGGCGCCAGTGTAGGTGGTATCGGGGTAAGTCAACTGCCGTTTGTAGTCGCACGAAATGCTGGCCAGTATCGGCCCCACGCCCGCCGGCGGCAACGGGGGCCAGAAGCCGATGCGTGCCAGGTATTCGACACGGGCCGTCTCGCACCAACGCAGGTACGCCAGGTTGTTGACGTGCCCGAATTCATCGTGGTCCGCCCATAGCAGGGGGATGGCGACCACGACGGGGAAATCGATCAGAGACTCATGGCAATGTTTCATTTAGCGCTTTTGGCGATTTCGACCGCGAACACGTGCACCGGACCCAGCATATTGGACCGGAAGACCACCCATTTCATGTCCGGCGAAAACGTCACGTTGGGTTCCAGGCGGTAGTCGTGCTTGCTCATGTCGACCAGCCGCTCCGCTGTGAAGAAACCCGCATTGATCAGCTTATCAGAATCCGCGGTCTTGATGCCGGCCACGTCCGGCACGCGCTCGGGACGGAACAGATAGATCCATTTGCCATCGGGCGCGCGCGCCACCATTTCGCTGTCGCCGCCATCTCCGGCAAACAGCGTGCCGTCGGGGGATACGTTGTAGTGCACCGACCATTCGTTACGCTGGAGGTGATACCAGGTGCGCTTGCCGGTGGAGACCTGGTAGCCGGCCAGCCAGAAATCCTGGCCGCGCGGGGTTTGCAGGTCGTACCAGATCATGGCGCCATCCGCCGAAAAGAATTCGTGGCCGGCAATTTCCATGTTCATCGTGCGGGTGTGAATCTTGGTCAGGCCGGTGCCGTCGGCGCGGATGGTCCAGATGCGGTCCACCTCGTGCCAGGTGCCCTCGTGGCAGAACATGATGAGGTTGGCGTCGGCCGGCGAAAATTGCAGATGACCCAGCCACTCGTGCTCCCGCAGGATGTCCTTCAGTTCGCCCGTCTTCGTATTCACCGTGAACAGGACGCGAGGCGGACCGGCGCGCGCGGCCATCAACGAGTTGTGCAGCCGCAGGTCCTTGGCATCCGCGAATGTCATGGGTTTGCCGTCCGCGCCGACGGCTTCGTAGTTGGGCTGGCCAAAACGGGCATTCCCTCCCGGCGGCCGATTGGCCGGCGGCGGGCGTGGAGTGGCGCCTTCCACATAACTGCCCAGCAGAAGAGTCTCATCCGCATTGAGGGACGAGACGTTCCGTCCGGGCGGCAATTTGACGACCTCGCGCGTGGCTCCCGTATCGACATTGGTGGCGTAGACCGTGGCCCCGGTGGAATTGCGTGGGCCAGCCGCGCCGGCCTGGCCGCCCGGCAGCCGCTTGATGTAATAGACATCGCCGGTCTTGCGGCCCGCCACCAGCACCGACACGGGACCGGCGACCAACGGTCTGACCTCGCGCGTGGCGAGAGTAATGGTTGCGATGCCGCCGCCGGCCGTCGTGACGATCAGCTTCTTGCCGTCGGCCGTGTAGGCGTTTTGATTGAAATACAGGCTCTGGGTGCCGTCTTCTTTGGAAAGCCGGATCACGCGATGGCCGGTCGCGGCATCGATCCATTCGGTGGGCAGCTCGGCGGCCACCACCGCGGGGGCGAAGGCCAGTAGGAAGGGCAGTATTCGTCGATGGTTCTGCATGGTTGTTCTTCTTTCGCGCGATTAAGGCTTGGCGATCTCGACCGCGAAGACGTGCGTATGGCCGAGCATATTGGAACGGAAGACGATCCATTTCATGTCGGGGGAAAACGTGACATTGGGCTCCAGGCGGTAGTCGTGCTTCGCCAGATTCACCAGACGCTCGGACTTGAAATAGCCGACGTCGATCAGGTCTTTCTTGTCGCGGAACGAACTGCCCTTCACCATGACCGGCCGGAACAGGTAGATCCACTGGCCGTTGCCCGCCGGCTTCAAAACCTCGTTGTCCGGCGACCGCGCGGCAACGCTGTTGGGGCCGCCCCCGTCGCCGGCAAACAGCTTCCCGTCCGCCGAGACATTGTAGTGTACCGACCATTCGTTGCGCTCCAGGTGATACCACGTGCGATGTCCGGTGGCGAGCTCCACGCCGGCCACCCAGAAAACGGTGCTGCGCGGGGTCTGCAAGTCGTACCAGACGGTTTTGCCGTCGGCGCTGAAGAACTCATGCCCCGCGATTTCCATGTTCATGGTCCGCTCGTGCATCAAGCGCAGGCCCGAGCCATCCGTGCGGATGGTCCAGATGCGGTCGTTAAAGTGCCACGGCCCTTCATGGCAGAACATGATGAGATTCGGGTCGGTCGGGGACATCTGAAGGTGGTTGGTCCAGTCGTTCTCGGTGTAGATCTTGTGGAACGCCCCCGTCTTGATGTCGATGGTGTAGAGCATCTTGGGCGTGCCCCTGGCCCAGTTCCCCTCGAGGCCTCCGCCCATCCCGCCGGGCGGCGGAGTGCGAGGCACGGTTTTTCCATCGGGATCGGCGGCGATGCCCACCAGCATGGTTTCATCCGCGTTGACGGCGAACGCGCCGCCGCGGCCCGCCTGGACGGGAATCTTCGCCACCTCGTGGGTGGCGTGGGTGTCCAGATCCGTGGCGAAGATGGCGCCTTCCTTGGTGTAGTAGATCTGGCCGGTCTTGTGGCCGGTCACGAGGACGTTCACACGCCCCTCGACCACCTGATCGATTTCGCGCGTAGCCAGATTGATGGTGGCGATTCCGTGAGGATTGGTGACCACCAGCTTCTTGCCATCGGCCGAGTAGGCGTTCTGATGGAAATAGAGCGACGCCGTGCCGTCTTCGCGCGAAAGGCGGATCACGCGATGCCCGGTATCGGCGTCGATCCATTCGGTTGGCAGCGCGGTCTGCGCGGAGAGCAACCGCATCCCGGCGAAGGTCAGGAACAAGAAACTGCGCATCATAGTTGGAGTTGGCGGCTCGGCGCGACGGAAAGTTACCGCTCGACCGGCTCAGCGGCGCCCGGCTACAGAAACGCCATGCTCTTGATGCCCGAGACGTCGAACCGCTTGCGGCAGCGCAGATTCTTGCAGGCCACCTTGTCGTCCATCAGCACCATGTAGCTTTGCGCTTTCTGGAACTTGGCGCGGTCGCGCTCGTCGGCGCCTCCGGGAAGGCGGTCCTTTTTCTTGCGCACACTCCACCGCAACTCGTACGTTTCGGCGCTCCGGCAATACGGGCAATTCAGCACAGCCGGCCTGGTGGTTTCGGAATCGGTATAATACGCCCGCTCGTCCATGGTTCGCTCTTCCCGTCTTGAATCTACTGATAGGTTCGCCCGTGCAGGCGATACTTGAGGTCCCGCACCCAATTGTAGATCCGGTTCTGCTGAGGGCATTCGCCGGGAGCCACGTTGGGCCAAGGGGGCGTAAATCCGATCACCAGGCTGTCCCGTTCCACCCAGAGCCTCTTGTCACCGGCAGCGCCGGCGTCCACATCCACAATGACGCCGGAGCCACAGGATTCGCCGTCCAGCACCTCGAAGTGGCTCACGAAGACGGCCGGCGGACCCCAATCCTGCATGAATGAGGTCATGGGGTAGTCGCGGCACGGATTGGCGTCCGTGCAGCCCCACAAGGCGTACGCCTGCTTGTAGTCGTGGGCGGCCAGCAGCTCGAAGAACCGTTTGGCCTGCCGTTCCTGGCGGAAGGTGTGAAAGCAATAGAAGAGAATCCCCGCCACCACCAACAGCGCCGCCAGCGAGATCACCACTCGCTTGACGATCTTCCCCCGCCGCTCGTCGCCCGCGCCGTACTGCTCGAGAAAATCGGACATTTCCTCTCCAATCCCGGATTACTTCGCCGCTGGCGCCGCAGTCACCGGGTACGCTTTGTCGTACGCGGCGATGGCGTCGTTGGTGATCTCCATCGCCGGTTTGAAGTAGACGGAGCTGGATACGTCTACCACCAGGTCGTAACCCTTTTCTTCGGCGATCTTCTTCACGATTTCGGACATCTTCGTCGTGGCCTTCTGCAGGATGTCGTTGCGGTCGCGATCCACATCGGCCTGGAGGTCTTCCTGCAGGCGCTGCAAGTCGCGCTGCTTCCTCTGCCCCTGCGCCGTGAGATCGGCCTCCGCTTGTTGCGTGAACTTGCCGGCATTGACCTGCAACTGCTGCGCGATGCCGGCGATATCCTTCTGCAACTGTTCGATGGCCGCCGACCGCGGCTTGTACCTGGCCTGCATGTCCGCGTCGGCCTTCTTGATCTCGGCCGATTCCAGCACCGCGCGTTGCAGGTTGATCACCGTGATCTTAGGCTGCGCGGAAGCAATCTGGGCGACCCCCAAAAGAGCGGAACAGACCATCAGCGGCCCGAATCCCATACGTAAATTCATGAAAACAACTCCTGATTTGGCGTGTAGATCCTTAGATTAGCACACCCTATTCCAAGACCCCGAGAATCTCGTCTTCCGTCAGGATCAGGTACTCTTCGCCTTCGATCCTGATGTCGGAACCGGAATACTTGCCGAACAGAATGCGGTCGCCCGGCTTCACGTCGAGCGCCGCGCGCTCGCCGGATTCCAGCAGCTTGCCGTTGCCCACGGCCTTCACCTCGGCCTGTTGCGGCTTTTCCTTGGCGGAATCCGGGATGATGATCCCGCCGGCCTTTTGTTCGCCTTCATCCAGGCGTTTCACCAACACGCGGTCATGCAGCGGACGTAAATCCATGATTTCAATTATACAGTGCCGTAGCGCCGGCGGGCTGGGCAAGCTAAAGCATGCCCTATCTGTAGTTGACTTCGGTGATTGCCGGGTCTTGGTAGTAGGGGAACCTGTCATTTGAAACGGTGTCTTGTCTTTTTTGTCTTCATGCGAATTCTGGCGGCACAGGACGGTGAGGCGCGCCATAACCTGGAAGTCGGCGGCGGTGGTGTATTTCCGATCGGCGGCTATCTGGCCAGCGAGTATTCCGCCGGTCCCGTGCTACATGCGGGCTACGAACTGCGTCTCCAGAAACACCTGGCGGCGGAGGGCGGATGGACCGGCTCCTGGCTACCCGGAACTTCGTGCAGCCGGTACGGGTGCGAGCACCCGCGCGGAGAGATCGGCTTTCTGGACTATGGTCTGCGGGGAATCGTTCCGGTTGCCACGGGACGGGTGGAGCTGTCGGCCGGGCTGGGCGGGGGCTACATCTGGTATGGGCCCGACGATCATTACTACAACGGCTCGCTGCTGCAATACTCCGGCCGGGCGACCGTGGCTCTCGATCGTCACCGGCACTTTCGGGTGGGCTTCACGATACGCACCTGGCGCGATCTGGGGCGGCCGATCCAACAATGGCTATCCACCACCGTGAGCGTGGTCTACGGTTTCGGCGAGGTGCGGTAGACCGGCGCTACTGCTGCGCAAGGATCTCCGACAGCACGCGGCCCGCCGACCCGCTGGGGGTCTCCACCTCCAGCATCGTGGCCAGCGTGGGAGCGACGTCGTTTACCGCGATCGACCCGTCGTACCGGCCCGCGCGAATGCCCGGCCCCATGAAGATCAGCGGCACGTGGACATCGTAGCCGTATGGTGAAGTGTGCGAAGCGGGCTTGTCGCTCACGATCCAGTACGGGTCCGTGACCACCTCGATATCCGGTCCGCGGCGCACGTTGAATCCATTGGTGATGAGCCGGCCTATGTCATCCTGAAGGAGCTCGCCGCGAGCGATCTCCTCGCGCGTATAGGCGCGCGCGATATGGGGCATCGCCATGAGAGCCTGCGCCGCGGCGCGGTCCACTTCCGCCGGGTCGAGCTTCCGCAGCGCGATCGGCGCCTGATTCAGATACACAGACACGTCCCAAGCGCCCGCGACCCAGTCGCCCGCTCCGTATTTCTTCTCCAGTGCGGCCTGCGCCACTTGCTTCAGGGTGGCGACCAGGATGCGCCCTCCCGGCATCTTGCGTGCGGCGTTCACTTCCGGCGAGGGGGCGGCGCCATGGTCGCCGGTGAGCACCACCAGCACGTTGTCCAGGCCCACCTGGCGGTCCACCGTCTGAAACAGCTTCTCGATCAATTGGTCGGCGCCCAACGCCAGTTCGCGCGCCTCCGGGGAATCCGGTCCGTAATCGTGGCCCACCTTGTCGTTGGACGTGAAGCTGATGGCCAGCACATCCGTGAAATCGCGCCTCCCAAGCTGCTCGGCGGTCACCGCGCGCTCGGCCAACAGCTCCATCAATTCGTTCCCAAACGGACTGGCCTCCAAGGGACTTTCATCGCTGGTCCCGTACAGTTCTTTCAGACCAGCCGGCAGCTTGTGGTTCAGCCAGGCGGCGCCGCGATACTTCTCCGCGGGGCGGCTATCGTTGAAGTCCTTCACCCATCCCGGCAGCTCGCGGAAATAGTACGTGCTGCTGACGAAATTGCCGCTCATGGGGTCGAACCAGTATGCGCCGTCGGCCATGTGGCCTACCATCAGAATCGCGGCCCGGTCTTTCAGTGAAATCCCGATGACGCGGGACTTGCCGCCATCGGCCATTTTCAACTCGTCGCCGATCGTGCTCACCAGCAGCCGGTGCGGCGAGCATCCCGGGCCGCCATTTCCACCCACCAGTTGGGTGTGGCTGTCGGAGACGCTGGTGACGTGCCGGCCCTCGTCGCGGTCGTACCACTCGTTTCCCACGATCCCACTGACCGAAGGCATGGCGCCCGAGAGGATGACGCTGTGCCCCAGGGCTGTCAGCGGCGGGAAGTGCCGGTACCGCGCATTGGTGAAGACCGCGCCCTTCGTCAACAGCCGGTCGAAGCCGGCGTGGTATTCGCCGCGGTATCGCGTGAGGTAATCGTAACGGAACTGGTCGATGGCGATTACCAGCACCAGTTTTGGTTTGTGGGGCGCCGCGGTAAGCAGACAAGCCGCCGCCACCAGGCACAGCAGGATTTTCTTCATCGGCTTGTTTCCCAGGGTATCACGTGGGCATGACTGTCTCGTTACAAGCCAAAGCTGGCGGCCGCGGGAAAAATTGTTGCATCGCGCCGAACGGCAGCTTCATCAAACTTTTGAAGATTGGGCCACCGCTTCTCCAGGGTCGGTGGCGGAGGAAATGAGCTACGAAATGCCGATAGAAACCGAACTATGGGAACGCCGGACCAGATGCCGGTTCGGCATAAGGCGCGAGTTGCGGTACAAGTTGGTGAAGCGCCGCAGGGTTGTGGCCGCCGGCGCCGGTTACACCATCGATGTGGGCAGCGGGGGAGTGGCATTCTTCGCCGACAACGAACTGAGGCCCGGCGCAGCCGTCGAACTCTCGATCAGTTGGCCAGCCCTGCTGGATCAAACCTGCCCCATCCAATTGGTCGTTTTCGGGCGCGTGCTGCGTGGCGACGGCCGCACCGCCGTATGCACCGTGGACAAGCACGAGTTCCGCACGGCCCGCGCCAGCCGGCCAGATGCCTGGGCGCGCCCGAATGCCATGTTCGGTCGCTGGGCCGGCGCACTCGGCGCAGCCGGCGACTGAGCCGTCGAGCGGTGGCGGGACAAGATGTTTCGCCGCTCCGCGCGCGCGAATCACTTCTCCGGTGAGGACGTAGAGGAGGAGGGCTGGCTCTGGCCCTTCGTTTCGGGCCGCGATTCGGACTTCGATTCGGGCCTCGATTCGGGCTTGGATTCGGCTTTCCGTCCCGGTTTCGCGTTCGAGCCGTTGGTCGGACGCGATTTGCCGCCACGGCCGTAGTCCGTGATGTAGAAACCCGTGCCCTTAAACTGCAATGCCGACGGGAAAATGATTCGTTCCACGCCGCCGCCGCACCCTTCATGCACCGTCAAGGGCGCCTCTGCAAACTTCTGCCTCAACTCGAAGGTCTTGCCACATTTGTGGCACCTGTATTCGTAAAGCGGCATATACTTCCGGCCGGGATACCTGGAAATCCCCGCCTCTATTATATCAGACGGCTTCCCCGGCACATTCGATCGGGAAGCGCCGTGACGGGCTAAGTGCTTGTGGAACAGGGTCATGCCCTGCCCACCGTGGATCTGTGATCGGCTCCCGGCGAACTAATTCTGAACGAACGCTAACCATTTCGCGGCGGTCGTCGTCTTAGCAGGTAGAGATGACACGAAAGGCTTACATTATCGGAATCCTGACGGTGGGGCTGATGGCCACGGCGTTTCGCAGCGCACCAGCCTACGGCCGGCTCGTGTCCTCCGCCCAGAGCTTCCAGCACTACTTCCAGGACCTGAAGGGAGCCGGCACTTCCCTGAGCCCGGTGGAGCGTTTCGTGTTCAGCCTGGTTCTGGCGAATACGAGAACGCCCCGGCCGGACCAGCCACCCATGGCGCTGGAGCGCCGCTCCTAGTCCGCGCTTTTCTTCTTCGCAACGCCCTTCTTCGGGGCGCTCTTCTTCACGGGCGGAGCGCAGGGCGTCAGGTTCAGCCCGGTGATGTTAGCCTTCTCCGTGTCCATGGTCAGCATGAACGGTTCCTTGGTGAAGGCCGTCGGCACGCCGTCCCATTCAATCACGGTGCCCGTATCCGGTTTGCCGGTGAGGGCCGCGTCGAGGTTCAGGGTGACTTCGGGATGGGTGGCATCGGAAATCGCCACCACCAGCTCTTTGGAACGGCACGCGGGCTTGGCGTCCACCAGCGTCCCCTTCAACGCTTTGGCGCCGTTTTGGCCCTCCACATCCGTGTCTTTCAGGGATCCCGTGAAGTATTGATCGCCGTTGGTGTCGGCGAGTTGCCCCTTGATTCCCATCCACAACGCAAGCTGCGGATTGCTCTTTTGGAATTCTTCTTGCTTCCTCCGGGAGACTTCCGCCGATGATTCTATCTTGAAATCGGCCGGCGGGAGCGGCGACTTCGCCGCCAGAGCCTTGAGCTGCTTCAAGCCATCGTCGTCCGCGCCGTGGAAATTCGTGTAAATGGTGGTGAGGTAGGTATCGACCGCTTTCGGGTCCGTGCTTCCGCCCAGGGAGGCATCGATGGCCGCCGCGCGGGCGAACTCATAGATCGCGATCGGTATCTTTTCCGGGTTCGCCACCCGCTGGCAAAGCTCGGCCCGGCCCAGGTTGTAGGCGATGATGGCGGCATCGGGAAACTGCTGTAAGGCCGTGGTGAGAGCCGCTTCAGCCGGCGCGCAGAAACTGGCGTCCTTGTTCCCGGAGGCTGCATATTTCTGAAGAAGCTCCATGCCGGGCCGCATGGCGATCACCCTGAGCGTCCCAGTGGCCAGCGTATCCAAGTCCTTCCCCGTCTTAGTCCAGTCGGCGTCGCTCGTGGCCGCCGGCTTGTTGGCCGCCACGAAGTACGTCGGCACGAAATCCACCAGCTCGTGTGCCGCTTTCTCGCCGATGGCGGTCTGGTCCGGCGTGGGAGTCGGGTCTTTCTGGATGTTCACGCAAGTCATGTAAAGAACCGTGAGGACTTGCTTGGGATCTTTGAAAACCGTCTGGAGACCCTTGGCCAGCAACTCCCCGGCGGCATCCAACTCCTTGCCCGGCTGGTTGCCCCCGCTGTAGGCCTGAACGTAGTAATACACTCGATCGTCCTTATAATCGGAGTCGGGATATTTCTGCGCCCAGGTGCCCAGATCCTGCAAGAGCTTGGTCCAATTCTGCGCCCCCGCGTCTTTCAGAACATTGTTGTAAATGTCGTATTCGCCCTGATCCTTGACTTTCTTCTGGGGCTGCGCCGTCTGGGCCGCCGCCTGGCCGCCCGCCGCTTGCGCGCGGGCGTGCTGTGCCGTCCCCGCCATGACGACGGCGCACATAACGGCGACAGCCGCTATCGCTTTCAACGTCCGATAAAATCTATGCACGTGAGCCTCCTGCCTGTTTCCGCCTTGAACCGGCCGCTACGGGCTGCCAATCCGCTATGGTAACTCCATCACCGAATCCCCTGCCATCCACCCGAACAAGACGGGCACTTGCGGAAGTATAGCCGAACCAGTCTTGTGGCGCAACCCATTTGACGCCGATTTCACCCGCCATGTTCCGAACACAAATCATAACAGATCAACGCTATGCTGGAAGTCGTTGTTTTTATGCGCCACCTGGATTTCGCGATCATCCTCGCTTACCTGGCCGCCATCACCTGGTTCGGGGCGCATTTCCGCCGCGGCCAGACCACCCTCCGCGATTACTTCCTCGGCGGCCGGACCGCGCCCTGGTGGGCCATCAGTCTTTCCATCGTCTCGGCCGAGACCAGCACGCTCACCATTGTGGGCACCCCCGCCCTGGCGTTCACGGGCAACCTCGGATTCCTGCAGCTTGTCCTCGGCTACCTGCTGGCCCGCATCGCGATCTCGTTCCTCTTCTTGCCCCAGTACTTTCGCGGAGAGATGTTCACCGCATACGAGCTGATGCGCCGCCGCTTCGGCGAGCGCATTCGCAAACTCACGGCCACCATCTTCCTGGTGACCCGCGCGCTGGCCGAAGGCGTCCGCGTCTTCGCCATCTCGCTGGTCGTCTCGATTGTGCTGGGCACCGGCGAAATCGCTTCCATCGTCCTCATCGTTCTGCTCACGATCTTTTACACGTTTGAAGGCGGAATGACGGCGGTGATCTGGACCGACGTGGCGCAGATGAGCCTCTACGTCTTCGGCGCCGTCGCCAGTTTCTTCGTGATTCTGGGCCAGATTCCGGGCGGATGGGCCCACGTGGTGGCGGTGGCCGGCGCCGCCCACAAGTTCTCGGTTTTCGATTTCCGGTTTTCCCCCACCATGGCATTTTTCTCGCGCCCCTATACCTTTTGGGCCGGGCTGGTGGGCGGATGCTTCCTCACCACCGCCAGCCACGGGACCGATCAGCTCATGGTGCAGCGCCTGTTGAGCGCGCGCAACCAGCGCCAGAGCCGCGCCGCGCTGCTGGCGAGCTGGGCCGTGATTTTCTTTCAATTCACCCTGTTCCTCCTGATCGGCGTTTTGCTCTACGTCTATTACCGCGAAACGGGCACGCCCGCGCCCCGGCAGACCGATCGCATTTACCCGGAATTCATTTGGAACCATTTGCCAATGGGCGTGGCCGGATTGGCCATCGCCGCCATCCTGGCCGCCGCCATGGCCAACCTGAGCGCGGCCCTGAACTCGCTCGCTTCCACCACCGTGGTGGACTTTCTCCGGGTCCGCGGCTCCAGCGACGCCCGCTCGCTACGAGTCGCGCGGCTGGCCACCGTCGCGTGGGGCCTGGTGCTCCTGGCCATCGCCATCGTGGTGCGCCATTCCCAGTCGGTGCTCGAGGCCGGTTTGACCATCGCTTCCATCCCTTCGGGCATGTTGCTGGGCGTTTTTCTGCTGGGAGTGCTCACCCGGAAACCGCGCGAGGGTGCGGCCATCGCCGGCGTCGCCGCGGGACTCGCAGCCATCCTCTACGTCCGCTTCCGGACGCCCATCGCCTTCACCTGGTACGTGCTCGTCGGAACCACGGTCACGTTTTGCGGTGCGCTGATGGCATCATGGTTTCAAGGCGACGCCAAGGAATAAACCGAAATGGAAAAACCATCCACGCCGACGGAACTGAAACGCGACTTGGGGCCCTGGGCCGCCGCCTCCATCGTGGTGGGCACGGTGATCGGCAGCGGCATCTTCCTGGTGCCCAAGACCATGATCCAGCGCGCCGGCACCCCGCACATGGTGTTCCTGGTCTGGGTGGTGGGCGGGTTGCTTTCGCTCGCCGGCGCGCTCAGCTACGCGGAACTGGCGGCGGCCATTCCGGAAGCCGGCGGCGAATACGCATTCCTCCGCGAAGCCTACGGTCCCATGTGGGGATTCCTCTACAGTTGGACGCAGATGTGGGTCGCGAAAAGCGGGTCGATCGCCACGTTGGCCACCGGTTTCTTTGTTTATTTGGCCAATTTCTACGCGCCGCTCGATACTGTTTTTTATTCCCTGCCCCTTCCGCTGGGGCCTCACGGCGGACCGCTCGAGCTGCGCTACGGCCAGCTTTTCGCGATGGCTTTAATCCTCCTGCTGGGATGGCTGAACTACTACGGCGTCAAACTCGGCGGCGAGGTGCAGGTGACGGTCACCGTGGTCAAGGTGGCGCTGATCGCCATGATTATCTTTTCCGGCCTGGTCCTGGGCCATGCGCACCCTCCTTCCGCCGGGCCCCCGGGAACCCCACCCCTGACATTCGCGGGCTTCATCGCCGCCCTGGTGGCGGCGCTGTGGGCCTATGACGGGTGGAACAACGTGAGCATGGTCTCCTCCGAGGTTCGGAAACCGCAAAGGAACCTGCCGCTCGCGCTGATCGGTGGAACGCTCGCCGTGATCGCCATCTATTTATTGGCCAATTGGGCGTATTTTCACGTGTTGACAGCCAGGGAAGTGGCTGGCGCCGATCGCGCGCCGGCTGAAATGATGCGGAAGATCTTCGACGGGTCAGGCGCCAATGCGGTCGCCATCGCCGCTATGATCAGCATTTTTGCCGCCCTGAACGGTTCCATTCTCTCCGGCTCGCGGGTCCCCTACGCGGCCGCCCGGCAAGGCTACTTTTTCTCCGCCATTGGCCGCGTCAGCCCGAAGTACCACACGCCGGGCGTCTCGATTCTTACATTGAGCGCATGGGCGTCCGTGCTGGTGCTATCCGGAAAGTACGACGACTTGTTCAGCCTGGTGATATTCGCCAGTTGGATTCTGTACGGCATGACCGCCGCCGCGGTGATTGTCCTCCGAAAAAAGCGCCCCGACTTATACCGCCCGTACCATACTCTTGGCTACCCATACGTACCAGCACTATTTATATTGGGCGCATTCGTATTGTTATTCTCCACCCTATTCGACCGTCCGCGTGAATCTTTCATGGGAATTGGGCTGATTCTACTAGGATTGCCTTTCTATTTCCACTGGAAGAAACGGCGCCAGGACGTGGCTTCGCCGCCCCAGTACTGAACCGCACAGCCGGTACGGGCTATTCGCAATTGGCCCACAAATCCCCAGTCTTGTCTTGAAAATAAATAGTGATTGGTATATAAATCGAGTGTATACTGAAGTTATAAAAATGATTTCTTAAGAATTCGACCGCGGCAGCAACCTTGCCGGGGCCGGCCGAGAGGGCCAGTGAAATGGATGTGACGAGAATTCTCGCCGAATTAAAGGCGGAGCGCGAACAAATCGAAGGAGCGATTCTCAGCCTGGAGCGATTGGCGCAGGGGCGTGCCCCGCGCCGTGGAAGGCCGCCGTCCTGGATGTCGGAGATGACTGCGAAACGCCGGGGCCGGCCGCCCGGAAGCAAGAATAAGGTAGCCGCCGACCATATTGCCGCCAAAGGCGCCGCGGTCGCGTAGCGCCCCGCCACCTACAGTTGTTGTGGAGCCTCGCCCAACTTGACTCGCACCTTCTGAGTCTGGCCGTTCCGGTAGATCGTCAACTCCAGCATGTCGCCGCCGCGTTTGCGGTTCAACAAGCGCGGTAGTGTGTTGTTGTCGTCGATGTTCTGGCCGTCCGCCGCCAGGATCAAGTCGCCGCCAACGCCCAGTTGGAAACCGCCCACGACGACCATTCTCGAAGGGCCGCGCAAACCCGCCCCTTCCGCGGCCGATCCACGCTCCACGCTCTGAATCAACAGGCCGCCCTGCGGCGGCAGGTCCAGCATGCCCGCCAGATCGCCGGCGACGTAGACCGTCCGGATGCCCAGCGTGGGGCGTGAAATGTGTCCGTTCTGCTGGAATTCCTCCAGCATCGACTTGGCGCGGTTGATGGGCATGGCGAAGCCGATCCCGATGCTGCCCTGCTGGCCGTAGATGGCGGTGTTGATTCCGATCACGTCGCCGTGGGAATCCAGCAGCGGACCCCCGCTATTGCCCGGATTGATGGCAGCGTCGGTCTGGATCATGCCCTCCAGACGCCGGTCTTCCGTGTCGATGTCGCGGCCCAGCGAACTGACGACCCCGGTGGTGAGTGTGCCGGAAAACCGGAACGGATTGCCGATGGCAAGCACCTTTTGCCCCACCACCAGGGTGTCGGAGTTACCCAGCGGCAGAGACGGGAGCTTGCGGCCCGCGTCGATCTTGATCAGCGCCAAGTCGTTGGCCCCGTCAATTCCGAGCACCTTGGCGTTGTATACCTTCTTGTCCGCCAGCGTGACGGTCAGTTTCTCGCTGCCGCTCACCACGTGGTTATTGGTGAGGATTTCGCCGCTGGGCTTGATGATAAACCCCGAGCCGGCGCCTTCCTGCTGATAGACCTGAAAAAACCAGTCTTTGCGGTACACGGTCGAGGTGATATTCACCGTGGCGTCGCGGGCATTCTTATAGATCGTGATGTTGTTCTGCTCGTCGGCCGAAAATCCGGCCGTTTCAGCCGAGGCGGGCTCGCTCCACAGGCGCCCCACGGAACGCACCGGCTGCAGCACGCGCCCCACGTCCCAATGCGCCGCCGAAGTGATATACAGAAATCCGGCCACCAGCACCATGGCCCAGAGAAATGGTCGCAGAACTTTCATGATTCGATTCTCCGCAATGCTTCGTAGACGGCCCGGGCCTGCCGCAAGGTATCCTCTTTCCGCCCGGATGTATCTATAACGAAATCGGCAAACTTACGTTTCTCTGCGAGCGGCATTTGCCGGCTGATGCGCGCGCGCACGTCGCCCTCTTCCGCGCCACCGCGCCGCAATGCGCGCTCCACCTGCTGCTCTTCAGCGCACCACACCAGGATGATGCGGTCGAATCGCCGATAGCTGCCCGTCTCGATGAGGATGGCCGCTTCCACCACCGCGATGCCCCGTGGCTCGCGCGCGGCGAATTCGGCGATCAATTCCTCTTCGCGCTGCACCACTCCCGGATGCACCAGCGCATTCAGCCGGGCCAGCCGCTCGGGCGAGGCGAACACCAGCGCGCCGAGCTGTTGGCGGTCGATTGCGCCGCCGCTCGTCAGAATTTCGCGGCCGAATTCCCGCACCACGGCGTCATAGGCTTCTCCGCCGGGCGCCAGCGCCTCATGGCCCAGTTCGTCGGCCTGGATCAGAAGACAGCCGCTGCTCACCAGGGCCTCGCCCACCAAGGTTTTCCCGCTGGCGAGGCCGCCCGTGAGCCCCACCTTCAACATACGCCGGCCCGGCGCTCCGCCGCTGCCACGGTGTTGGCCATGAGCATGGCAATCGTCAGCGGCCCGACGCCTCCCGGAACCGGCGAGTACGCGGCCGCCTTTTCGGCCACGTCGAACGGGTCCACGTCGCCCACCAGAACGCTTCCCTTCTTGTCGAACGCCGCCAGCTTCCGCGGGGAATTGCGGAAAATGCGCGCCACCTCGCCGCGGTCGTGGATGCGGTTCATGCCCACGTCGATCACCGTCACGCCTGGCGTAAGATACTCGCCGGTGATCATGGCCGCGCGCCCGATGGCCGCCACCAGAATGTCGGCCTCGCGGCAGACCGCCGCGAGATCGGCCGTTTTGGAATGGCAGATCGTTACGGTGGCGTGCTCGTGGAGCAGCAGAAAAGCCACCGGCTTGCCCACGATATCGCTGCGGCCCACCACCACCGCGCGCTTGCCCGCGATGCGGATGCCGTGGCGCTTGAGCAGTTCGAGGATGCCCGCCGGCGTGCAGGCGCGCGGCCCCGGCGTCCCCGCCACCAGGCTGCCGATGTTGCAGGGGTGCAACCCATCCACGTCCTTGGCCGGCGCGATCGCCGCCACAACGCGCTTGGCCTCCACCCGCGGCGGCAGCGGAAGCTGCACCAGTATGCCATCCACCTCGGGCCGGGCGTTCAACTCCGCCACCATGCCCAGCAATTCCTCCGTCGAGACGGTATCCGGCGGCGTGAGCGTCTCCGACCGGATGCCCAGTTCCTGGCAGGCTCCGACCTTGTTGCGGACGTAGATCTCCGAAGCCGGGTCGTGCCCCGCCAGCACCACCGCCAGTCCGGGCGGACGGGTGCGCGCGGCCAGCGCCGCCACGCGCGGCTTCAGATCGTTCATGATCTCGTCGCGAACGCGGTTTCCGTCAAGAATTTGCGGCATTATTTCCAATCATAACGTGGCCCCGAGCGGCTCCGGGGCCGCCGTAGCACCGGCGACAAGATCGCCGGCGTTACCACTGCAAGTCCCGGCGGCGCCAGTACGGCTGGCGCGCGCCCATAGTGTAGACCAGCACAATGCCAGTCACAAACCCGCCCAGGTGCGCGAAAAATGCCGTGCCGCCCTGGGTCGTCTCGGCGATGCTTCCGATTCCGCCGACAAACTGGAGCCCGAACCAGTAGACCAGCATGAACCAGGCCGGCAGATCGAAGGTGAAAAAGAAGAAGAACCAGAACAGCATCACCACACGGGACTTCGGAAACTTCACCAGGTAGGCGCCCATGACACCGGCGATGGCCCCGCTGGCGCCCACTATGGGCACGCGTGAGGACGGGTCGAGGGCCATCTGCGCCATGCCGGCGGCCAGCCCGCATAACAGGTAAAACAGCAGAAACTTGCCATGGCCCAGAATGTCCTCCACGCTCTCCCCGAATACCCACAGGAACAGCATGTTGCCAATCACATGAATCCAGTTGGCGTGCACAAACATCGAGGTGAAGATATTGGCGAAATGAAAATACGCCGGCCTCAGGCCGTAGAGCGTCATGAAATGGTTGAGCGAATACGGGTCCACCATCTGCAGCCAGAACTCGTGCAGAAAAATCAGGACGTTGGCCATGATCAGCAGCACGGTGACCACTGGCTTCGAGTAGCTCGGCTGCGTGACTTTAATGGGAAATATCATTTTCCGGCGATCGCCGCCGCGCGGGCCGCGAATTCGAGATCGGCGCGTCTCTCCCCACGCGCCATCAGGCTGCGAATCTCCTCCAGTCCGCGGATTCCGCCGCGCGCGCCGAGCGCCGTGCAATTCAGGGCCGCCATGGCGTTGGAAAACTCCAGGGCGTCGCGCATCGGCATTTCCTGCAAGACAGCATAGCAGAACGCCCCGTGGAACACGTCGCCCGCGCCGGTGGTATCCACGCAGTTCACCACGAAAGCGGGCGAGTAAAAGAACTCCCCATTTTCGCGCGCCAGGGCGCCGTGCGCCCCCAGCGTCATGGCCGCCACCTTCATTCCGTATTCGCTCTGCATGAGTTCCAGCGCCTTGAAGGGATCGCCCTGGCCGGTCCAGGCCGTGGGAAATTCGGAGCTGGCCACCAGGTAATCGACGTGCTGCAGCACGCGGTCGAATCCGCGATAGATGGTATCGACGTCCACGGTGACGGGAATCCCATGGCTCCGCGCGATGGCCGCCGCGTGCTCGACCGCCGGCGTGTCGTGCCCGTCGATATGCAGCAGACGCGCGCAGGTGATCTGCTCCGGCAGAATCTGTTCCGGGTCGATGCGCAGACAATCGTCGCGCCGCCAGAGCACCGTGCGCTCCCCGGTGCTGCGGTCGATGACGATGTACGCCGACTGGTTGGCGCAGTTCCTGCGAAGCTGCACGTGCTCGACATCGACGCCCGCCGCGCGCAGGCTCTCCAGTTGGATGCGCCCGCGCTCGTCGTCCCCGACCGTGCCGATGTACTTGGTGCGCAGTCCCAGCCGCGCGCACGCCACCAGGGCGCTGGCCACCTGCCCGCCCGGCGAGACCACCTCTTCCTGGAACGGCGCCTTCCCGGCATAGGCCGGGAAGTGCGGCACGACTAGAAGCGTATCGGTGGCGTTGAGGCCCACGCCCACCACGTCGAATTCAGGCATGAAGGACCATTGTACTGGGTTAGCCCCGCAGGGGCGCCAGAAAGTAGCCCAGCGCGTCAGCGCTGGGACCCGCGCGCGGATCCCGCCAGCCCCGGTTAAGGGCGTAAGGAATTCTTCCGCCTCTAACCGGGGCTTTGTTGCTTCTCACCTTCTCCCATGGCTGGCGCCATGGGCTACTCTTTTTCGCCCTGCGGGCTGATCTTGGGCAGGTCTCGTGGCCGCAGCCGTCCGCCAGCGCCTATCGACAACGCTATCATCGAACGAGGGAACCACCATGCCCAAGCGGCTTCAGCGGAAACCGATCCATCCGGGTGAGATCCTGCGAGAGCAGTTCATGGCTGAGTTCGGTGTCAGCATGAA
The DNA here is from genome assembly GCA_963722575.1 of Bryobacterales bacterium. Classification (GTDB taxonomy): domain Bacteria; phylum Acidobacteriota; class Terriglobia; order Bryobacterales; family Bryobacteraceae; genus Fen-178. The sequence continues at coordinate 128,774 of CAVRNR010000020.1, forward strand.
CCGGCTCGCCCGCGACCTACGGGTACCGGTGACGCGAATCAGCGAGATCGTGAACCAGCGCCGGCCGGTCACATCCGATACCGCACTGCGGCTGGCACGCTACTTTGGCACGACGCCGGAATTCTGGATGAATCTTCAGACCAGCTACGACCTGGACCCGCCGAAAATACCCTCTTGACACGCCCGCCTCTTCGTGCTACTTTTCTAGCATGATGCTAAAAATTCAGCAGGATCCGCGGCCGTGAGCGCGCTGCCCGGCCTCAGCCGGCGGGAACGCCAGATCATGGAGATCCTCTACCGGCACGGCAAAGCGTCCGTGTCGGAGGTGCGGGAGCTCATGAAAGACGCGCCCGGCTATTCGGCGGTGCGCGCCATGCTGCGCGTGCTCGAGGAAAAAGGTCACACCAGGCACCAGGCGGAAGGGCTGAAATACGTCTACATGCCCACCGTGGCGCGCGAGAAGGCCAAACGGTCGGCGGTGAAACACCTGCTCGACACCTTCTTCGCCGGAGAGCCCGACCAGATTGTGGCGGCGCTGCTGGATGTTTCCGCCACGCGCCTGACGCGCGAGGAGCTGGACCGGATGTCGGAAATGATCGAAGAAGCCCGAAGGGAGGGCAAATAAATGTCGAGCTGGAACGTGTCGCAATGGTTTTCCATCTTCGCGAGCGTGGCGCTCAAGAGCACGGTGGTGCTGGGCGCGGCATGGTTGGCGGCGTGGGCGCTTCGCGGACGGTCCGCGGCGTTGCGGCACCTGGTGTGGACCGCCGCGGCCGCGGCCGTGCTGGCGCTGCCTTTCCTTTCGGCTTCGCTGCCGGCCCTGCGCGTGCCGGCGTCCGGAGCGCTCCTTCGGTTTGACCCGGCCGTGATCTTTCAGGTGACCAGCTCCGCCGCCGAGCCGCCTTCGTCGTCTTTGCCTCCGTCGGCCACGGCTCGCCGCACGGCCAATGCGCCGCGCTATTACGACTGGAGAATCTGGGTGATGGCGCTGTGGGCCGCCGGTGCGGCCGCGGCCTTCGCACGCATGTTGGCGGCATTCATCGCCATGTGGCGCGTCCAGCGAGCCGCGCTTCCCTTCCCCGATGACGGCCTCGCCCACGTGCTGGTGCTGTCATTAGGGATTAGCCACCCGGTGCCCGTGCTCGAAGGCCGTCCCGGCAGCATGCCCATGACCTTTGGGCTTCTGCGGCCCGCCGTTTTCATGCCGCCCGAGGCCGCCCGGTGGAGCGAAGACCGCCGCCGTGTCGTGCTGTTGCACGAGTTGGCCCACGTGCGCCGCGGCGACGTGGCCACGCACTTGCTCGCGCGCACGGCCTTGAGTCTCCATTGGTGGAACCCGCTGGCTTGGTCCGCCTGGCGCGAGTTTCTGAAGGAGCGCGAGCGCTCGACCGACGACCTGGTGCTCAACGCCGGCGCCCGCGCTTCGGATTACGCCGGCCATCTGCTGGAAGTGGCGCGCACCATGCAATCCGCGCCGGCAACCGCCTGGGCGGCCGTGGCCATGGCGCGGCGGTCGCAGCTTGAAGGCCGGCTGCTGGCCATTCTGGATTCGGGCGTGAAGCGCCACGTGCCGGGACGCATGACCGCGCTGGCCGCCACCCTGCTGGCCATCGCCGCGGTGGCCCCCTTCGCTGCCATGCGCTCGCAGACCCCCGCGCAACAGCCCGCGCCGCCGGCAGTGGGTGACCGGCCTGAAACGGCTGCCGCGCTTCTGCATCTGGGAATCGCCATATACGGAAAGGACCCGGCCCAGGCGCTCGACTATTTTGAGCGGGCTCTGAATGTGGCGCCATCCGGCCCTATGGCCGGACCGGCGATGACCTGGCAGGCAATGGTCAGGCAGCACCGGGAAGGCGAAGCGCCAGCCGCCGAATCGCTCTATCGGGCCGCGCTGGCCATCGAGGAGATGAACTCGCCGGATGCGGCCCTCACCATGGAATTCCTGGCGCATTTTCTGCGCGAGCAGGGCCGCGTAAGCGAAGCCGAAGCCATGGAAGCGTCCGCGGGTGAGATACGCAAGTCGCACATCGCGCAATTGTCGCCCAAACGGCAAGCCAACGCCCAAGCCTCAAAAACCGGCAACGGCATTGCCGCACCGATGATTCTGCACAAGATCGAGCCGAGCTACTCCCCCGAGGCGCGCGCGGCGAAGGTCCAGGGAACGGTGGTGCTCACCGTGGTGATCGGAACGGATGGCAAAGCTTGCGATGTCCAACTGCACAAGGGCGTGGGATACGGCCTGGACGAGCAGGCGCTCGACGCCGTCGCCCAATGGACCTTCAAACCTGGCATGCGTGACGGCATGGCGGTGCCCGTGCAAGCCTCGATCGAGGTAAACTTCCGGTTGCTGTAGGGGCCGGGCATGCCCCATAAGCGCTAAGATAATAGTTGCTTTTTATGCGCCTTTGGTCTAAACTCAGACCATGGTTGGCGCTCAAGATGAAAACTGGCAAGTACTTACCACGCTGCTGCCCAAAGGCTGGCAGGGCGACGCTTTTCGTTCGGGTGCGGTAGGGCGTATGCGCGGCTTCGCCAGCGTTTCGGATTTGCTGCGTACCTTGCTGTTGCACGTTGGCAACGGTTATTCCTTGCGGGAAACGGCAACCCGAGCCAAAGCCGCCGGACTAGCTTCGGTGTCGGATGTGGCGATCTTAGATCGCCTGCGAACGGCAGGTCCCTGGTGGCGTCAGATGTGTGCGCGCCTGCTAGCGGAGAACGGAATGCACGTGCCGGAACAAACCGGCGGTCGGGTGTTCCGCGCCGCCGATGGCACGGTGATCAAAGAGCCCGGCAAGACCGGGAGTTCTTGGCGCGTCCATTACACGTTGCGGCTTCCCGATCTGGAGTGTGATCACTTTGAGATCACGCCGGCGCGAGCCGTGGGCGGGGGAGAGAATCTGTCGCGACTGCCCGCCCAGCCAGGAGACTGCTTGCTGGCGGACCGCGGTTTCTGCCACAGCGCCGGCGTGCTGGCGACGATCGGCAAAGGCGTGGAGGTGATCGTGCGGCTCAACACCGGCAATCTGCCCCTCTATACAGCCTCGGGGAGGCCCTTCGATCTGCTGGGCGCTGTGGGCGGACTGCCGGAGGCGGGGCAATGCGGCGAATGGGAAGTGCATGTGCGCGCCGGAGCCACCGTTGGTCGGTTGCGACTGTGTGGCATTCGCAAAAGCGAATACGGCATCCAACGCGCGCTGGCGCAACTGCTCCGCCAAGCCGGCAAGCAGGGCCACACGCCGAAACCGGAGACGCTGGAATATGCCAAGTATGTCCTGGTAGTGAGCAACCTGCCCAGCGCGGAATTCAGCGCCCAGGAAGTCTTGGAGTGGTACCGGCTCCGCTGGCAGATCGAACTGGTTTTCAAACGTCTCAAGTCGCTCGCCGAGTTGGGCCACTTGGCCAAACACGACGAGCAAAGTGTGCGCAGTTGGCTGTATGGCAAACTGCTGGTGGGACTACTTACCCAGAAACTCATCCGCACCGGCCGCGATATTTCCCCCTGGGGATACTCGTTCCCTACGCCATAAGATCCCCAGCCGGTGGCGGGAGTTCAGTTTCGCGCTGCATCAACTGCGCCAAGCGATCGATCCACCGCTGGCGCTGGCGGCGACGATGGCGAACTGGAACACGCTGGCCGTCGATCTCGCTGAATCGAGCCGCAAGCGCGTACCCCAAGTGCCAGCATTCTTCGCGCGGTAGCGCAGCCAAATCGGCATAAATCGGGTAAATTATCTTAGCGCTAATGGGGCGTGCCCGGCCCCTACCTCGCTGAATTAAGATTCGGACTTTTTGCGGATCTTGATATCCAGCCGCTTGATCTTCTGGTTGAGCGTCGACAGCGGCACGTGCAGGCTCTCGGCGGCGTCGGTCTGGCTGCCGTTGCAGTGCTCCAGCCGCTCCATGATCACGCGGCGCTCGAAATCGTTGACGATCTCGAAAAGCGAAGCGTCAGCCGCCAGCGGCGCGCCGTCGCCGCGGCTGCGCCGGATGCCGTTGGCCTCGAGCAGAGCGTCGGGCAGCACCTCCACCGGAACGGATGGCTCGGTGGCCAGCACCACGGCGCGCTCCACCACGTTCTCCAGTTCGCGCACGTTGCCCGGCCAGGCGTGCTCCATCAGCACTTGCAGGGCTTCGGGTTGGAACTGCAGAATCGACCGGCCGGCGGGGTCCAGGAACTTGTTGTTCTCGCGGCAGTAGTAAGTGAAGAAATGCCCGGCCAGGAGGGGAATGTCCTCGCGGCGCTCGCGCAGGGGTGGCAGCGCGATGTTGATCACGTTCAGCCGGTAATATAAATCCTCGCGGAATTTGCCTTCCTTGACGAGCTGGTGGAGATCGGCATTGGTGGCCGCCAGAATGCGGACGTCCACCTTGACCGGGTCTGTGGCGCCCAGCGGCGTGAACTCCTTCTCCTGGATTACGCGCAGCAGCTTGATCTGCGTCTCGGGCCCCAGCGTCCCGATTTCATCGAAGAAAATGGTGCCGCGGTCGGCCACCTCGAAGTACCCCTTCTTCGTTTGGATGGCGCTGGTGAAGGCGCCTCTCACGTGCCCGAAGAGCGTCGATTCCAGCAAATCCGGCGGCAGCGATCCGCTGTTGACGGCCACGAACATCTGGTCGGCGCGCGGCGAGTTGGCATGGATGGCTTTGGCGACCAGTTCCTTCCCGGTGCCGGTCTCGCCGGTGATCAGGATGGTGGAGCGGCTGGAAGCCACCTGAGCCACCAGGTCCAACATGCGCACCATGCGGTCGCTCTTGCCGATGATGTTGGGAAAACTGTAGCGCTGCTTGAGGGCGCGCTTGAGATGGGTGTTCTCGTATTCCAGCCGCCGCCGCACGATCATGCGGTCGATCTCGATGAGCAGCTTCTCGTTGTCCCAGGGCTTGGAGAAATAGTCGTTGGCGCCGAGCTTGAGGGCGTGGACCGCGGCCTCCACCGAGCCGTAGGCGGTGATCATGAAAATGGGGGTTTCGCGGTCGCGCTGGCGGACCTCCTGGAGCACGTCCATGCCGGAGCGGTCGGGCATCATGAGGTCGAGCAGCACCAGGTCGTAGCCGCTGATCTCCATTTTTTGGAGCCCCTCGGCCGCGTTTTGCGCCTGATCGACGGAATAGCCTTCCGAGGAGAGCAGGATTTCCAGGCTTTCGCGGATATCCAGCTCGTCGTCGACTACCAGCACCTTGCCTTTGGCTTCGGGAGCCGTGAACTGGGGAGCGGTCATGTCAAGCGGCATTCACCGGCTTCCTCGCCGAGCCGGGCACGGCGAGGGGAAGCTCGAGCCGGAACGAGGCGCCGCCGCCCGGCCGGTTGGAAACTTCGATGGAGCCGCCATGCTCTTGAATGATACCGTAAGTCACCGAGAGCCCGAGGCCGGTGCCCTTGCGCACCGCCTTGGTGGTGAAGAACGGATCGTAGATGCGGTGCAGGTGCTCGGGGGCGATGCCGTGCCCCGTATCGGCCACTTCGGCCCTGGCTCCCGAGCCATCGGACCAGGTGCGCACTTCCAGCGATCCGCCCGCCGACATGGCGTCGCGGGCATTCAAGATGAGGTTGAGAAACACCTGCTGAAGCTGGCCGGCGTTGCCGTGCACGGGCCGCAGGCCGGGGTCGAGATCGGTCTTGACCTGGATTCCCGACTTCTGAAGCTGGTGCTCCAGCAAAGAGAGCGTCTCCTGAATCACGCGGTTCAGGCTGACGTCGCCCAAGGAAGTCGTGGAGGTCCGGGAGAAGTTGAGCAGCGAATTGACGATCTCGCTGGCGCGGAAAGTCTGCTTGGCGATCTTGTCGAGGATGAGCGACTTTTGCGAATCGTCGCTCACCTGCTTGGCCAGCATCTGGGCGTAGGTGGAGATGACGGCCAGGGGCGTGTTGACCTCGTGGGCCACCCCCGCCGCCAGCAGGCCAATGCTCGACAGTTTGTCGGCCTGCACCAGCCGCTGCTCCAGCTCGGCGCGGTCGGTAATATCGTCGAAGATAATCAGCCGGCCAATCTGCTCCTGGTCCTTCGAAACCAGCGGCGCGATGGCGATATTCAAGGTGGTTTCTCGAAGACTGGCGGGCAGACCGTGGCCGTTGCCATTGCCGCTGCCATCGGGCCCAGAGGGCACCCCGGCGGGCTTCAGCACGAACTTGTAGATGTGATGGATGCCGGTCTGGCCGCGCACGCGGCCAAACTCCCCGGCCAGCTCCATGGGGAAGAGTTCGGTGAGCGTCCGGCCCACGGCGTGGTCGCGCGAAATGCCGCTGAGGCGCTCGATCTGCGTGTTCCAGCTCTCCACGCGGTCGTCCAGATCGGCCGCCAGAATGCCCACGTTGATGGATTCGACGATGTTCTCGCTGAATTCCTTGAGCCGCTCGTACTCTTCCACCTTACGTTGCAGCGAGCGGTAGAGCGAGGCGTTCTCGATGGCGATGGCCACGTAGCCGGCCAGCGTGAGCAGCAGCTCCACATCCACGCTGGAGAGATAATCGCCGTCGGCCGTCCGGCTTACCCCCATGTAGGCAATCGTCCGGCCGCGCACCGTGCAGGGCAGGTAGTAGGTGAGATCCAGATCCGCGATGGTGCGCCGCACCGAGGCCGGCCAGGCGCGCGAGACGGCGTCGAGCTGGTGACGCGTGCGCTGGAAAAACAGATACGGCTCCGCCTGCTTCCAATGGAGAAAGCTGAGATCCAGTTCGTCGCGGCCGGCGGTGGCCAGGCGGGGGTTGCCTCCCATGGACTGCTTCAGCCGGAATTCGGGACCATTGTCCCCCTCCTCCGCCAGGAAAAACGCCATGTGCTTGATGGAGAGCGTCTGCCGCAGCCGTTCGCCCACGGAGGCCAGCATGGCGTCGAGGTCCGTCTCGGAGCTGAGTTCGCGGGCGAATTCGACCAGCGTGCGGCGGTAGTCGTAACGGTCGCGGTAGAAATGCTTGTCCAGCCGCTCCTGAATCCAGTCGCGAATGGGCTGAAACAGGAAGGCGGCGATGAGCATCACGGTGATCAGGCCGATGTTGGGGAGGTCCTTGAAATTCTTCTGCACCAGGATGGCGAGCGAGGATATGATGCCGTAAAACGCCGCGAACACGCAGATGGTGGCCAGCGTATAGGCATAGCCGCGCCGGAAGAGGATGTCCACGTCCATCAGCCGGTAACGCACAATGGCGTAGGCCAAGGTGAGCGGAATCAGCGGCAAGGAGAGCACCGACATCTTCAGGTAGGCGTTGGGAATCGCGCCCATGGCGTAAGGCAGCACGTAGAGCAGGGCGAACGGCAGGATTCCGCAGAACGCGCCATTGCGCAGCCACTTGAGCTGCTGGCGCACAATGGGGTCCTCGGCCTTGCGGTATTCCACGCTCAGCGCAAATCCTCCCGCGACGTAGGGGACGGTCCAAAACACCATCCAGACGCGGTCCAGCATCCAGCGCAACTCGAGCAGCGGAATGGCCACCGTCAAAGCGCCGCTGGCGAACGCCACGAAGACCGCGAACAGCAGCGCCGAGGGCAGATAGAGCAGCGAGACCCGGAAACGGCTGTGGAGCCACCTACGCGGCTCGGGGAAGGTCAGGCAGAAATGCAGGAACACGACCGGCGCCAGCAGGCCGGCGGCCAGGTTGCCGAAGTAGATGACCTTGTCGAATGCGTTGAACTGCCCGGTGTAGTGGAAGCAAAGGAAGACGAACGACGCCAGGCACAGCACATAAAAGTGCCTCGCCTTCTGCGCGCTGCCGCGGCGGAAATAGACGAACAGGCCGATCACCAGGTACGCCAATCCCACCAGGTACTGGTAGGTGACGGCTGGATCCAGCGGCACTTCCCCCACGATGACGGTGGTGTCGAAGTCCACCCCGCGGCGGCTGATGTGATAAACCGCCTTGCTCCACGACCCGATGCGCACCAGCACTTGAGTGACGTTGGCGGCATTCTCGATGGGCACTCCGTTGATCAACGTCAGCCGGTCACCGGGATGCACGCCGGCATTGGACCCGCCGCTGCCTTTGGTCACGTACAGCGCCTCGACGCTCGCCCCGCGATCCACCCAAACCACGCCATCCTCAGGGAGGCGGAAACGATGCTGTTGCTCGAAATTGATGACGGCGGCCACACCCGCGGCGAGAGTGAGGATGGTCAATATCGCGGTGGACAGTTGGAACTTGAGTTCCTGAAACATGGTGGCCGTCGTTACCTACTCGCGAGACACAATTCCGGCGTCTACGGAGCACGTTTAATGCCGCGCCAAATCCGCCAATCTATCCCAAGAATAGCCGGATTTATCTATCACGTACAAGGAAGCCGCGATTTCTCTCCGATTTTTGGGAGAATTACACTATGCGGAAGTGTATTCGTCTGCCCCGGATCGGGACATCCTGCCTCAGTCCCACTCGAGCTTGACTCGGAACATGGCCCCTTCTTTCGGCAGCGTCAGGCCGCGGGCGGGAGAAGCTGCGGGCTGGGACTTGGCCGGTGTCCAGACGCCGTCTTTGTAGAGACCTTCCTCAACCTGTACAAATCTGCCTTCCTTGTGGCCCGAAGTCGCAGGTGGCCGGAAGTCGATGGTGCTGTCGAACCCCAGGATGAGGAACTCATCCGGCTGCAATTGCGCGAGCAGCACGCGGCCCGAGGGCGTGGTGGGAGGTCCCGTGGGCTCGGCCCAACTGGGTTGCCTGGACATGGCGGGAGGGAACATCACCAGCACATCCCAGCGGTCGAAATAGAGGTTACGGCCGGGGATGTTCTCCTCTTCGATGGCGGACTGCAGCTTCTTCGTCCCTTGTAGTTCCAAAATGACGGGCGCGGCACCAGCCAGCAGGCGGAAATCCGCCGCCACGTCGGCGAACTGGGGGCCGAACTCGCCGTCGGCGGTAGCTCCGTATCCCTTGATCCCCACTCCGAACTGCGCAAACCCGATGGCCGAGTATTCGCCGATGGCCATGAAGCAATACCGTGCGCTCTCGAGCCCGCGCCGGGTCTCGACAATCAGCAGCGGGTTATCGCGGCGGGCGTATCGCGACAGGATGGTCCGATAGATGACGGCGGAGCGGTGGTAGATATCGGGCGCGATGATATCGATGGCCGGAGCCGCGGCTTTCCAGAGAGCCAGTGTGTGCGATTGGCCGCCGCCGCTGGGGTAGCTGTCGCCGGGGCGGTCGAAGTCGTAGAACCGGTCGTTGGTGCCGGCCCCGCCCATCCAGACGTTTTCATACATGGGGAGCGGGTAGGCGTCTTTCCCGGCCTGGGCGACGGAGTTGATGTACCGAGCCATGTAATAGGTGGTGAAAGCCTCTTCGGCGAACTGGCGGCCGAAGGCCTGTACCCAGGTTCCGGGTTTCTTCTTGAGAGCCGCCGCGAACTCCGCCGGAACCGGCCCGTTGAACAGCTTGTTGGCTTCCGCGGAGTGATCGCGCGCGGGACCTACGATGCCGGGCTCGTTCTCCACCTGCACCAGGATGACGGTGCGATCGGCGCCGTCGATTTCGCGGAGATTCTTCAGCAGGGCGCCGAAAGCTTTGCGGTCGGCCTCGAGGGTGGTCGCCCCATGCGGCGAGAGCGACTTGGACGCTTTTCCGTCCGCATACAGGGCTTTGGGAAAGCGTTTGGGATTGGACGTGATCCAGTCGGGGAGATAGGTGGTCTCGTCGCCCTTCCAGGTGCCGAACCAAAGCACATCGGCCCGGAGACCGTGCGCGCGAATGTCGCGGACGATCTGGTCGACGGCAGTGAATTCAAACTGACCCTCCTTGGGTTCGATGAGCTTCCACGGGACTGGGAACTCGACGGTGTTGGCGTGGTACGCCTGGAAGCCGGGCAGCACCTTGGCCATTTCCTCGGGGACGAAGACACGGTTGTCGACTTGTCCGCCAAGCATGAGAAAAGGCTTGCCATCGACCAGCAAGGTGAATTTGGCGCCTTTCTTGACCAGTTGCGGAATTGGCTTGGCCTGCGCGAGGGCGAGTGAGGCGCCGGCGGCCAGGACGAGTGAGAGCGTGGCGAGTTTATGGAGCATGGTGAACCCCAGGATAGTACCTTTGTTCTCTCGAGACAATGGGGCTGACCGGCAAGCTAAAGCATGCCCCACCAGGACCATGAGCGCCATAGGTGGGGCATGCTTTAGCCTGCCCAGAACTCACTCTTCCCGCAGCGCCGACACGGGGTCGATCTTGGTGGCCCGCCGCGCCGGCAGGTAACAGGCCAGCATCGCCAGGGCGGCCAGCACCAGCGGCGCTCCAACCAGCAGCGGCGGATTGTTGTCCCATTGGCCGAAGTTCCGCGCCAGCACGTCGCTGTAAGCGGCGAAGATGCGCGCCAGGGCAAACGCGCCGCTGATGCCGAGCACCGAGCCCGCCACCACCAGCGCCGTCCCTTCTCTCAGCACCAGCCCCTGCACCTGGCGGGCGCGCGCGCCGAGTGCCATGCGGATGCCGATCTCCTTGCGCCGCCTTACCACCGCGTACGCCGTGACTCCGCCCAGGCCGACGCAGGCCAGCAGCAGCGCGAAAAAGCCCAGAATCGCGTACATCGCGGAACCCCATTGGGCGAACGAGTTGATCCGGTCGAGATCCTCTTGCATGGTGTGCACGTCGAAAACCGTGAGACCGGGATGAAGCGATGCCATGTGGTCGCGCACGGCCGCTGGAGTGTCCCGCCCCGCCATGCCGCGCACCAGAACGGTGACGCGGCGCGCCGCGTTCTTGCCAAGCCACCCGGCCGTTAGCGGCAGATAGAACGTGGCCACTGGTCTTGGCATCGTGAGGCCGGCCCGAATATCGCGCGCCACGCCGACCACCGTGTAGGTCAGGTCCCCCTCGCGAATGCGGCGGCCAATCGGATCCTCGGCGCCGAACAACGCGCGCGCGGCGGTTTGGCTGAGGATGGCCGGCCCATCCTGTTCCCGGTCGCGCGGGCCGAACTCGCGCCCGCCCACCAGAGGCTCTCCCAGCGTGGCGAAGTAATTTGCCCCGATGCGCTCGCGGTAGGCCGAGATCGGTGCCTGGCCAACTTTCCCGTCGCCGGCCGGAGCCGACAAGCGGGTAGAGTCCCCGTGGGAGGGCAGAGCGCTGCCGGTCAACGCCACGGCGCGAACCCCGTTGACGCGCGCGAGCTCGTCGGGCAGTTCTCGAAACAGCGCCGCCGCTCGCTCCGCGGAATAGCCGTCCCGTACCGGGTCGAGTGAAACCAGGTTGAGATTGGCGACTTCGAAGCCGGTGCCCATTCGGGTACTGCTCAGGAACGCCAGGGCCACAAACCAGGTGACCAGCAGAAGCATCAGGGATGCCGCCATCTGGCCGGCCACGAAGAGATTGCGCAAGCCGAGGCGGCGATAGCCGCGCAGCGGCGCCTGCGCGCCCTCTTTCAAAGTGACGCCGATATCGGTGCGCGTCGCAGAGAGCGCCGGCGCCAGTCCGAAGCCTATGCCCGCCGCCAGCGCAATTGCCAGCGTGATGGCGAGCACGTGAAGATCAAGCTGGCAGTTGAACTCGAGCGGGATCTGCGAAGGCAGTGGCAGAGACGAGAGTACGTGTGTGATCCCATAGGCCAGCACGATGCCGGCCAGCCCACCGGCGAAAGACAAGAGCACGCTCTCGGTGAGGAGCTGCCTCACCAGGCGTGCGCGGCTGGCGCCCACCGAAAGACGAATGGCAATTTCCCGCCTTCTCTGGCTGCCGCGGGCCAGCAGCAGACCGGCCAGGTTGGTACACACCAGCGAGAGGACCAGCGCCCACAGCACCACGTTGAAGGTGTCGACCAGCGCGTGCTGCTCCGGTGAGGCGTAGCCAACGGTGCCGGCCGGCATCAGCCGCACCACCCGGCCTTTGGGATCGCGGGCGCGGCGGACTCCGGTTTCCTGGTCGAGGTTGCGCGTCATGCCATCGAGAACGGCTTCCGCCGCGGCGAGCGTCACACCATGCGCCAGCCGAAACACGACGCGAAATATCTCGCGGTCGCTGCGATGGAGCGGATCGCCGCTCAGTTCCGGAGCCAGGGAAACGCCGCACGTCACGGGCACAAACAGATCCGCCGGAGCCTGCGGCCAGATACCCAGAAAATCCTTGGGACCGATGCCCACGATGGTGGCCATCGAACCGTTCAACCGCAGGCTGCGTCCCACGGCGTGCGGGTCCGCGCCCAGGTGAGTGCGCCAGAAGCGGTCGCTCACCACCACCACGGGAGCCATCCCGGGCTTCTCCGTTTCCGGCCCGAAAACGCGGCCCGCGGCCGGCGCCACGCCCAAGGTGGTGAAATACTCGGGAGACACCAGGTGTCCGGAAACCCGTTCCGCCCGCGTGCTTTTGTCGCCGGTGAACGTCACGGCGAACGGCACTGGTCCCAGCACAGCCGTGGCCGCGGCCACCGTCTGGCGGGCATCCCGGTAGCGCTCGAAATTCGGGTAGGAAACCTGGGTCCAAAAAAAGGTCGCCAGCGTCGCGGGGTCGCGCAAGCCCGGAGCCGGCCCTACAATGGCCCGGCATTCGCTGAGCACCGCGCAGCACATCCCAATGCCGAAGCCGAGCGAAAGCACCGCCACCGCGGTGAACCCCGGCGCCTTGGCCAGCACCCGCAGGGCATAGACTACGTCCTGCCGGATCTCGCTGAGATACTCGGCGGGCAGCCGGACGGCGATATCGGCCAGCAGCCTCACCAGGCCGAACAGACCGTACCGCCGCCAGGCTTCAGGCGCGGCGTCTTCACCCAAGCGCTCGAGATCCTCGCCATACAACATGCGGAACTCGTGCGGATACGCGCTCGCCAGGCGCCGATAGAGGGACAGGCACAAGCCCACTCGGGGGTTCATCACCAGGCCTCCTGTCGGCGTTTCTTTTGCACCATCCGGACCATCTCTTGCAGCCGCTCGCATTCCAGCTCGAGCACGGTTCGTCCGAACCGCGTCAACTTGTAGTAGCGGCGGCGGGCGTCATCCAGCTCCGCCACCGGCCGCTCGCCGGACTCTTCAATCAGCCCGTCGGCGATCAGCCGTTTCAGGGAGCCATACAGAGTGGCGGGCCAAAGGCGGACCGTTCCATTGGTTCGCTCCAGGACTTCCTGCATGATGCCGTAGCCGTGCTGCTCGGCGCCGGCCAGCGACAGCAGAATGTGGAACCAGTTGTTGTGAAGGGGAAGAAAGGCGGCGGCGTCTTTATCGGTCATACATCATATATATATGACACGATATAGAGTGCTTCGTCAAGCCCTCAAGCGATTCGGGCCCCGGGGTGCCCTCTGGGCCGCCCGGCCGCTATGGCGCATGGGCGGCGCTCCCGCCCGTCAGGCCAGTTTCTGTAAGGCGACTTCCACGGCCGCGTAGGGTGAGATGCCGGGGATTTGCACGTCCATTCCCGTGTTCTCGGGCTCCAGTTTGAGTTCCACTGGGGCCTCCGAACCCAGGGTCCACATCCGTGCCGCGCGGTACTGCTGTGGGAACCATACGGTCGCCTGGCTGACCGAGAAGCGCGAGGAACCGGCGAAGTTGGTGATCTGCAACAGCGCGGAAGCTCCGCCCGGCGCGGCGGTGTGCGCCGAGAGGAACGCCGAGAGGTTGAAGAAGCGCGACAAATCGTTGGCCCGGCCGAGCAGCACGTGAATATCCCTGGCCACCATGTAGGGGTCCGGAGCCTCGTCCTTGCACACCGCGAACTTGCCTTTTCCGAGTTTCCGGAGATCCAATCGGGGGTGCGCCACGCCGGTCGGCGTGCCACCTTCTCCCTTCCAGCTTTGGCTCACCAGGAGCGCCCCACCCTGCCGGGCGAAGTCGAGCAGCCTCTTACGCGCAGCCGGCTCGGGCATGGCCACGTCGACCGAAATCAGCGCCTTGAACCCCGTCAGCGGCGCCGTGGCCAGCTTGGATTTCTCGATGATCCGGAACGGGACATTGCTCCGTACCATCAAATTCAGAGTTTCGGTGCCAATGGTCTCATTGGGGCCCGAAAAATCCGAGATCACCCCCACCAGGCCCACCGGCGAGTTCGTCTCCCATTGGCTGTGTCGCGCAAAGAAGGCCAGCGCGCCGGCGATCGACTTCCACGTATCCAGGGCGGCCTGTTCTTTCTGGGCGAGACTCGCCCGCAGAGCATCGTCGAGAGACACAACCCAACGCCCGCAAAAGGACCCCGAATCCGTAATCGCGCGCCGGTAGGCGTCCGCCAGGACCACATTGGCGCCCCCTGGGGGGTCGAACAGCAGCCACGGGATCTTGGAGGGAGCATACACTTTCGCCAGCCGAAGGAACCAGCCGTTGGAGTCGATCCATGGTTCGGAGGTGGGCCCCGCCGCCTGCGTGTCCGCGCCACGCCGCCAGTCTTGCGAGTTTAACCCCTGGGAAGCGATTCCAGGCCAGACATTGCCTTTGGCCACCAGCACGGGTGATGCGGAATTCCAGGGCAGGTGCGGATTCGCCGCCAGAGGCAGAATTGGCAGTCCCGCATTGGGAACCTCGCCTTCCATCATCACGGCCGCGAATCCCGCCGCCCGCGCGCTCTCGACAGCCGCCTGGTTGGCCTGGCCTTCCACCAGCCCCACGAAGGAAAGCCCGGCGCTCTTGCCCTGGGCCAGCAGAGGCGCGAGTGCTTTCTGCTGTTCCGCGTCGGCTGGAAGCCCTGCCGCCCAGCTCACCACCAGGCAGTTTACGGGCGTGCCGCGCAGAATCTCCAGTACGGCGGGGTCGAGCCAGCGCTCGAGAACCTCTTTGGACTTCGCCGTGAAGCCCTCCTTCTTCTCACGTTGGCCGATGTCCAGCGGACCAGCCAGCCAGCGCATGGGAACCCAGGCAGACAGGGCAGCCACTTCAGTCCCTCCCCCCGCCGGGTGGCCCGTAGGGTGGCCCGTCGGGAGGTCCATAGGGTGGTCCACCGGGTTCTCCGCCTCGCTGTCCGCCTTTGCGCCCGCCGCCAAAACCGTTGAAACCGGCCGGCCGCTTCTCGCGCAAAGTCTTGAAGTCGAATACGACTTCCTTGATGGGTCGGCCGACTACCTCAATCCGGCTCAGATCGCAGGTCCCGACGCCGAGCTGTTCGGCCAGCCGGAGTTTGTTGTCGCAGCGGAAAAACGGTATCTCGCCCTTCTGCCCCATGGGATCGTAGTTCATGGCGGCCATGGTCACCGCGGAGGTGTTCACCACGTTGGTGCCGGCCACGATCCAGTTGGGTTTGACAAACGTGAGGCTTGGATTGGGGGTCTGCCCGCCGGCCATGCTGGTGACGCCATCGGTGATGGCCAGGTGCACGGGTCTTGCCGCCACCAGGTCCGCGATGGCCCGACACACGCGATAACCGTCATCGCGCGGGCTTTTCGGATCGAGCTCGGCGGGCGCTCCAAAAGCGGGCTGCCCGGCGCCCTGGTGGATGATGCGGATGCGGTCGATTCCGGCGACCAGGTCGTTATCCTCCCACTTGCCCGCGAAATTTCCGTAGGCTAGCAGCGGCGTGATTCCGAACTGGTTCTTCATGACCGTGCTGACGCCTGTGGTCCCGTGGTCTTTGCACTTGGCGATCGAGACGAAAACGTCGCAATCCACGTAAGAGTGATTCACGTCGTACGCGGGGAACAGCAGGCCGCCGTTGGGCACCGTGATCCGCGACAGTTTCTTGGCCGAATTCAGGTAGTTGGTGTTCTCGAATTCCACGATCGGGGCGGAACTGATGAAATCGTGGACATTCCAATTCGCTTCCAGGAAGTACTCCTCGAAGGGCGTGGTCCAGGGGATGGGGGCGCACTCCACCAGCCGCACGCGCCGCACGCCGGCCTTGGTCATGAGGCTCATGACGGCGCAAACGAGGTTGGGATTGGCCCAATGCGAATCGCCCAGCGGATGGTACCCCAGCCGCACCGTCGCGCCGCCATTGAAGTTGAGCTTGATGGCGACCGTCTTGCCCTTCACCAGTCTTCCCAGGCCGCCCAGCTTGTCGAACATGCCTTCCAGCACGGGAAGCAATTCCGATGGCTCGTAGCTGGTGCATTTTCCAATGGCCACCGGCGCCGCCGGGGCCGGCACGTTGCCGCGCGCCGGACGGCCCAGGAACATTCCCGCCGCTGCGGCGCCGAGGCCGCCCACAGCTTTCCTTCTAGTGATGCCGCTTTGCATGAACTTCTCCCTCTCCTTACGTCGCCGGAACCCTGGCAGAACTCATATTATCAGGAATTTTTGAGCTATACTGACGGGCGGCGGGGATACCAGAATTCCAATCCCGCCCGAAGGAGACGATTGATGCGACATTTCTGCCTGGCATTCGCGATGGTAGCCTCCATCGGTCTGGCCCAAGATGGCCCGTACAAGGTGCTAAAGACCGCCAAAGTAGGTGGCGATGGCGGCTTCGACTACGTTACCGCGGACGCGGCCGGCCGCCGGCTATATGTCGGGCGCAGCGGGAATCCCGGACGGGTGACGGTGTTCAACCTGGACACTCTGGCGAAGGTGGGCGAGGTTCCGAACACCAACAGAGTGCATGGCGCCACCGTTTCGCCCAAGTCCCATCACGGGTTCGCCAGCAGCAACCCTGTGGTAATGTTCGACAGCCAGACGCTGGCCACCATCAAGACCATCGAGGTAAAGGGAAACCCCGACGGCTACCTCTATGACCCGTTCAACGACCGCGTCTACATTTTGAGCCACAGCAAGCCGCACGCCACGGCAATCAACGCCGCCGACGGCTCCATCGCCGGCACCATCGACGACCTGGGCGGCGCGCCCGAAGAGGCCGCCACCGACGGCAAGGGCACCATCTACGTCGATATCGAGAACGCGCACAGTATCGCCGTCGTGGATGCCAAGACACTCACCGTCAAGACGCACTACGACCTGGCGGGCAAAGGCGATGGCTGCGCCGGCCTGGCGCTGGATGTGAAGAACCAGGTTCTATTCGCGGCCTGCCGCGATCCCCAGAACATGGTGATCCTGAGCGCCAGGGACGGCAAGATTCTCGACACTCTTCCGCTCGCTGGAGGCAGCGACGGCGCCGTGTTCAATCCCAAGACCATGGAAGCTTTCAGCTCGCACGGCAATGGCACTCTGAGCATCATTAAAGAGAAGAGCCCCACCAGTTTCGCGGTGGAAGAGACTTTGAAGACGATGACGGGCGCCAAGACGCTGACGCTCGATCGCAAGACGGGCCGGATTCTGCTGATCGCCGCCGAGTACGCCGCGCCGGCCGCGCCACCGGCGAATGCCCCGCCGCCGGCCGAGAAAAAGGGAGGCCGCGGACCAGGCCGCGGACCAGGCCGCCAGATGCTGCCGGATTCGTTCTCGATTCTTGTGGTCGGGAAGTAGGCAGTCCACCCGTAATGCTTCGCTTCGTTGGTGCGCTATTTCTGCTGAGCGTAATGGTCGCTCACGGCCAACAGACCATCCCCATCATTTTCGATACCGACATCGGCAGCGATATCGATGACGCCCTGGCGCTCGCCCTGGCAGTGCAGTCTCCCGAACTGGATGTCCGCGCGGTTACTACCGTGAGTGACGATACGGTCGGCCGCAGTCGCCTGGCCTGGAAAGAAATGGGTCTTTACGGCCGGCACGACATTCCCCTGGCCACCGGCGCGCCGGAGCCTCTGGTCGGCCCCGCCTTGACCGAGCACGTGCCGCCGCAATTCCAGGTGCTCACGGCGCAAGACGTCCTGCCCCCCGCCGCCCGCCGCCGCGCCGCCGATCTCATCGTCGACACCTTTCTGGTTCGGTTGATCGAGCTTTGGCAGAGCGGGCAACCCGATCGGTACCCGACGCTGCACGACCCGCTCGCCATGGCGGTGGTGTTTCGGGCTGGCCTGGTAGAGACCCAGTTGGGCCGTGTCGAAGTCGAGACCGCGGGCGCCGTCGGCAACGGGCTGACGCTGTTCACTCCCGCCGGCCGGCTCCCCAAAGATGTCGCGCCATCGACCCTGATCGCCCGGCAAGTGAATGTCCGCGGATTTCTGGACCTGCTGGTCGAGCGGCTGTCGGCGCCGCCCCGGGGAAAGTGAGCGATGATGGCGAAATTCCTGCCGCGTCTGGGCACGTGGCTCGGCGGCCAGTCGAGGAAGCCCTTCCGCCAAGCCAAGTGGATGTGGAGTTGGTTGGCCGGAACCGAAGCCGAAGCCATTCAGGCTGAGTACGAATACGGACGCGAGTGCGCCCGGCAGTTCGCCGCGCAGTTCCCGGGCAAAGCCCCGCGCGAGAAGCAGGAAGCGGTGGCGGCGGTTGGGTCCCGGCTGGCGGATGCCGTGAAGGACCGCCGCCGCCAGTTTCACTTCAGCCTGGTTCGCGCCAGCGTTTCGAACGCCTATGCGCTGCCGGGCGGTTTCGTCTTCATCACCGAGCCGCTGCTCGACCTGTGCGCGCAAGACCCGGACGAGCTGGCTTTTCTGCTGGGGCACGAAATGGGGCACGTCTTACGCGGCCATGCCAGGAGCCAGCTCACGGCCCGCGCGTTCCTCAATGCGGTGACGGCGCGGCTCGCAGGTGCCGGTCTGATGCTCCGGCAACTGCTGAATCAAGGATATTCGAGGGAACTGGAACTGGAGGCGGATGACGAAGGCGCCCGGCTCGCGGCCGCCGCGGGTTTCGATCCCCGCGCCGCCGCGCGCGCTCTGCAACGTTTGGCGCGGGGAGCGAGCGGCAATGCGGGCCTGATGGAGTACTTCTCTTCCCACCCCCCACTGGCGGAGCGCGTCCGGAAACTGCCGTAAAAAAGGGGACAGACGCATTTTCCCCGGCGGAAAATGCGTCTGTCCCCTTTTTTTACTAAACTGACGGCATGGTGGAAAACGTCCCCGAGCAGTATCTTGTCAACTTGAACCTGACGGGCCACACGGCCGTGGTCACCGGAGGATCGAGAGGCATCGGGCGCGCCACCTGCCTGGCGCTGGCGGCCCACGGCGCGGCGGTCGGCGTGCATTACTCCGCCAGCCAGGCGCAGGCCGCCGAGGTGGTGGAAGAGATCCGCCGCGGCGGCGGCCGGGCAGTCGCCATTGGGGGCGACCTCCGCGAAGCCGATGCTCCCGGGCGCATCGTCGCGGAAGCGGCCGCGGCCCTCGGCCCCATCGACATCCTGGTCAACAACGCGGGCCAGATGACGGATCTGGCGGTCGAAATCATGCCGGATGAAGTTTGGGAGGCCGCGCTGTCGCTGCACCTGACCGCCACGTTTCGCTGCTCCAGGGCGGTGATCCCGATGATGAAAACGCGCCGCTGGGGACGCATCGTGAACGTTTCCACGCAGGCGCTGTACACCGGATCGAAGAATCACGCGCACTATGCGGCTGCCAAGGCGGGGCTGCTCGGCTTTTCATTTTCGCTGGCCAAAGAGGTTGGCGAATACGGCATCACGGTGAACCTGGTGGCGCCCGGGCGCATCCGGACCGCGCTGCTGCTGGAGCGTTCCGCCGGCCGCGAAGCGGAGTGGATGGGGCAGACGCCTTTGCGGCGCTTCGGCGAGCCCGGAGAGATCGCCGGCGCCATTGTCTTCCTGGCATCCCCCGCGGCGGGCTATATCACCGGCGCGACGCTGCATGTGAACGGCGGCCTGGTAATGGATTGAGGTCTGGGCAAGCTAAAGCATGTCCCACCCGGCTATATTGAATTGTGGGCCAAACGTGGCGGCGCACGCTGGCGGTCGGGATCGCCTTCGTGGTGGCGATCGCGGGCACCTTCGTCTTCGCTTACAGGGCCGGCCGGCAGGCGCGGCACATGCGCAGGGAAAATGAGCCTATCCGCGAGTGGATGTCGGTCCCATTTATCGCCCATGCCCACCACCTCCCCGCCGACGTGCTGTTTCAAGCCATCGGGGTTCAACCGCGGGAGCCGCGTGACCGGCGATCCGTCCGCCGCATCGCTCACGACTTGCACCGCCCCGTTCCCGAACTGATCGCCCAACTGCAGCGCGCCATCGATGCCGCCGCGCAGCCACCCGGCGGCCACCCGCGATGAACGATCAGCTCCTCGCGGCCGTTTCACAGTACGGCGCGCCGGCCCTCTTCGGAATCGTCGCCATTGCCGCCATCGGAGTGCCACTGC
This sequence comes from Bryobacterales bacterium, assembly GCA_963722575.1. GTDB lineage: Bacteria > Acidobacteriota > Terriglobia > Bryobacterales > Bryobacteraceae > Fen-178. The sequence continues at coordinate 148,727 of CAVRNR010000020.1, forward strand.
CCATCACGCTGCTTCTGATTGTCGCGGGTTCGTTGATTTCGCAAGGCGCCATGAACCTCTGGTGGGCTATCGGCCTGGCCGGCGCCGGTTCCATCCTCGGCGATCAGGCCGGCTACGCCATCGGCCGGTGGGGAGGGCCGGCTGTGGTGGCCAAGATCGGCGGCCTGTTCGGAAAGCGCGCCAGCCTGCGAGCCACGGAAGCCAAAGCTAGAGCCTGGGGCGGCCCCGGCATCTATATCACCCGCTGGCTGCTCAGTCCGCTGGGACCTTGGGTCAATCTGGCCAGCGGCACGGCCGGCTACCCGTGGCATCGATTCCTCTTCTGGGATACTCTTGGTGAGCTCACCGGAGCGGCCGTTTATATCTCTTTGGGGCGCTTCTTCAGCGATCGCGTGATGGCCCTATACGCCGTTCTGGGCGACCTGACTTGGGCGATTGGCGCACTGCTGGCGGCCATCATTCTCGGATGGCAACTGGTGGTGCGTCTGCGCCAGCCAGACACGGGATGCTAGACTCCTGGGCATGGTGCGTCCTGAAAGACGCGTTGTCCTAAGGCGACGAAGAAACTTCGAGAGCGCGTGCGAGAGTTGACCGGCAAGAGGCAAAGCGGGAAGGACGGGAAGCGGAGCACCGCGGAACTGACGCCCGTGCTTCGTGGCTGGGGGAACTACTTCCGGACGGGGAATGCCGGCCGGGAGTTCGACAAGATGGACTACTTCGTGATCCAGAGCTTGCGTCGCTGGCAATACCGGCGGGGTGGGCAAAGGCCCACGACCCAAGTTCGCCTGGGATCAGCTTTACGGGATGGGTTTGCATCGCTTGATGAGCACCGTGAGATACCCGACGCAAGCCACACCCAGAAGATCATCGTTAAGCCGTGTGCCGGAAAACGGCATGCACGGTTTGAAAGGGGAAACTAGAAACGGACCAGCTTCAGCCGGTACCGCGCTAAAATTCTACCAATGAGCAAAAAAGTCCTCATTGTCACGGGTGATGGCGGCGACAGCTACGAAGCGCTGTACGCTCACCACCGGTTTCTGGAGGCGCATTGGGAGCCGGTATTGGCGGCGCCATCGCGGCGGCGGTTGCACATGGTGTTCCACGACACCGAGCCGGGATGGGAGACCTACGTCGAGCGCGTGGGCCATTGCGTCGAGGCGGATGTGGCCATTACGGCGGTGGCGGCCAAGGAGTTCGCGGCCATCGTCATCCTGGGCGGCCGGGCGCCGGAGTACCTGCGCAACAACGCCAGCCTGCTTTCGCTGGTGCGTGAATTCGCGGCCCAGGACAAGTTGATCTGCGCCATCGGCCACGGCATCCAGGTGCTGACGGCGGCGGGCATGACCAAAGGCCGCACCGTCACCTGCCACGACCACGTGCGCATCGAAGTCGAGCGCGCCGGCGGCATCTACAGTTCCAAGCCCGCCGTGCGCGACGGCAAACTGGTGACCGCGCAGACCTGGAAAGCCCACCCCGAGTTCTACCGGGAAGTCTTCGCCTGCCTCGATGCGCCGGCTTGAGGCCCTATCTCGCGCAGCAGATTTGCGCGGAGACCAGCGCCGCCGACGTGATCGGCTGCGACGCCGCAAAGTAGTTCTGCTCGCTCAGACGCCGGTACATGTCGCCGGCGATGCCGGCAGCCAGCGGACCAATGGCCGGCCGCCCTCCGGTTAACAAAACCACCACCACCAGCTTGCGCGGTCCGACGTCGTTGAAGGAACCGAACCAGCCCAGGTGAGTTTGGTTCTCGCTGCATGTGCCCGTCTTGCCGGCAATTGGCCCGTCCTCCCGGGCGCGGTGCGCCGTGCCAAACTGCACTGCCCCGCGCATCCCGGGCTTGATCACCGGGATTAGGCTTCCGATTTCCAGCCTTCGCTTCACCAGCGGCACGAAGTTTCTGGCCTCGAGCTGGTCGTGCGGATACTGCAGGTAGTAAAGCGTGCCGCCGTTGGCGATGGCGCTCATCAGCGCCGCCAGTTCGAGCGGAGTCTGCGAGATCTCCTCGCCGAAGCTGCACAGCATGCCGACTCCGCCATTCCGCGGCGGCGCGGAAGGAAACGATCCCGTTTGTTCGCCCGCGACATTCAACCCGGCCCTCTCTCCATACCCGAACATGTGGGCGTATTGGCTGACCTTTTCGAAACCCAGCTTCGCTCCCAGCGTGGCGAAATAGTAGTTGTTCGAGTGGGCTAACGCGTAAGTCAGGTCCATGCGCAGCCCGCCCAGGTGAAACCGGTTGGCCGGCCGGATGGCTTTTTCGCTCAGTCCCGCCAGCGCCACGGCGACCTTGATGGTGGAACACGGCTGGAAACCCGTGCCCAGCGCCACCCTCTGATTCACCATCGTGAGAATGCGCCCCGTGTTGGCATCGACCGCCACCACGGTACCGTTGTAAGGCCCCAGAGCTTCAACCGCCGCCCGGCGAATGACGAGGTCTTCACCGTCCACCATGTCCCCCACCGCGGAATCGGCGTAGGTCGGCTCGGTCCAGGGGCCGCCCCGGATGACGACTGGCGCAGCGACCGGGGTCCGCGCCGGACGCGCCGATTGCGTCGCAACCCTGACGATGGGCGCCGCGCGGCGGGTGGCCACCGCAGCCGTGTGGCGGCGTTTACGTGGATGCTTGACGGTGGCGTTGGCGCCCGGCCCCGCCAGCAGACCGAATCCCAGCGCAACGAGGAATAGTCTCTTCATAACGACGCGCGGTTCGCCGCGGCAGTGATTTACGCCAGAGCGGATACAGAACAGCCGGCCGGAGCAGCCGAATAACATCTTACCATTAAATAGACCCGTGCTCGAAATCCTGCGGACCCTGCAAAACGAAGTTGCAAGCTGCCGCCGTTGTCCCCGCTTGCGGGAGCACTGCGCGCGTATCGCCGCCGTAAAGCGCCGCGCCTTTCGCGACTGGGAGTACTGGGGAAAACCCGTGCCCTCGTTCGGCGACCCGCAAGCCCGCATCCTGATTCTGGGCCTCGCGCCCGGCGCGCACGGCTCCAACCGCACCGGCCGCATGTTCACCGGCGATCGCTCCGGCGACTGGCTCTACCGCGCCCTCTACCAGACCGGCTTCGCCTCGCAGCCGGCCAGCGTCTCGCGCCACGACGGCCTGACGCTCCGCGATGTTTATGTCACCGCCGCCGCCCGTTGCGCGCCTCCCGGCAACAAGCCCTCCCCGGAGGAGCTTCGCAATTGCCGCCCCTACCTGGAACGCGAACTGGACCTGCTGACGAACGTGAAAGTGGTGGTGGCCCTGGGCAAGATCGCGTTCGATGCCTACCTGGATGTGCTGAAGTCGCGCGGCGCAATCCGCAGCCGCGCCCCCTTCGTCTTTGGCCACAACCGCCAGTTCACCACCGCGCCCGGGCACCCGTTGCTGATCGCCTGCTATCACCCCAGCCAGCAGAACACCTCCACCGGCAAGCTGACGGAGAAGATGCTGCTCGCCGTATTCCGCCGCGCCCGCAAGCTGCTACAGGGGCCAACCACCCGCACTCATTCGTAGCGGTACAGCGTGACGCGCTGGATGCCCAAGTTCCGCAGCGACAGACACTGCCCCTGCTCGGTTTCGTCGCCGGCGAGCTGCCGGCCGGGCACCCAGCGGCCGTTTACGAAACTGCCTTCTTCCACGGTGCCGAGCCCGGCCAGCGCGGGCCCCGGTCCGTTCGGCGAAAACCGGATCGTCATACCGCTGCCGGCCACGTAGTATTCGTCAGGCCCCACCGCAATGAAAACCGCCGCCGCGGAAGGCACTGTCGCCTGTGCTGGCGGCGCCCCAGGCATGGCGCGGGGCCTCATAACCGCGGCCTCCAGCGTATAATCCCCCACCTGAATCTTCTGAGACTGGTTGTTCTGCCCCAGCAAGACGGCGGAGATCGTGCCTGTGCCCTGGTGCGCCGAAATCAGGGGCGCCAATTGCGCAATGAGGTCGTAGCCGGCCGTCAGGTCGGTGTCGGGCGCTCTGGACCCATCGATCCCGAAGGGCGAGAAGCCCATGGCGTTGTGGCGCCCGAAGGCGTAGAGCGCCCTGGTGGCGCCTTCCCGCCCCCCGTTCGACTCGGGGATGAACAGCGGGTTCCCCGATCGGGCGTACGATGCCGTCGTCGATACAAAAAAGTCGTCGTTGCCGTAAATGTCGGGCGAGAGTATATCGATTTCCGGCCCCCCGGCCCTCCACACGTCCATCAACTGAGAGAGTGGCCCGCCGCTGTGCGCTCTTTCGGGCGGACCTACTCGCGCGAATCCCATCACCGCCGCGTTCACGTACATCGGCAGCGGGTATTCGGCTTTGCCCGCCTCCACCACCCGCCCGATGTAGCGCGAATAGTTCCAGGCCATGAAGGCTTCATCCGTCGCGACGCCCTTCCCAAACACCTCTTCCCAGGTGCCTGAGGTCTTGAAGCCGGCCGTCTCCCACACCTGGCGAAACTCGGAGATCAGCCCGTCCTTGTGCTTCTGAAGGTAGTCCATCAGTTCCTTCGGCACCGGCCCCGCGAATGCCTTGTTGGCCGCGGGCGAACGGTCGCGCGAGTCCCCTTCCACATTCACTTCGTTCTCCACCTGGATCATGAGAACCGTCCGCTGCTGGCCGTCCACTTCCTTGACGTGCCGCAGCAGTGCCGCAAAGGCGCGTGCATCGGCGTCCCGGTTCGCATCGCTGAGCGTGGAAAGCAGTTCGATGGTCTTGCCATCCCGCACCTGGATGCGCGGAAAGCGCTTGAAGTCCTTCTTCACCCAGTCGGGCGCGTAGCTCGACGTGGCGTTCTTCCAACTTCCGAACCATAGAAGCACCAGACGCAGGTTGTGGCTCCGCGCATCCCGGACCACGCCATCCAGCACGCTGAAGTCGAACTTGCCTTCCGACGGCTCGATCTGGTTCCAGGAAACGCCCGCCAGGACGGTGTTAAGCTTGGCCTCGGCGAGTCTGGGCCACACCGGCTTCATGTACTCGAGACTGGTGGCGCTGCTGTTGTGCAGTTCCCCCGCCAGCACCAGAAAGGGCTTCCCGTCAACGATCAGTTGGGTGGCAGTCCCCTGCTTCTGCAGGTGAGGGATATCCGCGGCGGAGGCGACGGCGAGAGAGAACGCGAGAGTAGAGCAGAACACGGTTACCAGTTTCATGACGATCTCCCGTGCCGGGATCAGTTCCCGGACCGGTATCGATTATACATCCAGCCATCGGAAACCGCCGCCGGCATTTCCGCAAAGCGACCCTGGCTCGTATCCCGAGTTGGATCGGAACTGCTGTAGGGGCCGGGCACGCCCGGTCCCCGTGGTGATACCCGAGGGCACGATTGCGATCGCAGACGACGCACGCCCGCTGCCAGGCGCGGCTCAGTGTCGTGCTATTACCTGGTCTGCAGCGTTACTCCGGCGGGGCTGGTGCGATCCCCCACCTTCAATTGGATTTGATGCGCCCCGGACGCCAGTGCCGGCACCTGGAAATTCACCTGCAATATCCCGTTCACCATATATGGCGCGGCGCCGCAGTACTGCGTCGGCACCGGCTGACCGTCGATCAGCAGCACGGTCTTCAGCGACGGTGCCGGCAACGTAGTGGTCACCACCAGACCGTCGGGCAAAGCCGGCGTAGAAACGCCATAGCCTTCGGCGAACAGCAGGAGCACGTCGCCCGCGCGGGCCGGGTTGGCCGCATTGACCGCCGAGCCGTCGGGCCGCACGATCGCCCCATCCCCCTGGCCTGAGCTGTTCAGCGTAAACAAGGCAGGGTTGGCGGGAGCCACCGCAACGTTCACTGGCGGCGAGGAAAGCCCCTGGTACTGCGCGGTGATGGTCACCGTGCTCTTGCCGGCGAGATCGTAAGGAGCCATCACGCTGACTTGCCCGCTGGAGGTGTAGATGAGCGGCCCGGGGGTGTCGTCGAACAGCACTTGCGTGCCGGCCAGCAGTGCCGCCACCTTCCCCGTGCTGTCCAGTTGCAGGCCGGTCAATTGGGCCGGTCCAAGACCCTGTCCGAACAGCGTCAGCATTTCGCCGGGTGAAACCCCATTCGTGGCGCTGGCGGAATAACTGGCGGCGCTGGTCACTCCCGCGCTCGGGACGCTGGGGCCCTGCTGCGCCAGGAAGTACACCCAGTTGCCGTTGGCGGCTACCAACTTGCGGCCATCGTCCGACATCCAGGCGAAGCCATCGAGCGGTCCGCGATGGATGGTCGTGTCCAGATGGCCGCTGGTCCACAACTGGCGGCCGTCGCGGCCGATGACGGCCAGCCCCGTGGCGCCGACATCGTTCGAAACGGTGTCCTGGGTGGTGAGCAGCATGTACGAGGCGCCGTTGGCGATGGCCACCATTCCGGCGTTCGTATCCTGGTCGAACACCACGCCGCTGAGATCGAAGAGCAACACTCCAAAGTTCGAACTGCCCACTGCGGCGATGTACGACTCGTCGGGGGCGATCATGACGTCGCCGGGACCCGCCGGCAACGGGTATTGCCAGAGGGTTCGGCCGGTGGGTCTGTCGAGCAGGGACAGGTAGTACCCCTCCTTGCCGCCCACCAGGATGTAGTTTGCCGACATGTGGAAGGCGAGGGGCCACGATCCCACATAAGTGCGCCAGGCGAGGGTGCCGTCGATGTGAAAGCAATAGAAATAGCCGTCGCCGCTGCCGGCATAGAGCGTGGCGTCGCCGTCCTCAAAGTCCAATGTCCGCACCTGCCCGTTGAGGAAGCGTTGCCACACTACTTTCCTGGAGGCTATGTCCAGCAGGTACACGTTTCCGCTCGAATCGTCGGCGGCGAGGTACTTCGCGCCGTGAGAAATCCGGACTTCGCGGAACCCGCTGGGATCGGTGGACCCGAGGTTCCCGACAGACCAGACCACCTGGCCGGCGTTGTTCAGAAGATAGACGCCATTGTCGGAACGGGTGGTGTCGTCACGCGCCGTGGCGACCAGCGATCCATCGTCCGCTACCGACACCGCGGGGGTTTCCGCGTACAAAGGGAACTGCCAGAGCAGAGCGCCGTCGCCGCCGAAAAACGACAGCTTGGCCTGCGCAAGGTAGGTCTGGCTGTCGGCGCCGGACGGCACGAAGGAGTGGAAAGGAGCAAACGCGAAGTACTTGCCGTCCTTGGAGGCTTGTCCGGTGTATTGATTCAGCACGGCATCGGTTTTCGACGTGACCGTGTAGGCGGGTCCCTGCACCGCAGGTTTCATGGGGGCATCCAGCCGGATGGTATCGCCGGCGTGGGGCGCCACGGCGGTGTGAAAGTCGGCATATCCCGCGGCAGTGATCTTCACCCCGTAGGGCTTCCAAAAGCCGCTCTGCGCCAGGGCGTAGGCGGTAAGCGCGACGCTGTAATGGCCCGCCGAATCCGTATACGGAAGGAACGGGCTCTCGTTCTGCCCGATGAGTGTGACTCCGGCGTTCGCGATCGGCTTGCCGGTTGCGGCGTCGTACACCGTTCCCTGGATGGTGGCGTTGTTGTCGCCGATGGGCGGACCTTGGCCGACAATCGGCGCGGTAGAGTAGACATGCACCTGATTGTGGAGAGTCACCGTCTGGGATTGCGCCTGGATCTGGGCGGGAGTCTGGCCGTTTCTCTTGGGAGAGATCGTGAGCACGATGACGTAGTCGTAGACACTTCCGGCGGTCCATGCACTCTGGTCCAGATTGGCCCAGTTGAGGATGACCCAGATGCGCTGCGTCTCGTTGGGCTGAAGGTACAAGGGCCCCGGCTGTGGAAACGTCGCGATAGTCTCCTGATCGGTGCTGAGGGAGAACCCGTTTGGCCCGGTGACGACGAACGATTGCTCGAGCTCGGTGTAAGCGCCGTTGTTCTTGATGTCCAGCCAGCGGGTGATGTCGTAATCGTGAGGATAGACGAAGTCGGCGGTGGGGCTGTATTGCAGTTGGAGGTTGGGGACGGACGCCGTGGGCCGCGTGGCCGACACCGTGTTCTGGAGCAGCGACGGGTCGAGCGCCGGCAGTTGAATCCCAGCGAAATCGCTGGCCTTCGGCCTCCGTTGCGAAGCGTCTATGACTGTCTGGGCCTTAGCCAAAGTCGAAAAGGCCGCTACAAGCACCACCAGGCCGGCGTAGCAGCGCGGCATCCGTGAAACGATCCGGCGAGCCAGGCGCTTCATCGAGCACCTCCTTGGCTGACGGGCACGAGTGATCTTCAAGCCGTCGGCGGCGGTCTCATACTACCTGGGATGTCCTTTGGGGATCCCAGCCACAAGTCAGCATACACCAAGTGGGCGACCCGTGATCCGGCGCGGACGCCGGCGCCCCCGAATTCTCACCGCCCAAACATCTCCCTCACCATCTTCATAGCCTCTTCCCTGCTCCGCACCCGCCCTTCCAACTGCGCGTCTTCCACCGCCGCCAGCATCTCGGCGAACCGCGGACCCGGCTCGTATCCCTCGGCGATCAGGTCCGCCCCCGTCACCAGCGGCGCCGGCTTCAACTGCTCTTCCGGCAGCTCTTCCAGCTTGCGCCGCACCAACTCGTAGTTCTCCAGGTTCTGGTTGCCGGCCAGGCAATCCAGGCGGTGCAGCTCCAGATGCTCGCCGAAACCCGGCATTCGCAGAAAACGCTTGAGCGTGCTCTGCTTCATGCGGTGCGCGTCTTTGAAACGCATGTGATTGGCGATGAGCGCCTCCACCCGCTCCATGTCGCCGCGCGAAAAACGCAACCGGTTCAGGATGCCGTGCGCCAGCTTGACGCCCTCCTCCACGTGGCCGTTGAAACGGATGCGCTCCGCCACGCGGAAGGTCGCCGGCTTGCCCACATCATGCAGCAATGCGCCCCATGCCAGCGTGGGCGTGGGGTGGTCGAGCCCTTCGAGCAGCAACAGCGTGTGCGTCCAGACGTCACCCTCTGGATGGAATTCCGGCGGCTGTGCGACGCCCTTCATGGCCGCCACCTCGGGCAGCAGGTCGGCCAATATGCCGCTCGCATCCAGCAGTTCGAAACCGCGGCGCGCGCCGCCCTCAATCAGGATGCGCGTCAGCTCTTCGCGAACCCTCTCGGCCGATACCTTCAGGATCAGCGCGTGGTGGCGCATCATGGCTTCGAACGTGGCGGCTTCGATCTCGAACCCCAACCGCGCGGCGAAACGGACAGCGCGCAGCAGCCGCAGGTGATCTTCCCCGAAGCGGGCATCGGGGTCGCCGATAGAGCGGACCACGCGTCCCTCCAGATCGGCGCGCCCGCCCACGTAGTCGAGCACTTTCCCCGTATCCGCCTCCATCATGAGCCCGTTGATGGTGAAATCGCGGCGCAACACGTCCTCGCGCGGGTCGCTCTCGAAATGCACGCTGGCGGGCCGCCGGCCATCGGCATACTCGTGGTCGCTGCGAAACGTGGCCACTTCCACCTGCGCACCCGCGTCGCGCACCAGCACCACGCCGAAGTGCGCGCCCACTTGCCCCGATTGGGGGAACAGGTCCATGATGCGCTCCGGGCGCGCGTCGGTCGAAACGTCGAAGTCCTTGGGCTGGGTTCCCAGCAGCAGGTCGCGCACCGAGCCGCCCACCAGGTACGCCTGGTGTCCCGCTCCGCGAAGCTTCGCAATCACCGCGCGCGCCAATGCCTCGGATTCCATGGGAACCGCTCCATCCTCCTACCCTATGCTAATATGAGCGTGACAAATCGCACCTGTCTGTCCCCCGTCTGGCCCGCAAGGTGATCGAGGAGATCTGTACGTGACAATGGAACAACGGCCGGCGACGGTCAAGGTGGTTGTGGCCACCACCGTCATGCTGTCGTTCATTTCCTTCTGGCGCGCCGCCGCCATCGTGCTCAGCGACCTGGCCTCGTCGGCCTACTACGCGGGCGGCATCGCCGAACATGCCGTCGGTAAAGCGGCGCCCTGGTTCATCCTGGCGATTATGCTGTTCTCCTACGCCGTGCGCGCCATCTACATCGAGAGCTGCTCCATGTTCGTGCGCGGCGGCGTGTACAAAGTGGTGCACGAGGCCATGGGCGGCACCCTGGCCAAGTTCTCCGTCTCGGCCCTCATGTTCGACTACGTGCTCACCGGACCCATCAGCGCCGTCAGCGCGGGCCTGTACCTGGGCGGCCTGATTAACGAAACCGGCGACAACTTCCACATCGCCGGGATGCGCGTGTATCCGCCCTATTTCGCCGCGGTATTCGCCGCGGCGGTGACGCTCTATTTCTGGCGCAAGAACATCATCGGGATTCACGAATCCAGCGAGAAGGCCCTGCGCATCATGCAAATCACCACCGTGATGGTGGTGATGCTGATCGTCTGGTGCATCGTCACCATCCTGAAGAACGGCTACCAGCCGGTGCCGCTGCCCGTGCCCGCCAACCTGAAGTTCAGCCCCGAAGCGCTGGGCTGGCTGAAGGGCACGCTGGCGCCCTCCATCACCATCATCGCCGTGCTCATCGGGTTGGGCCACTCGCTGCTGGCCATGAGCGGCGAGGAGAGCCTGGCCCAGGTCAACCGCGAAATCGCCCATCCCAAGCTGAAAAACCTGGAGCGCGCCGGCTTCGTGATCTTCATCTACAGCATGATGTTCACCTCGCTGGTTTCCTTCTTCGCGGTGATGATCATCCCCGATGCCGCGCGGCAGGGCTTCCTGGACAACCTCATCGGCGGGCTCTCGATGTACCTCATCGGGCCGGTCTCCGCGCGCCTGCTCTTTCACGGCTTCGTGGTGCTGGTGGGAACCCTGATTCTTTCCGGCGCGGTGAACACCGCCATCATCGGGTCCAACGGCGTCCTCAACCGCGTGGCCGAAGACGGCGTGCTCCCCGACTGGTTTCGCCATCCGCACAAGAAGTTCGGCACCACCTCCCGCATCATCAACGTGATTGTGGCGCTGCAGTTGATCACCATCATCATCAGCCGCGGCGATGTCTACATGCTGGGTGAGGCGTACGCGTTCGGCGTGGTTTGGAGCTTCGCCATGAAGGCGCTCTCGGTGCTGGTGCTGCGCTACAAGCAGCCGGGCGGCCGGGAATGGAAGGTCCCCCTGAACTTCCATGTGCGCGGTACGGAGATTCCGGTCGGCCTCATCATGATCACCGTCACGCTCTTCGCGCTGGCCATTATCAACGTGCTCACCAAGGAGGTGGCCACCATTTCGGGCGTGAGTTTCACCATCCTGTTCTTCATCGTCTTCGAGTTGTCCGATATCAGCAACCGCAAACGCCGCATCGGGCACGCTCAAGAGATGGAGAAGTTCCGGCTCGACCCGCACGCCGACCTTTCCGCAGACTCGGTCACCGCGCGGCCGGGAAACGTGCTGGTGGCGGTGCGCAATCCCAACCATTTACAGCACCTCGGACGCATCCTCGAGAAGACCGATACGCGCAGGATCGACATCGTGGTGCTTTCCGTCCACATGGTGACGCAGGCGGCCTCCGGCGAGCACGGGCTCGATAGCAGCCAACTTTTTTCCGAGGATGAAACCACCGTGTTCTCGCAGGTTGTCACGCTGGCGGAGAAGGCGGGCAAGCACGTCGAGCTGATGGTGGTGCCCGGCTCGGACCCCTACCAGGCCGTGGTTCAGACGGCCGCGCGCCTGGAATCCTCGCGCATTGTGATGGGGCTTTCGCCCAAGCTCACGCCTTCCGAGCAGGGCGCCCAGGTGGGCTACTACTGGGAGCAACTTCCCGAGCCGCGGCCTTCCTTGTCTCTGGAGATCGTGCTTGAAAACCAGAAGGACACCGTGTTCTTCAACCTGGGACCGCATCCTCCGCGCCTCTGGCCGGAGGACCTCGACCTGGTCCACCGGCTCTGGCTGGAGCTGAGCGCCAAGGGTCCCGGCTCCAAGCTCCACCACCGCGACATTGTCGGCGTGGCGTTGCGCCGCATGAACGCCGAGCTGCATTCGGACCTTTCAGGGGAGGTCGTGAACGACGTTTTGCGCGAGGTCTCCGACGGCAACCATCACGAGCCGCCGAAGTAGCGCCGGCGGTTTTGCCGCCGGTGCTTCCGATGCAGAACGCGCCGCTCTCAAGGCTTTGCACTGGTGCCAAGGGGATTTCGCGACAGGAATCGGTTTCTCTAAACGCTACGGCGTTAGCGACCGTTAGCGAGGATCTAAACGTTAGAGGTTCAGTCGGCCACGCCTTGCGGCTCCGCCTCGTATAGCTACGAAACGAGCGGCTTACGCGGTTAGAATGCTGTCCTGAATTTGTCTTTCTTGATTCTTAGCTGCTTGATCTTTGAATCCAGCGTCGAAGGCGGAATGCCAAGCTTCGAGGCAGCCCCGCCTGCCCCCGCAATTTTGCCCCTGCTCTCAGCCAGAGCGGATTCAATGATCTCCTTCTCCTGATCTTGCAGAATGCGTGTCATCTTTGCTGGCGGATCCGGCCTGGCTGAATCCTGAATCGAGAGCCACGCTTCGTCAATCGAGAAGGTGTCGCCACTGCAAAGGATCACCGATCTCTCGACAATATTCTGCAACTCGCGAATATTCCCCGGCCAAGGATATGCCTCGCATAGTTCCAGCGTGGGCGTATCGATTTTGCTGATACGCTTCCCTATCTTTTCAGCAAACCTCTTGACGAAGTACTCGACTAGGAGCGGAATGTCTTCTTTGCGTTGGCGGAGGGGTGGCATCTTGATGGGAAAGACGTTCAGCCTGTAGAAGAGATCCGATCGGAATGTTCCCGCACTGATCGCAGTCGGCAGGTCTCCGTTAGTCGCGGCAATGACCCGGACGTTGACGGGAACTGAGCGGCTACCTCCAACTCGCTCGATTTGACGCTCCTGAAGCACCCGTAGCAGCGCGACCTGCGTCTCTATGGGGATCTCGCCGATCTCGTCGAGAAAGATAGTGCCGGAATGGGCCAGCTCGAAGCGGCCACGGCGCTGCTGCACCGCGCCGGTGAAGGCTCCTTTCTCATGGCCAAAGAGTTCCGAGGCTATCAGGGAAGGAGGGATGGCCGCGCAATTCACGCTGATAAACGCCCTGTCCGAACGCGGCGAGCGTCTGTGAATGGCGCGCGCGATCAACTCCTTTCCCGTTCCGGTTTCACCGGATATCAGGACTGTAGAATCGGTCGCCGCGACTTTCACGACGCTGGAGAGCACGGCCCTAAGAACTGGTGATGTGCCGACGATCTCCTCAAACATAAACGCCTGGTCGATCTCCTCGCGCAACGCCACGTTTTCGTCGTGAAGCCGGTCTTTCAGACGCTTGATTTCCTCGAACGCCGCTTCCAGCCTCGCGCTCGCCAGGTGCTGTTCGGTTATGTCTTCAGACAGCGCCATAATGAACCGAGGCATGCTCCTGCTGCCCGGAACGAGGGAAACGTTGTTGCTTACCCAGATCAAGCTGCCGTCTTTGCGCCGGTACTGCTTCTCGATCTGAAACTGTCTTCGCTCACCTTCGAACAGCTCGGTGATGAGCCGCCAATTAGATTCGCGATAATCCTCGTGGGTGAGCTCCAGAAAGGTTAGTCTGCCGAGTTCCTCGTCGGTGTAACCCAGCATCTTCTGATAGGCAGAGTTGGTGGCCAGAAAGCGGCCGCTCAGGTCCGTGAGAGCAACACCGATGGCCGAATTCTCAAATACTGCCCGCCACCTCTCCTCGCTCTTGCGCAGGGCTTCTTCGGCAAGACTGCGCTCAGCCTCAGCGTGCTTCCGGTCGTCAATGTCCGTCAACAGATTGTGCCAGCGCACGATGCGGCCCTTGCCGTCGCGAAGCGGGAGGCCCCGGCACTGGAACCACCGGTACCTGCCGTCACCCCCGCGAAGGCGGTGCTCCACGTCATACGGAGCCCCGTTTTCCACTGAGTTTCTCCAGGCGGCGATCACGCCAGGGAGGTCATCCGGGTGAACGGCGTCCGTGGTTTCCCAATGCTTCAATTCGTCATGTGTCCTTCCGAAGTATTCGAGGACCCGGCGGTTTACGAGTTCGGTCCCACCCTCGGCGTTCATCACGGCGACCAGCCCGGGAATGGTGTTGACAATCAGGCGAAAGGTCTCTTCGCTTGCGCGGAGAGCGTCCTCCGCACGCGTCCGCTCTTCCAGGTCGATATTGATTCCGTACCATTTGACGACCTTGCCCGATTCGTCCAGCACCGGATTGCCGCGGAAGAGGAAGCGGCGGAATTCACCGTCGGCCCGTCGAAGGCGCCCCTCCACATCGAATGGCCGTCCGGTGTCCAGCGCATTTCGGTAAGCTTCCAGCATTCTGGAGAGATCGTCGGGGTGGATCGCTACCTGCCATCCCCAACCCGTGGCCGCTTCCGCAGTGAGACCTGTATAGTCCAGCCAGCGCCGGTTGACAGATAGTGCGGAACCGTCCGGCGATGCAGACCATGCCAGGCCGGGGATCGAGTCGATGAAGAATCGGGCTTCGTCGTCCGCGTGGTTCATGTACCCCTCTATCTGGTCGGAGCGCAACTACCCGAATTCTATCAGTACCTGCAGGACTGTGGAATCCGTGTGCTTGGCCCGCTTGGCCCGCCCCTGGCTCGATTCGTTCACGAGATCTCGGGAGTCTTCACGGTGGTTCGTTACGGCGAACAGGTGCGCTGCTCATAACAAGCCACTTACGGGTGGTATCCGATTTGCCTTCTCCGTGGTGTCCCGATGTTCAAGCTTCAGCGCGTGATCGAGTCCGGAATGGTCAGGCTGATCGTAATCGGGCGGATCGACGCAGCGCAACTGCCGAACCTGCAGGACCTGGTCTGGTCGGAATCGGCTCGTGACGTTGTGCTCGATTTGCTGGAAGTGACTCTCGTCGACAGCGAAGTCGTTCGATTTCTGGTGCAGTGCGAAACGAACGGTCTACGCCTCGTGAACTGTCCGGCGTACATCCGGGAATGGATGGGCCGTGTGAGTGGGCAGCGGTGATGGAAGCGCATGGAGCGGGATTGTTCGAGACAAACTCAAGGAGGGATGTCCGATGGAGCACAACGCAATGGCAATCGACGTCAGAACACGAATCACCTACAGCGTGCTGGCGATCGCGACAATCATGTTCAGCATTGGAGGGGATCTTATGGCACAAACAAACACATCGACAGTTGCGAAGAACATCGTTCTCGTCCACGGCGGTTTTGTGGACGGGTCCGGTTGGGAGGGCGTCTACAATGCCCTGAAGAAGGACGGCTACACGGTCGTGATCGTCCAGAATCCGACCATCTCGCTGGCGGACGACGTGGCGGTCACCAAGCGCGCCATCGACGCGCAGAATGGCCCCGTGATCCTCGTCGGTCACTCGTACGGCGGAGCAGTGATAACGGAAGCGGGCAACGATCCGAAGGTCGTGGGCTTGGTCTACATCACGGCGTTCGCATTGGACAAGGGCGAATCGGTGTCGTCGCTCATCAAAGACCCACCGCCCGGCGCGCCCGTTCCGCCCATCCTGCCGCCTCAGGATGGATTCCTGTTCCTCGATAGGGCGAAGTTCCCGGCCGCATTCGCCGGGGACGTGAGTCCCGAGGCCGCCTCGTTCATGGCCGACTCCCAAGTCCCGTGGGGTCTCGACGCGCTCAATGGCGCGATCACCCAGGCGGCGTGGCGAACGAAGCCAAGCTGGTACTTGGTCTCTACCGACGATAAGATGATCCCGCCTGACGCCCAGCGGGCTATGTCCAAACGCGCAGGCTCAACGGTCGTCGAGGTCAAAGGCAGCCACGCCGTGTATGTGTCGCAGCCGCAGGCCGTCGCTCATTTCATCGAACAGGCCGCAACAGGTGCCTTGGCTGCAGCCAGAGAAAAGGCCGCAGCGGATGCCTTGGCATCCGCAAAATAGGCTAACAGATAGCGGGATTGGACCAGATGGAGGCTTCGGGGGCCGCCGAGCGCACCCTCGAAGCCTCCGCTTCTTTGCCGGAAAGTCCGAGAGGCAACTCGGGGAAACAGGTCCTCAGATCCTCCCTGGTCGCCCAGCGTTTACCGATTCCTGTCGACAACAGCCCTCATCACCACCAGCCAACTTCATGCAGCCTCAACCGGAGTCAGTTCGTCCTTAACATACGGCAATTGGACGGGCCGCGGCTGTACGGGGCCGTCCTCGAAATGGAAGGCGGCAGCTTCGGGCACGTTGGCGCGTAGTTCTCCTCGAGTCTCAGCCCCGGTGAATCACTCCATGAGATTCAGAATACCCAGCCAGCCACAAGCTCTCGTTGTCTTCCTCATTGATCGCGCTCTGTCTCGCGTGGTCGCATTCATGACGAACGGCGCGGGCCGGCCCGACAGCCTAACGGCTCCGGCGTTCGGCCGCGGCCCGCTTCTTTCGCGCCGCCGGCTGCAGCGGCTTGTCAGGCAGCCGCATGAAGTTCTCGGGCCGGAGGATGCTCGCCACGGAGATGTCTTCGTCGATTGCGTCCCAATGAATTCCGATGCCGCCTCCGATTAGCTCCCACTCGGATTGCTCCCGCGTGGACGCGCCAGCCAGTCTCGGGAACCACACCAGAGGCACGGAAACCACCCGCCCGTCGGATAACGTGACGCACAGCACGTCGCCCGAACACTCCACGTCGACTGCCAGCGTTTCAGCTCTTGCCACCAAAGTACTCATGCCATTGCCAGAACTTCGCGTAGCGTCCGGCGTGAGCGACGTGGATGTGCGGCGGCTCTCGCCCCTCCATACTGAAGAAGAAGAACCGATACCCACGGACTCTCAATAAAGCGGGCACACCTATGAGTCTACCGCCGCTGGCAGCCTAACAACCGGTGCATCAGCCGCGCGCGTGGAATCCTCGCGCACTATTTTTTGAAGTCCTCGTCCTTCGGGAAGGCGTTCTTAGCCATCCTGGAGGCCGCTGGCCCGCTGGGTTCGCGCGTCACCGCGGCGCGCAGCGCCGAAAGACTGGCGGCGCACGCCTCCTGCCGCGGCGGGGTTGCCGCCGGCCGGCGCTCCGCGGCCGAGTGCCGCGCGCCATCGCGGGCAGGCGCGCCCACCATGCCGATCAAGTTCTCCACAAGGTCTTGCAGCGTCTGCGACTGGGCCGTCAAGTCCCCGGCCGCCGCCGCGCTCTGTTCCGCGCTGGCCGCCGTCGTCTGCGTCGCTTGCTCCATCCGCGCGATGGCTTTGCCGATCTGCTCGATCCCGCGCGCTTGCTCCTGGCTGCCCAGGTGGACCTCGTCCACCAGCGCTTTCAGCTTGGACGACTCCTCGGTGATGGCGCGGATGGCCCCGGCCACCCGATCGGCCTTCAATTGGCCGTCGTTGGACCTGGCGATGGACTCCTGGATCACAGCCGCCGTATCCTTGGCCGCCCGGGCGCAGCACTGCGCCAACTTGCGCGCTTCGCCAGCCACCACGGCAAAACCCATGCCCGCCGCACCCGCCCGGGCCGCTTCCACCGCCGCGTTCAGCGCCAGAATGTCGGTCTGGAAAGCGATCTCGCCGATCACCTTGACGATGCCGGAGATCTTGTGGCTGGAGGCGCCCATCTCGCCCATGGCTTGCAGGGACTGATTGGCCGCGGCGAACTTCTGCTGCGATTGCGTCACCAGGTTGGCCGCGCCGCGGAAGTTCTCGCTGTTCCGGCGGGACATGGCAGTGATCTCTTCGCTCGATGCGGACGTTTCTTCGAGCGAAGCCGCCTGCTCGGAGGCGCTTTCCGCCAGCGCCTGGCTCGAGGCCGAAACCTGCGCAGCCGCGCTGGCCATCCGTTCGGCGTTTTCGCCCAGTTCACGGGCCACGCGGCGCAGCCTGCCGCCGATGCCGCGCGCCACCCACATCACCACCCCGCCGGCCGCCAGGCACAGGCCAGTGAGCGCGAAGGCCACCCAGCGGGCGCCAGGCGGGGACAGCGACGAGTACGCCAGTCCCATCCCCAGCGCCAGCAAAGCCCCGGAACACAGCGTCAATTTCCTGCCGATGAGACCACACTCCTCGGAGGCGATGTCGATTCCCAGCGGCTTGGTTGCCTCCGCTTATCTCTATCGGCTGCTAACCCGATGTTCGTCACGGCGCCGGTGAGGGTTTGTACATATATGTTCGGACACGCACCGCTAATCCCCTTCTTTTCAACAAGGCTTCCCGTTTTTTCGAACATATCGGTTCAAAAACAGACCGTTTATGGTGGGCATCGGCCGCACACCAGCGGACAGACTCATCCAGGATGGCCCGGCGCCGCCTCGACGCCAGTGGCCGCGCCGGGCTCCAGGTAAGGCCGCCCTTCCGCCCTGAACCCTTTCGGCACGTGACAGCATCGGATCAGTAGCGTTTCAATCTCACGAGAGGGGAATTCTGTCACATGGGTGTGATGACTCAGGCGGCGGTGACGCCGGAGAAGATCCAGCAGTTGGCGTGGGGTTACGCCCCGCCGCTGATCATCGAGGCCGCGCTTCACCACGGTGTCTTCGATTTGTTGGACGGCGGGTCTAAGACCGTCGAGGAGGTGGCCGCGCGGTCGGGCGCTTCCGTGCGCGGGCTGCGCGCGGTCATGAACGCCCTCGCCGGTCTCCAACTCTTGACCAAGGACGCCGCGGGACGGTTCGGACTGACGCCGGACAGCGCGGCGTTTCTGGTCGGCGGCAAGCCGGGCTTTCTGGGAGGATTGATCCGCCATACCAGCACGCAGCTTGTGCCGAAATGGCTGGCGTTGAGCGACGTGGTGCGAACCGGCCAGCCTACGGCCAGTGTCAACCGGGAGAAAGTGGGGGCCGAGTTCTTCCACAGCTTCGTGGAGGACATCTTCCCCATGAGTTATCCGTCGGCGCAGAGGCTGGCGGAGGCTTTGCAGATCGCCGCGGCGAAAAAGCCCGTGAGCGTGCTCGACCTGGCGGCCGGCTCCGGTGTCTGGGGCATCGTGCTGGCGCAGAAGTCGCGGCGGGTTACCGTGACCGCGGTGGATTGGCCCGGCGTTCTGGACGTCACCCGCAAAGTTGCGGTGCGCCTGGGTGTGGCCGGCCAGTTCTCATTTGTGGCGGGCGATCTGGCGACCGCCGATTTCGGGCGCGGGCACGACATCGCCACGCTCGGCCACATTCTGCACAGCGAGGGTGAACAGCGCGGCCGCGCGCTGTTGAAGAAGACCTTCGACGCGCTGGCGCCGGGCGGCACCATCGCCATCGCGGAGTTCCTGGTGGACGATGCGCGAACCGGCCCGCCGGTGGCCCTGATCTTCGCCGTCAACATGCTCATCAATACCGATGAGGGCGATACGTGGTCGTTTGGCGAGATCGCCGGCTGGCTGCGCCATACCGGATTCCGAGACCCGCGGACCATCGACGCGCCGGGGCCCTCGCCGCTCATTCTGGCGACCAAGCCGTAGTTGACGGTTGCGTATCCTGTGGTGGGGCAGGCCGCGCCGCCTGCCCGCGCCCCTTGCGGTTCTCTTGCAACACTTCGTATACTGGCCGCAAGTCATGATGATTCGCACATCGTTTCTGGCAGCGGCGATGTTGATCGCGCTGCTGGCGCCCGCCGCCGCACAGGCCCAAGGACAGCAGATCGTATTGGACCGGGGCGGCGCCAGCGTCGTCCTCGAGCCTTACGCCCCCAATATCATCCGCATTACGCTGAGTCTGCTGAAGGAGCCGGCCCTGGCCGCCCCCGGTTATGGATTTGTGGCCAACGCGTCCGGCCAGGGCTGGAGCCGCCAGCAAACGGCCGAGGGCGACGTGTACCGCTCGTCGCGCCTGGTCGTTACGGTGGCCGTCAACCGTCCGCGTAAGTTGATGGCGACCGAAGTGGACATCGCCAAGTTCTTTAACGGTTCCGCTCCTCCGGCGCACATTACCGTCGCCACCCCCGGCGGCAAGAAGCTGGCGGAGCTGACGGGCTGGTCGATGTCGGTGCTCAATCACAAGGACGGCGATGCCGGCCTGTTGAATGACAGGCGCCCTTCGGACCCGCCTTTTTACCAAGTGGGCGCGACCTTCGTTTCGCCTGCGGACGAGCACTACTACGGCCTGGGCCAGAACCATGAGGGGTATCTGGACCGCCGCGGCCACCGAATCGAATGCTGGCACAATTACACCGCCACCGGCGGCCCCAGCATGGGCGTGCCGTTTCTGGTCACCAATCACGGCTACGGCGTGGTCTGGGACAATCCCTCCAGGACGGTCATCGAGCCTGGCTTTAACGAGGAGACCCGGTGGACCTCCGAGGTGGGCGACCGGGTGTCGTTCTTCGTGATCGCCGGCAACAGCACCGACGAGATCTACGGCGGCTACCGGCAACTCACCGGGACCACGCCGTTGCTTCCCAAAGCCGCTTACGGGTACATCCAGTGCAAGCAGCGCTACAGCTCGCAGGATGAGGTCATGGCGGTCGCTAAAGGCTACCGCCAGCGGCAGCTTCCCGTCGACGTAATCGTGGTCGACTGGTTCTATTGGACCAAGATGGGCCAGATCGACATGGACCCGGTTGCCTGGCCCGATCCGGCCGCCATGAATCGCCAGCTCCACGACATGGGCATCCAAACCATGATCAGCGTCTGGCCCCGCTTTACGCCCGGATCCCGCTACTACGATCTCCTGCTGAAGAAGGGCTGGCTGCTGCACCTCGCCGACGGAACGCCCATCAACGGCTTGCCCTACGACCGCGCCGGATCCGACATCGACACCACCAATCCGGAAGCGGCCCGCTGGTATTGGGAAACCATTCGCGACAACATACTCAGCAAGGGCTTCGACTCTCTCTGGGCCGATGAAACCGAGCCCGATCTGCCGCCCAACGGCAGCTACTTCCACATCGGACCCGGCACCCGCTACTTCAACGTCTACCCGCTGTTTCATACGGCGGCTCTCTATGACGGCTTCCGCCGGGACACGCAGCATCGCGCGCTGATCCTCTCCCGCGACGCCTACCTGGGCGCGCAACGCAACGGCGCCATGTTCTGGTCCTCCGACATCTACCCGACCTGGGACACGCTGCAACGCCAGGTTCCCACCGGACTCGATTTTACGGCGTCCGGCCTGGCGTACTGGAGCAACGACATCGGCGGGTGGCAGTATCTGCCGGACGAGCATCATGCGGCGCATCCTCTCCTGCTCGACCCCTCCGATGCGCGCGACAATGTCGGCGGCTATGACGACTACCCGGAACTTTACACCCGCTGGTTCGAATACGGCTCCTTTCTGCCCATCTTCCGCGCCCACGGCAGCCGCTTGCACAACGAGGTCTGGTCCTATGGCAAGGCAGCCGAACCGATTCTGGAGAAGTATTTGAAGCTGCGCTACCAGCTCATGCCCTACATCTACTCGCTGGCCTATCGGACCCACGAGTCCGGCGCTCCCTACATGCGCGCGCTCTTCATGGATTTCCCCGACGATCCGAAGGTGGCCGGCCTGGGTGACGAGTACATGTTCGGACCCGCGTTTCTGGTGGCCCCGGTCACCGAACAGGGAGCCACCAGCCGAACGGTTTACCTGCCGGCCGGCGCGGATTGGTACAACTACTGGACCAACCAGCGTGTCCGCGGCGGGCAGACGATCGAGGTTGACGCTCCCATCGACACCCTGCCGCTGTTCGTTCGGGCCGGCTCCATTCTGCCTCTGGGAGAACCCGTCGAGAGCACCAGCGCCAGCCAGAAGCTGGCCCGCCTGCGCGTGTACCCAGGTGCGGACGGGGACTTTACTCTCTACGACGACGACGGCAAGACCTACGCGTATGAGAAAGGCGATAGCAGGATCACGCGCCTGCACTGGAACGATGCCGCCGGCCGGCTCACCCACGAGGGGTTCCAGCCCTGGACCGGTCCCGATGCCGGAATTCTGGAGATCGTGGGGCGGTGAGGCGGGCGGACGAGCCCGGAAGTATGGGCAAACGCGAACTCATCACTCGGGAGTTGGACCGCCTGCCGGAGCAGGACGTCGACAGGCTCCTGGCATTCCTGCGGGCGCTCAAGGAAGCGCACGCCGATGCCGTGTTGCCGGCGCTGGCTGCCGAGACCGCGCTATTCGTCCGAACCGGCTTTTCACAGCGGACGAAGGGATCATCGGCTACCGCGCTGGGCATGTTTCCGATGCAACGCTGAATGGGGTCGTTGACCGCCTCATCGGCATCCTGAAGCAGTTGTAGGCGGCGGGCAGTCGCCAAAACCGATCTCGCGCGAAATCGCGGTGCGGGCCTGAGAGCGGCCGCGCTTTCCCCGAACGGCGTTTGGACCGCGAGGGGCACAAGTCCGGCATGGCGACAATCCGCGAAGATGGACTGCCGGATGGTCCAACTGACGTGACCGGCGTTTGAACGGGAGTGACCGTGCTCCAGTTCCTACCGAAGGCTCTCGCGACGAACTCGGATGTTTCCGGGGCTGAGCACAGCGAATGCGCCAGGCAACTTTCGCCCATGTCCTTGAATCGCACGTGACACCAGGGCTGCCTTCGCATCTGGTCCCAGACCCCATAGACGGACCAGCAGAACGCCCGTCGATGCTTGCCGCCGCCGGAAGACGAGGTCGCCGAAATCCTTGTCAGCCGTGATCAGGACGCTCGCCGAAGTCCGACCCTCCATCAGGACGACGTCATCCATGATCCCCGGCGACATCTCAGCTACATACGCAACCTGATGGCCGTCGAGGCGAAGGCGTTCGACAATCTGACGGTCGACGCTCTCGTCGGCGAGGAACGTCACCGGGAAATCGTCTCAAGAGGGTAGATGACATCGGCGCGGAGAGCATCGGCCGCAAACGCGAGCGCTGCCCGAACCGCCTCTTCGTTGAGCCGCGGATGCGCTCCAAGCACCTGTTCGACAGTTTCTCCAGCGGCCAATTTCTCCAGAATCAACTCGACGGTAATACGCGTGCCTGCGATTACAGGCTTGCCCATCATCACGCCGGGATCGGAAACAACCAGTTCTCGGTAATCGCGCACATGTCCCCCTTGTGACCAGAGTACCGCGCCGCGCGTCCGAAGTCATCCGCGTCGAATCGCTAGCGCAGCGCGATCCCAGCCGCGTCGCAGTCTAGGCCGCTGCTGATTCAGCCGCCATCCAACAGATCAGCGTAACCTCTTCGGGCGCGATAGGCGGTAATGGCTCCGGCGCCTGAAATGGCTGCAGGCCAAGGCGCCTAACAACTTGGACCACTCGCGCGGCTGCACCCGGTGTTGCGACCTCGCCCATCGCTTCTCGAATCTGGTTCTCGATTCGCGCACCCCAGGGCGTCTCCATCGAGTCCACAATGCGATCAAGTTCGTTCTGCTCTACTCCCGGCGCCGGGTGCTTCCGAACCAGCTCCGCCGCCCGTCGTAGCAGCGGCCGAATCCTAGGCTGGAGGTTCGCAGGGTCTGTCGAGAACTGCCATTCATTGAAAATGTCTTGCCGGGCGCGCGCCCAAGCCGCATACGCGCGTTCTCTCATCGCATCACTCAAGACGCGGGGTGTCTCCTCGGCGCAACTGATGGATCGGAGGCAGGCCGGCGAATCTCGAAGGATTGTTTCCGCTTCCAGGGGGACGAATCGCAAGAACACGCGATGACCCACCCGCCCGCAAAACAGATGCCCCGCACGCGGACCGCTCAAACCGGAGCCGCTGCCCCAAGGCAGGTCTTCAATATTCTTGAAACGTCAATGGTAGCGCTCGGCTCAGGCCGTCAGGTCGAAGAAATCTGTCGTCCGCGACCATCAGATCGTCGTGCGTCCGCCGTACAATTCGGAACGGCCGGCTACCGGACTACGGAGGCATCATTGCCGTGACGCTCAAGGGCGTCGGCGGACGAAAGGCGAGTTGGCGGGCGAGTAATCTGCAGCCGCAGTCGGCGCACGGTTCCCACAAGGCCGTTTCGGGACCGCGAGCGGCACAGGCCCGAAATGGCATTAATTCGTCAAAATTGACGGTCATGTGGACAAATATGATGCATCTCTACTAATGCCCGCCGCGACTAAGCTGCCTATCTAACCACCGGGCAACATCAGCCGTCAACCGGTGCGGAAACACGATTAGAAAGAGCAGCACAAATACGGGGTACCTTTTGGCCCGTTCAGGAACTGTCCCGCCACCCGACTCCTCGGCCGCCTCGCAAAGCGCGGCCCAACTCAGTGTGTGGGTCGGTTGCACAATCGTGACACTGGCTGATCCCTCTTTATCTCGCCAAAAGAAGAACAGCCAGGGCTTGGCGGGCACGTAGCTCTCAAAAGCGACGTACGTGATCTGCGGCCATAGCAGTTTCATATGCTGCTTCCAGTTTAGCCGGGCGTAAATGTGAACCAACGCCTCCAAGGTGTACGAAGCCCCGCCGAAATCGTCCGTAATCGGTTTATCACCGATTCCCATCTCGGACCCCAGAACGTCCGTGATCGAATAGTATGGATCGGGTAATCGAGTCTTCCCCTGTGGCCCGTTTGACTGGGCCAAATGAGAAAGAAGAGCAAAGACCAAGTCGTCAGATGCACAAGTTGCGTCTGTGATACGGAGAAACCAGTAGAGTGACAAACATTGTGGTACCGCAGCTTCACCCCACACGTGGAGCTGAGAGGTCGCGCTTCGACAGAATTCGAAGAGGAATACCTCTAGCTCCGATGATCCACAATTCGCGCTTCTCCGCCACAACCCCAAGCAGCCCATGAGACCTGCCAACCACGTCCGCCGCGCACGAAGAAAAGGCTGATCCCCAAAAGGATTACCTTCGAGAAGGTTGGCGCGAGACTTCACCTCGTCAGCCAAGTCTTCGAGGCGGTTGTATATATACGCCAGGGCGATTTCGAGCGAAGGCTTCCACGCTTTGTCTGCGAGATTGTACTTCGTTGCGAGAGCAAAGACGTATGAACCATACACGGTCCACGCTTCGATCTCAGCAACGTAATTGTTACTTTTTGAAAACTTCGAAGTAGCCAAGGCACAGATGAGAGCCGCACTCGATATGGCGCGAATGCAACTCGATAACGAAGGCACGGTATCAGAGCCTTGCTCTTCAAACGGCAATGTTTCTTCCAGAAGGGCGCCGAAACTAGCCTTTGGAAAAATCTCGTCTCCGCGTGTCAAATAGAGTTCCAGCAGCTTTTGAACGGCGGCCAGTTCGGACGGCCAAAGACTCGTGTCCAAACTCTTCGCCATTTCTAGTAATTGACCTCTGACAATCGTTTCTAGGCGGAGATGGGCCTGCCCGGAGAGCAGCCAGTTCCGGTTCATGTCATCAATGGCTCTCG
The DNA here is from genome assembly GCA_963722575.1 of Bryobacterales bacterium. GTDB lineage: Bacteria > Acidobacteriota > Terriglobia > Bryobacterales > Bryobacteraceae > Fen-178. The sequence goes on from CAVRNR010000020.1 coordinate 173,722, forward strand.
CGACCTCCTCGTCAATCATTCCATTCGTGACAAGGTAGGCACGGTGGGGCCGATCAGAGTCAATCGATGGATGGACGATTCGCCCAACCACAAGATCAAATGCCTGCTTGCTGATCTCGTCGCGCCACTGCCTCAGCGTGATCTTTCCACTTGGCGCGGTCTTCAGCTGGTACGCGCACGGCGTGCCGTCTGGAGCGACAGCAATCACGTCCTTGCCCAGTTCCATGCCACAGTGACGGGACAGATGAACGACAGTGTATCCTTCGGCGGAGAGCATCGAACAGAAGGGGCCTTGAAACGCTCGTTCGCTCGAATTATCCAACCAGTTTTCGACTAATCTCTCGATCACGGAATTCTTCTCTTTTTCGTCCGATGAGACTGGTGTATCTTTGCCTCAGGAGCGGGTCTTCAGCGACCAGCAAACGCATCCGCTTCAGCCACGCCTGACCGCTGGGCTGTGGGCTCTCCGGGATGTCCGGGGTGCCATCCTGATTGAATTCAAGATCGACGGTCTCAAGCGCTTTGAAGAACGCCTCAACTTCAGTCATGCCTTCTGCGTTAATGGCGTTGCCGACCTCGTTCACCGACTGTTCGAACCTCTCGCCGAACAAAGCCGACTGCTTCTCGGCCATCTCCCGTGCGGCTGTGTCAAGTTTCGCAATCAAGTCGTTCATCGTCAGTGACTCAAGCTCGCTGGCCGCCAGGGTGATCGGGACCGCAATCGCGACGGAGGAAGCTTCATCCACGGAGCCGTCGGCACGAATTAATCTGTGGCCTTTGCCCTCGTGCAACTGGCGCGCTCCAATTCGGCCGAGGAGCCCCATGTACTGTTTGGTCCGGCGCTGCGTCATCTCCATCAGCCGTTTGCGGAACGCGTCCTTCAGCACGGGAAAGTCTGGAAGCACTCTTAGCCAATTATCGCCGGTCCGCGTGTGCTTTGCCACACACTTTGGAACACCCTTGGCTGGGTAGTGGGGCTCAGGCCGGGGGGTTTGTGTCACCCGGCCGGCCAACGCCCATCTCGTTGATGCGCGCCGGTCGACGCGCCCCGGAAGTCCTAGTGCTGTATCGGAAGCGAACCGGCGCGCGGATGTTTGGGAGTCATGTAAGCGGCCGGGCCGGTTCGCTTTCGATACAGCGACTTGAACGAAGCCGGCCGCGTTTGCGGCGGACGCGGCACTATGGGATTTGAATGGGATTCCGGGATCGAGGATGGCTGGTAATTGTTGCTACTGGACCGTCTGGAGCGTGGTGATCGTGTTGACGGCCTGCTCTGAAGAGGGACTTCGTCGAGGGCTGCGGGCGTGCACGGGTGGGATTTGGGCATTCGGCTGGGAATGAGGCGCAGGATTCCTGATGGCATCGGCGTGCGCAAAGAACTCGAGATGTCGGTGGCAGTGTCATTAGAGCTTCAGCGCTGGAGTTGGCGGCGCACGGAGCCTAATTTGGGTCGCAGTGAGCCGCTCCACGAGCATCATGGGACCTCCGCAGTCGGGGCAGGTCCACAGGGCCCGAGGCTGATCCACTTTCTGGCCGTGCTCCACGCCTCGCGGTTCGGCCGGCGTTCCGCATAAGCGAAAGCAAATCGGTAACAGGGTTGCGCGCCGCCGGTTAGCCAGAAAGCCGAAGTGCCGGATGCGCACGAAACCCTTCGGTAGCAGGTGCAGGAGAAAGCGCCGTAGAAACTCCTCCACGTGGAGGGTCATCTTGCGCTTTTTGTTTTTGTGCGCGGAGTCCCTCCAGCGGAACGTGACCTGTTCATCGGCGAAAGAGATCAGCCGATGGTTGGATATGGCGACCCGGTGCGTGTAGCTGCCCAGATAACGAAGGGCATGCTCTGGGCCGCCGAAGGGGCGTTTCGCATAGACCACCCAATCGTGGTGGAATAGCTGCCGGAGGTAGGCGGAGAACGCCTTGGGCTGAGCGAGGAAGGTAAGGTTCCCGTGGAAGCCGAGCTTGCCGCTGGCAGCAGCCCGCTTGAGCGCCGCCACGAACTTGCCGCGAAAGACCCGGCCCAGCACTTTGACGGGAAGGAAGAATAGGTAACGCGGTTTGATCCAGCGCGTGTGATCGGGCGACAGTCCGCCGGCCGGAACCACGCAATGCACGTGCGGGTGATGTTCCAGTCTCTGGTTCCAGGTGTGGAGCACGCTGAAGAAGCCGATCTGCGCGCCGAGATGCTTGGGGTCGGCGGCGATTTCCAGGAGTGTTTCGGCGCTGGTTTGCAACAGTATGCTGTAAACCACTTTCTTGTTCTGCAGCGCGAGCGGCGCCAGTTCGTGCGGCAGCGTAAAGACGACGTGCACATAGGGCGTCGGCAGAAGTTCCCGGCTGCGCGCGTCGAGCCATCGATTTCGCGCGTTGGCCTGACACTTCGGACAGTGCCGATTGCGGCATGAATTATAGGAGATGACACGATGCCCGCACTGGGAGCACTCATCCACATGCCCGCCCAGGGCGGCCGTGCGGCAGTGCCTGATGGCGCGCAGCACTTTCACATGTGCCCAGGTAAGCCACTTGCGGCTGTGCTCAATGAGCCTGTCTCCAGCGGCGCGGATCAGATCGGCCACCTCCAGCGGCGGCCGGTCCATTTAGTCGTTCCGCGCCGGGTCGTCTTCCTTGGGAACCGCCGACAACGTGAGCGAGTCCAGGGGACTCGGGGTGGCGTTGAGATGGCGCTGCGAAAGATGGAGGTAGATCGTAGTCTCCTCCAGGTCCCGATGTCCCAACAGTACCTGGATGGTGCGCAGGTCCGCACCCGCTTCGAGCAGGTGGGTTGCGAAGCAGTGGCGAAGAGTGTGCGGATGCACCTCTTTCTGGATGCCGGCCCGCTCAGCGGCTTGCCTGCAGACGTTCCAGACCGCTTTGGTGTCGATCGGATGGTCCGCGGTGTGCCAACGGTTGCCCGGAAACAGCCACACCGTCGGCTTCCGCCTTAAGCTTAGACTGCGGAAATGTTCACGCAAGGCATCGAGCAACTTGGGACTGAGCATGACATCCCTGTCCTTGCGACCCTTGCCGCCCTGAACGTGGATCACCATGCGCTGGCTATCGACATCGGTGAGCTTCAAGTGCGTCAACTCGGCTCGTCGCACTCCGGTTGCGTAGAGCGTCATCAACACGACCCGGTGGTATGGTGTATCGGCGGAATCAATCAGTCGGGCTACTTCCTCCTGGCTCAAGATCGCGGGGAGGCGGAACACTTTCTTCGGGTAGGGAGTTTCGGCCACGCTCCATGGCCTCCTGAGCGTTTTGATGAAGAAGAACCGGAGTGCGGCAAGCCGCTGGGTAACCGTATTGGGAGCGAGCTTTCGCTTGGTGAACAGGTAAGCCTGGTATTCGCGGATCTGCTCCGGCCCCAGCTGATCGGGCGAGCGGTGGAAATAGCGCGCAAAATCCTCGACGGCGCGAATGTATGTGCGCGTTGTACTCTGGGAGAAGTTGCGACGCTCGAGTTCCTCGAGCATCGTTTTTCGTAGACGGGTCACAGGGACCTCCTTGTGACCCGACAATACTCCCGTCAACCCACTGCTGCTGAACTAAGGCCACGCGAAGCGTCCGCCGCGCGGGCGGCTTCGTTCAAGTCCCGTTCCGGGAAACTACGCTCCAATCAGAGAGCCTGCGAAAATGCTTGTCGTGGGGGTATCATAGCGCCCAGGCCCTGAGGGGTAGTGCCCTAAACCCTGAAAGGCGTGCGGCGCCAGCAACAGCGGCTGGGTGTATACTGAACGGGAGCCGGAGGTCCGAAACAGAGATTCCGGATCACGGAGGATCTCATGCGCCGCCGTGTCACGTTGTTGTGGTGCGCTTTTCTCGTGCTGGGTGCGGCCTGCACCAGCCACAAGCCCGCCGTCGCGGTGGATCCCGCCAGACTGGCCATTTTCAAAGCGCTGCCGGCCGTCATGGATTCGGCCGCCAACCCCATCACTGAGGAGAAAGTGGCCCTGGGCCGCATGTTGTATTACGATGCCCGCCTTTCCAAAGGCCAGGACGTTTCCTGCAACTCCTGCCATGCGCTGAACAAGTACGGCGCCGACGACACGCCGGTCTCCGACGGCTACAAGGGCCAAAAGGGCACGCGCAACTCGCCCACGGTCTACAACGCGGCGGGGCACTTCGTGCAGTTCTGGGACGGCCGCGCGGCCACGGTCGAGGAGCAGGCCAAAGGGCCCATCCTGAACCCGGTGGAAATGGCGATGCCGGACGAGAAGAGGGTGCTGGCCGTGATCGACTCCATGCCCGAGTACGTGGAGGCGTTCCAGAAGGCGTTTCCGGGCGAGAAGCATCCCGTGACCTTCGACAACCTGGCCAAGGCCATTGGCGCCTTCGAGCGCAAGCTGGTCACGGTTTCGCGCTGGGACAAGTTTCTGGGCGGAGACCAGGCGGCGCTCAGCGACGCGGAGAAGGCCGGGCTGAACCAGTTTCTGGATGCCGGCTGCCAGAATTGTCACAACGGCATTTATCTGGGCGGCAGCATGTTCCAGAAACTGGGCCTGGCAATACCCTGGGACAACGCCGACGACCCGGGCCGCTTCGCGGTCACCAAACAGGAAGCCGATCGCATGGTCTTCAAGGTGCCTACCTTGCGCAACGTCGAGATGACCGCGCCTTACTTCCACGATGGCTCGATTGCCACGCTGGATGAGGCGGTGCGCCAGATGGCCAATCACCAGTTGGCGCGGACGCTGACCAAAGAGGAAGCCGATTCGATCGTCACCTTCTTGAAAGCGCTGACCGGCGAACTCCCCACCGACTACATCAAAGAGCCGCCGCTGCCCAAGAGCACCAGTAAGACGCCCAAGCCGGACAAGGCGTGAACGGCGTCACCAGCTCAGTAGGCAGCTCCCTGAGGAGCTGTGAAGAAATCGCCCGCAAGCGGGCAATGGGCAAGCTAAAGCATGCCCCACCAGCTCCAAGAGGGTGTTTTGGTGGGGCATGCTTTAGCTTGCCCATTTTTTCCCGGCTTCTGACGGTCGCGGCTCGGAAAGCGGTCCGGAGCCGCGACCGTCAGGGAGCGATTGGATACGTTGCTGCGTGACAGGTCCTTACCCCCAAACGTAGAACAGGACCATCAGGTACACCCAGAGACCATCCAGGAAATGCCAGAAGATCGCGCTGATATCGATGACGGTGCGGCTGGCCGGCCGCAGGCTCGGGCTCAGCGAATGCACGGCCACATAAATGAGCGCCGCCACGCCGCCCACCAGGTGCAAAGCGTGAGACGCCGTCAGGACGTAAAAGAACGAGCTGCTGGGATTGGTGGCGACGTAAATGCCGAGGTCCTTCAACCGCTGCCAGGCCAGCGCCTGGCCGAACAGGAACAGAACACCCAGCACCGCGCCGGCGCTCCACCAGGCGTCGAACTTCGAGCGGATGCCGGCTTTGAGCGCGCGGCGCGCCACTTCGAGCGCGAAGCTGGAGGCCAGAAGAACGGCTGTGTTCACGAAGAGAATCGGCGGCTTGGGCATGCTGGTCCAGTCGCCGGAAAGGCCGCGCCGGAACACGAACGCCCAAGTGAGCGCGGCGAACACCATAAAGCTGGCGGCCAGCAGCACGAATAAGCCGATGAAGGAGGCGCTGCGGGACGCGCCGGGTCCGCCGGAGCCGCCGTCTTCCCACGCGCTTTCCACAGGCATACTTATATAGATGCTGCGCACCGGCGAACGGACGCCGGGCGTAGTGCGGCTCTACAGAATGCCGCCGCCGAGCACCAGGCGGATCAGCCCGAACCCGGCCGCAACGGCGCACAGGACGATTCCGACGATCGCGAGGTTCTTCTTGTCCGCAGGCGCCTGCGAAGTAGCGACGACACTGATGATGAGGCCCACCAGCGAGAAAGGAATGTTCAGCCAGTTGAGCGCGCCGAGGCAGGGTATGAACGCAACCCCCATTCCGAGAATCGCAACGATCCCCCAAACCAAACCTAGCATTTGCATGACGTTTCTCCTTTAGAGTCGGGGCCACCAGCCATCCACGCCGCCAGGGCGCGGCCGGCGACAGGCAGCCAGTAGTACATCGCCACGACCAGATTGACCAGCCAGGCGAGGAACAACGGGATCGCACCCGAGTTTGCGGCCTGCGCATCGCGCCATCGGCCGCCGGCCAGATAGATAAACGCAGTGGTCATGCCACACAACGGACACGGGGTGTGGTATTTCACCCGCGCTTCACAAGCGGGGAACAACGAGTGCAGGGTTGCCGGAGCAAACACAAAGGGCGCCAGAATGGCGCATCCCGTCACGACCGAGACAACCAGCCACACGTACTTGAAAGCGGTCTTGAGATCCGAGAGCATGGTCAGACCGGCCAGAGTGCGGGGAGCACCGCGCGGCAGACTCCGTAGACGGCAAAGGCAGCCAGGCCGGCCGTCCAGAGGCGGCCCCGGACGCGGCCGTTCCACGGCAGGGCGATGAGCATCGCGAACGCCAGCGGACTGAGGCCATTGAAGCGGATGGCTTCGCGCCAATGCCCTTTCGCCAGGGCGAACAGAGCGTGGGTGAGGCCGCAAAAGGGACAAGGGCGGCCAGTCAGCCAGCGGAATCCACAGAGGCGGAACCCCAGTTCGGGCGGCGTGAAGCACCACAGGCCGGCCAGCACAAGGGCCGCCCCGGCGGCGCGAATGAAGATGCCGCGCGCCGCCATCAGAGCGTTTCCGCGGTTCGTGGATCGAAGCCCACAATTTCTTTGTAAGCCACGGTGACGGCGGCCAAAGTCACGGGGAAGGCGACCAGCAGCCCGAGGATGCAGCACAGGAACCCGAGGATATCCACCAGCGCCATCAGCAACAGGAACATGGTGAAGCCGAAATAGTCGTTCTTCACCACCGCGTGACTGGCCTGCATGGCCGGCCAGAAGTCCATCCGCTTGTCCACGATGAACAGGTAGGTGAACTCGAACATGGCGGCCAACACCAACCCCGGGATGATGCAAAGCAGCGTTCCACAGCCAACCAGAAGCCCGATGACGAGCGATGCCACCAGCGTGGGCACGAAGAAGTTGAAACCCTTGAAAAGGTCGGCTACATCGGTCCGGCGATTCAGCAGCTTCTTCATGCAGAAGATCTGGAAGCCGGCGATCAGGGGGCCGTGCAGGATCATCGGCACCACGCTATTGAGGACCGCGAAGACTATCGTGAGCACCATGAAAGTGCCCATGTCGGCTTTCACCATTTGCCATCCCTGACCCACCCAATAACCGGCGCGGGCCTGCACGCCGGCGGGAGGCGTCCAGACGGGCGGAGCGGCGCCGCCGGACGCGCTGGGCGCCGCCAGCGACTCCCCGCAGTTGGGGCAGAATTGTACATTCGGATCAATTTGGGTACCGCACTTGTGGCAGAACATGAGATCTCCTTAACGTGGGCTGCGTCAGGAATGATACCATTTGGCTGCGGGGCCTGGGTAGCGCCGGGCGTGCGCACGGCGTCGTGGCTGCGTGGGGATGGTTGCGGCGTACCTGCCGGCGCGCCGCGCGACAAAGGTAGACCCGGTCAGAGCGCTTCCCGCGGAGTGACGCGGCTTCCCGTTTAGGCCCAATACGGCTCACTTAAGGGTGGCATCCCGACGCTTCCCGGATGGCCGTTCGGGTTCGTTGACCTGCCAAAAGTCCGGTATGGACTACACGTCAACATGGACTGCCGGGACGCTCCTACTGATGTGAGCGGCGTGTTACGGTATCGATACGGATTGGTGGACGGAAAAGCAGGGCCGCGGTCTGAAGCTCGCATCGGTGAGATGGCATGCCCCCTGAAATTGTGCTATCGTCCAAGGCCGACGCGCAAGCGGCAAAGTCGGTGTGGGAGCAGAAGGGCCGCATTGTTGTTCCCGCAGAATTTTAGGTAAAGCCGAAGGCGGAAGCACGGCGCGCGCCAGTACGGGGACGGAAGAAAGGTTTACAGGGGAGGACGCGCCGGTGAAGAGACATCCACTTGCACATGCCCACTGCCCCGCTGTATTTTCTAGCTGAGATGGAAATCTGCCCCTATTCACAGCCGCCATATGCGGAGTTCACCAATGACCATATCTTTCCGCAGTTCTTGGGCGGCCGGAGGACGATCCGGATCTGCAGGCAGTGCAACAGCCAGTTCGGCCACACTTTTGAGGGCCGCGCCTCCGGGCAGCTCAAGCGAGTTCAAGTCTTCATTTCGCACTTCGGCCTGGATTTGACGCGGATGCCAGCGACATGGCCCGCGGCTATCGTTATCGGTGATGATACGTATGACCTGCGATCCGGCCCCGAGGGCGCGCAATATTTTCTGAACAAGCCGACCTTCACCAAAGATGCCGAGGGACACATTATCGGCGGAAAGGCACGATCCCTTTCGGAAGCAGACCAGATCACGTCGGGGCTCGTAAAGGCGGGAAAAGCCAAGGAGGTTGAAATCTTCACCAGCCAGGACAAGCCCATTGATGATGTCAGTCTGACGGGTTCTTTCAGCTTCGACGATGATCTTTATCGGCTCGCAACCAAAATGGCCGCCGCCATGCTGGTCGCATTCGATCGCTCGCACGTCGTGACTGAATCGGGTATTCCTTCCTATCTTCTTAGAAAGGGGAACTGGTTGACGGGACCAGCATACTGCGATGTAGCACCGATCAGAGATCTCAGACCTCCGTTGTCACACGCCATCTACGTAGAACTCGGCAAGATCAGCTACGCCATCGTCCTAATGTTCGGGTTTCAGAAAATTTTCGTGCCGTTGCCTTCTGTCCAGCAATCTGGGGCGTTTCTGGGCAGTCTAGACCCGATGACGGGGGATGAGCGTTTCGAGTATGTAAACCCTATAGGCCCGCGCAGCGTGCCGGCCCTTATCCAGCGCGATGAGGCCATGGCCCACTTTCAAGAGATGGACGATGCCCTCACGAGGGAGGCTGTCCAGCGGGGTGCAAAGCATCCACCCAAGCTACAAACGAAAGACCTGGACCTCGGAGCCCCATTGGACCCTTCCTGGACAAGCGGCACCATTCGCTTCATGTTTCCCGATATCACAAAGCTGGAAACATAAGGATGGTCGCACCACTTCTCGGGCAAGAACCCCTCCTGTTTTCCCATCACTCGCAACCCCTGGGAGGTCGCTCCCTGTATGTCCCCCACACCTCAAGTGGCCGGGAAACGCCCGTCGCTCACATGTGGCACCTGATTGATAAATTCCGCCTGACGCCGCAGGCCCCACCGCTCCCGTAAGCAACCCCAAGCCTACTCTGATAGGCCCCCTCTCCAGCCTTCCCGTGGCCCCTGATTTTGTCGTTCACGCCCGACCTCACAGAATTTTCCAAGCCCCCTCAATAACTTACGGCCTTCGCCCCCGTCCGGGCAAAGTTCGCCTGCTACAGTAGTTCTCAAAAGGGCAGTCCCTTCCGGGCTGCCCTTTACTTTTTCTAACGAAGGTCTCCAGACCTGCCAGGAAAGGCCCTTCTATGCGCACTCAGAAGCAGATCGCCGCCTCCCGTGAGAACGGAGGCAAGTCCCACGGCGCCGCCACCGCCGAAGGTAAGGCTCGCATCGTCAACGCCAACCTCCAGACCGGCATCTTCGCCGAAACCCAAGTCCTCACGTGGGAATTCCAGGAAGATCTCCAGGAACTTAAGGACGAATACTACGCCCGCCATCCGCCCGCTTCCCCCGAGGCGCGTTGCCTCCTCGACCAAATCATCATGTGCGAATGGCACCTTCGCCGCTTCGACTGGGTCGAGGGTTCCCTGTGGGACAAGCTCTTCACTGCCAGCCCGCGGGACTCCGACGCGTGCGCCTATGCCCTCCAGCAAGGCGACCAGACGTTCACCCGGCTCCAGCACCGCATCAACTCCACCCGCCGCGCCTTCCACACCGCGCTGAAAGAGCTGGAACGCCTCGAAGCCCGGGACCAGGATGTCGTATTGGTCAACCCCGATCCGGTCTCGCCCGTAACCCAAACGCCGGAAACCCAGTTACAAATCCTTGGGAGTCTCCGTAAAAATGACCCGGGCCACCCCGCCCCCGGCGAAACGCCCCCGGCGCCAGTCCAGGAACACAGGTCCACCGGCGAATCCGTTTTCGGTATCAGCGGGCCGGCAACTGCACTTGGCGGCACTCAAGGCCCTAAGTGAACAGTATTGCGTTCAGGCCCTCGGCAGGGCGCCGTTGCGGATCGCCCGGGAGACCACGCGCCAGGCCAGCAGCAGGGCCACCAGGGTTCCGTAGAGCATCGGCAGGCGAATATCGGATTTGACCAACCAGTAGTAGTGCACCACCGCGGCGATCGCCGTGACATAAACGAGGCTGTGCAACCGCTGCCAGCGCTTGCCGCCCAGGCGGCGAATCCACCCGGCGGTGGAAGTCACGGCCAGCGGAACCAGACAAACAAAGGCGGCGAAACCGGCGGTGATGAACGGGCGCTTGCCAACGTCCTTCAGCATGGCCGGAAAATCGAAGAGCTTATCGAGCCACAGGTAGGTGAGGACGTGCAGGCAGGCGTAAAAGAACGCGAAAAGGCCGATCATGCGGCGGAAACGGATGAGGCCCGGCACGCCGAGCAGCTTTCGCAGCGGAGTCACGGCCAGAGTGGCGACCACCAGGCGGATGGCCCAGTCGCCGGTGAAGTGCTGGATGAACTCCGTGGGATTGGCGGTGACATCCTGGTTCCACACGCGCCAGGCCAGCCGGGATAACGGCGCGAGGCACAGCAGGAACACCAGAACTTTGCTCCAGCGGATGCGCCGCATGTGTCAGTAGTTCTTCTTCAGGTCCATGCCGGCGTAGAGGCTGGCGACCTCGCTGGCGTAGCCATTGAACATCTGAGTCGGGTGATTCTGGAACAACGAGGGCAGGCGGCGCTCCTTGGCCTGGCTCCAGCGCGGATGATCCACCTGCGGATTCACGTTGGAATAAAAACCGTACTCATGGGCGTTGGCCATGTTCCACGTCGTGGGCGGCTGGCTTGCCACCAGCTTGATCTTGACGATCGACTTGATGCTCTTGAAGCCGTATTTCCACGGCACCACCAGGCGGACGGGCGCGCCATCCTGTGGCGGCAGCGCCTCGCCGTACATGCCGACACACAGGAGCGCCAGCGGGTGCATGGCCTCATCCAGCCGCAGGCCCTCGACGTAGGGGAACGCGATGCCGGCCAGCTCGGGGCGCGCCAGCGGCATCTGGCGGAGGTCCCAATAGCTTTCAAAAGCGACATACTTCGCCTTGGGAGTGGGTTCCACCTGTTTGAGCAGAGCGCTGAGCGAGTAGCCGGCCCAGGGCACCACGATGGACCAGGCCTCGACGCAGCGGTGGCGGTAGATGCGCTCCTCCAGCGGCGCCAGCTTCATGATTTCATCCATGCTGAACTTGCGCGGCTTGGCTACGTCTCCTTCAATGGAGACGGTCCACGGCGAGGTCTTGAAGTTCGTCGAGTTTTGGGCGGGCTGTTGCTTGCCGGTGCCGAACTCGTAGAAGTTGTTGTAGTGCGTGACGTCGTTGTAGGAGTTCTGCTTCTCCGTCGTGCTGAAGGGGCTTTTGACGAGGTTTGGCAGTTTGGCGCCGGCCTGGGCGCGCGCCGCGCGGGCGCCGAGGAAGGCCGCGGGAACGCCGGCCAGGAATTTGCGCCGGTTCAGGTAAACGGATTTCGGAGTGACCTCGGAGTAGCGGATATCCGCGGGTTTTTGGATCAGCATCGCTTTGCTACTACTATACCGTTTAGACGAAGGCGGCGGATGTCGGGGTTCAGCATTTTGCAGCACGTGGTTGAAGGTCGATCAGCGACGTGGCCTGGTGTATACTGAACCGGACCGGGAGGTACAAAATGGGAATTCCGGCTAAACTGGCCGAAATCCGATACAGCCGTGTACTAAAGTCGCGGGAGTCAATGGCAGTGCGGCGAATGGGAACTCTTCTGTTTTGCCTCTGCCTGTGCATCAAGGCGCCTTCCGCCGGTCAGGCGGTCGAGAGCGTCGCCGTCCCTCGCCTGGCGGAAGTGAACGTCATCGTTCGCAACCAGCAGGGGACGGCCGCCAGTCTCACCCGCGACGATTTCCGGATCTTCGATCGCGGCGAGCCGAGGAGCATCGCGTCGTTCGAGGCCTACTCACCCGGCGGGGTCCGCCAGCCGGCGGCGCAACTTCCACCCCTGGTCTACGTCAACCAGGCCGGGCGCGACGCGGGGCCCGCGGGCGCCACCGCCGTCCTGCTCGACGGTCTCAACACCCGCATCGAGGACGGAGCCGCCGCGCGGCGCCAACTCCTGAAGTTCCTGGGCCAGATCCAGCCCGCCGACCGGGTGGGCGTCTATCTGATGGGCAGCCGCCTGCGAGTGATGCAAGCGCATACCAGCGACTCGCGGAACCTGGCAAAGCCGCTCGACCCCGGCGCCGTTGCCGACGCCAACATCGCCGGCGTGGAGGAGATGGCGGCGCTTTTCAGCGGGAGCGATCCCGAACTGCACGCCTACGGCCCGGCCGAGCGGATCCAACGTACCTCGGAACAACTTGTGCAGTTGGCCCGCCACATAGGCCGGGCTCCGGGCCGAAAGAGTTTGATCTGGCTTTCGGGAGGCATTCCGCTGACGCCTTGGGATGCCGATCCGAAAGGTCTCAGCCCGGACATGGCGCGCGCGGCGCGGGCGTTGAGCGATTCCGGAATTGCCATCTACCCGGTGGATGCCGGCGCTCTCTTCGCTCCCAACAAGCGCCGCTCCGGAATGGAGGTATTGGACCGCTTGGCCGCGCTCACGGGTGGGCGGCCCTTCACCGCGCCCGATGACGTTTTCCAAGTCGTCCACGCGGTGCTGGCCGAATCGGCAGTCTCTTACACGGTGGGCTTTGCAGCCGACCCAGCCGGCTCCGCGTTGGAATTCCGCGATCTGCGAATCGAGACGGCCCAGCCCGGTTTGCAGTTGGTGTATCCGCGCGGCTACCTGGCCGGCCCCCTTCCCCAACCGGCCAACCGCGAGCAGGAGATCGCTTCCGTGTTGACCAGCCCGGTGGATTCCAAGGAGATTTCTCTGCGCTTGGAATTGCAGGAGACTATGGCGGAAGGGAAACCGGCTTTGAACCTCCGCGGGCGCATTCTGGGCAGCGACATTACCCAACAGCCGGAAGGCGCCGGATTCACCATCGCGGTCGACATCTCGTGTCATCAGATATCCGCCGAGGGCCGGGACCTGGGCGGTTTGGACTTTCCCGTCGCCGCCACCCTGGATGCGGCGCACGCCCAACAGTTTCGCCAGGGGGGAGGCACGTGGAACCGAATCGTGCGGCCGTCTTCGGAAGCCACCCAACTCCGCATCGCGGCCTACGACCGGAACTCGGGCAGGGTCGGTTCTGTATTTGCGCCCCTGCCGCGCCACACCGATACCGACAAGCCAACGGTCACTTTCCGGACGGACGCGAACCTGGCGCTGGTTCGTTTTCAGGTGGCGCCGAAGAAGGGCGAGTTTGTGACCGACTTGCGCCCCGAGGAGATTGTGGTTAAAGAGGACGGGGCGCCGCAGAAGATCGCGGTCTTCGAAGGCGGCCGGTTCTACCCGCGCACGGTGCCGGTGGAAATCTCCCTGCTGTTCGATTGCAGTGGCAGCATGGCGATGGCCGGGCTGATCAATCCCCACGTCTTCGGGCCGAACCTGCTCGACGAGTTCGAAAACGTAAGGATCGCCATCTACGGATTCAGCGACGACCTTAAGCGGCTCACCACTCCGACCCGCGACCCGGAGACGCTGCGGAGCGCGATGGCCGGCGTCTTGGGGGTGCCGCACGGCAACACACCGCTGTTTCAGACCATAAGCGCTCTCACCCGCGAAGTGGCGGGCGCGCCCGGCGACGCCAGCCGCATGGTGGTCATTTTTTCCGACGGAGAGGCCTATCCGCTAAATGATGCCGATTTGTGGAACAAGACCGTCAGCGATGCGCAGGAACTCGGAGTAGCTCTCTACCCGGTCACGTTGCAAGGTGTGGCCACGGAGCCTGCACCGATGGGTGCGCCCCCTCAGTCATCCACGACCGACGGGCCCGCCTACCATGCCGCCATGAGAGCGATGTCGAGGGACCGCTTTGCGGGGCTGGGCAAGATGACCGGAGGACAAGCGTTCGCGAGCGCCGTTTCCACCGAGGTGTTGCCCCATATCCTCCGCTCTTTAGGGAGCCAGATCCGCTTCGAGTACGTCGTGGGGTACTACTATCCCGCGGGAAGCGGCTCCGGCAAGCGCCGCCGGGTGACAGTGACCTGGAGCGGGAAGGGCCGCGGCGAAATCATGGGTGGCACGCGCACGGTGGTGTATTGAGACTTAAAGAAGATTCCGCCGTTGGCCGGCAGAGTAGCGTGCACGGAAGGCGAATATCAGGAGAATAGCAGGCGTAGGGGCCAGGCATGCCTGGCCCCTTGGCGGGTGCTGTGTGAGCGGTCTTTTCGGTTCGACGCGGCGATCGGGCGCTAATCGATGTTGCGGCGGACGGTCTTTTCTTTGTATGCTTATAGTTTCCCCGCAATGTGAGCCTCGCTTTGGTGGTCGCTTTGCGGGTGAATGGCCTGGACGGGTGGCCGAGCGGCTAATGGCAACAGACTGTAAATCTGTCGCTCCTTGCGAGCTACGGAGGTTCGAATCCTCCCCCGTCCACCAAAGAATTTCGTAGAGTTTTGAGAGGGCCGGTTTTTTGGTAGGGCCGGTCTCTTGGCAGGGCCGTTGTAGCTCAGTTGGTAGAGCGTCCGTGATCGGAAGGTCACCGTTCAGCTCCTGGCAGGCGCGGCGGAATTGGGTTTTTCGGGTTTTGCCGTTGTAGCTCAGTTGGTAGAGCGTCCGTGATCGGAAGGTCACCGTTCAGCTCCTGGCAGGCGCGGCGGAATTGGGTTTTTCGGGTTTTGCCGTTGTAGCTCAGTTGGTAGAGCGTCCGTGATCGGAAGGTCACCGTTCAGCTCCTGGCAGGCGCGGCGGAATTGGGTTTTTCGGGTTTTGCCGTTGTAGCTCAGTTGGTAGAGCGTCCGTGATCGGAAGGTCACCGTTCAGCTCCTGGCAGGCGCGGCGGAATTGGGTTTTTCGGGTTTTGCCGTTGTAGCTCAGTTGGTAGAGCGTCCGTGATCGGAAGGTCACCGTTCAGCTCCTGGCAGGCGCGGCGGAATTGGGTTTTTCGGGTTTTGCCGTTGTAGCTCAGTTGGTAGAGCGTCCGTGATCGGAAGGTCACCGTTCAGCTCCTGGCAGGCGCGGCGGAATTGGGTTTTTCGGGTTTTGCCGTTGTAGCTCAGTTGGTAGAGCGTCCGTGATCGGAAGGTCACCGTTCAGCTCCTGGCAGGCGCGGCGGAATTGGGTTTTTCGGGTTTTGCCGTTGTAGCTCAGTTGGTAGAGCGTCCGTGATCGGAAGGTCACCGTTCAGCTCCTGGCAGGCGCGGCGGAATTGGGTTTTTCGGGTTTTGCCGTTGTAGCTCAGTTGGTAGAGCGTCCGTGATCGGAAGGTCACCGTTCAGCTCCTGGCAGGCGCGGCGGAATTGGGTTTTTCGGGTTTTGCCGTTGTAGCTCAGTTGGTAGAGCGTCCGTGATCGGAAGGTCACCGTTCAGCTCCTGGCAGGCGCGGCGGAATTGGGTTTTTCGGGTTTTGCCGTTGTAGCTCAGTTGGTAGAGCGTCCGTGATCGGAAGGTCACCGTTCAGCTCCTGGCAGGCGCGGCGGAATTGGGTTTTTCGGGTTTTGCCGTTGTAGCTCAGTTGGTAGAGCGTCCGTGATCGGAAGGTCACCGTTCAGCTCCTGGCAGGCGCGGCGGAATTGGGTTTTTCGGGTTTTGCCGTTGTAGCTCAGTTGGTAGAGCGTCCGTGATCGGAAGGTCACCGTTCAGCTCCTGGCAGGCGCGGCGGAATTGGGTTTTTCGGGTTTTGCCGTTGTAGCTCAGTTGGTAGAGCGTCCGTGATCGGAAGGTCACCGTTCAGCTCCTGGCAGGCGCGGCGGAATTGGGTTTTTCGGGTTTTGCCGTTGTAGCTCAGTTGGTAGAGCGTCCGTGATCGGAAGGTCACCGTTCAGCTCCTGGCAGGCGCGGCGGAATTGGGTTTTTCGGGTTTTGCCGTTGTAGCTCAGTTGGTAGAGCGTCCGTGATCGGAAGGTCACCGTTCAGCTCCTGGCAGGCGCGGCGGAATTGGGTTTTTCGGGTTTTGCCGTTGTAGCTCAGTTGGTAGAGCGTCCGTGATCGGAAGGTCACCGTTCAGCTCCTGGCAGGCGCGGCGGAATTGGGTTTTTCGGGTTTTGCCGTTGTAGCTCAGTTGGTAGAGCGTCCGTGATCGGAAGGTCACCGTTCAGCTCCTGGCAGGCGCGGCGGAATTGGGTTTTTCGGGTTTTGCCGTTGTAGCTCAGTTGGTAGAGCGTCCGTGATCGGAAGGTCACCGTTCAGCTCCTGGCAGGCGCGGCGGAATTGGGTTTTTCGGGTTTTGCCGTTGTAGCTCAGTTGGTAGAGCGTCCGTGATCGGAAGGTCACCGTTCAGCTCCTGGCAGGCGCGGCGGAATTGGGTTTTTCGGGTTTTGCCGTTGTAGCTCAGTTGGTAGAGCGCGTCCTTGGTAAGGACGAGGTCACCAGTTCAATCCTGGTCAACGGCTCCAGAGTTGAAGTGGTTTGTTTACGTGCTCCGGAGTATTCCGACGGGGCGGCACTACATCGGGGCGACTTCCGATGTCGAGAGGCGGCTCCACGAGCACAATACGAAGAAGGGACGTTGGACTAGCAGTTTTCAGCCTTGGGAGTTGATTGCTCTCGAGGAGTTGGCAGACCGCGGGGACGCGATGGCGCGCGAGCGTTTTTTGAAGAGCCGTGGGGGCATCGCGGAGCGGCAACGATTGTTTGAGCGGTTGACGGGGAGAGAAGCGGTAGAGCGTCCGTAACGGAAGGTCACCAGTTCAATCCTGGTCGAGGGCTCCAGTTTGTTAGGGGCGGTCGACCGGGGTTCAATCCTGGTCAACGGCTCCAGAGTTCCCCCTGTAACGAATTCCGTACAGAGAAGGCGTCAACATGGCAAAGGAAAAATTCGACCGCAGCAAGCCGCACCTGAATATCGGGACGATCGGGCACATCGATCACGGCAAGACCACCCTGACGGCGGCCATTACGAGGGTGCTGGGCAAGAACAACCCCAAGGTCAAGTTCCGGAGCTTCGACTCCATCGATAACGCGCCGGAAGAGAAGGCCCGCGGCATCACCATTGCCGTGGCGCACATCGAGTACGAGACGGCCAAGCGGCACTACGCGCACGTGGATTGCCCGGGGCACGCGGATTACATCAAGAACATGATCACGGGGGCGGCGCAGATGGATGGCGCCATCGTGGTGGTGGCGGCCACCGACGGGCCCATGCCGCAGACGCGGGAGCACATTCTGCTGGCGCGGCAGGTGGGGGTGCCGTCCATCGTGGTGTGCATGAACAAAGTGGACATGGTGGACGATCCGGAGCTGCTGGACCTGGTGGAGCTGGAAGTGCGGGACCTGCTGAAGTTCTACGAGTTTCCGGGCGACGAGATCCCGGTGATCCGGGTATCGGCGTTGGGGGCGTTGAACGGGGAAGAGAAGTGGGAGAAGGGCGTGCTGGAGCTGATGGACGCGGTGGACAGCTACATCCCCATCCCGCCGCGGGTGCTGGACAAGCCGTTCCTGATGCCGATCGAGGACATCTTCTCGATTCAGGGCCGGGGGACGGTGGTGACGGGGCGCATCGAGCGGGGCAAGTGCAAGGTTGGGGAAGAGATGGAGATCGTGGGCTTCCGTCCGACGCGCAAGACGGTGGTGACGGGCGTGGAAATGTTCAAGAAGCTGCTCGATGAAGGGGTGGCCGGGGACAACGTGGGCCTGTTGCTGCGGGGCGTGGAAAAGGACGAAGTGGAGCGCGGGCAGGTGATCGCGAAGCCGGGGTCGATCACGCCGCACACGACGTTCCAGGGACGGGTATACGTGCTGAGCAAGGAAGAGGGAGGGCGGCACACGCCGTTCTTCAAGGGATACCGGCCGCAGTTCTACTTCCGTACGACGGATGTGACGGGGGTGGCGGAGTTGCCGGAGGGCACGGAAATGGTGATGCCGGGCGACACGGTGGACCTGAAGGTGGAGTTGATCACGCCGGTGGCCATGGACAAGGGGCTGCGCTTTGCGATCCGCGAAGGCGGCCGCACGGTGGGCGCCGGCACGGTGACGGAAGTCATAAAGTAGGGGCCGGGCATGCCCGGCCCGCGCTAAACATTAGGAGCAAAACGGAATGGCTCGCGAGATCATCACGTTCCAGTGCACGGAGTGCAAGAACCGGAACTACTCTTCGACCAAGAATAAGAAAACCACGACGGAGCGTCTGGAGCTGAAGAAGTTCTGCCCACACTGCCGGAAGCACCAGCTCCACAAGGAAATCAAGTAGAATAGTGGTTGGCCCCCCGTAGCCGGGGGGTGCGACTCAGGGGCGTAGGTTTAACGGCAGACCAGCGGTCTCCAAAACCGCGAGTGGGGGTTCGAATCCCTCCGCCCCTGCCAACCACCCCGCATACAGTTGGGAGTAAGAGATTTATGGCCGAGGATGCAAGGAACTGGTTTGAGCGCACGAAGGACTACATCAACGAGTTGAAGCTCGAGATGCGGCGCGTGAGCTGGCCCAACCGCAAGCAGGTGCAGGGCACCACCGTGGTGGTGATTATTTCCGTGTTTCTCTTCGCGGGATATTTCGAGGTAGTGGACTCGATCCTGACGAGGGGCGTCAACGGGATCATTCACTTTTTTGAGAAGTAGACGCATATGGAAGCCGAAGAGCACGTTCCTCTCGACCAGCAGCCGGAAGCCGAAGCCGCGCCCGAGGAAGCGGAAGCGCCGTCCGAAGTTGTCCCCGTCGAGGAGCCTGAACCGGAAACCGTCGAGCCACAGGCAGTCGAGGAGCCTGTGCCGGAAGCCGTCGAGCCCCCGGCCGAGGAGCCTGTGCCCGATGCCGTCGAGACCCCGGCCGTTCCTCCACCCGCTCCGGCGGCGTACGACGAGTCGTCTCCCAGGAAGTGGTTCATCATCCACACCTATTCGGGGTTCGAGAACAAGGTGAAGGACTCGCTGCGCACGCGCTCGGAAGCTTTCGGGTTTGCCGACAAGATCGGACAGATCCTGATTCCCACCGAAGAAGTGGTGGAGATGCGCGGCGGCAAGAAAGTCACCAGCAAGCGCCTGGTCTATCCGGGATACGTGCTGGTGGAAATGGAAATGAACGACGAGCTGTGGCACGCGGTGAAGAACACGCCGCGGGTGACCGGCTTCGTGGGCGGCGGGAACGCGCCGGTGCCGCTGAGCGCGGACGAAGTGAACCAGATTCTGTACCGCCAGGCGACGGCTGCGGAGCGGCCGCGTCCCAAGACGACGTTCGAGAAGAACGATTCGGTGCGCATCACCGAAGGCCCGTTCGCCAACTTCTCGGGCAAGGTGGACGAGGTCAACCCCGAGCGCGGCACGCTGCGCGTGATGGTGACGATTTTCGGCCGCGCCACGCCGGTGGAACTGGAATTTCTGCAAGTCGAAAAAGTTTAGCGCGCCCCGGCGCGCGAGAGGATTTCAAGTATGGCAAAGAAGATTACCGCTCAGGTGAAGCTGCAAATTCCAGCCGGGAAGGCCACGCCAGCGCCTCCCGTGGGCACGGCTCTGGGCCCGCAGGGCGTCAACATTATGGATTTCTGCAAGGCGTTCAACGCCAAGACGTCGGCCAAGGACCAGGAAGGCCTGATCATCCCCGTGGTGATCACGATCTATTCCGACCGCTCCTTCACCTTCATCACCAAGACGCCGCCGGTGCCGGTGCTGATCAAGCGCGCGGTAAGCATCGCGAAGGGGTCCGCCGAGCCGCATAAGACCAAGGTGGGGAAGATCACGCAAGAGCAAGTGAAAGAGATCGCCAAGATCAAGATGCCGGATCTGAACTGTTTCGATCTGGAAGCGGCCATGCGTTCGGTGGCCGGCACCGCGCGCAGCATGGGCGTGGACGTGGTATAGAGTTTCCGCGATTTGACTCCAGCTTCGCGGTTTGAAAAAATGGAGTCGCCCCCGGATTGTGCGGATGTGGCGGAATTGGCAGACGCGCATGGTTCAGGTCCATGTACCCGCAAGGGTGTGGAGGTTCAAGTCCTCTCATCCGCACCACTTGGATTCTAACGGCATCGGGCTTATCGAATGGCGGCGGTTCTACCGGGCATGTCCGGTGCCTAGTAGCTCTCCTGGCCCAGCCCTTGTTTGAGGTCTTCTTCGAAATCGTGGAGGGCCTTCAGATCGTCCGCCGGCGCGCCGATTTCGCTCCCCGGAGCCATGCCGGCACGTCCGGCAATGGTAAGCGTGCCGTGCTCGTCGTTTGCCGCGTCCCGGTTCCTCGGGACGTTCTTTGGAACCCTCCCCGCGCAGAGTCTGCACCCCCATGACGGATTCTGCACTCGGCGTCGTGCGCAAGACCTGCGCCTGCCTATTCCGCCGAACGGCCAGCAAAGTGCCCATTACTCCCAGCGAGGATAACAAAATGAAACGGTTTTTGGTTTTGAGCGCACTGGTGCTAAGCACCACACTGATCGGTCCGGTCGTAGCGCAGGCGGGAACTCCGCACGAAAAACGCTATTACGATAAGAGCGGCAAGGACTACCATACGTGGAACAGCAACGAAGATCGTGCTTACCGCGCCTATCTCACGGAGCAACATCGGGATTACCGGGATTTCAACAAAACGAGCCGGAGCCAGCAACAGCAATACTTCGCATGGCGCCATCAACACTCCGACGATGCGCTCTTCAAAGTCGTGATCAAGTAGCGGCAGTCAGCCCCGCTTCCACGCGAGTTGCCCGTTCACTACGGTGGCCACTGGGCCTCCGCGGAACGTCCGCCCGTGGAACGGGGAATTCCGGCTGCGCGAGAAGGATTGGTTCACGTCGTAGGTCCAGGTCAAATCCGTGCTGAAAACCGTGACGTCGCCGGGGGCGCCGGGCGTCAGCGTTCCCCGGCCCAGCCGCAATACGGCGTTGGGGCCGGTGGTGAACAGCTCCACCATGCGGTTGAGCGTGATCTTGCCCGGATGCACCAGCTCTTGGAGCGCCAGCGCGAGGGCGGTCTCCAGGCCGATGATGCCGAACGGGCAGCGCTCGAATTCCTGCATCTTCTCGCTGCCGGGGTGCGGGGCGTGGTCCGTGGCAATCGCACTGATGGCGCCCGACGCGAGGCCCTCCACTACCGCGGCGCGGTGCGAGGGCGAGCGCAGCGGCGGCTTCATCTTGTAGTTGCTGTCGTACGGAGCCATGTCCTCGTCGGCCAGCGTGAAGTGGTGCGGAGTGGCCTCGCACGTCACCGCGAGGCCGTGGCGGCGCGCGTGAGCGACCATCGCCACCGCGTTGCGCGTCGAGACGTGCGCCACGTGATAGCGCGCGCCGGTGAGCTCGGCCAGCAGCAGGTCCCGCGCCACCATCGCATCTTCCGCCGCCGCGGGGATGCCGCGCAGTCCCCAGCGCACCGATTGCGCCCCCTCGTGCATATCGCCGCCCCCGCTGAGGTTCAGGTCTTCGCAGTGCTGGATCACGGGTAGATCGTAGGAGCGTGCGAACTCCATGGCGCGGCGCATCACGCGCGCGTTCATCACCGGCAGGCCGTCGTCGGAAATGGCCACCGCGCCGGCGGCCTTCATGGCGCCGATTGTGGCCAGCTCCTCGCCCGCGCTGCCTTTGGTGATGGCGCCGATGGGAAACACGTTCACCACCGCCTGGCTCCGGCCGCGCTCCACAATGTAGCTGGTCACCATGGGGCTGTCGTTCACCGGCTTGGTATTGGGCATCGAACAGATGGAGGTGAACCCGCCGGCCGCCGCCGCCAGCGATCCGCTTTCGATGGTCTCGGCATGCTCGAAGCCAGGTTCCCGCAGGTGTACGTGCATGTCGATGAAGCCCGGCGCCACAATCATGCCGCCGGCGTCGAAAACCTCGGCGTTGGGGGACGAAAGGCCGGGCGCGACACCGGCGACGCGCCCGTCCACTATCAGCACGTCGGCGACGCGGTCCGTGCCGGAAGCGGGGTCGATGACGCGACCGTTCTTGATGACAATGGGCATGGCCTATCCAATCACCTTCTCCAGCACCGCCATGCGCACGGCGATGCCGTTCTCGACCTGGTTCAGAATCACCGAGCGCTGGAAGTCCGCCACCTCTGAGGACAGCTCGCGCCCGCGGTTGATGGGGCCCGGATGCATCACGATGGCGTCCGGCTTGGCCAGGTCCAGGTGCTCCAGTTGCAATCCGTAAAAGCGGAAGTACTCGCTCGCCGGGAATGAGGCCTCGTGCTGGCGCTCGAGCTGCACGCGCAGCATCATGATGACGTCCGCCTCGCGGATGGCCTCGCGGATATCGGTGGTCAGGCGCACGCCCGGAGCCAGTTGCGCGAGCTCCACCGGCAGCAGCGAAGCCGGGCCGCAAAGCACGATCTCCGCGCCGAATTTCGAAAGCAGGTGCACGTTGGAGCGCGCCACGCGGCTGTGCGCGATGTCCCCGATGATGGCCACCCGCAGGCCCTCCAGCGTGGGACGCCGGTCGAGAATGGTGCGCGCGTCTAGCAGCGCTTGCGTGGGATGCTCGTGGGTGCCGTCGCCCGCGTTGATGATGGGCGTGGGCAGGTGCCGCGCCAGAAAATGCGGCGCGCCGGAGGCCGAGTGCCGCATCACAATGGCATCCGGCCGCATGGCCGCCAGCGTGTTCAGCGTGTCCACCAGCGATTCGCCCTTCGTGACGCTGGAGCCGGACGCCGTGATGGAAACTGCGTCCGCTCCCAGGCGTTTGGCCGCGATCTCGAAGCTGGTCCGCGTGCGCGTGGAAGCTTCGTAGAAGAGGTTGACGATCATCTTCCCGCGCAGCGTGTCCAGCTTCTTGACGGTCTGGCTTTGCATGGGCTGAAAATCCTTCGCGCGCGCCAGAATGGCCTCGATCTCGGCGCGGTCCAGCTCTTCGATTCCAAGCAACCCGGCGTGCATGTTGGCTACTCCACCTTTTCCACCAGCAGCACCTTTTCCACGCCATCGACCTCGTGGAACTTCACTTCGATGATCTCGATGTCGCTGGTCTGCACTACGCGGCCGATGAACTTGGCCTCGATGGGCAGCTCGCGGTGGCCGCGGTCGATCAGCACCAGAAGCTGCACGCGGGACGGGCGGCCATGGTCGAACAGCGCGTCGAGCGCCGCCCGGACGGTGCGGCCGGTGTACAGCACATCGTCCATCAGGATAATATCCTTGCCTTGCACCGAAAACGGAATCTCGGTGGCGCTGACCACGGGCTTGACGTCCACGGTGGACAGATCGTCCCGGTACAACTTGATATCCAGAATGCCGACCGGGATCTTGCGGCGTTCGAGCGCCTCGATCTTTTGCGCCAGGCGCTGCGCCATGGGAATACCGCGGCGCTTGATGCCGATGAAGGCGAGCAGGTCGAGGTCTTTGGTCTTTTCGAGAATCTCATGGGCCAAGCGGACCAGCGTCCGATCGATTTCGGACGCGCTCATAAGCTGTGCTTTTTCGCGCGTAGGGGACATAAGGCTCCGAAGGACAGAGTAGCACGGCCTTGTGCCGGCGCACGACGTCCACACCCGCTGGGCACGGGATTAAACTGAACGGTAGCTATGCGAAGTGCGCTCCCGCTCTTTCTCTCCGTCGTTTCACTCGCCGGCGCCAATCCGCCGCAGAAGCCGGGTTCGGTGGAGGGCGTAGTGACCAACTCGGTGAGCGGCGCACCCATCAAGAAGGCGCTGGTCACGCTGCGTTCCGCTTACAGCAATTCCGGCTATCAAGCGTTAAGCGACCCGGCCGGCCGCTTCCGATTCGACAGCGTGACGCCCGGCGATTACGGTCTCTGGGCCGGGGCGCAGGGTTATGTGCGGAACAGCGGCCGCTTGTTTGCGCCATCGCAGGCGGTGTCGGTGGCGGAGGAGAAGACCATCAAGGATTTCGCCATCCGGCTGGAGCCGCTGGGCACCATATCGGGCAGGGTGCTGGATGAGAACGGCGACCCGGTGCCGGGCGCGGCGGCCGATGGACTGCAGTACACCTACTCGCGAGAAGGCGCGCAACTGGTACATCGGGCGAAGTCTACCACCAATGACCGCGGCGAGTACCGGCTTTTCGATCTTGAACCTGGACGTTGGTATGTGAGGGTCACCAAGAAGATGGTGCAGCCGAACGCCAAGGGCCGTGTTCACAGCGTCCTGGCGGAGATGGACTTCCTCGTGACCTTCTATCCCGGCGTGGTGCGTGAATCCGAAGCCAGCTCCATCGAAGTTGCGGCGGGAGCGGAGTTGAGCCAGATCGAGGTGCGTCTTCGCAAGACGCGCGTGTACCACATTCGGGGCAAAGTCATCGACGCGGGCGGGCAGGCTGCCGCCAAGGCTCTGGTTGAGATCGACGGCGTCGGTTACGTGGAGACCCGGCCCGATGGCACTTTCGATGTTCTGGGAATACCTCCCGGCGCGTATCGCATGGCGGGCGAGATACGGGGAGACCACAAACTCGTTTCCGCGATGCAGCAGGTAACCATCGAAGACCGGGATGTGAACGGCGTGGTCCTCAGGCTGGAGCCGGCGGCCACCGTGCGGGGCACGGCGCAGGTGGAGGGGGACCCAACCCGCACACTGGTACCCGCCGACGTGATTCTCGAGCCATTCGGAGGATCAGGCCAGGTCCAGAGCGACGGGACCTTCGCGATTCCCAACGTGACGCCGCGAACGTACTGGGTGATGGTGGATCACCGCCCTACGGGGCTGTACCTGAAGTCGATGCGCTTGGGCGACCAGGATGTGTCCGCCGAGGGCCGGATCGATGTCACGCCCGGCGACGGCGTGCTGGCGCTGGTGTTCGGCAACGACCCGGGTACGGTGGAGGGAACCGTGCAGTCGGCTGGCCCGGGACCCGCGCCGGTCATTGTGACCCTGGCGCCCGATGGCCCTCTCGCCGGGCGATGCGACCTGGTCCAGACGGTGGACACGAAGGAACCGGGCGGGAGTTTCCGCCTCGAGAACGTCGCGCCCGGCGACTACAAGGTCTTCGCGTGGGAACTGGCGGACGAGTTCATGGCGGAGTCCCGGGAGTTTCGCAGTGTTTTCGAGAGCAAGGCGGCCGTGATCGCGGTTCACGCCGGCGAGCATCAGACGGCGAGGTTGACCACCATCACCGCTGCGGAAATCGAGGAAGCCGGAAAGAAGCTGCGATAACATGACGCGCCTTTATGCCAGCTTCATCGCGGGAGCCATGTTCGCGGTTGCCGCGCACGCCCAAACTACCGGTACGGTGGAAGGCAAAGTGGTCGACACCGCCAATGGCCGCGCCGTCGCCGGGGCGATGGTGGTGTTGCAAGGCTCCGAGCCTACAGGGGACCCTCCTCAGCCGGACAGCTACGTGGTGGAGACCGATGCCCAGGGACGTTTCCGGGTGGAGAGTGTGGCGCCGGGCCGCTATGAAGCCAGGCCGCAACGCGAGGGGTTCTCGGCCAGGGTCTACCCGCCCTTCACCGTGGAGGCCGGGCAGCCAGTGCAGGACATCAACCTCCGCCTGGTTCCGCTGGGCGCGATCTCCGGCAGGGTGGCCGATGCGGACGGCGACCCAGTGTCGAATGCGCAGATCGAGGCGCTGCGCTATTCCTATGCGGACGGCAAGAAGGAGTTGAAAACATTGGGTCAGGCGAGGAGCAACGACCGCGGCGAGTATCGCATTACCGGCCTGGCCCCGGGCCGTTATTATCTGAAGTTCTCCCCGGACAGCCTGTCTAGGCACTCGTCGAACACCTTCCTGCGGATTCTGGGGCCCAAGCCCGAGTACGACTTTGCCACCACCTACTTTCCCGCCGCAAGCGATCTCGCGGGAGCGGTCTCGCGCGACGTGCCACCGGGCGGCGAACTGCCGGGCAACAACATCCTGCTGCATCCCGGCCAATCCCACACGATCCGGGTAACGCTCGCCGCAAATCAGGCCGGGTCTCCCAATCCGATGGTCGGACTTACGGCTCCCT
Source organism: Bryobacterales bacterium (assembly GCA_963722575.1). Classification (GTDB taxonomy): domain Bacteria; phylum Acidobacteriota; class Terriglobia; order Bryobacterales; family Bryobacteraceae; genus Fen-178. Next base: position 199,663 of record CAVRNR010000020.1, read on the forward strand.
CGGGGATAGGAATGGCGTTCAGCGGGAAGTACGGGAGCGTGCATGAGTTTCCCAACTGTGCGCCAGGGACGTATCGCGTGAGGGGCATGGACGCACGGCAGGGACTGTTTGCGGAGCAGGTTGTCGACGTGGTGAACTCCGATGTGGATGTGACCTTGACGCTGAAGCCGGAGTTGACGATCGACGGAACCGTGCAGGTGGAAGCCGGCGCGCGGGTCGCGGTGGATGGAGTGCGGGTAAAGCTGGAGGGCGATGAGCCGTCGAACAACGGCGAGGCCGCGGTGAAGCCGGACGGAACCTTCACCATCCAGCATGTTCAGCCGGTGGCCTACCAGGTTCGTGTTACGGTTCCTCCCGGCGGATACCTGAAATCCATGCGGCTTGGGCAGCGCATTTTGGCCAGCCCGCGGATCGATCTGGCGCAAGCCGCCGGCGCACTCTCGATCGCGGTGGGCGGCGACGGTGGGAAACTGGAGGGATCCGTGATGAGCGCACAGGGCGTACCCGTCGAAGGCGCGGCCGTGGTGGCGGTCCCCGGTGGCCGCCTGGGCGATTGGACGGACCTGGCGCGGTCCGCGGTCGCCGGGCGGGAAGGGAAGTTCGAGCTGCGCGATCTCGCGCCGGGCGATTACCAGGTTTTCGCCTGGGAGGATGCCGAACCCGGCGCGCCGCTCGACGCCGATTTTCGAAAGCCCTTTGAAAAACAGGCCGCGAGCGTCCGCGTGGCGGCGAACGGTCGCGAAACCATCCAATTGAAAGCCATCTCGGTCGTCGAAGGCAAGTAGAATAGAACCAATGACTACGGAATCCGTTTGCCCGAAGTGCGGAGGCACCGGGTGGATCATTGTCGAGCGCGCCAATGTCTCGGGCGCGGAGCCGTGCGATTGCCGCGCCCAGGGACGCGCGGAACGGCTCGAGGACCGCGCGCAGATCCCGCCGATCTATCGCCATGCCTCCTTCGATAATTTCGTGGTGCCCGGACCCGATAACCCCATCGCCCGCAGGGAACTCACCAACGTCCTGCTGGCCGTCAAGAACTACGTGCGCGATTTCCCCAACGAGGCGCGCCCTGGCCTGCTGCTGATCGGCGAGCCGGGGACCGGCAAATCGCATCTGGCCGTGGCCGCGCTGCGCAAGATCGTAGAGAAGGGCTTCGAGTGCCTCTTCTGCAACTACCAGACACTGCTGAACACCATCAAGTCGGGCTACGATCCGGCTTCCAATTCCGCCGACCGCGAGGCCTACCGCATGGCGCTCGACGCCGAAGTGCTGCTGCTGGACGACATCGGCGCGCACCGCGTCACCGATTGGGTCGAGGACACCATCACATCCATCGTCACTTACCGCTGCGACAACCGGAAGGCGCTCATCGCCACCACCAACCTGCCGGAGCCGGATGCGGGCAGCGTGGCCACGCACAAGTCTCCGACCGGGCAATATGAATACCGCACCACGCTGGCCGAGCGCATCGGCGCGCGCGCCCGTTCGCGTCTTTTCGAGATGTGCACGGTGATCCGCATGCCGCTGATCGAGGATTACCGCGTCCGAAAGGGCAAGCAGTTTTGAAGCGCCTGGCCGCTCTCCTGCTGCTCTTCGCGGCGGCGCTGCCGGCGCCGGTCCCGACCGCTCCGCCGCCGGAGTACGTGCAGGCAGTCGAGTTCCCCTACTACCTTTACCCGCGCACCCTGTGGGAGCGCGAGCTGGTGTGGCTGAAGACCATCGGGGTGAGCACGGTGGAATTCTCGATTCCCTGGAATTGGCACCAGCTCGAGCCCGGCGAGTTCGACTTTACCGGCCGCACCAGCCCGCGGCGCGATTTGGTGGGCTTCGTCCGGCTGCTGCGCCGGCTCGAACTGCGCGCCTGGGTGCGCCCGCTGCCGCCGGTGCCCGGGTGGGTGAACGGCGGAGCGCTTCCCGACGCGCGCGCGCCAAGCGCCTGGCTCAAGGCGTTGGAGATCGTGCTCGCCACCCAGACCGCCAGCCACGGCGGCCCCATCGCATTCGTGGAAGGGCGCGCGCTGGCCATCGATGCCGCCGCTCCTCCCGCGCCCGTGGCCGTGATTTCCGCCACTGATCCCTCCGCTTTCACGCGCAGCCGCCAGGCCATGGCGGGAGCGGCCCGCGCGCTGCTGTGGACCGGCGTGGAAGACGCCCTGTATCCCGCCGGCTGGGCGGCCGACCCGGAGTCGTTGCTGCGCAAAGGCGCGGTGGGGTTGAGTGGCGATGAGCGGCCCGCCACCAGCGCCCTGCGCCGCGACGCCGCGCTGCTCCGCAACTGGGCGCGCCTGTTTCCCGGCCTGCATCCCGTCGCCATGCCGAAGCCCGCGGCCGGCGCGCTGCCCGCGGGCGTCACGGCGGCGGAACTGGTTTCGCCAGCGGCCTCCGCCATCGGCATCACCAATACGGGAACAAAGCCATTTCACGACGATCTGCGCGTGCTGGAGCCGGAGTCGAAGCGCACCCTCATAATTCCCGGTGTCTCCGTTCCCGCCGGCGAATCGCTGTGGCTTCCCCTGGGCGTTTCCATCGGTCCGGACGGCTTGTGCCGCGAGTGCACGAATTTCTCGGGTGTCGAGCATATCGTTTACGCCACGGCGGAGTTGCTCTCCATCGAATTCGAAAACGGCATCCTCGCCATGGAGTTCGCCGCCCCGGAGCCGGGCGAAGTGATTCTGCAACTGGCGCGCCAGCCGGTCGGCCCGTTCCTCGCCGCGGGCAAGCCGACGGAGTTTGATTGGGACGACAAGGCGCTCCGCGTGCGTTTGACCATTCCGGCCAGCAGCGCTGCGGGCAACCGCGTGCGCATCGGGATCGCCATCGAGGCCCCCGATACGTCGGCATTCTTCAACGACGCACGGCGGCTGATCATCGGGCGGAAGAACGTCGTCTCCACTTCGTATTCGTCGGCGGAGGTGGCCGCGCGCTCGCGCCTGCGCCTGCCCGAAGGCTACACCGCCACGCCCACCGTCAAGTCGCCGGATGAGATCGACTACGAAATCGACGTGCCGGGCGATGCGATGCACGGCGATTGGGTGAACCTGGCGCTCGAAGCCGACGGTATGCCGCTGGGCCGCGCGCGTCTGCAACTGTTCCGGCCCGCCACCATCCGCCTGATGGAAGCCATGCACCTTCACTTCGGCGCGCAAACCGAGTTGACGCCCGATCCGCCCACCGCGCCCATCGAGCCGAAAGCCGGCGGCAATCTGGAGATTTCCATCCGCAACAACTGGCCGCAGATCCGAACCTACCGCCTGGAGGCCACGGGCGAAGGCCTCGAATTCTTCCCGCCCAAGACCGAGATCAGCGTGGGCGCGGAGGATGAGCGCCGGGTGTCGCTGCGCGTGTTCGCCGCGGAAGGTTTGACGGGCGTGCGCGACTGGCGTCTGCGCGTGAGGGATCTTTCCGGGCCCGGCGCCGATGCGGATCTTCCCATGCGAGTGGTGTTGCTGCCGCGCGGCCGCACGGTGGCGTGGTCGGCCGACCTGGATGGGGACGGTTCCCCTGAATGGGTGCTCGAGTCTCAGAAAGTCCGCGCCGTTTTCTCGGGGCAGGATGGCGGCCGATGGATGGAATTCACGTGGAAGGACACCAACTTGAATTTCCTGCCGGAGCAGGGCCTTTTCGCCGGGCCGGGACCGGTGGAGGTTCGCGCCGCGGACGATACCCTGGAGTTCACCGGCAACGGCTGGAAGCGCACCGCCCGGCTTTCGGAGACTACGCTGACTATCGAGCAAAGCTCACCGCTGCCCGCCGATCGACTGAGTTCGGAAAAGCGCGGCGGGGCGACGCTGACGATTGCGCGGCCGTCGGCGACGCGGGCGATCTATACGTTGAATTGACGGCGGGAAGTTGGGGGCAGGGCAGTCGCGGCAACTGGGCTAACCCTCGCGCTGGCGGCCTTGCTCACCCTCCCCGCCCAGGGAGAGGCAGACGTTCAAGACCAGCGCCAGCACCGTTCCGAACGCGATGCCGGCGATGTTCACGCCGGCTACGGTCAGGCCTTTGATCCCCAGGCCGGTGGCGGCAATCAGCGAGGCTCCGGCTATGACTAAGTTCTTGTGGTCGGAGAAATCTACCCGCGCGTCGATCCAGATGCGCACTCCCATCAGGGCGATCAGACCGTAGAGGATCAGCGTGATGCCGCCCAGCACCGGGTTGGGTATGGACTGAATGATGGCGCCGAACTTGGGGCAGAGTCCCAGCAGAATCGCAATTGCCGCCGCCATGATGAAGTTATAAGTGCTAAAGACCCGCGTTATGGCCATCACGCCCATGTTCTCGGCGTAGGTGGTTTGCGGGGTCCCGCCGCCCATCGCGGAGACGAAAGTGGCCAGCGCGTCGCCCAGGTAGGCGCGGCCAAGCTGGGGGTTGAGGTCGCGGCCCATATAGCCTGAGATGGCGGCGATGTGGCCCTTGTTCTCCGCCACCAGCACGATGAAGACCGGCGCGATCACCAGAATCGCGTTCAGGCTGAAGGCTGGCGCGCGGAACGGCGGCAGGCCGATCCAGGCGGCGGTTCGAATGTGGTCCACGGCATGCGGGTCCAGAATCCCGAAGAACGCGGCCAGCGCGTAACCCACAATCACTCCTATCAGAATAGGCAGAAGCCGTATGAAGCCCCTCAGGTAGACGGAGACCAGGGCGGCGGTCAGGAAGGTGGCGGCGGCAATGGCCAGGCGGGTGAAATCGGCGGCGGTCGAGACCGTCAAGTCGGCGTTGACGGCGTTGGCTATCGCCGAGGGGGCCAGGTTCACGCCGATAATGGCCACCACCGCTCCGGTGACTACCGGCGGCATGAGGCGGTCGATCCAGCCGGAGCCCCAGCGCATAGTCGCCAGCGCGGCGGCGGCGTAAAGAACCGCGGCCCCGGCGATGCCGCACAACGCGAATGGCACTTTGGATGGGTCGCCGCCGGTCACGGCCAGAACCGGCCCTATGAAGGCGAAGCTCGGACCCAGGTAGCTGGGAACTTTCATGCGCGTGGTGCAGATGAAGATGAGGGTCCCGACGCCGGTGAAAAACAAAGCCAATTGCGGGTTGAATCCCATCAGGATGGGGCCGAGCACGGTGGCTCCGAACATGGCCACCACGTGCTGCATCCCCATGGGGACCAGGCGCGCAAAGGGGATCTTATCTTCCGGGTAGAGGATCTGGTCTTGAGCCACTCAGGGCGTCTCCTTCCGTTTCCCGGGTACGGGCCGGGCATGCCCGGCCCCTACAGGCGGGGGTCCAACGCAGGCGCCGATGGCCAACGCCACCTTCTCCGCCGTCAGGGGCATCGAGTTGAGACGCACGCCGGTGGCGTCCTCGATGGCGTTGGCCACCATCGCGGCCGCCGGGATCATGGTGTGCTCGCCCATGCCGCGCGCGCCGAACGGGCCGTCCGGCTGCGGCGATTCGACGATCAGCGGAATCACCTCGGCCGGAATGTCGAGCGCCGTTGGAATCTTGTAGTCCGCGAAGCTCGAGTTTAGCAACCGCCCATTTTCGTCGAAGCGCATATCCTCATAGAGTACCGTCGCCAAGCCTTGCAGCAGGCCGCCGGTAATTTGCCCCTTGATCAGATCGGGATTGATGGCCTTGCCCACATCCACAGCCAGGGCGGCTTTGAGGACTTTGGTCTTGCCGGTCTGGGTGTCCACCTCGATTACGATGCCGCCGGCGCCGGTGGTGTAGTGGACGTTGGGATGCCCGCCCTGGCCGGTTTCCGGATCGCTCACGGCCGAGGAGAACTCCGGCATGAACATGCCGCGGCCCATGATGGGGCCGCCTCGGAAGGTGTGGTCGGCAACCTCGATGCCGCCGATGACGAAGTCCTTGAGCGCCAGCTCCCAACCGGCCTCGGTGCGGCATTTGACCTTCTCATCTTCCAGGTAGAGGTCATCCTTCTTTTTGTGCAGGGCGCGCTCGATGAGATCGAAGATCTGCTGGCGCGCGTCCAGCGCCGCCTTTTGGACCGCGTTACCGCAGCCCCAGGTGACGTGGGACGCCACGGTCTGCCACTCGTAGGGGTTGCGGTCGGTGTCCGGGGTCTCGACGCGGATCTTGGAAACGGGCACGGTGAGAATCTCGGAAGCGATCTGCGCCATGGCGGTCAAAAGGCCCTGGCCGATTTCCATGCCGGAGATGAGGATGTTCAGGCTGGCATCCTCGTTGAATTTCAAGAACGCCGACGAGCCGGCGTTGGGTGGCATGGCCGGCGCCTTCCAGAACAGCACCAGGCTCTTGCCGATGGCCTTGTGCGGGGCTGTCGCCTTTTCCGTCTGGCCCCAGCTTATGGCCGCAGCGGCGCGGTCGATGGCCTCCACCAACCCGTTCGGGTTCATCTGAGCGCCATAGGGAAGGGTGTCGCCTTCGCGTATGGCGTTCTTGCGCCGGAACGCCACCGGGTCCATCCCGATGCGCTGGGCGGCGCGCGTGATTTCGGATTCTAGGCCGAAGAAAAACTCCGAGTAGCCGAAGCCGCGGTAGGGGCCGCCCGGCGGCAGGTTGGTGTAGACGCACACCGAATCGATCTTAACGTTGTCTACCTTGTACGGGCCGGTGGCGGAAAGCCCCACTGCATTCACCACGTTGGCGCCGTACTCCACATAAGCGCCCGCGTCCCACCAGAGCGTGTGTTCCAGGGCCGTAATCGCGCCGTCCTTTTTCACTCCCAGCTTCACTGTGGCCACCACGCCCTGGCGCTGGTAAGTGTTGTAGAACTCCTGCGCGCGCGACCACATCACCTTGACCGGCTGGCCCTTCACCGTGGTGGCCAGAGCCGCCGCCAGGATTTCGCACGAAACGCCGGCCTTGCCCCCGAAGCCGCCGCCCACGTAAGGAGTGATCACGCGGACATCTTTGTGCGAGAGGCCCAGCGGAGCGAGCGCCTGGGCGAAAAGGTTGCGCTGGGTGAAGGGAGATTGCGAGGCCGTCCACATAGTCAGGCGGCCGGCGGCATCCAGCAGCCCGATCATGGCGTGCGGCTCGATGGCGCAGTGGGCGTAGCGCGGCACCCGGTAGGTGTCTTCGAGAATGACATCGGCTTCGCGGAGCCCCTTGGCTGTGTCGCCCTTGCGGATCTTGCGCCAGTGAGCGATGTTGGTCTTCGGTTGGGGGTAGAACCAGGGCACGTGCTCATAGCCGCCGAGCTCGGGGTGCAGCACCGGCGCGCTTTCCTCGAGCGCCTGGACCGGGTCGAAGACGGGCGCCAGCGGTTCATACTCCACCTCGACCAATGCTGCGGCGCGCTGGGCGGTTTTGGGGTCGCAGGCGATGACGGCGGCTACCTGCTCTCCCACAAAGCGCACGCGATCTTGCGCGAAGATGTAGCGGTCCTGCATGTACAGGCCGAACTTGAAGGGAAAGTCCTTGCCGGTGACCACCTTCACCACGCCGGGGAGCTTCGCGGCCTTGCAGGTGTCGATGCGCACGATGCGCGCGTGGGCGTGCGGGCTTTCGACGATACAGGCGTGGAGCAGACCGGGGCCGAACTCGATGTCATCCGTGAACCTGGCGGCGCCGGTGATTTTCTCCCAGCCGTCAATGCGCTCGACCGAATGGCCCACCACCTTGGTCTGCAAGGTGGGACAGACGCTTTCGTCTGTCAACCCCGCGATGGCGTCGATGATGGGCGTGTAGCCGGTGCAGCGGCAGAGGTTGCCGCCGATGGCTTCCTGAATCTCCGCCCTTGTAGGCTGCTTGTTCTTATCCAGCAGCTCGGTGGCGGAAAGCACCACGCCCGGCGCGCAGAACCCGCACTGGAAGGAATTGTGCCTGGCAAATTCGTGTTCGAGCGGGGTGGGGTTTTGCGAGATGCCTTCCAAGGTGACGACCGCGCAGCCATCCGCCTCCGCCGCCAGCACCAGGCAGCTTCGCACGGTTCGGCCGTCCAGAAAGACGGTGCATGTGCCGCAGTCGCCGCGGTCGCAGCCGGTCTTGGGGCTCTTGACGCCCAGCCTCTCGCGCAAAACTTCGAGCAAGGTATCGTTGGGCGCCACTTCCAGAGACCGGTGCACACCATTGAGTTGGAACCAGATGGGGATCTGTTTCATATAACGCTCTCCCCACAGGCGGGCGCGGCGCCGCCGGCCATCCGCGCCACCGCGGCCCATAGCCCTCGCTCAAGCATGACCTTGGCCATGTGCATCCGGTACTCCTTACTGGCGCGGATGTCGGTGATGGGCTGGATCTCCTCGGGGAGAAGGTGCTGCGCCTCGCGGACCAATTCATCGGTGAGCCGCTTGCCGCGGAGCAGCCGCTCAACCTTCGTGGCCCGAGCCGGCACCGGGCCGACCGCGCAGAACGCCACGCGGTACTCGCCGCCCGCCAAAGCCAGGATGCCGACGCCCACCTGCGCCAGGTCTTCGCCGCTATAGCGGCCGAGCTTGACGTAACATGCGCCGCACTTCTTCTTGGGCAGCGGGATCTTCACGCCGAGGACCAGTTCTCCGTTGCGGAGCGCCGTCTTGTGCGGCCCGGTGAACCAATCGGCCATGGAAATGTGGCGCCGGCCCTTGGGGCCGCGGACCAATACCACGGCTTCGTAGTCGAGCAAAGCCGGTGCGCCATCGAGCGACGGCACCGCCGAGCAGATATTGCCGACCAGGGTGGCGCGGTTGCGCACCCCAACCGAAGCCACGGTGTGCGAGCACTCCCAGAGCAAGGGGAGTTTCTCCCGCACGATCACGGATTCGAGCAGCTCGGTAAATGTGACGCAAGCGCCCACCAACAGCGCGCCGGCCTTCAGTTCCAGCTTGTGCAGCTCGCGAATCCCTTTGACATCCACCAGCGCCGCGGGGGATTGCAGGCCCTCCTTCAGCCAGACCAGCAGGTCCGTGCCGCCCGCCAGCACCGAGGCGTTCTTCCCGTGCCTGCGGAGAATCGCAATCGCCTGCGGCAGCGTCTTCGGCTTGCGATACTCGAACTCACACGTGATCGGCATAATTAACCTCTGCTCAGAAGCCGTGCGGAAATGGGCAAGCTAAAGCATGCCCCACCTGGTGGGGCATGCTTTAGCTTGCCCATTGCCCGCTTGCGGGCGATTTCTTCACAGCTTCTCAGAGAGGCCTCCAGGCCACGATGCGGCACATGGCCGATTCCAGCTCAATGCCGTTGAGCGGGAAGGCTCCGATCCAGCACCGCTGGTTGCTGAGCTGGTCGATCGAGCCCGCCAGGTTTTCCGCGTGGACCATCCTCTTGGGGAAGAGCTTGATGTGCATCACCTGGTAGTAGATCTTCTGCGGGAACATTTCATCCCAGCGCTTGTGGTAGCGCTCCATCAGCTTCTCTTCCGCTGCGGCGAAGAGCTTGGGGTGCCAGTTGCGGATGATGGTGTTCATGGGGTGATCGGCGCTGCCGCAGTCCAGCCCCAGCCACTTGAATTTCATGTCGAGACACCACTCGTGGAAGTGGGGGTCGGGGCCGGGGTGTTTGCAGAAGTAGCGCACTTCGTCGCACTGGGGCTGGTCCCATGCGTAGCGGTGGAAACCCGTATTGATGATGAGGATGTCGCCCTGGCGGATATCCGCCTTGCGCATGAGCATCTCGGGCGAGTAGAGGTCGTAATCGTCCACCTCATCGGAGATATCCACCACCACGCCGGGGCCGATCCATTCCGCCATGGGCACTTTGCCGATGGGGCGGCCGGCCGAGTGGAAATGGATTTCGCCGTCCATGTGGGTGCCCACGTGGTTGCTGGTGGTGATGATCTGGCCGTTGGCGCCCTGGCCCATGTGCGCGCCGGCGATGCGCTTGAAATACTGCACGGAGAGCGGCATGTAGCTCGGCCAGGGCGGGGTGTGCACGCTCAGCGGCTGGGTGAGGTCGTAGAGCTTCACCTTCGACATGTATTTCAGGAAATCCGCGGTCTTCTTGTCGGTCTTCATGATCTCTCCTTCTTCTTGAGGGCCTTGGCCAGCCCAATTAGAGCCTCTTCAAACGGCTTGGCGGGAGCGCTGAGAATACCGGCCCCCACCTGTCCGGCGCCTGGTTTCTTGTGAGCCACACCGGTATCGATGACCGGGAGAATGTTCTTGGCGATCACTTTCCGGACATCGATGCCGGTCGGCGTCCCGCGGAAATCGAGGGCGGGAATCTGGTAGACGTTGTTCTCGGCGGCGGTGATCTCGTACATCCGCCGCGTGTAGCGCAAGGCGTCGGAGGCCGCGCCGCCTATGAACTGCACGATGGCCGGCGAGGCCGCGAGGGCGAAGCCGCCCAGACCGTTGGTCTCGGTGATGGCGCTGTCGCCGATGTCGGGGTTGGCGTCCTTCTTGCTGAAGCCGGGGAAGTACAGCGCATCCGGCACGGGCGCGGGTCCGGTGAACCACTTCCCGCCGGTGCCGGCGAGCTGAATTCCGAAATCCGTCCCATTGCGCGCCATGGCCACCACCACGCTGCTCGGCGGCGTGTCGCGCGCGGCATCGAGCGTCACCTTCGACGCGGCCATCGAGAGGTTGAGGAAGAAGTGGTCGTTGCCGTTGATGAACTCCAGGACCCTGGCGGCCTGCTCCGCATCCGGCGCCGTCCGGACGATTGCCGGGGCCAGCAGCCGGAAGAGCAGCGAGGTGGCCGCGCGGTTGCGGTTGTGGACCTCGTCACCCATGTGCAGGGCTTGGGCGATGATGTTCTTCAGGTCCACCTTTCCCAGCTTCGCAATCGCCTTTTGAAGCGCCGGGTAGAGGGTCTCTTCCATCCACTTGAGCCGTTCGGTGATAGACGGGCCGTACGCGCCATAGCGCAGCACCTTGCCCAGGCCTTCGTTCATGGTGGCGTAGGCGGTGTTGCCATATTCCTGGTTGCGGACGATGAAGACCGGCATGGAGGACGACACAATGCCGGCCATGGGACCAACCGCCGCGTGCTGGTGGCAGGGCGAGTACTCGATGGCGCCGGATGCGGCCAGCGCCTGCGCCTCACGCGCGGTCTTCGCCATGCCTTCATAGAGCAGAGCGCCGATCACGCCTCCGCGCATGGGGCCGCACATGCGCTCCCAGGCGACCGGGGGGCCGGCGTGCAGGATGAGGTTCTTCCTCATCCCTGGGACCACATCGAGCGCTTGGGCCATCCCCACCAGGAAGGGTTTGCCTGCGAGGATGATCTTCAAGGCTTTCTGGTTGGCTCTGTCGATGGCGGCGGCGGAAGCCTCCACAGTGGCGTCAACCTGCATGGGTGGCCGCCAGTCCACTTGGACCGCTGGCACTCCGCAATGGTCGAGGCTTTCCTTGAACGAAGCAAGCCCGATGTTGACCACCTTCAGTTCACTTTCGAACAGCTCGCGGATGGCCATCAGCTTTCCTCCAGGCTCCTGGCCGCCTGCGCCGCAAACTTCGAGGCCGCGGCGTTGCTTGGAAACACGCGAGCGCCCGCGGCTTCGAGGCCCTCCACCACTTTGGTCCGGTTCTGCGGATCGCGCGGTGTGCCGGTCACCGAGCAGGCAAAGACGATGGGGCGTTTGGCTTGCGCGTCGCGGATCACAGGGGCCAGCTCGCCGGCCGGGTCCATGTTGGCGCCGTAGCCCAGCACCACGTCCAGCAGGATGAGGGCGGTTGCGGGGTCTTCCGCTTCCTCCAGGATGCGCCGGTTTCGCAGCGAGTAATCGATCATGGGGTGCGGCCGGCCCACCGTGAAAACGTCCTCGCCGAGGTCGATGAGCGTGTGTCGATGGCTTTTCCAGACGTTGCGCAGAGCCGTGAAGGGTGGCAGGGGCACATTAGAGTAGACGTGCCGGATGCCCAGGTCCCGGAATATTACTTGGGCTTCGGTGCAGAAAGTGCCGCCGCTGAAGAGGCCGCGGATGTACTGCTGGCCGTGGGCAAGGTTGGGGAGGCCTGCGACCTGACCGTTGGCAGGCCGAGGGCCTGCCCTACAAGCCATGAGCGCGGCATCTTCGAGAGTGGCCGCCGGCGTCGCGCCGTAGCGCCGCACGGTCTCCTCATCCGCGCCAAGAAACACCGCGATGACGGGCTTGCGGACGCCTTTCAGAACCTTGCCGATCTTCTTCAAGACGGACTCGTGGGGAGGTTTGGAAATGAGCACGATCACGCGGGTGGCCGCATCCTGAATGAGAGCCTTCAGGCCCTCCAGAAACATGATTCCGCCGACTTCTTCCTTCACGTCCCGGCCGCCCGTGCCGATGGCCTGGGAGATTCCCGCTCCCTGATTGGAGATGAGGCTGCTGACCTCCTGGAGGCCCGTCCCGGCGGCCGCGACGATGCCGATGTCGCCGCGGTTGACCGCGTTGGCGAAGGCCAGCGGAACCCCATTGATAATGGCGGTGCCGCAGTCGGGTCCCATGAGCAGCAAACCCTTGGCGAGCGCGAACTTCTTCAGCTCGATCTCTTGCGCCAGCGGCACGTTATCGGAGAACAGCAGGACGTTGAGGCCGGCCTTCAGCGCCTGCATGGCCTGCTCGCCCGCATAGCGGCCGGCCACCGAGATGAGGGCCACGTTGGCGCCCGGCAGAAGCTTGCGCGCCCCTTCGAGGCTCAGGGGACGCCACTCGCCGGCGGCTGCGGTGCGGTCGCGAACGCTTTTGAGCCGCTCGCCGGCCGCGCGCAAAGCGCCGGCTGCGGCCTCCGCGCTGGCCGCCTTGACAGCCAGAAGAAGGTCGGTGTCGGAGGCGGCATCGAACTGGCGCAGCCAAAGGCCCGCGGATTTCAAAATGGCCTGGTTCTCCCTGGTGCCCATGACCACCGCGGCATCCAGCACGCCCGTGGCTGCGGTGATATCCCGCCCCACGATCATGAGCGTGACCGAGTCGAAGTACACGCCGGTCTTGATGTCGCCTTTCACGACCATGCGGTCACCTTCAGCGCGAAAAACAGGCCCACTCCCAGATCCGCGCCGGAGCTTGCGCCCACCGCGAACAGGCGCCGCGTGTGCCGTTCCACATCCGCCTCCGCGCCGTCAAATAAGGCTCGAATGAGCGACCCGGCCCGCTCGAAACACCGGCCTTCCGCGGCTGAGCGCAGCATAGCTTCGGAGAACGGGTTGGGGCCGCGCGCGGCCTCGCGGATAGTGTGGCGTTCGGCGGCGAGATCGATGCCAGCGGCCATCTCCAGCGCATGCATGCCCAACAGGAAGCCGGCCAGAAAGTCGTCGCCGCTGGGCGTCAGGCCGTAGCCGAGACCTCTGATCCGCGCCGCACCGCCTTCGAGATCCCCATGGGCCAATCGCGCGACTCCGGTGCTGAGGCGGCGCGCCAGTTCCTTCTCGAAGGCTGAGGCGAAGGTTCGTCCGCCTCCATCGTCGATCAGGAAAGCCAGGCTCCTGGCGGGCGCGGATGCCAGCAGCAGCTTTTCAAAGACGCGCAGATTCGGGTCAAGCTTGGCCGGTTCGAGCGGCCCCACGCGCAGCCTCGAATTGTACTGCAGCCGGTGCGTCAATCTTCTTCCAGCTTCTCCGGCATCGCGATCTTTTCGTTGCGCTTCAGAACCTCGGCGGGGACCGGCCGTTCCAGCCTGGTCTGGATCATTTCCTCCAGGTAATTCTTGACCGTGGTTTGCCAGTATTCCCGAGTGACGTAAAAAACCTTGGCGCCTCCCAGCTCATGCTGGAGGTTGGGCCAGGGATAGGAAGGCTGCGCCATCCCAATGCCCCACCGTTTGAGGCCGTTGTAGCTCTCGTAAGTGGCCCAGAACTCCTTTTGCTTCAATGTCTCGAAACAGTAGTCGCACTTGGCGTAATACATGATGGCGCCGGCCCGCAAACCTCGTCGGAAAGCCATGCTGTGCAGGCTGATGTTGATGTCCTCATTCATCAGACGGCCATTGCAGAATGCCACCACGCGCCCATCTATGATTCCCAGAAGCTGATACGGGTCCTTCAACCGGTTCCTGACCCAGCCCAGCACCTCGGCGTAAACCCGCGCGCCCACAATGTCGTAGAAATCATGGTCGACATCCATCAACTTCTTGATGTAAGCCAGGAACAGGGGCGCCTCCTCGATTTTCATGGGACGGATCAGCATGGTTTCCCCGCTCTTCACCTTGACCACGGCCGGCTCAAATGGCGGGATGCGCATCGGCGGCGGGGAAAGCAACGGCTCCAGTTCGTTGACGTTAAAGGTGACTGTTTCTTGCGAGACCCTCTCCGGCGGTGCTTTCTTCATCTAGTTCACCTCTAAAGCCCAATTTGAACACGATTGCAGGGAGCGGGTAAAGCAGCGGGGGGTGGAGGATGGGAATTACGGTCCGGCCGGGGTTGCGTGGATAATAAGGGGTTACGACTCTCGTTTTTTACGGCAGTGCGCACGCCGCTGTCGATGCCGCGTGCGCGGCACTCCTGTTCGGGTGGTTCACATCCCACCATGGCGACGCGGGCGCCTTCGCCGCCCTGGCCGCGGCATACGGCCTCCTCGCGTTCGGCTTGCAGCCGTTGCTGGCACTGGCAGTAGACAGCCGGCAATGGTACCGGCAGGCGGCGGCAACTGGATGTGCGCTGACTGCGGCGGCGATGCTTGTCCCAGGTTCCCTCCCCATCCCGGCGGTATGCCTCGCGGGCGCCGGCAACGCGCTGTTCCACCTCGGAGGCGGAAGTGTCGGGCTTCGGTTGAAGCCCGGATTCGCGGCGCCCGCGGGCATCGTCGTCGCGCCGGGCGCCGCCGGACTGTTCCTGGGGACTTTACTGGGAGAGAGCGGATTCTCCGCACTCTGGATGGGTGCGCTGTTGCTGGGCATATTCTCGGTGTTGCTGCTGGTGCACGAGGCGCCCGTGCCGCAGCCTCGGGACAGGCCGCAACGTCCCTTGGGGCGTGGCAGACTGATTCTGCCGTTGCTGTTGATCTCGGTCGCCATGCGGTCGCTGCTCGGCCTGGCGTTTAGCTTCCCGTGGACATCGTCGCCGGCGCTGGCCGCGCTCCTGGTCCTGGCTGCCGCTTTGGGCAAGGGACTGGGGGGCGTGCTGGCGGATCGGTTCGGCTGGATGCGGACCGCGGTCTGCACCCTCACAATGTCGATACCGCTGCTGATGTTCGGCACTGCCTCTCACGTGGAGAAGATCGTCGCCATGTTTCTGGTGGCCACGACTATGCCAGTGGCGCTGGCGGCGGTTTCGGAGTCTCTTCCACGAGAGCCTGCCTTTGCCTTTGGCCTGACCGGCATTGCCTTGCTGGTGGGAGCCTTGCCCGGGTTCAGCCACCCATGGCCGCTGGCCGGCATGCGCGATCCGATGGTGGCGGCCGTGCTGGTATGCGCGTTGGCGCTCTGGTTCGGATTGCGGCTGGCTCACCTATCTCGCGGGCCCAAGCCGCAGCACGCCGAATAGCAACTCGCCCCAGGCGAAGGATGCAAGATTGGCGGCGACGATGGCCGCCATGTCGCGCCGATTGCGGCCTTCGGGAAACAGCACGGCGAACAGCAGGCACTCGAACAACGGCGCAAACGTCTCGGCTACCGGCACGTACCAGTTGCCTGTCCAGGCGGGAAGCACCAGCACGACGATGGGATACGAACAGCCGGTCAGCCAAAACGCCGCGAACCATTTACGCCAACGCGGATGCACTGGCGAGAGCGCAAACAGAAGCACCGGCGCCTCCACCATGACGGAGAGCAGGTAGCCGATGGGCAGTTGCAGCCAAATACTCAAGCGCGCTTCCGGCGCTGGCGAACCCACCAGATGCCGCCGACGATCACTGCCAGGGCGAGGATGAGACCGATCAGCACGGCAGCGCCGCCCGGGCCGCGCGGGACGACCACGTCGAGGTAGCCTATGCGCCAAGCCATATTGGGATTATAGACGAATTGCCAAAACCGTTGCCATCGCCGGGCAGCCATAAAAAAATCCAATCCGGCCCATAGAAAGTTCCGTCTTGGGGCGGCCAAATCCCTGAGGGACACTGGGTTAGAAAGCCTAGTTCGCAGCCGGTCCCACGATGAGACACTTAGCCAAGCTCTGTGCGCTTGCACTCCTTACCACGCCCGCGGCCTTGTTGGCGCAGGCCACTTCGGATCTTCAGGCCAGAATGGCGGCCCTCGAAACCGCTACCAAGTCCGCGCAAAGCGCCGGAGATAACGCCTGGATGCTGATCAGCGCCGCGCTGGTCCTCATGATGACAGGCCCCGGCCTGGCCCTCTTTTACGGCGGGCTGGTGCGGCGAAAGAACGTTCTCGGTACCATGATGCAGAGCTTTATTCTGATGGCGGTGGTGACCGTTCTCTGGGCGGTAGTGGGCTACAGCCTGGTTTTCGGCGGGCCTTCGCCATTCCTGGGGAACCTGCATTTCGCGCTGTTGAACCATGTGGGCAGCGCGCCCAATCCCGATTACGCCCCCACCATCCCGCAGCAAACCTTCATGGTGTATCAGTTGATGTTCGCCATCATCACCCCCGCATTGATCTGCGGAGCGTTTGCCGAGCGCATGAAGTTCAGCGCCATGCTGCTGTTCATGGTGCTGTGGTGCTTCCTGGTGTATTTTCCGATGGCTCACATGGTGTGGGGTAACGGCGGGTTCCTGAACGCTTTCCTGGGCGGCCGGATTCCCTGTTTCGATTTCGCCGGCGGCACGGTGGTGCATATTACCTCCGGCGTCTCGGCCCTGATTTGCGCGCTGTACCTGGGGAAGCGGCTGGGGTATCCCGAGTTTCCGTCGAAGCCGCACAACCTGGTGATCAGTTTCATCGGCGCCTGCCTGCTGTGGGTGGGATGGTTCGGATTCAACGCCGGCAGCGCGCTGGCAGCCTCCGGCCTGGCCACCAGCGCGTTCGTGGCGACGCATTTCGGCGCCGCCGCCGCCACGCTCGGGTGGGTGGCCGCGGAGTGGTTCGTCAGCGGCAAGCCCAGCGTATTGGGCGGCATCTCGGGATGCGTGGCCGGCCTGGTGGCCATCACGCCGGCGTCGGGCTTCGTCAAGCCGTTTCCAGCGCTCCTCATCGGGCTGTGCGCGGGCGTGGTGTGCTACCTGATGGTCACGCGCGTCAAGGCCAGGTTCGGCTATGACGATTCGCTCGACGCTTTCGGCGTGCATGGGGCGGGTGGCACGCTGGGAGCCTTGCTCACCGGCGTCTTCGCCACCAGCGCCGTGAATGGCGGGTTGAAGGATGCCGCCGGACGGGCGCTTCCGCTGGGCCTGGTGGACGGCAACGGCGCGCAGGTGCTCAACCAGTTCATCGGCTGCGGCGTCGCCTGGGTGTTGGCCGCTGTGGGCACGCTCGTCATTCTGAAGATCTGCGATTTGACCGTGGGCCTGCGCGTCAGCAAGGCGCAGGAGGTCGAGGGCCTGGATGTCAGCATGCACGGCGAGGAAGGGTATATCTTTGAGTCGTAGCCGGAGGCAAGGTAGGATTACCACATGAAGAAAATCGAGGCGATCATCCAGCCGTTCAAACTGGACGAAGTGAAGGAAGCGATGAAAGGCATCGGCATCGACGGCATGACCATCAGCGAGGTGCGCGGTCACGGCCGTCAGAAGGGGCATAAGGAGGTGTACCGCGGGCAGGAGTACAACGTGGACCTGCTGCCCAAGGTCAAGCTGGAAATGGTGGTGCCCTCCAGCCGGTTCGAAGAAGTCCTCAAGGCGCTCTCCGCCGCCGCGCGCACCGGCAAGATCGGCGATGGCAAGATCTTTGTCTACGACGTGGCCGAAGCCATACGCATCCGGAACGACGATCGTGGAGAATCGGCCCTCTAGCGACGGACTAGCCTCGATCCGACGGGACTTCCTCGCTACCGGCGATGCCGCCACCGCTCTGGCCGTGCGCACCGCGCAGGTCGACGGCTTGGTGCTGGAAGCCGCGGCGGAGTTGCTGCTTCCGACCGCGCCAGCCGGTTTGGCCGTGCTCGCGGTGGGCGGCGATGGCCGCCGCCAATTGTTCCCCTACTCGGATGTGGACCTGCTGCTGCTGTTC
Source organism: Bryobacterales bacterium (assembly GCA_963722575.1). Classification (GTDB taxonomy): domain Bacteria; phylum Acidobacteriota; class Terriglobia; order Bryobacterales; family Bryobacteraceae; genus Fen-178. The sequence continues at coordinate 217,491 of CAVRNR010000020.1, forward strand.
GATTCCGAGAAGCTGGCCTTGGCCTCGAAGGACGCCATCGCGGGGTTTCTGCGGCACCTGTGGGACTCCGGCCTGCGCGTCAGCCACTCGGTCCGGACGCCCGCCGAGTGCACCGAGGTTCACGACGGCAACATCGAGCTGAACATCAGCCTGCTCGACCAGCGCTACCTCACCGGCGACCGCGCGCTCTACGCCGGCCTGGCGGAAAAGCTGCCGCGATTTATCCACGGCAACCGCGGGCCGCTGGTCCGCAACCTGGCGCAACTGGCGCGCGCCCGCCACGCCAAGTACGCCGGCACGCTCTATCACCTCGAACCCAACGTGAAAGAGTCTCCCGGCGGCCTGCGCGATCATCAGCTCGTCTGCTGGCTCGATCAGCTGCATGGCGCGCGGGATTCGCCGGCGCCGGAACTGGAGGCCGCCCTCCGCTTTCTCGGGCGGCTCCGCTGCTATCTGCATTTCCAGTCCGGGCGCGACAACAACGCGCTTTCGTTCGAGGCCCAGGACGGCATCGCGGAGCTATGGCGGGCGGGCGACGCCGCCCAATGGATGCGCGAGTACTATCGCCACGCCCGCGTCGTCTACCGCGCCGCCATCCGCGCGCTGGATTCGAGCGAGGCCCAATTCAGCTCGCTCTTCGCGCAGTTCCGCGACTGGCGCTCGCGCGTCTCGAACGCCGATTTCATCGTGCATCGGGAGCGCATCCACTTCCGCGCCCCGCAAAGCCTGGACGTCGAGCCGGAACTGGCGCTGAGCCTGTTCGAATTCGTGGCGCGCCACGGCATTCGTCTTTCCCTCGAGGCCGAGCAGCGCATCGAATCCCGGATCGCCGCCCTGCGCGCGCACTTCGCCGAGCCGCGGCCCCTGTGGCCCGCGCTGAATACGATCCTCTCGCTCCCGCACGCGCCGCTGGCCGTCCGGGCGATGCACGAAACCGGCGTGCTGGCCGCCATTTTCCCGGAGATGGAGCGGATCGAATGCCTGGTGATCCGCGACTTTTTTCACCGCTACACGGTGGACGAGCACACCCTCGTCACCATGCAGAACCTCAGGAAACTGCCGGCGGGCTATAGCGAGCTGCTGGCGGAAGTGAAACAGCCTTCTGTGGTGATGTTTGCGCTGTTATTCCACGATGTGGGCAAAGGGGTCCCCGGCGAAGGTCCCGTGGATGCCTCCGTGCGCCTGGCGCGAGACGCCATAGCGCGCATCCGGATGCCGTCGGCGGACCGCGAAATCGCGCTCTTTCTGATCCGCAAGCACCTCGAGCTTTCCCAAGTGATGCAGTCGCGCGACCTGTTCGACCCGCGGACCATCCGCGACGTGGCGCACCAGATGGGGACCGTCGAACGCCTCAAAGCCCTGACGCTGGTGACCTACGCCGACATTAGCGCCGTCAATCCCGAGGTCATGACGCCGTGGCGCGCCGAGCAGTTGTGGCAGCTCTACCTGGCGGTCTACAACGAGCTGACGCGCGAGCTGGAAACGGAGCGCATCGAAGCCATCCCCTCCGGCCCGCCCGAGCGCGTCGCATTCCTGGAAGGCTTTCCCACGCGCTACCTGCGAACGCATACCGAGCAGGAAATCGACGAGCACATGGTGCTCGAAGAGAAAAGCCGGAAGCGGGGGGCGGCCGTGGACGTTCGCAGGTTGGAATCGGCCTGGCAACTGACGCTGGTGGCCGCCGACCGCCCGTTCCTGTTCGCCTCGGTGGCCGGAACGCTCTCCAGTTTCGGCATGAACATCCTCAAAGCCGAGGCGTTTGCCAACCGCCGCGGCCTGGTGCTGGACACGTTTACGTTTGACGATCCCTTGCGCACGCTCGATCTGAATCCCACGGAGGCCGACCGCCTGCGCGCCACCACCGAGCGGGTGCTGGCGGGCAAGACGGACGTTCGCGAGCTGCTGCGCAACCGGCCGAAGCCCTCGCTGCCCAGCCGCAAAGCGCGCATCCCCGCCAGGGTCTCATTCGATTCGGAGGCCGGCCACACGGCGACGCTGGTGGAGATCGTGGCCGAAGACCGCCCCGGCCTGCTCTACGACCTGGCCTCGGCGATTTCCTCCAACGGAGGCAACATCGAGGTGGTGCTGATCGACACCCAAGCGCACAAAGCCATCGATGTGTTCTACGTGACGGCGGAGGGGAAGAAACTCGGGCCGGAAAAGCAGCGACTCCTGGCCGAGGCGCTCCACAAAGCTGTAGGGGGCTGAGGACCTCCGCTGCCTTACGGTCGCGGCTTTGAATGAGACGCCGTACCGAGCCGCGGCCCGCGACCCTATTCCCCCACCACCGTCACCACGATCTGGCGGTCGCGCGGGCGGTCGTCGAAATCGCACAGCACGATCTGTTGCCAGGTTCCGATCAGCACCCGGCCGCCGGCAACGGGAAAACTCCTGGCGGTGCCCATCAGCGCGCTGCGCAGGTGCGCGTAGCCGTTTTCGTCGCCCCAGCGCGCGTTGTGGGCGTAATCGGTGTTGGAGGGCGCAATCTTCTCCAGGGCGCGCTTCAAATCGGACGCGCAGCCGGGCTCGAACTCCAGGGTGGTGATGCCCAGCGTCGAACCAACCCCGGAGATATTGACGATGCCGGCCTGAATCCTACTGGCGGAGACCGCGCCGGAAACCTGCTGGGTGATATCCAGCACGTCGCACCGGCCCCGCGTCGAGATGCGGAAGTCCGTCTGAAAGGTAGCCATGGTTCACTTGCCGAACAGGTTCATCGAGATCCATGATACCAGCGGGGAGCCACCCTAATACTTTTGCCGGAAGCCGCCGATCAGTCAAACATGACAGAGGCGGACGACCTCGTCGAGCAGGAGCTGATGCTCCACCGGTTCAACCGGCTGATGGGGGAGATCATGCGCGGCGCCATCACGCGCAACGCGTTTCAGACATGGGAGATCGATCTTCTGCTGGATATCGAGAGTTGCCCCCTAGAGCGGCGGCGGCGCCTGGAGATCTTGCGGCAGTATCAGAAGGCCGTCGAGCGCCAGTTGGACACCGGCCCGGGTCCGCCCATGAAACTCTCCGTTTTCCTGGCGATGCGCGCCGCAGCCAGAGAGCAGCGGCACAATGGCTAGGAAAAGGGGACAGACGCATTCTCCGCCGAGGAAAATGCGTCTGTCCCCTTTTCCAGAAGGACGCGCCGGCCTTCGATTCGGTAGTTCCCGCCAAGCACGATGCGGATCGCTTCCGAATAGATGCGGTGTTCCTCCTGGAGTATCCGCGCCGAGAGGGTCTCCACGGTGTCGCCGTCCATTACCGGAACGGGGGTTTGAACGACGATGGGGCCGGCATCCAGGTACTCGTCCACAAAATGAACCGTGCATCCGGTGATCTTGACGCCATGCTCCAGCGCCTGGCGTTGCGCATCCAGGCCGGGGAAGGCCGGGAGCAGCGAGGGATGGATGTTGAGGATACGGTTGGGATATTCCCGGATGAAAGTGGCGCTCAGGAGGCGCATGAAACCCGCCAGGCAGACCAACTCCACGCCGTGCTTGCGGAGTTCTTCCAGTAGCATGCGGTCGTAGACTTCGCGGTCGAGGCCCTTGGACGGAATGCACACGGCGTTCAAGCCGCGCTGGCGGGCCAATTCAAGGCCGCGCGCCTCGGGGCGATTGCCAAGGACCACGGCAATCGACGCGTCCAGCGCGCCGGCGGCGATGTTGCCGGCGATGGCCTCGAAATTCGAGCCGCGGCCGGAGATCAGAATGCCAAGACGTTTCATCGGTACTCCACGCGGGGGCGGCCGGGCTTCTGCGCGACTACTTCGCCGGCGCGGAATGCGGATTCGCCCAGCTTAGCCAGCACCGATTCAGCGCGGGCCGCGCTGCGCGCGGGAACAGCCAGAATCATGCCGACGCCCAGATTGAACGTGCGGCGGTAGTCGTCCAGGGGAATGTTGCCGATGCGGCGCAGCACCTCGAACAGCGGCGGAATGCGCCAGCGGGTTGTATCGATGGCCGCCGCCAGGCCCGCAGGCAGCATGCGCGGGGTGTTGTCGGTGATTCCGCCGCCGGTGATGTGGGCGGCGCCGCGCAGCAGGCCCGCGGCCATCAGAGCGCTTATCGGTTTCAGATAACTCCTATGTACGGCCAGCAGCGCATCGCCGACGGTGGCGCCGACCTCCGGGAGCAGCGTCTTGGGACCATAACCCGCCGTGTCGAACAGCAGCTTGCGCGCCAGCGAATAGCCGTTGGTGTGCAGCCCCGTGGAGCGAAGCGCGAGCAGGACATCGCCGGCACGGATGCGGGCGCCGGTGAGGAGTGCGGAGCGTTCGGCGGCGCCCACGATGAAGCCGGCCAGGTCGTACTCGGATTCGGCATACAGGCCGGGCATCTCGGCGGTCTCGCCGCCGATCAGCGCGCAGCCATTTTGCCGGCATCCGCGCGCGATCCCCGAGACCACCGCCGCGGCCACTCGAGCATCCAGCTTGCCCACGGCGAAGTAATCCAGGAAGTATAGCGGCATCGCGCCCTGCACGGCAATGTCGTTGACACAGTGGTTCACCAGGTCTTCACCCACCGTGTCGTGCCGGCCGGTGAGAATCGCGATCTTCAGCTTGGTGCCCACGCCATCGGCCGAGCTGACCAGGATGGGCTTGCGAAAACCGGCGAGCTGGTAGCACGCGCCGAACGTGCCGATGTCGGTGAGCACGCCGCGGGTGAATGTCCGGCGGGCGAGTTTCCGGATGGAAGAAACGGCGCGGCCGGCTTCGTCGATATTCACGCCGGCGTCCCGGTAGCGGACCTGTCTATCTTTGGGCAAGTCCCAGTATACGCAGGACCAGCGGCCTCACACCACTATCTTCGGTTTGACGGCGGCCACGCCGATAGCCCGCATGGAATCGGCGATCCGGGTGAACATAGCGTCGCCGGTGTAAGTCCCCACGACGGCTCCGCCGGAGCCCGCGAAGTTGGCGCTGGCGCCGGCCTTGCGGGCGGCGTGAACCATCTCCAGGTTGCCCTGGTCAATCTGGTAAATGCGCGCGCGCAAATCGAAGTTGGCGTCGATCAACTCGGCCAACCGCTGGTAGTCGCGGCGCAGCAGGCATTCCCGGCCTTCGGCGGCGTAGCCCGCCCAGGTCTTCATGGCTTCCATTACTTGGGGGTCGCCGCGCCGCCAGCGCTCCCCCAGGTTGCCGTGAAACACCTCGGTCCCTTCGCTGAGCGAGGTTCGATAAGCGACATAGACGTTGGGCATCAGGGCCGGGTCCAGGCGCTCATATTCGCCGTAGCCGCGAGACTCCATCAGGCTGCGGGAGAAATCCATGTAAACCAGCCCCTGGTAGGCCTGAACCACGCGATCCTGAAGCCCGGCGGGGACGCCTAGCTCGCGGGTCTCGGTTTCCAGAACCAGGTTCGCCTGAACGGGAAGCGGTATGTCGAGGTCATAGTATTGACAAAGGGCGCGCAAGGAGGCGGTGATGATGGCGCTCGATCCGCCCAGGCCGAGACGCTGGGGGACACTGGATTCGTACTCCAAGGTGAAGTTCCGGTTCGGCAGCTCAATCCCTTTCCCGCGGCAGTAATCGATGAGCCTGACAATCAGCGCCTGGATGATCCGGATGCCGCCGTAGTAACCGCGCCAGCGTGTAGTTTGGTAGAGATCATCGAGGTTCTCGAAGACCGGGAGATCCGCCTTGGAAGGTTTGATTTCCAGCCGGCCGCTGGGGTAGAGCAGAACCCGCGCACGGAAGTTGGACATGACAAAGGCAATGGTCTTGCCGAAGTAACCGTCGCTCGGATTTCCGAGGAGTCCGGCGCGGGCATAACCGTACGTTTCAATCATCGTTTAGCTCTCTCGGCGGAATCGATCAGGATGGTCACAGGGCCGTCATTCAAAATGTGCACCTGCATCATCGCCTGAAAAACGCCGGTTTCGACTGGAACCGGGCCCCGTTTCGCGGATTCCACAAAGTAATTATAGAGACCCTGCGCCTGCTCCGGCGGCGCGGCCTGGTCGAAGCTGGGACGCCGCCCTTTGCGGCAGTCGCCATAGAGCGTGAACTGCGAGACAATCAGCAGCGATCCGCCGGCCTCCCGCACGTCGCGGTTCATCTTTCCATCCTCGTCGGAAAAGACTCGCAGGCCGAGAAGTTTCCCGGTGAGATAGTCCGCATCCTCGACGGTGTCGGTCCGCGAGACTCCCAGAAAAACAAGCAGGCCCGTCCTGATGGACCCTGTAGTACCGTTATTCACAGTAACGCTGGCTTCTGTTACACGTTGAACGACCAATCTCATGTGTCTTCATTCATATTGACACAGACAGAGGCGTCTTATGTTATAGTGTGCGGGGGGGTAACCCATGGCACGAGGCAACCTAGAAGACCTGGTCACGCTGGAAATGGCGCTGGTTGGTTATCAAGTCGAGAAAGATAAGATCGAAAGCAAGATCCGCGAGATTCAATCGCAACTCAAGGGGAAGCCGGCCGTGGCGCCCGCAAAGAAGGCCCCTGGAGTAAAACGCGCGCTCAGCGCCGCAGCGCGTCGGCGCATCTCCAAGGCACAGAAGAAGCGCTGGGCCGAACATCACAAACGCATGGCGCAAGCCGCCAAGTAAGGGTGGCCGGGCGCTCAACGCCGGCGTCACCCCCATGCCCGCGATACGATCTGTACGCAGCGGCGGGGGGCGGAGCTGAAATGATTGTCGGAACGGGCGTGGATCTGGCGGAAGTGCCGCGCATCCGGGCCTCCATCGAGCGGTTCGGCGCGCGGTTCATCGAACGCATTTACACGCCGGCGGAAATCGCATACGTGGAGCGCAAGGCCAACCGCTGGGAGCGCTACGCGGCGCGCTTCGCGGCCAAAGAGGCCGGCATGAAGGCCATCGGCACGGGCTGGAGGCACGGCGTGCGGTGGCAGGATTTCGAGGTAGCCAACCTGCCTTCGGGAAAGCCCACGCTGCGCCTGCACGGAGTGGCGGCGCGCGTGGCTGAAAAACTGGGCGTCCGCAACGTTTCCCTATCGCTCACACATACGGCGGAGTTGGGGATGGCTCACGTGATTCTGGAGGATTAGGCGCGGCGCGCAATTGCGCGTCTTCCAGGAGCGTGGCCTCCCGCCAGGTGTAGATCATGCGGTGAATCACGGTGAGGTTGGAGAGCACCGCGATGACCCACAGGACTGCGGCCATGCGGTCGAACAGCGCGCCGATGATGATCAGGACGATGCGCTCGGGCCGTTCCAGGAAGCCGACTTTGCATTTCGGAATGGTATTTTCGGCGCGCGCGCGGGTGTAGCTCACCATCACCGAGCCGGTCATGACGACGGCCGTGAGAACGATATAAAAGAAGCGATTGATGGAGGCGTAGTAGACCAGCAGGCCCATGTAGAGGGCAAGGTCGGAGTAGCGGTCCACCACCGAATCGAAGAAACCGCCGAAGCGCGTCACCTGGCTGGTGGCGCGCGCCACGCGGCCGTCCACCATGTCGAATAGCCCGGCGGCGATGACCACCACGCCCGCCCACTTGAAACTGCCCTGCGAAAACAGCCATGCGGCCCAGATGTTGATCACCAGCCCGATAAAGGTCAGGACGTTGGGGTGGATTCTGGAGAGCGCCAGCCAGCGGACAATGCGGTCGATGATGGCGCCGAACACCACACCGATGGCGCGGGTATATGTCATATTTCAGCCGATTGCATCATGGATGGTAGTCAGCTTCAGGATTTCGAGATCCTTCACTCCTCCGGGGCTCGTCACCCGGACCACGTCACCCTCTTCCTTGCCTAGCAGCGCGCGGCCGATCGGAGACGTCGTGGAGATCTTTCCATTGGGGAAGTCGGCCTCCTCGGTGGTGACCAGGCTGTAGGTCAACTCTTCATCGCGCTTGACATCCAGCACGACCACCGTCGAACCGAGTCCCACCTTATTATGCGGAATCCTGGAGAAATCGATCATGGACATCTCCGCCATCCGCTGTTTCAACTGGTTGATGCGGGCGTTGACGAAGCCCTGGCGTTCCTTGGCGGCGTGGAATTCGGCGTTCTCACTCAGGTCCCCGTGGGCCCGCGCCTTGAGGATTTCCTTGGGAAGCTCGACGTGCAGCTCGTACTCCAACGCGGCAATGTCGTCCTGTAATTTCTTCTTGATGTCGGTCATCGAACCGCAACCGCTCCCAGGGTTACATTATAGCCTTACTCGACCGGCAGTACGCTGGCCTTGGAATCGACCCCGCCGATGGACACCACGATCGGCTGGAGACCCGTGGGGGCGTCCGGAGGCACATCCACGTTCACCTGATACAAGCCAACCCACCCCGGCGAGAGGCCGCTGAAGTCGACGTGCGCGGCGATGTTCCCGATCGTCACCGAAGCCGTACCGGTGTTGGCGAGAGGCGGCGGCAACGGCGTGGGCTCGCCGGAGGGCGGCTGGTGGTCCACCGGTCCCATCCCGTTGACATAGAGCACGATGGTCTGCCCGCGTTTGGCCGGATTGGCCTGGGTGAAGACCACGCCATAGTTATCGGTTGCGGCCGCCGACAGGTGGCCGTTATCGTTGAATTCGAAGATACCCGGCGAGTACGTGTTCAGGGGCACGGTGTAAATCGCGCTGGGAATATAGCTCACCCACACGGTCATCTGGACCGATGATTGTCCCTGGAACTCCCACGGGATTTGCACGTTCACCTGGCCCGGGCTGACGAAAGAAATATGGCCCGGCAAGCTGAGACCGCCGCCGTCGAAGCTGACGCTCACGGTGCCCAGCGAGACAGGCAGGGAGAGCGTGGGGCTGAAGACGAGGGCATCCGCCAAAGATGTGCCGTAGATCGAGATGTAAGAACCTGGAGCAAGTCCCTGGCCCACTTGGTTACTGCTCGCGTTGACCACGCCGTTACCGTTGATCGCTGGGGGAAACACCCCGTACCCATCGAATTCCACCGTGAGTCCGCCCGCGGTAGCGGTGAAGATCTGGTCGCCGGGCTGCGGGCCGGTACCGACCAGGGCGAACCCTATCCCCTGGTTCGTGGTTGTGTAGGCGGTAGTGATGCTGCCGCCGCCCGTGACGACGTTGAACAGCGGCGCCAGAGCGGGGATGGGCACGCCATACTGGTCCACCAATTCGAAACCGAGGTAGCAGCACTGCGGCGTGCTCACCGTGGTGGCAAACATACCGTTGACAACCGGGAAGATGTTATACGGCGCGCCGTCCCCCACAAAATACAGGTACGGCACGCGCAATGTGGGTACGGCGCCGGTAACGACGATAAACCCCTCGTATGAACCAGGGCTGGGGCGGCTGCCCTGAAGAGTGACTGCCACGCTGTTCGTCTGGCCCGCCGACAAAGCGATGCTGGGGGGCGAGACCGTCACACTCGCGTTTGGGGGCTCGACGGCGAAGTTGAATGTCGCGGTGGAGGTGCTGACATTGGTGATGTTCAGCGTGCGCCGGATGGGCAATGCGCCGGCGCCGATGGGCCCGAAAGAGATGGTGGCCGGGTCGAGCGTGGCGGCCACGTTGACCGCGTCCCCCACGCTCAGCTTGCCCGCGCCCATGGCGTTTACGCTCGCCGTGACTCCGCCATCCGTCACATCCTGAGTAGCGGTATTCACCACCGCCGACTTGAGTTGCGCGGGCGTCCAGTTGCCGTGATTTTGTTTCACCAGCGCCACCGCCCCCGCCACCATGGGGACCGCGTAACTGGTGCCCGTCACGCTGGTATATCCCGTGGCGTTGTACGCGTCGCCGTTGGGGTCGAGTTTCTGGGCGGCGGTGTAGAGGTCGGCGCCGGGCGCAACCAGCTCCGGCTTGATCACAAATGTCTGAGTGCTGCCAAAATTCCCGATGGAAGGCCCTCGCGAAGATCTGGGCCACACGGTGTTGGTCGCGGCGCTCACCGGCGTGAAAGTCAGGTCCAGAGTGACGGTTGCGCCCGGGTTGGCAGCCAGGTAATTCTTCAGCGCCACGCCATCCGTGTACCCGATCTGAACGGCCGGAATGCCGGCGTCTTGCGCGAAAATGCTGACCGGCGTTTCCAGGCCGCTCGTCTGGTAGATCACGACGCCCACGGCGCCCGCATTCTGCGCGTCGATCACCTTATTGCTCTGCAGGCACGTGCCGCGCTGGATCAACGCGATGGCCCCGGTGAGCGAGCCCGCCGGCAGAGCCGAGCAGGCCAGCCCGTCGTTCTGCAATTGGGTCACATCGCGGAGCGGCGCGGGCGAAGTCGACACCTGTGGCCCGTTGCTGAACAGGGCGTGGATGTTCTGCAAGTTCGACGGTGCGCCCGGGCCGTTCACGTGCACCGCCTGGTAGAACACGTGAGAATTCATAGACGCACCCACGGTGATGGCGTCAGGCGCGGTGCCGGGCGAGTGGATCGAATTGAGGGTGGGGTAATTGGGAGCCGTGTTGCCGTCGTTGCCGGCGGCGGCCACCACCACGGTGCCCAGATGGACCGCGTTCTCGACCGCTTCGGCGAAGACGTCGCAGTGCGTGTCGCCATTGGAACCGGCGCACGCCGGATCGACATCCAAGGGGCCGTTAGTGGCGGGATCGCCCTCTTCCAGCGAAAGCGTCACCACGTCCATGCCATCATTCACGGCGTCGGTGAGCGCGGCCACCAGGGTCGATTGATAGTAGTAGTCGTTCACGCCCGGCGAGCCGAAAATCTTGTAATTGCCGAGGAACGCCTTGGGCGCAACGCCCTGGATGGTGGCCAGCGGTCCGGTATTCTGGACGCCCGCCGCAATCATGGCGATGGCCGTTCCATGGCCCATGTGGTCGCGCGCCGAGTTGTCGTCCGGGGTATCGTATACCGCCGCATCCAGCGCCACGTAGCTGCGCGCCACAATCACTTTGTTGTTGGTGTAATTGGCATCGCCCCTGGGGAAACCGGACGGCGGTGTTAGCGAGGAATCCTGGAATCCCGGGTGATTCTGGTCGATTCCCGAATCGACGATCCCGATTTTGATACCGGCTCCGCCGTTGGGGACACCTCCCACCGGGATGTTCACCAGGCCCACCGCCTTGTCGAGGGCCGGCTTGTAGCGCGGCAGGTGAACCACCCGGACCACTCCCGGCATGCCGACCAGTTGCGCGGCTTCTTCGCGGGTGGCCGTCACAAAAACAGCGTTTACCAGAGTCTGCGCAGTCCCGGCCACTTTCACCTTGCGGCGCGCCAGTTCCGCGAGCACGCCGCTCTGCGCGCTGCGAATCCGCTGAAGCTGGGCCTGCGCCGCGGCGCTGTGGAGCGCGGCGCGGGAGGCGACCTTCCGGGCCACCGGTGCGTCCTCGAGGACCAACGCATAATCCACCGGCCGGTTGGCCATCTGGCCGAACGCCGCGGACGCCAGCAACACAAAAGGGGTCAGACGCTTTTTCATTCTCAGCCCTCCCTGGCACGGAGAATCTCATCGGCTACTTCGGCGGCGGCGCGCATCTCGCGCACGTCGTGAACGCGCACGATGTGGGCTCCGTTCAGCACGCAGGCGGCTACCGCCGCGGCAGTGGCGAACTTGGTCTCTTCGGGGTCCGGGTGGGCCAGGAAATGCTTGCGGGACGGTCCCACCATGATCGGAAGATCCAGGCCGGCAAGCTCCGTCAGCCGGCCCAGGATCAGCGAGTTCTGCTCCTTGCGTTTTCCAAAGCCGATGCCGGGGTCGATCACCAGCCTAGTCTTGTCGATCCCCACGCGGCGGGCGCGGCTGACGGTGGCATCGAGGTCGCGGGCGATGGCGCCCATGGGGTCGGGCATGGGGCCGAGCTTGGCCCACGTCTCGGGGCGCCCGCGCATGTGGTTGAGAACCAGGCCGGCGTCGTGGTTGGAAACCGCGCGCGCAAGCTGCGGCTCGAAGGTGAGGCCGGAGGGATCGTTGATGATCTCGACCCCCAGTTCGAGGGCGCGCTCCGCCACCTCGGCCTTGTAGGTGTCCACGGAAACGGGGATGCTCAAGCGATCCTTCAAACGCTTGAGGACGGGGATGAGCCGCCGCATCTCCTCGGCGGCGGAAATACGCGCCGAGCCGGGCCGCGTGGATTCCGCGCCGATATCCACGATGTCGGCTCCCTGCTCCTCCAGTTCGATGGCGCGGGCAAAGGCGCGATCGGGATCGGCGTACTTGCCGCCGTCGGAGAAGGAATCGGGCGTGACGTTCAACACCGCCATCAGGACGGTGCGCTCGCCCAGCATGATCTCGCGGCGCTGCAGCTTCCAGTAATAGAGCTTTCTCACCTGTTCCCAATTTCGCACGTTTTGGCGGGGCGGAAAGGGGATAAAAGTCTCCGCCGGTCTTCCTACTTCAACCGCCGGATCTTGAGGTTCCGGAACCACGCTTCGGTGTCGTGGTTCTGGAGCGAGATCTGGCAGATTTTGCGCGGGTGCTTCACCAGCAGCTCGTCGACCGGCGAGCCTACGCCCCAGCGCACGCCCGTTTCCCGCGCCACCTCCGGCGCATCCAGGCTGGCATCCACCACCTTCACGCCGTTGAGCCAGTGCTCGACGTGCTCGCCCCTGGCCACCAGCCGCGAATGGTTCCATTCGCCCACCGGTCGCGTCACGTCCCGAGACGGCGGAAACATGTCGTACAGGGCGCCCGCCTGGTGGCTCGGTCCCACGCGCCCATCGGGGTTCAGGACATTGTCCAGCAACTGGTATTCGAACCCGATCACGTATTCCTGCCCATGCGCCGGCCGCCCCTTGGGACGGTCCTTCAGGGTCAGGTTCACCAGGTCCTCGAACTTCATTCCCGGGCGGGCGAGCAAAAACACGCGGTCTTGAATCCGGTATTTGATGCCGCTGTTGCCGCCCGGCGAAATCTTCCAGTCGAAGTCCAGTTCGAAATCGCTATACGTATCCCGGGCAAAAAGGTCTTCCACGATGCGCGGACGCGCCACCGCCTTCAGACATCCGTCTTCGACGACGAACGAATCTCCCGGCGGAGATTTCTTCGTGGGATCTTCCCACCCGGCGAACGACTTGCCGTCGAACATCAGTTGCCAGCCGGCGGCCTTCTCTCTGGCGGTCAATTGATTGTCCGCCGCGCGCACGCCGCCGGCAGCTACCACCACCGAGGCCAGCGCACCTATCCGGATCGCATTCCACATGCGATCATTGTGCCACGCCGGGGTCTCTCGCCGCGACCGTCGCTCCACCCTGACTTGACTTGTATTCCCCGCGCGGCATCCAGATGGTTGCGGTGCGCGGCGCCTCGACCGGCACGACCATCACGATCCACTCTCAGTAGTGCCAGGCCCGCGCCGAATGCGGCGGTAAGGTTACAATGGGACATATCCGATATGCAACTGACAAGAGCCGCCGACTATGCCGTGCGGGTGATGATTCACTTGGCCGGACTACCGCCGGGAACACGCGCCAGCCGCGGGGAACTGGCCCGCGAGGCCGAATGTCCCGAGCAGTTTCTTTCGAAAGTGCTGCAAAGCCTCACCCGCGCCGGGTTGGTGGTTTCGCACCGGGGCAACACCGGGGGCTTCGAGCTCCCCAAGGCCAACCGCGGCGCATCGATACTGAATGTGGTGCAGGCCATCGAGGGTCCGGTGCGCCTCAACCTGTGTCTCACTTCGGACCACGCTTGCGGCCGCCAGGAGGCGTGCTCGGCGCATGGCGTCTGGGCCGAAGCGCAGGAGGCCATGATGGGCGTTTTACGGAGCGCCTCCATCGACAACCTGGCTGAGAAACTAGCTGCCGGGAAGGGAACCGGCGAGCACAGCGACGCGCCCTAATTCGCGCTGGCGGCCGTGGCCGCGGCGGCCCGCCGCGCCTTCCACCATAGCCGCGCGGCGGCCAGCGCCACCATCGACACCATCACCAGGAGGGTCGCCAGCAGGGTTTGCGGAATCGATAGCGCCCGCTTGAATGGCTTCGCCAAGTCCCCGTAAACCAGCATCACGTGCACCCAGTACACCATCAGCGAAGTCTTCCCGAAGCATAGCATCCAGCTCCAGGTCGTCCCCATGCCGAACTCCGTCCAGAGGTACGCCCCGCCCATCATCAGCAGCATGATGCCCACGCGGATCAGGATGAGCGCCGGGCTGTCTCTCCAGAAGTCGGATTTCGGGTAGATGGAATATGGGATGTTGGAGAAATACTGGGCCGAGAAGACCAGCACGAAACCGCTCAACGCGGACCATTGCATGAAGCGGTCTAACCGGTCCGCGGCCGTGCGCTTTACGATGGCGCCGGCGGCCAGGCCGAACCCGACGTAAGACGCGCACGGGAAGAACGCGAATCGCGGGCGGCCGGGACCGGGCACGAGGTATTCCTGGACGAGCGGCGGCGTTCCGTCCCACGGGAGGTTGGTCAGGATGGGCGCCGCCGCGGCGATCGCCAGCCCCGCCAGCACGGCGAAGCGCACGCGCCCCTTGAACTCGAATAGGGCCGCGAAGGAGACCGCCGCGATCCCCACGCCCATGCAGTTTAGGATGTCCACCTTGGTGATCTCGCCCAGGTCGGAATGGGGCAGGCTGGCCAGCCAGTTGGTGAAACGGAACAGGAATGCGATGCCCAGGATGTAGCCCGCGCGCCGCAGCGAAATGCGCCAGCGCCGCCAGCGGTTCGGTTCGCGGCGCTCCAGGCTCTCCAACTGGAAGGCGAACGTCATGCCCGCCATGAAGAGGAACAACGGCGCGGCCATTCCGCCCACGAATTGCGAAAGCACGTAGGGGCCGCCCTCGCGCAGGTCCATCCGCGCGAAGGAATTGAACACGTGGCACTGGATCATGATGACCACGGCCAGCCCGCGCATCCAGTCGAGAAAGGGAAATCGCTTCACAGACAATCCGCCGCCGAATCAGGGTAACACGCGGCGCCGGCGATCTTGTCGCCGGTGGGGGGGAAGAACACCGGCGGCAAGGGGGCGCCCTCTGGGCCCGGCGCTACCAGCGGCCGGAAGGCGGCGTCATTCCACTTCGATAATGCCGCGGCGGATGGCTTCCGAGACCGCCTGGGCCCGGCCGCTGCAACGGAGCTTGGAAAGCAGATTGCTGGCGTGAACCCGGACCGTGCCCTCGCTGATGGCGAGTTCGGCGGCGATCTCTTTATTGGACTTGCCCTTCGCGACGAGAGTCAGGATCTCCATCTCGCGCGGGCTCAAAGCCGTGAGCGGGACTCGCCCGGCGAGTTGGGACGCGATCTCCGGCGGCACCACGCGCTGCCCCGCATGGACGGCTCGAATCGCGTCCACCAGGTCCTGGCCCTTGATGTCCTTGAGGAAATAGGCCATCGCGCCCGCCTGGAAGGCTCGAAAGATGTTCTCGTCGCCGCCGTACGTGGAGAGCACGATGACATGGGCGTTGGGGAATTTCGCGACGATGGCGCCGATCGCGTCGATGCCATTCAGGCCGGGGATTCTCACGTCCATCAGCGTGACGTCGGGCTGATATTGTTCAAATGCCTCTACTGCCTGCCTGCCGTTGCCGGCTTCGGCGACGGTGACCATGTCCTTCTGGCTGTCGATGATCGCTTTCAGCCCCTCGCGGACCACGAAATGATCCTCCACAATCATGATGCGGATCTGCGATGAGTCACTCATAAGCTCGTATCCTATGTGCCGGCGCTATTCGGCGAACGGCACGGAAATCACCAGTTCAGTACCTTGACCGGGCGCGCTGGTCAGCGTCATGCGCCCGCCGATCCGCTCGGCTCGCTCGCGCATGCCGGTCAGTCCGTAGTGCCCCACGGCCAGGGGAATCGCGCGTTCCGCATCGAAGCCGCGGCCATCGTCCTTCACCGCCAGCACGAGGCCCGCTTCCTCGTAGCGTAATTGGATATCGATACTTCCGGCATGGGAGTGTTTCAGCGCATTCGCCATGGCCTCCTGGAAGATGCGGATCAGGGCTTTCTCGGTCACCGGGCCAAGCCGTTGCGGCGTACCGGCCACGTGCATGGCGGTCTGAACGGCGGCGGCGCCCACCAGCCGCCTGGCGATCTCGGGCAGCGCAATCGTCAATTCCGTGCCTTCGAGTTCATCGGAGCGCAGATCGATTAAGGTGCGCCGGGCTTCGGCCAGGCTATAGCGAGTCAGGTTGCAGGCTTCGTCGAGCCGGCCCCGCACCCCCGGCGGGATCTCCTCCAACTGCATGGTGACCGAATCCAGTTGCAGCGCAATGCCGGCCAGGTTTTGGGCGAAGGTGTCGTGAATGTCCTGCGAGATCCGGTGGCGCTCCCCCAGGACCGCTCGGTACCGGGCCTTTAGCTCGTGCATCCGAAGCCTGTGGAACAGCCACGCGATCAGCAACACAACCGAGACGGCGGCGCCCCAGAACAACCGTGTTTGATAAAAGCGCGGCCGCAATTGGAATCCAAAGTAAGCCCCCTGCCGATTCCACTGCCCGTCCACGCTGCCTGCGATCACGTGGAAACGGAAAGTGCCCGGAGGCAGATTCGCGTAGTAGGCGAAGCTTCTGTCTCCGGCGTCCACCCAGTCGGCGTCGAACCCCGCCAGCATGTACTTATAGCGGACCTTCTTGGGATTCAGATAGCTCAGCGCGGCGTAGTCGATCTGGACCTCTCCCGCGCCCACCGGCAAACTGGGTTCGCGGTCCAGTGGCTGCTTCTGGCGGTTCACAGTGACGCCTTCGATGTGCACGGGGGGAACATAGGAACTGGATGTCAGGCGGCTGGGATCCACCACCACCACGCCCTTCAAGGAAGTGAACAACAGCAGGCCATCGGATGTCTTCCATGCTACAGGTTGGTTGCCGACGTTGCCGGCGCGCGTCTTCATCCCATCGCGCACGCCATAACTCACCGGGGTGACTTTCCTGGCCCGCCCGTCCGCGAAATCCGCCAGTTCGGCTTTACCGATCTTGAAGATCCCGTGGGCGGAGCTAAACCAGAAGTTGCCTGGTCCGTCGTCGAGAATGCTATAGACGAAATCGGCCAACAGGCCTGGAGCCGAGGCATAGGAAAAGAACTTTCCGTCCTTGAGCCGGGTCAGCCCGCCACGCGCGGCGAACCACAGTGTTCCGTTTTCGTCTTCGTGAATGGCATAAACACGATTCCCAGCCAGGCCCGTACTGGTCCCATAATTGGTAAACCTCCCCTGAAAAAACCGGCTTACGCCAGTCCCGGCTGTTCCGACCCAGAGTGCGCCCTGGCGGTCGCGCAACAGCGCGCGGACTCGATTTCCGGCCAATCCGTCCTGGGTACGGTAATTGCGGAAAGCCTGGCCGGTCCACTGGTAGAGCCCATCCCAGTCGGCGCCCACCCACATGCCGCCGAGCGAATCCCGGTAAATCACCATGATTACGGAAGACGGCCGCCAGCCGGGGAAAGCGGTCGGACGGCCGTGATCCAGCAGCAGCAGATCCTTGCCGGCCGCAATCCAGAGCCGGCCTTGCGGATCTTCCGCGAACGATCTGACGGGTCCCAAATGCCCTTTCGGGAGGATCGTGTGCGAAAGCAGCCTTCCCTCGCGATACCGGGCGAAACCGTTGGTGGTTCCGACCCAGACGTCGCCGTGCCGGTCCTGGAAAACGCACCGCGCAATATCGTCGGGCACGCCTTCCGGAGCGGGCAGGGTCGAGATCTGCTTCACGCGGAGACGCCCTAGCCCATTCGATTGGAGTCCCACCCAGATGCTGCCTTCCCGGTCGACAAACATGCTGTACACGGCGCCGAGGTCGGTCTTCTCATCCTCCAGGGGCAAGGGCAGGAATCGCCCGTTCCGCAGACGGTAAATCGTCCGCCCCAAAACCGCCCAGACGCCCCCGGCGGGGTCTTCATAGAGCAGCGCGATCTCGGTGGCTGGGCCGTGTTGCGGCGTGAATGTGACGGCCCTGCCGTTCTTCCAGTTCTTGATCGCGCCATTGCTGAATCCGACCCACACCGAACCATCGGCGGCGCACGTGAGCCGTTCAATCGATCCGTCGCCTTTCTGGACGAGCCCGCCGAGCGGGTCGAAGCGGCCGTCCGAGTAACGGAGCACCTGAGAGCCCGTGGACACGAACACGCCGCCAGGAGAGCGCGCGCAGATGGTGTCGCGTCCGCCGACGGTGGGTCTGCCCGGCGCTACAATGCGCGTGAAACGCCCGTGCGAATAACGGCAGAACCCGCTGGACGTCGCGATCCAGAGATCTCCCGACGAATCCTTGTCGATGCGCGTGACGACATCGTCGGGCAGGCCGTCGGAGGTCGATAAGGTTCGGAACCGGCCATCTTTCAGGCGGGTCAGGCCGCCTCCATAGGTGCCGATCCAAAGCGCATTCTCGTCGTCTTCCTGAAGCGCCCAGACTTCGTTGTCTTTCAGACTTCCGGTTTCCACGGTGAACGCCATGAAACTGCTCCCGTTGAAGCGCACGGCGCCGCCATCGGTGCCCAACCAGATGTAGCCATCGTGGGTCTCGACAATGGCCCTCACTCGGGATTGCGGCAGACCCTCCGCCTCGCGCCAGAAGTCGACGCCATAGCTGGGGTTTCCCGGTGGGAATCCGATGCCCGCCGCGCACACCAGGGGCAGCGCGAGGGCGAGCAGAACCGGCGCTGCGAGGCATCGGGCTGCGACCGTCGCCGGGAGGCGCCGTGGGCGGCAACCGCTCCCTAAGGAGTTGTGAAATGATTGCCCGCAAGCGGGCAATGGGCAAGCTAAAGCATGCCCCACCTTGGTGGGGCATGCTTTAGCTTGCCATTTTTTCACGGCTCCTAACGGTCGCGGCTCGGAAAGCACGTCGGAGCCGCGAACGTCAGAGAGCGGTCGGCACAGTCGTTTCGTGGCAGGCCCTGACTTCGGCATGGCAAGGTTCGCGCTACCTCAGGGTATCACCACCAATCGCCCGCCAGAACCTATGCGAAAAGCATAGGCATCGGTATGCGTTTCGTCTAGTTTTCGGTACGGCGAAAGATTTGATGACATTCGCCTCAATTCGCCTTAGAATACCTTAGGCTCGCTTCTGCTAATCGCCGTGATCGGACTGAGACCGTTTTCGCGGTGTATTCTGTCTTGCCGTGCGCGATGCGCGCCAGGGTTCGACCGATCGAGGAAGAGGAATGAGGCCGGCGAGCGGACCGATTTTGAGCCAAACGTGAAGAATGGAGGCTAACGATGCGGGTTTTGCATTGCTTATTGGCAGCGCTGCTGGCAGTCGCGGCTGCGACTGCGCAAGTGGGTGGTAGTGGAACGATTCAAGGAACCGTCACGGATCCATCGGGTGCGGCTGTACCCGGCGCTTCAGTCACCGCCATGAATGTGGCCACGGGGGTCCAAACCACCCGCGAAACTACGGAGGCCGGGGTTTTTGCGATCTCGTTGCTTCCCGCCGGCGAGTATACCGTTACGGTCAGGGCCACCGGTTTTGAAACTCTCACTCAACAACATGTGGTTTTGGAAGCGCTGGCAAACGTGGCCGTGAATCCCAAGTTGCAGGTCGGCGCGGCCACGCAATCGATCACCGTGGAAGCCGCGCCATCCGTGCTGAAGACGGACGATGTGGCGCTGGGCTCCTCCATGCAGAACAATGTCTACGACGCGCTTCCGCTGGCGATGAACGCGGCCGGGTCTCCCCGCGATCCTTCGGCGTTCGCCGGCTTGGCCGTAGGCGTCGACAACTACAGCACGCAGGCGGCCGGTCCGTCTACCGGTTCGTTCAACGGCGGCCAGACTTATCAGAACGAGGTCTACATCGAGGGTCTGCCGTTGACCAGCGCCGGAACCGAGGCCGACACGCGCAACCTGGCGTTCGGGATTTCGGTGGAGGCCGTGGACCAGTTTCAGGTGGAGACGGCCGGCGCCAAGGCCATGTACGAAGGGCAGGGCGTGGAGAATTACGTTCTGAAGTCGGGCGGCAACCAGTTTCACGGCGGCGTTTACGAGTATTTCCGGAACACGGATTTCGACGCCCGAGGCTTCTTTGCGGCGGTCTTGCCGGTCGACCATCAGAACGAATTCGGGGCCAC
The DNA here is from genome assembly GCA_963722575.1 of Bryobacterales bacterium. Taxonomy (GTDB): domain Bacteria; phylum Acidobacteriota; class Terriglobia; order Bryobacterales; family Bryobacteraceae; genus Fen-178. The sequence goes on from CAVRNR010000020.1 coordinate 237,337, forward strand.
CATCAGCGGTCCCATTCGGAAGAACAAATTGTTTTTCTTCGGGAACTACGACGGATACCGCCTGGTTTCGGCCACGACTCCTATCGGCTACCAGAGCATACCGACCGCGGCCGAGCGGACGGGGGACTTCAGCGCGTTCCCGCAAGTGATTTACGATCCCACCAGCGCGACCGGGACGGCGGCACGGACGCCGTTCCCCAACAACGCCATCCCCACCAGCCGCATCTCAAAGGCTTCCCAGTCGTTTCAGTCTTATCTTCCGCCACCCACCAACACCAACATTACGAACAATTACCTGGCCGTGTTGCCCAGCACAGTCGATAACGACAGCACCACGGATAAGATCGACTACAACCTGAGCGACAAACACCGGATCTTCGCCCTGTACACCACGGGCAAGTATAACTGGCCGACCGTCGGCAGCCTGACGCCGGTGAGCACGTCGACGCTGCCCACACCTTATACCGACGGCAGAGACGTGATCGAGTACTCGACCGTGTCGCAGCTTCACGATTCTTACGTGATCTCACCGACCCTGGTCAACCAGGTCAGCTTGTCTTTGAGCCGTCTGTGGATCCCTCTGACGGACCCCACCGTCAACGGCAACTATCCGGGAAAGGCGGGCCTCATCGGTCTGCCGGCCGGTTTCGCCAGCACGGCGTTTCCGGATATCAGCTTTGGCGGCCAGAACGCTCCCGTGAGCTGGGACGGAACCAACTCACACGTGTACAACGAAGCGCAGAACACGGTTGACGCGCAAGATAATTTCCTGTGGACCAAGGGACGGCACAACCTGACATTCGGCTTCCAGTGGCAGACGCTCCAGGATAACGAGACCTTTGCTTTGGATGCCGCCTTCACGTTCAGCAACAATGAGACGGCCCAGTTTGTCAACGGAGCGCTCAGCGGCACCACCGGTCTGGGGTACGCGAGTTATCTGTTGGGCATGGTGGACAGCAGCACCAACACGCAGGATTCGGTCACCGAAACCGGCGGACGCTACAAGACATATGCCTGGTATGTTCAGGACGATTTCAAAGTCAACTCGCGGCTGAGCCTGAACCTGGGTCTCCGCTGGGACATTTGGAGTCCGTTCACGGAAGTGGTCAACCGGATGTCTTTCTTCAATCCGACTTTGGCCAACCCGATCGCGGGGAACATTCCGGGAGCGCTGCAATTTGCCGGCAACGGCACCGACGGCTGCAACTGCGCGACCCCGGTGCAGCAGCACAACGTCAACCCCGGGCCTCGTCTCGGGCTCGCCTACCGGTTGGGCCAGAAGACCGTCATCCGGGCGGGTTACAGCATATTTTACGCGCACGCCGGCGGCGTGGGAGGGCGCGCCAACGGACGGCAGGGGCTGAGCCAGGTTGGTTACAACGGCACCAACGCCCAGTCCTCGGTTGCCACCGGGCAGCCGGCATACATCTGGGATAACGGCGTCCCGGGGATCGCGTATCCCCCGCCGTACATCAACCCCAGCTACGGTATTGGCTATATCACCGCGGCGTCTGCGTTGGCGGCCGGAGGGCCGTGGGCCGGCCCCTCCACGGCTGTCGGGATGACGTACGGCGATCCCCTTTACGGCGGGAAAGCTCCCTATTACGAGGATTGGCACATCAACATCCAGCACTCGATTACGCAGAACCTGATGGCCAGCGTGTCTTATAGCGCCAGTGCGGGCCACTGGCTGCCTGGCGCCGGCGTCGCCGGGCCCTATACCAACCAGATTCCGGTGACGTATCTTCCGCTACAAGGGACTCTGAGCTCGACCCTGAGTGCGGCGACTCTGGCAACGGTTCAGGCCATGTTCCCCAGTTTCAAAACACCGTTCCCCAACTTCACGGGAACCGTGGCTCAGGCGCTGAAGCCGTTCCCGCAATATGGCGGCATCTCCGATCCCTGGCTGGATGTTGGAAATTCGACTTATAATTCACTCCAGATGTCGCTCAGCCAACGGCTAGCCCACGGCTTGACGTTCATGTTCAACTACACCTACAGCAAGGAACTGGACGATCTGGTCGGGGTGCGCGATCCGAATAAGGACTTCCTCGAAAAAGGACCAGGCGCGATCGATCACCCGACCGTGGTTAGCGCGACATTTGTCTATCGGCTGCCCTTCGGCGCCGGCAAGTTGAAGAGCGATGTCCGGCCGCTGGACGCGGTGATCAGCAACTGGCAGTTCTCGGGAATCTTCACATACCAGGGCGGGGCGCCCTTGTCGATCACCGGCACATGCACCGGTGGCGGCATTATCGACGCTTCTTGCTATCCGAATTATGTCCCGGGCTTTTCGGGAAGCGTGTGGCAGAATGGCACGCCGGGGACGGGAAATATCACCACAACGTCCTACCTCAACAAGGCGGCCTTCGTCGACGCGCCGGCTTACACGGAAGGCGATATTCCGCGCGCGGCTCCGCTGGGGCTGTTTGCGCCGCACAGCGCGGATGTGGATATCTCCGTCCGCCGGGAGTTCGCGATTTGCGAGTGCGCCAAGCTGGCCTTCCAAGCGGACGCGTTTAACATCAACAACGCCGTGCATTTCGCGGCGCCGGGAACAGGTATCGATTCCGCCACGTTCGGCATTTTCACGTCGATGGCCAATTCGCCGCGCAAGCTGCAATTCAGCGCCAGACTTACGTTCTGATAAGGAGCGGCCTGTCAAGCCCTGACGGTTGTCGATGGCTGGGGCCGGCTTCCGGATTCACCATCCGGAAGCCGGCCTTCTTGTTCTTGAGTTTCGCAGTGAGAAACGCGAAGTTTCGCTGGCGGTCCCTGGCGCCAAATCTCCCTGGTTCGCATAATTTCCTGAGAGAAAAGCACTTGCGGTGCCGCGACGCACGGGATGACGTTTTGCAGAATATAACCTCTTCAGCTCTGAAAATACTGCTTGCATGATTCCGCCTTCCGTACGAAAACAGCCCCAAAAGCTTTTGAAGTCGTAACGGGAGGAAGAATGTTTTTTTTGCATCTGGTGCGGAATCGCGCCTGGGTGATAGGTGCGCTTCTACTACTCTGTATTTCTACGGTCTGCCTGGCGCAGGAATCGCGCGGCAGCATCACGGGCAAGGTCGTTGACCCGCAGAACGCGGTGGTGCCTGGCGCGGCGGTTGTGGTCACGAATACCGCGACCAACGTCTCCGGTCACGCCACCACCAATCAAACAGGATATTTTGAAGTCGATTTTCTGGCCCCGGGGACGTACTCCGTCTCCGTGGAATCGGCGGGTTTCAAGAAGCTGGTGCGTTCGGGCATCACGCTGAGCACCGGCGATCGTTTGGCCCTGAACCTTAACCTCGATATCGGGCAAACCAACCAATCGGTGCAAGTCACGGCGGACGCGCCCTTGCTCGACACCGCCACCTCCGCTCAAGGCCGCGTCCTGAACTCGCGCGACATCGGCCAGTTGCCCTACACCACCATGAATCCCTTCGCCTTGCAGGCCATGGCCGCGGGCATGATCTTCACCGGCGCCATGACGCCCGATAACAACCGGGCGCTCGATCACGCCGCTACCGCCAACTTCGACTCCGGCGGCCTGGGCACTGGCACCAACGAGTTTCTGCTGGATGGCAACCCGGTCACCGGGACCAACGGCGGACGCGCCGGCTTTGTGCCCAACGCCGAAGCCGTCGACGAGGTGCGCATCGAGACCGATCCGTACGACGCCTCCATGGGCCACGCCGTCGGCGCCTTCATCAGCGCCACGGTCAAGTCCGGCACCAACGCGCTGCACGGCGCCGGCTTCTGGCAGTTCCAGCAGTTTCGCTGGAATGCCGCCCCGGACTTCACGCGATTGAATTATCAGGCCGGTCTGGCCAATGGCTCGATCGCCCCCGGCACGCCCGAGCAGGCTTCCGGCCGGGTCACCATCCCCGGCTTTGGCGTCGGCGGACCAGTCTGGATTCCCAAGGTCATTAACGGCAAGAACAAGCTGTTCTTCTACATCTCTTACAGCAAGCTGGTCAGCATCGCTCCGCCCAACAGTACGCCCATCTATACCGTGCCCACGGTCCCGGAGCGGACGGGCGACTTCTCGGCCTTGCTGGTGGGCACCACCAACCCCTCGCAGTACATCGTCTACGACCCGCGGACGGCCGCGCTGGTGAGTGGCCACGTGACCCGCACGCCGTTCCCCAACAACGTCCTTCCGGCTTCGATAATGACCAGCCCGATCTCCAAGTTCTTCAATCAGCTTTACCCGCTGCCCAACAACCCGAGCCAGTTGCAGCCGGACGGCACCAACAACTTCTACGACGGCGGCCAGCCCGATAACGACTGGTTCCCGGATTTCATCAACCGCTACGACTACAACATCAACCAGCGGCAGCACCTGAGCGGCAAGTGGTACTTCAACTCCCGGCTCTCCGATCAGTACGACTGGGCGCACGACACACCGTTGAAGGGTGTCGAGTCGAACGGCTTGTACCGGCCCACCCGCGGCGGCAGCCTCGATTACCTGTTCACCATCAACGCCAACAACGTGCTGGACATCCCGTTCAGCATCACGCAGTATGCCGAGGGCGACAAGAAGCTGATCGTGCTGAAATACACCGCGGCGTCCGTCGGGCTGCCCAGCTACATCGACACGAAGGCCGCCGCTCAGGACTGTCTGCCGTGGATCAATATCGCCGGCGTGGCCAACGCCGCCTCCACCAGTTTCGTGGGAGCGCAGGGGCTGAACCAGCGCGGCACCACCGAACAGTTGGCCGGGAGAATGACCACCGTCAAGGGCAATCACACCTTCAAGTACGGGTATGAGGAACGGCGTTATCACTACGGCTCGGTCAACCCGCTGGGCAACGTCACCGGCTATTACCAGTTCACCAACACCTACGACCGGCAGGCGGATAATACCACCACGGCTTCGTCAACCGGATTGGGCTACGCCTCGTACCTGATGGGCCTGCCGAGCTCGATGAACGTGGACACCAACGATACCGGTTACTGGACCACGCGCTACCACACGGCGTACATCCAGGACGATTACCGTATCACCTCCCGCCTGCGCATCGGATTCGGCGTCCGCTTCGAGCGCGAAGGCGGCATCACCGAGCGCTTCAACCGCGGCCTGGAAGGTCAGTACGATTTCAGCGCGGCGCCCCCGTACGCCACGGCCGTGCAGAACGCCTATTCGACCATGCTCTCCAGCCCCGCCAACGCCTCCAACGCCGCCGTGCAAATGCTGGCGCAGGGCATGCCGGCCAGTGCCTTCCAGGTTATCGGCGGCATCACCTACCTCGGCCAGAAGTACAGCAACTGGACTCAGGGCACTAACCGCTTCCTGCCCAACGTCAGCGTGGTTTATCAGATCAATAGCAAGACCGTGCTGCGCGCCGGCACCGGCTGGCATTCCGACACCTACAATTCCATGAACAGCCGTCCCGGGCAGAACGGCTACAGCCAATCCACCAGCACCATCCTCACTAACGACAACGGCCTCACCTTTTGCTGCGACGTGGGTGCGGCCGCGAACTTGGGAAAAACCAACCCGTTGATGAACCCCTTCCCAGTGCTGGCCAGTGGTTCGCGCTGGGTCCTGCCCGCCGGCAATTCCCTCGGCGCCGGCATCCTGGACGGCCAGGGCGCCACCAACACTCCGCGCAACTATTCGCCGACCTGGGAGCAGCGCTACTCGATCGGCATCCAGCGCGAGTTGCGCGGCAACCACCGCGTGGAGGCCTCCTACAACGGCGGCTACGCATCCGCGCCCATGACCCGCAACCTCAGCTACCTGCCAGCGAAGTACTGGAATTTCTCCGACAGCTACAGCGCCGCCACGGATAACGCCATGAAGGCCACCGTGCCCAATCCATTCCTGGCCGCGCTGCCCGCCATACAGGCTTCCAACCCGGCCTTGTACAACTACCTCAGCAACGTCGGCATGTTCACCGGGACCACCTTGCAGGTGCAGCAACTGCTGCGCGCCTATCCCAACGCCGGATTCGGATTGAACCAGGCCAACTACTTCCGCAACAAGATCATCGACAACGAAGTGCGCCTGAGCTACCAGAAGCGGTGGTCGCATGGCTTCCAGTCCCAAGTGCAGTACGCCCACATGTGGGGCCGCCAGCAGTGGCTGGCGAACCAGTTCGATCAGACACCGGAGTGGCAGTTGAACTCCAACATCCGCCCCAACCGGTTCGTGTGGAGCAACGTGGTGGAACTGCCTTTCGGCAAGGGCCACCAATGGCTGCAGCAAGGACCGCTCTCCTATGTCGTCGGCGGATGGCAGATGAGCTGGGTCTACACCTATCAGACCGGCCCGCTGATTTCCATGGGCAACCTGTTCTACTACGGCACCGTGGACCAGGTGGTCCAGGCTCTGAACCACACCAACATCCACAATCAGAACATTCACTTGTGGTATGACCCGGCCGCGGTCTGGACCAGTTCCTCCTCCGCGCCGCCGGCGAGCTTCGTGGGCTTCGAGGGCCGTTCCGCTGTGCAGCCCGGCACCTACCAGGCGCGCATCTTCCCGCAGTACATCGACAGCCTGCGGTCCGACGGCATTCGGAATTGGGACGCCAAGCTGCTGCGGCGATTCCAGATTCACGAAAGCGTCGCCTTCGTCGTCTCGTGCGACTTTCTGAACTTAACCAACCACACGCAGTTCTCGGGACCGAACATGACCGTGACCAGCTCGGCCTTCGGTTCGCTCTCGGGGCAGAGCAACGCGGGGCGTATCTTGCAGTTCGCCACGCGCATCCAATTCTGAGGCACACGGATTCATCGGCTGGCGGGTAGCCGCCAGCCGAAATCCGCTGGGGCACTGCGCTGTTTGAAGCTGCGCGGCGCCAATCGGGAGCAGTTCAAGAAGGTGGCGATCGGCGTGGAACGGCTGATCCCACCAGTACATAACGCGCGCGGGCTGACGCATAGCGGGTCTGTCGAGCCCCCGGCTGTGATTTGCACTGCGAAACGGCCGTTCCCAACGCAGGTCGCCTGGCCAGAATCGGTCGGGTCCGCATAATCCCCTAAGAGTTAAGCACTTGCAACGCCTCAACGCATCGGACGACGTTTTGCAGAATATAACCTCTTTAGCTCTGAAAATACTGCTTGCATGATTTCGCCTCTCGTACGAGAATAGCCCCACGGGGCTATTGGAACCGTAATGGAGGTTGAATGCTACGTTTGCATCTCGCGCAGAATCGCGTCTTATTAATAGGCGTTGCATTGCTGCTTTGTCTTTTCACGGTCTGTCTGGCGCAGGAATCGCGCGGCAGCATCACGGGCAAGGTCGTTGACCCGCAGAACGCGGTGGTGCCTGGCGCGACGGTCGTGGTCACGAATCTCGCCACGAACGTCTCCGGTAACGCCACCACCAATCAAACAGGATATTTTGAAGTCGATTTCCTGGTCGTGGGGACGTACTCCGTCTCTATAGATGCGCCGGGATTCAAGAAGTTCGTGCAGACCGGCATCACGCTGGACACCGGCGACCGTCTGGCTCTCGACCTAAAACTCGAGATCGGGCAAACCAGCCAATCGGTGGAAGTCACGGCGGATGCGCCGTTGCTCGATACCGCTACCTCGGCCCAAGGCCGCGTCCTCAACACGCGCGACATCGGCCAGTTGCCCTACACCACCATGAATCCGTTCGCCTTGCAGGCGATGGCCGCGGGCATGATCTTCACCGGCGCCGAGACGCCCGATAACAACCGGGCCCTGGATCACGCCGCTACCGCCAGTTTCGCCTCCGGCGGCCTGGGCGCCGCCCTCAACGAGTTTCTGCTGGATGGCAACCCGGTTACGGGTACCAACGGCGGACGCGCCGGCTTTGTGCCTAACGCCGAAGCCGTCGACGAGGTGCGCATCGAGACCGATCCGTACGATGCCTCCATGGGCCACGCCGTCGGCGTTTTTATCAGCGCCACCATCAAATCGGGCACCAACGCGCTGCACGGGGCCGGCTATTGGCAGTTCCAGCAGTTCCGCTGGAACGCCACCCCGGACTTCACCCGGTTGACCTACCAGGCCGGTTTGGCCAATGGCACAGTCGCCCCCGGCACACCCGAGCAGGCTTCGGGCCGGGTCACGCAGCCGGGCTTCGGCATCGGCGGACCAGTCTGGATTCCCAAGATCATCAACGGCAAGAACAAGCTCTTCTTCTACATCGCGTACAGCAAACTGGTCAGCATCGCTCCTCCCAACAGCACGCCCAACTACACCGTGCCCACCATCCCGCAGCGGTCGGGCGACTTCTCGGCTTTGCTGGTGGGCACCACCAATCCGTCGCAGTACATCGTCTACGACCCGCGGACGGCCGCGCTGGTGAGCGGCCACGTTACGCGCACGCCGTTCCCCAACAACATCCTTCCGGCGTCGATCATGAACAACCCGATCGCCAAGTTCTACTCCCAGCTTTACCCGCTGCCGAACAACCCGCCCCAGATGGCGGCGGACGGCACCAACAACTTTTACGATGGCGGCCAGCCCGATAACGACTGGTTCCCGGATTTCATCAACCGCTATGACTACAACATCAACCAGCGGCAACACCTGAGCGGCAAGTGGTACTTCAACTCGCGGCTCTCCGATCAGTACGACTGGGCGCACGGCACCCCGCTGAAGGGCGTCGAATCGAACGGCTTGTACCGGCCCACCCGTGGCGGCAGCCTGGATTACCTGTTCACCATCAACGCCAACAACGTGCTGGACATCCCGTTCAGCATCACGCAGTATGCTGAAGGCGACAAGAAGCCGATCGTCCTCAACTACACCGCCGCGGACGTCGGGCTGCCTAGCTACATCGACCAGAAGGCCGCCGCCCAGGACTGTCTGCCCTGGATCAATATCGCCGGCGTGGCCGACGCCGCCTCCACCAGTTTCGTTGGCGCCCAGGGGCTGAACCAGCGCGGCACCACGGAGCAGTTGGCCGGCAAGATGACCACCGTCAAGGGCCGGCACACCTTCAAGTACGGCTATGAGGAACGGCGTTATCACTATGGCTCGGTCAACCCGCTCGGCAACGCCACGGGGTATTACCAGTTCACCAATACCTACGACCGGCAGGCGGATAATACCACCACGGCGTCCTCGACCGGATTGGGCTGGGCTTCGTTCCTGATGGGCCTGCCCAGCTCCATGAGCCTGGACACCAACGATACGGGTTACTGGACCACGCGCTACCACACGGCGTACATCCAGGACGATTTCCGCCTCACCTCGCGGCTGCGCATCGGATTCGGCGTCCGATTCGAGCGCGAAGGCGGCATCACCGAGCGGTTCGACCGCGGAATCGGAGGAATGTACAATTTCGGCGCGGTGCCACCGTATGCCACAGCCGTGCAGTCGGCCTATTCGTCCATGCTCTCCAGCCCGGCCAACGCCTCAAACGCGGCCGTGCAGACGCTGGCGCAGGCCATGCCGGCCAGCGCCTTCCAGGTTATCGGCGGCGTCAGCTATCTGGGCCAGCAGTACAACAACTGGACTCAGGGCACCAATCGCTTCCTGCCCAACGTCAGCCTGGTTTACGAGATCAACAGCAAGACCGTGCTGCGCGCCGGCACCGGCTGGCATTCCGATACCTTCAATTCCATGAATAGCCGTCCCGGGCAGAACGGCTACAGCCAGTCCACTAGCACCATCCTCACCAACGACAACGGCCTGACCTTCTGCTGCGCCGCCAACAACGGCTCCATGCCGGCCTCCTCGCTGGGAGCGGCCAACCCCTTGATGAACCCCTTCCCCGTGCTGGCCAGCGGTTCGCGCTGGCAGTTGCCCGCCGGCAATTCGCTGGGCGCCGGCATCCTGGACGGCCAGGGCTTCACCTACTACCCGCGCAACTATTCGCCGACCTGGGAGCAGCGCTACTCGCTCGCCATCCAGCGCGAGCTGCGCGGCAACCACCGCATAGAGGTCTCCTACAACGGCGGGTACGCAAACCTGCCCATGACCAAGAACCTCAGCCCCCTGCCGGCGAAGTACTGGAATTTCGCCGACAGCTACAGCGCCGCCACGGATAACGCCATGAAGGCCACCGTGCCCAATCCATTCCTGGCCGCGCTGCCCGCCATACAGGCTTCCAACCCGGCCTTGTACAACTACCTCAGCAGCGTCGGCATGTTCACCGGGACCACCTTGCAGGTGCAGCAACTGCTGCGCGCCTATCCCAACGCTGGATTCGGTTTGAGCGAAAACGGCGGTTTTCGCGCCAAGGACGTTGATAACGAAATCCGCGTTCAGTACCAGAAGCGGTGGTCGCACGGCTTCCAGTCCCAGGTGCAGTATGCCCACATGTGGGGCCGCCAGCAGTGGCTGGCGAACCAGTTCGATCCGTCTCCCGAGTGGCAGTTGAACTCCAATATCCGCCCCAACCGGCTGGTGTGGAGCAACGTGGTGGAACTCCCGTTCGGCAGGAACCACCAATGGTTGCGCCAAGGACCGCTCTCCTATGTCGTGGGCGGATGGTCGATCAACTGGGTCTACACCTACCAGACCGGCCCGCTGATTTCCATGGGCAACCTGTTCTACTACGGCACCGTGGACCAGGTGGTGCAGGCTCTGAACCACACCAATATCCACAATCAGAACATTCACTTGTGGTATGACCCGGCCGCGGTCTGGACCAGCTCCTCCTCTGCGCCGCCCGCCAACTTCGTGGGCTTCGAGGGCCGTTCCGCCTTGCAGCCCGGCACCTACCAGGCGCGCGTGTTCCCGCAGTACATCGACAGCTTGCGTTCCGACGGCATTCGGGACTGGGATGCCAAGCTGCTGCGGCGATTCCAGATTCACGAAAGCGTCGCCTTCATCGTCTCGTGCGACTTTCTGAACTTAACCAACCACACGCAGTTCGGTGGACCGAACATGACCGTGACCAGCTCGGCTTTCGGTCAGCTCACGAGCCAGAGCAACGCGGGGCGCATCCTGCAATTCGCCACGCGCTTCCAATTCTGAGCCGTTAAAGATCGACCGGCGGCGGCCCGCAACCGCGGACCGCCGCCGGGAGAGGACAAAATGCGGCGTGATCCCTCACAGGGAAGCGGACCCCTGCATCCGCGCCGCCAGGCGCCGGTGGCGCGGCAGGACCGCGTCGAGCGAAATGGTCTTCAGCTCGCCCGCCTCCACCACCACGCGGCCTTCCACTACCAGCGTGCTTACACGCGTGGGAGCGCACAGCAGGAGGGCGGAAAGCGCATCGCCGGCGCCGCTGTAGCCCACGTCCCGTAAATCGAAGAGCGCCACATCGCCGCGCTTGCCCGCTTCCAGGCTTCCGATGTCCTCCCGCCCCAGGCATCGCGCGCCTTCCACCGTCGCCATGCGCAGCGTGTCCGCCACGTTCAGCGCGGCCGCGCCATCGAGCAGGCGGTGCAGCAGCAGTGCCTGCCGCGCTTCGGCCAGCATGTGAGAACTGTCGTTCGAGGCGCTGCCATCCACTCCCAGGCCCACCGGGCAGCCGGCGCGCCGCAGAGCCAGCACCGGGGCGCTGCCCGATCCCAGCCGCATGTTCGAGCTGGGACAATGCGCGATCCCCACACCGGCGCGCCCCAGACGCGCGATTTCACGGCGGTTGAACCAGATTCCGTGCGCCAGCCACGTGTTCCCATTGAGCCAGCCAACGTCTTCCAGAAGATCGAGCGGGCGCTTTCCGAAGCGGTTCAGGCAATACGCCTCTTCGTCGCGAGTCTCGGCCAGGTGGGTATGCAGCCGCACGCCGTAACGGCCGGCTAGCGCGGCGGTCGCGCGCATCAGCTCCGGCGACACCGAAAAGGGAGAGCACGGCGCCAGCGCGATCCGCAGCATGGAACCCGGCGCCGGGTCGTGATACCGGCGAATCAACCGCTCGGAATCCGCCAGAATCCGGCTGTCGCTTTGCACCACCGAATCGGGTGGCAGTCCGCCCTTGCTGCGCCCCACGCTCATACTTCCGCGAGTGGGATGGAACCGTATGCCGATGCGGCGCGCGGCTTCGATTTCCGCATCGATCAGCCGGCTGTGGCCGTGCGGGAACAGGTAGTGGTGATCCGTGGTGGTGGTGCAGCCCGAGAGCAGCAGCTCCGCCATTCCCGCCAGCGCCGCCACGTGCACCGATTCTTCGTTGAGCCGCGCCCACAGGGGATACAGCGTCCGCAGCCAATCGAACAACTCCGCATCGGCCGCCGCCGGGCACGCGCGCGTCAGCGTCTGGAAGAGATGATGGTGCGTGTTGACCAAGCCCGGCACGGCCACCGCGTGGCGCCCGCTGATGGTTCGGTCCGCGCGCGGCAGTTTGGCCGGCTTCGCTCCCACCTGCCGGATCTCCCCATCTTCGATGTAAACGTGCGCGCCGCGGAGGACGGTGTTCTCCGCATCCATGAGGACCAGTGTGTGGATATCGCGGATGAGCAAGGATCGCGGCATCTAGGTAATCAACTCCTGCCTGCGTAAAATATCGGCCAAGCCATCTCCGTCCGGCGTAATGTCGAACGGTTGTGTCACCGCCGGCCGCGCCGACTGGACATCTTTCAATCCGTTCCCCGTGATGATCGCCACCACGCTGGCGCGGCGCCCGACCGTGCCCTCCGCCACCGCGCGCCGCAGCCCCGCGACAGCCGTGGCCGCCGCCGGTTCGGCGAAAATGCCGGTCAGCCGGCCGGTCGAGCGCATGGCCTCCAGAATCTCCTCGTCGCTCACGTTAATCATGGCGCCGCCCGATTCCGCCACCGCCAGCACGGCTTTCTTCCAGTTCCTGGGGACCCCCACCGCGATGCTGTCGGCGATCGTGTGCGGCTCCATGGGCCGCATCGCTTCGCCCGTGCGAAACGCCGTGGTGATGGGGGCCGCGCCTTCCGCCTGCACGCCCAACATGCGGGGAGTGCGCTCCGTCAGCCCCAGCGTCTTCATTTCCCGGAACGCCTTCCACACTCCGGCGATGGTGCAGCCGTCTCCCACCGAGACCGCCACCCAATCGGGCGGCTGCCAGCCGAGTTGCTCGCCGATTTCCAGGCCCACCGTCTTCTTGCCTTCCACCAGGTAAGGATTGATCCCGGAATTGCGGTTGTACCAGCCCCATCGCTCGCAGGCCTGCTGGCACAACTGGAACGCCTGCTCGTAGCTGCCGCGCACGCGAAACACCGTCGCGCCGAAAATCAATAACTGCGTCACCTTGGGCTCCGGCGCGCGTTCCGGCAAGAAGATCGCGCTGCGCATCCCCATCGAGGCCGCCATGCCCGCGCACGACGATGCCGCATTCCCGGTGCTGGCGCAGGCGATGATCTTCCGGCGCTTTTCCCGAGCCTTCACCACCCCCACGGAGCTGGCGCGGTCCTTCAGCGAGCCGGTGGCATTGCGCCCATCGTCCTTCAGCCAGAGCGCGCGCACGCCCAGGTGGCGTGCCAGCGCCACGGCCGGGGTCAGCGGCGTCCACCCCACCGCCAGAGCCGGCAGCGCCGCATCCGCGCCGATGGGCAGCAGCTCGCGGTATCTCCAATGCGACTGCTCCGCGCGCCCCGCCAGCCGCCGGCGCGTCAGCCGGCGCCCGATGGCCGCGTAGTCGAACTCCACGTCGAGAATCCCCGCGATGCCGCACCGCGGGCAGGTATAGGCCACGCGCGTGGAATAAACCGTCCCACAGAATACGCACTTCAGCCCCGTGACGAAGTTCACGCTTCAAGCGTATCACCCCGCCGTCCGCGGGTTGCCGGGTTGACATTTGTGGGGCAGGCGCTTCCGCCCAATGCCACTTAAATAGGCCCAGTGTGGTGCGACGCAAGAAATGCGCCAGCGCTCGATCCGTGGAGCGACCTTTTAGGTTGCCACGTCGGCGTCCGTGCCGACGATGTTCGGGGAATGCCGGTAGGGATACCGGCATGGTAGGCGAAACGCCTGCTCCACGGTGCGCCGCAGACCACTAGGGACCTGGTCCGCGCGGGTCTCCTGGACCCGCGCGTCGGCCTGCGGTCCAGGGGGACCACCCCACGGCTTATTCTGAACATCGCAGCGGCTTATTTAAGTGGCATTGGGCGCTTCCGCCTGCCAACCGATTTTTTCACGGCTTTTGAGGGAGCGCTGGCCCCCATGCTACCCTCGAATTTCATGTCCCACGATAACTTCGACCTCGCCGCCGCCGCCCGCCAGGAAATGATCGACCACGGTTTCGCGCCCGATTTTCCGCCCGAGGCCGAGCGCCAGCTCGAGACCATTCGCCTCCAGCCCGATCCCAGCCTGCGCGACCTGACTGCGCTCCTCTGGTCTTCCATCGATAACGACGATTCGCGCGACCTCGATCAAATCGAGTGGGCCGAGCGGGTGCCCACCGGTATTCGCGTCCTGGTGGGCGTCGCCGACGTCGATTCGGCGGTCGCCAGGTCCACTCCCATCGATAGCCACGCGGCCCGCGAAACCACCACGGTGTACGCCGGCGTGCGCACCTTCCCCATGTTGTCCGAGCGGCTCTCCACCGATTTGACGTCGCTCAATGAACACCAGGACCGCGCGGGAATCGTAATCGAAATGGTGGTGGCCGCGGATGGCTCCATCGCCTCCAACAGCATCTACCGCGCCCTGCTGCGCAACCGCGCCCAACTGGCCTACAGCTCGGTCGGCGCCTGGCTCGAAGGCACGGCCGCGCCGCCGCCGAAAGTCGCGGCTTCGGCGGATCTTCAAGCCCAGCTCAAGCTGCAGGACGAAGCCGCGCAAGCGCTCCGCGAGTGCCGCCACCAACTGGGCGCGCTCACGTTCGACCGCCAGGAAGCGCAGCCCGTCTTCACCGCCGGCGTGGTGACGGATATCACCGCTCGCGCCCACAATCGCGCCGCGCAGCTAATCGAAGACTTCATGATCGGCGCCAACGAGGTGATGGCCCGCACGCTGCGCGGCGCCGGCGTTTCCTCCATCCGCCGCGTGGTGAAGGCTCCCGAGCGCTGGCCGCGCATCATGGAGCTGGCCGCGCAATTCGGCGAAAAGCTGCCCGCCGCGCCCGATCCCGGAGCGCTGAACGCTTTCCTCGTGCGGCGCAAAGCGGCCGACCCCGTGCACTACCCCGATATTTCACTATCGGTTCTCAAATTGATGGGCCCCGGTGAGTATGTTCTGATGCGCCCCGGCGACCCCGGGCAGGGCCATTTCGGCCTGGCCGCGCACGATTACACCCACTCCACCGCCCCCAATCGCAGGTTCGCCGACCTGGTGACGCAGCGCCTGTTGAAGGCGCTCGCGGCCAAGGCGCAGCCGCCCTACCCAGACGCCGATCTGGATTCCATCGCGCGCAATTGCACCCTGATGGAGGACAACGCGCGCAAGGTAGAGCGCGCCATGGAGAAGCGCATGGCCGCCGTGGCGCTCCACCCGCGCGTGGGCCAGTCCTTCTCCGCGGTGGTCACCGGCGTGACCCCCAAAGGCGTATTCGTTCGCGTGTTCGACCCTCCCGTCGAGGGCCGCCTGATGCGCGGCGAGCGCGGCCTGGACGTAGGCGACCGCCTGCGCGTCACGCTGCTCAGCACCGACCCGCAGCGCGGATTTATCGATTTTGGCCGGTAACCGGGACGCCCCCTACGGCACCAGGACCATCGGCGCCCGCCAGAAGGCGAACTTCTGCGCCGTCAGGTCCAGCACGCTCACCTGGCACGTGTACCGCCCCGCCTGGAGCTTCGCCATGGGCAGGCTGAACCTCACGGGCAGCGCCTTGGACTTGGCGTTCAAGCCCTCCGTCACCTGCAGCGGGGCGGTCTCGAAAGCCTTCACCTTGCCGCGATAAAAACTCACGGTCGCCACCAGCGGCTGGGTGGTCGCGGCGGCGGGCTCGTAAGCTTCCAGGTAGACGTACATGTCCTGGTCCTTCCTGAATACCCGCGTCACGCTGGGAACCAGCTTCACGCCGTCCTGAACCAGCGGGTCGGCGGTGAGCAGCCGGCGGTCCCTTTCGGCGCTGGCGACGGCGGAATCCAGTTTCTCGCGTTGGTTGCTCAGCACCACCGAGCTGATCGGCAGGGACTTTTGGTCGGTGGTCAGGTCCGGAATGGTGAACTTGGTTTCGAACGTCCCGATCTTGCCGGTCTCGTTGTCGCGCGCCAGGAACTTCAGCGTGTAGGCTCCAGGAGGCAGCGTGAACCCGGTGTCGTATTGCAGCGTGCGTTTGGCCAACTGGCTGGCGGTTTCATCCTTCAACTTGACTTCGATATAGTCGCGGACGTTGCCCACCACAGCCCCCTTGGCGTCCTTCACCTGGCCGATGAAATCGAGACGCGTGGTTTCGGCCGTGCCGTGCCTGGCGAGTTCGATATCGCTTCCCGGAATTTTGACGGCCACGGGGACGAAATAGCTCGTGCGCCCCAGGCGGAAGTAATCCACCTCCATGGCGATGGAGAGGTCCGTGATCGGGTCGCCCAGCAGCAGCGCCTCGGCAAGCTGTCGCTCGCGGTCCGAGGAGTTGAACTGCTTGAACTCCTTGGAAGCGAAGTAGCCGGTGCGGTAATCGAGCGGTTTTCCGAGCTTGGCGGCCATGGTGGGGTTCAGTGTTATTTTGATGCGGCGGAAATGCCCGTCCAGCGCTTCATTGGTGCTGTAGTAACCAAGGATGTAGTAGCTGGAGATGTCCTTCTGCGCCTGCACGATGCCCATCCCCAGATCGTTGTTGTCGAGCAGCGCCTTGCCGCCCGTGTCCGCGGCCAGCGTGTACAGCGTCTCCTGCTGGCCCTGGAAGTTGCTTTGTGCCGTACGCGAGGAGCTGCCGGAATACATACCCTGGCCGCCCGGCGACCCTTTGGTGGCATCGCCCAGCGGAGCCTGCGCCACCAGGCCGCGCGCGTCGATGGGATAGAACGCCACGTTGCTGCGGATGGCCGCATTGATGGTGGCGCGCAACTGCGCCTCGTTGTCCAGGCCGGTCTTGGCCATGCCGCTGGCGAAGTATACCAGGGCTTTCTTTTCGGAAAGCGACCCGAGCATGCGCACCGCTGTTTCCAGCGCGGCCAGTTGGCGGTCGGTATTGAAGATGTTGAACTCGGTGTCGTCCGCGGTGTAAGCGGCGCCGGTGTCTTCCGAGCTGTCGTCGCTGGTGGTGCCGGCGATGTCGGTGCCTTCGCCGATGGACAGGTTCTTGATGTCCTTGGCCAGCAGGTCGCGGTCGTCGGTGAAGTCTTCCACCACCTTGAGATCGGTGGAGAAGGTCATGATGGCCATCAGGTCCGAGGGCGTCATCTGGCTCTGCATGAACTTCAAGGCGGCGCCCTGAGACCGCATCTGGTCCTGGATGGGCATTCCCGTCAGATCGAAGAACATCACCAGCAGGCGGCGGTCCTTATACTTGATTTCGCCCGGCCGGGCCGGCGCGATTTGGGCAGCGACCACCGGTTTAACCACGTTGGCTTCCAGCGCTTTGACCGGGACGGCGGGAGCGGGAGCGGGTTTGGGCGCTTCCTTCTTCGGCTCGGGCTCCGGCTTGAGCTTGGGCGCCGGCGCGGGCGCGGGCGCGGCCTCCGGCGTCTCTTCCAGTTCCTGGTATTCGAAGACCTTAATGGTCTGCGCCTTGCCGTCTTCGGTGACCGTGAAATCGGCCGGCTTCAGGCCCTTGATGGGGTTGCCCTCCTTGTCCTTGGCCGATAGGTTGACGATGACCAACTGGGTGGTGGCTTCAAATTTGAAGCCGCTTCGCGGGGCATTCTGCGCCGGTCGATTTTGCGCGGCCCCATTCGGTTTGGCCGCAGCCGCCGGCCGGGGCGGATTTTGCGCTGAGGCCAGCAGCAGCGCCGTGAGAAAGGTGAGTACAGTGGCTCGCATAGTTTAGAACCTGAATCGAAGATTGGCGGTCATTTTCCGCATGGCGGAGGCGGCGGTGGGCAGCCCGAACGTCGAGTTGCCAATGGTAGTGCCCCAGCCCGTAATGGTCGGGTGGTTGAGGGCATTGGTGGCATCGAAGCGGAGGTCGATGCTGCGCCGCTCTCCAATCCGGAAAACGCGGCTCAAGGAACCGTTGAGGGAGAACACCAGCGGTCCGGGGATGGTGTCCCGGCCGGCATCTCCCCACAGGCCCGCGACCGGGGCGGCGAACGCCAGCGTATTGAAGCCGTCGCCGGGAGTCGCGGGGGTTAGCGGCAGGCCCGTGGCGTCCGCGCGCACGCTGCCCGTGATACCGGTTCCAGTGGTGGTGGCGCGATTGCCGCCGCTGATGGCGGTGAGGGGCGAACCGGTGCGGAGGGTGATGCTGTTCTGGAACGTCCAGTCCTTAAGCAGAGCGCCTTTAAAGCCGTTCACCAGGGTTCCGCCGCTGGTGCCCACGGCGGTACTGTACTGCCATTGAGCGGTCAGCGTGTGGCGCGCATCGAACGGGGAAAGCCCGCGCTCGGCGGTCAGCAGTTGCCAGTTCTGCGCCACCACCGCGCCGCCCTGCGTCGAGGCATCGTCGATGGATTTCGAGAAGCTATAGATCGCGTTGGCCGAAATCCCGCTGCGGAACCGCCGCTGCAACTGAAAGTCGACCGCGTTCATGTCGGAATTGCCGTTCGACTGCTCGTAAATGTAGCCGGCGGGGCCGGTGGCGATGACGTTCGATCCCGGCGGGAGGGAATTCGGCAAGAACTGCTGATCGAGCCGCGTCCCCTTGGTGCGGCGCAGGGTGATGGTCCCCACCAGGGCATGTCCCAGGTCGTTCTGAAGCGCGAGCTGCCAGATCTGCGCGTAGCCAATGCGATAGTTCGGGTCGATGGCCCTGGTGTTGGTGACGGTGTTGACCGGGAAGACGAAACCGTTCTGCAGTGTCAGCGGATTGGCGGGGGAGGAAGCCACCGACAACGTCTGCGCGAACGGGGGCTGCGCCGCCATGTTATTGGCGATTGCGCTGTAAATCGAGGTGTTGTAGTAGATGCCGTATCCCCCGCGAACCACCGTGGAATGTTTCGGGAAAGGCCGCCACGCGAACCCGATGCGCGGCGCAATACCGCGTTTGTCCGGATTCACCAGCGACGCGGGATACGGTGTGCCCGAGAGCTTACCCGTCTGGCCGGGCAAGACCGGCGCAATGGCCGTGTAGCCGGACGCGATATCCAGGTTGACCAGGCGGTTGTACAACTCGGTGATGGGCGCGGCGTAGTCCCAGCGAAGTCCCACATTGAGACTCAACTTGGTGTTGATGCGCCAGTCGTCGGTCATGTAAACGTCGTACCAGTTGGTGCGGAAGTATTTGTCGGGGTTGCCATACTGCAAGGAACTGGTGTCCGGCAGGCCCAGCAGGAAGTCGGCGTAATCGGAACCGGTTCCGGCAGCCGCTACGCCGTTGACAACCTGGCTGGTGGTCAGGCCGGTGAAGGTGAAGGCTCCGCGGGCGTTGGCGTCGGAGAGAGGATTGATCTGCTGCCGCCGGAAATCGCCGCCGAAGGTGAAGTTGTGGGTGTTGTGTACAAAGATGAGGCTCTCGCCCACGGCGCTGGTCTGGTTGCGGCTGAGCGTGGCGGCGCCGTCGGAGAGTCCGTTGATGCCGCTGGTAAACGAAAGGTTGGGCGGTCCCCAATTCAGGGGAGCGGTGGAGGCGCCGGTGATGCCGAGTGCTCCCTCCACGTTGGTCTTCTCCGAGAAGAATGGCGTCGAGAGGTTGCGGGACCGGCTGAAGGTATAGCGCAGGCTGCTGATCAAGTGGGTGTTGAGCGTATGCGTCCACGAGGTATTGGCGTTCATGCTGCGGCTGGTCCCGGTGTCGATGAAGCCGAAAAGGTTGGGCGTAGTGCTGTTGCTGCCCATATATCCGAAGCCGCCCGAAAGCCGGTCTTTCTTGGTGACCGATATGTTCATCACGCGCGTATTGATGTTGTCGGAGTTGCTCAAACTCCTGATGGCGGTCGAGTAGTTGCGCGTGTAACCGGGGGCGTTGGGCAGCGGATAGTAGTTCGCCAGAGCCAGGGCCGCGGGGTTGATGCGGTTGGCCGGAATCAGGTTGCCGGGGAAGGGCGCCCCGCTCAGGGGATCGTAGATGGTCACCGGCGTGGCCGCGATAGGCTGCGAAAAATCTCCCGTGCGCTCCGCCGCGGTGGGCATGGTGCCGACCTGGCTGGTGCCGTTGCGGCTTCGCCTCAACTGGTAGTTGATCATGAACATCCCGTTATTGCCGCTGAACAGCTTGGGTATCTTGAAAGGGCCGCCAAACATGACGCTGCCGCTCGAGGCCGCATAGGCCGGCTTGGCCACCTGCTGGCCGTTCAAGGAGTAAGTCTGCGCATCCCAGACGGAGTTGTCGAGAGTGAAGTTGGCATTGCCGGTGTACTGCATCTGGCGGTTCCTGCGGGCATTGCCGAAGGCCGCTGCGTTGCCGCCCCGGCCACCGCCGCGGCCGCCGCGGCCACCGCCGCCAAAGCCGCCGCCACGGCCTCCGAAACCGCCGCCACCGCGGCCGCCGCCGGCAAAGCCACCTCCGCCTCCACCCATGCCGGGGCCGCCGCCTCCCGGTCCGCCTCCAGGTCCACCCGCTCCGGCAGCGCCGCCGGGAATAACGCCGCCCATGCCGCCACCGGGTCCGCCCATGCCCATCATGCCTGGTCCACCCATCCCCATACCGCCGGGACCGCCGAACCAGTCGTACTGTTGGGGCGCGTTCAGGCCGCTGCTGACGCTGCCGTTCACCAGCAGCGAGTCGGCGGCGCTCTGGTTGAGATCGGCCGAGTTCAGGTCGCTGCCCATTCCGTTGCCCATTCCGTTATCCGCTGCGGAGGCCGCGCCGCCCTCGGATGCGTTCACATCCACGCGCTGGTACGCGGCCATGGCCTGCGCCAGTGACGGACGGCCCCCATTGGCTCCCTGAGTTCCTTTCGCGGCCGTCTGATTGCCGCGCGCCTTGGCCTTGGCGGCCGACGCTGCTTTCGGCGTGGCATTGGTAGCCACGGCCGCGGGTGTGGCTGGCGCAGCGGCCGCGGGCGCCGGAGTGGCTGGGGCCGCTACAGCGGGAGCAGCCGGGGTGGCTGGGGCCGGTACCGCGGGAGCAGGCGGCGTGGGGGCCAGATTGGCTCCCGGCGGGAGAAGTTTCAAGTCCCAATCGGCGGGGGGGGCATCGACAGCAATCCCAATGTCGCGCGTCAGCTTGGCGAAACCCATCATCTCGACTGTGATCGTCCATGTGCCATCGGCCAGCTCAGGGAACGAATACGCTCCCTGGTCGTCGGTGGTGGTGACCATCTTCTTGTCGCCTTGGATGGCGGTTACGGTGGCGCCGGGGACGGGTAGTCCTCCGGATTCGACAGTTCCGTGGTGCTCAGCAGCCATCAGGCCGCTCACGGCGATGCAGGCGGCCATGAGGCGCCCGAGATGTTTAAAAAGGAGATTCCCAGCCATGTCTTTACAATATCAGGGCGATAGGAGGCAATGGAATGTTACCATCGGGCCAGAACTCCGGGCGGAAGACCTTAGAAGCTCCTACGCCGCATGCAGTCTTGGCGTCTTTGGTACGCTGCCGCGGAGGTGCCGATCATGCCAACTGCGTGAGGCCAGGCTGACGATGCGGACGACTTCTTCTCTTTCAAAAGGCTTTGCCAGAACATCGTACGCTCCGACGTTCAGAGCTTCCGCCCAAAGGTACTCATCCGCCAGCCTTGAAGTCACGATCACGCACGGCGATTGAGGCAAGGCGAAGGCCTCATCCAACATGTCTTTCCAGGCACCCGGGGCCAAATCGCGCTCACAGAAATGCCCAGCAAAGACCCGATCACTCCCCCCAGGCGGTATAGGTCGATCGCTTAGCACTACCAGATCGAAAAAAGGTTTCATCGGCTTTCTCCCGCCACCTGGCAGATAGGGATCTCTTTGCTGTCTCGTTTGCTAAGGCGCGATCCCGCTGCGGGAGGCAACTACCGCCAGAGCGATATTCGCGGCAGCCGCTGGAGGGTAGATGCCCTGTCTCGCGCCGCGCATCCAAGGGCTCGTCCGGGGCGGTAACCCGCCGGACAATTGGCCCGCCAATAGCAGGGGGTCTCCCGTACAATTGGGGGAGGCAACGTCCCAGAGATGGCGGTTTCATCCGATGAGAACGGGTCGATACGGAAGGCGCTGGGCAGTCTTCTGTCGGCGCCGGCGAGTGTGCTCTGGATTGGGTTCACGGGTCTTCTTCTCCTGATGGCTGTCATGGCCATCGACGCCAGCAGATCGCTCCGCGAGGTCGAAGTGACCACCGCGGTTTTGAGAACGGAATCTCGTAACCGCGACGGTCTGCTCGATCAGTTGCGCGCGGATATCTACCGCTCGGCTACCGTTGTGCGCGACTACCTGCTGGAACTCGATGCCGCGCGCGCCGAGAGCCAGAAGGCGGAGTTGGAACTCCTCCGCACCCGGATAGACGATACTCTGCGCATCTACGAGCAGAAACTGCCGGACATTGAAAAGGACGGTTTCCAGGATTTGCGCGGCCGTATGGAATCGTACTGGAAGTCGATGGCGCCCGCACTGCAGTGGGATGCGGACGCACGAAGGGCCAAGGGCGGACGCTTCCTGCAAGACGTCATCATGCCCTTCCGCGCCGAGGTGCTCCAGTTGACCAGGCAGGTCACGGTTCTGAATGAACGCGATCTCGACGCGGGCGAAGCGCGCATTCGAGCCGTGCAGTCTCGCTTCCGGCGCCGGGTGGTAGGTATCTCCATCCTGGCTCTGCTTCTGGGCCTGGTTTTAGGCGCGGTCAGTATCCGTCGCGTCCAGCATCTGGAGCGGGAAGCGAAGGCGCGCTATGAGGAGGTGGAAGAGGCCCATCGCGAGCTTCAGAAACTCTCCAACCGTCTGGTCGCCGCGCAGGAGGAGGAGCGGCGCAATCTCTCGCGCGAGTTGCACGACGAAATAGGCCAGGGAATGTCGGCCATGCTGGTTGAGCTGGGGAGGGTCGAGGCAGCACCCGACAGCGAAACCCGCGGTGAGCGGCTTACTTCGGTTCGCCGCATGGCGGAAGCCAGTGTCGGAATGGTGCGCAATATGGCTTTGCTGCTGCGCCCTTCCATGCTGGACGATCTGGGGCTGGTGGCCGCTCTCAGATGGCAGGCTCGCGAAGTCGCGCGCCGGTCGGGTCTCAACGTGAAGATGGTGGCCGATGAAATCGCCGAAGATTTGCCCGACTCGTATCGGACCTGCGTGTACCGGGTCGTCCAGGAGGCGCTGAACAATTGCGCCAGGCACTCCCAGGCAACCGAGGTCCGTGTAGTCGTCCACAGGGATCGGGAAGGGCTCTCCGTCACGGTGCAGGACGACGGTATTGGATTCGAGCCAAGCCGGGAGAAGGGCATGGGGTTATTGGGGATGGAAGAGCGGGTCGAGCGCCTCGGCGGGCTGTTTTCGATCGAATCGAAACCCGGAAACGGCACGGTCCTGTCGATTCATTTTCCGTTCGCCGGCGGCGGGCCGGCTTCCTTGAAGGACATCGTATGATTCGAATCATTCTGGCGGAAGATCATGCTGTGATGAGGCGCGGGTTGCGCCTGGTTCTGGAAGAACAGAAAGACTTTCAGGTGGTTGGCGAGGCCAGCGACGGGCGGGAGGCGGTGGCCCTGGCGGAGGCCCTGAAGCCGGACGTTGCGGTGTTGGATATCACCATGCCCAACATGAACGGCATCGAGGCTGCGCGCCAGATCGCCGCCAAGCAACCCGGCGTGTCAATCGTCGTCCTGAGTATGCATTCCGACGAAGGCTATGTGCTGCGCGCCCTCAAGGCGGGGGCTCGCGGCTACCTGCTGAAGGAATCCCCCGAAGCGGATTTCATCCACGCCATCCGCTCGGTAAGCCAGGGTAAGTCCTTCTTCAGCCCGGCGGTCAGCCGCATGTTGGTGGAAGACTACGTTCGTCAGTTGCAGGATAAGAACGTCGAAGACAGCTATGATCTGCTCACCCAGCGAGAGCGCGAGCTGCTGCAACTCATCGCCGAAGGCAAGAGCAACAAAGATGTAGCCAACATGCTGAATCTGAGCCTCTACACCGTCGAGACCCACCGGGGAAACCTCATGGAAAAGCTCAATCTGCACACCGTACCGGAGCTGATCCTCTACGCCGTCCGCAAGGGCGTGATTTCCTGATGCGCCTCAGCGGCGGTTTACCACCGCCAGGGGCCGGGGGTTGTGCTGGTTCCGCCAGATGGACCATCCGGCTCTGACGGTCCGGAGCACGGCATCCCGGTCGATGGGGGTGCGCAGCAGGTCGAAGCCGCCGCACCGTACGAGTTCGTCCCAAAGGTTTTTGTCGGACCTGCGAGACAGGAGGACCACGCAGGGACGCGGCGACTGCCGGGAGAAGACAGCGACAACCTGGCGCCACCCCCTCTCCGTCAGCTCGCGTTCGTACAGGATGATGGGCAGAGGCTCCTTCTGCTGGCTGGCGAAGGCGGACGAAGGCGTGTCCGCCACCACCAACTTCCACCCGGCATCGCGAAATACCCCTTGGAGAGCATCCCGGCCAGGTCCCGCGCCCATGACCGCCAGTGCCCGGGGAACGGCGGCGTCGACAACCGCCCGGCCGGGCATCGAGCGCGATCGGGCCGGTCTGCGCAGCCCCGAGACGACTGCCCGGAACTGGTCGACCACTCTCGCCATGGAAGCCCTCCTTCACTCGGACAGTTCCAGCATAGAGCCGGCCGCTATCGAAGCCCATACCGGCGGAGCGGTAAAACACATAACCGCCGCTGGGTACCTTCTGGCACTCGATCCGGAAACCGCTACCAGCCAGCCTGTCCGCACAATACCCCCGCGGCGGTAGTCACGTGCCGCTGGTGATCCTCATCTCCAATTCCAGAGGCACTTGACGCACAGAGGCGGCCTCGGAAAGCGAGCGTTCCCATGAGACTCCTTAATTCTGTTTCCGGCAGCGGTAGTGCGCGAAGCCTTTGGCGACTCGGCGATCTGGCCGCGTTGGTCCTCTTCCTGGTTTCCTCGACGGTCCTCCGTGCGCAGGTCCAGGCTAACCCGTTCCTCGACGACACCACCGTGCAGGTAATCAACCTCACCATGGACCCCAACGATTGGGCAACACTCCAGCAGAACTACCTGCTGGATACCTACTATCACGCGACGTTCGTATGGAACGGAATCAGCGAGGACATCGGCATCCGCTCCCACGGCGGCGGCAGCCGAAGTCCCATCAAGCCCAACCTGGATATCAATTTCGCCCACTACACCAAGACCCAGACGTTTCTCGGCCTGCCCTTTGTCCTGCTCAAGGCGAATAATGAAGACCCGTCCAACATGTGTGAATGGATCTCCATGAAGCTGTTTCGAAAAATGGGGATTCCGGCTCCCCGGGAAGCGCCCGCCCAAGTCTACATCAATGGCCAACTTCTGGGCTTTTACTACATTGTCGAGCACCTCGACGAGACCTTTCTGCAACGGAACTTCGGAGAGTCTGGCGGATATCTCTACGAGTGGCAATCGGCGAACGATTACGACTTCGAGAATCTGGGGACCGACCCAACCTTATACTCTCAGTTCCTCGATTTGAAAACCGATCAGGCCGCGCCGGATCTGCAGACGTTCGACAACCTGGTGCAGGTGATCAACCAGCCGGCGAGCGCCACCTTTACGGACGACGCATTCATCGCCGCTCTCTCCCAGTATGTCGACCCGAAACAGTTTCTCACCTATGGGGCCACCGAACAGGTGCTGGCCGGCACCGATAGCTTGATCGGCGGCCAGCAGGGGATGAACAATTTCGACTTCTATCAGTTTCAGGGCACCACCGTCTACTACTTCATCCCCTGGGACAAGGACTCGACGCTTTACGACTGGACCAGGGACATCATGTACGGGATCTCCAACGGCCCCAACATCAACCTGCTGGCGCAGCGTCTCGCCGGCATCCCGCAATACCAGCAGGTTTACCTGAATGCGGTGGCGAACGCGGCAAACTTGATGGGCGGCACGGGCGGATGGGCGGATTCCGAGATCACCCGCGAATACGGAGTGATTCAGGCCGCCGCCCTCGACGATCCCAACAAGCAGTGCATGAACTCCGGAGTCCTGATTCCGTGCGGCAATCTGGATTTTGAGGACGGCGTTCAGCGGATCCACACATTTCTGGCATCCCGATCGGGCGTGGTGCTCTCCGAGGCTGCCAGTGACGGGCTCGTAGCCTCCACTGGCGGCCCCCAGATCGCGGCGGTTTCCGCGCTGGGCGGGATTCAGGCGCTGTCTCCCGGCGCACTGGCGACGGTCACCGGGACGAATCTGGCGTCCGCGGCCGTAGCCGCTGGGCTGCCGCTGCCGCGCGTGCTCGGGAACGCGTTCGTATCGGTCGAAGGAGTGCGCGCCCCGCTGTTTACCACCTCGGCCGGCAGCATTGAGTTTCAGGTGCCGGGCGATATCCCGGTGGGCGACGCCTCGATTGTGGTTTCGTCGAACGGCGACCTGAGCGGCACGGTGGATATGGCCGTCGCAGCCTCGACACCCGCTATTTGGGCTGCTGTGCACGGCGATGGCTCGGCGGTATCGGCGGCGGACCCTGCGGTTGCCGGGGAGACCATCTCGCTCTATGCCACCGGGCTCGGCGCGGTGAACGCCAATCTGCCGCTCGGCGCCGCCGGGCCCACCGATCCAACCGCCGCAACGGCTGCATTGCCGCAAGTCCTCCTCGGCGGGGTGCCGTTGACGGTCGCTTTCTCGGGGCTGGCGCCGGGGTATGTGGGACTGTATCAAGTCAACGCATCAGTCCCTTCCGCCCCGCCAGAAAGTGGCTTCACCGGGCCGCTCACGCTGGTGGATAACGGACAGGCGGCCTCCTGGCAGCCGGCTCTGCAATAGCGGCTGGGCGGCAGTATTGGCGCCGGTGCCGTGGTATTATCGTGGGTGAATGAGGATCGGGTTTACCCACGAAGTCTTTACGGCCAGCCGTGGGCTTCATCTTCCTCCTGGACAGAAGCGGCGCGCTCAATTCACACGCCGTGGGTTCCTGCGGGCAGCCACCGGTGCGGGTGCGATAGCTGTCGCGACCCGGAAAAGAGCCTTGGCCCGGACCGCGGCTCCGTGGAGCGTTGTGGTGGTGCCCGATCCGCAGTACATGGCCGCCACTTCGGTTTGTTCCAATCAACCGGCCGGCTACGACAATCTGATGAGCTGGATTGTCGAGAATCGGAACTTGCCTGTACAGGGAGTGCCGCTCGGCATTAAAGCGGCCATTGGCGTGGGCGACTGCGTGAACTGCGCCGATCCCGTATATCGCGGAGAAGGCTTGATCGCGGCCAAGGCCTGGAGCCGTCTGGACGCGGCCGGCATCCACAAGCAGATGGCGCCTGGCAATCACGACTGGGAAAACGGGGGCGGTTTCGGCTTTGCTCGCGGCGATGCGCACCTGGATGGGGTGTGGACGGGGAACAATCCGTTCAGCGCCAATGGGCTGGCTTCGGTGCTCGACTCCGGCATGTCCCTGGGTGGTGCGAAGGACATGGCGTATTGGGGTGGATCTTACAATTCCACTGGCGCCAACACGTACACCACGATGGACATCGGGGACCGGCGAATCCTCATAATTGGGCTGGAGTTCTTCCCCAGGTCGGAGGTTCTGAACTGGGCCAAGAGGGTTCACGACGCTCATCCGGACCACGAATGCTGGATCACCACGCATTCCTACCTCTCCGACCAGGCAAGCGTTTCCTCCGATCCGAACGCGCCGAGTAACCGGGTGTGCCGCGGAACCGGCGGCCCCAATAGCTGCTGGGGTCCCGACGCCTACGCGATGGGGGCCGCGCCCGCCTCCAACTGCGCCGATGAGATGTGGAACGGGAGCGATGCAAGCTGGCAGGACGGGTTCAAATCGTTTACCAATCTCACCGCCGTTTTTTCGGGGCATTGGATCGACCCAGCCAGCGATGGCGGGTGGTACTGGCAGCACAATTTCCCGCAATCCTCTTCGGCGCGGGGGCAAAACGTGCTGGAGCTTTTCGCCAATTGGCAGCAACTCGATTGGACCACGCAATGTGGCGGAAACCCCCAGGATGGCACTTCCGATTCGGGACACCTCGTGATTCTGCGCTTCAGGGAGGACCTGGTTCCACGGGTTGTCGAGGCCTTCGCGCTTTCGACCAATTCCGGCAGGTGGTATGGCGCCAAGGGGAGCGTCCCGGCAGCCAGTCCAGTTCAACTCTTCAGCCTGAATTTTCCCGGCATCCCGCCAATGCTTCGTAACTCGCGGGGAATCGTACCTTGATCCCCACCCGATTCGGCGCGCCTATTGGGTAGGTCGCACCATGAGCGCGTGCATGGCCGCGCCGGAAAGCCACATGCCGCTGGGATTGTCGAGCACCAACGTCACCTGGTAGGTGCTGCCTTCCGGCGAGTCCTTGCTTCTGGAAGTTCGGCCTGAGCTTCCTGAGCCTTAGCCTCCCACTCGTCGGTCCCGATCGAAGCCACCGGCTCTCGCCCGGTGACAGCCGCGTTGTAATCGAACCCGGCAGTCGAGACTTGAGCCTGCCGGGAACCCATGTTGCCGGCCCGCGACGCGCCGAGTTCTTCCTCCGCCTGGCGAAGCCCATCGCTGGCCCTTCGCTCGGCTATCCCGGCGTCCTTGAGCTCCTGCCGGGCGCTGTCCATTTCCGCTGGAGCGGTCTGGGTCTCTTCAATACCAATCACGTCGCCTCGTTTCACCCAGATGTTCAAAGGGACGGCGAGATTCCAGTTCCGGCGAATGATCGGCGTCGTGATCGCCGGGACTATCGTCCCCGCCAGAGTCAGACTGGTATCGTCGTCCCGCGCCAGTTGGGGAATGGCCGAAGCGACTGTCTGACGGGCCTTGAATTGGGCGTGACTCCAGGCGAATAGCGCGGCGCCAAGACACGTTATGAGCATAAGCGTCGTGAATCGATTCCGTTCCATCGCAGTCCTCCCCGCCGCAACCGGCTTGAGGCGGCACCTCAGGCGCCGCCTCACTAGCGCGGAATTGTTCCCCAATCGGGCGATGTGGCATACCGATGAATCACCGGCTGGCCTCGACCTCGCCCTCCAGCCGCTGCTCCCGCTCCTCGACCGCCGCCAGTTTCAGGTGGCCGTCGAGCAGTTCCTTGACCCGCCCGGCATCCTCGAAGAGGTTGGTCGTATACGCGGGGAAGGAGGTTGCAAACAAATGGTCCGGGCCTGAACTGTAATTCTCGATTGCCCCTGTTGTATACGCTGAGATCAACTTCATCAGGGGCATGATCTGGTTCACCGTCTGGCTCTCCCATTCGGTCAGCGACCCCTGCTCGGCTTCGAGAATCCCGAGTTCGCGGCCAATCTTGTTGACGTCGTCTTTGAGGATGTCCAGCCTTTCGAGCCGGGCTGCCGTATATTCCGAGTCCCACGCCGTCAGCGCCAGCCAGTCTGCCGCCTTCACCATGGAGGCGGACAACGAATCGATCCGCTCGAGCGTAGTGCGGGCCTGTGTCGCCGGGGAATTGTCGTTTGGCTTCGAAGCCGCCTGCCCAACCGATACCGAAAACAACACCAGGGCGGCTGAAACCGCTGCGAAATTAATGGTCTTCATAGATCCTCTCCTTTTTCGTTTTCGAACTCTGTGTGAGTTCTTCTATCGGGAAAGACGACCCGCTCCGGCATTAGGCATCTACCTCCGAACCGGCATTCTTGGGCCGGCTCGGGTAGTATCGGTTTATCGACCCTGAGAGAGGTATGTTAACGTCGCATTTAAGGACTAACCATGACTCTATCCCGTTTGCCGCTTCTGGCCTTTGCAGCGCTGCTCTGCTATCCGGCCGTGGCTCTCGACCGGCCAGGCACCGTCTTCAAGATCTTCCAGTTCCCCCCCAACATGATCCCCCGTATCGACGGCAACGCCGACGACTGGGCCATGGTGCCCGACGATTACGCCATCGGCATCGACCAGCTTGTGGACGATACCGGCAAGTTCAAAGCGCCCGATAAGACCAACCTGGACGTCACGGTCAAGGTCGGATGGGTCAAGGGTCTGAACCGCCTGTACTTCTTGTATGAGGCCTATGACAATTACTGGGACTTTTCGCATCCCGACCTGCACAACGACACCTTTGAACTGGTGGTGGACGGAGACCTTTCCGGCGGGCCGCTGATCCCCCAGTTCATGCCCAACAAGGAACTAGATCCAATGGACGCGCGCCTGTCCCTGCAGGGCGTGCAGGCGCAAAACTACCACATCATGACGCCGGCCGTGGGCAAGGATTGGACCATGGCGTGGGGCTGCAACTCGTATGTGAAGGAGCTTCCCTATGCCAACGCCGCATACTATTACAACTTCAAACCGGGTGAATCGGGCAAGCTCATTCTGGAGTTCTGGATCACGCCCTTCGACTACGCCGGTTGCGAAGGCCCCCAGCGGGCCGTGGAATCGGTGCTGACCGAGAACAAGCTCATCGGCCTCTCCTGGGCGGTGATGGATTACGACGACGTCAACAGCAACGCGCATACGTTCTGGAATCTTTCGCGCCAGCACACCATGTACGGGAAGGCCGATGAGCTGGTGGCATTCAGGCTGATGCCGCTGGAGCCGCAGTTTCAGAAGGCCATCGATGCGAACTGGTCGTTTAAGATTTTGGACATGAAGCGGCGGCTGGTGGCGTTCGAGGACCTGTCGGTGGGCAAGATCACCTCCTGGAAATGGGATTTCGGCGACGGAACGAGTTCTACCGAACAGCACCCCATTCACGCCTATCAAAAGGGTGGACAGTACGTTGTGGTGCTGAACGTCGAGGGGCCGGCGGGCACTTCGCGGCGGGCGAAGATCTGGGACGTGGTGATGCGGTGAAGCGGTTTCGAGCTGTTCTCCTGCTGCTTGTTGGCGGAGTAGCGGCAGCTCAGATTCCCAGCCCGGGCGACGAATTGAACAAGCTGCTCGGGCAAGAGACCGGCGGCCGTTTCCGGCTGATTTTCGAGTTCCGCGTGCGCGACGAATCGCGCACCGGGAACAACTTCGGGCTGGCCAAGAATCTCGATAACCCTCTGCTGCGCACGCGCATCGGCGCGCAGTTGGATGCGACGGACTGGCTCCGCATCTCGGCCACCGGCCAGGACGCGCGGGCGCCGGATTACGGTGGTGTGGCCCCCACCACCGCGCGCGATCCCATGGATCTGCACGAGGCCTTCGTGGAGTTTTTCGCCCAGCGCC
Source organism: Bryobacterales bacterium (assembly GCA_963722575.1). Taxonomy (GTDB): domain Bacteria; phylum Acidobacteriota; class Terriglobia; order Bryobacterales; family Bryobacteraceae; genus Fen-178. Next base: position 268,315 of record CAVRNR010000020.1, read on the forward strand.
AGACCGGATTTGGCGCCATTTTTGGCCGGGAAGTGATCAGCCTCGGAGAAGGCCGCGGCCGCCTGATCGGCGATTCGCAATGGACGAACACCTCGCGCAGCTACGATACCGCGCGCCTCTATTACCGCTTGCCGGGCGCGCGTATCGAGGTGCTCATGGTCTCCGTGGTGAAGATCAAGGCGGACCGGTTCAATGTCCCCGATCTGGGCGACCGGGTTTGGGGCACCTATGACACCTTCACTCAGATCATCCCCAAGGGGACGGTGGATTTTTACTTACTTCGTCACGACCAGAATCGGGTAGGTGGTTTCACCGGCATCGGCAACCTGGGCACAAACACGCTGGGTGGCCGCGCCGAGGGGCCTCTGCCGGGAAAGTTCAAGTACAGCCTCGAGGCCGTCGCCCAAGACGGCCACACCGGCCCGGTCCAGCACCGCGGATATGCGTGGTACAGCGGCATTTCCCGCCCCGTTCACCTGGTGAGACCGCTCGATTTGGAAGTGGAATACAAGTATGCGTCCGGCAGCCGGAACGCGGCCGCGCGCGACGATACGTTCGACCAGCTTTACGCCGCCAACCACGACCGATTTGGCCGTGCCGACCTGTTCGGCTGGCGCAACGTGCACAATCTGCGATCCCTGGAAACGCTGCATGTCGCGAAACCGGTGGCCCTCAGCGCGATGTATAACAACTGGTGGCTGGCCAGCCCCACCGATGCGCTCTACAACAGCTCCGGCACGGCCATCGTACGCGCCGCGAACGGTAACGCTGGAACGCACGTCGGGCAAGAGGCCGATGTATTTGGAACGTACCAGGCCTCCGGGTGGACATTTGGAGCGGGGATGGCGCATGTGTTTGCGGGCGGATTTTTGCGCGCCACCACGCCTGGAGTCAACACCAATTACCTGTTCGTCTTCCAGAGCTACACATTCGGCCGCGACCTCTAAACAGAGCAAGCGGGCCAAGGGCAAGCTAAAGCATGCCCCACCATCGTAGGGCATGCTTTAGCTTGCCTATTTTTTCACAGCGGTGGTGGCGCAGACAGTAGTGTCACCGTGTCTAACGATGGGCCTTGCCCGTGATTCGTTCGATCCGGATGCGCACCACGGCTGTTCGCGGGCCCGAAGTGGCGATAACCGCTTCCGCCTCGGGCGTCACCACCCCGCAGAAGCGGATGGCCAGAAGCTCCAGACCCCGTAGTTTCTCCACCGGGTCCGTCACCAGGGCCGCCCGCCCGAATACGATCGCGCTCTCATAGAGGGTGGAGAGCGCTTCCGGCAGCACCCTGGCGTCCGCCACGGCGCAGTAAGAGACTCGCTCCTCATGAGCGATGTTCTCCAGTTTGTGTCCCTCCGCGGCGCAGTGAATGTAGAGCACGTCCCCGGCGAGCACGTGGTTCACGGGGACGGCATACGGCCATCCGTCGGCGCCCACGGTGGCCAGCACGCCATGGTCCGCCCGCGCCAGGATGTCGCGGGCTTGGTCTTCGGTAACTGCCCTGTCGAATCGACGGATGCTTCGCACCTCACGAACAGGGTAGCAGGGTGTAGTCTGGGCAAGCTAAAGCATGCCCCACCGAGCGCCGACTTCTTCGCGGTCCTCGACCGCCGCCACTCCGCCGATCTGCACCAGCTCCGGCCCTGGCTGCTCCTTCAGCACGTGCTCGCGGTAGAGCTTCATCATGCGCTCGTGCTCCTGCCGCTCCTTCAGCTTCGCGTCGCGCGCGCGAGTCTTCTCTTCACGAGCGTTCTTGGCGATTCCCAGGCGGTCCAGGTCGTGCTGCTCTTCGGTGGTCACAAGCTCCTGGCGCAGCACCAGCGAGTGCTCCAGGCTGTCCAGCGGCACGGTCTTCCCGCCGGCGAAGATCTCGTGCCGGCCGCGCTCCTCATACCACTTGGTGAGCGTGGCGGTCATGTGCATCTTCTCGATGATGTTGCGCCAGCCGACGCCCGTGTTGTAGGCGCAGAAGGAGATTTCGCCCTCCTGGGTGGCGTAGGGGATGATGCACTGCTCGGTGCGGCGGAAATCGTAGTTGAACAGGTCCTGGAACCACATGCCGGCGATGAACAGGAAGTTCCAGCGGTCGCGGCGGCGCTTTTCGATGTCGTCGAAGCTGCGATCTTTGCCCACGTTGCCGTAATTCTTGCCGGTGGCGCCGAAAGTCTTGTCGAACTTCTTCAGCATGTCGCTGAGCTTGAAGTGAGTGGGCGCCTGGAAGGGATCGTAATTGCGCGCCACGGCCAGCGTCATGCCCGCCACCGAGAGCCACTTGCCGCGCGCGGCGTCGTTGATGCGGGCCACGTCGCGGGCCAGCCGGTCGGCGTTCAAAAACGCCGTCACGGGCGCGGATTCCTTGGTTTCCTTGTCCACCATCACGGCCATGCCGACGCCGCAATTGGGGTGGCAGCCGCAGCTCAACTGGCCCCAATCGGCCTGCGGGCCGTGCACCAGGTCGCTCCAGTCCGAGAAAGTGGACATGAAGGAAATCGGGAACCAGTCGCGGGCCGGCTCGCCCAGGCCGGTCTGGTCCTTCACGTCGTGCGCCAGGTGCGAGAGCGTATAGCGCTGGGCGGCGCGGCGCTCGTCGGTGACGGCTTCGTCGCGGCCGGTGAAGGAGACCGGCTGGAACGAAAGGAAGGGAATCTTCTTGGGATTGTCGAGCGCAAATTGGACGATGCGGCCCACTTGCTCGTTGTTGATGCCGTTGACGATGGTGATGACGGGGATGATATCGACGCCGTTGGCGTACAGGTTCTCGATGGCCCGCAGCTTCACGTCGAACAGGTTGCCGACCTTGCGATGCTGGTTGGCGGCATTGCCGATGCCGTCGAACTGGAGGTAGGCGTAGCGCAGGCCGGCCTCGGCGGCCCGCCGGCAGAACTCGGGGCTCTTGGCAAACTCGATGCCGTTGGTGGCCGCCTGCACCGAGGTGTAGCCCACTTCGCGCGCGTAGCGGACGGCGTCCAGGAAGTGGGGCGAGAGCGTCGGCTCTCCTCCCGAAAACTGAACCGACATCTGGCGCTTCGGCTTGATGGTGATGGCGTTGTCGAGCAGCGTGCGGATATCGTCCCAGCTCAGCTCATGCACGAAGCCCACCTGGTTGGCGTCCATGAAGCAGGGGTCGCACATCATGTTGCAGCGGTTGGTGAGGTCGATGGTGAGCACCGAGCCGCGGCCGTGAGTGATGGTGCTGGAGCCGTGCTTGTGCAGCGTGGAATCGTTGTGCGCGCGGATGTCGCGGCCGGGGAAGACCTGCTCGATGTGCCGGTAGAAGGCTGTATCGACCGCCATCACGTCTTCGAAGCGGCCGTGGATGGGGCACTCCTTCACCATCAGAATCCGGCCATCGCGCTCGACGATCTGCGCTTTGATCTCGCCCGGCTTATCGGTGTAGAGGACTTCGAGGGGAGTCTTGCCGTCGAGGATCTGCCGGCGGATTTCGGGGATGCAGCGCGGGCACAGGGAATCGGTTTCGCGCGGCCAGCCCAGCGGGGGTTTGACCTTTTCCCACGATTTCAGCAGCGGTTTATCGGACCACTTCGGCACGAAGCCCGGATTCCGGTGGATCCGATTGAGTTTGTCGAAGACAAACCAAGCCGCGCCGGCGGCGTATGTCAGGGCTTTTTCAGCATACTTAATGGGCTTGTGCATCCCAATTGACCTCCCTTGAGTGCTTGTGAAGAGTATACGCGGCGCGGGGGACTAAGAGGTACGGATTGGCATTAAACCGTTGGATTTATTGGTTGTACGGCAAGTAAGCGGGTTGAATGGAGACCCGGTTAGAGGACCTTCTTGACTACCAGGTCGGAGCTCCAACTGCCATCGTCGAGGCCCATGGTGAAGTGAATCTCGCTCTCCAGAACCTGGCCCTTGAAGACCAGCTTGATGGGCTGGCCCTGGTATTCCGCCATGGCCCAGAAGGTCACGGTGTCGGCTTGAATCTTGCCGTCTTTGATCTCGCTGGTTTGTCCCTCCACCATGAAGGCGCCGGTCACGGTGTCGCCGCTTGCCTTCAGGTCGAAGTTCAGCTCGTGAGTCTCGCCGTCCACGACGATGCTTCCTTTCCACTTGCCGGTGGCATCGGCGGAGTAGAGCAGGGTGACCAGCACCAGCAGCAATCCCGCGAGAGTGGGTATGCGTTTCATGCAGCGTATTGTATCATCGCGGGCCGCGCTATGATAAGTAGATGTCGAGCACTTTTCCCCCCGTTGTGGATCAATCCGCCCAGCAGACGATGGACCTGGAGCGGGAATACGTATTGCAGAACTACGCCCGTTATCCGCTGGTCCTCGCCCGCGGAAAGGGCTGCCACGTTTACGATGTGGAAGGCCGCCGCTACTTGGATTTCATCGCCGGCATCGGCGTGAATGCGCTGGGACACGCGCATCCGCGGATTCTCGCGGCGATTCGCGAGCAGGCCGGTCTGCTGATTCATACTTCCAACCTTTATTACAACCTGTACCAGGGGCCGCTGGCCAAGCGCCTGGCGGAAATCAGCGGCCTCCAGCGCACCTTCTTCGCCAATACCGGCACGGAGGCGATGGAGGGCGCGCTCAAGATGGTGCATGCCCACGGCCGCGCCATCCACCCGGAGAAGTACGAGATTCTCTCGCTCGAGAATTCGTTCCACGGACGCACGCTGGGGGCGCTTTCCATCACCGGCCAGGCCAAGTACCGGGAGCCGTTCGAACCGCTGATCCCAGGCGTCAAATTTATTCCGGTGAACGATCTCGCGGCTTTGGAGGCGGCCTTCGGCGAGCGCACCGCGGGTATCGTGCTGGAGATGATCCAGGGCGAAGGCGGAATCTATCCGCTGACCCACGAATTCGTGGCCAAGGCGCGCGAGCTGGCGGACCGTTACAACGCGCTGCTGGTGGCGGATGAGATCCAGTGCGGCGTGGGCCGGCCGGGAACCTACTTCGCCTATCAGCGCGCGCAGCCGGTGATTTTGCCCGACGCGATGGCGGCGGCCAAGCCGCTGGCGTGCGGAATTCCCCTCGGGGTGATCGTGGCCAATGAAAGGGCCGCGGCCGCCATTAAGCCGGGAATGCATGGCAGCACCTTTGGCGGCGGCGCCCTGGCGTGCCGCGTGGCGCTCGAGTTCCTGGACGTTCTGGACGAGCTGTTGCCCTCCATTCAGAGAGTCGGCGGGTATTTCCACGTGGTGCTGAACGAGCTGGCCCGCAAGCACGGCTTCGTGAAAGAAGTGCGCGGGTTCGGCCTGATGCTGGGGATGGAGCTGGCCGTTCCCGGCAAGCAGATCGTGCTGGACGCGATGGCCGAGGGCCTGCTCATCAATTGCACGCACGAAACCGTGCTGCGCTTCCTGCCGCCGTACATCGTGACCGAGAAGGAAGTCGACCAGGCGGTGAAGGTTCTAGCGAAGCTCTTCGCCAAAGTGAAGTAGGGGCCGGGCATCCAGTTTCCTGTGGTCCGGGCAAGCTAAAGCATGCCCCACCAAGGTCAATGCATTACCGTGGTAAGGTAGAGGCATGGCGCTGGCTCATTCCAAGGTCACGGCGCAGGGGCAGATTTCGGTTCCCGCGGGCGTTCGTCGAAAGCTGGGCATCGGCCCAGGGTCGATCCTGGAATGGGACGAAGACGGCGAACAGATCGTCGTGCGGCGCTCGGCCCGGTTCACGTCCCAGGACATTCATCGGGCGTTGTTCCCCAAGCAGGCTCCGGAACCGCGTACTCTCGATGACATGAAAGAGGGCATCCGGCGGCGCGTCCGGGAGCGTCATGCGCGCCGTTGACACCAATGTTCTGGTTCGGCTCATCACGCGCGACGATGCCCGGCAAGCCGCACTCGCCGACGCCTTCGTCGAGAAAGGGGCTTGGGTATCGATTCTCGTGCTGGCCGAAGCCACCTGGGTCCTGGCAACCGTGTACGAACGGAACGCCGCCGGCCTGGCCACCGCCGTCGAAATGCTGCTGAATCACAAGGACCTGACACTCCAGGATTCCGACGCGGTGGCGACGGCGCTCGATCTTTTCCGGTCCCGGCCGGCCCTGGGTTTCTCCGATTGCCTGATGCTGCAACTTGCCGGGAAGGCCGGCCATCTGCCACTGGGCACGTTTGACCGCGGCCTCGGCAAGATCGAGGGAACTCAGAAGCTGTAGCCCCTACCGCCCCCACTCCACGTGCAGGCGCAGCGCGCCGATCCATACCGGACCGCGGTCGCGGTTGAAGGCCGGGTTGTTGGCGTGCTGCAGGTCGATGGTGGCGAAGACACCGGGCATCACCCGCGCGCTGTAATAGCTTTCCGAGACGTACTCGGGTCCGTAGCGGAGCGCGCCGTCGCCGATCAGAAAATCCAGGCCGCCGCGCGCGAGGTATTGGGCGTGGACAGCGGAAAGTCCGCTCACGATCAGCGCGCTGGCCGCGGTATCGTGCGGCCGCTTCCATCGCGCGCCGCCCACCGACACGCCCACTGTGGCCAGCCGGTCGATGGCGGTGAAAGCGAAGCTCTCGGTCTTGCCGTCGTTCCATCCCAGCCGTCCGAACACGCCAACGTCCTTCGCCAGCTCCTGCTCCACATTCAGGCCGAAGCCGTATTTCAGCGTGCCGGGACGCCGCGTGGCAGTCACGTCCGGCTTCGCGCCGCTCTGTTCGGCGAGATCGATGGCCTCCGCATAGGTCCCCATCCGCGCGTGGTTCTGGTAGCTCAGAACGCGGATGGCGCCATCATGGCCGCCGGGCTTCACGCGCACCTCGCCTTCGAAAGCATCGCCGCGGTCGCGCAGCACGCGGCGGTCGAAGCGCAGGCCGTTGGCGACGGTCGGCATGGCCGCGCTGGCATACCGCAGCGACCAGCGCCGCGTATGGAATTCGTGCACCCAGCCCCAGGTATAGCCGTGGGTATCGGCCGGGTAGTCCCACGCGCCGTTGTACATGATGGCCCAGCCCATGAACTGCGTCCGCGGGTCGTGCGTGTACTTGTTGTTGTCGAAGAAGTCCGTCACGGTAAACCGGCCGATAGTCACCGAATAGCGGGTCATGGGCCGGCTCCCGGCGAGCTGGTTTTCGTCGCTCGAGAAGAATTCGCGCGCGTCGCCGAATCCGAAATCCTGGGTCACATACAGCCGCGCCAGGTATAGTTTGGGAGCGGCCGTTTCTACGCGCGGCATTTCGCCATTGGGGAAGTCGGCTATTCCGTTGGTGCCGCTAAAGCCCCGGCCGCCAGCCAACTCGGGGTCGAAATAGACTTGCGTGTTGCGCGGCAACTGCCATCCGAAGTAAAGCGTGGAGGTGAGCGAAGCCTCGGCTTCGGGATGGCCCTGCAAGCTGAGAGCGTCCGCGTACGGAGAGTTGAAGCCGCCGTGATACTGGCCGATGGAGGTGGCCTGAAAATGTAGGCTCCATTTCTCCGGCTGCGCGGGATCCTGTGCGGATAACCGCAAAGCGGCGGCAAAAACCAGGATGGCGCAGGTTCGCATCCCTTTTCAGGTTGGCAGATTTTCCGCGGGCCTCGAAGCTGCGGCGCGGCGCCGTTCCACGATGTAGTACATGGCGGGAATCACAGAAAGCGTCAGCACCAGCGTGGAGCACAACCCGCCGAGCACAACCGTGGCCAGCGGACGCTGTATGTCCGAACCGATGCCAGTGGCCAGCGCGGCCGGCGCCATCCCGAGCATGGCCACCATGATCAGGATCAAAATCTGCCGGAATTGAATCCGGGCGCCTTCGACGACAGCCTCCTCCAGCGGCAATCCCTTCTCGCGCCGCTGCCGGTTCATCTGCGAAATATACAGCACCCCGCTCATCACGGCTACGCCGAACAGGGAGATGAAGCCGACGGCCGCCGAAACACTCAAATTGATGCCGCGCAGGTACAGCGCCAGCACCCCGCCCGCGGCCGAAAAGGGCACGTTCAGCAGCGCCAGGCCGGCATACGTGGCCGAGTGGAAAGCCCAGAACAACAGGGCGAAGATGATGGCCACGGTGACCGGCATGATGAAATACAGACGGCGGCGGGCGCGGTCGAGGTTTTCGAATTGCCCTCCCCACTCGAATTCGTATCCCTTCTGCAAGCGGATATTGCGCCGCATGACCTGCTGGGCTTCGGCCACAAAGCTGCCCTGGTCGCGCCCCCGGATGTTGGTACGCACCGTGATCTCCCTCCGGTTCTCGCGCCGGGCGATCATGCTGGCGCCATCGACCACGTGAATGTCGGCCAACTGGGAGAGCGGCACGCGTTCGCCTGCCGGCGCGTGCACCAGGATGTCTCCGATGGCGGACGCGTCGACGCGAGCTTCCGGAACATAGCGCGCGGCGATGTCAAACTGGCGATCGCCCTCGAACTTGACGCTCAGGGGTTTCCCCCCAAGGGCCATATCGATCAGGTCCTGCACGTCCTCGATGTTGATGGCGTAACGCGCCAGGGCCTGGCGATCGACGTCGATGCGGAGTTGCGGCTGGTCCGCCTCCTGTTCGATGCTGGTGTCGGCGGCGCCGCGAATCCCGCGCAAGAGGCCCAGACACTGAAGCGCGTATTGCCGGAGGGTCTTCAAGTCGGGGCCGCTGACAATAACCGCCAGATCGGCGGAAGAACCGGTGACGGCCTCGGTCACCATGTCGATGATGGGTTGCGTGAAGTTGAAGTTGGCGCCCGGGATGTGCTCGCTAAGCCGCCGGGAAAGCTCCGCCACCAAGTCTTTCTTGACTTTTCCGCGCGGCCACTCGGAATAGGGCCGCAGGGTCACCAGCAGTTCGATGCGATTGGGGCCGAACGGGTCCGTGCCCTCTTCCACCCGGCCGCTCTGCGAGCCGACGTGAAGCACCTCGGGGGACTGGCGGATGAGACGGCGCATGTCGGAAGCGATTTCGGCGGTCTTGTAGAGCGATGTGCCGGCCGGCAGGTTGGACCGGATCCAGATGACACCCTCGTCCAACTGCGGCAGGAATTCGGTGCCCAAATTGGCTCCCACGGCGAGCACTCCGGCCGTGACGGCGCAGGCGGCCAGCGTAAACAGCCAGGGGTGATCGACGACGCGCTTCATGTCCCGTCCATAGCGGTCGATCATCCAAGCCAGCACCGGATTCCGCCAGACCTTCGCCCCATCCTTGAAGAGATAAGTGGCCAGCACGGGAACCACCGTGGTGGTGAACAGCAGCGAACCAAGCAGCGCGGAGCACACCGTAAATGCCATGGGAGTGAACAACCGCCGCTCCACCCGCTCCAGCGTGAACAGGGGCAGATAGGCCGAAATCAGGATCGCCAGGGAGAACAGAATGGGCCGCTCGATCTCAATCGCCGCACCACGGATCACGTCGAAGGCGCTGGCTCTCCCGATCTTGCCCGTGGAGAGCTGGCGCACGATGTATTCCACCATGACCAGCGTGCCGTCCACGATGATGCCGAAGTCGAGCGCTCCCAGGCTCAGCAGGCTGGCATGAATTCCGTAAAGATACATGCAAAGGAAAGCAAACAGCAGGGAGAGCGGGATCACGATGGCGGTGAGCACAGCGGCCCGCATGCTCCCCAGGAAGAAGAACAGCACCAGGAAGACGATCGTCAGGCCTTCGAGCAGCGTGTGGGAGACTGTGTTCAGGGTGTTATTGACCAGATCCGTGCGGTCATAGATGGGACGAATGCGGACCCCGGCCGGGAGACGCGTGGAATTGAGATCCTCGACGGCGCTCTTGATGCGCTTGAGCACCTCGCTGGGGTTCTCGCCGCGGCGCACTACTACGAGGCCTTCGAGACCCCCGCTTTCGGAATCGAGCCCGTAAATGCCGTTTTGGGGGCTCTTGGGACCGATCCTCACGCGGCCAATATCGCGGATGAGGACCGGCGCGCCGTTGCTGGCGCTGAGGACGATGTTCTCGATGTCGGTGGTGGAATCCACCAGGCCTACCCCGCGCACGACCATGGATTGCTGCTGGTTGTCCACCAGGGCCCCGCCGGCGTTCTGGTTGTTGGCGCGGACCGCCGCGGCGATCTGCGAGATCGTCATGTTGTACTTCTCGAGCTTGAGCGGGTCGACTTCGATTTGATACTGCTTGAAGAGGCCGCCGAAGGTTTCGACGTCGCCCACGCCGTCTTCCTGGAAGAAACGAGGGGTAATCACCCAGTCCTGGAGCTCGCGCAATTCCATGGCACTGTGGCCGGGGCCTTCGAGCACGTAGCGGTACACCTCGCCCGCCGGCGTGATCAGCGGTTCCATCTCGCAATCGGCGCCATCGGGAAGGTTGACGTCGCGCAGCCTTTCCAGCGCGACCTGGCGCGCAAAGTAGTCGTCGGTGCCATAGGCGAAGGTCAACTCAACGTCGGAGAGGCCGTAGATGCTGCGCGAACGCCGCGCGATGACGCCGGGCAGGCCGTTCATGGCGCGCTCAATCGGAATGCTGACCTGCTGCTCCATCTCTTCGGCGGAATGGCCCGGAAACTGGGTGATGAACACCACCTGGGTGTCCGAAGGGTCGGGATAGGCTTCGATCTTCAGTTGCAGGAAGGCCCATAAACCCAAAGCCGCGACGGCAATAGTGAGAAAAATGACCAGCAGCCGCTGCCGCAGCGCGCTGGAGATCAGGCGTTCGATCATGGAGCCACAGCCTCGGTGCGGAGCAGCATGACGCCGTCCACCACGATGCGCTCTCCGGCGGCCAGTCCGCTCATGGCGGGCAGCAGGCCTTCCTGGCGTTCGCCGGTGGTAATGGTCCGCTCACGAAACACACCGGGGCTCTCTTCCACGTAGACCACCGACCGGCCGCCCGTCTGGACCACGGCGGAAACCGGCACGGCGGGCTCCGGCACCGGCTCGTGGACGTGGTGAATCTGGCCGAACATGGCGGGCCGCAAGCGTCCGGAGGGGTTGGGGATCTCGGCATCCACCTTGATGGTGCGGGTCTGCGGGTCCACCGTGTCGGCGATGCGCATCACGCGGGCGCGAAACTCCTCGCCGGGGTAGGCGGCAAACTCGGCGCGCACCGCCTCGCCAACCTGGATGTACCGGATCTTGGTTTCCGGCACCAACGCGGACATCCACACGGTGCGCAGGTCGGCGATGGTCATCAGGCTGGCGCTGGTATCGTTTCGATATTCGCCGGGGGCGACCGAAATCTCCATCACCTTGCCGCTGATCGGTGCGCGCGCGAAGACCACCGAGGCGAGTTGCCCGGGTTCCAGACCGAGTGTCTTGAGGCGCTGCACGGCGGCGTCTGCCCCGGCTTGCGCCTCATCCAGATTGGCCTGCCCCTGCACGGCCTCGTTTTCCGCGGACTGCACCTCTTTGAGCGCCACCGCCCCGTGTTCGTTGAGCTCCCGCAGGCGCGCCAGATCCCGGTCGGACTTGAGCAGAGCCGACTTAGCCTGCCGGACCTGGGCCTGCGCCTGCGTCTGCGCGGCCAGAGCGGCGGCCGCGTCCGGACTCTCGATGGCGACCACCGGCTGGCCTTCGGTGACCGAGTCGCCCAAATGCACCTGGACCTCGCGAATGCGGCCCGTCACGGGCATCAGCACGCGCGAGACGTGGCTGGGATTCATCTCCACTTCGCCGGGAGCGGTCACTTCCGCGAGCACGAAGCGGCCCATGGAGACCGGCGCTACGCGAATCCGGTCCAGCTTGGGGGAACCGGCCGGCAGGGTAATGCGGTCGCTGGGCGCGGTGCTCTCCGGCGGCGCTTTTCCGACGGCTGGCGCCGCCGCCACCCGACCGCTCTCTCCACAGCCGGCGAGCAGAACGCAGCCGATCAGGACGGCGCAGAGGCCGGGTGGTGCCGGGATCGTTATGGGCCGCACAAATTCAAGACTAGCAAAAGAGAGAATCGGTTACACGGATCTGAAAGACCCAAGAACGGAAAACCACCGGTGGCAAGGGGGCGCCCCGTGGGCCCGGCGCCGCTTGGCTATCATAAACTCATATGAAGCTTCCGTGGTGCGCCGCGCTGGCTGCCGCTTCTCTGTCCGCCCAGACCTTCGCCGGCGCGCCGGCGCTGGATGAAGCGATCAACCAGGCCATCGCACAAGACCGCCTGCCCGGCGCCGTTCTGGTGGTCGGGCACAACGGCCAGATCGTCTACCGCAAGGCCTACGGGAAGCGGGCGCTGGTTCCGCGGCCGGAGACCATGACCCTCGATACCATCTTCGACTGCGCCTCCCTCACGAAAGTCATCGCCACCACGCCGTCTTTGATGAAGCTTTTCGAGCACGGCAAGTTCCGGTTGAACGACAAGGTCACCGACTACATCCCCGAGTTCCAGGGAGGCAAAAGCGACATCACGCTGCGCGACCTGTTCACGCATTTCTCGGGTCTCCAGCCCGACGTGCCGCTCAAGCCGGAATGGACCGGCTACGACACCGGCATCCGTCTGGCCTGCATTACCAAGCCCGCCGGCCCGCCGGGAGTGCGCTTCGTTTATAGCGACATTAATTTCATCCTGCTGGGCGAAATCGTTCACCGGCTGAGCGGCCAGATGCTCTCCGATTACGCGCGGCGGAACATCTTCCTGCCGCTGGGCATGAGGGATACCATGTTCCTGCCGCCGGCATCGCTCGTGCCGCGGATCGCGCCCACGGAGCGCGTCGACAAGACTTCGCCGCCATTGCGGGGCGTGGTTCACGACCCCTCCGCGCGGGCCATGGGCGGCGTGGCGGGGCACGCCGGCGTGTTCTCCACCGCCGCCGACCTGGCGCGCTTCTGCCAGATGATGCTCAACGGCGGCTCGCTCGATGGCGTCCGTCTCTTCAGCCCGCTCACGGTGGCCAAGTTCACCGAACCGCAAAGCCCGCCCGGCCAGCCCATCCTGCGCGGGCTGGGGTGGGACATCGACTCGCCCTACTCGGGCAACCGCGGCGAGCTGTTTCCCATTGGCTCGTACGGCCACACCGGTTTCACCGGCACTTCCATCTGGATCGACCCTTCGACCCAGAGCTACGTCATCCTGCTGGCCAACAGCGTGCACCCCGACGGGGGGCGGCCGGCGCTGACGCCGCTGCGCTCCAAGGTGGCGACCATCGTAGCCGCGGCGCTCGGCGCCGGTCACAACGGCGCCACGCTCACTGGTCTCGATGTGCTGGCGGCGCAAGACTTTCAGCCGCTCCAGGGTAAGCATGTCGGCCTCATCACCAACCAAACCGGCGTGGACCGCCTGGGCCGCCGCAATGTCGACCTGATCCGCGCGGCGGGCGTTCCAGTGGTTGCACTGTTCTCGCCCGAGCACGGCCTCGAGGGCAGGGAAGACCGCCCCGGCCTTCCCGACGTTACCGACGCCGCCTCCGGCATCAAGGTCTTCAGCCTATACGGCAAGACGCTGCGGCCAACGCCTGAGATGCTGCGCGGCATCGACGCGCTGGTCTTCGATGTCCAGGACGTGGGCGCGCGCTTCTACACTTACGAGACCACCATGGCATACGCCATGGAAGCGGCGGCCAAGGCCGGTATCCCGTACTACGTGCTCGACCGGCCAAACCCCATCACGGGGATGCACGTGGAAGGCCCGCTGCTGGACGCCGCCAACCAGTCGTTCGTGGGCTATTTTCCCGGCCTGCCGGTGCGCCACGGCATGACCATGGGCGAGCTCGCGCGCCTCTTCAACGCGGAGAACAAGATTGGCGCGGCGCTCACCGTGATCCAGATGGAGGGCTGGAACCGCGGCGACTGGTTCGACGATACGGGCCTCGCGTGGATCGACCCCTCGCCCAACCTGCGCAGCCTGAATGCCGCCACGCTGTACCCCGGCTTGTGCCTTCTGGAAGCTTCCAAAGGATACTCGGTGGGGCGGGGAACGGATTCCCCCTTCGAGCAGATCGGGGCCGATTTCATTGCCGGCCGCGAGCTGGCGGCGTATCTGAATCGCCGCGGAATTCCCGGCGTGCGCGTGTATCCCACGCGCGTGGGCGCGGTGGAGGGTGTGCGATTCGTCATCGTCAATCGCGATCTGCTGGATGCGACGCGCCTGGGCCTGGAAGTGGCGGCGGCGATAGCGAAGCTGTATCCGGGGAAGATCGATTTTTCGTTGGACAAGCTGCTGATTGGCAGCGCCGAGGCCATCCGCCAACTCCAGGCAGGCGACGACCCGCGCAGTATCCAGCAGGGCTTTCAGGATGCCGTGGCGGCGTTCGTCGGGATGCGCCAGCCCTACCTGCTATACCGCTGAGATCATCCTCCGGGAGAATCGTGCTGGCCGGTGCCGGCCAAGTCCTCGACTTTGGTGCCGATACGGTCAATGCGCTGCGGGATGGTGCCCCGCGCATCCATCTGATCTTCCGTGGCCCCGATGCCGGAATTCTTCCGTTCGTGGCTCTTCGGTGCTTCGACGGCCTGCGGTTCTTCTGGCATGGCTGATTATGGGAGCAGTCGGCGGTGAAAGTCAATGCGGGTGTGCCCCGGGCCTGCAAGCGATCTTCGACGCGGAGCCGCGGAGCCGCCTGACCACGGCAGGAGGGCCTTGCGGCACCTCGACCTGCAAGCGATCTTCGACGCGGAGCCGCGGAGCCGCGGAGAAAAACGCGGAGAAGAAGTTTGAGAAAAAGGACTGATGCGTGGGTTGACGCTGCATACCGCTGCCGGAGGTTCGAACGCGGAGCCAGCGGAGGATCCGACTCGGGATGCGGCCTTAGGTAGAGCGGCGGGTCTCAAAAGGATCCCGCCCCGTTATATCTTTCATTCTCTCCGCGTCTTACTCCGCGTCTTCGCGTCTCCGCGTCGAAATGGAACTCGACTCACTCGCATCGACTTCGCGGGCCGGAGTACTCTACACCCGCTTGGCCACCACCAGCGTGATGTCGTCCGCCTGGGGAGCGCCGGCGGCGAATTCTCCGAGCGCGTCGGTGACCGCGGCCACAATGGCGGCGGCGGGCTGGTGGCGATGCCGCTTCAGCACCTCGATAAAGCGCTCTTCGCCGAACTCGTCGAAGTTGGCGTTCGCGGCCTCGGTCACGCCGTCGCTATAGAGCACCAGCAGGTCGCCCGGGCCGAGATGCGCGCGCTGCTCCGAGTAGGGTGCAATCGGCAGGACGCCCAGCACGGGGCCGCCGCCTTCCAGCAGTTGCGATTCGCCCGACGCGCGCACCACAATCGGCGGATTGTGCCCGGCGTTGGCGAAGGCCAGCTCGCCCGTAGCCGCGTCCATCACCGTGAAGAAAAAAGTGATGAACCGGTTGGCGGGGCAGTTGGCGCAAGTGGCCTTGTTCAGCCGTGTCATGAACGACGCCAGATTGCCCGGATCTTCGGCCAGCACCTGCACCCGCGCATGCAGCGCCATCATCATGAGGGAAGCCGGCATGCCCTTGCCGGAAACGTCGCCCAGCGCCAGGCCGACGCGGCTGCCGGCGTACGGAAAGAAGTCGTAGTAGTCTCCGCCCACGGTGCGGCACGCGGCGTTGAACCCGGCCAGGTCGGCGCCGGGCACCCGCGGCGCCTCGTCCGGCAACATACGGCGCTGGATCTCGGCCGCCTGCGTAAGGTCGCGCTGCATGATGCGGTCGGCCTCTTCCACCTCGGCCAGGCGCACGTTTTCGATGCGGATGGCGGCCACGTTGGCCATCACCGTGAGCAGGCTCAGATCGTCGGTGGTGAACTCGCGGAGGACGAAAGGCGAGTCCACGTAGATCAGGCCGATGATGCGCTGCTTGGTCTGGAGCGGCACGGCCATCATGGTGTGGACCTTGTGCTCCACGATGCTCACGCGGCCCTTGAAGGCGTCATCGAGCTGCGCATCGCGCACCAGGATCGAGGACTTTTCGTTGAGCACGCGATCGCGAACGGCGGTGCTGATGCGAAAACCTTCGCCTTTGCGCGCGCGGGGAACGAGCGTGCCGCCCTCCAAAATGAGAAGCACGCCACGCTGCGCGTTGACCGCCTGGATGGCGAGGTCGAGGATGGCGGGGAAGAGATCGGCCAGCGGCCGGTTCTCGGCCAGCTCCTGGCCGGCGCGGATGAGCGCCTGCATGGGCGCGGAGGCTCGTGGCCCGCCGCGTTCGACGGCCATGGTCTGGTTGGAGAGCGCGCCTTCCAGGCTGGTGACCAGGGTGGAGGTGGTGGGGGAAGCGCTCTCGCCGGCCTCGAACAGCACCACGCTGGGGTCCGGGCCGGCGGCATC
Organism: Bryobacterales bacterium; assembly: GCA_963722575.1. Taxonomy (GTDB): domain Bacteria; phylum Acidobacteriota; class Terriglobia; order Bryobacterales; family Bryobacteraceae; genus Fen-178. The sequence goes on from CAVRNR010000020.1 coordinate 284,360, forward strand.
GGGTGCATAAACGATGACGATATGGCCGGCGGTCACGCGGTCGCCGGGCTTCAGGATGAGCCGGGCTTTGAGCGGAATGTTGTTGACGAAGGTGCCATTCTTGCTGCCCAGATCCTGCACCGTCCACTCGTCGCCCTGGGTCTCGAAGGCGAAGTGCAGGCGGGAAAGGCCGGCGTCTTCCGGAAAGCACAGTTCAGCGGCGCTGGAGCGGCCTATGGAAAGCCGCTCGCCGGTGAGCGGAACCGTCTTCATCGAGCCATCGGGGCACTGGATCAGGAGTTCGCGGGGCATATCGTCAGTTCTTAGGTCTCCAGAATTGCCGGTCCGCTTCGGCAAAGTCGTCGGACACATAGCTCATGCTGGGTTCGACTCGGAACAGCAGGTGCTCGCGGCTGATTTCGCCGTCGGCGGACACTTTGGTCGCGGTCTTGGCGCGGGCTGCCGCGGCGCCTTGGGCATAGACGGGCGTCTCGGTTACACCCTCGTCCATGGTCTTGAGCGAGGTCAGCGGGGCAAGGAAGATAAAAGTTCCGGAGGGAGCGCCCGAAATTACCTGGTAGGCCAGGTCGGGCCGGTCCAGGTTCACGCTGTCGGAGCCGATCCGCCGCAGCTTCACCAGCTCACCAAGATCGTCCTCGGCGTCCGGCCGGACGCGGTAGATCGTGACATGGAAATAGTGCGCCCGCGGGAACAGCCGGATGGCCTGGTCGGCCCGGTAGCTCCAGTTTGGCCGGTAGAACGCGATCAACGTGCTGGAAAGAGCGAGCGTATCCTCTTGCGATGGGCCGGAGGGACTGTTGGATGCGCTGACCGGGCCGACGGCCTTGTCGAGGTCCTCGATGCTGGCGAACGACTGGTGCGATTCGATCTGCCACGCCTCGGGCGGGCCCGTGATGGAGACCATTCCAAGAGCATCGACCGCCGCTTTGGCATCGGCATACGGCCGGATGGGGGCGATGACAGCTCCCGGCCGGCGGATCAGTTGGAGAATGGGTGGTGGTTCCGTCGGTGCTTGAGCAGCCGCGCTGAAAGCGAGAATTCCCCCGAGCAGTACGGTTTTCATATGGTTTTCATAGCTCCGCCACTATTCTACGGTGGTATCATAACGGACACCGAAAGGAAAGTGCGAACATGTTGTGGATCGTGTTGATGTTGGCTCAGGCTGCCGTCACGCAACAGATCGACCGGGGTGAGGCGCTGTTCTTTGGAACCACCAACGGGTGCTCGAGCTGCCACTTGTTGAAGGGGCGCGGTACGGCGGTCGGGCCGGACCTGAGAGGCATCGGGCGCCTCACGCCGGCGGCCATCACGATGGCCGTTCATTCCACCGCCACGCAGTACGTGCAGGAGGTCAAGCTGAAGTCCCAGGAGACGTTTCCGGCAATGCCGGGCGCGAAGGACGACAAGACTATCCAGCTCTATGACCTTTCCAAGACCCCGCCGGAGCTGCGCAAAATAGACCTGACGGAGCTTGAATCGATGACCAATACCAATCGCTGGAAGCACCCGCCGGCGGTCGACAAGCCCACCGCCCAGCAACTGGCCGACATCATCGCGTACATCCGCTACGCCGCCACCGGCAGCCGCCAGGCGGTGGATCCTTCGGAAGTCCAATAAGGGTTGCGCGCGAGCATTGCGGTTTCAAGCAGGCGGGGCCGAGGCGCGCGTTGACGGCCGAACTGGAAGCCATAACAGCCAGAACAGCACCAGCCCCGCGGCCGCGCCCCCAACCAGGTAGATGGGCCACGGACCGAACGCATCGAGCAGAGATGCGTTCCGCGGTTTGCGGCACAGGTACATGTAATTGGTCCCGAAGATGGCGTTGAAGGCCCCCACCGCCGCCGCATAGGCCAGCAGCAGGCGAAACGCGCGCCACACCGCGCCGCGGCGGAGCGGCGCGATGCCACCGAAGACCAGAACCGAACACGCCACGACGATGGCGCCGTGCGCGACGAAGAAATAGATGGCCGGATAGGAGGGCCACGCGGACCAGAGGTCCGGCGTGAGCAGAGCCATCCCCGCGCCGGCGAACCCCGCGAAGTAGGCGAATTCGACGATGGCCGGTACCAGCGTGACGCACGCCAGCACTGTGGCCCACAGTATGATGTCGCAAAGTTGAAGCGGCAGGTTGGCCAGGTGGACACCCTCGTGCGAATATCGGAAAGCCCACCAGATCAGCTCGTTCACGGCAAGACCGATGCCCAGGGCGAGCCGCGCACTTCGTCCCGAGACACGTCCCCGCCGGCACAGCACCGGCAGCAGGACGGCGGCCGCCGCGATCCCCGCCAGCAGCGAAATGTGAGCGGGCCCGAACAGAGGCACTGCTTCGATCCTATACGAGCCGCGCCTCGTTCACTCGCCGCGGAATGCGCGACGGAGCTTTTCCCAGGTGACTGCGAGGTCCTCGGGAACCAGGCGCGTCTCCCCCACCGTGGTGACGAAGCTGGTGTCGCCGGTCCAGCGGGGCAACACGTGCAGATGCACGTGCTCCGCGATGCCGGCGCCGGCGCTGCGGCCGAGGTTCATTCCCAGATTCAAGCCTTCCGGACGGTAAGCCGTCCGCAGATGCTTCACGCTGTCGCGCGCCAGACGGATTAATTCCACCAGGGTTTCGTCGGGAAGCTCCTCCAGCGCGGCGGCGTGCTCGTAGGGCACCACCATCAGATGGCCGCTGGTGTAAGGGAAGCGATTGAGGATGACGAAACAGCGCGCGGCGCGGTGCACCACCAGGCGCTCCTGATCGTTGGAGGCCTGGGCCGCGGCGCAAAAAATACACTCGCCCCGATCCCCTGTCGTGGTGACGTATTGATACCGCCAGGGGGTCCAGAGATAATCCATGTTATTCCCGGACCAAGCCTATAGGGGGTTCGGAACCTGCTCGGGCGCGGGGGCAGGCGCGGCCGGGGCGCCGGGCCCAGAGGGTGCCCCGCCCGGCCCCCCGGCCGAATTGTTGACCACGTCCTTCAGTTCCTTGCTGGGCTTGAAATAGGGAATCTTTTTCGCGGGCACTTCCACCCGCGCGCCGGTTTTCGGGTTGCGGCCGATCCGGGGTTGTCTCTGGCGAGTGCGGAAACTGCCGAATCCGCGGATCTCGATCTTATCGCCGGAGCGCAGGGACCGGACGATACTGTCGAAAATCGCCTCCACAATGACCTCGGATTCCTTCCGGGTCATTTCCACCACCCGGGAGACTTCTTCAATCAGATCGGCCTTCGTCATCGCATTCTCCTTGGTGTCAATCCATTATGAATTCGCAGTATCGCCTGAATAAGAAAAATTTGCAACCTATTCGAGGTTGCGGTCTTTCAGGCTCATGACCTCTTCAATGGTTGTAGTGGCGGCGGCCGCCTGGCGCTGGTAGTCTTCCAGGCGGTTTTTCTCCTCGTCTTCCGTCACCGCGCGGAGACTCAGCCCGATTTTTTTCTCCGCTTCGCTCATCTTGACAATCTTGAAATCGAACTCCTGGCCCATCGCCAGGGGCGCCTGTTCCGCTCCGCGCCGGCCCGTATAGCCCGGCACCTCGGAGAAATGGCACAGGCCTTCCACGCCCTCGGCCAACTCGACGAAACCGCCGAAACTGGCCAGCCGGCAGACGCGGCCATGCACCGTATCGCCCACCTGGTGATTTTGGAAATAGCCTTCCCAGGCGTCCGGCTGGAGCTGTTTGATGCCGAGCGAAAGCCGGTGCGCCGACGAATCGATATTGAGAATTACAGCCTGGACCACCTGGCCCTTCTTCAGAACCTCGGAGGGGTGCTTGACGCGCTTGGTCCAGGACAGATCGGAGACGTGCACCAGGCCGTCGATGCCTTCTTCGATTTCGATGAACGCTCCAAAATCGGTCATGTTGCGTACCCGGCCCTCCACCACCGAGCCGACGCTATACCGCGTGTCGATGGTGGTCCACGGGTTGGGTTCGAGCTGCTTCAGGCCGAGCGAGATGCGCCGGTCCTTGGAGTGCACCTCCAGAACCACGGCCTCCACCCGATCGCCGGGCTTGACCACTTTCGACGGATGCTTCATGCGGCGCGACCACGTCATCTCGCTGATGTGGATGAGACCCTCGATGCCCGGCTCGAGCTCGACGAAAGCGCCGTAGTCGGTGACGTTGACCACCCGGCCGATCACCCGGCCGTGGACCGGGTAGCGCGCGGCGACGGCCTCCCACGGGTCGGGCTCGAGCTGTTTGATGCCCAGCGATACGCGCTCTTTGGCCCGATCGAACTTGAGGACCTTAACCGCGATTTCCTCGTCCACGTGCAGCAACTCGGATGGGTGCGTGATGCGGCCGTAGGACATGTCGGTGACGTGCAGCAGGCCGTCAATGCCGCCGAGGTCGACGAATGCCCCGTACTCCGTGAGGTTCTTGACCACGCCCGTGACGATGGCGCCTTCGACTATGTGGTCGAGCGTGGCGGTCTTGCGGACGTTGATCTCTTCCTCCACCGCCATCTTGCGCGAAACCACCACGTTGCCGCGGCGGCGGTTGAGCTTGATGATCTTGACCGGGATGTCCTGTCCGGTGAGCGAATCCAGATTATGAACGGGGCGCGGATCGGCCTGCGATCCGGGCATGAAGGCCTTGATGCCCACATCCACCGCCAGCCCGCCCTTGATCCGCCCCAGCACGCGGCCGGAGACGATGAGCTGCTCCTGGTAGGCTTTCTCTAGGTTGTCCCAGATCCGCAGCCGCGCGGCGCGCGTGTGAGACAGCAGCACATACCCTTCCGGCTGCTCGCCGTGATCGATCATCACATCGACGGCATCGCCGGGACGTACCGTAACCTCGCCGCTGGGCCCCTGGAACTGCTCGATGGGGACGAGGCCTTCGCACTTGTACCCGAAATCGACGATGACATCCTTGGCGGTGATACTGAGGACCGTGCCTTGCAAAACTTCGTCGGCGGCGGGCGGAGCGAAGTGGCTGTAATCGTCGAGAAGATTCTCGTAGCTTTCGGGGACCTCCTGGTCCATCTGCCCGTTGTCCTCGTCTACGGCCATTACGTCTCCGCCGATCACTGAATCACCAGTGATTGCAGGCCATGGACCAGCCGCGGCAGGCAGCGGGCACGGAAAAGCACGCGCGCTTTGTTATCGCCAAGCACCATCGTGGATCAGACCATGGGCCAATTACCAGCAAACCACTGACAGATCAGTATGTTAGCAAATATACGCCGAGTTATTGGGGGTTGTCAACGGCCTAATGGCCCCCTCACAGCTTCTTTCCGATAATGGCGTAGTCCAGGCCGCCGAAGAATGCGTCGCGGAACGCCTCCGGCAGCGAGTCGAGCGAAGGCATCGATTCCACCGCGGGCGCGAGTTTGCGGACCTCCACCACGCCCACACCGAACTCCTCCAGATAGAAGGCCAGCAGCGGGTGCGGGACGGGGCGCGCGTGCGTGGGGTCGAGGTAGAAGTGCGTGGCGAAAATGGCGAGGCACTCGGGGTTGGGTGTTTCGATGATCAGGACTCCGTTGCGCGCCAGGCGGCCGGCGCAGAGCCGGATCATCTCGGGCAGCCGCTCGGGCGGAAGATGCTCCACCACCTGGGCGCAGAAGATGCCGTCCAGCGACTCCTCCGGAAGGCCGGCCAGGTAGGTGAACAAGTCGGCCGTCTCCGCCTCGAGTCCTTTCAGGCGGCAGATTGCGACCGACTCCCGGCTGAGATCGATGCCCACGGCGGGAATGTTCGCCTCGCGCATGATTTCCAGGAATTCGCCGCGGCCGCAGCCGATGTCCAAAACGCTTTGGCATCCCGCAAAACTCCGGACGTATTGGCGCTGCCCAGCCTTCACATGCTCCTCGGAGCCGCGGAAGCAGAACGCGAAACGGGCTAGGTCGATGGGCAGGGGAGCGGACTCCGGTAGGGGCTGGGCATGCCCAGCCCCAACAACACCCGCGGCCGCTACCTGGCTGCGCTGCCGGATGAGGCGAAGCTCGGAGTGGAAGGTGCGCTCGAACTCCAGCCACAGCCGCTTCTGAATCTCGCCCACGCTGCGCTCCAGCGCGGCGGTGAAATCGGCGTGCTGCCCGCGAACCGTCTCCCGAAAGCTCATGTCCATCAGGGTGGCGCGGTGCTGAAAAGCGCCTTGCAGATCGGCCACGCTGCGCAGGAACTGGATCTCGTTCTGGGCCAGCTTGTGCTCCCATCCGGCCCGCCACTCGGCCCAGTGCTTGCGGATGTCCGCCATCTCCGGACCAAGGCTTTCCTGCACCATCCGGATCTCTTGGCCGAGGCCCTCCTGGGCCGCCTGGATGTCCCGCCCGAGCCCGTCCTGGGCCGCCTGAATATCCCGGCCGAGGCTTTCCTGGGCCGCACGGAGACTCTCCTGTGCAGCTCCCACCGCCGCTTCCAGCCGGCTGCTCAACTCCACCAGAGCGCGGTTCTCCTCATTGAACGCTTCGATGGCCGCATCGACGCACCCGAGCACCTGGCGGTTGAATTCCACCTGCTCGCGGACGTGCCAGTCGAGCACGCGTGCGACCAGCCGCTTCCAGGCCTGGACCAGCGAGTTGGCCATGCCGCCGGGGCGCGGGTTGACCGTCCCGATAGCGGCCACTTTGCCCAGCGCCGAATCGCGCGCGCGCACCAGCGCCATGAGGTCGGCCACGGGGATGCCGGCTCCCGCGGAAGTCTCCGGCCGCTGCGTGCGCACGCGCTCGCGGACCTCGCGCAGGATGGCAATCAGCTCAGCGCTTTCCACGTTTCCTGCTCCAGCTTGCGGTGACCACGCTGCTCAGCCCGCCGCGCGGCGAGAAGTCGCCGACTACTGTGATGGTGATCGGATCGGCGGCCTTCACCACGTCGCGCAGCACGCGGTTGACCACGTTTTCCTGAAAGATGCCGAGATTCCGGTAGGCCAGCAGGTACATTTTGTACGACTTCAATTCCAGGCAACGCTTCCCGGGGACATACCGCAGCGCGATGCTTCCGAAATCCGGAAGGCCGGTCTTGGGGCACACGGAAGTGAATTCCGGCATGACGATCTCGATCTCGTAACCGCCGTACTGGTTGGGCCAGGTCTCGATTTCGGGCAGCGCGGCGTTGACCCCGGCGCGCGCATGTTCATCGGTATAGGCGCGTTTCATAAGGCTTTGGCAAGCAGATCCAGAAAAAGGCCGACGTCGGCCACCACGCCCACGGCCTGTCCCGTGCCGCGGTCGCTCACCTTGGTGGCGACCGCCGGGTTGATATCCACGCACACTATTCTGACCCAGCTTGGCAGCATGTTTCCGGTGGCGATGGAGTGCAGCATGCTGCCCAGGCAGAGCACCAGGCCCGCGCCTTTCAATTCGGCCGCATAGGCGTCCTGGGCCGCGTTCATGTCGGTGATGGTCTCGGGCAGCGGGCCGTCGTCGCGCAGGCTGCCGGCCAGCACGAATGGAACGCCGGCCTGGACGCACTCGTAGAGAATGCCCGAGCGCAGCCGGCCGCTCTCGACCGCCTGCCGGACCGAGCCCGCGCGATAGATGGCGTTGATGGCGCGCATGTGATTGCGATGGCCATGCTCCTCCTGGCGGCCGTCGGCCAGCCGCACGCCGAGCGAAGTGCCGAACAGGGCCGCCTCGATATCGTGCACGCCCAGCGCGTTGCCGCTCAGCAGGGCCTGCACCGAGCCGTTGCGGATGAGCGCGGAGAGGCCCGCCACGCCGCCGGTGTGGACCACCACCGGTCCCGCCACCACCACGACTTTCTGCTTCTGCTCGAGGGTCTGGCCGACCAGCGCGGCGGTCTGGCGCACCGCCGTCTCCACCTGGCGCTCGGAGGAGATGCCATTGGCCATGAAGGCGAACGCCAGCCGGTCGCGCTCCTTCGGTTCGGGAATCACGCGGATGCCTCGCAGCCCCACCACGATCCGGTCGCCCCGCCGCAGATCGCGCAGACGCCGGCACACCGCCCGGCCCTCGCCGACCACCACCATGGCATCCATTCGCTGGTTCCCGGCTTCGATCCACTTCTGGCCGTGGCGCACGAAAGTTCTGTGATTCGTGGTGGAATAAAAATCCTCCGGCGCGCACTGGTCGCGCTCCACCTCGCGCAGCGCGGCATCGCCCGTATCGGCCACGGCGCAGCCCAGCCCCAACAGCTCCTGCAACAGGCGCTCCATGGCCCGCTCGTCGGGCGCTTCGACTTTCAGCCGCAGATAGGAAGGCTCGCTGTTGGTGCGGCCAATGCGGAACTGTTCCACCTCGAACCGGCCGCTGTGCTCCACCACCTTATCGAAGATGTTCTCCATGATGTGGGAGTCGATCAGGTGACCTTCGGCTTCCACCACTTCCTGCAACGGCATAGAGACTCCATTGTAACGGGGAAGGCCGGCTTGCGGCTTTCCGAGCCGCGCGGTAGCAGGCCGCAGGACTCGCTCGATTCGATGCGGGAACAGAGTCCCGAGGTCGCCCTTAGCCCTAGCGCTAGCGGCCCCATCGTTTATTCAGCGTCAAGACCAGCAGGCACGTCGCGCCCGCAGCGGCTCCGGTGATTGCGGTGCGAATCGCAACGTCATAGGCGCCGAACGCGCCATGTGGGATCACGGAATAGACGAGACCGCCAGCGAATATGCCGAGCACTGGAGAGAGGCGTTTATGCATGATCGGATTATCGCACGTTGGGGTTATGCCCGAACCCTTGTGTACCTTGTTAGTAACTACTTCACCGCCAGCCACGCCAGGAACAGCCCGTCCGGTTCCACGTCTTCCCAATACGAGATGTAGCGGCTCGACACCTGGCGGCAATGGCGCCGCAGCAGCCGCTCCAGGCCCTTGCGCGTGAACCATTGCTCCCATTCGGGGGTCTGCAACTTTCCCCATTGCTCCGCGTTCTTGTCGATGATGGCAATGCGCCCGCCGGCCTTCACCACCCGGCACATCTCGCTCACCGCTTTCTCGATTTCCACCGCGTGCTCCAGCGACTCGGTGGCGTACGCCGCATCGAAGAATCCGTCCTCGAACGGCAGTTCGGTCATCGATCCGGCGCGCGTGTGTATGCCCTCCGGCACGAATCGCAGCATCTCTTCGGAAATGTCCAGACCCCACATCTCGCACTCGGGCTCCTGCTCCTTCAGCACGCGCGCGAACCGGCCCTTGCCGCAGCCCGCGTCCAGCACGCGCTTGCCCCGAAGGTCGCCCAGATGACTCCGGATCAGCTTCACGTGGTAGATGCGCGGATCGATGGTGGAAGGAAAGTGCTCCTCGTCGCCTGCGGCTTGGTCGAACGAAGACTGAATCCGCGCGCGCAGCTCGGGAGTCAGTCGCGCGTGGCGGCGCGCGCCCCACGGCCCGCTTCGAAGTCCGGAAAACAGCCCCTTCCAGTTCAAGCTTATGCCCGGATCAAAAAGATCGGCAGCCCGAGCTTGCCGTCGTACGTCGGCCGGTAACGCTCGGTGTTGTACATGGTGGCCACGTCTACCCGGCGCGGGCCGAGCTTGGGATCGGGAATCGGCGCCATGGCGAAGCAACCGCCTTCGATGGCCGTCATCAAGCCGTGCTTGCCCTCCTCGATGGCGTCCACGGCCATACCCGCGAAGGTGGTGGCCACCAGGCGGTCGATGAAGTCCGGGCTGCCCGAGCGCAGCTCGTAGGTCAGGTCGCTGACAATCGTCTCTTCACCCGTGGCCGCTTTGATTTCGCCGCTCAGGTCTTCCGCCACGCTCATCTTCTTGCGATGCCCAAACGCGTCCGGTTCGCCGTACTCCTTCACCGTGTAGCCCTCCCATTCGGCGCCCTCCGAGAGGATCACCAGCGAGTAGTTGCTCGAATTGTTCTTCTTGTCGGTCATCAGCAGCTCGATGAGGCGCTGCAAGTTGACCTTGTACTCCGGGATGCAGCAACGCAGGGAGGTGACGAAGGCGGTGTAGAGCGCGGTGTAGCCGGCGTCGCGTCCGAACACGCGGAACACGCCGATGCGCTCGTGCGAGCCGACCGTGGTCCGCTGCCGGTCGATGGCGTCCATGGCGCGCGTGACGGCGGTCGAAAAGCCGATGCAGTACTCGGTATTGCGCACGTCGTTGTCCATGGTCTTGGGCACGGCGATGACGTTCACGCCCTGCCGGTCCAGCTCCGCCGCGTAGCTCAGCGTATCGTCGCCGCCGATGGCGACTACGTAATCCAGGTTCAGCGTCTCGATGTTCTTCTTGACCGCCCGTGTCACGTCGAACGTCTTGGTGGTGACGCCCTTCTTGGTGGATTCGGCGGTGGGGAACTCCTGGCCCTCCAGAACCGGCGGGAGCTTCTTCATCCTGGAGGGGCTGGTGCGCGAGCTGTGCAGCCAGGTGCCGCCGGTGCGGTCGATGGTGCGCGTGTTCTCGCGGTTCAGCGGCAGGATATACCGGGTGCGGCTGGCCGGATCCTGTAAGTTGACATGCGTGAGGCCCTCCCAGCCGCGGCGAATGCCGATCACCTCGCAGCCCATCTCGCTGCCACGATAGACCACCGTTTTGATCACGGAATTCAGCCCCGGCACGTCGCCGCCGCCCGTGAGTATGCCGATACGTTTCACGCCCATGATTGCTCCTTGAAAATGTGGATTCCTTGCGGATTAGAAAAGCCTATTATAGCCCGAAGCTCTAAGCCGCTCACACCCACCAGGCCGCGCCAGGCTGCTCTTTGATGACGATTCCGTTCAGGAAGGCCGCCGCTTTGGCGAGGCCTTCTTCCGCTGAGAGCAGGCTGTCCTCGTGCTCGATCGAGAGCGCGTAATCGTAGCCGAACATTCGCAGCGTCGAGACGAAGTCCTTCCACCACCCGGCGCCGTGGCCGTAGCCGCACGTGCGGAAGATCCACGCGCGGTGGCGCTCGTCGGTGTAGCTCTTGGTGTCCAGCACGCCCGTGAGCGGCAGGTTGCGCTCGTAGATCTGAGCGTCCTTGGCGTGGACGTGGAAAATCGAGTCGCCCAGCAAGCGGATGGCGGCGATCGGGTCGATTCCTTGCCAGAACAAGTGGCTCGGGTCGTAGTTGCAGCCGATCGAGGGTCCCGCGATGGAACGCAGCTTGAGCATGGTTTCGGGGCTGTAGACCACGAACCCGGGATGCATCTCGAGGGCGATCTTCACCCCGTGATCGGCGGCGAACTGCGCCTGCCTGGTCCAATAGGGCGCCACCACCTTGTCCCATTGCCACTTGAGGATCTCGAGATAATCGGGCGGCCATGGGCAGGTCACCCAGTTGGGCCATTTCGATTTCGCGGAATCGCCCGGGCAGCCGCTGAAGTCCACTACCACCGGCACGCCCAGCTTCTCCGCCAGCCGGATGGTCTTGCGGCTTACTTCCTGGTCGTGTTTGGCTCGCGCTTGGTCGGGATGCAGTGGATTCCCGTGGCAGCTCAGCGCGCTGATGGTGAAGCCCTGATCGTTCAGCTTCTGTTTGAATTCACCGAGCTCCACCCGGTTGTCGAGCATCGAGAGCTTGCAGTGCGGATCGCCGGGGTAGTTTCCGGTGCCGAGTTCCACGGTATCGATATGGAGGCTGGTCAGCTTCTTGAGAACGTTGTCCAGGGACAACTGCGCCAGCAGCGCGGTGAATACGCCGACTCTCATGCGATGGCTCCTTACAGACAGGGTACACCAGGTAGCGCCGGCGCTACCCCTCGAAGTAGGCTGCCGCCAACTCCGGCTTCTCGTGGATGGCCCTGCGCCAGTAGGAGCGCGCCTCTTCCGCCTGGCCCAACGCCATCAAGACGTGGCCGAGGTTCAAGAGCGCTTCGAGGCGCCGAGGGTCCTCACCCAGCGCCTGCTGGTAGAACATCGCGGCTTCCTCGGTCCGGCCGAGTTTCTGGCAGAGGAGGCCGGCGTTGTAGTAGAGCTCGGGCCCGTGCTCGCCCAGTCGAATCAGCCGGCGGTGGAGGTCGTACGCCTCGGTGTAATCCTCGGAGTCGAGCGCCAGCGCGGCCAAACCGCGCATGGCGTCCGCAGAACCCGGACGGAGCATGAGCGCCTCCTGGAAGCACCGCCGCGCGGCGTCCGGGTTGCCCGAGCGCGCATACGCGATGCCGGCGTTGAGATACGCTTCGGGCCAATCCGAACGCTTTTCGACACAGGCCTCGAACGCCTCGATGCTGGCGGCGAAATCGCCGCGCAGCAGCCGGAGATAGCCCAGCCGGAAGCGCCCGTCGCACCACTCCGGCGCATCCTCGGGAAGCCTGGCATAGAGCTGCTCGGCCTGGTCCCGCTCGCCCTGCTGCTCCAGCACCAGCGCCAGGTTCCAGAGAACCCCGGGCTGGCCGGCGTCGATTTGCAGCGCCTTCTCGTAACAAGTGCGCGCGGTCGCGAAATTGTGCAATTCCTGCCGCACCGCCCCGAGATTCAAGTGGGCCTGCGCGAAATCGGGCTTCAGCGCGATGGCCTCGGTGTACGCGTGCGCAGCCTGCTCGTAGTCGCCCATCGTATGATGGGCCACCCCCAGGTTGAACCAGTTCTCGAAACGCTTCGGAACCAGTTTGGTCAGGCCGCGGGTGTAGCGCGCCGCCGCCGCGTGGTCCCCGTCCTCATACGCCAGCGCCGCCAGCGCTTCCAAGGCCACCGGCGACTCGGGCTGCAACTCGGCCAGCATCTCCGCATAGCGCCGCACCGCCTGGTGATCTTTCTGTTCGAGGAAAACAGTCACCAGGTTGGCGAGCGCCTCCTCGCACCGCGGATTGCAAGCCAGGACCTTGCGGTAGTGCTCCGCCGCTTCGGCGAGCTGGCCGGTCTGCTGCAAGGCCACGCCCCTGCCGAACAGCGCCTGCTCGTCATTGGGGAAGAGAGTGAGATACTGGTCGAGCGGTTTCATCGCCTCGGCCAGGCACCCGCTGTGGATCAGGCAGAGGCCCAACCCCAGTAACGCGTCCGAGCGGGTGGCGTCGACTTCGGCCGCCTTCCGGAAAGACTCCGCGGCGGCTGTCCAACGTTTCAGATTGCCCCGGCAGACGCCCAGGTTAAAATGCGCGGTGCGATGGAGCGGCTCCAATTGCAGCAGTTGCTCGTAGACTGCGGCGGCCGATTCATAATCGCGCATTTGGTAGTGAATCTGGCCCAGCGCCGAGTGCAGCGCGGGATCGCGCACACCCGATTCAATTGCGCGGCTCAACAGGCCGGCGGCGCCCTCGAGCTTGCCTTCCAGGTGCAGCGATATGGCGTCCGAGAGCGTGCGATCCGCGTGCCTCTGACGTTCTGAGGCTGTTGATCGGGGTCACGCCGGAAGGTAGCGACGACAAATCGTCCGGTTGTGTTCTCGCGGATAACCCCATAATTGAAACCTCCGGTTCCTAAAATCCCGTGGACTGGTTTCGGCCGCTGCCAGCACCACGTCTTCGGGACGCCTCGGCGGAGCGCCTCCCGGGCGGGGCTGCGGCATATCCGCCGGAGACTCCATCCGCCGCCATAGCGCGGTTGTGTCGGACCCTTCTTCCGAACCGCCGGAAAGGTAGGCGCAGATTCTCCCCAGCAAGTCGTCATTCGTCACCAGCTTCATCCAGTAGAGCCGCGCTCGTTCGCCGGGCTCGCTGAAGAATCCCACGCCCCCGCTGGCCAGCGTGTCGTCCGTCCACCGATCCACTTCCTGACCTTCGATGGAAGTGATCATGCGGTCGCCCTTCACCTCCACCGCCACATGGAATGGCGTGTTGTCGTGCACCATGACGGAGAGCGGCACTTCCACCTTGTGCCCCTTCTTCCCGCCGACCACCGGATAATGCACCATGGCGATGATGGGGCGCAGCCCGGGTTCCACCACCGTGAACTTCATGGCGTAGTAATTCTGCAGGTCGCGCGCGCGGACCACCCAATCCATGCTATTACTCTCGATCTGGCCAAAGAACTCCAGCCGGTAATCCGAGTAGGCCGCTGAAGGGCGGTAGAGAGCCAGTTGGCCCGTCCGCACATATCCGTCGGGATTGCGGGACCAGCCTGGGGCCCAAGTCCGAGGGGCGGCATTCCAGGATTCCATGCCGGCGCGGAATGTATCGGTGAGCTCCACCGTGGCCCGTTTCGAGATGGCGCTGCGCACCCAACTCAGGGGCCGCTTCGTGACAGCAGTCGCCGGCGCGGGGTTCACCCCCGCTCGCGCCCCGCCAACCGCCGCCGATATCTCTTGGCCCACCATCGCCGTCTTCCTCAGTGTTTTGGCGGCGCCGGCCCCGAACCACAAGCCCACGGCCACGAACAGGCTCGCGGCGATCGCTTCCACCACTCGATGCATGGCGGCGCCGTCGCGCCGGCTGGTCTTGGCAGCCTTCGGCGAGACGGGAGCGGGGTCTGCCACCCGGTCCAGCGCCGGCCGCAGATCGAAGCGTGGTGGAAGAGGGGCAATCCGCGGCGCCTGCCACTCCAGCCAGTCCACCGCCACGCCGCGCACGTTCTCGCAATGGAAGTCTGGCGGTATGAAACCAGGTTCGGGCATTCCCGGCGCCGGGACAGCTTGCGGCCGCGCAGTTGCGATGGCCGCCCCGGCGCCTGGCGCCCCCATCGGTCGTGCCGGCGCCGCCACCCGCAATTCGACCGGCGCGGCGGGCACTTTGAAGGGTCCGAGAACCGCCGGTCTGGGCGCCACGTTTCCAAACAGCGCATAAGCCACCGACAACCGCGCCTCCCTGGCCACCGCCTCCACGGCTGGGCTTGGCATCCAACGGTCGCTAGCCTCAAGGGATGGCTCTGGCGCGGCGACCCGGCTCAGCGCGTTCCTGAGAGGCTCCTGATGGTTGAGAGGCTCTTGATGTTTGAGAGGCTCCTTATGCTCGAGAGGCTCCTTATGCTTGCGGTTAATGGAGCAGCGGAATTCACTGTCCTGAGGCGAATCGGGTACACCGGTATCGTCACCGCAATACAATTGGCCACCGCCTTCCTCGGTGTATTCTGGCCTGATTATATCGTCGAATTGAGCCGAAATTTGTACTAAATGACCCGGTAATTACCTTCGATTTAGTTAGTAATAACCAACTATCCGTAGTTAATTCCGCGTCTATGAACGACAACGTCAGCCGGCGCTCCAGCTCCGCGGTGATCCTTGCTCTCAGCGGCTGCCGGCGGCGGGGTAGAAATGCAGGTCGACGGTGTACCCGGGCAGGGTGACGCGCACGAAATAGCGCACGTCGATGCGCACGCCCTCCCGCGAGCGAATGATTTGCACGTTGTCTTCCTTTACCGGGAGGTCCAGCGCATGGGCCTTATCCAGCACCCAGGTGCGCAAAACGTCGTCGGAATTCGTCCGATTTTCGACACGCTGTGCCACTCCCGATACGAAATTCTGCAATTCGAGGTTGCGGAAATAGATGGGGGCGAACATGGCGGTGAAAGCCACGAGGGCCGCCAAAACGACGGTGGCGGCCGCGATGCGCCAGCGCGGGACGTGGCTCACGGCCGTCCGTCCGATTCCTTACTGGCGGCGCAGAGATCATCCCACATGTCGCCGGAATGCGGCGTCCACTGCGGGTTTTCCAGTCCGGTGATTTGCAGCTCGTCCTGCTTCAAGGTCCCGTGGCCGTAGGGGCAGATGTACTCGATGCGCGGGCGTCCGAATTGCAACATGCGGCCCCAGGAGCCGGTTTCCACGGGCATGCGCAGGCGGCGCAGGCAGATGCGGCAACGGTAGCGCTGGTCCCGGACGATGATGTAGAGGACCCCGGCGCACAGCAAAAACCATCCCAGAATGGCCAGGTTGTAAAGCAGAATCTGTCCGCCATCGACCAGAGGCTCCGGCGGATCCGACGCAGCGGGGAACTGACGGACGACCCACCCTAACAAGGCGTAAAGGACGGCCGCTGCCGAAAGCAGTTTGGCGGCCAAATAGGCCCAGTAGCGCATACCGTTTAGATTCGCACTCCCCATCTTTAGTTTCGTAGCAACGCGCGCCGGGCGCAAGGGGGGCGGGCCACTACTGCCGAAACAGGTTGCGGGCGATGAAGAAGACGTTAGCGGGGCGCTCCGCGAGCCGGCGCATGTAGTAGGGGTACCAGGCCTTGCCAAACGGGACGTAGAGGCGCAGGCGGTAACCCTCGGAAGCCAGCCGGCGCTGCAGGTCGCGGCGGATGCCGTAGAGCATCTGGAACTCGAAAGCATCGCGCCGGATTCCGCGCCCGGCGGCGTACGCCTCGGTCTGCCGGATGATGTTCTCATCGTGCGTGGCAATGGCGGGGTAAGCGCCCCGGTCCAGCAGGAACTGCATCAGCTCGACGAAGTTGCGGTCCACATCCGACTTGCGGGGGAATGCCGCGCTGGCGGGTTCGAGGTAAGCGCCTTTGCACAGCCGCACGCGGATGGCGCGGCGGCAGAGCTCCTCGATATCGTTCCGGCTGCGATAGAGGCAGGCCTGAATCACGACGCCGACGGCTCCGTATCGCGCGTGAAGGTCCGCGACCATCTCGATGGTCCGCTGGGTGTACTGGCTGGATTCCATATCCACGCGAACGAAGCTTTTCAACGAGGCGGCGCGCCGCACGAGCTGCTCGACGTTGGCGCGGCATTGGTCATAGGAGAAATCGAGGCCGAACTGGGTGAGCTTGAGCGAGACGTTGCCCTGAATGCCGGAATCGTGAATAGCGGAAAGAGCGTGGAGATACACATCGCGCGCCTCCGCGGCTTCTTCCAGCGAGGTGACGCTTTCGCCCAGGTGATCGAGCGTGATGGCAATGCCCTCGGAATTGACGCGGCGGCCCACCGCGAGAGCTTGATCGAGTGTATCGCCCGCCACGAAGCGGGTGGCCAGGCGCTTGGCCGGCGCAGAGGTTTCCATCCATCTTCGCAGCCGTTTCCGGCGCGACAGGAACAGGAAGAAACCGCGCACCACCACAGACTAACATTGGGCGCGCCAAGGGGGGCGCGGCACGCCAAGGGGGGCGCGGCACGCCAAGGGGGGCACGGCACGCAAGGGAAGGCGCCAGTTTGCTAGACTGCCGGATTGAGAGTCAAAAAGCCGATCGACATCGGGCCGGGGGAATTGCGGTGCCCCCGGTGCTTGCGGCGGGATATCGTGCCCTCATTGCCGCGCGGATGGAAGGATGCCCTGATGCAGGGGTTCGAGCGGGTTCCCCGGCACTGCCGGTCCTGCGGAAAGCGCTTCTATGTGCGCGTGCAGGAGCCCGGCGGAGATGCTGCGTTCCCGCGCGAAGATTAGTTGCCACTCGAACATGTTCACCTTTGTGGTGCACGCATGGAGATCGTGGAAGAGCGCCAAGGCGGTCGCGCTGCTGGCTGCCACGGCGCTGGCCGTGGGAATCGGGTCGGCTACGGCGATCTATACGGTGATCGACGCCGTGCTGATGAAGCCCGTGCCCTGGCAGCACGGCGAGCGGTATGTCGCAGTGTTCAGCGCGCGGCTGAACAATACCAGCAAGTGGCAGGTCTATGGGAGCTCCTGGCTGGACCTGTTGGACTACCAGCAAAGAACACGCAGCTTCGATGCGTTCGGAGTGCTTCAGTTCCGAGAGGTCAACCTGACCTCGCCGGGCGAGCCCCAGCACCTGAGAGGTGTCGAGGTGACGCCCTCGCTGGCCTCGAGCCTGGGCGTCGCGCCGGTGGTGGGGCGGTGGTTTGGCGAGGCGGCCAGCGAGCGGGGCAACGTCAACCTGGCAGTGATTTCAAGCGCGCTCTGGAATCGCCTGGGCCGCGATCCGAAGATCGTCGGCCGGGCCCTCACGATGGACGGGCAGCCGTACACGGTGACCGGTGTCATGCCCGCGTGGTTTCGACTTCCGGTTGCCAGTTTGGACGGCGGAGAACTCCGAACCGACGTTTGGGTGCCAATCAATCCGCAAGGCGCGGAGAGAAATCGGGATGTGGCAGCCTTCTTCGCCTACGCCAGGCTCAGGCCGGGCGTGTCGCTCGCCCAAGCCGACGCGGATGTGAAACGCGTGGCCGCCGGGATTGCGCAAGAGCACCCGAAAGAGCACCGCGAGTACACCGCGCGTGTCGTCAATCTACTGGAATACACCGTCAAGGACATCCGGCCCGTGCTGCTGCTGCTATTCGGGGCGGCCGGAGCGCTGCTGCTGATCACGTGCGCCAACGTCGCGGGCTTGCTGCTGGCGAGATCGGTCACGCGCGCGCGAGAGACCGCCATCCGCGTGGCGCTGGGGGCGGCGCGGTGGCAACTCGGCCTCCAGTACTTCGTGGAAGGGCTGCTGGTGGCACTCGCGGGCGCGGCGGGCGGGGTTGTCGTAAGCGTGGCGATCGTGCGCGTGGTTCTTTCGCTGGCGGCCGATTACATTCCGCGCGCGGACGGTATCGGCATCGACTGGACGGCCCTGCTGTTCGCGTTCGGCGCCGTGGTTTTCTCGAGCGTGCTGTTCAGCCTGGCGCCGCTCTGGCAGGCCGCGCGCATTCTGCCCAACGAAGTGCTGAGCGATGGGGTGCGGGCATCGGCGCCCGCCCGCAGCCGTGGATTGTCGCGATCGCTGGTGGTGGCGGAGATCGCACTGGCATTCGTGCTGCTCTCGGTGAGCGCGGTGCTCATCGCGCACTTGAATCGGTTGCTCGGCACTCCGCCGGGACTCGAACCCGAGGGTGTGCTGACATTCAGCATAAACGCCAGCAGCGCCGAGTACCTGGACATGGATCGGCTGGTTGCATTCCAGAAGCGTTTGCTCCAGGCCATCCAACGAATTCCGGGCGTAAGCGGCGCCGCGCTGGTCAATCATGTGCCGCTGGCCGGTTGCTGCTACATCACTGCGCTATTTCCAGAGGGATCTCCCGCCGGCGACAGTGCCGGCCGCGAAGTGAATTTCATCGTGGTCAGCCCAGGCTATTTCCAGACGATGCGAATCCCCGTGCTCCGCGGGCGCGGTTTCGACGAGAGGGACGACGGGAAGGGCGACGTGCTGGGAATCATTATCGACAACACCGCCGCCCGGCGATTCTTTCCGGGCCGCGACCCATTAGGCGCTTTCGCGCGGCTGGGAGACGCGAATGGATCGCGCGCGAGGGTCATCGGCATCGTCGGAGACGTTCGCAACCGGGGACTGGGCGACCCGACCCAGGCCGAAGAGTACCTCCCGGCCATGATCACGCCGATCAATCCCATGCATTTTGTGGTTCGCTCCCGCCTTCCGGTGTCAACCCTCGTGCCGGAAATCAGGCGCTCGGTCCGGAGCGTCGCCCCCTCGCAGCCGATCTATGAAGTCCGGACGATGCCGGAGATTGTCCTGGGTTCCGTGATGAACGAGCGCCTCCAGTCGTTGCTGACGGCGTTCTTCGCTTCGGCGGCGCTGCTGATGGCGGCCCTGGGCGTTTACGGCGTGGTCTCGTACGCCGTGCGGCACAGGACAGTGGAGATCGGCACGCGCATGGCGTTGGGAGCGGTGGGCCGCGATGTGCTCCGTCTGGTGTTGGGCGATGGCCTCGAAATGGCGGCGTACGGGATCGTCATCGGCGGAGTGGCGGTCATTGCGGCTGTGTTCCTGCTCAAGTCGGAGATCTTCGGGATTCGCATCGACGGTCCGCTGCCGTTCTTGTTTTCGACCGGCATCGTGGCGGGCATCACCGCGCTGGCTTGCTTCTTTCCCGGTTGGCGCGCGACTCTGGTGGCCCCCATGGCCGCCATCCGCGACGATCCGGGGTCGGTCTGGAGGAGCGCCCGCACAGGAGCGCGGGGGCTGGCGAAGCGGGTGTCGGGTCTGATCTCGGGCTCCGTGGACGAAGCGGCTGTGTCCGAAGGGGCGTTGATGGCCGAGTTCGTCGACTCCAGCCGCCATGCGGAATCGTTTCGCCAGGCCATGCAACTGGCTCTCGAAGCGTTGCGCGAGGCGATCCACTGCGAGTCCGCCGTGCTGCTGGAAAAAAGTTCCGCGCAGGTGTACCGCTCGGTGGCGCGCGCGCCCGTCGAGCCGGGAGTTGTCTGCACGGTGCCCGCGGGAGGGTTACTGATTGGCCGGCTGCGCGGTTATCCTTACCCGCTGCCGCTGACGCCCGGCGACTTCGAAACCTGGAGCCGATGGGCGGCCGCGGAGAAACCCGAGCATGTAGCCGAGATCGAGAGCCTTCGCAGCTCCGGCGCGGCGCTGGCCGTTCCGCTGCTGGCCAAGAACGGAATCGCGGGCATCCTGCTGCTCGGCCCGCCCGTGGGGCGCGCCGAATACGGCGCGGCGGAGCAGCGCGCTTTGCGGAATTGCGCGGGACAGTTCGCGCTCATGATCGAGAACGCGCGCTTGACCGAGCGCATGGTCGAGCAGGAAAGGCTGAACCGCGATCTCCAACTCGCGGTGGAAGTTCAGAAGCGGTTGTTCCCGGACAAGCCTCCGGCGTCCGCCACCATGGCGCTGGCCGGGATGTCGCTGCCGGCCAGGAGCGTAGGAGGCGACTACTACGATTTCCTCGACCTCGGCGGCCAGCGGATCGGCATCGCCCTGGCGGACGTGGCGGGAAAGGGAGTGGCCGCGGCCCTGATCATGTCCGTGGTGCAGGCCTCCCTGCGGATACTGGCAACCGAAGAGAACCTGTCGCTGGCGGCCCTGGCGGCCAGGATGAACCGCTACCTGCATCGCTCGACCGGATCGAACGCCTATGCCACCTTCTTCTATGGACAGATCGATGAGCGGACACGGCAGCTTCGATACGTAAACGCCGGCCACAATCCGCCCTGCCTGCTGCGCTGCGCGGCGGATCAGTCCATCGAAGAGTTGCCCGCGGGAGGCACGGTCATCGGCCTCTTTCCGCAGAGCAGCTATGAGGAAAGCGCGGTGGATTTGCGGCCGGGCGACGTGTTGATCGCGTTCACCGACGGGGTCCCCGAAGCGCAGAACCCCCAGGAGGAGGAGTTCGGCGAAGAGCGATTGAAGGATTTGCTGCGCCGTTCGGCTCATTTGCCCGTGGCTGAAATCGCCTCGACCATCGCCAGTGCGCTCAAGACCTGGATCGACAATGCCGCTCAGTACGACGATCTGACCTTCATTTTGGTGAAGGTGAATGCATAACGCAAACAACCGCTCCCTGACGGTCGCGGCTCGGATCCGAGCCGCGACCGTCAGGGAGCGATAGTACTAGAACGTCAGTCTGCCCGAAATCTGCAACTGGCGCGGGCCCCACAGCAGGTTGCTGGTGGTCAAGGGCGACAGGAACGGCGTGGAAGTGTAAGGAACGAAACAAGCGTTGGTGTGGCCGGCGCAAGCGCCGGAACCGGCCGCGAGATAGGAGAACGCGGGATAGCTGGAGCTATAGCCCCAGACGCTGGAGACATTGGTGTGGTTGAACAGGTTGAATGCTTCGCCGATGAGCGACAGCTTCAGCCGTTCGCCGAGCGCGAACTGCCGTCCCACCCGGAAGTCCACATTGTGGAAACCGGGAGCCGTGAACGCATTGCGAGGCAGCCAGCCTGCGCGGCCTTGGGTTGCGCCAGCGTAACTGACGCCGCCGGTCACGCCGCCATCCAGCGGGCTCGGGGCGCCGCTGATGTATGGCGTCACCGGCTGGCCGGTGGACATGGTCACGATGGTGGAGAACGCCCAGCCATCCAGGATCATCCGGGCGGCCTGATTGGGGAGATTCTTTAGCGAGGGCATCCACACGGCGTTGGCCACGAACCGCTGGCGCTGGTCGAGATCCGAAAGCCCGTATTCCAGCTTGCGGTTATAGGGATCGACGGGATAATCGGTGCCATTGAACGTGCCGAAGTTTCCTGCCGCCTGGGCGCCGTCGAACGCCTTGCTGAAGGTGTAATTCGCGGTGAATTCCAGGCCATGGCGCATGGGCCGCCGCACAGTGAGGACCATCGAGTTGTACCAGGCATTGACATCGCTGGAGCCGACGAAAACTTCGCCGGTATTGGTGTTGATGCGCGTGGTATAGAAGGGAACCGTGTAGGTTTGTGTGGTGGCGCCGCTGGAATTCAGGATGTCGTAGCTCTTGGTGGTGGTGGAGGGGGCCAGGTTGGCATCCCAGAAGATGGGCAAATGCAGGCTCCGGCTCACCACGTAACCGATGGAGGCGCTCAGCCCGCCAGGCAGCCCGCGTTCCAGGGTGACTTCGCCCTCGTGAGTCCGCGGATTGACCCAGTCGGGCGCCATGCCGCGCGTGACCTGGCTGGCGGCGGGCGGCGTGAAGGTGACCACCTGCGGCGTCAGGGCGCCGGCGAAGGGCGCAGCCGGCGCCGGGCCTGGAGGGGTCCAGATCACGTTGGGAAACGTCAATGCCGGGCAGTAGTTCGAATTGCTGGCGACCGGGCTGCATGTGAACGTTTGTTGATAAACGCCATTCTCCACGCGGGTGGCGTAGTAGGTGCTGTTGGTGGTCTTGGCGAAGAACAGGCCGTAACCGATGCGCAGGACGGTTTTGGGCGTCATCTGCCAGGCAGCGCCGACACGCGGTGCGAACTGGTCCTTGGGGATGTTGATCGTAGAGGTATATAGCGTGGTTAGCAACGTCAGCGTGTTCGGCATCGGCGGCTGCGGGATGGTAGAGACGTCATAGCGCAGGCCCATGTTGATCGTCAGCTTGGAACTCGCCTTCCAACTGTCTTCGAAAAAGGCGGCGTAGTCGTTGTTATAGAAATCGTCCTTGCCGACGTGCGTGATGGGGTCGTTGACTTGCGTGAAGGTGTTGTAATGCCTGCCTGTCAGACCGTCTCCGACGTTGATTCCGAAAGCGTCCTCCACCCAAGCGTTGAAAGTGGCCTGCACCGATCCGTTGGTGTAACTGTACTGCCCGGTCCCGTTGTACAGGTTGATCATGACTTCGTGGATGACGTTTACATCGAAGCCGGTCTTGAACGTATGGCGGCCGTGAACTTTGGAGAACGTGTCCGAGATCTGGATGCGGTGCTCGTCCGGTTCGGCGGTGCGTGGCAGAGCGTAGTTTTCGCCGTAGGTCATCAGGCCGGAGATGCTGATGTAGGGCGCGGCCGCGTTGGAACCCGCGACTTCCAGGTCGCGGCCCCATTGAAAGCGCAGATTGTTGACGGCGGAGCTGGAGATGGTGGAATCCCAGTTGGCCACAAAGATGCGGTCGTGGATGTTATACCTGCCGTTCGTCTCAAGCGAGCTGTTGGAATACGAGGGGTTCCCGCTGTAGGCATTGGGCGCGCGGTAATTCATGAAGTCGAAAGCCGCGCTGACATGGTTGCGCGCGGTGGCCTGGTAATCGAGCCGGCCGAAAGCGACATCCTGGTTGGTGGCGCGGGGGAAGGTGCCTTGCTGGCCGAACAGGAAAGCGTTGGCGGCGGCGCACTGCGAGGCGCTCACTTGCGCCGGGCAGGAAAGGGCGGTCACGGTGGGACTGTAGACGCTGCTGGTGTACGCGATGGGGTCGACTTTGCGCGAACCATCGTAGGTGGCGAAGAAGAACAGCTTGTCTTTGACGATCGGCCCGCCGATGCTGCCGCCGAACTGCTGCCATTGATGGATGGGCTGGCTGTAAGTGCCGCGCGACTTGGGATAGGAATCGAGCGCGTTCCAGCTTGGGTAGCGCAGATAATAGAACAAGTCGCCGTGGAAGTCGTTGGTGCCGGACTTGGTCACGGCGTTGATCACGCCGCCGGCGGCCTGGCCGAGCTCCGCGCTGTAATTGCTGGCGCTCACCTGGTACTCCTTGATGGAGTCCAAGCTGTAGACATAGCTGCCCATCAGGGCCCGCCCGCGGGCTTCCGAGAAGAACGCCTGGTTGTTATTGGCGCCATCCACCGTGTTGCTGTTGTACAGGCCGGAGATGCCGCGATAAGAGACCAGGCCGGAGGTGCCATCCGTGGTGACGTTGGGAGTGAGCAAGGCGAAGGTGTCCCAGCGGCGGCCGGCGATGGGCAGGTTGTCCACGGAGCCTTCGCTGATGACCTGCGAATTCTCGGTCTTTTCGGTGTCGACCACGTCCGCCTGGCTCGTGACCGTCACCTCCGTCTGCGCCGCCTGCACCGTCATCGAAAAGTTGACGGTAAGCGTCTCGCCGACCTGAAGGGTCAGGTCCTTGCGCAGAACCGAGGCGAATCCGGCTTTGCCGGCGCGCACTTCGTAATGGCCCGGCGGGAGGAATGGAGCGGAATAAATCCCGGCTTCGTTGCTTTCGATCTTGCGCTCGATGGCGGTGTCGGTGTTACGGATGGTCACCTCCGCCCCCGGTACGAACGCCCCGGACGGGTCGGTGAGAGTGCCGGTGATGGTGGCGGACCCGGCGAGTTGTGCAGCGGCTGGAGCTGCGAGAACCACGAGCATCACCGCCAGGGCGGTGCACAGGACTGCGAACTTCTGAAGATGGCTGAATTCACGCTTCATTTATCTGTCTCCTCATAGCGAATGTTGGCTGTTCCACTTCGATCGATCTTCATCGAAACATCGGGGAGCGAACGCCACGGCCGTTCCCACGGTTCCGGATTCCCCTTCAGACCCTGAACAGACAGCATATCAGAGAGCAGATCTAAATTGAATTACAGGCAAGCAGAAATGTCCCTGCCCCCTAATGGGTAATGGTACGGCTATGCGGGCAAGACCAATGGGGCAGGCGGCCGGACCGCCTGCCCCAGGTGCACTTTCTAAACATGGCGTCACTATTGTTTGCGCAACGGCCGCTCGCTTGCGGACAGGGCTACGCCCGGGACAGCCGCCCCGCCTGCCAGGTTGGGGCCGGGCATGCCCGACCCCTACGGCGGATGCGCAATTACTGATGACGCTCTGTCTAGAACGTGAAGCGCAGGCCGACTTGCATGCGGCGGGCTTCGGTGCCGTCCGGGGCCGCGACATCGGCGCTGCCCTGGCCATACGCCGTTGGCGTGAGCGTGAGCACGCCTTTGGCTTCCGTGAAGGCCGAGGTGGTGATGCTGGTCGGCGACCAACTGTTGCTCACGTTGAACACTTCAAAGAAGGCGTACAGCTTGTAACGTTCGGCAATGGGAAAAACCTTGCTGATGCGCGCGTCGGACCGCCACATGTTCGGCTGGTAGACGTTGTTCACCGGCCAGAAGGGTACCCGGCCGCTCAGCCCGGAGCCATCGAGATTATAGTTGCTGAACATGCCCGTGACGGGCGTGTCGGTGGTGCGGATGGTGGCGCTGCCGTACGGGCGCGCGCTGTTGATGGTGGTGACGGAAGAGAGCTGCCAGTTATTCACCACGTACTTGTAGAAAGCGCCGCTCTGATGGGTAAAGGTCGGCTCCCAGACCCAGGAGAGGACGAAGCGATGACGCTGATCCTCAAGTCCATTGCCCTTGTCGGCCTTGTAGTTGCCGTTGTAGAGCCAGTTGTTGGCGTTGCTCAGGTACATGTTGTCGGTACCCTGGCCGTAACCCTGGCCGTCGTCGATCTCATGTGACCAGGTGTACGCCAGGTCGGCCTGGAGGCCGTGGGACATGCGCTTGCGGATCTGCACCGCGAGAGCATTGTAGAAACTGGTGACGCCGTTCTCATCCTGATAGATCCCGCCGTATTGGGAGTTGGGACGCGATCCGGTGTAGACAGGGGTGGTGTAAGAGCCGATGTTGTTGCCGCTGGCATTGTCGATCTGGTAGGTAAACGTCGTGGAACCCAACTGGGGAAGGTTGAGGTCGCGGACGCTATACAGATCCACGCCGCGGCTCCAGATGTACGAGGCCGTGGCGGCGAGGTCGGGAGCCAACTGGCGTTCCACGGCGAAGGTGCCCTGCTCGGAGTAGGGAACTTTCCAGTTGGGAGCCGCGAACTGGAAGCTGACGGCGGAAACGCCGGTTCCCGGAATTGCCGGCAGAATACCGGGGAAGACCGGGCCAGCAGCCTTCTGCGCCGCTTGCGTGGCGGCCAGGGAGACGCTCGAAGTGGTGGTGGCATTAACCGTGAACAGGTCCTGCAAGGTGGCGCCGGCCACTCGCGCGTAGAACATGCCGTAACCGGCGCGCAGGACCGTCTTGTCATTCAGGCGGTACACCAGGCCGATGCGCGGCATGACGTCGTTCTTCGGCGAGTTGATGTAACCGGTTTGCGGGAAGTTCTGATTGAACACTGTGGGTTGCGGCAGCGCCGAGTATTCGTAGCGGATGCCGTAATTCGCGGTCAACTTCGCGCTGATGCGCCACTGGTCCTGAACGTACATGCCGTAATCCCGAATGGAGCGGTCCACCGTGGGGTTGCCGAAGGTCTGCGAATACGAGTTCCAGTTCTTGGCGCCGGTGGTGTTGCCGGTGTAGTCCAGCGCAAAAGCGTTAACCGTGCTGTAGCTGTAGGTTCCGTTGAGGTTGGAAACGTAGAAGCTGTAGTCTTCGCTGTCGGCAATATCGATCCCCAGCTTGAGCGTGTGGGTGCCCCTGGTCCACGAGATGTTGTCGGCGAACTCGATGCGGCGCTCGCGCGGTTCCACGCGGGGCAGGTAGTTGACGGGGCCGATGGACTGGCCGCCAACCGAGACACCCAGCAACCCGAGAGGGCCGACCAGCGAGAGATCCGGGTCGTCGCCCTCCAGGTCGCTCATCCAACCGAAACGGAAGTCGTTGAGGAACGACGAAGTGGGGACCCAGGTCCAGTCGAGCTTGCCATTCTTCACGTGCCCGTAGTCGTTTCCGTTGCTGTTGATGGCTTGCCCGGTGGTGGATGCGATGAGGGTGTTCTGCAGGCCGTCGGGGCTCCTGAACTGCATGAAGTTGAAGCTGGCGCTCAAGGTATTGCGATCGGAAAGGTGATAGTCCATGCGGGCGAAGCCCGTATCCTGACTGACCTTGCGCGGAAACAAGCCGAAGAAACGCGGCAGCAGGGCATTGATGGCGGAGCACTGCGCGGAGGTGGGCAGCGTGCCGGTACCGGTGCCGCATCCTACCCAAACCTGGTTGACGGTGTCGACGATACCGGACTTGACGACGGTATCGGCCAGCGGGTCGTTGCGCCGGGTGAATTCGGTATTGAGGAAGTAGAACAACTTGTCCTTGATCAAGGCTCCGCCGACGCTCCCACCGATCTGTGTGCGCGAGTCGGGACCAATGACGTTGGCGTAAGGGTCGTGGGCTTCCATCGCATCGTTGCGGTAGAACCAGTAGCCCGCGCCGTGAAGCTGGTTGCTGCCACTGCGCGTGATTGTGTTGACCACACCACCGGAGGCGCGGCCGTACTCGGCGGAGAAGTTCGCGGATACCACCTGGAATTCCTGCACGGCGTCCTGGGAAATCTGCGACTGCACGCGGGTGCGGCCGGCATTCTCCACATAGAACTGTTCCGTGTTGTCGTTCCCGTCGAGCAGGAACGTATTGCCATTGGCCACGCCACGGAAGGTGAGCAGACCGTAATTGCCGTCGTTGGTGACCCCGGGGGTCAGCAGGACGAAGTTATCCACGCGCCGGCCGTTGATAGGCAAGTCGATAATCTGCTGGGAGTTGACCACCTGCGAGGTGTCGGTCTTGGTGTCTTCGACCATCGGAGCGACCCCCGAAACTTCGACCGCGGTCGCGCTCGACGCCACCACCAGATTGATATTCAGGTTGAGGTTTTGCCCGACCTGCAATTGCAGCTCTTGCGCCTCATAGCCGGTGAAACCGGCGGCCGTAACGGTAACCCTATAGCCGGGTCCAGGCACCAAAGCGGGCGCCGTGAACAGGCCGTCATCGTTGCTCTCGAGCGTGCGGAGGATTCCTTGCCCCTCGCTCGAAATCACCACCTTGGCGCCGGGCACTACCGCGCCCGACGGATCCCGGACGACGCCGGAGATTCCCGCTACCCCGGCGGATTGCGCAAAAACCGGGGCGGCCACAAACACCAGTAGCGCGAACACCACAATGAACCTTAGACGCATTTTGAACCTCCAAACCAGATAAAACTAGGGTAACAGATCTCAATAACGATAGAGATACAAATCCGTTCGGGACAGGTTAATTCCGCCGCCCTGGACTCCCGCTATACTGAAGCGTGCAACCGGCCATGGGGAACTTGCGCGAAAGGCTGGCCGCGGTGCGGGAGCGCATCGGGCGGGCGGCGGCGCGTGTGGGGCGCGATCCGGCCGAAATCACGTTGCTGGCGGTGACCAAATTGTTCCCGGCGGCGGCCATCCGCGAAGCCTATCAACTGGGGCTGCGGGAGTTCGGCGAGAACTACGTGCAAGAGTTCGAGCGAAAGGCGCCGGAAGTTGCGGATTTGAACGGAGCGCGCTTTCACCTGATCGGGCATTTGCAGTCCAACAAGTCCCAAAAGGCCGCCGAGTTGTTCCAGGTGATCCAGACGGTGGATTCGCCCAAGCTGGCGCGGCGATTGAACGACGCGGGGCGCGCACTGGACGTCATGCTGGAGGTGAAGCTTTCGGAAGAAGAAGCCAAGAGCGGGGCGGACCCGGCGTCGCTGGCGGAGCTGATCGAGGCCGTGCGCGGGTGTGGGAACCTGCGATTGCTCGGCCTGATGACCATGCCGCCGTGGACCGAAGACCCCGAGGCATCCCGGCCCTACTTCCGGCGGCTGCGGGAATTGGCGGAGCGGCACGGGCTGCGGCAGCTATCCATGGGGATGTCGCACGATCTGGAGGCGGCCATCGAAGAAGGGGCCACCTGCGTGCGCGTAGGGACGGCTTTGTTCGGGAAGCGGCGGGTGTGACGGTCGGATTTTATTCTCCGATGCCGCCGGCGCGGACGGGCGTGGCGGATTATGCGGCGGCGCTCGCGGCCGAGTTGCGGCGGCACGGACGCGTCAAGATGGCACCGGCGGTGCCCCCTGGGCGCTGCGACGTGGCGCTCTACCACCTGGGCAATAACGCGCTGCACGCGGAGATTTACCGGCGCGCACTGGAGCGGCCCGGCGTGGTGACGCTGCACGATGCCGTGTTGCACCATTTCCTGCTGGGACAACTGGACGAACCAGCCTATATAGAGGAGTTCGTTTACAACTACGGCGAGTGGAACCGCGGGCTGGCGGGGGAACTTTGGCGCGGCCGCGCGAGTTCGGCCACGGACAGCCGGTACTTCCGGCACCCTTTGTTGCGGCGCGTGGCGGAGCGCGCACTGGCGGTGGTGGTGCATAATCCGGCGGCGGCGCGCGCGGTGAAGGAACACGCGCCGGGAGCGCGGGTGGTGGAGATCCCCCATCTTTTTCAGGCGCCGGCGCAGCCTGGGGAAGAGGAGGTGGCGCGGCACCGGCGGCGGCTGGGCGTCGAGCCGGGGACGTTCCTGTTCGGCGTGTTTGGGTATTTGCGGGAATCCAAGCGGCTGCCCGCCGTGCTCGAAGCCTTTGCGGATGTGCATCGGGAGAACCCTCGGACAGCGCTGCTAGTGGCGGGCGAATTCGTGTCGACGGACCTGGAACGGGCGGTGGAACCACTCCTGGGCGGGCCCGGCGTGGTCCGCTTGGGGTATCTCGAGGAGCGCGAATTCTGGCTGGCGGCGGCGGCCGTGGATGCGTGCATCAACCTGCGGTATCCGGGGGCGGGGGAGACGTCGGGTATTACCATCCGGCTGATGGGGATCGGCAAGCCGGTCCTGGTGACGGACGCCGCGGAGTGCGCGCGGTTTCCCGAGGACGCCTGCCTGCGCATCGCGCCCGGCGTGGCGGAGCGGGAGTCCTTGCGCCAGCACATGATTCTGCTAACATCGATTCCTGAGGTGGCCCGCGCCATTGGCCAGCGGGGCGCCGGGCACGTTGGGGCGCACCATCGGGTAGAGCGAATCGGGAACCAGTATTGGGATTTGTTGTGCGAGTGCGGCACATGTGGGGCAGCTTGGTAAGCTGCGGGCCGATTGGTAATCGGCCCTGTCCGCGAATAGCGGCGGTTGCCAACCGCCGCGCAGGATGCCATCCTGCCCCACATCTGCTGATTTTCTGCCTCGCTTGCGGCGTGGTGGCTTCGGCGCAGAGGCCCACGGTCAGGCAACTGAACGTGCCGGTTCCGATGCGCGACGGAGTGCGCCTGTCGGCCAACGTGTTTCTGCCCTCCGAGCATGCCCGTGTCCCCGCGATTCTGGTGCGCACGCCGTACGGGAAAGGCACGGGCCTCACCCCGAATTACCAGGCCTTCGTGGACCACGGCTACGCGGTGATGGTGGAGGACGTGCGCGGGCGCTACGAATCGGAGGGCTCCTTCCAGCCGCTCCAACAGGAGCCGGCCGACGGCGACGACACCTTGAACTGGATCGCGCGCCAGCCGTGGTCGGACGGCAAGGTCGGCATGATGGGCGGTTCGTACCTGGGGATCGTGCAGTGGAAAGCGGCGCTGCTCGACAATCCGCACCTGAAGGCCATCTTCCCGGTGGTTTCGGGGTACGACGATTACCGCGACCGGTTCTACTCCACGGGCGGCGCCATGAAGCTAGGGAACCGGCTGGAGTGGATGTCCGAGAACCTGAAGGTGCCGGGTTATCAGCCGGATTTCAGCAAGTTTGTGCTGCACCTGCCGCTGCGCACGGCGGACGTGGCGGCCACCGGCAGGCTATCGGAAATGTACCAGGAAGTGGTGGACCATCCGGCGTTCGATTCGTTCTGGCGCGCCATCAGCACCAAAGAGCAGATTCAGAAAGTCCGCATCCCCGTGTTTTCGGTGGGGGGGTGGTACGACAACTTCGTTCAGAGCGATCTGGAGGCCTACGCGGCGCTGCACAAGACTTCGGGGCTGAACCGGATTCTGGTGGGGCCGTGGCCGCACAACATGTCGTACCGATTCGCGGGCGTGGATTTCGGACCCCAGGCCTCGGCGCCGATGCGCTCGCTGCAACTGGAGTGGTTCGACCAGTGGCTGATGGGGAAAGACACGCCGCTGGTTTCCAAGCCGCCGGTCGAGATCTTCGTGATGGGCGCCAACCGATGGCGCGAGGAGCGTGAGTGGCCGCCGGAGCAGGCGCGTGCGCGAGACCTCTACCTGGACGGCAGCGGCCGCGCCAACACGCTCGAGGGCGACGGCGCCCTGAGCGACAGGCCCGCGCGGCGTGGCTCCCAGGACCATTATGTGTTCGACCCGCGCGACCCTGCGCCCACGCGCGGCGGCGCCGTGTGCTGCAATCCGCGGGTGTTCCCCTGGGGGCCGATGGACCAGCGCCCGGTGGAGCGGCGCGCGGACGTGCTGGTGTACACCAGCAGGCCGCTGAAGAGGGACGTGGAGGCTATCGGGCCGGTCAAAGTGGTGCTCTACATCTCGACCAGCGCGATCGACACGGACTTCACGGCGAAGCTGGTGGACGTGTTTCCCGACGGCTACGCGCGCAACCTGACGGACGGGATCCTGCGGCTGCGATACCGCAACTCTCTGGAGAAGCCCGAACTGGCGCAGGCGGGCGAAATCTACATGGTGGCGGTGGACGCGGGCGTGACCAGCAACGTGTTTTTGAAGGGCCACCGAATCCGGGTGGAGATTTCGAGCGGCAACTTTCCGAGGTTCGACCGCAACCTGAACACGGGCGCGCCGATTGCGGATGAGACCCGCATCGTCAAGGCGAGCCAAACGGTGTACCATGATCGCACACACCCCTCGCGCGTGGTGCTGATGGTGATGCCGGAGAACGGGTAGAGAAGCGAGTAGTGGCACTCTGCTAACCAAGGACAGCGGAGAAAAAACTGAGAAAGTCACCGATAAAGAAAAGGATCATGTCTCCGGAGCTGAGTGCGTGCGCGCCCATCGAGCCGTGTCTGCTCGGTCACTGCCGGCGAGTAGCGGCGGTGGCACAGTGCATGGCCCACCAGATGTTTCTGGCGGCTCCGGTGAAAGTCAGTGTCGAATCGGCGGCGCTGTTGCACCATTCGCCGGTTGAGACTCTTCCCCACTCCATCGACGGGGAGGCGCTGGTCCCCGCCTTGCTGCGCGCGTTCCACCACGCGGCGCATGCCCCGCAACACCTCCAGCGGCTGGCCGAGATCATTCATATCGCGAATCGCTTCGACGAGCTTTACGAGCTTCGCGCCACCGAGCCGCGTTCCCCGGCGGACATCATCGCCGAGCTGCGCCGCTTGGCGGAAGAGAATTCGTGGAGCACGGGCCCCGTAACGGCGATCGAGAAGGTGGCGCGTAGAACCAACGTCAAGGTCTTCGCCAAATCTCCGCTGCCGGTCTTTCCGCAGGCCACCCTCCGCGTTTTGCAAGTTCTGAACCGGCCGGAATCCGCCGCCGGGCAAACCGACCGGATCACGGCCACGGTCTTCCGGCCGCTGTTCAGCCTGCCATCCATGCGGTCGCTGCTGCAGCATGCGCTGGAAGCGGCGGAACTGGCCCATCATCTGGCGGCCCGGGCGCCGGAGATCGACAGCGAGGAGGCTTTCCTATGCGGGCTGTTGCACGATATCGGGAAGCTGCTGATCGACCGGCTCAATCTATTCGATTCCGCCACCATGCGGGGGCTGCTGGATCATGGATGCCCGCCGGTGTACGCCGAGAACTTCCTGATCGGGTGCGACCACGGAAAGGCAGGCGGCGACCTGGCCGCATCCTGGAGATTGCCCGCCCGGTATGTGGAGGCCATCCGCTGCCACCATCAGCCGGAGGAGATCGATTCCCCTCTGGCGCACTTGCTGTACCTGGTGGAGTGGCGTCTGGGTCACCTGGAAGACATGCCGTCCGCGCATCGAGTCGGTCTGTGCCTGCGCAGCACGGGCGTCACCGAGCACAGCCTGGAAGCCTGGAACAACGGCCGGGAGCCATTGGCGATGACCGCCTGAAGGTGCCGGCCGGCCACGAAAGACGATGGCCTGTTCCACATTAAACCCGGCGCCACGGCCGTAGTTACCGACCCACTTACCCACGGCGAGTCACTTGTGAGTATAATCGATTCTTTATGCCTACACATCTGGATCTCGAAACTCTGCAAGCGGCGCTGGTAGGTTATCAGCACCAGCTTGACCAAATAGAAGCGAAGATGACTGAGCTTCGTAGCAAGCTGAAGGGCGAGGCGCCGGTAGCCGCCGCAGCCGCCGAGGCAGCGCCTGCCGCTCGCGGCGGGAAGCGCCCGTTGAGCGAGGCCGCGAGGAAACGGATTGCGAAAGCGCAGCGAAAGCGGTGGGCCGAGTACCACAAGGCCCAGGAGGCCCCCGCGAAGAAACGGAACATGAGCCCCGCCGCCCGTGAGCGCATCGCCGCAGCCACCAGGAAACGATGGGCTGAGTTCAGAGCGAAGAAGGCGGCGGCTGAGAAGGCTGCGGCGAAACCCGCCAAGAAAGCTGTGGCCAAAAAGCCCGCGGTGAAAAAGGCCGCGCCCAGCCCGGCGCCGGCTTCCTAGGTCTTTGTCCAACTGATGGGTCCAGTGGGTTCCTGGTGGCGTGGTGTGGCCCGACTCCCAATAGAATGGTTGTGACGAAACAATATCTCTTGGGAAAAACGACCCTCCCTGAATCGCTTGCTTCCATTCCTTGCCGGGACCTTCGGACCCATCCCGCGGGACCAGCTCTCTTCTGCCTTACGAGAGAGACTGGGCCAGATGAGCGATCGCCGTGAGCAGTTCGTGGTGCGTTGGCGATGCTGCAACTAATCGTCCGGGACACGATCGAGCCAGCATGACGCGAGCGTTTCTGGCCAAGGCCGTGTTCAACGTTTCCCCCCAGCGAGCCATCTTGGACCGACTGCACAGCGATACCGTTCTAGGGAGACCGTGGCGCGAATCCCGGATGAGGCCGTGTTTTCCCGTGCTTTCGCCGGGTTCGCCCAAAGCGAGTTTCCGCAAATCCACGGCCATCGAAGCGCGCGAGAAGCCCCAGCCTAAGGAAGTACTTAGCTTGTCCAAGCCGGCCGGAGGTAGGATTCCCCGTCCCACGTCGCTCCACGAGTATCGGTAGGATTTTGGACGCACTCCACTAGTACCGCGACCGTCCGACTTGTTCCTCAGCGTTCCGGGCCGCGGGGTGCCCGGCCCCTACACCGACCCTTGTAGGGGCGAGGCATGCCTCGCCGCCGCGCCGCATGCTCCCCCGCGGCCAGGAAAGAAGCCACGCGGTCACGGCACTAGCTAGTCCGAGACTGTCATAGATCATCTCGGCGGAAGAGCGTCGAATTCCGGGGTCCGCGGCGGAGCCCCAGAGTGTCGAAGGTGCTGGAATGCGGATCATAAGGTGGTCACTGGTCGTCGAAGTCCGGCAGATTCGAGACCTCTGTAGTGGATAAGGCAGTCGGGGTCCTGGGGGCCGCGCGCCAGCGTCTCAGCAACCAAACCACCAGGAACACTCCGAGGATGAGGACCAGCCACGGAAAAAACGGTGTCCATCCGCGGGGGACTGTCCGGGGATCCACCAGCACCTTACTGCCGTACAAGCGGACGTAGGTATCCAGGATTTCCCGATCCGACCTCCCCATCGCCACCCACTTGACGATTTCCAGTCGCATTTTGACCGCGATCTCGCTCTGATGGGTGGCCACGGGTTCGGTGTAGCAGCAAGGCGCCAAAACCGCATGTTCCAGGTGGTCGACTCTTGCCTGCCGCTGTTCGCGGTTTCGGCAAGAACGAGTGACGGCAGTAAAGCCAGAAGGAGAAATTGGACGAATCTTGGGATCATGATTTTCCTCGAAATACCGGTCATGGAAGCAGTCCGAAATATCCCGCCGCCGCACCGATGGCCAGGATGAACGCGGGATGCCAACGCCAGCCGGCGAGCAGGCAGAACGAGAGAGCGAACAGGGCGTAGCCGTGCCATGAGACAAGGGCGCCTCGCCCCAGCACTATAGCTGCGCTCAGGACGAGACCCGCCACCGCCGGATTGACTCCCGCCAGGAAGCGCTGGGCGCGATGGTCGTCGCGGAAGCGGCCGTATTGGCGACTGATGGCCAGCATCAACACGATGCCAGGAGCGAATAGCGCGGCCGTGGCCGTCAGGGCGCCGATTGTGCCGGCCATGTGAAACCCGGCGAAAGTGGCAAGGACGGCGATCGGCCCCGGAGTCAGATTGCTGATCGCAACGCCGTCGAGGAACTCTTGCGGCTTCAACCAGCCGAGTTGGGTGACCAGTCGGTTGTTGAGAACCGGCACGAGCACAAATCCACCACCAAAAAAGACCAGCCCAATCTTAAGGAAGGTGACGATCAGCTTTGACACCGGCGAGGCGGCGAAAAATGCGAATGGCATCGAGTTCACAGCCCCGCCGCCGGCCACCTTTTCAGGCGGGCGCGGCTGTCTGGGCGCAGTCAATCCGGAGGGCAGGAGAAAGCCGGCGGCTCCTGCCGCCACCAGCACCCAGGCCGCGTTCCACTGGACCACTCCCGCCGCCAGTGCGCCAGCCGCGATCAACATGGCCGGCCATGAGCGCAGCACGTTGCGGGCAATCGACCAGCCGGCATCCAGAATCAAGGCAATCACCACCGGAGCAAGCCCCGCCACGGCGCTCTGCAATGCAGGCACGGCGTGGTAGCGGAAGTAGAGATCCGACAAGACGATGACGAGAGCGATCGATGGGACCAGGAATGCGCCCGCCGAAAGCAGCGCGCCGGCGATACCGAACAGACGGTAGCCGATGAAGATCGCCACGTTCACGGCGAACGCCCCCAAAACCTGTCCCAGCCCCACGCCGTGGACGAATTCATCGAGGGGGATCAAGCGGCGCCTTCGCACGAACTCTTGTTCCATGAGCGCGATTACGGCCATGCCTCCTCCGAAACCGATGCTGCCGATCTTGAGAAATGCAACCAGCAGACGCGGGAGAGAAACAGATCCCCCACGGTCACCGTTCAGCGCCGATGGATCGCGATCCGCGAGTTCCACGTCATTTCCAGTCGCCCAGGAGCTCTTCCCGGCCACATCCGTTGGCTTCGGCTTCGAGGGTGGCATGCGTAATGCCCCATTCTTCATGCAGGAAGCGGCGCACTTCGGCGGCGATGGCTTCCGCCTCGAGCAAGGTGGTTGCGCCCACTTTCATGTGGGCGGTCAACACCCGCTGGCCCGGTCCCACCTCCCAGGCGTGGACGTGATGCAGCCGGACATCGGTGAATCGCCGTGCCACGTCTTCGGCCAGGTCTTCCACGTTCACCCCGGCGGGAGCAGCCTCCAGCAGGGTATGCAGCGATTGTGAAACGATCGAAATGGCGCTTCGCAGGACCACGACTCCGATCAGAATCGCCACCGCCGGGTCCACGTACCGGCCGGCCGCCGTTCGGGCAAACAGCGCCGCCACCACTACCGCCAGCGAGGCCAGGGCGTCCTGGGCCAGGTGCAGGAAGGCGCTTCTGACATTGATATCCTCGGCGCTGTGCGTGCGAAGCAGAAGAACCGAGCCGACATTGGCCAGGAACGCTGCCGCCGCCGCAACCAGCATCACCGTGGAACGCACCGGCTCCGGATGAAATAGCCGGGCCACGGCCTCACGCCCGATCAGGGCGGAGATCGCAATCAGCACCGCCGCGTTGAGCAGGGCCGCGACGACTTCGGCGCGCTTGAGGCCATATGTGTGCCGCGGCGTGGGTGCGCGCCGGCCCAACCTGCGCGCGAAAATCGCCAGACCCAACGCCCCGACATCCGCCAGGTTGTGCGCCGCGTCAGCCAGCAGCGCCAGGCTTCCGGCCCACAGCCCGCCGATGATCTCGACCAGCGTGATGCCGAGATTGAGAGCCGCGCTAGCCCACAGCCGGCGGTCGAGATTTCCAGGTTCAATCTCGCGATGATGGTGCGTCATAGCGGGCTCCCTTCCGCGGCTTGAAAGAGCACGTGGCAGGGCGAAACACGCGGGTTGCGCTGCCAGTCCACCGGCCGAGGATGCCTATCCTTTTCACTTCTTCTCCAAAATCAGTTCGGCGACTCTCTTGCCGGATAGCAGCATGCCACCGAAAATCGGCCCCATCCGGGGACCGCCGAAGGTGGCGCAGACGGCCATGCCCGCCACCCACAAACCCGGATAGGCTTCCGCCACCCGTTCGACGACAAACGCCTCGCCTGCCGTCGCGTCCATCGGCCCTTCACAAGACCCGGACGAGGCCAGTTGCGGCGCCAGGAGGTTTCGCGCACGAAGGCGCTCGATGGCCACCGCCTCGTGGCCGGTCGCATCAATGACGTTTTCCGCCTGGAGTACGATGGGGTCGACCGGCACGGCGCCGGAAATCGTGGTTCGATTGACCACCACGCCCGTCACCTTGCCGCCATGAACACACAGGTCTTCGAGTGTCACCAGGTTTAGCAGGACCGCTCCGGCCCGAATCGCCTGAAGGCACAGGGCGCACGCCAATTCCGCGGCATCGACGACGTACAGGCCCTCGTAGCGGCAGTCATGGCGGATGCCGGCGGCGTCGAGAATCGGGACAGCTTCTTCTTGTACGACGATTTCATTCATTCCCATCGCGCCGCCCCAGACACCGCCGCCCGGCGCGAGCCGCTTCTCCACCACCGTGACCTTTCGACCGCGCGACGCGAGGTGGAACGCCGCCGTCAGACCCGCCGGTCCGGCGCCGACGATGACGACATCGCTCTCGATTGCGCGCAGCAGTTTCCGATGGTAGCGGTCCACAATGGCTTTGGAGATCAGCGGTTCTTTGAGTTCGTTCATCGACAATGTTCCTTCTATTCAAATGGCGTAGCCGGGTCCCCCAACGGCGGAAAGCCCCCAGGCTGCGCCGCGGCAAGCCAAGCGTCCTACGCGGAGGTGGTGTTCGGCACGCCTTGCCCGTGCAGCGTTTGTCTCGTCTGTTTGACGAAACGGGCCATCGACTTCGAAACGTGTTCGAGAACGGTGGCCCACTCTTCCAGATGCCGCTCGCCCCTGGCCGTCAGTTTGTAGACCCGGCGAGCCGGGCCGCCCCTGTCGGTTTCCCACTCGGAGGCGACATTGCCGTTCAACTCCAATTGGCGAAGCGTCCGGTAGAGAGCCCCCCTCTCGATCTCAGCGTCGGTCAGGGCATGCTCCCGTAGATCCCCGGACAAATCGTAGCCGTACGAGTGCCCCTTCTTCTTCAGGAGCAGCAGGACCACCGGCTCCACAAACCGGTAGAGATTGCCCATGGCGCAGGTGCAGGGTTGACCCTTGCCATGCCGCTGGCACATCCGTCTTGGTGGCACATGAACCTCCCGTTTCGCAGGTTCCCGTACAAGTCCCCGCTCTCAGAGTAGCACCGAAATAGATGTATGTTCCACCTAGTGTGATCGTGCCTCGCAATGGGCGGGATTCCCGCCGGGTGCCATCGGCACGGCGATAAGATCTCCCCGGCCCCGGAACTTGGGGGATAGGTATATGTTGCACCAATTATAATAGGTGCTTATGCGTAGATCGCTGGCGCTGGCCTTGAACCTGGTCGGATTATTTGCCTCGCTATACCTGCTCTATACCTACACCTCCCCATCGCACCCCATGGTCTGCATCGGGACCGGCTGCGAAGCGGTGCGCGCCAGCGCCTACTCCACTCTGTGGGGCGTGTCCATGCCGGTGTTCGGCGTGCTGGGCTACACGCTGCTGGCGATCGTCATCGTCGCGGAATCCCTGTTCTCCGCGCCCCTCGCGAGATGGGCGCGCTACGCCTTTCTGGGCATGACCGGCTTTGGGTTCCTCTTCTCGCTGTACCTCGAATACCTCCAAGGCTTCGTGATCCACGCATACTGCGCGTGGTGCGTGACCTCGGGCGTGGCGATGACCGCGCTGTTCGCGCTCGCCATCGTGAGCCTGGTTCGCGCCGGGCGGGAGCCTGAACCGGCGGCGCAACTCACCCGCGTGCGGAGCCTCTTCGCCGTCTGCGTCGCGGGGGTGCTGCTGGGCGTTCCGGCCTTCTACCTGCTCGCCCGGCACAGCCAACTCGCCCCGGCGGCGCCCCAGGCCACGCAGGCGAGCTTGGTGGAACGGCTGGTGCGCCCCGGCAGCTACGAGACGGGCAATCCCCAGGCGCCTCTGACCGTGGTTGAATTCGGAGATTTCGAGTGCCCCGTCTGCGGGCGGGGAGAAGAAGCGGCACGGGAAGTTCGCACCCAGTACGCCCGCCAGATCCGCTTCGTGTTCCGGCAATTCCCGCTGGAACGCATTCATCCTTTCGCGGAGAAAGCCGCGGAGGCTTCCGAATGTGCGGGCCAACAGGGAAAGTTCTGGGAGATGATCGACAAGATTTATTCCCGGCAGTTCGACCTGGGTATCGAGGGGCTGGAGCGCGACGCCGCCGAACTGGGCGTGGACCAGTCGCGCTTCAACCAGTGCCTCGCCAGTGGCGCCATGGCGGGACGCGTTCGCCAGGACGTGGAAGACGGCCGGGCGCTGGGCGTGCGCGCCACCCCCACCTTCTTCAGCGGACAGAAAATGATTGAGGGCGTGATGACGGCGGCGCAGTTCTCACAGCTTGTCGCCGCGCAACTGGCCGGCCTTGGTGTGGCCGCGGCGGGAAGTGTCGAGCCGGCCGCAACTCCGGCTGCCGCGGCGCCCAACAAGCCGGCCACGAACCCCGCCGCCACCGGGACTCCGCTTCGGGAGTCTGCCGCAACCACCCAGCCGGTCCCCGGCACTCATCCAGCAAGCGCCGCCTCCTGGCAAGCTTCGACGGGTTTGCTGGGAGCGGCTCCGGGCGGGTCCGTCGCGGGCTGGCAGGGAGCGGCCCCGGGCCTGCCCTTCGCGGGCGTCCAGGCCGCTGGCGCGGCGTGCAGTGAAGCCGATGCCGCCAAGCAACAGCCCGCGCTGATCGATACCCGGGAACTGCGCCAACTGCTGGCCGGCAGCGCCAGACCGCTCTTCGTGGACGTGCGGCCCGCCAGCGACTATGCCGCGGGACGAATTCCCGGAGCGATCAGTCTTCCCGCCGACGAGATAGACCGGCGGTGGAGCACCCTGCCGAAAGATCGCATGATCGTCCTCTATGAAAGCGGGCGATCATCGGGGGATATTTGCGCCGCCAGCCGCACGGCCGGACGCAGCCTCCTGGAACACGGCTTCCCGTTTTCCCAGGTCAAGGTGTATCGGGATGGCCTTGTGGGTTGGGCGGGAGCCGGGATCGGTACGGATAGATGAGCATGCTCGGGCGCGGACGATCTGCGCGCAAGTAAGCGGAACAACATGAGCGTAACGGATATCGCAGAAGCGCGGTTCCAAAACGGATACTCATGCTCCCAATCGGTTTTTTCGGCTCTGGCCGAGCGATGGAGCATCGGTCCTGAAGTGTCGTTGAGAATCGCCGCGGGATTCGGCGGCGGGATAGCGCGATCTGCGGGCATATGTGGTTGCGTGACCGGCGGGATCATGGCGATAGGCCTCGCCCAGCGTGGAATCAGCCCGGAAGCGACTGCGCGAAGTTGGTTCGTGACGCGGTCGAAATTGTGGAGTCCATGGTGCATGCCGTTCCCGGCTCCGGCGGACGGTGAGTTCCGAGGTGGAAACGCCACAACGGTACGCGCATGAAAGGCGTGCGAAGGGCCTACTACGACCAGTTCTCAAGGTTTTACGACCGTTTCGTCGCACTCCATTCCCGCGACGCGCAGGGCGTGGCGAGGAAGTTCCTGGCCGATCGAGTGCCGGTTCAGAAGGGCGGTTCGGTTCTCGACATTTGCACCGGCACGGCTACTCTCCTGTCGCACTTGCAGGCGAAGGTCGGCGGCGAGGGAAAGGTTGCCGGCGTCGATTTTTCCCACGGCATGCTGCGGGTTGCCCAAAGAAAGACCCGGACTTTTCTCAATGTCCATCTGGTGGAAGCCGATGCGGGCCTGCTTCCCTTCGCAGCCGGCAGTTTCGATGCGGTCACCTGTTCGCACGCATTCTATGAGATCAAAGGCGAAACGGCGAATCGGGCGTTGGAAGAGATCCTTCGTGTCTTACGGCCAAAGGGGACCTTTCTCATGATGGAACATGACGTGCCCTCGAATCTCCTTCTCCGAGCGCTCTTTTACCTCCGCCTCACCTTCGCCGGCGCCGGGCGGGCCGTCGCCTTCCTTCGCCGCGAACGTGAGGTCTTGGAAGGGCACTTCAGGAGTGTGGAGAAAACGCTGTCTCCGGCCGGGCGCTCCAAGATCCTGCTCTGCCGGAAATAGGACCGCGTGCGTGGGGCTCAGGCATGACGATTAGCCGCCTCGCATGTCACGCTGCCCGGACAATTGCATCTTCAGTAGTGAGCGTGGAAATCCAGCCTTGCGCAGCCCACACAGAAGTTGCCTTGGATCGGACGCAGCCATGAAGTGGGCGGCGCACGCGGCGCTGGCCAGGGTTGAAAACTGGACCAGGCGGAATCGCATATGAACACATCTACGACACCCACACCGGTCGATGAATTCGCTATTACCGTTGAACAGGTTGAAGACTATGAGTTCAGGGTTCGGTTCGACAAACCCCAGTTTCCGGAATGCCGGCTGGACGAACCGGTCCCGATCGGCCATGACACCGCGCCCAACGCCGCCCGCTTCCTCTCGGCGGCCATCGGCAACTGCTTGAGCGCGAGCTTGCTGTTCTGCGCCCGCAAGGCTAAAGTCCAGCTTGGTCCGATTCGGACCGTGGTGCGGACGCAGATTCTTCGCGACGGCCGTGGCCGCCTGCGGATCGGCAAAATCGATGTTCGGATCGATCCCCGCATTCCCGACGCTGAAAAGCGAAAGGCGCTCCGTTGCCTGGATCTATTCGAAGACTACTGCGTGGTTACCCAGAGTGTGCGGCAGGGCATCGACGTGCAGGTTGCCGTCGAAGGACTCGACCACAGTGCTGGCGATCCAGGAATCCGGACGTGAGCCGGCGGCTCTGTCTTCCCCGCGGGAGCCCTTCGGATGTGCGCAAAGCCCTATACCTGCGGAGAGCGCAATATGAGAATAGATGTGATCTGCACCCATGCTTGACAGTGTGACTATAATATAGGTGCAGTTAAGCTCTACTGTAGTCGTCCGGCAGCAATGCCCGATCACGCGAGGGAATCATGGCGGAAGAATTGGAAGTCGGTTGCGCCCGGCCGACCGGCAGCACGGCGGGTGAGGCGGCGGAGGACGAGAGCGGAGACCAGCAAGAACGCAAGGAGGAATCGAAAATGGTCCTGATCGGAAGGAAGGCTCCGGACTTCACCGCGCCCGGATATCGCCAGGGCAAGTTCATCAATCTCAAGCTCTCCGAATATCTCGGCAAATGGGTGCTGCTCTGCTTCTACCCAGGGGATTTCACCTTCGTTTGAAGTACGGAACTCTCGGCGGTCGCCGAGAAATATCCCGAGTTTCAGAGGCTCGGTGTGGAAGTTTTGTCCGCGAGTGTCGACAGCATGTTCGTTCACAAGATGTGGAACGACCAGGAACTTTGCAAAATGGTGGAGGGCGGCGTGCCCTTTGCGATGCTGTCGGACGCGGGCGGTAAAGTAGGTAAGGTGTACGGCGTCTACGACGAGGAAGCCGGTGTGGAAACGCGTGGCCGCTTCCTCATCGATCCGGATGGCATCATCCAGGCTTACGAGGTCCTGACGCCGCCAGTGGGCCGCAACGTCGCGGAATCGATCCGGCAGATTCAGGCGTTCCAACTGGTACGCGAGTCCAAGGGCACTCAGGCCATGCCGTCGGGCTGGCGGCCCGGCAAACCGACGCTTAAGCCTGGAATAGACCTTGTCGGCAACGTTTGGAGGGAATGGAAGACGGAATCGGCGTTTGACTGACCACCGCGAGGCCGCCAATACACGATATCCCGAGGTTGCATTCCAGTAGCAGTCTGAAAAGACGAAAGTTCAAAGAGGGGAGGTTCAAAATGGCTCGAAACGCCGGAGATCGATACGTCTGCGAGAAGTGCGGGGCAGTGCTCGTCTATGAGAAGGCGTGTCCTTGTCCCGAAAGCGGCTCTCATTCCCATTCCGAGATCTGCTGCGGCCAGCAGATGAAAGCCGTGGACAAGAACGCGCCGGCCAAGGGTTGAGCGTATCGTGCGCGGCTCGCCGGTAGCGCGCGAATTCGCTGAGGCGCGCTGGCGTTCACCGGACTCGAATCGGCGCCGGCCACGGCGCGAAGTTTGCCCCCGTGGACGTAGACCCGGTTACGAAGCAGACATCGGCATCAACCGAAGTGGCCGCTCCGGAACCCGGTAATCACGCATGCTGAACCCGTTTCGCGAGTGAAACTATGGCCCGAAAACGTGTGGTGATTGTGGGAGGCGTCGCGGGCGGCGCCACCTGCGCGGCGCGCCTGCGCCGGTTGGACGAGGACGCGGAGATCGTCGTGCTCGATCGCGGGTACTACGTCTCCTTTGCCAACTGTGGCCTGCCCTACTTCGTGGGCAATGTGATCCAGCCAGAATCGAAACTTCTGCTGGCAAGCAAGGAGCTGTTTCGCGAGCGCTTCAATATTGAGGTTCGCATTCGGCACGAGGCCGTCGCCATCGATCGGCAGTCGCATCACGTCGTGGTTCGCGAGGTCGATAGCGAGCGCGAATATCGCGAGCCATATGACGCCCTCGTGCTCTCGCCCGGCGCCTCCCCCATTCGTCCGCCATTGCCGGGCATTGACCTCCCCGGCATTTTCACTCTGCGCGACCTCCCCGACAGCGAGGATATCCGGGAGTGGATCGAATCCAGGAACGCGCATCGGGCGGTCATTGTGGGTGGCGGTTTCATTGGGCTCGAGATGACGGAGAACCTCGTCCATCGGGGAATGGAGGTCACCATCGTTGAGATGGCGGACCAGTTGATGCCTCCGCTCGATGCGGAGATGGCGGATTTTGTCCGGCGGCGTGTGGCGACTCATGCAGCCCATCTTCAACTGGGAGATGGAGTCGCGGGGTTCGAGCAGGCCAGTGACGGCAGTCTCGTTGTGCGCACCAGGAGAGGCGGGTCGTTTGGCGCGGACCTGGCGATCCTCGCAATCGGTGTTCGCCCGGAATCGCAACTCGCGCGAGAGGCCGGACTGGAGATCGGCGAACGAGGCGGAATCCGTGTCGACCCACAAATGCGCACCAGCGATCCACTCATCTGGGCCGTCGGCGACGCAGTGGAAGTCAAGGACAGGGTAATCGACCAATGGGAGTTGGTCCCTCTCGCCGGCCCCGCCAATCGACAGGGGCGCGTCGCCGCCAACGTCATCTGCGGACGCGAATCGCGCTTCAAGGGTGTCCAGGCGACCGCGGTCTGCGGTTTCTTCGGATTGACGGTGGCTCTCACGGGCGCGACGGAGAAGGCCCTGCGTCGAGCGGGAATCGGGGGGTTCGAATCGGTCTATCTGCATCCGGGCCACCACGCCGGCTACTATCCTGGCGCCAAACCGATTCATCTGAAGTTGATGTTCCGCCGGTCGGACGGCCTCGTGTTGGGCGCCCAGGCTGTCGGCGAAGATGGCGTGGCGCGTCGCATCGATGTCATTTCGACCGCGATTCAAATGGGGGCGACGGTGTTCGACCTCGAAGAGGCGGAACTCTGCTACGCGCCACAATACGGCTCCGCCAAAGACCCGGTAAACCTGGCCGGCATGATCGCCGCCAACGTGGTTCGCGGAGACGCCGATCTCGCCCCTTGGGGTGAACTACATACTGCCGGGGCGTTCCTCCTGGATGTCCGCGAGGTGGAAGAACTCCGCGGCGGCTACATAGACGGAGCTGTGAACATCCCGCTCCGCCAGTTGCGGGCGAGAATGAACGAGTTGCCGCGCGATCGCGAGATCTGGGTCAACTGCCGGGTTGGCCACCGGGCCTACTATGCATGCCGGATACTCAGCCAGCATGGCTTCCGCGTCTGCAACCTGTCCGGCGGTTATCACACGTATCGGGCATGGTATCCGGAGGATCGTGTCCACCATGGCGCAACCTGAAGAGGAGACCGTCATCATGTCACAGGCAATGGCCATCGAGGAATCGGGGAACCAGTTGCAGGCCCGCTCGCAATCGGCCTGTTTCGTGTGCGGACAGGACAACCCCCACGGACTACGAATCCGGTTTCAACGACAGGACAGTGGAGAAATGACCGCCACCTGGACGCCCAACCCGGCATGGGAAGGCTTTCGCGGGATCGTCCACGGAGGCGTGGTGAGCACGGTCCTGGATGAAGCGATGTCTAAAGCCGTGGCGGCAACAGGCAGCCAGGCGCTCACCGCCGAGCTCCGGGTTCGGTTTCGCCGCCACGTCACCTCCGGCGGCGTCTTCCTCGTTCGCGGCTGGATTGTCAAACGCAACAGGCGTCTGATCGAGGCCGAGGCGGCGTTGACGGCGCCCGACGGGGCTG
Source organism: Bryobacterales bacterium (assembly GCA_963722575.1). GTDB lineage: Bacteria > Acidobacteriota > Terriglobia > Bryobacterales > Bryobacteraceae > Fen-178. The sequence continues at coordinate 329,175 of CAVRNR010000020.1, forward strand.
AACACGCACACGCTTGGGCGCGTTTTCTGACGTTGCCCGGAGCGAGCGCATGAACGGCGCCGGCCGTCAGCTCAGCTTCTTAAAGCAAAGGAACCAGTCGACGCACCGCATCGTCCGCCCGTTGCTCAAGGGATAGTACAGGAGAGCCCAAACCTTGCCCTCGGCGTCGATAAAGAATACGGCCCGGACCGCCTGCGTCGTGCTGGCTGAAGGTTGCAGCATGCCGTACAGCCGCGAGACATCCATTGTCAGATCGGAAATCACCGGGAACGTCACTTCAACGTCCTTCATGTGGCGGAATGGCACTTTCTCCTTGATGGTGCGCAGCCAGGCGATGTGGCTGAACGTGCTATCGATCGAAAGGCCGACGAGTTCACAGTTAAGGGATCGGAATTCCCCTTGCATGGACGCAAACGTCAGGAACTCGGTCGTGCAATCCCCGCGCCTCGAAGTGTAACTCGCATCCATTCGGCCGGCGGAGGCGCTACTTGTGAATTGGCAGCCCCGCGAGCCGATACATCTTAAACCCGCCGGTCAGGGAGAACACGTTTGTGTAACCCATTTTCTGAAGGCCTTGCGCGGCCGCCGCCGACCGCGCGCCACCCAGGCAATAGAGCACGATACGGGCGGTCTTGTCGGGCACGACTGTCCCGATTTTGCCGGATAGCGTCCAGCGCGAAATGTGGATGGCGGCGGCGGCGTGTCCGGCTTGCCACTCGTTGTCTTCCCGAACATCGATCAGCGTGAACGGCTGACCGGCAGTCATCCAGTCTTTCAATTGGGAAGTGGAAACTTCCTTGATCTGTTCGGTCGGATCTTTCGCCGGAATCGAGAATTCCTTTTGGGGGGCTTGATACTCGGGCTTGTCCGAAGACCCGCAGGAGCACAACAGGCTCGACATCAGCGCCGCAATGGCGATCCATCTGGTATGCATGGTTCTCCTTCTATCATGTCGAAATTCAAATCGCACCCGCCCTGTCAGACCAGGCCGATGCCTCGAAGAAAGTCCTTCAACTCCGCCCGTTCCCCGGCCGTCAGATCGTCGCCCGGTTCCCGCACGGGGCCGCTGGCGAGACCCACAATCTCCATGGCGGCTTTCAGAACACCGACGTAGATGTGACCGGCGGTGTAGTCGGGCAGAACCCAGGGGTCGCGGCCGCGGTGGCGCGCGCAGATTCCGGCGAATTCGTAGAGCGGGGCGATCTTCACCATAAGATCGCGGACCCGAAGGAAATCGCAGGCGTCGGCGGCTTCCAGCAGGGCCAGCGACAGCTCGGGCGCGAAGTTGGCCGTCATGGAGATGAAGCCGGGACAGCCGAGGGCCGCCGTGTACGCGAATTGCAGGTCCCCGAGGCCGCACAGCACGGTCATCTTCGCCGGGTCGATGGCATCCCTCATCGTCTTATAGACCTTTACATCGCTGGTGTTCTCTTTGTCGGCGATGATGTTCGGGTGCTCCGCGCATCTAGCCATCAGATGAGGCGGCATCCAGAGTTTCGAGACCGCCGCATTGTTGTAGATTACGACGCCGATACGGAGGGCGTCCGCCAGGCGCAGGTAGTGCCGAACCAGGCCCTCGTCGCTCGGTACGTGATAGTAGGGTAGGACGACCTGAACGCCGTCGGCACCCGCATGTTCGGCAGCGCGCGCGCGTTCGATCGTGCGATCGGTCCCCGCCGCCGCCGCTCCAGCCACAACGGGCAGCTTGCCCGCCGCGCAATCGATCACCGTCTCAATGACCTTGAGCTGCTCCGCATCCGACAACGCGTACGCCTCGCCGGTACTGCCGGTGGGCACCAGCACAACCCGCTTGCCGGCGCATCGTTCCATCAGGAATTGGGTGTTGGCCTTGAGACCGTTCAGGTCCAGACTGCCGTCACCGTTGAGCGGCGTCGCTTGAACAATGACGACGGCCTTGATTGCTTCACGCATCGCTTCAGGTGCGATTGCCATTCATTCAGTCCTTTCCACTCAGGATACGGTACTAGATTCAAGTTGCATCTATATTGACATACCTGCTATTCTACGGCAAGGGGGGATCGATTTCAAGATGCCGCATCGAATATGTCCGCGCCACGGCGCCGATCATCCGTGCACGTGTGCGATGGGCAACTTGTACCGGTTCGTCGAGCCGGTTCTGCTGTTCTTGCTCCAGAAGAAGGGGCGGTCGTATGGATATGAGCTGGCGGCGGAGTTGCGGGAACACGCGTTAACCGATGCGTCCATTGAAGCCGCCGCCCTTTACAAAACTCTAAGGCAACTGGAGCAAAACGACTGCGTCACCTCCGAGTGGGATGTCACCGGCAGAGGGCCGGCGAAGAGAGTCTATTGCCTCACGCCCCGCGGCCAAGAGCACCTCGCGGAGTGGATCGCCGTTCTCGACCACGTGGCCCGGTCGATGACGCGTTTTGTGCGCACCGCCGGAAAGCAGGAGCGAGCCGCGAAGACGGCAGGGCCGGCGCTGGCACGCTCCCGGTAATCCGCAACGGGCTTCCACGGAGAGTTTGCCGGCCCCAACCGGCCGGTCTATAGATGTAACTTGCATATAGATGCTAAAAACTGCTATACTGTCTGTATTGGCTAAGGAGACTTGCACGTGAAGATCGCTATACCAACCGACGATGGAATCAACCTTTCCGCCCATTTCGGGCGCTGCCGCCAGTTCCTCATCTTCGAAGCCGGGAACGGCCAGGTGAAACTCGTGGAGAACCGCAGGAATGCGGGTTGTCACGGACACGGATCGAGCGACGGCGCCGCCGAACATCCCGGTCACTCCGGATTTGTCGAGGCGCTGCGCGATTGTGAGACCGTGTTGTGCGGCGGAATCGGCGCGGGCGCCGTGGAAGCGCTCAAGGCGGGTGGAATACCCGTGGTTCTTGTCGAAGCTACCGGCAACGCGGAACAGATAGTTACCGCCTTTCAATCGGGCGCCCTTCGGCCGGCTTCGGGCGGCATGTGCCAGTGCCAGCATTAGACTGGCGCGGGTCGGCTCCCACTTTGGGCATTCCCGCGACCTGAAATCCGGGGGATGCGGCCGGGAGTTACCCTTTAGAGAGGGGATCGTCATGGCTCTCATGAAGCGCCGCGATCTGCTCAAGGCTGGCACCCTGGCACTCGGGAGCGTCCGGGAGAGCCGCGCCGCGGCCGATACCAATCGCCAGATCGACACCGTGCTCGGGCCAATCCCTCCGTCCGAGTTGGGACCCACGTTGACCCACGAACACGTCCTCGTCGACATCGTGGGCGCCAACCGAATCGCTCCCGGCCGGTACGATGGCGGAGAGGTCGCCGGCGCCGTTCTCCCTCTCCTGAAACAACTGCGATCCCAGGGATGCAGGACCTTCGTCGATTGCACACCCGCCTATCTGGGCCGCGACCCCACGCTGCTCGCCCGGCTGGCGCAATCGAGTGGGCTGCACATCCTGACGAACACCGGCTTCTACGGTGCGGCGGGCGGCAAATATGTCCCCGAGTTTGCATTCGCCGCGACGGCGGAGGACCTTGCCGCGCGTTGGACGGGCGAGTTTGAGGCGGGAATCCCGCCTACGGGGATTCGCCCGGCGCTCATTAAAGTCGGGGTGGATGCGGGCCCGCTCTCGAAGATGAACGGCAAGCTCGTTTCCGCGGCTGCACTCACCCACTTACGGACGGGCATGGTGATCGCCTCGCACACCGGGGATGGCCTCGCTGCCATGGCTCAATTGAATCTGCTGAAAAGTCATGGGGTGCCCCCCGCGGCGTTTATCTGGGTGCATGCGCAGGATGAGAAGGATCGGAGTTTTCATCGGAAAGCGGCCGAGGCCGGCGCCTGGATTGGGTTCGACGGCATATCGTCCCAGACCGTCGACCAGAACATCGATTTGATTCGCGAAACCAGGCGGGCGGGATATCTTGGGCGTGTCCTGATTTCTCAAGATGCCGTGGGTTTCCACGTGGGAGAAGAGCGAGGGGGATATTGCCCCGGCTACACCTTCCTGTTCTCCGGCTTCCTGCCGCAACTGCGCAAGAGCGGTTTCGACGAAGCCGAGACACGCATGCTCACAATTGAGAACCCACGGCGCGCACTGACTCGGAGCGTTTGAAGGACCCAGCCGGGGTTGTCCTTGGGTCCGGCCTCTCACCCACTGTCCGGACGGGACATGGCACATGGGGAACCGCGCGCAACGCCGGGCGCGGGAAGCCGCTAGACCAACGCCAGGCTGTCGAGTTTTACCATATTGACACCAACTGGTTTGTAGTGCAAACTAGTTGGTATATGGAACAGATTGAAAGTCTCCTAAACCGGCCCAAGGCTTACTACAACATCGATGGCGTGGGCGAGCTGGCCATAAGCTTCATGTGCCTGGGCTGTGGGCTGCTCATGTGGTTGCAAGCGCACGCACCCAAGGATTCCGTCTGGCATGGGATGCCCGTGTTCATTATCTACTTCGGGACGATGAGCCTGATCCTCCACTACGGGCCCAAGGCGATTAAGAATCGCATTACCTATCCGCGCACCGGGTTCGTCGAGTATCGGAAGCGCGACACGCGTTGGCGTCCGATGATCCTGGCGGCGGCCTTTTCGGCGATGATAACCGTGGCCCTCGCCGTGGCGCTTCGGCGGCACTGGAATCTGACAACATCCGCCTCTCTTTTCGGCCTCCTGTTGGCGGTGAGCTATGGCTACCGCATCGCCAGGACGGTTCCCTGGAAATGGGTGGTGGTCTGCGTGCTGGCGCTCGGCTCGGTTGCGATTGCCCTCCTTCCGGCGGATGTGGTTGGCCGCTCATGGCAGGGCGCATTCATACTCATCATGATGCTCTACGGCGCCGTGTTATTGGTTTCGGGCGGCATCAGCTTCTGGCTCTACCTTCGCCACACCGAAGCGCCAGCGCCGGAGGCGGAATGAACCGGCAAATCCAGAGCATTGCGGAACTGGACCGCGTGATTCACGAACCGGGGCGCCTCATGCTGGTGGCCCTCTTATTCGCCGTCGACCGGTCCGACTTCCTCTATCTGCAACATGAAACCGGCATGAACAAGGGCACGCTGTCCAGCCATCTGTCGCGTCTGGAGGAGGCTGGCTACGTGGAGGTGGAGAAGACCTATCGTGGCAAGGTGCCACAGACGTTGCTCGGTCTCACGGCGGCGGGCCGCAAAGCGTTCGAGCAGTATCGGCGGCAGCTCAGAGGAGCACTGTAGAGGGCCGCTTCCGCTTACGGGAGGCGCTTCGCTACGAACCTGGCCGCCACCGCAAGCAAACTACAAGCAATGGCCACCCAGTCCCACTGGTGCCGAAGAACCCTGTTGCCACCGAAGAGTCCGATGCAATAGCTCAATGCCGCCGCCGCGCCAGCCACTCGTTCCACCAGCTTGAGCCACTTCGACACCTGCGCTTGCCGCTCGAGTTCAGCTTTCTCGGCATCTCCCAGCGGCCGCGCATCGGTCTCGTCAACCGTTTCAAGCCCGTCCACCCAGAATTTGATTCCTGGCACTTCCGCATCCTCCGAAGCCGTCAGTCCCCCTTACCCGCTCACTCGTTCCAGTTTTTGTTTTTGAAGATGCCATTCATCATCTGAAACAGCAACTGGGCTTTCGACTGCTGGTCCTTATCGAGTCCCTGATAGATCTTGACAAAGGCTTTCATCTCGATGCCGGCCATCTGGGAGTCTATGGCGGCCTGGCTCTTCACCAGTTGGTCGATTTCGGCTTGGCTCTTGCCGGCCGCAACAGCCTCGCCGATGGCTTGCCGGCTCTTGATGGTTTCGTCGCGCAGCGGCGCGGCTTCCTTCTGGCCGTCGTCGAGGATGGACTTGACCAGCTTCTTCTGGTCCTTGTTGAGCTTGAGGTTGTCGGTGAGAATGGCGAGCTTATCGGCCTGGCCGCCCATGGCGGAAAGGGGACTGGTCGATGCGCCTCTTCCTCCGCCACCGCGCTGGGCGGAAGCCAGGGTGGCGGCCAGAATGCCGGCCAGTAATAATCTGCAAAACATGAGAGCTCCTTTAGTCCCTTCCTCTTCTTCCCCCGGCTCTTCCCCCGGCGCCGCCGCCGGTGGGCGCATTGAACATTCCGGCCATCAGCTCGAATGCCGAGGCGGCCTTGCCCTGTTGATTGGGTTTGAGCGTCGCACAGACCTTCGCGAAGGCCTTGGTCTCAACGCCGGTCACCTGGGCGGCCACGGTGGCATAGGCATCCATGGTCTTCTTGAGATCGTCGGCGCTCGCGCCGCCGAGCATCGCCTTCACAATCTCCACCCTGCTCTGCATCAACTGCTGGCGCAGCGGCGCGGATTCCTTCATGGCGTCCATAAGGACCGTCTGGGCTTCGGCCTTCTGGTCCTTGTTCAGCTTGAGGCGGTCGGCGAAGATATCGAAGGGGGCCTGGCGCTGCATGCGTGGCATGCCGCCCGTGTCGTCTTCCATGCCGCCGGCCCTGCCACCGCCCATGCCACCGCCCATACCGCCGGTGTCGTCGCCCATTCCGCCGCCACCCGTTCCGCCGCCGCCCTGGGCGAACGCCAGAGTGGCGGCCATCATCGCGGTCAGCAAAAGTCTCGTGAACATGAAACCTCCATGGTTTACTCGATTAAAGCACGAATCGGCCCGCCATGGCTGGGGCGGATCATGCGGAGTGGCCGTTGGCGGCGCTTGCACGTAGAATAGAACAATGAAGCTTTTTGCCCTTGCACTCACCGCACTGTTGCCCTGCCTGGCGGCTTCTTCGGACGCCGATCCAGGCAAGTCGCTGGGCAGCCCCAGCGCTCCCATCCGGATCGACGTTTTCAGCGACTTCGAATGCCCCGCCTGCAGGGGACTGCACGAGCAGATCCTGCCCTTGGTCTTCAAGGACTACGTGATACCGGGCAAGGTATACCTGGTGAGCCGCGAGTACCCGCTCCCCATGCATCAGTTTTCGCGCGAGGCCGCCAACTATGCCACCGCGGCCGCGCGGCTGGGCAAGTACCAGGATGTGGCCGACGCGCTATTCAAGAACAATCTCGTCTGGGAGCTGAACGGTAAGGTGTGGGATGCGGTGGCCAGTGTTCTGACGCCGGCGGAAGCCAAGAAGGTGCAATTGGAGGCGAAAGAACCCTCGGTTTTGAGCGAGGTGCAGCGCGATGTGGATGAGGGAAGAGCCGCCGGAATCAACCAGACTCCCACCATGATCGTCACGCGCGGCGCGAACCGATTTCCGGTTGTCGGCTTGGTCAACTACAATCTCTTGAGGTCCTTACTCGATGGTCTCCTTAAGTAGAGTGTTCCGGACGGTGGTGCTGGTGCTGCGGGTGGCGCTGGGCGCGGTGTTCGTGTACGCGGCATGGATCAAGCTGCGGCAGCCCTGGGAGCTGTTTGCGATGTCGATCAACGACTACGGTGTGCTGCCCGATTGGGCCGTGCGGGTGGTGGCGCGCACGTTGCCGTGGGCGGAGATGCTGATCGGCCTGGCGCTCATGGCGGGTCGCTGGCTGCGAGTTTCGGCGGGCGCGGCTTCGCTGCTGCTGCTGGTGTTCTTCGGCTTGATGGTCAGGGCGTACGCCACGGGAATGGAGATCAACTGCGGCTGCTTTGGCCCTGGGGAGGCGATCTCGGTCCGCACGCTGGTCCGCGATGGAGGGTTGCTGGCGGTCTCCCTGTTTCTGACCTGGACGAGCTTCCGCGGCCGCCGGCGAGCGGCCTGAAGGACGTTCTCCCACGAGAGCCGGAGTATCGCTAGAAGCTGTACTCGGGCTTCGCCCCAGCCCCATGGCGGGCGTGGTTCTCCTCCGCCTGGACCGCCAATGCTTCAGGAAACCGCCGGTCCGGCCGATAAGCATGTTGGAGAACAATATCCGAACGTGGAACGCACTTCCGGACAACCCGCTCAGCGCATGAAAGTGCTGGTGGCCGAAGACAATCCCGTGTTTCAATCCATGCTGCGCGCCCTGCTCAACAAGTGGGGTTACGATGTGGTGGCCGCGGGCGACGGCCTGGAGGCCTGGCGAATCCTGGAATCGGCTGCCGCGCCGCGCCTGGCGATTCTCGATTGGATGATGCCCGGCATGGACGGTGTGGAGCTGTGCCGCCGCGTCCGCGCCGCTGGCCGCGAGCCTTACATCTACATCCTGCTGCTGACCGCGCGCACCGAATCCGAGGACTTGGTGCAAGGCATGGAGGCCGGCGCCGACGACTACCTTACCAAGCCCTTCAACGCCCACGAACTGCGCGTGCGCCTGCGCGCCGGCCGCCGCATCCTCGATTTGCAGGAGGAACTCATGGTCGCCAGCGAAGCGTTGCGCGATCAGGCCACCCACGACGGACTCACCGGCCTGCTGAACCGCACCACCATCCTGGACGCCCTGCGGACCGAGCTGGCCCGCGCCGCCCGCGAGCGCCGCCCCGTGGCCGTCCTCATGGCGGATCTCGACCACTTCAAGCTGGTCAACGATACGCACGGCCATCTGGCCGGCGACGCCGTTCTTCGCGAAGCCGCCCGCCGCATGAAATCGTCGGTCCGCCCCTACGATTCCATCGGCCGCTACGGCGGCGAGGAGTTCCTGTTCGTGCTGCCCGGTTGCAACGTCCCCGCCGCCCAAGCCCAGGCCGAGCGCTTCCGCCAAGCCCTGGCCTGCGAACCCATCCCCATCGGCGGCCAATCCATCCGCGTGACTTGCAGCATCGGCGTTGCCGGCTCGGCCGGCCTGTCGGTATCCAGCAGCGACACCCTGGTCCGCGATGCGGACCTCGCCCTATATCAGGCTAAAGATCGCGGCCGCAACCAAGTGGCGCAGATTTCAGCCTGCGACACCGGCGTTCTTGCCGGCGTTTGTTAAGAAAAACGCCCCCGCCGAACCAAGCTGCGTTATACTCACATGGGTCCCAAGTATCATAATATGGCCTCATCCGCCGCTCCCGATCCCGAAGAATTTCTCGCACGCCTGGTGCACGATCTGCGGCAGCCGCTCGGCACGATCGAAACCAGCGCTTATTGCCTGAACCTCTTGTTGGGCCAGGAACACACCGCGGCCCGCGAACAGCTCCGCATCATCGAGCGCCAGGTGGCTCATGCCGTGCGCCTCCTGAACGAGGCCGCCGCCGAAACTCGCCAGCGCCGCGCTCCGCGCGCGAAAACGGCAGCCGCCGCCGGCTAACGCCGTGGAGCGACCTTTTAGGTTGCCACGCCGGCGTCCGTGCCGACGTTCCTCGGGAATGCCGGTAGGAATACCGGCATGGCAGGCGAAACGCTTGCTCCACGGTGGTGTCACTCTTTCCGTTCCAACTCCGCCAGCCGCCGCTTCAGTTCCGCCACCTCGCGCCGCAGTTCCGGCAGCCGCGCCAGGTTGGCGAGTTGCTCGAGGTGCTGCCTGAGCGGACGCGCCGGCGTGCCCCAGACGGTTTCTCCGGAGCGCACGATCTTGGAGGTGAGCACGCCGCAGCCCGACCCTAGCACCGCGCGCGATTCGATCCGCGCCTTGTCCCCGATCCCCACCTGCCCGCCGATCACGGCGTAGTCTTCCACCACCACGCCGCCGGAAAACCCGGTCTGCGCCGCCACCACCACGTGTTTCCCGATGCGGCAGTTGTGGGCCACATGCACCATGTTGTCGAGCTTGGTGCCCTCGCCGATCTCGGTCACACCCAGCGCCGCGCGGTCCACGCACGAATTGGCGCCGATCTCGACGAAATCGCCGATCTCCACCCGCCCCACCTGGGGGAACTTCTGCCAGCGGCCGTGCTCCATCACGTAGCCGAACCCGTCCGCGCCGATCACCGCGCCGGAGTGCAGAACAGCGCCGCGCCCAATATCCACGTTGTCGTACACCGTCACATTGGGGTGCAGCACCGAGCCCTCGCCCAGCACCACGCGCTTGCCCACAATCGAGCCCGCCCCGATGCTGGCCGCCACCCCGATGCGCGTTCCGTCGCCCACCACCGTGTGTGGGCCGATCGATACCAGCGCGCCCAGCTCCACGTCCTTGCCGATCACCGCCGTGGGATGGACGCCCGGCTTGAGCTCCGCCGTGGGATAGAACCGGCTCATGGCGCGCGCGCACGCCGTGCGCGGCTCCGGAACCCGGATCACGGTTCGATAGCTCGAACTGGGCCATTCGAGGGGCACGATGAGGCACCCTGCCGCCGAGCTTTCCGCCTGCTGGGCGGCCTTCCGGCTCCCGACGAACGCCAGCTCGGATGCCCCGGCGGTCTCCAGCGGGGCCACGCCCGCCAGTTCCCTTTCGCCGTCGCCCTCAAAGGTCGCGCCCAGCCATTCCGCCAATTCGCGAACTCGCATGCCTCATCATATCGCCGGAGCCGCGCCGTCGTATCATACAAATTCATGCCCATCGATCCATCGGCCGTGGCCGCCCCCACCGCCCGGGTCCATCCCGATGCCGCCATCGGGCCCGGCGTCAAGATCGGCGAATTCTGCGTCATCGAAAGCAACGTCCAAATCGGCGCCGGCTGCGTGCTCGAACCCTACGTGTACGTCAAGCGCTGGACCAGCATGGGAGAGCGCAACGAAATCTCCGCCGGCACGGTCCTCGGCACCGACCCTCTGGACAAGAACTTCACCGGCACGCGCAGCTACCTGAGAATCGGCAGCGGCAACAAGATCCGCGAGCATTTCACCATCTCGCGCGGCACGCCGCCGGAGTCCGCCACCGAAATCGGCGATGACAACTTCATCATGACCTCCGGCCACATCGCCCACAATTGCAGAATCGGCAGCCACGTTGTGATCGCAAGCTGCGTGCTGCTGGGCGGGTACGTGGAAGTGGAAGATGGGGCGTTCCTCTCCGGCGGCGTGCTGGTGCACCAGTACGGGAAGATCGGGCGCCTCGCCATGATCAGCGGCAACACCCGCGTCAACCTGGATGCCCCGCCGTTCTTCACATACGCGGGCTTTCAGATCGCGCCCAAGGGACTCAACCTGGTGGGTCTGAAGCGCGCCGGCTTCAAAGCGCCCGGCATCAGCATCCTCAAAAGCGCGTATCAACTGCTCTACCGCTCCGGCCTGAAGCTGGAGGACGCCCTGGCGAAGATCGAATCCGAAATCCCCACCCCCGAAACGCTCCAGCTTGTGAGTTTTATCCGCCGCAGCGAACGCGGCATTTGCCGGGAATAGCGTTACCCTCTACTGGACGCTACCCACGAGTCGGCAGATTTCCGAAACGGTGGCCAGGGTCCCGCCGCCGGCGCGGACTTCTTCGAGAGCGCGCGCGGAAGCCTCGGCGGTCAGCGCCTCTACGGCGTCCGTCACCACGGTCACGGGCTTGCCGGTTCTCAACAATCCGCGCACGGCGGAGAGCACGCAGATCTCGGTGACCACGCCGTAGACCACGTAGCGGTCGGCGTTCAGCCGCTCCACCACGCGGACGAGGTTGGGGGCCAGGAAGATATCCACGGTCTGCTTCTCGACGATGATCTGCGACGCGCTGTCCACCAGTGTCGCTTGGGCCTTGCGCTGGCCCCAGGTGCCGGCGATGCAGTGCGGCGGCCAGACGGAAAATTCGGGATCGTTTTCGGCGTGGGCATCGGTGGTGGAGACCACCGGGATGCCGTGGGTCGCGGCGAAACGGTTGAGGTGCGCGATGGCGGGGACGATGCGCTCCGCGTTCGGCACATACAGCGCGCCTGCGGGGAAGAGAAAATCCAGTTGGGAATCGATATCGAAGAAAACGGTTTTCATCCAGCCACGTTCAAACGGGTGCGGTCGATCAGGGCGCGCAGCTCGCGGCTGTATATGATCGGCCACGGCTCCGCTATCTCCAATTGTCGCAGAGGCGCGGGCAGCTTCGCCAACCGCTCGGCCGCGCGGCGGCGGGCTTGTTCGACGGTGGGCAGCGGCTCGACCAGGAGCCCGCCCAGGATCACCGGGCGCAGCAGCGCTTCGCCTTTGCCGCATTCGCCGGAGCGCGCCACCACGTCGCGCGCCGGCTCGCGGAAAATCTGCTTCGAGCTGGGGAGCGAAATCTTGTCCGTGCTGTATTTGGCGGTGAAACGCTGGATGCCGCGGAACTCCAGCTCCACCATTTTGTAAACGGCGGCGAGCGCGGGGGCGTCGGCGGAAGTGGCGAGCTGGGTGCCGACGCCGAAGGCATCGATGGGCGCGCCGGCGTTCACCAGGTCGCGAATGCGGTACTCATCCAGGTCGCCGCTGGCCATGATTCTGGCTTCGGGCAGGCCGGCCTGGTCGAGGATGGCGCGGACCTGGCGCGAGAGGGCCAGAAAATCGCCGCTGTCGATGCGCACGCCCCACAGGGGCCGGCCGAGCTCGGCCGCGCGGCGCGCGCCTTCCAACGTGTCGTAGGTATCGATGAGCTGGACGGTGGCATCGCCGAGAACCCGCTGAAGCTGGCGGAAAGCTTCCATTTCGCCTGGAAACGACATGACCCAGGAGTGCGCCGCCGTGCCCATTACGGGGATGCCGAAGCGGAATCCGGCGAGCGTATTGCTGGTGCCGGCGCAGCCGCCGATGTACGCGGCGCGCGCGCCCAGCACGCCCGCTTCCGGCGTGTGCGCGCGGCGCGTGCCGAACTCGATCACGGGCCGGCCGCCGGCCACTTCCACCGAGCGCGCGGCCTTGGTCGCGACGAGCGACTGGAACGCCACCGCCGAAAGCACATACGTTTCCGGGATCTGCGCCTCGACGATGGGCGCGCGGATGGTGAGGACCGGCTCGCCGGGAAACACCGGGGTGCCTTCGGGAACCGCGAACAGATCGCCGGTGAAGCGGAAGTCGCGTAGGTAATCGAAGAAGGCCGGCGATACGTGGCGGAACTGATCGAGGCCGCGGAGGTAATCGATTTCTTCGGCGGTGAAGCTCAGGTTGAGCAGGTAATCGGCCACCTGGGGGAGGCCGGCGGCGAGGATGAAATTGCGATGCGGAGGGAGGCGGCGGATGGTGTATTCGAAGACGGCTTTCTCGGCGGCCTTGCCGGACTCGAAGTAGCCGGCGGCCATGGTGAGCTCGTAGAGGTCGGTGAGAAGAGCGTTCATGGGTTGTCGGAACGGCGGGTTGCAAACCCGCCGCAGGCTACAAGCCTGCCCCACAAGGCAGCTTGCAGCACACTATTTCTTCTTGGACGGCGCGGGCGCCGGCGGCTCTTTCACGTCCGAGGCGGCTTTTTGCAGGTCGTCCACAGCCTTGCTGTCCAGTTCATAGATGCTCGGCTCGTTCTCGCGTTGCGCGAAATATTGGGTTCCCTGCTTCGTAATAGTAACTTTTTCGACCCGCTTGCCATCGTTGGAAGTCACTCTGGCCTCGAAGACCGGCTCACCGCCGCCCTTCTCGGGAAACTTCACGGCGCTGAGGTCGCGCAGCTTGTCGATCAGGTTCTGGACGCTGGTGTTGTCCATGGTCTTGGAGCCGGCGAGCCACTTGTCGCCGCTCTTGGTGTAGGTCACGGTCTTGAGCTCGACCTTGCTGGGATCGCTGAAACCGAAATCGAAAAGCTTCTTGTTGCGGAAATCGTCGAGGTTTTTGTCGAGCGCGTCGGCCAGATCGGAGGCTACTTTATACGTGCCCTCGACCGCGGAACTCCTGGCGTAGCAGTTCTTGTCCTTGTCTCTGCGGACTTCGAGCGTCTGGTTGCCGTTGGCGTCGGTGACCACCGCGGTGGCCACCTTGGCGGCGGCGGCGAAGTTCTTGGCGATGTCCAACTGGGCGCCGGACAGATCCATCTTGGCGTCCTTGAGCTTGTCGATGAGGGTCTCCACCTGCGAGCCATCGGCGCGCAGCGGACGCGGCTTGAGGATCTGCCACTCGTTCTGGTTGTTCTTGCCGAACTCGATGGCCGGCCCCTTGGCCTGGAGCACGACGCGTGTGAGCTTATCGGAATCGAAGGTGAGCAGGCGCTTATCGCGGAGGTCGGTGGGTGTCTTGTCGAGGCTGGTCTTGGTGAAGCTGGCGACGGTGAACACGCGCGCATCGCCGGCCAGCTTGGCGTAGGCGCCGGAACCAGTGGGCGTGTCGTCGCCGATCAGCAGCTCGCTGCTCTTGCCGTCTTTCTTGACGATGGTGATATCGAGCGTCGGCAGTTGCAGGCCGTAAGGCTTTAGGTCGGCGGCCTTGTCCTCGATCAACTGGTCGGCGTTGAGCGAGGAAAGCGTCGAGACCATGGAGCCCACGGTGTCCGGGTCGGCCGAAAGCTGGGCGGGTTGGGTAAGCTGCCACTTGCCGTTCACGCGGCGCAGATCCTGGACCTCGCCGGTGAGCTTCTTGATCCGGATTTCCTGGAACTGGTCTTCCGGTATGGAAAGCAGCTTGATGGTGGTGTCGGCAGGCGTCTTACTGGCGGCGGCCTGTTTCTTGTTCGACCACCAGATGAGGCCGCCCAGAACAGCCAAAACAGCGACCGCGACCAACAGCCCCGTCGGCTTCATGGGTTATCTCCTCTTCCACCAGGTGGCCAGGCCGAATCCCACTATGGCCAGCGGGAAGATCACCATGCTCAGCCAGAACAGCATGTTCATCTTCTGCGTGCTGATATTGAGCGGCCGGTCTTCGGGCGCCTTGGGACGGATGGAAATGAGATCCTCATCCGCGGTGAGCCAGTTGATCATGTTGAGGAACAGGTCGCGGTTGCCGTTGAACCGGATGAAGCTGTTGCCCGCCCACATGGAGCAGCCCACCACCACGAACCGCCCCGGGGTGGGGCCATTGTAGGCGCCGGCGGCCGCCAGGGTGAGGGGACCCTTCTTGTCCTTCTTGGGATCGATGCGGATGGAGCCTGAACTAAGGTTGGTAGTAGCGTAGCTGTTTTCGCCGGTGGCGAAGAGCTTCTCGACAGTGGTCTTCGCCCCGTTGGTGACGTCCAGCGTGCGGGAGAGCGGGAAGGCCGTGGCAACGTCTTTCAGATCGTTCACGATGGGATGGGATTCGTAGCTGGCCACGAGCGGCACTTCCGGACCCAGCCCGAAGACCTGACCGATGCCGCTGGTATCGAGCGCCAGGTCCTTGTTGAGGGTGACGCCCCAGCTTTGGAGCAGGGCATCCAGCGTAGTGTCTTCGTCGGTCTGGGTGCGGCCGATGTTGAGCGCCGGGTCCATCATGAAGAGCGCGTGGCCGCCGCCCTCGACGTAGGCTTTGATGGCGTCGGTTTCAGGCTGGATGTAGTCGTGCTGCGGGCCGCCGACGATGAGGACGGTGCAGTCCTTGGGGACCTCGGGCTTGCCGGGCGCGGGCGGGGGAGCGGGCGCGCCGGCCTTGGCAACCGCGGGAGGGGCGCTGGGAGCGGCCGCCAGCAAGGAGATGGTGCGGGTCTTGTAGTTGTTGTGTTCGAGCGCATCCTTGATGGAGGAGTAGCCGGAGCCCTCGGTATCGTCGATGCCGTGCTCGCCGCTGCCGGAAACGAAGCAGGCGTTGCGCTCGCCCGATTTCAGCGAGCGGATGAGCGCGCCGGTCACCTCTTCTTCGGTGAGGCTCTTGGCCTCTTCCGTGCGGAGGCCGCTGCTCACCAGGATATTGACGTCGCGGCGGTAGCCGGCGGCTCTGGCCTGCTGCGGCTTCTTGACGGGATCGATGTAATCGACGTGCAGCTTGGGGGAAAGGGCCGAATAGCGGTCCAGCAGGTCGCGCGCTTGCGGGAAGCGGCTGGTGTCGTCGAAGTAGGTGATGTGAACGTCCCGCTTGAGGCCCTTGACCACCTTGATGGTCTGGTCGGCGAGGCTGAACTGCTTGTTGGCGGTGGAGTCCCACGACTTGTCGTAGCGGTTGGCCAGGAAGTTGACCGCCGTCAGGACGGCGAGGATGACGACGATGTAGACGGCGACGTAGGCGGTGTACCTGGTTTGTCTTTTCTTGAGCCATTCGTGAGACATCTTATGCCCTCCACCGCAGCGATTCCATCGATCGCGAGGTTGCAAACAGCGCAAAGAAGATAAAGGAAAGGTAGAAAACCGCGTCCTTCAAATCGAGCACGCCCTTGCCGAAATTATCGAAGTGGGTGACGATCGAGAGGTAATTCACCACCTGCGCGGGCACGGTGGAGTCGAACGCTGTGAACCAGCTCAGCAGCCACAGCAGCAGGCAAGTGAAGAAGGTGACGCCGCCGGCCACGATCTGGTTCTTGGTGGTGGTCGAGATGAAAGTCCCGATGGCCAGCAGGCAGCCGCCTTGCAGGAGCAGCCCGAGGTAGGCCACCAGCACCGGCTTGAGATCCGGCTTGCCCCACGCGAACAGCAGCGCGATGTCGATCATCGACATGGCCAGCACGCAGAGATACAGGAGCAGGGCGCCGAGCCATTTGCCGAGGATGATCTGGGTATCGGTGATGGGCGAGGTGAGCAACAGCTCGATGGTGCCGGACTTTTTCTCTTCGGCGAAGAGCCGCATGGTGATCATGGGGATGAGGAACAACGACACCGTGGAGGCGAAACCCAGCAACGGGCGGATGATCTGCTCGTTGACGTTCATGGTCTGGCCCCCGCCCA
Organism: Bryobacterales bacterium; assembly: GCA_963722575.1. Lineage (GTDB taxonomy): Bacteria > Acidobacteriota > Terriglobia > Bryobacterales > Bryobacteraceae > Fen-178. Next base: position 345,563 of record CAVRNR010000020.1, read on the forward strand.
TCATCTGCGACTGGAAGCTGAAGCGGACGAAGTCGCGGGTGGCGGTGTAAAATCCGAAGCCGAAGATCAACCCGAACAGTGCGAGGACCGCATAGGCGATGGGCGAGGCGAAATAACTCTTGAGTTCCTTCTGGCACATGAGGAGTACGTTCTTCACTGCTTGTCTCCTTCCTTAACCTGGTCCTTCTGTTCGGCGGCGGTGAGCTGGAGGAAGATGTCCTCGAGGCTGAGGCCGACGGCGCGCAACTCGGTGAGGCTCCAGCCGGCATTGACGACGGAGCGGGCCAGCTCGGCGCGAATGTGGCGGCCTTGCAGGCTTTCCACTTCGAAGGTGAGCCGGCCGTTCTTGGAATCCTTCATGACCACGCGGCTCACGCCGGCCACCTGTTCGAGGCGCTGCTGCACGTCGCCGGGGCCGGGCTGTCCGCCGGCGGCTTCCACTTCGAGCGCCACGGCTTCGGAGCCGCGCAGGCGATTGGTGAGGTTCGCCACCGTATCGATGGCCACCAGCTTGCCGCGGTCGATGATGATGACGTGTTCGCAGGAATGCTCCACTTCCGAGAGGATGTGGGTGCTGAGGATAATGGTGTGTTCGCCGGCGAGCGACTTCAGCAGCTCGCGGATTTCGATGATCTGCTTGGGGTCCAGGCCGGAAGTGGGCTCGTCGAGGATCAGGACGGGGGGGTTGTGGATGATGGCCTGGGCCAGGCCCACGCGCTGGCGGAAGCCCTTGGAGAGCTTGCCGATGAGGCGCGTGCGGACGTCACCGATGGCGCAGCGGCCCACCACGTCGTCGATGCGGCGAGCCAGGTCGCCGGAGGGAATGCCCTTCAGCTTGCCGACGAAGGTGAGATACTCGATCACCTCCATTTCGGGATAGAGAGGCGGCGATTCCGGCAGGTAGCCGATGCGCTTCTTGACCTCCATGGGGTTCTCCAGCACGTCGAAACCGGCGACGTTGGCGGTACCCATGGTAGGGGGCAGGAAGCAGGTGAGGACCCGCATGGTGGTGGTCTTGCCGGCGCCGTTGGGGCCGAGGAAGCCCACGATTTGGCCTTTCTCGACCTCGAAGGAGATATTGTCCACGGCCACAGTGCGGGCGTATCGCTTGGTCAGACCTTGCACTTTGATCATATTGAAGTGTTCCGAAGCAGACAGGCGGTTGACTGAAATTTCATCATACGGACGGCGGGGAACGGTTGTCAAACCCAGGTGGGGCACGCTTTAGCCTGCCCTTTGTTTTTCGGGGGCCGGGTGCCGGGTGCCGGGGGCCGGGTGCCGGGGGCCAGGTGCCGGGTGCCGGGTGCCAGGGTCCAGGGGCCGGGTCCAGGGGACCAATCGGGTCTTGATTTCGATTATCGACGGGGCTTAGCATCATTGATGATGCGACAGGTCGTGTTTTTGGGTTGCGTAGCGGTTCTGATGCCTGTGTTCGCGCAGACGCACATGGCGACCGCCATCGGCGATCTGCCGGTGGCCTTTGAGCCGAATGTCGGCCAGACGGACTCGCAGGTGCGATTCCTGGCGCGCACCCCGGGGGCGATCGTCTTCTTCACGGATAGTGAGGCCGTGATGGCGATCGACAGGAGCGAGAAGGATCGCTCCGGTCGGATGCGCGGGCGGAAAGCCCCTGCCAACTGGCAGCAGGAAGTCGTGCGGATGAAACTGGTGGGAGGCGAAACCCCCCAGGCCAGCGGGCTGGAGAAGCTGCCCGGCGTCAGCAACTACTTCATCGGCCAGGATCCAAAGAAGTGGCGGACCGACGTCCCGCACTATGCGCGAATCCAGTATCGGGGCGTTTATCCAGGCATAGACATGATTTGTTATGGGAAAGGCCGGCAACTGGAGTACGACCTGGTGGTGGCGCCGGGGGCAAACCCGCGGCAGATCGAGCTGGCTTGGGAAGGTGTGGAGCGGCTCGACGTGAACGCGGCCGGCGATTTGGTGCTGGCCACCCGGCTGGGCGAGATCGTCGAGAAGCGCCCGCGGGTGTACCAGGAGATCGGCGGGCGGCGGGTGGAGGTGGCGGCAAGCTACCTTCTTCGTCCCCATAATCGGGTCGCGTTTGAACTGGCTCGCTACGACCGCGGGAGCCCCCTGGTGATCGACCCGGTCATGTTGGTGTACTCGACCTACCTGGGCGGCAGCGGCGGCGACGCGGCGTCTTCCATCGCGGTCGACTCCCAGGGCTCGGCCTATCTCGGGGGATCGACGTACTCGGTCGATTTCCCAATCCTGGGGGCTTACCAGAACGCCCTGATGGGCAGCGAGGCTGTCTTCGTGAGCAAGTTCTCGCCGGCGGGCAATGCGCTGGTCTATTCAACTTACCTGAGCGGCAATGGAGACGACTCGCTCGAGGAAATTGCGGTGGACAGCGCATTCTCAGCTTACGTCACGGGGGCCACAACTTCGACCAGCTTCCCCACGCACGCGGCCTACCAGAGCACCCTGAAGGGCAAGCAGGCGGCCTTCGTGACGAAGCTCTCGCCGGCGGGCAATGCGCTGATCTACTCGACCTACCTGAGCGGCAGCGGTGAAGACCAAGGCGATTGCATCACCGCGGATGCGGCAGGATACGCCTATGCTTCGGGTTACACAACTTCGGCCGACTTCCCGGCCACCCAGGGCGCCTACCAGAGCGCCCTCAAGGGCAAGCAGGCTGGCTTTGTGGCTAGGTTTGGGCCGGCGGGCGCATTGGTTTACTCGACGTACTTGAGCGGCAGTGGTTCGGAGGATGCCCTTGTCATCGCGACGGACGGGACAGGGTACGCCTACGTCTCGGGTTTCACAACTTCGCCCAACTTCCCGATCATCCAGGGGGCCTACCAGAGCACCCTGAAGGGCGGTGAGGACCTGTTCGTGGCCAAGGTGGCGCCGACGGGCAATACCCTGGCCTACTCGACGTTTCTGGGAGGCAGTCTGAATGAAGAGGCGTGGGCCCTGGCGGTGGATGGGTCGGGAGCAGCCTACGTCACGGGCTTCACATACTCGACTGACTATCCCACCCAGTCGCCCTACCAGGCGGCGAACAAAGGCGGCCCCGGCGGTAATGCGGCTGACGCTTTCGTGAGCAAGCTATCGCCGTCGGGTAACACGCTGGTCTTCTCAACCTACCTGGGCGGCAATGGCTACGATCTGGGGAATGGCATCGCTGTGGACACGGCCGGCGCGATTTATGTCGCGGGACAGACTGGCTCGACCGACTTCCCCGTGCAATCGGCGTTCCAGGCGGTCAACCACGGCGGCCTGGACGTCTTTGTTACAAAGCTGTTGCCGGCCGGCAATGCATTGGTCTATTCGACTTACCTGGGCGGCAGCGGCGACGACGCCGCCACCTACCTGGCGATAGATACCGTGGGCGCTGCCTATATTCCCGGATGGACAACCTCGACCAACTTCCCCACCTCGTTACCCTACCAGTCCAGCAACCGCGGCGGACCTTACTCTGCTTCCAACGCCTTCGTGGCCAAGCTTCAGCTCCCCACCACCGTGGCCACCAATCCACCCGGCCTCGCGGTTGTCGTGGATGGCGTGAACCTGACATCTCCGCAGGCCTTCGACTGGACTCCGGGTACGAGTCACACCATCGGCGCGAACTCGCCACAGGGTAGCGGGGGAACGCGCTACGTATTCACGAGCTGGTCGGATGGCGGCGGGCAGACGCATTCCATCCTGGCATCTTCCTCGCTCGCCACCTACATCGCGAACTTTACTCTGGTGACGACGTTTCCGCAAATCAACGCCGGCGGCGTGGTCAACAATGCCAGTTATACCCTGCAATCTTCTTCGGTCGCGCCCGGATCGATTGCCGCGCTCTTCGGCGCCAACCTGACCGATGGCACGTCTTGCCTGCCGCCGTCGTGTAATCCCACGTTTAGCAACGGCAAGTTGGGGACCACGATGGCAGGGGCTCAGGTCACCGTCAACGACACGCCCGTGCCTATTTTCTACGCCGCGCCGACGCAGCTCGGCATCCAGATTCCTTTCGACGCGGCGGGAGCCTCGGCCACGGTCTCGGTCTCCGTAGGCGGGCAGGCGAGCACGCCTGCGACCGTCAGCCTGGCGCCGGTTGCTCCCGGTATTTTTACGGCGTCGGCGGATGGCAAGGGCGCCGGCGCGGTCACTCACGTGGATGGCTCCGCGGTCACCACTCAGAACCCGGCGCGCGCCGGAGAACTGGTGATCCTCTATGCCACGGGGCTAGGGCAGGTCGCGCCTGCCGTTGCGACCGGTGGATTACCGGCGGGCGCGTCGAACACGGTTGCGCCGGTTACTCTCATGATCGGCGGAATCAGCGTCATTCCGCAGGACTTCTTCGCCGGCCTGGCGGGCTGCTGCGTGGGACTCAACCAGATCAATGCACACGTACCGGCGGGGGTCGGTTCTGGCAATGCCGTGCCGGTGGTGTTGAGCATCGGCGGCCAATTGTCCAACACGGTTACGATGGCCGTGCAATAGGCCAGGGGCCAGGAGCCGGTGAAGGCACTGCGGGTGCGTGTGGCCCGCTTGAGCTACAGTAGAGACTTGTCCTACGCTTTGGTTCAAACTCCAGGGATTGCCGCGCCTGCGCTCGCCACGGTGGTGGGGCTGGCAGGGGCCGTGTTGGGGCTCTGGCTCACCGGGCTGCGGCGGCGCGCCAGGGTGGTGGTGCCGTTCAGCGCGGGGGTGCTGCTGGGGGTGGCGCTGTTCGGGCTTTTGCCGGAACTGGCGGTGGAACTGGGGTGGACCACCAGCCTGGTTCTGTTCGCGGCGGGGTACGGATTGCTGCTGGCCATCAACCGGTTCGCCTATCCGGTGTGCCCCACTTGCGCGCACGATCACGACCACAACGCCTGCGCGACGGAGCTGCACGGCTTCGCGGGTCCGCTGATTTTGGCGGCGGCCGTGCACAGCTTCATGGATGGCTGGAGCGTGGCGACGGTGCAGTTGACGGTGCCGCTGGGGCTGAGGGTGGCGGTCCCGCTGGCGGTGGCGCTGCACAAACTGCCGGAAGGCATCGCGCTGGGCGGGATTCTGCGGGCAGCGGTGAAACGGCGCGCGGCCGCGCTGGGCTGGTGCCTGCTGGTGGAAGGGACGACGATAGTGGGCGGCGTGGCCGGTTTGGCGATGGCGCCGCGCCTGGGGACGCAATGGATCACGTATCCGCTGGGGATCGCGGCGGGCTGGCTGTTCTACCTCGGCTTCCACGCGGTCCACGAGGAGTGGAAACGGCGCGGCGCGCTGCCGGCCTTCGCCTCGGCGCTGGCCGGAGTGGCGGGCGCGGCCGTGATTCAGCGCGGGGCCGAGGCGCTGTTCCGGTAGGGGGCGGCGCGGCCCACCCGCGGTCCGTGGGGAGTAGAATTGACAACAGGCTTTCGGAAGCCTGAAGGGAGGCGAATATGGGCCCCCATCGCGCCGACGCCAATCTGGCAGCCTTGATCGAGAGTACCGAAGACCTGATCTGGTCGGTGGATCTCAATTACGGGCTGCTGACGTTCAACCGGGCATTTCACCACAGCATCCAGGGGAATTTTGGTGTCCGGCCGGCGCTGGGGATGCGGCCGGTGGACTTGATGCCGCCGGCGAGAGCGGCATTATGGCCTCCACTATATGGGCGTGCGCTGTCGGAAGGTCCCTTCCGGGCCGAATATTCGCTGGCCGATGGCCGGATCTTGGAAGTGAATCTCAACCGAATCGTCCAGGAGGGGGAAACCACGGGCATTTCGGTCTTCGGAAAGGACATCACAGGACGGAAAAAGGCGGAGGCTGCGCTACGGGAAGCCGAGGAGAAATATCGGGACATATTCGAGGGGGCGCTCGAAGGAATCTATCGAACGTCCCTTGAGGGGAAGCTTCTGGCTGCGAACCCCGCCGCTGCGAGGATGCTAGGTTACGATTCGACGCGGGAGTTAGTATCTGCGATCAACGACACGGCTCAACAGGTGTGGCTGGATCCGAACGGGCGGTCGCGTGTTCTCCAACTAATCGAAGAGCAGGGGGCCGTGCGTGCGTATGAGTGCCAGTACAAGCGCAAGGATGGGACCGCAATCTGGGTGTCGCTCAATTGCCGGAACGTTCTCGGAGAGGATGGCCGGGCGTTCTGCAACGAAGGCTTCATCGAAGACATAACCGAACGCAAGCGGATCGAAGATGCGCTGCGGAAGTCGGAGGAGATGTTCGAAAAGGCGTTTCGGGACAGTCCCGCCGCCATGCTGCTGGCCAAAATCGAGAGTGAAGGGAATCGGATTGTCGATGCCAATGAGGGGTTTGAACGGATCAGCGGCTATGGGCGTGAGGAAGTAATTGGGCGTCTCGCGCAGCAGGAACTTGGGCTGTTTGCGGACCCTCGTGAATATGACGAATACCTAACGCAATTTCGAGGCGGCGGTCGGATTCGCGGTTTCGAGTTTCACTTCCGCAGGAAAAGTGGCGAGATTGGCACGGGCTTGATTTCAGTGGAGTCGATTGAACTCGACGGCGTGCCGTGGATGATTTCATCGACCATCGACATTACCAAACGGAAGGCCGCCGAGCGGGACCGGCGGCAGAGTGAACAGCAGTACAGGTCGCTCTTCAACTCCATGCAGGAAGGGGTTGCTCTCCACAAGCTGATCTGTTCCAACGGCGTTCCGGAGAACTACATTCTGCTGGATGTAAATCGCCGTTTTGAAGAGCTGCTCGGAATGACGCGCGAGCATGTCGTGAACAAGCTGGCGACCGACGTGTACGGCACCCCAGCCGCCCCCTACCTGCAAGAGTACGCGTCGGTTGTGGAGGAGGGAAAGCCCCTTCAGTTTGAGACCCACTTTCCGCCGCTGGACAAGCACTTTGTCATCTCCGTCACGCCCATGGGCGAAGATCTTTTCGCCACGATCTTCTTCGACATTACGGAACAGAAGAAGACCCAGGAGCGGTACGAGTTGATTTCCGAGAACGCCGCCGATGTGATTTGGATGTGGGACCTGGAAGAAGGGCGCTGCGTCTATGTCAGTCCATCGGTCGAGCAGTTGAGAGGGTTCTCTCCCGAAGAGATTCTGGCGCAGCCCATGGACCGGGCGATGCCGGACGATACTTACCGGATGGTCCTCGGCGAGATACAAAGGTACCGAGCCGCCGTGGAGTCGGGCGACGAGAGCGCGCGCATCAGGACGAATGAAATAGAGTTTTTCTGCAAAAACGGCACAATCGTAGCCACGGAAACCGTTACAAAACTGGTCTCGGATGCGCGCGGAAAAGTGCGCTACGTTGTGGGCACAAGCCGGGACATCACCGGACTGAAGCGCGCGGAAGCCGAGAAGGCCAGGATCGAAGACGAGTTGCGCCAGGCTCAAAAACTGGAGAGCGTCGGAAGGCTGGCGGCTGGCGTCGCCCACGACTTCAACAACCTGCTGACCGTCATCAACGGCTATAGCCGGCTGCTGCTCGGCAGCCTGCGGGCGGACGATCCGCTGCGGGGCGGCCTGGAAGAGATCCACAAGGCCGGAGAGCGCGCCGCGGCGTTGATCCAACAACTGCTGGCTTTCAGCCGCAAGCAGATCCTGCAACCGCGCGTTCTCGATTTGAACCGCGTGGTGGAAGAGATGCGGCCCATGCTGGAGCGCCTGATGGGCGAAGACGTGGAGGTGTGCGTCCAGTCGCAGGCGGAAGCGGCGACGATTTGCGCCGATCCGCACCAACTGGAGCAGGTGCTGATGAACCTGGCGGTGAACTCGCGGGACGCCATGCCGGACGGCGGCAAGTTATCGATCGAGACGGGCTTTGTGGAATGGGACCAGAGCCAGGCCCAATTGCGTCCGGGGGCGCAGGCGGGCCCTTACGTCATGCTGGCGGTAAGCGACACCGGCGAGGGCATGAGCGAAGAGACGCGCGGGCACATCTTCGAACCCTTCTTCACCACCAAGGAAGTCGGAAAAGGGACTGGGCTGGGGCTGTCGACAATCCATGGCATTGTGGAGCAGAGCGGCGGCTGCGTCGAGGTCGCAAGCGAGCCGGGGCGCGGGACCACGTTCAAGATCTACATGCCCAGGGTGGTGGATGCGCCGGCCGAGTCCGGCGAGCCGGAAGGCGCCGCGGCGATGGGGGGCACCGAGACCGTGCTGGTGGTGGAGGACCAGGCGGAGGTCCGGGAATATGCGGCTGCCGCGCTGGGGGCTTACGGCTACCAGGTGATGGTAGCGGCCAACGCCGAGGAGGCGCTGCTCATTTGCGAGCGGGAGGGTGAGCGCATCGACCTGGTCTTGACCGACGTGGTGATGCCGGGTTTGAGCGGCAGGGAACTGGCGGACCGGCTGAAAACACTCCGGCCGGGAGTTAAAGTGCTGTTCATGTCGGGCCACACCGACGACATCATGGTGCATCATGGGGTCCTGCGGAAGGAAGCGGAGTTCATCCAGAAGCCGTTTGGACCCGCCCAGTTGGCCATGAAAGTCCGGGAAATGCTGGTGGCGCCGGAGCGCCCGGCCCGCATCGTTGTGGCCGACGACGAAGCCGGAGTGCGCGGTTTTCTGAGGCTGGTGTTGGAAAGCGCCGGCTACCAAGTGCTGGAAGCGCCCAATGGAAAGCTGGCGCTCCAGGAAGCGCAGGCTGGACGCGTGGACCTGGTGATCACGGACCTGGTGATGCCGGAACAGGAGGGGATCGAGACGATACGGGCTCTACGCCGGGACGTGCCCGGCGTGGGGATCATCGCCATCTCGGGTGCGCTGGGACCGCGGTTTCTGGAAGTGGCTCGCATGTTGGGAGCCCAGGCGGTGCTAAGCAAGCCGGTGAGCGCGGAACTGTTGCTGGCCAAGGTTGCCGAGGTGCTGAAGTCGCGGCGGTGAGGAAGCGCGAGAAAGTCAATTAGCCACGGATGAACATGGATGAACACGGTTAAGATTTTTTGTTTTCAGATTTCTTGTTCTATCCGTGTTTATCCGTGTTCATCCGTGGCCATGATTCTTTCGTAGTTCAACGGTCGGGCGCGGTCACAGCGTAGGCGCTCATCTTCCGGTACAGCGTGGCTTTGGCGATCCCCAACCGCCGCGCCGTCTCAGCGATGTTGCCGCCGGCCTCTTCCAGCGCCGCGACGATGGCGGCGCGCTCGGCCTCCTCCAGCGGCGTGCGGCGGACTGGTTGTCCGTGAAGCGCCATCCGCAGGGCCTTGGGGATATCTCTGGAATCGAGTACGCGCCCTTCGCAGTTGGCCAGCATTCCCAGAATGCAATTTTCCAGTTCGCGTACATTGCCGGGCCAGTGGTAGGCCGTCAATTCGTTAACCGCGTCGGGCGCGATCGCCAGCACATCGTCCCCGCCGTGCTTGTGGATGAAATGCCGGATCAACGCCGGGATGTCGCTCTTCCGCGCCCGCAGCGGGGGCACATGAACGGTATGCACGCACAAGCGGAAGTACAATTCGGGGCGGAACCGTCCGGCACGGATGGCGGCTTCCAGATCGCGGTTTGTGGCCGCTATGACGCGCCCTTCGAACTTGCGCACGGCGTCACCCCCGAGGGGTCGGAACTCGCGATCCTGCAGAACCCGGAAGAACTTCGCCTGCAAAGCCAGCGGAAGCTCAGCCACCTCATCGAGGAGGAAGGTGCCGCGCGCGGCGGTTGCCAGCAGGCCGGGCCGGTCGGCGACGGCGCCGGTAAAGGCCCCGCGGACGTGCCCGAAGACCTCGCTTTCCACGATATCGGGCGAGAGGGCGCCACAATCCAGCGCGACGAAGGGCCGGTCCTTGTCCGGCCCCTGTTGGTGGATGGCCCGCGCCACCAATTCCTTGCCGGTTCCGGTTTCGCCGGTGATGAGGACCGGTTGGCGCTTCCCCGCGATCCGGGGAAGCGCCTGGAACACGGCCAGCATGCCCGGCGATCCACCAACCATTCCGCCAACGCCCCGCTCGGCATCGAGTTGGAACCGGAGCGACAGATTCTCCGTGCGCAGGGCGCGAAGCTGCGCCAGACGCTGGAGCGTGGCCTCGAGCTGGCCGGCCTCGAAGGGTTTCACCAGATAGTCGTACGCGCCCAGCCGGATTGCCTGGACGGCGGAAGAGACGGAGGCGAATCCGGTCATGAGCACGACGTCGGGGCCGGCATTGCCGGGCGAAATGGATCGCAGCAGGTCAACCCCGTCCATGCCCGGCATTCGCACGTCGCTGAGCACCACGTCGACCTCGTGTTGGTCCAGAGCGGCCAGTGCGTCTGGCGCGGACTTTACAATCAGCACAGCGTGCCCGGCTTGGGATGCCACCTGGCGGCAAAACTCCGCCACGCCTCGATCGTCATCCACCACCAGAACCGTCATTCCGCCTCGGAACTTCCCACTGCCACATGCGATTGTCGCACGCTTTCTCCCGCCCAGTTGTCGCAGTTTTGAGAATCCGGGGATCGGAATAGAACCCATGGTCCGCCGCCGGCGACCGCGGAACGACGCGAACCTGTTGTAACGATGGCGCTTCCTGACGTCGCGAGCCGCGGAAATCCAATTGCTCAGAATCTAAAACCCATGGCCAGACACAGGCCCGCCGCGCTGGCGCAACTCGAAGCTCTGATTCACCGGAGGGCCGGGATCGAAATGGCCATCCGGGAGCTGGAAACCTACCAAGCCTGGGATCGAAAACACCCTCAATGGGAAAAATGGGAGCGAACTGGCCGCGCTTGGGCTCGCCGGCGTCGCAGATCCGGGAAGGCAGATCCGGGATAGCGATCCGGTGGCCCCGTCCTCTCCGGAACAGATCGGAAGCGCCACGGTTTATGCACAAGTTTGCCACATGCCGATCCCGGTAAGTGTATGCACTAGCGGGGCGAAAAATTTGTTGAAAAAGGCTGCCTGAGGAGAAATGCGGCTGGCTTTTCGAGCGGCGCTCGCGATACAAAGAGAGAGTCCATTAGGCGGTTGCGCAGCCGGGATGGTAAATCTCGGGGGAGGTGGTCATCCTGGTTGCGCAGGCGTAATGTGAGCAGGCCCGGCGTGGAAGCCGGGCCGGGCGTGCCCCATAAGCGCTAAGATAATAGTTGCTTTTTATGCGCCTTTGGTCTAAACTCAGACCATGGTTGGCGCTCAAGATGAAAACTGGCAAGTACTTACCACGCTGCTGCCCAAAGGCTGGCAGGGCGACGCTTTTCGTTCGGGTGCGGTAGGGCGTATGCGCGGCTTCGCCAGCGTTTCGGATTTGCTGCGTACCTTGCTGTTGCACGTTGGCAACGGTTATTCCTTGCGGGAAACGGCAACCCGAGCCAAAGCCGCCGGACTAGCTTCGGTGTCGGATGTGGCGATCTTAGATCGCCTGCGAACGGCAGGTCCCTGGTGGCGTCAGATGTGTGCGCGCCTGCTAGCGGAGAACGGAATGCACGTGCCGGAACAAACCGGCGGTCGGGTGTTCCGCGCCGCCGATGGCACGGTGATCAAAGAGCCCGGCAAGACCGGGAGTTCTTGGCGCGTCCATTACACGTTGCGGCTTCCCGATCTGGAGTGTGATCACTTTGAGATCACGCCGGCGCGAGCCGTGGGCGGGGGAGAGAATCTGTCGCGACTGCCCGCCCAGCCAGGAGACTGCTTGCTGGCGGACCGCGGTTTCTGCCACAGCGCCGGCGTGCTGGCGACGATCGGCAAAGGCGTGGAGGTGATCGTGCGGCTCAACACCGGCAATCTGCCCCTCTATACAGCCTCGGGGAGGCCCTTCGATCTGCTGGGCGCTGTGGGCGGACTGCCGGAGGCGGGGCAATGCGGCGAATGGGAAGTGCATGTGCGCGCCGGAGCCACCGTTGGTCGGTTGCGACTGTGTGGCATTCGCAAAAGCGAATACGGCATCCAACGCGCGCTGGCGCAACTGCTCCGCCAAGCCGGCAAGCAGGGCCACACGCCGAAACCGGAGACGCTGGAATATGCCAAGTATGTCCTGGTAGTGAGCAACCTGCCCAGCGCGGAATTCAGCGCCCAGGAAGTCTTGGAGTGGTACCGGCTCCGCTGGCAGATCGAACTGGTTTTCAAACGTCTCAAGTCGCTCGCCGAGTTGGGCCACTTGGCCAAACACGACGAGCAAAGTGTGCGCAGTTGGCTGTATGGCAAACTGCTGGTGGGACTACTTACCCAGAAACTCATCCGCACCGGCCGCGATATTTCCCCCTGGGGATACTCGTTCCCTACGCCATAAGATCCCCAGCCGGTGGCGGGAGTTCAGTTTCGCGCTGCATCAACTGCGCCAAGCGATCGATCCACCGCTGGCGCTGGCGGCGACGATGGCGAACTGGAACACGCTGGCCGTCGATCTCGCTGAATCGAGCCGCAAGCGCGTACCCCAAGTGCCAGCATTCTTCGCGCGGTAGCGCAGCCAAATCGGCATAAATCGGGTAAATTATCTTAGCGCTAATGGGGCGTGCCCGGCCCCTACGCGGCGGCGTGAACGTGCACCGGCGTCAGCCAGTTGTGGCGGTCGGGGGTGGCGCCGCTGATGATTCCGAAAAACTCCTTCTGCAGCTTCTCCGCAACCGGGCCGCGGCGGCCCTTACCGACTGGAACGCGATCGACGGAGCGGATGGGCGTGATTTCGGCGGCAGTGCCTGAGAAGAAGACCTCATCGGCGATGTACAGCATCTCGCGCGGAACGATGGCCTCGACCAGCGGAATGCCGAGATCGCGGGCCAGCGTGAGGATGGCGTCGCGGGTGATACCGGGCAGCACGGAAGCGCCCAGCGGCGGGGTGTGGATCTTGCCGTCACGCACCACGAAGATGTTCTCGCCGGAGCCTTCGCTGACATAGCCGGCGGCGTCCAGCGCGATGCCCTCGGTGTAGCCGTTGGCCAGGGCTTCCATCTTGATGAGCTGCGAGTTCATGTAGTTGGCGCCAGCCTTGGCCAGAGCGGGCAGCGTGTTGGGGGCCAGGCGGGTCCAGCTCGAGACGCACACGTCCACGCCTTCGGCGAGGGCTTCTTCTCCCAGGTACTGGCCCCACTCCCAGCACGCGATATAGACGTCAATCGGATTCTTGAGCGGGTTGACGCCCACCTCTCCGTATCCGCGCAGCACGATGGGGCGGATGTAGCAGGCATCCATGTGGTTGACGCGGACCAGTTCGAGCATGGCTTCGGCGAGCTGAGCGGCCGTGAAGCCGAGATTCTCCATGCGGTAAATCTTGGCCGAATCCACCATGCGGCGGACGTGCTCGCGCAGGCGGAAGACGGCGGGTCCGGCGGGTGTGGAGTAGCAGCGGATTCCTTCAAAGACGGAGCTGCCGTAACTGACCACGTGCGAGAGGACGTGGATGGTGGCCTCGTCCCATCGAATGAAGCGGCCGTTATGCCAGATCTTTTCAGTGGGCGTCAACATGCGTCAATTATAGCGTAGGGCTTGAGGGATTCGAGTGGACGCCCCTTTTGGCGCGAGCGTGGATTTCTCCGATGTTCAAGCCGGTGAGCGCGGTGGCAATGGCGCCGCCGAGGAGCAGCGGGACAGCCTGCGCCCCCAGCAGGATGAATGAGAACGTCTTGGCATCGTTGGTTTCAACATCGAAAAGCCGCAGGGCAGCCACACAGGCGACATTCAGCAGGCCGACATTGCCGGGAGCGTTGGGCAGCACGGTTGCCACGCGGATGATCGCGAGCACCCCCCCCGCCACCCAGAAGGAAAGGTCCAGTCCATAGGATTTCATGAGGCCATAGACCGTGAAAACTTGCAGCAGCAGGTAAAGCAGGCTGATGAGGGAGGTCACCCCGAGGGTGCGCACATTCCCCATCAGTTGAAGGCCCTCGACGACATGGCGCAGGGTGGAGGACCAACGGCTCTCGTTGTCCACGGCGTGCGCCTCGCGCCTGGCGGACACAATCCAGATCAGGGCGCCGGCGCTGAGGACGATGAGCGCGCCCAGAACCTGCACCAGGATGATGAGGTCCCTGGGGATTCCTTTGACGAAGCCGGCGGTAATGACGAAGGTGAGCAACATCCAGACGCCGTCGATCAGACGCTCGACAGCGGCGGAAGCGAAGCTGAGCGAGAGGCGCAAATCGCTCCAGTGAGCCAACAGGTAGCAGCGGATCAGTTCGCCGGCGCGCAGGGGAAGCACTTCATTGGCGAACAGCCCGATATAAATGGCCTGCACGGTGCGCCAGAAACGCAACCGGACGACGGGGGCGAGCAGGGTGTCCCATCGCCAGGCGTGCGCGATGTAAACAGCGAGGTCGGCCAGGATGGCGACGCTCACCCACCTCCAATCGAGCGAGCGAATGGCCTGCATGAGTTCGTTGACGCGATAGCCGTGGAGCACCCACAGCAGGCACCCGATGGAAACGCCATAGCCCAGCACGTGGGGCAGCCAGGAAGGCATTTTGCGGCGCGAAGGCGAGCGGCTCATCCGATCAAGTGATCTCCGGGTGTTACGTGTTCATGATAGCGTGGCGGGAGCGGAATGCTCGCCGCGGGGTGCCGCCGCGGCTACTTGAGCGCCGAAAACTCCGTGGGCGTCATGTACACCGATTCGGTCTTCTGCACGATCGGGCCGGCGGCTTCGGACTCCGCCTTGGCCTTCACCCATTCGGGATCGGCGCGGAACGCATCCCAGTTCTTGTGGGCGGCTTCCAGGCTGGGATGCGCCAGAATGTAGATCAGCGTGTTCTTGGATTTCTCCGGGTCTTGCGGCACCCAATAGCCGATGCTCTCCATCCCGTGACGCTTGAAAATGGCGATGGTGTGGTCGCGGAAGCGGGCCTTCAGGGCCTCCAGCTTGCCGTCGTAGCAGATGTACGTGCGGAGTTCGTAGACGCGGTTCTGCGCCAGGGCCAAACCGGAAAGCAGCAGGAACAATACAAGAAGTCTGCGAGTCATGAGGATAGTGTACAGCGATTCCGGTTCAATCCTTGCGGTGGTGTTCGAGCTCGTGCTCGGAGATCAACTGGCGCAGGGTGTTTTCCAGTTCGGCCACGCGGCGGGCCAGATCGTCGATGGCCTGGCCTTCCGGATCGGGCAGCAGGCCGTGCTCCAGCACGCCGTTTTCGCCGCGCGTGCGCACCACCCGGCCGGGAATTCCCACCACGGTCGAGTTGTCCGGAACGGGATGCACCACCACGGAACCGGCGCCGATCTTGACGTTGTCGCCAATTCTGATGTTGCCCAGCACTTTGGCGCCGCTCCCTACCACCACGTGGTTGCCCAGGGTGGGGTGGCGCTTGCCTTTTTCGTTGCCGGTGCCGCCCAGGGTCGCTCCCTGGTAGAGCAGCACATCGTCGCCGATTTCGGTGGTTTCGCCGATCACCACGCCCATGCCGTGGTCGATGAAGAAGCGCCGGCCGATGGTGGCGCCGGGGTGAATCTCGATCCCCGTCAGGAAGCGGCCGATCTGCGAGACGAGGCGCGGCGCCAGCGGCACCCTCCAGCCATACAGTTTGTGGGCCAAGCGGTGCAGCAGGATGGCATGGAAGCCGGGGTAACAGAGGACGATCTCGAGCACGCTCTTGGCCGCCGGGTCTTCCCGGAAAATGGTGCCGATCTGTTCCTTGATGGCTCGAAACATGCCGATTCAGTGCGCCGGAGCCGGGCCCAGAGGGCACCCCGCGGCGGCCAACGGTGGCTTGGCGCCGGGCGGCAGGGGCGCCAGCATATCCTCTTTGCGCTTGACCAGCGTCGCAGTATTGAAGCTGGCGTTTTCAAATCCATGGCCGTGCGTGATGGCGTCGGTGGGGCAGGCTTCCACGCAATACCCGCAGAAAATGCAGCGGTTGTAATCGATGTTGTAAACCTTGGCGTAGCGCTCCCCGGCGGAGATGCGCACCAGATCGGTGTTCTCCGCGGCCTCGATATAGATGCAGTTGGAGGGACACGCGACGGCGCACAGGAAGCAAGCCACGCATTTTTCCAGGCCGTTGGCATCGCGCTGGAGCACGTGGACGCCGCGGTAGCGCTCTTCGAACTTGGGCGGCTCGTCGGGATAGTATTCCGTCACGGTGGGAGACATCATCTCCTTGAATGTGACGCCCATCCCTCTGGCGATGGAGGCGGCGGTATCCAGAATCTCTCCGATGGGGTTCGGCATAGGGCCTGGTTCTATTTTAGCCTGGGTTGAAGCTCCGCACGGGAGCCTAATTCCGCGAGCCTCAACCGGGCTTCCATTCGGGCACGTTGTCGCCCTGCCGGAACACCTCGACGCCAGCCAGGCCGCCGAGCGATTCCATATCCCGCTTGCTCCAGCCTTCGATAACGCGCGAGATGCCGCCGTCGCGCTCCAACAGAAACGCGGTGGGCACGCTGGAAATCCCGAATGCGTTGCTCGCCGGGTAGCCGCTCCGCCCGGTATCGAGCAGAGTAGGCAACGTGAGGCCGAATTCCCGGTTGAACTCCAGGGTATCTTCGGCGCCGTCCTGCGAGATGGCGTAGACCGGCAGCGTGCCGGCCTTATGGATGCGATCGAGAAATGGGAATGTGAGCTGGCACACCGGACAGGTGGTCTTGAAAAAGGCGATCAGCGCGGGGCCGTGGGCGAGGATCTCATCGAGCGCGGTGGTGCCGCCATCCAGGCGCGGCAGGCGGAAATCCGGCGCGCGGGAGCCGGGGTCGAGAAGTTTGCCATGTTTGCTGGCAGCCATAATACAAGTGTACGATGGCGGCCGGCTGCCGCTCGGACGCGCGCGCTGGCTGGGCGCGTCACCGGCAGGCACGTCTGTTAGAGCAATTCCTCGATGGCCGTGGGCAGTGACTTCAGAGGGATGCCCACCATGCGGATCACGCCATCCTTGCTCACAAGAATCATATACGGCAGGTTGTAATTGGGCGGAAAAAAGAAGTGGTTGAACAATCGCCTCTTGGGATCGGCTACGACGGGGAATGTCAATGTGTGGCGGCGCCGAAACTCGACGGCCCTTTCCGCGGGCTCCTCGACATCAATTGCCACTACCTGGAAACCGCGGCTGCGGTACCGGTTCCAGAGGTTTTCGAGATGCGGAGCCTCCGCATTGCATTGGCTTCACCAGGAAGCGAAGAAATCGAGCAGGATGACTTTACCGCTGAAATCGGAGGACTGCACCGTAGAAGTGTGCGGCGCCGAGAGCTCGATTTCGGGTAGGCGGCGACCTGGACCAAGCCGGGCGTGCGGTCCCCACTCCAGATCAGTGATCAGGATCGCAACGCTGATTGTGACGATCGCAAGCGAGATCCGAGTTGTGCGTCGCATTTACTTGCAATTCTGACTCCGACCAGAAACGGACGCAACTCCATGACCGACGTGCGGGCAGCGAAACCCCGCGGAAGCTGGCCGCGATCCTCATGGGCTTCGAGCGTTGTCAACTTTTATGTCGCGCCCCATGTG
Organism: Bryobacterales bacterium; assembly: GCA_963722575.1. Classification (GTDB taxonomy): domain Bacteria; phylum Acidobacteriota; class Terriglobia; order Bryobacterales; family Bryobacteraceae; genus Fen-178. The sequence goes on from CAVRNR010000020.1 coordinate 362,811, forward strand.
CATCGCTCATCGGCAGAGGCGATGTCTGATGCGCTACCATACAGGTGTGAGGACCACTTTGGAAATCGACGATGACCTGGTGCAGGTCGCCAGGCAGCTCGCGCAACAGCGCCAGACGACCATGGGGCAGGTAATCTCCCAACTGGTTCGCAAGGCAATAGAGCCGAAAAGCGCGCCCCGCATGCGAAACGGAGTTCTGCTGTTCGACGTGAAGCCCGGCGCGAAGAAACCCAGCATGGCGTTGGTCAATCGTCTGCGGGATGAGGAATGAGCACCGCACTGCTGGATGTCAACGTGCTCGTCGCGCTGCATGATCCGGCTCACCCAAATTACGAAGACGCACACCGGTGGTTTGGCCGCAATCGGAAGCGCGGTTGGGCCACCTGTCCGGTCACTGTGAACGGCTGTGTCTGCGTGCTAAGCAACCCTGCCTACCCCAGCGTGACCGCAGCGCCGGCGGAGGTGGCGTCCCGTCTCAGAGTCTTGTGCGCGGGTCCGGATCATGAGTTCTGGAGCGACTCGGTTTCGCTGCTGGACGAGTCGCTGTTCCGGCTGCAAGCGATCACGGGGCATCGGCAGACGACGGATATCTATCTGCTCGGCCTGGCGGTCCGGCACGGCGGCAGACTTGCCACATTCGATCGGTCGATTCCCCTCAAAGCGGTTGTAGGGGCCGGCGCGGTACACCTGGAGCTGATCGGAGGCGCTCCTACAGCTCCTTGATGAGTTGCTGGGCGGCGATCAGCAGGGGGTCCCAGACGGGCGAGAAGGGCGGCGAATAGGCCAAGTCCAATTGCTCGAAGTCGTCGACGCGCAGGCGCGATTGCAGCGCGGCGGCGATCACATTGATGCGCCCGGCGGCGCCGTCCTCGCCGATCACCGATCCGCCCATCAGGCGGCGGGTGGTGCGGTCGGCCACCAACTCCACCATGGTCTGGGCGCCCGGAAAATAGCGTGGCCGCACCGGGGCTTCGATGCGCGCGGCCATCGGCGAAAAACCTTCGGCGCGCGCCTGGGCCACGGAAAGGCCAGTGGTGGCGAAGCCCATCCCGAAGATGCCGACGATGGAGGTTCCCACCACGCCGGGGAAGCGCTCGCGGCTGCCGGCGGCGTTGGCGCCGGCAACCCTCCCGGTCTTGTTGGCGGTGGTTCCCAGCGGAATCCACGCGGGGCGGCCGGTCACCAGGTGCATGACTTCGGCGCAGTCGCCGGCCACGAAAACTCCGTGCAGATTGGTCTCCATGCGGTCGTCGGCGCGGATGGCGCCAGTGCGGCCGAGCTCGACGCCGGCCTGCGCGGCAAGCTCCACGTTGGGCTTGAACCCGGCGGAGACCACCACCAGGTCGCAGGCGACGTCCGCCACGCTCTCTGGCTCGATGGCGCCGGCCTTGACGCCGCAGCGCAGCTCCACGCCGTGTCTTTCCAGTTGCTTGCGGACGGCCGCGGTGAAGTGCGGGTCGTCGCGCAGCAGAACGTTCTGGGAACGCTCCAGCACGGTCACGCGCAGGCCGTTGCGGCGCAGCGCGTCGGCGGCCTCTACGCCGATATATCCCGCCCCGATCACCACTGCGCGCCGCGGCCGCTTCTCGCGGATGAAGCGGCGCATCCGCTCGGCGTCTTCGAGGGTATGCAGCGTGAAGACGTGGGGCTGCTCGGCCCCCGCGATGCCGGCGGTATCGCAGCGCGCGCCGGCCGCAATTACGAGGTGGTCGTAGTGCAGGCGGTCGCCGGATTGGAGCTCCACCTCGCGGCGCGGGTGAGCGATCGAGACCACGCGCGCCCCAGTGCGCACCTCGATATTTCGCTCCTTGCGGAAATACTCGGGTGTGTGCACAATCAACTGGCGGGCCTCGCGGACGCGCCCTTCGACGAAATACGGCAGCCCGCAGGCCCCATAGGAAACGACGGGGCCTTTCTCCAGGACCACGATGTCCAGCCGCGGATCGATGCGCCGCGCGCGCGCCGCCGCGCTCAGGCCCGCCGCCACCCCTCCGATGACCACCAGTGCCATCGGCCGCTATTCCTCTTTCATCTTCTGCACAAAATCCAGGATATCGAAGGTCTTGAGCTTGCGGTCCGGGTAATAGCTGTTGACGGCATCCTGCTCGTCGGCAAAAATCTCGAAGATGGTGGCCAGCTTGGTCATGACCAATAGCTCGATATGGCGGCGGTTGAGATTGAGCAGTTTCATATTACCGCCGCTCTTACGCAAAGTGGTGGCGCACATCACCAGCGCGCCCAGGCCGGTACTGTCGATGTAATCCGTGCCGGCCAGGTTGAACACCAGGTTGCGTGTGCCGGCGGCGTTGAGCGCGGCCACCTCCTCACGCAGCATGGTGGCCTCCGGACCGACCGTGATGCGGCCTTTCAGATCCAGGATAAGAATGCCTTCGCGTTCTCTTTGATCGATGTCCAGAGCCATAGCTTCTATGGTAACGCCGGCGATGTTGTCGCCGGCGGGTTGCCAACCCGCCGCAGGATGCCATCCTGCCCCACAAGGGCGGTGCTACGCCCGAGTGTCGATGGACCCCACGCGGCGCGCCTCGTAGGCGGCGATCTGGGCCTCGTGCTTCAGAATGTAGCCGAGTTCGTCCACGCCCTCCAGCAGACAGTGCTTGGAAAAGGCGTCGATGGGGAATTCCACTTTCCGCCCGCTGGGCGTGGTAAGGGTTTGGCTGGCAAGGTCGATCTTCACCAACGCATCCGGATTCTCCGCCGCGGCCGCGAACAACTCCGCCTGCGCGTCCGGCGGCATCACAATGGGCAGCAGCGAATTCTTCAGCGAGTTCTGTTTGAAGATGTCGGCGAAAGACGTGCTCACCACGGCGCGAAAACCGAACTGCGTCAGCGCCCACGGCGCGTGTTCGCGCGAGCTGCCGCAGCCGAAATTGTCCCCCGCCAGCAGCACCTGCGCGCCCCGTGCCCGCGGCTGGTTCAGAATGAAATCCGGTTTGGGATTGCCCTCGGCATCGTAGCGCCAGTCGCAAAATAGCTGCTGGTCGAGACCCTGCTTGGTGGTGGTTTTCAGAAAGCGCGCCGGCGTCCATGGTCACGCTGCTGTCGTAGGCCGCGCCTTCGCCGGCGGGAAGCTGCTTCCAGCGCGCCACGGCCGCCGCCCACGCCAATCCTCGAGATCAGCGCCAGGATGATGTCCTTGGCCAAAACGCCGGGCCTCAGCCGGCCATCCACGCGGACTTGAAGGGTCTTCGACTCCGGTGTCCAGGGGCTTGCATCATGAATACCGCCTGGAGAAGGAGACGGCGTAGCCAGGCACAAGATTATTGCGGAGCGCCGCCGATCGAGTTCGTGATTCACGTTTCCGAGATGATGGAGGGGCATCGAGAGATCAACGAAAGATCAACGGACTGGATTTAAACCCGGCAATCCTGTATCCTAAGGGTTTTGCGCTAGTGGACGCTCGCATGATCCTTGCGGAGCCCGCCATTCGCCCGCGGGCCGTGGATATCCAGCGGGACCGGGTAATGAGCCGGCAAGCGATCTTCGACGCCCAGATCGACTGCGGAAACTCGTGATCAGAGCGCAAGTAGCGCAAACATGCGAACTCCGATCACTGCGGCATAGGAGCAGATGTCTAGTGTTATTGTTATTGATTACTTGCTTCGTTAACCGTTCAACATTGTGACGTCTATTTATGGAGGTTTGGAAGATGCATAAGATTGCGGTCATTCCCGGAGACGGGACTGGACCAGAGGTGACTGCCGAAGCAGTCAAGGTTCTCAAGGCGGCGGCTGCGAAGTTCGACTTCAAAGTTGAACTGACTGAGTTTGACTTCGGGGGCGAGCGATACAAGCGAACCGGGGAGTTATTGCCGGATAGCGCTGTGGAGGAATTGCGCAAGTTCGATGCGATCCTTCTTGGAGCCATCGGTCATCCCGACGTGGCGCCTGGGATCCTGGAAAAAGGGATCCTGCTCAAGGCCCGTTTTGCCCTGGATCAGTACATCAACCTCAGACCAGTGAAATTGTACCCTGGCGTCGACACGCCGATAAAGGGCAAAGGGCCGAACGACATTGATTTTTTCGTTGTCCGGGAGAACACAGGGGACTTGTACACGGGAGTCGGCGGCTTCAGCATGAAGGGAACTCCGCATGAAGTTGCTGTACAAACAGCGGTGTACAGCCGCTTTCAGGTTGATCGCTGCCTCCGCTACGCCTTCAACCATGCGCGGAAGCACGGCAAGAAAGCGCGGGGCAAGTCAAACCATAATACCTTGGCGCTCTGCGGCAAGACGAACGTCCTGACGTATGTTTACGACCTCTGGGAAAGAGCCTTTCACGAGATGGGGCAGAAGGAGTTTCCGGAAATCGTCCGCGAGTACTACCACGTCGATGCGACGTGCATGTGGTTTGTCAAGAACCCAGAGTGGTTTGACGTGATCGTCACGGGAAACATGTTCGGCGACATCATCACGGATCTGGGTGCGATGATCCAGGGCGGCATGGGTATTGCCGCGGGCGGCAATCTCAACCCCGAAGGGGTGAGCATGTTTGAACCCATCGGCGGGAGCGCACCCAAGTACACCGGCCAGGGTGTCATCAATCCGCTGGCTGCTATCTGCGCGATGCAGATGATGCTGATGACACTCGGCGAAGACAAGGCTGCGGCCGCGGTGGAGGAATCGGTCATGTTTGTTACGGCGAACAAGCTGAAATCGCTTGCAGCCGGCCGCATGGGCTATTCGACCTCCGGCGTTGGCGACCTGGTGGCGGCAGGAATCGCGTGAAGCTTTGGGAATGACCATCTCAGAGAAGATCCTGGCTGCTCACTCGGGTAAGAGCAGCGTCGCGCCGGGAGAACTCATCAACGTCAAAGTCGGCGTGGTCTTGGGAAATGATGTCACGGGCCGGACGCCGCAAGGGAATTCGCCAAAATAGGCATCGACAAGGTATTAGGTCCGGGGCTTCCTGACATGTAGCGCGCGAGCACCAACGAACCTGGGGGATCTTAGGCGGACCCCAAAGTCCATAGATGGGTAGACTCGGGTAAGGATGGGTAATCCGCGGTTCCGGCCGAGCCCGAATTGCGAGGTTTGGCTCCCCAAGAGCTACACAGGGACGGAATGGTGGAATTCCTGGATGGGGGCACGCAGGGGCTGGCGCTGCTGGACCGCATCGCCAACCGCCGCGTGTTACTGGTTCTCGACGCCGTAGCGCTAGGCGCGGAGCCTGGAACGGTTCACGTTCTGCGCGGGTGGAAGCACGCCGGGGAGCGCGCTTCCACTGCGCATGAAAGCAATGTAGCCGAGTTACTCCAGGCGTCTATGCTGCTGGGCGAATGCCCCGAGCAGGTGACGGTTATCGGAATCGAGCCGGAGAGGATCGCAACGGGGATCGGGGTGTCGGAGGCGGTGGCTAGGGGCGTAGGCGCGGCGGTGGAAACGGCGCGGCGGGAGTTGGCGGGGAGACTCATCCGAAGCCAACGCGGCTCGTTTAAAGGGTTATCATCCCGGTGGAGCTGAAGCGGTCTCAGGACGGCCTTCCCGCTATCCACGCCCGCATCAATTTGGCTTCGATAACCAGTCCCCTCGTGGGCAGCCGGCTCCCGGCTCTGCCCGGTAAAGACTCGCTCTAGGCGGCTTCTCGGATTCCGACGGCCAGGCGTTTGCCGAGCACACGGAATGCGGCTTCGAGCTGATCGAGCCGGGAGGCGTGGAGTAGGTCGAGCAAGCGGTCCACTTGGGGTTTCCTCCTCCACTTCAGGCCAAGGTTCTGCTTGAGTTTGTTTTCCAACCCTTTGCCGATTTCCTTTCTCCCGTGCATCGGCAAGATGGTGGACCGCCTGCCAAGTCGATCTTTGAGGTGGCTGCCCTTGGCGGGTGCCGCGAATCTGTTAGTGGCGCAGGCACTCATGCCTGCCGCGTCCGACTCCTCGGGACGCTCTTTGCATGACCTATTGCTTTCCCATACGACTTGCGGTACTATGGCATTCCAATAGGAGGCATATGGTCTGGCAAGGGACCCTGGCCCTGATGGTGCTCAAGACGCTGGATGCCCTGGGGCCGCTTCACGGCTACGGAATCGCCCGCCGCATCGAGCAGACCAGCGGCGACCTGCTCTCCGTGAACTATGGAACACTCTATCCGGCGCTTCTCAAGCTGGAGCAGGAGGGCTACATCCGCTCGGAGTGGGGCGTCTCGGAGAACCATCGCAAAGCCAAGTACTACAAACTGACTCGCGCCGGCAGGAGGCAACTCGAAAAGGAAGCGCACCAGTGGAAACAGGCGACCACCATCATGGACCGCTTCCTCTCCCCTGCCAAGGAGGTCTCATGAGACAAGTGCGCGCCTGGCTCGTCCGCATCCAAGGCCTGTTCGCCAGGAGCCGGCGGGACCGCGAGTTCGCCGAGGAACTGGAATCCCATCTTCAACTGCACATCGACGACGGCATTCGCTCTGGCCTAACTCCGGCCGAGGCCCGGCGAGGGGCAATCATGAAGCTCGGTGGCATTGAACCCACCAAAGAGAGCCACCGCGACCGCCGCGGCATCCCATTTCTGGAGACCCTGGCGCGGGACCTCGGCTACGCCGCGCGGACGCTGCGCCGCAATCCCGGATTCGCGGCAACCGTGGTGCTCACGCTGGGCTTGGGCATCGGCGCCACCACGGCCATCTTCACGGTGGTCAATGCCGTGCTGCTGCGCCCCCTGCCATACCCCGAGCCGGACCGCCTGGTCTATATCGCCATGAGCTTCGGAGAACCCGGAGACCACGCTTTCTCCTATACCCAGGATTACGCCGCATGGAAGAGCCACAGCGGGACCTTGAGCCAGATTGCGGGCTACATGCGCTTTCAGGCCAACTTCACTGGAGGAGGCGAGGCCGAACGAATCACCGGCGCTTATGCGACCATGTCCCTATTTCCGCTGCTGGGTGTTCAACTCGTGATGGGGCGGACTTTCCGTCCCGAAGAAGACCGCCCCGGCGGCCCGCCGGTTGTCATTCTGAGTCACGCTTTCTGGAAGCGCCGTTTCGGTGGCGACCCCTCGGTGATTGGCAAGGCACTGACTCTGGATGCGGGCACCTATACCGTCGTCGGAGTGCTTCCGGCGACCTTCCTGATTCCCGATCGCCATGAATTCGATTTCGACCTCTGGGTTCCCTTCGCCATGAGCGAGACCGGGAAGGCGAAGTCGATTATGTTGCAGGTGGTCGGCCGGCTCAAGCCCGGCGTCGGCATCAGCGCCGTGCGCTCCGATTTGGAGCCGCTCATGCAGCAATTCCGCAGGGGGCGGAAGAGGAGCGTCGTCGTCTCGGACTGGCACGAAAGGGTGGCGGGCGGCGCCCGGCGCTCGCTCGTCATCTTCCTGGGTGCGGTCAGCTTCGTGCTTCTCATCGCCTGCGTCAACGTCGCCAACCTGCTGCTCTCGCGCGCCGCCGCGCGCGACAAAGAGATGGCCGTCCGGCGCGCCCTCGGCGCGGGCAAAGGCCGCGTCCTCCGCCAACTTCTTACCGAGAGCACGCTGCTGGGTCTGCTGGGGGAATCGTCGGTTTGGCGTTGGCATTCTGGGCCAAGAACCTGCTGATTGCCTGGATCTCGCGAAACCTGCCGGCGCTCGCGCCCATCCGTCTCGACTATCGGGTTCTGGCCTTCAACCTGGGCCTCGGGCTGCTCACCGGCGTGGCGTTCGGACTGGCGCCGGCGCTTCAGGCATCCAAGGTTCAGTTGAACGAATCCCTCAAGGAAGCGGGCCGCAGCGCCGCCAACGGGCGCTCCGGCCACCGCCTGCGCAACCTGCTGGTGGTTTTCGAGGTGGCGCTCGCCATGGTGCTTTTGTGCGGCGCCGGTTTGCTCTTCAAGAGCTTCCTGCGCATGCGCGGCATCGACCCCGGCTACCGGTCGGACCGCATCCTTACCTTGAACGTCAACCTCACGCTTTCCCAATATCCGAAGCCTCTGGACCAGACCCGGTTCTTTCAACAAGCGATCGAGCGGGTCAAGGTCCTCCCCGGCGTCGAAGCCGTGGGCGCGGGCACTTCCCTCCCCCTGGGAGGCTACAGCATGACCGTATCGGGACTCACCATCGAAGGCAAGCCGGATGCCGAATCCATGGTCTCACTGACGATGGTAAGCCCGGATTACTTGCGGACCTTGGGCATTCCCCTGGTGCTGGGGCGCTACTTCGGCGACTCCGATCGGGAAGGCGCGCCCACCGTCGTCATGGTGAATGAATCCTTCACCCGACGTTTCTTCCCCGGTGAGAACGGCCTGGGCAGGAGAATCCTGAACCCGGCCAAGAAGGCCGACTGGATGACCGTCGTGGGCGTGGTGCGCGATATCCGCCCCTGGCCGGAGGTGGCGGCAGCGCCGGAGATGTACCTCTCTTACTTGCAGGCCGAACAGGTGCATCTCAGGATGACCGGCGGGGAAATGGGATCTGAAATGGGCCTGGCAATCCGCACGTCCGGAGATCCGATGAGCCTGGCCGCGGCCATCCGCGGCCAGCTCGCCCAGATCGACAAATCCCAGCCCGTGCACGACGTGAAGACCCTCGACGAGCGCCGCGCGGGATCGCTCGCTCCACGCCGCGTGAACATGCTTGTGGTGGTGACATTCGCCGCGCTGGCGCTGGTTCTCGGGTCCATCGGCATCTACGGTGTGGTGTCCTACTCGGTGGGCCGGCGCACGCACGAAATCGGCGTCCGCATGGCGCTGGGCGCGCACCAGGGCCAGATTCTGGGGATGGTGCTGCGCAACGGAATGGGTCTCATCGCCGCCGGCGTCGCCATCGGTCTTATCGCCAGCGCCGGACTGACGCGGCTGATTTCGAGCGAGCTTTGGGGCGTTTCCGCTACCGATCCGTGGACCTTCGCGGCGGTGATCGCTGTTCTCGCCGCCAGTGGTTCCGCCGCCTGCCTGCTGCCCGCCTGGCGCGCCGCGCGGGTGGATCCGACGCGAGCGCTGCGTTACGAGTGAATCCTGCGCGCGGCCAGCAGCGCCCCGCCCGGCAAGCACAGCATCAGGCTTGCAGGCTCCGTCGCGTTATAGATGTCGCCACCGTGCACATCCAAAGCAGTGCCCGAGCCTATGGCCGTGGCGCCGCCGGTCGCAAGGCCTGAAACGACGAACCGAGTTGGTCCGGTGGCACGAACCAATTTGAGGAGGTCTCATGATCACATTAGTCGACGATATTCGATTTGGGGCACGGGCTCTCGCCAAGAGTCCCGGCTTCACGCTTGTAGTAGTGGCCACACTCGCCTCCGGCCTAGGCCTGACCACGGCCCTCTTTAGCCTTGTCGATCAGATGTTGCTGTGGTCCGTTCCGGCACGCGAGGCGAATCGCCTGGTGAGGATCGAAGGTATCTACAGCCGCACATATCCCTTTTTCCGTGCCTATCGCGACCTCAACCAGGTTTTCGACGGAGTCCTCGCCAGCAGCGACAATCTGGGCGCCGGCCTTCGGCCCCCTGGGTCGCGGGGTGTGGAAATCGGCAACGTGGAATACGTCAGCGGCGGCTACTTCCAAATCCTCGGGATTGGAGCCGCTGCCGGACGGGTTATTACGCCGTCCGACGATGCGGCCGGCGGGCCACCGGTTGTTGTCCTTTCCTATCGCTATTGGCAGCGGCGTTTTGCCGGGGACCTGCGGGTGATCGGCCAGAAGTTCTCGGTGAACAGCTATTCGCTCGTTATCGTCGGCGTGGCGGAAAAGGGGTTCGGCGGCTTGTTCAACGGCGACGAACCCAACGTCTTAATGGCCTTGGCAATGTACCCGGTGACGAACCCCGGCGCGGCACAGGAATGGAACACGGCGCGCAGTCCCTGGCTCACCTGCGTGGCGCGATTGAAGCCGGGCGTTTCAATTCAGCAAGCGCAAGCCTCCATGCCGGTTCTGTGGGCGCAGGCGGTGGAAAAGGTGAATGACAGAGCCGTCGAAGCTGTCACCAGGGCTCATCGGCTTCCGAAGGATGAATGCCAGCTCGCGCCTGCGGCCCGTGCCCCCCTCTTTATCCGCAACCAGAATTTTCTAAATCCGCTTAAAGCCCTGGCGGCCGCAACAGTTCTGGTGCTGCTGCTTACCTGCGCGAACGTGGCGAATCTGCTGCTGGTGCGCGCCTCGCAACGCTGGAAGCAGACGGCCGTGCGGCTGTCGCTGGGCGCTACGCGCGGGCGCTTGATTCGCCAATTTCTCACGGAAAGCCTCCTGCTGGCCGCGGCGGGGAGCGCGATGGGGCTTGGAGTTGCCTATTTCGGCGTACGCGCTCTTGCCCAACTCAATGTTCTAGACCCGGATTTTCGTTTCCATCTCAGCCTCTTCGTTCTCGCATCGTGTGCCGGCCTTACACTGCTCACCACCATCTTATTTGGCCTGATTCCCGCGCTACGGGCCACGCGGATGAAACTTGCGGAGAGCATGAAGGAGGGTGGAATGTCCACCGAGACGCTCTCCCGGTCACTTCTTTCCAGATTCCTGATCGCGGGCCAAATCGCCTTGTCCCTGGCGTTGCTTATCGGCGCCAGCTTGTTTGGCCGCACGCTAAGAAATCTTCAGAATGTCGACCTCGGGTTTCAGCGCGAGAGTATCGCGATTTTCGAGATCGCCCCCACGAGCGTGGGATATAGCGGGCATGGGTTGCGTACCTTCTACGATCAGTTCCTTGAGCGCACGCGGACCCTGGCCGGCGTGCGCGCGGCCGCGTTGACGGGCATGACGCCGATTAGCAACCATATACGCACCTACATGGTAAGTAATAAGGCGTCTCAGATATCTTTTGCGGCACTTTCCAATCCCGTCAGCTCCGGCTACTTCGCCACGATGGGCATTCCCCTCCTGGCGGGCCGTGACTTCCGGCGCGAGGATGAGCCCGTCGTTACACCCCGCGGCGGGGGGAAGGAGGGCAGCGCGTCCCGGGTTTGCATCATGGACCAATCACTGGCGCGCCAGCAGTTCGGGACGGTAAATGCCGTGGGACGCCAATTCTGCCTTTCCGGGTCCGATTGTTCCGCCGACAAACGCATTGAGGTTATCGGCGTGGTGAAGGATGTGCACTATGGTGAAATCACCCGACGCGACCCACTCGGGACTCTCTACATGCCCAGTTGGTCAAACGGCGCCGAGGCGCGCTGGCTGGCGGTGCGGTTTGCTGGGAGCGCCGCCCCGGTGATCGCGCGGATTCGCCGTGCGCTCCAGGACCAGGACCCCAACGTTCCCCTGCTGCGTGTCCGCCTGATGGAAGAGTACATCAACCAGCGCTTGGCGCACGAGCGCCTCGTAGCGTACCTCTCGAGTTTCTTCGGAATCCTGGCGCTCGGCCTCGCCTCGCTGGGGCTTTCCGGTGTGCTGGCCTGCGTGGTGACGCAACGGACGCGGGAAATCGGCATCCGCATGGCGCTCGGAGCACGGCGCGGAGACGTGGTCAGGATGATGTTGCGCTTCTCCCTCGTGCCGGTGGTGGCCGGACTGGCGATTGGGGTCGTGGTGGCATTTTCCTGGGGTCTCTTCCTCGGCAGCCTGATCTACGGCATCGACAGTTTCGATCTTGTGTCGGTGTCGCAATCCGTCGCCGTCTTGCTGGCCGCTGCGCTGCTCGCCGCCGCCCTCCCCGCGCGCCGGGCGACCAAAGTCGATCCCATGGTGGCGCTGAAGTACGAATGAGCTATTAGGTCCGGGGCTTCCTGACATGTAGCGCGCGAGCGCCAACGAACCTGGGGGATCTTAGGCGGACCCCAAAGTCCACAGATGGGAAGCGGCGGCCTCAGTTGGCCACTGGGACCTTGTCCGCGTGGTCAATTAGCATCACCGGAACCATCCCCTTCTTTACTTCCAGCTTGAGCCCGAGCTGATCCTTCACCGCTTGGCGGAACGTCGGACCTCCTTCGCCGGTCGTCACGGTTTCACCCATTGCCTCCAGGCGGGCCTTGAGTTCGGTGGTTATCTCCCGATACCAGGAGAGTGACAGGTCGAAGCGTCCTTTGAGTCCGGTGGCGTCTTTCACCGGCCCGCCCAGTTGGAGTGCGAAGATCGGTGTGATCTCCTCCATCGATACGTTCGTAACATTCCAGTGCACGCTTCCATCGAAAGAACTCGTGGGACCCTGCACAAAATCCCGCTGCTCCGGCGCCGCCGCGGCCGATTCTTTCAGCAGTCCGCGCTTCACCACCGAAATCTCGGATACCGGCATCTCCTTCGGCTCGTAGTGAAACTGGAGGTGAAATCGCTTGACGAGCAGGTCCTGCTGCATCTGCCGGAACTGTTCCCTCGTGGTCCCCGGGCCCACCCGGGCAACAACGTCGTACCGGCTGTCGAACATCCAATCCAGAGGTTGGAACTGGTACCGCTGCAGATTGTATGCCAGGGAGATGAGGTTCGCCAGGCTGACATTTCCGCAGCGCCACATGCCAGGGTCGGTCGTGCCCGGTCCTCCGCCGCAGCCGGCCGAATTCTCCCGGGCCGGTTTCACCGAGGCTACCTCGAAGGAGTTCTGCGCGCAGGCGATCCTCGCGCAAGCCATCGCTAATACCGCGATCCATCGCATAGATATTATCGGACCCCGTACTCTACAATCCTAGCCCATCCTTGAGCATCACGGTCAACACTGCCTGGCGGTCGCGCGGCGACACGCCCCACTGCCGCTCGCGCTGGTTCGGATGACGGTCTGGAATCGGGGTATGATCGAACCCTCTTGCGCAGTGGTTACCGTTTTGGTAACCTAATAAGACGTGAGGATCATCAGCAAAGCGGCAATCAACGAATTCAGCAAAACGCACAAAGACGCGGTGGAATCGCTGTTGCACTGGTACGGCGTAACCAAGCGGGCCGCCTGGAGACATTTGGTCGATGTCCGCGCCGACTTTCCGCACGCCGATGCAGTGGATATTTTCACGGTTTTCAACATCAGCGGAAACAAGTACCGGCTCGTCTCGGTGATCAAGTGCCGCTGGCGGATCGTTTACATCCGCCACATCCTCACGCATGCCGAATACGATGAGGGGAAATGGAAACTATGAACGCTACGCTACTCGATGAACGTCAATATCGGAAGCTTCTCGAGGGGGCTCTGCCCGTCGCCATTCGCACGGAGGAGGAGCACCATCGTCTGCTTGGCGCCGCCGCCGACCTCATGGAAAAACCGGAAGACGAGATTTCCGAGGAGGAGGGCCGGCTCCTGGAACTGCTCAGCATCCTGATCGAGGAATACGAAAATCGGGCGCACCCACTTCCGAAGTCCAAACCGCATCGGATGCTCGCTTATCTGCTCCAGGAGAAGAACATGAAGCCGAGCGACCTCTGGACCGTGCTGCCCAAGAGCCGCGTATCCGAGATCCTGAACGGCAAGCGCAGCATCAGTAAGACTCAGGCCAAGCAACTCGCCGAACTCCTCCGCGTGCCCGTCGATCTGTTCCTGTAGCTTACAGGCCACAAAGAGCGATGGTCTGCCCTACGGGCTAGCCCAGCGTGTTGATGGACCCCACGCGGCGAGCCTCATAGGCGGCGATTTGCGCCTCGTGCTGGAGAATGTAGCCGAGTTCGTCGACGCCTTCCAGCAGGCAGTGCTTGGAAAAAGAATCGATGGGGAATTCCACTTTCCGCCCGCCGGGCGTGGTGAGGGTCTGGCTGGCGAGATCGACCTTAACGGTGGCTTCCGGGTCGTCTGCCGCCGCAAACAACTCCGCATGGACGTCAGGCGGAACCACAATGGGCAGGAGCGCATTCTTCAACGAGTTCTGCTTAAAGATGTCGGCAAAGGATGTGCTGATCACGGCGCGGAAGCCGAACTGTGTCAGCGCCCACGGTGCATGCTCGCGCGAGCTGCCGCAACCGAAATTATCACCCGCCAGCAGCACCTGCGCGCCCTGAGCCCGCGGCTGGTTCAGAATGAAGCCGGGCTTGGGATTGCCCTGGGCGTCATAGCGCCAATCGCAAAAAAGCTGCCGGTCGAGGCCCTGCTTGGTGGTGGTCTTCAGAAAACGCGCCGGAATGATCTGGTCGGTATCGATGTTGTTGATGGCGAGCGGCGCCATCCGGCTAGAGAAATTGGAGAATGGCTTCATAGCATCGTCCTCACATCGGTGACCACGCCCGTGATGGCGCTGGCCGCGGCGGTCAGCGGGCTGGCCAGGAACGTGCGCCCGCCCTTTCCCTGCCGTCCTTCAAAGTTGCGGTTGCTGGTGGAAACACTGTACTGGCCGGGCGTGAGCTGGTCGGGGTTCATGCCGATGCACATGGAGCAGCCCGGCTCTCGCCATTCGCAGCCGGAGGAGCGAAAGATCTCCGGCAGCCCCTCGGCGATGGCCTGGCGCTTCACCTCCTGGGAACCAGGCACCACCAGGACGCGCACCCTGGGGTTGACCTTGCGTCCTTTCAACACAGATGCGGCCGCGCGCAAGTCGGAGATGCGCCCGTTGGTGCAGCTTCCGATAAAGACCACGTCGATCGGCCGCCCCAGCAGCGGCTTTCCGCCTTCGAGACCCATGTACTTCAGCGCCTTGGTTATGGAATCCCGGGCCATCGGGTCAGTCACCTGTGCTGGATCGGGGATGGGCGCCGTGATCGGCACGCCCATGCCGGGGCTGGTTCCGTAGGTGATCATGGGCTCGAGCGCGCCGGCATCGAGAGCTACGCTGCGGTCATACGCGGCGCCCTCGTCTGTGGGGAGTTCTTTCCAACGCGCGACGGCCGCGTCCCAATCCGCTCCTTTTGGCGCGTGCGGGCGCCCGCAGAGATACTGGAAGGTGGTGTCGTCGGGCGCCACCAGCCCCGCGCGCGCGCCCGCCTCGATGGACATGTTGCACACTGTCATGCGCTCTTCCATGTCCAGGGCGCGGATGGCGCTGCCGGTGTATTCCAGGACGCTACCCGTGCCGCCGCCGGCGCCGATCTTCGCAATCAGCGCCAGGATGATGTCCTTGGCCGAAACACCGGGCTTCAACCGCCCATCCACGCGCACCTGATAGGTCTTCGACTCGCGCTGCAGCAGGCATTGCGTGGCCAGCACATGTTCCACTTCACTCGTGCCGATTCCAAAAGCCAGCGCGCCAAAAGCGCCGTGCGTGGCGGTATGGCTGTCGCCGCAGACCACCGTCATGCCTGGCTGCGTCAAGCCCAGCTCCGGCCCGATCACATGGACCACGCCCTGCCAGTCGCTGCGAACGCCGAGACAGCGAAGGCCGAATTCGGCGCAGTTGGCTTCCAGTTGCGCGAGCTGTTTGGCGGCGATCTCGTCGGCGATAGGCAGCGAGCGATCGGTAGTGGGGATGCTGTGATCGACCGTAGCGATGGTGAGATCGGGACGCCGGACCTTCAGACCGCGCTCGCGCAAGCCTTGAAACGCCTGCGGCGACGTGACTTCATGAACCAGATGCAGATCGATGTAGAGCAGCGCCGGAGCGCTGGGCTGCTGGTGAACGACGTGAGAGTCCCAGAGTTTTTCGATGATGGTACGAGGCATAAGAAATCGGGGCCAGAGACCGGGGATTAGAGGCCGGATCGTGGCACGTTCAGGCTATATTTCACTTTAATTCATTTTGGTTGAGCGGGGGCTGGTAGGCCCCTCGCTCAACCGATCGCGGCGCACACCGATTCCCCCACCTGTTCGGTAGTGGCGGGTGCGCCCGAAGGCCGCAGATCCGCGGTAACCTTGCCGCTCTGAAGCACCGCTTCTATGGCTGCTTCGATCCATGCGCTTAATCCGCCGCCACCCGCTCGGCTGCCTCGCCGGCGAGGATCAGCGCCTCGATCTCCTTGTCCATGAGACCCTTCTTGCGGTGGTCCGCCACCGCGATGAAGCGATGGTACAGGCCGTCCAGCTCCTGCTTCGAGAGATTGTAGCCCAGATCCTGGGCGCGCTGGTTGAGCGCGTGCCGGCCGCTGTGTTTGCCCAGCACCAGCCGGCCTTCCGGCACGCCCACCGAGCGCGGATCGATGATCTCGTACGTGGTCTTCTCCTTCAAGTAGCCGTCCTGATGGATGCCCGCCTCGTGCGCAAACGCGTTCAGGCCCACAATGGCCTTGTTCGGCTGCGGTCCGAACGTAATGATGGAGCTCAGCAGCTCGCTCGCCGAAAAGAGATGCTCGGTGCGAATTCCGGTGTGGCAGTGGTAGAAATCGCCGCGGGTCTTCAGAATCATGACCACCTCTTCCAGCGAACAGTTTCCGGCGCGCTCGCCGATGCCGTTGATGGTGCACTCCACCTGCCGCGCGCCCGCCTCCACGGCCACAATCGAATTGGCCACCGCCAGCCCCAGGTCGTCGTGGCAATGCACGCTGACAATCGCCATGTCGCCGAGCGTCCTGGCCACGCGGCCGATGAGAGCGCCGTATTCGTGCGGCACCGAGTATCCCACGGTATCCGGAATGTTGACCGTGCGCGCCCCGGCCGCCACCACCGCCAGCGAAATCTTGTCCAGGTAATCGGGCGTGGTGCGCGCGCCGTCTTCGGCCGAGAACTCCACGTCGTCCGCGTATTGCCGCGCCAGCTCCACGGCTCTCACTGCTTCCTCCAGCACCTGCTCCTCGGTCTTCTTGAGCTTGTACTTCAGGTGAATCTCGCTGGTGGCGATGAAGGTGTGAATGCGCGGCTGTCTGGCGTGGGCCAGCGACTTGGCGGCGCGCTCCACGTCCAGGGTGCAGCAGCGCGCCAGCGCCGCCACACGGGCCTCCGGGAACTCGCGGCTGACCGCATCCACCGCCTCGAAATCGCCATCCGACGCGATGGGAAAGCCAGCTTCCAGAAAGTCGACGCCCAGGTCCACCAGCTTCCGCGCCATCCGCAGCTTCTCCGGAACCGTCATGCTGCAGCCGGGCGACTGCTCCCCGTCGCGCAGCGTCGTGTCGAAAATAATTACTCGGTCGCTCATGCAAGCATTATGCCGGTCCCGTGTTAGATTTAGCAAATTTATAATATTAGCGGTCTACATTAACAGATATTATAATGAATCCGGCATGGAACTTTATTCGCTTCAGGTGTTTCTGACGGTTGCCACGGAAAAGAGCTTCTCGCGCGCGGCCGAGAAGCTGCTGCGCACGCAGCCCGCGGTGTCCCTGGGGGTGCAGCGTCTGGAACAGGAGCTGGGAGAGAAGCTCATCGACCGCACCGGGAAGGACCTCATACTGACCGACGCCGGGCGCACCGTCCTCGACTACGCCCGCCGCTTTCAGAGCCTCCAACAGGAGCTCGACAATGCGCTCGCCGAGCTGCGCGACAACTCCGCCGGCCGGCTCATCATCGGAGCCAACGAATCCACCAGCCTCTACCTGCTGCGCCACATCGAGCGCTACCGCGAACTCCACCCGAAAGTGAAGGTGCAGGTTCGCCGCAGCCTCTCGAGCAAGATCCCCAACGAGCTGTTGGACGGCAACCTGGAGCTAGGCGTGATCAGCTACGACCCCGGAGACGAGCGCCTCAAATCCAAGGTCATCTACACCGACGCCCTGGCTTTCGTGGTCTCGCCGAAGCACCGGCTGGCGCACCGCAAGACGGTTTCCATCACCGAGCTCGGCGGGGAGACCTTTATCGCTCACAACGTCGTCTCTCCCTACCGCGAAGTGGTGCTCCGCGAGTTTCAAGCCCACAAGGTGCCCCTGCGGATGCCCGTCGAGATGCCCACCATCGAAACCATCCGCAAGATGGTGCAGAACGATCAGGGCGTGGCTTTCGTGCCTCGCATGTGCGTGGAACAGGAGATCGAGCAGAAGACCTTGTGCGAGGTGAAGGTCAAGGAGCTGCACGTGGAACGGAAGATCCGCCTGGTGTATCCCACGCGCCGCGCGCTGAGCCACGCCGCCAAAGCGTTTCTCGAAGTAGTGGGGTAAAAAAGGGTCAGACGCATTTTCCTCGGCGGAAAATGCGTCTGACCCCTTTTTTATTGCACCGACACCGTCACTTGCGCCTGGCTGCTGTAGCTCAATCCCGTGGAGGGATCAGTCAGGGTAATAACGATCGGCAACGGACCCGAGGGAGCGTTGGACGGGATCTGCACATTGACCTGCATCACTCCGGAAACCAGCCCCGGCGCCGAACCGTAGTACTGCACCACGGCCGGAAGACCGCCGACTGTGGCTGTGGTCTTCAACGGCGTTTGTTTCCAGGGCGCCGGGACGTTGACCGGCGCGATGGCGCCGGTCACGCCCGCGGGTGACGTCTGCCCCTCACCCGTCATGTATACAGACACCACCGAACCTTTCGCGGCCGGAGTGGCCGGCCCGTTTACGGTAACGCCATCCTGGTTCAAAATAGCCCCCGGTCCAGTGCCCTGCAGGTTCTGCGTGTAAATTCCCGGCACGGCCGCCTGTACGCTGTATACCAAAGGAGCGGACTGCACTCCCTGATACTCGACGACGACACTGGTGGTGAGCCGGCCCGCCACCTCGTACGGCACCATCACGCTGGTCTGAGTGGCGAGGGCGTAAACGACAGGTGCTGCCACGCCGTCGAACAGGACCTGGGTGTTGCCGGCGCTGGTGCTCAGCGCGCCGCCGCCCGCGGTGAGACTGCCATACGTGAGGCTGGAAGGCCCGATACTCGTGCCCCAGATCACGATATTCTCTCCCGGCGAAACCACTCCCGCGGCATAGCTGGCAGCGTTGGTGATGGCCGTCGGTTTCACCGTAATCTGCGTCACCGTGAAGGTCACCGTCACCGATGCCGTCGTGGTCGAGTACGGCGAATTGATGGTGATCGCGGCGGTGTAATTGCCAGCGGCGAGACCCTGCGTGTTGACCGCGACCGACAGAGTAGCCGGCGTGCTCCCGCTGGTGGGCGAGACCTGCAGCCACGTGGCGCTACTCGGAGTGGTTACCGAGAATGGAGCGGCGCCGCCCGACGCCGAGATTTGGAACGTCTGCGCCGGCGGAGCGGTCAGCCCGACGATGTAACTGAAACTGAGGCTCGCAGGCACGGCTATCAACGCCTGCGGCGCAACCACAGTCATTGTCACCGGGATGGTGATGGGGCTTCCGGCGGCGCCCGGCGAAGTGATGGTGACCGTGCCGTAGTACAAGCCCGTCTGCAGTTTGCTTGAGACAGCCGCATTCAGCACCACTTGCATCGTCGACGGAGTGGTTATAACTTGCCCGGCTGCCGGGGTCACGGTGAGCACGCTGAGCCACCCGCTGCCGTCGGTGGTGCTGGTGGTCACAGTGAAGTTGAGAGACCCGGGCGAGCCGGACACGGCCACATTCTGCGCCGGCGGGGCGGCGCCACCCTGCACCTGCGTGAAGGAGAGCGAGGTGGGAGACGCCAAGATGATTCCCGTATTCACCGTAAGGGTCACGGGAATCACGGCCGGGCTGCCGGCGGCGAACGGGCTCAGCACGATGACTTTGCCCTGGTACGTGCCGGCGGTGAGCTTCGAACCATCCACGGAGACGTTGAACGAGCCGTTCGTAGTGCCAGCCGTGGAGGGGACCGAGAGCCAGCCAAGACCTCCGTCA
Source organism: Bryobacterales bacterium (assembly GCA_963722575.1). GTDB lineage: Bacteria > Acidobacteriota > Terriglobia > Bryobacterales > Bryobacteraceae > Fen-178. Next base: position 382,200 of record CAVRNR010000020.1, read on the forward strand.
TAAGCCGACGGGATGAAGGTCAGCCCAGGCACGGTACTGGTCACGCCGACTGACTGCGCGGGGGGGGCCGACCCGCCAATGCTCTGTGAGAACGAGAGGCCGGCGGCCGGAGTGACGGAGATCGTCCCGGAGGTCAACTGTAAGACCACTGGGATGGTGGCGGGGCTGTCCAGAACGGCGCCGGCCGGACCGGTCGCCGTCACCGTGACGCTGCCCGTGTAAGTGCCGGCCGCGAGATTGGCCGGCGGAGTCGCCTGCAGCCCGACCGTGCCCGGTGTGGAAGCCGGCGGCCCGTAGACCCCTAACCACGACACTGTCGGCTGGCCCCAGACCAGCCCTAGCACATCGGTGCTGGTGCTGGCGAGTATAACAGGCTGGAGCTGTGACGACTGGCCGCTCGAGGCCTGGACCGTGAACACCACCGGCCCGCCGCAGCCGGCGGTTGGGCACGGCGATGGAGTCACCGACAGCAGCGCGTTGGTGCTGACGTAAAGCGTCACCGGAATGTTGACAGTGGTCAGCGTGGCCCCGGTTGCCGGGTTGGCGACGACTATGGCAATTTGGCCGGTGTATGTGTTCGCGGAGAGACCCGAGGTGTTGGCGGACACAGTGAAAAGGTTGCTCGTGGTTCCGCTGGTCTGGCCGGTCAGTATCAGCCACGTAGCGGTAGTCGTGGCGCTGTAGTTCAGCGGCGCCCCGTTGCTGCTGGTGACCGTGACGGTTTGCGAAGCGGGAGACGACTGGCCGATCTGGTACGCAAACGATAGCCCGCCGGCACTGGTGCTGGTCACTAACATGGGATTGTTGGTCACGTTCAAAGTCACGGAGATGGATTGCGTCACGCCACTGGCCGTGAAATTCACTGTGCCGTTGTAAGTTCCGGGACCGAGCGTGACGGGATTCACCCCGATCGAAACCGGAGTGGGCGTCGTGCCGGAGGTTGGCGTGACAACCAGCCAGGACCCTCCGCTGGTAGTGACCGTGTATGCCACCGCGGCGCCGGTGCTCCCCGGGGTGACGGAAGCGGCCGCCGGCGGCGCGGTTCCAATCTGATAAGCGAAGGCGGGAATCAACGTCGGGCTTATGTTCAGCAGCGGATTGTTGGAAACCGTAATTGTGACCGGAATATTCTGGGGGGAGCCTGAGGAATTCAAGGTTAGAGCGCCGGAGCACGGACTCGACGAGGGCGTGCAGGAAGAAGGAAGAGCGATGGTCACGTTGACGGTCAGGCTTTGACCCGCTTTGACCGTTCCGGTGGGCGGGTTGGGGGTGATCCACGGACTTCCCGTGAATGCAAAGCCAACGTCCTGGGTGCCGGCCAAGAGCTGGATACTCTGCATCGTCACATTACTGGTTCCGCCGACCTGGTAGTAAAACGAGAGCGAAGAGGGAGTAGGTGTCAGTTGAGGCGCCGCGCTCACCACCAGCGTCACCTGCACGGTTGCCGGAGCAGTGCTGCTGCCGGAGGTGGGTGTGATGGTGACGGTTCCCGTGTAAGTATTGGGCGCAAGGGTTTGCGCCACCGAAGTGTTAATCTCGACAGTAACCAACGTCGGTGGGATCCCAGTGAGGCCCGCCTGTAGCCAGTTTCCACCGCTGGTGGTGTTCGCGGTCAGGCCAATCGTGGTACCCGAAGGAACGGTCAGCGTGGAGTTCTGCGCGGCCGGAAAGCTGGTGCTGCCGGCCACGTATTGAAACGTAAGAGTTGACGGATTGACGCCGATGCTGCTTACCGAGACACTGACCGGCACGTTGTAGAAATTGACCGAACCGGAGCTGTACACGTAAAGCGAAGTCGTATACGGGGTGGCGCTGGCCGGCAACGGATCGACCGTAATGATGACGATTTGCGGCGTGGATGCGCTGCCAGTCTGAAGCGACGTATGCAACCACGAAGCCTGCGGCGAAACCGAGAACGTGATGGCGGCGCCCGTGCTGCTCGCGAAGCTGAGCGACGCTGTGGCGCCCGTGTTCGCCTGCGTCGAGATGTTGAGCGGATTGGGGCTGATATTCAGCGTCTGCGCGTGCAACGCGGCTGCGGCCGCCAGCAGAAACACTCCAAGTTTCGGGAAGGAATTTAGACTTTTCAAGGCACACCTCCAACGATCGGGCGATCCGGACGGGGGGAACGGCTCAATGCGTAGATTACCTTGCACGGCGCGTGCCATCCGGCTTGTCTCTTGAAAACAGACGCGGCCAGGCCGGCGTCCGGCCCGGCCTCCCGGCGCAACGCGACACAGGGGGTGTATCGGCCGGCCACGATTCAGGCGGGCACGCGCGCGCCGTACAGTCCGTGGCTGAAGATGTACTCGAGAACCGGTTCGGGCACCTCGGCGGGGCGCTCGCCCCCCGCCAGGGCGCGGCGGATTCCCGAGGAAGAGACCGGAAGCTCGATGGTATCGAGCCGTTCCAGGCGGACTCCCGGCGGCGCTTCATAGACATGGCCTGGGCGGCTCACCACGATGAAACGGACCCTCCGGGCGACATCCTCCCATCGGCGCCACGTCCGGATCTCGGCGAACGCATCCGCGCCAATGATGAAATACAGTTCGTCCGCCGGCGCCATCCGGGCCTGCATCTTCTCGATGGTATCGATCGAGTAGCTGCGGTGAACCCCCTCTTCCAGCCGGGAAACCTCGAAACGCGCCTCGCCCCGGCACGCCAACTCGGCCATCCGCACGCGGTCATCGTAAGGCGCGTGCGTGATTCCGGCCTTGTGGGGCGGATGGGCGGCCGGCACGAAGAGCACCCGGTCAAGCCGGAAACGGTCCGCCGCTCTCCTGGCCACCGCCAGGTGGGCCTCGTGAATGGGGTCGAACGTGCCTCCGAAAATCGCCAGTTTCATGTGAGCGGCAAGGCCGCTTCCTATGCCCTTTCGATCTTCACCGAATTGATCCGAACGTCCTTCAACGGCCGGTCCTGCCGGTTGCGCGGCGCCAGCGAGATCTTCTTTACAACGTCGTATCCCTCCGTCACTTCCCCGAAAACCGCGTGGCGGTTGTCCAGGAACGGAGTGGCGGCCACGGTGATAAAGAACTGGCTCCCGTTGGTGTTCGGCCCGGCGTTGGCCATGGAGAGGATACCCGGCTTCGAATGCTTCAGTTCCGCGTGAAACTCATCGGCAAAACGGTATCCGGGACCGCCGCGTCCGGTGCCCTCCGGGTCGCCGCCCTGGATCATGAAATCCGGAATCACGCGATGAAAAATGGTGCCGTCGTAGAACGGCTTCCCCGTCTTGGATCCTTCCGCCAGGCTGATGAAGTTCTCGACCGTGCGCGGCGCCTGGGCGGCGAACAGTTCGATCTTGAACGTACCTTCCGTGGTATCGAATACGGCATAGATGTGGTTGGCCATCACTGCGATTGTAGCAATTCAAAGCCACCCGTCCCCACCGGCGTCGAGCGCCCAAAGCTCTCCTCCAGTGTGACGCTGCTATGATGAATCTTGGGGCGATAGGTTCCTGCCAGCCGCGTCATAATGACTTTCAACACAATCAGCCCCGCCTCGGAGGGTTCGGTATGCGTCCGGAAACTTCCACTCCTCTGACATTGGAGGAGCATCGGGAGTTGAGCCGTGAGATTCGGGCGGCCCATGCTCGTTTGCGCGAACTGTGTAACGTGGTGGTTAGCGTCTACGGGCCGAACAATCGCGCCGCCTTCAGCTTCCTGAAGATCGCCGACGACATGGAACGCCTCTCCCAGGACCTGCAAACGCAGGTTATACGGGACTACCCCGGCTATGACGTGGGCGACTTCTACCTGTAAGCTCGGGCTTACCAACCCACCGGCTTCCCCCGATTCTGCTCGTCCAGCCACTTCTGCAAGGGCGCAAAATAATCGCGAATCGCCGACGCGTCCATCTCGCGCGTGCCCGCTATCTTCTCCAGCGCATCCTGCCACGGGCGGCTCTGCCCCATTTCCAGCATGGCGTTCAGCCGGCTCCCCGCCGCCTTGTCGCCGAAAATGGAGCAACGGTTCAGCGGTCCGGTGCAGCCGGCCGCCTGCGCCAGCGCGCGGTGAAACTGAAACTGCAGGATGTCGGCCAGGAAGTACCGCATGTACGGCACATTGGCGGCCACGTGATATTTCGCTCCCGGATCGAAATCCTCCTCGCCGCGCGGGGCGCCCGGCGGCGCGATTCCCTGGTACTTCTCCCGAAGCTGCCACCAGGTCTGGTTATACTTCTCGGGCGGAATCTCGCCCGAAAACACCTTCCAGCGCCACTGGTCGATCACCAGCCCGAAGGGCAGAAACGCGATCTTCTCCAGCGCCCGGTGCAGCAGCAGGCCGATGTCTTTGGAGGTATCCGGGGCCTTGTCGAGCAGGCCCAGCTTCACCAGGTACTCGGGCGTGATGGAAAGCGCGATGGTATCCCCCACCGCCTCATGGAAACCGTCGTTGGCGCTGTCGCGGAATAAAGGCGGCTGCCCGCTGTAAGCGCGCTGGTAAAAGTTGTGGCCCAGTTCGTGGTGGATAGTCAGGAAGTCCTCGCCCGTAATCTGGATGCACATCTTCAGCCGCACATCGTCGACCATGTCGATGTCCCATGCGCTGGCATGGCACACCACGTCCCGGTCCCTGGGCTTGAGGAACAGCGAACGCTCCCAGAAGGTCTGCGGCAGCGGATCGAATCCCAGCGAGACGAAAAAGTTCTCGCCGTACTTCACCATCTGCTTCCAGTCGGTGTTGCGCTTCTTGAGCAGCGCGGTCAGATCGTAGCCCGGGTCGGCATTGGCCGGCGCCACCAGCGGATAGATGTTCTCCCACTCCTGCGCCCACATGTTGCCCAGCAGGCCGGCGGGGATCGGCCCGCTGGCGGGAACCGCGTCGCCGTATTTTTCCCTCAGCTTGGCCCGCACGTAGGCATGCAGCGACAAATACAGCGGCCGCACCTGTTCCCATAGCCGGTCGAGTTCGGCGGCGAAAGCGTCCGGCGGCATGTCGTACTTGGCCCGCCACATGGCGCCATTGTCCTTAAACCCGAGCTGCCGCGCGCCCTTGTTCGCCAGCTCCACGTAGCGCACGAAATCCTGGCGCATGGGGCGCGCGATGGCGTGCCAGCCGGTCCACGCATCCAGAAGCTGCTTGGGATCGCGGCTCTGGGCGAGAATGTCGCTCAACTGGTCCAGGTCCTTGCAACTGGCCGGCCCGTTGGGGCAATACTTGCCCTTCCCGTAGGTCCCTTCCATGCCCGCGACAATGCGCGTCAGCTCTTCGCTCTCCTTGGGATCGGAGGGCGTGGCGATGGTCAGCGACAGTTTCAGTAGCTTGATTTTGCGCGCCGTCACCGGGTCGAGCTGCACGCCGTCGAACCGCGTCGACTGCTTGGCATACTCCACCGTGGCCGCGATGGCGCGCTCGTCGAGCTTGGCCGAGAGGGTTTCGGTGTCGTCGGTGATGTAGGTGGACTTGACCCAGTCCGCGCGCGCCGAGTCGACATTCAGGACCAGCAGCTTCTGCTCCGCATCATCGATGAACTTGCGCGCTTCCTCGGGGGTCGGCTTGCGCGCCGTGCAACACGCCAGGGCCGCCAGGGAGCAAGTAAGGCATACCACACCGCGAATCGTCATGCTTACACCTTAGCGCGATTTTGCGAGAGCGCCGGCATCGTGCTAGCATCGGATTATCCGCCTGACAATGCGGGGACGTAGTTCAGTTGGTTAGAACGCCGGCCTGTCACGTCGGAGGTCGCGGGTTCGAGCCCCGTCGTCCCCGCCATTCCTTTCAATCACTTAGCTTCCTCGGTCGCAACGTTTTTGGGCTCATTTTTGCCCGCGTGAAGTAGGCGTGAACTAGATGCATTGTCTCCGCCTTCGCCGGCCTCCTTCAGCACCCCTGCAATCAGATCGACCGTTTTGCGCTTCAGCTCTTCCCGGAGATGCTGGTAGCGTCGCAGTTCCCGGCTCTTGTGCCCAGTCAGCAGGCCGATGATATTGTCCTCGATGCCGGCGCTGGTCAGAGTGGAGGCCGCGAAATGGCGGAGATCGTGGATCCGAAGGGCCGCCACCCCAGCGAGCTTCGCCACACGCCGGAACCTCTTCCCGAAGTCCCAGGCGTGCGGCCTTTTGAAATTACCTTGGAACCGGGGATTGGGCTTGGCCGGAAACACGTATTCGTGGCGGCCGTAGCTTGGCAAGGCCCGGAGGGCGGCGACGGCCATGTCTGGCAGTTGAATTCGCTTCGGTTCATCGTTTTTCGTCTGCCGGACGTATACGCAAGGATTCCCGGAATCGAGATCGATGTCGCTCCATTTTCGGCTCAGGATTTCGCCCTTCCGCATTCCGGTGGTCGTCGCGAGCACCAGAAAAGCCTTTAGCTCCAGGTCGCCCTTCTCTTCGCATACGCGGATCATTGCAACGATCTCTTCGGGCTCCGGAAATCGGTCCCGGCCCGGAGGTTCCTTCTCCTGCGGGACGACACTCACCGGGTTCTTGTCGTATTTCTCGAAGCGAATGGCATAGTTGAAAACGCTGCAAAGGATCGTCCGGCACTGGTTGATGCTCGATGCCCCAAGGCCTTCCTCTCGGAGATCTGCCAGGAAGCCGCGGACTGCATCCGGAGTGATCTCTCGCGCTCTCTTCTTGTTGAATCGGGAGAGAATGCGCGGGGTCCTGTATTCAAATTTGCTTCGGGTCCGGCTCCCGTGATTGCTCCACCAGTCATTGAAGAGGTCGATGAATTTAACACCTTCGAAGCTGAGCGAGGTGAAGCGCCTCTTCATCGCCACATCCGTACGGGCTTGGGCGAGCATCAGCTCTGCCGCGTTCACATTGGTCTGGTGGGTATTCTCGCGGATGATCCTGCCATGCTCGTTCTTGTAGCAGATGTACAACGAGCCCGACTCACGGACGTGGATGCCTTTGGGCAATTTCCTACGCGGTTTGGGCATTTACCACCCCATGAGGCACGCGGATCGGCTTGACGGTGCGCTTCCGCATCCACTCGAAGATTTCTGAGCGAAAGAACCGAACTTCCGACCAGGCTCCTCGTCTGGGAAGCGGGGCGTACGGGATCGATCCTTCGGACATCCATCGCTCAACCGTGCGCTCGCTTACCTGCAGGAGTTCCGCAACGTCGCGTTTCGTAAGAATGTCACCGCTGCTCATTGGCGCTCCTTATTCGTGCCGGCCCTCTCGTGCGAGGAATCCTACGGAGAGCTACTACGGCAAACGAACAGGTCTCGAAATCTCGGCTCATCCCCTCGCCTCCTCCGGCCTCCCGTTCTGGGGAGGAGGAGCCATTCGAGACCGTACCTGAAAACGGCGGTCGAGCGCTTCGAGGCGTTCGAGCGCATCCAGCAATTCCAGGCCTGCCTCGCGCATCGTGCTGCAGGGCCTGGCGAACTGTTCCGTGTGCTTGATTGCGAACTTGATTCGGTCAATCGCGACGCGAGCTTGGTAGGCCATCTCGAATTCCATCGCCGATGGCCGCGACTGGACGTCGGCTTCGATGGCCTCAATGATCTGGTGCATGATTTCCGACCTCATAGACTCTCGCCCACCGGTGGGTGTGTCGGCCCGCCATAGAGCAATAGTAGGGCAGACTACGCAACTCGCCAAAAGCCAAGGCGATTTGGCGTCCAACTGGTTCTGGGGTACAACGCAAATGAAAGCATGAACAGGCCATTAACGGGTTTAGAGCGACAGCGTCTGGCGCGGTGCCGGCTCCTCGCGGAACTCCGTCATCGTCGCCTCTTGCGCCCTGGTGGGTGGAGCCATTGCGGCACGCAGTTCGGGACCGAACCGACTTCGTTGGCGCTACTGGCCCTGTACTCGTCTCCGTCCGGCTCGACGGTGACGAGAGAGGAACTGGAGCCATTGCTCGCGTGCCGACGGCCCAATGGGCTTTGGCCGGCAGTCAGCGTTGGGGCGGCGGGCGTGAGTTTCTGGGCGACCGCAATGGCGGTCAACACGCTCATGACTCTGGGGGCCACTCCGGAGACATTCCGTTCTTCGCTTGACGCCCTGGTTCATTGCCGGCCCCTGGAGGCTTCGTGGCTTGTCCGGCTGAAATTCCGGCTCTCAGACCGGCAAGTTCGGTTTGATCCCACGAAGTATGGCTGGCCGTGGGTCCCCGACACGGTGAGTTGGGTGGTGCCGACATCGATGGCGCTCATCACTCTGGGACGCGCAAAGAGACACGGACTGATCCGCGGCAGCGAATTCGAGAAAAGGCTGCGCCTCGGAGCGGAAATGCTCCTCGATCGGGCCTGCCCGGAAGGCGGCTGGAACGCAGGCAACGCTGTCGTCTACGGTGTTCCTTTGCGACCTCACATTGATGCTACAGCTCTCGCACTGGCTGCGCTCCGGTTTCACTATCACCTGCCGATCGTGCGCAACTCCCTGACCTGGATGTTGAATCGCATCGATTGCCCTTCGGCGTACAGTCTGGCATGGGTGATCCTCGCCGCTGCCGCGTACAAGGACGTGAGATCGGACGTCTCTCCAACGCTCGATATGGCGCGCGACCGTCTGGCCACACTGGTCGAAGATCCCAGGGCCGTCGAGGATACATCCACAGTCGCGTTGGCCGCTCTCGCACTGGGACCGGAAAACACGAACAACCCATTCGAGGTGGAAGTGTGAGCCCCCTCACGAGCCGACGGGCCTTCGGTGGCGCCCTCCTCACCGGGACGGGCGCCCTGGCTGTCCGGCAACTGTGTTCCACTGGTTTCCTTCGGGACCGCCGCAGAACGTCGATCCCGCGTTGCGATTCTTCATGGAGATTCCTACGACGGCCCGCTGGACCGCACGCTGATCGAAGGCCTCCGTTTGTTCGATCTGAACATCCGCGGCAAGACCGTACTGCTGAAGCCGAACCTGGTGGAGTACATCCCAGGCGCCGAAGTGAACACGAACCCTCGTCTGGTGGGAGCCACGGCGAGCGCTTTCCTCGCCTTGGGAGCGAAAACCGTCCTCGTCGGTGAAGGACCGGGCCACCAGCGGGATACGGTGCTTGTTCTGGCCGAGGGCGGATTGGAAGCGGAACTTCGCGAGAGGCGAATCCGATTCGTGGATTTGAACCGCGATGAGATCCGGAAAGTGCCGCTGGAAACTTCCTTCACCGGCCTCGATTGCTTGTGGCTCCCACGTGCGATCTTGACCAGCGACTTTGTCGTTTCCATGCCCAAGTTGAAAACGCACCACTGGGCGGGGGTCACGCTGAGTATGAAGAACCTGTTCGGCATAATGCCGGGCGTGGCTTATGGCTGGCCGAAGAACCTGCTGCACTGGAAAGGCATCGATCGAAGCATCCTCGACATTAACGCCGCGGTTCCGGCGCATTTCGTCATTGCCGACGGGATCATTGGCATGGAAGGCAACGGGCCGCTGCATGGCGCTCCGCGCGATCTCGGGCGGGTCGTGTTGGCTGACGATCCCGTCGCCGCCGATTTCGTATGCACCCGCCTGATGGGGCTCAACCCGCTGCGCCTGAACTATCTGGCTCAAGCCGCCGAGTTCCTCGGCAACGGAGCGGCTGAGCGCATCGTGCACTTGGGAGAAACGCTGCCACCCGCTATGCAGCCGTTCGCGGTTCTGCCTGAGTTTGCTCACCTGCACCTTTAGGTTCCGTTGCCCGAAATTCCGAGAATCTCGGCCCGGCTGTTGGATTTGGCCATGACAATTGACTCCCCCGGGGGCGGAGACGAGGGGTTTTTCGGCGAAAACCGAATCTTCCCATAGAATCCTGGCTGAGGGTACAAACTAACGTGTTTCCGTCGATCGATGAGCTGCGCCAGAAATTCCAGGAAGCCAAGTACATCGTTGATGAAGTCACGCTCTCCCAGGTGTACATAACGGGAGAACTAAGGAAGCCGGTTCTGATTGAAGGCCCGCCCGGCTGCGGCAAGACGGAGCTTGCAAAGGCCTTGGCGTTTGCCCTTGACACGGTCATGGAGCGGCTTCAGTGCTACCCGGGAATCGACGAAGAGAAAGCCATTGGAAAGTTCGATACCGCCCTGCAGAGGCTCTTCCTCGAAACACAGGCGGATCAGCTCGGAACGGACTGGGAGTTCATTCGGGGCCGGCTTCACACCATGGACTTCTTCGTTCAAGGCCCCATCATGCGCGCGCTGCAGCACACGCCGAAACCGTGCGTCCTGCTGATCGATGAGGTGGACAAGGTGGACGAGGAGTTCGAATCGATGCTCCTCGAAGTCCTTTCGGACTGGCAACTCTCAATCCCGCGGCTTGGGACCGTGCCGCACAAGACAATCCCGTTTGTAATCCTCACCTCGAATGAAGTCCGGCGCATTGGCGACCCACTGCGGCGCCGGTGCGCCTATTTCAGAGCTGAATTCCCGACCGTCGGGCGAGAGGCAGAGATTCTGAAAACGCGGAGCAGAACGGGGAGCGCCACGCTGCAGCGACAAATCGCCGGCCTTTCGTATGCACTCCGGGCTTACCGAATGGAAAAGCCTCCGTCAATAGCGGAGATTCTGGAGCTTGAGCAGGTGCTCCACATCATGGGCATCAACGAACTTGATGCGGGGATGCGGGATCTTCTGCTGCCCTTCCTGGCAAAGACCAAAGAAGACCGGAAGCAATTGACGCTTCAGGACGGGTTTGCCTCCCTTGTATTGAATGCGAAATCCCACGCCTCAAGAATCAGCGCTGTCGACCTGGTGGAGGCCGGAACGTGAAGACAGCGTTTCTATTCGCGTTGCTATGTTGTGCCGCCCGGGGCGCTCAGCCCGCCTGTGCGGCGGCGCCAGCGATTGCGCGACTCGATATCGAGATGTGTTGGGCCGAGTACTACGCGCGGGCGTTCGGCGTCCCCCTGGAATTCGTGCAAGCTGTTATCGACGTCGAATCGGCTTGGCGTCCCGACGCGATTTCCACGAAGGGAGCAGCAGGGCTCATGCAGCTCACGGTGCCGACCGCGTTCACCTTCGGCGTGACCAACCGTTTCCTGGTCGCGGAAAACATTCGCGGAGGGGTTGCCTACCTTGCGTATTTGATTCGGCAGTTCGAAGGCGAGCTCCGGCTCGTGGCAGCCGCCTACTATGCCGGCGAGAAGCGAATCAGGAAGCAAGGGCTCGGATGCGCCGATGCGGACATCTATTGCTACGTCTGCGAAGTCCAACGGTTCTATCGGAAACGGCAGATGGTAGCGAGGACCACTGCCCGGAACTCAACCAAAGGAGCAGAACACCCATGAAGAGTCTGAAAATGGCGATCGGCGGCGTCTGTGTGTGTTTGATTGCCGGCGCCCAGGTTCCTGAAGTCCGACCGCAAGTGGCGGGCCGAGCGGTTCAGGAAGGCCAAATCACGGTGGTGTACCTGGCACCGCGATTTGCGACGGCGATTCGAATGCCGGACGCGGTGAATTCCGTCGTGCTCGGCGATCCCGATTCATTCACAGCCGAGCACTCCGAACGAGAGCCGCAAATCGTTTTCGTTAAGCCCATTACGGCAAAGGCGGTGCAGACGAATCTCCTCATTTCGACTGCCCACGGATATCAGGCCAATCTGTTGCTGATCAGCCGAGGCGAAGCGGCAGGGACGCAGCCAGATGTCGATTTCATGATGCGGTACCGCCCGGCCGGGAGGTTTGTCATCGAGCCGAGCGCGCCTTCTCTATCGATCGCGCAGACCGTAGCATTGCCAACGACTGGCCAGGCGGCGGAACCGCCGAAAATCCCCTCGGCGGCAACGCCGTCCGACGTTCGGCCGGCTGCGCAGAATGCCGACGCAGCACTGGGCTTCGATGCCTTACTGGAACGGCAGCGGCGGGCTCCGCTACCGGCTCTCTACGGTGAGAAGCCGGGGACCGCCCCTCCAGGTAAACAGATTCTGAAGGCCGGCGTCAGCGAGGTCATCGATGAGGGGAAGGAGGTGGTAGTGCTGTTTTCCGTGGTAAACGTGCAAAACCACGCGGTCGAGCTGATGCCGCCCCAAGTGCAATTGGGGGGCAAGGTGAAAAAGGGGACGATCGTGCGCCACACCGTCTGGTCCAATTCCGAGCAGTTGCCCGTGGAAGACTTCCGCATGAGCCAACGTCGGATCGGCCCCGGCGAGCGTGCCGATGGCGTCTTGATTTTCCAGCGACCGAGCTTCAAGCAGTCCAACGAAACCCTGTTGCTTCAGGTGGCCGATTCCGGAGCTGTCGACCGGCCGGCCCTGGCGCCGATCGGTTTCGGAATCAGCAGTCTTCGAGAGAAAGGAGCCGAATAGAATGACACCGGAATTGAACAAGACCGAGGGACTACCCGACGGCGCCGAGCCGGCCGCAACTCAGCGTATCGGCACCGGCGCGGAAGAACAACCCGGAGCGGCCGAACCTGAAGGGACGAGAACCGGTTTTAGCTCGCTTCGAGAGGCATATGTGCGTGCCCGGGATGGGCGCAAGAGGGGCCAGCCGGAAAAGCAGAGCAGAACCGCCAAGAGCGTAGACCGCAGCAAGGGTCTATTGGTTCTTGCCGCCGCTGTCATCATCATGATTTTCGTATTTCTGGGCCTGTTCTCAAGTTCGAGCGGTACCAAGGACCGTGTCGCGAACCACACGAAACCGAATCTCGGCAGGCCGGAGATCACGGCGACCGGCGCGGCCGAGAACCGCGGGTCTGTGACGCCGTTGCTGAATGCGGACACGAGCGGGCAGGAGGGGAACAACGATCAACTCAGCGCCGACGACGTAAAGGCAACTGGGCGATTGCACCTGCGCCCCCAGCTGAAACCTGGAGATACGCTTGCCAGTATCCCGCGCATGGATCCGGCTCTGGAGGCGTACCGTCAGGCGCAGGCGGGCTACCCTGCTCCGCAGCCTCCGCCGGTGACAGCAAGCGCTCCGGCTCCGGCGCCACCGACGCCGGCCCATAACGAAGCGGACGCCCTCAAGAAATCCTCGCTGGTATTCGTCAGCAACAATTCCGGCGCCACCGCGAGCGTGGTTCGGCCAGTGTCCATGACGGCCGAGCCAGCGCTTCTGGAAAGAAGAGCAACCGCGCTGCTCCCGAATGGGAGCCGCCTCGTGGCACGGCTGCAATCCGCCGTCAGCACGGCGGTCAAGGCGCCCGTGGTTGCAGCGATCGAATACAACTATGAGAAGGATGGCGAGATCGTCATCCCGGCGGGGGCGAAAGCCTTTGGGGAACTCCAGCAGGCGAACAGGAACGGCAACGTTGGGATTCACTTCCATACGCTGCAGATGCCGGACGGAACTACCGAGAAAATCGACGCAGGATCGATGAGCCTCACCTACGGCCCGCTCAAGGGTTCTGTCTCCGGCGGCAACACGGTGAAGCGAATCCTGGTACGCTCCATGACCGGGGTTGGGACGATGGCGGCCTTCCTGGTCGGCGGGCCGGGTGGGTTTGGAGGGGCCAGCGGCCAGCTCGACAACAGCATCTTGTTGCGCGAGCGCATCGCGTCGAATGCCGGGCTCGCCGGGGAGCAGGAGATGCAGAGCCTTGCCTCCAACGAGAACATCGTGGTTTCAGTGCCCGGCAACACGAGGTTCTTCATTGTATTGCTGGAGGGGAGCGGGGAGAAGCCGCCCGCCAGGACAGCCCCGACAGGCGCCCGCGACATAGGGCAGTTCGCCGTGAATGGGGCCTCACCGCTACCATCCGCGCAGGAACTCCGAGAACTGATTGAGTTGAAGACGGAGCTCAATCGGATGTATCGAGATGTGGCGGCCACGCGGACGGCCGGATCCACTGGACCACCTCAACAACAGTAGACCTCCCAATTTGAAAACCGTGCCCCACAACACCGGCCCTCCTCCCAACTCGCGCCCAATCTGCGGTAAATTGGGCGCAGGGGAGGGGCCCGTGCACCCGGGACACGATTCTCGGATTGCCGACTCGTTCGCATCACGCCTGGAGCCTATCGTCAGGCGCCTTTCGCGCGAACATGTCACCATCGGAATCATCCTGCTCGTCCTGGGAGTTTTCGCGCTCCAGATCAGCCCGTGGCTAGCCTGGTTTACGATTGGGAGCGGTCTTCTCCTGCTGACCTGGCACGCCCGAATGCGGGGGACTTACCGCGGGTTGCTCTACTTCATCGCCTTGCTCCCCGTTCTCCATTGGTTCAACTCGATTAACGAGTTTCTGTTCCACGAGGACGCGGTGACCGGAACGATGCTTTCCCGCGACAGCGCGTCTCCGCTCGAACTGGTGTATGGGCTGGTTTTTGCGCTGGTTGCTGTTGGCGGCCTGATCTTCGTAATTCGCCACCGGCCGCACGGCCATGGCGTACAAGCCACCGCAGGGCGATCAGGCAGCCGGGATAACGCTCAACCCCGATGGTCCAACATCCCAGCGCGGACGTTTGCGGACGTGGGCGGACTGGACGACCAAAAGCGGCGCATCAGCGCGGTCGTGCAAAACCGGCTTTATCCCGAGAGATTCAAACAGCATGGCGTGATTCAAAACGGCATTCTCTTGTATGGGCCTCGTGGCACGGGCAAGACCTTCCTGGCCGAGGCGACGGCGGGCGAGTTCAAGATCAACTACTGGTACGCGAAACCGACCAGTCTAGTTGAACGCTGGATCGGCGGCAGCGAGGCGAACATCCGGGGAACATTTGCTCGGGCCTACGCACACAGGAAGGTGTTGTTTTTCCTGGACGAGATCGATTCGATAGGCACCCAGCGCCAACAGTTGGGCCGAAGTGATGACGTTGGAGGCGGCGCCAGGCTGTACAACTCCGTGGTTACAGAACTGATGCAATGCATCGATCAATATCGGGGGGCGGCCGGGTTCGTCCTGATGGCCGCCACGAACTTCTACGAGGGCCTGGATGAAGCATTGGTGCGGGATATGCGCTTCGATGAGAAGATTCGCGTGGACCTGCCCGACGAGGCGTCGCGGGCACAGATTCTGGCCGCGCAGTTGTCGCGACGGCTTTGGGCGCCGTTCGCGCTCGATCCCTTTGCCAACCGCACGCCCGGATGGAGCGCTGCGAAACTCACGGGCTTAGTGAACAAGGCAGCGTCGATTGCCGCACGTGAGAATCGCCCGATTACAGAGCGCGACCTGCAACGAGCATTTGACGAGAGCGGCGGCCAGGACCGGCCGCTACTGAAGGCTGTCGATTGGGGTGATCTCGTACTCCCTGCCGGGGTCGAACGGGACCTGCGAAATCTGGTCCGGCTGATGGATGCTCGTGAGGCCGAAAAGCTCAAGGTCCCGGTCCCCACGGGTTTGCTCCTGGTTGGCCCAGCCGGCACCGGGAAAACGTCGGTGGCACACCTGATTGCGACCCAGACGCGCCGCAGCTTCTACTCGATCGCTCCTGCCGATGTTCCCACTGCTGAAAGGCTTGCGCAGGTATTCGCCCGGGCCCGCGAGCACAGCCCCTCCATCCTGTTTATCGATGAGCTGGATGGCCTTCTGCCGCGCGGCGACAACGGGTACTACATGGGCCAGCACCAGATCCAACTCGTCGAGCAGGCCCTGATGTTGATGAGCCAGCTCGATCCCGGCAATCAGGTCTTTCTCATCGGCACCACGAACCACATCGACAATATCGACCCGCGGGTGCTCCGAGGCGGACGCTTCGCCGAGAAAATCGAGGTCGGCGCCCCGGACGATCAAGGCTATTTGCGACTGATTGAGAAGTACCTGGGGCCGATTCCATTGGCTGCCGGCCTTGCCACGCACGATATTGTCGGCCGGTTAAGGGGCATTTCGCCGGCGGATCTGCAGGCCCTGGTGAGCACAGCCAAGCGGATGGCGATGAATCGCATGAAGGACGGCGAGGAAACCTTGCCGCCGCTCATCTGGGATGACTTTGAACAGGCTCTCAAGCGGAACCAGATCTGTCTTTGAAGCGGTGAAGGCTGGAATTCGCCAGCTCGCTTTCCAATAGCCTAGGGCGTTATCGGCACCGATCCGGAGCAACCCGCTTATCTGCTTGATTCTGCGTCGGTTCCACCTCTGAGCCAACAGCGTTGGCTCCCAGCGGCGAAGGCTACAGTGACGCCAGACTCTCGGATCGGCAAGATCGACTGACCCCGACCGATCCAATCATTCTGAATTTGCGGGTTGGATCGTCCGCCCCCCTTCCACTATCGTGCTCTTGGGCACCAACTGAATTGGGCCAAAGGCAATTTCCGCGAAGGAGAGATGCTCGAAGCGGCAGCCCGGGCAATTCCCGGTCGGGATAGTGTCACGTGGCCCATGGTGAAGTTTTGTACAATTGTGCCTGTTGCTTGGGCAGCGATTCAAATGCAAATGTAACCGCAATTTTACAGCGCGGGCGCCTTTCTTTCTGGCTCGCTGTTTCGCATCCCGGAACACCAGTGCGCATATCAAGCGAAACGGCTTTAGGGTAAACGTATATGTTGATCCAAGTAGATAGGGGCTAAACGGACATGGTCACGCGGCGTATTGTAGTCCGTCGATTGGCAGGGACGTTGTTGGCGCTTGGCGCTGCGGTCCTGGTGTGGCGTTCACGGGTAATTCAAGTCGCCAGTTTTGCGGTGGCTGCTGGGCTGCGGGGTCAGTATCGAGGGCGGGTAGCGACGGGCCCTGCAAGCAAGTACAGCGAATGGGCGACCTTGCCACCTCCGCCGGTCCGCGCAGCGCCATTGAACCCGCTCGCCCTAGTAACGTATCACCCGGAGTACCATGCATTCGAAGCGCGACGGGCTGTCGCCGGTCTCATGGCAGTGGCACGACTTGGCGCCGGGTGGGTCCGCACGGATGTACGCTGGCGGGAAATTCTGCCAGACGGGATTCGGCCCGATTCGCGAGCATTGGCGTGGTATCGGGCTTTCCTTAGCGGAGCCTCGGCATGCGGGCTTAGAAGCATGGTAGTCCTTTCAACTCCTCCGGAGGCAGTTCTTAGACAGGGGACCTCAGCAAGACTGGAGTCCTGGAGCCGTTACGTCGAAGCCGTTGTTTCTGAGCTGGGCACCCAGTGCGGCGTCTACCAGTTGATGAACGAACCCAACAACCCCATCTACAGATTCTTTTCTCTGGAAGATGCGGCAATCGCCCTCGTTCGGGGCGCATCGGTCATCCGTTCCATCTGCCCAGGGGCGAGGGTGGCCGTGAACGTCAACATGGAAGTCTGGCGTTGGCGCAAGTATCTTGCAGATCTCCTCCGGCTTTCTGGACGTTCCATCGACATTATCGGACTGGATCACTATCCCGGGACCTGGACGATCGGTTGGCAGGATCGATGGGCGGAGGTGATCCAGCTTGCGGACCTGATCGCGTCCGCAGCGCCCGGCTCACTGTGGTTTGGTCGCCACCTTATGATCATGGAGACCGGTTTCTCGACTAACACGTGTGGGCGCGGTCATGTCCGCCAATCGGAGTATTTCGAACGCGTCATGCCCGTTGTAAAGAATCTGAAGAGCAGGTCAACGGGAGATGATGCGGTGCTCGGCGTTTACGAGCTATGCGACGGGGACAGCTCCGCATGGCTCGATCCGGAGGCCCACTTTGGTCTATTGACTTGCGAAATGCTGCCTAAGGCGGCATTTATGACAGTGCAAGAAGGTGTTGCCTCCCTTTGAGGCAAAGCCATCTCACGAACCTTAGGAGGTACCGCGATGTCGTCAGATGAGACATCCTATTTCCTCAACATTGCAGTAATCGGGGGCACGCTGCTAGCGTTGTCCTTTGTCACGCTCCAATTCTTTCTTGGTGAGTTGCTCAAACGGTTTGAAGCGACCGCTCTCCCGGTGTTCCGTAGTCGTGACTCTGACGAAGTCACCGAGCCCTGTGACAGCCTGACTCCACCGGATTCCCTAAAGGACGTAAGATTGTTCGACG
Organism: Bryobacterales bacterium; assembly: GCA_963722575.1. Lineage (GTDB taxonomy): Bacteria > Acidobacteriota > Terriglobia > Bryobacterales > Bryobacteraceae > Fen-178. The sequence goes on from CAVRNR010000020.1 coordinate 399,930, forward strand.
GCGACCCCCTCGTCATTTTTATGGCCTTTTCGGTTGCTGTCACGTGGATTCAGTTCTTGGTCCCGCTCACGCTAGGCTTGACCGCAGCGTGGTTGGGAACCCATCTTATGATTTTGGCAGTGGAACTGGCATGTCTTCTCGTCGCCTTTGGCTTTTCTTTCGTCACACGAAACAAAGCGATCAAAAGGCTGAGGCCCTATCTGACCAGGGACGAACTGTTGTGGCCAGTGTTGGGAGGTATCCTATTGGCCCTTTACATCGTGGCGGCAGGGGTAGCGCTAATCTCGGCACTGCCTGCGCCTATGTCTACTGCGCCGTATTTGGCGATCTGGAACCGCTGGGGCATATCAAATGACTATGCCTCGCTGTTTGTTCTGAAGGTCGTGTGCATAGTGTCGTTGCTTGTCGGGACTTACACAACGAACAAGGATATGTTCATCTTCTTCAAGAGCGTCGCGTCTGAGCGTATGCGCCAGCGTTGGTTGGAGTCCTTTCTCCAGGAACGGTACTTAGAGTTGAAGAGGAGAGTCGAGGTCGCCAGTTCTAAGGCCGGTGTAAATGCCCGACTTGCGGACCTAGAACAGGAATGGAACAAGGGCTGTCCGGAGACAATATCGACGCACGATGCGTTGAATGAGGCAGGGCCTGCATCCGTTATCAAGGTGTGGCAGAATCTCATAAATGGACGCAGCGGCACGCCGAGTTGGATGCTTGATGTGCCCCGCATTGCGAATTGGGAAGCTCGGGTTGAGAAATCGCTGAAGCGCGCGATGACGCCACTGTCAACGCCGGTTGAAAATTCCCCATTTCGCCGGTCGAAAATTCCCCAGCCCCCGCCAGGTGGTGGTTGACTGTTTCGGCCGGTGGGTGCAGTATGGATTCCGGCCGGTGAAGCGGAGGCGGGCTCTGCTGGAGAGCAACCCGCCAAGGAATAGCCGACCCGAGACTCATCGCGGACGATGGGAGGGGCGCGGGGTCAAAACCGCGCCCATTATCGTGGCTCGGGGCCGACCAACGGGAGGCGGCACTCGCCTCCAAGCTGAGGATGGTTTTCATTCCCACATCGGACCGATAGATCTCGTCATGCCTCAGAAAACTCATAACGAAGCCCCCCGCTTTCCACGATGGTTCGGGGCGCCAGCGGCAGGAGGCGCCAGAGTGGCCGCCCCGACTTGCTGATCCTCGGGCTTGGCCAGTAGCCCCGCTCGACGGCGATCCTTCAGACGGTAGCTCTCTCCGCGGATGTTGATCGTCGTGGAGTGATGCAGCAGCCGGTCCAGAATCGCCGTGGCGATGATCGGGTCGCCGAAGATTCCGCCCCAATCGCCATAGCTCTTGTTCGAGGTCAGGATGATGCTGCCGCGCTCGTACCGGGCGCTCACCAACTGGAAAAAGATCGTCGCCCCTAGCTCGTCCAGCGGCAGATACCCCATCTCATCGATGATCAGAACCTTCGGCGCCAGGTACACCTTCATGCGCCGGTCCAACCGCCCTTCCCGGTACGCCCGGCCCAAATCATCCACCAGGTCGTGCGCTGTCATGAAATACGCCGCCTGACCGGCGCGGATCGCCGCCTCCGCCAGCGCCACCGCCAAGTGAGTCTTGCCCACGCCCGGCGGCCCCAGCAGGATCACGTTGCTGGCCTCGTGGACAAACCGTAGCGTCCGCAGTTCGCGGATCTGCCGCTCGTCAATCGACGGCTGAAAGCTGAAGTCAAACTGGTCGAAGGTCTTCTGGTACGGCAGATGCGCCAGTTGCAGCCGGGTCTTGAGATACCGCTGTCGCCGGGCGTCGGATTCCGTGGTCAGCACCTCCAGCAGAAAATCGCCGTAGCTGGGCTCCTTCTTCGCCGCTTGTTCCAACAACCCTTCCAAACGCGCTTCGAGGGCCGTCAGCCCCAGACCGCTCAAGATCTCTTGCAGTTGCTCGATGGCGGTCATAGCGCGCCTCCCGCCGCCACGCTCTCATAGGCGGCCAGGGGCCTGACCTCCACTACCGGCGCGGTCTGCCGGATATGCACCAGCGTCTTGCGATCCTGCCGCGCCCCCAGCGGGATTCCTTCGTGATGCTCGGGGTCCCGCACGATCACGTGCTTCCGCGCGGCCGGCGCATGCGCCGCGATTCGCTCGGCGCCGTAATGCACCTCGACTCCGCCGTCGCCTTCGCGCACCCAGACCTCTTTGCCCGCGTAGATCCAGGGCACCGAGTACCGGCTCCCCTGCCAGGACACGAACGCGTCCCGCGCCACCTTGCGCAACTCCTCATCGGCGAACGGATACGGCGCTCGTCCGTGCAGCGGTTGCAGGGCCATCTGGTCGCCATCCCAGCGCGCCATCACGATCTCGTGCGTGGTCCCATGCACACGCTGGTTGGCCACGTTCCAAACCCACTGCCGGAGCTGGTTGTTGAAGTCCTCCATGCTGTCGGGCTCTCGCCCCTGCAACCCGCATAGGAAGTTTCGCCGGACGTACTTCACTCCTGATTCCACCTTGCCCTTGGTCTGCGCGCGATACGGCCGGCACAGCCGCGGCGTGAAACCCCAGTAGCGCGAGAAGTCCAGAAACACAGGGTTCCAGACCACCTCGCCCCGCTCGTCGATCTCCTGCCAGACCGTCTTCATCCGGTCGTACAGAATCTCCTCCGGCACGCCGCCCAGTTGCCGGAACGCCTCTTCGTGCATCCGCAGCAACGTCCCCAACTTCTGGTTCAGCGCCGCCTCCGCCATCATCATCCGGCTGTAGCCCAGCGTGAAGGTGAAGCCCCACAACTGCCGCTCGATGCTGTCCAACTCCAAGCTCCCCAGGTGACCCCAATCCACTTGCGCCTGCCGCCCCGGCGGCGTCTCGAACCGCCGCACCGCCACGGCGCCCGCCGCCTCCCGCTGCGGCTGCAGCCAGTCCTTCAAAATCGTGTAGCCCCCTGTGTAGCTCCGCTGCCGCAACTCCCGCAGCAGGACCGCCGCGTTCCACACGCCAGCCTTCAATCGTTCTTCCAGATACGGCTTGAACCCGTCCAGTTTGCTCGCCGCCGCCGGCCGCGGTCCGTACCCCGGAATCTCATCCGGTATCAGCAGATACTTGCGCACGGTCTTGCGATCGAAGCCCGTCACCGAACTGATCGCCTGGATGCTGAGTCCTTCTCGCTTCAGCTCTGCAAAATCGTTCACTTCCCTCGCCCTCAACAGGTTCGGCACCTCCTCTATTCCAGAGTCGATGCCGGCTAGACCCCCTGTCAGGGGTGGGGAAAATTCAACCGGCGATATGGGGATTATTGCACCGGCGGTGACACCACAGCGGAAGCTCTTACCAGAGAACAGCATAGCGGCCGGAGATGTACTCCTGTGCTACGAGGATGCTAAGAGGGTGATTGGAAATCGGATAAAGAAGGTCACGGCCAGTGACTATACTCACGCGGCAATATGCATCGGGGGCGGAATCGCGGCTGAATCTGTGCGGTCTGGGCTTGCAACCGTGACCATCCGCGAACTGGTGGAGCGGTACAATCATGTAGCTGTTTTCAGGCAGCCGCTTTGGACCGCCCCCAGACTTGAAGAACTGGCCTCTTTCGTACAAACAGCGATAGGGACGAACGCCAAATACAATGTTCCGGGTATTTTGGCCTTTGTGCGTAACAGGGACGCCCATCAGGACTCGCTACATGAACAGCTTACCCGCTTTTTTGACGGTGATCTTGAACCGGTTTCTCCTGATCGGGATCGGTACTTCTGCTCTGAGTTCATAGCGGCCTGTTTGATCAAAGTCGGAATCATTGACCAGAGTGCCGCCATTGTTTACCGACCCGAGACCATGTCGCCCGGCGACCTCGGAAGAGATCCGACGTTTGGTACGTTCGCCGGATACGTGAGCGCAAGGAAAGACTGTGTAATTCCGCCTGAGGATGAGTTTTACAACGCAACTACGTTCGACGAAATATATTCGAAAGATTGATCTGAGTGGAGAGGGCGTGGTTTCGCGGTGAAGAGGCATTTCTCGGAATATAGCAGGCGCTGGCTGTCTTCAGCCCCGATTAAGGGGCAGGTGGCCGCGTACTCGCATATTCGTGGAAGTGTAGGCCGCCGGCCGGATTACTCCTCGCAAGTCGGCCCCCCCCCCTGGAACCCCATTTCCGCAGGATTCCTCACGTGATACGCCGGCCACGGCAGTTGCCAGCCAGGAAGCCCAACGACGAGGCCGCGTGGTCGCCAGACCGGACCTCTGGCTAGTCCAGCAAGTGGGATTCTAGGGAAGCCCGCGCCGCGTTTTTGGGCAGGTAGGCACACCGGACCCCTGAAGACTCGGGCCATTACGTCTCGACGTCGGAATCTAGGGTCCTCACATCCATCCAAATGAGCGGCCACCAGCAGGCATCTCTGCTCGTTTTTTGAGCTTTGCAGAACTTGCCCTAGCCCAACTTCCGCAGTTGAGGTGACTCCGCAACTTTTTTTGGCCTGTTTTAAGGCTGCCGAACCCAGCGGACAAGAGAGCCGTCTTTTGTTTCCATCACGCTGTTGCCGCGGCTGAGTTTCAGAGTTCCGAAAAGCCGATGTAGTGACGACCAACCCTCTTGAATCGGAGCCGTAGATCCGTAGTATGGAGCTATGTACGTGCGGCCCTGCTATCGGAGGAAGGACGGCAAGCGCCACGCTTACTGGGCCCTGGTAGAGAGCTATCGCACCCAGCGCGGACCGCGGCAGCGCGTGGTGGCTTGGCTGGGCGCGATGGATGAACGTGGCCGCCTGGGAGTGAAGCGCTGTGCCGAAGGGAGGACCACCCAGCAGGGCAGCTTGTTTCTGGAGGCTCAGCCGGAATGGGTGGAAGTCGATGTGAAGCGGGTGCATGTCGAGCGCAGCCGGAAATTCGGCGGCCCCTGGCTGGGGCTGGAGCTGCTGCGCCGGCTGGATCTGGATCGCTTTCTGGAAGAGAAGCTGCCCCAAGGACGAGAAGAGATTCCCTGGCCGCTGATGGCGACAGTGC
>CAVRNR010000021.1:0-4498 GCA_963722575.1 Bryobacterales bacterium
CGAAGCTGCCCTCACGAACTCCGCGCGCCGTGGCGCGTACTACAACACGACTGGTGTTTTGGTTGGAGGCAAGTTGCGCAACCGGTCATGCCTTTACGGTTACGTCCGGTTGGATGGGTGTTCAGGCTTTCACCCTCGGCTTGCCGAACGGCTCATGCATCGCGTTTACGAGTCCGAGGGGGTGTCAGTCTGGAATGGGCGGAACAAATTGTTTCTCCGGCAATTGAGGCCGGTCGGCACGCTGCCCGACGCGTACCTGTTCCGGATCAGCGCGGCCGACACGGGATGGATCGATCGAGGGGGCGCCTGGAAGTGCGACGCCGCAGCGCTGGTTTCGTTCAGCGAAGGAAACGGGCAGCAAGAGGTCCTGCTCGTTTTGCCCCCATTCGGATGGGTGCATGGCGAGCACGGAACATTCTGCGCGGACCCGCGGCGGGATCGGCCATGGATCGCGGTGTTGTCGCACGCAGCGAGGTGAGATCGGGATGCGTTATTCCAAGGGAGCGATTGCACTCAGTCCAACTCAGGATTTGCCGTTGTTGCGCCAGGTCATGTACAGCAAGTACGTGACGCAAACACAGTTGTGGCAGTTCATGCGCCACAACGGATACGAACTGAGCCGGGGCTCGTTCTGGTGGCGCGTGAAACGCCTGGCGGACCACGGCTTCATGGCGCGGCACTTGCTTCCGATGGTGCATTGCGATCCGATTTTCGCGATAGCTTCGTCCGGCCTTGTTTACCTCGTTGAGAATTTTGGTACGCCCTATAGTGGTCCGGAAACGGGACCGGAAGTCCGCGCGGATGGCGTCGGCATTGCACACGCTCTGGGCGTCAACGCGGTTCACCTGGACCTGCTCCGGAGCCGGACTCTGGTTTCGTGGGAGAACGAAATGGAGATCCGATGCCGGAACGAATTGACCGTTTCCAAATATGCCAAGGACTACGACGCGATCATTACACTTTCCCTGGGTGGCCGGCAGCTCCGGTTCGCCCTCGAATATGAGCGTACGCCCAAGACACAGACGGAATACGATCGGATCGTCTCCATGCTCGAAAACGAGCGGAACCTGGATCGTGTGTTGTACCTGGCTTGCACCCGGCACATTCATTCGTTGCTGAAACAGCGCTTATGGCGGATACGCCAGCGGGTGCTGATCGGTTTGGCGAGTGACCTTCCCAAGACTGAGCCGGCGGACCTGGAAGTTGTCGATGCGCAGACCATGCAGGTTCACCGCTTGATCGACGTCCCGTAGACTCCGTTTTCCCCTATGATTGCCCTGGTATTGACCTGGGTTTGACCTGAGCGACCACCGCGCAAGCCACTGCATTCAAGAGGCTTAAGAATTTACTACCCCTGATTTTGCCGTACCCTGTAAGGGCAAAGGAAGTAAAGGCGGAAATTGAGGCGAACGCGGCGGAGGTCGGCCTAGCGATGCGGCGAGGACGTGGCAATGGCAGTTGTGGCGAGCGCGGATAGATGGTGGTGTCCTGTGGACTTGTGTATGAGGTTGGGATGCGGAATACGCCAGGTGTGGGAACTGTCGTGGTCGGTTTGGCGCGCAACGACGCGTGCTTGTGGCGCGTGGTGGCGTGCTAGCGGAGTTCTCCTTGGATTGGCTATTGGAAAGCCCTGCGAGCAGTGTGTTGTGCCACCTTGTCAGGTGTTATCGCAAAGTGCCGGATTGTTCGTCGAACCGGGCGCTCGTAGATCTCGCATAATGAAGACGTGAGAGCGACCGGCACGGCCAATCGTGAAGTGTACGTACGCCGCGGTGAGCGGCTGGAGTACTTCACCATCGGCTACAACACCCTCGAAGGCGTGACCTCCATCGTTGCCGGCTTGATCGCTCGCTCCGTTTCGCTCGTTGGGTTCGGTCTGGACAGCCTGATCGAAGTCACGTCTGGAGCGGCACTGCTCTGGCGACTCCACCACGACCTGGACCTTTCGCGGCGTGAGCAAGTCGAACGAGCTGCGTTGCGGACAGTCGGAGCGTGCTTCATTGCGCTGGCGTTGTACATCCTCTACGAATCCGGCTCCATGCTGATCCGCTACGTTCCCCCAAAACGGAGTATTTTCGGCATCGTGATCGCCGCCATTTCGGTGATCGTCATGCCGTTGCTAGCCCGAGCGAAACGGCGAGTCGCTCGTCAGATTGGCAGCGGAGCCATGCACGCCGATTCAAAACAAGCCGACTTCTGTAGCTACCTTTCTGCCACTCTCTTGGGTGGCCTGCTGTTGAATGCACTGTTGGGTTGGTGGTGGATGGATCCCGCTGCGGGACTTGTGATGGTCCCGATCATCGGGAAGGAAGGCATCGATGGACTCCGGGCCGAGACCTGTTGCGACCGTTGCGGGCTTCAATAGTGTGGAGCGCCTTTCGCCAAGGCATGTGTTCGGTGGGTTGGAGTCTACGCTCAATGCGCCGCGCGATGATTTCGCCGATCACTGGCGCGCTTTGAGGAACGCCAATACTTTGCTGTCGTCCGCGCCGCGCAACTCCGGAAAGCGGTCCTGGACAAACTGCACCATCTCGCGCCGGTAGAACTTGTTCTGCTCGATGGCCTGCGCGATGAAGGCGAAGCCGGACCTGCGGCCGGCTTGTACTAACTCACGGGCGCAGTTGGTCTGCACCCAGACGTAGTCGGATTTCTGAATGGCCGACTCTAGCACCGGCAACGCAGCATCGCCATACGCCCGGTGGATTGCGTAAGGCAGCGAGGCGTACGTGCGGTCCTTGGGATCGCCCTTGGCCCGAGCTTCGAGCAGGGTCGCGAGGCGAGGCAGGTCTGCCGGGTTCTTAAACCAGGTGATGACGATCAGCGATTGCTCGGTTAGTACGTTGCGGTTTACGAAATTCCAGAGCAGGTCGCGGGCGCGCGGGTCGTGAACGCCGCCGAGAGCACTAGCGTAGTTATTCCCCGTATGCGGGTCGCCGGTGTGCAGCACGCTTCCGGCGGCGGAGATCAAGGTGCCTTCGGCGCGCGCGCGAGCGTCGGCGGAGAGCAGTGGCGGATCGGCAAACAACAGGCGTGTTACGCCGGTAATGGCGCCGCGCAGCAGCACCGGGTTGTCCGACCTCAGGTACGGCAGAATGAAGTCCACCGCGCCCGGCGTGCGAAACGTCCGCTCGACTACGACATCGCTCGGACCGCGTGTGTGCAGGAGTTCGGTGAGACGGCGATTGATTTCGTCGTCTGGCCAGTAGGCGAGGCCCAATGAGGTGTACTGCCGCACGGTTTCGTTCTGATGATAAAGGTACTCGGTGACCAGGGAGAGGTGCGCGGTGTCGGGGAAGCCCAGAATGCCGGGCAGGTAATCGCTGAGCGCTTCCCCAGGATCCTGCGGCGGGGTGACCGGTGTGCCGGATTGCGCCGGCTGGATCTCAATGCGGGTCCAGGCCGTCTTGAAAATCGGCTGCGAATCGCGCGTGCCTGGCAGCCCGCGACGGCGCGTGTACCGCACTTCGTACACTCCGGGTAGGTCGAAGCGGTACTGCAGGTGCATCGGAAGCCGGTTCTTATGCTGCATCTCGTGGCCGGGAATGCCGATGTTGCCGCACATCAGCCCATTGACCATACCACTGGTGGCCCGAATCGGAATTCGCCGGAGCAGCGTGCCGTTGCGCCGTACTTCCACCTCGTGACAGCCGAAGTCCGCCGGGTGGACTCCCACGGGATATTGCACATCGCCGAACCACGGGAACGGCGGCGTTTGGATGTGAACCCAGACTGGTCCGCCGACATGCGCCGGTTGTTCCAGCGAGAGCGTGGCCGCTTCGAGGCCGAGACGGATGTCCACGGCGGCGCTGCTGCGGCCCTGGTACACGACGCGCAGCGGTGCGGTGCCCTCCATCGGCGCCTCCTGCGGCACCTTGAAGTTGATCTGGCCCCCCTGGACATACAGCAGCCCAGATGGCGTGTCGCCAAACATGACCTGCACACCGCAAAGCTGCTTGGGATAGATCAGCGTCTCTACCAAAGGCTGGTCGGGCCGCAGAGGACTGGGCGTCTCCCTCTTTGTCGCGTCCGCTTGGCCAATGCAGCTCTCTCGGGGGCCGAGATCTGTGCCATAGATCGAGACCAGCATTCCGGGCATGAGTTGCACGGGCTGGTCACTGCCGGATGGAAGCACGCTATCCACGCGAAACGTAGGCACACCAGATTGAGCTTGGGCGATCTCCACTGACAGAAGGAGGACCGCAATGCAAATGTGCATATCTGAGTTAGACACCGCGGCCGCTGGTCCGGTTTCGGCCCGTTCTTACTTCAGAATAGATGCGAATTGGGTATGAGCTGTCGCACTTGCGCCGCCGGTTGGAGCCGCGGCTCCTGCGGCGGACGCAAGCATGCCACCGGACCAGAGCTCTATTGAGCGGCGGCCGTTGCGGCTGCTTCTGGAGCCCTCTGCGCCTTCTTGTGCGGTCTCTTGCCGGCGGTCTTCTTTGCGACGGTTGATTGTTGCTTCTGACCTTCGGCGCGTTTCAGCGCCCAACGCCTT
>CAVRNR010000022.1:0-2326141 GCA_963722575.1 Bryobacterales bacterium
ATAGAGAATACTTTTTTAGGAAGGTGATATGCCTCTCTCAGCCCGAAATCAGCTCCCTGGTACCATCGAGGACATTCAGATCGGCGATATTATGGCTCACGTCGTCGTCAAAGTCGGCGATAACCTCGTCGAGAGCATCATTACCCGTAATAGCGCGGAAGAGCTCGGCCTAAAGAAGGGCGACGCCGTCAAGGTTGTGATCAAGTCCACCGAAGTGATGATCCAGAAAGGTTGACAGAAAGGGCGTGATCCGGCCGGAACGGCGTCGAGGCCGATGCAAGCGGCAATCGAGTTGTTCGCGCCTTGCTGTTATGTTCCGGTCCGATCACCCCCTGTGTCGGTGACGGAATGGTACTCCTGGACCGTCCGGGATCGACCCCGGCGGGGAGTCCCGCCACCGGCGCCTACTTGTTCGCTGCGGGCTCTGTGACGCGAGGCGTAAAGTCCTTGCGCGCCTGGCCAACTTCAAGGAATTTGCCGATGAACAGCATGTGCCGGTTCACAGGCAAAGCGCGGTAATCCACGTCAGCCAGGAAGCGCGCGACCGTGCTCCGAATCACCCGCTGGTGAACCGGATCGCCTGCGTCGCAAACCTCGGCCACCGGCGTCTCGGGCGGATAGAAGCGCTTGAGTTGTTCGAAAAGCCGCGGGTAGTCGAGGTTCATGGTGTAGAACACCATCGTGCTTCCGGTGGCCATGAGCTTCTCGTTGACGTCGCGGCGGCCCTGCCAGTCGTCCATGGTGAGGATCACGGCGTTCGTGTCGTAGCCATAGGGCGGGCTGTGCTTGAGCGCCGCGCTGGCGGCCTGAAAGGAACCCACGCCGGGCACGATTTCCGCCGGCACATCCGGCGGAAGCATCTCAAGGAACAGCGTCATGCCGTACATCATCGGATCGCCGCTCTGAAGGCAGGCGACGGTCTTGCCGGACCTGACGGCCGCGACGATCTTGGCAATCAGCTCGCGGCGGGTCGCGTCCAGCCGGACGGCCTCGGCGCGTTGGTCCGCGTTGCGGATTTTCGCAGGGTCGGCGCCGTAGAACTTTCTGAGGCTGTGGGGCCACTCCCAGACCTGTTTCCCGGCGGCCAACCCCGCCCACATTTCCTTGATGGCGCCTTCTTCCGCCATCAGGACATCCGCCTGGGCCACAACCCTCTGCGCCCGAACCGTGATCAGGTCGGCGGCAGTTCCCATTCCGACAATTACGAACTTGCCCTGCCGGGCTTGCGCCTGACCGAGACAACAGCCTAGGGCCAGCAACGACACCGGCACAAGTCTCAAAAGAGAACGAATCATAGTAATGTTATACTACACTGTCTTTTATACTGGACAAAAAACAAACCTCGGCCTTAACGTTTCAGCGTGCACTGCTGTTGGCGGATGCCGGAATTTCGGGGAGGGCCGGGCCCAAACGGGGTCTGATAATTTGATCCCGTGAAGTCCCAGCCCATTCAACTTGCCGTAGAACGCCCAAGCCACCGACGTGGACCTCGCCGCAGTGCTGGGCGTATCGTCGCTAGCCTTGATCGGAAACGCCTCGGCGCACGAAGGCCGGGGCGAAGAGGCAAGCTCCGGGCCGAGGCGTTTTCGATAAGGAGACTAGAAGGAAGCCGCTGGCGTTTGCGGCGGACGCGGCAGCTATGGGGATTGAAGGCCTCTTTGGTACTGGCAAGCCCGATGTTGGCCCTGTCGACGGTCTCTGAAAGCGTGGGTGCACCGTTCGGAACGGAGGGAAAGCGAACGTCGTACGTGCGTCATTAGGTCGGTGGGTAACGCGGTGGACGGCAACTGGACACACGAATTCGTCGGCGTGCCATAGGCACGTCGTTGGACCATAACTCGCCGCAGCGTTATGACGAATCGAAGTAACTGCACCACGAGACTTCCGCGGCGGTGAGTCTCTGCGCTACGACCATAGCCGCGCCACAGTGTGGGCAGTGCCAAGTCGAAGAGCTTTGGCTGGAGTCCTGGCACTCCGGCGGTTCCGGCGGGCACATTGCCAACAACCGCCGGCATGCGGCCAGTTTGGAAGCGCGGCACGGGTTCGACAGAAATCCGAAGTGGCGAATCCGGACGAAGCCTTTGGGCAACACGTGGAGGAAGAAACGCCGCAGGAATTCCGTTCCCAAGAGCGTCATCTTCCGCTGCTTGCCCCCGTGAGCATAGTCTTTCCACCGGAAGGTCACGCGTTCCCCGTCAAACGCCAGGAGCCGATGGTTGGAAATGGCGACTCTATGGGTGTATCGGCCCAGGTAACGCAGCACCTGCGTGGGGCCGCCAAAGGCGGGTTTGGCATAAACCACCCAGTCTTGCCGATGCAATCTTCGTAGGAGTCGGCGAAATTGCTTCGGATCAGCCAAGGTGGATGCCGGCCCTGCGCAGCGGAGCTTCTGGCGTCGATAGAGGCGCTTCAAACCGGCGCAGAACTTGCCGCGAAAGACCCGGCTGAGGACCTTCACCGGCAGAAAGAACGGATACCGTGGGCGCACCCAGCGGGTGTGGTCCGGAGATAGCCCGCCCGCTGGGATCGCGCAGTGAACATGAGGGTGCAACAGTAGGTTCTGCCCCCAGGTGTGCAGAATGCTGATCAGGCCGATTTCGGCCCCGAGGTGTCGCGGGTCGGCCGCCACCTCCAGCAGGGTTTGTGCGCTGGCGTTGAATAGCAGATCGTAGAACAGGCGTGGATTGTCCAACGCCAGCACATTGAGTTCGTGGGGCACGGTGAATACGACATGAAAGTAGTCGGTGGCCAGCAGGTCCCGTTCCCGTGCTGCCAGCCAGCGTTCGCGCGCCTGCGTCTGGCACTTCGGGCAGTGCCGGTTACGGCAAGAGTTGTAGGAGACGGCCGCCTGGTATCCGCACCGGGGACAGGCATCGATATGACCGCCCAACGCCGCCGTGCGGCAGCGCTGAATGGCTCGGAAAGCCTTGAGTTGCTGAAAATCGAAGCTCTTCTCGTACCTGTCCAGGAAGCGGTTGCCCTGTGCGCGGAGGATGTCGGCCACCTCCACGGTGGGCCGGCTCATTTTTGTCTCGTGCGGTGATACAGACGGTCGGAAGCGCCGGAGATGGATAAGTGTTCAAGTGGATTTACCGTCTTCTCCAGGTGACGCCGCGACAAATGCAAGTAGATGCTGGTAGCCTCCAGGTCGGCGTGTCCGAGCAGCATCTGAATCGTGGGCAGATCGGCACCATCCTCCAGCAGGTGAGTGGCGAAGCTGTGCCGAAGCATGTGGGGTGCAACGCGCTTTTTAAGGCCGGCATGCCGCGCGGCCTCGGCGCAGGCATACCAGACGGATTTGTCGGTCAGGTGCTGGCCATTACCGCGTGGTTCCCCTGGAAACAGCCATGTCTTCGGCTTCTTCCATCGCCAGTACTCACGGAGTGTTTCGAGCAACTTCGGGCATAACGGCACATCGCGGTCTTTGCCGCCTTTGCCCTTGCGAATATGGACGACCATGCGTTCACTGTCGATGTCCTCGACGCGCAGGTGGACTAGTTCGCTTCGTCGCATACCGGTCGAGTACAGCGCCATAAGGATCGCGCGTGCCTGCAGATTGCCGGCCGCATCGATCAGTCGGGCCACTTCCTCCGGGCTCAAGACGCGTGGTATCCGCTGGTGCGGGTACTTGGGGTAGGGTATCGAGTCGGGTGGAAAACGGCGCTTCAATGTGCGTCGAAAGAAGAAACGCAGCGCAGCAACGTGATTCACCACCGTTCCCACCGCCAGCTTTCGTTCGTGCAGCAGATGGGCCTGCCACTGGCGGATATGGTCAGGGCCCAGTTGATCTGGCGGCTTGCCAAAGTAACGCGCGAAGCGCTCGACGGCGCCAATGTAACCGCGTATAGTGTCTGAAGAGAAGTTACGTCGCTGGAGTTCCTCCAGCATGACTTTGCGTAATCGGGTCACAGGGACCTCCTTGTGACCCGTACACTACTCCTCGGCGAAGCCGAATGCCTCCCCCTTTACACGACGCGTAGCGTCCGCCGCGTCAGCGGCTTCGTTCTGGTCGGCCACTCGGAAACTGGCCCTAAACGGCGCCATGGGAAACACTGTCGCCGTCAGGCAACTCAGCCGATGCGGTCCAGCACCCCGCCGCCAGGTCCCCTCAGCGCAATCTCCAGCGCCAGGGTGCCATCGGCGTGCGTCGAGCAGCTCAGGCACGGGTCGTAGGCGCGCACTACCGCCGAGACACGGTTGAGCATGCCTTCCTTCATCTCGTTGCCGTGGATGAAGTGGCGCGCTACCTGCCCCACGCTGTGGTTGATGGCCAGGTTGTTGTGGCCGGTGGCGACAATCAGGTTGGCCCACACGATGGCGCCGCTCTCATCGACTTTGTAGTGGTGAATCAGGGTGCCGCGCGGGGCTTCGATCATGCCTACGCCTTCCAGCCGGTTCACATCGGCGTGGGAGCGCACGTGCGTGTCGAGGATGGCCGGGTCGGCCAGCAAGCGCTCGATCTTCTCCAGACCGTGCAGCAACTCGATCAGCCGCGCATAGTGGTAGTGGAGGGAACTGTGGACCACGGGGCCGAAGCGCTGGCGGTATTCGGCCAGCTCGCGGTCGGCCAGCGGCGTTCCGCACCGCTCGGCCACGTTCAGGCGCGCCAAGGGGCCTACCCGGTATATGCCCGCGGGGTATCCCTGGGGCTTGAAGTAGGGCGCCTTCAGATACGAATCGCGGAGCGCCGCTTCTCCGATGTATTGGGCGTAATCGGCCGCGGGGATCGCCGCCGCCACCGTGCCGCCCTCGGCATCCTTGAATTTCAATTGGCCGTCGTACCACTCCAGGCCGCCGGCGGGGTTCACCAGGCCCGCGCACATGGTTGGGTCGGTGCCGAAGTTCTCGATCTCTTCGGTGAAGCGGTCGAGCACGGTCTTGTAAAAAGCGATGGTGCGTTCCGCGATGGCGCGCGCCTCGGGCAGGCCGGCCAGTATGCGCTCGCGCACCTCCGGGGCCAGCGGCTCGTTCACGCCGCCGGGGACTATCCAGGAGTTGTGTATCCGCTCTTTGGCCAGGCCCTCGATGATCTCCTGGCCGAACCGGCGCAGCGCCACTCCGGCTTTGGCCATCTCGGGGCTTTCTTCGATCAGGCCGAAAATGTTGCGGTGCGCCGGGTCGGAATCGAAACCCAGCAGCAGGTCGGGCGCCGAAAGATGGAAGAAGCTGAGCGCGTGCGACTGCACGAATTGCGCGCAGTGGATCAACTCGCGCAGCAGCACGCCGGCCGGAGGCGGCTCCACGGCCATGATGGCGTCGCAGGCTTTGGCGGAGGCCAGCAGGTGGCTCACCGGGCAGATGCCGCAGATGCGCGCGGTGATCGACGGCATCTCGTAAAACGGCCGCCCTTCGGTGAATTTCTCGAATCCGCGGATCTGGGTGACGTGGAAGTGCGTGTCCGCGACGCGGCCCTGGTCGTCGAGGTAGATGTCGATCGTGGCGTGCCCCTCGATGCGCGTGACGTGATCGATCGTGATCTTCTTCATAGGCATGATTGGCCACCCTTACCCAAACTTCACCTTCGAACTCAGATCCGGCACCCGGCCGTCCAGCAACTCGCCCAGCACGAAGACAATCGACGCGGCCGACGGCGGACAGCCGGGCACGTACAGATCCACCTTCACCACTTCGTGCACCGGAATGGCATGGCGCAGCAGTGCGGGAACGCCCTCGGTGGGAATCCCCGGGGTTTCCTGGACCCCCTCGATATAGATGCGCTCCAGCAGCTTTCGGGGAGCAATCTGGTTGCGCATGGCGGGAACGTTGCCGGTGACGGCGCAGTCGCCCAGGGCGACCACCAGCTTGCTGCGCTGGCGAATGGTGCGCACGCGCTCCAGGTCTTCCTGCGAGCTGATGGCGCCTTCGATCACGGCCACATCCACCGCCTTGGGGAACTCCTGGGCATCCACCAGCGGGCTGTAAACCACCTCCACGCGCTTGGCGATGGCGATAATGGCCTCGTCCATGTCGAGCAGCGACATGTGGCAGCCGGAGCAGCCGTCCAGCCACACGGTGGCGAGCCGTGCCCGCCTCATTGATGGCCTCCCCGCCTGGCGGCCAGGCGTGTTACTTTGCTGTCGTGTTTGACCATCTCTTCCACCGCCTGGCCTTTCTCCGCCATGGCGCCGGTGGGGCAAACCTGCACACATTTGCCGCAACTGGTGCAGCCGCGCGCCTCGCCCCACGGCCGGTTCATATCGGCCACCACCATGGATCGTATGCCGCGCGAGCCGATGTCCCACACGCGCGCGCCTTCCACCTCCGCGCACACCCGCACGCAGCGCGTACAGAGGATGCAGCGGTTGTGGTCCAGCACGTAGCGCTCGTGGGAAACATCCACCGGCAGCTTGGGATACGAATACGGATACCGCACGCTGGTGACGCCCAGCTTCTGCGCCAGGCTTTGCAGCTCGCAGTGGTTGTTGGAGACGCACACCGCGCACACGTGGTTGCGCTCCGCGAAGAGGAACTCGAGCGTAATCCTGCGGTAGTGCTTGAGCGTCTCGGATTGGGTGGTGACGCTCATGCCGTCCTGCACCGGGGTGGTGCACGCGGGCAGCAGCCGGTTGACGCCCGAGACCTCCACGATGCACAGGCGGCAGGCGCCCACCGGCGAGATGTTTTCCAGCCAGCAGAGCGTGGGAATGTATTTGCCGCCGGCGCGCGCCACTTCCAGAATGGTCTGGCCAACCTCTGCGGCGACGTACTCGCCGTCGATACGAATGGAGATTTTGTCAGGCATGCGATATATCCTTAATGGCGATCGCGGATGTCGCAGCGCAGGCAGCGGCCCGCTTCATCCAGCGCCTCCGCGGGAGACAGGCCGATCACGGTCTCCGTAAAGCCCTCCGCGCGCTCCGCCGCCGGCAGCTCAAACACCACGTGGCGCCGGCTGTTGCTGGGCTGCGCGGGCGGAACGTCGCTGTAGGTGAACTGCGCCTGAAGGCCCTCCCAGCGCCCGCCGCCCATCAGCCGCGCGTCAATGTTGCGCGCCGCTTTCTTGCCGAAGCCCATGGAGTTGGAGACGTTCGACGCCCCGCTGATGAGGTCGCCGCCGGCGTAGAACTTGCCGCGGCTGGTCTCCAGCGTATGACGGTCCACCGCCAGCGTGCCGTCCGGGTTGAGCTTCAGGCCCGAGGAACGGGCAAAATCCGGGTCCACGGACTCACCCACCGCCAGGATCACGGAGTCGCATTCGAAGCGGCGGATCTCATCGGTAAGCACCGGCCGGCGCCGGCCCGACGCGTCGAACTCGCCCAGCTTGGTCTTGACCACTTCGATGGCCTTGACGTTGCCATTCTCGTCGCCCACGATGCGGTGCGGCGTGGCCAGGAAGACGAACTTGACGCCTTCGTGCTGGGCCGCTTCCGTCTCCTCGGGGATGGCGGGCATATCTTTGCGCTCGCGGCGGTAGATCACCTTCACTTCCGAACCCATGCGCAGCGAGGTGCGCGCCGAATCCACGGCGGCGTTGCCGCCTCCGATGACCACCACGCGGCGGCCCAGGTGGGCCGGCTCATCCTTGGCCACCTCTTCCAGAAACGCCAGGGCGGGCATGACGCCGTTCAGCTCCGTGCCGGGCACGTGCACCCAGGGCTCCCGCCACGCGCCGATGGCCAGGAAGACGGCGTTGTACTCGCTATCGAGTTGGTCCAGCGTCAAGTCCATCCCCACGCCCGCGTTGCCGACGAAGTTCACGCCCATGCGCCGGATCAGCTCCACCTCGCGGCGCACCACCTCCCGCGGCAGGCGATACTCGGGAAGCGCGTAGCGCAACATGCCGCCGGGCTCGGCGTTGGAATCGTACATGGTGACCTCGTGCCCCAGCAGCGCCAGGTAGAAAGCGGCGGTGAGCCCCGAGGGTCCCGCGCCCACCACCGCCACCTTGCGGTCGGTGGGGGGCAGTTTTCGAGCGCGAATGCGCTCCGCCAGGGCGTCGAAGCGGTCGGATTGATAGATGGCGTCGGCGATGAACCGGTGCACTTCGCGCATGTTCACCGATTCGTCGATGGTGCGGCGCCGGCAGCGGTCCTCGCAGGGGTGCTGGCAGACGCGGCCGGTGGAGGCGGGCAGCGGATTGTCCAGCACCACCGCCTCGAAGGCCTCTTCCAGCCGGTCCTCTTTATAGAGCTGGAGGAAGCGCGGGATGTTCATGTGCAGCGGGCAACTGTTCTCGCAGGGCGAAAGCGCCAGCTCCTCGCATACGCCTGCGCGGCACCGGTGGGCGCGGATGTGGTCCTCGAACTCGTGGCGGAAGTGCCGCATGGTGGTGAGCAGCGGATTGGGCGCGGTCTGGCCCAGCCCGCACAACGAGGTGTCGCGGATCATGCGGCCCATCTCGTCCAGATGGTCCAGGTCCGCTTCCACGGCCTGGCCGCGGGTGAAGGCGTTGAGGATGCGCAGCGATTGATCGAGCCCCACGCGGCACGGAATGCACTTGCCGCACGATTCCGAATGCGTGAACTCGATGAAGTAGCGCGCCACGTCCACCATGCAGTTGTCTTCGTCCATGACCACCATGCCGCCCGAGCCCATGATGGAACCCAACTGCGCCAGCGTTTCGTAGTCCACCGGCGTATCGAACATTTCCTTGGGAATGCATCCGCCCGAGGGTCCGCCGGTCTGCACCGCCTTGATTTGCCGGCCGTTGGTGCCGCCTTCGCCCACGTCGTAGATGAAGGTTTTGAGCGAGGTGCCCAGCGGCATCTCCACCAGGCCGGTGTTGGTCACCTTGCCCACCAGCGAAAATACTTTGGTCCCGGCGCTCTTGGCGCTGCCGGTTTCTCCGAACCAGGCCGGACCCTTATAGACGATGGGCGCCACGTTGTACCAGGTCTCGACGTTGTTGATGTTGGTGGGCGAGCCCCACAGCCCTTTCTGCGCGGGAAACGGCGGGCGCGGCCGCGGACGTCCGGCATGCCCTTCGAGCGAAGCGATGAGCGCGGTCTCCTCACCGCACACGAAAGCTCCCGCGCCTTCCACCAGGCGGATGTCGAAGCGGAAGCCGCGTCCCATGATGTTGTCGCCCAGCAGGCCGGACTGGCGCGCCTGGTCGATGGCTTTGCTGAGACGGTGCACGGCCAGCGGGTACTCGGCGCGCACGTAGACGATGCCCTCGGTGGCGCCCATCACGTAACCGCCGATGATCATGCCTTCCAGCAGGGCGTGCGGGTCGCTTTCAATCTCGTTGCGGTTCATGTAGGCGCCGGGGTCGCCCTCATCGGCGTTGCAGATGAGGTACTTCCGGTCGCCCGCGGCCTTGCGCAGAAATTCCCATTTGAGCCCGGTCAGGAAGCCGGCGCCGCCCCGGCCGCGCAGCTTGGAGGCCTTGATCTGTTCGATCACCTTCTCCGGTTCGGCATCGATCAGCACCTTGTAGAGCGATTGATAGCCGCCGATGGCGATGTACTCCTCGATATCGTCGGGACTGATGAGGCCGCAATTGCGCAACACGATCTTCTTTTGCGGCTTGAAGAAAGGCACTTCCTGCCAGTTGGGGATCTTGGGGAACCCGGTCCCGTACTGGAGGTGCGAGGTGAGGTGGTCCCACTCCTCGATCTTGCACAGCGCCAGGTTCTCCGGAACCGTTCCGAGAGCGATGTCGTCGAGGATGCGCCGCACGTCCCCCTCTTCGACGCGCCGCAGGATCACCAGCGGCTTGCCCGGCAGGCGCACGTTAACCAGCGGCTCCTGGGCGCAGAATCCGAAGCACCCCACGGCGGCCAGTTTCACGTCGCGGCCGTGGCGGTCGATGCCTTCGGCGAAGGCATGGTACACGCTCTCCGCGCCGTTGCCTTTGCCGCAGGTGCCCATGCCCACGCCGACTCTGGGGCGCGAAGGCAGCAGCTTCGCCATCCCCGCCTCGCGCACCGCGCTGAACGTGCCGATATCCTCAATGCGGATCACGCCTTCCTCCCGTTCAACTGCGCCAGTTCGCGGTGCAAGGCCTGCTCGTTCATGTGGCCGAAGATGGCGTGGTCCACTTCCACCACGGGGGCCAGCGCGCACTGCCCGAAGCAGGCCACCGTGCGCAGCGAAAAGCGGCGATCGGGCGTGGTGGCGCAGATTTTGTCGGCGCCCTCCTGTCCCTCCTCGGGCAGCCCCAACTCCAGCCGCAGCCGCTGCAAGAGGTTGCGCGAGCCGCGCGTGTGACACGCCGTGCCGCGGCAGATGCAGATGGTGTGGTCGCCCTGCGGCTCCAGGTTGAAGAGCGCGAAGAAGGTGACCACGCTATAGATTTGCGCCAATGGAATATCGGTCCTCTCGGCGACATACTCCAGGATTTCGGAAGAGAGATACTTGTGCGGATGATGTTCCTGGATGCGCTCCAGGATTCCGAGCAGCGCTCCGGGAGCGCCGGAGTGCGCGGCGATGGCGCGGTCCGCGAAATCCTTTTCCTCGGAAGAAAGCGCGGCCGCCTGGCCTGCGGTCGTTGTTGGCATATGAACGCTCCACCCCCCCTGCTGGCGGGAACTTGGGATTAGGACTCCTATATCTTTTTATCGCACCGTTGCGGGCCGGTTGTCAAGTCGAAGCAACAAGACCGCTCTCTGACGTTCGCGGCTCCGATCCGAGTCGCGAACGTCAGAGAGCGGTCTTGCATTACCCACCAGACGTGCTATAGGAATAAGACATGGAATACACCAGGCTTGGATCCGCTGGACTGAAGGTTTCAAGAATCTGCCTCGGGACCATGACGTACGGCTCGAAGCGGTGGCGCGAGTGGGTGCTGGAAGAAGAGGAGGGCCGGCCGTTCATCCGGCGCGCCCTCGAGTTGGGCATTAATTTCTTCGACACGGCGGATGTCTATTCGCTGGGTGTGAGCGAAGAGATCCTGGGCCGTGCGCTCAAGGATTTCGGGCCTTCGCGCGACCGCGTGGTAATCGCCACCAAGGTGTTCAGCGTGGTGGGCGACAACGTCAACCAGCGCGGCTTGTCGCGCAAGCACATCATGCACTCCATCGACGACAGCCTGCGGCGGCTGGGGACCGATTATGTGGACCTCTACCAGATCCACCGCTTCGATCGCGAGACGCCTATCGAGGAGACCATCGAGGCGCTCGACGACGTGGTGAAAATGGGAAAGGCGTTGTACCTCGGGGCATCGTCCATGTACGCATGGCAATTCGCCAAGATGCTCTACAAGGCCGATGAAATGGGCCTAACGCGGTTCGTGAGCATGCAGAACCACTACAACATCGTCTACCGCGAGGAGGAGCGCGAGATGCTGCCGCTGTGCCGGGAAGAAGGCATCGCGGTGATCCCGTGGAGTCCGCTGGCGCGCGGATTCGTGATGGGCAACCGCCGGCGCGAGGATTACGGGGATACCGTCCGTGCGAAGACCGACACGTTTGGGCACGACATGTATTACCAGCCCTGCGATTTCGACGTGGTGGACCGCATCACCGAGGTGGCACGGAAGCGCGGCGTTTCGAACGCGCAGGTGGCGCTGGCGTGGATGTTGCAGCAACCCGGAGTCACCGCCCCCATCATCGGGGCCAGCAAGATGCGGCACTTGGAGGAGGCGGTGGCCGCGCTCGAACTGAAGCTCGACGATGCGGAATTGAAGGCGCTGGCCGAGCCGTACCAGCCGCACCGGGTGCTGGGGCACGGATGAGCGCGGCGGGTTCGCTTCAGGCGGCGGTCTGTGGCAGCGGTATTCGATCCCCAACGAAACCCGGCGGGCGATTGAGCTAAACTGAGAATTGCGATGCCACAAGGAACGGAAGGAGCGGAAACCGGAGAGGACCACGTACGGCTCCCGGCCGGCGTTATCCTCAAGCCGCCGGTCAGCGCGGAGGACCTGAAGACCGACACCGAATTCGACCCGGAAGGGGCGGAAGAGTTCGTGGCCCTGATCCAGGCGCTTCGTAAGAACGGCTCCCGTCCTGTGTCTCTCTAATCGACTCCACAACGCCCGCAGTTGTGGATACCGATGTCGTTTCATTCCTCTTTAAAAATCATTCTCTTGCTCCGGTCTATCAAGCCATTCTTGCAGGTAGACCGCTGGCGGTTTCGCTGATTACGCTCGCGGGAATCGAGTATGGCATGGAAGCGAAGAACTGGGGTACTGCGCGTCGCGATCTGATGCGCCGCTTTCTCACACGCTTTACGCTTCTACTGCCGGATACGGAGACGGCTCGTGCGTGGGCGCGGATTAAGAGCGGTTGTGGGAAGAAAGGCCGGACTATCACATTCGCGGATGCCTGGATTGCGGCCGCCGCCCTGCAGTTGAACGTGCCACTGGTCACCCACAATGCCGGCGACTACAGAGCCGTGGATAAGCTGACGATTTTGACGGCCGCAGGGTCGTAGTCCCGGAAAACACCCGCGGGTCTGAAGAGAGCACCCGTAACAACCCCGAACGTCCGATCCGAAGGAGCTTTCTGGCGCGAGCGGCGGGGCATCGTGCAGGAGAGGTGAGAAACGCGCGGGAAAGCTCTCAGAAAAATGCGTCTGTCCCCTTTTCCCCAGTCGTGCCAGAATTGAAGATTCATGAACACGCGCTTCCTGTGGGCCATGGGTGCTTATGCCGTACTGGCCCTGCTGGCGGCCTTGACGCTCGATGGCCTGATGCGCAACGCCGTCTGGATCTTGCTCGGTGGCTTAGCCGTCAAGACCTACATCGCGCAGAAAGCCGGCTGGTAGCTGGCCCGATCCCTCTTTGAAACATCCCCGCGTTTCAATTTGAAACACGTTCCATTCTGGAACGTGGGTTCAAACCACCTGTGACTGAAAATAGGGCCTTTATGCCTGGATTCTAAGTGGTCCTCAGGTTGCACCCTTACTGTTGCCGGGAGATTGAAACCGGCTTCCAAAAAAATCCGATAAGAGGACAAAAGTGATGAGGGTGACAAGTGTGTCTGTATGCCGGCGGCCGGGAATCTCCATCGAGGTCCGCGACCAGATCGTGCTGGAACATCTTCCGCTGGTCAAAGCGATCGCCATTCGCGTGCATGAGAACCTGCCGGTGCATGTGGATCTCGACGATCTGATCCACGCCGGCGTGCTGGGCCTGTTCGATGCAGTGGTCAAGTACGATGAGTCCAAAAACGTCGCGTTCCACAGCTATGCGAAGCACCGGATCAAAGGCGCCATCCTCGACAGCCTGCGCCAGCTCGACTGGGCGTCGCGCGACCTCCGCAAGCGGCAAAAGCAGGTGGATTCCACCACGCGCGATCTTTGCGCCAGGCTGGGGCGCACCCCCACCGAGGGCGAAGTAGCGCAAGCGATGGGACTCAGCATGGAGCGGTGGCGCCGCATGCTGATGGAATTGCGGACTGTGGCGTTGGTTTCGGCCTCGCCCAATCCCGACCAGGAGCGCGACCGCACGCAGGAATTCGCCGCCAAGCCGGATTTGCAGCCCGACCGCATGTGCCAGCGGAGGCAGTTGCAGGTGACGCTCGCGCGCGCCATCGAGACCTTGCCCGAGCGGTACCAGAAGGTCGTGTGCCTCTACTACACGAAAGAAATGACCATGAAAGAGATCGGGGAGGTGATGGGCGTGAACGAAAGCCGCGTGTCCCAGATTCACAAGACCGCGTTGAAGAAGATGGCGGTGGCGTTGGAATCGGAGGGAATTCACTCGGTGACCGCGTTTTGAGGGATGGATTACTCCGGCAGCGCGGACTTCCCCGGGCGAGATGCCCACAACGCACCGAGCGGTAGAGCGTGTAACTTGGGACCGAAGGCGGCTGCGGTCGAACCCGTGTACAAAACTACTCCCCGGCGGAATCGCGATCCAGCTATTTGAGCCAGAGCCCGCAATCCGTTGAAATCCTGTCCGGTCACGGTGGCGCTGGCCTTGACCTCGACACCCACCAACTGCCCGGATGGCTCTTCCAGCACGAGATCCACCTCGGGGCCAGTGGATTCCCGGTAATGATAAAGGCGCGGACGCCGCCGCGACCAACTGGCCTGCTTGCTGAGCTCGGCTGCGACGAAGGTCTCGAGCAAGGGGCCGCGAAGGCTCGGTTCGGCTGCCAGCCGCGAATCGTCGAGCCCAAGCAGGTATGCCGCCAGCCCGGTGTCGAGGACGTAAACCTTCGGCGCCTTCACAAGGCGCTTGCTCAGGTTGGTCGACCACGCCGGAATGAGCCGCGCCAGAAACGTGGCTTCAAACAGAGCGAAGTAGCGCTTCAGCGTGCTCTGCGGGATGCCCGCCGACCGCGACATCTCGGCGAAGTTGAGCAATGAGGCGGAACGGGCCGCCACCAGAGCAAGCAGGCGCGGCAAGGCTCGAAGCGCTTCGACGTGGGCCAAGTCGCGGACATCCCGTTCCAGAATGGTCGTCACGTACGAGCCAAACCATGCGTGGCGCCGCTCGGTGTTGGCGCGCTCCACTGCCGGAGAAAATCCTCCGGCGAGGATCAGCGAGAACAGACCAGCCGAGCTCAGCGGGCTGGTTGAAAGTTCCGGCAGAGCCCTTGAAAAAACCGCGTCTATGAAAGCCTCAGGCGCGCCGGCGAACTCGCCCTGGGAAAACGGCCAAAGCGTCAGTATCTCCATGCGGCCGGCCAGAGACTCAGCCAGGTGCGGGATGAGCAGGACGTTGGCCGATCCCGTGAGCAAGAACCGGCCAGCCTTGCGGTGGCGGTCCACTTCGGCCTTGATCGCGAGGAAGAGATCGGGCGCACGCTGGACCTCATCGATTACAACCGCGCCATCGATGCCGGCAAGGAAACCGGCAGGATCCTCCCGAGCCGCCGCAAGTAAAACAGGGTCGTCGAGAGTGATGTAGCGGCTGGGATGATGGGTGGCCGCGATATGTTGAACCAGAGTACTCTTCCCGGTTTGGCGGGCCCCGTGAAGCAGAACGACGGGCGTGTCCCGCAGCGCCGCCAGCAGCGGCCCGGTCACAAAGCGTGGAATCATGGATGAAATTCAACCACCTAATGGTTGATTTTACAACGGATGGCTTTCAGTGGGGTAGGGCCGCCCAGGGCCCGATTACCGCAGCTCTTTGCTGTTGACCGTGGCTGGCTCCGGGCCGTAGTTCTCGCGGATGACCATGGACTGGTCCGAAAAGAACGAGCGGCTGCCCGAAGACCCGTACGCGATCGGGTTGGCATTGATCGTGTAGCCACCCGGGTTTCCCGTGAGCGTGAACTTGTAGCCTTGTTTTTCTCCGCCCGCCAGATCGTTGCCAATCAGGTCCGCGGCGGAGGGGTTGGCCGCGCCGCTGGCAGGGGGTCCGAGTTCCGCCAGCGAGGCCGCATAGCGGCCGTACTGGGACTGGTACTGCACTTCCATCTGGTGAATGGTCTGGATGGCTTTGATGGCCGCGGTCTCGCGCATGAACATCTGGGTCTTCTGATACTTGGGAACCGCGATGGTGATGATGATCAGGATGATCGCGATCACGATCAGCAGCTCGATGAGTGAAAAGCCTCGCCGGCGTCTTGTTGGGTGGAACATTCTACCCCCTATTTTATGACGGGTCACACCCCCGCGGTGTGCAGGAAATTCGCGGACTTCACCAGGGAGTCGATCATCGTCAGACGCCGCCAGAAGTCGCGCAACAGGCTGAGCCGCAGGGCGTTGGGGCCGTCGGAGAGGGCCTTTTCGGGCTCGTCGTGGACCTCTACAAACACGCCGTCCACACCCGCCGCCACGGCCGCGCGCGCCAGCGTCTCGATGAACTGCGGCTGTCCCCCCGAAGCGTCTCCCGCGCCTCCCGGCACCTGCACGCTGTGGGTGGCGTCGAAAACCACCGGCCAGCCGGCATCGCGCATGATCTGGAGGCCGCGCATATCCACCACCAGGTTGTTGTAGCCGAACGAGGAGCCGCGCTCGGTGAGGATCACCTGGCGGTTGCCGGTGGAAGCCACCTTTTCCGCCGCGCGGTGAATGTCGTGCGGGGCCACGAATTGCCCCTTCTTGATGTTGACCATCCGCCCGGTGCGGCCGGCCGCCAGCAGCAGGTCCGTCTGGCGGCAGAGAAACGCGGGGATCTGGAGAATGTCGGCCACTTCGGCCGCCGGCTCGGCCTGCCAGGCTTCATGAATGTCGGTGAGGATGGGAAAGCCCTCGGCTTTCACGCCGGCGAGGATGCGCAGTCCGTCCTTCAGACCGGGCCCGCGATACGTGCCGCCCGAGGTGCGGTTGGCCTTGTCGAAAGAGGCCTTGAAGACGAACTCGCTCACAGC
Organism: Bryobacterales bacterium; assembly: GCA_963722575.1. Lineage (GTDB taxonomy): Bacteria > Acidobacteriota > Terriglobia > Bryobacterales > Bryobacteraceae > Fen-178. Next base: position 16,149 of record CAVRNR010000022.1, read on the forward strand.
GTCGCGGATGCCGCGCGCCAGGCGGTGTACGTGCTCTTCGCTCTCGATGACGCACGGCCCGGCGATCAACACCAGGCCCCGGCCGAACGCGCTGTACTCAATTGCCATGGGAGTAAACCGCGTCGGTCCGCGACTCTTCCCCGGCTTGCGCCAACCGGCGCCGCCGGTTCTCATAGGCGGCCCCAATGAACGCCTTGAACAGGGGATGCGGTTCCATCGGCTTACTCTTGAACTCGGGATGGAACTGGCAGCCGAGATACCAAGGATGATCGGCGATCTCGCAGATCTCGACGTAGGTCTGGTCGGGCGTCTCGCCGGTGATTCGCAGCCCCGCGGCTTTCAGCCGGTCTTCGTATTCCCGGTTGAACTCATAGCGGTGCCGGTGGCGCTCGTTGATCTCGCGCACGCCATAGGCGCGGTAGGCGAAACTGTCCTCGGCCAGCTTGCAGGGCCAGCCGCCCAGCCGCATGGTGCCGCCGAGATCGTCCACGCCTTTCAATTCCCGCAGCTTGAAGATCACGCGGTGCGGCGTTCCGGAATTGAATTCGGTGGAATCGGCGCCCGCCAGGCCGCACACGTTGCGGGCGTATTCGATGACCAGGGTCTGCATGCCCAGGCAGATGCCGAAATAGGGCACCTTGTGCTCGCGCGCGTAGCGGATGGCGTTGATCATGCCGTCGATGCCGCGCTTGCCGAAGCCCCCCGGCACCAGGATGCCGTCGTAGCCTTCGAGCTGCTTTTCCCAGCCCTCGCCCACCACGCCTTCGGCGTCGATCCAGTGAATATCGACCTTCAGCTCGTGCGCCAGCCCGCCGTGCAGCAGCGCCTCCTTCAGGCTCTTGTAGGAGTCCTCGTAGTCGGTGTACTTGCCCACCAGGCCGATGGACACCTCGTCGCGCGGGTTGGCGATGCGCTCGAGCATGGCGGTCCATTTACTGAGCTCGCGCGGCCCGGCGTCGATGCGCAACAGCCGAAGCACGATCTCGTCCACGCCTTCGGCGGCGAACATGACCGGCACCTGGTACACCGATTTGACGTCGCGCGCCGTAATCACGGCCTTCACGTCCACGTCGCAGAACAGCGCGATTTTTTCCTTCATTTCCTGCGGGATGAAACGCTCCGAGCGGCACAGCAGGATGTCGGGTTGGATACCGATGGCGCGCAGCTCCTTCACGCTGTGCTGGGTGGGCTTGGTCTTCAACTCCTGGGCCGCGGCGATAAACGGCACCAGCGTCACGTGCACGAACAGGGTGTTGTCGCGCCCCTGCTCATGGCGCATCTGGCGGATGGCTTCGAGGAACGGCAGCGATTCGATGTCGCCCACGGTGCCGCCGATTTCCACGATCACCACGTCCGGGGCGCCCTCCGGGCCCTGCGCCAGCTTCTTCATGGCGGCCTTGATTTCGTTGGTGACGTGCGGAATCACCTGCACGGTCTTGCCCAGATAATCGCCGCGGCGCTCGCGGGCGATGATCTGCTCGTAGATGCGGCCGGAGGTCAGGTTATTGGCTTGCGCCAGCTTGGAGTGGGTGAAGCGCTCGTAGTGGCCGAGGTCGAGGTCGGTCTCCGCCCCGTCGTCGGTGACGAACACTTCGCCGTGCTGGAAGGGGCTCATGGTGCCCGGGTCCACGTTCAGGTAGGGATCGCATTTCTGGCAGGCGACCTTCAGCCCGCGGCTCTCCAGCAGGCACCCGATGGAAGCGGCGGCGATGCCCTTGCCCAGGGAAGAAACCACGCCGCCCGTTACGAATATATATTTAGCCATACTGTCTCACCCCCTGTGCCATCGTGGCTTCGAACAACTTGCAAACTCTCTCCAGGTCCTCGGGCGTATCCACGCCCAGCGATTCGCACTCGGTTTCCACCACGCGGATTCGATACCCGTTCTCGATCGCGCGCAATTGTTCCAGCCGTTCCGCCCGTTCCAGCGGCCCCACCGGCAGCGCCGAATACCCCAGCAGAAAATCCCGCCGGTACACGTAAAGGCCAATGTGCTTGAAATGAGTTCCCGGCCGCGCCTGGTCGCGCTGGTAGGGAATCGGACACCGCGAAAAGTAAATCGCGTCGCCGTTGCGGTCCGTCACCACCTTCACCACGTTGGCATCGGTAATCTCGCGCGGGTCCTCGATGGCCTTCCTCAGCGTGCCCATGACGATCCCGGGGTCGTGCGCCAGCGGGAGAATCGCGGCGTCGATGGCGGCGGGGTCGATGAGCGGTTCGTCTCCCTGAATATTGACCACCAGTTCGGCGTTCTCGGCCGAGGCCGCTTCCGCCACGCGGTCGGTGCCCGAAACGTGGTCCGCGCGGGTCATGACCACGCGGGCCCCGAAACCTCTTGCAGCTTCATATACCCGATCATCATCGGTGGCAATAATCGTGGCGGTGAGGTATCGCGCCAGGGAGGCGCGCTCGTAGACGCGCTGAAGCATGCTTTTGGAGGCGATTTGGGCCAGAACCTTGCCGGGAAAACGGGAAGATGCGAAACGCGCCGGAATAACGCCCAGTATTTTACGCGGCACAGGCGATCATACCACAAAACCCGTATGCTAAAATCAATGAAGAAAGGCTGGCCAGCCGCCGATGCTGCCCTCCTACCGTAAGCTGTTGCCATTCAGTACAGTTTGGGTTTGTTTGGCGCCGGTGCTGTGGGCCCAGGTCACCATCGAGCCGCGTGCCAAGCCTTCGGTTCGCGCCGCGGCCGTTCCCAGAGCCAACATCCGCGTGGACAGCACCCTGGTGCTGATCCCGGTGACGGTCACCGACCCCATGAACCGCTTCGTCACCGGACTGGAAAAGGAGAATTTCAAGATTCTCGAGGACCACAAAGAGCAGGATCTCACTCAATTCTCGAGCGAGGACGCTCCGCTTTCCGTGGGCGTGGTATTCGATTGCAGCGGCAGCATGGGGAGCAAACTGGACAAATCCCGGGAGGCGGTGGCGCAGTTCTTCAAGACCGCCAACCCCGAGGACGAGTTCTTCCTGGTGGAGTTCCACGACTCGGCCGAACTGGTCCAGCCGTTCACCACCAGCCTCGAGGAGATTCAGAACCGGCTCACCTTCACGCAGTCCAAAGGCCGGACCGCCCTGCTGGACGCCATCTACCTGGGGCTGCACGAGATGAAGAAGGCCCGGAACCCGCGCAAGGCGCTGCTGCTGATCTCCGACGGCGGCGACAACAACAGCCGCTACACCGAAGGAGAAATCAAGAACCTGGTGAGAGAAGCGGACACGCAAATCTACGCCATCGGAATCTATGAACCGATCGGGTCGCGCTCGCGTACGGCGGAGGAACTGGCCGGGCCCGGCCTGCTGACGGATATCGCCGAGCAGACCGGCGGGCGGCAGTACGCCGTCGAGAACTTGAACGAGTTGCCGGATATCGCCGCCAAGATCGGGGTCGAGCTTCGAAATCAGTACATTCTGGGCTATTCACCGCGGAACCAGGAACACGATGGAAAATACCGGCGCGTTCAGGTGAAACTGGTACAGCCTCGCGGACTCCCTCCTCTCCGGGCTTTCTGGAGACTGGGCTATTATGCTCCATCTCAATAATCGCCTTCTTACTACCTTCGCCGCCTTCGTTTCAGCCGCCTCGGCCCTTCTGGGACAGCCGGGGAATCCCGCTCCCAAGCCTCCCTCGCAAGAGGATACCGGCACGGTATTCCGGGCGGATACGCGACTGGTGGTTCTGCCCACCACCGTCATGGACAAGAACGGCCATCTGGTCACCAACCTGCCGGAACAGGCTTTCACCGTTTTCGAAAACGGCGTGCAGCAACAGATCAAGCAATTCAAGCGCGAGGACGTCCCGGTCTCGATGGGACTGATCATCGATAACAGCGGCAGCATGCGCGACAAGCGGGCCAAGGTGGAGGCCGCCGCGCTGGCGCTGGTCAAAGCCTCCAACCCCGGCGATGAGGTCTTCATCGTTAACTTCAACGACGAAGCCTTCCTCGACAATCCGCACGGCAAGGATTTCACCAGCGACATCCAGGAGATGGAAGAAGCGCTCACGCGCATCGATTCGCGCGGCGGCACGGCCATGCGGGATGCCATCCGCATGTCCATCGACCACGTGAAGGAAAAGGCGCACAAGGACAAGAAAGTCCTGGTGGTGGTCACCGACGGCAACGACAATTCGAGCGTCGTCAGCCTGGAAGACCTGGTGAGGGCCGCGCAGCAGAGCGAGGTGCTGATCTATTGCGTGGGCCTGCTGAGCGACGAGGAGCGCCGTGAAGCCACCCGCGCGCGGAAGGCGCTGGAAGCGCTGGCCGAGGCGACCGGCGGCGAGACGTTTTTCCCGCGGGACGTTTCGGAAGTCGAGCGCATCGCCGCGCAGGTGGCGCACGATATCCGCAACCAGTACACCATCGCGTACACGCCCTTGAACCAGGCCATGGACGGCTCGTTCCGGCAAATCAAGGTGACGGTCAAGGCGCCGGGCAATCCCACCGTGCACGCGCGCAGCGGGTACTACGCCACCCCCGATCAAGGCGTCCGGCCGACAAAGAACGCGGCCGGCAGATGATGCTCCGCACGCTGTGGCGCCTCACTCGCGGGTACCGCCTGCGGCCGTGGCGCAGCCCGTATCTGCGCTGGCGCATCGAAACCTACTGGGGGGTGCACGCCGGGGAGATCACGTTCGCGCAATTCTGGGGGTTGATGTGGCGCGAGCGATGGGAGATGCTGCGGTATTTGCGATGGGCGGGGCGGATGGATACCGGAAAACCCCGGTGACTGACCGATCTGCCCCAAGGCCCCGGGGCGCGGGGTGCCCTTTCGGCCGGGCCATGCGCCGCAATGGGGAAGAATGATCGCTATCGTTTTCATCGTTGAAATGGTCGGGTTCTATGTGAATGGGAAGTGGGAGACGTGCGTGCGCGGGTCAAACAACGCGCCTGGGACTTCTGGCGTTCCGCCGGCTCACCAGCGCTCGACTTCGCGTAGATGCAGACCCACGTTCTGGTCGCCAATCGTCGCGATAGTGTCCAAGACGCCTCTGACGCGAACCTCTGTTGCCCCGACCATCGGAGCTTCACGGTCCGTTCGAACGTTAATCTCCCCGGTGTCGTCGCGAATCGAATAAATCTTCGTCGCAACAAACGGAAGCTTTAGCACGTTCGTCACCCTGCCCCGAACACGGACTTCTTGCGTCGAGTACTTCTGAGGATTCGCGAGGAGGTCGCCAATCTTCGTGAACCCAATCCCGAGTTGGCTGCAACTTGGCAAGAGGAGCGCGGTTAACAAGGCTCCCAACACCAGCAGTCTACGCATCATTCTATTACCCATAACGTCCCTTGTCTGTCCTATCGCTTTGCGCCACGTCAATTCAACGGTCCGGTTTGCCCAATCCCGCCGCGCTCTTCCAAAACGAAAACGATTCCTCGGAAATCGCATGGCTCTTCGCCTGCGCCTCGCTCCAGTACACCTCCTGCAGCGCCCGAAAAAGAGCCTCAGCATGCCTGCTTAAGCCAAGCGTCCGCAAGCAAGCCAGAATGCGCGTTATGCGGAGATGATTGTGGTTCCCCGGAGTCATCCAGTTGGAGGCTCGTGCTTCGAACTGTTCCGAACATCGCACCTCTGGCTCATCGCCTGAACCATCGAGCTCGAAACCGTAGAAGCGGAGCATCGTCTCCAGTGATCGGACGAAGGCATCGCGTAAGTCCTGCCTGGAGCGAAATGCCGCGATGACCTTGGCGTCCAGCACCGGAGCGCTGGGATTGACCGAGCTGTGTTTGCGGAGAGGAAACATCCACTGAATATAGTCGTGGGTGTGCTCGATCTCGTCGAAGCCCCAGGCCTGGATGTCCGCAAGTCGCCGTCCTTGGTCGTCGGAGGTCGCGCCTGAGTAGAAGCCGATCAACTTGCTCTTCTCACCGCCAACTTGGGTGGCATTGGTCATCGACTCTCCCGTTCTTCAAGGTCGCGTCAGGCCGGCCGTTCGGCGCCGTGCCCAACGCGAAACCGTCCCCTGCCAGCAAGCCGACGGCAAAGCCACGTCGGCATTGGCATCGCGTTCAGATCCCATGGCGCTAAATGTCTCACCTGCTCAGCTTCCAGGAACAGTATAACCCCCTTCTTTGGATATGGAGCCAAGTTCAAAAGACCAGCGGATTTGAAAAAGTCGGGTCTTTGGTCCTCCACTTGATTGAATTCAAAGACTTTAGCCGCAATCGAAAAAAACGAGCGCATTGACATCTAATTCGATGTATGCTTTAGTGTTCCCAGTATTCTAATGAGGAAACGGATAAAGCGATGGGAAAGTGCGCATACCCTTCTTGTGATGCCGACGCCATACCAAGCGACAAGGGGGGGCACTGCGCGATCTGTGGTGGGCCAACTCAGGCGTGCAGCCGCTGTGGGACGCTTAACCGCAGTTTGGCGCGCCAGTGCCGATCTTGTTGCGGCCCCTTCAAGTACCGGGACCTCCTGCCTGGGGTCTATTCTTCAGCCGTCAAGAAGTGGCCCACTCCAGACAAACGTCTATTTACCCAAGAGCGATTCTGGGTGGCGCCGCTTGCGCTTGGCGGGTGGTTGTGGCTGCTTTCAGCTGAAGGACAGCTTTCGCGATATTCGCCCTTCTCGGGCTCGCTGGCACCGATCATCCACCTGGGAGAGGAATACGGGCGTGCCGCTCCCTTGGCGTTGGGTGAGATGCCCGCCGGCGACAAGTGGACGCAACCCGCTATCGTCGCGCTTTCTCAGCGTAGCATCGCCGCAGTGGGGATAATTGACTCGCGCGAACTCAAAATCGATCTGGAATCTGATGAAACGGCAGTGGCCGACTTCACCAAGGAACCTTGCGGGGTCGATGGCGGCGAAAAGGAGGCATATCTACTCACTCGGCGGAATGCCCGCACCTATTTGGCCTCAGCGAGCCTTGTCTCGGGCAAAGTGGAGAGCAGGATCGAGCTGCCCGAAAAGCGCCTCGCCGGACCATTTCGTTGCGGTGGGTATGTTTATACGTATTCAGAGACTCAACTGCATGTCGTGGCCGCAGGGCAGGTGCGGTCGTATCCCTTTCCGACGGGCTTCAAAGCGTCCGTGGAAACGAGGGACCAGACATTGCACCAGGCTTTCGGCCGCCTTCCGTTCATGGTGAAGGATTCATCCTTCTACATCCCCGGCAAGCAGGGCGGGCGCCCCGTGTTCTTCATGCAGAAGGGGGGTCGTGGTGCCTCCGGAGCGGCCATTATACCTGTCGCCGGTGAAGCCACCTATACTCAGGACGGCACAGGGAGACCGGTGCTTGCTCAAGAATCCTCCATTTCGGTTCTTGAAGACGCGGTGAGTCGCGTTGCCGAGCAGGATGAGCAACTGAGCGCGATGTACCCGGCGCTCGCGGTTGACGGCATAACCGTCGGGATGGCAGAACCTTCTGCATCCGCGCTTCGGCTCAGGATTTATCACGGCGCCACGCGTGCTGATTTCCTCGTCCAAAAAGAAAGTTTCCGCGAGAGTGTCGGGGTCTACGCGCTCGGCAACTCGCTGACGTTTTGTTCGACCTTGAAGGACACAACCGTCGGGATCTACTCATGGATCTGCTGAAAACATCTCTAGCACTCGCACTGATAGCTGCGGCCGCTTGGACGGGTCCAAAGTCAGCCGTGCTCATCGACCGGTCGGGTAGCATGAGGCCCTATTACCGGGATAACGTCGTCCGGCAACTGAGCGACACGCTCCTCGAAGCTTTACGCGCGCAGAGTGAGGATGTTGCAGTCTACGCGTTCAGCGAGCGTGCGCAGCGAGTCAAGGGATTGGAAGATCTCGAGCAATTGCCCTTCGGTAACAGCACATTGTTGGACAAAGCTCTGGACCGCGCCGTGCAGGACGGTGTCGAGGTTGTCTGGATGATTACCGACAACATTCAAGATGCCCCCGGCAGCGCCGACGCTGGCGATACTGAGCAGTTTTACAAGAAACTGCGTACCGATGCGGTAGAGAAGGTGACCATCTTCCCGCTGCGTCAGCCAGCGGGCCGTCCAGGTCTGGTGATCTATGCATTGTTGAAGAAAGATGGCGACAGCGACCTGTACGAACGGGAATTGGCAGGATTTCATAGCCGCGCGGCGGGAGTCCTTCGCACGGATGCCCTCAGGATGAAACCGCTAGACAGGGATACGGTTGGAATCAGTTGGGTGCGCGCTAATGTCAATCCGCGAACCAGCCTGATTATTTACGACACAGGAAAACCTGTTAGAGAACTCATAGAAGTCAAGGTCAAATCGAAGTTCGACCACATCGAAATCACGGATTCCTCGATTGAGGTCGCAAAACGAGAGGCCTCTTTCGGCAAGGATTCGCTCATCTATCCGGAGAGGCAAAACATCGACATTAGCCCTCGAACCGTCGAAAGGCTTGGGCCTGGCGATGAGACCGAGCAGGTCTACAAGATCGATGTCGATCTTGGCAAGCTGAAGCTCCGGAACGATCTGGCGTCCTTGTGGAAAGCCGCGTGGGTGAAGTCGAGCGAAGACGCGACCCTGCAACTGAGCTTCGTCATACACGTTCCGCAGAAGAACTTTCGACTGCGGCCGAAGTTCTTACAGGAGTTCAATGCAGCAACGATTCAAGAGGCCAGGGAAACCGGCAAGGTCTATGCTGTCGACCGACTTCCCAGTCTCATGAGCGAGGCCGTTACTGCGGTACAGGTAACCAGCCCGGTGGTCTTCCGTGTTCGATACCCGTCGTACCCGACATTCTTTTGGCTGGCCATGCTGGCACTTGTCGGGCTGATGATCTTTGGCGTGTTTGTCGGCGTAAAGCACGCCGCATCTCTGGCGACGCACAACACTTGGGATGTTGAGGCAAAGACGCAGGCTGGCGTATCGTTGGAATGTGCTGTGGAGAATGGCAATGTGCTGGTCCAGCGTGAGATTGTCGGACGCGTGGAACGTGATACTTTTGTGCCTGCGACAGGCACGCGAATAGTTCAACCTTCCATAGCTCAGATCCGCTTGAGCGATGGCCAACAGGCTACTGTTGAAGCTAGGCGTAGGCTAGTTGATTTGAGGTTCAAGAAGAAAAGGACTGCGGCGACAGCAGCTACAACGACTGCAGCGCCTCCTCCCAGAAGGAGATAGGTAACAATGCCCACACAACAAGGCGTCAAAGATGTCAGACCGCTCGTCGTAACGGTGTTTACGGTATTCTGTCTGGCAAACATCTTTCTGCTGGTTATCTCGCTGTTGATAGCCTTCAAAAACAGCAAATTACAGCCCATTCCAGAAGACATCGGGCTCGGTGTTCGGGTTGTTATCTTTCTCATTGGAGCAGGGCTCAGTTGGGCACTAGGGCGGTGGCTCTACATGCGCATGGTTGAAGGTAACATCAAAGTGCCGGAATCAGCTACCGCCGCACTCGTCTTGCTCTTCTATCTACTGCTGACCTTTGCAGGTCTGGCGTTCCTGGGTGGATTCAGTTGGATCTGGCAAAGTGTGTTTTTGGTTGTGCTGATGCTCATGACTTTGCTGGGCCTGAGCCGAGTGATCGGCACGAAGGCTGCCGTTTTTGTTCTGGTTATCTGCATAGTGGCGGGGATAGTGTTGTTCTTTCTGTTGGGCTGAAAGGAAAAGCAGATATGAATCCGACAAGCAAGACTCAACAACCGATCCGGCCGACCTTGTATGTCGGCCTTGGCGGCACCGGGAAAGAAGTGCTGTTGCGCCTCCGCCGGAGATTCTACGAGAGGTTCAGGGTGCGCAGTTTGCCCTGCACGCAGTTTCTCTGGATAGATACGGACATCCGGGATTGTGACGCGCGTGGTGACGATCTCGATGCTGCGATGCTTGCTGTGGGCTTCGAAGACCAAGAAAAAGTGCCGCTGTTGAACGGGACAGTGGGTGAGGCCGCGATTGATATTTTTCGCAACCGGCAGAAGTGGGGTTACATCCACCGGTGGCTATATGAAGAGGTTGAGAGGTACGGGCGAGGTATCGCCGACGGAGCCGGCGGTGTCAGAGCGGTGGGCCGGTTGATGTTCATGGCTAGCTTCACTACTGTCCAAGCTGCCGTGAAGCGCGCGGTAATGCAACTGCGCCAGTCCGAGATGCTTGTCAATACGAAGAACTTCTATAGGGAACGAGGATTGGGCGAAGCGAACATGGACCCCACTGGTCTTCCGATGGTCTGCGTAGTTTCTTCGGTCGCTGGTGGCACCGGCGCCGGCACTCTGCTTAACCTCACGTTTCTGCTGCGCCATCTGGAGGATACTGTCCAGAAGCTTCATGGAATTGCCTCATATGTTTTCCTCCCGAATGTTTACTACTCTGACCCCAACAATGGGGAGAGAGCTAGTCGTTCGTATGGCAATGCATACGCCGCATTGAAGGAACTGGACCATTTCTGCCAGCGCGACGACAGTGGGGGCCAGGAGCAGGGCGGTGGAATCGGGATGGACTTTGACGTGACATGGCAGGACAAGAAGCCCCTGACGATCATGGGCCCACCTGTTGATGTGACTTACCTTCTGGAGATGCGCAATGCCGCTGGCATATCGTTGGCACCCGGAAACCGGCGTGAGTTGTTCTCAATGTTGGCAGAGAGCCTGTACCTCGATCTCCTGCCTGGGGCATTTGCCTCTGCGAAACGCTCTGACTACTCCAATATCGTGCTTTCTTTGGCCGGTGATGCGGGCGTGAACAGCTCGACCGAGGGGGTTAACCTGCCTCAGACTTTCTCACGCCGGTTTGCTGCTTGCGGGTTGTCGAAGATCGAAGTGCCCCAGGACATGATCCGCGCCGCCTGCGCCGCGCAGTTGGGCGCGGATATCGTGGGCAAATATATTCTCAGAGATCTTCCCGATCCGAGCGTCGGAATGGACATCCGGAATGACATGGCTCGGGCCTCGCTCGACCGCGACGGCATTCCATCACTATTCGGCACTGAATGGAGAGACATGATTGCCGCGGCCGTCGAGGATATCTTCCGCCGGACTGCGATCAAGCAGGCCGCGGACGTCGACGAAGTCGGTGGAAAACTCGAGAGCCTGGAAAAGAAACTCACATACTCCCTTGGCGAAGACAAGGTCAGGTGGGGTGACGCGATCAAGCATCTGAGGAATCAAGGCGGTCCGGCCACTGAAACCGCTAAGAAGCGGGCAGATGAACTCCTGCGCGAGCGTGCGCTCGAGAACCCGGCGCGTGGGGTGGGCACCTCCACGCGCGACGGGGGCTATCTGGACGAGTGTATCGCTGGCCTACGGGCGCTGGGCGCTCCCGAGGAGGCCGGCACCCCTGCCGTATTCGGCGAAAGTCGGGCCGAATCGGCAAGCGATGCGGAGAAGAACAAAGTCACGCGCAAGGACCTCCTGGACCAATTGAAGGATGCCCTATCTAGCTTTACCGTCAAGGTCCTTGGCGTTTCGGATTGGACAACCAGTATCCTTGTGCAGAAATTAAAGGACTCCGCTACACAGGTCCTTCTGTGTCAGGCGGAGGCCAGTCTCTTTGCCGAGGCAAACAAAACGGCCCTCGCGGTCGCCGAACACCTGGAGCAGGTGAAGAAGGAGCTTGGGGCGTTCGTTGAATTTGCCAAGGGTTATGCTGACAAGCGCGCAAATAGCTCCCAAAGCCTCCAGCATGTCGAGTCAACCACGCAGGTACTGATTTTCCGCCTCTACGACAAGGCCCAGCATTGGAAAGACTTCTACTGCCTCGACCACGATAAAGATATCGGCAAGGCCATCCCTGTTAATCCGGAGAAGGAATATCGACGATTTGTAGGTGGCGTCGGCGCGGGCGTTGGCATTCTTGAGCTTGCTGCTGCCCTCACCGTCGAAGGCGCGCAGGCTATGTCAAGAAAGTTGGACGAGTTTTGCGAAGAGCGTTTCGCCGTGGACTTCCGCGACAATCGCCGCGCTGTTGATGTTCTCGAACATCCCCTCGTGAAAGACCGGCTGCAGGAGTATCTACAGGTACTCGTCAATGCCGCGCTGCCGATGCTCCGGCAAAACCAGCGGCTTGGGGTTACCACGGCGGAAATCGAGCACAGCGTATATCTGGGCGTGGCCGACAAGGACCTGCCGAAGTATGTCAAACTAACCGCTGACATCGGCAAGCTGTTGCAGGCACGACTGGGGCCTGGATATGTGATAGAAGCTCATTCAACCGCTAACCCTTCCGAGATCTACCTGTATTTGTCTGACTTTGCCTTTTCACTTCCACTACTACCCATCGTGGAGCACGACGCGCACACAACTTACTGGGACTTCTATGACAAACTCAACCAAACTGGTGCGGGTAACGCACAGCAGTTGATTCCGCTCCACCTTTCAAAACAGTGGGAAGGCAAGTTTGAAGACCTTGTCGTATACACCGATGAGCAAGCAAGCACAGTACGGGAGATTATCTCCATTGTGTTGTTCGGCCACATGCTAAAGGTGCTGCTGCTCAAAGAGCAGAAGGGGTTGCATTCCTACTACTATATGCTGGGACAGCCGTTCAGTAGGCCGGAATCCATTGGGCCCAGACGTCAGGTTGCGGCGAGCCTACTCAAGGATTCCGAACTCCGGAAAACGTTAAGCGCAGCAATTCGAGAAAGGGAGAACAAGCTATTCGCGGACGAACAATTGCTTATCGTCTATCATCGAGCGGTTCAGGCCGCATCGAATAGCCCGGACCTTATTCGAAACACTCCAGACGATATCATACTGGGCAAGAAGCTAAAGGAAATCCAAGGACGCGGCGGCGCGAGCCTCAAACAAGATCTCGACAGTATAACCAAGATCGATCACACCATGAGGTATGAGTATCTGCGCAAACTGGATAACTCGGGTATCGAGTGGGCACTTGATACGTATCCGACTGTCCGGGATGTTCCCGCGTGGGAATATCCCGTCGCCGGGTAACAAAGAAGCACTTCGACGTAGGACGATCCGAGCGTAGAAGCGGCAATGATTACGTGTCCAAACTGCTGTGTCTGGGTGGTAAAGGATGGAGACAATTACTGCTCACTCTGTGGGCACAAGTTCTTCAGCCTGAATGTCTCCATCGTGCCCAGTCGGTTCCAGCACGAAGATCTTCCACCCCCCGCATCGCTCGTCATTGAGAATCGCTCCACACAGAACGAAGTCACAATTGAGCACATCGTCTCCAGGCAGCCTTGGGTCTCGCTGGATCTGAGCGTGATCGCTTTCCCGCTGGTGCTCAAGCCCCTGCAGAAGAAAGTTATTGAGGTCACTGTTGAGCCCCTCGATGCGGATGACGAATACGCGGCGGCCACGATTGAGGTCGAATCCACTGCCGGAAGTGAGAAGGTCTGCGTCGAGGTTCTTCCAGCGCCAGACCTGGAGATCGACACCGGTGAATACGAGATCTTCCTGGATGAACTAAACCTGGAAGCAACATTCGCCACCATCACCGTGAACACTGGCGTGGTAACCATCAAGCGGATAGTGGCGGAACCCGAGGAGTGGGTAAAGATCGAACTCGTCGATGACCTCTCATTTCCGATCCAACTGGACGCACGGGGCCGCAAGAAACTCGAAACTCGCCTGATCATGGACGAGCGCAAACTCCGGCAGCTTTCGCAGAGCTTCCCTGCGATGCATGAGGGCGTCGTGCACGTGATCTGCGATGAATTTGAGCGCGCCGAGCCCTTCCGGGCCAAATGCTGGAAGCCGGCGGAACTCACCATCTGGGAAGCTGGACATCAATTCGAGGTCTTGCTGGGAAGACCGTCGAAGCTGACCCTCACTTTGCAGAACAAGGAGCCACGCGATGCGACCGGCGGTAAGGGCAACGCTGCGTTGCTCATACAATCCATTCACTGGGAAGCTCTCGACGGCCGGCCGGTCGACTGGATTCACCCCGCCGCAGACCTGACCTATCCAATCAGGATCGAAGGCGGAACTTTTCATCGGATCGACTTCACCGTTCAGACCGAGAACGCGACTGGTCTCTCGGAAGGCCGACACAGCTTGCGCTGTGTTCTTGAGACCAATACTGTCAACGGGCAGGAAGTTGCGCGCTGTGACATTAAGGCGAGGCCTGTTTCTGTCTATAACGGGGTTCTGGCGATCGATTTCGGGACTAGCAACACGTGTTGCGCCATTTTGCACCGCGAGGCCAATGACCACGAGATGGTACCTCTCGATGCGCACAACAGCGCCAAGCCCACCACCGCGCCAACAGTGTCGTACTATCTCTCGGAACAGGCAAACGGTTCCCGAAACCTGAACATCGGCGTTTATGCCGACCAGCTTGCAGCAGAACCAAAGGTGGTGCAGAGTACCGTTCGGTCGCCGAAGCGTTACCTTGGCAAGACGAAAGACGAGCACCCTTTTGAAGTCCGGTTCTTCGAAACGCAGGAGTACACTACCCTTTCCACTCAGCAGGTAGTCACCGACTTCCTCTTGCAGGTGAAACACTCGGCCGAAGAGAAGGGCCAGGCAATCTTCCGCCGGTTCATCATCACCCATCCAGCCCGATTCCGCACAAGACAATTGAAGGACTTGCGGGCGGCCGTCACCGCGGCCTTTGGCGAGGACTGCGACGTAACGACACTCCAGGAGCCGGTTGCTTCAGCGCTCGACTTCATCGTAAGCAAGAAGGCGACGGTGCGTGATCGCTATGTCCTAGGCGTGTTCGATTTCGGGGGAGGCACAACCGACCTCAGCTTGTTGTCGGTCACGAATTCACGGATCGAGGATCTTCTTTCGATCGAGGTCCGAGTAGTTGCATCCACTGGCAAGTGGTTTGGCGGCGAGGACCTCACCCACTTTATTCTAAACAAAGCCCTCGAAAAAGCTAAACAAGTCCTGCCTCAAATGAAAATACCGCAACCGGCTGAGCTGATCTCCGATGAGCATCCGCTGATGGATCAAAGCATGGTGCTGATGGCTCGGACAAACCGGCTGCGCCTGTGGCAGTGGAGCGAACTCGTCAAGCCGCCACTATTCGATAAAGGCCAGGCTTTGACCGTGGAAGACCTGCCCTTCAGGCTGGACCTCTTTCCGGAACTCAAGCTGCAAACGTTCACGCCGGCGGGGGCCACCGACGTTGGGTTTCAGTTCGACATCCTGAAACCGAACAGTGCTGAGGTGCTCGCCTATCTCGAAACCGAGTTGCGCGTCCTGTGTGCCATGTTGAAGGGCCTAGTGCAACGGAGCGGCCTCGGCAAGCTCGACTGCCTGCTGATGTCTGGTAAGTCGTCCGCGATTTCCAAGGTAAGCACTGTACTTCAAGAGGAGTTCCCCGAGACGGAGATTATCCGATCGGAGGAACCCAAGGAATGCGTCGTTCGTGGCGCGTGCATTCTGGAAAAGATCGAATTTGCCGGAGAGGTAGCACTCAGCATCCTCGGTGGCAAGACGACCATCTCGCGCCTGGGCCTGGAAGGAAACGTCGAAGGCCAGAAGGTTTTTCGGGAATGGATCGCCGCTGGAGTGCCAATTCCGCCCGAGGGTTTGGTCGTCTCTCGCGCCCACTTCTTCAGCCGGCAACCCATCGAACTTCTTGAAAATGACAGCGATGAGGATTGGCGCAGCAGGATGAAGAAACAAAACCAGAACATTGAGATACAAGGCGTATACGAATTGGTGGACCCGCCGGAATGGCTGCCACCCGGCGCGAAAAAGCCAGGACGGCTGGACCTCAGGATCTCGCCGGAGTACGAAGTCAGCCTGACTGGCCATGTCGATGGGTATCCGGAGCCGCTCTGTTACCGGCGCCGGAAGTGAATCGGGCAAACAATGCCCGGACGAGTTTCAAGGAAACACCGGAGAACAATTATGAAGATGGTTCGTTCCGCTTGCGTCATCGCAGCGCTCCTGGTGTTGGCTGGAAGGGCACTCCCGGCTCAGGAGCCTCTGTTCGGCTCAGAGTCCGCGCCCAAGATTGCTAGTGAGTCACGTAAGATTCCGTTCACGAACGGGGCATGGAAGATCCAGGTCTCCCGAAAAGGAATGGCCAGGCTCATTCAGATCGTGGGTTTGGGTCCTGAAAAGAACATCACGGCGGCATTGGCGTGCCCGCAGGACATCGTAAAGCCAATGCAGAACCTGGTCTGGGTCACTGCGAAGGGCGACTGCCAATTGAGATTCAAACCAGAGGGGGCCGGCGGAAGTGGCCCAGTAACGTTGACGGTGATGGCGGCAGGCTTGGATTCCTCCAAGATTACTAATCCTCCGACCGAGGATCAGATCGCCAAAGCGGACCAGAACCCAGTGAAGGTCACGATCACATTGGAGGTCGGACAGTCGTCCGGGCCCGATGCCGGATCAGGCGCAGCGTCAGGCCAAGGATTGGCGGACCGGCTTCGTCCGGCCATCCTGATCTTCTTTATTACGTTGGTCGTCGCCGCGATCATCGTCTTGCTTTTCCTCAAATATTACGCCTCTACGACTCGCAAGTCCGAGAAGAACGAATTCGACGAGGAAGAATCGCGTCCCAGCCCTCGTAGCCCTCGTGCACTGATTCCGGCCATGGGCAAGACTCCTATTCAGGATGTTCTCCGGCAACAGAAGGTATCGCCCGTCGAGCCGCCCGTGCAAGAGACGGTTGTCGAGAGGACGCTAAAAGAGCACTCGAAGCTGCTTCTGGATCTCAGTTCGAACGACCGGGATCTGGAGCTTCGGATTCACGAGATCGCCGATCAGTGCATCTCAATGTCGAACCTAAGCACACGACAAGCGGCCGAGTGGAAATCGGAGATTCGCAACGAGTCAAACCGTTGCACGCACGTGTTGGAGAGTAGGATCACGGCGGTTCAGGAGGAGCTGGCTGAACACCTTGCGAAGCAGTCCACCAGGCTGCAGGATCTCTTTAAGGACTTACCCGCACTCGCCGATTTGAGTACAACCGCGCGCGTGATCGACAAGTCGGAACTGGCAAGGCTGGAGGACAACCTTGTATCCGCCGCCAGACAGAGTGCGTTGCCCAGCGACAGGCTGGAGGCGTTACAGGATGAGAGTTGCGGCCTGCTCGACGTTATCCAGGAGTTCCTTCGCGTCGCCGAGAGCGCCAACAAAGACCAGGCCAAGAAGCGTTTCGGACGAATTATCGAGAGCGCCACGGTTGTGAATAACGAGCTTTTCAATCTGGGCCAGCTTGCCGCCACCCAGAAGCACGGGTTTTTTGTCGAGATGTCTTTGCTTGAACAAAACCACCTGGCTGACGACCTCGCGGCGGCGCTCACTCGAGAGACCATGAAATTAGGCGATCCGGAGGGCTATTACTCAAAGCGTCTAGGGGCACTTCGGGCTCACGCATGCGTCGCTGGAATCGATTTGGCGGACCTGGATGTCGACGCCGAACGAAGGAACAGCGGGTTGCAGCAGGCACTCGCCAAACTGCTCCAGACGCTGGGGATGACACCTATCGATCCACTCCCGAACGACAAACTGCAAGCGGCGGAGCACCAGGTGGTGCAGTTCGTCCGCCGCATACCCGGCGTACAGCCAGGCGCAATCGCCCACAGCATGGCCAGGGGGCTCCAGCGCGGTGGCGAGGTGATCCGGAAGGCATCGGTGTTGCTTTATGAATAGCTCGAGCGATTAGAGACGATCCTCTCAAGCCTATGAAATGTGCAAAGTGCGGTAATGAGCCGCCCGCGGGAGAACTCCGGTGCGCTAGTTGTGGTTCCGCGGTGAGCCTTCTTTCCCCAGGAGAGATGGTGCCAAGGCTCCAGCAGGCGCGGGTAGTCGAGTTGGTCTCCAACGCGCCGCCGGGATTGCTCTGGCTGGCGGAGAAAGGCGCCAATCACGAGCGGATTCTGGTCGCGGAGTACGAACCCAAGGGCGGAGGTAAGGCTTTTCTAAGGGACTTTAACCTATGGTTTCGCGGACTAAAGGCGCTGCCGGCGGGCCTGCTTCCCGCCTTGGATGCCCGATATATCCACGAGGAGCGCCTGTTTCTAGTCTTCGAGGCGCCAGCGGGGCAATCCGCAAGAAAAGTAATCGAGACCGGGCGTACGGCAATGACCGGCCGCGAGTTCCTGCAGCACCTCCTCACTCTCACCCAGCAATTCGCTCAGGCCACAGGCTCCTCGCATGGCTGGATTCGGGCCGAGACGGTCACGGTGTCCGATGGCAAGCTTCTGCTCGGCCCCCCGGCATTCGCTCCAGGCGAGGTTGCGGACCCACAATCCGATCTCAAGGAATGTGCACGGCTGTCGGCACAATGGGCGGGGATTCCATTGCGGCCCTTGGATGCCGATGCGGAGCAATGCAATCAGCTTCGGAAAGCCGAAGACTGGACGTTGGCTGGGACGATTGAGTGGATATTGTTCTGCAAGGATCGGACTCCGCAGTCTGCCGGACAGGCGACAGAGTTTCTCCGCGAAGCCCTGGTCGTGCCGAAGGGCCAGTCGGAGAAAGACCTTCCCGCGGCGCTGGATACTCTGAAGAAACTTTACCAGCGTTCTGGTTCCATGATCGTCAAGCTCAAGATCGAGCAGGCCGAGGAGCGGCTCTCGAAAATCGGGAAAGCCAGCCAGCCTCAGCCGGAGCAGAAAGCGGCGCCTACCACGGCGCCAACACCGGGACCCAAGCCAGAGACGAAGGCACCACCCGAGCCGCCACCTGAAGCCCCATCCCCACCCAAACCGGCGCCTAAGCCCGAGCCAGTGTGGACTCCGGAGCCAACGCCCCTGGTAGAACAAGAGCCTCCGGTCCAGCCTCCCCCCCACCCCAGCCGACACGCAAGAAGTCCAGCGGAAAGTGGAAGGTCGCGTTGGCGGTCGGCGCAATCCTTGGAATCTTCGGGATCTACTACTGCGTGGCCAACGCGCCCGTGCGCGAGTTCAACGACTACTTCGACAAGCAGATGATCATCAACAGCAATGGGCCCAGCGCCTACTCGGTCTATCAGAAGACCATGCGTGAGAAAGGCCCTGAGAGCAGCGCAATCAGGTCGATGAACGACAAGGCGCTCCCGGTGCTTCAGAAAATCAGCAAAGATGCCTTCGATTCCTGGTACAAGGATAGTGAATTGAGCAAGCCCCCCGAGCGCAGGGCCCCCGGCGAATTGGCGTTGACGACATGGGCCGAAATGGCCCAAATTCAGGAATGGCTGTCGAGCATCGAGAAGAGCCCACTTTCAAATGCCCGGCTGGCTTACGCCCGAGGTATGGCGGCCTTGAACCGCCGTAGTTGGGATGAGGCCCGCCAGCAGTTTGAAGAAGCTCTTCGCAGCCAGCCGAACTGGTCTCTCGCGTTGAATGGATTGGGTAAAGCTTACTTTGGCGAGAGGCGATACGACATGACCGAGAAATATTACCGGCAGGCCAGTGAAGCCGACCCATCGTGGTATTTTCCGCACTCGAATCTAGGCACCTTGTACCGGGATATCCTGAAAAACTTCGAGGCTGCCGAGCGCGAATATCGGGCCGCAATTCAATTGGACCCAAATCGCGCCTCATTCCATTACAACCTCGGCCTCTTATACTACATGCACGGGAAGCAGTATTGGCCGTCAGCTTGTTCGGAGCTTCGGGCCGCACTCAGCGCCTCGGGCAGTACTCTCACGCCCTCGGAGGTGAACCTCGCTGGCCAGCGGAGAAGTAAAGCTTGCCAAGGGCACTAGCTTATGCCTGCACAACGCCGATCACCGTCCTCGGTCGAACGATCCATCAACCGCTACTTCTGGTGGATACTGGAGTTGCTCTTCGTCTGCCTTCTGATCCTGCTGGTTCTTTTCTGGCAGGCGGTCAAGCCGCCATACGATCTAATCATCAAGAACGGCCGGGTTTTCAACGGCGAACGGTTCCTAACCCTCCCGAGGGACGTGGGCATTCGAGGCGGCAAGGTGGCGACAGTCGGGTTCCTATATGGCGTCTCGGCAAGAGAGATCATCGACGGGCGCGGCCGCGTTGTCGCGCCGGGTTTCATCGATACTCACGTGCATGTTGAACCGAACATGGTTGTAGGCCGGCCATTCCACGCCCCTAACTTCGTGAAGATGGGCGTCACTACGGTCGTTACGGGCAACTGCGGTACATCTCATCAGCGGTTGCGTGAGATTCTCGACTCACTGGACAAAACGGGCGGGCAAGTGAACATTGTGACTCTTGTGGGTCACAACACGATTCGGGAACAGGTGATGGGACAGAACTTCGAACACCCAACGCCCGTCCAACTTCGAGCTATGGAGGCTCAGGTCGAGGATGCAATGCGTGCCGGCGCTTTTGGGCTTTCGACCGGCCTGCAATACGCGCCGGGAATCTATTCAGACAGGGCTGAGGTTGTTGCACTCGCCAAAGTGGCCAAACAGTATGGCGGGATCTACGCCACTCACGTTCGCGACGAAGGCAATGGACTGATGGATTCCCTGGAGGAAGCTGTCGATATCTGCAAGAAGGCGCAGATACCCCTGCATGTATCGCATCTGAAACGAGCATCCAAGCGGGACTGGGGGAAGATGCCGGAAGCGCTTGCCTTCCTGGACAGCGAACGCCCTAATTTGCCCGCCCTCACTCTCGACGTTTACGCCTACACACGGAGCTCCAGTTCTCTCGACCTTTTGTTGCCTCCGGACTTTCGGGGCATGCTGGCGCAGTCGCACAGTATTGTGGGTGATCCAGTCAGACGACAGCGCTTGGTACAAGGGATGCTGGAGCAGTTGAAGTCAGAGGGATTTGCCGACTACCGGTTCGCACGGATCGCCTGGTTTCGCGACGAGCAGTTCTGGGGCAAGGACATCCCCGATCTTGACGTACCGGCCTCGTGGCGGAAGCAGACCGCATGGGTGCGTGACATTGTCAAGGAGCGGGCCCTGGCGCAAGATGTCCAAAACGTGCTGTACGTCTTCACGCACGGTGGTGCCCAGATGATCTATGAGGTGATGGACGAGTCCGACATGATCGCAGCGTTAATGGACCCTCACTCCTGCATCGGTACCGATACCGGCGTCTGGACTCCGGAAAGGGCGACGGCCCACCCACGCAGCATCGGCAATTTTCCGAAGATCATCGGTGAGCTGGTGAGAGGCGGCAAGATTAGTCTCGACGTGGCTCTGCGCAAAATGACATTGGAGCCCGCCACGATCTTCGGCCTCTCCGATCGGGGAAGGCTGCAGGAAGGTATGCCGGCCGATTTGGTCGTATTCGACCCCGACACAGTTTCGGGTCCGGCGGATTACAACCGGCTCGAAGACCCCCGCGGAATCGATTATGTTCTAGTGAACGGGAGGGTCGTAGCCAAATATGGCAAAGTCGAGGCCACGTTCCCTGGAAAAGTCATCCGGAAACGGAATGAACCGCCACTCAACATCGTGGCGGAGCCACCCGCCCCTGTGGAGAAATCGGATGTCAAGGCCGATTTGCCGGCTGCCAAGAGTCACGACGTTGTTCATGAAGATAACAAGAAGCGACTGAAGGCGGCGCACACGACACGCAAGGTCGGGAAACGACCGCGTCGTTAGTCCCACCAGACGGCGCGTCGACAGCAAAGCGGAGCCCGTTGCCATGATCGGCCAGCGTGTCGGCGAATCCCAATCGACAAGGCCAAGTGAGGATGGCAATCGACGGTTGGGGAAGTCCGATCACGGTATGCTCGCCCAACCGATATCGCGAAGGAGCCAAGTTCCAGACATGCCCGGCATGGTAACGAACGCCGAACTCCTGCTCGGTCACGCGCCGCCCGCCCACAGGCCCACAAGAACTCCCGGATGGCGCGGCACGCAAAACACCTACCGCCTTTTGACAATGATGTCCTTACTAGCACATCCGGGATTCGCCGCGGGAAGATCCATCCCAGGGTAATAGTTCTCGCTTTCGGACTTCTTGACGTATTTGACAATCTCGTCATGGGCTTTTTGGTCGACCACAGCGACTGTGACGACAAAATTGGCACCCGCGTCTTTACCGGGATCCCTCTCGTCGCCATAGACGGCATGAACTACCCATTCACCATCTCTGATTCTGGCCGCCCCCCCGCTTTGGGGCCACCACCTTGCAAGCCCTTCCCTCTGCGCAAAGACCCAGAGAAACATACCGGGTGGCACGGTAGCGGTTCCACGGACGTCGCCTGACGTGTTGACGGGATCACCCCTCTTGGGTGAAGTTATTTCGGCTTTGCACCTACCGGCTTCCTGCGCTGTCGACCCTACGCCGATCAGCAAAGTCGACGCAATGACAAAAGCTGCGGTCCGAAAATCTATGCTTGCCATGATCACCTCTCGTGAACACTATGACCCATTTAGCCGCGCTGAGGAAGGGCCGCGAACGCAATCGCGAAAAGATCCGCAGCCTCTGAAAATCTGCCATCCTCAAAAGCTCTCCTTGCTCTGGACAGGGCAGCCTTGTTCACCTTCAAATCATCAGGCGGTTGGACTAGGCCGCTTGCCTCGTCGAAGAGGCGGGCTGCAGGCCCATCAAAGCCTCGATTCTTGAATTCCCTCGCATTCGCCAGCAGCCGTTGAAAATCGCTGGCTCGCTCACGGATTGTGGACTGCTCCTGGAACCGGACAATGTCATTCTTGGCTTGCGGCGTAAGATTTGTGCACTTCTCAGAAATGACCTCAGCGAAAAGCCTGGCGTGATCTGGTGCCAGCAATCTTAGAGCAGCAGCTCGCTGGAGGTCGTCTGAACACTTCAGGTACTGAATGACCGAGGCTGCCAGACGGGCCGCTTCAGTTTTCTCTTGGAAACTCGCATTGGCTTGCCTCAATCGGATGTCCCGTTCGCCATTGATTCCTTGAATTTCAGCAATCGACCTTTGGACGCTGACTGCGGTGTAAGAAATAAGCACAGTCGCCATCCCGATTAGGAACATACCGAAACTCCTCACCCAAACTGTCGTGCGAGTCTCCGGACACAGATGGGGACGGCCAGTTGCTGAGGGTTCTGCTCCGTCCATCGATGGCATAAGAACAGAATATACCACCTATGCCCCATCGCTGGGTCGAACGCGCTGCCCCTCACGAACACCACCCTGTTGAACCTGGAGGATTGAGCGGAGTTCCATGCACGCCAGAAATCCGCCGCAAGTAGCTGAGAAAATCGGTCGGGGAGGGTGGATTCGAACCGCCGACCCCCTGCGCCCAAGGCCGGTGCGCTGCCTCGAAGGGTCCAATGGCGCTGGATCTCCGGCCTGACAGTGCCAATGAATTTGACGTATACACGCCTGTCCGTTCATATATCAAATCACATGAGGTTGCCAGCCCTCCGCGGAAAGGGCCATGCCGTACCCCCTACCCCACCCTCGGCCCCCTCCAGTACGCCTCTTCCCCGTACGGCGGATTCGGCCACGCCTTCCTCACCCCCCAGCACGCCAGCGCCACCGCCAGCACCAGGTCGTCGTGCTCCCCCTCCCGCCACGCCCCGTACTGCTCGTTCCCGCTCGGTGTGATCTTCACCCGCATCTCCGCCATCTCCCGCGCCAGCACCGGCCCGAATATCAACCCCTTCGCAATCTGTAGCCCCCTCCGCTGTAACAGCAACTGGAGTCCCACAATCAGGTCCCGCTTCGGCACCCGGTAATACCCGTTCGCATACGTTTCCAGGTCGCCGCCCGTGATCAACACCGGCCACAGCCTCCTGCACCCCAACTCCACTCTCCGCAGCATGTCCAGCACCGGCCGCCCCACCCCCGTCGCATCCGCGATCAGGTGGCATCGCTCCGCCAGTTCCCCCGACCGCGTCACCGCCACCACCCGGTCCACCACCTCCGTATACGGCGTCCCCAGCGGCACCCGCTCCAGGTGCCGCAGCCGCAGCGCAATCGTCTTCCGGCGCGCGTACATCACCGGGTCCCAATCCCCCACCAGCTCCGCCCGCTCCAACACCGCGATGGCTGTGAAGTCCCGGCTTTGCCCCAGGTCCACCCCCACGAAGTACTGCCCCGTCACCGCCGTCATGTCACAAGATCCGCAGCGGCTCGAATTCCCCCGTGATGGCCTCTTCCACCAGGTTGCTTTCGAATACCCCGCTCACCGAATCCACGAACTCGCACAGGTACTCCTGCCGGAACCACCTCTCGCCCATCGTCGCCCTCTCCTCTTCCAGAAACGCGCGCGAAATCCGCGCGCACTCGTACGCCGGAGCGCGTACCCGCTCCCATTCCGGACCGCCCCGCTGCCACGCTTCCCAGAAGAACCCCCGGCTCCCGAATGGCGTGCTCATCAGCCACAACGCCCCTGAGCTAACCGCCAGCATCGGCCGGATCGTCTTGTATAGGTCGTCGCTCACCCGCGAAGCTTCATCCACCAGCAGCAGCGACACCGCCGAGAATCCCCGCGCCGTCACCTCGTTCCCTGGCAGTCCCACGATCCGCGACTGGTTCGGAAACTCCATCGAGATCGCGTTGTCCCCGTCCCCCTTCACCCGCATCCCTAGCCGCCTCGCGAAGCCCTCCGCCTTGCGCACGAATTCGCCGCTCTGCCGCGCGCTTGGGCTCACCACCAGCGTCAGGCTCTCCGGCTCGGTACACGCGTGGTATACCGCCTTCGCCGCCGTGATCGTCGATTTCCCCCACTGCCTGCTACAGTTCAGCAGTCCCCGCTTGCTGGCCGACCCCAGCACCAGCGCTTGCTCCCTGTCCGGCTCGAATCCAAGCTGCTCTCTCCCCCATTTCCCCGCACCCCGCGGTTCCGCTGTCAACGCCGGCCCTTCCTTCACTCGCACATCCCCGCTCCCGCTCTGGTTCCTGCTCGTAACCTCCCACATCTCTCCCCCTCCACCCCCAACCTACCACGGGTACCCCTAAAAACAGACCAAAATACCCCTTGATCCGAATCCCGGTCACAACAATTTTACGTTGAAAACAAACGAGTTAACATGTTTATCGAGGGGGCTCCGTTGTATCCTGTGACTGGATGATATGAGATCACTTAGACGAATCAACTCTTCGCGAGCCAACGGAGCCTGCTCCCGAGGCCCCATAACCCCTGAGGGGAAAGAACGCTCCTCCGCCAACGCCCTCCGCCACGGTCTCCTGGCCAAGTGCGTTGTCTTGGAAAACGAATCCAGCGAGTGCTTCGACGAGCTCGTCACCCAGCATCAGGAGCGTTTCGCCCCTGCCGATGGCGTCGAGTTCGCCATGATCGAGGAAATGGTCGCCGCCAATTGGCGCATGCGCCGCGCCTGGGCCATCGAGAATCGCTTGATGGAAAAGGCCATCCGCAATCAGCCCCCCGGCGACGAGGCCGCGCGCATCGCCGGCGCCTTTTCCGACTTGGCAGCCTCCCCCGAACTGAACCTGCTCCACCGTTACGAGGCCCGCCTCCACCGCATCTACCAGCGCGCCCTGGACAACCTCCTCATCCTTGGTGAACCCGATTTACCAAAGGAACCCAGTCCCATTTCCGAACAGTGCGCCCCGGTGGCTCAGGTCCCCGGCGCTGTTGACGCTCGCGAAGAGGTTGACCTCCCCACTCCCTGCGCCTTGCCGGCTGGCGCGGACGCATCCCCGCAAATCGTTTCCTTGCCGGGCAAATGCGAATTACCAAAGGAACCTAGTCCCATTTTCGAACACCAAGTGTTGCGGCTCCCTAGCGGCGCGGACGTTTGCGAAGTTGACATCCCCCCTCCCCGCATCTAACAATTTTGTGAACTATAGGTGGGCGGCGACAACAACAGCCGCTACACCGAAGGAGAAATCAAGAACCTGGTGAGAGAAGCGGACACGCAAATCTACGCCATCGGAATCTATGAACCGATCGGGTCGCGCTCGCGTACGGCGGAGGAACTGGCCGGGCCCGGCCTGCTGACGGATATCGCCGAGCAGACCGGCGGGCGGCAGTACGCCGTCGAGAACTTGAACGAGTTGCCGGATATCGCCGCCAAGATCGGGGTCGAGCTTCGAAATCAGTACATTCTGGGCTATTCACCGCGGAACCAGGAACACGATGGAAAATACCGGCGCGTTCAGGTGAAACTGGTACAGCCTCGCGGACTCCCTCCTCTCCGGGCTTTCTGGAGACTGGGCTATTATGCTCCATCTCAATAATCGTCTTCTTACTACCTTCGCCGCCTTCGTTTCAGCCGCTTCGGCCCTTCTGGGACAGCCGGGGAATCCCGCTCCCAAGCCTCCCTCGCAAGAGGATACCGGCACGGTATTCCGGGCGGATACGCGACTGGTGGTTCTGCCCACCACCGTCATGGACAAGAACGGCCATCTGGTCACCAACCTGCCGGAACAGGCTTTCACCGTTTTCGAAAACGGCGTGCAGCAACAGATCAAGCAATTCAAGCGCGAGGACGTCCCGGTCTCGATGGGGCTGATCATCGATAACAGCGGCAGCATGCGCGACAAGCGGGCCAAGGTGGAGGCCGCCGCGCTGGCGCTGGTCAAAGCCTCCAACCCCGGCGATGAGGTCTTCATCGTTAACTTCAACGACGAAGCCTTCCTCGACAATCCGCACGGCAAGGATTTCACCAGCGACATCCAGGAGATGGAAGAAGCGCTCACGCGCATCGATTCGCGCGGCGGCACGGCCATGCGGGATGCCATCCGCATGTCCATCGACCACGTGAAGGAAAAGGCGCACAAGGACAAGAAAGTCCTGGTGGTGGTCACCGACGGCAACGACAATTCGAGCGTCGTCAGCCTGGAAGACCTGGTGAGGGCCGCGCAGCAGAGCGAGGTGCTGATCTATTGCGTGGGCCTGCTGAGCGACGAGGAGCGCCGTGAAGCCACCCGCGCGCGGAAGGCGCTGGAAGCGCTGGCCGAGGCGACCGGCGGCGAGACGTTTTTCCCGCGGGACGTTTCGGAAGTCGAGCGCATCGCCGCGCAGGTGGCGCACGATATCCGCAACCAGTACACCATCGCGTACACGCCCTTGAACCAGGCCATGGACGGCTCGTTCCGGCAAATCAAGGTGACGGTCAAGGCGCCGGGCAATCCCACCGTGCACGCGCGCAGCGCGTACTACGCCACCCCCGATCAAGGCGTCCGGCCGGCCAAGAACGCCGCCGCCAGATGATGCTCCGCACGCTGTGGCGCCTCACTCGCGGGTACCGCCTGCGGCCGTGGCGCAGCCCGTATCTGCGCTGGCGCATCGAGACCTACTGGGGGGTGCACGCCGGGGAGATCACGTTCGCGCAATTCTGGGGGTTGATGTGGCGCGAGCGATGGGAGATGCTGCGGTATTTGCGATGGGCGGGGCGGATGAACGCGGAGGGCGCTGTCAGGCGCGGCGGCCGGCGAGCGGATTGAACCATCTCAGGCCTGGAAACCGGGCGAAATCCGTATCCGTCGCTCCAGACGCGGCTCACTGAGACATCTTGCGGATGAAGTCTTCGGTTTCCAGTTGATCCAGTAACTGGCCCAGTTTGCCCTCATAGATCCCGGCTTTCAGCCCGAGGGGCCACGGCTTGACGACGAAGCGGGCGGTCCGCTCCTTCTTGCCAGTCTTGGACAAGCCCGCCCGCAGAGCGTCGTTCACTATCCGCTTCAGGGAAAGCTTCTTCTCGGCCATGCGCTGGCGGATCTGTTGCGCCACGTCGGGCTCGATGGTCAGCGTCGTCCTCATAAAGACATCATAATGCAGGCACTGCGCGGTTGATATACTTGCCTTTGCCATGGCCGACAACCTGAGATTGCTGCTGCGCCTGCTCTACCAGCCCGCCTCGGCCATGGGCGCGATCCTCGATCGGGGCAGCTTGCTGTTCGCCAGTGCGGCCGTGCTGGCGGCCTCCCTGTGGCTCAAGATCAACGCTCCCTGGCTGCCCTTCAGTTTCTACGCTCCCCTGCTGGTGCTGGCCGCCGTCTACGTTCCGGGTGCGCTGTTGCTGAGTAGCCTGCTGGCGCGAATGGGTGGCGCGGGCGCCGTCTTCCAGCGCGACTATTCTCCGCTGCTCACCTCGACTGCCATGGCCCTGGCCGCCGTCGAACTACCGCTGGCGGTGGCGGCGTGGGTGGTTCCTGCGATGGTCCTCGTGTGGCTCGGCGGGCTGGCGCTGCTGGATTTCGCGGTGCTGATGTTTTTCGCCGTGCGGACGGTCTTCGGAACCGGAAACTGGACCGCCGCCGGCGTGGTCTCGCTCTCGTGGGTCCCGCTGGTGGCCGCGGCTTTCGTCTGGGCGCCGCTGCGGTTTTTGCTGGGGTGGCTGGCCTCGCCCTTCTTCCTGTTTTTTGCCTGGTACTATCTTGGCGGCGAGCTCGGCAACCTGGGCGCGGGGCTGCGCAGCCGCCAGCACTTTCACCGCATGCTCGAAATCGCCGCGGTGAATCCGCACGATGGCGAAGCGCAGTATCAGCTCGGACTCATCTACCAGCAGCGCCGGTTGTACGGCGAAGCCATCGAGCGATTCCGCCGCGCCGTCGCCATCGACCCCACGCAGACCGACGCCCATTTTCAGTTGGGCCGCATCGCGCGCCAGCAGGGCCGGCTCAACGACGCCCTGGCGCACTTTCAGACGGTGGTCGACCAGGACGAAAAACACAGCCAGAGCGAGGTGCTGCGCGAGTTGGGCGGCATCTACCTCTCGGTCCGCCAGTACCAGGACGCCCGCAATGAGTTGGCGCGGTACGTCGAGCGGTGGCCCTACGATCCCGAAGGCCTGTTCTACTGCGGCCAGGCACTGGAGGGGTTGGGCGATGCCGCCGCGGCCCGTGCGATGTACGCGCGCGCCGTGGAATCGGCCCGCACGGCGCCGCGCTATCTCCGCCGGTCCACCGCCAAGTGGAGCCGCCTGGCGCAGAAGCAGATCCACAAACTGGCGGGATGACTTCAGCGGTCTTCCGCAACGATGCGGATTTCGGTGACTCTCTTGTCCAGCCTCTTGCCGGCGTGGTAGCCGCCCACGGCCGCGCCGATGATTCCCGCGGCCGCGATTACCGGGATGGCCACGATCCCCGGCCCTTCGGAGACATCGGGGTTGCTGGCGGCCACGATCCCGGCAACGGCGGCGACCGCACCGGCAGTGACCAGCACTCGCGCCACCTTGCGGTACTCCGTCGCCTGCAACATGGAGACGGATGGCCGCGGAATCAAGTGGCTGCCTTTGGGCTGCGCCTGGTGGTTCGAAGTCTTGGATACCCGCAGCCACATGCCGTCCGGTACGACTCTCTGAACTTTGCCTTCGACGTACGTGCCGCCCGGCAGCACCAAGGCGACCTTGCGGTCTTCGATCCGCGGGCCGAGTTCGCTCCATTTGAGCTGCAATAGCCGGGGTTCACCGGCCCATAGCAGGCTCCGGCTCATAGCGAGCAGGGCGACAAGCACAATCGGCAATCGGTGTCTCATGTGTTCTCCACCCGCACTTCCCCCTTGCCCCAAACCGTCTGCCGCCCCACACCCACCCACCGGGCGGCGCGCAGCCAGGGGAGGAATTCGGCCAGTTCGCCTTCATACTCCGCCTCGCCGGTGAAGCCGCCGAGCGAATGCACCTGGCCGGTGCGGCCGGATTTCCGCTCCACCCGCTCCCATTTCAAGTCCGCGCGCTGCAAACGCACGCCCGCCGCGCGCTCACCCATGGCGCGGAAATCGATCTCCAGCGGTCCCGCGCCGTAGAACGCGCGCAGGGTGCCGATGCGGTCGCGCAGCCGGCCGAACAGAATCGCGAACTCCGGCCGCTCCGCCATGCCGCCGGCGGCCTTGAGTTCCGTGGGGGTCACGAATCGAACACATACGCGGTTGACGGGCGCGGGGTCCGCATCCAGGCCGATTACGGAAGGAGCGCGCGGGCTCGCCGCCACGGTTTCGCCGCCATCCGCCAGGTCGAGTTGCTCGACGGCGTCCAGCTCCGCGCGGCCGCGGCCCGGCCCGACGCCGTTTTCGCCCAGCTTCGTAAATGCCGCCCGGAAGTGCTCGAGCGCCGGTTCGCGCAGGTCGAACACGTGCACATCCACGAAGAACCAGCCCCCCGCGGCGATGGTGAGGCCATCCAGGTGGACGGCGCGCAGCACGAAAGGCCGGGGCCAGTCCGCCAAGCCGCTGGGAGCGCTGCCCAACGCGGATCCCGGCTCGAACAGACGCGCGTAGGCGGCCGGGGAAGCGGTGTCGCGCAGGACCGCTCCAAAGGCGCCGCGCACCACGTTGGCGCTCTTCCCCGCGGGGAAGTGCACCGGGTCCCGGGCGCGGAAGTGAAAGCGAAATCGGTAAAATTCGAATGTGGTCACGGCGATGGTGGCCCCCGGCCCAGGGGGCACCCCCTTGCCGCCGGTGTGTTCCGGCTCGGAAAACCCCGCCGGCGGCAAGACCGCCGGCGCCGCGCTATTGTATAATAGTATGGCATTTGACTTTTGTTTTCGCTTCGTGACAAATCCGAGAGGGGGCGTGTGGGTCCATCCGCGCCCCCTCTTCTTGTATCGGGCCGGATCCGGGGGTCGGGTGCATTTTTAGCAAAGAAGGAATATAGGCAGATGAAAGAAAAAGGTACAGTGAAGTGGTTTAACGCAGCCAAGGGCTACGGCTTTATCCAACGGGAGAACGGAGAGGACGTCTTCGTGCACTTCTCGGCGATTCAGACGGAAGGTTACCGTACCCTGGATGAAGGTTCAAAAGTGGAGTTTGAAGTGACGAAGGGGCCCAAGGGTCTGCAAGCGACCAACGTCACGGTGGCCTGATGAGTTTCGCGGGCCGGCGCCTCGGTGGATGCCGGCCCGCCGGCCCCAATTTGGAGGTTTATGAGCAAAGAGGACAGCATCGAGGTAACCGGCACGGTTTTGGAAAAATTCCCCAGCGGGATGTTCAGCGTGCAGCTCGAACACGACCGCAAGGTTTTGGCGCACCTCGCTGGCCGGTTGCGCCGGAATCGCATCCGCGTCCTGGCGGGCGACAAAGTCACCATGGAGTTGTCTCCCTACGATCTGACCAAGGGCAGAATCACCTTCCGCCACAGATAATCCGTTCCGTCCCCCTGGTGCGACCCGGTGTCGGCGCAACCGGCGCCAAATCTCATAGCCGCCTTTCCACCGGTCACAAGTATCGTTAGAAATATTTGCGGCGGCCCTTCGTTCCTGGTAAAGTGCTGTAATCAGATGCAATAAAGCACCCTCATGAGAGATCCGGACCACCCCGATAAGCGACTTCGCACGCGGGTCAGAGACCACTCCCCCGCTATAATCCAAGCGGAGGGCGGGGTGGAAAAGCCAAGAGTTCCGCAAGGCCGCTCGAGGAAGCCGTCCGTCGAAACCCTCGAGGACCTGACCGCGGTTCTGTCGCAGAAGGTGGTCGGGCAGCCCGCGGCGATGCGCGTGATCGTGCCTTACATTCAGATGTACCAGGCGGGCCTGGCGCCGGAGGGCCGTCCGGTCGGGGTGTTCCTGTTGTTAGGCCCCACCGGCACGGGCAAGACCAAGACCGTGGAAGCCCTGGCCGACGTGCTGCACGGCAGCGAAAAAAACGTACTCAAGGTGGATTGCGGCGAGTTCCAACTGGAACATGAGGTCGCCAAGCTCATCGGCGCGCCGCCCGGCTACCTGGGCCACCGCGAAACCCAGCCCATGCTCACCCAGCAGAAGCTGAATGCCGTCACCAGCGAGAAGTGCAGCCTGTCGCTGGTGCTGTTCGACGAAATCGACAAGGCCGCTCCCTCCATGACGCGCCTGCTGATGGGTGTGCTGGACAAGGGTATTCTGCGGCTAGGCGACAACACCACGGTCAACTTCGAAAAGAGCCTGGTGTTTCTCACCAGCAACCTGGGCGCGCGGGAGATGTTGCATGAAATCAACCCCGAGTTCGGCTTCCAATCCGCCCGGGCCGCCGAGCGCAAGGACCTCACCGGCAAGCTCCAGAACATCGCCCTGGTATCGGTGCGCAAGCGTTTCTCGCCGGAGTTTGTCAACCGCATCGATTGCATCATCACCTACCAGCCGCTGACCGCGGAATCGCTCTCGGCCATCCTCGACCACCACATTGCCGACCTGCAAAACCACGTCAACACGCGGCTCGGCAACCGCTCTTTCACCCTCGAGGTGCCATTCGAGGCGCGCCAGTTCCTGCTGCGGAAGGGCACCAGCCCGGAGTACGGCGCCCGGGAGTTGAACCGCACCATCCACCGCTACCTGACGCAGCCGCTGGCCACGCTGGTGGCTACGGGCCAGGTGAACCCCGGCGTCAGGGTGCGGGTGGAAGTGGCCGAGGACGCGGAGAAGCTGAACTTGCAGGCGCTCGAATCCGACACCGCCGCCGCCCCCGTGCACCCCACCGTGCTGCTGGTGGACGACAACCGCGATCTGCTGCGCTTTCTGGAGCGCCTGATGGCCGAGGCCGGCTGGACCCTGCTCACCGCCGAATCGGCCACGGAAGCGCAACGCCTGATGCGGGAGCACAAACCCAACGCCGCCCTGCTGGATTACATGCTGCCCGACGGCAACGGCGTCGAGCTGGGCGTCGAGTTCGCGCAAACCGTGCCGCAGATGCAGATCATCATGATGACGGGAACCATCTTGCCGCCGGAGGAAGAAGCGCTCTGCGAAGAGCACAATTTCCCGGTGTTGCGGAAGCCGTTTCTGGCTTCCGACGTCATGAACCAGATCCGCGCTCGCCTGACGCCGGCCAGCGGCGTGGTCCGCGGCGGAGCGTAGCAGTGGCCCGCGTCCTGGTCATCCACTGGAACGCCGCGGAAGCCGCCGCGCGCGCCGAACGCCTGCGCGGCGAAGGCTTCGAGACCTCCTGCTTCACCGACCAGCGAGACGGCGCCGGCTTCCGCGCCCTGCGCGAGAATCCTCCGGATGCCGTGGTGATCGACCTGACGCGGATACCGTCTCACGGCCAGGCGGTGGGGATCGCCCTGCGCGAGCAGAAGGCCACCCGCATGGTTCCGCTGGTGTTCATCGAGGGCGACCCCGAAAAGACCGCGCGCGTCCGCCGGCTGCTGCCCGACGCGGTGTTCACCACCTGGCCGCGAATCGGCGCGGCGCTGCGGCGCGCGCTGAAGAAGCCGCTCGCGCGCCCCGTGGTTCCCGGCGCCTTTGACGCCTACTCCGCCACGCCGCTCCCCAGGAAGCTGGGCATCCGGGAAGGCTCCTCAGTCGCGCTGCTTCACGCCCCCGAGGGTTTTGAGGCCAACCTCGCCCCGCTGCCCCAGAGCGCGCGCGTCGAGAGACGCATGGCCGGCGCCAACCTGATCCTGGCCTTTGTAAAATCCGCCGCCGCCCTCGCCCGCGAGCTGCCCGCCCTGGCGTGCGAAATCGAGCCCGGCCGCACGCTATGGCTGATCTGGCCCAAGAAAGCTTCGCCGCTGGCCGCCGACCTGAGCCAGTCGCAGGTCCGCGCAATGGGCCTGGCCGCCGGCTTGGTCGATTACAAAGTATGCTCCGTCGACGACACCTGGACCGCCTTAGCCTTCACCGCCCGAAAAAGGGGACAGACGCATTTTCCTGAATGAAAAAATGCGTCTGTCCCCTTTTACCGAACCTTCAGTTCGGCGATTTCGGGATAGGCCACCACGGCGCCGGAGTCCATGTCCAGAAGGGTGTTGTCGAACGGGAACGGCCCGCCGCTGAAATTGTGAATCCCGCGCCACACAATGTCGCTCGAATTCCGGACCCGGATGCCGTACTGGAATGGCCTGTTGGTCCCGGAGTTGTGGTACATGAAGTAGTTCACGAATTTCAGGTGCTGGCACCCCTCCATCTCCATGGAAGCCGTGGCCTCGTCTCCGTTTACCTCTTCCGTCTGGATGGTGTTGAACGTCCAGTTGCTCACGTTTCTCAGAATGATCTCGACTTTCCGGTGGTGCTCGATCGACATCTGATACATGGCGCCCGGGGTTGACGTATCCGTCACGATGAGGCCGGCCGTGGCCGACTCGCTGGGGGTCCAGATGCCCTTGAAGGTCCCCGCGCCGCCGTCGGCAATCCAAAGTCCATAGAGCAGCTCCGTGCCCGTCTTGGTGCGCGAACAGTTGATGGTGACGTCGTCCATGAAGGAGCCGGGTGCGGCCATCCACTTCACCCCGACGGCGCCCTGGTTGTCGTTCTGCATGGAGACCGCGATGCCCGAGACGATGGGTGTGGAACCTCTCGGAGCCAGGAGCACCGGCTTGGGTTGGGAGGCGTCGGTGAAGCCGGCGGTCGAGGGCATCAGAACCAGGCGGGTTTCCGTTGGTTGGAGCCCGATCAGCGCCGTATCCCGCCCCAGGGTGAGCGTGTCGGAAATCCGGTACGACCCCTGCGGGACGTAAATCGCTTTGTGCCCGGCAATGGCTTTCCGGAAGACGGCGGTATCGTCGGCGGCGCCGTCGCCTTTGGCGCCCAGGTCGACCACGTTCACCCAGGAAGATTGCGGCGGCAACTCCGGAAAGTCCTTCTTGGGAACCGGAGTCATCGCGGGAAGCTTCACGCGTTCGACGACCGTATCCCGCTTGCGGGCCGGCTCCCTGGTGTCTCCCACATCCACATGCAGCCCGTGAGAAAGAGTGCGGATGGCGTAGGCTCCCGCTGCGCCGGGGATCTTCAAGGCGCTGTCCGGCATTCTGGAAAGACCGCCCAGGAACGGATTGAACTCCAGGAACACGGGAACGCCATCGCATTCCACGTCGTCCACGTTGATCTGCGTTTTCGGGTCGTAGTAACGCGCCACCCAGAGTGCCGCGCCCTGGATGTTCTCGAACCGCGAATCCTTCACGTAAAGCTTGTCCGTGGATTCGCCCGTGAGGTGGCTCACCCTCATCACCGGGATTCGAATTCCATAAGGAACATCCCGGAAACGGGAGCGGATCACCGTCATGCCGGCCTCGTGAGTCTCGATGGCCACCGAACGCTGGCCCACGAATTCGGAGTCGAGCACCAGCACTTGCCAGCCGGCCGCGGTCACCGCCGTACGGATCGCGAAGTCGCCTCCGAAGAAGCGGCAATCCTCGATTTCATGACCGATTTCTTCCACTGCGCCCAGCGCCGAGCCGATTCGGAAATCCACGTGCGCCAGCGCCGAATGCTGGGCGAAATGGGCCCGCACCGCGATGGCGGCGGGGTTCCCGTCCTGAATTTCCATATCGATATTGCTCAGCCCGGAGTACAGAGTGCCTTCGTTGCCGTCCACCACGGGCTGGCCCGGCGCCCCGGGCCCGTGGGCGAACCAGATCATGTACTTCCCCGTTCCGCTCTGGTATCCGGGGGTGCTTTTCGCCAGAACGAAGACGGGTTTGTGCTGCCCGTAGCCGATCAGCCGGATGCCGCGCCACACGTAGACGGTTTGGGACAGCCGATAGCGCCCCTCGGGGACGAAAACGATGCCGGCGCCCCCGCGCGAGTTCGCACCCGCGGCACCCCTGGCCTTGACTTGATCGATGGCCTGCTGGATGGCGGCCGAATCGTCGCCGACGCCGTCCGCATGCACCGGGAAGATGTCCTTAACCAGATATACGGCTTTATCGTCCTTGGGTTTTTCGGGATAGTAAGACGGCCTCTGCTCCTGGGCGGCAGCAGAATGCAACAGAAGTAACACGCCGGCCAGCGTGCCGAAAGCGTTGGAAACACCAGATCGCTTCATACCCGATCATTGTATCTACCGAACGCCTTCATTGGAGCCGTTTAGCGCCTGCCTCCAAAGCCACCGGATCTCATAGCCGGTGCGCGCATCGCGGGCGCGCGCATCGCGGTGCCACCCACCATGGGCGCGCGCATCGTCGAAGCGCGCATGCCGCCCAGGCCCCGCACGGGCGTCCTCGCCAGGTATCCCGGCCGCGCATAGTAACGCACCGGGGGGTTGTACATCCAGTACGACGGCGAGTAGAAGCCATAGCCGAACGGGCTATGGAAGAAGCCGTTCGCCGGTATCCAGGCGAAGGTGTCGAACCACGGGTTCCAGAACCAGCCTGCACCGTACCACCCCCAGCCCCACCACGGGCCGCCCACCACAATGGTCTGGACCGAAGATTGATTGGCTTCCGCCAGGTATTCCGAGCGCAGCTTGCTCCAGGCGTACAGGCTGCCGCTATCCTGGCGGTCGAACTTCTGCGGCTTCAATTGGCTGTCTGCAGTGAGCGGCAATTCCCTGCCCTTGCCGACATCCACCGTCCGATCGTCCTCTTGCACGCGGACTTTGCCGTCGTACACCGCCACCGACGGCGGGCTGGCTTGGAATGCATAGATCCCGGTTCTTTCGAGCACCGTGGAAATTCCGTTGTCGGCCACTGCCAGGTGGTTTTCCTTCTGGATCTCCGCCACTTCAACCAGCGCCTTCCCGCGCACCAACTCGACGCGCGTATCCGTCAGCGAGGGTGAAATCATCTTGACGGCGCTGTTGTCCCCCAACCGCAGAAACACGCCGGGGGTGAGGAGCATTTCAGCCTTGCCTTGCTCCGTCCGGAGGACGTGTCCAGGGCTGACCTCCGTCGACCCGAGCGCCTTGGCGCCGATCGACTGCCCGTCCAGAGTGACCTGCCCCTCGGCATAATTCACGGTACCCGGTCGTGCGAAGGGGGCCCCTTGCGCCGCCACAAACAACCCCGCTACGAACAGCGTTCCGATCACTTGGAAGGGCGTTTTCCACAAGTTAAGCATCTGATCTTAAACCCCCTTTCCTATTTAATTAGATGCGGGAACGGGCTCTCCGGTTCCAAAGGCAGGGTGGTCTTTACAAATCGACAAAAAAACCGTTCCCAGGCCGCGCGGCCCAGGAACGGTTTGTGATGCTACTATTGTGCCGGGTTCTTAGTAATCCATCTCCGGCCCGTGGCCGCCGGGCATGGGCGCCGGCTTCTTCTCCGGGATTTCCGCCACCATGGCTTCGGTGGTCAGCATCAGGGAGGCGATGGAGGAGGCGTTCTGGAGCGCCGTGCGGGTCACCTTGGTGGGGTCGATGACGCCCGCCACCACCAGGTCTTCAAAGACGTCCGTCTGGGCGTTGAAGCCGAAGTTCGGGTTGCTGTTCTCCCGAATCTTCCCGAGCACGATAGCGCCTTCGGTGCCGGAGTTGGCCACGATCTGGCGCATCGGCTCTTCGCAGGCGCGCTTCACGATGTTCACGCCGATCTGCTCGTCGCCTTCCAGCTTCAGGTCCGCCAGGGTTTTGGCCGCGCGCAGCAGGGCTACGCCGCCGCCCGGAACGATGCCTTCCTCGACCGCGGCGCGCGTGGCGTGCAAAGCGTCTTCCACGCGGGCTTTCTTTTCCTTCATTTCGGTCTCGGTGGCCGCGCCAACCTTGATCACCGCCACGCCGCCGGCCAGCTTCGCCAGCCGTTCTTGCAGCTTCTCGCGGTCGTAGTCGGAAGTGGTTTCGTCGATCTGGGCGCGGAGCTGCTTGATGCGGCCCTCGATGGATTTCTGGGAGCCGGCGCCGTCGATGATGGTGGTGTTGTCCTTATCCACCGTGACGCGCTTGGCCTTGCCCAGGTCTTCCAGCCGC
This sequence comes from Bryobacterales bacterium, assembly GCA_963722575.1. Classification (GTDB taxonomy): domain Bacteria; phylum Acidobacteriota; class Terriglobia; order Bryobacterales; family Bryobacteraceae; genus Fen-178. Next base: position 53,324 of record CAVRNR010000022.1, read on the forward strand.
ACGCCTTCCAGCTTGATGCCGGTCTCTTCCATGATGGCCTTGCCGCCGGTGAGGATACCGATATCCTCGAGCATGGCCTTGCGGCGGTCGCCAAAACCGGGGGCCTTCACCGCGCAGGCGTTCAGCGTGCCGCGCAGCTTGTTGACCACCAGGGTGGCCAGGGCCTCGCCCTCGACTTCCTCGGCGATGATCAGCAGCGGCTTGCCGGAGCGCGCAATCTGCTCAAGCAGCGGCAGCAGGTCCTTCATGTTGGCGATTTTCTTCTCGTGGATCAGGATGTACGGCTCTTCCAGCACCACTTCCATCCGCTCCGCGTCGGTCACGAAGTAGGGGGAGAGATAGCCGCGGTCGAACTGCATGCCATCCACCGTCTGCAGCTCGGTGGTCATGGTCTTGGATTCTTCCACTGTGATCACGCCATCCTTGCCGACCTTGGTCATGGCATCGGCAATGATGGTGCCGATGGTCTTGTCGCTGTTCGCCGAGATGGTTCCGACTTGCGCGATCTTCTCGTTGTCGGAGACCTTCTGGGACATCTTCTTGACTTCTTCCACGGCCACTTCGACGGCTCGCTCGACGCCGCGCTTGAGGGCCATCGGGTTGGCGCCGGCGGCAACCGCCTTCACGCCTTCACGGAAGATCACCTGCGCCAGAATGGTGGCGGTGGTGGTGCCGTCGCCGGCCACATCGCTGGTCTTGGAAGCGACTTCGCGCACCATCTGCGCGCCCATGTTCTCGAGCGGGTCCTTGAGCTCGATTTCCTTGGCCACCGTGACGCCGTCCTTGGTGATGGTGGGGCCGCCGAACTTCTTCTCCAGAACCACGTTGCGGCCCTTGGGGCCGAGTGTCACCTTCACCGCGTCGGCAAGCTGGTTGACGCCGCGCAAAATCGCCTGACGGGCTGCTTCGGAATATACAATTTGTTTTGCCATAGTTTGTCCACTCCTTAGGAAGCCTTCTTCGCCTCTTTGGGCGCGGCTTCGAGAATGCCGAGAACCTCGTCCTCGCGCATGATCATGTACTCTTCGCCATCCAGCTTGATGTCGCTGCCGGAATACTTGCCAAACAAGATCCGGTCGCCGACCTGGACGTCCAGAGGAACCACTTTGCCGTCTTCCAGGCGCTTGCCCTTACCCACTGCCGCGACTTCGCCCTCCTGGGGCTTCTCTTTGGCCGAATCGGGAATATACAGGCCGCCTTGCATCTGCTCTTTCTGCTCGATCCGTTTGACCACGATGCGGTCATAGAGCGGACGAATTTTCATAAAACCCACCTCCACTGAAGAAAATTGAGTATTGGTTAACGATGGAACCCATGTCGGAACCTGCTGGGCTCCACTGACTATTATTAGCACACTCTAGCGTAGAGTGACAAGATTTTCCTGTAACTTATTGCAATTGAACGTGTTATTATACTTGACAACAACACGCTAAGATTGCTTGATAGCCCTACATCCGGGGCGCGTCTTCAAATATACCGCGCTCGCGGTTCTTGCGGACCGAATGCCAGGGGAAACACCGGCCGTTCATGGCCACATATACGCCCGGTTCCAGGGTCTGCACAAATGCCAGAGCCGTGCCCAGGTTGAACAGGCCGTCCGAACTGCCGAAGGTGTAGGGGATCATGGCGCCGGTCAGAACGATGGTCTTGCCGGTAATGCCCTTGCCGAGCACGGCGGCGGTCTCCTCCATGGTGTCGGTGCCGTGGGTGATGACAATGCGGCCGGCGGCGTCGCGGGCGCAGCGGTCGAGCAGCAGTTGCCGGTGCGCATCGGTCATTTGCAGGCTGTCGATCATCATGAGGGTTTCGATATCCACCTCGAGATGGCACCGGCCCAGCCGGAGCATGTCGGCGACATGGGTGCGATTGAAGTAGAGTTCCGCGGTGATCTCGTTGTATTCCTTGTCGAAGGTGCCGCCGGTGACGAAGATCTTGATGCGATCGGAGGTCATCCCATGGGGAGTATAGCGCGAGTGGCGCCACTTGCTATAGTGGAGTTATCCCCATGCGAGGCACGCGCTGGCTCGTGCTGGTGGCCATTGCCGCGATCCTCGGCGGCGTCGGCCTGACGTACCGAGCCCAAAAGAAGGTCCTCCGAGAACAGGCCCCACCCCAGCCGGCCACGCTCCCCACGAACTTGAACTCCTCCGCCAAACATTGGCACTTCACCGACACGGACCTGAAGACCGGCCGCGTCATAGCCGACATCGACGCCGAGGACTTCCGGCAGGTCAAGGACTCCGACCGCGTGGATCTCAAGAACGTCACCATCCAAATCCCCAACAAGGATGACGCCACCTACGACGTGGTGAAGAGCCCCGCCGCCGAGTTCTTCTCAGCCGACCACCACCTCTATTCGGAGGGCGAAGTCGAAATCACGCTCCGTGTGCCCAAAGATGGCCCGCCCAGCCGCACCCCGGTCTCCATCAAATCTTCCGGCGTCAACTTCGACAGCGAGACGTACCGGGCTACAACCGACCGGCCCTCGACCTTCATCTTCCAGGACGGTAATGGCCACTCTACGGGCGCCACCTACGACCCCACCACGCACGAGCTGAATCTGAACAGCGACGTGGAGGTGGATTGGAACCCTCCCGGGCCCAACGCCAAACCCATCAAGATCGAGACCCAGCACCTCGGCTACCACGAGGCCGCTTCCCAAATCTGGCTCAATCCGTGGGGCCGGCTGACGCGCGAGAACACGGTGGTGGAGGGCAACAACGTCACGGTTTATCTTCAGGACGACGAGGCCGGCCACAAGATCATCCGCAAGATCGAAACCACCCACGCGCATGGCACCGACGACTACCCCAACCGCAAGCTGGCGTATTCCGCCGATTACCTGCTGGTGGATTTCGACGACGATGGCGCGGTCCGGAAGATGACCGCATCCACCGCCGCGCGGCTGGTCTCCACCTCCGAGGCTTCCGAAACCACCGTCACGGCCGACCGCGTAGAGATGGACTTCGAAGCCCAGAACAAGCAGAGCGTTCTTTCACACGTGGCCGCGCTGGGGCACGGCCTGGTGACTTCCAAGCCGCTGCCCGCCCCCGGCCGGCCGCTGGGCGAGACCCACACGCTGCGCAGCGAAAACATTGAAATGAAGATGCGCCCCGGCGGCCGCGAAATCGAAACCGTGGTCACGCATGCGCCCGGCGTCCTGGAGTTTCTCCCCAACCAGCCCGCCGACCACCACCGCACGCTCACTGGCAACGACCTCTACATCGCCTACGGCCCGCAAAACCGTATCGAACAGTTCCGCGCCCGCGACGTTACCACCCGGACCGAACCCACCGCCGACGAACGCCAGCGCAACCGCACGCTCTCCGTCACCACCAGCCGCGAATTGCTGGCGCGCTTCGATCCGCGGACGAGCCGCCTCGCATCCATGGAGCAAACCGGCGATTTCACCTACGACGAAGGCGGACGCCATGCGCGGGCCGCCAAGGCCACGCTCGATTCCGGCCAGAACGTGATCGTGCTGGAGACTTCCACGCGCGTGTGGGACGAGACCGGCTCCACTTCGGCCAACCACATCCGCATGGACCAGCGCACCGGCGACTTCACCGCCGAGGGACAAGTGAAATCCAGCCGCCTCCCCGACCAGGACCAGAAGAAGAACTCCCAGATGCTCTCCGGCGACCAGCCGATTGAGGCGCAGGCGCGCAAGATGGATTCCTCCAACCACAACCGCGTCATTCACTACGAGGGCAACGTCACCATGTGGCAGGGCGCCAACCGCATACAGGCCGCCGTCATCGACGTGAACCGCGAGAAGCGCACGCTGGTGGCCGACGGCAACGTGGTCACCAACCTGTGGGAGGAGCCCAAGGACGACGAGAAGACACCCGCCGCGCCCGTGCTCACCGTGGTGCACGCTTCGCACCTGGTCTATACCGACGAGAACCGCCTGGCCGTGTATACCGGCGGAGTGCTGCTTCGCCGCCCGGGGCTCCAGGTGAAGAGCAAGGAACTGCGCGCGTACCTGGCCGAGGCGCCCTCTGGGCCCGGCGCCGATTCGCGGCTCGATAAGGCCTTCGCCGATGGCGCCGTCGAGATTGTCGAGACCGCCCCGGACCGCACGCGCACCGGAACGGGCGAACACGCCGAGTACTACACCGACGTTCAGAAGGTGGTGCTGCGCGGCGGAAGACCGAAGCTGGTGGATAGCGTGAAAGGATCCATGCAGGGCGACGAATTGACCTACTTTGCCAACGATGGTAGGCTGCTGGGTAGTGGGTCTCCGCAGCAGCCGGTCACTAGCCGAATCCGACGCAAAAAATAGATCCGCATGAGCAAACTTGAGACTCGGGAGATCTCCAAAACCTATCGCGGCCGCCGTGTGGTCGACGACGTCTCGGTCTTCGTCCAGCAGGGCGAAGTGGTGGGACTGCTGGGTCCCAACGGCGCCGGCAAGACCACCACGTTCTACATGATTGTGGGGCTGATCAGCCCCGATTCCGGCCGCATCCTGGTGGATGAGGAGGATATTAGCGGCCTGCCCATGTACCTGCGCGCGCGCCGCGGCATCAGCTACCTGCCGCAGGAGGCTTCCATCTTCCGCAAGCTCACGGTGGAAGAGAACCTGATGGCCATTCTGGAAACGCTGCCCCTGCGCTCGCGCGAGCGCCGCGAGAACATGGAGCAGCTCATCGAGCAACTGGGCCTGGAGAAAGTGCGCCGCAGCCATGGCTACATGCTCTCGGGCGGCGAGCGGCGGCGCGTGGAAATCGCGCGCTCCCTGGTGATCAGCCCCAGTTTCCTGCTGCTGGACGAGCCGTTCTCCGGCATCGACCCCATTCAGGTGCTGGAGCTGCAGCGCATCATCTTCGACCTGAAGCGGGCGGGCATCGGCATCCTGGTGACCGACCACAACGTCCGCGAGACGCTGCTGGTGACCGACCGGGCCTACATTATCAACAACGGGCGGATCTTCCGCGCGGGCAGTCCCGAGGCCCTGGGGCGCGACCCGGAGGTCAAACGCGTCTACCTGGGTGAATCGTTCAACCTGTAGGTGTGATCATATGAGACCACTGTTCCTGCTCTTGTTCGGCGCGGTTTCAGGCTGGGCGCAGTTGTTTTCCTATGGGGTGAAGGCGGGGGTGCCCCTCAACGAGTTTCTCGACGCCGCGAAGAGCCAGCAATTCGCTTTCACCGCCAACACCAATCGGTACATCGTCGGCCCGACGGCGGAATTGCATCTGCCCTTCGGCCTGGGCGTCGAGTTCGACATACTCTATCGCCGATTCGACTACAACGGCAGCGGCACCCTGGCCGGCATCGTCACCAGCAGTAGTGCTACCGGCAACGCCTGGGAATTCCCGCTGCTGGCGAAGTACCGGTTCCCCATGAAGGTGGTGCACCCGTATGTGGACGCGGGTGTCGCCTGGGACACGCTGAGCGGCCTGAAGCAGGCCATCACCAGCATTGTGGCGCCAAACCACACGACCACCACGACCACGTCCACGCCGGCGGAACTGAATACCACCGCGACCCGGGGCTTCGTGATGGGCGCCGGCCTGAGCGTGAAGGTGCTGGTGATCCACGTATCGCCGGAGATCCGCTTCACGCGCTGGGGCGCGCAGCATTTCATCGATCCCAACGGCCTGCTGCACAGCAATGTGAACCAGGGCGAGTTTTTGGTGGGGATCACGTTTTAGGGTGCCATGGCAGGCTTCAGGACATGATGAGGCAAGTCAAAATCATCGTGGAGAAGCACGCGGACGGCTATGGGGCCTACCCTCTTGGCCTGAAGGGCGTGGTAGTGGGCGAAGGCAGCAGCTACGAGGAAGCCCTCGCCGATGTCAAATCCGCCATCCGGTTTCATATCGAGACATTTGGCGCCAGGGATGATCTTATGCGCGCCTACGAGCAATCCTGATATTGGTCTGCGACCGTGCGAAGTTGTCCTTCTGTGGGGCAGCTTGGTAAGCTGCGTGCCGGTTGGGGGTGCCCTCTGGGCCCGGCACGCGCGGCGATTTCCAATCGCCGCGCAGGATGCCATCCTGCCCCACATAGCGGCAGGCCGCAAACGGTGCTGGCGGTTCTCCGCGGTCGTGGCGGGCGCGTCCAAGGGCGGCAGGCGGATTGACAATCCGCCGCAGGTTAAAAACCTGCCCCACAATTCGTCGCGGCGCGCGAAGAATGTGATGGATCGTAGTACAGAAATCGCAACTTTCCTCACGGTCACAGTACTGGCTCGCGGAACGCGGCGAATTCACCGCGGTTTCTCGATCCGGTGCTGCTCGGCCACCCGGCGAAGAAACGTGAGGACCTGTTGTGCATTGTACTGGCGGGCCGGTTCCAGCTCACCTTGATTGGTGATTCCGACCGGTTTGCCATCGGGAGCGAAAAAGGCCGCCGCGGGCACGCCCTTTTTGAGGCTCACACCCAGATCCTCGGCGATCCCGAGGTTGGCGTTCATCTCCCCGATGTTCACGTTCACCACCTCGAAGTGCGCCTCCACGTATTCGCGTACGGGCGACTCGTGGAGCCGGTCGTGAAGAGCCCGGCAATCGGGACACCAGTTGCCGCCAAAAACGACCATCAGCAGCTTGCCGGAACGGCCGGCGCGCGCTCGGGCCCGCCGCAGGTCGGCCGCGGCGTTCGCCGGTGGAGGATACGGGCCGGCGGCGGCAAGCGCGGGAGAAAACTTCTGCACGCGCTGGCTGCCCACCTCGGCCACATAGATGGCGCCGGTGCTATCGACGGCGATTCCGTGCGGCTGGTCGAACTGCCCGGGGGCTTTACCCGGACCGCCCAGCACGCCCACCACGTCGCCGTTCATGTTCAGCTTCACCACGCGCATGTTGACGCCATCCGCCATGTAAACCGCGTCCTCGCGCGGCACGTAGAAGAGGGACCAGGGCACGCCGATGCCGGTCCACTTGCCCAGGAATTTGCCTTCGAGATCGAAGATCTGGATACGCTCGTTGGTGCGATCGGCCACCAGCAGCCGGTTCTGTTTGTCGAGCACGATGTCGTGCACCAGGTTGAACTCTCCGTCGCCGGTGCCCTTGTGGCCCCACTGGCCGATATATTTTCCGTCCTTGCTGAACCGCACCACACGCGAATTCACGTAGCCGTCGGAGACGTAGAAATCGCCGTTGAGTGCGAAGGCCACGTTGGTTGGGCGGCTGAACGCGTCGTGGCTGTCGTTGTTACCGGGCTTGCCTTCCTGGCCCACCACCATCAGCACGCGCCCGTCCGGGGTGTATTTGCGCACCACCTGCCCGGTCACATCCACGCCCCACACGTTGCCATCGGCATCGATGCGGATTCCGTGCGCCGACCGGACAGCGCCCTCGCCCCAGGAGCGCAGTAACTTGCCGTCGCTGTCGAACTCGGTCACCGGATGGGCGCCCCGGCTGAAAATCCAGACATGATCCTGCTGGTCCACGGTAACCGTGGAGCAGACGCCGAGGATCCATCCCTGGGGAAGTGTGGGCCAGTCCGCCACCACCGTATAGGGCATCGGCGGTCCGGATTTCAACTCGGCCGCCGGCGCGATAGCTCCTCCGAACAGGCAAAGAGCGATGAGAGTCTTCATGCGGCTGAGAGTAACGGAATGCGCGCCTGAAGTCAAAGCGCGGTCGCGCCATAGCGTCGGGTAACATGGAGCTTCCATGCTTACTTCGCTTTCGCTCGCCGAGGCGCGGCGCCTGGCTCTGGCGGCGCAGGGATTCGATCGCGAGCGTCCGCGGCGCGCCACCCTCCGGCATCTGCGCGATACCATTCGGCGACTGGGGCTGCTGCAGATCGATTGCGTCAACGTGATCTGCCCGGCGCATTACATGGCGCCGTTCTCCCGCCTGGGGCCATACGACCGCACCGCATTCGACAAGCTGATCTACCGCAGCGGCGAGTTCGCGGAGCACTGGGCGCACGAGATCTCGATTATCCCCGCCGAGACTTGGCCGCTGCTGCGATACCGGCGGGAGACGGATCGCGTCCGCCCCTGGGGATTCGCCAAGGTGCTGGAAGAGCGCGCCGGCTATGCGGCTTGGGTGCTGGAAGAAGTCCGGCGGCGAGGTCCGCTGGCGGCCGACGACCTGCCGCCTCCGGAGGGCGCGGCTGGCCGAATTCCCGGAGCGTGGATCGGAAGCGTAACCCGCGGCGTTCTTGAGGCCCACTTCCTGCGCGGGACTTTGGCGGCCGCCGGCAGACGCGCGGATTTCTCCCGCCTCTACGACCTGACCGAGCGGTTGATTCCGGCGGAACACCGCTCCCGGCGCGTGGAGTACGACGAGGGCCGCCGCGCGCTGCTGCTCCAGGCGGCCCGGGCGCACGCCGTGGGCACGGCGAAAGACCTGGCCGACTATTTCCGGATGCCCGTGGCAGAGGCCACGCCGCGCTTGCGCGAGCTGGTGGAAGCGGGCCAGTTGCACGAGGCTCGGGTGGAGGGCTGGCGCGAGATGGCGTATCTGTACCCGAAGGCGAAGGCGCCGCCAAGCATCCAGGCGGCCGCGCTCGTTTCGCCATTCGATCCGCTGATCTGGTGCCGCCCGCGTGTCGAGCGCCTGTTCGGGTTCCGGTACCGGGTGGAGATTTTCGTGCCGCCGGAGAAGCGCCAGTATGGATTCTATGTGCTGCCATTTCTGCTCGGGGAGAAACTGGTCGCGCGCGTGGACCTGAAAGCCGATCGCGCCAATGGACGTTTGCGCGTGCTGGGAAAATGGTTCGAAGGACCGAAGACCGCCGCTGTAGCCGGCGCGCTATCGGCCGAGCTGCGCGTCTTGGAGGACTGGCTGGTCTGAGCCCGCCTGTTCGTAGTCGCGTCCGCCGGCCGCTGAGAGCTGGCTACGCCGCGCCGCTCTTGTCGATGGGAATCACCGTCGCGTGGGCCTGCGGCTCGAGCGCTCGCAGCACCTGGTCCAGCTCCGAGTCTTGCAGGGGCTTGGACAGCACGAAGCGTCCCTCGCCCTCGAAATCCGCCGACAACTCCGCATCGTAGCGGTCCGAAAGCAGAATGAACGCGCCTACCCGGGACTGCATCCGCTCCGATAGCTCCACCCAGTTCAGGCCGGGGGCGTGGACGGAGCAGAAAGCCGCGTCGAACCGCAAGCGCTGCGACAGTTCCAGACCGGTATCGGCACTGCCGACCGGGACTACGCGGAGTCCGCGCGCCGCCAGCAATCCCAACATCTGCCGCTGCGCTGTCTCGTCCGGCTCGATGACCAGCGCGGTCAGGCGGCCGGAAAAGCCGCGCGGCAGTGCGTTCCAGGACCCAGGCCCCGCGCCCACCCGCTCTTTCGATGTGGTGGGCAGCTCGACTTCGAAATGCGGGCCCGACTGGCTGCTTTCGATGAGCCGCACCTCTCCGCCGTGGCCGGCAATCACGCTGCGGGCAACCCCCACCACGGCGGCGGTCTCCTCGGGCTGGTGCGATCCGGGTGAGGCCGTAAACGCCACTTCCACCACCAGCCGCTTGGCCAGCACACTGGTGCGGATGGTAATCGTTTTCTGCGGGGCGTCGGCCAGCGACTGCTCCGCATGCACCAACAAGTTGAGGAAAACCTGTTCCAACTGGCCCTGGGAGCCCAACACGTAGAGCGGCTCGCGGCTGGTCAGATCGCGGACGCGAATGCCGGTCGCCTTCCAGTCGCCCTCGCGAAACTCGATGAGGCTTCGCAGCAGAGTGGTGATACAGACGGGACGCGCCTCGAACTGTTCGGCCGCGGCGAACGAAACCAGCCGCGCCACCATGGAAGCCGCCTTTTGGGCTTCGGCGGCAATCGCCGAAACCTCGCGTTCGGCGGGGCCGCTGAGCCCCTTGCCCTGCGCTCTGGCCGCCAGATCCGAGATGGAAGCCAGCGGCGTTTGCAATTCATCGACGACGCCCGAAATCAACCGGCCGATGGCGGCCAGCTTCTCCGTTCGGAAAAGCTGTTCCTGCACGGACCGCTGATCCAGCAGCCGGACGGCGACGCCGATCTGATTGCCCAGGTGCTGCGCCAACTCCTGCTCGTCGGCGGTAAAGTCGCGGAGGCGGTCGTCCTGACCCAGCTCGAGCACACCGATCACCTCGCCTTGAGCCAGCATGGGGACGAACAGCAGCGACCGGGGAGAGCCGGCGGCGTCCTCTCCGGCCATCGGGAACGGGCTGCGGCCGATATCCGGAATCACCAGCGACGTGCGGTAGTGAAAGCAAGCCACGGCGCCGGCCCGCGCTCCGCCGGGAGGAGAAGCCAGGGGAATCGAAACCGGCTCTCCCGCCTCGCCACCCACTGCGTCTAAAGTCTTGGCGCCGAGGTTATAGATGTATAACTGGACCCGGGTGACCCCCAGAATACGGGGAAAGGCCTCCGTGATGCGCTTCAGAATGGTATCGGTCGAAGAGGCGCTCAAAATCTCTTCGCCAAGCTGATAGGTCGCCCGCAGGCGTTTGCGCTGCTTGCGAAGGCGGTGATCGCGGGTCCACAGCAGGAAAGCGGCGGCCAGCACGACGCCGATCCCGCCGGTCAGCGCCAGCGGCGGAATGAACCAGTTCCGCGCCACGATGGCAACTTCCGCCGGGTCCGCCACCAGCATTTCGAACCACTGATTGTACGGAGGATACGGACAGTACTGGAAAGCCACGCCGGTGGCTTGCACGGTGTCGCCCACCTTGTACTCCGGTGGGCTCAAGGGCGGCTGATTCCGCGCGCGGGGAAAGAATATCCTGTAGGTCGCTGCCGCAGCGGCGACCAAAGTGTAGTCCCCGGCGGTAGTGCTGCCGATTTCCACCACCCGTCCTTCGGCATGGACCAGGCGCCCCAGGTAGCGAAAGCCTTCGAGATCCCGGACAGAAACCTCGGCTGGAGCGGGCGGGTCCTTTCGGCTGGTGATGGTAATGCGCTCCGGCTGAATTGTGACCGCTCCGGCGATGGAGGAAACCGTACCAGCCACCTCGATTTCCTCGCCGGGATGCAGGCCGTCAAGCCGGGTATCGGGCTGCGGCGCCTCGGGCGCGGCGACTACGGCGCCGAAGCGGCCGTCATCGATCGCCAGCAAGGTATAACCCGGAAAGTGATAGGCGGGAGCGGAAACGACACCGCACACGGTCACCGTCTCGCCGCTATGAACGGGACTGTAATCGGGCGGCTTGCGGGCGCTAACCTCTTCTAGCGTAAGCCGTTTCTGCGCGGCCGCGGGGAACGGCAGCAAAGTCGCAAACACCGTCGCCACCGCCAGCGCACGCCTCAGAACGTCCGCTATTGGGCCAGCAACCATGGCTCCGCATCCCCGCCCATGATATTATCTCTGGATAATTCCCTGTCCGGCAAGTAGCCGAAAGTCATACAAAGTCTACTAACCCTGGCGCCGGTTTCCAGTCGAAAGCTCAATTCCGATTGTATCGAATCGCGCGCTATTCGCCTTCCGAACCACTCCGCAGGTTGGCCAGAAGCCAGTTCAGGTAATTCGTTCCCCCTTCCACGACGGGAAGCGCGAGCAGCTCCGGGACCTCGTAGGAGTGCTCTTTTTCCAGGACTGCGCCGATCGAGCCGATCAGATCGCGCGAAGACTTGACCACCAGCAGGCACTCATCGGCGGATTCGATGGCGCCCTTCCAACGGTAGTAGCTGCGGATGCGCGGAATCACGTTGACGCACGCGGCCAGGCGTGCGTCGAGCAGGATACGGGCGAGCTTTTCCGCCTCTTCCTGAGTGGCGCACGTACTGAGAATAACAATTTTGTCGGTCATCCCGAAAAAATCTCAGAGCAAATCCGGGAAGCAATGCTACTATTATGTTCCAGGCCCGTATAACATGAAAGCGCCGCTCAGCCGATTGGCTTACGTCATAGTATTCCTCACGGTGATCGGTTATGCCTTTTTCACGTTACGCGGCCCGAAAGGCATACCCGGTCTGCTCGGCAGACAGCGCCAGATCCAGGCATTGGAAAAGCGCAACACCGCGTTGGCGCGGGAGATCGAGCTGAAACGGGAGCGTATCAATCGTCTCACCGGCAACCAGGCCGAGCAGGAGATGGAAATCCGCCATCGGCTGAAGCTCGTGCACCCAGGCGAGAAGATCTACATCGTCGGGGAACCCGAGAAGCAGTAGCGGGCGGGTTCCATCGCCGCCGGACGTCTCCGGTAATGCGCGCGCCGCGCTGGGTCGCGGTCCGCCGGATACGCTATCCTTTGATTGATGCTCAGCCAGAAATTGCGCGAGTGCGGCGTGGTGGGCGCCGGCGGGGCCGGCTTCCCGACGTATGTCAAGGCGCAGTCTCAAGTCGAGTACGTGATCGCCAACGGCGCCGAATGCGAGCCGCTCATCCATAAGGACGCCGAGTTGATGGAACATTTTCCGGCTGGCATTCTCGCGGGCATGACATCCATGATGGACGCGACCGGCGCGAAGACCGGCAAGTTCGGAGTCAAGTCGAAGAACGCGGAGGCCCTGGAGGCGCTGAAGCACAACCTGAAATCGGACCGCATCGAGTTCGTGACGCTGGGCGATTTCTACCCCTCCGGCGACGAGTACGAACTGGTCTACACCGCTACCGGCCGCCTGATTCCGCCGGCCGGGATTCCGCTCCAGGTGGGCTCCGTGGTGAACAACGTCGAGACGCTCTACAACGTGCACCTGGCGGAGCAAGGCGCTCCGGTCACGCGAAAGTTTCTCTCCGTCTGCGGCGCGGTGAACGAGCCGAAATCGTTTTGGGCGCCGGTGGGGACGCCGTTTCGCGATCTGCTGGCCTTAGCCGGCGGCGCCACGGTGGCCGATTTCGGGGTCTTCGTAAGCGGCGTCATGATGGGGACGCTGACGTTCGATCTGGACGACGTGGCGACCAAAACCACCGGCGGCCTGATCGTTCTTCCGCGCGACCATTACCTCATCACCCGCCGCACGCGGCCGCGTGTTGAGATGAACCGCATCGGCAAATCGGCCTGCGACCAGTGCAGCTACTGCACCGAATTCTGCCCGCGATACCTGCTCGGTTACGAGGTACAGCCGCACAAGGTGATGCGCAGCCTGGGCTTCACCGTGACGGGCGGGGACATCTGGAACCAGTGGGCCGAGTTGTGCTGCGCATGCGGGTTGTGCACGCTCTATGCATGTCCCGAGGACCTGTATCCGAAGGAGGCGTGCGACCAAGGCAAGCAGGACCGGCGCGCGGCCGGATTGAAGTTCGCGCAGACCAGGCCGGTGGAGGTGCACCCCATGAAGGAGTACCGGCGGGTGCCGCTTTCGCAATTGCGGCGCCGGTTGCAGATCGAGGAATACGAGCGAGCCGCGCCGTTCCAGGACGTGGAATGCCGCCCCGCGGCGGTGCGCATCCAGATGCTCCAGCATACCGGGCAGCCCGCCGTGCCGGTGGTCGAGGAAGGCCGAAAGGTGAAGCGGGGACAGGTGGTGGGGCGCGTGGAAGATGGTAAGCTGGGCGCGCACGTGCATGCGAGCATCGACGGCTCGGTGCGCAAGGTGACGCCGGAGTGGGTCGAGATTGTGGCATAAGCGATGGCGAACAATTCAATCGGTTTGATCGAGCTGTCGAGCATCGCCGCCGGGTTTCAGGCGAGCGATGCGATGCTGAAAGCGGCCGCGGTGGAGATGGTGCTGGCGCGTTCGATCTGCTCCGGCAAGTACATGGTGATGGTGCGCGGCGAGGTGGGCGCGGTGGAGGCGGCGGTTGCCGCGGGTGTGAGCGCGGGACGTTTTTCGGTGATCGATTCGTTCGTGATTCCGAACCTGCACGAATCGGTATTCCCGGCCATCGCCGGTTCGACGAAGATCGAAGCGTTGGAAGCGCTGGGCATCGTGGAATCGTTCTCGGTGGCCTCGCTGATTGAAGGCGCGGACGCCGCGGTGAAAGCGGCCAACGTGCAACTGATCGAAATCCGTCTGGCGATGGCGCTAGGCGGGAAGGCGTTCGTGACCTTGACGGGCAACGTGGCGGCGGTCGAGGCCGCGGTGGACGCAGCCGCGCAGGTGGTGGGCCAGAAGGGCCTGCTAGTCAACAAGGTGGTGATCCCGCGTCCGCGTCCCGAGCTGCTCAACGAAATGATTTGACCGGGGCGCGCGCGGAGGCGCGTGAGAGGCGTGAGATTTGACACCTCCTCCAGGCGTCTGTTTTAATGAGAGTACACCACTGCTCCTCAGTAGCTCAATGGTAGAGCATTCGGCTGTTAACCGAAGGGTTGTAGGTTCGAGTCCTACCTGAGGAGCCAAACCATGTTCACCCGAGTTTCCTGGCTCCACACCCGCGCCGAGGGCGGCCTGCCGGAGCGCGGCGGCCGCTTCCTGGAGACCCTTTTCAGGAAACTGGAGCCATTTGGCCTCCTTCAGCATCCTACTGGCAGACGGATGCGCGAAACCCAGCCAGTTCTAGCGGTATCGAAAACGTGGATTCGTGCTGGGTCGGAACCATCCGGCTAGTACAGACGGTACAAAATTGACGATATTTGTTGCCCCGTTGCGGCTACAATTGTTCCAGAGAAGTGCCGATAGAGTTACTGAGAAAAATGGATGGCTATTGTTCAAGTCTTTGTCTACCTGCAACTACTGGATGTGCTGACCACCCTGGTAGGGTTCAAGCTGGGGGCGGCCGAAGCCAGCCCCTTCATTCAAATGCTGATACACACCGGCCCGGTCGCCGGAGTGATAGCCTCTAAGGTGCTGGCGCTGGGCATTGGAGGAATCTGTATTTATACCAAGAAGCACCACTTGATCCGCTGGATCACCTACTGGTACGGAGGACTGGTGGTGTGGAACCTGATGGTGCTGCTGGCGGCGCCGGCCCACTTCGTTCCCTAACCGCGAACCAGCCACGACAACGTCAACAGCAACGCCAGCAGCAACCCGCCTTCCGCCAGAATCCGGCGCCAGGGCACTGCTTCCCACCGCTCCCGGCTCAGGTATGCGGCCGCCGATCCTCGATAGCCTTCCAGTCCATGCTTCCACATGACATGCCTGCTTTCACACCTCGAATCGCCACACCGTGGCCCGCAACCGATTGCGCCACGGCGCCTTGCATCCGGTCTTCCAGCGCGTTCATAGCGCGCTCATCCCGGTAGAGGAAACAGAAGAAGACAAGCGCCACCGCCACCAGCGCGTAACGCTCCAACATGCGCGGCCGTGCCGCTCCCAACAGGGCGCAAATGCAAACGGCCACACCCAGAGCCATGGGCTCGCCGATGTATGCCATCGCGTGGTGAGAGCCCGGAATCGCCAACGCAACCGGCAGGACGAAAACCCCCGCGGAGCCGACGACGCACAGTTGGAAGGGGCTGCTCGAAACCACGCGGCGCATTCCCCAATGGTGCAACAACTCCAGAAACATCGTCCCCCAAACCAGCAACAATCCCACCAGCACCACGTAGTACTTGGTGTCGAAGGTCCAGCTCGTGTTGGTGCCCGAGGTCATGAATACCCGCTGAAGGGACCACTCGGAGATAAACGAGGGGTCGACCAGCTCGCGCAACAGGACCATGGCCGGCAGAGAAACGGCAACCAGCCAGGCGAGCGTCCGGGGCGCCGTGCGGCCGGCCAGCCACAGGTACGCCAACAAGCCGGCCGTCCAAAACACCGGCAGCGAGTGGGCGAGATAGGCGAGCGCCAGAATGGGCGCCGCGGCGGCCAGCCGCCAGGGCTTCCATTCCCACGCCAGAGCCAGGACCCAGAAGCACAGCCCGAGACTCAGATAAAAACTGAACAGCCCCATGTGGAAGACCCATCCGTAAGCCAGCATGGCGATGGCGGGCATCAGGTGCCAGGCGCGGCGGCCCGACACCACGGAGACAAACGCAAACGCGCCCCAGACGAATGTCAGGACCGCGAGGGAAACCGAGATCCCCTGCGCCGCCCCCGCGCCCACAATCTTGGTCAGTCCGCCTAGAATCAGATCGAACAGAACGTTGGTGGTCTGGTGGGCTGCCTTCAGCCCCTCTGCCCGCCCGCTCTCGATCAATCGCGCCAGCCAGGAGCTGTAGTTATGACTGGAAAGATCGCCCTCCGTGAGGCGCGGCTGCCAGTGGCAGGGGGCCAGCAGCAACAGCGAGACCACCACATAGACGGCGCGGCTTCGGCTCATGGCGGCGAACCGGGCGCTCCATCCCCGCCGGGAAGGCGGTTCGCTTTGAGGCGTATCGTGTAGTGGCGCCGGCATCTAGCTGTCCTCCGTCCGAAGCCACCGGAATTCGGGTATCAGTTCAAACGGCGTGGCTACCGCCGGCAGGCTTTCGCCGATCTGGCGGATACTCCGCTCCGTGATCCGCGATTCGACGCCACACGCCATCCGCAGGTACTCTATCTTAAGAGGTTCGATGCGCATGATGCGGCAGCCTGTGGCATCCACGGCAACCGGATCGTGGCCCGCCACCAGCACCCCAACGGGCTTGGGCGTGCCCTGGATGGGACCATTGCCTTCCATGCCGACGATGCCGTCGACGATCGCGAACGGGCGCGGAAAGATCGCGTGCAGGTGGGCGATGGATTCGTGGATGCCGGCCCAGTGGAGCACGTTCTTGGGCCATCCATAGATGCCACCCGGCACCACGCCAAAGAGGTTTTTCATGGATAGAGTCGCGCCCACCCAATGATGGGTCTTCATCTTGGGCATCGAGACCAGCAGGTCGGCGCCCAAAGCCGTGTTGGGAAGGTAGAGCGCGCCGAGCCTCGAGAACTGCCGGACGGGGCGCACGCGCGTGACCTCATCCAGGCCAAGATCCACAAAAACGTCTTCGAAACGCGGCACGATTTTGAAGTATCCCGCCGCGTCCGCCAGGTCGAGCGTGTTGCGGCGGTGCCCCGGCCCTTCGGCAATGCGCACACTGGCGGCGCCCATCCCCCGGAAGGCTTCGAAGGCGGCATGAACCAGCAGGGGATGCGTATTGATGCTGCTACCCGGCTCGAACTCGACCAGATTCGGTTTGAGCACGACGCTTCGGCCGCGCACCTCGAGCCGGTGCTCTTCCAGCATCCGGCGCACCGTCTCATAGAGGCGCTGGTCGTAGGCCGGCGCGCGCACAATCGAGACGATCGACGGAACGATGGGCCTCTCTTCGCCGCAGCCGCTGAGCAGCGCGGTCCCCGCCGAGGCTGCCAGCCATTCGCGTCTGGTGAGTGTTCGTGGCATGGGTCAAGCCAGGAAGAAGTCCCGCCCTTTTTCGGCCTCGGCCACGAGCAGTCCCAGGGACGTATCCGGAAGCGTGCGGTCCGTCACCTCCAACGGATGACAGTAGCCCACCGGGAGTTGCCCATGCGCCAGCAGGCCCAGCCGCAGCCAGTTCAGGGCGTCCGCCGAGCGGCACTCCCCCAGGAAGCGCTGGGCCACCGCCAAGCCGCGGTCGGTGGCGGGCGACCGAACACCGCGCAGGGCCGTCAGCGCCATCCCGGTGGTTTCCGGATAAGGGTGAAGCTCATATCCCAGGGCGCGCACCGAACCGTAGTTCCATCCGCCTTCCTGGCACATGCGCCCCAGCAAGAACCGCCGGCCGGAATCGATTCGTTCCCGGATGGCCGGCAAGGGTCTCCGGCGGTACTCCTTTTCCAGTGCGAGAACTGCCAAGGAAGTCGGACTAACCCAGGCGGCCGTGTCCGGTATCCACGGCCAACCTGGAGGCTCCTGCTCGGAAAGCCCCGCGTTGCCCAGAAGCCACTCCCGCAATCGGTAGGTCAGGGTGGATTCCTTCCCGGTCGCTCCCAGCAGCCATGCGATGGCGTGAGCGTGCGCACTCGCGCCAAGCCCCTCTGGAGGCAGCAGCGCCACCAGGGCGGTCACCCATGTGCTCTGGTCGATGCCCGCTTGCGGAGGCCAGCCTCCGTCGGGCCGCTCCAGTGCCAGAATCCACCGCAGGCCGCGCCTGGCTCGCTCCGTCTCGCCCGCTGCCAGCATCGCCAGGACGGCGTAGGCCGTGGGTTCGATCCACGACGAGCCGCGGACGTATGGCCAGCCGCCATCCCGATTCTGTTTGTCTGCAAGAATCCCTATCGTCATGGGGCGTCCAGGGCTGACGGAGGAACCTGCTTGGCCGCCAACCTTCCGCCAGCCGCTTTTCGCGGATTCTACCGCAATACCCGACGGCTGCGCCGGCGCGACAGCAGCATGATGAGCATGACACCCGCCCCCAGCCAGATCGCTCCTTGAATTGCGAGGTTCATATCGGTCTCCTTTCATTCGTGATCGGTCGGCGGGGCGGTCCCGCGCGTCGGCGGGGCCGCCTCGCAATTCCCCTATTGCTGCGTCCGCCGGGCCTTCCGCCGTCTCAAGAAAGTAAACAAGACGCCGAATGCTCCCAGCCACATCAAACCTTGAACCAATGTGCCGCTCATCGTCGTTCCTCCTTATCTTCAGCCACCGACTTGTTTCATCATCGGGAACAGATATTTGAAAATTTGCAACAGTCCAGGACCTGCCGCCACGATCATCATCGACGGCAAAATGAAAAAGAAAATCGGGAATACCAGTTTCACGCCCACCTTGCCGGCCCGCTCTTCCGCTTCCTGCCGCCGGCGCACCCGCAGAAAGTCGGAGTGGTTGCGCAGCGATTCGCCCATGCTCGTCCCGAAACGGTCGTTCTGAATCAGGATGGCCACCAGCTTGCGGACTTCCGGTTCGCCCGTGCGCTCCGCCAGATTGCGCAGGGCGTCGGAGCGCCGCTTGCCGGCGCGCATCTCGAGCGTGATCAGCGACAGTTCTTCGCTGAGCTGAGGGTGGCTCTGCTGAAGCTCGCGCCCCACGTGCTGGATGGCCTGGTCCAATCCTAAACCAGCTTCCACCGAGACCACCATCAGGTCGAGCGCGTCGGGCAGCGAGAGGCGGATGATCTCCTGCCGCTTGGCCACCTTCTTTTCCAGAAGGAATCGCGGGAGAATCCACCCCGCCATCACCCCGGAAGCCATGAGGGCCAGCTTCATCATGGGGTTCGACGGCATGTCGGATTCCAGCATGATGCACGGCACCAGCATCGCCAGCACGGCCACGATCTTCAGGCCGTAGAGCACCGTCGGCGCATTCTCGGAACGGTAACCCGCCCGGATCAACTGCGTGCGCAGATCGGCCGTCTCCGCTGCCGACGCGGGCACGTGGGCGCCGATCTGGTGCAACACCGAGACCAGGGTGCTGGCTTGCGGCTCGGCGTCGATCGCAATGCCGCTGTGCCCGTCGTCGCCGATCACCGGGTTGCCGAGTTGTTTGAGGAAGCGGCTGGGCTTGTAGAACAGGCGGTACGCGGCCCACGTCATCACGATCATCAACGCT
The DNA here is from genome assembly GCA_963722575.1 of Bryobacterales bacterium. GTDB lineage: Bacteria > Acidobacteriota > Terriglobia > Bryobacterales > Bryobacteraceae > Fen-178. The sequence goes on from CAVRNR010000022.1 coordinate 72,509, forward strand.
AGAAATGTGAGAAAGGCAAACCCCAGTGGATGTCCCATATCATACCTTGATGTTGATAATCTTCTTGATGAAAAAATTGCCGAGAATCTGGGCTACCACGGCGCCGCCGATCATACACTTGCCGGTGGAATCCTCGGCCATGCCTTGCAGATAGCCCGGCGCCACCACCAGCATGCCCAGCATGGTGCCCACCGGCAGCAAGGTCAGAATGGTGGCCGTGAGCCGCCCGTGGGCGCTGGCCGCCTTTACCTGGCCCTTCAAACGGAAGCGCTCGCGGATGATGTACGCGAGGCGCGTGAGAATCTCGCTCAGGTTGCCGCCCGTCTGCCTTTGCAGCAGCACCGATGAAGTGAAGAAGCGCACGTCGAGCAGCGGCACCCGCGTGCCGAAATTGCGCAACGCGACATCCAGCGGCGCCCCCAGGTTCTGCTCGTTGAAGAGCGCGCGGTATTCCTGGCCTAATGGATCTGCCATCTCCTCGCCCACCATTTGCAGGCTGATGGAGAACGCATGGCCGGCCCGCATCGAACGCGATAGAAAGTCGAGCGACTCCGGAAACTGCTCCTCCAGCGTGTTCAGCCGCTTTTGCCGCTTCTGCCGCACGTACAGGTACGGCAGCGTGGAGAAAGCCAGGCCCAGCACCACCGCCGTAATCGGGGCGCTCACCAGCAATGGAAACAGCCAACCCAAACCCAGCCCCAGTATCCCCGCCACCGCCATGCTGGTCAGCAGCCGCGTGGACGTCCAGTTCAAACCCGCCTGCTGGATCTGCTCCTGAGCGTGACGCGTGAAGTGCAACGAGGCGAGCAGGGCTTTGAGTCCCGAGGGAATCTCGGAATTGATCTCCTTCAGCAGATTGTGGATGGCCACCACCGGCTCCCCGGCGGCCGTGTGCAGCATCTCGGTCATCTGCGTCTTGCGCCGGGCATCGAAGAACTTCAACCCCAGGCTCACCGCCAGCAGCGTGAGCGCGAAGACCACCACGAAGGAGACGATTGCGCCTACCGGCATTAGTTAATCTCCACCACCGTCTGGAACAGTTGCGGCGGCAAATTGATGCCCGCCGCTTTGAGGCGTTCGCAGAAGCGCGGACGAATGCCGGTGGCCCGAAACCGGCCGAGCACCCTTCCGGATTCCACAATCCCCGTCTTCTCGAACAGAAAAATGTCCTGGAGCGTGATCATGTCCTGCTCCATGCCGACCACTTCGGTGATGTGCGTCACGCGCCGCGACCCGTCGCTGAAGCGGGCCACCTGCACGAACAGGTTGACCGCCGACGCCACCTGCTGGCGTATCGAGCGCAACCCCATGTTCGCGTTGGCCATGCCCACCATGACTTCCAAACGGCCCAGTCCGTCGCGAGGCGTGTTGGCGTGAATCGTGGTCAGCGATCCATCGTGGCCCGTGTTCATGGCCTGCAACATGTCCAGCGCCTCTTCCGCGCGAACCTCGCCCACGATGATGCGGTCGGGGCGCATGCGCAGGGCGTTGATGACGAGCTGGCGGATGTGGATGGCGCCCGTGCCCTCCACGTTGGCCGGCCGCGTTTCCATGCGCGCCACGTGCGTCTGTTGCAGGCGCAGCTCGGCCGCGTCTTCAATGGTCACGATGCGCTCGTCCTCGGGAATGTAGGAGGAAAGCGCGTTCAGCAGCGTGGTCTTGCCGGAGCCCGTGCCGCCGCAAATCAGGATGTTCAGGCGCGCCTTGACGCAGGCCTTCAGCAGGTCCAGCATGCCCTCCGTGAGAGCCAGCTTGGCCACCAGGTCTTCGCCTTTCAGCGCATACCGTCCGAAACGCCGGATGGATAGCAGCGGCCCATCCACCGCCACCGGCGGAATAGCGGCGTTCACGCGCGAGCCGTCCGGAAGACGCGCGTCCACCAGCGGCGACGATTCGTCCACCCGGCGGCCCACCCGCGACACGATCTTCTCAATGATGCGCAGCAAGTGAGCGTCGTCCTTGAATTCCACCAACGTCCGGTACAGCTTGCCGCCGCGCTCCACGTACACCAGCTTCGGCGTGGTCACCAGAATGTCGCTCACGGTGGGGTCCTGGAGCAGCGGCTCCAGCGGGCCCAGGCCGAAGACCTCATCCAAAATCTCCTCGATGACGCGGTCCTTTTCCACCAGGGAAAGCGGCGTCTTCTCTTCGTCCACCAGCCGGGCCACCGCCGAGCGGACTTCCGTCCGGACGCGCTCCCCCGCCATGGACGAAAGCGCCTCGAGATTGATCCGGTCCAGCAGCTTTCTGTGAAGCGTGAACTTCAGCTCCTGGTACTCCGGCGTGTTCCCTTCGCGGTTGAAGAGACGGTTTACCCAACCCATCTCTTGGCCGTCGCCCGCTCTCGATATTGTATCCGCTACGGCAGATATCACGTCATTTACCCCTTAGCCGAACCATCCGAAGAGTTTCTTGCCCGTCTGTTCTGGTTGCAGGTTGGCCAGCTTGGCAGCCAGCCTGGCAATCTGCTTGCCCAACTCGGAGCCGCGGTTCAACATGCGGCCTTCGGCGTATGTTTCGTACAACTGCTGATACTCGTTCGGAATCAAGCAAAAAATCGGAATGCCCAGCATCTTTTCCAGCTCATCGGGAGTCAGATCCAGCCGTCTGGGCGCGCGGTTCAGGATCAGCCGGATGCGGCTCTTTCCATAACCGCTATCCAGCAGCGTCTGAATGATCTGTTTGGCCTGGTGCAGCGAAGGCACCTCCAGCGTGGTCACCAGGCAGACCTCGTCGATCTCTTCCAACGCGGACATCGAGATGCGGCTCAGGCCGCGGCCCAGGTCCACCAGGCTCCAGTCGTAGTTGGGCCGCGCGAACGCCACAACGTGCCGGATCTGGTCGCCGGTGGGTTGCAGTCTGGAGGCCAGCATCTGCGGCGACGCCATGATCTCCACGTTGGGAATGCCATTCGAGATCAGGGCCTTCCAGTAATGTATGTCCAGCCGGTGCAGATTGTTGACCGCGTCCAGAATGGAATAAACGGACTTCGTTTTGGTGATGAACCCGACCATGCCGGCATCCATGTCCAGGTCCATCAGCAGAACCTTTTGGTTGAGCCGGCCGAGTTCCGCGGCTACGTGGCAGACCAGCGTGCTGGCGCCGCAGCCGCCTTTCGCGGAGAAAAACGCGAATCCCTTGCCACCGCCCTTGGCGCCCGATTCGCGCCGCCGGCTGCGATCGGCGGAACGTCTTTCCAGAACCTTCTTGAGCGGGTCGTGCAGCGGAGGAACCAGGTATTCGTTGATTCCCGCGCGCAGCGCCGCCAGGATCGGCTCCGCCTCGGCGGAGGTGTTCAAGGCGATGATGATGGGGTCGCCCACCGCGCTCCGGATGGAAGCCGCCAGTCCTTCCAACGGCTCCTTCCAGTTGCTGATATCGATCAGAACGACATCCGGCCGCATGCGCTCGAGACGATCGAGAAAACTGGTCACATCGCCGACATCCTGGTGTTGCACGATCACGCGGAACGGCAGCTCGGATAGGACCGCCTGCGCCTGTTCCAGCAGGTCCCGGTTTTCGATCGCCAGTCCAATCGTAAGCGGGTACATGTTAATTCCACCTATTCGTAAATACGACCGCGTCTTTGTCGTTCGGTCCGCCCACCGTTGTCTGACGGTCGCGGCTCTGATCGAGGCGACTTTCAGAGCCGCGACCGTCAGGGAGCGGGCCTGAGTACGGGGCCGAACTTCCGGACGTCATTTGTCGTTCCCTCCGGATCCGCCGCCCGGCGGAGGCGCCTGGACCGGCTTCACCGCGGGCTGCTGGGGAGATGCCACTTCCGTGACCGGAGCCTGAGCCGCCTGTCCCTGCTTCTGCGCCTGCACCAGTTGTTCGATGGGAATGCTCTTGCCGGGTGCGTGCTCCGCCACCGGCCCCGTCTTGTCGATGCCCGGCTGCTGCATCGGGATCGGGGTGTTTGCGTTCAGAAACGGCTGCGGATAGTTCAACTCCGGGACCGGTTGTCCCACCGGTACCGGCCGCACCACTTCCGGCGTCACGATCACCAGCAACTCGGTGGTGTCTTTCGACCGGCTGCGAGACTGGAACAGCTTCCCCAGCAGCGGAATGTTGGCCAGACCGGGGATCTTGTCCAGCGTTTCCGTCATCTCCTTGTCCAGCAGTCCCGCAATCACGAAGCTCTGGCCGCTTTCCAGTTCCACCTCCGTCTGGACTTTCCGCGTCGTCAACGCCGGAATGGTGTATCCCTCGAAGCTCAAGGCGTTGGCGTAATCCAGCCCGCTGACTTCCGGCGCCACCTGCAGCCGGATGGTGCCCCGCGGCGTGATCACGGGCAGGAAATTGATTTTGATCCCGTACTCCCGGAATGCGATACTCACTGCGCCCACGCTGGCGCCGCCTTGCACCATGGGGTATGGAAACTCGCCGCCGGACAGGAAACTGGCCGACTTGCCGTCAATCGCCATTACATTCGGCTCGGCCAGCGTTTCCAGGAGTCCTTTGCTTTCCAGGGCCTGGATGGCCGCTCCCAGGTCGAGATCCTTGCGAAACAGGAAGATGTTCAGCGCATTCGAGAGGCTGAACGTGCCAGTCTGGTCGACCGTCAGCCCGGGGTGCTGTCCCGTAGTGATCGCGGTGCTTTGGTTCAATGCGGTGCTGGCCAAGTCCACGCCCAGGTCGGAGCTGACGGTGCGATCCACATTGGCGAACCGCACCTTCAGCAGAATCTGGGTTTCCACCGGCGGCACCTCCACGCGGAGCAGGTTCACGGTCTTGCCCAGAGTGGCCACGATCGCCACCACGCGGTCGGCCGCGATTACGTCTTTCACCGATCCCCGCACGAAAGCCGTATCGTTGTCGAACGTGACGTTGATATCGGAGTCCGGAAACTCGCGCGCAATCTGCTCGCGCACCGCCTCCAGCTTGAGGGGGCTCATCCGCACGGTCAGGTCGTACACCAGGCGGTTGCCATTCTGTTGCCAGACGATCAGCGAAGTCTCGCCCGGACCTTTGCCGTTGAGAAGCACTTCCTTCGGGTTTACGGCGACGGCCTCCACCAGGTCGCCATTGGCGACCGAGATGCGCTGAATGTTCAGCGGGCTGTCGATGATCAGGGACTTGCCCACCGTGACCGTGAGCTTCGCCGGTCCGGTGACATTCTCCTGCTGGGCCGGGGGGGCGATTTCGGCTGCGCCCACGGGCCGCCCGGAAAGCAGCCACACGAAGGCTGCCGCCAGCAGGATGCGTGCGATTTGCCGGAGTCGTGTCACTTACTTACCCTCCCCGCCGTTGTCGAACTTGGCTTCGGCTTTCTTGGTGCCCGAGAGGATTTCCATGACGAAGGGCGCCTCTTTTTTCGGCGGCTCGCGCTCCGCCACCGGCTTGGGCGCCGGACGCGGGCGGGCCGCCGCGTTCTCCCCGGGTTGCGGCAATTTGATTTTGCCGCCCGTGAAGAGTTGCGCCATCGCCGCGCCGGTCGTCTGCGTCGTCTGGTGATCCAGCGGATTGCGCAGAATGAGCTGGATGGTGGTCTGGTTGCTAGCCAGGCTAAGCTGCTCCGCCTGCTCGGGGGTCACCAGCAGATTCACCACTTGCACCATGATGGGTTTGCCTTCGGCATCCTTTTTGAAATCCTGGCCCGCCGAAAGCACCTCGATGTTCTGCAACATCGTCTTGGTGAGCGTGCCGAGGCTGCCGTTGGCGCCCGGGGCGTTCCCCGAGATCAAAATGTCCACGTGCATCCCGGGCACCACAAATCCCGCTACCCCCACTACCTCATTCACGCGGATCGCGACCGCGCGCATGCCTTGCGGGATCATGGCGGCCAGTCCGCCTCCCGCGCCCTTGGGGGCGAGGCGCGAATCGATCACCGGCTCCCTGGCGTAAATCTCCGTGGTCACGCCGCGCCCCACCACGTCCTCCGCCCGCGCGGTCGCCCCGGCGGGGACGGCGCCGGGCCAATCCTCCACCTTGACGTCTTCGTCTTTCAGAACCGTGCCCACTTCCAGATCTTTCGTGGCCAGCACAATCCGCACCGTCGTCCGGGCCGCGCTGGCGGTCTGGGACTGGCGGACCAGCAACTTGTAAAACACCGTGCTGAAGCCCAACGCCACCACAAACGCGAAGAGCAGAACCCCAACAAATCTCTTGTTCATATTCGTTACCCCTTCCACTACATTCGAAGAACCGGCGCCGGGTGCGGGCAACGATTCCTCATTGGGCCGTCAGTCCCGCCTGCCAGCGGCGATCCCTCCGGCCAAATCGGGCGGCGCTACCTTCCGAGCCGGAACTCCGGCCGCAACGCGCTTCCCCATGGTTCTGACAGTGCGCGTTGCGGCCGTGAGCGGCCCTTCCAATTCTCCGGGCCCTGGACCTAAGCGGAACACGCCGGACAACCTCCAACACAACGGCATGCCCCGCGCCTGGCGTTTTAGCTGCCGCCGGCGGTAGAGTTGGCCGCCGTAAGCTGGCTATTGGTAGTTTTCCAGATCCCATAGATGCTGTTGCCGGCGCCTATAAAAAGAGCCGCCGACGCCAGCGCCACGAACGCCATGAGCAGGCTGTACTCGATGAGGTCCTGCCCCTGTTCGTCCGTCCAGAAATTACGCAGATACGTCATTTTGTTTACTCCTCGGTTATATTGGTTTGGTTTTCGTGATCGCTCGATCACTCGCCTCTGTTTTCGTGACCTCTCGATCACGGCCTGTGCCGCCGCGGGTGGCGGCGGGATTCGATTCGCCCGCGGTCTTTTGCGCGAACTGGAACACCAGTGCGACACCATCGTCGTACACTACGCGCCAACGGCTGGATTCCTTCAGCGCGCCGGCCAGCGGGGCACTCGGGGGCAGCAAAATCGTGTCCACGCCGAAACCGTCCAGGGTCTTCTCCCAGTCGTATTTCACGCTCAGCACGGCGCTGCACTTCTCTTCGAAATCGTCGCCGTAAAAATCGCTGCGGCCATCCACAAAGACCTTGGTGCGCGGATAGAGACGGTAAATCAGGTAGTCGCCCCATTGGTCGAAGGTGAAAATGCGCGCCGAAGGATCGCGGCGCAGGGTCTCAATGGCCCCGGCGGGGTACGATTTCGGATCGAATTCCGCGCGGAACCGCTTGGGCGGCGACGGCGCATAGAGCAGGGCCGCCACTACCAGAACCCCGGCCACGCTGGCCACGTGCCAGCGGCCTATGTCGTCGGTGCCGCTCGTTTCGGCGGCCACCAGATTGAATTTCCGCACCGCGCTCCGCAGCCACTCCGCCACGCACAGCTTCGGCAGCCGCGCCAGCCATTCTTCCATGGCCGCAGCCACCGGTGGCGCCGCCACGATCATGAAGATGGGAATGTTGCGCGCGGCCAGCAGTGCCGCGTGTCCCCACGCCAGCATCAGCAGCGGCTCCGTGAAGCGCCCTTGCGACACGTACCAGAATGCCGCCGCCGCGCTCATGATGAGCATGCTCTCGAGGAAAATCGCCGCCGGATGATGGAAGCTCAGCGAGAGAAACTCCATGATGTGCTGCGACTGGTACGGATCGCTCACGTACTGCCACACGTGCACGTGCAAGTGATAGAAGTACGGATTGGCCAGACTGGCCGCCAGGCACGCCAGCGCGCACAGGAAATACCGCCCGGCTCTCCGCACGGCCTGCCTCCGCTCTTCGCCGTCCGCTGAAAATGCCGTCTTCAGCAGCTCGCCGCCGCCGTAGAGCGCGATCAGCAGAATGCCCACGAAGAACCCGCCGTGCAGGTTGGTCCACAGTATCGTGGCCGCCGGCAGAAGGGCCAGGTACGGCACGCCCCACACACGGGTGCGCCCGTCTCGAACGTGTTCGAGCGCACCGTAAAACAGCACAAAGAACAACAGCGTGAACAGGTGCGGCCGCGCCAGCCAGTGAACCGAAGACGCCGCCGCCGCCACCATCGTGACCGCCAGCGCCACGATGGCGTTCGACTTCCGCCGCGCCAGCCGGAACAACAGCATGGAAGTCACGGCGATCACCAGAATGCTGAACAGCACCACCGCCGCCAGGCCCCCGCCCCTGTTCAGCCAGGCGAACACCACGTCCGATAACCACTCCCACGCGTACCAGGGATCGCCGGCCCTCGAAAATGAAAAAATATCGCGCGCCGGCACCCCGTGGTTGGCCACAATCCATTCGCCGGCCCGGATGTGCCAGCCCGTGTCGCAGTCGCTCAGCAGCGTCTTGACCCCGTCCATCCGGCTGAACAGGAACACGATCGGCATGAGGAACGCGAAGTCCGTCAGCGACGGCAGCAGCTTGACCGCGAATTGGGACCGTTGCGCTTCCATGGCAAATCAGGCCATCCAGGAACTCGCCACCGGCTGCAGAGCCTCCATCGCGCGAATCTGGTCGTGGAACGAGCGGAAATCCATGTAACTCACCTGCAAAGCCACGCGCGGATAACCTCCGTCCGCGGCCGAGGTCCGCGTCACCGTCCCCTGGCAATGAATGCATTTCTGCCCAAAGCCATGGTTGGCCGGCAGTTCGATTTCAACCGTCACGACTTGACCCACCACGGGCATCGGCACGGCGGCGCCTTCTCCCCGCCAGGCGACCAGGATCCCGGTTCGGCTGATGTTCTCCGTGTGCATTGCACTCCGCATCCATAGCGCCGGCGAGGTGACGTAGCACCGGAGCTGGATGTCGATTCGCGGGCTCTCGCGCCTATTAATATTTTTCATTGCCGTGGTTCGACATCCGGAATTTAGCGCGCAAATGCCTCCGTATCAATGCCGTAAATGGGCTATATCGCGTTGTTGCCGAAGGTTATCAAAAAATCATTAAGAATTTAAAAATAATTTCCCGCAGGCTCAAAACCGGAGTTCTCAGAGCCCTAAACAACCGCCGGCAGTCGATTTCCGGTATACTTCTGAGGGTTATTAGACGGAAATTATCTACGGTTTTCAGACGAATCTGGAAGCTGCTTTAAGGTATTGGTCGATATAATATAACTTATTGTAAATAAAGCACATATATAGTACAAGTCTCGCCCGTTCTACCTCTCAAAATGCGTGTTTATCGGGATCAATATCGGATATTTAGATAGCAATGACGATAATTTATCCTTGACAACCGAAGTAAATAAGTAGACAATTCTGAAGGAAACAGTCATCCGAATGCAGGCACTATCTCAAGATTGTTTGCAGGAAAGATCGCAAGGATCTGGACCGGCTGTTTATAAAGGTGGAGAATATGACGCGGATTCTTCTTTATAGCGATGAACCCATTTTGGCGAAAGGCCTGGAATCGATCCTCCGGCAGGTCGAGGGCTTCGAGTTGTTGCCCACCTGCGGCACGGTGGCATCCCTCATGGAACAGCTTGCCCAGGGCGCCCCGGATCTGGTTCTGATGGACTTGACGCCCGAAATCACCTTCGCCGTGCTCACCGAAATGAAGCATGCCATGACCAACTGCAAGATGGTCCTGTGGGTGGCCTCCATTTCGACCGAGCTGGCCTTTCAGGCCATGGGCTTGGGCGTGCGGGGCATCCTGCGCAAGACCTTGCCCACCGATCTCCAGGTGAAATGCCTCCAGAAGGTCCAGGCCGGCGAGCTGTGGTTCGAGAAGGCCCTCACCGACAGCTTCCTGTGCGCGCGCCGCGTGGCCCTCACCCAGCGCGAAGGCCAACTCGTCAGCCTGCTTTCCCAGGGCCTGAAGAACAAGGAGATTGCCACCACCCTGATGATCTCCGAGGGCACCGTGAAAGTGTATCTTTCGCGGCTGTTCCAGAAGGTCGGTGTCAAGGACCGGTTCGAGTTGGCGCTTTTCGGCTTGAAGAACCTCACCACCGGACAGATCCCGGTCGGCGACAAGAGCCACCGGCCCAGCGCCATGCCCGGCCTGCGCTCCCTGGTCCTCGACCGCCCCGTCGAGCGGGCGGAAGCGCCAACCCGTTTCCCCGCTCAGCTCCGCCCCGTGGCATCGCGCCATTACTAAGAGCGATCAGCAATCGGCTAAAACAGCGCCGGCCACCTGGCCTGAGCTGAAAGCCGACCGCCGATCGTTATTGAACCGGCAAGAGCACGGTGTTGCTTTGCTGCCCGTTGATCGTCACCCGCAGCGGAGCATTGGTGGCGGATGGCGCGCCATCGCCCAGCCGGAACTGTACGATATCCACGGCCACGCTCCCGGGCGCGGCAAACGCGTTTTCGGCCGGGATCACGGCGTCGCCCGCCACCACGCTGGCTGCATCCAGCAGCGCGTAAGGCGGCGTCTGCGGCACGGAGAATCCCACCGGCCGTATCGGGTTGGTCGGCCCGAAGCCCGTTCCGTAAACCGTCAGCAGCTCGCCGTGGCGCGCCGGGGAATCCGTCGTCACCGCCGTGCCATCCTCGTGCAGCGCCACCGCGAAGGATTGCCCGCTCACGACTTGCTGGAACAGCCCCGGCGCATTCCTCACAACCGTGAAGCTGGCCTGCACGTCCGGCTGTCCTTGAGCGCTCACCGTGAGGGTCCCCGCGCCCTCCGCGAAATCGGCTGGCAGCTCGGCATTGATCTGCCCGGGCGAAACGAAGAACAGCGGCAGCAGGCGGCCCGCCGCCTGTACCACCGTGCCGCTCAGCGTTTGCACCAGCGGGCTGTTCGGCCCGGTGACTACCGCCGAGGCCAGGTTGGCGCCGAAAATCGAGATCGCCGATCCCGGGGCGACTCCCGGCTGCGGCGTCTGGCCCGCCCCATTTTGCACCCCCGTGGGAGCGATGTACGGCACCGCGTCGAACAGCGCCGCGACCGTTCGCGGCACGTTCATCGCCACCGCGCCCGAGGGAACCGATCCGCTCAGGTCCCCGCTCCATCCGTGGAAACGGTAGCCGGGCTGCGCCGTGACGCTCACATTGACCGTCGTTTGCGAGGCGTAGTAGCCGTCGGGCGAACCAGGCTGGATGCTCCATGACGCGCTACCCGCCGGGCTGGCGGCGGTCGACAGGCAATTCATGGTCTGGTAATTCGCGCTGATCGCCAACGTGTCGCCGTTCAGAATCCCCACCCAATCGCCGGCCGGCGCAGGCACGCTGCCCGTCCACCCGCTCAGGTCCGCGCGCGTTCCGGTTCCCAGCGGCAGGCTGGCGGGCGCGGTCACGTGCACCTGGGTGCCCACAGGGCGCTGGATGCTGCACGGCGTGCTGCAATTGGCGCCGTCCACCGTCACCGTGAGGCCCGATAGCGAACTGTTCACCGTCAGTTGCCCCACGGGGTTATACGTGGCCACCAGCCGTATGCCCGTGTCCGCCGCGCTGGCAGGCACCGTGAGGGTCTGCGCCGCGGGCCCGCCGTTCGACCAACTGGCGAACGCCCAGATCCGGCCCTGCGCATCGGTCTGCTGCGCGGGCGCCTGTAGGCTGTGGGTCTCCCCTACGCCCCAAATGAAATTGTTGCTGGGCCAGTTGCTCTTGCCATCCACCGTGAAACTCAAGCCCGCGGGCAAGCTGGACAACGTAATCGTAGCGGCCGGAACAAAGGTCGCGGTGAGCGTGTCCGGCGCACTGAGCGCGGCCACCTGATACGCGTGCGTCGCAGCGCCCCCGTCGCTCCAGGAAGAAAACACCCACCAATGCCCCGTGATGTCCTCTTGCGGTGAGACGATGCCGACGCTGTGAGTGCTGTTCCATCCCCACTCCATGGTGGTGGGCGTGGGCACCGGCGCGCGGTCCGCCAGCACCTCCAGTCCAGCCGGCACGGTGGCCAGATTGATGCTGCGCGCCACCTGAAATATGGGAAAGACCGAGACCGGTACGGTCAGCGTTACCGTGTCCTGAAACCCCTGAATCACCTGGTTCGGCCCCGGCTGCCAGCCCGCGAATACGAAACCTGGATTGGGGAATGCCAACAGCATGACCGTGCTGCCGACTCCCGTCCAGATGTCCGTGTCGGATTTGTATGCGGTTCCTCCCACATAAATCACGCCGGGGCCCATCTGGCAGGACACAGGGTCCCCACACGAATAGAACAGGAGGCGCAAGTCGTATTGCGCGGTGAACATGACCTGATACTCCGGTATGCTGGGATCGGCCGTGACGATCATGGGATTTCCCGGAAAGGTCGTGCCGCCGAACACCCAATTGTTGAACACAAATTGCATCTGGCCCTGGAACTGGGTGGGCGAAGTCACCAGCAACGTATGTTTGCTGCCGGTGGGCCACACCGCACTCATGGCACCCAGATAGTTCTGGCCGTCCACGTTGAAAGTGAGGCCCGGCGGCACCGTTATGATGCGCGTGGCCGCCCCCAGATCCTGTCCCGGGCATCGCGGAGCAAGCGCCGCCAATATCATTATTACAATTGAAACTTGTAAGAACTTCGATACAAATTGTTTCATGGCCCCACGTTCCTGGTGCCCGCAAACGCGCTGTGAGGACGCGGGCAACACTCTGTTCACCCCCGGAGTATACGCGTAAAATACCGAAAATACACGGCTAACTTTGGTAATGCGGCGTTTATTAGCCTTATCGATCATTGATTCCACCGCGCCACCGGCATTAAATCGTAACAGTCGGACATTACTTATGCGCTGGAACATCTGTCTACTCTCGATTTCGCTTGCGGCGGCTCTCGCGAGCTCTGCCATGCCCTCGCCGGCAGCCACCTTCGGGACGGTTGTTCCGATCGCCGGCCCCGCTTCCGACATCGCCCTCGATCAGTCTCGCGGTGTGCTCTATATCGCCAACTTCACCGCCAACCGCATCGAGGTCATGTCCACCGCGGATTACTCGATTCGCACTTCCATGAACGTGGCGCCCCAGCCGGGCGCGCTGGCTCTTTCTTTCGATTCGCAGTTTCTCCTGATCGCCCACTTCGGCAATTTCACGGCACCCAATACCGGCCAGAACCTCGTCACGCTCATCAACCTGAACAACAACACGCGCCAGACCTTCTCCACCGGCGATCCACCGCTGGGCGTGGCCTTCACCGCCGACGGCGAGGCGCTGATCGTGACCACCACCAGCTTCGTCGTGTTCGATCCGGTTTCGGGCGAAATGCAGGTATTGGCCACTTTCGCCAACCTGGCCCAAACCCTCCCCGCCGCCCTGGCCACCTTTCCCTCGCAGGTGATCTCGGCCGCGCTGGCTACTTCCGCCGACGGCTCTACGGTGTACGGCATCGCCAGCAGCGGATCGGCACAGGCCTTCTACCGGTACTCGGCTAATGGCCATCAGTTGTATACCATCGGCATCCAGGCCACGCCCAGGCCTTTGCCGCGCGTCAGCGTAGCGGCCGACGGCTCGTGGTGCATGATCGGCCAATACCGGCTGGACCCGACGGCGACCGACCTGGCCCAATTCCCCAACTCGGCGGAATCCACCAATATCGGCGGCAACGCCATCGATTCGAAAGCCGGCGTCATTTACGCGCAGATTCTCATAGCGACCCCGCAGACTTCCACCTCCACCTCCACCTCCACCTCGACCTCGACCAGCACCACAACCACCACCCCGGTGGCGCCGGCGCAACCCGCCGCGCCGCCGGTGCTGTCCATCCTGGCCGCCGACAATCTGACCGTCCAGGACACCCTGTCGCTCCCCGAGAACATCGTCGGACGCTCCGTGCTGAGCTCGGCTGGGGATGTGCTGTACGCCGTCACCGACAGCGGCGTGACGGTGCTGCCCGTCGGCAAGCTCAACCAGTATCACCGCCTGGCCGCTTCCCCGTCCGATCTGGTGGCGCTCGGCAGTTTCTGCAACCACAACGCCATCACCACGAACCTCACCATGACCGATCCCGGCGGCGGCCATACGGATTTCATGATCGGCTCCAGCGCAGCCGGCGTCACCATTTCGCCCTCTTCGGGCGTTACCCCGGCTACCGTGCAGGTGAGCGTCGATCCCACCGCTTTCCAGAATCAGAACGGCACCGTCGCCGTGCCGCTCACCATCGTTTCCGCCACCGCCGTGAACCTTCCACCCACCGTCCGCCTGCTGGTCAACACCCGCGCCCCCAATCAGCGCGGAACCTTGGTGGATGTCCCCGGCAACAATGTGGATATTCTGGCCGATCCGGCCCGCAGCCGCTTCTACGTCCTCCAGCAGGACCGCAACCAGGTGCTGGTGTTCGACGGCGCCACCTATCAACAGATCACCGCGCTGCGCACCGCCACGACACCCACCCAGATCGCCATAACCTACGATCAGAAGTACCTGCTGATCGGCCACGACAATTCGCAACTGGCGTTCGTCTACGATTTGGATTCGTTCCAGCAGCAGATGCCCATCACCTTCCCGCCAGGCCACTATCCCCGCTCCCTGGCCGCATCCGGCAATGCCATGCTGGCCCTGGTGCGCAACGCCGGCTCGGGCGGCCCTGGCATGATCGACCGCGTGGATTTCCTGGCCCGGCGCGCTACCGCGCTGCCCACCCTGGGGATTTACGTCAATAGCGTGAACCCCTCTGGCGTGCTGGCGGCTTCGCCCAACGGCTCTTCCGTCCTGGTCGCCATGGCCGACGGCAATGTGATGCTCTATGACGCCAGCGCCGATACGTTCACCGTATCGAGAAAGGACGTGACCGCTCTCCAGGGCCCTTACGCCGCTTCCAGCTATGACTCCTACCTCATCGGCAACACCTGGCTGAATGCCTCGCTGGTCCCCGTGGGCACGCTGGAAACCGCTACCGGCACCCCTTCCGGGTTCGCTTTCGTGAACCAGGCCGGCTTCCGCACCACCACGCCGGCAGCATCCAGCCCAGGCGTGATTGAACGCGTCGACCCTACCCAGGCCGCCGCCGCCACCCCTACCGCCATGGTGGAGGCGCCGCTGGTTCCGAGTGTCGCCTGGCCCTTCACGCGCACCCTGGCGCCGCTCGCCGACCAAAGCGCCGTCATCTCGCTGACGGTTTCCGGCTTTACCGTGCTTCCCTGGAATTACGACGCGGCCGTCGCGCCGCCTCAGATCTCGAGCGTGGTGAATGCCGCCGATGGCACCACACCGGTGGCGCCGGGCGGCCTCATCAGCGTGTACGGCCAGCAGATGAGCCCCGTCAACATCGCCACCCAGCAGATCCCGCTGCCCACCGCGCTGGGCGAATCGTGCCTCACCGTCAACGGCGTGGCCGTGCCCATGCTGTTCGTCTCCGGCCAGCAGATCAACGGGCAGTTGCCGGCCAACGTGAACGGCAACGCCACCATGACGCTGTTCACGCCCGGCGGCATCAGCAATAACTTCTATTTCTCGATCTTGTCCGCGGCTCCCAGTATCTTCCGCAGCGGGACGGCGGGGCCGGAAACCGGGATCGCCACCATCTATCGCAACGACAACGGCCAGCTCATCACGCCCACCAATCCCATCCACCCCGGCGATATCATCATCATCTACGCCACCGGCATGGGCCGTACTTCGCCGTTCGTGGATTCCGGATTGCCCGCGCCCGCCGTGCCACTGCCCAATACCGTGATCTCCGCGTCCGTGACCCTGGGCGGAGCTCCCCTGAACGTCCTCTACTCCGGCCTGGTCCCCGGTGAAGTGGGCGTCTACCAGATCAACGCGTCGGTTCCTTCGGGCGTGCCGCAAGGCATGGCCATCCCGCTGGTGGTCTCCCAGGCGGGCAGTTCCACCACCCTGAACGTGCGCGTAGTCAACTAACAACCGCAACAGGAGATTCACATGAGGACGCTCGCATTATCGATCTTGCTCTTGGCCGCCGCGGCCGCCGCCGGCCGCGCCCAGCAGTGGGAAGTTGGAGGGATTGGCGGCGGCGGGTTCTTGAGCAATGTCGCGGTGACCGGCTCGCCCGGTTCGGCGACCGCCGGTTTCCAGACCGGCGCCGCCTTCGGCGCGTTCCTGGGCAACAACCTCAATGGCCATATTGGCGGCGAATTGCGCTACGCCTACCTGCAAAACAATCTGCAACTGTCGAGCGGCGGCTCCTCCGTCTCGTTTTCCGGCGTGGCCCACGTGGTGCACTATGACTTGATCCTGCGCACCTCCCGCAAGAACTCCCCCGTGCAGTTCTTCGCCGCCATCGGCGGCGGCATGAAAATCTTCCGCGGAACCGGCGCGGAGGCGGCTTATCAGCCCCTCAGCCAGTATGGCTACTTCACCAAGACTCAGGCCCTCAAGCCGATGGCCAGCGTGGGCGGCGGAATGAAGTATTTTATTAGACGCAATGTCTGTCTGCGAACCGAATTCCGCGATTACATCACCGCCTTCCCCAAGGAGATCATCACTCCGGCTCCAGGCGCGAAATTTGGCGGTATTCTGCACGATTTCGTCCCCATGGTGGGCCTCAGCTACGAATTCTGACAGCCAACCGGCTTTCTCCTGGTTCCGGCTGTGGCGCGAAGGCCGCCACAGCCGGATTCCTTTTTGACTCCTTGGCGCCCGGCTTCAAAAACGCCACTCGAAAGCGCCCGCCCCCAAACAACCCAAGACCCCGCGCACCGCGGTACCATGCGGCCCCTCGACGCCCCGTCCCGTGACTGGGGTCTCTCACTCCGCAGGGCCGCGGCGCCGTGTTAGCCTCCAATATTGGGCATTTTCCACACAGGACGATTCCAGGCCGCTCGCGGTCCGGGCTGGCATTCCAGGTACGCACTCAAGTGTCGTTGCTTCCACGCCTGAAACAGTGGATCTTCCAATTGCTGGGCAAGGACCCGGCAGCCGTGGTGGTCGCCTTCTCCACCGGCGATCCCGAACTGTGCCGGCGCATGGCCCAGGAAATCCGCGAGCTGGTGCCGGACCGGCGGCACTTCCTCGCCACCGAAGAGAATTGGCCGGAACTGCGCCTCGAGCTCAAGCGCTACCGCATCGCCCTGGCGCCCGTCATGCTGACGCGCCAGCCCAGCGCCTTACGCCGCGCGGCCTATCGGCTGGCGCCGCGCAAGATCCTGGCTTACAACTCGCGCCTCGAACGCCACCACCTGCGCTTCAATCTGGCCTCGTTCCTGTTCTGGCGCGGCGTCCCGCTCGACCGCATTTATCTGCGCCCCTGGTGGTGGCCGTGGCCTCAGCGCGAGCGCACGCTGGTCACCCAGGGTTATCGCGCCATGGAAGGCCGCGCCACCTCGCCCGAGCGCCGCCGCGTGGCCGTGCTCTCTCCCTATTTCCCCTACCCGCTCGCGCACGGCGGCGCAGTGCGCATCTACAACCTGCTGCGCGAAATGGCGCGCGAGTTCGATGTCGAGCTGCTCTCCTTCTTCGACACCACCGAGGAGCCCGACCCCACCCCGCTGCTGGAATTCTGCGCCCGCCTGGCGCTGGTCAAGAAGCCGCGCTACCGCGAGCCGCGCTGGTCCACGCTGCTGCCGCCCGAGGTGCGCGAATTCCACTCTCCCGGCATGTGGTGGGCCCTCGCCGAAGAGCGCCGCGCATTCGGTTTCGATCTGTTGCAGGTGGAATACACGCAACTGGCCCGCTATGGCGGCGACATTCTGGTCGAGCACGACGTCACCTTCGACCTGTTCGGCCAGGTGGCGCGCAGTAAGCGCACCCTGGCCGCCTGGTGGGATTGGTTCCGCTGGCGCCGTTTCGAAACCCGCCAGGCGCGCCGCTACCGCCGCGTGGTGGTCATGTCGCCCAAAGACGCCGAGTTGCTCGGGCCGGCCGCGCCCACCGCGGTGGTCCCCAACGGCGTCGACCTCGCGCGCTTCCACCCCCAACCCGAGCGGCCCGGCGAACGTCTGCTCTTCATCGGCTCGTTCCGCCATTCTCCCAACGTGGCCGCCTACCGCTTCTTCACCGAACAAGTCTGGCCGCTGCTGCGCGAAAAATTTCCGCGGATGATCCTGACGGTGGTCTGCGGCCCCGATCGTCTGACTTACTGGCGCGCCTTCGCCGATTCCCCAGAGCCGCAGCCGGAAGAGCGTATTCGTATGCTCGGTTTCATCGAAGACGTGCGCCCGCTCTACGTGGAAGCCAACCTCGTCATCGTGCCCACCACCGTCTCGGCCGGCACCAACGTGAAGGTGCTGGAAGCCATGGCCATGCAGCGGGCGGTGGTTTCGACCACCTCGGGATGCGCCGGCCTGGGCTTGCTCCACGGCCACAGCGTGTGGGTGGCCGATACCCCCGAAGCCTTCGCCGCGGGCGTGGCCACCTTGACCGCCGACCCGGAACTCCGGCAACAACTGGCTCTCGCCGCCCACGGCCACGCTGTCCGCAACTTCGACTGGACGGCCATCGGGGAGAAGCAGCGGGAATTGCTCCGGGGGATGCTATCCGGCGCTCGCCGGTAACCAGCCGCTGTTCACCGAATAACCCAGGCGTCTTTCCATTCGACGCCGTAGTCTGAGGTCATGCGACCCACTGACAATCCACCCAATAACGGCTGGGAAACGGGCCACCGGCTGATTCCCGCCATCATCGTCATCGGCATTGGCGTGCTGTTCCTGCTCAACAACCTGAACATCCTCTATTTTTCGGATTGGGCCCGTTATTGGCCTGCGATCCTGATCGCCCTCGGGCTCGTCAAGCTGGTGGATTCCGACACCCAAGGCGGACACGTCACGGGGGCCATCCTCGTTGGCCTGGGCGCCATCTTCCTCGTACAGACCCTGGGGTATCTGAAGGTGGAGATTCAAGACCTCTGGCCGCTCATCCTCATCGGCGCCGGCCTCGTGATGTTGTTCAACCGCGACTCGTGGCAAGGCATCTCCCGCGGGCCTCGAATCTACGCCCATGGCAGGATGCGGGAAGCCTCCGTGTTCGGCGGCGGCAAGCGCCAGGTCAACACCCAGGATTTCACCGGCGGTCATATCGATGCCGTATTCAGCGGCTATGAGATCGATCTTCGCGGCGCTACCATGGCGGCCGATTCCGCCACCCTCAAGATCGGCGCCGTGTTTAGCGGCGTCGAAATCCGCATTCCCGAGACCTGGAGCGTCGTTCTCCAGGGCGCCGGTGTCTTTGGCACTCTTACGGATAAGACCGTCCAGCCGGGTCCGCAGACCCCTGGCCTGAAACGGCTGTTCGTGAAGGGCGCGGCCGTCTTTGCCAGCGTCGAAGTGAAGAACTGATCCGCCATGCACCCCATCCTGGCATCGCGCCGGCGGCTGCTGGCATACCTCCTGGCGTGGATTCCCATCCTGGCATTGCTGGTCTACGTGGCCTGGGCCTCTGGCGGGGTATCCTGGCGGGACGCGG
Organism: Bryobacterales bacterium; assembly: GCA_963722575.1. Taxonomy (GTDB): domain Bacteria; phylum Acidobacteriota; class Terriglobia; order Bryobacterales; family Bryobacteraceae; genus Fen-178. The sequence goes on from CAVRNR010000022.1 coordinate 91,555, forward strand.
CGGCCGTCCTGGCGCCCGCCTGCCTGGTCTACGCATTTGCCTGCCTGTCGCCTTGGTATATTTGCCAGACCCGGCCGTTGCGTCTCTCCGCTTTGTCCTATCTCCTGCCCACCTGGGGCGCCGCCGCCGTGGTGGTCGGTTTGTTGCTGGTGGCGAGCGCACGGCTGGCCGCGTACCTGCTCGAGCGGCCCGGGCCGCCAACGGCCCCGCTCTTCGGCATGGGCGTGCTGCTCTACCTGCTCTCGGCCGGGCTGCATTACGCCGCCCTGGCGGTGGAGGCATCCCGCGCCGCGGAGCGCCGCGCCGCCGAAGCCCGCACCCTGGCCCGCGAGGCCGAGCTGCAAGCTCTCCGGGCCCAAATCGATCCCCACTTTCTGTTCAACAGTCTTCATTCCATCGCCGCTTTGACCGCCATCGACGGCGCGCGCGCCCGGGAAATGTGCGTGCGCCTTTCCGGCTTCCTCCGCGGCACCCTGGCGCTGGCCGGCCGCGAAAGCATTCCCCTTCGCGAGGAGCTGGCGCTGGCCCGCGGCTACCTCGAGGTCGAGCAGGTGCGCTTCGGCCCGCGTCTCCGCGTGGAAGAGGAAATCGAGCCGGCCTGCGAAGACTGCGCGGTTCCCGCCCTGCTGCTCCAGCCGCTGGTTGAGAACGCCGTCAAGCACGGCATCGCCGGCCTGGTGGAAGGCGGTTCCATCCGGCTCGCCGCGCACCGCTCCGGCGCATCGGTTTCCATCACCGTGGAAAACGCCTTCGACCCCGAAACCCCGGCGCCGCACAACCTGGGTATGGGCCTCGCCCATGTCCGCCGCCGGCTCCAGGTGCGCTACGGAGAGGATGCCTCCTTCCAAGCCGGCCCGGCGGACGGCCTCTACCGCGTGGTGTTGCGGCTGCCCTGCGAATCCCCCATGGCTTCCAGCAGCCGCGCGTAGCCCGAGCGGCTCACCGGCAATCGCGTGCCGTCGGTGAGAATCGCCACCCGGCTCTCTTTCGCGTACGGCTCGATGCGCGCCACGCGCTCCAGGTTGACAATCGCGGAGCGGTGTATGCGCACGAACCGCGCCGGGTCGAGCAGCGCTTCCAGGCTTCCGATGGTCTGCTGCTTCAGGTAGCTCCTGCCGCCGCTGTGCAGCGCCACGTAGTCGTCCTGCGCCTCCGCGTAATCCAGTTTTTCGAGCGGGATCACGTGCACCCGCGCGCCGTCCCGCACTGCCAGCCGTTGCGGCCGCTCGCCGGGCGCGCGCGCTTCCCGCGCCAGCTCGGCCGCGGGCTTCCGCTCTCCCAGCCGCGCCTTGGCGCGTTCCAGTGCCCGCTCGAAGCGCTCGGCGCTGAAAGGCTTCAGCAGGTAATCCACCGCGTGGGCGTCGAACGCGCGCATGGCGTACTGGTCGTAGGCGGTGACAAAAATCACCGCCGGGGTGCCCTCTGGGCCCCGCGGCTCGATCAGCTCCAGCACCTCGAACCCGTCCAGTTTAGGCATCTGGACGTTGAGAAATACCAGGTCTGGAGCGCCCTCGGCAATGGCCTTCACCGCCTCGAACCCGTTGGCGCACTCGGCCACGATCTCGATTTCCGGGTGCGCCGCCAGCATTTCGCGCAGGAACCCTCGCGCCAGTTCTTCGTCGTCGACAATTACCGCCCGCAATGTCTGCTGCTCCACCTCAGCCAGTCTACCGCGTAGCGCCGGCGGCGGAACGCCCAATGCGGGTTTTCTCCGCCGCGTGGCTCAAACCGGGAGTCTCGCCCGCTCGCGTGCGTCTTTTTTCCCTCCCGACACGTATACCCGAGTGCGGTTATGATTGACCAAGCTGCCCACTTCGAGGACATGCCCGTGGCGGAACCCGACGAGATCGCTCGGCTGCTGCGCCGCGACTCGGCCGCCCTGGCGTCGTTCGTGGCCCGGTACCAGCATCGGCTCTACCGCTACTTGCGCCGGCTGGTGCGTGAACCGGCCGCCGCCGACGACCTGTTCCAGCAGACCTGGCTCAACGTAGCGCGCCAGATCGGCCGCTACGATTCCCGCCGCGGGTTCGATACCTGGCTCTTCGCCATCGCTCACAACGCCGCCATGGATCTGCTGCGTCGCAAGACCGGCGAAAGCCTCGAAGAATCGGGGCGCGCGCTCGCCGCCGCGGAGCCGGACGCGCTCTCGGCCGCCATGGCTTCGGAACGCACGGCCATCCTGGCTGCGGAAATGGCGGGGCTTTCCGCGCCCTACCGGGAAGTCCTCACGCTGCGGTTTGAAGAAGGCATGAAGCTCGAAGAAATCGCCGAAGTGACCCGCGCGCCGCTTTCCACCGTGAAGAGCCGCGCGCAGCGCGCGCTCGAAACTTTGCGGGAGAAAATGACCGCCCGCTATCGCAAGGAAGACCTACTATGACCCCCCATGAGACCACCCGCCAACTGCTGGCGCTGAGCGCCGCCGGCCTTCTCGATGCCGCCGACGAGCGCCGCGTGCGCGAGCACGTCCGCGAGTGCGCCGAGTGCGCGGCGGCGCTCGACGATCTGGCCGCCGTCGCCGCCGATTTGGGCCGCTTGCCCGCGCCCATTGCTCCGCCCCACCTGCTGGCCCGCACCGAGGCGCGCGTGGCCGCGGAACTGGCGGCTCGATCCGGCCTGCGCCACGGCGCACTCCTGGCCGTGGCCGCGGGCCTGTTCGCCTGGATGTCGGCCCTGGGCACCTGGGGCCTCTACCGCTTTCTCACCGGCAGCGCCGACTGGCTGGCGTGGCTGGTGCTGACCACTGTCCCCGCGTACATGGCGGCCGGGGCGGTGGCGGCGATGTTCGCTTCCCGCCGCCGTCTTGAAAGGAGCGCATTATGACCCCCGATTCTCAACGCAATCACGTGATTCCGTTCGCGGCCTGGGTGATTGCTTCCCTCATTTTTGTGGCGATGTTGATGCTGGCGGGCTGGTTAACCGGGCGGGGAGGCACCGAACCCGTGTGGGTCCCGGCCTTGGTGACCGTCCTCGGGGCACTGGTTCTGGCGGGCTGGACGTTGGTGATCGGCTATGTCTACGGCGACGCGCGCCGCCGCGGCATGCGCTATGTGATGTGGACGCTGCTGGCGTTCTTCATCCCCAACGGCATCGGCGTGATCCTCTATTTCATCCTCCGCGACCCGATGCCGAACTACTGCTCGAAGTGCGGTTCACCGGCGAAACAGGGCCACGCCTTCTGTCCCGTTTGCGGCGCCAACATACTGCCCGCGTGCTCGCAATGCCACCGTGCCGGTCAACCCGGCTGGTCTCACTGCGCCTGGTGCGGTGCGAAGCTGTGAAAACCCGGCGTGCGCGGCGCGAACCCGTACGGGTGGGGCATGCCCGCCCCTACCGGCGCAGCACGGCGTAGTGCGGGTCGAGCGTCACCTTTAACGGCGGCTGCTTCAGCGCCACGGAGAAGGTGACCGGCTCGTTGGCGGACCTTACCCACTGCGTGATGGTGCGTCCGCGCGCCACCTGAATTTCCACCGGCGCGATCACGCTCGAATCCTCACCCGCGTCGGATTGCGTTAGCGTCCCGGCCAGCCGGAGCGAGGGCGCCTTGCCCTTGATCGACCAGGCCAGTTTCAAGCTGGGAATGCCGGTGCCGTAAACCCACTGTTCAAAAAACGCTTCCAACTTGGGGTCGTCCGACTTGGGCGGCAGGAACTGAGCCGCCAATTCCCGGAAATCCTCGGTCGAGATCTCTTTGCCTCCGTAGCGCGTCATCAGCTCGCGCAGCATGGAAAAGAAACGCTCGTCCCCCATGCGCCGCCGCAACATTTGAATAATCCAGGAGCCCTTTCCGTAAACGATACTTCGCCACGCGCGCGGCTCCTGCGAGTTCTCCAGGCGCACACCGAGCACGATGGGACCGGTGGAATCGACCGTCTGGCCGCTCGCGCTCTTGGCCAGCAGGTCGGCGCGGTAAGCATCCAGCATCAGCTCCAAGGAATGTTCGCCCTTGCGCTTCTCCAGGTAGAGCAGCGCCGAGTAGTTGGCCAGCGCCTCCATGAGCCAAACGTCGCGGTAGGTAGCCGCCGTGACGCGGTTCCCCCACCACTGGTGCGCCACCTCGTGGGCCTGCAAAACGTCTTCGAAGAACAGTTCCGTCTGCAAGGTGGCGGGGACGCGGGAGGAGGCTGGCAGGCTCTTGAGGTAGGACAGCGTGGAAAGATAAATCAGACCCGGGAAACCCTGGCCAAACGTGCCGGGAATGGGCGAAACCGTGAGCTCGGGCAGCGCCGGCGGGCCGAACTTGCTGGCCATATACTCCAGCGCCGAAGCCACTTCCGACGCCAGAACCTGAAGTCTCGTTTGAGGCGTGGGTTCCAAGGACACGGTCGTCTCGAGGGGATCCGGCTGGCGGCGCCGCGGCATAACCGGGGGCGGCACGGTGACCATGGTCTGCGGCCGCGGCTGGAGCGCGCGCTCCAGCGTGCGGTTGGCGCAAACGTCCACCGTGTACCCGCCGCGCTCCAGCCGGACATGCTCGTAGTTGCCGAGGTTGAACGCGGCCATGCGAATGGGGGACGACGTGCGGCGGCGGGTGGTGCGCCAGTCGCCTTCGGTGCGGTCTTCAACCACCTCTCCGGGGGTGACCAGATCCAGGTCGCGCGGATAGCGGAAGAGCAGGTCGTAAGTGGCGAACTGCTGCCCGAATATGGGGTACCAGAGGCCGCGCGCGCTGACATAGAAGACGCGGTCGCCCGCGTCGTGAATGACCTTGCCGGAATGGTGAAACTCGAACTCGTACTCCACTCCCTCGCGCAGCGGCTCGGGAGGGACCACCAAAAACAGATTGTTGCCGCCGCGCATCAAATTGATCCGCAGCGCATCGCTCTGGAGCACTTCGGCGGGGCGGCCGTCGACGGTGGCCTCGGTGACCGCCATTTCGGGAGCGATTTCGAACGGCAGCACGGGCAGGCCGTCAGCCTCCGCCGTTACCTTCACGCGCGTCACCACGCTCAGCGACAGATCCTCGTTGACGACAGCTTGCATGCGATAGTCGCGCAGCGACAATTCCGGCTGGCGCGGAACTGGGTGCAGGCGGGAGGATCTGGCCGCGAAACTGGTCCAGGTGTCGAAGTAGAGTTGGTTGTCGCGGGTGGTGAGCTGGCCGGCCAGGATTTGCTCCGGGCTGTTGGGATCGAAAACCACATCGAAATTGCCGAGCTTGATTCCCTGGATGAAGGCGGCGAGCAGGCCGGGCCGGCTGGCCGGCCAGCCCAGCAGATCGAGCGCGAGGCGCGTCTGGTAGGCGGCGCCGAGATTGCGCAGCGCCGAGGTCCATTGCTCATCCAGCAAGGCGCCCAGTTCGGGGATCTTCTTGTTGGCGGGGTTGTCCGGCAACTGCTTTTTCAGCGCGTCGTAGACATTGCCGGTGAACAGGAATACCGCGCCGCGGAAGTGCTCATCCAGATTGGGAGAGTCGATGTAGGTGGCCAGCGACCGGCGCTCGGCGCGATCCGGCGGCAGCAACAGCACTTCGCCGTCGCCGCCGTCGGTATCCGCCACGAAAAGCGCGGCGATCGGGCGGCCCGCCACCGGCTTGCTGAAGATCAGGTATCCGTCGGTGAGGTAGATGCGTATATCTTCTTTGACCAGGGTGAGATCGCGAACGCGGTAGCATTCGTCGCGGTCGAAGCTGTTTTCGCGGATGGCACGCGCCACGTCGGCCGCGGTGCTGGCCACCAGCGGCACGCGGCCGAGCAGCACGAGCGCGACGAGCCATCGCATAATCCCAGTGTAAGGGAAAAGGGGTCAGACGCATTTTTCGCGGCGAAAAATGCGTCTGACCCCTTTTCCCCTCGAATGATACAATACGGGTGCCTCGGGAGGAGATTTCATATGCGGTTTGTCACACTACAGAGAGACGGCTACGCCGAGCCCGGAGTGCTTTTGGGTGGCGAGCTGATTGGCATTGGCGGCGCCGGGTTCGATAGTGTGCTCTCGGTGATCGCCGGTGGCGCGGACGCCACGGACCGCGTGCGGCGCTGGTTGAAGAACCCGCCTCCCGGCGAACCCTTCCACCCCGCCAGAACCAGGCTGGCGGCGCCGGTTCCCAGGCCGCCCAAGATCGTCTGCATAGGCCTGAACTACAGCGACCACGCCGCGGAATCGAACCTGCCGATTCCGAGTACGCCCACGGTCTTCGCGAAATTCCAGACCGCGGTGACCGGACACCGGCATCCCATCGTGCTTCCGAAAAACTCCGTCAAGCCGGATTACGAAGCGGAATTCGCGGTGGTGATCGGCCAGGGTGGCCGGCACATTCCGGAGGACCGCTGGCGCGAGCACGTGTTCGGCTACACCATCGTCAACGACGTGAGCGCGCGCGATTTCCAGATGGCCACCACGCAGTGGATGATCGGTAAAACATTCGACACGTTCGCGCCCATCGGCCCGGCCATCGTGACCGCGGACGAAATTGAGGACCCGCACAACCTGGACATCTCACTGACGCTGAGTGGCGAGGTGATGCAGAGTTCGAACACGCGCAACCTGATTTTCGGGCTGCCGAAGCTGATTGCGTTTTTGTCGAGCGTCTTCACGCTGGAGCCCGGTGACATCATTTCGACCGGCACCCCGGCTGGCGTAGGGTTTGCGCGCAAGCCTCCGCGCTGGCTACAGCCCGGCGACGAAGTGGTGGTGCGGGTAGAAGGGCTTGGGGAACTGGTGAATCCGGTGGTGGCGGAAGGGTAGGGGCTGCCGAAACCGACCCGGTACGCGCAGATCTGCGCGAAAAACGGAAACGTTTTATTGATAACAATAGGGTTATTGTTTGAACTCCGCTCGGATCTGCGCGAGATTCCGACGGCGCTCCGGTGTGCGATGGTAAACTGATTCTGACCACCAGCGCGCGCCCGTAGCTCAGGTGGATAGAGCGGCTGGCTTCGAACCAGTGCCTGACAAATTCGGCCAGTTGACTGATTCTACACCCTTTACCGGCACTTTTGCAATAGAAACAATCAGTGGGCAGTACCTCTACGGGGCTTCCCTCACGCGTCGCTCGGAAGTATAATCTACTAAACTATTATGGGGACTCGTAAGCAAGACGCGAAAACCGTTGACCAACTCCGAAGAGAGTGCTACGACCGAATAGTTAGCGAACATCGAATAGCTATTGAATCCTCTATTGTTGAATTTGGTCAATTTGGATTCAATATATGCTTGGAGTCTACTGATCTGACCAAGGAACCTAGAGGATTCGACTATGGTGAGGTCGCAAAACTGGCACTTGAAACGCTCGTTGAAGAATATCGTTTGGCTGGCTGGAAAGTGGATTATTACTTGCAGGAGCCAAGCGTGCTGCCGCCATATTTTGTAATTACATTTTCTTAGCTTCTTGAATACCACTTGGCAAGATTTGTGGACATGCTACACTTCACTCTACAATCAGTTTGGAACTTATCAACCTTGCAAAAAGACCCCTGTAGTTGGGGGGTGTTCCATCCCGCAAGGTTGGCCCCTCGACTACAGGAGTTTTTGTTTGAACGTTTCGGACCCGATGGGCGTATAATATTGACGGCGATACTTCGCCACGGAGGTGAACCATGCACCAGTTCATTCACTGGTTTATGAGTAGCTTCCGGCTCCGATTGTGCAGGTAGTGGCACGGAAGCATACAGCCCGCGCCAGGGAACGGGCCAAGACTGCTACTTGCCGGCGCAGCCCCGCGGGGCGCCGCACTTGCAAGGGGGCACCCAAGCGAGCCAATTGTGAAACCTGGCCGTCGGAAAAACGTGCGCGGAGCTTCTCTCAAGGCTGGGGTTCACGACATGCCCCACACATTTGAAGGCTTTTCCGGCTGTCACGCCGCCGTTAAGGGGTGGCTCGGTTGTGAAAGCAAGGGTCCCCGCGAGGGGTTAAAGATCCCTGCCTATAAAACCGACCGAGTCCACCCTGAAATCAAACCAAAACCATTCTCATGAATCATTCCACAAGCATGGTCACGTCCGTGACCGAAAACAGCAACGCCACCCTGCGCCAGTAGCGCGGGCCGGCGTTTTTGTTTTTGTACAATTCTCAGCACGGGCTTTCAGGTGAATCTCGTTAAACTTGATCTAGAATCGGACGCAGGTCACAGTCCCGGCTCCGGTTGGCGACTCTGGAGCTCACCGACTACATCGAGAAGTGCCGGTTGTGGGCCAACCGGTTCTTGGGGCTGAATGTGCCACTGCCAGGGGAGGTTGATGCTTGAGCGGGATATCCAAAGGCAAATCCTGGACTACCTCCGTTTTCGCGGCATCCCCTGCTACAAGCACCAGAACGCCGGCATAATGAAGCGCGACGGCTCCTACATTCCCATGCACACCCGCGGCGTTTCAGACATCATTGGCTGTATTCCGAAGACCGGCCGTTTTCTGGCGATTGAGGTGAAGCGGCCGGGCCGCAAGCCCACGCCCGAGCAGCAGCAGCTCATTGACACCATCAACGGGGCAGGAGGGCTGGCGTTTGTGGCGCGGAGCGTGGAGGAGGTTCAGATAAACCTACAGTAATGGAAGGCCAAAGCGCGAAGGTATTTCGATAGTCTGGCCCGGCTGGCTTTCATACCAATGGGCACCTTTCTTGCTTAATCGTATCTCGATTAGATTGCTTTCGATGGCATTGTAGACAAAACCTAATGGAAGACCACTTGCTATCACAAACGGTTCGAAATCGACCCAGACATCTTCGTCTCTAGCGTTAAGTTCATCTTTTAGGGCTTTCATTAGCATCCCAAGCCATTGGTTAAGAACATCCTTGTTGTCATCCCAAATCAACTCCATCGCTTTGTACCAACCGTCTCCTGTCAGTTCGTAACGTTGTGTCCCTATTGTATGGCGAGGCTTAATCAGGTACCGTTCTTCCAGCTCTGGCCAAGTTGTTTTATAAATATCTCGGAACAAGTTTTCTTGTGGTTCGAACTCGCGAGTATAGATTGCTTCGCCGTCCAATTGATCAAGCATGATGAGCAGCGCTTTGGTCATGTTCTTTAGTCGGTCTTCAGGAGAATGCGACATATCTGAATGTTATAGCACTATTTGTTGAGCAGTGATAGCCCATCGTGGACTTGTTGCAAATCCTCAATCCCCAGGCTCCGCAGGTACCGTTCCGTCGTGTTGATGGAGGAGTGCCCCAAGATCCGCTGGAGGTAGTAGAGGTTCCCGCCAGCCCGCAGATAATTGACCGCAAACGAACGACGAAGCGTATGCCAGAACGTGGAGCTGGGGGGGCTGGTTTCGACCGGCACGCCGAGTGGCGTAGGTTTTGCGCGCAAGCCGCCACGCTGGCTGAAGCCCGGCGAGGAAGTGGTGGTGCGGGTAGAAGGTCTCGGGGAACTGGTGAATCTGGTGGTGGCGGAAGGGTAGGGGCTGTCGAAACCGGCCCGCTCCGCGCCGATCGGCGCGAAAAACGGAGACGGTTTATTGATAACAATAGGGTTATTGTTTGAACTCCGCGCCGGTCTGCGCGGAGTTCCGGCGGTACCCCGGTGCACGATGGTAAACTGATTCTGACCGCAAGCGCGCGCCCGTAGCTCAGGTGGATAGAGCGGCTGGCTTCGAACCAGTAGGTCGGGAGTTCGAGTCTCTCCGGGCGCGCCAGATTTCGCATCGGTGCTGTCTGAGCGCGGGCGCGTTCTGATGCATGGGGTGTTCCATGAAGCCGTGTGACCTGTCGGACCTGACCGGCTGGGTGGAAGCGGAGCTTGCGTCCATCCGAGAGGCGCCAATCCGCCGAATCATCTCGGAGGTCGTGAACAACCTCGATTCGTTCGTGTGCTGGCCAACGAGAGCCGAGCTGTTCTGGGATGGCTGCCACAAGATCGCCAAGCACCAGTTCCCGGATGTCTTGAGGAACGCCATTGATGCCGCTGGATTGCCGTTTCGCAACTGGAGCAACGATCCTGCGATCTATGCATATCGTCTTGCCGGTGGTGAGCGTCCCAGGCGGGCCGTCAAGAACGAATGGGACGTACACCACCTTTATGACCGGCAATTCCCCTATCCAGGTAAGTGCAGCACGCTAGCCGCCGTCAAGTCAGGCCGCCACTTCACGCAAACTGCAGGTTTAGTTGCCGTCCATCCGATTGCCCACGAGATTGCCAGTGAATATGACCTCTTCGCATGGCGTCTGCGGGCTGAATCTTTTCTTCGGTTCGGATACGATCCTGATGGCGCGTTCAGTCCGGCACAGGATGAATTCGGATTCGCGGGAAAGCCGTGCTCGAGAATTTGGTGTCCTTAAGCGGAGTGCGCATTCACACAATGATCCAAGTCAATCGTACTTTTGACGAAATCGAGTCCATCGAAATTGAGGGAGAATCGCTCCGGTCCGATGACCGAGAAACCTGGTTCCTTCCAAAGGGCTTGATCGGTGACATAGCCGTGAACGATCTTCCGGCGGAGGCCATATTCGAGATCTGCCAAAGCGTCGAAGATTCAGTCATCATGTTCGACTCGATTCCCGTACGTCTACAGAAAGTAGGTGAGAACCGTGTCCAGCTCGAATTTGAAGATTCGGGAACCCGGAAGTACTGGGATGGAACGGTTGGGTTCAAACCCTACATGGAGGCCAAGAAGGCCGTCATTGAGGAGCGTGCTGCCGAAGTCCAGGATGTGATTTTGGAAACCTATGAGGATGACGGCGCGTGGATCCACCTGTCCTACTCGGCTCAGGTGGACGCCGAGAGGTTGTTCACTGCGGTACAAACTGCCGAACAAATCGTGGCCGAGATCGAAGGCGCGGCCGAAATGCGGCTTGGTGCGCAATTGTGGGCTCCGGCAAACGCCGAGAGCGAAAAGGAGTTCACACTCGGGACCGTCCTCCCAATTCTCCGCAAACTCGGTTTTCAGAACGTGCGCTACAACCATGGCCGTAGGGAGTATGGGCGCAACGTCCTCTTCGCCCGGCTGACGGAATTCCAGGACGTTGAATTCTGGGGCGCTCAGATCAAGTTCGGCGATGTCTCGGGTGCTGCTGAGGCGGACGTGAACGAACTGATAGCACAGGCAGATGACGCTTTCAAGATGCCGTTCTACGATTTGTACACTAAGCAGAAACAGCGCATCTCGAAACTTGCCATCGTCATTTCGGGGAAGTTCACCGAGAATGCCATCGAGAAAATTTGCGAGAAGATCGAAAGCCACGCCGTCAGGAACAACCTAGTCTTTATTGACGGGGAAAAACTGTCCACGCTCGCGGAGCGCTTCCGAGGCAAGTTCTGACAAAAAGGAGGGGACCCCGACCCAAGCTGTGCACCCTTCCAGGGAATAACATACCAACGTAAGCGGGGGCGCTCTGGCGGCCGCTACTTCAAAATGAGCAGGCTGCGCCTGGTATCATTTTCGAAATCGGCGAAGCGAATGGCGTTGTCCCGGATGAGGCGCGCGATTTTGGCAGTTGAGCAGTTGCCCGTTTGCAGCAGGATCACTTTAGGCGGAGCGCCCCACGTGATACTCAGGCTCGCAAAATCCTTGTCTTTCGTCAGGAACGTGAACCCGTGCGCCTTCGCGTATTCCCATATGACTGAATCGGGAGTGCTGCCCAGTTCGGCGGAGCTGACGTGAATTGAACTGGGGAATAGGTCCGCAAGGTTGGCGGCGAGTTCGGGCGCAAGGTTCTCGTCAACGAGAAGCTTCAAGAACCGAGATCCTTTCCGGAATACTGGCGAAGAACTCGTACACCGCCTGGAAGTCTTCCTTCTCCAGGTAGGGGAAGTCCTTCAGAATCTCTTCCTCTGTCATTCCGGATGCGAGGTACGATGCGAGATCATAGACCGTGAAGCGCAGGCCACGAATGCAGGGCTTGCCCCCCATTTTGCCGGGTTCGACGGTGATGCGTGGGTTCAGGCCGGCCATGGATATACCACCACTATGATACTCTTCATGGGCGTTCATTACGAAGTGCCATCTCTAAGCGTACCAAAGCGCCCGCCAGGTTCTTCCGCCAGCCTACCGCAGCAGGCGCGGGTCGATGCCATAGGAGTGGACGCGGACAATCCGCGCCTGCGCGCTCTCCGGGTGCCGCGGGCTCATCAGAACGTTCCAGGTCGCCGGCACGATCACCGATGGGACCCGAAACAAGGCGGTGCGGCCGGAGCGGAGCCACTCGTCGCCAGCGCGGCGGGTCGCCTCCAGATCCGTCTGCCACGCCCGACCCAGTGCGCTGATCTCCACGTCCTCGATGGCCAGCGAGTCGGGAGTCTCGATTTCCAGATACCGGTAGCCGACGGGCACATTTTCGATATCCACCTTTGCGTGGACCAGCACCTCAAGAAGCGCTGTCGCCGGATTCGGCGCGCAATATACGATCCGCCGTCCGGCCGTATGCCATCGTCCGGCCGCGCTCAAACCGCCGCCTCCATCCAGCGTGGAATGGTTGCCGGCGCGCCACAGAATCACGCAAAGATCCCGTGATCGATTTGGACGAGCATCTCTTCCACCAGGCGGGCGCCGGCTTCGGTGGCCAGCATGTCGATGGGCGCCCTGCCGTCGAAGCGCTGCTGCGGTTTCCGCAACCAGCGCCAGGCGCGCTCCGGTTCGCCGAACACCTGCTCGGCCATGGCCGTGATCCGGGCCACGCGCACGGCCTTGTCCGATTCCCCTCTCGAGAGCGGCTGATGCCTGGCGATGCGGGTGGCCCAGTCGCACGAGTCGTTTCTCGCTGGGCTGGAGCTGTACGAGAGGCGTCCAGACTAGGATTACAGCTTGACGGACTGCATCTCTATGAACGTCATGAGGCGGAAGGGGATTCGGGAAATCCTCACGAATGACCGCCACTTCTCACAAGAAGGGTTCATCAGACTCTTGGACAAGCGGATCTGAGCCGAATAGGCGTTGAAGTACGAAGCGCCGTCTCGAATCCAATCTTGGCCGATAGGCCCGGCTGAGCTGGTGAACCCCGTGGTGGCGGAAGGGTAGGGGCTGCTAAAATCGTGGTGGGCGCGCGCCCGTAGCTCAGGTGGATAGAGCGGCTGGCTTCGAACCAGTAGGTCGGGAGTTCGAGTCTCTCCGGGCGCGCCAGAAAATCATAAAAAAAGGCCGGTCCCGTCGGAGGAGGTCGGGGCCGGCCTGTTCCTGCATCGGTGATGACCGGTTAGACAGCTACAAACATCGTGCTGCCTTGCCGCTCCACCAGCAGGAGAGTGGGTTCCTTCGCGTTGCGCATGGCGGCGTCGAACTCCGCGGTGTTGCGCACCGGTTTGTGATTCACTTCCTGAATGACGTCGCCGGGCTTCAGGCCGGATTCGGCAGCTTTGCCGGCCGGGTCCACGTTGGTCACCACAACTCCCGTAGCGGTAACCGGCAATCCCAACTGCCGGGCCGTCTCGGCGGTGATGTTCGCAACCGTGATCCCTTGCAGGACATCCGGGCTTCCACTCTCCGGCTGGCCGTTGTTGCTGGCGGTTTCCGTGGGCAATTCCGCCAGGGTCACGGGGAAGGTTTTGTCCATGCCGTCACGGAACACCTTCACTTCCACCTTGGTTCCAGGAGCCATCAGCGAAACGTGCATGCGCAGTTCGGCGCTGTCGTTTACCGGCTTGCCGTCGATGCCCAGGATGATGTCGCCCTTTTCCAAGCCCGCCTTCTGGGCCGGGCTGTTGGGGGTCACATCGCCGACGAGCGCGCCGCGGACCTCGTTCTCATGAAAGGCCTTGGCAATGGAGGGCGTCACTTCCTGAGCCATCACGCCCAGGTATGCGCGGGTCACCTTGCCGTGGCTGATGATCTCGTCCATCACTTTGCGCGCCACGTCGACGGGAACGGCGAAACCGATGCCTTGGTTCCCTTCCGATCCGTTGGCCAGGATGGCGGTGTTGATGCCGATCAGTTCGCCGCGGTCGTTCACCAGCGCGCCGCCCGAGTTGCCGGGGTTGATCGACGCATCGGTCTGAATGAAGTCTTCATAGTCTTCGATGCCCAGATTGGCGCGGCCGGTAGCGCTCACGATGCCCATGGTGACCGTTTTACCGACGCCAAAGGGATTACCAACGGCCAGCACGTAATCGCCCACCTGCACCTTGTCGGAATCGCCAATGGTGATCGGATCCAGTGTGCCGGCGTCCACCTTGAGTACGGCGATATCGGTCTTCGGATCGGTGCCCACCACGCGCGCGCTGTATTCGTGCTTGTCGGGCATGATCACGGTCACGGTGGTGGCGTGATCCACCACGTGGTTATTGGTCAGGATGTAGCCATTGGGGCTAACGATGACGCCCGAGCCCATGCCCTCTTCCCTCTGTTGCTGTTGACGGGGCATGTTGAACTGCCAGCCGCCGTTTCCCTGATCGCCAAAGAACTGGCGGAACATCGGGGGGATCCCGTCATCCCCTCCCGGAAGGCCGGTCTTCACCACACGGGACGAAGTAATGGTCACCACCGAGGGCAATACCTTCTTCACCACCGGCGCGAAACTGTTGTGGCTGGCCGGTTCGTCCGCGCTCGCCAGCTTGAACGTAGCGGGCGGATTGAGCACGTGATCCACGGCCGCGACCGCGAGGCCTCCCAATCCCAGCGCCAATACCAGCGTGACGGCTGCCATCTTCGGCCGGCCCCAAATCCATTGCGTCTTCATGTTTCCTCCAAAAGAGAGTTTTAGGACCACCGCCGTGCTTCCACGCATCTGGTGGCTCCATCTATATAGATGGGACCAGGGGGTTTCGGGTTTGTAATGGGAAGTCGGTATATCTGCGCCGGAGACTTGGTATGGCCCGACGCGGTCAGGAGATGATGCCCTTGCGCACAGCGTACAGGATCACTTCCGGGACGCTGCGTAAGTTCAATTTTTGCATGAGTTTAGCGCGGTGCGTCTCGACCGTGTAGACGCTCAGGTTGAGCAGATTGGCGATCTCCTTGCTGGATTTGCCCTCAGCTACCAGTTGCAGGATTTCCCGCTCGCGGGGCGAAAGCAGTTCGTAGGAATCTTCGCCGCCGGTGCGCTCGAGCCGGCGCATGTAGTCCTGCAAGAGCACGTGGCCGACAGCGGGACTGAAGAACGACTTCCCGGCAACCGCGGCGCGGATGGCGCGCGCCAGGTCGGCTTCCGCGGAGTCCTTCAGCAGGTAGGCCTTGGCGCCCGCTTTCAGGGCCCGCAGCACGTACCCTTCGTCGGAGTGCATGCTGAGCATGACCACTTGGGTATCCGGCAGCGCCGCGCGAATCTGGCGGCAGGCCTCGATGCCATTCAAGCTCGGCATGGCGATATCCATCACCACTACGTCCGGCTTCAGTTTCCCGGCCATGGCCACGGCTTCACGCCCGTCGCTGGCTTCTCCGACCACCGTGAGGTCGGGTTGGGCATCCACCACCATACGCAGACCCGCGCGAATCAAAGTGTGGTCGTCGGCCAGCAGGACGCTGGTCTCGTTCAAGCGGCACCCCCGGCGGGAATGGGAAGGTCCGCCGTCACGGTGGCGCCGTTTTGGGGCTCAGATTCCACCCGCAGCGTGCCGCCCAGCCGTTTCACACGTTCTTCCATTCCCAATATCCCCATCCCGCGCGAACGGGCCGGATCGAAGCCGCGGCCGTCATCGGTAACCCGCACCACGATGGATTTTGCCAGCCGCTCCACCACCACCTTCGCGTTCTTGGCGCCGGAGTGGCGCACCGCGTTGTTCAAGGCTTCCTGGACCAGGCGGTAGATGTAAATCTTGTATTCATCGGGCAGGTCTTCCGGGACGCTCTCCGATTCCACCGAGACTTCGATCTCGCTGCGCCGCGATACTTCCCTCCCTTGCCATTCCAGCGCCGCCGCCAATCCCAGGTCGTCCAGCATGGAAGGCCGCAGCAGGAGCGCCATATTCCTCACCGATTGGAAGGTCCGCTCGGCCACCGATTTCAGGTTGTCCAGTTGTGTCTTCACTTCCGGGTGGCCGCCGGAGAGCGTGGTCGAGAGCCGGCCGATATCCACCAGAAGGGCTCCCAGCGATTGTCCGACTTCGTCGTGCAACTCGCGGGAGATGGCGCGCCGTTCGGTCTCCTGTGCGTCCACCAGGCGTGCCGAGAGTTGCTGCAGCGCGTACCGGCTTCGCGCCAGTTCCACGTAGCGGGCACGGGTCTGCCGATCGAGCCGCACGATGTACCCCATGCTGCCCAGCACCAGCAGCAGGCCGCTTCCGAATCCGATGGCCAGCACCCGCGCAAGGCTCGCTTGCAGATTCGAAAACTGGACAACGAGCGCGCTATCGGCATGCTGGAGCCGCTCGCCATTCCACGCCTGAAGTTTTCCGGACCAGTCCAGGATCTGCTTCTGGACGGGCACCAGGTGCTCGGCCAGCATGTTTTCCGCCTGGCGCCGGCGTTCCGCGGGCCGCGCCGCCAGAATCGTGATGTACAGCGTCCGCTGTTGTGAGAAGATGCCCCGCATGCCATTCAGCAGCGCGGCCTCCTCGGAGTCCCGGACGATGGGATAGCGCTCGAAATCGGCGTCGATTTCCAGGGTGAGTTGATCGAGCAGGCGGCGAACTTCGGACTCCCGGTCGGCGGCTGTCTGCGCGACGAATTGCTGCACGGCCTGGTTGTAGCTCTGTATGGAGAGCCAGAGTCCGGATAGCGCGCGCGTACGCTCCGCCAGCGCGCGCGTAGCCGCCAGTTCCTGCGTACGCATTTCCGAGAGAAAGCGGACCACCAAAACGCCGGACACCAGCAGAAGTGCCAGCAGCAATACGGAAACCGAGAGGAACAACCAGCGCAACTTGCTGGAGGGCGGCGTGGGTTCCCGCCATGCGCTCGTATCCGCGTTCTCAGTCGAGGTCGCCATAAGGTCCGAAGGGGGACACCTTCATTATCCCTCCCGGGTTCGCCCCCACTCAAACCTCTGGCAGTTTGGACACCGGAATTCAAGCGCTACTTCGCTAGCAGCTTGCGGATCGATTTCAATTCCCGCCGCCGTTTCGCGGTGGTCTTGGGATAGGCCATCTTGAGCTCATTGAGCGCATCCAGGACGATTTGGGAAACAACCAACCGGGCATTCTCCTTATCGTCGGCGGGAACCGCGTACCAGGGCGCGTGATCGGTGCTGGTCGCGCTGAGGCAAGCCTCATATGCCTTCACGTAATCCTTCCAGTATTTCCTTTCGTGTATGTCCGCGAGGCTGAATTTCCAGTTCTTGTCCGGCTCGTCGATGCGCTCGAGGAATCGCTTGCGCTGCTCTTCCCACGAAAGGTGGAGGAATATTTTGATGGTCCGCGTTCCGTTACGATATAGGTGGCTCTCCAGGTCCACGATGGAGCGGTATCGCTCTTCCCAAATGGTTTTCTCGTCGCGCAACTCTTCCGCAAGCCCCTGGCTGCGCAGAATCTCCGGATGCACCCGAACCACCAGCACTTCCTCGTAATAGGACCGGTTGAATATGCCGATCCGCCCGCGTTCCGGCAGACAGCGCGTCGTGCGCCAGAGAAAATCGTGCTCCAGTTCGTCGGCGCTCGGCTGTTTGAAACTGAAAACCTGGCAGCCTTGCGGATTAACCCCGGACATGACGTGCCGGATGGCGCCGTCCTTGCCGGCAGCGTCCATCCCCTGAAAAATCAGCAGCAACGCATAGCGGTTGGAAGCGTAGTGAAGGCGTTGCAGTGAGCTCAACTCGTCAACGTGTTCTCCCAGGAGTTTCCGGTACTGTTTCTTCGACTTGCAAAATGGCTTCACAGTCGTCGGCCACTCACTCAGTTGGACCTTTTCTCCGGGCCGCACCCGGAAATCCTTTGAATTGATTTTCATTTTTGACCTTTCCGAATCTCGCGCTCCGCCTCAAGCCAGTCTTGGTCCGCCAGGCCACTGCGGCGGCCTCGCCGCTCGTAGAGTGCATAGGCCCGTGTGGCGATCTGGGGTGTAAGGTCGAGCGGCTTCTTGGCCAACAGCGGGGCTTTCGTAGGGTCGAAAATCCGATAGGCGAGCAGTTTCACGCGGTCGTTCACGAGGGCCCAGGCTAGCGCATAGCCCCAAACAAACGCCGCCCAGCCCCAGCCGAGGGGCGTCATGAACAGCCCGTAAACCGCAATCAGCGTCGCCACCGTCTGTGTGCCGAGCACCGCTACCCATAGAATCCGCGCCGGACGTATGGACCAGAACGGGCCGCGCGTGCGCGTCAGGAAAATCGTCAGATGGCCGGCCACGGACAGCTTCAGGTACATCAGCGTCTGGATGTGCGAACGGTCGAGGTGAAATACGCGCTCGCCCAGATAGAACAGGCCAAACGCGGCCACCACCCCGATGAGGCCCAGCACCGTGGAAACCCCCAGCACCAGGCGCATGTTCCACGCCTCCGGCTTGTCTTTGTAATGAACGTTGTCATAGGCGATGGACAGGATGGCTCCGTCGTTGAGCAGCGCCAGCATCACGATCATCACCGCGGTCAACGGATAGAAGTTGAACACCAGGATCGCCAGCGTCATAAAGAACAGCACGCGCAGCGTCTCGGCGATGCGGTAGATGGCGTAGCTGTTCATCCGCTGGAAAATCTTCCGGCTCTCCTTGATGGCGTCGATAATCACCGACAGGCCGGGCGCCAGCAGTACGATGGAGGCCGCCGCGCGCGCCGCGTCCGTGGCGCCCGAAACGGCGATGCCGCAGTCGGCTTTCTTCAGCGCCGGGGCGTCGTTCACCCCGTCGCCGGTCATCCCGACAATGTGGCCGAGTTGCTGCAGCACATCCACAATGTGGAACTTATGTTCGGGGAATACCTGCGCGAAACCGTCCGCCTTTTCGATGGCCTCGGCCGACTGCGCCGACTCCTGATGCTTCGTGTCGCCCAACCCGCTGGCATCCAGGATGTTCGTGCCCATCCCCAGTTGCCGGGCGGTTTCTCGAGCGATCGCCGTTTGATCGCCCGTGACCATCTTGACGTTCACGCCCATCTGCCGGGCGCTCGCAATGGTTGCTTTGGCCTGCTCGCGAGGCGGATCGAACAATGGCAATACGCCCGCGAACTGCCACATGCCTTCCTGATCCGCACGCGCCACGCCCAAGGAACGGAAGCCTCTTCCCGCAAATTCATTGACGGCCTTCTCGACGGCGGGCTTTACCTCTCCGGCGTTTGTCGATATCTCCAGAATCACCTGCGGCGCGCCCTTGGCCACAAAAAACTGTTTTCCGTCCCCATCTTTGACGGTGGCTTCCGTGCGTTTATGCACCGGGTCGAAGGGCTGGAAATGGACCACCTGATAGCCCTTCAGGGTTTTGTCGTCCTTCACGCCTCCGATCACGGCCAGGTCGATGGTGTCCTTGTCTTCCGCGCGCGAAGCGAGTGCGGCCCAGAGAATAACTCGATCGGCGGGTATACCGCTGACAGTGAATGGATCGCCGAGCGTCAGCTTGTTCTGGGTCAGGGTGCCGGTCTTGTCGGAGCACAGCACGTCCACGCCGGCTAGTTCCTCGATAGCGGCCAACCGGGTCACGATCGCTTCTTTTTTCGCCAGCAGACGCGCGCCCACCGCCATGGTCACCGACAGCACCGTGGGCATGGCCACGGGAATCGCGGCCACGGTCAGCACTAAGGCGAACTGCAACGTGGCGAGGACCGGGTCGCCGCGGAAGAGTGCGACGGTAATGATCACCGCCACCAGAAACACCGCCAGAACGATCAGGTAATCGCCAATCTTCAGCACGGCACGCTGAAAATGGCTGACGGTATGCGCCTCCTCCACCAGTTGCGCCGTCTTGCCGAAGTAGGTGTTGGCGCCTGTGGCGTACACCATGGCTTCGATTTCGCCCCGGCGCACAATCGACCCCGAAAACACCGCCTCTCCGGATTTGCGCTCGGCGGGCAGAGATTCGCCCGTCAACGCGGACTGATCCACCTCCACTGGGTCGCCCGCCAGCAAGCGCGCATCCGCCGGCACAATGTCGCCCAGGCGCAGGCGGATGACGTCGCCCGGCACCACCTCACGCGCCGCCGGGTCGGTCCATTTCCCATCGCGTTTCACCTTGGCTTTGATCGCCAGCTTGGCCTTCAGGGCGGCGATGGCGTTGCCCGCCTGGCTTTCTTCCCAGAATCCGACCACGGCGTTGGAAACCAGCAGAAGAAGGATGATGAAGAAATCCGGCCAGTGCCGGACCACGCCCGACAGTATCACCGCCACTTCGATCATCCACGGGATGGGTCCCCAGAAATAGCTGAGGAATTTCAGGAACGGATTGGTTTTCTTTTCTGCAATCTCGTTAGGGCCATATTGGGTCAGCCGTTTCTGCGCCTCGGCCTGACTGAGGCCGTCCGGCGACGATCCAAGTTCCTTCTCCACTTCCGGCATGGGCAGGGTTTTCAGATCGTCCTTGGACTCCGGCTTGGACCCCGGCTTCGCCTCCGGCTTACCTGCATTCGGTTTCACGATGACTATCCTCCCAACGGCGTTACACCTTGGCTTCCGGCGGGTCTGCGACTCCTCCCGCCGGCACGAAATCCGGCACGTCCAGGCGTGCCACGCCAACCCGGCTGTCGGCCATCCCATAGTAGACGTCGAAGCGGTCCGGCGCTCCCAGATCGTCGCGCCGGTCAATGCCGGTAGGGAACACGACGTTGGCAACGGTGCCGTCGCGTTCTTGCGGCAGCGCCGGCGTCAACACCGGCTCCGCCGAACGATAGCGGATCACGCGCGGATGCTCCTTCGAGAGCACCATCACCCCGGCCGAATAGCACAACTGGTGCCCGGCATCGCCCGGCTCCACGATTTCGCTCACGCCATGGTAAACGATCAGCCAGCCGTGCCGGGCCAGGATGGGCGGAGTGCCCCCGCCGATTTTGAGCCGCTCCCAGGGCGACACCGGAGTCGCCAGCCGGTGATGCGAGGTAAACTTGCCGAAACGACATGGTTCACGGCCCTCCACCGGCGCCGGGCAGTAGGAAATCCAGATGCTTTCCCGCTCCAGATCCACCTCACGGGACGCGGCGTGGCAAACGGTTTCCTCCGGACGAGTGCCGGGGAAGAGCGGCCGGTGGAGGATGGCGAGTTCCGGGTGCCCGGATGGATTCGGAATGGCGACGGGGAAAAGACTGGCGTCTTTGTCGTCCACGTTTGCAAATTCAATGCCCTGATACGGGCCGAACTTCGCGAGCCCCAGACGCTGCCAGTGGAACAGGTCCGCCGATAAGGCCAGGGCGATCCGTGGGCCTTGGGGCGAATATGCCGTGTAAGTCATCACGTAGCGCTGGAGCGGTTCCACGAACGCGATCCGAGGATCCTCGCAGCCGCCCCCGCCTCCGGGCCGCCGCTCATAGTCGGCTTCCGGCTCCAGTGCGATGCCGAGCCGCTCGACGCCCGCCGGATCGCCGGCGTCGTTGAACCGCACTCGTGCAATCCCGATGCGCGAGTAGTTCCCCTTCGCCACCAGCCGCGGAAAGAGGTAGAGCTTTCCATCGGGGCCGCGCGCGGCAGCCGGATTCAGCACGCCTTCGACCTCCTGGGGATTGCCCGGTTCCGGCTCCATTATCATTCCCAGGCGCTGCAACTTGAATCTACTCATCAAGTCGCCTCACAAGGTCGCGATTGAGATACCCGGTGAAAGTCATTTCCTTCTTGGTCTCCGCTATCTTCCGGCGGCGCTTGACTGCGCATGCCACGGCTGGCTACGAGGGATCAACGCCAGGTTATCGCTCATGACATAAATCGCGATGGCCGCAAACATAAAAAACAGGCCGACCCAAACACGCCAATCATGATGCGCACGTTTCCAGTAAGGAGGAGGGTCATGATGAACGTGGCCGCGCTCCGGCCCTTCGTTCCCTGGGTGACCGTAGTTACTCTCACTCATTGGTGCTGCCCCTCACTCAACCACTTCCGCGCGCCGGCGGCGTCGGCATGGTCGAAGTACCGGATCGTCGCCGTCGTGAACGGCTTGCAGAACGTCGCCATGCCTTGCTGCCACTTGTTTTCCCCGACCATCGCGAGCCGTTCGATGTCGGCGAAGTGTCTACTGCCTAACTTGATGTCCTCCCACATCGCTCCGGCGTCCCAGCCGTGGAAGCCGGTCATGTCGAACAGTAGTCGCAGTTTTCCGTGCTGCCGGACGAGCCGCTCGAACTCGGGCACAAAGCGCTCGTAATCCGCTTTTATCAGCTTCCCGCTGACGTGGACGGCGAGAATCTTCCCGCCGTTCTCTTCATTGAGTTGAATGGGCATTTCGGCCTCCTTTTTGCGTTTCGCCCTGGCTCCACTTCCAGTTTCGAATCTCCGGCATGTCTTCGCCGTGTTTGTCGATGTACTGCTTGTGCTCGATGAGCTTGTTCTGCATCGTTTGCTTCAGGTACGTCCCCTTGGAGCCCAAATGCGGCACCCGGTCAACCACGTCCTGCACCAGGTGGAACCGGTCCAGGTCGTTCTGCACCCTGATGTCGAAGGCCGTCGTGATGGTGCCCTCCTCCGTGTAGCCGCGCACGTGCAGGTTGCGGTTGGTCCGGCGGTAGGTCAGCCGGTGGACCAGCCAGGGGTATCCATGGAAGCCAAAGACGATGTGTTTGTCTTTCGTGAACAGCGAATCGTAGTCCCTCTCGCTCAGCCCGTGCGGGTGCTCGCTCTTCGGCTGCAGCTTCATCAGATCGACGACATTGATCACCCGTATCTTCAGATCGGGCAGATGCTCGCGAAGGATGGATACGGCCGCCAGAATCTCCAGTGTGGGCGTGTCTCCGCAACAGGCCATCACCACGTCCGGCTCGCCCTCCTGGTCGTTGCTGGCCCATTGCCAGATGCCGATGCCTTCCGTGCAATGCACCACCGCTTCGTCCATGGTCAGCCATTGCGGGAGGGCGTGTTTGCCCGCAACCACCACGTTGACATAATGCCGGCTGCGCAGGCAGTGATCGAAGACCGACAGCAGACAGTTGGCGTCGGGCGGCAGGTAGACGCGGACGATATCCGCCTTTTTGTTGATCACGTGGTCGAGGAAGCCGGGATCCTGGTGCGTGAAGCCGTTGTGATCCTGCTGCCAGACGTGGGAGGCCAGCAGGTAGTTCAGCGACGCAATCTTCCGCCGCCAGGGCAGTTCCAACGTGACCTTCAGCCACTTGGCGTGCTGGCTGAACATCGAGTCGATAATGCGAATGAAAGCCTCGTAGCTGTTGAACAGTCCATGCCGCCCGGTCAGCAGGTATCCTTCCAACCAACCCTCGCACTGGTGCTCGCTCAGCATCGAGTCCAACACGCGTCCGGCCGGTGCGAGAAATTCGTCGTTCTCGACTTTCCGCGCGTCCCACTGTCGGTTAGTGACTTCAAAAACCGCGCCCAGAAGATTCGAGACCGTCTCATCGGGACCGAAGACACGGAAATTACGCTGTTCCCGATTCAGCTTGGCCACGTCACGCAGGAACTTACCCAACACCAGAGTATCCTGGCCCTGGACGGCGCCCGGCGACGGCACATTCACCGCGTGGGCGTGGAAGTCCGGCATGCGCAGGTCGCGCAGCAGAATGCCGCCGTTGGCGTGCGGGTTGGCGCCCATCCGCCGGATGCCCTTCGGCGCTAATTCGGCCAACTCTGGCATCAGCCGGCCGTTCTTATCGAACAGTTCCTCGGCCTTGTAGCTTTTCATCCAGCTTTCCAGTAGCTTGACATGATCGGGGTGCTCGGAATCCACCAGCAGCGGCACCTGGTGCGCGCGGAAGGTGCCCTCGATTTCGAGGCCGTCAACGACTTTCGGCCCCGTCCAACCCTTGGGTGACTTGAGGACGATCATCGGCCAGCGCGCCCGCGTGGTATCGTTCTTGCTCCGCGCATTGCTTTGGATCTCCCGGATTTGCTCGATCGCCTTGTCCATGGTGGCGGCCATGAGTTGATGCATCTTTTCCGGCTCGTCGCCTTCCACAAAGTAGGGCGTCCAGCCGCAGCCGCGCAAGAATTGCTCCAGCTCCTCACGCTCGATGCGGGCCAGGACGGTCGGATTGCTGATCTTGTATCCATTGAGGTGCAGGATCGGCAGCACGGCTCCGTCGGTAATGGGATTGAGGAACTTGTTGGACTGCCACGCGGTCGCCAACGGGCCTGTTTCCGATTCGCCGTCGCCCACAACGCAGGCGACGATCACACCGGGATTGTCGAACGCCGCCCCGAAAGCATGGCTGATCGAGTAACCCAATTCGCCGCCTTCGTGAATCGACCCCGGCGTGGTGGGCGCAACATGGCTGGAAATCCCGCCGGGGAACGAGAATTGCGTGAACAGCTTCTTGAGCCCGGCTTCGTCCTGGGTGACGTTCGGATAGACCTCGCTCCAGGTGCCTTCCAGGTACACGTTTCCCACAATCGCCGGGCCGCCATGACCGGGGCCGGCGATGTAGAACATGTCCAGGTCGTACTTTTTGATCGCCCGGTTCAAATGCACATAGATGAAGTTCTGGCCCGGCGTCGTGCCCCAGTGTCCCACCACCAGCGGCTTCACGTGCGACAGCTTCAGCGGCTCCTTCAGCAGCGGGTTGTCGTAAAGATAGATCTGGCCGACCGACAGATAGTTGGCGGCGCGCCAGTAGGCGTTCATCTTCCTCAGTAGCTCGGGTGTCAATGAATTATCCGTGGCATTCGTCCGATTCGTTTTCATGATCGTACTCCCGCTCCCGCGCGCACCGCGTGCCCCTTCGATTCAATACACAGCAGCAAATCCCGCCAGCTTTTGACGAACGCCTCGGCGCCCTCTCGCTGGAGCTGTGCGGCCAGCTTGCCGGCGTCAATGCCGGCGCGGGCGAAACCGTCCAGATCGGCCTCGCAGTCCCCGCCATCGGCGGGTAACGCATGAAGAACCTGCCCATGATCGGCAAACGCCAGCAGGGTGGCCTCCGGCATGGTGTTCACCGAGTCCGGAGCCGCCAGACCACTGATGTAAAGAGTGTCTGAAGCCTTTGGATTCTTGGTGCCGGTGCTGGCCCAAAGCAGGCGCTGGACGGAAGCGCCGTGGGCCGCCAGTTGCACCCACTGCGGCGAAACCAGCAGATCGCGATACGCCTGGTACGCCTGTTTGGCAACGGCGATGCCTAGACGATCTCTCAATCCATCGGGTTCTTTACCCGCAACAGCCACATCCCAGCGGCTGATAAAGATGGACGCGACGGAATGGACAACCGGATTGAGACTGGCCTTGATCCGCCTCTCGATCCCCCGCATGTAGGCACTGGCGGCTTTCAAATACTGATCGCGGGAGAAGAGCAAGGTTACATTGACGGGAATACCGGCGAAGATGGCGTCTTCAATCGCCGAGAGTCCTTTCGGAGTCCCGGGAATCTTGATGAACAGATTCGGCCGGTCCGCCGCGGCGAATAACCGCTTGGCAGCCTCAAGCGTCTTCACGGGCTCGTCCGCCAAAAGCGGAGATACCTCCAGCGACACCCATCCGTCCAATCCGTTCGTGGCATCATGAATGGGCCGGAACAGGTCGGCTGCCTTTGTCAGATCTTCCAGCGCGAGTTCGAAGAATAGCTTCTCGGCGCCCTGCGCGGCCTCGATCTTCCCGCGAATCGCCTCGTCATAGAACCCCGTGTCGCGAATGGCGCGGTCGAAGATGCTCGGATTCGACGTGAGCCCGGTGATCGACAGGTCGCGGATGTACCGTTCGAGCGTGCCGCTTGTCAGTAGTCCCCGCGTGATATTGTCGAGCCAAAGGCTCTGACCCATCTGGTGCAGTTGTTCGGTGGCTTTCATAGGCGTCTCCAGGCCAAAGAGCAAAAGTTGTTTCGAACCGGCAGCGGCGCCCTAACTCAAACGCCGCTCAAGGACAAAGAAGACTTGTGTTCGGCGTCGTGCAGCCAGTATGGCGGCCGGCCGTAGTGGAAGTAGAGCCGGTTTTCATACTCTCGAGTGATCGGCGCGGATTCGGCGTACGCCGGCGCATCCTGGATGGCTTCGGTGCTGCGCAGATGCGAATCCGCCGGCTCTTTACCGATTTTCTGCGCCATCGCTTCCGCGGAAGCAGTTGTCTCGCCAGCCAGGCCCGCCGGGTAGAACGCCGGGCCCCACAGGTAGGGTCCGCCCCAATAAGAGGGATACCCGTAATACCCGAGGTACGCGGCCTCGTGCTGCCGGGAGACCGGCTGGTGCGTGTCGATGTCGGGACTCTTCTCAACCTGCCCTTTCGTCAGCGCCACATCCAGTCGCTTGGCTTGCCAATCCGTATGGACCACGGAGATGGGCGAGATCAGCACTCGCCGGCCGCCCAGCCAGCCGCCGGTTTCCACCGTGAGGTAGCGGATGGCCCACGTCTCATCGTCGAAAAAGAACTGATCCACAGTCCCGAGTTCGCCGTCCGTAGCTCGGATCACAAAACCTTTCAAGTGCGCTGCATTCGTCAACATTGTTGTTGCCCTCCTGAGGGGGTTGTTGGACCATCGGGGTTCGAGTGCACGCGCAGTACCAAACTGATTCACAGGGTTTTTGTGCCCTCGGTCGAGGCGCGCAGCCGTGAAGGCGCGTGCAAATCTGTCACCGTGAGTGCAGAGTTTGCACCGGGAGGCCAAAGTCTGCAAAAGAATCGGTTGGCAGGCGAAAGCGCCCAATGCCGCATACTATTTGGCATGCCAGACACCATCCATGAATTGTGGGGCAGGATTGCATCCTGCGCGCCGGTTTTCAACCGGCGCAACCGGCGCTGGTCGTTCTGTTTACAGGCGATTCGGGCGGGTTACCAACCCGCCGGACCCAGAGGGTACCCCTGCAAACCTGCCCCACAGTTCTTGCCGGATTCCAGGTTCCGGGAAAAGTATGTGGCATTAGGCGAAAGCGCCTGCCCCACCCAGGTGGGACAGACGGACCCAGGGGGTACCCCGTCTGTCAACCCGGCGCTACACAAACGCCGGCGTCCGGTACCCGAAATTGTGCAGGTTCGGGAAGACATAATCCAAGTCCGCTTGCGCGGAAAGGCCGAACCATTTCGCCAGGGCGCCGCCGTACTGGTCCTCGGAGGTGCTGGGGACCCAGGTGCCGCGGGTCCCGGAGTCGTCGGGGCCGGCTAGCGTGAGGGTGGGGAACGTGCCATACAGGTTGCCGCCGTTCACGGCGCCGCCCATCACCAGCGCGTGGCTGCCCCATCCGTGGTCGCTGCCGGCGTTGCCGTTGGGCTGGAAGGTGCGGCTGAAGTCGGATTCGGTAAACGTGGTCACGTTGTTCTCGACCGAGAGCAGGCCCATGGCCTGGTCGAAAGCTGCCAGCGCGGCGGCCAGGTTGCTGTAGAGCGTCACCTGCTGCGGCAGTTGATTGGAGTGGGTGTCGTAGCCGCCCTGGCTACAGAAGAAAATCTGCCGGGTGGCGCCGAGCGCGGCGCGCACTTGGATGAGCTTGGCCACCTGCGCCAGTTGCGTGCCGATATCGGTGTTCGCGAACGTGACGCCCAGGCTGCTGCTGCCGGCCACCGCGGCATTCACGGCCTGAGCCACGGCGATGGCATCCTTCAGCGAATTCTGCGCCGCCTGAATGAGGGTCACGCCGCTCGAAAGGGTGAGCATGTTCTGCAAGGCGACAGATCCCGGATCGGTGGCGGGCGCCGTCAGTCCGAAATTGCTGGTGTTCACGGTGGAGGGCTGGGTGGTCTCGCCGATCAACTGAAGCGCATTGCCGCTGATGCTGATGGCGGGCGGCACCACGCCGCCGGAAATGCCGGCCAGCTTGTCGGCCAGCCGCCCGGACCAGCCGGTGGTGGCGCCGCCCTGCGGCACGGCGTTCTGCCACTCGTTTTGCTGGTCGGAATGCGAATACAGGTTCACCGGCAGCGGCACGGAGGTGAGCTGCGGCAATCCATTCGAACCTCGCGGCACCGGCTGCACCAGCGTGCCCACGTTGGCAACCAGCGCCAGGCGCTTGCTGGTGGTGTATAGCCCGGCGATGGGCGCGAAACTGGGGTGCAAACCATAGTTGGCGTTGGTGGCCGGGTCGTGAATGGTCAGCAGAGAAGCCTGCGGCAGGGCCAGGTTCTGGCGGATCTTCTGGTAGTTGGCGTACGTCGCGGTATCGTTGGGAACCAGCATGTTGTTAGCATCGTTGCCGCCGAACAGGAAGATGCACACCAGGGCCTTGTAGTCGCTGGACGATTGTGCCCGCGCGGTCATCAGGCCGGCCTGTCCGAAAGCCGCGGCCGCCCCGATGGTGGAAAGCGTGCGGCCGCCGAGGCGAAGTAAGTCGCGGCGCGACGGAAGCTGTTGGAGTGTCATGGCCGTGTTTCTCCTCTCACCGTTCGATTTCATATTGCGGCGCGGCCGCCGCTGCATAGAGCGCGCTGCGCACCCTCGCCGCCGTGCTGGTGGACGCACTGGCCGCGGTGGTCAGAAGGCCGCGCACATTGGCATCCATTTCGCCCCGGAACAGCGCCTGGTTGAGCGCCTCCACCAAGTCGGGCGGATTGTTGGCCAGATCCAGAAAATTGGTCAGGTCCACTTTGATGCCGCCGGAGATGCCGTTGCCGGCCACCAGCCACGCGAAGTTGGCGCGCGCCAGCGCCGTGGCGGCGTTCAGCGCCTGGAATTCGGGCGCCACCGGCGGCGGCGTGACACCGGGAACGCTAACGGTATAGAACGGCGAGAAGTAGCTGAACACGCTGCCGGGTGAGAGCGCGGTCTGGCCCATGAGGGTAGCCTGGTTGGTGAGCGCGTCGGCGGCGGTGACCGTGGCATTGAGCGCGCGCAGCAGCCCGGTGGCATAGAGGATCGGTTCCGCCAGCTTGCCGGTGCCTTCGCTCTGCGCTTCGGGATCGGTCAGCAGGGCCGTAATCACCGCCTGCAAGTTACCCTGTGAAGACTGGAATGCGTTCGCCACCCGGCCCACGTAAGCCGGCGAAGGGTCGCTCATCACGAACCGCTGAATCAGCCGGTAGGAGACGAACGGGGCCAGGTTCGTCTGCCGGTAGATACAATCGAGCGCCGCGCTCAGGTCGCTCTCCGCCGTCCCGCCGGCGGAGATCACGCAAGGAATCGGCAGGTTGATGTTCTTCTGCGTGGTGTCGTGATAATTCTCGAACGCCACCATGGGTCCGAAATAGTACGGCATGTTGGTCCATACCGACGCGAAACCGGGTGTCTCGCCGTAGGTCCAGCCGGTCATCACCTTGGCCATCTCCGAGACGGTGGTCTGGTCGTATTCGGGGACCGTGGCGCCGCCGGCCGTTATGGGATTGCCTTGGGAATCCAACTGCACCAGGCCCAGCGTGAAGAGTTGCATCAACTCGCGCGCGTAGTTCTCGTTCGCCGCGGTGCCCGTAGTGGGGTTGGCCTTGGCGTTGTTCACCATGTCGAGGAAGTAGCCCATGGCAGGATTCAACGTGGTGGCGGTCAGCAGGTCGCGGTACGTGCCGAAGGCGTAGTCGGCCATGAATCGCTGGTACGACACCATCTGCTCGAACTGCAGGTCCTTGACAGCGGAGGCCACCAGAATCTGCGCCAGGGCGAACGACGCGCGCTGACGCAGTTGATCGCCGCCATTTAACGCGATGTTGAAGAAGGCGGTCTGCAGGCGGGCCACGCCTTCGGTGGTGGTATTGGGATCGGGCCACGCGCTGGCGGGCATGGCAAACTGCGCGGCGAGCCAGGCGTTTAGCCCCATGGTCTGGAGATCCACCACGTCTTGCGGCGTGGGTCCCCAGGTGGTCATCTCCAGGAAGCGGACCGCGTTGGCATACGGCATCGCCTCAACAGCCACGCGGACGGGCACCGCGATGGGGGCCGAGGTGGCCGTGCCGGGGTTCGGATTGGTCACCTTCACGGCCGCCAGACGCCCCACCGGCATCGCGATTGTGCCGGTGGCCGTCAGCGTCGTGTCGGACACGAAAACGGTGGGCAGCGCGACGCCGGCGAGATAAACGACGGCTCCGTTCGCCAACCCGGTTCCTCTAACCGTTATGGTCGTCTTGCCGGGATTCACCGGGTTGGGAGTCACCGACGCGACAACCGGCAGAGGGTTCTGGAGATTCACGGTCGCGTTGGCCTTGGCCGTGGGGTCGGCGTGGCTGACGGCAGTCACGATTACCGCCGTGGGGGTCGGCAGAACGGCGGGCCCGGTGTAGACGCCCGCGGAGGAGATGGTCCCCACCGTCGAGTTGCCTCCCGCTTGCCCATTGACCTGCCAGTTCACCGCCGCGTCGGTGGTATTGGCCACCTTGGCGGTGAAAGTCACAGTCGCGCCGCAACGAATGGTGCTGCTGGCCGGCGCAAGCGTCACCGTGACGGACGCGCCCGCCGGGTTCAAGATCGGGATTGCGACTCCTGTCTGGGAACTCGCACCGGCGATGGTTGCCAGAATCGGTTGATCTCCGTTCGGCACTTGCGGAACCATTACGTTGATCTGGTACTCCCCGGCGGCCACGATGCCGGCGAACTGCACAGTTGCCGCCACGCCGCCGATCGTCACCTTCAGTTGGGTGAGGTTTGACAGGGGCGCGGCACTGCCAACCAGTTGCCCGGCCGGCACCGCGGGCGTGGTGGGACCAAAGCCCGTAGCGTAAATCTGAAGCGTTTCGCCGGGCTGAGCCGGCCGCGACGTGGCCGCGCTCCCGAAACTTCCGGCCGGCGCCACGTATACGCCATCGCTATTATGCACGGCAGCGGCATATCTCGTCTGAAAAGTGAAGAACGCCGGCGAGTAGTTTTGCAGCGTCGCCGTGCCGGTAGCCGTGCCGAAAGAATTGGTCACCTGCACCGGCACCGCTCCGGTAGCGGTGTCCGTGGGCGCCTGAACGTTGAGTTGTCCGGGGCTGACATAGGAGATGGCGGCCTTCTTTCCGTCGATCAGGACGCTCACGCCATCGAGCGTGGTCGGAAGGTTGTTTCCGGAGAAGTCGGACGCCTGCCAGGGTCGCGTGGTGGCAGCGAGACCTGTGCCGTAGATGGAGACCCATGACCCGCTTTCGATGGCAGGCGCGCCGCTGGCGCTGTTCGAGACGCCGGTGATTGTCGGGGCCTGGCCGAACAGGGCGGACCCGAATGCAAACAAGAGCAATGCACACAAACAGTCTCGTTTCATCGCACCTCACCAAGCTGAATGTTATAACACCGGGCAAACAGCCGAGTTTCGGTGCCAAGGGGCGCGGCCAACCTGAACGCAGGTGAGGTCGCTGGGTTAGGCGGCGGAAGATCTGGTGCTCATTTGGGATGGGCTTCGATTTCGAGCATCCGGCAGGTATCGCCCTCGATGGTGAAGTAGAAACGCCAACCCCTGGTAACGCGGGCCTGCCAGAGGCCGGCTGACTCATCGTACTTCTTGGTGCGCAGAGACGGGTGCTTGGGATTCTCCACCAGCAGCAGGGCTTGTTTCTGAAACGCCCGCTGGATATCCGCCGGCGCCTTAGTGTAATTTCGTACAAAGTGCGGGGTGTAGTTCAGCTTCATTACGCCACGCGATTGCTCTTCTTGCGGCGCAGCTTCTTGCTTTCGCCGCGCAGCGAGGCGACGAACGCGGCGTGGGAGTCAAAGGGGCCGTAGGAGCGTCCCTGGTCGATTTCCTTGAGGCTTTGGGCAATACCGCGGTCAATCGCGCGCCGTTGGGCGGGCGTATACTCATCGTCGGCGCTCGGGAACTTGGCACGGTCGAGCACCACCTTCGGCGTGAGCACGATCTTGCCGCGATGGAAGGCAGCTTCAACCAAGTCGCCCTCCGAGATGCCGGCGCGAGTGCGCAGCCGGGTGGGAAGGGTCATCTGGCCCTTGCGGTGAATCTTAACTAGAGCACTCATCATGCCTTGAAGCCCTCCGATGGTCAGGAAGTCGGACTTTCCAACTTCTGAAGGAAGCATAGCGGCTGGAAGCGGGAGGTGTCAAGGAGTAGGGGCTGAAATGTGCGCTGATTGCAAATTGCGATAACATCAGGAGCCTTGCGCTAAATCCGTGTCTCCGGGTGGCAGCCAACAGTATCAACTCTTGAGGGCCTTAACGGGGCTCCAGTTATTGAGATACTGAGAGAAGTCCCGAACTTCATTTGTGTACTGGCCTTGAGCAATTGCCAATTGTTCTGGCCGCTTCAGATCGCGGGTTTCCCAGCAGCGCTTCTTCTCGGTCACCCACAGATAACTCTGAATGGTCTTTGCCTTTCCGTGGATGTTGTCGAGCCTCCCCAAGAGTTCAGACGGTTTGATAACAACGAAGTCCGTGCTCCGGCGCTCGAAGCCCATTAGGACGAACACCCAATAATCAGCCCTGGAGTCGGCGAGTTTCTGACGGTTGAGCGCCCACCAGCCACAGGCCCTTAACGGTTTGTGAAAGATGGGGGGGCATGTGCGTGGCGCTGTAGTCCCGCGAGAACTTGACTTGGAGGGAAACCGTCTTCTGATTCCTCGAATCCGTAACCAGGAGATCAATGCCGGTATCCCGGGTTGGAACCCACAGGTTCACACCCGAGAAGTTTCCCTCTATGAAATCTCCGACAACAAACTCTCCAGCACGAATCGTGAACAGTGGCTTCATTCAGCAGCAATCCTATCACGCCCCTGGCAGTTCCGCCAGTTCCCGAACGTGGTCCGTGATTCCCGCTTCCATGGCGGGCGTGACGCGCATTTCAGCCACTACCTGTCAAGGCGCTGGATTACTGGCGGCTACTGCCTTACCTTATACTGGAGTTCGAAGTCTGGAAGGACGTTCGACAGCGGCGGTTGCCAACCGCCGCGCAGGATGCCATCCTGCCCCGCAGAGCGGCAAGCCGCAAACGGTGTCGGCGATTCTCCAAGGCCGTGGCGGGCGCGTACAAGTGCGGCAGGCGGATTGACAATCCGCCGCAGGTTATAAACCTGCCCCACAATTCGTCGCGGCGCGCGAAGAATGTGATGGATAGTAGTACAACGCTGGCGCTCAGTAGATGGTGGTAGAGAGACAATTATGCGGCAATCACACATCGCGATCATCGGGGCGCCGCTCGACCTTGGCCAAGGGCGGCGCGGCGTGGATATGGGGCCATCGGCGATGCGCGTGGCCAACCTCAACGCGCGTGTGGCGTCGCTGGGCTATACCGTGGAAGACCTGGGCAACGTGCCGGTGGAGCAAGCCGAAGCGTTGCCCGAGGGCGATGCCAGCGCCAAATATCTTCCGCAAATCGCGGCCACGTGCGGACGGCTGGCGGCGCTGGTGGAGCAGGCGCTCTCGCGCGGCAGCGTGCCCCTGGTGCTGGGCGGCGACCACTCGGTGGCCGTCGGCACCGCCAGCGGCGTGTCGCGGTATTTTCGCGGGCAAAATCAAACCGCCGGCCTCATCTGGCTGGACGCCCATGCCGACATGAACACGCCCGCGAGCAGCCCCAGCGGCAACGTCCACGGCATGCCCCTGGCGTGCATTCTGGGAATGGGCCCGCCAGAGCTGACCGGACTGTCGGGCTTCCACCCCATGATCGCCGCGCGCAACGCGGTGATCGTGGGGCTGCGAGACGTGGACCAAATGGAGAAGCCGCACGTGCGCCAGTCCGGCGTCCGGGCCTTCACTATGCGCGACATCGACGAGCGCGGCCTGCGATCCGTGATGGACGAAGCCATTCGCCTGGCTTCGGAGGGCACCGCCGGCTTCCACCTTTCGCTCGACATGGATTTTGTCGACCCCGCGGACGCCCCCGGCGTCGGCACGCCCGTGCGCGGCGGCGCCACCTACCGCGAGGCGCATTTGGCAATGGAAATGATCTGCGATTCCGGGCAGATGCTCTCGCTCGAAGTGGTGGAGGTGAATCCCGTGATCGACGAGGTGAACCGCACGGCCGATCTGGCCGTCGAGCTGGTCATGTCGGCATTGGGAAAACGAATTCTATGAAACTACGAGTAGCCGTCCTTTACGGCGGCCGCAGCGGCGAGCACGAAGTGTCCATCAACTCGGCGAAAGCCATCATGCAGCGGATGGACCCCGCCAAGTACGAGATCATCGAGTATTTTATCGATAAACAGGGCCAGTGGAGCCCGCGCGCCATCCTGCCCGAACCGGGCGCGCAGCCGGAAATCGACGTGGTCTTTCCGGTCCTGCACGGCACCTTCGGCGAGGATGGCACGGTGCAGGGCCTGCTCGAACTCGCCGATCTCGCCTACGTGGGCGCCGGCGTCCTGGCTTCCTCCGTCTCCATGGACAAGGAGATGATGAAACGTGTCTCCATGGAACGGATGTTGCCGGTGGTAGACTACGTGACGGTGACGCGCGAGAATCCGGACGTCGCCGAAGCCTGCGCGCGCCTGCTGTTTCCGATGTTCGTCAAGCCGGCCAACCTGGGCTCGTCGGTGGGGATTTCCAAGGCGCACGATCGGAAGGAACTGGAGGCCGCCGTCGCGCTGGCCGCGCAGTACGACCGCAAGATCATCGTCGAGCGCGGCATCGCCGGCCGCGAGCTGGAATGCTCGGTGCTGGGCAACGAGGCGCCGCTGGCTTCCCTGCCTTGCGAAATCCTGCCCTCGCGCGAATTCTATGATTACGAGGACAAGTACCTGCTCGACCGCGCGCAAACCAAAGTTCCCGCGGACCTGCCGCCGGAAAAGACCGAAGAGGTGCGCCGGCTGGCCGTGGAATGCTACCGCGCGGTGGAATGCGAGGGCATGGCGCGCGTCGATTTCCTGCTGGAAGCCGCCACCGGCCGCGTCTATATCAACGAGATCAACACCATCCCCGGGTTCACCTCCATCAGCATGTTTCCCAAGATGTGGGAGCACAGCGGCATCTCCTTTTCCGCGCTGATAGACCGGCTGATCGAGCTGGCGCTCGAACGGCACCAGCGCAAGAAAGCGACACGGTTCGCGCGATAGAATAGGAATCATCGGGAGCCGCCATGGCAAGCTTACCCAATCCGCAAACGGTCACCTACGAAGAGTGGCTTCGCATGCCGGAGGTGACGGACGCCATCGAGGAAGTGGTGGACGGAGAGATTCTGATCATGCCGCCAAATAAGTGGGAGCACGCGTTGATCGCGCAGCAGGTCGGCAGCGCTCTCGATGCTCAACTGGACGCACGTGATGCCATCGTGTTGACTGCCACCTTCGGCCTGGTAATCCGCAAGGCGCCGCTGACCTCTCGCGTACCCGATCTGGCCGTCTTCCGGAAGAGCACCATCGTCGAACAGGACGGCTACATTCATTCCGCGCCGCAGCTCGTGGTGGAAGTGCTTTCGCCGGCCAACACGCGCCGCGAGCGCGAACGGAAGCTGGCCGACTACGCCAGCCTCGGTGTCCCTGAAATGTGGGTCGTCTCGCCGGAAGCCCGCACGGTGGAAGTCTTGTATCTGGAGAACGGATTCCTGCGTAGCGTGCAGGCCCTGACTCAGGGCGTGCTCGAACCAAAGCATTTCCCCGGCGTCCAAATCCAGATCGCCGGGATCTGGCCCGATTGATGTTTCGCCTCACCGCCGCCGTGTTCTGCGCTGCCGCCACCCTGCTGGCCGCGGACGACGACCTCGATTCGCAGATGAAGAGCGTCATCGACGCGTATGCCATCGTGCAGCAGAACGCCGCCGATCCGGTCACCTCCGAACAGGCCTTCTACCAGGGGGCCATCCCCGGACTCTTGCGCCGGCTCGATCCGCACTCCGTTTTCTTCGATCCGGGGCAGTTCGAGCAGCTCAAGAGGATGGAATCGTCCACCCAGAAGGGCTTTGGCAGCGTGGTCTCGCTGCTGCCCGGCCGGGTGATTGTGCTCCAGACGCTGCCCGGCACTCCCTCCGCCAAGGCCGGCCTCGCGCCGGGCGACGAGATTGTCGCCGTCAACGGATACGCCATCAACCGGCTCGATCTGGATCAGCTCACCGAGCTCCTTTCGGAGTCGCGCCAGCAGCAGGCGCAGCTTGACGTGAGGCGTCCCGGCTCGGCCGGTATCAAGCACATGGTTCTCACGCCGGAGGAGATGCAGGCCCCCAGCGTCGAGCGCACATTCTTCGTCGGGGCGGGCATCGGCTACATCCGGGTCGCGAGCTTCGACGAGAAGACCAGCGGTCAGCTCAAGGAGGCCATCGAAAAACTGGGCGGCGACCGCCTGGCCGGGCTGGTTCTCGACCTGCGCAATAATCCCGGCGGACTGCTGACCGCGGCCCTCGAGACCTGCTCGCTGTTCCTTCCGCCGGGCGCGAAGATCGTCACGGTGCGCGGCCGCAATGTGCCCGAGAAGTCCGAAACTGTGCCCTCGATCGCCATGCCGTACGGATTCAAACTGGCCATTCTCATCAACGAAAAAACCGCCAGCGCTTCGGAAATCGTCTCCGGCGCCATCCAGGACCACGACCGCGGCACCATTATCGGGCAGCCCAGCTTCGGAAAAGGGCTGGTGCAGAGCGTGTTTCCGCTGAGCGAAGGCACCGGCCTGGCGTTGACCACCGCGCTCTACTACACGCCCAGCGGCCGCTCCATCCAGAAGCCGCTGGACGCCGCGCGGTTCGAGCTGGGCGCCGCCACCGAGCACCCCAATGCGCGGAAGGATTTTCGCACCGACAAGGGGCGCGTAGTGACGGGCGGCGGCGGCATTCAGCCGGACATCGTGGTTTATCCGCCGGCCACCAATCGTCTGCGCACGGTGCTCGATGCCAGCGGCTCCTTCACCAACTTCGCCACCGAGTATCTCCGCAATAACAAGGTCACCGCGGATTTCGAGGTCACGCCTCAAATCATGGACGAGTTCCGCGTATTCCTTTCCGACCGCGGTATTCAGCCCGGCATCGCCGAATGGTCCCCGGAGCGGGAATTCATCGTCAATCGCCTCAAAACCGAAATCTTCAACCAGGCACTTGGCGTGGAGAAGGGCGATGAGGTGGAAGCCGAGCGCGACCCGGTGATTCTGAAGGCGCTCGAAGTGCTGGGAGGGTAGCGCCGGCGATCTTGTCGCCGGTGGGTTTGTCCGGCTCTACAATTGAGTCAGGAGTCGGATTCACATGGCGATAGACCCGCTCCGGATTGCGAGCGTGACCGCGCCCATCGACGACGAGCCTTATACGCCCGGGCAGCAGGCCGATGACGCCGAAGCTCAAACCGCCATTGACCGGGGTGAAGGAATCTCCCATGCGCACATGCTCAGGGAATTCGGAAGGAGTTTCTCCGCGCTCTCTGCCTCCTCTGCGCTCTCCATTTCTTAGTCTTTGTTTTCTCTGCGTCTCTGCGGTGAAAACTCTTCCCCCGCCTCTGCCATAATGTTACCGGAGGCATGAACCGTGGCCAAGAACACCCTGCCCGTTCCCATTTCTCTCGAGAATGAGAAGAATCCCTGGATCGCCGCCGAGACGCGGTTCGACGAGGCCGCCATGCGCCTCAAGCTGGATGACGGCATGCGCAAGGTGCTGCGCTCCGCCGCCAAGGAGATCACCGTTCACATTCCGGTGCAGCTCGACGACGGCCGCATCGAGGTCTTCACCGGCTATCGCGTACAGCATTCCCTGGCGCGAGGACCGGCCAAGGGCGGCATCCGCTTCGCCCCCGACGTGACCCTCGACGAGGTCCGCGCGCTGGCCTCCTGGATGACCTGGAAATGCGCCGTCGTGAATATTCCGTTCGGCGGCGGAAAGGGCGGCGTCATCTGCGATCCCCACCTGCTCTCCGACGCCGAACTGGAAAAGCTCACCCGCCGCTACACCGCCGAGATCATCGACTTCCTCGGACCGGAGCGCGACGTTCCCGCGCCGGACGTCAACACCAACGAGAAGGTGATGGCGTGGATCATGGACACCTACTCCATGCACGCGCGCCACCTGGTGACGGCCGTGGTCACCGGCAAGCCGATGGCTCTAGGCGGTTCGCGCGGCCGTCCGGAGGCCACCGGGCGCGGCTGCATGATCGTCATCCTGAAGGCGCTGAAGCTCCTCGGCCTCACGCCGCAAGACGCGCGGGTGGTGATTCAGGGCCTCGGCAACGTGGGCGGCATGGCGGCCAAGCTCATGAGCGCCATCGGATTCAAAATCGTCTGCGTCGTCGAATACGACGGCGCGGTCTACAACGCCAACGGTCTGGACATCGCCGCGCTTCAGGAACACCGCCAGGAAACCGGCTCCATCACCGGCTTCGCGGGCGGCGAAGACATGGACAAGGACGAAGCTCTCTTTCTGGAGTGCGAGGTGCTGATCCCCGCCGCCACGGAGAACGTGATCCATTCGGGAAACGCCCACAGAATCCGGTGCAAGATCCTCTGCGAAGGCGCCAACGGCCCCACTACTCCGCTGGCCGACGAGGTTCTGGCGGACAAGAAGGTCTTTGTGATCCCCGACATTCTGGCCAACGCGGGCGGCGTGACGGTCTCCTATTTCGAATGGGTGCAGGACCGCCAGGGCTTCTTCTGGAACGAGCGGCTGGTCAACCAGCGCCTCGAGGAGATCATGACGGAGAGCTTCGACGCCGTGGTGGAATACGCCCGCGCGCACCAGGTGAACAATCGCATCGCCGCCTACATGCTGGCTCTCGATCGCGTGGCCCAGGCCATCAAGCTCCGGGGCATCTACGCGTGACGGTCCGCTGATGTCCTCCGACGCCTCCACTCCGCTGATGCGGCAGTACAACGGCATCAAGCAGCAGGTTCCCAACGCCCTGCTGATGTTCCGGCTGGGCGATTTCTACGAGCTGTTTTTCGAAGACGCCGTGGTGGCCGCGCGCGAACTCGAAATCACCCTCACCTCGCGCAACAAGGAAAAGGGCGCCGCCATTCCCATGTGCGGCGTGCCCTACCACGCGGCCGACGGATACATCGCGCGCCTCATCCAGAAGGGTTATCGCGTGGCCATCTGCGACCAGATGGAGAACCCCAAGTTCGCCAAGTCCCTGGTGAAGCGCGAGATCACCCGCGTGGTGACGCCCGGCACCGCCATGGACGCCAACCTGGTGGGTTCGCGCGAGAACAACTACCTGGCCGCCGTCGCGCGCGCGGCGCCCGCCGGGCCCCCCCGCTCGGCCGTGGCGCATGTCGATCTCTCCACCGGCGAATTCCGCGTCACGGAGATGGAGCCCGCCGAAGTGGCCGGCGTTCTCGAGCACCTCGGCGCGCGCGAAGTCCTCTTCCCCGCCGACCTTCCCCTGCTCACTGGCGACGATCGCCCTGCCCGGCGCTTCGTCCGCACCGAGCTCGAGGAATGGATCTTCAGCCACGATTACGCCGGCCGCACGCTGCGCGACCATTTCAAGCTGCTCTCGCTCGATGGCTGCGGGCTGGCCAACCGTCCCGCGGCGGTGGGCGCGGCGGGCGCCATCCTCCACTACCTCCGCGACACCCAGCGGGCGGCGCTCGACCACCTCGACCGGCCCACTTACTACGACCGCGCCGATTCCATGGTGCTCGACGCCGTCACCGTCCGCAATCTCGAATTGGTCGAGCCATTGTTCGCCGCCGACGCCGCGGGGCAGACGCAAGCCACGCTACTGGCCGTCCTCGACCGCACCGCGACCGGCATGGGCGGCCGGCTCCTCCGCCAGCGCCTGCTGCGGCCCGCGATGGACCGCGCCGAAATCGAGCAGCGCCTCGACGCCGTGGGCGAGTTGCTCCAGCAGACCATCCTGCGCGCCGAGCTGCGCAAGCAACTCGAAGGCATTCTCGATCTCGAGCGCCTGCTCGCCAAGGTGACGCTGGGTTCCGCCGGCCCCCGCGATCTGCTGGCACTCGGCCGCTCGCTGGACAAGATCCCCGCGCTCAAGCGCTCGTTCGATACCGAGCAGGCGGCCCGTTTGCGGTCCATTCACGAGCGCCTGGACGAGCTGCCCGACGTGGCCAATCTCATCCTCGAGGCCATCGCCGACGAGCCGCCGTTCTCCATCGCCGACGGCGGCGCCATCCGCTCTGGCTTCAACGCCGAGCTCGACGAGCTGCGCGACCTCAGCCGCAACGGCCGCCAGTACATCGCGCAAATCGAGGCGCGCGAACGGCAGCGCACCGGCATACAGTCCCTCAAGGTGCGCTTCAACAACGTGTTCGGCTACTACATCGAAATCACGCGCGCCAACCTGCACTTGGCGCCCGCCGATTACGAACGCAAGCAGACGCTGGCCAACGCCGAGCGTTTCACCACCCCCGAGTTGAAGGATTACGAGCGCAAAGTGCTGGACGCCGAAGAGAAGATCCTGACGCTCGAAAAGGAACTTTTCACGGGCGTGCGCCAGCGCGTGGCCGCCCAGGCGCAGCGCATACGCGCCACGGCCACCGCGGTGGCGGAGCTGGACGTAACCGCCTCGCTGGCCCAGGTGGCGGCGGAGAACCGCTACCAGCGCCCCACATTTTCCGATAGCGGCGAGATGCGCATCATGGCCGGCCGCCACCCCGTCATCGAGCGAATCGCCGAACAGGAGGCCGGCCGCTTCATCCCCAACGACCTCTACCTCAACGACGACGCGGACCTGATCGCCATCATCACCGGCCCCAACATGGGCGGCAAGTCCACCTACCTCCGTCAGGCCGCGCTGATCGCCATTCTGGCGCAGATGGGATCGTTCGTGCCGGCCGATTCCGCCAGCCTGCCCGTCATCGACCGCATTTTCACGCGCATCGGGGCCTCCGACAACCTGGCGCGCGGGCGCTCCACGTTCATGGTGGAGATGACCGAGACGGCCGTGATCCTGAACACCGCCACGCCGCGCAGCTTCATCGTGCTGGATGAAATCGGCCGCGGCACCGCGACTTACGACGGCCTGGCGCTGGCCTGGGCGGTGGTGGAGCACATCCACTCCCGCACGCGCGCCAAGACCCTTTTTGCGACGCACTATCACGAGCTGACCGAGCTGGCCGACCTGCTCGAAGGCGTGCGCAACCTCAGCGTCTCGGTCAAGGAAGCCGGCGACCACATCATCTTCTTGCGCAAAGTGGAGCCGGGCAAAGCCGACCGCAGCTACGGCATCGAGGTCGCGCGCTTGGCCGGCCTGCCGCTGACCGTGATCGAGCGCGCCCGCGAGGTCTTGAAGCTGCACGAGCGCACCGAGCACGTGGTCACCGAAGAGCTCGCCAAATCCGACGAAGGCCCAGTGCAGATCCAGCTCTTCGAGCCCGTGGGTTACGGCATCGCCGAGCGCATACGGGCCCTGAAGCTGGACGAGCTGCGTCCCATCGAAGCGCTGCAATTGTTGGCCGAATTGCAGAAGGAGCTGAAGCGTTCATGAGGGTCGCGGGCGTGATGAGCGGAACGTCGCTCGACGGCATCGACGTGGCCATCGTCGAAATCGGCGGCCGGCGGGTCGAAACCATCGGGTTCCTCGCCACGCCGTACTCCGAAGCTGTTCGGTCGGCTATTCTCGGGGTTGACACGCCAAAGGGCCTGTCCTACCTCAACTTCCAGCTTGGCGAACTGTACGCGCGCGCCGTCCTGCGCGCCATCCGCCGCTACGGCCCCGTCGAGCTGATCGGCTGCCATGGCCAGACCATCTACCATGAAGGCGGCGCCCACACGCTGCAGATCGGTGAACCGGCCATCCTCGCCGAGCGCACGGGCGTACCGGTGGTCTCGAATTTTCGCGCGCGCGACATCGCCGCCGGCGGCCAGGGCGCTCCGCTGGTCCCGTACGTCGATTACCTCCTCTTCCACCATCCCAAGCGCACGCGCATCGCCCTGAATATCGGCGGCATCGCCAACATCACGGTGATCCCCGCCGGAGCCGCGCCCGGGGATGTGGTGGCGTTCGATACCGGCCCCGGCAACATGGTGATCGACGCCCTGGCGCGGGAAATGGGATTGCCCTGCGACCGCGGGGGAAAGATCGCCGCTTCGGGCCGGGTGGACCGGGCGCTGCTCGATGACCTGCTCGCCGACCCCTATTACCGCCGCCCGCCGCCCAAGAGCGCCGGCCGGGAGCAGTACGGCGCCGCGTTCGTCGCGCGCCTGAAGAATTCCGGCCTCCCCATGCCGGACCTCATCGCCACGGCGACGGTGCTAACGGCAGCCACGGTTGCGATGGGAGTGGGCATGCACAGATTCCCCGCCGACCTCATCGTCTCCGGCGGCGGCGTGCACAATCCTCGAATCATGGCCCATCTGGCCGGTTTCCTGCCCGGCATCGCGATCTCCACTTCCACCAGCCATGGAATCGACGCCGATGCCAAGGAAGCCATCGGCTTCGCCGTGCTGGCGTATCAGACTTGGCGCAAGAGGCCGTCGAACCTGCCTTCCGCCACTGGAGCCAGGCACGCGGTCGTGCTTGGCGGCATTACGTTCTAACGGAAGCTCGGCTGCGCTACCGCGGCGCGCAGGCGCCGGGGTATCCGCTCGCCGATCCGCATGTCGGCCCAGTTGTATGCGAACTCCTTACCGCAGTCTAAACACACGACATAGGTTCGCGAAGCGGCGTTCTTTCGCCCGGCCGTCAGCGGAAACGTGGTCCGTTGGTGAGCGCAACCAAACAGCGCGTCGAGAATCGACTGAACCATGACCCGTTACCCTCCTCCTGTGTTAGATACTTCGAACCGGTCGGGAGTTTCAGCGAGTTAATAGCCTTGAAACAATCGACTCTGCGATCAGGCGCCCGTGCAACCGCCCGTTCTCAATGAAGATTTCGTTGGTGTGCATTCCCGCCACAATCACGCCCGCCAGGTAGACCCCCGCGCGCTCGCTCTCCAGCGTTTCCGGATTGGTGCGCGGCCTCAGCGTATCCGCCTCCAGCGCGATCCCCGTGGCATTCAGGAACTCGAGGTCCGGCCGGTACCCGATCAGCGCGAAGACGAAGTCGTTCTTCAGGGAAACTTCGCCTTCCGGCGTCGCCACCCGAATGGAATCCTGCCGGATTTCCACCACCCGCGATTGAAAGTACGCGCGAATCTCGCCGTTCTGTATGCGGTTCTCGATGTTGGGTTTGATCCAATACTTCACCGAATCCGAGATCCCCGCCCCCCGGTGAATCAGCGTCACGCGCGCGCCCGTCCACCACAGTTCCAGCGCCGCAATGGCCGCCGAGTTCTTCGCGCCGATCACCGCTACATCGTGGTTGTAATAAGGATGCGCCTCCTGGTAATAGTGCAGAACCTTGTCGAGCGCCTCACCCGGCACGTCCAGCATGTTGGGCACGTCGTAATAGCCGGTGGCCAGCACGATTTTGCGCGCCAGGTACACGTGACTCGATCCCACCCGGTCGGTGGTGAACACCTCGAATGCGCCGTCGTCGCCCGCAATCCGGTCCACCCGTTCGTACTGCCGGATCTCGAGTCGAAAATGCTCCGCCACGCGCCGGTAATACTTCAGCGCTTCGGTCCGACTGGGCTTGTCGTTGAGGCTGGTCATCGGGATGTCGCCGATTTCGAGCAGCTCCGGCGTGGTGAAGAACGTCATATTGGTGGGGTAGTGGTAGATGGAATTGACCACGCAGCCC
Source organism: Bryobacterales bacterium (assembly GCA_963722575.1). Lineage (GTDB taxonomy): Bacteria > Acidobacteriota > Terriglobia > Bryobacterales > Bryobacteraceae > Fen-178. The sequence goes on from CAVRNR010000022.1 coordinate 134,652, forward strand.
TTCTCCACCAGCACGGTTTTCAGACCGCGCTGCTGAAGCTCGATGGCGCAAGCCAGCCCCGTTGGTCCCGCGCCTACCACCACCACGTCGAAGGATTCCCTCACAACTTGCTCTCGACTTCGCGGTAGACCGCCTCCAACGCGCCGTCGAGCGCGGCCGCATCTTTCCCGCCGCCTTCCGCCATGTCCGGCCGCCCGCCGCCCTTGCCGCCCACCGCCTGCGCCAGCGCGCCCGCCAGCTTCCCCGCATGGACCTTGGCCGTGAGGTCCTTGGTCACCGCCGTAACAATGGCAACGCCGCTATCGTCCGCCGAGGCCAGCGCCACCACGGCGCTCTTCCATCTGTTGCGCAGCGAATCCGCCAGCGACCTCATCTGCTGCCGGTCCATGCCCTCCAGGCGCGCCGCCAGCACCTTGGCGCCCCCCATCGCGCGCGCCTGCGCTTCCAGCCCCGCCGCCGCCGCTTGCGCCAGCCTGTTCTTCAACTGCTCCACCTGCTTCTCCAGCGCCCGCTCCGTAGCCAGCAGCTTCTCCACGTGTTCGATCAGTTCCGGCTCAGGCGCCTTCACCAGGCCGGCGATGCCCCGCAGCGCGTCGGTCGATTCCTGGTACTGCCGCAGAGCCGCTTCGCCGGTGATGGCCTCCAGGCGCCGCACGCCCGCCGAGATGCTGCCCTCGTACACGATTTTGCAGACGCCGATGTCGCCCGTGCGGCTGACGTGCGTGCCTCCGCACAATTCCCGGCTGAACCCCGGCACGGAAACCACCCGCACCTCTTCGCCGTACTTCTCGCCGAACAGCGCCATGGCGCCGGTGGCGATGGCTTCATCGAGCGCCATCACGCGTGTCTCCACGGGCGTGTTCTTGAGGATCTGCCGATTGGCGAGCCGCTCGACTTCCTCGATCTCCGCGCGGTCCATGGCCGCGTAGTGGGTGAAGTCGAAGCGCAGCCGGCCAGGCTCCACCACGCTGCCCGCCTGCTTGACGTGCGTACCCAGCACCTGCCGCAGCGCGGCGTGCAACAGGTGCGTGGCCGTGTGGTTGCGCCGCGTGGCATCGCGCGACGTCACCCGCGCCACGATACCGTCGCCCACCGCAATCGGGGCACGCGCCACCGTCCGATGGACCGTCAGTCCCGGAACCCCATAAAACACCGACTCCACATCCGCCACCTTGTTCGTCGGACCCGCCAGGATCTCGCCCTGGTCGCCCACCTGCCCACCCGACTCGGCGTAGAACGGCGTTCGGTCGAGCACCAGCTCCGCCCTGGCGCCGGCAGGCACCCGCTCCACCAGGTTCTGGTCCACAATGAGGCCGATCACACTCGCATCCGCTTCCGTCGTCTCGTACCCCAGGAACTTCGTGCGCCCGCGCGCCAGCAGTTGCTGGTAGGCCGGAACCACCGCGGTTTTCTCCGCGCCCTTCCAGCTCGCCCGCGCGCGCTCGCGCTGCTGCTCCATCTCGCGCTCGAACCCCGCGCGATCGAGCGCCAGGCCCCGTTCACGCGCCATCTCTTCCTGCTCGTCGGGCGCGAGACCATAGGTGTCGTACAGCTTGAACGACACCGCGCCGGGAATGGTGCCGCCTTCCAGGGACTTGATGGACTCGCCAAACATCTTCTCGGCCACCAGGAACGTGGTGGCGTAGCGGTGCTCTTCCTCTTTCACCACGCGCGCCACGCGCTCGACGCTTTCGAGCAGTTCCGGGTACGCGGATTGCATCAACTCGGCTACGAATCCGGTGAGCTTATACAGGAACGGCTCTTCGACGCCGGCCATGCGCGCGTTCCTCATGGCGCGCCTCATGATCTTGCGCAGCACGTAGCCGCGCCCCTCGTTCGAGGGCAGCACGCCGTCGTGGATCAGGAACTCCGCCGCGCGCGCGTGGTCCGCCACAATGCGCAAGGCGGTATCGACGCGCGCATCCTCGCCATAGGCGACGTGGAACAGGCCCGAAGCCTGGTCGATGATCGGCCGGATGAGATCCGTATCGTAATTCGACAGCTTGCCTTGCAACACCGCCGCCACGCGCTCCAGGCCCATGCCCGTGTCGATGGAGGGCCGCGGCAGCGGCGTCAGCACCCCGCCGGCGTCGCGGTTGTACTGCATGAACACCAGGTTCCAGATCTCCACGTACCGGCCGCCCGCGTCGCTGGGAAATTCCTCCCTTTCGCGCCCCGGCTCGGCCGCTTCCACGCCCAGATCGTAGTGGATTTCCGAGCATGGCCCGCACGGCCCGGTCTCGCCCATCTGCCAGAAGTTGTCCTTCTCATCCAGCCGGAAAATGCGGTCCCTGGGAACGCCGGCCACCTGCTGCCACAATCGTTCGGCGTCGTCGTCCTCGCGGAATACCGTCACGTAGAGCTTGTCTTTGGGCAGGCCGTAGTCTTTGACGATCAGGTCCCAGGCGAACTCGATGGCCTCCGCCTTGAAGTAATCGCCGAACGAAAAATTGCCCAGCATCTCGAAGAAAGTGTGGTGCCGCCGCGTGTACCCGACGTTCTCCAGATCGTTGTGCTTGCCGCCCGCGCGCACGCATTTCTGCGAGCTGGCGGCGCGCGTGTACTCGCGCTTCTCGTGCCCCAGAAAGACGTCCTTGAACTGGTTCATGCCGGCGTTGGTGAACAACAGGGTCGGGTCGTTGGCCGGAACCAGCGACCCGCTCGGCACCACGCGGTGCCCCCGGTTGGCAAAAAAGTCGAGAAAACGCTGTCTGGTTTCGTCGCCTGTCACGGAAATTCCTTGTGGATTCGGACTAAGTTCAATTGTAGCGGAGGCTCGTACGTCGCGCGCCCACCGCTTGTTGTTATCGTATAAGCATGCAAGCGCTGGTGAAGAGCAGGCGCGAGCCGGGCCTCTGGCTCGGAGAAGTCGACGTACCCAAAATCGGCATCAACGACGTGCTCATCAAGGTGCTGCGCACGGGCATTTGCGGCACCGACGTGCACATCTACAGGTGGGACGAGTGGGCGCAAGAGACCATCCCCGTGCCCATGACCATCGGCCATGAATTTGTCGGCAGGATTGTCGAGACCGGGTCCAACGTGGTGGACTTTTTCCCCGGCGACCTGGTCAGCGGCGAAGGCCACGTGGTCTGCGGCCGATGCCGCAACTGCCTCGCCGGCCGCCGCCACCTGTGCGCGCACACCCAGGGCGTGGGCGTAAACCGTCCGGGCGCGTTCGCCGAATACATCGCGCTGCCCATGACCAATATCTGGCGCCATCACGAATCGGTTTCGCTCGACGTCGCCTCCATCTTCGACCCCTTCGGCAATGCCGTCCACACCGCGCTTTCCTTCCCCGTGCTGGGCGAGGACGTGCTGGTCACCGGCGCCGGCCCCATCGGCATCATGGCGGCGGCCGTGGCGCGGCACGCCGGCGCGCGCTACACCGTGATTACCGACCTCAATCCCTACCGCCTGGCGCTGGCCCGCAAGCTGGGCGTAACGCTCGCCGTCGACGTGCGCGAAACCAGTCTCCGGGATGTGCAGAAGCAACTCGGCATGACCGAGGGCTTCGACGTGGGCCTGGAGATGTCCGGCAACCCCGCCGCCTTCCGCGACATGATCGCCAACATGAGCCACGGCGCCAGGATCGCGATGCTCGGAATCCCCCCCGGCGAGATGTCCATCGACTGGCACACCATCATCTTCAACATGCTCACCATCAAGGGCATCTACGGCCGCGAAATGTACGAGACCTGGTACAAGATGACGGTCATGCTCGAATCCGGCCTGGACATCGCGCCGGTGATCACGCACCGCTTCCCCTATACCGAGTTCGAGAGCGGCTTCGAGGCCATGCTTTCCGGCAATTCTGGCAAGGTGGTTCTGACCTGGTCGTAGGGGCCGGGCTTGCCCGTTTATTCACGGCTCCAAGGCTCACCAGCTACACTAGAGGGACACATGGCAAACCAGACAATCGGCCTGGTGGTCGACGCCGTCGGCACCACCGGCGTGCTGCACCAGGTGACCGGCGTGATTGCCCGTCACCAGGGCGATATTACTTCCGTCGAGATTCTGACAAACCGCCCCGAGGAAGCCCGCACCTACTATGAAATCGTTCTGCCGGGAGACCTCGACGCGTTGATCGAGGACCTGCGGGCCCTTCCCATCGTGCGCCGCGTCGAGATCGTCAAGACTCTCCAGACCGTCTACGGCAAGCGCATCATCATCATGGGCGGCGGCGCGCAGGTGGGCCAGGTAGCCATCGGCGCCGTCTCCGAAGCCGACCGCCACAACATCCGCGGCGAACATATTTCGGTGGACACCATCCCCCTGGTGGGCGAACAAGAACTGGCCGATGCCGTCCGCGCCGTCGCCCGTTTGCCGCGCGCCAAAGCGCTGGTGCTGGCCGGATCGCTGATGGGCGGAGAAATCGAATCCGCCGTTCGCGAAGTCCGCCGGCAGGGACTCCTGGTCATCAGCCTGAACATGGCCGGCAGTGTCCCCGACGCCGCCGACCTGGTGGTCACCGACCCCGTGCAGGCCGGCGTCATGGCCGTGATGGCGGTCGCCGATACCGCCAAATTCACCCTCGAGCGCCTCAAACGCCGCGTCTTTTAGCCTGCCCCCACTCCCCTCCCCGCCACGTCTACCCCGATCTCGTGTTATAGTCTTCAAAATTGAAGGTACTAGTGCGGAACCACACCCGCGACACCGTCCTGGCTCGCGCTGCCGAGGTGGCTGATACCAGCGCCAAGCGCCGTACCGGCTTGTTAAGGCACGAGCGATTGCAGCCAGGTGAGGGCTTGTGGATCGTCCCTTGCGAATCCGTCCATACGTTTTTCATGAAGTTTCCCATTGACTTGGTATACCTGGACAAACACCACAGGGTTCGGAAGGCCAGGAGCGCGGTGCGGCCGTGGAGGCTCTCCGCCTGCCTGCTGGCTCATTCCGTGCTCGAGCTTCCGGCCGGCACGGTGGCGCAAAGCGGCACCCAGGCCGGCGACGAGCTCACGATTGCCAAGATGGCTTGACATCCCGACACGACGACTCTGGTTCGCCGGCGACGGCGATTAACAGTTGCGCGCACTGCCCGGGATGCTGGCGGCCGGCCCCAATAACATCCCCATCCGCCTGCAGATGGCCAACCTGAAGGTCTGCCGCCTGGCCGCCGCGCGCTTCCCGAAATCCGGAGAGGCCCAACTGGCGCTGGTGCGCGCCCTGCGCGACATGAGCCGCCACGCAGCGCACGCGCCGCCGTCTGCGCGCCGAAGCGGCGGTAGCCAGAGCCGGCATCGACATGCTGTTCCCCATTGTGCTGTTCGTGGTCACGCTGGTGCCCGGCATGTTCAGCGTGCTGAAAGATCTGAAGCTGCTGGGGGGCGGGCTGCTGGGGGGGGTGCCTGGGGCAGCCGCTTCGGCACTCCAATAACGCAGAATCCAATAAACCGTTGAGAACGACAGGCAGAACGTTTCCGGTGTAGCCGGTCTCAGAACCCGCCTATTTTCGCGTTCGTAATTTTACTTGCTTTTACACTTTTTCTTGTAGTAGTATTACTTCAAGATGGAATTCGAACCCAAAGGTCCAGAGGCTTCCCGGCTCCGCCAACGCAAGTTTTCGCTGCTCCGCCGATTCCCACTCCCCCAAGATCTGCTCCCGGGCTCTCTGTCCGTTAGCTATACCCGCTGCGGTAAACCCACCTGCCATTGCGCCCAAGGCGAGAAGCACGCCGCCTGGTCGTTGACCTTCATGGCCGCCGGCAAAAAACGGGTCGAGCGCATTCCCAAAGACTGGGTGGACGACGTCCGCCGGCGCGTCGCAGCCGGCCGCGCCTTTCAGGACGCTCTGCGCGAGGTCCTCGCCGCCAACGCCGAGTTGCTGGTGCTGCGGCGCAAGCAGCAGCCCCGTTGAAGGGGCCGCACGTTCGCCGAATCCAAAACTATGCCTGTCACTGTCTGGGTCTGAAGTCCTACTTTCAACGACCGGGTGATGGCCGGGGCCGTCCCCACATCCCCGCGCGAGATCTGGTCTGGGCGGTGGTGATTGGACATGTCCTGCGCGTAGTAAGCTTCTTGCGCCTGGAATGGTTGGTGCACTCTCCCGTGCGCGCAGAGTCGGGTATCAGGAGCCAGTTCGGAGATGATGCCTTGGCTTACTGCAGCGAGCGTATGGACCCGGAGGCGACGCGGTTGGCTTTGGCGTCCGCGCTGCACCAGGCCAAGCGCAACAAGGCCTTCGAAAACAGCCGCTTCATCGGTCTGGCGCTGGACGGTACCGGCGCCGGGTGCACCCACAAACAACCTTGCCGGCTGTGTGATCCGGTAAAGGATCCTAAGGGTGCGGTGCATGGTTGGTTGCATCATTTCGTGCTGATCGGCGTCGTGGGCGTTGGTCTGACGCTTCCCATCGATGTGGAACCGTACGGGCCTGGCGATAGCGAATATGCCGCCGCACAGCGTTTGCTGCGGCGCGCGGTAGGGCATCTGGGCGCGCGCTTCGCAGACTATGTGGTGGCAGATGGGGAATACGCCACCGCTCCTTTTCTGCACACCGCCGGGGAGGTCGGCCTGCCGGTAGTGGCCCGCCTCAAAGAGGACCTCCCCCTGTTGGCCGCCGCCGTACGCGCCCGCTTTGACGGCCAGCCGCCCCTGGCCGAGTTCCAGGAGGGCGACGACCGGGTCGAGGTCTGGGATGACGATCACTTCGACCCTTGGGAAACCCTCGACTGGCCCGAGGTGCGCGTGCTGCGTTACCGCCAGCATAAACGCGATGGAACGGTGGTCCAGGCCGAATGGCTGACCGACTTCTCCATCGCCAAGCTGGGCAGCTTGAGTTTCTACCGCATGGCCAAGAGCCGTGGGGAGATTGAGAATCAGGGCTTCAACGACGGCAAGAACCGTTATGGCATGGAGCACATCTGCCACCACGAACCCAACAGCATCCTCATCGTTTGGCTGTTGATCTTGCTGGCCCTGGTGATCGAACGCCTGTACCGCCGGCGCTATCTGCACCGCGGCGAGCATGGCATTCGCTCCGCCATGAACCTATTGGATTACCTCTGGTTGAGTCTGGGGACCCGCAACCGGCCCGACACCAGTTGATCCTGGCGCCGTGCGGACGGCTCGCAGCACTCCGTCGCTCTTTGACAACTCGGTCCCATTCTGTGGAGTGAATTCCCCACCTAAAGCCCGCCGTCGCTCAACGGTAGGCAGGAACGCTGCCTCCCCTGCGACTTAAATCCACTCCACTGCCCCGATTTCTGTCTCGCGCCAATTCCGAGACTGCCGGCCTCGGTCCAGTGATTCCGTAAACCCGTGGTCGGCAGGGGCCGAAGGTCATTGATTCACAGTGTCTTTCCCAGGGGATGCCCGTTTGGGGCATTTTTGCAAATCTCAAATACTGCTTGACTTGCCCCTGTTCTGACACTATTATTAGATTCAGATAGGACTATGCCAAGCAACCCTGAACTCGAATCGCGCGGCCGGCTCATCCGCAGCCTCGGCGCCCTCCGCGACATGCTCCCGGGATCGTTCGTCGAGCGCAAGCGCACCTGTGGCCGGCCCAACTGCCATTGCGCCGACGGCAAGAACCTGCATTCCCAGTTTCAGATTTCCGTCCTCATCGAGGGCAAACCGAAGACCTTCAACGTCCCTGCCAAATTGGTCGAGCAGGTGCGCCAGAAGGTCGAGATGCGCCGCCGTTTTGATGCCGCCGCTGCCACCATCCGCAGCATCAATCTGAGGAGATTCCTCAAAGAGAAAGAGAATCCGTAGACTTGTCCCGGCACCGCTTCGAGGCTTACCTCGACAAAGTGTTTGACTTCTCCCAGTTCGTGGGCGCGCTGCCGGAGGGCCGCCAGTCTCCCACGCATCCCTGGCAGAAGGTGTTTGATGCGGTCTTCCTGGGAGCGGCCATGCAGATTCCCAGTCTGCTGCAGATCCAGGCCGAGTGCTGTAGCGGGGCCTTGGCGAAGCGGATTGGGCCGATTAGCGATGACACCCTCGGCTATGCGCTGCAGCGTCAGTCGCCCGAGCCGGTTTTCGCCCTCGGCTGCCAGATCGCGCGCCGCCTGAAACGAAACGGAATCTTCCGCTCAGACTGGTCCCGTGGTTTGGTGGTGGCCGCCGTGGACGGCATCGAAATCTGCAGTTCCTTCGCGCGCTGCTGCGACGCCTGCATGCAACGTGAGGTGCCACATAAGGTCCGCGGCGAGATGCGCACCGACATCCAGTACTACCATCGGATCGTCGCGGTGGTGTGCGTCAGTACGCCGTTTCCCGTTCCGCTGGGCATCCGTTTTCAGAAAGACGGCGAGGCCGAAGTGCCCTGCGCGCCCGCCTTGCTGCAGGATCTGGTCGGCCAGTTGGGACGCCGCTTCCTGGATCTGCTGGTAGGCGATGCCCTGTATCTGCAAGCGCCCTTCGTCAAAGAAGTCGAGGGTTTGGGTCTGGACTGGGCCTTCACCTTGAAAGAGAATCAGCCGGACTTACTGCGCGAGGCCGAGCGTTTCACCACCGGCCCCCCGGCGGGGGTCCAGTCGGACTCCGAGCGGGAGCTTCGCTGGTGGCACTTGCCGCAGGTCGATTGGCCCGTCGCGGATCGCCTGGTGCGAGTGGTCAAAACGGTGCGCACGGACCATAAACGCCAGGTCACGGTCAGCCAGAACGGCGACCATCTAAGAAAATGCAAGAGCCAAGTGGCGCTGGAGAGCACTAACTTTTACGCCACCAATTTCGACCTCGGCGCCATCCCCCCAACGTTCATCCAGCAGCTCAGCCGCAGTCGGTGGCGCATTGATGCCGAGGTGTTTCAGACCATCACCACCGACTGCCACCTCAAACATCCCGCCGTCCACCAAAGCACGGCTCTGGTTGTGCTGACGATGATCCGGGTGCTGGCCTATGCGCTGTCCATGGTCTTCTACTGTCGGCAGGTCTGCAGCCATGCCCGCGGCCGTTGCGACAGCTTCCACGAGTTCACCAAGCGCTTGGCCTACGGGTTCGTCGCTCTTTCGCCTGACACCAGTTGAGGCAGTTGCTGTGAGGTCTCCGCGATGCGTCGAGCCGGTCCTGCCGGTGTCCGTCCGGACGCCGCTGCCACCGTATTCCCTCCAAGCACGAAAATCAACCACGCAGCACGTGCTGTCAAGGCCCTTGCGCCCCCCAAACGACTTTACAACTTCCCAATGCCTGCCCTCTGCTGCCAACTCGCGCCAAATCAGCGCGCTGCCTGTGGACCGAACCCCGGCTTGCGGAATCGCTGCGGGTCCGCGAGACAGACTTGACTTCGCGAATCGGGTTGCGAGAAACTGGCAGCAGCAAATCTCTTGGAGGGGAAAACCATGGGACAATCTACCGCTGTACCAATTCCGCCGGGCCCAACCGAAAGGGCCATGGAAGGACTTCTTTCGACCTTGCGCGGCAAAGCGATTCGCCCATCCGATAAGGGGTACGACGCTGCTCGCCGGGTCTACAACGCGATGATCGACCGCCACCCGCGGCTGGTCGTCCAATGCGCCGATGTCGCCGATGTCGTCCGCTGCGTCAACTTCGCCAGGGACGAAGGTTTGCCTCCCGCGGTGCGCTGCGGCAGCCACAGCGTTCCGGGCTTTGGAACGTGCGACGGCGGCCTCGTCATCGATCTATCGGGGATGAAAGGCATTTGCGTGGATCCCGTCCGGCGGATCGCGCGCGTCGATGGGGGCTGCACCTGGCACGATTTCGACCACGCCACGCATGTCTTTGGCCTCGCCACGCCTGGCGGCATCATTTCAACTACCGGCGTTGGCGGCCTCACGTTGGGCGGCGGCTTTGGCTACCTGTCCCGGCGCTACGGCCTATCGTGCGATAACTTAATCTCGGCCGACGTGGTCACCGCCGACGGCCGGATGTTGACCGCCAGCGCTACGGAGAACCAGGACCTTTTCTGGGCCATCCGAGGCGGGGGCGGCAACTTCGGGGTTGTAACTTCGTTCGAGTTCCGGCTTCACCCCGTCGGCACGGTCTATGCGGGGCCGGTGCTCTATCCGCTGGAAAAGGCGGACGCGACCCTGCGTTTCTTTGCCGCTTTTATGGCCGGCGCCCCGCGCGAATTGAGCGCGTTCTTCGCGTACCTGATCGTTCCTCCGGCGCCACCGTTCCCCGAACACCTTCACATGAAGACCATGTGTGGCATGGTCTACGTCTATTCCGGCGATCTGGAAACAGGAGAGCGGTTAACGCGCCCCTTGCGCGAGTTCGGTCCGCCGGCGTTCGCCCTCGGGCACCCCGCGCCCTATCCCGCCGTGCAGTCGATGTTCGACGGTCTGTTGCCCCACGGCCTGTATCATTACTGGAAAGCCGATTTTGTCGACGACCTCACCGAGCAGGCGATTGCCGGGCACGTCCGCTACGGTCCTCGGATTCCAACCGTACATTCCGCCGTGCACATCTACCCGCTGGACGGAGCGGTTCACGACGTGGCCGCGGACCAGACGGCATTTGCTTACCGGGACGTGAAGTTCACCCACATTCTCGCCGCCGTCAGTCCCGACCCCGCGCCCATGCCGCAGTACCGCGAGTGGGTACGCTCGTACTGGTCCGCCCTTCATCCCTACTCCGCCGGAGGAGCCTACGTGAACTTTCTGATGGATGAGGGTGACGACCGCATCGCGAGCAGTTACCGAGGCAACTACGTGCGCCTGGCCGAAGTCAAAAGGAAGTACGACCCAGGTAACCTGTTCCGCGTGAACCAGAACATACGGCCCGCGGCGATGTGAGGTTGCTGCGTAGGGCGAGCGGGGCCGGAATTGCGCCGCACGCGGCGTGTTCCGCCCGGAGCCGCGACCGCTGTTAGAGCGCGCATCGCGCGGCACCGCAGAGTCATGCCGACCGCGTCCGTGGTCTCGCGCCTGTTCCTGGCGCGCTTTAGACGCCGGACCGGCGGTTCTGGAATGGCCTGCCAGCGGCGGCCGGATACTTACCAGGGATATCATATTTCGATTAACCGATTGGGATTGGTCTCACGCCCCGAAACCTCTTATCATTGATTTGCCGAGCCCTGTAGGTTATACCTTCACGGAGAGACGGCGCGCACCGAAACCGGTGGTCACGGAGGTTCCTTTGGAGTTAATTGTCACGATCCTTTGCACGATGAGTGGAGCCCTGATCGGCACCGCCGTTGGCCTTTTGTTGATGTTCCGCAAGTTCCGGCCGCCCTCACAAGCGGAGCTGGATTCTCTGCGAGGCAATCTGCAAGCCGCTGAGGCTTCACTGGCCGCGGCAACCGCGGTTTCGGAGAATCTGCGAAAGCAAATCGCGGAACGGGACCGCAGCCTTCATGCGAGCAGCGAGGAGCTGAACGAGAAACAACGGCAGCTCGGTTTCGCGATAGCGGAAGCGGAGAAGGCAGCGGCCGAACGTTCGGCGGCCGAGCAGAAAGCCCGCGAACTGAGCGCCGAGGCGGCTGAAATCACCGGGCGGCGCGCGGAGTTGGAGGCCAAGTTAGAGGAAGAGAAAAACCGTGTCGCTGAGCAGGCGGGTCAGCAGGCTGCTTCATACGAAGCGCGACTCGATGCCGACAGGCTGCGGATTCAGGAGCTTGGCGGAGAAGTTGCCCGCCTTACCGCGGAATGCGCCGAACTGAAGGCGCAACTTGGCACGGAACTGGAACGGAGCGGCCAACTGACCGGCCAGATCGCGGAACTGCAAAACGACCGGCAGTCCGCGGCCAAGGGGATCGAATTGTTGTTGGCGGCCCAGCAGAACCTGTCCCGCTTCCTTAAGCCCGCTTGCGAAGGTGATCCAAACGGCGCCGGCGCCGGGGTGCCCGTCGAGGCTGCAACGGCGTAACCGGAACCTCCACGCCCGCATCCAACTATATAGGAGCGGCTCAGGAGGTTGTGGGATGAAAACGGTACAAGGGGTAGTGACTGGGATGGTTGCCGTGGCCTTTCTGGCCGCGAGCCCCGGGATTTCGGCTTCCGTCCAGCATGCCGCGGGCATCCCGACTCAACTGGTGATCACCGTGCGTCCGGCCCCCAGTGGCAGCCGGCCGGAGAGCCTGGAAGCCGGCGACCTGAAGGTTCTGGAGGGCAACACTTCCGCGCCCGTAGTTCGCCTGCAGCGTCTGGCGGGCGACCTGGGGGACATGCAGCTCTTCGTCTTCCTGGACGATTCCACGCGGTCATCCAGCCTCGGCGTCCAGTTGCCCGAGTTGAAGACGTTTCTCGAATCCTTACCCGCCACCACTCAAGTCGCGGTGGGTTACATGCGGAACGGCACCTTCGCCCTGGCACAGGCATTCACACCGGATCACCAGAAAGCGGCCGGTGCCCTGCGCCTGCCGGAGGCCATTCCGGGCGAGAATGGCAGCCCTTACTTTGCGCTTTCGGACCTGGTGGACCATTGGCCGTCGAAACAACAGACCGGCCGCCGGGCGGTGCTCATGTTGACGGACGGTGTAGACCGCTATTACGGCACGGGGATGATGGACGATCCATACGTCGACGCGGCCATCCACGGCGCTCTGAAGCAGGGCGTGATGGTTTATGCGATTTATCTTCGCGGCGCGGGCCTCTATGGCCGGAGCCTCTGGGGCACCAACTTCGCGCAATCCCGTCTCAATCAGGTCAGCCAGGAGACCGGCGGCTATGCCTACTTCCAGGACTTCACCGATCCGGTGGCGATTTCGCCATTTCTGAGCGATTTTAGAGATCGCCTCGATAATCAGTACCAGGTGACTATCGAAGCGTTGAATCAGAAGGGTGTCCAACCCGTAAAGCTGCGGACCGAGCTGCCCGGCCTGAAGATCCAAGGCCCCACGCACATTTACGTGCGGTAGCGCCGCCGCCTTCGCCCACGCGGCGCTGTGGCGACACCGGCGGGGGCTATTTCAGGGACAGGCAACGAAACTCCCAAACGCCAGCGGCCGGCCGGTTGGGGATTGCGTAGCCCGTGAGCGGCTCAATTTGCAAAGCGCCACGGTCGTATCGGACAATACTCACATGTTCAAATGTCTCTGTCCGACCGTTTGTGTTGGGTTGGTCCTGGCGGTATCCCCGCTGCTTGGGCAGACGGCCGCCGCCGGGCCCACATTCAACGTCGCGTCGATAAAGCCGTCCGAACCTATCACGCCTGCGATGGTACAGGCGGGAAGAATCCACGCGGGAATGAGGATCGACGGAGCTCGCGTGGATATCGGAAATTTCACGCTGTTGCAACTGATTACCAAGGCATACGACGTAAAGACCTATCAGGTTCAAGGCCCCAGTTGGATGACTCCGGTGGCGCAGAGGTTCGATATCGTCGCCAACCTGCCGGCGGGCGCCACGAAAGATCAGGTCCCGCAAATGCTGCAGGCGCTGTTGGCGGAACGATTCAAGCTCGTCATCCATCGCGACACCAAGGAGCACAACGTGTATGCGCTGGTGGTCGCCAAGGGAGGGGCTAAGATCAAGGAGACGCAAGCGCAGTTGCCCTCGGGCGATGGCGCCGCTCCCAACCCGGCGGTTACCGGGAGCAGTTCGGTGACCATCAGCCAGTCCAAAGGCGGTGCGGCGGAAGTCTCCAACGGTGAGGGCGTGCGGCAGCGGATGATCCCTTCGACCGATGGCAAGTCCATCCGCTTTGAAATCACCAAGGCCAGCATGGCCCTGTTGGCAGAGGGGCTATCGCCCCTGGTGGACCGGCCGATCGTGGATATGACGGAGCTGAAGGGCGACTATGACGTGACGTTCGAGATTTCCAGAGAGGAGTTGCTGAATGCCGCGCGGGCGGCCGGCGCAAATGTGCCACAAGGTGCGCCCGGTGCTTCAGCCTCACCTGCCGAAGCCGCGTCCGATCCGGGCGGTTCGATTTTCACCGCCATACAGAGTTTGGGACTGAAACTCGAACCGCGCAAAGCACCACTGCTCATGATCGTCGTGGACCAAGCGGAGAAGATGCCGACGGACAATTAGCGGCTACAGACTCCTTAAGCTAAACCCGCCGTCCACATTCAAAATCTGCCCCGTCGAGTAATCCAGCAGCCCGTCCGCGATGGCCCTCACCGCCTTCGCCACGTCGCTGCCCTCTCCCATTCGCCGCTGCGGCAACAGTCCTGCTGCGATCTTCTCCTCGTACGCCTTTTCCACTTTGACGACCATGTCCGTGCGGATAATTCCCGGCCGGATCTCGAAAACCTTCACCCCGAGTTCCGCCAGCCGCTGCGCGTAGAGCGCCACCGACATGCTCAGCCCCGCCTTCGAAATGCAGTATTCGCCGCGATTCACCGACGCCGTGTACGCGGAGATCGACGTCACGAACACGATGCGCCCCTCGCCGCGCTCCGCCATCCACCGCGCGGCCTGCTGCGTGAGAAAGTACGGACCTTTCAGATTGGCGGCCATCAGCTCGTCGAAGCTCTCCTCGGTGGCTTCCAGGATGTCGCGGCGCTCGCGCGGCGCCATCCCCGCATTGTTTACCAGCAGGTCGAGGCTCGCGAAGCGTTCGCGCGCGAAGCGGACCAGCGCCTCGCGGTCCTCGCGGCGTGCCAGGTCGCACTGGAAGATCTCGCACCCGGTCTCATCGCGCAGCGATTCGGCGGCGTCGCGGCGGCCGCGGTAGGTCCGGGGCAGGTCACTAAATCAAATAGCATTTGGCTTCGGGGCAATAGCGGGCGGTTGCCCCAAGTATGACCCGTCTACAGGGATTGTCAAATCATCAACTAAACGGCAGGCGTCCCCCTTGCATTCTGCATCACATCAAGTTTGCGTTTCAATGTTTCAATTCGCAAATTCAACGCTTCACGCTTGTTTCGTATACCCTCCTCAGTACTAAGCCAACGGTATCGCTTAACTTGTCTCAAAGCGTCCATTGCAATAAAGTAAGGTATCCCAAGTGTCGTAAGACAAATCAAAAAAGCAATAACATTAACTACTAGTGGCATTTTGGCCAAAAAGACAACACTGAAAGCAGCATTCGAATTAAGCCACTCAGTTAGCTTATCCTCGGTAGGGTGCTGTCTCAAGCCTAGTGTTAATATACCTGACGTTAACACTATAGTTAATGTAGCCAAAACTGCAAATAATCTAGTCCAGCAACGCAATATCAAATCATTATAGGTGAAGTCCCGCTTAACTTCATCCTCCAACATCTTGATTTGAGCTTCAATGGCAGAAATTGAACGTTCCGCCCACCAATCGACAAACCTTGGCCAAATGGATCTGTCGACCCAGTTCTTGAAAAACGGAGCCACTAGGAATAAAACAAAAGTAATCGTCAGTGTAATCTGCCACGGCATAAGCTCCTTTGTACCGCCTCCCCTCGCCGTTTGCAAGGGGGTTGAAACCTTTTGCCGCTGTCCTGCGTTTTACCGGACATGGCGGAGCCTCCGTCCATTATCGGTCTCGTCACTGCCACACTCGGCCTCTTGACCGCTTTAACCAACCTGGCACCGTCGTTTCCAGCATTTCAGGGGCAAGCATTTTAGGCATTTCAGGGACAGCATTCCAGGGACAGGCGACGAAACCCCCAAACGCCAGCGGCCGACCGGTTGCGGGTTGCATAGCCCGTCCCTGAAACTCCCAAAATGGGCACCTACAATGTCACGCAATGACGCCGTACGGCACACAACCCAGCCACCTATAGACTCCGAAGGCTGAACCCGCCGTCCACGTTCAGAATCTGGCCCGTCGAGTAATCCAGCAGCCCGTCGGCGATGGCTCTCACGGCCTTCGCTACGTCGATGCCTTCGCCCAGGCGGCGCTGCGGCAAGAGGCCTCCGGCGATCTGCTCCTCGTACGCCTTTTCCACTTTGGCAATCATGTCCGTGCGGATAATTCCCGGCCGGATCTCGAAAACCTTCACCCCGAGTTCCGCCAGCCGCTGCGCGTAGAGCGCCACCGACATGCTCAGCCCCGCCTTCGAAATGCAGTATTCGCCGCGATTCACCGACGCCGTGTACGCGGAGATCAACGTCACGAACACGATGCGCCCCTCGCCGCGCTCCGCCATCCACCGCGCGGCCTGCTGCGTGAGAAAGTACGGACCTTTCAGATTGGCGGCCATCAGCTCGTCGAAGCTCTCCTCGGTGGCTTCCAGGATGTCGCGGCGCTCGCGCGGCGCCATCCCCGCATTGTTTACCAGCAGGTCGAGGCTCGCGAAGCGTTCGCGCGCGAAGCGGACCAGCGCCTCGCGGTCCTCGCGGCGTGCCAGGTCGCACTGGAAGATCTCGCACCCGGTCTCATCGCGCAGCGATTCGGCGGCGTCGCGGCGGCCGCGCCAGGTCCCAATCACGTTGTGGGTCCTGGCCAGTTCCATGGCGATGGCGCGGCCGATGCCGCGGCTGGCGCCGGTCACGATGCCATTTGGCTTGGGTTCCCGCGGGAGGCGGTCGGTCATATGCGAACGGCAGTATCCAAAACGAAAGTCAAGCGGGTCTCCGATGGGACCTTCACGCGCTGTCCCTGGGTGACCGCCTCCGCTCCGGCCCCGGCCGCGGCTCCGGCTCCGCCGCCGATCACCGCGCCCTTGCCGCCGCCCGCGATGGCGCCGATGATCGCGCCCACCGCCGCCCCGCCGCCCGCTACCTTGGCCGTGCGCTGGCCGCGCGAATCGCTCTCCCGCGAAATGCTCTGCGTGTTGATATCCACTACCTGGCCGTTCACCTTAACCGACATCAAGTCAAGCGTCAGCTCCGCGGTGCCGGTCAGTTTGCCGGATTGCTGGGAATCCACCAGCTTGACCACCACGTCCGCGCCGCGCGGGATGACGGTCTCGCCACCCATCGTTACCGGTTGGTCCATGCTGGCGGCGAAGGTTTGCCCCACGCGGTTGACTTCCGAATCCACGCCGTCGATCATGCGCACCACCAGGTTCGTGCCCGCCGGAAGCTCAACCGATGCGTGTGGCACGGGCGGTGGCGCCTGCGCCGGCGCTGCGTCGTCATCGGGCCGCAAAATAGTGGGCTGCGAATCGGGCTGCGCACGCCGGAGCCGCGGCCTTTCGTCGGACGATGCGTCGCGCGCGGGTGCGGGCGCGTAATCGCCGAACTCGATGCGGACCACATCCGTCACGTCCAGGGTCTCGACCCGGTCTCCGGTATCCACCCTCAACTGCCGGGCTGTACCGCCCAGATAGGTGCCATGAATCACCCGGCCGCTCCTGAGCGTCACGGTATCCGCAAAACCGGCCGTTGCAAGGGCCAACGCGATGGCAAGATGTATCAGACGCATAACTCTCCCCCATTGTACGACGCGCGACCGCGGGAAGACGTTTACAGCTTGCCGCGGACCGCTTCCACAACCGCCTTCCCGCGCTCGAAGGCCGCCCGGTATACCTCCTTGCGCTGCGCGCGCGTGTACGGAGCGCCGGCGTGGTAGTAATGCTCCAAACCTTTGCCGATCGCGAAGGTTCCGGCGTAAGCGATGGCGCCCTTGGGAATGATGCCGCCGCCAAACGGAATCTTGCCCGCCAGTTCGCGCGCCAGGGCGCGCCACCCGAACGCGCCGGCCGCAATCGAGAGAATCTCGGCGGCCCGCTCGGAATACCCCACTTCCTTGCCGCACGCCGCCGCAATCAGAAACGTCATGCGCACCTGGTTGGCCGTCAGGAATGCCGTGTCGGAGGCGAATTCGCCGAACGCCCAGGGGAGTTCGCCGAGGCTCGGAACCAGGTCGGGCAGCGCCGTGGCCACCGCGAACACCGCGTTCTCCCGCGACACCGCGTGGATGATGCCCTCCACCACCGGCTTCCGAAATGGCGCAAACTGGCGTGCCAGCGCCAGCTCCAGATCCTCGTGGTTGTGCAGAATTTCCGCGATGGTGGCTGCGGGGTCGTCGAATCTGAAAACGTAAGCGTCCTGCGGACAGGGGATTCCCTGCTGGTACAAGACCAGGTCCACCTTGTCAGGCACCCCCGGGTCGCCCGCGCGATACACGTGATCCAGGGCCGGCCCCAGAAACTCTTCCATGGCGGCGTACCCGGCGCCATCGAAGGCCACCAGCCCGATGCGGACAGGCTGCCGCGCGCGCCGGCCCACTTCATCGGGATTCAACATTCCAACAGCCGAGCGCGCCTGCTTAATGGCTTTCAACATACCGCCATTCTACCGCCGGTAGCGCCGGCGATCTTGTGTGTGCCCCAAAGGGGCTGGTTACCAGTGGGGGAAGGTGTCACCGCCGGTGCAATAATCCCCATATCGCCGGTTGAATTTTCCCCACCCCTGACAGGGGGTCTAGCCGGCATCGACTCTGGAATAGAGGAGGTGCCGAACCTGTTGAGGGCGAGGGAAGTGAACGATTTTGCAGAGCTGAAGCGAGAAGGACTCAGCATCCAGGCGATCAGTTCGGTGACGGGCTTCGATCGCAAGACCGTGCGCAAGTATCTGCTGATACCGGATGAGATTCCGGGGTACGGACCGCGGCCGGCGGCGGCGAGCAAACTGGACGGGTTCAAGCCGTATCTGGAAGAACGATTGAAGGCTGGCGTGTGGAACGCGGCGGTCCTGCTGCGGGAGTTGCGGCAGCGGAGCTACACAGGGGGCTACACGATTTTGAAGGACTGGCTGCAGCCGCAGCGGGAGGCGGCGGGCGCCGTGGCGGTGCGGCGGTTCGAGACGCCGCCGGGGCGGCAGGCGCAAGTGGATTGGGGTCACCTGGGGAGCTTGGAGTTGGACAGCATCGAGCGGCAGTTGTGGGGCTTCACCTTCACGCTGGGCTACAGCCGGATGATGATGGCGGAGGCGGCGCTGAACCAGAAGTTGGGGACGTTGCTGCGGATGCACGAAGAGGCGTTCCGGCAACTGGGCGGCGTGCCGGAGGAGATTCTGTACGACCGGATGAAGACGGTCTGGCAGGAGATCGACGAGCGGGGCGAGGTGGTCTGGAACCCTGTGTTTCTGGACTTCTCGCGCTACTGGGGTTTCACGCCGCGGCTGTGCCGGCCGTATCGCGCGCAGACCAAGGGCAAGGTGGAATCAGGAGTGAAGTACGTCCGGCGAAACTTCCTATGCGGGTTGCAGGGGCGAGAGCCCGACAGCATGGAGGACTTCAACAACCAGCTCCGGCAGTGGGTTTGGAACGTGGCCAACCAGCGTGTGCATGGGACCACGCACGAGATCGTGATGGCGCGCTGGGATGGCGACCAGATGGCCCTGCAACCGCTGCACGGACGAGCGCCGTATCCGTTCGCCGATGAGGAGTTGCGCAAGGTGGCGCGGGACGCGTTCGTGTCCTGGCAGGGGAGCCGGTACTCGGTGCCCTGGATCTACGCGGGCAAAGAGGTCTGGGTGCGCGAAGGCGACGGCGGAGTCGAGGTGCATTACGGCGCCGAGCGAATCGCGGCGCATGCGCCGGCCGCGCGGAAGCACGTGATCGTGCGGGACCCCGAGCATCACGAAGGAATCCCGCTGGGGGCGCGGCAGGATCGCAAGACGCTGGTGCATATCCGGCAGACCGCGCCGGTAGTGGAGGTCAGGCCCCTGGCCGCCTATGAGAGCGTGGCGGCGGGAGGCGCGCTATGACCGCCATCGAGCAACTGCAAGAGATCTTGAGCGGTCTGGGGCTGACGGCCCTCGAAGCGCGTTTGGAAGGGTTGTTGGAACAAGCGGCGAAGAAGGAGCCCAGCTACGGCGATTTTCTGCTGGAGGTGCTGACCACGGAATCCGACGCCCGGCGACAGCGGTATCTCAAGACCCGGCTGCAACTGGCGCATCTGCCGTACCAGAAGACCTTCGACCAGTTTGACTTCAGCTTTCAGCCGTCGATTGACGAGCGGCAGATCCGCGAACTGCGGACGCTACGGTTTGTCCACGAGGCCAGCAACGTGATCCTGCTGGGGCCGCCGGGCGTGGGCAAGACTCACTTGGCGGTGGCGCTGGCGGAGGCGGCGATCCGCGCCGGTCAGGCGGCGTATTTCATGACAGCGCACGACCTGGTGGATGATTTGGGCCGGGCGTACCGGGAAGGGCGGTTGGACCGGCGCATGAAGGTGTACCTGGCGCCGAAGGTTCTGATCATCGATGAGATGGGGTATCTGCCGCTGGACGAGCTAGGGGCGACGATCTTTTTCCAGTTGGTGAGCGCCCGGTACGAGCGCGGCAGCATCATCCTGACCTCGAACAAGAGCTATGGCGATTGGGGCGGAATCTTCGGCGACCCGATCATCGCCACGGCGATTCTGGACCGGCTGCTGCATCACTCCACGACGATCAACATCCGCGGAGAGAGCTACCGTCTGAAGGATCGCCGTCGAGCGGGGCTACTGGCCAAGCCCGAGGATCAGCAAGTCGGGGCGGCCACTCTGGCGCCTCCTGCCGCTGGCGCCCCGAACCATCGTGGAAAGCGGGGGGCTTCGTTATGAGTTTTCTGAGGCATGACGAGATCTATCGGTCCGATGTGGGAATGAAAACCATCCTCAGCTTGGAGGCGAGTGCCGCCTCCCGTTGGTCGGCCCCGAGCCACGATAATGGGCGCGGTTTTGACCCCGCGCCCCTCCCATCGTCCGCGATGAGTCTCGGGTCGGCTATTCCTTGGCGGGTTGCTCTCCAGCAGAGCCCGCCTCCGCTTCACCGGCCGGAATCCATACTGCACCCACCGGCCGAAACAGTCAACCACCACCTGGCGGGGGCTGGGGAATTTTCGACCGGCGAATTGGGGAATTTTCAACCGGCGTTGACAAAGGACCCACTCGAACAGTTGATGGTTAGATTCGATAGCTGGCGAGCGGCCCGCTCTGGAAACGGGGCGGGTCGAAACCTCGCGACAAAGTCCACGCATGGTGGGCGAGCAATCTGGCAGGCCGTAACGCGGGTAAAGCTCGAGCAGGCCTCGAAAGCGGCAATGTGGACGCCGACCCGTCACAAGATCGGGGAAGGCAGAACCGATGGGGAAGAACCCGGCGCGGGAGCGCGCTACAACGATAACCGTCAAGTACCCATCCGGTCCACCGGGGTAGTGAGCACGGCATGCCAGAAAGGTAATCGAGCATCAGTGGGGGAGGCCCGGGATGGTCGCGGGGTCGCGAACCGCGAACGTCGCCAGAAAGGGCGGCGGACCCTCTGGGCGTCGGAAAGGGCCAGATGTACCGGGGAAGCCGGGTAACTCCGGGGGAGGGAAGGGCCCTTGCTTCTGGTGTGTTTGTGAAGGAGGAAAGGACCGGTGAGTGGCGATGAGCCTGGCAACACCGGATAAAATCCGGGACCTGCAGATCAAGCTGTATCGAAAGGCGAAGAATGAGCCGGAATTCCGCTTCTATCAGCTCTACGACAAGGTGTACCGCGAGGACATTCTGATCCACGCGTATCTGCTGGCGAAGTCCAACGAGGGCGCGCCGGGAGTGGATGGGGAGAGCTTCGAGGCCATCGAGTCGAGAGGACCAGCGGGACTGATGGAATGGTGGAACGGACTCGGGAAGGAACTACACGACAAGACGTACAAACCGGGGTACCCTCTGGGTCGCGTGCGGAGGGTCATGATTCCGAAGCCGGGGGGCGGGGAGCGCGCGCTTGGAATCCCGACCATCAGGGATCGGGTGGCGCAAACCGCTGTAAAGCTGATTATGGAACCGATCTTCGAGGCGGATTTGGAGCCGAATGCTTTCGGCTACCGTCCGAACCGGAGTGCGCAGGATGCGATCCAGAAGGTGGATGAACTGCTGCATCAGGGCTACACGGACACGTTTGCGTGCGTGCCGCATCGTGGACGCGGATCTGTCGAAATACTTCGACACCATTCCACACTCCGAACTCATGCAGTGCGTGGCTCGGAGAATCGTCGATAAGCACATGCTGCATTTGATCAAAATGTGGCTGAAAGTGCCGGTCGAGGAACGGGATGAAAAGGGGAAGAAGAGGCTAACGGGCGGCAAGGACAATGATCGCGGCACCCCACAAGGTGGTATGATCAGCCCCCTGCTCGCGAACCTGTATATGAACCGGATGTTGAAGGGATGGCGCCAGACCGGACGGGCGGAGCAGTTTCGGGCGCGAATCGTGAACTACGCGGACGACTTCGTGATTCTCAGTCGCGGCCAAGCGGCAGAGGCACTGAAATGGACGCGCGGGGTGCGGGAGCGGCTGGGACTGACACTGAACGAGAAGAAGACGAGCCTCCGGGATGCACGGCGGGAGCGATTCGACTTTCTGGGCTATACATTTGGGCCGCACTGCAGCGGGCGGACTGGCAGGGAGTACATCGGGTACAGTCCATCGAAGAAGAGCGTGGGCAAGATGAAGCGGAACGTGGGGGAGCATCTGACGCCTGGCAATAACCGCCCCTGGGAGGAAGTACGGGACCGGCTGAATCAGAAGTTGAGAGGCTGGCAAGCATACTTCGCACTGGGGAGTACGGCGCGGGCGTATCGGGCGCTCGACGAGTACGTTGAAGAGCGGGTACGGCACTTTCTGAGACGGCGGCACAAGGTGTCCACGCAAGGCACCCGCCTGTTTTCCATGACACAGGTATACGGGCCATGGGGGGTGTTTCGCCTCCGAGGTCCGCTATGTGCGGCCGCTTCGTGAGCCTGCGATGAAGCCAGTCGGAAAGCCGGATGCGGGAAAACCGCACGTCCGGTTTGACGAGCGGGGTTGGGAAACGGGGCGGCGCCTGGCGTCAGCACCCGCGCCCAACCTCGACTCTACCGCCGGTGGGTTCCGGTCCGGACGAACCGACCGGCGACAGGATCGCCGGCGCTACGCCAAAGACACCGTGGACTCCACTTTCATGTCGTGCACCCTCCCAGGGTGGGTTGTTTTCACCTGACCGGTCACCGCCGACGACCTCCAGCCGATTCTCTAATGTAATGCGGCGCAAGAAATGCGCCTTATCCACTCCGGGTTGATCGTGGCGCTCAACTCGTGGAGCGGCCTTTTAGGTTGCCACGTCGGCGTCGGTGCCGACGTTCTTCGGGGAATGCCGCTAGGAATACCGGCATGGCAGGCGAAACGCCTGCTCCACGGCGCGTGAGATCGCTCTTAGTGTGGGCAAACCGGGGACGGCCATCCAATTCCAAAAGGCGGAACTGGTGGCAGTCCCCGCTCGGCAGCTTATTCGGGCGACTTCAGGCTATACGTCCGGTCGAGATACGTCTTGGGCACCGGAACGATGCAGATGTTCAAACCCCGGTTGTCCTTCGAAATCAGGGCGGACTGAATCTCGATCTTGGTGCCGTCCGCATTGAAGGTGGGGTGAATGTGATCGGCGCCGGCTTTCTGGGGACCGGCCAGCAGGTTCATCTGGCCGTTGTGCCGATCATAGAGCCAGACCTCATACTGAAAATCGTCGGAGCAGGCCCAGCGGCCGTCGGCCGATCCCGCCACATGCCAGTCCGAACGGCCCTTCGACCACGCGGGGACCTGCCCCACAATCCGCATCTCCCGCGTCCGCAAATTGACGATGCCCACGCCGGTCGGATGCTCGAACGTTCCGGCGATGCCCCAATCGGAGGTAGGCGTGGCACTGGCGATGGAGCGGTGGCCGAGGATGGCGATGACCACTTCATCCTTGCCAATAACGGCCTCGTGAGTGATCCATTCATAGGGCGCCTCCGGATAGAGCGGCCGCAGGCCGGTCCCATCGGCGTTGACGAACCACGTCCGTTGCGGCGCCTTGCCGCCGGTTTCCCAGCAGAAGACGATCTCGCCGGGCACCCAAGGATTGGTCTGCACGTGCCCGATCTGGAAGCCGACATTGACGATGAACTTGATTTCCCCGGTCGTGAGGTTCATGCTGCGGAGTCCGCTCGGACCGGCGCCCATGCCCCTCGGTCCGACGCCCTTTTGCAGTGTCTGGCCCGGGGACAGTTGGGCGGTTTCCGGCCCGCCGACCCTGAAGTACACGAAGTCGTCGTTGGCATCCAGGCCCATGTTGCCATCGGCCGGAAGGGTGGCCGGGATGGTTCCGCAGACGCGCTGATAATTGGCCGCGGGTTTGACGGTCCCGGCGGCCACGTCGGCGAAGAGTTTGGCGAGGTCGATCTCGACAATCTGATGTGGTCCGCCAGGCCCTCTGCCGCCGGGGCCTCGGCCTCGACCTTCCGCCGGCGCGGCGCCGGGCGCTCCGGCCGCGCCCCGGCCTCTGCCGCCGCCGCCGCCACCCCCGGTCATGATGACCAGCTTCATCGTTTTGTTGCCGGCGCACAGCATACCCATGAAACCGTTCTCGGTTACCTGCACGATCTGCCCGGTCTCTTCGTTCACCGCGAACGCCTGCGGGCCGGTCTCGCGCACTCCGCGGAAGATGAGCCACTTGCCATCGACGGTCCACTGCCGATGCGTCTGATAGATCTTGGATTGGCTGTAGCCGCCATCGGTGCTGGTCAGAAATGTGAGCGGAAGACCCGTGACGGGGTCGGGAACGATCTTCTTCTCGGATGGCCAGGTGCGGCCCATTTGCGCAAACGCCGCGGAGGCGGCAAACAACATGACGGCCGCAAGGCAAACGGCGGTCTTGATTTTTCTGGAGTACATATACGATTCCCCTTCAAGGATACACCCGGTAACCATCATCGGCACACGACGCGGCGTCGTTGTGGTTTCACTTCTGGGCCAGCGCAATGGTAGCCGAGTCGGTGATACTCCCGCTTGTGATCTGAATCGGCACGTCGTCGCCAACGGGCGTGTTCGCCGGGATTTGAACGTCCACCTGATAGAGCCCGGAGTAGCCCGGACCAACGCCGGAAAACAGAACCGCCGCCGGCTGGCCGCCAATGGTCACCGAGGGCGTCAACACGGTTTGATAAAGCGGGCTGCCGCTGGCGGGCGCGACGCTACCGGTGGGCAACACTGCGCCGTTCGGATCTCCGTTCACGGTGGCCCTGCCAAGGCCGGTGACGTACAGTTGCAGGTAGTCGCCGGGGTGGGCGGGTTGCGCGCACGCGTTCGCCGCGCTCAGGGCGCCGCAGTTGGTGGGCAGGCCCATGCTGGCCGCCATGGAAAGAGGCATGGAGAACCAGGCAGTGTTGGCGGTGGCGGCCACCGCGTTGCGCCGCGAAGGAACCAGCGGGTCGGTGAAGAAGAACATGCCGGGAGCCGCGGAGACAACCGTCGCGCTGAACGATTGAGACGCGCCACCCGAATCCTGCACCGTGACATTCATCGGTCCGTCCTGCGTTTCCATCGGCACCAGGACATTGATCTGCCCGACGCTGCCGGCAAGCGCAAAGATCGGCGCGGGCGTGCCGCCGAATAAGACGGAGACGCCGTTGGGGCTGGTCGAGGGGAATGCCGCGAGATTGTCCTGGGAGCCGAACCCCGCGCCAAATACCGACACGATCGACCCGGGCGCCACCACGCCGGCCGAACGAAAGCTGGCGCCGTTCACAATGGATGCAATGGCAGGCGCGGAGCCGACCGGCAGCGACGCCGTGTTGCTGGCGACGCCCGCCACGGTTGCGATTACGGGGTCGATGCCCAGCGGAGCGTCATTGGGAACGGCGAAGTAGATGGTCACGTGTCCGGCCGAGCCGCTCGTCTGAACCACGCTGGCGGTTTCTCCGGCGACGGTCACGGTAGGAGTAACGGCCGGAGGGAAGTCCGCCCCGATCCCGGTGATATACGCCGAGAGGACCTCGCCCCGGGCGGCTTGAAATACGGGGGTGACGTATTGGCTACTGGCTGCGTGGCTAAACGGTTGATAGATGGAAAACTGAGGCGGCCCTTGCGGACCGGAGACGGTGTCGGATTCGCCCGCGAATTCCGGCGCCAGGGCGGCAACGTTGATCGGAAGAGTGTTGGACGCCTGCCCCTGATAGGTAATCACCAGGGTCTGCGCGCCGGCGGGCGCGGTCAGGGGTATAGTGGCCAGGATGTACACGCCATCCGCCGCTATGTTTATTCCGCCACTCTGGCCGCCGACGGTGATGCTGTAATCCCGGCCAGCCGAGGGAGTGGCGAAAGTCCCATAAATGACCAACTCGGATCCCGGACCAAAGTTCGTGTCCAGGGTGGCGAAGTTCACAAACCCGGTGATTTTTGGCGGCTGGGCCACAGCCGACACAGTAAGAAACAGCAGTGCAAAGAACACTCTCTGAATCATGCAATCCCTCCGGCGCCGGCCATGCTGCGGCGCATTTGAGTCGATTTTATCAAAATCTCGCCATGCCGACAAGGCACTCCCCTCCAGGCTCAGCGATTCCGTAAACCGGGGGTTGCTCCACAGGCAGTGTGCTGATTTGGCGCGAGTTGGGTGCGAAGAGTGCGCGGGTGGAAGTTGCGAAGGCGTTTGGATGGCCCAAGCGCGTTGACAAACCGCGCCTGGGCGGTGATTATCGGGCTGGGGAGGAATACGGGAGCAGCGGCGTCCGGACGGACACCTGAAAGGCGGCGCGACACGTCGGTGCAGTCCGCGGCAGCCGTGTCAACTGGTGTCGGGCGAAAGAGCGACGAACCCGTAGGCCAAGCGCTTGGCGAACTCGTGGAAGCTGTCGCAACGGCCGCGGGCATGGCTGCAGACCTGCCGACAGTAGAAGACCATGGACAGCGCATAGGCCAGCACCCGGATCATCGTCAGCACAACCAGAGCCGTGCTTTGGTGGACGGCGGGATGTTTGAGGTGGCAGTCGGTGGTGATGGTCTGAAACACCTCGGCATCAATGCGCCACCGACTGCGGCTGAGCTGCTGGATGAACGTTGGGGGGATGGCGCCGAGGTCGAAATTGGTGGCGTAAAAGTTAGTGCTCTCCAGCGCCACTTGGCTCTTGCATTTTCTTAGATGGTCGCCGTTCTGGCTGACCGTGACCTGGCGTTTATGGTCCGTGCGCACCGTTTTGACCACTCGCACCAGGCGATCCGCGATGGGCCAATCGACCTGCGGCAAGTGCCACCAGCGAAGCTCCCGCTCGGAGTCCGACTGGACCCCCGCCGGGGGGCCGGTGGTGAAACGCTCGGCCTCGCGCAGTAAGTCCGGCTGATTCTCTTTCAAGGTGAAGGCCCAGTCCAGACCCAAACCCTCGACTTCTTTGACGAAGGGCGCTTGCAGATACAGGGCATCGCCTACCAGCAGATCCAGGAAGCGGCGTCCCAACTGGCCGACCAGATCCTGCAGCAAGGCGGGCGCGCAGGGCACTTCGGCCTCGCCGTCTTTCTGAAAACGGATGCCCAGCGGAACGGGAAACGGCGTACTGACGCACACCACCGCGACGATCCGATGGTAGTACTGGATGTCGGTGCGCATCTCGCCGCGGACCTTATGTGGCACCTCACGTTGCATGCAGGCGTCGCAGCAGCGCGCGAAGGAACTGCAGATTTCGATGCCGTCCACGGCGGCCACCACCAAACCACGGGACCAGTCTGAGCGGAAGATTCCGTTTCGTTTCAGGCGGCGCGCGATCTGGCAGCCGAGGGCGAAAACCGGCTCGGGCGACTGACGCTGCAGCGCATAGCCGAGGGTGTCATCGCTAATCGGCCCAATCCGCTTCGCCAAGGCCCCGCTACAGCACTCGGCCTGGATCTGCAGCAGACTGGGAATCTACATGGCCGCTCCCAGGAAGACCGCATCAAACACCTTCTGCCAGGGATGCGTGGGAGACTGGCGGCCCTCCGGCAGCGCGCCCACGAACTGGGAGAAGTCAAACACTTTGTCGAGGTAAGCCTCGAAGCGGTGCCGGGACAAGTCTACGGATTCTCTTTCTCTTTGAGGAATCTCCTCAGATTGATGCTGCGGATGGTGGCAGCGGCGGCATCAAAACGGCGGCGCATCTTGACCTTCTGGCGCACCTGCTCGACCAATTTGGCAGGGACGTTGAAGGTCTTCGGTTTGCCCTCGATGAGGACGGAAATCTGAAACTGGGAATGCAGGTTCTTGCCGTCGGCGCAATGGCAGTTGGGCCGGCCACAGGTGCGCTTGCGCTCGACGAACGATCCCGGGAGCATCTCGCGGAGGGCACCGAGGCTGCGGATGAGCCGGCCGCGCGATTCGAGTTCAGGGTTGCTTGGCATAGTCCTATCTGAATCTAATAATAGTGTCAGAACAGGGGCAAGTCAAGCAGTATTTGAGATTTGCAAAAATGCCCCAAACGGGCATCGGTGGGGAAGGCGTTGTAGATTAACGGCCGACCGCCTTTGCCGCCCCGGGGTTTACGGAATCACTGCGCGGACCCGTCCCACTCACAGGTGGTACAGCATCAGGTACACCACCACGCCGGTGACGCTTACGTAGAGCCAGATGGGGAGAGTCCAGCGGGCGATGCGGCGGTGCTTGTCGTAGCGCGCGGATAAGCCGCGGCGGAGGGTGATGATCGCCAACACCGGGACGGCGGCCGCTAAGAGCGTGTGGGTTCCGAGAATGCTCAGATAGAGCGTCTTGATGGCGCCGGTCTTCGGAAAACGCACCGAGCCCACTTGATAGTGATAGACCAGGTAACATACCAGGAACAAGCACGAGACCACGAACGCGGTCTGCATGACTTTGCGGTGCTGCTGGATGCGCCTGCGGCGAATCAGCGTGTAGCCCCACACCAATAACACGGCGGCGGTGGCGTTCAGCACGGCATTCACGGAGGGCAGGACCGGAGTCATGATTTTTCGCGCTCCAGTTGGCGGATATCGTGGAGCAGATGAGGCATAAAGCCGTCGTCGGAGCTGAGGTAGTAGCCGCGGATGCGCCGGGCGCCATCCACCAGCACGAAGCGCGTGCTGTGAATCAGGCTGCCATCCACGCTGTTGAGCTTGAAAGCGTGGAGGCCAAGGTCGTTGAGGCGGCTTCGCTCGCCGGTGAGGAAGTGCCAGCGCGCGGGATTGGCGGTGAAGTGTTCGGCATACGCGGCGAGCACGGGCGGGGTGTCGTGCTCCGGATCGACCGTGAACGAGACCAGGCTCACATCGGGCGTCCCGGCGGTGGACAGTTGCAGGTGGTGCATCTGCGAGCTCATCATGGGGCACGGACCGGGGCAGGTGGTGTAGATGAAGTCAGCCACCCAGACGTGGCCGTCGAGAGATTGGCTGTCGAAGGGCTGGCCGGTTTGCGCGGTGAGTTGGAAGGGCGGGACCTGGCCCAGGATGGGGAGGGGCTTGGGGGCGGCGCAGGCGGCCAAAAGTACAGCCAGAGCTGCCACCACCCCGGCCCCTGGCCCCCGGCCCCCGGCCCCCGTTCTCATGCCGCGCTGTGAGTGGCCTTTTGCGCGGCCATGATGACCGAGGCCAAGAAGAGTAACAGGCCGAATGCAGCCGTGACCACCAGGCTCTCCACTGTGCCGGGGGCGGCGTTGGGGAGCCGGAGCGTGTGGTTCAGCAGCGCAATCGAGTAGGTCAGCGGGTTCACCCACATGATGGCTTTCACCCATCCATGCGCGGTGGACATCGGGAAGAGCGAGCCCGAGACCATCCACATCGGCACCAGCAGCAGGTTCATAATCGCGTGGAAACCGGAGGTCGATTCCATTCTCCAGGCGATCACAAAACCCAGGCCGGTGAGCGTGAACGAAATCAAGAAAATGGCGGCGGCCACCGGGATCAGCTCCAGAAAATGGATGCTCACCCCGGCCAGCGGCGCGAATGCCAGAAAGATCAATCCTTGAACCCATGCCAGTGTCGCGGCGCCCAGGATCTTGCCCAACACCATGCTGGAGCGGGGCGCGGGCGATACCAGCATGGAGAGCAGAAAACCTTCTCTACGATCTTCGATGATCGAGATGGTCGAAAAGATGGCGGAAAACATCACGGTCAGAACCAGCGCACCGGAGTAGAAGCGCGCCAGGTCGTTGGAACCGTAGCCGATCAGCAGCCAGAAAACCAAGGGAGACGCCACCACACCCAGCACGCGGCTCTTCTGCCGCCAGAAGCGCACCAGCTCGCGCTGCCACAGGGTGGCGGCGGGCAGCCAGAAGTTACTCAATGGAAGCTCCCGTCTGATCCACGAATACATCTTCGAGCGTGGGCTTGTGCAGGCCGACGGATTCTATAGCTCCCGGAAAAGCCTCCACCACTTCGGCGATGAAGCGGTGACCGTTGGCGATCTCGACGCGCACCTCGCCATCCCTGACGACGGGGCGGACGCCGAAACGCCGCTCGATCTTCGCGGCCAGCAGCGCGGTATCGGCGGTCTGGAGCACGACGACATCGCCGCCGATGCGCGCGCGCAGCTCGGCGGGCGTGCCCTCGGCAACCATATTTCCCTGGTGCAACAGCACCAAGCGGTCGCAGCGGCCGGCTTCCTCGAGAATGTGGGTGGTGAGCAAAATGGTGACGCCATCGCCCGAGCGCAGGCTCTCGATGTGGCGGGAAAGGTCGCGGCGCGCGGCGGGGTCGAGGCCGGTGGAGGCCTCGTCCATCAGCAGCACTTGCGGTTCGTGTAGCAGCGCCTTGGCGATTTCCACGCGGCGGCGCAGGCCGCCGGAGAGCGTCTCGACCAGGTCGCGGCGGCGGTCCGCCAGACCCAGACGTTCCATGGCGCGCTCCCTGCGCTCATTGAGCGCCACGCCGCGCAGTCCGTGCAGATGGCCCTGGGCGCGCAGATTCTCTTCCACTGTTAAGGCTTTATCGAGGCTCTGCGTCTGGAAGACCACGCCCACCTGGCGGCGCACCTCGGCGGAATCGCGCACCACGTCGTGCCCGGCAATCAAGGCGCGGCCCGAGGTGGGGACCATCATGGTGGAGAGAATGCGGAAAAGCGTGGATTTGCCGCCGCCATTCGGCCCCAGCACGCCGAAGATTTCGCCCTTGCGCACTTCGAAACTGACGTTCGAAAGCGCGGTGCGGTCGCCGTAGCGATGGGTCAGATTCTGAACTTGGATCACAGACCGGGCCTATCTACGAGCATAAGCCCGTAAATGAGCGGAAGGTAAACGACGGAGGTCAACAGAACACCGCGCGCGCGGCTGAGAGTGCGCTCCAGCGTTACCCGCACGCCCGAATACAGGTAACACAAGCCGAGCAACAACGCTCCTACCACATAGATGCGCCCCGACATCCCCAGGATGCCCGGAAGCAGGCTCACGGGGATGAGAACCATCCCATAGAGCAGGATCTGCCGGGCCGTGGAGCGGCAGTCCGGCTCGACCACCGGCAACATGCGTATGCCGGCGCGCGCGTAGTCTTCCTTGTACATCCAGGCGATGGAATAGAAATGCGGGAACTGCCACAGGAACAGGATCGCGAAGAGCACCGCCGATTGGGGCGTGAGGGTTCCCGCCGCGGCGGCATAGCCGATCACCGGCGGCATGGCCCCAGGGATGGCGCCGATAGTGGTGGACCACCAGGTACGCTGCTTCAAAGGCGTGTAGATGAGCAGATAACTGGTGAGGGTGAATGCGCCGATCGACGCCGGCAGCAGGTTCACGCCCAGCCACAATTCCAGAAACCCGGCCACCGAGAGCGCCGCTCCAAAGGCCAGCGCGCGCGGCGCCAGCAGCCTCCCGGAGGGCAGGGGCCGGTGCGCCGTGCGCCGCATTTTGCTATCGGCCACACGCTCGTACCACTGGTTGAGCGCCGCGGTGCCGGAGGCCAGCAGGCCCGTCCCGACGATGGTATGGAGCAGCGGGAGCAAATGGACGCTCTGGAGGAAAGCCCACCAGTTGGCCGCGCGGGGTAGTCCGAAGAAATAGCCGATCCCGGTGCTCATGAGGATCAGCCAGGTGATCCGCGGCTTGGTCAGTTCGATGTAATGGCGCATGCCCTAATTAAGAGATGCAACCCAAGCGGGGCCGGACGCGGCGTAAAATGAGCATTGCGCGATCTTTTCCTACGGGTGCGGCTCCGTCACGCCATTCTGTTGTTCGGCATCGTGAATGCCTCCCTCTATAGCGCGCTTCTACCGCTGTGGGAAGGATTCGACGAGGCCTTCCATTATGGGTACGTCGAGACCCTGTGGCAAACGAAGGGATTGCCGGTGCTCGGCCGCACGCTGGTTCCCGACGATGTGTCCAGGTCGTTCCGGCTTGCTCCAGCAAGTTATATCGTTCATAGGCAGATTCCCGAGGCGACCACCTACGATGCCTGGTTCTCATTGCCGCAGGCAGAAAAGGAGCACCGGCGGAGTGAACTGGATCTACTTCGCCCTGAAGCGGGCAGCGGTCCCCGGCCAAACTACGAGGCGCATCATCCACCCCTGGCGTATATCTTTCTCGCGCTCCTGGACTGGCCGATGTCGAAGGCCCCAATCACGGTTCGTGTGCTGGTGCTCCGTCTCTTCGCCGCGGTGTTCTCTACCGTTCTCCTCTATTTCGGCGCGAGAGCGCTATGTCGAACGCTGGAGATGCCGGAGCGGGTGGCAAACGCGGCTTTGTTCACAATCTTCTGTTCCGAAATGCTGTACGCCACAATCGCGCACGTGGCAAATGACTGGCTGGCTGTCGGGCTTAGCGCCCTATTCCTGGCCGCTCTTGCGGAGTTTGGCGGAAAACCCGATCGTCGATCCGCGTTGAGGACTGCGTTATGGCTGGCGGCTGGACTCCTGACAAAAGCCTACTTCCTGGTGTTTGCCCTTTTGGCTGTTGCAGCCGCCGCAATACCGATCTGGCGCCGCCGCACGCAGGTGAAGACGGTTCTTGCCGGAACCTTGCTGGTTCTCATCCTGGCTGGTCCGTGGTACACGCGAAACCTGGTTCTCTACGGCAACCTGGGCGGCACCCACGAAGCTTTCGACGGCATCGGAATCAGGCAGGCGCTGGCGGCGGCGCCGCGAATCGATTGGGTGGCTACCACCGGCTTTCTTGCGCGAAGTTCGCTCTGGACCGGGAACAACTCTTTCACCAGCTTCTCGCGGAGCACGCTGAATATCGTGCTCGCGCTTCTGCTCGCCGCCGTGGTGGCGTGGGGCTTTCACACGCGCGTAATCCGGCCCGCGGAACGAATTGTGTTCGCCGGCATCGTTCTGTTCTCTGTAGCCGTCGCCTACGGCACATGCGCCAGCTTCGCCGACAGGAACGGCGGTGTCGCGGGCGCGAGCCCTTGGTACACGCAGGTGCTGCTGGCTCCGGTGATGGCGCTCGCGTACCTTGGCATGTCGCGCTGGAAAGGGTTCGGACGGGTTCTCGCTGCCTGTACTACGGCGATCTGGACCTGGGTCCTGATGGTCACCTGGACGGTCAAGCTGTTCCCGATGTATTCGGGCGGGGGAGCGGCTCCGATGCGCATACATGATGTCTGGAACTGGTACGTGCATGGCGCCGCGGCGCACACCCGCGATCTCTCCTTGCTGGCGCTCGGATCCGCTCGTTGGCTCTACGCCGGGCTATTTGTTTCCCTGACACTGGGTGCTTTGCTGAGCGCGGCCATCATTCGGGACCTCGTCTCACGGCCGAAATCCGCAAGATCTACGGTGAAAATACGCTGCGATTGATGGCCGAGGTGGAGCGCGTGGCCCGCTCCATGCGGTAGTGCTAGTACCAAGCGCTGGATGCACGCTTTCCATCGGCGCCGCATGCGCGTACAATGAAAGTATGGCTCGAGGTTGGGAAAGTAAGTCGATCGAGGCGCAGATCGACGTGGCCGAATCCCTTCGAAGCGCCGATCCGGAAAACATACCCGATCCTGAAACGCTAAAATTGATCCGTAAAAAGGAAACCATCCTTCTCTCCCGAATCAGAGTGGTCCGGGATCTGAAGTCCGTTCAGAATCCGCGCTACAAGGCCCAGTTGAACAAGGCCCTGCACGATTTGGACGCGCAACTGGCGACTATCGCCGGCGGCTAGCGAAGCCGAGCGGGATACACATACCTCAGTGGCAGGCCGCGGCTCCGAGGCCCGCACCCGTATGGGGTTTCATCAAATCGCGGCACAACTCCGTCTGCCGGCGGGCGTCCCGCAACCGGGGCCACACCTGGCCGAGGAAGAAGGCGATCACCATGAGGTTGGGGACCGCACGAACAACAGCGGGCACGGCTCCGGCGCTTGCGGCGCAAGACGAAAGCGGGCGATCGCGGCAGATCCCTCACAGTCCCATTATTAGGGAGCGGTTCTTCCCCTAGTGCTGCTGCGCCGGGGTGGCAGTGGTGCGGCCGGGCCGCTTGCCGGCATCCGACACCGTGTAATCGGCGGGCGGCTCAAACAGGGAACTCGGCGGCTCGACGCGGCTGATGTTGGCCAGTCTGGTTACGGTCTCGCCCGTACGCGGGTCGGTGCGCTTGGAGAGCACGACCATTTGCAGATCGGGCGAGTACCAGCGTTCCGTGACGATCTGGATGGGCTGTTCGTTGCCCCATTGGCCGGCCGCGATGGTCATCGTGGTCCGGGTGCCGTCAGCCGGCACACCCTCGATGATCTGGCGTCCCAACGATTGGGGCGTGAGGGTTCCCGCCGCGGCGGCCCCGCCACGGCCCCAGCGGCCCGCAATGGCCGGGCTCCCGTTGGCCGACTGCTGGCGCAGACGCGCCATCGGCTGACTGGAACTCTGCGCCTGGCCGCCTCTGCCCGGCCGAGCCCAGGCGGACTTCGTCGCCGTCCGGTTCTGGGGATTCAGAGCGTAATTGAAGCCCGCCACGGGATCGTTGATGAATACCACCTGTGGCAAATTCGAGGTGGGAGCCAGGCTCCTCAGCGCATTGAGCGATTGCTCGCGCCGCGTGCGGCCTTCGCTGTCGCGGTAGACCTTGGCGGTGCTGGACTGGCGGATGTGATTGCCGTCGGCCAGAGTCTGGGTAGTCTCGGTCACAATATCGGCCGAGTACGGCGCGTTTTTCACCACGCGGCCCGGCATTCCCGCCTCGGCCCCCAGGAATCGCGCGCCACCCGGCGCGGCAGTCCCGGCCGCGGGTCCAAAGCGCCCGCGCCCGCGGCCCGGTCCCGGATTCTGGGCACTCGCAGCCACGGCCAGGACCAGAAGGCCGGCGATCGTCAGAGTCGTTCGTGTCAACATGTTTTCACTCCTTACATTACTCCAAAAAGCGCACCGCGCGCGCCAGGCCATCGGCGCCCAGCACCACTTCCGCTTCCACGGGTTCCGAGGCGCGGTCCTCGCTCACTGCATATCCCAGCGCGATCATGGCAGATCGCGGCACCTCCACGCGTACCAGGTCCAGAGCTTCGTTCGGCTCGATGCGCGCCGCGTTGGGCATAGGGATGAAATCGTCGTCCGCACCGGAGAAATCGCCGAGCATTTCGAGATCCGCCGGCGGCTCTACCGCGGCGAGTTCGACACGGTTCGAAGTGGTTCTGTGGGCCGGCACCACGTGGCGGTCGCGCGTCAGGAACGTCGCCAGCGCAACCACCGCGACGGCGGCCGTCGCCCAAGCCGCCACCGGCACCCACCAGCGGGTGGCCGGACGCAGCACCGCCAGTCCGGCCTGGCCGAGGA
Source organism: Bryobacterales bacterium (assembly GCA_963722575.1). Classification (GTDB taxonomy): domain Bacteria; phylum Acidobacteriota; class Terriglobia; order Bryobacterales; family Bryobacteraceae; genus Fen-178. The sequence continues at coordinate 169,777 of CAVRNR010000022.1, forward strand.
ACGCCGCGGTCAGCCTGGATTCCACGCGCGCGGGCGCTTCCACCGACCGCCAATCTGCGGCCAACCTGCGCAGGCCCGACGCCAAAGTTCGCTGGCGATTCAGCAGCGCGGCGCACTTGGCGCACTCCCGCAGATGCTCGAAATGGCCATCGTCGGCCTCGTGCGCAAGCTCCGGCATGGTATTCCAAAATTCCTGGCAGTTCATATCAGACACCTTATCGGTTTCAACGCGATGGCACGGGGGCGATGATGCCATCGCTGGCTCAGTTTTTCAAGCAGCAGGGCGCGCGCCCGATGCAACCGGGACCGCACCGTGCCGATGGGGCAGCCGAGCACGATGGCGGCCTCCCCGTAATCCACTTCCTCCAGATCGCACAGGACCACCACTTCGCGGTACCGCCGGGGCAAAGCCAGCACCGAGCGGCGCAAGACCTCGATGCCCTCTCTGTCGATGAGGTCGGCCAGCGGGTCGTCGTCGACCATCAACTCCGGCAGCGCGGAGCTGTCCACATCCGTCTCCAGAGCCACGTCCGGGCGGCCGCGCTCCACCTGCCGCAACACCAGCTTGCGGGCAATTCCGAAGAGGTAGCCGGAAAGCGTCCCGCGCTGCGGATCGAATCCACATTCCTCGCGAATCAGCGCGAGAAAAACTTCCTGGACAACGTCCTCGGCCATCGTCGCCGAACCGCTCATATGCAACGCGAACCGGTAGATGGCGGCCTGGCGCCTGCGGTAGAGCGCCACAAAAGCCTGCTCGTCGCCGCTGCGCATGCGCATCAGCAGCTCATCGTCCGTCTCCGGAAGATTCGGCGTCATTGGCTTCTCAAGCATGATTCACCCGGCGTGAGGGAAAAGTTCCACAATTCGCGGGCCGGCTGGCTCCAGACCGCCCTCTGTCCAGCGTAACATCTGTTATTTTGGTACTTTACGCCAGGCAGATAGTAGCCTATGATCGTGGACTATGGTGGAATCAGCGATGGCGCCCTGGAAATTGCTCGAAGAAGTCGCTGAAATGCGCGAGAAGCTCGTCCAATTGGAGGCTGAACTTCAGCGTCACAGAAAAGGCCAACAGGCCGGTGAAGCGCACTTCCGTCTGCTGGCGGATGCCGCACCCGTCATGATCTGGATGTCCGGCCCGGATGCTCTATGCACCTATTTCAACCGGGCCTGGCTCGAGTTTTGCGGCCGGACCCTGGATGAAGAGGCCGGCCACGGCTGGACCGAAGGCTTGCACCCGGACGACCGCGATTTGTGCCTCGAGACCTATCTGAAGGCATTCAGCGCCCGCCAGCCGTTCCGCGTGCGGTACCGGCTGCGGCGCGCCGACGATGAATACTCCTGGGTAGAAGTTGCCGGCGTGCCGCGTTTCGAGGACGGCGGCGCGTTCGCAGGCTTCATGGGTTCAGCCATCGACATCAGCGACCGCAAGCGCGGCATCTTCACGCCCGACCAGCAATCCGTGCGGCTGGTCTTCTCGCTAACCGAACGCGAGCGGCAGGTGCTGGTGCTGATCGCGCAAGGAAAGTCGACCAAGGAGACCGCCTCCCAACTGGGCATCAGCTACAAGACCGCCGATTCGCACCGCAGCCGCATTCTGGAAAAGCTGGGCGTTCACGAAACCGCCAGCATGGTGCGGTACGCCATCCGCGCCGGATTGATCGAGGCATAGCGCTTCGGGCCGGGCATGCCCGGCCCCTACACCGCACCCTGGTAGGGGCGAGGGACCCAGAGGGTACCCCCTCGCCCCGGCCGGGGAAGAAATGACGCGGTCGCGGTGTTAGTCCGAGCACCACCTCACACCCACGAACGCGCCCACCAATCTCCCGCGAAAATAGTAGTCGGCTTGCGGCGACGTCTTGAAGTACAGACCCTTCGCGCCCGCACGAATCTCCCAACTGCCGGCGCGATAGGCGGCAAAAGCGTCGGCGTCCCCGATGGCAAAATGGTGCGGAACGTCAAAACCCGTGACATTCAGCTCGATCCGGAAGTTGCGGGACGCATACTCGGTCAGCCCGAGGCCCACCGCCGGCGAAATAATCTGCTTCGACCCCGTAGTTGCGTATGACGTGAGGTTGCCGGAGCTGTCGGGCGTAGCCGACCGGACGGGGGCGTCGTAGTTCGAAGTGGCCCAGACGTAATGCACCTGCCACAGCGTCCTGAGGCGGAAATGCCGGCTCTCCACCGGATAAGGCCACGTCAGGTATGCGAACGAGAGCTTGAGGTCCTGCACCTTGTCGGTGGTGGCAAGCAAGTCGCCCTGGTTGTAAGACTGGGCGAAGAGAACCAGGGCGCCGGGGGCGGTGGTGTTGCCACTGGCTTTGGCGGAAAAGTACGAAAGAGTGAGGGAATTGTGCAAACCCAACGCCAGGCCAATCTCCGCGCTGGGCGTAATCTTAGGTTTGCCCGGAAGGTGGAAGTACGAAAGACCAGTCCAGTCCGCCGCATGACCTTTGTCGACGATGGGGGTGCCGAATGGCAACCAACCGATGAGTCCCGCAAAGTAGCCGGTCTCCCCGGGCATCTGGACATCCGGGTACTTAGGCAGGGGCGGCGCAGCCTGGATGGTGCTGGTCCGCTGCTGGGGCGCCGGTGTTTCATCGGGTGGCTGGGGCGCCGGCGTGGGGGTGCCCTCTGGGCCCTGGGCCGCGGCCGGCTGGGCCGGTGGGGTCTGGGGCGGCGGCTGCTGAGCGCGGCCCGGTGAAATGCATAATAAGGAAAGCAGGCAAAGACATAGAATGGCACTGAGAGAATTCTTCACGTACGCCTCATCAAGTTCAGATTCGCCGGCGAACCGGGCTGACGGCAGACCCCCGATGCACGAGTCGGGCCGAGACGCCCTTTCCTGTTCCCTGCCCTTCTATTGTGCCTCAACGCCGAGCCGCGGCGCAGGGCCCAGAGCGGTTTCGATTGTAGCCTGTCCGGCACAGGTGTGAAGATCGGGCGGGCGATGCCGGAAAGCGGAATGCCCGGCCGGCCGCCTGGATTGTGCCGCGCACCCACCGATCCACCGATCCCGAGCTGTCGCCCCGGAACCCGCAATGGTGTTATAAGTGGGGCCAGTCGCGGCGCGCGACAGTGCGCGGCGAGGCTCTACCAAGGAGACAGAATGTCGAAGGCTTTTCTTGTATGCTGCGCCGCCATGGCGCTTTCACTGGGCGCACCGCTCGAGGTTGGCGCCGCAACTTTCGACGTCAAGGCGTTCGGCGCCAAGGCCGATGGCAAGACGCTCGATCGGGATGCCATTAATAAGGCTATCGACGCGGCCGAGGCGGCGGGCGGCGGAACCGTGTACCTCCCCGCCGGAACTTACGTCACGGGGTCGATTCGCCTGCGCAGCAATATCACCTTGCAGCTCGAGCATGGGACCGTCATCGAAGCATCGCCGGATGTTACGGCCTACGATGCCGCCGAGCCCAACCAGTGGGACAGGTTCCAGGATTTCGGCCACAGCCACTGGCACAACAGCCTGATTTGGGGCGATGGGCTCGAGAATGTTTCCATCGTGGGAGGCGGCTTGATCACCGGCAAGGCGCTGGGACGGGAGCGCGGCGGCGGCGGGGACAAAACCCTCGCCCTGAAACTGTGCCACAACGTGACGCTGCGCGATTTCTCCATCCTCACCGGCGGGCACTTTGGGATCCTGGTCACGGGCGTCGATAACCTGACCATCGACAACCTCAAGATCGACACCAACCGCGACGGAATGGATATCGACTCCTGCCGCAACGTGAGGATCTCAAACACCAGCGTCAACGCGCCGAACGACGACGCCATCGTCCTGAAGGGCAGCCACGCCCTCGGCTTTGCGCGCTCCACCGAGAATATGACCATCACCAATGTTCTGGTGAGCGGCTACGATATCGGCTCGCTGCTGGATGGCACATTCAAGCGCGACGTCAAGCAGGCGCCGGACCGCGACGGCCCCACCGGCCGCATCAAGATCGGCACCGAGACCGAAGGCGATTTCAAGAACATCACGATTTCCAACGTGGTGTTCGACCGCTCGCGCGGTCTGGCCCTGGAGGCCGTGGACGGGTCGCACATCGAAGACATCGCGGTCTCAAACATCACTATGCGCGATGTTTCGAACGCCCCCATCTTCATCCGGCTGGGCAGCCGCATGCGGGCGCCGGAAGGGACGCCCATCGGCTCGATACGCCGCGTGACGATCAGTAACGTGGTGGCGTACGACGCCGACCCGCGCTACGGTTCCATCATCAGCGGCATTCCCGGCCACGACGTGGAAGATGTCAAGCTCAACAACATCCGCATCTTGTATCGCGGCGGATTGAACCTGGATCAGGTAGCCAAGCAGCCGGCGGACCTGGTGAATACATTCTTCTTCCGCGCCTCCGGGGGCGTGCCGCCGCGCGAAGCGTTCGATACGCCGGAACGGGAGAAGGAGTATCCGGAACCCTCCATGTTCGGCATGTTGCCGGCTTATGGGTTCTTCATCCGCCACGCCAAGGGCATCGAGTTGAACGACGTGGAGGTTGGGTTTATGCAGGAAGACAAGCGGCCGGCCTTCGTCCTCGACCACGTAAACAACGTCGACTTCCAGCATGTGAAAGCGCAGAAGGCCGCGGGCGTTTCGACTATCGTGTTCAAGAACGTGGAGAACTTCACGGCGCGTGGTTGTACGCCGATACCGGACACGCAGATTCCCACCGTGGAACGTCGCGAAATGTGAGGTTTTTGTGATTCTGTGGGGCAGGATGGCATCCTGCGGCCGAGTGGTACTCGGCCTGCTCGCCTTTTGTGGGGCAGGCGCTTTCGCCTGCCAACCAGGTCTCCGAAGGAGGTCTTTATGCGCCTTTTAGCCATCCTGGTATTCGCCACCGCCGCTCTTTCCGCCCCGAGGACCTGGCCGTGCGAAGCCGGCGGCACATCTCTCCAGGTGCAGGAGCAGTACCGCAATCCGCCTAAAGGCACCGCGGAGGAAAAGAAAGAGTTTCGCCGGAAGCTGCTCGAGGGCGCCCTTCGCGAGCAGCCGGACGACCTGTTTCTGCATCGGCAGTACCAGAGATTCGTGAAAACGTTGGGCGATGCCGAAATCGCCGCTGCGAGCGAGAAATACCGCAAGCTGGTGGATGAGCATCCGGGCGATTCGCTCTACCTGTATCTCTACGGGCTCATGCTCGATGGCCGCGAGACCGACGAGGCGGTGAAGTTGCTCAACCGTGCGCTGGAAACGGATCCCTCCAACCCGTGGCCGCACCTGGCGCTCTCGGATATCTACCAGGACGGGCGGTTGGTAGACAAGCAGAAATCCACGGAACAAGTGACCAGGTTTTGGGAGGTGTGCCCGGGGTCGCTCGATTCGGCGGCGCTGGATGCGGCCATAGAGCGGACCAGCCCGGAGACTGCGGCGAAGATCGCCGCCGGGGTTCGCGCGCGGCTGGCCAAGGTGGATGACCCCAGGCTGCTGGAACGGTACTCCGAGCTTTGGAAGCTGGAACTGAAGGCCACGCCGCCCAGCCGCCTGAAGGACGCACGCGCGACTGTCGCCGCCGACCTGGCGAAGCTGCGCGCGACCACGCCGCCGGCGCGCGCCAGTTGGTATCAAGTGCTCAAGAACGGCGCGAAGGCCGCCGGAGATGCGGAGGGCGTCAAGGCCGCGGAAGACGAGATCCTGAAGCGCTTTCCGAACGACACCGCTTCGCTCGGTATTCTGAGCTCCCGCTTCCACAAGTCGCACCCCGGCTACAAGTCCGATTCCTCCGCAGAAGAGCACGAATACTTCGCCGCCAATTTGGCGTTTGCCGAAGAGATGCTGAAGAGGTGGCCCGACGACGTCGGCCAGATGGAGGACCAGTTCTTCGCGATTCTGGCGCTGGACGACGCTCCCCCGGCCCGGCTCCGCCAGATCGTTGAAGCGTTCCTCGAACATGTCTGGAATACCCGCGATGCGGTTAGTGACCCACCCTTCGAATACCTTGCCGCCGAAACCTACGTGAAGCGCGGGATCGGCCTGGAACGCGTTCCCGAATTCGTGCAAAAGGGTCTCGGCAGCGTCGAATGGCGCTTAGCGGAAGATGCCAAGAACCTCAGCGCCGACTCCAAGGAGTTGGACAGGGACCGCAGATTCATCGAGCTTTACCGGGTGGAGGGCCTGCGCATCCTGGTGGACCTCTACACTAAAACGGGCGAGCCGGGGAAGGCTGCAGCGGCCCTCGAAGAAGTGCGCGCGCATCCGCCCAAGGATGGATTCGACAGCGCGTTCTACCGCCAAGCTGCGCGCGTGGCCGAGTTGAACGGGCACAAGCTGGACGCACTGGCATATCTCGAAGCCGCCGTGGACCACTGGAAGGGCCAAGCCAAAGATAAGGCCGACGCGAGCGCCGATATCGAGCGCCTATGGAAGGAACTCGGCGGAACACCGGAGACCCGCCAATTGTGGGCGGCGCGCAAGCCGGCGGTGGTGGAAGTCAGTGTCGAGACCGAGTGGGGGAAACCCGAGGGGACGCTGACCGACTTTGCGCTGGAAGACACGGCTGGAAAAATGTGGCGGCTGAGATCGCTCGAGGGCAAGACGGTGGCGATCAATGTTTGGGCGACTTCATGCTACTTCTGTGTGGCGGAGCATCCCGCGTTCCAGAAGCTGTACGACAAGCTGAAAGACCGGCCGGACGTGGTGCTGCTCACGTTCAACGTGGATGAGTCGGTGGCGGAAATCGAGCCCTACATGAAGAAGAACGGCTACACCTTCCCGGTGATTCCCGCGCAGTCGCTGGTGAACACGGTGCTGCCGGAGGTGGGCATTCCGCGCAACTGGATCTTCGACACCAAGGGCGTATTCCGTTGGGAGCAAGTTGGGTACAACAGCTCCGATGCGGACTGGGAAAAGAAGTTCCTGGAAGTTCTCGAGAGGGCGAAGAAATAGGGAGGCCCGCCATGAAACGTTTTGTTCTGCCGGTGCTGCTGGCCGCCGCGCTGCCGGCCGCCGACTCCCGTATAACGACGGCGATGAACGCCTTCACCACCGCCTCCTACAAACAACTTATGGGAGGCGACGGGAACCTGATTCTCTCTCCCTTCAACATTTCGACGGCGCTCTCCATGGCCCTTGCGGGCGCCCGCGGCCAGACCGCCGAGGAAATCCAAGCCGTTCTGCACGTCCATTACGACTCCACCTACGATTCCGCCCTCGGAGCATTGCTCGCCGACCTCGCCAAGGCCGGCAACACGGGAGGCAACGAACTGCACACCGCGAACGGACTCTGGGTGCAAAAAGGATTGGCCATCCAGCCGGCCTTCGAGAACACGCTCACCAACAACTACCACGCTCCGCCCACGTCCCTCGATTTCATCGCGAATCCCGAGGCGGCGCGATCCCAGATCAACCGCTGGACCGAAGAGCACACCAAAGAGAAGATCAAGAACCTGCTCCCGGCCGGCTCGCTCGATGCCCAAACCCGCGTGGTCCTCACCAGCGCGATCTACTTCTATGGCAAGTGGCAGGACCCGTTTGTCACCTTGCGCACCCAGCCCGCGCCTTTCACCCTGCCGGCCGGGGCCACCACCCAGGCCAACTTCATGAACCAGACCTCGGACTTCGGCTACACCGAAACGCCGTCCGCCCAGATCCTGGAAATGCACTACGCCGGCACCGGAATGGCCTTCAACGTCCTGCTGCCGACGACCCTCACCGGGCTTCCCAACCTCGAGAAATCGCTGACACCTGGAAACCTGACCGGATGGCTCGGGAACCTCACCATTCGGAACGTGCAGGTGAGCCTGCCGAAGTTCCGCGCCGAATCGCAGTTCTCTCTCCGCAAGGCGCTCTCGACCATGGGCATGCCTACAAGTTTCACCGACAAGGCCGACTTCTCAGGCATCGACCCGAAACGCAGCCTGGCGATCTCCGAGGTGGTGCACAAGGCTTTCGTCGATGTTGCGGAGCAGGGGACCGAAGCCGCCGCCGCCACCGGCATCGGCATGCACGCCACCGCCATGCGCATGCCGGAACCGGCCGTTCTCTTCCGCGCCGATCACCCGTTCCTCTTCCTGATCCGCGACACGCGCACCGGAGTGGTGCTCTTCATCGGCCGCCTGATGGACCCGCGGTAGAGGAATGCGGGCCGGGACCCAAGGATGTCGGCTTGGTTTATACTGAATCGGATCTGGAAATCCAGAAAGGGAATTCGGGTGAACGTGTCAAGAGCCGGAATCCGTTGCGGCGTTACGATCGCGGCGCTGCTCGCGCTTGCGGTCTCAGCCAGCGCGCAGAGGCAGATGGAAAAACTCGGCCGTGGCGTAGTCGCCATCAATCAAGGTGAGGGCAAAGTGTTCGTGAGCTGGCGCCTGCTGGGAACCGAGCCGGCGAGCATCGGCTTCAACGTTTATCGCGCCAGCGGCGCCGCCAGGCCCGTCAAGCTGAACGATGCGCCGCTGACCAAGGCGACCTGTTTCCAGGACACCGGCGTGGATTTTTCCCAATCGGTTTCGTACACGGTTCGGGCGGTCCTCAACGGCCGGGAACAGCCCGCCAGCAAGGCGTTCACATTCCCGGCCAACGCCCCGGCGAGGCCATACATTTCGATTCCGCTAAAGGAAGGCCTGACGCCCAATGACGGCGCGGTGGGCGATCTGGATGGCGATGGGGAATATGAAATTGTCTTGAAGCGCGAAGACGGCGGGCGCGACCCTTCGCGCGGCGGCGCGAGCGGAGAAACGCACCTTGAGGCTTACAAGCTCGACGGCACGTTCATGTGGCGGATCAACCTGGGGAAGAACATCCGCTCGGGCGCCAACTACACGCCGTTCATCGTGTATGACCTCGACGGCGACGGCAAAGCCGAGGTGGTGTGCAGAACCGCCGACGGCACCATCGATGGCGTTGGAAAAGTAATTGGCGATCCGAAGGCCGACTGGAGAGAACCGGAGGGCGCGTTCATCGATCAAGCGCCGTGGATGACCAACCAGCCCCCGGTTTGGACACGGCCCCCACGCCACATGGACATCTCCGGGCTCATCCTTTCCGGGCCGGAGTATTTAACGGTCTTCAACGGCGAGACCGGGGCCGCCATGGCCACCGTCCCTTACATCCCGCCGCGCCATCCCACGAAACTCAAGCCCACCACCGAGGATTTGACCAATATCTGGGGTAGCGGAATGGGGAATAACGATGGGCGCTTCCTGGCGGCCGTCGCTTACCTCGACGGGGTACACCCCAGCGTCGTGATGTGCCGGGGTTACTACACCCGCTCGGTGCTGGTGGCGTGGGATTGGCGCAATGGGAAACTCACCCAGCGCTGGATCTTCGACAGCGACGCTCCGGGCTTCGGCAAAGACGGCAGGCGCAATCGGGACTACGAGGGGCAGGGCAACCATAGTCTGACGGTCGCCAACGTCGATGGCGACGGCAAGGACGAGATCGTCTATGGCGCGGCCACCATCGATCATGACGGCCGGGGACTCTACACCACCGGGCTGGGACATGGCGATGCCGAGCATGTGAGCGCTTTCGATCCTTCGCGGCCGGGGATGCAGATCTTCGACATTCACGAGGTGCCACAACATCCCTACAGCGCGGAACTACATGAAGCCGCCACCGGCAAGATCATCTGGGGCAAGCCGGGAGTGGAGACCAGGGGAGTGAGGCCCCCCGACTACGGGCGCGCGCTGGCGGCCGATGCGGACCCGCGCTACGCCGGCGCACAATTCTTCGTGGGAGGGAGCGCCTATGACCTCAAGGGCGAAACCATCCCGGTTAGAGGAGGCGCCAATTTCGCCATCTGGTGGGACGGCGACCTGCTCCGCGAGTTCCTGAACAGCAACGTCATCACCAAGTGGAACTGGGAAAAGAGCGCGATGGACACGATTTTCACCGCCGAAGGATGCGTCTCCAACAACGGTTCGAAGTCCACACCAGTGCTCAGCGCCGACATCCTGGGCGACTGGCGCGAGGAAGTGATCGAGCGAACCGCCGACAATAAGGAATTACGAATCTACACGACCGTCATCCCGACGGAGCATCGCTTTTACACACTGATGCACGACCCCCAGTATCGGGAGTCGATCGCCTTGCAGAACGTGGGCTATAACCAGCCGCCGTGGACCAGCTTCTTTCTCGGCTACGGCATGAAGGCGCCGCCGAAACCCGACATCGTGCTGGTGACGCCGAAGTAGGCCTACTGCGCCAGCTTCCCTGGCGCCGGGTAGTTCTTGGAAGCGTCGTCAACCACCAGGACCCAGTCGTTCCCTGGGCCGCTGGAGGGCGGCGTGAACTCACGCGTAATATCCAAGCGGCGGACGTCGGCGGGCCTGTCACCCGGCTCTGTCTTGGGGAATTCCCCAATCAGCGTCGAGGTGCCTTTCCGCGGGTCGTACCACCAGGCGCGAGCTACTTTTCCGGTCAGCTTGTCGTGAATCTTGTCTCTCAACCTGACTCGCACCGGCTTGCCGGATGAGGTGTAGACAAACAAGTAGCTTCCGTCCGATCCGCGGCAGGCCTGGATGCGATCGACGGTGCTCAGCGGATCGCCGACAATCAGCCACTCATCCGGAATTCTGATGAGCATCGGCCGCGATTCGAGCAGTGCCCGCAAATACTGCATTTGCGCGCCGGCGGGCCGCTGTAGCGCGTCCTTCCAATTCATGGTCCCGCTGGCCGAGCGAGTGCCCCGGCCGCCGCTTATGCCCCGGTACTGCCACACACCGTCGGAGCCATAGGCATAACCGGCCGCTCCGGCAAACTGCGAGCAGTAGGCCGCGCGGCGCACGTCTTCAGGCTGAATCCGCTTGGCGTTGGGATCGCTGTAGACCAGATCGTCCTGGATGCCCTCGTAGACCGATTCGCCCTCCACCACCGGCTTGGGGGGCGTCCGGTCCCAGTCCGCCGCTATCAGATCGTAGGTCCGGTTCAAGATCATGTGCCGGGACTGGACCATGTTGAAATCCAGCCAGGCGTCATTGTGGAACCAGGTGCTGGAGCTCTGTATCCCGGTCGGATGGTACGTTTTCAGGTGCGCGCCGCCGTCGCCTTCGGTAATGCCGGCAGCCATCGCTCGCATGAGATCTTCCACCTTGTCGGGATACCAGTCGCCGCCCAATATGAAAAGGACGGGCTTGTTGCGATAGCGGCTGCCCAGAAACTTGCCGTAGCTGAACGCCGTCTCCCTGGTGAGCACCGACCCTTTTTCGTTGACGTATTCCTTGCACCAGATCGGAACCATGGCGACGTAAAGACCCAGCGATTCAGCCTCCTTGACGACGTAATCCACCTGCTGGAAATAGGCCTCGTTGGGATGCGCGGGGTCCTTGTTCACGAAGACGGTCTCGCCGTAGGCGTTGGGGCTGTCAAGGCCTCCATAGTGCGCCACGATGGCCTGAATGGCGGTGAAGCGCTGTGCGGCCCGCGTCTTCAGGTAGAGATCAACGTCCTGCCGGTTGAAGTGAAACAAACCCCAGGCGGTATCGGCCAGGTAAAAGAACGGCGATCCGTCCTGTTTGACCAGATACCTGCCGTTATCGGAGACGCGCAGCCGCGGCAACTGCCCCTGGGCCAAGCAGAGGCCGGCTGCGACGAACAGGCCCCCGAGAAACATCAGACTCTTACGTGTGCGCATACAACTCCTACTGTAGCTTGCCCCTGGCGTCCACTTTCCAGATTTCCTCCACCATCTCGCCGCGAATCCCATAGACCTGCTCGTGCAGGTTCACGGCGACGCAGATGTGATTGGGGATGACGTGGATGCGGTCGCCGACGGAGAACTCGCGTCCGGCGCGAGTGAGGTCGATGAAGCCGTGCTCTTCGTTCATCTTGTGGAAGCGTGCGCCGGGAGCTTCGACCACGTGGCCGAAAATCGGTTCGGGGGAATTCACCAGGCGGTCCGACGAAAAGGTCTTCGAGCCGCCATCGACGATCATCTGTCCGGGGCGCGCGGTGGAGACGACTGTCGCCAGGATGGTGGCGGCGCAATCTTCCATGGCGCAGGCGCCGCCGCGGACGGTATTGATGTCGTTGAAGATGTAAGTGCCCGGACGGATCTCCGTCAAGCCCTCCAGTTCATGCGAATGGAATAGCGTGGGAGTGGAGCCGCCGCTGACGACGCCGGCGTCGATTCCAACACGGCGGAAATCGGAGAGAATCGAGCGCAGCAGTTCGGCCAACTGCGCCCAGGCCCGCTGGCCGGATTCGTCCATGTCTTTGATGTGCCCAGGGTAGAACGCGATGCCCTCGAAGCGCAGCCAGGGAAGCTTCGCAATGGACTGGGCCAGTTGGACCAGCGCTTCGCCGGGAGCCACGCCCACGCGGCCCAGCCCCACATCCACCTCGGCCAGCACGCCGATTCTCGAGTTGCGCGGCACGGGCGGCGTCGGAAAGCTGGCGGGCGGCGAAGACGCTGTCCAGCGCCACGGTGACGCGGGTGCGCCGCGCCACCTCCATCAGGCGCTCGAGTTTGGCGCGGCCGATGATGGGGAAGGCTACCAGCAGGTCGGCCGGCCCGGCGCCCAGCATGACCTCGGCTTCCGACACCTTGGCAACCGTCAGCCCCACAGCGCCCAATTCCAGTTGGCGCTTTGCCAGGCGGATGGATTTGTGCGTCTTGGTATGCGGGCGGAGTCTCAGCCCGTGCTGCCTGGCATACCCGGCCACACGATGGAGGTTTCGATCGAGAATGTCCAGGTCTACGACCAGGGCGGGCGTGTCGATGTCCCGGACCAGCATACTACCCCTGCCGGGTCAGCTCGACTTCAAGCTGGATGGCCACTTCGTCTCCCACCAGGACGCCGCCGGCTTCCAGCGCCACGTTCCATACCAGCCCGAAATCCTTGCGATTCAGTTTGGTGGTGGCCGTGGCGCCAATCTTGATGTTGCCCCAAGGATCTTTCACTTCCGGGGTGGGGCCTTCAACGTTCGAGCGCGACTTCCCTGGTGACGCCATGGATGGTCAGATCGCCGATGACTCTCCATTCGCTATCCCCCACCGGCGCCACCTTTTTGGACGTGAAGGCGATCTTGGGAAACTTCTCCACATCGAAGAAATCCGCGCTCTTGAGGTGCTGGTCCCGCTGGTTGTCGCGCGTCTGAATAGTGGTGGCATCGATGACGGCCTCCACTTTGGAATTCGCCGAATCCTCCGGATCGAATACCACCGTGCCGGCCACTCCGGAAAACTCGCCGCGCACATTCGCCACCATCAAGTGGCGAACCTTGAACCCCGCCGTCGAGTGGCTGGAATCGATGACATAGGTAACAGTTTGGCCCACAGTCATCTTCTCCTTCTCAAGAATAGTCTAGAACTTTCGCACCGCCAGCAGGCCCTCGTCGATACCGTGGATCTTATCGAACTCCGCGTCCCAGAAGGACTGCGACTTCATGCCCTCCAGATAGGGGCGGGAGTAGCCGAAACCGGTCCAGACCTGTTCCTTGTAGCCGAACAGGCGCTGCTTCTGTTCGGGCGGGCGTAAGTCCAGAATATCTCGGGCGTCGCCGCCGCGGAAGATCTCTTCGAAGCTGGCGCTGAGCATGGCGTCATCGAGCGGACCGCGGCGCTTTTCGAGATTCGCCAGCACCGAGGGGTAGCGGTCCATGCCGTCGGTGGCGATAGTCACCACGTTGTCTTCCGGGCCGAGGCCCAGGTATCGCGCCATGCGAATGGCGCCGACGATGTTGCAGATGGTCGAGATGCCGAACATGCCTGCGAGCGAATCCAGGAATCCCCGCGGCCGGCCCAGCAACCGCTCCACCAGGCTGCGGCGGCGTTCCAGAAGCTCCAGGCCCATGACGCAATCGTCGTCGTGGATGAGGGCCAGGTAGTCGGTGTTGAGCACGTTATGAATGAGGGTCACCATCTTGTCGCCGATGCCTTCGATGCGGTGCGTGCCGCGTCCGTTGTTGTAGAGCGTCGAGCACTCCTTGGGCTCGAGCGCGCAGACCAGGCATTCCGGATAGCGGGCCTTGATTTCGTCGGCGGCGCCCAAGGTACCGGCCGAGCCGGGCGCCGAAACGAAGGCCGCCACCCTGCCGTTTCCGTACTGCGCGGCCGCCTCCAGCGCGCTGCGCCCGGTCACGTAGCGGTGGAACCGGTAATTGGGAAGCAACTCGAACTGGGCGAGGATCTTGTTCCTGGGGTCCTTCTTATAGTGCTCGGTGCGCTCCAGAACCAGGATGACATCGCTTTCCGAGCCGGGCGTCAGGTCCAATTGGCCGCCGTATTGGCGGATGCGCTGGTAGCGCTCGTCGCTCATCTCCTCCGGCATGATGACGATTGCCGGGTAGCCCTTGAGATGCGAGATGTATGCCACGCCGATGCCGAAGTTACCCGTGGAGGGGCCAATGATGGTGTTCTCGCCAGGCTGGATCTCGCCGGCCAGTTCGCCTTCCATGAGGGTGGCGTATGCCGGGCCGACCTTGTGACTGCCGGAAGGAAAATACCGTCCGATGAGAACCACGATATTGGCCGCGATGCCCGTCAGTTCCCTGGGAAGCACGATGTGGCGAATGTGATTGCCGGGCCCGCGCCAAGTGATGTTGAACAGGTTGATGGGGTCCAACTCATCGGCGCCGGCGGGCGGCAGCAACTTCGGATGGAGCATCTCTTGATAAGTCGGGCCGGGTACCGTAGTTGTCATGGTTCTCCTGTTCTTGTGGGGCAGATTGTCAATCTGCGGCCGATTGGCAATCGGCCTGCTTGCTTTTCCTGAGAGTTTTCCCTCGTACCACTCACTCTATCTTCGTGGCCACGTTCCACACTCGCCGCTTGCCGCACTATCACTCCATCGGACAGCCCATCTTCGTCACCTGGCGCCTGCATGGCAGCCTCCCGGCGAACCGCAGCTTCCCCTCGGCCACCACCTCCGGACAAGCCTTCGTGGCCATGGACAGCCTTCTCGACAACGCCCGCACGGGCCCGCTGTACCTTCGACGGGCCAACATAGCCACTGTGGTAGTTGAGGCCATTCACTATCGGGAGCGGGAACAACACTACCAACTTCACTCCTATGTCGTGATGCAGAACCACGTTCATCTCCTGATGACTCCGCTGGCGGATGTTTCCAAGATGATGCAGTCGCTCAAGAGATTCACCGCACGGGAAGGCAATCGAATTCTGGGCCTCACCGGGCAGCCGTTCTGGCAGGACGAGAGCTATGATCGGCTGGTTCGTGACAAGACGGAGTTTCAGCGGATTGCGAATTATATTGAGATGAATCCGGTGAAGTGCGGGCTGGCGGCGACGCCCGAGGAGTTCCCCTGGTCTAGCGCCAGGCAGATTGACAATCTGCCGCAGATTGACAATCTGCCCCACTAAAACCTCTCCCACAGGGCGCGGGCGCGGGCGGTGGCTTTCTCGGCCACGCGGCGTTCGTCCACGGTGACGCACTGGCTCTCGCGCAGCACGTAGCGGCCGTTGACGATGAGCGAATCCACGGGGGCGTTGGCAATGCCGAACAGGATGTGGCCAAACAAGTTGCCGCTATGGAGCGGCGTGGGTGGGTAGTAGTCCACCAGAATCAGGTCGGCCCGCGCGCCAGTCTCGATGCGGCCAACCTCCATGCCCCAGAGCTTCTTCACGATCGTGCGGTTGTTCAGGAACGCCGCGGCGTAAGCTTCGGCGTACGCCACGCGGGGGTCGCCCGCCAACAACTTCTGCACGTGAAACGCGGTCTTGAACTCTTCGAACATGCGCGGGGAATAGCCGTCGGAACCCAGCCCCACCAGCACTCCGCGGCGGAAGAGTTCCAGCAACCTGGCGGCGCCCACGGCGTTATTGCAGTTGGATTGCGGGTTGTGAACCACGTTGACGCGGCGCCGCGCGAGCGTTCCAATGTCGGCCGCGGTGACGTGTACACAGTGGGCCGCCAGGCACTGCTCGTCCAGAACTCCGAGGTCGCGGAGGCGCTTCACCGCCCCGGCGTCGCAGCCGTCCTCGGCGACGTGGATGTGGAAGCCCGCGCGCAGCGATTGGTTCACTTCCACCGCGCGGCGAAGCGTCTCATCGGAGAGCGTGAACGAAGCGTGCAAGCCGAAGGTGGCCGCCACGAGGCCGTCGTCGCCGGGCGCCCTCTGGGCCCGATCGATGAAGCGGATGTTCTCTCGAATGCCCTCCAGGGCCTGTATGGGGCCGTTGCGGTCGGAAGTCTCGTAGCACAGCACGCCGCGCAGGCCCACTTCCCGGAACGCCTGGTCGATGCGGTCCAGGCTTCCCGCGCAGGCGTTGGGGCTGGAATGGTGATCCACCAGCGTGCCCACCCCGCACTTGGCGGCGTCGATGAGGCCCACCAGCGCGCTGTAGTATACGTCCTCTTCGTTCAACGCGCGATCGAGGCGCCACCACAACTTCTTCAGGATTTCGGGAAAATTCCTGGGCGCGCGGCCGGGGAGCGCAATCCCGCGCGCCAGCGTGCTGTAGAGGTGGGTGTGGCAGTTGATCAGCGCGGGCATTAAGAGCTTGCCCTTGGCATCGTGGGCGGGTCGGGGACCTGCCCCACTACTCACATCGCCGATGCTGCCATCGGGACGAATCTCTACGCTGCCGGAATCCAGCACGCGATTGGCGGTGTCGAAAGTCAGAATGCGAGCGTTGGTGATAATCATGACGCCACGATGTGAGTGCCGGTCTCGCCCCGTACGGCGCGGGCGACGTGCCCGGTTGAAGTAATGATACACTCCCCGCCGCCTTGCGCGACGAAGTCGATGCCGGCTTCAATCTTGGGTCCCATCGACCCGGGCGGAAATTCGCCGGCGGCCAGGTACGCGCGCGCCTGCCGGAGCGTGATGACGCCCAGCCACTGCTGGGCGGGGCGCCCGAAGCGAATGGCCGCCTGCTCCACGTCCGTCACGATGATCAGCTTGTGCGCGTGAAGATCGCGAGCCAGCAGGCTGGCGGCGAAATCCTTATCGATAACCCCTTCCACGCCCACCAGACGATCGCCTTCCCAGGCAACCGGGATTCCTCCTCCGCCGCAGGCGATGGTGACCACACCCGCCTCCACCAGCCGGGCGATGGCCTGCTCCTCGAGGATGCGGATGGGCCGCGGTGAGGCCACCACGCGCCGGAACCGGCCCGGCTCGATTTCCCGCATGATCCAGTGCGGCTTCTCCCGTTGAACGTGGCGGACTTCGTCCTGGGTGTAAAACGACCCAATGGGCTTGGTCGGATGCGTCATTTCGGGGTCGTTCCCGGCGACGAGCACCTGCGTGATGACGGTGGCAGCGCCGCGGTCAATGGCTTCCCGGCGGAACAACTCGCAGGCAATCCGCTGGATCATGTAGCCCATGCCGCCTTGCGAATCGGAGACGCAGGTGTCCAGCGGAAGGCGAGGCACCCTGCGCTCTCCTTCTTCCACTCGGATCAGGATGTTGCCGATCTGCGGGCCGTTGCCGTGCACAATCGCCAGGTTCGAATCGCCGCGGAGCAGCGGCAGAAGATGCTGGAGCGTCTCGCCGGTGTGCGCGAACTGCTGGGGAATTGTGCCGGGTTCGCCGGGCCGCGTGATGGCGTTGCCACCCAGAGCGATTACCAGAGTCTCGGCCATACCGCTACCGCTCGTATTCGATTTCCTTATCGGCCATGGTGAGGGCCATGATGGCTTTGGCCGTATGCAGCCTGTTTTCCGCCTCTTGGTATACCACAGAGTTGGGCCCGTCGATGACCTCGTCAGTCACTTCGTTCCCTCGGTCGGCGGGCAGCGGGTGCATGTAGAGGACGTCCGGCCGCGCCAGCTTCATGCGCTCCGCGTCGCAGATCCAGCGCGTGTACTGCTTCGCGATGCGCAGCGATTCCTCGGGCTTCGCGCCCATGGTGTCGAGGCAGCCCCAGCTCTTGGGAATCACCACGTCGGCGTCGAGGAAAGCCTCGTCCATGCTGTCCACCATGGTAAACTTGCCGCCGCCGCGCCGGGCATTTTCGAAAGCCGCCTCGACGGTCTCCGGCATCAGCCCATATTCCGGGGGATGCGCCAGCACCACGTCCATGCCGAAACGCGGCATGAGCATAATCAGCCCCTGGGGAACCGAAAGCGGCTTGGCGTAGCTGGGGGCGTAGGCCCAACTGACGGCGATCTTGAGGCCGCGGAGGTCATGGCCGCGCTGCTCGCGGATGGTCATCAGGTCGGCCAGCGTCTGGCAGGGATGGTCCACGTCGCACTGCATGTTGATCACCGGCACGCTGGCCCATTTCGCAACTTCCCGTATGTAGACGTTGCCTTCGCCGGGGATGAGGTCGTGCCGGATGGCGATGGCGTGCCCGTAGCTGGAGAGAATGATGCCGGTGTCCTTGGGGCTCTCGCCGTGCGACACTTGCATGACGTCGGCGGTGAGAAAGTGAGCGTGGCCGCCGAGCTGCGTCATTCCGGCCTCGAACGAGTTGCGCGTGCGCGTGGATTTGTCGAAGAACATCAGGAAGATGGTCTTGTCGGGCAGGTAGCGGTGGGGAATATGTCCCTTGAATTTCCGCTTGAGGTCCGAGGAAACGTCCAGCATGACGTTCGAGCTCGGCGCCGGTCCATTCCTGGGTTGTGATCCAGTCTCTGCCTTTAAAGAGCGCTTTCACGGATGACCTCCTCCATGCCCGCGACGTTGGCGAAGTGAACGTGGCGCGGGTCGCCGACCGATTCGGCCAGCAACTTCAGCTTGAGATAGGGAAGCATGTCGACAACCCCGGGCGGCACCGCGCCGGGCTTCGGTTTCCAGCTCAGAGCCTGGTTGTCGCTCAGACGAATTTCGATGGCGGCAGCGGCGGTCTCGAAGCGGGCGCGGTCGGCGGGCGGGGTGAGTGTGAGGATGTAGGACTGCCCGGCAATTGTGCCGTAGATGGTGAGAAGCGGGTTGACAGGCGGAAGCGCCTGTCCCACTCTGCTCTGTGGGGCAGGCGCTTCCGCCTGCCAATCGATAAAGAACCCATTCGCGCCCGCGTACTTTTGGTACGTTTCGAGACTGCCGAAGAAGCGCGGCTTCTCCACGTAGGGACCGCCGTCTTCGGGGCAGAAGACATCGCAGTTGCCGCAATCGTTGCACGCGTCGGCATAGTTGGCGAACTGGCGCCCCTTGGCCAACTGGAATACACCGCCCGGCACGCGCCTGACGCCTTCCGGCAGCAGTTCGAAATTATCGTACGCGATGGCCGCCGCCCGCGCTTCGTACACGAAGTTGGCGTCGTTGGGACAAACCGGAACGCACTTATCGCAGTTGATACAGTCGTAGAGCCAGAGCTTCGAGCCGATTTTGCGCGGCACACCCTTGTTGCGCTCCCAGCGGTAACGCGGGTTGGCCGTGGTCTCGGCCACCAGCGCCGCCTCCTGCCCCGCGTAGTGCTTCACGTAGTCGGGGATGGTGCTCGCGCCCACCTCGCGCATCTTCGCGCCCAGGTTCTCCAGGTAACGGATCAAGCGCCCGTAGCCGCCCGGCCGCAGCAGGTCCGTGCAGGTAGTCACCGGGACCATATTCAGAGCCACCGCGGTAGCAATATTGTGCGCATCCAGGCCCGCGGAAAAAGAAATCGGGATGCTGGTCTTCATGTGCTCCCGAAACTTCTTCACCAGGTTCATGGTGATCACGTGCAGCGGCGGACCCGACATGTACATGGTCTCGCCGGTAAAAAACGACTTGTGATTCTTCACCACCAACGTGTTGCTGAACTTGACCGCCAGATGCTTGCCATGGGCTTGCGCCACCCGCTGAAGCCTGGGGACCAGGTCCAGCGCTTCGTCGAATTGCAGATCCTTCGCAAATGCCTCGGCGCTGATCTGGATCTCGCGATAGCCCATCACATCGTGCAACAGGTGTTCCACTTCGCCCGCGCCCAACAGGGTGGGATTCATCTTGATGCAGACGTTGCAGCCCAATTCCGTCAACAGGAAGGTGACTATGCCCTCAATCTCGCGCGCGGGACAGCCGTGAAACGTCGACAGGCTGATCGTGTCGCTGATGCGCGTGGGGAACGGCAGATCGCGGTAGCCGGCGAGCCCGGCGCGCAGTTCGTCGATGACCGCGCCGGCGTCCTTCATCGATTCGATCCACGAGCGCACGCGCGGCGAGCGGATGCCCTCGAGGTTGTAGCCGACGCTCATGTCGAAGACGGTTTCGCCAGGCGAGAAATCCTCGCCCAGCAGCTTGGAAGCCTTCAAGATCTCCAGGAACATGGCCGCGCCCACGTACTCGCGCAGCGATTGCTCGAGCTTGAGTTCCTGCGACCATTCCACGTTGTAGCCGACGTTGGCGATGTCTATGCACGGGCGCGGAATTTTGAGCTCATCCAGGATCTGGACGGTTTTCAATTCGATGATGCGCGAGCCGCCCAGCCATGAGAGCACGATGTTCTGTACCAGTTGGCCATGCGGTCCGGCGGCCGGCCCCAGCGGAGTCGAGGCGCGATGCCCGTGAAAATCGACGGAGAAATCGATGCCTGGAACACCGCGGAAGAACTTGCTCTTGGGGAGGTCGAAGATCTTGCCTTCCTGCCGGTACTCGAGAAAGGCGCGCCGCAAAAGCAGGGGCAGCGGAAGCGGAACCAGCTCAGCCATGCCGCCCCGAGAAGATCAGTGGAAACGCCGCATAGAACTGGGCCGCCTCCACCAGGTGGCGGATGGGCACGCGCTCGACCACACTGTGCGCCACATCCTCTTCGCCGGGACCGAAGCCGATGGTCGGCACGCCCATCAGCCCCATGGATCCCACACCGTTGGTGCTGAACGTCCACTTGTCGACAACCGGCGCTCGATTCCACAGCGTTTCGTAGGTGGCGATGGCCGCCCGCGCCAGCGGATGCGCTTCATCCAGCACCCAGGTGGGATAGTATTTTTCCATCGGGTAGCGCAGGCCGGTGTAGCTGGGCGTGTCGTAGTTGAGGATCTCCACCTCGGCGTCTTCGGCGCCGGCGAGCGCCTTCACCTCGGCCACCGCGCTTTCCTTGGTCTCGCCGGCGGTCAGGCGGCGGTCCAGATGGATGGAGCAAGCGCCGGGCACCGCGCACAGGGAGGGCGAAACCGAGCGGATCTCAGTGACCGCAATGGTTCCCTTCCCCAGAAACGGATCGTGGCGCAGACGCGTGTTGAGCTTCTCGACCTCTTCCACCAGGCGGCTCATCTTGTAGATGGGGTTATCGCCGCGCTCCGGAGCGCTGGCGTGGCACGAGCGGCCGCGCAGATGCACTTCGATTTCCATGCGCCCGCGCTGCCCGCGATAAATGCGCAGACCGGTGGGCTCGGTGATGAGCACGCAATCCGGGCGGATGCCGTCTTCCTTCAGGATGTACACCCACGACAGACCGTCGCAGTCCTCTTCCTGCACCGAGCCGACCACCCAGAGCGTGTAGTCGCCCGCGAGGCCGAGATCCTTGATGATCTTCGCCGCGTAGACCATGCAGGCCATGCCGGCGCGCTGATCGCCGGCGCCGCGGCCATACACGTAGCCATCCTCGACCTTGCCCTTGTAAGGGTCCCAGGCCCATTCCTTGGGGTCTCCGATGCCCACGGTGTCGATATGGGCGTCCATCATGACGACGGTTTTCCCGGACCCGATGCGGCCCAGGATGTTGCCCATGGCGTCGATGCGGATTTCATCGAAGCCGGCCTTCTCCATCTCCTGGCGGATGCGTTGAATGACGGGGCCCTCGTGCGAGCTTTCGCCGGGGATGGCGACTAGGTCGCGGAGAAAGCGAACGATGTCCGCCTCGTAGGAGTGGGCGGCGGCGGCAATTTCAGAAGCTTTCATGAGACACCCTTTCTAACCAGCAATGGGCAAGCTAAAGCATGCCCCACCAGTTTCTAGATCAGGCTGTTTTGGTGGGGCATGCTTTAGCTTGCCCTTGAACTCACACACATTGATCATCGGCGACCGGTTCCTTCTCGCGCAGGGCGCGCAGCACGTCTTCGGGGCGGATCGGCAGCTTGCGGAAACGCACTCCAATGGCGTGAAAGATGGCGTTCGCAATCGCCGGAGCCGGCCCGTTGATGGGCACTTCGGCAATCGACTTGGCGCCGTAGGGCCCCAACGGCTCATCCGTCTCCACCAGGATGGTGGTGAGCTTCGGCATGTCCTTCGCGCCGAAAACCTTGTAGTCGAGGAAATTCGCATTCACCGGCCGGCCGGCGTCATCGAGCAGCAGCTCTTCGGTGAGCGCGTACCCCAGGCCCTGGGCCACCGCGCCCTCCACTTGTCCTTCGGCCTGCGCGGGGTTGATGGCCACGCCGGGGTCCACCGCGGTGGCCATGTGCAACACGCGGACCTTGCCAGTCTGGGTATCCACTTCCACTTCGGCGAAGGTGGCGCAGAAAGGCGGCGGGCTGTCGGTGTTGAAGTGCGACGCGCCATCCATGATCTGGGTCTTCTCCTTGTACATGGCGTGAAGAGCGATCTGGGTCATGGTCGCGGATTTCTTGGGTTCGCCAATCGCGGTCACCCGGTTGTCGCCACAGGCCAGGTTCTCGACCGGGGTCTCCAGCATTTTCGCGGCCATGCGCAGCACCTGCTCGCGCACTTTCTCCGCGGCCTTCTTCACCGCGCCGCCGGAAATAATGGTGGTGCTGGAGGCGTAGGCCCCCACGTCGAAGGGCGTCGTGTCGGTGTCGCCGGAAGTGATGACGATTTTGTCGAGGCTCACGCCGAGAGTTTCCGCGGCGATCTGGGCCAGCACCGTATCGGCGCCGGTGCCCAAGTCGGCGGCGCCCACCTGAAGAAAGAACGATCCGTCCTCATTCATCTTGAGGAAGGCCGAGGCCCAGTCGATGCCCGCGATCCCGCTGCCTTGCATGGTGCAAGCCATGCCGACGCCGCGCTTCAAGTGGCCGGCGGCGGGCAACGCTTTGCGCTTGCTCGTCCAACCAATGGCGGCGGCGCCGCGATCGAGGCATTCCGGCAGGCTGCAACTGCGGATGACCCGCGGCAGCCCCGCCTTCCCTTCCCCAAGTTGCGCGGAGAGCCGGTCGATGTCGCCCAGCCGTATGACGTTCTGACGGTGAAACTCGACGGGGTCCACGCCCAGCTCATGCGCGATTTCGTCCACCAGGGTTTCCTGCGCGAAGAATCCCTGCGGGCAGCCATAGCCGCGGAACGCGCCGGCCACCGGGGTATTGGTGTAGACCACGTGGCACTCGAATCGCATGTGCCCGGCGCGGTACAGCGGCAGAACCTTGCTGCCCGTATTCCCCTGCACCGTGGTAGCGTGGCTGCCATAAGCGCCCGTGGTGGCCAACACCGTCAACTGGCTGGCCAGAATGGTGCCGTCGCGCTTGACCCCCATTTTCATGCGCAGGATCTGCGGATGGCGCGTGCGCGCCATGTAGAACTCTTCCTCGCGCGTGTATTCGATCTTGACCGGCCGGCGCGCGGCCAGAGCCAGCGCCCCGCAGATGTCCTCGAGCAGCATCTCCTGCTTGCCGCCGAATCCGCCGCCCATGCGCGGCTTGACGACGTGAATGCGGCTTACCGGAATCTGCAAAATCATGGCGACCTGGCGCCGCGAGTGAAACGGCACCTGCGTGCTGGTGCGAATCACCAGGCGGCCGTCGCCATCGAGCCAACTGATGGCGATGTGCGGCTCCAGCATGCAATGCTGCTGCCGCTGGGTGCGGTATTCCCGCTCGAAAATGCGGTCGGACTCGCGGAAACCCTCGTCCACGTTGCCGATCTCCCGCAGAATGTAACCGGCGATGTTGCGCGAGGCGTCGTGGATCCCTTTGGAATCCGGCTCATCGTGGATGATGGCGACGCCCGGCGCCATGGCCTGTTCTATCTCCAGCACGGCGGGCAGCACGTCGTACTCCACTTCGATCAACCGCAGCGCCTTCTCCGCGATGGCGCGGCTCTCGGCCGCCACCGCCGCCACGCGATCGCCCACAAATCGCACCTTGCTGTCGAGCAGGTAGGTGTCGTAGGGCGAAGGCTCGGGCCAGGCCTGCCCGGCGGTGGTGTGGGGCACGCGCGGAACGTTCTTGTAAGTCAGCACCGCATGCACACCGGGCAACGCCCTGGCCTTTGCGGTGTCGATGCGTTTGATGCGGGCGTGTGCGTACGGGCTGGGCAGGATCTTGCCGCACAGCAAACCGGGGAGATGGATATCGTCGGTAAAGGCCGGGCCGCCCGTGACCAGTTTGACGCCCTCCACTTTGCGGACGTTCTGGCCGACTATGGTGCGCGCGGAATTCATCGCGCCGATCCCCTGGCCGCCGCCAGCACCGCCTCAACCGGCTTGCGGAAGCCGGTGCACCGGCAAAAGGTCCCCGCCAGCGCCTCGCGCACTTCTTCCTCGCTGGGATGGGGTTTGCGATCGAGCAGCGCCTTGGCGTTCAGAATCATCGCGGGAGTGCAGAATCCACACTGCACCGCGCCATGATCCAGAAAAGCCTCCTGGAGCGGATCGAGTTTGTCGCCATGGGCCAGGCCCTCGATGGTCAGCACGTCCGCCCCTTCCGCCTGCGCGGCGAACTTGAGGCACGAATTGATGGGCTGGCCGTTGAGCAGCACCGTGCAGACGCCGCATTCGCCCGCCTCGCAGCCGCGCTTCACGCCGAAGTAGCCCTCGCGGCGCAGCACATCCAGCAGAAGATCGCCGGGAGCTATGGTCCACTGTTTCGATTCCCCGTTCACTTTGAGACGGACTTCCATGGTTTTCATAGCGAGCACCCCGTTCCGGCGGCGCACTCTTGGAGCGCCCGCCCGACCAGCACACGGCACATTTCGCGGCGGTATTCCGCTGAAGCGCGCACGTCGGTGATGGGCCGCACCTCGCGCGCCACTTCGTCGCACACTTCGGCCAGGGTGGCTTCATCTGCCTTGCGTCCCACCAGGAGTTTCTCCGCGTTGACGGCGCGGACGGGCGTTGGCGCCACCGCGCCCAGCGCGATGCGCACCCATTTCGCGCGGCCCTTGGAATCCAACTGAAGGCCGGCCGCCGCATTCACCAGAGAGATATCGTCTTCGGTGCGTCCCAGCTTCTGGAAAGACCAGCGCGCGCCGCGCGGCGGCACTGGGATAGCCACTTCGACGATCAGCGTTCTGGTCTTTCGCGGGCCGGAGTAGAAAGCGGCCAGGGGGATCCTGCGCCGGCCGCGCGCGTCCGCCAGCACCACCTCGGCGTCCAGCGCCAGCAGCGGCGTAGCGGTATCCGCCGCCGGCGAGCCGTTTGCCAGGTTGCCTCCCAGCGTGGCCATATTGCGGATCTGCACCGAACCGCAGGTAGCCGCGGCCCGCGCCAGGATGCCGCCGGCCAGTGCCCGGATAGCGGGCGAATTCTCGATCGTTGCCATGGTGGTGGTGGCGCCGATGACGCAGGCTTGGCCTTTGCGGCGGATATAGCTCAAGCCGGCGTGCGTGATGTCGATCAAGATGCGAGTGGACCGGTCCGCCTCGACCACCAGGTCCGTGCCCCCCGCCACAAACCGCGCCCGGTTCTTCCCGTTTTGAAGCAGACGAAGCGCTTCGCGAACGGTGCCAGGCCGATAGAAAGCTTCGACTGTATCGAACATCCTTCCCTCCACAGACAATGCTCCCACAGGACCTGAACAGAATATAGCAAGGTTACAAATTGGTTACAAGGTTCGTGGGGCAGGATGGCATCCTGCGGCGGGTTGGCAACCCGCCAGTTGCGGCGGTTACCAACCGCCGCGCAGGATGCCATCCTGCCCCACACGCTGTGGCGCGCTAGAATGAAAAGCTCTCATATGCTCTTTCTTTCCGATTCGATCATAGACTCACGGGATCGTCTGCTAAGCGATGTCGGCCGTGGCAAAATCACATCGGAGCAGGCCTATCGGCGTCTGCTGGAGCTGGAGCCCGATGACCACATCGCGTTGCTGGGAATGAGCCGGTTGCGGCGGGAGGCTGGCGACCTGGCCGGCGCCGAGGACTACTTGTGGCGCGCCGCCCTGGCCCAGCCCTGCACCTGGCCTCCGTACCTGGAGCTGTCCCAACTGCTTTCCGAACAGGTGGCCCTTTCCCAGGGGCTGGCCGAACTGGCTTTCAGCAAGGTGTTGCTCGACGAGGAAGATCTTGAGGCTCTCGGGCCGGACCCAATCCCATTCGGCTTAGACGAAATCGAGGGGTATAAGGACCTGAGCAGGGAGGAGCAGATTGAACTGGTGATCGAACCATTGCGCCGGCGGCGGGACCTCGAACCCGCGCCCGTGACCGCCCGCCTGCGGCCGTACCGGCTCATCCATCAATTGCAGGTAGCCGAAGACCTGGATGCGCAGCTCGTCGACGCGTTGGTCCATGAAGGAGAGTCCATCGCCCCTCTCCTCGTGGGAGTGCTGCGTGGTTGGGCGCAGAGTTTCCTGCCCGAGGACCAGGAAGACATCGTAGAGAACACACTCGCCCTGCTGGGTGAGATCGGTCACGCGGGCGCGATTCCGCATCTGCTGGAGTTCACGGTCCTGGACAATGTGGATTTATCCGGCGCCGCGGATTGGGCGATCGATCGCATCATCGAGATCGATGGCGAACAGGCCGCGCGGGTGATCGGCGGGATCGCTTCCGGCCTCGGCGCCAGCGAGCGAATCGCGGTGCTGGAGAGATTGCTTCGCCATCCCGGATTCGACGCCACGGGAGAGTTATTCGCGCGGCTGGGCGAGGACCTCAACCGCATCCCCAAGCGGGATTACGATCCCTTTCTCCCCCTGCTGGTGAGTACCATGATCGCGGCGCGAGGCCGTGCGGCGTCGAGCTTGCCCGTGCGCTAGTACGGCGCAACGGCGCTCTCCTGCCGAGGAAGATTCGCCGGGAGTGCGAGGATCTGATTGAGACTCTTGGCGCTGGTGCGCCCCCTCCTCCGCTGCCCGCGAAACCCTCCCCATGGACGGTGTACGACATCTGCGCCGGTAAGGCTGTTTGGGAAGACGAAGACAAAGAAGAGGAAGATGTCGCGCTACCACCAGAGCCGGTGCAACGGAGGCAGACGCCCGGCCGCAACGACCCATGCTGGTACGGTAGCGGCAAGAGGTACAAAAAATGCCATCTGGATGCCGATGAGCGGCCCCAGAGTGCGCCGCCAGTCGTACGCGGCGAATACCAAGCGTTGCGCAACCGGCTGGGCAAATTCCTCATGGAAACAACCTCCAAACGCGACACCCGTCAGGCCCAGAAGAAGTTTTTCGGCGGCGCGGCCGAGGATGACCAAACACCGCCCCTGATCGACTGGATGATGCATGACTGGGTTCCGCCGCGTCTCGGCCACACCATCATGCAGGAGTACTTGCTCAAGCACGGCGCCGGTCTTCGGCCGCGGGAGCGCGAGTTGGTCGAAGCCTGGTCGCACAGCTTTTTCGGACTGTACGAGGTGCGGGAGGTCAAAGCCGGAAGCGGCGTCGAAGTGAAGGACCTGGTCACCGGCGATGTCTTGTTCGTGCACGACGTGAACATGTCGAACAAGCTGGTGCGCTGGGACGGCTTGCTGGCGCGCGTGGTCCCAGGCGAACGCGGCCACGAGTTCAGCGGTGTGGGCATCACCGTTCCACGCAACCACCTTGAGCCACTGCGCGCTTGGATGGAGGAGGACCGGCTCCGAACCGGCATGCCCTGGCCCGAGTACCTGAAACACAACCTGCCGCGCATCCGCCGCCAGCCGGAGGAACTCCACGCGGAATGGATTGAATCGCTTCAGTTGTCCAATACCGATGGCGAGGAACTGCTGTTCTCCAAAGCCGTGTACCGGGTGGTGGACCATGCGGCGCTCATGGCGGTTCTTCGAAGCCACCCGGAGATTAGCAAAGACGACGAGGGACAGCGCTTCGTCTGGTTGAGGGGTCCGGCCGAGGAGGAAGGACGCACGGTGCTGGGCAGCATACGGATCGAGGACGCGGAGATTGTGTTCGAATCCAACTCGAAACAGCGCCACGAGCGAGGTAAGCGGATGCTCGCCAAACTTGCCGGCCCGGAATTGAAGCACCTGCGCGATGAGTTCACCACGCAGCGGGAAATGAAGCGGAGGGCTGCTAATGAGCCTCGCGCCGCCGAACCGGTGCGGGACGAAATTCCACCCGAGGTGCGCCACAAACTGATTACGGAGTATATGGAGCAGCAAACCGCTAAGTGGCCCGACATGAAGCTTCCCGCGCTCGGCGGGAACACTCCGCGCCAGGCCGTGAAGACCGCTGCCGGCAGGCTCAAGGTCGCGGCCCTTCTGCGGGATTTCGAGAACCTTGAGGGGCACAAGCGCCAGACCGGCGAACCGTATTGCGATGTCGCCCGCCTCCGCGCCGAACTAGGTTTGAAGGAATAGATCACGAAGACTTGCCGCGGCGGAAGCGGGCGCGCGCGGCAGGCGTCATCTTCTCGGTCGCGTACTGAAAGATCAGCCGCGGCGCCCGGTCCTTCCACTCCAGCAGAAACGCCTCCACCGGCTGGGGGTCCTGTTTCCACGCTTCGCGCAGAAACCAACCCGCGCCCTGGTGGACTACGCGCTCCCGGTCCATCATGAGTGGACGCAGGAAATCCAGCAGCGGCGGCATCTCCGGCCGCGTCTTGAGCAGGCCCAGCATGGCCACCGGCACGGCCCTTCGCTGGTACTTGAGCGCCGATTCGCGCCAGCCGGCCAGCACCGTGAGATCGATGCGGCTTTCGAGCAGCGGCGCGATCACCTCTCCACAGAGAACGTCCGTGTGCGCCCAGTTCCGAATTCCCGCTTCGAACCATTTGGCCAGCATGCCAACGGACTTGGCATCAAGCTCGTCGCGCCGCGTCTTGAGAAAGCGAATGGCCAGAGCGCCCTCTTCGTACTTCCCACTTTGGAACAGCAGCTCGCCGGCTTTCAGAAAACCGCGCAGCCCAAGACCGCCGTAGCTCTCGAGCCACTCCTGCTGTTTGTCGTTCCAGATGGGATGGTCCTTGTCGAGCAGGCCCCATGAGTCGTAGCCCTCGCGGAAGTAGCGCGCCCACTTGCCGGCCTGCTTGGGGTCGTGATGCGCGGCGCAGTAGGACCGTATCTCAGATGCCAGATCTTCCGGCTTCTTTTTCATTGGCACACGCCTCCAGAAAGTTTGACACTTGCGCCGCCCGCTGGCGGCCGTTCATGCCATGCGGCGGCCGGTCTCCCGGGTATCGTACCCGCAGAGCGCCTCCAATTCGTGGCGGAATGCGGCTTGCGTCAGCGTGTCGAGGAGCCGCTCGACGGCGCCGAGTGCCAGGTGCTCCTGGCGAAGGACCATGTCATACCGTTCGCTGGTGAGGGGCACAAAGTCGAGGCCAAACGCGCGCGCGGCGGAACGGGTGGCCACGCAGCAATCGGCTAGGCCGGCGTAGACGCGCCATGCCGCCGCCAGGTGGCCGGCGGCACACTCGGAGTAGCCGCCGACGGAGCGCGGCGAAATGCCCGCGGCCTTGAGACGGCGGTCCAGCAGTTGGCGGCTGCCCGAGCCTTTCTCGCGGTTGACCAGCTTCACTTCGGCGCGCGCCAGGTCTTCCACGCGGCGGATCTTTTTCGGATTGCCGCGCGCCAGCACGAGGCCCTCTTCCCACACGGCGAATGCGAAAACCGCGACGCTTTTTCTGGGGAATTCCGTGCGAATGGCGGATACCTCGTCTTTCAAGTGTGTGCCGGCGACGTGAACCATGCGCCGCTGGAGAAGATGCAAGGCTACCGTGCTATTGACGGGCGCCGTCACCAGCCGGACATTGGCGCGCTGCAGATGACGCGCCAGCACCGAGGTGGCGGGGTCGCAACCGGCCACCAGCAGGCGGCTTTCGGAATCCTCGTCGCGCAGCAATTGCACCATCGACCGCGCGGGGATCGCCAGCAGCGCGTCGGTGGGCGGCAGGTGCATGGGAGCGGACACGGCGGGCACACCCACCAGCCGGCCGTTCACGCGGCACAGTTCGAGGGGAGCGCCGGCGAACAGATCGCCCGCGCCGATGATTTCGGCGCGCACCGAGCGGGGCGGACGTGGCGGGGCCGAGTCGAGGCGGAAAAGGTCTTCGACGGGGGTTTCCAAGGCGCGGGCCAGCCGCAGCGCGACGGCGGTATTGGGCACATAGTTGCCCGCTTCCATGGCGTAGATGGTTTGGCGGCTGACGCCCGCCAGCTTGGCCAGGGCGGCGGCGGCGACCCCGCGCCGTTGCCGGAACTCCGCCAGCCGGTTATGCACGCGCGGCTCGGGGGCTGTGGTATTGTCCTTTAATAGTGTCATTGTCGTCCATGCGTTGTGGCTGCCTACTATTGTGCCTGCTTTCGGCCGCCTGCGGGCGGCGGGCGGAGCCGCACAAGGTCTCCATCGCCGCGGCGGCGGATTTGCAGTTCGCGCTGGAGGGGATTTCGGGGGCATTCCGGGCGGCGCATCCCGATGTGGACGTGCAGGTGGCGTACGGCTCGTCGGGCAATTTCTACGCGCAGATCCGCAACCGGGCGCCCTTCGATGTTTTCCTTTCGGCGGACGTGGAGTATCCGCGCAAGCTGGCGCAGGAGGGGATCGGCGCGCGCGACTCGCTATTCGTGTACGCGGTGGGCCGGATAGTGGTATGGGTGCCGGCCGCATCGCCGCTGGACCCTGCCACCGCGCTGCGGGCGGCTTCGGTGCGGCACGTCGCCATCGCCAACCCGCAGCACGCGCCGTACGGCCGGGCGGCGGAAGCGGCCCTGCGCTCGCTGGGCGTCTATGATAGCGTCGTGGGAAAATTGGTGCTCGGCGAGAACGTCGCGCAGACACTCGAATTCGTCCAAAGCGGCGCGGCGGATGTGGGAATCGTCGCTCTCTCGCTGGCGCTGGCGCCGCCGGTCCGCGGCCAGGGACGCTATTGGGAAGTGCCGCCGGAGGCTTACCCGAAGATCGAACAGAGTGGCCTCATTTTGAAGGACTCCAAGGCGGCCCGGGAGTTCCGGTCATTTCTGCTGGCGGCGGGCGGGCGGCGCATCTTGAAGGAGTTCGGATTCTCTCTGCCGGAAAAGTGATATGGACTGGCAAGCTATCTGGCTGAGCGTGCGCTTGGCGGTTTCGACCACCCTGATCCTGCTGGCGGTGGGAATGCCGCTGGCCTACTGGCTGGCGTTTTCGCCGCATCGCTGGAAGTTCCTGGTGGAAGCTGTGGTGGCGTTGCCGCTCGTCTTGCCGCCGACGGTCCTGGGGTTCTACGTGCTGCTGGCCATCGGCCCGCGCAGTCCGGTGGGCGCGCTCTATGCCAGGCTCACCGGCGGCATGTTGCCGTTTTCGTTCCAAGGGTTGCTGGCGGCCTCCGTGCTCTACAGCCTGCCGTTCACGGTGCAGCCCGTGGCCGCGGCATTCGGGGCGGTGGACCGCAAACTTGTGGAAGCGTCCTGGTGCCTGGGAGTCTCGCGGATGGCGACGTTCCGCCGCGTCATCGTGCCGCTGGCGCTGCCCGGCGTCGCCACCGGCGCCATTCTGAGCTTCGCCCACACCATGGGCGAATTCGGTGTGGTGCTGATGGTGGGCGGCAATATCGCGGGGGTGACGCGCACGGTTTCGATTTCCATCTACGACCAGGTGCAAGGATTGAACTACGGCGCGGCGGCGGAGACTTCGCTGGTTCTGGTGGCCGTTTCGTTTACGGTGCTGGCGCTCACCTACGCGCTGCAACGCCGGGTTTGGGCACTATGGCCAATGAGCTGACCTGTCACTGCCGGAAGCGGTTGGCCTCCGGTTTCGAACTGGATGCGGAGCTGTCTCTGCCGCTCGACGAATCTCCGGTGACGGTGCTGTTCGGCCCATCCGGCTCGGGCAAGACCACGTTGTTGCGGCTGCTGGCGGGCCTCGACAGGCCGGACAATGGGGCCATCACCTTCCGCGATTCCGTGTGGTACGACGGAGGGCGAGCGATTTGCCTGCCGCCCCAACAACGGCGCGCGGTGTTCCTGTTTCAGGACTGCGCGCTGTTCCCGCACTTGACTGTCGCCGCCAACGTGGAGTATGCCGCGCCCCGCGATACCGCCCGCAGACTCATGGAAATCTTCGGCCTGGCGGAGTTAGCCGATCGCTTCCCCCGCGCGCTCTCCGGCGGACAACAACAGCGCGTAGCCGTTGCGCGCGCCTTGGCCGCGGAGCCGGCGCTGCTGCTGCTGGATGAGCCGCTTTCGTCGCTCGACGCCGCCGCGCGCGGTCGCATGCGGCAGGAGCTGCGGCGGATGCTACTCAATGGCGGCGTCCCCAGCATCGTCGTCACGCACGACCGCATGGAGGCCGTGGCGCTGGGCGACTGGATGGCGGTGATGGTGGACGGCCGAATCCGGCAGGCCGGCCCGGTCGGCGACGTATTCCGTCACCCGGCCGATGCGCAGGTGGCGGAGTCGGTGGGCGTCGAGAATGTCCTGCCGGCCCAGATCGTGTCACACCACTCGGGCCTGCTCACGGTGCAGGTGGGAACGGCGCAATTGCAGTGCGTCGACTCGGGCGAAACCGGGGCGGTGGTGGCGTGTATTCGCGCGGAGGATGTGGCGCTCACGCGCGACTCGCCGCGCGATGCAAGCGTCCGGAACCGCTTGCCGGGCCGCGTGCTTTCGGTGATTCCGGAAGGCCCACTAGCGCGCGTGGAACTGGATTGCGGCGTCCCGCTGGTAGCCGTGATCACCGCGCAATCGGCCGCCGAGCTTCACCTGAAACCCGGCGACGCCATGTGCGCCGTGGTGAAGACAACCTCGGTCCACCTCACGGTTGCACCCAGCAAGCGTTAACCTAACACCGGCCGATTTCATATATCGGTGACAGGCTACGTAACCCCCAAACTGCGGGAGTTTCGCAGGAGAGCCTTCTCGACCGTCTCCGGAAAACGGTCGATGACAGTGAGATAGGCGCGAACAGCGCTGGGCGGTCGCGATCGGCCTAGTTCCCAGTCCTGCAGCGTGCGACTACTGAATCCGAATCGGCAGGCAAACTGAGATTGTGAGAGTCCCGATTTCGCGCGAATCGCCTTCACGTCCACCGGGCCCGGGACATCGTACTCGTATGCCCGCAGAGAGATCTCACCTCGAACATGCGCTGCCGCTTCCTTCAAGCCATGAACCACGTCCTTCCCGGCGCGGCTGAGCTTCTCGGGCGAACGCTTATTTACCCGCTTGCTTCTTGCCATCTTTCAAACTTCTTCTTCGTATCGGCTTGTGGCGAATACCCGGACCTTCATAGTTCAAGCATACGGAATTCCCGTATAAGTGTCAAGGTTGACGGGGTCGAAAGACCTCTCCAAATATTCACTGCGATACACAATGGCGTGCGCTTTCGATGTGGGGCAGGTTTCCAAACCTGCGCGGCGGTTTGTTACCGCCGCCGGTCCACTTGCAGCGCGCCAGTGGGCCGATTACAAATCGGCCGCAGCTTACAAAGCTGCCCCACAAGGTCAGATCTGCCGCTCAGCGTGCCCGCTCACTTCTGCAAAAAGAAGTTGCCTACGAACATGGCGTCGATGCCGGAGGAGTAGAAGCTGCGGACGGCGTCGCGCGGCGTGCAAACTAGCGGCTCGCCGAAGAGATTGAAACTGGTGTTGTATAGCACCGGAAGTCCCGTGGCCTTGCCGGCGGCGTGGAGCAGCTTCCAGTAGAGCGGGTTCTCATCGCGATCAACGGTGTGGACGCGCACTAAGTCGTCCGCCAGAACGGCCGCCGCGAGTTTGTCGCGGTGCTCGGGCTTGACGCGGCCAATGGTGGAGAGAAAGCGCGCGTTGGTGCCTACGTCGAAGTACCGGTCGCACAACTCGGCGGGAACCGAGGCGGCGAATTTGCGGAACGGCTCGCGGTGCTTGATGAAGATGTTGAGGTTCTCGGTGGAATAGGGGTCGAGCGGAGATGCCAGGATGCTGCGGTTGCCCAGGGCGCGCGCGCCGAATTCCATGCGGCCGTGCATCCAGGCCACGATCTTGTTGTCGTTCAACTGCGCCACGGCGGTTCCGATCAATTCGTCCATGGTGAGCATGTAGCGGAAACGCAGCTTGCAGTTTTCGAGCACTTGCTTGATTTCGGGCGCGGTGTAAGAGGGGCCGAGGCAGAGGGTATCGAGCGTCACGCGCTGGTCCTGACGGTAAGCGCCGTGCCAGGTTTCGAGCACCGCGCCGATGGCGGTTCCGGCATTGCCGGAGGCGGGCTGCACGAACACGTTCTGGTAGCCGGAGCGGTTCTCGAGCGCCGAAACCAGCAGCGCATTCAGGCCCAGACCGCCGGCCAGGCACAGGTTTCGGCCCTTGCCGGCCATGCGAATCACGGCCGCTTCCACGGCTTTCTGGATGCCGGCGGCGACGTGGGGGCGCAGGTCCTCGGGAATCGATTCGCCGTCCTTCAATCCGAGCCGCTCGTAGAAACGCGCGCTGAAACCGCCGCGGTTGAGGCGCTCGGTGCTGAAGAAGGAGCGGTCGAGGCGCGGGCCGGAATCGGAAAGGCACAGGATCTCGAGGAACAGATCGCGATAACGGCCGTCGCCGCCCACGGAGAGCCACTGCACCTTGTGCTCGTCCACGTCGGAGTCGAAGCCCAGCAGCTCGGTGACGCGGCCGTAAAGGTCGCCGAGGGAGTCGGGGGAATACTGCTCGTGTTCGAGCGTCATGCGCGCGCCGGCGGCCTGCCAGCGCGAGCCGCAGCGGAGGTCGCTGCCGCGGTCGAGCGTGAGGACCGTGGCTTCCTCGAATGGAGAGGCGTAGTAGGCCGAGGCGGCATGCGCCAGGTGGTGTTCGAGCACCACGATGCGGCTCTCGGGGAAGTGGGCGCGCAGCTTGAGGTGGAAATCGGATTCGGGGATGGGGCGCACGACGGCCACCGCATCCACTTGTTGCGGCGTGGCGCCCGCCAGTTCCAGGCACTTGGCGATGGAATGCTCGGGCAGTTCGCCGTGGCCGCCCCAGTGCGTGCGGCGGCGCACGAGCTTGGATTCTTCGATGGCGGCGACGAGGGCGCCGTCTTTGAGGATGGCGGTGGCGGCGTCGCCGAGGAGTCCGCCGATGCCGAGGATGATCATTTCGGTTTTTGGCCCTCGCGCTTCTCGATTTTGGCCCAGGTGTCGCGCAGGGCCGCGGTACGGTTGAAGACCAGGGCTTCGGGAGCGGAATCCAGGTCGACGCAGAAGTAGCCCAGGCGCTCAAATTGGTAACGGGCGCCGGGGGCGGCGTCGCGCAGGCTGGGTTCGAGTTTGCAGCCGCGCACGACCTCCAGCGAATTCGGGTTGAGATTGGCGGTGAAATCCTGGCCCTCGGGCACTTCGCCGGGGTTCTCGCACGTGAACAGGTTGTCGTAGAGGCGCGCCTCGGCGTCGATGGCATGAGCGGCGGAGACCCAATGGATGGTGGATTTCACGCGGCGGCCGTCGGGCGAGTCGCCTCCGCGGGTGGCGGGGTCGTAGGTGCAATGCACTTCCAAAACTTCGCCCGTCTTTTCATCCTTCACTACGCCGGTGCAGGTGACGAAGTAGCCGTAGCGCAGGCGCACTTCGCGGCCGGGAGAGAGGCGGAAATACTGCTTGGGCGGAATCTCCCGGAAATCGTCCTGCTCGATATAGAGCACGCGCGAGAACGGCACTTGGCGAGTGCCCATGGCGGCGTCTTCGGGGTTGTTGATGGCCTGCATCTCTTCCACCAGGTCCGGCGGGTAATTGTCGATGACCACGCGCAAAGGGCGCAAAACGGCCATAACGCGCGGCGCGCGCTTGTTCAAATCTTCGCGAACGTAGTGCTCGAGCAGCGCCAGTTCCGTGGAGCCGTTGGTCTTCGACACGCCCACGGCTCCGCAGAAACTGCGGATGGCCTCGGGCGTGTAGCCGCGACGGCGTATGCCGGAAAGCGTGGGCATGCGCGGATCGTCCCATCCGCTCACGTGTCCGTCCTGAACCAGGGTGAGCAGCTTCCGCTTGCTCAGCAGCGTGTAGGTGAGGTTGAGGCGGTCGAACTCGATCTGCTGCGGGGCGTAGATGCCCAACTGCTGGACATACCAATCGTAGAGCGGGCGGTGGTCCTCGAATTCCAGCGTGCAGATGGAATGCGTCACGCGCTCGATGGAATCCGACTGGCCGTGAGCGTAATCGTACATCGGGTAGATGCACCACTTGTCGCCGGTGCGGTGATGGTCGGCATGCAGGATGCGGTACATCACGGGATCGCGCATGTTCAGGTTGGCGGAGGCCATGTCGATTTTGGCGCGCAGCGTTCGGGCGCCGTCGGGAAACTCGCCGGCGCGCATGCGTTCGAACAGATCGAGGTTCTCTTCCACCGAGCGGTTGCGGTAAGGGCTCTCCTGCCCGGGCTCGGTGAGAGAACCGCGACTCTTGCGGACTTCTTCGGCGGTCAGATCGCACACGTAGGCCTTGCCCGCTTTGATGAGCTGGAGGGCCCACTCATACAACTGATCGAAATAGTCGGAGGCGTAGAAGCACCGGTCCTCCCAATCGAAGCCGAGCCAGTGGACGTTGTCGATGATGGAATCGACGTATTCGGTCTCTTCCTTGCAGGGATTGGTGTCGTCGAACCGCAGGTTGGTCTTGCCGCCGAACTCGGCCGCCAAGCCGAAGTTCAGGCAGATGGATTTGGCGTGGCCGATGTGCAGGTAGCCGTTGGGCTCCGGTGGAAAACGCGTGTGCACGCGCCCGCCATACTTATTGGTCTTCAAGTCTTCGAGTATGATGTCGCGGACGAAGTTAGTAGGACCGGTTGTCGGATTCATAAGTCCCTCAGTTTGGCAATGGCTTGGTCAATCCGCCGTAGGCAAGTGTCGCGCCCAAGCACCTCGAGCGTTCCAAACAGCGGCGGCGCGGTCTTGCGGCCGCACACAGCCACGCGGACGGGTTCGAACATCTGGCCGGCCTTGATCCCCAGGGTTTGGGCGGCGGAACGCAAGGCCGCCTCCAGGCCGTCATGCGAGAATTCGGCGGCCGCCAGCGTCTGGGCGGCCTCCTCTAAGACGGCCAGCGCCAGGGCCGAATCTCCTTTCTTGGGGATCAGCTCGGCAGTCTCATACGGCGGCAGCTCTTCGGCGAAGAAGAAATCGGCCACGGTGAGGACATCGCGCAGCAGCTTCATGCGCTCGCGGACCAGCGGGGTAATGGCGAGCATCTTGGCGCGGTCCACCGGGAAGCCGGCCGCGCGCACGATGGGCAAGAGGCGATCGGCGAGGTCTTCCACCGGCAACGCGCGAATGTGCTCGGCGTTCAGCCACACGGCTTTGGGATCGAAAGGGTCGTCATCTGTGAACTTGACCTCGGTGTTGGCGCGATTGATGCCTTCGAGCGAAAAGGCATCGACGATTTCCTGGCGCGTCAGTTGCTGGCGGTCGTCCTTGGGGGACCAGCCGAGCAGGCAGAGAAAGTTGACAAAAGCCTGCGGCAGGAAGCCGGCGTCGCGATAGGTGGTGACGCTCACCACCGGTCCGTGGCGGCGCTTGGAGAGCTTGGTGCCATCGGGCGCCACCAGCAAGGGGAGGTGCGCGAACTGGGGCGCGGGGACACCGGCGGCCTCGAAGATGAGGACGTGCTTGAAGGTGTTGGTGAGATGGTCCTGGCCGCGAATGACGTGGCTGATGCGAAGAGCGGCGTCGTCGGCGCAGGAGGCCATGTGATAAGTGGGCATGCCGTCGCTGCGCAGCAGGGCGAAGTCCTCGATATCGGCGCTGGATTTGGATTGCGGGCCGTAGACGGCGTCGGTGAAACGGACCTGGCGCCCGGCCTCGCGCGGCACGCGGAAGCGCAGGGCGAAAGGCTCACCGGCGGCGGCGCGGCGGTCGCTCTCGTGCGCCGGGAGATCGCGCATTTCCGAGTTGAAAAGCCAGGTTCCCTGCGCGCCCGATCGTTCGGTTTCGCCGGATTGCGCGGGGGTGAAATCGCGGTAAGCCAAGCCCTTCTGAAAGATGGCTTCGGCCATCTTCCGGTGCAGCGCCAGGCGCTCGGATTGCCTGTATTCTTCATCCCAGCCCAGGTCGAGCCATCGCAGGCCCTCGAAGATAGAGGTGAGCGAGGCCTCGGTGTTGCGCTCCACGTCGGTGTCGTCGATGCGCAGGATCATGACACCGCCGTGGTGGCGGGCGTAGAGCCAGTTAAAGATGAAGGTTCGCGCGCTCCCGATGTGCAAAAAGCCCGTGGGAGAAGGCGCAAAGCGAACTCTGAGCATGGAAATGCCAGTATAACAAGCCTCACTGGGAGGCCCGCTTGGGGCCAGGGGCCGGGGCCGGGGGCGGGGGCCGGGGGCCAGGGGCCGGTTGGCGTGCCGCGCGTGTCCGCCGGGAAACGGTTACAGTGGTTCTCATGATAACCGCAGCCGAAACTCCCGATGAGGAATTGGTCCGCGGCGCGCAGTCTGGAAGCGGTGAGGCCACGGAACTTTTCCTGGCCCGCTATCAGCCTTGGGTCTTCAACCTCGCTGTTCGTATGCTGCTCCGCCGCGCCGACGCGGAGGATGCCACGCAGGAAGTGCTGCTCAAAGCCTTCAAAGCCCTGCCCACATTCCGCGGCGACTACCGGTTTCGCACGTGGCTGTTTCGCATTGCCGTCAATCACATTCTGAATGTCAAGAAGGCTTCCATGGCGGTTTGCTCGTTCGACGATGCCGCGCGCGGGCTGGAGCGGGTGCCGGACCTCGATCTCCCGGACCCGCGGACCGTTCCAGTTCCCGTGGAGATTCTCGTCGAAGAGGCCAAGATCGGTTGCACCATGGGAACCCTGCTCTGCCTCGACGGGCGGCAGCGGCTGGTGTTCATCCTGGGTGAGATTTTCGGCGTCAGCGACGAGGTCGGAGCGGAGATCGTGGGAGTTACGCCTGTGAACTTCCGCCAGATCCTGTCGCGCGCCCGGCGCGATCTGTACGAGTACTTGCGCGGCAACTGCAGCCTGGTGAACCCCGACTCTCCCTGCCGGTGCGTGAAGAAGACGCGCGCTTATATTCAGGGCGGCTTCGTCGACCCGCGGAAGCTGCGATTCACGTCGGAATACCAGCGCAAAGTGCGGGAGGTGGCCGAGGATAGGGCCGGCGAGCTGATGGACGCGTACATGAAAGTGGCTGCGCAGGTCTACCGGGACCACCCGTTTTACGAGCCGGCCGAGCAGGTCGCCACGCTGCGCCGGGCTCTGCAGTCGGTCTCGCTGGAACCACCGGCGTGATTTTTTCCGCGCTGGCTGTCACGGGGCGGTTCGCGGGTTGTCCTATTAAGTGGAGGCGATCGAAATGAAGAGAATAGTTCTGGCTGGCGCGGTGGCGGCCGCGTTGTGCGGCGTGCTGACGGCCGCCGATGGGAATGAAGCGACCGCGCGCGAGGTGCTCGCGCTCGAGCGCACCACGTTGGACGGCTGGCAGATGGGGAATCCCGACCCGCTCCTGGCGATTTCAGACCCCGAGATCACGTACTTCCATGTCGTTACGGACCAGAGGCTGGATGGCCTGCCGGCGGTGAGAGCGCTCTTTGAGGGTTACCGCGGCAGGCCCTTGTTCGACAGCTACGAGATGGCCGAGCCC
Organism: Bryobacterales bacterium; assembly: GCA_963722575.1. Classification (GTDB taxonomy): domain Bacteria; phylum Acidobacteriota; class Terriglobia; order Bryobacterales; family Bryobacteraceae; genus Fen-178. Next base: position 209,066 of record CAVRNR010000022.1, read on the forward strand.
AAGGTGCAATCGAGCGGCGACACCGCGATCCTGACCTATACCCTGGTGAGGCACGTGGGGACGGCGACCACCCGCTGGAACGCCACCCAGGTGTACCAGCGAAAGAAAGAGGGCTGGCGCATCATTCATTCGCACTGGTCCGCGACCAAGGCGGAACCGTAGACACGCACGGCGTGCCGCTAGCCCCGGATGGCTGGCGGCACGTGCGCACCACCGGCAGCCATCGCCACTACAAACATCCATAAAAACCCAACGTGGTCACCATTCCCGGCCGTCCGGGCGACGAGTTGCCCGAAGGAACTCTGAAATCCGTCCTGAAGGCCGCGGATCTGCAGGAATCGGACCATTCGATGGTGCGGCCGAGCAAGAGACGCGATTTGGCCTCCCAGCCGGCATCAGAATACCATGAGTTGAAGCTTACCCTCTCCCCTTTGAGTTTGCCCAAGACGCTAGCGCAGATCTACGAGAGAGTTGGATGCTCATCGCCCCGGCTATTCAGGCTCTTGCCGATAGCCACAATCGTGGAGCGGCCTTCATTAGGTCACGGAGACAGAGGGCAAGCTAAAGCATGCCCCACCCGCACAGCCCTTCCACATACGCGGCCGACCCGTCGCGCAGCCAGCCGTCCAGTTGAGCCACCTCCTTGAGTTGCTGGCCCCGCATCCGCGGAACTACTACAAACCGGCATTTCAGCTCGGGCAGGGCGGTCATGTCGCCCCATAGCTTCTCGAATTGCGCTACGGGGAAGACATCTTCTTGCCCCTTGCCCCAACGCTTCTTGACATCCTTCAATGTGATGTAAGTGGGCACGCGGGCGGCCAGGAGCCGCACTGACTCATTCAACTTTTCGGTGTTCTCCAAGTCACTGCGAGTCAGTCCGAACACCGTCAGCAGTTGGTCGATATCAACCCAGTAAGTGGCGCTGTTGTAGTAAGACAAGCGCGATTCGATCTCGTCGTTGGGGAGCGCCAGGCCCTCCACCAAACGCACGCGGTCATCCACGCGGGCCAGGCCGCCGCCGCGGTCCTCGATGTGGCGCGCGATCACTTCAGTGGTCATCGCCGCGCCTTCCTGGATATGGTATCCGAGGAGCGCCGCGTCCAGGTCCACCCCCGCGGTGTCGATGTTGTGGACCAGCAGGTGCTTCAGGCCGGGGCGCTGCTCCAGCAGGCGCAGCAGCGTGCCATTGCGCAACAGGTTGGGCACTTCGTACCAGTGACCCACCGGGTGTAAACACTGCACGGGCAGGTTGCCGGTGTAATTGCCGCCTTCACCCAGTTGCCTGGCCCACGCGATCAACGTGGCATGCAGGCTCTCGCGGACCTTCTGAGCCTGTTCGTCGAGCAGTTGCTGCGGCATTTCCTCCCAGGCGAACCGCAGGTCGCGCTCCATCGGCACCAGGCGCAGGCCGATGCTGCGGCTCGGCGAAAGTAGCAGCGGGCCGGGATAGCCGTAATTCTCCGCCGCCCGTATATGCGTCGCAATAGCCGCATGCGTCAGGTAGCTGGTGGTGATGACGTGCGCCGGCATCACTCCGCTGGCGCGGCCCACGCGCAGGCTCTTGGCCAGGTGCACTTCGATGAAGCTGCGGTGCCGGCCGCCCAGCTTCGAGAACGGGTTGAGCGCCTTCACCACGCCGGCCCCCTTGGTCCAGCGGCTTCCCACGCCGCCCGCCAGGGAGACCACGGCCACGGCGCCGGCCGCCAGCGCGTCCATGCCCGTCTCGCGGTAATGCTCAGGCAACCCGTGAGTGGCATCCAACAGGTCGTCCGGGCCGGCATCTTCGATGCGGCTACTCGCCGGAAGGCGGTTTTGCGCCAGGCCGATGCGGCCGCCGCGCAGGTCGGCTTGAATCTGCTCGTGCTGCACGCGGTCGAATCCGTGAGCTTCCAGAAGGCCCTCGAGGCTCTGCGACCGGTCGGCTTCCTTCTCCTGGCCGCGCGGCAGCAGGTGGTCGAACAGGTGCTCCACCATGCCGGAGAATTCCGCTACCGTCCGGCACGCCGCCGTGAACCGGTCCAGCTCCGCGCGACGCACGGGCGAAAGCAGACGCGATTCCGTGCGCAGCAGCGGGGGCACGGCCAGCGTGTAGTAGTCGGCGGGCATGAGCGCACCATCGCCGCGAAAAAGCGCCGCCTCGGTGCCACGCTCGTTGATGGCGAAATTGTAGACCACCGGCTCCATGGCGAACGGAATGGCGTGCTCCACCTCGCGCTTGGTCTCGCTCATGATGGCCGAGAGCCGCTCCTGTGCGGAGGGCTTGCGCCGCGGGCTAAACAGGAACCCCATGCCCCCGCCCGACATCCCGCCGAGCATCCAGAAGCCCCAGAAGTCTTCGCCCATTTCCGCGCGCACGCGGCGGATCAGCGTGTCGGTGTACAGGTTGCCGGCCCACGGAATAATGGTCTGGATGGGGCCGTCGAAATTCCGCTGGGTGCACGCGCCGATGGCCCGGACGTCGCCGTCCTTCAAGTGCCCCATCACCTCGTCGAGAATGCCGATGGCTTCCTGCCGCCCGCGCCACTCGGTCTGGGAGCGGAGCAGGTATTTCTCCGTCACCATCTCCAGGATGGGACCCACGTCCTGCGCCATCCCGCCGTGCACCAGCACCAGGCTCTGCTGGAGCTTCTCGCGGGTTTGTTGCGGCACCTCGGCCAGGCTGAAGATTCTATGATTCGGCAGAAGGCGTCCGCGGCTGATTCCGAATTCGGGATCGCCCTGCTGCGCGCACACGCCGTGAATGAGCTTGATTCCCGGCCACACGCCGCCCGAATCCTGCCAGCCGCCGCCCGAGCCCGCCAGCCACTCGCCCAGAATCGCGCGCGCGGCCACCAAGCGCCGGTCATGCTCTTCCATGCCGCCGGTGAGCGCGTGAATCTGGCTGCTGGCGCGCATGCACACGGCGATGAGACAAGCCAGCAGGCTGGTGGATACGGCCAGGCGCGATCCCTTGGGGATGTCGTTCACCTTGCTCACGATTTCGATGCCGTGGCCCGCCCTGCCCGTCAGCCACGCCAGCACGTCGGCCAGGGGCTGTGTAGCACCCTCCAGCCCCGGCGGCACGATGCCGGAGGCAATCACCGCGGCTTTCAACAGGCCCAGGTAGTCGCGCGCGAAATCGAAGACCTCGGCGATGGTGGTAATTTCGGCGCTGGCCTTGAGGTCCACACTCACCAGGCGCAGCACCGGCTGATCGATCACGCGGAAGTAGGCTTCGACCGGTGGTTTGGGCTCGCCTGAGCCGCGCACGCTCAGGTCAATCGAAATGTTGAGTACCCGCGCGCCTTCCGGGAAATCCATCCCCAGGAAGAAGATGTCGCTCCACCCGCTGTGGGTGAGGTCCATGCGCACCGGCGTGGCCTCGCGCAGAATCGGAAACAGCGGCTGCGCGGCGTCACAGGCCAGAAGCTCGGGGCGAACGCGCAGCGGGTAGTCCGCCGGATGGCCCGTGCGGAACATCCACTGGTTGCCGCGCACCGAGCGCACGCTGCGGCGCACCTGGTCGGCGAGGGTCTGGAAGCCCAGCGCCCGGTAGCCGGCGGCCAGCGCGCTGGAAATGGCGGCGCTGGGACCGTTGGCGGTCTGAGCGGCCAGGAAAATGTCGATGGCCTCCTCGAAGCGCCGCTTCAACAGGTTGGTATAACCGGCGAAGGGAATGGGCGCGCTTATGTCCGCCCGAGGCCGCAAGGGGATGTGAAAGCGGTGGATGGCATACAGGAAGAACAGGGCGCGCACGCGCTCGTAGAGGTTGTCGCTGGAACGGCGAAAGCCATCCAGCGCCCGGCATTCCTCCAGCAATTCGTCCAAAGTTGCGCCGTGGCACAGCGCATCGAGCGATTGATTGCGCGTTTCCGAGTCGCTCGCCGCGATGACGCCGGTCAGCTTACTCACTCGCCATCTCCCGGTCCGCCAGCAGCTCGAGCAGGTTGGCGAGCACTTGGCCGCGGTCCTGGCCGTTGAGCGCCAGGGCCACCTGCGCGGTGAGCAATCCGTAGCGCGCGCCGATATCGTAGCGCCGTCCGGTTTCTTCCACCGCCAGGTACTGCTCGTGCCGGGCCAACTCGGCCAGCGCCGCGGAAAGCGTGGCCGCGCCGCGCCCCAAAAACTCCATCACCGCCGGTGTCAGCACGTGGATGCCGAAAAAGCAGAGGTAGAAACCCGCCCGGATTCCCGGCGCAGTCAGGCGCTGCTCGGCTTCGGTGGGCGTCGGTTTTTCGATCACCGTGTCCACCCGGTAGAGCCCCGGCCTCCCCGGCACGCGCCGCCCGCCGACGGCGCCGAACCGCGGCAGCAGGCTTTCGCGCGTCGGCTGGACCCCGGAAACCGCGCATTCCTCGGTCTCCGCCAGTTCCACCAGCCGTTGCGCGCAGGGCTGCGACGTGCCACTGACATAGAGATGATCCCCCACCAGGTGCAGGAAGGGGTCGTCGCCGGTAAATTCGCGCGCGCAATAAATGGCGTTCCCATATCCCAGCGGCTGCGCCTGCGGGACGAACCGCACGCATCCGGCGCGTTTGCCGGCCGCCTGCGCGTAGCGCGTCTCATCGCCCGGCCAGACCACCACGCAGATCTCCTCCACCTTGGCCGCCAGGGCCAGCTCGATCAGAATCCCAAGGACCGATTTCTCCTGCCCGTCCCGGTCGATGAGAGTTTGCAGCGGAAGCGCCCGCTGATTCCCGCCGGCTGCCGTGATCACCGCTTTCTGGATTCTCAAGTTTGGTGCTCCTCCAAGGAGTGTAACCGACTGCGAGTGGATGGGCGGAGCCGCGAGGCTAGCGAGCCGGGAGGACCATCTCCGGGCCTCCAGCCCGCTTGGGGGCTTGGGGTGGGTGGTGGGGTTCGAACCCACGGCCACTGGAACCACAATCCAGCGCTCTACCAGCTGAGCTACACCCACCGTGAGGGGTCTCTTCCATCGTATCAGGCGGGCGGGGAGCCTACAACCCCGCCGCTGGGTGCGCGGCACAGAAGTGAGATGTGGCGGGGTTTCTTTTTTGGGTCGATATTCCTTGCGTGTATGATACGCTAGGAATGGAGATCCATCACTATGACGCGTTGTCTGGCCGATTTCGAGCGGCAACGTCAGGCCATCGCTCAGCAGGTTGCTCAACTCGGCGATCTTCGCGCCGGTTCGATTACCAGTACCTCCGGACGATGCGGCAAGCCGGGTTGTCGCTGCCATCAGCCCGGCCAGCCGGTCCACGGCCCCAATCTCCGGCTCACCTATAAAGTGGACGGCAAGACCGTCTCCGAGTCATTGCCAACCCCCGCCGCCATACACAAGGCAGAGCGCGAAGTGGCCGAGTTCCGCAAGTTCCAGCAGCTCACTCGTGAGTTTGTCGAGACCAACGCCGAGATCTGCCAGTTGCGGCCGACCGAAGATGAGCCGCAGACGGACCCGGGAAAAAAACGGCAGGGGCGATCCGCCAGGAAGTCGCGCGCGAAATAGACCAACTCTTGCGCGTCATTTTCAGTGGTCGGCGCAAGGCCGGCCGTCTCGATCTGGAAGCCGTTGAGATGGCGGTGCGCTCAGCCATGCACCGTGCGGGCGCAGCCGCCTTGATCGAACTGCTGCGCTTCCCCGCGCCTGCCAACGAAAAACGCGCTGTGGCTTGCCTGTGCGGCCAGCAAGCTCAGTACCGCGAACTGCGCGCCAAACCCGTACTGACCGCCGTGGGTCGGGTACAGGTTTCGCGCCCCTACTATCGGTGTGCGCGTTGTCACGCCGGTCAATTCCCCGTGGATGTCGAGTTGGACATTGAGAACACGGAGTTTTCTCCAGGGGTGCGCCGCATGAACGCCTTGGTGGGCCAGGGGGCGCCGTTCGATCAGGGGCGGCAGCAGATGAAACCGCTGGCGGATCTGGAAGTCACCACCAGAACGGTGGAACGCACGGCAGAGGCGATCGGAGACGACATCGCGCAGGGCGAAAGACGGGAGATCTAGCGGGCCGTCCAGTTGGATCTGCCGGTGGTCATCGGGCAAACGGTGCGCAATCTGTATGTGCCGGATGGCCGATTCCTCTTTGCGCTGGACCTGGAGGGTCACGAAATCATCGTAGTGGATGTTCAGACGGCGGCGGTAGTAAGGCGCATCCCGGTGAACCATTCGGTGACCAAGTTGAAAGTAGCAGCCGACGGCAAGCATCTGATTTGCTTCGGGAAGACGACCCAGCAGATTTACTTGGAGACCAACGACATGGAGAATTGATCGTGGTACTCAAGGGAGGGCCGCAATCTACTCCGGTGGCCCACGCGTCACTGGCGCCAATCGGATCGGAGAATCAGGACACCGCTCAGGGCGAGGAAACGATCCGCCGTTCTGTTTCTAAGGCGCTGCGTCACCGCGACTTCGAATTCGACACGGCGCGGCGCCCTAAAAGAAGAAGTGTTTGGTCCAATCCACCATGGCGTGCAGCGCCGCGGAAGACAGCACCGTCGATGCTTTCTGGAAGACCTTACCGTACGCCACACCGGCAATGGTCGCCAGGATCATGTAGCGCCAGTTCGGCAACGGCTGCGGTCCGTTATCCAGGTGCGCGCAGCCGAAAACCAGACTGGCCGCCAGCAGCGTGCGCCAACTCGCGCCGAAGCGCAACGTGATGAGGTTCTGGATGAGCGAGCGGAACAGGATCTCCTCCGGCAGCGCCGTCCCCGCCACGATCAGGCCAAAAGCTCCGGCCATCCTGCCGCCGGTCGCCGCGGCCCCGGGCCAGTGCGGCATGGGAATGAACCCGATGGCGATCCCAACCACCATCAACACCGGCGCCGTGATGGCGAAGGCCGCCAGAGGCAGCCCGAAATCGGACCCCCGCCGCGGCAGGTTGTACTTCATCCCCGGAAACGATCGGAACCCGGTAAACAGCACCAGGCCCAGAAGAATGGCGATGGCATACGCCACGCTGTGCAGGAATCCCTGCGCCGGACGCGGAACCAGGCGGGCGCCGGCGGCGAATTCGAGCGGCAGCCAGAGCAGCAGAATGGCCACGAAGTCGAGCGCGGCCGGCCGCTCGATGAAGCCCGCCCCTCCCGCCCACGCGCAAACCACCGGCGCGGCCGTATACCCCAAAACGAGAAGCGCCAGTGAAACGCTGAACGCACCCGCCAGCGCGGCCGCGCCGCTGAAGACGGCGACGAGCAGAAACGGAACGGCCCAGATGGCCGCTGGGCGGGAATGTAGCGCGTCGCGCACACGATTCCGCACCGTGGGCAGGAAGAACGTCAGGACCGCTGCCAGCAGCGGCGCCAGAACCAGCGTTTGCATTGTGTGGTAGCGCCGCCGGCGCTACACCGCTATTGGACTACGATACCCCGCTCGTCCAGCAGTTCGCCCGTCTGGGTGAGCAGGTTCAGCAGATTCATTTGAACGCCGACCTGATTGGTGACCACCGCCGATTGCGCTTGCACCAGCACGGTCTGCGCGTTGATGACGTTTTGGTTGGTTTCGGTGCCGAGCTGAAACTTGGTGTTCTCGGCGTCCAGGTTCTTCTGCGCGAAATCCATGGCGGTCTTGGCCAGCTTCAACTGTTCTTTGGCGCCCTCCAGTTTGGATACGGCAGTCAGGATGTTCAGCCGGATGGCCTGCCCCTGGTTGCGCCAGTTGAGCATGTCGGTTTTCTTCTGGACGGTGGCGGTGGCCATGGCCGCCGAGGCGGCGCGAGACTTGATGGGAAGGTTCAAGGTAAGCGACGCATAGTAGGTGGGATACGAGAATCCGAACATCTGGTCCAACGCATCGGCGATGCCGCCCGGAATCAACTCCGACACACCGCCGGCTCCGACTATGGTCGAGAGGCCGGGGTTGTATACGCCGCCGGTGCCGTTGGTTTGGTAATACAGGGAAAAGGAGAGGTTCGGAAGCAGGCCGTTTTTGGCGGAGTGGATCCCGAGGTCGTCCACATCGAGCCTCTGCAAGGCCTGCTTCATGGCCGGATGGTTGACCAGTGCCTTGGCCACCGCCTGCTCCCGGTCCACGGGCATGGAATCGGCCGGCCCCAGGTCCACCGACTCGGTGAGCGAAATGGGGAGTTTGCGGACCTCCGGATCGAGGTCGGCGCCCATCTGGTGGCGTAGCGTATCCTCGGCCTGGGCCAGAGCGAATTTCGCCTGCGATACACTTAGCTGGGCGGTCGCCAGCGACTGCTCCGGGTTATAGATATCGAGTGGCGAGAGCGCCCCGAGTTCCAGTTCTTTCTGCATGTACTTCAGAAACTCGGAGGCATTGTTCTCGCCGCTTTCCGCCACCCTCACGTTTTCGCGCGCCAATATCACGTTCCAATACGCGGTCTCGGCGATGTTCACGAAGTTCAAGAGCTGCACCCGCATCGCGTAATCCGATATCCGGTAATTGCTCTGAGCCACCATCAGCGGAATCCGGTTTACATACGAGCCGCGGTTCTGGATCAGCGGCTGGGTGACGCTGAACCGCATGTTGGCCGTCAGTGCCGGATTGTAGTTGTTGTAAGAGTTGGTCTGGGAACTCTTCGCCCCCGAAAAGCTCGCCGTATAGCTCAACCCCTCTGGCAGCGTCTGGCTGTATTGGAGGTTATAAGGCTGGTTGAGCGATTTGGTCAGAGACGCGGCATTCTGAGCGGTGGTCGCATTGGTAGGCACGGTGGTGGACCGGGTAGTGGAAAAACTGGCGAGGGCCTTCGGATCCCACACCCCGAACGCCGCCAGAATGTTGTTCTTGGGAATCTCCAGACTGATCAATTGGAGCTGGATGTCCGTGTTGTTGGCCATCGCCAGCTCCAGGTAGTGCTTCAGGGAAAGCTCCAGCTTGCCGTCTGCCACAAAATCCTTCAGCAGCACCGGGGCTTTCAATTCGACCTTGGTCTGGGCCCTCTGAAACGTCTCGCGAAAGTAAGCCGGCTTGGGGAACGACAACGTCTGCGCCAACGCGCCCGCCGCCAGGAGAATGCCTGTAAATGAAGTTCGGAACAGCATAGTTCTACTCGTAGCGAATAGCCTCGATGGGATCCAATTTGGCGGCCTGAACGGCCGGATAAATGCCAAACAAAAGTCCGATGAATACCGATACGCCGAAGGCAATGGCAATCGAAGACCCGGTTACTACCGTGGACCAGCCCGCGGCGGACGCAATGATCTGCGACAAGGTGAACCCGAACGCGATGCCGATCAGACCGCCGGCAATCGAGATCAGGACCGCCTCGGTCAGGAACTGGCGCACGATGTCGCTCTGACGGGCGCCGATGGCGCGGCGGATGCCGATCTCGCGCGTCCGCTCCAGAACCGTCGCCAGCATGATGTTCATGATGCCGATGCCGCCCACCAGCAGGGAAATGCCGGCGATGCAAATCATGACAATGCTGAAGATGAACTGCGTGCGCCGCCGCTCCTCGAGCAGCCCCTCGGGCACCACCAAGGTGAAATCGCCCGCATCCTTATGGGTCGCTTCGAGAATGGCGCGCACTACGTTGGACGTTTCGATGGAATCGACTCCCGGCTTCACCTTCATATAAATGCCGTCGATTTCGTCCTTCAGATAGCTGGTGTTGTCCTCGAACCGCCGCATCACGGTGTTCAGTGGCGCAATCACCATGTTGTTGCGGTTGACGGACTGCACGCCTTCCACGTCCGCGTCGCTGCCGGCCTGGGGCGTCAGCACCCCGATCACTTGCAGCCACGTGTCGTTGACCTTCACGTACTTGCCGACGGCATTGTCGTAACCGAGCAGGTTCACTTTAGCGCTTTCGCCCAGCACACACACCGGCGCCGACGCCTGGTTCTCTTCTTCCGTAAAGAACCGGCCGGCCACCAGCTTCAGGCTGTTGATCTCCACGAAATTCGGCAGCACACCGATGAGCTGGGGTGGTTCCTGGCTGGTCTTGGGCAGCAGCTTTTGCGGCTTGAACCGCTTGCGCGGCGTGATGGCCACCAGGCCCTGCACGTTTTCCGAGATGGCCCGGTAATCGCGGAAACTGAGCCCCGGCGAAATGGCGCGGACGGTCTGCAGCTCGTTGCGGTCCACCGCTTCATGCGCCTCCACGATGATGTTGTTGACGCCGAGCTGATCGATGAAGCTCATCATCTCCTTCTGCGCGCCGGCGGTGATGGAGAGCATGGCCACCACCGCGCCAACGCCGAAGATCATGCCGAGCATGGTCAGCAGGCTGCGCAGTTTGTGCGCAAAGAGGCTGGCCATCCCCATCTTCAATTCGGGAAGAACGTGCGAAAAAAGCGCCATGGCTATTTCCCTCCTCCCATGCCGCCCATAGGGCTGCCCTGCGATTTCTTTTCGCCCGTTTCCTTCTTGCCCGACTTTTGGGCCGTGGGATCGGAGAGCGCCACGATATCGCCGGCCTTCACGCCGGAGGCCAGCACCATCATGGATTCACTCTGCTTGACGAGTTGTACCTCTCGTGGCACGAATCTCTTGTTCCTATCCTGTACGAAGACCGTCGGTTTTCCGTTCTTTTGAAAGACCGCCTGGGCGGGGACGTGCAAAGCGTCTGGAATCCTCTCGACCTGGATTTCCACGTCGGCCAGCAGCCCGGGCCGCAGCAGCACATTGACCTGCGAGTCCTCTTCCGGAGGAAGCGGCAGCTTGGCGTTGTTGCGATCCTCTTCCGAGTATTCCGAAACACTGTAGCGTTGGACCATCTCTTGCAGGGCGTTGTCGCCCGCGCGGCCAATGGCTTGGCCCGCGGTGCCGGCGCCGGGGCCAGCGGCAGCACCCCGTCCGCCGGCGCCGCGGCCTTCACCGCCCCGGCCGCCCGCGCCGCGCCCCGAGGGGCTCCCAGAGCTAGCAGCCATTGCCTGGGTGAACTGCTCGATCAGCTTCTGGCGTTCCTCCGGAGTGCCGTTCTGAGCTTGCTTCATCAGGTCTTGCATTTTCTGACGATCCGCTTGGGACATACCGCCCCCGCGTCCGCCACGGGGCCCAGAGGGCACTCCGCCGCGTCCCTGCCCGCCGCCTTGATCCTGGTTGGCCTCCGCCCCCGGCATGCCGCCCGGCATCCCGCCCGGCAACCCACCCTGGTCCATCGGTCCGGCGGTGAAGATCGAGCCGCCGGCAGGGCCCCCCAGGTTTTTCTTGGCGTTTTCCGCGGACGTCGCCATCGTGCGATCAACGTCGGCTGGCTTCATCCCGAGTCCCGCCAGCAGTTGCCGCATGTCCACCGAAAACACCACGTCGAACTTCTTGGAGGGATCGCCCGAGAACACGTCCGAGGTCGCGGTGCCGCTCATGGTCTTGATCTTGCCGTGGAACTGCTTGTCCGGAACGGCGTCGAGCTGCAACAGCGCATCCTGGCCTTCCTTCAGGTTGGCGCGGTCGAGTTCGCCGACCTTGGCCCATACTTCCACTTCGGAAAGGTCCAGCACGTCCGCCACCGGCATGCCCGGCTGGAGCGTGTCGCCTTCCCGAATGTCGGGCATCTCCTGGCCAAAGTTGAAGTTCCCGGCGCGGTTCTGCCGGATGGCCACTAACCCGGTGATCGGCGACAGGGACTTGGTTTGCGCGATGTGGCCCAATTCCTGCGTCACCGTCAGGAGGCTGCGGTTGCGCTGCTCCTGGTAGACCGCGAGCTGCGAAGCGAACTGGTCCTGACGCGACTTGGCGTCGATTTCCAGTTGTGTCAGCGCGCGCTTGGCCTCTTCGAGCGCCAGGATGTTCTTTTTGGCGTCAATGGCGTCCAGGATCGGGTTCTGTTGCACGTTCAGTTGCGCCGTCTGGATGGCGTACCGCGCGGTCAGCAGGGTCACCGCATCCTCGCTCGCCTGGATGTCCTGGCTGGCTTTGACCTGTTTGATCTGCTCGTCCACCAGTTGCACCCCCAGCCGCGCCTCTTCCAGCGCAGCCTGGCGCTCGGAATCGTCGTACTCGACAATGAGGTCCTTCTCATGAGCGAACGCTCCCGTGGGAGCCAGCTCCGTGATCTGAACCGTACCGTTGAGGTTGGGCGCCAGCAGCGTGGCCGACCGCACGGCGTGCAGTTCACCGCGCGTGAAAGCGCGGATGACCACGTCGCTGCGCTGCACTCTGGCGGTCGCGATCTGTTCCTGCCGTTCGGGCAGTTGTTGGAAGAACCGGTAGCCGCCATATCCCAGGCCCACCAGGATCGCCAGCCCGAATAATCGAATGATGACCTTCTTAAACATGTAGAACCATTCCCGCCGTGGAAACGCTCCGCGAACCAGAGCGCTCCTCCGCGCGTTTACAGCTTCTTTTTCGCCCTCTTGGCCGCCTCTGCCGGGCTTTCCAGCGTCACCGTTTCGCCTTCCTTCAGGCCGCCCGTCACGATGATGTCTTCATCGTTGCGACGGCCCACCTGGATGGGCCGGACCACGAACTGCTTGCCGATCTCGACGTAAGTCGCGGGCTTGCCGTTCCGGTCGAAGCTGGCGCGAATCGGAATGAGCAGTTGATTCGCCTGCCGCTCGACAATGATCTCCGCGCTGCTGCTCATGCCCGGCCGCAGACGGTCGTCCAGCTTCTTCAGGGTGGCGTGCGCCGGGAAAGTCTTCTCCGGCGTGGAGCCTCCCTTGTAGATCAGCGCGGCGATGGGGCTGATCCAGGTGATTTCAGCCGCGAATTCCTTGTCCGGAATGGCGTCCACACGCACCCGCACGGCCTGGCCGAGCTGCAGCTTGCCGCGGTCCACCTCTTCCAGACTGAGATCCACGTACATCTCGGAGAGCTCCGGGATCTCGGCAATGGCCGCTCCGGTCCACACATTGTCGCCTTCCTTGAACGGCGGCGGCGTCCGGCCGAAGGTGCCTTGCGAACGAAAATTCGGAAGTATGTTCACAATGCCGTCGGCTGGCGCGCGAAGCTGCATCATAGTCAGGTAGCTGGCGGCCAGGTCGAGATCCGCGACGGCCTTGTTCTTGCGCTGGGTGTCCCGGGCGAGGTCCGATTGATTCCCCACATCATGCGCATTCATAGTGGACTTGACCTGCTGCAACGAACCTTCCATGACGCCCACCTGAATGCGGTTTTTGGCGCCATCCACCACCGAGAGCACCTCGGCCTTGCTGGCGTCCAGCCGGGCGCTCTCCACGCCGTACTCGGCCTGCATCTTGTTCATGGCGTCCGCTTCGTTGTTCATCACCTGGGTGGCCTTGAGTTGCTCGATGTCGCCGTCGGCGGCGCGCACGGCAGTGGTCCGCGCAATGACATTCTGCTCCTGCTGAATGGCGTCGAATTCCACGACAACGTCGCCTTTCTTGACCGGCCTTCCGTTGTCCGCCAGATGGACGATACGCAGGCCCGGCACGTGCGGAGCCGTGAGGATGAACGAATGGGCGCTCTGGACGGTGCCGCGCGTCCGCACGCTGATGATGAAATCCGCGCGTCTCACGCGCGCCACCGCGACCTCCACCTCGGTCGTCCCCGTGTAGCGATAGGCCGCATACAGGCCGCCGCCGCCTACCGCCAGCCCGAGGATCCAGGTGATGATTTTCACCCTCGTCGGATGCGACCGCCCCAGACGCTGCTTGGGTCTCAGATCTTTCGATGCCATAGTATTTGCTCTCGACCAATATCGCTTCTCGACGCTACATGGGCCGTTGGGTTGCGATCACGTCCCCTTTCTTCACACCGGACTGGATCGCCACGGTGGTGAAGTTCTCTAGGCCCAGTTCCACCGGTTTTCGGATCCAGCCCTCGGGGCCTTGCAGGAAAACGAACGGACTGCCATTCTCCTCAAAAACCGCTTCGCGCGGCGCCAGCAGCGTGTCTCTCTGGGAGTTCAGCACGATCTCCGCGCTTCCCGTGAGATCCGGGATGACGCGTGGGTCGGTCCGCTCGATTTTGAGCCGTATGGGGATCTCTCCCACGTAGCTGGCGCGGAAGGTGCTGGTTTTGGAGAGCGCGCCGATGCCGATGAGCGTGCCCGGCATCTGGATATCGGGATAGGCATCCAGCCGGATATTGCATTTCATGCCCAGCCGGAGCTTCTCGGCATCCACCTGGTTCACCGTGGCGTCCAGCACCATGGAAGTCGGGTCCACAATCTGCATGAAAGGCTGGCCGGCGAAAACCTGGTCGCCTTCCTGAATCTGCCCAAACTCGCCATTGCGCACAATGCTCTGCATCACCACGATGCCGTCCATGGGGCTCTTGACGGTCATCCTCTGCACGTTCATTTCGGCCCGTTTGAGCTCGATGGCGGCCTGGTCCAGGTTCAGTTGCTGAACCCGGATCTGCGCCGCCTGCTGCTCGATCACCAGGGACGCCTCGTGCACGAGTTCCTTATAAGTGGCCTCGGCCTGCTCCGCCGCCAGCTTGTACTCCTCCGCCTGAATGGCGGACCGGATGGGCGCCGTCTGCATGTCCAGAACCGCTTTGTCCCAATTGGCCTTGGCGGTCAGCACGGTCTGATCGTGCGCCTCTCTGATGGTTGCCAGGTTGGCGATCATCTTGCGGACCGAGTTCTGCGTCTGGATCACGGAGTCTCTATAGTCGTCCAGCCGCTGCTGCTGCATCTGCGGATCGAACTGGCCCACCACGTCCCCGGTTTTCACGTGCCGGCCAGCATCGGCGAGCTTCATCAGCACCAGGCTGAAATCGTTCATGGGACCTCCGCCGCCCACACCACCGCTGCCGCTCCCGGCGCTACCGAGGCTGAAGTTGCTGTCGGTGCCGCCGCGGTTCATTCCGGACCGGCTGCCCATGATGCGCGGCGCCAGCAAGGCCGCGAAGTTCTGCGCGGCCACCGTGCCACTCACGCGCACGGTAGCGTTAAGATCGCCGAGCGAGACCGCTACCACCGGCACGACCGCCGCCGGTGGCCCCCCTTTTCCCAAAGCCTTCTGACCGGATTGGGTGTTTAGATAGAGTGCGATACCTCCGCCTAGGATGGCTACCACCAGGAGAATCCCCCATATGGCAACCCGCCGCTTCGCCGGTTGTTTGGGCGGCACAACTGCTGGACCGGGAACAGGCAGGGTTGGGATGGTCTGTGGCTCGCTGCCAGAGCCGGGCGCGGGAGCGCTGCTTGAGAAAGATTGCATTTTTTTTCCTTCCAGCCCAGTGGGCCCCGTTACAACTGTTGGTGTTGCTTCAACGGTGAAGACGCTGAACGAGCGCCAAAGGTTATCGCCCTCCGGCCAAAAGTTCACTTTTTTCAGACAGCGGGCACCGAAACTGTGCAGGGCCGATACACCGGCTGTTGAAAAACGCCACATGGGGCGGCGGGGCGGTGTCGAAACGCGGCGACCGGCAAAAGTCCAGCCGGCAGAAAGGCGTGGAGCAGGCTCTGGATGTGCGCTTCGGGGTTCGAATCTCTGCGTCCCGGCTATTCATTCTTCGGCAGTTGCTGGAATCTGTGAAAATCTCAACCGATGCTGCACGGACCGATGCCCCGCGATTCCGTTATTCTGTAAGAGAGACACGAGCTCGTTGGCGGAACAGGGCGATAATGAAGAATACGCCGCAAAATAAGGTCAAGGCGAAACGAGCCAACGGGCTTCGGCCCGAGTACCGTTTCGATTACACAAAAGCCAAGCCGAACCGGTTTGCCGGGCGTGCCCGGCCGGGATCGGTGGCGGTCCTGCTGGACCCGGACGTGGCGCGGGTGTTCCATAGCGCGGCATCTGTAAACGCCGTTCTGCGCGCGTTGGTGGCCACGATGCCAAGTCGCCGCGCGCCGGTTGAGCGGTGCGAACATACGTCTGGGAAAGGCCGCAGGGCGCATGGCTGAGCGGCGCCCAACGTCTACGCTTGCTTCGCGCCCCACAAAACGTCTCCGCAAGAGTGCGGAGACGGCAGCATAACAGGCTGCGCTCCTAAAACAGGACGTCGAAATCGGCGGTGAAACGTCGTCCGCGATGGCCGAAGAAGTAGCCGAACGCGGGGTCGGCAGTGTTTGAGTGGAGGGCCTCCGGGTTGAAGTGGTTGGTCAAGTTGAAGCTGCTCACCGACAACCGGACCGCGTATTTCGGATTGACCTGGATGTCCTTGGAAATGCGGGAATCCAGCGAGAAGAAGTTGGGGAACCGGGACTGGTTGGGAACTCCGACGTAGTCTTGGGCCGCATCGGTCGCGAAGTACGGGAATCCATTGCGATACTCGACCACGGGAGCGATTCGGAATTTCCACGGCAGTTGCACCATGCCCCAAGCCAGCAGGCGATTGGGCAGATCGGCCGGGAGGTTGCCGAACTGGTTGCCGCGGATGATGGGGATGGGGAAAGTGCCCAAGTAGTTGCTGAAGTCGTTCAAATCGCCTCGGGCGCGGCTGTGGACATAAGAAAAAAACAACTGGCGCCCCTGGCCCTTGAGCCGCATGCGCGCGGTGACCTCGAGTTGGCGATAGCGGGACTGCCCCACGCCCGAGAGCAGATAGGCGCCGGTATTGGTGTCCGGATCGGGAGCCACGGAATTCAGAATGACCAGGCCTTGGGAATAATTTTGCAGATACCCCACGCGGAGCTTCAGGAATGGCGTCAGGGGCTGCTCGACTTGCAGACTCCAGATGGCGCTCTCGGGCGAGAAATTACCGTCCTGGGGGCTCTGAAAAACGAATGGATGCTTGACCTTCACCTGCCCCAGGGTATTCAGATAGAGAAATGGCCCGGCCGAGACCTGGCCGTCGGCGCCGTACATGGTGATGTCCTGGTCGGGGTATTTATTGAAGCAGTAGACGTTGAGGGGGACGCGGTCGAAAAACAACCCGTATCCGGCCTGGACCAGGGTGCCTGCATGGGCCAACGGGCTCCACGCGATGCCCGCCCGCGGCGCTACACGGAACGATTCCGACACGTCCTGCGAGTCGGTGCGGACGCCGAGATCCAGGGCCAGCCGCGACGAAACAACCCAATGGTCCTGTCCGTAAAAGGAGTACTCGATATCCGAGATCTGAAACGAGTGGCTCCTGGGGAAGTCGATGCGTTCGATCCACTGTTGCGCCGGTCCCAGGATGTCTACCGGTTGCTCGTCCAGTTGGCCGTTCTCCGAGCTGCCCGCGATATAGGACCCGATCTTCAGGTCGTGCGCGCCCCATCCGGAGAGGGAAGCAAAGGAGTAGCTGGACCCTCCGCTCGACCGCGACGCGTCGCGGGTCTTATTGGCGAAGTAGCTCCCGCGATTGCCCATGGGAGTGATGGTCAGGTCCTGGTCGCCTTCCGCCCAGACCCCGACATCGGAACGCATGGCGGAGAAGGTGCTTTCGAGCAGGCCTCCGAATAGGGTCAGCCGGTCGGCTACGGTTCCGGTGTAGCTGTGCGTGCTGGCGTCGGGGGTGGTCGGTTCCGGGTTAAAGTAGTCCATGTTGACGTGGCCCAAGCGCTGCGGGGCCACGTGAACCGTGGCGGTCACCAGGTGTTTATCCGAGACGATCCAGTCGAACTGCGTGAAGGAGTTGATTCCTTGCTCCAGTTTCTGATTGTCGGGAAAAGGCAGAGTATAGACCTCGATTTTGCGAATCTCGTATTCGAATCCTTCCGACAAGTACAGCCTGTGCGGGATGACAGGCCCTTCGAAATTGAGCCGCGGCGTGGCGTCCTTGACACCTCGCATCTGGTAACTGCGAATGCGGAAGTCCGGGAAGGGGTCGTTCAATTCCAGTTTCCACTTGTCGCCGCCGCGGCGCGTTTCCACCGACACCAGGCCCGCCGTAAACCTTCCGTACTCCGAGAGATAGGGCGTCTGGTAGACGTTCATGGTCTCGACGCTGTCGATCGGTATGGTCAACCCGAACTGGCCCGTGGCGGGGTCCGTGACGTCGGCTGAGTTCACGATCATGGCGCTGCGTTGCTCGCCGCTGGCGGAAATCATGAGCCCGCCGCCCGGCTCGCGGACCACGCCCGGGAGCATGGGCAGGGCATCCGCCACGGTTGCCGGGCGGTTGGGAAGTTCCTTGGCGGCTGGCCCCGCCAACTGGGTGGGGGCCGACGCGCCCACTTCGACGGCAGCGGCCGTGTCCTTCACGTCGATACTCTCGCGTTGAGTGAGGGGAACGAGGGTCAGCCCGATGGAGAGGGAGCCCGCCGGCGCCAGGTCGAGACCGGCCTTCTGCGCCGGCTCGAAACCCTCTTTCGTAGCCACGATGGCATAGCGGGCGGGCGTAAGTTGCGTGAACCGGGCGCGACCGTTCTCATCCGTCCCGGCCGAAGCCACTACCTGCTGGTCAACCATGAGTTGGACTCGAGCGCCGGAGACGGCCTGGCTGGTTTGATCGAGGACGGTGACGTCGATGACAGGCGCCGCCGGGGACTGGCCGGCCAGGGCAGCCTGACACCACAGCGACATCGCAATGCAAATCGCGCGCAACCCTATCACCCGGCCTCGATTCTTAATCCGGTTTAACACGAAGCGCGGGCGGCGAGGTAGCGCCGGGCCCAGAGGGCACCCCCTTGTCGCCGGTGTTCTTCCCGGTCCAGACAACCCCACCGGCGGCATAGACCGCCGACGCTACGCCGGCGGCGGAGCCGCGCTCGTCACCCGTGCGGCCCATGCTATCGTGAAAGCGGTGTCGTCGCCGCTAAATATCCATTTGGAGCAGTATGAGGGGCCGCTGGACCTGCTGCTGGACCTGATCCGCAAGCAGCAGATCGACATCAAGGACATCCCCATCGCCACCATCACGGCACAGTACCTGGCATACATGGAACAGGCGCGCGAGATGGATATCGATCTCAGCGCGGAATTCGTCTACATGGCGGCCACCCTGATCCACATCAAGTCCAAAATGCTATTGCCGCGCGATCCGGCCCTGGGGCCGGACGCCGAGACGGCGGAAGATCCACGGCAGGAACTGGTGGACCGGCTCCTGGAACACGAGCGTTTCAAGAATGCGGCTGAAATGCTCCAGCAGAAGCGCATGATCGAGGAGAACGTCTGGTCGAATCCGCAGATGAAGGCCTTCGTTTCCGAGGACGACGACCCGGGCCTCGCCATCACGCTCTTCGATTTGGTCAAAGCCTTCGGCGAGATGCTGGAACGGGCCCGCAACCGCCCCGCGTATGAAGTGGAAACGGCCGACGTGACGGTCTCGGAAATGATGCACTATCTGAGAGACCGCTTCGTGGAGGCGGGGGAGGGCCAGCCGGTCTTCATCCTGCGGATCTTCGAGCGGCAGCCCAGCCGCCGCGCCATGATCGCGCTGTTCCTGGCCGTGCTGGAGATGGTGCGGATGCAAGCCGTGGTGGTGACGCAGAAGAACCTGTTCGGCGAAATCGCACTGAAGCGACACCTGAACTTCGACGCCGTGTTCGCTTCCGACGAGCCCATCGCGGCCATCGAGAAAGATTACATCTGATAAGGCATGGAAGAACTGGAAACACCCCCGCAAAGCGCCAGCCTGGAACCCGGCGAGACTGAGCCGCAGCCGGCGCTCTACATGGACGAATGGCTGGCTTCGGAGGGCGCGCCGCCGCCCGTTCCCGTGGAAGACGCGCAACTGAAGGCCGTTCTGGAGGCCATTGTGTACGTGGCGGAGGAGCCACTCACCGCGGCGCAGATGGCCGGCGCGCTCGATCAGCCCTTGGAGCGCATTCAGGCGCTGCTCGGCCAGCTCATGGCGGAATTCGACAAGCCGGAGCACGGCGTCAGCATCCGGGAAGTGGCCGGTGGCTTCAAAATGACCACCAAGGCGGAGCACCACGAGGCCGTCCGCAGCTTCGTCAAGAGCCTCAAACCACCGCTCAAGCTTTCGCTGCCGGCGCTGGAAACCCTGGCCGTGATCGCCTACAAACAGCCCGTCACCGCGCCCGAAGTCATGGCCATCCGGGGCGTCCAGGGCGCCAGCGTTCTGAAGACGCTGCTGGACCGCAAGCTGATTGCGGCAGCCGGGCGCAAGAACGTCATCGGCAAGCCGATCCTGTACCAGACCACCCGGGAATTCCTGATCCAATTCGGGCTCAAGGACCTGAGCGAGCTGCCATCGCTCAAGGAATTCGAAGAGATCCGCCGCATGGCATTCGCCGACGCGGAGCAGCCGGAACTGCTGCCGGGCATGGAAGAGCCGGCGGAGTTGCCCCCCGACCCGCCCGACGTCGCGCCCCCGGCCCCCGATCTGCCGGAGCAGGAGAGCTGATGCCGGAAGAGCGCATCCAGAAAATCCTCTCGCAGGCCGGCGTGGCCTCGCGGCGCCAGGCGGAACAGATGATGGTGGCCGGCCGCGTGGCGGTGAACGGCGCGGTGGTTACCGAGCTGGGATCGAAAGCCGACCTCGATCGCGACCACATCAAAGTGGACGGCCGGTTGATTCACGCGCCCCGGCGCCTGGTCTACATCGTCCTCAACAAACCCAACAACACGGTGACGACGGTGAGCGACCCGCAGCACCGCGCCACGGTCATGGAATTGCTGCGCGGGGTGAAGGAGCGGGTGTACCCGGTGGGGCGCTTGGACTATCACAGCGAAGGCCTGTTGCTCATGACCAACGATGGCGAGTTGGCCAACGCCATCATGTCGGCCGCCACGCACTTGCCCAAGACCTACGTGGTGAAAGTGAACGGATCGCTCACGGGCCCACAGGAACAGCAGTTTCGGGAGGGCATTCCGCTCTCCGGCCGCCGCACCATGCCGGCCGGTTTGCGGGTGGTCCACCAGGCTGAGAATCCGTGGTACGAGGTGCGGCTTTTCGAGGGCCGCAATAACCAGATCCGGCTGATGTTCAAACATTTTGGGCTTCTGGTCGAGAAGTTGAAGCGGGTGCGCATCGGCCCCATCGAACTGGGTTCGCTGAAGCCCGGCCAGTTCCGCTACCTGACCGACGAAGAGGCGCAAAAACTGAAACGCGCCGCCGCCCGCGCCATCCAACAGGAAGCCGTATGAGACAGATTTCCGAAATCCTGCGGGCTGGCCGGACCATCGCTGTCGTGGGTCTCTCCGCCAAGCGCTACCGTCCCAGTTATGGCGTGGCGGAATACATGCAGCGGGCCGGGTATCGGATCATTCCGGTGAACCCGCATGAGACCGAGGTCCTGGGCGAGAAGTGCTACCCCGATGTGGAATCGGTTCCGGAGCCCATCGACATCGTGGACATTTTCCGGCGCCCGGAGTACGTGCCGGAGATTGTGGAAGCCGCCATCCGCAAGGGCGCGAAGGTGGTCTGGATGCAGGAAGGCGTAGTCCACGAAGAGGCCGCGCGCCGGGCCAGGGACGCGGGCCTGGAAGTGGTGATGGACCGCTGCATCCTGAAAGACCACCGGCGGCTGGCGCAGGCGCGGTAACGGCGGCGGGCTTACGCTAAATCGCCCTTTGGAAAAAGTGGGCCACCTTGCGGCCGCCTTCCTCCGTGTAGTAGACGGTCACTATCGCGGACTTTTCGGCGCCCTCGGCGATATCCGTTCCGGCATCCTTGGCGGCGCTGTCGGTCAGGCGATAGGTCTCCTCGGTGCCGTCGGCGGTTTTGACGGCGAGTGTCTTGGCGCCGCGATCGATGTGGGTGACGGTGGCTTCCGTAGCCTTCATTCCGTCCTTGCCGACATTGTCAACTTCCTCGGCGGTTTCCTCGGTTCCTTTGGCCGTATAATGCACGGCCACCTCGCTGCCCTCTTTCAATCCATGAAATGCATCCTTGGCGCCCGCGGCCGTGTTTTCGGCGCCGTGAACAGTGGTTCGCTTCACGAAGTGAAAAGTGTGTTCGGTTCCGTCCGCCAGTTTGACGACGGCTGTCTTGGTGGCGGCGTCCAGTTTCAGGACCACCCCGACCAGGATGCCGTGGCGCCGCTCGATCGCAAATGCCGACCAGCACAAGGCCATCAGCATGATCGTCACAATCAAACGTTTGAGCATAGCTACTATCTCCTAACCATGGAATTCATACTTCTGGCACGCGGTCGGCCCGCACGATAAACCGTTTCGGCGCCGGTCCCACGTAATTGAAGGGGAAGCAGGTGACCAGAGTCAGAGTATCCCGGCCCGTCGGATACAGCACCTGGATGTCCTCCGGCCCGACTACTTTCATGGACACCACCCGGTAGCGATACACTCCCTGAAGAGTGCTCACGGTGATGGTGTCGTTCCGTTGGATGGCGCGCAGAGGCCGGAAAAACGTGTCTCGATGCGCGGCGATTCCCACATTCCCCGCTTCCCCCGGAAGCGCTGTCCCGGGTATGTGACCGGCCGCCCGCCTGAGGTCGCCGCCGTCCACCCCTTCGACGACCATTACCGAAATACCAATGCGCGGGATATCGAGACGGCCGACGAGATCGCCGCGCACCGGAGCGACGACGGCGGGGGCAGTGAGACTGGAGATAGCCGGCATGCCCGCCGCTTTCAGGCGAAGCTCCGTGGCGAACTCCCGCCCGGCGCTGGCTTCATAATACTTCGCCTCCAGGAACACCGCCAGGCAGTATCCCAGAGCCAGCAGGCCGGCCACCGTGAATACATGCCCCGCAAGCCGTATCCTTCGTCTGGCTGGGTCGGACCGCGGGAGGAATCTCATCGGAGTTTCTCCCGAGAAGTGGCGGGCGGGCCGTTCCGTTCCGGCGAAGCAATGTAGCCAGCTCTGGTCCGCACCAGGAATTTTTCGCCGTGCCGCCCCGTGGCCATCAGATCGATCGTCCGGTAGGTGTTATCGAGCTTCTGGTTGGAAGGGACGTAACCGATGGTGTACTGGTTGCGGATGTCCTCCGCGATGCGCTCGCAAATCGGCACGACCTGGCTGGTTTCGTTGGGAAAAAACGCTTCACCGCCCGTGGCGCGCGCGATCCTTCGCAGAACTCGCGGGTTCTGGTCCTCGTCGTATTCGTCGAACAAGCCGATGGTATAGACCATCGCGTCCGAACGGCCGGCGCTCTCCAGTACCTGCCCGAGCGTGGAATGGCTGGCGTTATCCCCTCCATCGCTGATCGCAATCAGGGCCTTCTTATCGAGCCTGGCCTTCTTCAGATGCTTGAGCCCGGCTTCGATCGCATCGTACAGGGCCGTCTCGCCGTTCGCCGGAACGCCATTCAGCGCACGTTCGAGTTCGGAGGAGCTGGCTGAAAAGAGCTCGGTATCGGGCAGTCCGAAAGTGGTCCGCTCGTTGAAGTTGACGACGAACATCTCGTCCCGGGGGTTGCTGGATCGCACGAACGCCAGAGCGGCGGCTGTGACGTCCTTCTTTTTCCGGCCCATGCTCCCGCTGTTATCGACGATCAGCCCGACCGCCACCGGCACGTCCTCATGCTGAAAGACTCGAATCTCCTGGGGCACGCCATCCTCAAATACCCGGAAATCCTCTTTTCGCAGGCCGGAAACAAACCCGCCATTCCTGTCGCGGACGGTGGCATTCAGGACCACTAAGTCCACATTCACCGATATGATGGCGCTGCCTGGCTGGGCCGTCGTTTGGCTGGAAAGACGTTGCCCCACGATCGAAAAAAGCAGTGGGAGGACGCACAGTATAGCCAGCATGCGCCCTCCCGCCGGAACCGCTTTCCGCATTGAGTGTCCGCCAGTGCCGCTTCCTGTATTCTCTCTACTTCCAGGTGGCGCTGGTAAGCCGGAGCAACCCCGCGGTCCCGAGCGACAGCAACCCGATCAGGCCAATCAGGGGCAAAGGACTGGCGGTCTTGGGCATCTTTTTCGGCATGTTAGCCGCCATCTGCGTCTGAGCCGCTGGCGCGCGAGGAGGGAAAGATTCGGCGATCCCGAATTCCTCCCCGGTGGGCTGCTGAGCCTTCAGGGGCGCCTGCTTCACCGCCATCACCTGCGGCTCCTGCATGGTGTTCGTGGGCTTGGTGGTATTGGCGGCCAGTTCATCTGGCATGGACGCCACCGGCTGATTGTTCGCCTTGGCCAGCTCCACGGCCTTGGCTTTGGGGTAAACAAACTCGTGGCCGTAATTCCGGCCGGGATAGAACCACGCCCGCACCGCTTCCGGAGCTCCCGCCGCCCGCTCCCTGAACGTAATGACAGGCTTGCCCGTCGGTTTCAAACGGTAGTCCGGTATGGCGAGGAAAAAGCCGTAGAACTTGTCCTCGTTCTTGTTGTAGACCTCCACGACATCCCTGTCGGACATCGAATCCGCGACCTTAAAGACGTACGTTCCAGCCAGCAGAACCTGTCCCGGAATCTCCACCGGCCCGCTGAATGTAATGGTGGTTTTTTGGTTCCACGCGTCTGCCTTGGCTTGTGGCAGCATCACGCCTAGCAGCCCCACACAGACACATGTCATGATCTTGACGTTCTTCATTTCGAGTTCTCCTTCTTTGAGAGTTTTGCGAGCGATTGAGGCTGCCTCCCATGCCTCTCCCTCTCGTTGTTCCAGTTTTGCCAGGCCAGCCCGACTACCCGGGCCACCTCGTCTTTAACCAGCGGCTTGGGAAGCACATCGTAGCCGCCCAGATTCAGCACTTCCGCCCAAAGCGATTCGTCGGCTTGGCTGGATATCACGATCAGCCTGGGCGCATCCCTCAGCGAAGCAGTCTGGTCGAGAACCTCTTTCCAATCCGCGTCCGGTAGCCTGGCCTCGCAAATCACGACCTGCGGCCGGTGGCGCGCCAGGTTTTCGGCGCCGTCCCGCCACGTCACGGCTTCGTGGAGCGCGAGGTGGTACTCCCGGAATATTTCGTGCAACCGGATTCGGTCCTCCGGCCGGGGACAGACGGCCAGCACTTCGGCCCGGCTGGCCTCGGGAACTGCGGCAGAGATCGTAGACAATTCCTATCCTCCTTTTTTTGCGGCGCCCTACTTGGCCTGTATCACCACAAACAAGTGGTCGCCGCCACGATCGATCAGCAGCAGAACCGGCTGATTGGCAGCCGCCTGCCGTATAGCGCTCCGAAACTGATCCGGGCTGGCGACGGGTTTCCGATTCACTTCTTGGATCACATCGCCGCGCCGCAGGTCCGCTTCTTCGGCCGGGCTGGCCGGCTGGACGTCGGTGACTACGACTCCCGCGGTTTGGGCGGGCAACCCGAGCTGCTGCGCGATCTGCGGCGTGAGTTGGTCGACCGAGATTCCCAGGTGTGGTCCCGAAGAGGTACCCGGCGCCGCGCTGCCCGCGGCCTGCGAAGTGGCAGGCAGTTCGGCCAGAGTCACTGACATCGCCTGTTCATGGCCGTCGTGGAAAACCTGTAATTTCACTACCGTGCCGGGCGCCATCATGGAAACCTTCAGGCTTAGATCGCGGCTGTCGTTGATCGGCGCGCCGTTCAATTCAAGAATGATGTCTCCCCGTTTGATGCCGGCCCGCTCCGCTGGACTGCCGGGCGTCACATTGGCCACCAGCGCGCCCCGCGGCTGCCCGGTCAGGCCGAACGATTTGGCAAGCTCCGGCGTCACCGGCTGGATCAGCACGCCAATCGACCCGCGGAGCACCTTGCCGTGTTTCAGGATCTCGTCCATTACCGCTTTTGCCATATTGACCGGCACCGCAAAGCCGACCCCCTGGTTGCCGCCGCCGTCGCCGGAGATGATGGCTGTGTTCAGCCCCACCAGTTCGCCGCGAACGTCGACCAGCGCTCCCCCGGAGTTGCCCGGGTTGATGGCGGCATCGGTCTGGATGAAGTCTTCGTAGTCTTCGATTCCCAGGCCGCCCCGCCCCGTGGCGCTGATGATCCCCATGGTCACCGTCTGGCCAATGCCGAACGGGTTCCCCACCGCCAGCGCAAAATCGCCCACCTGCACCTTGGAGGAATCGCCCAACGTCAAGACCGGCAGATCCTTCCCTTCGATCTTCACCACGGCCACGTCGGTCTTGGCGTCGGTGCCCACGACATGCCCCGTGAATTCCCGTTTGTCTCCCAGCGAGATTTTGATCTCGTCGGCGCCGGAAACCACGTGATTGTTGGTCAGCACATAACCGTCCGCGCTGACGATCACGCCCGAACCAAGACTGTGCTCCCGCTGCTCGCGCGGCATCCGAAACTGTTGCGAGAACTGGTCCCCGAAAAACTGACGGAAGAAGGGATCCGAGAAGAATGGCGATGAGGCCCCCTGGTCCGGCGAGCGAACGGTCTTCGAGGAAGCGATGTTCACCACGGCCGGCAGCACCTTCTTTGCCACCGGCACGAATCCGTTGAGGAACGAAACCTGTTTCCCAATGGCCGCGCCCTCGTCGCTGGAGACATACATCGCGACGGCGTCCACCTTGCCAAACGGCGAGCGCCCGGTCTTCGCAGTGGCCCAAGACCCGGCCAGTCCGCCGATGCCGATCGCCGCAATTAGCGATCCGATTGCCAGTTTGCCTTTCATAACACCTCCTTACCGGTTCCTGGAGCCGGCCATGGTCACGGCTCGATTCTCGATGACGACGCGGATCGGCGGGACAGCCGGCCGCGGCCTCTCACGCGGCGGCATGAGATCGAGCCGAAACCGGCGCCGCGCGGCCCTTGGGAGCAGCCTGGGCTTTGGCCGCGACAATCCGCAAAATTCCTTTGTTCAGGATCGCGGTCACTTGGTCCACGTCGATCTTTTGAGGCAGGTCGAGCCTTCGAAACAGTTGCTCGGAAAAACCGCAGAAACAGACTTTGCCGTTCGACTCCTCGTGTCTGTGGGAGACTTCGGCTTGTATCAGAATGGAATCCGGCGTGGCAGTGACCCGGATGTCGCCCGGCTCGAACCCGGGCGCCTGAACGCGCAACGTCACTTCTTTGCCGGTTTCCGTTACTTCCGCGCCGGGAGACCAGATCAATTCGCGCTCGGCGCGCAGCCAGTCGTCCAGATCGCGCCCGAAAATGCCGCCGCGTTTCTCAAAATGGTGGAACGCCCGCCGCCGGATCGCCTCGGCCGCTTTTTCCATCTCCGCCAACACCGCCGTTGCGCCTTTTTCCGGTTTACCAATTTTTTCAATCGATACTTGGTGCATCGTTGGATCCTCCAGTATTCCGTTCCGTCAGACAGCACCCGCTGGCTGGAGCTTCTCCTCGCCGTGAACACCCATTTCCGCTGGATAGGTGGTCGCCAGGATGTCCCTCGCGCGCGCCACCTCCCCGGCCGTGCCGTGCGCCACCAGGAGGAACTTGTTCGCCTTGAGCGCCAGTTCGTAACGGAGGACGCTGTCCTTGGGAATACCGATGCTGTACAAGCCCGCGCCGATGGCGCTCACGCCACCCACGACCACCGCTCCCTCCAGGGCGGCGACGATCCACGAGACCAGCGGACCCGCCACCAGCACCGGCCCGAGGCCCGGCACCGCGAAGAACGCGGCGCCGAACAGAAGACCCCAGATGCCGCCCCAGAATGCACCCCACTTCCCCCAGTACCGCATACGGTCGCCGGCGTTGTAGTAGCCGACCACGTGCTCCTCGCTGTGGTAGTCTTTTCCGACGATGGACAGCTTCTTCATGTCGAAGTTCGCACGCTGCAGCTCCTGCACGGCCCCCTCGGCTTGAACGTGGCTGTCATAGACGGCGACCACTGCGTTTTCTTTGGTCATTTGGCCCCGGCTCCTCTCTCTGGCGGCCTTCTCCCGCCTTTCCAAAAAGCTGGCGGGGATCCGGCTCATCGACATAGCCAGTGTAATCGGGAAAGATAAAAACGAAATAAGGAAAGGCTTACATTTTTCTTTATGGCCGCCCGTGCAAATCGAGCGGCGGGCTTAAGCCGCCAGTGCGGATTTCACAGCGGTTACAAGGGCCTGGCCCTGGAATGGTTTCGGAAGGAACTGGACCTCTTTGCGCGCGGAGAACGCGCGGTCTACCTGCGAGGGGGCCGCGCCACTCGAGACGATGACCTTTACCCCGGAGCGAATGGCGAGGAGTTTGTCGAAGACCTGCTCTCCGCTCATGCCGGGCATCTGCCAGTCCAAAATGACCAAGCAAATGCGGGCGTCGCTTTGGAAGAGATCGATGCCATGAGATCCGTTTTCCGCAGTGGTAACTTCCAGTCCCTGCGCCTCGAGAATGCTCCGGATCATCGAAAGAATCATGGGTTCGTCGTCGATGACGAGGATGCGTGGAATAGCCAGCGGGCCGCGCTGGCCGAGGCAGCGGCGCACCCAGTCTCCGGCCGCCATTTCCACCATCCGCTTCACTTCGCTGGCAAAAAAAGGCTCGCTTAACGAACCGGAACCGCCGAGGTTCAGCACTTCAGCCGGCGACGGCGCATCGACGGCGGATGAAAGCACAATCAGGCTCGGCGCCGCCGGCAGCATGGGCGCCGTATCGCTCAAGAAATCCCGCCAACAGCCGTCCCGCAGGCTGGCGGCAGTCAAAATGACCGAGACCCGATTCAGGAAGAGTGCCTTGAGAGCCTCGCTCCGGCTGCTGGCGACAAGAAGATTCCTTCCCATCTCTCCCAGTATTCGTTCCAGGCGGCGGCTCCGCTCGGCGCGGGGTTCAACCAGCAGGATGGTGTTTTCAGCGCACATCGGTCTATATCTAGCGCGTTCCCGTAGTGCCCAGTGCGGCTTCGATGCGTTCCAGCAGTGTCTCGATATTCACCGGTTTGTGCAAGATGTCGCCGGCGCCGGAGGCCCGCGCATTTTCCACGCGATCCGACGCCGTCACCACGATAATCGGCACGCTGGAGCCGGCGCGGATGGCGCGGCAGGTCGCTTCCCCGTCCATAACCGGCATTCGCCAATCCAGAAGCACGACGTCCATGGCCTTGGCCCGCAGTTCGTCCAGAGCTCGCAAGCCGTCGGCGGCTTCGCTGATTTCGTAGCCGCTCGCCGCTAGAGCCACTCGCATTACGCGGCGGAACTGCGGATCGTCATCTACAATCAAGACCCTGGCCAAGAGCAAGAACCTCCGCCGCCGGCGTGCCTCTCCACGCTTATGGTGGCCAACGCTTGCAATCATATCGGCGCGCCGTAAGGAATCTATAAGATTGGCGTTATGGTTCTCTTAACGCTCACGGACCTGTTTGGCCAACTTAGCCCGCAAAACGGCCGTCGCCGGGGATGGACAGGCGGTACCCGATGGAGGGATCGGTGAGAAGGTAAGCCGGATGGGCGGGATCGGGCTCGATCTTTTTTCGCAGTTGGTTGATGAACACGCGGAGGTACTCCACCTCGTCGCCGTAGTCGGGTCCCCACACGGTTTGCAGGATGCGCCGGTGCGGAATCACCTCGCCCGGGTGTGAAGCCAGGCAATGCAGGAGCTGGAACTCCTTGGCCGTGAGGCGCACCACCCCGTCTTTCCGCCTTACTTCGTGCGTCTCGAAGTCCACTTCCACATCGCCCAGAACCAGCACGGAAGAGTGAAGTGAATCGGCGCGCCGCCGCACCGCCCGGATGCGGGCCACCAGTTCCTCAATGCCGCATGGCTTGTCGATGTATTGGTCGGCGCCGGCCTCGAAAGCCTCGGTTCGGTCCTCCCGCGTTTTCTTGCCGGACACGACAATGATGGGCACCTCCGACGACGCCCGGATCTCGCGGCAGGCTTGGATTCCGCCCATTCCCGGCATCTTCAGATCCAGGAGGACGGCGTCCGGCGGCTCCTCGCGCAATTTCTCCAGGGCCTCCTCGCCGCTGCGCGCATCGTTTACCGCAAAGCCTTGCGCCACCAGCGCGGTCCGCAAAACACGGCGGGCCTGGGGTTCGTCGTCCACAATCAGGATTCTCGAGATGCTCATGCGGTGGTCCGAATCGCCGCCGGCAAGGAGAAATGGAACACCGCGCCGCCCGCCGGCCGGTTGGTCACCCAAATCTCGCCCCCGTGCGCCTCCACCAAGCGTTTGGCGCTCGCCAGACCGAGTCCCGTTCCCGGAACGCTGGAGCTGTGGCGGGAACCCCGGTAGTGTTTCTCGAAGATGCGCGCCTGTTCGTCTTCCGGAACACCCGGGCCGGCATCGGCGACGCTGACCACAATCCTGGGTGTGTCGTGGTCCGAACTGGCTGAGATGGCGATCGGCGAACCGGGCGGCGAGTACTTCATGGCATTGTCCAGCAGCAGATGGAGAACATGCTCGATCATCTTCGCATCGCAGTCGGCCATGGGGAGGGAATCCGCGATCTCCACGCCGATCCGCCGGCCGCCCAGCAGGGGGCGGAGTGGCTCCAGGGCGCCGGCAACCAGGCCGCTCACATCCCGCGGGGCTTTGTCCGGCGTGAGCCGGCAGGCATCGGCCCGGCTGGTCCGGACAGCCTCGTCGAGCCAGCGGTCGATTCGCTCCACCTCCTCCTTGATGATGCCGAGCATCTCGCGCTGCTGCGCCGCGTCGCCCGGTCGAGCCGAGAGCAAGGTGGTGGCGGCGATGTCGATCGAACCCAATGGACCCCGCGCTTCATGCGCCAGCGCGTCGAAGACCGCGGACTTCAGCTCCTCCGATCTGCGCGCAATTTCAGCCTCCTTGGCCTCTTCCGCGGCACGGCCCTTGGCGATGGCGGCCCCCACTTGTTCCATGGCGACCTTCAACAATCCCGGAGACACGCCGCCCCCCGCGATGCCGACGCTGCCCGCGAGTTGGCCGCTCACGTGGACCGGCGTGACGGTGAGCGCGGAATCCGGATCGTCGAAACGGTTCCCGGAAGCGGCCACATCGCGAAGTGCCCCATCGGAGATCCGCTCGTTCCGGGCTCCTAATCGCCAGATCCGGTCCCTGGCCCGATCGTAGACCGCGGCGGCTTCGACTCCCAGAATCTCCAGTAGCGAACCCGCTAGCCGCTGAACAATGGCCTCTTCGTGGCCGTATTCCGAGAGGGCGCCGGAAAGCCGGGAAAGCTTCTCGATTTCCTCCCGGCGCCGGACGGCTTCGGCCCGGTGGCGGTTCACGCGAGCCGAAAGCTGACCGGTGGCCAGAGCGGTCGCCAAGAAGGCGAACAAGTCCACCCAATGCTGAGGATCGTCGATGCCGAAGCCCGGGGGACGCAGGAAGAAATAATCCAGGCCAAGGCCCGCCACCAGCGCCGCCACCAGAGCTTCCACCGAACCCCAGACCAAAGCGATGCAGAGGACCGCCAGCACCAGCACCAACGCGGTGGTTGTGACGTGGAGTTGGGGCAGGTGGGCCGCCGCGGCCAAAAGCAGGGCGATTGCGCCGGCCGACAGGCAGATACGCGACGATCGAGTCAGTATGCTGCGCACCGTGGCGCCCTATAAGGAAAGGTTAACATGCTGCCGCTATGCTTTTTGAGCCGAAGCCTGACGGTCTTGTTCGTTTCCAGCCGCCTCTGCCTCCTGGGCGGCGCCTTCGTCGCGCTCTTCTTCGTACCCGCGCGCTTCCTCATCCGCACGGTACATGGTCCACTCGGTTGGGAATTCCTGCTCTGGTTGCGCTCTTCTTGTCATTTTGATTACGCTCCCTCCGCTAATCGGCGCCGGCAGCCAGGAGTCTCCCGGAAGACCGCCACCCTGGCGCCGCCGGCTTCGGCGGCTCCGGGCGTGCGGCCGCCCGTTCCACTTCGCGTTGCCAGAAATCCCACGCCATGGGCACGACCCGAAGCACTTCCTCGGCTACAAACGGGGTCATCAGCAAATCGTAACAGCCCAGGTTCAGCACTTCCGCCCAGGAGGCTTCATCCGCCAGCCGATCGGCGACAATCAACTGCGGCGGAATCGGCGTTCGTTGGACCTCATTCAGGACATCCTTCCAGCCATGGCCGTCTCCAAAGTCGCCGGCGCAAATCACAATACCAAACGATGAAGCCAGCAGTACGGCTTGAGCATCCGAAAAAGTCGGCGCGAAACGCAACGCCCAGTCAGTGCCGCTGAGGATTCGCCGCAGCGACTCGCGCTCCTCGCGGGAAGCGAGTGCCGCCAATACGCACCGGGACTCGATTGTGTGACAGTGCATCTTCCCCCACCTTGCCGCTGTGCCACTTCGCGATCCCGTCACGCAGCCAGCCGCTTCGTCGGCCGGCTCTCGGAGCCGCGACCCTATCTGCACGCCTCGACCACCTACCTTTACAGCGAACAATGGTCAAAAGGGTTTTGGTACTCGCAAAACTACTGGTTTTTCGCTAGCGGCGCGGCCCATTGGTTACGCGGATGCGATCCCGTGCTTGATGGCGTACTGCACCAACTCGGCAGTGGTGCTTAGCGCCAGCGCCTTCATGATGCGGTACCGATGGAAGTCGATGGTTCTCGGAGACACATGCAGAACCTCGGCCATTTGTTTGCTGGTTCGTCCTTCCGCGATCAACTGGAGCACTTCCCGCTGGCTCGGCGTGAATGCGGATGGAAGCTCGTCCCCGCGGCCCGCCCGTTCCATCTGCGCCAGCACCGCCTCTCTATCGACCGGCGGCGACACGAATATCCGTCCGCTGAGCGCTTCTCGAATCGCCTCCACCAGCCTCACGCCCGCGGAGCTCTTCAAGACGTACGCCGACCCGCCGGCACGAAGCGCCTCGGCCGCATAGGTCACATCGGCATGCATGGTGAGGAAGACGATTTTCACTTTCCGGTCGATCTGGCGGATCTGGCGGGCGGCCTCGATGCCGTTGAGCAAAGGCATCGAGATATCGGCCACGATGACATCGGGCCGGAGCTTTTCGGCGGCAGCCACCAGCACGCGTCCATCCGCCGCTTCGCCCACGATCTCGAAGCCGGGCTCCAGGACGCGGCGTAAGCCTTCGATGACAATCGCGTGGTCGTCGGCCAGCAGCACACGGGGGCGCTTCATGCTTCTCTCCGGCGCAAGGGAACTCGAACCTCCACGCGCGTTCCCTTTCCGGGCGCGGACCGGATGGAAAAAGTCCCGTTCACCAGCCGGACGCGCTCATCCATGCTGACCAGCCCCAGACCTCCCTTGCCTCTGACTTCCTCGAGATTGAAACCGTCGCCGATATCCTCAATCGCCAGCGCAATCTCTCCGCCGCCGCCGGTGAGGGCCACACAGACTTTGCTCGCCGCCGCGTGTTTGCCGATGTTCCGCAAACTTTCCTGGGTCACGCGGTAGAGGCACAGCGAAACACCCTCGGGAACCGGCTCCCGGACGTTGTGGGGCGTGAATTCCACGGGGACGCCATACTGCTCGGAGAACGCCCGGCATTCATTCTTCAGGGCCGCGGCCAGGCCCAGGTCGTCGAGGATGGCCGGATGGAGCCGCCGGGACACCTGGTGAATGTCCTTCGCCAGGACGCCGATCTGCTCCGCGATCTGGCGCAACCGGTTGCCGAGCGCCTCGGGGAATTCAGGGGCTTTCCGTTCGAGCTCGGTGACTTCCATCCCCAGGACCGCCAGCTTCTGGCTGAAAAGCGTCGTGCAGTTCCCGGGCCAGGTGCCTGTTGTTCGCCTCCTCGACGGAGATGAGTTAAGCCGTTAACGCCCGGAGTTCTTGCCGGTGCAGGAGGAGAGCCGCCTCGTTTTGCTTCAGTTCCGTGATGTCGTGGCCGGCTGCCTGAAACTCGACAACCCGGCCCTGTTCGTCGAAGAACGCACGAACGATCCATTGGCGCCACAGATCGCCCGGCCCCGACAGGTGGCGCACGAATGTTCTCACCGGCTTCTCGGGGCTGAATGCAGCCAGATCCCGCCTCACCGTTTCCCGGTCGGCCTCTGGAATCAACCCGTCGAGGAAGTTGCGCCCGATCAGCTCCTCCGGCCGCTTTCCGAAGTGGCGGCAGAAGGCCTGGTTGACGAAAATGAGCGTCCCGTCGGGCAGGGACCGGTTAACGAGTTCCGTCTGGTCTTCCACTATGGCGCGATACCGGGCTTCGCTCGCCGCGAGCGCCTCCTGCGCGTGGACCTGCTCGGTGACGTCTTTGATGGCCAGAAGAATCATGCCCGTGCCCGATCCCTCCCGATGGATCTGGCGGGCATTGAGCAACATATGCCTGTGGCCGATGGCCGGAAACTCGTGGTCCACTCTAAAGTCGTCGATGTGGGCATCCTTCGGCAGAAGCTGTTCCAGCAATTGGCGCAACCGGGGAATGTTCCACTGGCCGTCCCCC
This sequence comes from Bryobacterales bacterium, assembly GCA_963722575.1. Lineage (GTDB taxonomy): Bacteria > Acidobacteriota > Terriglobia > Bryobacterales > Bryobacteraceae > Fen-178. The sequence goes on from CAVRNR010000022.1 coordinate 242,744, forward strand.
AGCTCGAAGATCGGCCGGCCCATCGTCTCCTTCGGCAGCGCGCGGAACGTCTGGTAAAAGCTGGTGTTCGCGATCAGCACGCGCAGTTCGCCATCCAGAACCAGCAGCGGCTCCCGGATGGTCTCCATAATCGCCGCGGCGTAGCCGCAAGCCTGCCCCAGGCTGCGCTTGACCGGATTGATCGCCGCCGGCTCGGCGACGTGCGCGGCCGCTTGAGTTGGAGCCTTGACAGGCGTGGCAAGCCTCTTACCCGTGCGGCCGGCTTTCCGCCCGGGCTTGGAGTTCTTCGCGGCGCGCGCGCTCATAGGGGGGTTCGAGACCAAGCTAACATATCCGCTCAATGCGAGTGTCGATATTTGCCGCTGGCGGCGGATCGCGCCGGAGACGCTGGTACAAGCTGGACACGTGGGTCGTAATGCCCAACCACGTGCATCCGCCCATCTTGCCCCTGGCGCCCCTCCCCGCAATCACGCGCTGGTTGAAGTCCTGGACCGCGCGGCAGGTGAGGCGGCGATCGGCAGCCACGGCAGGAACTCGACGATCGATGCGGGCGAGATGGCCGAACCGTCTCATTGTAATGCGCCGCCGGCCTTTTCATAGTTGAAATAGGTTTCGTCCGCTTGCGTGCGATGAGGGAACACCCACAGGATCCTGGCATTCGACTTCATGGTGAAGTGGCTGGGCAGCCAGATACCCTCGGCGACCGGCCTCTCGTCGAGTTCGAAATGCGTGCCCGGCAGCACGCGCGCCAGGAATCCGACAATGGAGACCGGGTGCACAACCTCGGCCTCGACCCTGACCCACTGATACGTCTGTTTGTCCACCCAGAGGCTGCCGCGCATTCCGGGCAGCACCTCGGTTTCGAGGTTGGGCGGCTGGTAGCCGGCGCGCGGCGTGGCCTGAAGCCGATAGACGGCATACCCCCCCAGCCGCCCCTCGCCGAGCAGCTTGAAATCGAAGGCCCGGGTGATTTCCAGCATCATCAGACGATCGCGTTTCCGGTCGCGCTCGTAATCGGCGATGCGCGCGGAGCGGTCCGCCGCCGACTCTGCACGCCGTTTGGAAACCACCTCTTCCAGGTTGCGCCGCTCCCGTTGCCGGTCCGGAGTGGACAGAGGCTTGCCGTTGACTTCCGTCAACTCCTGATAGGGAGAGCCCAGGATCATCGTCACACGGTAAGTCCGGGTCCCGGCCCCCACTCGATCGCGCTCGGTAAAGTCGTATTGGGGCGCCGCGTTCCAGTCCGCCGCATTGGCCGCCACCGACCGGCTGACGATGCCGGCGGCGTCCAAGCGGTTCGTCGTGCGCGCCGCTGCGGGGGAAACCGGAGGCGCCGCCGCGCAATATCCCAAGGCGAGAATGGCGATGACGGTGAAAGCATACTGGGCCAGGCGCTGCCATTTGCCGGTTTTCATCGCGCCCTCTTTCTCTCCGGCCGATGCAGCCTTTCCTCGCGCGCACGAATACCTTTTCGCCGTGCGGCCCGGCGTTGCCGGTGCATCGGGCGGGCATCTAGGACTTGGGCGCGCCGGGCTCGCCCTCCGGGTTGTCGTCCGCTCCCTCGGCCTCTCTGTTTCTGACGCTGTATCCGGTGAGCCACGCCGGGTCCACCGGATAAACCTCGGGATCGAAAATGACCACATAAAAATGCCATACCACAATGGCCAGAGCGGCCAGCATGGCCTCGTAGAAGTGAATGGTGGCCGCTACGTCGAGCACCACCTTCGGCAGCCATCTCAGAACGAACGCGTTGGCCCAAAGCAACACGCCGGTCGCGGCCATCAGGGCCGTGCCCCACACCACGGACCAGTATTCCGCTTTCTCGACATAGGAATGCGGCGAGAGGCGCGGAGCCGTGCGCCGCAAGCCGAGGTTGTACGCGAAAGTTCCGGCGGCTTCCGAAACGTCGGCGTGCCGCGGCCACAAGCTCTTCCAATGGCGCCGCAAGCGCCCGCTGGTGGCGAGCGAAACAACGTGCGCCAGGGCCAGCCCAATGAGGATGGCGCCGGCCGTCCGGTGCACCGTGCCGCGCACCGACCAACCCGATTCCCACAGCAGAAGGGGCCGCGCCCACCACTGGTCCGGATACTTCAGGGCGAAGCCGCTCCAGACCAGGACGGTGAAACAGAGCACCAATATGCCGTGCTCGACGCGCTCGAACCGGTACATGCGAAAGCGCGTGGCATCCTGCCCGAGCGGCGGCGCGCCGGCATAACCGCGCGGCGCGGGCGAGGGCCGGAGCCGCAATCGGAACAGCTTGTGGGTCCAGTCGCCGAGGCTGTGGAGCAGCATCAGGCCGAGCACCAGGGGGATCAGAACCTGGTAGCCCACGCGGAACCCGCGCACGGCCGCGGGCTCGGCCTGGCCCGCCACCCAGTGGATTCGGCCGATGGCGAAACGCGTGCCCGCGCCGGGATGGCATTTTCCGCAAGTCTTCGGCAAATTCCTGGGGTTGATGGTGGAGCGCGGATCGGACGATGCCAGAATTTCATGCACGCCGTGACAACTGGCGCAGTTGGCGACGGTCTCCGAGCCGGCATTCAACTCCAGGCCGTGAAAGGAGGCCTCGTAGCTCACCAGGGTGTCGCGGGGGAAGTTGAATTCCCGCGCGAGCTGCACATTTCCGTGGCACCGCCCGCAGGTTTCGGGAATGTGCAGCGGGTTCACGGGCGACGTGGCGCTGGTGGGCGGCTGGATCCCATGCTCGCCGTGACAGGTCGAGCAAACCGGCGCCGCCACAATTCCCGCCGCGGCCGCCTTGCCATGCACGCTCTGTTGGTACTGCGCCAATACCTGGTCGTGGCACATCCCGCAAATGCCGGGAATGGACTCGCGAAACGCTTCGGTGCCGGTCTTCTGAACCTCGTGCGCGCCGCCATGGCAGACACCGCAGTCGGGCGCGGCCTGGTTGCCTTTGGCTCTGGCCCGGCCGTGGACCCCAAGCTGGTTTTCGGCCGACTGATTCTGGTGGCAACCGGCGCACTCGGGTTCCGCAATCCCGACGGGATGAGGAAACGCCCGATGGCCGGGATGACAGATCAGGCACGCCAGCGAGGCGTGCGCCGTGCCGGCCATCTTCCGCGCCTGATCGTGACACTCGGAGCATTGGCCGGCGGCGGCGGATCGGCCCTGGGCATTCGCGAATCCCGCCGCCGCCATCGCACCGGCGAAAATCGCCGCGAATAGGCTTCTCTGCATTCTTGGAAGGCTCCTCGCCTGCCAGTGTACCTAAGATGCATGGGGGCGGGATTGGGGGGACATTATGGTTTTCTTGATTCGCGCACGCTTCGGGAGCGGTTATACTTTCCGAAGGAGCGACGCGGATGTTGCAAAGCATCAATGACCTTCACGGCTTCACCATCCATGCCGGGGACGGCGAAATCGGCACAATCGAAGATCTGTACTTCGACGACCGACATTGGACCATCCGGTATCTGGTGGTGGACACCGGCAAGTGGCTGCCCGGCCGGCGGGTGCTCATTTCTCCCGCCAGCGCCAAGGGCGTCGATTGGCCGGGCAAGACAATTTCCGTCAATCTCACGTGCGAGCAAGTCAAGAACAGTCCGGAGGCCGCGACGGTCCGGCCGGTAGCCCGGCAACACGAGGAGGAACTGAGCGCGTATTACGGTTGGCCGTCTTATTGGACCGGCGATCCGTTCGGCCCCATGTCGATGCCACTGCTTTTTCCGGCGGTAGCGCAGCCGGTCCTCAAAGGCGATCCACACCTTCGCAGCGCACGTGAAGTCAAGGGCTATCATATCGAGGCCCGGGACGGCCCCGTCGGACACGTGTCGGATTTTGTATTCGACGATGCGACTTGGGAGATCGCGTTCATGATCGTCGACGCCGGTTCCTGGCTGCACGAAAGGCTGGTGCTCCTGAAACCGGATTGGGTCGAAGCCATCAGTTGGGACGAGCGCCGCGTGGGGGTCAACTTGACTCGCGCGGCCGTCGAAGCCAGCCCGCTGTTTCTGCCCGTGTTTCCCATCTCTTCGGAATATGCGGAGCAACTCATGAAGCACTATCGCCAGGCCGGCTAGCGTTACAGGGGGGATCTACACGGTACTGAAACAGCAGCATAAGCTCCTGCTCGACACGGTCCTGCTGGGGATCGTCGGGGGGCTGAGCGCGTAGGCGTTCGTCTTTTTGCTCAAGCTCTCTCAAACTGTGTTTCTCAATTGGCTGGCCGGCTACCGTCCGCCGGTACTGATCCCCGATGGAAGCATAAGCGGGCCCGCGGTGGGAGCGCACGGTCTCTGGCTGATTCCGCTCGCCACGACGTTGGGCGGCCTGCTGGCCGGCGTCCTTGTGTATAGCCTGGCTCCCGAAGCGGAAGGGCACGGGACGGACGTGGTGGTGAGTGCTTTTCACAACCTGGGAGGCGTCATTCGGGCGCGCGTGCCTTTCGTGAAGCTGATCGCCTCCGCCATCACCATCGGCTCCGGCGGTTCGGCGGGGCGGGAAGGTCCGACGGCCTTGATCAGCGCGGGAATCGGGTCGGTGTATGCCGTCAAGCGCCACCGCTCGGAGGATGAAACGCGTCTGCTGATGTTGGTCGGCATGGCTGCCGGCCTGGCGGCGATCTTCCGGTCGCCAATCGGAACGGCGATTTTTGCCATCGAGGTTCTGTACGGCGAAATGGAATTCGAGGCTGGCGCGCTGGTCTTCACCATGCTAGGGTCCATTGTGGCGTACGCCGTGAACGGGCTTTTTGTGGGCTTCCGCCCGCTATTCGACGTTCCCTCCGAACTGGCGGCGCCAGGCATCGCCGATTACGGGTGGTACGTGGTGCTCGGGGCCGCTTGCGGCGTGGTGGCCACCATTCTGCCCATGGTGTTCTATACCGTGCGCGACCTGTTCCGCCTGATTCCGTGCCCTCCCCATTTCAAGCCGGCGATCGGAGGTCTGGGGGTGGGGCTGGCGGCCCTCCTGCTCCCGCAATTGCTGGGAGGCGGCTACGGTTGGATTCAATCCGCCATCGATGGCCGTATGACGGGTGTTTTGCTGCTGTTCCTGTGCTTCGGAAAAATACTCACATTTGCGCTCACCATCGGGTCCGGCGGGTCTGGCGGCGTCTTTGCGCCCAGTCTCTTCACGGGCGCCATGCTGGGCGGATTTCTGAGCCCGATGTTCCATCAGCCGCCCGCGGCGTTTGTAGTTGTGGGCATGGCCGCGGTCTTTGGCGGCGCCGCCCGGGTGCCGATTGCGACGCTGCTGATGGTCACGGAGATGACCGGCGGCTACCACTTGCTGATTCCCGCCGCGCTGGCCGTGATGCTCAGCTCCTGGGTCCAGAATCTGCTGTCGGCGTCGCTGAAATACCAGAGCCTGTACGAGGCGCAGGTCCCCAGCCGCCCTTATTCACCGTCGCATTACATAGAACAGTTGCGCATCGCCCTCGACCTGCTCAAGACCCACGCTGTTTCGACCGGCGCGAAGGGCCGCGGCCTGGAATTGATTTCGCTGTTGACTTCCGGAGTGCCCGTCACAGCCAGCACTTCCTTCACTTTGTCGAGCAGCTCAGCCGCCTTGAATGGCTGGGGGAAAACCTCAAACCCTTGCAGAACCTCCCGATTTTCGAGCCAGACATCGTCGAGAATGCCGCCCACTATGAGCACGGGAACTCCGAGGCACGTCTTGCGCAGGTACATCGCAGCGTCATGCCCCGATATGCTATTTGTGTAGTGGCGGACCATCAGCAGGTCCGGAGTGCAGTCCTTCAGCCACTCTATGGCGCTGCCGATGTCGCCTGCCGCCAGAACGCAATATCCTTCGGATTCCAGTGCTTTGCAGATGGCCTTGCGGATAACCGGGTCGGACGCCAGAAACAAAATGGTCGCGTTCATCGCTCCTCGCCAATCTTAGCGCATGCCGGCGCCGGCCGTAGCGTCAGCCGGATCATCCGCCTGGCGCAACCGGCGCTTTGGTGACGGCGATGCGGACCCGGATCCTGCCTGGAGTGACCCGGTCCACGACCACGCCTGGCGGAAGATCGAGGGTGCTGGGAGCGAGTTGAAGCGTGGTCCACCCGGAGTGCAAGTGCCGCAAATCGAACTGGGCAATGAGTCTTCCGAGGCTGATGGAATCCATGACCCAAGGGCTTCCGCGCAACTGAACCTCCAGGGTGTCCGCGGATTGCTCCGCGATCTCCATTCCCGCGGGCACGTCGTTAAACTCTATGGGAATCGTGACGCTCCGTATCGTGGTGCCCGCGGCGAGGAACGACATCGACCAGATCAGGCCGGCCAATCCGACCGCGCCGAGCTTGAGCCTGATGTTGGCAAACAGGATGCGGCCGACACGGCTGGTGGCGCTCTTCCGGTCGCGGCTTCGCAACTCCTCGAGCGCCCGCAGTAGTTGCTCGCGCCCCGCCTGCGGGCGAACATCCCGGCCGCGCATCAAGCTCACTTCGCCGCGCTCTTCGGAAACGACAACTACCAGGGCGTCGCAGCGCTCGGCCAGCCCCATGCCGGCGCGATGTCTGGTGCCGTAGAAGCTGGCGAGATTCTGCCGCTGAGTCAAAGGGAGCACAACGCCTGCCGCCACCGCCCGGTCGCCGGAGACGATGACCGCGCCGTCGTGGAGGGGTGAGGTCTTCTGGAATATGGCCTTCAACAATTCGGAGGAGACTACCGCGTCCAGAGCCACGCCTCCCTCCAGAAGCTCGGAGACGGCATCGCGCCGGGCGATGGCCAGCAGCGCGCCGAGGCGGTCGCCGGCCAGGTCGAACGCCGCGTCGGCGATGGCGCGATTGCTCTTCGACAGGGCCGATGGGGGCCGTGGCCAGTACCGCAAAGCGCTATCGAGCCGCATGAAAGCGGCACGCAGCTCGGGTTGGAAAATCAACAAAAGAAGAACGACCGCCAGGATTGCCGCGAAATCCAGCACCCAACTGGTGATCACCAGATCCAGGCGGCGCGCCAGCAGCGCCAGCGCGTGGATCCCCACCACGCTCAGCGCGATCCGTAGCGACCGAGTCGAATGGGCCCAGCGCAGCAGGGCATAAAACGCAGCGGTGAGAACCAGAAAATCAACGACGCTTTGCCAACGAAACAAGGGCATGAAGCCGAACCTCGGATCTACAGAGCAACGCCGCCTGGCAGGGGCCCATCATACGCTCAGGACCGGACAAGGGGATTCGCGCACGACCTGGTACAGATCCGACCAGAGACGCGAGATTGCGCCGCGATCGTGTCCGCGGCCCACAACGACCAGATCCGCGGATTCCTCGATGGCCGCGCGCCGAATCCCTTCCGCAACGTCCTCGTGGAGAACGCGCGCGACGCCGGTGGCTCCGCTGTTTCGACTGAGAGCATCGAGCGCATGATCGCCGGCGTGCGCGCCCAGTCGATCCACGCTTGTGCGGGCCACGTGCAGGATCGATAACCTGGCTCCGCAAGCCCGGGCAAAAGAGCCGGCGGTCCTCAAAACCGCCTCGGCCTCCTCATTCAGGTCAATCGCACAGACGACCGAGCGAAAACCGGGGCGGTGCGCCGGCGCCGGCTCGAGTTCGTGGACCGTGGTGAAGACCGCGCAACTGACGTCATGGAGGACCTTGGCCGTAGCCGATCCGAGCAGCAGGCGGCGGAATGCGCCGAGCCCCCTGGTAGGCATCATGACGAGATCGATGCCGTCGCGCTGCGCAACCCCGTGAATGACGGCTGCGGGATCGCCGTCCTCCATGATCGTGCGGCATTCGATATCGGGGAACTCCTCGCGCACAAACGTTCGCAACTGTTCTTCCTCTTGTTCGCGGAGCCTCGCGACCGATGGCACATAGGGTATGGGCGAGGGTTCGGATTCGGCTCTCGGATCGAGATGTCCCGCCAGATTGTAGCCGCGCACCACGTCGAAGGAGTGCAACACGGCGACTTCGGCCGCGCATAGCCGGGCCATCTCCCGGACGTAAGGGACCATCGCTTTGCCGGCCGCGGAGAAATCCACTGGGAAAAGAATCTTATGAAAAGGCATCATGGCTACCCGAGATCCGGAAGGGCGGTTCCGCCGCTGCCATTGCAGTTATACCGCTCATGGTGCGATTTGCAGATGATTCGTCAGCGAAACCACCCCGGGCACACCACTGGCTTGAGTGAACGCCTTGGTCTTATCCGCTTCAATGGCAACCGATCCCTCCCATGTCACATCGCCGTTTTTCACGATAATATGGATCGGCGGTATGGCCCGGAGCGCATACTGATTCAACTGTGGATCTCCGAAGATAGCCAGATACTCCGCCAACCGCAGCTTCTGGTCGGCCGCCGAGAGTGGCAGAACCTCGATCTGGTTATTCACGCTCCGCACACCCGGGATCTGCTTCACCGCCTTCTCCGCGTCGCTCTTCAGCGCCGCCTGGTTGACTTGGCCCAGAAGAGTCACCGTGCCTCCCTCCACGCGGAAAGTCAGATTGTCGAACACCGTGTAAAACGGCAGTGTGACCAGTTCGTGCTGCACCTCCCTCGCAATCCCGTTCTGGGGACTACCACCCTGTCCCCATCCCGCACCCGGGCATATCAGCGCCAGAGCGGCGGCCAACGGACCCAATCCTCTAGAGAAGCGACGACTCATCCTCTTGATCATAGCGGAATGTCCATCGGCGCGAGATCGAGGCTACATTATGGTTGCCGGCTCTCCGGCGGTATTGGGCGAACATGAGTAAGTCTGCCGAGCAGCCCCGCGATGGCGTTCGTCAGGCGCCCCTCGGTGATGGATTCGGGCAGCGGGATCGATAGCACCGGACGGTTCGTGCCGGGGTCCCGCGCGATGAGACCCGATAGAACCTGATCGAGCGGACGGTCCGAGGAGATCGACTCCAGGAACTTGAGCCCGGCTTCGAGCAGGCCGGCCGCGGCCCTCCCGAGGTTGTCCGAAGGCGCCTCGACACGGGCGGGCGGCGGAACTGGCGGCGCCGGGGCAATCGCCGGTTTTGGCCTCTCGGGCTGGGGCCGATCGGCGACCACCTCCTTCATCGCTTCGAGGCCGCTCTTGCGCCCGAGCGCGGCGAAACTGACCTCGGCCGTTGGCGAGTCGAACACGCCGGCGAACAGCGACTCCTTCCGTTGCAGAGTCTCCCAGACCCGCTCCTCAATGCTGCCGGTGGTCAGGAGGTGGATCACGTGAACCGAACGCGACTGCCCGAGGCGATGCACGCGGCCGATCCGCTGCTCCAGGCGCGCCGGGTTCCAGGGCGGCTCGAAGTTCACCACCGCCGAGGCGGCTTGCAGGTTCAGCCCCACGCCTCCCGCGTCCGTGGAGAGGAACACCTTGCACTCGGGATCGCGCCGGAACTTCTCGATGAGGTCGCCGCGCTTGCGGGAAGGCACGCCGCCATGCAGCGACACGCAGCCGATTCCCAATTTGCCGAGCAACTCGCCGGCCAGGTGCGTCATGCGCTCGTATTCGCTGAAGACCACCACCTTGCGGTTCTCTTCGAGCGCCAGTTCGCGAATGATCTCGCGGAACTCCTCGAGCTTGGGCGAATGGTTGGTCTGCTTATCGAACAGGAAGGTGGAATCGCAGAGCATGCGCATGTTCTGGAGGCAGCAGGTAATGCGGCGCAGGTCGATTTCAGAGAGCCAGCCTTGCCGCTCCCACTTGTGCATGAGGCGGCTCAGAATCTCGCTCTGCTCCCAATACGGCTCGGCCTGTTCATCCGTCATGGGAACGCGGAAGATCTGGTCGGTGCGTTCGGGAAGTTCCGTGAGCACCTCTTTTCGGGTGCGCCGGAGCAAGACTGGCTCGAGTTGCGCGTGAATGCGATCCAGTCCGCGGTAGCCGAGCAGGTGCCCCTTTTCGTCTTCCATGCGGTGTTGCTGGAGGAACCGGAAAGCGGGACCCAGGCGGCGCCCGTCGATGAACTCCACCACCGAGAAGAGCTCTTCCAGCTTGTTTTCGAGCGGGGTCCCGGTGAGCACCAAGGCGTAGCGGCTCTTGAGTTGCTTGATGGTGCGGGCCGTGGCCGTAATCCAATTGCGGATGCGTTGGGCCTCGTCGAGAATGATCAGGTCCGGCTTCAATTCGTGAATGTGACTCACGTCCTTGAGAACCAGTTCATAGCTGGTGAGGTTGAAGAACGCGGGTGAGTCGTACAACTGCCGCCGCCGGGCGAGCGGCCCGTCGATGACCTGCGCGGAGAGATCCGAGAACTTCTCGATTTCGGTCTTCCACTGGTACTTGACGGAAGCCGGGGCCACCACCAGCACTTTCTCGATCCCCTTGCGCCGCCGCAGGAGTTCGGCGGCCGCCAGGGCCTGAATGGTTTTTCCCAAGCCCATGTCGTCGGCCAGGACGACGCGGCCGCGGCAGGCCGCGAAGATGGCCCCCCGCGTTTGGTATGGCAGGAGCTTGGTTTTGAGAACGCCATCCAGCGGATCGTGGCCGCCGCGGAGTTTCGCCAGGAGCTTGCGTTCATACTCCAGTCCCTCGGCGATCTCATTTTCCCGGTCGATGTATTCGAGCACATCGCTGTAGATGACCGCCTGGTCGTCGGCTTTGCGGAACTGGTCGAGGACGTTTCCGAAATGCCGGAAATGCTCGCGCCGCAGGAGTCCCGCCGGGTCGAAACACTCGCCGGCCAAGGCTTTCAAGCCAGCCGATGGCAAAACCGGCAGGCGCAGCCGGACCTCGATGGTTTCTCCATACTGGAGGGAGATGGAAGCGCGCGTGCGAGCGAATTGCTTTCGCTCCAGCGCCGTACCGTGCTTCCGCCGCAACCGGAGCAGCAGCGCTTCGATGTGCTTGCAGGTCCCCAGGGTGTTGACGGCGAAGTCCGGACAGGAGCAGTAGTTTTCGAAGAGGCCCGGGCCGCGCATGGCGACGCGGTAGGATTTTCCGCTGGCGGACTGCACGCGATACTCGCCATAGAGGCCCCCGGCGGGCCGCGCCTCGACCCGGACGACGGCGTTTTGCGCCCTTTCTCTGCGTTCGGCAATTTGCTGTTCGACCAACATGGCGGCGACCTCCTGGCTTAGCTTGGTACCGAGCCAGGATAGCAGCCAGCGCCGAGTGGGGCACGCTTTAGCCTGCCCAGACCACACGAAGTGCGGATAAAAGGCGCGCACCCCCTGGGCGCGCCGAATCGCGTTAGAATCAACGGAGGAAAAGACCTTTTTACGGGGATTTGAAGATGATCGAGCGATTAGCGATAATCTTGTCGATAGGTGTATCTCTGGCCGGCGCGCAGGAGACCTCCTGCCGTTTCCGGGACGGGGACGCGCCCACCGCCTCCGTGGCGTACGTGCTTTGCGAACCAGGCACCGTGATGGTCACAACCGACGGCGGCGCCACTTGGGCCGCACGCGACACCGGCGCCAAGGGGCGCCTGCGGGCGATCGCCTTCCCGGACGCGACTCGCGGTTTTGTGGCCGGCGACGGCGGCTTGCTGCTGGCCACCGAGGACGGCGGCAAGACCTGGCAGGCGAGGCAGACCGGGACCACCGAGAACTTGACGGATATTGAGTTCGCCGGCCAGTCGGGCTGGATATCGGGCTATACCGGCGTGATGATTCATTCCGGCGATGGTGGGCGCACCTGGGCCCGGCAGACCAGCGGCACATCGCAATCCCTCGAGAGCATATTCTTCCTGGACGCGGAGCGCGGTTGGGCCGTGGGCTGGGCCGGAACCATTCTTCGCACTTCGAATGGCGGCCAGACCTGGGAGCCGATCAGGAGTCCCGCGGCCTCGTGGTCGCTGAGCTCGGTGTATTTCCGCGACGCCAAGAACGGCTGGGCGGTCGGGTTCGCCGGACAAATTTTGCGCAGCCGCGACGGAGGAGCCACATGGGATGCGCAAACCAGCCCGGTGAAGGGCTGGCTCACTTGCGTGCTTTTCGATGGTTCCAACCGCGGCTGGATCAGCACCGACGACGGCCTCCTGGTAAGCGAAGACGGTGGCGAGAGCTGGCGTTTCGCGCCGGTCGACAACCGGGCCTTCCTCAACAAGCTGGTCCGTGTGAAAGACTCGCTCTGGGCGCTCGGCCCATTTCAAGCCCTGAAGCAGGGAGATGCCAAAGTGGCGTGGCAGAAGATCGAGAAACTGGTCCCCGTCGCCGCGGGCCGTTCGTGAGGGCGGCTCCCGAACGGGAGATTCCTTTGATTCGCCTCACCCAAGTTTCGAAGCAGTTCAGCGGCAAGCGGCGCGTGACCGCCCTCGAAGATATCACTCTCGAAGTGACTCGCGGCGAGATGGTCTCCATCATCGGCCCATCCGGCTCGGGCAAATCCACTTTGCTCAACCTGATTGGGGGGCTCGATCAGCCCACTTCGGGGGAGATCCACATCGATGACCAGAGCATCGCCCGGCTGACCGACGACGCGTTGACGCACTTGCGGCGCGACAAGATCGGCTTCATCTTCCAGTTCTTCAACTTGATGCCCAGCCTCACCTGCCTGGAGAACGTGGCCCTGCCGCTGCACTTGCGCGGGTGGGGGAAACGGAAAATCCAGGAGCGCTCGCGCGAGGTGCTCGACCTGGTCCAGCTCAGCCACCGCCTCGATCACCAGCCCGACGAACTCTCCGGCGGCGAACGCCAGCGCGTGGCCATCGCGCGGTCCCTGGCGGCTTTTCCCCCCATCCTGCTGGCCGATGAGCCCACCGGCAACCTGGATTCACGCAGCGGCGCCGAAATCCTCGCCCTGATCCGCTCCTTGCACGAGAAGTTGAACGCCACCATCCTGATCGTGACGCACGACGCCGGCGTCGCGCGCAGTTGCTCGCGCACCATCGCCCTGTCGGACGCGCGCGTGGTGGCCGATTATCGCAACGATTCCGGATGTCCCTGAAGATTCGCGCTTTCCGCCGACAACCGCAGCAGGATGCGGACCGCGCTGCAAATATATCCCTGCACGCGCGCGTCGTGCGCCAACAGGTACCCCCGCGCCGGGATTCCTTTGAATATGCCGGCCCGTCGATATAGACGGCCAGCGAGACGTCCAGTCCCGACTGGCCAGGCAGCCGCGCGAACTTGCCCATCGCATTGGCCCCCAGGCTGTGCCCACAGGCGACGATCAGCGGCTGCCGAAGACGGCCCGGGGAGTCTGGCGAAGAGTGCGCCAGCCGCAGCACTTCCGCGGCTGCCTGGCGCCATTGGCCCTGGCCGTACAGCAGCGCCGCCACCCCCTGGTCGCCCATGCCGTCGATGCGCCGCGTCAAGACTCGGATTCCGGAGTCGGGGGGCCGTTCGGTTCCAACCAGCCGGTGAAGCCGACCACCACGAGGCGCGGGGAACCGGGCGATGCGGCGGCCGCTCCCGGAGCCGGCAAGTCCGGCTTCCACCCCGCGCCCAGGCGCCCCGAAACATCGAGCATCGCCTTTTGGAAATCGTCATGGACGCGCTCCCAGTCGCCGGCGGAGGCGGTTCGGTCCGCCCCGAGCAGAAGCATCGCCACGGCCGCGATTCGCAATGACCGGAGCCGGCTCATCAGATTAATTCAGCATAGCGTAGCGATCCCGCCTCATTACTTAGTGGCGCCGGCGGCGTCGTGCCCGATGCGGGTCTTTGCCGCCGGTGGGGTTGTCCGGACCGGAGGACACCGGCGGCAAGGGGGTGCCCTCTGGACCCGGCGCTACGGCATTCCTCCCGCTTGCGGGAGGTGTTATACTTTTGGCGCGACTTAACTCGCGTTTTTTTACAGGATCAAGTGCCAGTTTTATGGGGATCTCGCTGGATCTTGAACTCACCCTAAGGGGGTGCCCTCTTGCTCGATCTACTTATTGTTCGCGCTATTTTCATCCTGGTGCTCGCCGCTTCCGCCTACTTGTTGCACCCGTTTGGCTTGCCACGGGAGATTGCGGCGGTGGGCGGCCTGATTTTGGGCGGCGGCATTATCTTCTTTGAAATCCGGCTGGAGCGGGTTAGCCTGAAGCGGCTGATCGGCGCCGCCTTCGGGTCGGTGCTGGGAATCTTCGGCGCATTTCTGATGTCGCTGGTTCTGAGCCATGCGGATGCGCCGCCCTTTCTGCAAGTGTGTCTCCTTTTATGGATGACCTACGTCGGCTTGATCGTGGGCGCCAAGAAGGGAGATATGCTCAACCTGGCGGCGCTGGGCGGAATCTTCGGCGTCGAGAAGTCGTCGAAGAAGACGTTCAAGATCCTGGATACCAGCGTCATCATCGACGGCCGCATCGCGGATATCGCCGAGACCGGCTTCCTGGACGGCGTCCTGGTGATTCCGCAGTTCGTTCTGCGGGAGCTGCAACTGGTGGCCGATTCGGCCGATTCGATGAAGCGCAATCGCGGCCGGCGCGGGCTGGATATTCTCCAGCGCATCCAGAAAATGACGCATCTCAGCGTTCAGATCGTGGAGGAGGACTTTCCGCACGTCCGCGACGTGGACATGAAGCTCATCGAGTTGGCCAAGATCTACGACTGCAAGGTCATGACCAACGACTTCAACCTGAACAAGGTGGCGCACCTTCACAACGTCGAGGTGCTGAACATCAACGAGCTGGCCAACTCGCTCAAGCCCATCGTGCTGCCCGGCGAGACCATGCGGGTGTTCATCAACAAGGAAGGCAAGGAATACAACCAGGGCGTGGCGTACCTGGACGACGGCACCATGGTGGTGGTGGACAACGCCAAGAAGATGATCTCCAAGACCATCGATATCGCCGTGACCAGTGTGATCCAGACCACCGCGGGGAAGATGATTTTCGGCAAGTTCGATGAGCGCGTGCACGCGGTGGCGCCAGGTATGGAAAAGCACGACCGGCCGGCGCGCAGGAGCGACCCGCAGCCCATGACCAATAATCTGGGCCCTGAAAGGACCACGATAGAACCGTAATGCACATGAAAGTGGCCGTGATATTGCCGGCGGCGGGCCTGGGCACCCGAATGGGAAAGGGCTCCGCCGAGAAGACCGGGACCAGCCGCAAGCAGTTCATGCTGCTGGAAGGCTCGCCCATCCTGATTCATACGGTGCGCAAGTTTGCAGCGTCGGACCGGGTGGCGGAGATCGTAGTGGCGGTGCGCGCGGAGGATCTGGAGTGGGTCGGCGGAATGCTGGCGCGGGAGTTTCCCGGCCGGCGGGTGCGCGCGGTGGAAGGCGGCAACAGCCGGCAGCAGTCGGTCGAGAACGCGCTGGCGACGCTGGGGCCGGAGACTCCCCTGGTGGCGGTCCACGACGCGGTGCGGCCGTTCATCGATCCGGAGACCATTCTCAAAGTGTTCGACGAGGCGGCCGAGACCGGCGCCGCCATCGTGGGGGTGCCGGTGGTGGACACGGTGAAACAGGTGAGCCGCGGAACCGGCCGCGTGCGCATCCGGGCGACCCTGCCGCGGGAGAAGTTGGTGATGGCGCAGACGCCACAGGTGTTCCGCTACGAGCTGCTGGCGCGCGCCTTCGAACTGGCGCGCGAGGACGGCTTTCTGGGTACGGACGAGGCCAGCATGGTGGAGCGCCTGGACGTGGAAGTGAGCGTGGTGATGGGCAGCGATCGCAACATCAAGATCACCAAGCAGGGCGACATGGACTTGGCGCGCCTGTTCTTTCATGAGGAGATCGCCAAGGAAATCCAGCCTTGAGCGAGATCCGGACCGGGCTGGGATGGGACTCGCACCGCCTGGCGGCGGGCCGGCCGCTTATTTTGGGCGGCGTCACGGTGCCCAGCGAATTCGGCCTGGAGGGGCACTCGGACTCCGACGTGCTGGCTCACGCCATCACCGATGCCATTCTGGGGGCGGCTGCCCTGGGCGACATCGGCATGCATTTCCCCGATTCCGACCCGCGCTGGCAGGGCTGCGACAGCCTGGTGTTTCTGCGCCATGCCAAGGACCTGGCGGAAGCGCTCGGGTACCGCATTGTGAACGTGGATTCCACGGTTATTCTGGAGCGGCCCAAGCTGAAGGACTACCGGCAGGCCATGCGGGAGAAACTGGCGGAGACACTCGGCCTCGAACCGGACCGGGTCTCGGTGAAGTTCAAGACGGCGGAACAGGTAGGACCCGTGGGTGAAGGCCGCTCGGGTGAATCGCAGGCTATCGTGACCATGTTGAAGCTGGGCACGGGCCCATGGCACGAGGCCACGGGCTGGACCAGTTAGCTGGCCAGCAGGCACATGCGCCGGGCGGCGCGGCGTGCCTTCAGGCGCGCATTGGCCTTCTTCTGCTTCTCCGCCGAGACGATGGTCTGACAAGCATCGCAACGCTTCCGTATCCGGGATCGCGTGACGAATGGTGCGCCACACCGGCGGCACTGCTTCGTCATGGTCTCCTCCAGCGGGAGAATGCCCGGTTTCTTGGGCAATAAATGTGAATAATGGAAATCGCAATGGTTCATGTCTGGCACCTCGCGTGTTTTGGCGGCCAATTCGTTCCGGGGGTAAAGCACCTGAATTGGGGCTTATCCCCCATGAGCCGATCCCGGTGCTTGAAAATCCAACAACCCCAGGTCAAGCAGACGCTCCCGTCACCGGGCGGAACCTTACTCGCATCTCACTCCCCAACAACGAGTTCGACCACAAATCGGGGTTCGGCTGTGGGCGTGAGGCAACGGGTTCCGTCCGGGAACAGTCATCATTCATACATCTATCTGCACGCCACAAGCCGAACTCAAGGGGTTTGCGGAGACGCCGGGCGATACGGTTCGCCGGCTCCCAGCGTTTCCCACCTCAAATGGTTGACATAGAAGAGCAGCAGCGGTTCCGGATATGAGCCGCGAAACTTCTCGAGCACGCGCTCCTCCCAACCCTCGGTGAAATACGGCTTCGGGTCCATTTTCTTGGCGAAGAAACCGTTCTCATGCGGCACGCCAACGAAGTCGAGCACGGCCGCGATCATATCGATGTGCGACACCAGCACGGCCTGGGCCAGGTCCTTGGCGAAGTCTTCGTCGGGCTCGGCGATTCGCGCCCAGAACCGCGGCACGGACTTGCGCAAGAGCTCCGTGTTCACCTTGTGAAGGCGCGCCCGCACCTTGAAGCCTTCGTAGATCTGGTAGGTTTTCAGCTTGCCGATGGAAATGCCGCGGACCAGTGGTCCGAACGCTTCTTCGCCCAACCCGAGGTAGACATCCGAAATCTGCATTAATTGCAAGCGTATCACTTCCGGAACCGGTTTGCGGAGGTGAGGGGTCTTTAACTCCGAATTGGGCGCCGGGCGACGCGGCCGACGGACGACGAAAAGCGATCGTCTGTCCCACTACGGTAAAATGAATGGGCTTGTACAAAATGAGAAACGTCATAATCTTGGGATCGCAGTGGGGAGATGAGGGCAAAGGGAAGATCGTCGATCTCTTCTCCGCCCGGTTCGACATCGTGGCGCGCTATCAGGGCGGGCACAACGCAGGCCACACGGTGGTCGTCGGCAATAAAAAGTTCGTTCTGAAGCTGATCCCCAGCGGGATTCTGCACGCGGGAAAGAAGGCGGTGATCGGCAACGGCCTGGTCATCGACCCCGCCGCCCTGCTGGCGGAAATCGACGCGCTGGAATCCGCCGGCGTCGCGGTGAGGGGCAACCTCTTCATCAGCAACCGGGCGCATGTGTTGTTTCCCGTGCACCGCATGATGGAGAAGCTGTCCGCTTCCATCGGCACCACGTCGCGCGGCATCGGCCCTTGCTACGAGGACAAGATGGGGCGGCGCGGCATTCGCATCGCCGACCTGCTCGACCCCGTCGTATTCCGCGCGCAATACGACTCGGTGATGGAAGAGAAAGTCGCCATTGCCAAGGCGCTGGGCATCTACGAAGAACTGGACCTGCGGCGCATCCGCGACGAATACGAAACCTTCGCGGAGCGCATCCGGCCCATGGTGCGCGATACCGCGATGCTGTTGAACCAGGCGATCCGCGACGGAAAGACCGTGCTCTTCGAGGGCGCCCAGGGGACCATGCTCGATATCGACCATGGAACCTACCCGTTCGTGACCTCTTCGAGCGCCAGCGCGGGCGGCGCCTGCACCGGCACGGGCGTGGCGCCCACGCGCATCAGTGGCGTGATCGGAGTTTCCAAGGCGTACATTACGCGCGTGGGCGGCGGACCGTTTCCCACCGAAGCACTGGATGCGACGGGCGAGATGATCCGCAAGCGCGGCAACGAATTCGGCGCCGTCACCGGGCGGCCCCGGCGCTGCGGCTGGTTCGACGTTCCGCTGCTGCGCTACACCGCGGCCATCAACGGATTCGACAGCCTGGTGATAACCAAGCTGGATGTGCTGGACGATCTGGAGAGCATTCCGGTCTGCACGGGCTACCGCTTGGGCACGAGGGAATTAGCGGAAATGCCGCCCACGGTGGCGGTAATCGAAAAGCTCGAACCGGTGTACGAATACTTGCCCGGCTGGAGAGCCGCTACGTTCGGCATCTCTTCGTACGACGACTTGCCGGGGAAGGCCAAGGAGTACCTGGCGTTTCTAGAGAGCCGGACGGGCGTGGAGGTGGGCTGCATTTCCACGGGACCGGAGCGCAACCAGACCATCGTCCGCCCAGGCTCCCGCTTCGAGAAGCTGGTGGCCTAGAAAAGGGGTCAGACGCATTTTCCCTCTCGGTTTGCCGGCTGCGGATATGATGGAGGGTTGACGGAAAATGCGTCTGTCCCCTTTTCTACGTACCGGCTCGGGCAAGACCGCGTTCGTTCTCGAACGGTTCCGCGAGGCTCTGCGCGCGGGTGACGACGCCATACGGCTGCTGGCGCCGACCGCGACCATGGCGCAGCACCTGCAAAACCAGCTCGCGCGGGAAGGCTTTGTCTTCCGCCGCAAGCTGATCCAAACGCTTTCGGGATTTGTGGAGGATCGGGCGGGCGATCTTCCTCAAGCGCCGGACACCGTGCTCTACCTGATTGTGGAAGAGGCGGCGCGGCGCGTGAACCGTCCGGAGTTCGTTGGCGTGGCCCACATGCCGGGCTTCTGCGCGTCGCTGGCGCACACCATAGCGGAGTTCTCCGCGGCGGGGTGCGACAGCGCCCGCCTGGCGAGTTCGCTTCCGGAATCGCCGCTCAGCGCGGCCTTCCTCGCGGTCTACCAGGAAGTGGATCGGGAACTGGAGCGGCGCGGTCTGGCCATGCGCGCGCAGCGGCTCGAGCGCGCGGCGGAACGCATCGAGAGCCAGGGGCTGGGCGGCATACACACCATCTGGCTGGATGGGTTTCATGCGCTGCCCGATCCCGAGCTGCGCGTCATCGAAGCGTTGTGCCATCATGCGGACCTCACCCTGACCCTGGGCGATGGCGATGCCACGGAAACGGTCCGCGCGCGGCTCCGTGCCATGGGGTTTCGCGAGGAGCGCGCGGGGCGGCCCCGTGCCACGCCCGCCAAGGCGCTGGTACGCGCGCCGTCGATCGAGCGCGAAGCGGAGGAGATCGCCCGCCGCATTATTGAGCAAGCCGCGGCCGGGCGGCCGTTCCGCGAGATGGGTATCATCGTGCGGGCCGCCGAAACCTATGTTCCCGTTTTGCGCTCGACCCTCGAACGCTTCGGCATTCCCGCCCGCTTCTACTTCGATTCCGACATGGAGCGGCACCCGGCGGTGCGCTTTATGAGCGGCGCGGTGGACGCCATGCTGAGCGGATGGGACCACGCGCAGACGTTGAAGGTTCTGCGCCTGGCGCCGCGGTTCGCGGATTCCGATGTCATGGACCGCTTCGATTTCGCCGTGCGCGAGCAGATCCCTAATGCCGGGCTGGGAGCGTTGAAGGCGCTGCTGGCGGACACCGCGGGCGCGGAGCGGCTGATGCGCCTGATCGACGCTCTCGGCGCAATCGAGGAGTGGCGCTCGTTCGAGATGGCACCGAAGGACTGGATTGTGCAGTTGCGGATGTTACGGAATCTGTTTCGTCCGGATGCGCGCAGTTTAGGGGTTTCGTTGCCTGTCACCGAAATAGAGGAGGAGGTGGCGATGGCGGCGGAAGCGCGGGCGATGGGGATCGAGGAATTCTGGCGCACGGTGAAATCGGTGCTGCGGCTGAAGCCGCTGCGGCCGGCGGATGGACGGCGCAACGTGGTCCAGGTTCTCAGCGCGGAGGAAGCGCGCCAATGGGTGCTTCCGGT
This sequence comes from Bryobacterales bacterium, assembly GCA_963722575.1. Taxonomy (GTDB): domain Bacteria; phylum Acidobacteriota; class Terriglobia; order Bryobacterales; family Bryobacteraceae; genus Fen-178. Next base: position 262,722 of record CAVRNR010000022.1, read on the forward strand.
GGTGTTCGTGTGCGGGATGGTGGAGAAGCAGTTCCCGCGGCTCCACCGGCAAGACCCATTCTTCCCGGATGCGGCCCGCTGCCGGCTCAACGCCGCGGGCATCCGCGTGCGCACGGCGGCGGAGTTCGAACGGGAAGAGCGCGCCTTGTTCGACCAGGCCATTACCAGGGCCACCATGCTGACGACGCTATCGCACGCGGAGTTCGACGCGGGCGGCGAGCGCAACTTACCATCGCTCTATCTGGAAGGGCTGCGGCTGGCGGCCGAGGAATCGCGCGCGGTGCGGCCCCAGCCGCGCCACGCTTCGGCGGCGCGGCGCCCGGCGGAAATCCGCGCTCCGGCCTTGCTGGAATTGCTGCGCGAGAAGACCGCGAAGCTCTCGCCCACCGACCTGGAATCGTTCTTGCAGTGCCCGTTTCAGTATTTCGGCCGCCGCACGCTGCGGCTGAAGCCAGCGCCCTCCAGACCCGAAGACCGGCTGGATTTCCTGACGCAGGGAAATATCGTGCACGAGGTGCTGGCGGGCTGGTGGGCGGACCAGGGGGACATTGCGCCGCTGTTCGAGGATGTTTTCGCGCGCTATGTGGAAGAGGAGCGGATTCCTTCCGGTTATCACACCGAGCGGCTGCACAACGCGATGCTCGACGATCTGCGGGGCTTTGCCGGCGACAACCAGTGGCCGCGCAACGATTTCCAATCGCGCATGGAAGAGAGATTTGTCCTTCGGCTCGACGAGTCGCTCGCGATCTCGGGCAAGATCGACCGGCTCGATACGGCGCCGGACGGCCGCGCCTACGTGATCGATTACAAGTACAGCGGCGCGCAAAGCACCAAGGAGAAGGTCAAGGATGAAAGCCTGTTGCAAGCGCCTTTGTATCTGATGGCGGCGGAAGAGTGTTTCGGATTGAAAGCGGCGGGGATGTTCTACGTGGGGCTCAAGGGCGGCGTGGTGTATGCGGGGTGGAAAGAGATTCCCGAGGGCTGGCTCGAACGCAAGAAGCAGCAGACGCTGCAAGTGGTGGCGGAGATCCGCGCGGGGCGCGTGGATGTCGCGCCGGCGAATCCCGACAAGTGCCGCTACTGCGACTTCCGCGATGTGTGCCGGGTTGAGGCGGGTCGGGCGGCAGCGCTGGTGGAGGTCGCATGAACTTCACGCGCGATCAACTCGACGCCGTCGATATTGCCAAACGCCATCTCGACACCTGCGTGGTGGCGGGGCCGGGCTCGGGAAAAACCACCGTCCTGGTCGAGTACTTCAGACGCCTGGTCGCGGAGGGGGTGGACCCGCTGCGCATCCTGGCCATCACCTTCACCGAGAAGGCCGCGGGCAACATGCGGAAGAAGCTGGCCGAGGAGTTTCAGAACGATCCCGGAATCCGCGGCAGACTGGAGCGCGCCTGGGTCTCGACGGTGCACGGTTTCTGCGCGCGCCTGTTGCGGGAGAACGCCGTCTTCGCGGGAGTCGACCCGGAGTTCCGCATCGTGGAGGGGAACGAAGCGTGGCGCATGCAGCAGGAATCCATCGCCGCGGCCATTGATGCGCTGTTTCAAGAGCACCCCGCCCGGCTGCGGGCGCTGATCCGGGGCCTTGCTTCGTTCGAATTCGAAGAGGCGGTCCTCTCGGCCTACGACACCATGCGCGGCGCGGGCGTGCGGGTGGAAGATCTGGCCGGCTATCCGGTTCCGCAAGGCGTCACCACCGCCGAGATCGCCGCCATGACGAACGCACTGCGCGACGAGCCGGCGACCAACTGGAACGAGGCGCAGCGGCGGTATAAGGACTCGATCCTGGAAGGCGCGGAAGGCATTGTGACGGCGACGGGGCCGCTCGAAGCGCTGCGCGCGATCGAAGGTTTTTCGGCGGACCTGAGGAAGTGCAAGAGACGCTCGGCCGCTTACGACCTGGTAGTCGAGTTGCGGGACCGGATCGAGGAGTTGAAACACTCCTTGATTACCGAGTTCTATGCGCCCCAACGCGAGCTGCTGATCGAGATTCTGCGCCGCTTCGACCGTCAATACCGCGAGCGCAAACGGCAGGCGGGGGCGCTGGACTTCGCCGACCTGGAGGAGTTCGCAGTCCGGCTGCTGGTGGAACATACCGAGACACGCGCGCGCCTCCAAGGCCAGTTCGACCACATATTGATGGACGAGTTTCAGGACACCAACGGACAGCAGGCGCAACTACTCAAACACGTGCGGCCGCCCGACCGATTCTACGCGGTGGGCGACATCAACCAGTCCATCTACGGTTTCCGCCACGCGGAGCCGCAAGGCTTTCTCGACTATCGCGCGGAGGTCGAGCGCCGCGGCCGGCGCCTGGTCAACCTGGCCGACAATTTCCGCAGCCGTCCGGAGATTCTGAGCGCCGTGGAGACGATTGTGGATGGCGCGCCGGGAATTGAGACGCGCAGCCTGGTGGCGGGCCGCAAGTTCGAGCAGCCCAGGCCCGTGTGCGTGGACGTTTTGGCCGCCACGGATTTGGAGATGGAAGCGCAATGGGTGGCGCGCCGCATTCTGGAAGAATCCGAATTCGAGTTCAAAGACGTAGCCGTGCTGGTGCGGAACACGGAGGTGATGGCGGCGTTCGCAGCCGCCTTCGATAAGGCCGGAATTCCGTACCAGGTGAACCACGGCAAGGGTTTCTACGAGACGCAAGAGGTGAACGACCTGACCAGCCTGCTGCGCGTCATCGCCAACCCTCGCGATGAAATCAGCCTCGCGGCCGTGCTGCGGTCGCCGTTGGTGGCGGCATCCGACGAATCCCTGCTGCGGCTCAAGATGATGGGGGATAACTTGGGCGCGTCGCTGATGCGGCTGGCTCCGGAGAGCGGAGTGGAGTTCGACGCCGAAGATTACGTCAGGCTCACCCGTTTCCGCGACCGCTTGCGCGAATGGCGCATCCGCCGCGAGTATGTTTCGTTTGACCGGCTGCTGCTTGCGGCCATCGACGATTGCGGCTACCGGGCCGGGCCCAACATCGACAAGTTTCTGGCGCAAGCGCGCGACGCGGCGTCGCGCCTGTCGCTGGACGAATTCGTGGAGGAGCTGGCCCTGGTCCGCGCCTCAGACCCGCGCGAGCCGGATGCCCCGCCGGAAGATTCCGCCAACGCCGTCCAGGTAATGACCGTGCATTCCGCCAAGGGTCTGGAATTCCCGATGGTGTTCGTGGCGGCGCTGCACAAGGGCGTGGAGACGAAACTGCCGGTGGTGACGTTTTCTCCGCGGATCGGGTTGGGAGCCCGCTGGCGCAACCCCGCCGTGCGCCAAGACGAGGAAGATCTGTTCCAGCACGAGATTCACAAAGAACGAGCCCAGCGGGAGAGCGACGAAAGCCACCGGCTGCTCTACGTGGCGATGACGCGCGCCGAGCAGCATCTTGTCTTGAGTTTTTCAGGAAAGCCCAAGGAATGGGCCGAGCTGGTGGCGGACAAACTGAACCTGCCGCTGGACGCAAACCGCGGCGAACTGCTGACGCGCACGGCCCCGGACGGCGCCCCGTGGACCCTGCGCCTGCTGGTGACGGACAAAATGGCAGACGTAGGACAGGCCCTTCGGCCTGTCAACCCCGAAGTCAGCATAGAACTGCTCCCCCCGCCCAACGTCACCGAACAGCAGAACAGCAACGCCACCGTCACGGACCTGGCGGCGTTCGCCAATTGTCCGCGCCAGTATTACCTCGGCCATTACCTGGGCTTCGAGGGCCGTCCGCGGAAACTGGCTGAGTCGGAGGAAGTGGGCGGCCTCTCCGCCGGCGAACTCGGCACCCAGGTTCACGAACTTCTGGCCGGAAAGCCGGTTCGCGAACCGGACGAGGAAGCTCTGCGCCTGGCCGAAGTTTTCCGCCAAAGCCCCCTGGGCCGCCGCCTGAAGCGGGCCAGCCGGGTGGAGCGGGAGTTCGATTTCCTGATGGCCATCGAGGACCTGGTGATTCGCGGGAAGGTTGACCTGTGGTTCGAGGAAGACGGCGAACTGGCGATCATGGATTACAAGACCGATTCCGTCACCGCCGCGGAAGCGCATCGGCGCGCGCGGGATTACGCCCTGCAACTGCGGCTCTACGCGATGGCCGTGGAGCGCTTTGCCGGCCGCGCGCCGGATCGCGCCTGGCTGTACTTCCTGCGTCCCAACACGGTGGTGGAGGTGGACCTGACGCCGTCGCTGTTGGAGCGGCCGGAGCAGATTGTGCACGATTTCGAAGACGCGCAATCGAAGCTGGAGTTCCCGTTGAACGAAGGCGAGCGCTGCCGCCGGTGCCCGTTCTTCCGGGATCTGTGCCCGGCGGGGAAGGGCTAGCTCACTCGCTTCGCAAAGCGGCCATCGGGTCCGTCAGCGCGGCCCGTCTTGCCGGAAGCCAGGCCGCCGACATCACGACGACCGCCAGGATCGCCGCGGCCGCCAACTCCACCCGCGGATCGCCGGCCTTGATGCCGAATACCAGGCCCTCCACCGTCCTTGCCAGCGCCGCCGACCCGGCTGCTCCCACTACGAACCCGATTCCGGCCACGAGCACGACTTCCCGCAGCACCAGCCTCATGATGTCGCCTTTCTGCGCCCCGACGGCCATGCGGATTCCGATCTCGCCCGTTCGCCTGGTCACTTCGTAGCTCAGCAGCCCGTACAGCCCAACCGCCGCCAATACCAGGGCCAGCACACCGAACCCCCAGGCCAGCGTCTCGATCAAGCGGTCCTCGTCGAGCGTGCGGTCGAACAGTTCATCCGCAGTGGCTACTTCATCGATCCGTAGCGTCTTGTCTTCCGCCAGTATGGCCGCCCGCAAACCGGCCGCGCTCACGACGCGCGTGCTTCGAACCCTCACCAGAAATCGGGTGCTGAACACCTGCGGATGTTTCTGGGTTTGCAACTCGCACAGATAGAACCACCGCTGCGGCTTGTCTCGCGCTTCGCGCAGCAGATCCTCGGCTACGCCGATCACCCTGTACAACTGCTTGTCCCAAGTGGAAAAGTCGAGGCCCACCGGGTTTCGCCCCGCGAAGAAATGGCGCGCAAATTCCCGGCTGATAATCGCCACCTTCGGCGCCGATGGAGTGTCGGTCTGGTCGAAATCGCGCCCGGCAATCAACCGCGCGCCCAGCGTGGTAAAGAAACGCGGCCCCACCTGGTCGAGCAAAGCGTCGTGATCCCGCTCGTTGCGGCTTTGATATCCATCCGCCTGAATGGTGTCTCCGCTGTTTCTAAAGGTGTAGATTCCAACCTGCGAAAAGCTCACGCCCGCTACACCTGGAATGGCCGCGAGCCGGTCCCGCACTCGCGCGTTGAGAGCTACTAGGTTCGCGTCTTTGTAGCCGCCATCATTCGCGTCCACATCCACAACCAGCAGGTGTTCGCGGCGCACCCCCGAATCGAAGCTCCGCAATTGCCGCAGGCTGAAGGCAAACAGGCAGGTGGCCGACACGAGCACCAGCGAAAGGGCGATCTGGACCGCGACCGCCACCCGCCCCGCCAGCCTGCGCCGCGGCGTCGCGGTCACGCCCCGCGATAGTTGCGGCAGGCCGGCCGCCGGGTTGAGGCGAGTGGCAAGCCAGGACGGCAGCACGCCCGAGACCAGGACCGCGGCCATCGAAATGCCAGCCACAAACCACAGCATGGTTGCGTCCAATGGCAGAATCAGCCGCGCCGTCTGGCCGCCCCCAACCCCGATGAGCGAGGCCAACGCGTTGGCGGCCGGTCTGTACATCGCCAGCCCCAGCGCGCCGCTGGCGGCCGCAATGATCGCCGACTCCGTCACCAGTTGCCGCATGATGCGCCACCGGCTAGCCCCGATGGCCATCCGTACCGATAGCTCTTTCTGCCGTTCTCCCGCCCGCGCGAATTGCAGGCCCATCACGTTCACGCACGCCAACAGCAGCCCCACGGCCACCATCAGGAAGACCACCCGCAACGGTTTGGAAAACCGCTGCCGCAACCACGAAAGACCCTTGGATACCGATACCAGCTTCACCTTGCTTTGATACAGCCGTCTGCGTGCCGCCTCCGTGGTGGGAGGTCCATTGCGTTCGATGTCGATCTGAATGGCGATAGGAGTCAGCGCCGCTTCGGCCTGGGGCACAGACACTCCCGGCTTGAGCCGCCCTGCCACATATAGGAAATTGTTGTTCGGGTCGTCCAGGTAGTTCGGCCCCGAAAATACGGTGCCAAACGTGCTCAACGGGACCCAGACATCCGGAACGTCTCCCACCTCAATGCCGAAAAACTCCGGCGGAGCGACGCCGACGACCGTGAACCGCGCCCGCTCGATCCAGATCGGACGGCCCACCACGCCGCGGTCGCCGCCAAACGCGCGCTGCCAGTAGGCGTGGCTCAGCAGCGCTACCTGCGCCGGCCGGCCACGGAGGTCGTCCTCCGGTAGGATGCCGCGCCCCAATTGCGTTCGCAATCCGAGGGTTGGGAAATACTCTCCCGAAACCAGTTCCACTGTCCCGCGCTGCGCTCCGCCGCCCGTATCCAGCCGGCGCGATGCGTCCGAATACCACGCAAACACGCCCTCCATCACGCTTCCGGAGTTCTGCGCAAACCGTGAATACGCCAGGTAGGAAAGCGAGTACCTCTCCAAAAGGACCAGCCGTTCCGGCTCGCGAACGGGCAGGCCCCGCCACAGAAGAGCGTCCATCAGGCTGAAAATCGCGGCGTTGGCCCCGATCGCCAGGGCCAGCGAGACCACCGCCACCGCGGTAAAGCTGGGCCGACTGGCCAGCACCCGTAGCGCGTAACGCACGTCCGCCACGATGCCCTCCAGCCACGCCCAGCCCCACACGCCGCGCGCATTCTCCGCCGCCAGGGTGAGGTTTCCGAGTTCCCGCCGCCCCGCGATGGCGGCCAGCGATTCCAGTTCCTCCTGCATGTCGCGCTCCTCGGCGTGACGGTAGGAAGGCAGCAGATATTTCAGTCTTCGCCAGGCGCTCATGGTCAGACCTCGCCGGGGTTCGGCCCCATCACCAGCGAGACGGCGTTCACGAACTCGGCCCATTTGGAATGCTCCCGCATGAGCTGTTTTCGGCCCGCGGCCGTGAGCCGGTAGTATTTGGCGCGCCGGTTGTGCTCGGAAGTCTCCCACTGGCAGGCGATCAGGCCCTTCAGCTCAAGCCGCTTGAGCGCCGGATAGAGCGAGCCGAATTCGATTCCCAACGCCTCGTTCGAATGGCTGCGAATCTCTTTCGCAATGCCGTAACCATGCAGCGGCGCAAAGACCAGCGTCCTGAGCACCAGCATGTCCAACGTACCTTGCAACAGATCCATCTGAAGACAGTCTATATGAAGGCAATCTTAATATCAAGTCCTAAAAGGGGACAGACGCATTTTTCCGGTTCGGCATCAAATGCGTCTGACCCCTTTTAGCGTGGTAACGTATTACCTGTGAAGAACAAACCGACACTGCAATTCATTACCCTGATCATCGCCGCGGGCGCCGTGTGCGCCACGGCACAGCCCGCCGCGGAGAAACCCAACTTCCCCAAAGTCCTGCCCGGCAAAGGTCTGACGCAGCACGATTTCTTCTACGCCGGAGAGGCCAAGACGCAGGACATGTACCTCGTGCGCAAGGGAAAGGTCGCCTGGGAGTTTCACGACCCCACGGCGAAGGGCGAAATCAGCGATGCCGTGCTGCTTTCCGATGGCAGCGTGCTCTTCGCGCACCAATTCGGCGTATCGCTGATCGGCCGGAATAAGAAGCTGCTCTGGCACTATGACGCTCCGGAGGGCACCGAGGTGCACACCGCCCAGCCCATCGGCAAGGAGCGCGTGCTCTACGTGCAAAATGGCGATCCCGCCAAGGTTGTGGTGGTGAATATCGTCAACGGCAAGACCGAGCGCGAATTCGTGGTTCCGGTCAAGAATCCGAAAAGCGTACATGGCCATTTCCGCCACGCGCGGCTCACGGAGGCCGGCACGCTGCTGGTGGCGCACATGGACATGGGCAAAGTCGTCGAATACGACTCCACCGGCAAGGAGGTCTGGTCGTACACGCCGGCGCCGGGAATGGCCACCTGGTCGGCGGAGAGGTTGAAGAACGGCGACACCCTGATCGCCGGAGCGAAAATGGTCCGCGAGGTGAACCCCGCCGGGGCCACCGTCTGGGAATTTTCGCCCGCGGACGTGCCGGACTACCTGTTCAACTCCATGCAGATCGCGACACGGCTGCCCAATGGGAACACGCTCATCGATACCTGGTTCAACCAGTGGGATGGGCCGGTCAATCCCGCCACGGCTCCCGTTCAGGCGCTGGAAATCACGCCGGACAAGAAGATCGTCTGGGCGTTGCGCGCGTGGGGAAAGCCGGTGGATCTCGGACCCGCGACCACCATTCAGCTACTGGATGAGCCGGGCGTTCCCGAGGCGGTGCATTTCGGCGATTTGAGATAGCGGCTCGCGGCCCAGCCGCGGTCCGGCGCCGCCTACGGAAGCTTCAGCGTCTCGATGATGGGATCGAGACGCTGCCGCAAGGCATCGAGTTCGGGCGCGGCGACCTGCGCGAAGAACAGCGCGTAGGCGGTCTCTCCGCTGACCCAGGTCTGGTACTCGACCATCTTCACTCCGCCTAGGGTAAAGTCCGCTAAGCAACTCACCGCGGGCCGCCCACCGACGGCGCGGCGCTGCACACTGCCGGGCCGGATCTTGTAGTCGGCCAGGCCCGCTGCCACGCGCAGCGCGGCTTTCGACTCGGGGTTGGCTAGCAGCAGGGTGTACGCCTCTTCCTCGGACCGCGCGGTATTGGGGCGCATCTGGAAATAGAGCCTCCCCGCGTCCAAGCTCCCCGGACCGATCAGCCGCGTCGTGGTTTGGTGATCGCCCCAGCGGAATGCCTCTCCGACTCTCCAGCCCTGGGGAACCTTCACGGAGACGGCGTACTCGGGATCGCGGTATTCGGTGGGGCCGGTGGTGTCTCCGGTGGGCCGGGCGACGGCCTTGAAGTCGAACGTCGCGCCCGCCACGCCCGGCGTGGAGGCATTCTTCCGGGCGGCGGTCGTTTTCTCCACGAAGAGCAAGGCGTCGAATGTCTCGGGCGCCACGTGGTTCACCATATACTGGTCGGGCAAGTCCTCCGCATACAGGGCGCCGATGCTGCGCGTGGCGTGTGCGGCGTGGATCCACTCGGCGACCGGGCCGGTCTTGGGCGCGGCCCGCAGGTCCAACGCGAACAGCGGAATGCCGCTCGCCGCCAGGGTGGCATCCAGGCTGCCGGCCGGTGCCGGCGGCACTGTGAAATCTCTCAGGTCGCCCCCCTGTGAGCGTGCCTGGAAGGACCCCTGGTCGAAGGAGAACCCGAAGACCACCATCTGGTCGCCATACATCTTGCGCAACGCCGAGCCCATCGATCCACCGCCGGCCGTCATGACGTGCCCGTTGTGCGCCCAGAGAACGATCTTCGCGCCCGGCGAATGATCCAGAATCCATTTCACATTGGCGGCCATGCTGGCGTCGCGCGCGACCTGGTTGGCGCGCAATTGCATGCACTGCAGCACGACGCGCGCGTTCTGGATGGCCCACTCGATGTCGTGCGTGGCCGCCTGCCGCTCTCCGTACTGCTCGCGCGAAGCCTCCAGGTGCTCCAGCACCTTGGCCCACTCGGCGGAGGCGATCTTGGGATCCACTGCCTTGGGATCCGCCGGCGTCGCGGTGCGCGAGATGCGCAAGCTCTGCTTTCCGCCGTGCGCCACCTGGTTGTCGAGGGCCGCGGGATAGGCGGGGACGGTCGGCCTGAGGCCCTTCAATGTGGGACCTTCGAAACTGAAATCGTAGGCGTCGCTGGTGTACGGCTGGCCGTCGATCTCCACTTGCAGGTCGTCGAACCAGGCAGTGCCGGAGCCGGCCAGGAGCGGTCCGAAATAGATGGCAGTGGCCTTGGCTGGGACGGGGAGCTCCAGTTCGTAGCGTTTCCAGTCGGTGGTGCCCTTCGGCGCGGCGTCCCCCAAATTGGCGAACGAGGCTGGCTGATTACCAGCGTCGGCGCGCCACCAGAAGCCGGCATACCCGGAGACGTTCTCGGTCTTGATGTATCCGCTAAAACGGATGGTCTTGCCCAGGGCCGGTTCCAGCGGAAATGTGCCAATAGCCGTGCCGAAGGCAGCCTGCGAAGGGAGCGGAGGCGCCAGCGCGAGTTCGGAAGCATGGGCCAGGGTGGACGCGAAATCCGGATCGGTCTTGGCGACGAAGTCGCGAACAATCTGGTTGGCCACGTTTGGCGTCTGCATGTCGAAGCCGGTGAACTCCACCCGTCCCTTGCCGGACTTGTTGAACTCGCGCATCCACAGCACCATGTCGAGCACTTCCTGGGTGTCCCAGGTCCAGAAGTACATGCCCTTGATAAGCTGCACGGGGTCGCCCTCGCCGCTGAGGACGAAATCGTTCAGCCGGTAGGCCTCCGGCATGTTGGCTTCGATGGAGAAGATGGTGAAGCCCATCTGGGTAGCGAGGAACTCCAGCATGCGGTGCTTGAGCTGGAAGAACTCGCGTGTGCCGTGCGTGGCCTCGCCCAGCGACACGATGCGCGCGTCGCCCACCACCTTCTTGAGCGCCTGCATGTCGTCGAAGCCGTGGCCGGCGGCCGGCGTCGCGAGGCGGATGGCGCTGCCGCGGATCCACTCGTTGACGGCGTCGGGCGCGGGGGTTTGGGCGGTCATCCAGAGCGGTAGCAGGACGCCCACGGCGAGCTTACAGAGCCTGATCATGTGAGGAACTCCTATCCACGTAAGACGATAGCTCATTTCGACGCCGTGGAGAAGATATGTGACGCCCGGTGCCCGGCGATGCAGAATCTACTTACATCGTCAGGTGCTTACATCTGGACCACTTTGCGAGCGGCCGCCTTGGGTTTCACCAGTTGCTGAATCTGGTCCTCGGGCAGGCTCAGGGTGATCTTCACGTTGCTGCCTTCGGTGGTAACCGCCAGCGACTGCGCCAGCGCCGCGGCCTCGGGGTGCTGCGCGGCCTGAAGCTGCGCCATGCTCACAAAGAGCTGTAAGACGCCGCCCAACGAGGAGGCATCTTGCGGCGTGGCGGCCTGCGCCTGGCCGGTCACCACCACCACGGAGCCGAACTTCACGCCGCCGCTGGCCGATACGATCTTTTGCAGCGCGTTCTGCAGGTTGGCTCCCGCGGCCGGCGTGACCGCTGCCGGCGGTCTCAGCGTGGCCGGCGGCACGGTCGAGATGACCCAGGCGTCCTGGCTGGAACTCAACTGGTTCACTTGAGCGGCCAGCGTGGCGGGGATGGTGGGCCCTCCGGCGCGGCGGTCGATGGCGGCCTTGACGTTCGCCATGTCGCCCGCCACCACCAGCGTGGAATCCAGGAATGCGAAGCCGTTCTGGTGCTGGGGGTCTTCGACGATGGCGACGCCGCCGTAGGTTTCGGTGGCTGCCCCGGCCGACTGGGCCGCGGCCGCGATTTTCGCGGGATCGAAGGCGCCGAGCGCCAGGGCCAGGCCGGTCTTGTTACCGGACGCGCTGGTGGAGGCGAACAGCAGCTCATGCAAATCCTGCCGGGGGTCAAAGCCGGTCAGCGCCGCCAACTGCTGCAACTGCTGTGCCTGGGACTGGAGCAGCGTTGTCAGCACGTATTGGCCGAAGGGCGTGGCTTTGGCCTGATCCACGTTCACGCCCGCCAGCACCGTGGCGCCGGGCATTACCAGATTCAGCAGTCGCGGGTCGGCGGCGGGAAGCGCGCCGGAAAAAACGGTAAAGAGCGTTGCGGTGGCGAAGATTTGTGCCTTCATAGCATTCAGGACGTTGTGCCTGCCCCATTATTAACGCGTCAACTAGCTCGAAAGTTCCACGGTTTGTGAATTAGTGCTCCACCGGAACCTGATCCACGATTTCGATGCCAAACCCCTCCAATGCAACGATCTTCCGCGGGTGGTTGGTGAGCAAGCGGATGGTGTGCAATCCCAGGTCCGAGAGGATCTGGGCGCCGATGCCATGCTCGTGTTGCAGTTGGCGCTGCCCGGCCTGGTCCGTGTAGTGCATGAAATCGCGGTCATGCGACACCATGCGCTGCCGGCCATAAGCGTCCCGCTCGGTGCGGAAACCAGGCCCGCTTTCATGCAGGTAAACCAGCACGCCCCGGCCCTCGGCGGCGATGGCGCCGAGCGAATTGCGCACCAGGCGGCCGCAATCGCAGGTTGTGGAGCCGAACACGTCGCCGTAAAGGCACCGGGAATGCATGCGCACCAGGACGCGCTCCTGGCCGGCCACGTCGCCGCGCACCAGGGCCAGGTGGCACTCGGGGTTCAGGTCGCTGCCATAGGCGACAGTGCGGAATTGGCCGAACTCCGTTTCGATGGAGCCTTCCGCCAGCCGGCGGATGAACCGCTCGGTCTTCATGCGATGGCGGATGAGGTCGGCCACCGAGATCATCTTCAGGCTGTGGCGGGCGCAGAATTCGCGGAGCTGCGCCACCCGCGCCATGGTGCCGTCGTCGTTCATGACCTCGCAGATAACGCCGGCGGGGGTCAAGCCGGCGAGACGGGCGAGGTCCACGGACGCCTCCGTCTGGCCGGCGCGCACCAGCACGCCCCCTTCGCGCGCGCGCAAGGGAAAGACATGGCCGGGCCGCGCGAGGTCCTCGGGCCGGCAATCCGGACTGATGGCGGCGAGGATGGTGCGGGTGCGGTCGGCGGCGGAGATGCCGGTGGTGACGCCCGCGCGGGCGTCGATGGATTCGCAGAAGGCGGTGCCGAAATTGGAGGTGTTCTGGGAGCTCATCAGCGGCAGCCGGAGGTAGTCGCAGCGTTCCGGCGTGAGGGGCAGGCAGATGAGTCCGCGGCCGTGGGTGGCCATGAAATTGACGATCTCGGGGGTGACTTTTTCGGCGGCGATGGTGAGGTCGCCCTCGTTTTCCCGGTCTTCGTCGTCCACCACCACCAGGACGCGGCCGACGCGGATCTCCTCGATCGCTTCCGGAATCCCAACGAAAGGCATAACTCATTGTATCCAGCGGGGCTGTGCCTCAGACCCCGGTAAGCAGTCTTCGACGCGGAGACGCGGAGAAAGACGCAGAGAAGAACTTGGAGAAAAAGGACTGATGATTGGCTGACCCCGCACGCCGCTACCGGAGGTTCGAACGCGGAGTCAGCGGAGGATTGGGCTCGGGATGCAGCCTTAGCTCTGGCGGCGGGCCTCAAAAGAGTCGTGCGCCATTACGCGAATCCCTCGCTGACACCGCATGTCTCCGCTTCCTCCGCGCTCGAACCCGGGGAAGAGGAACCTCTCGATATCTCTCATCCTCTCCGCATCTTCCTCCGCGTCTTCGCGTCTCCGCGTCGAAATGGAATTTGACCCATTCGCATCAAATTCGCGGGGCCGAGCACTCTAGTGGGGCGATAAGGCCAAGCAGTACTGGGCAGCGCCCTACGCTAAGATGGAGATCTGGGCGCCAATGCCGCACATACTCCGATTCATGCCCGCCGTGCCGAACCTGAGGCTGACCGGGATCGTCGATATTCTGGTGGTGGCGTTCCTGGTCTATGAGGCCCTGATGGTGGTGCGCGGGACCCGCGCCGGGCACATTCTGATCGGCATCTTCGTGATGGTTCTGCTGTATGCCGTGGCGCTGTGGGCCGGATTGGAGGCGCTGCGGAGTGTGCTCTCCTTCATTGTTCCTTATATCGGCCTGGCGATTATCGTTCTGTTCCAGTCGGAGATTCGCCGCACGCTGGCGCGCATCGGGCGCAAACGGTGGCTGGGCGCGGGCTTCCGCGCGCCGGAATCGGCCAACGAGATTCTGCTGGCAGTGGAAGAGCTCGCCCAGCGGAGTATCGGAGCTTTGATCGTCCTGGAGCGCGACATCGGCCTGCGCACGTTCATCGAGAGCGGGGTGCCGCTGGAGGCGCTGCTTTCGCGCGACCTGCTGCTGTCGATTTTTCAGCCCGGCGTGCCCCTGCATGACGGAGCGGTGATCGTGCAGAAGGGGCGTGTCGCCGCGGCCGCGTGCTTTCTGCCCCTGACCACCAACCCCGCCCTGTCGCGGGCGTTCGGCACCCGTCACCGCGCCGCCATTGGAATTACGGAGGAGACGGACTGTCTCTCGATCGTCATTTCCGAAGAATCCGGCCTCATTTCCGTAGCCTCGTTCGGCGAGCTGACCCAGGGCCTTTCCGTGGCCCAGGTGAAGGAGCGCATCAACCTGCATTTCGACGTGCGGCAGCCGGCGCCGGAAACCAGCCCCGAGCCTGGCGACGGCCGGCCGGCCGAGAAAGCGGCCCAGCCATGAAGCAGACCTTGCAGAGGGCGTTGCGGTGGACCCTCCGGCTGGTGTTTCACAATTTCGGGTGGAAGCTGCTGGCCCTCGCCATCGCAGTGGTGTTGTGGGCCCTGGTGGCAAGCGAGCCCGAACTATCCGAGTTTGCGACGGTGCGCCTCGAATACAGGAACCTGCCCGACGATCTCGAAATCAGCTCCGATCCCGTTGGCTCAGTATCGCTGGAGTTGCGCGGCCCCTCCGGCGAACTGCGCGGCGTGGGAGACGGCGTCCAGCCGGCGGTGGTTCTCGACATGTCGGACGTCGAACCCGGAGATCGCACGTTCACGATTGGCGCGAGCAATGTGCAACTGGCGCGCGGAGTGCACCTGGTGCGCTCCATTCCCTCGGAGGTGCGGTTCCATTTCGAGCGGCGCGTGGCCCGCTTCGTGCCGGTTGTGGTCCGCACAACCGGCCAGGAGCAGAACGGATACACGGTGGCGTACCAGTCGGTGACGCCCGATCGGCTGGAAATCGCCGGTCCCGGCAGCCGCGTGGCTCGCATCAAGGCGGCCGTCACCGATCCGGTGGATCTTTCTTCCGTGGTGGGCACGTCCGAGTTCCGCGTCAATGCATTCGTGGACGACTCTTTCGTGCGATTCCGCTCTTCGCCGCAAGTAGTAGTTACTGTCACCATGAAGAAGAGGTAGACGGCAGGCACCCGAAGGAGACTGCGTGGCCAAGCAACTATTCGGTACGGACGGGATTCGCGGAGTCGCGGGGGAGTATCCTCTCGATCCGGCGACCGTCTTCGCATTCGGCGCGGCGCTGGGGCGGGAGGCCATGGGTACGGGAGAGATCCTGGTGGGCGCCGATACGCGCGAGTCCGGCCCGTGGATCGCGGAATTGGTCGCGGGGGGCCTCGAGCGAAGCGGCGCGCGAGTGCGCTATGCGGGCGTGGTCACCACTCCGGGCATCGCTTACCTGACGCGCACGGGGCCATTTGTGGCCGGCGTGATGATCTCCGCCTCGCACAACCCGTACCAGGACAACGGCATCAAGGTTTTCACCCATAGCGGTTTCAAACTGCCGGACGCGGAAGAGCACGCCATCGAGCAGGAGATTTTCCGGCTGCGGGAACTGGGTGTTGCGCCGGTGCCGGCAACCCTCGCGGTAGATGAGGGCCTGGACCGGCAGTATCTCGAGTACCTGGTCTCGACTTCGTCGGTGCGCTTCGACGGAGTGACGTTGGCCATGGATTGCGGCAACGGCGCGGCTTCCGTGCTGGGTCCCTGCCTGTTCCGGCGGTTGGGCGCCGAGGTGAAAGAGATTTCCTGCGCGCCCGACGGCCGCAACATCAACCTGGACTGCGGCGCTTTGCACGTCGAGCGATTGCGGGACGCGGTGCTCGCGCATCACGCCGATTTCGGCGTGGCGTTCGACGGCGACGCCGATCGCGCCATCTTCGTCGCCGCCAGCGGCAAGACGGTGGATGGCGACGCCGTGCTGCTGGCCACGGCGCGCGCCATGAAGGCCGCGGGACATCTTCCGGGAGACACGGTGGTAACCACGGTGATGGCCAACCTCGGCCTGGAACGGGCCCTCCAGCGCGAGCGAATTCGGATGACGCGCACGCCGGTGGGCGATAAGTACGTGCTGGAAGAAATGGTGCGGCTGGGCGCGGCCCTGGGCGGAGAGCAATCCGGCCACGTGATTTTTCGCGAGTATGCCACCACCGGCGACGGGCTGCTCACCGCGCTGCGCCTCTTTGAGATCGCGCGCCGGGCCGGCGTGGGCCTGGACGAGCTGACGGCCGACCTGGAGATCTACCCACAGCGGCTGGTGAACGTGCGCGTGCGCGAAAAGAAGGGCCTCACGGAGCTTCCGTCGGTCGCGCTGGAGATCCGGCTTGTGGAAGAAGCCTTCGCCGGAACCGGCCGCGTGCTGGTGCGCTTTTCCGGGACCGAACCGCTGGCGCGCGTCATGGTGGAAGGGCCGGACCTGGAACAGGTGGAGAGCTTCAGCGCAAGAATCGCCGAGGCCATCCGCCGCGAGATGGGCGCGTAGTGGGCCGGAGCCGCCGGCGCCACACCGGCACGCGCACGCAATTCAGCGCTAGAATTGAAGTCGAATAAGCTTGCACGCCCGATTCTATATCGACCCTGCGACCGGCGCGCCCCATATTCATAACCATGATGTGGCCGAGGAGGAAGTCATTGAAGTACTGGACAGACCCGGTGAGGATCGGGCGGGCCGCGAGGGATCCAGGATTGCTTTGGGCCAGACAGCTTCTGGTAGATACCTGCGGGTCATCTATGTCCCAGACCGGGAGCCGGACAGCGTATTCGTGATCACTTCTTACGAGCTTATCGGGAAGCCTCTTGCGGCCTATCGCAGACGCAGAAAGAAGCAACGTCAATGAGCCAGAACAAGTTTCCAGACGGGTGGGATGCGGACAAGGTGCAGCGGGTCCTTGCCCACTACGGAGAGCAGACCGAAGACGAGGCATTGGCTGAGGATGAAGCCGGCATTCGGCCTTCCGAGACCGTCATGAATGTCCCTCACGATCTGGTGTCCAAGGTTCGGGAACTGATCGCAAAGCAGCATAGCTGATACGCACGCGGTAGCCCCGGGGCTCTCACAAAACTGCACCTAAAGGATCGAAGATGGACGGCTGGATGTATACTGATTGAAGCCTGGGATGCCAAAATGGAGATTCTGGTTTAACTCATCAAATCCGGTACGTTTTGGTCCGCCCTGAGCGCCTTGGCCACCCTCGCTGGCGCGGCCGCAATTCTGTTTGCGGCTAGGCAACTTCGCTTCGAGGCGTGGCTGAAGGCCCAGGACGTTCTGGGGTTCCAACGACTTCACACTAGCTCGCGGAAAAATTTTCGCTCGCCTCGACGACCTCCAAGCGTCTTGGGCGCTCGAAGACAAAGCCCTCGGTCTGGACGTCTGCCGTAGAGTCGACGAGTTTGTCCGCTTAGCACCGTATCTGAGCCAACGCAGGATGCTTGCGTTCTGGGGTGATACACTCGCGAAGGCATGGGTTGTTCTCGATCCTCTCGTGAGCGAGGAGCGCATAGCCACCGCTCAGCCGACCAAGTGGGACGCCTTCGAGAGGCTTGGCAGGAAGGCCCTGAGTACCCGGCCCCACTTGCAAGCCAAACAAGGCCACAAGCGGGCTGGCGTCTGACTTGCACTTGCAATTGACGGACTACCGGCGGGAAAAGGGGCTCCCGAGGACCGCCCGGTTGCTCTTATATCCTCCGCAGCACCAGCGCCGAGTTCTTACTCCCGAAAGCGATGCAGTTGGCCACGGCGTACTCGATCTGGAGCCGCCGGCCGGCCTCGGGCACGTAATCGAGGTCGCACTCCGGGTCGGGCTGATCCACGTTGATGGTGGGCGGCACGACGCCATCCCGCATGGCCAGCAGCGTGGCCGCCACGCCGGCGGCGCCGCACGCGCCTTGCGGATGGCCGATCAGGCTCTTCAACGACGAGCCGGCCAGCTTGTAGGCGTGCCCGTCGAACGCCAGCTTGGTGGCGCGCGTTTCAATGCGGTCGTTCAACTCGGTGGAAGTGCCGTGGTAATTGATGTACTGGACGGCGGAGGGCGGAATGCCGGCTTCGCCCAGCGCCAGGCCGATGGCGCGCGCGGGCTCTTCGCCGCATTCTTCCAAGCGCACGCGGTGGAACGCTTCGCAGGTGGAGCCGTAGCCGGCGATCTCACCGTAGATGCGCGCGCCGCGCGCCTTGGCGCTCTCCATGTCCTCGACGATGAAAAACCAGGCGCCTTCGGCGATGACGAACCCGTCGCGGTCCTTCGAGAACGGCCGGGAAGCGCGCTGCGGCTCGTTGTTCCAGCTCGAGGTCATGATGCGCATGAGCTGAAAGCCGCGCATGATCAGAGGGGCGATGGGCGAATCCACTCCGCCCACCACCATCATGTCCAGAACCCCGGCCCCGATGTTCCGGTAGGCGTAGCCCAGGGCGTCGGTGGAAGACGTGCAGCCGGTGGAGACGATATGGCTCAGCCCGCGGAAACCGAAGCGCATGGAGACTTCGCTGGCCAGCGTACCGATGGTGCCGGTGGGAATGGTGTAGACGCTGCACTGCTTCAGGTGGCCGGTGTAGTAGAGCCGGTATTGCTCTTCGGTGAAATCCATGCTGCCGCCGCCGGACCCGACAATCACGCCGATGCCGCGCAGTTGGTCGCGCGACATCGAGCCGGCATCCACGCCCCCGTCTTCCAGGGCTTCGCCGACGGCGGCCACCGCCAGCGGCACGGCGCGCGAAACATGCGGCCGGTCCTTGACATCGACGTACAACTTCTCGTCGAATTCATCGGGCACTTCGCCCGCCACTTGCACGGCCAAACCCGACGGATCGAAGCGGGTGATCCTGCGCACCCCGCTCACGCCGCTTCGCGTGGCTTGCCAGAAGCGCTCCCGCCCAATACCATTCGGGCTGACCGCGCCGATTCCCGTGATGACTACTCGCCGCATCGATTTTATTTTGCCTTTGGCCTACTTGTCAGTATAGGCTGAATCTTATGGTTGCCGCCACGCAGCGCCGTTTCGCGAAATCTCTCTCCGCGTTTTTGGCCGGGCTTCAGGCGGGCATGGTGGGCGTTTGGTGGATGCTGGCGTGGATGGGAGCGAGCGCCGTCTGGCAGCGCCGCAGCTTCTGGACGCCGGAAAACCTGATGGCCAGCGTCTTCTATGGCAACGCGGCGATTCGCCGGGGATTTGGCGCCAGCACCGTTTCCGGCCTGGCGCTCTATGTGCTGGTGTACAGCTTGCTGGGTGCGGGGTTCGCGATGGCGCTGGCCGGCCGGCTGCCGCGGCCGCGATTGGCGCTGGCGAGTGTCGCGTTCGCCCTGTGCTGGTATTACGTCGCGTTCCACTTGGTGGCCAAGGCCGTATCGCCGCTCGTCGTTCTGCTCGATACCGAGCGGACCACGTTTCTGGGTCACGCGCTTTACGGAGCGCTGCTGGCGCGTTTCCCGGTGTACCTGCCGCGCGCCGCGGCTCCACCGGTTGCGAGCGCGCCGGAGATTGAGAGTCCCGCTTCGGAGCCGCCGGGTCCGGAAGCCCATTCCGACGCGCCGGAGCAGTGAGGAGGTGAAGGTTCTGCTCGGTCTCAGCTTCTAACCTGCCTTCTTTTTGTGCACCTGGAAGAGCCGGGGGTGGCCCCTCCCTGGGCTGGCGGAGTCGCCCGGCATGGAAAAAATGAGACAAACGGCTCTGACGGAACCGATTGGGTGTACAATACTTTCTCGTCGGGAAGCCAAGGAGATCCTGGCTTAGAGGGTGCGGTAATCTCGATTTACTCGAATCCCGGAGTACTGGTGAATCGCCTTCAGACGGCGTATTCGCCCAAAGCAACACAGGAGTACGAAAGATGAAAATGACTTCCGCTGTTCTGGCCGCTCTTGCGGCCACACTCGTCGTCGGCACGCTCCACGCCCAGGTCGCGGAGCGTCCGATTCCCCGCCTGGTGCAAAAGGACGGACGCTTCGCTCTGTTTGTGGACGATGCTCCATTTTTGATGTTGGGTGTAGAGGATCAGGACCTGGGCCTGGAGAGTACCTGGCCTTCGCATCCAAAAGATTGGGCTGCCATGGAATACCTGCATGCCAACACAATCGAGATACCGATCTACTGGGATCAGATTGAAAAGCAGCCCGGGCAGTTCGACTTTTCGTCGATCGACAGGCTCCTGGCCGAAGCTCGCCAGCATAATGTTCGTCTCATACTGCTCTGGTTCGCCACATGGAAGAACGGCAGCCAGCACTATATGCCCGAGTGGATGCTGTTGGACCCCGTCCGCTATTTCCATGCGGTCGACAGAAACGGGGAGGCAGTGGACTCGCCTTCACCGTTCGCCGCCGCGTCGCTCGAAGCGGACAAGAAGGCATTCGCCGCTGTCATGGGACACCTTAAGGAAGCCGACCCGCAACGCACCGTAATCATGGTTCAGGTGGAGAATGAACCCGGCAACTGGAAGAGCGTCCGCGATTTCTCTCCGGCCGCGCAGAAGTTCTTCGAGGCTCCGGTGCCGCCCGAGATCCTCAAGGCCATGCATGTAAAGACCGCTTCTTCATCCCCGAACTGGCAGCAAGCCTTTGGTCCCGATGCGGACGAGTACTTCAACGCCTGGTCGGTGGCGAGGTATATCGGACAGGTGGCGGCCGCGGGAAAGGCGGTTTATCCCCTGCCCATGGACGTCAACGACGCTTTGCGCAACCCGTTCAATCCCGGCCCTCCCGGCGAGCCGGGAGCTCCCGGCGCCTACGAGAGCGGCGGCCCCACCGACAATGTGATCCCCATCTGGAAAGCCGCGGCGCCGGCCATCGATATTCTGGCGCCCGACGATTATCAGGGCGACCCAACCGCGTACGTGAAGGTTCTGGAACTCTATCGCCGCGACGACAATCCCCTTTTCCTGCCTGAGAGCGGATGTTTTCAGTGCGACCCGGCGAGTGGCGACTTTACCCGCTATTTCTTCACGATCCTTGGTCTTCAGGCCATAGGAGACTCGGAATCCGACAATCAACCTGTGCCTTCTTTGGCCAGGAATTTCGTGTTGGTCGGCCCCATGCAGCGGGAGATCGCCCGCCTCAATTTCGAAGGCAAGCTCAAGGCCGTGGCTGAGCCGCTGCACTTCAAGGGATCGGACCAGGGCGACCCCAGGCAGAGGCTGCCATTCGGATCCTGGAACGCAGTGGTGACGTACGGAACGGCCCTCTATGGCCCCTCCACGGCCGGGTCGAATCCGACGGCGCAGGGGCGCGCTCTGGTGGCCCAACTTAGTGACAACCAGTTTTTGGTGGCGGGATACTTTTGCACCGTCGACTTCTTTCCGGCCGGCACCGCGCAGCAACGCGCGTCCCAGCATATCGTAGAGGGAACCGGACAGATTCCCTCCGCCCTGATTGACGGTAAATGGCAGCACCGGCAGTTCCTGCGCGTCGAACAGGGAGTCTACGACAACGGCGTCTTCAAGCTCCTCCGCAGCCAGAATGGAGATGCGACGGACTATGGCCTCAAATTTGGCGAGGAACCCGTGGTGCTGCGCGTCTCGCTGGCCACGTATTAGCGGCCAATCGGCAGGTTGAGAAGACCGCTTCGTATCGACGCGTCGGGCCCCGCCCCTACGCCAGCTCCAGTTCGATTCTCTTGCCCGCGGCGTCCAGCTTGACAATGCGGAAGCTGCGGATCTGACCGGCGCGCACCGGTTCGCGCCTGGGTGCGCCGCCGGTTGCCTGGCCGCCCTTCCACCTGGCTTCCAGCATGGAGGTGAGCGACGAGAGGTCGGTCTTGGGGTCGGCCGGCTTCTCTTCCTTTTCGAGTGTTTCGGCGCTCAGTTTGCAGACCGCCTGGATGCCCTCGCCCAGCTCGACCCGCGCCCGGCCGCCGGCCACCTCCGTCATGCGGCCCGTGACTACGTCGCCGTCCTTGTGCTCGGCGATGTATTCGTCGACGCCGGTGGGGACGAGTTGCTTCATGCCCAGGCGCAGCCGGCGCCTCCCGGTGTCCACCTCGAGCACCTGGGCCCTGACCACCTGCCCAACCTTGAGCACGTCCTGCGGGTGGTTGATGCGCCTCTCCCCGTTCGAGACGTTAGACCGTTCCATCGACCTGTGACGCGGGGCCTCCGCGCCGGAAGCGCTCTCCCGCCCCTTGGAGGGAACCGCGCTGATGTCGCCAATGTGGATCATGCCCTCGACGCCCTCGGCCAGTTGCACGAACGCGCCGAACTTGGTCAGGCTGGTGACCGGCGCCTCCACCACCGTGCCCACCGGGAACTTCTGCGGCGCTTCGGCCCACGGGTCGCCCAGCGCCTGTTTCAGACCCAGGGCGATGCGCCGGTCGGCCTGGTTGACGCCCAGGACCATGACTTCCACCTGCTCGCCCGGTTTCACCACGTCGGAGGGTTTCCGCGCCTTCTTCGACCAGGACATTTCGGAGAGGTGAATCAGCCCCTCGATGCCCTTCTCGAGCTCCACGAAGGCGCCAAAATCGGTCACGCGGGTGACCGCGCCGGTGACGCGATCGCCGGTCTTGTACTTCTCGCCGGCCAGGTCCCACGGGTGCGGCAGAAGCTGCTTCATGCCGATCGCGATGCGCCGCTTGGCGACGTCCACCTTGAGCACCTTGGCTTCGATCTGCTGCCCCACCGCGAGCGCGTCGGCGGGCTTGTTCACGCGGCCCCAGGATATGTCGGCCACGTGCAGCAGCGCGTCCACGCCGCCGACGTCCACGAAAGCCCCGTAATCGGCCAGGCTGCGGACCACGCCTTGCACGGTTTCGCCTTCCTTGATTTCGGAATAGCGCCGGTCCTTGGAAGCCCGCTCCTCTTCTTCCAGGACCGCGCGGCGGTCCACCACCACGTCTTCGTCCGCCACTTCCAGCTTGATGATGCGGCAGGTGATCTCCTGGCCGACCAGCTTCTCCATTTCGGCCGCGTCCCGGGCGCCGCTGCGCGAGGCGGGCATGAACGCGCGCACTCCCACGTCCACGCTGACGCCGCCCTTCACAACCGCCGTAATCACGCCCGCGATGGGCGCCTTATCGGCGAACGCCTTCTCCAGGGAACTCCAATCCTTGGGCCGCTCCACCTTGGTTCGCGACAGCTCGTAGTAGCCTTCGGGATCGCGGCCTTTGATCGAAACCGGGATCTTGTCGCCGGCCTGGATCGTTTCGCCGGCGCTCTGAAAATCGGCGAGCGGGATGATGCCTTCGGTCTTGAAGCCGATATCCAGGTACACCGATTCGCCGGTAACCGCGATTACGGTGCCCTCCAGTCCTCGTTTCCCCTCTTCGATTCGATGGGAATGGGACCGTTCGTATTGGGAAAGAATATCGCCGAAAGACTCGGCAGGCTCGTTGGCGGGTTGGGATTCCAGACCGATTGCCCGGCCGTGATCCAGGGTGCTTGGGTTGGACATGAGACGCTACGCTTACATTGTGGCATAATCCCGACTGGGATACCTCACGTGCCTGCTCGCGCGCTGCTCCGCTATTGCCGGCTGATCCGGCCTCAAGATTTCGTCTGGCTTCTGCTCTTCGCCGTGCTGGCGGTCACGAACGCGGAGGGCGATGTCTCGGAAATCGCGCTATTTGCCGCGCTGGCCGTGGCGCAAGTCCTGGAGCCCAAGATTCCGGCCCACCCGTCCACGCGCAGCCGGATCTTCTGGATCGTAATGAAGCTGCTGCTGGGATACCTGCTGATCGGATACACGGGGGGAATTCAGAGCCATTTCTGGCTGGTGCTGCTGCTGCCGGTGGTCTCGGCGGCAACGGCGCTGGGGGTGTTCGGCACGCTGGTATTCACGCTGCTGGCGGCCGGTTCCTACCTTTCTTTCTTTTTGTTCATCGATTGGTCGCGGTGGGAAATCGGGCCGGCGGAAATCGCCCAACTGGCGCTGCGCATGGTCTTTCTGGCCATGGTGGGCAACCTGGCGAATGCGCTGGCGGAAGAATTGCGCACCCAGTCGGAGAAGCACCGACGCACGGCGGAACAGTTGGCGGAGGCCGGCGTCCACATCCAGCGGGCGGAGGAAGCGGTGCGGCGCTCCGACCGCCTGGCCGCGCTGGGCCAGCTTTCCGCGGGCCTCGCCCACGAGTTGCGCAACCCGCTCGGCACTATCAAGGCGTCGGCGGAAATGCTGAGCCGCAACGTGGCCGCGGAAAACGAAGTGGCGCGCGAAGTGGCCGGATTCATCACCTCGGAAGTGGACCGCACCAACTCCCTGGTCACCCGCTTCCTGCAATTCGCGCGCCCGCTGGAGTTGCGGCTGGACAGCGAGGACCTGGCCCATATGCTCGACCGTGCCATCGCCGCCGTGGAGCGCGAGGCGCCCGGGATCGCGATTTACAGGAATTACGCGCCGGAGATCCCGCCGTTTCCCTTCGATGCCGAGCTGATGGAGCGGGTCTTCTACAACTTGGTGCTCAACGCCGCGCAGGCCACCGCGCCCGGCGGAGCGGTCACCGTGAAGACGCGGGCGGCCGGCGGAACCGCCGAAATCTCGGTGATCGATCGCGGGGCGGGAATCGACGCCCAGCACCTGGACGGCATCTTCAATCCGTTCTTCACCACCAAGCCGCAGGGCGTGGGCCTGGGCCTCGCCATCGTTTCCAAGATCGTGGACGAGCACGGCGGTAAGATAGCAGTGGAGAGCGAACCCGGCAAAGGCAGCATTTTCCGCGTGCTCCTGCCCATGGAACGCGCCGCTCCGATGTCCTCCGCATGAAGAAGCGCGGCTCCCCATGAAAAAGCGCATTCTGGTAGTCGAAGACGAAGACAAGCTCCGCCGCGTGCTTGAGCTGCAGCTCGTTTCCGCGGGCTTCGAGGTGGACAAGGCCGCCAGCGCCGAAGAAGGCCTCAAGGTCGTGGACCGCGCGGACCTGGTGCTCACCGATCTCAAGCTGCCCAACATGGGCGGCCTGCAATTGCTGTCGTTGATCCGGCGGCAAAACGCGCAGGTGCCGGTGGTCGTGATGACGGCCTACGGCAGCATCGAAACCGCGGTGGAATCCATGAAGGCCGGCGCCACGGATTTCCTGCTCAAGCCGTTCTCGCTCGATCACCTCATGCAGGTGGTCGCCAAGGCGCTCGAGGTGCGCGCGCTGCGCGACGAGAACCGGCAGTTGAAGGCAGAGCTGGGCCGCCGCTACGAGTTCGACAACATCATCGGCCGCAGCCCGGCCATGCAGGAGATCTTCGACACCATCGAGCGCGTGGCGCCCACGCGCGCCACGGTGTTGTTGGCCGGCGAAAGCGGCACGGGCAAGGACCTGATCGCGCGCGCCATCCATTTTCACTCGCCGCGCCGCGACCGGCCGCTGGTGAAAATCAACTGCACCGCCCTGCCCGAGAACCTGATGGAGAGCGAGCTGTTCGGCTATGAGAAGGGCGCATTCACCGGCGCCAACACCTCCAAGCCCGGCAAGTTCGAGCAGGCCGATACCGGCACGGTGTTCCTGGACGAAATCGGCGACGTGCCCGGCGCCATCCAGGTGAAGCTGCTGCGCGTGCTCCAGGAGCGCGAGTTCGAGCGCCTGGGCAGCAACGTCGTGCGGCACATTGACGTCCGCGTGATTGCCGCCACCAACCAGGATCTGCGCGCTGCGCTCGAGCAGGGCACCTTCCGCGAAGACCTGTACTACCGGCTGAACGTGGTCCCGATCAACATCCCGCCGCTGCGCGAGCGCAAGCAGGACATTCCATTTCTGGCCGCCCATTTCGTGAAGAAGCTGGCGCACGACAGCGGCGGCCGGGTGGAATCCATCACGGATGCGGCCGTCGAGAAACTGCTGAGCTATCACTGGCCCGGCAACGTGCGCGAGTTGGAGAACGTCATCGAGCGCAGCCTGGTGATGTGCGCCGGAACGCAACTGGACGCCGCCGACATCAAGCTCGAAAGCGCGCCGGGCGGGGTGCCCTCTGGGCCCGGCACGTCTCGTCCGCAAAGCGAGGCGCACTTTCTTCCCGAGGGCCTGTCGCTCGACCAATACGAGCAGGAGATCATCCGCGAGGCGCTGCGCCGCGCCGACGGCAACAAGAGCCAGGCCGCACGGATACTGGGCCTGACGCGCAACGCGCTGCGCTACCGGCTGACGCAGATGGGGCTCGAAGCGTGAGGGGGGGCAACTGAGCAGCGTGCCGGACGGGTGGAAACGGACGCCTTGGACGTTCTCATAAGGGGTAAGTTTCGGGACGGAGTGTCTCGCTGGATTGTGACCACCAATCAGCGGCCTGTTCTCTAGCGGTTGGGAGGTGCCTCTCCGTAGCTCCCGTGATCATGTCGTTCCTTGGCAGTCCCTCAAGTGATACCGAAAGTAGAGGGGGCCCAATAGAACACTCATCAGCCCGGACAACTCAAACCCGGGCACATCGGCGGAAATCAACTCGTTTAGTTCGGCACGAAGTACGAGCAGACTGGCGATCCCAAGGAGCATTCCACAAATCAGCCAACACAGAATTTCCGAACCGCTCGAACTGTTGGCAGCGAGATCACCCAAAACCGCCGTTGCCGGGAAAGTTGCAGGCCAAGTCGTGCTCTCGTCGTCACCCGAAGGAACGCCTCGGTACCCATGATGCCGAATTAGTCGGGCATTTCGGGAACAGGCATTTCGGAGGCATTTCGGGGACAGGCCACTTAACCCCTCTCCGTACGAAGACAACCAGCGGGACGGCCCATTTACCAATCGGAGTATGGGGTCCCATCTAATCCCATTTTATCAGATCCGCTCCGCACATCGAAAATGCCGGGCTCCGACTGGTCGACGCTCTGAGTGGCATCCTCCATGATGATTTTCCACGTTTGATTGGAGGCGGTCATGGGATCCATGGGGATCTCGCGCAGATAGCCCTCGGTGACCAGGTCCTGAAGGGATTGCGGGGCCTTCTGCTTGTCGTAGGTGTAGTTGTCGATGACGGTGCGCAGGGTGAACAAATTGTTCTTGAGCACGCTCTCCTTGGCGCGCAAGATGGACCGGCTGTAAATGGGAATGGCCATCGAGATCAGAATCACGATAATCGCGATGACCACCATCAGCTCGACGAAGGTGAAGCCGCAGAGGCGCCGGCGGCGGAACGCCCGATGCGGGTTTTTGCCGCCGGTGTAGGGGCCGGGCACGCCCGGCCCGCCGCCGTTACCACCCTTCGGAGTATGAAGTTCCATCTGGCGCCTTTTCCGTGGTTTTGCTGTAGATATCGAAAACGTCCTGGCCGCCCCAACTGGTGGATTTGGGGTCGTCCTGATCGCTGCGCAGTCCCCAGTCGGCCTTGCCCGTGAACGGATCGCGCGGGACGCTGCGCAGAAAGCGCATCTTCTTGCCTTCAGGCCCAGGCAGCTTCACGCCCTCCACTAACTGCTCCAGGGACTCCGGGTAACAGTTCGCGCCCAACTTCTGGGGGCCGAGGTAGCCCATGTCGCAATTGTCCTTGAACTTGTCGATAGCCTGCCGCATTTCGCGCAGGTCGAAGCGCAGCTCGCGCTCGTGCTCCGCGCGCACCTTGTTGCGCGCCAGGGGGACTGCCATGGTCGTCAGGATGAGCATGATCGTAAAGGCCACGATCAACTCGATCAGCGTCAATCCTTTCTGTCTCCGGCGCTTCATACCAGCCTATTTAACAGTGACCGTGAGTTGCGGCGTCGAGTTCGATACCACCGCCCCTTGGGCGTTTCGCACGGCAAGGTGCGGAACGGTGACGACGGTGGTGCCGCGGGCCACGGCCTGGAAGTTAAAAGTGACGAGCGTGCCCGACCCGTCCACGCCGCGTGAGCCGGGCGGGCGGTTGAGCTGGATGACGGCCACGCCAGTGTCATTCAGAATGTTCTTGGTAAAGACGGGCTGCCGGCCGTCTTTGGAGAGGAAGTCGCCGAGACTCACGTTATTGAGGCGCAGGAATTTGGGATCGAACTGGATCTCGATGGGCGCTGAGGCCACATCGTCGCCGCCTTCTACTAACAGAGAGACGGCGATGGGTTCCGAAGGGCTGGCAGTCGTCTGGGAGGGCTCAAAGTAAACGCGCATGTTACCTGCCGGCGCGGGGGTGCCCCCTGGGGCCGTTGGCGCGGTGGCCGGCGGCGCCGTGGCTGGCGGCGCAGTGGCTGGCGGTGCGGTGGCCGGCGGCGCCGTGGCTGGCGGCGCGGTGGCTGGCGGCGCAGTGGCCGGGGGACGCATGGCCGGCGGCGCGGTGGCTGGCGGCGCGGTAGCCGGTGGCGCGGTGGCTGGCGGCGCGGTAGCCGGCGGCGCCGTGGCTGGCGGCGCGGTGGTGCCCACAGGACCCGGCGGCGCCACGACGCCTTCCGCGCCCGGCCCGGCGACAGCAACATCAGCCGGCTTAGGCGCGTAGTTCACTTTGACGGTGGTGAAGTTGCCAACTGCCACGGCGCGCAGGTTCTCTGGCGTGATCTCCGGCCGCCGTATGACGTGCGGGATCAGCACAATCATCAGCTCGCTGCGGCTGTGGTCGGTGCTCTCGCCGCTGAACAACCGCTTCAGCAGCGGAATGCTGGAAAGGCCCGGGATGCCGGTGACGGTCTTGTCTTCCTGGACGTTGATGAGACCCCCCAACAGGCCAACTTCGCCTTCGCGCATCCGGATATCGTGCGAGATCTTCTTCTGGCTGATGACGGGCTGGTTGATGCCGCCCAGGTTGACGTACGAGCTCACGCTGTTGATATTCAGATCGACGTGAATGGTGACATCGCCGTTGTCATGCACGCGCGGCAGCATTTCCACGTTTACGCCGGTGTCGATGTACTGGAACTGCGTATTGACCAGCGGGTTGATGCCCACGCCGCCGATGCCCGGCTGGAAGCTGCCGCTGGCGGTGGGGACGCGGTCGCCGATATTGAGCGTGGCCTTCACCCCATCCACCGAGCGGACTTGCGGAGCTTGCAGCACTTTGGTCCGCGCGTCGCTCATCGCCGCCTGCAATAGGGCCCCGGGAAGGGTAGTGGAAAAGTCCGCGCTGGCCAGGTGCCCGAGGTTGGAGAGCGGGATGGAACTGCCGGTGGTGGTCGAACCGGTGGTTGCGGCGGTAGTCGTGGCGGTGGCGGTGCTGGTGGTGGCGGTCGAGGTGGAAGCGGTAGAACTGATCGGCACCTGTATGCTGGAGCGTGGCGTGAAAGCGATGGGAGAGTTGATCCCGGTGGAAGCTATCGCGGCGGTGATTTGCCGGCTGAAAGTCGAGCTGGCTTCGAGCACCAGAACGTCCACTACAACTTCGGCCCGGGGCTTGTCCAGATCGTTGATGATCTTCTCCACGAAGTCCATGCGGTCGGCCTCGCACTTGGCGATGATGGCGTTCTGCGCGGTGTAGGGAAACATGCGCTGGCAGTCCGACACGGCACGCGCCGCGTTCATGATTTCCTGGAGATCGGTGTTGGCGGTGACGTTCGAGAGATAGAAAATCCGAGCCACCTGCTCTTCGTAGTCGTGCCGCTTGTTGACGGTGTCGTTGGTGATAAAGATGGTGTTGGGCGAGAGCGCCTTCCAGAAAGACTTGGTGAGCACGCTCAGGGTGTCGAGAGCCTGATCGAGCGTCGAGTTATCGAGCTCCACCGACAATTTGTTTTTGTCGGGCGCAGGCGGTGTGTACTCCGGGTCCCACACCACGTTGATACCCGCCAGCTTGCCGACCGTCTCGAAGAGAACCTTGACCGGTTGGCTGTTCATCTTGAGGTTGATCGGTTCGGGGTTGAGCGGCTTGAGTTCGGGGACGGGCAACATGCGGTCGATCTTGTCCTTGATCTCTTTCTTCACCACGTCCGTCGGCGTCAGGGCGCGCTCCTGGGCGGGGGCCTCTTGGCCGGTCTCTTCCACCCGTTTGCGCTCGCGCTGGATCATTTCCTCGGTGCGCTGGAGCTCCTGTACGGCAACCGCGGAGCCGGGGTTGAGCGCGTAGCCCTTTTGAAATTCGAGGAGAGCCTCTCCCAGCAAGCCCTGGTTGCGGATCTTCAGCCCTTTATCGACGTGCGCCTGAGAGGCCTGGAAGCGCGCCTTCTCCGCGGCCATCTGGTAGACCATGTCGGAGGGGTCCTCGGAGAGAGCCTTTTCGTACGACTCCAGCGCGGCATCCCACTCCTTCCTGTCTTCGCTTTTGCGGCCGGCGGCCAGATACTGGTCGCCTTTCTTGGTGCGGGCCTCCAGCGAAACCGCCGGCGCCATCAGCGCGGCGGCCAGCACGACAGCGGTTAAACGATTGAAAAAAAGCATGTTCCCGTACTTTCTCGGCCTTCTGGAAGCCCTATGCTAAGATGAAATCGAATCTCCGGTCTCGGACCATCTAAAGTCATTGACGACGCTAGGCTTTCGCGCGTTGAGACAAAAAAGCTGAGATCCAAATTGGCTGACAGAGACGCATCCCTCAAGATTCTGAGCGACAACCGGCAAGCCCGCCACAACTATTTCCTCATGGAGCGGTTCGAGGCCGGACTGGTGCTGACCGGGACCGAGGTGAAGGCCGCCAAGGACGGCAAAGTCCAACTCAAGGACGCCTATGGCGCGGTGCTCGGCAACGAGGCCTGGCTCATCAACGCCCACATCAGCCAGTACTCGCACGGCAACCGCGAGAACCACCCTCCCATCCGCAACCGCAAGCTGCTGCTGCACCGCCGTGAGATCGACAAGCTGCTGGGCCAGACCCGCGAAAAGGGCCTGGCGCTGATCCCCACCAAAATGTACCTGAAAAAGGGGAAGATCAAGTGCGAGCTGGCGCTGGCGAAGGGCAAGAAGCTATATGACAAGCGCGAGGCCGACCGGTCGCGAACCGCCGAAGCCGAGGCGCGCGCCGAGATGCGGCGGCGGGCGTAGACTGCTCCTCGGGCAGGACCTCCAGCAGCGTCAGGCACTGTCGGCGGAACTCGGTGATGCCGATGTCTCGCGTAACCACTTGATTGACATCGAGGTCAGGCTCGGGCCCGCACCGATTCGCAGTGGCTCTCAGCGCAGCGAAACGGCCGCTTCTCCCACCAGGCGCTGGCGCACATGCGTGCCCAGAAGGTCGGCGAAGCTGTCGCCCACCGTGGTGTTGAACAGAACGATGCCGGCGCAATCGTTTTTCGGATCGAAGAAGGCGTAGCTGCTGAAGCCGCCCGTGCCGCCGTTGTGCCAATAGTATCCGCCCTTGTCCACATGCAGCCACGCCAGGCCGATGTGCATGCCGGGCCCGGCGTCCGCGCGCAACTCATGGGTTTGCGCGATGGCCTCGGCCAGCGCGGGAAACTTCTCCGGGTGCAGTTGCGCTTCGAGGTAGGTGAGCATGTCGCCGGCCGTGGAACGGATACCGCCGGCCCCGGCCAGCGCGTCCAGATCCCATGCATGGGCCGGACCGTGCTCCGCGTCATGGCCTTGAATGAAGCGCGCCTGCTGTTCCTGGGAGAGCGGCAAGACAGTGTCTTTCAGCCCCAGCGGGCCGGCGATCTCCTGCTGTAACAGAGCCGCGTAGTTCTTGCCGGCTCGATTGGCCAACGCCTGTCCCAAGAGTCCCACGCCGAGGTTGCTGTATAGGAATTGGGGGGCGGCCGGTTTGGCGACGCCGTGGGAAGCCAGGAAGCCATAAAGATCGGCGGGGCGATAGTCGGCGTAGGGATTCTGGGGATCGGCGGGATGGAAATTGTTGGGCATGCGCGGGAGACCGGAGTGTTGGATGGCAAGATCGAGCAACGTGATTTCCGCGCCCTCGGGTTTGGGCACCGCGCCATCCGGCAATAGCCCGCGCACAGGGTCGTTGAACTTCACTTTTCCTTCGGCGGCCATCCGCGCCAGCAACAGGCCGGTAAAGGTTTTCGAGATGGAACCGATTTCGAAGATGGAATCGGGCTTGGCGGCGCCGAAGGTGAAAACGCGGCGCACACCGCCTTGCACCACGCCGATAGCGATGCCCGCGCCGGTTCCTTCGGAGAGCGGACCGGGGCGGAAGATCGGCGTGCGCGCAGCGGCCAGGTCGCGATCGAGAACCGATTGCAGGTCGGCGGCCTTTACGGGCGGCATCGCCGCGTCCGTGGCAACGGGCGAGACCTTTACGGCCGCGGTCTGCTTCGAGAAATTGAGCGCGAATGTGCCGCCTTGGGTCCACTTACCAGTGAGAGTCTGGTTATCGGCCGAGAGCTTGCCGCTCCAGCGGCCGCGAACTTTGGGAACGTCGAACGAGAAATCGGTTCCGCTCAGGCTTGTGTTGGCGCATTCCCAATCGAGCACGCCCTGATCCAGACTGTCGAAGGTGCAGAACTCGCGCCCGGTGCGGTCGCTCTTCACTTTGATCTGCGCGCGCAGAGAACGGCCGCCGGCCTCCACGGCGCCTAGCCAGACGCCATCCGCGGCGGACGGCTTTTCGGAAGGCACGAAGGTATCCCGCGCGAAGTTGAGGGCCATGGGTTGTCCCTGGTTCCATGTGCCCGTGAGCGATGCGCCATCCGCACTGATGGCTCCCTTCCATGTGCCGTTGACCGCCGGCACCCGGAAGCTGAGCGTGTTGCCATCGTTCTGGAAATCGGCGCATGGGATCCCCGTGGCGCCTTGATCGACGCTATCGAGCGTGCCGCTGAGCGAGCCATCGGGCGCAGCGGTAATGTGCAGCTTCACGTGCAGCGCGCCCGCCAGAACGCCGGCATAATCTCCGGCCACGGAAGGCTTGGACTGCGCGGATAGCCCGCACTCAAACAGGCCGGACAGCATCAGCAAGCCCATCCAGAAAAGGCGATCGAAACTCATGGAATCGTTCCTCACTGTCGAATCTCCGCGCATCCCCACCCCGTCGGCAGCATTTTGCCGGGGTTCAGCCGATTATCCGGGTCGAAGAGCACCTTCAGCCGCCGCATCATCTCCAGCGATTCGGGCGTGAACAGCTTGGCCATCAGCCCGTTCTTTTCCATGCCGACGCCGTGCTCGCCGGTGATGGTGCCGCCGGCTTCAATGCAGTACTCGAGGATCTCTTCACCGGCGGCGCGCGCCTTTTCGAGATCGCCCGGTATGCGCGGGTTGAACAGGATGATGGGGTGCATGTTGCCGTCGCCGGCGTGGAAGATGTTGCTGATGGTAACACCGCGCTGGCGGGCCACCTCGCCGATGAAGCGCAGCGTGGGCGCGATCTTGGTGCGCGGCACCACGCCGTCCTGCACGTAGTACGTCGGGCTGACGCGGCCCACGGCGCCGAACGCGTTCTTGCGGCCTTTCCAGAGCAGGTCGCGCTCCTCGGCGGTCCGCGCCACGCGGAATTCGCGCGCGCCGCACAGCACGCAGGCTTCGCGGATCTGCTCCACCTGCTCCTCGACCGCCTCGCGCAGGCCCTCCAGTTCGATCAGCAGAACCGCCGCGGCGTCCATGGGGTAGCCCGCGTGGGTGGCCTCTTCCACCATGCGCAGCATCACGCCATCGAGCATCTCCACGGCCACCGGCGTAATGCCGCGGGCGGTGATCTCACTCACCGCGCGCCCGGCATCCTCGTTGCTGTCATAGACGGCCAGCGCGGTCCTCACCGTCTCCGCCTTGCGCATCAGCCGCACGATCACCTTGGTGACCAGCGCCAGGGTACCTTCCGAGCCGGTGAACAGGCCGGTGAGGTCGTAGCCGGGCAGGTCCGGCGCCTTGCCGCCGGTCTCGACCACCGTTCCGTCGGCCAGCACCACCTCGAGTCCCAGGACGTGATTGGCGGTGACCCCGTAGGCCAGCGTGTGCGCCCCGCTGGCGTTTTCGGCCACGTTCCCGCCGATGGTGCAGGCGCGCTGGCTGGAGGGATCGGGCGCGTAGAAATAGCCGCGGTTCTCGGCGGCCGCCGTGATATCCAGGTTGACCACACCCGGCTCGACCACGGCGCGCTCATTCTCGAGGTCGATTTCCAGGATATGGTTCATGCGCGCAAAGGCCACCAGGATACCGCCCTCGCGCGGAATGGCCCCGCCCGAAAGCCCCGTTCCCGCGCCGCGCCCCGTGAACGGAACCTGAAATTCGCGCGCGATCTTCACGATGGCGGCGACATCTTCGGTAGAGCGCGGAAACACGACCAGGTCGGGCCGATGTTTCTCGACCCCGCCGTCGTATTCGTAGAGTGCGAGATCCTCGGGCTGGTCGAGGTAGCCCAGCGGACCGAGTAGCGCGGCGATACGTTCGGTACAGGCGGCTGTCACCATAGGTTCCAGTGTAGCGCCGGCGATCTTGTCGCCGGTGTTCTTCCCATTCCGGACAACGACACCGGCGGTAGAGTCGAGGTTGGGCGCGGGTGCTGACGCCAGGCGCCGCCCCGTTTCCCAACCCCGCTCGTCAAACCGGACGTGCGGTTTTCCCGCATCCGGCTTTCCGACTGGCTTCATCGCAGGCTCACGAAGCGGCCGCACATAGCGGACCTCGGAGGCGAAACACCCCCCATGGCCCGTAAACCTGTGTCATGGAAAACAGGCGGGTGCCTTGCGTGGACACCTTGTGCCGCCGTCTCAGAAAGTGCCGTACCCGCTCTTCAACGTACTCGTCGAGCGCCCGATACGCCCGCGCCGTACTCCCCAGTGCGAAGTATGCTTGCCAGCCTCTCAACTTCTGATTCAGCCGGTCCCGTACTTCCTCCCAGGGGCGGTTATTGCCAGGCGTCAGATGCTCCCCCACGTTCCGCTTCATCTTGCCCACGCTCTTCTTCGATGGACTGTACCCGATGTACTCCCTGCCAGTCCGCCCGCTGCAGTGCGGCCCAAATGTATAGCCCAGAAAGTCGAATCGCTCCCGCCGTGCATCCCGGAGGCTCGTCTTCTTCTCGTTCAGTGTCAGTCCCAGCCGCTCCCGCACCCCGCGCGTCCATCGCAGTGCCTCTGCCGCTTGGCCGCGACTGAGAATCACGAAGTCGTCCGCGTAGTTCACGATTCGCGCCCGAA
Organism: Bryobacterales bacterium; assembly: GCA_963722575.1. Taxonomy (GTDB): domain Bacteria; phylum Acidobacteriota; class Terriglobia; order Bryobacterales; family Bryobacteraceae; genus Fen-178. Next base: position 297,292 of record CAVRNR010000022.1, read on the forward strand.
ACTGCTCCGTCCGCCCGGTCTGACGCCATCCCTTCAACATCCGGTTCATATACAGGTTCGCGAGCAGGGGGCTGATCATACCACCTTGTGGGGTGCCGCGATCATTGTCCTTGCCGCCCGTTAGCCTCTTCTTCCCCTTTTCATCCCGTTCCTCGACCGGCACTTTCAGCCACATTTTGATCAAATGCAGCATGTGCTTATCGACGATTCTCCGAGCCACGCATTGCATAAGCTCGGAGTGTGGAATGGTGTCGAAGTATTTCGACAGATCCGCGTCCACGATGCGGCACGCACGCAAACGTGTCCGTGTAGCCCTGATGCAGCAGTTCATCCACCTTCTGGATCGCATCCTGCGCACTCCGGTTCGGACGGTAGCCGAAAGCATTCGGCTCCAAATCCGCCTCGAAGATCGGTTCCATAATCAGCTTTACAGCGGTTTGCGCCACCCGATCCCTGATGGTCGGGATTCCAAGCGCGCGCTCCCCGCCCCCCGGCTTCGGGATCATCACCCTTCGCACGCGACCCAGAGGGTACCCCGGTTTGTACGTCTTGTCGTGTAGTTCCTTCCCGAGTCCGTTCCACCATTCCATCAGTCCCGCTGGTCCTCTCGACTCGATGGCCTCGAAGCTCTCCCCATCCACTCCCGGCGCGCCCTCGTTGGACTTCGCCAGCAGATACGCGTGGATCAGAATGTCTCCGCGGTACACCTTGTCGTAGAGCTGATAGAAACGGAATTCCGGCTCATTCTTCGCCTTTCGATACAGCTTGATCTGCAGGTCCCGGATTTTATCCGGTGTTGCCAGGCTCATCGCCACTCACCGGTCCTTTCCTCCTTCACAAACACACCAGAAGCAAGGGCCCTTCCCTCCCCCGGAGTTACCCGGCTTCCCCGGTACATCTGGCCCTTTCCGACGCCCAGAGGGTCCGCCGCCCTTTCTGGCGACGTTCGCGGTTCGCGACCCCGCGACCATCCCGGGCCTCCCCCACTGATGCTCGATTACCTTTCTGGCATGCCGTGCTCACTACCCCGGTGGACCGGATGGGTACTTGACGGTTATCGTTGTAGCGCGCTCCCGCGCCGGGTTCTTCCCCATCGGTTCTGCCTTCCCCGATCTTGTGACGGGTCGGCGTCCACATTGCCGCTTTCGAGGCCTGCTCGAGCTTTACCCGCGTTACGGCCTGCCAGATTGCTCGCCCACCATGCGTGGACTTTGTCGCGAGGTTTCGACCCGCCCCGTTTCCAGAGCGGGCCGCTCGCCAGCTATCGAATCTAACCATCAACTGTTCGAGTGGGTCCTTCCCCCACTGGTAACCAGCCCCTTTGAGGCACACACAAGATCGCCGGCGCTACCGGCCGAGGCGGATGGAACCGTCTCCGGTGCGGATGATGAAGGGCGCGCCGCCGGCGTTGAGCCGGGCGCGCAGGTCGTGCTCGCTGCGGCCGCCGGCGGTGGTGGTCAGCGGGAAATCCACGGTGATGCCGCCATCGCCGGTGTGCACGTCCAGATCGGCGGAGAAATCGCGCGGCAGCCGGATGGTCACGCCGCCATCGCCGGATTCCACCCGCCAACTGGAGGCGATCTTCGAGCCGGGAAGCAGTTCGGCATCGATGCCTCCATCCCCGCTGTGCAGGGTCAGCGAATCCAGGCGGCCGCGCACGCGCATGTGGCCGTCGCCGGTAGTGGCTTCGAGCGATCCGCTCAGCGACTCGGCCTCGATGTGGCCGTCGCCGGCGCGCAGCCGCGTCTCGCCCTGGAGACCGGTCACGTCGATGTTGCCGTCCCCGGTGCGGATATTGGATTCGATCTGGCGCGGCGCGTGCACATCCACATCGATGGAATGCACGCCGAGGTTGAAGAAGGGAAAACGCTGGCGGGATGTGCGCACCGTGATCTCCACGCGGTTGCCGGCCTGGGACTGCCCCACTTCCACTTCGCCCGGGCCGATCTTCCAGCCGGCGGTGGTGACGCGGACCTCAATCTTCTTTTCGTCCCAGGTGTGCACGGTGACGGAGGCGTCATCGGTCTCGATGCGGAGTTGGGGCTGGCCCGAGACCACGAAGGTCTTGGTCCAGTCGTCGGCAAACGCGCTTCCGGCCGCGAGAGCGGCGATTATAGCGGCTTGAACTGGCAGGCGCATGAACGGAACACTCCTTTGCCAGCGAGTACGCACAAAGAAGCGCGGATGTTCCACGATATCCAAAGACAGGCTGGACCGCCGCTGGCTGCTTCATGATCGCTCGTCCCCACTCCACCAGCCGCAATCGTGCTACGATTTTGAGGGCGGTAGTACGAAATGCATATCCCCGACGGCTATCTGAGTCCGGCCACTTGCGCGGCCCTCTACGCGGGCTCGGCGCCGTTCTGGTATGTCGCGCTGCGCCGAGTGAAACGGCTGCTCTCGACCAAACTGATTCCGCTGCTTTCCGTGTTCGCCGCGTTTTCCTTTGTGGTCATGATGTTCAACTTGCCGTTGCCCGGGGGCACCACGGGCCACGCGGTGGGCGTTTCCATCGCCAGCATTGTGCTGGGGCCTTGGGCTTCCATCCTCGCCATCTCCATCGCACTTTTCATTCAGGCGGTCTTCTTCGGCGATGGCGGCATCACCACCTTCGGGGCCAACTCCTTCAACATGGCGATTGCCGGATCGCTGGTCGCTTACTTCACCTATCGCGCCATTTCCGGGAAGTGCGCCATTGTTTCGCGGCGCCGCGTGGTCGCCGCGGGCGCCGCCGGCTACCTGGCGATCAACGTGGCCGCGCTCTTGACGGCCATCGAGCTCGGAATCCAGCCATTGCTCTTCCGGGACGCTTCGGGAGCGCCCTTGTATGCGCCCTACCCGCTGAAGATCGCGATTCCGGCGATGATGGCCGGACACCTCACCGTTGCCGGCCTGGCCGAGTTGATCCTGACGGCGGGATTGGTGGCGTGGCTGCAGCGAACCCATCCGTCCCTTTTGAGCGCCACGGCGCCGGGAGCCGCTCAAACCGGGACCGAAGCGGGCCGCTTCGGATGGCTGGCCATACGCCCTTTGCTGGTGGGTTTGACCGCCTTGATGCTGATTACTCCCCTCGGGATTCTGGCAGTCGGGAGCGCGTGGGGTGAGTGGTCTCCGCACGATCTCGCGAATCAAGCGCTGCCCGCCGGCGTGCCGCACGGGTTGGAGCGTCTATCCTCCGTCTGGACGGCCCCTTTCCCGTCCTACTCGCCGCCCTTCCTGCGCAGCTCTTCGTTCGGCTATTTTCTTTCCGCGGCGTTTGGATCGGGGTTGATTCTCCTGGCGGCGCTGGCGGTGGACTGGGTTATTGCGGCCCGGCGGCGGAGTGGGTAGCGTGCGCCCGAATCGCGTTGTCGAGGGATCCATTCACGGCTTCCTTCGGGTTCTCGAACACACCCTCGAATCCGAAGAGCTGGCGCGGCACGCCGGTCTCTTGCAGAGCCTCGATCCGCGCGTCAAGTTACTCGGGTTCCTGGGCCTCATCGTGGCGGCGGCCGCTTCCCGCAAGCTGGAAGTCATCGGGGCGATCTTTGCCCTGGCCTCCGTTTTGGCGGTCTGCTCGCGCGTGCCGCTGCGCACCCTGGTATTCCGCATCTGGGCCGGCGCATTCGCTTTCACGGGTCTGATTGCCCTGCCGGCTCTTTTTCTCACCCCGGGCCGTACTGTTGCGCGGCTGCCGCTGCTGGGGTGGGCGGTGACGGCGCAGGGCCTTCGCGGCGCCACCTATTTGATTTCGCGCGTCGAGACCACCGCGACGCTATCCATGTTATTGGTCCTCTGTACGCCCTGGACACACGTGTTGAAGGCCCTGCGCGTGCTGCGCGTTCCCATCGTCCTGGTGGTGATCCTGGGCATGACTTACCGCTATATTCTTCTCATGATTGGGACGGCCGAGGAGATGTTCGAATCGCGCCGCAGCCGGATGGTCGGAAGGCTCGAACCGAAGCAGGCCCGGCGCCTGGCCATTGCCACGGCCGGAGTGCTGCTGAGCAAGACCATGCAGCTTTCCGGCGACGTATACCTGGCCATGCAATCGCGCGGTTTCCGCGGAGAGGTATACGTGCTCGACGAGTTCGCCATGCGGCGCCGCGACTGGACCTGGCTGGCGCTCTTCTGCGCGCTCGGAGCGGCCGCCATATGGATGGGGCATTAGAAATGGTCTTTGACACCGAGAATGTCGGCTACAGTTACGATCGCGTGGTCGCGCTGGAGGCTGTCAGCCTATCGATTCCCGCCGGGCAAAGGGTTGCCTTGCTGGGGGCCAATGGGTCGGGGAAATCGACGCTGCTGCGCCTGCTCGACGGCCTCTGCTTCGCCGCATCCGGCACGGTCCGCTTCTGCGGGGAGCCGCTCACCGAAGAGCGTTTCCGCAATGAGACGTTCTGCTTCGACTTCCGCCGCCGTGTGGGCCTGGTGTTCCAGAATCCCGATACGCAGTTGTTCAATCCCACGGTCTTCGATGAGCTCGCGTTTGGACCGCTGCAACTGCGCTGGCCGCCGGAACTCATCCGCCAGCGCGTGGCCCAGACGTTGGACGATCTGAACATCGGGCAGTTGAAAGACCGGCCGCCGCACCGGCTTTCCGGAGGCGAAAAGAAGCGCGTGGCCATCGCTTCCGTCCTGATCCTCGATCCGCAAGTGCTCCTGCTCGATGAGCCGACCGCGGGGCTCGACCCCCAGAGCCAAAGCCATACGATCGACCTGCTGGCCGGCTGGAAGGACACCGGCCGGACGGTTGTCACCGCCACCCACGATCTGGACAGCGTCGAGGAAATCGCCGACTATTGCTTCGTGTTTCAGGCCGGCCGGCTGGTCGCGCAGGGGGCGCCCGCCGCCGTGCTCGACGACGTCGATTTACTCAGGCGGACGGGCCTGCTGCACGCCCACAGGCATGTTCACGCCCACGGAGAAGTCCACTCGCACCCCCACCGCCACCACGATCACCAGTCGTAGGGCAAGCTAAAGCATGCCCCACCTGGTCTCACAGCACCGCTGCTTGGTAGGGCATGCTTTAGCTTGCCCAGCTTTCAGCTCTGCGCGTATGCTACCTTAGATTCGAATGTCAGATCTGAGCCGCATCGGAGTAGCCATCGCCACCAGCCTCTTGGATGAGTTTGACACTCTCATCGCCAAACGCGGATACACCAACCGGTCCGAGGCATTCCGCGATCTGATCCGCGCCGAACTGGTGAGGGAATCCTCCAGCCGGCCCGCTGGCCGCGTGGTCGGCTCGCTGACGGTGGTCTACGACCACCACGTCCGCCTGCTCGAGGAAAAGCTCACCGAAATGCAGCACCACCATCACCGCCTGATTCTATCCGTGCTGCATATCCATTTGGATCATGACAACTGCATGGAATTGATTGCCCTGCGTGGCGCGTCGGCGGATGTGCAGCGCCTGGCCGGCTTGCTGGCCGCCACCAAGGGTGTCAAGCACGCGCAGTTGGCGATCACCGCCAGCACCGACGCCCTGTAGATTTCCCCGCTTCGGTCGCGAGAAGGCGGCTCCCTACCCGCTCATGGAGCCCAGGAATTCCCCGTTGCTGCGGGTCTTGCCCAGCTTGTCCAGAAGCAATTCCATGGTTTCCACCGGGGAGAGCGGGTTCAGCACCTTGCGCAGAATCCACACCCGGTTGAGCTCGTCCTTGGGCAGTAGCAGCTCTTCCTTGCGCGTGCCGCTCTTGTTGATGTCGATGGCGGGGAATACGCGCTTGTCCACCAGCTTGCGCTCCAGGTGGATTTCCATGTTGCCGGTGCCTTTGAACTCCTCGAAAATCACGTCGTCCATGCGGCTCCCGGTGTCGATCAGGGCGGTCGCCACGATGCTCAGCGAGCCGCCTTCCTCGATGTTGCGCGCGGCGCCGAAGAAACGCTTGGGCCGCTGCAAGGCGTTCGAATCCACGCCGCCCGAGAGCACCTTGCCGGAGGGCGGAACGATGGTGTTGTAGGCGCGCGCCAGGCGCGTGATGGAATCGAGCAGGATCACCACGTCGCGCTTGTGCTCCACCAGGCGCTTGGCCTTCTCGATCACCATCTCGGCCACCTGCACGTGGCGCGTGGCCGGCTCGTCGAAGGTGGAGCTGATTACCTCGCCGCGCACGCTGCGCTGCATGTCGGTGACTTCCTCAGGGCGCTCGTCGATCAGCAGCACGATGAGCGTGATCTCCGGGTGGTTGGTGGTGATGGAGTTGGCGATGCTTTGCAGGAGCATGGTCTTGCCGGTGCGCGGCGGCGAAACAATCAAGCCGCGCTGTCCCTTCCCGAGCGGTGTCAGCAGGTCCATCACGCGACCGGAATAGTTTTCCTTGACGGTTTCCAGCCTGACGCGCTCGTTGGGGTAGAGGGGCGTCAGGTTGTCGAAGAAGATCTTGTTGCGGGCTTCCTCGGGCGGCTCGAAATTGATGGCGTCCACCTTGATGAGCGCAAAGTACCGCTCGCCTTCCTTGGGCGGGCGGATCTGGCCGGAGATGGTGTCGCCGGTGCGCAGATCGAACCGGCGGATTTGCGATGGAGAGACGTAGACGTCGTCCGGGCCGGGCAGGTAGTTGTACTCCGGCGCGCGCAGAAAACCGAAGCCGTCGGGCAGGCACTCGAGCACGCCTTCGGAAAAGATCAGCCCGCTCTTTTCCGCCTGGGTCTGGAGAATCTTGAAGATCAGCTCCTGCTTGCGCAGGCCGGCGGCGCCGGAGATCCCCATGTCCTTGGCCACCTGGTTGAGCTTCTGGATGCTCATGTCCTTCAGCTCGACCAGGTCCAGCGTGGGGGTTCCGTTCTTGACGCCCATGGCCTGCTTGCGGCGCTGGTGGCCCGGCCCGCTCTGCGTCAGGGGCAGCGGCGGTTCGGCGGGCGCGGCCGCGGGCGCCGGCGCTTCGGCGGCGGGCGGCGGGGCCGCGGTCTTCGCCGGAGCGCGCTCGGCGCGCTCGCTGTGCGGTTTCTCGGCGGGCGGCGGCGCACCGGTGGATTTTTCGGTGGTTTCGGCGGGGGCAGGCTGTTTCTCAGCCGCCTTTTCTGTGGGTTTTTCCTGCGGCGGGGCGTCTCCTACCGTGGATGCAGTGTCTTCGATATTGCTTGCCAAGTTTCCCTCACTCCCCGGCCCGTTGTGGCCGAGAACGGCAACGGCTCTACGCCCTCCTCGCGGATGGCGCGCAAACCGCGCTCTTGATCGGATCGATTCAATTTGTCGAACTTCGTGGCGATTACCAGGTACTGTCTGCCGTCATACTCGAGCCACTGCTTCAGGTCCAGATCGTTGGCCATCCAGCCCCGGCGGGCATCCAGTATCAGGCAGCAGAGCTTTAGAGTTTCCCTCTCCTCGAAATAGCGTTCAATCAGCTTTTTCCATTCCAACTGCCGCCCTGGCGGCACGCGGGCATATCCGTATCCGGGAAGATCGACGAAGTAGAAGGCTCCCTCGATCCGAAAGAAATTAATCGTCTGCGTGCGACCCGGCGTGCTGCTGGTGAACGCCAGCCCTTTGTGCCCCACCAGAGCGTTCATCAGGCTGGATTTTCCTACGTTACTTCTTCCCAAAAATGCGATCTCCGGCAGCCCGTCGGAGGGAAACATCCGCGGGCTGGCGGAACTGACTACGAATTCGGCTTTCAAGGAACCGGGCAACCCCATAGACAGGCCCCCAGGCCCGATCCACTCAATGTGCTACAGTCTCCTCCGCGGCTTCGACCCCGACCACTGGAATGGGCGCGGGCATCGGCAGCGCCACCAACTCCCGCTCCAACGCGATCTTCAGCACTTCATCCATCGAATCCACAAAATGCAGCTTCATGGTCTGCTTGATGGCGTCGGGGATGTCCGGGAGGTCCTTCTCGTTCTCCCGGGGCACGATTGCTTCCAGAATGCCATGACGATGGGCGGCCATCAACTTTTCTTTCAGCCCGCCGATTCCGAGCACCTTGCCGCGCAGGGTGATCTCGCCAGTCATGGCCACGTCGCAGCGCACCGGAATGCGCGTCAGCGCGCTACAGATGGTGGTGGCCAGGGTGATGCCCGCCGACGGTCCGTCCTTGGGAATGGCGCCCTCGGGGACGTGAATGTGAACGTCGAGGTTGCGGTAGAAATCGCGCGGCAACCCGAACAGGTGCGCGCGCGAGCGGATGTAGCTCATGGCCGCCTGCGCCGATTCCTGCATCACATCGCCCAGTTTTCCGGTGATCGTGAGCTTGCCCTTGCCTTCCATCAGAGTGCATTCCACGGTCAAAAGCTGGCCGCCGACCTCGGTCCACGCGAGGCCCGTCGCCGCCCCCACTTCGTTCTTCTTCTCCACCTGGAGGTCGCGGAACTTCCACGGTCCCAGCAGATCGGGCAGCTTGTCGCCCGTCATCACCACCTTGGCAGGTGTCTTTTTCTCCTTGCCGCTTTCGCTGTTCACCACCTGGCGCGCCACCTTGCGGCACAGGTTGCCGATTTCGCGCTCCAGGTTGCGGACGCCGGCCTCGCGCGTGTAGTACTGGATCAACCCGTTCAAGCCATCGTCCGCGAATTCGATCCGGTCTTTCCCCAGTCCGGTCTGCTCCATCTGCTTGCGCACCAGGAACCGCTTGGCGATCTCCATCTTCTCCAGTTCCGTGTAGCCGGAGAGCCGGATCACTTCCATGCGATCCTGGAGCGCCGGAGGAACCGTGTGGAGAACGTTGGCCGTGGCGATGAAGAAGACCTGGCTTAGATCATACTCCACATCCAGGTAGTGGTCAACGAACATGAAGTTCTGCTCGGGGTCGAGCACTTCCAGCAACGCGGCCGAAGGGTCGCCGCGAAAGTCCATCGACATCTTGTCCACTTCGTCGAGCATGAAAACCGGGTTGCGGGTTCCGGCTTTCTTCATCATCTGGATGATCTGGCCCGGCAGCGCGCCGATGTAGGTGCGCCGGTGGCCGCGGATCTCCGCCTCGTCGCGCACCCCGCCCAGGGACAGGCGCACGAACTTGCGGCCCGTGGCCCGGGCGATCGACATGCCCAAGGAAGTCTTGCCCACGCCCGGAGGCCCGACAAAACACAGGATCGAACCCTTGGGGTTCTTCACCAGCCGGCGGACCGCCAGGAACTCCAGGATGCGCTCCTTGATCTTCTCCAGGCCGTAGTGATCGGTTTCCAGCACGTTTTCGGCGAACTTGAGGTCGCGAAGTTCCTTGGATTTCTTCTTCCACGGCACCGCCAGGAGCCAGTCCAGGTAGTTGCGGGAGACCGTGGATTCGGCCGACATGGGCGGCATATTTTCGAGCCGCTTGAGCTCGGCCATGGCCTTTTCCTGGGCGTCCTGGGTCATGCCGGCGGTCTCGATGCGCTTCTTGAGCTCGTCGAGCTCGCTCTTTTCCCCGCGGCCCAGCTCCTTCTGGATGGCCTTGATTTTCTCGTTCAGGTAATACTCTTTTTGCGCCTTTTCCATCTGGCGCTTCACCCGGCCCTGAATGGTGCGGTCGACGTTGAGCTTCTCGATTTCGATGTCGAGCATCTCGGCCACCCGCGTCAGGCGGTCGATGGGGTCGAAGATCTCCAGCAATTCCTGCTTCTCTTCAATGGTGAGCTGGAGGTTGGCGCCCACGGTGTCGGCCAGCTTGCCCGGCTCGTCCACGCGCAGGGCCGCGATCATGGTCTCGTAGTTCAGGTTCTGGCTCAGCTTGACATACTGCTCGAACAGGCCCGTCACCCGGCCGACCAGCGCGTCGAGCTGCGGGCCGGCTTCCACGCGAAAAGCCGATGTGCGCACGATGGCGCGGAAAAAACCCTCCTCGTCCGCGACCGAGACCACCTTGGCCCGTTCCACGCCTTCCACCAGGACCTTGATATTGCCGTCCGGCAGTTTGAGGCTCTGGACGATGTTGACGATGGTGCCGACGCTATAAATCTCGTTCGGCTTGGGCTCATCGATGGAAGCGTCGTGCTGGCTGGCGAGAAAGATCTTCTTGTCGCCCGCCATGGCCTCTTCCAACGCCCGCACACTGGATTCCCGCCCCACCACAAACGGGGTCATCATGTACGGAAAGATGACCACGTCGCGGATAGGCATCATCGGCAGACGTTTTGTTTCGGATTTTTCTTTTGAAGTAAGCATTAGTATTCCGCAGGGGGACCCAGCGGCCCGTAGGGGCTGGGCGTGCCCGGCCCGCATGCTCAGCCCGCGTGCCCGGCCCGCGTGCCCGGCCCTAGTAACCGGGCCGGGCGTGCCCGGCCCCTACCCGGCCTTTTCTAATAGTGTAAGACTGATTTTCTGCGCCAGCACCATCTCTTTGGTGACGTTGAACTCGCGGACCTTCTTGTAGGAAGGCAGGTAGTACATCAGATCGAGCATCAAGTCCTCGAGGATCATGCGCAACCCGCGCGCCCCCACCTTGCGCTCCATGGCCAGGTCGGCAACCGACTCCAGGGCTTCGTCGCTGAACCTCAGCCGCACGTTCTCAAACTCGAAGAGTTTCTGATACTGCTTCACAATGGCGTTTTTGGGCCTGCTCAGAATCTGGATCAGGGCCGACCGGTCCAGATCCTGCAGCACCGCCGTTACCGGAAGACGCCCGATGAACTCGGGGATAAAGCCGAACTTGATCAGATCGAGGGGTTGGACCTGCGAAAGAAGATCGATATCCCGCCGCGAGCCCGAGCCCGAAAGCCTCATCGCGCTCTTCTCTTCTTCCGGCAGGAAGCCCATGGACTTCTTGCCGGTGCGGCGTCCGATCACCTTCTCCAGCCCTACAAATGCGCCGCCGCAGATAAACAGGATGTTGGTGGTGTCTACCGGCGTGAATTCCTGGTGCGGGTGCTTGCGTCCGCCTTGCGGCGGAACGTTGGCCACCGTGCCCTCCAGGATCTTCAGGAGGGCCTGCTGCACACCTTCCCCGGAAACATCGCGCGTTATCGACGGGTTTTCGTCCTTGCGGCAGATCTTGTCGATTTCATCGATGTAAATGATACCCTGCTGGCACTTCTGCACGTCCCCGTCAGCCGCCTGGAGCAGCTTGAGGATGATGTTCTCGACATCCTCGCCGACGTAGCCGGCTTCCGTCAGCGTGGTCGCGTCCACGATGGCGAAGGGGACCTCGAGGATCTTCGCCAGCGTCTGCGCCATCAACGTTTTGCCGGTTCCCGTGGGGCCAATCAGCAGGATATTGGATTTTTGCAGCTCCACCTCGGTGTTGCGCAGGCGGTTCATGTGGACGCGCTTGCAGTGGTTGTATACCGCCACCGCCAGCTTCTTCTTGGTGGGATCCTGCCCGATCACGTACTGATCCAAAAACTCTTTCACTTCCAATGGCTTAGGTATCTTATTTCCGATCCCGGAGGGAGCCTCGACCTTGTCGTCCTCCAAAATCGAGTTGCAAACCGCAATGCACTCGTCGCAGATATAAGCGCGCGGATAATCGCTCGGGGAAGAGATCAGTTTCCCGACTACATCCTGGCTCTTATGGCAAAACGAACACCGTAAAGCATCATCGGACCCGGTACGCTTCACGCAGTTTTCTCCTCTTCCGCCGTCGGCAGGCGGTAGGGAACCTCAATCGCTTTCGTCTCCATTATCACCTGAACAGCGCCCGTAAGCAATGTACCCGAAGGGTTAATCGGGTACTGTATGGTCCGAAACTCCCACTGTAGCGCCGGCGGTCTATGCCGCCGGTGTCTTTCTGGGTCCCTGGTTCTATGCGGTTTTCCGGGCATGTTCGAACAAGAAATTGAGCGTTTTCTCGGTTTGAATGTGGGAAGCGATCCGCCCCATCGTGCCGTCCTTTTCGAATTTCATCTGCAGGGCTGCCACCGGCTCGCGCTGCTGCCGGGCCATCCGCTCCACTTCCTTATCCACTTCGTCGCGCGTGGCGCCAATGGCTTCCCGTTCCGCAATCCTCGTGAGCAGCAGCGAAGCTTTCACCTCGCGCCAGGCCTTATCGCGCTGCGTCTCCTTTACTTTCTCCCAATCCAGCTTGATGGATTTCGGGTCCACTCCCTCCGCCGCCATGGCGCGCAGGCTCTGCTCGACACGGTTGCGGATCTGGCGCTCGACGAACACTTCGGGAACCGGGAAATCGTGCGCGTCCACCAGTTTTTCCACGATCAGGTTCTTGGCCTCCTGCTGGGCCTCGTACTGGCGCTGCGCCAGGATGGACTTGCGGATGGCTTCACGCAGCTCGTCCACATTGCGGTAATCGCCCAGATCCTGCGCGAATTCGTCGTTCAGCTCCGGCAGTTCCTTCTTGCGCAAGCCCTTCAGCGTGGCGTGGAATCGCACCGTCCGGCCCGCCAGCCGTTGGGCGCCGAATTCCGCGGGATAGGTGACCTCGAATTCCTTCTCTTCGCCGGGAGTGACGCCGCGCAGGTTTTCGGTGAACGCCTCGAAGGTGTCCGCGCCGCCGATCTCCAGCACCATCTCTTCCTGCTTCACCGGCTCGCCTTCCACGCCCGACAGGCTTTCCAGCGCCACCACCGCGTGATCGCCGTCTACCAGGGGCCGCGGGTCGATGTTCACGTACTGGGCTTTCTGCTCGCGAAGCTCGTCCAGCTTCTTGGCCACGTCTTCGTCGGTGACCTCGGGATCGTGGTAGGGGACCTCGACCTCTTTGTACTCCCCTAACTCGATCTGCGAAACCACCTCGAACTCGGCTGTGAACGTCAGCGGCTCGCCGGGGTGATAGTGGACGTCTTTGATATCCGGCGTGCCCACCACGTTCAGGTTTTCCGCCTCGAACTGTTTGTGCAGGTACTTGGGGATCAGGGCTTCCAATACCCGCTTCCGGATCTCGGAGGCGAACTGCTTCTTAACCAGGGAAACGGGAACCTTGCCGGGCCGGAAACCGGGCAGCTTGGCCCGCTTCATGACGTCGGCGACGACGCGGTCCGTCTCGCTCTCAACGTCGTGGACAGGGATGGAAATCTCCAGCGAGTGCTTGCAGCCTTCAATTAAAGCCAAGTGGATTTGACCTCGGGAAAGAAGTGATGGCCGAAACTCCATGATACCACGTAGAATAGGGATTATCCGGTGGATGCTCGCAGTTTCGGTGCTGGCAGTGGTGGCGCTGCTCGGCCTTTGGGCGGCCATCACGCGGCGGACCTGACTAATGCATTTTTATCTTCAGGAAGCGATTACCAACGTGCTGTTGTTGTGGATTCTCACGGCGCCGCACGAATTCGCGCACGCCTGGGTGGCCACCCTGCTGGGCGACGATACCCCGCGGCGGGACGGCCGCGTCACGCTCGATCCGCTGGCGCACGTGGACTGGCTGGGCACCGCCATCCTGCCGTTCGCGACTTCGCTATTGGGCGGCGGTTTCCTGGGATGGGGAAAGCCGGTGCGCACCGACCCCTCCAAGCTCAAAGGCGGGTTGAACGGCCTGGCCCTGGTGTCGCTGGCCGGACCGTTCAGCAACGTGCTGTTCGCGGTGGTGCTGGGCGTGGTGGCCGTGGCCACCGCTCGCGCGCTGCCGGCGTTTGCGCAATTCGCCGCGCACGGCGTGTGGCTGAGCCTGTACCTGGGGATTTTCAACCTGCTGCCGGTGCCGCCGCTGGATGGCTCGAAGCTGCTGCTGGCGGCGCGCATCCCCATGGCCATCTACCTGGAGATCTCGCGCTTCGGCTTCATGCTGCTCATCGTGGCCGTTTCGGTCTCCGACTTCGGCCGCTGGATGGCCGAGTGGAGCTATTGGGGCGCGCGGGCCATTCTGGGGGCGTTGCAGTAGGACAGACGATCGCCTTTTGTCGTCTGTCAACGCCCTCGTGGATTTCAAGTACCGGGCCTTCCGCATCCTCCCAGACAGACGGACAGTATCTCCAGGGGACCGTCGGCAGCATCCCATTACCCGGCGAATCCGTGGACGTCATCCTCCTGGCGCATGTCATCCAGCATGTGCCCTCGTCGACCAAGGCCTTTCTGGAACTGGAGCGCGTCGCCCGCCGGTGTGTCCTCATCGTCGCCCCGGAGCAGCGCTTCTTCCGCTGGACCTTCGATTACCACCTGCGCTTCTTCGACTCGGTGGACCATCTGGCTTAGCACGCTCACCGCGGAAAGACCTCGGGCATGGAGGTGGATGGCGATCTCTGTTTGATATGGGACGTGTGAGCGAATCCGCGTGACGCGCCCGGCTGGCCGGCCCGGCGAACAAGAGCGGTTACGAGTGGCGGCACAGCTCTGCGAGCCGGCCGCTTGATAGGACAGTTAGCGCGCAAAGCTCGCGCTGGCTGACAGTTTCTAAGGTTGCTGCGCTGCCAGCTTTGATGCTAGCCTAGGCGTTTTCCAAAACCGCGAATCGTCATGGACAGAACCTCCGGGCAATCCAAAGGATTGGTGGTATCCAGGCTCGATCGACCTGCGTGGTACTGGTCACTCGCATTTCTATTGGCCGGTTTCTATGTCGCCACCAGCCTGTATATCTCTATGCACCGCCTGCTCTGGTCCGACGAGATCTATACGGCCATCATTTCCCGTCTGCCAAACGTCCGAATTATGTGGGAGTCGCTCTCCGAGTCCTCGGACCAAATCCCGCCGCTCTATTTCCTGATCAGTCGCGTCTTCGATCGGTTGTTCCGCCACGCCGACATCGGCCTTCGCGTTCCTTCCGCGCTCGCCTTGGGCGCCGGTCTGCTCGTCACCTTCGATATTGCGCGACGGCTGACGGATGGCGTATACGGCTTGGTCGCCATGTCGTTTCTGACAACCTCGTTTGTGATCTATTACGGTTATGAGGCGCGCCCTTACGCGCTCTGCTTCATGCTCGCGGCGGTCGCGTTATGGCTATGGGTTTTCACCAAGGACGAGAGTAAGACCGCGGCGGCCGCATTTGGAGCGCTCTTCCTCATCGGCGTGGCGATACATTATTACTTCCTCCTCTGTCTGGCGCCGTTTGGAATATGGGCGCTGCTCGAAAGACGGATCTTTCACCCTAAGTTGATCGCAGCCGCGGCGGGCGTGATGTGTTCGCTGGCAGTGCTCCATCGGCAGATCGCCAGTTCGCACTCTGCGACGATCCTCGCCGACTGGGCGGCGCCGTCCCCAGGGAGGCTTTCAGCGGTCTACCTGGAGTTTTTCCCCTGGGCGCTACTTCCGCTGGTCCTGATTGCGGTCGGAGTGGTCGTCTTCGGCAGGTCCCGTGAGCGTCTGGTGAACTCTATGACATCAGGCGAACGCATAAGCTGGCTGTTTCTTACCATCCCTCTGGCGGAGTACCTCCTGGCTCTTCTGGTGACCAACCGTTTTCTCAGCCGATACATCATCGGCGCGGTACCGGGCATCGCCGTGGCGGTGACCTGCCTGTTCTGGCGGCATTGCCGGGAGTCAAGGCATCTATCGCTGGCGCTTCTGATTGTCTTCGGTTGGTTCGGCGTCGCCCAGCAACTGCTCACATTGCAGTACGTCGACCATATTGAGGCGGCTGGGGATCATCAGGAACGAACGCGGCAAATGCTGGCACTGGAGGATACGCTACACCGTGAAGGTAAGTCGCACTTTGCTGTAACTTCAAATTTGCAGTTCCTGGAAGCCTGGTACTACTCGAAATACCCGAACCAATATGGGTACGCAGGGCTTCGGCAATCGTGGGTAATCAAGAAGTACATCGCGTTGAACAAGAAGTACGCCCCGGTAAACATACTGTCGATTGAAGATATTGTCGCCCACGCCAGGCAAACCGCCGTCATCAATCCCGGGCCGGCCCTCATTGAGGCGCTGGAGAGGGCGGGCCTTCAGACGAAGGTCCGTTTCTCCGGGCCGCAGTATGTCGTCTATCTTGAGTAGCCGCTATCTGATATTCTGGGTGGGTTGACCTGCGCAAAGCGCCGAATGGGCGTCGAACCAACGCCCCATCGGAGCGTCCAGGGCCCAGGCGTCTATGCGGATTGCAGACTACATCCGATTGCGGCTAAGCCGAGGGGTGGGCAGAATCGGTCCGAACGAGGGCCGAGTGCTGTTCGACGGCGTGTCGGCGGCTGTAGCGAGTCTCCTGGCGCTGGGATTCTGTCAGGCCTTCTTGCCCCACGGGGTATCGGGGCGGGACGTGGTTGTCGCGGCGGCGCTACCGCCGGCGCTGGTCGGCCTCAATTTTCTGTTTGGCATTTACTCTCGTTTTCGAACCGCACGCGCCCGCCTCAAGGCTCTGCTGCTTTTCACCGCCGTGGCCATTGCCGCCGATGCGGGCTGGTTTGTCGCGCAAAACCCGGCTGTGGTCGCCCTGTGGGCGTTGCTGGCGACTGGTCCGATCATCCTGGCCCGCCTGCTGCTGAACCTTCACACCGGACGGCACCGGACGCTGGCGCGCATCGCCATCCACCGGCACGGACCGGTCCTGGTTATCGGCGGCGCCGGGTACATCGGCTCGCATACGGTCGATGCGTTGCTGAAGCAGGGCCATGACGTGAGGGTATTGGACCGGTTGATGTTCGGCGACCGCACTCTGGCCGAGTTTCGGAATCACCCCGGGTTCACGTTGATACCCGGAGACGCCACGGACATCTCCAAACTGACCGCCGCCATGAGGGATTGTTCCGCGGTCGTACACCTGGCTGGACTGGTGGGCGACCCCGCCTGTGCCGTAAACCCCGAGTTTACGCGCCACGCCAACATCATCGCCACACGCATGGCCAGGGAGGTGGCGGAGGCCCTGGGCGTCCATCGGTTTGTCTTCGCGTCCAGTTGCTCGGTATACGGAGTGAGCGAGAAGCAGGCGAGTGAAACCGACGCGCTGAACCCCGTGTCCCTGTATGCGCAGACCAAGATAGACAGCGAGCGCGAATTGCTTACTACCGTGCATGACGATTTCTTTGTCACCATCCTGCGTTTCGCCACGGTATTCGGGCATTCGCGGCGGCCTCGTTTCGACCTGGTGGCGAATCTCTTTACGGCGCAGGCCATGACCAACGGGCTGATCACGGTGATCGGCCCCAACCAATGGCGGCCCTTCATTCACGTCCGCGACCTGGCGCGCGCCATCGTGGCGACGCTCCAGGCCGATCCAAATGTTGTGCAAAGCCAGGTTTTCAACGTGGGGGATGAGCGCCTGGGCCTGACCATCCTGCAATTGGCGGAGCAGGTTCAAAGCGTGGCGTCGCGATACCGTCCAGTGGAGATCTCGGTAACCGACAACCCGCAGGATCGCCGGAATTATGCGATTTGCTGCGACAAGATCCGCCGGATTCTGCGATTCCGCGCCGAGACCACGATCGCGGCTGGCGTGCAGGAAATGGCCGATCGTTTTCTGGCCGGGGATTACGGGGACTACCGCGCCCCGGAGTACAGCAACGTGGCGGTGACCGCGGAGGCGCTGGCCGCCTTCCAGGATCCCGCGCAGATGGCGCACCTGTACGCGCCCTTGAAAGTTGGCTGAGCGATGGAAGAACCCAAACTGATCGCCGGCAATATCGGCATCGACGACCGCGGCGAGGTCGGTTTTGTCAACGATTTCGACTTCGCCGGCGTCAAGCGTTTCTATACGGTTTGCAATCACCGGCGGGGATTCGTGCGGGCGTGGCACGCTCACCGGCGCGAAGCGAAATACGCCACCGCCACCTCCGGCGCCGCGCTGATCGGGGCCGTGCCGATCGACGACTGGGAACACCCATCCAAAGATCTGCCGGTTCACCGATATGTCTTGTCGGCGCACAAGCCCTCGGTTCTCTACATCCCCGCCGGGTACGCCAACGGTTTCATGTCGCTGACGGGGGATGCGAAGCTGATGTTCTTCTCGACTTCCACTGTCGACCAGAGCAAGGGCGACGATATCCGGTTTCCCGCGCGGTACTGGGATATTTGGAGCGCCGAAGAACGCTAGGGCGATGAGTTCCCTCTCCGGGCAACGCCAGGCAGAACAACCCGCGAGACTGCTGCCCAGCTTCGCGGTTGTGATCCCGATGTTCAATGAAGAGGCCGGCGCGGAGGCGTGTATTCGCCAAGTGTGCGCGGAGTTGCTCAAATTGCCGCACCGGACCCGGCTGATTGTGGTGAACGACGGCAGCCGCGACCACACCGGCGAAATCCTGAGCCGATTGGCGGCTTCCGAGCCGAAGCTGCTGCCCATCGCCCACGCGGGCAACCGCGGCTACGGCGCGGCCCTGCATACAGGCGCCGTGCGAGCCTGCGAAGAAGGGTTGGACTACGTCCTTTTCATGGACAGCGATCTGACCAACGACCCCGCGGACATTCCGCGCTTCGCGGCGGCTATGGAACGCGGGTACGAGGTCATCAAAGCAACCCGATACAGCCAAGGCGGTTCGGTTGCGGGCGTTCCGGCTTATCGCATCTGGATTTCACGAGTCGGGAACGCCGTGGCGCGGCTCCTGTTTCGCCTGCCCGTGCGCGACTGCACCAACGGGTTCCGGGCGATCCGAACCGCGCTGCTGATGCGCATGGACCTCCAGGAGAACCGTTTCCCCGTGATCCTGGAAGAACTCTACTGGTCGAAGTACCTGGCCCGGAGCTATGGCGAGGTTCCGGTGACGCTGACGAATCGCTCGGCCGGCCAGCGGCCAACCAGTTTCGCCTACCGCCCGACGGTATTCTGGAGCTATCTTAGGTATCCGCTGCTAGCTGGCATCGGGCTGAAACCGGAGAGACGGAAGAAACCATGACGAACGTACTCGTGCTGGGCGGATCCGGGATGCTGGGGTCAATGGTGGTCGACGTGCTTGCGCGAGCCCCCGAATTGACTGTCGCCGCTACCGTGCGGAACACGGCGCTCGCCGATCGTTTCCGGACGCTTTATCCCAACGTCCGCTGGGCCTTGTTCGACGGGCGAAACCTGGATCGGGATCGGGCGGTGTTCGACCGCCAGGCGTGGATCGTCAATGCCATGGGGATTACGAAGCCCCTGATCCACGACGACCATCCCGCCGAGATCGAGACCGCCATTGCCATCAACTCGATTCTGCCGCACCGGGTGGGCCAGTGCGCGGCCGATCGAGGCGCCACCGTGCTCCAGATCGCCACCGATTGCGTCTACTCCGGAACCAAAGGCGGATACGTGGAAACCGATGCGCACGATGCCCTCGACGCCTACGGCAAGACCAAGAGCCTGGGTGAGACGTACATCCCTTCGGTGCACCATCTGCGCTGCTCGATTGTCGGTCCCGA
Organism: Bryobacterales bacterium; assembly: GCA_963722575.1. Classification (GTDB taxonomy): domain Bacteria; phylum Acidobacteriota; class Terriglobia; order Bryobacterales; family Bryobacteraceae; genus Fen-178. Next base: position 316,337 of record CAVRNR010000022.1, read on the forward strand.
GCCGAAAGACTTCAAGTTCCTCGTCGAATGGTTCCTCCGCCAGCCTCGTGGAGCGCGGGTGAGCGGGTTCGTCAACCATCGTTGGAACGGCGTGACCACCCTGCACTTCGCGCGTCTCTGCCTGGGCGCGATCCGCCATCGGATCGAACTGCCTCACCTGCAACACCTGGTTCCATCCGGCTGCGCGACCAAGGCGGAGATGCTGCACCAGTTCGCCCGCGCCTTCGGCCGGGGCGACATCGCCATCGACGACGTGGAGGCCAAAACGGTGGTCGACCGCACCCTGTCGACGCGCGATGTTTCGCTGAATGCCGCGCTGTGGAGCGCCGCGGGTTACGAGCAGCCGCCCACCGTCGGTGAGATGATTGCGGAATTGGCCCGGCATGACTATCGCGCCCAGGGCCGTGGGGCCGCGGCATGAAGAAACTGGCCTTCGTGCTCGGCATCCGGCCGGATGTGATCCGCGCCTCCTTGATCCTGGAAGAATTGAGGCGGTACGCGGACGTGGACACGGTCTTCATCTGGTCCGGCCAGCATTATTCCGACAACCTCAAGGATATCTTCTTCCGTGAGTTGGGCGTCGCGCCCGCTGCCATCGACCTCGGCTGCAAAGGCGAAACGGACGCTGAAGTGGTGGCCTCGGTCATTTCGAGGCTGTATCCCGCGCTGCGGGATCTGAAGCCCGAGGCGGTGGTCTTTTTGGGCGATACGAACACCACCTCCGGCGCCATCGCCGCGGCGCAGCTCAATATCCCCATCGCGCATATCGAGGGATGCATGCGCTCTTACGACTGGCGCATGCCCGAAGAGAAATACCGGACGATGATCGACCATCTCGCGGACGTGATCTACGCCTACTTCGACGAGTACAAGGAACAGGGAGTGCGGGAGGGCCTGAACCCCGATAACATCGTGGTGGTCGGCAATCCCATCGTGGACATTCTGAATCGCTTCTACTTCTCACGCCGGGAGAAGTACGACGCCATGGCGACGCCCGAGTTCTTCGCGCAAAGGGGCATTCGCCGGGGCGAATACTATCTGATGACCTGCCACAGGCGGGAGAACGTGCAGGCGACTGCGCCCTTGAACGCGATTTTGCGGCTCATCGGCCGCGCGCCCCGTCGCGTTTTTTTCCCCGCCAGTTATCGTACCCAGAAGCAAATCCGCGCCGCGGGCCGCGTTCTGCCGGGCCATGTGGTCATGGTCGATCCCATCGGCTACGAGGAGATGCTGTGTCTGACCGTCCACTCGCGGGGCGTGATCACGGATTCCGGAACGGTGGTGGAAGAGGCCTGCGTTTTGCAGATCCCCTCCGTCCAGATGCGCCGCTCCACGGAGCGTCCCCAGGTGTACGATGCCGGCGCGAGCGTGAAGTTCGACCCCGCGGAGCCGGAACGGTATCCGGCCGATGAGGTCTTTCGTAAGCTGGAGGGCCTTTACGGGAAGGCCTGGGTGCAGCCGCTGGGGGATGGCAAGTCCTCCGAGCGGATCGCGCGGGACCTGCGCCGGCGCGTCGTGGAGAACGATTTCCAGCGCCATAAGCCGGAGCATTATCGCATACCGGTCGCGCGGTCGTATCGAGGAGACGGTCTGCCATAAGCGCTTGACGGAGAATCCGGTAAAGTGGCGCTTTCACCAGAGGTGGACGCCGGGAAGGAGAAACGTGAACCACGTCCGAGATCGATTCGCTCCACGGATCCAGCGGATAGCCGGCCATTTAGCGGTCGGAGCGGCGCTCGTGTTTTGCGTGGTGAGCATTGAGCTCCTGGTAGGCAAGCAGGCTCCCCGCTTCTTCCTGCTCGACGACGCGGGCTATGGGGACAGCTACGTTCTGTATGACGTTCCAGCAGTTCCAGAGCAGCGGCGTGATCTACCGGGACCTGTCGCGCCCGCCGTATCTGCCCTCCACCTACAGCCCTCTCGTATACATCTTGTATTCGCTTCCCGGCCGGATCGTACACTGGGAAAACCCTTTCCTGGGGCCGCGCCTGGTGGCAGTCGCGGCGTTTCTGCTCTGCATCGTCATGGCGGCTTCGATCGCTCGCGCGCTCATTCCGGAGCGCTCCGGCCGGTTTTGGGCGCTGCTGTTGGGGGGATCTATCGCCTGCATGTACGATTGGGTTCTTCAAATCCGCGGCGATTTTCCAGGCATCTTCCTCAACCTGGCGGCCATCCGTCTCTTGCTGGCGGGCTCTCCCTGGGCGGTGGTCCTGGCTGGAGTTTGCGCCGGCTTGGCTACGCAATTCAAGTACACTTTCGTGGCGGCGTTGGCTGCGGGGTGCCTGTGGTTGTTGGTCCGGCGCCGCTGGAAAGACCTGGCCAGATTCGGGGCGTCGGGTTTCCTGGCCTCCGCCGGCTTGTACCTTCTTTTCGCGCTGCGCGAACCGCGCATGATCTCGCAGATCACGGCGCTGCGTATCGCTTTTGTCGATCTGATCGGGTGCCTCCAGATGATCTACACGGCCCTGGGCGAACCGGTCGTCATACTGGCTATCTTGGCAATCCCGCTGGCATCCTCGCGCATTTCGCCGCGCTGGGCTCTCCTCTTTCTGTTCGCACTGACCTCCTTCGCAATCGCCGGGCTGCTCGATCTCCACCCGGGCGGCAACATCAACTACTTCTATGAAGCGCTCTTCGCCACGGTTCCCGCGGCGGCGCTCGGTTTTCTTCGGCTGATGGCTTGGGCGCGCCGCCGCACTGTCGCCGGGCTTTTCGTAGCGGCCCTGTTTCTGTTTCAGTTTGCTCAACCAAGAGTAGACGACATGCTGAGCTCGATCTCCACCGGCGAAATCGGCTTTCGCGCGGTAGACTCCCAGAATGCGGAGTTCCGGCGGCTGCAATATGCGCTTCGGGGACAGCACATCTTCTCCACCGTGTCGCGCCTGGCCGTGCTGGATCCCGCACCCGCGCTATTGGATGCCTTCAGCCTCTGGAAGGTCGATCCGCAACCCATCTACGATAGGATACGCAAGACCGAATTCGATGTCGTCATCACCGCATCGAGCGCAGTGAAGTGGCGGGGCGTAGAGCACGTCGGTCCCGATCTGCGCAGCGCGATCGTCTCGGCCTACGCGCCGCAGTGCGTAGTGCGGGGAGCGCTGCTGCAGTTGCCCCGCAATCGCCCGCCAAACAATGCTCTGCTGCAGGAGTTGAGCCGAATCGGCTGTGCGCCGATTGCGGGAACAGCCGGCCCCAACTGGTGACGAACCGGACCGTGCCGGCACCTGAAGGTTCAGCCCCATCCGCCTGACCCGGCAGCCCCCAAGGTTCGTGCTACATTTCTTTGAAGGGGGTTCCATGCGTCGCGCGCTCTTCACACTTGTTTTCCTGTCTTTGGCGGCTTACGCCCAGGACGTCGATATTCCGTTCCAGAAATTCGTCCTCGGTAATGGCCTCACCTTGATCGTCCATGAGGATCACAAGGCGCCCATCGTGGCCGTGAACGTCTGGTACCACGTCGGGTCGAAGAACGAACATCCCGGCAAGACCGGGTTCGCCCACCTGTTCGAACACCTCATGTTCGGCGGCAGCGAGCATTTTCATGGGCGCTACATCGAGGCCATGGAGCGCATCGGCGCCACCGACCTCAACGGCACCACCACCGAGGACCGCACCGACTACTTCGAGACCGTGCCGGTCTCCGCTTTGGATTACACGCTGTGGATGGAATCGGACCGCATGGGGTACATGGTGAATGCCATCGATCAGCAGACGCTCGACTTGCAGCGCGGCGTGGTCCAGAACGAAAAGCGTCAGGACGAAAACGAGCCCTATGCCCTGGCCGAGGAACAGATGCAACAGGAGACCTACCCCAGCGGCCATCCGTATTCCTGGAACACGCTGGGGTCCATGGAAGACCTGAACGCGGCGTCCTTGAATGACGTCAAGGAGTGGTTCAAGACGTTCTACGGCCCTTCCAATGCCGTACTGGTGGTGGCCGGCGACGTGGATCCCGAGACCGTCCGCAAGAAGGTGGAAACCTATTTCGGCGAGATTCCGCCCGGTCCGCCGGTCTCCCGCCAGCGCGTCTGGATCGCCAAAATGACGGGGGCGCACCGGGCCGTCTATCAGGACCGCGTGGCCGAACCGCGCGTTTACAAGGTCTGGAACACTCCCGAGTTCGGCAGCCAGGACGGCGACTACCTCGACATGGTGAGCGACGCGCTCGCCAACGGGAGAACCTCGCGGCTCTACAAGCGCCTGGTTTACGACGACCAGATTGCCACCGATGTGGCGGCCTATCTCAACCCGCGCGAAATCGGCGGCCAGTTCGTCATTCAGGCCACGGCGCGTCCGGGCGTGGAGCTGGCGCGCGTCGAAAAGACCATCGATGAGGAGCTGGCGCGCTTCCTCGCCGAGGGACCCACCGCCCAGGAAGTGCAGCGGGTCCGCACCCAATACCTCGCCAACTTTGTGCGGGGAGTGGACCGCGTCGGCGGGTTCGGCGGAACCTCCGACGTGCTGGCCATGAGCCAGGTCTATCTGGGCGACCCCGCCGCTTATCAGGTCAAACTGCGCCGCGAGCGCGAAGCCACCCCCGCCGAACTTCAGGCCGCAGCTAGACGCTGGCTGTCGGATGGCGAATACGTGGCGGAGGTCTTTCCGTTCGGCGACCCCCACGCCTCCGCCACCGCCGTGGACCGCAAACAGCCTCCCGCGATAGCCCAGCCGCCCGAGCTGCGCCTGCCCAAGCTCGAGCGCACCACGCTTTCTGGCGGGCTGAAAGTCGTCCTGGCCGAGCGGCACGAGATCCCCCTGGCCGATTTCGACCTGCTGGTGGATTCCGGTTATGCCGCCGACCAGTTCGCCGGGCCCGGGCCCGGCGCTACCGGCCACCCCGGCGAGGCGGCGTTGGTCTCGAAATTGCTCGATCAGGGCACGAAGACTCGCACCTCGCTCGAAATCGGCGAGCAACTGGCGCAGCTCGGCGCCACCTTGAACGTGGGCGCCACCCTGGACAGCATGGTCGTGCGCCTCTCGGCTCTCAAAACCAATCTGGACGCGTCGCTCGATATCTTCGCCGACGTGGCCCTCAACCCATCCTTCCCGCAGGCCGATTTCCTGCGCGAGCAGAAGCGGCAACTGGCCGCCATCGAGAGCGAAAAGACCGAGCCGGCGCCCATGGCCCTGCGCGTTCTCCCCGCCCTGATCTATGGCAAGGGCCACGCCTATTCGGAACCCTGGACCGGCTCGGGTACCGCCGCCAGCGTCTCCCAGCTCACGCGCGAAGATATGGCCCGGTTTCAGGCCGCCTGGTTCAAGCCCAACCACGCCACTCTCATGGTGGTGGGAGACACGACTCTCGCGGAGATCCGGCCCAAACTCGAGAAGCTGTTCTCCGCCTGGGCGCCCGGCGACACGCCCAAGAAAAACGTCGCCACCGTGTCTCTGCCGGAGCGCTCCGTGGTATACCTGATCGATCGGCCGGGCGCGCAACAGTCGCTGATTCTGGCGGGCAACGTGGCGCCCCCCAAGAACAATCCGGACGAGGTGTCCATCGAGAGCATGAACGACATTCTGGGAGGCGATTTCGGCGCCCGGCTCAACATGGACCTGCGCGAGGACAAGCACTGGGCTTATGGAGCTTCGACCATGCTGGTGAGCGCCCGCGGCCAGCGGCCATTCCTGGCCTACGCTCCCGTCCAGACCGATAAGACCAAAGACTCCATGGCCGAGATCGACAAGGATCTGCGTGGCATCCTGGCGGACCATCCGGCCACGGAGGCGGAGTTGGCGCGGGTGAAGGCCAGCGAAACCTTGCGCCTGCCCGGTTCCCGCGAAACCATCGACCGCGTCATGAGCTCCATCGGCGATCTCGTCGAGTACGATCTGCCCGAAGACTACTACCAGACCTACGCCGGAAAAGTGCGCGCGCTGACGCTGGCCGATATCGAAACGTCCGCCCGCGAAGTGGTTCATCCCGACCATCTGATCTGGGTGGTGGTCGGAGACCGCGCCAAGATCGAGGCGGGCATTCGCGAGCTGGGCCTGGGCGAGGTGCGGCTGCTGAATCCGGAGTAGCGCCGCCCGCCTTGCTCACCGGTCTTTCCACTGCATGGCCAGGCGCACCAGCGTCCGCACCGGCACTCCGGAGGGCCCCTTCGCCAGAAACGGCTTGCTCTCGTCGAGCCAAGCCGTGCCGGCGATGTCCAGGTGCGCCCACGGCGTGTCCCCGGCGAATTCCTTCAGGAATATGGCGGCGGTCACCGCGCCGCCCCAGCGCCCGCCGACGTTGGCAAGGTCCGCGAAGGCGCTCTTCAGGTACTCCTTGTAATCGTCTTCGAGCGGCATGGGCCACATGCGCTCGCCCTCCGCTTTGGCGGCCTGGAGCACGCGGTCGCGCATGGCCTCGTCGTTGGCGAACAGCCCCACGTTCAAGTGGCCCAGCGCCACCACAATCGCTCCCGTCAAAGTGGCCGCGTCCACCAGGTGCGTCGCGCCCTGCCGGCGCGCGTAAGTGAGAGCGTCCGCCAGGATCAGCCGGCCTTCGGCGTCGGTGTTGATCACTTCGATGGTCTTGCCCGACATGGCGGTGACAATGTCGCCCGGCCGCTGCGCGCGGCTGCCCGGCATGTTCTCCACGCAGGGAATGAACGCGGTCACCGCAATGGCGGGCTTCAGTTGCGCGATGGCCCGCATGGCGCCCATCATGGCCGCGCCGCCGGCCATGTCGTATTTCATCTTTTCCATGCCGTCGGCGGGCTTGATGGAGATGCCCCCGGTATCGAACGTGACGCCCTTGCCCACCAGGCCCAGGTGCGTCTTGGACTCCGTTCGCGCCGGCCGGTAGCGGATCGCGATCAGCGCCGGAGGCTCCGCGCTGCCCTGCGCCACGCCCAGCAGCGCGCCCATGCCGAGCTTCTCCATCTGCTCGCGCTCCAGAACTTCGCATTCCAACTGGTATTCGGAGGCCATCTGGCGCGCGGCCTCCGCCACTTTCGAGGGCGTGAGCCGGTTGGCCGGCTCGTTCACCAGCCCGCGCGTGAAGTTCTGCGCTTCCGCCAGTATGCGCCCGCGGGCGACGGCGTCCTCCAGTTCCGCCCCGCCGCCGGCCGCCGCCACCGCGAACGCTTCCACGGATTTCTTGTCGTCGTCGGTCTTGTAGCGGTCCGGTTCGAACTCGCCCAGAATCGCGCCCTCCACGGCCGCCGCGGCATACTCGCCGTCCGCATGACCCGGATCCAGCGCCAAGGCGATCGTCTTCACCGATTTCGATTTCAGGTGCCGCACCGCCGCGCCGGCCACCTTGCGCATCTCGGCGGGGTCGAACTTTTCCGGCTTCCCCGCTCCGGCCAGCAGCACGCGCGTGGCGGCCACCCCCGGCGGACGGTGCAGCAGCGTCAATTCCAGGGACTTTCCGGCCACCTCGCCGGCGTCCATCAGATCTCCGGCGCCGAAGCGCGCTTCTTTCCGGCCTTCGAATACCAGCACAATCAGTGCGCCGGTCTCAATCTGTTCGAGGGGTTGGCGTTCAATCGTAATCCGCATCATTATCGATTGTGACGGAGAGACGCTGGCAGCGCAAACGGCTTGGCGGCCGGACCCCCGGGCCGCTGTCCGGCGATAGCTCTTTTGAGGCGGGTGAGGGCCGGAACGAAAACCGAAAACAGATGCGATAATCGAAATATGCCGTTGTCGGTTTTGGATTGGGAGTAGAAGGGGATGTGGATCGTCCGCCTCGCGCTGAATCGGCCCTACACCTTTATCGTGTTCGCGCTGCTCATCCTGATCCTCAGCCCGGTCGTCATTCTACGCACGCCCACGGATGTCTTTCCGAACATCGACATTCCGGTGATCGCCGCGGCGTTCAACTACAACGGATTGAATGCCGAGGAAATGGAGGAGCGCATCACCTGGGTCTACGAGCGCATCCTCACCACCACCGTCAATGACATCGAGCACATCGAGTCGCAATCCATCGATGGAAGGGCCACCGTCAAAATCTTCTTCCAGCCGAGCGCCAATGTCGACACCGCCATGGCGCAAGTGACGGCGGTTTCGCAATCGGTGCTGCGGTCGCTGCCGCCCGGCATCACCCCGCCGTTCCTGCTGGTATACAACGCTTCGAGCGTTCCCATTCTGCAACTCGGGCTTTCCGGCAACGGGCTTTCCGAACAGCAGCTTTTCGATTACGGCGTGAACTTCATTCGCACCCGGCTGGTCACCGTGCCGGGCTGCGCCATCCCGTATCCTTACGGCGGCAAGCAGCGGCAGATTGTGGTGGACCTCAACCCCACCGCCATGCAATCCCGCGGCCTCTCGCCGGCGGACGTGGTGAACGCCGTGAACGCGCAGAACCTCATCATTCCGGCGGGGACCTCCAAGATCGGCCAGTTCGAATACGACGTGGACTTGAACGCCAGCCCCCAAAAGGTGGAAGAGTTCAACGATTTTCCGGTCAAGGTGGTGAACGGCGCGCCCATTTTTATCCGCGACATCGCCCACGTGCGCGACGGCTTTTCGCCGCAGACCAATATCGTCCGGCAGGACGGCGGCCGCGCCGCGCTGCTCACCATCCTTAAGGTCGGGAACGCCTCCACCCTCTCGGTGGTGGAAGGAGTCCGCAAGCTGCTTCCCTCGATCGCCGCTACCCTGCCGCCGGCGTTGAAGATCCAGCCGGTGGCCGATCAATCCATCTTCGTGCGCGCGGCCATCGGCGGCGTCATTCGCGAGGCCGTCATGGCCGCCGGCTTGACGGGGCTCATGATCCTGATCTTCCTGGGAAGCTGGCGCAGCACTCTGATCATCGCGGTGTCGATTCCGCTTTCCATTCTCACCTCGGTGATCGCGCTCAGCTTTCTACACGAGACCATCAACATCATGACCCTGGGCGGGCTGGCGCTGGCGGTGGGCATCCTGGTGGACGACGCCACCGTCACCATTGAAAACATCGAGCGTTTCATGGAGGAAGGGCACCCTCTCCATACCTCCATCCTGGAAGGCGCGGCGCAGATCGCGGTTCCGGCGCTGGTTTCGACCCTCTCCATCTGCATCGTATTCCTGCCCATGTTCTTCCTCAGCGGCGTGGCGCGGTACCTGTTCGTCCCGCTGGCCGAAGCCGTGGTCTTCGCCATGCTGGCCTCCTATGTTCTTTCGCGGACCCTGGTGCCGACGCTGGCCATGTACCTGTTGCGGCTGAAATCGCACGCGCGGAGCTACAACCCGTTCGTGCTTCTGCAGCGCGCCTTCGACCGCGGATTCGGCCGCGTGCGCACCGCCTATGTCGGCCTGCTGGCAGTGCTCCTGCGCCGCCGCGTGGCCTTTGTCCCGCTGTTTTTACTGCTCTGCTGTTCGGCGTTTCTGCTGTATCCCTGGTTGGGGCAGGATTTCTTTCCCACCTCCGACACCGGGCAGTTCAAGCTGCACATGCGGGCCAAGACCGGCACGCGCATCGAGGAGACCGCCCGCATCTGCGACCTCGTCGAGCAGTCCATCCGGCGGCGGATTCCGCGGGAGGAGTTGGTGGGCATACTGGATGAAATCGGCCTGCCCTATAGCAGCATCAACACCATTTACAGCAACTCCGCGCCCATCGGTCCGGCGGATGCGGACATTTTTGTCTCGCTGTCTCCGAACCATCGTCCGACCGAGGATTACGTGCGCGCCCTGCGCGCCGTGCTGCCGCGGGAGTTTCCGGGCACGGCGTTTTACTTCCTGCCGGACGATATTGTCAGCCAGATCCTGAATTTCGGGCTGCCCGCGCCCATCGACGTGCAGGTTATGGGCAGGAACGTGGATGCCAACCGCGAACTGGCGGACCGCATCATGGACCAGTTGCGGCGCATTCCGGGCATCGCCGATCTGCGCATCCAGCAGGCCTTCGACCAGCCCAAGCTGCACGTGGTGACGGACCGTATCAAGGCGGCGCAAAGCGGATACACGCAGGCCGACGTGGCCAGCAGCCTGCTGATTTCCCTCAGCGGCAGCTTCCAGACGCAGCCCACCTTCTGGCTCAATCCGGAGAACGGCGTGAGCTACAACGTAGTGACCCAAACGCCGCAGTACGCGGCGGATTCGCTGCAAGATCTGCGCAACATTTCACTCGCCCAGCACCGCGCGGGCACGCCCGAAATCCTCAATGACGTGACCTCCATCAGCCGCGGCAGCGGCATGGCTACCGTGGACCATTACAGCATCCAGCGGGTGGTGGACGTCTACGCCGGAGTGGACGGGCGGGACCTGGGGAGCGTGGGGGATGAAGTCGAGCGTGTTGTGGACGCCAACCGCAAGAACCTGGCGCGCGGCTCGGAGATGGTCCTGCGCGGGCAGGTGGCGACCATGCGCTCGTCGTTCATCGGCCTGCGCGGCGGGTTGCTTTTCGCGATTCTGCTGGTGTACCTGCTGATCGTGGTCAATTTCCAGTCGTGGCTGGATCCGTTCATCATCATCTCGGCTTTGCCGGCGGCGCTGGCGGGAATTGTGCTCATCCTCTTTATTACGCGCACCACCCTCAGCGTCCCGGCCATGATGGGGGCAGTCATGTGCATGGGCGTGGGCACCGCCAACAGCATCCTGGTAATCGCTTTCGCCAAGGATATGCTGAAGAAGACCGGCGACCCGATGCGCGCCGCGCTGGCCGCCGGCGGAACGCGCTTCCGCCCGGTGCTGATGACCGCCCTCGCCATGATCGTCGGAATGATTCCCATGGCCCTGGGAATGGGCGAAGGCGGAGAGCAGAATGCTCCGCTGGGCCGGGCGGTGATCGGCGGGCTGCTGGTAGCTACCGTGGCCACCCTGATTTTCGTGCCGGCGGTCTTCACCCTGTTGCATGGCCGCGCACAACCGCAAACCGGCGGTTCCGGCGCCCCGGAGTAGTCCCAGGAAAGGAACATGACCACCGAGGAATCGAAACCGCCGAATGAGAACAGCCCGACCGCAGCGGCCGCCGCGCCGCGCATGTCCATCTTCTCGCGTCTGCTGCTGCTATTAATTCTGGTGGCCGGAGCGGCGGCGCTCTATTCGGCCATCCATTCGGGAATTCAATCGCGGGTGCGGGCCGACGCGGTCCTGAAACAGGACACGCTCGACATGGCGGTGCCGACTGTGGCCGTCGTGCATCCCCAGCCCAGCTCGGCCGCCGAGGAGCTGGTGCTCCCCGGCAACATGCAGGCCTTCGTGGCCACGCCCATCTTCGCGCGCGTCAACGGCTACCTGAAAAAATGGTATTACGACATCGGTGCGCGCGTGAAGGCCGGACAACTGCTGGCCGAAATCGAGACCCCGGAGACCGACCGGCAACTGGACCAGGCGCGCGCCGACCTGGCCACCGCGCAGGCCAACTACCAACTGGCCCAAATCACCGCGGATCGCTATCGGAATCTGCTCCAGACGGAGTCCGTGGCCAAGCAGGACGTCGATAACAAGGTGGGCGACCTGCAGGCCAAGAAGGCCGTCGTGGATTCGGCCGCCTCCAACGTGCGCCGCCTGGAAGAGACGCAGCGATTCCAGAAGGTCTACGCCCCGTTCGACGGCGTGATTACGGCGCGCAACATCGATATCGGGGCGCTCATCGACGCGGGCGCGAATTCCCCCGGCAAGGAGATGTTCGACCTGGCGGCCACCGATCGCCTGCGCGTGTTCGTCGATGTACCGCAGGCGTACTCGCGCTCGGCCACGGTGGGCAAGCCCGCCGAATTGACCCTGACGGAGCTTCCGGGCCGGATCTTCTCCGGCGCAATCGCGCGCACGGCCGACGCCATCGATCCGGTTTCGCGCACCCTGTTGACCGAGGTGGACGTGAACAACCCCGCCGGCGAACTGCTGCCCGGCGCGTTCGTTTCCGTGCACTTCCACCTGGGGTCCAAACCCGGCGCGGTGATGTTGCCGGCTAACACCCTGATCTTCCGTTCGGCGGGATTGCAGGTGGCCGTGGTCCGCGGCGGCAAAGCGGTGCTGGTGCCCGTCACCATGGGCCGCGATTTTGGCAACACCGTGGAACTGGCCGCGGGCGCGACCACGGCGGACCTGGTGATCCAGGACCCTTCCGATTCGCTGACCTCGGGAACACCGGTGCGGGTGACGGAAGGCCAGCCGGGAAAGGGCGCCAAGTGAGGCGCGCTCTCGCAGCCGCATGGCTGGCATCGGTAGTGGCACTGGTGGGGTGCACGGTGGGCCCGAGGTACACGCGCCCCGCGGTGCTCACGGCGCCCGCCGATCAGGGGCAACTGCCGGCGCAGTACCAGGAATCGAATGGCTGGAAGCAGGCGCAGCCCGCCGCCGGAAGCCTGCACCCGGATTGGTGGCGCATCTTCGGCGCCGCCGAACTGGACGACCTGGAGACGCAGGTGGACGTCTCCAACCAAACCCTGAAAGCGGCGGAAGCCCGCTTCCGGGAAGCGCGCACGCTGGTGGCGCAGAGCCGCTCCGCGCTTTACCCGAACTTCTCGACGGCGCCATTGATCGCTACCAACCGCGTCTCCGCGAACGAATGGGACAGCCCGGCAGTCGTCCAGAATTACGGCAATCTGGTGGTGCCGTTCGACCTTTCCTACGAACTGGACGCGTGGGGACGTATCCGCCGATCCATTGCCGCCGCTCACGAAGAAGTGCAGGCCACGGCCGCCGACCTGGAAACCGTCCGCTTGAGTCTGCACGCCGAGATGGCCGCCGACTACTTCGATCTGCGCAGTCTGGACGCGCAGAAACAACTGCTGGACCGGACGCTGGTGGCCTACCAGAAAGCCCTCGACCTGACCCAGAACCAGTTCTCCGGCGGTCTGGCTTCCGGCGTGGAAGTGGCGCAGGCCCGGACACAACTGGAAACCACCCGGGCGCAGGACGTGGACGTGGAAGTGGCGCGGAAACAGTTCGAGCACGCCATTGCCGTGCTGGCGGGACGCACGCCGGAATCGCTGTCCCTGGCGGTTGCGCCGCTGGCTGGGACGCCGCCGGCGATTCCGGCGGGAGTCCCCTCGCAATTGCTGGAGCGGCGTCCCAACGTCGCGGCGGCGGAGCGGCGCATGGCGGAAGCGAATGAACAGATTGGAATCGCGCGCGCGGCTTTCTTCCCCACCCTTTTGATCACCGTGGCGGGCGGCATGCAAGGCGACTCGTTCGTCAATTGGTTCACCTGGCCGAGCCGTTTCTGGGCGCTTGGCCCGAGCGCCCTCCAAACCCTGTTCGACGCCGGACGCCGCCGCGCGGCCGCGCAAGCAACCGAAGCCAGCTACGACTCTACGGTCGCCAACTACCGCGAGGCGGCGCTGGAGGCGTTCCAGCAAGTGGAGGACAGCCTCTCCACGCTGCGCACGCTGGAGCGGGAAGTCGAGACGCAGCGGGTGGCCGTTCAGGCCGCGGAGCATTCGCTCGAACTCTCGATGAGCCGCTACACCGGGGGCCTGGTGACGTACCTGGAGGTGGTGACCGCCCAGACCATCGCTCTGGCGAACGAACGCGTCGAGGTGGACTTGCTGCGCAGGCGCATGGACGCCACGGTGCTGCTGATCAAGGCGTTGGGCGGCGGCTGGGACGTCAGCCAGTTGCCAACGTAGGAGCAGTTCCGGAGCAGCCACGGCGGGTAGGCACAAGCTCCTGAGGTATTCAAATCGGGAGCTTGCGATCCGAGCCTTGCTCACCCCCCGTCACGCTATACTCGTAGCTTCCCATGTTCCATTCCATTGAGCAGCGCGTTTCCAGCGCCTTTCGCGCGCACATCCAGGCGCGCTACGGTCTCGATCTGGCGGTCGCCGTCGAGCAGCCGCGCCAGAGCGATTTCGGCGAAATGGCCGTGCCCGCCGCATTTCAGCTTGCCAAACAGTTGCGGCAGGCGCCCCGCAAGATCGCGGCGGAACTGGCGGCGGAAATCGGGCCGATCGAAGGCGTGGCGGCGGTGGAAGTGGCCGGCAACGGGTACGTCAACATCCGGCTCGACCGCGGTGCGCTGGGCGCGGGCCTGCTCGGCGGCAAGCCGGAAGAGGCCGCGCCGGCGGGCGAGAAGGTCATCGTCGAGCACACTAACATCAACCCCAATAAGGCGGCGCACATCGGACACCTGCGGAACGCCACGCTGGGCGACACCTTCGTCCGCATGTTGCGCGCGCGCGGGCAGCGCGTCGAGGTGCAGAACTACATCGATAACACCGGCGTGCAGGTGGCCGACGTGGTGGTGGGCTTCCACTACCTCGAGAACAAGACCCCCGGGGATGTGAAGGCGCTGCTGGCCGACCCCTCCGTGCGGTTCGACTACTACTGCTGGGATCTCTACGCGCGCACCTCCAGCTATTACAAGGACCATCCCGAGGCGCTCGAATGGCGCAGCGCGACGCTGCACTCGATCGAAGCCGGAGCGGGCGAGCTGGCCGAAATGGCGCACCTGGTGGCGGACGCCGTCGTGGAAGCGCACCTGGCCACCATGCTGCGGCTGGGGGTGGAGTACGACGTGCTGCCGCGCGAAAGCGAAATCCTGCACCTGAAATTCTGGGCCTCGGCCTTCGACCTGCTCCAGCAGCGCAAAGCCATTTATCTCGAGACCGAAGGCAAGAACGCCGGCTGCTGGGTGATGCCGGGCCTCTCGGAAGAGGGCAAGGTGATCGTGCGCTCCGATGGCACCGTCACTTACGTCGGCAAGGATATCGCCTACCAGCTTTGGAAGTTCGGCCTGCTCGGCAAGGATTTCTACTACCGCCCGTTCCTCACTTACGCCGACGGCCGCGTGCTGTGGGTCACGACCGGCGAGCCCACCGAAACCGCGCCGCAATTCGGGCACGGTTCGCGCGTGTACAACGTCATCGACGCGCGGCAGTCCTACTTGCAGGACGTGGTGGTGGCCGGGCTGCGCGGCTTGGGCTACACCGCGCAGGCCGATCAGTCGGTCCACTTCTCTTACGAAATGGTGGCGCTCTCGCCGCGCTGCTGCGCGGAACTGGGTATCCCGCTATCGGAGGAAGACCGCGCCCGTCCGTATGTGGAAGTCGCCGGCCGCAAGGGCCAGGGCGTCAAGGCGGACGACCTCATGGACACGCTTATCGCCAAGGCGCTGGAAGAAGTGGCATCGCGCCACGCGGAGGCTTCTCCGGAGGAGCAGAAGCGCGTGGCCGGCCAGATCGCCATCGGCGCCCTGCGCTACTTCCTGCTCAAGTTCACCCGCACTTCGGTGATCGCGTTCGATTTTCAGGAGGCGCTCAGCTTCGAAGGCGAAACCGGGCCCTACCTGCAGTACGCCGCGGTGCGCGCGCGCAACATCCTGCGCAAGCTCCGGGAGCGCGGCGAGAGCGTCCCCAATTTCGCGGCGGAGCTCAGCCGCGAAGCCATGGCCCGCCAGCTTCAGTCGGAAGATTTCTGGCAAGTGCTGCTGGCCGCGTCCAAGGCCGATTCCGCGGTCGAGGCAGCCGTAACCGCCGGCGAACCGGCGCATGTGGCCAAGTACGCGTTTCAACTGGCGCAGGCCTTCAACAACTTCTATCACCAGTACCCCATCATTCACGAGCAGAACCGCGAAAAAAAGGTCTTCCTGCTGTGGATGACGGATTTCTTCCACCGCCAGCTCGAACGGACGGCGGGCATTTTGGGGATTCCGATTCCCGAGTACATGTAGGGGCCGGGCATGCCCGGCCCCTACTGCTTTAGAATAGATTCTGGTCGAATCCTATGCGCTTACGGACCTTGGGTATCGTGCTGGCCGGCGGGAAGGGCACCCGCCTGTATCCGCTCACCAGGGAACGGGCCAAACCGGCCGTTCCGTTTGGCGGCAAGTATCGCATCATCGACTTCGTGCTGAGCAATTTCATCAACTCCGGGATTTATTCCATCTACGTGCTGACGCAGTTCCGCAGCCAGTCGCTGTTGCAGCACCTCAGTGAAGGCTGGCAGTTCGGCGGGCTGCTCAAGACGCAGTTCCTGATCCCCGTGCCGGCGCAGATGCGCTCGCCCGACGAGACCTGGTATCAGGGTACGGCGGACGCCATTTATCAGAATATCAACCTGGTGGAGCAATCCGATCCCCACGTGGTGGCGATCTTCGGCGCGGACCACATCTACCGCATGAACATCGCCAGCATGATCGAGTTCCACGTGCAGAGGAGCGCCGAAGTCACGGTGGCCGCCATCCCTGTGGCCAGGCCGCTGGCCGCCGAGTTGGGCGTGATCGAAGCGGCCGGCGATGGCCACATCGTCGCGTTCCACGAGAAGAACGCCGACGCCCCCGCCATGCCCGGCGATCCGGAGCGCGTCTACGCCTCCATGGGCAACTACGTCTTCTCCACCCGCACGCTGCTGCGGCTGCTGCACGACGACGCCGCCGATGAATCGAGCGGCCATGATTTTGGCCGCGACATCCTCCCCAAGCTGGCCGGTAAAGCCGAGATCTTCGCTTACGATTTCCAGAGCAGCCGCATCCCCGGCGAGCCGGCCGAGGGGCTGCCTTACTGGCGCGACGTGGGGACCATCGATTCCTACTACGAAGCCAACATGGACCTGCGCTCCGTCACCCCGGCGCTCAATCTCTACAACCGGGAATGGCCGCTGCGCACCACCGCCTACCCGGACCCGCCGGCGAAGTTCACCTTCGACGAAGAGAACCGCCGCGGCCAGGCCATCGATTCCATCGTCTCGGGCGGCTGCCTCCTTTCGGGCGGTGTGGTGCGGAACTCGGTGCTGGGACGCAGCGTCCGCGTGCATGCCGCCGCCCTGGTGGAAGATTGCGTCATTCTCGACAACTGCGATATTGGCCGCCGCTCGAAGATTCGCCGCGCCATCCTCGACAAAAACGTGCGCGTGCCGGAAGACGCCGTCATTGGCTACGATCTCGAGCGCGACCGCCTCAATCATCATGTCACCGAGAGCGGCATCGTGGTGGTCGCCGGCAATCGTACTCCGGTCGAGATCACCAGCCTGGTGGTATGAGCATTGGAACAACACGTCCTAGCCTGGATCGCGCAGTACGGCTGCCTGGCGATCTTCGGTTTGCTGATGTTTGGAATTGTCGGGCTGCCGGTGCCCGATGAAACGCTTCTCACCTTTACCGGGTACCTGGTCTTCAAGGGCCACCTTTCCCTCCCGCTGGCCTATGCGGCGGCGTTCGCGGGCAGCACTTGCGGCATCACCATCAGCTACACGCTGGGCCGGACGTTCGGGCTGGCCCTCATCCACCGCTACGGGAAGTACCTGCGCATTACCGAAGCGCACATCCGCAAGGCGCACGCCTGGTTTGAGCGCGTGGGCAACTGGGGCCTGACGTTCGGCTATTTCATCCCCGGGGTGCGCCACGTCACCGCCTATGCCGCGGGCATGAGCGAGGTGGAGCCGCACCAGTTCGCGCTGTTCGCCTACAGCGGCGGGTGCCTGTGGGTGGCCGCGTTCATCGGCCTGGGTTACTTCCTGGGTGAGCGCTGGGAAGCGGTGGAACGGGAAATCGACCACTACCTGGCCGGCGCGACCGTCGCCGCGGCTATACTGATTGCGGCGTACCTGCTGTGGCGGCGGTGGCGCCGGGCGCGAGGTAAGTGATGGCCAGCGCGGTTCCGACCACCACCACGCAGCCAATCACGTTGTACCAGAGGTACGACATGCCGGTGAACAGGAACGCCGAGAAGATGGCCGCTTCGCCGGCCAGCATCCCGATGAACGTGGCCGTTCCGCGCACGCGCCGGAAGCCCAGCGCCAGCACGAAACATCCCAGCAGAGAGCCATAGAAGAGCGATCCCACCACGTTGACCGCCACGATCAACGACGGCCCCAGCCGCTTGCCCCATCCGGCCCCGAATGTCACCGCGTAGATGCCCCAGAACAGCGTGGCCCAGCGCGAGGCCGCCAGGTAGTGATGGTCGCTGGCTTCGCGGCGAACGTACCGCCGGTAAATGTCCACCACGGTCACGGTGGCCAGGGAGTTGATCTCGCCGGAGCTGGCGGACATGGCCGCCGCGAAAATCACCGCGATGATGAGCCCCACAAGTCCCGCCGGCAGATGGCGCGTGACGAACGAAAGGAAGATGTAGTTGGTGTCGGTGAAATCTTTTTCGCCGCCGGTCGATTCCACCAGCTTCACGGCCTCGGTGCGCGCGCCGTCGATCTGCTTCTGCGCCGCGCGGTATTCCGCGATGCGGCGTCCAACGGCCGCGGAATCGCGCGCGTGGTGCGCCTCCACCAGCGCCAGCGCCGCCTGCCGCCGGTCCTCGAACGCCCGGCCGTATTGCTCCGCCACGGGCTGGAATGCACCCACCTGTTGGATGCGGTCGAGCTCCGCGCGCTGGAACAGAACCGGCGGCTGCACGAACAGGTAGAAGACAAACACCATGGCGCCGATGAACAGAATGAAGAACTGCATGGGGATCTTGACCACGGCGGTGAACAGCAGGCTCAGCTTGCTCTGCGCGATGGAGCGGCCCGTCAGGTAGCGCTGCACCTGCGACTGGTCGCAGCCGAAGTAGGAAAGGAACAGAAACGTGCTGCCGATCAGGCCGCTCCAGATATTGAACCGGTCGTTCCAGTCGAATTGGGTGGTGACCGCGTTCAGGCGGCCGGCCTTGCCCGCCAGAAACATGGCGTCGCCGAACGAGACCGAAGGCGGCATCAGCACGATCACGGCGACCAGCGCCATCACCAGCCCCAGAAAGATGATGCCCATCTGCTGCACGTCCGACCACTGCACCGCCTTGATGCCCCCGAGCACGGTGTAGGTGATCACCATGGTTCCCATGAGCATCGTGGTGGTCCGCTCCGGCCAGCCGAGGATCACCGAAAGCACGATGGCCGGCGCGTACAGCGTCAGTCCCGCGGAGAGCCCGCGCTGGCACAGGAAAATCGCGCTGGCCAACGTGCGCGTCTTGCTGTCGAAGCGCTTCTCCAGGTATTCGTACGCGGTGTAGATGTTGGCCTTTTGAAACAGGGGGACCACCGTGGCGCAAATGACGATCATGGCGATGGGCAGTCCGAAGTAGGCCTGCACGAACCGCATCCCGTCCACATACGACTGCCCGGTGGTGGAGATGAAGGTGACGGCGCTGGCCTGGGTGGCAATGATGGAAAGGGCCATGGCGTACCAGGGCATGGACTTGCCGGCGAGCAGGTAGCGGTCCACCGTGTTGCTGCCGCGGCCGCGGTAGAGGCCGTACAGCACGATGGAGACCAGGGATGCGATGAGGACGATCCAGTCTAGGGGCCTCATTGAAACGCTCGCGTAAACAGGTAAGCCGCGGCAACGATGACACAGAGGTAGAGCAGGACCGCTACGTAGACGCGCCGCCAGGTACCCAGAAACGGCGGCGGCTCATCGGGCATGTCGCGAAGATCCGGCATGAAGGGAGTGTACTACGCCGCCAGTTCTCCGCGCATCACCGTCACCGCCTGGCCGCCCAGGATTACGCGGTCCCCACTGAGCCGCACCCGCACCACGCCGCCGCGCGCCGACGCCTGCCAAGCGGTGAACTCGCTCTTGCCCAGCCGCTCGGCCCAGTACGGGCCCAGCGCGCAGTGCGCCGAGCCCGTGACCGGATCTTCGTCCACTCCCGCCGCCGGGGCGAAGAAGCGCGAGACGAAATCGAACTCGGTGGAGGAGGGGCGCGCGGTCACGATCACGCCGCGCACGGGCACCTTCCGCAAGGCCGTGAAATCCGGCGTCATGGCGCGCAGCGTCTCTTCGGACTCCACTTCCACCAGGTAGTCGAATTGGTTGCGGGCTACAAATTGCGCTTGCACCCCGAGGGCTGGGAGCAGATCGGGCGGCGGCTCGGCGGCGGCGGCGGCTTTGGCCGGGAAGTCCAGCTCGATCCACTCGCCGCGGCGATCGGCCAGCAACCGGCCGCTGCGCGTGTGGAAACGCGCCTGACGGCCTGAGGGCAGGTGCCCGTCTTCCCACAGCACGTGGGCGCTGGCTAGGGTCGCATGGCCGCACAAGTCGACCTCCACCGCGGGCGTGAACCAGCGCAGGTTGTAGCCGTCATCGCGCGGCGTCAGGAAGGCGGTTTCCGAGAGATTCATCTCCCGCGCCACATCGCGCATCCACTGGTCGGTGGGTGGCGCCTGGAGCACGCAAACCGCGGCGGGGTTGCCGGTGAAGGGGCGGTTGGTGAAGGCGTCGACTTGGACGATTCGAATGGGCATGGAACCAGTGTCGCAGACCACAGGCAGGCCGATTGCCAATCGGCCGCAGATTGCAAATCTGCCCCACAGTTGAATCCTTCGGCGGAATAGTGGAGTCTAAAGGAAAGGCGTGCGACTGTTCTCAGCGTTCTCAAAAGTATTCGCCGCGGTGGGTCTGCTGGTCGCCATGTGGGGGCTGAGTGCGCTGGACCGGTCCGACCGCCGCGCCTGGGTCCACCCCGCGGGTGGGCCGGTGCGGATTCTGCAATTCTATGCCAGCACGGGGATGGTCACGCCGGGTCAAACGGCGCGGATCTGCTATAGCGTGGAGAACGCCAAATCCGTGCGCATCGCTCCCATGATGGGGGAGGTCTATCCTTTTCCCAATCATTGCCTGGACATCGAGCCGGAACATACCACCCATTACACCCTGCTGGCGGAAGGCTACGACGGCGCGGTAGCCACGAAATCGTTCACGCTGCAAGTGGAAGCCGAGGAAGCCCCGCCGCCGCAGGTGGTCAACTACGCCTCGCTGTAAAACTCGCGCACCCGCGCCGCCACTTCCTCCACTGCCGTCTCCGGCATATACGGCCCCAAGGGCAGCGACAGAACCTCGCGGCAGGCTTGCTCCGCCACTGGCAGGGCGCCGCGTTTCAGGCCGGAATCCCGGAACGCCGGCTGCAAGTGCAATGGGACGGGATAGTGCACGCCGGTAATGACGCCGCGTTCCGCCAGGAACTTCCGCAGCCGGTCGCGCCGGGCGGCCCGCACCACGTAGAGATGGCACACTGAACCCGCCCGCCGGCCCACCGGCCGGACGCCATCGCACCCGGCCAGGGCTTCGTCGTAGAGAGCCGCCAGGCGCGCGCGGCGCTGGTTCCACTCGGCGAGCTTCGGCAGGAAAGCGCGCAGATAGCAGGCTTCGATTTCATCCAGACGCGAATTGATGGCGCGCGTGCGAGCCACCTGGTCATTGCGCCGTCCGCCATCGCGAAGCCGCCGCAACTTCACGGCAACGGCCCGCGAATCGGTCAACACCGCTCCGCCGTCGCCCAGGCAGGGCAGGTTCTTGGTGGGGTAAAAGCTGTATGCCACGGCCGGCGAAAAGCCGGTGAACGGGCGCCCGGCTTCTTGCGCACCGTGCGCCTGGCAGGCATCCTGCAAGAGAACCAGCCCGTGGCGCCGCGCGATGCGAGCCAGCCGCGGCAGATCGCACGGCTGCCCATAGAGATGCACTGGCAGCAGCGCGCCGGTGCGCTTGCGGACGCGTGCTTCGGCGTCTTCCGCATCCAGCAGCAGCGTCTCCGGGTCGACATCGGCGAAGCGCGGGCGGCATCCGGCCGCCAGGATGGCCTGCGCGGTGAACAGCGAGGTGAGCGCGGGCACGACGACCTCCGCGCCGCTCTCGGCCAGTCCGGCGGCTCTGATCCCCAGCTCGATGGCCGCCGTGCCCGACCCCGCCGCCACCGCGAACCGGGCGCCCCACGCCGCCGCCAGCTCGCGCTCGAAGGCATCCACCTGTTCGCCGAGGATGAATTGCATGCGCTCGAACAGGCGCTCGAGATTGGCCCGCCAGGCCGGCTCGGTAGCCGCCAGCATGGGGCGCAGATCGACCATGGGGATGGTCATTGCAGAATCACCAGCCTTACCCATAACCGCAGAAGCTGCAACAGCGTGACCGCCAGCGAGCGGATTCGAAAGAACTGCGACCTGCCATGGAGGCGGGGATAATGATGCACTCCGACTTCCACCACCTGGCACCCGCTCAATTCCAGTTTCCGCACCAGCTCGACGCAGATGGTGCCGCTGGTGGAGGTCAGGCGGATCTTCTCGAGCAGGGCGCGGCGAATGAGCCGGTAATCGCAATCGATATCGCGCAGGCGAATGCGGAACAGCAGGCGCGCGCAGAAGTTGTAGATACTCCCGATCCAGACGCGGTGCCGCGGGTCGTGACGCTCCAGCTTGTAGCCGTTCACCAAGCCGGTGGCGGGCCCCACCAGTTCGAGCAGCCGGGGAAGCTCGCCGACGTCATACTGGCCGTCGCCATCGGTGTAGAAGACAAATTCCTTTTGAGCCGCCGCGAACCCGCTGCGCAGAGCGCCGCCATAACCGCGGTTGTGGGCATGGGTCACCACGCGCAGCCAGGGGCTGTACTCGCGGCGCAGCTCCTCGAGCACTTCGCCGGTGCGGTCGCGGCTGCCGTCATCGATCACGACAACCTCGTAATCGGCCACGTACGGTTCCAGCGTGGCGAACGTCTTCCGGACCAGCGCCGCGAGCGATGGAGCGTCGTTATACGCGGGGAAGAAGACGCTCAGCGATGGGAATTTGCGGGCCTCCAAGGTTACACCACTTTCTCACCGATGAGGACCAGGGACTGGCCGGCCGGGAGATTATGGCCGGCGCCGAGCCAGGCCGCCTCGAGCGCCAGCGGCGCGTACAGCAGCTTATCGAGCCAGGGCGCCACCGGCTCAACCCCGCTGGCGGGCGGTCTACGGAGCAGTGGCTCCCACACGCGGAATTTCGCCAGCGCCACCGGCAGCAGCAGCGAATTGACGTACGAGCAGCGCAGCACCCGCACACCCGCGCCGGTCATCGATGCCATCAGCCGGCGCCGGGTGAACCGCTGCCGCTCGAAGGCGAATTGGGAATGGCGGCTGCGCAGAATGTCGAGCGCCGCCGTGCGCACCACCAGGAGACCGCCGCGGGCCAGCACCCGCGCCAGCTCACGCGCGGCGCGGTGCTCCTGGCCGCGCGGCAGGTGCGGCAGCACGTCCACGGACATCGCCAGGTCGAAGGCGCCGTCCGCAAAGGGGAGACTCCCGATATCGCCCTGCACCGCGCGTTCGAGGCCCATCTGGCGCGCGTAGCGAAGACCGTGCCAACTGAAATCCATGGGCACCACCGGCCAGCCGCGTTCCCTCTGAAGCAGGTGCGCGAAGTAACCCGTGCCGCACCCGGCTTCGAGGACGCGGCCGATGCTCCTCCCCGCCAGGTAGGGATCCAACATGCGGAACAGGATGGTCCGCATGCCCCGGTACCACCAGAAATGCTCTTCGGATTTTGCGATGTTGGCGAATTCCGCCGGGTTCATGAAGCCGCTCATGTTGGCGAGCCGGCTCCCAGGTGGGGTTCGGCGGAGGGCGATTCCGGGGATGCCTCTTGCCGCAGCCGTTCGTAGACTGCGCGCGCCGCCCTCTGCGCGGCGATCTTCTTGGTGCGGCCGTCGGCCTGTCCGGCGAAATCCTTGCCTACCCGCACCTCGACCGTGAACGTTTTGGAGTGCTCCGGGCCGTGCTCCCGCACAACCGAGTAGCGCGGTTGCGGCAATTTGTGCGCCTGCGCCAGTTCCTGAAGCGCGCTCTTGAAATTCACGATGGCCGGCTGGATGTCGGTGCCCGCCTCCTCATCGCCGAGGAACGGGGCGTCCAGCACGTGCGCGGCGACGAAACTTCGGACGGTTTCCAGGCCGCCGTCCAGCCACATGGCGCCGATGACGGCTTCGAGTGCGTCCACCAGCAGGGTTTTCTTGGCGCGGCCGCCGCTCATCTCCTCGCTGCGGCCCAGTTCGAGATAGCTGCCCAGATCGAGACGCCGCGCCACTCCATGGAGATGGGCCGCGCTCACCAGGTGGGCCTTCAGCCGCGAAAGCTCGCCTTCGCGATACTCGGGAAAACGCCGGACCAGGGCCTCGGCAACGAGAAATCCGAGCACCGAATCGCCCAGAAACTCGAGTTGCTCGTTGTCGTCCAGAGTAGAACTGGCGCCCGAGTGGGATTCGTTGGCGAGCGAGCTATGGATGAGCGCGCGGCGTAGCAACTCCGCGTGGACGAACTGGTAATCGATCTTCAGCTCGAGCGATGCCGGCTCCGCGCGCATGTCCGGGAGCTTACGGCTTCTTCTCGGCTGGGGGCGGAGGGGCCGGAGCAGCCGGTGCGGCCGGAGCAGCGGGAGCCGCAGCAGCCGGAGCAGCGGGAGGAGTGGTGTTCTTCCCGCCGGCCTTGATCGCCATGGCGCGAATCGCCTGGGCCACCTGCCTGATCTGCGGAACAACCTGCTGATTGGCCATGATCTTGTCGCAGATGGCGATGGATTCGTCGTTCTTGCCCGCCAACTGAAGCGCCGATGCCTCACGCACCTGGAAAGCCGGCTCGGGTTGAGACGTGCCGTCCACCGCCAGCTTGAACTCGGCGATGGCGACATCATATTTCTTGCGCGTCAGCGCGGCCAGGCCCAAGGCGTTGTGAGATTCGGCCGTGAGGTCCTTCTTGGCGTCTTCCCACTGCTGGTCCGAGAGCTGTGGATTGGGCTTGGGCGCAACCTTCAACATCTGGATGGTGTCATTGGCGTACTTCTCGGACTTGGCCAGTTTCTCTTCCTTGTCCAGGTCGTTTTCGCGCGTGCGCTGCGCCAGCAGCTCGGCCAGCATCAGCGAGGCCTGAAAGTTCTTGGGGTTGGCGTCGAGCGCGCGCTCGGCGTAAACCTGCGCCTTGTCGAAATCCCGCTTCTGCTGCCAGGCCTCGGCCTCCGAGAGCAGCGCCACATCCTTGAAGTCGGTATCCGCGAACTTCGTGAGCAGATCCTCGGCGGCCTTGATGGTGGCATCCGGACCGGTTCGCGTCGCCGTGAACAGCGCCTGCACCGCCGCCAGCTCGTCCTTCGATTTGGGGGCGGGCGCCTTGGGAGGCGCCGCTTGCGCCATCAGGCTTGAAACACCAGCCACCAATGCCAGGGCGCCGGTGAGAATCATTCGTTTCATTTGAGAACTCCTTGTTTTCCGTCTTGCCTTAAAAGTTGTCGCACGCCCAATTCCGCGGCGTCGCGCGCGAGTTTCGATGCGCCATCCACCTTGAGAGCGTCTTGGAAATGTTTGACCGCCTGTTCGCGGTCTCCGGCAGCCATGGAAAGCCGCCCCAGGTAAACCAGTGCCCAGGCCTTCACCTGCGCCTCGGGCTGCGATTCCAGGGTCTTCTCGAACAGCTTTTCCGCCGTTTCGGGGTCTTGCTGAAGCACCGCGATCCGCGCGAGACCATAGTATACCGCCGCATGCATGGGCTGGCTGTCGGTCTGCTGCAAAACCTCGAGGTATAGCTTCTTCGCCGTGTCCAGGTCCCGGGCCGTGTAGGTCTGTTCCGCTTCCTCCAGCGTCTTGGCCGCGCCGGTAAGGGGCGGGGGGGTGCCCACTGGGCCCGGTTGCGCCGCGGATTTCACCGTGCGCACGGTCTCCTCCTGGTTGAATTCCACGTTGGAAAGGCGCTTGTCCTCCTTGACCACGTCGATGGCCCCCACTAGGTCGGAATAGTAGTACGCCATGGACTGTTCCTGCTTCTCATAGGCCGGCAAATGTTCGGCGAAATAAGGCGTCAGAATGTAACCCTCGCGCAGGTCCTCCTGTATGCGTTCGGGCTGATGGTCCAGCCGCGCCTCCACCGCCTTGATCAGCGATTCCGTGACCAGCAGCAGGAAATCGTCCTTGAACTCATCGGCCAGCGCGTGCGCGCGCTGGGCGTGGTCCGAAAGCCCCTGCTTGCGTTCCAGAATCTCCTGGTACTTAGTCGACAGCGGATCGAGCAGGTAGTGCAGATACGCGTGGCGCACATCGAAAGTACGCAGCTCCGGGGAGGGCGTGATCACGATGGTGTACACAAAGCCGTAACTGCGCGTCTGGATCTGGTTGGGCGCCGCCTGCAGCTCGATATAGATCTGAAAACGGCGGCCTCTGGCCCCGGAGGTTTGCTGCCGTAGGTAGGCGTTCACCTGGAGCACGGCGTCGGAAACGGGCCCGTGATACCGATCGATGTATTGGTCGATAGCGGGCTGCGACCGTTTCCACAAGTCTTCGATATTGGCTTCCTTGTAGAAGGCCGCCAACAACGGTGAAAACGCCTTCAAGGGGACCACGTCCGGCGGGATATCGACGTTGCGCAGCCCGACGGCGAAATCCGGCGGCCCGTCCGCGGTGAGCGCGAAGGAGATGTACTGGCTCAGCTCGTCGGTGTCGTTATTCTTGCGGTGCTTGTCGAAAAAAGCCTTGATGGCGGGAAGCGAAGGGATGTTCCGCTTGGCCAGTTCCGCGCGGATGGCGTCCCGCAGCGGGTGATTATTGGGCGACGACAGGTCGGCCGCATAGCCGGCGGCATTGATCGCGGCCATCACGGTGAAAAGCCCGGGGCTGGCGTCGAGTTGGCCTTCTTGCGCCATGGCCGCGGTCGCCGCCAGGGCCATGATCAGGAAGGCCGGAAACACAAACCGGTACAATGAGGTCCGCCTTTGAAAGAATCAGTTTAACACCGGTTCTCCTGAGAATCTTCTAGCCCTGGCGCCACCCCTCGTTTAATGGCGTTATACAGCCGCCGCCCTCCTCACTGGCAACCCGTGGGAAGGCCCTTGTTCTTGACCTGGCACCTATACGGCAGTTTGCCGCATAACCGCTTCCCTCCGCCCAACGCCCTCACTTCCGGCCAAGCCTTCGTGTGGATGGACCGCTTCCTCGATCAGGCCAGCTTCGGTCCGGCATGGCTCAAGCGGGAAGAAATCGCGCGCGTGGTGGTGGACGCATTGAGCTACGGCACGGACAAGCTCCACTACTATGACCTGCACGCCTACGTGGTCATGGCCAACCACGTGCATACGCTCTTGACTCCCATCGTGACCGCCAGCAAGCTGCTTCAATCCGTGAAGGGCTTCACGGCGCGAGAAGCGAACAAGATTCTCGGCCGGACCGGGGAACCGTTCTGGCAGAGCGAATCCTACGATCATTGGGTGCGGGACGAGAAGGAGTTCGACAAAGTGCGCCGGTACATTGAGAATAATCCGCTTCAGGCCGGTTTGGTGACCCGTCCGGAGGATTACCGCTGGTCGAGCGCCTACGTGAAGTAGGCCTCCGGCCGGCCATGCCCCCATTCCTGGGGGCATTCGCGGAATGCCGCCACGACTGGGGGCATGGCCGGCCGGAGGCCCGCTCTACAGCACGTGATAATACCCGCCGCGCTCGAGGACTTCGACGGGAACGTCGAACAGGCCGGCGAGCGTCGCGGCTTCGAGCACCTGGCGCTTGGGCCCGTCGCGATAGACGCGGCCGTCGCGGATCAGCACCACGCGCCGCATCTCCGGGATGATGTCCGGAAGGTGGTGCGTCACCATAATGATGCTGATGCCGTTGCGCGCCAGCTTGCGCAGGATTTCGCGCAGCTCGTGGGTGGCGTGCAGGTCCAGGCTCGAGGTGGGCTCGTCCAGCACCAGCGCCTGGGGATCGTGCACAAGGGCGCGCGCGATCAGGATGCGGCGCGCTTCTCCGGACGACATCTCGTTAGTGGCCCGTTCCGCCAGGTGCGAGATTTCGAGCAGTTCCATCACCTCCCGCGCCTTCCGCTCCATCTCGGGCGCCACCTCGTGGTTGGGCCAGATCCCCACGCTGCCGAAAAAACCCGAGAGCACAATCTCGTACCCGGAGTAGTCGCGCGTGCACATCTGCATCCAGTCGTTGGAGACGATGCCGAGATGGTTGCGGAGATCGAACAGGTGCCAGCGGTCGCGGCCGAGAATGCGCAGCGACCAGGGCTCGGCCTTGATCGCCGGATACAGGTCGCGAGAGATGACTTTGATCAGCGTCGATTTTCCCGAGCCGTTGGGCCCGAGAATGGCGGCGTGCTCGCCCTGGGCGATGGAGAGCGTGACGCCGTCCAACACCACGCGGCGGCCGCGCCGCACGGTGACGTTCTGAAAATCGATCAGCGGGATAGAGGATGCCAAGCCTCTATCTTACGCGGGGCGGCCCTGGGGTCTACAATGGGACCACATGTTTTCCTCCCGCTTCCACTGGGATTTCCGGACCAACCGCCTCACCCAGGCGCTGGAGGCCAGGCGCCGGGACGGGGCGCGCATACTGGACCTCACCGAATCCAACCCCACGCGCGCCGGCTTCGAGTACCCGCCCGAAACCGTGCGCGCATTCGACGACCCGCGCGTGCTGGTCTACGAGCCTTCGCCCGCCGGCGCCGCCGAGGCCCGCCAAGCCGTAGCGTCTTACTACGCGGCGCGCGGCGAGCGCGTGGTTACGGGGCGCATCCTCCTCACGGCCAGCACCAGCGAAGCCTATGCCTGGCTCTTCAAGCTGCTTTGCGACGCCGGCGACCACGTGTTGGTTCCGCGGCCTTCGTATCCGCTATTCGAGTTTCTGGCGAACCTGGAATCCGTCGAGGTGCGCCCATACCCGCTGGTCTACCATGGCGGCTGGTCCATCGATCTGGACTCGCTCGCCGCAGCCGTTAGCGAACGCACGCGCGCGGTGGTGCTGGTCAATCCCAACAACCCCACCGGCTCGTACGTGAAACGGGCGGAACTCGAAGCGCTTTCGCGGTTGTGCGCCCAGCGGCGGGTCGCGCTGATTTCCGACGAGGTCTTCTCCGATTACGCCTTGGAGGAAGCTCCGGACGAGGAGCGCGTCGCTACGCTGGTGGGCGTCGAGGAGTGCCTGACATTTTCCATGAGCGGGCTTTCGAAGGTCGCCGGCCTGCCGCAGATGAAGCTGGGTTGGATGGTAGCGAGCGGTCCGGCGAAGCTGCAGGCGGAAGCCATGGAAAAGCTGGAATGGATCGCCGATACGTACCTTTCCGTGAGCACGCCGGTGGCATGCGCGGCGGCGAAGCTGCTGGCCTCTGGCGTGTTGGTGCAACGCCAGATCCGCGAGCGGACGGCCGGCAACCTGGCGGTGGCGCGCGAGGCGCTGGCCGGATCGGCGGCCGGCATTCTGGCGGTGGAAGGCGGCTGGTACATCACGGTGCGCATGCCGCGAATCCGCGGCGAAGAAGATTGGGCGATTCAACTGCTCACTCAAGAGAGCGTTCTGACGCAGCCGGGCTTCTTCTACGATTTCGAATCGGAAGCGTTCCTGATCGTGAGCCTGCTCACCATGCCCGAGGTGTTCCGCGAGGGGATCGCGCGGCTGCGGCGCGCGGTAGAGTAACGGCTGTAATCGTATTGAAACATTCATTTCGTAATCTCTGGAAGTGAGTGAGTTCAAGATACGGTGCTGACGCGGAAAGCCCTCCTGATTGCCGTCGCTGTGGCGCTCGCTCCCGTTCTTCTCATCCACCTATCCACGGACAACGGCGCGGCCCGGCTCGCATCGCTGGTGTGGGGCGCCCTGCTGATCCTGGTTTCGTGGCTGCTGGCGCGGCCGCTGGCCGGGCGCATCAATCGCCTGACCGGCTTTGTGGATCGCCTGCTGGACATGAGCGTTCCGCGCCCGCAGTTGCCCGCCAGCAACGACGAACTCGGCGATCTGGCGCGCGCTCTCTCCCGCATGGCGCCCCAGATCGAAGAACTGGTCAACCGTCTGAGAAATGAACTGACCCGGCGCGAAGCCATTCTGGCCAGCATGACCGATGGAGTGCTGGCCGTGGATGCGCGTCTCAATGTCACATTCTGTAATCGGGCTTTCACTGAGGCTGTGGGCGTTCATGGCCCCGCCGAGGGAGTCCCGCTGATTCAGATTGTTCGCGACCCGGTCCTGTTCCAGATCGTGAAGCAGGTGGTGGATTCGGGTGTGGAGCAGCGCAAGCGCCTGCAGTTGTCTGCGCCGGGGATGCAGTCGTTCGAAGTCCATGCCGCTCCGCTGGCGAGCACGTCCTCGCGCGGCGCCATAGCCACGCTGCACGATGTCACTCCGGCCGAAAAACTCGAACGCGTCAAGCGGGACTTTATCGCCAACGTGTCGCATGAAATCCGCACCCCGCTGGCGACGATTCGAGGATATGCGGAAACGCTGCTGGAAGGCGGCCTGGAGGATAAACACAACCGCCGGAAGTTTGTGGAGATCATTCAGGCAAACGGAGTGCGGCTGAACAATATCGCCGCCGATTTGCTGACCCTGTCGGAACTCGAGTCCGGCCGGCCGGGCGCCCAACCCGGCCCGATCTCGCTGAACGACGTGTTGTGCGGCGCGATCCGGGCAATCGAACCGGCGGCCCATTTGATGAACGTCGAGCTCCGCGCCGGCCCGATCCCGGACTTATACTTGCCGGGACACGGGATTCGACTGGAACAGGCGCTCATGAACCTACTGGATAACGCGGTAAAGTTCAACAAACCGAAGGGCGAGGTGCATGTCCAGGTGCACGACCGGCCGGGGAATCGAATCGAGATCCGGGTTTCAGATACCGGGGTCGGAATTCCGGCGGAGGACCTGTCCCGCATTTTCGAGCGATTTTACCGCGTGGACAAGGCGCGTTCCCGTCAGGTGGGCGGCACCGGCCTGGGCCTTTCCATTGTGAAACATGCGGTGGAACAAATGGGTGGGACGGTGGCCGTGGAAAGCGAACTCGGGAAAGGCTCGACCTTCGTAGTCATGCTGCCCCAATGTCCGCGTCCGCAAGGAAAGTCTTAACCGTCTAGTCATCGAATCCTAACAATGCTCTAGTATTCTCGGCGCTTGGCTCCCTCGGGCAACGAATCACTAAACCATAACAGAAGTGCATCCACTCTTTCTCCAAGGAGGTTAGTCAAACGATGAGATTCAGTACTAAGACGCTTGTATGTTCGTCGATGGCGGCAGTTCTGCTTGTGCCTGCCTGGGCCGCGGATCCGGCAACGTCCCCCGCCAGCCCCGCCCCCGCCGCGACCACACCGGCGGATATCGCGAAACTAAAAGCCCAGCTCGACCAGCAGCAAAAGCAAATCGAACAGTTGTTGGCGGCGTTGGCCGCGCAGCGCACGATGCTGGAGCAGGCTGGAATGGCAACCCCGGCCGCGGACCAGGTCCCACAGCACATTACCCCCGCCGACCGGCTGATTGCTTCCACTACGCCCATGGCGCTGCCGCCGGCAACCCCGGCGCCGAGCGCGGCTGCTTGGGCCAGCCCGCAGCCGGCTCAGCCTGCGGCCCCCGCCGAGGCGCCCTCTCCGCTCCAACTCAAGCTCGGCAACGTCACCATCATGCCGGTCGGCTTCATGGACTTCACCACGTTTTGGCGCGACAAGGACGCGGCGAGCTCGATGGGCACCAACTTCGGTAGTGTTCCTTACAACAACGCCGTCCAGGGCAACCTGTCGGAATTTCATTTCAGCAACCAGAACTCGCGTCTCGGTTTCCGCGTCGACGGCAACTGGAAGGGCGCCCATTTCATCGGCTATAACGAGTTCGACTTCAACGGAACCAGCGGCTCGACTTCCCTGGCTGTTAGCAACGGCGCCATCGTTCCCCGCCTTCGTCTGTACTGGCTCGATGTCCGGAAGGGCTCGATTGAGTTCCTTGCCGGACAGAGCTGGAGCATGCTGACGCCCAACCGCAAAGGTCTGTCGGCGCTGCCCAGCGATCTGTTCTATAGCCAAGTTATAGACATCAACTACATCGCGGGCCTCACCTGGACGCGCCAGCCCGGTTTTCGTCTCCTTTACCACGGTCCGCAGGACAAGGTGAATCTCGGAATCTCCGTGGAGCAAGCCGACCAGTACATCGGTGGTTCGGGCGGTGGCGGAGCGATTACGCTTCCTTCGGCCCTCAGTGGGCTGGTGCCCACGCAGCTTGACTCGGCCGGCAATATCAGCGGCGCGGCCTATCTGCAATCGCCTACCCTGGCGCCGGACATCATTGCCAAGGTGGCATTCGATCCGAGCTCGCGCTTGCACTTCGAAGTCGGAGGCATCCTGAGCAGCTTCAAGACGGCCACGACCGCGGCGCCGTGGTCGCACCACACCACGACCGGCGAGGGGATGACATTCGGCCTCAATGCGGGGATCACGAAAAATGTCCGCTTCGTCGCCTCGGGACTGTTGAGCGACGGTGAAGGCCGTTACATGTTTGGCGCGGCCCCGGATATCATCGTCCGCGCAGACGGATCTCTCAGCGCGCTTCATGCCGATAGCTGGGTTAGCGGCCTGGAAGGAACATTCAAAAACACGCTGCTCTATACCTACTACAGTGGCGATTATATCGGCCGCAATGTGGCGATCGACGCCAACGGCACCAGCCTGATCGGCTACGGGTACCGGGGCGCAGCCAACAGCCAGAACCGCTCCATTCAGGAAGTCACTTTCGGCTTCAACCAGACCATCTGGAAAGATGCCAAGTACGGCGCCGTCAACCTTATGGGCCAGTATGAATACCTGATGCGCCTTCCCTGGTATATCGCCGTGAACGCCCCCAAGGGCACGCACGACAACACGATTTACTTTAACGTGCGGTACACGCTTCCGGGCGGCGCACCGGCGATAAAGTAGGGCCGCAATGCCTGGGCTTCGTAACTGATCGGTAACCGATCGGTAACTGAATTGTAATATTTGAATGGGAAAATGAGGTAAACACATATGAAGACGATGAAGATGTCATTGGCCCTGGCCGGCCTGATGGCGGTGGCCGCCCCGTTTGCGACGGCTCAGAAGATCAATGCCGCGGGAGCCACCTTCCCGGCGGTGATCTACCAGAAGTGGTTTGACGAGTATCACAAAATGCACCCGGACGTGCAGATCAACTACCAGGCGATCGGTTCGGGAGGCGGCATCGCCCAACTGACCGCCGGGACCGTGGATTTTGGCGCGTCCGATATGCCCATGACAAACGACCAGATTTCCAAGTTGGCGGTGAAGCCTCTGCATTTCCCGAGCGTGTTGGGAGGTGTGGTGCCCACTTACAACATCGCCGGCATTACACAGGATCTTAGGTTCACATCCGAGACGCTCTCCGGGATCTTCCTGGGCACGATCACGAAATGGAACGATCCGCGCCTGGCGAAGGACAATCCCGGCGTTAAGTTTCCCAACGCGGACATTCAGGTGGTGCACCGTTCGGACGGCAGCGGGACGACCTTCGTGTGGACCGACTACCTTTCCAAAGTCAGCCCCGAGTGGAAAAGCAAAGTGGGATCGAATACTTCTGTGAACTGGCCGGTGGGCCTTGGGGGGAAGGGCAACGAAGGTGTCGCCGGCACGGTGAAGCAAACCCCGAACTCGATCGGCTACGTGGAACTGATCTATGCCGTCCAGAACCAAATGGGCTATGGCAGCGTGAAGAACGCAGCCGGCAATCTCGTCAAGGCCGATTTCGACACTGTCACCGAAGCGGCCGCGGCCGCGGCCAAGAACATGCCGGACGATTTTCGTGTTTCCATCACCAACGCCGCGGGAAAGAACGCGTACCCCATCTCTACTTTCACCTGGCTGCTGATTCCCAGCCACATTCCCGATGCGGCCAAGGCCAAGACGATCAAGGCATTCTTGCAGTGGATGCTGGCCGATGGTCAGAAGTATGCAGCCGGTTTGTCCTACGCTCCGCTGCCCAAGGAAGTGGTCGCCAAGGAGATCAAGCAGATCGCGAAGATTCAGTAAGCGCGGATTCGACGTGGCAATATGGCTACTTCGGCAGTGGCAGAAACGGCCGCCATCCGGCGGCGCACGACTCAGACGGGCGACATTGTCGCCCGTCTGATTACGCTCGCTTTTGCAGCCAGTATCATTCTGATCACCTTCCTGCTGGTGTGGCAGTTGTGGTTTCAATCCGCGCCGAGCCGCCACAAGTTTGGCTTCGCTTTCCTGTTTTCCAGCACCTGGAACCCGGTCACGTCGGAATTCGGCGCTTTGCCGTTCATGTATGGCACGGTGGTCACTTCGCTCCTCGCACTTCTAATCTCCGTGCCTTTGGGGCTGGGCTCCGCCATCTTCCTCTCGGAATTGGCGCCCGCCGGTATCTCGAGCGCGCTGACCTTTCTGATCGAGCTTCTGGCCGCGATTCCGAGCGTCATCTACGGCTTGCTGGCTCTGTTCACGTTAGTACCGCTGATGCGAGACTACGGTGAGCCGTTTCTAAAGTCGACTCTCGGGTTTCTACCGCTGTTCAAGGGACCCGTTTATGGTTTCGGGCTTCTCACGGGCGGGATGGTTCTATCGATCATGACTGTCCCCTTTATCATTTCAGTGTCGCGGGAGGCCCTTTTGGCCGTGCCGCGAGAGCAAAGAGAAGCGGCGCTCGCGTTGGGCGCCACTCATTGGGAAAGCACCTGGCACATCGTGGTGCCATACGCCAAACTGGGGATTTTGGGATCGATTTTCCTCGGTCTGGCGCGCGCCTTGGGCGAGACCATGGCGGTCACCATGGTGATCGGAAACGATCCGAAAATCGCAGCTTCCCTCTTCGCTCCGGGTTATTCGATTGCGGCCGTGATCGCCAATGAGTTCTCCGAGGCCACCGGGCGAGTCTATCAGTCTGCCCTGATTGAGCTTGGACTGGTTCTGTTTCTGCTCACGATTATCATTAACGGTCTGGCGCGGCTGATGATCGTGGCGACTACCAAGAAGGGCTCCAAGAGATGATGGGCGGGAATTTGATGTGGCGCAAATCCGTCAACGCCGTGATGCTCAGCGTGACCGCCCTGTTCACCCTGCTCGCCGTATTCAGTCTCTTCCTCATACTCGGATACCTGGTCTACTACGGCGGCCGTTCGCTGGATTGGAATTTCTTCACCAAGCTGCCGCTTCCGCCCGGCGAAATCGGCGGCGGCATGGCCAACGCGATTGTCGGAAGCCTGGAAATCGTCGGCGTGGCGGCTCTCATTGGGCTTCCGGTCGGGTTTCTCGCGGGCATCTACCTGTCTGAGTTCGAAGACAAGATGTTCTGTCCGCTGGTCCGTTACGTGGCCGATCTGCTGAACGGGATTCCCTCCATTGTAGTAGGTCTCCTGGCTTGGACTCTGGTAGTGGTCCCGACGCGGTCGTTCTCCGGTTTGGCCGGGTCGATTGCCCTCGC
Organism: Bryobacterales bacterium; assembly: GCA_963722575.1. Classification (GTDB taxonomy): domain Bacteria; phylum Acidobacteriota; class Terriglobia; order Bryobacterales; family Bryobacteraceae; genus Fen-178. The sequence continues at coordinate 351,087 of CAVRNR010000022.1, forward strand.
CGTAATGCTGATTCCTATCGTAACCCGGCAGACAGAGCAGTTCCTGCGAGAAGTCCCGCTCTCGCTCCGCGAGGCCGCATTTGCGTTAGGAGCGAGTAAGTGGAAGACCATCGCCACCGTGGTGGTGCCCGCCGGCAGTAAGGGAATTCTGACCGGCATGATCCTGGGCATCGCGCGCATTGCCGGCGAGTCCGCTCCTCTTCTCTTTACCGCATTCAACAATCAGTTTTGGGGTGGAGGGATCACGCAGCCGACGGCTTCCTTGCCGGTCATGATTTACACTCATGCGATTGCCCCTTACGACGATTGGCATCGGCAGGCCTGGGCGGCGGGACTGGTGCTGATCGGCATGGTCCTGGTCGCCAACATCGCCGCCCGTCTGGTGCTGGCGCGAGGTATTTCCGTTCCACGTGCCTAGCAGTCATAAACCCATGAACACTGCACCCGAATCCGCTTTCGAGCCAACCACCCACCGGGTAAGAATGCCGGCCCCAACCGCAGGCCCTAAGCTGCGTGCCAGCAACGTCAGTTTCTTCTATGGCTCGGCGCAAGCGCTGTACGACATCTCGTTGGACATGCACGCCAACAGGATTACCGCGCTGATCGGCCCGTCGGGCTGCGGCAAATCGACGTTCCTGCGGAGTCTCAACCGCATTAACGATACGATTCGCAATTCGCACTTGGAAGGCCAAGTCCTGCTGGATAACGAAAATGTCGGCGGGTTGGACGTCACCAGCCTGCGGCGGCGCGTGGGCATGGTTTTCCAGCGGCCCAACCCCTTCCCCAAATCGATTTACGACAACATCGCCTATGGGCTGCGCATTAATGGGATGGCTTCGAGGGGAGAAATGCGCGACAAGGTGGAGCACAGTTTGAAGCGCGCCGCGCTGTGGGACGAAGTGAAAGACAAATTGCACGAATCGGCCTACGCTTTGTCGGGGGGACAGCAGCAGCGGCTGTGTATCGCCCGGGCGCTGGCCGTCAATCCCGAGGTTCTGCTGCTGGACGAACCATGCTCCGCGCTGGATCCCATCGCGACGGCCAAAATCGAGGAGCTCATGTTCGGCCTGAAAGATCAGTGTACGATGGTGATCGTGACCCATAACATGCAGCAGGCCGCACGAGTCGCGGATTTCACGGGGTTTTTCCTGCTGGGCCGCCTGATCGAATTCGACAAGACGGATGTCATTTTCAAGAACCCCGCGCGCAAGGAAACGGAAGATTACATCACGGGAAGATTTGGGTAGCCGGGCCGGCCAGTCCGGAAAGGGAGATATAGTTCTTGCGTCACTTTACGGTTGAACTCGAAGAACTGAACAACAAGTTATTGGAGATGGCCGGGCTGGTGGAGTCGGCCATTAGCCGCAGCGTCCGCTCCCTGGTGGATCAAAACAGGGAACTCGCCGAGCAGGTGATTCGGGACGAGCCGACAATCAACCGCATGGAAATGGAAATCGACGGCATGGTGACGCGGCTGCTCGCGCTTCGGCAGCCCGTGGCCAAGGATTTGCGGTTCCTCACCTCCGCTCTCAAGATCAACACCGATTTAGAGCGCATCGGCGACCTGGCCCAACATATCGCCGAACGGTCGCTCTCCCTGATGCACCATCCGCTGGTCAAGCCCATGGTCGATATTCCCGCCATGGCGTCCCTGGTGCAATCCATGCTGCTCAAGTGCCTCGACGCATTCGTCAATGGAGACGAATCGCTGGCGCGCTCGGTGCTGCTGGCGGACGATGAGGTGGATCAGTTGCGCGATGCCGTTTACGCGGAGTTACTGGCGATCATGCAGGTGGACCCCGCCGTGGTCCCAGCCGCGGTCGACTTGATATTTGTGGCCCGCAACCTGGAGCGCATCGGCGACCACGCGACCAACATTGCGGAGGACGTTGTCTTCCTGATCAAGGGAGTCGACGTCCGGCACCACGCCGAGGCAAGCGAAGAAGTCTGACACACCAAGGCTGGCGCCGGCAGCATCAGGCGCTTAGAGCCTTCGGCTGGTCCATCATTTCGAGAACCCGTCCCAGGAACTGGGACCTGCGGAAGGGCTTCGGCAAGAATCGGCGCACGTGTCCCAGCGATTCGGTTGCCGGGATCGTCTCCGGGTTGCCGTCGGAGAGGAACAGCATTCGCACGCAAGGGGACATTTCGTGCAACTGCTTGGCCACCTCCAGCGGTTTGATTCCCGCCGCCGCGGTGTCGATTACGGCCAGGTCCACCGGCCGATGCCGGCACCGGCAGCGGTCCAGCGCCGCCCGGCCGTTCGATGCGGTCACTACCACAAATCCGGCCTTCCCCAGCGTGGCCGAAACTTCCTTCAAGACATCTCCGCGTTCATCGCCGACAAGTACTGCCGTGTTTAGCGAATCGTCTGTGCTCATAACTCAATTATACAGTCTACCACATCTCGCACTCAGCCCGCATAGGTTTCAGACTTTCAGGTTCTGAACTTCCGCTTGAAGTTATGGGGTGAATGTTACAAACGTGTGACAGTCCGACTAAGAACAAAGCGGAGATCCGCGAATTGTAGAGAATCGAATCACCCGGCGTGGGTTTCGGATTCTTCCGTGCGCGCGAGTTCGCCGGCGCAGCGTATCAGATCCGCGGGCAGGACGGTGACGAGGTCTTTCTCCATGTCCTCGCCAGTCTCCACCACACGCAGCAGGTGGAGGGCCGCCAGGCGGGCGCACCAGGGGTCGTCCATGTCGCGGCCGGTCTGGCGGCTGACGTCAAGGAGGCTGGCGTGCGGAAGCGCGATGGTCTTTTCGGTCCGGCCGCCGTTGTCGTCCGTCAGAATGAACTTCACATCGACGGTGTCGGCGCCGCGCATCGAGATGGCGGTTTGCAGCCATTTGAACATCACCTGGAATTTGCGGCCGAAAGGATCCGGTCCGGCTTCGAACTCACGAAAACCGAGCATCTATAGCTATCTTAGCGCCTCTATTCGCAGCCGCAACCAAAGTGGATCTGGCTGGGCGGAAGGCCGGCTAGCAATCGCCATGCTTCCTGCCAGGCAAAGACGGACTCGGGGGCATCCGGCTTCTGTTCGATGAAGCGCGCAAACTGCTCGACAGCGGCGCGGCGCTCCCGCGCCATGGCCGCGCGCGTGAGGGGGAAGTTTCCATCTTCCGGGGGGTGATCCGGATAAGCGAAAGAGAGCTTGACGGCGTGCGCGCGGGCGATGGCGAAATGAACCCAGGGTGTCCATTGATCCGGGGGAAACGCGCCCAGTAATTTCTCGCCCTTTTCGACGACCAGATCGGGCCAGGGGCGAGCGCCTTTGAGAGAACAGGGATCCGCCAGGCTCGCCAGGCCAGCCAGTTCACCAGCCGGACCTTGGGGATCGAGCTTCTCAGCCTGGTCGCGGAAGTTGTGGCTGTAGGTGGGCCCGTCTTTGGAGCAGGGCCCTCCGGATTTGGCGCCCAGTCGGATGAGGCGCTGGGAGAACATCCGGGCACAGGCGACATAAGAGTCCGCGACCAGCAGAGCCGCGGCTCTCCGCTGTGGCGGCAAGCTGCTCGAGCCGCTGAGCCACCGGGCGAGACGGCTCGCCGTGAGAGACTCCGCTTCGGTCCTCCGCCCGGCATCGCATTTCAGCACGGCCGCGGTCAGCGTCGAATCCTGTGCCGCAATTTGAGCGGCGGTCTCAGCCACCCGATCTGCGAACGCGTCACCGAGCCACCGGAGGCCAAAGTCCGGATCGCGCGGACTGTCTATTCTCGCATAGACGATCAACCGCGGCCCGCCGGTGCCGTCGGGCTGTCCGTTGGAGTTGTCGACCACCCAGACGTTCATGCCCGCCCGATGCCACGCCACAACGCGCTTCCAAAGTCCCGACCCAGGGATATCGGGTTCCGCGGATTGCCCATTCGGCTGGCCCCAGATGGAAGAAAGCTCGCGGACGACGGCGTCCATGGCGGCCGGCGCCGGAGTCTCGTACCAGATCGCCTGCATTGGACAAGCGCGTGTAAGGGTGGCGTCTTCCTTTTCGGGCAGCGGCGGCAATGCGCCGCTCGCTACGGAAGGCACATAGAACAAAGCGGCGCGAACCACCTGCGCCGGCGATTGACCGACGGAGGCTGCGCACCAACGGTTCAGCCGGGTGAAATCCTCTTGGTACGGGTCCGTGGTTGTTTCGTAATGGGCTAGTTCCAGCTTGCCGGCATGAGACTTCTGCCATGTCGCGAGCGCCGGTTGAGAAGCAAGAACGGCCACATCGGTCCGCACCTGGCTGGCGAGCGCGGCCGCCAGTTCACCCTGCGCGGAAGCCAGTCGCGCCAGCGCCGTAGTCAGGAGCGCGAAGAGTGCGATGCGCCGGATCATGCGCCGATTCTACCTTACAATGAGTGAAGATGCTGATTGCCGAACTGATTGCGCCGCGTGAAATGCGCCTGGTGGAACAAGAGATCGAAGATCCCGCTCCGGGCGAGGTGCAGGTGCGGGTGAAAGCCGTGGGCATCTGCGGCTCCGACCTCCACTCGTACCTGGACGGCGGCATCGGCGATATGGGGAACCAGTACCCCATGGTGCTGGGCCACGAGCCCTCGGGCACGGTGGTCAAGACGGGCGCCGGCGTGACCGGCTGGTCGCCCGGCGACCGCGCCGCGCTCGAGCCCGCCCTCTACTGCTACCACTGCGAATTCTGCCGCACCGGCCACCACAACGTCTGCGCCAACATCCGGTTCCTCAGCAATTCGGGGCACCCGGGTTTCTTCCGCGAGTTCGTGAATCTGCCGGTCTCCAACCTGCGTCCCATTCCGCGGGGCCTCTCGTTCGAGGTCGCCTCGATGTTCGAGCCTCTGGCGGTGGCCATGCACTCCATGAAATTCGCGGCGGTTCAGCTTGGGGAAACGGTGGCGGTGTTCGGGGCGGGGCCCATCGGGCTGCTGACTTTAGCCTGCCTGAAGGTGTCGGGCGCGGGGCGCATCTGGGCCATCGAACCCGTGGCGCACCGGCGCGAGATGGCTTTGCGGATGGGCGCCGATGTGGCGCTCGATCCCGGCGAAATCGACGTAGTGCGGCGGATTCACGCCGATACGGGCAAGCGTGGGGTGGATTGCGCCATCGATTGCGCCGCCCGGGAGCACACCACCAACTGGGCCATTCGAGTGGCGCGCAATGCCGGCCGCGTGGTCCTCACCGGCATTCATTCCTCCGCGATGGTGCCGTTCGAAGTCTCGCCCATGCGGCGCAAGGAGCTGGCCATCCTCAACGTGCGCCGCTCGGTTCACGAATCGGCGGCCGCGCTGGAGTTGCTGGCCCGGCGAACCGACTGGTTCGCCCCTTTGGTGACGCACACGCGCCCGCTGGAGCGCATCGCGGAAGCGTTTGCCCTCAACGCGCAATACGCCGACGGCGTGGGCAAGATGGTGGTGGTGTAGAGCGCTACGGGAGCACCTGAAGTTTCAGGTTCCGGAAGGTGATCTCGTACCCCTCGGCCTCCAGGGCGATGTAGCCCTTGAGCAGGCCGCAATTCGGCAATTCGTTGACGACGGCGCCGTTGACCGCGAGCGTCAGGTGGCTGCCTTGCGCGCGGAGCTCGTAGTGGTTCCACTCGCCCGCCGGCTTGACGCGGTTCTCTTTCATTTCTTTGCTGAGATTGAAATGCCGGAGCGCGCCGTCGACGAAGTTGTTGCCGAACAGGTACCCGCCCCGGAGGCTGGTCTGCGCCTGGTAGTAGATCTCGCCAAACTCCGAGAGGCGGACGCCGACGCCGCTGTTGTAACGCGTTTCCGCTTCGCCGCGCGGGGTGAAGCGCCAGTCCACCGCGAAGACGAAGTCGCCCAGTTCCTTGTCGTAGCGGAGCCATTCATGTCCCCCGTCGCCGGCACAGATAAGGGTGTGTTGGATGGGGTCCACCCGCCATTGCAGCTTGGGCTTGACGCCATCGATGGCGGAAAAGGGGATGCGGGTCCAGCCGTGCAGGGCCTCGTCGGGCAGCAAGTCCACCGGTCCCGCGGATTGGCCGGACGCCGCACCGGTGGCGAGCATGGCGGCCACCCCGGTGAAAGCCGATGCGATCAAAAAGGAAATGCGCCAACGTGTCATAACAGACTCAGTGTAAACGACGCGGGGCCACGGTGGGGCACGCTTGAGCCTGCCCTCTCTCCTCCCGAGCATCCGCCCCCGACCCCGGCTATACTGCTTGAGAGAAGGAGAACTCCGATGTCCAGGTCTTTTTTTGCCCTTTTGCTGGTTCCCGCGGGGCTGTTCGCGCAGGATCTTAAGCCCGTGGCCCTGCCGGCGCCGCAGACCAGCGGAGGGAAGCCGCTGATGCAGGCCCTGAAGGAACGGCATTCGACGCGCGAATTCAGCACGGAAAAGCTCTCGCCGCAGGTGCTTTCGAACTTGCTGTGGGCTGGCTGGGGGATCAACCGCGAGGATGGCCGCCGCACCGCGCCCTCATCGTCGAACCGCCAGGAAATCGAACTCTACGCGGTGATGGCGGATGGCGCCTACGTCTACGACGCCAAGGCCAACGTCCTCAAGCCGGTGGCCAGCGGCGATCTGCGGAAGCTCACGGGGACGGTGGCATTTGTTGGAGAAGCGCCGCTGAACCTGGTTTACGTGGGCGACTTCGCCAAGATGGGAAATGGGGACGAGAACTCCAAAGCCGCCACGGACAACGCCGATGCCGGGTTTATCGCTCAAAACGTGTACCTGTTCTGCGCCTCGGAAGGCCTCGGCGCGGTAGTGCGCGGGTCGGTGCCCAAGGCCGAGCTGAGCAAGGCCCTGAACCTGCGGCCCGACCAGCGGATTGCGTTCGCGCAGACGGTGGGGCACATCAAAAAGTAGCGGCGCTGTAAGGGATTGGCGTCCCCAGGGGGATTCGAACCCCCGTTACCGCCGTGAGGGCTCGGGACCATTTTGCGCTGTTTGGCTTCACTTAGCAGAATTAGGATAACTCTCGGGCTGAGCGACTGTTATGGCGGATTCGGTCTTGGACGGCTTTGGCGTCGTTTGCGGCCCGTATCGTCACCATAGCGTCACCGGAAAACACTCCGTTCGCGTGGGATGCGTCCTAATCGTGCGTTGCCGAAAAAATCTCATTCAGGCAGCGCTCGCACGTGAGCTCGTTAAGTACCGTGCTCTCCACTGTGTATGGACCGCCCCTGCCACACAGGCAGCCCCCGCCCCTTCTTCGAAGATGCACCTTTCGCTTCGCTTCGGGAGTCGGATAGGTAAAGTAGACGGCGTGAGACGGCGGCGGGAATAACGCCAGCCGACATGCTTTGCACTCGGTCCCGTCAAGAGTTTCCGTAGTCCTGGCTTTGATGCGCTCGTCTGGGCTATACGTCTTTCCGCAGAGAGTCTTCCTAAGCGGCTTGCCGTTCTCGTCGGACAGGTTGGACATGGCCAAATGCGGCTTATGTCCGCCACGTAGGCCGAAGATCCAGACAGGTGCCTTCAGGTTTGTCAATCGCCAACGCTCCACAGCGCACATCAGATTCGACCCCGCAATGCTCCTGCATGTTCAACTGCCCTTCAGGCGCTATCATCCAGTTCCGTGACGCGCCGTAGCGGTAGAAGTCACGAAAATGCGTCCGCCTTTTCTTACCCTGTTATCTTAAAGTAATAATACAAGAAGATCATCACCAGCAGAAAGCCAAGAATCACCAAGGCGCACCCCCCGGGCGCCCGCGGCGCGGGCGGCATCTTCGCCTGTACTTCGTCGATTATGTTCGCCAGGGCAACTAGAATGAACAAGATAGACAGCAGGTGCACAACCGAACCGAGAATTAGGCTCCATAGGGCCTTCCTGTTCTGAGCTTCAATAGCCATGCGGAATCTGATCTCGGCTTTGCGGTAAACGTTTCCCTTCAGTGTTTTTAGCCTGCTTCCAACGCTCTGCCAATCCGCATTGAGCGCTTCGTCACACGGCTTCCTCGCATCGCCGGTAACAGCCACACCTCTCGTTGCTAAGTCCGCCATACAGGCGTTCCACTTCGCAAACTCCCGCTTCTCCCACTCTTCGTACGCATTTGGGTGAATAATGAACTTATTTATCTCCTCGCAATAGATGCAAGCGGGCTTCGGGTCGTTATTCAGCCACCAAAATCTGGGCAGCACGACTGTGCCGGAAATCACCTCAAGGCTGCAACCAAACCCCACAAGCCAGAACAGCGCGCTAATAACGGACGAGGTCATCTTGGAAGCAAGGGTAACCGATTGTGCACCTTATGTAAATCATCAATGCGGTGCATGCTAGGCCGGCCAGCCTCCACCCGTGCCGGCGGCCTACGAAGGCCCTGGCGGGCGCTAGCGCCGCGAAACCCTGAGCATTCTGGAAGAAAAAGGCCACCAGCCCATGAGAAAAACCGGCGCAATCCCCGAAAAAGCAGGGGGCCAAGCCCGGAATCAGTCGCCGGGAACGGTATATTACTGCGCCTCAGGAGCTTTTTTGGGCTCGGGCGGTGGTACTACGCCTACCCAGCGATACGTGCCCTTCCGGCTCCTGTACCGTCTCTGGAACTGGTCAAGGAAGACCATCCGGCCCGTCCATGCCTTTTCTTTCTCCGCGATGAGCGGCAGCGCGAAGGAGACGATCTGCTGGTCCACGACCTTGTGCGGCGGGATCACGAAGCGGCTGAGGGCGGGGATGCGGTTCTCCGTCCCCTCGGGAAACGCGTCCATGATGAACAGCGTTTGCTTGTCGTCATCATGATTGAAAGCGGCCTCGAAAAGGACGTGCATCATTTCGAGGTGGTGGCCGTCCGGCTGCTGCTGGTATCCCATCGACCAGTTCATCACCGCCGGGTTGAAATGCACGTAGAGGCGCGGCTTCCTAGTGCCGAGCCGTTTTCCGATTCGGTCCGCGATAGGGTTGAATAGGCTGGCTAACGGCTTAGTCAGGTTCTCCAGCCAAGCCAAGTTCATTGCTCGCCATAGTATAGCAATGGAACCTCTCGGGCGTCATCAGAGATTGGCGTCCCCAGGGGGATTCGAACCCCCGTTACCGCCGTGAAAGGGCGATGTCCTAGGCCGGGCTAGACGATAGGGACTTGCTGGGCGGATGAAGGTGACAATCCTACTGTAGCGTTCGCGGAACCTTACCGTCAACTCTGCGCGAGCGCTCGCGTTCCCGCCTCAGGGCAGGATCAGCGAAGACGATGCCGCCGGAGGCGCCGCGCCGGGCTCATCGGCGTAGACCCTGCTCAGGGCATCGAGAAACGCGCGGCCCTTGCGCCGGCCGTTGTTCTGGTCCAGTTCGAAGCGTTGTAGAAAGATCAGCAGCCCCAGTATGGCGGCATCCCGCGTTTTGGTCATCCCCAGGCTCTCGGTCTCCCGACGCCGGAAGTCCGCAATGCCGGCCTGCACCACGTCGCAAATGTGCGCCGCCAGAGGGTTGGTAGGGCGGCTCTCATAATAAACGCCGCTTTGCAGCGTGCGGTAGGTGCGGATGAGCGCGCCCAGCGCGTCGCGCATATCGAAATCCACCACGCCCGGTGTCTCCGCTGCAACGTGCGTCAGGGTCATGGTCAGAAAAGCGAGAAGTTCCTCGTTCTCGCTCAACAACTCATCCGCGACCTTGATATCCCGATTGGGGACTTGCTGGGGGTCGATGAGCGGCGTCTTGTCGTGCTTGCGCGCTTCCCGCAGGTATTCGCAATCCAGCGGACAGCTCACCGTGACTTCGCGCTCGGCGCCGCAACAGGTGGCGCAAATATCGCCCCGTACTCCGGGGCAGAAGCGGCGGGGACGCCGGGTTTCGCAGAGTGCGCAAGTCATTCCCCTAGTATAGAGGTCGTAGCGCCGGCGCTACCGGATCATCTGCTCGTAGGTGCGGTGGAAGAAAGCGTCGGTCATGCCGGCGATGTAGTCGCATACCACGCGATGCGCGGGCTCGGCGAGCGCCTGCTGGCAGTATGGCGGCGGCAGGCGATCGGGGTGGTCGAGGAAGAACCGGAACAGCTCTCCGATCATGGTCATGGAGCGCCGCCGGTCCTCGCCCAAGGCCGCGGAAGCATACACCTCGGCATACAGAAATTGTTTCAGGGCGCGGCTGGTCTCGGCCGCCTCCGCGGTAAACGCCGCCAGGCGCCGGGGAAATGCCTGCACCTCATCGGCATCGGCAACAGCCGCCTCCCGCGCGCGGCCGGCGGTTCCTTCAATCAGGCCCGTCACCAACCCATCGATCAGGCGCCGCAGTCCCTCGTGGAAGCGCTCGCGCCCGCTGGCCCCGGGAAACTGCATTTCGATGGCCTCGTAAATCGCGCGGTACTGCGGAACGCAATCGGCCACATCTTCGGGCGCCAGCAAGCCGGCGGAAAAAGCGTCGTCCAGATCGGCTGTGTTGTAGGCGACCTCGTCGGCAAGATCGATCAACTGCGCTTCCAGAGGCGGGCGGAAAGCGGGCCGGTAGGCATCCAGCTCGGGGCTCTCGCCGGGAGTCAAATCGCGCGAGTGCTTGACCATTCCTTCGCGCACTTCATAGGTCAGGTTCAGCCCCGGAAAACGGGCGTACCGCTGCTCGAAGCTCTCGACTATGCGCAGGGCGTGGAGGTTGTGGTCGAACCGGTCGCCGAATCGCTCCATCTGCCGGTTCAGCTCCTCCTCGCCGGCGTGCGCGAACGGGGGGTGCCCGATGTCGTGCGCCAGCGCCAGGGCCTCCGTCAGGTCTTCATCCAGCCCCAGCACCCTGGCCACGGTGCGCGCCATCTGGGCCACCTCAATGGTGTGGGTCAGGCGGTTGCGGAAATGATCGGAGAGACCGGATGTGAAGACCTGGGTTTTGGCCTCCAGCCGCCGGAAGGCCCGGGAATGGACGATGCGGTCGCGGTCGCGCTGGAAGGCGTTGCGGTAGGGATGTTCCGGTTCGGGGTAGCGCCGGCCCCGGCTTCGCTCCACCGCAAACCGCAGGCGCGCCAGCATCACAGCACCGCAGGGCCTAACGCGGGGCAATCTCGCCGTACGCCTGAATCGCCATCTGGCCGACCGCTCCGGGCACTTTGCGCAGCGGATCCAGAAGCTTGCGCGCCTCGGCGGGCTTCGTCGGCATGAGGTCACGAGCCAGCATGATGGCCGCTTGTTCCTTGGAAACGAAGATCGTGGGTTTGGCGATCAGCTCGCGCAGCGTTCTCTCACCCAGATCGGACCGGCCATCGGCGAAGTAGATCTGGGCCAGCGAGAGTTTGGCCAGCGACGCGTAGTTCTGGTTGCCCTTCTGAGCCACCTCCTGGAAGCTCTTTTCAGCCTGCGCCAGCTTTCCCTGGTCCGCTTGGATGGCACCCAGGTAGTACTCCGCGATTTCGCTCTCCTCGCTCCCGGCGTACTTGTTCCGCAAATCGGTGAAGACTCTCAGGGCTTCCTGATCCTTGGCTTCCTGCGTGGGGAAACCGGGACCTCCGTTGGCCGAGGGCCCGACCGGCGCCTCCTGAACCTGGATAGCTTTGGTCAGCGCTTCATCACGCACGCCGTGCTGTTTTCGTTGATAGTACAGATAGCCGGCGAGCAACAGGCCGGCCACCGCTATGATCGCGCCATAGCGGACGATTTCTTCTTTGTGCTCTTCAAAGAACGTGACTGTAAGCCCGACTTCCTGGGCAAACTTATCGCTCTTTAGTTGTTTGCGGGTGATTCTGGCCACGAAAACCTCAAATGGAATTGAATGTTCATGGTATCACGACACTCCGGACGGGCGGGGCACGTCTCGCCGGCGCCCGGTGAGAGAATATCAGTTATGCCACGCCTGGCGCGATCGGTCGAAAACGTGCCCCACTCGCGCATTCGCGAACTGGCGGACATCGCCATGTCGATGGATGGAGTCCTGCGGCTGTACTTCGGCGAATCCAACCTGCCCACGCCGGATTACATCAAGCAGGCGGCCATCCGCGCCCTGCGGGATGGCTACACCTTCTATACGGAAAACGCCGGCCTCGCTTCCCTGCGGCGGGCCATTGCGGAGAACTACCGCCGGCTGCACGCGGTGGAACTCGACGCGTCGAGCGAAATCGTGGTCACCGCCTCGGGAGTGCAAGCCCTGAATGTGGGAATCCGCTGCGCCCTCGATCCGGGCGACCAGGCGCTGGTGCTCACGCCGGCCTGGCCCAACGGCTCTTCCAGCGTCATGCTGGCCAACGCCGCTGCGGTCCAGGTGCCGCACCCGCTCTGGGGCGAGCGCTACCGGGTGGATTTCGGCGCGCTCGAGGCCGCGGTATCGCCGCGCACGCGCCTGCTCGTCTACACCTCGCCCTCGAATCCGCTCGGCTGGGTGGCCACCGAAGAGGACCAGCGGCGCCTGCTCGATTTTGCGCGGCGTCACGATCTCTGGCTTCTGGCCGACGAGGTCTACGACCGGCTCTATTACGCCGGCGCGCGCCTGGGCGACCCCGTCCCCTCCATCTTGCGCATGGCCACGCGCGACGACGCCGTGATGGTGGTGCACTCGTTTTCGAAAAGCTACTGCATGACCGGCTGGCGCGTGGGCTGGCTGGTGGCGCGGCGGGATCTGGCGGCCAAGGCCACGCAGTTGAACGAGTTCATCGTCTCTCATGCGCCCAGCTTCGCGCAGAAGGCCGGTGAGACGGCTCTGGCGGAGGGCGAAGGCCCGCTGGCCGAAATGATCGAGCGGCTCAAGGGGAACCGCGATCTCTGCCTGGATGCCCTGAGCGGCATCCCCGGCGTGACAGTCCCCAAGCCCGACGGCGCGTTCTACCTGTTCCCGCGCATCCAGGGCTTGGACGATTCCTTCGCGTTCTGCCGGCGCCTGTTGGAGGAAACCAGGGTAGGTCTAGCCCCAGGCGTGGCCTTCGGCGCCGGCGGGGAGGGTTCGGTCCGGATCTGTTATGCCGCCGAGCATTCCATCCTCGAACCCGCCATGGAGCGCCTGACCAAGTTCCTCCGCGCTCTTGCAAAAAAGGGGACAGACGCATTTATTTAAATGCGTCTGTCCCCTTTTTCGCCTCAACGGAGAAGCAAGCCCGGACTTCCGGACTGACGCTGGCCGGCTTCCCGGTCCGCGTATCTATGGGACACCACCAGGTGCGTGCCTTGGCCAGGAGGCTGCGGTCCCTGGCCCGGAGCAATTCGGTAAAGCGTTCGAACCGAATCCGGCTGGCGCTTCCCACCCACGTCCTGGCGATGATCCGGTCGCCCAGGAAGGCCGCTTGCTTGTAGTCGATCTCGTGGCGCACCACCACCCACAGCAGTTTCGCCTGGTCCGTGGCGGGCGCGGCAGCCGTCCAATGCGCCACCGCAGCCTCCTGCACCCAGCGCAGGTAAATGACGTTATTGACGTGGCCGAGCTGGTCGATATCCGCCGGCTCCACCGCGATGGCCAGTTCAAAGGGTACCGCGGCTGGGATCATCTCCTTCAGTATCCCGCCGTTTCCCGCCGCCGGTCGATCATCCGGATCAGCACGTACGCCGCCACGGCCAGCGCCAGCACGATCCCCAGTATCATCCAGATGTGGCGCGCCAGGAACGTCTGCGCATCCTCCCCGAGCCGTATGCCCAGGTAGGCTTCGCCGAAATAGCGGATCACGCGGGCCAGCAGAATCACGGCAAGGAACTTGCTAAACGGGGTCTTCAACGCGCCCGCCGAAACCACGAACACTTTGAGCGGCAGCGGCAGCACCGGCGTCACGGCCGGGACGAATACGGTCAGCATGCCGTAGCGGTCGAACCACTGTTCGAAGCGCCGCCGCTTGCCCGGCGGCGGATCGCCCTTGAGGAACAGCCGGCGGCCCTGGCGGGCAGCCAGGAACAGGGTGATGCTGCCGCCGGCGGAGCCCAGCACCGCCATGAGCGCGGTGAAATAGGCCCGCTGCGGAGCTTTCACCGCCACCAGAACCACTAGCGCGTCCATGGTTGCCGGCAGCGGGATGCCCAGCGAATCGATGAAGCCGAGCAGGAAGACACCCCACGGCCCGAAGGCAATCAGCGCAGCAACGATTTTAGAGAGCAATTCCTCGCCTCAAACCCTAGCCCTCAGATCATGTCCGCGAACGATTTCCGCAGCTTGTAGAACCACGCGTGCCCGAGCACAAAAACCACAATCGACAGCAGCCACAGTTTCCAGAGTGCGCCGAAAGCCGGCGGCTGGTGTTCCAGAAAAATCGCGCGGTAGCCGCGCACCAGAACGTAGATCGGATTCTTGGAGAGCAATACCGTGGCGGCCGGCGGCAGAGAGGTTTCAGGATAGCAGATCGGCGTGATGAAAAACCAGATGGTAAGCACGAATCCTATCATCTGGCCCAGGTCGCGCACGAAGACTCCCAGGGCCGCCAGAAACCAGCTCACGCCCGCGGTGAACAACACTTGCGGAATCAACAGTGCCGGCAGCCACACCACCGAGGGCGGCACTCCGCCGCGAACCGCCAGCAGGAACCCGCAGAACAGCAGCACCGCGAACAGCTCGCTGACCAACCCGGCGGCCACCAGGTTCACCGGCAGCGTTTCCACCGCGAACACCAGCTTCTTCACAAAATTGCGGTGCTCCAGCATCACCCCCGGCGCGCGGCCGGCCGCTTCGCTGAACGCCAGCCACGGCAGCATGCCCGCCAGGAAATAGAGCGCGAACCCCGAGCGGCTCTGGTCCTGGCCGAAGCGCGAGCGCAGCACCACTCCAAAGACGAAGAAGTAGGTGAGCATGAGCAGCAGCGGATTGATCAGCGTCCAGAATGCGCCGCCGAACGAGCCGCGGTAGCGCCCCAGAATGTCGCGCCGCACCATGACGCGAATCAGCCCGCGGTTTCGCCAGATGGTCAGCACGGGGTAGGTAAAGGCCCGGCCCACGGCGCGCAGCTCCCGTTCGCGCCGCAGCGTGGCGCTGGTGGTGACGCGCACGCGGCCCAGTTTGACGACGCCATCCTTGGCGGCGCACTCCACCAGGAGGAATGGCCAGCCTTGGTCGTAATACCAACACACACCTTCCTTCATGGGCGAAAGCATCACCTGGTAGCGGCCGTCCTCGGCCGGCAGCTCGAAATCCAGCCGCACGCGCATCCGCTCGCCCGGCTTCACATCGCCCTCGGGATGCACGCGCGCGCCGTCCACGATGAGCGTGCCGGTTTCTGCGTCGAAGAGGTGATAGCCGATGCCGAACCCCTCGGACGCGCGCCAGGTCTCCTCGGATTCGTTGCGAACGGCGAACTCGACATGCACCGTGCGGGCCGCTGGGTCCAGTTCCGCGCATAACAGGAGGTAGTCGGCGTTCATGCGTAGAGCCACCCGGGATACCGTTCCTTCACCGGCCCCGTCTTTCGCCCCACCGCGTAGATCCCGTCTCCGCGCAGGTCCGTTTCCAGCCGGTAGCGTTCCAGCAGATGCACCACCCAGCCGTACTCCGGACGCGGCGTATCCAGGAATTCGCCGGTTTCCAGCAGCGCCACTTCAAACCCCGAATTCTCCAGCAACATGCGAATCTCGCGCGGCGTGTATTCGCGATTATGCCGCGCTTCCGCCTCGCCCGACTCCGGCGGGCGGACGTAAGCCGGGAAAAAGCCCGGATGATATCCCTGTAGAATCGCCGAGATGGCCCGCAGCCCCGCCACGTTGGGCGTGGTCAGCACCAGGTGTCCGCCGGGCTTCAGAATGCGGTTGACTTCCGCCATCAGGTGCATCGGGTCGGCCAGCAGATGCTCGATCAGCTCGCAGCACAGCACCGTCGAAAAATGCCCGTCGGGATACGGGAAGCGGTGCTTCTCGGCATCGAAATGATCAACGTCGCACTCGAACGGCTCGCCCTCCGCGGATACCGCCACGCGGTGATCCACGCGGCCCGGCTCGCCGTAGTAGCACCCGCGCACTTCGCCATAACCCAGCTTGCTGTGCAGGGCCGGCGTGATCTGCATGTACGCCCCCATTTCGAGGATGCGGTCCGAAGCGCCGCCGGGGGGTGTGATATCGAGCGTCTTGACGAGGCGCGTCTGGTGCGTTTCCAGGTACCCGCGGCCCGGCGTGCTGGCTTCCCATCCGCGCAGGTAATCGGGCAAGCCGGGTCCGAACTCGGGCGGCGCCTCCTCCAGCGGCGGAGCGGCTTCCTCGCGATACTCCCGGCCTTCCACCACCGCCTCCAGAAAGCCCGCGTACCGCCGCGCCACCGCCGCCCAGTTGCACTCGCGCGCCACGTAGTCCTTGGCCCGGGCTCCCAACGCCTGGGCCACGTCGGGGCGCGATACCAGCAGGTTCAGGTACTCGAAGATCAGGTCCTCCTCGCCCGGCCCCACCGGCACCTTGAGACACACATCGTCGGGGAATTCCTGAAACGAGCCGACCTCGGAAACCATCACCGCCTTGCCCAGTCCCATCGACCGCAGCAGCGTGCCCGAACTCTCGCCCACCGTCGGATAGCGGAGGTTGAGCACGATGTCGCACGCTCCCAGGTAGCCGGTGAACTCTTCGATGGGCACGAAGCCCAGCACGCGCACGTTGGCGGAAAGGCCCATCGAACCGATCATCGCTTCCAGCGGGAACTCGGGATGCGGCTCCCCCACCAGGATCATTCGGGCGTTGGGCGCCAGCCGCACCAGCCGCCGGAAGGCGCGCAGGGATTCCGCAATCCGCTTGTAGGGCTTCAAGAAACCGAAGACCCCCACCAGCGGCGCGATCTCATCCAGGCCCAGCCGGTGCCGGTACGCGTTGCGGTCCGCCTCGGGGATCCACGCGCCGTGCGGGATCACCGCCACCGGCCCGGTGAACGCGGCCGCGCGCATCTCTTCCCGCATGTAGCGGCTGTGCACCACCAGGCCGCGGGCCTTCTCCAGAATGCGCCGCGTCATGGGCACGCCTTCGTAATCCGGGCCCACTTCCAGCTTGCGCACGCGCGCGGCATATGCACCCGCTTGCGGGCCGCCGTGGTACTCGCACTCGCGTATGTAGGCGTCCCAATCGCCGCGCTTGATGGTAAGCTCCGCCATCAGGTGGTGCAGGTTGGATTCATGCATCGCCACCACGCCCGGGTGCCGCAGCGCTGTCTCGTACACGAAGTCGTGATGGACGTTGTTTCCGAGCTGGTACAGCGCGATGTCGAACCGCGCCGGATCGAATGCCCGGCTGGCCTCCGAAAAAACCTCCAGATCGACCAAGGGCTTGAGGGATTGGATCAGAGCTTGGGAATAATCCGCGATCCCGCTGCGCGCCGGCGGCAGCGGGGAAAAGAAAGCCACGCGCATTTCAGCGCACCAGCTCCATCGAGAAAGTCCCCTCGCTCAACGGGACCCGTATGAGGAGCGGCGTGCGCGCCGCGTCGCGGGCGAAGAACACCTCGAGGCTGAAACTGGATTTCGGCCCCTTCACGCTGACCACCAGGCGGTCCGTTACCGCCGGCTTGTCGCTCACCGTGATGGTTTGCGCGCCGGTCCATTCCATGCGCACCGAGTAGGCCGATCCGAAGAACACCTGCTGCGGCGGCGCCACCCGGCCCTGCCCCAGCTCGCGCCGCGCGAAGTACAGGAAGGCCATGGCGTCGCGCGGGCACGAAGGGATAGTGAAGGTGCTGGTGCCGCCGCCGAGCGGAAACACCGTGGTGCGGGTGGCCTCGCCCTTCTTCTGATCGAACGTGGTTGTCTCGCGCGTCTGCCTGGCGCCGTGGCTGATGCCGCGCTCCAGCTCGAGCGAGCAAAGGTCGTCCGTCGCCGAGGACCGGATCTTGTCCGCCACCGCGAACCCGGGGACGCCCGCGTCCATCGTCATCGCCAGATCCCACGCGCCGGCCTTGTGGTGGGCCGTGAAGGTGGCTTCACCCAGGCTCAGGCCGCTCGGCCAGTTCACGTTGTAATGCAGAGACTCATCCTGAAACGGGAAGCCCGTCTGGGCGAGAGCCGCCGGCGCCAGCCACAACGCCACGGCCACCAGGACGACAGACTTGTGGGGCAGGTTGGTAACCTGCGGCGGGTTGGTAACCCGCCCGACTTTTTCGCGGCTTCTCATCGGTGAGCTATGGCCGGAGAGCCCACGCGCTCGTCCGCGGCCCTGGACCGCTCGGCCACCTCGTGGAACACTTCGAGCGTCCTTCGCGCCGTCTTCTGCCAACTGAAGTGCGCCGCCCGCTGCAATCCCAGCCGCTCCATGCGCGCCCGCAGCTCGGCATCCAGCAGCAGATCGGCAATTCCGCGCGCGAATTCGTCCACCGTGTACGGGTCGCACAGGATGGCCGCGCCGTCGGCCACTTCCGGCAGCGACGAAGTGCAGGAACATACCACCGCGCGTCCGCAGGCCATGGCTTCCAGCACGGGCAGCCCGAAGCCTTCATAAAACGACGGAAAGACGAAGACGTCGCACGCGTTATAGAGCTGCAGCAAGTCCGGGTCCGAGACGAATCCGAAGAAATGAATGCGCTCCGCCACACCCGATTCGCGCGCCGCCTGGTGAACGCGGTCCGCAAACCACGTCTCCTTTCCGGCCAGCACCAGGTGGTGCTTCAGTTGCGGGTAGGCGCGCGCCAGCCTGGCAAACGCCCGGATCAGCCCGATATGGTTCTTGCGCGGTTGCAGGTCGCCGACCGAAAGAATAAACGGCGCGGGAATCGGAAACCGTCCTCGAACGTTGGCGGAGGCGGCTTCCCGCGAAATCGGCCGGAACTCCGAAGCCGCCGCGTCGGGCACCACCACCACCTGGTCCTCGTCCAGGTCGCCGTACACCTTCAGGATCGCCATCCGCGAGAACTCGCTGCCGGTCAGAATCCGGGCCGCCCGCCGCACCGTGCGCCCCACCGTCCGCTGCAACTGCCAGGCGCGGTCGCGAGTGAAGTACTCCGGGTGTTCCAGAAAGCTCACATCGTGAACGCTCACTACCACCGGAACGGAGCAGCCGACCGGAGCCGTATATTGCACGTGCAGCAGGTCCGGCCGGTCCTCCCTGACCTTCACCGCCAACTGGAATCCCAGGCGCAGGAAGGGATTGGCCGCGATCCGCCGGGTACGGATGTTGGAAGGGATGAACTCGTACGCCTTGTCCGAGGAGATATACGCGATGAACTCACAGTCCTGGTCTTGTGCTGCAAACGCGTTCAGGAGACTCCGAACGTAGACCTCGTTCCCCGTGAGGTGGCGGCCGATGGCGTGAGCATCAACGGCAAAACGCATTAGTTGTACCAGTATAGCCGACCAGAATGACCCTCGGCTGTGTCAAAAATCCAACTTTTTCCAGGCGGTTTCCCAAGTAAACTCCTTTTCCAGCAACAGCCTGCCCGCCGCACCCAAATTCTGCCGAAGATCAATGCACGCCAATAGCCGCGAAACCGACACCACGGGCAGCCCGGCGGCGTAGGACCGGCTCAGAAGATCGCGAGGTGGCCCTTGCGCCCGTATTGGATGAGCTTTTGATCGCGGGTCATCATCTGGGCCCCCATCCTTCTCGCCGTCGCCACGATGATCCGGTCCGCGGGGTCGCCGTGGAATGGTCCGGGCAATCGACTGCCTTCCAGCGCAATTTCCGGCGTTATCGGCGCGAGCGCCAGCCCAGGCGCAGCGAGAGCTTCTCTCACCCATTCCTCACACGACGGTTTCAGGCGAATTCGGCCCTTGGCTTCAAGCATTCCGAGTTCCCAGACGGAGATCGCCGAAACCAGGAGGCTGCCACTGGCCGCGGCCTGGCGGATGGCCGTGAGCATCCGCTCCGTGAAGTGGCTAGCCTCACCCAACTGCATCCATATCCAGTAGTGCGTGTCCAGAAGCAGAGGCGCAGGCTCTGGGCTACTCATCCACGCTCCATTTTTCGCCGACAGGCGCAACGATATCGCCCAGGATTTCAGCGGAGCCCCGCATCCGGCCGAAAATCGGGGGAAGCTCCTCATCCGCCGGCACGAGCCGCGCCACCGCCCGGCCACGCTTGGTAATCACGATGTCTTTGCGGCTTTGGTGGACTTCATCGAGCAGGTGAAGGCATTTCGCCTTGAACTCGCCCGCGGCAATCTGTCTTTGCATACCATGGTCATTGTACCATGGTCAGATCGGTGAACC
This sequence comes from Bryobacterales bacterium, assembly GCA_963722575.1. Classification (GTDB taxonomy): domain Bacteria; phylum Acidobacteriota; class Terriglobia; order Bryobacterales; family Bryobacteraceae; genus Fen-178. The sequence continues at coordinate 370,988 of CAVRNR010000022.1, forward strand.
TAGCGGAGAGGGGGATTCGAACGGCTCGGCGGTGCTGATAACGTGCAAGTTATTGATTCCATAATTCGCACCCTTCGCGGGATTCGCAGGATGGCTGGTTCATTGGTGCAAAATTGGGATGAAAACCGGACACGGCCAATCAGTTCGGATTGAGGTCGGAATAGCTGAACGTGGAAATCGGGTACGGGGCTACCGTATCCTCTTCTCAGAACCTCGTTTGCGGATGTGCGTTTTCCGTTGTGGCCGAACTGTTGGACGCAGAACCTCTTGAATGATCTCGGCGATGGCCTCGGGGTTTCCCTGGTGGGCTCCCAAGCCGACAAGCTTAGCGCTGTTAAATTGAATCGGCGGAGCGATGCTCCTGTTGATTACCACGGACGAGCCGTAATCCTCCCAGGACACGCCGTCCAGTTGTCGGATGGCTTCCTTGAGATAATCTGGTGCTGCGTTGAGCGGCAGCGGTTCGATAGGTTTGGCTCTCCTGTCCTGCATACTCGATTATCTCACAACGGTCACCAGAAGCGAACAAACGGTAGTGCGCTAATTCTTGGTTGATCCCGGTTTGGGCTTGCGGTCCATAGCGACTAGTGAAACAATGACAGTCCATGATCGATCTCTTGTTTTTGCTCAGCCTCGTAGCGCTCGCCTATTGCCTCTATCAGATTCGAAAGCTGAAATCGGATGTCGCCGTTGCGGTCGGCGGTTCGACGCTTCTCCTGGACTACGTAGTCGAACAACGTGGAGCGCCGCTTCATTTGGTGGTTGAATCACTCAAAGACGGTGACAACCCTCCGTCTGGAGCTTCAAATCTAGAAATTAAAGTCGCGAGGTTCATATTGGCTCCTCCGACGACAAGGAAAGAGATGGAGGCTTTGTGGAACTGGCAGCCGCGCGGGCCCTCATGATTGCCCGGATGTAGTCCGGTAGCGCTTCGCCAGTCTCAATTTTCCCGCGAATGATCCGAATGCCACGCTTCAGGTGCCGAATTCGAGATTGCAGATAGCGGAGGGTGCCTTCGGCGTCAGCCAGTATCGGCCCCCATCCGTTTTGCACATTCTCGCATTTTCTTCTTGACTTAGTTGTACAATACTGTACAATGTGATTAGACATGAATCCTCTCGATAGTGCAAGGGCTGAACTCGAAAAGCTTCTGGATCAACGGAGCGAAATTGACCGGAAACTGGATGCCGTCCAAGATGCGATAAAGCTGCTTGAACCCCTCTATGGACGGGATACGGAACTCAAGGCGCCTGGCATCACCCTCGCCGAAGCGCTCGCGCAGGACGATCTTGGAATCACGGCAGCAGTGGAGCAGGCGCTGACGAGCAACGCTTATCAGTCGTTTTACCCCACTCAGGTAAGAGATCTTCTGCGCGAGAACGGATTCGATCTGAAAGGTGACAATCCGATGGCGACAATACACACGATATTGAAGCGCTTGGCCGCCAAGCCAGACAGTAATATTGTCGGGGTTGATGACGGTGCCGGAAAGACCATGTACAAATGCACCCATGTGGTCGTGCGGCCTCCCCAGCGTGTTCGTTTGACATCGCGAGCTATGAACGCATTGGCGATGAAACCAGAGAAGAAGTGATTTTATGCGGCCCCGTAGCTCAACTGGAAAGAGCGCCTGGTTCGTACCCGGAGGATGCTGGTCCAAGTCCAGCCGGGGCCGCTTGGTGATAACAACGCCCCGCTGGTAGTTGTCGCTACCAGCGGGGTTCAACCTCGGGCTTGCGCCACAAGGAAGGGATTTCTCAGGTCCTCTTTCATTGTGGCCCTGACCTGAAGAAAGGTCAAGGTCCAAGTGACCTGCCACAATTGCCGATCTGAATGCCGCAAATTCGGGAAGCGCAAGGATCGCCAGCGCTACCAGTGCCAGCAATGCCGCAAGGTTTTCACAGACGCCCGCGATAACACCCTGGACGGAATGTACACCAGCGTGGAAGCCGCAACCAAAGCCCTCGAAATGCTCTTGGAAGGCTGCGCAGTTTCGAGCGTGGAGCGGCTTACCGGCATCCACCATACGACGCTTCTCAAGCTGCTGGTCCTGGCTGGCGAAAAAGCCGAGCGCCTGATGGCTCAATTCCGCCATCGCCGCGCGCAATTCCACAATCAGCTTCTTCGCCGCCTTCACCGGCGAGTCCGCCCGCGCGACGAACTTGACCTTCGGCAGGGCCTCGCAGGTGATGTGGTATTCCTTGACGAGCTTCTCTTCGGCTACGACGGATGATTGCTTATAGTTCTACGGGTTTCGGAATGGAAATCAATGCGCTTGCGATGCATAAAGCTGGTACACTGGAGCGTTCTTTATGAACCCTTTTATCGCCATACCGATCTGCGCGTTTTTGGGATTTCTTTACGGCGCTTTCCATTTCATAGCGGGCGGAGAGGGGGAGGCCGCCCGACCGGTTGCTTGATGTGGCCCATAATCGGGGGCATCATCGGGATTCCCATAGCATTTCCCACCATGATCGTCGGGGGACTCTTCTTCCACCTCCATCCCTAAATCAGATGGTGTTCGACCTCGTCGATACTGCGGGCGACGAACGCGACGCCGCCATGCCGTATCACGTCGGCGATGAAAGCGGTCTGTTCGTCCGTCGCCTTTCCCGTTTCGGATTTGACGTCGATAGCGAGGGACCGGCCGTCCGGAAGGCACCCCAGAATGTCGCTGATGCCCCGTTCCTGCGCCGGGAGCGGGATGTAGCTGCCGTCCGTCTTCTTGATCCCCACGTTCCGGTGCTTGAAGGCGAGGATACGGTGATATCGGAGGTGTTGCTCTGTGAGGTCATGTGGGTGGTATAGTCGTGGTCTGTGATCGTAGGGAGGAATCCGAATGAGCGAAAAGCCCGAATGCTTCGTCATCGCGCCGATTGGCCCCGATAAAAGCGAGATTCGCACCCGGTCCGACCAAATCCTGAAGTATGTCATCCGACCCGTTGCGGACGAATGCGGCTATAGGGCCATACGCGCCGACGAAATATCGGAGCCGGGCGCCATCACTGCTCAAGTTCTCAATCGCATCCTTGAAGCGCCCATGGTCGTGGCAGACCTGACCGGAAGCAACGCAAACGTGTTCTACGAGCTCGCTGTCCGTCACGCCATCCGGAAGCCCTACGTCCAAATCATCCGGAAAGGTGAATCGATGCCGTTCGATGTCTTCGGTATCCGGACCATTGAACTTGACCATACGGATCTGGAAAGCGTCGCCCTCGCGAAAGAAGAAATCAAGAAGCAGATACAGTTCACGGCGGCCAACCTGATCAAGGTCGGGAGTCCTATATCGATGGCGATTGATTTTGCGTCGTTGACGCAAAGCGACGATCCGCTGAGGCGCCAGCTCGCCGAGGTTCTCAACGGTCTATCAGAGATCAAGACACTACTTGACACACGCTTGCCAGCATTACGTCTTGAGCCTTACTGGAGATCTATCCTGCAAGCAGGCCGGGTTACCGGGCGGACGACCGCCACAAAGTCGCTGTGGGATTTGTTCAACGACCCGTCTCACTCAGAACCAACTGACGCCGAAACCAGGACTTTATTGAGACTGTTGCTTGAACACTGGCAGGCGAACGCCACTAAGACTGCATTGGAAGAGATACACAGGGAAAAGCCGACGGATGAGGAATCCAAATAACTCCCAGCATTGTTTGCTTTGTTACGCGAACAATGCGTTGGTTTCTTGCGGTGCCTCGACCTTTTGGTACTCGTAGGCGTATTCACCCTCGAAAAGCGGAACCCTGCCCTTCAACTGGTCTATGCGGATCGCCTCGCCCTACCCCATTTTGCACACACAGCGCCTCCAGTTTCAATCACCTTTGCATGTTACTGATTATAACGGAGTTTATGGCGGAGAGAGAAGGATTCGGCCCCGCCTTCAACCGCTCGGCCATTCCTCGGCTTCCTCTCCTACATGATCTCCCCAACTTGCTGCGTCAAAAATCCAACTTCTTCCACGCCGTTTCCCAGGTAAACTCCTCTTCCAGCAATAGCCTGCCAGCCGCACCTACCCTCTCCCGAAGCTCCGGACACGCCAATAGCCGCGAGACCGCTTCCGCGAATGCCCGCCCGCCATCCGCCAGCAGCAGGCTTTCGCCGTCGCGCGCCCCCAGGCCCTCCGCCCCCAAAGTGGTGGAGACCACCGGCACACCGGCCGCCCAGGCCTCCAGGATCTTCAGCCGCGTGCCGCTCCCCGCCAGCACCGGGACCACCGCCACTTTGGCGCGCGCCAGTTCCCGGATGGCATCGTCCACCTGCCCCTCTACCTGGATGCGCGCATCGCCGCAAGTGAACCTCCTCACTGCCTCCGGGTTTTTTCCAATCAGCCGCCATACCAGCCCCGGCCAGCGTTCCCGCAGAAGCGGCCAGACTTCCCGGCGAAAGAACCGCACCGCCGAAATGTTGGGATGGTACTCCATATTGCCCGAGAACACGATGGCGTCCTCGCCGGCTCTGGGCGGCAAGGGTGTCGGCGGGAGGGCGTTTGGGTACACCGTCACGCGCGCGCCCGGCGCAATAGCGCGCGCGCGTTCCGCATCGATCTGGGACGCCGTCAGAACCTCGGAAAAACGCGGCAGCCAGGTTCGCTCCAGTTTCAGAGCGGCCCGGCGAAATACCCGGTGGGCCCACGCCGTCGCGCCGCTTTCCACCTTCGCGCATCGCTGGTGCAGCACCGACTCGATGTTATGCAGATCCAGCACCGTCCGGCCGCAAATTTGTGCCACCTGCTCCCCGTATGGCGCGCACCAGAAGTGCTCCACAATGCCGATGTCGTACCGCCGCCCCTCGAGCGCCCGTTCTATCTCACCTCCGAAGCCCGCGAACCGGTCCACCAGCGGCGGCACCCGGCGCGCCACCCGTACCATGTTCCGCAGGGCGCGGGCCGCGAAGCTTCGGTCGTGCACCGGCAGACGCACCACCCACACCCGGCGCACCAGCCCCGCCGGCAACTGCGGGCCGGGATCGGGCGCGCCAGGCTGTCGGAAAACCACCAGGTCCACGTCATACCGGAGCGCCAGGAAGTGCAGCAGCGACGCCGTCCGCAGCGCGCCGCCACCCGCCAGAGGGTAGGGCGATTCCGCGGCCAGAACCAGCGCCGATGCGCGCATTTCAGCGGCCAAAACGCCTCCTGGCCTCCTCGTACACCTCGTGAGTCAAGCGGGCCGTCCGTTCCCACGAAAACTCCCTCGCGCGAGCTACCGAGCGAGCGCCCTGCTCCGCCCTCCACTCCGGCCGCGCCGCCGCTTCGCGCATGGCTCGCGCCATCTCCCGAGGGGTGTCGGCGTAGACCGCCGCGTCGCCGGCCGCTTCCGCCACCGCACGCGAGGCAATCACGCACGCGCCGCACTGCATGGCCTCCAGCACCGGCAGGCCAAAGCCCTCGTACAACGATGGGTAGACGAAAGCCAGCGCACCCGAGTAAAGCTGGGGCAGCTTTTCATCCGCAACCTCGCCCAGTATTCGCAACCCCGGTTCTTCCGCCAGAGCGGGAAAATCCGCGCGCCGCCGCCCGGCCAGCACCAGGTCGACGGGGTGATGCCGCCGCACTTCGCGCCACGCCTCCACCAGCGCCGGCAGGTTCTTGCGCGGCTCGAGCGTGCCCACGAAGAGGAAATACGGCGTCCCAGGCACCGCCGCCACGGGACGAAACCACGATGCCGCCGCCTCGGGCACCGCGACGACGCGCTCCGGACGCAACCGGAACCGCTCGATGGCCTGCTTTCGCACCGCCTCGCCCGGCGTCACAATCATGGTGGCGATCCCCAGATCCAACAATATGGGGGTGCGGCGCCTCACCCGCTTGGCCGCCGGGCGCCACGCCGCTTTCATCCACGGGGAGAGATCGTGCAGCGTCAGCACGCTGGGCCGGCGCGGAATATAAGGCACCGCGAAATCCGGACCGTGGACCAGGTCCGCGCCCAGCCGGCTCATTTCCCTCGCCAGGCCCCACAGCCACCAGCGCCATTCCATGGAATTGCGCGGCCCGCCGCCGCGCTGGAGGTTGGCCGGGCTGCCCGGCGGCATCCGGAACGGCTGGTCGGAGACCAGAAAGAACTCGTCATCCGGAAACGACCGCGCCAGCGCCAGGCTGAGCTCGGCGGTATATCGGGCCAGCCCGCCGCTCGAAAGGCCCAGCGATGCCGCTTCAATTGCCACGCGCATGTGTGGCCTCAGCCTGTGGGGCAGGTTGGCAGGGGTACCCTCTGGGTCCGGCGGGTTGGTAACCCGCCCGGCGGCGGTTGCCAACCGCCGCGCAGGATGCAATCCTGCCCCACATTAGCGGCCGCCATAGTTCTTCTCGTAATACGCCCGATATTCGCCGCTACGCACCCGCGCCACCCACTCCGAATTCGCGGCGTACCATTCGATGGTCCGTTTCAACCCCGTCTCGAAATCCATCTCCGGCCGCCACCCGGTTTCCCTCATCAGCTTCTCGCTCGAGAGCGCGTACCGCCGGTCGTGCCCCGGCCGGTCGGTCACATACTCGATCAGGCTCTCCGGCTTCCCGGTGAGGTCGAGCACCTTCCGCACCACCTCCAGGTTCGGCAACGACCGGTTCCCGCCGATGTTGTAGATCTCGCCATCCCGGCCCTTCTCGAGCGCCGCCAGGATGCCGCGGCAATGATCCTCGACATACAGCCAGTCCCGCACCTGCATGCCATCCCCGTAAACCGGGAGCGCGCGATCCTCCATGGCATTCGCGATCATCAGCGGGATCAGCTTCTCCGGAAATTGGTACGGCCCATAGTTGTTGGACGCCCTGGTGAGGACCACCGGCAGCCGGTAGGTGACGAAATACGCCCGCGCCAGCAGATCCGAGCCGGCCTTGGAAGCCGAATACGGGCTGCTGGGGTTCAAGGGAGACTCTTCGGTGGCTTCGACCGGCGCCGCCACGCTGCCGTACACTTCGTCCGTCGAAACGTGGAGGAAGCGCGCCGTGCCGTGCCTTCTGGCCGCATCCAGCAGCGTGAATGTGCCATGCAGGTTGGTACGGATCACGGGCTCGGGCGAGAGAATGCTGCGGTCGACGTGCGATTCGGCCGCGAAGTGCGCGATGGCGTCGGGCTTCTCGTCGCTCAGAAGCGACTCCACGGCCCGCGCGTCGCAGATATCGGCGTGCACAAACCGGTAGCGCTGGTTTCCATCCACCGCCGCCAGGTTCTCCAGATTGCCCGCATAGGTCAGCTTGTCCAGATTGACGACGCGCCAATCGGTCGAGCCAATCAACATGCGGACAAATGCCGACCCGATGAACCCCGCCCCGCCCGTTACCAGAATTCTCATAGCGGCGCGCTACTTCTTCTGTGTCTCCCAGTCGTAATTGATGGACGCGTCATTGTAAGGTATGCGCCCTTCGTCCCGCGGATTGTAGAACCGGTCCGTCATGTACACCAGCACCGCTTCCTCGCCCCCAATCACCTTGTAGCCGTGCCCGACCCCCGGCGGAATCAGCACCTGCCAGGGCCGCAGCGCCCCCAGGTACATGGTGTTGCGCAGGCCGAATGTGGGCGAGCCCAGCCGCAGATCCACCAGCGCCACCTGCAGCATGCCTTTCATGGGGATCCAGCAATCCGTCTGGTCGAGATGGTAATGGAAGGCTTTCACCGTTCCGAGGTAGTTCACCGCCGCCGAAATCTGCGTGGTGGCCGCCGGAAACTCGGCTGCCAGCCCGCGGCCCAGGCGCTGTACCTCGAGAAAGTATCCGCGGTCGTCCGCATGGATCGAATACGGCTCCACCCGCACGCCGGCGATCAGGTGCGGGGAATCGGCCTCGCCAATCACCGCGCCGATGCCCCTGGCGCACTCCGGAACCGCCAGCTCCAGACCGCCGCCGGAAGCCAGCCGGCGCCTGGTCGCCTCGGCAGCCGTTTCGCCCGTCATCGGAGAACCGCTCCTTCCACCGCGGCCGCCAGTTCCGCGGAAACCTGCTGCTTCGCCGCCATTTGGGCCACCAGGTTCGCCGCCCGCAACAGCGAATCGAACGTGCCGGCATCCGTCCACCAGCCATCCAGGAACGAAAAGCTCATGGCGCCTTCGGCGATGTAGGCGTTGTTCACGTCGGTAATCTCGAGTTCGCCGCGGTTCGAGGGCACCAGCGTCCGGATCTTCTCGAACACCGTGGAATCGTACATGTAGATACCCGTCACCGCGTAATTCGATTTGGGGCGCTGCGGTTTCTCCTCGATGCCCACGATCTTTCCGCCCGCCAGTTCGGCCACTCCGAACCGCTCCGCGTCCGGCACTTCCTTGAGCAGAATGTGCGCGCCTTCCGCCTGCCCCGTAAACTGTTCGACCGCCTTGCGGATGTTGCCCTCGATGATGTTATCGCCCAGCATCACGCAGGTCTTCTGGCCGTCGGCGAAATGTTTCGCCAGCGCCAGGGCGTCGGCGATGCCGCCCTCGCCTTCCTGGTAGGTGTAATTGATATGTTCCAGCCCGAACTGCTTCCCGTTCGCCAGAAGCCGCAGGAAGTCGCCCGAATTCCGGCCGCCCGTCACGATCAGGATGTCGCGGATTCCCGCATCCACCAGCGTCTGGATGGGGTAGTAAATCATGGGCCGGTCGTAAATGGGCAACAGATGTTTGTTGGTGATCTTGGTCAGCGGGAAGAGCCTGCTTCCCGTGCCCCCGGCGAGCACGATACCCTTCATAAGCAGTTTCCATCATACAATACGGGAACCGGGGACGGAAAACGGGTGTGCCTAGAACCCGCATTGAATCCGAAACGGCGAAGGCTTTCGGTGTTCTGGTCGCCTTGCGGCAGGGTGAAAGCGGGCCTTGACCGAGCCGAAGACCCCTCCATGAGGGGAAATGCAACTCGGAATGCCACTCGAAAAATCAGAGGATTGCAACCGGGTGTATACTAAACCCGACCCCGGAATCCAAAACGGAAATTCTGGATACGAACTCGGCTCGGGGCGAGGCCAACAATGCGATTTCTCTACGACTTCAGTAGCGCCAGCCTCTTCACATTCTTGGGGGGAGTTCTGGCTGCACTGGTTGGAAACTGTCTCACCACCGCCAGCCTCACGAAGAAGGAAGGGCTTGCCATCGATAGGGGGGAGATTTTCGCAATCGCGGGATGTCTTTTTGTCTCGATGGTCGGTTGCATCTGGATCAGTTGCTTGCAGGAAAATGCCCGCAGAGATTGGGAGCTGAAAGGCGCCAACCAACTGGCGTGGCGGACTGAATTCCTGAGTAAGCCCGGCAGGAAATTCCGGCTCACCTTTGCACTCCTCCTATTCGTCGGAGGCTTGCTCGGGGCTGCAGCATTTTTGCTCCCTGTTCTCACGCAATGAACCCAGATGACATCAAGCGCTTCGAGGAGGCCCTGAAGGACCCGAAGACCTGGCCCACGCTGGAAGACTTGAATGATAACAGGGTCTTCAGGGATGCGGCGAGCATAGCTTCTGCGGAAAGGCTAATCAAAGACCACCGGATTTGCCTGATCCGCGGGGCTGAGGGTCGTGGCAAAACGGTGTTGTGCCGCTTAGTGGCCAACGAGTTCCATGGTAGGGGCTGGCGGGTCTGGATGCTCGATGCCCAGAGCGTGGAAGCCGCCACTGACGCCAGTGCGATCGCCTCCGCTATGTCCCCGGATGGCTTCGGGACTGACAAGACTCTTCTCGTGGTCGAGAACGCTCACGTTGGTGTTGATGACCTCGTACCTGAGCTTCTGGCCCTGCTTGATTCGCCTGGCGTATCGCTGTTATTCACTGCCCGCAAGATTTTTTCGGATCGTGAAGACCAGATAACCGACGATCCTTTCGATTCCGTGGTTGCCAAGGGCTGTAACATCGACCTCGCACCGACCGTTGCGACCGTCGAGGAGATCATAAAAAGCACACTCGGATGGCACAGTCGGCTCGACTATGCCCTAGACGCGGAGGACCGGGCCTGGGTCGCGCGCGAATTCGGGCACGAGATGCCGAACCTGCGACGATTGAAGTGGTACCTCGAATACTGGCTGAACCGCCATGACGGTCGCTTGGCGACGGTAACGCGCGACAGGGTCTATGGAGACGTTTGGTCCTTTTTTATGTCTCCGTTATCCAAGGAACCGATTTGCCAGCAGCTCCTTCTGAGAATAGCGGCGGTGTTTCAATTCGATGTGCCGTTCGATGGGGACCACGAGGATCGGGGCGTCCTTCGGCGTCTGGTAAAGGAAGGTTTGGTATCTGGTATGGACGGGTACCGAATGCAGCACTCCTCAGACGCCGGCTTTCTGGTCGAGGCGCACGCGGCAAAGAGCCGACAGGAACCTGCGAAGCTGACGGTGGAAAGCCTCCGGTACTATCTTCAGCGCGGCGCAGCCAGCTACTACCAGCTTTTGCGTGCCTTACGAAAGACCGAAGACATCCTGAGGTCCTGCCTCGACGCTCCCTTTAATGCCGACGAAGTCGTCGCAACCGCGGCGCGGGGTACAATCGGCGAGATCGTCATCCTGACGGATTCCATGATCAAGATTGGGCGCAAACCAGCGGCAGCCAAACTATGGAAGGATTATAAGATGCAGTTGGGCGTCGATCCCGAAGACACCGAAATCGCCCTTAAGCGCAAGTTTCAGGCGGCGTCTGTTCAGGAGGCGGCTTCTGCATTGCGAATGCTGCGCACTCTGCTGCCCGATGAGTGGAAGGAGGCGGTTGCTCCCTCAGGAGTATGCAGCGTAGAAATGTTGGCTGGTAAGATTCGCGGACAACACTTTGGACCTGTCTGGGGACTACTGCGGAGCGTACCGGGTGCTGCGCAAGACACACTGCTGAAAACTTTTGACCTGACGGTGGTGGCGAAATGGTTTGCCGTCGAGTCCACCGCCGGCAGCGAGCTCAAGAAGTTGGTAGAGCTGATGACGGCGCTGCCATCGGGGAGTATAGCCGGGCTACTTGAGCAGCTTGATGCTGCAAGGTTGGCACGTCAGATGATCCGCTCATCGCGCATCATGACCAGCATCTTCTTTCTGAAGCAATGCCACAGGGCAGCAGTGGGGCCTCCAGCTTACAGGGCAGCAGCACAGGCCTTTGGAGTTGACTTCATTAGCACTCTTCAAGCGCAGCCGCAGTTCTTAGACGAACTCCGTGCATCTGACGAGTCCACACTAAGGAACTATTTAGGAACCGTCGCTAAATTCAGCGCTGAACTTCGCCACGACGTTATGAGTGGCCTCGGGCCGGACGCTCCGGCCGAAATACTCTTAGGGTCCGGCTTACTAGCGATTGGGCGCCGTCTGATACGAATCGCCAACACGTCGCCAATGGACCGTACCAAAGAGGACAAGCAGATCTGTGCAAGGGTGCTGCATGCGCTGGCAGAGGGCGCATTGACGCACAAGGTGAAAGACCTTTATGAGACGACCGGCAGAAAGGAAGAGAGGGGCCCCGTGGCCGTGTTGGGCCGTTTCTTGTACGCTGTTTGGAGGTTGCGACGAAATATGGGCGTCGAAGATGAGGACGTGCTCGGAATCCTCAAGCAGGTCCCAGGTCTGGCCAATTGCTCGCCATCGTCATGCGGCTCAGACGAGCTTTCACTCCTGCTCAGCAATCTTCGTTCGCTGGAGGCCGAGGCAGCCGATTCGGTGACCCGGGACGGCGAGAGTCCTCCCAACGCAACTTCCGTTGCGGTGGCGAAAAGTGCTTGCACGTATGATTGGCAGAATCAAGTCTCGTCCAGGTTGATTATTGGTGTTGTGGAGCTTATGCACTTCTTTGACCCGGTCGAGCCCAAATCCTGTAACCGTATCGCTCAGTCCATATTTGGGCTTGACATTGGATCCGTTCTAAATGACTCAGAACCGCGCGTGGTGGGCAAGTGCATTTGGCACCTCACGCATGTCGACCGGGCAGCGACCGAAAGGTGGGTGCGGGGCGTACCCCCGACACGGTGGGCAGAGGCCATTAGTCGAATGACCACTAAGGACGCCTTCGACGTTTTGTCGGCGCTGTACTGGCTGGGCGCCGACTTGGTGAGAGATTGCTTGTCGGCGGCCGGCGACCTTTGTGCCGACCGAGACCTAGTTCCAGAGGATATTCCGCTGGTAGGTTTGCTAGAGTATTTCGGGCATCCGGTGGAAGTGAGGATGCTGCCACCCGAGGACCAGATAGGAGAATGGATCGCCACGACTTGTGGGTTGAAGGAGACGGCCTTCGCGGTCCGGGCACTCCGTTCCCGAGATAATGGGATTGCCGACGAGTCCTTGAGGCGTGCCGCGCGAAAGTTGTACGAGAGGGGTGAAACGTACTCAATTCCAAACGAGCTGAAGAGGGCTGCAGGTACCATATCGGCTCCGCTGTTGACGGAGCTGCTGCACGGTGAAGCGATTCCAGTTGAACCGGGGAGCACGTTTTCGGACATTGCGGTGGCGATCCGGTCGCGATACCCGAAAAACGACTGGATCACCTTTGGCCGGATGTTGGAGGTGGTTTGTAGCGCCTCGGCCCCTGGGGAGGTCTTCTTGGATGCTGAAATAGCGAAGAAGTGGCTCAACATGGCCATCCGCGCGGGCATTTTCCAGGTGAGAACACGAAGAAGCGCTCGGGGTGACCGGCGCACAACAGAGTATAGCCTGAAAGGAAAGAGCGTCTAAGGTTCTGGTCCGATCTTCGCCTCTCGCAGTCTGCGTTCAGCGCAGATTCAAACACTGCCGACATTCCGTTATCCGGCGCCGCGAATGCTAGAATGCCTTCCATGCAACTCTACGACTGGAACAAGCTGGAACCGGAACAGTTGAACCCGCGCGTGGCCCGCAAAGTCATCCACGGCGCCAATATGACCATCGCGCGGCTCGAGATCCAGAAGGGTGCGGTGGTTCCCGCGCACAGCCACGTGCATGAACAGATCGCCACGGTGGAAAAGGGCGCCATGAAATTCCTGATCGAAGGCGGGGAGCGGATCGTGCGCGCCGGACAGTCGATCGCCATCCCGCCGCACGTGCCTCACGGCGTCGAGGCGCTCGAGGACAGCGTGGTGGTCGACGTGTTCTCACCGGCCCGCGAAGATTGGATCAAAGGCGACGACGCCTATCTGCGCCGCTAGTAGCGCCGGGCCCAGGGGGCACCCCCTTGTCGCCGGTGGGGTGTTCCGGCAATCAATGCGTCATCGCATACACCACGTAGTTGACGCCGATCCGGATTCCCATGCCTGAGAACTTCTCGGGATACTGCGGATTGTCCGCGTGCTCCCAGGAATCGCCCAGGTCCATGTCGAAGCAGATGGCCACCATCAGCCGGCCTTTGTCGTCGTAGATCCCCCGCCAGTGCGGCACATAGCCGTCGTACTCATAAGTGCGGTGCGAGCGAACGTACTGCTCACCGGGCACCTGGAAGCGGTCGTCCAGATCGTAGACGGTGTGGAAGATGGGGTCCTTGTTGTCGATCTCCACGATGGGCCGGTCGGGAAACACCTTCTGCATGCTGTTGACGAAGACCGCCCACTCTTCCGTCCCGTGGAAATCGTCGCACATGAAGAAACCGCCCCGCAGCAGATACTCCCGCATCGACTTGACCTGTGCGTCGGTCAGGTTCCAGTGGCCCACCTCCACGGCGTAGAGCCACGGCCAATCGTACTCGTCGCCTTCGTCCAGGTTCACCGGCTCCTCGACCGACCGCACATGTATGCGCGTCAAGCGCCGCAGCGCCTCCGCGAAATGCCGGTCCGCCCGCGGATAATCGGTGGTCCAGTTGGACAGCCCCTGCGTCCAATCCACACCGCGGAACCGGCCGAAGCCGAAGCGTCCGCGCCCGTGTACGCCGAACATGGGCGGGTACATCAGGCGGGCGTAGACCCACTCGGTCTTCTCCTGCCAGTCCTTGGGAATCGGAAAGTTGCTGTACTCGATGCCGGGGTATTCGCGGAACGGCCGCTGGGCGCTCAATGCCCCCAGAAAGACCACTCCGCCGAGCAATAGCCATGCGCCCTTGGGAAAACCCATCCGCCCTCGCCTTGAATAGAGGATACCACGCGCCCTACTTCGCGTCCCGCCAGTTGTCCCCCACGCCCACATCCACCACCAGCGGCACGTCCAGTTGGCAGGCCCCTTCCATCTCGCGCTTCACCAGCTTCGAGACCGCCTCCACCTCCTCCGGCGGGCACTCGAACACCAGCTCGTCGTGCACCTGCACCAGCATCGCGCTCCGGTATCCGCCGCCATCGAGCGCGGCGTCGATGCGCACCATCGCCAGTTTGATCAAGTCCGCCGCCGTTCCTTGCAGCGGCGAATTCACCGCCGTCCGCTCCGCGAACCCGCGCGCCGCGGCGTTGCTGCTGTTGATCTCGGGGATGGGCCGCTCGCGTCCGAACAGCGTGCGCGTCACCCCCGTTTGCCGCACTTCCGCGATGGTCGCATCGATGAATCGCCGCACCCCGGCGTAGCGCGCGAAATAGTTCTTGATGTACTTTTCCGCCTCGCCGCGCGAGATCCCCAACTGGGCCGCCAGTCCGAACGCGCTGATGCCGTAAACGATCCCGAAGTTTACCGCCTTGGCTTCGCGCCGCGCCTCCGGCGTCACCATCAGCGGCGGCACGCCCAGCACCTCCGACGCCGTGCGCGTGTGGATGTCTTCACCCTCCCGGAAGGCCTCCACCAGCCGCGCATCCCCCGACATGTGCGCCAGCAGGCGCAGCTCGATCTGCGAGTAATCCGCCGTCACCAGCTTCCACCCTTCCCGGGGCACGAAGGCCGCGCGGATCTCGCGCCCCAGTTCGGTGCGGATCGGTATGTTCTGCAAGTTGGGGTTGGAAGAGGATAGCCGCCCCGTGGCCGCGCCCGTCTGGTTGAAGCTGGTGTGCAGCCGCCCGGTGCGCGGGTCGATCAGCGCCGGCAGCGCATCCACGTACGTGCTTTTCAGCTTGGTGAGCTGCCGGTACTCGAGCACCAGGCGCACGATTTCGTGGTCCGCCGCCAGCTCCTCCAGCACGTCCGCCGCGGTGGAGCGCGCCTTCCCCTTTCCGTATTTCACCGGCGCCGGAAGATGCAGCTCGTCGAACAGCACCTCGCCAAGCTGCTGCGGCGAGCCGATGTTGAACGTCCGTCCGGCGAGCTCATGGATCTGGGCCGTCAGCCGCGCGATCTGGCCTTCCATCAGCTCCGCGAGCCGCCGCAGCTCCCCCGTGTCGATGCGCACGCCCGCCCGCTCCATGCGCGCCAGCACCGGGGCCAGCGGCAGCTCGATTTCCGCGTAGAGCTTGCCCATGCCGCGCGCCTCCACCGCCGGCGCCAGTTGTTTCCATAACTCCAGAGTGATGTCGGCATGTTGTTCGGGCGCGGGCCCCAGTTGCACATCGAGGCGCCGCCGCGCCTGCTCCTCCAATGAGCAGCCGGAGGGATCGGCATCCAGCAGAAAGGCGTAGAGCATGACATCGTGCTCGAATCCGCGCGCCTCGATGCCCAGCCGGCCTAGCGCCAGCAGCGCCGATTTTACGTCGCACGCCACCTTCACCGTGGCGGCGTCCTCCAGCCACCCCTTGATGTGCGGCAGGTACTCCGCCGTCATCGCGCGCGCCTCTCCCACCCGCCACGCCAGGCCCACCGTGTCCAGCGCCAATTCGTCCTCGGCCCGTTGCGAAGGCGCCACCGCCACCGGCGCGCCCGCCGCCGCTTCCAGCCACGCCGTCAGCTCCCCGGCCGATTCCACCACGCGGTAATCCTTGGTTCGCGTGTCTTCGCCCGGCCCCAGTTCCTTCAGGAGACTGTGGAACTCCAGCTCCGTGTAGAGCGCCTTCAACAGCGCCGCGTCGGCCGGCTGCGCCTTCACCGATTCCAGCGAGAAGGCGACCGGCACATCGGTCGCAATGGTGGCCAGCCGCTTGCTCTGCCGCACCTGTTCGGCGTGGTTCTGGAGGCCCTCGCGGTACGCCTTCCGCTCCACTTCCGCGGCGTGTTCCAGCACCCCCTCCGCCGATCCGAATCGCTCGATGAGGTCCTTCGCGCCCTTCTCCCCGATCCCCGGCGCCCCTGGAATGTTGTCCACCGCGTCGCCCTTCAGCGCCAGCAGATCCGCCACCTGCTCCGGCCGCACGCCCAGGAACTCCTTGACCTTCTCCGGCGTGTACCACGCGTCGTCTTTGGCCGGATTCAGCATCGAAACCCGCTCCGTCACGAGCTGCATCATGTCTTTATCGCTCGAGACGATCACCACCTCGAAACCCGCCTCTTCCGCCCGCCGCGCCAGCGTGCCGATGACATCATCGGCTTCGAACCCCGGGTATTCCAGCACCGCAATCTTCATGGCCTCCAGCACCCGGCGGACGTAGGGAATCTGCTCCAGCAGGTCCGGCGGCGTTTCCTTGCGATTGGCCTTGTAGGCGGCGAACTCCTGCTCCCGCAGTGTCGGCCCTTCACTCTCGAAGACCGCCGCGATGTAGGGCGGTTCATACTGCCTCGCCAGCTTCCGCAGCATGCTATTGAAAATGTAGACCGCTTCCGTGGATAGCCCCGTGCTGGTCCGCATGGGCTGAGCGCCGCTGCGGGCGCGCGCATGGTAGGCCCGAAAGATAAACCCGAACGCGTCGATCAGGAACAATCGGTGGGGCATGCTTTAGCTTGCCATTGTTTGCATTTCCGCCACAACCCCCTTGCAAACCGTGGCTCTTTAACCACACCGTAACCATTCCAACTCTTTGCGCATCATATACTTGCAGTTGGGTTTCCCAGTTGCTCTCAGGATAGAGTTTGAGCCCCCATTGTGAAACTACGGTACAGCGCCCGGTTGAAGCCAGTGGTGTGGGCCTTCATAGTGGCGCGCCCGTCCACATCCGCATCCTTCCCGCTCCCGTCTCCACGGGGATTGTCTTCGTGCGCACCGATCTCGAGAATTTCCAGATTCCCGCCAGTTGGCGCCACGTGGCGCGCGTCAGTTACGCCACCAGCCTGATGCGCCAGGGCGTTCTGATCTCCACCACCGAGCATCTGCTCAGCGTGTTCTACTCCATGGGCATCGACAACGTCTACGTGGAAATCGACAACCTGGAAGTTCCCATCCTGGATGGCAGCGGCCTGCCCTTCGTGCGTCTCATTGAGGCGGCCGGCATTCACGAGTACCGCCGCAAGCGCCGCTACTTTCGCATCCGCCGCGCGATTTCGGTGGAAGATCGCGGCAAGCGCATCGCCATCCTTCCCGCCGACACTTTCCGCCTCACCTGCGATACCGACTATCCGTACCCCGTGGGACGCCACTCCATCGAACTCGAAGTGACCCCCGAGCGCTACGCTTCCGAGATCGCCTTTGCCCGAACCTTCGGCTGGCGCGCCGATGAGGACCAACTGCGCAACATGGGTCTCATCCGCGGGGCCTCGCTCGAGAACTGCGTCGGCTTCGACCATGGCGGCGTGCTGAACCCCGAGGGCCTGCGCGCCCCCGACGAGTGTTGCCGCCACAAGGCGCTCGACCTCATCGGCGACCTGGCGCTGCTGGGCCGCCCGCTATTGGGCCACGTCATAGCCGAGCGCGCCGGCCACGCCATGCACGCCGCCCTGGTGGCCCGCATCATGTCCGACCCCTCGCTCTACGAGATCGTCACCTTCGACCAGCTCGCCGCCAGGGTGGCCCCGGCGCTGGCGTCTTGAGACAGGACCTCATTCGCGACGACGACGATCCTCCTGAAGATGACTTGGAATTTGAGGCTCCTGCGCGCTTTGAGGCGCTCGCGGACCACACCGTCACCCTGGAGACTGTCAGGCGGGCACTGTCGCGGATTCCAGGCTCCATGGACGCCGACTTCGCGGCAGAGCGGAACGAACGTTAAGGAACCACTCAAGAATAACTTCCCAGCCACCGATGTGGCGCAGACTCTCAGTCCAATGCCACTTGGTTTTCCCGGGATCGAACATCCTGCATGGATTGTGGGGCAGGATTGTATCCTGCGCGCCGGTTTCCAACCGGCGCCGGCGGCCTGTGTACGCGCGGTTCCGGGCGGGTTACCAACCCGCCGGACCCAGAGGGTGCCCCTGCCAACCCGCCCCACAACTTCCGTAGAATTCCCGTTCCTGAAAAAACTAAGTCGCATCAGGCACGGTTGCCTGTGCTACGTGGCCCACGCAGCCGATGTGAAGTTCTTCCTGCATGGTTTCTAAGGCCCGGCTACTTCCTCGACACCAGTGCACTGGCGAAACCGTATTCGCGACGAAGGCCAGAACCGGCGTCACCGTAAGAGGCTTCAATGGGGCCGCTTTAGCAGGCGCTACCGATCTATCCAGCCCTGTTGGGAAAGTCGGTTCCAGGCTGTACGAATGTGCTCCGGCCTGAAGACCTTCTTTTTGCGCGGGTTCCAGGCGTGGACCTGCTCCGCCGCCGTCGCGAAGTCGGATGCTGGCGTCTCGCTCTTCGGTCCACCGCGATGGGCCACCCAGTGAACGGTCGCCAGTAGTTCCATGCCGTAAGGGGTATCGAACCCCTCGATTAGTTCGGCCACCCGTCCGAGACGAGCCAGCGATAGATTACCTCGTCGGTTCCGGTATCGGATACAGTAGTCGATTGAAGAGAATCGCCGTCCACCGCCGAACTGGATTGCGGAACGCATATGGATCAAGCCGCGCATAGCAAAATCGTCTCATTCCTCTGGGGCATCGCCGATGACGTTCTCCGCGACCTGTTCAAGCGCGGCAAGTACCCGGATGTCATCCTGCCAATGTGCGTCTTGCGCCGGCTGGACGCGGTCCTGGAGCCAACCAAGAAGAACGTCCTGGATACAAAGCAAATGCTCGATGCAGCCGGGATCACGGAGCAGCGGGCGGCGCTCTGTGATGCAGCTCGCCAAGCTTTCTACAATACGTCGAAGTTCACCCTCCGGGACCTCCGTGCCCGCAGCAGCCAGCAGCAGCTCCGGCTCGATTTCGAGGATTATCTGGGCGGCTTTTCGCCCAACGTTCAGGACATCCTGGAGAATTTCAAGTTCCGGAACCAGATTCCGACCCTCTCGAAGGCCGACGCCCTCGGGACCCTGATCGAGAAGTTCCTCGACCCGGAGATTAACTTCGGCCCCACTCCCGTCCTCAACGGGGACGGCTCGGTAAGACAACCGCCCATGGATAACCACGCCATGGGCACGGTGTTCGAGGAGTTGGTTCGCAAGTTTAACGAGGAGAACAACGAAGAGGCCGGCGAGCACTGGACCCCGCGCGACGCGGTAAGATTGATGGCTAACCTCGTCTTTCTTCCCGTGGCCGGCTCCATTCAGTCTGGAGCATATAAGATCTACGACGGCGCGTGCGGTACGGGTGGCATGCTCACCGTCGCGGAAGAGACCCTGCATGACCTCGTCTCCCGTTACGGCGTACATGCGAGCACATATCTGTATGGCCAGGAGATCAACCCCGAGACCTACGCCATTTGCAAGGCGGACATGCTCCTGAAGGGTGAAGGTGATCGCGCCAGCAACATTATCGGCGGCGCGGAGCACTCTACCCTATCGCACGACGCCTTCCCGGCCGAGGAGTTCGCCTTCATGCTCTCCAATCCGCCCTACGGCAAGAGCTGGAAGAAGGACCTCGAAGCCATGGGTGGCAAAGAGGGGATGCGCGATCCGCGTTTCAAAATCACGCACGGGGACGATACGGAATACTCCCTCATCACCCGCTCCAGCGACGGGCAGATGCTTTTCCTGGCCAACATGGCCAGCAAGATGAGCCACAATACCCACCTCGGCAGCCGCATCGCGGAAGTCCACAACGGGTCTTCGCTTTTCACCGGCGACGCTGGCCAGGGCGAAAGCAACATCCGCCGTTGGCTGATTGAAAACGATTGGCTCGATGCCATTATCGCGCTGCCGTTGAACATGTTCTACAACACCGGAATCGCCACCTATATATGGGTGCTCAGCAACCGGAAACCGGGGAGCCGCGCCGGGAAGGTTCAACTCATCGACGCAACCCAATGGTTCAGGCCGCTGCGCAAGAATCTCGGCAAGAAGAACTGTGAACTGTCGGACGACGACATCAAACGGATCTGCGACACGTACGTGGCCTTCGAAGAATCGCCCCAATCGAAGATCTTCCCGAACAGCGCCTTCGGGTACTGGAAGGTCGTCGTGCAGCGTCCGCTCCGGCTCCACAGCCAGTTTACGCGCAAGGCCATTGAAGCCCTTCGGTTTGCCTCGGGCGACGAGGCCATCCGGGAAGAGATTTGCGATGAATTTGGCGATGTGGTTTTCGGGGACTTCGAATCCGTGCGATCGGCCCTTGAAAAACGCTTAAGCGAATGGGGCAAGACCGAAGAAAACGGCGGCGAAGACGAAGGCGGGGATGAGGCCGAAACTCCGAAGCCCACTCTATCCGAAAAGCGCAAGAAGAAACTCCTGGATCCCTCCACCTGGCGCCGCGATGCCCGCCTCGTTGAGACCGCCGACAAACTGCGCAAGGAACTGGGCGACAGCCTGTTCGAAGACCATAACGTGTTCCGCGGTCGAGTGGACGAAACTCTCGGCCGGCTAAACCTGAGCCTCACCGCCGGCGACCGAAAGCTCCTGCTCCGCGCCGTGAGTTGGCGTGTCGAGTCGGCCCCGCCCGTGGTTGCCAAGGTCTCCAAACCCGGAAGGATGCAGGCCGACCCGCTCCACGGGCGATACGAACAGATGGTTGGCGGCAAGCGGTCCATAGTGGAATACGAGGCGGATGCAGAACTCCGCGACACCGAGCAGGTTCCACTCCTGGAGCCGGGCGGCGTCGAGGCGTTCTTCCGGCGTGAGGTCCTTCCACACGTGCCGGACGCGTGGATCGATCCGGACGGGACCAAGATCGGCTACGAGATTTCGTTTACCCGCTACTTCTACCAGCCGAAACCGCTGCGCACACTTGACGAGATCCGCGCCGACATCCTCGCCGTCGAGCGTGAAGCGGAAGGCTTGCTGGACGAACTGGTCCAAGGGGCCTCGAAGTGACCGACGAGGACCGGTTCCCCACGCCCGTGCCGCCGCAGGGGACTGGGCAACTGGTGCTCTACCGCACCGAAGACGGGCGAACCCGAATCAATGTCAGGCTGATCCAGGATTCCGTCTGGCTAACGCTCAATCAGATCGCCGACCTCTTTCAACGCGATAAGTCGGTCATTTCAAGGCACATTAAGAACATCTTCGAGAGCGGCGAACTCAACCCGGCGCGAACTGTTGCAAAATTTGCAACAGTTCAAACCGAGGGAATCCGGTCCATATCCCGGGAAATCGAATTCTACCGCCTGGAGGTAATCCTGGCCGTCGGCTACCGCGTGAACTCCGCGCGAGGCACTCAGTTCCGCCAATGGGCCACCGCCCAGTTGGAGCAGTACTTGGTCAAAGGCTTCGCCATGGACGACGAACGCCTGAAGCAGGCCGGCGGTGGCGGCTACTTCGACGAACTGCTCGCCCGCATCCGCGATATCCGTTCCTCGGAGCGGGTGTTCTGGCGGAAGGTCCTCGACATCTATGCTACCAGCGTGGATTACGATCCGAGCGCGGTGGCCTCGCAGAAGTTCTTTGCCGTGGTTCAGAACAAGATGCACTGGGCGGCGCACGGCCACACTGCCGCCGAAGTGATCATCCACCGCGCCGATTCAACCCAGCCAAACATGGGTCTGACCACGTGGGCCGGCAGCCGCCCGCGCCGCACCGATGTCGGTTTCGCCAAGAACTACCTGACCCAGCAGGAAATCGAGACGCTCAATCTGATAGTTTCGGCCTACCTCGATTTCGCCGAACTTCAGGCGCGCAGCCGCAAGCCCATGACGATGCGCGAATGGATCGCTAAACTCGACAGTTTCCTGAGGTTGAGCGACCGCGACCTCCTGACGCACGCCGGGACCATCACCCACGACGCCGCACTTGCCAAGGCGCAATCCGAATTCGACAAGTTCCAGGCCACCGAAGACGCGAAGCCCCAGCCGGTGGATGTGGATTTCGAGAGTGCTGTTGAGCAGGCCAGACAGATCGCCGCCGCCAAGCAGAAGCGGAAACCGAGGAAGGGGGTGGAATGATCGGCGCGCTGAAGCCGTATCCGGAGTACAGGGAATCGGGCGTGCCGTGGCTCGGGCGGATTCCGGCTCATTGGCCTGTACTGCCCAATAGAGCCATTTTTGCCGAAATCAAAGATAAGAATCATGCCGACGAAGAGATGCTTTCGGTAACAATTGCCCGAGGCGTGATCCCGCAGAAGACTCTATTGGAGGACAGTTCAAAGAAGGACAGCTCTAACCAAAACAAGGCGGCCTACAAGCTGGTGTGCCCGGGGGACCTTGCCTACAACAAGATGCGGGCATGGCAAGGGGCGATTGGCGTTTCTGAGTTTCGCGGCATCATAAGCCCCGCTTACGTCGTCGAAAGACTTCGTGACGATTCCTATCCGCGCTACTTCCACTGGCTTTATCGTACTCCACATTTCGCCAAGGAAGCGGAACGCTGGTCATACGGGATTACTTCGGACATGTGGAGTCTTCGGCCCGAGCATTTCAAGATGATCTATTCCACGAAGCCGCCACCGGAGGAGCAGGAGGCGATCACACGGTTTCTGAAGTCTACAGGCAGAGAATCTGAGCGCGCGATTGGGGCGAAGAAGAGGTTGATTGCGCTCCTCAACGAGCAGAAGCAGGCCATCATCCACCGCGCCGTAACTCGTGGTCTCGACCACAATTTCCGCCTCAAGCCCTCTGGAAACTCGTGGCTTGGAGAAATCCCGGAACACTGGGAGGTAAGGAGACTGAAGACGCTGTCGCAATTCGTGACTAGCGGCTCGCGCGGCTGGGCGCGATATTACTCAGACGAAGGCCCCATTTTTCTCCGCATTGGCAACATATCGACAACGTCGATAGACTTGAAACTCAACAGGACCACCCACGTGTCACCACCTGCCGATGCAGAAGGTGAGCGAACCAGGGTTCTGGAAAACGACGTTCTGCTTTCAATCACCGCTCAAATAGGGGCGGTCGGCATCGTTCCTGCCGATTTGGGCGAAGCCTACGTGAACCAGCACACTGCATTGATCCGGCTCAAAGGTAGAGTCTGTCGTGCCCGCTGGATCGCATATTGTCTTTTATCCCGCTTTGGAAATGTCCAGTGTCAGCTTAGAACAAATGGAGGAACCAAGGTTGGTCTGACCTTGGATGATGTGAGAACATTGCTGGTGCTGTTACCTCCGGTCGCAGAGCAAGAAATGATCGTCGCTGAGATCGACAGTCGCACTGGAAATCTGACTGCCGCCATAGATCGCACCGAGCGCGAGATCGGCCTCATCCGGGAATACCGTACTCGCATAATCGCCAACGTCGTCACCGGTCAATTTGACGTCCGAGAGGCCGCCCGCTGGCTCCCCGGCGAAGCGAACGAACCCGAAGGAGCGGTCCAGGCCGACATCGAGGGCGAAACGGAAGAACTCCTGGAGGCAGTAGACCATGAGTAGCCGCCCCACCATTCCAAGAGCAATCGCCGAGGATCTTCTGTTCGAGGTCCGGCACCGCTGCGCTGTCGACTGCGAACCTGTTGCCTTGGAAAACGCACACATCATTCCCTGGTGCAAAACGCAGGACAACAGCGCGCCCAATCTGATTGTTCTCTGCGCTAACTGCCATACACGATCGCACGTGGAGAAGTGGCCGGAGGCGACGCTTCATAAGTACAAACAGCGGCCCTGTGCCCTCGAACGCGACCGGATGCCGCCCATGTCGCCAGAGCAGAAGCTACTGGTCGATTTCGTCCTGTCCTGCGATCCGGATTCGCTGACGGAAAGAGCAAGGTTGCGCTTCGCCTCAATGACAGCCGCCTACGCCGGCGTCGCCTATTCGGAGGTCCGGGTTATCTCCGTCACCCCCGCAAATACCTGCCGAGTGCGCCTGGAACTGCCGCAATCCGGAGCCGAGGCGCTTGTCGCCGGCTTCCAGGCTCGCGATCCCCGGCTGTTCGCGTTCCTGGCGGAAGTCGGCGGCGCCGAGGGAGTGCTCCGCATCGAAGCGGCCAAACCGGAGTCGCCGGCTGGCACTACCGACACCAGCGAGAAGGGGCTGGAGACGCTGATCTTCTCCAGCATGACCGCCTTCGGCTGGATCGCGGGCGACCCCACGGACTACGACCGAGACAATGCGGTGGACCTTGTCCAGTTATCCGCCTTCCTGCGACAGACTCAGGAGGCCGTGGCGTCCGAACTCGGGCTCGGCAGCGACAATCCGGAACGCCGCAAGCTGCTCGCGCGCCTGCAAGCGGAGATCACGTCCCGTGGTGTCATTGACGTTCTGCGCCATGGCGTCAAGCACGGCAAACACGAGCTGACGCTTTTCTACGGCACCCCCTCGCCGGGAAACGACAAAACCGCGGAGTTGTTTCGCGCCAACCGCTTCAGCGTCACGCGCCAGCTTCGTTACAGCCGCGACGAGACGCGCCGCGCGCTGGATCTCTGCCTGTTCATCAATGGCCTGCCCATCGCGACGTTCGAGTTGAAGAACAGCCTCACCAAACAGACTGTGGCAGACGCCGTCGAGCAGTATGGCCGAGACCGCGATCCGCGCGAATTGCTTTTCAAGTTCGGCCGGTGCATCGTTCATTTTGCGATGGATGATCAGCAGGTGAAGATGTGCACCGAGTTGAAGGGCAAAGCCTCCTGGTTCCTGCCGTTCAACCAGGGGTGGAACGATGGCGCGGGGAACCCGCCCAACCCCTACGGCGTTCAGACCGATTACCTCTGGAAGAGGATCTTGACGCCTCGGGGCCTCACCAACATCATCGAGGACTACGCGCAGATCATCGAGGAGACGGACCCCAAGACGGGGAGGAAAAAGGACAAGCAGGTTTTTCCCCGCTACCAGCAACTGGACGTCGTGCGCCGGCTGTTGGCCAACGTCGCGTGGCGCGGCGCCGGAAGAAGGTATCTGATTCAGCATTCCGCCGGCAGCGGGAAGTCGAATTCCATCGCTTGGCTGGCGCACCAGCTTATCCGTGTCCGCAAAGACCGGAAGGAAGTATTCGATTCCATCATCGTCATTACCGACCGGCGAATCCTCGACGATCAGATCCAGGCGACCATCAAGGATTTCGCCCAGGTGAGCGCCACCGTGGGGCACGCCACCCACTCCGGGGACCTGCGCAAGTTCATCGAGGGCGGCAAAAAGATCATCATCAGCACGGTGCAGAAGTTTCCGTTCATCCTGGATGAGATCGGAGACGAGCACCGCACCCGCAACTTCGCGATTGTCATCGACGAGGCGCACTCCAGCCAGGGCGGGAAGACATCGGCCGCCCTAAGCGAGGCCCTCGCCGATCCGGAGGATGAGATCAACGACGCGCTGGAGCAGCGCATGGCGGCGCGCAAGTTGCTCGACAACGCCAGCTACTTCGCTTTCACCGCTACACCGAAGAACAAGACCCTGGAAATGTTTGGCGATCCGTTCCCTGGCGAGGGAGGAAGGACCAGGCACAGGCCCTTTCACAGCTACACCATGAAACAGGCGATTCAGGAAGGGTTTATTCTCAACGTCCTGAGGAGCTACACCCCCGTCGACAGCTACTACAAGCTGGTGAAGACGGTGGAGAGCGACCCGGAGTTCGACACCAAGCGCGCCCAAAAGAAGCTGCGGCGCTACGTGGAAAGCCACGACCACGCCATCCGTCTCAAAGCCGAGATCATGGTGGATCACTTCCATGGGAACGTGATCGCCCTCAATAAGATCGGCGGCCAGGCCCGGGCGATGGTGGTTACGAGCGGCATCGAGCGCGCCATTCAGTATTTCCACGCCTTCCGCGAATATCTCCAGGAGCGGAAAAGCCCGTACCGGGCCATCGTCGCGTTCTCCGGCGAGCACGAATACGGCGGCGCGAAGGTCACTGAATCCTCCCTGAACGGCTTCCCGAGCAACAACATCGCGGATCGCATTCAGGAGGACCCGTACCGATTCCTCATCTGCGCCGATAAGTTCCAGACCGGCTACGATGAGCCGCTGCTCCATACCATGTACGTCGACAAGCTGCTGGCCGGCGTCAAGGCGGTGCAGACCTTGTCGCGCCTGAACCGGGCGCACCCCCAGAAGCACGATGTGTTCGTCCTTGACTTCATGAACAACACCGAGACCATCACGGCGGCATTCTCGGATTACTACCGCACCACGGTGCTGAGCGAAGAGACCGATCCCAACAAGCTCCACGACCTCAAAGCAGCCTTGGACAACTATCAGGTATACTCGCCGGAACAGGTGGAGACGCTGGTGCGCCAGTATCTCGAAGGAGCGGACCGGGAGAAATACCTCGATCCGATCCTCGACACTTGCGTGGCCGTCTACAAGGAGCGGCTGAACGAAGATGGTCAGGTGGATTTCAAGGGGAAGGCCAAAGCCTTCACCCGAACTTATGACTTCCTGGGTTCGATCCTGCCATATAACAACGCTGCGTGGGAGAAACTGTCGATCCTGCTCACGTTCCTCATTCCGAAGCTTCCGGCGCCCATTGAAGATGACCTCTCAAAGGGCATCCTGGAAGCGATCGACATGGACAGCTACCGCGCCGAGAAGAAGGCGGCTATGAACATCAGCCTGCCGGATACGGACGCCGAGATTGGCCCCGTGCCGGCCTCCGGCGGCGGCCGGAAGCCCGAGCCGGAGTTGGACCGCCTCAGCAACATCCTCAAGGCGTTCAACGAGCACTTTGGCACATTGTTCACCGATGCGGACCGGGTGGCGCAGCGCATCACGGACGACATCGCCCCGAAGGTCGCAGCCGACCAGGGCTACCAGAACGCAAAGAAAAACACGCCGGACACCGCCCGCCTCGAGCATGACCAGGCCTTGCAGCGAGTCATGGTATCCCTGCTCAAGGACGACACGGAACTCTACAAGCACTTCGTTCAGAACGAATCGTTTCGCCGGTTTGTCACCGATATGGTCTATACCCTTACGAGCGCATAGGAATCGCGGGGACGTTCGGGCCCCTACGCCGCAGCTCGTCTGGCGTCATACAGCAGCCTCCCCTCGCGCAGGATGGTGGCCGGTAGGGATGCCGCCACGTGCGCCCCGCGCGCGTCGAAATCGCTGCTCGCCAGCCGAACTACATCCACTGCCGCTCCCAACCCCCAAAAACGCCCGTGGATACTCCGGTCGCGGTAGAGGCTCTCGGGAGCATCGTCCGGTAGCACGACGCACAGATCCACATCGCTGTCCGGACCGTCCTCGCCGCGCGCGGCGGACCCGAACAGGTAGATGCGCTCCGGCTGATAGAACTCCACCACCCGCCGCACCAGTTCCTGAATCGTCTCGTCTCTGCTCATGCCGGCTTCTATTATCCCTCTCTCTGAAAACCGCCACCAGCCCGCCCCCGCCCCTACCCCGCCCCCCTCCACCACCCCTCCTCCCCATCCCCCGCGCCCGGCCACGCCTTCCTTGCCCCCCAGCACGCCAGCGCCACCGCCAGCACCAGGTCGTCGTGCTCCCCCTCTCGCCACGCCCCGTACTGCTCGTTCCCGCTCGGTGTGATCTTCACCCGCATCTCCGCCATCTCCCGCGCCAGCACCGGCCCGAATTTCAACCCCTTCGCAATCTGTAGCCCCCTCCGCTGTAGCAGCAACTGGAGTCCCACAATCAGGTCCCGCTTCGGCACCCGGTAATACCCGTTCGCATACGTTTCCAGGTCGCCGCCCGTTATCAACACCGGCCACAGCCTCCTGCACCCCAGCTCCACTCTCCGCAGCATGTCCAGCACCGGCCGCCCCACCCCCGTCGCATCCGCGATCAGGTGGCATCGCTCCGCCAGTTCCCCCGACCGCGTCACCGCCACGACCCGGTCCACTACCTCCGTATACGGCGTCCCCAGTGGCACCCGCTCCAGGTGCCGCAGCCGCAGCGCAATCGTCTTCCGGCGCGCGTACATCACCGGGTCCCAATCCCCCACCAGCTCCGCCCGCTCCAACACCGCGATGGCTGTGAAGTCCCGGCTTTGCCCCAGGTCCACCCCCACGAAGTACTGCCCCGTCACCGCCGTCATGTCACAAGATCCGCAGCGGCTCGAATTCCCCCGTGATGGCCTCTTCCACCAGGTTGCTTTCGAATACCCCGCTCACCGAATCCACGAACTCGCACAGGTACTCCTGCCGGAACCACCTCTCGCCCATTGTCGCCCTCTCCTCCTCCAGAAACGCGCGCGAAATCCGCGCGCACTCGTACGCCGGAGCGCGTACCCGCTCCCATTCCGGACCGCCCCGCTGCCACGCTTCCCAGAAGAACCCCCGGCTCCCGAATGGCGTGCTCATCAGCCACAACGCCCCTGAGCTAACCGCCAGCATCGGCCGGATCGTCTTGTATAGGTCGTCGCTCACCCGCGAAGCTTCATCCACCAGCAGCAGCGACACCGCCGAGAATCCCCGCGCCGTCACCTCGTTCCCTGGCAGTCCCACGATCCGCGACTGGTTCGGAAACTCCATCGAGATCGCGTTGTCCCCGTCCCCCTTCACCCGCATCCCTAGCCGCCTCGCGAAGCCCTCCGCTTTGCGCACGAATTCGCCGCTCTGCCGCGCGCTTGGGCTCACCACCAGCGTCAGGCTCTCCGGCTCGGTACACGCGTGGTATACCGCCTTCGCCGCCGTGATCGTCGATTTCCCCCACTGCCTGCTACAGTTCAGCAGTCCCCGCTTGCTGGCCGACCCCAGCACCAGCGCTTGCTCCCTGTCCGGCTCGAATCCAAGCTGCTCTCTCCCCCATTTCCCCGCACCCCGCGGTTCCCCCGGCCCTTCCTTCACTCGCACATCCCCGCTCCCGCTCTGGTTCCTGCTCGTAACCTCCCACATCTCTCCCCCTCCACCCCCAACCTACCACGGGTACCCCTAAAAACAGACCAAAATACCCCTTGATCTGAATCCCGGTCACAACAATTTTACGTTGAAAACAAACGAGTTAACATGTTTATCGAGGGGTCTCCGTTGTATCCTGTGACTGGATGATATGAGATCACTTAGACGAATCAACTCTTCGCGCGCCAACGGAGCCCGCTCCCGAGGCCCCATAACCCTTGAGGGGAAAGAACGCTCCTCCACCAACGCCCTCCGCCACGGTCTCCTGGCCAAGTGCATTGTCTTGGAAAACGAATCCAGCGAGTGCTTCGACGAGCTCGTCACCCAGCATCAGGAGCGTTTCGCCCCTGCCGATGGCGTCGAGTTCGCCATGATCGAGGAAATGGTCGCCGCCAATTGGCGCATGCGCCGCGCCTGGGCCATCGAGAATCGCTTGATGGAAAAGGCCATCCGCAATCAGCCCCCCGGCGACGAGGCTGCGCGCATCGCCGCCGCCTTTTCCGACTTGGCCGCCTCCCCCGAACTCAACCTGCTCCACCGTTACGAGGCCCGCCTCCACCGCATCTACCAGCGCGCCCTCGACAACCTCCTCCTGCTTCGCGAACCCGATTTACCAAACGAACCCAGTCCCATTTCCGGACATCCCGATGATAGTGGGGCAGGATTGTATCCTGCCGCCGGTTTTCAACCGGCGCTGGAAGCGGGAGAAGCGTGCGAGGCAATTTTACCAAACGAACCTAGTCCCATTTTCGAACATCCCGATGATAGTGGGGCAGGATTGTATCCTGCCGCCGGTTTTCAACCGGCGCTGGAAGCGGGAGAAGCGTGCGAGGCAGTTTTACCAAACGAACCCAGTCCCATTTCCGGACATCCCGATGACAGTGGGGCAGGATTGTATCCTGCCGCCGGTTTTCAACCGGCGCTGAAAGCAGGAGAAGCGTGCGAGGCAGTTTTACCAAACGAACCCAGTCCCATTTCCGAACACAAGCCGCCTGGCCCCCGGTCCCCGGCCCACGGCCCCTGGCCCGCGCCGCCCGGTTCCTGGGTCGCCCATGTGCCGGTGCTAAACTGTGGCTGACATGGCTGTAGCCTTGCACCAGCCCGAGAGTCCCCCCCCATCCACCGCGGTGGTTTTCAATATCATGCGGTTTTCCACCCAGGATGGACCCGGAATCCGCACCACCGTCTTCTTCAAAGGTTGTCCGCTCTCTTGCTGGTGGTGCCATAATCCCGAAAGTCAAAGCCTCGAACCCGAGCTGCTGTATCTCGAGGAGCGGTGCCGCCATTGCGGCGATTGCGTTACGGCCTGTCCCCAACACGCTATCGAGCAGGTGAACGGCACGGTACGCACCTCCGCCCTCTGCCGCCGTTGCGGCCACTGCACCGAGGTCTGCCAGGCGGAAGCGCGCCAGATCGCCGGCCGGCGGCTGACCGTCGGCGAGCTGGTCGCCGAGATCGAGCGAGATCTCGTCTTTTTCGAGGAATCCGGAGGCGGCGTGACGCTCTCGGGAGGCGAACCCCTCGCCCAGCCGCGGTTCGTTTCCGCCCTGCTCGGCGCCTGCCGGGACCGGGGTATACCGACGGTCCTCGAAACCTGCGGCTATGCGCCCAGCGGCGTGTTCCTGGACGTGGCACTCAGGGCCGATCTCGTGCTCTTCGATCTCAAACTGATGGATCCCGTCAGGCACAAACAGTACACCGGCGTTTCCAACCGGCGCATTCTCGGCAATCTGGAGGCGTTGGTGACGCGCGGCCGAAAAGTGATCGTGCGCATCCCCGTCATACCGGGGATCAACGACGCCGATGACGACATCCGGCAATTCGCCCGCTACCTGGCGGACCTTCCCGCGAGCCAGGTCGAGCTGCTGCCTTATAACAACATCGGCGCCGGCAAGTATAAACGGCTCGGTTTGACTGACCGCCTGCCGGACGCGCCGCGGCCCACGGCGGCGGATCTCGCGCGCTTCCACGATGCCCTGGTACGGGCCGGTTTGAACGTAGGAGTTCGAGGGTAACCATGACGGAACGAGTCGCGAAATTGCGTCAAGCGAGCCTGGCGACGAAGCCCTGGCTCTCCATCGAGCGCGCCAGGCTCCTGACCCGGTTCTATAATCGGCGGAGCGGGCCACTATCTGTACCCCTGATGCGCGCCAACGCACTGGCTTATGTCATGGAGCATCGCACCATCGCCATCGGCCCCGCCGAGCTGATTGTGGGGGAGCGCGGGCCCGCCCCCAAGGGCACGCCCACGTTTCCCGAGCTGTGCTGCCACAGCATGGAGGATTTCGCAATCCTCGACTCGCGCGAGAAAATCTCCTACTCCGTCGGCGAGGAGGCCCAGCGCATCCAACGGGACGAGATCATCCCCTACTGGCAGGGCCACACCATGCGCGACCGCATCTTCGCCGCGATGGAGCCTGCCTGGAAGGACGCTTACGAGGCGGGCATTTTCACCGAGTTCATGGAGCAGCGGTCGCCGGGCCACACCGTCCTGGGGGACGTGATCTACCGCAAAGGCCTCGCCGATCTGAAAATCGAGGTGGCGGAAAGCCTGGCCCGCCTGGATTTCTTTACCGATCCGGAAGCTTACGACAAGCAGCAGGAGCTTCAAGCCATGGCCGTGGCCGCCGATGCCGTGATCCGTCTCGCGGAACGCCACGCCGAGCTGGCGGAGCACCTGGCGGCCGCAGAGACCGACGCGCGCCGCCAAGCCGAGCTGCGGGAAATCGCGGAGGTCTGCCGCCACGTGCCCGCGCACCCGCCCCGCAACTTCCGGGAGGCGCTGCAATCTTACTGGTTCGTCCACTTGGGCGTGGTCACCGAGTTGAACACCTGGGATTCGTTTTGCCCCGGCCATCTCGACCAGCATCTGTATCCCTTCTACCAGCGCGAAATCGACGCCGGCTCGCTCACCCGTGAACAGGCGCAAGAGCTGCTCCAGTGTTTCTGGGTGAAGTTCAATAACCAGCCGGCGCCGCCCAAGGTAGGCGTCACCGCGGCCGAGAGCGGCACCTACACGGACTTCTGTAACATCAATACCGGCGGCCTCAAACCGGATGGCTCCTCGGCCGTGAACCCTCTCACGTACCTCATCCTCGACGTGATCGACGAGATGCGCCTTCTGCAGCCTTCCTCCAACCTGCAATTGAGCCGGAAAAGCCCGGACCGCTTTCTCAAACGGGGCCTCGAGATTGTCCGCAAGGGTTGGGGCCAGCCGTCGATTTTCAACGCCGACATGGTGGTGGAAGAGTTGCTCCGCCAGGGCAAGTCCATCGAGGACGCGCGCGCCGGCGGCACTTCCGGCTGCGTCGAGACCGGCGCCTTCGGCAAGGAAGCCTACATCCTGACGGGGTACTTCAACCTGCCCAAGGTGCTCGAAATCGCGCTCAACAACGGCTTCGATCCGCGCACCGGCAAGAAGATCGGAATCGACACCGGCCAATTCCAAACCTACGAGCAAGTGTTCGCGGCATTTCGCAGCCAGTTACATCATTTCATCGACATCAAGATCCGCGGCAACAACGTCATCGAGCGCCTCTACGCGCGCCACATGCCGGCGCCATTCCTCTCGCTGCTGGTCGAGGATTGCATCGCCAAGGGCAAGGACTACCACGACGGCGGCCCGCGCTACAATTCCACTTACATCATGGCGGTTGCGCCGGCCACGTGTACGGACAGCCTGGCCGCTATCCGGTACCACGTTTTCGATCGCCAGACGCTCGCCATGACCGACCTGCTGGAAGCGCTCGCCGCCAATTTCGACGGTCTGGAAAAGACGCGCCTGATGTTGTGGAACAAGACTCCCAAGTACGGCAACGACGACGACTACGCCGACGCCATTCTGGCGCAAGTCTTCGAAGCGTTCTACGAGGAAGTCAATGGACGCCCCAACACCAGGGGCGGCGCTTACCGCGTGAACTATCTTTCCACCACCTGCCACGTCTATTTCGGCTCCGTGACCGGCGCCACCCCCGACGGCCGCAAGGCCTGGGAGCCGCACTCCGACGGCATTTCGCCGGTTCAAGGCGCCGACCGCCGCGGCCCCACCGCGGTCCTCAAATCGGCCTCCAAGGTGGACCATGCGCGCACCGGCGGCACGCTCTTGAACCAGAAGTTCACGCCCAGGACCGTCGAAGGCGAAGAGGGCCTCGGCAACCTGGCCCACCTCGTGCGCGCCTACTTCAAGCTGGACGGCCATCACATCCAGTTCAATGTAGTGACGGCGGAAACCCTGCGCGCGGCGCAAGCGCATCCCGAGCAACATCGCGACCTGATCGTGCGCGTCGCCGGCTACAGCGACTACTTCTGCGACCTCACCACCGCGCTGCAAGACGAGATCATCGCCCGCACCGAGCAGACGGGGTTCTAGCACTGTGACCGCGAGGAAAGGTGCGATTTCAGTGGGGCAGGATGGCATCCTGCGCGGCGA
This sequence comes from Bryobacterales bacterium, assembly GCA_963722575.1. GTDB lineage: Bacteria > Acidobacteriota > Terriglobia > Bryobacterales > Bryobacteraceae > Fen-178. The sequence continues at coordinate 404,128 of CAVRNR010000022.1, forward strand.
TTGCCAATCGCCGCGCGTGCCGGGCCCAGAGGGCACCCCCAGCCGGCACGCAGCTTGCCAAGCTGCCCCCCGGCGTCAGTCGTCAGCCCGGCCTCCGAACCAGCGTCTAGAATGGTACGTCGTCCGGACCACCTTGGCTGGTTCGATTGGACCCCCAGCGGAAGTAGAAATTGGTCCGTCCGTCCTTGGTGCGCTTATCGAGGCCAACGGGACGATCCACCAATTCTCCCAAGCGGGCGGGCAACTCGGAGAGGCGCGATACCTGCAACCCACACTTCTCCAGGTCTTCTCTGAGGTATCCGAGAGTATTGTCGGTGATCACTCGATTCTTCGTCACAACGCGGTTCACTGCCTGCGGCCCTTGGATGCGCAGTTTCCAAATGACTACCGGGCGTGCGCTTGAGGTGGTTTCCGTTACGCGCGCTCCTTCGATGACGGCATCGTAGCTCCCATCCGGAATGTCGCCGTACATTTCGTCTGCCGGGACCGAGGTCTTCGCCCATTCATCGTCAAAGCGGGCCAGGTCGGCTGCCGGCGCGTCGCTGTCGATAGGTAAGAACATGAAATAACCTCCACTGACCTAGGAAGTGCGCCAGCCGCCGCGAAGTTCTCACCGTTATTAGTTTAGGAGGGAATTCAGGGTCTGTAGTGGGACGCCGGGCGCAAGCGTTTGGCCCTGTCCAGAGTGCGGGGCGGCGTGCAAGCTGTACGACCATCAACCGGCTCGGCAGTGGCGGCACCTCGACACTTGCCACTCTCAGCCGGGATTTCCACTGGATTGGCGCCACAGTAGGCAACCTCTGAGTTTGACCGGGAAAGCCCAATCTTCAGAATGCCTGTCAATCCAGCATCCCTTCGAATTCCTGCTCAGAGCCTAAAGTTCTTCGAAAATTCTTATTTGGATTAGTAGACGACTCGTGAATCGGATAACCCCACGGATAAGTTGTGCCAATTGAGTACACAGGCCCAGGACGATCCCAAACGGTGGGGCACTTTCACGCCCTGGATTCCACCCTTGGCCGCTGTCTGGGACCACGTGATCCCACTCGTTGCGGAGTGGGCCGCCTGGTGTCGCTCAACCACCGCGTCGAGCTGGTGGAGAACGTGCTCGCGGTAGAATGCTACCGCACCACCCGCGCCACGGTGTGGATGCTGATCTCCACTTTGTCGCTCACGCGCAGGAACAAGGTGCTGGGGTTCTTCATGCCCCATTGCACATAGGGCACGCTGAACACGATAGTGGCGGTGTACTGCCCGCCAACGACGGGCGTGGCGATGAGCCGAGCCAACTGCAGGTTCGTTCCAACGTGCGCAGCGGATCTGATAAAATGGGATTAGATGGGACCCTCTACTCCGATTGGTAAACGGGCCTTCTTGCTAGCGGCCGTGTTTGCCTTGGCGGCCGGCCCCACTTTTGCTCAAACACCGTCCTCATGCGTGGTCTCCGGTGTGCCTCTTCAGGTGCGCGCGGAAGGCCTTACCGAACGCATGGGCGACATTCTCCTGCAATGTTCCGGCTCCAACCCGGGGACGGTATTGTCGGGAAACCTCACCATCTACCTGCCGGTCGGTATCACCAACCGGGTAGATGACAACAACCAGACCGTGGATACAGTGCTCTTCGTGGATTACGGGAGCGGCTTCGTGCCCAGCGGTACTGGTCAGGTGGCTGGCGGGAGCATCACCTTCAACGGCATCAGCTTCACCGTGCCTCCGAGTGGCAACCTCACCATCAAGATTTCCAACATCCGCGCCGCTGTTGGGGCGCTGACGCAGGTCATGGCGAGTATCAGCAGCACTTCCATTCCACTCAGTCAATCGCCAGTGATTGTCGCTCGCTCGCAGACGAGCCTGTTCGCTACCTTGGACAGCACCAGCATTCCGTGCACCGGCTCGCCGCTCGCTTCCACCACGAGCCTCTCGGCGCTCTTCGCGGCGGGGACGGTTTTCGCTTCCACGCGACTCACCGAAAGTTTCGCCAACGCGTTTTCGACGCGCGCCGCCGGCGATGACACCGGCACCCGCTTTCTGGTTGGCTATTCCGGCTTCCCGGCCAACGCGCACGTCTACATCCCGGACGTGGTGGCCGGGTCCACCGCGCTGGTTCCGTCGATTGGCGGCGACCTGGGCGGGCAGCAGGCGGTGGGCCAGTACGTTCCCGGCAGCGGCACATTGCTGCTGGTGCGCGTCCTGTACACCGATGCCACCGGGGCCGGCGGTTTATTGCTTCCGGCGCCCTCGGGCATCGGCCCCGTGCCGCTCGATTCCGTGAGCGAAGTGCCGCTCACCAACGGAGCCGGCTACGCGGTCTATGAGGTGGTGGACACCAATCCCAGCGTGCTGGAGAGCGCGCAGTTCCCCACGTTTGTTTCAGTTCCCAACGCGTCTGCCGCCGCCGTGACGCATGAGAGCATCTCCTACGCTCCGGTCGCCGGGGACGCGCCGCCGCCGGTTCCGCGGTTCGCCGCGGCGACACCCGCGTCCGACTGCCCTCTGCTCAACGATTGCCAGGCCGGTTACTTCCCGAAATTGTCGATCGATCCGATGTCCATCGAGCTCACCGCCATCGCCGGCGGCGCCATGACCAGCCCGCCCGGCTACATTCCGGTGCAAAACTCGGGCGGCGGCATCATGAACTGGACCGCCCTCGTGAGCTACACGACCGGCTCCGGCTGGCTGACCTTGGATAATACGTCGGGAGAAAACAACCGCAGCGTGCAGGTCTATGCCGTGGCGCAAGGCCTGGCGGCAGGCACGTATCAAGCCCGGATCGTCATCGATGCCGGGCCCATCGCGGGGAATGTTAGCATCCCCGTGACCTTGACGGTGCAGGCGGCCCCGGTGCTGCCTCCGGCCCCCATTATTCCGCCCGCGCCGGTGGTGACGGTCAACTCGGTGGTGAACGCCGCCACGTTCGCGGTGACGCCGCTGGTGCCGGGTTCTCTCGGCACGCTGCTGGGCGCCAACCTCTCCGGCAAGCTGGTATCGGTTACCTTCGATGGCAGCCCGGCCACGCTGCTCTACGTCGGAGCCACCCAGATCAACCTTCAGGTTCCAGCGAGCCTGGGATCCAAGACCTCCGCCACCCTGGTGGTGACGGTGGATGGCTCGAGCAGCGCGCCGCAAGTAGTCGCGCTGGCGTCCGTCTGGCCCGCCATTTTCGCGGGTGGCGTACTCAACCAGGACTACACCGGGAACACCGCCGCAACCCCCGCCAAGGCCGGAAGCATTCTTCAGATCTTCGCCACCGGCATTCCCGCGAGCGCCACGGTGTCGGTGCAGATTGCCGACCGGAAAAACCTGATCCCGCCGTACGCAGGCGCGGCCCCGGGCCTTACAGGCGTGCAGCAGGTCAACGTGATGATACCGGCCGATCTCGGCGCCGGCGCAACGCAACTGATCATTTGCGCTACGGCGGGCTCGCAGCAGGCTTGCTCCGCGGCGTACCCGGTGGTGATTCAATAGTCATGCATCGAGTTCTCCCCGCGCTGATAGCCGCAGCCGCGCTTCTGACAGGCGGTTGCGGTTATACCGGGGATGCTCTGCCCCCGCTGGCCAACATTCCGGCCCGCGTCCTCGATCTCGCCGCAATCCAGCGCGGTGGCCGCATCATAGTCCAGTTCACGGTGCCGCCGCGCACCACCGAGGGGGTGGCCATCAAGACGCCCCTGAAGCTGGATCTGCGCATTGGCGCCGCGGAACCGCCCTTCAATCAAGAGGTCTGGGCCGCTCACGCCACACCGGTTGCCGCAGGCTCCATCGACAACGGGGTGGCTCGCTACGAAATCCCCGTGGCGGCATGGACCGGCAAGGAAGCCACCCTGGCGGTCCGCGTTTTGAGCGCCAGGGGCAAGACCGTAGGCTGGTCGAACTTCGTGAATCTTCCGGTGGTTGCGCCTCCCGAGCGGCCGGCGGAAGTGCGTGCCGAGGCGACGGCCGATGGCGTGCGCCTCACCTGGCGGGCGCGCGGCGACAGTTTTCGCATCTACCGGCGCACCGGCAGCGAGGGTTTCGCGCCAGTGGCCAACGTGCCGCAACCCACCTGGACCGATTCCAGCGCGGAGTTCGGCAAGCACTACGTCTACCAGGTGCAGACCATGGTCAAGCTCCCCAACAATGCGGAAGCGGAAAGCGACCCTTCCGAAGAGGCCGGCATCACCCCGGTAGATCGCTTCCCGCCCGCCGTGCCGGCAGGTCTCAATGCCGCCACCGCGCCGAATTCCATCGAGCTCTCCTGGGAAGGCGATACCGAACCGGACCTGGCCGGCTACCGCGTCTACCGCTCCACGGGCGCCGGTCCGTTCGAGCAGATTGGCGAGCTGGCGGCGGTCCCCAGCTACTCGGACCGCGCCGTCGAGCATGGCAAGACGTACCGTTACGCCGTGAGCGCCTTCGACAAAACCGGGAATGAGAGCGCGCGCTCGGCCCCGGTCGAGGCCACGCTCCCGTAGGTGGGGCATGCTTTAGCCTGCCCTCAATAGCCACGTACACCGCGATTCTGTGGTGCTCAAAAATCCATATAATTGTTTGGGTTTGCTTGCATTGCACAAATAGCTTGGTGTATACTCGTATTTCGATGTCGTACCGCTTCGCCAGCTCGTTTACCTACCGGCTCAGCCGGTAGAGTGGCGTTGGCGGAGACAACATTTTGCAGCCAGCCCACTCGTGAGAGTGGGCTTTTTGTTTTTGGAGGAACCATGATCATATCGATGCGGCCACACGCCACCAGGCAAGAAATCGACCACGTCTGCGAACGCATTCGCGAGTTCGGCTATAAGGTCCACTCCATCGAAGGCGAGGAACGCGTGGTAATCGGGGTGGTGGGAATAGGGGACGTCACCGCCTGCCTGGAGTCCCTCGAAGGCACCCGCGGAGTGGAGAGCGCCATGCGCATCTCGGCGCCGTACAAGTTCGTCAGCAAGGAATTCAAGAAGGGCCGCTCGCTCATCAAGGTGAACGGCGTGGAGATCGGCGGCGACGAGTTCGTCATGATGGCCGGACCTTGCTCGGTGGAAAGCGAAGAGCAGATCATGCGGACCGCCGAGGCCGTGGCGGCGGCGGGGGCGCGCGTGTTGCGCGGCGGGGCCTTCAAACCGCGCACCTCGCCCTATGATTTTCAGGGCCTCGAACTGGAGGGCCTGAAGCTTTTGCGCAAGGCCAAGCAGGCCACCGGACTTGGCATTGTCACCGAAATCATGAGCGACCGGGACGTCGGCCTGGTGGCCGAGTATGCCGATTGCATGCAGGTGGGCGCGCGCAATATGCAGAACTTCGCGCTGCTGAAGTCGCTCGGTTCCTGCGGCCGCACGGTGCTGCTGAAGCGCGGCATGAGCTCCACCATCAAGGAACTGCTGATGTCCGCCGAGTACATCACGGCCCACGGCAACCCCAACGTGATTCTGTGCGAGCGCGGCATCCGGACCTACGAGACCGCCACGCGGAACACGTGCGACATCTCCGCCATCCCGGTGCTCAACGAAATGACGCACCTGCCGGTGGTGCTGGACCCGAGCCACGCCGCCGGCAAGCGCAGCCTGGTCCCGGCCCTGGCGCGCGCCGGCGTGGCGGCGGGGGCGGACGGGTTGCTCATCGAGGTGCATCCCTGCCCGGAGAAGGCCGTCAGCGACGGAGCGCAGTCCCTGGCCCTCGAAGACTTCCGCGAATTGATGCGCGGCCTCGACCCCTACATTCGGTTGTGGAAGGAAGCGCGCGCCGCCGAAAGCGTGGCTGTGTGATACTGCTGGGGTGAGCCATAAACCTTCCGCCTGGCTGATGATCGTGGGGATTGCCGCCGTCTGCGGCGCCTCGGTTTGGGGAGTGGCGTGGTACCGGGCGCGCTCCCTCACCACGGCGGCGCTGCTCCGGCGGATGCCCGTGGAAGATGCCCTGGTGGCGTATATCGATTTCAGCGAATTGCGCCGCGGAGGCGTTCTACAACTGCTGGACGGTTCCAAGGCCGGCGAGGATCCCGAGTACCAGAGCTTCGTTCGCCAGACCCAGTTCGATTACAAGAAGGATCTGGACGCGGCGCTCGTTGCGTTTGCCCCCACCGGCAGGTTCCTGCTGCTCAAGGGGCGCTTCGATTGGAAGAGCCTGCGCGCGTACGTGGAAAGCCAGCACGGCAGTTGCGCCAGCGAGTTTTGCCGCATGACCGGCAGCACTCCGGAACGGCGCATCTCGTTCTTCCCCCTGCGCTCGAACCTGATGGCGCTGGCGGTGAGCCCCGACGAATCGGCGGCCCTGCGCCTGAAGAGTGCGGCCTCAGGCCGGGAATCTCAAGTTCCCGCCGCGCCGGTTTGGCTCTCTATTCCCACTTCCATGCTGAAATCCGGCGACAGCCTTCCCGCCGGCACGCGCATGTTCGCGAGCGGCATGGAGCGGGCCGAAACCGTGACCCTGGCATTCGCCCCCGAAGGCCATGGCCTCGCGGCCCGGCTGGAGGTCCGCTGCCGCGACGAGCGGGATGCGGCCGACCTGGCATCGCAACTGACTCGCACGACTAGCCTATTGTGGGAGACGATGGAGCGCGAGGGCCAGAAACCCAACCCCGCCGATCTGAGCGGCGTCCTGACTTCCGGCGCCTTCCGGAATGAAGGCCGCCGCGTTCTAGGATACTGGCCCATCCAGCCGGCCTTTGTCCAGAACGTGCTGGGGGGACCGTAGGGGCCGCGGGGTGCCCTCTGGGCCGCCCGGCCCCTACTGAGCCAGCGTATAGTTCACGTCGATCTCGGTCATCACCTCGACCGGCTGGCCGTTCAGGAGCGTCGGCTGGTAGACCCACTGCCTCACAGCGTCCAGGGCGGACGGAATCAGCAGCGGGTGGCCTTCGATCACCTCAAGATTCTGAATGGTGCCGTCCTTGGCGATGATGGCGGTGAGCTTCACCACACCCGTGACACGCGCCAGTTTGGCTTCCGCAGGATACACCGGGCGCGGCTGGGCAATCAGCTTGGTTTGCTGCACGCCGCCGCCCACCCTGATCCTCGCTGGCGGGGCCGCGTCGGCTGCGGCGTCGGCGGTGGCACGCCTTGTATATGTCGTCGGGATTGCAGCCGATGTCCTTACTCCGCCGGGGGCCGCGATCTCCAGCGTCACTTCATTACCTCCGGCGGACGGCGCCGAGATCCCCAGATGTTCGTCGAATGCCCTGGCCGCCTGAACGACGTTTATGAACGAATCGAACGAGAGCGTGTCGCCTTCGTGTACCGGCAGTTGCGAGAGCAGATCGGCCCGCAACTCGTCCGAGAGACCAACCACGTTGATGGCCTTGACCTTGCGTCCCACCCAGGGGAACTGAGACGCCACTTTGCGGCCGGCTGCTATTGCAGAGGATTCCGTGGGGGCGGCCGCCGCAGTGGCGGGGGCCTCGCCGGGGGCGGCCTCCGGCAAGCGGAACGCAATGCTCACCTGCCGCGTACTGCCCGCCAAGTTCTTCATCAGGTGCCACTGCAATACCGATTCGAGCGCGGATTTGCGCAACTCATCCGGCCCGCTCACCACGCGCGCGTCGGCGACGTTGCCGCTCGAATCCAGCTTCACTTCCACCACCACGGTTCCCTGCACGCCCCGCCTGAGCGCCTCCGACGGATAGCCGACACCCGTCCGGTGCATGACCCCGGCGCCGCCCAGATCCACCGTCACACCGGGCGCGTCGTAAACCACCTGCGGCGCTGCCGCCAATGGGAAGGCGCCGGTCACGAACCAGCACGCCGCTACCAGAATTGCCAGCCCCGCGGCCAGCGCGGATATCAAACGCGTTCTCGACATACGAACCTCCTTCAAGACTGAAATAACTCTTTGCTTCAAGTGCCGCTTGCGCAGGAACAGCGGCGCCGGGGCCAGGTCGAGCCGCGGCCGGGCGCCGGCGATTGCCAGCAGCGCATCCACATACTCTTCGCGCGACTTCGTCATCTCCACCACTTGGCGATCCACCGCCTGCTCGCGCGTCAGGCCAATCTCGCCCAGCAGCCACCAGATGGCCGGATGGAACCAGAAGACGGCGCGCACCAGCTCCTCGACAACCGTGAAAAGCCAGTCGCGGCGCCGCACGTGCAGGATCTCGTGGCAGAGGATGGCATCCTGCATATGCGGGTCGAACTCCGGAAACTGCGCGGGCAGCAGAATTACGGGTCTGCGCGCGCCGAATGTCACGGGGCTGGCCAGGTCGGCGGAAATCCGCAGGTCGGCCTCGACGCTCCAGGAAGACGCCGGTTCGAGCGGTTGGGAATGGCGCCGGTATTCGCGCAGCTTCCAGAATCCGGCCGCCAGCCAGCCCAGGCGAACCAGCGCGCCCGCGGCCAGCAGCAGTAGGGCGATCTCGCTGGCCGGTGGAACGTTTCGCCGCGGCGCCGGCTGCGCCGGCACAACCACCGCCACGGAGGTGGAAACCTGCACCGTGCCGGCCACCTCCTGCCTCCATGGCCGCACCAACGGAAGCAGCAGGCAGGCCGCCAGCAAAAAGTGCCAATAGGCCAGCCGGGCGCCCGGCAGGCGCAGCCGCAGCGCCGCCGGAACGAACGCCGCCAACCCCACCAGCAACCCGATTTGCAGGCTGTACGCCACCACGTTGGCCCAGATCAAGTTGATGCTCATGACTTCCTCCGCAGCCGCGCAATCTCTTCCCATTCTTCGGCCGAGAGGTCGTGTTCCTCGACCAGGTGCACCAGCAGCGGCTCGGCCGAGCCGTTAAACACCCGGTTGACGAACTCCCGGACCATGGCGCCGATCACCTGGCGCTGGGGCTGCGCCGGCCGGTAAACGTAGGCGCGGTCCACCTGGTTCTTCTTCAGGTATTTCTTCTGTTCCAGGATCTTCATCATGGTCATGACCGTGGTGTAGGCCACCTTGCGCCGCTCGAGCAACGCCTCGTAGACGTCGCGGACCGTGGCGCGGTTGCGCTCCCAGACGATCTTCATGATCTCCAGTTCCTGCGTGGTGAGGGTCGAACTTGGCTGCCTCATACTAATTAATTAGTACTAATCGAGATGGATGTCAAGAGAAAAATGAGCCGCCCGAGTCGGAATTACGATCGGCCCAGCACCACGGCGATGCTCTCCATCAGTTGGTTCACGGTGTAGGGCTTTTCCAGAAGGCCGGCCATATCTTTCCCGGCGAAATGGCGCGCGGCCTCCAGTTCGCCGTAGCCCGTCGAGATGATCACCGGGACACCCGGGCGGATGGTTTTCATGCTGTCCAGCGCCTCCTCTCCACCCATCACGGCCATGGTCATGTCCAGAATGACGGCAGTGATGCTCGCCTGATTCTCCTCAAATAGCCGAACGCCCTCGGCGCCATTTTGGGCCAGGAGCACACGCCAGCCGTTGCGCTCGAGCGCCGATTGGGCCAGGCGCCGCAGCGCTTCCTCATCGTCTATGAACAGAATCGTGCCGCCGGCGGGGGTTTCCGCGGGCGCCATGCGGGAGCCGCGGTCCGCTGCCTGGGCCGCCACCGCCGGGAACAGGACCTGAAACGAACTCCCCTGGCCGGGGCTGGAGTATACGCGAATGACGCCTTTTTGGGCCCTCACGATGCCGGACACGGCCGCCAGTCCCAAACCTCTGCCCTGGAACTTGGTGGTGAAGAAGGGATCGAAGATCTTGTTCCTGGTGGCCTCATCCATACCCGAACCGGTATCGCGAATCTCGATGCCGGCATAAGAGCCTGGAGTCAGTTGATCGTTGGGGAACTCTCTTCGGATCTCCTCCGCATCCAGATCGCGAGTTTCCGTCCGGATCGCCACCGCGCCCGGGTTACCCTCACCAATGGCCTCCGCGCCATTGACGATCAAGTTCATGACAAGCTGCTGAATCTGCCCCGGATCGGCCTCGATGGCGGGGAGGCCCGCCGCGAGGTCCAGTTGCAGGTCCACCATCTTGGGGATGGCAGTGTGTATCAGCGGCTCGATTTCCCGGACCAGTTGCGACAGGTCGATGCGCTCCAACACAAACCGGCCCTTGCCCGCGTAGGCCAGCAACTGGCGCGTCAAATCGGCCGCGCGTTCGCTGGCGCTCACAATTTCCCGGAGGTGTTTGCGCGTGGGAGCGGAGTCGGGGAGCTCCGTCAGACCCAGACTGGCGTTTCCCAGGATGCCGGTGAGCAAGTTATTGAAATCGTGCGCGATGCCCCCGGCGAGCAAGCCCAGGCTCTCCAACTTCTGAGTGTGCAGGAGGTGGCGTTCGAACCTCTTGCGGTCCGTAATGTCGCGAATGTTGAGTTGAATTACGTGGCGATCGCCTTCCGCGTACTCGTTGGCCACCAGTTCCACATGCAACGGGCGCTTGCTCTTGGATTTCAGCAGCAGATCGGGGAAGCGCGCCACTTCTTGCGCACGCATCCGCTCGAGCGTGGATTTCACATCGGGAAGGTCGCGGAGAGGTTCCGTTTCCCACCATTTCCCACCCACCAGTTCCTCGCGGCGGTAGCCAAACAGGGCCTCGAGGAATGGGTTTGCATCCGTGACTTCGCCGGTGTCCCGATCCGCGATTAAGATGCCGTCCTTGGCGGCTTCGAACAAGCGGCGGTAACGGGCCTCGGCGGCGCGCTTGCGCTCGGTGATGTCCTCGAACGCCAGCAGGATCAGTCCGGCCTCTCCCTGCTCGATGCGGCGCGCGTTCAACAGGATCGTCTTGCGGCCGATCCGCTCGAAATCGCGTTCGATCTCCACGTCCTCTATGCTGGAATCCGTTTGAGCGACGCGGCCGAGTAAATCGCGGAGCTTGGGGAAATTGAACTGGCCTCCGCCCACCTCGTAAATCGGTTTCTTCAGGTTCTCTTCCGGCGACGTACGGAACGTCTGAAAGAAGGCCTTGTTGGCCGTCTCGATTCGCAACTCCTGGTCGAGCACGATCAGAGGTTCGCGGACCGTCTCGACGATGGCCGCCGCGTAATCCCGCGCATGCCTGACCTGCTCCAGAATCTTCTTCGACTGATCGATGTCGATCAACTGGAGGACGGCGCCTTCGATGCGATTCTCGCTGGTGCGGTAGGGCCGCACGCGAAGGGAGTACCACCGTCTCTCCCGATCCTGCACCTCCCGCTCGTCGGGAACGAGTGTTTCGACCACTTGCGAGATAATCTCTTCCAACTGGGGCAGGTTAATCCGGGGCTGCAGGTCGGAAACCGGCCTCCCGATATCGGTCGAGATCAAGTTGAGCAGCTTTTCCGAGACTTGCGTGAAGCGCCGGATGCGCAGGGATGCGTCCAACATCAGAATGGGAGTTTGCAGGCTGGCCAGCAGGTTCAGCAGGTCGTCGGTCAGGATCTTGAGCTCGGCGTTGCGGCCCTCCATTTCCGCATTGAGCGTATGCAGCTCCTCGTTGGAGGCTTGCAGCTCCTCCTTGGCGGTCTGCAACTCCTCGTTGGAACTCAGCAGCTCTTCATTGGTAGACTGCGCTTCCTCGTTGGCCGAGCGCAGTTCCTCGATGATGGATTGCAGATACCGGCGCGTGGAGGTCAGTTCGGTTTCCAACTGGGAAATGCGCCCCAGGGGATCGGGCGGCTCCTCCGGATTGGCGGTTCCGTCCGTCGAGGCCATCCCTGCTCGCGGATCGTCTTCGAAGGTGATCAGGAAGTGCCGCCCGATCTCGGCAGTGGAGAGCGGTGTAACAGCCAGGGCGATGGTCCGCGGCCCGCCGAGCGAGACCGGGATGCCTTCCACCCGGACGCCCATGTTCTTTTGCCGCGCCTCTTCCAGCGCCGCGCCCACATGCAATACCACATCCTCGCGCAACATGCGGAACAGCCCCAGATCGGCTTCGCCCGCGTGCGGGGCGAGGTACGGCCCCACCTGGCCGCGGAACTCGACAATGCAAAAATTGTCGTCGATCACCACGGAAGGCGGCGCGTATTCGGCCAGCAGCAAACGATCCACCTGTTTTTGCAAAGGGCTCAGCGGAGCGCCCTCCCGCACCTTCGATACGCCAGCGGGCGGGTTTTCCTCCTGCTTGAAGACCGGGAACATGGCTACGCGGGCGGGCAACTCGAATCCATGCCGGTCCGACGACGGCTTCCGGGTGTAAATCCGGTGCTGGCTATCGAGCGGAATAAAGTACTCCGCCAGGCTCCCGGGAGTCTCCGTGCTGCCGAGCACCAGACAGCCGCCGGACTGCAATGCGTAGAACAGCGTAGCGAGGACGCGTTGCTGCAAAGCCGGTCCCAAATAGATCAATAGATTCCGGCAACTGATCAGATCCATGCGGGAAAACGGAGGGTCGGCGGCCAGGTTATGAACGGCAAACACACACCGGTCGCGAATCGGGCGGACGATCTGGTATCCCGCGTCCACTTGCACGAAAAAGCGCTTCAACCGCTCGGCGGATATCGCGGTCGAGCTGCTGGGATTGACAATGCCGGCCCGGGCCTTCTGGATGCTCCTCTCACTGGCATCCGTGCCGAAGATGTGGATCGGAAAGTCGAGTCCCGCGTCCTGCATGTATTCGATGAGACAGATGGCGATGGAATAAACCTCGTCGCCGGTGGAGCATCCCGGGACCCAGACCCGGATGGGCTGGCCCGGTTGCCGTTCCCGCACAATGGCGGGGAAGACGCTTTCTTTCAGCGCATCAAAGACCAGCGGGTCGCGAAAAAACTCGGTGACACTGATGAGCAGGTCCTCGGAGAGTGCCCGGACCTCGGCGGGATTTTGTTGCAGTATCCGAAAGTAGTGATCGGGATCGCCGGCTTTTTGCAAGACGATCCGCCGCTCCATCCGGCGCAACAGCGTGTTCGGCTTGTATTGTGAAAAGTCGACTCCGGCCGCGGTCTTGAGCAGCCCTAGAATCTTCTGAAATGCGCGCGTCTCCTGGAAGCCGGGCGCCGCGCTACCCGGGCGGTAGGGATGACGGGCAATCGCAGCCAGCTCGGTGGCAATTCCATCCGGGGGCAGAACGAAATCCACCACTCCCGCGACCACGGCGTTGCGCGGCATCCCGTCGAACTTGGCGGATTCATCCTGGGCAAACGTGATCCCGCCCTCCGATTTGATGGCCTTCAGGCCCAGCGTGCCGTCGGTGGCCGCCCCGGAGAGGATGACACCAATCGCGTTGCTCTTTTGATCCTCCGCCAGAGAGCGGAAGAAGGAGTCGATGGGCATGTATCGTTCGCCGGCTTCGGGACGCGGCGTCAGGCGGAGAGCGCCTCGCGCGATGGTCATGTTCGCGTTGGGAGGAATCACGTAGATCCGGTTCGGACGCACCACGGTCCCCTGCGATACTTCGACCACGGGCAATTTCGTCCGGTGCCCGAGCAGCCCAGCCAGCGCGCTGGTGTGGTGGGGGTCGAGATGCTGAACGAGCACGAACGCCATCCCGGTGTCGATCGGGAGGGCATTCAGCAACTCGCCGAACGCCTCGAAGCCTCCCGCCGAAGCTCCTATCCCGACTACGGTCGATGCCGCGACGTGGGAGGAATCGGAGCCGCCGGCAATGTCACCGGCGGAGCCTCGGCCGGTGTCGCTCTGGGCAACCCTATCCTCTGGGGGTTCATCCGTTTGGGCCATGGAGTAACCTCTTCCGGTCGCGGCGACCGTAAGCCATCGTAACGCAACTAACGCCGCAGTGGGGCAGGCCTGGGGACCAGGGGCCGGGGGCCGGGGCTGATCGACGGCCCGTACGGTGCTGTCTGGCAACCCTGGCATTTATGTGGGATAACGGAGACATGATCGGGACGGCTATCCTCGGCACGATGGTCCTGTTATTGGCGCCCGGAGCAAGCGCCGCGCAGGCAGGAGCGAAGTCTCCACAGCCATCGAAAGTTCTGGCGGACTACAGCGCCGCCATGGAAAACCTCGCACAGGCCGCCAGTCCGGCCGTGGTCCAGATCCTGGTACACACACTAACGCCCCTGGGGAACGAAGATGCGCAGCGCGCCGGGTTCGTCTCGGAGCAGGAAGCCACCGGGTCGGGTGTCATTGTGGACCCGGACGGGTATATCGTCACTAACGCTCATGTGGTGCGGAACGCCCGCCGCATCGAGGTCAAGATTCTGCGCAGCGACGAAAGGGGGCGGGAGCCGCACGGGCACCTGGTGCCCGCGAAACTGATCGGACTGGATCGGCAGGTGGACATCGCGGTGGTGAAGATCGAAGGAGAGAATCTCCCGACGCTTTCCTTCGTGGATTCGGACAATCTCCGGCAGGGGCAATTGGTGCTGGCGCTGGGCAGCCCGCTGGGATTGCAGAACTCCCTCACGCACGGCGTGCTGAGCGCGACTCTCCGGCAACTCGATCCGGAAAGTCCGATGGTCTATATCCAGACCGACGCTCCCATCAATCCCGGGAACAGTGGGGGACCCTTGCTGGATGTCGAGGGGCGCGTGGTTGGCATTAACACCATGATCTTCTCGCAATCCGGCGGCAACGAAGGGCTCGGGTTCGCCATTCCCGCCAATCTGGCCAAGGACGTGTACCAGAAGCTACGCAAGGACGGCCGGGTGCGGCGCGGCGCCATCGGAGTGATTCCCGAGACGATCACACCCAGGCTGGCGGCGGCCCTGGGACTGGACCGGGATTCGGGCGTCATTCTGTCGGACGTGGGGCCGGATAGCGCCGCGGAGGCCGCGGAACTGGAACCGGGAGACGTGGTGCTGTCGGTCGACGGAAAGCCCATGCGAGAGGCGCGGGACCTGGTTCTGGCGGTGTTCGAGCGGGCGCCCGGAGACCAGTTGACCATGGAGATCCAACGCGGCAAAGAGCGGATGTCGAAGACGGTCGCCGTGGTCGAGCGGAAGAACCAGCCCAGCCAACTGGAGGACCTGGTGAATTACGATGCCGCGCTGGTTCGCCGGTTGGGGATTCTGGCGATGACGGTCGACGAGAGGGTGACCGCCATTCTGCCGGATTTGCGGCGTCTGTCGGGTGTCGCGGTGGCGGCGGTTCCGGCGGAATTCGCGGGGTTTAATCCGGGCCTGCTGGCGGGCGACGTGATCTACTCGCTGAACAACCAGCCCATCGCGTCGCTCGACGAGTTGCGGAGCGCGCTGAATGGCAAGAAGTCCGGCGACCCCATCGCGCTCCTGGTGGAACGGTCGGGACAACTGATCTACGTGACGGCGGCGCTAGAATGAAACGGACCTTTTGAAAATGGCAGGCACGCAGTTCCTTGTTAGTGGGGCATGCTTTAGCTTGCCCTTAGTCTGATTGCAAAGTGGGAAATAGCATCGTAAAGTGGGGACCGGGATAGCGTATGCAAAGGAAGACAGTTGTCATCGTTGCCGCCGCGGCTGTCGTCGCCGTGGGGTTGGGGACGTGGGCCCTGGTCGGGGGAGACGCGGGACTTCAATATCGCACGGCGACTGTCGAACACGGCGACATCAACGTCACCATATCGGCCACCGGCAACCCGAACGCGGTGGTAACCGTGCAAGTGGGCACGCAAGTGTCGGGCGTGGTAGTGGCCTTGTTCGCCGACTTTAACTCCAAAGTGACGAAGGGCGAGTTGATCGCGAGGATCGATCCCGCGCCCTTCCAGGCGAAAGTCGATCAGGCCCAGGCGAACCTCGATGCATCGCGGGCCTCCGTAGCCAATGCCCAGGCCGTCATCCAGCAGGCCATGGCGGGCATCCAATCCGCGAAGTCTTCTCTGGCAGCCGCGCAGGCGAATGTTTTGAAAGCCCAGGCCGTCGCCGACGATGCCAAGGTCAAGGTGGACCGGCGCGTGATCATGGTCAAACAGGGCGCGGACGCCAAAGAGGATCTGGAAACCGCTCAGACCACTTATCAGTCGGCGCTGGCCGATCACGACGCATTAGTGGCGCAGCAGCAGGCGGTGGAAGACAGCGTGAAGGTCGCGCAGGCTCAGTTGAATGTGGCGAATTCGCTTTTGACCGCCAACCAGGCGCAGGTGAAACAGTTCACGGCGGCGCTCGAATCCACCCAGCTCGACCTGGACCACACCAAGATCACGGCGCCGGTGGATGGCGTGGTGGTGTCGCGCAACGTGGATGTCGGACAGACCGTGGCCGCCAGCCTGGCGGCTCCCACCCTGTTTCAGATCGCCCAGGACCTGACCAAGATGCAGGTGGATACCAACGTGTCGGAAGCCGACGTGGGACGGGTGCGCGTGGACCAGCCCGCGACATTCACGGTGGATGCGTATCCCGGACTGGTGTTCACGGGAAAAGTGACGTCCATCCGCGAGGCGCCCATCAACGTGCAAAACGTGATCACGTACGACGCGGTAATCGGCGTCTCGAATCTGGACCTGAAGCTGTTTCCAGGCATGACGGCAAATGTGAAGATCCTGGTGGATCAGCGCGCCAACGTGCTGAGGGTCCCCAACGCCGCACTGCGTTATCATCCGGCGTCGGAGACGGCGGCGGCCGGCGGCAAGGGCGGACGCAAGGGCGCCGCGGCGGAGGAAGCCGTCTGGATACTGAACGCGGACAACAAGCCGCAGCGCGTGGTGGTCGCTACCGGCGAAACCGACGGCACGTATACGGAGGTCACCAAAGGCGACTTGAAGGACGGAGACCGCGTGATTCTAGCCGCGCTGGCGAAGGCGGCAGCCGCGGCTTCGGGCGGCAGCCCCGGCTCGAAGACCGGCGGCAAGGGCGGCCGAGGGCCGGGATTCTAGGCGAGCGCCATGGCATCCGTAATCGAGATCCAGGATCTGGTGAAGGATTACCGGCTCGGCGAGATGACGGTGCACGTATTGAAGGGCATCTCGTTCGAAATCGAGCGCGGAGATTTCGTTTCCATCATGGGGCCATCCGGATCCGGCAAATCCACGCTCATGAACATCCTCGGGTGCCTCGACAAGCCTACGTCCGGAGTCTACACGCTGGACGGAGTCAGCGTCGGAGAGTTGAGTCGCGACCAACTGGCGGAGATTCGGAACAAGAAGATCGGGTTCGTATTCCAGCAGTTCAACCTGCTGGCGCGAACCAGTGCGGCGGAGAATGTCGAGCTGCCGCTGATGTACACCGATGCCCCGGCCCGCGAGCGGCGCGAGCGGGCGATGAAGGCGCTGCTCGCAGTGGGGCTGGCCGGACGCGAGGAACACCAGCCCAGCCAGCTTTCCGGCGGCCAGCAGCAGCGCGTGGCCATCGCGCGGTCGCTGGTGAACGATCCCAGCATTATCCTGGCGGACGAGCCGACCGGAGCGCTGGACTCGAGGACGAGCATCGAGATCATGGCGATCTTCCAGCGGCTGAACCGCGAACACGGAATCACCATGATCGTGGTGACGCACGATTCGGATGTCGCGGCTTACTCCAACCGGAGCATTCATTTTAAAGACGGCAGGCTGCAATTGGACGAGAGGCTGGCGCAGCCGCGCGAAGCGCGGAAAGACCTGGAGCAGCTTCCGGCCGAGCTGCCGGAGGAGGTTTCGTCGTGAATAAGGTCGTTGGCAGCATCCGCATCGCGCTGCGCGCGCTGCAGGTGAACCGCATGCGCTCGGCGCTCACCATGCTGGGGATAATCATTGGCGTGGCGGCCGTGATCGCGATGGTGGGTGTGGGCGCGGGCGCCACCGCGCGCATCCAGGCGCAAATCCAGAGTATCGGGAGCAACCTGATTATCGTGCTGCCGGGCAGCGTCAGCACCAATGGCGTCCG
This sequence comes from Bryobacterales bacterium, assembly GCA_963722575.1. GTDB lineage: Bacteria > Acidobacteriota > Terriglobia > Bryobacterales > Bryobacteraceae > Fen-178. The sequence goes on from CAVRNR010000022.1 coordinate 421,681, forward strand.
GCTGGGCTCGGGCGGGGTCTCCTCGCTGACGGTAGACGACGCCAAGGCCATCGAGGCGGAGTGCCCGTCCGTGGCTCTCGCCGCCCCTACCGTGCACGGCGGAGTGCAGGTGGTGTACGGCAACACCAACTGGGCCACCAATGCCCAGGGGGTGACACCGGATTACATGACCATCCGCGATTACACCATGTTGTACGGCGAGTCCTTCACGGATCAGGACGTGGATGCGGCCGCCAAAGTGGCCGTGTTGGGTGAAACCGTCGCCGAGAACCTATTTGGCGACGGCGATCCCACGGGCCAGGTGGTGATCATCAAGAATGTGCCGTTTACCGTGGTGGGCGTGCTGACCCCGAAGGGCCAGTCGCCGACGGGCCAGGACCAGGACGACGTCATCCTGCTGCCCATCTCCACGGCCATGCAGAAGGTGCTGGGCGCCAACAAGGCCAATGCCCAGGCGGTCGGCTCGCTGATGGTGCAGGCCATCAACCCGCAAGCCATGGACTCCGCGATTCAGGAGATGACGGCGCTGCTGCGCGAACGGCATAGGATCTTGCCGGGCCAGGACGACGACTTCACCATCCGCAATCTCACCGAGGTGTTCCAGGCCCAGGAAACGTCGGCGCAAGTGATGTCGATTCTGCTGGGCGCTATCGCGTCGGTATCGCTGATTGTGGGCGGCATCGGGATCATGAACATCATGCTGGTGTCGGTGACCGAACGGACGCGCGAGATCGGCCTGCGGCAGGCGGTGGGCGCCAAGACCGGCGACATCCTGATGCAGTTTCTGGTGGAAGCCGTGACGCTGTCGCTGCTGGGTGGAATTATCGGGATCGTAGTTGGGCTGGCGGCGTCGCTGCTCATCTCGCACTTTGCGAGTTGGTCGACCCAGGTCAGCCCTCTGTCTATCCTGCTGGCGTTTCTGTTCTCCGCGCTGGTGGGAGTATTCTTCGGCTACTACCCGGCGCGCAAGGCGGCGTTCATGGATCCGATTGAGGCTCTCAGGTATGAATAATCCGACCATCGTTTGGGGGACCGCCGGATGGCTGCTGTTTTCGAGCGCCTGCATGATCGGTCCCAAGTACCAGCGTCCGGGCGCTGCGGCGCCGCCGGCCTTTAAAGAAGCGCCGCCAGCCGGCTGGAAGGAAGCGCAACCCAATGATGGAGCGCTGCGCGGCCAGTGGTGGAAGGTTTACAACGATCCGCGGCTCGACGCGCTGGAAGACCAGGTGAGCATCTCCAACCAGAACGTATTGGCGGCCGAGGCTCAGTTCCGCGAGGCCCAAGCGGCGGTGCGCATCGCCCGGGCGGGCCTGTTCCCCACGGCGGCCGCCTCGCCATCCGCCACGGATTCCGGAACGGGCGCCCCTTCCAGCGTGAGACGCCTGTACACGATACCGATTGACGCCGCCTGGCAGATCGACATATGGGGAAGCATCCGGCGCACCGTAGCGGCGAATTCGGCCACGGCGCAGGCTTCGGCGGCGCAACTGGAGAATGCCCGCTTGTTGTATCAGGCGGAGCTTGCCGGGGATTACTTCCAGATTCAGGGGCTGGACGCCTCGCGGCAGTTGCTGGCCGCCACCGTGAAGTCGTACGTACGAAATGTGCAATTGACCCAGGACCGGTTCAATGGCGGTGTCGCATCGCAGGGCGACGTGGCGCTGGCTCAAACTCAGTTGGAAACGGCGCGCGCGCAGTTGGCCGACCTGGGAGTCGAGCGGGCCGAATTCGAACATGCCATCGCCGTGCTGACGGGCAAGCCACCGTCGGATTTGTCGATTCCCGCCGCGCCCAAACAGGCGCCGCCGCCGGTATCGTCAATCGGTCTCCCTTCCACCCTGCTGGAACGGAGGCCCGATGTCGCCGCCGCCGAACGGCAGGTGGCGGCCGCCAACGAACAGATCGGAATCGCCAAGGCCGCGTTCTACCCGTCGCTGAACTTCAGCGCCGGGGCGGGTTCGCAAACCGCGGTCATCGGCGATTTGCTGACATGGCCCAGCCGCTTCTGGTCCGTGGGACCGCAGTTGGCCGAGACTCTCTTCGATGCGGGCAAGCGGCACGCTCAAGTCAAGCTGACCGAAGCCGCCTACGACGCCACCGTGGCGAACTACCGGCAGACGGTACTGACGGCAATTCAACAGGTGGAGGATAGTTTGGCGCAGTTGCGCATCCTCTCCGATGAGGGTGAGATCGCGGACCGGGCGGTCAAAGCCGCGCAGCAGTCGCTGGACATCTCTTCCGCACAATATAGTGGAGGACTCGCGAACTATCTTCAGGTAATCACGGCGCAGACCAGCCTGCTGCAGAATCAACGCTCGGTAGTCGATATTCTCACGCGGCGCATGGCCGCGAGCGTGTCCTTGATTCAAGCCCTGGGCGGCGGATGGGACGTTTCGCAGTTGCCCTAAGGTGGGGCATGCTTTAGCTTGCCCTGGCTCACTTTTCCCGCCGCAACTGTTCCACCAGCTTCCGCAGCTCCGGGTCGGGCCGCAGCTTCAGGGCCGCTTCGAAATGCTTCAGCGCCTCGGGCATGCCTCCCGGCGTATTCGCCAGCGCGATCCCCAGGTTGTAATGGGCGTCGGCGTAGTCCGGCCGCAGCCGCAGCGCCGCTTGGAAGTGAGCGATCGCTTCGCCGCGGTGTCCCGGCATCCCGGCGAGCGTCACTCCCAGGTTGTTCTCCGCCTCGGCGTAGTTCGGTTTGAGCCGCAGCGCCGCCTCGAACTCCGCCACCGCCTCGGCGTTGCGCCCCTCCCGGGAGAGCGACACGCCCAGGTTGTAGTGCCGTTCGGCGGAATCCGGGGCGGCCGCCAGCACTGCCGCCAGGTTGGCGCGCGCTTCCGCGTAATCGGGTTTCAGCCGGAGAGCCGTCTGGTATTCCGCGATGGCCTCTTCCCGCCGGCCGGTCTCGGCCAGCGTATTGCCCAGGTTGTTGTGCGGAATGGGCGAATCCGGGTCGAGGCGCAGTGCCGCGCGGTATTCGCCGATCGCCTCCTCCAGCCGGTTCGGAACACGGGAAAGCGCGTTCCCCAAGTCGCTGTGTGCGCGCACCGAATCGGGGTTCAGTCGAACCGCCTGTTCCAGGTGCGCGATGGCCTCCGCCAGACTGTCCGGCTGCTCCAGCAGGTAGACGCCGAGATTGTGCTCGGCCAGGTAGTTGCCCTCGGTCACTTGGAGCGCATGCCGGAAGAGCGTCCCGCTGTTTCGCCAGTAGCTCGTCTGCGCCCACGCCGCCGCGCCACAGGCCAGCAGGGCGGCGCCGGCCAGAACCCCGGCCGGCACTCGCCACCGGGGCCACGCCCGCAGCGCGTCCCTGGCGCCCCACGCCGCCATCACCAACAGCCCCACCATGGGGACATACATGTAGCGGTCGGCCCGCGCCTGCGCCCCCACCTGCACCAGCCCGATCACCGGCAGCAGCGTGACCAGGTACCAGCACCATCCCACCGCCAGGTAAGGCCGCTTTCCGAATTCCCGCGCCGTCCAACTGGAAACGCCCGCCAGAACCAGCGCCGCCCCGGCCGCCTGCCAGATTGGCACGGCGCGCGGATACGGATAAAACACGGCCAGCCCCGTGGGCCAGAGGGTCTTCTCTATGTAAAGAAAGCAGGAGACCAGCGCATCTTCCACCCGCAGCCCCAGGGGAAACGCCGCCAGCGGCTGCACCGCGCCGCTACCGCGTTGCGCGATGTAGGTGAAGGCCGCTCCCGCGGCCGAGACCGCAAAGAACGGGATTTTCTCCTTGAGCCGCGCCCCCAGTGGCCGCAGCCGCCCCAGCGGCCAGGCATCCAGCAGCAGCAGCACCGCCGGCAGGGTGACGATCATGGGCTTCGCCATCCACCCGCAGCAGAATGCCGCCAGCGCCAGCCCATACCACTGGCGAGTGCCAGCACGGGCCCATCCGACGTAGGCCCACAGCGCCAGGAACCAGAAAACCGCGCAGAGCACGTCCTTCCGCTCCGCCACCCAGGCCACCGACTCGACGTGCAGCGGATGCAGCGCGAAAACCCCCGCCGTAAACGCACTGGCCCAGCGCGCACCCGTGGCCCGTTTCAGGAAGGCGAACAGGAGCATGGCTGCCAGCGCGTGCAGGCCCACGTTCACCAAATGGTGCGCGCCGCTGCGCAGGCCGAAGATCTGCGCGTCCAGCATGTGCGAAAGCCGCGTCAGCGGAAACCAGTTGGCCGCCTCGCGCGACGTGAACGCCCACTTCACTCCTTCCGCCGTCCATCCGGCCCGCACATGCGGGTTGCGCGTCACGTAGTCGGGATCGTCGAAATTGACAAAATCGAAGCGGCGCGTCTGCGCGTAGACCGCCAGCGTGGCAATCAGCAGAGCCAGGTAGATCGGCCAATCGTGAGCCCTGGCCCGCTGGCGCGCCGGCACCTCCCCGCTCCTGCTTATACTCCGCTTCCGCCGCGCCACGTACTCATCATACAAGGCCGCGCGGTCCCGGCAATGGTAACCGGCGCTCCGTTAGAACGTTAGCCGAAGGCCCAATGCAGCGCTCTTCCGCCGCCCGTGCCGTTCACACCGGTGCCGCTGCTTTGCGTCGAGGTAACATAGCCGAAGGTCGAGCTGGTGACCGAACCCTGCGGGTTCTGGAACTGCGGCGTGTTGGTCAGGTTGAAGGTCTCGGCGCGAAATTCGAGGGTGCCCATAAAGGCGGTGCCTGGACCGGCGCCACTCCCGGGGCAAGGTTCAAAAGGATTTGGAAATTACGATTGGAATTGATCGGTAGGCGTTCTCCAGCACCGTCCTTTCGACCGGCAAATGCTGGATCGTCTCGAAAAACAGCGATAGCCACCGGTGCGGCGGGCGCCGCCCCGGTGGCCAAAGCTACTTCTCGAAAAGCTAGAACGTGAACTTCACCGCCAATTGGACACTGCGAGGGCCGCCGGTGCCGGAGTTGACCGAGCCAGAGCCGCTGCTGATGGTGCTGGTCACGAATCCGAAGTTGGCGTTGTTCGCGGTGCAGCAAGTGCCGTTCGGATTGCCGAACTGCGGGGTGTTGGTTGTGTTTACGGTTTCCAGCCGAAGCTGCATGTTGATGCGCTCGCCGAACTGGGTGGTCTTGGACAGGGCCAAGTTCACGTTGTAGAAGTTCGGCCCGATCATGGAATTGCGTCCAACGTTGCCGACCTGCTGGGCAGCGCCGGCGATCTGATCGATGGCTCCGGTCGGACAGGACGCGCTAGGTGTCGCCGACTGGCAGGGTGGCGCGGCAAACGCGGTTGGATCAAACCACGGGCTTCCACCGTTCGAGGTGGTGTTGATTCCGTGCAGAATGTTCGCCGGACCCACCTGGATGGGCGTGTTAGTGCCGCCTGAGGCAAGGTTCAAGTACGTCGAGCTGTAAGTCACCGTGAAGGGGAGTCCGGACATGAGCGTCAGGATGCCCTCGAGCTGCCATCCGCCCACGACCTTGTCCAGCCCTCGACCGGAGTTCAGGAAGTGTTTCCCCTTACCGAAGGGCAGTTGGTAAACATAGCTCTGCACAAAGCTGAGCGTACGATTGAAATCGTTCAGGCCCCAATTACGGTGATATTGTCCGTTGAGATAGAAGCCGTAGAATCCATCGTCGTCTCCGCCGTTGTAGTAAGCCATGCCCTTTTGGTAGGTGAACGAGGTGGTGATGCCTAGCGAGCCGGCAAAGCGCCGGTCAATCTTCGCTTGCAGGGCGTTGTACATCGCGGACACCGGCGTGAATTCCTCCGATATGCTGCCCGTGTGCGGGAAGTATGGCTGGTAGGCGGTGTCGCCTGTGGACGTGGGTGCGATCACCGGACTGGCATTGATGTTTTGCCCCGAGCCCATGTCCACGCCGTGATTGCCCACGTACGCAAGGTCCATCGTGAAATGACCCGGCAACGCCTGCTGGACCGTGAAGTTCCAGGCAATGATGTGAGGGTTCTTGTAGTTTGTCGGGAAGAAGGACTCCGACGAACCGTTGAAGCCGAGAGCCGCGACGCTGTAAATCCCGTTGGACGGGATGGGCACCGGCGCAGGCGCCGGGAGACCGCTCTCGAAACTCAGAAGGGACCCGTTGTAAAGCGCCGAGGTATAGGCGCTCGCGCCTTGCACGGCTCCGAGGTTGCCTTTTGTCGGATAGTTGTTGTTAATGTACGTATTGTCCTCAAACGGCGTATAACTGACGCCGATACCCGCCCGGATAACCGTCTTCTCCGTCAAGCGGTACGCCAGTCCCAGGCGCGGCGCAAGGTAGTTCAAGTGGTTGACCAAGCCCCCATTGTTGGGGTTGCCGCCCACACCGCCGACCACCAGCGTGTTGCTCGACGGAATGAAGTTGGAAAACTGGCCGGGGAAGGCCGGCAGGCCTGGCGGATATATTTCCCAGCGCAGCCCGATGGCCACGGTCAGCTTTTTGCTGACCTGCCATGTATCGGAGACGTAGGGGAAGAAGTACCAAGCCCGGTAAGTCGGGAACGTGCCACTGAAGTCGCGGCCGGTGCTGGACGCCTGGGGGCTGTCCAGCAGGAAGCTCGCCATGTCGTTGGCCCACGAAGTGGTGCTGTTCGGGGTGGTCGCCGAGCTGGTGGTGCCGTTGGGGAGCTGGCAGCTACCCGCGCAGTTGGTTTGGGAAACACCGAACTGGTAGACGCCGCGCGGGCTGTAGGTCTGCGTCTGTAACAGGTCGTCACGGATGCGGCGCATATCGAAGCCGAATGTAAAGGTGTGGTTGCCGTACGTCTTGGTCACGTTGTCCACCAAATCGATGTTGGCCTCCGCACGGACCCAGGGCAAACTGGCGGAATATCCCACCAGCGGGCTGGTAAATGCGCCAATCTGGATACCCACCAAGCCGCTGTCGAACTGGCTGATATTGATGCCGGGGATTCCCAGGTTCGTGGAATCGTTCGATCCATAGTCGCTCTCTTGCGCCGTATTGTGGTAGTGCGCCACGCCGAACCGGAATTCGTTCAGCAGGTTGGGCGTAAAAACGTGGGTCCAGTTGATGCCGCTACTGTAAGTCTTCTGAATTCCCGTGCCCTCGAAGGCGCCGTTTGCATCACCGCCGGCGGTGCCGAAAATGGGCGCCTGGTAAACCACTGGCTTCTGGAAGCTGAATCGGCCGCTGAGGTGGTCCTTGTCGCTGATGGTGTAGTCCACCTTCCCGTCCGTGAGGGTGCTGTCCTTGGTGAAGGGCAGGAGGGCGAAGTAGTTGTTGTTCGGCGCCGCGGTGCTGTACGTGAGTATATTCGGGTTGGGCACCAGGGCCAGGATCTTGAGCGCGATCGGGTTCAGGCGCGATGTGGGAATGACGTTGTTGGGGAATGGAGTCCTTCCTACACCGGTGGTCGCAGTCCCGGTTGCCGGATCGTAAACCAGAGCGGGGCTGGCGCCACCCAGGGCCTCGCTCAAGTTGCCGGTGCGCGACAGCGGCGACGGTATCGTCTCGGTGTTGGCGTTGGCTTCGTGATCCGTGGTGCGCAAGACGTCGGCGAAGAAAAACAACTTGTTCTTCCTGATCGGCCCGCCGATGGTGCCGCCGAAGTAGTTGTAGTGGACAGCGGCCACCGAGGGCTGGAAGAAGTTGCGGGCGTCGAAATCGCCGTTCTGAACGAACTCGTAGAGGGAGCCGTGGAACTGGTTGGTCCCCGACTTCAGGATCACGTTAGTGACCGCGCCGGCTCCGCGTCCCAAGTCCACGGAGTGGTTGCTGGTTGAGATGTCCACCGTTTGAATCGCTTCGAGCGGCGGGATCAGGACTTGCAGCAAGCCGGTGCGCTCGTTGTCGTCGATGCCCTCGATTTGGTAGTTATTCGCCACGCGCGGGGCGCCGTTGACTTCGGTCTGCAGCGAGTCCGAAGCGTTAAAGAACTGGGAGTGCTCCTCCGTCGGCGGCGACGTGCCGGGCACGAGGGCCAGCAGGGCTTGATAATTGCGGTTGCTGACCAGAACCGGCAGTTCCGACACCACCATCGTGTCGATGTTGCGGCCGGTATCGGCGCGGTCCGTCTGCAACGCCGGTGCTGCGCCTGTGATCTCGATGGTCTCGGTAACCTCACCCGGCTGAAGCTGAATGTCCACGCGGTGGGTGCTGTTCACCGCCAGCGCAATATCCCGGCGCGTTTCCTTCTTGAAACCAGACGCCTCCACGGTCACTGAGTATTGGCCCGGAGGCAGATCGGGGAACGTGTAGTTCCCGCTTTCGTTGGTCTGACCGGAGCGGCTGACTCCGGTGTTGACCTCGGTGATGGTGATTTTGGCATTCGGCACAACCGCGCCGGAAGCATCCGTGACGGTGCCGAGCAGCGTGGCGTTCACAGCTTGCGAATAGGCCAGACCGGCGCATGACAGCGCCAGCAGGAAAAGAACCAGCAAAGTTCGGAAACGCGGCATGATGCAATTACCCCCTTTCAATACAAACAAGCAAGAAGCAATACCCGTGCGAGACTCTCGCAGGTTTGGCGCCTACAATTATAACTCCGGAGCAACAGGCTTGGTGAACCGATTATGTGCGCCCCGATAGAGTACAAACGCAGAATTACCGCCCTCCCATGCTCAAACGTAGTTTATGCGCAGTCGGCAGGCCCTGGAAGTTTCATCAGGTTAATTTAACCACGCGAAGCCACCGGGGCCTGAAGTTAAAACCTACTCTTCCAGGACCTCTATCGCGTTGATAAGCGCATAATTAACAACCGGCACAAATGTGAGGTCGATCTTTCCCAGCGGCGAAGCCGGAACATGGCGGAAGACCCGAATGACCGCGCGGTTCGCAATCCCGCCCGCCTCCTTCAGAATGTCGAAACCCTTGAGCAGCGTAGTCCCGTCGGAATAGACATCAAAGACGCGGCTCCCCACTCCGCCATTGGTGCGCGATGTAAACCAGTTCTCGGAGAAGTGCAGGATCACGGTATAGACTCCGCCTTCCACCACCGGAATCGAATAACTGAAGTGTCCGACTCTTCTCCACTGGTACAATCCGGGGTCAGGAGTTCCGCCGATCGATTCCACCCGGGTGCTGATCCGTCCGCCGGCGGCCCACTGATCCGGCAGCCAGACCTGGCTGGCGTGATCGCGGAAGACACGATCCCCAGCGGTGATCCGAACAGGGCGCATCTTGCCCCGGATTCCCGGCAGGATCTCGATGGCGTTCAGGAAACCGGGCTCGGCAGCTTGGAACGCCACGTGCAGGAAGCCGTCTTTGGCCGGGGAGATGTCCTTGAAAATCTTCGCCGTAGCTGTATCGATTCCACCGGCGTCGGAGGCCACGTCGACACCCAAAGCCGGTTGCCCGTTGATGGCAATGCTGACGCTGCGCAGCGCGTCGGCGGCCGCGCCGGTCTCCGCGAAGTACAGGTGCAGCTCATAGATGCCGGGCTCGAGCGGGATGGTGTAGGTAAACTGGCCTTCCCGGCCGTTTTGAAACAGATCCGGATCGGGCGTGCGCTGAATCTGTATGGCAGGACGGTGGAAAGTCGTGCCACCCGCGAAATACCGGTCGGGTAGCCAAGCCCGTCCCGCCGTGTCGATATAGGTCGCGGTCCTGTCTCCGGCGGCGATCCGGATCGCCTCGGGTTCCGCCGGCGCCAGGGCGGGTGCTCGATACAAGGGGCTTGGCGCCGCCCGGGCACCCATCAGCCGGGAAACCGCCTGCCGGTAATGCGGGGCAGCCCAGGCGACGACCAGCACGGCGAGGACCAAGGCGGCGAACCACCTCCACTTGCCGAGGGTCCATGGCGCCCATGCCAGCTTCGACTCGGGGGTTCCAGGCCCATCTTGCGCCTCCGGCAACGGAGTCGCACCGCGCAGCGCAAACTGCGGGACGTACTGCCCAGTGGGAATGACAATCTGGATCTGGTGATCGGCTCCGGCACCCGTGGCGTAGTACTCCCTAAGCTTCTTTCGAAGATGATGAGTGTCCACGCGGACCACGGCATCTTGCTGCGGGTCGAATTGGGCATTCCGGCCGAGCACATCGAGAGCGATGCTGTATTCCGTGATCTCACCGGCCAGCCCATTGAGTTGCTTGTCGCACAAGTACCTGAGCAGGCGCGTAAGCTTCGGCGAGCGCCGGAAAGCTTCCGACGACAGCACGGCCAACAGTTCGGCTCTGAATTGGTCGTCGCCGGGGACGCCCAAACCCAAGCCCGTAGGGGATGTGGATGCCACGCTTGATGAATTCTACCACGTCGATCCGGGTCTCGCCGACTGCCCCGGCTACCGGCGGGCGAGCGCCCCGACCGCGTGGGCGAGGCTTGCCTCGCCCCTACAATGGCGCGGCGTAGGGGCCGGGCATGCCCCGCCCAGTGCGCTGAGAAACAAATCAGACGGTGCGCTGCCAGCGCGGCCCGGTTGCCGCGGTGGACCTCCTCCCGGTCCCTGCCGGCCCCGCATGGTAAACTTGCATTAGACCGCCGAAGATTTGCCGCGGCTGCCCACGGAAAGCCCTCTCGCGCCTCAGTCCGATCGACGTGATTCATGCAGACTAGCAATAGCGCCATTCGCAACATCGCCATCATCGCCCATGTGGACCATGGCAAGACCACGCTGGTGGACGCCATGCTCAACCAGAGCGGCATCTTCGGCCAGCACGAGGAGCACGTGGAACGCGTCATGGATTCCAACGAGCTGGAACGCGAGCGCGGCATCACCATCCTCGCCAAGATCACCGGCATCCGTTACCACGGCGTCAAGATCAACATCGTCGATACGCCCGGCCACAGCGATTTCGGGGGCGAAGTGGAGCGCGCGCTCAAGATGGTGGACGGCGTCATGCTGCTGGTGGACGCCAGCGAAGGCCCGCTGCCGCAGACGCGCTACGTCCTGGTGAAGGCGCTCGAGGCCAAACTGCCGCCCATCGTGGTGATCAACAAAATCGACCGGCCCGACGCGCGCGTGCAGGAAGTCCTCAACGAGATCTACGACCTGTTCATCGACCTCGACGCGGGGGAAGACCAACTGGATTTCCCGGTGCTTTACACCATCGCCAAAACCGGCGTGGCCAAGCGTTCCATGGATGATCCGTCGAACGATCTGCGTCCGCTGTTCGACGCCATCGTCGAGCACATTCCCGCCCCCGTGGGCGATCCGGATGGCGTGCTCCAGATGCTGGTGGCCAACCTGGATTACAGCGATTACCTGGGCCGCCTGGCGATTGGCCGCGTTTTCAACGGCACGCTGCGATATGGCGACACCGTGGCCATTGCCAAGCGCGACGGCTCGCTCCACAACACCCGCATCACCAAGCTGTACTCCTTCGAAGGGCTGAAGCGCGTGGACGAAACCGTGGGAATCCCCGGCAACCTGCTCGCCATTGCCGGCGTGGAGGGCATCACCATCGGCGAGACCGTCACCAGCGCCGAAACACCGGAGCCGCTGCCGCAGATCCAGATCGACGAGCCCACCATCGCCATGGCGTTCACCATCAACACCTCGCCGTTTTCCGGGCGCGAGGGCCAATGGGTGACGTCGCGCAACCTGCGCGAGCGGCTCGACAAGGAGCTGCTCACCAACGTGTCCATTCGCGTGGAAGAGCTGGGACACGACACCTTCAAAGTGATGGGCCGCGGCGAATTGCAGCTCGCCATTCTGATCGAAATGATGCGCCGCGAAGGCTTCGAGCTGATGGTCGGCAAGCCCGAGATCCTGACGCGCACCGTCGGCGGCCAAGTGCAGGAGCCGGTCGAGCTTCTGGTGATCGACTGCCCCGAGAGGTTCCTCGGCGTGGTGATCGAGAAACTCGGCGCGCGCAAGGGGAAGATGATCAAGATGGTGAACCACGGCTCCGGCCGCGTGCGCCTCGAGTTTCACGTGCCCTCCCGCGGCTTGATCGGGCTGCGCAGCGAAATGCTCACCGACACGCGCGGCACCGCCATCATGAACTCGCTGTTTCACGGCTATATCGAGTGGCAGGGCGAGATCCCCATGCGGCCCACCGGTTCGCTGGTGGCGGACCGGCCCGGCAGAGTCACCGGGTACGCCGTTTTCAACCTGCAGGAACGCGGCGAAATCTTCGTCACCCCCGGCACCGAAGTCTACGAAGGCATGATCGTGGGCGAGAACGCCAAGGAAGCCGATCTCGACGTCAACATCGTCAAGGAAAAGAAGCTCACCAATATGCGCGCCTCCACCGCCGACGAAGCCATCCGCCTGGTGCCCCCGCGAGTTTTGAACCTGGAACAGGCCATCGAGTTCATCCGCGACGGCGAATACGTGGAAGTGACCCCGCAATCCATCCGGCTGCGCAAAAAGGTGCTGAAGTCGAACCAGCGCTAAGCCGCTGTCACGAAACAACCTGTCCAACCGCTCTCTGAGAAGCCGTGAAAACATGGGCAAGCTAAAGCATGCCCCACCATTGCCAGAATCAGGCTGTTTTGGTGGGGCATGCTTTAGCTTGCCCAGCGCCCGCTTGCGGGCGATTTTTTCACAGCTTCTCAGAGAGCGGTTTGCCGAACTGGCAACGTTATTTCGTCCTAAGCCGCCGATGCCCGTCAATCCAAGTCGAACTTCGACTGGTACTGCTGTGCCAGGTTGGTGTCCTGTTCGCTCTTGCGCAGGAAGCAGTTTCCGGCCGCCAGGGCTTCCATATTCGTGCCCATGAAGCAGTGAAACGCGTCTTCCGGAGTGCACACAATAGGTTCGCCGCGAACGTTGAAGCTGGTGTTGACAATGACGGGGCAACCGGTGCGCTCGTAAAACTGCTGCAATAGGGCGTAGTACCGGGGGTTGGTGGCGCCGTGAACGGTCTGGATGCGAGCCGAGTAGTCCACGTGCGTCACGGCGGGAATGTCGGACCGGGGCACGTTCAGCTTTTCAATCCCGAACAGAGCCTCCTGCGCGGGGGTCATGGGGATGCGATGATCCTCGCGCACGTTGGCGACCAGCAGCATGTAGGGGCTGTCGCCATCCAGCTCAAACCAGTCTGCCACCCGCTCGCGCAGCACCGACGGAGCGAACGGCCGGAAGGACTCCCGGAATTTGACTTTGAGATTGAGCAGAGACTGGGTCTTGGGAGATCGCGCGTCGGCGAGAATCGAGCGCGCGCCCAGCGCTCTCGGGCCGAATTCCATTCTTCCTTGAAACCAGCCCAGGGCGGCGCCGGAGATCAGCTCCTCCGCGCAGGCGGAAAGCAGGCTCTCGTCGTCCAGGACGTGAAACCGGGCGCCGGCGGCCCGGAGGCGCGTTTCGATTTCGGTCTGGGGAAACTCGGGGCCCAGATAAGCGCCCTGCATGGAATCCGTCGAACCCGAAATGACGCGCGGTTGGGCGGCAAAGGAATGATAAGCGGACAGGGCCGCGCCCAGAGCGCCTCCCGCGTCCCCCGCGGCCGGCTGGATCCAGAGGTTGCGGAAAGCGCCGTCGCGCAGGATGCGTCCGTTGGCGACGCAATTCAACGCCACGCCGCCGGCCAGGCAGAGGTTGCCAATACCGGTTTCGGCGGCCAGCGAGCGCGTGATCCGGAGGACGATTTCCTCGAGAACTCTCTGCACGGATGCGGCCACGTCCATGTGCCGCCCGGTGAGCGGCTCATCCGGCTGGCGCGCGGGACCGCCGAACAGCTTGTCGAACTTCTCGTTGGTCATCGTCAGGCCGGTGCAATAATCGAAGAAATCCAGATTGAGGCGGAACGAGCCGTCGGGCTTCACGTCCACCAGGTTGTCGTAGATCTCCTGCACGTACCGGGGCGTTCCATAGGGAGCCAGCCCCATCACCTTGTATTCCGCCGAATTTACCTTGAAACCGGTGTAATAGGTGACGGCGGAATAGAGCAGCCCGAGGGAGTGCGGGAAGTGAATCTCCTTGGTGAGGCGGATATCGGCCCCGCGTCCGATCCCCACCGAGGTGGTGGCCCATTCGCCGACGCCATCCATGGTGAGAATCACGGCCTCCTCGAACGGAGAGGGATAGAAGGCGCTGGCGGCGTGACTCAGATGATGTTCCGCGAACAGCAGGCGTTTGGGCGAGAAGCCCTCGTCCAGACGGCGCAATTCCCCGCCGAGGAGTTCCCGCTGGAACAGCTTCTCCCGAACCCACAGGGGCATGGCCATGCGGAACGAGCGGACTCCGCGGGGAGCGAATGCCAGGTAGGTTTCCAGCAGCCGTTCAAACTTCAGGAACGGTTTATCGTAGAAGACCACGCGATCGACGCCGGCGAGGCGCGTACCGGCTTGCCGCAGGCAGAACTCGACGGCCTGCCGCGGAAAGCCGGAGTCGTGTTTCTTGCGGGTGAAGCGCTCCTCCTGGGCGGCCGCCACGATCTCGCCATCGGAGATCAGGGCCGCCGCACTATCGTGGTAGAACGCCGATATTCCCAGAATTTTCATGCAGGAGGAATTCGAGCGCCGTTACGGCCGCTCAAAAAATAGTGTAAATGAACGGAGCGACCGCGGAACTCTGCGTGAGCACCACCAGGGCGCCGAACAAGAGAGTCAGGATCACGAGCGGAATCAGCCAGAATTTCTTTCTCGAACCGAGAAATCGGAGTAATTCCAACACGAGAGACATACGGAGCGCACCGGCAACACCGCGGCTTAAACTTCAGAAGCTCATTGTACACTACCGCCGGGCTGGAGCGACCAGCGATATGTCCTCGATCCACAGGGAAGTGGCCACCCCGGTCGATGCCATACTGCGGAAAATCAGACATTCGGCGCGGTTCGGCGTCACCACTGGTACGAAGATATCGTCGACGCCGGGCCCGGCATCGACCACGGTTTCCGACTGAAAATCCTGGGTCTCGCGATCGAGCACTCCGATGCCGATTTTGCCTTGCAAAACGCGGGCCTGAACCAGCGCGTAGAATGGCGCCTTTGCACCGGCCGGTACGTGAATGGGAAGACGGGCCGCATATTGCCATTGCTCCTTTCGGGTGGTCAGCTCGAGGGGATGGCCGCGTTCCAAAACGCCCCCTTGGTATTCCAGCCGGATTTCCTCCAGCGAAAGCCCTCCCGGTACCGCGGTGAGTGGGCCGCTGGGGGCTTCGCAGCCGGCTGACATCTCAGTGGGGGTTACCTGGAGCGGCGGGGGTAGCGGACTCGATGCAGGCGGGCGGGGCAACTGGTGGGAATCGAGAAGCGGGCGGAGCAGCCGGACGAAGTACTGGAAGAAGATCCAGGCACGAAGGCGGTCGCCGGCCTCGGTCATATGAATTCCATCGGCAAACAGATCGGGATCGTCCGGCACGGCAGAGGCGACGTCCGCAAACCCGATTCCGCGAGCGGCGGCGTAATTGCGGAAGAACCGGTTCTGGAAATCGGCCAGGCGGCGAATGTCGGAATAGCGGAGCGGCCACAGGTAGGTATTCAAATGTTTGTAGATGGATGCGTGCCGCGTGGGAGAGAGCCCGGCGCCGCCACTTGCGAACCACTTGAAAGAACAGACCACCAGCCGTGCACCGGCGGAATTCAGGTCGTTGTGTATGGAATCCAGATCCTTGGCGATCTGCGGCAGGTCGAGGGGTAGATGCGGGCTGTCCGGGTCCGGGTCACTCTCATTTACCTCTCGCGGCCATACCAGACGGTACGCGGGTTTCACGGGTTCACCAACTCTCTGAGCGCCGGCCAGCGCGCGATCCAACAGAAGGTAGCGTTGCGTTGGAAGGGTACCAATAGCGGGGATGGCTGTCGATTGTGGGAGGTGTGAAGGCCAACACCTTTTCTGGAAAACCCCGCAAGAAACCGTTGGGATTGCATCGTTCCCGTTCGATAAAGTAGCGATTCCACACATATTCGGACTGTGCCGCGTAGAGCCCGCGGCGCTGGAAGTCTTGAAACCGGGCGACGCGGTCCGCGGAAGGCGGCGTGCGGTTTGGAAGGGGCGGAGGGTCTTCGGAAAACCATTTTCGGTCCGTCCCAGGGGCCAACGGGATGCCGCCGACGTAGTTCATCACGGACGAGGTTACGGGCACCTCACTGGATTGGGGCCGATCATGCACGAACCAGCGGAGACCGGCTTCTCCCAACACCAGACCGCAACAGCGTCGAGGCAAACAGCACTAGCAGGTTCTTTCGATCTTTCATGCTCTTGGCCAGCAGGCCGCTACAGGTGTCGCATATACCGGAACGACGGATTCAACGCACAGACGGTAATATTCTAGCTGGTATTCATACCGGTTTTCCGGACTGCGGCGGCCGGGTCCCGTTGAAACAGCGAGCTTCCTCGGAGGGGACGGGACGAAAAACCGACAGTAGGAACCGGCTCGACTCCGAATTGCCTGGTAGTGTGAGTCGAGATACACTAATGCGGATGCTCGGAGTTCTGCACCGGGGTGTATTCATCATGCTGCCTGTCTTACACGAACGGGAAAACATCGCCGGACTGCTGGACCGGATCGAACAGACGTTGCGGTCTTGGGGCCTCGGGTTCAAGAAACTCAGCGGGGTTTCGCAAACGGCGCATGCCATGGCGGGATACTCGCAATGAAACGCAACCGGGAGTGGGCGGTGCTGTTGTTCGCCTGCTTCACGGCGGCGTGGGTCGCCATCCTGGCTTACGGGGTGCACCGCCGCGGTGGCCCGGACGAGTTTTCGCTCTACAACCCGAGCTACATGGTTTCGCACTACGGCCAGGCGACCTACCCGGTTTTTTTCCGGTATGACGCCACCATCATCCACCCTCCTCTCCACTCCGGAACCATCGGCCTGCTGAACGTCTTGGGCTTTACGTGGTATTACGCGGAGGCCACGCCCGTGGTGCTGTGGTTTTTGCTGGCCATCTGGGTCACGGTGCGCGGCGCTTTTCCGGCGCCCGTGAAGATGGGGCTTCCGTTCGGCATTGCTTTTCTGATGAGTGCGGGCCCGCGGTTCGGCTTTCTGTACTTTGGAATGCGGCCGGAGGGGCACGTGGAAGCCGCATGGCTGGCGGGGCTTCTGCTGCTCGAAGACGGCCGCTTGAAAGAATGGAACTCACGCCGCCTTTTCGCGGGCGCCCTGGCATTGACGTGGGCTTCGTCGGTGCATTATTACGCCAGTGCCGCGATTGCCGGAGTCGCCGTCTACCTGGTTTGGTGTCTGAAGGACGTGGGGTGGAAACGGGGCCGGCCCCGCGCGCTGGCGTTGACCGCCGGGGTAGCCGTCTTCGCGGTTCCCTATCTGGCATGGTACGTGCTGCCGCACTTCCGCGAAATTGGGGAATGGATCCGCAACCAGCAGGGCAGCGGGAGCATGGCGGTTTCGATTCGCGCGCACTTGGATCTCTACGCGGCGTGGGCCAAGGACGCAGCCATACCGTGGTTGGTGGCGTGGCCCATGGCGCTGGGGATTCCGCTGATGTTGATCTCCACCGCGTTGCTTTTCGCGGTTCGCACTACCCGCGGCATCGCGCTTGCGGCACTGCCTTTGCAAGCAACCATCTTCTTGTTTGCCGCGCACAAACAGCCCGGATACCTGATGCACGAGATCGCAATTTTCGCCGCGGCCGTGGGCGTAGCCGTGCTCACCGGGGCGGAGTGGCTCACCGGCCGGTGGTTGCCGGCCAGGGGGCGCGCCGTGGTGCCGCCGGTGGCGGCCATTCTGTTCGGCCTGTATCTGTGGCCGGGGAATTTCCTGGCGGCGACGGGCGCCATCTCCTTCAAGCCGCGAACGCACGAAGCCGAATTGGCGCGCGCGGCGGCCCGGCGAATATTGGGCCCGCACGCGCGCGTAGCGGGACGTATGTTGCTTTGGTATTCATCCGGAGCCGAAGACTACTACAACGTACAGATGGACCTGAATTGGATGCCGGAAATCCGCGTCGACCCGTTGAGTCTGTTCGAGAATTTCGACGCCGTGGCGGAGTACGAGAATTTCAGCGCCGAGACTGCCGCCCCGCAACGCGCCACCATCTCGTCCGCCTATGCCGACGGCGCGTTGCGGCTGCGCGGCTTTTATTTCAGCGCCGCGGACCCGGATCTGCAATTCGTGCTCCTGTCCGCGTATCCGGTTTCCGCGGTTCAGGGCTACGCCATGCTCGGCGGCCGTTTGCAGCGGTTCGATCAAAATCCGGACGGCGACTACGAATTGATTGCGGCGGCATGTCCCAGCCTGCCCGAAACTCCTTATGAAAGATGGAACTCCCGCTGGCCGGATACCGCATCGGCGGTTCTCTACCTACCGGGTCCCAGGCCCGACGCGGCGACGAATGTGGTTACCATCCTGACGCCGAGGAACCGGCCGCGGGCCTCGGCGGAGATCGCGCGTTCCTGCCGCGAGTTGTTTCGCGCGCGCGGCGCTGTGACGCCTGCCGATCCGGACGCGCTCATCCGCGACTTGCGGACCGAAGATACCACCATCCGTTTTCCGCGGAATGTCGAGGACGTTCCCGGATTCCGCGGCGTACGCCCGCCACTGGACTCGATGCCCCCCGCCGGGGCGGTGCGGGTGGATGGCGTGCTGGAGATCTCCGCCATTCGGCCGGAAGGTCCCGGGTCCCGTTTGGAACGCCTGCCGCAGATCCGCGTTACCGTGCCGTCCGGACCTGGAGAATTCGGAGCGGCCATTCCGGTGAGCCACGCCCAATTCATTCCGGGGACGTGTTGGGCGCAGGTGCGGCTCAAGGTGCTGCGCGGCAGAGCCGAGTTGACTTCCATCCACGGTTCCAACACCGTTCTCTTCGACAGCCCGCAACTCTATCGGTCGAGCGTGCCGCAGGATCTTGCACTGAAGATCTCGAATTTGGGCGAAGTGACCAAGATAATGGTGCGCAATGCCGGCGGAATCTCCTTCCCTAATCAAGCCCAGCCCTTGGAAGTTGAGATCCTCGACGCCGCCGTCTTTGTGGACGCGAAGGACTGGCCCCAGGTTCAGGCACGCATGGCCAATGCTAAGACAAGAGCCCGGGGCAATGATATGCGCAGTCCCTGACCCTCAGTTCCGGCCGCCGGAATTCCCGCACCAGCGCCAACCTATCCATCCGGATCCTGCACTCCGCTGGCCGAAGCTGCCATCCGATGGGAACTGATCGCCGGCGAACTGGCGATCGGGCGGAATCCGGTGAAGTGGAATCGAATCGCGATCTCGATCACGCCCAACGCCGCCTTGATGTAATCCACCACGCGCACTTTCGATAGTCCTTCATCCCGCCCCATATAGTGTCCGGGGATCTCCACCACTTTGAGCCCATGCTGCATCCAGATCGCCATGACCTCGGTCAAATAAACCGGGCTCCCGTAGCGAATGGCGTAGCGAGCCGGGAGTTCCGCGGCGGCCCGGTTGAAAAAGCGGTATCCGTTGCTGAAATCGCGGAGATCGCGCCTAATCAGAATGCGGACAGCGAAGTTACAAATCAGGCTGACGATCGTCCGGTGTGCGGACCGGCCTATAATCCGGCTGCCAGGGGCATACTTGGAGACAATGGCTACATCGGCTGCGCCGCTGGCGATGGTTTCGATCCCGGCGGGAAGTTGTTCGGGGCGATGCGCAAGGTCCCCATCCATCTCCACAAAGATGTCGAAGTCTCCATTCTGAAGACCCCACTTCAAGCCCGCGAGCAGCGCCGCCCCGCGCTGGCATCCGCGAAGGACCTTCTTCTTCTCGAGCAGGGCGACGCGCCCCGGCTGCTCCGCTATTGCGCGCTTCAGGTATTCCAGGGTTCCGTCCGTGCTGCCGCCATCCACAACCAGCAGCAGATAATCGTATCCCACCAGGGCGCCGGTGACGCCGCGCACCAGGCGATTGATGTACTCGATCTCGTTCAAGATCGGAATGTCGATCAATATTCGCGGGCGGCGCGGGCTGTCGATCGCGGAATTCATGCTACGTGAGCATTATACCCGATTGAACCGGACGCTCTATGTTGGCGTCTGGCGTCTGGCGGATGCAGCGGCGGGTTGGAACTCGCGCCTGCGAGACCGCATATAATTATGTTTGGCTTCCGAAGAACTCTCGCCGGCCGCTGCCGATGCTGTCAGCATTGTCATTCCGGCCTACAACGAAGAGTCCAACGTTCGCGCGATCTTCGAGCGAATCCAACTGTGTCTCCCGGCGCGCGAATGGCTGGAGATGATCTTCGTGGATGACGGCTCGTCCGACGGCACAGCACGCTGCGTGCGGGAATTGCGCGCCGAATCGCGCAAAGTGCGGCTGGTTCGGTTCGGACGCAATTTCGGTCATCAAGCCGCTCTGCTGGCGGGTTTGGAAGCGGCGCGCGGCGCGGCGGTGATTACTCTCGACTGCGACCTGCAGCACCCGCCGGAGCTCCTGCCGGACATGGTGCGGGCGTGGCGGAGCGGTGCGCCCGTGGTGCAGATGGTCCGGCTGCAAACTCAGGGTGCCGGGCTGTTTAAGCGAATCACCTCGCGCCTGTTCTATTGGTTGATCAATTTGCTGAGCGAAGCGCCGGTGGTGAGCGGGGCGGCGGACTTCCAGTTGCTGGATCGCCAGGTGGTGAACGGCCTGCTGCGTTTCCGCGACCGCCAGCCGTTTCTGCGCGGCCTGGTGGCGTGGCTGGGGTTTCCGTCCGTGCAACTGGAATACGCGGCGCCGCACAGATCCGCCGGGAAGAGCGGCTACAGCCTCCGCAAAATGCTGCGTCTTTCGGCCCAGGCCATCACGGGGCTTTCCTCCGCGCCGCTGCGCTTCTCCTTTTATCTGGGGCTGGTTACGGCGTGTGGCTGTCTGGCCTTCAGCGTCTATGCGGCGGCGCAGTTCGCCGGCGGCCGGACCGTGCAGGGCTGGGTTTCGGTGATGGTGGTCCTGACCTTTCTGGGCGCGGTGCAACTGGTGTCGGTGGGGGTGCTTGGCGAATACATTAGCCGGATTTTCGAGCAAACCCGCGGCATGCCGCGCTTTGTTGTGGTGGAATGCGACGAACCGTCACCTGGCGGGGGTGAGCAGAAAGACCATGACGTCTTCGATGGTGAATGAAGACGGCCGATTCTTAGCGTTGGAATTGGCAATCCGCAAGATGACTGAATCGCCCTGGTTGAGATCCAGGGAAAAAGCCGCTTCCTCGCTATGCTTCCCCCAGGTGCGCTGGCATTGAACGCTGGACAGCCAGCGCGATTCATCCGCGGGAAAGCCTCCGAAGGCGAACTGGCCGGATCGGAGTGAGTATCGCAACACGAAGCGGTAACGTCCCTTCATGGGCACTCCCAAAGCCGGATACGTAAAGGCATAGGCGAAGCGGTAGCTAGATGTCTTGACTTCGATTCCCTCGAACGTCGTGGACTGCAAGGTGCCTGGGGTGGGATACCAGCGATCCAAAGGTAAGGGCTCTTCTCGATTGGGGTTCGGCACCAACTGCAGGAATCCTTTTCTCGATGGACCGAAAGAAACGCTCAGCGGCCGCAGCATGGAGTAGTCGTTTTCCGCACCCAGCAGGCTAATGGCGTATGGATGGGGCGCTTGACTGCCCACGAAGGTGTCGGTGATGACGGCCTTCAGCCTGGTGCCGCTCCAACAACGGTCCAAGGCGCTTCGCGCGATTTCCGCCGCGCCCTCCCGCTGCGAGGCGACCACCACCATGGTCCCCTTGTCGGCGCGCTCCGGGCAACCCGAGGGAAAGTGTTCGCTGATCCGGGCGAACTCGGCCATGTACGAGGCGCTCAGCGCGCAATACTCGTAATATGCGGGCTCCTCCCTGTCGTACCAGAACAATATGGAGGAGTCGCCGCGCCGTTTCTCAATGCGCTGGCGGGCATTCATCACGCGTCGATACTGCTCGCGGTTCCCGTGCAAATCAACCCCGTACAGATTGGTAGTCTGCACCAGCGAGAGGGAACAGAAAGCGGCGAAACCGGCGATGGCCAGCAACGTCCCAGCCATGCGCCGGCGCAACAGGAGGGCCAGCGGCAGGGTGCCCGCGCAGAACGCCAGCCACGCGTGCTGAGCAACCGGCGAGGTCGGCGACAAGGGCCCCAGCGGCTCGAACCACACGGCTGCGAAAACCGCGGCGGTGGCGGAGCAGACGATTACGTAGGCGCGGAGGCTCATGGTTTCAACCGCGGGCCAGAACGAGATGCCGATCACCAGAAAGGTGAACGGAAGAAGGTAGCTGACGTAAGGGTAATGCCCCAGCACGGTGTTGCCGCGGCTCTGCAGGTACACCATGTAAGCGAGCGCCAGTAGTAGTTGTGCCGAGAAAAGCAGGGCAGCCGCGTTACGGCCGGACAGTTCCCTGTGGGCACGAGATGGAAGCAGCAGGAGTGCGGCAATGGATCCGGCAACCGCGGGCCAGAGCCACGGCACCAGTTGATGTTCCAGCCATACGGGTCGAAAGAACATGAAATTGGATGCCATGGCGCGCCCGCGCACGATCGAGGGCGCATAGAACCAGACATTGCCATCCAACAGGTAGTTGATGCAGCAAAACGCCACTGTCATGATCCCGAATCCCGACCCGGCCCAAAGGAACAACCGCGCGGCCGCGTGGATCGGGGGCGTTCGGCGCCACGCCCAAGCGGAGCCGATGTAATACAGGAGCAGCAAGGGTGTCAGCGAGGCCAAGAAAAGATGCGCATAGGCCATCGCGGCGAGCGCCATGCCCGCCAGCAGAAGGCTCGATTTCCAAACCGGCTGCAGCGCGCTCCGGGTGAGCAACGCCATGGCCAGCAGGCAGTAGGCGATACCGGCTCCGTCGGGGTAGTCCCATCCGGTCGCGGCCCAAAGCCAAGGCTGTACCGAAAAGACCATGGTCGCGAGGTATGCACGGCGCACGCCAGCGGTGAGCCGAAGAATGGAAAACAGCGACAGCGTCGCGACAATTTGGACGGTGAGGTGAAGGACACAGTTCGCGGTTACCACCGAAAACAGGGAGTGGATCAAGAATCCCGGCAGCACCCAGGACAACCGGCTGCCGTAGTAGAAGTTAAAAAACAGGCTCCTCTTGAATTCAACCAGGTTCCGGAAGTACCCCAAATAGAACCAGGGATCGCTATACCATGGCGGGGAATAGAGGGCATTGTCCCTATGCCACAACACAATCAGCGGCAACAGGGCGACGGCCAGAGTGTACGGCCACACTTTCGCCGGACCGGGAGCCAGCTTCGCACCGATCTTCCGGATCCAAGTCCCGCGGGCGGATGGCGTCGCCTTCCGTGCGGAAGTGGGGTGGCGCGAACCCATGGATACAAGATAACATCCTCGAATTCACGGCCCGCCAGCCGGCATGACCCTGACCGCGGCGGCGCAGCCCGGCCGCTCAAAACTGCTCGACCATGCTTTCCGGTTTCGGCCCGGGAGGGTCCCGCTCAATCCAGTAACTGGCGGCTCCCGGGTCGCGCCGCAACCGCAACAGGTCCTTTCCGGCCATCCTGAGAATCAGAGCAAAAGGCGTGAATACAAGGAAAAACATCAGGGACGTCACCACCGGGCCGACGATGCGGTTCAGCAGGATTCCGAAGCGGAACCAGATGAGATTCGGGAGGCGCAGAACGGAGGGTCGAACGAGACCCGCTAGAAACACGAGGAGCGCGACGCCCAGCCCCCACCAGCGCACCGGCCTGCCGCGCCACGCCGGCCAGAGCGCCAGAGCCGCAAAGAACGCCGTGAAGACCCACGCGAAGGATCGTTCCGATGGCGGATGCGCCGCCGCATTCCGCTCGAAACTCTCATGTGTCCCCATGGTTCACCGAGTCCCCCAGGCCAATTGTCTATTGTACCTGCCCGGCGCGTCCATGGTTCAGTACAATGGGCTTCACGGCCACATGGAAATGACAGGTCCGGTTATCCAACACCACGAAGTGTTCTCGCGTTTTCGGCGGTACAGCGGCAAGATTCCGCCAGGCTATGAGATGGACTTCCTCGGTACTCAGTCAAACCACGAATTCATGTCGGGGCTGCGCGGGGTTGGCCCTTGTCCGCAAGGCGGGACAGCCCAGGGCTTTCCCTACCCGCCCCTCGACGAGGAATACTTCGAGTGGATCGATCTTCTGGAATCGGTGGTGGCCGCCGAGGGATCTTATACCATGATCGAGCTCGGCGCGGGCTACGGACGGTGGGCGTGCGGGCGGCATTTGCGGCGCGGCAGTACAACCCGAAGTTACGCTGTCGCGTGATCGCCGTCGAGGCGGAACCCACCGTCTTTGGTTGGATGAAGAAGCATTTCCGGCACAACGGCATCAAGCCGCGCCGGCACACCCTGCTCCATGCCGCGGTGACAGACGAGCCGGGGGAAGTCGAGTTCTGTATTGGAGGGCCCCGCGGCGGCCTGTATGACCTCGCGCCGAATGCCTGGTACGGCCAGTTCCTGACCAAAGGCAGCGAGGCATTCGGCGAATGCCAGCCCGATGGCAAGCACTGCGGATTCAAAGTACTGCTTCACACCAGCGGATGGCGGTCGATTCGCATCCCAGGCGTCAGCCTGGGAGCGATTTTGAAGAAGCTCGACCGTGTCGATCTGATCGATATGGACATTTAAGGGCAAGAACTGGCGTCGCTGACTTCCGCGGCCGCCGAGCTCGATACGAAGGTGAAACGCTTGCACATCGGAACCCACAGCCAGGAAATCGAAGCTGGGCTGCGGCAGTTGCTGTCGGCTCATGGGTGGCAATGTCACGCGGACTATTCCCTGTTCTCGACATCCGAGACCCCCTGGGGACCAGTCAGTCTTGTGAATGGCCTGCAAAGTTGGGTAAACCCGAGATTGTGAGCGCGGAGCGGCGCGCACCCCTTCGGATCACGGCCGGCCAACCCCTGATTCAGCGGGCCGGCGCGCTCACCAGAGCGACGTCCTCGATGACGATTTGCGATGCCACGGCGCCCTTGGCGGTGTTGCGGACCATCACGGAACTGGCTGTCTCGGGAAGCGGCACCGGCAGGTAGATGTCGGTCATCTCCGGCCCGGCGTCGACGAACTTCTCGACCTGGTAGCCCTTGAGATCCCGGTCCAAAACTCCAACCCCGACTTGTCCATTCAGCACACGGGCTCGGATCAGGACAAACAGGTCGCCGTGCGGCCCGGACGGGATGCGCAGCGGAAAGGCCGCCCCGTTGGACCACTGTAGCGGGACCATGGTGATCTTGGTGGGGCGCCCGCGTTCGATCGAAACCCCGGCCAGAGCCTGTTCGATGGCTTCCGGGGACACAGCTCCATCGATGCGTTCTTCCGACCCCGCCGGGACGGGGCAGTGCGTCGACATTTCGGCGACGGCCATCGACATGGGCCGCGGCAGGTGTGCGGCGTCGTTGTGACGCGGAAGCTGGCCGGACTCAATCAGGCGGCGAATGACCGGCACAAGCTGTTGAAAGACGATCCATGCCTTTACGCGCTCCCCGACTTCGGTCATGTGAATGGCGTCGACGAACAGATCGGGGTCTTGTGGAATCTCGCTGGCAACGTCCAGGAAAGGGATCTTACGGGAGGCGGCATAGTTTCGGAAGACGCGGTTTTGGAAATCGCTCAAACGGCGAATGTCGGCATAGCGCAGCGGCCACAAGACGGTGTTCAACTGTTCGTAGATGAACTCGTGCCGGTTGGGGGAAAGGGGCGCACCGCCGGGAGTGAACCATTCGAACGAGCAGACCGCCAGAGACCCGCCGATCGAACCCAGGCCCGCGTGAATTGCGTCGAGATCCTTCACGATCGCGGGCAACTCGAGCGGCAAGTATGGGCTGTCGGGATTCGGGTCATCTTGGTCCACCTCGCCCGGCCATTGCAGACGATAGGAGGGCTTGCGCGGTTCGCCCACGGTGCGGAACCCGTTCAGGGCGCGGTCCAGCAGGTCGCCGATGGCGAAGTGCGTGCGCAGGAACTCGGGCAGCTTATGCTGCACCACCGGATCGTGCGGGTCGATGGCAGCCCGGGGAGGAATGATGGGCCGCACCAGCAGGTTCGCCGAAGTGAATTGGTTCGCGCCTTCGTAGTACACCGCCAGATCGGGATCGAGGGGCAGCAATTCTTCCCGCAGAATGGCGGCGATATCGTCCGAGTTCACGCCTTCGCGCCCGCCATTCAGCGCCTCGAAACGCACGTCGTAGCGGTTGGCCTCCGCGAAGCGGTTCAACCAGTGTTCCACGTACTCCGGATAGGAGAATGCGAACTGGTGGAAACCGCCGGTGGTGGAAGCGCCTAGAAAGGCAATCCGAATGGTCTTGGCCGGCTTGACCAGAGAGATCGGATGGCCGCGCAGGCCGAACTGGTTGGTCACCAACCCCGATTGAAGCGTCTGATTGGCGGGAAAACGAATACCCGGATGGATGGATACGGAGTCGGGAGTAAAAGCCAGCAGCGCATCGGGGAAGTTTCGGAACAGGCCGGCGGGATTGCACCGGTCTCGTTTCACCAGATAGCTGTTCCAGACATATTCCGCGTCCGAAGCGAAGATGCCGCGGCGCTCGAAATCCCGATAGCGGGCGGTAATGGCGGGGCTGGGCGAGGTCCGGTTCGGCAAGGGCGGAGGATCCTCGGCAAACCAACGCTGGTCCAGGCTGCCGGCCCCGGTAAGCCGGCGGATGTAGCGCGCGGCATCGGCCACGTCCGGGGGTTTGGCGGGCACGCTCGCCTGTTGCGCCGCGTCGTGAGGTCCGTAGTGGCTGAATATCCGCAGCCCGGCCTCCCAACACAGCAACCCCACCAGAGTGGAAACGAGAACGATGAGCAGGTTTTGCGCGCGCATGGGCTTCCGGCAACGGACCGGTGGCGGGCCGTTGCAACCTCTCAGTTTCGCACCTCGCGGGGAGCTTTAGCGCAAACCACGATCCGTCGCGTCACCTCCAGCGAACGCGCTTCAGCTTTTCCGGCTCGAAATACGGGGCGCAGGGAAGTGGGTGATCCCAGCATTGATCGCTACCCCCATGGCCGGCCTGCGTCACCCAAATCGATTTCCCCCCGGGAGCGGTCCGCATCGTGAAGGCCGGCCGGTCTTTGATGGTCCAGGTATTGCCGGATTGCACCAGGCCCGCGGTTCCCAGCAGAACCGACACGGCGACGGCGTGGAGGATAAGTCGTTGCATCGGATCCGTGTCGGTGAAGTAAGCGGCGCACGCCATACTCAGGCCCAAAATGCCGGCCGCGGCCAGGTATCCGCTGCCGAAGCGGACGTCGGGTGCGCTCAAGAACCAGTATGCGAGGCAAAAACAGAGCCCGGCGAAGGCGGCCATCACTAGCCGGTTCACTCGCACCCCAGCCAACATGGATACGCAGGCGGCTATCCCGCCGAACAGGAATAACCGGGTGCTCCAACTCCGCCCGGTGGCGACGGCCCACCGTCCCAGCCATGTCCAATCGGCCATTACTTTGGCGTAGTCGATCAGCCCTGGGGCCCTGGCCCATGCTCTGATCGACAGCGATTCCGCCTCAGCCTGGGTGCGCGGAACTGCCCACGGGAGGCCGGAGATGCAAGACTCCGGGACCGGATACACCGCGCAACCGGACAGCGTGACGCCCCTTGCCATCCACAGGCCCAGCAGGATTGCCGCGGCCGCTAGCGGCTTCAGCAGAGACACGTCCGCGGTCTTGCGATGGTACCAGGCAGCCAGAAGCGCCAAGAGGAACAATGGGGCGGCGCTCACCTTCACGGTCAACGCCAGCGCGCCAGCCAGCAAGAGCAACGGGACGTTGGTCGAGGGCCGGGAGGGAAGAGAGAGGGCGACACAGAACCAGTACACCGTCAGGATTGCCACAAATCCGTCGGCATTCAAGACTCCCAGCCCGCCCAGCCGTCCCAAGGTACCAAATGCCAGCCAAGCGACAGCCAGACCGAAGAACCAGAATTCCACCGTTGCGCGACGCGCCCGAGAGAAACGTGCATAGCACGATGCCAAAACAAAAAGCAACACGAGCAGGTTTGAGATCCACCCGAACTCAGGCCGGTCATCCAGCGGAGCAATGATGAAGAGCAGCGAATTGTACGCCAGCCTTGAATGGAGATTCGCCAGGCCCGGTGTGATCGGAAACTCGCCGTTCCATTTGACCGACTGGAGGTGGTACAGGCCAGTGTCGTAAAACGTGAACGCCTGCCGGTGGAGAAAAGCCGAGAGACCCACCAATATCGGTGCAAAGTTGTCCCGGCACCGCCGGATCAGTTCGTCCCGGAAGACCAGGCAGAGCGCCACGCCCACGCCCATGACTACCATCTGAACCGTCGTGGAGAGCGCGGACACAAAATGGATGGCGCAACCGAGTATGGCGATGCCGGCGATCCCAAGAATGCCCGCGTCCCCGACATCTACGGCGATTCCCAAGAGTCGTCCGAGGCCAAACCCATATCCCAGGCAGGACACGGCGGCGCCAATGGCAAGTGGGTATGCCCGCCAAATCATGTGAGGCTCTCCGCGCCGACGCCACTGCCGGGACTCAGCACAAACCTGATTCTACAATGATCGCTGAACGCGACAAGGGCAACGCGTGTCGGGGGAATGGCTAGCCGGGAGCCGGGCCGTCTGTTCAATTGGAACGCAGCCCGCGCGGGTTTCGGAATGCTAGAATTGTCTCCGATCGACCACCCACGCCGGCGACCATAATGACCGACGATACACGACCTCTCTCCATGCCCGCGGCGGCGGAAAGCAGGGCCACCACAATCCGATACCTGGCGGCTGTTTGTCTGCTGCCGGCGATCGTCTTGTGGCACCAGGACAACATACTCTTCACGGGTTACGGCTACATCGATCCCTGGCTGTACTTCGGATACTTCCGCAACCTGGTGGAGTTCAAGCGGAACCTCCTTCCTGGATACACGGTCGGCGTCTACCTCTCCTGGATCTTGCCCGGCGCCGCGGTCCACAAGCTGTTCGCGCCTATGGCGGCCAACTGCATACTGCACCTGGGCGTGCACACGCTCGCGAGCGTGTCCCTGTTTTTGACGCTCAAGTGGGTGGTTGGGGCGCGGCGGGCTTTCGCGGCGGCCATGCTGTTCTCGCTGAACCCATGGTTCACGTTCGCGACGGCGTGGGACTATGTGGATGGAATCGGCATCGCGTACTGCCTTCTCACCATGGCCCTGCTGACGTGGGCGGCCCTGGTTCCGCCGCGCCGCTGGGCTCTCGTGGCTGCGGGGATGGCGCTGGCGGGCACGGTGTACTCCGACGCCAAGTGGGTGATGCTGGCTGCTCTTCCGCCGCTGTGCTACCTAGGCTTAAGGCGGGCGTGGCACGGAACTCCGCTGGCGCTTTCTTTTCTTGAATTGTGCCGCTGGTTCGGCGCGGGTTGTGTCCTCGTAACCGTATCGTTCTGCGCGATCAACTATTGGCTGGACGGCCACTTCTGGTTCTACGCGATTCCGATACTGGGGGTCTTCCAGCGCAACCCTTCACCGGCGCCCTGGTGGCAGGGTCTCTGGCGGGACGGGGCGCCATCGGTCGGGTTGCTGTTCACGATTGTGGCGGCGGTCGCTTCGGTGGTGGTTCTATTCGAGGAAGGGCGAAGGGCATTCCGCGGGATGACGCCGGCCGCGCTGTTCTCGTGGCAGTTCCTGGGCGCTTTGGCATGGATGACTTGGGGCCAGATTCGGGGGAACTCGCTGTTGGGAGCGCAGCACAATGCCAGCCTTCTGCTGCCCTTCGGTTTTGTGGCGATCGGCGCACGGTTCTGGCCGGAATTGGAAACGGCTCGCCGCCGCTACTACTTTTTGTTTTGCGGCGTGGAGGCGGCGGTCTTGTGCTACGCCTGGCTCGACGAAGGCCCCGCGGTGGTGGCTGGTCTTACTTACCCCGTTTGGGTGGGCCTTGCGTTGCTGGCCGCGTCCCTGGTGTGGCGGCAGGTGCCGGAGAATATCATGTGCGGTCTGGCAGGTTTCCTGGTCATCACGGCCTTGGGTGTGGCCCCTTGCTACATCGGGGTCGAGGCGCATGGTTACCGGGATCAGTACCGGGCGCTGTGCCGCGCCCGGGAGCGCGTCGAAACCGTCCGCCAGGGCAGGCCTGTTCGATTCTGGCTCGACAAAGAGGATCGTGCTTTCCCGGACGCGGTGGCGCTGCTCTCCTCGTACTCCTGGAACACCTCGCTAAGCCAGAGTTTCGGCACGCCGCCATGCGGTCAGGAACAAGCGCCCTCCACGGTCATCACCGCGATCGGGTCGGACCCGTCGCACGGGTCGGACTTCGTAGCATCCACGCTCACCGGCTGTTGGAGTGGAAAAGGACTGCGGGTGGTGCCGGTGGAGACCGATACCATCCCACGCGGCGCTTCGAGCTATCGTCTGTCGCTTTTGCGCGTCGAGCGTGTTTCCGGGACCCGGTAAGCCTGGCGCTCCCAGATCTCATACTGAATATAGAGCGGAAAAGTGTTAAACGAGAGCGCCTTCACTGTCGTCTTTACCGTCATTCTCGATCGGCCCATTTCGCCAGCCACCATCAGAACGCTCTGGACAAACGAGGGAAGGTCCGAAAACACCCACACCCAACCGAGGAAGATGGCGATAGCCGCGGCCATCCCGGTCCCGGCCAGCAATACCGAGCGGCAAGCCCGGCGCACATCTGGAAGTTCGCCGCCGCCGCGACGGCAAAAACGATTGGAATGAAGAAAAACCCGAAATTCTGTTTGCTGAGCGCCGCGAGAGCCACCAAGAATCCGCTCGCCAGTTGCCAGAGACCCCGGCGATAGCCGGATGCGCCCAGGGCTTCGACTACCGCCTGTAGCGCCAGAAAGTCGAAAAACATGGCCGTCTGCTCGTAGTTGACTGTGCCGAAAGGAGGCTGGAAACAGATGGCCGTCGCCAATCCGGCGCATAAGGCGAGCAGGCGCGATCCTCCGCCCAGCAGCCTGACGATCCGGATCGCGCTCAGGGTTGCCACTGAGTTGAACAGGCACGCCGGCAGGACCATCGCCGTCCAGTTGACGCCAAAGACTCGAAAAAAAACAACGCCTGAATGGAGAACGTGACCGGCCCGTAGGGAAAGAGAAAGTCCTGGTACGGCGTCTGCCCCTGAAGAATCCGCCACCCACCATCGAAGATCTGGGACTGATCGAAGAGGAAGACGCCCCGGTGCCCCGTAGCCCAGTTGAAGGCAAACGCAAACGCCGCCAGGATACCGCAGGCAAGCGGGTACAAAGCCTCGAGTTTTCCGCGCATCTGCCGAACCTGCCGGATCGAATGGCTCGACGCCGCAACTCCGCCGGTCGCGGACATTATTGCCGCGATTCTAACATCCGGCCTTTCGTCCGCGGCCGGCTCGACGAAGGCCCCGTGGTGGCCGCTCAGCTTCCACGCCCTGTTTGGATGGGCCTTGCAGCGCTGTTGGCGTCCCTGGTGTTGCGCCTATCGCCGAATTGCGGCTTTCGTGGAATGTACTCCTATACGGATCTGCTTCTCTCGCGGAGGAAACGTACATGCAGCTCGCGACGGCGTTGACGGGACTGTTGTTCACACTGTGCAACTTGACCCTGCTGCGGGCCGATGTCAAACCAGCAGCAATATTCGGCGATCGCATGGTCCTGCAACAGGGCATGTCCGTGCCGGTCTGGAGGTGGGCCGATCCGGGCGAGCAGGTCACCGTGAGCATCGCCGGTCGGAAGCAGTCCGCGACGCCCAGAGCGGATCGGAAATGGATGGGCCGCCTGGCCAATCTGCGGGCTTCGATGTGGCGGGCAAGTGGCAGGTCTGCACGCCCGAGACGGTGCCGGGCGGGGTAATCCATTCACCAACCAGCACCACCCGTACGTCCTCTGGAACGCCATGATCAAACCGATCGAGCCTTACGCGATCAGGGGCGTGCTGTGGTACCAGGGCGAATCGATCACCGAGGGCTTGCCGCTCTATCCGGTGGTGATGGAGCATGTAATCGCGAGTTGGAGGCAGCAATGGGGAGAAGGCGACTTCCCCTTCTACTTTGTCCAGCTTGCGGCCGAGGACGCCAACAGCAACCGCCCCGAGGTGCGCGAAGCGCAGGCGCAGGCGCTGAAGGTCCCCAACACCGCGATGGCGGTGGCCATGGATAGCGGCGAGACGATCGAATACTACGGCCCGATGTACGATTCGATGCTGGTCGAAGGCCAATCAGTCCGCGCCAGGTTCCCGCATGTCGGCGGAGGGTTGGTGACCAAGGGCGGAGGCCTCAAGTGGTTCCAGATTGCCGGCGCCGCGGTTCCGCTCCGACGACTGGGTGGCGCCGGCGCTACGAATTCGCTATCGTCCGGCTGGCGGGGGTCCACCGGCCGGAGCGCCGCCACGCCCACCGCGCCCACCCCCGGGACCTTGTCCTGGAGGGAGGGCTCCGATGGCAATGTAGATGAGGGGATCTTTGGGACTCTCGTCAAACAGGCCGTGCTCGTCGCGCCTGGGTGCGCCGCCCGCATAGAATACGTCGCCCTGTCTGGCCTGCATAATGTGGTCCCTCAGGATGACCCGCGCTCCATACGTGCGGCTGTCCCGAGGGGTTGCCGAGGGTACCGGGGCTACCCACAAGTACATGATTTGATGGTCTCCGCCCGAGTGCACCATGTTGATGGAGCCTGGATTACCCTTCATCAGCCACATATTCCGGATCACTGAGCTGAAACCGCCACGGAGGAGCATCTTCTGCTCGCATCCTGGCCCATGGGTGGTATTGGGCACCCACTGCATATCGTCCGCGCGTCCCTTGACCGGCTTGTTGGCGGGGTTGGGAGCAATCAACGGGGCAGCGTACATCAGCAGCTCGACAGGCTCGGTCCCGTTGTTCATCAGCCCGTACTTAGTGCCGGCCGGAACGCCGTAAGCGTCGCCGGGCTTGGTGTCGATCTCCTCGTCGCCCAGGGTAAACTTCCCGGTGCCTTTAGACACGAAGAACGCCAGATCCTCCTTGGGAGACGTGGTCACGGTGAATTGCCCGCCTGGGTCCACTTTCACCACCCACATACCGCGAATGAGGTCGTCCAGGAAGACGCCGGAGTCTTTGGTGAACACCACTCTGGTGGATGTTCCCGGTCCATAAGCGCCGGCGTTTCCCCAGGCGATTTCATCGGTGTGGACGAATCCGGTCGGTATGACGTATGCGGGCGGTACTTGGGCGATCGCGCCGCCCACGCAGATGGATAGCAGCACTGCCGCGTATTTCATTTTCATAATCTGCCTCGTTCAACCCGGGCGATGCGCGGAAAGCCAAGCCCGATTGCCCTGAGTATAACAACTCTCGGCGAGCTCGCACCGGTCGTCACCCGGCTCGTCGCTGGGCATTTCCAGGATGAACGGCTTCCCGCGGAGCTTGGGATGCATCGGAATGCAGCGGAAAGCAGCGAGCCGGATGTGGCCTTCGCCGATGTTGGCATGAGGTACTCGGCGCCGATATTGGCGGCCCGATTCAATCGCCCTTACGCGATCAGGTGCGGAGCCACGATGCCGATGAACTCGCGGGAGGTGATCACCTTCGTATTCTTCCAGAACCCGGGAAAATGCTTCTGGTTGCCGGTCACGAGGTAGTCGGCGCGGGCGGCGTCGGCGCATTCCAGGAACTTGTTGTCGTCCGGATCTTTTGTCACCCGGAGTGCCCGTGACGGCTTGACGGGACGTGAATGGCTCACGATAAACTGGAGAAGCTGCTGTCGGAGACCCCTGCGAATCTTCAGCTCCGGCCGCGCCAGCACCTCGCGATATTCGGCGAGAATGGCTTCGGAAGTATACAGTGTGGCCGGCTTGGTGGTCGCCAACAGAAGGACTGTTCTCTGGAGCCCGTCCGGTTTCAGGGCTGCCGAGACGAGGATGTTGGTGTCGATCACGAGCCGGAGCGGAATCATCGTCTCGGTCTTTGCGCGCGCGCCGCTTTGATCACTCGGTCGATTTGCCGGGAAGTGAGCTTGTCCGTCCCCTTCCGCCGCGATTCTTCGCCGATCGCCTTCAGCACTTCCGGCTCGGGGGCTGCCAGCCGAACATAGTCGCGGATGCCGATCAGCACCGCTTTGGGCATGCCGCGCTTCTCGATAACAAGCGAGCGGTGCTCATCTTCCACCCGGCGCAACAGCGCGCCGAACCCGTTACGGGCGCTCAGCGCCGATACCACGATGGTGTCATTCTCGCCGGTCTGCATGAGAAACTCTCCATTTCAATTATCTGAACTGTACAGTTGATGTGCAACTGGCTGATCGACGAGGTGCGGGCCAGGCTGGCGCCACTGCTGGGGTACTGAAGCCGAAAGTAGATCGACGCGAGGGGCGATGCATCCAGGTGATGAGAAGCAAACCGTACCCTAGCCAGCTTCTTCGGCTTCAGCCTGTTTAAGACGGTCCTTTGTTAGTGTCAGTGCGTCGGAGATCGTCTCCGAGGTTAGCAGCGCGTCTAGCATGCACCACACGCGCGCGTTGCGGTGAATGCGCGGGCCTAATCGAACCTGCCGGGAGGGTCGAATGGCTGGGCCGAGCTTGAACAGGTAGTGCGGACCCCAATCCGGCCCCCGTTCTGCGCCGCGAAAACGCTGCCGGAGATCAGGAACTATCTCAAACGCTTCGACATGATGAATACTCTGCAACAGCCCTCGGAAGCGAAACGCTAAGTAATTTGGTGGTGGTGGCCAGTTCTTGGAGCCAAATTGATAGAAATACTGTCCGAACTTCTCGACGATTTCGATCCATCCGATGGGCCAGTTTTTAGGAGTGCCGCTCCCGAGGGAAACGACATAAACCATATTCGAGTAAGCGCGCTCTAGTCCCACGAAACCCTCCAAGAACCGATTAAGTTCTCCCAGCACGAACTTGGCCGTGCTTGCTCTCTCCTGCTTTCGTGACCGCCGGGCCAAACGCCGCACCCATTTCCAAGACCTAGCGCAGACCGGAACACGGAGCGAAGACCACTCCGGCGGTAATGGACCAACGCCTTCATCCGCGCAGGTCAGCGCAATCAGACGTGATACGGGAAGCTTGCTTTGGAGGCAAACCTTCGCGTATTTAGAGAGTTGACTGAGCGCTGGATAGTCGGGCCCTTTCTTCGCCTCAAAAACCAAAATGCCGGCATCGTGAAAGCGGAGTTCAACATCAGTGATCCCGAGGTTGTGACGGTCGGTTTGAATGTGAATGCCTGGTCGGGTAGCGCTAGCCAGGTCCGGCTCGACATCCTTGACCACTTCGTTAAGAAAGACGTCCGATGCGCTCAGAGCGTAGGCGAACGCCGCAGACAGATCGTTCTCATCACGACCGTGAAGACCGAAGATCGATTCGATTGGCCAGTTCGCGCGACGAAGAGGGGCATTCTGTGTCCGACCGCCACGGTAGGAGTTGTTCATAAGAGTTCATCGTAGGCAGCCATTTCGGGGCGGTCCCAATCCTCGGCAAACCGAGCTAGCCGGCGGCGCAGATCGGCCGCCTGAGGTTCGTCGATCCCTCTTTCACGAAGATCGACCGGCTCGGCTGGATGGGACCATGTCACGATGACGCGTGAACCCTCGGCCGACTTCACCATACCTTTAGTATCCCGCGCCACGCGCCGCCCGGTCCATTCGGACAACCCCACCGGAGACAAGATCGCCGGCGCTACCAGCCCCCCTTGACAATCCCCAAAGCAGTCGTATAATACAATTGTTTGATTCAATCAATCGAATGACCGAAACAAAGCAGAAGATCTTGGACACGGCGGAACGGTTGTTCGGCGATCAGGGATATGCCGCCACGTCGCTGCGGCATATCATCGCGGATGCCGGGGTCAATTTGGCGGCCATCCACTACCACTATGGGTCCAAGGAAGAGCTGCTAGATGAAGTGGTTATGCGGAAGGCGGGGCCCGTGAATGAAGCGCGGCTGGCGCTCTTGGACCGGTTTGAGGCGGAAGCCGGATCGGGGCCGCTGGCTGTGGAAAAGGTGCTGGAGGCGTTTCTTGCGCCGGTCTTCTCGGGAGCGGATCGCAGCCCGAAGTTCGTGAGGCTGATGGGGCGGATGTATGGCGAGGGCCTCATGACCATGATCGTGGGAAGACATTTTCAGCCCACGGTGACGCGTTTCGTCGAAGCCTTTCGCCGGGCTTTGCCGGACCTGCCGAACGAGGAGATGCTCTGGCGAATCCACTTCATGATCGGGACCATGGCGCATGCCCTGTTCGGGCCACCCAACCCGCGACCAGGAGTGGAATCGCCTCCGCTGGACGCCCAGGGCGTGGTTCGGCGGCTGGTGGCGTTTTTGGGGGCTGGTTTCCGGGCGCGAGCGGCGGGAAGCGAGGAGAAGTAGATGAAATTGGCGTGGATATTGTGCGCGGTGCAGGTGGCCTCGGCGGCGGGGCCGATCCAGTTGAGCTTGAAACGGGCGGTGGAAGTTGCCGTGTCGCCCGAGGGGAACACCAAAATCCAGCTCTCGGGCGAGGCGCTGAAACAGGCGCAGTCGCGGTCGGCGCAGGCGCGCGCGGCCCTGCTGCCGGATCTGGAAGCCTCCCTCACCGGCCGGGACCAGACGGAAAACCTGGCGGCCATGGGGATACATTTCACCCTGCCCATTCCGAACTTCCAGTTCCCCACATTTGTCGGACCCTTCGACACCATGGACGCGCGCGCTACGGTGACCCAGAGCGTGTTCGACTTCAGCTCAATCAAACGCTTCCAGGCGTCCAAGGTGGGGGTCTCGGCGGCCCGGTCGGATGTCGATAGCACCGAAGAGCAGGTGGCGGCACAGGTGGCGCGCGCCTACCTGGCGGCGGTCCGCGCGGATGCCGACGTGGAAAGCGCGCAGTCGGACGTGACGCTGGCCGAGGCGCTATTGAAGCAGGCGGAGAACCAAAAGGCCGCCGGCACGGGGACCGGGATCGAGATTACGCGCGCGAAGGTGCAGCTTGCCAACGACCGCCAGCGGCTGCTGGTGGCCGGAAACCAGCGGACCAGCGCGCGCCTGCAATTGCTGCGCGTCATGGGGCTGCGGCTCGATACCGAATTGGAATTGACCGACAAGCTGGCATACGTGCCGGTGGACGCCGTCACCATCGAGCAGGCCAAGGCGCAGGCGCTGAAGGAGCGGCCGGATCTGAAGGCGCAGCAGGAGCGGGAAGCCAACGCGCGCATGGCGGCCAGCGCCACCAAAATGGAGCGGCTGCCATCGGTTGCGGCCTTCGGCGACTACGGCTCCATCGGCACGGGCTTCGACAACGCGCTGCCCACGCGCACGTATGGCATCTCGCTGCGAGTGCCGGTATTCGATGGCGGCCGGCGCGACGCGCGGCGCGCGGAATCGGCGTCGCAATATCGCTCCGAAAAGGTAAGGACCAACGATTTGAAGGAGCAGATCGAGCTGGATGTGCGGCTGGCGCTGGACGGGCTCGAATCGGCGGAGCAGCAGGTGAAAGTGGCGAAGGAAGGGTTGGAGCTGTCCGAGAACGAGCTGGCGCAGGCGCGGCGGCGGGTGGACGCGGGAGTGGCCATCGGCGTGGAAGTCACCGACGCGCAGACGCGGCTGGAACGCGCGCGCGATAACCAGACGGCGGCGCTCTACAACTACAACGTGGCGCGCATCGACCTGGCGCAGTCGATGGGTAAAGTCAGGAGCATGGTGCAGTGATGAAGCGAATCATTCTGGTTCTCATAGTGCTGGCGGCGGCGGGGGCGGCGGCGGTGTACGTGTTCCGCGGGATGGGGAGCGACAAAAGCGGCCGCATCGTGGTCTCCGGAAACATCGAGTTGACGGAAGTCGACATCGCGTTCAAGACCGCCGGGCGGCTGATCGAGCGCAACGTGGATGAAGGCGACGCCGTCAAGAAGGGGCAGGTGATCGCGCGGCTGGACCGCGACCAATTGACGGCGGAGCGCGAGCGTGAGGTGGCGGGGCTTGAATCGGCCGAGACGGAACTGGCGCAATCGGAGACGTCGCTGGAGTGGGAAAAGGCCACGCTGGCGGCCGACATCGAGCAGCGGCGGGCCGACCTGGCGTCCAACGAGGCGCACCTGGCGGAACTGAGGAACGGCTCGCGGCCGCAGGAAAAGCGGGACGCCCGGGCGGCGGTGGATGCGGCACAATCGGAGCTCGACCGCGCGAAGCGGGATTGGGACCGCGCCCAGACGCTGTACAAGGACGACGACATTTCCACCGCGCAGTCCGACCAATACCGCAACCGCTGGGAGAGCGCGCAAGCCGTGCTGAAGCAGGCCACCGAGCGCAACGCGCTGGTGCTGGCCGGTCCGCGCGCGGAGGTGATCCGGGCGCAGGAAGGGCAGGTGGAGCGGGCGCGCGCCGCGGTGAAGGTGGCGGAAGCGAACGCGCTCGAAATGAAGCGGCGCGAGCAGGAGCTGGCCACGCGGCGGGCGGAGATCGCGCGCTCCACGGCGAGCGTGGCGTTGATCGATTCCGAGCTTGCCGACACCATCGCCTTCTCGCCGGTGGATGGCGTAGTGCTGGTGAAGGCGGCGGACGTGGGCGAGGTGCTGGCGCCGGGAACCACGGTGGTGACGGTCGGCGACATCGACCATCCCTGGCTGCGCGGGTACGTCAACGAGACCGACCTGGGGAAGGTCAAGCTCGGCGCCAAGGCGAAGGTGACCACGGATTCGTACCCGGGGATGGTTTACCAGGGGCGCGTGACGTTTATCTCCTCGGAGGCGGAGTTCACGCCCAAGCAGATCCAGACCGAGCAGGAGCGCGTGAAGCTGGTTTACCGCATCAAGATCGAGATGGCGAATCCGCGGCGCGAGCTGAAGGAGAACATGCCGGCGGACGCGGAGATCGTGCTGGACTGACCGACGAAGCCGATGGAGCCGATCATCGAGACGCGCGACCTTACCCGGCGCTTCGGCGCGCTGACCGCCGTGGACCACCTCAACCTCACCGTGGCGGAGGGCGAGATCTTCGGCCTCGTGGGGCCGGACGGAGCCGGAAAGACCACCACTCTGCGCATGCTCTGCGGGCTGATGGACCCGACCGGGGGCAGCGCGCGCGTGACGGGCCACGACGTCCGGCGCGAATCGCGCGCGGTCAAAGACCAGATTGGATACATGGCGCAGCGTTTCGGACTGTACAGCGACTTGACCGTCCAGGAGAACATGAATTTCTACGCGGACCTGTTCGGCGTCACCGGCGCCGAGCGGGAGTCGCTCACCGCGCGACTGTTGCGCATGACCCGCATGGAGCCGTTCCGGAACCGGCAGGGCGGGCAGCTTTCGGGCGGCATGAAACAGAAGCTGGCTCTCATGTGCACGCTGCTGCATCGTCCGCGAATCCTCTTTTTGGATGAGCCGACCAACGGCGTCGACCCGGTTTCGCGGCGCGATTTCTGGGCCATTCTGTATCAACTCTTGCAGGACGGCATCACCATCTTCATGACCACCGCGTACCTGGACGAGGCCGAGCGGTCGAACCGCGTGGGGCTGATGCACAAGGGCAAGCTGATCCGCTGCGCCACGCCGGAAGCGATGAAGCGGGAGACCGGAACGGCGAGCCTGGAGGGGGCGTTCATCAAGAGCATCCGCGAAGTAGAGGCGCTGGCATGAACCGCAACGGCTGGGCGGTGGAGATGGAGGACCTGGTGAAGCGCTTCGGCTCGTTCGTCGCGGTGGACCACGTCTCCATCCAGGTGCGGAAGGGCGAGATCCTGGGCTTCCTGGGGCCGAACGGAGCGGGGAAATCCACCACCATCCGCATGCTGTGCGGGCTGTTGACGCCCACCTCGGGGCGCGCGCACGTCAACGGTTTCGACGTGGGGACCCAGCCCGAGGAGATCCGCCGCAGCATCGGGTATATGTCGCAGAAGTTCTCGCTGTACGACGATCTGACGGTGGAAGAGAACATCGACTTCTTCACCGGGATGTACAACGTGCCGCGGGAGCGGCGCGCGGCGCGCAAGGACTACGTGTTGGAAATGGCCAACCTCGCGGAGCGGCGGCGGGCGCCGACCGGCACGCTGGCCGGCGGTTGGAAGCAGCGGCTGGCGCTCGGTTGCGCCATCCTGCACGATCCGCCGGTGCTGTTCCTGGACGAGCCGACTTCGGGAGTGGACCCCATCGCGCGCGGAGCGTTCTGGAAGCTGATCCACGATCTCGCCGAATCCCACCACACCATTTTCGTGAGCACGCATTACATGGACGAAGCCGAATACTGCGGCCGCCTGGCGCTGATGTACCGCGGCAAGGTGATCGCGCTGGGGTCGCCGGCGGAGTTGAAGCGGGGTCTCACCTCGCACAGCCTGCTGCGCCTGGATTCCTCCGCGCCGCTCGAGACCATGCGCGTGCTCGAAAGCGTGACCGGGGTGCTCGACGTAGCCGTGTTCGGCGGCGGGCTGCACGTGACGGTGGACGATGTGGAGGCGACCCGCGCGCGTATTCGGGAGGCGCTGGCAAAAAAGGGAATCGAGGTGCGGCGGCTGGAGCGGGTGGAACCGTCGATGGAGGACGTTTTCGTGGCCCTGATCGAGGCCGAGGAGCGGAAGGCGGCATGAGCTACCGGCGCTTGCGGGCCGTCTTCGTCAAGGAGTTGCACCACATCACGCGCGACGGGCGCAGCCTGGCGCTGGCGCTGGCCATGCCGGTGATGATGCTGCTGCTGTTCGGGTACGCGCTGAGCCTGGACGTGGACCGC
The DNA here is from genome assembly GCA_963722575.1 of Bryobacterales bacterium. GTDB lineage: Bacteria > Acidobacteriota > Terriglobia > Bryobacterales > Bryobacteraceae > Fen-178. The sequence continues at coordinate 461,941 of CAVRNR010000022.1, forward strand.
ATCCCCACGCTGGTCTACGACCAGGACCAGACCGAAGCCAGCCGCGATCTGATCCAGCAATTCCAGGGGTCGCGGTTCTTCGACATCCGCGGCTTTGTGAATGGCTACGACGCCATCGACCGCGCCATCGACCGCGGCAGCATCCTGATGGCCGTGGTGATTCCGCGCGATTACTCGCAAAACGTGGGCGAGGCGCGCGAGGCGCCGGTGCAGATTCTGCTGGACGGCAGCGATTCGAATACGGCTTCCATCGCGCTGGGGTACGCGGAAACCGTGGTGCAGGATTACTCGCTCGAGCTGCGCACGGCGATGCTGAACCGGCGCGGCGGCGAGCATGGCGCGCCGCCGGTGGATCTCGAACTGCGGGTCTGGTACAACAGCTCGCTCGAATCCAAGAACTACGTGGTGCCGGGGCTGATCGCCGTGATTCTCATGATTATCGCGGCGCTGCTCACTTCGCTCACCATCGCGCGCGAGTGGGAAATGGGGACCATGGAGCAGTTGCTTTCGACGCCCTTGCGGCCCGCGGAGATGGTGCTGGGCAAGATGCTGGCGTATTTCGTGGTGGGGCTGGCGGACGCCGCCATCGCCGTGCTGGTGGGCGTGTACGTGTTCCGGGTGCCGTTCCGCGGCAGCGTGCCCATGCTGGTGGTTTCCACCTGCGTGTTTCTGTTCGGCGCGCTGTTCTGGGGCATTTTCGTTTCGGCGGCGGCCAGAACGCAACAGAAGGCTTTTCAAATCAGCTTGGTGACCTCGTTCCTGCCGGCGTTTCTGCTCTCCGGGTTCGTGTGGTCGATCGAGAATATGCCACAGGTGATTCAGGCGATCACGCGCGCGGTCCCGGCCCGCTATTTCGTGACGATTTTGAAAGGCGTATTCCTCAAGGGCGTGGGGCTGAGCGTGCTGTGGGGCCAACTGGGGTTCCTGGCGCTCTACGCCGCCATCGTCTTTCTGCTGGCGACGCGCAAACTGAGCCGGAAGCTGGCGTGAACTATGTGGGAACGGATTCGAGTCATGCTGCGGAAGGAATTCATCCAGGCGCTGCGCGAGCCGCGCATGCGGCTGCTGCTGTTCCTGCCGCCGCTTTTGCAATGCATCATATTCGGTTACGCCGTGAACCTGGACGTGGACCACGCGCACATCGCCTGGATGGACATGGACCGCACGCCCGAGAGCCGCGATCTGCGTGACCGCTTCGAGGGGTCGGGCCGGTTCGACGTGGTGGCCATTCCGGCGAATGAAGAAGGGGTGCAGCGCGCGCTGGACCGCGGCGTGGCGCAGGCCGTGGTGCGGGTGCTGCCCGGGTTCGCGCGCGATTTGGCGCGCGGCCGCGGCGCCGGGTTGCAGGTGCTGGTGGACGGCACCAATTCCAATACGGCGTCGCTGATTTCGAGTTACGCGGGGCAGATTGTCGCCGCCTATTCGGCCGAAGCGATGGGGCGCCAGCAGAACGGGCGGGTGCTGACGCGGAGTCCCGGCGCGGCGGTGAACGCGTCGGTGCCGCGGGTGACGGCGCGCAGCCGCGTGTGGTTCAATCCCGACCTGTACAGCCGCAACTACTTCGTGCCGGGCGTGGTGGCCAACATCATCATGTTGGTGACCCTGATGCTGACCTCGCTGGCGATCGTCCGGGAAAAAGAGATCGGCACCATGGAGCAGTTGATGGTGACGCCGTTGCGGCCCATGGAGCTGATGCTAGGCAAGACGCTGCCGTTCGCGGTGGTGGGCTTGGTGGACATGGTCCTGATTACGACGGCGGCGCTGGTGGTGTTCCACGTTCCCTTCCGCGGCAGTTTCCTGTTGATGCTGTGGTGCGCGCTGCTGTTCCTGATGACATCGTTGGGCGCGGGGCTGTTTATTTCGACCATTTCGCACACGCAGCAGCAGGCCATGATGTCGTCGTTCTTCTTTTCGTCGCCGGCGTTCATGCTGAGCGGTTTCGCATTTCCCATTCGCAACATGCCGCTGGTGGTGCAGTACCTGACGTACCTGAACCCGCTGCGCTACTTCATCGAGATTGTGCGCGGAATTTTCCTGAAGGGTGTAGGCGCCTCGGTGTTGTGGCCGCAGATGGCGTGTCTGGCGGTGTACGGGGTGACGGTGCTAACGCTGAGCGCGCTGAGGTTTCATAAGACGCTGGATTAGGGGAACACGGGCGAAAATCCCGCCCAAGATAGTCTCCTCTCCCACGTCGGGCCTAACGGCCTCTGGCGGCCGTCGAGTGCAACGCTTTGTCGGGCGACGGACACGAGCCGTCATCGGCGGCCCCACAATTCCGCAAATCTCCCCTCGAGATGCATCCCTACGAATGCGTTGAACTGCCATGCGGAGTTCGCGATCAGACGCGTCTCTCGCGCGGCCGGTCGGTGCATCGTGCCCGTACTGTGCACGGTGTCATGGCGAACCGTGAAGCATCGCGCGATGTCGGGGCAGGTCGCCTTCAGGATATCGCGACCCAGAATCTCGGAGGTGAAGAACGCTCTCTTCTTCCTCGGCTTCTTTGGGGGCCTCTCACGAACCGAGAAGCGCGCGTCCGAGAACCCGGAGAAGAGATCCACCTGTAGGATTTCCGACAGGATGGATGGCGTCTGGCATGCCAAAAAGTGTGTGGCATCAGGCACGAGTGCCTGCGCCGCCTTCTTGATATAAACCCGATCTAATCTTTACGACTTCTTCATGCGCGCCCTCGTACCCTGAACGGTACACCATGAACACCCGAGGAGAACTCACAGTCGATCCCGGTTCGCTGGAACGGCTCGGCGCCGAGGCGGAGATGCAGGTTGTGGTGGTCCACTCGGAACCCTCGGTGACCGCCGCGGTGCTCAAGCGCGCCGCCGCGCTGGTATCGGGCCTGAATGCCAGGGTTCTCCTGGTTGCCGTCCACACGGTTCCGTTTCCCGCGCCGTTCGCCAGCGCTTCCGCCGCGCACGCCCACCTGGTGGGACAACTGGCGGATCTCGCCGGCCAATGCTCCCTGCCCGTCACATCCCACGTGGTGATGGCGCGCTACCGGGAGGAGGGGTTTCGCTTCCTGTTGCGGGAGGAATCCACGGTGCTCGTCGGAACCAGGAAGTGCCTCTGGCAGACGCGCGAGGAGCGGCTGGCACGCCTTTTGGCGAAGGACGGACACAAGGTCGCGTTACTGCACGTCGCATAAGCGGAAATGGGAAGCGAGGGAGACTCTTAAGTGACAATTGAGCAGCGGCCGGCGACGGTGAAAGTGGTGGTAGCCACCACCGTCATGCTGTCGTTCATTTCCTTCTGGCGCGCCGCCGCCATCGTACTGAGCGACCTCGCGTCCTCCGCGTATTACGTCGGCGGCATCGCCGAGCAGGCCATCGGAAAAGCGGCGCCCTGGTTCATCCTGGCGATCATGCTGTTCTCCTACGCGGTGCGCGCCGTCTACATCGAAAGCTGCTCCATGTTCGTGCGCGGCGGCGTGTATAGAGTGGTGCACGAGGCCATGGGCGGCACCCTGGCCAAGTTTTCCGTCTCCGCCCTGATGTTCGACTACGTCCTGACCGGTCCCAAAATGGATATCGTGGTGCTCTCGGTCCGCCTGGTGACGCAGGCGGGCTCGGGTGAGCACGCGCTCGAAAGCAGCCAGCTCTTCTCCGAAGACGAGACCAATGTTTTCACGCGCGTTGTGACGCTCGCGGAAAAAGCCGGCAAGCACGTGGAACTGATGGTGGTCCCCGGGTCCGGCCCGCCCTCTCGCTCGAGATCGTGCTCGAGAACCAGAAAGACGTGGTCTTCTTCAACCTGGGACCGCATCCCCCGCGCCTCTGGCCGGAAGATATCGAGCTGGCGCACCGTCTCTGGCTGGCCCTGAGCGGCCAGGTCCCCGGCGCCAGGCTGCACCACCGCGACATCGTCGGGGTGGCGCTGCGCCGTATGGCCGCCGATCCGGAATCGCACCGTTCCCCGGAGGTGATCGAGCACGACTTACAAGGGTGAGCGGCGGCGCGATACCGGGCAATGCGCGGCGTTTGAACAGCTACCCGCCGGCAATGGCTCCGACTAGCAGCAACGGCTCCGCGCCCGATGCCACCGCTTCAGGCAGTGGGACGTCCGGCGACTGGCGGGACAGATCCTCGCTACAGCCGAAAAACCTGACGAAAGGCCGGCGCTGCCCGGTGACCTGGTCGCGGATGGTCCCGCGCAGCATCGGATAGCGGGCCTCGAGAGCGTCCAGAACCAAGCGCAGCGTTGCCTCGCCCTGGACTTCGATTTCCACTTCACGGCCGACGCCCGCCAGCGTCCGCAGATGTGGAGGGAGTATCAGCCGGATCATGGCAGCGTTTGCACCTCCACCGAAAGCACGGAAGGAAGATCGCGAACAACAGAGGCCCAGTGGTCTCCGCTATCGGACGACGCGTAGACTTGGCCGCCGGTGGTGCCGAAATACACGCCGCACGAATCCAGCGAGTCGACGGCCATGGCGTCGCGCAGCACATTCACGTAGCAGTTGCGCTGCGGCAGACCTTGGGTGAGCGCCTCCCACTCGTTTCCGCCCGTCCGGCTGCGATAAACGCGTAGCTTCCCTTCCGGCGGATAATGCTCCGAATCGCTCTTGATCGGCACCACGTAGACGGTGTCCGGCTCGTGTGCGTGCACGTCCAACGCGAAGCCGAAGTCGCTGGGCAGGTTGCCGCTCACCTCGTGCCAGGAATCGCCGGCGTCGTCGCTGCGCATCACGTCCCAGTGCTTCTGCATGAACAGCACGCGCGGACGCGATGGGTGCATGGCGACATGGTGCACGCAGTGGCCCACTTCGGCGGTCGGGTCGGGAATGTATTCGGACCGCAGCCCACGGTTGATCGGCCGCCACGTCACGCCGCCATCGTCGGTACGGAAGGCGCCCGCGGCCGAAATAGCGATGAAGATGCGTGCGGGGTCGCTAGGGTCGAAAATGATGGTGTGCAGGCACATCCCGCCTGCGCCCGGCTGCCAGTTTGGTCCGCTTCCGTGGCCGCGCAGTCCGGGAAACTCCTGCCAGGTCTGGCCGGCATCGGTGGAGCGGAACAAGGCGGCGTCCTCGATTCCGGCGTAGACGGTATCCGGATCGGTGAGCGATGGTTCCAGGTGCCACACGCGCTTGAATTCCCAAGGGTGGGGCGTGCCGTCGTACCACTGGTGGGTGCCGGGCACGCCATCGTAAACGAATTTGTTGCCCACCGGCGCCCAGGTCTTGCCACCGTCGTCGGAGCGCTCGATCATCTGCCCGAACCAGCCCGAAGACTGGGATGCATAGAGCCGGTTCGGGTCGGCGGGCGACCCCTTGAGGTGATAAATCTCCCAGCCCCCGAAGTGCGGACCGGCCACTTCCCACCGTTCGCGCTTCGCGTCCGACGTCAGGATGAACGCGCCCTTCTTCGTGCCAACCAGAACCCTTACGCTACTCATGTCCCCCTCCTATGGGTTCCAGTTTCTCATGGGGTGACCAGGAGCTTCACCTCCGAAAAGTCACGCCATCCCCCCGACTTCGGCCTGCGCTTCGAGCCGCGGTGATCGGGACCTCTACCAAGATCAGAGTTTGAACAGCTCGCGCAGCCGCCGCGTCTGCACACGGCTGACGGGGATCTCGGTGTGCTTGCGGTCGTCCATGCGGAGCTGATAGCTGGATTTGAACCACGGCACCACTTCCTTGATCCGGTTGATGTTCACCAGGTAGGAGCGGTGCACGCGCCAGAACAAGTCGCGGTCCAGGTTGGCCTGTAGATCCTCGACGGTGCGGTAGTTGGAATGCCCCTCGATCGTCGTGGTCACCAGAGTGATCAGGCCGTCGTCGATGGTGGCGTAGATGACGTCGTTGGCGTCCACGATGAAGTTGCGGTTGTTGGCGCGCACCAGCAGCTTGGTGCGCGGGGCCGCCGGGGCGGATTTGGGCGCGGTGGCGGGCAGGGCTGGCTCGGCGGGGGCGTGCTTGTCCTGGATGGCGCGTTTGGCCCGCTCGATGGTCTCCGCCAGCCGGCCCTTGTCCACGGGCTTGAGCAGGTAGTCCATGGCCTCCAGGCGGAAGGCCTCGACGGCATATTGATCGTAGGCCGTGACGAAGATGAAGTGCGGCAGGTCGATGCCTATTTCGCGCAGCCGGCGGACCACGCCGAGGCCGTCGAGGCCGGGCATGTGGACGTCCAGAAAGACCACTTCCGGCTCCAGCTTGCGAATCAGCTCGATGGCGTCCAACCCATTGGAACCGGTTGCGATTACTTCCACTTCCGGGAAATCCTTGAGCAAGTAGGAGAGCTCGTCGCAGGCCAGTTGTTCGTCGTCCACGACAATTGTCGTGAGTGTGGCTGCCGCGGAATCGCGCATGGGAGTTGGAGTTGGTATTATAACATTTCGGTTTTCGGGAGCATATGAGGGTACTGGTCATCGGCGGAACTCTCTTCATTGGCCGCCTCCTGGTGGAGGAGCTGCTGAAGGACGGCCACGAAGTCGCGGTGTTGCACCGCCAGCCGAAACACGATTGGGGAAGGCGCGTCGAGAACATCATGGCGGACCGCAACGACGCGGATTCCGTGCGCGAGGCCCTCTCCACGCGCCGCTTCGACGTGGTTTTCGACAACGTCTACGATTGGGAGCGCGGCACCACGGCGGCGCAGGTGGAAGCCACCGTGCGGGCCTGCGGCGACCGGCTCAGCCGCTACATTTTTATGTCCAGCGTGGCCGCGTACGGCGACGGCTTGAACCACAAGGAGAGCGACCCGCTGGCTCCCGACTCTCACGCCGCGCCCTACGTCAGCCACAAGGCCAACACCGAGCGCCTGCTGTTCCGGATGCGCCGGCAGACCGGTCTGCCGCTGGTGACATTCCGTCCGCCGTTCATCTATGGGCCGGGCAATCCGTTCTACCGCGAACAGTTTTTTTGGGACCGCCTGCGCGCCGGCCGGCCCATCATCATTCCCGGCGACGGTTATCGCCTCATGCAGTTCGTCTATGTCCACGACCTGGTGGAGGCTCTGATTCGCGCCATGACGGAACCCCGGGCGGAAGGTGAGGCGTTCAACATTGGGGATTCCAGGCCGCTGACCCAAGTGGAGTTCGTGGAGAAACTCGCCAAGGTGGCCAACGTGGAACCGACGCTGGTGCGCATACCGCGCGACATCATCGCGCAAGCCGGCGGCAACGCCATGGCGGAGCCGCTCTATTTCGGCGAATACTACGACCTGCCGCCCATCACCGAATACATGGGCAAGGCGAGGCGCCTTCTGAAGATGACCCTGACGCCGTTTGAGATCGGGCTGAAGGAGACCTACCGTTGGTACACGCGCAACCACAAGCCGCGCACGGCCGGGTTCGAGTTCGACGACAAGCTGCTGGGATTGGTCCGGGCCGCCTCGCCGGTGAGCGTGTAGGCACTTACTCGCTTCTCAGCGCCGCCGCCGGGTCGATCCGGACCGACTTCCGCGCCGGGATGTAGCAGGCGGCCAGCGCCAAGCCGACCAGAAGCGCCGGCGCGCCCACCAGGATGACTGGATCGGAGGCGCTGGTCCGGGTGGCTTGCGCCAGGGCGACCAGCATGCTGCCCAACACGCGCATCATGGCGAGCGCCAATGCCAGGCCGACCGCCCCGCCGGCGGCGAACAGCGTGGCCGACTCGCGCAGGACCAGCCAGAGAATGTTGCGCCGGCTGGCGCCCAAGGCGACTCGGATGCCTATTTCGTGCGTTCGCCGCTCCACTGAGTAGGCGGTCACGCCGGCCAGTCCGACCGAGGCCAGGATCAGCGCGAAAACGCCCAGCGCCCCATAGACCCCGCCGGCCACGCGCGCCATGTAATAGACCTGCTCCACCAGGTCCTCCATTCGCCGAACGTCAAGAACCGTCACCTGTGCGTCGATGGCCTCGATCTGGCGGCGCAGACTGACGGCTGCGTCGAATCCCGGCTGCGCGCGAACCACCACCGTCACGCCTTGCCGCGAAGGGGCGCCGAAACCGGACGGCGCGTTCGGCTGGTACACTGCGGGAAGAGACGGCCCCAGCGGAATCGGAGGACGAATATCGCGCGCCACCCCGATCACCTGGTGCAGCTTGCCCTCGAAGTCCAGCATCTGGCCTACGGGGTCCTCGCCCGGCCAGACCTGTTCGGCCATCGTCTGGTTCACCAGCAGCACGGCTGAATCGTCCGCGATGTCGCGCTCGGTGAAGCCGCGGCCGCGCAGCACCGGGATGCCTACGGTCTCAAAAAAGCCTGGGCCAACGCGGTCGCTGCGGATCGCGCCCAAAGCCTTAGGGCCGCCCGTGAGCTCCACTTTGGCGGTGATGAGCGATTCCACCCCGCTGAACGCGAGCGGCAGCGTTTGTGCCACGCTAACCGCGGCGACTCCCGGTAAGCGCGCCAATCTCTGCGGCAGCTTGTCGAAATAGTCCGCCGCGCGCTTCGCGTCGTAACCGTCGCGCACGGGGTCGAGACTCAGCAGGTAGAGATGCTTGTGGTCGAAGCCGGGATCGCCGGAACTGGCGCGCCGGATGCCGATCACGATGAAGCCGGTCAGCAGCAATAACACCATCGAAGCCGCGATTTGGTGCGCTACCAGGATGTTGCGCAGGCTGAACCAGCGGCGCGCGCGCAGGCGCGAGGGAACCGCCGCTTTCAGCGCCGACGCGATATCGTCGCGCGTGGCGTGCAACGCGGGAGCCAGCCCGAATAGCAACCCCGAGGCCAGCGTCAACAAGACCGAGCAGGCCAGCGCCCGCCAGTCGAGGCGCCAGTCCAGCGCGAAGTAACCGGGCAGCGTGCCGCGTATCGAGGCGAAGTACGCCATGTACCAGCGCACCACCCCCAAGCCCGCGGCGCCCCCCAGCGCCGCCAGTAGCAGACTCTCGGTCAGCAACTGCCGGACAATGCGCGCGCGGCTCCCGCCGATGGAAAGGCGCACGGCGATTTCACGGCGCCGCGCCGCGCCGCGCGCCACTAGCATGTTGGCCACGTTGCCGCAGGCCATCAGCAGAACCAGCCCGACCAACACGATGGGGAGGCCCAGCACTCTGGGCAAGTCCTCGTCGCGAAGCGGATAGATCGTCCCTCCGGACAGCAGGATTACGCGGCGCTCTTTGCGGTCCTTGCCGGGATCGTTGTAGACCTCTTCCAGGCGCCGGGCGAGCGGCTCCAGCGAAGCTTCCGCCTGGGCCGGCGTCTGCCCCGGCTTCAAGCGCCCGAGCAGATCGAAAGCGGTGGCATGCCGGTCGCGCAGGCGGCCCAACTCCGGCGCGACGTTTGACGGAGCGGTAGTCGGAATCCACAGATCCGCCGCGGAGAGCATGGGAGAAGCTCCCAGGAAATCCTCCGGCGCCACGCCGATCAGCGTGACCGGCTGTCTGTTGAGGCGCATGGTTCGCCCCACGGCGGAGACTGCCCCGCCCAAGCGAGCGCGCCAGAAGCGTGCGCTGACCACCGCCACGGCAGCCGCCCCGGCCCGATCGTCCTCCACGCCGAATAGCCGGCCCGCCAGAGGTTTCACTCCCAGCGTCCGGAAGTAGTTGGGCGTAACCAGTTGCCCCCAGACGCGCTCCGCTTCGCCCGTGGCCGGAGCGATTTCGAAGGGCACCGGGCCCATGAACCCAGCCAGCGACGCGAACGCGTCGCTGTGATCGCGAAACTCCTCCCAGTCGCCATAAGGCATCGGCGTTTGGGACCGGACCAGTTCCTTCGGACCGCGCACCGCCGGCAGGTCCCGAAACACCATGAATTCCAGTTCGCTGTAAATCGACGTGGTGACGCCGATGCCGATGGCCAGACAGGCCACCGCCGCCGCCGTGAATCCCGGCGAGCGCGCCAGCAGGCGGCTCCCGAAGCGGAGATCCTGCCACAGCGCCGCCGCCCAGCGAATCGGGTGCATACGGCCTCCTGAAGCATGATATCAGCTTGGTTGCACGGGATTGGTGGGGCGGACCCCCGGGTCCGCGGCCGACGCCCTCGTCGGCCCCTGCGAGCGTAGCGAGCCCGGCGCAACCAGGGTCTGCCCCGTGTCAGAGCGCCAGTGGCAGCGCGATCGCGCCCTCCATTTCCAGCAGCCGCCGCTTCATCGCCAGCCCGCCGCCGTACCCCACCAGGCTTCCCTTGGCGCCGATCACGCGATGGCACGGCACCACGATGGGCACCGGGTTGGCTCCATTGGCGGCGCCCACGGCGCGCACCGCTCGCGGCGATCCGATGGCCACCGCAATCTGCAAATAGCTGCGCGTTTCACCATAAGGGATGGCGGCCACCTGGCCCCATACGCGCTTTTGGAACTCCGTGCCCTCGATATCGAGCGGCAGTAAAAACTCGCGCAAGGCCCCGGCGAAGTAGGCCCGCAACTGGCTCGCGGCCTCGAGCAACAGGGGATTCCCGTCGTTGCGTTGGCCTTCCGGGATGGGCTGCGAGTCGAACTGAATGCCCCGAATGCCCAAAGCGCTGGCAACCAATCGCAAGTCCACGGCATCTACCACTCTGACCTCGGTCCATTCGAGCATTGTTATAATCGTATCCAATCGCCTGTATGCCTCTTAAGCTTTTCGCGCCCAATCGCGGCGCCGACAAGAAGATCTTTCTGCTCAAGCCGCGGGGCTTCTGCGCCGGCGTCGTCAGGGCTATCGACGTGGTGAAGATCGCTTTGGATCTGTACGGGCCTCCGGTTTATGTTCGCAAGGAAATCGTGCACAACAAGCACGTTGTGGATGAATTGCGGGAGGCTGGCGCCATCTTCGTCGAGGAGCTGGACGAGGTGCCCGTGGGGGCCAGGGCCATCTTCAGCGCGCACGGCGTGGCGCCGTCGGTGCGCAGACAGGCCAAGGAGCGGCGGCTGGATGTGATCGATGCCACCTGCCCGCTGGTCACCAAGGTGCATCTGGAGGCGGTGCGGTTCGCGCGCGACGGCTACAGCATCGTGCTCATCGGGCACAAGGACCACGATGAGGTGATCGGCACCCTGGGCGAAGTGCCGGACCGCAGCTACCTGGTGGAAACCCTGGAAGATGTCGACCGGCTGGAGCTTCCGGACTCGACACGCGTGCGATACCTCACCCAGACCACCCTCAGTCTGGACGAAACGCGCGACCTGATCGGCCGCTTGAAGGAGCGGTTTCCGCACCTCGAAGGGCCGCCCGCGCAGGACATCTGTTACGCCACGGAGAACCGCCAGATGGCGGTCAAGGCGATTTCCGAAGCCATCGACCTGCTGCTGGTGGTCGGTTCGGAAAACAGCTCGAACTCCAAGCGGCTGGTCGAGGTGGGCGACAATTTCGGCGTGCGCTCGCACTTGGTGAACGATTGCTCCGACGTGGACAAGGCCTGGCTCGATGGTGTGAAGAATGTAGGGGTGACGGCGGGAGCCTCGGCGCCCGAGCACCTCGTCCGGGAGCTGATCGAGTTTTTGCGCGGGCATGGCTTCCGCCAACTGGAGGAGATCGAGCTGGTGGACGAAGACGTGCGGTTCTCGCTGCCCGCCGAACTGACCGGTCCGACGCGATGAGCGCGCCCATCCAAGTCGAGAGCGCATTGGAAACGGCCTCCGCGCAGGCTGCGCGCCGCGCCGCCGCGCACCTGGCGAGCCTTCAGGCGGGCGACGGGCACTGGTGCGCCGAGCTGACCGCCGACACCACGCTGGAATCCGATTTCATTCTCTTCCAGTTGTGGCTCCATCCGCCCAAGGACGGCCAGTGGGCGCCGGCGACCCGGCCGCTCATCGCTAAAGCGGCGCGCTCCATTCTCGACCGGCAACTCCCCGACGGCGGCTTCAACATCTATGTCCAGGGGCCTTCGGAGGTAAGCGCCTCGGTCAAGGCCTATGTGGCGCTGAAGCTCGCCGGAGTGCCGGTGCAGGACGCGCGTATGGCCCGGCTGCGCCAGCGCATCCTCGATCTGGGCGGCATTCAGGCGGCCAACAGCTACGTCAAGGTCAATCTCAGCCTGTTCGACCTCTACCCGCGGCAGTACTGCCCCAGCATTCCGCCGGAAGTGGTGCTGCTGCCGTTCCATTTCCTGTATCAGATGTCCGCGTGGACCCGCGCCATCGTGGTGTCGCTGGCCATCGTCCATGCCGCCAACCCGCGCCGTCCGGTTCCGCCGGGCTTCAACCTGGATGAGATCTGGCTCCCGGGCGTGAGTCCCGCATTCCACAAAGACCCCCGCTGGCTCACCTGGCACAACGTCTTCCTCACGGTGGACCGGCTGCTCAAGTGGTGGGAGCGCAGCGGGTCGAAGAGTATCCGCCGGAAGGCCGTCGAGAAAGCCAAAGTGTGGATGATCGAGCGCATGCACGGCTCCGACGGGCTGGGCGCCATTTATCCGCCCATGATGTACTCGGTGATGGCGCTGGATGTGCTGGGCTATGCCCCGGACGACCCCTTGCGGGTCGAGGCGCTGCGCCACTTCGACCGGCTCATGGTGGACGATGGCGAACGCTTTTTCTTCCAGCCGTGCTTCTCGCCGGTTTGGGACACCGCCATCGCCGCCTACGCGCTGGCCGAGAGCGGCGCGCACCACGCAGCGGCCGGCCGGGCAGCCGACTGGCTGCTGGCGGAAGAGGTCCGGCGCAAAAGCGATTGGTCCGTCAAGCGGCCCCGCACCGAGCCTTCCGGATGGGGTTTCTTTTACCGCAACGAGCACTATCCGGATATCGACGACACCGCCATGGTGATGCTGGCGCTGAGCCAGGCGCCGGCCTCCGATGCCGCCGCGCAGAAGGCCTGCCACCAGCGGGCGCTCGACTGGCTGCTGGCCATGCAATCGCGCGATGGCGGATGGGCGGCTTTCGACGCCGACAACAACTGGAAGTTTCTGAACAACGTACCCTTCGCCGATACCAACGCCATGCTCGATCCCACCTGCCCGGATATCACCGGGCGCGCCCTGGAAGCGCTGGCGGCGCACGGCGTGGGTCGGAGTCACCGCGCGGTGCGGCGTGGCGTCGAATGGCTCATCAAGAACCAGCAGGCCGATGGAAGCTGGTACGGCCGTTGGGGCGTGGCGTACATCTATGGCACTTGTTTCGCGCTGCGGGGCCTGGCGGCCTCGGCGGAGAGCGACCGCGAAGCCCACGTCCTGCGCGCCGGCGAGTGGCTGCGTTCCATCCAGAACGCGGACGGCGGTTGGGGCGAAAGCTGCGCCAGCTACGATAACGGCGTCTACACGCCCGGCCCGAGCACGCCTTCGCAAAGCGCGTGGGCCATCCTCGGCCTGATCGCCGGAGGCGACGCCCATAGCTCCAGCGTCGAGCATGGCATCGAGTACCTCTTGCGAACCCAGCGCCCGGATGGAAGCTGGCGGGAGGAGCTGGCCACCGGGACGGGGTTCCCGAAAGTGTTCTACTTGAACTATCGCTTGTATAAAGACTATTTCCCGCTGCTCGCGTTGTCTTCGTTCGTGAAGGCCCGGGCGAACTCGAATGGATAGCTTATGAAGTTTCCAATCTCCATGACCGCCGGCCTGGCCGGATACATTTTCAGGAACAAGATGCGGCCCCGTCCGGAGTGGCAGAAGAACGTCGCGCCGGAAGGTGCGTCGGCGTCCAACCCGTTTCGTATTCTGCCGCCCAGGACCGGAGAAAAGCGCCAGCCGCATCCCATGATCGGCAAGCGTTTCCCCATCGTGCTGATGCTCGAGCCGCTGCACGCCTGCAACCTGACGTGTACCGGCTGCGGGCGCATTCGCGAGTACGAATCGAGCATCACGGAGCGGGTCCCGCTCGAGGAGTGCCTGCTCGCCGTGGACGAATGCGGCGCGCCGGTGGTCTCGATTTGCGGCGGCGAGCCCCTGATGTATCCGCCGATCGGCGAGCTGGCGGCGGGCATCCTGAAGCGCGATCGGTACATCTATCTCTGCACCAACGGCATGTACATCAAGAAGCGTCTGAAGGAATTCCGGCCGGACTGGCGCTTCTATTTCAACGTGCACCTGGACGGCATGGAGAAGACCCACGACCTTTGCGTGGAGCGCGAAGGCGTATTCCGCGAAGCCGTCGAGGGCATCAAGGCCGCCAAGGCCGCGGGCTTCCAGGTGTGCACCAACACCACCGTCTACAAAGAGACGGACATGCGCGAGATCGAGGAGCTGTTCGAGTACCTCCGGCAGTTCCACGTGGACGGCCACCAGATTGCCCCGGCCTACGGCTACTCCGCCGTGGACGACCGCGAAATCTTCCTGACCCGCGAAGACGTGCACGAGAAGTTCAAGGACTTCGAGCGCATCGCCAGGAAGTACCCGGTGCACCAGACGCCCATGTACCTGGAATTCCTGAAGGGCGCGCGCGAGCTGCCCTGCACCGCCTGGGGCAACCCGACCTACAACGTGAAGGGCTGGAAAGGCCCGTGCTACCTGATCACCGACGGGCACTACAAGACCTTTGCCGAGCTGATGACCGAGACCCCCTGGGAGAGTTACGGCCACGGCAACGATCCCCGCTGCGAGCATTGCATGGTGCACTGCGGGTTTGAGCCTTCCGCCGCGTTAGGCATCAACGCCGGCTTAGCCGGCAATTTGAAGATGCTGGCATGGACGTTGCGTTAAGATTAATAGCCACGGATGAACACGGATGAACACGGATAAGGAAAAGACAAACTCTTGTGTTAGGAATTTTGCTTATCCGTGTTCATCCGTGTTCATCCGTGGCTAAATTGGTTTTTTCGCACTCTCTTACGTTTGCGGCTCTGTCATGAAACCTGTTCTGGTCACGGGAGCTTCCGGCTTCCTCGGATGGCACGTCGCCCGCCTGCTTGGCGAGCGCGGATACGCGGTTCGCGCCCTGCTGCGCCCGGGCAGCCGCGTCCGGGAACTGGACGTGGAATGCGTCACCGGGGATCTGCGCGACCCCGCTTCGCTCCAGCGCGCCGTGGCCGGTTGCGGCTTGGTCTTCCACGTCGCCGCCGACTACCGGCTGTGGGCCAGGCATCCCGAGGAGCTGTATCGGTCGAACGTCGATGGCACACGCAATCTGCTGGCAGCCGCCAGTAGCGCCGGCGTCGAGCGCGTGGTCTATACCAGCACCGTGGGGTGCATCGGGATTCCGCATGGCGGCATCGGCCACGAGGACGCCGCCGTCTCGCTCGAAGACATGGTGGGAGACTACAAGCGCTCGAAGTTTCTGGCCGAGCAGGCGGCGCTGGAATTCGCGCGCGGCGGGCTCCCGGTGGTCATCGTGAACCCCACCGCGCCGGTTGGCGACCATGACGTAAAGCCCACCCCCACCGGCAAGATCGTGGCCGATTTTTTAAGTGGCGGCATGCCGGCGTTCATCGATACGGGGCTGAACGTGGTGGACGTGCGCGATGTTGCCGCGGGGCACTTGCTGGCCTGCGAGCGCGGCCGGGCGGGAGAGCGGTATATCCTGGGGTCCGAGAATCTGACGCTGGCGGAGATTTTTGCGAAACTGGCGAAGATTACCGGCCGCCAGGCGCCCACCATACGGCTGCCCTACGCCGTGGCCTGGTGCGCGGGCGCGTGCAGCACGGCATGGGCGGAGGTCACCGGCAGGCCGCCGCGGGTGCCCCTGAACGGGGTCCGCATGGCCCGGAAGAAGATGTGGGTGACGCACGAGAAGGCGTGGCGCGAGCTGGGGTTCTCCCCTGCTCCCGCGGAGACGGCTCTAACCCGCGCCGTGGGTTGGTTCCAAAAGTGAGACTCCTCCTGATCGCCTCCCACCCGATGGAGTTTTGTGGGGCAGAATTGCATTCTGCGCGCCGATTTACAATCGGCGCAACCGTTGACTGGGCACGCTTCGCCCAACTAGGCAGCCATGAGTTGCTGCTGGTTGCCAACGGCGCCGGCGCCCGCCACGCCGCCTCCGCCGTGGACGCAGCCGCAGCCGTCTTCCTCCCCGACGCCGTCATCAGCACCGGCTTCTGTGGCGCGCTCGACCCCGCCCTCCACGTGGCGGACGTGGTGGTGGCCACCAGCGTGGTGGCCGCGGACGGCTGCTATGACGCCCAGCCTGTCTCCAGCGCGTCCCCTCACTACAGCGGCGTGGTTTGCTCGATTGACCGCGTCGCGCAAACGGCGGAAGAAAAGCTGCGCCTGCGCGCCGGCGGAGCGATGGTGGTGGAAATGGAGGCCGCTGGAGTGGCCGCGCGTGCCCAAGCTCGCGGCTTGCCGTTCTATTGCGTCCGGGTGGTCACCGACCTGGCGGGCGAAACCATGGCGAATGACTTCAACGCGGCCCTGCGCGCGGACGGCCACTTCGATACAATGGTAGTTCTAAGAGGAGCATTGTGCCGTCCTTTGGCCCGGCTGCCGGAACTGTGCCGGCTGCGCCAGCGTTCAGCCCGGGCCGCGCGTGTCCTGGGGGTTTTTTTTGCAAACTGCCGATACTGACCCGAGTGCTGTACCCGAGACTATGCACGCAGCCGTCTATCGCGGCGAGAGCGTGGTCAGCGTCGAGGAGATCCCCACGCCCGCCATCGGGCGTGGCGAGATTCTGATACGGGTGGAAGCTTGTGGCATCTGTCACACCGACCTCAAGAAGATCGAGCACAACCTGCTGGCGCCGCCGCGGGTGTACGGTCACGAAACGGCTGGAGTTGTGGCGGCGGTGGGGGCGGGCGTCGCGAAATACCGGCTGGGCGACCGGGTAGTGGCGTTTCATCACATCCCGTGCCTGGAATGCTTCTATTGCCGGCGCAAGATTTACGCCCAGTGCCCGGTATACAAGAAAGTCGGCATTTCGGCGGGCTTCGAGCCGGCGGGCGGAGGGTTTGCTCAATACGTGCGCGTAATGGACTGGATTGTGGATCGCGGCGTGGAGAAAATTCCCGCCGGAGTTTCCTTCGAGCGCGCCACTTTGGTGGAGCCCCTGAACACGTGTCTGAAGGCCGTGGTGCAATTGGATCCGCAGCCGGAGGATTTCGTGGTCGTCCTAGGGCAGGGGCCGATTGGGCTGATGTTTACCATGCTGGTGAAGCGCCGGGGCGCGCGCGTCGCGGCCACCGATACCATCGGCGAGCGATTGCGGGTGGCGGCGAGGTGCGGCGCGGAATTCACCTGGGACGCCCGCACCGTGGATATCGCCTCGGAAGTCAAGCGCCTCACCGGGGGGCGCGGCGCGGACCTGGTGATCGTGGCGGTCTCCGCCCGCGGCATCGTCGACCAGGCGATGGCCTGCTCGCGTCCCGGGTCAAGGATCCTGCTTTTTGCCCAAACTTCGGCTACGGAACGCATCGAGGCCTCGGGTGCGGACATTTGCGTAGGTGAACGCAGCCTCCTGGGGTGCTATAGTGCATCAGTGGACCTGCAAGCGGAGTCTGCGAACCTGGTTTTTGGCGGCGAAATCCCGGTGGAGGAGTTGATCTCTCACCGTTTACCCTTGGTTAAAATCCGTTCAGGGATTGATTTGGCATTGCATCCAGGACCTAAATCGTTGAAAATAGTCGTTCAGCCACAGAGGTGGTCATAGTGAATAGCCACATGATGGCTGCCGTGCTTTACGGCAAGGAACACTTGCAGGTGGAGCCGGTAGCCGTTCCGACAATCAATCGCGGAGATATTCTCGTACGAGTGAAGGTGGCGTTGACCTGCGGCACGGATGTCAAGGTTTTTAGCCGTGGATATCACGCCCGGATGATCGTGCCCCCGGCTGTGTTCGGGCACGAGCTGGCCGGCGATGTAGTCGCGGTGGGCGAGGATGTCGCGAAGTTTTCGATTGGGCAGCGCGTGGTGGCGGCCAACTCGGCCCCCTGCGACGAGTGTTTTTTCTGCCGGCATGGGCAGCAGAACCTATGTGAAGACCTGCTGTTCAACAACGGCGCCTACGCGGAATACATCCGCATTCCGGCGCGCATCGTCGAAGGCAATACCTATGTCATCCCGGCCCACGTGGGGTATCGCGACGCGGCGCTGGTGGAGCCGCTGGCCTGCGTGGTGCGCGGCTTCGAAGAGACCGTTCCCAGGGAAGGCGACACCATCGCCATCATCGGGCTGGGCTCCATCGGCTTAATGTTCGCCAAGCTGGCGAAGCTGTACGGCTGCCGCGTGATCGCGATCGGCCGGCGCCGGTCCCAGCTTGACCGGGCGGCCGCGTTGGGCGTCGACGAATTGATCATGGTGGAAGGCGACACCAACCCCGTGAGCACCATCCGCGGCCTGACGCACGGCCGCGGCGTGGACATTGCCATCGAGGCCGTGGGCAAGCCCCAGACCTGGCAGTGGGCGGTGGACATGGTGCGGCGCGGCGGCACGGTGAATTTCTTCGGCGGCTGCCCCAACGACAGCAAGGTCAGTCTCGACACGGCGCTGCTTCACTACTCCGAAATCACCTGCAAGGCCAGTTTCCACCATACCCCGGCGTATATCCGGAAGGCGCTCGACCTGGTTTGCGCGGGGCACATCACGGCCTCGTTCTTCGTCAATCGCGAAGAACCGCTGGCCAACCTTCTGGAAGTGATGCGCCACCTGATGAGCCACAACGGCCACCTGAAGACGGCGATTGTTCCGTAGGTGCCGAGCGTGGACGCGCGCGCGTTTCTGCTGCCGGCCGACTTCGTAAGGTCGCCCGAGGCCCTTCGCGCTCCGTTCAACCCCGCCGAAGCCGCCGCTTATACCCGCTGGCTGGCCCGGCATCACTACGAGAACTTTCACGTGGTGACCTTTTTGCTCCCCCGGCGGTTGCGCCAGGATTTCTTCAATGTGTACGCCTATTGCCGCTGGGCCGACGACCTGGGCGACGAGATGGGCGACCGCGCCGAAAGCCTCAAGCTGCTGGAATGGTGGCGCGCGGAACTCGACGCCATGTACGCCGGCCGCGCCACGCACCCGGTTTTCGTGGCGCTCATGGAGACCGTGCGGAAACACGCCATTCCGCGCCAGCCTTTCGCGGATCTCATCCAGGCGTTCGTCCAGGACCAGACGGTCGCCCGCTACCGCGATTGGGAAGAGCTGTTCGGCTATTGCCGCTATTCCGCCAACCCCGTGGGCCGCCTGGTGCTGCACCTCTGCGGATACTCCGATGCCCGGCGGCAGCGCCTCTCCGACGCCACCTGCACGGCCCTGCAACTCGCCAATTTCTGGCAGGACGTCACCGTGGACCTGCTCAAGGACCGCGTCTACATTCCGCTCGAGATCATGGAGCGGCACGGCTACACGGTCGAAGAACTGCGCGCGCGGCGCTTCACTCCGGCGTTTCGCGAAGTGATGCGGGAAGCCGTCGAGAAAGCCCGCGAACTGTTTTTGGAAGGGCTGCCGCTCTCCACCATGGTGGACCGGCGGCTGGCGCTCGACCTGGATTTGTTCAGCCGCGGGGGTCTGCAGGTGCTGGAAAAAATCGCGCGGCTGAATTACAACGTCCTGGCCGCGCGGCCCGCCATATCGAAGGCGGAGCGGGTGCGGCTGCTGCTGGGCTCGCTGGCGCGCACGGCCTTCCACCGGGCGGCCTCATGAACCCCGTCGAGCAATCCTACGAGTACTGCCGGCGCGTGGCGCGAACCCGCGCCAAGAACTTCTACTACGCCTTCCTGCTGCTCACCGCGCAACAGCGCAAAGCCATGTGCGCCATCTATGCCTTCATGCGCCATTGCGACGATCTGAGCGACGAGCCCGGCGCCACGCGCGCGGCCCTCGAGGGCTGGCGGGGGAACTCGAGGAGGCTCTCGAGGGCCGTTTCAGCGGGCATCCCGTCTGGCCGGCGTTCCACCACACGGTTCGCCGCTTCGGCATCCCGCACGACTATTTCCGCTCCATGATCGACGGCGTGGTCTCGGACCTGGAGCCGCGCCGCTTCCAGACGTTCGACCAACTCCGGATCTATTGCTATCAAGTGGCCTCGGTGGTGGGGCTGACCACCATTCACGTCTTTGGCTTCGACACGCCCACCGCCCTGCCTCTGGCCGAAACGTGCGGCGTCGCCTTCCAACTGACGAACATTCTGCGGGACATCCGCGAAGACGCGGATCGCGGCCGCATATATCTGCCCGCCGAAGATCTGCGGCGCTTTGGCGTGACCGAAGAGGACTTGCGCGCGGGCAAGTGCAACGCCGCGTTTGTGGGGCTGATGCGGCACGAAACGGCTCGGGCGCGCGCCTGTTACGAGGAATCCCGGCCGCTGCTGGAGTTGATTCACCCGCGCAGCCGGCGGGCGCTGTGGGCACTGATTTCCATCTACTCGCGGCTGCTCGAGCGGATTGAGAGCGGCGGTTACGACGTGTTCTCGCGCCGCGTGCGGCTCTCGGCTCTGGAGAAGTCCTGGATCGTGGTGCGCGCGCTGGCGATGTAGCCCCAGTTGTGAGGCAGATTTGTAATCTGCGGCCGATTGTCAATCGGCCCACTGGCGTGCTCGCAAGGGACTGGCGGCGGTAACCAACCGCCGCGCAGGTTGGAAACCTGCCCCACATCGAGGGCGCACGCCGTTGGCCACAAAAAACGATGGCCTGCCACCCCCTCACTCCGCAATCAGGCTCAACTGGCGCGGGTCGTGCGCGGGCGGCTTGGGCGGGTGCGGCCGCTCGAGATCGTCGAGGTTGGGGTCGAACCTGCGGATCAACTGATTCAGCTTGAGGGAAGATTGCCAAATATCGAAAAGCAGGTTGCACCGCGGGCAACCGCCCCGGATGCCGCCTTGCCCATCAACAGCGGGATTGTATCGCTTGTGCCGGGAGCAGCGTCCTTCGAACTTTCTGGATCGGATCTTCAAGGCGGTCAGGTCTTTTCAACGTCTTTTTCAGGGTCGCCTTTCAACGCGGTCTTGAAGTTGCGTATGCCTTCGCCAAGCCCCTTGGCCACTTCCGGAATCTTCTTCCCGCCAAACAACAGCGTGGCGACGGCAAGGATCACCAACAACTCCGGCCAACCGATGGATTCGAACATTGTTTACCTCAATTTAATAGACGCTTCCAGTGTAACCCGTGTTACCGCCGGCTGTCGCGGTACAATCCGATTGAATGCCGTCCGCGCGCCAGATCCGGTGGGCCAAGTTCCGCGTTTTGACCGTCTGCGCGGCAGCGGTGGCGATTCTCTCGATACTCGCGTACCTGCTGACCGGAGGAACGCTGCTGACCGAGAAGGCTACCATGTATCTCTACGTTCCCGACGCCACCGGCTTAGGACCGGGAGCGCCGGTCCGGGTGGATGGCATCGGCGTCGGCAAAGTGCGGTCGGTGACCCTCTCCGGATCCACCGAGCCCAACCGCGTCGTCAAGGTGACCATGACCGTGGAGCGCGGCCGGCTGGCCAGCATCCCGGACGATTCCACGGCCCAAATCGCGTCCGAAACGATGATTGGCGACCAGTTTGTGGACATCTCGAGCGGAACCAGCAGGCACTTCGTCGCCCCGGGCGGAGAAATTGCCTTCCAGGGCTCGCCGGAGTTGCTGAAGACCCTCGATCTCGGGCAGTTTCAACAACGGCTGAAAGTTGTCAGCGCGTTGCTGGACGATATCGAGCAGGGCCGCAGCGATTTGGGACAGTTCGTCATGGGCGGCCAGATGTATAACGATCTGCGCAAGCGCTTCTCGCAGATCGAAAGCGGCATACGCGCCGCCGCCAGCACCACCAGCAACGTGGGCCGCGAGCTTTATACCGACCGGCTCTACCAGCAGATCAGCCGTCCCCTCATAGAGTTGGATCGCAACCTGGCGCGCCTCCAATCCGGGCAGGGCGATGCGGGCCAGCTTCTCCGCGACAGCGCGCAGTACGAGAAGCTGCGGAGCGATATGGGGACCTTGCGGCGTTCGATCGCGGATCTTCGCGCGGCGGAGATCATGCGGTCGGACGTTTTGTACGCCGATTGGAACCGCCGGCTGTTGTCGCTGATCGAGAGCGTCGATGCCTTCAACCGCGCCCCGGCGATGACCACGACGCTGGCATACGACAACCTGAACGGCTTCGCGCATGAATTACAGACCACGATGCGGGACTTCCGCCAGAATCCCCGAAAGTATTTGCGGATCAAGGTGTTCTAGGGCGGCAAGCAACCTTCGACGCGGAGACGCGGAGAAAGACGCGGAGAAGAACTTGGAGAAAAGGACTGATGCATGGGTTGCTGCCGCACGCCGCTACCGGTGGTTCGACCACGGAGCCAGCGGAGAATTCGGCTCGGGATGCGGCCTCAGGTGAAGCGGCGGGCCTCCAGAGAATCGTGCATCATTACGCGAATCCCTCACTAACACCGCGTGTCTCCGCTTCCTCCGCGCTCGAACCCGGGGAAGAGGATACTCTCAATATCTCTCATTCTCTCCGCGTCTTGCTCCGCGTCTCCGCGACTCCGCGTCGAAATGAAGCCTCCGCCCGTCGTTTACAATCGGATTTGCCCCAGATCTCCTTCGAGGTAGTCGCCGAATGCCCGCATACCCGCGCTCGCGCCGGCCTCCTTCACACGCCGCACGGGACCATCGAGACCCCGGTTTTCATGCCGGTGGGGACGCAGGCCACGGTCAAAGGGCTCAGCCAGCGCGACCTGGCCGACGATCTCGGCGTGAAGATCCTGCTGGCCAACACCTATCATCTTTATTTGCGCCCGGGGCACGAGACCATCCGCAAGCTGGGCGGGCTGCACCGCTTCATGTCGTGGCCCAACGCCATCCTCACGGATTCGGGCGGCTACCAGGTCTTCAGCCTGAGCGGGATGCGCAAGATCACCGATGGCGGCGTGGTATTCCGGTCGCATCTCAACGGCGATCTCCACACGTTCACTCCGCAATCCACCGTCGATGTGCAGCTTGCCTTCGGCAGCGACATCCTGATGGCGCTCGATGAATGCCCGGAGTACCCGGTCAGCCGCGAGTATGCGCGCGAGAGCATGCAGCGCACCGTCCGGTGGGCGCGGCAGGCGGACACGCATTACCGGCGGCGCATCGCGGAAAGCCCCACGCGGCACGCGCTCTTCCCCATCGTGCAAGGGTCCATGTTCCCAGACCTGCGGAAGGAATGCGCCGCCGCGCTGGCCGATCTGGAGAGCGACGGCTACGCCATCGGCGGCCTCTCGGTGGGCGAACCGCGCCCGCTCAGCCTGGAGATGGTCGAGGCCACCGAAGACATTCTGCCGCGCTCCCGGCCGCGCTACGCCATGGGCGTGGGAATGCCCGCCGAACTCCCCGAATACGCGGCTCGCGGGGTGGACATGATGGATTGCGTGCTGCCCTCGCGCAACGCGCGCAACGGCTGCCTGTTCACCTCCCAGGGCCGGGTGATCCTCAAGCACGCGCGCTACAAGGATGACGAGCGGCCCCTCGACGAGCGCTGTAATTGCTATACTTGTACCCGATACTCCCGTGCGTACCTCCGCCATTTGTTCCTGTCGGGGGAGATCCTGTTTGCGGCGCTGGCGACCCGGCACAACATTCGCCGGTATCTTGACATCATGCGTGAGATCAGGCGCGCTATAATATCGTTGTCGTTTCCTGAATACTTGAAGTGTGCGCGCTCGGCCTCCCTGGAAGCCGGGTGACCCCCATTTGGTTAAAACGTGGTCCTGAACCTGTACTTGCAGTCGGCGTCGCCCAATTCCCTACTGGGATTCTTGCCCATCCTTCTGATCTTTGGTATTTTCTATTTTCTGCTGTTCCTGCCCATGCAGCGCCAGCGCAAACAGACTCAGAAAATGCTGGCGGGCTTGCAAAACGGCAACACCGTGGCGACCAGCGGGGGCATCATCGGAACCATCGTCGCCATCGAGGATGATACCCTGGTGTTGCGCGTGAAACCGGACAACGTCAAGATCCAGGTGGCGCGCAGCTCGGTCTCGAGCATGATTTCAGGGGAAGGCAAGAAGTAGCGGCAATTCTAGAAACAGGCGTTAAACTCCCATGCGAACGAATCTAAGAGCGCGCACCGTGGTAATTGTGGCCACGATCCTGATTTGCGTGTTCGGCATTATCGGTTTCCCGAAGTCGGCGGCCGACTTGGTGCAGAACGTGAAAGACAACATCCGGCTCGGGCTGGACCTCAAGGGCGGCAGCCACCTGGTGCTGCAAGTCCAGGTGCAGGACGCCGTCAAAGCGGATGCCGACCAGACCATGGAGCGGCTCCACGAGGATCTCCGCAAGCAGGGCATCACCTGGGCCAGCATGGATCGCAACGACCCTACGCGGGTGGAGGATGCCGACAACGTCGAGATCTACATCAAGGGCGTCCCGGCCACCCAGTCGAGCTCCTTCCGCGACCTCATCAACGACCGCTATCCCACCTATGTGCTGACCGTGCAGAACTCCACCGACTATTCGATGCGGCTCAAACCCTCCGAACTGGTGGCGCTCAAGCGCGACACGGTGGAACGAACCATCCAGACCATCAGCAACCGCATCAATCAACTCGGGCTGACGGAGCCGTCGGTGCAGCAGTACGGGCGGGCGGGCGATCAGTACCAGGTACTGGTGCAGTTGCCGGGTGTGGACGATCCGGCGCGGGTCAAGGAATTGATCGGGACCGCGGCCGTCCTGGAAATCACCGAGGTCAAGGACGGGCCTTACCCCAGCCGCGAAGCGGCCCTCTCTCAGCATGGCGGGGTGCTGCCGCTGAATACCAAGCTGGCGAAGGCCAAGCCGCGCGGCGCCCAGGAAGGCGAGGAGTGGTACCTGGTGGGTAAGACCCCGGTGATCACCGGCCGTGAAATGCGCAATGCGCGAGCCAGCCAGGGCGACATGCGAAAGTGGGAAACCAACTTCACCCTCTCGCCCGACGGCGGCAAACGCTTTGGCCGCTTCACCGAAGCCAATATCGGCAACAAGCTGGCCGTGCTATTGGACAACAATATTGTCAACGTGGCCGTAATCGAATCGAAAATCGAGGATTCCGGCCGCATTGAAGGGCTGAGCAGCGAAGACGAAGCCGTGGACCTGGCGCGCTACCTCCGGTCGGGTTCGCTGCCGGCGGGCGTTCAGTACCTGGAGGAGCGGTCCATCGGGCCTTCACTCGGCGCCGATTCCATCCACGAGGGTATGGTGGCGGGTATCGCCGGGCTGCTGGCCGTAATCGTGGTCATGCTCGTCTACTATAAACGTAGCGGCGTGAACGCGGTTTTGGCGCTGGTGCTCAACACCGTGATTCTTATGGCGGCGCTCTCCTATTTCCACGCCGTGCTGACGCTGCCGGGAATCGCCGGGGTGATTCTGACGATCGGCATGGCGGTGGATTCGAACGTGCTGATTTTCGAGCGTATCCGCGAGGAGTTGCGGTCCGGCAAGGCAGTGATTGCGGCCGTGGATACGGGGTTCAACAAAGCCTGGTGGACGATTGTGGACACCCACGTGACCACCATGGTTTCGTGCGCCTTCCTGTTCCTGTTCGGGGAGGGGCCGGTTCGCGGATTCGCGGTGACTCTGGTCATAGGGCTGGCCGCCAACGTCTTCACGGCGGTTTTCGTTTCCAGGACGATCTTCGACTACGAGTTGTCCGGACATCGGCGGATGCAGGAATTAAGTATTTGAGCGGCAATGGATTATGGGGATTGCCCCGACTATGGGAACAAACGGTAAAGGGCTGGTGTCAAAGTTAATAAAGCGCACCAGCACGGCATGTGTCGATGCAATTATTTAAGAACACCGACTTCGACTTTCTGGGCAAGAAGTGGCCCTTCATCATCGCTTCGCTGGTGCTGACCGTGGCGGGGTTTACGAGTATCGGCTTGAAGCACGGGCTCAAGTACGGCATCGATTTCAAAGAGGGCGTCCTGATGACGGTCAAGTTCGCCTATCCGCCGCCGCTCGACCAGATCCGCTCCGCCATGGCGGGCTCGCAGAAGATTAAGGGCGAGGTCAGCGTTCAGAATATCACCGGCAGCGGCGCGGAAAACGAGGTCGAGATCGGAACCGAGGCGCAGGAAGAGGGCCAGTTAAACGTCAACCGCCAGGACATGCAGGATGTGCTGAATGCGAAGTGGGGGCAGAGCACCGGAAAGCTCGACTTCAACAACAGCAGCCAGGAGGTGCTGGCCGAGCGTTTGCGCGATCCGCTGGCTCGCGCCGGCGTCGCCATGAGCGAGCTGCAGTTGCAGAAGTTGGTGCACGATATGCTCGATTTCCGCGACACTCCGCCGCGCTCCGGCTTGGTCGCAAAATTTTCCGACTTGTCCTCCGTTCCGGGCATGAATCCTGGTATTATGAACACTCTTCAGCAGGAGTGTTATCTGGCGCCGTTTCACATTTTGAAGGTGGAGATGGTCGGGCCGAAGGTAGGCGCGGAGTTGAGGAACAAGGCCGTGCTGGCCACGCTATACGCGCTGGCCGGAATGCTGGCGTACATCTGGTTCCGGTTCGAGTGGATCTACGGCCTGGGGGCCGTGATCGCGTGCTTCCACGACACCCTCATCACCATCGGGCTGTTCTCCCTGTTCGGCAAAGAGATCTCGATGACGGTCATCGCGGCCCTGTTGACTCTGGTGGGCTATTCGATGAACGATACCATCGTGATTTTCGACCGCATCCGGGAGAACCTGAAGATGTCGCGGCGCGAACCGCTGGAAAAGGTGATGAACCGGGCGGTCAACCAGACGCTCAGCCGGACCATCATGACCTCGGGCCTGACCTTCCTGACGGTCATCGCGCTGTTCATCTGGGGCGGTCCCGTGCTCCACGGATTCTCGTTCGCGCTGGTTTGCGGTATTATTGTCGGCACGTATTCTTCGGTTTTCATCGCCAGTCCGATCGTGTTGTTTTGGCATAATTACACCGATCGGCGCAAGCGCAGGCCGGGTCCTCCGCTGGCGACGGCGCCGCGGCAGGAAACGGCCCGGAAGAGCCCTGCAAGGGCGGTTAAGTAGGGGCCGGGCATGCCCGGCCCTCTGGGGCGGTGACCACGGAAAGGGAGTTTGTATGTTTGAGCAGACGTTCGTAGAAGGCGTGGGAAAAACGAACAAGACCTGGACGGTGCTGTTGTCGTTCGTGGGGCAGATTATCATTCTGATCATCTGTGTGATCCTCCCGATGATCTATTTCAATGTGCTTCCCAAAGCTCAGTTGACCAGTTTCCTGACGGCGCCGCCGCCTCCTCCTCCCCCGCCTCCTCCTCCCCAGGCGGCCGCTCCCGTGGTAAAGGTGAAGATCATCCCCCGCCAGTTCGACGCCGGCCGCCTGATGGCGCCTAAGAGCATCCCGAAAGACATCGCGATCATCAAGGAAGAAGAGCTTCCGCCTCCTTCCTCGGGCGTGGGCGGGGTGGCTGGCGGCATCGCCGGCGGCGTGGCCGGCGGAACCCCGGGCGGTATTCTCGGCGGCATCATTGGTGCGGTTCCGACGGCCGTCCTGCCGCCCCCTCCGCCCAAGAAGGAAGCCACTCCGCAACGCATCCGGGTGGGCGGTAATGTGCAGCAGGCCAAGTTGATCCGCCAGCCGCATCCCGTCTATCCGCCCCTGGCCAAGCAGGCGCGCATTCAGGGCGTCGTGAAGCTCAGCGCCATTATCGCCAAGGACGGCACCATCCAGCATCTTGAGGTCATCAGCGGCCACCCGTTGTTGATCCCCTCCGCTTTGGAAGCGGTGAAACAGTGGGTGTACCAACCGACCCTCCTGAACGGAGAGCCGGTGGAGGTCGTAACTCAGATCGACGTGAACTTCACATTGAGTCAGTAACCGGTCCGGACCCAGAGGGTACCCCGGGCCGGGCAGAATTTGAATTCAACTCGCAGGAGAGAGAAAAGACAATGTTTTCGCAATTGCAAGTATGGTCGCTTTATTTGCTGCAGGGCGGCACCGTAGGTTGGGATGTCCGTTCCCTGTGGAATCAGATGGGTAACTTGGCCAAGTGCGTGGTGTTCCTTCTGTTCCTCATGTCGGCGTATTCCATCGGCGTCATGATCGATCGGTTCATGGCGTACAGCGCGGCGCGCAAGCAGTCGCGGTTGTTCGCTCCGGCCGTGGCCGGCGCGCTCCGCGAAGGCAAGCTGGACGAAGCGGTAAAGATTGGAGACCGTTTCAAGAAGAGCCATCTGGCCAAAGTCGTGGTGGCGGGCCTCCAGGAATTCCAGGCCCACCAGCTCAGCAACGAGATTCCGGGTGAAGAGATCGAGGCTTCCAAACGCGCTTTGGAGCGCTCCGAGGCCATTGTGCACGCCGAGTTGAAGCGCGGCGTCAGCGGTCTCGCGACCATCGGTTCCACCGCCCCCTTCGTGGGTCTGTTCGGAACGGTGGTCGGCATCATCAACGCCTTCACCGGGATTTCCACCGAGAAGTCGACCGGGTTGGGCGCGGTGGCCGGCGGTATTTCCGAAGCCCTCGTGACTACCGCTTTCGGGCTGTTCGTGGCCCTTCCGGCGGTCTGGGCGTTCAACTACTTCACGGGGAAGATTGAATCTTTCGACGTGGAAATGGGGAACTCCAGCTCGGAACTGATCGACTACTTCCTGAAACGATCGCAGCGTGGCGCCGGCGCACGCAAGTTGTAGCACGATGGTCTGTAAGGGCCGCAGGGGACCCTGGGGGTCGCCCGGTCCGTAGCTGGGAGTCCGGCGAGTTGATTTCTGGGGAGCTCCGGTGCGGGGCTCCCCACCTCCTGCCGAACTCCAGGGAGAGAGACGATGGCGAAAGATAAAGCTGCATCAGTCATTATGAAGCACGGCGCCGCGCCGCCGGTGTCCGACATCAACGTGACCCCCATGGTCGACGTGATGCTCGTCATGCTCATCATTTTCATGGTCATTACGCCCATGTTGTCCAAGGGCGTCAGTGTGGATCTGGTGAAGACGAAGAACCCCATTCCCATGCAAGCGGCCGACAAGAGCGACGCGATCCTGGTCGCCATAACGCGCGACGGGAGGACGTATCTGGGCACCACCCAGATGGCTCCATCGGACTTGCCTTCGAAGGTGAAGGACCTGCTCATCAACCGGCTGGACAAGACGGTTTTTGTCAAGGCCGATTCGCGGGCGCGCTACGAGAAGGTGGTGGAGGTAATAGACAACCTGCGTGCGGCGGGTGTCGACCAACTGGGTCTGCTGACCGAGCAGTTACTGGAAACCACCAAGCCGAACCCCAGCGGCGGGGCCAAGTAGTCAACAAGAATTTAGTTATAAAGGAGCAATCTTATGGCAATGGCAGTTGGCGGACACGGTGGGCCGAAGTCCGACATCAATATGACGCCCATGATCGACGTGTTGCTGGTGCTGATCATCATCTTCATGGTGATCACACCGCTGACGCCGAAGGGGTTGGAGGCGCTCGTGCCTCAGCCGCCACCGCCCGGTCAGAAGGAGACGGCTTCGGATCAGCGAACGGTGGTGATCTCGATCGATTCCGATCACAAGATGATGATCAACGCCGAGCCGACCGACGAAGCCCACCTGGGGGCCCGTCTGGAAGAGATCTTCAAGACGCGCGCCGAGCGCGTGGTGTTCGTGAAGGGCGATCCGAATATCGAATTCAGTTGGGTGGCGAAAGCCATCGATACCGCGCACGGCGCCGGCATCGATAAGGTGGGTCTGATGACCGCGAAGGTGGAGGCCGGAAATTAAAATGCGCAAAATGGCGTTGATTCTGGGCGTGGCCGCGTTGGCGGCGGCGAGCGTGAGTTGCAACCAGTTGAAATCGCGCGATCAGCTCAACCAGGGCGTGCAAGCTTTCAAAAGCGCCCAATATCCGGAGGCCGTGGAGCACTTTAAGACCGCCGTCGAACTCGACCCCAATTTCCCCACGGCGCGCCTGTACCTGGCCACGGCCTACATGCAGCAGTACATCCCGGGCGCCCAATCCCCCGAGAACGATCAGATGGCCAAGGCCGCCTACGACCAGTTCATGAAGGTGCTGGAACAGGATCCCAAGAACGTCCTGGCCACCGCCTCGGTGGCTTCCCTCTACCTCAGCCAGAATAAGTGGGACGATGCCCAGCAGTGGTTCGAGAAGCTGACGGCCGTGGACCCCAACAATGCGGAAGCTTATTACAGCCTCGGTTTTGTCGCCTGGTCGAAGTGGTATCCGGCTTACGGGACGGCCCGCGCGAATCTGGGCATGAGGCAGGAAGATCCCGGTCCGATCAAGGACAAGAAGGTCAGGGATGAGCTGAAGGCCCAGTACTTGCCGGTGATCGACGGCGGTCTGAAGGCGCTGGACAAAGCGCTTGAGATCAACCCCGATTACGACGATGCCATGGCGTACGAGAACCTTCTGACTCGTGAGCGCGCGGACCTCGCCGACACCAAGGAAGAGTACACGGCACAGATGAAGATCGCCGAAGATTGGTTCCAGAAAGCGCTCGCCACCAAGAAACGCAAGGCCGAGCAGAAAGCCAAGACCAGCGGTGGCGGCCTCACCACCGAACAATCGAAGTAGCGGCAACGGCGCCCCAAGAAGGCGTGAAGAAATCGCCCGCAAGCGGGCAATGGGCAAGCTAAAGCATGCCCCACCAAGGTAGGGCATGCTTTAGCTTGCCCATTCTTTCATCCACCCCGTCGGCTGCGCGAATGCCATCATGCGGTTCCAGTCTTAATAGATGGCTGGAGCGGGGCTTCTAGCGGCCAGTTCAAGCCCCCCGAACCATGGCTTGGAACGCAGGGTAAGCCTCGGGACCATTGGCCTGCATGAATTTCACGAAAGCGCTGCCGACAGTCTCCAGGTTTCGCCAGGAGTTCGGGTTCTTCGACATCGCCCGATAGGCCGGAAGCAACTCGCGCACGCGCTCCCAGACGAACAGCAATTCGCCGTTGGTCTGGAAGAAGAGATCCTGGTTCAATACGCCCGCGGTCACCAGCGCGGCCGCCATTTCCCAGTAACTCAACACCATGCGAAAGTAGGCGTTCTCCTGGGTGCCGGGAGGGGCGATTCGTTCGATATCCTCCAGGGAGGCCGCATGGAAGTTGGCGGAGAACCATTCGCGGGCCTTTCGCAGTTTCTCTTCCCGCCGCAATTCGTAGAGCCGCAGTATCAGGTTGGCATCGTCGTAGGTAGCTGGAGCAGGCATGAGACCATTATCCCACGCGCTACAATACTCTCAGGTCCCCCCTCGGGAAGATTATGGAAACGCTGGCCGAACAGCTTGCCCGCCAGACTCGGGAGGCGGCCCTCTACCGCCCGCTGGACCGTGACCGCGTCGAATGCTTCGCCTGCGGCCACCGCTGCCCCATCGCGGCGGGCTTCGCGGGAGTGTGCAAGGTCCGCTTCAATCGCGGCGGAAAGCTGTACGCCCCGTACGGCTACGTCAACGCGGTCCACTGCGATCCCATCGAAAAGAAACCGTTCTTCCACGCGCTTCCGGGAACTCGCGCGCTGAGCTTCGGCATGCTCGGCTGCGACCTGCATTGTGGATACTGCCAGAATTGGGTCTCTTCCCAGGCGCTGCGCGACATTCGTTCGACGCTGGATTTTCAGGCGGTGTCGCCGCGGGAACTGGTGGATCTGGCGCTGCTCCGCGGCGCGGCGAGCCTGGTGAGCACCTACAACGAGCCTCTGATTACCGCTGAGTGGGCCGTGGCCGTCTTCCGCGAGGCCAAAGCCGCGGGCCTGGCGACCGGCTTCGTCTCCAATGGCAACGCCACGCCGGAGGTGCTGGAATATATCCGCCCGTGGGTGGACCTGTACAAAGTGGATCTCAAGAGCTTCGACGACCGCCGCTACCACGAGCTGGGCGGCCGCATCGGCCCGGTTCTCGATTCCATCGCCCGCATCCACAAGCTGGGCTTTTGGCTGGAAGTGGTTACCCTGGTGGTTCCCGGCTTCAACGACTCCGATGGGGAGTTGCGGCAAATCGCGGGATTCCTGGCCGCCATCTCCCCGGATATTCCCTGGCACGTGACCGCGTTCCACCAGGAATATAAGATGATCGAACCGGAGGACACCCCACCCGAGACGCTGATTCGCGCGGCGGAGATCGGGCGCGCGGCGGGTCTTCGCTATGTGTACGCCGGGAACCTGCCCGGTGAGACCGCCGGCCTGGAAGACACCCGCTGCCCTGAATGCGCCGGCCTGCTGATCGAGCGCCGCGGATTCCGGGTGGCCAGAAACCGAATCTCGCCTGGCGGCAGTTGCCCCGATTGCGGCGCGCCGATCCCCGGAAGGTGGGGCATGCTTTAGCTTGCCCATATCCGCCATGCAAACGGTTCACATTTCCCCATTCGGCGGCGCCTGGTATCCGAAGCAGCCCGCCGCGCTCGGGAGCCTGCTGGATGAGGCCTTCGAGCGCTCGCGCCAGCGTACTGGCCCGTTCCTGTTCCCCAACGGTCTCGGCTACGTCACGCCACATGCGGGACCGCAGTATTCGGGGACCGTTGCCGCCGCGGTCTACCGCTCGCTGGAGCAGCAGAAGCCGGAGCGCATTGTGGTGCTGGCCTTTCCGCACCACGGCGGCCTCGAGGGGCTGGCGATTCCGGACGTGGAGACGATCTCGACGCCGCTGGGCGAGGTCCCCATCGACCGGGAGTTTGCCGCGGGATTCGCGCGGGTCCCGGAAAGCCAGGTCTGCGACCAGTCTTTCGAGATTCAGTTGCCTTTCCTGCAAAGGGCCGTCCCCCACGCGCGAGTGACTCCGGTCTACGTGGGCCGCACCGGCGCGGACGAGCGGCGCGCGGCGGCCGAACGGCTGGCGGCGGCATGGCGGCCCGGCGTGGTCTTCCTGGCGTCGTCCGACTTCACCCACTATGGCCGCGGTTTCGGGTATGTGCCATTTCCGGCCGACAGCGCCGTCTCTTTTCATCTGCGCGAGCTGGATTTCGAGTGCGCCGAGGCCGCCGGCAGCCTGGATTCCTCGCTATTCCTGGAAACGCTGGAGCAGCGCGGAGCCACCGTCTGCGGTTCCGGCCCCATCTCCCTGCTGCTCGATGTGCTGCCGTTGCTGGGCGGCGACGATCTCTACCAGGCAACCCTGGACTACCAGACATCCGGGGAGTTGACCGGGGATTACCGGCAATCGGTGAGCTATGCCGCCTTGGGATACTTCCGCCGCGCCGCCTTCGATCTGGACGCCGCGGACCGCGAGGCGCTGCTCGATAGCGCCGCGGAAACCCTGCGGCGATTGCGTCAGACCGGAGAGCGCCAGGCCATCCCGGCGCGCGGCGGCTCCGATTCACTACAGGCGCGGCGCGGCTGTTTCGTGAGCCTGCACCAGGGCGAAGAACTGCTCGGTTGCCTGGGAAACTGCCAGGGCCGGAAGCCGCTGGCCGAAGAAGCCGCGGATCTGGCGCTGTCGGCGGCGCTGGAAGATCCGCGCTTCCGGCCGGCCGCCGCGGTCCCGGGACCCATCGATATCGAAATCTCCGTGCTCACGCCGTTCCGCCGCATACGCCGATTGGAACAGTTCCATTTGGGCGTTCATGGCGCCTACCTCAAGCTGGGCGGCCACTCCGGGCTCCTGCTGCCGCAGGTGGCATTGAACCATGCGTGGACCTCCGAGAGTTTCTGGCAGGCGCTCGCGCGCAAGAGCATGCTCGGGCCGCGCGCCTGGCGCGACCCCAAGGCGCGCCTGTCGGTGTTCGAGGCGCAAGTGTTCAGCAGACCAGGTCTTTCCGGCCAATCTTGAAATGA
The DNA here is from genome assembly GCA_963722575.1 of Bryobacterales bacterium. Taxonomy (GTDB): domain Bacteria; phylum Acidobacteriota; class Terriglobia; order Bryobacterales; family Bryobacteraceae; genus Fen-178. Next base: position 495,281 of record CAVRNR010000022.1, read on the forward strand.
TCCAGGTTGCCCAGCACCGTGAGGGCGATCTGTCTGGTGTCGAAGAACGTCCGCGCGATCTCCCGGATGTCGCCGGCGCTGACCGCTTCAATGCTCTCCAACAGCTCGTCCATGCTGAAGAACCGGCCGAAATACATCTCCTGGCGCGCCAGGTTCGACATGCGGCTGCCGGTGGATTCCAGGCTCAGCACCAGCGAGCCCTTCAGATGGTCTTTGGCCCGGCGCAGCTCTTCCTCGCCCACCAACTTCTCCTTGAGCAGGCGAAATTCGCCGGTAACCGCGTGCACCACCTTGAGGGCCGATTCAATCGAGGTTCCCGCATACACCGACAGGCAGCCCGTGTCGCGATAGGGGCTTAATTCGGAGAAGACCGCGTAGGCCAGGCCCTGGCGTTCGCGGATGTTCTGAAACAGCCGCGAACTCATGCCGCCGCCCAGCAGCGTGTTGAGCACATAACAGGCAAAGCGCTGCTGGTGGCGCATGGGATAGGAGGGCACACCCAGGCAAAGATGCACCTGCTCGAGCGCCTTCTTGTGGCGCAGAGCGATGCGCGCGTGCGTGTTGGGAACGCTGTCCGGCGGCGCCGCGGCGGCCGGCGCGAGCGAGTCGAACTGCCCCCGCACCAGCGCCACCAGGCGGTCGTGCGTGAGGTTGCCGGCGGCCGTCACGGTCAGGTTCGAGGGCGCGTAGACGCTGGCGTAGTAAGCCTGAATCGCGGCGCGGCTGAAGCGCTTGACGGTCTCGCGCGTGCCCAGGATCGGCTTCCCCAGCGCGTGGTCCTTCCAGAAGTTGGCGGAAAAGATCTCGTGGACCAGGTAGTCCGGGCTGTCGTTCTCCATCTTGATCTCTTCCAGGATGACGCCCTTTTCCTTCTCGATGTCCTCTTCGCGGAAGAGCGGGTGGAGCACCAGGTCCGCCAGGACGTCGAAGGCCAGCGGGAGGTGCTCGTCGAGCACCTTGGTGTTGAAGCTCACCAGCTCTTTGGCGGTGAACGCGTCCAGGTTGCCGCCGATGGAATCCACCGAGCGCGCGATCTGTTCGGCTGTGCGGTGCGTGGTGCCCTTGAACAGCATGTGCTCGATGAAGTGCGAAATGCCGTTCTTCTCCGGCGTTTCACGGCGCGAGCCGGCGCCCACCCACACCCCCACCGACACCGAGCGTACGTGGGGCATGGTTTCCGTGATCACACGCATCCCATTGGCCAGCGTGGCCGCCTCGACGTCCCGCACGGGATTCCTGGATTTAGACATGTTAGATGGAATTGGACTGCCTGCTTCCTTTGTAACACGCCGGACCGCTCCGCCGTAGCGCCGGCGATCTTGTCGCCGGTGGGTTGTCCGGATCCGGATTGGGAAGAACACCGGCGGCAAAGGGGGTGCCCTCTGGGCCCGGCGCTACGCTAGACTGGTACTCGAATGCCGCAACCGCTTGTGGGCATGGATCTTGCCGATCTGCGCGAGGCTCTGGGCCCAGGCCAGCCGGAGTACCGCGCCAGGCAGATCTACGAGGCCATCTACCGCGGGCAAGCGTCCGGCCTGGAGCAGGTCTCCACGCTTCCGGCCGGTCTGCGCCAAGGCCTTGCCCAGCGGCATTCCATGGGGCTGCCCGAAATCGCGCGGCGCTATGAATCCGCCGACGGCACGCGGCGCTACCTGCTCGGTCTCGAAGACGGCCGCACCGTCGAAACCGTCCTCATGCCCGAGGGGCGGCGCGATACCATCTGCATCTCGAGCCAGGTGGGCTGCGCGGTGGATTGCAAGTTCTGCATGACGGCGCTGCTGGGCCTGGAGCGCAACCTGACGGCCGGGGAAATAGTCGGCCAGGTGCTGGTGGCGGCGCGGGAAAAACAGGCTGCCCGGCTCAACATCGTGATGATGGGCCAGGGCGAGCCGCTGCTCAACCTGGAGAACGTCATCAAGGCCACGCGCCTTCTGCTGGACCCCGCCGGTTTTGGATTGTCGCCGCGCCGCATCACGGTTTCCACCGCCGGAATCACTCCGCGCATCGCCGAGTTGGGGCTGGAGCCGGTGCGGCCCAAGCTGGCCATTTCCCTCAATGCCTCCACCGAGGAGATGCGGCGGGAACTGATGCCCATCACCCGCAAATACCACCTGAAGGAATTGATGGAGGCGTGCCAGGCCTATCCGTTGCGCCCCTGGGAGAAGCTGACCTTCGAATACGTGCTGCTGAAAGACGTGAACGACACCGATGCCGACGCGCGCCGCGTGGTGAAGCTCCTGGCCAACCTGAACGCGAAACTGAACCTGATTGCGCTCAACCCGGGCCCGGAGATTCCCTACCAGGCGCCCAGCCCGGAGCGCGTCTTGAGCTTCCAGCGGATTGTGCGCCGCTCGCTCCCGTGCTTCATTCGCACCCCGCGCGGCCTGGACATCTACGCGGCTTGCGGGCAGCTCAAACTTGTAGGGCAGGCGCTTCCGCCCGCCAACCCCTAAATCTTCATCACCCGCCGCAGGGTGTACAACTCCGGCTTCATGTTGTCGTGCTCCAGGCGCTTCCAATCGTCGCCGACGTGGATCAGCCTGCCGCTGATGTGGTTGGAGCGCTCCGAAGCCAGGAATAGCGCCAGTTGAATCTGTTTCTCCGGAGCCACGCCGCCGGTGATGCGCACCTGCTCGGCTTCTTCGATTTCCTTGCGCCCGGCCCGCTCCTCGCCGGCGTGCAGGATCTCATCGGTCATGTGCGTGTAGGCGAAGCCGGGCGAGATGGAGTTCACCTGCACGTTGTGGTCGCGCACCTCGTCGGCCAGGCATTCGGCGAACCGCGCGACGGCCGCCTTGGATGCCGCGTACGCCCCGAAATTGGCGCGCGAATGGCTCGACCCTCCGCCCACGATCAGGATGATTTTGCCGGAGCGCTTCTCGATCATGGGGGGCAACGCCGCGCGGCATGAATTCACCGTGCCGATCAAGTTGACCTCGATGGTTTCATTCCACACCTTGGGCCGGGTGGAGAGAAGCGGCCCGATGGGCCCTTGAACGCCCGCCGCGGCCACCAGCACATCGAGCGTACCGAACTCGGCCCGCATGCGCTCCACCGCGGCCGTCATCTGCTCCAGGTCGCGCACATCGGCGCGGAGGCGCAGGGCATGGCCTCCGGCCTGCTCGATTTCCATTTTGGCGAGGTCCAGCTCGGCCTGGCTGCGCGCCAGCAATCCCACGCGCGCTCCCGCCTGGGCAAAGCCCATGGCCAATCGCTTTCCAACGCCCCGGCTGGCGCCGGTGATCAGGACGCTCTTGTCTCGGATAGTGGTCAAAGGTTCGCTCTCAGGCTCACACTGCGATTGTAATCCGCTTTGCCCGCGCGCAACGTCCGCTCCCCCAGCCGCGTGCAGAATACACCACAACGAGTGCAGCTTTTGCTCCGCCAGCCCACTCGTCAAACCCGCATCCCGCCTGCGTCGCCGCTTTCATCTGAATGGTATCGCGCGTGCTCTCACGTTTGAAATGAGGAAATATTCGACCACTGCAATTACCGGAGCCGTCTTGACCACGCTCCTGTTCGCGTTCTCCGCCTTCGCGCGCAACCACAACGCCATGAACGGCACTTGGACGCTGGTGCCCGCCAAAAGCGATTTTGCCGGCCAGCCCGTGGTTCAAACCGGCACCGTGACCATCGCAGCTCGGGATGGCATCATCATCGTCACTCGCAGTTTCAAGTACGCAGGCGCCACCGACACCTACTTCTACCGCGACATCACCGACGCTGAGAACAATGCCACCATTCACACCGGCAAAGACCTCAAGAGCAAGACCAGGTGGGATCACGACGTCCTGAAGGTGACCACCACCGAATCCGGCGCGGTCACTGTCGAAAGCTACTCCCTGGCCCCGGATGGCACGATGATGGCCAGCGTCGTAAGGCCCGGCCGCAAGCCGTTCACCCTCGTCTTCCAGCGCCAATAGAGCGGATTCGCCTCACACCCTGCGCCGAAGCCGGTCGATTTTGCGCCGGTCGCGTTTCGATGGCCTGCCTTCCCGCAACGCTTCGAAATGCGGCATCGCCTTGCGCTCTTCCGCCAACTTCCGCCGCGACTCCCGGCTCGCCTCCGTCTCGCGGTAGAGCGTCTGCGCCACCGCCGCCGGGCCGCGCATCTCACTGAGAGCCACGACCTCCACCTCGAAGTCGCCGCCCTCGTTCTTCACCAGCAACAGGTCGCCGGCCCGGACCTCGCGCGCCGCCTTGGCTCGCTGTCCGTTGGACTCAATCCTGCCGATGTCGCATGCCCGCCGGGCGAGCGTGCGCGTCTTGAAGAATCGGGCGGCCCAAAGCCACTTGTCCATTCTCACGCCGGTCATAATCCCATTCTCTTCGCGGCGAGCGGATCTACAATAACCTTGATGAAGAATCTGCCTCTGTCGAAAGTCTACCAGTTGCTTGAACCGGGTCCGGTAGTCCTGCTGACCACCGCCCAAAAGGGACGCGCCAACGTCATGACGATGTCCTGGCATATGATGGTCGAGTTCGAGCCGCCGTTGGTTGCGTGTGTCGTGAGCAACGCCAACTACAGCTTTGCCGCATTGCGGGCCACCAAGGAGTGCGTGATCGCCGTTCCGGCGCTGGAACTGGCGCCCAAAGTCGTCGAGGTCGGCAACTGCTCGGGCCGGGACGTGCGGAAGTTCGAGAAATTCGGCCTGACTCCGGCGCCGGCCGCGCGCGTGGCGCCGCCTCTGGTGGTAGAATGCTTTGCCAATCTCGAATGCAAGGTGGCCGACACCCGTCTCGTCGACAAGTACAACCTATTCGTCCTGGAGGTGCTCCAGGCTTGGATCGATGCGGCGCAAAAGAATCCGAAAACCATCCACCATCGTGGATGCGGCAGGTTCGCCGTGGATGGCGAGACGATCAAGCTGAAGTCGAAAATGCCGTGATGCTACGCCGGCTTCACCAGGGTGTTGAGCCACTGCAACTGGTCATTGGCGCTCTGGTGCAGCTTGAAGGTCTTCTTCACCGCTTCGGGCTTCTCGCCGCGAATATCGATCTTCGCCAAGTCGTACTGACCCACACCCAACTCCGCCGCGTACTGCATGTAGCCCACGGCGTACGACGGAATCCCCATGATCTCCACGGCCACCCGGTCCGCCGCCAGGAAGTCTGGCGAAGCGAGCGCAACTCGCACGGATATAGGAGTCCCGGCGACCGGGCCGTTCCCCTCCATGCCTTCGAACCCGTCGACCACCGCAACGCCCCAGGAAGGCCGTATATGCTTGGCCACGATGGCCAGGTTGTAGTTCATCGCATGGGCATTGAACTTGCCGATGGTGCCCGCATGCATCAAGATCTTGTCGCTCCACCTCTTCGTCTCGGTGGGGGGATTGTGAATCGGGGAGCCCATCACCATGTTCTTCACCGAACTGGTGGCTATGACGGAATCGTGGGTCTTCAGCATGGCCGCTGAAATGATGTATGCGTCGGGGTCCTGCAGCCGCAAGGCCAGCCTCACCGGAATGGGGCGGATGTTGGCGTCCACAATCGGGAAGACCTCGTACTTCTGCTCCCGATTGAGGTCCACCAGTTTGATGTTCAGACGCTTATATTCGGGGATGACGTCCGCATACTTGTAGTGGTCGAAGCCCACCAGGGTGTCGCCACTGCTCGCTTCCGCGATCACCACCGGCCCCTTGAACCGTGGCGCCACATAGTCGAGGATGCCGCGGAGAGCATCCACGTGGGTGGCCGCGAGTTGTCTATCGGTGCTGACGTTGTTTACCTTGATGAGCACATACTTCTTCCGAGCCATGGCGGGCCGGACCTCGCGGTCCACGGCCACCAGCGCGTCCAGCACGTTTTTGCGGCGGTTATCGCCCTTCACCAGGCTGACCGGCGCGCGGTCCGCGTACGGAAAAATGGGCGTCGCGGGCACGGCGGGGGGATACTGCTGCTGAGCATTCAGGCGGAATTCACCCGCCGCCCCAACGAGTGCGCCGGCGCCCGCCAGGTGAAAAAAGTTCCTGCGCGAAAAGTCCATCGTGACCTACTCTCCTGTTACACGATCATATCACCAGGGCGCCCCGGCCCCGCGAGCGAAGCGAGCCCGCACCGCGGTTATAATGCTACCAGGGCGGAGGGGGCCCGGCTGCCATGCGGATTGGTTTCATCGGACTCGGAAGAATGGGCTCGGCCATGGCGCGCAATCTGCTGCGTGCCGGCCACCAGGTGGCGGTTTACAATCGCAGCCGCGAGAAGGCGGTAGCGCTGGCCGGGGAGGGCGCGCGCGCCGCCGATTCACCCGCGGATGCCTGCCGCGAATCCCAAGCGGTCATCACCATGCTGGCCGACGATGGGGCCGTCGAGCAGGTCGTCTTCGGCGAAAATGGCGTGGTCTCCGCGCTGGCCCGGGGCGCCGTACATATCTCGAGCAGCACCATCGGCACGGCGCTGGCGCGGCGGCTGGCCGCCGAGCACGCCCGGCGGGGGCAGGGATACCTGAGCGCTCCGGTCTTCGGCCGTCCCGAAGCGGCGGAAAGCCGGAAGCTGATTGTGGTGGCCGCCGGTCCCGGCGAACTGGTGGAACTCTGCCGCCCGCTATTTGATGCCATCGGACGCCAGACCAGCGTGGCCGGCCTCGAGCCGTGGCAGGCCAACGCTGTGAAGCTGTGCGGGAATTTCATGCTGGCGAGCATGATCGAGGCGTTCGGGGAGGCCTTCGCGACGCTGCGGAAAGCGGGCGTCGAAACTCACGTTTTCCTGGAAATCGTCAACAGCCTGTTTGCCTCGCCGGTCTATGCAAACTACGGACGCATCATCGCCGACGAGCGGTTCGAACCGGCGGGATTCGCCTTGAAGCTGGGGTTGAAGGACGCGCGCCTGGCTCTCGAAACGGCCGGGGAGTGCGCCGCACCCATGCCGCTGGCCAGCCTCATTCGCGATCATTTCCTTTCCGCCATGGCGCATGGGCAAGCCGAGATGGATTGGTCCAGCATGGCGCGGGTGCTGGCGCGCAACGCGGGACTCCAAGAACTATGGCCACGGATGAACACGGATAAGAAAGACAAAGAATTTTAGGAATTTCTTGGGTTTTGCTTATCCGTGTTTATCCGTGTTCATCCGTGGCTAATTTGCCTTGTTTTCGCGGGCTTCGACGTAGCGGACGGTCTTGGGATTATCCTTGTTCCACTGCGGAGCTTCCGCGCTGTCGGCGATGCCGTAAACGCCCAACGCCACCGCGTCGTCCACTTTGGCCATGTTGTCGTAGTCGAGTTTGGGCCACTCGTCGCCGGGGCGGTGATAGTCGGGGAAAATGTAACTGACCGAAAGCGTGGTCGATGGCACTCCGGCTTCGGCAAAGGCGGCGTTGTCGCTGCGGGCGAAAAACGAATCGCTGTTCTTCTCGTCCTTCACCACGCGGATGCCGGTTCGCTCCCCGGCCTTGCTCAGGAAGGCGGCGATATCGGTGTAGTCGAAGCCTGTCAGGTTGAACTGGAGCAGGCGCGGCCCCTCGGTGTCGTCCGTGCGGCCAAGCTGCTCCAGGTTGATATCGGCGACGGTTTTCGCCAGCGGAAATACGGGGTGCTGGCAATAGTAGCGCGAGCCCAGATCGCCCAGTTCCTCGCCAAACAACGCTATGAAGACGATGCTGCGCTTGAGCCTCTGGGCGAGCGTGGCGAACGCCTTCGCAATCTCAATCACCGACGACGTGCCGCTGGCGTCGTCGTTGGCGCCGTTGTAAATGTGGTCGCCTTCTCCAGTGCCGCGGACGCCCAGGTGGTCGTAGTGCGCGGTGAGCACCAGGTAGGTGTCTTTCAGCGCCGGGTCGGAGCCGCGCAGAACGCCGATCACGTTGCGCAGCTTGACCGGCACCACCGCGGGCGCTGGAATGTGCACCGAGACTTTGATCTCCCCGCCAGCGGCCACCGCCGTCTGGATGGCGTCGTCCCACACCGCGAGAATGGGCACCTTGGCCTCCGGTGCCGAGGTATCGCGCAATCGCGGACCGGCACTGAGCCCCCGCCCGTGCTTCCGCACCGAAAGCACCAGAGCAGGCTCCAGCCTGACTATGGCGTCGGGAATGCCGCGCGTCACCGAATACTGCGTGTCGGGTGGAATCACGAGGAGCAGCACCTTGCCGCGCACCTGGTCCGGCGTCAGCGCATCCAACGCCGCGGCGTCCGTCATGGTCGCTTTGACCGCGGGCACGTGGCTGAGATCGGCCGCGGCGGCTTCTTGCAGCCCCATCGATGCGCTTTCGGCCTTGATAACCCGGTCACCGGTTTCGAGAGTCAGTTCGAGGCCCTCCGAATTGGGTGTGACCGAGGCATAAGGCGCGGTCTGGAAGTAGCCGTCGTCGCCGGCCGGCTCCAGGCCCGCGCGGCGAAACTCCGATGCGATGTATTCTGCCGCGATATCGAGGCCCTTCGAGGGCGTGCCCCGGCCCTCCAGCGCGTCCGAAGCCAGAAAGGAAACATCGGCCTTCAAATCGTTGGCCGTGACTTTCGGCTGCACCTGCGCCGCTGCGCCAACCGCCGCGATGGCCGCGAACACGGCCGCAAGAAATCTCTTCCCGTTCATTTGGCTCCTCGATGGCCCATGGGGATTCGAACCAGCACCCACGCCACCGCCGCGAATCCCACCAGCGACAGCCACCCGCCCAGAGCCGGGTAGAACCTGAATTCGTCGGCGCCGGTCAGCAGCTTGGTGAACGAGCTGATGCCCGACAAGAACGTCACCGCCAGCACAATGCCCACAATGGCTTCACCCGCGATCAGCCCGGATGCCAGCAGCACGCCCTTCTCTTCGATTTTCGCGCGGAACTCCGGTGCCCGCCGCGCGGCGATCTGGTCCGCCACCCACTTCAGAATGCCGCCCACGAAGATGGCGGAGACCGTGTCGAACGGCAGGTACATGCCCACCGCCACCAGCATCGGCGAACGCGCGCCGCACATGATCAGCGCGATCCCGAAAGCCGCGCCGATGGCAATCAGCCCCCATGCCATCTGCCCGCCCACGATCCCTTTGGCCAACTGCGCCATCAGGCCGGCCTGCGGCGCCGGGAGCGCCCGCCCGCCGATGCCGCCCGTCGCCAGGTTGGCCTCGTGCAGCGCCACAATCGGGAACATCAGAAACAGCGAGAGCACAATCACGGACACAATTTCGACCACCTGCATTTTCCACGGCGTACCGCCCAACAGGTGCCCGGCCTTCAGATCCTGAATCAGCGATCCGGATACCGAGCAGGCGCAGGCCACCACGCTGGCCACCCCCAGCACCGCCGCCACGCCGCTCATCCCCTTGGCGCCGATGGCCAGCATCACCAGCGCCGAGAGCACCAGCGCCGAAAGCGTCAGCCCCGAGAGCGGCTGGTTGGAACTGCCCACCAGCCCCACCAGGTATCCGCCCACCGCCGACAGCAGGAAACCCGCCACCGTCATGATGGCGGCGGCAATAATGGCCGCCAGCCAGCTCCCCGTAAACATGTAGTAGATGATGGTGACCGCCACCACCAGCACCGCGGTCCCGAGCGCCAGCCATTGGAACGGGATGTCGCGGTCGGTGCGCTCCAGGTGGCGGCCTTCGTGGGCGGCTTTGGCCGATGCGCCGAGCGCGCCCGCGATGGATTCGACGATCGAGCCGCGCATCGAGAACAGCGTGTGGCACGCGCCCACCAGCATGGTGCCCACGGCGATGGGCCGCACGATGTTGTACCAGACCGAGTAGGCCAGCACGTCCCAGCCCGCTGTGTGGCCGGCGCCCAAGCGGTGCGGCAGGTCGGGATCGAAAAAGAGCAGCAGCGGAATCAGAATCCACCACGCCAGTACGCCGCCCGATGCGTTGACCGCCGAAAGCTCCGGCCCGATGATGTAGCCAATGCCGATCAGCGCGGGCGAGAGGTTGGGCGTCGACCAGTAGATGCCGCCGGTGTGGACCACGTCGCCGATGGGGTTCTTTGCGAAATCGAAATGGTGCACCACGGATTTCGGAAAGGCGAGAAACCCTTCCACGTACTCGCGGAAGATTTGCAGGCCCTTGTCGGTCTTCAGGATCTGCAGCAGGCCCGCGAAGGCCATGGCGCCGAACACGTATTTGGGCGCGTCGCTGCCCGCGGCGCCGGCCTTGACCACCTCCGCGCTGGCCACGCTCTCCGGAAACGGCAGGTCGCTTTCCACGCACAGCGGCCGGCGCAGCACGATGATGAAGAAGACGCCGATCAGCCCGCCCACCAGCAGAATCGCCACGGATTGCCAGTAGTGCGTCCGCAGGTCGGCCCACAAGTGTTTCCCGCCGATTTCCACCATCATGAACGCGGGGATGGTGAAGATGGCGCCGGCGACCAGGGCTTCCCCCACCGAGGCGGCCGTGCGCGTGATGTTCTGCTCCAGAATCCCGCCGCCCCAGACGCGGAACACGGCGATGGCGATGACGGCGGCCGGAATGGTGGCGGCGATGGTCTGCCCGGCCTTCATGCCCAGGTAGGCGTTAGCCGCGCCGAAAACCAGCGCCAGCGCGAGGCCCACCGCCACGGCTCTGAAGGTCATTTCGGGTGGATCGGCGGGATGCTTCGTGTCCGGCATAAAGGGGGATGGTATCACGGGGAAAGCTCTCAGCGATCAGCCTTCAGCTTTCGGCTTTACAAGCGCCCGGCCGCATCTTCGTCGGCGTAGACGGCCACGATCTCGCCGAAATAGACCCGGTGATAATCTCCCTGGGCGTAGAATTCGTCTTCGACGGCCTGTGCCAGCGTGTCCGGCGCCATGTCGTTGCGGTGAAGCGTCCGGCACTCGTAGTGCAGCACGCATTCCTGGATGATGGGAGGCCGCACCTGCCTGCTCGAAACCGGCGTCAGGCGGTTTTCCAGGAACTTGTCGCGATCTCTGCCGGATACCGTGCCGCAGTGGGCCACGGCCTCGGCCAATTCGCGGGGCGGAACGTTGACGGTGAAGTCGCCGCCGGATTCCTCCAAGCGGGTGTAGGAGTAGCGCGAGTGCCGCACCAATACCAGAAAGACCGGCCGCGACCAGATGGAGCCGATGGTGCCCCAGCCGATGGTCATGACGTTGGGCTTGCCATCCGCGCCGGCGGTCACCAGCAGGAGCCCATCCTCGCGCATGCGGCGCATGGTTTGAGCGAAGTAATCCGTATATCGAACCGCTACTTTAGGCATGATTCCGACCTCGATTCTGGCGCTTGCATTGAGGTCACACCATCAGAGACCAGCGCCAGCAGGAGCCCCAGCCCGACGGCTCTGAAGGTCATTTCGGGTGGATCGGCGGGCTGCTTCGTCTCCCCCATAAAGGGGGATGGTACCACGGGCGCACAGGGGCGTGCTTTGTACTGGAACCAGCCCCTTACCGGCAGAACTTTCAGTAGCTTGGCCCCTATGGCACACTCGAATTGGGTCCGAAAGACTGTGAACCACACCTGGGATCAACTGACATGGCGACAGGCCCTGCCACGCCGGCCGGTGGAGCAGGCCGATGCAGAAGAGCGCCGCGCGAAGCAGCGCGCCCAGGCCATCCGCGCCAGAGCCAACAGGCTATACATGCGGGGAGAGATGGCGCGGGCGGCGCAGCTACTCATGGAACTCGAAGGGCAGCCGAGCCGGGCAAGCTAAAGCATGCCCCACCCGGTCACACTAACAGACCGGTGACGGCAATGGCCGCCCCCGCGATTCCGGCCACGATTCCGATTACGGGGAACAAGCGCTTGCGAGAGATGAAGTACAACGAGGTCAGAACCAGCGCGATTTCAAGCAGCCCTTCGCCCAAGTCGTAGCGCAGGGCGCGGTGTTCGGCGGCTTCGGCCGCACTGTCGTCCCGCTCCGCTTCTTCCTGGATCTTCTTGCCGCGCGCGTCATAGTCTTGCTCTTGCGCGGCGTACTTGGCGACCAGCTTTTCGGTGGCCTCGCCCTTGGCGCCGAGTGCGCCCACAAGACTCTCGCCGAGCTCCAGGTTGTGATACTTCACGCGCGTGGACTGGTAGTGCGCCCAGGCGTCGTTGGCCGAGGATTTCTGCATGATGGCCTCCGTGTGGGTGCGGTGCGATGCAATCGAGACGATGGCCAAAACCACTGCCAGCAGGGCCGCCAGGACGCCGACCCGTTGTCCCGCCGGATCGATCGCGTGCTCGCTTTCGTGATGAATCTCGAGTTCAGGCATAAGTGTACTTCCTGTATTATCTCAATAAGGAGTCTGTTATGCGAAGCGATCCACTGCGCCGCCGCTTCATGCTGGGTCTGGTCCCCGCGGGGGCGACCGCGGCCGCGGCTCAACCGGGCCGCCCGGCCACGGGCCAGGCCGGCTTCAGTGTCCGCGACCATGGCGCCTCAGGCGACGGAACGCATCTCGACACCAGGGCTATCCAGGACGCCATCGATGCCTGCGCACGCGCGGGCGGAGGCACGGTCTTCTTTCCCGCCGGCGCTTACCTCTCCGGAACCATCGTGCTGAAGAGCCGCGTGACGCTCCATCTGGACGCGGGCGCGGTGCTGCTCGGCAGCCAGGACCTGCGGGACTATCCATCCTTCGTCCCCGCCTTGCGCTCATTCACGGACACCTACACCGAGAAGAGCCTCATCTACGCGGAAGGCTTGCAGGATATCGGCATATGCGGGCGCGGCGTCATCGACGGGCAAGGCGCCGCTTTCAAAGGTGCGTACAAAGTGCGGCCCTACCTGATGCGTTTCGTGAGCTGCCGCAATGTTTCGGTGGCGGATGTCAGTATCAAGGATTCGCCCATGTGGGTGCAGCACTATCTGGCCTGCGAGGGAGTGGAGATCCGCGGCATCGGCGTCCATAGCCGCGTGAACGTCAACAACGACGGCATCGACATCGATGGCAGCCAGCGCGTGCGCATCTCCGACTGCGAAATCTCTTCCGGCGACGATGCCATCGTGCTGAAGGCCACCGCGGACCGCCCTTGCAAGGATGTGGTCATCGCCAACTGCGTGCTGAGCTCCGCGTGCAACGCCCTCAAGCTGGGCACCGAATCGAATGGCGGCTTCGAGAACATCGCCATCTCGAACTGCACCATTTACGACACCCGCCTGGCCGGCATTGCGCTCGAAATGGTGGACGGCGGGGTGCTCGACCGCGTCAATATTTCCAACATCGTCATGAACAGCGTGGTGGCGCCCATCTTCATCCGCCTCGGCGACCGGGCGCGGCCGATCGCCGAGGGCGGCGCGCGCCCGCCCGTGGGAAACCTGCGCGACGTTTCGATCGCCAACGTGCAGGCCATGGGCGCCGGCGCCGTGGGATGCGCCATTGCGGGACTTCCCGGCCACGCCATTGAAAACGTCGTTCTGGAGAATCTGCGCTTGACGTTTGCCGGAGGCGGCAAGCTGGCGGACGCCCGCCGCGAGATCCCCGAGAACGCCGGCAAATATCCCGAGCACAACATGTTCGGCACGCTGCCGGCATACGGATTCTATTGCCGCCACGTGAAGGGCCTGAGCCTGCGCAACATCGAGACGGCTTTCCTCCAGGACGACGAGCGCCCCGCGCTGGTTTGCGACGACGTGGAAGGTCTCGAGTTAGCAGGCTCGGCTCTGGCAGGCTCGGTGCGCTTGCAGCAGGTGAGAGATGCCTTCGTGCACGGCTGCCGCGCACCCGGACGCATTCAGACCTGGATGGAAGTGTCGGGCGCCCAGAGCGAGCGTATCAGTGTGATAGGTAACGATCTGCCCAATGCGAACAAGGCCGTCGATATAGCCGGCGATGTCCCCCAGGGTGCCGTGTTCCTGAACGGCAATCGCGTTCAGGGGGTGTAGAAGCCCGCTCAGCCGCGCCGCAGCCTTTGCGCCGCCGGCCGCCGCAATTCCTCATTAGGGGGCCACAGGGCTTCGCGCGCTATGCCTACTGGAAGCCGCACCGCCACGAAGTACTCAGCCGGATAGAGGTAGTCCTCCCCCGATTCATCGATCACCCGTACATAGCCGTCCCGCGCAGCCGCCCGGTCGGGCAGTACCCGATACACCTTCCGGAGTTCCAGATCGTCTGAACCCTCGCTGCGAATGCACAGCACGAACCTCGGTTGTGGCTTCTCAACTCTCATGATCTTGAGTCCAGGAACCGCTTGATCTTCATGCCCTTCCGCCCGACGCCGTGGGCTTCATACCAGTGTACTTCAGCCGGCCGAATCGAGCCGCTTGCCAGGCGAACTGTTGCAAAACCCTTCCGTTTGCGCCAATTCCGGCCGCCATAGCGTTTGCGCAGGAACGTGAACCTTTGGATGCCGCGACCCGTGGCAATGGTCTCGATCTCGCAGATATCGCCAACGACCTCAAAATGCATCCTGCTCTATCGTATCGCCGTAAGACCGCACCACGCCACGACCCGATTGGGGGCGCCCTCTGGGCCCGGCCGGCGGCGGTCGGCCGGGGCACCCCCTGGGTCACGCGCAGGATTAGCAGCATAGCCGCAACCAAATGTGGGGCGGACGCCTCGTCCGCGCCGGGCTTCCTGGTCCTGGCATGGGCGTCAAGGTAACCCTTTACACAGGCATTTTCGCAAGCTTCCTGATTGGAGCGTGGTTTCCCAAATCGGGACTTCAAGACCGGAACGTGCATGAGCGGACGCAGTTCTGCCTCGCCCGCCACAGTTAGCGGTTGGCTCAGAACTCAGTTCTCGGTTGGGATCCGCTCGATGTGGTCGATCACCACGAATTGGACCTGCACATTGCGGCGCTCCAGTTTCAATCCTAGCGACTCCCGAAGCGCGGTGAAGAGGTTGGCTTCAGGCGCGGGAACGTCGGCACCTGGGGGCGTGGCCGCTGAAGCAGTTGCGTCAACTGCCCTCGGTTCGAAGGCTTTGTCCGGTGCCCAAGTGAGGTCGATGTCGTATTTTCCGGTGAGGCCGGTAGCATCTTGCACGGGACCGTACCCCTGTCTCGAGAGATTCGAGGCAAGCGTTGCCATCGTCATGACGCCTTTAAGTCTTCCATGGCCAAACGCGCCAAATAACATCATGCCGGAGCGGCCGGGACCCATGAAATTCGTCTTCGGATCGTCCTCCTTGAATTTCGAACCGCCCTCGTCCACAACCAGCGCATACCCCGAACGCGGGCGATCCTCCTGGTGGGCGACGAGCTTGAACCTTTCGGTCAGCAATGCCTGAAGCATGGCCGGGAGCTGGTCTCTGGTGGCACCTTCCGGTATCTTGGCGGAGATCTCGAAGCAATCTGTTTCCATCCAGGACGGTCCTCCGATCTGCTCCATCTTCACCTTGAAGGCTTCCATCAGGACTCCCTTGAGAGGCACTCCCTTCAATGTGACGGACCCAGGATCGATGGAGGGGTTGCCAGCGAAACAGCGATCCGTCCGCTTCACCGAAGCCACTTCGAACTTCGGTTGGATAGGGGCGTTCTGGGCATTCGCAATGCAAGTCGCGGCAACAGTGATGAGGAAAAGGAGGAAAGTCTTCACGGGCGCGTTCTCCGCTCACCATTATTGCTCCTAATTGCTCCTAGCCCAAGTTCCGCAGTTGGAAGAATAAACTCTTTGCTTTCAAGCGCCGCATGGGCGAGTTTCCACTACATTGCCGCTCGTTCCAGTGCGCTGGGCAGCTTCAGGCCGAGCCGCTGGAGCAAGATCTGCTGGTGCTCGGTGGCCCGGCTGATGCAACGCTTGCGGATCACTTGCCCGGATCTGGTCGGCAGCACCACATCGACCATCGCGATCTCCGACAGGGCCTCGAACACTTGCCTCGGTTCGTCTCCCAGTCCCGCCTCGCGGCAACTCGCGGCGAGAGTCTTCCAGAGCACATAGGCCAAAAAGCAAACCAGGAGGTGGGCCTGCACTCGATCTTCTTTCTGATGCCGCACCGGGCGAATCCCCAGGTCGGACTTGTGAATGTGAAACGCTGCCTCGGCCTCGGTCAACTGGATGTAGGCCCGCCACAGATCTTCCGGGCTCCAATCGGTCACGTTGCTGCGCAGCACGTAACAGCCCTCACTCAAGCGCGCCCACTCTCTCCAGGCTTCCACCTTCGATCACCGCAGGCGAGCGAACCCGCCGCCGTCCGTTTCCACTTTCACTTCGAACAGCGCGGCCGCTCGCGTGTTCCGCCCCAGCAACCGGCCCACTCGTGTGGCGATCGTCACCGGCTTCTGTTTCTTCTTCAGGCAACTGGTCTGGATCTTTCCGAGGCCTTCCTCAATGCGCTTCTCGAAACGCTCGTGCATGGCCTGCTCTTTGGCCCGCCGCTCCGCGCTGCGGCACAGGATGAAAACCTCCTCCCCGCCCGGCGCCGGTGTGATGCGAACTTCCAGCCCCGCATGCACCAACCGCCAGTCTTCGCTCAGCAACTCCTGCTCGAACTTGCGCATGGAGTTCTTCGCCGTCCCTACGATGTAGCGCCGCCCACCTTCGCGCAGGAACTCCACGTTGTCCTCGCCCGCCATCCCGCGGTCCATGACCCAGATCCGGCTAGCCCGGCCATAGAGCCCTTCGATGTGCCCGACCATCTCTTCCAGCGTGGTGGCGTCGTTGCGATTGCCGGCGAAGATCTCGTAGCCCAGCGGCATCCCGCAACGGCTCACTACCAGGGCGATGTTGACTTGCTTGCAGTCCGGCCGATGGTCGCGCGAATAGCCCCGCTGCGCTTGCGAGTTCTTCTCCGCCTGACCTTCAAAGTACGTGCTGGTCACGTCATACAGCAGCAGATTGTAGTCCAGCTTGAACAACTCTCCCAGCTTCTCCTTCAGGTGTTTCTCCAGCGCCGGCTTGTGTGGCAGCAAAGCATCCAGCGCCCGGTACAAGCGGTCCTCGTTGACCTTCTCGACCGGCACACTCAACAGGTCCGGTAGCGCGCTGGATTCGTAGAACCGCTCTGCCCAGTGCAACTCACTGGAGGGGTCGCACAGTTGCCCGAGCACCAGCACTGTCGCCATCAGCGGCCAGGGAATCTCTTCTCGTCCTTGGGGCAGCTTCTCTTCCAGAAAGCGATCCAGATCCAGCCGGCGCAGCAGCTCCAGCCCCAGCCAGGGGCCGCCGAATTTCCGGCTGCGCTCGACATGCACCCGCTTCACATCGACTTCCACCCATTCCGGCTGAGCCTCCAGAAACAAGCTGCCCTGCTGGGTGGTCCTCCCTTCGGCACAGCGCTTCACTCCCAGGCGGCCACGTTCATCCATCGCGCCCAGCCAAGCCACCACGCGCTGCCGCGGTCCGCGCTGGGTGCGATAGCTCTCTACCAGGGCCCAGTAAGCGTGGCGCTTGCCGTCCTTCCTCCGATAGCAGGGCCGCACGTACATAGCTCCATACTACGGATCTACGGCTCCGATTCAAGAGGGTTGGTCGTCACTACATCGGCTTTTCGGAACTCTGAAACTCAGCCGCGGCAACAGCGTGATGGAAACAAAAGACGGCTCTCTTGTCCGCTGGGTTCGGCAGCCTTAAAACAGGCCAAAAAAAGTTGCGGAGTCACCTCAACTGCGGAAGTTGGGCTAATGGTTCCTGCACAAACGGAAAAAGAGGCGCTCTCCTCGCTAATGGCCGATAGACGGCGTTCGGGGAAGATACGGTCTCAGAGTCGTGATGAATGCAGCAGTGGCCTTACGCGCTCCCGTATTCCCGCGCGGCGTCGCGGAAGTACACCAGGTTCTCCCAGGGCGTCGGCAGCGGAGTGGTGCAGCTCGAAGCAAAAATGAAATGACGCTTCTCCCCCATGGACGCGAACAATCCGCGGACATATTCATGCAGGCGGCTCTCCGCGTTTTCCATGATCTCCAGGTGAGGCGCGTCCATGCCGCCGTTTACGGTGAAGCGGTCATAGCCGGTCATGCGGCGGGCCTCCGCTAGCGGCACGTTGCCCATGGGCGGCGGGGTGAGCCCTTCCAGGCAATCCACCCGAGATTCTCCCACCAGGGGCATGAGCGCGCGGTTGCGGCCGCAGGCGTGGACCACGAAGATCTTGTTCCGGCGGTGAATGATTTCCGCCGCGCGCGTGAAAAAACGCTGGCAATAATCCTGGTAGAAACGGGGCGTATAGAAAGCCGAATCCAGGTTGTCGAGCGCCATGAAGACCTGCGCGTCGGGGTTGTCCACCATGCTCTCCAGCAGCCGCACAGCCTTCTCCTCATGGATGCGGGCCAGCGCCTGCATCTCCGCCGGGTGATCCGCCACCCAGAGGCTGGCGTTTTCCGGGCCGGCCAGCCAGTGGAGCGCCTTGAGGGGAGACTGCGTGATGTGCGCCATCATCACGCCGTCATCGCCCACGCGCTCCACCCAGCCATGGAATTGGGCGGCGTCGAAGGCGTATTCCCGGGCTTCCAGCAGAAAGCGGATGGCTGGATACTCGCTCCACTCCTTCCACCAGTGCTCGGATTCGAAATCGGCGCCGGCCTGCTCGGTCAGGGTCCAGGTTTGAGTGAGCGTCCCGTAGGGCGTCGCGAATCTGCGCCGCCGTTGGCTGGTGTGCGCAGGGTAGCGATTGAAAGCCGTAACCAGCGGACGCTCATAGGAGCTGTCGCCGCTGTACTCTTCGGAGAACTCGCCGGCCGTATAGACTTCGCGCGTGGCGTGCTCCGTGTCCCATCGCGCCAGGATGTCCGCTCCCAGCGCCCGCAAGGCATCGAACGGATGTTGCGCGCCCTCGAGCTCCGGTGGCAGCGTGCCGGTGGCGAGGCGGTTGTAGAACCAGTAATAGAGATTGGGGGAAAAGGGGACCGTGTCCGGCCGCTCGCCGTGGAATGCGGCCAGGATGCGCTGCTTTCCGGTCATGAATCCAGTGTAATGCGCCGCGCATAGTGCTACTATGTTTTGAGACGTGCTACGGACCTTACGAGTTTGCGCGCTGTGCCTGGTGGCCGCCCTGCCCGGTTTCGCCGAAACCGGCGTTTCGGGCCGGGTGTTGGACCCTGCCGGAGAAGTCGTGCCCGGCGCAGCGGTCGAACTACGGCTGGCGTCGTCGGGCGCCGTCGTCGCCACCACCACAACCGACGGGCAGGGCGGGTACCGATTCGCCGTTCCGCCCGGCGCTTACCATCTGGCGATTCAGGCGCAGGGCTTTGCTCCGGCCGCGCGAAAGGCCGATATCGCCGCGGACCGAATCACCAGCCTCGATCTGCGGTTCGAAAAAATCGCCGCGCAGAAGTCCAGCATCGTGATCACCGCCCAGACCACCGAGCCGGCCCTGGATTTGCGCAATGCCGAGGTGTTCAATCGCACCCTGTTCACGCGCGACGACCAGGTGTTCCAACAGCTCGACGCCGGCATCGACGCCGGCCAGCACGAAGGCGGCGGCAAATCGCTCGAATTCCGCCGTTTCGGTTTCAATCTCGATCACGGCGGAGAGAACGGCGGCTTGAAAGTCATGGTGGACGACGTGCAGCAGAACCAGGGAACGCAAGGGCACGGACAGGGCTACCTGGGCTCGCTGAAGGCGCTGACGCCCGAATTAATCCAGGAAGTCACCATCATTAACGGCCCATTCAGCGCGGAGTATGGCGATTTCAGCGGCTTGGGCGTGGTGCAAATACGCCAGCGTGAGTCGCTGCCGGACGTGCTCACCCTGCGCGCGGAGGGCGGCAACTTCGATACCAGCCGCGCCTTTCTGGCTTACAGCCCGGATGTCCCGACGATTGACTCCTACTTCGCCTACGACGGTTCCTATACCGACGGCCCGTTTCTGAATCCTCTCCGCTACCGCCGCGACAATGTGAACGCCAACTTCACCAAGACGCTGGGCGCGGACGAGAAACTCGGGTTCCGGTTTCTCTTCGGCCGCAACAACTTTTATTCT
Organism: Bryobacterales bacterium; assembly: GCA_963722575.1. GTDB lineage: Bacteria > Acidobacteriota > Terriglobia > Bryobacterales > Bryobacteraceae > Fen-178. Next base: position 514,975 of record CAVRNR010000022.1, read on the forward strand.
TCCGGCCAGATTCCGCTCGACCTGGTGGCCGCCGGCCTCCTCGACCGCTTCGGGTACATCGACCCCACCGACGGCGGGCACGTCCTACTGGGCACGTTGTCGGCTTACTACAGCAAGACCTTCCACGACTCCGGCACGCTGCGGGCCGATGGGTACCTCTCGCGCTCGCTCTTCGATCTCTACTCCAACTTCACGTATTACCTGAACGACCCCGTCAATGGCGATGCCATCCAGCAGCACGATTCGCGCCTGGCGCAGGGCGCGAACGTGCAGTACACGCGTACTCACAAGCTTGCGGGAGTGACGGCCGTGCTGGTGGGCGGAGCCAACTATCACGACAGCGAAATCAACGTCGGTCTCTACCCGCGCGACGGACGGACGCCCACCGGTGTCACCACGCGTGCCCACGCGCACGTCACCAACACCGCGGGCTATGTGCAGGAGAACCTGAGTTTCTGGCGCGGCCGGTTGCTGCTGGGCGCTGGCGTCCGTTACGACGAGTTTCGCTACAACGTCGGCGATTTTGTCGTGCCGGCCCAAAGCGGTCTCCGGTGGGCCGGCCGCTGGCAGGGCAAGGGATCGATTGCCTATACGCCCTCGCATGTGGTGCCGCTGACTTTTCATGTGAATTACGGCCGCGGCATCAACAGCGTCGACGCGCGCGTGGTGGTGCAACATCCCGAAGATCCGCGTCTCGCCACCACGGATTTCTACCAGGCCGGAACCTCTTCCAACTTCGGACGGCTCTCGCTCACGACGGATGCGTTCCTGATAAACCACTCCAACGAATTGGTCTACGATCCCGACGACGGCACTTACGACTTCCAGGGTCCCAGCCGCTCCTATGGCTATGAAGCCAAGCTCTCCGTGGCCTTGACGCGCCATCTTGCGCTGAATGGCGGACTGACCAAAATCGGCAATGCGTACTTCACGGGGGGCGACCACCGCGTCTACGTGGACTGCGCGCCGCATTTCGTGGCCAACGCCGCGCTGACGCTGGCGGGGTGGCATGGCTGGAGCGGGTCGCTGCGCATGCGGGCCATCAACCATTACCGGCTGGATGAAAACGACCCTTCAATTGTGGCCTCCGGTCACACCGTGTTCGATCTGGGCCTGGCGCGCGCGATTCGCCGGGGAATCGAATTCAACCTGAGCCTGGACAACCTGACCAACCGCGATTACTACGAGACCCAGAACTATTTCGAGTCCCAGGTGACTCCGCTGGCGCCCGCCGTATGGCGCATACACGGCACGCCGGGCTATCCGCTGACGGCGATTGCGGGGATCACGTTCCGGTTGCGAGGCAAGTAGGGGGCCCTGGCCCTCACACTACATCCGCGCCGCGCTCCGCCAGGAGTTCCCGCAACCAGGACCGGTGGCAGCGGCTCTCGTTCCGGCAGTACCAGCCCAGCGATAGGTTGGCGCGATGCGACAGCGCGGCCAGTACGTCCAGTTCGCGGCTCCGATCGGGCGCGCTCATCTCCCGGCGGAACTTCCGGCTGAATGCGGCCCACGCCCGCTGGTCCGCCGCTCCCAGCGCTTTCCGCACCAGTCCAAGCGAATCCCGAACTGCACGATGCGCTTCTCCAGCACCGTACTGGAGGGCTGCACGGCCTCGGCTTACGGGAACTCCGGTGAGTTACTGGCGCGGCGGTCCGCCGCCCCTGCCCCCGGCAGGCGCTTGACGCGGGCGGCTGGCCCGATCCAGCAGCTCGGCAAACTGGGCGCGCGTCATCTTCAGTTTGTCCGGGTGAGCCTCCACCCACTTCCCAAAAGCAGCGAACTTCTCCGGTGTCCAACCGCCTTCGAATTCAGCGCCGTTCGTACCTGCGCGATTCAGCTCAAAATTGAAGGCATCTTGCAGACTGGTGAATTCGGCCCTGCCGATCGCCGCCTCGGCCAGGATCGCGGGAATGAAGATCACTCCATCCGTTTTGGCGAGGACCAGGTCTCCCGGCAAAACCATGGCGCGCCCGATACGGACCGGAATGTCGATCCCGGTGAGTTGCATTTGAGCCCATCCCGAGGGATCGTAGCCCCGATAAAACCCATTCAGGTTCGGAATCTCCCGGTTCTCTTCGGCATCCCTGATTCCCGCGTTGAATATAAATCCCGAATGCGTATGCGCGGCGATTCCGCTGCCCAGGTTGGAACCGATGAGGGTGCCTTCAATGATCTTTCCATAGCCGTCGGCGACCATGGTATCCCCCATCTGGAGCTCGTTGATGACCCAACTGTTGGTTCCGCTGACGCGTCCTTCCGCCCTTCCCTCGGCAGCGACCGCGGCGGCCATGTCGGGCCGGCGCGGCGCGAATTGCGCCGTCAGCGCGCGGCCGGCAAAAGGCTTTTCGATGTGGAGAGCCTGCCAGCCGCCCTCAAACTGGTTGGTGTAGCCTTGGGAGCCCAGATACTCCCAGACATCTTCCAGCGACACATCCAACGCGCGCGTCAACAGATCGTCCGCCACTTTTGGGCGCCCGTCGGCAAAGCGCTCGCCCTTCCACTGCGACGTGTAGAAGAGGATCTGCTCCTTGGTCTGCTTGACTTGAGCGAAGGCAGGCCAAACGCTCGAGATGGTGCAGACGATCCAAACGGCCAAGATCGGTTTTTTCATACAATCGTCCTTCTCATACATGTTATACCCCAGGGTAGGAGCGTCAACGCCGGTGGCGCACTAAAGACTTCCCCGCCAGTTCCAGGATCGGGCCGTCGTGGCGGGACATGCTTGAGCCTGGCCATTCTTGCACGGCTTCCGGCGGTCGCGGAGGCGGTTTCCGAGGCGCGCGCGCCAACCAGCGGTCTGCCGGGATGGCAAGCCGCTGCCGGTTAACGCCATCCCGAACTGCACGATGCGCTTTTCGAGCACCGTGCTCAAGGGCTGCAGGTACGAAGCCGATGGTTGCGCCCAGCATGGGGCCGGGCAGGGCTTCGCCGTGCTCCAGCCGGTCGGCAATCAGGCGCGGTGCCGGGGCCTGAACGGCCGCGGTAGTACTCGATGGCCAACGAGAACCCCGCGGCGCCAGAGTCTCCGGCAGGTCTCTATCATGCCGCCAAAACCTCTCCGCGGAAACGTGCGCTGGACGCGCTCGCCCTCACACTACGTCCGCGCCGCGCTCCGCCAGGAGTTCCCGCAACACCGACCTGTGGCAGCGGCTCTCGTCCCGGCAGTAGCAGCCCAGCGACAGGTTGGCGCCATGCGACAGCGCCGCCAGTACGTCCAGTTCGCGGCTCCGATCGGGCGCGCTCATCTCCCGGCGAAACTTCCGGCTGAATGCGTCCCACGCCCGCTCGTCCGCCGCTCCCAGCGCTTCCTTCACCAGTCCGGCGCTGGGCGACAGGTTCGGGAACCAGACGTCATAGTAGTCGAGCCGGGCGAAATCGGCCTTCGGAACGCCGCGCGGAGGCCGCCGCACCGTTCCCAGCCGCAAACCTTCGCCGGGCTTTCGAGGTGCGCCCAGTCGCACAATGAAGATGGACATAAGTCCCCCCTCGCCAGTGTGCCACGTAGCGGACCCGGCCGGCCCGCCATTCCTACCAGTCGACTCTTACTCCCAGTTGCACGATGCGGCCTTCGAGAAGCGTCGACACGGGCGCGAAGGTCGGGTTGGCGACAATGGCGCCCGTAGCCGCCGTGACTGTCGCGGTGGTGTTGATGGTGGTCACATTCGGGTGGTTGAAAATGTTATTCACCTCGATGAAGAACTTCGGCTGGAAGCGTTCCCACAGTTTGAGGAAGGTTCGCGTGTAGCGAACATCGAACTGGTAAACGTCCGGCGTGGTCACGGTGTCGCGGCCGACGTAGAGCGGACGCGAACTGGCAAGAGTGTCGCCGTTCAAGACGGTATTCGCGGTGATGTTCTGCTCATCGCCCGACGAGAGATTGGCAAGGAGGGTGAACTGGTTGTTATTGGCCAGATAATTCGCCACATGGTTGTCCAACGTCGCGATGGGAGCCCAGACGGTGGTGAGGGTGAAAGCGCTGGGCCGGTTGATGGCGGAGTTGCCGCGGTCGCGGTTCCGGTTGGTCGGGTCCGAGATGAATGTGGATCCCTGGTCGTAGCTGTTGGCTTCCGGCGCATCGTCTATCGAATGCGACCACGTGTAAGACCCGTTGACCAGCAGGCCCTGGGTGAAACGGTGCTGGTAGTTCACGATCAGCGCGTTGTACGCACTGTTGTCACCGATATCCTGGAGGGCAATGTTGTTATACAGCGCGTTGGCCCGCGTAGAGGCGCCGGCGGGTCCATACACCGGACGGCCGTCGGCCAGGAAACCGATTGGGTTAATCAGGTTCATGTTGCGCAGGTACTCGAGGTTGCGGCCGCCGGTATTGGCGTAACCCACAGTGAGCGCGTCGTTGCGGGACAACTGCCGGGTCATCTGAATGCTGGAGTTGATGGCGTATCCATCCTTAAAATTCGGCGTGATGGTGTAGAGCGTCTGCGCCGAGCGAGGCAGCGTTCCGTTGACGACCGCGGCGGGGAAGGCCGGAGCGCCCGGAGTGGTGGAAGTGATGGACGCTATGTAGGAACTGGAACCGCCATCGTTATACAGGGCGTTGTACCAGAGATTGGTCGGAGGAGCCTCATAGAAAATGCCGGAGTTGACGCGCAGCACGGTTTTCGGGTCGATGGACCATGCTAGGCCCAGGCGCGGCGCGAAATCACCGCTGGGCGAATGGAAGCTCTGCGAATAGGGGAGCTTGAAGTTCGGATCGCCCGACGGCCCAGAGAACTTGTCGTAGCGGACTCCGCCGATGATCAGCAGTTTGGGAGCGATCTGCCAACTGTCCTGCGCGAAGAAATCCCAGAAGAACGAGTGATACCATGCGCCGGGCTGGCCGACGCTGGCGGCGAACGTCGAGTATGCGTATGGGTTCGCGCCGGATAGCGCCGATAGATACGCCGCGATGGTGGGGAACGTGTACTGCGTATAAACGTCGGCTGCCTGCACGTCGAGGTTCTGCTGGAATCCGAAGCCCATCTTGACGGTGTGAGAACCCTTGATCACCGTGAAGTTGTCGTTGAGGTTCGGCACCTTCTCCTGAAAACGGTCGGCCACGGAGTTGCTGCCGCCGAAATTCGCGATGCCGCTGATGCTGATCTCGGGGCCCGTTCCCGTGAGAGGATCGGCCACGTGCTGCTCGTTGCGATAGGGCCATCCGAAGCGGAGCTCGTTCAGGACCGTGGCGGAAAACGTGGAAAGAAGCTGCGCGCCGAGCACGTGTGCGCGGTCGCGGAAATCCGCCGCCACGCTGAGCGCGTTGAGGCCGCCGACGTTGGAGTTGAACGGATACTGATTGCGGAAGTAGTTATAGCGAACGAAGAACTGATGCTTGGGCGAGATCACCCAGTCGAGCCGCGTATCGATCCACTGGGCGTGCTCCACCGCCGGCGGATTCGTCAGCAGGCTGGATGGAATGCCGATGAGCGCGGCGTTGGCGGGGTTGATCGTAACCGGCTGCGGCACGCTTCGTTTCACGTGCTCGTAGGAGGCGAAGAAGAACAACTTGTTCTTGATAACGGCGCCGCCCGCGTGCGCGGCGAAATCGTTGGCGACGGGAAGCAGTGTGGTCGGCGTGGCCAGGATCGGCCGCGCCACCAGATCGAGAGGCCGCCCGATATAGGTGACGTCGCCATGAAATGTATTGGTGCCCGACCCGGTGATCACGTTGAAGATGTTCCCCGCGATCTTGCCGAATTCCGGCGCGAAGCTGTCCGATACGGTCTGCACTTCGTTGACGTAACTGTCGGCGATGGCGAAGAGCCGCAGGCCGTAGCGGTCCGTTTCCGTATCCACCGCGCCGTCGAGCTGATAACTCACGCGATCCGGAAGCCCGTTCGTGTTGAGAAGCCGCGGGATGCCCAGCTCCGGATTGGGGTGCCCGCTGACGCCGGGTTGAAAGAGTATGAAATTATACGGATTGCGCGAGGTGAGCGGCAGATTGTCGGTTTCTACGTTGCCGATGGTCCTGCCCGTACTGACGCGCGAAGGATCGACGATGGGCGCGCCACCGGTGACCTCGACCGATGTAGTCACCGCACCTACCTGAAGTTGCGCGTCGATGGTGGCTTCGGCGCCGGCGGTCAGCGCGACTCCGGGATGGCGTTGCTTGTCGAACCCTTCCTTCTCGATGGTCACCGTATAGCTGCCGAGCGGCAGGTTGGGAAACACGTAGTAGCCGTTCTCGTCGGTGGCAACCTGGCGGGTGAAGCCGGTTTCGTCGTTGAGAATCGTGACCTTGGCCTGCGCGATCGAGGCGGCCCCGGCATCTGTTACGCGGCCGCGAATGCTGCCGTTGATGGCTTGCGTTTGAGCGAGTGCGGGCTGCAAGCTCAGTGCGACAAAAAGCACACCGGCCAGCAGCGGAAAACGTGAAGTGAGCTTTGAGAACCCAAACATACTTCCCTCCCAGACTGAGTAGGTCAAACTGCCCCTTGGAATGAGTATCGCGCCTTTTCGCGGTTTCCGTCAAGAGCACTCACCGTCGCAAAAAGCGACGTATTGCATTGGGTGGCAGTCTTAGAAAACAATGTAGTAATGGTGCACCTGTGTTATCGGAGGGGTTTCGGGTTCGTGTCGATCATGGGCCTCCTGTTCGGTTTGCTGTATGCCCAGACCACCGAATCCATTCCCGTGGATGCGGAGCGCGGCGCCGCCGGCCTCACGCGCTGGCTGCACGCTTTGAAGACGCGCGCCAGCCTGATTCTGATTACGGCTCATCCCGACGACGAAGACGGCGGCATGTTGGCCTTCGAAACCCGGGGCGCCGGGGCGCGCGCCGCGCTGCTCACGCTCAATCGCGGGGAAGGCGGACAGAACGCCATGTCGCCCGATCTTTACGACGCACTGGGGCTGGTGCGCACCGAGGAATTGCTGGCCGCGGACCGGTACTACGGCGTCGATCAGTATTGGACGCCCGCCATCGACTACGGCTTTTCGAAAACGCGCGAGGAAGCACTGGAGAAGTGGGGCCACGACCGGGTGCTGGCGGACGTGGTGCGCGTGATCCGCATGACTCGTCCTCTCGTCGTTACCTCGGTTTTCGTCGGCGCCCCCACCGACGGCCACGGCCAGCACCAGGTGGCCGGCCAGATGGCGCAGGAGGCTTTTGTGGCCGCCGGCGATCCCAATCGCTTCCCGGAGCAGATCCGCGAGGGGCTCCGGCCGTGGTCTCCGCTGAAGGTCTACGCGCACGTGCCCTTTTTTTCCGCCACGCCGCAGGGAATGTACGACTACGCCACCGACAAATACGTGCCCGTGCGTTTTTTCGATTACATCCACCAGACGTGGTCCACCGAGACGCCCGCCACCAACCTGGAGATCGCGGAAGGCGATTATGCCGCCGCCGCGGGCCTGACGTATTTGCAGATTGGCCGCGAGGGCCTGGGCTTTCAGAAGAGCCAGAACGATGGCATCGCCATTCCGCCGCCCGCGGCCTTCGCTTCCGCTTACCATCGTTATGATTCGCGCGTGCCCGCCGCCGCGCATGAGAAATCGTTCTTCGACGGCATCGACGTTTCCATCGCCGGCATCGGCTCCCTCACGCCATCCCAGCCGGATTTCCTCAAGAACGGCTTGGCGGAAATCGCACGGCTCGCGGACCAGGCCTCCAGCCAGTACCGGCCCGACCGCCCGCAAGCCATCGCGCCCGCGCTCGCCGACGGCCTCACCGCCACGCGTGCGCTCATCGGCCGCGTCCGCGCCGGCAGCCTGCCGGAGCCCGGCAAGTCCGACATCCTTTTCGAATTGGGCGTGAAGGAGGACCAATTTGAGCACGCCCTCGCGGAATCTCTTGGCCTTTCCCTCCAAGCCACCGTGATGGCCGACCGCCCGCAGGGCCCCCTGGCAGCGTTCGCGCCGGCCGCGGAGACATTTACCATCGCGATTCCCGGCCAGACCTTCATCGTCCAGGCCATCCTGCTGAACCAGAGTCCCGAAACCGTGAATGTGGAATCCGTGTCGCTCCAGGCCTCCGATGGCAAGTCTTGGAAGATCGAGAGCCGTGGCGACGCGCGCTTTTCCCTCACCGTGCCGCCCGATGCGGCTCTCACCCGTCCGTACTTCACACGGCCCGACGAGGAACAGGCCTACTACGATTTGACCGATCCGCGCTACCGCAATCTGTCGCTGGCGCCCTACCCCTTGTCCGCCACCGTGCGGGTTTCATACCGGGGCGCCGCCGTGCATCTTTCGCAGGTGGTCCAGACCGTCGAGCGCATTCCGGGCCTGGGAATGGAATCCCAGCCGCTGCTCGTCGGTCCCGCGATTTCCGTGACGGTGGCCCCGTCCGCGGGCGCGGTTCCCGTGGGAGCAAAGTCCTTCGCTTTCGCCTGCACGGTGCACAGCAACGTGAAAGGACCGGCGCAAGGGACGCTTCGATTGCGCCTGCCTGCGGGCTGGCATTCCACGCCGGAGACGGCCGCGTTCTCCATGGATCGCGATGGCGAAGACCAGACCGTGGCCTTCTCGGTTCTTCCGGATTCGGTGAAGCCTGGAGAGCACCGCATCACGGCCGTCGCCGAATACCTGGGCAAGAGCTACGAAGAAGGATACCAGCTGGTCGGTTATCCGGGGTTGCGCCCCTATCCTTATTACCGCCCCGCCGTCTACCGCGCGGTGGGCGTGGACGTGAAGACCCCCGCGGGCTTGCGCATCGGCTATCTGCCGGGCACCGGCGACGACGTGCCGCAGGCTCTCGAGAATCTCGGAGTGAGCGTCCGCATTTTGGCCGCGAGCGACGTCTCCGCGGGCGACCTCTCCGGTTACGACGCCATCATTCTGGGCACGCGGGCTTACGCCGTGCGTCCCGAGCTGAAAGCCGCCAATAATCGCCTGCTCGATTACGCCCGGGCCGGCGGCGTCCTCATCGTGCAATACAACTTGCAGGAGTTCGACCGGAACGACGGACCCTACCCGTTCAGCCTGGGAAACAATCCGCAGAAGGTGGTGGATGAAGGCTCGAAGGTGCGCCTCCTGAAGCCGGAAAGCCCCGTTTTCATGTGGCCCAATCGGATTACGGAGGCGGATTTTTCGGGCTGGGTGGAGGAGCGCGGCCATGGTTTTATCGAGACCTGGGACCCGCGTTACGAAGCCCTGTTGGAAACCAACGATCCGGACCAGGACCCGCAGCGTGGCGGATTGCTGCTGGCGCGCTGCGGCAAAGGCGCTTACATTTACGATGCGTTCGCGCTCTACCGCCAGTTGCCCTCCGGCGTAGCGGGCGCTTATCGCATTCTGGCGAACTTGGTCAGCCTGGCCAAGAACCCCGCGTGGAGGGCGGGCAACCAATGAGCGAGTTCCCCGCGCCCATCTATGCCGAGACCGTCCTCGGCCCGAATTTCGAAGAGGCTAAGCGGCACTTCCTCGATGCGCTGCTCGAGATTCACTATGCGCACACCCGCATGTTGGCGGCCCAGGGGATTCTGACCGCCTCCGAGGAGCAACTGCTTCTCAAGGCGCTCAACGGCCTCGACCTCGAAGAGATCGCGCGCGCCCGCTACGACGGCTCCTGCGAGGACCTGTTCTTCTTCATCGAAGGCCTTTTGCGGCGCTCCTGCGGGGACTTGGCCGGCAAGATGCACACCGCCCGCAGCCGCAACGATATCGACATCACGCTCTTCCGCATGGCGCATCGCCGGCAATTGCTGAGCCTCGCTTCGGCCGTCGCCGAACTGCGGGCCGTGCTGCTTTCGCTTGCCGCGCGCAACCTCGAGACCGTGATGCCCGCGCACACCCATACGCAACCGGCTCAGCCCATCACGTTAGCCCATTATCTGTGCGCCGCCATCGAATTCCTGGGACGCGATTCGGCCCGCCTCCAGGCCGCGTTCGCGCGCGTCAACCTGTGCCCGCTGGGCGCCTGCGCCATCTCGACCACCGGCTTCCCCATCGACCGGCGCATGACCGCGCGCCTGCTGGGCTTCGAGGGGCTGGCCGAGAACTCATACGGCGCCATCGCGTCCGTCGACTACTTCACCGAGCCGGCCGCCACCGTGGCCGTGGCCATGGTCAACCTCGGCAAATTTGTGCAGGATCTGCTGGTGTGGTCCACGCGCGAATTCGGTTTTCTGCGCCTGTCCGATGCCTTCGTGCAGTCCTCGAGCATCATGCCGCAGAAGCGCAACCCGGTCTCTTTGGAACACGTGCGCATTCTGGCCAGCCGCGCGCTGGGCGAAGCGCAGGCCGTATTGCTGTGCGCCCACAACACGCCTTTCGGCGACATCAACGACAGCGAAGACACTCTCCAGCCGCTCGTCTTCACCATGTTCGCCGACGCCCTGCGCGGGCTGCGCCTGCTGGCGGGCCTTCTCGCCACCGCCCAGGTCGACCGCGAACACCTGGCGCGGCGCGCCGCCTCGGATTTTATCACCGTCACGGAGCTCGCCGATTCGCTCGTCCGCCACACTGGCATGAGCTTTCGCGAGGCCCATGCCCTGGTCGCCCGCGCGGTTGAAGCCTCCGGCGCGGACGACCGCCCCGCCGCCATCGCCGAAGTGTTCCTGAGCCAGAATCCATCGCTGGGTGTGGACCGGGCGTTTGTAGAGCGCGCTCTGGACCCCGAAAACTTCGTGCGCATTCGCCAGGTGCCGGGAGGGCCGGCGCCGGATGTGGTTGCCGAAGCGCTCTCGCGGGCCGGCGCCGAGCAGCGGGAAATCGAGGAATGGATCCGGCGGAAGCAGGAGATGCTCGACGGTGCGCGGCAGGAGAACCGGGCGAGCTGACCTCCGAGGCGCTCATTTCGCTATCCTGGCCGTATGAACAGGATGCAAATATCTTTGATCGCCCTGGTTCTGACGACGTTGCGCCTCGCGTCCGGACAGAGCGCTCTCTCGTTGGTGGGGTCCGGATACCCGCAGCCGGTGCCGGTTTCTCATCTGGGATTTGCGCCGGGCCAGATAGTGACGATTCAAGTCGTCGGCATGAATCCCATATCGCCGCCTCTTACCGTTCAGAGGGCAACCACGGTTCCCTTGCCGGCCACATTGGCTGGAATTTCCGTCGCTCTGAAGCAGTCTATCATCGGCTCCCAGTTCGATAATCCAGTTGCGTTGCCGCCGCCGCATAGCGCGGCTTTGCTTTCGGTCGGCCAATCGGACTTGTGTGGTGTGACGCCGATTCCTTCCGCGTGTCTTCAGACCTCGATCCAACTTCAGATCCCTTTTGAGCTGAGCTTCACCATGCTTGGCTACCCCGAGTTTCTAACGTGGATGGTGATCTCGCAGGACGGCGTTGACAGCCAGCCGTTCGCTGTGAGTATTGTCGACGATTGGATTCATGTGATCACTTGCGCCGATAAGGACGATAGCTCCGCATGTGGACCGGCCGACTCCGGCGTTTATTCAATCGTCACTCATGCCGACGGGACTCTGGTTTCGGCTCAATCCACCGCCCAGCCCGGTGAGGTTGTCGTGATCTATGCGTGGGGATTGGGTCCGACCGAACCCTCCGTCGCGACGGGTAGCCTGACGCCCACGCCGGCGCTCATTCCGGAACTCGGTGGCGCTCCATTACAGGGAGTTCCCGTTCGGTTCGTGTTCAGCCCAAATGCGGCCCCATCGTCGCTGCATGAGTATCCGCCGTCGTGGACCGCCCAGGCGTTCTTGACCCCAGGACAGGTCGGACTGTACCAGGTGAATGTCCAGCTCCCCGCCGTATTCCCCAGCGTGCCCCCATGTAATCCCCTCTCGGGCCTTGTGTCGAACCTGACCATCAACTTACTCCTTGGGGCTTCGTACGACGCTGCGGCGATTTGCGTACAGCCGCCGCAGTGAGGCGTGACGCGAGTTAGCCCTTCGGTAGCAGCGGCCTCAGCCACCTCGGAACCGGCCGCTGCAACTTCACCAGGCGTCCACCTTCAAAGATGGCGACCAGGCGGAAGGGAGTCCCCAGGTCGTTGTCGTCGAAGACCCATACGTTGGGCAGTTCGCGAAGGGAGGCCTTCAGGTTGGCCAGGATGCGTGGAAAACGCTCGACCAGCTTCTCCGCCGGAACATCGTGTCCGCCCTGCGAGACGCGCATCGCCACGCGTTGTTCGGACACCTTCGGCCCGGCCGTCCCGATAAAGCACAGAATCGTGTTGTAGCCCGCTGGCGCCGTGCTCTTGAGGAAGGCGAGCTTTTCGCCTACGGGGTCCGAAAAGACCGTCTCGAAAACGAAGCTCTCCCGCTGTTTCACAAGTTCCTGCCGGACGGAATCGGCCACGCGGGCCGTGACATAAGGCTCGACATGAAGTTGCTGGGCCAACATGTCCGCATTGACAAACCGCAGCCCCGCGGGTTGGAGGTGGGCGTGGTAGAACGTCGTCTTACCCGCGCCATTCGGCCCGGCGAGAGCGACAATGACAGGTCGCTGGTCGAGCGGCAGGCTCATCGCCTCTTGGCCTTCGCGTCGATGGGCTGGAACTCGCGCTTGACGAATCGACCCACTGTGCGCCGGCCGTTTGCATCGATGCGCACCAGCAGGCCAGGACGGTCCGGGTGCGGTTGGTAGTGAGGGAAAGGCCCGCTCTCGAGCAAGGCGGTCACGCGCTCGCGGCCTCCCTAGGAATCCACGGACTCGAGGCAGGATGAAAGCGGACGAGCGGGCATATTGCTACCGGCTGGCCGCTCCCAGCCTGCGCACCGCCTGCGCCCACACCTCGCGCGCCACGCGGTGGACATCGTAGTAGTTAGCCAGCATGTAGCCCACCGTGGAGAAGCAGGTTCCGCTGCACTGCCGCTTCATCTCGCCCAGTTGGCGCGCGTCGAACTTTGGGCAGCCCACGCTCCCCCAATCGTCGCCGGACTCCCGCATCGGGTAGCAGGGCGCCAGTGTGCCGTCGGTGCGGCAGATCACCATGTTCTGCCCGGCGCGGCACGGCCATGGCGCCACACCACCACGCAACAGGCTCTTCATTACGCCCAGATGCTCGGTCGAGTTGACCATCGAGTAGCCCGCCCGGTTACGGTCGATCAGGTAGTCCAGAAGTTCATCCACGGCGCCCAGTTCCTCGCTTCGAAAAGGGGTGTGTCCGCGCGATGACTCACACAAGTGATAGGCCGTGCCGATCCCGTTCTCGCGGCTGAACTCAGTCAGCAGCCGGACGTCCTCCAGGTTGAAGCGCGTGATGTTGATGCTCAAGAAGACCGTATATCCGTAGCGGCTCTGGAGCCGCACCAGGTAGTCGAAATTCCCTCGGATGTGTTCGAGCGCCTTGGGCAGTCCCGGTTTTTCGCGCATGCAGTCGATGGCTACATTGAACGTAGCCACCTCGGCATCGGCGAGGCGGTCAGTTACATCCGGCGTCAGCAGCCGTCCATTAGTCGGCAGATAGACGTAACAGCCCTTCCCCGCCGCGTATCGGACGAACTGTTCCACGAAAGCCGCCCGGATGAGTGGCTCGCCACCCATAAGACCAATCACGCGGCATCCGGTGGCGTGCAGCCAGTCGATCGCCCGCCGGCCCGTATCTTCGTCCATTCCCGGAAAGCTGTTGTCGTGGGACCGGCAGTACGGGCAATCGAGGTTGCACTTCAATTCGGTGTAGACGCAGCCCAGAATCGGACGGAAGCCGCCGCGAATCCGGCTGCGCAGACAGGGCAGCGCCCAGCATTGCAGGAAGCGGCTGTAGCGAATTCTACGAACGGATTTGTCGAATTGCGCTGGCACGTAAGCTTCAGGTTAGCAGGGGTAGCGTTACTCGTATTCCAATGCGGAGACCAGCGGCGCGCGCACCGCCGCCTCGGCCGGCAGGATGGCTGCGATGAGCGCGGCGGCTACCAGCATCGGCAGAAGCTCCGCGGCCAGCAGCGCGGGGAAGCGGAATTCGAGCGCATGGCCGGAGAAGATGGAGAGCGCATAGAAGATGTTCACCAAACTGAACCCGAGGCCCAGAACGAAACCAACCACCGCCACGGCCGCGGCTTCCATCCATACCGTAATCCGGACCTGGCGGCGGAAGCCTCCCACGGCGCGCAGGATTCCCAGCTCGCGGCGCCGGTCCGTAATGGAAACCGTCAGCGCGCTGGCGATGCCCAGTATCGCCACCAGCAGGGCGATGGCAAGCTGCGCGTAGGCGATCTCGAACCACCGCCCTGCCAGGCCCAGAACGTGGCGGCGCAAATCCGCGCTCGAAAACACGAACAATCTGCGGTTCGAACCCAGGCGCGCCACCACCTGCTTGCGGACGGCTTCCGCGGAAGCGCCCGGACGAAGGTAGAGACGGAAGAGGTTGACCGTGTCATCGTGCCAGCGGCTGCGGTACAGGGAGCGATCGATCACGATCATGCCCTGCGGGTCGGTGAAGTCTTTGTAGATTCCGAGCACCGGAAGCGACAGCGCGCCATCCGGCGCGGGCAGATCGAGAGTATCGCCCACGCGCACCCGCTCGTGCGCCGCAAAGTTGTCGGAGACAATCGCGCCGCGGCCTTGGGCGGCCAGTTGGTGGATTCGCCCGGTGTTCACGGGGATAGCCCGCCGGCGCGCTTGCGGGCTCAGCCGAACTATGTCCACGGCCAGGAGAATGGGTTGAGAATTCCGGACGGAGATGCGCGCGGCCCGCACCGGCTGAACCACCGCCAGGCCCTGGATAGCGGCGAGGTCGCGCTCCATGGCGCTGGGGAAGCGCAGCGTGAGGTCCTTCAAATTCTCCGATGGCGCCACCAGGAAATCGGCATCCAGCGTGCCCGTGACCCAATCGAGAATGCTCTGGTAACTGGCCTCGGCGATGCCGCCCAACCCGATCACCATGGCCACGGAGAGCATCAAGGCCGCCGCCACCGATGCCGTGCGGCGCGGCGCCTGCAAGAGGCTGTCCGCGGCCAGGGCGCCTTCCACGGGACGGAGGCGTTCCAGAATCGGCCGCAACATGCGCACCACCGCCCTGGACAACTCCGGCGTCAGAAAAATCAGGGCCAGGGTAGCCAGTACATAACTCACCACGAACCAGTTCTCGAACCTGCCGGCCAGCAGCAACGCGGCCATCGATATCGCGGCACAGGCCAGCAGGCGGCGCACGCGCCGCTCCTCCAGTGGCACGATCTCGTACCGCCCCTTCTGCAGCGCGCGAACGGGGTCGGCTCGCGCGGCGGCGCTGGCGGGGAACACCGCGGCGAGCACGCTCCACGCCACTCCAGCGGCAATCGCCCCGGCCATCACCAGCGGTTCGACGCCGCCGCGCGCCGGTTGGCCGATGACTCCGTACAGTCCTTCGAGCGTTGCCGCTACGTACCGCGCGGCCAGCCGGGAAAGTCCTGCGCCCACCCCCGCGCCCACCAGGGAACCGGCCAGCCCCACACAACCACTCTCGAGGAGAAACATGATGCGGATTTGCGATCGCGTGGCGCCCAGCGCGCGCAAGATACCGATCTCGCCGCGGCGCTGCGCCACGGCCACCACCAGGGTGTTTTGAATCAGGAACAGTCCCACCAGCAAGGCGAAGATGCTGGCGAAGCCGGACGAGCGGCGGTAGTCCGCCAGCACCTGCTCGAAATAGCGGCGCCGCTCGGAGGGCGCATCGATTTGGAAGCCGGGCCCCAGGGCCGCGGCCAGCGCGCGCCGGCAATCCTCCACCGCAATTCCGCGCCGCGCCGTGACGTCGATGCGGTCGAATTTGCGCTCCTTTCCGAAGACTCTCTGCGCCGCATAGATGTCCATCACCGCCAGGCTGCCGCCAAAAGCCTGGGCCAATCCAGCCGGATGGAGCAGGCCGCGCACGGTAAAGAGCCGGGCGCCTTCCACCGTCTCCAGAACCAGCCGGCTGCCCATGGCAAGGCCGTTGCGGGCGGCAAAGTCGCCGCTCAGCATGATGGAATCCGGCTGCGCCAGGAAGACCAGCGGATCGTCCAGCTCCGAGCCTCCCAGGTCGTACTCGCGAATGCCCTGGTCCGCCGTCATGTCCACACCCAGCACCAGCAGGTTGCCCATCCCGCTCCCCACCACGGCTTCCACCACCGGGGATGCGAAGCCGACCTCACGAACGGCACGCACACGGTCGAGCGCTTCTTCCGGAATGCCGGTGTCGCCCGCGGAAACCTGCAACTCGGCCGCGCCCGCGATCTGCGCGATGGTTTGCCGCAAGCCCGCCACCACGCTCTCGTTGGCCTCGTACATCGCCACCAGCACGGCCACGCCCAGCGCGATGCCCGCCAGCGTCAGCAGGCAACGCAGCCGGTGCTTCGCGAAGTAGGGGAGGCTCAGCAATCGGACCAGGCGCATACCGGAACTCTTCAGCGTACACCGTGCCGCGCGTTACCATGTGTGGGGCAGGATGGCATCCTGCGGCGGGTTGGCAACCCGCCAATCGCGCATATAGACAACCGCCGCCGGTTTCCAACCTGCCCCACACCCAGGCGAATTCGATTGACCACTACCGCAAAAACGATCGCGGCGCTCCTGGTGGCCGCCGCCGCCCGCTGCCAGGACGCCCGCCAGCTTCTGTTGGAAGCGCAACGCCGCGCGCACGTCGCGTCGCTCCGTTACGAGGGCGTGGCGGTGACCTCCAACGCCGCCGGCGCCACTAGCGAAAAGCACTGGCGCTTCGAACGCATCGGTCCGTATGGCGAGAGCAAGATCCTGATCCGGTTCCTGTCGCCCGCGGAGGTGGAAGGCGTCGCCATCCTGATTCTCAACCATCGGGACGGCCCCGCCGGCGCGTGGATGTGGACGCCGGCCAGCGCCCGCGTGCGCAGTATCGCCACCGAGAGTCGCCTCACCCGCTTTTTCGGCACGGACTTCAGCTTCGAAGATCTGGAAGAGCACGACGTGGATCAGTACGACTGCAAGCTCCTCGGAGACGATTCGCTGGATGGCGCGGCGTGCTGGAAAATCGAGTGCCGCCCCCGCGGCGCCAATGCGTCGCAGTACACCTACGCTCACCTGTGGTTGCGGAAGGACGACTACGTCATCGCGCAACTGGAGAACTACCAGGGCCCCGCTCTCGTGCGCCGCATCGTCAACCGCGATATTCGCAAGGTGCAGGGTATCTGGACGCCGCACGCGATCGAGATTTCGCAGCCCGCCCGCCGCACCCATACAGTGCTGCGCCTGGAGAAACTCGAATACAACGTCCCGCTGGACGAGGCCGCCTTCACCGTGGAGGCCCTGCGCCCGCCCGCCGCCCGCCCATAGCCTCCCCATCTTCTTTGTGGGGCAGATTTTCAATCTGCGGCGGATTGTTAATCCGCCCGGCCCCTTTTCCCGGAGCTCTTACGGGTGCACCGCGATGGTTGCACTATCGCTCGCACCGTTCGGCATGGAAACTACAATCGGCACATCATCGCCCGGCGTGACGCCGCTCGGCACTTGAACGTTGACCTGGTACAACCCCGAAAAGCCTGGAGCAATTCCGGAGAACTGGACCGGAGTGGCGACGCCGCCGACGGTGGCAGTGGGCGTTTGCACTGTCTTATAGAGCACGCTGCCGTCGGCGGGCGCGACCGAACCCGTGGGCAACACTTTGCCGTTCGGGTCACCGCCCGGGGTTGCCTTTCCAAGGCCAGTGACAAAAATCTGGATGTAGTCGCCGGCGCCGGCCGGTTGGCCGCAGGTTGCCGCCACCGGCAAGCCCGCGCAACTGGTCAATCCCCGCGCCGCGGCCATTGATGCCGGCATCACCAGCCAGGCGGTGTTGGCAAACAGAACCGCCCCGTTGTTCCTGGATGCGTCGGAGGGGTCGGCAACGCGAAAAATGCCCGGGGTCGCCGCCGACATCTTCAGGCTGAAGCTCGCGCTGGGACCAGCGGAATTCTTGACCTGGACGGGAACCGTGCCCGTTTCCGGCAGTTCCGTCGGCACGAGGACGTTAATCTGACCTCCCGACGCAGCCACGGCGAACAGCGGCCCCGCCACGCCGTTAAACGTGGCGGACAGACCCTGAAAACTGGTCGAGGGGAACGCAAACAGATTGTCTGTTGAGCCGAAATTGCAGCCAAAGATGCTGACCATGGTACCGGGGGCGGCTACCGCATCAGGGGAGGAAAACGAGCCGTTAACAACGGCGTTGACCACGGGAATTGCCGGGCCGGACACCACCAAAGTAACCGTATTGCTGGTGGAGCCACCGATGCTCAGCGTCAAAGGCAGATTTCCCCCCGGAGCGCTCGCCGGGATCGTGAAGTTCACTTGGTACAGGCTTACGCTACCCGCCAGCCCGGAAAAGACGACGGTCGCCTGCTGGCACTCGACGCTGATGGTTGGCTGCACAGTGGTTCTGGCGGGAGGCGAGGCCGGAGGTGCCGCCCCCGTCGCCACGGAGGGGTCTGTTGGCCCGAGGCCGGCGGCGTACACGATCAGTGTCTCTCCTGGTTGGGCAGGACTCTGCGCGGTCACGGAGGAGGAGTCCTTCCCGTGTACGATCAAGCCAAGACTCTGCGTGGAGCCCGACGGAGTCCACGTAAAGATCCCTGGCGAGTAGGGAGCGAGGGTCACCGTGGCCGACGCGGACCCCATTCCCTGAACCGTAACGGTGACCTGGGCGGACCCCGGCGCGACATCGACGGGAATCTGAATGTTTAGCTGGCCCGGCGAGGCGAACGACAACGCTGCCGATTTGCCGCCCACCGACACTTGGGCACTGCACAGCGTTGTGGGCCACGGAGTCGTGGTCGCCTGGCAGGTGCCTATTGAGAGATTCTGCCCGTATATCTCGGCGAAGGTGCCGGGCGACACTGACGCCGTAAACGACGCTCCATTCAGTATTCCACCCGCGCCGATAGTGGGTGCTTGCGCGAAAGCGGCGGCTTCACATAGCACGGCCGCAAGCGTTACGAACACAATCCTCGTTGGCTTCAGCATCCCCAGACCTCCGAGCCGGTTCAAAACCGGGATTGCTGGATTATACACCAAATCCCATTGCCCCCTACCCCGCGCGGCGCCGGGCGCACGGGCAGCGCCTCATCCGCGGAATCCATACGGAAGCCCAGATAGCCCGCGATGGTGCCCGCCACCTGCGTGATGCTCACCGCGTCGTCCACATGGCCCGCGGCGCCACCCGGCATGGCAACCAACAACGGCACGTTCAAATCGCCGCTGTACACGCTGCCGTGGTCCGAGCCCTTGCCCGTGTTGCCGAAGTAGTGGCCGGGCTTGAGCGTTACGATCAGGTCGCCGGCGCGCGGCGAATCTCCCGGGCCGCGCACCCGCACGGCAGCCACCGCGGGCGACGCCGCCGCCAGCTTCTCAAGGTCCACCAAGCCTGGCTGATTAAGGTAGATGTACGCCATGCCGCCGTTTTCCGCGACGGTCGCGCCGGCCGGAAGCGCGGCTTGCAAGTCGGCCTTGAGGGTCGGGTCTTCGGAATTGGCGACCAGGTCCGTGCGGCCATGGTCTGAAACCAGAACGAACAGGGTATGCTCGCGCCACGACCGGTCGAGCGATTCGATGGTATCCAGAATGTGCCCGAGCAGCGCGTCGACGGTGCCGGAAAGATATGCCGTCTGGCCCGCGATTCCGCTCTTGTGCGCGATGCCATCGGTCCCCGCGAAATAGACGGTGACGAGCGATGGCAGGCCGCGCGACCGCAGCTCGGCGATGGCTCGCCCCGCCATCTCGCTGTCGAAAGCGCGCCAGTCGACCGGGCTGCCCGCCAGAAAACCCACCATTTCGGCCACGCCCGGCGGCGCCGCCCGCGCCGCGCCTTTCCAGTACTGGCTGTAGTAAACCGCGCTGGTCAAACCGGCTTGGGCGGCAGCTTCGTATATGGTGGGCTCGAGCAAGTGCCCGTTGGCCAGCCCGCCGGAACATCGCGCGCCGCCCAGCACGGTGAGGCCGTAAACGCACACCAAACCGCCCGGAACCATGTAGTCGATCAGGCGGCCTGTGCTCTGGTCGAACCACTGGTTGCCGGGGATTCCGTGCCGCGCCGGTTGGGTGCCCGTGAAGATGGATGCCTGCGCCGCCATGGTCACGGAGGGCAGAACCGTCGAGGCCTTATCGAACCACAGCGCTCGCGCGAAGATGCGCTGGAAGTTGGGCAGGCGCCCATCCCGGTAAGCCTGCTCGAAGGTGTCGCGCCGCATGCCGTCCACGTCGATGATGACGGCGCGCCGCGCGGGCTGAGCGCCGAACGCGGCGGTTGCCAGTAGGATGGCGGGCCAGAAGCGCGCCATCATTACTGCACTTGCACGGTCTCGACCGTCATGGTGGTGTCGAAAGCGACACCGACGGTCAGACCCTTGGGCAGCGGCGTGAACTGCATATTATTCGGTTGCAAGGGCATCAGACCGAGCATGCCGACCGGGCTGGAGGAGCTGGTCGCCACTCCCGTCGGAATCAGGTCGGCGAGCGCATTCACCGGCACCGTGAACGTCCCGGCCGTGGCCTGAGCCAGGCACACGAATCCGCCCGACGCCTGGCTGTTCTGATCCGTGCTGCCTCCCAGAATCATGACCAACTGGCTGGAGTTCCCGCCGGTCCAGGTGAGCGTCAGCGGCGACGAACGGTTGATGGTGCTGGGCGGGTTGGTCCAGGTGATGGCCGGCGCCAGGGGAATGGTGACGGAGAACGGTCCCACGTCCTTGCCGCCCGGCCCGGTGATGGTGAACGGGCCGCCATCCAGGAACGGCGGCGGTATCGTCGCGCCGGAGATGTTCAGGGTGCCGCCGAGCAGACCCATGTAGGGGCTGTTGGGATCGTCGGAAGTGCTGGTTTGGCTGATCGTACCAGTGGCGCCGCCGGCTCCTCCGGTCACGGTCAACTGGGGTCCCGCATCGAGAGCCGCCGCGATCGTCGGATCGAGGCTCGATCCGCCGGTCCCCATCACCGCGCCCAGGTCGAGCATTTTGTTCGAGGAGGCGCACGTGCCCGGTGGCGGCAGGTTGGTGATGGGACTGTAGGTAAAGTCGGTGCCGGGATTGGTCAGGGCGAAAGCGCCAAGGCCCAGGTCGAGTTGCGCCGTGGTGGGCGGCTGGGTGGGGTCCGTGGAGCCGCTAAAGTTCACTCGAATCAACCCCAGGGTGGCCGACTTCCCACCGGTGGTGCTCAAGCCGGAATACGGATTGAAAGCATCCTGGCAATGGCTCCCGTCGGAGCTAATGGCCATGCGAACGGTGTTGCTCCAGGTGCCACCCGCGCTGATCTGCACCGGAACGGAGCACCCGAGCGGCGCGTTGGCGGGTACCGTAAAGTTGATTTGGTCCTGGCCTGCATTGCCCGGCGCGCGCCCGTTGTACGCCACGCTGGCCTGTATTCCGCCTACCAACACCACCACGTTCACCGGCAGGTTCCCGGCCGGCGGCGACTGGTTATCGGGCGTGGTGATGGGCCCGAGCCCCGTGCCCACGGCGATTTCGGTTTGGCCGGGCTTGGCCGGAGTGGAGGCCGTGTTGAAGGGCTGACTGCCATCCGGCATGTAATTCTTGATGATCCCGGGTCCCGGGCCGTACGCCGAACTGTTGATGCCAAACGCGGTTTTCACGATGGTGACGGCCGTGGCCGTGCTGAGCGCGCCGCTGTAGTTCACCGAAACCTGCACCGTGCCCAGCGGCGCAGTGGACGGCATGATGGCGTTGATCTGATTGGCCTGCACGTAGAGCAGGTAAGCGTTCATGGTGGTCGATCCCTGCGTCACGGTCACGGTGACGCCGTTCACCGTGCTGGGGATCGGGAATTGGTACGCCGACCAGGATGCGGCCGGTCCCAGGTTGGTCCCGTAGATGGTGAACATGGAGCCTTGCGCGATGCCGCCGCCCCGGTTGCTGACCGCGTTCACAATGCCGCCCTGCGCGATGCTCGGCGCGGTGGCCGAGGCGCCCCCGGCCTGCGTCACGGTGAACGTCAGGCTGGCAACCGCGATGGTGCCGGTGCGCGAGATCGTCGATGTATTCGGATCGGCCGAGTAGTTCACCGATCCATTCCCCGTGACGGAAGCAGTCGATGCCAGATGCAGCCACGATGCCGCGCTCGAACTCACCGACGGGGTCCACGAGCAGCCGCTGCCCGCCGTCACCACGAAGCTGCTGGAGCCGCCTTGCGCCGCCATGTTGTAGCTGGTGGGGGAAATCGAGTAGCTGCACGCCGCCGCCGCGGCCTGCGTCACGGTGAACGTCTGCCCGCCCACGGTGATGGTGCCGGTGCGCGAGGTCGTGCTGGTGTTGGCCGCCACCGTGTAGCTCACCGTGCCGTTGCCGGTGCCGGAACTCGTGGTGGTGATCCAGCTTACGGTGCTGGTTGCCGTCCATGTGCATCCCGTGCCGGCCGTCACCGTTATGGTCCCAGTGGTCGCCGCCGCCCCGGGCGAAGCGCTGGTGGGGGAAAGCGAATAGGTGCAGGCGGAGGTGCCGGCCGGCGCAGCGGTGAGCCGCACATTGTCGAAATCACCTTGCGCGGTAGTCGCGCCCAACACGATTTTCAGCGCCTGCCCGGCAAGCGGATCCGACACGCTCGATTGGTAGGTCCCCGTCCAGGTCGTCCAACCTCCCACTGCCGGCTGCGCGCCGGTGGCCGTGGCGATCAGTGTGCTGCCGGCATAGAGCTGCACGGTGGGAGGCGGCGATGGATAGAGTTTGTCCAGGCGCTGGCCTACGTCCACCTGCAGCGTGTACACCGTGGACACCTGTAGCGTCGCGCTCAGCACCTGAGAGAGGGTGCCGCTGTTGATCTGTGCAAACGTCTGTCCTTCGGCAGTGGGCAGCGGGAGAGTAAAGTAAGTGGAACTTGGCTGAAAAAGCCCGATAGAGGTGCTGTTGGAGGCAGTCCATCCCGGTATGTTGCCATCCAAGGTATCCCGGCAGCCGGTTCCGGCGCATGTGATCCACGCGGGGTTGGACGGGATGGTCTCGAAGCCGGGGTTCGTGATAGTGATGGAAGTGCTCCCGCCGCCGCTGGCGCCGGCCTGCGTCACGGTGAACGTCTGCCCGCCCACGGTGATGACGCCGGTGCGCGAACTGGCGCTGGTGTTGGCCGTTACCGCGTAGCTCACCGTGCCGCTGCCGATGCCGGCACTTGACGTTGTGAGCCAGGTTGGCGCATTGCTGGTAGCCGTCCAGGTGCAGCCCGTACCCGCCGTCACCGTTACGGTCCCGGTGCTCTGCGCAGCCCCGACGGAAGCGCTGCTGGCGGAAAGCGAATAGGTGCAGGACGCGCTTTGCGTCGTATTCGCGAATGTCCAGTTGACGATATCGTGATTCTCCCATCCCGCGCCCGTGCCGGACGTAAAGCCGGCGTACGCGGTGTTCTGGCCGAGCAGCGACGCAAAATTGATGGCATAGCCGTTGATCGCGGTAAAACTCGACCCCTCCTTCGGATCGGTGACTGTCACTGTGAGCTTCGCACCGTCATAGCTGATATTGACCGTCCACAGGTCGCCATTGGACATGCAACCGGCCGCTGTGTTGGAATTCGAGCCAGTCGCGAAAATGCAGGTCTGGTTGCCGTATACGTTGGTGAGGTCGGTGTTCGTCAGATTGCCATTCGTGTCGATGGACACATGGTTGCTGCTGTTGCCGTCGTCGTTGCCCAGGCCGAAGCCGGTATTGTTATAAGTGTCGAATTCGATACCGAAGCTATTGCCGCTGACCCCTTGGTAACCCATGCCGACGCCAAGACCCCCCAAGCCTTTGGTACTGGTCCCCAGCACAAAAACGATTCCGTCAGCCGGTTCCGTCCCGCCTTGATTCGAAAAACGGAACTGGAACTGGGTGCTGAAAGTAGCATTGTTTCCGAGCGTAACCGGCGTCGTGTTGTATGCGGCGCCGCTCTGGTTGCCGGATGCCGGCGTCAACCGCAGCACCGTCCCATCGCTGGTCGAGGCTGTGGCCGCATTGCCCACCATCGTAAGCCCAGCCGTGCTGGCAAACCCGTTATAAGTGAACTGGGTACCTGTCGTCGGCGCCGATCCCGCGATCGTAAACGTCCCTTGAAAGAATGGCACGTTGTAGTTACCGTCGTAGAAAATCTCGACCGTCCAGGTGCCGGGCATGGTCGCGGCGGCGTTGCCCGCAATCAGCAAGGGGCTGTAGTTGGTGAGGTAGCACGCTGCGCCGGCGCTTGGGGCGGCGCCAAAACTGCTGGTGCCGCCAGCGCCGGTATAGAGCTGTCCGGACGGTCCGTAGAATGCAACTATGAACGTGTCGTTGACGTTCACGCCGGTGACTTCAAAAAACACATAGACGGCCGTGTCCGTGGCCGAGAAAGTCGTGGTCGGAGTCGGAGCAGTGCAAGAAGTCGTGGACGGCGCCACTTTGCTCGTTACGAGCGTGGTCAACTGCGCACTAGCCAGCAACCCTTGCGGAATCAGAAACAGGAAGGACAAGAACGCGATAGCGATTCGCGACATGGACCACCTCATCCAAGAATCCTACCCTAAAAACCCGCGCGGTTCCAATATTTTTGTATCTATTTATCTTGATTGCGGCCCGCGCCGCTCTGCGCCAGAATGGGAGGGATGCCGTCCGGGGCATTGGCGGTCCGGAATCTCACGGTCGATCTGCTTTCCGTACGAAACATCACGGTTCCGGTGGTTTCCGAAGTACCGTTCCAGGTGGACCCGGGTTCCATCGTGGGGCTTTTCGGCGAGTCCGGCTGCGGAAAGACCACCCTGGCGCTGGCTCCGTCCAACTGCGGGATTTCGAGGTGCTTTCCGCGACCGAACACCAGCGAGGCCTCGAGTCGTTGTTCGGCCTGGTGGGTCTCGCGGACACGCGGCGCATGTACGACGCCTATCCGCACCAGTTGAGCGGCGGCGAACGGTAGAGGGTGGTCGTCGCCCAGGCTCTGGCTCGCCGGCCGGCGCTAGGGATCGCCGACGAACCGTTCACCGCCCTCGACGCCATCAGGGTGGCCGAACCGGTGCCGATTATCGCCCCGGCGGCCCCAGCACCACGAGTGGCACCACGGCGCCCAGCACCGCTCCGACGATCAGCGCCGAATTGCCCGCTCCCAGGAAGGAAACCAGCAACCCGGCCAGCGAGCCGATGCCAGCCCCCACCACGGCGATCATGATCCGCTTCGGCACCATCCTATTCTTGCACCGCGCGGGATAATCAAGCTATGAAGGCCTGTATCCTCGCATCCCCCGCCCCCGTCGAATCCAATCCCTTGCGCATCGTGGAATTGCCCAAACCGCAGCCTGCCGCCGGCCAGGTGCTGGTGCGGGTCGATGCCTGCGGAGTGTGCCGCACCGACCTCCACGTGGTCGAGGGCGAACTCGCTCCGCGCAAATCGCCCGTCGTGCCCGGCCACCAGGTGGTGGGCATCGTGGAAGAGAACGGGCCCCACGCGTCGCGTTTCCAACCGGGCGCGCGCGTGGGCATCCCCTGGCTGTACCAGACCTGCGGCGTGTGCGAATACTGCCGGTCGGCGCGCGAGAACCTCTGCGAGCGCGCCGTGTTCACCGGCTGGATGGTGGATGGCGGCTACGCCGAGTACGTCGCGGCCCCCGAGGATTTCGTCTACGCGCTACCGGAGGGCTTCAGCGACCTCCACGTGGCGCCGCTGCTATGCGCCGGCATCATCGGCTTCCGCACTCTACGGCTTTCCGGCGTCGAGCCCGGCGGGCGCCTCGCCATCTACGGTTTCGGCGCCGCCGCGCACGTCGCCATCCAGGTGGCGCGCCATTGGAACATCGCCGTCTACGCCATGTCCCGCGACCCGCGCCATCGGAAGCTGGCGCTCGACCTGGGCGCCGTGTGGGCCGGCGAATCGGATGACGAGCCGCCCGAAAAACTCGACGCGGCCATGATTTTCGCGCCCGCCGGCGAGCTGGTGATTCCGGCGCTGCGGGCGCTCAAGCGCGGAGGCACCGTGGCCATCGGCGGGATTCACATGAGCCCCATTCCGCCGCTCGATTACGACCTGCTCTACCACGAGCGCGCCATCCGCAGCGTGGCCAACAACACCCGCCAGGACGGCGAAGACTTCCTGCGCATCGCCGCCGAGATCCCCATCCACACCGAAGTGCGCGAGTTCGTGCTCGACCAAGCCAACCAGGCGTTGAATGCGCTCAAGAACGACGCCATCCGCGGCGCCGCCGTGCTGCGGATTTGACGTAGACTGGTTATTTCCCTTATGAAACTCCAAAGCTACACCATCACCCAGGGCCGCGACCGCGCGCCCGCTCGCGCCATGCTGAAAGCCATCGGCTTCACCGACGAAGACCTCGCCAAGCCGATCATCGGCGTGGCCAACACCTGGATCGAGACCATGCCCTGCAATTACAACCTGCGGGAGTTGGCCGTCAAGGTGAAGGAAGGAATCCGCGCGGCCGGCGGCACTCCCATGGAGTTCAATACCATCGCCATCAGCGACGGCGTGACCATGGGCACCGAAGGCATGAAGACCTCGCTGGTCAGCCGCGAGGTGATCGCCGATTCCATCGAGCTGATGGTGCGCGGCCACATGTTCGACGGCGTGGTGGCGCTCGTCGCCTGCGACAAAACCATCCCCGGCGCGGCCATGGCCTTGCTGCGCACCAACGTCCCCGGCCTGGTGCTCTATGGCGGCTCCATCCTGCCCGGCAAGTACAAAGGGCACGACATCAGCATCGGCGACGTGTTCGAAGCGGTGGGCGCCAACGCCGCCGGCCGCATCACCGACGCCGAGCTGCTCGATATCGAAGACCATGCCTGCCCCGGCGCGGGCGCCTGTGGAGGCCAGTTCACGGCCAACACCATGGCCACGGTGCTGGAGCTGATCGGACTTTGCCCCATGGGCATGGCCGCGGTGCCGCAAGTGGATAAGCGCAAGGACGGGGTGGCCCGCGGCTGTGGCCGGATCATCATGAACGCCGTCCGCAATAATCTGCGCCCGCGCGACATCTGCACGCGCGCGGCTTTCGAGAACGCCATCGCCAGCGTGGCCGCCACGGGAGGCTCCACCAACGCCGTGCTGCACCTGCTGGCCATGGCGCGCGAAGCCGAAGTGCCGCTTTCCATCGACGATTTCGACGCCGTCTGCGCCCGCACTCCGATCTTCGTCGACCTCAAGCCCGCCGGCCGTTTCATGGCCGCGGACGTGGATAAAGCCGGCGGCATCGGAGTGATCGCACAGCGCCTGTTGGAGGGCAAGTTCATCGATGGCTCCGCGATCACCGTGACCGGCCGCACCTTGGCCCAAGAAGCCGCCGACGCGGTTGAAACTCCCGGCCAGGAAGTGATTCTGCCTCTGAATAAGGCCCTCAAGCCGCGCGGCGGCATCGCCATCCTGCGCGGAAGCCTGGCCCCGGAAGGCTGCGTCATCAAGCTGGCCGGCCACGAGAAGAAAGTCCACCGCGGCCCCGCGCGCGTCTTCGATCGCGAAGAGGACGCCATGGAAGCCGTCACGCACGGCAACATCCATCCCAACGACGTGGTGATCATCCGCTACGAAGGCCCGCGCGGCGGCCCCGGCATGCGCGAGATGCTGGGCGTGACTGGCGCGATCGTGGGCGCCGGCCTTTCCGACAGCGTGGCGCTCGTGACCGACGGCCGTTTCAGCGGCGCCACCCACGGCTTCATGATCGCCCACGTGGCCCCCGAGGCCTTCAACGGCGGCCCCATCGCCGTCGTCCAGGAAGGCGACCCCATCACGGTGGATGCCGACAAGGGTGTGATCGACATCGACATTCCCGCCGCCGAACTGGCTCAACGCCTGGCCGCCTGGAAGCCCCGCGCCCCGCGCTACGAGACCGGCGTCTTTGCCAAGTACTGCGCGCTAGTCTCCTCGGCCTCCGAAGGCGCCATCACGCGCCCCTGTGGGGCAGGCTGGTAGGGGTACCCTCTGGGTCCGGCGGGTTGGCAACCCGCCTCTTCCCCTCACACCACCAACATGCAGTCCCCGTACGAATAGAACCGGTACCGCATCTCCACCGCGTGCCGATACGCCGCCAGCGCCAGTTCCGTCCCTGCGAACGCGCACACCAGCAGCAGCAAACTCGTCCGTGGCAGATGGAAGTTAGTCAGCATCGCCCCCACCCCGCGGAACTGAAACCCCGGGTAAATAAAGATATCCGTCTCCCCGCTCATCCGCCCCTGCGCCCACGCGCTCTCGATGGTCCGCACGCTGGTGGTCCCCACCGCCACCACGCGCCTGGCCGCTCGCATTTTGGCCGCATTCTCTTCGGTGATCTGGTATCTCTCGGCGTGCAGCCGCCCGTCTTCCACCCGCTCGGCGTGCAATGGCTGGAACGTGCCGAGCCCCACGTGCAGCGTGACGTAGGCCACCTCCGCCCCGCGCGCGCGGCAAGCCTCCAGCACCTCCGGCGTGAAATGCAGCCCCGCCGTGGGCGCCGCCACCGACCCTTTTTCGCGCGCGTACACCGTCTGGTACCGTTCGCGGTCCGCCGGCTCGTCGGCCCGCTTGATATACGGCGGCAGCGGCACGTGCCCGATCCTCTCGAATTCCTGGAACAGATCCACGTCCCCGTGAAACCGCACCGTGCGCTCGCCGAATTCCCCGCGCGCGATCACCTCACCCACGAGCCCGTCCGAAAACCCGACCCGTTCCCCCACCGGCATCTTGCGGCCCGGCCGGACAAGAGCCTCCCAATCCCGCCCATCCTCGCTCACCGCGCGCAGCAGAAACACCTCCACTTCTCCGCTCAAATACTCGCGCCGTTTGGGGTTCTTCTTCCCGATAGGCAGCGCGTGAACCCCCGCGCGCCGTCCAAACAACCTCGCCGGAAACACGCGCGAATCGTTCAGAACCAGGCAATCCCCTTCGCCCAGGAACTCGGGAAGATCGCGAAATCGCCGGTCCTCCCAGCGCCGCTCCGCGCGATGGAGCACCAGCATCCGCGCGCCCGCGCGATCCGCCAGCGGCTCCTGCGCGATCAGTTCGCCCGGCAATTCGTAATCGAAGGCCGCCAGATCCATCCCAGCCTTCACTGTAGCGGAAACAGCTCCCCCTGCTCCTCCCCGTCCCACAATTCCGGCCGGTACTCGATGGGCCCCGCCTCCAGCCCGTACCGCGCGCGAATCCTCGCCACCAGCTCCTTGTACCCGCCGTCCAAGAACGCGCTCCTCGCATACAACTCCCGGTAGCGCGCTACCAACTCCGGGAACTCCCGCTCCAAGAGCGGAAGAAACACCTTCTGCGCCGACGGCATCAAGAACAGCGGTGCGCCGCCGAACCACTGCGCCCCCGCGTCGCGCGCCGTCTTGGCCAGCCGGTCAAGTTGCCGTTCGCCATCCGTCAAACCCGGCATGACCGGGTTTGCAAACACACCCACCGCAATCCGCGCCTCGCCGAGCTTCCGCAATGCCGCCAGCCGTAGTGCCGGCCGCGGCGCGCGCGGCTCCAGCAGCCGCGCCAGCTTTTCATCCAGCGTGGTGATGGTGAAGTTCACATGGAGCACGTTCCCGCGCTCAATCTCCCGCAACAGCTCCAGATCGCGCACAATCAAGTCCGATTTCGTGGTGATGCCCAGCCGCCGCCCGCGTTCCCGCACAAACACTTCGAGAATCGACCGCGTCTTTCCGAACCGCCGCTCGGCCGGCTGGTAGGGATCGGTTGCCGTCCCCATGGCGATGTGGTCCTTCCGCTCGACGCGCCCCAATTCCCGCCGCAGCAATTGCGCCGCCGCCGATTTGGCATAGATCTTGTCCTCGAAATCGCTCGCGTCCATTTCCATGAACTCGTGCGTATAACGCGCAAAGCAGTACTTGCACCCCAACTCGCACCCCCGGTACGGGTTGATGGTCCACTGAAACGGCATCCGCGGCGTGGTGCGATTGAGAATGGACCGCGCCGCCATCTCAAAGTACTGCACGCCGCGCTTCGCTTCCAGCAGCTCGCTCTGGGATGCCAGGCGCGCGATGCCCACCAGTGCCATGCATCCATTTTCGCTTTTTATTCGCCTTGGCGCAAGGGGGTTGCCGGGGGGTTGCCGGTCGGCGATGTACCTTTTGGGATAGGCTTATGCCATATGCCTGGAGGTTATCGAGACTACGAACAAAGCTTGAAGGACGGCCTGCGCGACCCGGAGGAAGCGGCCGGTTACCTGAATGCCTGCCTGGAGGGAGGATCTCGCGAGGTGTTTCTGCTGGCGTTACGCCAAGTTGCAGCCGCCCACGGTATCCGCAGCGTGGCCAGGCAAAGCGGCCTGGGGCGCGAGTCGTTGTATCGCACGCTCTCGGCAAAA
The DNA here is from genome assembly GCA_963722575.1 of Bryobacterales bacterium. Lineage (GTDB taxonomy): Bacteria > Acidobacteriota > Terriglobia > Bryobacterales > Bryobacteraceae > Fen-178. Next base: position 545,009 of record CAVRNR010000022.1, read on the forward strand.
GGCAATCCGCGGCTTGAGACGCTGCCGCGGATGTTGGACACCGCGGGCCTCAGGTTGTCCGTCGAAGCCAAGAAGCGAAAACCGCGGGCCGCCTGAGCGTGGTGTGCGTCCAGGCGCTACTGGTCGAGAATGATCAGATGATCCTGGGAGCCGGGCAATTCGGCGATCCGGATCGAATTGCGCCGGAGCACTTCGGCCGCCTCCTCAGTGGGATAGTCACAGGAACGCAGAATGATGACTCTGGCGCCAGGGAGATGCCTCAACAGACGTTCGAAATCGCTTGATCGCGGTACGGGCAAGCCCGTTTTGAAGCGCACTCTCGGACCCGGGGAATAAGTCGTCCAATAACGGAACCAGCCTCGGCGATAGGCTCTCGTCGAAGAGGAGCTTCATCCTCCGGAGACCTTGCGCCCCGCCAATTCGGCGGCGTAAGCGTAAACCGCAAGGAAGTCATCCGGTTCGAGCTGAGGATAATCGGCCAATATTTGCTGATGGGAAGCCCCGCCTGACAGCCACTCCAAAATCTCCTGGACGGTGATCCGGTGACCGCGAATACACGGCTTCCCGAACCGCACGCCGGAATCGATTGTGATCCGCTCAAGGAGTGAATCATGCGCTGCCGGCATCTTATGTCCCCTTGAGCCATTGGATACCTGTGTTGACCCTATCGATCAAAGGGCGAAAAGGGCGTGACACGGCCAACTTGGATGATGTGATGGAGACGCCTGCAATATCACCTGTAATGTGATATCGTATATGATGTGAGGCTCGTGTTGGACACCGATGCCGTGGTCGCCGCCATGCGGAGTCCAACGGGCGCATCCGCCGCCATTGTTCGGGCGGTGCGGCAGAAGCAGGCTACGTTGTTGCTGAGCGTGCCTCTCGCCATGGAGTATGAAGCCGTCTGCCGGAGGCCCGAGCACCGGATAGAGGCTGGGCTTTCGGAGCGGCAGGTGGAGATCTTCCTGGATGCCATCATCGCCATGGCGGAACCCGTGCCAACACATTTTCTGTGGCGGCCTCAGTTGCGCGATCCGAACGATGAGATGGTTCTGGAGGCGGCGGTCAATGGCAGCGCTGAGGCTTTGGTGACATTCAACGTCCGGGACTATGGAACCGCCGCATCCCAATTTGGGGTGGAGGTTCTGCTCCCGCGAGAAGCGATAGCGAGGATTAGACAATGAGAGAGACCCAGACATATCCCTTACGGCTGCCGCGTTCGCTCAAAGAGGCGGTTGAACGGTTAAGCCGGGAAGACCGGACGAGCATCAACCAGTTCGTGGCCACCGCGGTGGCAGAGAAGGTCTCGGCACTTCAGACCGCGAAATATTTCGCGGACCGGCAGGCGCGGGCGGATTTCAAGGCTTTCGACAAGATCATGAAGCGGAGGGGCGGAAAGACGCCCCGGAAAGGCGATGAAATGCTGGCCTAGCTCGAAGGGGGATCTCCCAGGATGATTGACGTGTGCGATTCCAGCTTTTGGAACAACTTGAATCTGCTTCTGAAGAACCACAGGGTTGTGATTGACAGGTCGAAAGGTACTACGCATCCAAGGTATTCCGATTTCCGGTATTCCCTGGATTATGGGTACCTCGATGGCACATCTGGCGGAGACGGTCAGGAAATCGACTTGTGGGTTGGATCCGGGAACTGCTCCTGCCTGACAGGTGTCGTTTGCACGGTTGACCTTCACAAGCGCGACGCAGAGGTGAAGCTCCTCCTTGGCTGCACGGCACCCGAAGCGGAGACGGTCTTGCGTGTGCACAACTCCGGGCCACAAGCAGCGATTCTGATCATGAACCCGGCCGGCAAGTCTTCATAGACGGCCTACAGCAGCACCCCGTTGTCCGGGTTGCGGGTTTCGCCGGGGCTTGTCACCAATATCGCCGGCTGCCCCTTGATGACGCACTTATTAGTGCAAATGCCGCATCCTATACAAAGTTCCAGATTGACGCGCGGCTGCTTCACAGTGACCTTCTCTCCCTGGTCCGTGGTGACCTGCGCTTCTTCCAACCAGATGGCTTTCTTGGGCGTCGGGCAATACTCTTCGCAAACGATGCACGTCCGCGCGCTGGCGTACGGCAGGCACCGGTTGCGGTCGATATACGCCAGGCCGATCTTGATCTTCTGCTTCTCATCCACGGTAAGTAGCCGGATGGCGCCGGTGGGGCAGACCTCGGTACACAACGTGCATTCGTACTCGCAGTAGCCGATGGTCATCTTCATGACCGGCGACCACATGCCCTCCAGGCCGGCTTCAAGCGCCGCGGGATGGATGCCGTTGGTCGGGCACACCTTCATGCACTCGCCGCAGCGGATGCACTTAGCGAGGAATTCCTCTTCGGCCAGCGCCCCGGGTGGACGCACCAGCTCGGGGTTGTAGGAGCGCTTATCGGCCAGCGGATGCGTGCGGAACAGGAACGCCGCCCCGACGCCGGCTGCGCCCGAGGCCAGCAACTGGCGGCGGCCGAGGTTCAGCCGCGAGTCCTTCGGCGGTTTCAGAAAGTTGGTTCCCAGACTGAAGGTGACGGCCCGCGAGGGGCAATCCGACTCACAGTTGAAACAGTAGAAGCACTCCGCCGGCTTCCATTCGAGGGTGTCCGGCAGGTTGGCGCCGCCCTGGCAATCGGCCAGGCACAGGCGGCAATTGTCGCAGGCGTCCGGGCTCTTATGGAGCCGCACCAGCGGGTTCTTACCGACGATCCCGAGCAGCGCTCCGAGCGGACAAATATACCGGCACCAGAAGCGCGCCCGGTAGAAGTTGAGGGCGATCACAATGCCGAACAGCACCCCAATCAGGACGTTTCCGAAGTAGTGCGGCTGCACAACGGCGAGCAAGTGCCGGCGCAGAGAGTCGTTGACCAGAATCGAGTCCGCGGCGCTGTTCAGTGCCGGGTACACGGCCACCGCCATTCCGCGGAAGAAGAAGCAAAGCGGGTCGAGCCAGCCCACCACGTTGACGCCCAGCAGCGCACCCGCCAGAAACACCACCAGCACGTAGTACTTCACCTTCTGCCAGCGGCCATAGCCGCCGGTGTCGAGCCTGGCCTTCACCGTGCCACCGCGCAGGCTCGAGAACAGGTGGTGCACAGTGCCGAAGGGGCAAATCCATCCGCAGAACCAGCGGCCGAACAGGAAGGTGACGGCCACGGTCGCCACTGAAAGCAGCATGCCCGCGGCCAGCGCGTGCGAGGCCAGCCAGTCCATCAGCATCACCAGCGGATCGAGCTGGAAGAAGAACTTTACCCCGCCGCCCACGCGGTTGATGGGGTGATACACGGTTTCCAGAAAGAGGTAGAGAAACAGCAGCAGGAACGCGGTCTGGACGGCGCGGCGGAGCCACACCAGCGTCGTCGTTCGCGTTTTGCGAGCCATCTAAACCTCCACGCGCGCCGGCGAGAGCGCCGCGTAATTCATGTTCCCGAGGCCGCGGGCGTGGCCTTCCACCACGTAGCCGATCTCCTGCGGCCGCAGGCCCAGCAGCGTGGCGCCAAAGGCATCCACCGCCACCTGGTCCACGCCCGCCACGATGGTGTCGCGGCGTTTCACGTCGGCCAGGTTGCCGCCCTCCGGGCCGTTGGCCACCAGCACGCGCACCGCGTCGAGCACCACCAGTTGCGGCCGGATGAAGCCGGCCAGGTCCGCGACGGTATTATCGATGTCCTGGTGGAAGCGATTGCGCGCGCCGCCGGCCACGCCCATCAGGTTCTTCATCCCCAGGACGGCTTTGGTGAGGCTGTGCTGCTTGACGATCCCCACGTTGATGACGCGGTCGGCCTCCACCACATCCCGATAGATTTCCCACTCCTTGAGGACATGAGCGCCCGTGATGGCCATCTTGCGGAACTTTCGTTCATCCATGAAATAGCACTGCGCGCCGGCCTTTTCGGCGGCGCTCTGGATGCCGCTGCGTGGAAAAGTGCGCTGCGCCGAGTTGCAGGGGTTGTCGCTGACCGCGACCTTCTTCGCGCCGGCTTGAAAGCACATTTCGACGAGCGCGGCGACCACGTCGGGGTTGGTGCAAGCCGCCTGTTCGGGGCGGCGGTCCCAGGCGATGTTAGGCTTCACCCACACCACGTTGCCCTTGGAAACGAAACGCCCCATGCCGCCCAGCGCGTCGATGGCGCCGCGCGTCAGCCGCCGGGCCTCTTCCGCAATGCCATCGGGCGCGGCAGGCGATGACTTGTAGTGGGCAATGCTCAGTGCGGGCGCCGCCGCCGGCAGAAGCGCGGGCGCAAGCAGCGCTATGAACTCTCTCCGGCCCAGTTCCATCATGGCTTCACCTTGTCCAGAAAAGCGGCCGCGCCCGCCGGCGCATGGAGACAAAGCACGGCCAGGCGTCCGCGCGCGAAGAAGATGACTTCACCGCCCGAGTGGGAGTAATATTGGCGGAGCTTTTCTACTCTCTGGTTGGCCTCGCGGGCATCCGCCGCCAGCGAGATCACCAGAGTGGTCGCCTGCCCATCGAAGTGGTAAGAGGCTGTCAGCGCAGGCGACAGGAAGTCGTGCCCGGCCGGAGCGCCGACCACGTATTTCTCAGACCGCGCCACGCGGTTCTCGCGGGGAAGCATGTCGAGCAGGCCCGGCAGTGACCGGTCCCCACCGATGCTCCTCGAGATCGCGCGCGCGAAGGTATCGAGCGCCGGCGACGCCCCGCCGCCGAACGCGGAGAGCCTGACGTAGTAGCGGCCCTGAAGAAAGTTGAGCGTCGATTCGCTGCTGTAACCCTCCGCCCCGATGTCAATGAAGTGATATTCGGGAGAGCGCTCGGCCGAGTACATGCCGAAAGCCTGGAGAGGGCTGCCCATATCGAATACGTCCACCGTCATGTCGACGCCCGCCCGCTTATACTCGCGATGCGCCATGGCCACCAGCCCGTACTTGAGATAGATATCGGCGCCGCCGTCCATGTACCGGTAGAGGCCGGACGAGTAGAAGCGCGCCGCGTCCCCGCCCTTGGGAAGCAGCGCGGCGAGCCGCGTCTTCACTTCGGCCGGAATGGGAGCCTGTTGCGCCCAGAGTGCAACCGCCAGAAACAGACAGGCAATGGGTCCGCGCATTGGTGTTGCTCCAAGACCCCAAAAGACTCTCCAATTTCATACTATCATGTAGCGTCGGCGGTCTTGCCGGTTGCCAGTCCAGTAAGCGCGCCGTAACCGAATTAGAATGGTTGGGGGGATATTCTCATGCAGCACTACCACAATTTCATCGACGGCAAATTCGTTCCTTCGAGCGGCGCGGATCGCATCGAAGTGACCAACCCTTCCACGGGTCGGACGATCTGCACCGTGCCGGATAGCAACCGGGCCGATGTGGACGCGGCCATCGCGGCGGCGGAAGCGGCCCAAAGCGGCTGGGCCAAACGGCCGGCCATCGAACGCGCCAAGGCGTTGCGCGCGATTGCCGCCAAGATCCGCGAACACGTCGAACCGCTCGCCCGCGTGATCGCCGAAGAGCAGGGCAAGGTGCTCGGCTTGGCCCGCGTCGAAGTCGTCTTCACCGCCGACTACATGGATTACATGGCCGAATGGGCGCGCCGCATCGAGGGAGAGATTCTCGAAAGCGATCGCCCCGGCGAGACCATCTTCCTGTTTCGCCCGCCCATCGGTGTGATCGGCGGCATCCTCCCCTGGAATTTCCCGTTCTTTCTGATCGCACGCAAGGTTGCCCCAGCCCTTGTCACTGGCAACACCATCGTGATCAAGCCCAGCAGGGAAACACCCCACAACGCCGTCAAGTTTTGCGAACTGGTGGCGGAAACGGACCTGCCCCCGGGCGTCATCAACATCGTCCACGGCCGCGGTTCCTCCGTCGGCTTGGCCCTTGCCTCCGACCCGCGCATTGGCATGGTCAGCTTAACGGGCAGTGTCGAGACGGGCTCCGCCATCATGGCGGCGGCTGCCCCCAACATCACGAAGGTGAGCCTCGAGCTAGGCGGAAAGGCCCCCGCCATCGTCATGGCCGATGCCGATATGGCGCTCGCCGTCGAAGCCGTCAAGGCTTCCCGCGTCATCAACAGCGGCCAGGTCTGCAACTGCGCCGAGCGCGTGTACGTCCAGCGCGGCGTCGCCGACGAGTTCGTGGACAAGCTGACCGCGGCCATGAAGGCCACTCGCTTCGGCGACCCGCTGGCCGATGAATCCGTCGACTACGGCCCGCTCATCAACCAGGCAGGCTTCCGGAAAGTTGATGCGCTGGTGCGCGGCGCGGTGGCGGCCGGCGCCACCCTCACCACCGGAGGCGGGCGCGGCGAGGGCGAGGGCGGCTACTTCTACCAGCCCACGGTGCTCGCCGGGTGCCGCCAGGAAATGGAGGTTATCCAACGCGAGATCTTCGGTCCGGTGATTCCGGTTGTGACCTTCACCGACCTGGACGAAGCCATTGCCTGCGCCAACGATTCCGACTTCGGGCTGACCTCATCCATTTATACGCGCGACCTCGACGTGGCCCTCAGGGCCTGCCGGGAGATCCGTTTCGGCGAGACGTATATCAACCGCGAGAACTTCGAAGCCATGCAGGGCTTCCACGCCGGCTGGCGCAAGAGCGGCATCGGCGGCGCGGATGGCAAACACGGCCTGTATGAGTTCACGCAGACCCATGTCGTCTACATCCAACGGCGTTAGCCGGCGAATCCCGCCTTACCACCGCTGATGCGCGCCCGCGCGGATCTTGGCGTCATAGATGCCGCGGATGGCTTCCATGGCTTGATGTCGAGTTCCCGCAGTGCTTTCGGAACCGTGTCATCGCCGACATGGGAGGAGTTCCGGTCAACCTGATCGGCATGGAGGATCTGAGAGCCAAGAAGTCTTCCATGGCTCCCTTGACCCAGTAAGCAAACATGCTTACTATGGAACTGTGACGGCGAGCGAGCTGAAGCGGAAACTCGAAAGGCTCGGATGCTCGGTGGAAGACGGGACCAAACACTGGATCATCTACTATAGGGGTTGCCGCACCACTGTTCCTCGCCACCCGGCCAAAGAGATTAAGACCCGCACGTACCACAGTATTCTCAGAGACCTGGGAATGAAAGGAGAGTGAGCACGCACATGGAATACGCCGCGTTGTTTGAGCCCGCACGAGAGGGCGGGTTTGTCGTCACCATTCCCGACTTCGGGTGGGGTGTTTCGCAGGGAGACACCGAAGAGGAAGCGCGCGAAATGGCGACCGCCCTGCTGCAAACGCTCGTTCAGGAACATATTCGCAAGGGGGAGGCGCTTCCGCGCCCGGCCAAGCGGCGGGGAAGAAAGTACCGGTTTGTCAGTCTGCCCGCGCTCCAAGGCGCCAAGGCTGAACTCTATATGGCGTTCCTGGGCTCCGGCATCCGCAAAGCCGAATTGGCCCGCCGGTTGGGCATCCCCAAGACCACCGTGGACCGGCTCTTCAATTTTGAAAACCACACACGCCTCGACCAGATGGAAGCGGCTTTTGCGGCTCTCGGGAAGCGCCTCTCGATTGAGGTCGGCGACGCGGCGTACACGCCGGCAGCGTAGCCCTACCTCACCACCGCTGATGCACGGCCGCGCGGATCTTGGCGTCATAGATGCCGCGGATGGCTTCCATGGTTTGATCGGGCAGCGGCGGCAGGTCCGATGCCGCGCAGTTGTCGGCCACCTGCTCGGGGCGCTTGGCGCCCGGGATGGCGCACGTTACGGCGTCGAACATCAGAATCCAGCGCAGAGCGAGCTGCGCCATCGTGACCCCCGGCGGCAGCCATTTCCGCAACTCTTCGACGGCTTCCAGCGCGGTCTCGTAATCCACTCCGGAGAAGGTTTCGCCCACGTCGAACGCCTCGCCATGGCGGTTGAAGTTACGATGATCGTCGGCGGCGAATTGCGAATTGCGCGTGAGCTTGCCGGTGAGCATGCCGCTGGCCAGCGGGACCCGCGCCAGAATTCCAACCTGCTTCTTCCTGGCTTGCTCGAAGAACAGGTCGGCGGGCCGGTGGCGGAAACAGTTGAAGACGATCTGCACGGTCTGGACATGGGGAAACTCGATGGCTTTGAGAGCTTCCTCGACGCGCTCCACGCTCACGCCGTAGTAACGGATCTTGCCCGCTTCCACTAGCTGATCGAGCGCGCCGAACACCTCGGGCGTGTAGTAGACATCGGTGGGCGGGCAGTGCAACTGCACCAGGTCCAGGCAATCGGTCGCCAGGTTCTTGAGGCTGTCTTCGACGAACGCCGCCAGGTTCTTGTGATTGTAGCCGCCGGCGGTGTGCGGCTCCAGGCGGCGGCCGGCTTTAGTGGCGACGACGATCTCTTCCTTACGCTGGCGCTTGAGCCGCGCGATGAGGCGCTCGCTGTGGCCCATGCCGTAGACGTCGGCGGTGTCGATGAAGTTCACGCCGCAATCGATGGCGGCCTCGAGCGCGGCGAGAGATTCGGCGTCATCCACGCTGCCCCAGGCGCTGCCAATGGCCCACGCGCCAAAACTGATCTCGGAAACCTGCCAGCCGGTCCGGCCCAGCGTTCGATAGCGCATCAGTCCCAACTTACCGCGTTTCAAAACAACGCGGCGCAAGGGCGAGGGGGTACCCTCTGGGTCCCTCGCCCCTACAACGGTGCGGTGTAGGGGCCGGGCATGCCCGGCCCCTACGCGAAGGGGTTTTCGTCGGCGCTGGGGCCGTAGATGGAGGGCACGGGCACATTCAGCAGGCGCAGGTAGACGGTGAGCTGGCCGCGGTGGTGGTAGAGATGGTTGAGCAGAATCGAGCGGTACACGCCGATGCGAGGCACGGTCATTATAGGGTGGCCGCCCATATTAAAGGACCAGTCCTTCATCATGGCGGCGTCGCCGGTGGCGGCCAGGTCGGCCTTCGCCTGGGCTACGCTTGCATCGAAGGCGGCGAGGATGGCGGCCGTACTTTCCAGTGCGGGCGGTTCGGAGAATTTCTCCACGTCAAAGCTGTCAAGCCTGGCCATGCCGGACATATTGCCGGGTATGGTGGCGACGTGTTGGGCGAGCCGGCCCAGGGTCATGGACTTGACGTGCGGTTTCCAGGTGAGCTTGTCGTCGGGAACGCGCTCCAGCACCCTGCGCGTGGTCTTGGCTTCCCGTTCGAGTTCCGAAATGAGCATATCGGCGATGGGCATGAGTGAACACTCCTTCCGAAAATGATATCAAACCGGCCGCCATGCTAACTTGAGAATTCATGGTCACTGAATGGACGCCGGATTCCTGGCGCAGGCGCCCTATCCTGCAACAGCCCGAGTACCCCGACGCCGCAGCACTGGAGCGGACGCTCGACGAACTGCGGCGGCTGCCGCCCCTGGTGACGAGCTGGGAGATCCTCGATCTGCGGGGGCAACTGGCGGAAGCCGCCGCCGGGCGCCGGCTTGTCCTCGAGGGCGGCGATTGCGCCGAGCGCTTCGACGGCTGCACTTCCCCCCGCATCACCAACGCGCTGAAGGTCCTCTTGCAGATGAGCCTGGTGCTGGTGGTGGGCGCGAAAAGGCCGGTGACGCGCATCGGCCGGTTCGCCGGCCAATATGCCAAACCGCGCTCGGAGGAGTACGAGACGCGCGGCGGGGTGCGGCTGCCCTCCTACCGGGGCGATATCGTCAACCGCGCCGAGTTCACGCCGGAAGCGCGCACGCCCGATCCGCAGCTCCTGTTGCGCGGCTATGAGCGCGCGGCGCTGACGCTGAATTTCATCCGCGCGCTGGTCAAGGGCGGTTTCGCCGACCTGCACCATCCCGAGTACTTCGACCTGGACTGGGTGCGGCACTCGCCGCTGGCCGAAGAGTATCACCGCATGGCGGCGACGATCGGCGATGCCTTGCGTTTCATGGAGAACGTGCTGGGAGTGCGGGCGGGCGAGTCGGACCGCATCGATTTCTTCACCGCGCACGAGGCGCTGCACCTGGGCTACGAGTCGGCGCAGACCCGCCGCGTGCCGCGCCGTCCCGGCTGGTTCAATCTCTCGACGCACTACCCGTGGGTGGGCCTCCGCACCAACCAACCGGAGGGCGCGCACATCGAGTACCTGCGCGGCATCGAGAACCCCGTGGGCGTGAAAGTGGGCGCTCCGGTAGCCCGGGACCAAGTAGCGCGGTGGCTCGATATTCTGGATCCGCGGCGGACGCCGGGGCGGCTGTCGCTGATCCATCGCTTCGGCGCAAGCCGCATCGCCGGTGAGCTGCCCGGGCTGATCGAGCACGTGCGCGCGGAAGGCGGGAAGGTTGTGTGGATCTGCGACGCCATGCACGGCAACACGCAGTTGACGGCCGGCGGGGTGAAAACGCGCCGCTTCGAGGACATCCGTTCGGAAGTCGAGCAGGCCTTCGACATTCACCGGGAAATGGGCCAGACGTTGGGCGGCGTCCACCTCGAAATGACCGGCGAGGACGTCACCGAATGCACCGGCGGCGCGCGGGGCCTGAGCGAAAAGGACCTGACGCGGGCCTACGATTCCGAGGTGGACCCGCGCCTCAACTATGAGCAATCGCTCGAGCTGGCTTTCCTGATCGCCCGCAAGATGCAGAACGGCGCGGATGGGCGATAACATCGGGCCGCTATCCAAGGTCAACTTGTCCGCATTCGGAGCCAGGCGGTAGGTTCCAATTAACGTTCCTTTCTACTGACCTCGGGCCCGTTCGGCGGCGATCTTCCGGCGGGCCCACCCGGAAGCCGGGGAAGGCGGCCAGGCGCACTTTTGTTTCCGCAAAAAATATGAGATTCTGGAATCAGCCCGGCACCATTTCATAGACGTGGCCCAATGTATGCCGGGCCGGGAAGGCGCCTATGTTTCCAGAGTTCTTACTCCCGGAAACGACGGTTCGCGAAGCCGGAGCCGGGCCGGAAATCAGCCTGGGCAATCAACAGGGTGAATCGCTGATCCTCACCCTCGGCATCACGCGGATCGTCGAACAGGAAAGCCTCGAAGTCTCAATCTGGGGCTCGGCGGACGGGTCGGATTGGGGCGCCAGGCCGTTGGTGTCATTTCCGCAGAAGTTCTACTGCGGCACGTACCAGATGACGGTCGACCTCTCGCAGCATCCGGATGTGAAGTACCTGCGGGCGCAATGGCAGGTGAATCGCTGGGGCAAGGGCGATTCCAAGCCGCTGTTCGGCATCTACGTCTTCATGCAGGCCAAGGAACGCCAGGTGGCGGCCCTCAGCGCCTGATCAATCCAGCGCCTTTTTGTGCATCGTCAACAGCAAGACAACCTGCGTGCGCGCGGCGATTCCATGCTGAAGTTTGGGCGGCATGTGAACGAAGCACCCCGCGCCGACCTCGCGGACATCTTCTCCCAGCGTCAGTTGGGCTTCGCCGCGAACGAAGTACAGGGACGCGGCCATGGGAGCGGTATGCGCCGAGAGCTCCTGTCCGGGCGCGAAGCCGAAGATCACGACCTTGAGACGATCGTCATTGTAAAGGGTGCGGCTGAGGATGCCGTTTTCCGGGATTTGCACCTCGGCTTCCAAATTGGGATAGAAGGCGTAGCTCACAATACCAATGTACCGCCCATAATCCGCCGACAAGAATTTACCGCCGAGACGCTGCGACGCTGAGTAAGACAAAGCCAAGAAGGAACCCCTGAATCGGGGGGGGAAGACGCGCCATCCTCACTTGCTCACGTGCCTTTTTCTTGTGGTTGTTTTACTCAGCGTCTCTGCGGTGAAAATCTCTGGTATCTTGGAATTACCGCCTGGGTTCCGCTATGATCACTCGCGCAGAAGCGCTCGATTTGTTCCGTTCCGGCGACCTCATCGGTGTCGGCATGGAGGCCGATGCCGTCCGCCGCAAGTGGCATCCCGAGGGCGTCGTCTCTTACATCATCGACCGCAACATCAACTACACCAACTTCTGCACCGAGTATTGCAGCTTCTGCGCGTTCTACCGCCCCATGGGGCACGCGGAAGGGTACGTACTGCCCAAGGAGACGATCTTCGAAAAAATCCAGGAGACGCTCGACCTGGGCGGGACCGGCGTGCTGATGCAGGGCGGCCTGCACCCCGACCTCAAAATCGAGTGGTACGAGGACCTCTTCCGCGGCATCAAGGAGCGCTTCCCCATCCACCTGCACTGCCTCTCCGCGCCGGAAGTGGCCAATGTCGCGGAGGTCAGCGGGCTGAGCCTGCGCGAGACCATCCGGCGGTTGATGGCTTCAGGGCTCGATTCCATTCCCGGCGGCGGGGCGGAGATTCTGGATGACGCCGTGCGCCACCGTATCAGCCGCCTCAAGTGCTCCACGCAAGAATGGATCGACGTGCACCGCACCGCGCACCAGCTCGGTATGCGCACCACCGCGACCATGATGTTCGGCTGCGGCGAAACCATCGAGCAGCGCATGAACCACTTGGAGCTGGTCCGCAATTTACAGGAGGAGACCGGCGGGTTCACGGCGTTCATCCCGTGGACGTACCAGCGCGCCAATACCGCGCTGGCCAGCTCTGTGAAGGAAGAAGCCACGGCGGTGGAATACCTCGAAACGCTGGCGATTTCGCGGATCTACCTGGCGAACATCGAGAACGTGCAATCCTCGTGGGTGACGCAGGGGCTGAAGACCTGCCAGTTGGGGCTGCGCTTCGGCGGCAACGACGTGGGCAGCATCATGATCGAGGAAAACGTGGTGGCGGCGGCCGGGGCGCACCACTGCACCACGGAAGAGGAGTTGCGGCGCATCATCCGCGACGCGGGTTTCACCCCTAAGCAGCGGGATACGCTCTACCGGACCTATTTCCTGAATTAGCCGCTCTCCAGGGATTGGGACACCTCCTTCAACTTGTGGATGGCGTAAGTCGCCATTCCCTGGAGCGCGGCGCGGTGGTCGGGAGCGAGGGGGCGCCGGGCCATTTTCGATACCTCCGCGATCACCGCGTCCAGGCGCATGTGCAACTGGACGATGCCGGGCGCGGCCGGCTGGCTGGCATCGCGGGCCTGCTTCAATTGCGTCCGCAGCGTCTGGATGGCGGCGCGGATTTTAGGGCCGTTTTCAGGGATCAAAGCCAATTTCCCGCCGTCGACTTCGAGGCCCTCGTCCGAAACCTGGCCCGCGATCTGCCGGTAGGTCTCCGGCGAGATACGCGCGATTTCGGAAAGACGGAAATAGGCGTCTCCGAACTCCTCATGCTGCCGGATGAGGCGGTCGGCGTTCTCACGGCTAATGCCGGCGTACTCCTTGCAGAACTCCTCCCAGGTCAACCCGAGCTTCTCAAACAACTGAGTCTCCCGAACCTGCTTCAGGCACAGCGCTTGCGCAGCCGAGCACTTGTTGGCGATCACGGCGAACGCCTGCTGGCGTCCCACCCAGGCGCCGGCATCGATCCACTCTCTTGGTGTTTCCATAAAGTTGTGGCCAGATCTGACCGGGAAAACGAGCACCTTTGTTGATCAGAAACGGGTAAGCGCGCCATACCCGGTCAGATCTGACCGAGATCTCCTCCTTCTCGTATCTCCATCATCGCTTGCGAGGGTCAAAAAACCGGCGGGCGCGGAGGACGGTTTGCCGTCCAACTTGTGTAGCATGAGTGGATTACAAATGTTGTAGAAAGTTGTGATCGTAGTAACTGCTGCTGACGTCGTAAAGGACGATGGCTCCCTCGCGCAGGTGGCGCCGGGCCAACTTGCTCTGGATGCGCGCCTGGCGTGCCAGCAGCCAGTCCATGGCCCGGTAGAGATCGTCTTCGTCGCAGTGGGCGACCCCCAGTTCCTCGGCCAAAGTGGTGGTGTGCCAGGCGCGCGTGGTAGCCAGTTTGGAGCAGGGATGCAGAAGGCGTTCGGCGATCATGGCCACGACGAGGTCGCGCTCGCGGCAGCGCTGGGACGAGATCACGCCGTCCAGGCCGAGCTTACGGATGGAACCGAGCACCGCCTGGACGTTTCCGTGGGGCAAGCTGCTTTGGATCTGAAAGGCGTCGGCGGCTGGGACGAACCGTTCGCCCGCCAGGGAGCGACGAATGATCCCAACCAGATCATCGGGGAGGTGGGAGATGTTCCCGAGGGTTTCGTGACGGACCTGGGCGCCGACGCGGAAGGTACGGCGGAGGAGGTGGGTGCGGTAGACCCGATTCTGGTAGCGGCGTTCTGTGGTGGCCACATGAACTCTACCAGTACGCGACGGCATGGCTTAAAATATGGCATAACAAAGCAGAAGTCAAGGTCAAAATGCACATATTTAGTGGCTATATTTATCGGTCCGAATTCCATCTCGTCGGTTGAAAGCAAAGCAGTAAGGCTACGGAACCCTCAGGAACTTCGGTTTAAAGGGGCACCGAATTCTAAGACACCCAGGTTTAGCACCGCCCCGGCCCTGCGGACCCACGGCCGTTCGCGGTAAAATCGCAAATATCGCAACCTCGGGCCCCGAACCTGCTCTTGCGACGTTTCCCATGACCACCTCCGCCAACCACCGCGCCCAGGAATTCCGCGAGCAGTTGGCCCGCCGCGTCCTGGTATCGGACGGCGCCATGGGCACCATGCTCTACTCCCGCGGCGTCTTCATCAACCGCTGCTTCGATGAGCTGAATCTCTCTTCGCCCGACCTGGTCCGCCAGATCCACCAGGATTACGTCAAGGCGGGCGCTGAAATCGTCGAAACCAACACCTTCGGCGCCAACCGCGTGCGGCTGGCCGGGTTCGGAATGGCCGAGAAGCTGGCGGCCATCAACCACGCCGGCGTGCGGCTGGCTCGCGAAGCGGCCAAGGAAGCGGTCTTCGTGGCCGGCGCGGTGGGGCCGCTGGGCGTGCGCATCGAGCCGCTCGGGCCCACGTCTTTCGCCGAGGCCCGCGCCATCTTCCGCGAGCAGATCGACGCGCTGCTGGAAGCCGGCGTCGATCTGCTGATCCTCGAGACGTTCGGCAATCTCAACGAACTCCGCGAAGCCGTCCGCGCCGCGCACGAGGCCTCCGGCGGCGAAGTCGCCATTGTCGCGCAGGTCACCATCGACGATTTCGGGCGCCTGCCCCGTGGCACCGATACGGAAACCTTCACGCGCGAAATGGATTCCTGGCCGGTGGATGCGATCGGCCTCAACTGCTCCGTTGGCCCCAAGGCCACGCTCGAAACCATCGAGCGCATGATGCAGTACTCGTCCAAGCCCATGAGCGCCATGCCCAACGCCGGGCTGCCCACGCGCGTGGAAGGCCGCAACATGTATCTCTGCTCGCCGGAATACATGGCGCAGTACGCGCGGCGCATGCTGTGGGCCGGCGTCCGAATCATCGGCGGCTGCTGCGGCACCACGCCCGAACACATCAAGCTGATCCGCTCGGAAACGCGCTCGCTGCAGCCGCTGCAAAAGAAGCTCAGCGTCACGGTGGAGGAGCCGGAGGCGAAGGCGCACGCCCTCACGCCCGTTCCCATGGCCGAGAAATCCAAGCTGGGCGCCAAACTGGTTCAGGGGAAATTCGTCGCCTTCGTGGAAATCCTGCCGCCGCGCGGCGTGGACGCCACCCGCGAAATCGCCGGCGCCAGGCTGTGCGCCGAACACGGCATCGACGCCATCAACGTTCCCGACGGCCCTCGCGCCAGCGCGCGCATGAGCGCGCAAGCCGCCTGCCAGCTCATTCAGCGGGACGCCGGCATCGAGGCGGTGAGCCACTTCTGCTGCCGCGACCGCAACATTCTGGGCATTCAATCGGAGCTGCTGGCCGCGCACACCGTGGGGGTGCGCAACCTCATCTGCATCACCGGCGATCCGCCGCGCATGGGCCTTTACCCCGACGCCACCGCGGTCTTCGACGTCGACGCCATCGGCCTGGTCAACATCGTCAACAACCTCAACCACGGCCTGGATATTGGCGGCAACCCCATCGGCTCGCAAACCGCCCTGCTCATCGGCGTGGGCGCCAATCCCGGCGCGCTCAACATGGATGAAGAGATGCGCCGCTTCGAGTGGAAGGTGGAAGCCGGCGCGGAGTACGTGGTGACGCAGCCGGTTTTCGACCTGGATCTGCTGGAGAACTTTCTCAAACGCATCGAGCGCGTCAAGATCCCCGTGATCTGCGGCGTGTGGCCCCTCGCCAGCTTCCGCAACGCCGAATTCATGGTGAACGAGTTGCGCGTACCCGTGCCCGAGCCTCTCATGGAGCGCATGCGGCGCGTGGATAACGCCGACAAGGCCCGCGAGGAAGGCGTGGCCATCGCGCGTGAAATGGTGGCGCGTGTGCGCGGCATGGTCCAGGGTGTACAATTGAGCGCGCCCTTCGGCCGGTACCAGATGGCCCTGGACGTCGCCGAGGCCATCGGCCCGCGCTGAGATCGAACGAAATGGCTACCGACCTGGTCGAAATCAATCCCGAAGAACCCCAGCCGGAAGTGCTGGAGCGGGCCGCCGCCGCCGTGCGCCGCGGCAAAGTGGTTGCCATCCCCACCGATGCGCTCTACACGCTGGTGGCCGACCCCTTCAACCTGGGCGCCGTGGCCCGGGCCTTTCAGGCCAAGGGCCGGGAACCCCACCGCTCCCTTCCCATTTTGGTGGGAGACCTCATCATGGCCGAGGATCTGGCCTCCGAGCTGAGCAACCGGTTTTTCATTCTGGCGCGCCGCTTCTGGCCGGGGCCGCTCACCATCATCGTTCCCGCTTCAGCCAAAGTCCCGCTCAAGCTGACGGGCAACACCGGCCGCCTGGCGCTGCGTCAGTCGTGCTCCAAGGTCGCCAACCAGTTGATCGCCGTGTTGAACCAGCCGCTGATCTCCACGAGCGCCAACATTTCCGGCCGCCCCACCTGCCGCAGCGGCATCGATGTGTTCGGCATGATGGATGGGCGCGTGGACCTGGTGATCGACGGCGGCACGTGCAGCGGAGCGGGCGCCACCACGGTCGATATCACCGAACCATACTGGCGCCTCATCCGGGCCGGCGCCATTGACGAGAAGGAAATCGCGGAATGCTTGCAGCCGTCGTGAGTCACCCATGCGAAATGTAATCATCATTGGTTCCGGATGCGCGGGCAACACCGCCGCTATCTACACCGCGCGCGCCAACCTGCGACCGCTGGTGGTGGCCGGCCATCATGCCGGCGGCCAGCTTTCGCTCACCACCTTGGTCGAGAACTTTCCCGGCTTCCCGGAAGGCATCAATGGGCCGGACCTGGTTGAGAACATGAAGAAGCAGGCCCAGAATTTCGGCGCTGAATACGTGGCCGGGGAAGTCGTCGACGCCGATTTTTCCAGCCGCCCCTTTCGCCTCAAAATCGAAGACGATTGGGTCGAGACGCGCACCGTCGTCATTGCTTCCGGCGCTTCCGCACGCTGGCTGGGCCTGGAATCCGAGCAGGCCCTGATCGGCCATGGCGTCAGTTCCTGCGCCACCTGCGACGGATTTTTTTATCGCGACAAGCGGATCATGGTGGTGGGCGGCGGCGATTCCGCCATGGAAGAGGCCAACTTCCTGACGCGCTTCGGCCGCGAAGTCACGCTGGTCCATCGCCGCGACGAGTTTCGCGCCTCGAAGATCATGCTCGACCGCGCGCGCCGCAATCCCAAGATCAAGTTCCTCACCAACACCGTGGTGGAAGAGGTCCACGACGTTGCCGGGAAAATCGTAACGGGGGTGCGCCTGCGCGATCTCAAGACCGGCAAGGTCTGGGACCAGCCCGTGGACGGCTTCTTCCTGGCCATCGGCCACATCCCCAATACCAAGGTTTTCAAAGGCCAGATCGAAACCGATGCGGAAGGTTACATCGTCTCGAAGGGCGGCGCGCGCACCAGCATCCCCGGCGTTTTCCACGCCGGCGACGTGGAGGACCGCACCTACCGCCAAGCCATCACCGCCGCCGGCGCCGGCTGCCGCGCCGCCATGGAAGCGGAGCGCTTCCTGGAAGCGGAAGGACACTGAATCATGATTGAACGCATCTCGCCCCCCGGCGTCCCCGCGCCACGCGGCCCCTATTCCCCGGCCGTTCGCGCCGGCGATTTCATTTTCGTTTCCGGCCAGGTCCCCATCGATCCGGTCACCCCAAAAGTGGTGTCCGGCGACGTGCGCGACGAAACCCGCCAGACGCTAGCCAACATCAAGCGCATCCTGGAAGGCTGCGGCGCGGCCCTCAGCGACGTGGTGAAGTGCCAGGTATTCCTGGCCGATGGCAAGGATTTCGCCGCCATGAACGAGGTCTACGCGGAATTCTTCGGTGAGGCCAAGCCCGCGCGCACCACGGTAGTGGCGGCCTTGGCGATCCCCGGCATCAAAGTGGAAATCGACGCCGTGGCGTATAAGCCCTAGCATTGCCGGCACCGCGCCGCGTTTTCCGTGAAAGGGAGGATCTCTTCCCGGTTCGTGTCGAGCGGCTTGGGCCAGGGTCGGTCGTCGATGAGACCCTCGTACTCCTGTCGAAAGACCGGGAGGTTGGATAGCTCCGGTGATTTCGGAGTAGCGCTTGATGCGGCGGTGTTCCATAACAGCAGGGATGGAATGGAAGATCGGCGCGAGCCCCGGAAGCGCCGCGATGTAGGCCGAAAGCCCTCCGACCCGCTCTCGGATTCCCCACCCCAGTTCCCTCCGATTTTGGCCGCGCCTCCCACATCTTCCGATCCCCGGACGCCTTACGGCATCGGCTCGAACCGTCCGTCGGGCAGCAGATAGTACTTGTGGCCGCGCCAGACGATGGTGTTGCCGAAGAAGCCGGCGATCCACATCAGGAAGCTGGCTATATCCTGAAGCGGCGTCAGCCACCAGAGACGGCGCGTGAGCGGGTCGTGCAACACGTACCCGGCGGTGGCCCAACCGGCGGCGGCGCGAACGAGCGCCGTCACCCCCAGCACCGGCCACCATTCCGGCTTCACCGCGCACAGCAGCAGCGCCGGCGGCACAGGGTTGGTAAACACCTGGCCGATGTAGCCCCATGGGCGCGAACGGCGCGTGCTGCGGTTCCATCGCAGGCGATGCCGCATGTTGGCCGCGAACGGCTGCGCGCCGATGCGGTGCTCGATCGCATAGGACGAGAGAATCACGCCGCCGCCGCGTTCGGCCGCCAGCTTTCCCATCACGAAATCTTCGGCCAGGTAGTCCTTCACGGCATTGAAGCCGCCGATCCGCTCGATCGTCTGGCGCCGGGCGGCGATGGTGGGACCGAGCGCGAATTTCATGCCGTCGAGCATCCGCGCCACCAGCACGCCGCCGATGAATTCCGTGTTCAGGCCGATGGCTTCGAGCGTCGACCAGAAGCTGCGGCCCGGAACCGCGCGGTAGGGGCAGGTGGCCAGGCCGAGCCGCTGGTCCTGGAATTCGGCGGCGATGGCGGAGAGCATATCGGGCGTCACGCGAATGTCGCTGTCGGCCATCACCACCAGGTCGTGCTCCGCGGCGGCCAGCATGCGGTCGAGGCTGTACACTTTGGCGTTCGGATAAGGCGGCTCGCCCACCACGATGAGGCGCGAGGGGACACCCGGGTAGTGCGTGCGCAGGCGCTCTACCACCGCGATGGCGGGGTCTTCCGCGCTGCGCACGGCGAAGAGGAGTTCGAAGCGAGGGTAGCTCTGCTCGAAGAAGGTGCGGAGGTTGGCTGCGAGCCCGTCATCGAGCCCCGCCAGCGGCTTCAGGACGCTGATGGGCGCGGAAGAGCGCAGCTCCGGCGGCCGCACGGCGCGGTATCGCACGGCTGCGAAGATGGTGAGGACGCAATAGACCAGCGATCCCGCCACCAGGGCCAGCAGAAGCAGGGCGAGCATTCACTCAATGTAGCAACCACTAAAGCAATTTAGCCACGGATGAACACGGATAAACACGGATAAGACAAGAGAAAGAAATCCAAGAATCTTGTTTTAAGAATTTTTCTTATCCGTGTTTATCCGTGTTCATCCGTGGCTATTATTCTTGCTCTGCGGGTTTACGATGAAAGCGAAGCCCCATGAAGCACATCATCGTCGGCACCGCCGGCCACATCGATCACGGCAAAACGGCCCTCGTCAAGGCGCTCACCGGCATCGACGCGGACCGCCTCGAAGAAGAGAAACGCCGCGGCATCACCATCGATTTGGGCTTCGCCCACCTGCAACTGACGCCCACTCTCCGGCTGGGCTTCGTCGACGTTCCGGGACACGAGCGCTTCGTCAAGAACATGCTCGCCGGCGTGGGCGGAATCGACCTGGTGCTGTTCGTCGTCGCGGGCGACGAATCCATCAAGCCGCAGACCCGCGAGCACTTCGATATCTGCCGGCTGCTCGAGATTCCGCGCGGCGTGATCGCCCTCACCAAGGCCGACCTGGTGGATGACGACATTCTCGCGCTGGTGCGAACCGAGGTGGAAGAGCTGGTGGCCGGCTCGTTCCTGGAAGGCGCGCCCATAGTGCCGGTCAGCTCGGTAACGGGCGCGGGGCTGGAGGAACTGCGGCAGGCGTTGGCGCGCGTGGCCGCCGAGGCGCCGGAAAAAGATGCGTCCGGCCATTTCCGCCTGCCCATCGACCGCGTGTTTACGGTGAGAGGCTTCGGCACGGTGGCCACCGGCACGCTGGTCTCGGGATCGGTCGCCAGGGAGCAGGAGGTCGAGGTCTACCCCAAGGGGCGGCGGCTGCGCGTGCGCGGCATCCAGGTGCATGGGGCCAGCGCCAGCCGCGCGGCGGCCGGCCAGCGCACGGCGGTGAACCTGGCGGACATCGAGCCGGCGGAGTTGGCGCGCGGCGATGCGCTCTCCGAGCCGGGAGTGTTCCGCGCCGCCAAACAGGTGGATTGCCGGCTCCAGCTTCTGTCCACGGCGAAGCCGCTGAAGCACGGCGCGCCGGTGCACTTCCACTCCGGAACGGCGGAGATCGAGGCCCAGGTGCGGCTATTGGAAGGAACGGCTCCGCTCCAGCCGGGCGGCGCGGCGTACGTGCGGCTGGTGTTGCGCGATGCGGCCCTGCTGTTGCCGGGAGACCGTTTCATCATCCGCATGTTCTCGCCGGTGGCGACCATCGGCGGCGGCGTGGTGCTGGATGTGGGGACCACCGGGAAGGCCGCTCCCGGCAGGCTGGACGTTCTGGCATCCGCGGATGCCGCGGACCGCATCGCCCTGCTGATTCGGGAGACGCCCTTCGGCATGGGGATGGCTGGCCTGGTGGCGCGGACTGGATTGGTCGAACCCGAAATTGCGGCGGCCGCGGCGCGCGCTTCCCTCATCGCGATTGGGCAGCCGCAGCCCTGGTATGTGGATCGTGCGTGGTTCCAGGCGGCGCGCGGCCGGATGGTCGAGACGGTTCGCGAGTTCCACCGTGCGAATCCGTTGCAGCCGGGGATCGCCAAGCCGGACCTGCGCCCCGCGGGCGCGCCACCATTCGTGCTGGATGCCTTGCTCGCGGATGCCCAGGAAATCGTGGTGGAGGGCGATACGGTGCGGTTGCGGGGCCACACCGTGGTGCTCAACGAAGACGAGCGGCAGGCGCGCGCGGCCATCGAGGGCGCGTTCCAACAGGCGGGGCTGGCGGCGCCCGCGGTGGCGCAGGTGCTCGCGAAATCGGGCGTCGAGCAGGCCCGGGCGCGCTCATTGTTGCAGATTCTGCTGCGCGAGAAGCGGTTGGTGCGCATTCACGACGAGCTGGTGATTCACCACTCCGCCATCGAGGAGCTGCGGCGGATGCTGGCGGCCCGCAAACCGGCGCGGTTCAACGTGGGTACGTTCAAAGAGTGGACCGGAGTTTCGCGGAAGTACGCCATCCCGCTGCTGGAGTTCCTCGATCGCGAGCGGATCACGCGCCGCGAAGGGGAAGAGCGTCTGATCCTATGACGGGGCCGGCCTTTCGGCGAGGGATGTGGCTCACTTCTGCTTCTTCCGCGGGGCGGCCTCGCTGGCGAGCAGGCTGTCGATTTCGGACATGAGCCCGTGCCCTTCGAAAATGTCGCGCGTAGTCAGGCTGTATCCCCAATCATTCTCGATCGTGCCCCTGGCATCGATCAGGAAAACGTGCGGGGTATCGAAGCTCATGCTGCGCATATACGAATATGCCATCTGGCCGGCGTCGAACAAAACCGGGTAGGTAATGCGATGGCCTGAGATGTACTGGCCCACGGTGTTCTGATCGTCCCCTCTCGAGTTGACCACCGCGAGGATGGCCACCTTATCGCCGTACTTCCGCTGCACTCGATCGAGCACATCGGCGAACGCAGCGCAGTGCCCGCAGGTGGTCTGCATGAGCTCCAGCAGCACGATTTTGCCGCGATAATCGGCCAGGTCATGGACCTGCATCTTGGCATCGGGCAGGGCAAAACCGGGCGCGCGGCGGCCAGAGTTGTCGCCGGCGGCGAAAAGCGCCGCGGTACACAGTAGAACGGTCGGGATAGTTCGCATTAATTTCCACCTTAACATGGGACTCGGCCCGCCAGCTTCCTCAGAGACTCTTCATACGGCGCGCGGGCCACGCCTCTTTCCGTGATGATGGCGCCGACGTAGCGGGCAGGCGTGACGTCGAAGGCCGGGTTTTCGACCGCGGTGCCCGACGGAGCCACCGGTCGCCCGAAAACGTGCGTCACCTCGGAAGCCGCGCGCTGCTCGATGGGGATCTGCTCGCCCGACCCCAGCGTCAGGTCGAGCGTGGAAATGGGAGCGGCCACGAAGAACGGGACGCCGTTCTCTTTGGCCAGCACCGCCACCGGGTAGGTGCCGATCTTGTTGGCCACGTCGCCGTTGGCCGCGATGCGGTCGGCCCCCACCACCACGCACCCGATGCGCCCGGACTTCATAAAGTGGCCGGCCATGTTGTCGGTGATCAGCGTGACCGGGATGCCGTCGTGCTGCAATTCCCACACCGTGAGGCGCGCGCCCTGCAGAAACGGCCGGGTTTCGTCGGCGAAGACGTCCACCTGTTTGCCGCTCTCGATGGCGGCGCGCACCACGCCCAGAGCCGTGCCGTAGCCCGCCGTGGCCAGCGCGCCGGCGTTGCAGTGCGTGAGCACGCTCTTGTGGTCCGGCACCAACACGGCCCCGTTGCGCCCGATGGCGCGGTTGATGGCGATATCCTCCTCGCGCACCGCCAGCGCCTCCTCCACCAGCCGCCGCCGGATCTCGCCGATCGGCTGGCCGCGCACCGAGGCATACAACCGCTTCATGCGTTCGATGGCCCAAAACAGATTCACGGCCGTGGGCCGCGTGGCGGCGAGCGCGTCGCAGATGGTCTCCATCTCCCGATCGAGTTGCCGCTCGTTCGCGTGCAGCACGCCCAGCGCCACGCCCATGGCGGCGGCCACGCCAATAGCCGGCGCGCCGCGGATCACCATGCCGCGGATGGCGTCCGCCACCTCCTCATACGTCCGGCAGGTCACATACACTTCTTCGAGCGGCAGCCGCGTCTGGTCGATCATGACCACGCCCGCCTCGGTCCACTGGATTGTCTCTACCATTCAGTCACTAGGATACTGTGGGAGCGTGTGTGACCGCTGATGGCTTGGTGGCTGTCAGCTACTCCTGCCGGAGCGCTCTCAGCGGGTCCACGAGGCTGGCGCGACGCGCGGGTATCAGGCTCGCGATCAGGGCAGCGACCATGAGGACGGGAATCGTGACGGCGAAAACCGATGGCCCGGCCGGCTGCATTCCGTCCACCAGGCGCTCGATGACACGCCCCGCAGCCGCGGCGGCAGCCGTGCCAACGCCGGCGCCCATGAGAATCATTCCCAGGCTCTGCCGCAACACCATCCACAGGACTGCACCCGAACTGGCCCCCAGCGCCATGCGGACGCCGATTTCCGGCACTCGCTGACTGGTCAAATACGCCAGCACGCCGTAGATGCCGACGCACGCCAGCAGCAATGCCAGCCCGGCGAAGACCCCGAACAACAGCAGGAGAAAGCGTTGTCGAGCCAGCGAATCTCCGACAAGCTGCTCAAGTGTGTGGATCTCGTAAAGCACCTGATCGTTGGCGGCTCCGTGCACCGCCCGCTTCAGCGGCTGCACCATTTTCAGGGGGTCAATGCTGGTCCGCACGGCAATCGACATGAGCTCGGACCATCGCCGCATCAATGGGTCCACCACCTGAGAAATTGGATAGTAGAACTGCGCGCGCACTTTCGCCTGGTCGTCACTGGCAAGCCCCCAATAGCGGACATGTTCCACCACTCCCACCACCCGTACGGGGTCCGGAAGGTCGGTGTTCGACGAGAACGGGCTGACCGAGGAGGGAATCCAGAGGCGCTTCCCAACCGCATCCAGTCCGCCGAAGGCTTGTCTCGCCAGCACATCATCGATCACTACGACAGTTTCGCCCCCCATCCGGTCGTGGTCGTCGAAGAACCGGCCCCGCAGCAGCCGGATGCCCATTACTTTGAGATAATCGGGCGTCACGCTGTTTGCCAGCGCGTGGGGCTGCTGGTTATCCGGCCGCGAGGCCTCGGCCGGGGAGGTCCCGTACCCGATCGGGTTGTTGCCTTCGCGCATTGGGACGGTATCCACCATCGCGATCGACTCTACTCCCGGCACCCCGCGGGCGGCGTCCAACACCTCCTGCCAGGCCACACGGATCTTCGCCGGGCTTCCCAGCGTGCCCGGTGAAAGCGCCATCCGGCTGGTCAATACGTTGTGGGGTTTCACGCCCGGGTCGAGGGACGACAGCCGCAGCACGGTGCGTCCCAGCATTCCGGCGGCGACCAAAAGCACCACCGACAGGGCGATCTCCGCGATGACAAAGCCGCTGTGCAGACGGCGCGAGCTTCCCGCCACGGTCCGTCCTCCGGCCCGCAGTGCTTGCTCCACCTGGCGCACGGGAACGCGCAGAGCCGGCGCCAGTCCGAAGAATAGTCCGCTCGCCAGCGAAGCGCCGATCGCAAACAGCAGCACGCGCCAATCCAGCCCAACCTCCTCTGCGCGCGGCAAACTGCCTGGCCAGAACGCCACGAATGGGCGTAACCCGACGGCCGCCAGCAGAATGCCGAGCAGGCCGCCGCAAAACGCCAGCACCGCGCTTTCCGTCAGACATTGGCGCGCCAGCCGGCCGCGGCCCGCCCCCAGCGCCACGCGCATGGCAAGCTCGCGCTCGCGTGAAGCCGCGCGCGCCAGCAGCAAACTGGCGACATTCACGCACGCGATCAGCAGCACCAGGCTGACCGCGCCCAGCAGCAGCCACAGCACGGATCGGACACTCCCCACCGACGGACGTAGCGGTTCCGCAACGAAGCCGCGGCCCTTGTTGGACTCCGGGTACTGCGCCGCCAGACGCCCCCCGATCAGGTCCAGCTCCGACTGCGCCGCCGGAAGTGTCGCGCCGGGCCGGAGGCGCGCGAAGACATTGATGCCGAAATGCCTGTCGCGCCTCTGCAGAAACGGCGAAGGATCCTGGCCGAGCGGCGTATAGAGATCGATCTCATTTCCAAACAACCGGAGAGCCGCCGGCGCGATACCGATGACGGTATAGGACTTTCCGTCAAACACAACCGGCGAACCGATCACTGCCGGGCTTCCGCTGAAGTGGTGCTGCCATAAACTGTAGCCCAGGATCATCACGGGCCTTGCTCCGGGCCGGTCCTCTTCGGGCGAGAACGAGCGTCCCCGGAATGGAGTGACGCCCAGAACCGGAAACAGTTCGGACGACATCTCAACGCCGTCGACGTACTCGGCTTCGTCAGGATGACTCACCGTGCCTCGGCTATAGCGCCACGCCGCCAGCGATAGAGAACGGACCTCGCTCCTGCAATCGAGATAGTTCGGATACGCAAATGCCCATCGTTCGCCCCAAATGAAATTGATCTGCCCTTTCGTCTGTTCCTGAACCTGCACCAGCCGGCCGGGATCCGCGTAAGGCAGCGGCTTGAGCAGCACGCCGTCGATGACGGTAAACATGACCGTGGTAGCGCCGATGCCGAGAGCCAGTGTCAACAGGGCCACCGCAGTAAATCCCGGCTTCTGCCGCAGGGTGCGAAGCGCATAGCGAAAATCCTGCCACAGGTCCTCCAACCAGCGCGTGCCACGGGCATCGCGGCACTCCTCCGTCACCTGGGCCGGTCCGCCGATGGCCAGCCTGGCCAGCCGCCGCGCTTCTTCGGGACTGTGTCCGCGCGCGATCAGATCGGCCGTGTGATGGTCCAGATGGAAGCGGATTTCCTTCTCCAGGTGGGCTTCCATCTGCTCTCGCCGCCAGAAACGTTGCCAGCGGGTCATTTCGCGCCCCCCTCGGCGATTCTGAGGATCAGCCCGACGGCTAACGCCAACCGCTCCCAACTCGCGGCTTCGTTTTCGAGCTGCGTCCCCCCTTTGCGGGTCAGGCGGTAAAATTTGGCCTCACGCCCGGTCTCGGTTTCCTTCCAGTCCGCAGCCAGGAATCCGCGGTTTTCGAGCCGGTGCAGGGCCGGGTAGAGCGAGCCCTGGGGCACTTGGACTACATCGCGCGACACCTGTTGCAGCCGCTGCGCGATAGCGTATCCGTGCACCGGGCCAAGCGCCACAACTTTGAGAATCAACAGATCCAGAGTGCCTTGCGGAAGATCGGATTTGGGCGGCATCATACACCTCGTGCTTCTACAGCTCTACCATAAGACGTGTAGAAGCGCAAAGTGTCACGCTACCATATGTGGGGCAGCTCTCGCCGCTGCGCGAACAGCACGAAAAAGAACAGCGCGTTATAGGACGCGTGCATGATGGCGGCTGCCCTGGTGGATCCGGTCGCCTGGCGCATCCATCCGAATGACGCGCCGGCCAGCGCGATCAGCACGGCGTGGCGCCATGAGTTGCCGTATTCCTGGAAATGCAGCAGCCCGAACGGAATCGCGGCCACCAGGACGCCCGGGATGGGGCCCAGGCTGCGCACCAGCAGCGGCTGCAGGAAACCGCGGAACGCCAGCTCTTCGCACAGCGGGCCGAGCGTGACTCCGAAGGTCGCGAGCAGGATCACCGAAGTGCGGTCCTGCATCATTTCCGTAAGCGGAGTGCTGACGTTGGGCGTGTGGATCAAGGCACTCATCAACGCCACCACGAAGGCGGCGCCCAGGCCGCAGATGACATTCCAGAGAAACGGGATGGACGCCCTGGTCCACCCCAGCGAGCGCCAGAAGGGACGCGCGTATTCGATCCGGAACATCAGCAGCAGCCCGCCGAACAGAATACCGTAGCCCAGAAACTGCGCGGCCAGGAGTTCGGACACGCGCAGGGCGTGGATGTGAAACACCCAGATCCCGCCCTTCGCCACTGCCCAACCGATCAACATGCTGGGGATCACCAGGCCGGCAAAAAAAAGCAGATCGAGGTAACCCCAGAAGGGGTGACGCTCCGGTTCCGGCGCGGGCGGCAGGGGCGCCTCGGACGGCTGCTCTTCCATCAAGAGTCCCTTTCGATGAGCGCCGCCGCCAGCAGCGGGATCATCAGTTCGTGGTGGCCGGTGATGGCATATCCCGCTCCGCCCGAACCGGCGTGCGGGCGTTCCACCACGTTCGCCCGCGGGCGGTAATGTTGCAGAAAGTCGAAATCCGCGGTAGTGAAATTGGCCAGCGGGTGGCCCAGGTTGCGCACCGCTGCGACGGCCTTGAGGAACACCTCGGGGAGCACCACGGCGGACCCCACGTTGAGGTAAACTCCGCCGTCGTCCAGGTCCGCGATGTATGCCGAGAGCAGCCGGAAATCGCGGTGCGAGGTGCTGCCGATGGCGGCCGGATCGGCGGCGGGATGGGTGTGCGGCGTATCCGTTCCGATGGCCACGTGCACGGTCGCCGGAGTGCCTTGGCGGTAGGCCTGGAGCAGGAGGCTGGAATCACCGGCGACAAGGGGGCGCCCACTGGGCCCGGCGCTACTGAGCCAGCGTCCCAGCGCTTCGCCCATTCCGAACCCTTCCCTGTCTCCTTCGGCGATGGCGCGGTTCATCTCCCGCCCGGTCTCTTCGGCGGAGCCGAACCGGCCATCCGGCAGCACCGCTTCCACGTCTTCGCTGGTGTGCCCGGCCAGCGCGATTTCGAAATCGTGGATGGCGGCCGCGCCGTTCATCGCAATCACGGTCGCATAACCGCGGCGCATCAGGCCGATGACGACCGGCGCGAGGCCGCACTTGATGACGTGCCCGCCCAGTCCCCAGATGATCGCGCGCTCCCGGCGGCGCGCCTCAACCACTGCATCCACCACCGCGCGGAACGAATTGCCCGCCAGTATGCGGGGCAGCGAATCCAGCCACCCCGCCACGCCGGAGCCCGCCCGATAAACGGAAGCGAAGTCCGCCGTCTTCACCTTGCCGCCGCGCTCCTTTAGAGGGACGGTCTTGAGGCCCGCGAAATCCAGCGGGCGCTTGGAGTATTTGCTCATGCCGCCTTCCCGTTGCCGAGCACCTTTCGCAAGGCCTCGGCCGTGTAGCTTTTCTTCGACCGGCTGACCTGCTCGGGAGTGCCCGCGGCCACCACGCGGCCGCCGTACTCGCCGCCATCCGGGCCCAAGTCGATGATCCAGTCGGCGGTCTTGATCACGTCCAGGTTGTGCTCGATCACCACCACCGTGTTGCCCAATCCCACCAGGCGCTGCAAGAACGTCCAGGAGCTTGCGCACGTCGTCGAAGTGCAGGCCCGTGGTGGGCTCATCCAGCAGGTAGAACGTCCGGCCCGTCTGGCGCTTGCTCAGCTCCTTAGCCAGCTTGATGCGCTGCGCTTCGCCGCCGGAGAGCGTGGTGGAAGACTGGCCCAGGTGCACATATCCGAGGCCCACGTCATTGAGCGTTTGCAGCTTGGCCCGGATCTGCGGCAGGTTCTCCATCAGGGGCAATGCCTCTTCCACGGTGGTATCCAGCAGGTCGGCGATGGAGTGGCCCTTGAACTTCACTTGCAGCGTCTCGCGGTTATACCGGCGGCCGCGGCAAACGTCGCAGGTGACGTACACGTCCGGAAGGAAATTCATTTCGATGCGTTTGAGACCGTCGCCCTGGCAGGCCTCGCAGCGGCCGCCTTTCACGTTGAAGCTGAAGCGCCCCGGCTTGTAGCCCCGCTCGCGCGATTCCGGCAGCATGGCATAGAGATCGCGGATGGGCGTGAACAGCCCCGTGTAGGTGGCCGGATTGGACCGCGGCGTGCGGCCGATAGGCGCCTGGTCGATGCGGATGACCTTGTCGATATTGGCGATTCCCTCGATGGCGTCGTGCGCGCCGGGTTCTTCGTGCGAGCCGTAGATTTCCTTGGCCAGCGCGCGGTACAGAATCTCGTTGACCAGCGTGGATTTCCCGCTGCCCGAGACGCCCGTCACGACGGTGAGCAGGCCCAGCGGCACTTCCACGTCGATCCCCTTGAGATTGTGCTGGCGCGCGCCGCGAATCACCAGTTTCTTCTCCCCCGGCGGGCGGCGTTCTTTCGGAATCGCGATTTCGAGCGCGCCCGATAGGTAGCGGCCGGTGAGCGAGGCGGCGTTGCGCGCAATCGCCGCCGGAGTGCCCGCGGCCACCAGCGCGCCACCCAGGCGTCCCGCGCCCGGTCCCAGGTCGATCACGTAGTCGGCCCGTTCGATGGTTTCGGCGTCGTGCTCCACCACCAGCACCGTGTTGCCCATGTCGCGTAGATGCTTGAGCGTGTCGAGCAGCCGGCCGTTGTCGCGCGGATGGAGACCGATGGAGGGCTCGTCGAGCACGTAGAGCACGCCGCGCAGCTTGGAGCCGATCTGCGTGGCCAGCCGTATGCGCTGCGCCTCCCCGCCCGCCAGCGTGGCGGCCGAGCGCTCCAGGCTCAGGTAGCCGAGCCCCACGGCGGAAAGAAACTCCAGGCGCCGGCGGATTTCATCCAGCACGCGGCCGGCAATCTGCCCCTCGCGCTCGTTGAGTTCCCAGTTGCGCACGGCGATCAGCGCGCGCTCGACCGGCAGCGCCGTGAACTCTGCGATGGAAAAATTCTTCACGCGCACCGCCAGGCTCGCGGGCCGCAGCCGCCTGCCCCGGCAGGCCGGACATTCCACCGGCGACATGTATTCCGTGAGCCACTCGCGATAGGTTTCCGTGGACCCCTCGTACAGCTCGCTCAAGGTCCCCAGAATGCCCTCGAACCCGGCACCGCCTTCGAGCAGTAGCGCGCGCGTCGCTGGCGGAAGCTCCTCGAACGGTTTTTTCAGATTGATGCGCGACCTCTTCGCGAATTCCTCCAGCCGCTGCTGCATGGACCAGGAACCCGCGCCCGGACCCAGACCGCCGTCGAGCAGCGGTTTGGAGGGGTCCGCCACCACCTTGGCCGGGTCGAAAGTCCACTTGCTGCCCAGCCCGTGGCATTCCTCGCACGCGCCGTAGGGGCTGTTGAACGAGAACGAGCGCGGCTCCAGCTCCGGAATGCTGGCGCCGCACTCGGTGCAGGCCAGCTTCTGCGAATAGAGGCGCTCCTCCCCGTTCACCACCGCGATCAGCACCAGTCCGTTGGCCAGCTTGGTGGCAACATCGATGGAGGCCTCCAGCCGCTTTTCGATCCCCGCCTTCACCAGCAGCCGGTCTACCACGACTTCGATGGTGTGGTTCCTGCGCTTGTCGAGCACAATGTCTTCGTCCAGAGAGCGCAGGATGCCGTCGATGCGCGCGCGCACGAAACCCTGGCGGGCGAGTTTCTCGAGGTCCTTCTTGTATTCCCCTTTGCGGCCGCGCGCCACCGGGGCCATCACCATGATGCGGTCCTCCGGCTTGAGCGCCAGCACGTGCCCGAGAATCTGCTCCGTGGTCTGCCGCGAAATCCGGTTGCCGCACACCGGGCAGTGCGGCGTGCCGATCGAGGAGTACAGCAGGCGCAGATAATCGTAGATCTCGGTGATGGTCCCCACCGTCGAACGCGGGCTGCGGCTGGTGGTTTTCTGCTCGATGGAAATGGCGGGGCTGAGACCGTCGATGGAATCCACATCCGGCCGCTCCATCTGGTCCAGGAACTGGCGCGCATAAGTGGAGAGCGTCTCCACATAGCGCCGCTGGCCCTCGGCGTAAATGGTGTCGAACGCCAGCGACGACTTGCCGGAGCCGCTGAGCCCCGTGATCACCGTGAAGGCGTTCCGGGGAATCTCCACATCGATGTTCTTCAAGTTGTGCTGGCGCGCGCCATGCACGGTGATCCGGTCCAGCATAGCGATCCACGGTTGGAAAGGGCGATCTCTTATTGTGGCGCGGCTTGTGCCGGTTCCGCAAATTGCGTTATAAATGGATTTGGATATGCCGAAGTGCGAGCAGTGCGGCGGGCGGGTGCGGCGCGTCCACAGGACTTTTTTCGAGCGCTTCACTTACATGGCGATTTATGCCTGCCGCGACTGCGACGCGGAAACTTATTATCCGCGCCGCTACACGTACCATTTCGGGCCACACTGCCGTTGCCCGCATTGCGGGACCTTCCGCGTCACCCGGCTGAAGGAGCCCGACCGGATCGATCGGCTGCAAACCGGTTTTCTGAATTTTCTGGAGCGGACGGTTGGTGGAAGGCTGCACCACTGCCGTTACTGCCGGATCCAGTTTTATGACCGCCGGATGCTGGCATCCGAGGACAAAACGCCGGAGCTGCCGCCGCAACAGCAGGAAGTCCCGTCCTCGCCAGGTCATGCGGGCTCGGTTGTATAGATAGGTCGATTCGCGCTCGTGCGCCTCTCCGCCGAACCCAACGAAGCCGGCAAGCGCCTGGACCAGATGCTCCACGAACACCTGCCGCAATTCAGCCGCTCGCGGATTCAGCAGTGGATAAAAGAGGGCCGCGTGCTGGTGAACGGCGTCCCGGCGCGGCCTTCCCACGCGCTGCGGGCGGGTGAGGCCGTTGACGTCGAACCCGCCGAGCCTCCCCCGCTCCGCGCCATGCCGGAGGCCATTCCCCTGGCCGTGCTCTATGAGGACCGGGATGTGGTGGCCATCGATAAGCCCGCCGGCATGGTGGTCCACGCCGGCGCCGGCGTCCATTCCGGCACCGTGGTCAACGCGCTGCTCGGTCGTTTCGGCGCGCTCTCCGGCGTTGCCGGCGCCCTGCGGCCCGGCATCGTGCACCGGCTCGACCGCTATACCAGCGGCGTCCTGCTGGTGGCCAAGAACGATGACGCCCATCGGCGGCTGGCGGCGCAATTCTCGAGCCGGCAAGTCGAGAAGGTCTACCTGGCGCTGGTACACGGCCAAGTGAAGCACGAGAGCGGACGTATGGAACGCCCCATCGCCCGCGACCCCGTGCACCGCACCCGTATGACCACCCGCCTCGACAAAGGCCGCGCCGCGTGGTCCGAGTACCGCGTATTGCGCCGGTTTGACCGCTTCACGCTGCTCGAAGTGCGGATCGGCACCGGCCGCACGCACCAGATCCGGGTGCACCTCTCGAGCATTGGCCACCCCGTAGCCGGCGACACGCTGTACGGCGCGCCCGCCAAAGTGGAGGGCCGCCCCCCCCTGGGCCGCTTCTTCCTGCACGCCCGCCGCATCCGCTTCCACCAACCCACAACGGGCGAAGAGATTGCAGTCGAATCGCCGCTGCCCGCGGATTTGGAGTCCTGGCTGGAAGGGCTGGGCACCCCCACGCTATAATCGGACCATATGAAGATTTGGGCGCCACTCGCGGCCGCGGGCGCGCTGGCCATCGCCGTATGCGCCGCCGGGCAGGACCCCGCCAAGCCCGCGGGCCAGGTGCTCCAGAGCGACGAGCCCACCCGTATCCAGGTCAACGTCACGCGCGTGAGCCTGCTGTTCACCGTTACCGACAAGAAGGGCCGCTTCATTACCGACCTCGACAAGAACGATTTTGAAATCGTCGAGGGCAAGCGGCGGCAAACCATCTCCGACTTCGCGGCGGAGTCCGACCTGCCCCTGCGCCTCGGCATTCTGATCGACACCAGCAACAGCGTCCGGGAACGCTTCAAGTTCGAGCAGGAGGCCGCCAGCCAGTTCATCGACAGCGTGATGCGCACCAACCTCGACAAGGCCATGGTGGTGAGCTTCGACACCTCGGCCGAGCTGGTGTCCGACCTGATCAACGACACCGACAAGCTGACTGCCGCGATTCGCAATCTGCATCCCGGCGGCGGAACCTCGCTCTACGATGCCATCTACTTCGCCTGCCGCGACAAGCTTTCGCAGGACCAGCCGCGGTACAAGTTCCGCCGCGCCATCGTCATCGTCAGCGACGGCGACGACAACCAGAGCCGTTACACCCGCGACCAGGCGCTCGAAATGGCGCAGAAGGCCGACGTGGTGATCTATGCCATCTCGACCAATATCACCCGCATCGAGACCGACGGCGATAAGGTTCTCCGGTACTTCGCGCAGGAAACCGGGGGGCGAGCTTTCTTCCCGTTCAAGGTGGAGGATTTGGACCAGTCGTTCGAGAACATCGCCAACGAGTTGCGTCACCAGTACAGCCTTTCCTACCGGCCCGACCCGCTGAAGACCGACGGTCTTTTCCACCCCATCGACGTGCGGGTGAAGGAACGCAAGAATTTCCTGGTGAATGTCCGGCGGGGCTACTACGCGCCCAAAATGTAGCGGGGTGATCCGGCGCGGCGGACCAGGCGACCTGGCCGAAGTCGCCCTCATCCAGGCCGCCAGCCACGAGGCTGCCCAGTGGGACGCCGCCGACTACCTGCGGTACGACTTCCGCGTCTCGCTCCGCGGAATTCGGGTGGCGGGCTTCCTGGTGTCGCGTATGGTCGCGGAGGGTGAAACCGAGTTGCTGAACCTTGCGGTGGCCCCCGAATTCCGCCGCCAGGGAGTGGCGCGCAAGCTGGTGGAGTCTCTCCTGGGGGAGTCTCCGGGAGTTGTGTACTTAGAGGTCCGGGAATCCAATTTGGCCGCCCGCACATTCTACAATCACATGGGATTCCAAGAGGTTAGCTCGCGCCCCGGGTACTACCAGGCGCCACCCGAAGCGGCTATTGTCATGAAGTTTCATTCATGTTAAGGTGGCCTTAGGACGGTGATGCCGTCCTTTCACAATGCGACGAGCTCTTGGGAGGAATTGCCCAATATGGAACGGAACGCACAGGAAGAGTTGAAAGCGCACCTGATGGTAACAAACGAGGAGTTTCGCCGGCTTGCCAGTCAGCATACGGAGTTTGCCCAGAAGCTGGATGCCCTGGAATCGCTTCCCCATCTGACTTATGAAGAAGAATTGGAGGAGACGCGGTTGAAGAAGCTGAAACTCCGGTTGAAGGATCAGATGGAAGCGATCGTGAGCCTGTACCGGTCTCAGCAGGTCGCTTAGCATCGGGTGCGCGCAGTAGCGGCGATTCGATTCGGCCCGGTCGGCTTCGGCTGACCGGGCCTTTGGTTTTTATGGAGCCGATTCGCATTCCCATCACGGACGTTTTCGATCTGCACAGCATCCCGCCGCGCGATGTGAAGGCGGTGGTGGAAGAATACCTTCGCGAGGCGCACCGGCTGGGGTTCCATGCGCTGCGGATCATCCACGGACGCGGCATAGGGGTCCAGCGCGAGATGGTGCGTTCGGTTCTGGCGCGCACGGATTTCGTGGCCGATTTCCGGGACGCCCCAGCCGAAGCCGGCGGTTGGGGCGCCACTATCGTGACCCTGCGGTAGGAATCGCTCTTGATACGCTATGTGTATGCGGCGCACATATCGTTTGTCGGATGAGCAGATCCGCCTGAAGAAGATCCAGGCCATCCCGCGCTTCTTCGGGACGGGCAGTTGGAGGGGCGACCTCGCGGCCATGCGGGAAGATCGTCCCCGGCGCACCGCCGTTCGGCCCCGGCAATCCAATCGAAATACCGATTGCCGTGACCGTTAGAAACCGTGAAAAAATGGGCAAGCATGCCCCACCAGTTGCAGGACCAGGCTGTTTTGGTGGGGCATGCTTTAGCTTGCCCATTACCCGCTTGCGGGCGATCTCTTCAGAGCCTCTTAGGGAGCGGTGGCCGCTGGTGCCACCACCGCCCGTTCCCACCTCACGGAGACCTTCCTGATCCGCTCCACCGCTTCCATCAGGTTGGCCAGCGAGTTGGCGTAGCTGAAGCGAATGTAGCCGTCGCCATGTTCTCCGAAACTGCCGCCATTCAGGCACGCCACGCCGGCTTCCTCCAGCAGGTACGCGGCCAATTCCTTGGAGGGGATGCCGGTGCCGGTCACGTTGGCAAACGCGTAGAACGCGCCGCCCGGCGCCGCGCAGCGGAATCCCGGAATCCGGTCCAGCCCCGGGCAGAATGCGTCGCGCCGGCGGCGGAATTCCGCCACCATGGCGGCCACGCAGTCCTGCGGCCCGGCGATCGCGGCGATGCCGGCGCGCTGCGTGAAACTGGCCGTGCAGGAGTTGGAATTCACCATCAGCTTGCTCACCGCGTCCACCAACCACTCCGGCATCACGCCGTAGCCCAGGCGCCAGCCGGTCATGGCATAGGTTTTCGAGAAGCCGTCGAGGATGATGGTCTTCTCCCGCATGCCGGGGAAACTCGCGATTGACGCGGGCGCCTCTGCGCCGTAATAGAGCTGCGAATAGATTTCATCGCTCAGCACCATCACGTCGCGCTCGCGAAGCATTCCGGCGATGGCCGCGATATCCGCGGGCGGAATCACGCCCCCGGTGGGATTCTCGGGCGAGTTCAGAATCACCAGTTTGGTGCGGTCCGAGAGCCGGTCGCGAAACAGATTGAGGTCGAAGGAAAAGCCGCGCTTCTCTTCGAGCGGCATCGGTACCGGCCTGGCGCCCAGGAACCCGATCATCGATTCGTAAATCGGAAAGCCCGGATTGGGGTAGATGACCTCGTCGCCGGGTTCCAGCAGCGCCAACATGGGGAAGAAGATGACGGGCTTGCCGCCGGGCACCACCGATACGTGCTGTGGCCCAACCGGGATTCCGCG
The DNA here is from genome assembly GCA_963722575.1 of Bryobacterales bacterium. Classification (GTDB taxonomy): domain Bacteria; phylum Acidobacteriota; class Terriglobia; order Bryobacterales; family Bryobacteraceae; genus Fen-178. The sequence goes on from CAVRNR010000022.1 coordinate 580,597, forward strand.
CGACCGCGAAACGTGCGCCGCGATGGCTTCTCGCAACTCGGGGTAGCCCTGCGGCGGACCGTAATGGGTCCAACCTTCGTCGAGCGCTTTCGTGGCCGCTTCGACGATATGCGGCGGAGTCGGAAAATCGGGTTCGCCGATCTCCAGGTGAATCACGCTGCAGCCCTTCGCTTCCAACGCGCGGGCGCGTACCAGGACATCGAAGGCGGATTCGAGTAAGAGGCGGCTCATTCGTTCTGCGAGTTTCATTCGAACTACCAAGCTTATCAGGCTTCGGCACCCCGTAGCGCCGGGCCCAGAGGGCACCCCCTTGTCGCCGGTGTTCTTCGCAGCTCGGCCAGCCCCACCGGCGGCAGGACCGCCAGCGCTACGGCTTCGGCGCGCGATAGAATGGCTCTAGCGAGGTAGGGGCTGGGCATGCCCAGCCCCTACTTTAGATTCCACGTTTTCAGGGTTCTAGCGTCATCAGTTTAGAACCCGTGGAAACAGTCGGTTACAGCCCGATGAGCGAAGAAATCGTCGAGCCCGGCCTGGAACTTCTGGAACGGCAGAATCGCTTTGTTTCCGAGCATTTACGGCGTATCTTCGTCCAGATTTACCGGATCGTGGGGAACGTGGCCGATGCCCAGGACCTCACCCAGGAAGCCTTCATCAAGGCTCTCCAGCGCCAGGAGCAGCTCAAGGACGAGCTGAAGGCCGCCCACTGGCTGTCGCGGATCGCCACCAATACGGCCATCGATTTCCTGCGCCGTAGCGGCCGCGCCACGTTTTGCGAGCTGGATGAGGCTCCGGCCAGCCAGTTGGAGAGCCCCGAACAGGCCGTGCTGCGGAGCGAGGAACGGAATTATCTGGAAGATGGCTTGCGCCTTCTGAGCCCGCGGGAACGGGCGGCGCTGATGCTGCGCGACGTGGAAGGCCTGCCGGCGGAAGAGGTGGCCCAGCGGCTCAACTGCTCCAAAGCCACGGTGCGCTCGCACATAGCCAACGCGCGCACCAAGTTCCGGCGGTATATCGAAAGAAGGAAGCGGTAGAAAGATGAAACATCCCGATCGGGCGACATTGGCATTACACGCGGGTGGGGACCTCGGGCCCATTGCCCGCTGGAGAACCCAGCGCCACCTGGCGAAATGCGGGGAGTGCCGCGATGAGGCCGCCCGGTTCCAGGAAGTGCGCGCGATTCTCCCCGAGCTGGCCGAGACCCCCGAGATCTCCTGGAACCGCCTGGCTGCGGAGATGAAGGCCAACATCCGGCTGGGACTGGCGGCCGGCGAGTGCGTCCGCACCGGCCAGACGCCCTTGCGCGAAACGCCCCTGTTCACCCGCGTCCGCGCGGTGGTGGCCTTCGCCAGCGTGGTGGTCCTGCTGTTTGCCGGCCTGGTTCTGGAGCATCCGGCGCCCAGCGCGCCGAAATACGATGGCGTGGTGGTGCAGACCACGGCTAATGGAATTCAGGTCCGGGAGGGCGGCCAGGCGCTCCGCCTGCTGCACTCCGGCGCCCAAAACGTGCAATACTCGGTGGGCGCGCAAGGCTCCATGAGGGCTCGCTATGTGGATCCCGAAACGGGCTACGTAACGATCGATAACGTGTATGCGGATTGAAAATCGAATGCGGCTGGCGGTACTGGGATTCCTGGGCGTGGCGACCTTGCTGGCGCAGGATGTTGCGCTCGATCCGCGCAGCTCCATCAGTATCAATTTCGCCAAGGATTCGCCCGTGGCGGTGCTCAACGTGGCCACCGGCGAATCGCGCGCCACGGCTCGCGGCGCGGCCCTGGTGCTCGACCTCCACATGGCGCTGACGCTGCGCAACCTGAGCGCCAGCCGCATCCACGGGGTGACGCTGCGGGTGGTATCGCAGGAAGTGACCCTGGGCGGCAAAGGGTCGGTGGCCTACCCCAGCCTGAACGTGGGGCCGGGTGAAGCCTTCCCGGTTCGAATCGACATGCAACTGGTGCGCCCCACGCAAGCGGCGGCCGGGCCGCTGGTGGAAGTGAACCTGGACGGCGTGCTCTTTCAGGACCTTTCCTTCTACGGCGACGACCGGCTCAACTCGCGGCGCACCATGACCGCCTGGGAAATGGAGGCGCAGCGCGACCGCGAGCATTTTAAGCGCGTGCTGGCGCAGAACGGCCCCGACGGGTTGCGCCACGAGATGATCGAAAGCCTGGCGCGCCAGGCCGAGCGCCCGCAATTGGATGTGCGCGTGGCCCGCGGCGGCCCCGCGGTTTCTTCCACCGCCGCGGGCGCCGAACGCACCGCGCAGTTCGCCTTCCTGAAGTTCCCCGATTCGCCCGTAGAGCCGGTCGAGGGATCGGCGCAGCTTGCCGGAAATGAGGTGCGCGCCCCGCATATCCAGGTGCTGAACAAATCGGACAAGGCCATCAAGTACGTCGAGCTTGGCTGGCTGGTGCGCGATCGGACGGGCCAGCAGTACATGGCGGCATCCCTTCCGGCCGCCGACCCCGCCCTCTACCTGCCGCCCGGACACACCGCTCGCGTCTTGCAGGAGACCGCGCTGCGATTCTCGCGCAGCGGCCAACCGGTGACCATCCAGGGCATGACGGGTTTTGTCAGCGAGGTGGAATTCGCCGATGGGAAAGTGTGGGTTCCCAACCGCCAGAACCTCGAGAACGCTCTCCTGCTGAAGGTGCTGCCGCCTTCGAACGAAGAGCAGCGGCTCTCCGACCTCTACCGCATCAAGGGCCTCGGCGCCCTGATCGAAGAGCTGAAGAAGTTCTAGCACCACGTGCGCATCTTGCTGGTCGAAGACGAATCCCGCGTCGCCGGATTTATCGCCAAGGGCCTCCGCGAACAGGCCTATGCCGTCGATATCGCCCGCGACGGCGAACAGGCCCTGTACCAGGCCGCCGTCAACCAGTACGACGTCGTGATTCTCGATGTCATGCTGCCGGTGAAGGACGGCCACACCGTCTGCCGGGAACTTCGCGGCTCGGGCTTTCGCATCCCCATCCTCATGCTGACCGCCCGCGGCGCCGTCGACGATCGCGTGGAAGGCCTCGATTCCGGCGCCGACGACTATCTCGCCAAGCCCTTCGATTTCAAAGAGCTGCTGGCCCGCCTGCGCGCCCTGCTGCGGCGCCCCGCCGCTTTGCGCCCCCAGGTGTTGCGCGTCGCCGACCTCACTTTGAACACCGCCAGCCACGCTGTAACGCGCGCCGGGAAGCCCGTCAACCTCACCGCCAAGGAGTACGCGCTGATCGAGTTTCTGGTGCTCAATCGGGACCGGGTGGTGGGCCGCGAGCAGATTGGGCAGCACGTCTGGGACGAGAACTTCGATCCGCTCTCGAATGTGATCGACGTCTACATCAAGCGCCTGCGCGCGAAGCTCGACACGGGTTTCAGCCGCCGCCTGATTCACACCCGCCGCGGCGAAGGCTACATTCTGAGCGCGGACCCGGAGGCCAACGATGATTAGGAGCTTCCGGTTCCGCCTCACCGTCTGGTACGTGGCCCTGTTCTCGCTGCTCTTCGTTCTGTTCAGCATCGTCCTCCATAGCTTGTTGTCCCAAGACCTGCGGACCCGCCTGGACCAATCGCTGACATCCGAAGCCAGCACCACCGGGGCGCTTTTCGATGACGAGTTGGTGGAGGAAAAGGGCGACGTGCCGATGGCCGCCACCGAGGCTGTAGCCGGATTGCGCCTGCACGGCAGCCGCGTGGCGATCCTGTCGGGCTTCCGCCTGCTGGCGTCGAGCGGCCCGGTCTCGCAGCGGGAATCCGATGCCGTGGCGGCGCTGGCCGCCCGCCAAGCCCCGCCGGACCTGGTGCTGGCGCTGCCGCAATTGGGCCCCCATGGCGCGCGCGCCGCCACCCATCGCCTGACCGCTCTCGGCCGCAGTTTCCTGATCTTCTCCATCGCGCCGCTCGATTCCATCGCCGCCGATCTCGCGGTGGTTCGCCGCGTCATCTTCCTCGCCCTGCCGTTGCTCCTGGGGCTGGCCGGAATCGGCGGCTACCTGCTCTCGACCCACAGCCTCGCTCCCCTCAATTGGATGGCCGAGCAGGCGCGCGAGATCACCGGCAGCAACCTGAGCCGGCGCCTTGAAATCGGCCGCGCCGCCGAAGAACTGCTGGTCCTGGCCGCCTCGTTCAACGAGCTGCTGGCGCGCCTCGATCAGTCCTTCGAAGCCATGCGCCGCTTCGTGGCCGACGCCTCCCACGAGCTCCGCACGCCCATTGCCGTGATTCGCGGCGAAGCCGACGTGGCTCTTTCCCACGACCGCGGCGCCGCCGAATACCGGGAATCGCTAGCCATCGTTCTGGACGAATCGCGCCGCCTGTCCCGCCTGGTGGACGACCTGCTGAATCTCGCCCGCGCCGATGCCGGCCGCGTCAGGCTCGATGTTCACGAGTTCTATTTCAACGAGCTGCTGGCCGAGTGCTGCCGCTCCATGCAAACCCTGGCGGTCGCCTCCGATATCGCTCTCGAATGCCCTTCCACCGGCGACGTCCAATTCCGCGGCGATGAGGCCTTGCTCCGCCGCCTGGTGATCAACCTGCTCGACAACGCCATTCGCTGCACCCGGCCCGGCGGCCAGGTCTCCGCGTCGCTGGAAGCCGACCCCGCCGCCGCGCGCATCCATATTTCGGACACTGGCGTCGGGATCCCCCCGGAAGCCGCCCCCCACGTTTTCGAGCGCTTTTACCGTGCCGACAAGGCGCGCTCCCGCCAGGACGGCGGCTTCGGCCTGGGCCTCGCGATCGTGAAGTGGATCGCCGAGTCCCACGGCGGCACGGTCGAGCTAACCCCCCATCCCGGCCCGGGAACCACGTTTACGGTAACCTTACCGCGCTGACCCAAGTTCGTCACGAAAGCGTCGAATTCCGGGGTTTTTGACCTCGGAAGAGAGGCAAGGTCCGTGTTTGCAATGTTAAAGGACGCTGTGTTATCTGGGTGAGTTGAACCGTTCAGCCCAAGCGCGGTGGGGCAGAATGGTCGAGGTGTTCAATGAGCAGAGCGAAGCCGAACAACTGAAACTGTTTCCTTCGCACGTCGAGCCGCCAGCCGACGATTCCGCAGGTGGCGCGTGTGCTGGTGAATCGAGTTCGGCTGGAGAGAACGCGCCAGTTTGGCGCCTGCTTCCGCCGGCGCTCGATCTCGGCCAGCGGCAGCTCTTCCCAATTCCCGGCGCTGTGAACATTGACGGGCCGCTGACGCCGCCAATCGGTTGCCGGCCAGCCTCGCGATGACGACGCCGGTCCGTCAAGATTGAATCCCCGCGGCGTCTCCCAATGTGCTATCTTTTGCGTTGCCGTACCACTTCACCTGGCGGGGGGAAGCTGAGACATGAGTCTGTTTGCGACCAAATCGGTCAGCTACATCATTGCCGAATCGGAAAGCGGTAAGCATCATCTCAAGCGCACCCTCGGTCCGGGCAACCTGATCGCGCTGGGAATCGGCGCCATCATCGGCGCGGGCCTGTTCTCCCTGACGGGCATTGCCGCCGCGCAAAACGCCGGTCCCGCCGTCACCATTTCCATGATTGTGGCGGCCATCGGCTGCGCATTCGCCGGCCTGTGCTACAGCGAATTCTCCTGCATGATTCCCGTGGCCGGCAGCGCCTACACTTACGCCTACACGACCCTGGGCGAATGGATCGCGTGGATCATCGGCTGGGACCTGGTGCTGGAGTACGCCATCGGCTCGTCCACCGTCTCCATCAGTTGGTCGGCGTACGTGGTTTCCCTCCTGCGTACATTCGGCATCCATCTGCCCGCGCAATGGATCGCCGGCCCGTTCGAGCCGGTGACCCTGCCCGACGGCAACGTGGTGCAGGGAATCGCCAACATTCCGGCCGTGATCATCGTGTTCCTCATCTCCATGCTGCTCATGATCGGGATCAAGGAATCGGCGCGCACCAACGGGATCATCGTGGTGATCAAGCTGGCGGTAGTGGCGACCCTGATCGGAGTCGGCTGGATGTTCATCAACCGGGCCAACTACGTGCCGTACATTCCCAAGAACACCGGCGAGTTCGGCCACTTCGGACTGAGTGGCATCATGCAGGGCGCGGGGGTCATTTTCTTCGCCTATATCGGCTTCGACGCGGTCTCCACGGCCGCGCAGGAGGCCAAGAACCCGCAGAAGGACATGCCCGTCGGCATCATCGGCTCGCTGGTCATCTGCACGGTGCTGTACGTGCTTTTCGCCGTCGTCCTCACCGGAATGGTCCCGTATACCCAGCTCGGCGTGGCGGCGCCGGTAGCGGTGGCCATCGACAAGACGCCTTACATCTGGATGAATGACATGGTGAAGTTTGGCATCATCTGCGGCTTTACCTCCGTGATTCTGGTGATGCTGCTCGGGCAATCCCGCGTGTTTTACTCCATGTCGCGCGACGGCCTGGTGCCCGCCGTTTTTTCCGATGTCCACCCGAAATTCAAAACGCCCTGGCGGTCCAACCTGCTATTTTTCTTCTTCGTCGCGCCCTTCTCCGCGTTCCTTCCCTTGAGCATCGTGGGAAGCATGACCAGCATCGGGACCCTGTTCGCCTTCGTGATCGTGTGCGCCGGGGTGTGGGTGATGCGGGTGAAGAACCCCGATGCCCCCAGGCCGTTCAAGACGCCGCTGGTCCCGCTGGTGCCGATCCTGGGCATCGTCTGGAACTTCGCGATGATGTATTCGCTGGGCTGGTCCAACTGGGCGCGGCTGATCGTCTGGCTCATCATCGGCCAAGCCATCTACTTCCTGTACAGCCGGAAGCACAGCCACTTGCGGAAGGCGGGCCACACGACCAGCCGCTGAGGCTCCGCAGGAGCGAGAGAACGTAGCCCACGGCGCGAGCCGTGGAGGAATAGCGAAATCGACCAAGCCCCGGCTGGGGCGAAAGAACGTTCTTCCGCCCCCTCCGGGGGCTACCCTGGTTGCTCACCAGTCCCATGGCTTGCGCCATGGGCTACTCTCTTTCGCCCTGACGGGCGGGAGAAACGCCTTGAGTACCAGCTACGCCGCTCCGGAATCGGAGAATTCGCCACTAGCGTTGCCCCACCCGTGTGGAGTAACCTCTACCATGAGGGGTAGGGCGCCATGAAGCAGCTTTCCAGCGTGGTTTGGTCCGAAGGCATGTACCTGGGGCCGCACCATTTCCAGGTGCAGAGCCGGTATTTCGAAGACTCCATCCAGTTCGCCGCCTCGGCGCTGCGGTTCGAGGCCTACGGCTTTGTGGGCTTTGGATTGGACGCCGAAGCCCTGCGCAACGGCACCCTGTCGCTGCTGCATGCCCGCGGCATCCTGCCCGACGGGCTGGCGTTCCATATGCCCGAATGCGACCCGCTTCCGCCGGCGCGCAACATCTCCGACTTGTTTCCACCCACCCGCGACAAGCTCACCGTCCTGCTGGCCATCCCCGAGCGAAAGGCCAACGGGGTCAACTGCGTGGCCGCCGGTTCGCTCGATAGCCCGCGCACCCGCTACGTGGCCGAAGCGCAGCCGCTCTCCGACGAAACCACCGGGCGCGACGAGAAGCCCGTCCAGTTGGGGCGGAAGAATTTCTCGTTGCTCCTGGATACCGAAACCCAGGACGGAGTCCTCGGCATGCCCGTGGCGCGCGTCATGCGCGATGGCACGGGCCATTTCGTTTTCGATCCGGACTTCATCCCGCCTTCGACCGTGATCTCGGCTAGCGAACGATTGATGCAGATTCTCCAGCGGCTGATCGAGATCCTCGACGAGAAGAGCGCCGCGCTTTCCGCCCCGGTGGGCTCGGCGGCGCGCTCCTGGTCGGAGTACTCCACGCGCGACATCGCCCAGTTCTGGCTCCTCCACACGGTCAACTCCGCGCTCGCTCCCTTGCGCCAAATGTACTCGGCGCGGCACATCCACCCGGAGGAGCTCTTCGTCGAGATGCTGCAACTGGGCGGCGCTCTGTGCACCTTCGCCATCGAATCCCATCCCCGCGAGCTGCCGCTCTACGACCACCGCAATCTGGATCTCTCGTTCGGCGCGCTGGACCATCACATCCGCACCCACCTGGAGACCGTGGTCCCCACCAACGTGGTTTCCGTGCCGTTGCGCAAGGCGGCCGACTACATGTACGAGGGCGACATCACCGACCAGCGATGCCTCGACCGCGCGCGCTGGGTCTTTTCCATTCGCGCCCCCGTGGGAGAGGTGGACCTCATCGCCAAGACCCCGCAACTGGTCAAGGTCTGTTCCAAGCTGTTTGTGCCCAAACTGGTGGAACGCGCGCTGCCCGGCATGGCGCTCACCCACCTCCCCACGCCTCCCGCGTCCATTTCCGCCCGGGTGGACGCGCAGTATTTCAGCGTCAGCAGGTCCGGCCCCTGCTGGGACCATATCGTGCAGAGCCGCCAGGTGGGCGTGTACATACCAGGCGAGCTGCCGGAGCCGGAACTTGAGTTATTGGTGATTCTCGAATCGTAATCGGAGGAGTTTCAGTCATGGCACCCCAACCAGGTTCTCCAACGCCCACGCGGCGCAATGAGAATCTCGCGCTCGCGTTTCAGGAGATCCTCACTGCCGCCGAGCGCCTGCGAACCGGCCGCCAGTCGATTGCCGACGCCGCCGCTTTCCGGTATCAAATCCTGGAAGGCCTGAAGGCCGCCGACCAGCAGGCGCGCAATCACGGCTACCACGCCGACGACATCAAGCTCGCCATCTTCGCGGTGGTCGCGTTTGTGGACGAATCCGTGCTCAACCTGCGCAGTCCCGTTTTTGCGGATTGGCCCCGCCGCCCCTTGCAGGAGGAACTTTTCGGCCATCACGTGGCGGGCGAAGTGTTTTTCAAGAACCTCCAGGATCTTCTGGGGAAGACCGACTCGCCCGATCTTGCCGATCTGCTCGAGGTCTACCAGTTGTGTCTGCTGCTGGGTTTCGCCGGCCGCTACAGCCTGGGCGGCCGCGGCGAGCTGCGGGCGGTCTGTGAGGCGGTCGCCGAGAAGATCCGCCGCATTCGCGGCGCCGCCGGAGAAATCTCTCCGGGGTGGATGCCGCCGCCGGAAGCGGTCCGCCGCGCGGGGACCGATCCGCTGGTCCAGACATTCGGCATCGCCGCCGCGGCTTGCGGTCTGCTGGCGGTGATTCTATTCGTGGTCTACAAGCTGATTCTGGGCTCCGGCGTCTCCAGCCTCGGAGACCTGGCGGGCAAGCTGTGATGGCAATGCCACTTGAACCGGGCGTCTCATCTGTATGTGGGGCAACCGCTCGTTTACACTCGCGGCTCGGTATGGGGCCTCAGTCTGAGCCGCGAACGTTAGACAGCGGTCGGCCTACGGTGTTAGTTGAGGAGCGATCATGAAACTCTACTTGGGAACGGGCGCGGCTTTGCTGGGCTATCTGGTCCTGGCTTGGCTGGCCGGCAGTGCCCTGCACCTGGACACCAGCCGTTTCTATCTTCTTTTTGCAATTCTCGCTGTTTTGGGCATGGGCGGCGCGGTGGTCTTCGTCTGGTTCTGGTCGAAGCTCCGGCCCCAATCCGGCGGCGCCGGCGCCGGGGTGCCCTCTGGGCCCGACGACGAAATCGACTCCCTGGTGCGCGACGCCGAAGGCCGCCTGGCTGCATCCAACCTGGCGCAGGGCGCCAAGCTGAGCAACCTGCCGGTGGTGTTCGTCATCGGCGAGCCGGGCTCCACCAAGACCAGCACGCTTCTCAATTCCGGTCTCGACCCGGAGTTGCTGGCCGGCAACGTTTACCAGGACAATGCGGTGGCCCCCACCCGCGTGGCCAACATCTGGTTCGCGCGCGGCATGGTGTTTGTGGAAGCCGGCGGCACGCTGCTCTCCGACCCAAAACGCTGGGCGCGCCTGCTCCAGCGTCTGCAACCCCGCGGGCAAGCCCCGCGCGCCGCGCTGCTCTGCTTCGATGCCGAAACCTTCACGCGCGCCGGTTCCGCGGACTCGCTCACGGCGGCCGCGCGGATGTTACAGGCCCGGCTGGGCGAGATTTCCCAGCGCTTCGGAATCAGTTTCCCGGTGTATGTGCTGTTCACCAAAATGAACCGCGTGGCGTTTTTCGAGGACTTCGTCCGCAATCTCAGCAACCAGGAAGCCGGCCAGGTTCTCGGCGCCACATTGCCCATGGCCCAGCCAGGCGCCACCGGCATCTATGCCGAAGAGCAGACGCGGCGGCTGAGCGCGGCCTTCGACGGCCTGTTCTATTCACTGGCCGATCGCCGCATCGTGTTTCTGCCGCGCGAAAACGATCCGCAAAAAGTCCCCGGTGCTTACGAGTTTCCGCGCGAATTCCGCAAGCTGCGCAACGGCCTGGTGCAATTCCTGGTGGATGTCTGCCGCCCCAGCCAGTTGCGCGCCAGCCCTTTCCTGCGCGGATTTTATTTCTCCGGCGTGCGGCCGGTGGTGGTGCAGGATACGCCGGTGGAGGCTCCCCGGGCTTCGGCGCAGCGGTCGCCTTTCGAGGCCGCCGGCGGCGCCACGGGCATCTTCCGGACGGGCTTTCCGGCGCCGGCCGCCGGCGCGCCGTTGCCGCAAACCGGGGTGCCCTTTGGGCGCGGCGGCCGCAAAGTGCCGCAATGGATCTTTCTGGGCCACCTGTTCAGCGACATCATCCTGCGCGATGAAACCGCGCTGGGCGCGAGCGGCAGCAGCACCAAGACCAACGTGCTCCGCCGCGTTCTGCTGGTTTCCGCGGCGGCGCTGTGCCTGCTGTTCGCACTCGGATTCACGGTCTCGTTCTTTGGCAACCGCGCGCTCGAAAACCAAGTGCTGGAGGCCGCCCGCGCCATTCCGCCAGGAGAAGCCAGCGGCTTGAACCTGCCTACTCCCGAAGCCCTGCAAAAGCTCGACAATTTGCGGGAAGCCCTGGTGCAGCTCACCGCCTACGAAGAACAGGGCGCTCCGTTGCGCCTGCGCTGGTTCCTGTATAGTGGCAGCGCCCTGTACCCCGATGCGCGCCGCCTCTACTACGCGCGCTTTCACCAGTTGCTCTTCGCCCAGACGCAGGGTGCCATGCTGGCCTCGCTCCAGGCCGTGGCGCTGCCGCCCGCTCCCACGGACAACTATGGAACCACCTACGACACGCTGAAAGCGTATCTGATCACCACCTCCGAATGGAAGCGAAGCACCAACTGGCTTTCTCCGGTTCTGGTGGCGCGTTGGTCGGCGGGCCGCTCGGTGGATAATCTGCTGCCGCTGGCGCGCAAGCAGTTCGATTTCTACAGCGAGGATCTGGCCCGGGGCAATCCCTTCAGCGACCAGAACGACGCCGCGGCCATCGACCGCGCCCGCCTGCACCTCTCGAAGTTCTCCGGCATCGAGCAGATCTACCAGTTCATGCTCTCCGACGCCAGCCGCCGCGCGAAGAAGATCAACTTCAACGAGCAGTTCTCCGGCTCGGCCGAGGTGGTGGTCAACAACCGCAACGTCCTGGGCGCGTTCACCAAGCCGGGTTGGGCGGCCATGCAGGAGAACCTGCGCAAAGCCGACAAGTTCTTCGGCGGCGAGCGCTGGGTGCTGGGCGATTACGCCGCCGCCAAACCGGACCCCGCGCAACTCGAGCAGGATCTCCAGAACCGCTACACCGCGGATTACATCGCGCGCTGGCGCGAGTTCCTGCGCGACACCGCGGTGGTCCGCTATAGCAACTTGAAGGACGCCGCCAAGAAGCTGAACGTGCTTTCCGGCGCGCAGACGCCGCTGCTGGCGTTGTTCTGGGTGGTGACGCAGAACACCGCGGTGGATTCGCCAAAGGTGACCGAGGCCTTCGACGCGGTGCAAAAAGTGGTGCCCCCGCCCGCCACGACGGTCCAGTATGTGTGGCCCACCAACCAGGAGTACATGACTTCGCTGGCCGCGCTTCAGACCGCCATCAGCCAGGTGGCCGATGCGTCCGGACCTCCCGACCCGAATCGCGCCGCGCCGGTCCGAACCAGCGCCGACGCGGCCAGCAACGTGGTCAAGAAGATGGGCTACACCTTCAAGATCGACCCCGAAGCCCACCTCGAAACCACCACCCTCAAGCTGTTGCAGGCCCCCATCGATTACGCCGATGCGCTCACCAAAGGAATCGGCGCGGGCGAGATCAATGCCCAGGCGCGGCAGTTCTGCGCCGCGTTCGCCCCCATCGCCGCCAAATTCCCGTTCAACCCCACGGCCTCGGCGGAGGCGAGTTTGCAGGAGCTGGACGCCATTTTCCGCCCGCGCGAAGGCAAACTGTGGACCTTCTATGCCGGGGCGTTGCAGAACTTCCTGCAAAAGCAGGGCGCCCAGTACGTCCTCAATCCCGCCGGCGGCGTGCAGTTGAACCCGGCGTTTACGAGCTTCTTCAACAACGCCGCGCGCTTCTCCGATGCCCTGTACCCCGCGGGCTCGACGGAGCCCAACCTGCACTACGCGCTCACGCCGCAGCGCTCCGACCAGATCAGCGAGATGACCATGACCATCGATGGGCAGACCGTAAAATCGTCCGGGCAGGGCGCGGCGCACCAGTATGTGTGGCCGGGCGCGGCCACGCGCAACATTCGCATCAGCGCCAAGCTCACTGGCGGTTCGGATTTCGAATTCGAGAACCGCGATGGCCTATGGTCGCTGTTCCGGTTCTTCGCCGATGCCGACCGCTACAGTCCCTCGGGCGGCGGAAGTCTGCTCGAATGGGTGGTGAAGCAGGGCCGGGAGGAACGCCCCGTGATGGTGGCCGGCAAGCCGCTCACCTATCAGTTCCTGGTGGATACCGGCGGCGCGGCGCCCGTGTTCCAGAAGGATTTCCTCAATAGCCTGCGCTGCGTCTCGCAGGCGGCGCGGTAGAGGCGCCATGGAACTTCCCGCGAACATCGGCAAGTACGAGTTGCTGGAATTCCTGGGCGGCGGAATGTCCCATGTCTATCGCGCGCGCGATACCGCCATCGGCCGCCAGGTAGCCATCAAGATCCTCACGCCCGAAGCCTGCCAGGACCCCGAAGCCAAGGCGCGGTTTCTCCAGGAAGCGCGCATGGCCGGCAACATCGAGCACGAAAACATCATCCGCATACACGACTACGGCGAAGAGCAGGGCCGCCCGTTCATCGTGATGGAATTCCTGGTGGGCGAGGACCTCCGCCACGCCATCCGCGACAAACACACCGGCGACGTGGCCAACCGGCTGCGCATCGCGCTCGATATCGCCCGCGCGCTCGAATACATTCACTCCCAGAAGATCATCCATCGGGATATCAAGCCCGACAACGTGCACATCGACCGTTCGGGCAAGGTCAAGCTGATGGATTTCGGCATCGCGAAGGCCGAGGGGCTGCACCTCACACGCACCGGATTCGCCGTCGGTACTCCCTACTACATGTCGCCGGAACAGGTGCGCGGCGAACCGGCCACCGACTCGATGGACATCTACGCCTTCGGCATTCTCCTGTACGAATTGCTGACCGGCCAGAAACCAGTCGAGGGCGACACGCTGGAGCGGCTGTTTTTCGCCATCCTGAACGAGCCCCTGAAGCCCGAGCCGATGGTCGAGGCCGGCGCTCCGGCGGCCATTGTCGACCTGGTCCTGCGATGCACGGCGAAGAAACCGGAAGGCCGCCCGCGCAGCTTCACCGAGGTCGTCGCCGAGCTTGAAAGGGTCACCCGCAAGGACGCAGCGCCGGCTCCGCCCGCGGCGCGCCGGCCCATGGCGCTGATCGGCGCCGTGATCGCGGTCGTGCTGTTGGTGGCCGCCGCCGCGGTTTACTTCGTCACCAGGGGATCGCCGAAACCGCCGGTGCCCATCACCACCACCGCGCCCGTGAAAAAGGAACTGGCCGCAGTGCTCGAAACCGAAACCGGTCAAATGGTGCTCGTGTCCGCGGGCCCATTTCTGGCCGGGGAGGACCGCCATTCCGAAACGCTGCCGGCTTTTTACATCGACCGGACCGAAGTCCCCAACAGCGCATATGCGCGCTTCTGCCAGGCCAAGCAGCGCCCGCTCCCACCGGGCTTTGCCGCCGATCATCCGGACTATCCGGTGGTCGGGATCACTTTCGTCGACGCGCAGGAATTCGCCAAGTGGGCAGGCAAGCGCCTTCCCACCGCGCTCGAATGGGAGAAGGCCGCGCGCGGCACCGACGGGCGCAGCTATCCATGGGGCAACGACGCCGACCCGAGCCGGGCGAATGTGGCCGATAACATGCCCGCCGGGCCGATGCGGGTTTCCGCTTTCACCGCCGCCGAGAGCCCGTTCCGGACCATCAACATGACCGGCAACGTCTGGGAGTTCGTGGACGATTTGAAGACGCCGAGCGCGCAAGCGGTGCGCAGCTTCGCCGCCATTCTGAAGCCCCCACCGACCGCCACGGAGCCCTGGTATGTGATCCGCGGCGGCAGTTTCAAGCGTCCGCTGACGGACGGCGTAGTCTACGAGTGGACCTCGATCCCCGCGCGCTTCTCCGCACAGGACATCGGTTTCCGCTGCGCGAAGAACGCGGAGTGAGGCCATAAAAGGGGACAGACGCATTTTTGGGGGCCTGGCAAGAGATGCGTCCGTCCCCTTCCTTCCCTCTTCTTGCCGACAGGGATTCACCACCCGTCGCGGGATAGCTGGCGGTTTCAGTATGTGGCCCAAGCGCTCCGGTCGGCGCAGAATAGAAGACGGTGACTTGTCCAAGGCGCAAACTGGGGAATCTACCATCCACCACCATTTGCGATTGCGGATACTCATTCGCCGATCGGAGCGAAGACCAGAGCGTTCACTACTTGCGGTCGATTGCGGAGCCCGTGAACTCCATAAGGAGAATGGTCCTGTGTTGGATTGTGCTGACGTTGATCGGCGCTGTGGTCGGAGGATTCGTAATCGCGATGGAAAGTACCACATGAGACAACGAGAGCCACAGGCAAATGGACAAAGGGACGGACAGGCTTCCGAAGTGACATGACGAACCGAACAGCCGACGTGGAGAAAAAGGTGGGGCGGACGGCGTTGGGCTATTTCAGGGGCTACGCCCCCCGAACTGCCTCCACCTCTCGCAACCGCTGCGCACATGCGCGATAATCAGTCAAGGAAGCACGTCGTGCTCGATTGGACCACTTGCGGAGTGGTGGAACGACACACCGGGCGAGTGAGCGGCGCTTGGGTGTTTCGCGGGACCCGTGTGCCTGTATCCGCTCTGTTCGCGAATCTCGAGGGCGGGGCTACCGTCGAGGAATTTCTGGAGTGGTTCCCAGGCGTCTCGCGCGAACAGGTGAACGGCGTACTCGAACACGCCGCCCACAGCTTGGCCACGCCAGAGGCCGCGTGACTGTCTGATGCGCATCCTGTTGGATCACAATACCCCAGCGCCGCTTCGCTATGCATTGCGTGGCCATCAGGTTGAGACCGCCTACGAAAGGGGCTGGGCGGAACTGCAAAACGGGGACCTGATCACGGAAGCCGAATCGGCCGGCTTCGATCTGTTGATCGCCACCGGCCAGGGGATTCAGTATCAACAAAACTGGACGGCTCGATCCATCGCCCTACTGGTTCTGAGCACGAACGACTGGACTCAGCTTCGCCGGTTCAAAGGACGCATTGTCGAGGCGGTCGACTCGATCCGGCCCTCGGTGCGCATCGAACTTGAGATCCCCCGCAGCGAGTAGCGCTGGCGCCAAACATCCCCGCGCGCTTCTCCGCACAGGACATCGGTTTCCGCTGCGCGAAGAACGCGGAGTGAGGGGGCGGCCGGGGCAGGCGGTCCCGGTTCACTTTCCAGCGCATGCTCACCTCTGAGACGGAGCAGCTTTTCCCCGGCAACCTGCTGTTTCTTAACAGGATTTTCGGCGTTCGGGTAGTTTCTGGCGCGCGACCACAGGAGCATCGGTGTGAGGGAGTGCTTCCGCCGGCAAGTGGATTTTCAGAGCGTGGAGCAAGGCGGCTGCGGCACGGATGGGCGTGGGGATGCGTAGGCAACTGCCACCCTCGATAACCTTCACTTCCTTCGAGCGGAGGGTTTGCAGTCGCTGGTCCGACTGTTGGGTATTGCGCATGCCTGAGGCGAGAGGTTTCATGAGAGCCGGATGCGGGAAATCCGCACCTCCGGTTTGACGAGCGGAGCGGTGGGCCTGGATACGTCTACTGCGCGTCGCGCTTGGGCAGGGAATTCGATATGAACTCGCCGGCGTCGCGCTTCAGCTTAGCGTGCGAATCGCCGTCGATGTATAACATGTGGCCAGACTGATAAAAATCCCAGGTAATGTCCTTGTGCATCTCGGGATGGAGCCCCATGTGGTTGAAGGTGTACTCGACGGCGTAATAAGGCGTGGCCAGGTCGAAGTAGCCGGCGGCGACCATCACCTTCATGTAGGGGTTCTTGGTCATGGCGTCGCGCAACAGGCTCGTCGTATCGCCAAAACCGTTCTGGACGCCGTAGTCCCAGGGCTGAATGCCGCCGAGGGTGTAATAGTACAGGTCGGTCTTGTAACCCAGCTCGTTGCGCACGTAGTGAGTGAAGACGGCCGTGAACGGCGGAGTGATGAGCGAACTGGAAGGGTCGAAGTCACTGGTCTCGCCGACATTCAGCGCGGATGGCCCAACCAGGCGTCCATCGTAGCGCCCGATGGTTTGATTCCGGCCGCGCAGCAGTTGCCGCGAGAAGTGCGACACATCGATACGCAGGTTGCTGTCGTCGATGTAGCGGGCGTCGAGGCCCGTATAACGCACCAGTTTGTCGATGACCGCTTTGCGTTCGGCGGCGGGGAGATCGTCCCCTTTGCCCAGGGCCGCGGCATATTCGCCCGTGGCAAAGCTTTCCACTTCCTTGAGCACCGATTTCAGGTCCTTGCGCTGTAGGTCCGGCGCGACCTTCTTGTGGTACCAGGCATCCGCGGCATAGGTGGGAAACTCCAACTCATAGACCAGGTCGTCGCTGCGGCTCCAGATGGTCTCCAGGTTGAGAGTGGTTCCAATCAGCACTACTCCGTTGAACGCGATTCCACGGTCGATCAGGTAGCCTGCCAGGCCCGCGGCGCGGAAGGTGCCATAACTCTCGCCGGCGATAAACAGCGGGGAGATTTCGCGGCTGTTGCGCACCAGGTACATGCGCATGAACTCGCCCACCGATTGGATGTCTCCCTGGACGCCGTTCATGCGGCGCGCCACCTCGACGTTCTTGGCGCGGCTGTATCCGGTGCCCACGGGGTCGATGAACACCAGGTCGGTCAGGTCGAGCCAGGTGTCCGGGTTATCTTTCAGCTCGTACGGCGGAGGCGGCATGCCGCCGTCGGGAAGCAGCTTGGGACTGCGCGGCCCCATACCGCCCATATGTACCCAAATAGACGCCGAACCCGGACCGCCATTGAAGCAGAAGGTGAGCGGACGCCGGGCAGGGTCGGTGACGCCGTCCAGCGTGTAAGCCATGTAGAAAATATGGGCTTCGGTTTCGCCGGCGGGGTCCTTCAGCGGCATCTGAGCGACGGTCGCGGTGTAGTTGAGGGTTTTGCCGCCGACGGTCACGGAGTGATGCGTCACGACCGGAGTTTCATCGACTTCTCCTCCAACCGCCGGCCCGGGAGCCGCGATTCCTCCGCGGCCGCGGCCTCCGGGCGTCGCCTGAGGCTGGGCTGGCGGAGTTGCCGCCGGGGTTGCCGCCGGGGTGGTCGCTGGCGGTTGGCCCTGCCGCCCCTGGGCGCGAGCCTGCGGTGGTTGCTGCGCCAGCAAGAGGATGAGCAGCGGGACAATCGGGGTCATTCCACGTCTGAGAAGAGAGTTGGCCATTTGGGTGAATGATACCCCAAAACTTCAGGCCGGCGGCGGGGGTAGGTGGGACATCGGAACCGGCGGCGGCCCGCTACGCATCAGGCCACACGGTACTTGTCGCTGCATTCCTGGGAGCAGAAATAGAAGACCTCTCCATTGACAGTCCGCGTGATGCTGGTGGCGGTCGAGACATAGGTGCCGCACACCGGGTCCTTCTTGAGTTCCCCTCCGGAGCGCACCGCGGGCGGTTGCCTGGCCGCGCTCCGCGGCCCGAGAGTGGAGCGGAAACCCTCGAAGACGCTCCTGAGGATCGCCCTCACCAGCCAGAACAGCAATACGGGGAGGACAATGAATCGAAAGAAGAGCCGGATCATGGAATCGGGGCGGGACGCGCTGCTCCCACCCCGGAATCTAGCTTACTACTACTTCTTCTTCTTACTGGTACTCTCTTTTGCGTTGGGGTTCTTATAAGAAACATCCACGCTGGCGTTGAGGGTGGCCAGCATGTCCTTGGCCGGTTGCGCAAACTGGCCCGTGGGAGCCAACGCGAGGTACTTCTGGAATGCTTCCACGGTCCCGGGAACCGGCGTCACCTTGCCATCCGCCCCCAATGCCGCCTTGCCCACCAGGTAGACGCCATATTGATAATAGGCGTCGGCGTAATTCGGATCGGCGGCGATGGCCTTTTGGAACGCGTCGGCCGCGGCATCGGCCTGATTGGCATTGGTCAGCACGGCGCCGAGATTGTAGTAATACTTGCCGGCATTGGCCGGGTCGAGTTGCGCGGCCTTGGTCAGCTCGGCCTGGGCCTCGGGGATCTTCTTGGCCTGCACCAGCGCCAGGGCGTAGTTGTTGTGGGTGGCGGCGTCTTCGGGCTTCAGCGCGATGGCTTTGCCGTAGGCATCCAGGCCCTTCTGTGCGTCGGCGTCGAACTCCGCCCCCGTCTTGGTGGCTGCCAGCTTCATGTACGCGTCGGCCAGGTTGGCCCAAACGGCCAGTTCGGTGGGACCGACCTCGCTGGCTTTGGTCAAGGATTCAACGGCCTGGTCGTACTGCTTGTTGGTCATAGCCGTCATGCCGACGTTGAAGGCGTCGTTCAAATCCTTGTGCTGTTTCAACTGTGCTTCCCGCTCCTTGAGGGTCTTCTCCAGCGCGGCCTTCTGCTCGGCGGTCATGCCGCGCTCCATCTCCTTGGTCACCTGCCCGCTTGTGGCGGCCTGCTGCAAGGCGGCCTGCTGCGCTTCGCGGGATTGCTTGGAAGCCTGCAAATCGAAAGAAACATCGGTGGGATCGCCCAACTTCGACCTGACGCTCTTCCTATCGACTTCTTTGCCGTCCACTTCCACCGAGATGTTATAATTGCCCAGCGGCAAACCGTTGTAGAAGTAGTGCCCCTTCTTGTCGGTCTTGGTCTTGTAGTGTGCGGTAATGTCGGTGCGGTCGAGCTTTATCACGGCGCCCTGGAGCGCCTTCCCATCCTCGCCCTTCACTTCTCCTTCGATGGCCGTGATCTGGGCCAGCAGAGCGGAACCAAAGACCAGGAGCCCGGCGGTCGCCAGGATCGTGTTGCGGAACTTCATAAAACCTCCAACTGAGACTCGTTTGTATTAAATACTAGTATACTGTATCTCGTTTTGCCGCGGTCCGCGATACGGCGCGTGCGCTTTTTTACTCGTCGAACAACCCGATCTGCTCCTTGGGAACGGTTTTGGCCTTCCGCTTCTTCAGCGGACTCCCCACCACCCCTAGCACCTGGACGGACTCGACCGCGGCCCGCGGAATGAAAACCCGTTGCTGGTTGCTGTACGGATCCGGGGGAATCACCGTAAACCCGTAAGGCTCCAGTGGGAGCAGGTTGTTGGGCATGATTCCCTCCATCACCTCGCCGTCCCGGAAGTGGAGGCTCACCCACAGCCCCTCCATCTTCGGGCGGGTATTGAAGACCTGCCGCCCGGTCCCCCCGGCGCCCTCAAAATCGCGCACAAACGAGATGGTCTTGATCTCCTCGTAGGGGACGGTCGAGACGTTGCCCTGCGCCGAAAGCAGATCCACTCCAGCCGGCTGCAAGTAGGAAGCCGGATTGATGTACCCGGTCAGCGGTTCCTTCTGGAATCTTCGGATGACTGCTTTTTTAGTGGTGGAACTGGCCAAATCTTGCCTCTTTTACTACAAGTATGTTTCAATCATTTCGGCGCTTATTGTATCATTGGCACGATGTCCGGAGTGCCGAATGCAAATTCCGCCCACTTTCGCAACCAGATGACCGCATTCTTGAACTTCTGCCGTCTGGAAAACGGTCTCTCCGCCAACTCATTGGAAGCCTATGCCACTGATCTTTCAAGGTTTAGCACATTTCTGGGAGAGGGGGCGGCGTTGCCAGGTGCGGAAACGCTCCGCTATTATCTGGATCATCTATACCAATCTGGCTTGAGCAGCCGGTCCATCGCCAGACATCTTACCACTCTGAGAAACTTCTACGGTTTTCTGCTGAGGGAAGGGCTCGTCGAGTCTGACCCGACGGAGCACTTGCGCACGCCGAAGCAATGGCAGACGATTCCTAAGTTTCTGAATTTAGAGGAGATCGATAGAATTATCGCGGTTCCCAACCGTTCCCGCCCCACGGGTCTGCGGGACCGCGCTATGCTGGAATTGCTTTACGCCACCGGTTTGAGGGTTTCAGAGTTGTGCCGGCTGGGGGTCGGCGACCTCAACCTGGACCTGGGGGTTTTGCGGACTACCGGCAAGGGTAATAAGCAGCGTCTGGTGCCAGCGGGGAAGGAAGCCGTCCGCGCCGTCGAAGATTATCTGGCCAACGGCCGCGGCGCTTTGCTCAAGGGCCGGGCCAGCCGATACCTTTTCATAACCGCGCGCGGCGGTTGTCTCACCCGCCAAGCGTTTTGGAAGCTCCTGGCCGGATACGGCCGGAAAGTAGGGATATTCCATGGGCTTACGCCCCATGTGCTTCGTCATAGCTTCGCCACCCACCTGCTGGAGGGCGGGGCCGACCTGCGTAGTGTACAGGTCATGCTGGGGCACGCCGACATCTCGACCACCCAGATTTATACGCATGTCATGCGGTCGAGGCTTCGGGACACTGTAGAGAAACACCACCCGAGAGCTTGAGCGGAGACCCGATGCGATGAGCGATTACATCTACATGCTGGAAAGCCACCTGAGTCCGGATCAGAACCGGGTGGTACAAGATGTGCAAACGGCTGCTGGACAGGCCAACGTCAACGTGTTCCTGACGGGTGGCGCGATGCGCGACATGCTGGCTGGATTCCGCATCCGCGATCTGGACTTCGCCGTGGAAGGCAACGCGCTAAAGGTGGCGAAAGCCCTGTGCGAAAATGCCGGCGCCAAGATGGTGCTGGAGGACGTCACCCGCAAGAGCGTGGAACTGGTGTTCCCCACCGGTATCACGGCACAGATTGTCATGTCGCGGCAGGAGAAATCCGCGCGCGCGGGTGGCAAGCCCCAGGTGACCGCGGCCACCATCCAAGAGGACCTCAGAGGCCGCGACTTCACGTGCAATGCCATCGCGCTGTCCCTGAACAAGGCTTCGCGCGGGCTTCTGCTCGACCCCATGAATGGGCTGGCGGATATCGAGCGTCACGAGCTTCGCGCGTCCAGCGCGTACGGCTTTTACGACGATCCATCCCGGCTGCTTCGCCTGGTTCGGTTCCGCGTACGCCTGGGCTTCACGGTGGAAGAGCGCACCCAGATGCAGGTGGCCAACGCGCGCGACGCCGGGGTGGAGAAGACCATTCCACCGCGGGCCCTGGCGGAGGAGCTCAAACACATCGGCACCGAAGACAATCCCGCCGACATTCTGCGGGCGCTCGGCGAGGCCGGTCTGCTGACGCTGTTCTCGCCCGTGCTGGCCGGTCCCAAAATCAACCTGCCCGGCATCACCAAGTTTGAAAGGCTCAGCCGCCTGTTGCCCGACGACGCCCGTTCGCGCGCGGCGCGTTTCGGACCTTTCATGTGGGCGCTCACCGAGAGGCTTACGCCCAAGGAGAAGCAGTCCCTGATTGCCACCACCGAGATGCTCAAAGCAGAGGTGGGCCAGTGGCAGAAGCTGGAAGCTCGCGCCAAGAAGCTGGAGACGGCGCTTCGTTCGGCGCGCATCAGGAAGGCCTCGCAGGTGTACCACGTGGTTTCCCCGGCGGCGCCGGACGAGGTGCTGTTTCTGATGTACCATTCGCCCCTCAAACCGGTGCAGGAGCGGCTGCGAAACTACTACCAGAAATATCTACCCGCGATTCAGGAGATCACCGCGGAAGAGTGGGCCGCGCTGGAGGGCAAGCCCGGGACGCCGCGCCAGCACAAAGCGCGCGAGGAGTTCATCGCCGACCGCCTGGACCGGCGGCCGCCTCGCCAGCCGGCGGCCCCAGAGACCCCGGAGCCTGTGGGCGCGCCCGGCCCAGCAACCGCCCCGGTGGAACCAGGCGTCGTCAGGCGGACGCGGTAGGAAAGGGGTCAGACGCATTTTCCACCCAGGAAAATGCGTCTGACCCCTTTTCCTACTGGATCTTTGCGAGGCTGGCCGTGCCGTTGACGGTCGCCAGGAAAGGCCTGTGGGAGCGGGCGCCATTGGTTGGCGCACCGCAATGGTTGACGGGCGTTCCCATGGTGCGGAACTCGTGATGAATCATCCGGATGGCGATTTGGCCGCCCTCCGACCGCACAATCCGGCCATGCACCACGAGTTGCGTAGGGGTTACACCGCGCAGAAGCACCGGCCAGGAAATGGCCAACTCGACGTTCAATCCCACGGGCAAGGACCGGCCAGATTCAAACCGGATGCCCGCGCTCGAGAGATCGAGGGTGCTACCCTCCCCCGTATCCAGAACCCGTTTCCGGTGGATCAGTTTCCACCGTAAGTCCAGCAGGACCGAATAGCGCCGGTCTGCGCGCCTATTCCCTGCTATGCTTTCAGGTGCTCTGCTGTCTTGGTCCCAAGTGCTGCTGCAAGCCATAATCTGTTCTCGCCTTTCTCCGCGACGAGTCCATTATGCTTGCGCTTTACCGGAAGCAACAGTAATGCTGGTACTTGAGCCGTACCTGGGAGCCTTCACTCCCCTGGATGGTACTTCCGCTCGGTGTGGCCCTTGAGCTGCGAGCGATAGAAGTAAACCTCCCGCAAGTCGCCCGTGGCGTACCGCGTGGCTTCATCGTTGAAGTGCCGGGAGGCCGGATGGCCGCTAACTCCCGCGGCCGTCACCGCCTTGGCCCGCACGGTCTTGCCGAACTCCACCACCGCCACGAAGCTGTTCCCGCTGGCGCCATACCATTTCTTGGTCCCTGGGTAGGCGCGCGCCTCGAATGACGCCAGCGAGCCCCACCGCGCGGATGTGAAGCCCACCGGAATGCTCGGCCCCGCGTCGTCGAACCGCGGCGCGATGTCGTCGTTCAGGCGCTGGAACCGGTTGATGTCGCCCCACGGCGTCTTCCATGTTCCGAAATCGGCCGTCAGCCGGTCGGAGGCCGCCGCGAGCGATTGCAGCGGTTCTTCGCCCCCCCGCCGCCGCATGTCCTCGCCCCAGAAGACGGCCAGCGACGTGGGTATCGAGTTCACTCCCCAGCGCAGGTCCCATTGGCGCAACATGGCGATCTGTTCGGCCGTTTTCGCCTTCAGCGGATTGGAGGCGGGCGTCCCGTCCCATGCGCGAATCAGCGCGGGGATGGGCTTCTCGAACCCCGTGAGGTAACTGTCGAATGCCGCCCGAATCAGCGAATCGAGCGTGAAATCCTTGCGGTTCTCGAGGACCCGGATGGCGTGCAGGCCGCGGGCCGATTCGCCGCCGGTTTCGACATAAGGCGGATAGTCTTCCTTCTTCGGACTGCTCGGCCCCGCCGCCGACCACGGCCAGTTGTTGCTGTTGTAGAGCCAGCCGCTCTTGGGGTTGAGCAGGTGCGGCGTCTCGTCCACCGAAAGCAGTCCCTGCCACTCGGTCGCCGGATTGCTGCCGTCCACCGGCTTGGTCCAGTCGAAGCGGGTATCGCGCCGGGGAATGAAGTTGCCGTGAAAGTACGCGATGTCGCCATCGGCATCGGCGAAGATCGTATTGTTGGACGAGTTGGCCTTCAGTTCCATGGTCTGCCGGTACGCCCGGTAGTCCCTCGCCTTGGTGCGCGTGTAGGATTGCGTCAGTGCCTTCACCGGCTCCTGCATCAAGCGGATGGCCACCCACTTGCCGTCGAGCTCCCGCACGATGGGCCCGTGATGCGTGCGGTAGACCGTGAATTTCTTCCGCGCCATGCCGCCGGCGGTGTGGTACGGCACCGCGATCTCGGCCGCCACCACCAGGCGCTCCTCGCTGCCGTACTTGTAGAAGAAGCGGCCGCCCTTCTGCACGACCGTTTCCAAATACTCGTCCACGGCATCCACGCCGCTCGAGGTGTGCATCCACCCGGCGCGTTCGTTGAAGCCCTGGTAGATGAAGAACTGGCCCCACGTCACCGCGCCATAAGCATCCAGGCCCTCGTCGCTCGACATCTGCAACTCCGACCGGAAGTAGAACGAGGTGTGCGGATTGATCAGCAGCAGCGCGTGATGGCCAACCGTGTTGGAGGGCGCGATGGCGGCGCCGTTGGAGCCCGCCGGCTCGGGATCGTACTCGCGCTGCTCCGCCGCGGCTTGGCCGTAGAACGCGGCAAGCTGGTTGAGGTCAACCCTTTCGATATCGCCGCCGATGCTCCCCTCGGTGAAGCTCAGCGCCATCCACGGCTCGAAGCGCCGGATCACCCGCGGCTTCACCTCGGGGTGCTGGTAGAGGTAGTAATCCAGGCCGTCGGCAAACGCGTCCATGAGCTTCCGCAGCCACAAGGGGCTGGCCGTGTAGTCCTTCTTGAGCTCCGCGGGGTCGATGAAGAGCTTCATGCGCAGGTCCTGGTAGATCTTCGACTCGCCCTCGGCCTCGGCGAGGCGCCCCATGGCGTTGAGGTAGTTGGTCTCGACGCGGTTGAAGTCGTCCTCCGCCTGCGAGTATTCCATGCCGAAGACCGCGTCGGCGTCGGTCTTTCCGTGGACGTGCGCGATGCCCCAATCGTCGCGGATGATGGTGACTCGCGCGGCCTCTTGCTTCCAGCGCGACAGGTCGGGATTCTGAGCGACAGCGGCGGAGGCCACCACGATGACGAGAAGCAGTCTCTGCACGTGGAGCTTGTTTCTCATGGGGTGCTTGCACTATTCTAACTGGGCAAGCTAAAAGATGCCCTACCTATACACGCTCTTGTTTGGCCTGGTCGTCGCCGCTGGGGCGCAGCCGGCGATCGATTTTTCGTACGCGGGGTACGGGGGCGGAGGCGTCCCGGTTCCCACGGTGCCGGCCGCGATCTCGGTCGGGCCCACGGGCGGGGATGACACTGAATCGCTGCAACAGGCGATCGATCATGTGTCGGCGCTCTCCGCGCGGGGGAACGGTTTTCGGGGCGCGGTGCTATTACGGCCGGGGCATTATCGCGTGGCGGGACATCTCGAAATGCGGACCAGCGGGGTGGTGCTGCGCGGCAGCGGGAACGCCACCATCGTGGCGACGGGCACCCGACGCCGCACCTTGATCGAGATGGGCGGCGTGGCGGACGCGGCCACTGGGCCCGCTGTGAGCGTGACGGATGAGACCGTGCCGGCGGGCGGGATGGTTCTGACCCTGGAGAGCGCCGCGGGGCTGCGGCCCGGAGACCGCATCACAATTACCCGGCCCAGCACCGCGGCATGGATCGCGGCTCTGGGGATGAGTGGGCTTCCAGGCACCTACGCCAACCAAAGGCTGGATTGGACTCCGGGGTCGCGCAACCTGGTCTGGGACCGCACAGTGGCCGCGGTCGATGCCGCGCGCCGGCAGGTGACGCTGGACGCCCCCATCACCACCGCGCTCGAACGCCGTTACGGCGGAGGTGCCGTGGCGCGGGTTGAATCCAACTTGCCGGTGGCGCGGATAGGCATCGAAAACCTGACGCTGGTCAGCGAGCATGAGCCCGCGAGGCCCGATGAACAGCATTCGTGGATTGCCGTGGCGCTCGATCGCGTGGAAGATGCGTGGGTGCACGGCGTCGTGGCGCGGCATTTCGTGGGCTCCGCGGTTCGGGTGGGACCGCGGGCGCGGCGCATCACCATCGAAGCCTGCCGCAGCGAGGCGCCGGTCTCGGAACTGGGCGGCTACCGGCGCCAGAGCTTTCTGGTGGAGGGCCAGCAAGTGCTGGTTCGCCATTGTTCGAGCGTTCAGGGCATGAACGATTTCGCCGTCGGGTTGCTGGCGGGTGGTCCCAACGTGTTTCTGGATTCGACGGCTACGGGAGCGCTCGGCCCCAGCGGCTCGTTTGAAAGCTGGGCCTCGGGCGTTCTGTACGAGCGCGTGCGGATTGAAGGCTCGGGCATCCGGCTCACCTTGGACGGTTCGCGGTCGCAAGGGGGCGGGTGGACGGCGGCTAACTCGGTGGTCTGGAATTGCGAGGCCAAGGATATCGAGGCGCGCGGGCCGGAGGGCGCGGAGAATCTTGTGAAGCGTTCCACCGAGCCGCTCTACGAGACGCAGTTGGCGAAGCGGACCGGGGGCAAGCTGGGCCGGCAACCACTCTCTGACGTTCGCGGCTCGGAAAGCACATCGAAGCGGGGCGCGGCTGCCGCGGCCGCCGAATCCCGGTCTCCCGTTCAAATCGTAAACGGCCGGTTCGTGGCCAATGGAAAAGTGCTGTGGGGCGGCGCGGTGAACTCCGGCTGGTGGAGAGGTCAGGCCGTCCCGGCGGAGGCGCTCGATGCGGGTGTGTCTTTGACGCGCTTTGTGCCGGGCAGAACCGGCCCGGGGCTGACCGAAGATCTGCCCGCGCTGGCCGCGCGCATGGTGGCGCAGAGCACACCGTTTTTCCAGGCGATTCCCGGGCTGTGGTACGACCGCCGGCGCGACGAACACTCCACCGTTTCGCGGGCCGACGGGAATGTGTGGGCGCCGTTCTACGAAATGCCCTGGGAGCGCAGCGGAACGGGAACCGCGGCGGACGGGCTCAGCCGGTTCGACCTGACGCGCTTCAACCCCTGGTATTACGAACGCATCCGCGAGTTTGCGCGGCTCTGCGATGAGAACGGACTGGTGCTATATCACAACCTGTACAACACCCACAACGTGCTGGAGATCCTTCCCCACTGGGTCGATTACCCCTGGCGGCCGACCAACAATATCAACGATACCGGCCTGCCGGAACCGCCCCCCATCGAGCCCGGCAATCGCCTGCACTTGGCCAACCAGGTTTATGACGTGACCAACCCGGTTCGCCGCGCGCTGCACCGCGCCTTCATCCTGCACGAACTGGACGAACTCTCCGGCGCGCGGAATTTCTTCTTCTGCCTGGGATTTCAGTTCGCAGGGCCGCTCTCGTTCCAGGAATTCTTCCAGGACACGGTGGCGGAATGGGAAAAGAAGACCGGCCGCACCGTGCGCATCCAGTTGGCCACCAGCAAAGACATCACGGATGCCATTCTGGCCGACCCGGTGCGCGCACGCCAGGTGGCCGTGATCGACATGCGCTACTGGCAATACCGGCCGGATGGATCGCTATGGGCGCCGCCCGGCGGGAAGAACCTGGCGTTCCGGGAGATGATCGCGCAGGATTTCCGGAGCTCGGGCGATACTCCTCCGGATACCACGCCGCTCCAGGTCTACCGCCAGGTTCGCGAGTATCGCGACCGTTATCCGGACAAGGCCATCGTGGCATGGCATGGCGGCGCGGGTCCCATCCCCGTCCTCATGGCCGGCGGGGCGCAAGCGCTGATGCGCAATCCTTCGGCCGGGCAGGGGCAGGGGCGGTCGGTGGACCGCACTCCGCTCGATGGTTTCGTGCGCGACCATCTTGCCACCACGCTCATGAAGATGCAGCCGCGGGACGGCGCGGCGGCCGACCCGGAGCACACCTGGTGCCTGGCCGGCGATCATAACGACCCGGTGCTGTTCTACTCGCTGGCCGGCGATTCCATCACGCTGCTGCGGACGCTTTCGCGGAACAGCTACACGGGCCTGTGGTTCGACCCGCGCACGGGAGCCACCCGCCCTCTGGAAACGCCCGTCTCAGGCGAGGCAGGCGCCGTCATCCGCAAACCCACGGCAGAGGCCTGGCTAGTGCTGCTGAGGGCGTTGCATTGAGCGGAAGTGTATCCTGGAGGGTAGAGGGACTTGGCAGATGGATTTCAGACAGGAGATTGCGAGTCAGGTCGAAGAAACTGCCGCCGGACATGCAGGAACAGGTGCTCCGGTTTGTAGCTTCTCTCTCCGCTTCGGCGCCGGTGGGCGAGAAGGGCGCACGGTTACGCCAATTCTCATCGTCTCTGGACTCCGTTTCCGCCCGACAGATGGGTCAAGCGATCGAAGAGGAGTGCGAGCAAGTTGACGCCGGCGAGTGGTAGATTCCTGGTAAACAGGGCATCATAAGTAATTGCCCATCCCCTCCCTAACGGTCGCGGCTCGGAATCGACGTCGTACTGAGCCGCGCGCGTGAGCAAGCGGTTGTGGCGCAAACAGCAGTGTCGCCGTGTCTGATACCAACAAGGAGTTGAGATGGTGCTGCTGTCAGCGGCGCGCGGCATTCGTCTTGCGGCAACGTTTCCGCAGATACATCGTCGTCCCCGAGGCGGCTAAGGCAAACGGAACAATTCCGTTGATTACCGGCTGGAACCACCGCGAGGCTTCCAGCCGCGGAAGCAGCAGCAGAAAACGGCCAACGGCCCAAAAGACGAGGGCGAAGCCGGCCAGGCTGATCAGAGCTCCGGCCGCCAGGGCTTTCCGCATCGTTTCGATTGTAGCAAAGAGCCTGGCCTGCCATATGCTACAGTGTCGCTGTGACGCGGCCAATTGGAGGTCTCATTAGCTTACTATGTCGAAGCCGGCTTCTGCCGGCGCTCTGTCTTTTAGCCGGCGGGAACATGTGGGGCGCCGGGCCTTGGTTCAACATTGTGGATTATGGGGCGCGCAATGACGGGTCGGCCAGCGCTACGGCCGCCATCCGCGCCGCCATCCAGGCAGCTAAGGCCGCGGGCGGCGGCACCGTGTATGTCCCCGCGGGCAAGTATGTCACCGGGCCCATCGAGCTGGTGAGCAACCTGGTGTTGGAAATCGACGCCGGGGCGGTGCTGCAGTTCCCGGCCTCCCGCGAAGGCGTTACGTATACCAGGGGGAGGCTGGAAGGCACGGAGTGCCTCACGCCAGTGCCCCTGATCGGCGGGCACGACCTGGAAAATGTCACCATTCGAGGGCGGGGAACCATCACCACCGACAACGCCCAATGGATGAACCTCGTGCGCCAGCCGGACGTGGCCGCGGCGAGGACCGTGTGGACGGGCATTTTGAAGGCGCTGGACTTGAAGCAGCCGGTCGCGCCGGATGATTTTCTGAAAGCCGCGCCGTCGCTGCGGCCCTCGTTCATTCGCACCATGGACAGCAGGAATATTCTCATCGAGGGCATACACATCGTGGGGTCGCCGATGTGGGTCATCCACATCCTGTATTCGCAACAGGTGGTCATTCGCGATGTCATCATCGAGACGTATCCGGGGGTGAACACCGACGGCATGGATATCGATTCCAGCCAGGACGTTCCTGATTTCCAACTGCTACCTGGACACCGGCGACGACGCCATCTGTCTGAAATCGGGAAAGGACGCCGACGGGCTGCGCGTCAACCGGCCCACCGCCAACGTCGCCATCACCAATTGCACGGTGCATCACGGGCATGGGGCGGTGGTGCTGGGCAGTGAGACTTCCGGAGGCTTCCACAACATCGTGGCCAGCAACATCGTCTGCCAGGGCACCGAAAAGGGAGTGCGCATCAAGAGCACGCGCGGGCGCGGGGGCGTGATCGAGAATGTCAGGTTCGATCACTGGACCATGGATTCCGTGGAAGAAGCGATCAACGTAACGAACTACTACACCAGAGCCCCCGAAGAACCGGTCTCGCAGCGGACGCCGGTGTTTCGCAACATCGCCATCGGCAATATGACGATCAACCACTCGCCGGTGACGATCGACATCCAGGGGCTGCCGGAGATGCCGGTCAACGGGTTGCAGATCGGCAACGTGATCGCATCCGGGAAAGTCGGAATGCGGGCATACAATACGCTGGCCATGGAACTGCACAACGTGCAGGTGAACCCCGAATTCGGGCCGGCGTTCCTGATCCGGGATTCCAAGGATCTGGAGTTGGACCAGGTGTCCTCGCGCACGCCGGTTGCGGGAAGTCCGGTGATACGGCTGGACCGCTGCCCCGGCGCTATCGTCCGGGCGAGCAGGGCTTTTGCGGGCACGGGCACGTTTCTGGCGGTGGCTCCTGGCGAGTTGAAGAGCATCGTGCTCGAAGGCAATACACTGGGCAACGCCAAAAAGGCCACCGAGGAAAACGCCGACGACATCTGGAAGCTGCCGCTGCCGGTGCCCACAATCAGATAAAGAGGGTAACCTCGGCCCCACTCGCCCCGCCCTCCCAGTGAGCGATTTAAGCAGAGCCGGGGAGGAGTGTGCTCGGTTCACGAGGAGATCCATGGATCGAAGATACTTTCTTATGGGCGCCGCGGCGGCGGTGACTGCCGGAAAGCGCGTGTTTGCCAGTGCCAACGACACTGTGCGCATCGCCATTGTGGGGTGTGGAGGCCGCGGTGGCAGCCACCTCCGGGAATGGACAACTCTGCCCAACGTGGAGCTGGTGGCCATTTCGGATATCGACCAGTCGCACATGGCCAATTTCGTAAAGCGCGTGGAATCCAGCGGGAAGAAAGCGCCGCAGGGCTTCCAAGATATGCGCAAGATCCTCGACGACAAGTCCATCGACGCCATCTCCATCGCCACGCCCAACCATTGGCATGCACTGCAGACCATCTGGGCCTGCCAGGCGGGCAAGGACGTTTACGTGGAGAAGCCGTGCACGCACAACATCTTCGAAGCCAGGCAGATTGTGGCGGCGGCGCGCAAGTACGACCGCATGGTGCAGCAGGGCAGCCAGAGCCGGTCGTCGGAAGCCTTGCAGGAAGGCGTGCAGAAGATGCGCGAGGGCCTCATCGGCGAGGTCTACATGGCCCGCGGGCTGTGCTACAAGACGCGCAACACGATTGGACACACACCGGTCTCCGACGTGCCCGAGGGCGTGGACTACGACCTGTGGACCGGGCCGGCGCCGAAACGCCCGTTTACGAAGAACCGGTTTCACTATAACTGGCACTGGTTCTGGGACACCGGCAACGGCGACATCGGCAACCAGGGCATTCACGAAATGGACAAAGCGCGCTGGGGCCTGGGCGTCAAGTATCCGATCAAGGCCAGCGCCATCGGCGGGCACTTCATGTTCGACGACGACCAGGAGACCCCCAACACCCTCAACTCCTCCTTCGAGTTCAACGAGAACGGCAAGACCAAGATGCTGGAGTTCGAAGTCCGCCACTGGATCACCAACCGCGAGTACATGGTCCCCGTCACTGGAGGCGGCGCTGGAGGCGGCCGCGCCACTGAAGGTGGGCGCGGCCCCGCGGGCGGCCGCGGTCCTGTAGGCGGCTTTGGAGGCGGCATGGGAGGCGGCGGCACCATCGGCAACCTGTACTACGGCTCCAACGGCTACCTGGTCATCGACAACTACAACAAGTACTTCAGCTTTATCGGCAGAGAGCAGAAACCCGGTCCGACGGCCACCAAGAACGATACCCACTTCCAGAACTTCCTGGACGCCGTGCGCGCCCACAAGCGCGAAATTCTCAACTGCGAAGTCGAGGAAGGCGCGGCCTCCACCGTTCTGGTCCACCTGGCCAACATCTCCTACCGGCTGGGCCGCACCATCCATTTCGATCCCAAGACTCTGACTTGCGTCAACGATCCGGAAGCCAACAAGCTGGCGACGCGGATCTACCGCAAGCCGTTTGTAGTTCCCGAGAAGGTGTAAACAACATGAAACGTGGATTACTGGTCCTTTTCGCCGTTGCCTGGCTGGCGCTCTCCGCCGCCGCGCAAGTCAAGATCACGCCCGGCGCCGACAAGATCGATATCGAGATCGGCGGCAAGCCTTACAGCACGTTCTACATGCGGGGTGAGGAAGTCACCAAACCGTATCTCTGGCCGGTGCGCGCGGCCACCGGCACTTACGTAACTCGCGCGTGGCCGATGGAAAATGTGGCCGAAGAAGAGAAGGGGCCGAAGGACCACCCGCACCAGCGCGGCATCTGGTTCGCGCACGACAGCGTCAATGGCATCGACTTCTGGAACAACGAGGCCACCTACACCGAGCCTCCCAAGCGCGGCAAGATGGTGTGGAAGAAGATGGGCGTGTACAAGAGCGGCTCGGACCAGGGGTCGATAGCGACTGCATTCGACTGGACCGACCGCCAGGGGAACGTGGTGCTCACCGAAGATCGGGTCATGACCTTCTATGCAGATCCGAAGCTGCGCATCATAGACTTCGACATCACGCTGACTTCCGTGCAGACGGTGGTGTGGGGCGACAGCAAAGATGGCGCGTTTGGCATCCGGCTCCGTCCCGTCCTGGATGAGCAGGGCGGCACGGGGAAGATTGTGAATGCCGACGGACTGACCGGCGAGCGGCAGCTTTGGGGCAAGCCCTCCAACTGGTGCGATTACTCGGGGACCATTGGCGACGAAAAGGTGGGGGTCGCGATTCTCGACCACCCGGATAACCCGCGCCATCCGGTCCGCTGGCACGCGCGCGGATACGGCTTATTCGCCGCCAACCCGTTCGGCGTGGGGGCTTTCACCAACGACCGGTCGCAGAACGGCTCGCAGACGGTGGCGCCCGGAAAATCGCTGCGGTATCGATATCGGGTGATTGTGCACCCGGGCGATGTTCAGTCGGCCGATATTGCGGCGCTGTACAGCAGCTACGTTTCCGGGAAGTAATTCGGCTCCGCCGGGCAAGCTAAAGCATGCCCCACCCTTGCTATCCTCAAAGAAGCCAAGGAGCGGCGGCCACTGTGAGAGCACTTCGTCTCTGCGCCATCCTGCTGACAGCGGCCATCTGTCTGCCGTCGCAGGACCTCAAGGAATTTGAAAAGAAAGTCACCGAGTTCACGCTTGCCAACGGACTGCACTTCATTGTCGCCGAGCGGCACGAAGCCCCGGTGGTCTCATTCCACACGTATGTGAACGCCGGGTCGGTGGACGATCCGTCGGGCGAAACCGGCATTGCCCACATGTTCGAGCACATGGCCTTCAAGGGCACGGAAACCATCGGGACCGTGGACTGGCCAAGCGAGAAGAAAGCCCTGGACGCCATCGAGGACGTATACAACCGCCTCGATGCCGAGCGCAACAAGGGACCCAAAGCGGACAAAACCAGGATCGGCGTGCTCCAGGCCCAGTTGCAGATGGCCATCGACAGCGCGGAAGCCTACGTGGTGCCCAACGATTATCTGCGCATCATAGAAACCAACGGGGGCGCGGGCGTGAACGCCGGCACTTCTCTCGATTCCACCGAGTATTACTACAGCCTGCCTTCCAACCGGATCGAGTTGTGGTTCCTGATGGAGTCGCAGCGCTTCCTCCATCCGGTGTTCCGCGAGTTCTACAAGGAGCGGAACGTGGTGCTGGAAGAGTACCGCATGCGCGTCGAATCGGACCCCGAGGGCAAGCTCACCCAGGATTTGCTGGCCACCGCGTTCGAGGCCCACCCCTATCGCAATCCACCGGGCGGATGGCCCAGCGACATCGTCAACTTGCGGCGCGCCGACGCCATAGCGTTCTTCGACAAGTATTACGTCCCCGCCAACATCACCATGGCGATAGTGGGAGACGTGAACCCGGCGGACGCGAAACGCATGGCCGAGCGTTACTTCAACCCGCTGCCCGCGCGGCCGCTGCCGCCGCTACTGCATACCGTGGAGCCGCCCCAGCCGGGACCCAAGACCGCGGTGGTCGATTCGCCCACGCAGCCGATTGTGGCCATCGCTTACAAGCGGCCCGACCAGTACTCCAAAGACGACCCGGTCTTCAACGTCATCTCCCTGATACTTTCCAGCGGCCGGACCGGCTTGCTGTACAAGGATTTGGTGCAGGAGAAAAAAATCGCGCTGGTGGCCCAGGCCAGCGCCACCTTCCCCGGCGGCCGCTACCCCAACCTGTTTGTGTTCTTCCTGGCGCCCTCCGTCGGCCACACAGTGGACGAGGACCTGAAGGAGATCGACAACCTCCTCGCCCAGTTCAAGGCGCGGAAGGTGGATGCCGAAACGCTGGCGCGCGTGAAAACCAAGGCGCGCGCCGGGGTGATCCGCCGCCTCGACAACAACGCCGGACTGGCTCAAATGCTGGCCACCTACTATGCCAGCTACGGCGACTGGCGGAAACTGTTCACATCCATCGACGATCTCAACCGGGTGACCGCCGACGATGTCGAGCGCGTGGCCCGCCAGTGCTTCGTTGTGCCCAGCCGCACGGTGGCATATCTGGCACAGCCGGGCCCAGTGGGCGCCCCGGCGGCTGCCCCGGGAGGCCGCCCATGAAAAAGACGCTGGTCACTCTGCTCATGACGGCCGCTTTGGCGGCGGCGCAGTATCCGCCCGTTTCGGCCCCGCCCCATAAGCCGGCAACCGGCGCGGCGCGGCCGGCGGCGGCGGTTCCTTCCTATCAGGACCTCAAGTTTCCGCCGCTGCGGCCCATCCAGATTCCCAAGGTGGCCACTTTCACGCTGCCCAGCGGCATGAAGCTCTATCTGCTCGAGGACCACGAGCTGCCCATCATTCACGGCGTGGCGCGGGTGCGAACCGGGAACTTGTTCGACCCCGCGGACAAGATCGGCCTGGCCACCATGACCGGCATGGTGATCCGCACCGGCGGCACCAGGACGAAGACCGGCGAGCAGTTGGACGAGCAACTGGAAGACATCGCGGCCAGCGTGGAAAGCGACATCGGTGAATCCAGCGGCAGCGTCTCGTTCTCCGCGCTGCAGGAGAACACCGACGAAGTGCTGGGCGTGTTCAAGGACGTGCTCACCGCTCCCGAGTTCCGCCCGGACAAGATCACCCTGGCGAAGACGCAGTTGAACGGCGGCATCGCCCGCCGTAACGACGACGCGCGCGGCGTGGCGGAGCGCGAATTCGCCGATATCGTGTACGGCAAAGACACGCCCTACGGGTGGGATATGCAATACGCCACCGTGGACCGCATCACCCGCGCCGATCTTCAGGATTTCTACAAGCGTTACTTCTTCCCGGCCAACATCGTGCTGGGGGTGTGGGGCGACTTCGATACCGCCGGCATGAAGGCCAAACTGGAGAAGCTCTTCTCGGACTGGGCCGTCGAGCAGCCGCCCGTGCCGGAGTTTCCCAAGGCCGGCGGCCAGGCGGCGCCGGGCACCTATCTGGCGGTGAAGAAGGACGTCACGCAGACTTTCTTTTCCATCGGCCAACTGGGCGGCGAGTTCAAGGACCAGGACTATCCGGCGCTGGTGATCATGGCCGACATTCTGGGCGGGGGGTTCCGCAGCCGGCTGGTCGAGCGCGTCCGTACCAAGATGGGGAACGCCTACGACATCGGCGCGGGCTGGGACGCGAACTACGACCACCCCGGGTTGTTCGAAATCTCGGGCGGCACCAAATCGCTCTCCACGGTGGAGACCTTCCAGGCGATTCAGGAAGAGGTGGACCGCATACGAACGTCGGAGGTGACGGAGGAAGAACTCAAGACCGCCAAGGACACGGCCCTCAACAGCCTGGTGTTCGCTTACGACACCAGGGCCAAGACCTTGGGACGGATGCTGACGTACGAGTATTACGGATACCCCTCGGATTTCATCGAGCAGTACCAGAAGGCGCTCGAGGCGGTTACGCGCGCCGACGTGCTGCGCGTGGCAAAGGAGCATTTGAATCCGGCGGCCTTCACCACCGTGGCGGTGGGAAACCCGGATGACTTCGGACGGCCCCTCGACTCGCTGGGCGCCCCGGTTCATACGATCGATCTGACCATTCCGCAAGAGACGCCGGAAGCGGCCAAGGGGGACGCTGCCAGCCTCGAGAAAGGCAAGCGGCTTCTGGCGCGCGCGCAGCAGGCCGTGGGAGGCGCCGGCCCACTGGCGGCGGTGAAGGATTACATCCGGTCGTACGACTTGCAGGTGGAACCCTCCGCCGGAGGCATGCTGGTGAAAGAAACCGACCGCTGGATCGCTCCCAACTACTTCCGGCAGGATACGGCGCTCCCCACTGGAAAGCTCTCGGCTTACACGGACGGCAGAATCGGCTGGATTGCCACGCCGCAAGGTTCGGGGCCGCTGTCCGGCGCGCGGTTGAAACAAGTGCAGGGCGATCTGTTCCGGCTCTACTTCCGGTTGCTGCTCAGCGACGGCATCGCGGGACGGACGGTGAACGCGCTGGACGATAACACCGTCGAGATCAGCGATACGGGCGGCGCGATCGCGCGGCTGGAATTGAATGCCGAAACGGGACTGCCGCAGCGGCTGCTCTACGAAGTGGCGCGTGCCAGCGGACCGCCGATTCCGGCGGAGGAAGTTTGGGCGGACTTCCAGGAGATTGCCGGGGTGAAGGTGCCGCGGAAGATTACGATCGCGCAGGGCGGGCGGAAATTCGCCGAGGTGAAGCTGACCGGGTGCAAGGTGAACTCCGGAATTCAACCGCAGGAGCTGCAAAAACGGCCATGAAGGGGAGAATTCCGTACATGCTGGTTGACAGACGAAAGCGTCTGTCCCACTGGTGGGGCAGGCGGACCCAGAGCGTACCCCGCCTGCCAACCGTTCTGCTGGCATGCTGCGCGCTCGCTTCCGCCGCCGCGGAGACAGCCGCCGAGCGTGGCAAGCGCGTGGTCTACGAGGCCTTGCAGGCTCTCGGCGGCGACGCATTTTTGCACATGCAAGACCGCGTGGAGAGCGGGCGGGGTTATGGGTTTTACCGCGAACAGCTTTCCGGCCTGGCCGTGGTCAAGATCTACACGCGCTATTTGGCGCCGGTCCCGGGCCAGATCGCCCAACGGGAACGCGACGCTCAAGGCAAGAACGAAGATAGTGTCGTACTGTTCACGGAAAACGGCGCGTGGGAAGTCACGTTTCGCGGCGCCCGCCCGCTGGCCGACCTGCGCTACAACAACTACAAGGACAGTACGCTGCGGAACATCTTTTACATTCTGCGGCAGCGGCTGGATGAGCCGGGGCTGTCCTTCTACTCGCAGGGAATGGATATGTACGAGAACCGCCCGGTGGAGATGGTGGACATCACCGATGCCGCCAACCGCACGGTGACGGTCTACTTCGACCAGCTCACCAAGCTGCCCACGCGGCAGGCATTCAAACGCCGCAACCCGGAGTACAAGGATTTCGACACAGAGGTGACGATTTTTTCGAACTTCCGCGACGTGGGCGGCGGGGTCAAGTGGCCGGGCGCCACCGTGCGCGAGCGCAATGGAGAGAAGATCCTCGAGGTTTATTCGGACTCGGTCGAGATCAACCGCGGCCT
Organism: Bryobacterales bacterium; assembly: GCA_963722575.1. Taxonomy (GTDB): domain Bacteria; phylum Acidobacteriota; class Terriglobia; order Bryobacterales; family Bryobacteraceae; genus Fen-178. Next base: position 617,659 of record CAVRNR010000022.1, read on the forward strand.
CAAGGACGATTTGTTCGAGCTGCCGGGGAACCTGAAGATTCTGCCGCAAGAGAAGTAATCTCCACGTGCAGCCGATACCCATCGCTCAGGACGGTGATGAGGCCATCCTGGTCGGTGCGGTAAACCACGGCGCGATGCTGGCGGAGACGCTCGATGACATCGCGGTTGGGGAGGCCGTAGCTGTTTTCGAATCCCACTGAAATTACCGCGAAAACCGGCCCCACGGCGCTCACGAAATCCTCGTTGGTGGAAGTCCGGCTGCCGTGGTGCGCCACTTTCAGCACGTCGGTGCGCCGGATTTCACCCTCCGCCAGCATCTCGCGCTCGATGGGACGTTCCGCGTCTCCGGTGAGCAGGAACCCGTTACGCCCGTAGCCCACGCGCAGCACCAGCGAGTCGTCGTTCTTGGCGCTGTCCGTGGGGACGTAGTCGGGGGGCGGGGCGAGCACCTCGATTTCGGCGCCGCCGAAGGCAAAGCTGCGCGGAGAATGCATGGGCACGATTTTGACGCCGTTGGCGGCGGCCTTCTGTTGCAGCAGCCGCCAGATGGGGCTATCGGGGATGGCGCCGGTCCACAATTCCTTGGGGTGAAAATCGTCCACCAGCGCGGGAAGGCCGCCGATGTGGTCTTCGTGGCCATGCGAGAGCGCCACCACATCCAGCTTGCGGATGCCGCGTTCCCACAGGTAGGGCGCCACCACGTCTTCGCCGATATCGAGCTGCGCCCTGGTTTGGTGACCGAAGGTGGGAATGCCGCCGCCATCCACCAGCATGCGCTTTCCATCCGGGAAGGCGACAAAGATGCTGTCGCCCTGGCCCACGTCGATGGCCGTCATTTCCAGCTCGCCGGGATGGACGTCGGCCGGAAAGGGGTGCCAGAGCAGCAGCGCCAGAAACACGGCGACCGCCAGCCCCGTCCCGATGCGCCACCATTTGCCGCGCGCCAGGGCGGCGGCAATCAGCGCGGCTGAGAAGGCCACGCCCAGCCACACCGGCGGCGTCGGAATGCGCCAGCCAGGCTCGACACTGGCGTGCCAGTACACCACTTTTTGCGAAAGCCATAGCAGCATGCCCGCGATCTTGGCCACCCACACCCAGCCGGTGAAGACGGCGACGAATCCGAGGGGCACCGCCAGGCCCATCAGCGGAACCACGAACGCGTTGGCCGAGAGGCCCGATAGGCCGATGCGGTGAAAGTAGACCACCATGGGCAGCGCCAGCCCGGCTTGAATGACGGCGGAGATGACCGTGATTTCGTAAAAGAACAGCAGCAGGCGGCCGGTCACGGCGACCGTCAGCGTGCCGGCGCGCGCCGGGAAGTGCGCCACGCGGCTCACGGTCTCGGCGAGTTGGCGCATCTCGATTCGGAACTGGGCGATGCGCGGGGCGCAGTGGATGTCGCGGTCGCGATCGCCCAGATCCTGGAGACCGCGCGCCAGCGGGCCGGAGGTGGCCCGGATCAGCGGCATGGCGAAGGCGCCCAGGAAGGCCACCGCCAGAAACGTGAGTTGGAAGCTGGCGTCGAACATCTGCTCCGGGTCGAACACCAGGAAGCCCAGCGCCACCGCCGCCAGCAGGTTGAGGGCCCGGCGCTCACGGTAGAAGTAGCCGGCCACCAACACCAGCGTCAGGCCCGCGGCCGCGCGCGTGCACGGCGCCAGCCAGCCCGTCAGCAGGGCGTAGAACCACGCCGCCACCACCGTGAGCAGCAGCGCCACGCTCTCGGGAACGAAGCACACGCGCAGCAAGAAGAGGAAAAACGCGGCCAGGATGGCGACGTGCGTCCCCGAAATCACCAGGGCATGAAAGGTGCCGGTCTCGCGGTAATACTGGGTCCAGACCCGCTCGAGCTGGAATGACTGGCCGATCATGAGGGCTTGCATCATCCCGCTGCGGTACGTGTCGCCGGGGTAGAGCCGCTCGATGCGCGCCAGAATCAGGGCGCGCAAGTCCATCACGGCTTTTTGAAACGGCGAGCCGCAGCGGCCGGGCAGGATGCGGACTGTGCTGGCGGCGCCGGATGCGGTCCAGTAAATCTCCTGGCGCGCCAGGTAGCGGGAGTAGTCGAACGCGCCGGGGTTGCCGAAGTTGCGCGGTTTCCGCACGCGCGCGTCGAGTTCGATGTTCTGGCCGTACCGCAGCGGTGGGAGCCGCTCGTTGGCCTTGGTGTATAGCGTGACCTGCGCGCGGGCGTGCGGCTCCAGTTCCAGTAGAAAGCGCTCGCGCTCGCCGGAAATGGCGGGCGGCTCCACCACGCAGCCGCCCAGAATGACGATTTCGCGGCCTTCGGCATCGAGCTCGGGCGGAGGGCCGGGGGCGTGAACCAAAGCGGTGAGCACCCCGGCGAAGAAGAGTCCCAGGCAGCAGCACGCGCCCGCCAGCACGCGCGAGCTCCGACGCAGAGCCACCACACCGAGCACCAGAAAGGCGGCGATGGCGAGGAGCAGCTCGGATTGCTGGAACGTTGCGAAGCGGGAAAGCAGGATGCCCGAAGCAATGGCAGCCAGAGGCGCGACCAGCGGATCCTTCACGGCACCCCGATTGTAGCAGGGCTGACAGTGAAGGTGTCCCGGCTCACTTCCCGCTCACCCTCATCGCCTGCTGTAAGCCTTCCATCGAAAGTCCACCGGGCCACGCCGTGGCGCTCTTTCCATCCCGCGCCACCACCACCGTTGTGGGTTCGTATCGCATTTCGCGCCAACCCGGCGTCCGCGGGTAAAGCCATGTGGCGCTATGGTCCCGATCGATCATCGTCCTGAGCGTCAGGCCGTTCTTTTGCAGAAACGCCCTTACCACTTCCGGCGGCTCGTCCGTGTACCCCAGTACAACCACTCCCCGCGCGCCGCGTTGCTTCTGAAACTGCTCCAGTTCGCGTAACTGCGCGGCCGCCAGCGGCGACCACGTATGCCAGAACGTCAGCACTATCGGCGTGCCCTTCAGCTCCGCAAATCGCACCGCTTGCCCGGCCTGGTCGGGCAGCGTGAAATCCGCCGGCGTGGTCTCACTGGGCAATGCCGTATAGGGAAATGCGGCTTCACAGTGCGGTTCCGGAATCCCCAAGGGGTCTGCCGCCCGTATCGCGCCCGGCGGCGGCGCGAAGACGAAGGATTCCCGCTCCACTGTGAAATTCAAGCGCTGCTCTTTCCAGGTGAGGCTGGCCGTGAGATGGCCAGCCCAGTCGCCGATGCGCTCGAAGATCACCAGGTGGTGTTTCTCCTCCACCCAATACTCGTGCGTCAAGCCCGCCACCGGTCCTCGGCCGCGCAGCACAACGTAAGGCGAAGCGTCGGTGGCACGACGCACTACGCGGAGATCCGCTGGATAATTGGCCGGATACGCATATCGGTCCAGCACGGCTGCGAAGGCCTCACGGGCCCGCCCGCTCACTGCGGACCGCGAATACACCCCGCTCGCCGGCCAGTACATCCATTCGGAGCTACCGTCGGTCACGAAGCGGTACTGGGAAGCAAACGGTTCGGCTGTGTTACCCGGGTGACGCGTCCACGTCGCATCCAGGTTCAGCCATACCGCGCCTGGACGCTCCATGGTCAGTGAGAAGGTGGCCTGGCTCCGCTCCGACAAAAAACGCATATCCATGCGATCGAATTCTCGCTCCGCAAACCTTCCCTTCTGCTCGGTCTCCCAGACACCTCTCATGTCGATGGATTGAGCTTTTCGATAGGTCTCCGCTACTTCCGCCACAATCCGTGCGGCCTCGGCGTCCTCCGGGCCCTTCGCGCCTTTTTCGGTGAATGGCAGCAGGCTCTCCATGCCGCCGAGCAGGCCTGTACGCGGACCAGAGGCGCTAAACAAAGTGCAGACCGGGCGCGGAGGCGTCTGCGCTGTGAACTTCTCCAAAGTTCGGGGCGGCTTGGGCGGTGGCGCCTCAGCCGTTCCAGTTGCCGAGAACCTGGCAGTTTGTTCCGCTGCCTGCCCGGGCTTCGTGCCGCTGTCGTAACCCGCCCGTGCCCGCACTTGCAAGCCGGCGGTGTCGACAGCCACCTCGATTCGCCGGTACGCATTGGCGCTCGCCGTTCCCAGCGGCGTGTAACCCAGCAGGTACTGTGCGTGCAGCTCTTGCCGGATCTGCTCCAGCAGAGCCTCCAGTGGATGGTCGGCATCCACATCGAGATTTCGTCCGCCCGTGTCTTCCGCCAGTTTCCGCAGCATGTCGTCGGTGGCCTCTTCGCTCCGCCCCGCCCACGCTATTGTCACGTGCTCGGTAAGCCGGACCGGATAGAGAATCGTGGAGCTTTCCTCGGCTGCTTCGAGAACGCTCTCCAGCCCCAGGCGCGTCCCCAGGTCGCTCCAGTCGCTCACCACGATCAGGGCCTTGCGCCCCTTACGATCTTGCATGTGGTGCGCTGCCAGGTATGTTGCTTCGTAGAGTTCCGCGTTGCGCCCGGTTTGAATCACCCCGGAGCCGCCCACCCCTTTGAAGGTCGTGCGCTTTTCCAGTGTCGGGTCGGCCGCCGCGCCGCGCTCCGGCAGTTTCTCGGCCGCCGTGCGCAATCGTTCCACCGATTCGGTAAAATCCTCCACTATCCGGAACTCGTGGTCAAACCGCGCCAACGCCGCCGATTCGGAGCTGCCCAGAGGGCGCTTAAAGAATTCAATGGCCGCATTCTTTTCAGTGCGGAGATAGTCGAGCCACGGCGGATTGGTGTCCAGAAGCAGGGTAATGCTGAGCCGATCCTCGCCCGGCGCGGCGAAGTAGGAGACCTTCTGCTCCACGCCGTCTTCGCGGATCGTGAAATCGTCTTTCGTCAAGTTCGAGACGTAGTTCCCTTGCCGGTCGCGCACGGTGCACGGAACATTCACCACCCGCACGGCCGCACGAAACTCCGGCCGGCTGTCCTGCGCGGCTGTCACCGCCGCGCACAGCAATGCTGGGCCGAGCACGAACACAGCCTTCATCATCCATAGTTTTACCCTATCGGCTCCGAAAAACCATGGCCCAACCGGGCCATGCTCGCCGGGCCGAGAGGGCAAGCTCAAGCATGCCCCACCCAGCGATCCGCGCGTGTCGAACAGCGCCCCACAGTCGCTACCGCGAACGCCGCTGAATCGAAACCACGCCGTGATCCACCAGCACGGCGTCCGCCGGATTCAGGCGGCCGTAGGATTGCCCATTCACCAGCAGTTCGTCGCCGCGACCGTGTGCGAGCCGACCTCAAAAAGGGGACAGACGCATTTAATTAAATGCGTCTGTCCCCTTTTTCTTGCTAGAGGCGCAGTTCGTAGCCCAGCTCGCGCATCCCCTCGATGATGCGCGCGCGGATCTCGCCCACTTCTTCGGAAGAAAGCGTGCGCTCGGGGGAGCCCACCGTCAGCCGGAAAGAGACGCTCTTCCGGCCTTCTTCGAGCGGCGCACCGGTGTACTGGCGCACGAACTGAATGGATTCCAGTAACGGGCCGGCGAAAGATGCCACGCTGGCTTCCAGGTAGCCGGCGTGCTCGCGCAGGCCGGCGACGACGGAAAGATCGAAGGCGCTCGATGGGTAGCGGCGTATGGGCGTGTACTTGATTTCAGCGGCGCTCAGCGGCCAGACCACCCGCAGGTCCAAATCGAGAACCGCCGCGCGGCCCGATTCGACCAGCGACGGGTGCAGCTCGAAGAGGCGCCCGGCGGTTTGCCCCTTCCACACGATATCGGCGGAACGCGCCGGGTGTTCAAACGGACGCGGCTCGGCGGGGCATGCCCGCGCGCCCGGCATCAGGCATTCGGCGGCGCGCTTGATTTCGAACAGGCCGGAAGAGCCATCGCCCTGGCGGTCGTAGAGCGCGGCTACCAGGTGCGGGATCTCTTCGGGGAGGCCGCTGCCGCGCTTGTGAATTTCGAAGCCGATTTCAAACAGCCGGAAGGCGTCCTTGTGCTTGCTATTCTCGAGGATGTTCTTCCAGATGCCCGGCAATAGCGAGGTGCGCATCAGCGCCTGGTCGGAAGCAATGGGATTCGCCACACGCTCATGCGCCGCCGGATCGAAGCCGAACGCGCGCGCCGATTCTTCGCTGATGAACGAGTAGTTGTAGACCTCGGTGAAGCCCTCATCCACAAAAACGTTGCGCACTTCGTGCTGGAACTTGCGCTCGGGATTGCCGGGCGGCACGGAGGACGGAATCAGCGGCGCCCGCGGCGTGATGGAATCGTAGCCTACCATGCGGCCCACCTCTTCCACCAGGTCGTCCTTGATGGCCACGTCCTTGGTGGCGCGCCATCCGGGCACGGTCACGGAAAAAACACGCGGCCGCGGCTCGGAGACGCCGAATTCCAGCCGTTCCAGGATGCGGCGCACCACCGCGGGTTCCACCGCGCGGCCGAGCTTGCGCTCCAGCCAGTCGAGTGGCAATTCGATGGCTGGCGGCACGGGGATGCTCTTCTTCTGGTCGGCCACGCCGCCCACCAGCCGGATGCCGGGCGAGATCTCCCGCAACAGCTCGATGGCGCGCGCCAGGCCGCGCACCGTGTTGGCCGGGTCCTGCGCCTTTTCGTACCGGATCGAGGCGTCGGTGCGCAGCTTGATGGCGGCCGAGGTCTTGCGAATCGAGGACGCCTGAAAGTTGGCGCTCTCCAGAACCACGCGCGTGGTCTTCTCGTTGATGGCGGTCGCCAGGCCGCCGATCACGCCGCCCAGGGCGATGGCGCCGGCGGAATCGGCGATCACCAGGTTGGAACCATCCAGCGTGTATTCCTCTTCATTGAGCGCGCGGAAATGCTCGCCCGGTTTGGCGGGGCGAATGAAGATGGTGCCGCCTTCAAGCAGATCCGCATCGAAGGCGTGCATCGGCTGCGCGATCTCGGCCATGACGTAATTGGTCATGTCCACGATGTTGTTGATGGGGTTCAGGCCGATGGCGGTGAGCCGGCACTGGAGCCACCAGGGCGAAGGCTCGATGCGCACGTTTTCGAAAACCAGCGCGCTGTACCGCGGGCAAAGGTTGAGATCTTCGATCTGGATGTTGACTGCGGCCGGCCCTTCCGGCAGCAGCTCGAGCCGCACCGGATTCTTCAGCTTGCGCCCCAGGATGGCAGCCACTTCGCGCGCCATTCCGTGGTGCCCCCACAGGTCGGGCCGATGGGTAATGGACTTGTTGTCGATCTCGATCACGCTGTCCGGCGCGCAGCCGGGGATCGGCGCCCCGATGGCGGCCTGCAATTCGATGATGCCCGAATGGTCGCGGTTGATGCCCATCTCGGCGGCGCTGGCCAGCATGCCGTCGCTCTCCACGCCTTCGATGACCTTCTTGCCGACGGGAACGTAAGCGCTGACCACGCCGGGCCGGCAGTTGGGCGCGCCGCAGACCACCGTTTTGCGGCCGTAGGGCCCGGCGTCCACCACGGCCCTGACGTTGTGGCTGCCGGGCATCGGCTCGACGGATTCGACGAGCGCGGCGCGGGCACGGTCCAGCCACTCGCCCGCCACCTCGATCGCTTCGCACTCGGCGGTCTTCATGGTGATGAGCTTTTCCAGGGGACCGGGTGCTTGATCCAGGTCCTCGACCAACTCGCGTAGCCAGTTGTAAGAGAACTTCAAGGTTAGAACTGCTCCAAGAATCTAAGGTCGCCGCCTTGCAGGTGGCGGATGTCGTCAATCCCGTAGCGCATCATGGCCAGCCGCGTCAGACCCAGTCCGAAGGCGAACCCGTTCCACTCTTCGGGGTCGATGCCGCTCATGCGCAGCACATTGGGGTGCACCAGGCCGCAGCCCAATTGTTCCACCCAGCCGCTCTGCTTGCAGACCGGGCAGCCGGAGCCGCCGCAGATCAGGCACTGGATGTCCAGCTCGAAGCCGGGTTCCACGAACGGGAAGAAGCCGGGGCGCAGCCGGACCGTAACCTCGCGCTGGAAGACACCGGTGAGCATGGTCTTCATGAAATAGATCAGGTGGCCGACCGAGAACGTCGCGATCGATCATCATGCCCTCGATCTGATAGAACGTGTGTTCGTGGCAGGCGTCCACGCTTTCGTTGCGGAACGTGCGCCCCGGCGCGATCATGCGCAGCGGCGGGCCCAGCCGTCTCATGCCGCGCACCTGCACCGGCGAAGTGTGGGTGCGCAGCAGGTTTCCGCCATCCAGCCAGAACGTGTCCTGGGCGTCGCGCGCGGGGTGATCGGCCGGAATGTTCAAAGCGTCGAAGTTGTGATGTTCGGTCTCGACTTCGGGCCCATCCAGCACCGTGAAGCCGAGCGAGACGAACAGCTCCTCGAGTTCGCGCTGTATGCGCGTGATGGGGTGCAGATGGCCGCGGCGCGGACCGGGAGCAGGCAATGTGAGGTCAATCCATTCGGCGTCGAGGCGGGCGCGGAGAGCCGCTTCGGCGAAGTGCCGCTTCTTGGACTCGAGCGCCTCTTCGAGCTTCTGCTTGGCGCTGTTGAGCAGTTTGCCGATGCGGGCGCGCTCTTCGGGCGCGAGTTTCCCCATCTCCTTGCTGATTTGCGCCAGCGCGCCTTTGCGCCCCAGCGCTTCGACGCGAACGGCCTCCAGTTCCTCGGGCGAGCCCGCGGATGCGACGCGCGCCAGGGAACGGGATTCCAGTTCCTGTATGGACTGATCGGCCATGATTACGGAGTTTTCCATTGTAGCAAGTGGGGCGGGATGGCATCCTGGGATCGTTCCCGCAAGTGGCGGACTGTCTAGCGGATGAAGTTGGTGGCCAGGGACGGAATTGAACCGCCGACGCCAGCCTTTTCAGGGCCTAATTCGCCCAAGCCTAAGCATATCATTTCGTTGGCCTTGGTCACCATGAAGGGGTTCATCTTCGTGCTTTTATTGGAACAATTGGAACAGGATTCTGGAACAGGTTCTTCATTTCAGTTCACCGCGCCCGAAGGCATGAGCTTTCCCAAACTATCCACAGCGCGCCTCTGAGACTCAGGAACGAACTGCTGGTAGATATCGAGGGTTGTGCTGGCCCGGCTGTGCCGCATGAGCGCCTGAGCGTCCTTAACATCGGCCCCGGCCATTTTCAGCCAGGTTGCAAACGAACGCCGTAGCACCTGCCAGTTCACCCAATCCATACCCAGTTTCCTTGCCGCCGGTTTCAGGTGGCGCACCAATACGTTGTTGTCACGCATAGGCGCGCCCGTCGCCGTGGATTGGAAAACCAGATCATCAGGCCCATCCGATTTCACCGCCCTATAGTGCCGCGTCGCGCGGCCAGCGCGAACGTCAATGGTCAACGTCCTGAGCCGGTGAATACGCGCGATCACATCTTCGGTAACGGCCACTGTCGCGTTGCTGGCCTCGCTCTTGGGAGCGCCCCAGTCGCCGCGACAGCACCGCTCGTCGATGCAAATGGAATCAGCATGAACGTTGCGCCACCGCAACCCCACCAACTCACTTGGTCTCAGGCCGGTGTAGACGGCCACGAAAACCATGCTGGAGTACGGCTCTGCGATCAACTCCAACAGCGCGTGCAATTGCTGCGGAGTGACGAACGGCTTCGACCTCCGGCCCTTCTTCGCGGGCGGCAGTTTCAGACCTTCAACCGGGTTCTTCACCAGAAGGTTGTACTGCACCGCGGAACCAAGAATGGCCGAAAGCACGTCGCGCACCTTGTCTATCGACTCGTGGGAAAGTTGAGAACTGGCCATGCCGGTAAGGAACCGCTGCACCGTCAAGGGCGTGAGATCGCGAAGCGGCAACGATCCGAAAGCGGGTTTCAGGTGTAGTGCAATTACGCTCTTGGAACGCTCGCGGGTGCTCTTCGCCCACAACGGCAAGACCACGGGTATGTAGGTGCTCTCCACGTAATCCTCAAAACTCGTTGCCGACCCCAGAGGAACCAACCCTTGATTCATGGGCCGCAACTTTTCGGCTGCGATCTTCTTCACTTCCCGCTGTGGCATCGTAGCGGGCGCCAGCTTCTCTCGTTTTCGTTTTCTGACCCTCCTTCCGTTCTGAAATTCGTCTTGCCAGAATAGTAGGTACCACCATTTGCCCTCGCGCTTCGGCTCAGGGCCTTGGAATCTCCGGCGAGCCATCGATTCGAAATCTCCTTTCGATGGCTTGCCGGAATTCGCCTCGCCCAAGAGCATAGCACTATGCCGCCAATTGCCGCCCTACAGATTCCTGGTAGATCGCGTACAAGCGCTCTGCCGTGATGCCGCCTTCCGACGGCAGAAACTCCCGGTACTCTTGGAAGGTGCGGCTCGCATGGCCGCCGGAATGTTTGTTGACGAGAGCGCGCAGGCGGTGAATGCCGATATCCTCGGCGCGCTCCCGCAGCCACATTCCGACCGCGTATTGGATGAGTCCGTAATTCTCAATCCGGGGTTCCTGCACACCGCTCGCAAGGAAATCGAGCCTTTCAAATGGGTTGAACGCAGCCGATGCTTTCAGCTTTCCGAAGGTATCGATGTGGGCTGGAACACGACCACCGCCCATCTGCCGCTCGACGCGAGTTAGTGTCACTCCGCGTTCGGGATACCCGTACGCCTCCTCAAAGCTCGGCAACTCGGCTGCGTCCGACGCGCGGCGTGTCAGTTGCGTGTATTGGTGGTGATACTCGGCGATCTTGTCGTAAATCCGAAAGCAGTTTGGCCGCTTGCCCAGGTAGAACGTCTGGACCTGCTGTCGCCCCATTCGGGCGTATTCCCGGATTTCGCTATCGACCTGGCCGATATCGCACACCCACTGCTTGTAGCGTGCGCGCACGTGGCGCATGAACCACTCAACCGGCACGGCTCGGACATCGGCCGCCAGATCCAGTCTCATCAGGTCCAGTCGGCGGGCGTCTAAGTCAAAAACCCGTTCAATCTCGTTGTGCATTCCGGCATAGCTCATCGTGCCGGTGTCCAACAGTTCAAGCTTGTGGTTTCCTTTCTTGTCCCGTGTACAGCCCATGTGCAGAATCGCTTCGTATCCGAATGGCCGCAGGTCTCCGGCAGATGTGTAGTGCCGGGAGTCTCGAAACGGATCGACCCTCGAACACCGGAGTTCGCGATACAAGCTCCCGAACTCTTTTGAGAACTGAGCTTGCGCCGGTACTCGGACCTCGACCTTATCGATCATGAACACCTACGACCCAAATCAACCTCGCCACGGTGGCGTGAGTTGCAGGCTATTAGACACAGCCTGCAACCCTCAAAACGCGGAAAGCTCGCAGTTGGCCGGAGCTTCCTGGGGGCGCTGCCCCCAGACCCCCGCCAAACTTTTAGGGTGGGAATATGGGCTACCGCCCAACTCACCGCGCGGCTTTCCGGCTCGATAAAACAGACTTGGTGGGCCTAGAGCCAGCCTTCCGCTTTCGGCGGACTGTCGATGGGGTTGTAAGCCCTACTCCCACCCCCGGACCGGAGTTGGCAACCGGCTGCCCGGACTTGGAATTCGGACTGCACCCCGCTGGCCCTATGGCCCGTAAAAGAACTCTGGCTTTTGTGGGGAGAAGTGAGGTAAGATCGTGTTGAGAACAGATTACCTCGGGGGCGCACGTCGCCAAGCGGTGCGCTCCATTCCCTCCGGTACCTTCAGATTTTATTCTTCATCGTCCTCCTTCGAAATGAACCTGCCTCGCTTTTGCTCGCCAGTCGCCGTTGAGCCGACGGCTCGGCGGGGCGGCGTTAGCATAGTCTAGACTATTGCCGGTGCCTCCCTGGTGCCTCACATGCACCTCAATCCATATTTTCTGAGCCTGGGCGGTCGGTCCCACGCTGCCTCCGGCGGTTCCAGATCTCCGCAGCGAATTCCCGGCGTCGCGCCTTCGGCGTCTCGTGCAGAATGAGTCCCGCCGCGTCGTGGGAACCACGTTGGTGTTCGATCGCGGCTTGGACATATTCTGCCAGCGTACGGGCGCCGGGGTTGTTGTACTGATCGGTTCTACGCCCCTTGCCAGCCCGCGCCATTGCCGCACCCAACCTGGTGTTACAGGACTTGCAGAGCCATCGGCGGTTCGAGGGCGCGTCGTTGTGCTCGTCTCCGTCGCGGTGATCGATGACGACATAGCGGCCAGAGCCACAGATGGCGCACAGCCGGGGTCCTGGTGGTTCGCAACCCGGCGAATGGGAGCGATAGCGATGCTGGCGGTACGACACTACTTCCTTGCGCCAGTGCTCACCACACGCCGGGGCGTTTAGTCCTGGTCGTCGCCTCCGCCGTTGGCGTCGCCTTCGTCGCCGCCCTCTTCTCCGGACGCCAAGTCAGAGAGGTCCTGCACTTTCTGGATCACCTCTTCGCGCGTCAGCGAAGGATCCAAACATTCGTCCAAGCCGTCGGCGAGCTCGTCCACAAGTGCGTCCAGTTCCGTTTTCGTCATGGTTTTTTTCCCCCTACGTGGATTTACAATTTCGGCGCCTCGGTGTTGCGCGTATTCGCCGGCAGACATCTCTTCGAATTCGCCAGGATCTTCGCCGATCCGCTCTAAAAATGCGATAGCCTGCTGGCGCTTTTGCTCCGCCTGCGCCTCGGTGAATTGCTTCATCGCCCCGATGGTGACATGCTTCGAGCACCCATTCAACGCGAATAAAATAGGGGGGATTTTATTCGGGGGAAAAACTCGAGCGGATTTTATCACGCTTTTGGGTTGCGCCAGGCGTGCCCGCTTGCTTCGCCGTGCCTCAGTTACGGCTAGCCTCTCATCTTTTGGGAGGCTGCGCATCCTCCCACGAACACCTGATTTTAACCTGCGGCTTTCTTCTCCATGGACTTTCAGTTTGCGGCAGTATTCGGCGTGGTCCATTGCTTGCTCGGCCCAGAGGTTCCATGCCTCATCAATGGACGGTTTCCGGGGCCGGCCGCGCTGGCGCTTCGGTCGCATGTGGAGGAACTCCCGCATGAACGACACCTGAGAGGAGAGTCCAACTCGGGTAAATGGGTCGAGTTTGGGAAACGACTGGGCAATTGCCTCTACACACGGGTCTGGCTCGGGAGTTGGTGCGGAACTGAGATCAATGATCTCCTCTTGAACCACCGGATCATCCTCAGCTTGCTCTTCCATGGTGTCTCCGCTGGCGGCACAAAAAACGGGAGCAGATCGCCAGTACTATACTATACTATACGGCGCGCCCCGGACACCCCCGGACGCCACGGGACGGAAACTCGATGCGGAACTCAGATCGCTATATTGAACCGCTGCTGTACAGTCCCACGGAAGTCGCGCGGCTGATCGGCTTCAGCCGGACCGTGATCTACGAGATGATCCGATCGGGCGAAATCCCAAGCATACAAGTCGCGGGAAGGACAAGGGTGCGTCGAGAATCTCTCGACGCTTGGATCGAATCACAACCGCGCTCGAAGGCCAGAGCACGGTGAGGGGCGGGGTACTACCTTGACAGCAATGCAGAGTCCAGGGGCGTGGTTCACTGGGACCCCGGCCTACTTGGAAGGAAATTGAGCGCGGGCGGGTTCGGCCTGCTCGTCGTAGAGGGAGACACGGTATTCGAGGGGCGGTTTCAGTCCCTCGACCGCAAGTCCCCAGCGGTTCAGTTAACCCGGGACATCTCCCGACGGTTAACGAACGGCATATTGAACCGACTCTAGACGGCACGGTCTAATTCAAGCTGAATATCAGTCGATAGAATAATCATGGCGTTAACTGACGAACAAAAAAGGAGAATTCTGGAGGAAGAGCAACAGCGTCCAGCCGAAGAACAGTTCAGAGCGCGAGTGCGCCGAGAGTTGCGGGAAGGGGCGAAACCCAGTCGTTCCATTCCTCGGAAGCCAATTATCATCTTGGGGTCTCTCCTGGCATGTTTGGTCACTGCCCTCTCCATCGGTGAAGTGGTCCGGTTTCGGCAGCCAGTGCAGAGCACCACTCCGAATTCCGCGGGTCGCAATTTCGTGGTAGCATCCGCGAATTCTGCTGCGATATCTACGGCCGAGAATCGCACGCCCCCAGTCGCGCCCGGTAAACGCGGATACGCTGCCTCGGCAGGCCGCTTCAGGGATCTAACGCATTGGGAGGGAAAATATGCAAACCAGGGTCTTCTCGAATTGCCGGATTTGCGTAAAGCACTTAGGCAACTAATGGGCGCCGGTACAGGTAATCTCGCGGCTCTCGATCAGAACATGGGCACGTGTCTGCCGATCACGCTCAAACACGGGATTCTGACAGCGACCGGTTGTCGCCCGCATTTCTGCAATGAGTATATGGGAGCAATTACGGTCAACCTTCGATCTAGTGAGGTACGGGCGTTCGTCTTCAGCGATCACCACATCACCGCCTATTCCCAGACCGCATTTACCGAAGATCAGTTGCCGGAGGATCTCCAGCAATGGATCGCGGACATCCGAAACCAGTTTCCTCAACCAGTGACGATATCGCTATGGAACTACGCACGTCACGGCAAATCTGGAGGTTAGCAGCTATGAGAAGTCTCGCAGTACTTGTATTGGCAATTGGCAGCGTCATTCTGTCAGGTTGCGACGTAGGCGATATGGTTGATTCGAAGGTGTTGTCTAGCGTTCAGGAGTATTTCCCTCTGGCGGACATACACAAACCTCAACCTGATATCTTAGCTGTCAACACCCATGTTGGAAATGTGACTGAAAAATTTGGCGCTAAGGTATTTCAGGGTATGTTGGCAGAGAACGCCACTCAGTTACAAATGGGGTTTAGACTAGTGGGGTATACACGCCTAATAGTGTCATTTGAGGATTTCTCTTGCTTGTGGGATATAAGGCGAAATGCTCAATTCGGCTGTTCAGATAGACCTGCCAATATAGGATCTCAGGTGCGAGTATACCAAGTATATGAAAATCAGGATTCTGGAATGACGCCTTTGTTGCGCTGATGACTATCGGCTAAAGCCGGTAGGTTTAGGTTGCGGCTGAAAGGCGCGCCTGAAGAGTCGGCCGCAGCGCAGAACATGAAAGCCGACCGCCTTGAAAGGCGCTGGGTTCTACCTGGATGGAAACTAAAAGGCCAACCGAAGGGACCACCCTCCCCCAAGGCTCCATTCTGTGAGAGGCAAACTCCGGCAAGCCTTGAGTATGGAATTGGAACAGAATGGAACAGATTTGAGGGAGGGACGGTCTGTAAACTACTGAAAGCATGGTGGCCAGGGACGGAATCGAACCGCCGACGCCAGCCTTTTCAGGGCTGCGCTCTACCAACTGAGCTACCTGGCCGGGGAAGTTTCAGTGTAGCAACCCGGCTACGCTTTCTGCAATGTTGCCAGCGCTTCGCCGGTCTGCCGCTCAACGTCGGCGTGCAGACTGTTGCCGTGCGCGTCCATGGTCACGATCGCGGCGAAGTCCTTCACGCGGAAGCGCCACATCGCTTCCGGGATGCCGAATTCCATCAGATAAACGCCTGGGACTTCCTCGACCGTGCGCGCATAATATTGCGCGGCGCCGCCGATGGCGTTCAGGTAGACGGCGCCGAACTCCTTCAGGGCGGCCAGAGTTTTCGCGCCCATCCCGCCTTTGCCGATGACCGCGCGTACGCCGTAACGCCCGATCACGTCCGCTTCGTATGGCTCTTCCCGGCTGCTGGTGGTGGGGCCGGCGGCTTTCACCCGCCAGCGGCCGCCTTCCTGTAACATCACGGGGCCGCAATGGTAGAGCACGGCGCCGTTCAGGTCCACGGGAGGCGGGTTCTTCATCAGGTAGGCGTGCACGTTGTCGCGGCCGGTGAACATGTCGCCGCGGATCAGCACCACGTCGCCGACTTTGAGCGCGCGCACCTGCGCTTCGGCGAGCGGCGGCGTCAGCGTGACTTCCCGGCCGGTGAGAGTGAAACCTGCGCCCTGCGTCATGCGCTCGATGGGCCGCTCCGGATCGCGGTAGAGCCACTGCACAATCGCGCCGGTGGCCGCGTCCAGCCGCACGCCCAGGCGGCGGAAGGCCCAGCAATCGTAAGCCACCGAAACGAAGAAGCTGGCCGGCAGGCGATTGGCCGCCGCAATCTTGCAGCCGATGAGCGACGCCTTGCCGCCGAATCCCATGGCGCCCACGCCCAGCTTGTTGGCCTCTTCCATGATTTCGGATTCGAGCCGGGCCAGCAGGGGGTTGGGGTTCACATCGTCGAGCGTGCGGAAGAGCTGGCCCTTGGCCAGCTCGTAGCCGTGCGCGCGGTCGCTGCCGATGCATACGCCGAGGGCCCCGGGCGCGCAGCCCTTCCCCTGCGCCTGCCACACGGCGTGCAGAATGCACTTGCGCACGCCCTCCAGGTTGCGGTCGGCGCGGCCCAGGTGGGCGAGATCGCACGGCACCGAATACTGGATGTTCATGTTCTCGCAGCCGCCACCCTTCAGGATCAGCCGGATCTCGATCTCATCCTCTTCCCACTGCTCGAAGTGCAGCACGGGGGTCTCTTCGCCCAGGTTGTTGCCGCTGTTTTTCCCGGTGATGGAATCCACCGAGTTGGGGCGCAGCTTGCCCAGCCGCGTGGCCTCGGCAATGGCCTCGCGGATGGCTTTCGCAATGCGGATCTGGTTCACGCCGACGGGGGTGTGGATCACAAACGTCGGCATGCCGGTATCCTGGCAGACGGGGCCGGTGTCGTCGACCGCCATGTCGATGTTCGAGAGGATAATGTCGAACGCCTGCGCGGACTGCGTGGCCGGCGTTTCGATGCTGGCCGCCAGCGACATGGCGGCGCGCACGTCGGGCGGAAGGTTGGTAGAGGTCTGGGTGATCAGTTCCAAGAGACTGCCGGCTAGGAATTCCATAAGGATCTCCGTTACCTCCATCTTACGGCAGCGGGCCGGGCGTGGCCGGCCCGCACGATCGATGGTGTCAATCCAGCTTCAGGCGCACGTCGGCCACCATGCCGGGGCGGATGGCGGGGATGGTGCTGTTGAATTCCACCACCACCTGCGCGCCCTTGATCTCTTTGATATCGCCGGTGATGCCGGGGGTTCCGAGGTCGGGAACCAGGACCAGCGCCGGCTGTCCGGGCCGTAGACGCTTCAGAACGGGCGGTTGGGGTTCGACGGCTACTTCAAGGGCATAGGTATCAGTGGCGATCTGGAACAGGTTGTCGCCAAACTCCTGCGCCGACTTGCCCACTTCCCCGCTGCGTCCCACCAGCAGGCCATCCACGGGAGAGTGCACGTCGGCGGCCTCGAAAGCGGCTTGCGACTCCTGCAATCGCTGGTTTTCGTCCGCCAGTATCTTCTGCGCCGAGGCCACTTCCTGGAGCGCGCTCTGGACGCTTTCGGCGGCGGCGCGCGCGGCCTTATCCATCACGTTGAACTCGGTGCGCGCGCTGTCGTATTCCTTCTGCGCCTTCTCATAGACCAGGCGCGGCGTAGCGCCCTGGCTGAAGAGCAACTGCTGGCGCGAAAAGGCGGTTTCCGCGCGCTCCATGGCGAAACGGGCGCTTTGCGCTTCGGCGTCCGCGCGGGATTGTTCCAGGCGCGCGCCGGCCACCGCGGTATCGGCCCGGTTGACCTGCTCCTGGGCGTGATCCACGGCGCTGGCGGCCGCCTCGCGAGAGCTTTCCAGACCCTGGCTGCCAAGACGCGCCAGCACTTCCCCCTGGTAAACGTCCTGCCCTACGTCCACCGCAAAGGCGTCGATGACGCCGGCGACCTGGGCGCCCACGCCGACGATGTGCTGCGGGCGTATGGTGCCCGAGAGCGTGACTTGGTTCACCAGCAGCACGGCGGGCCCTGGCGCGCGAACCGGAAGAGCCGGCGCCGGGCGCCGGTGCCACAGTGAGAGCGCCCCGACGGCGACGCCGGCGAGCACCGCCGCCACGGAGAGCAGCACCCATTTGCCCCGCATACCCAATGATAGCGTAGCATCCCCTATCCGGCTGCCGCTTCAAACCCGCTGGGGATCCACAGCCGGAACGCTTCCCGGTGCCAGGGTAGCTGTAAGATGCGGGCGCCTTGACCGGGGTTGACAGGCTCCAAGAACCAGCCCAACCCGTTGAAAGTACGGGACCGCCAAGAATTGAAGATCCGCCGGCCCGTGGGGCAGGGCCCCGACCTGCCCGCCGTCGATGCAGCCGACCCCATCAGGGCAGGTCGGGGACCTGCCTCACGAGGCCTGGCACTCCTGAGGCGATCGAGTCTATCGCGAAGTCTCGCGGGCCGATGGGCCATCCCAACAGAAAAAAACGTCTGTCCCACCTCCTTTATCGCAACTCGATCCGCGTCACGCTGGCTTCGGGAAACGTGTGCGAGAATGTCGAGCCGTTTCCGGCCAGCTTGAATTCGGCGGGGACCACGGCCTCGGGCCGGTCGTTGTCGTTGCCCACGTAGATGTTGTCAGCCGCGAGTAACATGCCGGTAGCGGAGTTCACGCTGAATCCCGACAGCTTGATCGTCGCTGGGATGCCGGCGGTCAGGCTGCGATTCACGCCGAACAGGGTGATCTTGTCGCCTGTCTCGTTCGCCACCGCGACTCAGTCGAGATACGGCACGTCCGCAATGAATGCCGGCTGCCCAGATGGCGCCGCCCCAGTGGGTGTCGACGTACTTCACCCACTCCGCGGCTTCCTCCACCGTGCAGCTGCCCAGGTTGAGGCAGATCTGGGGCTGGGTTCCGGTCAAGCGGCAGAAATCGACAAATGCATCGGTGCCGAAATAGTTATACTCGGCGACGGCCTCCGGATTCAGACCGTCCATGTTGTCGGCGGGGGTTGCCGGCGACAAGACTCGAAGCTGAGCAGGCTGGACTCAGGAATTGCGGGCGGCAACTGACTGAAGAAATGGGAGAGTCAGGCGCCAGGTCTTCGTGATCGTTCACACAGTCAAGAAGATAAGTAGGAAATTGGCACTTGACAGTGGCGTCCATTGTAGGGTATTGTTTATCCACCAGAGAGAGAGAGAAGGCTGGCTGAAACCCGAACCGGCCAAAACACAAGGGAATTCACAATTCAGTACCACGCTACAGGAGATGCGCTATGGGTTTGAGTGTTGCGGATGCGTACGGACAAATCAAGAATTTGGAAAATTCCGGCCTGATTACTCTTCCGGAGACGCGGGACACAGTGGTGATTGGGACCATCGATCCCCAAGCCGGTACGTTTACCTGGTCGGTGCCAACCGTGGTCCAAACGACGACGGTGCCGCCGGGGCCGGGGCAGAGGACGAACACTATCATTAATGTGACGGTGGGCGTGGTCAGCACCAAGGCCGTCGACCTGCTTTTGAAATTCGCCGTGATTCCCCAGAGGGCGCAGGCCGTGGACGAACCGGCCGCCAGGGTCGCAAGAGCGGCGGCGCCGGCATCGAGGACAGCTTCGGTTGGCGATGTGGCCGGGATCCTGGGAGAGACAAACGGCGGAGTGACCATCACGGGATTTCCAACGGTCTCCTCGGCCCCCAGCCAGATTACCGTCGATGCCGGCCTAGCCTGCAGCGCAGCCATGCAGGATGCGCGAAACGTTTCGCCGCCGGTCACCACTTCTTCGGTGACGATCGACATACCCGGGAAGCAGCCAATCGATGTCCGGTTCTTCATCCTCCGGCCGCCTGCAGTTGGAATGGGCGCCTTCACGATTCCGGCGCTGCCCATGACGATCGTCTATGCGCCGCCACAGGGAAAGATGGCCATGAACACCGTGGATTACTCGGATACGGCGACAGTCACGCGGACGGTATCCTCGTCGATTACATCGAGCAACGACACGAAGACCGTCAAGGCCTATAGCGCGGCCGATCTTGTCGGCAAGGTGGCGTCGGCGATTACGACCGTGGCGGCCGTTGTCGGAACGGGAGGTGCGGGAGCCGCTGGAGGCGCCAGCGTCGCGGGCGCCTTATCGGAGCTGGGTACGGCTCTGTTTGGAGCGGCGAAGGACGCCAACGATTCCACCGCGGACGCCACCACGCAGATATCGAGCGAGTTATCGCTGGTGAGCGGCATCCTGGGCGCGGTGGACTCCTCGACCCCCACGAACTCAGGAACGGTCACCGTCGAAAACGACCACTCCCTCACGCTGACAGTCTCGAATATGAGTCAGTACAGCTCCAAGACCGCCCTGGGGCCGGGGGTCGGCGACCGCATCGTTTATATGCTGAACGTGAAGGTCGTGTGGATGGCGGTGAATGGAGACGTCGGCATTCATATACTCGGATTCGACAAAATCGGCGCCAATGCGGTGCAGGATCTCTTACAGGAGGAGCAGTCCCTCGCAAACGGCGGACAGCCTATTTTGGAACTGGATGCGGCAGCGATCAAGGCGCTGTTGCATTTGGACCCGCTGGCGGCCGCCAGCAGGACGGTGGTTGCACACATTGGCCCTCCCTTGATCGGTTTGCCGCGTTTCGTCCCGGCCGATCCCCCTGGCCGTACGGGAACGGGGACAGGCCCCGACGGCGATATCTTCCAGGCGTCCTTCGATTCCTCCACCAACGATAAGCAGACTACGACGAGCACGCAGACAACCATCACCGACGCGAAGCCCGGATGGGTCTCGGTGCTGTTCGGCGCCGACAACCTCGAGACGACCAGTACGGCCACCTTTACCAACAGCTCGTCGACGGACAGCCAGATGGACGACAAGATCACCAGCACCATCACCCTGTTTAGCGAAGGCCTGGACGATAAGTACGACGTGAAGATCTTCTACGATTGCACCTTCGGAACCTATCTGGTGGTGAACTCCGACTCTCCGGCGCTACAGGGTGTCTCGACCGATGGCACCCTGGACAGGGCAGTAATGGCCCGCTGAGAAGCCGGTTATGAAGCGGTTGATTCGATCTGCTCGAGGTGGTTGAGATCGTGGCCCGCCATGGTTTCGATGAGCACGCGGAAGGCGAAAACCAATTCCACGTCGGCGAGATGACAGAGAATCTGGCGGGCGTTCCACTTGCCGGGAGCGCGCGGGCGCTCCGCCGCCAGCGCTACCCCGGCTGGGGTTCCCTGAGATGCTTGGGCTTGCGGAGGAGCAGGACCAGCGGGATGATGAACAGGAACACGACCCCGATCATCCGGAACACGCTCAGAAAGCTCAGCACCGACGCTTGTTGTTGCACTTCGCCATAGATCATCGCTATGGCCTGGCGATTCGCGGTTACGGGATCGGAGCCATTGCGCATCAGCATCGCCTGAGCCTGGCTCAGCATCCGTTGGGCGGCTGCGTCGTAGGGCGTCACATGGGCGGCCAGCACCGATTGGTTGAACTGGGCGCGCCGCGCGAGCCAGGTGGTCACGAACGAGATGCCGACGCTCGAGCCGATGTTCCGCGTGACGCTGTAAAGGGCGGTGGCATAGCCGGTCTCGGGCTTGGGGATGGGGTCCATGGTCAGAGTGGTGAGCGGGACGAAGACGAACGACATGCCGAGGCCCTGGCTGAGCTGCCATACCAGGATGTCCCAGGTTCCGGACTGAAGGTTCATGCTGGAAAAGCCTAGGAGGGAGATGCCGCCGATGACGAAACCGAACGCCAGCAGCCAGCGGCCATCCCAGCCCTTGCCCAGCAGGTACCCCACCAGCGGCATGCACAGCGCCGTGCCGATGCCGCGCGGACTGCACCAGAGACCCGCGGTGGCGGAGGTCCAACCGAGCAGGGTCTGCATGAAAAGCGGCAACAGAACCAGGCTGCTGTACAGCACGAACCCGAGCACCGTCACGAAGAAGATGCCGGCCGCGAAGCTCCTGTATTTCAGCAGCTCCAGGTGAACGATGGGCTGGTCGATCATTAATTCCCGGATGACGAAGCCGACCAGTAGAACAGCGGCGATGATGGCCAGCATGACGATGAAGTTCGATCCGAACCAGTCGTCTTCCTGGCCCTTGTCCAGCATGATCTGCAGCGCACCCATGCCCACCGCCAACATGCCGAATCCCCAAAAGTCGGCGCGCAGCGAGCCGCGACGCATGTAGGGCGGATCGGTGACGAACAGGGAGATCAGGATGAGGCTGGCGATGCCGATCGGGAGGTTGATGTAGAAGACCCAGCGCCAGGAATACGCGTCGGTGATCCACCCGCCCAGGGTGGGGCCGAGTATGGGAGCGGCCACGATCCCCAGCCCAAAGTACGCCATGGCCTTGCCACGCTCTTGAGGGGGATACTCCTCGAGCAGCACCGCCTGGGAAAGCGGCTGGAGCCCTCCGCCGGTGGTGCCCTGCAACACGCGAAACATAATCAGCATGGGCAGGCTGGGCGCGAGGCCGCATAGCAGGCTCGACACGGTGAAACCCGTCACCACCGTCAGCAGCAGGCGTTTGCGGCCGAAGTAGTTGGCCAGCCAGCCGCTCATGGGCAGGATGATGGCATTGGCTACCAGGTACGAGGTGAGGACCCAGGTGGCTTCATCCGTGGTGGCCGAAAGGCTGCCCGCAATATGGGGCAGGCTGACGTTGACAACGGAAGTGTCCAGCACCTCCATCACGGCGCTGGAAAGTACAGCGATCGTCACCAGAAACCGGCGGGAAATCATCCTGGGTCGAATTTTAATTCTAAGCGAGTACACGGCCAGCAGCAATGCGCTCCTATACTCGGATAGGGAGGCGACTTCGTGAAGGTTCTGCTGATTTCCGCAAACATGCACACCACGAGCATGCCGACCTTCCCCCTGGGACTCGCGTGTGTCGCCGCGGCAACCCGGAGAGCCGGTCATGAGGCGGCCCTGATGGACCTGATGTTCGAGGCGGATCCGATGTCGGCAGTCGCGGACTCCATCTGGAACTTTCGCCCGGACGTCATCGGCATCTCGGTGCGAAACATCGATGATCAGGAGATGGAAAGCCCACAATTTCTCCTGCCGCCGGTCCGGGAAGTCGTGGCGGCTTGCCGGCGCGTTTCCGGCGCCCCCATCGTCCTGGGCGGAGCTGGGTACAGCATCTTCCCCGAGAGCACATTGCGTTACCTCGGCGCAGATATGGGAATTCGGGGCGAGGGGGAGGCAGTTTTTCCAGCCGTTCTGGAGCGCATGGCCAGGCGAGCTCCGGTCTCCGGAATGCCTGGACTTTACCTTCCAGGCCAGCCGCCCACTGGCAGGAGCTTTGTAACGAGCCTGGACGATCTGCCGCTACCCGACGCGAACCTCTTCATTCCTTCCCTTTCCGGGAGTGTTGACTTCTGGGTCCCGGTCCAAAGCCGCCGAGGCTGTCCCATGGATTGCAGTTTCTGTTCGACCAGCGCTATCGAAGGGCGGCCGATACGAAGGCGCTCGCCGCAGGTGATCGCAGAATGGCTGGAGCGCCTCGCAGCCAGCGGGTTCCATAACTTCCAGTTCGTCGATAGCATGTTCAACTTTCCGCCCGCATACGCCAAGGAGCTTTGCCGGAAGATTCTCGAAAGGGGCCTCGACATCAATCTGTGGTGCCTCATCTACCCCAAGTGGATCGATGGCGAGCTGGTGGACCTGATGGCGCGCGCCGGCTGCCGCGAGGTCAGCCTCGGGTTCGAAAGCGGTTCGAACGGCGTGCTAGGAAGGCTCAACAAGAGGTTCGAGGCGGAAGAAGTGAGAGCGGTATCGAGCATGTTCGCCGACGCCGGCATCCAGCGGAGAGGCTTCCTGCTGCTGGGAGGTCCCGGCGAAACGCGGGAGAGCGTGGAGGAGAGCCTGCGATTCGCCGACTCACTGAATCTGGACGCGTTGAAGGTCACGGTGGGTCTGCGCGTTTACCCCGAGACTCCGCTGGCCGCCACCGCGCTCGCTGAAGGCGTCACCAGGCTGGACGACGACCTGCTGTGGCCCCGGTTCTACCTGGCGCCGGGCTTGAGGGACTGGCTGCCGGAGCGGGTTTCCGGCTATCGGGCGGGGCGGGCCTGGGTGGTGTAGAGCGCGTCGGGGACCCGCCCCACAAGGCAGCCGAGCCGCCTGGGAGCAAGTGGCCGGCTCAGCCGCCCCTGCTCCCCAACTGCCGTGACCGGCGTTTACCAGGACCGATCCTGCAGACTTGGCAAGGCGCCAAACTTCCCCCAACCGGACTTGAACGAAGCCGCCCGCGCGGCGGACGCTTCGCGTGGCCTTAGTTCAGCAGCAGTGGGTTGACGGGAGTATTGTCGGGTCACAAGGAGGTCCCTGTGACCCGTCTACGAAAAACGATGCTCGAGGAACTCGAGCGTCGCAACTTCTCCCAGAGTACAACGCGCACATACATTCGCGCCGTCGAGGATTTTGCGCGCTATTTCCACCGCTCGCCCGATCAGCTGGGGCCGGAGCAGATCCGCGAATACCAGGCTTACCTGTTCACCAAGCGAAAGCTCGCTCCCAATACGGTTACCCAGCGGCTTGCCGCACTCCGGTTCTTCTTCATCAAAACGCTCAGGAGGCCATGGAGCGTGGCCGAAACTCCCTACCCGAAGAAAGTGTTCCGCCTCCCCGCGATCTTGAGCCAGGAGGAAGTAGCCCGACTGATTGATTCCGCCGATACACCATACCACCGGGTCGTGTTGATGACGCTCTACGCAACCGGAGTGCGACGAGCCGAGTTGACGCACTTGAAGCTCACCGATGTCGATAGCCAGCGCATGGTGATCCACGTTCAGGGCGGCAAGGGTCGCAAGGACAGGGATGTCATGCTCAGTCCCAAGTTGCTCGATGCCTTGCGTGAACATTTCCGCAGTCTAAGCTTAAGGCGGAAGCCGACGGTGTGGCTGTTTCCGGGCAACCGTTGGCACACCGCGGACCATCCGATCGACACCAAAGCGGTCTGGAACGTCTGCAGGCAAGCCGCTGAGCGGGCCGGCATCCAGAAAGAGGTGCATCCGCACACTCTTCGCCACTGCTTCGCAACCCACCTGCTCGAAGCGGGTGCGGACCTGCGCACCATCCAGGTACTGTTGGGACATCGGGACCTGGAGGAGACTACGATCTACCTCCATCTTTCGCAGCGCCATCTCAACGCCACCCCGAGTCCCCTGGACTCGCTCACGTTGTCGGCGGTTCCCAAGGAAGACGACCCGGCGCGGAACGACTAAATGGACCGGCCGCCGCTGGAGGTGGCCGATCTGATCCGCGCCGCTGGAGACAGGCTCATTGAGCACAGCCGCAAGTGGCTTACCTGGGCACATGTGAAAGTGCTGCGCGCCATCAGGCACTGCCGCACGGCCGCCCTGGGCGGGCATGTGGATGAGTGCTCCCAGTGCGGGCATCGTGTCATCTCCTATAATTCATGCCGCAATCGGCACTGTCCGAAGTGTCAGGCCAACGCGCGAAATCGATGGCTCGACGCGCGCAGCCGGGAACTTCTGCCGACGCCCTATGTGCACGTCGTCTTTACGCTGCCGCACGAACTGGCGCCGCTCGCGCTGCAGAACAAGAAAGTGGTTTACAGCATACTGTTGCAAACCAGCGCCGAAACACTCCTGGAAATCGCCGCCGACCCCAAGCATCTCGGCGCGCAGATCGGCTTCTTCAGCGTGCTCCACACCTGGAACCAGAGACTGGAACATCACCCGCACGTGCATTGCGTGGTTCCGGCCGGCGGACTGTCGCCCGATCACACGCGCTGGATCAAACCGCGTTACCTATTCTTCCTTCCCGTCAAAGTGCTGGGCCGGGTCTTTCGCGGCAAGTTCGTGGCGGCGCTCAAGCGGGCTGCTGCCAGCGGCAAGCTCGGCTTCCACGGGAACCTTACCTTCCTCGCTCAGCCCAAGGCGTTCTCCGCCTACCTCCGGCAGCTATTCCACCACGATTGGGTGGTCTATGCGAAACGCCCCTTCGGCGGCCCAGAGCATGCCCTTCGTTATCTGGGCAGCTACACGCACCGGGTCGCCATATCCAACCATCGGCTGATCTCTTTCGCCGATGAACAGGTCACGTTCCGCTGGAGGGACTCCGCGCACAAAAACAAAAAGCGCAAGATGACCCTCCACGTGGAGGAGTTTCTACGGCGCTTTCTCCTGCACCTGCTACCGAAGGGTTTCGTGCGCATCCGGCACTTCGGCTTTCTGGCTAACCGGCGGCGCGCAACCCTGTTACCGATTTGCTTTCGCTTATGCGGAACGCCGGTCGAACCGCGAGGCGTGGAGCACGGCCAGAAAGTGGATCAGCCTCGGGCCCTGTGGACCTGCCTCGACTGCGGAGGTCCCATGATGCTCGTGGAGCGGCTCACTGCGACCCAAATTAGGCTCCGTGCGCCGCCAACTCCAGCGCTGAAGCTCTAATGACACTGCCACCGACATCTCGAGTTCTTTGCGCACGCCGATGCCATCAGGAATCCTGCGCCTCATTCCCAGCCGAATGCCCAAATCCCACCCGTGCACGCCCGCAGCCCTCGACGAAGTCCCTCTTCAGAGCAGGCCGTCAACACGATCACCACGCTCCAGACGGTCCAGTAGCAACAATTACCAGCCATCCTCGATCCCGGAATCCCATTCAAATCCCATAGTGCCGCGTCCGCCGCAAACGCGGCCGGCTTCGTTCAAGTCGCTGTATCGAAAGCGAACCGGCCCGGCCGCTTACATGACTCCCAAACATCCGCGCGCCGGTTCGCTTCCGATACAGCACTAGGACTTGGGGGGATCTTGCTGGTGCGAAGGTGATTTCGCGCTAGCTCTGCGATCACTGCGAGGGTTCCGTTTCAAGAAATCCTCAACATCGGTGGCTAGCGAATTGCTTCAGGCGCGGCGCCTGCATGCAGTCGTTTAGGTGGCCCCCAGCTAAGCCGTCCTAGCGCTGTCCTTGCGGTACTCGCTCCTGATGCCAAGAGAATCAAGAAATCGGCTTCTCTTCTTCTCGACGATGTCCGTTCCGAAGGAAACATCCCTCGGCCGCTTGAACGCGTGCATCATGTACAGCTTGTTCTTCGCTCGAGTCATGCCGACGTAAAAGAGCCTCGCCTGCTCCTCCACATCATCAGCAGGGCCGGGAATTATGTCGTCCTCCAGACCCACCATCACAACAACATCAGCTTCCAGTCCCTTGGCCTTCCTCAAGGTCATCAGCTGAACAGAGCTGAATCCAGATGGCCTGCCGCCAGCGAGCTGCTCTTTGACCGATAGAAGATCCTTAGCGAGAGTTTCGGGTCGTATCCAACCACCGCACGCTAGGGCAAGGCGCCTTGCGAACTCGCCTCGCTGGTCTCCCTTGTCGTCCAAATACGACTCGCGGAGACCGGTGAGAACGGCTCTTGCGGTGCAGATCTCCTTGGAGGGTGAGGATAGAGAATCGAGGACGGCCATGAGTCCGCACCCGCGCGTGACGGCACTCCAAAGACGAGCTATCTCGGATTCGACGCCGACCCGGGTGGCTATCGTCTCAGTCTTGCAGCGGTCTCCTTTGGCTGCTCCCGGCACTTTCGCCACCCCATTGTTGATGACGCACTCGATCGCAAGACGCGTAAGGAAGTTGTCAGTCGGATCATGGACCCACTCAACCAGCTGCCAGGCGACGGATAACCGGTGGCTGATAGCGTCGGGCAGCAGGCTCGCTTGGCAGTCGTGGGAGACGCCATATTGAGTCAGGGCTCGCGACAGACGTGGGAAGAACGCGCTCTTCGGGGCAAGCACAAGGACAGTCTCGTGTTCCCCCACAGCCTGTCTCGCGATCCGGGCCACCCACTGCGCTTCTGCATCCTCGCTGGGGACGTGCCATACCTTCGGTTCGTCCCCCCGAGGAACGAAATATTCCAGATGCTGAGGGCCGGTCCATTTCGCATATTGCTTCCCGAGTCCCGTCTGCGCCAGCCCTAAGATGCCCTCGTGACAGCGCCGACTGTAGGCCAGTGGTGCCGACCAGGCGCCTGCGAAGTCGTCAGTGAAGCGTAGGATGAACTCAGGGGTAGCTCCTCGGAAACCGTAAATGCTCTGGGCGTCATCCCCGACGACAAAAAGGCCATCCTGGGTCTCCCGGCACAGCAAATCAATCAATCTAAATTGGGCGGCGTTGATGTCCTGATACTCATCAACCAGCAAGTGCCGACACTCCTTCCGGTACTGAGCGAGAAGAACTCCGTCCTCCTCCAGAATCCGACATGCGAAAAGCACCTGGTCATCGAAGTCGAGGCAGTTGCACTTAGACATAATGTCCCAATAAGCACGGCAAGCAGAGCATCTGCCCGCGCTCTCGGCCTGCTTGCAGTTACCGCGGGCCTTGCAGCTACGAGCGGCGTCCGCATCCGCCTCCGCCAGCCCAGCGCTCAACGCCGCATCTCTGAACAGGAGTGCTGCCACAAAGGAATCTGGCTGAACGCGCAGGTTCGTCTTCCGTAAGCCGACGGCCCTCGGGCTGGCGTTCACTATCTCGAAGCCAAGAGAATGCAGGGTCGAAACACGAGGGAGATGGCTGTACTTCAGCCCGAACCCATGTTTGGGGTCGAGCAACTTGTTCCGCATGTTCTGGCTTGCATCCTTGCCGAAGGTGAGCACGGTGATGGAGCCGTGGTCCACTCCAGCATCGAGCAGTCGCTTGACTCGATCGCCGAGAAGATACGTCTTTCCCGCGCCCGGACCCGCCAGAACGAGAGTCGGGCGCCTCATCTCTGTAACGAGGTCCTCGTAAGTGGTCGCGGGCATCAAGACTCCTTCCGCTCCGTCCTGCCCCGGGGTCAGAGCCGCCTAACGACTCCGGGGCACAGGCGCGTCCCGCTT
The DNA here is from genome assembly GCA_963722575.1 of Bryobacterales bacterium. Lineage (GTDB taxonomy): Bacteria > Acidobacteriota > Terriglobia > Bryobacterales > Bryobacteraceae > Fen-178. The sequence continues at coordinate 646,039 of CAVRNR010000022.1, forward strand.
TTGGCCTTCGCCTGCAGCGCAGGGTAATCGTACTAGCTGCGAGGATTATCGCAGATCCCAACCGTCCAGGCAACGCCACTGATAGCTGTCGGCAGCGGTTGACAACAGCCCTTTGCGCCACCAATTCGGCCTAGTTGGCCCCAAACGGCCTTCGAGGAGATCATGATGCCGGTCGGCATACGTCGATCAGCGCTTCCGCCAAGGGGCTTCCGTGGCATTTCGCGGGTGGCAACAGATTGCCGAAACGGCGGCCCGCGTTGGTTGATGCGACAGCGGAGCCGCGCAATTGTTATAGCTGAGCTGCTAAGAAACTCTCGACGCCCTTGATCATTTCAGTAACATCTTCAGTCCTATACCCGGAGAATTTCCCGTGGGCGGCGTTATTCCTGACATCATTCCAGACCTGAATCTTCTTCTGCATCAGCCGATTGTAAGCCTGTGCGTCCGCAAGCTTATGGTTCAAAGCCGATAAGTCATCAGTATTTTTGACCGCAATCCTTTTGGTCGAGGCTATCCGGCGAAGACCGTCTTCCAGGACAGCGCCTGTTACGGATGCTGCCGCGTCTTTATAGCCTGCCTCCATAAGGTGAAGCGCCTGTTCGAGAAAGTCTGCGAAGATTCCCGCAGCCACCAGTTCCTGGAGCTTGCCGAGAAAGCCCTCCCGCAGGTCAACATGTGCCGCTCTCAAAATGCCGACACCTGTGATCGCTGAATGGGCATATGCATGCACCACGCCCGCTTGAAACAACTTGAAGTGGCTGTGTTCTTCGCTGAACGCCAGCGCTAGAAACGACAGCGCAGACGCTTTCCATTCGGCAAATAGGCTGTCATCCAAGTAATCGTCGGAGGCAACATTTGCCGGAGGAGGGCGTCTACTCGCAAGCACCCTCTCCCCCTGTCCGACCAGCGTCTTGCAGCGTTCGACAAAGGCTTCCATTCTCATCCAGATATTATCTCTCCTTTTGTCCCCACATCCGACCTCCGCCTTACGGGGCCCCGAAACGGCCTTCTGGGAGATCACTCCTGTGACGTCCCGATCCGAGAAACTACGCTCCGATCGGAGTGCATGCGAAAGTGCTTGCCGAGAGGGTTGTTTTGACGCCGATGGCGGGCTACAGGCCCGCCCTGCTCAGCGGTACAGGGCTGGTTTATGCCACGGTGTGCGCGTGCACGAGCAGCTTGCTGCGCCGCGCGAAATCCTCCAGCTCGGCGCGGAATTTCGGGTCGGCGATCCGGATGAGCGCTTCCACGCGCTGGCGCAGCGTCTTGCCGTGCAGGTAGGCGACGCCGTGCTCGGTGATCACGTAGTGGACGTCGCCGCGCGAGGTGACCACGCCGGCGCCGGGCTGGAGCTCCGGAACGATGCGCGAGACCGTGCCGTTCCGGGCGGTGGAGGGCAGGGCGATAATCGGCAGCCCGCCCTTGGAGCGGGCCGCGCCGCGCAGAAAATCCACCTGCCCGCCGATGCCGCTGTAGGGAGCGCGGCCCACGGAGTCCGAGCAGACCTGGCCGGTGAGGTCCACTTCGATAGCCGAGTTGATGGCCACCATGCGGTCGTTCTGGGCGATCGTGAACGGGTCGTTGCAGTACGCTGTGGGGTGGAACTCGAAGATGGGGTTATTGTCGATGAAATCGAACAGCGCCTTGGACCCCAGCACAAAAGCGGCGATCGCCTTGTGCGGATGCAGCGTCTTCCGCTCGCCGTTGATGACGCCGGCCTGGATCAGCTCGATGACGCCGTCGGGAACCATTTCGGAGTGGACGCCGAGGTCCTTGTGGTTCCCCAGCAGGGCCAGCGTGGCTTCGGGGATGCCGCCGATGCCGGTCTGAATGGTGGCGCCGTCGGGGATCAGCCCCGCGATGTTGCGGGCGATGGCGCGGTGCAGGTCCGTCACCTCGTGGCGCGGGTATTCCACCAGCGGGTGGGAGGTTTCGACGAAGGCATTCACGCGGCTCACGTGCAGATAGGCGTCGCCCAGCGCGCGCGGCATCTGGTCGTTGATTTCCACGATCAAGTGGCGGGCGCACTGCGCCACGGTGACGGTGATATCCACGCTGGGGCCGAAGCTCATGTAGCCGTAATGGTCGGGCGGCGTGCACTGCAGCAGGGCCACATCGATGGGCAGGGCGCCGGACCGGAACAGGTCTTCGATCTCAGCCAGGAAAATGGGGGTGTAGTCGGCGCGGCCCTCCTGCACGGCCTGGCGCACGTTGGCGGCGATGAACAGGGCGTTGGCGCGGAAGTGGCCTTCGTGCTCGGGCAGGCTGTAATCGGCGATCCCCATGGTGGCCATGTGGATCACCTCCACGTCGCGCAGCTCGGGGCCGCGGCGGGTGAGCGCCTGAACCAGTTCCACGGGTTCGGCGCAGCCGTTGTGGATGTAGACGCGCTGCCCGGACCGAACCACCCCCAGCGCTTCATCGGCGGTCGCGATGCGGGAACGGTAATCGTTGGTCACGGACGCCTCCCGCGGAGCCCTTGGCAGGGCGGCATTGCGCCTCCGGCGCAGGGGCCCTGCTCCACTGGAGCGGGTGACGTTCGAATACTCTTACCAGAAAGCGTATATACGCCGCGCGCCAGATCGGGGCATTTTTCGAGGGCCGCCTCCACGCCGTGGCGGGCGATGGTGAGCAGGTAGGGAAGCATAGCCTGGGCGATAGCCACGCTGGCGGAGCGACCGATATCGGCGGTGAAGTTGGGAACGCAGAAGTGCGTCACGCCCTTGTAGACGAAGGTGGGCTCCGCCAGGGTGGTGGGCCGGCTGGTTTCGACCGAGCCGCCCTGGTCGATGGAGACGTCGATGATGGCCGAGCCCGGTTTCATCCGCTCGACCATGGCGCGCGTCACCACGTGGGGCGTGCGGGTGCCGGCCTCCAGGACCGCGCCAATGACCACGTCGGCGCCCGCCACGGCGTCGGCCACGGCATCTTCATCGGCCAGGTAAGTTTCGGCGTCGGGGACGTGCTCGATGAGGTGGCGCAGCTTGCGCGGGTCGCGGTCGAAGGCGGCCACGCGCGCGCCCGTGGCGGCGGCGGCGCGCGCGGCGGCAAAGCCCACCGAGCCCACGCCCAGGATCGCCACGCGGGCCGGCGGCACCCCCGGCGTGCCGCCCAGCAGGATGCCCCGTCCGCCGGAGCTGGAGCGCAGCAGGTGCGCGGCGATGGCGGCCGTCATCTGTCCGCCGATTTCGCTGATGGCGGCGAGCACGGGCAGGCGCCCGTCGTCCTGCTGGATGATCTCACAGCCGATAGCGGTGAGGCTGCTCCCGGCCAGCGTTTCCACCAGGCCGCGGTCGGCCACGGCGAGGTGGTAGAAGGCCATCAGCGCCATGCCTGGCGCGCACAGACCCAGTTCTTCCGCCGTGGGCCGGCCGATTTTGGCCAGCAGCTCGACACGCTGCAACACCTCGGCGGGCGAATAGGCGATCTGCGCCCCCGCGCGGAGGTACTCGGTATCGCGGAACATGGCGCCATCGCCAGCGCCGGTTTCGACCCAAACGGTGTGGCCGGCGCCGGTCAACCGCCGCACCACGGGAGGTGTCAGCGCCACCCGCCGGTCGAACGCGCCGCGCTCTCGAATCACTCCGATGTTCATACTAAGCACCTCTTAACGGTGGTGGCGAATGTCCGCCGGTCCGATATTATATTCGAATGTTTCGGTGGCGAATGCAAGCGGGGCGTATGGGGGCGCCCGATCCGGTTCTTAGGTCTATGATGGCGTAATGACCCCCCACGTGGAACCGGTTCTAGCTACCGATCCTTCGGTGCTCGGCGTTTTGGATGAGCTGACTCGTCGCGAGCCAATATTCCATCGCCCCGAACTGGGCACGACGAGAGCCGATTTCGAGAACACGACGGTGACCGACTTCTGGGAGGTAGGGGCTTCTGGCCGGCGTTATAGCAGAGACTACGTGCTGGACGTTGTAGCAGAACGTTACACGGGTCCATACGCCGATGCGTGGGAAACCATGGGATTCCACTGCCGAAAGTTGGCCGAAGATCTCTATTTGCTGACCTATACGCTTATTCAAGATAAGACACGCCGGACCCGCCGGTCCACCATCTGGCAGCGCACGCCGGAAGGCTGGAAGATCGTCTACCATCAAGGGACAATCATTCAGGACCCTTAGACGAACTCTTGCTCCTGGAGCGGCGCGGCGGCCCACGTGGTACCCTGTGTTCCGTCAGGTACTTTTCGAGAGGCTGGCCAACACATTGGTGCGAGTCGCTATCTTCTTCGCTGCATCGGCCGCCATCGTTCTGTTGTCGTGGCGGCCGCTGAGGCATCTGCGCTCGCACGGCTTCTATCGCTTCTTCGCGTTTGAACTGCTGGCGGCGCTGATCCTGCTGAACGCCCCCGTGTGGTTTCGCGACCCGCTCTCGGCTCGCCAACTGGTTTCCTGGTTCCTCGGAGCGGTCTCCATCGGGCTGGCGATTGAAGGATTCCGGCTGCTGCGCGCGATTGGCATGCCGGCGCCCACGGCCGCCCGGAGCGCCAATCTGGCCTTTGAGAACACCACCACGCTGGTCACGGTAGGCGCGTATCGCTTGATCCGGCACCCTCTCTACTCGTCGCTGCTGGCGCTGGTGTGGTGCGCGTATTTGAAGGACCCATTCGCGGTCAGCGGCATTGTGCTGGCAGTGAGCGCGAGCGGTTTTCTCATCGCCACGTCGCTCGCCGAGGAACGGGAGAATCTCGCGAGCTTCGGCGCGGCCTACGCGGCCTACATGAAACGCACGCGACGGTTCGTGCCGTTCCTGTTCTGAGGCAATATCACCGTTGGGGATCGAGAGGGACGGCCAGACTTCCCAGCAGACTTTTCCTCAGTCCGCGAAGAACTTGCTGCGAAGTTGGGGCTCCAGGATGTACCGCGATGCCTGCCGGTAGATGGCGTGAAGCGTGCCGCGGTCAATCTCGTCATGGTCGGGAGCCGTTAGAGTCTGGGTTCGGCCACTCGACGAAATGCGGCGCAGCTTGATGTGGCTCCCTCGTTGCGCAAAATCCTGAAAGCCAAACTCGCCCAAGATCTTCAGGACCTCGCGGCCGGAAAAAACCCGGAGTCTTGACATCACGCTACTGCTTCAAGTTCCATGGTCGCCAGGATCGTCGGATCGCTGGAGAAACCGAGTTCGGAAAGGTCTTCGCCCTCGAGATGCAGACCGATGGCCTCGCGAATATTTAAGGCCAGTTCATCCAAAGTCGCAGCTTGCGTGACCACAGGAAGGTCGAGGCGCTCGGCCACAAACTGGCGTTCGCCTTTGGTTATGCGCACCTGGATCGTCCGCTTCATCGCTAGTTGCAGTATGCATCAACGCCGCCGCTCAATGGCGATCCAGGTGCTGGTGTCCACCGCGATCATCGGTCGGCCTTCAAATCGGCTAACGTGCGCGTAAAACGGACCTTGCCCCGGAGTTGGCGCAGCCGCGCGTAGGCCTGCGATGCCGCAACTGGCTGCAGGCCGGGACGAACCGTCTGCGTGATGCCGCTACCGCTGGCTCGTTGTGCCTTCTCGAGAAGCTCCGGCGGCACCTCGACGGTGATTTTGCGCGCTGTCTCCATGACGCCGCAGCATACCATACCCGATGCCAGCATCGAATATGGTCCTGACGCTCACAGGCGGGCCGACCGGCGACTGTATCCACTCTTCCCTATTCTTATCGGTAGAATTATTGCTATGGAGCCATTTCGATACCACGTTTACGTTTGCGATCAGCAGAAGCCGGAGGGCGTCCCGTCCTGCCCGGCGTGCGGGGCGCGCGGCACGATCGAGGCGCTGCGCCGGGAGATCGTCGCGCAGGGACTGGCGAACAACGTCCAGATCACCACCTGCGGCTCGCTCGGCCTCTGCGAGCGAGGGCCCAACATGGTGGTGTACCCGGAAGGGGTGTGGTACTCGGGCGTGCGGGCCGAAGACGTGCGTGAGATCGTGGACTCGCACTTCCGCCAGGGCCGCCCCGTGAGCCGGCTGGTGAACACCGGCCAGGCGGCGCTGAGGGCGGAAGTGTGCGCCAACCGGGACCGCTACGTGGCCTCGATGCGGGCCAGGGACGCCGCGGGCGTCATGCCGGACGAGCTGGCGCAGAGCATTCGCGGGTTTCAGGAGAGCCGCGTCATCCTCACGGCCCTGGAGCTGGACCTGTTCACCGCCATCGGAAGCGGCGCCACCGCCGCGCAGGCGGCAGCCGCCGCTGGCACCGATGCGCGCGCCACTGAGATGCTGCTCCACGCGCTGGCTTCCTTGGAACTGGTGCGGAAAGAGGGCGCCGTGTTTCACAATGCTCCGGTGGCCGCGCGGTTTCTAGCGGCGGGCTCGCCGGACAGCGCGCGCATGGCGATGCTGCATACGGCGCGGCTGTGGCACCGGTGGTCGGGCCTGACCGAGTGCGTGCGGACGGGCACGACAGCGCCAGACGACGAACGCGACACCGAAAGCACCGAGGCCTTCATCGCCGCCATGCACAACAACGCGCGGCAGCGGGCGGTGCCGTTGGCCCAGGCCGCCGCCGCGGGGGCCAGCCGCATGTTGGATGTGGGCGGCGGGTCGGGGGCTTATGCCATCGCGTTTGCCCAGGCCAATCCCCAGTTGCGCGCGGAGGTGTTCGACCAGCCGGCTGTGTTGGCCATCGCCGGGCGGCATATCCGGGAAGCGGGGCTCGAGGAGCGCATCTCGACGCGCGTGGGCGATTTGCGCACGGACGAGTTCGGCGGCGGCTATGACCTGGTGCTGATCTCAGCCATCTGCCACATGCTGTCGGAGGAAGAGAATCGAAACCTGCTGGCGCGCGTGTACCGGGCGCTGGTGAAGGGCGGCCGTGTGGCGATTCAGGATTTCCTGCTGCGGGCGGACAAGACCGGGCCGCGGGCGTGTGCGCTGTTCTCGCTCAATATGCTCGTCAATACGCGCGGCGGCGCCAGCTATAGCGAAGACGAGTACACCGCGTGGCTGCGCGAGGCCGGCTTCGGCGAGGTGCGGCGCGTGCCCATGCCCGGCCCGGCGGGCGTGCTTGTGGGGCAGATTTGCAATCTGCGGCCGATTGGTAATCGGCCTTAGCAGGCCGGCGGCGGTAACAAACCGCCGCGCAGGATGCAATCCTGCCCCACATTGAGCTGGCCTACCGCTCGATTCCCAGCGTGTCCGACACCCGTTCGAGGGTGCTGAGCAGCCGGTCCAGGTGCTTTTCGGTGTGGGCCGCGGTGCAGGAGATGCGCAGCAGGTTCTGCGCGGCGGCGGGGCGCAGCACGGGGTTGATGTAGATGCCTTCGTCGAGCAGCGCTTTGCAGAGGCGGCAGAGATCCAGCTCGTCCTCGATGACCACGGGAACGATGGCGGTCTCGCCGGGAAGCACGGCAAAGCCGCGCGCGCGCAACTCGTCGCGCAGCAGTTGGGCGATGCGCAGCAGGTGCAGGCGGCGCTCCGGCTCCTTCTTCATGATCTGGAGAGCGGCGCCCACGGCCGCCACCGACGCCGCCGGCAGGCTGGCGGAAAAGACGAACGGCCGCGAGGTGTGCTTCAGGTAATCCACCACCGAGCGCTCGCCGGCGATGAAGCCGCCCACCGACGCCAGCGACTTGCTGAAGGTGCCCATGACGATGTCGATTTCGTCGAGCACGCCCAGGTGCTCGGCCGCGCCCGCGCCCGTGGGCCCCAGCACGCCGATGCCGTGGGCCTCATCCACGTAGACGCGCGCGCCGTAGGGCTTGGCAAGCTTCAGCGTGCCGCGCAGGTCGGCGATGTCGCCTTCCATGCTGAAGACGCCTTCGGAAACGACGAGGATCTTCTCGTCCGGCGGGCAGTTCTCCAGGCACCGCTCGAAGTGTTCCATATCGTTATGACGGAACCGCACCGTGCGGGCGGGCGACCGCAGCGCGCCTTCCACCAGGCTGGCGTGCAGATTGTGGTCGCAGATCATGACATCGCCCTTCTCGGTGAGGGCCGAGAGTGTGCCGTAGTTGCCCTGGAATCCCGTGCTGAAAATGATAGCGGCTTCTTTATGAACCAGGGCGGCCAACTCCGCTTCGAGCTTGACATGCAGGTCGAGGGTACCGTTGAGCAGGCGCGAACCGCTGCAGCCGGTTCCGTACTTGCGAACGGCCTGCGCGGCGGCCTCGATTACCTTGGGGTGGGTGATGAGGCCGAGGTAATCGTTCGACCCGAACATCAGCACTTTACGCCGCCCCATGCGGACTTCGCCCGGCCCACACCCTTCGCGGTCGCCAAACACCTCGAAGTACATGTAGAGCCCTGTGGATTGCAGATCACTCGGACGAGTGAAATTCCGGCATTTCTCGAAAATGTCGTTCGATGCGCTGCCCTTCTTTTTGCCGGTGATGTCGCCAGTTGATATGCGCATGGTCCTCAGTTCCATTCATAAATTCGGTACGTCTTGTACCGCTTCGCCCCCATGAGATCAAGGGAGCGATTCATCAGGATGTTGTCTTCCAGTATCCAGGACATTTCGCAGTCGCCATAGCCCAGCTTCCGGGCGTTGCGGATCAGCGCAGCATAAAAACCCGCCGCCAAGCCGGAAGCGCGGTACTCTTCCACCACCCCTAGTGTAAGGACCCGCAGACTTTTGATCAAACGTTGATAATACAGGATTTTGAGCAGCCCCGTGGGGAACAGCCTTCCGCCCGCCGGTTTGAGCGCCTGGTTGATGTCGGGCAAGGCCAGCGCAAAGCCCACCACGCTGTCACCCACCTCCCCGATCAGCACCAGTTCCGGCTTGAGAATCTGCTTCATCTCCTTGCCCATCAGGAGAAACTCTTCGCGCGACATCGGAATGAAGCCCCAATTGCGGCTCCATGCCGAATTGTACACGTTCCAGACGCGCTCCACATCCGCGCCGTAGTTCTTCATGTCGATAGGACGCACGCGAACCCCGTTAGCCGCCAGCGCCCGGTCCGCCACCCGCTCGATCTTCTGGCTCTCCACCGTGCTGGTACTGCTGAGGTAGGCGTACAGATCTTTGGCCTTCCGCAGCCCCACCTGGTCCATCAAGACCGGATAGTAGCTCGGGTTGTAAGTCATCATGACCACCGGGCTCGAGTCGAAGCCTTCGATCAACATGCCGCACTCGTAGTTGGTGGACGGGTTCATCGGCCCGCGCATCATCGTGGCGCCGCGGTCGAATACCCACTGGCGCGCGCGCGCCAGCAGGGCGCCGGCCACATCCACATCGTTCACGCTTTCGAAAAACCCGAAGAACCCCGCGTTCTCACCGTGGAAGCGGTTGTAGTTCCGGTCGAGAATGGCCGCCACGCGTCCCGCCACGCGTCCGTCCCGCAACGCCACGTAAAACTCGGCCTCGGCATTGGCATAAAACGGATGCTTATGGCGGTCGAGCAACTCCTTGACCGCGATCCGCAACGGAGGCACCCAATAGGGGTCGCCGCGGTACAGTGTATACGGCAGTTCCACGAATTGTTTCAGCGTCTTCTGGTTGTCAACCGCAACGACTTCAATTCCTCCCAATCTCTAAACCCCTTGTGATAGCTTTTTATAGATCGCCGGGGTCGCCAGAATCAGGACGAACCCCAACCCGGCACCCGCCAGCACATCGACCGTATAGTGGTATCGACAATAAACTGTAGCAAAAATGAGGAGCGGAGTGTAGGCCAAATAGGCCCAGAACGCCTTTTTTGAAATAAAACGGCTGCCCCACCACGCCAGGATGGTGAGTAGGGTATGCCCGCTCGGAAAGCAGTCATAGTAGGCGGATTCCAGGCGATCCAGCGTCGTCTGCATGCTCTTGAACAGCCACAATCCCTGTAAGGGTATGTGTTGTAAATGCCTTAGCAGGAAACGGGGACCCCGCGCCGGGACTATCAGGTAGCCCACATAGGAGGCCAGGAACCCCAACGTGATTAAAAAAGCATAATATTGGAACTTCGGGTAAAGGCGTTTCCACCAGAGTAAGACACCCACCAGGAGTACGGCCGGGATGAAAAGCGTGTAGACCGTTTGCAGGAATTCCGTGAGAAGAGGGGTCTGGATTCGCTCCAGCCAGACGGTGGGGTAGACGTGCCAGATGCGAAAGTCCAAGTTGGCCAGCCACTGGTCGGCGTCGGTATGCCGCACCGCGGGTATGAGCCGCGCCATTTCCTTGTAACAGAAACCCACGTAAGGCAGCGGATACCAGTTCCGGAAGAGCCAGCTCGTGCGATTGGGGCGCTTTACCTCGAAAACCACCAGCGCGGCGCCGGCTATGTGTACGGCGAAGAGAGCGGCAGCGTCGGGGACCCGGTTCCACCAGCCTACAACCAGGACGGAGGAAAAGACGACGTAGGCCATGAACAGCTTGTCGACGGCCCAAAAGCGGGAGTCTTTCCTCAATACTTCAGCCAAGCGGCCTCCTTGTACCAGGCGAGGGTCTGGGCGAGGCCGGCATCGAGCCCGGTCCGCGCCTCGAAGCCCAGCTCGGCGGCGGCGCGCCGGGTATCGCAGGTCCACCAGCGGCAGCGCGCCTCGGCCACCTTCTCACGCGAAATGATGCCGGGCTTGCGGGTGATGTGCGACCACGCCTCCGCGCCGAGGCCCACGGCGTACGCCACCAGCGGCGGCACGCGAACCACGCGCGGGCGGCGAGCCATGATGCGCGCGGCGGCGGCGCCCAACTCGCTCCAGGAGACCGGCTGGGGATGCGCCAGGAAGTAGGCGCGGCCGGGCGTGCCGCGCGTGGCCGCCAGCAGGCCCTCCACGAGGTCCCCGGCATAGATGGCGCTGAACCACCGCTCGCCGCCGCCGATTTCCATCATCCAACCCTTGGAAATGGATCTCAGCATCTGGAAAACGTCGGTATCGCGCGGCCCGTAGACCACCGCCGGGCGGACGATTACCGCATCCGGCGCCAGCGCGCGCACCAGCCGCTCGGCTTCCAGTTTGGATTTGCCGTAGTGCGTCAGCGGGCGTGGCGGGGAGTCCTCATCCACCGGCGTGCCGTCGCGGCTGGGGCCGATGGCCGCCAGCGTACTCACATGCACCAAGCGTATGGCGCGCCCCGCCAGAGCGCGCAACAGCGTTTCCGTGGCGCGCACGTTGCCCGCGTAGTAATCGCGGGCCGCCAGCGCCTTGGTTACGCCCGCCAGGTGAATCACGGTATCGGCGCCACGAACCGCCTCCTCGACGCCCTCGCCGCCGATGAGATCGCCGTAGACGGCTTCGATCCCGGCGGGCAGGCGGCGCGGGCGAGCCTTGCGGCGCAACAGGCAGCGCGCGGGCTCGCCCAGCGCGGACAGTTTGTCCAACAGGTGGCTCCCGATGAAGCCTGTCCCGCCAGTCACCAGAATCATTACCGCGGCGCGCTGCGGAAGGCCACTTCGCCGAAGTAGCTTTCCGCAATGGTGCCGGTGTGCTGGGAGTTGATCTGCAGGCGCAACCCCTTCACGCGCGGCGCGGTCTTCCCGTAGGCCCGTTGATAATCGGCGGCCACGTTGTGGTTTTCCGCAACCCACCGGTTGGCTTCGGCCGCGCCGGACTGGCACACCACGGCGTAAATGCGCAACAGGGGGATCACACTGGAGCTTTGCATGGCGCCCTTGGGGGCCGTGCTGTCCCAGAGGTAGGTGATGATGCGCCGGTCGGCGAACAGGACGAGCACCTGCGCGGCCTGGTCGTCCGTCGCGGCCCGGCGGAAATCGCCGCCGTTCGGCAGGCGGGTGACCTTCCAATTCCACGTGAGATACGGCGTCTCCTCGGGACTCACGTCCACGCCGCGCTCCAGACCGAACGATGCTTTCACGCTCTTGAGGTGGAGGCACGGCTCCCCGCCATCGCCGTCATTGCAGACGGAGATCTCCGGCTGGCCGTGGTTCACCTTGATCTGCCAATCCGGGGGCAACTGTCCGGCGGCCCGATTCACGGTATTCAAAAGCACCACCGCCGACCCGGAAGTGTGCGCCTGATAAACGAACACAAGAATAGTGCCAATCAGTAAAAGTCGCTTCAATGATCCTCACAGAGAGCCTGGCGCTGCGCTCTCTATTACTATCGCATGATTCCGGGCCGTTTCGCCATGGCAAGACCGCCCCGTTCCGAGCCGCGAACGTAAGAGAGCGGTCTTCCCTTGCCGCCATCCGTTAGACTGTTTCCATGTATCGCAGACAGTTTTTTCACGCCACCGCCGGCGCGCTGGCCGCGGCCGGCGCGCAGGCTCAAACTCCGAAGCCGGCGGCCGGCCGCAGGGCCAACCTCAAACTCGGCACGCAGCACGGCGACAGCGACGGCATCCTGAAGGTGATGGCCGCGTTGGGAGTGAATCACATTTGCGGCCAACTGCCCTCCGCCAGGTTGGACCAGAACTGGTCGGTGGAATCGCTCACGCGCCGCCGTGAGCGCGTGGAATCGTTCGGCCTCAAGCTGGAGGCCCTGCCGCTGCCGCTCAGCTCCGCGTACATTACCCGGTCCGAGAACCCCGACATCATGCTGGGGAAAAGCCCGGAGCGCGACCGCGAGATCGACAACATCTGCCAGATGATCCGCAACGCATCCCAGGCCGGCATCCACCTGCTGAAATACAACATGTCGATTCTCGGGGTGGTGCGGACGGAATCCACCACCGGCCGTGGCGGCGCCACCTACAGCGCGTTCAACTACGAAAAAGCGGCCAACCGCGACACCCCGACCGAAGCCGGCCCGGTAAGCGCGGAGCAGTCCTGGGAGCGCATCGGCTATTTCGTGAAGCGCGTGGTCCCCGTGGCGGAGGAGCACAAGGTGCGGCTGGCCTGCCATCCGCACGACCCCGCCATGCCCGAGCCGCAAGGCTTTCGCGGCGTTCACCGCGTGCTCGGCAGCGTGGACGGGCTGAAGCGATTCATCGCGCTGACTCCCAGCCCGTCTCACGGCCTGAACTTTTGCCAGGGCACGGTTTCGGAAATGCTGAAGAAGCCCGGCGAGGAGATCTACGACGTGATCCGCTACTTCGGTTCGCGCGGCAGAATCTTCAACGTGCATTTCCGGAACATCAAGGGCGGTTTTTTGAACTTCCAGGAGACCTTTCCGGACAACGGCGACGTGGATTTCATCCGCGCCATCCGGACCTACAAAGAGGTGGGCTACGACGGAATGCTGATGCCCGACCACGCTCCCGCGATCGTCGGCGACACGGACAAGCAGCAGGCGTTTGCCTACTGTTTCGGCTACATCCAGGCGCTGATCCAACTGGTGAACCAGGAAGGGTGATTCTATCCTTGACAAAGACTAGTTTGTGATATAAACTAGATTACATGAAGGAAGCCTCTGTTTCCTATGGGCGGCGAGCTGCCGCCTACTGGTTTGCCGACGGGCTCCCGGAGATTCTGTCCGGGCTGGCGCTGGTCATCACGGCCGCAATGGCGTTCACGTGGAGGATCTATGCGCCAAAGTCTCCGGAAGAGTTCGACCGCCTGATCGTCTTTGCGGGGATCATCCTCTACTTCCTGGTGGAGCGCAGGGTCCTCGATTTCCTGAAATCGCACGTCACGTATCCACGCACTGGCTATGTGCAGCCGCCGGAGGAATCGCAGTTGCGGGTCCAAACGCTCACGGTTCTTTCCTTGCGGCCCGACCCACCGGCTAAAGAAAACGTGACGTTCTTTAAGTGGCGGGTTGTCGGGCTGATCTGGTGGGTCATCTGGGTGGCCATCGGGATCCCGGCGGGACGCTGGGTTATGCCTGTGCTGATGGCCGCGCTGGCGGTCGCGTTGTATGCGGTGAACCGCAGATCGGAGCATCCCTACCGCTGGTGGTCCGCACTCATTCTGGGGCTTACGGGGCTAGTCTTCGTGTGGGTGGACGTCCCGGCGCCCCTGCAGCGGCCGCTGCCGTTGCTGCTGGCCGGCGGCTGGCTGCTGGCGCAGGGCGCGTGCACGCTGGTCCACTACCTGCGCGCGAATCCGTATCCACGGACCGCGGAAGGAGTGCGGGCGTGACCCAGCGAGCCCAGGAAATCGCCCAACTGGATCGTGTGATCCACGAACCGGCACGGTTGACGATCATGCTGATCCTCGAGGGCGTCAGCGAAGCGGACTTCCTCTACTTGCAGCGGGAAGGTGGATTCACGCAAGGGAACTTATCCGGCCACCTGGCCAAGCTGGAGGAGGCCGGCTACGTGGAAATCGAGAAGAAGTTCAAGGGTAAAGTGCCTTTGACCGTGTGCCGACTCACGGGGAAGGGCAAGGCGGCTCTTTCGGGGTACTCGCAGCGCATGATTGGGCTTCTGAAATCCGACGGCTCGCCTGGCTAGGCCCGGACCGCGTGTTCTGCCAACGGCCACTTACGGAGGAACCCTTCTGCTTTCTTCCGCGTCGCGGCCCTGCTGTTGTCCATCTGCCGGGAGACAAAGCGTTGAACAGCGTGCTTGCCGGCAAGTATCGGGAAGAGGCGATCGAGGGAAGCTATGGCGTGACCGATGGCCACGTTGCGGCATTCGGGAGTGGCGTAGGTCGCCCGCTCCACCTCCAGAATGTGCCTGGCGATCATGTCCGCCAGATAAGGCTTTGCCACTCCAATGGCGGCTGCGCCACGCATCGTATTGCCGGCGTCGATCATATGCGGGCCGGAGATGGCGGACAGGTAGTCGTCGATGATCCGGTCCACTCTGCGCTCCCCATCGACACTCGCCAGATTTCCCAGGATCAGAATCGCGTTCCACCTCAATATGCTGTTCTCGTTCCGAAGGAAGCCCGCGAAGAAATCGAAGTGCGGGTAGATCAATTCCGGTGCGCGCCCGCTCAAATTGCGCAGGGCTTTGGCGGCACCGAACTTCACACGCGCCACATCGGAGGCGACTGCGGTGAGGAGTGCGTGCAACAGCTCCGGCTCACGTTTCACCTGGCTTATCAGACGCGGGAAGTTCGCGCGGGGAGCGGTAAATCGGCGGATGAGGGCCCAATCCCGGGTTTCCGGCATAATTCACCTCTTGCGATTAATACACCCTGCGGAAGCGGTTGGCAAGGCCGGTTATACCACGTTGGGGTGCCAGGCGGCGCGCGGCCTTGTCGTCCAGCAAGACGAGGTCCGCCTCGGCCTCCAGCGCCAATGCGAGAGCCTCGCTTTCGCCCGCTCCCAGGAAAGCTTCGAGCGCTGTGGCACTGAGCGGCTGGCGAAGCTCCCGGATCTCAAACCACTCGGGCAGCTTGCGGCCAGCCAGTTCGCGCGACACAGCGGGCGGGATGAGAATGGCGGAGTCGAAGATCTTCCGCAGCAGGTCAAGTCCGCCGAGGTGGGCGAGGGCCACTATTGGGCTGGTGTTCGAGACGATCCGCAATTAGAGCTTTCTCACCTGGTCCACTTCCGCCCGCCACTCTTCCTCGGTCATGTCGAAAAAGGGGATGCCCAGGGCGGACGCGTGTTGGATGAAGGCGATTCGCGGCATCCCTGCTAATTCCGCCGCTTTGCCGCTGGAAATCTTGCCCTGGCGGTACAGTTCGAGGATGATCAACTCGCGCGCCGTGTCCTTCAGCGGTCTGTCGAACATTTGCAGCAAACCGGCCAATTCCGAATCCAGCGGAATGTTGATCGTCATCGTCCGTCCGCCGCCCTATTCCGCCAGCGATTCCTCGCCCGTGTCCTCAGGCAGGCCGCCGGCGTATTGCAGGCGCGTCTCTTCGTCGTAGCCGGGGATGGTATCGAGCACCGGCTCGGCCGCGGGCTCTTCCACCACGTCCTCGCCCGCGATCTTCACCTGGCGGTAATACTCCATGCCCGTGCCCGCCGGGACCAGGCGGCCCATGATCACGTTCTCCTTCAGGCCGCGCAGGTAGTCCACCTTGCCGTTGATGGCGGCTTCGGTGAGCACGCGCGTGGTCTCCTGGAAGGAGGCCGCGGAGATGAACGAATCCGTGGAGAGCGAAGCCTTGGTGATGCCCAGCAGCACGGCCTTGCCCTGCGCCGGCCGCTGGCCCGCTTCCAGAACTTTCATGTTCTCGTCGCGGAACTTGAACCGGTCCACCACCTCTTCGGGCAGGAATTCGGTGTCGCCGATATCCTCCACCTTCACCCAGCGCATCATCTGGCGGGAGATGACTTCGAGGTGCTTGTCGTTGATATTGACGCCCTGCAAGCGGTAGACTTCCTGAATCTCGTTGACCAGGTACTTTTGCAGCTCCTTCTCGCCCAGCACGTCGAGAATGTCGTGCGGGTTGCGCGGGCCGTCCATGAGCGGCTCGCCGGCCTTGACCCGCTCGCCCTCCTGAACGTTGATGTGGACGCCGCGCGGCAGCGCGTATTCCCGCTGCTCGCCGTCGTCGCCGGCCACGTAGATCTTGCGCTGGCCCTTGCTGACTTCGCCGTACTTCACCACGCCGTTGATTTCCGCGATGATGGCCGTCTCACGCGGCTTGCGCGCTTCGAACAGCTCCACCACGCGCGGCAGACCGCCCGTGATGTCCTTGGTCTTGGTGGTCTCGCGCGGGATCTTAGCCAGCACGTCGCCGGCGTAGACCTCGTCGCCATCGTGAACCATCAGGTGGGCATGCGTCGGCATGAGGTACTTCTTGGCTTCCGAGCGCGAGCCAGCCGCGCCTTCCGGCCGCACAATAATCTGCGGCTGCCGTTTCTCGTCCGGTGAATCCGCCACCACGAGCTGCGACATGCCGGTGACTTCGTCCACGCGCTCCTGCATGGTAAGGCCGTCCACCAGGTCTTTGAAGTGCACGGTGCCGGTGACTTCGGTCAGAATCGAGAAGGTGTACGGATCCCATTCCAGCAGGATCTGGTTGGCCTTCACGGGAGCGCGCTCTTCCGCCAGGATTCTGGCGCCGTATACCACCGGGTAGCGCTCCTTTTCGCGGCCCTTATCGTCCACCACCGCCATGATGCCGTTGCGGTTCATGGCGATGATCTCGCCCGTCTTGCTCCTCACCGTCTGGATGCCGATGTAGCGGGCGAAACCGTCGGACTTGGCGTCCTGCGTGGACTGCTCGCTGACCCTCGTCGCGGTTCCGCCGATGTGGAAGGTGCGCATGGTCAACTGCGTGCCGGGCTCGCCGATGGATTGCGCCGCGATGACGCCCACGGCCTCGCCGCGCTCCACCAGCCGTCCGGTAGCCAGGTTGCGCCCGTAACACATGACGCACACGCCGCGCTTGGATTCGCAGGTGAGCACCGAGCGGATCTTCACGCGCTCGATGCCGGCCGCCTGAATGGCCGCCGCCAGGTCTTCGGTGATCTCCTCGTTGACCCCGACGATCAAGTTGCCTTCGTAGTCCTTCTGGTTTTCAAGCGCCACGCGGCCCACGATGCGGTCGCGCAACGGCTCGATGATTTCACCCGATTCGATGATCGGCTCGACGTAGATGCCTTCCGTCGTGCCGCAGTCGTGCTCGGTGACGATCACGTCTTGCGCCACGTCCACCAGGCGCCGCGTCAGGTAGCCGGAATCCGCGGTCTTCAAGGCGGTGTCGGCCAGTCCCTTGCGGGCGCCGTGCGTCGAGATGAAGTACTGCAGCACGTTGAGGCCTTCGCGGAAGTTGGCCGTGATGGGGGTTTCGATGATCTCCCCCGAGGGCTTGGCCATCAGTCCGCGCATGCCCGAAAGCTGGCGGATCTGCTGCTTGGAACCGCGCGCGCCCGAGTCGGCCATGATGTAAATCGGGTTGAGGTAGCGGCCGGTGCGGTCGTCCTCTTCCATGGATTTCATCATTTCGTCGGAAACTTTCTCCGTGACCTTGGACCAGATTTCGATGATCTTGTTGTAGCGCTCGCCGTGCGTGATGGCGCCGTCCTGGTACTGGTTCTCGACGGCCACCACCTCTTTTTCGGCCTCCTTCACCAGGGCGGCTTTCTCCTCGGGCACCACCATGTCGTCGATGCCGATGGAAATGCCCGCGCGCGTGGCGTACAGGAAGCCCAGCGCCTTGACTTCGTCGAGCATCTGCACCGTGATGTGCAGCCCGAATTTCAGATAGCAGTACTGCACCAGTTGCCCCAGGCCCTTCTTCTTCAGAAGGCCGTTGATGAACGGCATGTCCGCCGGCAGGCTGTCGTTGAGGATGACGCGGCCGACGGTGGTTTCCATGTACTGCTTGATGAACTCGATGGGCTCGGTGTGCAGGATGTTCTGGTTGTCGAAGGCGTGCACCAGGTCGATTACGCGGCCGGTGTATCGCAGCTTGATGGGGGTGAGCGTCTCCACCTCGCCCATTTCGAGGGCGATGAGCACGTCGTCGGTGGAAGCGAAGGTGCGGCCCTCGCCCTTGGCGCCCGGACGCGCCTTGGTCAGGTAATAGCAGCCCAGCACCATGTCCTGCGTGGGGACGGCGATAGGGCTGCCGTGCGCCGGCGAAAGAATGTTGTTGGAGGAGAGCATCAGCGTGGAGGCTTCGATCTGCGCTTCCGGCGACAGCGGAATGTGCACCGCCATCTGGTCGCCGTCGAAATCCGCGTTGAAGGCCGTGCACACCAGCGGGTGAATCTTGATGGCCTTGCCTTCCACCAGCACCGGCTCGAAGGCCTGGATGCCCAGGCGGTGCAGGGTGGGGGCGCGGTTCAGCAGAATGGGGTGGTCCTTGATGACCTCTTCCAGAATGTCCCACACCACGGGGTCCTGCTGCTCCACCAGTTCCTTGGCCTGCTTGATGGTGGTGCAGTGGCCGCGCTGCTCCAGCCGGTGGTAGATGAAGGGCTTGAACAGCTCGAGCGCCATCTTCTTGGGAAGGCCGCACTGGTTCAGGCGCAGCTCGGGGCCGACCACGATGACGGAACGGCCGGAGTAATCCACGCGCTTGCCGAGCAGGTTCTGGCGGAAGCGTCCCTGCTTGCCCTTGAGGGTGTCGGAGAGCGATTTGAGCGGCCGGTTGTTGGCGCCGCGCAAGACGCGGCCGCGCCGGCCGTTGTCGAACAGCGCGTCCACGGCTTCCTGCAACATGCGCTTTTCGTTGCGCACGATCACGTCCGGCGCGTGCAGCTCGATGAGCTTCTTCAACCGGTTGTTGCGGTTGATGACGCGGCGGTAGAGGTCGTTGAGATCGGAGGTGGCGAAGCGGCCGCCATCGAGGGGAACCAGCGGGCGCAACTCGGGCGGGATCACGGGAATGACGTCGAGAATCATCCACTCCGGCTTGTTGCCGGATTTGCGGAACGACTCCACCACCCGCAGCCGCTTGGCGAATTTCAGTTTCTTCTGGACCGACGCCTCGGTCTTCATCTTCTCGCGAATTTCTTCGCTCAAGGCATCGACATCGACCTTCTTGAGCAGCTCCTTGATGCCCTCGGCGCCCATCATGGCGACGAACTTGCCCGGAAACTCGAGGTCCAGCGCGCGCTTCCTCTCGTCGGTGATCACCTCGCCCCGGGAGATACCTACCACCTCGCCGGGGTCCACCACCACGAAGGCTTCGAAGTAGAGCACCCGCTCCAGTTCGCGCAGGGTGATGTCGAGCAGGTGGCCGATGCGGCTGGGCAGGCCCTTGAAAAACCACACGTGCGAGCAGGGGCTGGCCAGCTCGACGTGGCCCAGGCGCTCGCGGCGGACGCGCGCCAGCGTGACTTCCACGCCGCACTTGTCGCAGATGACGCCGCGGTGCTTCATGCGCTTGTACTTGCCGCACAAGCACTCCCAATCCTGGGTGGGACCGAAAATTCGCGCACAGAACAGCCCATCGCGCTCCGGCTTGAACGTCCGGTAGTTGATGGTTTCCGGCTTGGTGACTTCGCCGTGGGACCAACTCCGGATTTTTTCCGGAGACGCCAGAGAAATGCGGATGGAATCGAAATCCGCGATCAAATTCGCCCGATCGTACGGAGAAGATCTCAAAATAGCCTCCAGTTCGAAAACCTTAATAGCCACGGATGAACACGGATGAACACCGATAAAACCAAAATTCGTCTTCTTATCCGTGTTTATCCGTGTTCATCCGTGGCTCATTCTTGTTCTAGTCCGCCGCCAGGGCCGTATCCGGCACTTCGCGCGGCTTCTTCATCAACTCCACATCGAGACACAACGATTGCAATTCGCGTATCAGCACGTTGAACGATTCCGGCACGCCCGGCTCGATGGCCGCTTCGCCCTTGACAATGGCCTCGTAGATCTTGGCGCGGCCATACACGTCGTCCGATTTCGCGGTGAGCAGTTCCTGCAAAATGTAGGCCGCCCCGTAAGCTTCCAGCGCCCACACTTCCATTTCGCCGAAGCGCTGTCCGCCGAACTGAGC
Source organism: Bryobacterales bacterium (assembly GCA_963722575.1). Lineage (GTDB taxonomy): Bacteria > Acidobacteriota > Terriglobia > Bryobacterales > Bryobacteraceae > Fen-178. The sequence goes on from CAVRNR010000022.1 coordinate 666,167, forward strand.
CTTGCCGCCCAGAGGCTGCTGGGTAATCAGCGAGTACGGGCCGATGGAGCGCGCGTGGATCTTGTCGTCCACCAGGTGCGAGAGCTTCATCATGTAGATGTAGCCCACCGTCACCGGCTGCTCGAACTGGGTGCCCGTCATGCCGTCGTACAGAATAGTCTTGCCCGAGGTGGGCAGGTTCGACTCGGTGAGGGCCTTCTTGATTTCGCGCTCGGTGGCGCCGTCGAACACGGGGGTCGCATAATGCAGGCCCAGCGCCTTGGCCGCCCACCCCAGGTGCGTCTCCAGAATCTGGCCCACGTTCATGCGCGAAGGCACGCCCAGCGGGTTGAGCACAATCTCGACCGGCGTTCCATCGGGCAGGTACGGCATGTCCTCTTCCGGAAGAACCCGCGCGATCACGCCCTTGTTCCCGTGGCGGCCGGCCATCTTATCGCCCACCGACAGCTTGCGCTTCATGGCGATGTACACCTTCACCAGCTTGATCACGCCCGGCGGCAGCTCGTCGCCCTTGCGCAGCTTGGCGATCTTCTCGTCGGTGATTTTTTCCAGCACCGCGATCTGCCGCGACGTCATCTCTTCGATTTCGTCGATCTGCTCGTTCAGCCGCGCGTCCTTGTTCGCCAGACGCATGCGCTTCAGGTCGCGCGATTTCATCCTCTCGATGAGGTCGCGCGTCAGCTCGGTGTCCTTGGAGAGCAGGCGCTTGTTGGTCTTCTCGTCGTGCAGGTCGGCCAGCAGCTTCTTGCCTTCCAGCAGGCCGGCCAGGCGCTTGGCGCGCTCGTCGGTCAGGATGCGGATCTCGTCCTGGAGGTTGCGCTGCAAGCGCTGAATCTGCGATTCTTCGATGGCCCTGGAGCGCTCGTCTTTCTCCTGGCCCTTGCGCGAGAAGATCTTGCAATCGACGATCGTGCCCTCGATTCCAGGCGGGCAATAGAGCGAGGCATCCTTCACATCGCCGGCCTTTTCGCCGAAGATGGCGCGCAGCAGCTTCTCTTCCGGCGTGAGCTGGGTTTCGCCCTTGGGCGTCACCTTGCCCACCAGGATGTCGCCGGGTTTCACGGTGGCGCCGATGCGGATAATGCCGCTTTCGTCCAAATTGCGCAGGAAGGCGTCCGCGATGTTGGGAATGTCCCGCGTGATCTCTTCCGGCCCCAGCTTGGTGTCGCGCGCCTCGATTTCGAACTCCTCGATGTGGATCGAGGTGTAGTAGTCTTCCTTGACCAGCTTCTCGCTCACCAGGATGGCGTCTTCGAAGTTGTACCCGCGCCAGGGCATGAAGGCCACCAGCACGTTGCGCCCCAGCGCCAGCTCGCCCAAATCCGTGCACGGACCGTCCGCCAGCACCGCGCCCTTGGGCACGTGCTGGCCCTGGCGCACGATGGGCTTCTGGTTGATGCACGTGTTCTGGTTCGACCGCTTGAACTTGGTGAGCTGATAGATGTCCGCGCCCACCTCGCGCGAAAGCTGGCCTTCGTGGGCCGCGCCCTCGACGCGCACGATGATGCGTTCCGAATCCACCGAATCCACCGTGCCGGGACGCTTGCACAGCACCACCGCGCCGGAGTCCCGGGCCGTCACCATCTCCATGCCGGTGCCCACGTAGGGAGCGTCGGCGCGCAGCAGCGGCACGGCCTGGCGCTGCATGTTCGACCCCATCAGCGCGCGGTTGGCGTCGTCGTTTTCGAGGAACGGAATGAGGCTCGCCGCCACCGACACAAGCTGCTTGGGGCTGACGTCGATGTACTCGATCTCATCCCGCGGCTTGAGCACGAAGTTGCCCGCCTGGCGCGCGTTCGAAAGATCGGGAACGATGCGGCCCTTCTCGTCCAGCCCCACGTTGGCCTGCGCGATGGTGTACTTGTCCTCCTCCCACGCCGAAAGGTATTCGCAGTGGGCTTCGAACTCGGCCGGCTGTTTCTTGGAGCTCAGCTTGCGGTTGACCTCCTCGACTTCCGATCGCCGCACGATGTCCCCCACCTTGTAGTCGGCGTCGCCGGGGTTCAGAATCTTGACTTCGTCGACCACCGCGCCCTTGATCACTTTCCGGTAAGGGCTCTCGATGAAACCGTACTCGTTGATGCGCGCGAAACAGGAGAGCGACGAGATCAGCCCGATGTTGGGGCCTTCCGGCGTTTCAATGGGGCAGATGCGGCCGTAGTGCGTGGGGTGAACGTCGCGCACCTCAAATCCGGCGCGCTCCCTGCTCAGGCCTCCCGGACCCAGCGCCGAGAGACGCCGCTTGTGCGTGATCTCCGAGAGCGGGTTGGTCTGGTCCATGAACTGCGAAAGCTGGCTCGACCCGAAGAACTCGCGGATGGCCGCCATCACCGGCTTGGCGTTCACCAGGTCGTGCGGCATGGCCGTGGACATCTCCTGGTAGACCGACATCTTCTCCTTGATGGCGCGCTCCATGCGCACCAGGCCGATGCGAAACTGGTTCTCGAGCAATTCGCCCACGGCGCGGACGCGCCGGTTGCCGAGGTGATCGATGTCGTCCACGTCGTAACCCGAACCCGGCATGGAGGCGAACCTCCGCAGCTTCAGCAGGTACTTGATGGTGTCGCGGAAGTCGTCCTGATCCAGCGTGCGCCGGTCCATCGGGCTCTTGCCCTTGCTCACCGGGTCGGTGAGCCACGAAGAGGGCGCGAAATCGGCGTTCTCGTGCAGCTTGATGTTGAACTTCATGCGGCCCACGCGCGAGAAATCGTACTTGCGCGGGTCGAAGAACATGCCCTGGAATAGCTGCGTGGCCGTATCCAGTGTGGGCGGATCGCCCGGCCGCAACTTGCGGTAGATCTCGATCAGCGCCTCGTTCTGCGCCTTCACCGGGTCCTTCTTGATGGTGGCCGAGATCACCGTGCCCACTTCGTCGCGCTCGGGGAAGAATACTTCGAATTCCGGGACGCCGGCTTCAATCAGCCTGCTCAGCAGCGCGGCGGTGATCTCGCTGTTGGCGTCGGCGTACACTTCACCGGTGGCCGTATCGAACACATCGGCGACCACACAAGCCCCTTCCAGGTCGTTGGACGCCACCTCCACCTGCGCGATCTTGGCCTTTTGGATTTCCTTGTAGAGCGAAGGCGTGATCTTCTTGCCCTGCCCCACCACCGTTTCGCCCCCGCGCGCCGCGATGGCGTACGACAGCTTTAGGCCAACGAGACCCTCATCCACGTTCCAGAACAGCTTCTGGTCTTTGATGGCGATCTTGCTGGCGCGGTAGAACGCGCGCAGGATCTGCTCGTCGGTCTTGTAGCCCAGCGCCCGCAGAAATACCGAGCCGTAGAACTTCCGCTTGCGGTCGATACGGACGTACAGGATGTTCTTGTTGTCGTATTCGAATTCCACCCAGCTTCCGCGGTACGGAATGATCTTGCCCAGGAAGTATCCCTGCGCCGGAACGCGCTCGAAAAAGACCCCCGGCGAGCGGTGCAACTGCGAAACGATGACGCGCTCGGTGCCGTTGATGATGAACGTCCCGTTGTCCGTCATCAGCGGGATTTCACCGAAAAACACTTCCTGCTCTTTGATGTCGCGGACGCTCTTCTTCTGCGTCTCCGGGTCCTTGGAGTAAACCGTCAGCCGGATGGTGACCTTCAGCGGCGCCGCGTACGTCATGCCGCGTTCCTGGCACTCCAGCATGTCGTACTTGAGCTGCAAGCCTACCGGGTCGCCGCACTTGTTGCAGAAGGTGACCACGTTTTTATTGAAGGTTCCGCAATGATGGCACAGCACGTCGCCGGCGTGAAACGGGTCCGTGCGGATGGTGGCGCCGCAGTTCCGGCACGTCGAGCGAAGATGGTGCAGCCCTTTCAGGTTGCCGCACTTGCATTCCCAGTTGCCGATGGAATAGTCGACGAATTCCAGGTCGCTGACGCCGCGGAAATCCGAGATCGGAAACACCGAGTTGAAGACCGTCTGCAGGCCGATGTCCTCCCGCTCGTTGGGAAGCAGGTCCATCTGCAGGAAGCGCTCGTACGACATCCTCTGGACCTCGATCAGATTCGGGATCGGGATGGAGGTCTTGATCTTGGAAAAATCGACTCTCTCGGGGGCGGCGCCGTTATCTTGAATATTCATTCTTATACTCCTGACGGCCGAAGAACCAATGCTATGAAGCGCTCAATAGTACAAAACCAACGGCGCCCCTTTGCGAGGCGCCGAATGATCGGAAAGGGGCGGGAATCCAACCTCCGGCGAGTATCCGTAAACCGGAGGCCGCGGAGTAATGTGCGCGATGAAGACTGAAGCTGTGGAAGTGTGGACGCGCGAATCCCGGTGAATACTTGCGCGAACGCGCAAAGATCCCCCTTCTGCAGTTTCACGCGCACTGCAATTGAAGTGCCAGGATTTCGGATGCACAGTCACCAATTGGGATCGAATCCGCTGAATCGGAGGCCCAACTATTCAGTTTAACAGGACTTACGTCCTGAGTCAAACTACAAAAACACGACCACCCGCCATCACCCGGCGAGCCACGGGCCAGGCATGCCTGGCCCCTACTTCACTTCGACGGTCGCGCCCGCGTCGGTGAATTTCTTCCTGATGGCTTCGGCTTCGTCCTTGCTCACGCCTTCCTTGATCGGCTTGGGGGCGCCGTCCACCAAGTCCTTGGCTTCCTTCAAGCCCAGGCTGGTAACCTCGCGAACCGCCTTGATCACGTTGATCTTGTTGGCGCCAATAGCCGTCAGAACGACGGTGAACTCCGTTTTCTCCTCGACCGCCGGAGCCGCCGCCGCGCCGCCACCGCCGCCGGCCACCATCACCGGAGCGGCCGCGGCCGCCGATACTCCCAACTTCTCTTCGAGCAGCTTGACGAGCTGAGAAGCCTCCAGCAGCGTCAAGCCTTGAATCTGATCCGCAATTGCGTTAATATCCGCCATTTCAAAACTCCTATCGAAAAATCATCCTTGGCCACCGCTCCCTCGCGGGGTGCCCGCTGGGCCCGGCTCTGAATCTACGCCTGGAACTTGTTCTCTTTGACGCCCTGGTCCACCACCACCGCCAGCTCGCGGCCCACGGCGCCGATCGCCGCCGCCAGCCGCTGCGCCGGGGCGTTGATCAGGTACAGCAACCTCGCAAAGATCGCTTCTCTGGAGGGCATATTAGCCAGATCCTGGATCGACTTGACGTCGATCGCGCGGCCCTCCACGATCCCCGCCTTGAAGGTAAATGTCGGGTTGGTGCGGGCATAAGTGGTGAGCGCCTTGGCCAGCGCCACCGGATCGTTGGTGGTGTAGGCCACCGACGTCATCCCGCGCAGACCCTTCAGCACCTGCTCGGCGGGCGTTCCTTCCGCGGCCCTCTCCACCAGGTTGTTCTTCACGACGCGGTACTTGCCGCCCACGTTGCGCACCACCTTGCGCAGCTCGAAATCCTGCTCCACGCGCAGCTTCTCGTAGCCGGTGACAAACAGGTTCTGCAGCCGCGCCAGATCCTGGCGCAAAGACTCGATTTCTTTCTTCTTGTCTTCCTTCTTTTTCATGGAAACACCTGTTGGGCTTAGCTGGCCGCCTTCACGCTGAACGGCGCCGTGTCGATCGCCACACCCGGGCTCATCGTCGAGCACAGCGTCGCGCTCCGCACGTACTTGCCTTTGGCTACCGCCGGCTTGGCCTTGATCACCGCCGAGATCAGGCTGGCCGCGTTCTCGACGAGCTTTCCCGCTTCGAAGCTGATTTTGCCCACGGGCGCATGGATGATACCGGTCTTATCCACGCGGAATTCCACCTTGCCGGCCTTGATTTCCTTCAGCGCCTTGACCACGTCCATGGTGACTGTGCCCGTCTTGGGATTCGGCATCAGGCCGCGCGGCCCCAGCACCTTGCCCAGCTTGCCCACCGACCGCATCATGTCCGGCGTGGCGATCACCGCATCGAAATCGGTCCAGCCTTCCGTCTGGATCTTGTTCACCATGTCGTCGCCGCCCACGAAATCGGCGCCCGCCTCCATGGCCTCTCTCTGCTTGTCGCCGCCCGCGATCACCAGCACCTTCTTGGACTTCCCCAGCCCGTTGGGCATCACCACGGTGCCGCGAACCATCTGGTCTGCGTGCTTGGGATCGACGCCCAGCCGCATGTGGATTTCCACCGTCTCGTCGAATTTCGCGTACTTGATCTTCTGGAGAAGGGGAACGGCCTCTTCGAGCTGGTATTCCTTGGCCTCTACCTGCTTCCGGGCCGATTGATAATGTTTGCCTGACTTGCGTGCCATGTTACCTCATTGGTGCCAGCGGTCCGTTCCCAAAAAAGGCAAACGAACCTCCCATTGAGCTCTTTCTAACGGGACAGCAAGTAGTGTACCAAGTCGGGCAAGGGGTTGTCTACTAGGGTAGCGCCGGCGGTCTTGCCGCCGGTGGGTTTGTCCAGACCGGAACACACCGGCGGCAAGACCGCCGGCGCTACTAGCCCCAAAGGGCCAAACAGCATTGGAAACCCGAAGCGGGCTGCGGAGCATCTTTATACGCATGGTAGGGTACGCCCGACGCGCGCCGTTGGTGGTCCTGGGGTACTTCATTTTTGCGGGCATGGCTGTCGCTCAGAGCGATTCTCCGGGATCGTCGGCCCCCGCCGAGATGGTCCCCGCCACGGCGGCCCCCGCCACCGAAGCTCCCGCCACACCGGAGGACAAGCGCATTTTCGGCGTGCTTCCCAATTACCGCACCGCCGAGGCCTCCATTCCCTTCGCTCCCATTTCGGCGCGGCAAAAGATGACCATCGCCTGCAAGGACTCCTTCGATTGGCCGGTCTTCCCCACGGCAGCCGCGTTTGCCACGCTCTACCAGCTCGAGAACCAGAACCCCTCCTTCGGCCAGGGCATGTCCGGCTACGCCACGCGGTTTGCCGCCGCCTACGGCGACCAGATGATCGGCAACATGATGACCGAAGGCATCGTGCCCGCGCTGCTGCATGAGGACCCGCGCTACTTCCGCCTGGGCGAGGGTTCGGGTTGGTCGCGCACGCGCTACGCTCTGACCCGCATCTTCGTGACGCGCACGGATTCGGGCCACACGACCTTCAATTTCTCGGAGTGGGGCGGCAATGCCGCCACGGTGGCTCTTTCCAATGCCTGGTATCCCGACACGCGCGACGTGTCCGACAACGTGCAAAAGCTGCTCATTCAGTGCGCCACCGACGCCTTTTCCCAAGTGCTCAAGGAATTCTGGCCCGACGTGAAGCGGCACTTCCAGAAGAAGCACGAAAACGTCGAGACGGCTGCAACCCGCTAGACTACCCCGCCGCCGTCTGCGCTTCTTCCAGCACGCAGATATCGTCCAGGTTGCGGTACTTCTCGTCGAAATCCAGGCCGTATCCCACCACGAACTGGTCCGGAATCTGGAATCCCACGTAGCTCACGTGCACCGGCCGCAAGCGGCGCTCGGGCTTGTCCAGCAGCGCCGCGATGCGGATGGAATGCGGCCTCCGCTGGTCGAGCACGTGCATCAGGTAGTTGAGCGTGATGCCGCTATCGACAATGTCCTCGACAATCAGCACCTCGGCGCCTTCGAGCGAAATGTCCAGGTCCTTGGTGACCTTCACTTCACCCGAACTGCTCTTCCCTTTCCCGTAACTGGAAATGCCCATAAAGTCGATGTACACGTCGCGCTTCATGGCCCGCGTCAGGTCCGCCAGAAAGAAAGCGGCGCCTTTCAGAATCGCAATCATGTGCAGACGCCCGCTGGGATAATCGCGGGATATCTGTTCGCCGAGTTCCTTGATCCGGGCCTGGATCTTCTCGGAGGGGATTAACACCCGCAGCGTTGGATCAGTCATCGAGTTCCTATTATCCGCCAGGCACGAGCCGCGTGCTCATGGGCCCGATGTGTATGTGCGCGCCAGTGGCCCTGCCGGGCACGGCCTCGCGAAACGCGAAGTACGGAATGCGATTTTCGGTCAGAAACTCGCGCAGCCACACGCCCTCCGGCTGGTCGGGATTGACGGCCACGTCGACGCGCCCGCGGTGGTCGAAGCCCAGCGCGCGATGCACCGCCGTTTCGCCCATGGCGCTCACCGGCAGCGGCTTGCCGAAGCGTCCGGCGAAGGCCATTTCCACCCGCGCCAGCGCTCCCGCCGTGAAGATGCCATCGCCATCGTAACGGTCGGCGATCTTGGGCGCCTCGGCCGGCTCCTCGGCCAGCTTGTTGGCCAGCGCTTCTTCCGCCTGGGCCATTTCCGTCAGTTCGCGCACCAGGCTGGCCCGCGATTTGGCCAGGTCCGACTCCTGGCGCGCCCGGTCCAGCTCCTCGAGGAACGCGCCCAGCGAGAGCTGCGGCGCCGCACCCGCCTCCACCAGCCGTTTGGCTTCGTCGAGCGCGTTCCTGCGCCGGTCGAAGCGGCGGCCGGCGGCGGCCATCATCTCGCCGGTGTGCTCCGCCGTCAAATCCTGGCCGTACAAGGTTCGCCGCAGAATGGCCGCGTCCTGGGCATCGGCCATGGCCGCCTCGGCTTTCTCCAACTGGGCGCGCGGAGCCACCCCGGCCGCCACCAGGGCCCGCAGTTTCTGAACCTCGGCCTGGGCGCGCGCTACTTCGGGGACATCGTTGGTTTGCGCACCAACCGCGCCCGCGCACACCAATAGCACCAGACCGAAACACCAACGCATGATACTCTATTGTAGTACGATACTCACAGGAGCCCAAGACATCCAATCCCCCGCACCCACCTGGCTCGTTGCCGTCCGCGCCGCCGAATCCAAGAAAGCCGCAGACACTCAGGTACTGGACCTCAGAGGCATCACTTCGTTTGCCGATTTCTTCGTGATCGCGACCGGCGCCAACCCGCGGCAGGTTCAAGCCATCAGCGACGAAGTCGGCCTCCAGTTGAAGCAGCAGGCCGGCGAACTGCCCCTCAGCGTCGAGGGTTACAACCAGGCGGAGTGGGTGCTGGCCGATTATGGCGACCTGCTGGTCCACATCTTCTCGCCCAAAGCCCGCGAGTATTACAGCCTGGAGCGTCTCTGGCGCAGCGCCAAGACGGTCGAGATCCCCCCCGAGTGAAGATCCAACTCTATTTCATCGGCAAGCCCAAAGACGATCGCGCCAATGCCCTGGCCGAAGATTTTCTGGGCCGCGCCGCCCGCTACTTGCCCGCCGCCATGCGGGAAATCCGGCCCGACCGGTTCGATCTCTGGGCCAGGCACGCCTCCGCGCGCAAGATTTTCCTCGACCCCGCCGGCAAGCCCATGGATTCCGCCGCCTTCACCGCTTTCATCTCGCAAGCCCAAATGGAGGGCCGGGATTTGGTTTTCCTGGTGGGCGGCCACGATGGCTTGCCCGCCGGCTGGGCCGCGCGCGCCGACCTGCTGATTTCGCTTTCTCCCATGACCTTTCCGCATGAACTCGCCCGCGTTTTGCTGGCCGAGCAGATCTATCGCGCCCTGGCAACCTTGCGGGGCCATCCCTACCCGCGCTAAGGTAGCTACTGCATGTCTTGGTTTAGGCGAGACAAGCCGCCCGACGAAAAACTCCCCATGGTGGAGAATGGGGATCGCCGCGTCCGCACCGAGGGCCTTTGGCAAAAATGCGAAGCCTGCCGCCAGATTATCTGGAAAAAAGAGCTCGAGGCCAACTGGAACGTCTGCCCCAAGTGCGGAGCGCACTCCCGCATGGATGCCGTCTCCCGTCTCAAACTGCTCCTGGATAACGGCCAGTTCCACCAGTTCGACGCCCGCCTGCGCTCCTCCGATCCGCTCGCTTTCGTCGACAGCAAACCTTATGGCCAGCGCCTCGATGCCATGCGGCAGGCCACCAAACTTTCCGACGCCATCATCTCCGCCAGCGGCACTCTCGACGGCCGCCCCATCCAGATCTGCGCCATGGATCCGCGCTTCATCGGCGGCAGCATGGGCGCCGTGGTAGGCGAGAAAATCGCCCGCGCCATAGAACGCGCCATCGACCTCCGCCAGCCCCTGGTGATCGTTTCCGCTTCCGGCGGCGCCCGCATGCAGGAAGGCGCCATCAGCCTCATGCAGATGGCCAAGATCTCGGCCGCGCTCATGCGCCTCGACGAAGCCCGCTTGCCGTTTATCAGCGTGCTCACCGACCCCACCACCGGCGGCGTCACCGCCAGTTATGCCATGCTGGGCGATCTCAACATCGCCGAACCCGGCGCCCTCATCGGCTTTGCCGGCCCGCGCGTCATCGAGCAGACCATCCGCCAGAAGCTGCCCGAAGGTTTTCAGCGCGCCGAATTCCTCTTGAAGCACGGCATGTTGGATGCCGTGGTCCCGCGCCTGGAGCTGAAGGCTTACATCTCCACGGCGCTGAAATTCTTTGTGGCGTGAACTACCCCGATTCCGTCCAATTCCTCTATTCGCTCGGCAACGAGATCAAGACCGCCAAACTGGGCCTGGAGCGCATCCGCGCCGTGCTCGAAGCCCTGGGCCGCCCGCAAGACCGGCTCCGCTTCGTGCATGTCGCCGGAACCAATGGCAAAGGCTCGACGTGCGCCATGATCGAATCGGCCCTGCGCGCCGCCGGGGCGCCCTCCGGGCCCCGTACCGGTCTCTTCACCTCCCCGCACCTGGCCCAACCCACCGAGCGCATCCGCATTGATGGTCTCCCCATCTCCGCCGACCGCTTCGCCCAAGTTTTCGACCGGGTCCACGCCGCCAGCACCCTCGATAATCACACCACCTATTTCGAAACCGTCACCGCCATGGCATTGCTGGTTTTCGCCGAAGAGCGCGTGGACATGGTGGTGCTGGAGGTCGGTCTCGGCGGACGCCTGGACGCCACCAACGTGGTCTCGTCCGATCTCTCGGTCATCACGCCCGTGGATTTCGACCACGAAGCCTTCCTGGGAAAGAGCCTGGAATCCATCGCCGGGGAAAAGGCCGGAATCCTGAAGCCCGGCGTGCCCGCCGTGTTCGCGCGCCAGCGTCCCGAAGCCGCGCGGGTACTGGACCAGCGCGCCGCGGAGCTTTCCATCCCCGTATCCCGCACCGCCGATTGGCTGGTAAGCGATCTCGATCTGGACGCCCGCGGCAGCCGCTTCCGGCTCTCCGGCGAGCGCCATCTTCGCCTGGCCTGCCCCCTGGCCGGCGAGCATCAAGTCGAGAACGCCGTCACCGCCGCCGTGGCCCTGGCATGCCTGGGTATTGCGGATTCCGCCATTGAGACCGGCATCGCGCGCGCCCGCTGGCCCGGCCGTCTGGAGCGCGTTTCCGAGCGCCCCGAGATTATTCTCGATGGCGCCCACAACCCCGCCGGCGCCCGCGCCCTGGCCGCCTACATCGATCGCTTCTACGCCGACCGCACGGTGCGCCTGATCTACGGCGCCATGCGCGATAAGGCCATCGACGAAATCAGCGGCATCCTGTTCCCGCGCGCCCACCAGGTGATCGTCACCGCTCCGCAACAGGCCCGCGCCCTGGCGCCCGAGGCTCTGCGCGATATCGGCGCTCACCCCGGCCTGCGCACCGCCCCCACCCTCCGCGCGGCGCTGGCGCTGGTCGAACAAGACGCCTCGCCCGACGATGTCGTCTTCATCACCGGATCTCTATTCCTGGTAGCCGAAGCGCGCGCGCTGCTCACGTAACGCCCTATGTAGCGCCGGCGGTCTTGCCGCCGGTGATTTTACTTCAGCAGCGCATTGATAGCCACCTGCGAGATGGCTTCATCCACCTCGCTGGCCGCCCCGCTGCACGCAATTCCGCCGATAACCTTGTCGTCGACCTTGATCGGCAGCCCGCCTTGATTGGGAAACCCGTCGGGAAACACCAGCACCGCGAGGTTACCGCCCTTCAACGTATCTTCGGCCACCTTCGACGGCCGCCCATAGATAGCCGCATATTTGGCCTTTTTCTGCGCGAACTGGATCGTGTTCAGCGACGCCCCATCGGCCTTTTGCAGGAACAGCAGGTTCCCGCTTTCATCCATGATGCAGATGGTTACCTGCACGTTGCGCTTCGCCGCCTCGTTTTCCGCCGCCGCCACCATGGTCTTGATGGCCGCCAGGTTCAGGTACTTTCGCGAAGGCAGCTCCGCCGCCGACGCCACTAACACCGCGCTCAGACAAATCACCACAAGTTTCAGCATGGGGACATGATAACTGAAAACGCACACAGGGGAAGCGCGACACAAAAGTGGAAGCCACACACCTCTTGGTGGGGCATGCTTTAGCTTGCCCTCTTAGCCAGAAACTGCTCCAACACCGCCTGGAGTTCCGGTATCCGTACGGACGCGACGTTCCAAACTTCCTCCAGATCCACGCCGATGTAATCGTGAATCAGCACGTCGCGTCCGGTGAAGCGGGTTATGCGGTGGCAGCGTTCCAGCATATGGTGCAGGTACAGCCGATCATCCTTCACAGCGGCGTCGCCTCTCGAAGTATCCTGTCGCGCACGTACCAATGAAGCGATTTCTCGGTGCCGACATGGACCTTGATCCCGAGCAACTCCTGAAGATCCTCAACCAGCCCGGCGTGATCCAGCAGACTCCTGCCCGGGTCCCACGCCACCAGCAGATCGAGGTCGCTGTCCTCATTGGCCTCGCCGCGGGCCACGGAGCCGAACACGCGCAGGCTGTGAGCGCCGCGCCGCTCGGCGAGCCGGAGGATTTCCTCCCGCCGTTCCGCCCGCAAGGTGTCCAGGGTGACCATGTCTCTATTGTGCGATAATTCCGGGCGCGTTTCTGGAGTCCGGTTTGCCACCCGGCGGAATCGACCATCCGGCCTTTGATCTAGCCGAAAGCCGAGCCACTCGCCTGGCCGGTTTCAATCGCGCTTTCACCAACGGATCACCATGTTGAATTGCCAGCTCCCGGGATCGGCCCCAGCAGTGTTCCACCCGGTTTTCTTCCCATTTGATAGACGGTCCACTTCAATCGACGTTTGATAGCCCTCTTTAACGCAACAATCAAACAGGCGCCGATCTCTCTTGGATTCGAGCTTAGACGGAGACACTGTGCTTGGCGCTCCAAAAACACTCCGAAACTGACCTTCCCTGAAGCCTAGTGCTAAGGCAGATAGTCCTTTGACAAAAGCGTGCCGCTGCTTGTTGGCCGCGGCTTCCTCGGCAAGCCTATGTATGACCGCTGGTTCGGGAAGCCACGCCTCATCTTCTCGATCACGATCCTCTCTTGCCTTTGCAAACACTCGCTCAAGATCGGCTTGCAACTGTTGTTCGGACTCCGCAGCTTCTTTTGCCAACCGCAGCAGCTTATTTCGGTCGACACTCATGTCGGGATACTCCTTCCTTCCAAGGACTTCCTATTATCTCCAATGGCTTGTGCCAACGCGGAAGCTTCGAGGCCGTCATCGACAACGATAATCGATTTCCCACCCGTCAGAATCGCGGCCACCGTCCTCATCGAGATTAGTCCTGGTTTCCTCGAGAGCACGGACGCTCTCGCCCCATCCGTGATCCCCCGCGGCAACTGGCAGGATGAGGCATATGCAACTCACGACCCGTCTGCTCCGCGAGAAAGACGGCCGCTGGATTGCCGACATCGCCGAGTTGCCCGGCTTGACGGTGTACGGCGCAACGCCCGAAGAAGCTATGCTGCGGGTCAAGGCCCTTGCGCTCCGCGTAATAGCCGAAGAAATCGAGCACGGGGAATTGCCGCCCAGAGCCGGCACCCCGCGGTTTTCCATAGCTGCATGAGCGAATGGGACCGGAGCGGATATCGAGATTCCGAACTCCGGGGTCTTCGTTCCGGCCTCGTTTTCGGTTGCCCTCGGGACATTTTTGCCCGACGCTTAGAGTGTGAGAGGTAGCGAGTTTGTGCGGCGCATCCAGGCCCTGGGCAGGGAGCGATGCTCAAGCAGCTTCGCTTGAGAGAGAAAGACTTCGAGTGAAGGAGGCAACCATGCGCACGTTCGTGTATCCAGCCAAGTTCGAGCATGGGGACAAGCCGGGAGTCCTGGTGATTACGTTCCGGGATTTTTCGGAGGCGATCACGCAGGGAAAAGGAGAGAAGGACGCGCTTTGGCAGGCGGCGGATTGTCTGGAAGAGGCGATCGCCGGTAGAATTGCCGGCGGGCGGGCGATCCCGAAGGCGTCGAGGGCTGCGCGAGGCGAACGGCCGATTCCCGTCCCGGCGCCGATGGCCGCGAAGGCGGCTTTGTATCTGGCGATGGCAGAGGCCGGGATGACCAATGTGCAGTTGGCGCGAAAGCTCGGTTGCGACGAGAAGGAGGTGCGGCGGATGCTAGATCCCAGGCACCCCACCAAACTGCCGCGGATCAAGGAAGCGCTGGATGTGTTTGGAAAGAGTCTGGTGGTGAGCGTGGAGGAAGCGGCGTGACCCGTGGATGCGCTTCCGCGCCTCGTTTTCCGCCGCCGGCGCCAATCACACCGCGCTCAGGCACAACACCAGAAGTTTCAATGTGGGGACATGAAAACCGTCACGCTGCCCTGACGACAGCTCTCCCCCGTGATCCAGCACACTCCTGCCCGGCTCCCGCTTCACCAGACGGCTCCGTAGGGACGGATGCGTAATCGGTGATGACGCTCTGATTACGCCCTCAGGTGGGGCTTCAGCAGCTCCAGCGCCGCCCGGACGGTCTTCTCGCCTTCCGCGTCGAACGGCTTGCTGGGGCCGCGGCGTCCGCCGCCGCCGCCACTACCACCCCGCCCTTCCGGAGGCATTCCTCCACCACGCGCCGCCGCGCCGGCAGCGCCCGTGGCGTTCGCGCCCGGCATCCCGGTGACCATGGCCCCACGGCGCGAGCGTGTGTTCTTGAAAACTCCGCGCGCCACCAGCACGTACTTTCCCGGCGCGCCTACCGCCTGGGTGACGCTTTCGAAACACAGCACCCGGGCGAACATGTCGAAGGCCTCGCTACGCTTGCCCGCGTACCACAAATCGTACGCCTGCGCGTAGAGGTCGGCCAGGTCGACCGTCGGGCAGAAACCCTGGGCTCCCAGCAGCAACTCGTTGATCATGTCCCGCACGCCGTTGCCGCAGAAAACCTTGACCCCGTCGCCGGTCCGTGTGCGGATCTCCGTGATGCGCGCCAAAGTGTCCCCGGCTTCGTCCTTAATCTGCCGGAACGAGGGGATCTCTTTGTACATGCGGACGATCAGGTCCATGCTCATCGGGAAGGGCTGGCTCTGCACGAAGAGCGGCAGATCGGACGTTGTGCCGATCTGCTTGTAATAGTCGAACAGGGCGTTGTCGTCGGTCACGTTGGCCGGCGGCAGCGAACAGAGGGCGTCGGCGCCGAGCTTGTCCGCGTGCTTGACATATTCGAGCACCGTAGCCATATCCGGCCCCTGCACTCCAATGGTGATGGCCGTCTTGCCGCCCTTGCCGGCGGCCACCATGGCTTCGGCCCCATCCAGACGCTCCTGTTTCGAGAGAGTGGTCCACTCACTGGCGACTTGCGGCCAGATGACGCCATGCACGCCTCCTCGATTCAGGAACTTGACTTCCGCCGCCAGACATTCCAGGTCCAGTTGGTTGGAGTCGGTGAATGGCGTCGACCCGATCGGAAAAAGTCCATGTATCGGTTTTGAACCGGGCTTGGCAGCCGCGGAGAGCCGATTGAAGACCAGCGCGGAGGCCAACGCGCCCCCGCCCAACACCTTCAAGAAATCGCGCCTGTCCGTGGCTTCCGGCGCGGTCGTAATCTGCCTGGGCATAACCCTCCTCATTTCAATTTCGGATCTGAATCGCACGCGGCAACAGGCACGCGCGCATCCGAGCGAGACCAGTATACCTCAACTAACCGGGATTTCCGCGCCCTACCCAACACCCGCCGGTGGGCGAGATCAGGCCGCGCGCAGGTGCAGCGGCGCCTGGGAGATCAACAGCAACCCGCACACGAACAGGAGGAACATCAAGACGGCCAGCGCCTTGACGCGCAGGTCGGCCCCCTTGAGTTCCTTCCACGCCAGAATGCCCCACAGCGCGGCGATGAGCGGGAATCCCTGCGCCAGGAAACAGCCTTCCACCGTACCCACCTGCGCCTCCGCGGGAGCGCTGGCGGCGGCGAGACTTGTCACCATTCCGGTGCACCACAGTACGCCGCCCGCGAGACCCAGCAGATGCTGCTTGGGCGCGCTCTTGAAGATATCCAGCACCTCCAGCGGTTCGCCTTCCACGGGAAGGTTCATCAGAAACACGTTGAACACGAATGTGGAGAAAAAAACGCCTGCGGCGAAGACCACGGCGACGGCATAGGGACCGAGGCCGAGATCGCCTTCTCTGGCCTTGTCCACCAGCGGGAAGAACGAACCCATGAGCAGGCCGCTGACCAGCGCCAGGACGATCCCCTTGATCGAACTCGGGCGGCGCGTGCTGGCGGCCTTTCCGGCCCGGGCGAGTTCTTCGTGCCTCAGAACGGCGTGAAATCGATAGGCCAACGCGGCGGCGGCGACGGCGCCCGCAATGAGCGCGCAGCCCGCGAACATCAACGCGGGGCTTCCCGTCGACTTAGCCACATAGGCCAGGATGGTCCCCACGATCGTTGCCACGCCTATTCCCATGGGGAACGCCACCGCCATGCCCGCCACCGAGATGGCCGACATCAGGATCATGTTGCCCAGGTTGAAGATTATTCCGCCCGTGAATCCGTATAGCCACTGGCGCTTGCCGGCATGCATCAGGTCGTCCATAAAGGAGAAGCCATCGAAGCCCAGGTTGCCCACGGTAAAGGCATAGAGGAAGGCAGCGACTACCACCCCCGCCGCGAAATCGAAATAGTAGAGCTCATAGCGCCACTTCCCGGCGAGTTTGTAACTGTTCGCCCACGAACCCCAGCACAGCAGGCTGAGGGTCATCAGAAACAGGACGGCGGCATGTGTTTGTGGAAGAATCATGGATCACTTCCGGAAAGGGAAGGTTACAACGCCGGGGGGGTGCAGGTCAACCGGAGAAATAGCGGCCGGCGTCGCCGCGGCAAGTTTGGGCGGCTGGCCGGGAGACTGGCGCACCCGCCACGGCCTGGGTTCGACGGAGCATTCCGGCAACGGCGTGCCGGAGTAATAATTCAGCCCGTAACGCCAGTTTCGCTCGATTCGGTCGACGCACACTTCATTCGCGCGGCCGGAAATCTCGCGCCAGAACGCCCGCGCGGAAACCGTGCGGTCCAGTTCCGGCGCAGCCACACGTTTCAGATAGACGCTCCCCGCGGCGGCGCCGGCGGCGATCAGCAGCACCGCGGCTAGCCGGCGCCCGCGGCTTTCCAGGAGCCACGCCGCGGCGGCCACTCCGCCGGCCAGCAGCCAGCTTGCTTGAAATGCGGGAAGCGGCGCCTTCGAGAGGCCCGCCGCCAGCGCCGCGGGAAGCATCCGGGCGGCCATGGGGAATGCCACCAGCAGCAGGGCGCAGCACGCCAGCCAGGGGGCAGCGTGGGCGGCTTGGGCTGCATCGAGCGCCAGCCCCATGAGCGCCGCGGCCGCCGGCAGCAGCGGCAGCAGATAGCCCGGCAGCTTGTTGGTGGCGGCCGTGAAGAAGACCATCCCGAACACCACCCATGCCAGCAGATAGAGGCGCCGCCGGTCGCGGTAGGCCGCGCGCCGCCCCACCAAGAGCAGAAGAGGGAACCAGGGCAGCAGCAAACCGGCCAACACCGGCAGGTAGAACCACCAGGGCTGCGCGTGCATCAGGGCATTCGAGGTGAACCGCTCGAGATTATGCACCACGAAGAAATCGTGCAGAAGAACTTTCCCATTGCGGAGATAGCAGAGCAGGTACCAGGGAAGCGCCACCACCAGGAAGGGCGCCACCACCCGCGGCCGGACCAAATCGCGCGCGTTGCGGAAGCGCAGACATAGGGGCGCGGCCAGGACCAGCGCGACCGGTCCTTTGGCCAGCACCGCCAGCCCGAGCAAAGCCGCGGCAACCGGCAAATACCGCGTCTCGCGCCGGCCGATCCACGGCAGCGCCAGCAGCATGGCGGCGGAAAACGCGGCGGCCACCGGCATATCCGGGACCCCCACCTGGCTGTATACGAGCCAGCCGCCGCAGCAGCCCAGGATGAGGGTGGCGAACCACGCGGCGCGCGCGCCGAATTCCCGGCGGAGAATCCACCAATAAAACACCAGGAAGCCCACGGCCATCAAGGCGACCGGCAGCCGCGGCGCCAGGTCCGGCCCGATGCCCAGGCGGAAGGCCGCGCCCGTCATCCAGTACAGCAGGGCGGGCTTCTCAAACCACGGCTGGCCCCACAGCCGCGGCGTGATCCAATCGCTGGAGCGCGCCATCTCACGCGCGATGGAAGCGTAGCGCGGCTCGTCCGGCCCTAGCAGCCCGGTCGCGCTCAGGTGGTAAAAGTAGAGGAGATATGCCAGCGGCAGAACAATCCACAGCGCGCGCGGGATTTTCCGGGGCATTGCTCTCATTATAAGGGGGGTGCGAGCGCCGGCAGCTCCGATCTGCCACTCTGTTACGTTCGCGGCTCTGCCTGACCGCTGGGGAGCTGCAACACCTGGCGTTCGGAAATGGGACTAGGTTCGTCTGGTAATTCGCGTTCCCCGAGCAAGGCAGTCAGTTTAGAAGTACGTTCCCCTGCTGATGCCAGGCGCGGGACGTTTTAAGCGCACGCGGTTCGGGAGGACGAATGCCCGGATCGACCGCAAAGCGGTGCGACACTCGCCAGGCTACCGGCTCCGGTTCGGGGACTACGTCTACATAGGAGTTGCCGAGCGCGAACAGGGCGAGATCCAAGCGGTCGTGGACGCCCACTTTCTGAAATAGCCGCGAAAGATAGACCTTGACCGTTCCCTCGGTCAAGCTGGTGGCGTGTGCGATCTCCTTGTTCTTCAGGCCTTGCGCGAGAAGGCTTATCACGTGGCGTTCCCGCCGGGTCAGAATGATCCGTCTGGCGGTGAGGATCTGGTCGCAGAGGGCCTGTTCCACCCAAAGGCCGCCCGCCGCGACGGTGCGTAGACACTTGATCTGAAGCTCGACAGGCAGGCTTCTGCGGAGGATGCCGCGGACGCCAACAGCCAGCGCCTGGGAAACCAACTCCACGGAAACGAAGTCAACCCAGAGAACGATCGGCGCATTGCCCGCCGTGGATTCCAGCTTGGATAGCGTGGCGATGGTGACGGCGGCGGTCACGTCGACGAGAGTCACGCTTGGGCGGCTCGTCCGGACATGGTCTATTAAAGGATCGAGGTCCGCGAAGATCGCCGACAACCCGATGTCTTCCAGACCGGCCATTGCGGCCTGGAGGCCGGCCGTGAGGATCGGTTGCTCGGAGTACAGCGCCACACTCGTCATGCTCTGATCGCCTCTTGGAAGTTTCTTCCCCATGAGCATGCGTCAGAAGGCGCGCGGGCCGGAATCCGTGTGCCCACCGAATTCCGAAAAACCGATCCCCCACGATTGAGGCGGGGGGAGTGGAGGGACTCGGGGGCTGCCCGGGTTCGATGCAGGAACGCAGCCCAGGGAAATGCTGCCTCGCACTCCGCAAAATCGGGGTTTCTTGGGATACCGTGGAGCGCCTCTTCCGATGCAAACTCGACTCAGGAGGCAAACAAGGACATGTCGGCTGAACTTCGACAGCACAGACCCGGGCTCGAACTGGCGGCCTTGTACCGGCGCCGGGGGGCCGTTTCGGCGCTGATCCGGTCGATAGAACGCTATAGATGCGCCAGGGTCTGCCGCATCCGGAAACGCTCGCGGCGGGCACGGCAGTCCGTAGCCTAGGGCGAAACTATGCGGAATCAATATCGAGCCGGTCCGATCTATCGCTCGAGTCTGGTGGTGGCCGGGGGCATGTGCGCCGGGTTGGGAATCGCCATCCTGGCGGCGCTGCCGTTCAACCGGGGAGCCTACGTCGAGGTGTTACCGGCCAGCGTTCCCACTCCCCCCGTGGCGGCCCTGGGATTCGCGGTCTGCGGGCTGGCGTTGATCGGAATCGGCCTCTGGTTCCCGCGGATCACATCGGTGCTGGCCATGGTGACCATGTCAATGGCGCTGGTGCTGGTGGCCGAGAAGGCATTCGGGATGGGACCCAGATTAGAAACCGCGATCGCAGTCAACCTGAGGGCGGGAAATTGGGAAGACATCGCTCCCAACACACTCGTCGTGCTGTTGCTCGGCGCCGCGGCCCTGCTGTTGCGGCACACACACCGGTGGTTCGAGACGCGGCTCGGAACGATCGCTATTCTTGGATCGATCATATTCGGCATTGGAGTAGTGGGCGGCGTGGGCTACATGACGGAGGCTCCCACCTACGTCTGGCAGTGGCGCGCCCCCATGTCCTTCCTGAGCACGATCTGCGCCGGCATACTGGGGCTGGGCATCGTCATGAGCGCCTTCCGGTATAGCGAACTGGATGAACGGGGCATTCCCCGTTGGTTCAGCCAGGTAGTCTGCGCCGGAGCCCTGTCGATCAATGCCGCCACCGTCGTGGCCTACGTCTGCCAAGACGGGTCGAGGTGGACCGGGACTGCGGTCATCCGGCTGATGCCCATGCTAGTCGCCAATGGGGTCCTGTCGGTGGTGGCTGCCCGGCAGGTGCGGCGGCAAACCCTGGAGGGGAGAACTGGATCATGAGGGGTCCGATCCGCGCTCTAGTGGCCATCGGCTGCATCCGGGTGGGCTTGGTCCTGCTGGATGGAAGCGGTCCGTTTGGGGTAAGCCAGGCGGCTACGGCAACCCAGTTTATTTTGTGCGCAAGTTCGCAGATCCTCCTTGTGATGTTGGGCTCGGACGTGCAGACGCACCGCCCCGGCGTCAGCTCCTTGTTCCGTCGTTTCTCCTACGGTGCGCTTGCAGGCTCGCTGTTTCCGAATGCGGCGAGCCTGCCTTTTTCTTCGCCGGGGTAGGCATCGCTCCGGGGCTGACCGCCGCCCTGGTGGGGTGGGCGCCGACGCTGTTCAGCGCCACACTGCTGGAGTGACTGCCGAAGGACAATGCCCCCGGTGTGCGACTCCCCATGGAGCACATCGTCATAGAGCGGCTACTCAGCCTCGGCGAGGCCGTGCGCGCGGCCGGTTCGCTCACCCCGCCTCTGCGGCCATTGTGAAGAGGCGCCCCTGCGAACTCCTGGCCGGACCCCGTGGCGGTCTCGCCTTTCAACGTGCTTACTCGATTTGCGCCTGCGGCGGGGTGCCGTCTCAGCTCTCCACGATATTGTTGCGGATGGCATAGCGTACCAACTCGGTGACGGAATGAAGCCCGAGCTTCTCCATGATGTGGGCCCGGTGGGATTCCACCGTCTTGACACTGAGATGCAGGATGTTGGAGACCTCCTTGTTGGACTTGCTCTCGGCCACCAGTTGGACAATCTGGATCTCCCGCGGACTGAGGCGGCTGAAAGGCGCGTCCGGTAGCGTTCCAGCGGCGGCGCGGCCGAGATACCCGCTCAGCACTACTTCAGACACCCGGGCGGTGAAGAACAGCCTGTGCAAGCGGACGGCTTCCAGGGCCGCGATCAGGTCTGTGCCCGCATCTTGCTTGAGAATGTAACCGCGGGCGCCGGCGGCCAGTACGTCGTGTACAATCTGGTCCGATTCATGCACGGAGAGAATCAGAACCTCAGTGCCAGGGTTGTTCTTCAGAATCTCGCGCGTGGCCTCCAGGCCGTTCATATCGGGCATGGAGATGTCCATGACCACGACGTCCGGCTTGAGACTGGCGGCCGCGGCCACGGCTTCGCGGCCCGTGGACGCTTCGCCGCACACCTCCCACTCGGGCCGTGCGTCCCCTATGACTCCGGCGACGCCCCGCCTCACAACGTGATGATCATCCACCAACAATATTCGCGTCTTCTTCATGGGATTGCACCAGCGGTAAAGTTACGGTCAGGGTCGTTCCGGCATCGTTCGAGGAGAGTTCCAACCGGCCGCCAAGCTGCTCCGCGCGCTCGCGCATGCCCATGATGCCGACGCCAAAGCGGACGAACCCCTTCGGCTGCGGGTGCAGCGCCTCGGGAAAACCGCGGCCCCGATCCTGCAAAACCAGCCGGACTTCCCCTGGATCGCGTTCCAGCCAGACGACGGCCGACGGGCTGCCGGAATGCCTGTGGACGTTGGCCAGCCCTTCCTGGACGATGCGGAACAGAGTGGTCTCCATCTCACTGCTGAGCCGGCCGAAATCCGGCGGAATCCGGATCTCAACCTCGATCCCGGTTCGCTGGTTGAAACCCTGCGCATAGGACTGCAACGCCTCCGCCAACCCGACTTCGTCGAGCAGGGGAGGATGCAAAAGGTAGGTGACGGTCCGGATTTCCGCGGAGCAGGCGGCCGCCAGGTCGATGGATTCGGAGAGTACTTGACTCCGGCGGTCCGGTTCCAGTTCGGAATCCCGCAGACGGCTCAGATTGATGCTCAAGGCGGCCAGCAGTTGCGCCGTGCTGTCATGCAGTTCCCGCGCGATTCTCCGCCTTTCGTAATCCTGGCTGCGCAATAGGTCGGAGGAAAGCTGGTGAAGCTGGCGATTCACCTTCTGGAGCGATTCCTCGGTCCGTTTTCGTTCGGTGATGTCCGCGCCGATGCAGGCCACGCCGACGACTTGTCCACCCAGATCCCGGATCATCGTGTTATTCCATTCCACCAGGCGCCGCTCGCCAGCCCGGGTAACTATCTCGTTCTGGTAGTGAATCGGAAGCTCTCCCGTGCCGATGGACTTGAGGAACATCTCCTCATAAATCTCCTCGTGGATTTCGGGCGGGATGAAGATCTCGAACCAGTTCTGGCCCAATATTTCCTCACGTCTCCAGCCAGTGAGAGCGAGCAGATAATCGTTGCAGAGCGTGATATTCCCTTCCCGGTCCAGCGTGACGCCAATCATCGCAACCGTCTCCATTACGGTGCGCAACCGGCGCTCGCTCTCCCGCAGCGTATCCACCGCCCGCCGGTGTTCGGTGATGTCTGCGATGAAGCCTTCGTAGCACACGGTCCGTCCATCCTCATCGCACACTTTTCGGCTATTGAGCAGCACCCAAATTACCGAACCGTCCTTGCGTCTAAACTGGCACTCGTACTCCCGGACGACGCCATCGGCTTCGACCAGATGCGTAAACCTCGAACGCTCACTGGGGTCCAGCCACAGTTGATGAGACGAGTCGCCGGTCGAAGCTATCACCTCCTCCGCCGAATCGTAGCCCAGAATCGAGACCAGCGCGGGGTTCACAGCTAGAAATTTGCCGTCGACCGAGATCCGGTAAACCCCTTCGAGCGCCCCCTCGAATAGACCCCGATACCTGGTCTCGGCGTCCCTGCGATCAGTGATATCCCGCACCGTGGCGATTACCGCAGGTGCATCGTCAAGGTCGACGACATTAGTACCAACTTCCACGGGAATACGCCGCCCGTCTCTGGCTAAGTGCACTCCCTCCCATGTCGAGGTTTGCCCGGTAAGGATTGCCCTTGCGAGCACTGGCACATCGGGAAGGCTCTCGCGAGTAGTGATCTCATAGATTCGCTTCTGCTTCAATTCTTCTCGTGAATAGCCGAGATAGCGACAGGCGCTGTCGTTGAAATCGAGGAACTCGCCCAGGACTCCGTTCTCGTCGATCTTCGTTACGAAGACCGGATCCGAAATGCTATTGAAGATCAGGCGATAATGACCTTCAGCCTTGGCGAGCGCATCGTTTGCCCGCCGGGCTATTTCCTCCGCGCGCTTGTGTTCGCTGATGTCGATAAGGAAGCCTTCGATGCCGATCACCCGATGATCGCCATCCAGTACGGGGTGGGCTGAGAAGCTGTGGTAGCCAATTGTCTCGTCCCGGCACAATCTGGAAAACTCGCCACTCTTTATCGACTCGCCCCGCATGAGAGCCCGGACGGTTTCTTCCGTCTTGGCTGCGTCTTCCGGAACCTGAACCGCGGAAAAGTGCAGCCCGATGGCGTCCTCTCTGCTGGTGAATCCGTGCATCCGCAACCACGCCGGGTTAACGTCCTGGTAACAGCCGTCCATTCCGATCCGAAAATACCCCGCGTCGGTGCTCCCTACGATTCTCTGAAACTGCGCGGCTTGGGCCTGTAGCCGCGCTTCCGCTTCTCTCCGGCTGGTAATGTCTTCGATAAAGCCCTCGTAGCACAGCGCCCCTCCGTCCACTCCGCGGAGCTTCCGGCAATTGAGCGACACCCACAGTACGGACCCATCTTTGCGCTTTAGCCGGCACTCATAGCCAGTGACGAGCTCGCGATCTTCGAGTAGTTGCAGGAGATGTAAGCGGTCATTTGGGTCCAGGTACGCTTGATGCGCCGCGTCGTCGATCGCGGACAGGACTTCGGCCGGCGAGTCGTAACCTAGCATTCTGGCGAGGGCGGGGTTCGCCGCCACAGCCTTCCCCTCGGGCGATGTTCGATAGATTCCCTCGATCGCCCCCTCGAAGATGCTCCGATATTTGTTCTCGGCTTCCCGCAGCGTGTGCTCCGCCGCTTTACGTTCGGTAATGTCCTTTCCGAAGACCGAAATGCCGGTGGTTTCACCATCTTGGACGATTCGGTTGAAAGCCAGTTCCAAGGTCCGGCCATCGGGTAGCGAATACTCGGCCCGGAAGGGCCCTTCCGACAGCGCACGCTCGAATAGTGGAGGCCATAATGCCGCTCTGGCCGGCGACAGCAATTCCTCCGGTCGCATCCCCACCGCTGCCCGGACGCCAGAACTGCCCTGGATCGCTTTATAAGCCGCGCTGTTGAACGTCAGCAGCCTGTAATTCAGGTCCACCGCCCAAATCAGGTCGTCGGTACTCTCAAGCAAGGCCCGAAGGTTGGCTTCGGCGTGGAATGCAGTGGCTGGAGGGGGCCCGTGCGTTTCCATGATTCAGATTGTACTCCCTAAAGAAGCATCGGGATCGGCACACGCGAACGGGAACCCGGCCGGCCCCGGCCGATCCCTACGGCGCTGGCACCGGGTTCTGCTGGCTGGGCCTGTCGCCTGGCGGCAACCTGACGATGGAGAGCCAGAATTCGCCGGTGGAGCGAACCGTAGCGAGAAACTCGTCCACGTCGAGCGGCTTTGAGATGAAACAATTGGCGCGGAGGGTGTAGCTTTTCAGGATGTCGCGATCGGCCTGGGAGCTGGTCAGGATCACCACTGGGACGTTGCTCAAATACCGATGGCCCTTGACCTCCTTCAGAACGTCGAACCCGTCCTTCTTGGGGATGTTCAGATCGAGCAGAATCAGGTCTGGGCGGGGGGCGTTTTCGAAGCCGCCGGCGCGATTCAGAAAGGCCAGGGCAGCTTCGCCGTCGGTCACCACGCTGATGCGGTTCAGCACTTTCCTGAACTGCAGGGCTTCATGGATCAACTCCACATCCCCAGGGTTATCTTCAACCAACAGAATCTCGGCTGGTCTGTTTGCTGCGCTCATGTGCTACTCCGCTCTCCCGGGTTTCGGGATTGTGAAATGGAAGGTGGATCCCACGCCCGGCTCGGATTCCACCCAGATCTTCCCCCCGTGGCGCTCGGCGACCTTCTGGCAGACCGCGAGCCCGATTCCGGTGCCGGGGTATTGGTCCCTGGTGTGCAGGCGCTGAAAGATCTGGAATATGCGGCCGGAATGCCGGGGGTCGATTCCGATGCCGTTATCCCGGACGGAAAACAGCCAGTCTGGGCCCTCATCGGCGGCGGCGATGTGGATTCGGAGGGGGGCCGGCCCGCGGAACTTGATGGCGTTGCCAATGAGGTTCTGGAATAGTTGGCCGAGTTGCGCCGCGTCCGCCGTGAGAACGGGCAGCGAATCCCGTGCGATCACAGCGCCGCTTTCCTCGATGGCCGCGCTCAGGTTCAGAAGGGCCGCCTCAACCACCGCCTCGCACTCAGTCTGCCGGAGGTCGAGTTCCTTGCTGTTGACGCGGGAATACGCCAGCAAGTCGACGATCAACTGCTGCATGCGCCTGGCGCCATCCACCGCAAAGTCGATGTAGCGGTCGGCCGTCTCGTCCAGCCGGCCGGAGTAGCGCTGGGCGAGCAGTTGGGTGAAACTGGCGACCATGCGGAGCGGCTCCTGCAAATCATGCGAGGCCACATAAGCGAAGCGCTCCAGATCCGCATTGGACCGGGCGAGCTTTTCGGCGTGGCGCTCCAGGTCTTCCGCCAGACGCTTGCGCTCGGTGATGTCCAGCAGGGCGCTGCGAATGCCGGTTGTCTGGCCCGCCGCGTCGCGCACCAGGATGTCGTGGATTTCGACCCACAACTCGCCGCCGTCGCGCCGGACGTAACGGCGCCGGGCGGGTTCCAGGGGTTGTTCCCCGGACAGTTTCCGGCGAATGGCCTCTTGGCAGGCTTCCCGGTCCACCCCGGCGACGAATTCCCATACCGGGCGGCCCAACATATCGCCCGCCTCGTAACCCAGCAGGGCGCACTCGGCCCGGTTCACCCGGCGCAACGCGCCGTCCATGTCCAGTTCGTGATACGCCACCGGAGCGCAGTCGAACAGTTCGCGGAACTTCGCCTCGCTTTCCTGTAAAGCCTCTTCGGTCCTTCTACGGCCGGTAATGTCGTGCGCGGTAGCGTAGACTACCTGCGCATCCTTCAGAGCGCCGGCGTTGAGCAGTATCCAGCGGTACGATCCATCTTTGCACCTGGCGCGGCACTCGAAACCCAGGCGTTGCCCCGTGACGAGGAGCTTTTCGAACTCGGCCTTGACAGCGGCGCGATCCTCGGGATGGATCCAGTTGAACACCGGAGTCCCTTCCGCTTCCGCCGCCGTGAATTCGAGAATCGGCTCCCAGGCGGGGTTTACCCGCTGGAGGCGGCCGTCGAAGCCCACGATGGCCAGCGGCGTGGGCGATGCCGAGAAGAACTGATTGAGGGCCGTTTCGGCCCGGACGCGGCCGGTAATATCGACATTGACGCCCACCACACGCGCGGGCCTTCCGGCTTCGTCGAAGAACACCGTCCGCCGCGAGAACAGCCAGTGAGTGCTCCCGTCCGGCCAGACGACTCGATATTCCACCCCGGGCGGCTGAAGGCCGGAGAGCGCCAACTCGTGCTGGCGGTCCATGCGCTCGCGGTCTTCCGGGTGGACCAGCTTGCGCCATTCTTCAAGCGAAGGCCATTGGCCGGCGGGGTCCAGGCCAAACAGGCGGAACTGCCCCTCCGACACCCTCGCTCGATCGGCGTTGAGATCCAGATCGAAGATGCCCACACCGGCTGTGTTCTGCGCGAAGCCCAGCCATTCGTCGCTCTTCCGCTGCCCCTCCTCCGCGCGCTTCCGGGCCGTGATATCGACCATACCGATCACGGAACCCCTCATGCGGCCTTCGACGGCTACCGGCTGGATGGAGTACTTCACCGCGATGGCAGTCCCGTCGCGGCGCTGGAACACATCGTCGTCCACCTGCGCGGCAGATCCGCTCGCCAGCGCGCTCTGTACATGGCAGGACTCCTTCGGGCAGACCCATCCGTCGCAGTGGCCCGCATGGATTCTGCACTGAATCTTCTCGCCCAGGCACTCTTCCCGTCGATAGCCGAGCGCGCGGCATGCGGCCTGGTTGATGAATACGCAGCGCCCCTCCAGATCCAGCGCCCAGATACCGGTCCCCACCGAGTCGAGGGTCGCCGCCAGTTCTTCGGCGCCCCAGGAATCCACGAACGGCCGTGGGGCGTGCAGAGTGCCGCCGTTCACGCCCGTCTGGCTTGCTGGATGGCTGCTAGACCCCAGTGGTTGCACGTCGAAGGGCTCCTGCCAAGAATGAGAGACCGGGCTTCGGCGCTTGGGTATCCTTTCCTACTCTTACGCCCGCGATTCCAGCCACCAACTGCGCGACGTGGCTCTGGAACTTGCGGCTTTCGCCCAGCCGCTTTCCGTTTTGGAAACTCGCCTCAAAATCCTTGCGACACTCCGGCAGCACAGCCTCCACGGGCACTCCTAGGAACTTCTCGAACTCCAGGTTAAATGCCTGGGACAACGCCGGGGCTTGGTTGAGTATCAGGGCCAGCGCATCCCGGCGGAAGCCGTTCTGAAGCAGCGCGGACGCCGCCGATTTCATCTGGTTTAGGCCCAGCAGGTCGCACGTGCCCACCAAGTAGAGGCGGTCAACGTCGTCGGCGACGTGCGCCGAAAGCAGACCCATCCGGCCGAGATCGACGACAATCCATTGGTAGAGCGAGCGGAGGAAGCGTAACACCAGCCGGACCCTTTCCACCCTCGGCTGTTTTTCTTCGCGGAATACCGGCCCCCCCGACTGGAGGACGTCCAGGCCCTCAGGGCCGGAGGCCTTCAACTTCGACCAGCTATTCTCATCCAGGTGGAGGAAATCATAGGCAACTTCGGTAACGCCATAGCGGGAGTTCACGTTCATGAGGTACGCGATGGTGCTGCCCGCCAGGTCGAGATCCATCACCAGCACGCGGCCGTTGGTCTGCCGCCTCAGTTCCATCCCCAGGTGACAGGCGACAGTGGTACTTCCTACCCCGCCTTTGGCGCCGAGAAAACCCAAGACCTTGGCCTCTTCCTGGCGAGAATCGGAGCGCGAAGATTGCGCGTTGATCTTGTGCCGGGCCAGCGCGCGCAGCAGGGCACGAGCCAGAGCCTGCCCCTCCAGCGTGCCCTTCACGACGTATTCCTGCGCTCCGCTCTCTACCGCCCGCAACGCCATGGACTCGCTCTCGAACCCCGTCAGGAGTATCACCGGAAGGTTAGGCGCATGGGTTCGCATGGCGTGCAGACCCTCCAAGCCGTGGCTGTCCGGGAGGTTCAGGTCGAGGAGCACAAGATCGATATCCCCGCGCGTCGCCCGGTCCAGACCGGGCAGCAGGGCTTCTGCCCAATGGACCTTAAATCCACCCGCATCCGCAAGCGCTACTTTGACCAGTTCGGCATCGCCCGGATTGTCTTCTATGAGTAATACTTGCAGCAACGGCTGTTGAGGCACGACGCAAGGGACTCCGATCCCTTTAACCACACTTTCGCACCGCGAACGCGGAAAGTGGATACAGCAAAACCCGCGACCTGCATAGGGCAATACCCTAGGGGACGGCTTGCAGAGTTAACCCCCGCCCGGTCTGGAGAACTCCGAATTGCGGGTAGCAGCCGATTGCCGCAAGAGACCATTTGACGCAATCTGTTTTCAGAGCCGTCGCCATGCGGCGGCTTCGGGAGATCATATATGTTTGAGTTTCTGCTCTGGCGGCATATACCCGATAGGATACTGATCCAGTACCGGGCGGGATTGCTGGATAAGGATCGCTCGGACGAGCTTGAGGGGCACCTGTTACTCTGCCCCACATGCCAGCTTCAGTTGGAGGGCTTGCTGCCCCCGACACCGGCTCCGAGGGTTTTCGATCTGTGCCTGGAGCATTAATCCGCAGCCGCCCGATGCGGCTGTTTGCCGCGCTGCTGCTGGCATGCCTGGTCAGGCTCATTGGCGCGCAGCGCACCGGAACTACGACGCTGGCAGTACAGGTGAACCAGGAGGCGCGTCTCGACCCCCCGCAAGTTGCGCTCAACTTCCGGGTATCCGCCGACGGCGCTTCCAACGTCGCCATTCAGACCGCCAGTGTGGCGGCGTGGGTGAGAGCGTTGCCCGCCCAGCAGATTCGAGTCACCGCGCGCCTCGTCAGCCTCAACGGCCCGGATGGCCCGGTGCCGGTTACGGCGGTCGGCTGGGCGGGATCGGCCACACGTGCCACCGCAGGGGGCCAGGCGGCCACATGTTCCACCGGCACCTTCCAGCCGGGCGCCACCCAGGACCTTGTGGCGGGGTGGCAGCGGTCGGGAATCCTCACCTGCGCGGTGAACTTCGAGCTGGTCGCGCCGCGGAATCTCTCCCCCGGCCTGTACACCGGAACTGTGAACCTGGCGCTGGACACCCACTGACCTATGGGCAACCATTTGGTGTTAACCCCGGAGAATCCCACAGTACTACCCAAATTCGGCCCAGTATCGGTTCTCGGGCCACGAGATAATCGCACGAGGTAGACAGAATAGAACTGTACAGTCATATGCGCCGCGTTCTGTTGGCTCTAACCTTTGTGCTGGGCACGCCTGCCTGGGGGCTCGATCCCAAGGTGGCGATTACTCAATACGGACATGAAGTCTGGACCACCGCCGACGGTCTGCCGCACAACTCCATCCGCGCCATCGCGCAGACACCGGACGGGTACCTTTGGGTGGCCACCTCCGGCGGCCTGGCGCGATTCGATGGGGTTGGCTTTACCGTGTTCACTCCGGAGAACTCGCCGGGCCTCATGGATGACCGGCTCACGACGATGGCGGCGGGCGACGGAGCACTGTGGATCGGCACCTCGGGTGCCGGAGTAATCCGCTATCGCGACGGCAAGTTTAAACAGGTTGCGGCTTCCGACTTGCCTGATCGCACCGTGCGCGCGCTGTGGGCCGACTCGGCGGGGGTGGTGTGGATCGGGACTGAGCTGGGGCTTTCCAAGTATGAAGCTGGAAAGATCGGCATTGTCTTCAGGGGCGGCAACCGGCAGTTGGGTGTGCATTGTCTTTTCGAGTATCCGGCGGGAACCATGTGGGCCGGCACGAACAGCGGTTTAAAGAAGATCGAGCACGGCACGATTACGTCCTATACGGAGAAGGATGGATTGCCTGGCAACCCGGTCTGGGGACTGGCGGGCGGCCCCAATGGAGAACTCTGGGTGGGCACGCGTCCGGGCGGCCTGAGCGTGCTGCGCAACGGGCAGTTCCGGAACTACACCGAGCGCGATGGCCTGACCCACAACGCCATCAACGCCCTCAAGAGAGATCGCGACGGCAACCTGTGGATCGGGACCGATGGCGGGGGGGTGAATCGCTTCTCCAACGGCAAGTTCACGTCCTATCAGACGCGCGAGGGGCTTTCCAACCAGGTGATCCGGTGCATGTATGAGGGCCGGGACGGCAGCTTGTGGCTGGGAACCGCCGGGGGCGGGCTGAACCAGCTCAAGGATTACCGCATCGTGGTGCGCTCGATGCGCGAAGATCTGCCCAGCGACAATGTCCGTTCCATCTACCAGGACGCCGGGGGAGATATCTGGTTGGGGACTGGGAACGGGGTGGCGAGAATCCCGGCAGTGGGCAAGCTGGTCCATTACACCACGAAGAACGGTTTTTCGAGCGACCTGATCTGGCCGGTGCTGCGCGACCGCGAGGGCGACCTGTGGGCGGGGTCCGAGGACGGCGTGCTGCACTGGTTCCACGGCGCGGATCTGACAGACCCCGCGGCCCGCCGCACGTGGCAGCTTTCGGGGGCTGTCCGGACGATCTTTCAGCAGAGCGACGGCACGGTATGGGTGGGCACCACCAGCGCGCTGAGGCGCTTCAGCCATGGACGCATGAGTGTGTTGGGAAAGGAAGAAGGGCTGGCCGCCGCCTCCAGCTTCGTCTCGGCGATCGTGGAACGCGCCGACGGCAGCGTATGGGTGGGAACGGCATCGGGCCTTCAGGAATTCCGGGCGGGGCGGTTCCTGCCACCCATCACCAAGGCGCAGGGCCTGGCAGGCACCAATGTGGTGGACCTGTACGAAGACGGGGAGCGCACCCTGTGGGTTCTGTCGCAGGGCGGCATTAGCCGGATGTCCGGCGGCAAGATCACGGCGTATACGAAGGC
The DNA here is from genome assembly GCA_963722575.1 of Bryobacterales bacterium. Classification (GTDB taxonomy): domain Bacteria; phylum Acidobacteriota; class Terriglobia; order Bryobacterales; family Bryobacteraceae; genus Fen-178. The sequence continues at coordinate 697,574 of CAVRNR010000022.1, forward strand.
CAGCGGTTTGCCGGAATCGGAAGTGTACCAGATGCTCGAGGACAACTCGCATAACTTCTGGATCAGCAGCCGCACCGGACTGCTTCGTGTTTCCCGCGCGAACCTGGATGACGTGGCCGAAGGGCGGAAGAAAACGCTCGAGGTAGATGTCTTCGGAGCGGCGGATGGGATTCAGGGCAGCAGCGATTTCAATTTCGGCTACCACCCCTCGGCGTGCAAGCTGCATGACGGGACGCTTTGGTTTCCGACCTACGGCGGCGTGGTGATGGTGGATCCATCCAGGATGAGCGCCGATCTCCGGCCACCGCCGGTACTGGTGGAGCGCGTGGCAGCCGACAAGCGGCCGTCCATCGAAGACGGCAGCCGGATTCCAGCGGGAAGCCACCTCGAGTTTCACTACACAGCTTTGAGTTTCCTCTTTCCGGAGCGCGTACGGTTCCGTTACATGCTGGAAGGGTTTGATCGCGAGTGGGTGGACGCCGGCGCGCGGCGCGTGGCGTACTACACCAATCTGCCTCCCGGCTCTTACCGTTTCCGCGTGGCCGCGTCCAATGGCGATGGCATTTGGAGCGAGTCGAAAGCCCCCTTTGCCTTTGAATTGTCGCCGCGGTTTTACCAGACCATCTGGTTCTTCCTGTTGTGCGCCGCGGCCGTGGTCTTGGCCGGCTCGGGCGTGCATTATTGGCAGGTGCGCGGATTGCGCCGGCACGAGAAGGAGCTTGCCGAACGCGTGGAGGAGCGCACGGCGGAGCTTCGCCTGGAAGTGCGGGAGCGGCGGCGCGCCGAGGAGGCCGCGGAAGCCGCCAACCGTTCCAAGGGCGAGTTTCTGGCCAACATGAGCCACGAAATCCGCACGCCGATGAACGGCGTCATCGGCATGACCGGTCTGCTGCTCGACACCGGCCTCACCGCCGAGCAACGCGAGTACACCGAGTTGGTCCGCAGGTCCAGTGAAGCCTTGCTCACGGTCATCAACGACATCCTGGATTTCTCCAAAATCGAGGCCGGCAAGCTGGTCATCGAGATTTCCCCCTTCGACCTCCGGCTGGCGATGGAAGAAGTCGACGAAATGCTGGCTCCCAAGGCCGAGGAGCGTAAGCTCGATCTGGTTCTCGAATACCCGTCCGATCTTCCGCGCCACTTCATCGGCGACGCTGGCAGAATCCGCCAGGTGGTCACCAACCTGGTCGGCAATGCCGTCAAGTTCTCTTGCGACGGCTGCGTGCTCATCACCGTCGAGTGCCAGGGCCAGGACGCCCAACAGGCCCGCATGCGCGTCTCTGTCCAGGACAACGGCCCCGGCGTTCCGCCAGAGAAACTCGATCTGCTCTTCCGGAAGTTCAGTCAGGTGGATGCTTCCACCACCCGCAAATACGGCGGCACCGGGCTAGGTTTGGCCATTTCCAAACAACTGGTGGAGTTGATGGGAGGCTCCATCGGCGTGGAGAGCCGGCCGGGCGAGGGTTGCACCTTCTGGTTCACCCTGCCGTTGACCCTGGATGCCCAGCCCCACGCGGCCCCCGTTCCCGTGGCCGACCTGAGAGACCTGCGCGTGCTCATCGTGGACGATAACGAAGTGAACCGGCGAGTGCTGCATGAACAGATCACAAGCTGGGGCATGCGCAACGGAGGCTTCAGTTCCGGCGAGCAAGTCCTCGAGGCCCTCCATGCGGCCCGGCGAAGCGGCGATCCCTACCACTGCGTCATCCTCGACTATCAAATGCCGGGCATGGACGGAGCCACGCTGGCCAGGGAGATCAAAGCAGATCCGGCCACGCGGGACACCGTGTTGGTGATGCTGACCTCGGTTGGACATTTGGGCGCCTTGAGGCACAAGGAGGGCGCCAGCGTCGATGCCTGCCTGTCCAAGCCGGTGCGCCAATCGCAACTGTTGAGCACGCTGGCCACCGCCTGGTCCAAGAAACAGCACGTGGCGCTGGCCGGCCCGGCCCGGCCCGGCAGCCGGATCGTGGAGATGCAGTCCGCGTTGGCCGGAAGGGCGGCGGAATGGCCGATTCGAGTGCTGGTGGCCGAGGACAACGTGGTCAACCAGAAGGTTGCCGTACGGATGCTGGAGAGACTGGGGCTCCACGCGGACGTGGCGGCCAACGGGCGCGAGGCGGTGAGAATGTTCGAACTGCTGCCCTACGATCTGGTTTTCATGGACTGCCAGATGCCGGAAATGGACGGGTACGAGGCCGCCCAAGAGATCCGGCGCCGGGAAGAGCCGGGCCGGCGGGTGGCCATCATTGCCATGACGGCCGACGCCATGTCGGGCTGTCGCGAGCGATGCCTCGAGGCGGGTATGGACGACTTCGTCGGCAAGCCCGTCGCTATGGAAGCTTTGTTTGAAACCTTGCAAAGATGGGCGCCGGTGAAAGAATCCGCGCCGGCCGGGACAGAGCATTAGAGCATGCCGCCAGTAACACCCGATACATCACGACTTTCCGGAACGGTAGTGGGCCTAGCTTAGGGTCATATGGACATCCCGGAAGAGGGCGGATATTGGGTCAGGTTCGGGAAAGGTCTCCGCGAACGACTGATGGGAATCGGTCTTACGCGCCGGCGGGTGCTCATCTTGTCGTCGGCAGTGCTTGCCGGTTGCGGCTGGATTGGCCTCCATTACAGAACCGCAAGCCCGCCGGCACGGAGCTACCGCATCGGTTTTCAGTATTCTCCGCCGCGACAGTACGTCGATGCCCAGGGGCGGCCGTATGGCTCGGTCATAGACCTGCTTCGCGAGGCTGCGCGCCGGGCGGATATCAAGCTGGAGTGGGTCCACGTTCCGGAGGGTCCGGATCGCGGCCTTGCCAGTGGGATAGTCGACCTTTGGCCGATCATGAATCAGTTGCCGGAACGCAGCCGTTTTCACTTCACCGAGCCGTACGCGCAATTGACTTATTGGTTGGTAGCAAGGGATCAAGGACAGGCGCTGGATCGAGATGCCGTGGCCGGGCGCGTTGTGGGCGTCACACAGGGACTTGCCACGAAGATGGCTGAGGAGCACTTGCCACAGTCAAGGCTGCGGGTTTTTGGGGCGGACCTCAATCCGATCGAAGGTGTCTGCAACGGGACAGTGTTTGCCGCGGTGGTCGCAGAGAGCGCAGTTCACGATTCGGTGTTCCGCAAGCCCGAGGGTTGCGAGTTGCGGCTGGCGCCGATTCCCGGGGCCAAACTCTGGTCTGGCATCGCTTCTTCACCCCAGCATCCGGACGCGGCGCGAGTGGCCGACTTGCTGCGCTACGAGATCGGAGCCATGGTGCAGGACGGCACTTTCTCGACGATCTCGTTGAGGTGGTTCGGATACCCAACGAATGAAGCGGCGATGGTTGAGAGTCTGACATCGGCCCACAGGGACGAACAAAGGCGCACTCTTGGGCTTGCGGTCCTGACCTGCGCGGTCGTCTTGTTGCTCTGGATGGCGGTGCGGCTACGCAGTGCTCGCCGGGCCGCCGATCGAGCCACGAGGGCGAAGTCGGAGTTCCTGGCCAACATGAGCCACGAAATCCGCACTCCCATGAATGGCGTCATCGGCATGACCGGTCTGCTGCTCGACACCAATCTCACCGCCGAGCAACGCGAATACATCGAGATGGTCCGCACGTCTGGTGAAGCCTTGCTCACGGTCATCAACGATATCCTGGATTTCTCCAAGGTCGAGGCCGGCAAGCTGGCCATGGAGCTTTCTCCCTTCGACCTGCGGCTGGCAATCGAAGAAGTCGCCGAAATGCTGGCCCCAAAGGCCGAGGAGCGCAAGCTCGACCTGGTGCTACGATACCCCGCGGACGTCCCCCGCCACTTCATCGGCGATGCCGGCAGAATCCGCCAGGTGGTCACCAACCTCGCCGGCAATGCCGTCAAGTTCTCCTCCGACGGCTGCGTCCTGATCACCGTCGAGTGTCCGGATCGGAGTGCCCAAAGGTGTCCGATATGCGTCTCCGTGCAGGACAACGGCCCCGGCATTCCCAAAGATAAACTCGATTTGCTTTTCAGGAAATTCAGCCAGGTGGACGCTTCCAGCACCCGCAAATACGGCGGCACCGGGCTGGGTTTGGCCATTTCCCGACAATTGGTCCAATTGATGGGTGGCGCCATCGGCGTGGAGAGCCGGCCGGGCCAGGGTTCCACCTTCTGGTTCACTATGCTGTTGACTCTGGATGCCCAGCCTCACGCGGCCCCCGTTGCGGCGGCTGAACTGAAAGACTTGCGCGTGCTGATCGTGGACGACAACGAAGTGAACCGGCGAGTGCTGCATGAACAGATCGCAAGCTGGGGCATGCGCACTGGAAGCTTCCGTTCCGGCGAGCAGGCTCTGGCGGCCATCCATGCGGCCCGGCGAAGCGGAGATCCTTACCACTTCGCCATCCTCGACTATCAAATGCCGGGCATGGACGGAGCCGCGCTCGCCAGGGAGATCAAAGCAGATCCGGCCACCCGGGATACCGTGCTGGTGATGCTGACCTCGGTTGGACATTTGGGCGCCTTGAGGCACCAGGAGGGCGCCAGCGTCGATGCCTGCCTGTCCAAGCCGGTGCGCCAATCGCAACTGTTGACCACGCTCGCCACCGCCTGGTCCAAGAAACAGCACGTGGCGCTGGCCAGCCCGGCCCGGCCCGGCAGCCGGATCGTGGAGATGCAGTCCGCGTTGGCCGGAAGGTCGGCGGGCTGGCCGATTCGAGTGCTGGTGGCCGAGGACAACGTGGTCAACCAGAAGGTTGCCGTACGGATGCTGGAGAGATTGGGGCTCCACGCGGACGTGGCGGCCAACGGGCGCGAGGCGGTGAGAATGTTCGAACTGCTGCCCTACGATCTGGTTTTCATGGACTGCCAGATGCCGGAAATGGACGGGTACGAGGCCGCCCAAGAGATCCGGCGCCGGGAAGAGCCGGGCCGGCGGGTGGCCATCATTGCCATGACGGCCGACGCCATGTCGGGCTGTCGCGAGCGATGCCTCGAGGCGGGTATGGACGACTTCGTCGGCAAGCCCGTCGCTATGGAAGCTTTGTTTGAAACCTTGCAAAGATGGGCGCCGGTGAAAGAATCCGCGCCGGCCGGGACAGAGCATTAGAGCATGCCGCCATGGGCACCTCGATTATCATAACTTGCTGGCGAAATTCATATTTCATACCGTCTCATCTCCACGTTAATCGGGGTTCTTAGGTATTGGCCGGTGCGCTCTGCTGCGATATGTTAGCATCGAGGGCCACGGAAGGCGGCCCATCCCTAAGCTGCCCCGTTTGCACTTATGCGCCTCCTGATTGCCGATGACGACACGGTTTACCGGATGTTTCTAGGCCGCGAACTGTCCAAATTGGGCTTTGAGGTGGTTACCGCGTGCGACGGCACTGGCGCCTTGGCCGTGCTCGAAGACAAAGCCGGCCCATCGTTGGCCATTCTCGACTGGAGTATGCCCGGGGCGGACGGCATCGAGGTATGCCGCCGCGTGCGCGCCAACTCGGACGGGCGCTACATCTATCTGCTGCTCTTGACGGCACGCGATACGCCCGCGGACCTGATCGCCGGCATGGGCGCGGGGGCCGACGACTATCTGACCAAGCCGGTGAACATGACGGAGCTCCACCTCCGCGTCCGGGCCGGTTGCCGAATACTGGAATTCGAAGAGCGTTCGCACCAGCTTTTCGACGACGCCCCCATCGCCTACCATGAGACCAACACCAGCGGCGTCATCGTTCGCGTGAACCATGCCGAGTGCAGGCTGCGGGGGTGCGGCGCTGGGGAGATCCTGGGACGCCGGGTCTGGGATTTCATGGCTCCCGCCCAGGTCGAAAAGCGAAAGGCCGGTTTTCAAGCGGCGGTAGAAGCTTCGAATCAACGGATGGAAGACTCGGAATGGGAGATATGCCGGCGGAACGGCGATACCGTGCTGGTCCGCTTGCAGCAAAATCAAGTCCGGGACAGCCATGGCGCCGTTGCTGGCCTGCGCTGTACGATGCTGGACATTACCGAGTTGCGGCGCCAGGAGGAACTGCTGAAGCGCCAGGCGGCCGATCTGGCGCGCTCCAACGCCGAACTGGAGCAGTTCGCCTATGTGGCGTCGCACGACCTCCAGGAACCGCTGCGGATGGTCGCCAGCTTCACCCAACTGCTGGCCAAACGTTACGCCGGAAAGCTGGACGACAAAGCGGACGAGTATATCAAGTACACGGTGGACGGCGCCAAGCGGATGCAGCAACTCATTGCCGACCTGCTGGCGCTTTCCCGCGTGGGAACCAAAGGGGGAGAGTTCCGCGACGTGCCGCTGGCAGAGGTCATGTCCGACGTTCTGCTGAATCTCGGCCCGGCCATTCAAGAGAGCGGAGCGGCGGTGATCCAGGACTCGCTCCCGACGGTCTTCGCGGATCGAGGGCAGATGACGCAACTCCTCCAGAACCTGATCGGCAACGCCATCAAGTTCCGGGACGGCAAGTTGCCGCAGGTCCACATCTCCGCCGCGGAAACCGGGGATGACTGGACCATCTCGGTGCGCGACAACGGAATCGGGATCGCACCCGAGCACGCGGAACGCGTGTTTCAGATCTTCCAGCGGCTGCACACGCGCGATCAGTATCCCGGAACCGGCATTGGCCTGGCCGTCTGTAGGAAGATCGTGGAGCGTCACGGCGGGAAGATCTGGCTCGACTCCACGCCCGGCGGCGGAACTACATTCCATTTCACCCTTCACAAATGTGCCCCGGGCACGGCTAAATCTCTGAGGTGACAAACGATGAACGCAATCGACAGCAACCGAATCGACAGTGGCGATACCTGCCGGAGGCGGCCGGTTCCGTGGAGGCTATCGGGCGCGCTGGCGGATTTGGAACGGGCTGGCGAATCGGAATTCGTCGGGGATTTGATTGACACCTTCCTCCGGGACACAGCCACGCGGCTGGAGAGCATGAGGAAGGCAGCGGCATCCATGGACCTTGACGCTCTGGCCGCTTGCAGCCACGCTCTCAAGGGCAGCATGCTGCTAATGAGCGCGGATCGACTCGCCGAGTTGTGCTGCGACATCCAGCGAAACGCCGCGGGAAGGAAACATCTGGATTACCTGGCGATGGTCGATCAACTCGACGTGGCTCTCCAGGAGACTCGCGAAGCCATGACCTTTCACGCAAACGGCCTGCCTCGTCACCACCCCCCGGCCCCCGACCACAGCAGATAGCACCCAAAACATGCCAGCGCCACCGACGACAGGCCAATCAGCACTCGAGTCACACGCGGCCCCAGATTCCGGGCCGCGGCAAAGAGCACGATGGTGCCCGCTAGACTGAGAACCATCGTGCCGTAGAACCCCGCCAGCAAAGCCACGCTGTTGGCGGGCGCCTCGCGCCAACCCTTCAGCAGCAGCGGCCCCAGCACCAGGCTCCAGCTTATATACGGGTTGGGGTTCAGCACATTCACCAGGGCCGCCCGCAGCAGAGTCGAGGGTGCTGGCGCCATGTCCGTGGCGTCGTACCCGCGCCAAGCCTTCACGGCGCCCCAGGCCAGGTAGAGCACATATAGTCCGCCCGCCAGCCGCAGACCTTGCGCCAGCCAAACAGGCACGCGGCTCAGCACCAGCAGCACCAGCACGATCACCGGCCCATCGCTGATCAGCGGGCAGAAGGCGGCGGGCAGCGTGCGGCGCCAGCCATGGCTCAGAGTCTGCGAAATGAGGTAGGTCTGCAGCGGTCCGGGCTGCACGGCGGCGGCGAAGGCGTAAGCCATTCCCAGAATCAGGTAGGTCGACATCCCGGCAGAATCCATCATGGTATCGCTATAATCGAATCAAAATGCGCTTCCTTCGCACTCTGGCCGCAACCGTACTATTGATCCTGCCGCTGGGGCGCGCCGACGTGCGCGGCTGCGCCTGCAACGTCGCCAAGCCCGAGACCATGGCGGCCACCGAGTGCCAATTGTGCCGCCTAGCCGAGGCCCAGCCCGCCGAGCCGCAATTCTTCTTTGTCAAGGACGCCAATCCCACCAAGCCCAACCGCTGGCTGGCGCTGCCGCGGTTCCATGGCGTCAACCCGCAAGACCTGGCTGGCATGACCGCCGCCCAGCGCACCGGCTACTGGACCGCGGCCATCGCCAAGGCGCGCGAGCTATGGGGCAACCAGTGGGGGGTTGCCATGAACGGACTCGATCGCCGCACGCAGTGCCACGCCCATATGCACATCGGCAAGCTGCTCGATGGCGTGGAAAACGATCGCTTCGTGGTGGTGGATTCCCCCGCCGATATCCCCGTCCCGCCCGATGGAACGGGCATCTGGGTCCACCCCGTGGGAAACAAGCTGCATGCGCACCTGGGAGACCAGGCCGCCGAGTTGGTGCTGGAACGCTAGGGGAACCGGATGCTGCTCGACATCGCCAAGCTGCCGACGGCCGGGAATTCGGTCATTCGCCTTCACTCCACCGACAACGTGGCGGTGGCGCGCGTACCCATTCCTGCGGGGACCGGGCTGTCGGTCGAGGGACTTCAGCTCGTAACGCGCGAGGCCATTCCGGCGGGCCACAAGGTGGCGCTGCGGGCGATCGGGCCGGGCGAGCTGGTGGAGCGCTACGGCCAGGCCATCGGCCGCGCCAGCCAGCTCATCGAAGCCGGGCGGCACGTGCATACGCACAACCTCTCCTTCGAAGAGCTGCAATTCGACTACGAGTTTCCGGCGACGGAGACGCCCGTGCCGCGGGCCGGCAAGAATGCCCCCACCTTTCTCGGCTACCAGCGCGCGGACGGGCGCGTGGGAACGCGCAATTACATCGCCGTGGTGGCGGCCAGCAACTGCGCGGCGCACACCGCCGAAGCGGTTGCCCGTAGCTATGAGGGCCAAACGCTCGCGCCCAACGTGGATGGCGTGGTGGCCTTTCCGCACGGCGAGGGTTGCGGCCACGTCTTCGGTCCCGATGTCGACCAGCTCCGCCGGACCATGGGCGGCGTGCTGGCCCATCCCAACGTCTCGGCCGGCATCATCCTCGGGCTGGGCTGCGAGGTGAACCAGATCGACTACTACCTCTCCGGCGAGGCCGGGAGGTCCGCGCCGCTGGTCGGGGTGACGCTGCAATCGAGCGGCGGCACGCGCGGCGCGGTGGAAGCCGCGCGCCGCGAGATTTCGAGGTTCCTGGACCGGGCGGCGGCGGAAAAGCGCACCGCAACGCCGGCTTCGAAGATCGTGCTGGGACTGAACTGCGGCGGGTCGGATTCCTTCTCCGGCATCACCGCCAACCCCGCGCTGGGCTACTGCTCGGACCTGCTGGCCGGGATCGGCGCCACCGCGGTGCTCGCCGAGACGCCCGAGATCTTCGGCGCCGAACATTTGCTCGTCAAACGGGCGCGCAATAAACAAGTGGCTGAAAAATTATTGCGCTGCATCCGGGAGTACCGGGAATACTTGAACCGGTTCGCGTGCGGTTTCGACGATAACCCGTCGCCCGGCAACAAGCAGGGCGGGCTGAGCAACATTCTCGAGAAATCGCTGGGCGCGGTAGCCAAAGGCGGCACCTCGCCGCTGATCGAGGTCTACGACTTCGCCGAACGCGTCGCCTCCCCGGGTTTCGTGTTCATGAATACGCCCGGCTACGACCCGGTGTCCCTCACCGGCCTGGCGGCCGGCGGCTGTACCTTGCTGGCGTTCACCACCGGCCGCGGCAGCGCCATTGGATTCCCCACCGTCCCGGTGATCAAGATCTCTTCCAACAGCGGCATGTACCGGCGCATGACGGACAACATGGACATCAACGCCGGAGCGATCGCCGATGGCGAAGCCTCCGTGGCGCAGGTGGGCCGCGAGATTTTCGATTTTGTGTTGGAGGTGGCTTCCGGCCGGCGCACCTGCGCCGAGCGGCTGGGGCATCGGGAGTTTGTGCCGTGGCGGATCGGCCCGGTCATGTAGCAGATACAATAGGTGATACATGTCGCGATGTTTCTTACTTATTCTGGCGGCCGCCCTCATGTCGGCGGCGCCCGTTTCCGCCCAGGACCAGAAGAAGTCCGCCCTCGACAAGGCCACGCTGGAAGCCTATGTCCGCCATCTGTTCGTGATGAAATCGGACGTCACCGTGCAGGTGTCCGATCCGAAGCCTTCACAGGTGCCGGGTTTCGTTGAGGTGGTGGTGCATGCCTCCAAGGGCGATGCCTCCGGGGACTTCCCTTTCCTGATCTCCAAGGACGGGTCGAAGATCCTGCAGGCCACCGTCTACGACGTCAATTCCAACCCCTTTAAGCCCGATCTGGACAAGCTGAAGACCGAATTCCAGCCGAGCTTTGGGACGCCGGGCGCGCCGGTTGTGCTGGTGGAGTTCACCGATTTCGAGTGCCCCTACTGCAAGGAAGAGGCCACCATGCTGCGGCAGAACCTGCTCACCGCCTACCCCAAGCAGGTGCGCCTCTACTTCAAGGACTTTCCCATCGAGGCCATCCATCCCTGGGCCAAGTCCGCTGCCATCGCCGGCCGTTGCGTGTTCCGGCAGGACCCCAGCTCGTTCTGGAGCTACCACGACTGGATGTTCGCCCACCAGGCCGACATCACTCCCGTGAACCTGAAGGACAAGGTGATGGAGTGGGCCAAGGGCGAGAAAGACATCGATGTCCTGCAGCTTGGCCGGTGCATGGATACCAAGGCTACCGAAGCCGAGGTGGACAAGAACATCGCCGAGGCCCACGCCCTCAACGTCAATGCCACTCCCACCCTGTTCGTCAACGGACGCCGGATTCCCCAGGCCATCGACTGGACCAACCTGCGCAGCATCATCGATTACGAAATCGAGTATCAGAAGACGGCCAAGAACGCCGGCGAGGCTTGCTGCGAAGTGAAGCTCGACACACCGGGGCTTCCCCAGAAGGCGCCGCCAGCCAAGAAATAGTAGCGCCGGCGCCACGCGTTACCATGTTGTTCATGAGACATTGCCACTGGATGGCCGCCGTTGCGCTGGGCTTCCTGACATTCGCCTGTCTGGCGCAGGCCCCCTCGAAGAAAGGATCGTCCGACGTGAAGAAACAGGTTTACGGGAAGTTGCCCGACGGCGCCCCCATCGAACTCTACACGCTCTCGAATCCCAACGGGATGCGAGCCGGCATCATGACTTATGGCGGAACCGTCGTCTCGCTGACGGCTCCGGACCGTAACGGCAAGTTCGCGGACGTGGTGCTGGGAGCGGACAGCCTGGAAGGCTACCTCAAGCAGACCAACTTCTTCGGCGCCATCATCGGCCGCTACGGCAACCGCATCGGCCACGGAACCTTCAAGCTCGACGGCAAGCAGTACATTCTGCCGAAAAACGACGGCGACAACACCTTGCACGGCGGTCCCCAGGGCTTCGACAAACGCGTGTGGAAAGCCACTCCGGTCTCGACCGCGGAAGGCCAGGGCCTGGAGCTGACCTACGTGAGCAAGGACGGCGAAGAGGGTTTCCCGGGGACTCTTTCGGTAAAAGTGGTCTACACCCTGACCGCGCGCAACGAGTTGAAGATCGACTACACGGCCACCACCGATAAGGACACGGTGGTGAACCTGACCAACCATTCCTACTTCAACCTGGCCGGGCAGGGCGAAGGCGACGTTCTCGGCCACCAGGTCATGATCGACGCCAGCCGCTTCACGCCGGTGGATGCCGGCCTGATCCCCACCGGCGAGCTTCGCGCCGTCAAGGGCACGCCTTTCGATTTCACCACCGCCACCGCTATCGGCGCGCGCATCGGCCAGAGCGACCCGCAGTTAAAGCTCGGCAACGGCTACGACCACAACTGGGTGCTGAACAAGGGCCATGGCGGACTCACCAAGGCGGCCGAGGTCTTCGAGCCAAAAACCGGGCGCGTGATGCAGGTATGGACCACCGAGCCGGGCCTGCAGTTCTACACCGGCAACTTCCTGGATGGTTCCGTGCGCGGCAAAGGCGGAAAAGTGTATCCGTTCCGCAGCGCGTTCTGCATGGAGACCCAGCACTATCCCGACTCGCCCAACAAGCCCAGCTTCCCCGCCACCGTGCTGAAGCCGGGGACTACTTACCACACCACCACGATCTACCGCTTCTCGGCGCGATGACCTCGCTACTGACCGAGGAACTTTTCTAGTTTCGAGACTTCCTTCTCCGCCAGGTCGAGATTCCTCTGCCCGGCCGCGGCGTCGCCCCGCTGCAAGGCGGCGTCGGCTTGGCTCAGAAGGTAGTCCATCCGCTGCTCGGAGGCAGCCATGTCGGCGCGAAGCCCGAGCCCCGAGCGGGCCTGTGCCTTGCGCAGAGCGTTCAGGCTGGACTTGACAGTTCCAGCCCGGATGCTGAGCATCGATCCCTGGTCGCGGAGTTTCTCCAACTGCTCCGCCTGGGCGGCATCCGCGGCGGAAGCCGCGGGCGCCGGCGAAGCCTGCGGCGGCGGCGCTTCGGGCGGCTGCTGGGCCGGCGCCGGTGCCTGAACCGAAGCGGCAGCGGCAGGCGCGCGGCGAACCGGTTGCGGCGCGGCCTTGGCGGCCGGCGCCGGCGACACCGGCGGCTGACTGGCCGGTTGGGTCTCGGCCGGCGCCGCAGCCGGCGGAGGCGTCGCAGCCGGCGGCGCTTCGGCTGGCGCCTGTTGGGCTGGCGCCGAGACCACGGCAACCGGCGCGCTTTCGGCGGCCGTGTGCCGGAACTTCGGAATCTGCGTTACGGCGGCAACAATCACCGCGATGGTAGCCAGCGACCCCAGCGCGATATACAGTCCGCGGTGGCTGCGCGCGGGCGGAGGAGGCGGCGCAACTACAACCGGCGCCGCCGCGGGTGTCGCAGCCGTCTGCACAGGCCCTCGCACGCTCAGAAGGGCTGATCGAAACGCGTCCGCGGTCTGGAATCGCTGCGCCGGATCTTTCTCCAGCGACATGAGAATGATCTCGCTGAGCGCGGGAGGCAGGTTCGGATCCACCTGTATGGGCGGCGGCGGAGTGGTTTCCAGGTTCGCGGCCATGATGGAATACTCGCTATCCCCCTGGAACGGACGGGCGCCCGTGACCATTTCGTAGAGCGAGATGCCCAGCGAGTACAGATCCGAGCGCGGGTCCAGATCGATCGCGCCCTTGATCTGCTCCGGAGACATGTAATACAGCGACCCGACGGTGCGCCCGGTCTGCGTGAGTTTGCGGTCCGCCGCCATTCTGGCGATGCCGAAATCCATCAGCTTGACCACGCCGCTGGGGGTGATGATCATGTTGGCGGGTTTGAGGTCGCGGTGGACCACGCCATGGGCGTGGGCGTAAGCCAGCGCCGAGAGCACCTGGGCCGTGTAGTCGATGGCCTTATCGATGGGAAGGCGGCCGGAGCGCAGAACCGCCTCGACGGTGACGCCTTCCACGTACTCCATCAACATCAGCAACTGGTTGTCCAGCCGCAAGGCGGTGTGCAGCGCGGCGATGTTGGGATGATCGAGGCTCGCCTGGACCTTGATCTCGCGCACGAACCGGTCCGCCAGCTCGGCATCGCCTTCGAGGTCGGGCAGCACCACCTTCATGGCCTCGACGCGGTCGGAAATGACATTCCGGACCTTGTAGACACGCCCCATTCCGCCGGCCCCGAGGACTTCCAAAACCTCGTAGTCGCCAACGCGGGAACCGATTTCGTAGTTCATGAACGCCTCCGTGATTGTATAGATTATACGCCGAGCTACAGGCAACCGCGCCCCAGGAAGCCGTGAAAAATGGGCAAGCCAAAGCATGGATGGCTCCGGGATACTCCGCCACGTGTATCCCGGCGCGGACATCCCCGTGGTCCAACTCAGCATCGACGAGACCGCGGCGCCGGCGTTTCATGATGAGATCGGCCGCAAACTGGCGCCATTACGGGACGAAGGCGTTCTCATTGTGGGCAGCGGAAACCTGGTCCACAATCTGCACGCGCATGCGTGGGGACGGCGTGTGGCGGAGCCTTACGATTGAGCCATTCGCTTTGAGCGGCGGGCGAAGGACCTGATGCTGGCCGGCGAGCACCAACCGCTCATTGAATACGAGCGGCTCGGCCCGGACGCGATGCTCTCGATCTCGGCGCCGGATCACTACTTGCCGCTGCTCTACGTGCTGGCGACCAGGCGGCAGGGCGGGAAAATCGCCTTTCCGATCGAAGGCATCGACGGCGGATCGATATCGATGCTGGCTGCAGAGATTCTGTAGAATTGGAGCATCCCGATGGCGCGCTCACCCGCTCGTGTCGTCACCGGCAATGCGTATGCCTACGCAGTCCAGAACTCCGGCGGCCGCCGCGACCCATTGCCGAGCCTCCTCGATAGAGGGAATTTCATCTTCGCCGGGGTACCGAAACCGGGCAGCGAACTGGGTCAGGTCCAGTGCGGGTTCGACTCCAATTGCAACGCCAGGATCGATTGCAACGCACAACCTCAGCAGTACGGCGAGGTCGTGAGTAAGGGGGAACGGCTGTTCGTGCCAGATCAGGAAAGCCTTGAGGGACTTCTCGGCGGCTTGCTGGGCGTGAAAGAGGCTCTGGCGCACGCGAGATGGCGTTGCCCCCAAGAGAACTCGCGCCGTGTCCAGGTCATCCGCCGCGAACTGCAACCAAGCCGCGGCTTCTTCAGACCGGAACTGACTGGGCATCGTAGACCAGTCTCCCTTCCCTGATGGCGATAGCTGGAAGAGACATCATCCAATCCCTTCGCTGCTCGAACCACCGCCGCCTGACGGGCACCACATCCACGGAGACGTCAAGCCCGTACAGGGTGCGGTATAGGCCCCGGCAGAACAGTTTCTCGCGCGGAGCATCGTCGGGGAGCACAATCAGAAAATCAAGGTCGCTGTCGGGGCGGTCTTCCCCGCGCGCTGTGGAGCCGAAGAGATATACCTTCTCCGGCGCAAAAAAAGCCACGAGCCGTTTCACCGCCTCTTCGGTCTGGACGTTGCGGTTCATCCCTGCTCCCATTATGTATCCGCCGGCCGCCGTCCCGCAGCCACACGCAACACGCTGCCAGAGATTCTGTAGAATTGAAGCATCCCGATGCCCATCCAGGCCCGAACAGCCGGCGCGCGCCAGTTCTTCTCGCGCCATGGCACGCTCTCCAAGTGGCATCCCAACTACGAGTTCCGGTCCGGACAGGTGGAGATGGCCGAAGCCGTGGAAGCAGCCCTCGCCGATAAGCGCCACCTCATCGTCGAAGCCGGCACGGGCACGGGGAAAACGCTGGCGTACCTGGTGCCGGCGCTTCTCTCCGGAAAGCGCATCGTGGTTTCCACCGGCACCAAGAACCTCCAGGAGCAGCTTTTCTTCAAGGACGTTCCCTTCCTACAGCAGCACTTCGCGCGGCCCCTGAAGGTCTGCTACATGAAGGGCCGCAACAACTACGCCTGCCGCCAGAAGATCTACGACGCCGAAAAAGAGCCGGTGCTCTCGGGCCTGGAAGAGGTGGCGGATTTCGAAATCATCCAGCAATGGGAGAAGGGCACGGAGTTGGGCGACCGGGCCGAAATCAAGACCCTGCCCGAAGGTTCCACCGCCTGGGCCAAGATCGACGCGCGCACCGATATGTGCACGGGGCAGAAGTGCCCCAACTTCGAACGCTGCTTCATCACCCTGATGCACCAGCGGGCGGCCGAGAGCGACATCATCATCGTCAATCACCACCTGTTCTTCGCGGACCTGTCCCTCAGGGACGAGAATTACGAGGGCGGAATCCTGCCGGCGTACGACGCCGTGGTTTTCGACGAAGCCCACGACATCGAAGACGTCGCCGCCCAATATTTTGGCGTTTCCTTCAGCAACTACCGCTTGCAGGAGCTGCGGCGCGATATCGCGGCCATGGGCCGCAGCAAGAAGTTCGGTACCCCGGAGCTGGACCGTATTCTCGATCGGCTGGACGAGATGACCATCCAGTTCTTCCGCCTTTTCGGCGATGCCGAGCGTCGCGTGGCCTTCCAGGGCCGCGATTCCTTCCGCGACGAGAATGAGGAGATCTACTCCGACCTGCTGGCCGCGCTGGACCTCATCGGCTCGCATCTCAAGGTGATTCAGAACCCGCCCGATGAGATCCTGCCGCTGGTCCGGCGCACGCTGGAGCTCGGCCTTGCGCTGCGCTTCGTGATGGAAGAGGACGACGAGCGGTACGTCTACTGGGTGGAAAAGCGCGGGCGCGGCTGTTTTCTCCAGGCCACCCCCATCGACGTCTCCCCCATCCTCTCCGAGCGGCTGTTCCAGAAGGTGGACTCGGTGATCCTCACCTCGGCCACCCTGGCGGTGGCCGGCGGCTTCGACTACACCGAAGAGCGGCTGGGCCTGGCGGGCGCGCGCGGCCTGGTGGTCCCCAGCCATTTCGACTACCGCAAGCAGACGCTGCTCTACGTGCCGCAGCACTTGCCGGAGCCGCGCAGCCCGGCGTTCTCGAAAGCCGCCGGCGAGGAAGTGGCGCGCATTCTCGAACACAGCCGCGGCCGGGCTTTCGTGCTCTTCACCAGCTACCAGCAGATGCGCACGGTGTACGAACAGGTCTCATTCGAAATCGACTATCCCACCCTGCTGCAAGGCACCGCGCCGAGGACCGCGCTGCTCGAGGAGTTCCGCTCGACGCCCCACGCCGTGCTCTTCGCGACTTCCTCCTTCTGGCAGGGCGTGGACGTGCCGGGCGAGCAGTTGAGCTGCGTTATCATAGATAAGTTGCCGTTCGCGGTGCCCAACGATCCGGTGGTCAACGCGCGCATCGAAAGCATCCGCCATGCGGGGGGGAATCCGTTCTACGATTACCAGATCCCCCAGGCCGCCATCGCCTTGAAGCAGGGATTCGGGCGGCTGATTCGCAGCAAGTCGGACCGCGGCGTCCTGGTGCTGCTGGACCACCGCATCACCAAGCAGCGGTACGGCCAGGTGTTTTTCGACAGCCTGCCGGATTACCGGTTCAGCTCCAGCCTCGGGGACGTGGAGAAGTTTTTCGATGTTTGAAGTCACCATTGAAGAGACATTCGCCGCCGGCCACGCCCTGCGGAACTATCGCGGCAAGTGCGAAAACGTGCACGGCCACAATTACCGCGCGGAGGTGACGCTGCGGGGCGCCGAACTCGATGCCATCGGGCTGCTGGTGGATTTCGTGGAGCTGAAGCGGGTGGTCCACGCCGTGCTGGACCGCATGGACCACCAGTGGCTCAACGACATCCCGCCCTTCGATGCGCTGAATCCGTCGGCCGAGAACATGGCCAAATACATCTACGACGAAGTGAGCGCGGGGCTGAAGACCAAAGAGGGCGTGCGCGTGGCGTGCGTCAGGCTTTGGGAGACCGACACCGCCAGCGCGGCCTATTTTCCGTAGTAGGCTGCGTTCTTGGCGGTGAACTCGGCCCACTTCTCGGGCAGGTCGTCGAGGGCAAAAATCGCCGATACGGGGCAGACCGGGACGCAGGCGCCGCAGTCGATGCACTCCACCGGGTCGATGTAGAGCATCTCGGCTTCCGCGAAGTTGGCCTCGTCCTTCTTGGGATGGATGCAATCCACCGGGCAGGCGTCTACACAGGCAGTGTCCTTCGTTCCAATGCAAGGTTCCGCGATCACGTATGCCATGGCTGTTGTTTCCCCAGGTATCAATACATAGCACAGGTGAACCGGGAAAAACAATTCCGAAGTTCCGTGGCGCCGGGCCCAGAGGGCACCCCCTATGCCGCCGGTGCTTTTAGGTGCGGGCAAACCCACCGGCGACAAGATCGCCGGCGCTACACTGAAAAAGATGCCGGCTAAAGTACGAAAAGCTGTTTTCCCCGCCGCCGGGCTCGGCACGCGTTTTCTTCCCGCTACCAAGGCGCAGCCCAAAGAGATGTTGCCCATCGTGGACAAGCCCATCATCCAGTACGGGGTGGAGGAGGCGGTCCACTCGGGCATTCAGAACATCATCATGGTGACGGGCCGCGGAAAGAGCGCCATCGAGGACCACTTCGATGTGAGCTTCGAGCTGGAATACCTGCTGGAGACGCGCAAGAAGAAGGATCTGCTGGCCATCGTGCGCGGCATTACCGATATGATCAGCGTGTCCTACGTGCGCCAGAGGGAAGCGTTGGGGCTGGGGCACGCGGTATTGCGCGCCCGGGAACTGGTGGGCGACGAGCCGTTCGCGGTGGTGCTGGCCGACGACGTGATTGAAGCCGAGACCCCGTGCCTGCGCCAGCTTCTGGACGTGTACAATTTCTTCCACGCCCCGGTGCTGGCCGTCATGGAGGTGCCGGCGGAGAGCATTTCCGCCTACGGCGCGATTGACGCCGAGCCGGTGGCCTACAATGGCGGCAGCGATCGCGTCTACCGCATCCGCGACCTGGTGGAGAAGCCCAAGGCCTCGGAAGCGCCCTCGAACCTGGCCATCATTGGGCGCTACGTGCTGACGCCGGAGATTTTCGAGTCCCTGCAAGCCATCGAACCCGGTTCCGGAGGCGAGCTCCAGCTCACCGACGCTTTGAAACACTTGCTGCGCAACCGCCCGATATACGGCTACCGCTTCGAGGGCACGCGTTACGACGCCGGGGACAAGCTCGGCTTCTTGAAGGCCACCGTAGAATTCGCCCTGCGAAGGCGGGATTTGGGCGGCCCGTTCCGCGAGTATTTGAAAGGTTTGAAGCTGTGAACGGGCAGGCGAACCTCGAAGGGCTTTGCCGGAGTCTGGAGGATTATGGCAAGAAGAACGGCGTTGGGGTTCCGGACCCTTCGTCCGCGCCGGCAGCGCGTTTGAGCGATTCTCTGTACCTGGCGCATTCGACAGCGGATGAGGAATTCGCGGACATCTGCGCCAGAGCGGGTATCTGGCTTCAGCGGCACGCCTCGCCGCCGCCCGCAGTGAATGGCTGGCGCCAACGTGCACCGAGGTCGCATTGGGGACGGCCGGCTCCGTGTTCTTCTATGTTGCGCCGTTTGGATTTCCGCAGACCGGTTGCGGATTCCTGTTTGCCAAGACCCTGGAATCCGAGCGCTTCGATGGTGGCGTGGCCACCCCCTTCGATTCCGGCGGGCTGTTGACAGTGTACAGCCGGCTTGACGCTGCTGAGCCTCCGCAAGAATTCCTGGCACGCCATGAACTGCCGATTCCCGAGCACCGCCGCTACCTCGGTCTTTCCATGGAGGTTCTTTTTCACAAACCGGTCGATTACGTGGAGGGCCTGGAACCGCGCCTACCGGGACCAATCGGGCTGACTGGAGGCGATCGCCGGCCCTGGACGCATGAGGTTCGTATCCCGGACCGAGTCCTCGTGCGCGACTGCCATTTGCAGGCTGTCTTCGCCCCGAGATCCCGAGTGGCAGCCGACCCGGAGGTGGAAGATCTCTTCCAGGGGTGCGTTGGGAAGGGTACGGACCGCATCCTTATTCACACACCTCGCGAGAACGACTTCGAAGCGCTGCGGAAGGAGTGCCTCGCCTATATCCGCAGAAAGCTATACGAGGATTCTCCTATGGCAACCCCCAGAAACCTCGACGATCTTGAGATCGTTGGCTACGCAAATGTTCTCAAGGAGACCATGCTGCCTTCCGTGGTGCCACCCGTGTTCCGCTTGAAGGCCGATGCCCAGAGGGCCTTCCTGCCGCCTTACTCCTTCAACGCGGGCTTCTTATGCAACGCCACTGAAGTGCTTCAGTCCGAATTGGAGGAACTGAGAGACTCCCGCGAGATCACACTTTTCGATAATGCATTCCCAGCGTGCGCCGGTTTTGAACTCTGGGTCGACCAGTCATTTCAGTGCCACTACCAAAGACTCGATGAGGTGAAGCGGAAGTTGCGCGCCATCGCGGAAGAGGCAATCCGGAACGCGGAGGACGCCTTACGAAGAGATGATCGCCAGCAGGCGGAGCGCCTCAGTGGAGTGGCTATCTCAGCGGACGACCGGAGGGTGGAACCGTTAGCGATTAAGGCCGCGATTCGCCGGATCCAGAGAAACAAAACGGGTGAGCAGCTTATGGCGGAACTGGCCGCGCCGGTCCTGGAGGAGAGACTGTTC
This sequence comes from Bryobacterales bacterium, assembly GCA_963722575.1. GTDB lineage: Bacteria > Acidobacteriota > Terriglobia > Bryobacterales > Bryobacteraceae > Fen-178. The sequence goes on from CAVRNR010000022.1 coordinate 717,466, forward strand.
AATCTGCTGGTGGACAGTTACTGCGCCTCTCGGCAACAATCGACGCCATCAGTGTTGGCTTCCAGTCCCCGGCGGCCAATGCGGGGGGTGGCCCGGATGCCTGTAGCTGCCTAGGACTGCCGATGCCTTTCCCCTACATTTTCACCTTCTACAGCTTCAAGGGCGGTGTAGGCCGCAGCATGGCTGTCATGAATGTGGCCTACACGCTGGCGGGGCGGGGCCGGCACGTTCTGGTCGTGGATATGGACCTGGAGGCCCCGGGCTCAGCGGCTTCCTGTACCGCAGCGGGGAGTTGGCCGACCCGGAGGCGGCCCACCCGAAAGACATCCTGGCTTTGCTCGGGGAGGCGACGAAGGCACTGCACGCCGGTGGCGCCCCCGAAGAAATGGCGCAGCGCCTGCCACCGCTGGGCCACTACATCCGCTCGGTGGCCGAAAAGAGAGTGGAAACTCTTCAGCCGAAGCTCGGGAAGCTGGGCCGCCTGGGTGTTCTTGGAACGGACCCAGAGCGCGACTACATGGGGCGCCTGGCGCAATTAGACTTGAAGGGCCTTCCACAGGATCAGTTGATTGCCCTGAGCCGCCTGCTCCACCACTATTTCAAGGCGCAGCGCTTTCCGCACCGCCCGCTCGGCGTTGAGGCATTTGAGCCGCCGCTCGAAACCCCTTACGACTACGTTTTGGTGGACAGCCGCACGGGCATTACGGAAATCGGCGGGTTGTGCGTGGGACCGCTGGCAGACCGCCTGGTGGTGATTACCGGCCTGAATGACCAGAACGTCCATGGCACATTGGACTTTTTGAAAGAAGCCGGAATCCAGCCGAAACCGCGCCCCAAGGACGACCAACCGTGGGATGACGCCGACTCCGTAGGCGCGGCGAGTGCGGACAACCCCAGTCTCGGTCCCAAGCCGACGATTCTGGTTGCTAGTCCGGTGCCGTGCGGTGAGATCACCTACAAACGGCAGCGGCTGGACGAACTGGAGAAACTGATCGGCATTCACCCGATTTCGCTCTCTTATCATCCCCTGATGGCTTTGATGGAAACGGTCTTCGTGCGCGATTACGCGGAGGAATTCCTGGCGGACGAGTACAAGAAGTTGGCGACGAGCGCGATGGTACAAGTCGGTGACGATTCGCAGCGCTTGGTGTCGGAGATCCGGCCGTGGTACGAGAAGAAGGACTTGGCCAAGCCCGTCGCTTGCGCTTTGCGGCTTGCTTCTGACGTTCCGGAACTGGGTGTCATGGTGCTTAGACTACTGGCGCCAACTGACGCGAAGTTCGATCACAACAATGTTCCGGGAATGAGGCAACTGTACGCTGTCCTTTCCCAGAATGCGGAAACGAGGCTGGCCGCGTTAAACAACTGGGGCCTTGCGCTCTTTGAACAGGCCAAGACGAAGGCGGGCGAGGAAGCCGACCAGTTGCTGCAACAGGCGCGTGAGAAGCTCCTCGAAGCCGAACGAATGCGCGCCGGAGGTGGCGCCTACAATCTCGCTTGTGTGGAAGCGATCGAGGGCAACACGAGGGAGGCGGTTCGCTGGTTGCAGGTGTTCGAATCCTCCGGGAAGGGGCTCTCAAGAGCGACAATCGCCGCGGACAAGAACTTCGACCGGGTCCGCAACCAGCCGGAGTTCGTGAGCCTGGTGGAGTCGCTGACCGAGAATTAGGAACCGCGGTTGTGGGGATCTGGGAGGGCCGTTCCGGGAGTATTTGAAAGGGTTGAAGCTGTAGCGCCGGCGATCTTGTCGCCGGTGACCTTGCCGCCCAATAGTATCACCGGCGACAAGATCGCCGGCGCTACCTTGCTACAATCGAATTACAGTGCCCGCCGAGTCCGCCAGCGTTCCGGAATTTCTGCCGCTCCCGTGTCCCCCCGATCCGGTGGAGCAGGCCTACCGCGAGTTGGAGGCCGAGATCCGCGCGTATCGTCCGAACGACGATCTCAGCCCGGTGGAAAAGGCTTTCCACTTCGCCCGGAAATATCACGAAGGGCAGACGCGCGACTCCGGCGAGCCCTACATCGTCCACCCGATCATGGTGGCCCATATCCTCGCGGATATGCGCATGGACCTCGTCGCCATTGAGACCGGGCTTCTGCATGACGTTCTGGAGCAAACCAGCGCCACCATCGAACAAGTGCGCAAGGAGTTCGGCGAGGAAGTGGCGCGCAGCGTGGACGGCGTTACGAAGTTGACCAAGCTCGATTTCTTTTCGGCCGAGGACCGGCAGGCCGAGAGCTTTCGCAAAATGCTGCTGGCCATGGTGGAGGATATCCGCGTCATCATGGTCAAGCTGGCCGACCGCGTGCACAACATGCGGACACTCGGATACTTGAGTCCCGAGCGCCGGCGGCATGTGGCCCAGGAGACCATCGAGATCTACGCGCCCATCGCGCACCGCCTGGGAATGGGCAAGGTGCGCGGCGAGCTCGAGGACCTCGCCTTCCAGTACCTGGAGCCGGACGCTTACAAAGAGATCGCCGGCGCCATCGAGTCGCGCCGCCATGCGAACGAAGAATTCCTCAACGAAGTCCGCCGGACGGTGGAGGCCGAGCTGCGGCGCGAAGCCATTCCCGCGCGCATCGACGGGCGCGTGAAGCGGCCCTACTCGGTGTTCCAGAAGATGCGGCGGCAGAAAATCGCCATCGACCAGGTGTACGACTTGACGGCGCTGCGCATCGTCACCGATTCGGTGAAGAACTGCTACGCCGCGCTGGGCGTGATTCACAACGAGTGGCGCCCGATTCCGGGCCGCATCAAGGACTTCATCGCCATTCCGCGTCCCAACCTCTACCAGTCGCTGCACACTTCCGTGGTCGGCCCGCAGGGCCAGACGTTCGAAGTGCAGATCCGCACCGAGGAGATGCACCGCATCGCGGAGGAAGGCATCGCTGCCCACTGGAAATACAAAGAGGGCCGCAAGGGTCCGGCGGCGGACGATCAGCGCATCGCCTGGCTGCGGCACCTGGTGGAGTGGCAGCGCGAGGTGCAGGACCCCGGCGAGTTCATGTCCACGCTGAAGGTGGACCTGTACCCCGAAGAGGCCTACACCTTCACGCCCCGCGGCAAAGTGATCGTGCTGCCGCGCGACGCCACGCCCATCGATTTCGCGTACGCCATTCACTCCGACGTGGGCAACCGGTGCGTGGGCGCCAAGGTGAACGGGCGCATCGTTCCGCTGCGTTCGGGGCTGCGCAACGGCGACATCGTCGAGATCATGACCCAGCCCGGCCACGAACCGAGCAAGGACTGGCTGGCGTACGTCAAGACTTCGCGCGCGCGCAACAAGATCAAGCACATCATCAACGCCAGCGAGCGTCTGAAGGCCATCGACATCGGCCAGAAGTACCTGGACAAAGAGGCGCGCCGCCTGGGCGTGCAGCTCGGCAAGGTGGGGAAGGCCGATCTCGAAAGAGTCGCGGGCGAGTACGGGTACAGCAAGATGGAGGACCTGTACGCCGCGCTGGGCTTCGGAAAATTCTCGGCGCGGCAGGTTCTGAGCAAACTGGCGCCCGGCGTGGTGAAAGACGACCCGTCCGAAGGCAGGCCAGCGGGCGCCATTGCCGAGCCGGGCGGCGCACCCTCCGGGCCGGGCGCGGCCGCGCCCCAGGCTCCCGGCGCGCGGGGCCCAGGGGGCGCCCCCGACGGCGATGGCGTCATCAAGGTACGCGGCGTCGACGACCTGCTGGTCTACCGCGCCAAGTGCTGCAACCCCATCCGCGGCGAAGCCATCGTCGGCTACGTGACGCGCGGCAAGGGCGTCGCGGTGCATTCCCGCATGTGTCCCAACGTGCAGAACCTGATGTACGACGTGGAGCGCAAGATCGAAGTGGAGTGGGCGCGGGCCGCCGAGGACGCCTTCCCCGTGCGCATCGTGATCCACACCGACGACCGGCCGGGAATGCTCAACCAGCTCACCTCCGTGCTTTCCGACGAGAACACCAACATCCGCAACCTGGAGGCCAAGGGGGATCTGGACCAGAGCGGCGGCGTGGTGGAGATGACCGTGGACGTGCGGGACAAGAAGCAGCTCGAAAAGCTGGTGAGCGCCATGCGGCGCATTTCGGGCGTGCGCGACGTGGAGCGCCTCTACAACTGACCATGCCTTTTTCGACCGATCCGGAACACATCGCCATTTCCAAGTCCAAGGGAATCAAGATCGACTGGAAGGACGGGCACCACAGCGAGTACGGGTTGCAGTACCTGCGCGACCAATGCCCCTGCGCCACGTGCACCAGTGGGCCCGCGGGGCACCCCGGAACGCCTGCGGCGCCGCCGGCCAGCCCGTTTCAGATGTACCAACCGGCGCTGAAGATGCTCGCCGTCGAGCCGGTGGGGCATTACGCCATCCGTATCGAGTGGAGCGACGGCCACAAGACGGGGATCTATTCCTACGAACACTTCCGGCGGATTTGCCCGTGCGAAGAGTGCAAGGGTGTGTGAAAGAACCGGTTGGCAGGCGAAAGCGCCTGCCCCACAGTAACGCACCGACGTGGGACAGACGCTTCCGTCTGTCAACCTCTCCATCCCGTGCTACCCTGGCAGGTGCACGCCGATGACATACACCGAAATCCTCTTCGAATCGGATGCGGCGGGGTTCGTCCAAGTCACCATCAATCGCCCACAGAAGCTGAACGCGCTCAGCAACCGCGTGATGGCGGAACTGGACGACGCCTTTGAGCGCGTGGAGCGCGAGTACCGCGGCCTGATTCTGACCGGCGCCGGCGAGCGCGCTTTCGTCGCGGGCGCCGATATCGAAGAGCTTTCGGGCGTCAGTCCGCTCGACGGCCAGGCGCGATGCGCGCGGGACCAGGCGATTATGAGGCGCCTGGAGACGATGCGCAAACCGTCCATCGCCGCCATCAATGGATACGCGCTGGGCGGCGGCCTGGAGTTGGCGATGTGCTGTTCGCTTCGCCTGGCGGCTTCGACGGCCAAGCTGGGACTGCCCGAGGCCAAAATCGGCGGCCTTTCAGCCAATGGCGGAACGCAGCGGCTGCCGCGCCTGGTGGGCCGCGGGCGCGCCCTGGAGATGATGCTCACCGGGGCGCCCATCGACGCCCAGGAAGCCTGGCGCATCGGGCTGGTGAACCGCGTCGTGGAGCCCGCCGGGCTGCTGGCGGCGGCGCGCGAGCTGATGCTAGCGATTCTGGCGAATTCGGCGGACTCCATCGCCTGCATTCTGCGCTGCGTCGATACGGGCCTCAAAAGCGGCCTCGACGCCGGCCTGGAGCTGGAGGCCGCCAACTATGCCGCTATTTCAACCGGCGCCGAGTTTCGCCAACGCCTCCAGGCCTTTCTCGATCGGCGCCGCAAATGAACATGGCGAAACCCATTCTGACGCCCGATCAGGCGGCGCTGCTGATTCGGGACGGAGTCACCGTCGCCATCGGCGGCTCCGGGGCCGGCCACTCTATTCCCGAACGGATGCTGGAGGCCATTGGCCGCCGCCACCGCGCGACCGGCGCGCCACGCGAGCTGACCTTGATTCACCCGTTCGGCGTCGGCGATCAGGGCGCGCGCGGCCTGGAGCACATGGCCATGCCCGGCCTCTACCACCGCGTCATCGGCGGCCATTGGTCCATGTCGCCCTCCATGGCGAAGTTGGCGGCCGCCAACCTGTTCGAGGCCTACTGCCTGCCGGCCGGCATCCTCGTGCAACTGTTCCACGCCGCGGCATCGGGCAGCCCCGGGTTTATCAGCCCGATCGGCCTGGGTACGTTCATCGACCCGCGCGTGGAAGGCGGCAAGCTCAACGCCCGTACCGTCGAGGACATCGTGGAGTTGTGGAATCGCGATGGCAAGGAGTACCTCTACTACCGCGCGCACTCCATCGACGTGGCGCTGATCCGCGGCGCGGTGGCCGACGAAGAAGGCAACCTGAGCATGCACGAAGAGGTGGCGCCGTGGCATAACTGCGCCATGGCGCAGGCCGCGCGCGCGGCGGGCGGCATCACCATCGCGCAGGTGAAACGCATCGTGCCGGCGCGCAGCCTGGATCCGCGCCTGGTCGACGTGCCCGGCATCTTCGTCGATTACCTGATAGTAGATCCCGATCAGGGGATGACCTACAACATCGGCTACGACCCGGCGCTTTCCGGCGAGTCGCGCAAGCCGGAGAGTGAGTTCGCGCCATTCCCGTTCAGCGTGCGCAAGAGCATCGCGCGGCGGGCGGCCATGGAGCTTCGCCCCGGCGCCGTCATCAACGTCGGCTTCGGCGTGCCCGACGGAGTCATGAAGGTCGCGCGCGAGCAGGCGATCGCGCAGTTCGTCGTGCCCACCATCGAGCAAGGGCAAATCGGCGGCATCCCAGCCGAGGGCCTGGAATTCGGCGCGGCGTACAACAGCACGGCCATCATCGGCACGCTGCGGCAGTTCGCCTGGTACCAGGGGCGCGGCGTCGACATCGCCTTCCTGGGCTTCGCCGAAGTGGACGCGGCCGGCAACGTGAATGTCAGCAAGCTCGACTCGGCCATCATCGGCACCGGCGGCTTCATCGACATCGCGCAGAAGGCCCGCAAGGTGGTCTTCTGCGGCACGCTGGCCGTGCGCGGCGGCAAGGCGAAGTTCGTCCCCGCGGTCCGGCAGATTACCTTCAGCGGCGCGCACGCCGTCTCCACCGGCCAGGAGGTGCTCTATGTCACCGAGGCGGCGGTGTTCCGTCTGACCGCCGAAGGGCTGCAACTGGAGGAAGTGGCGCCGGGGCTCGACGCCGAGCGCGACGTCATTGCCAAGATGGCCTTCCGGCCGATGATCGGCGCTTCCGTGGGCACGATGCGCGCCGAGTTGTTCGCCGCCCCGCTGTTGCCCGCCGATTGTTTCCCGGCGTTCCCATGACGCCTCCCCGCTTCGTGCACGGCCTGCGCTGGTGGATCGTCTCGCTGGTCTTCCTGGCGACCGCCATCAACTTCGTCGACCGGATGACGATCGCGGTGCTGGCGCCGGTGATTACCGAGCGGCTGGGCCTCACCAATCTCCAGTTTGCCGGGATCGCCACCTGGTTCCTGCTGGCTTACACGGCCAGCCAGGGCATTTCCGGCAAACTCTACGACCGCCTGGGCACGCGCCTGGGCTTCACGCTCTCCGTGCTGTTGTGGTCGTTCGCCGAAATGGGCCACGCCTTCGCCACCGGGCTGCGCAGCCTGAGCGCGCTACGCTTCCTGCTGGGACTGGGCGAGGCGGGTAACTGGCCCGGCGCCACCAAAGCGATCGCCGAATGGTTCCCCGTCCGCGAGCGCGCCTTGGGCATGGGGATTTTCAACTGCGGCGTGGCGTTCGGCTCCATCGTCGCGCCGCCGCTCATCGTCTGGCTCCAGATTCACTTCGGATGGCAAGCCACTTTTTTCTCCACCGGCGTGCTGGGCCTGGGCTGGCTGGTTCTCTGGCGGCTGTTTTATCAAACGCCCGATCGCCACCCCAAGCTCGGGCCTGCCGAGCGCGCCCTCATTCTGGAGGGGCGCGCCTCGATCCATCCGGTTCGCTCCGTGCGCTGGCTGGACCTGCTGCGGCTCCGCCAGACCTGGGCGATTGTGCTGGCCCGCGTGCTCACCGACCCGGCGTGGTGGCTCTACATCACCTGGCTCCCGCTCTATCTCTACAACGTGCGCGGATTCAGCCTGCGGCAGATCGGCATGTTCGCCTGGGCGCCCTACGTGGTGGCCGCCGCCGGTTCGCTCACTGGCGGCTGGCTCTGCGGCCACTTGATCGCGCGCGGTCGGAGCGTGGGCAGCGCGCGCCGGGCCGCCGTGATCCTGGGCGCGGCGCTCATGACAGCGGGCATCCCCGCCGCGCACGCGGCCAGCGCGGCGGCGGCGCTCGCATTTATCAGCGTCGTCATGTTCGGATTCCAATGCTGGGTCGGCTCGGTACAGACGCTGCCCAGCGACCTCTTTCCCGAAGACGCCATCGCCTCGGTGGCGGGCCTGAGCGGAGTAGGCGCGGGCATCGGCGCGATGGGCTTCACCATGCTCACCGGATTCGTGGTGGACCACCTGCACAGCTACACGCCGATTCTGGTGGCGGGGGCGCTGCTGCCCTTACTGGGAACCGCCGCCTTGATTCTTCTCGGCGGCACCGCAGTCGAAGGGTAGCGCCGGCGGTCTTGCCGCCGGTGCTTTTCGGACGGGCCGCAACCCACCGGCGGCAAGACCGCCGGCGTTACCAAACCCGGTACAGCCCCGAACCGTGCGGAGGAATCTTGAACGTGTACCCGTTCTCCACGGTTCCCAGGTCTTTCTTCTCCCAGAGATTGCGCACGGCGCAAGTTGCCGGCAAACCCAGTTCAGCCCAGTTCACGCGAATGTCCAGGGGGGCTTGATCGCCGACGTTGAATACGGCTAGATACCGGGTGTTCGGAGCCGCGGCGTCCGAGGTCCACACGATCTGGTCGCCTCGCTGGAAAAGTTGGCGGCTGCGCGTGGCGTTCTGGTCGGCGGCCAGCACTTCGTCGTTGGTCAGCAAGGAAAGCGTGAAATCGTCGTTGCTCGGCAAGTCGCCGCCGAACATGAGCGGGCTGCGCGCAATCGACCACAGGCTGATCAGCGTGCGCTGTTCGTCGCGCGTGAAGCGCGTCGCGCGGTCGTCGCCGCGCTCGGCGCGAATTCCGATGCGGCCGAGCGGCAGCATGTCGGCGTCCGGCCAGGCGCCGGGCCGCGTGTGCGGGCTCCACTTGTCGAGCAGACCGAAACTGGCGCGGAGGTCCGGCCAGCGGTCCCAAAAATCGCCGGAGATGCGCCATAAGTTGGCATTGGCGGCATAGAAATCGGCCTTCGCCAGATCCGCCGGGCCGGGTGAAAGACTCAGCACGATGGGCCGTCCCGTTTTCACAATGGCGCGGTGCAGGGCGGCAATCTCATCTCCGTGAAAGGGAGTGGCGATGTCATCGGCCTTGATGTAGTCCACGCCCCATTGGGCGTAGAGCTGCAAGATGGAATCGTAGTAATCCTCGGCCCCGGGCTGGCTCATGTCGAGGCCGTACATGTCGGTGTTCCAGGGGCACAGCGACTTGGTGTCGGCGATAGCGGCGGCGCGCGCCTTGCTCCCCAAGACCGGCAGGTTCGCGGCCACGGCCCGGCGCGGGATGCCGCGCATGAGATGGATGCCGAACTTGAGACCCTTGGCGTGGATGTAATCCGCCAGCGGGCGGAATCCCTTGCCGCCGGCGGCCGAGGGGAAACGGTTGGTGGCGGGCGTGAGGCGGCCGTATTCGTCCATCACCAGATCGGCGTTGGGGCGGTAGCCGTGCGTCTGCGGCTTAGGCTCGGACCACTGAATGTCCACCACCACGTATTGCCAGCCGTGGCTTTTCAGGCGATCGGCCATGTAATCGGCATTGGCTTTGACCTCCGCCTCGGTGACGGTGGTCCCGTAGGAATCCCAACTGTTCCAGCCCATCGGAGGCGTGGGCGCAGCGGGGTGCCCCCTGGGCCCGGCGGCGGCCGCCGCCAGTGGCGCGATCAGTAACAGCGCGGCAAGTTTCATTCTCCTCGTCCTTGTTCTCTTACCAGCCCGGCGTCCATTCCCAACCGCCCTGCTGGCGCGCGGCCACGCGGCCGACGCTGGGGAATGGGAAATGGAACGCCATCAGGTGCATGTCTTCGGCCACGGCGCGTTCCAGCAGCAAGCGGCGAGTGGCGGCCGCCTGTGCCGGGGCGAGGTCGAAGCCGTTCTCCCAATCGGGCCGCTCCAGGTGCAGCGGATGAACGGCCGCGTCGCCCATGTTGAGCAGATGCTGCCCTTCGGAAGAAATCAGCAATGCCAGGTGCCCGGGAGTGTGGCCCGGCGCGGGGATGGCGCGCACGCCGGGAACAATTTCGGTCTCACCCTCCACCGTATCCACCTGGAACCGCAGGGGCGCCAGGCAGCGCCGCGCCGCCGAACCGATCATGCGCTTCACCTCTTCCGGCACACGCAGGCCGCCCAGATCGGAGCGCGACTCCGTCCAGAAATCCCATTCCAACTGCGAGAGGATATAGCGCGCGTACGGAAAAGCCGAGCGCCCGCGGGAATCGATGGCGCCGCCGACGTGATCGGGGTGGGCGTGAGTGAGGACCACGGTGTCGACGTCCTTCGGCCGGACGCCCGCCATCTCCAGGCGGGCGTTGATTGCGCCGGTGGTTCGCGAGAACTCTCCCCCGCCGGTATCCACCAGCACCACGTGCCGGCCGGTCTCGATCAGCAGGCAGGTGTAGGGGCTCAGCACCGCATCTAGCGGCAGATGGCGGTTGGCCAGCGCGCGGGAGAGCTCGTCCGGATCGGCGTTGGGAAAGAACCACGGCGTCGGATAGGAATAATAGCCATCGCTGAGAACCGTGCAGCAAATGGCCCCGACTTGAAAGCGGTACGAGCCCTCGGGCATCTCTATATAGGGGTTAACCGAAACGGAGGCAAAAGTCAAAAGGAAAGCGGGTGGCGGAGTTCTACCGGCCGGAGCGCATCTACCTGTTCGGGTCGGCCGCGCGCGGCGAGGAGGGTCCGGACAGCGATGTGGATCTCTGCGTCGTGCTGCCCGACGATGCTCCCGAAAACCTCTACCGCGACCGGAGCATTCATGGGTGTTTTTGAGGTCTCGGAGCGGCAGTGGATGTGGTCCGGTTGGCCAGCAGCGATTTCGACGCGCGCGGGGCGCACGTGGCGGCTTCTCTACCGGCCACCATCCTGCGCGAGGGGAAGCTGCTCTATGACGCCAGACGAACTGCCGCGTAAAGAGGCGGCGAAGTGGCTTCGGCAGGCGGCGAAGAACCGGAACGCCGCACGGGTCCTGGTGGTTCCGGAGCCGTCGCGCTCCGTGTTTCACAGCCAGCAAGCAGCCGAGAAAGCCGTCAAGGCTTTCCCGACCTTTCACCAGATTCGGTTTCGAAAGACGCACGACCTGACGGACTTGGGGTCGCAATGCGCGAGCGCCGACCCGACCCTGGAGCAGATTCTGCAGGAGGTTGCGGATCTTACCGATTATGCGTCCGCCTTCCGCTATCCGGACGCGCCGGCAGGGGCCATGCCGGATAGCGTCATATTGCCGAGTATCGAGTCGTGCGGCACAAGCATGCCGGAACTCACGAGGTAATCTATCGCGGCATTGCGGCGGAAGAGCGGATTGCGCGGGGTGCGCGACTTGGAAGTGGCAAGCACGCAGTTCTTTGTGGTTTGGGCAGGCTAAAGCATGCCCCACCTTGGTGGGGCATGCTTTAGCTTGCCCTTTGTTTCCCCGAGGCAGCGCCACTCAGCCTGGTGTCTGCCTACACTCAGAGACCCGCCATTTCCTGCGAAAACCGAAGAACACTCCATTTCTGCGTCGCGCACCCTCCGCGCACCTTTTCAGGACCAGAAGATGGCGGCTTGGTTTATCCTAAACTGGACCTGAAGATCCAAAATAGAAATCCCGGTTCAGCAGGCCACACGCGCCTCTCGGGCGCGCCAAATTGCCTCGGGAGCCAACTATGATTCGATATCTTCGCCCACTTCTCTTGAGTCTGATGGCGGTCCTGACGATCCCCGCCGCGCTCGCCGCCGACGATTGCGGGGGTTGCAAAGACTACCCCGGCATCTCCCGCATGCCGGGTTACTCCGCCACCCGGTACAAAGAGCAGCAGTTCGATTCCTTCGCCTTTACGATTACCGAAGCGGGCAAGGAGAAAAAGGTGCCGGTCGAAGGCCACCTCTACAAGTACGAGTACCGTCTCGACCGCGGCGCGGCCCCGGCCAGCGCCCTGCAGATCATCCGCAATTTCCAGAACGCCGCGCGCGCTTCGGGCGGCCAGGTGCTGTGGGAGACGGGCGAGGGCAACAACCGCACCACCACCCTCCGTTTCAATAAGGGCGCCAACGAGGTGTGGCTCCAGGTGACCGGCTGGAGCGGCGTCGACAAGATCTATTTCCTGACCATCATCGAGAAGCAGGCGATGAAGCAGGACGTCACTGTCGATGCCAAGGCGATGGCCGACGGTCTCGCCGCGATGGGTCACGTCGAGGTCCCGGGGATCTTCTTCGACTTCGGCAAATCCGAGTTGAAGCCCGAGTCCGACACCGCCATCAAGGAGATCGCCAAGCTCCTGCGGGCCAACAGTGCAATGAAGGTATGGGTGGTCGGCCACACCGATTCGGTCGGTTCGACAGAGGCGAACCTGACGCTTTCCAACGCGCGCGCCGCGGCGGTCATCCAAGCGCTCACCGGGAAGAACGGCATCGACCCGAAGCGCCTGGCGCCCTTCGGCAACGGGCCCTACGCGCCGGTTGCCACCAACGATAGCGAAGAGGGCCGCGCCAAGAACCGCCGCGTCGAACTCGTCAAGCACCTCTAACCCGGATGCGCCGGCGCGGCGCCGCTACTCGCGCCGCGTCAGCCGGTCCTTGTACAACCCGAAGACGCGCTTGAAGTCCAGGTCCAGCATCACCGTCACCGGCGTGGCGTCGGGCGCCAGGCGGCGGTCGAGCGGCGTGGTCGAGCCGTAGAACTGGCCCCAGGCAGTCTGCACGTCCAGGTACCGCGTCTCGGATTTCGTCGCGAACCCCGGGTCGATCAGGTACGCCGCGGCCAGCGAGTCCCACATGTGGGCGGTGGCCTCGGGGTGCTTCAGGAAGCCCGGATAGCGGTTCCCGAGGTCTTCGCGAAACAGGTCCGAGATGGGCGTGTGCGCCGAGGCGATCTGGTCGAACTCGGCCTTCCTCAACACCGCCAGGTTGCAGATATCCAGTCCGAACATCACCTTCCTGGGAATCCGCGACCGGAGCACGATGCGCGCCGCTTCCGGGTCGAACCAAAAGTTGAACTCAGCCGCCGGCGAAGCGTTTCCCGCCACGCGGATGTTGCCGCCCATGAAGACAATCTGCTTGATTTGGGTTTCGACCTCGGGTTTCAGCCGCAGGGCCAGCGCGATATTGGTCATCGGTCCGATGGCCAGAATGGTCAGCTCGCCGGGGTGGCGCTCGATCTCGGCTGTCAGGAACGCCACGGCGTTTTCGCGGCGCGGTCTTCGGTTGGTGAGTTGGGCTCCGGGAGCGGGCTTGACCGCCGCTGGGTCCTGGGTGAATGCGCCAGTGTAGGTCAGAGCGCCCCACCGCCGCTCGAACTCGCGCGCCATGGTGGCGCTGTTCAACAGCGGCCCTTCCGCGCCTGTAAACACCGGCACCTGCGGCTGTTTCAGCAGCTCCAGGATGTGAAACACGTACTCCGCGCCCTGCGCCGGCCAAACGTTGCCTGGCGTCACCGCGATGCCGTGAATCGCCGCCTGGACCGGGCTGCGGAGCAGCATGACGAGCGCCGCGCCATCGTCGCCGAACAGCCCCGAATCGGTGTCGAAGATCACGATCTCCCGCCCCTGGGCACCGAGCGCGACTGCCAGCAGGATTCCAGCCACGAAACGCAGCATGAATCCTCAATATAGCGCTCGAAGCATCCCGCCCGCCGTCCGCGATACAATGCTAAAACTATGCAAAAAGTCCGCTGGGGAGTTTTGGGTACCGCCAGGATCGCAACTACCAAGGTGATTCCGGCCATGCAGCGCGGCCAGTTGTGCGAAATCGCCGCCATCGCGTCGCGCGACGGCGCCAAGGCCGAAGAGGCTGCCGGGAGGCTGGGTATCCCGAAGGCCTATGGGTCGTATGAGGAGATGCTCGACGATCCCGGGATCGAAGCCGTCTACAATCCGCTTCCCAACCACATGCACGTCCCGTGGTCCATTCGCGCCGCCGAGGCCGGCAAGCACGTGCTGTGCGAGAAACCCATCGGCATGAACGTGGCCGAGACGCTCGAGCTCATCGCCGCGCGCGACCGGACGGGTGTCACCATGGGCGAAGCGTTCATGGTTCAGTCGCACCCGCAGTGGGTGCGGACGATGGAGCTGGTGCGCACCGGCCGCATCGGCCCGCTACGCTCGGCCATAGGCTCGTTCAGCTACTTCAAGCTGGACGCCGGCAATATCCGCAACATTCGGGAGTACGGCGGGGGCGGGCTGATGGACATCGGCTGCTACCCCATCAAGACCTCGCGGATGGTTTTCGGAGAGGAGCCGGTGCGCGTCTCGGCCGTAATGGTCCGCGATCCGCGCTTTGGCAACGTCGACATACTGACCTCGGCCATTCTGGAATACCCCTCGGGCCACTGCATCTTCACTTGCGGCACCCAGGTTGTGCCTTATCAGAGCATGCAATTTCTGGGAACCACGGGACGCATCGCGCTCGAGATCCCGTTCAACGCGCTTGACGATCGGCCGTCCCGCATCCGCATCGACGACGGCCGCGACCTGACCGGCTCGGGCGTGACGGTCGAAGAGTTCCCCGCGTGCGACCAGTACACCATTCAGGGCGATCTGTTCTCGCGCGCCATCCGCGAGGGCGGCCCTCCGCCGGTGCCGCTCGAGGACGCGCTCCGGAACATGGCGGTGATCGACGCCATCGTCCGATCCGCCGAAACCGGCCAGTGGGTAGAGCCGGCATTAAGGCAATAATGGCCACGGATGAACACGGATAAGCAAAATACTCAGGACAAGACTCCTAGAGTTTTTGTTTTATCCGTGTTCATCCGTGGCTAAATTGTGTATCTCATGCCAGCCACAGCAGCGGCACCACGCCGGCTACTGTCAGGCCAGCCAGCAGGCACAGGCTCTCGACACCCGTCTTGCGATCGGACAGGCTGAAAGCGTAGATCCCTTTGACCAGGTTATTGCTGGCCGCGGCAATCAGAATGGCCGCCGATGCCACTTTCAAAGAAGTCGCTCCTCCCGCCGATTGCGTCATGCCCATGATGAAGGGATCCACGTCCGTGACTCCCATCAGCCCCGCCAGTGTGTACACCCCCGCCCTGCCGAGATAGGCGACCACCAGGTGCGTGGCAACCAGAATGGCCAGAAACAGCACGGCGAAAAGAAACGCCGCGCGCAGTTCGAGGGGGTTCTTGGGTTCGAATTCCCGTTTGACCTCACCGGCTTTCGCCTCGGGAATGCGCGTCCAGAGCCAGCCTGCGCCCACACCCACGGCCGCCAGAATGGCGAACGGCACACCCAGGGTCAGCATGAGGTTTCGATTGAACATCGTCACGAGACCGGCCAGGCGCAAGTACATCACGCCGGAGGCGATCAGAGTTCCGCCTGCAAACAAGTGCGGGCGGCTTTCGCGCGCGGCTCGTCTGGCCAGAACCAAGGTGGTCACGGTGGAGGAGTAGGCGCCCCCCAGCAATGCCGCCAGGATCACGCCTCCCTGCCCCTTCGTCAGCTTCTGGATCACGTAGCTGCCGTAGGACACGCCGCTCACCGCCACCACCACCAGCCAGGCCTTGAAGGGATTGATCTGGAACGGCCCGAACTCCTGGTTGGGCAGGACCGGCAAAATCACCGCGGTGAGCAGAAGGAACTTGGTGAAGGTGAGGATCTCCTCGGCGGCGATCCGTTTAGTCAAGCCTTCCAAGACGGCTTTCAATTCCAGCAACAACATGCTGGCGACGGTGACCGTGGTGGCGATCCAGAATTGGTCGCGGTAGACCAGCGCCCCCACCAGGTACGCGGTCAGCCCCGACATCTCGGAGGTGACGCCCGAAAAGGCGGACGTCGCCACTTTATGCTGGTACGCCAGCATCAGGAACGCACCCACTACGCCGAAGCCCAACATCACCGGCAGGATCTGCCCTCCCGCGAGAAGGGACGTGGCATAGCCGATGAGTCCGATCAAAGGATAGGTGCGGACTCCGCCGAACGAGTAGTGTTCGCTCGCGGCCCGGCGCTCCTCCCGCTCCAAGCCCATCAAAAACGAGAGGAACAGGACCAACAGGATCTTCGCGCCTTCCGGCGGCAGTAAGCGATAGAAGTCCACCAGTTTCCGTGCGCCTCGTCTATAACAGAGTACAACTTCACGGAACGCAAGGTGGAGGGCGGCGCTACCCGCCTTCGCTATACTCTCACTATGAAAGCTATTCGCCCGCTGGCCCTTTTCCTGCTGGCTTCAGCCTGCTTTGCGCAAGGCCTCGAGTACATCAAGGCCCATTACACCAAGTACGAATACATGATTCCCATGCGCGACGGGAAGAAGCTGTTCACCTCGGTGTATGTTCCGAAGGACACCTCCGAAAAATATCCCATCATGCTCGACCGCACGCCCTACAGCGTGGCGCCCTACGGCGCCGACGACTTCAAGGCCAGCCTGGGGCCTTCGGAGAAGTTCGCGCGCGACGGTTTCATCTTCGTGTACCAGGATGTGCGCGGCTGCTACATGTCGGAAGGCGAGTTCGTGGACATGCGGCCGCAGATCGACGTGAAGCGCGGGCCCCAGGACGTGGATGAGAGCTCCGATACTTACGACACCATCGACTGGCTGATCCGGAACGTGCCGAATCACAACGGGAAGGTGGGCATGTGGGGGATCTCGTATCCGGGCTTCTACACGGCGGCGGGAATCATCGATGCGCACCCCGCGCTCAAGGCCGCCTCGCCCCAGGCGCCCATCGCGGACTGGTTCATCGGCGACGATTTTCATCACAACGGCGCGCTGTACCTGCCGCACGCCTACCGCTTTTTGAGCGGCTTCGGCCATCCGCGGCCGGTTCCCACGCTTCCCCAGACGCGGGCGCCGGACCCCACCGCCACGTTGGATGCCTACAGCTTTTTCCTCTCGCTCGGCCCGCTTGCGAACGCCAACGAGAAGTACTTCAAGAACGACGTTCCGTTCTGGACCGAGATGATGCGGCACGGCACCTACGACGAATTCTGGCAGGCCCGCAACCTGCGTCCGCACCTGAAGAACATCAAGCCGGCGGTGATGACCGTGGGCGGCTGGTTTGACGCGGAGGACCTGTTCGGGGCGCTGAATACGTACAAGGAGATCGAGAAGAACAGCCCGGGCGCGTACAACATTCTGGTCATGGGCCCGTGGTGCCACGGCTGCTGGGCGCGCACCGACGGAGACGCGCTGGGCAACGTGCGGTTCGGCGCCAAGACCTCGCAGTTTTACCGGGACGAGATCGAGTTTCCGTTCTTCGCCTACTGGCTGAAGGGCAAAGGCGATCCCAAGCTGCCGGAAGCACTGGTGTTCGAAACCGGCACCAACCAGTGGCGGCGGGAGGATGCCTGGCCGCCCAAAGACGCGCGGCCGCAAGCGCTCTATTTGCGCGCCGATGGAAAGCTGAGCTTCGATCCGCCGAGCGAAGCCGCGGCGGCCTTCGACGAATACGTCAGCGATCCCAACAAGCCGGTGCCCTACATCAACGGCCAGGCGCCTGGCATGACGCGCGAGCACATGGTGGAGGACCAGCGCTTCGCATCCACGCGGACCGACGTGCTGACCTATCGGAGCGACGAACTCACCCGCGACGTGACGCTATCGGGCCCTCTGACGGCGTCGCTGTACGTCTCGACCACAGGGACCGATTCCGACTGGGTGGTGAAGCTGATCGAACGTCTACCCCGAGGATTATCCGAATCCCGATCCGAATCCCGCCGGCGTCCGCATGGGCGGATACCAGCAGTTGATCCGCGGCGAGGACATGCGCGGGAAGTTTCGCGACAGCTATTCGAAGCCCGAACCTTTTGTGCCCGGCAAGATGGAAAAAGTGGAATGGGCGATGCCCGATATCAACCACTGTTTCCGCACGGGCCACCGGATCATGGTGCAGGTGCAGAGCTCCTGGTTCCCGCTGGTGGACCGCAATCCGCAGCAGTTCGAGGATATCTACAGCGCCAAGGCCGCGGACTTCGTGAAGGCCACGGAGCGGGTGTACCGCTCAGCGAACGCGGCCTCCTCGGTGAAGGTGAACGTGCGACCGTAGGGGCCGCGGGGTGCCCTCTGGGCCGCCCGGCCCCTACCAACCCATGCCGCGCAAGGTCACCCTCTTTCCCCTCGTCGCCGCCATCTACCTGATGGTGGCCGGCGGGCCCTTCGGTCTGGAGGACATCGTCTCCAAATCGGGGTATGTGGGAGCCATTGTCATCCTGCTGGCGACGCCGGCCGTGTGGAGTCTGCCCACGGCGCTTATGGTGAGCGAACTGGCCAGCGCCCTGCCCAGCGAAGGCGGCTACTACGTCTGGGTGACCCGCGCCATGGGCCGTTTCTGGGGGTTCCAGGAGGCCTGGCTGTCGCTGGCCGGCAGCGTTTTCGACATGGCGATTTACCCGACGCTGTTTGTGGACTACCTCGGCCACTTCGCCCCCACACTGACCGCCGGCGCCAGAGGGATCTGGATCGGCGTAGCCCTGATCGCCATGTGCGCGCTATGGAATCTGCTGGGCGCGAAGACCGTGGGTGGAAGCTCGCTGGCGCTGACGATCATGCTGCTGGCTCCGTTTGCGATTCTGGCGGGATATGCCGGTTTCCACCGCGCCGCGCCCTTAGCGGCGCCCGTGCCGCTGCACGACGTCGACATTCTGGGAGGCATACTGGTCGCCATGTGGAATTACATGGGATGGGACAATGCTTCCACCATCGCCGGTGAAGTGGACCGGCCGCAACGCACCTACCCGCTGGCCATGGGCGGTGCGGTGGCCCTGGTAGCGCTGACCTACGTGGTGCCCATCGCGGCGGTGGCCATGACGGGGATCGACGCCAACCGCTGGTCCACGGGCGGTTGGGCGGATGTGGCGCGGGCGGTCGTCGGAGGCGGGGCCGCCGGCGGCGTGCTGGCGGTGGCCATTACCATCGGCGGCATGTTGGGCGCGGTGGGCACGCTGAACGCCCTGACCATGGCCTACTCTCGACTGCCGGCGGTGATGGCCCAAGACGGATTTCTCCCGCGAGCATTCGCCAAGTGCCGTCCCAAAACCGGCGCTCCCTGGGTGGCGATTTTTGCCTGCTCGGCCGCATGGGCACTCTGCTTGGGCTTCAGCTTCGTAAAACTGATTGTGCTGGATGTTCTGCTGACGGGCCTCAGTATTCTTCTGGAGTTTGCCGCACTGGTGGTGCTACGCATCCGCGAGCCGGAGTTGGCCAGGCCGTACCGCGTTCCCGGCGGTCTTTTCGGCGCCATCGCCGTGGGCCTTCCGCCGCTGGCGCTTCTGGTTCTGACGGTGATTCGCAATGACGCGGAACCCATCGGGCCGATCAATGCCCTCCAGTTCGGCGCGCTGCTGATCGCAGCCGGAGTTGTATGCTATTTCTTGAGCGAGCGCATTCATGATCATCGCCGATCTTTCCCAAATTGACGGGCGGACGTATCCGGCCAGACGCCGGACGCAGAACCTGGTGGGGGGCGCCAGCCCCATCCAGGCGGCCAACTTCTCCATGGGCCATGTGACGCTCGAGCCGAATGGCGGGCAGGTGCCGTGGCACAACCAGGAGCAGGAGGAGATCTACTTCATTGTGGAAGGCGCCGGCGAATTGTGCCTGGGCGAGGAGCGGGCCGCGGTGCGCGCGGGCCAGGCGATTTACATTCCGCAGCGCGTGTTCCACCAGTTGACCAATACCGGAGCCGCGCCCATGCGCATGATCTACTGCTACGGACCGGCGGGCGACGTGGCCCACTGGCGGCAGGAACTGGATGGCACGCTGCCGCGCGCGGGGGCTGAGGCGCCGCCGCTGCCCGCCGGGGCGTGGCCGCAGTGGACAGAGAAGCCGTGATCACCCACACCGTCGGCATCGTCATGAACGGCGTGACCGGCCGCATGGGGCTGAATCAGCACTTGCGGCGGTCCATCCGCGCCATCGTCCAGCAAGGCGGCGTCAGGGTGAGCGATACCGAAACCATCATGCCGCGCGCGCTGCTGGTGGGGCGCAATTCGGCCAAGCTCGAAGCCATCTCGGCGGAGTGCGGCGGGTTGCCCTGGACCACCGATCTGGATACCGCGCTGGGCAACTCCGAGTACTCCATCTACTTCGACGCTCAGACCACCGACCGGCGGGCGGACGCCATCCGCCAGGCCATCGCCGCGGGGAAGCACATCTATTGCGAGAAGCCGGTTACGGACAGCCTGGAATCGGCGCTCGATCTATGGAAGCTGGCGGAGAAGGCTGGCGTCAAGCATGGCGTGGTGCAGGACAAGCTGTGGCTGCCGGGATTATTGAAGCTCGAGACGCTGAAGCAGGCGGGGTTCTTCGGGCGCATTCTTTCGGTTCGCGGCGAATTCGGATACTGGGTCTTCGAAGGCGACACCGTAGCGCCGCAACGCCCGTCGTGGAATTACCGCAAGGAGGATGGCGGCGGCATCATCATGGACATGCTGTGCCATTGGCGCTACGTGCTGGACAACCTGTTCGGCGCGGTGAAGGCCGTATCCTGCCTGGGCGCCACCCACATTCCCAGGCGCTGGAACGAGGCCGGCGAGGCCTACGATTGCACAGCCGAGGATGCGGCGTACGCCACCTTCGAACTGGAGGGCGGCGTGGTGGCGCACTTCAATTCTTCCTGGTGCGTGCGCGTGCGCCGCGACGATCTGCTGACCATCCAGGTGGATGGCGCCAAGGGCAGCGCGGTGGCCGGCCTGCGCCACTGCTGGATTCAGCCCCATGACGCGACGCCGCGCCCGGTCTGGAATCCCGATATCGAAAGCCCGCTCGACTACTTCGACGGCTGGCGGGAGGTCGAGGAGCGGGCGACGTTCGATAACGCGTTCAAGCGCCAGTGGGAGCTGTTTCTGCGGCACGTGGTGAAGGGCGATCCGTTCCGCTGGGGATTGCTCGAAGGCGCCAAGGGGGTTCAGCTCGCCGAGAAAGGCCTGGAATCCTGGCGCAAGCGCGCCTGGGTGGAGATTCCGGATCTGGTGTAGGGGCTGGGCATGCCCAGCCCCTACGGCCGATTGATCAGGCTGGCCACATAACCCGCGCCGAAGCCGTTATCGATGTTGACCACCGTGACGTTACTGGAGCAACTGTTCAACATGCCGAGCAGCGCCGCCAGACCGTGAAAGCTGGCTCCATAGCCCACGCTCGTGGGGACCGCGATGACGGGGCATGAGACCAGGCCGCCGACGGCGCTGGGCAGCGCGCCCTCCATTCCCGCGCAGACCACGATGACGCGGGCCTCCATGAGCCGCTCGCGATTGCTCATCAGCCGGTGAATCCCGGCCACCCCGATATCGTGGATCGCCTCCACTTCGTTGCCCATCGCCTCGGCTGTCAGTTGCGCCTCTTCCGCCACCGGCATGTCGCTGGTGCCGGCGCAGACCACGATGATTTTGCCCTTGCCGCGGACGGTTCGGTCGCGCCAGAAACGGATCACTCCGGAGAGTGGGAAATACTCGCCGCCTGACAGCTTTCCGGCCACCGCGGCCGCGCACTCCCGGTCCGCCCGCGTGATCAGCACGTTCTGCGAATTCTCGAGCAGCCGCTCCGCGATGGCCACCACCTGCTCCGAGGTCTTGCCCTTGGCGAAGATCACCTCGGGTATGCCGTGACGCAGCGCGCGATGATGGTCCACTTTGGCGAAGCCCAGGTCTTCGAAGGGCATATGGCGCATGCGGACGATGGCCGCATCGATATCCACGGCGCCGCTTCGCACCTGCTCGAACAATGAGCGGAGTTGCTCCTGGTCCATGAGGTCAGAATACCAGAATGCGCGATCACGCCCGGAGACGGACCAAAGTACTAAAGATATTGGAATCCTTTAGTGCTTTTAGCCTATTGTTGAAGAGCGCGTCGTTCTCGCATGATAGGAATGAGCATGGAGATTAGCGCACCCGACTCACGCGTGGGTTTTGGAGGCACGGCTGATCGGAGAGAGACCAACCGGTTCCCGGTCCGGGAGGACGTGAGATACCGTGTGCTCCATGCCAGAGGGTTGCCAAGCCGTGGAGTCGGGAAGACACTGGACATTGGCAGCCGCGGAATCCTGTTCACCACCCAGGAAAGGCTCCCGGTGGGACGCCTGGTAGAGGTCTCGGTGAACTGGCCGGTGCGGTTGGGTGGCGACTGCCCACTGCAATTTGTAGCGGTGGGCAAGGTGGTGCGTTCGGAAGCCACCAAAGCGGCGGTGCAGATTGCGCGCTACGAGTTCAAGACGCGGGGCGGTAACGGAGTGGCCGCTTCCGCCGCGAACTAGCCGCCTACGAACCCACCACTTCCGCCAGCGGGCTGCTGGCGGAGGCGTAAAGCTTCCTGGGCATGCGGTCGGATTCGACAGCCAGTTTCATGGTGCGCGTCAGCATGGCGGTCCGCACGGCGACGGTTATCTTCTCCGCGCCCGCGGCCTCGTGGCACCGCTGCATCTCCTGGAAACTGCGGTACTTCCCTGTTCCCAGGATCATGCGCGAACGGAATTCGCGACCGGCAATGGTGAGGGTTTCGGACATACTCTCATGACGCCGCGGGTGGGTGCCAGGGTCGGCAGCCGGGCGCCGCACGGAAGCTCGCCCCGCCCCTACCGCAGATTGAACTTCTTCATCTTGTAGCGCAGGGTGTCGCGGGTGATGCGCAGCAGGCGGGCGGCTTGCGTCTGGTTGCCGTTGGTCTTCTCCAGAGCGCGGGCCAGCAGGCTCCGCTCGTTGTCCTCGAGCGAAAGCCCGTCGCTGGGGATGTCCACCATGGCGGGGACCGCCGGCGCGCCGGCCTCGGGGCGGGAGATGGCAATCGGCAGGCTGGGCGGGGTGATGAGCGACGATTCTTCGAGAATCATGGCGCGCTCGATGGCGTTGCGCAGCTCGCGCACGTTGCCCGGCCAGTCGTGCGAAAGCAGCAGCTTGGCCGCGGCCTCGCTCACGCCTTCGATGTTCCGCTTGAACTTGCGATTGTAGTGCTCGACGAAGAACTTCGTCAGCGGCACGATATCCTCGACGCGCTCCCGCAGCGGCGGGATCAGGATCTGGATCACGTTGAGGCGGAAGTAGAGGTCCTGGCGGAATGCGCCTTCCTTCACCGCCTCGCGCAAGTTCTTGTTGGTGGCCGCCACCACGCGCAGGTCGAGCTTGATGTCCTTCAGGCCGCCCAGCCGCCGGAAGCTCTGCTCCTCCAGGACGCGCAGCAGCTTGGCTTGCAGCATCAGGGGGATTTCGGCGATTTCATCCAGAAACAACGTGCCCTTGTCGGCCAGCTCGAAGATCCCGCGCTTTTGAGCGCGGGCATCCGTGAACGCGCCCTTTTCATACCCGAACAGCTCGCTTTCCAGCAGCGAATCCGGTATGGCCGCGCAGTTGATGGGGATGAACGGCTCGGCCTGGCGCAGGCTTTGGTAGTGCAGCGTCTTGGCGATCAGGTCCTTGCCGGTTCCATTCTCGCCTTCCAGCAGGATGGTGGTGGCTTCGCTGGCCGCCACCCGGCGCACGAAGTTGAGCACCTCGCGCATGGGCGCGGATTCGGCGATGACCTCGCGCTTCTGCGGCGCAGCCTCCTCGGTAATGTCCTTGATGGTGGCCACCACGCCCGTGAGCTGGCCGCCGCCGTCGAACATCTGGGTGGTGCGCATCACCACCAGCCGCTCCATGCCATTGCCGGTATTGAGGCGGACCGTGCAGTTGGGCGCGGCGGGCGTCTGGTTCAGACCCACCAGAACCCCGCATCCGGGTTCGCACAAGGAGCACTTGAAGACTTCCTGGCAGTGTTTCCCGAGCATCTCCTCGGAGGTCATGCCGAACAGTTTCTCCGCGGACCGGTTGACTCCTGTTATGCGGAACTCCGGGTCGTACAGGACCAGAGCATCGGAAAGCTGGTCGAACACCGATTCCAAAACACTGGTTTTCTGCCAGCCTGGAGTGAGCTTTGAGATTACTTGCAACTTATCTTGATTATAGCAAGGCGTCTGGGTTAATTGGCGCAATGCGCGGCGGTTTCGGGGGGAATTGCCCCCAACCGGACTGGGGAGACCCTTGCAAACCCGCTGGAACGCAGGGAATAGGCGTGGCGATGCAATTGCTTCTTTTGGTTCTGGAGGTGCCATGTCCCATCTGAAAGTCATCTTGCCCGCTGCCATTTTGCTGGGCGGATTCCTGGTTTGCTCCACGGCTTCGTTCGGCAAAGTGGAGTATATGAAGGCCACCAAGAAGCCTTGTGCGTACTGCCATGTCGATTCCAAGGCCAAGCCCAAGGAACTGACCGAGGCCGGCAAGTACTACCAGGAGCACAAGACCCTGGACGGCTACCAGGAGAAGAAGTAGCGGCAGCATGGAAGGCGGAGG
This sequence comes from Bryobacterales bacterium, assembly GCA_963722575.1. Classification (GTDB taxonomy): domain Bacteria; phylum Acidobacteriota; class Terriglobia; order Bryobacterales; family Bryobacteraceae; genus Fen-178. The sequence goes on from CAVRNR010000022.1 coordinate 741,481, forward strand.
CGTGGAGTCGGTCGTGATGCAGGCGGTTCAGCTTTCGATTGCCAACGGCGTGTATGCCGCCACTGTGCGGGAAGCGCTGTCGCGCAGTTGCGCGTGGCACGTCGAAACAGTCGATCGCCCGGACCCTTCGCGGAAATGTGTGCTGGTTCTGGACGAATCGGCATTCGCCCGGCTACCCCTCCCCCTGTCCAACCCGGAGCGGGTGGTTCTGATCACCCGGAAGGATCCCCAACTGCTGGCCCAGGCATGGGAGGCCGGGATCGTTTCCGTGGTCTCCGAGGAAGATCCCATTAGTACCGTTTTGCTGGCGATCATGGCGGCGGCACTGCGGGTGGCGAAATCCCACGCCGCTGTTTCGGCTGGAATATCCCCCAATTGCGGTTCCAATTCTGAGGCAATAGCCCCACTTCACCGGATTTCCGGATCAAAACGTTGCAAAACTCAATAGGTCAGGCCTTGGCAAGCGGAACCACGTGGCCCACTAAAACGCGTGCCCACGCGGAAACGCTTGAGCTTCGCGGTTCGATATGTAAACTTTATAAGGAGGTAATTTATGCATCTTGATTTACGTCCTTTCCTGGTACTCTGGGCGATCGTGATTGCGGCCCTGGTGGTGGCGGCCTTCTGGCGCCGGTCGGTGGCCGTGCAAGAAGACCCCGCATTGCACCTGGGAGCGGCGCACGAGGGCACTGCCGCCGAGCAGATCGCCCTCGCCAAGAAACTCGAGCAAATCGACAAGTGGATGAAGATTCTGACGGTGGCCGTCATCGTCTTCGGCCTTCTGCTAGGGGTCGCCGCCTTGTACAAGGGTTGGGTCCTGGGTCCCTCGGGATTGTAGTGCGATGCTGAACCGGGCCCTTTCCTCGACTGGCCGGCGCCCCGGTTCCGCATGGATCGGCCTTCTGCTTGGCGCGGCCCTCGCCCATCCGCTCGCAGCCGCGAGCGCGACCAGTGGACCGTGCTCGGCCTGCCACGACCAAGGGCAGAAACTGGCGAAGAGCGCGCACGCTGGGCTGCCGTGCGATACGTGTCACGAATCCCACGAGAAGTATCCGCACCCCGCGGGCATTCCCAAGCCCGTGTGCGCCACTTGCCACCAGGACGAGGCGAGCGACTACGCGCTCGGCGTGCACGGCCAGGCGCGCAAGAACGGGAATGAGGGTGCTCCCGACTGCGGCGTGTGCCACGGAAGCGCGCACGAACTGCTGTCGCCCAGCTCGCAGGCGTTCCGCGCCGCTGTCCCGGACACCTGCGGCATGTGCCACAGCGAAATCGCCGAGCAGTATCGGGCCAGCGTGCACGGGCAGGCGCTGGCGCGCGGCGTCACGCAGGCGCCGCTGTGCACCGACTGCCACGGCGCGCACAAGATACTTAAACACACCAACGAAGCTTCCCCGGTGAACGGGGCGCACATCCGCGACACCTGTGGAAGCTGCCACGGCAACGTCCGTTTGACGCGCAAGTTCGGCCTTCCTTCGGACCGGCTGGTGAGCTTCGATTCGTCCTACCACGGGCTGGCCGCCAAGGCCGGATCGCAGACCGTCGCCAACTGCGCGAGCTGTCATGGCGTGCACGACATTCTGCCGTCGTCCGACCCCAAGTCCACCATTAACCCCCGGAATCTTGCTAAGACCTGCGGCCAGTGCCACCCCGGCGCCGGTACCCGGTTCGCCATCGGCCAGGTGCACCTTACGGAGGGCAAAGGCGAGCCCGCCGCCCTGCGCTGGGTGCGCGAGTTTTATTGGCTGGTGATCCCGGTGACCATCGGGCTGATGCTGCTCCACAACGGCGGCGATTGGGTGCGCAAGCTCATCGATCGGCGTTTCAGCCTGCGCCGCGATCGCCTCGGGGACAGGGACCTTTCCGAACGCGGCGAACTCCGCATGCTGCCGTTCGAGCGGGTGCAGCATGCCGTCCTGGCCCTCCCGTTCCTCACATTGGTGTGGACCGGCTTCGCGCTCAAGTATCCGGACCAATGGTGGGCGCGGCCGCTGCTCTCGATGGAGGGGACCTACCCCGTGCGCAGCCTCATCCACCGCATCGCCGCCGGTGTTTTCATGGCGGTCACGCTGACCCACCTGGTCTCCCTGATGGTCAGCCGCAAGCTGCGCGAGCACTGGAAGGAGATGCTGCCGACGACCAACGACCCGCGCGAGGCGCTCTCCAATTTCGCGTACAACCTGGGCCTGGGTTCGGAGCCTCCGGGGCGCTCCTCGCACAGCTACGTGGAGAAGGCCGAGTATTGGGCGGTGGTGTGGGGCGCGGCGATCATGATCTCGACCGGGCTGCTGCTCTGGGCCAACAACCTGGTCTTGAGACTTCTGCCGAAGAGCTGGCTGGACGTCGCCACGTCGATTCATTTTTACGAGGCCGTGCTGGCCACGCTGGCGATTGTGGTCTGGCACTTCTACACCGCCATTTTCGATCCCGATGTCTACCCGTTGGACACCGCCTTCCTGACCGGCATTACCGTAAGAAAGCGGGAGCGCTCCAGGGAGCGCGAAGCGGCATCCGCGGGAGACGACTAGAGCCATGACGCCCAACCAATCCGATCCCAGGGGAAGGAGCTGGCTGTCCCCGATCGTTCATCTGTCCAGCAACTGGGTGAGCCTGACCGGCGTGGTGATCGTCACCACCGCCACCGTCTTCTGGCTGTTTTTGCTGCCGGTCACGCTGCGGGGAACAACTCAGAGCCCCTACATCGGAATCCTCGCGTTCCTGGTGTTGCCGGCGCCGTTCTTCGCCGGCCTGATCCTGATTCCGCTGGGAATCTGGCTCAAGCGCAAGCGCGAGGGGCGACGCGGCATCTATCCGCCCGAGTTTCCGCCGCTCACGTGGCGTAGCGCCGACCTGCGCCGCCTGGTGTATTTCGTTTTCTTCACCACCATGGTCAACCTGGCGATAGCCAGCCAGGTCAGTTACAGCGCGGTGAATTACATGGATTCGGTGACGTTTTGCGGCGAGACCTGCCACACCGTGATGCAACCCGAGTACACGGCGTATCAGAACTCCCCGCATTCCCGCGTGGAGTGCGTGCAGTGCCACATCGGGCCAGGCGCTTCGTGGTTCGTGAGGAGCAAGCTGTCGGGCGTGGGACAGGTGTTCGCGGTGACCTTCCACACCTATTCGACTCCTATCCCCACGCCGGTTCGCAGCCTGCGTCCCGCGCGGGAGACCTGCGAAGCCTGCCACTGGCCGCAGAAGTACGGTGAGGACCGTTTGCTGGTCATCGACAATTTTGCCGACGACGAGACCAACACCCGCACCCAGACCGTGCTGCTGATGAAGGTCGGCGGCGGCAACCACGGCATCGGGATACACGGGACGCACCTGGGCCCGGGCGTGCTGATCCGCTATGCGCACGCCGATGAGGCGCGCCAGAACATTCCCTGGGTCGAGTATAACGGCCCTGGCGGCAAGACCGTCTACGCCACACCGGCCGCCAAGCCGGAGGGCGGCGGCCTGCCCATCCGCGAAATGGACTGCGTGGACTGCCACAATCGCCCGACTCACACCTTTGAATTGCCGGAGCGGGCCGTGGACAGCGCCATGAACGCGGGCCAGATTTCGCCGTCGCTGCCGTTTGCCAAGAAGCGGGCCGTGGAGATCCTCAAGGCCAGCTACGGCACTCGCGACCAAGCCGCGCAGAAGATTCCCGCGGCGTTCGAGAGCTACTATCGGGACCACTATCCGGCCATCTGGGCGCAGCGCAGGGCCGAGGTGACCTCCGCGGCCGGGCAGGTGCTGGCGGTCTACGACCGCAACGTTTTCCCCAAGATGAAGGTCTCCTGGGGCACCTACCCGAACAACCTCGGCCACACCGACTTCCCCGGCTGCTTTCGCTGCCATGACGGCAACCACGCCGCCAAGGACGGCCGCTCCGTCACGCAGGATTGCAACGCCTGCCACAACCTGCTGGCCATGGACGAGGCCAATCCGAAGGTGCTGACGGACCTGGGAATCGTCGAGAGCAAGCCGCCGGAACAGAAATAGGAAGCTGTGAAGTAATCGGGTTTTTCGCGGGCCGGGCCTGGGCTGTCCGGGAAAGCCGCGGCTTTGGCGGTCTTCGAGGCGAAGTGGCGAGGTCCTCCTCGCCGGCCGGTGTACCAGGTTCTTTGGGCGCCTTGCCCTGCCGGCGCCGGTTGGATTCTGAACGGCCACAAGCGACATTCAAGACTACTGTGATCTTGTCGGGCAGATTGCGAGCGGAACAGAGATCGTGTCACCGGCAGTCCTGGCGAGAGATGGATTTGCGGCGGCCATTCGGGCGAACGATTCGGCCGAAGGGGCCTTCTTGCTGGCACGAGTTGGCTTCCTATAACTCCCGCTATTTCCCATACACCGCGCGTCCCACGCGGCGCATCCAGTCCAACTCCTCGCCGGTCATCGGGCCGTGGCGGAGGGCTTCGAGCGCGTCGGAGACGTGCTGCGCGGTCGCGGGGCCAGTGAGACAGACATCGACGTCCGGCTGCGTCAGGACGAAGCGGTAGCAATCGCCCCCGGTCGGCGTCGGCTCGCCCTTCGGGATTCCGCCGCCGAACCACTGCCTCCAGTTCGCAATGCCCCGGCCGCTCCGCGTCAACTGGCCCCAACTCGTCGCCGTAAAGGAGACCAGGCCGGGCCGGTCGCCGGCCGGCAGGTTGGGGAAAATATCGCGCTCCGCGCCAGGGTGCGCGGCGTTGTAGCGGAAATGCACCACGCCGTAGTCGGAGCCGCGCGCGATTACCGGAACCAGCGTCCGCTTGTGCGTGGAGACCGCCAGGTGGCGCACCAGCCCGCGGCGTTGCGCCTCGCGAGCCGCGTCCAGTATCCGCGGCGGGACCGGCTTCTGCCACATGCCGAGCAGCAGCAGGTCGGCGTGGTCGTAGCCGATGGCGCGTAAGGCGCGCTCCAGGCTCCCTTCCACCAGGGCCGCCATCCGCGAATACGACTGGATCAGCAGAACCATGCGGTCGCGCTGGCCGGCCAGGTTGCGGAGCGCTTGCGCGAACGGCTGCGTGCGCCGGCTGCCCCAGTAGAGGTAGTTCACTCCGTGCTCGAAGGCACGCTCCACCGCGGCCGTGGGCACGCCGTAACTGGCGCTGATCCCCAGACGCCCCACCTGCAAGCCGGTTCGCCCCAGCGTGGCCCGCTCGAAGGAAAGCCTCATTTGAGGAACGTCCCGCGCTCCAGTTCCTCGAACGCCTGCCGCAACTCCGCCTGCGTATTCATGACGATGGGGCCGTACCACGCCACCGGCTCCACCAGCGGCTTTCCCGAGACCAGCAGGAAGCGAACCCCGTCTTCGCCGGCCTGTACCTCGATCTCGTCGCCACGGTCGAACAGCACCAGCGAGCGATTGTCCGCCTGCGCGGGAGGCTTGGTATCCGCCCATCCCACCGCTTCGGTGGGCACCGCCAGGGGACCCGAGGCGTTGCAGAACTTCCCATTCCCAAAGAAGACGTACGCGAACGCGTGGCGCGTGGTCTCGACCGGGAGCGTTCTCCTCCGGCGCGGAGGCACCGACACATCCAGGTAAGTTGGGTCGGCCGCGATGCCTTCCACCGGCCCGGTCTTCCCCCAGAGACTCCCGCAGACGATGCGCACCGCGGTTCCATCGTCGTCCTCTACCAGCGGGACCTCGGCTGCCTTCACCTCCTGGTAACGGGGCGCGGTCATCTTCAACGCCGACGGCAGGTTCGCCCAGAGCTGGAAACCGTGCATCCGGCCCTCGGGATCGCCCTTCGGCATCTCCTGGTGAATGATGCCGCTCCCGGCTGTCATCCACTGCACGTCGCCGGCGGCGATGGCGCCATGGTTCCCCATGCTGTCGCCGTGCTCCACGGTCCCCGCGAGAACATAGGTGACGGTCTCGATTCCGCGGTGCGGGTGCCACGGGAAACCCGCCAGGTAATCCTCCGGAACGTCGTTGCGGAAATCGTCCAGCAGGAGGAACGGGTCGAACTCCGTGGTGTTGCCGAAGCCGAACGCGCGCCGCAGGTGCACGCCCGCGCCTTCAATGGTAGGTCTTGCCTTGCTCAGCCGCTTAATTGGTCGAAGTGACATATTGACCTCGTCTTACTGAAGCTGCACCAGCCCTTGCGGCTGGCGGTCCTCGGCGGGCGACGGCGCCAGGCGCTGACGCCCGCGCCAGGAATCGATATAGGCCACCTGGTGCACACAAGCCACGGTGCAGCGCGGCGCGCAACTCTTGGCGGTGCGGTACTCGCGGCGGATGTCCTCGATGGTGTACTCCAGCAGCGGCTTGGCGGGGTAGCCGCGCTGCTGCGAGCAGTAATGCACCAGGCCGTCTTCGCAGATGTAGAGATAACGCGCGCCGGCGCGGCAACGCCAGTCGTTCTCCTTGCCGTGCGCGATGTTGTCCTGGAAATAGTTGAACTGCGCGTAGCTGCTCTTTTCCATGGAGCGCATGGCCAGGTAGACTTCGCGCTCTTCGTCGCGCAAGGGCTGCAACTGGCCGCCGCCATCGTGGATGATCCCCACCGTCGAGGTGAACCCCAGTTCCAGCGCGCGCCGGCCGATGACGATCGCGTCCCGGGGATTGCGAATGCCGCCGCCCACCACCGAGTTGATGTTCACGTGGAAAGCGGCGTGCTTGGCCAGCATGCGCAGTTTCTTGTCGAGCACCTTGAGGCTCTTCTTGGAAACGTCGTCGGGCATGACGTTGTCGATGGAGATTTGCAGGTGCTCGAGCCCGGCGCGGTTGAGGCGCTGGATGCGCTCGGCGGTAAGAAGGTAACCATTGGTGATCAACCCGGCGATCATGCCGTGGCGGCGAATGCGCGCCAGGATCGGGTCCAGGTCCGGATGCAGCAGCGGTTCGCCGCCGCTGATGGTGACGATGGCGGTTCCCAGCCCGGCCAGCCGGTCCAGCCGCTGACACATCACCTCCAGCGGCACGGGTTTGGAATGGTCGTCGTATTCATTGCAGTAAGCGCACGAGAGATTGCAGCGGCGCATCGGAATGACGTGCGCCATGATGGGATGGTCCGTGGAGGCCAGCCCCTTGGCGATCATCCGAATCTCACGGATGCGCCGGCGCAGGCGGTTCCAGGTTCTCCCAAGATGCTGGACTGAGTGCGACATGCCCCAAGTGCTCTTATTGTAGACTAGTGCAGTTCCCATTAAATCTCAACCCGCGCTGAGATCCTGCTTCGAGCGGTTGCTCGTGGATAACGCCGCACGCAAAGAACATGTGCTATTTCTTTGGTCTGTAAATGTAATTCACAAACGCATACCCCCAAGGTACGGCAACGATGGGTAATAGCACCCACAAAAACCCCGAGGTGATGCCTTCCGCTGGTGAACCTACCAACGTGCCCTTTGCCCAGAGTGGGTACGCCACAAGAATGAGCCACAGGACTTTGTAGAATATTTCCAGCAGCAGGATCGGCAGCATTTTCAAAGGCCGGATGATTCCTATGCCCGCCAAAGTCGCGAAGGCTGTCCAGACGCACCACGCCACGGCATTTGTTGGTTCCCATGATCCCTCGTGGGTGAGGATGTGCGTCCAAGTGTCCCTTCCCAGCACGAAGAACATTAAGATGAAGACCAGTCGCAACAGGTAAATATTGATCCTACGGACACCTTCGTATCGGTCGTCCCGTTGAAAAATGGCTTTGAGGCTGAGGGCCATGGAAACATTACAGCACAATCCGGATTTTCCTCGGAGCCTGCGGAATCGACCGGCGCTTAACGGGGGTTAAACGGTAGAGATGGGGGATGAATCGGGAAACGCCGCTCTTGCCGGAGTCCTGCCTCAAGCCGCCGGCGCGCCAACGTAGGTTGCAATCGTGGTGGGCTCGGGTATCGGATCCCCATCCTCGCGCATTCCCTCAAGGTGAAACTCGATGGCTCTGATGACGTCTCTGATCTTCATGCTGGTGTATCGGCGCCCCGACCAGACATCGCGACCTTTTCGGCATACCTTCGGCGTGAGCAGAGCCAACGTCGCGCACGCCGACCCACAGCACCCGCCCCCGGTCGCGCAATTTGACACTCCTCCGCGGCGGGTGATAAATGTAAGAGTCTTCACGAGGAGATCGAATGGCCGACGAGCAAAAGCCTGGGGGCTCCGCCGCGCCTCCCCCCGCAGGGGGCGAGGCCGCGGGACAGCCGGCAAAGCCATCTCCTCCCGAGCCCGCCGCGCCACCTCCCAAGCCGCCCGCGACCATGGCGGCCACGCCTTGGGAAAGCGGCCTCGCGCGCGAGTTGAAAGAGAGGTTCGGCGGCCAGATCGCCGAAACTTCCACCTACCTGGGCCAGAACTTCATCGTCGCCAAGCCGGAAGCGGCGGTCCCCATCCTCGAATACCTGAAGCTCGAAGCGGACTTCGACTACCTGGTCGATATCACCGCGGTGGATTGGCCCAAGCGGCCCGAGCGGTTCGACCTGGTGTACATTATTTATAGCTTCCCCAGGAACGAGAGGGTGCGGATCAAGACTCACATTTCCGACGGCTACAAGCCTGCGACCGCGGTGGGCGTGCACCTGACGGCCAACTGGCTGGAGCGCGAGGTATTCGACATGTTCGGCATCGAATTCGCCGGCCACCCGGACCTGCGGCGCATCCTGCTGCCCGAGGACTGGCAGGGCCATCCGCTGCGCAAGGATTACTCCATTATTCAGCAGGACCAGCGCTGGGTGCAGGAAAACCTGGGCATTGAAAGCGGCCAGTGACGCCAGTATGCCGGACTCCACTTTTCTAGACTCGACCGAATTGGTCCTCAACATGGGGCCGCAGCACCCCTCCACCCACGGTGTGCTGCGGGTCATCCTGAAGCTGGACGGCGAGAAGATTCTGGGGACGGATTGCGTCATCGGCTACCTGCACCGCGGCGTGGAGAAGATCGCCGAGAACCGCACTTGGGCGCAGTTCAATCCGTACGTGGACCGCATGGACTACGTGGCGGCCGTCTCCAACGGCCTGGGCTACTGCCTGGCGGTGGAGAAACTGCTGAACGTCGAGGCGCCGCCCAGAGCGCAGGTGGTGCGGGTCATCCTCACCGAGCTGAACCGCATTGCCAGCCACCTGGTGTGGCTGGGGACGCACGCGCTCGATATCGGCGCCATCACGCCCGTGTTCTACTGCTTCCGCGAGCGGGAAGAGGCGCTCAACATCTTCGAGAAGTACTGCGGCGCGCGGCTCACCACGCACGCCTTCCGCATCGGCGGGCTGCAATACGAGACTTATGACACCTTCGAGCAGGATGTGAAGGCCTTCTGCGACATGTTTCCGCCGAAGGTGGACGAGTACGAGGAACTGCTGACCGGCAACCGCATCTGGAAGGGGCGGCTCACCAACGTGGGCGTCCTGACCGCCGACGAGTGCAAAGAGTACGGTGTGACCGGGCCGCTGCTGCGCGCGGCGGGCGTGAAGTGGGACCTGCGCAAGGCGCAGCCGTATTCGGGCTACGAGAAATACGATTTCGAAATCCCCATCCGGCAAAACGGCGACACCTTCGACCGGTACATCGTGCGCATGCAGGAGATGCGCCAGGCGGTCCGCATCATCCGGCAGGCGGTGGAGAGCATTCCCGAAGGCGCCATCATGGCCAAGGTGCCAAAGGTGATCAAGCCGCCGGTGGGCGAGGCATACGTTTCCATCGAAGCGCCCAAGGGCGAGCTGGGGTATTACGTGGTGAGCGATGGCAGCGTGCAGCCCTACCGCGTGCGCGTGCGGCCGCCCTCGTTCGTCAATCTCCAGGCGCTGGACCGCATGGTCCGCGGCGGGCTGGTGGCGGACATCGTGGCGGTGATAGGAACGCTGGATATCGTGCTCGGAGAGGTGGACCGGTGACCGCGGGGAAGCTGTTTAGAAAAATCTTTCTGGTGGACCTGTTCCAGGGGCTGGCGGTCACCTTCCGCAACCAGAAACCCAAGTACATCGTCACCGAGCAGTATCCCGCGGAACGGCCCAAGGTGGCCGAGCGGTATCGCGGGGCGCCGCGGCTCAATAACAACCCGGAGAATGGCGAGACGCTGTGCATTGCGTGTAATTTGTGCGCGCTGGCGTGCCCGGAAAACCTGATCGTGGTGGGCGCCGAGCGCAATGAGCAGACCCGGCGCAAGGAGCTGACCACGTTTACTTACGATCTTTCCCGGTGCATGTTCTGCGGCCTGTGCGAAGACGCCTGCCCGGTGGACGCGCTGGAGCTGACGCAGGATTTCGAGCTGGCCAGCTACTCGCGGCCGGGCATGATCTGGGACCGGCAGATGCTGGAAGAGGGGCCGCGGCCCAAGCAATACAAATGCTGACCGATATCAATGCGATTCTGTTCTACGTGTTCGCCGCGCTGGTGCTGGGCGGCGGCATCCTGACCATCACCCAGCGGAATGCGGTCCACAGCGCGATTTCGCTGATCGTTTCGCTGCTCGGCGTGGCGGGGCTGTACCTGTTGCAGCAGGCCGAGTTCCTGTTCGCGGTGCAGATTGTGCTCTACGTGGGCGGCATCATGCTGCTGTTTCTGTTTGTCATCATGCTGGTGAATCTGGACCGGGCGGCCCACCAGCGGCAGTTCAATAAACAGTGGCTGGTGGCGCTGGCGGCGGTGGCCGCGGTGGGGGTCCAGATCGGCTACTTCCTGTACCGCGGCCAGGACGCGTTTCACTTCGCCGAAGCCGTCACGGGGCTGCCGCCGGGCCTGGGCAACACCGAAGCGCTGGCGGATTCGCTGTTTTCCGAGTATCTGCTGCCTTTCGAGATCGCTTCCGTCCTGCTGCTGGTGGCGGTGGTGGGCTCCGTGGTGATGGCGAAGAAGAGGATCTGACCATGCATCCGATTACGACGTTTCATTACCTGGTCCTGAGCGCGGCGCTGCTGCTCATTGGAACCGTGGGCGTGCTGACGCGGCGCAATGTCGTCATCATCCTGATGTCCATCGAGCTGATTCTGAACGCGGTGAACATCAACCTCATCGCGTTTTCGCACGCCCTGCACAACGTCAACGGGCAAGTTTTCGCGATTTTCGTGATTACCGACGCGGTGGCCGAGGCCGCCGTGGGGCTGGGCATCCTGATCGCGCTGTTCCGCAACAAGGAGACCGTGCAGTCCGATGAAATGGACATATTGAAGTGGTAGGAGAGCCGTGAATTTCCTCGATCAAATCTGGCTGATACCTCTGTTCCCGCTCTTCGGAGCGCTGCTGATGCTGTTCGCCGGCAAGCTCCTCGACCCGCAGCCGGTGTCCGATGTGGCGGTGGCGCCGGGCGTGGGGCCGGAGCGTGGCGACCACGGCCACGCGCACCAGCATTCGCCATTGAGGTTCCTGGTCAGCCTGCTCTGCCCGGGGATGGTGCTGCTCTCCTTCATCTTCTCGGTGGGCGCGGTGTGGCAGCTTTCGCAGACGGCGGGCAGGGTGCACCAACTGGTGCAGTTCACGTGGCTCGCCGGGCTGCCGTTTCATATGGCCAACGGGCACCTCGCCACGTTCCAGGCGGACTGGGGGTTTCTGCTCGATCCGCTCAGCTCCGTCATGATCCTGGTAGTCACGGGCGTGGGGTTCCTGATCCACGTGTACTCCATCGGGTACATGGCCCACGATAACGGCTACTACCGGTTTTTCGGCTACATGAACCTGTTCGTCTTCTTCATGCTGATGCTGGTGCTGGCCAACAACTACATTCTGCTGTTCGTGGGTTGGGAAGGCGTGGGGCTGTGCAGCTACCTGCTGATCGGTTTCTACTTCCACAAGAAGTCGGCGGCCGACGCGGGCAAGAAAGCGTTCATCATGAACCGCGTGGGCGACGCGGGCTTCATCCTGGGAATGCTGCTCATGATGTCGGTGCTCGGCACGGTGCGGTTCACGGACGTCAACGCGCTGTTGCGCGGCGGCCACTTCGTACCGGAGGTGGCGGGCTTTGGCGTTCTCAGCGCGATGTCGCTGCTGATGTTCTTCGGCGCCACCGGCAAATCGGCGCAGATTCCGCTGTACACCTGGCTGCCGGACGCCATGGAAGGTCCCACGCCCGTCTCCGCCCTGATCCACGCGGCCACCATGGTGACGGCCGGCGTATACATGGTGGCGCGCTCTTCGGCCCTGTACCAGTTGACGCCGGTCACGTCGACCGTGGTGGCGGTGGTAGGCGCGTTCACGGCCATCCTGGCCGCGAGCATCGCGCTGGTGCAGAACGATATCAAGCGCGTGCTGGCGTACTCCACGGTCAGCCAGCTCGGCTACATGTTCCTGGCGCTGGGCGTGGGCGCTTATTGGGTGGCCATCTTCCACCTGTTCACGCACGCGTTCTTCAAGGGGCTGCTGTTCCTCTGCTCCGGTTCGGTGATCCACGCCATGGGCGGCGAGCAGGATATGCGCCGCATGGGCGCGCTGAAGGACAAGATCCCCATCACGCACTGGACCATGTGGGTGGCGTCCGTGGCCATCGCCGGCATTCCGGGCCTGGCGGGCTTCTTCTCCAAGGACGAGATTCTGTGGCAGACGTACAGTTCGCCGCAGGGCTCGAAGCTGCTGTGGTTCGTGGGGCTGGCCACCGCCGGCCTGACGGCGTTCTATATGTGGCGGCTCATGACCATGACGTTCTACGGCAAGTCGCACGTGGCGCCGGAAGTGGCGAAACACGTACACGAATCGCCCGCCACCATGACCGTGCCGCTCATCGTGCTGGCCGCCGGCAGCGTGCTGGCCGGCTGGCTGGGAGTGCCCAAGCTGTGGAACCTGGGCGACAGCTTCCGCGGGTTTGAACGGTGGCTCCATCCCGCCTTTGCTTCGGCCGAGGTGGAAGCGGCCGGGGAGGGTGCGCACGATGCGTCGGTGGAGTGGATTCTCATGGGGCTCTCGGTGGCGGTGGCCATCATCGGCATTGTCATCGCCTGGTACTTCTATCACCACAAACCCGAAATCCCGGATACCATCGCAAAGTCCGTCAAGCCGCTGCACGCCCTGCTCTACAACAAATGGTACGTGGACGAGATCTACGACTTCCTGTTCGTGAACGGTCTCGGCAAGGGCGGCGGCCGCTTGTGCGGCGCCTTCGACCGCAACGTGGTGGATGGCGGGGTGAACGGCGCGGGCTGGTTGACACGTTTCGCCTCGCGCGTGTCCATCTGGTGGGACACCTGGATCGTCGACGGCGCCGTGCGTTTCGGCTCCTTCTGCGTGAAGATGCTTTCCTACCCGATGTGCATCCTCGAAACCGGGCGCGTGCAGGCGTACGCATTCTTCGTGGTGGTGGGCGTGTTGGCGTTCCTGGGGTATTACATAGCGCGGTAGCGATATGGACCAGCACTTACTCAGCATCGTTTTATTCACGCCCCTGGCCGGCCTGGCGGTCCTGCTCTTTATTCCTTCCCAGAGCAAGCGCCTGCTGCGGATTTGGGCGAACCTGGCCGCCCTCGCCGGGTTCCTGGTTTCTTTGCCGCTGGTCTCGCGCTTCCGCGTGGACGTCTCCGGCTTCCAGTTCGAGGAGCGCGCAAGCTGGATCCCCACGCTCGGCGCCAATTACCACCTGGGCATCGACGGCATCAGCCTGCTGCTGGTGATGCTCACCACGCTGGTGGGCTTCCTGGCGATTCTCTCTTCCTGGAACGCGGTCGACGACCGCGTCAAGGGTTACTACGCCATGTTCCTGTTGTTGCAGACGGGCATGATCGGGGTGTTCATTTCCCTCGATTTCTTCCTGTTCTACGTCTTCTGGGAACTGGTGCTGGTGCCCATGTACTTCATCATCGGCATCTGGGGCGGCCCGCGAAAGCTCTACGCGGCCATCAAGTTCTTCCTCTATACGCTGGCCGGATCGGTGCTGATGCTGCTGGGCATCCTGACGCTCTACTTCCAGCACTTCCGCCAGTTCCGCACGTACACCTTTGAAATCGCCGATCTGATGAATCTCCACATGACGCTCGGCATGGAGCAATGGGTCTTCTGGGCGTTCTTCCTGGGCTTCGCCATCAAGGTGCCCATGTTCCCGTTTCACACCTGGCTGCCCGACGCGCACGTGGAAGCACCCACGGCCGGTTCCGTCATTCTGGCCAGCGTGCTGCTGAAGATGGGGACCTACGGGTTCCTGCGCTTCTCGCTCCCGCTGCTGCCCAAGGCCTCGGTGGACCAGACCATCGTGCAGATTCTGGCGGTTCTTTCCATCGTCGGAATCGTCTACGGCGCCCTGGTGAGCCTGATGCAGCAGGATTGGAAGAAGCTGGTGGCCTACTCCTCGGTGAGCCACCTGGGCTTCTGCACGCTGGGCATTTTCTCCATGAACCCCAACGGCATCGCCGGCAGCGTGCTCCAGCAGCTCAATCACGGCATCTCGACGGGCATGCTCTTCCTCATCATCGGCGTGGTTTACGAGCGCCGGCACACGCGCGAAATCTCCGAATACGGCGGTCTGGCGCACGTGATGCCGAAGTTCGCCGTCATCTTCGCGATCGCGATGCTGAGCTCCGCCGGCCTGCCGCTCCTGAACGGGTTTATCGGCGAGTTCACCATTCTGCAAGGCGCGTTCGAAGCCAGCCACGTATGGGCGGCGTTCGCCGTGACGGGCGTCGTCCTGGGCGCCGCATATCTGCTGTGGCTCTACCAGCGGACCATGCTGGGCCAGGTGACCAATGGGAAGAACCTGGGACTCCCCGACGTGAGCTTCCGTGAGATCGCGGTTTTCGCGCCGCTCATCGTTTGGGCTTTCTGGATCGGCATCTATCCCAAGCCGTACTTCGATATCTTGCGGAAGCCAGTGACTGAGATTGTGGAACGCGTGAGACCGGGATACTTCGGGGCACCCGCCGCTCTTGCGGGTCGGGGCCAGGTGGCGGCCATCCAGGTCAGGAGCGCACGATGAGCCAGTTTTTCACATCCGCCGACTACTTCACCATCATCCCGGCAGTGATGCTGGTGTTGTTCGGCTGCGCCATCCTGCTGTTCGACTTCCTCATTTTTCCCGATCCTCGCCAGCGCAAGTGGCTGGTGATTTTCGTGGCGCTGGCGGAAGGCTTCGCCGGCTATGGGCTATACCAACAGTACGCCTATCTGACGGCCAACGGCCTGTCGGAACTCACCGGTTTCCAAGGCTCGGTGACGGTGGACGGCTTCGGCATTTTCTTTAATTGGATTTTCGTGGCGGCTGCCCTGACCGTGGCGATGGTGTCGTACAAGTACCTGGAAATCGCGGGCGAGCACCACGGCGAATACTACGCGCTGATGCTGTTCGCGCAATGCGGCATGTACTTCCTGGCGACCGGCACGGACCTGATTACGCTGTTCATTGGCCTCGAACTGATGGCGCTCTGCTTCTACGTCATGGTGGGCTTTCTGCGCACCGACAAGCGCTCCAACGAGGCCGCCATGAAATACCTGCTGCTGGGCGCGTTTTCCAGTGGATTCCTGGTGTACGGCTTCTCGCTGATGTACGGCATGGCCGGCTCCACCAAGCTGGCGGATGTCGCGGCGGCCATGGCGGCGCGGTCGCCGTGGGACCCGGTGGTGGTGCTGGCGATCGTCACCACCTCGGTGGGGCTGCTGTTCAAGATTTCGGCGGTGCCCTTCCACATGTGGGCTCCGGACGCTTATGAGGGCGCGCCCACCACCGTGACGGCGTATCTATCGGTGGCGTCGACGGCGGCCTCGATGGCCTTCCTGCTGCGCATTTTCCTCGGTCCGTTGGCCTCATCGCGCGAAGCCTGGGAGCCGCTGCTGGCGGCTGTCGCGGTGGCCACCCTGACGCTGGGGAACCTGGCCGCCATCAATCAGACCAATATCAAACGGCTGCTGGCGTACAGTTCCATCTCGCACGCCGGTTACATGCTGCTGGGCCTGGTGGCGGGCAACGACACCGGCATCAACGGTATCGCGGTGTATATCATGGTGTACACATTCATGAACCTGGGGGCGTTCCTGGTGGTGGTGTCGCTGCGCCGCCAGAACATCATCGGAGAAGATCTCGAAGATATCTCCGGCCTGATGCGCAAGGCCCCCGGCCACGCCATCCTGATGCTGATCTTTCTGCTTTCGCTGGCGGGCATTCCGCCGACCGCCGGGTTCCTGGGCAAGTATTACATCTTCCTGGCGCTGATTCAGACCAGGCACTACACGCTGGCGGTGGTGGCTACCCTGTACGTGGCGGTGGCGATTTATTACTACTTCAAGATTGTGCGCAGCATGTTCATTGGCGAGGTGGCGGAACAGGCCCCGCTGGCGACGAGCTTCGGGCTGCGAGTGGCGCTGGTGGTGAGCGGCGTACTGACGCTCGGCATCGGCATCTATCCCGAGCCGTTCCTCAGGCTGGCGCAGACTTCGCTGTTGCGGTAAGGACGATATGCAGACGGCTATGTCAAATCCGTGGATCGCGGCGGTGGTGGCGCTGGTCATCATAGCGACCGTCACATTGGTGGCCGGATACCTCTCGCTGGTGGAGCGCAAGGTCCTGGCCGATTTCCAGGTGCGCCTGGGACCGATGCGCGTGGGGCCGCATGGGCTGCTGCAACCGATCGCCGACGCTTTCAAGCTGCTGCTCAAGGAAGACATCATCCCGGCCAACGCCGACAAGGCCATCTTCTGGTTCGCGCCGTGCGTTTCCACCATCACCGCGCTCACGGCCTTCGCGGTTCTGCCGTTCGCAAAGAACATTTTCGTGTCCGACGTGAACGTGGGGCTGCTGGTGATTTCGGCCACGTCCGCGGTGGGAATTCTCGGAATCGTCCTCGGCGGCTGGTCTTCCAACAGCCATTACCCGCTCATGGGCGCGCTGCGCGCCGCGGCGCAACTGGTGAGCTATGAAGTGGCCCTGGCGTTCGCGCTGGTTTCCGCCGTGATGGCGGCGGGCACGCTCAGCCTGCAAGGCATCGTCAAGGCCCAACTGGACCGCGGCGTGTGGTTCGTTTTCGACAACTACTTCTTCATGATTGTTCCGTTCGCGGTGTACCTCATCGCCGCCACGGCCGAAACCAACCGCACGCCGTTCGATCTGCCGGAAGCCGAATCCGAGTTGGTGGACGGCTTCCACACCGAGTACAGCGGTTTCCGCTTCGCGCTCTACTTCCTCGCCGAGTACGCCAACGTCTTCGTGGTGGCGTCGGTGGCCGTGACGCTGTTCTGGGGCGGCTGGCTGCGGCCGTTCCCGAGCGTGGGCTGGCTGGAAGTGCCGCTCAACGTGGCGTTTCCGGTGGTGCTGTTCGTAGGCTCCGGCGCCCTGACGCTGCTGCTGGTGAAGCCTCTGAAGGAGCGGATTCAGCAGGTGGTGCTGGTGCTCACCGCCCTGACGCTGGTGCTGATCGGCGCGGTTTTCGCCATTCCAGTAGTGAACCATGCGGTGATTGGCCTGTTCTGGTTCCTGTTCAAGGTCTCGACCGTCATTTACCTGCTGATCTGGTTCCGCGGCACGTTCCCGCGTTTCCGCTACGACCAGCTCATGAATATCGGCTGGAAGATCGCCATTCCGGTGGGCATGGCTGCGGTGCTCGTCAACGCCGTGCTGGGAATGACGCGGCACGCATAGGCCGCTCACCCCCCACGCTATACTGGGTGTCGATTATGAGACGCCCACTCGCTTTCTTCTGTCTTCTCCTGCTGGCGACCGCTACGCTTGCGGCCCAGGCGATTCAGTATTCGGAAACCCGCAAGGTCTGGCTGCTGACCACGCGGCAGAGCTCTTATGCCATGGGAATTGGCGCGGATGGGTCGCTGCGGCACTTGTATTGGGGCGCGCCGCTGTGGCGTATGGACGATCTGGCCGCCCCGCCGGAGCGCCGCGATATCTCCTCTTTCGACCCCCGCCAGATGCTCGAGAACGAGGAGTTTCCCGGCTGGGGCGGGCCTCGCTACTACGAGCCGGCGCTCAAAATCACGCGTGAGGACGGCAATCGCGACCTGGTGCTGCGCTACGTCTCCCACCGCATCCAGGGGAACGATCTCGAGATCACGCTGCGCGACATCCGCGACCCCATCGAAGTGACGCTCCACTACCGCGTGTATCCGGAATACGGCATCCTACAGCGCCATGCCACCATCCGCAACGGGACCGCGCGGCCGCTGACGGTGGAGAGCGCGCAATCGGCAACCTGGAACCTGCCGCCGGGAGACGGATACCAGCTCAGTTATCTCAGCGGCCGGTGGGCCGCCGAAACGCAGCTCAACCGCGAGCCGATTCACGAGGGGATGAAGGTGCTGGAGAGCCGCCTGGGACACACCGGCCACAATATCAACCCGTGGTTCGCCATCGACCCGGGCGACGCCACCGAGGAGAACGGGCGCGTGTGGTTCGGCGCGCTGGGGTGGAGCGGGAACTGGCGCATCACCGTGGAGCAGACGCCCTACCGGCAGGTGCGCGTGACGGGCGGGTTCAACACGTTCGATTTCTCGTACCCGCTGAAGCCCGGCGAGACCCTGGAGACACCGGCGTTCTATGCGGGGTTTTCGGAGAGCGGCTTCGGCGGCGCTTCGCGCACCCTGCACCGCTTCGAGCGTGAACAGATTCTGCCGGGCGGCGCCGCTTCACGCCTGCGTCCGGTGCTCTACAACTCCTGGGAGGCGACCACCTTCAACGTCAACGAAGCCGGCCAGACGGAGCTGGCGGACAAGGCCGCCAAGCTGGGGGTCGAGCTGTTCGTGATGGACGACGGCTGGTTCGGCGCCCGCAACGACGACCACGCCGGCCTGGGCGACTGGGTCGTGAACCCCAAGAAATTCCCGCAAGGCCTGAAGGGCCTCATCGACCACGTAAACGGCCTCGGCATGGATTTCGGCCTATGGGTCGAGCCGGAAATGGTCAACGCCGATAGCAACCTGTATCGCCAGCATCCCGATTGGGTCATGAATTTTCCGGGCCGCCCGCGCAGCGAGCTGCGCAACCAGATGATCTTGAACCTGGCGCGCAACGATGTGAAAGAGCACATTTTCGCGGTGCTGGATAAGCTTGCCACCGAGAACCACTTACGCTACTTCAAGTGGGACATGAACCGGACCTTCTCCGAACCGGGCTGGCCCGAGGCGGCGCCGGCGGATCAGCGAAAGCTGTGGGTGGAGTACGTCCGCAACCTGTACGAGATCATAGACCGCTTGCGCGCGCGGCATCCCCAGCTCGAAATCGAATCGTGCTCCGGCGGCGGCGGCCGCGTGGACCTCGGAATTCTCCGGCGCGTCGAGGAAGTCTGGACCTCGGACAACACCGAAGCCTTCGACCGTCTGCGCATTCAGGAGGGATTCACCGAGGCCTATGCTCCGAAGGTTATGTCCGCGTGGGTGACCGACGTTCCCAACATGAATGGCCGGTCGACGCCGCTCGAGTTCCGGTTCCTGGTGGCCATGCAGGGCGCGCTGGGGATCGGGGCCAACCTGAACCACTGGACGGCGCAGGATTCCGCGATGGCAACCAAGCTGATCGCGGTTTATAAGCGCATCCGGGGGACGGTCCAGACCGGCAGCCTGTATCGCCTCTTGTCGCCGCGAACCAACGATGTCACGGCCAACGAATATGTTTCGTCCGACGGCAAGCAGGCCGTGCTATTCGCTTTCCGGCACTCGCAGCAATACGAAACCGCGGCGCCTACAATTCGCCTGTGGGGGCTGGACGAGCGCGCGGTCTACCGCGTGGAGTCGATTGACGGGAAACTGGTCGAGACGCCGCCGCAACTGAGCGGTGCCTACCTCATGAAGGCGGGCCTGAACCTGAATCTGCGCGGCGATTTCGACGCCACCGCGGTGATTCTGGACCGGGTTGAATGAACCGCGCCGGCTCAGATGGGGATCTCACGCCGGCGGCGCTGGCGCCCAAGCTATGCCGGCTGTTCGAACTCTCCGCCGCCAAGATCCGCTCCCTCGAGAAGTCCTGGCGCCCGCCCGGGGCGCGCCCGTCTCCACCGTTCACGGGCAGTACACCAGCCGCGGCTGGACCGAGTGGACGCAGGGCTTCAACCATGCCGGCACGTTACGAGCTGGCCTTGAAATGCTCCGGCGCCGTGCAGGCCGCCCGCTGGTCGCGGACCGCCGATGGCGGCGGCCAGCGGGATGGGAGCGGTGCGGTCCTTGACCAAGGCGGCGACACGTAGGGTAATACAGAAAGCGATCGGAAGGCTACGGCGTCAGTGCTGGTGCACCAAGGGATTGCCGATGCGAGCGGCCCTTCAAACAACCTCGCGGGAGTAAACTCCCGCCAGGCGGTCCTCCAAGATGGCGACCAGCGCGATCCAGCCTGGCTCCTCACTCGCCTTCTTCGAGCGGCCCCACCTTGAGCACCGCCAGGAACGCTTCCTGCGGGATCTCGACGCGGCCCACGCGCTTCATGCGCTTCTTGCCTTCCTTCTGCTTTTCCAGCAGCTTGCGCTTGCGCGTGATGTCGCCGCCGTAACACTTGGCCAGCACGTTCTTGCGCATGGCGGAAATGTTTTCGCGCGCCACGATCTTATTGCCAATGGCCGCCTGCAGGGCCACTTCGAACATCTGCCGGGGGATCAGGCGGCGCAGGCGCGAAATGAGGTCCTTGCCGCGCTCGAAGGCGAACTCCTTGTGCACGATGATGGAAAGCGCGTCCACCGGCTCCCCGGCCACCAGCACGTCCAGCTTCACCATCTGCGAAACGCGGTATCCCGACAGGTGATAGTCCAGCGAGGCGTAGCCGCGCGAACAGGATTTCAGCCGGTCGTAAAAATCCAGGACGATCTCGTTGAGCGGCAGCTCGTAGGTCAGCATGACGCGCCCGCCGCCCATGTACTCGAATTTCTTCTGCTCCCCGCGCTTCTCTTCGAGCAGCTTCAGAATGCCGCCCAGGTACTCCTCGCGCGTAATCACGGTGGCGTCGATGATGGGCTCTTCGATCTGCTTGATCTCGGAAGGGTCGAGGAACTTGGTGGGGCTGGTCACTTCGAGGACTTCCCCAACCGTGTTGGTGACGCGGTAGCGCACGCCCGGCGCGGTGGTGATGAGGTCGATGTCGAACTCGCGCTCGAGGCGCTCCTGGACGATTTCCAGGTGCAGCAGCCCCAGGAATCCGCAGCGGAAACCGAAACCCAGCGCCACGGAGTGTTCGGGTTCGAAGGTGAAGGCGCTGTCGTTGAGCCGCAATTTTTCGAGCGCGTCGCGCAGCAGGCCGTGCTCGTGGGATTCCACCGGGTAGAGGCCGGCGAACACCATGGGCTTGATCTCTTCGAAGCCGGGGAGCGGCTCCGCGGCCGGAAACTCGTGGTCCACGATGGTGTCCCCGATCTTGGCGTCCGACACCGTCTTGATGTTGGCGGAGAGGAACCCCACCTCGCCCGCCGCCAGCTCGTCGCACGGGGTGGCCTTGGGCGCCTGGTACCCAAGGGCCTCCACTTCGAACACCTGCCCGTTGGACCACAGCCGGATCTTCTGCTTCAGCCGCAGCCTTCCATCCAACACGCGCACCAGAATGATCACGCCGCGATAGGAATCGAACCACGAGTCGAAGATCAGCGCGCGCAGGGGCGCATCGGGCGAGCCTTTGGGCGGCGGCACCAGGTGGACGATGGCCTCCAGGATGTCGTGCACCCCGATGCCCTGCTTGGCGCTGGCGAGCACGGCATCGCGCGCGTCGAGGCCGATCACGGTTTCGATCTGCTCGCGAATGCGCTCCGGCTCGGCAGAGGGCAGATCGATCTTGTTGATTACGGGAATGATTTCCAGGTTGTGGTGCAGCGCCAGGTAGGTATTGGCGAGCGTCTGGGCCTCCACGCCCTGCGACGCGTCCACCACCAGCAGGGCGCCTTCGCAGGCTTGCAGGCTGCGCGAGACCTCGTAGGAAAAGTCCACGTGCCCCGGCGTATCGATCAGGTTGAGTTGATAAAGGTTGCCGTCATCGGCGCGATAATTCAGGCGCACCGCATGGGCCTTGATGGTGATGCCGCGCTCGCGCTCCAGGTCCATGGTGTCGAGCACCTGCTCCATCATTTCGCGCTGCGAAAGCGCGCCGGTCGCCTCCAGCAGGCGGTCCGCCAGGGTCGATTTGCCGTGGTCGATGTGCGCAATGATAGAGAAATTGCGGATGAATTCGCGATCCATGCGGTGTGGGGATGCTCTGTAAAACGATTATCCCACACGGGTGCTACACTGATCCATAAGATGTCGAGAGTATACGAAGGGCAGCTATCGGCCGGCGATCTGCGATTCGCCATCATCGTCAGCCGATTCAATAGCTTCATTACCGAGCGCCTGCTCGGCGGCGCCATGGACGCGCTCACCCGCACCGGCGCCAACCCGGACCTGATCGATGTCATCAAGGTCCCCGGTTCGTGGGAGCTTCCGCTGGTGGCCGCCGAGATGGCCCGCCAGCACCGCTACGACGCCGTGATCTGCCTGAGCGCGGTGATCCGCGGCGAGACGCCGCACTTCGACTACGTGGCCGCGGAAGCCGCCAAGGGCGTGGCCCACGTGGCCGTGGAGACCGGAGTGCCGGTGTCCTTCGGCGTGCTCACTACCAATACTCTGGAGCAGGCCATCGACCGCGCTGGCGCGAAGGGCGGCAATAAGGGCTTCGACGCCGCCATGACCGCCATCGAAACGGCCAACCTGCTGCGCGCCCTGCGGCAGACAACCTGATGCCCTCGCGGCGCCGGTCGCGGCAGCGCGCGCTCCAAATTCTCTTTCTGTGGGACGCCCGCCGGCAATCGGTGGACGAGGCCATCGACGCCTACTACGACACGCTCTACTCCGAGGAGCAACCCGCGCGCGACCCGTTTGTGACCGATCTGGTGCGCGGAACGGTGCAACACGCCGCCGAAATAGACGAACAAATATCGAAACATGCGGAGCACTGGCGGATGGAGCGCATGCCCATTGTGGACCGCAACATCTTGCGCCTGGCGGTGTTCGAGATGATCCACGCCGGCACCCCCGCCGCCATCGGCATCGACGAAGCCCTCGAACTGGCTCGCAAGTTCTCGAATGAAGAATCCGTCCAGTTCGTGAACGGAGTGCTGGACGCCATCCGCCGGGATGCCCCCGCAGTCTCCGGCCCACAGGGCCCCGATTCTCGAAGCCCTTCCGTCCCCTCCCACGTCTAACTCATTAGCAGGTTTCTGAAAAAGGTGTGAGGAAATTGCCCGCAAGCGGGCACTGGGCAAGCTAAAGCATGCCCCACCAAGGTGGGGCATGCTTTAGCTTGCCCAGTGGCGGGCCGGCTGACTTTTTTCGGCATCCTGTCAGGTACGGTATACTTTCCATTAGAAGGACGGAGTCCGAATGGCCCAAAAGAGGCGCAGCCTGTTGGTTTTGCCGCTGATCGTGTTGGTTTGTTCCATCGCGGGCGGATTCTATGGGCCTCAGGTCCAGGCGGAGGCGGCCGACCCCTCCGATACGGCGGAACTGGATCAGGATGTTGCAAGCTTCACCAAGGTGCTCGCCCTGGTGGAACAGAACTTTGCGGAGCCCGTCTCCGCCGACAAGGCTATCTACAAAGGCGCGGTACCGGGCATGTTGCGGACCCTCGATCCGCACTCCAACTTCTTCGATCCCAAGGAATACCAGGCGCTTCGCGAAGACCAGAGGGGCCGCTACTCGGGAGTGGGAATGCAGGTCCAGCCGCGAAATGGCAAGACCGTGGTGCAGGCGCCGTTCCCGGGCTATCCCGCCTACAAAGCCGGTCTGCGAGCTGGCGACATCATCGTGATGGTGAACGACCAGCCCACCGATGGCTTGACCACCACGGAAATCGCCGACCTGCTCAAGGGGCCGCGCGGAACCAAGGTCCAGATCGTGGTCTCACGCGAAGGCTCGGCGGACAACCTTACCTTCACGGTCACGCGCGATGACATCAGCCGCAAGAGCGTCGAGGATGCCTTTTGGGTAAAGCCGGGGATCGCCTATCTCAAGATCCTGAGCTTTGCCGAAACCACCGGCAAGGAACTGGACGAGAACCTGAAGCGCCTGGGCGAGAACAACATCAAGGGACTGGTGCTGGACCTTCGCAACAACCCCGGCGGGCTGCTGAACCAGGGCGTCGATGTAGCCGATCATTTCCTCGAGAAAGGCGCGCTGATTGTCTCCCACCATGGCCGTTCGTCGCCCGAGAAGTCTTACGTTGCACGTAACGGGAACCATGGGCACGAGTACCCCATCGTGGTGCTGGTGGATGGCTACTCGGCCTCCGCGGCGGAGATTGTGGCCGGCGCCCTCCAGGACCACGACCGCGCCTGGATTATGGGGACCAGGACCTT
Organism: Bryobacterales bacterium; assembly: GCA_963722575.1. Taxonomy (GTDB): domain Bacteria; phylum Acidobacteriota; class Terriglobia; order Bryobacterales; family Bryobacteraceae; genus Fen-178. The sequence goes on from CAVRNR010000022.1 coordinate 765,593, forward strand.
CGGCAAGGGCCTGGTACAGACCGTTTACCCGCTCAGCGAAAACACCGGCCTGGCGCTGACCACGGCCCACTTCTACACCCCCAGCGGCCGCTTGATTCAGCGCGACTACAGCAATAAGTCGTTCTACGATTACTACTTCCACAAAGACGACGACGCCAAGAACCCGCTCGATGTGAAGATGACCGATGGTGGCCGCACGGTCTATGGCGGCGGCGGAATTACGCCCGATGAGAAGTACGAGGCGCCCAAGGTGGATCGCCTCGAAGTGGAGCTCAGCCGCTCCGGCCTGTTCGACTTCTCCCGATGGTACTTTGGCTCGCACAGTACCAACCTGCCGAAAGGTTGGATGCCCGATGCCGCCTTCCTCGAGGAGTTCCACGATTACCTGCTCAAGCACGGCACCAATTTCGCGGAATCCGAGTTCGTGCAGGACCGGGATTGGATTACGCGCTACCTCGCCAGGGAAATCTACATCACCGCCTTTAACCTGGACGAGAGCGACCGCGTCTTCGCTCAAACCGATCCGGAAGTCGCCAGGGCCGTGGATGCCATGCCCAAGGCCAGTGCGCTGCTGGAGTCCACCAAGAAGATCCTCGTCCAGCGCATGAACGCGCAGCAGCAGCAGCGTTCCGCCGCGGCGGCTCACCGGTAGCCAGCCGCCGACAGCTTACGCCCTGAAATACGGCCGCAGATAATCGACGGTCTCTTTGAGTGACTGTTTGCCGGCTTCGTCCAGCGGGCGGCTGAGACCGGAGCTGGCGGAGGCGGCCTTGGCGGCGGCGGCGAAGCCCGGCGTCGATACCTTGCGCGCGGCGTAAGTCTTGAAGACGCCTCGCAGATACAGAATGTACTTGAACGGCTCGACGCCGGAGTAAAGGCCCGCCTCCGTCAGCAGCAGCAAGGTTCTGCCCTGCATGTCCATGGCTTCCTTGTGCTTGCCCTGGTGCCAGAGGTCCCAAGTGGCGGCGTAGAGGTCCGCGAATGCGGCCACCGGCATGCAGCCCGATGAACCGATGCGCATCTCGTCGATCAGATTGCGCCCGTGGGAGCCGGTCATGACTTTGAGGTTGCCGGACGTCAGCCTGGTCAGTTCGACGATGTGCGCCAGCACATCCCCGGCCTCGTCCTTCAGATAACGCATGGCCGGGATGGCCTTATACATCGCCATGATCAAGTTGACGTCCATGTCGCCCACGGCTTGGACGAACAGTGGAAGCCTGGTGGCGGCGCCGATCGCCTTGTAGTATTCGAGCATCTGCGGCGGGGTGAGGCTTTCCGAGGGCGGCAGCGAGATGATGCCATCGGCGCCGATTTCCGCGGCATGCTTCGCCAGTTTCAGGGAAGTGGCCAAATCGGCCGCCTGCACGCCGAACACGATGGCGGGTCTCAGTTTCTTTCCGGCCGAGGCGATGGCCTCCATGCCCAGCAGCCGCTCCGCTTCCGTGAGAGCCAGCCATTCACTGACCATCTGGGGCCAGACGAACCCGTGCACGCCGCCCCGGTCCACGAACTTGACCTCTTCCACCAGGCCATCCACATCCAGCTTTCCACCGGCGGTGAAGGGCGTCTGGGCGATGGGAAAGATACCGCGCAAGGGCTTCGGCGTGGACCCCTGGGCGTATAGGAATCCACCCGGCAACGCGAGACCCAGCGTTCCCGCGCCAAACAGCTTCAGAAACTCGCGCCGGCCGGGCGTGGCAAGAAGGTGTTCCACTGGCATCGTATTCGATTCGAGTATACCTCGGTTGACGCGCCCCTCTCCCATCCCCCATAATGACATCGGGTAGTCTGAAATCGATCCCGATGTGACTCGACGCCGCGCATGAAAAAGCTTTTCCTTGTCCCGCTGCTTCTGGGGGGGTTGCTCCAGAATGCCGGTCTTACGGCCACGCAGGCTAAGAAGACCACCCGCGTACCGGCCAGGAGGAGACTGGCGAAGCGGACGCCGCCGGTCGATCCCACGGACGGCGATAACGTGGATGGCGACGATCTCACCATCCGCCGGGCGGCCGTCGCGGCGCTTGGCCCACAGAGCGGCAGTGTGGTGGTGGTGGACCCCGCTACCGGGCGGGTCCTCAGCATGGTCAACCAGAGGCTGGGTCTGAAGACCGGCTTCACGCCCTGCTCCACCATCAAACTGGTGGCTGGGCTGGCCGCGCTGAGCGAGCACATCGTCGACCTCGATACCTCTATCTACACCGCCCGGCACGTGGCCTACACGCTTACCACCGCCATCGCCAAATCCAACAACCAGTACTTCAACATCCTGGGCACGCGGCTGGGCTTCGCGCGCGTGATGCGCTATGCACAGATGCTCGGGCTAAGCGAAAAGGCGGGGCTCGATATCCCCGGCGAGCAGCCCGGCATGTTGCCGCCGGAGCCTCCCAAAAACGGTGGCGTCGGCATGATGACCAGCTTTGGCGAGGGCATCACCATTACACCCTTGGAGCTGGCGGCGCTGCTCTCCGCGATCGCCAATGGCGGCACGCTCTACTACCTGCAATACCCACGCACGCAGGCGGAAATAGACCAGTTTGTTCCCCAGGTGAAGCGCCCGCTCGAACTGGCCCCCAACGGCATTACCGATATCAGGATGGGAATGCGCGCGGCGGTGGACTACGGCACCGCCCGGCGCGCCGGCTACGATCCGAGCGAGCCCATTTTCGGCAAGACCGGCACCTGCACGGATTTCCGCCTGGCGAGCCACATGGGTTGGTTCGGGTCGTTCAACGAAGTCGGGCATCACCAGCTTGTGATCGTGGTCATGCTGGCCGGCAGCAGAGCCACCAGCGGGCCCGTGGCGGCGGGTGTGGCCGGAGCCATCTATCGCAGTCTTTCCGAACAGCGCTACTTCGCGGCCGATACGGGCCAGAAGCCCGGCTTTCCCGAGATCATCAGCACCAGCCCCTGCTGCTCGCGGTGAACGGAGCGATGGGGTCGCGGTAGGGATGCCGGTTGCCCGGCACCCCCCGCACGGACCCGTGCGGGCGCTCATTAGCGCACATGTCACTCGATCCACTCCCGGCGCAGCTTGCCGCTGTAGCGCGTAAAAGCTGTTCTGAAGCAGTCCTTCGGTCACATGATGCGGCAGGGGCGGTGAACCGTAGTTCCTGATCCCTTCCCGCTGCTTCCCGCACACCGTGGAGACCCCGTGACCCGATCTCCCGACTCTGCGTCCGGCTCGGGTTGACCTCTACGGTGTTCGCCTTGATCGACCGCCTTCCCTCCGGCCCGCTGGTTTCACGCAGCGGGCGCCGCTGGGGTCTCCCGGTTCTCGCGCCTTGAGTTTCCAGGCATGTCCGGGGTCTTCGACCGCGCACGGTGATGGGCGTCTCGCGCTATCGACGCTCAATCGCCCGCCCTGCCTGTACCCCTGTCAACGCTTCACGCCCCGCCTCACGGCTGGCCACGCATGACTCGGGGCCAGGATGGCTCGCTACGCCTTTCCTGTACGGCTTTCTCATCCGCTGCTCAATGCCGGTTTATCCCGGCGCGCCGAGCTAAAGCATGCCCCACCTGGAATAGCCTATGATGGGCAGTTGGCAGTGAATCACCATGACTGATCTGAAGTTGCAGATAATCCCCCTGGGTGGATGCGGCGAGTTTGGCATGAACATGACCGCCATCCGCTACGCCGATGACATCATCGTCATCGATTCCGGAATGATGTTCCCCGAGGCCGAGTTGCTGGGCGTCGACCTGGTGATGCCCGACCTGAGTTATCTCAAGGAAAACCAGCAGTTCGTCCGCGCCCTGATCCTCACCCACGGCCATGAGGACCACATCGGCGCCGTGCCGTATTTCCTTTCCGACATCGGAGTCCCCGTCTACGGCGCCGATTTCACGCTGGCCCTGGTGGAGCGCCGCCTGGAAGAGTACGACCTCGAAGAGGAGCCCCGCTTCATCCACATCAAGCCCAAACAGATCCTCGACATCGGCCCCTTCAAGATCGAGTTCATCCGCGTGACGCACTCCATCGTGAGCGCCGTGGCCCTGGCCATTACCACGCCTCTCGGAGTGGTCATTCACACCGGGGATTTCAAGGTGGACCCCACTCCCACCGATAACGAGCTGTTCGATCTCCACACCCTCGCCGACTACGGCAAGCGCGGCGTTCTGCTGCTGCTCTCCGATTCCACCAATGCCGACCGCCCCGGCTTCACCGAGAGTGAGCGCGCCGTCCGCCCGCGCATGGAAGAGATTTTCAACCGCGCCGAGCGCCGGGTGGTGGTCTCCTGCTTCAGTTCCTCCATCCACCGCATCCAACTGGTCCTCGATCTGGCGCAGGAATTCAGCCGCCGCGTGGCGGTGATTGGCAGAAGCATGGTGACGGTGACCGAGATCGCGCACTCGCTCGGCCTGCTGGATATTCCCGACGGCATCCTGCTGCGCCCGCAGGATGTCATGGGCCTGCCGCCCGACAAAGTGGCCATCCTCATCTCCGGCACCCAGGGTGAGCCCATGTCGGCGCTGGCGCGCGTGGCCGTCGATAATCATAAGAACGTCTCCGTGGAACAGGGCGACACCGTGGTGCTCAGCGCCCGCATCATCCCCGGCAACGAAAAGGCCATCTTCCGCATGATCGACCACATGGCGCGCCGCGGCGCCAACGTCCTGTACGGCAGCATGAACCCGCCGCTGCACGTTTCCGGCCATGCCAGCGCGGAGGAGCAGAAGCTGGTCCTGAACTTGGTGCGCCCGCGCTACTTCATGCCCATCCACGGCGAGTTTCGCCAGCTTACCAAGCACGCCCGCCTAGCCGAGCACCTGCGCTTCGCCGGCCTGGAAGAGACCTTCATCATGGAATCGGGCGACGTTCTGGAAATCGACCACCACGGCGCGCGCAAAGGCAACCGTGTCCCCGTGGGCCGAGTCTGCATCGATTCCGGCTCGGTGGACGACGTGGTGGAAGAGGTGGTCATTCGCGACCGGCGCCACCTTTCCGAAGATGGCATCGTGCTACCCATCATCGCCATCAACCGCCAGACCGGCCGCATTGAAGGCGCGCCGGAAATCGTCAGCCGCGGCTTCGCCCTGGCGGGAGACGGCTCGCAATTCATGGAGCACGCGCGCCAGATCGTCACGAAAACGCTGGAAGGCTCCAACCGCGAAGAGAAGACCGATTGGGGCGTCATGAAGGAGAAGGTGCGCGCCGACCTGAAGCGCTACATCGTGAAGGAAACGTCGCGCCGCCCGCTGATCATGCCGGTGATTCTGGAAGTCTAATATGCTCCGCTGGCTGCTCGTGGGCATCGGTGATATCGCTACCAAGCGCGTTCTCCCCGCGATCCTGGCCGAGCCGCGCAGCCAGCTCGCCGGAATCGTCACCCGAAGCCCCGCCAAGGCCGAGCGCTACGGTGTCCCCTCGTGGACCGATCTGGACGCCGCCCTGTCGCACTCCGCGGCCGACGCCGTCTACATCTCGACGCCCGTCTTCCTGCACGCCCCGCAGACCATCGCGGCCCTGCGCGCCGGCATGCACGCGCTCTGCGAAAAACCCATGGCGCTCCACTACGCCGAGGCCCTCACCATGCAGCAGGCCGCCGTTGAGACCGGCCGCACGCTGGGCGTGGCCTATTACCGCCGCATGTACCCCAAGGTGGCCCGCGCGAGGGAGCTGATGGAATCCGGCGCCATCGGCCGCCCGGTGTTCGCGGAAGCCACATCCCACGACTGGTTCTACCCCGCCGATGGTTTCCGCGCCTGGCTGGTGGACCCCGCCAGTGCCGGCGGAGGCCCGCTCTACGACATCGCCTCCCACCGCATCGACCTGATGAATTACTTGTTCGGCCAACCCATGCGCGCCAGCGGACAGCTCTCGACGCTGGTCCAACCCATCCAAGTGGAAGACAATGCCACGGTGATGATCGAACATGCCGGCGGCGTCCGCAGCCTGGTGGATGTGCGCTGGCATTCGCGCGTGCCTCGCGACGAATTCCGCATTCGCGGCACGGAAGGCGAGCTCGATCTCACCCCGCTCAACGGGCCGCAACTGGTTCACCCCGGCGGCGCCGAGCAGATCCCCGCGCCTGGCAATCTGCACTATCCCTGCGTGGAGAATTTTGTGAGCGCGGTGCTGGACAAGAGCGAGTTGCGGTCATCGGGCGCCACCGCACTATTGACCGAGTGGGTGATCCAACAAATCCGGTAAACCCGGTGACAGACGGAACGTTTCCCGGTTTGTGGACTGAACCACGGGAGTCTCACCGGCAACTGACCTCTTGTGAACCGTCAGGCGAGCTTCAATCCACCGCGTGACCGGCTGTTCTTCTTCGGCGTTGGTGCGGAACGCGACCGGGCGCTCGTGCCTTGACTCTCCATGGCCGCCCGCAGAATACGATTGATACGCGTCTGGTAACCCCTGCCATGGGCCTTCAGCCAACTCAGCACGTCCGCGTCAAGGCGGATGGTGAGTTGTCGCTTGGGCGGCGGCCATGCTTCCGTTGCCGTGGCGAAGAAAGACTTGTCGAGCGGCGGAATGTCCGAATAGTCGATGCCGGCATCTTTCGTCCGGTCAATTCTCGCCAAGTCGCTTTTGATAGATTTGTTGCTCACGTCGATTTGCCTTTCTCATGGAGATGATCCGCGTGGTGGCTTCGCCGCGTGGCGCGTGGGCAATCACAACCACTCGACCAGCGAGCAGGCCCAAGGTGATCAGCCGCACCTCTCCATAATCGAAGCGGCTATCCACGAAAGTGACGCAAGGCCCGGTCGACACCTGTTCGGTATCCGCGAAATCCAGCCCGTGCTTGACGAAGTTGCTACGGCTCCTGGCTTCATCCCATGCGCACGCTATCATTCCACAGTGTAGCTACGATTGTAGTTACATGCAATCGGAAACCTCTGGAGCGGCGGGGTTCTAACAGAGGGCAAGCTAAAGCATGCCCCACCTACGCGCCCATCGCCAGGTGCAGCACCCAGAACGAGACGTACGCAATCACCGCCGCCGCCGGAATCGTCAGCACCCACGCCCACACGATGTTTCTCGCGATGCCCCAGCGCACGGCCTTCATGCGCTGAATGCTGCCTACTCCGGTGATGGCGCCGGCAATCGCGTGGGTGGTGGAAACCGGCAGCCCCAGGTGGGTGGCGAACAGCACCGCCGCCGCCGCGCCCGTCTCCGCGCAGAAGCCGCTGCGGGGCTTGAGGCGCGTCAGCCTGCCGCCCATGGTGTGCACGATGCGCCACCCGCCGCTCAGCGTGCCCAGCGCGATGGCCAAGTAGGCCAGCATCAGCACCCAGGCGGGGATCTCGAACACAGGCACGTAGTGCGACGTGAACAGCACCCCCGCGATCAGCCCGGCGGTCTTCTGCGCGTCGTTGGAGCCGTGCGAGAGGCTTAACGACGCCGCCGAAACCAACTGGATCTTTCGGAAATACTTGTCCATCTTCGACGGGCTGAATCCCCGAAAGAGCCAGTAGACCGCCACCATCAGCAGGTACGCCAGGACCATCCCGATCAACGGCGCCACCACGATGAACATCAGCGTGAGAGGCCATTCGCCTCCCCGGCCGACGTTCAGCGCGTCCAGGCTGTGCCGGAATCCCCGCACGATCCCCACCCGCGCGATAGCCGCGCCGGCGTACCCGCCGATCAGCGCGTGCGACGAGCTGGTGGGCAGTGCCCGCCACCACGTGATCAGGTCCCAGGCGATGGCCCCCATCAAGCCGCCCATGATGACGTAGGGCGTCACCAGGTTCAGGTCCACGAACCCCTTGCCAACCGTCTTGGCCACGGCCGTGCCGAAAACGAAGGCCGCGGCGAAATTGAAAAACGCCGCCCACAACACCGCTTGCAACGGCGTCAGGACGCGCGTGGCCACAATCGTCGCCACCGAATTCGCGGCGTCGTGGAAGCCGTTGATGAAATCGAACACCAGCGCGATCCCGATGATCAGAACGGCGAGCGTGAACGTGGACATACTTAGCTGTTTTTGACCACTACGTTCTGCAGAACGTCGGCCACGTCTTCACAGCTATCGATGGTGTTCTCGAAGAACTCGTACACCTCTTTGAGCTTGATCAGCGTGATGGGGTCCTTCTCCTTGTTGAACAGGTCCGCCACCGCGCTCCGCCCGATGAGATCGGCCTCGTTCTCCAGGCGGTTGATCTCGATGCAGTGCGCCATAATCGTGCCGTTTTGTTCCAGGGCCTCGAAGGCGCTCTTCAACGTCCGGGCGCAACTGGCGACAATGTCCGCCAACGTCGCCATGGTGGGGGGAATCGGGTCGATATGGTACGACACCAGCCGGTGCACGGTGTCCTCAATCCCATCCAGCACGTTGTCGAGCGCGGAAGAGATATTGTGGATGTCCTCGGGATCGATGGGCGTGATGAAGGTTTGGTTAAGGCGCGTGAAGATCTCGTGGATGATTTCATCGCCCCGGTGCTCCAGGGAGAGGATCTCCGTGGCGCAGCCGGCCAGGCGCGAATTTCCGGCGCGAACTCCGTCGTTGAGCAGCCTGGAGGCCTCCGAGATGATCTCCACTTGCTTTACAAAGAGGTGGTAGAAATGCTCCTCGCGTGGCAGTAGTCGCATAGAGTGGGCTTGAAAAAAGAGAACTCCATCTTAATCGGTATCGAAGCCGCGGGTCAATCCGCGCGCAGCAGCCGCGCGTCGAGCAGACGCCCCGTATCCACGTTGCCCATGGCGGAAAGCATGTTTTCCTTGAGATGCGGATGCTGGCGCTCGAGCTCCGCGAACAGGTCGCGCAGCGCGCGCCGCACCGTCCCCGTCTTTTGCGAGCACCCGCACGGCACCACTGGAACGCCCAGCGCCCCGGCATAAGCGCGCGTGATCGCTTCCGTCACGAACACCAGCGGGCGGATGAGCCGGTATTCGCGGTCGCGCGAGATCGAGACCGGCGGCAGCGCGCTCAGCCTGCCGGTGAACAGCATGTTGCGCAGCAGCGCCTCGCAGAAATCGTCGGCGGTGTGGCCGAATGCGATCACGTTGGCGTTCAACCCATGGGCCACCTCGTAGACCGCGCGCCGCCGGTAGCGGCTGCACAGGTCGCAGCCGTGCTCCGGCTGGTCGTCGAGCAGGCGCAGGGAAGGAGCGTCGCGGTAGTAGGTCCACGCCACGCCGCGCTGTTTCAGGTACTCGCCCAGCGGTTCGATGGGCCGCAGGAACTTGCCCTGTTCCACGGTGAAGGCGCACACCGAGAAATCGATGGGCGCGCGCTTCTGGAGCAGCAGCAGGGCCTCCAGCAGGGTGGCCGAATCCTTCCCTCCGGAGAGCGCCACCGCCACCCGATCGCCGTCGCGAATCATCTTGAAGCGGTGGATGGCTTCGCCGACCCTGCGCAGCAGTGTTTTTTCCAGATCCACTGATTCGATTATAAAGGCTGGAGACTGCATTTCTTCGACAAACCCTGGCGCGGCCGGACCCTAATCCTCGGAGACAGGTGGGACAGACCATCGCCTTCTGTGGTCAACCGGCCATTCCTCCGGCGAAGCTTGGCAGGCCACAAGAGGCGATCGTCTGCCCCACTCACAGGATTCCGGCCAGTTTCAGCGCTTTTCGAGCCGTGGCACTGAGAGGAATCCCGGTAGGCGCCGCTGGGTCGAACCATCGAAACCGGGGGCTGAGCGGGCCCGTGGGGCGCCGTGCCGCGGCGGCCAGCACCGTAAGAGTGTAGTGGTGATGCGTGATGGTATGGCGGAATTCGCCGAAGCGGGCCCCGGTTCGCGCGCCGGGCAGGTCTTCGGGCGCCGGCAGATCCCAAAAACCGGCCATGCGGCGCGCGCCAGCCTCCCTTTGCCGAAGCAGGATGCGCCGGCCCTTCCGCACTAGCAGAAGGGCGCCGGCGATGCGCACCGGCCTGGTCTTACGGAGCTTGACGGGCAACTCGAGGACGGTGCCACTTTCCCGCGCGCGGCACAGCGAAGAAACCGGGCAAACCCGGCACCGCGGCTTGCCGGGCAGACACACGGTGGCGCCAAGCTCCATGAGAGCCTGGTTGAAAAGCCCGGGGTGGCGCGGGTCGAGCCAGCCCTGCGCCACGGCGCGGAAGCGCTCGCGGGTGCGCGGCGAAGCGATGTCGGCGGCATCGTTCTCCACGCGCGCCACCACGCGCAGCACGTTGCCATCCACCGCGGCGTGGGGCAGCCCAAACGCCATGCTGGCGATGGCCGCGGCCGTGTAATCGCCCACGCCGGGGAGCGCGCGGATGTCGTCGTACTCGCGCGGGAACCCTCGCCCACCCGCCACCTGCCGCGCGGCGCGCAGCAAATTGCGGGCCCGCGCGTAGTACCCCAGGCCGCTCCACACCGTCAGGACCTCTTCTTCGCCGGCCGATGCCAGGGCCGCAACCGTGGGGAACCGCTCGATGAACCGCTGGTAGTAGGGGACGGCCACCTGCGCCCGGGTCTGTTGGAGCATGACCTCCGAGACCCAGATGCGGTATGGATCGGACACGCGCCGCCAGGGGAGATCGCGATGGCCCTTACGGTACCAGGCCAGCAGCAGGCGGGAGACCGGCGGTTTCACTCGACGACGCAAATCCATTCGGCGACTACCGCGAAATCCTCCGGCCCCACGTCCCAGGCCTGGTACTCGGGATTGAGAGGCTCCAGCCGGATCTGTTCGTGATGCCACTGGTCTTCGCCGGTCGAAACCTTCCGGCTGGTGTACTTCTTGACGGTGTAACGGGCGGTCTCATCCAGCATGCCGAAGCGCTGGATCAGCAGGATCTTGTTCTGCCGCGAGCCGGCGGGATGGAAGCGAAACAGGTTGAGGCTGCCATTGGGGATGCGCGGCTCCATGGAGTCGCCCACCACGTGCGCCACGAACAGGTACGGGTCGAGCCGCGTGCCTTCGGGCGCGCGCACCCAGTCTTCCACCTCGGACGGCATTTCCTCGCCCAGGTTGCCGGCGGCCGCGCGCAGGCTGTACAGCGGCACATGCGTGCGGAACGGCTCGACGGCCAGCTTTTCCACGTGTTCGTCGTAGAGGTGGTCGAGCACGCGGGAAAAAGCGTCCACTCTCTCCACGATCCGCCGCTCGCTCACGCGCAGCGCGTTGGAAAGGGAATCCTCGAGCGACCGCAGGTAGGCCTCGGCGCCGTTCTCGGACAGCTTCCGGCGGATATCTTCTTCGAGCGCTTCCAGAACTTCGGCATCTTCGGAATCGGCCAAATCGTGGTAGCGCGCGCGCATCCGCACCCAACCCCGGCCGGTTCCAGGGTCGATCAACAGAACGCCGATATTCAGCGGCAGCCGTCCGGGCAAAGCGGCCTCCAGCAGCACGTAGGTGCCCAGACGGCGCGCGTTGATGGAAACCACCGTTGCCGGCATTCTTGAATCCCGTTCTTATCCTATCCTCTTATCGGTTGCAAAGCCAGAAGCTTTCAGCAGCAATCGGCTTTCAGCTAAACCCCCACACGGTGGCCGTGCGGCGGCGCCGCTGTTTTAGCTGATAGCTGATAGCTGATAGCTGAAAGCTGATAGCTACTTGGCCAGCTCGGCGTCCTGGATATTATATTTCGCCTTCAGGGACTGGATTGCCTCTCCCACAATGTCCTTCGGGCTGCTGTATCCCTCCAACATCGCATTCAGTTTGGGGATGCCGCCCGGATAGGCGTCTCCCTTATAGTCCGGGCTCAGCCGCAGGTCCAGGAAACCGGGGGCGGAGTCGTCCAGCAGCGCCCGCGTCTCCTGGAGAAGCCGCTGGCGTTTGGTGAGCTGAGTGATCAGGTTGTCGCGGATACTCTGTGGGTACTCCTGCTGGAGCGGCTCGTCGTAAATCGCCTGGCGGACCGCGCCCAATTTCGTGCTGATGAAAGCCGCGGATTTGGCCAGGTCGTGGGCCACGGCCGCATTCTGATTCAACTGGTCCCCGCGGCCGGCGCCGTTCTCCATGATGGAGCCGCACCAGGAGCGGGCGCTCGCCAGGAAGTCTTTCTCCATGGCATTGGCGCTGGCAAAATCGGCGCTCTTTTGTTGGAGAGTCCTGCAAAACCTGACGGCCTCGGTCCGCTCTTCCTTGCCGCATCCGGAGAAGAGCGCTACAGCCGCCAACCACCAGCAGTAACGGAGTTTCACGGAAATCACGTCCCTTTCATCCGACTCTGCCCCAACTATAAGCCCTTTCGCGCGTGGTGTCTATCCGGCTGGCGCCGGGCCCAGACGGCGCCCCCTTGCCACCGGCGGGGCTGTACGGACGGTGAAGAACACCCGCGACAAGATCGCCGGCGCTACATGATATTCTGCTCCAGAGGCGCCATGTCCGCCAACCTCAGCCCGGAATACCTGGCGGCGGAGGAAGAGCACCGGTCGGCCGGGACCGTCGCCGGGAAGATCGCCGCACTCGAGAAAATGCTCGCCACCCTGCCCAAGCACAAGGGCACGGAGAAGATGCAGGCCGACATCAAGCGGCGGCTTTCCCAGGCGCGCAAGGAATCGCAGAAAAAGGGCACCAGCCACGCGCTCCCGTTCTATCTCGTGCCGCGCGAAGGCGCCGGCCAGGTGGCGCTGGTCGGCCCGGCCAACTCCGGCAAGTCGAGCCTGGTGCGCGCACTCACCCATGCGCTTCCGGAGGTCGCCGAATATCCCTTTACCACGCGGCTGCCCATGCCCGGCATGATGGCCTTCGAGAACGTCCAGATCCAGCTTGTGGACCTGCCGCCCATCTCCGCGGACTTCACCGAACCCTGGCTCCCGCAGGCGATCCGCAACGCCAACGCCAGCGTGCTGGTGGTCGACGTGAACGACGCCGGCAGCCTGGAGGAGATGGAACTAATCGAGACCAGCCTTCGAGACTGGCATCTCCCGTCGCCAGGCCTGCTGATTGGCAACAAGATCGACCAACCGGGCGGGGAGGGCAACTTCGCGGCGCTGGCGGACCTCTACCGGGACCGCTACGCTTCGGTGGCCGTCTCGGCCGCGGCGGGCCAGGGCTTGCCCGGCTTCGCCCGCGCGGTCTTCGACCTGCTGGAACTGGTGCGGGTCTACACCAAAGTACCCGGGCGCAAAGCCAACCTCTCGGCTCCCTACGTTTTGAAGCGCGGGGCGACGGTGCTGGACGCCGCCCGCCACGTCCACAAGGATTTCGCCGAACACCTCAAGTTCGCGCGGCTGTTCCGCCCGGCCGGAGAGCGCGACGGCCTGATGGTGGAACGCCAGCATGTGGTCCAGGACGAAGACATCCTGGAGTTCCACATATAGGCTCCCTGCTGCCTCGCCAGCCGTCTGCCAACCTCGCGAGAAGGAGCGCTATGCTATGTTGCGAGAGAACTCTCCGGGCTTGCCGGGCCGCATGTGCATTCGGTGATTCGCAAGTCTCGGAATTACAGGAGAAGCACACGATGGTATTCGGAGCATTCGCACGCTCGCTGGTACTGTTTTCGATGCTCTGGCCGGTGGCGGCTTTCGCCGAGGTCACCCCTTACCCGCCCTACCCGGGCGCGAAGCCGAGCCCGGCTTTTAAGGTGACCGTGGACGGTCAGACGGTGTTTGTCTACCGGTTTCTGACCTACGATCAGTTCCAGTTCATGGATTATGCCAGTTTCTCCATGACCGGCAAGGTCCGGGTCACGGTCACCAATCTCGTCGGCGAGATGAATGTGCTCACCTGCGACATCAGGCCGCTGGCTTACGGCATCAAGCCGCAGATCGCCGGGAATACGTGCAGCTTCGAACTCGACCGGCCACGTTACCTCCTGGTGTTCCCCAACGAAGTGGCGTCCTTCGGCGCCGCCGGGTTGATGCTGTTTGCCGAACCGCCGGAGAAGAACCCTCCGCGGCTCGGCGATCCGAACGTGGTCAACATCATGGACTACAAGGTGGACAACACCGGCAAGACAGTTGAGACCGCGAAAATCAATCGGGCCATCGGCAACGTCTCGGCCAAGCGTGGGGGCGGCGTGCTCTATTTTCCCGCGGGCGGCGTCTACATGACGGGCACTTTGTTGATGAAGAGCAACGTCAAGCTCTACGTCGACGCGGGAGCCCTGATTAAGGGGACCGGCAAAATGGTGGATTACACCTCCGCGCCCGCGCCTCCCGGTGCGCCTGCCCCAGGGAGGCCGCTCCGAGCCCAGGTTATCTTCGACCATGTCGAGAATGCCGGCCTGGCGGGACGAGGCGCCATCGACATGGAAGGCTATCCCAAACTGTGGTATGACTTCGCACCCGACACGTCGGACGGACGCGCCAGAGACGCCGATGGGATTGTGAAGGACCCGCATGGGGCTGGCGCCAGGGGTTATCTCATCAACACCTGCCGCAACATTACTTTCCAGGATCTGTTGCTGCTCCGATCCGCCGAATGGACGGTGCACGTGATCGACACCGAGAATTTCACCACCCGGAACATCAAGATCGTGAACCGCAAGCGGCAGCACCACGACGATATCTACGATTTAACCGGCAGCAGCAAACATATCCTGATCGAAGACGGCTTCGCCATGGGCATGGACGATACCTGGGCCCTGTACGGAAACAGAACCGCCGCCACCGGCCTGGAGGATATCGTGGTGAGGGGATTTGTGAATTACACCTACGATACCGGTGTGGGCACCGGATATGGCGGTGGCGCTTCCGTCAAGCACCTGCTTTTCGAAGACGTGCACTTTGTCAGCAACACGGTGGATTACGCCATCTGGTTTCAGCTTGCGCCGCGGTATTGGACGGGACGGGGGTATCCCGAGGGCCGCGGAACCGCCAGACCGTATCCGAGCGACGATGTACGGTTTGTCAACTGCACGTTCGAAAACGATGGCGGGCATATCTGGATCGACGCCGGGGATTCGCCCTTGACGAACTTTGTGTTCGAGAACTGCACTTTTTATCACCCGACCCGGCCCAGCCTGCTGGCGGGGAAGAACGTCGGTCCGATCCTATTCAAGAACGTCAAGATCGGCGGAGTCCTCATTCGCAATCTCGAGCAGTTGAAGCGGGCTGGTTTCGAAGTTTCCGTCCCAGTCAGGTTCGAGCCGTGAGGAGGGCGCACTCTAGCCCATCAACTCCCCGAGTATCCGCGCCGCTACTTCCTTTCCTCGCTCCCCCACTTCGCCCGCCGGCCCCACGCACGAAGGGCAGCCCGCCTCGCACCCGCACGCCGCCAGCAGCTCCGCCGTCTGCTTCAGCAGCCGCGGCGCCAGGCGGTAGAGCGGCGCGCTTTGTCCCACGCCGCCGGGGTACATATCGTAGAGATACAGGTTGGGCTCGAAGGTCTCGAGACCGCCGGAGACGTCTTCGCTCAG
Source organism: Bryobacterales bacterium (assembly GCA_963722575.1). Classification (GTDB taxonomy): domain Bacteria; phylum Acidobacteriota; class Terriglobia; order Bryobacterales; family Bryobacteraceae; genus Fen-178. The sequence continues at coordinate 780,799 of CAVRNR010000022.1, forward strand.
CGCCACCCCGAGGTCCCGTGGATCGCACATCACGAGCAGCGCGGCCACCGTGCGCAGCGCATTTCCCAGGCCCGCGATGCCGCTCTGCTTTTCGGCGGGGGTGTATTGCGAAAAACGCGCCAGAAATTCCGCGGGAAAATGCAGCCAGAAGGCCGTGGTGTGCATTCCCTGCTCGGGCATCGAGAGCTTCCCGGCCCCCACGTTTTCGCCGGTGTAGAACTTGATCTTCTTGAAGCCCACAATCTGCCGGTTCACGCGCACGTCGCCGTGCGCCCGGCGCGGGCCCAGAGGGCACCCCTCCAGCGCTTCCCCCTCGAACTCCTCCAGCACCTTCACCTGCGTGTAGTCGATGGCATCGGTGTAGTAGTCCGACTCGACGCGCTTGACGTAAGCCTTGCGCCCGGCGTAATCGAAGCGCTCGACGTGGTACTGGCGCGCTTCGTGCAGGTAAATCGCCTTCTCGTGGAGCGTGGTCATCGCCGTGGAAAAGGAAACCTCCGCGATCACGCGGGGGTCAGTCGTCGTGTCCACCACCACGAAGTTATCGCTCGAAACCGAGCGCAGGCTGGTGGCATCCGCCGGATAGGTATCCGACGTCCAGTGCCACGCGCCGGCGGAATGGTGCAGAAAACCCGCCTCTTCCAGGAACCGGCAGACCTCTCCGATATCGTGCCTCCCGAACTTCTCGGCGTCGCGGATGGGCAGCTCGAACGCCGCGCACTTGATATGCGCCAGCAGGATCTCGAGATTCTCGGGATTGATGTAAGCGTGCTCCGGCGAGCGCCCGAAAAAGTAATCCGGGTGCTCGACAATGTACTGATCGAGCGGCGCGCTGGATGCCACCAGTACCGCCGCCGACGTGCCCTGCCGCCGCCCCGCCCGGCCCGCCCGCTGCCAGCTCGAAGCGATCGTCCCCGGATAGCCCGCCATCACCACGGCGTCCAGCGAGCCGATGTCGATGCCCAGCTCGAGCGCGTTGGTGGCCACCACCGCGCGGATTTTACCCTCCCGCAGGCGCCGCTCGATCTCGCGCCGCTCGCGCGGCAGATACCCGCCGCGGTATCCTCGCACCGTCTCGCCGCCCGCCGGCCCCCGGTCGCAGGCGTCCTTCAGATACGTGACCAGCACCTCCGTGGCCAGCCGGTTGTTGGCGAACACCAGCGTCTGCAAGTTGCGCTCGATGAATTCGAGAGCCACGCGCCGCGATTCGTTGATGTAGCTGCGCCGGATGCCGAGCTGCCGGTTCACCACCGGCGGATTGTAGAAGATGAAATATTTCTCCCCGCGCGGCGCGCCGTTGCGCTCCACCAGCGTGAAGGCTTCCCCGGTGAGCGCTTCCGCCAGCTCGCGGGGGTTGGCGATGGTCGCCGAACAGCAGATGAATTGTGGCTTCGAACCGTAGAAATCGCAGATGCGCTTCAGACGCCGCAGCAGGTTGGCCAGATGGCTGCCGTACACCCCGCGGTAGTAGTGCAGCTCGTCGATCACAATGTACCGCAGGCTCTCGAAATACCGCGCCCAGCGCGTGTGGTGCGGCAGAATGCCGGTGTGCAGCATGTCCGGATTGGTCAGCACCACGTTGGCCCGCTGCCGGACGGCCTTGCGCGCATCCTGCGGCGTGTCGCCGTCGTAAGTGAAGGCGCGGATTTCCGATCCCATCTCCTCCACCGCGCTCTGAAACTCGTGAAGCTGGTCCTCGGCCAGCGCCTTGGTGGGAAACAGGTACATGGCCCGCGCGCCCTCCTCGCCCAGCAACCGGTTCAGCACCGGCAAGTTGTAGCACAGTGTCTTGCCGCTGGCGGTGGGCGTCACAATCACCACGTGGCGGCCGCGCGCGATCTCGTCGAAGGCATCCGCCTGGTGCGCGTAGAGCCTCGATACGCCTCGCTTCTCGAGCGCCGCGCGCAGCCGCGCGTCCACGGCCGGTGGAATCTCCGCGTAAACCCCCTCCGCCGCCGGCTGGTGGTGAACGGCGCGGACGGCCGAGTCCGGCTCCTGGTGCGCCGACTGGAAACGGGCGACCACCGCTTCCAGCGAGGGCTTTCGGGGAACTGCCAGTTCCTGGGAGAATTCGGGAAATCCGAGCGACAGGTCCATGCGCGCTTTCGCCTTTTCTTTGCTACCTTACACGAAAGCTACGCAGAAAACAAGCGATCGGCGGCGAAGCCGCCCGGTTTAGCTGACCGCTGATAGCCGATGGCTGAAAACTTCTTAGCTATCGCGCACAAACTCGTAGCGCTCCAGCGTGGCGGCAATCTGGTAAGCCGGGAGTGCCTCATCCCGGCCGGGGTTCACCCGGCCGGCGCGCACGATCTTTCCCATGCAACGCAGATTGACCACTTGCGCCTCATCGCGAGTCAGCGTGATCACGTACTCGATGGGACCGCCGAAATCGGGTTCCCGTTCCATGGTAAAAAGCACCCCGCTAGAGCTGATATTCTTGGTGCGACCAGCCAAGTCGACACGCGCCGCGCCGGAACGTGTGATCGAGAGTGGGAGCTGAAGTTGGAAACGCCGGGTTCTTCGCTGTTCCATGAGTCGCCTCTAATGCTAAGGCGTGTCGGGCAGTAAGGTCAATAGACCTGTGCTTTGACACGCAACCCAAAGTACTAGACTTGAAGGTTCAGAGGTACGGCAACAAATGGGGGGGCGAGGCAGGCTCGCCCCCGGGGAAACATCCTACTTGACCTTCATGAAAATGATCAGCATGGTATACAGAGCCAACACTTCGATAAACACCAGGCCGATCAACATGGCTAACTGGATGGCCTTGGCGGCGCCCGGATTTCGCGCCATGCCTTCCACCGCGCTGGCTATTGCCTTGCCCTGCCCCAAGCCGCAAAGGCCGGATGCAAACGCCATCCCGAAAGCGGCGCCGATGGGCGCCCACTGCCCGCCGGCAGTCGGATTATCCGGCGTCTGCGCACTCGCAATTGAACAGGCGAGGAACAGCATCGCCAGCACAAAAAACAACTTCTTCGTCATTCGATTCTCCTTAATAAATCGCCCCAGGAGGTGGTCCCCGGACACCATGCAGCCGGGCTCACACTGTAAGGCGGCATAAAGCCGGCATTAATGCTCGTGCGCCACTGCGCCACCTACGTACACCATGGTCAGCACCATGAAAATGTAAGCTTGTACCGCACTGACGAAAACGTGCAGCCCCATGAAAATCACGGGTATCGGAAACAGCGTCAAGCCCAGGAAGGCCATGGTCACCTTCTCGCCGGCGAACATGTTGGCATAAAGACGAATGGTGAGCGAGACAGGCCGGGCGATGTGGCTGATGATCTCGATCGGCACCATCATCGGGGCGAGCCACCAGACGGGCCCGGCGAAGCTGGCCGCGTACTTGAAGCCGTTCGCCTGTATCCCGGCCAGGTTGTAATAAATGAAGGTCGCCAGCGCGCAACCCGCCGTCACCGAGGGATTCTGCGTCGGGGATTCGAAGCAGGGAACGATCCCGATCAGGTTGGCGGCCAAAATGAAAAGCAAGATGGTCCCGAAGTACCCCATGTACCGGCTGCCGTCGTGCCCGATTAGATCTTCCGCCTGATCGTCCACAAACTCGTAAATCAGCTCGAACGCCTGCTGGAAGCCGCCCGGCCGGCCGGCCGACAGCCGCAACCGCAGAACGGCGACCACCACCATGAGGAAGAGGACCACCACGAACTGCATGACCATGAAGTTGGCCCACGGCCGCGGATCGGGATGCGCGCCCACAATCCCCAGAATCGAGTTTCCCAGACCGGCCAAATGATCGTTGAAAAGCTTGGTGATCCAGAGCTCAGTTTCCATACACCACTTCGAAAAAGATTTCGACGATTACCGCCGTTGCGGATACGAACAACCCCACCAGGGTGGCACCCAAGCTGATGGAAGAAAACCTCAATATAGCATAGGCGGCGCCGCCCAAAATCAGGTAGCGGAAGCCCGCCAGCAGGGCCAGCCGCGGGCGCGCACGCTTGCCGCTCAGCCCATCCACGACGTGTTTCAGCCATCGGAAATTGATCCATGAGAGGCCGGCGCCCAGCGCGAATCCGGCGCCCACCCTCCAGCCGCGCCACGCCAGCGCTGCCATCGTTCCCACCCCGGCGATCGCCAGCATCACCCTGAAAATGCGCGACGTCACGCGTTCATAGAAATCGTCGTCAGGATTCGTTATCATCCGTATCCTTCACGATCTGCCGGATGAACTCCACAAAACCGGCAACGCTTCCCAGGATCAGAAAGGGAATGTACAGCCAGTGAGTGCCGAGAGCCTTATCGAGCAGGTAGCCGATGGCGTAGCCGGCAACGGTGGACACCGGCAGCAGGAATGCCAGCGAAGTGTATTCCGCCGCCAGCACCGTGAACGTCTTTTTGGGCCGGGCCACGATCATAGTTTAGCCGCCCGCGGGTTCCGTCGGCGTTGGCACAATGGGTAGAGGAAGGCGCCATTCCACCATGGCGCTCAACATCAAGAATCCGGAGGTGGTGCAACTGGCTGCTGAAGTCGCTCGCCTGGCGCATGAGACCAAGACCGAAGCAGTCCGCCGGGCGCTTACTGAGCGGAAGGTCCGCCTTCAGGCGGGGGGCGGACGATCGAATCGAAAAGAGAGTTTGCTCCAGTTTCTGGAACGTGAGGTCTGGCCGCACATCCCCCCCGGCGAACTGGGAAGGGTCCTCACGCGCGCGGAAGAGGACGACATTCTGGGATTCGGCCCGGACGGAGTTTAGGGCATAGTCCTGGACAGCTCGGCGATAATCGCGATCGAATTGCGGGAGCCTGGGTTTGAGCGCCTGATCGACAAGATCGGCGATGCCAAAGCAGGGGTAATCGGTGTCCCCACGATGTTTGAGACCGCCATGGTGCTGTCCAGGCGCCGGGGCAGGACGCTCGTCCCTGGCTTCGAGGTTTTCTCCGGAGCGCCAAAGCAGAAGCCGTTCCTTTCACGGAGGAGCACCTGGATGCGGCCATTGGCGCCTTCCTGCGTTTTGGAAAAGACCGCCATCGCGCCGCGCTCAATTTTGGCGACTGCATGGCCTATGCGGTAGCCGCCGTGGCCGGCCTGCCGCTGCTCTACACCGGCAGCGATTTCGCGCAGACGGACATCCCGGCCGCGTAGGCGTCACTGGCCGCCGGCCGCCGCCGAAATCGAAATCGCGGTCCGCTCCCGCTTCGTCGAGCGCCGCACGGTCGCTTCTCCACCCCCGCCCCGCCGGCGTCTGTAACTGTGGCGGCGTTGTATAGTCGGGAGTATGGACGAGTGCGAGGACCTGCGGCGCTGGGTGCGGACGTGGAAGGATGCGGGTCCGGAACTCGAGGCCATCCGGCGCCGCGAGATTCGCGAGGCGGACAACCTCGAAGTGCTCGCGATTCTCGAAGAGGCCTTCAACCATTCATTGCGCACGCTGCCACCCCGTCCATCGTCGGGCATGGTGGAGATGCAGGCGTGGTTCAGAAAGGTCCCGCGCCCATGAACGGCCTGTTTCGGGCAGCCAGGCAACTGCAGGAGTTCTGCGACGCGCGAGGGTGGCGTTCGTGCTTCATCGGCGGCCTGGCGGTACAAAGATGGGGTCAGCCGCGGCTGACGGTGGATGTTGACTTAACGCTACTGGCTGGATTCGGGAACGAGGCTGCCTTTGTCGACCCATTGCTGGCGGCCTACGAGGGCAGGATTCCGGATGCTCGCGATTTCGCGCTGCGCCACCGGGTGCTGCTGCTGCGCTCGGCGGGTGGCGCGGGCATCGATATCTCGCTTGGCGCTCTTCCGTTTGAAGAAAGCGTGGTGCGGCGCGCGACCACTGCGTCGTTCGGTCCGGAGATGGAACTGCGGACCTGCTCGGCCGAAGATCTCATCGTGTTGAAGTTGTTCGCCTGGCGGCTTTTGGATCGGCACGATGCCGAGGGAGTGGCAATCCGCCAGAAGGGCAAGCTCGATTGGACCTACATGGAAGAACAACTGCGTCCGTTGTCCGAGGTGAAGGAACAACCTGAAATGATGGATACTCTGGCGCGGTTGCGCCAGCTATGATCCGCATCGAATCCGAGCCCTGGGAGGCCATGGTTTCGCACGCCCGCCAAACCTATCCCAACGAGTGCTGCGGCGCCATGCTCGGCTCGATTGACGGCGCCGGGAAAATCGTGCGCGCGGCCTTGCCCCTGGAAAACGCCTTCGATGGCGTCCAGGCCGCGCGTTATGAACTGCGCCCGCAAGACCTGCTGGCGGCCGAGAGGGCCGCGCGGGAGCGCCACATGGAGCTGATCGGCATCTACCACTCGCATCCCGATTGCGGCGCCTATTTCTCCAAGACCGATCTCGAACATTCGTGCCCGTGGTATTCCTTCGTGGTGCTCTCCATTCAGAAGGGCGAATTCCACCACGCCACAAGCTGGCTGCCCAACCTCGAGCAGACCGAAGCCACCCAGGAGGAGTTGATTTACCCGGGATTTCCATTTTAGTGCCTATCGTTTCTATTCTCACAATTCCATTCGGCCATCCGCCAGCGCATTCATGACACCTGGCAGCCCGACCAGCTTCAGACGGAGGGCTGGCGGGTGCTGCGTTTCCTGAAGCCGCAGGTCCATCGCAACCCTGCGGGCTGCATAGGGCAGATCCGGAATGCACTTGGGCTGTGAAGGGATCTAAGGCCACTTCCACGACTTGCCGGCTACACGTCCGAGGAGATGAGCCCGAGTTTGCCCTCCCCAAACGCTGGAACTGCGAAGCCCAAGCGGACGAAGGCTTGTACTTCGGCGGACCGCAGCGCGGCGGCGGAGTTCGTCCTTGGAGTTATGTCACGACCTCGCTCGCCGCGACTGTTCTCCGGCGACCGAAAAATCCGTTAGAGTGGAACGGTTTTGATCACGGCCCCTGTCTGCGAGTAAATCGTCAGAGTCGTCGTCGTGGTAATGGTCGTTGTGCCGTCGCTCTGGCTGGTCGACGTGGAAGTCGTCTGGACGTACAGGTAATCCGAGCTACCGATCGTTTTCACCTCGATATTGCCGATCATTCCCGATGGAGTGATGGCTGAACCCGCTGCCCCAGTGGCCGCGGAAAGCGACAGAATCGAGGTTGTGCTCGTCGCCGTCCGGCCAGAACCTGAAACAACCGTCTTCACCACAAAGACAGTGTTTGCGCCCGGCAGGATCGCCCCCAGTTCGCCCGTGAGATCCGCTGTCCACTTGGTGGCGGGCGTGGCTGTCAAGCCGACCGCGATCAGTTCCGAAACCGGCGCGGAAGCCGTGCTGCCGGTTCCCGGAACAAGCGCGTAATACGTGCCATCCGGCCCGATAGCCGTGTTCCCCACACCATGACTGGGACCAGAAATTGCCGAAAGTATGGACGAAATAGGTCCCTGGGCGGCGGCGTGGGATGAAAATATCAGACATGCGGCGCAGATCGCGCCAACAGAACGTAGAAACCGCATACTAAACCTCCTCCTACAAGCTCCGAGGGCACACGTAAGCCTTGCCTGCTGTATTGACTGTATTGAAGCACAGAAGGGTTACAAGATTCAGCCGATATGAGCCAGAGTTTTCGTTTTGCCATCCTGGCTAGCCTCGGTTGTACTTCCAACCACCTCCGAGGGCGCCTTTTTCTTTCATCTTTTTTGTCTCGACCGGCTCCGGCGGCCCAGGGAAGGGGCCGACTCTACCTCTTCCGGGCGCCGAAAGATCCGGAAGTGCCTCATTTCAAGCGATTTATCATACACCTCACCGCCGCCCCCACTCCTTCCCTCGACCTTTTGGTTTCTCCGCTGTGTGCGCAGCGACAAGGCCTGCGGCATTCTGTGCCGGGCCGGTTCCCAGCACGTCCGCAACATGAAGGGCGGCATCCTCGCCAGGGCCGGCAAGGTGGACCCCGGCGTGCCGGAGTACTGAGCGGCGCTTCCTCGGAACGCCAGCGCTATGCGGCGTTATTCCTGTTCATTTCCTCGCGGATGACGCGCCGGAGGGTCTCTTCCCACTTTGGGGTTTTCCCCTCGACGTATTCGCGCAGAGCCGAATTGATTAAGGTCTGGTAGCCGACTTTGCCGCCGGACCGATCGGCGATCGCGCCGAAATAGTCGACCAGATCTTCATCCAGCCAGATGGTGATTCTCACTTTTCCGGGTTCTGGAGGCGGCTCGGCCACGACTCGGCCCCGCCTTCCCTTGCTGAAATCGTACGTGTTCTTCATCGTTGTGCCTCATACTGATCGCGTTCGGGCCGCTCGGCCGCGCGAGCTGAGATGATCCGGATGTTCTCGCCGCTGTAGCAGTAATCAACGACTAGAGACACGGCTCTAGTGTACATATAATTGTCTGCACAGTCAACGGGGGTACGGCGGTCTTGAGAGAGAGCCCAACCTCCGGATGCGCTCTGCCAGGACGCGGGCCTGCCCCATATGTCTCAAAAAGGGTGAGTTTTGAAACGCTGCGCGAAGCCCGTGGAATTGGGCCTTCGAGCGTCGCAGAAGCCTGTCTCAAAGCTGCCGGCGAAATCCGGTTTCTTGCGCGTGACATTGACCCGCGTTGAGGAACGAGTAGGCGGCCGGATCAACTCGCCTTCCGCCCCACGATCAGCGCTTCCCCGCAATACCGCCGCAGAGACGGCCACGCGCCCAGCAGCCGCGCGTCCATCCATTCCAGGCCTCGCAGCACACCCCGCGCCCATCGCCGTGAGAAGCGCCCGCGAAGCAGCCGCTTCCCCATCGCCAGCAGGTTGAACGGATAGACCGCCAGCTCTCCCATCAGCGGGCGCAGCGCGTCCAGATCCGAGTCGTTCAAAATGACTCCTTCACCCTGTCCGGCCGGCTCCCTCGATACCCGCCGCCGCACAACCCGCGCCGCGTTGAGCAGCGGATTATTGCCGTAGGTCTCCACCAGCACCAGCCGCCCGCCCGGCTTGAGCACGCGCAGCAACTCGTCGCGCGCCCGCGGATACTTGAGCGTGTGATGCAGGGCGAAGCTGCCGAAGATCAGGTCGAACTCGCCATCGCCGAAACAGGCCAGGTCGCTGGCATCGCGCGCCACGCCCCGCACGCGGTCCGCCACGCCGCTCGCCGCCGCCCGCCGCAGACCCAGCCGGATGGCTACCGGCGACAGATCCAGCAGCGTCACCGCGGCGCCTTCCCCGGCCAGCATGAGGCCCCAGTCGCCGGTGCCGCAGCCATAATCGAGCACCACCCGGCCCGCTAGAGATTCGCTCAGCAGGTATTTGAGTGCGGCCTGGTACACCACCCGCCGCTCAAAGCTCGGGTTGGCGGCGTCGGCCAGGCCCGCCGCCAGCGTCCCGCGGTTGCACACCAAGTCCGCATCCGGCAATTCCAGAAACTGCCGGTACTGCGCATCGTAGAATTCGCGCTCCTGTTGGGCGGAAAGCTGCCGCACGGGAGACTTCCGATCAGTCGGCCTGGGCATAGGGTCCTGCTCAATATGCTAGCCGGAACCGGCCTCCTGCGGCGATCCGCGCAAGCAGCTATGCTGAAAGCTGAGCGATGAATATTACCGAGATCTTTATCCGCAGGCCGGTCATGACCACGCTCGTCATGATGGGTATTCTCCTGTTCGGAGTAGCCGGATACCGCACGCTGCCCGTGAGCGATCTGCCCAACGTGGACTTCCCCACCATTCAGGTGAGCGCCAGCCTTCCCGGCGCCAGCCCCGAGACCATCGCCGCTTCCATCGCTACCCCGCTGGAGCGCCAGTTCACCACCATTCCAGGCCTGGATTCCATGACCTCCACGAGCGCGCGCGGCAGCACCAGCATCACCCTGCAATTCGTGCTGGACCGCAACCTGGATGGCGCCGCGCTGGACGTGCAAGCCGCCATCGTTACGGCCCAGGGCCGTCTGCCTGTGGGCATGCCTACCCCGCCCACGTTTCGCAAGGTGAACCCGGCGGACATGCCCATCCTGAACCTGACCCTCAGCTCGCCCACGCTGCCCCTCTCGGTGATCGACGAATATGGCGAGACCATGATGGCGCAGCGCATCTCCATGATCGACGGCGTGGCGCAGGTGTTCGTCTATGGGGCCCAGAAATTCGCCGTGCGCGCGCAGCTCGATCCCATCCTCATGGCCGCCCACAACATCGGCATCGACGACGTGGAGATCGCACTCGGCTTGCACAATGTTATGCTGCCGACCGGCACTCTCTGGGGACCCAGACAGGCTTACACCGTTCAAGCCACCGGGCAGCTCGAGACCGCCGCCGCGTATCGCCCCCTCATCGTGGCTTACCGCAACGGCTCTCCCGTTCGCCTCGAGCAGTTGGGGCGGGTGATCGACAGCGTCGAGAACGACAAGGTCGCGGCCTGGTACAACGACACACGCACCATCTACCTGATCGTGCAACGCCAGCCCGGCAGCAATACCGTCCAGGTGGTGGACGCCATCAAGGCGCTGCTCCCCAGCTTCCGCGAGCAGATGCCGCCCTCGGTGAAACTGGAGGTTCTCTATGACCGGGCGCAAGCCGTTCGCGAATCCGTCAACGATGTGAAATTCACCCTGGTTCTGACGATTGCGCTGGTGATCATGGTGATCTTTCTCTTCCTGCGCAACGTCTCCGCCACCGCGATCCCTTCGCTCGCGCTGCCCATGTCCGTCATCGGCACGTTCGCCGTCATGGCGCTGGCGGGCTACACGCTCGATAACCTATCGCTCATGGCGCTGACGCTTTCGGTGGGTTTCGTGGTGGACGACGCCATCGTGATCCTGGAGAACATCGTCCGCCACATGGAGATGGGAAAGTCGCGCATGCAGGCCGCCTTCGAGGGAGGCCGCGAGATCGGCTTCACCATTCTTTCGATGACCCTCTCGCTGGCCGCGGTCTTCATTCCCGTGCTATTCATGAGCGGCATCATGGGCAGGCTGTTCCATGAGTTCGCGGTCGTCATCATGGCGGCCATCGTCATCTCCGGCGTGGTCTCGCTCAGCCTCACGCCCATGCTGTGCAGCCGGTTCCTCAAGCCCCCGGGGGCGCGGCAGAACGCCTTCCAGCGCTCCTCCGAAAAGGTGTTCGACGGCATGCGCGACCTCTACGGGTGGACGCTCCGCGGGGTCCTCCGCCACCGCTTCCTCACCATGCTGACAGCGGCCGGGACGCTGGCAGCCACCATCTATCTGTATGGGATGGTTCCCAAGGGCTTCATTCCCAGCCAGGACACCGGGCAACTGAGCGGGACCACCGAGGCTCCGCAGGACATCTCGTTCGACGGCATGGTCATGCGGCAGAAGGAGGCAGCCGCGGTGATTCAAGCCGATCCCGATGTCGAGGCCTTCGCCTCGAGCGTCGGCCAGGGCGGCGGTATTTCATCCGGCAACCAGGGGCGCTTCACCATCCGCTTGCGGCCTCGCAGCGTGCGGCGATCCACGCCCGAGCAGATTATCGAGAGATTGCGGCCCAAACTGAATGCCCTTCCCGGCATTCGAACGTATCTTCAGAATCCGCCGCTGGTGCGCATCGGCGGGTTCGTCAGCCGAAGCCTCTACCAGTACACATTGCAAGGGACCGACCTCGGCGAACTCTACCGTTCCGCCGACGCTTTCGAGAAACGCGTCGAGACCGTGCCGGGCCTCACCGACGTGAACAGCGACCTCCAGATTTCCAGCCCCCAGATCACCGTGGATATCGACCGCGACCGCGCCTCCGCTCTCGGCGTCACCGCAGAGCAGGTCGAGGACGCTCTGTACGACGCGTATGGCGCGCGCGAAATCTCCAATATCTACATGCCCACCAACACCTACTACGTGATCATGGAGCTGCTGCCGACATACCAGCGCGACCCCAATCGCCTGCCCCTGCTCTACATTCGCTCCAACACGGGGAAACTGGTGGCGCTCGACTCGGTAGCCAATCTGCGCACGGAAACCAGTGCGCTCACGATCGCGCATCTCGGCCAGTTGCCGGCGGTCACCATCTCGTTCAACCTGCTGCCCGGGGTTTCGCTGGGCGACGCCGTCGGGCGCATCGAGGAACTGGCGCGCGAAACCCTGCCGGCCTCCATCCGCACCAGTTTTCAAGGGACCGCCGCGGCCTACCAGTCTTCGCTGCGCGGCATGGGAGTGTTGCTGGTCATGGCCATTCTGGTGATCTACATGGTGCTGGGGATTCTGTACGAGAGTTTCATCCACCCCCTCACCATTCTTTCCGGCCTGCCCTCGGCCGGCCTGGGCGCCCTGGCCACGCTCCTGATCTTCCACAACGAGCTCAACATCTACTCTTTCGTCGGCATCATCATGCTGATTGGGATCGTCAAGAAGAACGCCATCATGATGATCGACTTCGCGCTGGAAATCCAGCGTACCCAGGGCATCCCGCCGGCCGAAGCCATCTACGAGGCCTGTCTGGTGCGCTTCCGGCCCATCATGATGACCACCATGGCCGCGCTCATGGGCACCTTCCCCATCGCCCTCGGTTTCGGCGCCGGCGGCGAAGCGCGCCGCCCGCTGGGCTTGGCCGTGGTAGGCGGCCTGGTGGTCTCGCAGACGTTGACGCTCTACATCACGCCGGTGTTCTACATTTACATGGAGCGCGTGCGCAACCTCGGCGGGAAGAAGCGGGCCCGCCGGAGCGCAGCCGCCCCCGAGGTCGTCTTGCAGTCCTAAAAAGGGGACAGACGCATTTCTTTCCCGACCCGGAAAATGCGTCTGTCCCCTTTTCTCAGTACCGCATCAGCTTCACGCGATAGATCGCGCCCTGCGCGGGCAGGCTGACGCTCGGCGGATCGTAGGATCCCTGGTAGGTCCTCCCGCGGGCCGTCGTCTTCCACGCGCCGTTCTCCCACACCACCTGGCCGGCCTGGAGGAACTGCGCCGCCGTGTACTTCGAACCTACCCGCGGCCGGAAGTCGACCGCCGAGTCGAAACCGAGAACCAGGAACTCGTCCGGCCCCAACTCGCCCATCAGCACGCGCGCCGATGGCGTGGTCGACGTGGCGCGCGGACGGAAGCGGACCAGCACCTGGTATTGGTCGAACATCAGGTTCTTTCCCCGGACCTTTTCTTCCTCGATGGCCGCCACCAGCTTCCCCTTCTGCTGCAAATCGACAATGGCCGGCATGGTGGCCCGGATCAACCCGAAATCCGCAGCCAGGTCGGCAAACCGCGGATCAAGCCCAGGCGCACTGCCCATATCCACGCCATAGACGCCAAATCCGAGGCCGTTGAGGTTCGCCAGGGCCCAGAAGAAAACGCGCGCGCCGGTGGCCATCTCTCCGGCCTCGGGGCTCCAGTACGGGTTGTCCGGCCGGGTGTAGCGGGAGTTGATCATGCGGAAGTTCTCCGACGGCTGCTTGGTGGTGTCCGAGGAGAGGATGTCGATCTCGGGCGCGGCCGCTTTCCACAAATCCAGCATGTGCGACACCGGACCTCCGCTCGGATACGTCTCGCCCGGCCGGTCGTAGGAATCCCACTGATCGCCGGTATCATGGCCGCCGTTCCAGCAGTTCACATAGGTCGGCAGCGGGTAGACCTGCTTGCCGGCGCGCGCCACTTCGTTGATATAGCTGGAAAGATAATAGACCGTGAAAGCCTCATCCGCGTCCGCGCCGAAAACCTCGGTCCACGTCCCCGGTTTCTTCTTGAGCGCCGTCACCAGCTTCTCCGGAACCGGGCCCGCGAACAGGGCGTTCGATTCCTTGGTGTAGTCCCGCACGCTGCCCAGCAGGCCCGATTCGTTCTCCACCTGCATCATGATCACCGTGCGGTCGGCTTCGTCGATCTCTTTGAGGTGCCGCATCATGGCGACGTACGCCTTCCGGTCGGCGTCCAGGTTGTTCTTCGAATGCGGAGAAAGGTTGCGGATGGGTTTGCCACCGGAATCGATCACCCTGGGGAAGCGCGTGGTGTCGGATTTGACCCAGTTCGGGGCCCAATCCATGGACCCGTTCTTCCAAGTTCCGAACCATAGCAGGATCACGTGGAGGCCCTCGGACCGCGCTTTGCGGAGAATCAGATCGAAATCCCCGAATTCGAAACGGCCTTCTTGCGGCTCGATTTCGTTCCAGTAAACCGGATATTCCACGGTATTGGCGTTGAGCGCCTTCAACCTGGCCCACGCCGGTTCGATGAGGTCGGGAAACGCGTTGGGGTTATGCACTTGCCCGCCCAGAATGATGAACGGCTTGCCGTCCACCATGAAGGTGTACTTGCCCCCGCTCTTGACCAGTTGCGGAATCGGCTTCGCCTGGGCCAGCGCTAATGCGGCCGCGGCGGCCAGGATCGACGATAAACGAACGATTTTGTGCGGCAGAACAGACCTCCAGTACCACAGTCTAACGAATTTGACTTGCGCTGCGCCCCTTGGTTATCCTGAATCTTTCGCGGTAGAGGCGCGGCGGCCATCAGTAGCCAGGCTGGAATTCCGATAGAGCTTCGGAAGCCTGAGTGAAAGGGGCCGGTCGATTTTCCGCCGAAACCGGGGTGGAAAGCTCATTCCTTCCGGTTGGGGAGCTTGGCTAATACCGGCTCACTGTCACTCGTTTCTCCGGCGGGTGGAGCGCTATCGGGAATGAAGGCCGCGTGCATCCGGCGGTTCTTCTCCTCTCTTTCGCTCTCCTCCCCCAACTGGCGGCTTATGAACGTTTTCGAACTTACGCGCGCGCTGGTCGATATCGAATCCATCACCAACAACGAGGAGCGGGTCGGCCATTACCTGTACGACTATCTCGCGCCGCTCGCCGCGCGGTTCGACGGCCGCCTCGAGCGCATCGAAGTGGAGCCGCGCCGCTTCAACGTCTTCGCGCAGTGGGGGCACTCGCTCACCGTCACCCTTTCCACCCACATGGATACCGTGCCTCCCTTCTTCGCCTCGCGCGAGGATGGCGAGCACATCTGCGGCCGCGCCTCCTGTGACGCCAAGGGCATCATCGCCTCCATGACGAAGGCCGCCGAGGCGCTGCTCGAAGCGGGCGACCGCAACTTCGGCCTCCTCTTCGTGGTGGGCGAGGAGCGCAACAGCGCCGGCGCCTACCGGGCGGCCCGTACGCCGCGCGGCTCGCGTTATATCGTCAACGGCGAGCCCACGGGCAACAAGATGGCGCTCGGTTCCAAGGGCGCATTGCGCTATGAGGCCACCGCCACCGGCAAGATGGCGCACTCCGCCTACCCCGAGCTGGGCGATTCGGCCATCCACAAACTGGTCGACGCGCTGGCCGATATGCGGCGCATCCCGCTGCCCGTCGATCCCCTCCTTGGCCCGAGCACGCTCAACATCGGCACGCTCTCCGGCGGCCGCGCGCCCAACGTCGTCGCCGATGAGGCCCGCGCCGAAATTATGATCCGCCTGGTGGGCGATTCCGCCGAAACCAAGGCTGCCATGGCGCGCGCCGCCGAGGGCCGCGCGGAGTTGCGCGAGATCCTCGAAATCCCCGCGCGCCGCCTCAACTCGATTGACGGTATCCCCACCACCGTGGTCGCCTTCACCACCGATATCCCGGCTTTCGCCGGCCAGTGGGGCGAGCCGTTCCTCATCGGGCCGGGTTCCATTCACGTGGCGCACACGCTGGAGGAGCGCGTCGCCAAATCGCAATTGACCGAAGCAGTCGAACTCTATCAACGCATCGTAAGGCACTTATGCAAACGCGAATCGAAGTAGGCATCTTGGGCGCCACCGGAATGGTGGGCCAGCATTTCATCAAGTTCTTGCAAGGCCACCCGTGGTTCAATCTCACGTGGCTGGGCGCCAGCGACCGCAGCGCCGGCAAGAAGTACGCCGACGCCATGACGTGGCACCTGGCCGGCGCCACTCCGGACACCGTCGCCGATCTCACCGTGGAAGACTGTAAGCCCGGCAACGCCCCGCGGCTGTTGTTCTCGGCCATGGATGCCTCCGTGGCCACGGAAATCGAGCGCGCCTTCGCCGAAGCCGGCCACATCGTTGTGTCGAACTCGAAGAACCATCGCATGGAGCGCGATGTACCGCTGCTGGTTCCCGAAATCAATCCGGACCATTTGAAGCTGGTGCCGCTACAGCAGCGCGCGCGCGGCTGGAAAGGCCAGATCGTCACCAACCCCAACTGCTCCACGGTGGTGCTCACCATGGGCCTCGCGCCGCTCAAACCATTTGGCATCTCCAAGGTGATCGCCACCACCATGCAAGCCATTTCGGGCGCGGGCTACCCCGGCGTGCCCTCCATGGACATTGTGGGCAATGTGATCCCCTTCATCGGCGGCGAAGAGGAGAAGATGGAGCAGGAGACGCAGAAGATCCTGGGCGAATTCCGCGGCGACCACATCCAGCCGCTGCCCGCCAAAGTGAGCGCTCACTGCAACCGCGTGCCGGTGGTGGACGGCCACACCGTCGCCGTCTCGGTGGAGCTTTCCGCCAAGCCCTCGCAAGCCGATCTGCGCCATGCCTTCGACGCGTACACCAGCGTTCCGCAGCAGCGCCAGCTTCCCAGCGCGCCGGCTCACCCCGTCATTTACATGGAGCAGGCCAACCGTCCGCAGCCGCGCAAGGACGCCGAGCGCGAGCGCGGCATGGCGGCTTTCATCGGCCGGCTGCGCCCCTGCCCGGTGCTGGATTACAAGTTCGTCGCCCTCGGCCACAACACCGTTCGCGGCGCGGCCGGCGCGGCCGTGCTCAACGCCGAGCTGATGCAATCGGAAGGGATGCTGGACCGATGATCGTCATGAAGTTCGGCGGCACCTCGGTGGAATCGGCCGCCGCCATCGAGCGCATCGCCGGCATCGTCAAGGCGCGCCAGGACCGCCGGCCCGTGGTGGTGGTCTCCGCCATGGGCAAGACCACCAACAAGCTGCTGGCCATTGCCGCCGCCGCCATTGCCGGCCACCGCGAGGAATACATCCGCCAGATCCAGGACCTGCGCGATACCCATTCGCGCGAGGCCCGCCTGGTGACTCCTCTCGACCAGCGCGCCGAGCTCGATCGCACCCTCGACGAGCACTTCCAGGAACTCACCGAGCTGGTGAAGGGCCTGGCGGTGTTGGGCGAGCTGACGCCCCGCTCCATCGACGCCATCTCCAGCTACGGCGAGCGGCTTTCCAGCATCATCGTCACGCTGGCGTTCCAGCGCTTCGGGATAGTCGCCGTGCATCTCGATTCGCGCCGCGTCATCGTCACCGACAAGCGCCACACCCAGGCCGCGCCCGATTTCCCCGAGACCTACGCGCGGTTGGCAGCCACCATCCCCGCCATGGCTCGGGAAAACGTGGTGGTCATGGCCGGATTCATCGGCTCCACTAAAGACGGCGTCACCACCACCCTGGGCCGCGGCGGCTCCGATTTCACGGCCTCCATTGTGGGAGCGGGCATCGGTGCCGAAGAGATCCAGATCTGGACCGACGTGGATGGCATGCTCACCGCCGACCCCACCATCTTCGCCGGCGGCCATCGCGTCAAAACCATTTCCTTCGCCGAAGCCGCCGAGCTGGCTTATTTCGGCGCCAAGGTGCTGCACCCCGCCACGGTCCTGCCCGCCATTCAGAAGAGCATCCCCGTGCTGATCCTGAACTCTCGACGGCCCGAAGTGCCCGGCACGCGCATCGTGGCCGAAGCCGTCCCCTGCGCCAACGTGGTCAAGTCCATCGCCTGCAAACGCAAAATCGCGCTGGTGAACATCCATTCCACCCGCATGCTCATGGCGCACGGCTTCCTGCGCCGCATCTTCGAGGTCTTCGACCGCTTCGAAACGCCGGTCGACATGGTGGCCACCTCCGAAGTCAGCGTCTCGCTCACCATCGACAATCCCGCGCGCCTCGACGCCATCGTGGCTGAGTTGGAGCAATTCGCCGAGGTCGATATCGAGAAGGACCAGGTGATTGTCTGCCTGGTGGGCGACAACATCCGGCGCACCCCGGGAGTGGCCCGGCGCGTCTTCAACGCCCTCGACGGCATCAATATCCGCATGATTTCGCAGGGCGCGTCGCTGCTCAACATCAGCCTGGT
Source organism: Bryobacterales bacterium (assembly GCA_963722575.1). Taxonomy (GTDB): domain Bacteria; phylum Acidobacteriota; class Terriglobia; order Bryobacterales; family Bryobacteraceae; genus Fen-178. The sequence continues at coordinate 798,676 of CAVRNR010000022.1, forward strand.
GGTGGCCGAGGCGGACCTGCTCCGCGCGGTCCCGGCGCTGCATGAGGAGTTCTTCACCGAGCTCGATCCGGAAGTCTTCGAACGAAGGGAGGCCGCCCACGCCTGAGCTGGCAATCGTAGGTTACGGCAAGATGGGCAAGCTGGTCGAGCAGCTCGCCCCCGAGTACGGTTTCGCCGTGGCGCTCAAGCTCGACGAATTCAATAACGCGGCCTTTGAAGGTCTCACGCCGGAGAATTTCCGCGGCATCGATGTGGCCATCGAGTTTTCCATCCCCTCGGCGGTCCTGGGCAATGTCGAGCGAATCGCGGCGCTGGGCGTCAACATGGTGATCGGAACCACCGGCTGGCTGGAACACCTCGACGCCGTCAAGGCCGCCGTGGCCCGGCACGGCATCGGTCTGGTCTGGAGCCCCAACTATTCCGTGGGCGTGAATGCGTTCTTCAAGCTGGTGTCGGAGGCCGCCCGCCTGTTTGCCACCCAGCCGGAGTACGGCGCCTGGGCTTGGGAAATTCACCATGCCACCAAAAAGGACGCGCCGTCGGGTACACTCTTAAAGCTGGTGGACGAGATGAAGAAAGCGGGATACGCGCGCCCGATCGGCGTCAGTTCCAACCGTGCGGGCGCGCACCCCGGCACGCACGAAATTGGCTTTGATTCTTCCGCCGACACCATTACACTGCGGCACACCGCGAGAAGCCGCGAAGGTTTCGCCCGCGGCGCCCTGCAAGCCGCGCGTTGGTTGACAGGCAAGAAGGGTTTCTACGAGTTCAGCGAGATATGGGAAGAAAGCAAAAAAGCAATTTAGCCACGGATGAACACGGATAAACACGGATAAAACAAAAGAACCTAAGAGTCTTATTCTTATCCGTGTTTATCCGTGTTCATCCGTGGCCATTATTCTTGATTCTTTCAACGGAGGTGGTACATGTTCACAGGCTGTGGCACCGCGCTGGTAACCCCGTTCCAACGCGATCTTTCGCTCGATGAAGAGACGCTCCGCGCGTTGATCCGGCGCCAAATCGACGCCGGCATCGACTTCTTGGTCCCCTGCGGGACCACCGGTGAAAGCCCCACGCTCACCCGCGCCGAGCATCTGCGCGTGGTCGGGATCGCGCTCGAAGAGGCGCGCGGCAAAGTCCCGGTGCTGGCCGGCGCCGGCGGCTACAACACCAGCGAGGTGATCGATCTGGCCCGCGAGCTCGAGCGCATGGGCGTGGCCGGCATCCTCTCGGTGACGCCCTACTACAACAAGCCCACCCAGGAGGGCCTGTACCAGCACTATAAGGCCATCGCCTCCGCCATCCGCCTGTCCATCGTGGTGTACAGCGTGCAAGGCCGCACCGGAGTGAACGTCGAGCCGGCCACGCTGGCGCGCCTGGCCGCCATCGAAAACATCGTGGGCGTGAAGGAGGCTTCCGGCAACATCGGGCAGGTGGCCACCATCCTGAACCAGGTCCCCGCAACCTTCGCCGTGCTCTCGGGCGACGATGCCGTCACCATTCCCGTAATGGCGCTGGGCGGGCGCGGCATCGTCTCCGTGGTCTCGAACCAGGTTCCCGGCGAAATGACGCAGCTCGCGCAGGCCTGTCTGCGCGGCGATTTCGAAACCGCGCGCCGCATCCAGGCCCGCTACCTGCCGCTCATGAACGTCAACTTCGTGGAGTCCAACCCCATTCCAGTGAAAGCCGCGATGGGGCTGATGGGGCTGCTCGAGCCGGTGTACCGCCTGCCCATGACGCCGCCCAGCCCCGCCAACCTGGCGCGCATCGCCAAGGTTCTGGAGGCCGCCGGCCTGCTGAGGAGCGTGCCCCTTGCAAGCTGAAATCGAGCGCCTTTTCGACCAGAAACCCTCGTTCTACACGGACCAGGATTTCCTCCTGTTCGAGCAGTTCAAAGCCGCGCTCAACGAAGGCCGCGTCCGCGCCGCCGAGCCTTGCCCCGAAACCCGCACCGGCTGGCGCGTGAATGCCTGGGTGAAGAAGGGCATCCTGCTTGGCTTTCGCATGGGCGCGGTCGTCGACATGTCGGTCGATTCCGAGCGCCAGCCGTTCTTCGACAAGTCCACATTCCCCGTCAAGCGCTTCACCGTCGAGAGCGGCGTGCGCATCGTGCCCGGCGGCTCCAGTATTCGCGACGGCTGCTATATCGGCAAGGGCGTCGTTTGCATGCCGCCCATGTTCATCAACGCGGGCACCTGGGTGGACGACGGAACCATGGTGGATTCGCACGCCCTGGTGGGAAGCTGCGCGCAGGTGGGCAAGAACTGCCACATCTCGGCCGCCAGCCAGATCGGCGGCGTGCTCGAGCCCGTGGGCGCCATGCCGGTGATCGTCGAGGACGACGTCCTGGTGGGCGGCAATTGCGGCATCTACGAAGGCACCGTCGTCAAGCGCCGCGCCGTGCTCGGCACCGGTACCATTCTCAACCGCTCGACCCCGCTCTACGACCTGGTGCGCAACACCGTCCACCGCGCCACCGGCGGCGAACCGCTGGTCGTCCCCGAAGCGGCCGTCGTAGTGGCCGGCTCGCGCGCCATCTCCAGCGGCCCGGGGAAAGACTGGGGAATCTCCGTCTACACTCCCGTCATCGTGAAGTACCGGGACGCCAGGACCGACACCAAGATCCAGCTCGAAGATCTTCTAAGATAGGTCTTGTGTCCCGGATTCTCGTGGCCGACGACGATCCCGATCAACTCGCCGTAAACAAGCTCCTGCTCGAAGCCATGGGGCATGAAGTGGTCGTGGCTGCGTGCCCGTCCGAGGCGCTTCGGGAGCTCGAGCGGAGCGCGCCCGGCCTCTGCATGATGGATCTCCGGTTTCCCAACGCGGCCGGTCAACCGGATTCCCGCGAGGGCATGGCTCTGATTCGCCGCATCCGCGAAGCGGGATACCGGCTGCCCGTGGTGGTGCTCTCCGGCTGGCCGGAAGATCTTTATGGCGAGCCGGAAGGGGCGATGGTCTCGCGCATCATGGTCAAGCCCGTGGGAATACACCTGCTGCTGGAGACAATTGCGAAGCTTACTTCAGCTTCCGCGCCTTCTCGAAATCTTCCTTGAGCTTGGCCGTGATCTTGTCCGCTACGTCCGCGCTGGCGCCGTGGAATTTCGCGCCCATGCTCTCCTCGGTGGTGGACCAGATGACATCCCCGTCTTTGTTCACCAGGCGCACCGCGGCGATGGCTTCGTGGCGCCGCTCGGCCGAATGGTCCGATTCGTTTTCCCCCACGCCGACGCCGGCGGTATCGCCTCGCGAAGTCCGCGTGCTGCCACCGGTTCGCACACCCAAGTTGGCGTGCGCGTTGATGCCGTCCGCGGACGAGTGCACCTCGGTGAACACCAGGTCCTCGGCGGCGCCCCGCAGCACGGCGTCCGCGCGCTCCTCTTTCTCCGTGAGGATGAAGAGCTTGGCGCCATCCATGCTGCTGATGAGAATGTCGCGCATCTGCGCGGCGGTCTCGCCCCCCGTGAGCCGGTCCACGTACACGCGCCGGATCGTAAGCAACTGGCGTAGGCCGGCCGCTTCGATGGCGGCCAGCGAGGGCGGATCGTCTGCGCCGGGCCCAGAGGGCACCCCAGTCGCCACCGCCAGCAGGAGAATCAGCGGCACTTTCATCATTGGCTACCCTTCCTGGCTTCGTCGTCCTGATACTCCACCCGCCGGCCGGTGCGCGCCTCCAGGCTGGACAGCACCCACCGGATGTCGCCCTTTTCCACCCGAAACACCAGCGCCTGCTGATTGCCTTCACCGTCCAGGTACTCTATGGTGACGAAGTGTTTGCGCGATTTGCTCAGCAACAGCACCGGCGAAATCAGCACCGCGGCGGCGTAGCGGCGGCTCACGGTCTGGCCATATTCGAGCGTGTCGATCTTCTGGAACGGGATGCGCAATTCGGTCTGGCCGCACCGGAACACCAGCGCCTCGGCGCCGGTCAAGTCCAGCCGCGCGCTGGATTTAGCGGAGACTCCGGCCAGCGTCCCGCCCATGAACTGCGCCTTGACACCCGGCTCGGCGGCGGTGAGGGCGATGCCGCCGACCAGCAGCAAGCAGATTCGGATCATTGGTTGTAGTAAGAGTAGTGCCGGCGAACAGCCGGGTTTCTCAAGAATTCCTAGGAAAAGGGGACAGACGCATTTTCCGCGGCGGAAAATGCGTCTGTCCCCTTTTCCTATATAATGTAGTGGCCAGATACGGATCGAAGGAGGAACACGAAATGAAACATCATGTTCATGTAGCGCTACTGGCGGTGCTCGCTCTGGCGCCGCTCGTCGCCCAATCGCCGCAGGGATGGAAGATGCGCGTCGATCGCAGCGTGGCAGCTTCCGACCCCGACGCCCCCGGCCCAATCAAGTTCGTAACCATGGGATCGGGCTTCCACGCCACCAATCCCCAAGCGGCGGTGTACTGGAACCCGGCCGATACCGCGTCGGGTACGTATACTCTGAAGGGCACGTTTAAGCTGATGAAGCCGAGCGGCCACACCAACTATTACGGCCTGGTGTTTGGCGGCAGCGGCCTGGAAGGCGCGGACCAGGCCTATCTGTACTTTGTGGTGGCGCAGGACGGGACGTGGCTGCTCAAGAGCCGCAACGGCGCCGCCACCCCCATCATCGCGCCGAAGACGCCCAACGACGCGGTGAAGAAACCGGACGCCAGCGGGCAATCCGTCAATGCCCTCGAAGTGCGCGTCGGAGCCGATAAGGTCGATTTCGTGGTCAACGGCGTAGTCGTCCACTCCGAGCCCAGGACCGGCGCGATGGCCAAAACCGACGGCATCTACGGCATCCGCATCAATCACCTGCTCGAGGTTCAGATAGACGGGTTCGGGGTGTCGAAATAACGGCGTAGGGGCCGGGCATGCCCGGCCCCTTCAGCAGCACCTCGGCATCGCGGACCGGACGCGCTGCCGCTCCTCGGCGAACCGCCGCCATTCCGCGGTGGAATGGACGCGCCCGTGCGCTGCCAGGTGCCGCTGGTAGGCGCTCTCGTCGGCCAGTTCGCGCAATAGCGCCAGAATGAACCTGCCCAGGCGCTTCATAACTCCTCCGCGCGCAATTGCGAAAGCACGAAGGGCGCTTCGCATACACAGGCTTCGCGCGTGCCTCGCAAAATGCCGATCCAGACGCGCATCGAATCCAGCAGAATGGTCGTCACCAGCAACAGGAAGACGCCGCACAGTACGGCGTCCAGCCGGGCGTTGAAGATCAAGGTCTGGGTGGTTGCCGGGTCCGCCGCCGTGCCGGCGCGCAAGGAGGCTTCCAGCCGGTCCGCCTGCGCCAGAAAACCGAGCGCCGGAAGGGGAGAGAAAATCTTCTGCCACGCGGCCGTGAACGTCACGGTGACCAGCCAGGCCATCGGCGCGCAGGTGATCCACACGTATTTCGCGCCGTGCATCTTGAGCAGGATGGTGGTGGCCAGCGACAGCGCGATGGCGGCCAGCAACTGGTTGGAAATCCCGAACAGCGGCCACAGCGAGTTGATTCCGCCCAGTGGATCGCGCACGCCTTGAATCAGGAAGTAACCCCACGCCACCACCATCGCCGCGCTGGTGGCCACCACTCCCGGCATCCAGCTTGTCCGGCCCAGCGGTTTCCAGACGTGCCCCAGGAAATCCTGCAGCATGAAGCGGCCCACGCGCGTGCCGGTGTCGAGAATCGTCAGGATGAAGAGCGCTTCGAACATGATGGCGAAGTGATACCAGAACCCGATCAGTGCCCGTCCACCGCCGCTGGTCGCAAAGATTCGGGCCATCCCCAATGCCAGTGAAGGGGCGCCGCCGGTGCGGTAGAACAGGGTCTGCTCGCCCACCTCGTGCGCGAGGCCGGTCATGTCCGCCACCGTCACCGGGAAGCCCCACGACGAAATCGTCGCCACCGCCGCGGCGGGCGTCGCGCCCACGGCCGACGGGGGCGAGTTCACGGCGAAGTAGACGCCCGGCTGGAGCACGCAGGCCGCAATCATTGCCATGATGGCGACGAAGCTTTCGAGCACCATCGACCCATAGCCAATCGGCCGTGCGTGCCCCTCTTTCGCGATCATTTTCGGACTGGTGCCCGAAGCGATCAGCGCATGAAACCCGGAGATGGACCCGCAGGCGATGGTGATGAAGCAGAAGGGAAAGATCTTGCCCGCGAAAATGGGCCCCGTCCCATCGACGAAGCGCGTGAACGCCGGAAGCTGAAGCTCCGGCCGCACGAACAGGATGCCTACTCCCAGCATCAGTATTACCCCCAGCTTCACGAAGGTGCTGAGGTAGCCGCGCGGCGCCAGCAGCAGCCACACCGGCAGTGCGCTGGCCAGGAATCCGTACACGATGATGGCGATCGCGAGCGCCATGGCGCTGAGCGTAAACAGCGGAGCCACCGCGGCCGATTGTGCCACCGAGCGCCCGGCGAAGATCGCCGCCATCACCAGCACGACGCCGATGGCGGAGCACTCCAGCACTTTGGCGGGCCGCCAGTAGCGCAGGTAGAGGCCCATGAATACGGCGATCGGTATGGTGGCCGCGATGGTGAACGCGCCCCACGGGCTCCCTTTCAGCGCGTTCACCACCACCAGCGCCATCACCGCCAGCATGATGATCATGATCAGCAGCACCGTAATCGACGCGGAGAAACCGGCCACCTTGCCGATCTCTTCCCGCGCCATCTGGCCCAGCGACTTGCCGTCGCGCCGCATGGAGGCGAACAGGATGACGAAATCCTGCGCCGCCCCGCCCAGCACGGCCCCTATAATGATCCACAGGGTTCCAGGCAGGTAGCCAAACTGCGCCGCCAGCACCGGCCCCACCAGCGGGCCCGGCCCGGCGATGGCGGCGAAGTGATGGCCGAAGAGGATCCACTTGTTGGTGGGCTCGAAATCCTGGCCATCGCGCAGCCGCTCCGCAGGCGTGGCGCGCCGGTCGTCGAGCGCCAACACGCGCACCGCCAGGAACTGGGAGTAAAAGCGATAGCCGGTGGCATAGGAGCAAGCCGCCGCCAGCACCAGCCAGATGCTGTTGATGTGTTCTCCGCGATTGAGGGCGATCGCGCCCAGGCAGAACGCCGCCGCCCCGGCCACGGCGGCCCAGAATAGATGAGTCGGAAGCTTCACGCTCCAGAGTCTACTAGAAATTCGGCGGCTGGCACCAACGTTTTCGGCTTTCCGGGCTACGCCCCTTTGGGATAGCAGCCCAGCACGCGCAAAAAGTCCGCCAATTCCCGCAGGTGGTGGAGCGCATTCTGCGCGTTGGGCGAATCCGCGCGGCCCAGGAAATCGAGATAGAAAAGATATTCCCACGGTTTTCCCCGCAGCGGGCGCGATTCGATCTTGATCAGATTCAGGTCGCGGAGAGCAAAAGCGCTCAGGGCGCGGAACAGCGATCCCGGAACGTTGCGCGTGCTGAACACCAGCGAGGTTTTCCAGACCGCGCGCCGGTCGACCCGGATGGGATGCCGGCGCGCGTATTCAGGCGTTCGGAGAAGAAAAAACCGGGTGAAATTCCGGCGGTCGTCTTCAATGGACTTGCGGAGAATGCGGGCGCCATAAATCTCCGCGGCCACCGAGGATGCGATCGCCGCGGCGTCCGTAAGCTTCTCCTCGGCTATCATTTTGACGCTGCCGGCGGTGTCGTAGAAGGGGATTCTCTCGATCCGCGGGTTCCGCGCAAAGAAATTCAGACACTGATTCAACGCCACGGGATGGGAAAATATTCTTTTTATCCCGGAAAATGGCACGCCTTTTAGAGCGATCAGATTGTGCACGATGCGGATATTGGTTTCGGCCACAATGGGCAGCTCGAAATTCACCAGATGGTCGTAATTCTCGTGCACCGACCCGGCCAGCGTATTCTCGATGGGCACCACCGCTCCGGCGACGCGGCCCTCCTTCACGCCGCGGAAGATGTCTTCGAAACGTTCGCACGGCAGAACGGCCACTCCCGGCCCCAGCAACTTGCGGGCGGCTTCTTCGCTGAAGGCGCCGCGCGCGCCCTGAAACGCAATCGACGCCGGGGGCGTTTCCTTGGCCCGCCTGATTCTCGCACTCACTTTTCCGCTCCTTCCCATCTGCGCACCTGGGCGTCGGGGATGCCGATCAGGTCCAGAACGCGATCGATGCTGTGATCAACGATATCCATCACGGTTTGGGGATGGTGATAAAAGCCGGGAATCGGGGGAGCGACGATTGCCCCCATTTCAGCCAACGCGGTCATATTCCTCAAATGCCCCAGGTGTAACGGGCTTTCGCGGACCAGCAGAATCAGTTTGCGTCTTTCTTTCAGCGCGACGTCCGCGGCGCGCACCAGCAAATTCGAGCTGATTCCATTGGCGATAGCGGACATGGTGTGGATCGAGCACGGGGAGATCACCATGGCATCGGTGGGGTACGAGCCGCTGGCCAGCCGGCAGGCGATGTCTTCCGGCGGATACCAGAAATCCGCCAGTTTTCTTACGTCCGCGGCCCTCTGGCCGGTCTCCAGGAAAAGTGTCTTCTCGCCGGACCTGGTCAGAACGAGGTGGATTTCGGCGTCTTGCCGATTGCGCAGCCGTTCCAGCAGGCGCAATCCATAAATCGCGCCGCTGGCGCCCGTGATTCCCACGATGATTCTCACGCTGGTCTCTCCGCCCCAATCCCGCCTCTGTTCCGTTAACGGAACAAAATTCCGCGTTTTCGCTTGCCCGAACTACCCCTGGGGGATATAATGCCGTTCGGATGCATCGTTCACGCAACCGTATAGCGAGGATCATATCATGGAGCGTCCCGGGGAGAAACTCAAGCGCATTCGCGAGCGGCTCAAGCTGACCTACCGCGATGTGGAAAAAGCCAGCCAGCAGATCGCCGAACGCCGCGGAAGCGACGAGTTTGCGATTGCGTTGAGCCGCCTGGCGGACATCGAGAACAAGGGCACCGTGCCCACCATGTTCCGGCTCTACACCCTGTGCGCCATTTACCGGCAGGATTTGACCGAGGTGCTCCGCTGGTACGGGGTCCCCTTGGACCAGTTGGCGTCCGAGGCCCTGCACGTCGGCCTGGATGAGACCCACGCCATCCAGTTCAAGCCGAGCGGCACCGTCACTGTTCCACAGCCTCCGGATCTCGAAATCGACCCCCATAAGACAACTTTTCTGAGCTATTTGATCCGAAATTGGGGCAGAATGCCGCTTGGTTTTCTCGATAGTCTGGACTTGCGAGAGTACCGTTACGGCCTAATCGGGTTGGAAGATTGGTCGATGTATCCGATTTTGCAGCCGGGATCGCTGGTGGCGATCGATGAAAGCCGGCGGAAAATCGCCAGCTCGGGTTGGACCAATGAATTCGACCGCCCGATCTATTTTCTCGAGCACCGCGGCGGCTGGGTGTGCGGCTGGTGCGTTTTGTCGGACAACCGGCTGCTGGTCCAGCCGCATCCCGCCTCGCACCGCGCGCCGCTGGTGTTCGAGTATCCCAACGAGATCAACGTCATCGGCCAGGTAATCGGCGTGGCTATGCTTCTGGAATCGAGAAGACGCCGCCATACCCGATATTCATCCGCGCCGGCGAAGTCTCCAAGCCCCTGAAAGTAACCCCGGACTCCATGGCCTAAAAGTACCGGGACATCCGATCTATGTAGGAGTTCGACTGCGACAGTTTGGCTGCCACTCGACTTGAATCAATTCCCGTAGGCCCATGAATTTTCAGCTCTGTTCCGGTTTCGGAAAATTTTCCGGGGAAACCCCTTATGAGGGTATGGTCACGGCTAGTATAGTACTTAGCGTACTGTCTTAAGTTAGTAGAAAGGATACCACATGAGAAAGCTCATTCTTCTCGCATTGGCTGTATTCGCCTTTGTGGCCACCGCTCAGACCAGCAGGATTCAGGGTCCGATTCCAACGTGCAATCCCTGCCCGTGGGTGCGTTAAGTCCCAGGAAAGCGGTAAACCAGCGCGGCGGCCGGTGTTAGAATTGGGCCTGAGAGCCATTGATGCCGAGTTCCGCGCTGGTCTTGTTTTTTGAGTGGGTTTCGCTGTTAGGCGCCGGCTTGACCGCCCTCAAGCTCTTCAGATCCGGACTATATCGCCGATATCGGTTCTTCTTCGTTTACCTGATTTCTCTGGTTCCCTACGGCATCTGCTTGGTTGTGATGGACGTGCATTCCGGTCTGTACCAGCAATTCTGGACGGTCACCACGCCGCTGTTCTGGCTCCTCTATGTCCTTGTAGTGTTTGAACTTTGCGGATTGATTCTGGAAAAGTACAAGGGCTTGTACACTTTGGGCCGATGGGCGATGTATCTTGCAATGGCGGTTTCCGTGACGGTTTCCGTGCTGAGCCTTCTGCCGCGCATCGCCCCGGCGATGCCACAGCGAACCAGGATCATGGGCTATATCTTGGCCACCGAGCGTGGAGTGGATTTCAGCCTGGCCATTTTTATTTTGTTGATTCTATTCTTTTTAACCCGTTACCCAGTGCTGCTGAGCCGGAATGTTGTGGTGTATGCGGTGGTCTTCTCGCTATTCTTCCTCAGCAGTACGTTCGGGCTTCTTCTCCACAGCGTTTTCGGTTTGCAACTCAAGAATGAGGTCAATATGTTCTTGATGGGGACATCCTCCGCTTGTGTGGTGGCGTGGCTGGTCCTTCTGAATGCCAAAGGCGAAAGAGTGCGAGTGCGCGCCCTGCATTTTGGCCGGGGAGACGAAGAGCGGATTCTGCTTCAGTTGGATTCCCTGAATCGCACCCTGTTGAGAGCCTCCCATAAATAAGATGTTATCCTTCGTCGAATTAGTACCATTATTACCTTAAACCCTGTTGCATTTTCATGACAATGTTCGTATGCTGTTTTTAGCAGCAAGAGTATAGGCGATGGGTTTATTGATAGCCTTATCAATTCCGATGGGCCTGGCGCTGGCGGCGGTGGTGGTCGTGCTCGCCCGCAAACTCACATCCACGGATTCCAGCCTCCCGCTGACCGCCGATTGGATTGATGAACTCTCGATTGAACGCTATCGGCCGATGATGCACCTGCTCGACGCCGGCGATGTGGAGTTCCTCCGCTCCCAACCCGGATTCACCCCGGCAATGGCCACTCAGCTTCGCCTCGAGCGGTGCCGGGTTTTCCGTGGGTATTTGCGCTCTTTGCGAACCGATTTTCAACGCGTGTGCACGGCTCTCAAGCTCCTGATGATGCACTCGCGCCATGACCGGCCGGACCTGGCCGGCGTGCTGATCCATCAACAGGTCATGTTCGAGTGCGGCATGGTCGTAGTTAGTTTCCGGCTGTTCCTCTACCGTTGGGGATTGGGCGGGGTGGATGTCACGGACCTGATCAAGATCTTCGACCTGATGCGCCTGGAACTGCGGCGCCTGGTCCCGGCCACGGCGGCCGTGGGCGCCTGAAACCGCCGGCATTTCCGGCGAATATTGTCCGTGAGCGGCGCGATTTTCGCACTCAGAGCCGCTTGAGTATTTCCTTCGCTTCCTTTAATTGTGGGAATTCCTTCTCCGCTTCCCGGAATTCCCGCGTATGCACCCGGCGGCGCGACGCGCGGTGGTCCACCGGATAGCGCAGGTGCAGCATTTCGTGAAACATGACGTACTCCAGAGCCACCGCCGCAGCGGGCGCCCGCGGCTGGTCGAGAATGCGGCTGATAATGATGGCGTTGTGCGATGGGTCGAAGTGCCCCAACATGCTGCGGGATGGCCGGCGGCTCCATCCCAACTGCGGCCTGCCCAGCAAGCCATCGAAGAATTGCCCGTTCAAACGTTCGAAGATATCCTCCAGGTTGTGGTGCGCGCCCTGCGGCCCCGATATGAACTTGCGGCCGCGGATCTGCCGCACCAGGTGCGCCTGGCGCCGGATGTCGCGGCGGTTCAAATAGAGACGGTAGCGGTGGGCATACAACGGCGGCACCGGCTTGCGGTAGAGTTTGCCCAGCAGGATGTGCGCCAGGGCCTCCATGACCGGCGCCGGCGCACCCGCGAGGAGATCCGAAATACGCACCTCCAGGCGCCCGTTTTCCAGCCGGATGAAACTGTCCGCGTTGGCGAACCGGCGGAACTCCACACGCAAATCGGGCAGCGCGGCGCGAGGCCTCAGCTCCCGGAATACCCGCGCATAGATCTCTTCCGGCGTTTCGAAAAAAAGAGAACTTTGGAGGCCCTGAATGCCGCGCATCCCCTCAACGTTGTCCATCTCCTATCCAGGGTACCGCGTGCCGGCCCGTTCGGTTTGCCTTTCCGGTACGGGCCGCGGGGTGCCCTCTGGGCCGCCCGGCCCCTAGAGTTGCAGCGCGGCGGGCCGTAGAGTTGTACCGCACGGCAGCCCGTTTGGTTGCACTTTCCACACCGGGATGGGTTACTCTGAATTTTTGAAGGAAAGGACAACCTTGCTCAAGGCCAAGATCAGCGCGCTGGGGTGCTACACGCCTCCCCGCGTGCTCACCAACCAGGACCTCGAAAAGATGGTCGAGACCAACGACCAGTGGATCGTGGATCGGACGGGCATCCGCGAGCGCCATATCGCGCCTCCCGAGATGGCCACTTCCGACATGGCGATCGCGGCCGCCAAATGCGCGCTCGCCGAGCGTGGCGTGGCGGCGTCCGAGCTCGACACCATCATCGTCTGCACGGTCACGCCGGACCACTTCTTCCCCTCCACCGCGTGCCTGGTGCAGCACGCCCTTGGCGCGCGCGGCGCCTGGGGGTTCGATCTCATCGCGGCCTGCTCCGGATTCGTTTACGGCACAACCACGGGTGCGCACCTGGTGGCCGCCGGCACCCACCGTAAGGTTCTGGTCATCGGCGCCGATACCATGAGCCGGATCGTCGACTATACCGACCGCGCCACCTGCATCCTGTTCGGCGACGCCGCCGGGGCCATGCTGATTGAGCCCACGGGCGACGGCGAGGACGACCTGGGATTCATCGATTTCATCGGCGAAGTGGACGGTTCCGGCGGCGATTTCCTCAAAATGCCCGCCGGCGGCAGCCGCCTGCCCGCTTCCCACGAGACCGTCGATAAGCGGCAGCACTTCGTCTTTCAGGACGGCAGCCAGGTGTTCAAGTACGCCGTCCGCAAGATGTACGAATCCTGCCGCGATCTGCTCAAGCGTAATGGCCTCACCGGCGACGACGTGGCCGTGGTGATTCCCCACCAGGCGAACAAACGGATCATCACCGCCGCCAGCGACCGCTTGGGCATCGCGCCCGGGAAGGTCCTCATTGACATCGACCGCTACGGGAACACCGTCGCCGGCACCATCCCGCTGGCCACGCGCGACGCCATCCGGGAGGGCCGGCTCCACAAGGGCGACATCGTGCTGTTCACCGCCGTGGGTGCTGGCTACACGGTGGGCGCCAGCATCTGGCGCTGGGCGTACTGAGGGGCTGCGGGCCGGGGGCGCTGCTACGTGTTAACTTGAAGTCCAGGAATGAACATTCTCTTCATCGGGGATATCTTCGCTGCTCCCGGGCGCAGGATCGTCGCCGATCATCTCCAGGACATCGTCGAATCCAACCGCATCGACCTCACCATCGCCAACGCGGAGAATGCGGCTGGCGGATTCGGCCTTACGCCGGCCATCGCGGAGGAATTGTTCGCTCTGGGGCTGGACGTGCTCACCTCCGGCAACCACGTCTGGGATAAGCGTGAGATCTACGATTACCTGCGGCGCCAGCCCCGGCTGCTGCGTCCCGCCAACTATCCCGACGCTCCCGGCCAGGGCACGATTGTGTGGCGCGCGCGCAACGGCGTGGATTGCGCCGTGTTGAACCTCCAGGGCCGTACCTATATGACGCCCACGGATTGCCCCTTCCGCAAAGCCGACCAAATTCTGGGCGCGCTCGACCCCGCCATCAAAGTGCGGTTCGTGGATTTTCACGCGGAGGCGACCAGCGAGAAGATCGCCCTGGGCTGGTACCTGGACGGACGCGTTTCAGCGGTGATCGGAACCCACACCCATGTGCCCACGGCGGACACCCGCATTCTGCCGGGAGGAGCCGCGTACCAGACCGATTGCGGCATGACCGGGCCGTACCATTCCGTGATCGGGGTGCAAACCGATATCGTGGTCCAGCGCTTTCTTACGGGCTTGCCGGTGCGCATGGAAGCGGCGCGCCAGCACGCCGAGATGCACGCCGTAATCGTCGAGATCGACGAAACCACCGGCCAGGCGCGCGCCATCCGGCGCCATGCCATCGACGGGGACTGACCGCATGGATGCTCTCAGCCCCCTCCCGGATCTCACGGCCCTCTACATTCAGGAAATCGGCGCGCTGCTGTTCGGGATGGTGTTTCTGTTCCTGTACCGGCAGTCGCGGATGGTCTACTTCGGGCTGTGGGCCATCGCCTGGGGGCTGCGGCTGGTGGCCGCGTTTTTCGGATTCGAGCTGCTGCGCACGGCGCATTCCGGGTGGCTCGCGCCGTATGCCACTTTCGAATTCGCCTTCGCCATCGTGCTGGTCGCCGCGGCCCGCGCGGGCTTTGCCTCGGGCATCAAGGACTGGCGCACCGTGCTCCGCCTGATCTCGATCCTGCCGATTTTCGTGGCTCTGGTCTGGGCCTTCGGCCTGTACTCGCGGGTGGAGGCCTATTATGCCTCGCACGCGCTGGTGCTGAGCTTCGTGTACTTCTATAACTTCTTCGCCCTGCGCCGCAACACCGGCGTCGGCGCGCGCGTCTTCCGTTTCTCGCTGGCCGCGCTGGCCACCGTGTTTCTCGAGCACGCCATCCTGGTCTGGTATCTTTACCACACTGGCGGCGCGCCGGCGTGGGCCCGCTACCTGCACCATGAGACGTACTACGATTTCGCTCTGCATTGCGTGCTGGCCTTCGCCGCCATGGCGATGTGGAGCGAATGCCAGATCGACCGCATTCGCGAGCTGCGCGCCGATCTGGACCACCTGCGCCGCGAAGGCGAGCAGGGCGCCGATCTGGACCGCCTGACGGGCCTGTTGAACCAGGCCGCGCTGGCCCGACTGGTCGAAGATCCCGCGGACTTCGAGGGAGTGGTGGCGGTCTGCGACATGGATAACTTCAAGGATGTCAACGACCGCTACGGCCACCTAGCGGGCGACGAGATCCTGCGCAGCATCGGCAACCTGCTCCACTCTTCGATCCGCCAGGAGGACGAGGCGTTCCGCTGGGGCGGCGACGAATTCGTGATCCTCTTCCACAACCAGCGCCCCGAGGTGGCGCGCACGCGCATGACCGGCATCGAAGCCCGTCTGCGGGAGTTCCGCGTCCGCGGATACGGAGCCCTGCCGATTTCGTTCAGTTGGGGAACCGCTGATGCCCGCGGCCGCCCGCTGCGCGAGACGCTGGACGAGGCCGACCGCAACATGTACGAGATGAAGCGGACGCGGGCCAGGGCCCCGGGACCTCCGCGGGAGCGGGCGCCGGAGCGCTGAGGACTTGGCGACCGGCGCTACTTCATTGGTTCTTCACCGCGATGGTGGTGATGTAGCCGGTTGGAGCAGCCTGGCTGGTATAGTTGTTCATCACGATGAATAGGGGAACCTGCGCTCCCGGCCCGGTATTCTTGGGAATGCGCACGTTGATTTGCCAGACTCCCGGAAACTGCGGCGAGAGTCCGGAAAACGTGACCGTGTCGACGCCGGTTTCCCCGGTGCAGCTCGCATCGTTCACGTAGCAGGCGTTGATCCAGACCTTGGGCATTACCGAAGTCTGTACCAGCCCTGATCGCGGAATGTCCCCGTCCGCCGGAGCCCCCTGCACAAAGCCCTGTCCAGTGGCGTAGATGGAAATGTACGAACCAGCCGCGGCCGGGTTGCTGGGACTGTTGACCGTCCCGTCGGCATCGTTAACCACGGCGGCCTGGCGGCACTTCCCGCCGGCCAGCGAGCAGTTGACCTGCCCCCCGGCGAAGATGGCCGGAGAAACCGAGTTCATGGCCACCAGCCCGTCGGTCAGTATCTGTCCGGTGGAATTCCGCACTACCTGCACGTCCGCGGTGCCGCTGGTGGGTGCGCTCATGGGGATCATGAAGTTGATCTGTCCCGGCGAGACCAGGAGCAGCGGCGCGGGCTGGCCATTAAAGAGCACCTGCGTGTCGGCCAGAAGCGTGGGGTAGGGCACCGGGTTGGCCTGTTGGTTGGAGTTGGCCGTAGTCGTGCTGAATGTGACGCCTAGAGGATATATGGTGGCGAGCACTCCCGGCGCCAGCGGCTGGGAGAAGAAGCTGGCGGCATTCTGGGAAGCCAAGCCGGGGTAGTAGAATTCCACGCGGTTGGCGGCGTCCGCAACCAGGAGATCGCCGTACTGGTCCTCGGTCACCGCCAGCGTCGCGGCGTATGCCGGGACGCCCCCGTTGTAAGTGCCGGTCACGAAATACTGTTCGAAGCTGGGATACCGCAGGCATGTGCTGGCGTTCGTGTTGGTGACCCAAATCTCACCGGTGAGCAGGCTGACGTAGATTCCGCGCGGCGCACTAAGGCCGGTGATAATAGGTTGCAGCGCGTGAGCGCCTTTGCTGGCCGTGTTCGGGTCGTGGGGGTCTCCGAAGATCATCACCCGGTTGTTACCGGTGTCCGCCACGTAAAGCCGGCCGCTGGAGTCTGCCGCTACGTGCCGCGGCGCGGTCATGACGGTATCGTCGATCACGGTCGGTTTCCCGACTACATTGAAGTCCGTCTGCCCGAATACCTTGGTGGCCGCCTCCCCCTGGGGTGAAGTGAGGTCGCCGTTGGCCATGGGGAAGTAGAGCACGCGATTGAGCTTCACATCCGAAACCAGCAGTCCGTTCACGCCCGACAATGCCAGCCCGTACGGCGCGGCCATGGTGGCCGGGCTGGGGTCGGTAACCTTGGAATAGAAGCCGGCCTGTCCCACCACCCGGTCGGCGGGCTCCAAGCTGCCCTGGTATGCGAACGGCGCGGGAAACCGCAGCACGCGCCCATTGCCGGAATCCGCCACGTAGAGGTTGCCGCTGGAATCCACCAGCAGACCGATGGGGCCGCACAGATTGGATTGCCCGGGCTGGTTGGGATTGCCGCTCGGATAGTTGCACAGCGCAGTTTGCATGTCCGGCTGGCCGATGACAATATCGGCTTTGGCGCCCGGCACCAGCTTGCGCGCATCGTTGAAGCCCAGCACACGGTTGTTGCACGGGTCGGCCACGTAAAGGTGCGGCGTGTTGCCCGTGCTGTCGATGGCCAGCGCCGCATCGGCGCAACTGCCCTGGGCGTTCTGCGAGACGAACGCAAACTCGCGCCCTTCAATCAAGTTAATGGAGAAGGTGTCCATACGGTCCTGCCCGAGCACCCGGTTGGCGGACAGAGTGGACACGTAGGCGCCCCCCTGCTGCGGCATGCCGATGACGCGGTTGTTGCCGGAATCGGCAACCAGCAGGTCCGTGCCCGCGAGAGCTACGGCCACAGGGTAAGCCAGCGTGCTGGCGGAGGGTGAAGGGTTCCCGTTGTTGATGGCGCGGCACGCCGCCGGATAACTGGCCATGCAACTGCTTGTCTGTCCGATGATGGTCTTGGCTTGCGGCGAAAACGAGGTGTTCGGGTCCCATGAGCTGCCGGCTGCTGGTGTGGCGGTGTACGGGTCGAAGAGCAAGATACGACTGCTATCGGTATCGACTACCCCGATGCCCTGGTTGTTGGGGAGCATGAAAATGCCCTGCGGCTCGATCATTACGGTGTGATCGATCTGTGCTTGCGTGATCGTGGTTCCGCTTGCCGGTTGTTGCAGCACTCCCATGATCCGCGCGGCCGATATGTAGGCACTGGGGAGGAGGGACGCCGCCGTGAAAACCAGGACGCGCCCCGTCAAGGCCGTTCCGCTCAGATCGCTGTCGGACACGTACAGGTTCCCTGTCGCATCGAAGGCAATACCGTCCGGCACCGCAAACTGGTTGGTCACCAGTTGGCTATTGACATTGGTCGGGTCCAGCTTCGTCTGCGCGCTGACGAAATCCACCTGGCCGATCTCTATATCGGCCGTAAGCCCGCCCCCTCCCTTGGCGATGGCGGCCGCCGGGAATCGTAGTACGCGCCGGTTGCCGGGGTCCGTCATCCACAAGTTCCCCGCGTTGTCGAAGGCAATATTGGCCACCAGAACCTGGGTGCTCGAGGCCGTGTAGATCCCCTGCGCGCTGACCAGCCCGTTGGGTTGATCCGGCACGCGGGAATTCAGACTGGGCTGGCCCACGTACAGATCTGGAAACACCTGACCGGTCTGCGAGAACGGCTTGGGGTAACGCAGCACGCGGTTGTTGCCGCTGTCCACAACGTAAAGATCGCTCTTGTAGACCGCCAGGCCGGTCGGGAAATTCAGACCGGTCGAAAACGTGGTGCCCGGTCCATACGGAACGGTGCTGAAAAAGTCGGGTTGCCCAATCACCAGGTCGGCCGTGGCCCCGTTGCTGAAACTGGCGGCGTTCTTCCAGGCCAGCACGCGGTTGTTGCCGGTGTCGGCGACGTAGACCATGGGCGGCGAGGTGGAGTTGTCCACGGCGATACCCTGTGGCGAGTACAATTCGCGGCCTTCCACCAGGTTCGCGTTGGCGGACTCGGGGATTAGTATGGACTGGCCGATCTCGCGGGCTGGAACGGTGTTCAGAGTGATCTGCGGGTAACCCGCGGTGGCGCCCAATAACGTCAGAAACAAGACGGAGCTATGCTTGATTATCATCGAATCCTCAAGGATGGCGCGACACGGAAAGCGCTCTCTCTAAAGAATAGCAAACACGGGAGCGCGATCAAATACGCGCTAGTACTGGCGTCGTACCGTACTCTTCAGTCCCTCTGCTACACTGGGGGTTGATCCCAACCACTCCTGGCCGGCTGCGGGTTTCCGCGGTCGGCTACCTGAATACAACTCCGCTGGTCTGGGGGATGCTGCACGGCCCGCAGCAGGGTCTTTTCGACCTGGATTTCCGCATCCCGTCAGGCTGTGCCGACGACCTGGCCGCCGGCGCCGCCGACATCGGCATCATCCCCTCGTTCGAGTTGACCCGCCAGGACCTCGAGGTCATACCCGGCGCTGGCATCGCCTGTCGCGGCCCGGTGCGCAGTATTCTGCTGATCTCCTCGCGCCCGGCGCCGGAAATCCGGACTCTGGCGGCCGATTCCAGTTCGCGGACCTCGGTCGAGTTGGTCCGTATCGTCCTGGAACGCCGCTATGGCGCGGCGCCCGTGTCGATTTCGCATCCTCCCGATCTGGAAGCCATGTTGCGGATTGCCGATGCGGCCGTCATCATTGGAGACCCGGCGTTGCGCATCGACCCGGCCCGCTTGCCCTATTACGTTTACGATCTGGGCGGCGAGTGGGTCGAGATGACCGGGCTGCCCATGGTGTTCGCCGTGTGGGCCGGCCGCCAGGGCGTGGTTACGCCGGAGGTGGCCGAGGCCTTTCGGGAGTCCTGCCGTTACGGCCGCGCGCGCATCCAGGAGATTGTGGCGTCCGAGGCCCCGCGCCGCGGTTTCCCGCCCGAATTCGTCGAAGAATATCTGACCCGGAGAATTGTGAACGAGTTGGGCCCGCGCGAATACCAGGGGATGGACCTGTTTTTGAGCTATGCCAGGCAATTGCGGCCGCCGGGAAGCCCTTCCGGCGCGCCGCGCCGCGGCGTTCCGGTTTGACCGGCAGTCCGCCGATTGCCTATACTGGAAACACAACGATGTATATTCTGATTTTGCTGATTCATATCGTGGTCTGCATTTTCCTGATTATTGTGGTGTTGCTGCAAAGCGGGAAGGCGGCGGACCTGGCCGGCGCGTTTGGCGGCATGGGCTCGCAGACGACTTTTGGCCCGCGCGGCTCGGCCTCGCTGCTCTCCAAGGCGACCACCATCTCGGCGGTGGTCTTCATGATTACCTCGCTATCGCTTTCGATCCTGGCCACGCGCAATGCGGGCTTGGGCACCACGGTCCTGGAGGGCACGCCGGCCGGCAGCGCTCCGGTGAAGGGTGCGCCGGCTCCGGTTCAGGTTCCGGCTCCGGGCCAGCCCATCAACGTGACCCCGTCGGGCGGAAAGACGATGCAGATTCCTTTGCCGCCGGCGAATCAGCAGAACGCACCGGCTCCGGCGCAGTCAGCGCCAGCCAAGAAGTAGCATCCCGAAACGCGGAGGTGGCGGAATTGGCAGACGCACTAGCTTGAGGTGCTAGCGGGAGCAATCCCGTGGGGGTTCAAGTCCCCCCCCCCGCACCACTTTTTATTACGTGTTTTCATTAGTTTACGGGCGCCATTTTTTCGTGTGACTTTTTTGTGACTGGGTTTGTAACGGCGGCGCTCTCAAAATGCGCGAACATGAGGCGGTCGATATTCGCTTGACGCCCCTTGGACCACTTGGCGTAATGCGTCCGGACGACCTCCGGGCTGTTCCCCAGGATGTCGGCCACTTCCTCGAACGTGGCGCCCTGCTCCAGGAGGCGGGTGGCCAAGGTATGCCGATACCGATGAGCGTGGGCGCCCTTCACCCCTGATTTTTTGAACACGGCGGAAAGGGTTCGTTCCGCGATCCCGACCACGGCCCGGCGCGAGGCCTGGCCGTTCCAGAAATAGTAGGGGCAGTCCTGCGCAGCGTTCCGCGGCAGCGGTAGCGCATCCAGAACCAGCTTCACGCTCTCGGGGATCGGCAGGAACACCGGATCGCCCGTCTTCTGGGTGTACAGAAAAACTCGCCAGGTATTCTTCTCGGCGTCGCGGGACACCGCATCTTTGCGAAGTGTGCAGACGTCCGACACCCGAAGCGCCGTGTGGCGGAGCAGCAGAATCATGGCCCGCGCCCGAAGCTGCTCGTAGCGCGCGCCGCTGCGGTGGTACTTTCCGCCCCCGATCTGATCGCAAGCCGCCAGGATTTGACTCTCTTCCGGAAGCGTGTAGGGCACCACTTCGTTGGGCTTGAGATTCCGCGGCGCCTTCAGTTCCTTGGCCGGATTGGTGGGGATCCATTTTCGGCTCACGCAGAAGCCGAAGAAGGTGATCAGCATTTGCCGCTCCACCTTCCACGTCACTTTACCGATGCCTCGGGTCCCCCGAAAATCCTCCAAGACATCCGCAGTGACCTCTGCGACCGCCTGGACACCCGAACGTTCACAGAATGCGACGAGGAGTCGAAGGGCACAGCGATACTTCTTCCAGGTCCCGCGTTCTGAATCTCCCCGGTACTTTCCATCTGGGCCGATCTCACCGTGGGTCTTCAGGAAGCGGTCCACGGCCGCCGAGAGGGTGAGCGTGGCTGCTGCCGGCACGTTTCCCGACTCACAGGCGTCCACCAGTTCATGCTCGCTGGCCAGTGCGGCGTCGAGGTTTCGTATCAATTCCGCGAGCCGTCGGTCGGCAAGCTGCCGGCTCCTCGTTTTGAGGGAACGCCGTAGCCTCTGCCCATCGTGGTCACCGTCGACGTGGAACGGGCAATGGCACTTATCCGCACGCACTTCTCGGCCGCCTGGTCCGAAAAATCGGCAGGTCTTGAGGTGGCGCCGGAATGCGTACAGGTCACGGTCTGCTTGCACGGTGTTCACATTACCTCAAAACCCAGCAAATCAATGGATTCGGTCCTTGGTGGTGCGTTTGGCATACACCCTTGCTGCGGCGCTCGCGGAAATCGTGATCGTGGTGTAGTCGCGCTTGGCGCGACGGCCGACGTTGGGCTGTCGCAGGATGCCAGGACCGGATTCGTCCCGGAACCATTCGCGAACGGTTTTTTGACTAAATCCCCAGAGACGGGCCCAATAGGCGATGGGATAGTGCCGCTCCTCAAAGGCTTGCGGCCCGGAAACCGCAAGAGGACCTTTGCTCTGGTCAATCACCGCCAGCCCCTTGTGAGCTTCGCATTGCGGATTGCGCGGGCGAACTGTTGCCCGCTTTGCCTGCCAGTCATTGCGTTCTACTCGCGGTTTGGTCCTTTGGGTTTCGCTTTCTGGGCCTCAGGCGAAATTGGCCGCAGCTCTAATTCCGTGTCCGACATCCGTGCCACCCGCTCGGATGCCTGAGACTGGTCAGTGTCAGCGTTCATCTCTGCCTCCCTGGCCGCAGGCAGAAGCCGAGGCGCGGGAGATATCTGTGCCGGGGTAGCGGCCGGACCGGGTAGAGCCTTGGTGCTCGACAAGGTCACAATCGCGGAACGCTGGCGCGACCTCTCGGCCGCGTTTACCGCGCGCTCCAGCTCCGACACGCGTGTCTCGATATCCAGATCCAACGCCTCACGCGCGAGACCAAAAGTGCCCAACGCGGCGCGTATCCGACCGGACGCTGGCGTGGCGGGATCTACCATCAGCTTCAAGAGAACCGAAGCGGCGGCGGGGGTGTACTGCTGGACGCGGGCGTAGGCCTGCTCCACGACTTCCCAGCGGGCTTGCCGATACTCCTCGATGAACTCCGGCCGCCGCAACCAGCGTTTGAGGGTGCTGAGGTCAATGCCGGTGGCACGGGCTGCTTCTTCGTGGTTCTTCTGCGTGAGGAGGGCCGCGATGGCCGCCTCCTTCTTCCGCCCGAATTTGCTTCCATGCCCCTTCATTTAGGGTGCACCTGGGGTGCATCTGGGGGCATCTGCGCGCGCAGCGCCCGGCTCTGGGTTTCGACGGCGGCAATCAACGGACGCGCGCGCATACACCAGCCTGCCCGGGATTCCTTTGAGCGCCCGCATCTGTTTGAATTTCTGGATCGTCGCCGCCAAGTTTCTTGTTTCCATACATCTTCCTTCCAGCGAAAATTCGGCGGGCACGGGCATTCTGCTTCGCCCGCGATGCGACGGGGAGCTTCTAATTTGGTCGGAATTCAGAGAATTACAGAGTCAAAGGGAATCCTTCAAAAAATCGAGAACCTGCGGCGAAAAATCGCCGGCGGGGCTAATCCTCGTAGGAATGCGCGCGCTTGATTTTGAACTGCGCTTCGTAGCCGCTGCCCTTGCGGAACGGCAAAGGCTCGCCAGGAATACCAAACAACTCCCGCAGCGTAGCCCTGATGAACTGGACTTGCTTCTCAACTTTGGTCCAACCTGACCTCTGAAAGTGATCAGGTCTTTCGATCCTGCCAGCACCAGCGGCGAACAAACTCAGGCATGCCCACGCTGAACTGGGCTTTCCCCCGCTGCACCTTTGGTCGCCAAAGCCCATCTCCGCAAAGTTTCGAGTTTGTGTGACACTCAAGACGGCTATTTGTACACGGTGCTCGCTGATGAATGTGATCGACACGTCCTTCCAGGTGGTGCCGACGGGCGTGGGGAACGGTTCGAATCGCCGTACCTGCCCTGGCTGCGTCCGGACCGCAAGATCCAGCATCTCTCTCAACCGCATTTCGAGCGTCTCGAGAGCCGAGTTCGTAGGTGGATCTGTCCAGGAACCGCGGTCGCCCACAGCAGGGCGCTTAACGGCTTGACGATACACGTCCCATTCGGGCTTCAGTGGAAGGCGCTCTAACAGCAGAGCCACATCGTGGCTGAAAGGGCCGATGAACGCAATCGTTTCGGTGAGCTGAAGCCACAGGCGGGTCGACTCGTCGTTCAGCTTCTGGAGCTCAGACCGCTGACGATCGAGTTCCGCCTGGGCTTGGCTTTGCGCTGGTCCACCCAGAGAAGCCAGCTTGAGCACCAGTTCGCTCATGAGTTGGAAGGCCTTTTCGCGATTCGCAACTGCTCTCCAGAAGTCGTCGCTGACATTCTGCGTCTCTCTTACAGTCTTGCGGCCCTCGTCGATTCTCTTGAGCAGATCCGAGATAGTCTCAACCAGATCGAACGTCTTGGTACCCATGGCATACAGTTTAGTTCCCTCGAAAGCCCCCGTAGTTGACCTCCGCCAGCAAGACCGAATCCGCACGGGAGAAGAGCGACGCACGGGAGTTGCAATTTCGCGGGGTTTTTGATTCCCGAACCAATGACCCGCTCTTCTCGTAATCGTCTAAACGAGGTCCTCGATCTGATCTTCGATGCTCTCCCGGATCTCCTCGGCGCTCAGGTCCGGATTTGCCAGTAATTCGTCGATCAGCGCTTCCCGAATCAGCGGTCGCAGCCGGTCCGCCTCGCGGCGCATCTCCCGGTATCCGCCGTCGAACTCGTATTCCTCTTCAAGGTACCGCGCGATGTGGTCGAGGTGGAGATCGACCTTCCACTCCGCAGCGCGGCGCTGGGCGTGCTTTTCGGATTCCAGCCGGGCCTTTTCCCTCCGCATGGCCACCGCCGCCTTGTACGGCGCTACCGCGGCTTCCCCGGCCTTCTCAAGCTGCTTTGGTTCGGCACCGATGGGCAGCGCCGTCAGCGTCTCCCGCACCGCTTCCGCCGATCATCCGCCCATACGGATTCCCATCGGAATTAGCTTGCAATGCGGGCGAACCTGAGTGATCCATGGGATCGCGGTAATCACCGCCAAAGGAGAACGCAATATGAACGGCATTCCAGCAGAAACCGCCAACACCGGGGCCGCTGCCCCGGCCGAGCAGCCAAAGCCCGCCCAAAAGCCGCGGTCCGCGGCACACAGGGCCCACGTTGCGCCGGCCAAAGCCGGGTCGGGCGCCAAGGCCAGCCCGCCGAAGAAGGCCAACAAAGGCGCGACATCGGCCCAGGCGCCCAAGCGGAAGGCAACCGGCGCCCGCCAGGGCAGCAAGACCGCCAAGGTCCTCGGCCTGCTGAAGCGCTCCGGCGGCGCCTCCCTGAAGGAACTCAGGAAAGCCACCGGTTGGCAGGCCCACTCGGTCCGTGGGTTCCTGTCCGGCGCCCTGGGCAAGAAGATGGGGCTGACGGTCAGGTCCACCAAGGCCGCGGACGAGGAGCGCCGCTACTCGATCAAAGGCTGAAGCCCAGCGATTCGGTTCCCTCTGGCCGCCGGGGTTCCCCCTCGGCGGCTTTTCTTTGTCCGCTCCCCGAGAGCAGCAGCCTCAGTTCTCCCGCCCAGCCCGTCGGCAAGTCTCTCACCGCATGCCCGCTCAATGGTCTGGGCGGAGCCGATCCGTCTACGAGGTCATCGCTGCCGCAAGGTAGTGTGCGATAACAACGCCCTCTACACAGCCGATTGCCGCGAGCGGAGACCGTTCCGGCGACACTTTGTGGAGTATCCGACCACACGCCCAATATCGGATCTGCAACGCCCTCTATCTCCCTTTCCCTCGGAACTCGCCTCGACGAGCCGCACGACATTGACGACGGCCAATGTCAGTGTACCGCGCGGCACAGGCCATGAAGGTTCGATTCACTCAGTCATCGAGAAACTCCTCCACGTGTTCCTCAACCAGCTCTTCGATCAGTTCGTCGATATCCTGGTCCGACATGTCGGGTTCCTCCAGGACTTCTGACAGCAACATCGGACGAATCCGCTTCGTGAGGTCCCTCTCCATCTCCCAACGGTCGACCGCGTCGTCGAACTCAATCTCGTCCTCCCCCAACTCGCGAAGGTATTCCCCAAGGTGGAAGGACAGCCGCCAGTCAGCCCGCCGTTCCACGCCGGCGCGTTGCTGCGCTTTTTCGCTCGCCCGTCGGGCCTTATCCTCACGTTCCTGGGCGTCGGCTTTGCGCCTCTGAATGGCGGCGCGGAATGGCTCTAAAGCGGCTTCCTTCGCTTTCTCCAACTCCTTCTGCGAGGTGCCTACGGGCAACCGGGCCAGGGCCTCACTCACCGCTTGGCGGCCTTGCTGGTTCTCCTCGACCGTGCCTCCGGGCAGCGTGATCCACCTGGCAAGGTTCTCGCAGTTCTGCCAGTGTGCATACTCCCTGGCCATCGGCTGCACCGCGAGCGAGGCGACCTCTTCCATCTCGCTACTGGTGGCATCGGCTGGAAGTTTGCCGATGGCAGCAACCGAGGCCTCTAAGGCGCGCTGTTTCAGCGCAGCCCACTCAGAGCGATGGTTGAGGTCCCAAGGCAGTCTGTTGAGCGACGACTCGATGGCGCTACGGATTTGTTTCTTGCGCTTCCACGGCCGCAACACCTTCTCGACAGCGGCCTCCACCAGGCGTTGCGTAGTGTGCCGCGACTGATCCGGTTGGACACTCGCCAGCACAGTCTGGACCGCTTGGTGGATCTCCAGCTCGGTTTCCCGCGGGGCGTCCCAGGGCCGCAAATTGAGCGCGTACTGAATCCAGGAGTCGAGCCACTTCTGGCGGCGTTGCTCGGCCTGGGCGGCCTCGGCCTTCTGACGTTCGGTGGCTTCGAGGGCGGCCTGCCGGCGATTCCGGTCTCGGAACCAATCCTCGACCTCTTCCGCATCCTTTTCAATCCGTCGCTTCTTCAAGCGGCTTTCGACGATCTTGACTTCCTCCGCTGCCTCGATCAGCTCTTCCGAGGGCGCGGCCAGGAGTCCTTCAGGCGGTTCGTCCGGGTCCGTCTCACGGTAGGACGTGCGCGTAGGGTCGTCCTCTCCATCATCCAACTCGACCGGAACATCCGGTATGCCTTCTCGCCGGAGTCGGGTAATTTCGGATGCCGGAATTCTCCACTGTTGGCCATCCGTGATCTCCGCGATAATCTCACCCTCTTCACACAGCCGCCGGAGGAGGTAGGAAGAAACTCCCAACTGTTTGGCGGCCTGACCAGTTCGATAGTAGCTCTCTGGCATGATAGAACTCCTTTGCCGGCCCAATGATAGCTCTCGGGCGCGATAAAAGTCCTTTATTTGGCGAAGCTTTGCGGATTCCGAGCGATGCCGATCACGATTCCGAGGTGATGGCGATCACGATTCCGAACTCATGCCGATCACGATTCCGAGGTGATGGCGATCACTGTTCCGACGGGAAGCCGATCAGTTTTCGGTGGTCCTCGGAATGGCGATCGGCATCGTCGGAATCGTTTTCTTAAACCGTCTTCATGAAGTGCGCTGGGCAAACCAGCGGCAGGCTGGTCTCCACTGAGAGGTGGAGGATCCAGGTTGCCGCAAGAAAGGTTGCCCGTGCGCAAGATCAAAGAAGTCCTGAGACTGCAGGCTCTGGGGCTGAGCCAGCGCCAGATCGCACTGAGTTGTTCCGTCGGTCAGGCGACGGTTTCTGAGTATCTGAAAGCCGCCGAGACGGCTGGCTTGAAATGGTCCGATGTCGCCGATTGGGACGACGACCGTTTGTGGCAGGCGATGACCCCGCCCCGAAAAGCATCCCCACCCCGGAAACACTCGCCGGAGCCGGACTACGCCGCTCTCCGCCACGAACTGCAAACCAATAAGTACGTCACCCTGCAGTTGCTCTGGGAGGAGTACTGCAACCAGCACCCGGAGGGATATCGGTATAGCCGGTTCTGCGAGCTATACCGCGGTTGGCTGCGGCGGCAAGAGTTCGTGCTGCGGCAGGAGCACCGCGCCGGCGAGAAGTTATTCGTGGACTACGCCGGCGCCACCATTCCCATCTACAACCCGGAGAGCGGCGAGGTCTGGGAAGCGGCGATCTTCGTCGCGGTCCTGGGCGCCAGCAACTACACCTACGCCGAGGCGAGCTTGACACAGGGCTTGGCCGACTGGATCGGCGCCCATATGCGCGCCTTCGAGTTCCTGGGCGGCGTGCCCGAAATCGTCACTCCGGACAATCTCAAATCCGGGGTCACAAAAGCGTGCCGGTATGAACCCGGCATCAATCGCACCTACGAGGAGATGGCCGCGCATTACGGCGTTGCCGTAGTGCCGGCCCGGCCCGCAAAACCTCGGGACAAAGCCAAAGCGGAAGCCGGAGTACAGGTCGTTGAACGGTGGATCCTGGCGGCTCTGCGGAAGCGCAAGTTCTTCAGCCTGGCCGAACTCAATCAGGCGATTGCGGAGTTGCTCACGCGGCTCAACGAGCACCCCTTTCGCAAGCGCGACGGCTGCCGCCGCAGCCTCTTTGAACTGCTCGATAAACCAGTGCTGCGGCCCCTGCCGGAGGAGCGCTATCAATATGGCCACTGGGAAACCCATCGCGTCAACATCGATTACCATGTCGCCTTTGAGGACCACTGGTACAGCGTGCCCTACCAGTTGGTCCAGCAGGAAGTAGAAATACGCGCCACCGCCGCCACGGTGGAAATCTTTCACCGCGGCGTTCGGGTGGCCAGCCATGCCCGCAGCCAGGCGCGCCACCACGCCACCACCGTTACCGAGCATCGCCCCAAGGCGCATCAACGGTATCTGGAATGGACGCCTTCCCGGCTGGTGGATTGGGCCCACAAGATCGGCCCGGCGACTGCCGACCTGTTTGGGAAGATCATGGCCAGTAAGCCCCACCCGGAACAGGGCTACCGGTCCTGTCTCGGCATTTTGCGGCTCGGCAAGCAGTACTCCCCGGCGCGCCTGGAGGCGGCGTCGCACCGCGCGATCACTCTCCAGGCCTGCTCCTACCAGAGCGTGAAATCGATTCTGAAATGCGACTTGGACAGCCTGCCCATCGAAACGGCCGCCCCACCCAAGCCACCGCTGAACCACCCCAACATCCGCGGCTCGGAGTACTTCGACCCGGGCGAACCACCCACCCTGCAGTGAAAGAGGAGACTATGCTGACACAACCTACCATCGAGAAACTATGCGCCATGCGCCTGCGCGGAATGGCCGAGGCCTTCCAACAGCAACAGCAGGACGCCAACATCCACGGCCTGAGCTTCGAAGAGCGGCTCGGCTTACTCATTGACCGCCAGTGGAACTGGCGGCAGAACCGGGCGCTGGAGCGGCGCTTGCGGAACGGCCGGCTGCAAGGTCCGGCCTGCGTGGAAGACATCGATTACCGCACCTCGCGCGGCTTGGACCGCCAACTGGTGCGTTCGCTGACCGCCGAGTCAGCCTGGGTAAGGGAGCACCAGCACCTGTTCCTGATCGGACCGACCGGCATCGGGAAGACCTGGTTGGCTCGCGCGCTGGCGCAGAAAGCTTGCCGCGACGGCTACACGGCGCTGTTTCTGAAAGCCGCGGAACTGTTCCGCGATCTGGGGGTAGCGCGCGCCGACGGCAGTCACACCAAACTTCTGGACCGCCTCGGACGGGTCGACCTGCTGGTGGTGGATGACTGGGCGATGGCGCCGATGAGCGAACCGGAGCGCCGCGACTTCCTGGAGATCTGCGATGCGCGATACCAGGCACGTTCCACGCTGCTGACCAGTCAACTGCCGGTGGCGAGCTGGCACGCGCAGATCGGCGATCCCACCATCGCCGACAGCATCCTCGACCGGCTCGTACACAACGCGCACCGGATCGAACTGCAGGGCGAGTCGATGCGAAAGAAGCACCGCGCCAAAACCAACGGAGACGCCCCATGAACTCGCACCGTCCCCGGGGTCTCTCCAGTGCCGAGCGGGGCAAGGGGGCTCAAACGCCGCCCCCTCGCCCCGCACCCCACTCCCCGGCTCAACCACAAAGAGATTGACGGATGCCGATCACTCCTGCATGATAAGAACAGCCCAGCGTCGCTTCGCTCCGACGGTGATCGGCATCACTCGGAATAGTGATCGCCATCAGTTCGGAATTAGTGATCGGCTTCGCCGGAATCCGCAGAAGCTTTGAGGAACGTTTGACGAACCAACGCTTTTTTTGACGGATTCTCTACGAATATTTCACGGAATTTTGACGATTTCGCTTATGGCCGGGAAGGACACGACGTTGCAGAAGGGAATGATCAGCGCGGGCGGGTTAAGTCGATGAAGCCGTGCGCGAGAGGGCGGCCATTTTGCGCTACGTCGGGGCTGTCCGGCTGGATCAACCCGGCCTTGGCCCAAGCCCGGCAGCAGCCTGGGATCTGGCATAACGCCTGTGGCGTACGGAAGCTACGACCGTCGCGCCACGTTCGCCCACGTTGCGCCCGTGGCGCCCACCGCGACCAATGTTGCCACAGGGCGCAGGGCGCAGCCCAAGGCCAACAGCCGCGGGGCCTCTTGGATTGCTAGCGATATGGCGGAATAACGCCGCCATGTCTTCCTGCGGGCGTAAACTAACTTCCACCCTTCGTGCCCTCTCGCTCCTTTGCACGGCATTCCTTGCAGGGCATCATCCCCCCGAAGTACGGCGTGTGCCATATGGAATTTGACTCGGGATCGAATGTGTTTGAAATCGGCCGGTGGATCAACCTTGCTTTGCAGCGCGGACACGGGATGCCGTGGCACAAGCCAGGACCGACTGCGGTCTCATCGACAACGAGGAGATGGGTTTTGCGCTTATCACGGGCGCGCACGCGGTCGCGGACGCGATCAAGGCGTGACCCGCCAACGTCATGTGGCCGGCAGGAGGGCAGCGGCCCGGCAGCGATAGGCGGGGCGCGACAAGCCGGATCAAGAATCTTGAGGTTCGCCACGTCCTTCGGCGTCTTGTCGTTGCACAGTGCGCCCACGGCCTTCGTGGTCATGTGCTTCACGATGTACGTGGGAGTGTAGTAAACGCCGCCAGCCTTTCTCACTTCCGGCTTGTATTCGACAACCGCTCTGTGGCCGTCCGTGAGCCGTATAACTTTGCCAAGAAACTGCTCGTACACTTGCCCAAGAATGTCAGCGGAAAGAACCGAGAACTCGTATGGACTGTCAGGGTAGTAAAGTTCACGCTGGATAGCCTTCAGCGGGGCATCGTCAAGCGTGAGCGATAACGTAAGCTCGTCGGGTGGTTCGAGCCGATCATGTTCCCTGTGAAAATGGAAGAGACCGGAGTTGTACTTCTCGTCCGCTTGCTGGAAGCGGTCTGCAAGCTGGCGATAAATGCCGTCCTGTGGCTTGCGAAGAGACCCGTAATCTTCGATTGCCCGATCTTCGCATATCCGCAGGAACAGAATTCGATCAATCGTCCGCTGCACTGCATAGTTCAGTTCGATAGAGGTCAAGGACGGGTTGCGAAGGGCAAAATTGCGTGCCAGCGACGTGCGCCACTCCTCAATCACCTGCAAAAATGCCGTGTCAACTCGGGTCGTGCCTTCCTGACCGTTGTGGACTCTGCGTAGCGGTCGCACGACCCTTTGAGAATCGCTTCCATCGAAAAGATGGAGATGATCGCATCCCATTCCTTCACGTAATCGGTATACGGGACGTACTTCACACGGGCTACGGACGCCTTGTCGGTCTGCCGAGGTTCCGTGCGGGTGTCGTAGACGGCCAGTTCACGAAAACTCGTGAGAACCGAAAGCCGCAGATCCGCCGTCCATGCGTAGCGGCGAAGTTGGAAGGCCGGGTTCGCATCATCGTGGATGTTGATGGACGGGCGCTTCGCTTCAACGAAAAACTTCCGATTGCCGCCGATGCGGAAGCAGTAGTCCGGTGCTTTCGTCCCGCCCGTCACCTTGATGGCGTCTTCGTGAATGACCTCTTTGTACGCCTCACTGTAGCCCTTGCGGTTGTCCACGTCCCATCCGAGAGCGGCGAAGAACGGGTCGATAAACTCCCGGCGAGTCTGCGTTTCGTTGTAGTGCGGATTGCAATACGCACTTTCGTTGTCTCGGAAGCGTTCGACAAGCTCCTCAATGATTTGTCGTCCGGGCATGGGTTTTGCGACCTAACGAACGATTCTCTCAAATGGTGGTCATCGCCGCCATAGGGCGGTCGCCAACAGCGCCATGCGGACGCTCCCGGAGTCGGCTTGTGCGGCCCTGGAAGAGCACCTTTTTGTCTGCTCGGAGTGCCGGGACCGGCTGACGGCGACGGATGAGTACGTGGTGGCAATAAAGGCGGCGGCGAAGATCGGGCAGAGCGGAAAGGGCGAATAGGGGCGCTGTGGGCGGTCGCCGGGGTGCAGTGGGTCCACCGGGCTGGTGCGGAACGATTCTGAGCCATCCTGTGCGCCGTGGTGGGGTATTCTGGCGGCGGGTTCACGAACCGTGCTTTCTTGCGCCGAGAACGAACACCTGTTCACAGAAACCCTGTGAACAAATCATTCAGCATCCCTGTTCACTGTTCACAGGTTTCGGAACCCAGACCGGAAAGGCTGCCCGGACTGCCGGGATCGCCTTCAAGCCACGGATGAGTACGTGGCGGCGATGAAGTCGGCGGCGATGGGAGCCGGATTTGATGTGAAGTTCGTCCGGCAGGAAATGGTCTGAGCAGTTTATGACCTGTGATGTTCTTCAGTCTGCTCCTGGGAATTTCTCCCACCACCACTCGCTCTTCATCGGCTCAGTCCCATTCCTTGCCACTGTACTGGGCTGTAACAGCTTTCGACGCACCATCTCTTCCACAACCTCATTCGCATGTGAAGGTTGCCAGCCCATAGCCTTTGCGACCGCATGAATCGGCTCTTCCCATGCATCGGCGGTTCGTGGATAGTTAATCAACACTTCGATTATTCTACGTTCGTCTTCCGTCATACCAAACCTTCAATATCAGAACGGCTCTTTTCCCTTGCAAAGATCGGCGGCGTGCTTGAAGGCTTCTTGAAGCCGCAGCGCCGATGATTCGTCGTCACAGGGTATTTCAAGGCTGTGGACAGTGTGGCCCGTAGGTTCATGGTTGAACATAGAGGTTACAGAATAGATTTCCTGCCCCTGCGTTTCAACACTCAGCACATACCTCCATTCTGACCCGCTGATTATTGGACCAAGCGTGGAGTTTTCCCGACGCTGAATGGATGTCTTCGTTACTAACCCTAATGGGAGCGTATAACGGGTCGTGATTTCTTCGGTAACACATGTCGGGCAGGACGTCACTTGCTCTGCAATATCATATACTATTGTAACTGTACAAGAATTAAACTTCTCAGGGACCGACCGGATGACCATTGATATCACAGAAGGACCATCCTTCATAACATATTCAGTCCTGCCCCATATCGGAAGTTTTTCTTTCAGCCAGTCAAGCGTCTCTCTGAGGGATGGCCCGCTGGTACGGAGTTCGGGTGCGGGCCTCGTATTTCCCGGCCCACGGCAAAGTTCCGCTGCGTGGTTGAACGCATCTTGAACCCGGTTCGCTGTTGATTCATCGCTGAAAAGTATAGAGGCGTACTCTAACTGTTCGGTCTTGGTGGTGTTCCATGTAACGTTACGCTCTTCGCTGAGGATGAGTTTGGCACTGCTCTTCAGCGAAACAAACCAGCCTTTAAGATTCGACGATGTAGAGGTCAGTTTATACACTTGGTCGTCCGTAAGTGCTCCAAGCGGAACTGTAAAGCGTGTTGTGACTATAATTGGCAGGTTAGGAGGGTTTCTTGGCAACATCGTCGTACGCTGATCGAAGGCCACAGTGCAGGACTCGAAACTTGCGGGGACGATCTTGGTCGTCGTATCTGTGGGGCCGGTGCTGCTTATGGGGGTTGCATACTGGTATGTCGATAAAGGAATCGTCGCTTTTAGCCAATCGAGCGTTTCTTTCAATGATGGCCCCCTGTGTGGAACCGCCGATGTTGTACCGACAAGGCTTTGCCGCATTTGCTCTAACGTTATAGGCTCGTGAAGATCGTTCAGTAGTCCACGTACATAATTGATCGGGATTGCAAAATTCAAACCCTGTGCGGAGTCGGAGCGCAATATGGACGACACTACACCGATTGCAAGACCGTTAGCGTTCACGAGTGGACCACCGCTATTACCGTGATTCACTGCGGCATCAGTTTGTAGAACCTTGAAGCCTTCACCGCTATCCCGTACCGCACTCAGAATTCCGGCTGTAACTGTTGCTTCCAAACCAAGGGGGCTTCCTACGACAACTACTGGCTCTCCCACAGTTAGCGCATCGGAGTTGCCCAACTGCAAGACGGAGAAATTGGAACCATCTACTTTGATTATCGCCAAGTCCCGGCGTTCATCCACTGCAAGCACAGACAACGAATCGAACCCCTGACCGTCAGCCAACTGAACCTTCGCCGAATTCAGGTCTCTGATTACGTGGAGGTTGGTTGCGATCTTCCCATCCTTCGAGACGATGAAGCCGCTGCCCTGAATTTCGCCGGAATCCGTTTTGCCCTGAATGACCACGACGGCTGGCGATACTCGCTTTGCGATTTGGGCAGTGGTGAGCGATACCTGCCCAAATGCGATGGGCAACAGCGTGGGCAGAAGGCACGCCAGGATAGTTCGAGACAGCCGGGAACGGTGCCGAATTACGACAAGCCACACGACGGCAAAACAAGCGGTCACAAAGCCATAGTAACTGAAAATGAACCGTCGCATCGTTACGTCACCGCTTCAGCCTTCGCTCCAGGTTCGGATGTTTCCCATAAATCCCTGCGGCCACTAGCGTACAGTTTCAGCAAAAGGCTTTCTAAGGCCAGTTTTGCCTCAATCGCCTTGGCTTCGCAATCCGGTGATGCAAAATCAATCTGTCCAAAAACATCAGATTCGACCTGTGCGAGAGCGGCCACTACGCTGTCTGCCGTTGCCAGCGGAGCAAGGTTCGAGTATCTGATGAATTCGTTCACGAAGCCCTCAAATCGTTGTGCTAACAAAGTCTGCCTTTCCACGATCTTGGCCTTGTCTTCCTCCGTCACGGATTCGAGCCTTCGATTCAACTCTGCCGTTGGCAGTTGACCCACGAAGTAGCCGATTAAATCGGACGTGGCATTGATGAGGTTGACGTAAATATTCTTCTTGAACTCCCACCGATTGTCTTGGCTTTTCCGTTGAGCGGCAATCTCGTCTTTTATGGTCTCCACGGTTCTGGTGAGCTTGGCCTGTTCTTCGGCCAGTTGTTCCAAGCGTTCGATTCGGGCGTCAATCGCCGCCTTCTGTTGCAGGTATGCCGTCGTGTAGGAATCCAAGGCGGCGGTGATCCGTTTGAGGAGCCACTTGCCCATCACGAACAGCGCCACCAACAGGACGGCCCCAAAACCGCCCATTTGAAGGAAGAGGATCAGCCACTCAGCCATGAGCAGAATTATACGCTCTCAGGTTGCGCTTGTCGAAGCCGCCGCCATCGCCGGGATGCCGTGGTCCACCGGGCGCAACGGAACGGCGCTGAGAGGTTAAAGGGCCGAGCGCGGGCAAGATCCCTTACGGTAGACCACGGGTGCGACGGGATGCCACAATCAACCGGGGACGCCTGTTCCGCTGAAGGGTGGCAGGTAGACCAGAGAGCCTGCTAGATCCATAGGTACTTCCGGGCGCGCGGCGGCGGCGCGTTGCACAGTAGCGCAGTTTCGCTAGCGTCAGCCGAAAAAAGAGGTGGTCGGTGGTCGGTGGTCAGGCGGAGGGGCGCGCCGTGGAGCACCGGAAGATGGCGCTGGCCCAACACAGCCAACCCGTCGCCAGACGGCACAACACGGGGCACCGGGGCGCGAAAGAGTGGCCGATTCCGGCGTGGGCCGGGACGAATCCTTCACCTGCGTGCGGCGCGGCGGCGGCCAGGCGTCGAGCGCGCTTTGGCGGGCAGTAAGGGCGATCCGACCCGGCCTGAGGCCTACACCGCCACCCTCAGCTTGATCCCATCGTTCGGCGCGTGCACGAGGTCCTGCTTGGTGCCGAGATATCGCTCAGTCGTCTGCACCGAGGCGTGGCCAAGGAGCAACTGGATCTGCTCAAGCTCGCCGCCGGCGGCGCGGCAGAGCTTCGCCGCGGTCCTTCGGCAGTCATGCGGCGCGATGCCGGGGACTCCGGCAGCCTCGGCATATGGCCGGAGCATCTGCCAGACAACCTTTTCGGAAAGGACCTCGCCCTGCACCTGGTCGGCTCGATTGACAGGTCGGAAAACGTATCCGTCCGTCACGCCGGCTCGAACGGTCCAGGCATCAATGGCCACTTTCACCCAGGCCGGCATCGGCACAGTCCGCACGCGCCCGTGCTTTCCGAAAAGGTCCACAATGCACCACCGGTTGTCCCGCTGCTGGACGTGCCCCATCGTCAGCGCGGCCACCTCGGACCTGCGTAGGCCGCAGCCGAGGAGTACGGCAATGATGGCGCGGTCGCGCAGGCCCTTCGTCGTCGTGATGTCCGGCGCGTTCAGGAGCGCCTGCGCCTGCTTCAGCGACAGCCAGTTCCCCATGCGCACGCCCATCGACTTCGCGCTCTTCACGCGGGCAATGCCGGCCGCCAACTCGGGCGCCAGCAGCCCGTTGTCGGCCGCCTCGGCCGCCAGTTTTCGGACGGCGGTGATCCGAACGTTGATGGAAACGGACCCGAGGCTGCGGGCCTCAAGGGCGACCCGCCACGCGCTCACGGTCGCCTTGGTAAAGCCGGGCCGCGGCTCCTGGCCGTACCACGCGATGAACTCGTCCAGCCCCAGATTGTAAACGCGCTTGGTGATCGGGGAGGAGACGCTGTCCAGCACCAGCGCCTTGAGCTTCTGCCATTGGTTCGTTTGCGGAACTACAATCAACTCAGTCATTTAAGGTCCTCATAATGGGCCATATCGGTAGCCACGTGGACATAACCTCTGGGCGGCGGGGACATCAAGCAAAACTGGAGACGGGGAGAGCCACTCTCCGGATTCGGTAGGTTGTGAGCCCCCGGCTCAGGCGTGCAGCACAAGGTGCCGGCGGTGTCGGCGCGCCTGTCGGCATTCTCACCATGAAATCGGCCTCGAAGAGATCCCCTGGCAGAGACCGGCGAGGCGTTTGCGTTGGCGCGTGGCGTGCCGATCGATCAGGCGCTGAACCCCAAGGTGCAGGACTCCGGTGCTGCAAAGGAAATACCGAGTATCCTGGCTGCAGCGAACCCCACGCTCGAATACGCCTCTACAGTTGTGCTGGCTCCAAATGGTGTGTAGTAAGTCGCGGGTCGGCTAGCGGCTGACTGCGGCAGCGGAGGCGCCACTGGGGACCTCCTGTTCCTTGTAGAGCCAGGCGCCGACGACGGTCCCGACCACAATCTCTACAAGCCCCAACACCACGCCGATGGCGATCAGACGGTTACGGAACAGATGCAGGGCTGCCGGAGCAATCATGGCCAACAGGGAAGCCGGTACCCAGACCCCAATGCCGGCGATCACGGCAGTCTTGGGGCCAGGGCCAAAGCGCGGCCGGATGGTGGCGTACAGCGATAGCGCGTAAATGCCAATCAGGAAGCCCCACAGCCAGAAGGCTGCAATGGGGCCGATCCCCATATCAGGAGATTTGTTCAGGGCTTTCATGGCGGCAGCCCATTCGCTGCCCAGAATGAGGCTGTTGACGATGTATTCGCAGACGTTGACGATGAGCCCGGCGAGCAGCCCGCCCAGGATCACGCGAGTCCAGTTGATTCTCATGCTTACCTCCGTCGAAGGAATGCCACACTCCTTCTGTACGGAATTATACACCACGGACACCAAGAAGGCCTCGTGAACCGAGATATTCAGATCGAAAAGTGGTCTGCGGATCGGCTCGTCCCGGTTTCGGAACTTCCGGGCGGAATGGTGGGAGGGGGGCCAATGCGGGAGGGCTAGATGAGCGATTCTGCCAGCAATCCGAACGTCACAGTGGATTTCGGCTTTGATGGCCGAAGGGTTACTATTGCCATCGACTCCGATCTTTCCGTGCAGTGGCGATCTGACGATTTCCATCGGACATTCAGTAAGGCCATTCACCGGCTCGATCAACACTGCAATATTCGATGGTTATGACGGAAGGTGGATGTCGTGTGTCGGGTCGGCGAAGTGCCGGTGTAAACCGCTGCCAACCCGCTGGTCGGCCAAGTGGATTCGCCTTATTCAAATGCCCTTTCACCGCAGGCCTCACCCTTTCATCAATGAGAATCTTCGAGCGATTGGGAGGCGCGCTGAGTTGATCAGGAACGGCGGCGCATCATGTTTACGTGCTGGGGCGGGAGCGGCGTTTGGCCGGCTCTGGCCGGTTCGTATAGATGCGCCGGTCAAGGAACTGGTTGGATCGGTAGCTCAGATTAGCCACCAGTACCACTAAGAATGTTTTGAGACTGGGCCTGTTCCTGGCGAACCGCAGCATCCGCCACAGGATCTGCGGATAGGAGTAGTATCGATCGGTGAACAGGTTCACCTCCTCCACCAGTTCTGTCCAACTGAAGTTCTTGTAGTCGGCCACCGGATGCGTCAGCGTGTAGTACCTCCAATCCCCCGGGTAATCGTTCGACCGGATCCTGCCCTCGCCCTCCATCTGTGCATACAGCTTGGTTCCGGGAAGTGGGGTAAGGATCAGCACATTCGCGGCGTTGATGCCGTATTCCCTGGCTGCGCGAGCGATGGTTTCGCCAATCCTCCGCGTGTCTGTGTCGATGCCCGTGATGAACGATCCCACAACGCTTATGCCGTGCCGTTGAATGCGGCGGACCGATGCACGAAAGTCTCTCCCCTTCTGGAGGTTGAACTTCTTGCCAACCGCCATGAGCCCTTCCACCGTCGGGGATTCGAATCCGATAAATACGCCTTGGCATCCCGCACGCCGCGCGAGGCCGAGCAGTTCTTCATCGTCCGCGAAGTTGATGGTTGCCTGGCAGATCCAAGGCCGGGTCAGCCGCTCGGCAATCATGGCCTGGAGAAGTTCCTTGGAGCATGCGAGATGGTCGCGGCGGGTCCCGATGAGGTTGTCGTCCACGAACAGGACGACTTTCTCCCGGATCAGCCGCAGTTCCGCGATCACATCGGCGACCGGCCGGCGGCGGTACGTGCCTCCATTGAAAGCGGTCACGCTGCAAAAGCTGCAATTCAACGGGCAGCCGCGGGTGGTTTGCAGCGAACCGAAGTAGTACCTTCCCCGCAGCAAGTCGTGGCGAGCCGGCGGGATTTCGGCCATCGAACTGATCCCGCCCTCGTACACCCTCCGCAGCGCCTTGTTGCTCGCGTCCTCCAGGACTTGCTTCCACACCGATTCCGCCTCGCCCGTGACCACCGCATCCACATACTGCAGCGCCTCATCGCGACAGAACGTGGCATGAATGCCTCCCATCACGACAGGCACCCCCATGGCGCGGAACGTCGCCGCGATCTCGTAAGAGCGCGTCGCTTGGGACGTGAACGCCGTGATCCCAACGAGATCTGGCCTGGGCAGGAGTCCGTAATCGTAGTGATCGAGGTTCTCGTCGAGCAGCGTCACCTCCCACTCCGGTGGAGTCAGTCCTGCCACCACGAGAAGGCCGAGCGGCTTCCACAAGGACGAATCGTGTCAGCCAAAAGGCGGACCTCTGTCATCCCGCCACTGTGGCGGAATGTCAGAGGTCCGCTCAGTGGCCGCAGATCGATTCCAGATAACCTCGGCGCGACCGCCAGTCCCTATGCCACTGCTACCAATGTCTCTGCTGGATCAACGATGGATCAGCGACAGCGACCTTTGAGTACCGCCAGAAATGAGAGGCTGGATTCGAGCACAATCAACGCTTGTAACATGCCGTAACGGTTCCGGGCTGGCCGTCGGCAGCGGACGGCAAACTGCTGATTTCAATACACCACGGAGTCTTGACTATACACAGGTACTCGACGTGTTGATCGGAACCGGGTATGGAATCGTCCACGGAGCCGTTGCCGGTTCCTTGTTTGCCTTACTCTATAATCTCTTTGTTCTGCGGGTAGAGAAAGCATAACCGAAGTTGCAGCTGCAGATCGGCAAGTTCGAGCCGATCTGCGTCCCGGTCCCGAGCGGCACGGGGCCAGAGAACCTCAAGCCGTGACCGCTTCACGCGGCGAGGAAGCCTCAAGCCTTTCGAGCCTCTCGTCGATCTTGGCAAGAGATGCTTCCAGTTGTCCTTGAGGAGCCTGGCTGCAAAAAACGGGGTTGTTGACCCACCAATCCATGCCCATCTCCTTGGCCTTGTCCACCGAACAGATCACCAGGCGGATCTGAATGGAGAGCAACTCAATGTCCACCAGCTTGATCTTGATGTCGCCGGCGATGACAATGCCTTTGTCCAGCACCCGCTCCAGGACATCGGATAGAGTGGAGCTCTGCAACGCGTGCGTAACTGCCTGTTGGGGCATGATGAATCTCCTGTTCTAGAAGAGCCTCCCTAAGGGCCCGAGATCGAGGTTCAGATCGTCCTCTTCGAGGTTGAACTCTCTTCGCAACCGATCGATTTCTTCCGCCTGGCCCATCAGGGTGAGGCCCAGCCGCTCGATCTGTTCCTCGGTGAGCGAGCCGGCTTCGATGCGCCGGAGCGCCTGGCGCTCAAGCACTTCGTGCAAGAGCTTGATGAGGGTGAGGACCAGTTGTCCGAGTCCGTTTTTCAAACGCTCCGGATCCAAATCCAAGCGGCCCCGGTCCGGAGTTCCGTTATGCTGCGCCCGCGGCTGGATTTTGTCGTCCTGCTGCATCACGAGGGCAAAGTCGCGGATCGATTCAGACTCGACCCGCGTGGTTGCGACCGTGTCCATTGGTCTTCCCCTTTCCGATTTCAAGTGCCAAACCGGCTCCTCGCCGCCCGTTCCCCAGGCTCTCGCGCGCGGTCTCGATGGAAGTCAAGACCAGTTGCAGGCCCAAGTAGAGGAGGTCCACGTCGGCGACCGAAATGGTCACCTCGCCTGCCACCACGACGCCCTTGTTGAGCACGCGGTCGAGGACCTCGCAAATCGAAACTCGTTCGCTTTCCTCCAGTGTGCATAGTTCAGGCAACAACCCGTCTTTTTCGGGTGTGGCTTCACGATCGATCACTGGCTGACCAACTCCTGTCTGGCGGGCTCGTAGAGGCGCCGCCCAAACTTCTCCAGCCGCTCCAGCCCGGCGATCTCCGGCTGTCTGTAAACCAGCGTCTGTTGCTTCTCAGCGAACATCTGCCGGAAACTCTCCGCCACCAGCAGTTCCCTCCGCCGCAGGCTCGAACACAAGCGGCAATCGCCCGGCGGCGTCATCAGGTTCAGGAACACGAGCGGGACGGCCATGCCCATGCGGTCGCACGCGGCCAGCAGATCCCTGGTTTCCTCCAGCGCCATCTGGGTGGGGATGCTCACCGCATACAGCACGGACCTGGCCGGATCCCGAAGCAGTTCCCGGAGTTTCTTCAAGTTCCGGGAGATCCCCACCAGTTCGTCGGCGAATCC
Source organism: Bryobacterales bacterium (assembly GCA_963722575.1). Taxonomy (GTDB): domain Bacteria; phylum Acidobacteriota; class Terriglobia; order Bryobacterales; family Bryobacteraceae; genus Fen-178. Next base: position 839,337 of record CAVRNR010000022.1, read on the forward strand.
GGGCAATCGCAGGATGCGCTCGTACTTGAGAAAGAGGTTGAAGAAGGCCTTCAGCCACTGGTTGATAAGTTCCGGAAGTTCCAGCAGCCGGATCAGGTGGCCGGTCGGTGCGCAATCCAGGACGAAAAGATCGTAGCTGTCCCGGGCCAGAAACTCCATGATGCGCGTGAGCGCCATGATTTCATCCAGTCCGGGCGGAGCCAGGTCCATCATCCTCTCGAGAACCACGCGGTCAAAAGTCAGGTCGAAGCCCTGGGATACGGACTCAAGAAAGCTCTCCAGATCCTCGGCGTAACGCATTTTCAGCTTTTCAAACTCCGCCCTGGCGTCGATTTCCATGGCGGTCAGGCCAAGGAAGAGGACCGTCGGCCGGGGGCCGATTTCCGCTTGCAGGCAGGCGGAGAGCGAGTGGGCCGGATCGGTGGAGAAAAGCAGAATCCGCTTCTCGGGGAAGTCGCGGGCCAGCCGCACGGCGGTGACGCACGAGAGCGTGGTCTTGCCCACGCCGCCTTTGCCAGCAAACAGGACAAACCGCATCTCAGGAGACGGGAGCGTCGCCGGATTCCGCACGGCCGGCTGCAAGGAGATGTGAAGTCTGGCCGCACTCACCGGTGTTCGAGAGATCGGTCGCGCGTGTTCCCAGAATCCGGATAGTAACTCCAGCCCGCGAACCTCTTCCGCGAACAGCTCAATTCCCCAGGCCGAACAAGGGACCTCAATCCCGGCCAGGAGTTGTTGGATCTGGAACTGCTCGACCGAGGCGGCGGCCGAGCAGGCTAGGCAATCGCTCTCGAAATGGAGCCGGTTCACGATCAGATCCGATACCGGTATCTTCCGGCCCAACAGATCCTTGAACAGCGCCAATGTTACATGCACGCCGAGCGGCTCCGCAATCGTGACGGGAACGAATTGGGAACGTGCAGGGTCGCGCAGCAGATTCTCCATTCGCTGCAGCGAGGATTTCCATTTGGTGACAAACAGGTCGAGGCGGTCCGGGCTGGTATCCCGGCTGAACACCCGCCGCATGTACCGGCGCTTGGCCAGCAGTGCCTCCAACATGCCGAGCCAACGCCCGATCAGTTCGGGCATGGCCAACAGGCGCAGGGTGTGGCCGCTGGGCGCGGTATCCACCACGATGCAGTCGTACCGGCGGGCCTCCACCCAGGAGGAGATCTCGAAGAAGGCCATCAACTCATCGAGACCGGGCAGGGAGAGGCTCAGGAATTGATTGATGTCCTCATCGTCCAGGAAAGTGCCAGCGGCGGCAATCTCCCGCAGCATCGGGCCGTTCTGCTCGCGGAATGCAGTGAGGTATTGCTGCGCGTCAAGCTCCAGCACTTGCAGATTGCCTGAGGGCACATGACCTGCCAGGCTGTCCCGTACGGAGTGGGCAGGGTCCGTGGAAACCAACAGCAAAGAACGGCTCAGGGCGAGCGCGGACATGCGCAGCGCAGCCGCCGTGGCGCAGGTGGTCTTGCCCACCCCGCCCTTGCCGCCGAACAGCAGGAGCTGGAGGCCTTGCTTGTCGAAAAATGATGGCAGCCGCGCGCTCATGCCGATCTCCCGCGCTCCTTACACATTGCCAGTCTCGTCGCCCGTCGCCGCGATGTCCGGTTCCTCAGGTTCTTCCTCGCCTTTCAGGCGACTGTCGATGGTGTCCAGCCGGTCCAGCAAGAGCTTCTCTTCGGCATCGAACTGTTGTTCGGTAATCCGGCCGGTTTCCAGTTGCATGTAGAGGAGTCTCAGTTGTTCGGTGATCGACTGGGCTTCGCCAGCCAGTTCCTCATGGGCGACCTTGCTGATTTCCCGGAAGATCCAGAGAATACTGGTGACCGGGAAAAAGAGGATATCGTCCACCAGCAGCATTCACGGTTCCAGGTCGAGTTCGAGTTCGACGAAGTTGTGCGGCGCCCAGGGTCCGCTATAGTCGAAGGCGAAATTGTTGTCGAACAGCTTGGCTGCCGCGAACACGCCGGCGGAAAACTCTTCCTGTGCGTCGCGCCGCACCAGGCATGCCACGTTCATGACCTCGTGCTCATTGCGGCACTGGTTCGCCTTGAATTCCACGCACACAGGGGCCAGCGCGTGCTGCACCTTCCGGGTGTGGTCCTCCCGGTCATCATTGAGCAGGCGGTCGAACATCCGACCCAGTTCGATCTTCTCTTCCTGCGTGAACTCGTGGCGGGCGCCCACCAGGCGGTCCCGCGCCAGGCGCAGTTCAGCATGCGTGTTGACGAAATACTCGAAGATATTCGGTACGTCCCAGGCTACGCGCAACCCCATTTCCACTTTGCCGGCCACCCGTTGGAGCTGCTCCTGGAAGGCGTGCTGATTCCGGGCCAGGATTCTGCGGATGGCCTCCGGGCTGGTGGCAATGGTGCCGAAGGCCATCGGCAGCGGGGTTGTGTCGGCCATCAGACGCTTGAGCACCGCCTGGTGGGCCTTGAGGTTGGCACGTTCCGGCCGGATCCTAGAAGCAGCCAAGCCGCTTACGACCGCGGCCACGCGGCCGTCGGTGACGGTGTACACATCCTTCCCCTCGATGCCCAGAGATCCATAGGTCCGTGGTTCGCCACCCGCCACGATGGCGTAGATATAGTTCCTTCCGCTTGCCACAGGCACTGCCGGCTCCTGACCCGGGCCGGTAGCTACAGCCGCACGGTCACTGTCTTTCATGGCCTCTTCCTCACTCGCGTGGACCGCACCTGTTGCAGGTGCGATCTCCATCGAATTTCCAGCCAGAGACGCCGCGACTCGGCGTCTAACAGCCGGATCCACTCCTGAAGCAGACACGACGCGCTGACCCGCGCCAGAGGCGCATCGGTAGAAGCCGGGCTGAAACGGAAGTTCCTGCGGTGGCGGTTGGTAGGGACGTGGGCGGAGGTCCTGATCGTCAGCATGGGCTGGTTCCCTCAGTAGCGGATCTTGAATCCTCCCGCGCTTCGCCGGGGCGCGGGCTTCAGCTCGAGGCCGGGCAGGCGCCCCGGCACCCCATGGCCCGACGTGGCCACAGCCTGGAACAGTTCCTGCTTGGCCTTCTCGATCTGATCGAGACGAGCGTCGATCAGCGCGATCCGCTGGCTGGCGCTCTTGCGCTCCATACCCCGCCGGGCCTTTTCCATCTCCAGGCAGGTGATCTGCATGTAGCTGCGGTACGGCAAGGAGAGCTGGTCCACCCGGCCGGACAGGGTGCGAATGTTGTTTAGACCTTTCGTGGGGATGGCCATGACATCAGTCCTTTTCATTGTCTCCTGAGGCGGGCCGACTGTTGTTTCTCCGCGGCTTGAAAGAGGCGCCGCAGATTCTGGCCATACTCTCATCGATCTTGCCCGGCATCAACGACTGCCCGTCCCGCGTGACTTTGGCCGTCTCGGTGGTCAGAACGTCGTGGCAGACCCATTGGAATATCGGATCGTCCAGCCTCGCGCGTGCCCGCCGGTGGACCAGAATTTTGGCGATCACGATGGTGGCGCGAATCGTCGGCCGGTGATTGTTGACGCCGGTGCCCCGCAACTCGCGGACGATGTCCACGATGACCTCGGCGTCCCCGCGGGACACACCCGATTTGGCCATCCCAATCTGGATCTCCGTCTCGCGGTCGAAGTTGCCCAGGTTGAGCGTGATCAGCCGGTCCATCAGAGCGTCCTGGGTCTTGTGAACCCCGGCATACTCCTCCGGGTTGGAGGTGAAGATCGCCCGAAAGTTCGGATGCACTTCAAGGTACCCTGCGCCGCTCGGCCGGAGGGCGGGGAGATTCAGGATCCTCTCCTCCAACACGCTCAACAGGGCGTTGTTGGCTTCGGGGCGGGAGCGGTTGAACTCGTCGTAAATCAGAGTGTTCCCGTTGGCGCAAGCCGTGGTGAGGCGATTATCCACCCATAGGGTGTTCATGGCCTCTTCCGTCTTCAGTACGGAATGGATGTAGTTGTCGATCAGCTTTGACTTCCGGTAGCCGGCGTCCTTGCCGATCAAGTCCGAGCTGCCAAACTCATCATCCCCGTGAATGAGAGTGACCGGGCGGCCAAGTTTGGCCGCCACGTGAAAAGCCAGCGTCGTTTTGCCGGTCCCCGCCGCGCCGGCAAAATGTACCGCATAACCGACTCCCAGGTACGCGAGCGCCCTTTCGGTCAAAGCTTGAATATGCGGGGTCGCCACGAACTCGTCACTGGCCTCAGGCAGGACATCGTCCCCCTGTGGCTGCACTCTCACCACAACTTCCCCGAGGTCTTTGCTGTCTGTATCCACCATCGGAATGCTCACTTTTCTACTGGCAAGAATCAGTGCTTCTTCGATCCCTTGAACGGCGGCCTGTGGGCCTGCGGCAAGGGCGCAACAGGCGGTCGCGCAGCCGGTGCCGGGACATGCTTAGCGGGCTCGTGCTTTTGCGGCTCCGCTTTCGATGTCGCACGTGGCTGCTGCTGCGCTGGGGCCTTGGCCCTTGCTTCCTCAGCCAGCCTGAGCTGCTTTTCTCTCTCGACGACCTCGCGCTGGGTTGGCGTTCGGCCAAACCAGGCACGGTGGGCGCCCGCGCGGTCTCGCGCGAAGGCGGTGCAGAGAGCGGAAACCTGCGAACGCCGCTCTGCGGTCTGCTGGACAAGTTCGCCTCGGAAAGCCAGTCGGGAATGGCGCGAGGACACAATCTCATCTCGCAGCCGCATCATAGCTTTGGTTATAACACCCATGATTGTTCTCCTCTCAGATGGCAGTTGTTCGGAAAGCCCGCCGACGGGGGCCGGAAGCGAACGAGTAGGCCCCCGCGCGCAAGCCCGCACGGGCGAGTTCTGGGCCGAAGCAGCCGGTGCCATCACGCCAACCGCTCCCGCCGGTTTGAACCGGGTCTCGCCTGTGCATCACTAAACGCTTTTTCCAGCCCAGGCCCTGCGGGCGCCAGCCAAGTCGTTTCTCACGTCCCGCCGATGAGCGCCGACCGAGCGCCTCAGGCTGTTCAGGAAAGCCACGCGTTCGTTTTTTGTCCGCCTGGCCATCGCCACGCGAGCACTGCCAATGTGAGCGCAAAGCTCGGCGACCGCCTGCTTCCGCCCCTTGGCGCCGTGCTGCAACTCGCTCATCAGACTGCCGCGCATCCTGCGCAGCGCGAGGATTTCACCACACAAGCGTGTCATATCATTCGTCAACATGGTTTCGACTCCTTTTATTTCTTAATGCCTCTTTACATTCCCAAGCCGGGAGAGGCCCCTATCGGGCCTCAGACCGGCGACGGGAACCTTGCCGAGCGCAGTCCTAGGCGGGTGCCGCAGCGCTGGCAGTCAGACCGATGGCTTCGGCGTACTTCAGGTACGTCTCAACCGAAGCGATTACGACGCGAGCTTCCACCGAGAGCAGCTCGATGCCGACCAGCGACACCTTGACCCAGGCATCGATCACGATGCCCTTGTCAAGAATGCGGTCGACAACTTCCGCCAGGCTCGAGGAATCCGTGGACTTTGCTACTTTTGCCATGGTTCGTTCTCCTTTCCGGCTTTCTTCTACCGTAAATAGGCCAAACGTTGTGTCTGACCACGGGGCCTAAGCGAGCACGTGAACGGCCAAAGGCGTTCTTGGCAGCGTATCCAAGGTACGACCTAGATTTATCAATGTGTTAGAATATGGTAGGAAAAATCTGACAGTACTCTGCGAAAATCCCGTAGTACCATAACGGATTTGTCTCCATAGCGTGCATTCCATAGAATCAGCCAGAAGATGCCACGAAGTTGTACGGCGGCCATGGCCCACTCAACAACAGCTTCGCCCCGCCGGGAGGACAGATTTGCCGAGCCTTTTGCTGAAACTGTTCCACGTAGGTTTTCGGCGTCAGAAAGTATAGCGAAACGAGACGTCCCTGGCTGGACGACGAAACCTCTCTCCGCTGCTCTGTGGAGCAGCCTGAGAGCAAGCCCATGATCCGATCAGCCAGTTGGGCCTCCTCCGGAGCGAGGGCCTCTGCGGAGTTGTAACGATTTCGCAAGGACGCCAGGTACGCAGCTCCCGGGGAGGACGGAAAGTTGGGAAGAACCCCGGCGCGTGCCGGCCACAGGATGCGGATCCCCATCTCCGTCATCCCTAGAAGCCGGGCTAGGAGCGCCCCGTACTCCTGGCGGTGGTCCTCCAAGAGACGAACGACCGCAGCCTCGTTTTCCATCACGCAGCCGTATCGCAGAGGAATGACGGCCTGTCTGGCGTGAATCGCTTCAACCACTCTCTCATAGGCCAACAGGGAGGAAACGCTGGGTGGCGAACTCATCTCTTCCACGGCCGAAACCGCAGCCGCCAAGCCGTGCGCCGTCAGGAGACAAGTTCCAGGGGGACACCCGGCCAAATCCTGCTCGACGATGCCGTAGAGAAGGTACTTCATGCAGTCGCGCCAACGGAAAGGTCTGGAACAAAACTATACGGTGGCCACGGACCGGTCAGCGTTAGCATCAAACCGGGGAAGGCCTCGCCTCCATTGAGCCGTGCCAGACGTCCCCGGAACTCGTCAAGGGCTGCCGGCGAAAGGAGGAAGGCCCAGTTCAATACGACCTCAGCGTCCGTTCCCTCCGTAACCGGCGCCAGTACTTTGCGTTCCCGGAAACTTCCGGCATGTGCTCCCAGTGCCGCCGCCGCCTGCCGGCAGAATTCTTTCAGCCGGAAGTTGAAATCCCGTTCCCACTGGGCCTTGATCCGCTTCTCCTGGAAATATCGAGCGCCCGGGGAGGTGCTCGGCGCTCGCTCTTCCGCTGCGGGCTGATCTGGCGAGCCCGGCCTTCTCAACGCGTCGGTGCGATTCAGCAAGCCTCTCACCGCCCACTCCTGTTTGTCGCCGAGCTGAGCGAAGAATCCGGTGATGGCCTCCAGGTGTTCGAAAACGGACTGCTGCAAGCTGTCAATGGAGGTGAACAGGGTTGCGAAACGTGCCGGCAGCACGGGCGTCTGGCTCATGACTTCCTCGATAGCCGCTTCATGCCGACAGACGCGCGGCCCCAACCATGCCAGATCCTCCAGGCACGCTTCCGCTGCATCGCCACAGAACTCTCCCCGATCTACCTCACTGAGGATCGCGCCAATTTCCCCGCAGGCGCGCACAAAGACGGGATGTCGCCCATCCACCCCGATGGCAGAAGCTTTGATGCCGCATCCGCAAGGCGTCAGACAATACAGGTAATAAACAGTCTCGCTGTTACCCATTCACCCTGGCTTCTTTCAGGGCCGTTTCCAGGTCGTCGGGGGAGATCATCACCGGTGCCGCTTCATCCGGTTTCCCGAGCCTGCTTGTCACCGCGCGCCGCACGGCGCGCCGGGCTGCCTGGGCGCATACACCTTGGATGTCGGCGCCGCTGAAACCGTCCGTGCCCGCGGCGAGGTCGCTGGCGCTGATTCCCGGCGCCAGCGGCTTGTTCCGCAGATGGACCTCGAAGATCAGGCGGCGGCTCTCCTGGTCGGGCAGGGCGATGTCGATGATCTCATCGAAGCGCCCCGGCCGCAGGATGGCGGGATCGAGCATGTCCGGCCGGTTCGTCGCGCCCAGCACGAGCACGCCCTTCAGTTCCTCGACGCCATCGAACTCGGTGAGGAACTGGCTCAAGACCCGTTCGGCGACGTGCGCATCGGAGCCGCCGGCACTGCGCGCCGGCGCCAGCGCGTCAATCTCGTCAAAGAAGATAATGCAGGGCGCCGCCTGCTTGGCGGTCCGAAAAATGTCGCGCACTCCTCGTTCCGACTCTCCCACATACTTGGAGAGTAGCGCCGGACCTTTTACGGAGATGAAGTTGACCTTGCTTTCGCTGGCGATGGCCTTGGCGAGCAGTGTCTTTCCGCAGCCCGGCGGCCCGGTCAGCAAAATTCCCTTCGGCGGACGGATGCCGGCGCTGGTGAACAGCTCCGCATACTGGAGCGGCCACTCCACGGCCTCAATCAGCCGCTGCTTGACCTGCGAGAGGCCGCCCACATCCTCCCATCGGACGTCCGGCACCTCGACGAACACCTCGCGCGTCGCGGAGGGCTCCACCTCGCGCAAGGCATCGAGGAAATCGTCCATCCGGACCTCGAGCTTGGCCAGTTGCTCGTAAGGGATGCGCGCCAGCGCGAAGTCGATGTCGGGCATGATGCGGCGCAGGCAAATCATGGCCGCCTCGCGGCAGAGGGCCTCCAGATCGGCCCCCACAAAGCCGTGGGTGATCCCGGCCAGATGATCCATGGCCACGTCCGCGGCCAGCGGCATGCCCCGGCTGTGGATAGTGAGGATTTCTTCGCGCCCTATGCGGTCCGGAATAGGGATCGCAATCTCCCGGTCAAACCGGCCAGGCCTCCGCAAGGCCGGGTCGAGCATGTTAGGCAGATTCGTGGCGGCGATCACGATCAGTTGCTGCCGTTTGGCGAGCCCGTCCATCAGCGCCAGCAGTTGCGCCACGACCCGTTTTTCCACTTCTCCCACCACGTTCTCGCGCCGGGGCGCAATGGCGTCGATCTCATCCAGAAAAATGATACTCGGGCCCTTGCGCGTGGCCTCCTCGAAGATCTTCCTCAGATGGGCTTCGCTCTCGCCGTAGAACTTGTGGATGACCTCCGGACCGCTCACCGCATAGAAGTTGGCTTCGGTTTCATGCGCGATGGCGCGCGCGATCAAGGTCTTGCCGCAGCCTGGCGGACCATGCAGCAGCACGCCCTTGGGGGCGTCGATGCCCAGCCGCTCGAAGACCTCCGGATAGCGCAGCGGCAATTCGATCATTTCCCGGATGCGCTGGAGCTGCGGCTTCAGTCCGCCGATGTCCTCGTAAGAGGTGGAGCGCGCGGCCACTTCCTCGGCCTGCTGCGGGCTGCCGATGACCAGTTGGGTGGTAGGGTTGATCAGGACCGGGCCTTTCGGTGCGGTTCTCTCCACCCGGAAGTCCGCCCACCGGCTGCCGAAAAGCGTTGCGCGGATCCGGTTTCCCTCCTGTACGGGGAGGCCGTCGAGCAGACTGCCGATATAATCCAGGTCGCGCTCGGATGGCCGGACGTTGGCCGGGGCGAGCACGACGCTCTCGGCGGGACGGCAACTAGTCTTGCGCACCTGCACGAACTCGTCCAGCCCCACTCCGGCGTTTTCACGCACCAGTCCGTCGATCTGGATTCGGGATTGCCCGCGAAGTTCCTTGTGCGCGGGCATCACCTTGCAGACCGTTCCACGCTTCCCGGTGACTTCGACCGGGTCCCCAATGGCGACCTGGAGCTTGTCGAGGTCTTCCGGACCCAGGCGGGCAATCCCCCGCCCCACATCCTTGCTCAACGCCTCGGTGACTTTGAGCTTGAGAACGGGCGCTTCGGTGCGCTCCGAGGCCATGGCCGGGCTTTTCATTTCTTACACTTCTGGCACTTGATTTCCACTACGCCGTTATTGCAGGCGACCTCGATCTTCTCGCGAGCGGAGCTCGCCGGAAGCAGCACCTCTTTGCGGTACTTCTTGTCGCCGTGCTCGGCAGAGAAGGTCAGCAGGTCGTCCTCCACCGTAATGTGCACATCTTCCGCGCTGATGCCAGGCATCTCGGCCACCACCAGGACATGATCCTCTTCCTCGAAGACATCCACAACGGGCTCGCGAACTTCCTGCACAACGGTGTGCCCGGATTCCCGGTCCTGGCGAATGTTGCCGAACGGCTCGACGCGCGGCCGGTCGTCTCCCAGTCCCACCTTGACGGTGAACCCGTAGATTCCTTTCACCTCCTTGCCCGGCCCGTGGATCTCACCGGTTCGGGATAGCTGCTCGCCAGTCTTGGCCAGGTCCCCAAGTTTCTCGACCAGATCCCCAAGGCCTTTCAGAATCCCACCAAGCCCTAGTTCGAAGCCGCGTTCGGAAGTCTTCTCATTGTGTTTCTTGGTCATGTGGTTGTTCTCCCTCAATCTGAATTCCATACTCCTTCACTTTCGAATGAAGGGTTTTGTAATCAACCTGGAGGAGGCGGGCGGCCTTGGCTTTGTTTCCGCCCGTTCTCCGCAGAGCGTGGACGATCGCCATCCGCTCAACGTGGACCGTGCTGTTCCGGACGATTTCCCGCAGCGAGAGATCGTCTGACTCCTCGCCGGGGGTGGATGAGCACGCCGCCAGTTCTTCTTCCGCCAAGAGTTCGCACGTCTTTTGTCTCAAGCCGAGATGCTCTACGGTAACGATGTCCTCCGCCATTAGAACAGCGCGGCGGACGGCCGACCGAAGCTGCCGCACATTGCCGGGCCAGCCGTAGGCCAACATCGCCTCGATCGCCGGCGGGGAAAAACCCTTGATGGACTTGGAAAGCTCGATGTTAACAATATCGAGGAACCGCTTCGCCAGGTACGGTATGTCCTCCCTGCGCTCGCGCAGTGGCGGGATGGAGATCGTGTATTCGTTCAACCGGAAGTAAAGGTCAGGACGGAATGAACCGCTTTCGCAAAGTCCTTCGAGGTCGTGGCCGCTGGCGGTCAGCATCCGGACGTCCACATGGATGGGTTTGGTGCCGCCCAGCCGATACAGGGTCTTCTCCTGGAGCACCCGGAGCAGCTTGGCTTGGGAGGCCAGCGGCATATTGGAGATCTCGTCCAGGAAGAGTGTCCCCGTGTGCGCCACCTCAATCTTTCCCACGGTCTGCTGATCCGCCCCGGTGAATGCTCCCCGCTCGTGCCCGAACAACTCGCTCTCGAGCAGCATCTCGGGAACAGCGCCGCAATCCACGGGGACGAATGGATGCGGTGCGCGCCCGCTGGCATGGTGAATGGCCCGCGCCACAACCTCCTTTCCCGAACCGGTTTCGCCCACGATGATCACGCTGAAATTCGATTTCGCCACCCGCTCGATGGCGGCGATCACTCTGCCGGCCGCTTCGCTGGGGCCGAACGTCTCTCGCGGCGAGAGGACATGGTGGACGTGATCTGCCAAGTGTTTTAACTCCAGCTTCAGTCGCCGCTCGTTCAGCGCGCGGAGCACGACGCGGATCACTTGAGGATGTTCAAAGGGCTTGGCGAGAAAGTCGTGGGCACCGGCGTGGATCGCGTCCACCGCCCCCCGCACCTCGGCAAATGCGGTGATCAGGACCACTGGCAGATCCGGATCGAGATCCTTGACTTTGCGCATTAACTCCATGCCATCCATGCCCGGCATCCTGAGGTCTGCCAGCAGCACGTCGGGGTCTCCTGCGCGGACCAGTTGCAGCGCCTCGATTCCGTCTTTGGCCAGCAGCGGCGTCAGCCCCTCACGGTGCATGAGGTGCCCCAGTAGCTGGGCCATTTCGTGGTCGTCGTCCGCGATAAGGATTCTGCCCTGAACCGTACTCATACACCTCTTCTTTGGCTCACCCGGGGCGGGCCAAGCGGGTAAACAACGTTGATATCAGGCTCCAAATATCTTGTGACCTCGTGGAGCATCCCCAGGAACAGGATGCCGCTTTCCCCGGCGCCCAAGGTCCCGTTGATGCGATCCGCGATGTAACGGTCTCGCTTCTCCAGTAGCGTGTCGCGCAGGTGTTTCTGGCGGGTCTCCGTCCGGGCAGTTGCCCCGGAAGCAAACGCGGCGGTTGCAAGCTGGTATTCTTCAACCAGCAGTTCAGGCGACTCCGTACCCATCAGTGTCGCGCCACGCGCCTGGAGTTTCAAGAGCAACCCGTGGTTCCGGTTCCCTGCCCCAGCCAACTCCGACACAATCTCCTGCTCGTGCCCGCAAACCGGCAATCCGTCCTGATAGACCCGCACGGTCGCGGGGGTAACCGGCAGGTTGGCGACCACGCTCTCGATCTCCTCCCACATCTTCTCCACCACGACCGCATTGCGCGTCAGACCCTGCCGCCCAAGTGCTGACAGTTTCATACCTCGTATTGACGCCCCCAGTGTCCCCATGTCCGCCACAGTGTGGATAATCGGGATGTAGACGAGTTTCCTTTCACGGCCGCCGGACTGGCTATTATTCATCTGCGCAAGACCATGATGCATCTTCTCTCGAACGAAGTCCACACCGACCCACGACCACCCCTTTCCGTGCGCTACCATTGCGAGGAGATCATACCTCGTTGTGGTGGAATCAACAGCAACCCGGATTGACGGAGATGCGGTTTAGGGCTATCATCAGTCTGTTCCGGAAAAAAGTGAGAAATGATCGTTTCGGGGCCAGTCCCTGAGCAAGGGCGCTCGCAGATCACCGAAGCTACGGCAGAACTGTTTGAGAATAGTCGGCTGCCAATGTGGATCTACGACCTGCAAACGCTGCTGTTTCTCGCGGTGAACGACGCAGCCGTCGAGTGTTACGGCTACTCGCGGGAAGAGTTCCTGGCCATGACGGTGCGGCAACTGCATCTGCCGGCGGAAAGGTCGGCCCTCCTCGATCAGGCGCTGAGGTCGCCTGTTGCCCCGGCGCCGAAACGGACGTGGCAACACGTAAAGAAGGACGGAGGGGTGATCTACGTCGAGGTCGCAAGATCCGCCGTGCATTTCGCAGGCGAGAGCGCATGCCTGGTCATCGTAAACGATGTCACCGAAGGCAAGAAATCCGAGTTGCTCTATCGGATGTTGATGGACACCATTCCCTCATCGGTCCTGCTGCTTGACGAAAACTTGTGCGTAGTTTTAGCCAACAGGAACTTCCTTGAGAAGTCGCGCCGGACCACTGGCATGACTGCCGGAAAGCGACTTGCCGAGGTTTTCCCGGAGGTGATCCTGGCGGAAATGGGCCTGGAACAGCAGATCCGAAACGTCTTTAGAAGCAGCCGTGCGACGCAAGGCCAGAGGCTGACGTACCGGGCGCCTGGCGTTCCGATTCGGGTCTACTACTACAGCGTTGTCCCAGTGAACTGGGCAGGGCAAGTCGATCACGTTCTGCTCCTCATGGACGATGTTACCGAGCAGATGCGGCTGGGCGAAGAGATCCGGCGGATGGAGCGCCATCTGGCCAGCGTCGTCGAGAGCGCCAGCGATATTGTGATCTCCACCGACACCGAGGGCAATATCCTGACGTGGAACAAGGCGGCTCAAAGGGCTACCGGCTACTCACTCGAGGAGTTGAAAGGCCGCCCGTTCTTCGACTACTGCGACCAGACCGGCGCCGCCAGCGTTGGAAAATTGCTCTCCAAGGGGGCGTCCGGCGACAGCTCCGGGCGAATCGAGTCCAACCTGAAGACCAAAGACGGGCGTAGCCGTCCCGTGTCCTGGGTTTTCTCTCAGATGACGGACGACGCGGCACGAACGGTGGGCTTCGTGGTAGTGGGCCGGGACCTGACGGAACAACGCAAGTTCGAGTTGCAGATCCTGGAATCGCAGAAGCTGGCGGCTCTCGGGGTGATGGCCAGGGGGATCGCCCATGAAATCCGAACGCCCCTGGCGGTTTGCTCCTCGGCCGCTCAATTCCTCACGGAGGACGATCTCACCCCGGAGTTTCGCCGGGAGTGCGCCGAGAAGATTCAGAGCGGCATCCGTAAGGCAAGTACCATCATTGAGAACCTGTTACGTTTTGCGCACCCCTCCGCGGACAAGAGCAAGACGCCGCTGGACCTCCTGCGTGCGGTGAAAGAGGCCCTGACTCTTGTAGATAACCAGGCCAAGATTCAGAATGTCGAAATTCGCACGAACTTCCCGCCGGAGCCCTGCCAGGTCCTCGGCGTTCCCAGCCTCTTGGAACAGGTGTTCATCAATCTGTTGCTCAACGCCATAAACGCCATGCCGAACGGCGGGACGGTCAACGTCTTCGCTGAGCAGGCCGCCGGCGAAGTGCTGCTTCGCGTCACGGACACCGGAGAAGGGATTCCTCAGGAAGACCTCGACAAGATCTTCGATCCGTTTTTCACGAGGGCTCCTCTGGGAAAGGGCACCGGCCTGGGGCTATCCATCTGCCACTCCATCGTCGATCAGCACGGCGGCTCGATCGGCGTGGAGAGCCAGAGCGGAAAGGGAAGTACCTTCACGGTGAAACTGCCGTCGCTGTCCGTGACAGAGGAGAAAAGCGGTGAGCCTCGTGAACCGGGTCGTCCTCGTCGTGGACGACGACCCTGACATATCCTGGGCCCTCGAACGCGTGCTCGGGGGACTTGAGGTGCAGTGCATCCGGGCGCCTGACGGCCAGACTGCTCTCCAGGCAGCCCGGCTCAATCGCCTGACTCTGGCTCTGCTGGACGCCAAGTTGCCAGATATGGACGGTCTGGAGTTGGCCCGAACCCTTCGCATGGCCGACCCCGGTATTCTGGTCCTGGTGGTCTCAGGGTACTTCTACAAGGACGATCCCGCCATACAAGCGGCTCTGGAACAACGGCTGATCCACGGATTCATCGAAAAGCCGTTCTCGCACACGGAGGTCATTGAGACAGTGAAAAACGCTCTTTCCTCCCAGGAGGCTGCATCACGGGCGGTTAAGCTTTCGACGGCCTGCTGAACGTGGAATGTCTTTATGGAACCGTCCGCCATCAAAATCTCATGTGCACACAGTCCCGACCCCGCTGATGCCTTCATGTTCTATGGTCTGGCGACCATGAAGATCCGTTCCCGGCTGGTCACGATTCGTCACGTGCTGGAGGATATCGAGTCGCTTAACCGCAAAGCCACAGAAAGCGCCTACGAACTCACGGCGATTTCCTGTCACGCTTATGCGTACCTGGCGGATAAATACGTGCTGATGGCCAGCGGCTCCAGGGTCAGCGACGGCTATGGGCCGCTTCTCATCGCGACCCGCCCATTCGCCCCCGAAGAGATCAAGGGCAAGCGTATCGCTGTGCCGGGCATGCTCACCACGGAGTATCTGGCGTTAAAGCTCTTCGAGCCGGATTTCGAAGCGATGGCGATTCCCTTCGCCCACATTATGGATGCCGTCACCGAGCGCAGCGTTGACCTGGGTCTGGTCATCCACGAGGGGCAGTTAACTTACGGTAAGAGCGGTTTCCACAGCGTGTTGGACCTCGGCCGGTGGTGGAGGAAGACCTACGATCTCCCGCTCCCACTGGGCGCAAACGCGCTGGCCCGGCGCCTGTCGCCGGAAATACAGTCGGAGTGCTGCCGCCTGATGCGCGAGAGCATCCAGTACTCGCTCAACAACCAGGAAGAGGCATTGAACTACGCCTTGGAGTTCGCCTGTGACATGGAACCCTTGCTAGCCGAAAAGTTCGTCGGCATGTCCGTCAACCATCACACCGTCGATTGCGGTGAACTGGTGCCTCGCGCGGTGCAAAAGCTGCTCGACATGGGCTACGAAGCGGGGCTGATTCGGAATCGGGCCGCGGTGGAGTTCGTCCTCGGCTGGGAGAACTTGAAATCTGAGGAAACTCCTGTTACCTTGCCCTGTCAACGCGTTTAATGCTTTTGATGATGTACCCAGAATGGGGATTGCGGTGGACTGTTCGGCCATGCGCTTGACCAGTTCGAAGACGTTAGCCTCGATCCTTCGTCTGCCCGGGCAGGGGATGCGCGAGCGGAAGCGCCAAAAGAGGCGGAATCCGGCGCGATGCCAACGGACGACGGTTTCCGGTCTGACGACGATGAGCGCATCGGTCCAGCGATCCCAGAGGGAGCACAGCACCACCCAGAACAGGCGGTCGCGGCGCTTGAGGCGGGGCCGGGGATGCCGTCGCTTGAACACGGCGAGCTGTTGGCGCAGGGCGAGAATTTCCAGGCCGAGGTCGTGGCGGGAGCCAAGGAAGCCGAGGAGATAGGAAAAGAGTGCGGAAGCGAGTTGGGTCATGAGCCGACGGTGCGGTCAAATTGAGGTGAAGAAGGCCGAACGGGTCCTGTGGCCGCCAGGCGATCTCAGCGATAGATGACCCGTTGAGGCATTACTGCACGGGGTCTTCCGACAGCGGAGCCTCGGCCATTGGACGATTTCCACTTGTGGAAATCTTCTTGTGGAAATCGTCCGGGGTGACGCCGGGTCGGAAAAGATCTGGGAGCGCGGAGCAGCGCTGACTTCGCGGTTACAGTCGTTCGAGACCGAGACGCTGGCCGAGGAGGAGAACTTCGCTGGTTTGGCGCGGATCAACCGCGCGCTGATCGGCACGGTAGAGGCAATCAACTCGCCGCAGCGGAGCGTTTTGGACATGGGCAGCACCGAGATCCCGGTTTACGGCCAGCAGGAGCAGAGCGCCTATATCTGAGAAATGTGGGCGTCCGATTGCGGATGCGAACATTTCGGCCCGCGAGGCGGTAAGGAGGCGCTGTCGTACCGCTGCGGCTGTGGAGTTCTTCGACGTTTTCAGGTCTGAAAGTCCAATGGGGCTTGCCTCAAGAGGCCCAGAGGGGCATACTATACCTAGCCGGGATCTCAAAATGGAAATCCCGGCTGAAGGCATGTTGACAGATGATATGACACGCTTGTGTGATGAAATCCTGGCGATGCGCAAGATGCGCGCAGTATGATGAGCGAGTTGCAGCACGGCGCCAAGGGGCTGAAGCACACTGTTACGAAGCTTTGCGCGCACTTTGGCCGTGCTCGCACGACGATGGCGAAACGAACCAAGAATGAACGCGTCGCTTTTCTGAACAACCTGAAGCGCTCGGTTGGCGGACAGCGGCATGAGAAACGACCTGGCCGGCGCCCGCAGAGCCTGGGCCGGCAAGAGCTCATAGCAACAATCGGTGGGGACCGAAGTTCAAGCGGGCGGGAGCAATTGGCCTGACAGCAATAGGCGCTCCTATCCAGGGCCCGCCGGCGGGTTCGCTGCGCGGGTGGCCAGGGCGTCTGATTCAAGTTTCCCGCCAGCGGCTTTCCCGAACGAGGGTCACCCCAAGGGAGGACAGAGGTGGGTGTATTAACTGAAGCTGCGACGCGGTTCGGAGACGAGATTGTGTCCTCGCGCCATGCCCGAGTGGCCTTGCGAGGCGACCTGGTCTTCGACTACTCGCTTCGGGTAGACGGGCAACTCAACGTCATCGCCTGCGTGCCGTGGGACTTGGTAGGGGAAAGAGGAGAGTAAGATGAAAATCAACTGTCTTGGTTGTGGGTACAAGGTGGATCTTGCCGATGCCTATGACGACTACGAAGGCCAGATCAAGTGCTTCGCCTGTGGCGCGATCATGGAGATCGCGACCCAGGAGGGCAGCATCCGAGCAGTCAGGTCCGTGACGGAGGTGCCGGCACCGGCTGCGCGACCGCCTGTTGCGCCCTTGCCGCAGGCCCAGAGGCCGCCGTTCAAGGGATCGAAGAAGCATTGATTCTTGCCAGTAGAAAAGTGAGCATTCCGACTTAGAACAGCTAAAGGCCCGGTTCCCGGCACTGGCCGAAGAACACATCGTCACACTCCCAGGCCACGATTACGGCTGGCGCCTATTTGTCTCGAAAGAGCAGTGGTGTAGGATCGTAGCCGAGTTGGCAGATGAACAGGAATGGTCGAATTTCAAGAGTGAAGCCGCCCGATTTCAGGGCAGGAAGGGTTCTGCGTACGTTGACGCACTGCACGATGTCTGGGGCGTCATGATGAAGCTCCAGCAAGACTCGTTCACAGAATCGATCCACGGAGCCGCCTGGTCGATGAAGGGTTCGTTTGATTGCGTATTCCGCTGAGGAAAATCGGTGACGGACGGACCTGCCAGGATTGTCGGCCGTCTGAAAGTGGCGTCTATACGGCCATCTGTGCGTCGGTAAGCGGCTTTGTAGACGGCGTTATGGAGCGATATCGGCTAGCATACCGGACAACGTGCCCCGTTGCGCCTGGCAGCGCACCGTACATTCTGTACGTGCTGCACGATCCGGCCTGGGAACCGACGGCATAAGCGCAGGTCAGCCATCTCCAGATCGGCAGCGTGGCGCCGAGGGAAATCCCCTTGCTGATGAAGAAATAAGGGCGGCTTACTTCAGCCATTGCCGCTTTTAAGGATCTTCGAAAAATTGCAATCAGGACGCTGACGCTGTGAATTTGGCGGAAGGCCATGCGAACCTCCCGCGGGTTGATGCGCGCTACGCGACTCAGGCGCTGCCGCGATATACTGGAGAGCCGAAAACCAAGCCGTGTGACTTGTGGTGTGACTTGGCGGCGTGCTTCTGGCACTTCTGGTATTTTGAGGACTTCGTGTCGTGTATAACTTACGTGTTTTCAATGTAGTGCGAGAGAACAAGTCCCCCCCCCGCACCAGATTTCGAGAGAATTTTGGCGAAGACCCAAAAATCGGGTAGTCGCCGTTTCCTTTTGGACCTTATGCCGATAGACCTCTTCATTCCGGCAGTGGCGCGGCCGCTTGTACCAAAGGGTTGACCGGTGTCCCCTGAAGAAGCGCCGTCAGCTTGCCTTGCAGAACCTCGCCGGAACGGTAGTACGCAACAAAGATGACGATCGACAGCACCGCGATGCCGACTCCAACCAATGAATCGCTGAAGGCGTCGTAGGTCCCGTGCAAAAGTGCCGTGCTTGCCAGTCCCGCCAACAGCAGGCCTTTCTGTACGTGAGGGTTGACCGACCCTAATGCAATGAAGTAAGCGAAGATGCCAGCCCACACGGCATGTAGCAACGGCAACGTTATGAGTCGGGTCAACTGGAGGATCAGGTAATCGCTGAAACCCAGGCGTCCGTACGACAGGCCGAGAGCGTACGAAATCGAGTAGTTGGTGGCTTCGGCGATTCCGAAGGCGAAACCCGAGACACAGCCCAGGAAGACAATCGTGTTCAAGCTATCGGGATTTCGCTTGTGAAGATAGAGCCACCAGATTGGCAGTGCTTTGGTAGCTTCCTCGACCAGCCCCACCCCGAATACGAAACCGAACAGTCTACCTGCAATCGAGGCGCTGTTAGTCGCCGAGTAGAGCGAATTGATGAAAGGAAGCCGTTGCAGTATCAACACCAGGGATATGCCGGCCACCATGGTGAACAGCGATACTTTTACGATTGGCACGACTGCCAGCTTTGGCATCAGCATGAAATACAGCACCACCGCCCACATCAAAGCGAAGTAGATCCCGAAGAAGAAGGCTATCGATTCAAACTCCAGTGTGGCGCTGGAAGCCCAGAACGCCAGAAAGAGCGGAAACAACGCCATGGTATGAACCACCTGACCCATAAGAGGTTCCACGGCTTATCGGCCAGCCACTCCCTGTAAGGAAAAAGATTGGCAAAGCCGATGTGTTTGCACTCTTGAATGGCGGCCTCGAGGAAGCCGCTCTGTGTGGAACTTCTCTTCTCGAACACGGAAGCGCGATCGGAAGCCGGCGGCGGGGTTGAGGCGGTTTCCCCGGGAGTGGGCGATCCACACTCGGCGCAGAATCGTGCGCCGGGAACCAACGGCTTGCCACACGTCATGCAGAACGAGTTCATTTTCATCTCCAATCAAAATGTGCCCCCTGCCCTGACAGGGATCACCCGCGTTTCGGCCGGCATGATCTCAAAGCGCAGTATCCAGTTCCGCGGGCCCGCTGCCTCCACTGGGGCGAATTGCCACTGCCGGGCCGCTTCGAGCGACAGCTTGCCAAAATAGGGTGAGCCGCCGGGCTCCAGCGTGGCCTTAGCGACATTCCCCGATGCATCCACCGCGACTCCGACCACCACCGTGGCTTTGCCGTGAATCGTGTTCCGGGCCTTGACCGGAATGTCGGGGAGCACGCGGCGCGTGATCTCATCTTGCGCCACCGGCACGCTATGCGGCGGCTCCGCCCGGCGGTCCGGCGCGACGGGCGCAGCCGTCCGATGCATCGCCACGCCGGCGGCAATCGCCGCCCCCAGGACGAGCACGGCGGCGGCCACGTAATACCGGAGTCCCGGCTTCCGCGCCGCGGCTTTCGCCACCGGCGCCGTGGGCGCGGGCGAACGGAGCCAGGCCACGATCTCGCTCGCGGACCGGCAGTTCTGCGCTGCTTCCCGGAAGGGAAAGGGTAGCGCGTCAACCGCAGAAGACCGCAAAGCCTGTACCAGCACCACTCCCAGCGCCCGTATGTCCGCCGCCGGATCGCCTGCCGACACCGCCTCGCTGGAAATTTTGACCGTGTCTTCGACCGCCAGAATATTCGAGGCCTTCAGATTGCCGTGCACCAGGCCCTTGCCGTGCAGGTACGCCAGTGCCTCCGCCACCGGTTGCAGCATGTCGCGGGTTTCGTCCATGGTGAGCGGGCGTTCGCGGAGAACCTCCGCCAGGTTTTCCTCGGCGTACTCCATGACGAAGTAAGCCAGCGGCATGCCCGCCAGCGTCCAAGTTCCGGCGGCAAAGATGCGGACCAGGTGAGGATGGTGGAGGGCAGCGGCGCGATTCCAGCGCTCCACAAGCTCCCCGGCTTGCTCCTGGCCGGCGCGCACCAGCTTGACGACGGCCCTGCCCGAGGCGAAACGGGTGAGGAAGAGGGCGCCGGCTTCACTGCCATCGAGATACCGCTCCAGCGGGAACTCCCCGCTGGCAAGCTCGCCTTCGCACTGTTTCCAATCGGGCATCTTCGCCATTTTGGACGCCTGGCTCCTGTTCAGTATACGCCGTGTGGGGCAGGCTGGCAGCCCTGCGGCGGGTTGGTAACCCGCCTGTTTCGGCTTGCCAAAGAAGCACGAAGTGTTGTACACGTGTTGCTTCGTCTTCGATTGGAGGGACGCTTGGTATTCAATTCCGCCGTGAATCGCCGCACGCTATTCCGCGGGTTGGCCGGGTTTCTGGCCGGTTCGCCTCTGCTCCGCAGCCAGCTAGATCCGTTCCACGATCACAGCCGCATTCCGGCGTTGCGCGAGATGCTCAACGCCTTCGACTTCGAGCCCGTGGCACATGCGAAAATCGCGCGGCAGGCCTGGGACTACATGTCCTGGGGCGTCGACGGGGAGTGGACGCTGCGCCGGAACCGGGAGGCGTTCGACTGGGTCGGACTGGTCCCGCGCGGGATCGCCGGCGCGGGCCCGGTCCAGCCCGCATCGACTTTTCTCGGCATGAAGCTGGCGTTTCCGCTGCTCATCGCGCCCACCGCCCGCCACGTGATGTTCCATCCCGACGCCGAGGTGGCCACCCACGCGGGCGCCACGGCCGCATCCAACACTCCGTTCATCGTGAGCAATGTGGCCACCTTGCCCGTGGAAAAAATCGCGGCCGCGGCCACCGGCCCCTGGTGGTTCCAGCTCTACCCGCAGCCCGGTCCCGATTACAACCGCCAGACCCCCGACAAGGTTCAGGCCGCCGGCTGCCGGGCGGTTGTCGTCACGGTCGACCAGCAGGCTTCCGTCTATGAGCGCCAGACGCATGACGAGCACCTCAGCACGCCCTTGTCCCCCATGCTGGCGCCCACTACCGCCGGGACGCCGCGGCCCCGCGCGAATCCGTATCGCATCATGAACAGCAGGCTGTGGTACCAATGGACGCTGCTCGACGAACTCCGCCCCATGATCAAGGTCCCGATGCTGGTCAAAGGCATCGTCACGGCGGATGATGCGCGCCTATGCCTGGAACACGGAGTCGATGCCATCTACGTGTCCAACCATGGCGGCCGGTCGCTGGACTACGGCCCTTCCACGCTCGAAGTGCTGCCGGAAATCGCCGATGCCGTCCACGGCCGCGTCCCCATTCTCTTCGACAGCGGCATACGCCGCGGCAGCGACATCTTGAAAGCTCTGGCGCTCGGCGCCAGCGCCGTCGGCCTGGGCCGCGTGCCGCTCTGGGGTCTGGCCGCCTACGGCGCTCAGGGCGTGCAGAAGGTACTCGAAATCCTGCAAGCCGAACTGGTTCAGGCCATGGCGGCCACCGGCCGGCCCACGCTGGCTTCCATCGACCGAAGCTTGGTAAGAACGGAGTTCCTATGAGCACGGCGCAGACATCCATTGGAGAACCCCCGGGCCGCATCGCTCCCGTCCGCGAGCTGGCCAACACGTTTGAGTTCGAGGCCATGGCGCAGCGCAGCCTGAACGCCGCCACCTTCGCCGAGATCGCCGGCAGCGATCGGAGCGCCATCGAGCGCATCACATTCCGGCCGCGCATGATGGTCGATACCTCGCATTTGGACCTGACCACCGAGCTGTTCGGCCAGCGGCTGTTCGCGCCCATTCTGGTGGGTCCCACGGGCGGGCAGAAGCGGTTTCACCCGGAGGGCGAACTGGCCTGCGTGCGCGGCGCTGCCGCCGCCAAAACCGCCATGGTGGTTTCCAGCGGCGCTAGCTTCGCCCTCAAGGAGATCGCCGCCCAGCAGCCGGCCACCACCCTCTGGTATCAGGTCCACCCCGAAGCGGATGCGGCCGCCGAGCGGCGCCGAATCGACGAGGCCGTCGCCCTTGGCTGCAAGGCGCTGTGCATCACCATCGGCGGCGCGGATTGGAGCGCCATCGACCGCTTGCGGCAGGGCCTCCGCATCCCGGTTGTGCTCAAGGGCATCATGAGCCCGGAAGAGGCACTTTCCGCCATCGGCAAAGGCATCGATGGCATCGTGGTCTCCAGCCACGGCAGGCCCGGAAGCGGAATGGCGGCAACCATCGAGGTGCTGCCCGCCATCGCCGAGACGGTTGCCGGCAAAGCGCCCATCCTCATCGACGGCAGCTTCCGCCGCGGCACGGACATCCTGAAGGCGCTGGCGCTGGGCGCGCGCGCCGTCATACTAGGCCGGCCGGTGCTGTGGGCCCTGGCGGCCTACGGCTCCCCCGGCGTCCAGGCCATCCTCGAAATGTTGCAGAGCGAACTGGCCCGCGACATGGCCATGTGCGGCAAGCCGAATCTGAAGGCGCTGGACCCGAGCCTGGTGAAGATTCACGCCCGAAGGTCCTGACCGCCAGCGCTACCAGAACGCACACCCAAAAAAAACGCTGCAAAGTCACTCACCCTCTTGCATTCTTTAAATAATTGCACTATACTCCATAGAGTATGGGTAGTTTGACAATCACCTGCTGTACGCCCCTCGGTTCGCGGCGCTGTTGTTGTTGCTGACGGCAGCCGCGGCCTTCTGTTTCAAACCGTTACATAGAAAGGAAACAAGATCATGACTCATCATTTCAATTTCATTCGCAATCGATTCAACGGGATGCGCATTCTGGTTCTCTCACTCGCTGGGCTGGGAGCCGCCTCGGCGCAGAGCCTTAACTGGGAAGGACAAACCGGCGTGTTTGTCACCCCGCTGGCCTACACGGCGGCAAAGCCCGTCGTGGCTTATCACTACCTGGATGCCGGCGACGTGCTGGGCGGGTTCCACACGGCGTCGGTAACGGACGGTCTGTTCGGGCGCGCCAAGTTCGGCTATACGCGGACCTTTCACCAGCCGGGGGACACCGCCGGCCTCAGCCCGCTTTGGGATGGCGGCTTCAACATCGTGCATGGCAAGGTCAACGTGGTCCGAGAAAACGCGGGCAAGAACAACTGGCTGCCGGCCATCTCGGCGGGCTTCGTGGCTCGGACCGAGGATCGCCACGTCAGCGGCGTCCTGGCCAACCGGGACTACAATAACGCCGATTTCTACCTGGTGGCCACCAAGACGGTGACCCAAGTCAAGCCGCTGCCGCTGGTCCTCAACCTGGGCTATAAAGCGACCAACGCTTCGGTTTTCGGGCTGGCCGGCAACGCTCCCGCGTACAAAGGAAGGCTGTTCGGCGCGGCGGCGTTGGTGGTGAAGGGGCCCCAGAAAAGCCAGTTGATTTTCGGCTCGGAATTCGCGCAGCAGCCGCGCCAGGTGCAAAACCTTCCCGGCGCCATCGTCCCAACCACTATTACGTATGCGGCGCGCATTGTGCCCCTGCCCGAGCGGGCGAAGCTCAACATCGACTTCGGCGTGGCGCAAGCCGCGGGCTGGATCCTGCCGGGCGTGAATTTGCAGGCGCGCCACCAATTCGCTTTAGGCATTTCATACGGACTCTAAGGACACCTCATGCCAACTCAAGAACGCAAGCCAGCTCTCGGCACGCTTGCTCTGCATGCCGGCCAGCAGCCCGACCCGGCCACGACGGCCCGGGCGGTCCCCATCTATGCCACCTCGAGCTACGTGTTCAAGGATACCGACAGCGCCGCGAACCTGTTCGCGCTGAAGGAATTCGGCAACATCTACTCGCGGCTGATGAACCCCACCAATGACGTGCTCGAGAAGCGCCTGGCGGCGCTCGACGGCGGCATCGGCGGACTGGCCTTCGCCTCCGGGCAGGCCGCCATCACCGCCGCCATTCTCACCATTACGCACTCCGGCCAGAACTTCCTCTCGGCCACCAGCCTGTATGGCGGAACGTGGACGCTTTTCACCCAGACCTTCAAGAAGCTGGGGATTGAGGTGCGGTTCTTCGACCCCGACCATCCGGAAGAGATCTCCAGACTGGCCGACGAGAACACCCGGCTGGTTTATTTGGAATCCGTGGGCAATCCCAAGAACGATGTCCCCGACTTCCGCAAGATCGCCGATATCGCGCACCGGCACGGCCTTCCGGTGATTATCGACAACACCGTGCTGACACCGGCGCTGTTCCGGCCCTTCGAGCACGGCATCGATATCGCCGTCTACTCCACCACCAAGTTCCTGGGCGGCCATGGCGTTCACATTGGCGGCGCCATTGTCGATAGCGGCAACTTCCAGTGGGCCGCGAATCCCGCCAGGTGGCCGGAGTTCACCGCTCCCGACGATGCCTACCACGGCGTGGTGTTCACCGAAGCGCTGGCGCCCATCGGTAACCTCGCCTACATCATTCATATCCGCACGCACTGGCTGCGCGATACGGGCGGCTCGATGAGTCCCTTCGCGGCGTTCCTGTTCCTGCTGGGCATCGAGACGCTGCACGTGCGCATCGAGAGGCACGTGCAAAACGCCCAGGCGCTGGCCGAGTGGCTGGAGGCGCATCCGGCCGTGGATTGGGTGAATTATCCCGGGCTGCGCAGCCACTCCCACTACCAGGCCGCCAAAAAGTACCTGCCCAAGGGCGCGGGCGCCATTCTGGGATTCGGCGTGCATGGAGGCAAGCAGGCCGGCATCAAGTTCATCAATTCGGTGAAGCTGGCCAGCCATCTGGCCAACGTCGGCGACGCGAAAACTCTCGTCATCCACCCCGCCTCCACCACCCACTCGCAGCTCTCGGCGGAGGACCAGTTCGCGACCGGCGTGACTCCCGAGTACATCCGAGTCTCCGTCGGCATCGAGGACATCGAAGATATTAAGGCCGATATCGACCAGGCACTACAGATTTCACAGGAGGGAACAATCGCATGAAATTCGACGACAATCCATTGAGCATCGGGCGGACTCCGCTGATCAAACTGAACCGCGTGGTCAACGGTGGTGGCGCCACGGTACTCGCCAAAATCGAAGGCCGCAACCCGGCCTACTCCGTCAAGTGCCGCATCGGCGCGGCCATGGTTTGGGATGCCGAGAAGCGCGGCGTGCTCAAACCCGGCAAGGAGCTGGTGGAGCCGACCAGCGGCAATACCGGGATCGCGCTGGCCTTCGTGGCGGCCGCCAGGGGCTATCCCATCACGCTCACCATGCCCGAGACCATGTCGCTCGAACGCCGCAAGGTCCTGGCGGCGTTCGGCGCCAAGCTGGTGCTTACGGAAGGCCCGCTGGGCATCAAGGGCGCAATCGCCAAAGCGGAAGAGATCTACCGCTCGGACCCTGGCCATTACGTTCTGCTGCAGCAGTTCGAGAACCCCGCCAATCCGCAGATTCACTTCGAGACCACCGGTCCGGAGATCTGGGACGACACCGCCGGCCAGATCGACGTGCTGGTCTCCGGCATTGGGACCGGCGGCACCATCACGGGCGTCTCGCGCTACATCAAGAAGGTCCGTGGGAAGGCCATCCTCTCGGTGGGAGTGGAGCCCGAAACCAGCCCCGTCATCACCCAGACTCGCAAGGGAGAGCCGCTGAAGCCCGGCCCGCACAAGATTCAGGGACTCGGCGCCGGCTTCATCCCCGGCACCCTCGATCTCAGCGTGGTGGACCGCGTGGAGACCGTGAGCAACGACGAAGCCATCGATTTCGCTCGCCGCCTGGCTCGCGAAGAGGGCATTCTCTCCGGCATTTCGTGCGGCGCCGCGGTAGCCGTGGCTGCCAGGCTGGCCCGCTTGCCCGAATTCAAAGGCAAGACCATCGTGGCAATCCTGCCCGATTCCGGCGAACGCTACCTGAGCTCCGTGCTCTTCGAGGGCATCGTGTAGCGCAGGCGGCCACCAATACCGTTCGCATTATGCTGACATGTTCTTGTGAACGTGATCAGCAAGCCGGGCTTGCTGGCCCTCATCCAGGACAAGTCGAAGGACGTTCAGGAGGAAGCCCTGGTCTGGTATCAGACCGCAAAAAGCGCCGACTGGGATAGCTTCGGTGCCGTCCGGAAGGACTTCCCCGACGCCGATCTGGTCGAATCGTTGCTAGCCGTTTTGCGTTTTCAAATAGTCTGCCCTTTCCTGCGTGCGAACTTTGGCAGATGCAGCAGCAGTCATTCTCGAACACGCCGTGCGCTGTTCGGGGGGGCATGCTCTCAGCAGTAGGCTGCGCCGCCTATCGCGCCCTGCTTCTGAAACAACCCGGCGGCTGCCCTGGTAGTCGCCTTGGCATTGTGCGCCAAACAGCAAGCTTACCGCGTTTGCGCGGACCGTTCAAACTGGCGCTTGTAGTAGCTTAGGGCGTGCGAAACGTGGGTGTTTCCGATAGGCGGTTGTGAACTGGGGCTTTCGGAAACTGGTCCCAAACGGCGTTGTGGGAAGGCACGGTCGCCCTGAGGCATGCACTCCGATTTCAGGCGAGATCGGTTTCGGCGATCTTATCTTAACGCCTATGGGCCCCCGGCCCCTGGCGTCACATCTCGGTTTCGGTCTCTTTGAGGCCCTTGGGCGCCTTGGGAGGCTTCGGAGGCGCGGCGGGCTCGGGCGTGCTGGGCAGCGTCCCCTCCTTGCGCACGGAAACCGAGCCGTGACTGGCGGTGAGGTGGATGGTGGGTCCCGCCCCTACCTTTCCCGTCAACGTGGCCGTGCGGCCCTCGACTTCCTTCTGGATCTGCGGCCCGTAATCGTTGACCGCTTCACCGTGCTCGGCGGTGGCTTGCAATTGAAAAGCGGCCTTCTCCGGCAGCACCAGGTCGATTCTGCCCGTTCCCGAATGCGCCTCGATGGAGTACAGAGGCAGCCGCCCGGGCTGCAATTCGATGTCCCCCCGCTGGGTCTCCAGATCGAGCGGCTGCGTGAACTGCTCGATCGAGATATCGCGCGACTGCGACACCAGCCGCATCGGTCCCACAATGTCCCTGGCCGTGAACTCGCCCATGTCCATGCTGATGCTTCCGGGCACCGCCTGCACGCTCAGCTCGGTCGAGCGCGCACCCTCGAACTGCAGCGGCTTGGCGAGGTTCTTGAATTCCAGCGTCCCGGTGTAGCCGCCATTGATGGTGACCTGCCCGGCGATGTTCTCCATCTCGATATCCGAGCCGCGGCCTTCGACGTCGATCTTGCCCTTCACGTCCAGCGCGCGGATCAGGTCGCTGCGGCCCATCTCGAGCCGCGCGTTGCCGCCCACCCGCGCCAGCCGCACATCGCCGCGGTCGGCCGCCAGCTCGACATCCCCCGCCAGGTCCGAGATCTCGTAATCGGCCACGCGGCCGCGCGCCTCCACGGCCATTCCGCGCGGGACCGTCACTTCCAGATCGTCGGAGATCCGCTGGTTGTCGGGCGCGCGATCCTGGCTGGTACGCACCAGCAGGCTGTCGCCCTGCGGCACGATCTCGACGGGTGTTTTTTCGTTGGTGCCGTCGGCATCGCCGTGGGCATACGCGCTGATCAACTTATGCCCGGTGACCGTTACTTCCTGCGTGTCGCCGCCAGTGACCTTGATGTTGCCGCGCGGATTGTCGAAAACGATGCGGTTCATGCCCGCGGCTGGGCCGTGCGCCGAAACGGGATAGTCGTACTGCTCCCCTAGCCAGTCCGGGCCGAAGACGTTCCACCGCATGCCGTGCTGGTGCGCCGCCCAGATTCCGGACCCGGCGAGGCAGATCAGAACCACCAGCACCACCTCGCCGCCGGTGAAGCCATAGCCGTATCCTTCCCTGCTCCACACCAGGGCTTCAATCAACCGTAGCAGTCCCCAGGCGATCAGCACGAACGGCCAGTACAATGCCACCAGATCGAAAATCGGCGCTTCCGGGTGCAGGTTCCTCCACAAAAACAGCGCGCCGATGAGCAATAGCAGCAGGGGTCCGGTGAACGAGCGCCGTCTCATACGGAGCCTCCCGGAGGGGCGCCGGAGGTGCCCGGAGTAGTTGCGGGCCCGCCCGGCGTGGTGGCCGGCCCGCCCGCGTACGGACTGCGGGAGTAGCCGCCCGAAGGCGGGTAGTTATAGGGCGGTGGTGGCGGCGCACCGGTTGGTTGGGTGCCACGGCGCAGCAGGCTCAGCAGCCCGAACACGATCAGGATGACCGGCCAGGTCTGGTCGAAGCCATACCGGGTGAAGTTGTTCAGCGCAAACAGCACGCCGATGGTGATCAGAGTGACGGGCCCGCGGATGGCGCGGATCGTCGCATGGCTATTGCCGTTCATGGCGCGCCTCCTTTCCCGCGAAGCGGCTGTACAGCAGGTAGGCCCCTGCCAGGATCAGCAGCACAGGCCAGAAGCGCACTACGTACTCGAAGTCCAGCAGGTCGAGTGTATGCAACAGCAGCAGAACACCCAGGATGATGAGGGCGGCTCCCGCCACCGGAACCTGGTTCGGCCGGCCCCGCAGGTCCACCAGGCTGGAGTATTCATCCACCGGTTCGCCTCTCCGGCGCTTGAGCGCGGTGTGATACGCTTCGAACGCCATGTAGGCCCACCAAGCCAGCACCAGCATGACGAAAACCGGTTCCAGGCCGTTGGCCGCGCGCGAATTGGCGATGCTCATCAGAATGCCCCAAATGACGGCGTGCACCAGCCCCTTGGCGTACTGGCCGTTATAGATGGCGCCGACTCCCGGGATCATGCCCAGAAACAGAGCCAGGCCGGGCGAGACATCCGGGTAGACATAGCCCGGCGGCGGGGCGGCCAGCCCGGGCGCGGGCCCGGCCGGCTCCCCGGCCGGCGCGGGCGCATGTTCCCCGCAAAAGACGGTTCCGTAGGCGTCGCGGCGGCATTCGTCGCAGATCGGCTTGCCGCACGTGCGGCAAAATGCCGTGGCCGGTACCTCAGGATGATTCTGGCAATTCATAACGTACCCCCTTAACGCGATCCCTCCGAGGGATTCGAAGCTGACCCTCCACCGGCGGCGGCGCCCGAGGCGCCGGGCCCAGAGGGCCCCCCCTCCGGAGTGGATTTGACTGGCAGCTTGTGCTCGTCCGTTTTCCGGTCCGGAGCCTCCGGAGCGGGAGCGGACTGCTGATCTTCGCCCTGCTGCTGCCATTCCCGCAGGGTGGTTTGAATCTGGTAGACGAACTTCAGATTGTCGTAAAACTTTACCGTACGCCCCCAGGCCCGGTAGGCGCGGTCCTCGATCCCCGCCCACACCTCGGCCGGCTCCAGGTCCGACATACGCAACTGCCTCACGGGCGCCATGAACCGCGCCAGCAACGCCAGCGAAAGAATGGTCATCGCCATGCCC
This sequence comes from Bryobacterales bacterium, assembly GCA_963722575.1. Classification (GTDB taxonomy): domain Bacteria; phylum Acidobacteriota; class Terriglobia; order Bryobacterales; family Bryobacteraceae; genus Fen-178. The sequence continues at coordinate 868,684 of CAVRNR010000022.1, forward strand.
ATGGCGAAGCGCGGCTGCAAAATCGGGCTGAAAATTACAGCCATCCAGCTTCGCGCGCCTTTCGGCTTGCTCCTGTCTTTGCTCCACGGCGCCTCGAACAGAATGCGCGTGATCAGCTCCGGCGGAGGCTCGACATCGGCGGCGCGCTCCATGAACGCCACTGCCGCGGCCGAGTCCCGCGCCAGCTCGGCGCATGCCGGGCACTGGGCCAGGTGGCGCTCCACCGCCGACTTCCGCTCCGCCGTGAGCGTGCCGTCCAGGTAATCGCAGATCAGGATTTCAACCTCTGCGCAATTCATACCGCCAGCTTCTGCCTTCGCAGCAGGCGGGCCAGCTCGGCCCGGCCCCGATTGATTCGCGATTTCACCGTGCCTTCGGGAATGCTCAGCACTTCGGCGATCTCGCGGTATTCCATCTCCTGCAAGTCGCGCAGGATCACCGCCTCCCGCAGATCCGGCGAGAGCTTCTGCAGGGCCGCCTGCAGGATTTCACTGGCCTCCCGGCCGGCTACCGCATGGTCCGGACGCTCCGATGCCGTGGCGCCCTTTTCCTCCAGCACCGGGAGCTGTTCTTCGATCGGATCCGTCACGCGTTCCTGACGAGTGCGGCGATAGTGATCGATCAAAAGGTTACGCGCCACCCTCGCCAGCCATGTCCCGAACGATCCCTCCGCGGAGCGAAATGTCTTCAGCGTCCGGAACACGCGAAGGAACACTTCCTGCGTCAGGTCCTGCGCTTCCGCGCCGCTGCCGGTGAAGCGGTAGCAGAGTCCGTAGACCTGCCGGGTGTGCTGCCGCACCAGGTCCTCCCAGGCGGCTTCGTCGCCGCCCAGGCACCTTGAAACGAGGCTGTGTGCCGGGTCCAAGCTCCGTTCTACCAGATTGTGGCTCCCGTGGATACCCACCACGCCATTCAAAATGCGGGCGGCGGCCGCGTGGTCTCCGAAAACCCCAAAAGCTAATGTCGTGGCGGCCATGGCACTCGTTCTTTCATATAGAGAAACGAGGCATTATCATGATAGGTTCATTTTTTCCGGCACGCCAGCTTTTTGTGGCGCTCCCGGGGGAGGAAGATCGATTCGCCGTCAGACGTGGAAATGGGTGGCTGGCGTCGTGCTCGCCGCCGCCCTCATGGTGTGGCTCCTGGGCGCGCATTCGCCGCTCCGGGGCTTTGATTGGAACCTGGCTGCCGCCGCCCTCGCGCGGCTCAACTGGCCCTGGTTGCTGCTCTCTCTGGCGTTGGCCGCCGCCACCTACTACGGCCGTGCGCTGCGCTGGGCGGTTTTCCTCAAGCCCTTGGAGGCCCACCCATCTATTCGCAACCTGCTTTCGGCCACCGTCGTCGGGTTCGCCGCCGTCACCCTGTTTGGACGCCCCGGTGAGCTGGTGCGACCTTATCTGATTGCCGTTAAGGAGCGTGTGCCCGTGAGTTCCCAGTTCGCCGCCTGGTTCCTGGAGCGCATCTTCGACCTCCTGATGGCCCTGCTGATTTTCGGCTTCGCCTTGATGCGGGTGCATGCTTCGGGCACTCATGTGGGGCCAAGGCTCGCCGCGGTCCTGGCCGTCGGCGGCCGGATTGCGGCGCTCGCCGCAGTGGTCTTGCTGGCCGTTCTGCTGTCGTTGCGCCACTTCGCCCAGCCTATCCGGCGGCGCCTCGTCGCCGTGCTGCGCGTTCTCCCCGAGGCGCGCTTCCTGAAGTTCGAGAAGCTCGTGAACGCCTTTATGCAAGGCGTGGAATCGACACAGAGCGACGGCGCACTGCTGCTGATCCTCATGTACTCGGTGGTAGAATGGGCGCTGATTGCCGCCTGCTACGAGTGCTTGGCCCGGTCGTTCTTTGGCGCAAGTCTTAGCTTTGTAGATGTTCTGGTATTGCTGGGGTTTGTTTCGTTTGGAGCCGTCATCCAAATACCCGGGATCGGCGGCGGCATGCAAGTCGTTTCGATCGTGGTTCTGACGGAACTGTTTGCGGTGAAACTGGAATTGGCCAGTGCGTTTGCTATGCTAGCCTGGATTATTACATTTGTAGCAGTTGTTCCTGTCGGCTTGGGCCTAGCCCTCAAAGAGGGGCTGGATTGGCATAGCCTGCGACGGATTGGCCGGGGAACGTCTGCATGAAATGTCCATTTTGTAATCACATGCACGATAAGGTGGTGGATTCCCGCGAGAGCAAGGAGGGTGACGCCATCCGCCGCCGCCGGGAATGTCTCGAATGCGAGCGCCGGTTCACCACTTATGAACGCATCGACGAAGTCCCCTACATGGTGGTCAAGAAGGATGGGCGCCGCGAGAAGTTCGACCGCCAAAAAGTGCTGACGGGCCTTCTGAAAGCCTGTGAAAAGCGCCCGGTGGGCATGGCCAGGCTTGCCGAACTGGTCAACCAGGTGGAATCCAAGGTGAGCGATTCCCCGGATCGTGAGATATCAACTACAGAAATAGGAGAATTTCTAATGGACAACCTCAGGGAGATCGACAAGATCGCCTATGTCCGATTTGCGTCGGTATACCGGGATTTTCAGGATGAGCAGGCCTTCTTCAACGAGCTCAAGAACCTCATGCGGCAGAAGCTGACGTAGCGCCGGGCCCAAGGGGGCACCCCCTTGGGCCCGGCGCCACGCCCCCCAAACTTCGTGTAACCTAAACAGTTTTAAGACATCTTTAAAAATAGGGCTTAACTTTGTTGGGGAATGGTGATATCATCAGTTGAAAGTCAAACCCCGAATGCCGCCGATCTTGTCAACACTTGGGGCGGGACCAGCCAGTCGAGTTTTGTTCAGGTAGTACCCCATTTCCCAGGCACTTCCATGTAATGGATCGCGTGTCCATGGGGGAGGTGAGTGTTAGTGGACCATTTTGAAGATCAGTTTCTAGCGGACAACCCTGAGACCCTGGGCCTTAATTTTGAGGATGAAGCTAAGTTCTTCGATCCCGAGGCCGCGCACGAAGCCGATTTCCTGCACCCCGCCCCGGTGGAGGAATCCATTTACACGGACGACCCCGTCCGTGTGTACCTTCGTGAGATGGGCGCCGTTCCCCTTCTCACGCGCGAGGGCGAAGTCGACTTGGCACGCCGCATGGAGCGCGGTAAGTTACGGATGCAGAAGGCGATTAGCCGCTCGGCCCTGGTGCAGCATGTGGTCGTCGATCTAGCCGATCAGTTGAAGAAGGCGACCATCGAAGTGGAAAGCGTCGCGGATCTGGGGGACGTGGAGGAAGGCTCCCCCGCCGATCTTAAGGTCCGGGCCGACGCAGCCAAACAGTTCGCCGATGTGGTTGCCCTCTACAAGAAGCTGCAACAGTTGCAGGACAGGGTGGAGAATACCCCCACCTCCAACAAGAAGCCCCGTAAACGGCTGTGCGCCAAGCTGGATCGCGCCAAAGTGGAAACCTCCCTGGCGATTCGCCGCGTTCCGTTCAGGCTCATCAAATGGAAGGAGTTCTCCCGCGAAATCGATCGCGCGGTGGATGAAATCAGCCACCTCGATAGCGAGATCAAGAAGCTCGAAGCCAGGAACAACCCCGTGCAGCAGGTGCGCGCCCGGGAGTTGAAACGCGAATTGCGCAAACGCGAAGCCATGGCCGGGGCCACCCTGCCCGAGCTGAGGCACACGCTAACCGTGATCCGTCATGGCGAAGCCGAAGCTGAGCGCGCCAAGAAGGACCTGGTGGAAGCCAACCTCCGCCTGGTGGTTTCGGTAGCCAAGAAATACGTGAACCGCGGACTTCACTTGCTAGACCTCATTCAGGAAGGCAATATCGGCCTCATGCGCGCCGCCGACAAGTTCGAATACCGGCGCGGCTACAAATTCTCGACCTATGCCACCTGGTGGATTCGCCAGGCGATCACGCGCGCCATCGCCGACCAGTCCCGGACCATCCGTATTCCCGTCCACATGAACGAAAGCATGAACAAGTTCCTGCGGGCGACGCGTGAGTTGGAGAAAGAGCTTGGCCGTACTCCTACAAATGACGAAATTGGGCGACGGATGGACATCCCGGTGGAGAAGGTGCAGAAGCTGAAAACCATCTCCAGGGATCCGGTTTCGCTGGAGACGCCGGTCGGCCGCGACGGTGAATCGGCGCTGGGCGATCTGATCGAGGACCGCTGGGTTGGTTCACCGGTCGATTCCGTCATCGAATCCAACGTTCGCGACGAAACCGCCGGCATTCTGAAGACGCTTTCCCCGAAGGAGGAGAAAGTAATCCGGATGCGGTTCGGGATCGGCTGCGAGCGCGAGCACACGCTGGAAGAGATCGGCCAGGAATTCGACGTCACGCGCGAGCGGATTCGCCAGATCGAGGCCAAAGCGCTGCGCCAGTTGCGCGCCCCTGAACGCGCCCGCCGCCTGCGCGCACTGATGGCCGCCCGCTAGTTACGTGCAATTTCTACCCGGATGTGGCATGGCCGGCTCACATTTCCCGGGGAAGCGCGTCTGATAACAAAGGAGATCTTCTCTGGCAGGCGGATTGCTGCTGAGACTGGCCTAAGGGCGGAGCGGCGTATGCCGATCATTAAGATTACACGACAGGGCCTGTCGGCGATCGCGCTTACGGTCGCCCTCCTTTGGGGGTGCCTCATCGGCGAGCGCGTAGCGGCGCGGCGGGCCTTCTCGGAGCGGGCCAAGGTGCTGCGCGAGATCTCACGGATTCGGCGCAGGCAGCGAACACAACCGGTTTCGGTGCCGGCGCCGTTCCTCCCTCATCGCGCGCGCATGGCGGCGGGATAAGCAGTACAATTGCAACGATGGCGAAACTTGTTGCAGTCCTTCCCATAGTTCTGTTCGCTGCCGGTTGCAGCCGGACTCCTTCGGCTCAACTCGCCCGTCTTTCGGATGAGTTTGTCCACACCACGCTGGCCTTCTCGCCTGCCATGGCGACCGGCGTGGGCCTGCACCAGTACGAGGGGCAGAATCTCGACAACTTGCTGGACGACACGAGTCCGGCCAATCTCGACAGGCAGCGGCATTACTACGAACACTTTCGCGAGCGGCTGGACGCGCTCAACGCCAACCGACTCACCGCCGAGGACCAGGCCGATTTGAGTATTCTGCAAGATCAGGTCTCGCTCGCTCTGCTGGACTTGAACGAGTTGCACAGCCATCTCCACAACCCCACTCTTTATGTGGAGACGCTGGGGAACGCGCTGTTCAGCCCCTATGTTCTGGAGTATGCGCTCCCAGCGGCGCGCATGCGCAACATTATTGCGCGGCTGCAAAAGGTGTCCTTCTACCTGGACCAGGCCAGCACCAACCTGACCTCCTCGCCCGACATATGGACCAAGGTGGCGATGGAAGAGAACGAGGGCAACATCGGCCTGGTGGACAAGACCATCCGGGCCGCCGTGCCGGCGGATCTGCGAGACGCCTACAACCTGGCTGCGCTGTCGGCGCTGGACGCCATGCGCAAGTTCCAGGACTATCTCAAGAACGGGCTCTCTAACCGCGACGATTACGACTGGCGCATGACGAGCGACCGGTACATGCGCAAGTTCCGGTACACGCTGGAAAGCGGGGTGGAGGCGGACACCATGTTGCAGATGGCCGAGCGCGAGCTGGTGCGCGTGCGTGCGGAAATGTTCGAGCTGGCCCTGCCGCTCCACCGGCAGTTGGCGCCGGCGCACAAGGACCACGCCGAGCTTTCCGGCGACGCCCGCGAGAACCAGGTGATCGGCGAGGTGCTGGCCAAGATCGCGGAGCGCCATTCCACGCGCGAATCCTATATGGACGACGCGCGCCAGGATCTGGCCGAAGCCCGCGCCTTCGTCGAGCGGAAGCGCCTGCTCACGCTTCCGCCGCGAGCGAATCTCCAGGTGATTCCGACGCCCGAGTTCATGCGCGGGGTCTATTCGGTGGGCGGTTTTTCGGCCGCGCCGGCCCTCGAACCGCAGTTGGGCGCGTTCTATTGGGTCACGCCCATTCCCGCCGACTGGCCCCAGGAGCGCGTCGCATCCAAACTGCGCGAGTACAACTACTACAAGCTCAAGCTGCTCACCATCCACGAAGCCATGCCCGGCCACTACGTGCAGATGGAGATCGCCAACAACGTTCAGCCCGAGAGCCGGCGCGTGCTGCGATCGGTGTTCGGCAACGGCCCTTACATCGAAGGCTGGGGTGAATTTGCCACTCAGACGATGCTCGACGAGGGCTTCCTCGACCACTCGCCCGAGCTGGCGCTTACCTTCGCCAAAGAGAAACTGCGGGTGATTGCCAACGCCATTCTGGACGTCCGCCTGCACATGCTCGACATGACCGACCAGGAGGCCCTCGACCTGATGGAGAAGCAGACGTTCCAGGAAGAGGAAGAGGCCACTGAAAAGTTGCAGCGCGCCAAGCTCTCCGCTTGCCAAATGCCGATGTATTTTGTCGGCTGGAGCGACTGGCTGCGCGTTCGCGACCAATACAAGCAGAAGCACCCATCGTCCAGCGTGTCCGCTTTCAACGACCGGGCGCTCAAAGAAGGGGCTGTGCCGCTGCCCGCCCTGACCCCTCTGCTGACGCCGTGATGCGCATAAAATAGAAGCAGGGATGCAGGAAAACCATAGCCCGGATCTCCCGCTTGGCCCGACGCCCGCACGCTCCAACCTCTGGCACGCGCTTGCCTGGGTGCGCGACCTGGCGTTTTCGGTGATGATCGCGGTGGTTCTGATTGTGTTCATCTACCAGCCCGTCAAGGTGGAAGGCACCAGCATGATGCCCGCGCTCACCGACCAGGAGCGCATCTTCATCAACAAGTTCACCTATCGTTTCGGCTTGGGCAGCATCGAGCGCGGCGATACGGTGGTGTTCTGGTGGCCTCCGGATCCGGCCAAATCCTACATCAAGCGGGTGATTGGCCTGCCGGGCGACACCGTGAGAATCGACGCCGGCCGCGTGATGGTGAACGGCCGCCCGCTGGTGGAGGATTATGTCCCGGAAGAGTACCGGGACCGCGTCTCGTGGGGCCCGGAACGGGTGCCTCCCGACAGCTATTTCGTCCTGGGCGACGACCGCATGTCCTCCAGCGACAGCCGCACCTGGGGGTTTGTCAACCGGAAAGACATCTACGGCAAAGCCGTGTTTGTCTACTGGCCCCTGGACAAGATGGGCCGTCTCCGGTAACTCACCTTCGCAGCATCCACAGCACCAGCGAGACGAGCGCGCTGAGCACGATACACGTGGTCAGCGGAAAGTAGAAGCTGGAGTTCCTGCCGTGTATGTAAATATCGCCGGGCAAATGGCCGAGCTTGACAGGCAGCCGCCCGGCGAAGCTGACCAGCAGGCCCACGGCAACCAGTACGATGCCAAGCGTGATGAGCAGGCGGCCCAGGGGCATGATTCGAGTATAGGAAACCGGTCGCGATCCAGTTACAATTCGGTGGTGCCTGAAAGGTGCGTTGAAGGGTTTCTTGAAGGAATCGGCCAGTTCGTCGCTCACGGCTGGAGTTGTGCGGAGACATTGGTGATTCTGCCGACGCGACCCCAAATGGCCACCTTTTGAGCGTCCGGCCAGTCCGGGGTGCTGCGGAACGAAGTGACCCCGACTGGCACTAGCTTTTCCAGGATTCCCTCGCCCACCTTACTGCCGTTGATGTCGAAGGTTTCGATGTCGATGGAGACGTAGGCATCCCGTCCGCATTCGTTCGAGATCGAAGCCGAAACATTCCAGTTCCAGAACATCTGGTACTGAACGCGGATATTCTGGACAGAGATGCATCCCCGGATAATATCCGGCTGGGTGGGCGGCGACGTTGGTTTTGCTTTCTTTTCTGGAGGCCGCGAAGCCCCAGGAGGAATTGCCGGTAGCGTGACGGTCCCCAGGACGGAATCTAGATTCTGCACTATACCAGCCTCCACGCGCACATCCGGGATTTCTTTCAGGATGCGCCCGTCCCGGCCAATCACCGTCACCGAATATGTTCCAGCCGGGAAATGCTTGAAAAAGAAGTGCCCCATCTTGTCTGTTCTCAGGTCCCATTGAGTCACGGTTCTGCTCGGCTGACCGGCATAGCCAACCCGCTTGATAATGATGCAACCACAAGAACGCAGGGGCCTGCCGTCCTGATCCACTACGGTTCCTTCGAGTGCGCCGGTCTCCTTCTGGGCGAAGGCCGGGAGGGTGGGGGCTGCGATGATGGCTAATACGAAAAGCAACTTTCGCATAAACGCTCCTCTTTATGGGACACTGGCCAAGCACGCCATCCTGAGCCGTTCTAAACATCAGGCTCGGGGGAGACGGGTGGGTTCCCCCAAGTTTCTTTGATCTTGGTATCCAAATAGGCCGATAGCGTCACCGCATTCAATTGCCCTATCTCATCGCGTAGTCGATTGAGATAAGGTTTTGTCCACCTGAACAGATTGTATTTACCAGTAGATACAATCTTGCTTAAAGACTTGCGCACTGGGAGTTCCCGCCTGAAACGCTCATTGTTGGCATATTTGTAACTCTCATACGCAATCACGTCCGCCGCTTGCAAGCCAACAAATGTTTTTCTGGACTGAAAGGCTAGCGTGCCCAACAGATCGGCATTCTGCCAATCAGGAAGGTTTCGCAACTGGTCGAATAATCTATGCGCGGTAGGGGCGAAATCCTTGTTTTGGTCGAAGATGAACGCAATGGTCTCGCGCGGGCGATAAAGCGCCGCCCATTCGGCAAGCTGAGCAATGCAGTGCTGGAAACACAGATATTGCAGCGATTCCCCTTGCTCATCGGGGAAGACATCCTTGAAGTCCTCTACAAGCACCGATGAGCCGAATGACAGGATTGCTCTCTCTCTGATGATGCCGATCAGTTGCTTGATGAGATCCCTCGTAGATTCACGAGTCCATCCGTGCTCTTCCGAAAACTCAGCCTGCATGGTTTCGCAGTCGGTCATGTGAAACGTCCGACCATCCATGATCGTATTCCAGAGTAGTATAGTGGACCCAGGATTTCAGACCACGGAATAAGCTAAGATTTCGGCGGAGTCGTTGACAAGGAGAAGTCGATGACGACGACGAGAAAACAGTACAGCCCGAGGTTCAAAGCGCGGGTAGCTGTCGAGGCGATCCGCGGCGAGAAAACGCTCAGTCAGTTGGGATCGCAGTTCAAGGTGCATCCGATCCAGATTGCCAAGTGGAGGAAGTCGGCCCTGGAGCAATTGCCCGAGCTTTTTGTGGACGGGCGGACGCGCAAGGGGCGAAGCGGCGAAGCGGACAGCGACGCGCTGTATGAAGAGATCGGGCGGTTGAAGGTGGAATTGGACTGGCTCAAAAAAAAAGTCGGCATGCTCGATTGAGGAGATGCGGCCGCTGGTGGATCGCGGCCACCTGGAGATCAGTGTGCGGCGGCAATGCGAGCTGTTGGGCGTCAACCGCTCCGGGTTGTACTACGAGCCGGTGGGCGAGAGCGAGGAGAACCTGCTGCTGATGCGACTGCTGGATGAGCAGTACACCCGGACTCCGTTCTATGGGAGCCGGAAAATGACGGAGTGGCTGGTGACCCAAGGGCATGAAGTGAATCGCAAGCGTGTCTCGCGGCTGATGGACCTGATGGGCATCGAAGCCGTTTACCCGAAGCCGAAGCTGAGCCAGGCGGGGGAAGGCCATCGGATCTACCCGTACCTGTTGAGAGACACGACCGTGGAGCGCGTCAACCAGGTGTGGGGCACAGATATCACGTACATCCGGATGGCGCGGGGTTTCCTGTATCTGGTTGCGGTAATGGACTGGTTCAGCCGGTTCGTACTGAGCTGGTCGCTGTCGCTGACGATGGAGGTGAAGTTTTGCGTGGAAGCGTTGAAGCGGGCGTTGCGGCGAGGACGGCCGGAGATCTTCAATAGCGACCAGGGGTCGCAGTTCACCAGCGAGACGTTCACTGGGGAATTGGCGGGGCGCCAGATCGCGATCAGCATGGACGGGCGGGGCCGCTGCATGGACAACATCTTCGTCGAGCGGTTGTGGCGCTCGCTGAAATACGAGGAGGTGTACCTGAAGGAATACGCATCGGTGGCGGAGGCAGGCACGAGTATCGAGCGCTACTTCCAGTTCTACAACCACGAGCGCTTGCACCAAAGCCTCGATTACTGGACGCCGGCGGCGATCTACCGGGGGCGAACATGAAACCCGATGGCCGGGTACACCAGCTTTCCGGCGTCTTCTTCCCTTCGCTTTCCAGGGACATTCTATGGAAGGTTGGGGTGGTGTCAAGGGTCCGCTACGCCGCGCAAAAACCGCGCGCCCTTGACACCACCCCGACCTTCCAACCAAATCTGCTGAGAAGAAAGCGAAGGGAAGGAGTAGCGAGCCGAAACCACGGGTGGCCTCAACCTGCCGCCCAAACTCAAAACCCTGACCCCGTCGGCATTAGCTTATTGCGGGCAAAAAATGGTCTTGACAATGGGGTCCACTTTATAGTTCGAGTTTGAGCCATTCGTCGAAGGTTCCGAGGCACCCGCCGATAGCGAACGCTCTCTCTCCCATCCCATCGTGGCTTTCATCCATGTACGCCCTGATCATTACGAGTTGTTTTTACCGGTTGGCATACTTCCATGTTGCGGCCAATCCGTGCCGAGTGCAAGCGTTCGCTGTTTTTGCTTCAACGCACTCTTCAGGCACTACCTACAACTCCGCGATCTGCCCGCAAATGGGTTTCAGCGCGGGGTACAGTGCCTGGTACACGCGGTGGCCCCTTTCGTAGAATGCCACTTCGGCGGCCTTCGGAGAAACCGACTCGGTTTCGCGGATGGCGGCGCGGCACACTTCCGGCACGGAGGCGTACTCGCCCGTTCCCGCCAGCGCCAGCAGCGCGGCGCCGTAGGCCGAGCCTTCCTGGGTCTCGAGCGTCACCACGCGCTTGTTCAAAATGCCGGCCAGCAACTGCCGCCAGAAAGCGCTCCGGGCGCCGCCGCCGGAGGCACGTACGGATGTCGCCGCCACGCCCAGCGCCTCGATGATGTCGAGGCAATCGCGCTGGCTGTAGCAGACGCCTTCGATCACCGCGCGGATCAAATCCGCACGCGTGTGGCTGGCAGTGAGACCGATCCAGCCGCCGCGCGCGGTGGCATCCAGGTGGGGGGTGCGCTCGCCCATCAGGTACGGCAGCCAGAAGAGACCCTGTGCGCCGGGCGGCGACTGCGCGGCTTCGGCGGTGAGCGCGTCGTACTCCGCTCCGGGCGCCAACTGGTTGCGGAACCATTGCAGGCTCAGACCGGCGCCCTGCGTCACGCCCATCACGTGCCACTTGTCGCGCACCGCGTGGCAAAAGGTGTGGACGCGGCCGGCGGCATCGTACGCCACCTTCTCCATGTGGGAAAACACCACGCCGGAGGTGCCCAGCGTGCAGGAAACCGCTCCCGCTTCCACAATGCCATTGCCCACGGCGCTCGCGGCCTGGTCCCCGCCGCCGCCCACAACCGGAGTGCCTGCCTGAAGTCCGGTGAGCTCCGCCACTTGCGGCGTCACCTGGCCAGTGACTTCGCTCGACTCGTAGCATTTTGGCAGGATGCCGCGGTCGAGGCCGAGGCCGTCCATCATCTCGAAGGACCAGCAGCGGTTGACCACATCGAAGACGGCGGTGCCCGAAGCGTCGGAAACTTCAGTGGCGAAATCGCCCGTCAGCTTGAAGCGCACGTAGTCCTTGGGCAGAAGCATCGTGCGCACGCGCTCGAAATTCCGCGGCTCGTTATCGCGGACCCACAACAGCTTGGGTAAGGTGAAGCCGGTGAGCACCGGGTTGGCCGTGAATTTCAGGATATTCCCGCGGCCGATTTTGGCATTGACGGCGTCCACCTGCGGCTGGCTGCGCTGGTCGCACCAGATCAGGGCGGGGCGGACGACGCAGCCGGCGCTGTCGAGGATGACCAGGCCATGCATCTGTCCGGAAAGGCCGATGCCTTTTACCTCGCGGCCCGAAACACCGGCTTGGGCGAGCACGCCGCGGATGGCCTCGACGCAGGCGTCCCACCAGTTCTCGGGGCGTTGCTCGGCCCACAGCGGGCGCTCCATCCGCATGTCCTCGTGCGGAGATGTGAAGCCCGCGCGGACGGCGCCGCGCCCATCCACCAGGAGCGCGCGCGTGCCTCCGGTGCCGATATCGATGCCCAACCACATAGAGCTTATGGTGGCATAATTGGTGGTTTCCGGTATGAAGTTCCGGCCCGCTTTGGATTCCGAGTTCGTCCCGGCCTCTCTGTGGAACCGGGCTTATCGCGCCCGAGTGAAAGAGAGCGGCGGCGGCCGCAACCTGGCCATCGCGCTCGAACGGAGCGATGGCTCGGTCTCGGTTTTCCGCACCGCGGTGCTGCCCCACGAAGGGAAAAACATGGCAGTCAACAACCGTTATGTCGAGCGGCTGCTGAAGTTCCTGTTGTGGCAGAAGGGTGGATACCGCGTCACCATCGGGGGCGATGCGCGCATCGCGGATTACCTGCGGACGGTGTACGCCCCGGAAGGCGCGCGCGCCTTCGACTACCAGTTCATGGGCGAGCGCGTATACGGGCGGCCGATGGCGATCGAGAACACCTCCTACGAAGCCGCTCCCGTGGAAAGGGAGACCACGGCGCCGCTTGGCCGCCATCTGGATGGCTTCCGCATCGGCTTCGATTTGGGCGCCAGCGACCGCAAGTGCGCCGCCGTGGCCGATGGCAAGGCGATCTTCAGCGATGAGGCGGCGTGGAACCCGAGCGCGCAGGCCGATCCGCAATATCATTTCGACGGCATCCAGGATTCGCTGAAGCGGGCCGCCGCGCATCTGCCGCGCGTGGACGCCATCGGGGGCAGCGCCGCGGGGGTGTACGTCAACAACGAGGTCCGGGTGGGGTCGCTCTACCGCTCAGTGCCGCGGGAGCTGTTCGACAGCCGCGTGCGGCGCCTGTTTTTCGAGCTACAGGCGGCCTGGGGCGGCATCCCCTTCGAAGTGGTGAACGATGGCGAGATGACCGCGCTGGCCGGGTCGATGGCGCTGGGCGACAACGCCGTGCTGGGCATCGCCATGGGCAGCAGCCTCGCCGCCGGGTTTGTCACGCCGCAGGGCGCCATCACCACGTGGCTGAACGAACTGGCATTCGTCCCGGTGGATTACCGCGAGGGCGCGCCGGCCGATGAGTGGTCCGGAGACCGCGGCGTGGGCGTGCAGTATTTCTCGCAGCAGGCGGTGGGGCGTTTGCTCGAACCGGCGGGCATCGGTCTTCCAGCGGACGCGCCGCTTCCCGCCAAGCTCGAGCGGGTACAGAAGCTGATGGCGGCGGGCGACGGGGGCGCGCGCAGGATCTACGAAACCATCGGCGCCTGGTTTGGCTACACCATCGCCCATTACGCCGATTTCTACGACATCCGCCATCTCCTGGTGCTGGGGCGCGTGATGTCGGGTGAAGGAGGGAACCTGATTCTCGAGGTGGCCGAGAAGGTCCTCAAAGAGGAGTTCCCCGAGGTCGGCGAGCGCATCCGTTTTCACATCCCCGATGAGCAGGAAAAGCGCCACGGCCAGGCCATCGCCGCCGCCAGCCTGCCGGCAATTCGAGTCAAGGAGACCAATCATGCGGTTTCATAATTCCAGCGCGGACCTCTTCATCCCGGATGGCTTGGCATCCGAAGCCGCCCTCGCGCGCACCACGCACCTCGCGGTCTCCGCGCACCAGGACGACATCGAAATCATGGCCTACCACGGCATCGCCGAGTGTTTCGGCCGGAAAGACAAATGGTTCACCGGCGTGGTGGCGACCAATGGCGCGGGCAGCCCGCGGTCCGGCATTTACGGCGATTCGACCGATGAAGAGATGCAGAAAGTGCGCCTGGCGGAGCAGCGCAAAGCAGCCTATGTGGGCGAGTACGCCTGCCAGATCCAGCTCGGCTTCACCAGCTCTCAGGTGAAGAATCCCGCCGAGAGCGCGCTGGTCGAGGATCTTGAGCGGATTCTGCGCGCGGCCCGGCCGGAGTTCGTCTACTTGCACAACCTGGCGGACAAACACGATACGCACGTCGCCGTGGCACTGCGCTCGATTGCGGCGCTGCGCGCAGTGCGCGCGGACGTAAAGCCGAAGCGCGTTTACGGCTGCGAGGTGTGGCGCGATCTGGACTGGCTGCCGGACGAGGACAAGCAGGCCCTGCCGGTTTCCGCGCGGTCGAACATCGCCGCCGCGCTGGTGGGCGTCTTCGACTCACAGGTGAGCGGCGGCAAGCGATACGACCTGGCCACCGCCGGCCGGCGCCTGGCGCACGCCACCTACTACGCCTCGCACGGCACCGACGAAGAGAGCGCTCTCAGCTTCGCCATGGACCTGACGCCGCTAGTGGAAGACCCGAGCCTCGCGGTGACGGATTACGTGCTGGCTCTTGTAGACCGGTTCCGCGCGGACGTCGAGACGCGGCTAAAGACGCTGGGCAGGTGAGGGCGCCGCTCAGTTCTTCTTCTGCCCAACGTCGCCACAATCCGCGCCCAGCCACTTGGAGTTGAATTCCATCTTCATGTTCATGCCGCGGCCGCCTTCCCCGGAGTTCATGACCGCCGAGCCCTTGACGGTCTCCGGGTTGATCGCTTCAACCTGAACGTCGCCGGCGATCTTGATTGCTCCTGAGTTGCATTCCAGGTGAATTACCTGCTTGGTGCTGGTCGAACTGACGAGGGTCCGCTTGCAGTTCCGCTCCTGATTGCTGCCGAAGAAGAGCGCTTCCTTCAGGCCCTCCTTGGTTAAGCAACCCTTGGTGGTGGTCGTCCGCGGGCCTCCGCGCCCCTGCATGGCCGCCTCCATCTTGGCGCGCTGCTCGGGCGTCAATTTCGACAGCAGTTCGGCTGGAATCGGCGGCATACCGCTCGTCTGGTTGGTCATCGTAGTTTCCCAGAGGCCGAGTCTGACGTCCACAGGCACCGGGTCGACCGCCCACCCAGTCAAAGGCGTCAAAAAGGCCACAATCAGCAAAATCCGTGTTGTCACTTCAACCCTCCTAATAAGAGCTTCCCACGAAAAGGGGACAGACGCATTTAAAAAATGCGCCGGGTTGAATGTATCAAGGACTCCGATGACGAAGGGGTTCCCTGAAGGGTACCATGCCGGGACCGGCTCCTCACTGCCGGCGAACCGCGCGATCCTGTGCGCTTGGGCGAGCCAGCGCACCGAGCCCTGGAACGGGGCGATGGAAGCGACGCTGTCCAGCGGCTGGATCTACGACACCTTGAAACCGTTTGCCGCCGAGTTGCCGACGAGACATCCGGCGATGACGGCAGCCATCGGCGCGTCGAAACAGAAGAACGGCCAGTTGGATGCGCAGCAAATCGGCGGCTTGGCGCGCTGCAAGCTGCTGCCGGTATGCTACGTGGCGCCGAGGGAGTGGCATGAGGTGGGGCGGTTGCTGCGCTACCGCAACCTGGTGGCCGCCCCGGCGCCGCGGTGGAACCCGCAACTGGCGGCGTTCCACGAGCAGGAAGCCAACCGCGGCGTAAGACCCCTACACCCGGGGTTCACGGTCCGCTCCCCTTTCCCTGCACAGGCGATTATTTAGAATGGTTGTGATTGCGATTATGTTCGGAGGAGCACAATGAGTATCCGACTGAAGGTCTATGACAACGGCGACCATACTTGCCTGGTGTGGCTGCCTGACGATGGCAAACCTATTCCTAACTGCCGCGGATTTTCCATCCTACGTGTCTCCAAGGGGCAGAAGACTTACTTGCACGGCTTCGTCGGCTTCTCCGACACCGACAAACTTGACCCCAAGAATCCCTGGAAATTCCCGGTCCAGCGCTTCATGTGGTGGGATTACTCCGTCCAGCCGGGCGATATCGTGCAGTATTCCGTCGTCCCGGTGGTGGGGCCCAGCAAGGACCATCTCTCGCTCGACAACAGCCACGCCAGCCCGCTGACGCCTGCCATGACCATCACCGGCCAGTCGACGCCGCACCTCTCGGCGTTCTTCAACAAGGGCATCGTGGCCGCCCAGTGGGTGGCGCGCGCGCTTGCCGCCGCGCCCAAGAACAGCAAGATCAAAGACCTGGTCTCACAGCCGGGCAACCAGTTGCGAAACGCCCTCGGCGGCCTGCTCCGGCCCGAGATTCTCTCGCTTCTCGCCGAGACCAGGAAGAACAATGGCAAAATCTACGCAGCCCTGTACGAACTTAACGATCCGGAATTGATTCCCGCGCTGGAGACCTTCGGCAAGGACTGCAACCTGATCCTCGGCAACGGCGCCTTCAAAGGCAACAAACCGCCGGATAACGACGAGAACGCCGCTGTGCGCGCGCAACTCAAGGGGAAAGTTACGGTGATCGACAGGATCGTGCCGCTGGGCCATTTCGCACACAACAAGTTCGTGGTCTTCTGCGACTCCGAAGGGACGCCGCAGCGTGTCCTGACCGGCAGCACGAACTGGACCTGCTCCGGCCTCTGCACGCAGGCCAATAACGGCCTGGTCATCGACGACCCCGCCGTGGCCGCCGATTTCCTGGCCGCCTGGAACCGCATCAAGGATGCCGGCGACGCCTACACGCCCGCGCTCGTCAGCGGCAATTCAACCGCCAAGACCATCCAGGTGGATGGCTGCAAGGTGACGCCCTGGTTCGTGAAGACCTCGGCCGCTCAGGACCTGGAGTTCGCGCGCAACCTCATCAATGCGGCCAAGGAAGGCATCCTGTTTCTGTTCTTCAACCCGGGGACCTTCCAGGAAGACCCCATGCACTGGACGCTGCTCCAGAACATTCTTGAGCGGCACAACCCGGCGAGCCAGGCCACTTACAACTCCGACCTGTATTTCTGCGGCGTGGTCAACCAGGACATTCCCCAGCTCACCAAGCCGCTCGACCCCAGCACGGCTTCTCCCAGCCCGGTGACCTTGTTCAAGAATGGCGTCGAGCCGCCCAACCGCCTCAGCCAGGATGTCCTGGTGCCCCACAACGTCAAGTCGCAATTCCACGAGTGGGAACAAGAACTGCTCGGGGCCAGCATGGTCAACATTCACAGCAAGGTGATTGTGATCGATCCGTTCGGCGAGAATCCCGTGGTGATGACCGGCTCGCACAATCTCGGCTTCAAAGCGTCCAACGCCAATGACGACAACCTGGTCGTCATCGAAGGCAATGCTCCGCTGGCCGCGGCTTACGCCATCAATATCATCGCGATTTACCAGACTTATCATTGGAACAGTTACGTGGAAGCGCACCGCAAAGACCCGCAAGTGTGGCACGGCCTGGTGGACAACGACCAGTGGCAGACCGGCTATCTGAGCGGCGACAAGCTGGCCGAGCAGAGATTCTGGATGGGCGAAAAGTCCGCGGCCGCGCCCGCACCCCAAGCGGCCCACTCGGTCTCGTCGGCAGCCGCGCCCGCGCCGGCGGCCAAGAAGAAGGCGCCAGCGAAGAAAAAGGCGCCGGCGAAGAAGAAGACCGCCTCCAAGAAGAAGAAGTAGAACCGGCACCTTTGGACGCGCCTCAAGTCTTGCGCCGGCGTGTAACTTTCCGCCAGTTCATGGATATCTAGAGTGAGGCGGCCCGATGACAGACTTCAGCGCGCTATACAAAAAGTACGCGCCGGACGTTTTCGGCTTCGCGCTCTATCTTTCCGGCGAGCGCGGAGAAGCCGAAGACATCACCTCGGAGACGTTTGTGCGCGTGTGGACTTCGCCCGAGCCGATCGAGATGGCCACCGTGAGGGGATACCTCTTCACAATTGCGCGCAACCTGTTCTTGCAGGGGCTGCGAAAGAAGTCGCGGCACGTCGAGCTGGACCAGCGGTTTCCGGACTCGCTGCCAGGCCCGTACGCCCAAGCCGAGCAAAAGGACGAAGTCCGCAACGTGCTGGCGGGGCTGCAAAAGCTGCCGGAAGTGGACCGCGCGGCCCTGTTGATGAGGGCGTTTGAGGAAATGCCATACGAAGAAATCGCGCGGGCGTTGGGACTTTCGCTCGCGGCCGTGAAAGTGAGAGTGCACCGGGCGCGGCTGGCGCTCGCTGGCCTGCGAAATACATAGGAGGAAGAAAGATGAACGTCACACAGGAAGTCATTGTGGATTTGTTGCCGGTATATCTCTCGGGCGAGGCAAGCCCGGCTACGCGCTCTCTGGTCGAAGAATACATGAAGCAGGACGCGGAGCTGGCGCAGCGCGTTCGTGTGCAATGGGCGGAGAGCTTTGCGAAACTCGTGCCATCCGCGCCTCCCCCGGAACTCGAGCTGAGATCCCTCCGCCGCACGCGGAATCTTCTCCGCTTACAGAAGTGGCTGCTCGGATTCGGGATCGGTTTCCTGGCCACGGCTTTCAGCTTCCGATTCTCCATCGAAGGCGGGCACGTTTATGGACCTCACTTCATGACGTTCGACGACCCGCTGGCGTTCGTAAGTTGCGTGGCGCCCGGACTCGTTTGCTGGATCGCCTACTTCATTATTCGCCGGCGCCTCCGCGCCACCGCGCCGTAGAGTTATCCTGAATGCACGGTCCATGCGAATCGGCGTTTTGATCCTGATTGGCGCGCTCGCCGGCACGCTGAGCGCGCAATCGCTGGAGCTCTATTCCGAGTTTCAACGGGTGGACCCGTTCGGAAGCATCGTCGCCGTCGATCGGGCGGAGCATCCCCGTGAGATCCTTTCGCCGGCCGTCCCGCGCAACGGCCACGCTTCCTTTCATCTCGTGGTGTCGGTTCCACCCAAAACCAATTACCTGCTTTACGTTGTGACCAACCCGCTGGACGCCTGCCGCGTGGCCTTGTACAAGGAGCATTTCGTGAAGACGGGCGATGGCTGGATACCCGATACTCTGGCGGAAGTACACCGCCTTCCCGATTTCGGCGCCATGCCCGATCCCGATGAGGATATCCCCGGACAGAACACGCGCGTGTATCTGCTGGATGTTTGGATTCCGCCCGAGGCCAGCCCCGGCCGCTTCCGCCTCGAAGCGCAATTGAAGGTGGGTTACTGGATTGTGCGGCCGATGGAGGTGCGCGTCATTCCGGCGCTGGTTCCCAACGGAACCGGCGGCCGGGAGCCGGGCCGGGCGGCGACCCTGCCCCGAGTCGAGGAGGGCGCGGACGCCGCCGCCGCCGCGGTTCTCAACGACTACATTTCCGGCGCGTTCAACCCCACGCCGGCGGAGCCGCTCACGGTGCGCGATGTCATTCGTCGGAACGCCATCCAGGACATGGCGCTCGCCGGTTCACCCCAAGCGCTGGAGAAGTTTTGGAAGGGCCTGCCCTCCCGCAAAACACTGGGCGCGGAATGGTATCTGCGCATTCGAGACCTGGTGTACTCGGGTCCGTAGCGCCGGCGGTGAATGCTACAATCCACGCATGAACGTTTCGCGAAGAGATTTGGCACTTTTGCTGCCCGGCCTCGCCGGAGCCGCCGCGGCGCAAGAGACGAAAAGCCCTAAAAAAGCCGGGCTGGCACTATTGCAATCGAAGGCCTATGAGTTTGGCGATCTGCCGGTGCGCACCAGCGCCAATGGGGCGACATCCCGCCAGGTCTTCGACGGCATAACGATCAGGGGGCAGCGGATCGCCATGCACATCAGCGAGCTCCCGCCCGGCCAGGCGCCACACCCTCCGGCTCGCCAGCCCCACGAAGAAATCATTATCATTCGCGAGGGCACGCTGGAGGTGACGCTGAACGGGCAGGTATCGAAGTTAGGACCAGGGTCGGTGATCTTCTCCTCGTTCAACGACCTCAATGGCTGGAAAAACGTAGGGACCACGCCGGCGCAATATTACGTGGTCTCGCTCGAAGAACATTCGGCGTGAGCTCATATGCCAGACTACTCCATCGGACTCGATCTCGGCGGGACCAACCTCCGCGCGGCGGCCATCGACCGCTCGGGCAAGATTCTCGACAAAATCTCAGGCGCCACTAACTTCGCGGAAGGGCGCGAAGCTGTCCTGTCGGATATCGTGGCGGCGATTGAGAAGTTGCGCGTGCGGCACGGCGCAACGGGCCTGGCCGGCATCGGCGTGGGATTGCCCGGCTTCATCCGCATCCAGGAAGGCTTCATCACCGGCTCGAATAATATGCCGTACCTGGAGAACTTCCCGGTGCGCGACGAGATCAGCCGCCGCCTGGGCACGCCGGTGATTCTGGAAAACGACGCCAACGCCGCGGCGCTGGGCGAGAAATGGATGGGGGCCGGGCGCGAGGTGGACGACCTGGTGCTGCTGACCCTGGGCACCGGCATCGGCGGCGGCATCATCTCCGGCGGACGAGTGCTGCGCGGTTACGTGGGAATGGCCGGCGAGCTGGGCCATATGACAGTGGTGCCGAACGGCAACCCATGCGGCTGCGGCAACCAGGGCTGCCTGGAGAAGCACGCTTCGGCGACCGCGGTGGTGGCCATGGCCGGCTTGCTGCACCTGGGCGAAAATCTCACCTCCAAGGATGTGTGCGACATCGCCGGGCGGGACGACGAGGCCGGCGAAAAAGCGCGCGCCATCTGGCGGGTGGTGGGTGAATCGCTGGGCATTGCGCTGGCCACGCTGGTGAACGCCTTCAATTTCCCGCTGTATCTGCTGAGCGGCGGCATGTTGCCGGCCTGGGAGTTCTTCGCGCCCGAAATGCTGCGGACCGTGGAGCGGCGTTCCTTCACCTACCGCGCCACCAAGGCCGGGACGCGCATCGCCCAGGCCACGCTCGGCAACGAGGCCGGACTCTACGGCGCGGCGTACCTTCCGTGGGTCGAGAAGTAGGGCCTGGGCCGAGTGCGGCGTTACAATCGTCATGTATGCGCCGCTGGCTCATTCTCACGCTGGCTTCGATGGCGATCGTTTTCGCGCAGAAGAAGCCGTTCGATTCCGCCGCCATGATGGAGTTGAAGCGGATGAGCGATCCGCAGATCTCTCCCGACGGCAAATGGGTGTCGTTCACCGTGCAAACGGTGGACGTCGCTGCCAACAAGAAGCCGTCGCAAATCTGGATCGCGCCGGGCCCAGCGGGCGCCCCCGGCGGCACGCCGCGCCAGATCACACATGACGGCGAATCCAACCAGCGCGCGCGCTGGTCGCCCGATTCCAAGCGGATCGCGTATATCTCCGACCGCGGCGGATCTTCCCAGATCTGGTTGATGGATACGGATGGGGGCGACGCCCGGCAGGCCACCAATCTTTCCACCGAAGCCGATGGGGTGCTGTTCTCCCCCGACGGCAAGAACCTCCTGTTCACCAGCGAAGTCTATCCGGAGTGCGGCGCCGACGAGGCCTGTAATAAGAAGAACCTGGACGCGGAGAAGAACAGCAAGGTCAAGGCGCGCATCTATACCGAACTGCTCTATCGCCATTGGACCGCGTGGCAGGGCAAGCGGCGCAGCCACCTGCTGGTGGTCGGGGCGACGGGGGGCGCGCCCCGCGACCTGACGCCGGGCACGCGCGGGGTGCCGCCGTTCTCGCTGGGCGGGGCGGACGATTACGACATTTCGCCGGATGGCCAGGAAGTCTGCTACTCGATGAACGCCGACCCCGTGCCCGCTATCAGCACCAACACGGATGTATACGCGGTCTCCATCGCGGGCGGCCAGCCGCGCAAGATTACCAACACCCCCGGCGCGGATACCAACCCGCGTTATTCGCCCGATGGCAAGTACATCGCGTGGCGGGCGCAGTTCCGCGCGGGATATGAGAGCGACCGCTTCCGGCTGCTGGTGCTCGAGCGCAGCACCGGCAACGTCACCAACCTCACCGACAACCTGGACCGGTGGGTCAACAGCTTCACCTGGGCGCCGGACTCCACCGGGCTGTTTTTCACCATCGACGATCGCGGCCGCCAGAGCATCCAGTTGATTCCGGTGGCGGGCGGCGCCGCGCGCATGGTGGCCAGCGGGGATAGTGAGCTGGACGACATGCAGTTGACGCGCGACGGCAAGACCATGGTCTACACCCAGCAAAGCGGCGTATCGCCGGTGGAGATTTACCGCGCTTCCTCGGCGGGCGGCGCTCCGGTGGCACTCACGCACCTCAACGACCAGACCCTCAACGCCTGCCAGCTTACGCCGCTGGAGGAATTCTGGGTGGATGGCGCGGAGGGCGCGCGCGTGCAAAGTTTCGTGGTGAAGCCGTACGGCTTCCGGCCGGACCGCAAGTACCCGGTGCTGCTGCTGATCCACGGCGGTCCCCAGGGATCCTGGGGCCACAGTTGGACGTTTCGCTGGAACGCGCAGGTGTTCGCCGCCGCCGGCTACGTGGTGGTGATGCCCAATCCGCGCGGCTCGACCGGCTTCGGACAGAAGTTCATCGACGAGATCAACGGCGACTGGGGCGGGCGCGCGTTCGACGACATCATGGCGGTGGCCGACTACATTGTGACCGGCATGCCGTATGCCGATTCGAGCCGCATGACGGCGGCGGGCGGATCGTACGGCGGCTACATGATCGATTGGATTCTGGGCCATACGCAGCGGTTCAAGGCCCTCATCTCGCACGCGGGAGTGTACGACCTGGAGAGCGAATTCAGCGCCACCGAAGAACTGTGGTTCCCGTTGTGGGAATTCGGCGGCACGCCGTGGGACAAGCCGGAGACGTACGCGAAGTGGTCGCCCAACAAGTACGTCCCGGATTTTCACACGCCCACGCTGGTGGTGACGGGCGAGATGGATTTCCGCGTGCCGTACACCCAGAGCCTGGAGCTCTTCACGGCGCTGCAATTGCAAAAAGTTCCTTCCAAGCTTGTGGTTTTCCCGGATGAAGGCCACTGGGTTTTGAAGCCGCAGAACAGCATTCTCTGGTACAAGACCTTTATCGACTGGATGGATTCCTGGGTCAAAAAGTGAAGACGATTCTGGCAATAGTCCTGCTGCTGGCGGTGGCGGCTGCGGCCGCGCTGCTGGTGATGTCCACGCACACGGTTCTGAGCCTGGCGGCCCCGGTGAAGATCATTGGGATCAGCACGCCGGTCGCGGTGCGGATCGCGAACCCCCACGGCGTGCGCCGCTTCAGCGCGTACGCGGAGCAGAATGGCGCGCGCTATCTTCTGTTCGACGAGAGCGCGCCCGCGCACCGCTGGTGGTGGCGCCGGCATGAGCCCGCCCGAACGGTGGCTTTCGAAGCGGGTAAGAACAAAGCGCCGGACCTCAAAGAAGGTCCCACGCGGCTGGTGGTGGAGGCCGTCTCCGACGATTTCCGCGGCAGCACCGACACGGCTTCCTACGATGTCCGCGTGGTCCTCACCGCGCCGCGTGTGATTGCCGACAACGCGCAGCACTACATCAACCAGGGCGGCATGGAACTGGTGACCTTCAGCCCCAGCGGCTCGTGGAGCGAAGCCGGCGTGAGGGTCGGCAAGTACACGTTTCGCAGCTTCCCTTTGCCTGGGCACGCGGACCAGCGCTTTGCCATGTTCGCGTATCCGTGGGACCTGCCGCCCGGCGTGACGCCGGTGGTCTACGTGCGCAACCTGGCGGGCACCGAAGCCACCGCGCGTTTCTGGTTCAAGCTGTTCCCCAAGAAGTTTCGCCTGCGCGATTTTCCGATCGACGACGCCCTCATGGAGAAGCTGGTCAATTCCGTCGACCCCACGGGCACGCTGGCGCCCGGGCCGGACCTGCTCTCGCGCTTCCTCAAGATCAACGGCGAGATGCGGCGCCGGAACAACCAGCAGCTTGCCGATCTCCGCTTCAAGACCGAAGAGAAGGTCTTGTGGAGTGGCGCGTTCCTTCACTATGGCAAGGAAGAGTCAATGTTCGCGGACGTCCGCAAGTATATCTACCATGGCAAGCAGGTGGACCAGCAGGTGCATCTCGGCTTCGACTTATCGGACGTGCAGAACGAGCCGGTGAATGCTACTAACGACGGCCGCGTGGTGTGGGCCTCGGACCTGGGCATTTACGGAAACTGCATCGTGGTGGACCACGGTTATGCGTTGCAGTCCATTTACGGGCACCTGAGTAAGATCGATGTGAAAGTGGGCGACATGGTGAAGAAGGGGCAGACCATGGGCATTGCCGGCGAGACGGGACTGGCGGGCGGCGTGCACGTGCATTTCAGCATGCAGATCGACGGCGTGCAGGTAAACCCGCGCGAGTGGTGGGATGAGCACTGGATCGAGGACCACATACTGAGTAAGTTGAAGTAGGTGAACATATGACGGATCGTACTAAGACATCCGGCAGGCGGGATTTCTTGCGGATGATGGGCCTGGGGGCAACCGCCCTCGCGCTTGCGAACACGGGATGGAGCGCTGCCACCGCCGCGAAGCCTTTGCGCGGGCTTTTTCCGATTGGATTTACGCCCTTCACCCCGGACGACAAGATCGACCTCGACGGCCTTACCGCTCAAGTCAAGTTCTGCAATCGCGGCAGAGTGCATGGCCTCATGTGGCCCCAGAACGCCAGTGGTTGGAACACCCTATCCGAAAAGGAAAGGCTGGATGGCGCCGAGGCGATCCTCTCTTCCGGTACAGGCGGGAAGACGGCGCTTGTGATCGGTGTGCAAGGCTCGGATCTCGACGCCGTTACCCGATACGCCCAGCAGGCCGAGAAACTGGGAGCGGACGCGATCGTATCGCTTCCCCCGGCGGGCGTGAGCGACGAAAAGGCAATCCTGGCCTATTATCAAAAGGTCGGAAGCATCACCAGGCTTCCGTTCTTCGCGCAGGCCGTCGGGAACTTCAGCGTGGATCTGATGGTTGAGATGTTCAAGACGATCCCCACTTTTCGTTATGTCAAGGACGAAACAGGCAACCCGCTCGAGCAAATCGCGGAATTGCGCGAGCGGACCGGCGATCAGTTGAAGGTATTCTCCGGAGGCGGGGCCGCCACGATGATTTTGGAAATGGAGCGGGGATTCTCCGGCGCCTGCCCGTACGTCGATCTGGCCGACGTTCTTGCGTCGGCCTTCGACTTGTGGCACGAGGGGAAGAAGCGGGAGGCGTTCGACATGTTCGGAAGGGTCCAGGCGTTCGCCAGTATCACTCCGGTCAGCTCGGTGGACATCATGATCGCCCGGGGAGTGTTCAAGCCGGGAACCAGGCTCCGCACCGCGGCGCCGGCGGCCGGCGCGGCCGCAGGGCGCGGTGGGAGCGCCGGTGGTGGCAGGCCGCGCGGGATACATTTGTCAATCGAGGAGATCCGCGAGGAGCTCGATGCGTATCTGAAGCCCTACCTGAGAGCTTGACAGAATCGGGCGAAGGGCCATCCCAACAGACCACCAAAAGCGATGGTCTGTTCCACCCGATGCGAAGAGGGGCCGCGGAGGCGGCCCCTCGATTACAGCCAGCCGGTCTTGCCTAGAAGACGTACTTGAACGTGATCTGGAGACGGCGCGGATAGCCCGCCTGGTTCGCGCCCACGATCGTGCCAAAGGTCGCGGAGGTCGGGCTGGTCTGGATGTTGCCGTAGGCGCTACTGGAAAGCAGCGGGTGGTTAAACGCGTTCAGCGCCTCGAAGCGGAACTGAATGTTCCTCTCTCCGTTGATGCGGGTGTTCTTGATCAGCGACAGGTCCACGTTGTCGAGGTTGGGCTGGCGGATCTGCGGGAAGCGCAGCGGGAAGGTGCGCACATTGTTCACCAACTGGTCCGCCGAAACCGTATCGAACGGGGCCGTGTTGAAGTAGTGGTCGGTGGTGCGCTGGTCCGAGGGGAGCAGGATCTGCTCGGGGTGGAGACAAATGATGTTGCCCCATCCGATCGGGAAGCCCATCTGATAGGTCCAGATGCCGGAAAGTTCCCAGCCGCCGACGATGCGCGAAGCCACCGGGTTTGTCACATTCAGCGGCTTACCCGGGCCGAAGGGCAACTGGGCCACACCGCTCAGCGTGAAGCGGCGCGGCACGTCCTGATCGGAGATCTCCCGCACCGGCGCGGGATCGCCGGCGTTCAGCAGGTTGATGGCCTGCATGAACTTGGAGAAGGTGTAGTTGGCCATCACGGTGTAGCCCTTGGTGAACCGCTTCTGGGCGCCCAGTTGCAGCGAGTGGTACCAGGAGTAGCCAGTGTTGAAGGTGGTGGAAATGCCGCCAAACTCGGGATACGGAACCATGAGGGAACTCCGGGCGAGAGTAGTGGCGGAGAAGATGGTCTGCGAGTTGCCGGGCACCAGGTTGTAGAACGGATTCGGCACCGTGGCGGTGAGGTAGCTGTTGGTGGTATTGTCGCGGACCGGGCTGCTGCTCAGGTATTGATTCGGAAGCGCGTTGATATTGCGGTTGATCTCCAGGCGATAGGTCTTGTTCCCCACGTAATCCGCCGACACCAGGAAACCGCCCGGGAGTTCGTGCTGCAAACCGTACTCCCACCGGAACACGCGCGGCACCTCCGGATTCTGGTTGAAGTAGCTGATGCCCTGCCCCAGGAAGGTCTGGGGCCCTCCCGCGGCGCCCACCGGCGCGGTGATGCCGTTGGGGTACGGGTTGGAAAGAGTGGCCGCGAAGGTGAGGTTGTCGATGGTCGGCACCATGTTGGTGTTCTGGGAGAACCCTGACTGGTTCACAGCGGCGCGGCGCACGCCCAGGAAGCCCTGGAACATGCCGATGCCAGCGCGCATCACGGTGCCGTGCGCGAACTGCCAGGAGAGGCCGACGCGCGGCATGAAGCCGTTCTTGGGGGTGTTATACAGGTTGCCATTGTTGCCGTTCACGCCCGCGAACGTCAGCCCGCCCTTGGCCGATATCGACGGAATCTGCGAAATCGACGCAGCGTCGTTGGCCGCATAGCTGGCCGCCGCGGTGGCCGAGAAGGGCTGCACGTAGGTCGGATCGAAGCTCAGGACGCTCCTGTTCCAGCGCTCGTGCAACGGCTGTTCGAACTCATAGCGCAGTCCCAGGTTCACAGTCAGAGTCGGGGAGACCTTCCAGTCGTCCTGGACGAAAAAGCCCCAGGAGTTGGATTGCTCGGCGAAGCTGGCCGCCCTGGTCACGGCGGAGGAAGAGGAGGCCAGGCCCAGTTCCAGCGCCGCCACCGACTGGCCAATACTGCTCGGCGAGGTCGGCGAGTTGTCCAGCGGTCCGCGGGTAAAGGTGGAGTCGAAATTGAATTGACCGGTCTCGGGGCCGCCGAAGTTCAAGGTGGTCTCCTGGTAAGCGCGGAATTCCCCGCCCGTGCGTATGGAATGGGTTCCCACTATCTTGGTCAGCGTGGCGCCGATGGCGTGAATCATGTCCGGCTGGTATAAACCGTTGGCGTTGTATCCGGTCGCGATGTAGGGCCCACCCAGGTTGATAATCGGATAGCGGCGATCCGAGGGCGCGATGGCGTTGGCATAGGACGCCGGGAAACCAAGCGATGTGAGGTCGAATCCCCAGGCCTCGGGTCTCTGGTCCTGGTAGCGGATGTAGCGGCTGTAACTGTAACGCGTGTTCAATATGGTGGTGGGCGAGAGGGTGTAGACGTCGTCGAATACGGCGGCCCTGGCGGGGAACGCGAAGTGCACGCCGGTGCCGATATCGTTGAAGTAGTTGTCGTATTCGCTGTTCCGGTCGTAGAGGCTGGCGCGCACCATGAAGCGGTGCTTCTCGCTGACGTTCTCATCCACGCGCCAAAGGTGATTGCGGAACTTGAGTGGTTCGGCAAGGTCCGGCTCGAGCAGGTTGGCGGTGCCGTCGGCCGCGGGGGTGCT
The DNA here is from genome assembly GCA_963722575.1 of Bryobacterales bacterium. GTDB lineage: Bacteria > Acidobacteriota > Terriglobia > Bryobacterales > Bryobacteraceae > Fen-178. The sequence continues at coordinate 896,138 of CAVRNR010000022.1, forward strand.
GGTGGGCGCGGGGTAGATCTTGATGATGTTCTTGGCCACGGCGTTGAAACGGGCTATGGGCACGATGTTGCCCGCGAAAGGAGTTTCCTGGATTCGTCCGCCGGCCACAGCCACGCGCGTACCGGGGTCGTAGATCTGGTAGCTGGATCCTAGCGCCAGCAGCGACGAGAAATCGCCGCCCAGCATGGCCGGAGAGGGCACCGTGTTGGCAGAGCCGTCATACCGGGGGCGGCGGTCGTGAATGCCTTCATACGCATAGAAGAAGAAGGTCTTGTTCTTGCCGTTGTAGAGTTTGCCCAGCCAGATCGGTCCGCCCACCGAGCCGCCCCAGCGGTCGTATTTGAACGGCGGCCGCGCGCCGCCTTTCTTGTTGTTGAAAAAATCGTTGGCCCACATGGACGGCCGGTAGAAGGAGTAAAAGCCGGTACCGTGCACAGCGTTGGTGCCGGACTTGACGATCATGTTGGTGACGCCGCCCTGCGTCTGGCCGAACGACGCGTCGAAAGTAGCGGTCTGGACTTTGAACTCCGCCACCGCATCGGTGGGGGGCACATAAGCCGCAATGACGGAGGAGCCGGTCCTGGCGGTGGTAGGGCCGCCGTCAATGGTGATATCGCTCAGGTCGCCGCGGGTGCCGCTCATGGCGTAATTGACAATGTGGGTGGGCTCGAAGGGACGGTCCAGCCGGGGATCGCCGACGAACGCCACGCCCGACGCCAATCCGGTCATGAGAAACGGGTTGCCGTAGGACAGCGGCAGCGTCATGACGCGCATGGAATCCACCAGGGTGCCTACCGACGCCGTCTCGGTGTTCATGAGCGGCGCTTCGGCGGTCACGGTGACGCTTTCTTCCGTACTCCCCACCTCCAAGGCGAGGTTGATTTCCAGACGATCCGCCAGGCGGACCTCTATCCCTTCGCGCTCCAACTTCTTAAAACCTTTCGCCGTGACTTCGATGTTGTAGATGCCCGGCTGTAGAAAAAGCGCCTGATAAAAGCCGTCCGCGGCGGTCGTCAGGGAAAGCTTCGTTCCCATGGCGACATTCGTCACCACCACGCTGGCGCCCGGAATGACGGCGCCGGTGGGGTCGGAGACTCTGCCGACGATGGCGCCGCGAGTCTCCTGGGCTGTCGCCACGCAGGCCGACAGCAGGCAGACGAGGATCAAAGACAACAAGACCTTTCGCTTCATTCACTCACCCCTAACGCGGCCGCGAAACGGGCCGCGCATAATTGGAATACCAGCCAGGATTCCCCTGTTTTGTCACCCTGGCGATGTCCATTATACGTATAAATGGGAAATTACGAGGTAATTATCTTTCGTACAATGCACATTGTTCCTCCGGGGGCCGCCGGCCGCCCGCTGCTTGGGTGAAGAATTGCCACTGGCTACGTTAAGGCCTACAATGGCCCAATGCGACTCCTTGGACGGCACACGAAACGGCTGTTCACGCTAGGCCTTCCGCTGGTTCTTGCCGTGGCTCAACCAGCCGGCCAAAACTCAAATTCACAACCCCAAGAAGTTCAGTGGTTTACGGGACCAGGGGTGCCGGCGCCGGGAGTACGGGGCTTCACCGTTCTCTTCGAAAATGACCAACTGGTTGTCAATCCGCCGCAGCCGTGGCCTGGCGCCGGCGACCCCGCAACCGGCCTTCCCAAGGCCTGCGCGACCTTGCCTCCACCGGATAGGGCAAGGTGCGGCGAGGCCGGCCACAATTGGCACAACCACAAACTGAATCGCGTGCTGATCTACTTCCGTACCGGCGGCGAGAGGCTCACCTACCTGGACGGCACCGTGGAGGACTTGACGTGGGAGCCGGGCACGGTCAAATGGAGCCCGGCGATCGGATTTCACTACTCGGGACCCTTGCCCACCCCCAGGGTCGACCCACGGCCCAGCGGCCCCACGGGTGTGATTATCGCCATCAAGAAGCCGGGATATCCCGGCAAGGTGGCGGGTACCGCTCTCGACCCATTGCGGGTTGCTCCCCAGAACTTCACGTTGCTATTCGAGAACAGCCAGGTTCGGGTTCTCCGCTTGAAACTGGGTCCGCGGCAGAGCGTGCCGATGCACGAATACACCCTCGACCACCTGGTGGTTTGCATGACCGATCTGGACGCGCGCATGACCTCGCCCGCGGGCGAGGCCGAGGTGGCGCGGCACAAGCTGGGGGATTTCAGTTGGAGCGGCCCCTCCCAACAGAAGATAGACAACCTGACCGGCAAGCCGCTCGAAACGGTGGTGGTGGAACTGAAGACCATTTACTGACTCAGGGCGGCGCGGGACTTCCACCCCCTGTCTTGCTTCTGCCGCATCGCCGCCGGGGGAGGGGCGCGTCTGGGCTTGCTCATTCGATTCCACTCACCGGCGGCGCGGCGCCGGGAGATCGTTCGATCGACGTTAGAATGAAATCGGATATGGGGCTTGATCGGATAACGCCAGACCCGGAAGTGCTGGGACGACCACTGGATCAATGACCGCATGGTGAGCAAGCTGAAGTAGGGACATGAGCGCGGGTAAGCAGCGGCGCGGTGCTGCGGCTCAGCCGAATAGTTCGCTATGTGAGCCAAGCCGCGCCAGACGTAGGGTGTCGGCGTTGGGCTTCCGGTAGATCAGCAGCAAATCGGGCCCGATGTGGCATTCGCGGTAGCCCGCCCAGTCACCGCTCAAGGCGTGGTCCCGGTTGTTCTCAGGCAAGACCCGATCGGACAGAAGCAGCGTAACCACGGTTGACACGAGCGAACCCACATCTTTGCCGTGGCGCGGTGTCGCTTTCGCGCGCTTGTAGTCGCGCTTGAATGCCGATGACCGTTCAATCGTCCGCATTCAAGTCCGCCATCAGTGCGGCAGTGCTGGTGAAGCGCTTGCCTTTCCCCGCCTCAAGCTCGGCAATCGCTTTGCGAGTGGTCGCGTTTGGCGCCTTGACCTCGAAGGGTAAACGACGCTCATCCACGACACGCAACATCAGCAGGCGGATCGCATCCGAAATGGACAATCCCATTGCCGCCAGAGCTTCTGCGGCGCGTTCCTTGGTGGCGCTATCGATGCGAGCGCGAACGTAGGTGTCGGCCGTGCTCATGGCAATCCTCCCTTGAAGCCGGTTCTTCACGTCTTATTGTAGTCGCATTGCGACTACAGAGCAAGTCGCCCCCCCTCTGTCGGCTTCTCTTTCATGGCGGCTTCGACCTGCCGGGCGAGGACGCGCTTGACGGCAGTCGCAGTGACTTCCTCATAGATGCCTTCCTCTCGGAGCCAGTTGTCAAAGGACGATCCGATTCTTTTCTTTTTCATGTGCCCCACGCCTTCGTGGCACGGACTTCGCCTTTCGTCGTCTGCGTTGTCTGTGAATTGGCCTGCCCCGCTACCACACCCGGCAGGCGTTGGCGCTCACCATGGGCTGGCCGGCTTTGCAGGAATACGCTTTCTGGAACTCGGGCATGTTCTCGACCGTGCCGTTCACGCGGTAGCGGCCGGGCGAGTGCGGATCGGTCATGGCCCGCTGGCGCGCTTCCTGCGGGGACATGTTCTCGCACCAGACCTGCGCGAATCCCAGGAAGAAACGCTGTTCGGGAGTGAATCCCTCCACCTTATCCTGCTTACCTTTGAGCGTGTCCTCAAGCGCCATCAGCGCGACGCGTACGCCGCCGTTGTCGGCGGTGTTTTCGCCCAGCGTCAGGCGGCCATTCAGCTTCACATCGTCCACGGCGGTGAAGCCGGAGTGCTCATCGGCGATGCAGGCGGCGCGCTTCTCGAACTCGGCGCCGTCTTGGGGCGTCCACCAGTCGCGCAGGTTGCCGTTGGCGTCGAACTTGCGGCCCTGGTCGTCGAAACCGTGCGTCATTTCGTGGCCGATCACCGAGCCGATGCCGCCGTAGTTGACGGCGATATCGCGCTGGGGATCGAAGAACGGCGGTTGCAGAATGCCGGCCGGGAAGTTGATGCTGTTGTTCTGCGAGCTGTAAAAAGCGTTGACGGTGGGGGTGGTCATGTACCACTCGGTCTTGTCGGTGGGCTGGCCGATCTTCACGATGCGCTGGTCGTGCATGGCTTCGGTGGCGCGCACGGAATTGCCCAGGAAATCGTCGCGCACGATGCTCACCTTGCTGTAATCGCGCCATTTTTTGGGATAGCCGACATTGTTGGTGATGGCGTGCAGCTTGACGATGGCCGCCTTCTTGGTGGCCTCGGTCATCCACGGAAGCGTCTGGATGTCCTCCGCGAGGGCCTTGTCGAGCGCCTCCACCAATTGCGTGATCTGGGCCTTGGCGGCGGCGCCGAAGGCGGTCTCGATGTACTTCTGCCCGAGCAGATCGCCGAGCTCGCGGTCCACCGCGGCGACGCAGCGGTTGGCGCGCGGGCGAGGCTCCTTGACGCCCGAGAGGTAGCGCTGCCAGAAATCGAAGCTCTCGTTCTCAAACGCTTCCGGCAGCTCCGCGGCGGCCGCGCGCAGCAGGTGGTAGGAAAAGTACGCCTGAAACGCGGTCAACGGCTGGGATGGCAGCGTGGCGGCGATTTGCTTCAGAAAATCCGGCTGGGCCAGGTTCAGCGTCTCAAACGCCGGCGCACCCACCGCCTTGAAATAACTGTTCCAGTCGAAGCCCGCGGAGAGCGCCTCGAGTTGCTGCCGGGTGACGATGTGGTAGGTCTTGTCGGGATCGCGCAGGGAGACGCGGTCCATGGACGCTTGGGCGAGGATGGTTTCCATCTCGAGAACCATGCGCGCCTTGGAGGCGGCGGTGTCGGCGGGGTCGCCGGCAAGCTGGAACATGTTCTTCATGTGTTGTTCGAAGCGCTGGCGGATCTCGACGGACTTGGCGTCGGTCTTCAGGTAGTACTCGCGGTCGGGCAGCGAGAGGCCGCCCTGGGCCAGTGTGGCGATGGTGCGATTGGAATCCTTGGCGTCCGGGGACGCGCCAAACACGAACAGCGCGCCGACGCCCAAACGGTGCAGGTGGGCGATCTCGGCCACCACGTCCGGCTCATCGCTCATCGCCTGGATGCGGTCGAGCTCGGGCTTGATGGGCGCGATGCCATTCTTGTTAATGGTCGCGGTGTCCATGCAACTGGCGAAGTAGTCGCCGATCTTCTGGTCGATTGCGCTGCGGCCGGGCTTCACCACGGCGGCGCTTTCGAGGATGCCCAGCTCCACCTTTTCGTTGCGGTCTTGCAGCTCGGCGAAACGTCCCCAGCGGGAGCGGTCGGCGGGGAGCGGGTTCTTGGCAATCCAGTTGCCGCAGGCGTACTGGTAGAAGTCGACGCACGGATCGACGGCCTTGTTCATGGCGGCGGTGTCGATGCCCCCTTGCGCCATGGCGAGCAAGGGCAGCAGAGGCAAACCGGCGACGATTCGAAGTTTCATAACGTTCACCCCCTGGAACGCCGATTTTAGCGCACTATGGCTTCCGCGCCCGGTAGTGAAACGTGTTCAGCGAGCGTGAGATGTCGAACGAGCGGAGCATGGCGATCACTTCCGCGCCCGCCATCAGCACCGGGCCGTAGCCCTGCATGGCGCCGAGGTCGGTGGGGCGGTTGTAGTAGTACACCGAGTCGTAGGCGGCGGTGGTGCTGACGCAGATGCCCTCGATGCGGCCATCGGGAAGCACGCGCTTTGCGACTGCTTGCCATCCGGTTTGGGCCACCGGCGCATAGACGGCGGAGAGCCAGCCGCGGTTGACTCCGCGCGCGATGGCAAACGTAAACATGGCCGACGCCGAGGTCTCCAGGTAGCTATCGTTCTTGTCGAGCAGTTGGTGCCACATCCCGACGCCGCTTTCGAAGGACGCAACTCCCCGCGCCCCGCGCTGGAAAATCTCCAACACGCGGCCGCGGGCGGGATGGTCCTCGGGCAGAACGCTGAGCAGTTCCGCGGCGGCCATCAGCCCCCAACCGGCGCCGCGGCCCCAATAGAATGCCGGGTGTTCGTTGTTCTCGTACCAGGAGTGGCGGAACAAGCCGGTGGCGGGGTCCTGGAGGCGCTGGGACATCTGGATCACCTGCCGCGCGGCATCGTCGAACCAGGCCCGGTCGCCGGTCAGCCGCCCCATCTGCGCCAGGAACGGGACGCTCATATAAGCGTCGTCGATCCACAGTGAGACCGGCAGCGGACGCGCGCGGGCCAGCGTGCCGTCGGGCATGCGCATCTGCTTGTGCGCGATGTAGTCCGCGATGGCGTCGATGGCGGCGCGGTAGCGCGGGTCCGGTTTCTTGGCGTAGGCCTTGATCAGCGCCGCTCCAATGGCGCCGCAATCGTCCAGCGCGCGTATGTCCAGCAGTTGTCTGAAGCCATGCGCCGGCTGGCCGAACTCGGCCGCCTGCTTGCGGAAGTAGTCCAGGTGGTCGAATACGAAGTCGAAGTTCTTGAGCGTGTAGTCTTGATAGCGCGCGTCGCCGGTCACCTCCGTCGCCAGCAGCATTCCGGCGAGCACGACCCCCATGGGATAATCCCAGTCGTTGAACTGGCCGCCGCGCGAATCGAGTGCGGCGGTCTGGATGGGCCGCGAGAAATTCGTGATGGGCTGTCCCGTCCGCGTGTCGATGATGCGGTACTGAGTGGAGCGGACGAAGTAGTCGCGGACGCGGTCGAGCGTGGCTTTGATATCGGCCTCGGAGGGCACGACGTAGTCCACGCCGGGAGCGAGCGACGGTTGCGAGAAAGAAGGATCGCTGCGGCCCGGCGGCTGCCCCTGCGCCGACGCTGCGAGAAGCAACGCCGCCAATGGAACGAGCATTCTATCCACTGGAAAAGGGGACAGACGCATTTTCCATCTGTGTTGCATCATAGTTCCATCATATCCGCACCCGGCAAACACACGACCTTGCAAAGGGAAAAGAGGTCAGACGCATTTTCCATCTGTTTTCCATCAGCCGGCGGGTAGTGGGTGGCGAGCGCTTTGGCGTGCGCCGCCGCGTCTACGCCAGCAGTTCCTGGGCGCGGATGAGCCGGTCGGCCACCCTGACGCCGTTGGGGCAGCGCACCGAGCACTCCGCGCAATCCGCGCAACGCAGGTCCCTCACCTCTTTCGGCAGGGCGGCAAAACTCCTCTGGGCCAGGGGGAAATCCCCGTAAAAATCCGCGTACGCCAGGATGCGAAGCTGGTCCTGCACGGGCATGCCCTTGGGACACTGGCCGCGGCAGCTATAGCACATGCGGCAGTAGTAGGGGCGGATCGCCTCGCTGCGCGCCACTAGCCGCTTCTCATCCCCGGGGGTGAACTTCTCGCGCAGAGCCCTGATGTTCAGCTCCAGCATTTCCGTGTCCCGGACGCCCGGAATGGTGGTGGCCACCATGGGGTTTCGCAGCACCCACTTGAGCGCGGGGAGGGCATTGTCGAGGGCCGTCGGCGGCGGCTCTCCCCCGCCCGCGGGCATTTTGGGCAGCCCGCCGCCGTACGCGGCCATCACCTTCATGGCTGTCAAGCCGATTCCGGCCTTGCTCAATTTGGCGATGGCCGCGTCCCTTCCCGCGCCCATAGTGAAGTTGTAGGTGAAGGTGACCACGTCGATGTTGCCGGCTTTCAGGAAGTGGTCCGCCATGAGGTTGAGGTCGTGCGTGCTCACGCCGAAGAAGCGGATCTTTCCCTGTTTCTTAGCCTGGCTGCCGGCTTCGAGCAACTCGTCCGGAACCTCCTCGGGCTTGCTCTTGCCATGGAGGAGCCAGATATCGATCCGGTCTGTGGACAGGTTCTTCAGGCTGGCCTCAAGATCGGAGATGAAGACTCCGCGGGTCTTGGCGGGGGTCTTGCTAACCACGATCACCTTGTCCCGAGGCACACCTTTGAGCCCCTGGGTCACCAGGCGTTCGCTGTTGCCATTGGCGTAATCGCTCGCGGTATCGAAGTAGTTGACACCAAGATCGACGGCGCGGGCGATCACGGTGGGCTCGGGCGTGAAACCGGTGCCAAACCCGACCGGGCAGACTTTCAATCCCGTCTTTCCCAAGGTTCGATATGGAATAGACGATGGCGGCTGAAACGCGGCGCCGGGGCAAACGCCCGCGAGCCCGGCGGCAGGGAGGGTCAGCCCCACTCGGAGAAAGTTTCTACGTGAAGAATCCAGGTTCATATCGCCTGATAATAGCGCCTTTTAAGGCCCGAAATCTTCAGGCGGCGAAGAGTGCGACCTTCGCGCGATGGCCTTTGCACAATTTCGCGTCGCAGGTGTACAGGACGGAGCCAGTTGCTTCTGCCAAGGCGATGTAAACGGCATCGCAGGCGGTGAAGTTATGGCGCAGCTCCCAAATTCGGCCCAGCAAAGGCGTGTGCGCATAGCGCCGCGCGCGGAGTGTCGCAAGCCCCGTGAGCATCTGCTCGCTGCGATGCGAATCGATACGCTGGCCTGCGATGAGGCTCCTGAGAGCGCTAACCACTTCCACGTCGAGCAGGTGTGGAACGATGAATGGCCCGCTACGCTCGGCCAGACCTCGTCTGACGGAATTGGCCAACGGGCCGTTCGTGAGAAGTTCCACTACCACTGAGGCGTCCAGAACAATCATTGCGCATCCCGCAATGCGCGAATGATTTGCGCCGCGCTCCGTTTGGTTGGAATCGGTTTCGCTTGCCGCGTGCTCTCCAGCCACTCCCGCATGGTCGGCTGCTCCGCCGAACTCTCCAGTTCCTTCTTGATGAAGTCGGAGAGGCTCATACCCTCGCGCGCGGCGCGCGCTTTCAGAATACGGTGAACCTGTTCTGGAACGTCTCTGATCTGAATCATCTTGGACATGTATTCAGCATACAAACATGTGCGGCGCATGTCGAGCGGATGGGCAAGCTAAAGCATGCCCCACCTGGGGGCGAGGCATGCCTCGCCCCTACAAAGGTACGGTGTAAAGGCCGGGCGGCCCAAGGCGCCGAGGAACAAATCAGACGGTCTTGGCCCTACCCCTGCGCCAGCCAGCGCCGGCGGTTGGCTTGCATTACCACGAACAGCGCCGCGAAACCGGCCAGTAGTCCCAGGGAGGCTCCTAAGCCGATCAGTTGCGGCTGGCGGGGGTGGAGCCACAGCGTCAGGGTCACGTTGAATAGCGGCGGAATCAGGGCCGCGATCACCGGGGGCCAGGGACGGTCGAGCGCGAACAGGGAACGCGAGGTGATCTCGATCAGGGTCCAGCCGATCAGGCTCGGGCCCAGACCCAGGAAGACCGCGGCCACCAGCCTGGTGGATTCCGCCGTGAAACTGCCGCGCTGGAAGATCAGCGCGATGGCCGGCTGGCGGAATACGATGGCGAAACCGCAGCCGGCCACCACCACCAGCGCGGCCAGCGCAATGGTCCGGTCGATCAGGCGGAAGGCCTCGCGCAGGCGGAACAGGCTCCGCAGGCGCGCGATCTCGGGCAGCAGCGAATTAGAGATGGGGTTCACCAGGATGGCCAGCGGCACGCCCACTCCGCGCATGCAGTACTCGAGCGCCGCGGCCATGCCCGGCCCGGCGTCCGTGGCATAGGCGCGCGTGAAGGTGATGTTGATCCCCAGGCCGGCCGCGTACACCACGAAGAAGGCGGGCTTGGCGAGGATCTCGCGCCAGTGAACCTCGCAGCGCGGCGCGCCGGCCGTGTCGAGGCCGGAACGCGCCGCGAAGCAGACGATGCCCACCTGCGCGCATGCGCCCAATGTGTAGCCGATGGCGAAGGCGTACACGCCCAGCAGTTTCCACAGGCTCAGCGCGGCGATGATGGTGAACACGTTCAACGCGGCCTGGTAGAAGGCGGTGGGCGCAAAGCGGCGGTCCGTGAACAACAGAGCGCAGTGCACCGCGGCCACGCCGGCGGCCACCGTGGAAAGCGACAAGATGCGCAGGATGTTGACGGCCGTGCCGAAGTAGTGCGGCTCGAGGCCCGGCGCCAGCGCCTTCATGAGCCAGGGCGCGGTGAGGACCACGGCCGCCGCAATGGCCGAGAAGGCCCAGGCAAAGCAGCGGCTCAGCTTGAGAAAGAGCGCGGTGCGCTGCGGGCCGCTGGCAGCCGTGAGCATGGGCACGAAGGCGAAGACGACGCTGTTGATCAGCACCGAATTCAGCGTGTCCAGAGGGCCCATGGCCACGGCGAGCGAATCGGCCAGGCTGTGGGTGCCGAGCAGGTAGGCGGTCAGCGCCACGCGCACGAAACCCAGAATATTGCCCGTCAGCACGCCGGCGACGATGATCAATCCGCCGCGGACCAGAGGACTCTCTACCGCGCGGGAGAGAACCCGCTCATTGAGGCCTTGCCCCACTGATCAAGTGGTCGCCGCGGTGGCGCTCCTTGCGGCCGACAGCGCGGCTTCGTAATTGGGGAAATCGGTCATTTCCTTCACGTATTCCACGTAGCGGATCTGGTTTCGGCCATCCACGACGAAAATGGCGCGGCTTTCGAGCCGCAGCTCCTTGATCAAGGTGCCGTAGTTCGACCCGAAGGAGGCGTCCTTGTGATCGGAGAGCGTTTTCACGTTATCGACGCCGAACGCGCCGCACCAGCGCTTTTGAGCGAACGGCAGGTCCATGCTGACGGCCAGGATGGCGACGCCCGGAAGCTTGGCCACCTCGTCGTTGAATCGCTTGGTTTGCGCGTCGCAGACGGGCGTGTCGAGCGAAGGGACCACGCTGAAAATGCGAACCTGGCTGCCGGTGTCCTTCAGGGTGAGGGGCTTCAGGCCGTTGTCCGTCAGGGTGAAATCGGGGGCGGCATCGCCGGGCTTGAGCTCGGGGCCGATCAAGGTGAAGGGATTGCCTTTCAGCGTCATTGCGCCTGGTCGTTCCATATTCTTCTCTCCTCCAGTAATTCGTTCCACAGCGCGCCGGGCCGCGGGGTGCCCTCGGGGCCGCCCGGCCCCTACACCCTCGCGCCGCTCGGTGAATTCCTCATTATTGTAACAATTCAGCGAGCTTTTCCGATTCGGTTACTGGCAATTGGCAGGTGTAGTTCCGGCAGACGTAGGCGCTGGCGCGGCCGCCGGTCTTCTCCATGAATTGAATGGAGGGAATGCCGGCGGCCAAGGCGCGGCGGGCTTCAGGGGAATCCACCAGCATGACGACCCGGTTGGGAACAAAGCGGGAATGGAGCGCGCGAAGAAGCGCCTGGGTATCGTCGCCGCCACGGCCGCCCACCAGGACGATCTCGCGCGGCTCGCCCAGCAGCCACTCGCAGGCGGCCAGCATCTGCGGGAGCGCGGCCGGCATCGCCGCCAGGCGCGAGGCGAAAGCGGCCAGCGTCCTTTCCGCCGATTGGCGGAAGCCGGAGCGATTCGTGAACCGCGCCAGCCGCAGCAGATTCATGGCCGCCACCGAATTGCCCGATGGCTCGGCGCCGTCGTAATCTTCTTTCACGCGCATGACCAGGCTGGCATCGTCCGCGGCGGAGGCGAAGAACGCTCCTTGCGCGGGGTCTTCAAACAGCTCCATCTGTTTTTCGGTGAGGCGGATGGCGAGTTCCAAATCCCGCAGGTCGAACTGGGCTTCGTACAGATCGAGCAGCCCTTGGGCGAACAGCGCGTAGTCGTCCAGAAAAGCCGGGATAGCCGCCTCGCCCTGGCGGTAGCGGCGCAGAAGAGCGGCGGTTTGCGGATCATACACGCGGGCGATGAGAAACTCGGCTGCGCGTCGTGCCGCGGCGGCATAGCGCGGCTCTTCCAAAATGGCGCCGCCGCGCGCGAAGGCCGAAATCATGAGACCGTTCCAGGCGGTGAGGATCTTGTCGTCCAGGTGGGGGCGCACGCGCCCGGAGCGGGCCTGCAGCAGAATGCGCCCGGCATCTTCCAGGCCCGCGCCGACTTCATCCGGCGGCCGGCCGAACCGCTGCGCCGTTTCCTCCACCGTGTGGGCCTGGTAGAGGATGTTCTTGCCGGTGAATTCGCCGTGCGGGTCGTCGGCCACGTTGCCCGCGGCTTCGACGCCGTAGCGGTAACAGAACCAATCGGCGGCGGGCTGGCCGGCTCCGTCCCGAATCTCGTCCGCGCTCCAAACATAGAATGCGCCCTCGCTCTTGAGATCGGGGCGCGCGGGGTCGATGGCGCTATCGGCGTCCTCCGCCGAAAAGAAACCGCCTTCCGGGCCGGTCATGTCGCGCAGCACGTAATCCAAGATGCGGCGCGCGGTTTCGGAGTACTGCCGGTCGCCGGTGGCCTGGAAAGCTTCCAGACAGGAGATGGCGAGCTGCGCCTGGTCGTAGAGCATCTTCTCGAAGTGCGGGACTCGCCAGCGCTCGTCGACGGAGTAGCGATGAAAGCCGCCGCCGAGCTGGTCGTGGATGCCGCCCTTGGCCATTTCGCGGAGCGTGAGCAGCGCCATGTCGAGGGCTTCCTGGTTTTTCGTGCGCGCATAGTAGCGCAGCAGGAAGTTGTGGACCGAGGGGCGCGGGAACTTGGGCGCCGGGCCGAAGCCGCCCAGGCGTGTGTCGAAGGCGCGGCGGAATGCAAAGAAACCGCTGTCCAGGATAGCGCGATCGATGGCCCCAGCCCGCCCGGCCTCGACCGCCACGTGTTGCCGAAGCTGCTCGACTATGTCGCGCGCGGAATCCACGATCTGGCCGCGATTGTCGGCCCAGGCCGCGGCGATCTGGGTCAGGATGGAGGCGAAGCCGGGATGCCCGTAGCGGGCTTCGGGCGGGAAATAGGTTCCGCCGAAGAACGGCTGCAAGTCGGGAGTGAGCCAGACGGACATGGGCCATCCGCCGCCGCCGGTGGTGGCCTGCACGAAGGTCATGTAGACGCGATCCACGTCCGGGCGCTCCTCTCGATCCACCTTGATGGGGACGTAGTCGCGGTTCAACAGCGCGGCGATGGCTTGGTTTTCGAAAGACTCGCGCTCCATGACGTGGCACCAATGGCACGTCGAGTAGCCGATGGAAAGGAAGATGGGCTTGTCTTCGCGGCGGGCTTTTTCAAACGCTTCCGGCCCCCACGGGAGCCAGTCCACCGGGTTGTGAGCGTGCTGTAGCAGGTAAGGACTCTGCTCACTGGCAAGCCGGTTGGTATGCATATCCCTCTGAGTGGCGGCGGCCCCTGGGCCGGTGATTTCATGGTACACCCCGGCGGGACCGTGCTTCAGACCGGCAAGCAGTTTTCGACGCGGAGCCGCGAAAGGCCCGACTTCGACGCAGAGACGCGGAGACGCGGAGAAAAGACGCGGAGAGGATGAGAGATATCAAGAGTACTCTCTTCCCTTGGTTCGAGCGCGGAGGAAGCGGAGACACGCCGTGTCAGTGAAGGATTCGCGTAACGATGCACGATTCTCTTGAGACCTGCCGCCCGGCCTGAGGCTGCGTCCCGAGCCGGATTCTCCGCTGGCTCCGCGTTCGAACCTCCGGTAGCGGTGCGCAGGGTCGCTCCACGCATCCATCTCTTTGTCTTTAAGTATTCTCCGCGTCTTTTCTCCGTGTCTCCGCGGCTCCGCGTCGAAATAGAATCTGCGTCGAAATAGAATCCGGCTCATTCGCATCGAGCTCTTCGGTCCGGGTACCCAGCGGAATTTGCGCCGCGATACAATCGACCAGGAGCCAACATGAACTACTACCAGCAGCACCAGGCCGATTTTCTGGAGGGGCTGAAGACCTTTCTGCGCATCCCGAGCATCAGCGCGCTCTCGGAAAACAAACCGGATATCCGGCGCGCCGCCGAATTCGCCATGAACGAACTGCTCGCGGCGGGGATGACCAGCGCCGAGCTGATCGAAGGCAAAGGCAATCCGCTGGTCTATGCGGAATGGTTGAATGCGCCGGGCAAGCCCACCATCCTTTTCTACGGCCACTACGACGTGCAGCCGCCCGACCCGCTTGACGAGTGGAAGTCGCCGCCCTTCGAGCCGGAGGTCCGCGGCAACGACATTTTCGCGCGCGGCGCCAGTGACGACAAAGGCCAAGTCTACATCCAGATCAAGGCGGTGGAGAGCCTGCTGAAATCGACCGGCAGACTGCCCGTCAACGTGAAGTTCCTGCTGGAGGGCGAAGAGGAGACCGGCGGCGAACATATCGAGGAGTACGTCAAGACCCGGCCGCCGCGCTTGCAGGCCGATGCGGCGGTGGTGTGCGATACGGAGATGTTCGCGCCCGAGTTCCCCACCATCTGCGTGGGCTTGCGCGGCTTGGTGTACTATGAGCTGCTCGTGGAGGGCGCCAACCACGATCTGCATTCCGGCGTCTACGGCGGCGCGGCGCCCAACCCGATGCAGGCGATCGCGGAGATTATCTGCGCGCTGAAGGATCGGAATGGCCATATCCTGATCCCCGGTTTTTACGACCGCGTGGTTCCGCCCAGCCCCAAGGAGCGCGAAGCCTGGGCGCGATTGCCGTTCGACGAGAAGGAGTACACCGAAATTGAAATGGGCGCGCGCGAGCTGGTGGGCGAGCCCGAGATTCCCCTCTTCGAGCGCGTGTGGGCGCGGCCAACGGTGGAAGTACACGGCATCCGCGGCGGCTTCACGGGAGAAGGCGCCAAGACCGTGATTCCGGCCCGCGCCGTGGCCAAGATCAGCACGCGCCTGGTGGGCGACCAACTCGTGGAGAAATCTATCGAGCAAACCAAGGCGGCGGTGAAGGCCGCGTGCCCCAAGGGCGTCACCGCCGAACTAAAGGTGCTGAGCGCGGGCGCGCCCTCGCTGACCAACCCCGACAACCCCTTTATCCATGCGTCGGCCGAAGCCATGAAGCAGATCTTCGGCAAGGAAACGGTGTACATCCGCTCGGGCGGGTCGATTCCCATCGTGGAAGTTTTCGACCGCTACCTGGGCGTCCCCAGCGTCATGATGGGCTTCGGGCTTCCCGACGACAACCTGCACGCGCCCAACGAGAAGTTCCACCTGCCGAACTTCTTCCGCGGGATCGAATCCGTGGCGCGGTACCTGGAAATTCTGGGCCAGTAACTGTAGCTATCGCCAGTGGCCGCGGCGGAACGTCCAGCCGCGATGTGTCTGCGACCAGGAGCCCGGCACCCAGACGGCGCGCGGGCGGGGCGGGTGAACCCAGCGGCCGCCTACCCAGAACCAGTTGCCGGCGCGCTGGTCCCAGAATCCATCGGTCCAGACATAGCCTGGGCCGGGGGCCACACCGACTACTCCGTATCTCGGCGGAGGCGGCGGGCCGTACCGCATGACATAGGCGCCGTTCACGGCGCAAGCGCTCAACATGGTGCCCAGCAGCACAGTGGCGAGGGGCAGTAGCTTCCGTTTCATCTCGTTGTTACCTCCCTGTGCAGTGAAACGCGGGGCGCGGCATGCGCGTTGCGGGTCTGAATTGAAGTTAATGTTAGGGCTTGTTAAGGAATCCTCGCGCTATGGCTGGAGCGCCAGCGTGGCCTTGCCCGCGGGGCCGTCGTAAATCAGCTCGACTGAATGGATGCCCTGGGCTTTGCCCCGGTACTGGAAGAAAATCAGTCCGGCCAGGGGGAGGGCCCGGTCGCCTTTCGGGAGTGTGGCTTTTTGAACGCGCTGTGCCATGGCGCGCTGTACCTCTATCGGGATCTTGACCGGTGGGGGCGGCTCGTTGGGGTTGCTCTGGTCGCTGTCTCCGCCGCTGGTCAAGCCGGTCTTGGACTTCGACTTGGCTTGCTCGGGCGGTATCCACTCGGGATCTTTGACGGAGCTGAGTATCATCCCGTATGGCAGGCTGGGCAGGGGCGTCTTCTTGCCGTTGATGCGGAGCGAAAAGTCCTCGGCGGAAATCGTCAGCCGCGCGTCCGGCGCGCCGAACAAGGCCGTTTCGACCACCACGAAGTCTTCCGTGGTGAGGGGCCCCTGCTCGGTGGGGACCGAGTGTCCCGCGAACTCGGCCGCAATCGTCACCTTGCCGGCCTGAGTATGGGCCTGATAATCGCCGGGAGTCGCTCTGGGCGGGATGCCCTTGGTTTCGATTTGCGCGCCCGTACTGGAGGGGGGCTGCCCTTGTCCACACAGGCAGACGGCAGCGCTCAGGATACCGATGGTCAACGTAGCGTAAAGTCGCATTTCAACTATGAAGCTAGCATAGTGGAATCGGCCGATGGCAAGACCACCGGCTACAGGCGCCCGGTGAGGGTGAGGGGCGCGCGCAGGCGGAAGCCGATGCGCGTTTCCGAAGGGAGCGTGGCAGGCTTTCCGCGGGCCGGTATGACATCGCCGCCGCCGATGGCCGCGCCTCCCTTCAGCTTGCCGCCGGGGCCGGAGGCCACCACGCGGCCCGGCACCCGCGCGCCGCGCTCCGAGGAGAGGCCGTCGACAAGGTGCACCGGTAACAGCAAGCCGGCGTTCAGCGTGACCTTGTGCGGTTCGGGCGCGGGCGCCTGGGCCACCTTCAAGAGAAGGGCGCCGCCAACCGCACCGGCCGCAACCAGCAGAACGATTTGCGGCGGCTTCATTCGCCATTCTCCTCAAACTAAAGTGACGGCCCCGCGCGCAGTTCCGTTTCCGGCTGGTAAACCGCTAAGATTGGTTAAGGCTGGCCATGCTTCGTTTCCCCACCCACTTGTCGATAGGAGCCGTCAACATTGCTCCCGCCACGGTGCTGGCCCCCATGGCGGGCGTGACCGACACGGTGTTCCGGCGGTTCATACGCAATCTGGGCGGGTGCGGGCTGATCATGACCGAATTCACCAGCTCCCACGGCGTGAGCGCTTCGCTCGGCGCCCGCAAGCCGACCCGGACGCTGCGGTACCTGGCTTTCGATCCCGAAGAGCACCCCATTTCGGCGCAGCTTTTCGGCGCCGATCCGGCCGTCATGGCGGATGCCGCGCGCGTCTGCCAGGACCTGGGGTTCGACATCCTCGACATCAATTTCGGCTGCCCGGTCAACAAGGTGGTGAAGTGCAACGGCGGGTCGGCGTTGCTGCGCGACTTGCCGCTGGTGGAGCGCCTGCTGCGCGAGGTGCGGAAAGCCATCGCGATTCCGATCACCATGAAATACCGCGCCGGTTGGAACGACGACGAACTGGTCTTCGTGCGCATGGCGAAGCTGGCGGAGGAGTGCGGATTGCAGGCCGTGGCGCTGCATCCGCGCACGCGGGAGCAGGGCTTTGCGGGAAAGGCCGACTGGCGGCGCATCGCGGAAGTGAAGGCGGCGGTGAAGATTCCGGTGATCGGCAACGGCGACGTGTTCACACCGGAAGACGCCGTCCGCATGGTGCGCGAGACCAACTGCGACGCCGTCATGATTGGGCGCGCGGCGTCGGCGAATCCATGGATCTTCCGGCAGATCGCGCAATATCTGGAGACCGGCGCGTATCACCAGCCCAGCGAGCACGACCGCTACGACATCATGCGGCGGTATTACGCCATGCTGATAGAGCGCAATGAGAAGGATATGGTGGGCAAGATGAAACAGTTTGCCACCTATTTCACGCACGGTGTGCGGCACGGGGCGCGGCTTCGCGTGTCGATCCACCGGGCGTGTGCGGCGTCCGCGATCGTCGGATTGGTGGACGAGTTTTTCCTGGGGGAGCCGGCGGCGCGGTGAAACGGGTCCGGCTCATCACCGATGGCTCGTGCCTGAACAATCCCGGCCCCGGGGGCTGGGCGGCCATCCTGCGCTACGACCACCATAAGAAGGAGATGTGGGGATGCGCGCCCCACACCACCAATAACCGCATGGAACTGACGGCGGCCATCGAAGGGCTGCGGGCGCTGCGCGAGATATGCGAGGTGGAAGTGGTCACCGATTCCGAGTACGTGAAGAACGGGATCACCCTCTGGATTCACGCCTGGAAGCGCCGGAACTGGATGACCACCGAGAAGAAGCCGGTGGTGAACCAGGACCTCTGGCAGGAACTCGACGAGCTGGCGGCGCGCCACAAGACCACCTGGAAGTGGACCAAGGGCCACGCGACTCACGCGGACAACAATCGCTGCGACGAACTGGCGTCGAACGCGGCAAAAAACCAGAAGAGCGGGGCGAAACGAAAGTCATGAAACGCTCCGGATTTGCCGACCTGCCTCTGCATGGCGGCCACGTGCCCGCCTGGCTGGCCGAGCGCATGACCAGGCTGGGCACGGCGATCGCGGAGAGCATTCTCTACCACTACGGCCCCTCGGAGCTGCTTAGCCGCCTGAGCGACCCGTTCTGGTTCCAGGCGCTCGGCTGCGTCATGGGGATGGACTGGCATTCGTCGGGCATCACCACCTCCGTGCTGGGCGCTTTGAAGCGCGGATTGAACCCGCGCGCGGGCGAGTTGGGCATCTACGTGTGCGGCGGACGCGGGCGGCATTCGCGCAACACTCCCGATGAACTGCGCACGGTGGCCGAGCACCACAGCCTGGATGGCGAGGCCCTGGTGCGCGTCAGCCGGCTCACGGCGAAGATCGATAACAACGCCATCGCGGACGGCTTTCAGATCTACCTGCACACGTTCGTCGTCACCGCCGCGGGCGAGTGGGCCGTGGTCCAACAGGGCATGAACGAGCGGAGCGGCTTGGCGCGCCGCTATCACTGGCATTCGGCGGCGGTTCGGAATTTCACCTCGCAGCCTCATACCGCGATTGTCGGCGAGCACCAGGGCGCCATCATGAACTTGGTGGACAGTCACGCGGCGCCGGCGCAGCAGGCGATGCTGGCGATTGTCCGCGAGCAGCCCGACGCGACGCTCGGTGAGTGGCGGAAGCTGGCGGCGCCGGCGCACCACGACGTGCGCGCCGCGGACGTGGACCTGAAGCGCCTGGGCGCGGTGCTGGCCACGGCCTACGAGCGGGAGTTCCGGGATTTCGCTTCGCTGCTGCTGATGGAGAACCTTGGCCCGCGCACGCTTCAAGCGCTGGCGCTGATCGCCGAGGTGGTTCACGGAACGAGCACGCGGTTCTCGGACCCGGCGCGATTCTCATTCGCGCTGGGAGGAAAGGACCGGCATCCGTTTCCGGTGCCGCTGAAAACGTATGACGAATCCATCGCGGTGCTGCGGCGGTCGCTGGACGCGGCCAAGGTGGGCGACGCCGAGAAGCTCCAGGGATTTGCCCGGCTCGACAGCTTCGTGCGGACGGTGGAGCAGAACTGCGCGACCGAGGTGGATTTCGCTGAGGCCGTCGCGCATGAGCACGCCATTTCGCGGGAACTGGGTGGGAGAAGCGTGTTCGACGATCGGAAGCGGGAGCCGCGGCAGTTGTCGTTGTTTTGACGGGGGGGCGGACCCCCGATCTCGCACCTGGAATGCTAGAATCCAAGCAATGAGACCCCATGCGGATCCTGGTGCTGGCCGCTCTTCTTAGCAGTGGCCTCTGCGCTCAGACGGAACCCGTCAAGCCTTTCGAACCGGCTCCGGAGCTTCCGGCGGCAAATCCTGTTCAAACCTCGAACCCCGCCCCTTGGCAGCAGAAGCAGGAATTCAATCGGCGTTTCTTTTTGCCCCCCAACCAGATGCTTGTTAAGCCCAACAACAAGGGAGGACGAGTGTGGCCCTCGATCATTCCCTTCGTCTCCGGGCGCGTAACGCCGGCTCCCGGCCAGGCGTGCGCCATCCCGTTGCTCAACGTGTTGCCCAGCGGCGGATTTACCGGCGATCCCAAGATCGCGATCCTGGGATCGCAAACGCACGCCAACATCGACCACATGCCGCCGATCAAGGGCGTGCCTACCTGCCCGCAGAACCAGCGATAGGCTTCGTCCCCCATCGGGTCCAGGGGGACCCGCGCGGACCTGGGGGTCCGGCCCTACACCCGCCGGCCGGGCGTGTGGGCGTGGCGCGCCAGGTAGGTGGTCCACCAGCGCTCCTGGCCGGGGGCGTCGAAAACTTCGGCCCAGTCCTTGCGGAACTCCTGGGCTTTGACGGTGCCGCGCTCTTCGAGGTGCCGCAGGACGCGGGCGCGTTGCGGCGAGGCGGTGCTCATCGACCTGGATAGCAGCCGGCCGGCGGCAGCGCTGTCGTTCACCTCTCCCAGTAACTGCTGAATGCGGCGCAAGGCAGCCAGGCGCGTTTCGAGGCCGGGACCGTAGCAGGGGCGGAACAGCTCGAGCGTGTAGCGCAGGCGCTTGGTGAGCAGCCTGAGCCGGTGCAGCATGGGCGCGGCCGGGTCGTCGGCGAGCAGCGCGCGGACCTGCGTGAAAAAGCTGACGGCGAGATGTGGAAGCTCGCGGTGGGCATTGGTGCCGGCGCCGGCCCGCTCATCCCACGCGGCTTGATGCAGCTTGCTCATGCGCTCAGCTCCAGGCGGCTGCGCCACTTGCGCGAGAAACTGCGGCCTTTCCAACGGCGGATTTCGAGCAGCAACTCGTGGCTGGCCTTGCGGCGCTCCCCCGCCAGGCGCGTGGCGATGGCGGCGCGCGGGGGAATGCCGGCCTCGGCGAGAAGTTGGAGAGCGATATCGCGGTCGCGCACCCTGCCGGCCGTCTCCATCAGCTCCGCAAGCTGGCGCCGGACCTTTTTCCACGAGTCGCCGGGGAAGAACGGCGCGAACACGCGCAGGCAACGGCTCAAGCGGCGGATGGCGACGCGCAGGTCGTGGATGGAATCGGCGTCGCCGTTGCGAGCGGCGCGGTTCAACTGGTAGGCCAGGCG
The DNA here is from genome assembly GCA_963722575.1 of Bryobacterales bacterium. GTDB lineage: Bacteria > Acidobacteriota > Terriglobia > Bryobacterales > Bryobacteraceae > Fen-178. The sequence continues at coordinate 916,549 of CAVRNR010000022.1, forward strand.
CCGCAGCAAAATCGCAGTTTGTTGGCGCGCGTAATCACGCATAGTCAGTCTCGCGCCCTAGTCACGGAAATCGTCCGGTTGTAGACTTGCTGGAACACTTCGCCGGCACGCTCGGCGCCCCATTGCGCCAGGTCGATATCGCCGCGGGAGCCGATCTGGAGCAGCACTTCGCCGTCGCGCAAGCGGCATTCAACGTCCCGGACGCGCTGTTCGCGGCTGCGATCCAGGTTGTCGGCGATGCGCAGGATGGGGATCATCATCAGCAGCATACGCCTTTCTTCCGCCGAAAGCGACAGGTACGCCTGGTGCACCGGGTTGGGGAGGGACTTGCGGTGATAGCGGCACAGGCCCGCGATGAGGAGCCGCTCGCGCTCGGTGAAGCCGGCCAGGTCGGAGTTGGAGACCACGTACCAGGAATGCTTGTGGTGGCCGGTGTTGCTGACGAAATGCCCCACGTCGTGCAGGTAGGCGGCGGCTTCCAGGAGCTTGCCGCAGCCGGGCGGCATTTGGTGCAGGGGCTGGAGCGCCGTGAACAGCAGGTTGGAGATATTGGCGACCTTGCGGGCGTGCTCCAGAGAGACGCCGTAGCGCCGGCCCATGTCCACCACCTCGCGGCGCTGATCGCGGCTGAGGCGGGAAAGCTCGGCGCCCACGTTGCGGGCAGCCAGGTCGGTGATGATGCCGTCGCGGACGCCGGCGCGGGAGTAGTAGACCGCCGGCAGATGGAATTCCTGTAGGAACTCGAGCAGCACGGCCACGCCCGGAACGATGATCTCCGCGCGGCGCGGCCCGATGCCGGTGATCTTGCGCCGGGCGGCAAGATTGCGCTCCGCCAGCTTGAGGTAGAGCTTGCGCACTTGCGCGGTGGGAACGCGCAGGCGGTCGATCTGGTCGCGTTGGGAGCGCGGCACGCGGGCCACGGCGCTGGCCACGGCGGAAGCGGTGGCGGAGGTGGCGATGGCGCGGTCCCAGCCCGAGTGGCCAAGGCGGCGCACGGGAGTATCGAGCTTTTCCTGAATGTACTCGCGCATCTGGTGCAATTGGAGCGGGACGGGCGGGTCGTCCCTCAGAAAGACCTCGCGCAGCCGCACGGCCCCCAGCGGTTTGGAGAACGATTCGCGCAGGCGGCCGGCTTCGGCGGCGACGATCTCGGCGCTGCCGCCGCCGATATCGACGATGAGGACGCGCTTGGCCGGCTGCGGCCAGTTGCTCTCGACGCCGAGGTGAATCAGGCGCGCTTCTTCGCGGCCGGAGATGATCTCCACGGCAGCGCCCACAGCTTCCGATGCGCGCGTCAGAAAAGCCTTCTGGTTGCTGGTGTCGCGGATGGCGCTGGTGGCCACCGCGCGGACCCCCACCACGTCCAGCTTGCGGTAGGCGCCGGCCATGCGGGCCAGCACCACGCACGTGGCTCGCATGGCTTCTTCGTTGACCGAGCCGGTCCGGAAAACGCTCTCACCCAGGCGCGTGACTTCGCGTTCCGAGGCGAGGACGCGGGCCGGCTGTCCCGGCACGACTTCGGCGGCCTCCATGCGGATGGAGTTGCTGCCGATGTCGATGGCGGCGTAGCGGGGCATACTTCAATGCTAAAACATTGCGGTTTCGGTGACAGGCTACGAAACCCCCAAATGCAAATCGGTGAGCGGCGTGGGGTTTCGAGGTTACGTAGCCTGTCACTGAAATTCAGCGCGTGGAGCGGCGGTAGCGCGGGTGCCGGCGCAGGCAAGGCAGGCAATGGGCTTCACTGCAGGAACGGACTCGCGTTCTCTTTGGTCACCAGGACGGGGGTGATGATGACCTGTTCGTCCACGTGCTGGCCTTTGGCGGCTTTGATGGCTTCTTCCACCGCTCGCCGGCCCATCACTTCGGGAAGTCCGGCCATGTCGCCAGAGAGGCGGCCCGCCACAACCGCGTGCGTGGCGATGCCCAGGATTCCGCGAATCACCGCAACCTTGCCCTGGCCGCCCAGGCGGTTGTCGGCGCCGATGTAGCTCAGCTTGGCGGGCCAGTTCACGTCGGTGTCGACGATCAGCACCGGGATGCCCGCGGCCTTCGCCTTGTCGAGCACCGGCAGGATCTCGGAGACTCCCGCGGGCGCCACGGCCAGCACGGAAACGCCTCGCGTGATCTGGTCTTCGAGGATTCCGGCCTGCTGATCGATGTTGACCTTGCGCTCGGGGGCCAGCACCACCAGGTGTACGCCCGGTGTGGCGCGCGCGGCCTCTTCGGCGCCGGACTTCACGCGCTGCCACCATTCGCTGTCAAGCGCTTTCGTCACTAGCGCGATCTCGATGGTCTTGCCCTTTCCGGCACGGCCGCAAGATGCCGCGACGGCGATCAGGAGTAAGCAGGTTGTTCGATTCATGGCAGATAGTTGCGGGCTGTTTCAGTGAAAGATTGGACCTGGTCGGTCTCCCACTCGCTGCTGCGCTCAAGCTCGCGCGCGCACAGGTGAGCCACCGCGGGAGCCATCGCGATGGCGGCCCGGGCGTTCAGGAATAAGGCCCGCGTGCGGCGCGCCAGCACATCTTCCAGGGTACGCGCCATCTCGTGACGCGCCGCCCAGACGACTTCGGCGCCGGTATAGGGGAGCGCGGGGTGGAGTGGTTCGGCCAGCCCCAGCGACTGAACGGCGGCGGCGTCGGAGCCGTAGACGCTTAAGTGGCCGAACTTGTCGGAACCGGGGTGGAAGCCGTGCACGTTGAGATGGCGGGTGACGCACGGCTTCTCGGGCAGGCGCGCCAGGGTGGCCGCCTGGTTGACGCAATCTTCCGCCATGTGGCGATAGGTGGTCCACTTCCCGCCGCAGACGGTCACCATGCCGCAGTTCTCGATGCGGATGGTGTGATCGCGCGAAAGGGCCGCGGTATTGCCGGAATCGCCCGCGCGCACCAGGGGGCGAATTCCCGCGAAGACACTGAGAACATCGCCGCGCACCGGCTTCTTGGCGAGATACAGGGACGCGGTGCCAAGGATGAATTCAATCTCCTGCTCCAAGGCAACGGGTTCGAGCGTGGCCTCTGGAATGGGAGTGTCGGTGGTGCCGACCAGCGTATGGCCATGCCAGGGTATGGCGAACATCACGCGCCCATCGCTGGTATGGGGGACCATGATGGCGCTGTCGCCAGAGAGAAACGAGGCATCGAACACAAGATGAATTCCCTGGCTGGGAGCGATCATGGGCTGGACCGAGGGGTCGGCCTTGCGGCGCAAATCGTCGCAGAAAGGGCCGGTGGCATTGACGACCACTTTCGCCTGGGCGTGAAACTCCTCGCCGGTCTCCATATCGCGGACTACCACGCCGTCGACGAAACCCTCGGCATCCCTGGTGACTTCGGCGGCCTGCGCATAATTCAGCAGGACCGCGCCCTGCTCGTAAGCGGTCTCGACCAGGTTGATGAGCAGGCGGGAATCGTCGAACTGGCCATCGAAGTAGATGACCCCGCCGCGGAGTCCTTCGGTGTTGAGGGTGGGCAGCCGCTCGAGGGTCTCTTCCTTGGAGAGGATGCGCGACTCTCCGAAGCCGTACTTCCCGGCGAGCAGGTTGTAGAGCTTGAGACCGATGCCGTAGAACGGAGCTTCCCACCAGTCGTAGTTGGGCACCACAAAGCCCAGGTTGCGGACCAGGTGCGGCGCGTTCTGAAGCAGCAGGCCGCGCTCCTTCAGGGCTTCCATGACCAACGATACGTTGCCTTGTTCGAGGTAGCGGACGCCGCCATGCACCAGCTTGGTGCTGCGGCTGGAGGTGCCCTTGCCGAAATCGCTCTGCTCCAGCAGGAGCACGTCGTAACCGCGGGTGGCGCCATCGATGGCTACACCGGCACCGGTGGCGCCCCCGCCCACGACGATCATATCCCACGGGCCCGCGTGCGCACGGAGCCGCTGGTACATCTCCGATCTGTTCATAGGCTTAGAATAACCGGCGCTCGCGGCCGGAGAGAGCCGCGAGCGCCGGGCCGGTCAGAAAATCAGCTTCACCGCGAACTGGATCTGCCGTGACGGATACGTCGAGCGAATGGTCCCGAAAGCCGCGCTGGTGATTTGTGTGTTAGGTATGCCGAAATTGGTGTGATTGAGGAAGTTAAAGAACTCCGACCGGAATTGCAGTTGGGCGCATTCGCAAACCTGGAAGGTCTTGTCGGCGGAAAAATCCCACTGGTCGAAGTTGGGAGCGCGGAACGAATTCCGGCCGACGTTCCCGTAGGGCGCGCTGGCGGGCGGCGTGGCGAATGTGTACCCGGCGAAATAGGTGTTCAGCATGGCCGAGCGGCTCTGGCTGATGGAGCTGCCGGTGACATTGGGGCGGAGGAACGGCTGGCCGCGATAATCGTTGGAAAGGGAGCTGACAATGTTGGCCCCGGTGGCGCCGTAGGTCACGTCGAGCGGCTGGCCCGTGTGAGCGGTGTTGATGCTGTTGATTTCCCATCCGCCCACAAACGCATCCACTACGGGATTCATGTTAGCGCCGAATTGGCGGCCCTTGCCGAAGGGAAGTTGATAGACCACGGTGCTAACGTTATTCAGCTTCACGTCAAAGCTGGAGGGTCCTTTTTCGGCGGCCAGGTTGCGAATGTTTTGGGGATTGGCCTGGTAATAGCCAGCGAAATACTCGAGCGCCTGCTCGGAATCGCCCATGCCCTTCCCCCAGGTGAACGAGTTCAGGACGTACAAGCCTTTCGAGAAACGGTGCTCCAGGCGGGCCGAGAGACCGTCGTAGTGGTTGTCGCCCCCCGGATAGAGCCACGTGATGGGTCCGAAAGTCGGTATCGGCACGCGCGCCGTGACTCCCAGGCTTTGGCCCGGCTGGTTGGGAGCCGCCTGGTTGTAATCGGCGATGATGGGGAGCCGCGTACTGTGGTTTCCGTTGTAGCCCAACTCGAGCACGGTGTTCTTGGGGAGTTGCCGCTGCACCGAGAAGAACCAGTTCTGTATACGCGGCCACTTGCTGTCCGGCGGGGTGTAGACCACGTTGGAAAGGGCCGGATTGAAGGCCGCGGGGCTGGCGATGTTGGTGCTAAAGCTATTCTGGGTGGTGAGGAAGGTGGCCGGCACCGGGCCGCCCGGGGGAATCGTCTGGCTGAAGACGCCGAACAGGGCCTGAGGCGCATTGATGCCCTCCTGGGCGCTTCCGGGCCGGTTGAAGAACGTGTAGCTGATGCCATACCCGACGCGGACCACCGTCTTGGAATCGATGCTGTATGCCAGGCCAAGCCGCGGCCCGAAATCATGATAGTCGGGGTGAACCAGACCGCGTTGAAACAGGCTTCCGTTGGTGGCTTTGTCCATGGAGTTGGTGGCGGGGTCGAAATTCGAATAGTTGTTATCGCGCTCATAGAGCGGGGATGCGAACTCCCACCGCAGCCCCATGTTCAAAGTAAGCTTCGAACTCACCTTAAAGTCGTCCTGAAAATACAGCGAGTCCACGAATTGCCGCAGATTGATGACTGTATAACTCCCCAGGTTGACTTGGTTGGGAGTACCGAACATGAAATCCGCGAGACTGTAGCTGGTGGAATCGGCGGTGATCGAGCAAGTGGAAGGCTGGCCCAGTTGCGCACAGGTGGGCTTGCTGAACGCCCCGCTGTAAGTGTCTTGACCAAAAAGCGGATTGGTGTCCAGAATCTCGGTGCGGATCTTCAGCAATTGGTAACCCACCTTGATGGAATGCCGGCCCACGGTCTTGGAATAATTGAGTTCCGGATCCCAGGAAGTAGGATTCTGGAACTGCGGATTGCTGGTTTGGCGGCCGAAGGCAGTGAGTCCACTGATGGTCTGGGTATTGATTCCGCCGGTGAGGCTGGGCGTGGTCGGCAGGCCTTGAAAGCCGCCGAACATGGCGGACATGCTGGGACCGCCCAAGTACGGCGGCTCCTTGCCGGCAACGATATGGGAGAAACCCAAGCGAGCCTGGAAGAGAGAGGTCGGCGTGACGGTCCAGGTATAGCCTGCCGAAGCGTTCTGATCGATGACATGAATGTAGCCGTTGCCGTCCCCGCCAGAGGGCCCGGTGAGGTCGGGCGCGTAATACTGCAAGTCCTTGCGCTGGCTGAAGCGCAGGAACGCGGTCATGCGATCGTTGATCTGGCCGTCCAGTTTGGCGTCGAATTTGTCGCCGTAGTCTTTGATGAGCAGCAGCGCCTCGTCATTGTTGGAGCGTCCGGGGCCATTGGTGGGCGGCAGTCCGGCTAAGACCGTGGCGGCGAACGGATTCAACTGCGCAACGGGAATCTGCGTGTTGGCGGGATAAACCACGCCGGTCAGCGGGTTGACGACCGACACGGGAAGGATCCCCTGGCGATCGGTCATGCTGGGGATGGAGTCGAAATTGAGATAGCGCTGCAATTGGCGGTAGCCTTCGTAATCCACGAAGAAGAACAGCTTGTTCTTGACGATCGGCCCGCCGATGGTCGCTCCGAACTGGTTCCGTTGCAGCGTGGGCTTGATGAAAACGGCGGGGCTGAACAGGAAACCCGTGGCGTTCAGTTTGGTGTTGCGCAGAAACTCGTAGGCCGTGCCGTGAAAGGCGTTCGTTCCGGATTTCATGACGGCGTTCACCACCGCGCCGCCCACGCGCCCATATTCGGCGCTGTAGTTGCTGGTGATGACCTTGAATTCGGCGATGGCATCCGGCGACAACTGCACCAACTGGGCGGAATAGCCCTGATTGCTGGTGCCATAAGCGTTGTTATCCAAACCATCCAGCAGAAAATTGTTATACGTGCTGCGCATGCCGTTTACGTTGAAGGCGCCTTCCCGCGGTGTGCCAGTGGCCGAGAAGGAGACGGCGATGGGAGACTTGACGGCGTTGGTGGATAGCAGCGCCAGGTCCGCATAATTGCGGCCGTTGAGCGGAAGCTCGACGACCGCCGACGCGTTGAACACCTGCCCGTGTTCGCTGGAGTCGGTTTGGAGCGCGGTGGCCGCGCCCGTAACTTCGACGGTCTGGGTGATGGCGCCCACTGTCATCGTGGCATCCACACGCTGGCGGGCGTTTACATTGACGGCCACGTCACTGGTGGTGAACCTGGAGAAGCCGGCGTGCTCGACGGCAATCGAGTAACGGCCCACTCTGACGTTGAAGAAGTCGTAATTTCCATTGTCGTCGGTGGTGGTCTTGGCCTGAATCCCCGTGTCCATGTTGGCGAGCGTGACACTGGCTTTGGGAATACCCGCCCCCGAAGGGTCGCGCACCGTGCCCAGAACTTCGGCGGTGTCGAACTGCCCGTAGAGCAAACGTGCAGTCAGTAAGAATCCGATTGACAGCGTGATCTTTGAGAATTTGTTCATAGTCTGACCTTCGAGTCTTGTCGGGAGAATAGTAGAAAATTGTCTCAGGTGAATGTGTGCGCATGTTTACAGCGCCGTTATCGGTGTGTAACAACGACGCTGGCGGAACATTTCCGCTCTATACTGAAACCTATGCTACGAACATTGGTGTACTGCGTCGCCGTTGCATCTTTTGGTGTCATCTCCCTGTTGTCCCAAACCGCCAGCCAGGCCAGGATTCTGGTGCATGGCCACCGCGGCGCGCGGGCCCGGAGACCGGAAAACACCATTCCGGCTTTCCAGTACGCCATTCAAGAGGGTGTGGACGCTCTCGAGATGGACATGGCGGTCACCAAGGACAACGTCATCGTCATTTCGCACGACCCGATCCTGCATCCTCCAGTTTGCAGCGGCCCGGAGGAGAGCGCGGTAATCCACGAACTGACGCTGGCGGAAGTGCGCCAGTGGGATTGCGGCAAGGTGCAGAATCCGCGGTTCCCGACGCAGATGGCCATACCGGGCACGCGCATGCCCACGCTGGACGAGGTGTTCCAGTTGGCCCCCCTCGGCAAGTTCGACTACAACATCGAGACCAAGAGCTTCGTGGACAAGCCGCAGTACACGCCGTCACCGGAGGAGTTCGTCAAGCTGGTGCTGAAGGAGATCCGCAAGTACAAGCTGGACCAGCGGATCATTCTGCAATCCTTCGATTTCCGGACGCTGGTGGCCATGCGGAAACTGGCGCCGAAGATCCGGTTGTCGGCGCTGACGGAGAAGGATCCGCGCGAGTTCGCCGCCATCGCGGCCGAAGCCGCAAAGGCCGAGATCATCTCGCCCGAATTCCACCTGGTGACTCCCGTCAAGGTGGCGGCAGCGCACGCGGCGGGCCTGCAAGTGGTGCCGTGGACCGCCGACACACCGGAGGATTGGGAGATGCTCATCCAGGCCAAGGTGGACGCCATTATTTCGGACGACCCGGCCGAATTGATCGCCTACTTGAAGAAGCGCGGCCTGAGGTGAGAAAACAAGCTTTCAGCTTTCAGCTAAACCCCCACACGGTGGCCGTGCGGCGGCGCCGCTGTTTTAGCTGACCGCTGAAAGCCGGGTGCTGAAAGCCTTATAATGAAAGGTTATGCTCCGTTTCATCCTGCTTGCCATTCTTGCCACGGGATCGTTTGCGCAGAACGCCGACGACCCCTTTAACAAACCGCCCGCCGATGTGGACCAGGCGCTTCGCGCGCGCATCACCATGTTCTTCGATCTGCACGTGAAGGGGGAATTCCGCAAGGCCGAAGCCCTGGTCGCCGAGGACACCAAGAACATCTACTACAGCAGCAACAAGACCCAGTACATCAGCTTCGAAATCGGGCGCATCGACTATTCCGACAATTTCACGCGCGCCAAAGCGACGGTGCTAACCGAGCAGTACATCATGCTGCCCGGCTTCATGGGTAGACCCATAAAAATTCCGGTCCCCAGCACCTGGAAGCTGGTGGATGGCACCTGGTATTGGTACGTGGACCCGGAGTCCTTGCACATGACCCCCTTCGGCAAGCTCAGCCCCGGCCCCGGCCCCGCATCCGCATCCAAGTCCATTCCCGATATTCCCACCACCGTCCCCGACTTCATTTACACGCAGGTCAAGGCGGACAAGGAGTCAGTCACCTTGAAGGCGGGCGAATCCGGGCAGGTGACCATCACCAACAGCGCTCCGGGAGTCATGAACATCTCCCTGACGGGATCGGTCCCCGGCGTGGAGGTGAAGCTCGACCGCACCGTTCTGAAGGCGGGGGAAAAAGCCGTGCTGACGGTCCGGGCCGGCGATGACGCCAAGTCGGGCGTGCTCAGCATTCAGGTGGTGCAGACCAACCAGGTCATCCCCATTCAGGTCGCCATCCAGTAAAAAGGGGTCAGACGCATTTTGCGGGCTCAAAAATGCGTCTGACCCCTTTTTCTACTTTCCCGCGTCGCCCAGGAATGCCGGGCTGGTGAATTCCACTTTCGCGTCCTTGTTGGTCTGTTCCAGCCACTGGCTGTAGTGCCGCTGTCTCAGTTCCGTGAAGATCTCGTCGCGAACCTGCGAGAGGGGGCGGTAGCGCACCTCGTCGGCGCGGAGTAGGTAAAACCCGTTGGGTTGCCGCACGGGCTCGGTCACTTCGCCCTGCTTCAGGGAAAACACCGCCGTGCGGATGGCATCGGGGATGTTGTCGTTCCGGCGCAGCGTGGCGAAATCGCCGTCCTTTGCCTTGGAGGTCTCATCGTCCGAGTTCTCTTTCACCAGCTTCACAAAATCCGCGCCGCCGCGAATGTCGGCCAGCAGCTTGGTGGCCTTGGCCTTGGCCTCGTCCTCGGACGGCGCTTTCCCGCCTTTGCCGAACGACACGTAGATCGCCTTGACGCGGACCTCCTTGAAGCGCTCCTTATCGGCTTCGTAGAACTGGACGATTTCCGCCGGCTCCACGATTATCGAATTCAGAGCCTCCGCCAGCTTGGCCTGGCTGAGGATCATCAGGCGGGAATACTCCAGTTGTTCCCTGGCGGGGGATTCCAGATCGAGCTTCTGCTTTTCCGCCATCTGGGCGAGTTTCCGCATGAACGCCCACTGTTGCAGAAAGGTCTGCCGGTTGCGCAGCGCCAACGGCTGGTTCTCCGGCGGCAGCACGGCGAAGATCTTCTTGAAGTCGCCCATGGTGAGCTTCACGCCATCGTCGAACACGGCGACGGTGGTTTGGTCCGGGATGTCGGGCATCTGAGGAGCGGCTGCCGGCGCTGGTGCGGTCTGCGCCCACGCAACGCTGCAGCAGGCAAAAAGGAACACATTTAGGACTTTCATGGCAAGATTCGGCGTTTCCCCTCAGTTTATCACGGGACGGTCAGCGGCTCGGCGGCTGGCTCGAGTCCGAGCGCGCGTCGCCGCGCTTGATCTGCGCGCGCCGCCGTCCCTTCTCGAGATTGGCCGCCGCCTTTTCCTTGGCCGCATCGCTGACCTGGATGTGATTGTTCACCCCCAGCGCGCCGCCGGTCTTCGCCAGGCGCGTGGCCACGCCTTTGTGCTGGGTCACGTCCGTGCGGCCTTCGATGGTGGCCACCCCACCCTGCACATGCACCTGGAACTTGTCCGCATTGATCTTCGACTTGGCGAACTTGGCGCGAATCGCCGCCTCCAGCCGCGCATCGGACGTGGCGGGCCTGGCCGGCTGCCGAGGTGCGGGTTTCGGCGCGGCCTCCCGCTGGTGCGGAGGCGCCGGACGCGTCTGGCCGGAGGCCAGGCCCGCTGAAATCAGCACAACCGCCGCTATTGCTCGCGTGCTTCCCATACAGAATACGGTTGGCCGGCGCCCCCGATGTTCTCAAGATTCTGTGCTAAAGTTAGGGTTTCTCAAGGCTTGTCTGGTTCGATGCCCGAACAGATCCTGCTTAAAGGCAAAATCCTCGGCACGGAAGCGTTCCTTTTGGCCCCACCCGCCGAAGGACGCTCCGCACGGTGGGTGCCCTCTGGGGTGCCCTCTGGGCCCGGCGAAGATCTTCTCGCCGGACGGTCGCAGTGGATTACCTTGCTCTGCGAAGTGCTGCCGCGGGCGCTGCTGGCGGAACTGGGGCTGGCGCGTATCCTGCTGGGTTCGAGCGGCGGCGGCCAGTTCCTGGTGGTGCTGCCCGGCGAGGCCCGCGAAGCCGCGGAAGGCTTCCTGCGGGCGGCGGCAAGCCAGATTTCCGAGCTGAGTTCCGGCATCGTGAAACTCATTTGGGGCGTCACCGACAACTTGGGCGATTGGGCCGTGATCCGCAAGCGCCTCAACGACGAGCTGCTGGGCAAACGCAACGCCCCGCTGGCCCATGCCGGCCCCGGAGTATTCCAGCCGTGCGTGCGCGCGTCCGATTCCGCCGCCGACACCTATTTTGCCAAGGAACTGGGCGCCAAATTGCGCGAAGCGTCGCGCGTCGCCTGGTCGCCCGAAGCTCCCGGCAAGGTGACCCCCGGAGAAGGAAAGCACGCCTGGAGCCTCACTTCCAATCTCTCGCCGGATGGCATCATGCTGGCGCGCCATGCGGCGCCCTCCGACGACGGCAAGTCGGCGGCGCCGGTGCAAACCCTGGCCCGCCGCGCGCAAGGCCGCTCCATCTGGGGCGTGCTGCGCGGCGACGTCGATAACTTCGGCCTGCGCCTCCGCCGCGTCCACAGCATTGAAGAGCACGTGCCTCTCTCCGTGCTCTACAAACAGTTCTTCGCCGGCGAGCTGGAAGTCCTGTGTTCTCTCCCGGAGTTCTGGCGCAAGGTGAGCATCATCTATTCCGGCGGCGACGACTTCGCGGTCTACGGCTCCTGGGACGCGCTGATCGCTCTGGCGCGCGAGATGCAACGGCTCTTCCACCGCTTCACCGAAGAGAATCTGAAGGATTATCCGGGCGCCGAGGGCAAGACCATTTCCATGGCCCTGGCGCTCGCTCCCGAGACCTACTATCCGCTGGCCGCGGTGTACGAGGAGGCTGGCCGCAACCTGGACCTGGCGAAATCCGCGGACAAGGACTGCATCTACCTGATGGGCCGCATCTTGGAATGGCGGCGCCTGGCGGACGCCGCCGAGCTCAAGGACACCGTGACGCGCCTGGTCCACGATTTCCGCATGTCGCGGCAATTCCTCTATCAATTGCGGAGCTTTTACCGCCGGGAAGCTTACGGCGAGGGCGCTGGAGATCTCCAGCGCACGTGGCGCTTCCAGCGCCGCTTCAACCGGATTCTCAGCGGCACGCGCGATCGCGAATTTCAGAAGCTGCGCACCCACTTGATCAACGAGATGGTGGGGCGCAGATCGGCGGAAGTGAAGCTGCGGCCCGCGGGCCTGGTGGCCCTGGAGTGGGCCAGATTGGTGACAGAGGTTTAGCACATGCCACAAGAGCAGGAGCAGAAGAAGGAAACGCGTCCCCCGCGGGAAGGTCGCGGCCTGCAGGGGGTGCCCCATGGGCCCGGCGGACCACGCGGCGACCGTCCCGAGGACGATCGCGCCGGCGGCGAGCGCGGCGAGCGCGGCGACCGCCGCGGCTTCGACCGCGGCCGCCTCGAAGGACCGCCCGAAATCGAACTCGAAAAACTGATCGGCGACAGCCTCTACCTTGATAACCAGGCGCACGCCATCGTCAGCCGCATGCGCGACATGGATTCCGGCACCAAGAGCCAGTTGCGGCGCCTCTACAGCGCCGTGCGCCGCGCCATACGCACCCCCGAAAGCGAGCGCCAGCACGAGTTCGTCATGCTGCGCGCGCGCCTGGCCTACACCATCGCGCGCCACGGCTTGCGCAGCCTCGACCAGCTCGAAAAGCTGCTGCTGCAAGTCACGCGCAGGAACGATATCCGCGGTTACGAACGCTTCAAGGACCTTTTCGAGGCCATCGTGGCCTACAACGAGTAAAGTATGAGCGCACATACCACCCAAACCGAGTTGAAACTTATCGGCAAGCTGATTCTCGAAGGCGAAATGCGCTGCGAAACCGGCCTGCACGTCGGCGCAGGCAAAGGCTCGCTGGAGATCGGCGGCTCCGATAACCCCGTGGTCAAGGACGCGTTCGGCCGGCCCTACGTGCCGGGCAGTTCCCTGCGCGGCAAGATCCGCTCGCTGCTCGAGCAGACCTCCGGCCTGGCCGTGCCCGCCGAGCTGGTCTACCTTTCGCGCCGCAAGGGGCAGGAAGTGCGCATCCACCAGAGCGACCGTCCCGACGACGAAATCTGCCTCCTGTTCGGCCGCAATCCCGGCCGCATGGAGCGCGTGCAGGGCGAGACGCTCGATACCACGCAAGCCACGCCGGCGCGCCTCGCGGTGTTCGACGCGCCGCTCGACCCCGACAGCATCACGGCGCAGATGCGCGAGAACCTGGACGACGAGTTGACCGAAGTGAAGAGCGAAAACGCCATCGACCGCATCACCTCGCAGGCCAACCCGCGCACGCTGGAGCGCGTGCCCTCGGGCGCGCGATTTAAAACGCGATTCGTGATGGACGTGCTCTGCGAAGAGGACGCGCCCTTGTTCCTGCGGGTGCTCGAAGGGCTGCGGCTGCTGGAAGACGACGCCCTGGGCGGCGGCGGCGCGCGCGGCAGCGGGCGGGTGAGCTTCTCCAACCTGCGGCTGGTCTGGCGCGGCAAGAACTACTACGCCTCGGGCGCTCCCGAAAAGGAAATCGGCTCGGGTGCCACCCTGGCCGTCATCCAGGCCGCCGTGGCCGATTCCGCCTTTTCATTCCTGCGCGAGGAGTAATGAACCCGGGACTGGTCGTCAAACTCCGTCCCGCCGGCCCCTGGCGCATCGGAACCGATTCGGGCGCGCGCAACCGGGTGGACGTAATTTACCATAGCGACTCGCTCTACTCGGCGGTGGCGTCGGCCATGGCGCGCCTCGGCTCGCTCGATGAGTGGCTGGATGCGACCGCCCGCAACGGCGCGCCCGCGGTTGCGTTCAGTTCCTGTTTCCCGTTTCTCGACGAAATCGATTTTGTGGTTCCGCCGCGCACCATCTGGCCACCCACTTCTCCCGCGTTGATGTCGGCGCGGGTGCGCTGGAAGAGAGCGCGCTTTGTGCCGCTCAGCGTGGTGCAGGCGATGCTCGCGGGCGAGCCGCTGGACGGGAACCAGTGGAGCTTGGATGGCGCCAGTGAATGTCTGGTGCCCGCCGGGCGGCCCGGCCCGTTCCGCACCGGGGTCCGCTGGAGCGCCGCGGTCGACCGCCTCACCGGCGCCGTGGAGCGCCACTCCACCGCCTGCATCGAATTCCGCCCCGGCGCGGGCCTTTGGACCGTGGTTTCCTTCCAGGACGAAGCCGCCCACACGCGCTGGCTGGAGCCCATCAAGGCCGCCTTCCGCCTGCTGGCCGACACTGGTTTCGGCGGCGAGCGTTCTCGCGGCTGGGGCCGTTCCGAGCCGCCCGAGTTTACGGAAGGGACGCTGCCGGAGCTGGTGCTTGGGGCCGCCCCGCAAAAGCCCGCTCCTGAACCGCTGGTCACCGAACTTACCGTCACCGAGCTAATTGTCGCCGAGCCGGCGCCGCCCGGAACCGAAGTTCTGATTGTTGCCGAGCAAGTCACGGCCCTTGCTCCCCTGGCCCTTGGCCTTTGGCCGCCGGCCCCTGACTTGGCCACGGACGAGCCGCCGACCCCCGAACTGACACCGCCCGAGTCCGAAGTTCCAATTGCTGCCGAGCCTGTTACGGAGCCTGCTCCCCCGGCCCCTGTTCAGCCCCCGGCACCTGTTCAGCACTGGCTGCTCTCGCTATTCACTCCCGCGCCGGACGATTCCGTGGACTGGCGTCGCGGCAACTATGTTGTGCTGGCCCGCTCGGGCCGCGTGGACAGCCCCGCCGGTTCCGGCGAGCTCAAGAAGGAAATCCAAATGGTGGCTGAAGGGTCGGTGCTGTGCGCCGCTGCCCCGCCGCGCGGGTCGGCCGCCAACGTCGCTCCCGACGGCTTCGCCCACCCGGTGTTCCGCGCCGGATTCGCGCTCGCCATACCGCTGCCCGGCGCTACCGAGGTGAGCTGATGCGCTATCGCCTCAAATGTCTGACCCCGCTGCTGGCCGGTGACGGCCGCAAGCTGAGCCCTATCGACTATATGGTCTGGAAAGACCACGTCAACGTGCTGGACCAGTGGCGCATTTTCCGGCTCCTCGCCAAGGGCCCGCGACTGGACAGTTATCTCGCGCAGCTCAAGAACGCCGAGAAGCTCGATTTCGCCTCCTGGGGCGGCTTCGCGCAGAATTTCGCCGGGCGCCGCATTCCGTTCGAAAACGCCGCCTATTCCACTTATTGGAATCGCGCCGCCGGCGAGAGCCTGCACATTCCCACTTTCGCCACGGGCGCCGCTGGGCCGTATCTCCCCGCTACCGCCATTAAGGGCGCGCTGCGTACCGGCATGCTGTTCGCGCACTGGCGCGACGGCATGTTACAGGACACGCTGGCCCGCGTGAAGGGCGAACGTGCCCCGCGCCGTCCCGCCGAAATCGTGGAAGAGCAGGCGCTCGGCCCCGCGGGATCGAACCGCATGCGCTTCGTCGGCGCCGGAGATTCCGCACCGATTGCGACTTCGCGTTTCCAGATCTACCTGCTGCGCACCTCCACGCTCCTGCCGCGCGGCGGCGGCGCCTTGGCGCTCGGCTGGAAGCAGAGCCCGCGCGGCGCGGTGGACGGCGCGCGCCCCGAGGAGAGCACTCCGACGTTCGCCGAAATGGCCGTCCCCGGCACCACCTTTGAGGGCGATTGGCAAGAGAAGGCGTTCTTCCTCGAACCCGAGGTGCGGCGCTCGATCCGCTGGCCCGAGGGCTTCAATCGCGCCAAAGTTTTCGAAGCCGTCAACGTCTACGCCGCGGGCCTGCTCGCGCTGCAGCGCCAATACGCCTCCTGGGCCGGCCTGGGCCTGCTCGACCGCAGTCTGGACGAGTTGGAGCAATGGCTCGGCGGCGCCCGCCAGAGAGGCTCTTGTCTGCTTTCGCTGGGATGGGGCGCCGGTCTCCCCGCCAAGAGTTCCTGGCTGGATGCGAGCAACCCGGACTACCGCCAGATCCTGGAACAATTCGGGTTCTACAACCGCGCGCTGGCATCGAACCTGCCCTTCCCCAAGACGCGCCGCATCGTGTTTTTGAACAACAAGCCGGCCACGCTGCCAGGTTGGGCGGAACTCAGCATCGAGGGGTGAGGGACAGACGGGCCGGTTGCGCGAGGCGACGTGCGGCGCCGACGCACGGTTTGATCGGGTGATCGTAGGGGTGTGGGTTCGAGTCCAGACCGGGGAGCCGACGTTCTGTAGGTCCAAGCGTACATGCCTCACCGGATTCATCACCATGCTGGCCTCTACCAGGATCATGATGCGGCGATGGCCGCCATCGAGCAGATGGTGGATGCGGCCCAGACCATGACTCCCGACCAGCACAGCGGCTTCTGCGGGACGTTTTGGTACTGGAGGGCGGCTTCAGGCACCCGGTAGGCGGCGCTACGGCCGGGAGTCGCCACAGCGCCGCCCGCATAGCCCGGACGTATCCGTCCCACCCCGCGAGCCGCCCCCGGCATTCCTCACACTAGAAGATGCTACGCGACCGGCGCGGCATCGGCTCCGGCCAGCAGATCCGGCTCATAGAGTTCAGGGGCATCGCCGATGCGGCGATGCGCCGTTCTGGATGCCGAAGCGGTATGAGCGGTTCGAGAGGCCACGGGGCGCGGGGCGGTCAGATCGCCTGATGGTCAACTCGGACGTATTTATGTTGAATGGATACTGGCCCCTTCGATGAGCGTTCTTCTGCGGTCCAGCCATGCGTTCGCCGGTTTTCGTCTCTTCGCGCCCAAATAAGTTTGATGCGCCTGTACTCGTCCCCATCCCCCTGCCGATAGAGAGTAAACTCGCTAAGCGGAAGCGTTGCAAGGGTAAGGCACACGGTTGGAAGGCTGAAGACGCCCTCTGATTTGTCCGCGCGCACCACAGCGGCGCATGCGCCCTTCGTTTTTTCCCACCACGGGGCCGGTACTTCGATCCCAAAGTCTTCTACCCCGAACCGGTTATACAGGTGCCAGGTGACAAGCCGGGCGTAAAGACGGATCTTGTACCCCGTCGGCCCGACTACTTGACTGAAGAAGGCCTAGTTGATGCACACGGGAGATGTGGTTCGCTCATGCACGCCGCAAACCCTTACGCTAGAGAGATTGACTATGGGTTCTTCGAAGCGAGCTTCCCAGGCTGGCTAATGAACACAGTGAATCTGCTTAATGCTCGTCTGGTGCACCTTCCGGGAGACACCGGGTTCTACCTTGTGCAGATGGGGCGCGAAGACTATCCGAGTTGGACTCAATTTGCGCTGGCATCGACCGACAGGAAAGCGGAAGCGTAGCGCCAGCCCCCCGGCAAAGACCTCGCCTGCGACCCGCTGCAGCTTGAGGACCCCTATTCTGGGATGCAACACGGGGTTATCGGAAAACGACACCGATGCTGGCCTGATCTGGGAGACTACTGAGAGCCTGCGAGATTGTCGTCGAGAGCGTCATTTTAGCGCCTCTGGGCCAGGGGCCGGACACCCCACTGGCGCCACTTCTGGCGCCCATGAAGATTAAGGCTCTCCGGTGGATAGCGGCCTCGGGAGCGGCCGGGATTCTCGGCTGCGTGGCCGCGGGGGTCCGCGGTGATCGCGTCATTCGGGAGCGCCACGACGGCCGCATGGTGCTGGCCGCTGCTGACGGGCAGGCTGAGCGCTCGTTTCGCGCGCGAGGCCGCCGAATCCGGAGCGGTTACGGAAGCCCGCGCGATTGGCCTTTACCAAGCCACGTACGTGATTCCCGCGCTTTCCGTGGCGCTGGCGGCGACGCTGTGGGCGGGAGCACGCGCGCTATGGCCGCTCCCCCACGCCGCGGCGCCTGAGCGGCTCTATGGCGCCACGATCGCCACCCCTTCGCCGGCCGCTGCCTTCCTGAGATCGGCGTCGAGCGTGGCAAGAGGTAAGCCCTCCCGCTGCGCCAACTCCAGATACCCGGCATCGTACACAGATAACCGGTGGGTCCGGGCCAGCCGCAGAACCGCGCCTTCATCCGGAGCGCGATCCATCCGGATTCGAAGCCGCGACAGGCTCAGCAGGAAAGCGGCGGTCTCGGATTCCGCGATGCGTCGCCTGCGTTCGTTCACGACCAGAATGTCTCGCACCTCGAACCACCACAGGCAGGGTACGACAGCCTCTTCGGAGCGCATTTGATGGAACGCCAGACGAGCATCGGGGTGGTCTTCATCCTGAAAGGCCCAGCACGCCGTGATAGATGCATCGAGGACAAAGGCCATCAGAACTTGCGCCCTTCATCCCGGGCCGACAGCAGTTCCGCTACCGTGATTCTACCGGTGCGCTTACGCAACTCACGGATCGCGGCGAGAGCCTTCTCGATTTCCTCCTGGCGCCGGTCGACCTCGGGCACGATCCGGGCGATGCGACGCCCATGACGCGTAATGATCAGCGTATCGCCCCGCTCCACATCATCCAGGAGCTGGGGCAAGTGAACCTTGGCTTCCGAGGCTTGAATCTCGCGCATATCACCTACGGATCAACCAGTCGATCCGACCAGTTTTATTTTATCACAGTACTCTTGGCTCGTGGCGTAGCGCCGGGCCGGCAGTCTCGGAATTGGCGCGAGACAGAAATCGGGGCAGTGGAGTGGATTTAAGTCGCAGGGGAGGCAGCGTTCCTGCCTACCGTTGAGCGACGGCGGGCTTTAGGTGGGGAATTCACTCCACAGAATGGGACCGAGTTGTCAAAGAGCGACGGAGTGCTGCGAGCCGTCCGCACGGCGCCAGGATCAACTGGTGTCGGGCCGGTTGCGGGTCCCCAGACTCAACCAGAGGTAATCCAATAGGTTCATGGCGGAGCGAATGCCATGCTCGCCGCGGTGCAGATAGCGCCGGCGGTACAGGCGTTCGATCACCAGGGCCAGCAAGATCAACAGCCAAACGATGAGGATGCTGTTGGGTTCGTGGTGGCAGATGTGCTCCATGCCATAACGGTTCTTGCCGTCGTTGAAGCCCTGATTCTCAATCTCCCCACGGCTCTTGGCCATGCGCTAGAAACTCAAGCTGCCCAGCTTGGCGATGGAGAAGTCGGTCAGCCATTCGGCCTGGACCACCGTTCCATCGCGTTTATGCTGGCGGTAACGCAGCACGCGCACCTCGGGCCAGTCGAGGGTTTCCCAAGGGTCGAAGTGATCGTCATCCCAGACCTCGACCCGGTCGTCGCCCTCCTGGAACTCGGCCAGGGGCGGCTGGCCGTCAAAGCGGGCGCGTACGGCGGCGGCCAACAGGGGGAGGTTCTCTTTGAGGCGGGCCACTACCGGCAGGCCGACCTCCCCGGCGGTGTGTAGAAAAGGAGCGGTGGCGTATTCCCCATCTGCCACCACATAGTCTGCGAAGCGCGCGCCCAGATGCCCTACCGCGCGGCGCAGCAAACGCTGTGCGGCGGCATATTCGCTATCGCCAGGCCCGTAGGGTTCCACATCGATGGGAAGCGTCAGACCAACGCCCACGACGCTGATCAGCACGAAATGATGCAACCAACCATGCACCGCACCCTTAGGATCCTTTACCGGATCACACAGCCGGCAAGGTTGTTTGTGGGTGCACCCGGCGCCGGTACCGTCCAGCGCCAGACCGATGAAGCGGCTGTTTTCGAAGGCCTTGTTGCGCTTAGCCTGGTGCAGCGCGGACGCCAAAGCCAACCGCGTCGCCTCCGGGTCCATACGCTCGCTGCAGTAAGCCAAGGCATCATCTCCGAACTGGCTCCTGATACCCGACTCTGCGCGCACGGGAGAGTGCACCAACCATTCCAGGCGCAAGAAGCTTACTACGCGCAGGACATGTCCGATCACCACCGCCCAGACCAGATCTCGCGCGGGGATGTGGGGACGGCCCCGGCCATCACCCGGTCGTTGAAAGTAGGACTTCAGACCCAGACAGTGACAGGCATAGTTTTGGATTCGGCGAACGTGCGGCCCCTTCAACGGGGCTGCTGCTTGCGCCGCAGCACCAGCAACTCGGCGTTGGCGGCGAGGACCTCGCGCAGAGCGTCCTGAAAGGCGCGGCCGGCTGCGACGCGCCGGCGGACGTCGTCCACCCAGTCTTTGGGAATGCGCTCGACCCGTTTTTTGCCGGCGGCCATGAAGGTCAACGACCAGGCGGCGTGCTTCTCGCCTTGGGCGCAATGGCAGGTGGGTTTACCGCAGCGGGTATAGCTAACGGACAGAGAGCCCGGGAGCAGATCTTGGGGGAGTGGGAATCGGCGGAGCAGCGAAAACTTGCGTTGGCGGAGCCGGGAAGCCTCTGGACCTTTGGGTTCGAATTCCATCTTGAAGTAATACTACTACAAGAAAAAGTGTAAAAGCAAGTAAAATTACGAACGCGAAAATAGGCGGGTTCTGAGACCGGCTACACCGGAAACGTTCTGCCTGTCGTTCTCAACGGTTTATTGGATTCTGCGTTATTGGAGTGCCGAAGCGGCTGGCGCCGGGCCCAGAGGGCACCCCCTTGCCGCCGGTGGGGGTTGGCCGGACTGGGAAGAACACCGGCGACAAGATCGCCGGCGCTACCAGCACGCCGCGCGGGCCCGTACCCACGGATTGATCTTACTTCGCCGGCCCCGCCAGAACCATACACACATCCATCACGTTGGTATTGGTCGGCCCGGTGATGACCAGATCGCCCAGCGATTCGAAGTAATGGTAGGAATCGTTGCGGTCGAGATAGCGGCGCGCGTCCGGCTTGCGGCCGAGCGTCTGGCCGTCGGCCACCGCCCCGGCCGCATTGGTGGGGCCGTCGGAGCCATCGGTGCCCGCACAGAACACCACAACGTTGTCCACGCCGGCGATATCGATGGCGGCGGCCAGGGCGAATTCCTGGGCTCTCCCGCCCAGGCCATCGCCGCGCAGCGTGACCGTGGTCTCCCCGCCGGTGATGACACACGCGGGCGGCTTCATGGGGCGCCCGGTGCGCGCCATCTCGGACGCGATGGCGGCGTGCATGCGGGCGATCTCGCGGGCCTCGCCCTGGATCTCGCTCGAGAGCACCAAGGTCCGGTAACCCAGCGCCCGGGCGCGAGTCGCGGCCGCCGCCAGCGCCAGGCGGTTGCTGCCGACGATGGTGTTGCGCACGCGCGCGAAAACCGGATCGTCCGGCTTGGGCGTTTCGGGGATAGCACCGCGCGCGCCTTGTTCGATGCGCTCCCTCACGGATGCCGGCACGCGCTCGCGGATGCCGTACCGATCGAGGATTTCCACGGCGCCCGCGAAGGTGGAGACATCCGGCGCGGTGGGTCCGGAGCCGATGACGTCGAGATTATCGCCGATCACGTCGGAGAGCATCAGCGATTCGACACGGGCGGGCGCCGCCAGCCGCGCCAGTTGCCCGCCCTTGATGCGCGAGATGTGCTTTCGGATGGAGTTGATCTCGTGGATATTGGCGCCGGAGGCCAGCAGCAGCCGGGTGGTGGCCTGTTTCTCCTCGAGGGTAATGCCTTCGGCGGGCAGCGGCATCAGCGCCGACGCGCCGCCCGAGATGAGGCAGATCACCAGGTCGTCCTTCCCCGCCCCGGCCGCCATCCGCGCGATCCGTTCGGCGCCGGCCACGCCGTTCTCATCCGGCACCGGATGGCCGCACTGGTTCAACTCGATGCGGCGCAGCTTGGCCGTGTGCCCGTACTTCACGTTGACGAGGCCGGCGGCGATGCGGCGGCCGAGCACGCGCTCGGCGGCCTGCGCCATGGACGCCCCGGCCTTGCCCGCGCCGACGACGTAGATGTCGCGAAAGCGCGAGAAATCGCGACGCTTTAGGTGGCGCTCGACGGCGCCGGCGGGGTCCGCGGCCGACAACGCGGCTTGGAAAATGGTGCGTGCATGTTTGCGCAGAATTCGATTGCTCATAGGATTAGAGGATGGCTCAGGATGGCTTCTACGACGACGGCCGGATCGTCGCTTTCAATGGGAACGCGCACGTCCGCCAGACCGTACGCCTCGCGCCGCGCCTGGTAGAGCGCGGCGAACTGCCGGGGATCGCGCGCCAGCGGCCGGTGCGAAGCCAGCGCCACACGGCGCTCGACCACCTGGAAGGGGCAATCCAGCCAGACGGTGACGCCGTTGTTCTCGAGCAAGTCGCGGTTCGCCGGCGCGGCAAATGCGCCGCCGCCCAGCGCCAGCACGGCGGGTTTGCCCTGCTCGATGCGGTGGACGTGACGACGGATGATCGCGGTTTCGATGCGGCGGAATGCCGCCTCGCCGCGCGTTTCGAAGATCTCCGCGATGGCCGCTCTTTCGCCGGCTTCGATTTCCTCGTCGGTATCGACGAAGCTCCAGCCCAGACGCTGGGCCAGCAGGCGACCGACCGTGGACTTGCCGGAGGCCATGAAGCCCACCACGTAAATGCCGGGCGTGCGCTTGAGTTTGAGGTTCATACGGACTCGTTCATTCCGGCCATGCGGGCCTGCACGATGGAAGGGAGCAGGCGGGCGAGCACCACCAGTATCCAGCCGGCGCGCGGCGTCATGACGGTGCGTGCCTCGCGCTCCACTCCGCGGCGGATGGCCGCGGCGCATTGCTCCGCCGTGATGGCGTAGCGGCGGCTGCGCAGCACATCGGCCGGCACGTGTCCGCCGCGGACGTGCTCCTGAAAACCGGTCTTCACGTAGCCGGGGCAGACCAGCATGGCGTCGACGCCGTCGTGCCGCAGTTCCATGCGCAACCCTTCGGTGAGGGCGCCCACCGCGTACTTGGATGCGCTGTATAGCGTGGACCAGGGCAGCACCATCTTGCCCCCGATCGACCCGATATTCACCACCATGCCGCTCTTGCGCGCGCGCATGTGCGGCACCACAAGCTGCGTCATTTCGAGCAGCGCAAAGAAATTCAATTCCATCAGGCGCCGCGCCTCTTCGATGGGCATGTTCCAGGAGGGCAGGTAGGTGCCCACGCCGGCATTATTGATGAGGATATCGATGGCGCCGAACCGTTCCAGCGTGCGCGCCACCACGCGGCGGCGGGTATCGTCGCGGGTGAGATCGCCCGGCGTGACCAGCGCCGCCCCCCCCGCCTTTCCGAGACCTTCTTCCGAGCGGGCGGTCAGCGAGAGCTTCGCGCCCACGCGCGCGAACTCCGCCGCGCAGGCGGCGCCGATTCCCTCGGACGCGCCCGTGATGAGGACGACTCTGCCGTCAATTCGCATAGGAGCCGTGAAAAGACAATTTTAGCCACGGATGAACACGGATAAGAACTTTATTTTCAGGTTCTGGTTATCCGTGTTCATCCGTGTTCATCCGTGGCTATGGTTCTTTGGGAGTTGAAACGTCATAATATTACCATGCCTGCGCGGCTCATCCCGCTGTTTCCGTTACAGGTGGTGATCTTTCCCAGAACCCGGCTGCCGCTGCACATCTTCGAAGAACGGTACAAGCAAATGATCGGGAACGCCATCCGCGACCACTCGGAATTCGGGGTGGTCCTGGCAAAGGAAAACGGCATCGTGAGCGCCGGTTGCACGGTGATGGTGGAGAAGGTGCTCGAGACATACCCCGATGGCCGCATGGATATCCTGACGCGCGGCCTGCGGCGTTTCGAAATCGTGGGGCTGAGCGAGGAGAAGGCTTACCTCCAGGCCGAAGTGAGTTTCTTCGACGACGACGACCCCGCCCCGGCGCCCGCCGGCCTGCGCGAACAGGCGCTCTCGAATTACCGGGACCTGAGCGGGCTGGCCGCTTCCCAAGGGCGCGGCGAGCCGGACCTCCAGGACCCGCAACTCAGTTTTCAACTGGCGCAGGCGCTGCCGGACCTGGATTTTCTGCACGCGCTGCTGGCGTGCCGCTCCGAAACCAGCCGGCTCAAGGATCTCAACCATTACCTGGCGGAATACATCCCGCGCCAGCGCCGCATCGAACGCGTGAAGCACCTGGCTCCCACCAATGGTTTCGGCGGCGGGCCCTCGGGGCTGTAGCCGCGCCCATGCGCCACTTCCTCCTCATCGACGCCGACGACACGCTGTGGGAGAACAATATCTATTTCGAGCGCGCTTTCGACGAGTTCACCGCGTTCCTGGACCATTCCTCGATGACGCCGCGCAAGGTGCGCGAGGTCCTGGACCAGATCGAGGAAGCCAACAACAAGATCCACGGTTACGGCTCGGCCAACTTCGCGCGCAATCTGCGGCAGTGCTACCAGCGCCTGGCCGAGCGCGAGGTGCGCGAGGAAGACCTCCGGACCGCGATGCGGTTCGCCGAGCGGATTCTGGAATGCCCCATGGAGGTGATCGAAGGGGTTCCGGAAACCCTCGAATACCTTTCGCTGCGCCACGATTTGACTTTGTTCACCAAGGGGCACCCGGAAGAGCAGAAGCTCAAGATCGGCCGCTCG
Organism: Bryobacterales bacterium; assembly: GCA_963722575.1. Taxonomy (GTDB): domain Bacteria; phylum Acidobacteriota; class Terriglobia; order Bryobacterales; family Bryobacteraceae; genus Fen-178. The sequence goes on from CAVRNR010000022.1 coordinate 940,695, forward strand.
GGGCTGGGCGCGTTGTTCGGCCACACCGCCATTGTCAAGGAGAAGGATGCCACGGCTTACCGGCGTCTGGTGAAGGAGCGCGGCATGGATCCGGAGTGAACCTGGATGATCGGCAACAGCCCGAAATCGGACATCAACCCCGCTCTCGAGGCCGGCCTCAACGCGGTTTTCGTCCCGCACGCGCACACCTGGATTCTGGAGAAGCAGGAACTGCGGCCGGGGAAAGGCAAGCTGCTGGTCGTGGAGCAGTTCACGGATTTAAGAAAGCATTTTTGAGGGCGCGGCAACCGCTCTCTTACGTTCGCGGCTCGGCGTGGCGCTCCACGCACTTGGCGGTGACCTCCAGGCCAGCCAGCAACTCCAGTTGCTCCCGGCCGCTGCCATCATCCGGCGCACCCCCGGAGAGCACTGGGCGCCTTCCACGTCCAGTTCCCGGCCGCGCGGACTCTGGCCGTGGTGACCATGCGGGCACACATAATAGGCTCGCTCGATCTCCAGGCGCCCCAACACCGTCAACCCTTGTTTGGGGCGCATCTGGCGATGGCGCGCGGCATGGCCGCGCGCAGGGCCGTCTCGACCGCCGCCAGATCGAGTTGGCCTGTCTTACACCGCTCGGCGAAGACGAGCCGCAAAATGGCTTCTCCATCTTCCGCGAAAGCCCCCCAGGGAGGCAATCTGGCGAAGCAGTTCCCACCTTTTCAGCTCGAGTTCGGGCAGAGTCTGAGACATGGTCTATCCTCACGTAGACACACGCTAGCATCATGCGTCAAAAGAGGAACGGCGCAAGCCCCTACATCCCCGTCGCGCACCCCCCGGGGGGGGGGCCCACGCCCGATCAAGTCGGTGCTCTGTTATTGCCTGGCGCGTTTGCGGCGCGAGAGAACGAAAAAAACCCCGGCAAGCGCGATCGGTATACTCATTGCCGGCTCCGGCACGCCGCTGCCTGTGAATTCCAAATCGAGGTTGTCAAGGCCAATATACGTATGGCCCGCGGAATAAACTCCGGCCAGGCTGACGGTATAGTTGCCCGCAGTCGCGATGCTGAAGTCCAGCGTCTCCAGCGTCCAGACATTCCCCGTCCCGCCGGACCCGCTGGTGAACTCCACGCTGGGCTGAGTGCCGACCGTAACCTTAGCCGACACCGGGCCTCCGGCCGCGCCTGTGCCAAGGTATCCGAGGTAGAAAGTCAGGGCGTAGTTGCCGGCAGCCAGGCCATCCACAGTCTGCTGGACGCCGCCAAAAGGACTCGCGTCGCCGGTAATGCCGGTCAGATCGAGGAACATCGTACCGCCTTGCGCGGCCACGCCACCGTAGCAGGCGCCGCCGTTGGCAAGCCACGCCACCGGCCCGGTGGTGGCGATGACCGTCCAACCAGTCATAGCCGTCGAGCCCGCAGGGAGCGAATCCCCCCCACAGCCGCCGCTGGTGTCAACAAAAGTTCCGCTTTCAAAGCTGCCGTTGGTCAGCAGGTTGTTCGCAAAGGCACCACTTGCGAATAACACACCGCCCAGCAAGAGATTCCGAATCAGTTTCACGCGTCCTCCTTGTTCTTCTTACCGATGTGCTGCCATTCCGACTCGCGCCTTCCAAGGCACTGCCCGGATTTATAATACTATCGCTGGCATATTCAAGCAAGCGTAAGTAGTACTGGACCGAATGCCATGTCTGCCGTAAGCCTCCAATGCTTCATTGCCACACCCGCACACCGCGATCGCGACAGTATCAAGCGGACGGAAATCAGGCGAACGAAACTCGCGATCCAGTAATTTGCGTAACGGCGCACGGCGAACCTTCATTCTCCGAAAGGCACAAACACAACGTCCATCTATATGATCACGGTATCAGGCTCGATGTCAATAGTCCTGGGTCAAAAAAGAACCCGAAAATCGCATACCGCGGCTATTCTCACATAAATGTGTTGGGCCGGACGAGGCCGCCAAACGGTCGTAGGTGCTTACGGCAAAAGCGCTGCCCGGAGCGGCAATAAGTGTAACACTTTATTGTTGAATAGTTTACATAGAAAACATAGGTGCGGGGCGGATTATTGGTACGTACCAGTACTGTTCACCACAAGAACTACAGTACTGCGGCCAAGAAACCAGTGCACACAGGTTTCACTGCTCGGGACGCCGCTGCCTTTCGTAAGGCGTCTTCAGAAATTTGGCGGCCTCTTCCTGCGCGCCCTGCGTGTTGTCCTTGGTCCGAATGGCGAGATTGTATTCGTTCACGGCGCGCTCCCGCTGCCCCGTGACATCGAAAATCTTGCCCAGATTGATGTGCGCCCATACTTCCGTCCACTTGGGCTCGAGGTCCCCGTTCAGCGCCTCGCGGAACGAGTTGGCGGCCGCCTGCCAGTTCTGCTGGAGAAAGAAGACTTCGGCAATCCGGTAGTTCGCCAGCGAGCTGTTGCGGGTGGTTTCCAGCGCCTTCTGGTACTCCTTGAGGGCATCCCCGAATTCGCTCAGCTCGGCGAACTGTTCTCCGCGGCGGATGGCCACCGCCACCCTCATTTCGTTGCTGTAGCGCAGCACGCGGTTGCCGGGGTCGATGACCACTGTCTTGGGCTTGCCAAAGGTGTCCACCGAAAACTCCGACGATGTGCCCACCACTTCCACGCGCTTTTCCTCCGGTTTGCCTTCGGTTTCGATCCTCAGGTCCACCGGCATGCGGAACGTGTCCAGGTCCTGCGCAATCTTGCCCATCACGCGGAAGCCTTTTTGGGTGCGGAAAATGGTGTATTCCAGTTTGAATTCCGGCGCCAGGCTGGAATCGATCCACTGGATAAAGAAATAATCCAGGCTCTGGCCCGAGACGTTCTCCGCCACCTTGCGGAAGTCGTCTGTGTTCACCGACTTCCAGGCGAACTGCTGGGCGTAGGTCTTGAGCGTCTGGAAGAACTTATCGTCCCCAATCACGTAGCGCAGCATGTTCAGGACGGCCGCGCCTTTGGAGCCGGTCAGCGCCCACAATTCCGGCGAATAGTCCTCCAGCCGCGCCGATTGGATGAGGGGCACGTTGTCGACGGTCAGGGCCTCGACCATGACGTCGCGGGCCTGCGATTCCATGGCGCCGGGACCGCTGACGTGCTCCGTCCACAGCAGTTCCGAGTAAGCCGCCAGCCCGTTGGTAAGCCACAGATGATTGCGGGTCGAGGGCCCCAACAGCTCCTCCCACCACTGGCGCGAAACCTGGTTGGCGACCAGCTTGGCGCTGGGCTGGCGGCCGATGCCGCGCGGCGCCAGAAACATCAAACCGGGCGCCGCATAGCCGTTGGGCGCGCCCTCTTCGGTCTCCACCACCGTCAGATTGGCATAAGGAGGCAGGCCGAACAGGCCCGTGAAATAAGACATCACCTTGCCGGTCAGGTCTCCGTAGGCCTGCGCCATGTCCGCTTCCGGCCCGCGGAAGTAGAGCGAAGTGGTGACGCCCTCCGACGGCACTTTCACCGGATCTCCCTTGACCACCGCAATGCTGCCGGGAAACGACGGATGCTCGAACTTGAATTCGAATACGTTCTTATCGCCGGCCGCCTGGCGCGAGTCCATCCCGCTGCCCAGCACGGTGTAACCCGTGGGAACGGTGACGCGCACATCGGCCGCAAAGCGGTCGGTGGTATAGCCGCTCACGGGGAACCAGCGGGCCGGGTACATCAGGTAAGCGAAATCCGGATGGATGGCCGCGAACTTAATGCCCTCCACCGGCGAGTCTTCCTGCCCCGTCAGCCGGCCGTCGTAGAAGAACGTGATCGAGACCGGCTGGCCCTTGGGGAGCGGCTGCTCGAAGCTCAGCCGCACGGTGGAGTCCTGCTGGTTGCGCGAGGCGGGAATCTGCTTGTCCTGGGCGTCCAGCACGCGCGAAATATTGAGCGCGTTGTTCAGCTCGAACACCGCCGAGGCGACGTTGTCGTCGAGCGGCGTGAACTGCACCACGGCCTTTACCGCGATGAACTGCTTGTCGGGCGTGATTTCCGCGTCGATGGTGTACTGCTCAACGTCGATGCGGGAGCGCCGCTCCTGCGCCGGCGCGGCCATCGCCAGGAGGCCGGCCGCCATGGCCGCGGCAATCGGGATACGGAGATTACAAAACATGAGCGACTTGTCCTTCCAGGATTTCTTGAATGATGGCGGCCGCGCGCCGCGGCGCGGAGATTCCCGCCCGCGACAGTTTTTGCCGGACCTCATCCAGCCCGGCCTTCATCTCCGCGCGCGCGCCTGGGTCGGCCAGCAGCCGGCGCGCCTCGCGGGCAATGCTCTCCCCGGTCATCCGGCTCTGCATCAGCTCGGGGACCACCGCGCGCCCGGCGATCAGGTTCACCATCGAATAAAACGGCACCCGCACCAGCAGCTTTCCCGCCATCCAGCTCGGCGGCGTCACCTTGTAAAAGGTCACCATGGGGGTTCCCAAAAGCGCCGCTTCCACCGTCACCGTCCCACTGGCGGCCAGCACCAGATCGGCGTGGGCCATGGCATCCCAGCTTTCCCCTTCAATCACTCGAACCGCCGAGGAACCCATGCGCTCCCGAAAAAAAGCGGCCCCGGTGGTGGCCGAGGCCGGCAGGATCAGATTCAACGCCTGCTCCCGGCCGAGCCGCTCCACGGCGTCCAGCACCGCGGGCAGATGGCGCGCGGCCTCGCCGCGGCGGCTCCCGGGCAGTACCGCTATTAATGGACGGCCCGCGGCCAGTCCGTGTTTCCGGAAAAACTCCTCGTGGCTGACCGATGGCGCCACCAGCCCGGCCAGAGGATGGCCAATGTAGGTGGCCTTCACCCCCGCGCGCGTAAAAAAAGCCTCTTCAAAGGGAAAGATGCACAGCAGGCGCCGCACGGTTCGCCGCATCGTCCGGAGGCGGCCTTTTCGCCACGCCCACGCCTGCGGCGCCACCAGGTACACCACCGGAACCCCTTGCCGATGGAGCTGCCCGGCCACCCGCAGGTGGAAATCCGGCGAATCCGTGAGAATCGCCAGGTCGGGTTTCTCTTCCCCGGCCGCCGCCAGCAGCTTGCGGTACTCGCTGTAGATTCGCGGAATGTGCGCCACCACCTCGAGCAGCCCCACTACCGCCAGGCTGGCCGCGTCCACCACGGTGCGCACGCCGGAGGCCCGCAGGCGCGGCCCCGTGCAGCCGAAACACTCCGCCTCCGGCCACCTGCGCCGCAGTTCGTCCACCACCAGTGAGGCGTAGAGGTCGCCCGAGGCTTCACCCGCCGATACCAGGATTTTCGGGTGCATCCAACTACGAGCTTAGCAGCAAGAATTATGGCCACGGATGAACACGGATAAACACGGATAAGCAAAAAACCAAGAAAATCTTAGGTTCTTTGTTCTTCTTATCCGTGTTCATCCGTGTTCATCCGTGGCTAAATTGGTTTTTTCACGGCTTCTGGGCGTGCCGCCCTGCTACAATCGAACCACGACGATGTCCACCGACGCAGAACGGCCGAGAACCACCGTGGAAGAGCTCGCCGCGCGCTTCCGCGCCGAGATGATTCCGCTCACTGGCAAGTTCTCCTATTTCTCCACCCTGCCCATGGCGGAGGACGATCTCCGGCAGTACCTCAACGACCCCATCGCCGCCATCTCGCCGGCCATCGTCGCGGCGTTGCCGCCCATGGGCATTCTGCTGGCGCCCTACCTCGAAAAGGCCAATGGCAAGGGCGCGGATACCGTGACCTTCGAGCGCCCGCACGAAACCCGCCAGATTCCCTGCTCGCGCAGCGAAACCGGCGGCATGACCGTGCTGGCGTTCGGCATCAAGGAAGTCGAAGTGGCCGGCTATCACTACCAGTTCTATAGCGCCCTGGCCGCTCTATTGGCGGACCACTGGCCCGCGGAAGTGCAGGAGCGCTTCTATCGCACCATCCGCGAAGAACTGAGCGCCGAAGTCCATGGCGAAGTCGACGAGAAGAGCTGGCATCTCAAGCAGGCCCTGCTCCGCCGGCAGAAGAACGTGCGCAAGGAAACCAAGCTCTTCCGCGAGTACGCCCGCCAGGCCTTCGAGGATACCCTCACGCTCTACCTGCACGGCACCTGCTGCGACATCGACGTGGAAACCGGCCCCCGCCAGATGCCCAGCCGCTATCTGCGCCGCCGCCTCGAGCTGCTCATCTCGCTCTTCCCGCCGCCCGAAGGCTACGCCGTGCTGCCCGAACAGTTGAAGGCGCGGTAGGACAACCTGGCGAGGCTGTGCCTCGGACCGGCCGGCAATGCTCGACGCCCGCGACGGGTAAACTCCGGCGCGGGCGTCGAGTATTGCTTACCGGTCTCGGTTAGTTCTCTTTCTTCTGGTGCATCCGGATTAGCGATTCCACCTTGTCGCCGCAGCTAAATTCGACGGCCCGGTCTCTCGCGCGGTCCGACTCCGACTCCGGCACGTGGTACACCCAAACCGTGCTGTAGTCCGAATTCTGAAGCATGTTGCTCTTGCCGGCAACCTCGACCAGTTCGCCACCGGCGAAGAATCTTAGAATATTGTGATCTATCCAGCCGGACGCCTGAAGGGGGTAATCCGCAGAGGGCGAGAGGGCCAGATAGGACTCTCCGCGGCCCGGCAGGTAAATCATGAACGCCGCTCCCCGCATCCAGACATTGCGCTCTTCCCCGATGGTTTTGCCATTGATGGTGACCCGGACGTTTTCCAGCGAAAACCGTTCGCCGGAGGGCTCCGGTGCGGCGTGCGCCGGCGGCCGGTCGCCCGACACCTTCAGAACGTCGTAGATCCTCTCTCCCGTTGCGGGGTGATACAGAATGTCTACTTCCACGGCATCGCCTGTCCGCAGCGGCGGGAATTCGCGGACGCCCGTCAGGGTTGGGATCTCCAACCATTTGCCCAGCCCGCCCACCTTGATCTTGTCCGTGTCGACCGGCTTAATCCGAACGGTGAACGTGCCCTGGCCGGCTTTCCGGGCCTCGATATCATAACCGAGAAGCAACGCGCCCTGCTTGTCGAATATCAAGCGGTGAAAGTCATAGCCCGCGGGTACGGTTTCCGAGCCGCTGGTCGAGGTAGGCGCGTTTGCACCGGTCGATTCGGTATGGATTTCGAGCCCCGTTCCATCGCCAAACCAGACCTTCAGCCCGCTCGGCGAGTTGGCCTGACCGAAAGCGGCAGCGGCCATCGCCAAAAGAACGATCGATTTGCGATTCATTGTTTCCATCCTCCGGATCGGATGACGCGTGTCGCGCCATCTGGCAAAGGCTTGAAGCCGGCGGTTTCAACCCGCGTCATGTATCCCGAACCAGCCGGCGTCACCGTTGCGGGCTGCGGCGCGGGCGCATGCGGCCGCAACTGGAGCCACAGCACCGGCGCCAGCAGCAGCAGCAACGCCGCCGCCAGCACGGGGACGGGGATGGTCACTCGCGCGGACCAGACGCGCCGCCACAGCGACGGGCGGTGGAGCGACCGGTACGCCGCGCGAACGCGCGCGTCCACGCCGGATGGCGGTTCCGGGGCCTCCCATTCTCGCAACACCGAATTCAGCGGATCGTGTTCCTTCATCGCTATCTCCTTTACGCGCGGGCTGCGATCAGCGGAGCCAACCGGCGCCGCAGAGTTTCCCGCGCCCGGTGCAGACGAGCCTTGACTGCGCCGGCTTCAATTCCCGCCACTTGGGCGATCTCTTCGAGCGAAAGCTCTTCGTACTCGAAGAGGACGATCGCTTCGCGCTGGAAGGTCGGTAGCGCCAGGACGGCGCGCGCCACAACCTCGGACCGCTCGGCGGAAAGCAGGTCTTCGAGCGGGTCGAGATCGGCTTCCGTGTCTTCCAGCTCCTCGGACTCGCGCTCCGCCAGGCGAACTCGTTTCAGCGCCAGGTTGCGTGCGATCCCAAACAGATACGCGCGCAGCGAACCCCGATCCACGTCGAATCGAGCGCCCTCGATCAACGCCAGGAAGCATTCCTGGAGGACGTCTTCAGCCGTCGCCGCCGAACCGGTGAGCCGCCACGCGAAGCGGAACAATGGCGTCCGGTAGCGGCGATAAAGCGCCAGAAAAGAACTCTCGTCTCCATGCTGGGCCGCTTCCAGAAGCCCGGAATCGCTCTCGGAGATCGCGTCCATACTACATACTTGCGCCAGGCAGCCGAAAAGATACGGGCGCGAACGCCATGGAGTCCGCGAAAGTGTCTTGAAACGCCGGGTCGGCGGCTAGCTCGACGTGCCTGGTGAGGGCGCACAGACGGGCCAGCAGGGCGTCGCCATGCGTGGGGGTGAGGAGCAGCATGCGGGTGCCGCGAAGCGCGCTGTTGCCGGCGGGCTGAATGGCAACGTCCTGGGGCAGCAGTCCGATGGCGCGGGCGGCCGCTTCCTTGATGTAACTGCCGAAAGCGCCCGCCAGCCAAATGGAGCGCGGAGGCGTGGCGGCGAGTATCTTCAAGCCCGCGGCCATGGCGCCCTTGGCGAGTTGGAGTTCGCGGATGTCGCTCTGCCTCAGCGAGACGCTATCGGTGAGGCGCAAGGTCTTGAGGCCACTGGCGAGGCGGCCGCTGGGAAGAATTTGGCCGAGTTCCAGAGCGCACGCGGCGGCATCCACCAGGCCGCTGCCGCAAATGCCATGCGCCGCCTGGCCGCCAATCACGTGGCATTCGTAGGCGCCATCGCGCACGCGCACCGCGTCGATGGCGCCGGCGCGGGCGGTCATCCCCACGCTGATTCTGCCGCCTTCGAAGGCCGGTCCCGCGGCCGTGGACGCGCACAGGATTCCGTGCCGGCTGCCCAGCACAATTTCGCCATTGGTGCCGATATCGAATAGAGCGTGAGCGGCGGACTGCTCCCCGAGGTGCGTGGCTACGATGCCGGCCAACAGGTCGCTGCCCACGAAGCCGCCCAGGCAGGGCAGGAAGCGGACTGGGGCGCCCCAGCCAAGCTCCCGGGCGCCGAAGCGGCGCTCCCCAAGTTCGGGGGAGAGGAACGGCACGGCCGCCAGGGGCTCCACGCTGAGGCCGCAAAACAGGTGGTGCATGGCGGTGTTGCCCGCAATCAGCACCTCTTCGAGAACGCGGCCGCCGGCCAGCCGCGCCAGCATCTGGCCGAGAGTGCGTCGGATCATGGCGGTCAATTCGCCGGGGCGCCGCAGATCGTACTGGATGCGGCTCATGACGTCGGCGCCGTGCCGCGCCTGGGGGTTCAGCGCCGTCTCGACGGCCAGCACCTCGCCCGTCGTGAGATCCACCAGTTGCGCCGCCAGCGTGGTGGTGCCCAGGTCGATTACGGCGCCGAAACCCGGGCGCGGCTCGAGCGGCGTCGCCTGCTCATCGGTGAGCACCGGCAGCGACCACTGGTCCACCTCCACCACGACGGTTTCGCGCGCCTCGGCGCAGCAGGCCAGGCGCCAGCCCTGGGCGAGCTCCGCCTCGGACAAGGCTTGCCGCATGGTTGGTGTGATGGGAATGTGGCCGGAAATCACCCGGATCTTGCACCCGCCACAGGCGGTCTCCCCGCCGCAAGGGAACTCGACGCCTAGTTCGAATAACCGGTCGGCCAGGCTGCGCTGCGGGTCGGGGTGGATAGTCATGTGGCGCAGGCCAGCGCCCGAATGAATTCGGGAGTCGTCCCGCAGCAGCCGCCGATGAACGACGCGCCGGCCTCGATCAGCGCCGGCAGGTACGAGGCGAAGACGCCGGCCCGCGTGCTGTAGACCACCGCGCCTTCCCGCATCTCCGGCAGGCCGGCGTTGGCCTTGATCCAGACTGGCAAGGAACAGGCTGCCGCGAGCCTCTCACACACCGGCACGAAGCGCTCGATCCCCGCGCCGCAATTGGCGCCGACGGCATCGGCGCCGGCCGATTCCATGGCCCGCGCGGCCCCCTCGGGGGTGACGCCCATCATCGTCCGGTCCTTGTTCTTCCCGCTGTCGAAGGCGAACGAGACGATGACCGGAAGGCCGGTGGATTGGGCCGCGCTCAGGGCGAGGCCGGCCTCTTCGAGGTGGCTCATGGTTTCGACGAGCAGCGCGTCCGCGCCGGCCGCGGCCAGCGCAACGGCCTGCGCGGCGAACGCCGCGGCCACCTCCCCCCGCCCAACCTCGCCATTCATGAGCAGCTTGCCGGTGGGCCCGATGGAGGCGAACACCAGGGCCCTGCCGGCCGCCGCGCGTTTGGAGATCTCCACCCCGGCGCGGTTGATGGCATCGAGTTGGCCGGCCAACCCGGCCGCCTCGAGCGTGATCCGGTTCGAACGGAACGTATTGGTCAGAATCACCTGGCTCCCGGCTTCCACGTAGGCGCGCGCCACCGATTCCACGGCCTCGGGACGCTCCAGGTTCCAGGCATCGGGCAAAGCTCCCGGTGCGAGGCCGAGCGCCAGCAACTGGGTGCCCCACGCCCCGTCGGTGATCAGCGGCCCCGCGGACAACCACTCTCGCAATTGGCTCATGTTCCCATTGTGGGGCAGATTTGCAATCTGCGGCGGGTTGGCAACCCGCCAAGCTGCGTGCGCCGGTTACAAACCGGCGCGCAGGATGAAATCCTGCCCCACAATGCCTGCTAGAATTGCTTTCCACACATCATGCCTACCAGCAAGAAGGGCCTTTTCGTACGCGATGACGGCATCAACCTGATGTACACGTTCATCCTGGTCAGCTCGCTGTTCCTCCTGTGGGGAATCTGCAACGGGATGATCAACGTCATGGACAAGCACTTTCAGGAAGAGTTGAGCCTGACCAAAGCGCAATCCGCCTGGGTGCAGTTCGCGCACTACCTGGGCTACTTCTTAATGTCGGTGCCCGCGGGGTGGCTGGCGACCAAACTCGGGTACAAATTCGGCATCATGGCCGGTCTCCTGATTGTGGCGTTGGGCGGATTCTGGTTCATCCCCGCCACCCATATCAGCAACTTGGTCCATGTAGGACGCGTATCGCCCAACCTCGCGTTTGTGGCGTTTCTGGTAGGCGTTTGCGCCATCGCCACCGGCCTCACGTTTCTGGAAACCATCGCCAATCCTTATACCACCGTGCTGGGCGATGCGCGCTATGCGGCCACGCGCATCAACCTGGCCCAATCCTGCAACGGGGTCGGCTGGATTTGCGGTCCCATCATCGGCAGCGTGTTCTTCTATTCCAAGGACACGCTCGGCCGCAGCACCGGGAGCCAGACGCTCTACATCCCCTACGTGGCCATCGCCGCCATCGTCGTCGTTCTGGCCGCCATTTTCTTCTTTGCCAAGGTTCCCGACATCAAGACCGGGGACGACTATCATCTGGACGATTCCACGCCTGGGGCTTCGCATTCCATCTGGAAGCACCCGCACTTTGTGATGGCCGTCGCGGCCCAGTTTTTCTACGTCGCCGCCCAAGCCGGCATTTTCAGCTTCTTCATTAACTACATGACCGCCGAAGTTCCCGCCATTCCCGCCTCGTGGGAGGCGGCGATGACTAAGTTGTCACTCCACTCCGGCTTCTTACAAAACTGGCTTTCCGGTTGGTTCGAAGCGAATAAGTCCGGCATCCTCGCCATGAGCGACAAAGGCGCGTCGAACCTGGCGTCACTGGGCTTTGTGTGCTTCCTGATCGGGCGATTCACCGGGGCTGGCTTGCTCAAGAAGTTCTCGGCCCACAAGATACTCGGTCTCTATGCGGTGCTGAATGTCGCCGCCACGTTTCTGATTTTCTGTAAGCTGGGTTGGCTTTCGGTGGCTTGTGTGTTCCTGAGTTATTTCTTCATGTCCATCATGTTCCCGACTATCTTCGCGCTGGGGATTTATGGCCTGGGCGCGCGGGCGAAAAGGGCATCCTCCTACATTGTGATGGCCATCATGGGCGGCGCCATCCTGCCCAAGCTCATGGGTTACGTGGCCGACAAATTCGATATGTCCCGTGGTTTCATCGTGCCGATGTTCTGCTTCGCTTTCGTGGCGTTCTATGGCTTCAACTGGCCCAAGTTCGCCCAAGCGGAGTCGTTGCACGCAGTGAGGGCCGGCGCGGGGCACTAAGCGCACCGTTCCAGGCAGGTTCACCGCTCCCGGTTGCGCGGACGCCTGTATCCGAAATATAGTGGAGCTTCATTTCGTGGTGGTGGGGCCTCACCCTGAACCGTCCCGGACATCCGGGAACGATAGCTCCTACCGGTTGGCGGGAGCTTTTGTTTTTTGGCCTCTCTAAGGAGCGTTCTCATGACCGAAATCGTGAAAGTCGTTGGCAGGGAGATCCTCGATTCCAGAGGAAACCCCACGGTAGAAGCGGATGTCTTCCTCGCGGACGGAAGCATGGGCAGGGCCGCTGTGCCCTCCGGCGCTTCAACCGGCGAAAAAGAAGCGGTGGAACTGCGCGACGGAGACAAAAGCAGGTACGGCGGCAAGGGCGTCACCAAGGCCGTGAGCAACATCAACACCGCGATCCGCAAGGCCGTGACCGGCCTGGACGCCGCGGATCAACGGGGCCTCGATGCGGCCATGATCGGGCTGGACGGCACGCCCAACAAGGCTAAGCTGGGCGCCAACGCGATTCTGGCGGTATCCATGGCCGCCGCCCGAGCGGCCGCTAACGCGCATCGCCTTCCGCTCTACCGGTACCTGGGCGGCGCCAATGCGTGTCTGCTGCCGGTCCCGTGCCTGAACGTGCTGAATGGCGGGAAGCACGCCGACAATACGGTGGATTTCCAGGAGTTCATGATCGCGCCGCACCACGCGTCCTCGTTCGCGGAATCGATCCGCATGGGCATCGAAACCTTCCACGCCCTGAAACAGGTGCTGCGTAAGAAAGGCTACAGCACGGCGGTCGGAGACGAAGGCGGTTTCGCGCCGGATCTGAAATCGAACGACGAGGCCGTGGAATCGATCCTGGAAGCGATCGTAAAAGCCGGGTACAAGCCTGGCGAGGACATCTCGATCTGCCTCGATCCCGCGGCCAGCGAGATGTGGGACGACGGGAAGTACGTTCTGTTCAAATCCACCAAGAAAGCCATCACGCCGCAAGAACTGATCGGGATTTGGGAGTCGTGGGTGAACCAGTATCCCATCATTCTGCTGGAGGATGGCATGGGGGAGAACGATTGGCAGGGGTGGAAAGACCTCACCCGGACCCTGGGATCGCGGATTGAGCTGGTGGGCGACGACATCTTCTGCACCAACCCGCGGATTCTCCGCGAAGGAATCGAGAAGGGAATCGCCAACGCGGTCCTCATCAAGCTCAACCAGATTGGCTCGGTGACGGAAACCCTGGATACCATCGAGCTGGCCAAGCGCAACAACTATCGCTGCTTCGTCTCCCACCGTTCCGGTGAAACCGAAGACACGTTCATCTCCGATCTGACGGTGGCGACGGGCGCGGGCCACATCAAGACCGGCTCGGGATGCCGCAGCGAACGCGTCGCAAAGTTCAACCAGTTTCTGCGCATCGAGGAGCAGTTGGGAGCGCAGGCGCAATTTGCGGGGCGGCCGGCTTTTGGACGCTGACCGCGACCCCGCGTGGGTGCGCGACAAAAAAGTGGGTGATCAGGCGGCTGGGGAGCGGCTTTCCCAGTAGTCTTCGAACCTGTGGCTAAAGCGGCAACAGCGCAATGTGATGATGGCGTTGGCGCCGTCGACGGTCCAGAACGATCCGGAACGTTTTAGTCGTGCTCCCATCACAGTTTTGCATCCCGCCTCGACAACGCCGGAGCCAACGAACAACCCTTGTTTGCGGAAGGCTGGATAGCGCATTCGTTCCGCATTGCGCGCGAAGTACTCGGCTGCGTTGGCTACGATTCTGGCGAGTTCCGCGCTGGCGGGCGCCGACTCGCGGAGGATCTTGACCAGCGCTTCGATCTTGCCTCGCTCCAGTCGATCCAGACAGCGAGCCATCCACCGCTGGCGAATCTTCCCGCCCTGGGGGAACAGCTTGGCCGAGAGTTCCCAGAGATGCTGGCGGGCGTGGAAGAGATCCACGATTTGGATCGCGCCTGGAAAGTGCTGGTCAGCGAGGTTCCAGATCCAGACGGCGCCGTCGCCGATCAGGGCTTTCTTCTGCGCCCGGCTCCAACCACGCCGCCAGGCTTCGTTGTAGAGCCGTAAGCCGAACGCCTCGGCGGTTTCGATCGCGGCGACGTAGGAAGTGGAGTCCTCGTCGCGAACAGGCCGGCCCTCTTCGTCGACACCGGTTTGAGTGAAGACGCACCCGAGCTTGACTTCGCGCGTGTGCGCCGGTTGGCCTTCCACCTTGCCCGCGCGGCCTTCGGTTTCCGCTTTCACCACGGGTACGCCTGTGCCGTCCATTTCGATGTAGAAGATCGGCGCGGCAGGGGCGCATACGGCGGGCAGTTCCAGTTGCTTGGCCCGGCGGATCTCCTCCTGCTCACAGGCCTCAATGCCAGCGCCGATGGCCTCGGCATGACGCTCCACCGCTTTAGCGGTGACCGCAACACCGGCGAGTAGCCGTAGCTGCTCACGGCCCTGATCGAAGCTGGTATCGCTACCCACCACTGCCATCATCCGGCGCACGGCCGGCGAACAGGCGACGCCTTCCACATCCAGTTCCCGATCACGCGGGCTGTGGCCCTGATGGCAGTGCGGGCAGATGTAATAGCTTCGCTCAAACCGAACCCGGCCCAGCGCGGTTACGATCTGTTTGGCGCGCCTGCCCTGGTGCTTTGCCGAGTGTCCACAGGAACAGGTCACGTGCTTCGATTCCGGGGAAGGCATCGAAAGCAGACGCTCGAGAGCGGCCGCCCCGGCGCGGTGCATCGAAGTGCGCACCAGCATCTCGACCGCCTCCAAATCCACCTTGCCACTGTTCCGGCGGCCAGTGAAGACCACCTGGAGCAGGCGGCTCACCTCCCGTTTGATCTCCTGTTCAATCGTTTCGGCCGTTTTCTTTCCTGCGGAGTGAGCGTGTCCTCCACGGGCCGTAAGCGGCAGATGTGCTCACTGACCTCTACCAGTTCACGGCCGAGCCGTTGATAATTGCGAAACTCGGCAATTTCCTGTTTCGCTTTGCGCACGGCTGCCGGAGTCGGCAACGCTTCGGTGACGGTCCTTCCATGCCATTTGTAGGTGAGGCGCATGATGGGGCCGTGGCCGGGGTCGTCAGGGCGCGAACAATGGCAGTTCGGTTTTCGGCACCGGAACACGGCGCCAACGACGGAACCAGGGCGCATGTCTTTGAGATCGTTCAGAGCGCGGAGCAGTTCGGTTCGGCGCGTCTCCAAGCTGGGAAGGGACTGAGGCATGGCCTCCTTTCTAGAAATATCATATACTTCTAGATTCGCTATGGCAATCCAGCCTTCCCGAAAAACTCCAACATTCATGTCGCGCACCCGGGTCAGCGGAGACAAAAGACACTTCGGATGAGAATGGTATCATAACAGTACTGCGCTATGTCCTTTTGCGTCCAGGCCACCCGTCGCCGCGCTCGCCGTCTATCGCCGGTTCAGCTATCGCTCCAGGGCGGGGGCGGCAGATGACCGCCAAGAGCAAGATCCTCCTCTATATCCCTATCGGCTTTCTCCTTATGGCGATTGCCGTCGCTCTACTTCTAGGGGTCTTGTACCGTTTGATCCTGCACGGTGTTTCATCGATTCCACTCCTCTGGCCTATCCTCGCAATCGTCTTTCTTCTGCTCTTGCTGGCCCTGCGCTTCATTAGGGCTGCCAACCGGGCGCGCAAACAATGAAACTCCGCACGCGCGGGAGCTTCTCAGGGGAGACCTCGGTGGCGGAATGGGGTCATGGACAGCGCCAGCGCTGAGGTCCGCGCGGCGTAGAGACAGAACCACGATCCAGCCGGTACAATATGGATACTGCGGGCCCTTAGCTCAGCGGTTAGAGCAGCGGACTCATAATCCGTTGGTCGTAGGTTCAAATCCTACAGGGCCCACCAAATTCCTCAAATAGTTACGGGCTAGTACTGTGACCGCTTGAAAGATTTGCTTTTGTAGCCGAACTTACGACGAGCGGTCCGGCGGTCGAATGTCCAGGCGATCTTCACGCGGTCATGGTTCACACGGCGGTTCCAAGCCCGAGTTTCCCGGCGTAGCGTTTGGAGATCGGGAATCCTTCGGGTACCGAGGCATTGCCGTGAGTAGATCCCGATCTCGATTTCCGCTTGGTCGAGCCAGCTTCCGTGGGTAGGGGTGAAGTGAACCGTGAAGCGGTTCCAGATCTCACTGCCGATCTCCATTCCGAAGGCGTCCGTCAGCGATTTGCGGCAGTGGATATTGAGATTGTCCATGACCAAGTGGATGGTGTTCGCCTCCGGGTACTGCATCGCCAGGTGACAGGCGACCCGGGCGAACTCGAACGCCGAGCGATTGGGCGTAGGGAAGGTAAAATGCCGCCCTGCCTTCGGCTCCACCGCGCAGAAAGCATTGGCCGTGCCGCGCCGTTCGTACTCGCTGTCGCGCCGCGTTTCCCTCCCCGGCCGGGCGGGCGAACTGGGGCGCACGTCGGCGTGCAGCGTGACGGGTTTCTCGTCCAGACAGATCACCGGCTCGGAAGGATCGTAGGGCTTTTCATACGTCGCCAGCACGTCCTCCATCTTGGCGATGTAGGCGTCGTCGAGTTCCGCCACGCACCACATTTTTTTCCCGCCACGGCTTGAGGTCGTGGTCGAGGAGCAGAATCCGAATGGTTTCCCGTCCCACGCGCGGAACCAGTCTCCGTTTCACCGCTTCTTGCGCCACCAGTCGCACGGTCCAGCGAGCGCGGCCCTCCGGCGGGGAACTGCACACCATGGCGATGACTCGCTGCTTTTGGCTGTCGTCCAGGACCTGCGCCGCGCCAGGGCGCCGCTTGTCGTAGAGCGCGGCATCGAGACCGCCCCGTTGGTAGCGGCGCGCGAGGTTGCGAATGGCCTGGGCGGTGAGTGGAACTACGCTGGCGATGCGCGGCGCGCTAACCCCCCGGGGATAATTGCAGCAGCGCCAGGGCTCGCAACACGACTCGGACCTGCTGTATACCGCCGCTCAGCAACTCCGTCAGTTTAGTCTGGTCCTTCGATTTGACTTCGACACTCAGAGGTGGACGCCCCATACTCCAAGTATGCGCCAAAACATTTCTGCATAAAAATGGTTTTTTACAAATATTTCAGGCAGTCAGAGACCTAGCCACAGAAAGCATGCAAGGGTCTTCATAACGGAATTGTGGCATCATGTAGGGTCTGGGAGTCTATGATGACCTGCCGCTTTCGCACCTTCGCATCCATATTCCCGCTGGCGCTCACGCTCTCGGTGGCGCACGCCGACGTCACGCTCCGCTACAAAATGGAGATCAAGACGAATTCCGCCCTGCCCGCGCAGATGGCGCGTGTCATGCCGCAGGAGACCGTGCTTCGCCTAAAGGGCGGCAAAGGGTTCTCCACGTCCATGGGGTTCAATTCGATCATCGATTTCACCACCAAGGAGATCACGCTCCTGGATACCGCGGGCAAGCGCTATGCCAAGCTGCCGTACGACCAGTACGGCGAGGAAGTGGCCCGCGCCATGCCGGAAATGCCGGCCGAAGCCCGCGCCAACATGCCGTCCATGAAAGCCGATATTTCACCTGCCAGGGTGACCGGCCGTACCGCCGTCATCCAGGGTGTGGAGGCGGAGGAGCGCGAGATCGTGGTCTCGGTCGAAGGGCCGGCCCTGCCCAACATGCCCGCCGGTCCCATGGTCAAAATGGTCATGCAGTTGTGGAGCGCCAAGCCCGGCGAAGTCATGCGCGTGCCCGCCATTCGCGAGTTGACCGGCTATTCCCTTTGGTCCTACGCCACCATGAATCCGGCTGCCTCCATGGGCAAGGCGATGAAACAGTTTCCGGGTTTCTCGGACGTTTTCGATCCCCTCATGAAGGAAATGATGAAGGGGGCGACTGTACTGCGGATGCACATGGACATGTTTATGCCCGCCATGGCTGCGATGCTGCAACGGATGCCCGCCGGAAGCCACCCGTCCGGCGCGAGCTTCGACCCCAACGAGCCCTTCATGCAGATGAATCAGGAGGTGGCGGAGCTTTCCACCGCGCCTGTGCCCGATAGCGTCTTCCAGATTCCGGAAGGCTACCAGGAGGCGCCCGCTTCCGATCTGATCAAAGGGCTGCTCGCGAAAAGCCAGGCGGCGGCGAAGCAGTAGACCAGACGTCCTACGCACAGTCGCCCGGTGTGAGGGCCACTATCCCAGCCCCGGCACGCCGCCCAGGGTCCTCGCGAATTTCACCGCGCGCACGATAGCCCTGGCCAGCGCTTCCGCCGCCGCCGCGCCCAGCACATTGATATCCGCCTCGCGGTCGCCAATGGAGAGCGCAAAGGCGGTATCGCCATCGGCCATGGTATTCACCGGATAGATGGTGCGGGCCATCCCCAGGCTGGCGAATTGCGCCAGCTTGTTGGCCTGCACCTTGGTCAGCTTGGCGTTGGTGGCGACCACCGCCAGCGTGGTATTGCTGCCCCGCAGGCTGCCCAGCTCGCCGCGCAGCATCCGCTCCACCGTGCCCGCGAACTCCCGGCTGCCGGGGGCCTGGCGCGCGCCGGCGACGATCTTCCCCGTGTCCGGGTCGCGCACGTCGCCGAATGCGTTCACCGCCACCAGGCTCGAGACCAGCACGCCGCCGGGGAGCGTCACCGTGAACGATCCAATCCCCGACTTCATCGCCTGCTTCATGCCGAAGAGCTTGCCCACGGTGGCGCCGGTGCCCGCGCCCACGCACCCTTCCTCGACCGCGCCGGTGGAAGCGGCGGCGGCGGCGGCTTCGCCCATCGCCAGACTGGGGTGAACATTCGGCTTGCCGATTCCGAGGTCGAACAGGATCGCGGCGGGCACAATGGGAATATGCTGGCCGCCGAAAAGGTAGCCCACGCCGCGCTGCGCCAGGTAGCGGCGCACGCCTGCGGCCGCTTCCAGGCCGAAAGCGCTGCCGCCCGCCAGCAGGATGGCGTGTACTTGCGGGTCCACGTGGTAGGGGCTGAGCGTGTCGATCTCCTGCGTGCCGCTGGCCGAGCCGCGTATGTCCACTCCGCCCACGGCGCCCCGTTCGCACAGGATGGCCGTGCAGCCGGTGATCGCATCGTAATCGGAAATGTGGCCGACTCGAATACCGGGAATATCGGTAAGTCCTTTCATCGCTAGGTTTACTTCTTGTATGGTAGCATCGGAGTTCGGGGACCAACCTACTTGCTGGATCTGCTGAAAGAGCCTGTTCTTGCTGCCCAGGAGTTCTTCTTGCTCGCCGGCAGGGCCATCAAGAACGTCTTCCTCAGCCCGCACTACAGCGACGATATCGCGCTCCAGATGGATATCATCGGAGTCGGCAGTCTCCCCATCGCGGTGCTCACCGGGTTCTTCAGCGGCGCGGTGATGGCGCTGCAGATGTCGCGCGCGCTTTCGCAATACGGCCAGGTCGGCAAGACCGGCACGCTGGTTTCGCTCACCCTGGTGCGCGAGTTGGGACCGGTGCTGACGGCCCTGATGGTGGCGGGCCGGAACTCTTCCGGCATGGCCAGCGAGCTGGGCTCGATGAAGGTCACCGAGCAGATCGACGCCATGCGCGCGCTGGGCACCGATCCCGTCCAGAAGCTGGTGACGCCGCGGCTGATCGCCACCTGCACCATGCTGCCGCTGCTGACCATCATCGCGGACTTCGTGGGCATCTTCGGGGGCTGGGTGATTTCCTTCCTCTTCCTGCATATCGAATCGCGGCAGTACTGGAGCACGGCCTGGCGCGCGCTGGAGTGGAACGACGTGGCGCAGGGGCTGCTCAAGCCATTCGTGTTCGCATTCGCCATCGCGCTGGTCGGCTGCTTTTACGGCCTCCGCGCCACCGGCGGCACGCAGGGCGTGGGCCGCGCCACCACCCAGGCGATGGTGACCGCCTCGATCCTGATCTTTATATTGACGCTGATCATCGCCAAGATCTTCGTCAGCCAGGCGGGGAGCTGATGCCCACCGGCAACCGCCAGGCCGTCCTCCGCTTCGATCGCGTCAGCGTCGCGTTCGGAGAAGTCGCGGCGCTCTCCGGCGTCTCTTTCGAGGCGTTCGAAGGGGAATCGCGCGTCATCCTGGGCGCGGCCGGCAGCGGAAAGACGGTGCTGCTCAAGACCGCCTTGGGACTGGTGAAGCCCGACTCCGGAGAAGTCTACGCATTCGGACAGAACCTGACCACGCTCAGAGAGCGGCAATTGTTCGATATTCGAAGCAAAATCGGCATACTGTTCCAGGAAGGCGCGCTGTTCGATTCCCTGAACATCGAGGAGAACGTGGCGTATCCGCTGCTCAACCAGAGGTCCATCCACTGCGCTCCCGAGCGGGTCCTGCCGCGCGTCGAGGAGGCGCTCGAGTTCGTCGAGTTGGGCGGCACGCTGGAGAAATTCCCCAGCGAGCTTTCCGGCGGCATGAGAAGGCGCGCCGCCATCGCCCGCGCCGTGGTGACGGAACCCCCGCTGGTGCTCTACGACTCGCCCACGGCCGGGCTCGACCCCATCACCGCCCACACCATCATCGCGCTGCTCATTAAAGAGCGGGACGTGAAACAGACTACCACCCTGCTGGTAACGCAGCGCTATCAGGATGGGAACCTGATCGCGAATTTCCGCTACAATTCGAAACAAGGGTGTCTCGAGCCGGCTCCGAACGGCGCGGATCGCGCCATGCCGACCACCTTCATGGTGCTTCGGGACGGCCGGTTGATCTTTGAAGGCAGCCAGGATGAGCTGGAAGAGTCGCGAGATTCCTACATTTCGAAGTTTGTGAAGCAGCGGGTATAGACCATGCCGGATCGCAGCACCAAAGTACGGTGGTCGCAGTTGAAGGTCGGAGTGGTCGGGCTGACCGCGTTCCTGATTCTGTCGTTACTGATTTTTCTGCTCACCAGCTCGATGAACCCGTTCCTGCGGACCGCGACGCTGCACATCTACCTGGACGACGCTTCCGGCATAACCGACAGCACGCCGGTGCGGCTGAACGGCATCACCATCGGCTCGGTGGACAAGGTGAGCCTGAGCAACTCGGCGGACCCCAAGCGCACCGTCGAATTCGAATTGCAGGTGGATGAGAAATACCTGCCGGACATCCCCGTGGACTCGGTGGCGGGAATCACGGCGTCCAACCTGCTGGGCGACAAGTTCATCAACATTACCAAGGGCCGCGCCCCGCGGCACGTCCTGGACGGCGGCGAAATCAAGAGCTTTCAGGCGCAGGACATTCCCGAATTGATGGCGCAAAGCGCCAGCCTGCTGGCAACGTTCCAGACCATCGTAAACCGGGTGGATGCGCTGCTCGCCGGCGTCGAACAGGGCAAGGGCAACATCGGAAAGCTGCTCAAGGACGAGGAGTTGTACGACCGGCTGAACAGCATCGGCTCGGAGATGCAGAGCCTGCTGGTCGACGTGCGCAGCGGCCACGGCACCATCAGCAAGCTGATTTACGACGATACGCTGTACCAGGAACTGCGCTCGCCCCTCCAACGCGCGGATGCGATTCTGGCGGATTTGCAGGCCGGCCAGGGAAGCGCGGGCAAGCTCCTCAAGGACCCCGCGCTGTTCGACGAGGCGAAGCAATCGTTGGACGAGATCCGGCGGTTGCTGGCCAACGTCAACGCCGGCAAGGGCACCGCGGGAAAGCTCTTGAAGGACGAGCAACTTTACCAGCGTCTCGACGAGTTCGTCGCCAAGTTCAACGCCACCATCGACAAGATCAATGCCGGCCAGGGCACCATCGGGCAGTTCATGGTGAACCCGCAGCTTTACGATGCGCTCAACGGCGCGACCAGCGAGTTCCAGTCGCTCGCCAAGGATATCCGCGCGAACCCCAAGAAATTCCTGACCATTCGACTGACCCTATTTTGAGCCTCCGAAAACAACTGGTAGTCAACGCCGACGATTTCGGCTTCACGCCGGACGTGAACCAAGGCATCGTGGAAGCGCATCGCCGCGGCATTCTCACCGCCGCCACCCTGATGGCCAACGGCGCGGCGTTCGAGGACGCCCTGCGCCTGGCGCGCGAAACCCCTTCGCTCAACGTCGGCTGCCACCTGGTCCTGATCGGCGGGCGGTCGCTCTCCACCGGCAAGCCGCTGCCGCTCACCGTGCCGCAATTGCTCGCCGCCATGGCGCGCCGCCAGATCCGCGTGTACGAAGAGCTGCGGGCCCAGGTGCGGCGCATCGTGGACGCGGGCATCCGGCCGACGCACCTGGACACGCACAAGCACACGCACCTGGCGCCGCCCGTGCTGGATGCGGTGGCGCGCTTGGGCGAGGAGTTCGATATTCCCTGGGTGCGCCGCCCGTTCGATTTCCCGCTGAACGCGCGCCGCGGCGCGGTCCCCGGCGCCACGCGGCTCGCCGGCGCCGCGCTGGGCCTGTTGCGCCGCAGGTTCCACCGCGTGCTGGCGAAGCACGGCCGGCGGACCACGGACCACTTCGCGGGCTTCCAAATCACCGGCCGTTTCCGCACCGCCGAACTGGTGGATCTGCTGGACGCCGTTCCGGACGGCAGCACGGAATTGATGTGCCACCCAGGCCGGTGCGGCGATGCCTTGCGCCACGCCCGCACCCGGTTGAAAGAGAGCCGCGAGCACGAACTGGAGGCGCTGGTAGCCCCCGAAGTGCGCCAGGCGCTCGAGCGGAATGGGATCGAGCTGGTGAATTACGGGGGACTTGCCGAACTCCGGATAATGGAGTGACCGCCGTACCTGCTACGCCTGGGATCAAGCTATAGTACCGACATGGGCTACCTTGTGAACCTGGCGCTGGAAGGCCGGGCGGCGGTGGTGGTGGGCGGCGGCGAGGTGGCCAGCCGAAAGGTCGAGGATCTGCTGGCGGCCAAGGCCCATGTCACCGTGATCGCGCCGCAGCTTTGTGCAGGCATTGCGGCGCTCGCCGATGAGAAACGGATCGTAGCCCATCGCAGGCCCTACGGCGCAGGGGACCTCGCCGGCGCGGTTGTGGCGATCGCCGCGACCGATGACGAGGGGATCAACGCGCGCGTGGCCGGAGATGCGGCGGCGATGAATGCGCTGGTCAACGTGGTGGACCGTCCGGCGCTGTGCAGCTTCACGGCTCCCGCCACTGTGCGCCGCGGCGACCTGACGTTGGCGGTTGCCACCGAGGGGCGGTGCCCGGCGCTGGCGGGGATCCTGCGCGAGGAACTCGAGGCGAGGTATGGGCCGGAATACGCCGAGCTGGCCGGCCTGTTCGGCGAAGCGCGGAAGAAAATGATCGAACTGGGCTGGGACGGCCGGCGCATCCGGGAGACACTGGCCGGGATCTATCGGGCCGGCGACCGCGGGCTGCTGGACGAATTCCTTACACGCCGAGCTTGCGGAGAATCGCCATCATCGGACACCAGTTCGTGAACGCGGACTGAAACAGGTTCAGCCCGACGAATGCGGTGAACAGATACCAAGCCGGGTTCACCCAGTAGCCCAAAGCCAAACTGAGCATCACGAAGAATCCGGCAATCATGCGGAGATATCGGTCGAGAGTCATGTAAGTTTCCTCTTTCGATTCACAACGAAGTAGACAATCGGTACGGTCATGCGCGAGAGGGCCAGGGAAGCGACTTCACCGGCCATCAGCGCGATTGCGAGGCCCTGAAAAATGGGGTCGAACAGAATCACGGCGGCCCCCACCACCACGGCCGCGGCGGTCAGCATCATGGGACGGAAGCGGACCGCGCCGGCATCGATCACGGCGGCCTCGAGAGGCATCCCCTCGGCCAGCCGCAGCTCGATGAAATCCACCAGGATGATCGAATTCCGCACCACGATGCCGGCTCCGGCGATGAAGCCGATCATGGAGGTGGCCGTGAAGAAGGCGTGCATCAGGCCATGGGCCGGCAGAATGCCCACCAGCGAGAACGGGATGGCGGCCATAATCACCAGCGGCGTCACAAACGACTGGAACCAGCCCACCACCAGCGCGTAGATCAGAATCAGCACGGCCGCGAAAGCGATTCCCAGGTCGCGGAAAACCTCATAGGTGATGTGCCACTCGCCGTCCCACTTCATGGAGTAGTGCTCGGAATCCGCCGGCAGGGCGGCCATGTGCTGCTCGATGGCATAGCCGCCGGGAGCCTTGAACTTGTCCATTTCCGGCCCCAGCTTCAAGATAGCGTACACCGGGCTTTCCATGGCGCCGGCGATGTCCCCCGTCACATAGGTCACCGGCATCAGGTTCTTGTGATAGATGCTGGTATCCACAACCGTCGGCTCCACCCGCACCAATTCACGCAGCGCCACCAGTCTGCCGTTGCGGCCGGCCACCTTCAGGTCTTCCATTCGTTCGAGATCGGAGCGGCTGGCGCGATCGAGACGCACGTTGAGGGGCACGTCTTCCTTCTCGGAATCCACGTGGAGCAGGCCGGCCTGGTACCCGGCCGAGGCCACCTGCATGGTGCGGGCGATATCGTCCTCGGAGATGCCGTTGAGGGCGGCCTTTTCCTTGTCCACCAGGATGCGGTACTTCGGCTGCTCGTCTTCCACGTACCAGTCCACATCCACCACGCCGTCGGTGCGCTTCCAGAGATCGCGGATGCGGCGCGCGATGGCGATCCGCTCGGCCTGCACCGGCCCGTAGACCTCGGCCACCAGGGTCTGGAGCACGGGCGGGCCGGGGGGAACCTCGGCCACCTGGATGCGCGCCCCGTAGCGGTTGGCAACGGGAACCAGGCGCTGCCGCACCTGCTTGGCGATCTCGTGGCTTTGCAGTTTCCGCTGGTCCTTGGGCAGAAGATTGATTTGCAGATCGGCCATGTTGGGACCCCGGCGCAGGTAGTAATGCCGCACCAGGCCGTTGAAATTGTACGGTGCGGCGGTACCCACATAGGTTTGCAGGTTGACCACCTCCGGCTGGTCGAGCGCCGCGTGGGCCAACGCATCGGTGGCGCGCGCGGTCTCTTCGAGCGTGGTGCCGTTGGGCATGTTCACGATCACCTGAAACTCGCTCTTGTTGTCGAACGGCAGCATCTTGACTTTGACGAACTGGAAGTAGACCAGCGACATGGAGCCGAGCAGCAGGAACACGACGCCGCCCAGGAATCCCCAGCGCAGCGACGGCCGGTGCAGGATGGCGCCCATGACGCGGCGATACAGGCGCGTGAGGCGGTCCTCCTGCTCGCCATGGGCGGAGTCTTGGCTGGGTTTCAGGATACGAACCGCCGCCCACGGCGTCACCACGAAAGCCACCAGCAGCGAAAAGACGATCGCCGCGCTGGCCCCGATGGGGATGGGGCGCATGTAGGGCCCCATCAGCCCGCCCACGAAGGCCATCGGAAGGATGGCGGCTACCACCGTCAGCGTGGCCAGGATGGTGGGGTTGCCCACTTCGTCGACGGCTTCGACAGCCACGTCGAATGGCGGCCGTTGGCGGTTGGAAGCCATGCGCCAGTGGCGGACGATGTTCTCCACCACCACGATGGCGTCATCCACCAGGATGCCGATGGAAAAGATGAGGGCGAACAGGGTGATGCGGTTCAGGGTGTAGCCGTAGAGATAGAAAACCGCCAGCGTAAGGGCCAGGGTGACGGGGATGGCGATGAAGACGATGAGGGACTCGCGAAACCCCAGCGTGATGGCGATCAGGAGGCTCACCGAGACCACCGCGATCAGCATGTGGAAGAGCAGCTCGTTGGACTTTTCCGCGGCCGTCTTGCCATAGTCTCGCGTGATTGCCACGTGAACATCCGACGGAATGACGGTCCCCTTGAGCGGCTCGATTCGCCGCAGCACGTTGGCGGCGACGATGACGGCGTTGGTGCCTTTGCGCTTGGAGATGGCCAGCGTCACGGCGGGAAGGAATTGCCGCGACGCGGCGTCGGCCGTGCGAACGTACTCGGTGGGCTCTTCGCCGCCGTCGCTCACCTCAGCCACGTCGCGAACGTATACTGGTTTGTCGTTGGCAACCCCGGCCACCACGCTGCGCACATCTTCGGCGGTGCGCAGGAACTCGCCGGTTTCGAGCACGTACTCGCGGTTCCCTTTGGCGAACTCGCCGGAGGGCAGACGGCGGTTCGACATGCCGAGCGCCCCGGTCACCTGAAGCGGCGAGAGGTTGTACGCCGCCAGTTTGGACTCGTCGAGCACAATGCGGATGGCGCGGCGCTCGCCTCCGATCAGGCTCACGGCGGAAACGTCGGGCACTTGCTTGATGGCGTCGTCGAGCTGGGCGGCGATGCGGCGCAGCTCGAAATCGCCATAGCGCTGGCTGGACAAGGTGAGTGCCAGGATGGGGACGTCGTCGATGGAGCGCGGCTTTACCAGGGGCTGGGAGGCGCCCGGGGGAATCAGGTCGAAGTTGGCCTGCATTTTCTGGTTGAGGCGGACAATGCTCTTTTCTTCGTCCTGCCCCACGTAAAAGCGCACGATGGCCAAAGACATGCCCGGGCTCGAGGTGGAGTAGATGTATTCCACGCCGGGGATTTCCCACAGCAGCTTTTCCATGGGCTTGGTGATGCGCTCCTCCACTTCGTGGGCCGAAGCGCCGGGCATTTGGACCATGACGTCGATCATGGGCACGATGATCTGCGGCTCCTCCTCGCGCGGGAGCTTCCAAACGGCGAAGGCCCCCACCAGCAGAGCGGCGGTAATCAGAAGCGGCGTCAGTTTGGAGGAGATCCACGCGTGGGCGAAGCGGCCCGCCGGACCGAGGCGCCGGGGAGCGCTCATGGTCGTACCTCCAGCCGGGCGCCGTCCTCGAGCCCCGTTGGAACCGGGGCGACCACTTTTTCCCCGGCGCTCAGTCCGGAGAGCACTTCCACGGCGTCGTTCGAGCGCTGACCGGTGGTGACGATGCGCGTCCGGGCGGTTCCCGCTTCCACCACGAAGACGGATTGCAGTTGGCCGCGTTCGATGATGGCCGATGCGGGCACTTCCACCACCTTGCGGCTGGCGAGGGGAAAGAAAGCGCGGCCGAACATGCCGGAGCGCAGTTGCGGAATCGCCGGCAGGTCGATTTTCACGATCGAGGACCGGGAAGCCGCGTCCACCGCGGGGACGACCTCGGAGACGCGCGCATTCAGCCTGCGGTCCACGCCTTCCAGGGCCACTTCGACGGTTGCGCCCGCGCGGGCGGAGGGCAGCCGGGATTCGTCCACGGACGCTTCCAGGCGGTAGACGCCGTCCTGTTCGATAGTGAGCAGGGGAGCGCCCGGTGTGGCCAGATTGCCAGGCTCGACCGATTTTGCGGTGACGATACCCGAGAAGGGAGCTGCGATTTTGGCATAGTCCCGCATGATGGTGGCCGAGCGAACTGCCTGCTCGGCCCCTGCCAGCCTGGGGTCGAGCTGGGCGCGTTTGGAGCGAGCCATTTCGTAGTTGGCTTGCGCGGCTTTCACCCGGGCCGACGCTTCGTCGAACTCCTGGTTGGAGATGGATTTTTTTGCGGCCAGGTCTTCGATGCGCTTGAAGGTGGTCTGCGCCAGGTCGAGATTAGCCTTGGCGGCGGCCACCGCGCTCTCCGCTTCGGGGATGGCGCTGCGGACCTCGGCGAGGCCGGCCTCGGCGCCGCGGACGCCTTCCTCCAGCTCGCGGGCGTCCAGGGTAACGAGGATCTGCCCCTGGCGAACACGGTCTCCCACCTGCACGCTCACCTGTTGCACGTAGCCCATCACCTGGCTGGAAATGGTGCCGGAGGTGCGAGCCCGAACCGTGCCCGTGGCTTCGTAGACGGCCGGCCAGTCCCGAGTCGCGGCGGTCGAGACCTGGACCGCGACCGGAGCGGAGGATGAAGTTGCGGAGCGGCGGGGCGCTTCGTTGCCGCAGGAAATCAGCAAGGCCAGGGGAATAAGAAGTGCCAGTGGTTTCATCAGTTCAGTACCTCCGAATCCGCGGAGAGACGCCCCGCGGCGTATTCCAGCATGGTGGCGGCCACGCGCTGGTCGTGCACGGCGGCCAGAAAGCGCGTGCGGCTTTCCAGCAACGCCGTCTCATTCTGCAACAACTCCGTCACGTTGGTCATGCCGGCCTCGTAACGGTTCTGCACGATGCGCAGGCTCTCCTCCGCCTCCGCCACGGCGGCCCGGGCAACGTCGATACGCTGCTGGGCGGCCTCGAAGCCGGCGGACGATTGGCGCACCTGGAGCTTGACGGCGGATTCGGCGCGCTGCTGGTCCGATTCGGCGCGCCGCAACAGGTGGGTGTTCTCGGCAATGCGCGATTTGTCGGCGAAACCGTTGAACAGATTCCACCGAAGGGAAACGGAGGCCATCCAATTGGCGCCGCCGCGGGTGACGAAGCGCTGGCGGTCGGCTTCAAAACCGGCGCGGAAACTCACCTGCGGCAGTAGCGCGCCGCGCGCCGCTTCAACCTGGGTCTGCGCCAGGTCCTTGGCCAGCCGCGTCTCGCGCGTTTCGGGACGGCCGGTGGAAGCCGCCTGCTCCAGGCCGGCGAGAGCGGCACCGGTGGGGGCCAGCGGCGTCAGGGCGGTGGTCAGCGTATGGGGCGTATCGAGCGGCAACCCGAGGACATCGTTGAGCGCGGCCTTGGCGACATCCAGATCGGCCGCGCGTGTGATGCGCTGCTCCTGGACGCCCGCCAGGTGCACGCGGATGGAAAGCACGTCCACATCGGTGGACATGCCCGCCGCGTGAACCGACTCGGCGCGTTTCAGATCGGCTTCCGCCGAGAGCACCGCCTGCTCCGCTGTTTTGAGGCTCTCCGCGGCCAGCACCACTCCGTAGTAAGCCCGGGCCACTCCGGAGATGACGTCCATCTCGACGCGCCGCTGCTCCTCCCCCGTCAACTGACTCGCCAGTTGAGCGGACTTGACTGCGGTGCGGGTTTGGCCCGCATCGTACAACACCTGGTCGAGGGTGACTTGCGATTGGAAGTTATTCAGAAAGTCGGGACGGTTCAGCGGACCTATGTTGAAGTCCTCGGCGCCAAACTGGTGCTGGGTCAGCAAGGAGCTGAACACGAATACGGGGTTGTCGCTGCGCGCGAAGGATTCGGAGTAGTTGACCTTGGGCAGCCGTCCGCTGCGCGCCTCCGTAATGCGCGCCTGGGAGGCCTGCGCTCCCGCGGCGGTGGCGGCGATGGCCTTGTTTTCGCGGATGGCGAGGCGCACTGCATCGCGCAGCGACAGCGGGTCCTGAGCCCATAGGTACCCGGAGAACAAAAGGAAGAGTGTCTTTCGCATAGGATTTGAACTGGAATTGCGGTTTCACAAACCTAGATGCAGAGAGAATACTCCAGGTGACACTGTCACGCCGCCACGGTGTCCACCGCGCGGCGGAGTTTCTCGTTTACCTGCCGTGCCATTCCGTCCATGGCGGCGTTCCCCACCACGGACAACATCTTCACGGCATCCACCGCGCCCACGCGGACCGCTCCGCCCTGTTCGTATACCACGACGTTGCAGGGCAACAGCAATCCGAGGTTGATTTCCTGCTGGAGGGCCTGGTAGGCGATGGGCGGGTTGCAGGCGCCCAGAATCACATACCGCGGGAAGTCCACTCCCAGTTTCTCTTTGAGCTTGGCCTGTATATCGATCTGACAAAGGACTCCGAAGCCCTCGGTTTTGAGCACAGCTTCGGTCTTGGCGATGGCCTCCTCGAAGGGGAGCGCCACATCGCGCACATAGCCATACTGAATGGTGCCGGCAGCTTGCATGGTAGTTTCACCCGATTCCAGGATACCGCCGGCGGTTCAGGGTTTTCGGTTTTCCGGGGCAGCCGCCGGTTCTCCCGTGGTCTTTTCACGCCGCGCCGCGGCGTCGCAGGAGTTGGCCATTCAAGTGGGCACTCCAAATCGGGGCAGGACCCACTTCATCACAACGAAATATCCCACCAGGACCAGCGCGTAGATCAGCCACTCAGGCATGAGCAACCTTCCTGGGTCCACTGACCGTCAAGACCGGACACGGTGCATGCCGGACCGCGCGCAGGGTGGTCGTTCCCAGGACCATACCCTCGAAGAAGTGCCGGCGGGGCGCACCGAGCACAATGAGGTCGCATTCTTCCTGGGATGCGAGCGCGATGATTTCCTCGGCCGGGTCTCCGTGCCGCACCAACTCGCGGACGCGGCAGCGTTGGCGCTCTTCGGCGGGAATCCAGTCGCAAATGTCCGGCGGGGGATGGTCCGGACCGCCTTCATTCACATAGAGGGCCGTGACGGTGGCGTCGAGGCAGGCGCCCAGATCGGCGGCCAGGCGGAACGCGTGGCGCGAGATGTCCGTGCCATCGATCGGACACAGGATTTGACGAACCGGTCCCGCCGGCGCGCCGCGGACCGTGAGTAGCGGGACCGGGCTTTCGCGCAAGATCCGCTCGGTCACCGAACCCAGCATCCAGTGGTTGAAACCGCTGCGGCCGTGGGTGCCCATTACAACCAGATCGGCATGGGTGCTCTCCGTCAGATCCCGTATGGCATCCACCGGCAGCCCATCGACCACGCGGGTCTCCACCGCCGCGGCGCCGTCGCCGAGTGTCGAGTGTACGAACTCCTTCAGACTGTGCTCGGCCTCCCCCATGGACTCGCGAAACTGCCTCTGTAGCTCCGCCAGGCGGCCTTCGGTGAAGTAAGGCGGCGCTTCGAACCAGTTGGCGTAAGCCGCCACAATCCTGGAGTCGCCGCACTTCGCCAGCGCGGCGGCGTGGCGGAGGGCCTGGGCCGAAAGTTCGCTGAAATCCACGGGGCAAAGAATCGTGCTGGAGCCAGCGGTCCGCATGAGAACTCCATCTTTAGAGATGCAATTGCGGGCAACAGGTGACAGGACCACGGAAAACCATGGCCTGCCCCACGATATACTGTTCGGGGGAAAGGACCTGAAATTGGAGCCCCTCGACAACCAGCTCATTTACCTGGACAATGCCTCCACCACCTGGCCCAAGCCGGAGAGCGTTTACCGCTTCATGATCGACTTTTACCGCAGCACCGGGGTGAACCCCGGACGAGGCGGCTTCAACCTGGCTATGGAAGCGGGATCTCTCCTCGATAACCTGCGCCAACGGCTGACGCGGTTCTTCGGCGGCGATGAAGACGCGCCCGAGCGCCTGTCGTTCGGCTACAACGCCACGGATGCGCTGAACCTGGCGATTTCCGGCTTGCTCAAGCCCGGCGACCACGTCATCACCACAAACCTGGAGCACAATTCGGTGATCCGCCCGATCCATCACCTGGTGCGCGACGGCGGCGTGGAAGCCACCTTCGTTCCGTTCGACGGAGCGGGGTTTGTCGACCCCGGCGACATCGCCAAAGCGATCCGGCCCAACACCACGCTGGTGGTGGTGAACCATGGCTCGAACGTGATCGGCACCGTTCAGCCCGTCAAGGAAATTGGCGGCGTTTGCCGGGAGAAGGGCGTGACGTTCCTGGTCGACACGGCTCAAACCGCGGGCGCCATCCCCATCGACATGAAGGAAATGAACATCGATGTCCTGGCCTTCACGGGCCACAAGTGCCTGATGGGGTCGATGGGGCTGGGCGGCCTGTCGGTCCGCAAGCACGTCGAAATCCGGCAGGTTCGCAGCGGCGGAACGGGAGTGCGGTCGGCCGATCCCTATCACCCGGAAGAGTACCCCTGGAGGCTGGAATACGGCACGCCGAACATGGTGGGGGTGGCCGCGCTGTGGGCGGGGCAAGACTGGCTGGAGAGCCGCGGGTTAGCGAATATCCACGCCGCTGGGATGAAACTGGCGGCCAAACTGGTGGATGGCTTGCGCGCCATCCCCGGCGTGCACCTGTACTGCTGCCAGAGCCTGGCGAATCACCTGCCCACCATCGCCATGAACCTCGAGGGGTTGGAAGCCGCGGACCTCGGAACCATGCTGGACGTGGACCACAACATCGCCACCCGCACGGGTCTCGACTGCGCCCCGCTGGCGCACGGCCAGCTCGGAACGCTCGGGATCCATGGGACCGTGCGGTTCTCCATCGGCCCCTTCAACACGGAAGAGCATATCGATGCCGCCATCCGGGGCGTAGCCGAAATCGCCCGTTGGAAGGCCGGCCGCAAACCGGGTTAGGCGCCACAGCGGCTTCCGCGCGCCTTGCTTAGACGTTGGCGAACTTCAATCGCCGCCGAAGCCCCTTATGCTCTGGCATGGAACACGATGGCTGCGGCAAGGCCGGGTCCAGATAGTGCGGCATATTCTCGCTGTAGTACGCGAGGGTGCGGGAGATGCCGTCCCTGAACCCGGTCTTCGGCTCCCAGCCGAGTTCGTCGCGGATGCGTGTGTAGTTCGTGTAATAGCTTCCGATGTCGATGGCCTTGCGCCCTTCCGGGAATGGACGGGTCTCGACGACCGCGCCTCCCGCCGCGCGGCTCGCCACCTCCGCAATTTCCAATAATGTCAGGGGCTCCGGACCGCCCACATTGTACAGTCGCGAGGGCAGGTGCGGAATGTCTCCGGCCAGCAGGAACGCCTCCACCGCATCGTCGACATAGATCGGATCGCGCACCTGCCGGCCGTCTCCGAAAACCTCCAGCGCGCCGCCCGTCAGCAAACGGCGCAAGAAGGTGCTGAGAAAACCCTGGCAGGGAACATTCACCGCCATGCGGGGACCGTACACGTTGGTGAGCAGCAGGGCCACGGCATCGATCTCGCCCAGGGTGCTGTACAGCAGGTGGTAGGTGGTGGCGACATACTTGTGCACCCCATTGAAATCGATGGGTTGAATGGGATGGGACTCATCCACCGGCAGATACTTTGGCACGCCGTAGACCTGGCGCGTGCTGGCATAGACCACCCGCACTCCCCGCGCCAGGCGCCCGCACGCCTCCAGAAACTGTAATTGCGCCACCGCGTTGATCTGCATGTCCCGCTCCGGGAAGTCCATGCTGTGCACGTGGCTGATCTCGCCGGCCAGGTTGAAGACGACGTCGCTGGCAGCCAGCCGATCGGAGAACCATTCCGGCTCGCAGATCGGGTGAGGATACAACTCGACCCGCCGGCGGACCGGCTCGATGTTGTAGGGATTGGCGCCGCAGCCCGGGACCGAGGAATCCACGATGGCGACTTGCGCTCCGGCCTCAACCAGCCGGATCGCCAGATTGCTGCCGATGAAGCCGAGCCCGCCCGTAATCAGGACTTTCTTATCGCGGTACGACAGGGTCTTCCCTCCCCCGCGGCGCCGCCATGCGGCGCACCCACATCCAGAAAATGGTCAGCGTGAGGAGCACAAACACGCTCTCCCACACATAGAGGTGCGCGAACTCGAACCACTGCGCATTATATTGGCCCAGGTAGAACAGGCTGATGATGCGCAGAAAGTTGATGACGTAAATGGTCGCGGTGCCGGCCAGCAGGCCCTTGCCCTTCTGCAACCAGGATGCCGGATAGGCCAGAATGGCCGCCCACAACAGGACCACGACATCGTCTCCGTTGCAGCCGTCCAGCACCTCCATGGCGAAGCCGTTCGACGGATTCCGCAGGATCACCTGCTGCGCGGCCGCGTGGCCTCCGAAAAGGCGAATCACGATTGCGGAGATTTCCACCAGGCCGCGAGTGAAGGCCGTGACCGCCGGATGCAGGAACGGAATCAGCAAAGCGCAAAACCCCGCCGCCAGGAAAATCGGGAACAGCACCAGGAAGCGGACCATCCGGTTCTGCCGCGGCGGCGCGCCGGCCTGCTCCGCCTGCGCGGCCCGAGTCTGGCTGGGGCTGGGTTTACGCGCCATCGATCCGCCAGAATACCATGGCGTCAGCGCCTTCCGTGGCGCCGTGGAGCCGCCAATACTGCCTGCGCCGCGGCCGGCGCAGCCACGCCGCCGGCCAGGATCAGACCGCGAAGCTCCCCATCGAGCGAGAGTGCCACCAGCACGGGACCTAAATAGGGCACCACACCCGTGGCCAGGTACATGGCGGAATCCATTAGGAATCCGGGAAGGCCTTCAGTCGTCAATTGAAAGTATCCGCCGACGAGCCGGACGGCGTATACCGCGATGGATAGGAGCGCGACGGCCGCCAGCACCGCCGTTCCGCATGCCATCCGCCACGGCCGCGGGCGTCCCGGCGCGGCCAGCAGGATCGCCCAAAAGAGCGGAAGCGAGACCGTAAACAGGATGGGGTATCGGGCGGTGCCTTCCACTTTCATGGAGCGGATCTTGATGCGCCCGGCGCCCGCCGCCGCGGCCCCCAACAGTTGCTGCGTTCTCTGCTGGTTCACCACGGCCGCGGGCGCGGGCACCTGGAAAGTCCAATTCCGGCCGGGGCCGATGGTGACGTGCGAGACCGAGCCGCCGCCGGGCAGAAGCCGCAGCGTCCACTCCGCGGAAAGGCGCAAGCCGGCCAGCAGCGGATTGAGGAGGACCAGCCACCACAGCGCCAGCATGAGCGCCAGCAATACCAGCGCGCGCAGAAGGAACCGCAGCGGATCGGACAGTTGGCGATCGCTCACACTATCAGGTTCGCACAGGGGCTGGGGAGTAAAGGCGGAAGTTTTGGCTGGGACGCAGGGATTCGAACCCCGATACGCGGCTCCAGAGGCCGCAGTCTTACCGTTAGACAACGTCCCAACTGACCTCCATTCTAGCAAAGGCGCGGCGGCGAAATCCAGACGGCTGTGCCGTCGCGTAGTACACTGAAACTTCAACATGTGGAAAAGGTTGCGGCTGGGCCTCCTGCTGGGTTTGTGCGCCTGTGCCGGTAGGGCGGTGGATTGGAAGGCGCTCCAGCCGCAAGGGTATGTCAGCGATTTCGCGGGCGTGATCGACCCCGCCAGCAAGGCCCAGTTGGAGGCTTATTGCGGGATTGTGGAGCAGTCGACGGGCGCGCAGATGGCGCTGGTCACCATCGCGTCTCTCGAAGGCGAACCCATCGAAGACGTCGCCAATACCATCTTCCGCGCCTGGGGCGTGGGCCGGAAGGGCAAGAATGAAGGCATCCTGTTGCTGCTCTCCATCGGCGACCGCGGCAGCCGGCTCGAAGTGGGGTACGGGTTGGAGCCAATTCTGCCCGACGGCCTGGCCGGCAGCATTCTGCGCGAGATGCGGCCGGCGCTGCGCCAGGGGGATTACGGCGATGCCATGATGGCGGCGGCCGAGACCATCGGCAACGCCATCGCCAAGGCCAAGAACGTGGAACTACAGGCGAGCCTGCCGCGGCGCACGCGGCCGGCGGTTTCCGATTCGTTCCCGTGGCCGGTGCTGATCGGCGGAGTCTTTATCCTGCTGCTGTTGTTGACGCGCGGCGGACGTGGCGGCGGGGGCCTCGGGTTCCTGCCGTGGTTGATTCTGGGCAACGTGATGGGCGGCTCCATGGGGGGCGGCCGCGGCGGCGGCGGATTCGGCGGATTCGATTCCGGCGGCGGATTCGGCGGATTTGGCGGCGGCGACTCCGGTGGAGGCGGCGCTTCCAGCAACTGGTGAGGACCATCTCATGGAAAAGGTGCTGAACCAACTCGTGGAGAAATTGCAGAAGGCCTACGGCGACCGTCTGGTCTCGGTGGTGCTCTACGGCTCGGCGGCCGCCGGCGACCACCACGCCAAGTTCTCCGATCTCAATATTCTGTGCATTCTGAGCGAGATTACGCCGCGCGAGCTGGGCGCCAGCGAGGGCATTTTCCGCTGGTGGCGCGAGAAGGGCAACCCCTCGCCGCTGCTGCTCACCGAGCGCGAATTGGCGACTTCCACCGACTGCTTCGCCATCGAGTTCAACGACATCAAGCGGCACCACCGGCTGCTGCTCGGCAAGGACGTAGTTACCCCGCTGGTGGTGGACCAGGTGTTCTACCGCGCGCAGGTGGAGCACGATCTGCGGGCCAAGCTGCTGCGCCTGCGCCAGAAGGCGTCCGGCGTGCTCTCCGATTCCAACCTGCTGCGCCGGCTGATGCTCGATTCCGTTTCCACCTTCTGCGTGCTCTTCCGCCATGCCCTGGTTTTGCACGGGGTGGAGCCGCCCGCCCGGAAGCGCGAGATCATCGAGCGCGCGCGCGAGCATTTCGGCATCGACCCCGCGCCGTTCCAGAAGCTGCTCGACATCCGGGAGGAGCGCCTCAAGCCGCGCGACATGGAACCGGCCGCTCTGCTGGCCGCGTATATGCAAGGGATATCGGTGGTCATCGACGCCGTGGACCGGCTCGAGAAATAGGAGACGATAAGTGAAAACCGCTCTGATCGTGGTTCTGATAGTGGTCCTGGTGGTGGTCGTGGTGGGCTTGGCGGCCGTGAGCAAGTACTACAGCGTCCGCAACGACCTGGTGACGCAGCGCAATTCCATGGATGCGGCGTGGGCGGATGTCGAGGTGGTCTTGCAGCGGCGCGCCGACCTCATTCCCAACCTGGTGGAGACCGTGAAGGGGTTCGCCAAACATGAGACGGAGGTTTTCAAGGACATCGCCGACGCCCGCGCGGCCCTGATCGGCGGCCGCACCCCCCAGGAGAAGATCCAGGCCAACGACCAGCTCTCCAGTGCGCTCTCGCGCCTGCTGGTGATCTCGGAGAATTATCCGCAGTTGCGCTCCAACGAGAACTTCCTGCGGTTGCAGGACGAGATTGCGGGGACGGAGAACCGCATCGCCGTGGAGCGCCGGAAATACAACGAGGTGCTCCAGCGGTACAACACGTCGATCGAGCTGTTCCCCAACAACATTGTGGCGTCGATGGCGGGATTCACGCGCAACGACGCATATTTCAAGACGGAGCCGGGGGCGCGGACGGCGCCGAAAGTGCAGTTCTGACCCCGGCATGGCGGACATCGAGCGATTGACGCAGATTGCCGCGGGCCTGGGCATCCCGGGCATTCGGCGGCACATC
This sequence comes from Bryobacterales bacterium, assembly GCA_963722575.1. Taxonomy (GTDB): domain Bacteria; phylum Acidobacteriota; class Terriglobia; order Bryobacterales; family Bryobacteraceae; genus Fen-178. The sequence goes on from CAVRNR010000022.1 coordinate 977,262, forward strand.
TTTCTGTGTTGCGATCAGACCACGCCGAAGTGCTGCGCGAAGGAGGCCGGGCTGGAGTCGTGGGACTATTTGAAGCGGCGGCTGGCGGAGTTGGGGCTGCTGGACCGCGTCTACCGCACCAAAGCCAACTGCCTGCGCATCTGCGAGCAGGGACCCATTGCGGTGGTCTATCCCGAAGGCGTCTGGTACCACTCGGCGGCGCCGGAGGTGTTGGAGCGAATCATCCAGGAGCACCTCATCGGCGGCCGCGTGGTGGAAGAGTGGGCGTTCGCGCGCAGCCCGGTCGGCGGCTAATGCGCTGAGAACTTGCTGATATTGCGGGCGGGCTTCTGCCGCTTCGAATTGTTGCCCCTCTATTGGTCCTACCTCTAGCGGGCGTTGTGCGGGCGTGGCCGCGAAAGGTAACAAACCACTTTCCCGTAGACTGGCCCAGTGACGGCTTCTACAGTGCTGTGGGAAATATCCTCAAAATCGCCGAGCTTGCTCGTCCAATCTCCAGACTCTAGTTGTAGCGCAGCATGGGTTGGAGTAGGCGGCTCATTCTCCGCAGAACGCTTTCCAAAAACTGCGATCTTTTCAATTCCGGGCTGAAGGGACCCATCGTAACAAAGTCGGAATCCTAAGGTCCCGTAAGCCTCGACGAATGCCTCTATCGTTTCGGCCCGCTGGACGCCCGCTGGCCACCAGCCGACATTTCTCGGATCAGGCCACCATTTCCTGGCAGTGTCGCGTGCGGCCCAGGCAATGCAGTTGTAGCGCCTTGTAGCCGGACTTGTGATCCCGTGATTGTCTGTTGTTAATCCTGGAAATTCAGTAGGGTCCCAGCTACCAGACATAGCCCGCATTCTCGGCCCAGCTTATCCACGATTGAGACATCTTCAGAAAATCTCCTCGATCCTCATCTGCAACCGGGTCGGCGCCCGTAAGGACCTGAAGCGCCCAAAACCACTGATCTGGTTCATCGGCCTCGGATCGCATTTGCGCGATGATCAAAGGCACGGCATCTGGTCCCATGCCTATGATCTTCTGATAGGCATCGCACATCGCCATCGCCGTGATTGATGAGGTAGCGCCCCGTTCAGCGCGCCATTGCTCGACAAGCGCGTTAAACTTCAACCACGTCTGCACCTTTGAATCTGCGGAAAAATCCACGACTGCTGGCGGTTGAATCCTTAAGATCCTGCTTGGCATGGACGGCCAGTACCTCGCAGCCGCTGCCGTGCACGTTTTTGCCCGTTTTCCGTGTCGGTGCTTGATCCGTCCCTGAGGAGCCGATGACGCGAGTTGGTCGGGATGGAAGCCGAAAACCCAGTCGTACGTCAGCTCGTTAACGACCGCCGCGTACTCGATTTCGATTGAAAAACTAAGCATTGGTCAGTTGGCCCTTCCTTGCGAGGCTGCGCCAGACGGCTTCTTCAGTTGATCCGGTACGGAAACAACTGTCATCACATTCTGCCCCCCCCTAACCGCATAGACCGGGTTGTTCTCCTGATCCCACTGGTTCTCGATGCGAGCAACGCTCACGATCATTGGCTTGACACGGATGACGGCGCCATCTTCAAGCCTTAGCTCTGTCCAGCGTTCGGTGGATTCCTGAATCGGGACCTCGACCGCATCGACGGGTTTTCCGCCGGGTTGTATAGAGACCTTGATCTTCCGTTCCAAACTGATCTCCTCAGCAACAGCATACCACCGACGATTCATCGGCCGTTCTGCGCTGCTTCTTTGGCCTTCTTCCACCGTGCCACGACGGCATTACGGGCGCTATCGGTGCGCTGCTCTGCTGTCATGTTGGAGGCTCTGGCATGTCCGCCTAACGCTCCGCCCTTCTTTCCCATTCTGACGAAGTAATCCCGGACCTCCGGGGGCAGTCGTTTCTTTGGCACCCTTTCAGTATACGTACCCCCGGTACGAATTTCAAGTCTCCTGACATTCGTAGACCGAGTACGTATAACGAGTTCATGAACCAATACTTCCAAACGGCCGGTTTTCAGCCAAGCCCGGTCGACGGCTAAGTTGCGGCGGCACCCAGAAACAGTTCCCGCTCCGCCTCGCGCCGCCGGGTGAGCCCGGGAAGCACGGCGCCGTTGGCGTGGTTCATGTCCAGGAATTCGAGGGCCGCCGCGGCGTAGTCGCCGGAGTTGATTTTGGATACCAGCTTGGGCGCCACCTTGGGAAGTTGCCGGGGGCCCCCTCTGAGGTTGAAGCACAGCGACACCAGCGCGTCGGTCTGCCCTTGGGTCAGCGGCCCATGAATCACCGATGCGAGGCCGCGCTCGACTTCTTCGATATCGAGGCCGAGCAGCTCTTCGGCGTGTTGCTCGGTGATTCGCATTCCCGGATCGACGCCGGCGGTGTGTCCCCACCCGATGGTCCATGCGCCCGCGGGACAAAGGTAGGCTTCGAGCGCGAGCGACTCGAAGCGTTTGATCAGTTCAATTGCCGCTTGGCTTGCCTTCATTGGCGACCTTGTCGAAGTTGGCCAGAACGAGATGCGTAAACCGGTAGAACCACAGGTAGAGGCGCGAACCCATCGGCGTGGGATCGGGGAGGGCGCGCGCGGCAGCCGAAGCCAACAGCGCGGCCGTGCCCCCCGTCAATAGATTGAACACGTACGAATGCATGAACGTGAGATCCCTTCCGTCTTGCGGGCCTCAGCCAGCCTTTTGAGTGGTGTCGAGTGCCGCTGTCACGCTGGCCACGGTCGGATGGTTTTTCAGAGTTGCCACCAACGACTGGACGCCCGGCCAGATCTCACCGAACAGCGCGGAGAGGCTGGAAGCGTTTGTCACGTCGGCAGCGGCGGCGGCGATCTTTCCCACGATGGCCTCTTCCAGCGCGTCGAATTCCGTCACGATCGGCGCCAGTGACGGCGCCACGGCGGCGATCACGGTGCTGGCGTCCGCGACCACGGTTTGGATGGCTGCTGAGTCGTTGGTGAGCACGGTGGCGACCTTGCTGGCGACCGCCTTGAGGTCTTTCCATGCTGCCGAGAATGCGTTTGCGAGTGTCATACGGATTGTTCCTTTCGTCTTCTGCCCGGTGCGCCGGGCGCGGTTATGTTTCCCCACTTCATGGCCGCGCGCTCAGAAACTGCGTTCCGGTGATCGCGAGGCTGGTTACAGGGTTGAGGTTGCGGTAGATCACCACCCCGTTCAATCCGTAGCCGATGAGGCGGTCGTACCACTTCGGCGTGGTCAGCCGCTTGATGTTGTTGGCCGTCGCTGCGCTGTCCGCTACCAGGGAATCGGCGTTCCTCACAAACCCTGGCAGTGCCGAATTGAAGGTTGTCGATGCTTGCCCAAAATTCAAGGCGGCGCGCTCGATTCCCCGGGAAGCCCCGACGTACCGGTTGAAGAAGCAATCGGCGTTGTGGTCGCAATCGAGGAAGAGGGGGAGGGAAGCATTCACCTGCGCGGCGATGGCGGCGGAATTGTCGAGGACCGGTTTGAGATCCAAGCGCAGTGCTTCCACGGTGCCAAGGGCGGTATCCGCGCGCGCCAGGGTGTCGCCGAGGCGCCGGTCGGCCATCTTTCGGATCTCGGCAACCTCGGCCATCACGTCCGTGCGAACCGCCGCCGACTGCCGCTCGGAGCGCGCCAGCACATCGTGGCGGGCGGATTCCACCTGCGCGGTGAAATCCTTACGGACCCCCTCCACCACGCCGATGAGTTCCCGGCGAGTGGCTTCTACCTCGCCCGGGATGGCGGCCACCGTGGCCGTGGCGGCGCGCAGCAGGAGGATGGCAGATACCACCAGCGCCGTCAGGGCCGATAGAAAGGCACAAACGAGAATCTGCTGAAATGTTCTCATCGGATGAATCCAGAAACCCGGCGACGCCTCCCACCCTGTCCGGGAGACCCGGGAGCCGCCCAAGCTCCAGGCCGCCCAGACAAGTGGAAGCCATGGCATCGGGAGTCGTCCCAACGACTCCTCTGATTCGATCGTAGCAGGCCCCTGGTGCAAGCCAATCCCGCTAAGTCACTGAATCTGAACGAAAAGAAAGTTGTGACTGAGTTTCGCTGGGGAGTCATAATAGCGGGCGGGAGATTCGTGTCCGGTATGATCGTCATGGAGCGCATCCAGGACTTCCTGGGCCAGAAGCGCTTCGCCATGGTGGGCGTTTCGCGTCGGCCAAAGGACTTCTCGAGAGTGCTGCTTCGCGAGTTTCGCGAGAGAGGCTACGATGCCGTGCCGGTCAATCCGGAAGCCCGCGAGATGGACGGGCAGCCGTGCTTTGCCCGCCTGCAAGAGATCCAACCTCCTGTCGGCGGCGCTCTGCTGATGACGCCGCCGTCGCTTACGGACCGGATAGTCCGGGACTGCGCCGAAGGGGGCGTCAAGCGGGTATGGTTGTACCGCGCCATCGGCCAGGGAGCCGTGAGCGCCGATGCCGTGAAGTTTTGCGAAGCCAACGGCATCTCGGTGATTGCCGGCGAGTGCCCGATGATGTTCCTGCCCGGCGGGGCGTGGTTCCATCGTCTTCACGGATGGGTGAAGAAGATCGCCCGTTCCTACCCCCGTTGATCTCCGCGCCGCTGGCCGGCACGGCACCCCGTGGTGGGCGTTCACAAATAAACGAAAATTAAATTCCCTTTGAATTCATCGGCTTAGCGCGTGCGATTTCTTAATTCTCGCAAACGCGTAAAGTAATGTGTAATTGAGAAGGACCGCCGCTTTTCTGACGGTCACTTACAGCGAAAATGCCAGGAGAGCCGATTATTATCATCGTTTCCGGATTGTGGTAAGAAGCTGTCTCTCGAAGTAACCAAATCGCGCTACCCACAGGCGCGTCATGTGAACAGCCCCAATTTGGGGTAACCTATTCTTAGGTGAAAGCTGGTATCATTCTTTGGGGGTATTACCGAAAGGTAGTATTCCCAAAGAATTACCAGATTTGTTTTGAATCCCGACCAACAGATCTGAAGCTGGGTGATTTGAAAACAGCCAAAGTAGCGGCTTGTTGCGTGCTCGTGTTTTCGTTAGCCGGCACGGCGCGGAAACCCGTTCCGAGACTCGGGGCGAAGCCCCTGCTCGTCTCGGAATCCGCCCGCCGTGCGCCCATGCTGGCACGGCTGCGTCAGGGCGCCGACATATTCGGGGCCGGCCGAATTGGCGATGCCGAAAGTTATTTTGAATCGCTTCGGCGGGAAGCGCTGGCGGCAGGGGAAGACGATGTAGCCGCGCGCGCCACCGGCAACGTGGGCGGTTGCCAATTCGCTCTCCACCAGTACCAACCCGCTCTACGCTCCTTCCTGGAGGCGCATCGTCTGGCCGATCAGGCCGGCGACGCCAGCTACAACGCGGTATTGGATGTCAACATCGCATCGCTCTACTCCGAGATGGGAGAACTGGAAGCCGCGGCGCAATGGATCGTAGGCGCCCTGGAGCGCATGTCCGGAAAGGACCGGCGCGACCACCTGCCCCAGTTGCTGATCCAGTTGGCCATCCTGCGCGCGCGGCAAGACCGCATGCAGGAAGCGTCCGGGTTGTTCCTCCAGGGAATTGACGGCGCCGATCGCGCCGGCGACCTCGAACTGTACGCCCTTGGCTGGAACCGGCTGGGCGAAGAATTGCTGAAGCACGGCGACCTTGCGCAAGCGGAAGCAGCCCTTCTGGAGGCCTACCGCGTCCGAAAACTGCACCGGCTGGATTTGGAGGGCTCGTATCGCAACCTGGGACGTCTGCGCCTGGCGCAGGGCGACCTGGCCTCCGCTTCGGTGCTGCTGGACCGCGCCATGGAAGTTGCGGCGCGCCGCCAGGGTCCCATACCTTCGTGGGAAGTCTATTATTTCCGCGGCCGGGTCCGGCTGGAACAAGGCCGCCTCCGGGCAGCGCTCGACGACTTGCGAATCGCGGCGCGCCTGGCGCGCGTCTGGCGCTGGTCCGCGCCGCCCTATGACGCCGCCCGCACGGGAGCCGAAGGCTTGGTCGATCAGGTCGATTCCGCTCTGGTGGAAGCCGGCAACCGGCTGTATCTCGAGACTGGCGACCCGGCCCTCATCCGCGAGACGTTCGAGGCCGCGGAGGAGAACCGGGCGGGCAGTCTGCGGGAGATTCTCTTCGGACGCCGGGCGGCCCCCGTGGAGGCGCCAGCCTCCTGGAAGGCGCTCGACCGGCTGCAGCGCGAGGAGGCCGAGGCTCTGCGGACACAAGACCCCCACGCCCAGGATGTGGTTCGCGCCACGCGCGCCGAAATCATCCGCCTGCAAGCAGTACCCGACGCGGTTTCCCAACCCGCCGCCACCGGCCTGTTGGAACGCACGCGCGCCGCGCTCGATTCGCATACGGCTCTGCTCAGCTTCGATCTGGGCGATTCGGTCTCCTGGCTGTGGGCGCTGGACCGGGGAGGGCTGGCGCTCTACGCCTTGCCGCCGCGCCAGGAGGTCGAGTCTCAGATTCAATCCGTGGTGCGCGCCATCCGCGAAGATTCGACGGATCCCGGGCCGGCCGGCGCGAATCTGTACCGCACTCTTTTCGGGCCGCTGGCTTCCCGGTTCCGGCACAAGACGCGCTGGCTGCTGGCGTTGGACGAGGGGCTTTTCGACGTGCCCGTAGCCGCGCTGATCGAAAGCACCCGGCCGCGGCCCGTCTACGTAGCCGAACGGCGCACCACGGTAGTCGTTCCCAGCGCCGGCTTTTGGATCGAGACCGTCACGCGGCAGGCGGCCGGGCAGCGCTCTCCGGTGTTTCTGGGGGTCGGCGATCCCATCTACAATGCGGCGGACCCGCGGCTGCCACACGGCCGGAGGAATGCCGGAACCGGATGGCTGTTGCCGCTGAGACTCTTCACCGCTTCCGCCGCGAGCGCCGCCGCCAGTCTGGTCCTGCCCCGTTTGGTGGCCAGCGGCGCTGAACTGGATCATTGCGCGCGAGCCTGGGATGGCGAGAGCACACTGCTCGAGGGGGCCACCGCGACGCGCCGCAACCTGGCGGACGAGATGCGCCGCGACCCGGCGGTGGTGCACTTCGCCACTCACGTTCTGGAATCCGCCGAGCGCCCGGCTTTCGGCATGATCGCCCTCAGCCTGACGGAGAGGAAGGAGGCGGAACTTCTCACGCCGTTTGAGATCTCCCACTGGAGAATCGACGCGGGCCTCATTGTGCTGAGCGGGTGCTACTCCGCCCAGGGTGCGGCTCTGCCTGGAACCGGGCTGATGGGGTTGACTCGGGCCTGGCTGACGGCGGGGGCGCGAGCCGTGGTGAGCAGCCGCTGGCCCACGCCCGACGAGGATGGGCCGCTGTTCGAGGCTCTCTACCGGAACCTGCGAACCGAGCGCCGCGCGGATCCGGGAGAGGCGCTGCGCGCCGCGCAGCTTGAAATGATCCGTTCCGGAGGCTGGCATGCCCAGCCGCGCTATTGGGGAGCGTACTATGTGATTGGAGGCGAATGATCTCCAGGACCGATGGCGCCATGGAATCGGTTACGAACTTCGCGGACCCGCCCTGGTCCGGAATGGTGGAACACATTCGTGACGGAGACCCATCCGCCCTCGAGCAGATGTATCGCATCTTTTCAACGGGCATTCGCTTTTATCTCTGCCGCCAGCTTGGGCCGCAGGATCTCGACGACAGAGTGCACGATGTGTTCCTGATCATCGTCCAATCCATTCAAAAAGGCGAGCTGCGCGAACCCGAGCGCTTGATGGGTTACGTGCGCACCATCGTCCGCCGGCAGGTAGCCGCGCAGATCGACGATAACGTGAAGGCGCGCCGCAACCAGGCCGATCTGGAATTCGGGATGACCCTCTCCGACCATCACCCCAACCCGGAACGGAGCGCCATCGAGCACCAAAACGAAGAGTTGGCCATGCGCATCCTCAACAGCCTTCCCAAGCGGGATCGCGAGGTTCTGGCCCGTTTCTATCTGGAAGAGCAGCCGCCCGATCGGATCTGCCATGAGATGGGCCTCACGCAAACGCAGTTCCGCCTGGTCAAATCCCGCGCCAAGGCGCGATTCGGCGAACTCGGCAGGACCCGGTTCGCCCGCCACGTGGGTTTCCGGTCATAGACGTACTGATACTTGAGAATTCCGCCGCGTTCGAAGCACCTTTATTCCAGAGAGCAATTGATTGACAATAAGGGTGCTGGATATGCACGCTAACTATCACCTGGACGACGAGGAGATTGAGCGGTATTCGATGGGGGCGATGCCCGAAGCGGCCATCGCCCCCTTTGAAGAACATCTCTTGATCTGTGAACCCTGCCAACTGCGGCTGGCGCAAACCGACGCCTACGTGGGCGCCATGCGACAGGCCTCCGCGCGTCTTCGGACGGGGCCTCTCAAGCGCGGATTCTCCTGGCTGCGTTTTCCCCGCCTGGTCCCCGCCCTGGCTGGCATGGCGGTGGCCGTTGTGGCGGCCGGTTTGTGGATCGGCCGTCCGGATTTGGGAGAGGCGCACCCGTTTGCAGTCGACCTGGAAGCCACGCGCGGGGCCGCTGTCGAAGCCAAAGCGCCGGCGGGCAGATGGCTGCTCCTGCGGCTGGACCTGGCGGATTTGCCGGCCTCTTCCCGATACCGGCTGGAAATGGTGGATCGCTTCGGCAGCCGTGTCTGGCAGGCCACTGTGCCGGCACAGGGGTCGAAAGCCCGCTTCAAGGTTCCGCGAACGCAGCCGGGGATCTACTTCGTGCGCGTCTATTGGCCGCCCGGAAAACTGCTTCGGGAGTTCGGTTTCGAAGTCGAAGGCCGTAGGTAATCAAGCCCGCTGATAGAATAGTGTTATGTTGCGTTCGCATGCGGGCGCATGGCCGAGAGGGCGCCCCTCCGTCGAGCGTTTTTTCCAGTTTTCGCTGCTGGGCCTGGTAGCCAGCGGATATCTCGCGGTGGCCGGCTCGGGGTTTCTGGATACCCCGACCATCGCGCTCACCGCCGCCGGCCTGGTGCTTCGCGGCCTGGTGATCCGCGGGTTCGTGCGGCTGGACCTTCCGGATCGCACCGTAACCCTCATCGCCCTCGGCTATACCGGCTTCTTCGCGCTCGATTATTTCCTTCTTTCGCGGGAGTTTCTCACCGCCACTGTCCACCTGGTGTTTTTCCTGGCTGTGATGAAAATCCTCACGGCGAAAACCAATCGGGATTATCTTTACACCGCCGCCATTGCCTTTGTGGAGCTTTTGGCTGCCGCCCTCCTGTCCATCGATGTCAACTTCTTCCTGTTTCTGGCGCTCTACCTGCTGTTCGCCGTGGCGGCGCTCACCAGCGGAGAGATTCGCCGCTCCACGCGCCAGGCCGCGGTCACGGCGCGCAGCGGGCTGAAGCGCTTCTACCCCCGCCTGGCGCTGCATTCGGCATTGATCACTCTGGGAATCCTGTCGATCGCCGCCGGGCTGTTCTTTCTCCTGCCGCGCACCGCCGAGGCGGCGTTCTCCCACCTGATCTCGCATCGTTTCTATCTTCCCGGTTTCTCGAGCGAGGTGACGCTCGGCGAGTTCGGCGACATCGGCACCGCCTCCCGGCCGGTCATGCACATCCGCATTTTCAGCAGCGAAACGCCGGGCGGCCTGAAATGGCGCGGCCGGGCGCTGGCCGAATTCGATGGGAAGCGGTGGTCCGAGCCCGGCCGGGCGAACCAGGCGGTCGCGGTGGAGAACGGCCACGCCAGCCTGGAGCCGTCCGCCGGCCGGCGGCCGGGGCGGCACATCAACTACCACGTCGATCTGGACGCTTTCGGCACCGATGCGCTCTTTTTCGCCGGGGTGCCCGAGATGGTGGATCTGCGCTACCCATTTCTCTTGCGGACGGCGACCGGAAGTTACCGGCTCGGGTACCAGTCGCCTCAGGGCGTCCATTACGACGCCTACAGCCGGCTCGAGGATCCGCCGGAGACTTCGCCCGCCCCGTACCCCGAGCCCATTCTGCCGCTCCGGGCGCGAAGCGATTATCTGCAACTGCCGCCGCTCGACCCGCGAATCCCCGAGCTGGCGCGCGCCATGACGGCGGGCGCGGCGACGGACCTGGAGCGGGCGCGCGCCATCGAGCGCCGGCTGCGCGCCGATTACGGCTACACGCTCGAACTTCCGGACCACGAAGTGGCCGATCCGCTGGCTTACTTCCTCTTCACGCGCAAGCAGGGCCACTGCGAATACTTCGCCTCCGCCATGACGGTGATGCTGCGGACTGCCGGCATCCCCGCGCGCCTCGCCACGGGCTTCCAAAGCGGGGTGTACAACCCCATCACGGATTTCTGGCTGGTGCGCGCCTCCGACGCCCACGCTTGGGTGGAGGCCTGGATCCCCGGTTATGGCTGGACCACCTTCGATCCCACGCCGCCCGATCCCAGCCGCCACGATTTCGCCCTGTTGACGAAACTCGGGTTGTACCTGGATGCGGCCGGCACCTTCTGGCAGGAGTGGGTGGTGAGCTACGACATCGGCCGGCAGGGCACGCTGGCCGACCGCTTGGAACAGGGTGCGCGCAGTATGGGCATCCGCTGGTTCGATTCCCTTTCCGGAGTGGACTGGAATTGGCGTCTCCGCGCGGCGGCGTGGTTCCGGCGCTATGGCGCCGGCATCCCGATCGGTCTGGCGCTGGGAGTCGCCATCTGGGTGCTGGGGCCGCGGCTGGTACGCCTGCTGCGCATCCGCAGCCGCGTGGAGCGCGTCCGCCGCGGCCAGGCCACGGTGGCGGACGCCACCCTGCTGTACGAGCGCATGCTCGACCTATTGAAACGTCGCGGCTACCAGAAACCCGCGTGGTTCACGCCCACGGAGTTCGCCGAATCGCTGCCGTCGGGCCAACTGGGGACAGCCGTGACGGAGTTCACCGGCCAGTACAACGCTCTGCGTTTTGGCCGCCGCACGGAAGTGGCGCCGCGATTGTCGATGCTTCTCGATGAGCTGGAGCGGCAGTAAGGTGGGGCATGCTTTAGCTTGCCCGTTTTTGTCGCGGCACTTCGCTCCGCGACCCGGCATCTTCTTCGACGCGGAGACGCAGAGACACAGAGAAAAGACAGAGAAGAACCAAACGAAGTCAAATCCTGAGAGCGCGGAAGAAGCGGAGGTAATGGAGGCTGGCGCAGCGAGGCCTTTTGACAACGTTCCATTTGCTCGAAGACTGCGCTCTCAGGTTTTGACTCTATTCTTCTTTCTTCCTCTCTGCGGTTTTCTCCGCGTCTTCGCGTCTCCGCGTCGAAAAACACGCTCCCGTTTTCAACTCGCGGCACTGCGCTCATGAGCGCCACGTGCGACCCTGGGAACATGTTGAAGAAACTGCTGCCGGCCGCCGCGGTCTGCGCCTCGCTGCTGCTGGCCCTGGCCAAGATCCCCTTTCAGGCGCAATCCGCGTCAACCGTCTCCTATACCGTCGCAGGCGACGGCGAAACCGTGGAGATCCATAACGTAGCCTGGCAATACACGGGAACCGGTGTACCCGGCCGCCCCGCCGATGAGCGCCTCCTGCTGCGCACCACCACGCACGCGAAAGACTTCGTCGGCGATATACCCGAGCCGGGCGCCGTGACTTTGGAAGCGTGGCCGCTGGGCGGCGATCCGAAGCAGAAGCCACTCTACTCCGTGAAGCTCGAAGCCGATTCCGCTCGCACGCTCGACAATTGCCTCTGGGTGATCGACCGCGGCTACGTCGACGTGCCGACGTGGTCCATTTACCGTCTGGGCGACGGCCGCCATCTTTTCGACACGCATGTGGAGTTGGTCCGCTTCACGGTATCGAGGGCCGACGGCAATCCAAGATACGCCGGCCTGGACGTCCCGGCCGACGACACCCCCGATCCCCGCCTGAAAGAGCCGCACGTGGTGGCGGTGCTGGTCTACGCGGCGGAAGATCGCGTCCTGCGCGAAGCCCTGATCACCGACGACAAGCCGGCGGAGGCGCGGCAGATGCGTTCCTTCGCGGACGAGACGCAGCAGGTCGCGTTCATCGAGACCCCCGCGCGCCGCCTCAAGATCGCCTTCAGCCACAACTACCCGGACGCCGCGGCCACAGTGGAAGCCAGCGTCCCGTTAGTCAAGGACGAGCTGGACTTATCGCACGCCCAGCTTCCGCCCGGCCTGCACATCGCGGCGTGGCGAAGGTAGTGTACTTGTGGGGCAGGATGGTATCCTGCGCGCCGATTGGAAATCGGCGCAACTGGCGGGTTGCCAACCTGCCCCACGTCCCCCCTTTATCCCACGTACCGCGCGTACAAACTGCGCGCCACGCCCGTGTCGCTGGTCCCCTTGACGATCGCGCGGCCATCGGGGAACACCGTCATCTCGTAAGGCGCAACCAAAAACCTCAGCGCGAATTCGTTGGCGCGGACTTCGCCCAGCGGCTCCAGACGCGCTTTCAATGCCACCAGGTCGATCGGGCGCTCGCGCTCGTGGATCTGCACCGCGTTCCGGCCGCACAGGGTGGCCGGCGGGCGAGGCGATTCTTCCAGGTAGGGGAACTCGCGGCGGGCGCACGCGGGACAGTCCGGGTCCCTCCGCGGGCCTTCGAGCTGGCGGATGTCTCCGTCCCATACGTCAATCGTGGTGAGGCGCGCGCACACCAGGTCCGCGTGCCCGGAGAGGATCTTCAGCGCATCCGCCACCTGGAGCGACGCCACCGCGGAGACAATCGCGTTCAACACGCCGGCGGTCTCGCAGGTGGGCTGGACGCCCGCGGGCGGTTCGGGATAGACGCAGCGCAGGCACGCCGTGCGTCCCGGGATCACCGGCATGGTCAGGCCGTAACTGCCCACGGCCGCTCCGTAGATCCACGGAACGCCGCGGCTCACGGCGAAATCGTTGATCAGGTAGCGCGTTTCAAAGTTGTCGGTGCCATCTAGAATGAGGTCCGCGCCGCCCAGCAACTCCGCCACGTTTGACGGTGTGAGGTCGGCCACCACGCCGCGCGCGTGAACCGCGGAATTGATGCGCGCGACATGCCGCTCGGCGGCCGCGGCCTTGGGAAGCGACTCGGCGGCGTCGGATTCCTCGAACAGCCACTGGCGATGCAGGTTGCCCGGCTCCACGTAATCGCGATCGACGATGGTGAGCGTGCCCACCCCCGCCCTGGCCAGCGCCGCGACGTGAAAACTTCCCAGCGCGCCGCAGCCCACCACCGCCGCGTGCGACCGCAGCAAGGCCTCCTGTCCCCGTTCCCCGATGCCTGGAAACAGGATTTGCCGGGAATAGCGCTGGCGCTCGGCCGCGTCCATCAATCCGATGGTAACAAAGTCGCTATGAGGGACTTACGGTATCATGAACTTGGTGCGATCGCTGCTCGCCAACTTCCCTTGCCTGGTTGTCTGTCTGGCGGCTGCGCAGACCGGAACTCTCCTGGCGCAATACCAGAAGTATGACGGCAAGGAAGTGCTTACCATTCAGTTCGATCCGGTCGAGCAGCCTTTAGATCCGTCCGAGCTGTATGAAATCCTGCCGCTCAAAATCCACCAGCCGCTCAGCATGGCCGCCGTCCGCGACTCCATCGAGCGGCTGTTTGCCACCGGAAGGTACGCCGACATCCAGGTGGATGCCGAGGCCTACCAGAACGGTGTCATCGTCCGCTTCCTCACAAAAAACAGTTGGTTCATCGGCAGTGTGTCGGCGGTGGGCAGCCTGTCCAATCCGAATCCCGGGCAACTGGAGAACGCCACGCGGCTCGATCTGGGCCAGCCTTACACCGATGCCAAACTCCAGGAGGCCGTGGCCGGCCAGCAACGGCTGCTCGAAAGCAACGGTCTTTACGGGAGGGGCATCCACCCGGAGTTGGATTACGACCGCGCCCACCAGCAGGTGAATCTCCGCTTCGAAGTCGATAGCGGGAAGCGTGCGCATTTCGCTCCACCGGTGCTGACCGGCGAGTTGAAAATGGATCCTGGGAAGATCATCGGCGCCACCAAATTCCGGCGCTGGATCATCCACACCTGGAAGCCGGTCACCGAGACGCGCGTGGTCGAGGGCATCGCTGGGGTCCGCGCGCTGTATGACAAGGAGGATCACCTGGAAGCCAAGGTCGCGCTGGATTCCCTGAAGTACGACGCCGGGACCAACAGCGCCCTTCCCACCATCCACATCGAGGCGGGGCCGCGCATCGAGGTGCGCACCACCGGCGCCAAGGTCTCCCCAAAAAAGCTGCGGCGCTACGTTCCGGTTTTCGAGGAACACGCCGTGGATCACGACCTGCTGGTCGAAGGCGCACGCAACCTGCGCGATTATTTCCAGTCGGACGGCTACTTCAACGCCGAGGTGGAGTTCAAGGAGGAGGGCGTCGTCAACGATAAGTCCTCCATCGATTACGTGGTCTCGACCGGCGAGCGCCACAAGCTGGTGGCCATCGAAATCCGCGGCAACCGGTACTTCGACACGGAAACGATTCGCGAGCGCATGTTCCTCCAGAAGGCCTCGTTCCTCCAGTTTCCGCACGGGCGCTACAGCGAGAGCCTCCTCAGCCGCGATGAGGATTCCATCGTCAATCTGTACCAGTCGAACGGCTTTCGCGACGTGCGGGTGACCGACCGGCTGGAGAACGACTACCGCGGCAAGGCCGGCGATATGGCGGTCTCTCTCACCATCGACGAAGGGCCCCAGTACTTCGTCAACCACCTGGAGGTCGAGGGCATCCGGAGCTTGGACCAGGCGGCCATCCTGAAAATGCTCAATTGCACCCAGGATCAGCCTTTCAGCGAATTCAACGTGGCGGTGGACCGCGATACCATCCTGGCGCAATACTTCGACAACGGGTTCCCCAATGCCACCTTCGAGTGGAGCTCCAAGCCGGCCGGGAAGCCGAACCAGGTGGACCTGCGTTTCACCATCGGCGAAGGCAATGAGGAATCGGTGAGGGAGGTGCTCATCAACCAGGGCGCGCTCAAGACCACGCGCCCCGGCCTGGTCTATCGAAACCTCAATCTGAATCCCGGCGACCCGCTTTCCCCGACGGCGATCACCGAAACCCAGCGCCGCCTCTACGACCTCGGGGTCTTTTCGCGCGTCGATACCGCCATCCAGAATCCCGACGGCGAGACCAGCCGCAAGTACGTGCTCTATGAATTGGAAGAAGCGCGGCGCTACTCTTTCGCGGCCGGCCTGGGCGCGCAGTTAACCCGCATCGGCGGGTGCACCACCTGCCTCGACGCGCCCGCCGGGCAGACCGGCTTCTCCCCGCGCGTCTCGCTCGATTTCACCCGGTCCAACCTGTGGGGCCTGGCCCACAGCATCAGCCTGCGCACCCGCGTTTCCACCCTGGAGCGCCGCGGCCTGCTCACCTACACCTGGCCGCGCTTCCACAACCAGGAGCGCCTCAACGTTTCGTTCACCGGCCTCTATGAAGATGAGAACGACATCCGCACGTTTTCCTATAAGCGGGAAGAAGGCTCGGCGCAATTGTCGCAGCGCATCTCCAAAGCCACCACCCTGTTCTACCGTTACACCTACCGGCGCGTCAGCGTCGACCAGGCGACTCTCAAGATCACCCCGTTTCTGATCCCCCTTCTTTCGCAGCCGGTGCGCCTGGGCCTGATCTCCGGCGGCTTCATCCAGGACCGCCGCGACGATCCCGTGGACCCGCATAAAGGCGTCTATACCACGCTGGACGTGGGACTGGCCGAGCACATCGTCGGTTCGCAGCGCAACTTCCTGCGCTTTCTGGCGCGCAATGCGACCTACCATCCTCTCGGCAAGAAGCTGGTGCTGGCGCGCAGCACGGAATTCGGCGACATCTACGCGTTCCGCTACAGCGGCGACGTGCTCGCGGCCATCCCCCTGCCTGAACGCTTTTTCGGCGGCGGCGGCACTTCGAACCGCGGCTTCCCGGAAAACCAGGCCGGACCTCGCGACCCGGTGACCGGCTTCCCGCTGGGGGGCACGGCGGTCTTCTTCAACCAGACCGAGCTGCGCTTCCCGCTGATTGGCGACAATATCGGCGGCGTCCTGTTTCACGACGCCGGCAACGCCTATTCCAGCCTCGACAATCTTTCCTTCCGCGTGCGCCAGCGCAACCTTCAGGATTTCGATTACATGGTCCACGCCGTAGGTTTCGGAATCCGCTACCGCACGCCCGTCGGGCCCATCCGCGTCGACCTGGCATACAGCATCAACCCGCCCCGCTTCTTTGGCTTCAAGGGAACCCTGCAGGACCTGATCAACGCGGGCGTCAACCCCTGCGCCGGCGCCGCCAGCCAATGCGTGGTGCAGGGCGTGAGCCATTTTCAATACTTCTTCTCGATAGGACAGACGTTTTGAGCGGCCGCATCTCATTCCGAAAAGGGGACAGACGCATTTATTCCGGCTTCGGCAAAAATGCGTCTGTCCCCTTTTTGCTGGCGCTCGCCCTGCTGGCGCGCGCCGAGATCATCGATCGCATCGCCGTCTCGGTGGGCAATCGCGTGATCACCGAAAGCGACCTCAATCGGGAAATCCGGGTGGTTGCTTTTCAGGACGGGGTGAAGCCCGACTTCAGCCCGGCCGGCAAGCGGGCTACCGCCGAGCGCATGGTGGAGCAGGTACTCATCCGGCGTGAATTGGAAATCAGCCGCTACCCGGTCCCCACCGCCGCCGAGGTGGCGCCGGTGCTCGAGGCGTTCAAGAAGGAGCGCTTTCCGAACGACGAGGCATACCAGCGCGCCTTGGCGGATTACGGCATCACCGATCGGGATGTCAAGGACCTGCTGCTCTGGCAGCGCACGCTGCTGCTGTTCATCGAGGTGCGTTTTCAATCCGGGGTCCAGGTGACCGGCCAGGACATTCGGGATTATTTCGACAAGGTGGTGCAGCCGGCGGCGGAAGCCGCCCACCCCGGCCAGCCCATTGCGCTCGAAGACTATCGCGACCGCATCGAGCATACGATCGCGGGCCAGCGCGCCGACCTGCAATTGAATACCTGGCTCAAAGAGGCCCGCAGCCGCACCGAGATCGTGTTCCACGAAGAGGTGTTCCAGTGACGCGCCGGCGCATCGCGTGGATCGCCGCGGGCGGGCTCGCGGGTCTCGCTCTCGCCGCCGTCGTGGCGGCTGTCCTGGTGCTCCGCAGCGCCTGGTTCTACGAACAGGTGCGTGCGCGGGTGGTGAGCACGGTGGAGACGGCCACCGGCGGCCGCGTCGAAGCCGGGTCGTTTCAGTTCGATTGGAAGCGGCTGCGGGCCCAGATCGGGGCGTTCACCCTCCACGGCACGGAGCCCTCCGGCAAGCCTCCGCTGTTCCGCGCCCGAACCGTCGCCGTGGGTCTGAAGATCATCTCGATTCTCGAGCGCCGCGTCGACATTCAGTACCTCGAAGTGGTCGAGCCGCGCGTCTACCTGACCATCGATTCCGAAGGCCGCACCAACCTGCCGGCGCCCAAGGTTCACAGTGGGCGCTTCACGGCGGAGACCATCCTCAACCTGGCGATTGGCCGCTTCAGCCTGCAAAACGGAGTGTTCGAGATCGAATCGCGCGGCCGGGTCCCATTCGACGCGCGCGGCCGGAACCTGAACGCCAAGTTCCTCTACGAACGGGCCGGGCCGCGCTATCGCGGCAATCTCTCCATCGAGCCGGTCGAAGTGGCGTGGGGCAGCTACGGGCCCATACCGTTGAACGTCGCCATGGCGGTGACCTTCGAGAAGAACCGCATCGGCGTCACCTCCGCGAAGGTGGCGACTGGCGATTCCCATATCGATTTCTCCGGCGCGGTTGAAGACCTGGTTTCGCCCCGCGGCTCTTTTCGGTACGACCTGCGCGCGTCCCTCGCCGACGTGAACCGGATTCTGCGCGTGCCGGAACTGCGGAGCGGCACGGCTGAAGTCGCCGGCAACGCCGTTTGGGCGGGATCTTCCAACTACTCCGCCACCGGCCGCGTGCATGCTTCCGGCGTGGAATACCGCGACTCTTTCGTGTGCCTGGAAGGTTTCCGCGTCGATGCGGCACTGGCGGCTGGAAAGGGGGGAATCGACCTGAGCGCTGTCCGGCTCTCGGGCAACGAGGTGAACTCCACCAGCCAGGTTCCCGCGGAGGGCAGCGTCGCCACCGCCGGTCTACGCGGCCGCGATCTCGAATTCCACGGCGTGGCGGTCGACGCGCTGGGCGGCAGCTTCCGCGGCGAGGTGCTGGTTCGCAATCTGGATCGTTACACGGTCACCGGCGAGATTGCGGGTTTCCAGGCCCGCCGCGTGGTGGCCCTGTACAGCGCCCAACGGCTGCCATGGGACAGCCTGGTGTCGGGCCAGGTGAGTTTGGAAGGCTCGTTGCTGCGGCCCATTGAACTGCGCGTTTCCACCAACCTGGAGCTGGCGCCGGCCACCGAAAGCCCGCTGGTCCACGGGCAGATTGCCGCCAGCTACGAAGCGCTCGGCGGCATACTGGACCTGGGCCACTCCTCCGTCACGTTGCCTTCCTCGCGCGCTGTTTTCTCCGGCGCTTTCGGCCGCCAGATGCGCGTTCACCTGGAAACCCGCGATCTCGACGATCTGCTGCCCGCACTCAGCCAGAGCGCCGCCAGGCTGCCGGTGAAGCTCGCGAGCGGCGGCGCCGTGGTTTTCGATGGCACGGTTACTGGCTACCTGGATAACCCGCGGATTGCCGGGCATCTGCGCGCCACCCGCTTCTCATACCTGGCAGTCGGCTTCGACTCGCTAGCCGCCGACGTGAGCGCATCGGCGGAGAACCTGGGGCTGCGGAATGCCGTCCTGGTCCGCGGCCCCGCGCGCGCGCAATTCGATCTGGCGGTGGGTTTGACCCAGTGGAAGACGGGCGATGGCAGCCTGATCTTTGGGAACGGAACCATCCGCGACGCCCCGCTAACAGACCTCGCGGCGCTCGCCGGCGCTGGAAGCACACCGGTCACGGGCACCCTCAATGCAACCGCGCAGTTGACCGGGACCATCGGGAAACCGCTCGTCAACGCCGATATTGACGTCACCAAGGGTGCCATCCGCAACGAACCTTTCGACCGCCTCACGGCGCGCGTCGGCTACAGCGGCCACACCGTGGGGCTGGCCGCGGGGCAACTCGCCGCTGGCGCTAAGCAACTCCAGTTGAGCGCCACCTTCGACCATGCTCCGGACCGCTTCGACGCCGGCCGCCTGCGCTTTCGGGTGTCCAGCAACGCCATGCCGCTGGAGCAGATCCATACGCTGCAAGAGGCTCGCCCGGGCGTCCAGGGGACGGTCCAGGTGGCCGCCGACGGAGATGTCGAACTGGGGCTGCCGGGTTTCCGCATCTCCGGTCTCAACGCCGATGTCTGGTTGCGCGGCCTGCAATGGACCGGCGAACCGCTCCGCGACGTCCACCTCACCGCCAATTCCGAGGGGCCGGTGCTGCGAGCGCACCTGGACTCCGACGTCGCCGACTCTACCGTGCGGGGCGATGGGGAGTGGCGTCTGGAAGGCGATTATCCCGGCAGCGCCACGATCGCCTTTTCCAGTCTGGACCTCGCCCGAATGCGCGTTTGGATGGCGCCTTCGGCCGCCAGTGCCGCCTCGCGTTTCGCGGGTTCGGCGGAGGGCCAGCTTCGCATCGACGGTCCCGCGCTCAAGCCGCAACTGATGAAGGCCGAATTGCGCATCTCGAAATTCGAGATCGGTCCGGCGCCCGGTGCCGGCCTGCCCGCCGCCGCGCCGACTCTCCACAACAACGGCCCCCTGGTGGCCACCATGGCCAACTCCGTCGTGACGGTGGAGAGCGGCCGCCTGGTGGGACAGTCGTCCGAGATCGGCATCGCCGGCAAGCTGCTGTTCGACCGGAAAAGTACGTTGGATCTTCGGGTAACCGGCCGCCTCGATCTGGCCATCGTACGGGAATTCAGCCGCGACTTCAACGCTTCCGGCACCGTCACCGCCGACGCCACCGTGCGCGGGCCTCTCGACGCGCCCCAGGTCAACGGGCGCATGGAGATCCACGACGCGGCGATGGATGTCGCCGGTTTCCCCAACGGTATCTCGAAGGCCAGCGGCGTGGTCCTGTTCACCGGCGACCGCGCTACCATCCAGAGCTTGAGCGGTGAGACCGGCGGCGGCAAGATCGAGATCTCCGGCTTCGCCGGCTACGGCGGTGGTCCGGTCGTTTTCCGGCTGCACGCGCAAGCCGTGCAGGTGCGCGTGCGTTATCCCGAAGGTGTCAGCACCATCGCGGACGCCAGCTTGAATCTGACCGGGACGTCGGATCGCAGCATGCTCGCGGGAACCATCACCGTCCGCCGCGCCGGATTCAATACGGAAACCGATGTCAGCTCGCTGCTGGCGAAATCCGCCGAGCCCGTGCGCACGCCATCCACCCGGACCGGCCTTCTCGGGGGCCTGAATTTCGATGTCCAGATCAGCACCTCTTTCGACACCCAATTCGAAACCTCCCTCACCGAAAACCTCCAGGCCGAAGCCAACCTACGCCTGCGCGGCACCGCCAGCAATCCCGCTCTGATCGGCCGCATCAATATTACGCAAGGGCAGATGGTCTTCTTCGGCACCAAGTTCACCATCGACCAGGGTTCCATCGCGTTCTATAACCCCTTGAGAGTGGAGCCTGTCCTGGACGTCGATCTCGAAACCAAGGCGCGCGGCATCGATGTTATACTCACGGTTTCCGGCCCGCTGGACAAGCTGACCCTGACGCCGCGTTCCGATCCGCCGCTCCAGTTCAATGAGATCGTGGCCCTGCTGGCGACCGGCCGCAACCCGACCTCCGACCCCGCGCTGCTGGCCGCGCAGAGCACCACGCCGCAATCCTGGCAGCAGATGGGTGCATCGGCGCTGTTGGGGCAGGCCATTTCCAGCCCCGTCGCGGGCCGCTTGCAGCGGTTTTTCGGGGTGAGCAACCTGCGCATCGATCCGACGCTGCCGGGCGTGGAGACCAATCCCCAGGCACGCCTCACGCTGGAGCAGCAGGTGACGCCCGACCTCACCTTCACCTACATCACCAACGTCACCACCAGCAATCCCCAGGTGGTGCAAGTGGAATGGTCGTTCAGCAGGCAGTGGTCCGCGGTGGCGCTGAGGGAAGAGAACGGCCTGTTCGGGCTGGATTTCTTCTACAAGCGGAGTTTTAAGTGAGTAGCGCCGGCGATCTTGTCGCCGCCTGCGCCGCGGCCGGCTTCATGGCCTGGGCCGTCCGGGGCCGCTCCTCGAGCGTCTTCGGACCCTCCGTGTGGCGGGGGCCGCGCGACCGCCGCGCCGTGGCGCTTACTTTCGACGACGGCCCCAGCGAGAGCACGCCCGAAATCCTCGACATCCTAGCCCGCCACAATGTGCCGGCCACCTTCTTCCAGTGCGGCGCCAACGTGGAGCGCCTTGCCGCCGTGGCGCGCGCCGTGGGGCAAGCCGGCCACGCCATCGGCAACCATAGCCACACCCATCCGCTGTTGTGCTTTCGCTCGCCTCGCTTCATCGAACAGGATCTGGAACGCGCCCAGGCGGCCATCCAAACCCACACCGGCATCCGGCCCGCGTGGTTCCGCCCGCCCTTCGGCGCGCGCTGGTTCGGGCTGCGCCGGGCCCAGCGGCGGCTCCATCTGACCGGCGTCATGTGGACCGTAATCGGCTATGATTGGAAGCTGAAGGTGGAGGCGGTGGTCGAGCGCATGGCGCGGCGCGTCTCGAATGGCGCTATCCTGTGCCTTCACGACGGACGCGAGCTTTGCGCCAGGCCGGATATCGGCGTGACCGTGGAAGCCGTCCGTCGCCTGGTTCCCATGTTGCTGGACCGGGGCTACAAGTTTGAAACGGTAAGCCGATTGCTATGTCCGACGAATTGATCCAACGGGTGCTGAAGGTGATCGCCACCTCTAAGCGTATTCCCCTTCAAACGGTCACGATCGAGAGCGATTTCCAGCAGTTGGGAATCGATTCCATGGATGCCGTCGAAATCCTCTTCGCCCTCGAAAATGAATTCGATATCAGTATTCCCGACGACGACGTGCGCAGCGTGCGCAACATCCGCCAGATGTGCGAGGGCGTCGAGAAGCTGGTCGCCGCCAAAGCCGACGGCGTGAAGGCCGGCCAGTAGCGCATGCGGCGCGTGGCCATCACCGGTATGGGCGCGATCTGCGCTCTCGGCCGGAACACCGCGGAGTTCGCGGAGGCGCTTCGCCAGGGCCGCTCCGGCATCGCCCCCATTGAAGCCGCGGACTGCTCCCAGTTGCGTTTCCCGAACGGCGCCGAGGTGCGCGGTTACAGCCATCAGCCGTACTTCGACGACCGCCGCGCCGACTTCATGGACCGTTTCGCGCAGTTCGCCGTGATCGCCGCGCGCGAGGCCGTGGCCGACGCCGGAGTTTCCTGGACGCCCGAGTTGCGCGAGAACGCCGCCATCGTCACGGGGTCGTGCGTGGGCGGCCAGTCGACCGAAGACATCGGCTTTCAGGAAGTGTATAAGCTGGGCCACAACCGCGTGCACCCGCTGACTATTCCCAAGACCATGGCCAACGCGGGCGCCAGCCACATCTCCATGGAGTTCGGCATCACCGGCCCCAGCTTCACCATCGCCACCGCCTGCTCCTCCGCCGGCCACGCCATCGGCCAGGCCTTCTGGATGGTGCGCTCGGGCGCTACGGACCTGGCCATCGCGGGCGGCAGCGAAGCGCCCTTCAGCTTCGGAATTCTGAAAGCCTGGGAGGCCATGCGCGTGGTTTCACCGGAGACCTGCCGCCCGTTTTCCAAGGACCGCCGCGGGATGATCCTGGGCGAAGGCGGCGCCATGCTGGTGCTGGAGCCGCTCGAAGCCGCCCGCGCACGGGGCGCGCGTATTCACGCGGAGCTGGTGGGCTTCGGCATGTCCGCCGACGCCTGCCACATCACGCAGCCATCCGTCGAAGGCGCCGCGCGGGCCATGCGGGCGGCGCTGCGCGATGCCGACCTCGAGCCCGAGCAGATCGGCTACATCAACGCCCACGGCACCGCGACGCCCGCCAACGATCCCACCGAGGTGGCGGCCATCCGCTCCGTTTTCGGCGGGCACGCGGAGCGGCTGGCGATCAGCTCGACGAAATCCATGCACGGCCACGCGCTGGGCGCGGCGGCCGCCCTGGAGTGCCTGGCCGCGGCGCTGGCGCTCCGCGACGGCGTGCTCCCTCCCACCGCCAACTTCAGCGAGCCCGATCCGCAGTGCGACCTGGACGTGATTCCCAACCACGCCCGGCGCGCGCAGGTGGAGTACGCGCTCTCCAATTCATTCGCGTTCGGCGGATTGAACGCCGTGCTGGCGCTGCGAAAGGGGTAGTGGGGCAGGCTGGCAGCCTGCGGCGGGTTGGTAACCCGCCATTCTTTTTTCCCCGATTCTGGTACCATGTTTGCATTCAAGGAGATCCATACCCGGAATGACTGTCGGTATCGTTTCCGAAATATCCCCGGGTGAGCGCCGGGTGGCCATGGTGCCGGGCGCCATCGCCGTTCTCAATAAGAGTGGTGCCCAGTTTCTGATGGAAGCCGGAGCGGGCCTGCGCGCCGGATTCCCGGATTCCGAATACGCCGCCAAGGGCGTGCGCATCGCCAATAGCCGCGAAGAGGTGTTCCAGTCGGCCGATGTGGTGGTCGAGGTGCGGTCGCCGGGCGCCAACCCGGATACCGGCGCCGCCGACCTGGCGCTGCTCCGGCCGGGGCAGGCGCTGATCGGGTTCGGCGAGCCGCTGACCGCCGTGGACGCGGCGCGTTCGCTCGCCGAGCGCGGGGTGAGCTTCCTCGCCATGGAGCTGATGCCGCGGATTACGCGCGCCCAGAGCATGGACGCTCTCTCCTCCATGGCCACCGTGGCGGGCTACAAAGCCGTGCTGCTGGCGGCCGAGGCCTTGCCCCGCATGTTCCCCATGCTCATGACCGCCGCCGGAACCCTCGCTCCGGCGCGCGTGCTGGTGATTGGCGCGGGCGTCGCCGGGCTGCAGGCCATCGCCACCGCCAGGAGGCTGGGCGCCGTGGTCAGCGGTTACGATATTCGCGCCGCGGTAAAAGAGCAGGTGGAGAGCCTGGGCGCGCGCTTCGTGGTGCTCGAAATGGAGGCTGGCGCGGCCGAGGACAAGGGCGGCTATGCCAAGGCCATGGGCGAGGAGTTTTACCGCCGCCAGCGCGAGCTCATGGGCGGCGTGCTGGCCGCTCAGAACGTGGTCGTCACCACCGCCGCCGTGCCGGGCAAGAAGGCGCCCATCCTGATCACGCGCGAGATGGTGGGCCGTATGGCGCCGGGATCGGTGATCATGGATATCGCCGCCGAGCGCGGTGGAAACTGCGAATTAACGCGGCCCGGCGAAGTGGTGGAAGTGGGCGGCGTCCAGATCTTCGGCCCGCTGAATCTGCCTTCCACCGTCCCTTACCATGCCAGCCAGATGTACGCGAAAAACGTCGCGACGTTTTTGAAGTACCTCATTAAAGACGGGCAGCTCACCCTCGACCGGAACGATGAAATCGTGGCCGATACGCTGGTGACGCACGCCGGGGAAGTAGTCCATCCGCGGGTGCGCGAAGCCATGGGTCTGGCCGCGCTGCAAACCGTCTGACAGGAGCTTTCATGTCCTCCGATCTCGAGATTACACTTTACGTTTTCATGCTGGCGACGTTCGTCGGGCTGGAGGTGATCCGCAAGGTTTCGCCGCTGCTGCACACGCCCCTGATGTCGCTCACCAACGCCATTTCGGCCATCTCGGTGGTAGGCGCGATTTTGATTACCGGCGCGCAGGGGGCCACCACCCTGAGCAAGGTGCTCGGGTTCATCGCCATCACCGCCGCCGTGACCAACATCGTGAGCGGGTACCTCATCACCGACCGCATGCTCAAGATGTTCAAGAAGCCGGGAGGGAAGAAATAATGGCCCACGTGGTCAGTTACATCTACATCCTCTCGAGCGCGCTGTTCATCCTCTCGCTGAAGTGGATGAATTCGCCGGAAACCGCGCGGCGCAGCGTCCTGGCGGGCGAAATCGGCATGCTGATGGCCATCACCGGCACCCTGCTCTCCTTCAAAGTGTTCAACTGGGAGTGGATTTTGGCGGCGTTCTTCATCGGGACGGCCGCCGGCATACCGATCGCCTATATCATGCCCATGACCGCGGTGCCGCAGCGGACCGCGATGTCCCACGCCTGCGGTGCGCTGGCCGCCGCGCTGGTGGGTACGGCCGAGTTCTACAGGGCCAACCAGCTTCACGAGATTCTGCCCACCTTCGTGATGGTCCCGCTCATGATCGAGACGCTGCTGGGGTTTCTGACGTTCACGGGCAGCCTGATGGCCATGGGCAAGTTGCAGGAGGTGCTGCCCCAGCGCCCCATCACGTACCGCGGTCAGAACCTCACCAACTTCGCGCTGTTTGGGATCGCCGCGGGACTGGCCGTGTGGATCATCGTCAACCCAACCGAGACGTGGATCTTCCCCATCTTCGCCGGCCTGGCGCTGGTGTTCGGCGTGCTGCTGATCATTCCCATCGGCGGCGCCGACATGCCCACGGTCATCGCGCTCCTGAACTCGTACGCCGGCCTTTCGGCCTGCGCCATGGGGTTTGTGCTGGGCAACAAGATGCTGGTGATTGCCGGCGCGCTCGACGGCTCCTCGGGCCTGATCCTTTCCATCATCATGTGCAAGGCCATGAACCGCTCGTTCACCAATGTGCTGTTCGGGGCGTTCGGGCAACTCCAGGTGGCCCACGGGCACGCCGAAAAGCGCCCCGTGCACAGCGCCACCGCGGAAGAGGCCGCGTCCATTCTGGACTCCGCATCGAGCGTGATTATCGTGCCCGGTTATGGCTTGGCGGTGGCGCAAGCGCAGCACAAGATCCGCGAGCTTTTCGACTCGCTGATGCGCCGCGGCGTGGACGTGAAATTCGCCATCCATCCGGTGGCGGGCCGCATGCCCGGCCACATGAATGTATTGCTGGCGGAGGCCGATATTCCCTACGACCGGTTGTACGCCATGGAAGACATCAACTCCGAATTCGCGCAATGCGACGTGGCCCTGGTGATCGGCGCCAACGACGTAACCAACCCCGCCGCGCGCAACGACAAGTCCAGCCCGATTTACGGCATGCCCATTCTGGACGTGGACAAGGCGCGCACCGTCATGGTAATCAAGCGCTCCATGAGCCCCGGCTTCGCGGGCATCGACAACGAGTTGTACTACATGGACAAGACCCTGATGCTGTTCGGCGACGCCAAGGCGTTCGTGAGCGAGATTCTCAAGGAGCTACCGGCGAGGGCGGCGGCGTAGCCAGGGCCGCGTCGAGATCGGCCAGCAGGTCTTCGAGGTCTTCGATGCCGACCGAAATGCGGATGAGGTCGGGGGTAATACCCATCCGTTCCAGCGCCTCGGCGGGGACGGAGGCGTGCGTCATGGTCACGGGGTGCTCGATCAGCGACTCCACGCCGCCGAGCGACTCGGCAACCGTGAACAGGTGGACGTTCTCCAGCATCCGGAATACCGCGTCTTGACCGCCCTTCAAGCGGAATGAGAATGTGCCGCCGTAGCCGCGCATCTGCTTCTGGGCGAGCGCGTGCTGCGGGTGCGTCTCCAGCCCAGGATGCAGCACAGCCGCCACTTGGGGATGGCCGCTCAGCCAGCGCGCGATCTCGAGGGCGTTGCGGTTGTGCTCCTCCATGCGCACGGCCAGCGTCTTGATGCCGCGCAGCACCAGGAAACAATCCTGCGGGCCGGCGCAGGTTCCCATGGCGTTTTGCAGGAACCCGATCTTCTCGGCCAGCGCCGCATCTTTGACCACGACTGCGCCGCCCACCACGTCGGAATGGCCGTTGATGTACTTGGTGGTGGAATGGACCACGATGTCCACGCCGAGATCCAGCGGCCGCTGGAAATAGGGCGTGAGGAACGTGTTATCGCAAATGGCAATAGCGCCGTGCCGGTGAGCCATGGCGGCCACGGCTTCCAGATCCACCAGGTTCATGAGCGGATTGGTCGGCGATTCGATCCACACCGCTTTGACGTCGCCGGTGAAATCCACCGGCTCGCGCAAATCCACGTAGCGGGCGGCGATCTTCTTGCCGCGCAGGACGCGTTCGAAGAGGCGGTGCGTGCCGCCATAAAGGTCGTTGTGGACCAGGACGGTGTCGCCTGCCTCGAACATCATGAGCACGGTAGTCTCGGCGGCCATGCCGGTAGCGAAAGCAAATCCGGCCGTGCCGCCTTCGAGCGAGGCGAGACAGGTCTCCAGCACCTTGCGCGTCGGGTTCCCGCTTCGGGAATAGTCGAACGGCCCTGGCCGATTGACCCCGCGAAAAGCGAAGGTCGAAGTCTGATAAATGGGCGTCATCACCGCGCCCAGATGTTCCTGGGGATGATGCCCCGAGTGAATCGCGAGGGTTCGAAATTTCATGTAGAACTTACATGATAGCGTCGTACAGCACGGAGGTCAGGCAGGACCGCCGATCCGGTCGAAACCGCGATCAAAACTAGTACCCCGGCCGCCTGATTTCTTCCCCAGCCGCGGGGAGCATGCGGCGCGAGGGCGAGGCATGCCTCGCCCCTACAAGGCCGCGGTGTAGGGGCCGGGCATGCCCGGCCCGAAGCGCTTCACGGCCGCTCGGTTCTTTCGGCCAGTAAAGCGTGCTGAAGCTCGACGGAGGTGAAACGCTCGCGCATGTCCGACAAAGCGCCCGCCCAGCGGAAGGCCGGTTCCGGCGTAGGGGCGTTGTCGCTCTTCGACGCCAGGGTTTCAGTGAAACGCCGGACCGCTTCCTGCTGCTCCGGGCCCAATGTCCTGACTAAGTCTTCGATGGGTCGCGCCTGCTCCGCCATGACGTATTCCATTTCTATACAGCCGCGCATAATTAACAGGGCATAAATAGCCGAGATGTGGCATTCTGATGGTAGATGGAGTAGCCATGTTGCCGCGTCTGCTGCGCCTGCATCCTGCAACCCATCGCCGACTTGTTCGTCTGAGCAAGGAGGCGGAGCGCGATGGCGTCTATCGCGTCGCCAAACGGCTGCAAGCCGTGATTTTGAATGCCGAGGGACGCACCAGCGGCGAGTTGGCGGCCGTCCTTAAGGCGCCGCGCTCAAGAGTCTCCGAGTGGCTGTTCCGCTACCAGGAGTTCGGCCTGGAGGGTCTGCTGGAAGGATACCGGTCCGGACGGCCGCCGGCATTGAGCCCGCAACAACGCACTCAACTGGGGGACATTCTGGACAGCGGCCCTGTGGCTTACGGTCTGGACAGCGGGGTGTGGACTTCGCCCATGATCGCGTGGGTCGTCGAGGCGGAGTTCGGCGTGCAGTACCATCCCGGGCATATACGCAAACTGCTTCACGGATTGGGATTTTCCGTGCAGCGACCGCGGCGCGTGTTGGCGCGGGCGGATGCCGAAGAGCAGGACCGTTGGCACCGGCGCATCTATCCCAACCTTAAAAAAAAGCCCGCTCGCGAAACGGGGCGCTGATCTTCACCGACGAAGCCAGTTTCCGCCAGGATTCGACCTTGCACGCGACCTGGAGCCGCCTCGGCCACCCGCCCGAGGTCCCGGTCACCGGCGAGCGCCACAGCGTGAAGATCCTGGGAGCCGTGGAACTCTGGCGCTGTCGTTTCCACTACCAGTCCGACACCGTCTTCAACGCCTCGACCTACCTCGCCTTCCTGGAACAACTGGCGCGCCGCTACCGGCGCCAGGGCGCTCTGCTGATCCAAGACAACGCCTCATACCACAAGGACCGCGAAGTGTGGGCCTGGTTCGCTTCGAACCGCCATTGGCTGGAAGTGCACCAACTGCCGCCCTACTCGCCGGAGTTCAATCCCACCGAGCGGCTTTGGCAGCACACGCGCAAGAATGGGACTCACAACCGGTACTTCAGCAGCGCCACCGAGTTGCTGGGCACGCTGTCGAGGGTCTTCACCGACATGCAGACCTGCCCCGATCTGATTCGTCCGTACCTGCTCCCTTTTTGTTGATCAGAATGTCCTTTTAATTATGCGCGGATGTATAGCGCTGTTGATGTGGATGAGCCAGATGACTGCCGCGGTAAGGAGCAAAAGCCCTAGCCACGCTTTGGATCCCGTCCGATAAAATGCCCTGAACGCACTACCCGCCGGCGAGCCCACATCACGGGGTGGTGTACGCGCGGGCGGTATCGACCGGGTCGGAACCGCGCTCGCTGGGCCCGACACCGGCGCTCCACATCGGTTACAGAATGCCGAACCCTCCGGGACCGGCCGTCCGCATGCGCTGCAGATCATGCTCAGCACCTTCGCCGAACCGGTCGGCGTAGCACCTAAGCGAAACCGCTGTCAAGGAGCTGGAGCAGGAGCTGGAGCAGGCCGGGTGCGCGACATGAATGTTGGAGTTTTTCGGGAAGGCTGGATTGCCATAGCGAATCTAGAAGTATATGATATTTCTAGAAAGGAGGCCATGCCTCAGTCCCTTTCCAGCTTGGAAACGCGCCGAACCGAACTGCTCCGCGCTCTGAACGATCTCAAAGACATGCGCCCTGGTTCCGTCGTCGGAGCCGTGTTCCGGTGTCGAAAGCCTAACTGCCATTGTTCGCGCCCCGACGACCCGGGCCACGGCCCCATCATGCGCCTCACCTACAAATGGCATGGAAAGACCATTACCGAAGCGTTGCCGACTCCGGCAGCCGTGCGCAAAGCGAAACAGGAAATTGCCGAGTTTCGCAATTATCAACGGCTCGGCCGTGAACTGGTAGAGGTCAGTGAGCACATCTGCCGCTTACGGCCCGTGGAGGACACGCTTACTCCGCAGGAAAGAAAACGGCCGAAACGATTGAACAGGAGATCAAACGGGAGGTGAGCCGCCTGCTGCAGGTGGTCTTCACTGGCCGCCGGAACAGTGGCAAGGTGGATTTGGAGGCGGTCGAGATGCTGGTGCGCACTTCGATGCACCGCGCCGGGGCGGCCGCTCTCGAGCGTCTGCTTTCGATGCCTTCCCCGGAATCGAAGCACGTGACCTGTTCCTGTGGACACTCGGCAAAGCACCAGGGCAGGCGCGCCAAACAGATCGTAACCGCGCTGGGCCGGGTTCGGTTTGAGCGAAGCTATTACATCTGCCCGCACTGCCATCAGGGCCACAGCCCGCGTGATCGGGAACTGGATGTGGAAGGCGTCGCCTGTTCGCCGGCCGTGCGCCGGATGATGGCAGCGGTGGGTAGCGACACCAGCTTCGATCAGGGCCGTGAGCAACTCCAGTTACTGGCCGGCATTGCGGTCACAGCGAAAGCGGTGGAGCGCCATGCCGAGGCCATCGGCGCTGGCATTGAGGCCTGTGAGCAGGAAACAATCCGGCGGGCCAAACAACTGGAACTGCCCGCCATCTGCGCCCCTGCCGCGCCGATCCTGTACATCGAAATGGACGGCACAGGCGTGCCCGTGGTGAAGTCGGAAACGGAAGGCCGCGCGGGGAAGGTGGAAGGCCAACCGGCGCACACGCGCGAAGTCAAACTGGGGTGCGTCTTCACTCAAACCGGTGCCGACGAGGAGGGCCGGCCCGTTCGCGACGAGGATTCCACTTCTTACGTCGCCGCGATCGAAACCGCCGAGGCGTTCGGCTTACGGCTCTACAACGAAGCCTGGCGGCGTGGTTGGAGCCGGGCGCAGAAGAAAGTCGTGATCGGCGACGGCGCCGTCTGGATCTGGAACCTCGCTGACCAGCACTTTCCAGGCGCGCTCCAAATCGTCGATCTCTTCCACGCCCGCCAGCATCTCTGGGAACTCTCGGCCAAGCTGTTCCCCCAGGGCGGGAAGATTCGCCAGCGCTGGATGGCTCGCTGTCTGGATCGACTGGAGCGAGGCAAGATCGAAGCGCTGGTCAAGATTCTCCGCGAGTCGGCACCCGCCAGCGCAGAACTCGCCAGAATCGTAGCCAACGAAGCCGAGTACTTCGCGCGCAATGCGGAACGAATGCGCTATCCAGCCTTCCGCAAACAAGGGCTGTTCGTTGGCTCCGGCGTTGTCGAGGCGGGATGCAAAACTGTGATGGGAGCACGACTAAAACGTTCCGGATCGTTCTGGACCGTCGACGGCGCCAACGCCATCATCACATTGCGCTGTTGCCGCTTTAGCCACAGGTTCGAAGACTACTGGGAAAGCCGCTCCCCATCCGCCTGATCACCCACTTTTTTGTCGCGCACCCCGCTGACCTCGCGCGCCCTGCGAATCGCCCTCTCGAACCCCGGTAGCGCCCGCTCAATGTCACCGCGCGGGATGGTCAGCGACAGCCGCATGTAGCCCCCGCGCCCGAAGCCGGAGCCGGGCACCGCCAGGATTCCTTCGGCTTGCAGCAGGCGGATGAACGCCAGGTCGTCGGGAATCGGCGTCTTGGGGAACAAGTAGAACGAACCTTGCGGGCGCGGCGCGTCGTAGCCCATCGATGTCAGCGCGTCGCACAGCAGGTCGCGCTTGGCCTGGCATGGGCCCACATCCACGGCCGCATCGGGGACTTCGGCCACCACCCATTGCCAGATCGCCGGCGCATTGATATAGCCGAGGATGCGGTTGGCGAACGTGCAGGCGTTGACCAGCGCCGCGGCTTCCGGCAAGTGCGGCGGAATGGCCAGGTACCCGATGCGCTCGCCCGCCACCGCCATGGCCTTCGACCAGGACCACGCCAGCACCGCGCGCTCGATGATGCTGAGCGTCTCGGGCGGCGCGGCGCCGTCGAAGATCAGCGGGCGGTAAGGCTCGTCGCTGATGACCAGCACCGGCTCGCGGATGATCGCGTTCAGCTCGCGCAGCACCTCCGCGCCGTACACCGCGCCGGTCGGGTTATTCGGGGAATTCAGAATGAGCGCCTTGGTGCGCGGCGTCAGCGCGGCGGCGATGCGCCCGATGTCGGGTTGGAAGCTCGCGCCGGTTTCCACCGTCACCACGCGGCCGCCGTGATTCTCGATATAGAAGCGGTACTCGGGAAAGTAGGGGTTCAGGACAATGACTTCGTCGCCGGGATCGAGAATCGACTTGAGCACCGTGTTGATGGCCCCGGCGGCGCCCACCGTCATGATCACGTTTTCGCCGGTAAAGGGCACCGCAGTGCGCTCCGCCAGCCGTTGGGCGATGGCCGCGCGGACCTCGGGAAAACCGGCGTTGGGCATGTAGCCGTGGCTGCGCGGGCGGTTTTTCGCCACCACGCGCCGCAGGGCCGCGATCACCGCCTCGGGCGGCTCCACGTCGGGATTGCCCAGCGTGAAGTCGAAGACGTTCTCCGCGCCGCGCTCCTTGCGAAGCTGGATGCCGATCTCGAACATGCGGCGGATCCACGAAGCATGTTCCATCTGCTCCGCGATCGCCCGCGAGATGCTCACAGCCCGACGTCCGGCAGCACGTTGACGCCGGCCGCGCGCAGATGCTCGATGGCCACATCCGGCCGGTCGAACCGGAAGACCATGACCGCCCGCTCTTCCCGCCCGAACGTGAAGGCGTACATATACTCGATATTCACGCCACTCGGCTCGAGCGTTTCCAGCAAGCCGGCCAGGCCGCCGGGGCGGTCGTCCACTTCCACCGCCACCACCTCGGTCACGTTGACCACATACCCGGCCTGCTGCAGCAGTTCCCTGCCCTTTTCCCAATCGGAGACAATCAGCCGCAGGATTCCGAACTGCTGCGTATCCGCGATCGTAAGCGTGCGGATGTTGACCCCCGCGCGGGCCAGCAGGCGGCAGGGTTCCACCGCCTTGCCCGGACTGTTTTCCAGAAACAGCGAGAGCTGATGAATTTTCATGGTTCCCTCCGGTCGATCACTCTTTTGGCTTTACCTTCGCTGCGCTGGATGGTGTGGGGCTCCACCAGGCGCACGGCCACGCGCAGCCCCAGGATGTGGTCCAGCGCATCCACCAGCCGCTCGTGCAATCCCTCCATCGCGCCCACTTTGTCGCTGAAGAACTCCGGCGTGATCTCCACTTGGACCTCGATCGCGTCCAGCCCCTTCTGCCGCGTGAGGATGATCTGATAGTGCGGCAGCGTGCCTTCCACCGCCAGCAGCGCGGCTTCAATCTGGGACGGGAACACGTTCACGCCCCGGATGATGAACATATCGTCGCTGCGGCGCGAAATGCGCTCCATCCGCCGCAGCGTGCGGCCGCAGCCGCAGGGCGCCGCGATCAGCCGCGTGATGTCGCGCGTGCGGTAGCGGATCATGGGCATGGCCCGCTTGCTCAGCGTGGTCAGCACCAACTCGCCCTCCGCGCCATCCGGCAGCACCTCGCCGCTTTCCGGATCGACGATCTCCGGGTAGAAGTGGTCTTCGAAAATATGCAGGCCATCCTGGCAGGAACACTCGATGGCCACTCCCGGCCCCACGATTTCCGACAGCCCGTAGATATCGTAAGCCTGTATGCCGGCTTCGGTCTGGATGCGCCGGCGCATGGAATCGGTCCACGGCTC
Organism: Bryobacterales bacterium; assembly: GCA_963722575.1. Classification (GTDB taxonomy): domain Bacteria; phylum Acidobacteriota; class Terriglobia; order Bryobacterales; family Bryobacteraceae; genus Fen-178. The sequence goes on from CAVRNR010000022.1 coordinate 1,010,459, forward strand.
GGCGCCGAATACGCCCGCGCGCAGCGGCAAATCGCGGATGTCCACGCCCAGTTCCCCGGCGCGCTCCACCAGGTGAAGGAAGTAGCTGGGGGTGCAGCAGATGGCCGTCACTTTGAAATCGCGCATCACCATGATCTGCCGGTCGGTATTGCCGCCCGAGATGGGAATCACCGTGGCCCCCAGCGCTTCCGCCCCGTAGTGCGCTCCCAGCCCGCCCGTGAACAGGCCGTACCCATAGGCGTTTTGCACCACGTCGCCGTGCGTCAGCCCGCACGCCGCGAGGGCGCGGACCATCGAGTTGGTCCACACGTCCAGGTCTTCGCGCGTGTACGCCACCACGATCGGTTTTCCCGTGGTGCCGCTTGAAGCGTGCAGCCGCACCACTTCGCTCATGGGGCTGGCGAACAGGCCGAAGGGGTACGTATCCCGCAAATCGGCCTTGGTGGTGAAGGGAAACCGGCTCAGGTCGCCCGGGTCGCAGAGGGACTCCGGACCGAGACCGCGCTCGTCCATGCGGGTCCGGTAGAGGTGCACATTCTGATAGGCGCGCGCCGCTACCGCGCGCAATCGCGCGAGCTGTAACTGGCGCATTTGCGGGAGCGGTAGGTAGTCTGGCGCGCTGGCTTCTAGAAAACTCATAATCTCCCGTTCCGGCCGGCGGCTCGGCCAAGTGACAAAAGATTGTACCGCGCCCGCCACAAGGCCGGCAACACTCGCTATAATCTTGTGGTAGTTTTGGTATCGGACAAATTCCTCCGCAAAGGCTGCTGACATTTCATGACACCTGCCATCGCCCGGCCCGCCACCTCGCGCTACCGCTGGATCATCTGCGCCCTGCTGTTCTTCGCCACCGTGATCGCCTACGTGGATCGCGGCGTGTTGGGTTATCTGGAAAAGTACCTGGAAGGCATTTTTCATTTCGACAGCGTTCAGTACAGCTACATGACAACGGCTTTCCAGATAGCCTATGCCATCGGGTTGGTGACCGCGGGGTGGCTCACCGACCGCTTGGGCACCCGCAAGGGCTTCGCGCTGGCCATCGGGCTTTGGAGCCTCGCCGCCATGACGCCCGGCGCGGCTACGGGCGTCTGGACATTCTGCTTTGCGATGTTCTTCCTCGGACTCGGCGAAGCCGCCAACTTCCCGGCCTGCAACAAGACGGTGGCGGAGTGGTTTCCGAAAAAGGAACGCGCTTTGGCCTTCGGAATATTCAACAGCGGGGCCAACGTCGGCAACATCGCCGTTCCGATGGTGGTGCCGGCTCTGGTCTTCGCCGTTGGCTGGCGCGGCGCTTTCGTCGCGGTGGGCGCGTTGGGTCTCGTCTGGCTCTGCTTCTGGCTCCTGATTTACCGCAAACCCGAAGATCATTCCAGGGTATCGGCGGAGGAGTTGGCCTTTATCCAGAGCGATCCGCCGGAGAAGACCGAGAAGGTTCCCTGGGCCCGCCTGCTTCCGTTGAAGGAGACCTGGGCGTTTTCCGTGGCCAAGATGCTCACCGACCCCATCTGGTGGTTTTACCTCTTCTGGCTGCCCCGTTTCCTGCAGGAGACCTTCCACACGAGCATCAGCACCAACCGGACTCCCATCGTCGTGGTTTACCTCATCTCCATCGTCGGCAGCGTCGGCGGCGGATTGCTCTCTTCCGCCATGCTCGGAGGCGGAAGGAGTCTGAATGCCGCGCGCAAGACCGCCCTGCTGATTTGCGCCCTGATGGTCCTGCCGATCTTGTACGCGCCCTACTCCAAGAGCCTTTGGGTGGTGGTGGCGCTGGTTGGTCTGGCGGCGGCGGGGCACCAGGGTTGGTCGGCAAACCTCTTCACGCTGGCTTCCGACCTGTTCCCCAAGGCGGCCGTCGCGAGCGTGACGGGAATCGGCGGTATGGCCGGGGCCATTGCCGGCGCGGGGTTCCAACTGGTTGCCGGCTACGTCGCGAAGTCGCATCCCAACTGTGCGCCGCTCTTCATCGTTGCGGGCTTGGCCTACATCTCGGCACTGGTGGTTATTCAGATCCTGTCGCCCAAGCTGGCGCCCGCCAAGCTGGATTGAGGTGGGGTGACTATCCAGCCGGCGAGCGACCGATCACTGTTGGTCTCGTTCGGCGATGAAATCTCGATCGACGCGCACCACCAGGTGGCGCGCCTCACCAGCGCCCTGGAGGGGCAGCGCGCCGTCCTGAACCTGCACCCCGCGTTCGCGTCGGTCCTCATCGATTTCGACCCGCGCTTCCACAGCCACGCGGACATCGAGGCTCTGGTGCGCCAGCGCATTCAGACCGCCACCGGCGAAGCCCGCGAGCCCCGTGTGGTCGAGATCCCGGTCTGCTACGGAGGCGAATTCGGCCCCGACCTGGAGTACGTTGCCCGCCACGCCGGCCTGTCGCCCGAGCGCGTGGTCGAGTTGCACACCGCGGCCGATTACCTGGTCTATTTCGTGGGGTTCTCCACCTGCTTTCCGTACCTGGGCGGCCTTCCGCCCGTGCTGGCCACGCCGCGGCTTTCCGCGCCGCGCAAGCACGTGCCCGCCGGGAGCGTGGCCATTGGCGGCAGCCAGGCCGGCATCTACCCGCTGGCGTCGCCCGGCGGTTGGCGCATTGTCGGCCGCACCCCGCTCGTCCTCTTCGATCCCCATTCCTGTCCGCCCCCGCTCCTCCGCATGGGCGACCGCGTCCGCTTCGTGCCAACATGTGGGGCAGGATTGTATCCTGCGCACCGGTTTTCAACCGGTGCCGGTCGGGCTGTTTACAAGCGATCCGGGCGGGTTGCCAATCCGCTGCCCACCCACCTCCGCGTCCTCTCACCGGGCCTCCAAAGCACGGTCCAGGACCTCGGCCGCTTCGGCTACGCGCACTTCGGCGTCTCCGCGTCCGGCGCCGCCGATCCCCTGGCCCTGCGCGCCGGCAACCTCCTGGTGGGCAATGCCGAGAACGCCGCGGCCCTCGAAATGACGCTGGTGGGCGGCGCTTTCGAGTTCGAGACCGACGCCGTCATCGCGCTCACCGGCTCCGATTTCGGCGCCGGCCTGCCACTCTGGACCGCCCTCCATATTAAGGCCGGCGGAACCGTGCGCTGCGGCGCCACTCGTTCCGGGGCGCGCTGTTACCTGGCGGTGCGGGGCGGCATCGGCGTGCCCAAGGCGATGGGCAGCGCGTCCGTCCACGTCATGACGGGGGTGGGCGGCCGTCCGTTGCGCGCCGGCGACGTGCTTCCCATCGGCGATGCCGCCATACGCCGGCCGCGCGCAGGGGGGCCCAGGGGGCGCCCTCGCGCACCGGAATTCGCGCGCGCCGGCCCGCTGCGAGTCACCCGGGGGCCGCAGGCGCACTGGTTTTCCGGCGAGCTCTACGCTGCCGCGTATCAAGTGGCCGAGGAATCCGACCGCATGGGCATTCGCCTGCGTGGCCCCGCCATTCCCAGCCCCGCAGGCCACATGCTCACCGAGGGCGTGCCCCTGGGCGCCATCCAGGTGCCGCCCGATGGCCAGCCAATCATTCTCTTCGTCGAGCACCAGACCACCGGAGGGTATCCCAAACCCGCCAACGTGATCTCGGCCGATTTTTGGCGTCTCGGTCAATTGCGGCCGCGCGACGAAGTCCGCTTCGAGTGCGTCACCCTCGAGCAAGCGCTCCACCTGCTGCGCCAGCAGGAGCAATGGCTGTATGCTCTGGTGTGACGCATGATTCTCGATCTCAACTGCGACCTGGGCGAGCTGGAAGATGCCCGGCATGAAGCCGCGCTGATGGAGTACGTCACTTCCGCCAACATCGCCTGCGGCGGCCACGCCGGCGACGAGGCCTCCATGGAGCGCACCGCGCGCCTGGCCATGGCGCGGGGCGTGCGCATTGGGGCGCATCCCGGCTATCCCGATCGCGCCAATTTCGGGCGCATTGCGATTCCCATGCCCGCCGCCGAAATCGAACGCATGGTGCGCCGGCAAATCGAGCGGCTCGACGCCGTGGTGCGCAGCCTGGGCGGCCGGATCGTTCACGTGAAGCCCCACGGCGCGCTCTACAACGTGGCCGTGCGGAATACGGAAGTGGCGCGCGCCATCGCCAACGGGGTGGCGGCGTGGGACTCGCGCGTCACGCTCTTCGGCCTGGCCGGCTCCGCCATGCTGGACGTTTGGCGCGAAATGGGGCTGGCGGTTGCGGCGGAGGCCTTCGCCGACCGGCGGTACGAACCCGATGGCACACTGCGCCCGCGCGAGTTCGCCGATGCCCTCATCACCGACCCCCGCGAGGCCGCCCGGCAAGCCCTGCGCTTCGCGCGCGAGGGCACGGCCCAGACCATTTGCGTGCACGGCGATACCCCTGGCGCCGTGGACATCTTGAAAGCTTGCCGTGAGGCGTTACCATGACAGTAATGAGGCTGTTGCTGATTCTCGCCGCTGCCGCTCCGCTGTTTGCGCAGAATCCCTGCCCCTACTCGCTCTCGTCTCCGCCCTCACAGCCGGTCAACATCCCGGGATCTTCTTCTTCCAACAACCAGGTCTGGGTCTTTGCGGATGACGCCTGCACCTGGACCTACAGCACGGATTCTCCCTCGTGGATCACCCTCACCTCCGCGCTCCCCAAGGGCATCGGTTCCGGAGAGGACACGTTTTACTGGAGCGCGGCGGCCAACGTGAGCCCCATCGTGCGCCAAGCCAAGATCAGCGTGACCGGCGCCACCGGCAACGTCCTGGCTTTTACCGTCAGCCAGGCGGGAACAATTTGCGCCCTCACCCTGCCGCAGCCTTCCGCCAGTATAGGTGTGAGCGGCGGCAGCGGCACTTTTCAGGTGCAGGCGAACTGCACCTGGAGCGCCGCCGGCTCGGGGTGGATCACGGTGCCTGCTAATACCGGCGGCACAACCAATGGCCCCGTCGGCTACACAGTGGCGGCGAATGTCTGCGCCTCCCAGCGCACTGGTGCGATCTCCGTCACGAGCTACACACTAAGCCAGCAGTTTCAAGTTATCCAGGACGGCTCACCGGGCAACTTCGCGATCTCTCCTACCAGTCTTACGGTTCCGCCGGCGGGCGCGACTGGGAGTATCATCTACGTGACCACCGGAAACGGTTGCGCGTGGAGCGCCACCGTGGACGTGAGCTGGATCACGCTCTCTGCGGGCAAGACGGGCTCGGGCAACGGCGGCATCGGCTATAGCGTGCCGGCCAATTCGGGACCGCAGCGCGTCGGCCACATCACCGGTCAACCGGGGCCATGGGTGGTCACGGTCACCCAGCAGGCTTTGCCGCCGCCCGCCGTGCAGTTGAACGCCATGGTGAACGCCGCCAGCAACGTGGGGGGCGCCGTGTCGCCGGGGGAAATCGTCACGCTGTACGGCGCCAACATCGGCCCCGCCAGCCCCGCCGGCTTCCAGGTCAACGCGGACGGCACCTACGCGAAATCGCTGGGCGGCACGCAGGTGCTGTTTGACGGTGTTCCAGCCGGCTTAACCTACGCCTCCGCGGCCCAGGTGAATGCCGTGGCGCCGTATGGCCTCGCCGGCAAGTCCACAACCCAGGTGCAAGTGGAGTATCAGGGCGCGTTTTCCAACGCCATATCCGTTCCCATCCAGGCCGCGCACCCCGGCCTCTTCACGGTGGATTCGTCGGGGCTCGGCGGCGGCGCCATCCTCAACCAGGATTACTCCCTCAACAGCGGCCTCAACGCCGCGGCGCGGGGATCCTTTGTGATGATCTACTCGACCGGCGGCGGCGTTACCAATCCGCCCGGCGTGGATGCCACCATCACGCCCGCGGCTCCACCCCTATATCTACTCAAAACCACCCCCGTCGCCGTCACCATTGGCGGCATCGCGGTGACACCGGTCTCCTTCAGCGGCGCCGCGCCGTCCCAGATTGCCGGGCTGACTCAGATCAATGCGCAGGTTCCCGCCGGCGTGACTCCGGGGACGAAGGTGCCCGTGACCGTGACCATCGGGACCTGGCAGAGCCAACCTGGCGTGACCATGGCCGTGAAATAGCGTAATCCCTACCGCGGCGGCGCGTTCGCCGCTACCGGTCTGAGCAGCAAGTCCTGGAAATCGAAACTGAAATCGGTCGCTGGTGAAACCGGCACCATCTTCACCTCGTCAACGGAGCCTTCCGGTTTCAAGGAGAACGTCACATAGGCGTCCGCATCCAGCGAGCGGTCGCGCCAGCGGGCCACAAATGTGTCGTACTGCCAGTGCTCCAGGTCGCCCGTGAGTTGACGGGTGTGGGTGAAGGAAATCGTCAGCTTGCCGCCATGCTCCTCAACGGCCACGTCCCCGTACCACGCATCGCGATAGCGCCCGGCATAACCCGCCAGCGGCAGCGAGGGCTGCGAATTCGGGTTCCGTTTGGCGGCCGCTTGTTTCACGGTCTCCTCCGCGCCGGTTTCGCCCTGCCGGGCCTGAGCCAGAAATGGAGCCACCCAATCGGTCTCGGGCGCGCCCAGGTAGCGATCCAGAATGGTGTAGGTCACGGCTTGGAAAGCTCCGTCGGCCTCCTGGTTGGTAAGCACCACGACTCCCAGCTTCAAGTCCGGCGCCATGGTCACACGCGAGACGTATCCCGCAAGGCCGCCCGTGTGAGACACGATCTTTTTCCCCCGGTAGTCGTTCAACACCCAGCCCAGTCCGTAGGCGCTGAAATTGGGGGCCAGCACGCCCAGGGCCCCCGGCGCGCCGATGGGGATGATGGTCTGCGGCGACCACATTTCTTTCGATTGCGCCTCGCTGAACAGCCGCGCGCTTCCCATATCGCCGTGGTTGAGTTCGACCGTCACCCACTTGGCCAGGTCCGCCACACACGAATTGATGGCGCCCGCCGGAGCGTTGTTGTCGACATCCTCGTGCGGCAGCGGCTCCAATTTGCCGCTGGCTTTGGAGTGCGGTATGGCGACGTCGCTGGCCGCCTTGAGCGCCTGCGTGCTGGCATTCGTCGAGGTCATACCCAGCGGAGTGAAAATGCGCTCCTTGACGAAACTGTCCCAACTCTTTCCGGTGATCGCCGGAATGAGCTGACCCGCCACCAGGTACAGCAGATTGTCATAGGCGTACCGGCTGCGGAAACTGGTGGCCGGCTTGACGAACCGCAGCCGGCGGATGATCTCTTCGCGGCTGAGGTCGGTGGGCGGGAAGAACATCAGGTCGCCCGCGCCCAGCCCCAGCCCGCTGCGATGCACCAGCAGGTCCCGCACGGTGATCTCGCGGGTGACGTACGGGTCGTACATCTGGAAAGCGGGCATATGCTGGATCACCGCGTCGTCCCAGCGGAGCTTGCCTTCGTCCACCAGCATGGCGAGCGCCGCCGCCGTGAAAGCCTTGGTATTGGAGGCGATGCGGAAGAGCGAGTGGGCCGTCACCGGCGCCGGCTCGCCCAGTTTCCGCACTCCGTACCCTTTGGCGAGGACCACGTTGCCGTCCTCGACGATGGCCACGGCGATCCCCGGAACCTCGAACTCGTGGCGGGCGCGTTCCACCACCTGGTCGACGTAATCCTGCGCCGGGCAAACGGCGGCGGCCGCAATCAGCCCGACCAGGACACGAAACGCCAAGGTGGGACAGGCGCTTCCGCCTGTCAACCCGGCTCTACCTATCCCGCAACAACTTCTCATAGACCTCCCTCTTCGACATCCCGCGCCGCCGCGCCACTTGTTTGATGGCGTCCATGCGCGGCGTTCCCGTCCGCATCAGCGCGTCCACGGCTTCATCCACTGGCGTATCGTCCGGCGCCGGCGCCGAAGCGCGCCCGACCAGCACCGTCATCTCGCCCTTCACCGCGTCGCGCTGGGCCAGTTGCGCGCGAATCTGGGCCGCCGTGCCGCGCAGAAACTCTTCGTGGATCTTGGTCAGTTCGCGTGCCACCACCACGGGCCTCGGCCCCAGGCTCTTCTCGATGGCCTCCAATGCTTCCAGAATGCGATGCGGCGCCTCATAGAAGATGAGCGTGGCGTGCTCTTCCGCCAGCGCTTCCAGCGCCTTGGCACGCTGTCCGGGCTTGGACGGCAGAAACCCGCAGAACCGGAACGTCTCGGTTGGCAGCCCCGAAGCCGCCAGCGCCGCCAGCGCTGCCGAAGCCCCCGGCACCGGCTGCACCGGGACGCCGCTTTCGATGGCCGCCCTCACCAGCCGGTACCCCGGGTCGGATACCAGCGGCATCCCCGCGTCGGACACCAGCGCAATCGCCGCCCCGGCGCGCAGCCGCGCCGCCAACTCCGCGCTCCGCTCCACCTCATTGTGCTCGTGGTAGCTGATGGTTGGGGTCCGGATGTCATAGTGATCCAGCAGCTTGCGTGTGTGCCGCGTGTCCTCGCACGCGATCAGGTCCGCCTCCTTCAGCACCCGCACTGCGCGGTAGGTGATGTCTTCCAGGTTCCCGATGGGCGTCGCCACCAGATAAAGCACGCCGGCCATTCCTTGAGTATAGAGGCAGGGCCACGGCGTTTTCGGCGATCTAGGGTGCCGACTCGTTCGCCTTCTGTGCCTGTTCAAATGAAATCCGGATCGCCTTGATCTGCTCCGTGTGCCTTCGCGGATGTACTGAAATGATCAGAAGCATCTCATAGCAATTGACTGGCTCAGGGACGAGGGGGGGATCCGTGAGCAAGGAGCGAAGATCTCCCTCCAACCCAGCCACCCAATCAATGGTCCGCGCTCGAACGGCGGAGAAACCCGTGAAAGCCTCTTGCAGATGGAGATAGCGGCCATGAGGCCTTCCAACCGCAGGCGATTCAACACGCTTGGTTCGATCCATTCCACTTTTCAATATCATGCTCTCTCGTGCCGGGTTCGGAAGAGCGGGTACCGAGGCTCGGGCTGCCATCAATCTCGAAAGGAGAAACTCCTCCGACACCGCTACATGTTCGACACAGTCAAGGATCGACCAGGTCGCCGGCATCCGCTTCCAGACGGCCATTTGCTCATCGACTCCTGCCAACGCTTCGGAAAGAGCCTTCCGGCCCTCATCCAGTCGAATCAAGATTTCCTGCTTTTCAAGCTCCAGCATGTTTCCGACATTCTAGCAGCCGAAGCCGCCCGGCCCCCAACCCCCGGCCCCCGGCCCCCAACCCCCGGCCCCCGCGAACGAAGTGAGCGCACCCCCCTTCCCATTTCGGAGATTATTCTCTTATACTAGAGTTGACACAGGAGGCTGGTAGTGAAGATCCTGAAGCTTCCGAAAGATAAGCTGGATTTATTCGCTTCCGTCGTGCAGCAGTTCGGGGAGCTTCATGCTCCCGTCGAGCAGGACGGCAAGTACGCTTTTAAACGGCTCACGCACTGGTCGGATGCGCGCCTCGATTACGACCGCACCATCCTGCCGCCGAAGAAGTATTTTCTTCCGCCGCGCGAGGCCCTCTTCCGCTACCGGCCCGGGGAGGGCTTCGTCCCTTCCACCGAGGGGCTGGACAAGCGCATCGTCCTGTTCGGCGTGCACGCCTGCGACATCTACGCCTTGAACATCCTGGACCGCGTCTACGCCGGCAAGTTGAACATCCAGGACCGCGTCTACACCGGCAAGTACCACGATCCCTACTACCAGGCGCGCCGCAAAAACATCGCCATCATCGGCATCGATTGCGTCCCCGACAAGCAGTGCTTCTGCCGTTCCATGCGCGCCGATTTCGTGGACCACGGCTTCGACCTCTTCTTCTACGATACCGGCGACTACTACCAGGTGCTGGTCGGCACCGCCCTCGGCGACGACATGGTGCTCGCCACCGGCCGCCTCTTCGAACCGGTGGGGGAGGCCGATATCACCGAATACAAGCGCCGCTCGCTCGACAAGCGCCGCGCCTTCCAGCTCGAAGTAGAAATCCGCGACCTGCCCGAGATCTTCGAGATGGAGTATCAAAGCGAGGTCTGGGACGAGCTCGGAAAGCAGTGCCTTTCCTGCGGCAGTTGCAGCATGGTCTGCCCCACCTGCTACTGCTACGACGTGGTGGACGACGTCGAACTGGGCACGCGCGCCGGCACGCGCACCCGCTTCTGGGACTCGTGCCTCTTCGCCAGCCATGCGCTGATCGGCAGCGGCGAAAATTTTCGCCATTCGCGCGCCAGCCGTGTCAAATTCCGCTTCTATCACAAGCAGCGCGGTTTTGTGGCCGAATATGGCCGGCCGAGCTGCGTCGGTTGCGGGCGGTGCATTTCCGCCTGCCCCGTGAACATCAACGTCGTGCAGGTGCTCGAGAGCCTGCGGAGGGTGGAAAATGTTGCTAGCCGATGAAGTCGCTACCCACGATCCCGTCTTGAGCGACAACCCGTACCAGCCGAACCTGGCGCGGATCGTGCGCATCGAGAAGATGGTCGAGAATACCCAGGTCTTCACCCTGCGCTTTCTGGATGAGCGCCTGGTTCGCAGCTTCCGCCATCAGCCGGGCCAGTTCGTCATGCTGAGCATTCCCGGCACCGGCGAAATGCCCATCTCCATTTCCTCTTCGCCCACACGGCCCGAGGTTTTGGAACTGTGCGTGCGCCGCGTGGGCCGCGTCACCAGCGCGCTCTACCGCATGCGGACCAACGACGTGGTGGGCGTCCGCGGGCCTTACGGCAACGGATATCCCATGCAGGAGATCGCCGGGAACGACCTGCTGCTGGCCGCCGGCGGCCTGGGCATGGCGCCTCTGCGCTCGCTGCTCTGGTATGCCCTCGACCACCGCGACCAGTTCCACAACCTCACCCTCATGTACGGCAGCAAGCGGCCCGAGGACATGCTCTTTCGCGAGGAACTATCGGCCCTGGTGGACCGCGCCGATATCAACTGCCTGCTCACCGTCGATGCCGACCCCTCTGGCACGTGGAAGAACCATGTCGGCCTGCTGCCCACCATGTTCGACTACGCCAGGATCAATCCGGCGCGCACCTACGCCGCGGTCTGCGGCCCGCCGGTGGTCTACAAGTTCATCCTCCAGCGCCTGCTGAAGCTCGGCTTCCCCAAGAACCGGATTCTCATGTCGCTCGAGCGGCGCATGAAATGCGGAGTCGGCAAATGCGGGCACTGTAGTATCGGTTATAAGTACACCTGCCTGCACGGTCCCATCTTCACGTACTGGGACGCCATCAACCTGCCCGAGATGATTTGAAAGGAGCGAAGCGGATGGGCAAACCGACGGTTGGAATCTTCGGCCTTACCGGGTGCGCGGGGGATCAGCTCGCCATCCTCAATTGCGAAGATGAGCTTCTGGATCTGGTCGCTTTTATCGACATCCGGGATTTCCTGATGGGCTCTTCGGGAAACGACACCGGCTGCGCGCTGGACGTGGCCCTGGTGGAGGGCGCCGTGCTCACGGAGCGCGACGCCGAAACGCTGCGGGCCATTCGCCAGCGGTCCGGACTGCTGGTGGCCCTGGGAACCTGCGCCGTCTGGGGCGGCGTGGCGGCCCTCGATCGCGGCGCCGATCGCCCTAAGCTGCTCCAGGAAATCTATGGCGCGACAGGCAGTGCGTACGATTCCCTGGCGGCCCGCGCGCTGCATGAGCTGGTGAAGGTGGACCTCCGCATCACCGGCTGCCCCATCGAGAAGGATCAGTTCATCGCCGCCATCGCGGGGCTGCTGAACGGCGATCTGCCCGTTTACCCCGATTACGCGCTGTGCACGGAATGCCGCATGCGCGAGAACAACTGCCTGCTGATCGAGCGCGGCGAAGTCTGCTGCGGCCCGCTCACCGTGGCCGGCTGCGGTGCGCGGTGCCCCGAACTCCGCATCGCGTGCATCGGCTGCCGCGGGCCCCTCGACGACGGCAATCCCAACTCCATGGTGGAAATGCTGGAGAAGAAGGGCATCGGGCGCCGCCAGGTGGAAGACAAACTGCGAACCTTCGCCCCCATAGGAGCCGGCCAATGAGCACCATCGTCATCGACCATTTAGCCCGCGTGGAAGGACACGGGGGCATCACCGTGGAACTGGACGGCGACGCCGTCAGCAACGTGCGTTTCGACGTGTTCGAAGGCGCGCGTCTGCTCGAGGGCCTGGTGCGCGGACGCCGCTACGACGAGATTTCGCCTATCGTCTCGCGCATCTGCGCGATCTGCTCGGCGGCGCATGCCCTGACGTCGCTCAAGGCCACGGAGAACGCTTTTGGCGTCCAAGTGAGCCCCCAGACCGATCTGCTTCGCGAACTGCTCATGCGCGGCGAGAGCATTGAAAGTCACGCCCTGCACTTGTTCTTTCTGGCCGTGCCGGACTACCTCGACCGCCCCAGCGCCATCGTCGTGGCTGCCGAGCATCCCGCCGCCGTCATGCTGGGGCTGCGGCTCAAGCGGCTGGGAAACCTGATTCAGGAAACCATCGGCGGGCGGGCCATCCACCCCGTCAACGCGGTGCCCGGCGGGTTCGGCCGGGTCCCCAGCATAGACAAGTTGATCGCCCTCCGCGGCGCGCTCATCGAGGCCGTTCCGGACGCCGAGGCTATGCTCGATCTCATCGCCTCCCTGCCGGACGCCGGCTTCTGCCACACGCCTACGGCGTATGCGGCGCTGCACTCTCCCGACTCCGACCGTTACTACGCCGGCGACCAACTAATGATCGTCTCCAACGGAGACCGGGCCACCGTCCCGGCGGCCGATTACCGTTCCCTGACCAACGAGAAGCCAGTCGCGCATTCCCACGCCAAGCACAGCTCGTTCCACGGCAGCCCGTTTATGGTGGGCTCGCTGGCGCGCCTGACGGTGAACCCGGGCCGGATCGCGGAACGTTCCGCCACGGCCTCCGGGCGGCTGAAGTTTTCCATCCCGTCCGACAATCCCATGGACAACAACAAGGCGCAAGCCGTGGAGTTGGTGAACGACTTGGGGCTGGCCCTCGACATGGTCGAGCGGCTGATTCACGATGGCGTGAAGGATGAAGGATGCCTCCCCGTGACGCCCCGCGCCGGAACCGGGGTGGGCGTGACGGAAGCCCCGCGCGGGCTGCTGGTTCACAGCTACACCTATGACGAGCAGGGGTGCGTGGTAGCGGCGGACGTCATCACACCCACCGCCATGAACGCCGCCAGCCTGGAGCAGCACCTCCGCAAGGCCGTCGAACAAAGTGCCGAGCGCGATGAACCGACGCTCAAGAAGAAGCTGCAAATGATCGCGCGCGCGTACGACCCCTGCATTTCCTGCTCCGTGCACTTGATACGAAAATGAAACCGGACCTGGTGATCGGCCTCGGCAATCCCCTGATGGGGGATGACGGGGCCGGCGCGGCCGCCGCCGAAGTTCTCGCCAACGACCGCAAGCTGGCGCGCCGGGTGGATGTGATTTCGGCCGATACCGACGTGCTGAGTTGCGCCACCCAGATGGAGCGGCGCCGGCGCGTGTTGCTCATCGACGCTGTCGAAGGCGACGTTCCCGGAAGCATTTCGGTGCTGCGCGAATCCCCGCCGCTCGACGGGCAGCAGCACGCGCATCACCTCTCGGCTCCGGCCATGCTAGCCCTGCTCCGCCAGGTAACTCCCACGCTTCGCGACACGGAGTTCATCTGGATTCTGGTAACGGTCGGCTCGGCCAGCGTGGAGATGCGACTTTCCCCGGAGGTTGCCGCGGCGATTCCGAAGGTGGTGGAACGGGTGCGGCGGGAATTGAGGCGGCGACCGGCAACCACCGTGGTAGCATGATTTCGGGCCATATGCGCCGGTTGATCTTTCCGCTCTTTCTGGCCGTCTTCTCGGTGCCCGCGCAGGACCTCCCGCCGGGAGTCCTCACACTGGCGCGCATCCACGACCGCGTACGGGAAGCCGTCGAACGGCTGCCGGATTGCACCTGTGTCGAAACCGTCGCCCGCTTCCGGAAGTCCGCCGGTAAAGATCTCAAGCCCGTGGACCGCGCGGTTCTGCAGATTCTGTTTAGCGGCGGCAAAGAGCTGTTCGCCTCCCCCGGCGATACACACTGGGAAACCAGCCCGTTCGCCTTCCTGGCCAGCGGCATGATGGGCAACGGCCTCTTTGCCCTGAACCTCAAAACCGTCTTCCTCGACAACCACTCCATCATCAGGTACAAAGGCGACGAATCCCTCGCCTGGTATCGCCAAGTCCGCTACGATTTCACCATTTCGCGGATGTGGAGCGGCTATACGGTCCAGCGCGCGGGTGCTTCCGGCGTGGTAGCCATGCGCGGCTCCTTCTGGGCCGATCCGGCAACTTACGATCTTCGCCGGCTGGAGATTCACGCCGACGAAATTCCGCCCGAGCTGCTCTACGCTGATATCTCCACCACCATCGACTACAATCGCGTACGCATCGGCGCGAGCGACGTCCTGCTGCCGCAGACCGCCGATGTGCGGACCACCGGCGTGGATGGCGAGGAGAACCGCAACCTCATCGAATTCACGCACTGCCAGGGATTCCATGCGGAAAGCAAGCTGGTATTCGGCGCGGCCGGCGATGCCGCGCCCGCCGCGGGCCCGGCCACGACGCCGCCCCGGCCGGCGGCGGAAGGCACGCTGCCACCGGATCTCCGCATCGCGGTCGCCCTGAGTGCTCGCGTTGACGACGGCGCCACCGTCGGATCGCTCATCCGAGGGAAGGTGGCAGGCGGCGTAACGCAAAAGGGGAAGGTGCTGGTTCCCGATGGCGCGCTGGTGGAGGGCCGCATCCGGCGCCTGGAGCGCTATTCCGACGCCGGCGATTACTTCATCGTGGCGTTGGAATTCACCCGCCTCGAAACGCCCCGCGGAAACCTACGTTTCTATGCGGACCTGCAGGACGTCGACCGCCGCGAAGGCGCCGAGATGGTGTTCAGCAACACCACACGCGTGGAACAGGGCGGGTTCCGGTCCGCGGCATGGTACAACACCCACAGCGAGCGGATCTGGACGCACGAAGTGCCCGGCGTGGGAACGTTCTTCGTCCGCGGTTCCAGTTTTTCTTTGCCGCCCGGTTTCAAGACGATGTGGAAGACGCAGCTTTACCCGCTGCCGGCCGCGCCCCTCAAATAGACGTACAATGGAGCTTTCCATCGTGTCTTCAGCATGGTTGCCTCGCTTCCGTCAATTCAATGAGTAAAACGTCCTCTATCATCCAGGTCGCTCGTCTGGTGAAGCGGTTCAAGGATCTCGCCGCGGTCGACGACATATCGTTCACGGTCGAAGCTGGAGAGATCTTCGCGTTCCTGGGGCCGAACGGTGCGGGGAAATCCACGACCATCAAGGTGCTCATCACGCTGCTGGCTCCCACCAGCGGCACGGCCACGATCGACGGACACGATATTGCGCGCCACGCTTCCGAGGTGCGGCATACGATCGGCTACGTGCCGCAAATGATATCGGTCGACGGAACCCTCACTGCCTACGAGAACCTGATGCTCCTGGCGCGGCTCTACGATATTCCGAGGGTGGAACGAAGGGATCGCATCCGGGAAATGCTCTCATTCCTCGACTTGGAAGGGCACGCGGATGCGCTGGTACGTACGTTCTCCGGCGGCATGATCCGGAAGATGGAGGTTGGGCAAGCCATGCTCCACCGTCCCAAGGTGCTATTGCTCGACGAGCCGACGACCGGGCTCGATCCCGTGGCGCGGCAGAACGTCTGGGAGCACCTCTTCGATCTGCGGGGCAGATTCAACACAACCATATTCTTCTCCACGCACAACATGGAGGAGGCGGATGGAGTGAGCGACCGCGTGGCTGTGATGAATCGGGGAAAAATCGCCGCGACGGGCACGGCGGAAGAGCTGAAAGCGAAAACCGGCAAGCCCGATGCCACGCTCGAAGATGCCTTCATCTTCTTCACCGGCAACAAGCTTCAGCAAACCGGCAATTTTCGAGAAATCCGCAGGGCCAGGCAAATCGAGCGGCGGTTAGGATAGCAGTCGGCGCCCCTATGCTTCACTACCTTTCACAGACGTTCCAGAAATCATACGTGCTCGCGGAGATGGAAACGCGCAAGCTTCTGCACGATCCCACGGAGCTCATATCCCGGGCAGTACAGCCCATCTTGTGGCTCGGCATTTTCGGCGAAGCGCTCAGCAAAGTGCGGGCGATAGCGACGCCGGGATTGACCTATCTTCAATTCATCACGCCGGGCATTCTGACGCAATCCGTCGTTTTCGTTGCCATCTTCTACGGCCTGTACATCATCATGGACCGCGACACGGGCGTATTGCAGAAACTGCTGGTCACGCCAACGCCGCGTCTAGCTTTGGTCTGGGGCAAGATGGCCGCCGCCGGCATCAGGGGCCTGAGCCAAGCACTGATTGTCTTTCTTTTCGCCATCGTCCTCGGCATTCGATTGCATATCACCCCCGGGTCCGTCCTCGGAGTGATCGTCATTGTCATGCTCGGCGCGAGCTTCTTCACCGGCCTTTCCATGATCGTCGCCTCAATCGTGAAAACCAGAGAGCGGTTCATGGGCATCGGCCAGGTAATCACCCTGCCATTATTCTTCGCCTCGAATGCGATTTACCCGATCGCGATCATGCCGGCGTGGCTCCAGGCGGTGGCCAGAGTGAATCCTTTAAGTTACATGGTCGACGGATTGAGGGCGCTCATGCTTTCTGGCGGCGCCGCGAGGGTGGGCTTCGACATGGGCGTACTTGCTATTGCCGCGCTGCTGATATCGATGCTCAGCGCGTGGTTTTACCCGAAGGTGGTAATGTGACGGTTATGAGCGATGTGTTAGTCATGGATAAATCCAAGACGGCATTGGTCGTCATCGACCTCCAGAAAGGCATCGTGGGACGGCCAACCGTTCCCTATGCGGCCGAGGTCGTAGTAAGAAATGCGGCGGCGCTGGCCGCGGCTTTCAGGGAAAACGGGATGCCGGTATTTCTGGTGCGGGTGACCCCGTCCGCGGACTGGAAAGACGCGTTACGTCCCATCGCCGATGCGGCCATGCGGGCGCAAACTCCTCCGCCGGACTGGGCGGAAATTGTCCCCGAGATGGGGCCGATGCAAGGCGATTTCGTAATCACCAAACGCCAGTGGGGCGCCTTCTACGGCACTGACCTCGACTTGCAACTGCGCCGGCGGGGGCTGGCAACCATTGTCCTATGCGGCATCGCCACCGAGTTCGGAGTGGAAAGCACGGCGCGCGACGCTTACGAGCGCGGCTACGAACAGGTTTTCGCCGGCGATGCCATGGCGGGCCTCAACGTGGAGAGCCACGCCAACGCCATCGAGCGCATCTTCCCCCGCTTGGGCCGGGTGCGCGGCACGGAGGATATAATCGCCGCTTTGGCGCGCTGAACGGCGCCATCGCGCCGCGGATTACGCTGACCTGATACGCCATGCCCCCCGACGACTTCACCGCCGCCGAGCGCGCCGTGTTTCGCCGCCTCGCCACGCCCGAGAAGATCCAGCGGTTCCTCGACGAGCTGCCCTACAACAAAGAGCCGCATGGCGACACTTGCCGCTCCCCGCGGCGCGTGCTGCGGGACCACACGGCGCATTGCATGGAGGGCGCGCTCTTTGGCGCGGCCGCGCTGCGCATGCTCGGCCACCCGCCGCTGCTGCTGGATCTGGAAGCGGTGCGCGACGACGATCACGTCCTCGCCATCTTCCGCACCCGCGGGCATTGGGGCGCGCTCGCCAAATCCAATTATTCCGGGCTGCGCTACCGCGAGCCGGTCTACCGCACGCTGCGCGAGCTGGCGATGTCTTACTTCGAGCACTATTACAATTTGCGCAAGGAGAAGACCCTGCGCCGTTATTCCCGGCCGGTGAACCTCCGCCGGTTCGATTCCATACACTGGATGACGGCCGAGAAAGACGTTTGGGCGGTGCCGGAATACCTGACCACCATCGCCCACACGCCGCTACTGGCGCCGGGGATCGTCCCGCGCCTGGGCCGCGTCGACGACCGCTTATTCGCCGCCGGCCTGGTGGGCCGCGCGAGCCGATGATCGCCGCGCCTTCACAACCTCGTTGAACGTCGGCAGCAGCGACACGAAAATGATGGCCAAAATCGCCACGTCGAAGTTCCGCCGCACCAACGGGACGTTGCCCAGCCCGTAGCCCAGCATGGTCAGCAGGAAGACCCACCCGGTGCTGCCGAACACGCTGAAAGAGAGAAAGCGCAGGTAGGGCATCCCCCCCACGCCGGCCAGGAACGGCGCGAAGGTGCGAATGATCGGCGCGAATCGGGCCAGGATGATCGTCTTGCCTCCATACCGCGCGTAGAACGCCTTGGTGCGGGTCACGTATTCCTGTTTGAACAGGCGCGAATCCGGACGGCTGAAAATGCGCGGCCCGGTTCTACGGCCCAGAAAGTAGTTGGTGGAGTCGCCCGCCATGGCCGCCGCCATTAGCGCCACGTTCACCAGCACGATGTTCAACTGCCCCGCGCCCGCCACCACCCCGACGGTGAACAGCAGCGAATCTCCGGGGAGAAAGAAGCCCAGCAGCAGACCGGTCTCGGAAAACACCACCCCGCAGAGCGCCAGGTACCCGAGCCAGCCGGAGAGCAGCGTGCTCAGCAGTTGGATGAGCCGCTCG
The DNA here is from genome assembly GCA_963722575.1 of Bryobacterales bacterium. GTDB lineage: Bacteria > Acidobacteriota > Terriglobia > Bryobacterales > Bryobacteraceae > Fen-178. Next base: position 1,028,837 of record CAVRNR010000022.1, read on the forward strand.
GGGTTGGTCAGCGACCGGAGAAACTCGATGACAGCGTGGATCATCCGGTTGGCTAGCCGCGGTAGCCCGCCAGCAGCCGGTCGATCACATCCTGATGGATCTTGATCTTGCCTTGCTTGACCAGCGCCTCGCGCAGTCCGGCTTCGAAGAGCGTATCCCGGTCGCGGGCCTTCTGGCTCTTGATTTCGTCGCGCAGGGCCACCCGCTGCTCCGGCAGTTTCGACATGTCCGGATCGACGTGCGCGACCACCTTGGCCACCACGGTTCCATCCGGTGTGGAGATGGGGCCAAACACGGTTCCATCGGGACGTGTGAAACCTTCCTGTATGTAATTGGCGGAGCCCAGCCCTTCGACGGTACCCGACCGGTCGATTTCGCCCGAGGTTTTCACCTCCAGGCCCATCGACTGGGCCGCCTTGGCCAAGTCGCCGCCCATCGACTTGGCCTTCTCCAGCAGTTCCCTGGCGTGGTTCTGCACGGCCGCCGCCAGCCTGTTCTGCACCAACGCGTCGCGAATCTTGTTCTGGACTTCCTCGAATGTCTGCGGCCGTGGCGGCGTCACGTCCGTCACCAGGACCAGCGCGACCTTATTGTCGGCCAAGGCCAGCAACTGCGAGGCCTCGCCCTTGGCCAGGCCCGCGACGGCCTGGTCGAAGTCCGGGTTGGCGCCAATCTCCTTGACCGTTTGGCCCGCGGCGAAACCGTCCACGCGCACCAGTTGCATGTTCAGGGCGGCCGCGACCTTTTCCGGGTGCGCCGGGTCCTTCTGCAGCGCCGCCTGGGCCGTGTCGGAGATCTTGTTCATGGCATCGCTCGCGCTCTGCTTCTTCCACTGGGCCGCCAGCTCGCTCTTGGCTTCCTCGAAAGGCCGCAAGCCCGCATCCTCGTGTTGCAGCACCTGGATGATGTGGTACCCGTACTGCGTCTTGACCAGGTCGCTGGTCTGCCCCGGCTTGAGGGAAAACGCCGCTTGTTCGAACTCCGGGACGGTCTGGCCGCGTGTCACCCAACCCGGATACTCGCCGCCATTGGCGGCCGACCCGGGGTCCTCCGAGTACTTCTTCGCCAGCGCGGCAAAATCCGCCCCGCCCCGGATCTGTTTCAGCAGATCCTCGGCTTGGGCCTTGATTTTCGGCTCTTCCGACGCCGGCTTGCCCTCGGTCTTCAGCAGAATATGGCGCACCTTGACGCGCTCCGGCGTGCGGAACGAGTCCTGGTTCTGGCTGTACATGCGCCGGAGGTCGGCGTCCGTCGGAGTCGCGGCCTGCTCCATCTTCGCCGGGTCCGCAATCAGGATGGCCAGGTTCTTCGTCTCGGGCGTCTGGTACCGCAAGGTGTTCGCCTTGTAGAAGTTCTGCACTTCCTCCGCCGAGGGCTGCGCTTCCGCGCGGTACTTGTCGTTGGGGATCTTGACGTACTCGATCTTGATCTTCTCGTTCTTCTTCCGGAATGCCTGCTCGATCTCGAGCGGTGTGACGATGGTGCCTTCCATGGCCACGTCGCGCAGCCGTGAAATCAGGATCTGGCGTCTCAGATCGCTTTCGAATTCCCCAATCGTGAGATTCTGCTGGGCGAGCATGGCGGCATAGGCGTCCGCCCCCACGAACCTGCCGTCCTGAAACAGGCCCGGCGCCGTTTGGCGGATGGTGTCCGCCAGGTCCGCGTCGGTCACCTGGAAGCCCAACCGCGCGGATTCATAGGCCATTGCGCGCTCGGTCACCAGTTGGTCCACCATGGTAGGGATGTAGGTTGGCAGGACATCCGCCGGCAACTGGCGGCCGCGCACCGTGTTCTGGATCAGCCTCTGCACCTCCGGCACGGTAATCACGTCATCCTTGCCGATCTCCGCGATGATGGTGTCCGAGGTATTCGACCCCGTGTTATAGCTGGGGACCAGGTAGGTGAGCATGGAAAGCGCCACCAGTAGTAGCAAGGCGCCCAGAAAGATGCGCACGGTCTTCTGTCGGCTGCGAAACAGATCAAACATTTGAAGAAAAACTCCTGTCTTCTAAAGGGGAAAATAACAGTATATCAGTGGGAGGGGTCTGGCTGGCCGACCCCTACGGGCGAAACGGGAATATCGGGACCGGAGGGCGCTGGCCCAGGCCGCACTCGGCATGCACCGCGCGCACCGCGCGTTCCAACCCATCGCGGCGGACAACCACGGCGATGGTCAGCTCGCTGGAGCCTTGCGCGATGGCGATGATGTTCACCCGCTCGCGTGAAATCGCCGTGAAGATGCGGCCCGCCAGGCCCGGCTTCCCCTGCATGCCTTCGCCTACCGCCGCCAGCAGGCCCACGTCGCGATCGACGTGGATGGGGTGCACGTAGTGGTGAGCCAGTTCCAGCGCCAGCGCCGATTCCAGCGCCTCAACCGTGCGCTCCAGCTCTTCCTCGCGCACCAGGAAGCAGAAATTCTGGCGGTAGCTGGAGCTGGAAAACAACAGCACCTCGACGTTCGCCCGCGCCACGGCGTCGAGCGCCCGCGCCATCACTTGCACCCCGCTCAGCTCCGGGCTGGCGGGCTCGAGCGAAACCAGCGCCACACCGGCCATGGAGGTGACCGCGCGCGCACCGTTGGCCACCGCAATGGTGGGGACAATCTTGGTTCCCGGCTTCTCCGGCGCGAAGCTGTTCTTGCTCCACACCGGGATTTTCTTTTCCGCCAGGGGCGCCAGCGTCCGGGGATGCAGCACCTTGGCGCCGGCGTAGGCCAGCTCGGCCGCCTCGGCGTAGGTCACCTCGGCCAGCACTTCGGCGTCGGGCACCAGGCGCGGGTCGGCGCTCATGATGCCGTCCACGTCGGTCCAGATCCACAGTTCCGAAGCATCCAGCGCGGCGGAGAGGATGGACGCCGAGAAGTCCGAGCCGCCGCGTCCCAGCGTGGTGGGGCGCCCGTCGGCGGTGGCGCCGTTGAAACCCGTGATCACCGGCAGCGTGCCCTGGCGCAACATCGGCAGCAGTTTGGCGCGCGCCTTTTCGCGGGTCGGCTCCATGAGCGGAGACGCGTTGCCAAAGACGGCGTCCGTCACCACCACGTCGCGCGCGTTCACGGCCGCGGCCGGCGTGCCCTCGGCCTTCAGGTGTTCGGAAACCAGCAGCGCCGAGAGCCGTTCCCCCACCGCGACCGCCTCATCCACCGAGCGCGGCGGCCGCTCACCGAGCATCGCCATGCCGTTGACGATGCGCTCGAATTCGCCGATGAGCTTGTGCACTTTGGCCAGCACGGCGGCCAGTCTCGCTTCCGGCAGCAATTCGCGGCAAGCTACCTCGTGGCGGCTGCGCAACTCCGCCAGATTGGCCACTATCCCCGCGCGATCGCCCGCCTCGGCGTATCGCATGGCGCCCAGCAGCAGGTCCGTGATCTTGGACATGGCCGAAACCACCATCGCCACGGGCCGCTTCTCCCGTTCCCCGGCGGCGATGCGCGCGGCCACCCGCATGCGTTCGGCCGAACCCACGCTCGTCCCGCCGAACTTCATTACCAGCAGGTTCTTCAACTGAAATCCTTTCCGTTCGTCACCCGCGAACGCACCATTTTGAGAATGGCCTCTTCCACTTCTTCCACGGTGAGCGAGGTGGAATCCAGGTAGGCCGCGTCCGGCGCCTGGGCCAGCGGCCCGTCGGCGCGCGTACTGTCGCGCTGGTCGCGCTCCTTCATCTGCGCCGCCAGCGCGCCTTCGGGGATCTCCTCTCCGGCGGCGCGCACGTCCTCGAGCCGGCGCCGCACGCGCTCGCGGGGGTCGGCGTCCAGAAAAACCTTAACGTCCGCATGGGGGAACACCACCGTCCCGATGTCGCGCCCTTCCATCACCACGCTGGCGCGCTCGCCCATGGCGCGCTGTTTGGCCACCAGGGCGCGCCGCACTCCGGGGATGACCGCCACTTTGGAGGCGCCGGCGGAAACCTCGGGCGTGCGTATGGCGTCCGTCACGTCCTCGCCGTTGAGCCGTATGCGCCCCGGCAGTAGCTCGATCTCCGCGGCGATAGCGAGCTGCTCCATGCGATGCATGTCGCCCGCATCCACGTTTCGCCGCAGCGCCCACAGGGCCACGGCGCGGTACATGGCGCCGGAATCGATGTAGGTGAATCCCAGCCGGGCGGCCACGCGTTTGGCGATGGTGCTTTTGCCCGCGCCCGCCGGCCCGTCGACGGCCACCACTACGCGCTTTTGTCCCGGGTCCTTCAAGACAGTAGAATAACAGGACAGATGCTCTCTCTATGAACCCCGCCGAATTCGACCGTTTGGTGGCCGCGGCTTACGCGCGAATCCCCGCGCGATTCCGCAGGCGCATGAAGAACATCGCGATGGTGGTGGAACCCGAGCCCGCGCCGGCGCAGCTCGCCCGCGGGCGCGTGCCTCGCGGGAGCACTTTGCTGGGCCTCTACGAAGGCCGCCCGCTGACCAAGCGAAGCGTTTTCGAATCCTTTGCCATGCCGGACCGCATCACCATTTTTCAAGGGCCGCACGAGCGCCTCGCCGGCAGCGCCGAGCAACTCGCCAAGCTGGTGGAGGATACCGTCTGGCACGAAGTGGCGCATTATTTCGGCATGGACGAACTGCAGGTCCGCGCGGCCGAGCGGAGGCGTCGCGGACAAGGGACAAGACCGCGGCCGTAAGAAGTCATCACGCCCCCAGCAGCCGGTTCACGTGGCGCATCACTTCGAACGCGTCGGCGACGTAGAGCACGTCGGCTTTGCCGCGCGCCCAGCCGCAGTTGGCGTCCAGGTTGATGGCGCGGCGCTGGTTCACAAAGCGCCAACCCACTACGTGCGGCTCCTCGCCGTGGCAACACGTGGACAGGCCCTTGGCGTGCCGCGGCGTCGAGCCGGTCTGGCCTATCTGGTTCAGGTGGGTCATGCACCGCAGCACCGCCTCGCCCTCGCCGCTCAGGTCCACCAGCGACTTGCTGCCGCCCAGGGATGCCTGGGCCGCGCGCAGGAATCCGAGGATCAGGGTCTCCGCCTCGGCCGCGTGCACGGCTCCGTCGGCTTGCTTCTTGGTCCAGCCGGCGCCCGCCACAAACAGCAGCTTGGCGTCGGGACGAATGGTTTGCTCGTCGGGCTTGGGGGCTCGCACGCCGGCGACCGTGGTGCGCGTGTCGGGTACGGCGACCGCCACGGGTTCCACGCTGGCGGTTCCCGCGGGCCCGCTCCACGGAGCGACGCAGCCGGAATCGAGCAGGATCACCCAGGGCCGCTCGCGGCGCGAAAGCACGGCTTCCATGCGCTGCCGGTAGAACCAGCGGGTGAGGGCCGGCGCTCCATTCTCCACGGCCAGGCTGGTAGCGTGGGTATCGATTCGGCCGCCCAGGCGATAGGCCACGCCGGGAAGCGCGCGCGCCCATCGCGAAGTGGAAGGGGCCATCGCGATGGAAGAGCCGGCCGCGCGGCAGAGCGCTTCGGCGGCGGCGGCGTCGGTCGAGTAGCGCGGTTCGGCGAACGCCTCGCCGGTAACCGCCAGGAATCGCGCGGCGCCGCAGCCGGCCGTCTGGCTGGCGGCGGCTTCCACACGCGCGCCCACCAGCCCGACAGTTAGTGAGCCACCCAACGCCAGCGCGGCCGTCAGGCATTCGAGCGCCGGCTTGGCGAGCGTCCCATCGGGTTCCGTATGCGCCAGAAGCAGTATGGGTTCCACGTTATTCCTCCGCCATCCAGGCGACGATTTCGCGGGCAATCTCTTCGGCGGGCATGTCCTTTACGATGCGCGTCTCCCTCTGCTGCCTGGGCAGGTTCACGGAGGCGAAGGACAGGCCGTTATTGGGGATGGGCGTGGCCTTGGCGCGTTGCAGCGCGGGCATGATGGCGCGCATGTTGGCCATGCCGATCTGCGGATTGTTGCGCGGCTCGGGCAGGTTGCCCGTAGCCCAACCCAGCACCGCCGGCGGCGCGGCGCACACCGAAACCTGGTGCCGGCCGCCCTCGATGCGCTCCAAAATCTCCAGGCTGCCGTCTTCGCCCACGGTTAACTGGTCGACGCCCTGGAACTGCTCGGCGATCCCCAGACGCTCGCCCACCATCTGCAACGTCGAGCCGGCGCCGCGCGAGGCCGATTCCCATCCGCCGAACACCAGCAGCCTCGTGCGATCCACTCCCGGAATGGCCGCGATGGCCGAAACCAGCGCCGCCGCCGTCGCGAAGGAATCGGTGAAACCGGAAGCCGGTCCATCGAGCGCCACCAACTCGAAGGGAACCTTCTGCGCCACCGTCATCATCACCTGCTGAAGCTTGGCTTTGGGTCCGAGGCTGACCAGCCAGACCTTGCTCCCCGGCGTCGAGCGCGCCAGGTGGGCCGCTTCGAACAGGGCATGGCCGGCCCACGGATCCAGCACGGCCGGCAGCATCATTTCATTCTTGAGGGACGGGCCGGCGGGGCCGATGACCGGCTCCAGCGTTTGCAGCGGGTCGGGGACAATGCTTCCACAGACCGCGATTTGGAATGGAGTGCTCATGGGGACAGAACTCCAGTATAATCGGGCGCGGACGAGTCACAGGGCAAGCTGAAGCAGCCCTACCTAATGGGTCCGGCGCGACGAGTACTTGGCCAACACGGCCAGCAGCTTTTCGGCCATGGCGGGCGGTTTCGCGCCGCTGCCGAGGATCTGTTTGCTGTCCCAACGCTGGCCATACATCGCCTGGTTCTCGTCGATGTCGTTGCGCAGCGTGGCGCCATCGAGCGAGATGCCGGCGAAGATGCCGCGCGAACGGGACCAGGAGAGGATCTCGGCGTTCATCAGGGCGTCCGTCTGAGCGGTGGTGCTGCGGCCCACGGGACCGGCGGCAGCCGTGGCATCCGCCCCAATGGTGAACTGGCTGCTGGTGAGGTGTTTCATTCCGCCCTCGTTCATGACCAGCAGGACCAAATCCGTGGAGGAGACCCCGATCTGGAGACCGACGCTGCCGCCTTCAATGCGAATGGCGGCCGGCGGTCCCCAACCCGGTGCATCGGGGTTGCGGCAAACGGAGAAGCCGCGCCCGTACTTCGCGCCGAAGCCGAACGCAGCTTTCTTCAGACCGGGCACCAGCACGACGCAGTAGGACTTATCCAGCAAGTCCTGCGGAATCGCTTTGTCCGGGGTGCCCATGATTTCGGAAAAGAGGGTAGCCGCATCGTCCAGCCTCCCGGCCGTCTTGCTCTTTTCGCTCTTCGCGGCCAGCGGCGCGCATCCCAGCGCGAGTGTGAGTGTGAGTGTGATTAAGCGCATATGACTATCGTAGCGCGGCCGGAGCAGGGCGGCGTGGCCGGCGAAAATGGAGACACCCGTCCCGAGCGGACGGGGTGAAAAAGACTCGTCGCGGCGGCCGGGGGCTTCGGACTTTCGCCGTGCGTGCCCGGCCGCCAATGGTTGGAGCCGCATCTTCGAAGACAGCGGTAGCGCTGGATGGCGCTTCATACCAACTCGATAACAGGCTCGCTGAAGCTGTTGGGGCTGGTGTCGGGGTGTGACCCAAAGGGTTCGCCCGGCCTTGTCCCCCAGTGTTTCAGGACTAGTCCCAAGATTTCCCCGTCGTCCACCCATCCCCGATTCCCGGGGGTGGATGCCGTTCGGCCGTTCACGGGCCTACGGAGAACTCAGTACCACCTCACATGCAACGCTTGCTGGCCAGCAAGAGAACTGTTGGGCCTACGCGACCCAGGGGGTACCGGCGCAGACCCGAATCCGACTTCAGGGTAGCAGGCGAGGGGCGATGGACCGGGGGTCAGGAGGGAGCGAGGCGGCTGTAAGTCACTGATACAGAGGGGAGAACATATTCTGCGATTTCTGTGACTGAACAGCGGCCGAACGGCGGGACGGGATGCCGCGGAGTCAACGGCGCTGACGGGCGCCGATTCCAGGGCGAGGCTTGGCACCCGGAGTGAGAAGGAGCCAGATGCTATTCCGCGGGGCGATGCAGATTTCCCAGCCCGGCTGCATGATTCCTAGGTGGCCGTGTCCGGAGCAGGAGGCACAAGTCAGAGACGGGGACCGACAAAGTGAATTGTTCCCGAGCGGCCAACGCACAGCCCTCTCCCGACTGGAAGTGGCATGTATCATCCGTCCTGTTTTTGCTCAGCTTTCCTTTAACGTAGTTCGATGTCCGATCGCCCACAGTCTTGAAGCGCTTTTCGAATACGCTGAAGTTCAGCACCGCGTCTTGCGGAATCATCGCACACGTAGATCCCGCTAAAGGGAATTTCACTCCTCGGAAACGCGACGATCAACCCCTGCTGCTGCTGGAACAGCCTCAGTTCAACATATCTCTTATCTCGCTTTGCGTCCTTCTTGATCAAGGGCCTGAAGCCATCGTCGTTCATTTCGGGCGCTGACGCGGCGGCGGAACTCCTCGGGCGGCACACAATACGCCATTCGTCCTCCCACTCGAATTCGCGGCCCTTGAAGGAGGAAATGATGTTCATCAGCGACTGAGCCGCTATTCGGGCGTGAAAACGCACGCTTGATTCTGCCCACGGTCCTTGCGGATCGCCCAGGCTATTTGTTACGGTTGAGCGGGCGATTGAGTCGATCGCGTGCCGAATTGCGGCGCACTTTTGCCTCGGCTTGTAGATCACGCGATGATATTGGACGTCCGCGGACATGCCAGGTAGGCACAGCCTTGGCTCCCAATTCGAAAGTGTGTCGAATTGCAGGCAGTAAGGGCCGCGCTCCTGCCTGACCCGTTTCGCACGGAAGCAGGCTACGAACGTCCACGCCCTTCGGGTGCTGAGGGCTTCCGAAAGAGACCTGAGCACGCGCTGAGGAAAGCTCGCAGGGTGCAGATCTTGCCGCCGCTGAACTTCCGCCTGAACCATTTCGATGCCATGGCGGATCTCCGCCTGGTCCTCCAGATCCTCGACGCAAGTGGCCCAAAGTGTTTGTGAGCCGATTACTCCAAGGGCGCCATCGAATGAGGTGTAGTGATATAAGGCCTGCGGGAGCTGTCGAGGATACAAATGCCTTCGGATGCGACCAACGGCTTCCTCCAAGTCGCGATGAAATGTGAGCGGCCAAGAAGAGAAGGGCATTCCGCGGCACCGCCTATCGAGGCCAGCCAAGTTTGGCAGAGCTACGGCAACATCATACAGCATCCGCGCGCCGACCAACAGGTGAAGAACCTTTCCTTCTCCTCCGGAGAACCATTCCACATGGCTCTAGTCCCTGAGAGTGGCTTGCACGAACGCGGCCCGGATCGCGGCATCGTACTGGCGCATAGGCGAACAATCCACTTGGCCGTATCACGCTACACGCGGATGTGCGGGTGCGTTCGGGCAGCAGGCTTGCGAGAGTCGATCAGTGGGCGGGCGGGCCGGAATAACCCGGGATGGTCATGCCGCGGGGTATATCTTTTCCCGTTTTACAATCTTGGATTCATCCAGCTCGATTCCGAGGCCGGGCAGGTCCGGAAGCGTAATCTGGCTGTTTTTCGGAATGAGTTGATTCTTGTCGAAATAGTAGAGATTCGGCTGTATGTCGATCTGGTATTCCATAAGTGGGCACACCGCCGGCGGCTGGCTCGCTATAATGTGGGCCAACGCGGTCGATCGCTGGTTATGGGGACAGACAATCAGACCATGCACCGAGGCGAGCGTGCAGATTTTCACCAGCTCGCTGATGCCGCCGCCCCATTCCGGGTCGATCTGAATGACATCGACGGCGTGGTGCTCGATGAGCTCCTGGGCATCCCAGCGGCCGTAGGAATGCTCGCCGGTGGCGATGGGAATGAAAGTCATCTGCCGCAGGCGGGCAAGACTCTCAACCTGGCCCGCTGTAGGCACCGGTTCCTCGAGCCAACGCGGGCGGTATTGTTCCGCATCCTTGCACCATCTCATGGCATAGGATAGGTTCCATCGCAGCAGCGTGTCGATCATGATATCGTAATTCTCTCCGACGGTTTCGCGGAGGTTGCGGATCAGCGCCAGGTTCTCTTCGTATCCCACTGGGCCGTCCGAGGGCCCGCGCGTGGGGAACCATTTCTGCGATTTGTAACCCTCCTTCTTCAGTTGGGCGGCGCTCTCCCCGACCCGGTCCGGTTCCAGGGGTTGTCCGATGCAGCTCGCATAGACATCAAAAGTCTTGCGCGAGCCGCCGAGAAGGCGGTAGACCGGAAGATCCAGAAATTTCCCCTTCAGGTCCCAGAGGCAGTTGTCTATGGTGCTCACGCCGAACATGTAGGTTCCGCTATACCGGTGAGCGCCGCCGTGCATGGTTTCCCAGATGGTATCGATGGCGAGCGGATCCTGGCCGACGATCGTCCGGGCAATGCCCATGACGGCATCGGCGGCGGTCTGATCGAAGGTCCCATAGAAACCCTCGACGCCTTCGTTCGTGAGCAGTTTCATATACAACTGGCTGGCTGGCAGGTTCCTCAAATTTCTCGTCGTCCCATGGCCAAAGCTTTCCTGGTACGCCTTCATCTGGTCCGGATTGCCTGTGAACCGCCAGATTTCAACACCGGTGATCTTCAGATTGGCCGATTTGGTTGCCCCCTGAACTGTGGGTGAAATCATCGGCGTGCCACCCAATGCGGCGGCGGCCGCGAGAAATGAACGTCTACGCATGGTGTTCCCTCCCTGGTGTTATCCCAAATACCGCTCGAAATCGTCGGTGCGGAAGCAGTGGGCCAGCGCCGTTTCGCGCGTGATGCGGCCCGTGCGCACCAACTCGGCGAGCGACTGCTCCATGGTCATCATGCCTTCGGCGCGGCCTACCGAGATCTGCGAGCGGAGCTGGTGGTCGTCGCCCTTGCGGATGAGCGCGCGCACGGCGTCGGTCGAGATCATGATTTCGGTGGCCGGCCAGCGCGTCACGCCGTCCACGCCGGGAACAAGCTGCTGCGCGATGACGGCCGCGAGCGCCAGCGACAGTTGCTGGCGGATCTGCGGCTGGTTGGCGGCGGGGAACGCGTCCAGGATGCGGCTGACCGCCTGGATGGCATCGTTGGTGTGCAGCGTGGATAGCACCAAGTGGCCGGTTTCCGCGGCCGTCAGCGCCGTCGCCATGGTCTCGGCGTCGCGCATTTCACCCACCAGGATGACGTCGGGGGTCTGGCGCATGACGCTGCGCAAGGTCACCGCGAAATCCGGTGTATCTCGCCCCACTTCAATCTGCTCGATGATGGCGCTGCGGTTGGCGTGCTGATATTCCACCGGGTCCTCGATGGTCACCACGTGCGCGGCGCGGCGCGTGTTTACGAGGTCGATGAGCGCCGCCAGCGTGGACGTTTTGCCGCAGCCCGTGGGACCCGTCACCAGCACCAGCCCCTGGCGGCGTTCCGCCAGCCTGGCCAGCGATGGCGGCAAGTGCAGCCATTCGAGCGATGGAATGCGTGCGGGCAGCAGCCGGATGCTGGCCGCCAGCGTGCCGCGTTGATGGTGAATGTTGATGCGGAAGCGGCCCAGGCCCTCGCGCACGAAACCCAGGTCCACCGACTTCTTCTCCCGCAACTCCTCCAACTGCGCCGGCTCCAGCAAGGGCAGCACCAGGCTGCGGACGTCCTCCGCTTCGAGGAGCGGCGCCGAAGCCGGCGCCAGGTTGCCATTGACGCGCAGCATGGCGGGCGCGCCCGCAATCAGCAGCACGTCGGAGGCGTTGCGGCTGGCCGCGAACGCGAGCAATTGATCGAGCGATGCCGTGGATTGCGGCAGGCGCGCCGCCGTCTTCTGGCTGGGGGCCGCGCGGTTCAATTCAGCTACGATTTTCGAAAGTTCAGTGTCGTATTCGCCCATGCGAAAAAACCAATCTAGCCACGGATGAACACGGATAAACACGGATAAGAAAAAGAAGAGGCTTAAGATTTTCCTGGTTCTGCCTATCCGTGTTCATCCGTGTTTATCCGTGGCTAAAACTCTTAGGGTTGCGGCTCCGTTTCAAGTATAGCGGCACTGCGCTATTATGCACTCATTGAAGCTGCTGATTTTCTCCGACATCCACACTGATTGGAAGACGCTCGAAAGCCTGCTCCGCGTGGAGGCGGATTATTACATCGCCGCCGGCGACCAGCTCACGTGGTCCCAAGGCGCCGAGCGCTGCGGCGAGATTCTGCACACGCGCGGCGACAAGGTCTACGTGCTCCCCGGCAACCACGAATCGGCCGACCAGGTCTCCGGCATGTGTGCGCGCTACGGGCTTCACAATTTCCACGAGCGCCATTTTCAAGCCGGCAAGTGGCACATCGCGGGGCTGGGCTATTCCAACCCGACGCCCTTCAACACCCCCGGCGAGTATAGCGAGCCGCAGATTGCCACGCGCCTCCAGCGCTTTGCCGATCTCGCTCCGCTGGTGCTGGTCTGCCATGCGCCGCCCTACGGCACCGCGCTCGACCAGATCGGCCCCGGCCAGCACGCCGGCTCCAGGGCGGTGCGCGATTTCATTGTGAAACACCAGCCCGAGTATTTCTTCTGCGGCCATATCCACGAGGCCGCGGGCGCCTCGGTCGAGATCGGCAAGACGCGCGCCCGCAGCGTCGGCAAGGCCGGGTATTTGTTAGAATTGGATTGAATCCCATGACTTTGGAAGAGTTAGACCGCGAGTACGCGCCCCTCCGCGACCAGGCTTTGGCCGTCCGGAGGTATCTTTGACGCTCCCGCGCAGAAACACAAACTAGCCCAAACCGAACAGCAGATCGCCGCTCCGGACTTCTGGACCCAGCCCGGGAAGAGCCAGAAGGTGATGCGCGACCGCAAGCGGCTGGAAGAGTTCATCGCCAGCGACGGCCGCATACGCTCCATGACCGACGATCTGGACACGCTCTTCGAGCTGGCGCGTGAAGGCGAGAGCGTGGCCGCCGATATCGAGCGCGACATGAAGTCCTATGCCGAGCTGCTCGATCGCATCGAAACCGCCATGCTGCTCTCCGGCGACAACGCCCAGCTCAGCGCCATCGTCACCATCCACCCCGGCGCCGGCGGCACCGAAAGCCAGGACTGGGCCGAAATGCTCCTGCGCATGTACCTGCGCTGGGCCGAGCGCGAGGGCTTCCAGACGGTGGTGACCGACCGCCTGGAGGGCGAGGGCGCGGGGATCAAATCCGTCACCTTCGAGGTCAACGGCGACAACGCCTACGGGCTGCTGCAATCGGAAATCGGCGTGCACCGGCTGGTGCGCATTTCACCCTTCGACGCTAACGCGCGGCGGCACACCTCATTCGCCTCGGTGTTCGTCTACCCGCAAGTGGACGACGAGATCAAGATCGATATCAAGCTCGACGACCTGCGCATCGACACCTTCCGCTCCTCCGGCGCCGGCGGCCAGCACGTCAACATGACGGATTCCGCGGTGCGCATCACGCATTTCCCCACCGGCATCGTGGTGCAGTGCCAGAACGAGCGCTCGCAGCACAAGAACCGCGATTTCGCCATGAAGCAGCTTCGCGCGCGGCTCTACGAGTACGAGCTCGAAAAGAAGCGCGAGGAGACGCGCAAGACCGAAGACTCGAAACTCGAGATCAATTTCGGCAGCCAGATCCGCAGCTACGTGCTGGCGCCCTACCGCATGATCAAGGACCACCGCACCAAGCTTGCTATCGGCGACGTGGACCGCGTGCTGGAAGGCGATCTGGAGCCGCTGATCCACGCCTACCTGGTCTGGCGCAAGACCGGAAAGATTGCCGGCGACGCCAAAGACGAGTTGCCAGAGTGAGCATCCAGCACGCCGCCGAATTGATCCGCGCCGGAAAACTGGTGGCGTTCCCGACCGAGACGGTGTACGGCCTGGGCGCCAATGCGCTAGACCGAGCCGCGGTGGAGCGGATCTTCGCGGCCAAGGGCCGCCCGCACACCAGCCCGCTGATCGTTCACGTGGATTCCATCGAGATGGCGCGCGGCTTGGCCGCCCACTGGCCGGACGCCGCGGAAACGCTGGCGCGCCGTTACTGGCCGGGGCCGTTGACGCTGGTAGTTCCCAAGCGGCCGGAGATTCCGGACATCGTGACCGCGGGCTTGCCGACGGTGGGTCTGCGCATGCCCGCGCATCCGCTGGCATTGGAGCTGATCCGGGCGGCGGGGGTGCCCATCGCCGGCCCCAGCGCCAACCGCTTCACCGAACTCTCGCCCACCACGTCCAGCCATGTGCCGGAATCGCTCGCCGACTATGTGTTGGATGGCGGCCCCGCGCGCGTGGGCATCGAATCGACTGTGCTTTCTTTGGTGAACGCGCCGCTGCTGCTGCGTCCCGGCGTGATTCCATTGCCCGAGATTGAAGCGCTCGTCGGCCCAGTGGAAACGGCCGCGGCGCCGGGCCAAGGCGCGCACTCCTCCCCCGGCATGCACCCGCGCCACTACCGCCCCGCGACGCCGCTCTACCTGCTCAACCCCGGCGAGCCTCCGCCTGAAGGCGACGGCGCGCTGCTGCGCATCGGCCACGAGATGCCGGCGGACCCGCGCGAGTACGCCGCCGTTCTATACGAAACGCTGCACCGCCTGGACGCGCAGCGCCTGGATTGGATTGCGGTGGAGCGTCCGCCGGAAACGCCGGAGTGGGCGGGGGTGCTGGATCGGCTGCGCCGGGCGGCGGGATAGACCGGCTGGACGCTACCCCCCGGCCGAGTTCTTGATGGCGTCTCTCAGGTCGAGGTTGCGAACCAACCGGTGCAGGTAGTTGGGGTGGATGCCGAGCAGTTTCGCCGCCTCGGTGAAGCTGCCCTCGGCCTGGTCGAGTGCGGCGAGAATGATCCGCATCTTCTCGTCGCGAATGGCTTCGTGGTAGCCGCCAATCGCGCCCGCGCCGCGTGGCGCGCTCTCGAATACGGCCTCCGGCAGGTCTTCGGCCATGATGAGATCGGTGGAGCCGAGCACCACGGCGCGTTCGATGGCGTTCTCCAGGTCCCGGACGTTGCCCGGCCAGTCGTGAGCTTTCAGACAAGCGAGCGCTTCCGGGGCGATGCCGGCGACCCTGCGCCTGGCCCTTTTGCCGTGCTTGGCGACGAAATGACTGGCCAGCAGCGGGATGTCTTCGCGACGATCCCGCAACGGCGGCATGGTCACGGACACGACATTGAGCCGGTAGTACAGGTCCTTGCGGAACGTGCCGCGCCCGATGGCGGCCTCCAGGTCGCGGTTGGTCGCCGCGATCAGGCGGATATCGGCGCGTATCTGGCGCGTTCCGCCGACGCGCTCAAACTCGCGTTCCTGAATCAGGCGCAGCAGGCGCGACTGGCAGGCCGCCGGCATTTCGCCAACCTCGTCCATAAACACAGTCCCGCGGTCCGCCAGTTCGAGCTTGCCGCGCTTCTGCGCAAACGCGCCGGTGAAGGCTCCCTTTTCGTGACCGAAGAGCTCGCTTTCGAGCAGGGTTTCCGTCAACGCGGCGCAGTTGATGGCGAGGAAAGGCATGGCAGCGCGCGGGCTGTTGCGGTGGATGGCGCGCGCCACCAGTTCCTTGCCCGTGCCGCTCTCGCCGCGGATCAGGACGGTGGAATCGGTCGGGGCCACCTTCGACACAAACTGGTATACGTCGCGCATGCGGGGGCTGACGCCGACCATGTCGTGCTCGATGTCACTGGTCTCGTGCAGGCGCGCGTTCTCCGTTTCCAGCCACTCCAGGCGGCGCGCATTTTCAAGGGCCAGGCCCAGGATGGCGCCCACGGAACTGGCGAGCTCCAGGTGGTCCTCATGAAAAGGCGCGTCGCGGATCGAGGTATCGAAATAAATGACGCCCACCGTCCTGGCCGAGATGATGATGGGCGCCGCCAGGACATGGTGAAGATCTTCCGCGGTGGCCAGGATACCGGCGCCCTCGCGCCGGGCTCGCTCGACGATGGCACGATACGTGCGCACCGTAGCCGTGGGGCCTCGCTCACGATCCCGGTACGAGGTGAAGCAGGGCTCCTGGCTTGGACCATCGAACAGCAGGACGCCGCCCTGCTGAGCGGGGATCGCCTCGAAAATCCCCTCCAACCACTGCTGCGCAATCTCTTCGGGCCCCCGGGCCAACTGGATGCAGGCGCCGATTTTCAGCATCGTGGTGAGGGAGCACCGGGTCCGGGAATGGGCGGCGGCTTCGTCGGGCGAGGCTGTTGCCGTTCGGAACGGGCACTCCTCCCGCCCGGGTTGAATGCAGCAGGCGGCATCCTTCGGCCCGAGGGCCACCTGGTCCCACCGCGCGAAGAGAAAACGACAGTCGCCCAGGCCGATCCGATCACCGTGCTCAAGGGTCCGCTCCGTCACGGGGACGCCATTCACGGTGGTCGCGCCGGAGGAGCCCAGGTGCTGAATCTCGAACCGCTCCCCCTCGCGCCGGCGTATGCGGCAATGGCACGCGGCTATGGAAGGATCGTCGATCGGGAGCTGGTTCGCGGCGTCGCGGCCGATTGAGAGATTGTCGCCGGAAAGGTCAAAAACTTCGCCTTCCACCGAGCCGGCAATCCCGACAAGCCTGGGATTGAGTGCACCCTCCATTGTTATCCTTTCTACCACATTCCTATCCGGTCGGCCACCCCCTACACGATCGGATAGACTCTCGCCGGGCGGATGAGCCCGTCGCCGCCTGGGCTGGGAGTCGCGATCAATCAATATTTTCAGCGAGTTACACCCATTGGCCGCTCCGGGGCATGCGGCCGGCTGCAATGGCGTGTGAACTGCATCGTGAACAAAGACGTTACTGGGACTTAGGAGGTCCACTATGAAAAGCAGATCTTTCGCGACGCTTGGTATCCTGGCGTTGCTCGCCGCAGCTTCCGCTTTTGGCCAGCAGAAACTGCGATATGACATCCCGTTCGAGTTTCATTTCGCGGACGCGGTGATGCCCGCCGGGCAGTATGACGTGGACATGACCGCCAACCATGTGCAACACTTGTTGGCTGTCGATTGCCGTAGCTGCGATGCGCGGGCGTTTGGCCTGACGTACCCAATCGGTGGTGGCAATAACGCGCCCAACGAGGGCCGCCTGGTGTTTAATAAGTATGGGGACACGTACTTCCTTTCCCAGGTGTGGACACCCGGCTACTCGCAGGGAGGGGCTTTGAACAAGTCCAAGACCGAACATGAAATCGCTCGCACCACTTCGCCGGCTCAAACGAGCCAGGTCATTATGGCCCGGCGGTGACGCGTGTGGCGGCCAGAGCGCCCACGGGCGTTCGGGCCGTTGAGTATGCGGACCTCCCGGTGGCTCCTCGTCATCGCCGTCATCACGCGTGGTGCGTGCGCGACGAGGAGCCTCCTGCTGGGCGATCCGGAGCGTGGCGCGGCGTTGTTCCAGAGTCTCAACTGCGTCGCCTGTCACAGCGTGAACGGCGTGGGCGGGAAGAAGGCGCCGGATCTTGGGGAGGGCCGGGACCGGGGCTTCAGCCCTTACAACCTGGCGGCCGTCATGTGGAACCATGCTCCGGCGATGTGGGGCGCGACGGCGAAAGAAGGCGTGACCGTCCCCGCGATGGATGAGCAGCAGGCCGCCGACCTGTTCATCTATTTCTACGCGGCCGGCTATTTCGAAACGCCCGGCGACGCCAAGCGCGGAGGGCAGGTATTCCTGGCCCGGCGCTGCGGGCAATGTCACGGGATGGATTCTCCCGTCCGCGCGGGCATTCGACCGGTCAAGGAATGGGACTCGATCTGGGATCCAATCGCCCTCGCCCAGGAGATGTGGAACCATTCCAGCGACATGGCGCGCGCTCTCTCCCGGTCGCAAGTCCCTTATCCACTACTCACCGCTCAGGAACTGACGGATCTGCTGGCTTGGCTGCGCGCCTCGCGGCCGCCAAGCCACACCGCCGTATCAGTGCCGGAGTCGCCGGAGAGCGGCCGGGCGCTACTGGTATCCAAGGGTTGCGCCGGATGCCACCGGGGGGAGCTGGCGCTCGAATCGCACCGCACCCGCTACAGCCTGACCGATTTCGCCGCGGCCATGTGGAACCACCCCTTCCGCACCGGATATCACCAGACGCCGCTCAGCCTGGAGGAGATGCGACGCCTGGTTGGTTACCTCGTCGCCACGCAATTCTTCGACGAACGCGGCGATCCCAACCAAGGCAAGCGGGTCTTTCAAAGCAAGCGGTGCACCGTCTGCCACGACGATCCAACCAGCGGCGCGCCTGGGCGATCGGTGATGTCGGGCACCATGACCTCGTACGGAATGGTGGCAGCCCTATGGAAGCACGGCCCGGCGATGCTGAACGCGATGCGCCAGCGGAACATTCCCTGGCCTCGATTCAACGGATCGGAGATGGCGGATGTTTCCGCGTACCTGCACGGGCTCCAGCTCAAGCGGCGGCCATCGCCTTAAGGCCTGCTGGTCCAGGAAAACAAAGGGCAAGCTAAAGCATGCCCCACCGGCGGCCATTTCACCGAATTGTGGCGGCGTCCTGGAAGGCGATGCGGACGTCGGAATTGTCGGGATTGCCTTTTCCGTCGCGCTCAAACATGACGATCCAGATGAGGTCCTTGGCCGGGTCGGCCCAACTCTGAGTGCTGAACGCGCCGCCGTGGCCGAACGAATTGGGCGACAGGACGCTGTTGGCGGCCATCTTCGTGGGATCTTCCACCACGCAGAATCCCAGGCCCCAGGGCATCCCGGGGCGCGCGGTGAGGTCGCCGGTCTGCTTGCGCGTCATTTCCGCGACGGTCTCGGGCTTGAGGATGGGCTGGCCGTTGAGCACGCCATGGTTGAGCATCATCTGGTAAAACCTGGCGATGTCCTCGGCCGTGGAGAAGAGTCCGGCCCCGCCGAGCGGCGGACGCTCGCGGTCCGTCACGGCTGTCCCGTACAGATAAGAGATGGTGGTCTCTTCCAGCTTGTTGGCCTGCGCGTTCCAGCGATAGGGGTGCGCCCAGCGCGCTTCTTTATCCGGCGCGATCCAGAAACTGGTGTCCTTCATTCCCAACGGGTCGAGCACGCGCTTCTGAAGGAACCGGTCGAACGGCATCCCGCCCGCCACTTCCACCACACGCCCGAGCACGTCCATGCCCGCGGTGGAGTACGCCCAACGGGTTCCCGGCTGGAAGCGCAACGGCTGCTGCGCCAGTTTCCGGGCGGTTTCGGCCAGCGTCCAGTGAGGCTCGCGTTTGTACATGTCCCCGAGTCCGCTGGTGTGCGTCATCACCTCGCGGAGGGTGATCGGGTGGACCGGCTTGACAGTCTCGCCGTTCTGCCCGACCATCACGCCGGCGAACTCCGGCAGATACTTCGCCAGCGGGTCGTCGAAGCGCAGCTTGCCGTCATCCGAGAGGATCGCGACGCACACCGAGGTGATCGGTTTCGACATCGAAGCGATCCAGAAGATGTCGTCCGTCCGCATCTTCCGATCCTTGGCCAAGTCCGTCTTCCCGACGGCGTCGAGGTAGACGACGCGATCCTTGGTGGCGATGAGGGTCACGATGCCGGCCGCTTCGCCTTTATCGACAAACTGCTGCATGCGCGGCGCGATGGCCGCAAAACGATTCGCCTGCTGCGCGACAACGAGCAACGGCGCCAGCACCGCAACGGCTATGATCCGCATGCACCCAGTATAAAATGGTACACATGCCCAATTCCAAAGATGAAACGCGAATCGATCGCCGCGCATTCCTCGCGGGCGTAGCGGCTGTCGCCGTACCCGCCGCTCATGCGCAGGCCGCGGAGATTCCAATTATCGATTGTCATATTCACCTGTTTGACAGGACCAGGAGCCAGAATGTTCCGCCGGGCGGCAGGAAAGGCGGCGGCGACTTCAAGGGCGGACCCCCGAGGAAGGGGCCTCCGCGGCGCTCGGTGATGACGCCGGCACTCTACCGGGAGATCGCCGTGCCGCAAGGCGTCAAGGGCGCCATCGCCATCGAGGCCAGCCCGCGGCTGGAAGAAAACGACTGGGTGCTGGAGACCATCGAGAAGGACACCATCATGGTGGGGTATATCGGCGATCTCGAGCCCGACAAACCCGAATACCGGCAGTATCTGGAGAAGTACCATAAGAATCCGCTTTTCCTGGGCATCCGCTACGGAACGTTGTGGAACCGGGATCTGGGGGCGATGTTGTCGAACGCGGAATTTGTCTCCGGTTTGAAGCTGCTGGCGCAGGCGGGCATGGTGCTGGAAACGGCGAACCAGACGCCGGGCCTGATCGATGCCACGGTGCGGACCACGGACAAGGTTCCCGATCTGCGCATCGTCATCGACCACCTGCCGCAGATGGAGCCTCCCAGCGATGCGGCGGAGCGCGCCGCTTATGTACGCAATCTGCGCGAACTGGCGAAGCGTCCGCAGGTGTGGTTGAAAGTCTCGGAGGTGATTCGACGCGTAAATGGCGAGGTCCCCACCGACCCGAACTTCTACAAGCCGCGGCTGGACGAACTGTACGGTATTTTCGGCGAGGACCATGTGCTGTTCGGCAGCGATTTTCCCAACAGCGACCAGTGGGGGACATATGAAACGGTCATGAGCCTCGTCCGTCCGTACTTCATGGCCAAGGGGCGCGCCATTGCGGAGAAATATTTCTGGAAGAACTCGGTACCAGCCTACCGCTGGGTGAAACGCGAAGCTGACCAGCCGGTGCTACTGGCGTCGAAGCAGTGACGGCCAGTTGAGGATCACATTCAGGGTAGTGGCGGGTTTCTGCTCGACGGGAACGATGGCCAGGAATTTCTTTCCATCGCGCGTGACCACCCAACTGTTGCGCCCGCGCGGAGCCACCCGCGTTTGGAAGAGCGGATGGGGAATTCCGGCCACGATGGCGCCGTTCCTGGCCTCGATATCCACGGCCATGATCTGGGGGGCGTCTGGAGCGAAGTGTAGAACAGCTCTTTGCCATCGCCGCGCCACTGGGGCTCCAGGCCGCCGGCGTTGGACACCACCCACTTGCCTGCCGCTCCAGGGGCCTCCTCCGCAAACGGCTGCACGTAGACTTCGGATCGCCCGGATTCGGCCGACCGGTAGGCGATCCACTTGCCGTCGGGCGAGAAACTGGCTTCGTCCTCGTTGAACCGTGTTTGCAGGAACGGCCGCGGCTGGCGAGTGTCGAGAGACAACGTCCAGATGTCGTTGCCGGCGCCCGGCGCAGCCTCGTTGTACGCGAGCCACCGGCCGTCGCGCGACCAGTCCTCGGCGTTCTTGTTTCTGTCGGATTCCAGCAACAGCTCCTCGTCGCCGGTTCCGGAAGCGCTCTTGATGTACAGGTTGCGTGCGCCGCGGCGATCGGATGAGAACGCGATGCGGGAACCATCGGGCGACCAGACCGGGTTGAAATCGTCCTTGGGGTCGAAGGTGAGCTTGGTGGAGGTGCCGCGGGCGAGGTCGAACACCCAGATGTCGCGAGTCTGGACGGCGGGATCGCGAATGCCCAGCGCCAGGCGGCTGCCATCCGGCGAAAGCGCTGGACCGGAGTAGTCGGCGGCGCTGCCCACCGTGCCCAGATTCTTGCCCGCGCGGTCGAACCACACCAGGTGGGCGTCGGCGGCAGCGCTCCCCGGCCGGTAAACCAGCACTCCATTCTCGGAAACTGAGAAGGCGTCGACACCCTCCACGACGGGCGCGGCGTCGCCGCGCAATTCGCCGGTCTTCGGGTTGAAAGGCCGCGCCATCAGCACGCTGCCCCGCAGATACAGGATGTATCCGGGCGCTCCGTAGACGGCGGGCGAATCCGCCGTGAACAGTGTTCGGTCCGTCTTGCCATTGATGGTCGTCAGATGAACGATGAACGGCGATGCACCGGCGGCCGCCCGTGAGTTGTACATCACCCACTGGCTTCCCGGAAGCAGGGAGGGAACGGCGAGCACACCGGGCTCCTTGGGCGAGGGAGCGCGCAACTGCCGCAGGCCGCTTCCGTCGGGCTGGAACCATCGCAAAATCCCGTCCGCCGACGAGACAATGCCCTGCGGCCCCCAGAAGGAATTTCCGGGCACAAACGGAAGTTGCAGCGACTGGGGCTGCCCGCCGTTGAGGTCCATGCGAATCAGAACACCATCGCGGAGCACCATGAAGGAGCGGCTGTCAAACGACCAGTACGGGGCATACGCACCCTCGGCGCCGGCAAGAGCGCGGGTGGCGCCAGTGGCGAGACTGAGCAAGTAGACCTGGATTTGCTGCAATTGGCCGCCGACGGCCTGAAAGAGAATATTCTCGCCATCCGGCGAAATGGCGGGCCGCCCCCCCACGAGGGTCCCCTCGGGTGCGTTAACGGTGAACCGCACAGGACGCGGGACGGGCGTTTCCTGGCGGAACAGCAGCGCGGCCAGCACGATCGCGGTCACGGCGAAAACGCCGGCCACGGCCCAGGCCATGCGGGCCTGCGGCTTCCCGCTGGTCCCGGCAACCGTCGGCGTTCCCCTGCCGCCTTCCTGGATCCAGACCAGTTCCTGCCACAGGTCGCGAGCGGTCTGCCAGCGGTCGTCCGGGTCCTTGGCCAGAGAGCGCCGGACCACGCGCTCGAGAGCGGGGGAAGCCAGCGGCTGAACGCTCGAAACCGGCGCCGGGTCCGCGCTCATGATGGCGGCGATCAGGCTGGCCTGGCTCGCGCCCCGAAAAGCGCGCTGGCCGGCGATCATCTCGTAGAGCGTCGCGCCGAAGGCGAAGATGTCGGACCGCGCGTCCGCGTCGCGGCCCTCGAGCTGCTCCGGCGCCATGTACTGAAACGTGCCGACGATGGTTCCCTTTCCGGTCAGCGGCGCGAGACTGACGGTGGGTGTGTCCGCTGTCACCGGTGGTCCGCCGGCGGAGGAGGCTGCACCCGGCGCCACCGGCTTCGCCAGCCCGAAATCCATCAGCTTGGCGCCCGCCTTGGTGAGCATGATGTTGCCCGGCTTCAGGTCGCGATGCACGATCCCGGCGCGGTGCGCCTGATCCAGGGCGCCGGCAATCTCAATCCCCGTCTTTAGCGCCTGCTCCAGCGAGAGCGGGCCGCGCGTGAGCCGCTCTGCCAGCGTCTCGCCTTCCAGGTGCTCCATCACCAGGAAGTCGATTCCGTCTTGCGAGCCGATGTCGTAAAGCGTGCAGATGTGCGGGTGATGCAGCCCGCTGATGGCTTTGGCTTCGCGCTCAAGGCGCGCCCGCAGATCGGGAGACGAGGCCAATGCCGGCGGCAGCACTTTGATTGCGACGGTGCGCTCCAGCCGGGTGTCGCGGGCTTTCCAGACCTCACCCATGCCGCCGGCGCCGAGCGGCGACTGGATCTCGTAGGGGCCGAGTCTTGTGCCTCGGGTGAGTGCCACTGGTTGCTGTATTATACACTGGAGGAGGGGTTGGCACGCTCGGTTCCGGACAACTCTTCCCACAAGCGGACAGCCAGCGCATCATAATTGCGCGTGCCTGCAAGCACTTGCGATTGGAAGGTGAGTTGCAAGTCTTAGTATCTCAATGCTCATCATCATGAAGGACATCAGGTACGGCTTGCGGATTTTGCGCCGCAGCCCGTGGTTCACGGCCATCGCCGTCCTCACGCTCGGCCTGGGGATTGCGGTGAACGCGACGGTGTTCAGTTGGATCGATTCCGTTCTGCTGCACCCCTTTCCCGGCGTCGGCGATCCGGGGGAACTCGCCCTCATTGAGACCGTGACCCCGGCCGGGGAGTATCTGGTCAATACGTCCTATCTCGACTACCGGGACTACCGGGACAATCTGCAACTGGTTTCGGGAGTCGCCCTCGGACGGTTCACACCCCTGAGCGTCGGGGCCGATGGAAAAACGGCGCGCGCCTTTGCGGAACTCGTTTCGCCAAACTACTTCGATCTGCTGAAGGTCAAACCCGTGCTGGGCCGCGCGTTTCTGGCCGAAGAGAGAGGCGAGCAGGAAGGCGGCGCCCCGGTTGCCGTCATCAGCTATGGCATGTGGCGGACCCGGTTCGGCGGCGACCCTAAGGTGCTGGGCAAAATCATCCGTTTGAACCGGCACGAGCTGACCATCATCGGCGTGGCGCCACGGGAGTTCCACGGCACCACCGCCGGCGTGGTCTACGACGTTTGGATGCCAATCGCGATGGCCACGGCGATGGGCACCGGCAACGGCACCCTGCACTACCGCGCGACGCGCGACGAGACTTCCACCATTGTGCGGCTGAAACCGGGCGTCACCATCGAGCAGGCGCGCGCGGAAGTCGCGGCGCTAGGCAGACGGCTGGCGGCGGCCTATCCGGCCACCAACCGGGGCGTCGACCTCACGGTGACGCCGCTGTGGAAGGGGCATCTCGGCGCCCAGGGCGTGCTGCTCCAGCCGCTGCGGATTCTGATGGCGCTTTCCCTGCTGCTGCTGCTGATCGTCTGCGCGAACGTTGCCAACCTGCTGCTGGCCCGCGCGGTGTCGCGGCAGAGGGAGTTCGGCATCCGGCTGGTGATGGGGGCCCGGCGCTCCCGTCTCGCCATGCAACTTCTGATCGAGACCCTGGTGCTGGCCGCGGGTGGCGCGGTGGCCGGGGTCACGCTGGTTTTGTGGATGGGGCAGTCGCTGCTGTTGTTGCTTCCCATCGCCGATATTCCGCTGGATTTGGGTGGCGGATTGAACCTGCCGACGCTCGGCTTCATGCTGCTGATAGCGGTAGTCGCGACGCTGCTATCGGGCACGGCGCCGGCCCTGCTCATGGCCCGCTCCAGCCTGAATGAAACCCTGAAGGAGGGCGGCCGCAGCGGAGGCGCCGGCGCCGGCTCGCACCGCCTGCGCGGCCTGCTGGTGGTCTTCGAGATGGCCCTGGCCATGGTGGCGCTGATCGGCGCGGGGCTGTTCTACCGCAGCTTCCAGAACGCCAGCGGCATCGAGCCGGGGTTTGACCGGACCAATATCTCGGTGTCGCAGTTCTATCTCTCGAACGCGGGCTACACGGCCCAGGAGCAGCGGGATTTCTGCCGGACGCTCCGTGAGCGGCTGGAGTCGAAACCGGGCGTAGTGGGCGTGACCTACTCCGACGTCGTCCCCATGTCGACGGCCTCCGGGAGCGGCTCCACGCCCTGGGGCCTGGTCAACGTGGAAGGATACGCTCCCGCGCCCAATGAGCAGATGATGATTCATCGCGCCACGGTTCCGCCGGGCTACTTCCAACTGCTGGGCATCCGGATGCTCGAAGGCCGCGACTTCACCGAACGCGATTCGGCCCAGGCGCCCCTGGCGATTATCGTCAATGAGACCTTCGCCAATCGCTTCTTTAACGGCCGAAACCCCATCGGTCGCAAGGTCGGCTTCGACGGCTCCCAGGCGACCGTGGTCGGGCTGGTCAAAGACAGCAAGTACCACACCCCGACGGAGGGCCCGACTCCGTTCTTCTACATCCCGTTTCGCCAGTATTTCGCGCCCGGTCTCAACTTCTCGGTTTTTATCAAGACCACTGGCGACCCGCTGCGGATGACCGCTGTCCTGCGCCGGGAGGCCCTGGCGCTCAACCAGGACGCGGTGTTCAGCACCAGGTTGCTGGCCGACGCCACCGCCGGATCGCTATTCGCGCAGCACGCGGCGGCCAGCCTGTTGGGAGTGGTAGGGGGCATCTCGCTGCTGCTGGCAGCCATCGGCTTGTACAGCGTCATGAGCTACGCTGTGAGCCAGCGTACGCAGGAGATGGGAATCCGGATGGCGCTGGGCGCGCAGCCAGGCCAAGTGCTCGGGCTGGTGCTGAGGGAAGGCCTTCGATTGATCGTTCCGGGCCTTGTGGCTGGAAGCCTTATTGCCCTGGCGGCGGCGCGCATCGTCGGCGGAATGCTGGTCGATGTGAGGGCTTCCGATCCGCTCACGTTCGCGTCCGCGGCGGCGTTCCTGGGGCTGGTAGCCGCGCTGGCGAGCTACCTGCCGGCGTTGCGGGCCACCCGCGTTGAACCCATGGTCGCGCTGCGGAACGAGTAGGGGAGGTCATGACGCCTTGGGCCGGATCAGCTCCCGAATCTGCTCGACGGCCTGCGCCATGCTAGTGAGCAATCGATCCGGCTGAGTGCGTTCGAAACGCGCCTTGGCCTTCTCGGTGTCGCCACTGAACCCCCAGACTCCGACTACCAGCTTGGGCTTGGGAAAGCGTTCCCGAACCAGTTTGCACATGGCCCGCGCGGGTGAAAAAGCATAGGGCGGCACGGAGGAGATGCAGATGACATCGTCTGGTCTCGTCTCCAGCAGCGCCAGCATCTCCAGGAGGGAAGCGTGGGCCACCGGAAGACACAGAGCCGCGTGGCCGGCCTGCTCCAGGAGCTGCGCCAGCATGGCGGCCGCGACCTCATCGGCCCGGTCGTTGGCGGGAAGGCAGAGTATCCTGGCGGCGGCCGGCTCGGCCGGGACCGATGGCGCCGCGGCATTTTCGGGTGTGGATGAATCCTGCGCCGGCCGGTACTCCGAAAGCTCGGTAATCATTTCGTTGATGCTGAGAAAGAAGAACTCTTCCCGGGTTGTGTCAATCGCCCCTTTGTGGCGATCCTGCTCGGCCAGGCTCAAAGCCGGTATCAGCACCGAATCGTATAACTCCACCAGGGATTTTTCTTTCAAGCAGCGGGTCACAATCGCGTGCGCCTCCGGTTGGTCCATCGCCAGCAAGCGCTGGTAGATCTGAGCTTCCGGCACGAGGACTATTTCATCCCCCAGCAGGGTATGAAGAAACGAGAGTTGCGGAACGTAGCGGCCCAGCACCACGACGCAAACCGTGAGAGGCGTAGACAGGATGAGACCGGCGGGTCCCCACAAAAGAGTCCAGAAGACAGCCGCCACCAGCAGCGCCAACGAAGAGATCCCCGTGTTCGCCCCGTAAAGCCACGGCTCGACGAAGTTGGCAATCATCGTTTCGAGGCCGGCAAACAGCAGGAACACCAGCAGGGGCGGCACCCAACTGTTAAAAGCCGCCAACGAGAGTGCGATCGGCAGCGAGGCGGCAATCATGGTGCCGACATACGGCACGATGCGCAGGATGCCGGCGACCACTCCCCATAGCGCGGGATTGGGCACGCCAATCAAGTACAGGCCGAATCCG
This sequence comes from Bryobacterales bacterium, assembly GCA_963722575.1. GTDB lineage: Bacteria > Acidobacteriota > Terriglobia > Bryobacterales > Bryobacteraceae > Fen-178. Next base: position 1,055,639 of record CAVRNR010000022.1, read on the forward strand.
AACAGAATTCCAAAGCAGGCATTGACCAGAATCTGCATCAACAGGTACCGGCTGACACGTTGCGCCGCGTCGTCGAGCGCTTGAGTCATCATATTGATCTGGCCGAGCCCGACCAGCCGGAGCAGACGATTTCTCAAATCGAATCTCTTGGCCAGCATGAAGAACGTGAAGATGAGGACCAGACCTGTCATTCCCAGAGGCCGAAGAACGGGCTGGACCATCTCGCGAAGGTAGTCCAATCCACTAGCCGGCTGCGGCACAATCGCGACAGGCACGGGAGGCGCGGGAGTGCTCGGCGCACTGCGCGGTCTCCGATTCGGCGCCGGAGCGGGTGCGCCCAGGCTGGCGAGTTCGCTCCCAATTTCCCGCAGGCTGTCGGCCGCAAGGCCGAATGGTCCCGTGGTGGGAAGGCGAAGCGCTTCCATCTTGGCGTGAATGTTCTGGCTGTACCTGGGGATCTCCTCGGCGACGTCCACGAGCTGAACTGCGATGATCCAGCCCACACAGCCGGCCACCGCCATCGTTACCAGGACGGTCGCCACGACCGACGGTGCGCGGCCGATGCGCAATCTTTCGAGGCGCGCGACCACAGGGGTCAAAACGAACGTCAGAATGAGAGCAAATGCCAGGGGGATCAGAACGGTGCGGGCAAAATACAGCACCGCGATGGTGCCAAGCAGCGTGACCATGGCCCACTGATTGGAGTTCGGGAGGTGGTGGCGCGATGCGCCGAGGTCCACCGCGCTTGTGGCGGGACCCCTCTCGGGGCGCTTGAGGAAGGACAGCCGGTTCCAGGAGAAAGACATGTTAGAGTCAGTTCGCGGATTGCAGCAGGGTGTCGATCCTGGCGATGTATTTTTTGGCGCGTTCGGATTCCGCCAGATCGGGGTCGAGGGCGATGGTGTCGGAAAAATGCTTGCGCGCCGGAACCAGGGGCTCGACCGCGCCGGAGGCCTGCGCCTCGCTGGTGTAGCTCAGCGCCAGCGCGAAGTGCGTGTAGGGGTCGGATGGATCGTAAGTGAGCGCCTTCTGGCAGTAGCCGACGGCGGCGTCGAAATTGTCGAGCAGGCGCTGGCTGTCGCAAAGCCCGAAATACGCCAGGCTGCGCAGGTCGTGCCAGACATCCTGCTGCGCGGCGCGTTTCTTGCGGCCGAATCCGGCCAGATAACCGAGCACGTAGTAATTCATCTTGCCGGCGAGCTTGCTGTCGAAATCGCTCAGTTTCAGGTACTGCTGGTAGGCATCGCAGGCGTCCCGATACTTGCCGCTGAGCCGCAAACTCTCCGCCAGCCAGAAATGCGCTTCGGCATTCTTGGGGGTGAGGGCGATGGCTTTGCGGGCGGCGTCGATCGAATCCGGGTAGACCCCCTTCATGCGCAGCGCCTCGGCCAGAAGGTACCATGCCAGCGCATACTTCGGGTCGCGCTGCACTACGGTGTTCAACTGCTGGATGGATTCGTCGAGGGCACCTTTATCGAGCAGCACGCCAGCCAGAGTGGCGCGCGCCTCGAGATAATCCGGGTCGATCTCAATGGCCCTGCGCATCCACTTCTCGGCGTCCTCCTCCCGGAAGAGATCGCGGTAGACGCGGCCCAGGTAGAGGGCGGCCTGGCTGTAATTGGGGTCCGTCTGGAGCGCCGCCTGAAAGCTCTCGACGGCTTTGTGGTAGTTTTCGGGCGAGCCCTTGTCCCAGAGTTCGAGTCCCTTGTCGAACTGCTCGACGGCGGCGCGCGGGCGGCGGCGCGCGATCAGAATCTTCAGCGTGACGGTAGTCTCCTGCCCCGGATAAACCATCTGCTCACGCGGGCCGTCGGGCTCATAGCCCATGTGGACCCCTTCGATGGTGTGCATGCCGGGGCGCAATCCGGGCATGCGCAGCGGCGTGCCCTTGTTCACCACTCCCACGGTGGTGCCGTCGACGGATACCTGGACTCCATCCATGTTGGTTTCGAAAATCAAAGTGCCCTCTTCCGGTGGAGGAGGGGTACCGGGACGCGCGCCGTTGGGCAGGTAGGCGAGCAGCATATTGGGGTCGTAACTGCCGCGGTCGGAGGTGGGGTTCTGCTGCGCGTTGGTGGCCTCGCGCACGTTGCGGTAAACATAGTCGGCGAGCTCGTCGGCGGTCACAATGCCGTCACCCGACTCGTCCGCGGAGCCTTCGAGGCCCCGCACCACATAATACGTGAAGATGCCGTGGCCGCCGCCCCAATCGGGGCTCTCGAAGGAACGCTCGCGGTCGCGGCTGGCGGTGAGCGAGAACATCGAGCTGTTCAGATTGAGCAGCGCGCGGCTCACCGCGGCGCGGTCGGCCTCGGGGGTGATGGCTCCGCTGTGGCAGGCGTCGGTCAGCAGCACTTTCCATTTCGCCTTGATGCGCGAGCCGATCACCTGGCCGAGCGTCTCCATGGGGTATGCCGTCCCCGCGATATTGTTCGGAACCAGGTCGTAGGGCGCCAGGTACGCCCGCCCATTGGAGATGAAACCATGGCCGGCGAAGTAGACCAGCACGCGGTCGTCGGCCTGCGCCACCGAAGGCAGCCACTCTTCGAGCTCGTGGCGGAGGTTGGCCAGCGTGGCCCTGGCTCCCACCAGCTTGTGGACGTTCTCGGCGTGGAAGTTGCCGCCTTCGGGGCTGATGAGAATCGAGTACATGGATTCGGCATCGCGCTCGGAGAATTGCAGTTGATCTTTGGCTTCGAGGTTTTTGTAAGTGGCAATCCCCACCACCAGCGCGTAGGAGCGCGGAATGGAGACGGCCGCGGGCGGTGCTGTGGGCTTGGCCTCGGCCGCGCCGCTCTCGTACTTCAGGTCCCGTTGCTGCTTCTGCGGCGGCGGTTGCTGCGCCGGGAGCATTCCAGCCGCGAGTGTCAAGATCGCCAATGTTCGAAAGCGCATCGCTGTCACCTATGAGCCACGCGGAACTCGTAAATCACCGGACCGCCGATGGGCGCCGGAGACGCCACCACGGAGGAATCCTGTTCGCGGATAAACATCAGCTCGCGCGAGGCGGCCCCGGGCACCCCGCTCAAGTTCTCCGGCAGTTTCTCGGCGGGCTTAACGCCCTTCGCCCCCGCCGAGTTATCCACGCACTCGCCGCGAGCTTTGAAGATGGTGTCGTCGCAACGCGGCGTCAGGCGGGGAGGGACCGGGCCGCTCTTGGGCGGCGGTGGCAGCGGCTGATACTTTGGCTGCGCGCCTAGCGAGAGCGGTGTTACCAGCCAGTAGAGCACGTCGTAGCCCGGAGGCCCGGTGATTCGAAACCAGCCCTGCGTGGCCGGAACCACGTACTCCTTCCCTGCCTCGATGCGGTTCTGCTCCCCGGTATCTTCGCGCGGAAACAGCTTCTCGTAGTTGCCCGAAGTGGCTTGATCCATCACGTAGAGGTAGCCATCGAAGTTGGCGCGAAATCGAAAGCGCACGCGGTCGCCGGTGTCGAACACCAGGCCCGGATCGACGGCCCGCCAGTTCTCGTGCTCCAGCCGCTCAAGCGTGAGTTCGATGCGGTTCGGACCCTGCGCGGCGGCCATAGCCAGCATGAAAAGACCAATTAGCCACGGATGAACACGGATGAACACGGATAAGATTTTATTGTTTTTGTTCATTGTCTTATCCGTGTTCATCCGTGTTCATCCGTGGCCATAATTCTTGCTACTGATGCTTCAGCGTCACATCGGCCACCAGGCGCGACTCGGGGCTGCCCGTGGGATTGACCACGTAGACAGCTTTCTCTTTCTTGTCTCCCGGCGTGGCATCGTCCACTTTCTCGAAGACCAGGTCGCGCGCGTATACCTGGTTGCGCAGGCGGCCCACCAGCGCGTCGTCCACCGGCGACAGGGACGCGGTGAGCAAGTGCTTCGGCGGTTCGTTGGCTTCGGCGGGCGCGCCGGCGGGCCCGGGGCCGGCGCTTCCCAACGAGTAAATCAGTTTTTCCAGGCTGGGCTCGGGTTGGCGCGAGAGCACAATGAACAGGCGCTCCTCTCCGGCTTGCTCGTCGAAGGCAAACCGGCCCGGCGGCGGGGGTATCAGGTACTGCCGGCCGCCGGTGACGCGATTGGAGCCGTCCGCAATTTCGGCGCTGGGGAACAGCACTTTCCACGATCCGCTGGCGCCCTTCATGACGATATACAAGTACCCCTCGCCGTTGGACTCGAGAGCCACGCGTATGCGGTCGCCGGAGTGGAAGACGGTATCGGGGTCGACTTCCCGGTATTCGTCCCCGGCGTTGCGCAGAAAGCTGTACCGCAGTCCCAGGGGTTTTTCCGGTGAGTAGGCCACCGGAACCACTGCCGTGCGGGGCGGCGGGCTTGAAAAGTTGCCATTGACTTTGGCGGGAGCGACTGGTGGAGGGCTGGCCTTGGTTGGCGCGGTGGCCACCGACTGCCTCACGGGCTTGGCTGCCGGAGCCTTCTTGGCGGGCGCCGGAGGCGGGGCTTCGGCGTAGAACAACTCCCGCGCGGAAAGCTTCTTGCCATTCTGCGGCGCCGTCTGTGCCATGACGGCGGCCGCCACCAGGAAGAACCCACAAGTCCATTTTCGGATCTGCATATCTTGTCTCCCGGGCATGGTCCCCCTGCCCTATAATAATTATGCTGCATTCCAGGCAAGGAGAGGTCTATGAAAACCCGCCCTCGAGTATTCCGAGTGTCACGCTTATTATGCATGCTACTCGCGGAGATTATCGCCATCACTTACAGCACACCGCCAATACGCGCGCAAGCGCCTGAGCCCAAACAACTAACCATCTCGATTCTGGAGGGTGAAGGCGCCATTAACAACATCCGCCAGCGCACGGCAAGAGAAGCCATCGTGCAAGTGCAGGACGAAAATCATAAGCCGGTAGCCGGCGTCGCGGTGACGTTCTTCCTTGCCGACCACGGCGCCAGCGGGGTTTTCGCCAACGGCAGCCGGAGCATGACTGTACTGACCGATACCAATGGCCAGGCAGCGATGCGCGGCATGGTGCCGAATAAGATGGCCGGGAAAGTGGAGATCCGCGTTTCCGCCAGACTCGGGAACTTAAATGCGGATGCCGTGATCACCCAGACCAATGCCGCTGGAGCGGCGGCGGCCGGCGGCGCGGCCATCTCCGGCAAGGTCATCGCGCTGATCGTAGTCGTCGCCGCTGGGGCGGCAATCGGCGGGGTTCTGGCCACCCGCGGCGGATCATCGACTCCCGCCACTCCGGCTCCCGCCGTGGTCACCATCACCGCGGGGGCACCCACGGTGGGGCATCCGTAATAGGCGCTATTGGAAAACGGAGGTATCGAACATGAGACAGAAATGGTTGCTTCAGATCGTACCGGCGGTTCTTCTGGCGAGTGTCGCCGCCGCCCAGACAGGGACGGCCCTGAGCGGTCCCACCATGGGCCTGGTCTTCGACGCGTCCCAATCGGCCCTGCGGCCCATTCGAGGAATCCCCGGCGCGGCCACCTTGGGCGACGCCGTGAATCCCGGGTTTCCGCTGGCTTCGGCGACGGTCTCACCGCGGCAGGATTTCGCTCTCGCACTGAGGGCGGACGATTCCTCCGTGGTGCTGGTGCGCGCCGGCGGCGCCTCCACTGCCGTTCCTGGCGCCCGGCCCGCTCCCGCGCTCATGGTCTTCAGTCCGGCGGGCACCACCGCCGCGCTGTATGACTCCGGCGCCGGCCGCGTGCAGGTGCTGACCGGTCTGCCGGATGCCGCCGCGGTTCAGAGCGACGTCGATATTTCGGCCCTGGCCGGCCCGGTGGCCGCGCTGGCGGTGGACGATGCGGGCAGTACGCTTTTCCTGGCGGCGGGCGCGGCGGAAACGGTGGCCCTCAACCGCATCGGCATGGATGGCACGTCGCAATTCCTGGCTTCATTCCGCAGCGTGGCGGCGCTGCGCCTGTCGGTTGACGGGCGCGAGGCTCTGGTGGTGGATTCCGCCGCCGGCGCGGTGTACGCCATCCGCGATCTGCGGGGAGCCGGCCGCATGGAGACGATTGCGTCCGGGCGCGACGGCTTGGGCACACCCATCGCCGTCGAGTCCGATTCGGCGGGACGGGTTTTCGTGGCGGATCAGGCGGGCAATGTGACCATTCTCGACCGCGGGCGGGGCCCCGCGGTGTCCCTCCCTTGCGGGTGCATGCCGACGGGGTTATTCCGGCTCTCGGGAACGGCGACGTTCCGGCTAACCGACCCGTCCGATGGGCCGATGTGGGTGCTGGATGCCTCCGGCTCCGACGCGCGCATCGTGGCCGTTCCGCCCGCCGCGCCGCCGGCCCCAGCGGGGGCGAATAACGGAGGTGGCCAATGAAACGGCTCGCCTGGCTGCTGTTGCTGCCGCTGGCCAGCAGCGCACTATTCGCCCAGGCCACCATCACTCCGGCGACGCTGCCCAACGGCACTGTCGGCGTCTCCTACTCGGCGAGCCTGACCCTCAGCCCCGGAACATTCGTGGCGGCCTGGTCCATCAGCGCTGGGTCGCTCCCCTTCGGCTTGACCCTTAATCCGACCACCGGGACTAGCGCAACCGCGACCATCACCGGCACGCCCACCACCGCTAATAGCTACCCATTCACCGTCCAGGCCACCATCAACGTCAATACCGCACTGATCACTGTGACGCAAAAGTACACCGTCACTATCGCCACACCTACATTGACCGTCGTATCCGGGAGCCTGTCCGGCGGAGTGGTTGGCGTGAGCTATTCCCAGAATCTGTCGGCAACGGGTGGTTACGGCCCCGGAACGTACCAGTTTGCGCTGATTCAGGGATCGACCCTCCCGCCGGGCCTGCAACTGTCTTCGAGCGGCCTGATTTTCGGCACACCCACGACCGGAGGATCGTACGAGTTCGCGGTGCAGGTCATCAGCATCAGCCCGTTCGGGGGGAATCCCGTGACGGTGTCGGCTGAAATCTCCATAAACATTAGCGCGCCGCCGCTGACCCTGACGACCACCAGCCTGCCCGCCGGGACCGTGGGCGTGCCCTACTCGCAGACCCTGGCCGCCAGCGGAGGATTCCCGCCGTATGCCTGGCAATTGAGCAGCGGCAATACGCCCGGCGGCCTGACCCTGGATCAATATTCCGGGACCATCTCCGGCACGCCTACCACCGCTGGCTCCTTCCCATTCCAGATCAAGGTTTACGATTCCCAACAGGGCACCGCCACCGGCAGTTTCACCATCCGGATCGCCGCGGGCGCGTTCACCATCACGACCAGTTCGCTGCCCGCCGGGACGGTGGGGACTGCCTACACAGCTACCACGCTGGCCGCGACCGGCGGGACTCCGCCGTACACGTGGTCAGCCTCGGGCCTTCCGAGCGGCCTTTCGATCAGTTCCGCCGGCGTCATATCGGGGACACCGACTGCCGCCGGAAGCTTCTCCGTTACCGTGCAGGCGACCGATTCGGCGCAGGTCACAGCCAGCAAGGCTTATAGCGTCACAGTGGCCACCGCCGCGGTGACTATCACCACAGCCACGCTGCCAGGCGGCACGGTGGGCACTCCCTATAGCCAGACGCTCGCCGCCTCAGGTGGGACCGCGCCGCTTACCTGGTCGGTTTCCACAGGGGCGCTGCCAACCGGTCTCACCCTGAGTGCCACGGGCAGCCTCACGGGAACGCCCACGGCCGCCGGGACATTCACCTTTACCATTCAGGTGGCCGATGCGACGCGGGCCACAGCCACCAAATCGTTCACCATCACGGTCACCGCGTTGACCATCACCACGGCCACGCTGCCCAACGGCACCGTGGGGACCGCCTACACGGCTACCACTCTCGCCGCGGCCGGCGGGGCTCCACCGTACAGTTGGTCCGCATCAGGCCTTCCGAGCGGCCTTTCGATGAGTTCGGCCGGCGTCATATCCGGCACTCCGGCCGTCGCCGGAAGCTTCCCCGTCACCCTGAAGGTGACTGACTCTGCGCAGGCCACAGCCACCCAGACCTTCACCATCACGGTCACTGCCGCGTTGACCATCACTACAGCCACGCTGCCAGGCGGCACCGTGGGGACCGCCTACACGGCTACCACTCTCGCCGCGACCGGCGGAGCTCCGCCGTACAGTTGGTCCGCATCAGGCCTTCCGAGCGGCCTTTCGATGAGTTCGGCCGGCGTCATATCCGGCACTCCGGCCGTCGCCGGAAGCTTCCCCGTCACCCTGAAGGTGACTGACTCGGCGCAGGCCACAGCCACCCAGACCTTCACCATCACGGTCACTGCCGCGTTGACCATCACTACGGCCACGCTGCCCAACGGCACCGTGGGCACCGCCTATACGGCTACCACTCTCGCCGCGACCGGCGGGGCTCCGCCGTACAGTTGGTCCGCATCAGGCCTTCCGAGCGGCCTTTCGATGAGTTCGGCCGGCGTCATATCCGGCACTCCGGCCGTCGCCGGAAGCTTCCCCGTCACCCTGAAGGTGACTGACTCGGCGCAGGCCACAGCCACCCAGACCTTCACCATTACGGTGGTAGTGCCGCCCGGGCCGTCCGCCACCATTTCAGGGTTGCCGGCTACGGCCACGCCGGCCACGCAACCGGCTCTGGGGATCACCATCCCGAGTGCGTATCCGCTCGATATCACCGGGACGGTCACCTTGACCTTCGCACCCGATTCCCCTTCTCCGGACGGCGGGGAAGTGGTGTTTACCACCGGCGGGCGCACCGCCAGTTTCACCGTGGCGGCCAATTCCACCCAGGCGGTCTTTACCGGTGGCACGCCCGGCGTGCAGATCGGTACCGTGTCCGGAACCATTACGCTCACTTTGAAGCTGACTGCCGCGGGCATCGACATCACGCCCTCGCCGGCGCCTTCGACTACGATAGTCGTCGCCAAGAGCGCACCGTTTATCAAGAGCGCGACGGTCACTGGCGTCACCAGCAGTGGCTTCAACCTGGTGGTGGTGGGGTATGCCACATCGCGCGAGATGGTCTCGGCCACGGTCGGGTTCACCGCGGCTAGCGGCGTGACCCTGGCTAGCAGTACAGCCACCGTTTCGCTGGCGACGGTTTTCACAACCTGGTATCAGAACTCCGCTTCGGCGCAGTACGGAAGCAACTTCTCGTTGACCATACCCTTCACGTTCACGAATAGCACGAACCCGCTGGCCTCCGTCTCGGTGATGCTCACCAACGCGGTGGGCAACTCGACAACGGCGAACGCCGCGTACTAAGGCCTTGCCCGACCTTTACGACGAGGTTCCGTATCCGAGTCTGCCGCGGCCGCAGTCGCACCCTTCGCGGATAGCGGCCCTGGCGGCCATCGCGGGAATGACGCCGCCTCCTGTCAGCCGATGGCGTGTGCTTGAAATCGGCTGCGGCGACGCGTCGAACCTGGTGCCGCTGGCTTTCGAATACCCGGAGGGCCGCTTCACCGGCGTGGACCGGGCCGCCCTACCGCTGGCGCGGGGGCGCGACATGGCCGCGAAACTCGGCCTCGCCAACCTCAAGTTGTGCGAGGCCGATCTGCTCGGCTGGCAGCCCCATGGCGAATTCGACTACGGCGAATTTGACTACATCATTGCCCACGGCTTCTATTCGTGGGTGCCGTTCGAGGTTCGCGACCGGCTGCTGGAGATCTGCGCCGCGGCGCTTTCCCCTGGCGGCGTGGCTTATGTCAGCTACAACGCTCTGCCGGGAGGCCACCTGCGGCGCTACGTGTGGGATCTTCTGAAATTTCACACGCGCCGCGCGGCGTCGCCGCGGATTCGCATCGAACAGGCGCACGATCTGGCGCGTCTGGTGGCCGCGCGTCCGGTTGACGACCCCGGCCGCGCCGCCATCCGCAAAGAGATGGAGAATGTGATCGAGAGAGGCGCTGAAGCCATCTTTCACGACGATTTGTCGGCGATCAACGATCCAGTTTATTTGATGGATTTCATCGGGCACGCCGCCCGCCATGGGTTGCAGTACCTGGGAGATGCCGAGCCGGTGCGCGACGATGTCCGCGACCTCCCGTGGCCGGCTGAGGACTGGTTCGAGGCGCGGCAGTACGGCGATTTTCTGGCCTGCCGGAAATTCCGGGAGAGTATCCTCTGCCGGAAAGACATCCGGCTCGACAGGTCCCTTTCGTTGGACCGTTTCCTGGCGCTGGCCGCCGCCTCCCGGGTGCAACCGGCCGGGCCGCAGCCGGATGGCGCGCAGAAATTCGAGCTTTCGCAGGGCAGGAGCCTGACCACCAATCATCCCCTGGTCAAGGATGTGCTGTGCTTCCTGGCCTCGCGCTGGCCGGGCTCCGTTCCGGTGGCCGGCCTGCCGCTCAGCGGGTATCCGCCGGAGGACGCGGCCGATATGCTGATGCGCCTGGTGGAGGCCGAGGCCATCGAGCTCTGGCAGCAGCCGCCCCGAGTGGCCACGGCGATCGGCGATCGGCCGGCGGCGAGTCCGCTGGCTCGCTTGCAGCTTTCCTTGGGCCTGACCATGGTCACCAACCAGCGGCATCAAAGCATCGACCTGCCGGACGAGTCGGGCCGCCTCCTGATCTCGCTGCTCGATGGCACCCGCGACCGGGAGGCGCTGGCCGCCGCCATGGCGCGAGCTGCGCCGGGCCCAGAGGGCACCCCGGCCGACCCAGCCGCTATCGGGAAGGCTCTCGATGTCAGCCTTCGGGAGATGCTCCGCTTGTGCCTGCTGCACGCCCGCTAAGTAGGCGAACAGGTTGGTTTCACGCGACCGCGGCTTCTATCGAAAACTGTTCCCGAAGCTGAGCGTAATCGACCCGGCTCGCCGCCATACGGCCGGGTAACCTCGCCTGCTATCATGAAGTCTCATGTCCAACGCCGTTCCCACAGTGGTGATTGTGGGCAGGCCCAACGTAGGAAAGTCCACCCTTTTTAATCGCATCACGGGACAGCGGCGCGCCATCGTCGGCGACGAGCCGGGCATCACGCGCGACCGCATGCATGGGTTTGCCGAGCACCACGGTCTCCGCTTCGAGGCGATCGATACCGGCGGCATCGTGGTCCATGACCAGGAGTACATCCCGGCGCAGATCCTCCGCCAGGCCGAAGTGGCGCTCCGCCAGGCGTGTCACATCATCTTCCTGGTGGACGGCCGCGCTGAAATCACGGGCGCGGACCGCGACCTGGCCCAGATGCTGAAGCGCCTCGGCAAGCCCGTCACGGTGGCGGTCAACAAGCTCGATACCGCCGAACGCGACAACCTGGCGCACGAGTTCCACCGCCTGGGAATCGCCGATGTCTTCCCGGTTTCCTCCGAGCACGGCATCGGCATCGACGCGCTGCTCGACCATGTCACCGCCGGCTTCCCCGCGGCCGGCCAGGAGGCCGAGCCGGCCGAAGAGGGCATCAAAGTCGCCATCATCGGGCGTCCCAACGTGGGCAAATCGACGCTGCTGAACGCGCTCACCGGCCAGGAGCGCGCCATCGTTTCGCCCATCCCCGGCACCACCCGCGACGCCGTGGATGAGAAGGTGACGCGCGACGGCACGGACTACCTGTTCGTCGATACGGCCGGCATCCGCCGCAAGAGCAAGACGGTTCTCATGGCCGAGAAGATGAGCGTGGTGATGGCCCGGCGGCACATCCGCATGGCGCACGTGGTGCTGCTGGTGCTGGATTCGACCGAGGGCGTGGTGGGGCTGGACTCCACCATCGCCGGATATGCCCACGAGGGCGGCCGCGCGCTGATTATCTGCGTCAACAAGTGGGACCGGATGAAAGGGCAGGCGGGCCAGAAGAAGCGCGAGTTCGAACGCGCCGTCCGGGACCAGTTCAAGTTTCTGGATTACGCCCCGATTGTGTTCCTCTCGGCGCTGACCGGCGCGGGCGTGGCGCCGCTCTACCGGCTGATCCGCGAGGTCTACGAGTCGGCTTCGCGGCGCATCTCAACCGGCGAACTGAACCGCTTCCTGGAGCATCTCCACTTCGAAGAGCGCAAGATCTTCTACATTACCCAGCACTCCATCCGGCCGCCCGCGTTCGCGGTGTTCACCGATCGCGGCGGGCCGCTGCACTTCTCGCACCAGCGCTACCTGGTGAACCAGCTTCGGCGCCGATTCGGTTTTCGTGGCACCCCCATCTCGCTGGAGACGCGAGCCAAGGCCAAAGCCGCGCCGCGGAAACGGTAGACGGCGCTCCCCGACCCTGAGGAGCTGGAACCAAACAGGAGGGTCTCTTTCGACGCGGAGGCGCGGAGCCGCGCCTCCGCGTCAAATACCAGGTTTCCTGTTTCGTTCCGGCTTCGGGTTGGGAAACGGGGGCACGGCGCGTTTGCCTTTTCCCTGCCCTCGCCTTTAGACTGGAGTAGCAGTATCATGAACTTTTCTATATCCGATTCAGGAGGGCGGCCATATGTGGAATAAACGCCGGGAAGAGGAACCGCCAAGGCCTATTGTCCCGCCGAGTCCAGCTCCAGTGGCGCCAAAACCCATAGAAGCGAAGAAGGAGGTTACACCTGTGTCGAGCACACCCATCGGGAGGTTCGAGCCGGAGAATCGCGTAAGCGCGGCCACCGTCGGAAAGGCCGTCAAGATTGTGGGCCAGATCTACAGCAAGGAAGACCTTTACGTCGATGGTGAAATCGAAGGCACGGTGGAAGCGCTGGAGCACAAGCTTACCATCGGGCCCCACGGCACCGTCCACGCCGGCATCAAGGCGCGCGAGGTCGTGGCCCTCGGCAACATCACGGGCAACGTGGAAGCCTCCGACAAAATCGAGATTCACAAGGAGGCCAAGCTGGTCGGCGATATCCGCACCGCCCGCATCATCATCGAGGACGGGGCCTATTTCAAGGGCAGCATCGATATCGTGAAGCCCGAACCGGCCAAGGCGCCGGCCAAGCCGGCGGCCGCCGCCGCGCACGCCCCCGCCCCCGCGCCGGCCGCTATCCCCAGCCCGGCGGCGCTGCCGTTCGGCGCTCCGGAGGTCAAGCGGTAAACCGCCGAGGGCCTCGATGGAGCTTCCAGGGCCGCTGAAGGGAATGCTGGGCGGACCTCACGGTGCGCCGCCGGCCAACGCGCCGGCCAAGCCCGCCGGGGTGCCCTCGGGGCCCGGCCGCCCGCTCGATTCTTCCTGGCGCCCCGGCGGCGGCGCGGCCAACGCCGTGCGGCCCAGCCGGGGTCTGGAGGAGTTCTTCGGCTACATCCACGGCCAATCGGGCCTCACCATCCTCGATCTCGGGGGCGCCAGCCAGCAGAACGTCAGTTTCATCACCGGCCTGGGCCACCGCCTCTATTCCGAGGACTTCCTGCGGACTCTCAGCGAGACCTTCGGAGAAAACGGCGCCGCCGATCAATCCAACCCCGGCCGTATCGACTATTTCCTCCGCCAGGCGCTCGATTATCCCCCCGCCCACTTCGATGGCGTCTTGATCTGGGACGTCCTGGAGTATCTCGCACCCGCCTTGCTGAACGCCGTGGTCGAGCGGCTCCACAAGATCGTGCGCCCCAAGAGCTACATGCTGGCCTTCTTCCACTCCGACGACAAGCTCGAAGCCGTGCCGTCGTACACCTTTCGCATTCGGCAAATGAACGAGCTCGAAGTGGTGCGGCACGGTATGCGCCGTCCCGAGCAGTTGTTCAACAACCGAAGTCTCGAAAAACTCTTCGCGGGTTTTGAATCCCAAAAGTTCTTCCTGACGCGCGAGCGGCTGAGGGAAGTCATCATCAAAGCGTAGCGCGTCCGTTTCAGAGGTTTGGGCACGCATTCGGGCACGACCACTCCCATTAACCCAAGGTCTAGAACCAGTCGCTGCGATAGGCCACCCACCAACTCAAGATAAAAATTGGAATGGTTGCGCCCAGTGCCCACCAAAGCGGCAGAACGAAATCGGCTCCCAGACCCAGGACCGTGAATGTAAGCCAGAATATCTTTCGTTGCATGCGCCAAGGTCTCCGCGCGGACGCCGGTCTCAGCGGTACTTCCCCGTGACTCCGTTCCAGCGCACTTTCAGCGGGTCCAGAAACGCCGTCATGCCCCGCCACAGGCTCACCTTGGTGCCCGCCGCGTCGTTCCATCGCACCGGCACTTCCACGGCGCGGTAACCCAACCACCGGGCGATGAACAGCACTTCGACGTCGAACCCGAACCCCTCCAGCCGCTGCCGCCCGAAGATTTCCCGCGCCGCGCGCGCTTCAAACAGCTTGAATCCGCACTGCGTGTCCTGGAACGGCAACCCCGTTGTCACGCGCATCGCCAGGTTGAAGACGCGCCCCATGGCCTCGCGAAAAAACGGCTGGCGCACGCCGATGAGCGAGCGGTCCACGGCGCGCGAGCCGATGGCCACCTGCACCTGCTCGCGCTCCGCCGCGCACCACAGCTTGTCCATCTCCTCGATGGGCGCGGAAAGGTCGGCGTCCGTGAACAGCGCCCACTCGCCCTTGGCCTGCAGCATGCCGTGGCGCACGGTATATCCCTTGCCGCGATTGCCGGGATTCGCGAGCACACGCGCGCCCGCCGCGCGCGCCGCCTCCGCCGTGCCGTCGCGCGAGCCATCGTCCACCACTACAATCTCGGCGAATTCCCACGCCGAACGGCCCAGGTACTCCCGCACCTTCCGCATCGTGCCCGGCAGCCGCTGCGCTTCGTTGTAGGCGGGGATGATAATGGAGATGGATCGTCGCAAAGGAAATCCTATATTATCGTAGTTCCCCCATAAGGAGACGTATTTGTCGCTGGAAGATGAGCTTCTCAAGCAGCGCCTCTCCCGCATCCGCGAGATCGAAGCGCTGGGATACCACCCCTACGGCCGCCGTTTCGAATACACGCACACCATCCCCGAGATCGTCTTCGGCTACGGCGGGAAGACCGCGGAAGAGCTTTTGCCCGAAGTGCGCGTCCGCGTCGCCGGCCGCTTAATGACGCTCCGCCACATGGGCAAGGCCGGCTTCGCGCACTTGCAGCAGAACGGAGAGCGCCTGCAAATCTACGTGAAGAAGGACGCCGTGGGCGAGCGCGATTTCCAGCTCTTCAAGCTGCTCGATATCGGCGACATCGTCGGCGTCGAGGGCTATCTCTTCCGCACCCGCACCGGCGAGCTCAGCATTCACGCGGAGAAGCTGGAGTTCCTCTCCAAGACCCTGCTCTCCATGCCCGAGAAGTGGCACGGCCTGGAGGACGTAGAAATCCGCTACCGCCAGCGCTATCTCGACCTCATCGCCAATCCCGAGGTGCGCAAGGTCTTCGTCACACGCGCGCGGATCGTGAGTTCGCTCCGCCGCCAGCTCGAGGCCCGCGGCTTCATCGAAGTCGAAACCCCCATGATGCAGCCGCTCTTCGGCGGCGCCACCGCGCGCCCCTTCGCCACGCACCACAACACGCTCGATATCGACCTCTACCTGCGCATCGCGCCCGAGCTTTACCTGAAGCGCCTGGTGGTGGGCGGCCTGGAGCGCGTCTACGAAATCAACCGCAACTTCCGCAACGAGGGCCTCTCCACCCACCACAACCCCGAGTTCACCATGCTCGAGTTCTACCAGGCCTACACCGATTACCGCGGCCTGATGGATTTCTCCGAGGAGTTGCTGGCGCAGACGGCCCGTGATGCCACCGGCGGGTGCGTGGTGGAATTCGAAGGCCACCAGCTCGATTTCAGCCGGCTCCAGCGCTTCACCATGCGCGAAGCCGTAGTCCGCTTCTGGGAAGGCGACGGCCGCCCCACAATGGAGGACGTCGCCAACCCCGACTGGCTGGGCCGCTATTCCGGCCGGCCCACCGCCGGCGAGGCGCTCACGGATCTCTTCGAGCGCCGCGTCGAGGCCCAGCTCATCCAGCCCACCATCATCTATGATTACCCCGTCGAAACCTCGCCGCTCTCCAAGAACAAGCCCGAGGACCCGGCCTTTGTCGAGCGCTTCGAAATCTATGCCGCCGGCATGGAGATCGGCAACGCCTACACCGAGTTGAACGATCCGCAAGAGCAGCGGCGCCGCTTCGAGATGCAGATCGCCATGCGCGAGCGCGGCGACGAGGAAGCCCACCAGATGGACGAGGATTACGTCCGCGCGCTCGCCTACGCCATGCCGCCCACCGGGGGCGAGGGTATCGGCATTGACCGCCTCGTCATGATCCTGACCGGCTGCCGCTCCATCCGCAACGTCATCCTCTTCCCGCTGCTGCGGCCGGAAGGCCCCATCGGCTTGGCCGCCCAGTTGCGCGAGCTCGACAGCCTGTGAACTCGCGCTTCGAGCTGTTCATCGCCGCCCGCTATCTGCGCGCCCGCCGCAAGCAGGCGGTGATCTCCGTCATCACCGCAATCTCCATCGTCGGCGTGGCCGCTGGCGTGATGGCGCTCATTGTCGCCATGGCCGTCAACAATGGCTTCCACAACACCCTGCAGCGCAACCTGCTGGGCGCCATGGCCCACATCAACGTGCTCGAAAAGGAACCCGGCAACGGCATCGAAAACTGGCGCGAGATGGTGGCGCGCCTGCGTAAGGTGCCGCACGTCACGGCCGTCTCGCCCGCGCTTTACGCCCCCGTCTTCCTGGCCGGCCCGCTGCAATCCAAGGGCGCGGTGCTCAAGGGCATCGACCTCGATTCCGAGCTGGCTATCAGCGACACGCTGCGCCATCTCAAGTCCGGCTCGCTCGACCGCCTGCGCGACCCCAACGCATCGCCCCCCGGCATCATCCTCGGCTCGCGCATCGTCGAGGATACCGGCATGGTGCTCAATTCGCGCATCAATGTGGTCAGCCCGCAGGGGGAGCTGACGCCCTTCGGCGTGCGCCCCAACATCCGCCCGTTCCGCGTCGCCGGCACCTTTGAAACCGGGTTCTACGACATCGACGACAACTGGTGTTTCGTTTCCATCGAAGCCGCGCAGAAGGCGCTTTCGCTCCAGGACGTCATCAACCAGATCGAGCTCAAGGTGGACGATTTGAACCGCGCCCCGGAAATCGCCCGCGATGTGGAAAAGGCCGCCGGCCCGCGCTACACCACCACCACCTGGATGGAGCGCAACCGCCAGTTACTGAACGCCCTGCGCATGGAGCGCGCCGTGACCATCATCACCATCGGCCTGATCGAGTTGGTGGCCGCGCTCAATATTCTGATCGTGCTGGTGATGATGGTGATGGAAAAATATCGCGACATCGCCATCCTGATGTCCATGGGTGCCCGCCGCCCGCAGATCCGCCGCATCTTCATGCTACAAGGCGTGCTTATCGGAATCGTCGGTAGCGCCATCGGCCTCGCGGTAGGTTACACGCTCTGTTATTTCGCCAACAAATACCGCTGGGTCCGCCTGGACGAGACAGTCTACTCGCTCAGCTTCGTCCCCTTCGAAACGCGCTGGTTGGATGGCGTATGGGTGGCGGCCGCCGCCATCCTGGTAAGTTTCCTGGCGACGATCTACCCCGCGCGCAACGCCACCCGCATCGTGCCGGCGGAAATCTTGCGGTACGAATAAGGCCGGTGACGCCGGCGATCTGTGCGTCCTGATCCGCGCCGCCCGGGTTTCTTGAAAGCCCTTCGGGGCCATTGACTCCGGTCGGACCACTTCTTCCGTCAACCCCACTTCACGACCGGAATGCTCGAGTCTGCCAGAATCGACTCAGCGCACGTCTAAACAGAGCCGCGTTAGGTGCGCAGGCACGAACAGGGGGCGGCCTCACCTGCGCGCGCCCTTCCTCGGGCATTCCAAGCGGTGGTAGAATCTGCTTGCCGATGACGCCAGCACAAAAAGATCCAAGCCTATTCCCGGTCTCAGACCACGTATTCCCAATTGTCGTGGAGGATGTTGAAGCGCAGCGCTACGTTTCCTACGAAGGAAATGGATTTGTCCCAGTTCCGGGCGTTCTTGTGACGTGCTGGCACTGCATAGCGAAGTCGCTTCCCGCCAACCACCGTTACGTCGCCGTGAAAATGAATGACTACGGAAATAATCCGGGACGTTTCCAGAACCTCCCCCTCGCCGAGATCAGTCAGGACAGGAGCGGCACTGATTTGGCAACCGCCTCAGTTGAACACACCCCTGAGACGCCCCTGGCTTTCCCTAGTGGGGAAATCTTCATCGGGAACGACGTATGGGCGTTCGGGTTCCCGTTCTCAAACGTTGCACAACGTGGCGGATTAGCGCTCAGCTTCCGGACCTTGAAGGGATATATAAGCCGCGTTTTCGATCACGAGACCGCAGACTTCGGAACGATCCCCTCGTACGAGTTAGACATGCCCGCTCCTGCTGGCATGAGCGGAGCACCCCTATTCACGCTCAAATCCCTCGTCGGCATGGTTTACGGTGAACTGGAGAGCTACACAATCAACGACTGGTTTTCCGTTGATGAACGTGGGATTGTACAGCCGGAATCACGAAAGGTCATTACGTTCGCCTTGGCGCATCGCGTAGAGGCGCTGAGAGGCGTGCGTGGAGCCGCAACACGCGATCGCGCCCTAGCTGAGTTGATGTAATGCGGTTGGCTCTTCGCTCGCCGGAGCCGCTCCGGTTTGACGGGTCACTTCCCGTGACGCCCACTTTGCGGGAGTTGATAAGATCGCGCTGTGCGGCCCAGCGATAACGTCGTTGCGTATCCTAGTCCGGAACAGTGTAGCGCTGGTCTACCAGGTTTCTGCGAACTCATTGATAGACGGCGTTACCATACCAAACTATTCACGGTCTGCGCGCCTCGCGGCGAAGACCCTCGTGCACCAGCATCTTGAGCAGGGTCTGGTAACCAATGCCCTTGCGTGTTGCGATCTCACGCGCCTTCGTTACGTCGGGTTCGGGCAATCGCAACGCTATCTGAACGCTGGTAGTCCGGTTCAATTGGCCGACAAGGCGCGATCCCTTCTGGCCGCCTCCCTTCTTCGGAGGCCCAGCCGATTTCTGCTTTACAAACTCGCGACCCTGGCGACTGGCCCACCAATCGGCCTCTTCTCCTTCATTCAAGAACTTCGGCATGTCAATCGGCTTCTTCTTCATGGCTGCACTCCCCTCGCACCCGCCGTGCCAGGTAGTCCCTCTTTTGGCCCGCATCCAGATCGTACGCGGTCACGACCCGGATCTGCTCGGTGCGCTCGATCAGAATCACGGCCAGTATTCGCCCCGCATTTGTTTCGCAGCAGTATACGTAGCGCGATTCCCCCTGCACGTCCTGTTCATAGATCGGGATCGGACTGTTCGAGAGACCCTGCTCCACTTCTTCGGATTTGATCCGATGCGCCCGGATCTTGCGCAAGTTGTTCTCGTCCCAGTCGAACACCGCACCTCTATTGTATATGCAACGCATGACAGCCGGATTGAGGGGGCCCGCGGCTCGATGGGGCGGTCTACTCGCTGAGCTTCGTGCCCTTCGAAGCGCGCTGTACCCGTCATCGAAACGCCGCCAGAGCTCGCGGAAGGAAGATGACCGCTCCGATGACTGCCGCTGCTACGGCGGTGACCAGAACGCCAGCCGCGGCGGCATCTTTCACCAGCCGCACTTCACTGCTCCACTGTTGGTTCCGGCTCGGCGCGAGCCTCTCCACGGCACAGTTCAGCAGTTCGGCGGCCATCACCCCCGCAACGGCGAGAATCACAAACAGCCACTCAATCCGCGACAAGCGAAACAGCCATGCCGCCGCCAGCGTCCCCGTCGCCGCGGCGGTATGGATCGCCATGTTCCGCTCCAGGCCGGCGGCACGGAACCCCGCGAACGCGTCGCGGAAAGCTCTCAACAGACCGGACACTTCCTCCACCACCACATCCCGCCCCGACTTCTCCCAGCGCGTGGAGAGCGCCACGAAGGACGCAAAGAGAAAGCTCACCAGCACCCACCAGACCACGTCCTCGACGAAGACCACCCCGAATAGCTTGCGGTTCAGAATTCTGTCCTCTCGATAGCTCCAGCAGCCCAATTGGATGGCGACGGGCCAGATCGCGCTGCCGTACAGGGAGATGATCGCGGTCGAGAGCAGAATGCCTCTCAAATCTTCCCGCATCGCGCGGGCAAACTCCGCGCGAACCCAGAGCAGCACGATGGGCGGCAGACAGAACAGCAGCGTGTAGCCAAGATAGCTGTAGTGTTCAAACATGCCTGCGCCTCCGAAGCACCGCCAGGACGACGAGAAACATGAAGGCGGTGCCGAGCAGGTAAAACCCCACCAGTTCCTCAACCGGGAGGCCTGCCACCCACCAGCCCAGTGTGGGAGCGGTATCGTATCGCCACACGCCCGTGCGGCACGACAGCCAGTCCCAGAACCATCCCACGGTGAATACGAATACCAGAAGCCACCGGGCGGTGCGGCGGTATGGCACGATTTCCCGGCGAAGGCGCCACGCCAGCAGAAGCGTCGGCGCCCCGAAAAAGATCGACAGGAACACGAGATAGGGATACATGAGGATCTCCACGGCCTTCAGCTTACAACGAACGTCTCGTCTTTGACAAGTACTTCTTGATGCAAAGTAATGCGATCATATCCTCAGGAGGAATTTTGTTCCATGGCTGCCAAGAAACTGCTCATGCTGGTCGGCGATTACGTGGAAGACTACGAAGCGATGGTTCCCTTCCAGGCGCTCCTCATGGTAGGGCATGTCGTCCATGCGGTCTGCCCCAATAAGCGGGCTGGCGATTCCGTGCGCACCGCCATCCACGATTTCGAGGGCGACCAGACCTACAGCGAGAAGCGGGGCCACAACTTCGCCCTGAATGCGACGTTCGACGAGATTCGCCCCGAGGATTACGACGCGCTCGTAATCCCCGGTGGACGCGCGCCGGAGTACATCCGCCTCAACCCGCGCGTGCTGGAAATCGTGCGCCACTTCGCCGAGTCCGATAAACCCATCGCCGCTATCTGTCACGCCGCGCAGGTGCTGGCGGCGGCGGGCGTGCTGGCTGGAAAAACGTGCAGTTGCTACCCCGCCGTAGCCCCCGATGTCGCCGCGGCGGGCGGAACCTATGCCGAAGTCGCCATCGACCAGGCGCACACCTGCGGCAAACTCGTCACCGCGCCAGCCTGGCCCGCGCATCCCGCCTGGCTCGCGCAATTCCTGCGGGTTCTGGGCACGCGCATCGAACCCTGACCAGTGTAGCGCCGACGGTCTTTGCCGCCGGTGATGTTGTTCAAACCCGAACAAACCGGCGGCAAGACCGCCGGTGCTACCAGAACCCGCACGCCACCCACAGGCTAAACTATACATAGTCAGACCAGTCTGACTAGAAAGAAAGTGACCGCGTGCCCAAATCTCTCCACCCTCGGAAAGCGGCCGGCCCACCTAGGCGACTGCGAACCGCCAAGGCGCAGTCAAGCGAAGCCGAGCAACTGCCTGTCCAGTCGCGCCAGCCCAAAAGCCTGGTGCGGTTCTTCCGGAAATCTCCCCTGGTTGGCCTCGAGCTGGATTTCGAGCGAGACCGGGACACCGGGACCCTGTGACCGCCCTCCTGTTGACATTCTAAAGGAACCGCGCCATACTCCTTTTGGATGTCTAGAAGAGACTCGAAGCCCGACATTCTCCAGGGCACGCTCGACCTGATGGTCCTGAGAACGCTGGAAGCCATGGGGCCGCAACACGGGTTCGGCCTGGCCAAGCGCATCCAGCAGATCTCCGGCGGCCTCCTCGACCTCAACCAGGGGACCCTCTACCCGGCGCTTCTGCGCCTGGAACAGCGCGGCTGGATCCAATCGCGCTGGGGCGCCTCCGAAAGCAATCGCCGCGCCAGGTTCTATGACCTGACGCGCGCGGGCCGCCGGCAGGTGACGCACGAATCGGAAGACTGGGCTCGCACGGTCGCCATCATGGACCGTTTCCTGCGCGCCGCCGAATAGGACCGGGCTATGCGTACCATTCGGCAACGCTTCTTGGCGCTCTTTCGCCGCGGCCGTCTGGACCGCGAGCTGAGCGAAGAGATCGGCGCCCATCTCGCCATGCAGGAAGAGGAGTTCCGGCAGCAGGGGATGGACCCGGCGTCGGCGCGGGCGGCCGCGCGGCGCACCTTCGGAGGGGTCGCGCAAACCGAAGAGGCCTATCGCGACCGGCGCGGCATTCCGTGGCTCGAGATCGCCGCCAAGGACATTCGTTACGCGCTTCGCGGACTGCGGCGCAGCCCCGGATTCACGGCAGCGGCCGTCATTTCGCTGGCGCTGGGGATCGGCGCGAACACCGCCATCTTCTCCCTGTTCCACGCCTTGATGCTGCGTATGCTGCCGGTCGCCAGACCCGACGAGCTGGTGTCCCTGTACCGCACCGGCGGCTGGGGCAAGGGCTACAGTTCCTACCCCCTGTATCTGGAACTCGCGAAACGCAGTGATCTTTTCAACGGGGTTTTGGCGCGCACCGGCGTGGCAAAAGTCCGGTACACGCCCCCGGGCGGCCGGCCCCAGTTCACGCAGAGGGAGTTCGTGTCCGGCAACTATTTCAGCGTCCTGGGAGTGGCGCCGGCGCTGGGGCGGCTATTCACCGACGACGACAACCGCGTGCCGCAGGGCCATCCCCTGGCTGTGCTGAGCTATGACTTCTGGAAGAACCGCTTCGGCGCCGACCCGGGCGTGCTGGGCCGCAAGCTCCTGGTGGACGAACAGTCGCTGACCGTAATCGGAGTCGCCGCGCCGGGTTTTCGCGGTGTGGAAGTCGAGCACCATCCCGAAGTTTGGGTGCCCGCCATGATGAATCGGGGCAAGGTCATGGATCCCCGGATGTGGTGGCTCTGGATTGTGGCGCGGCGCAGGCCGGATGTATCGCCCAAGCAGGTGCAAGCGGCGGTCGACGTCCTCATGCGGCAGCACCTCGCCGCTATATACCCGGCCGGCTATAACGAGGCGTTCCGCAAGAAGGCGTTGGGGCAGCGGCTCGAAGTGCGGGAGGGCGGCATCGGCCTCTCCGTGCTGCGCGAGGAGTTCGGCAAGCCGCTGACGTTGTTGATGGCGGCGGTCGCGCTGGTTTTGCTGGCCGCCTGCGCCAACGTGGCCAACCTGCTGCTGGCGCGCGGCGCGGCGCGGCAGAAGGAAATCGCGCTGCGGTTCTCCCTGGGCGCGACGCGCGCGCGGCTGGTTCGCCAGGCCCTGACGGAGAGCCTGCTACTGGCTGCGGCGGGCAATTTGCTGGGCCTTCTGTTCGCCGTCTGGGGGCAGCGGGCCATCCTGCGATACCTGCCGGAGAGTTCGGGCGGCGGGTTCACCGCTGGGCTCGATTCCGTGGCGCTCGTGTTCACCATTGGCATTTCCGCGCTTTCAGTCCTGCTGTTCGGGCTGGCGCCGGCTCTCGGTTCCACCGCTGTCGATCCGGCTGCGGGCCTGCGCTCGGGAGCGAGGCAGGCGGCCGGAGGGACGGTTCTACGGAGAGCGCTGGTGGTGGCGCAGGTGGCATTCTCGGTGGTCCTAGTGGCGCTGGCGGGCCTGTTCGGGCACAGCCTGTTCGCTTTGCGGTCGGTGGACCTGGGCTTTCGCAACCGGAACGTGTATGCCTTCAACTTTGACTTCGCGCGCACCTGGAAGGGAGAGATCCGGGCGGCCCGGGAAGAGCTCGTGGCCCAACTGGAATCGTTACCCGGCGTGACCTCGGTCAGCTACGGTTTTCCGGGGCCATTTCAGAGGGGATTCTGGGGTGCCACCATCCGCGTGCCAGGCTCCGACCGCACCGCCCGCGAGCCGGTCGAGGTGGACATACAGTACGTGGCGCCGCGGTACTTCGAGACCATCGGAAGCGTTCCGCTACTGGGCCGGGAGTTCGACCGGAACGATACGGCCACCTCCCGCAAAGTCGCCGTGGTGGACGAGGCCTTCGTGCGCGCATTCCTGCCCGGTGAAGCGCATCCGCTGGGCCGAACGTTGAGTTTCGACGACAGCAAGCCGGAAGGCGGCGCGCCTGTATGCATTGTGGGGGTGGTGCGCAACGTCCGGCAAAAAGGTCTCCGGGAAAAACCCGCGCCCACCGTATACGTGCCGGCAACCCAGACGGACAGCCCCTCGTGGCCGGCCATTCTGGTGCGCACCCAAATGCCGCAAGCGGCGCTGCTCGCGGCGGTCTACCGGGAACTGGGCCGGCTCGGCCCAGGAGGGGCGCTGTGGGAGTGGCGGACCATCCGCGAGCAGGTTGACGATTCCATTTTCCGGGAACGCATGTTGGCTACGCTGAGCGGGTTCTTTGGCGGGCTGGCATTGCTGCTGGCCGCGGTCGGCCTGTACGGCGTGGTGGCCTATGGAACGGCGCGGCGCGCGGGCGAGATCGGGATTCGCATGGCCCTGGGAGCGGAACGCGGGCAGGTGCTCTGGATGGTGCTGCGCGACGCGCTGGCGCTGGTCGGGCTGGGCCTGGCCATCGGGCTGCCGGTTTCGCTCGCGGCGGCGCGAACGGTTTCCTCCATCTTGTTTGGCATTGAGCCCGCCGATCCGCTGGCGTTCGTTTCCACGGCCGCTGTGCTGGCCGCCATCGGCCTGGCCGCCGCCTTTCTACCCGCCCGCCGCGCCGCCACGCTCCAACCCATCCAGGTCCTGCGCCACGAGTAACTTCTGTCCGCAAGGGAATGGCCGCTCGCGCTCGATCACCTGCGCCAGCAACCCGAGTTCACCCCCGCAACCGAAGCTACGCCTCATAGGTATGGGCTTGCCTGACGTTGGACGCCGTGACGATGAGATAGTCCCAGGGACTCATGCGGATTCGAGAATCAGGTTCGCATACTGCACCGTGTCTCCGGTCCGAATCAAGCCGATAGCCTGGGGCACGCGCTTCTTGAACTCCACGTGCGGTTCGAACACAAGCGGAATCCCCACCAGCGCCCGCTCGAACTCCAGGCAGGTTTCCTTCCCGTTCGCGGCGCGAAATTCTTCCGCCATAAACACCCTGCCTGCCACAAAGTTGAGACGAATGGCGCGCAGCACATCCAACACCTTGGGAATATCATCCACCAGTGAGATGTCCACGGTTTCCAGTTGCGGCCAGAATGGGAAACCCCGATCCGCAATGACCAGGGTGTTAGTGTGCCGGATTCGACTGACTAGCGAGTTGATCGCGGGATTCAAAATTCCAGTTCTTAGCATGTCTTGACTTTCACCTTCAAGGCCCCGGGAACGGGATCTTCCGAAGCTACAATAGCGTATCCGCCTCCGCACCCCGAGTACATGGCGCCCGCGTACCGCTGTTGGTAGTAACCTAAAATTCGCTTGAGATCGATTTGTATGGTCGGATGTTCCACCGTCTGCGGCAGAATCGCTTCCCAGCATGTCATCGAGTGGTTCATCGAGGCTGCCAGTCCGCGACTGTCCTTCGCCGCGATGGCATCGAAACAGTCCTTGCCCGTCTGGCCCAACTGCCGGATCCATTCAGGGTCCAGGTTCTTGATGCCGAGTGGATTATAACCTCCGGGCCTTTGACCAATCGGAACAAGGTGGATGACTTCTTCCAGCCAGCGGGCAATCTGAGGGTTGCAATTCGACTCGATGTGCGCCGGGAAATATCCGCCCTCGACATCCGCGTCGTAATCCAGCCTGCTCACACCGGGATACAGCAACCCGATCATGTCCTGCGACCCGGAGGGTTCCACCTTGTCCTGGTTTTCCGCGCGGTAAAGCTCCCTCACCAACTCCGCCGGGGGCCTGTCGGGCACTTCGCCGCCCCACAGCTTCAACGCGACCTTGCGCGTGCCGCTGGCCATGCCGCAGCGGTCCATGAACCAGAGGTTGGGTTCGAGCGACACCACTACCATCGCGCCCGGCGGCGATGGATTGTGCCGGGATACGAACGGCTGATCGATCCATCCGCCCGCCAGCGCCACCCGATGCGGTATGTTGCCGACGATCGAGGCGATCGGGTCGCGCACGCTCAATCCTTCACCACCCGCTTGCCGGCTTTGCGGTCGGCATATTGCTGCGCGATCCATGCGTAGGTCTTTTCCATGCCGGTTTGGAGGGGAGTGAGCGGCTCCCAATCGAGAACGCTGCGGATGAACGTGTTGTCGCTGTTGCGCCCGGCCACGCCCTTGGGCGCATTCAAATCGTAGCGGCGCTCCAGCTTCACGCCCGCGATCCGCTCCACCATGCTCACCAGGTCGTCGATGGAGATCAGCTCGCTCGATCCCAGGTTAATGGGCGTGGCGATGAGCCGGTCGCAATGCATGATCTGGTCGATGCCCAGCACGCAATCGTCGATGAAACAAAAGCTGCGGGTCTGCGTGCCGTCGCCCCAGATTTCGATGCGCATGTCGCCCGAATCCAGGGCTTCGATAACTTTGCGGGAGATGGCCGCCGGCGCCTTCTCGCGCCCGCCGAACCAGGTGCCGTGCGGACCGTAGATGTTGTGGAACCGCGCGAAGTGGGTCTCCAGGCCCCGCTCGGCCCAATACTCCTGGCAGAACATCTCCGAGATCAGCTTCTCCCAGCCGTACCCGCGCTCCGCCATGGCTGGATACGCGTCCGATTCCTTGAGCGCGCGAACGTGGGGGTCCTTCTGCAAGTCCGTATTGTAAGCGCACGCCGAGGAGGAAAAGAAATAGCGCTCCGCGCCGGCGCGCCAGGCGGCATCGATCAGGTGAGTGTTCACCAGGACGCTGCGCAGGCACTCCACGCGGAAGTTCTCGATGAACCCCATGCCGCCCATGTCGGCCGCGAAATTATAGACTTCCGCGGCGCCTTCCACGGCCCGGATGGCGTTGGCCTTCTCGCTCAGGTCCATGGAGAGGCACTCCACTCCCGGCACGCGCTGGTACCATTCCGGCAAAGGCTTGCGGTCGATACCGCGGATGCGCGTATAGCCCAGTTCGTGAAAATACCGGGCGATGGAGCCGGCGATGAACCCACCAGCGCCGGCGATGACGATCAGGTCGTCACGATTCAGTTTGCGGTCGATTTGTACTTCGGAGTTTTTCTTCATAATTGTATAAAAGGGGACAGACGCATTAATTTAAATGCGTCTGTCCCCTTTTCCCACCCAGCCACTGCCGCCGCCTTCTCCGTGAAGTATGGCGCCAGCGGGTTGTTCTTGAGGCCTTTCAGCCCCGCAATCACACACTCGGCATTCAGCTCGGCGCCTATCCGGCTGGTGTGAGTGTGCGGGTCGCCGAAAAGCGGCTCGACTTTCTCGGGGCCGAGCTGGTCGTACCGGTCGGCAATGATGTTGTTGAGATCCACAAAGAGCGCTTTTTCGGATGCGGCCACGTCGGCCGCCCACTTACCGTAATCTTCCGAGTTGCGGGCGATCTTGCCGTCCTTCCAGATCTTGCGCGGAATCAGGGAGCACACAATGGGGGTGGCGCCCTTGGCGCGCGTGTCGGCGATGAATTTCTTCAGGTACCAGCCGAAGGTGTGGACCACTTCGTGCTGCTTGGTGAGTTGGTTGTCGATTTCCTGCGTCTCGTCGCCCGTGCCCTTGAGGGAGGCGCGGGCGCGGAAGTTGTCATTGACCGCGCCTTCATCGTTGTGGCCGAACTGCATCATCACGAAGTCGCCCGGTTTCAGCATGGCGAGGACCCGGTCCCAGTGGCCCTGGCTCAGATAAGTGCGGCTACTGAGGCCGCCAACGGCGCGGTTGACCACGTTGATTTTGGCGGCATCGAAGTAATCGACGATGGGTTCGCCCCAACCCCACTGGCCATTGGCGCCATCGCCGCGGCCGTTGCGCACGGTGGAATCGCCGATCAGAAACAGACTCGGCAGGTTGGGATTGGCCGGCTCGGGCAAGCGCATTTGGGGCCGGGCGGGGTAAGGCTCAACGGCTTGGCCCTTGGCCGAAAGGTAAGCTGCCAGCGGGTTGTCCCTGAGTCCTTTGAGACCCGCGACCACCAGCGACGCCACCAAGTCCGCGCCCGCCGCGCTGGTGTGGGTGTGATCCTGCGGGAAGATCTCCTTGACTTTGTCTTGACCCACCTTTTCGTACTGGTCGGCCACGGCGTCGGTGACATCCACCAAAGTGACTCCCTCTGCCTTGGCGATCTCCGCGGACCACGGACTGTAATTGCCCGGACCCCGCTCCACCTTGCCGTCCTTCCATATGTTGCGGACGGTAAGTGTAAGCACAATGGGCGTGGCGCCCTTGGCCCTGATATCGGCGATGTACTTGCGCATATACCAGCCGAAGGTGTGCACCAACTCCTGTTTGCCATTGGGCATGGTGAATTCCTGGGACTCCTCGCCCAAGCCGGGCAGAGAGCCGCGCGCGCGGTCCTTATCGATGGGTCCGCCGTCGTTGTGGCCCCACTGGATGAGCACGAAATCGCCGGCCTTCAAGTTTGCCAGGACCTTGTCCCACAATCCTTCCGTCTGGAAGGTCCGGCTGCTGCGGCCGGCGCGGGCGCTGTTGACCACATTGACTTTGGCCAGGTCGAAGTAATCGGCGAACGGGTCCGCCCAGCCGCGGTGGTCGACGTTGCTGGCGGTGGAATCGCCGATGACGAAGACAGTCGGCAACTTCGGGTTGATGGGCGCCGGCTCCTGGGCCAAGGCGGGCCACAGTGCAATCGCCGCGGCGGCGGCTAAGATTGCGGCCGTCTTTTTCATATCTTTAGTCCCGTGATCTTGAGCGTGAAAGCGTACTGACAAGGTTGTTCGGCGGGCATCGCGACTTTGAGCCCTTCGGCATCCTGCGTGAATTTCAGGTCGCCCTTGTGTCCCAGCATCTCCACCTTAGCGATCTTGCCATTCCCAACTGCGAGGGACGTGACCACGGCCTGCTCGCCCGGCCACGCCATCAGAATAGCGTACAGCGTGTCGCTCTTGGTGGTGAAGCGGATGTCTTTGCCGGTGTAAGCCGGCTTGTCGTTCATGGCTTCGCCTTCGCCAAACTTGATCCAGGGCCGGGTCTCGTAGATAGCTTCGCCATTCACGTCGAGCCATTGGCCGATGCCGAGCATGAGCTTCACCTGCTCGTCGGGGATGGTGCCGTCGGCCCTGGGAGAGAAATTGAGGAGCAGGTTGCCGTTCTTGCTGACGTTCTCGACCAGGCGCCACACGATGTCACTGACATTCCAATAGTGGGCGTCGGACAGGTAGCCCCAACGCTGGTGTACGGAGTCGTCCACTTCCCACGGATCTTCCTGCATAGTGGTAGGCCCGCGCATCTGCCGCTCGTAATCCTTGATAGTGCCGGCCAGGTAAGCGGCGTCCTTGGTGACGATGGAGACTTGTTTCTTCCACTCCGTGGCGCGGTTGTAATAGTAAGCGGCCACCTTGAGTTTCTGCGGATCGAGGTCGCGCCCGTTGACGCCATTATCGAAATAGATGAGGTCGGGCTGGTACTTGTCGATCAGCTCGAAGTTGCGCGCCACCCAGTCGTCGAGGAACTTCTGGCGGGCCTCGGGGCTGCGGTCGGCCACGCTATAGAAATCGGCCCATCGGGGATCGTAGAGATCGGTTGCAAGGCCGGGCTGCGGCCGGATGAAGGTGAAGTGCTCCATGCGGTGGTTGGAGACGCCGAACTTCATTCCCTGCTTGCGGACGGCCCTGGCGAGGTCGCCGATCAGGTCGCGCTTAGGCCCCATCTGTTTGGCGTTCCACTTGGTGAGGGCGCTCGCCCACATGGCGAACCCGTCGTGGTGCTCGGCGGTGGGCATGACATAACGCGCGCCGGCCTTCCGGAACAGCTCCGCCCACTGGTCCGGGTCGAACTTCGCGGCCGTGAACAGGGGGATGAAGTCTTTATATCCGAATATATCGGGCGGGCCGAAGTGCTCCGTGTGCCAGGCGATGATGGCGGGATCTCCGTACATGTGTTGGACGTACCACTCGCTCTGGTGCGCGGGGACGGCATAAAGGCCCCAATGCAGGAAGATACCGAACTTGGCGTCGCGGAACCACTGCGGGGTTTGGTAGTGGTCCTTGATGGAGGCCCAGTTGGGTTCGAAGGGACCTTTGGGCGGGGCGGGCGCAGGGGCGGCGGTGGGCGCGGTATCGCCGTAGGGCCGCGGCGCGTAGCCCCCCGGTTCGGCGGGCACATCGAAGCTGGCAATGGGGTCGGGGTGCGCGGGATCGAACGGCGTAGTCCTGACGTCGTCCGTCAGGTACTTGACGAGCGGCAGCTTGTCCTGCTTGATTCCCTCGACGATGCATTTGGCCAGCTCGTAGCTGCCGTAGTCGGAGTGGTGCGTGGTGTCGTTGCCGGCAAACGCCTTGTGGGCCTCCACGGGGCCGAGGGCTTCGTAGAAGGGCTTGCTCATGGCGTTCAAGTCGATGACCGCGGCATTTTCTTCCTTGCCCACCTGGCGCACGGCCTCGGGATAATCGCCCAGGCTGTTGGTGATTTTGCCATCGGCGTCGAAAGTCAGGCGGTTCATCGGCGTCACCAGCACGGGCGTGGCGCCATGCTGCCGGGTTTCGGCGACGAAGCGCTTGAGATCCGCTTTGTAAGTGGTGAACGCGCCGACGCCCTCGCCCCTCTCCTTCTGGTCGTTGTGTCCCATCTGGATGAACAGGTAGTCGCCGGGCTTAATGACGCTCATGACTTTGTCCAGGCGGCGCTCATTGATGAAACCGCGCAGCGACTCGCCGGATTCACCATGGTTGGCGACGGCGATATCGGGCTTGAAGAAGCGGGGCAGCATCTGCCCCCAACTGTTGAACGGCTCGCGCGGCTGGTCGGTGGAAGTGGAATCGCCGGCGATGTAGATGGTGGGAATGTTGTCCGCCTTCTCGATCTCGATTTTGGAAACGGCGGGATGCCGGCCAATGAACTCGAGGGTGAGCTTGTCGTCCCAGGCGCGCGTTTCCGAGGTCTTCTCGCGATCCTTCAACCGGACTTCGCCGCCGGTGAAAATCTTCGGCGTGCGGACGTTGACGATGAACGAGCGGGTCTCGAACTTGCCGGGCGCGGTCCGCACCTGCTCGACCATGAGCCGGCGGATCTCGGCTTTGACGGTGGTGATGGATTCCGCCTGGCGGTCCCCGAAAGTCACGGTCACCTTGTAGTTGCCCTCTTCGGGCACCTTGACCGAGAAGTAGAAGGGAGGCGCCGTAACGCTGGAGCCTGGCTCGAACCCATAGCCGAGCTCATCGGTGTACACAGTGGTGGGAAGAACCTTGGTATAGCCGGGCGCGGGCTTTTCCGGGCCGATATCGAATTTGAAGGTAGTCGCGGGGGTCTGCGACGCGGCCGCGGCGGCCAGGGCGAGCCACAGGGGTACAACGATTCTCTTCATGAGTCAATTCTACTCGACTCGGAACCAATCGAAATCGGCGTAGCCGTTTTCGGCGGCGGGACCGGAGCGAACCGCGAACAAGCCCACCTTGGCGCCAATCCACCGGCCGGGGCGCGCGGTGAAGCGTTCGCCGGCGGGCGTGAAATTCGTCCCGTCCGTGCTGTAGCTGAATACGCAGACCGCCTGGTCCGACACCTTCACGCGCAGATACAACGTGGCGCCCTTCACCGGGGCCGGCGCGCTTTCCTTTTCCGCCGCGCCCCGGTCGGCATTCCTGCAGATGGTTTGCGACACCACCAGGCCCTCCGGCTTCTTGGCCACCGCGAGATAAGCATAGTCGGTTCCCATCACGATCAGCCCGGTCTTTTCATCGTTGGTGTGGGGGATGAAGGCGACCTTGGCGGTAGCGGTGAACTGTGGGGCGGGGAACTTCTGCAACATGAGATTCGGCACATCCCAGAAGTTCTTGAAACTTTCGGGCAGGGGAACGCAAAACAGGCGGATCAAACCCAATCCGCCAGCCGGAAAGACCCAGCCCGGCTTGGGATTGGCCGCCCATTGCCATTCGAGGCCGAGTTGGCTGCCGTTGAACTCATCCGTGTCGGCGGGGGTCATCATCGGGTAGGTCTTGCCCACGTTCGGCTTCCTGTAAGTCGACACCGGTTCGCCGTTGGCGCCCATGACGGGCCAGTCATCGACCCACCTCATCGGCTCGAGATGCACGATGCGGCCGTAAGCGCCCTTGTCCTGGAAATGGATGAACCAGGACTCGCCGGTGGCAGTATCGACCCACGCGCCCTGGTGCGGTCCGTTGATCGGCGTGTGGCCTTGGGCCAGCACGATCTTCCTCTCGTAAGGGCCATAGACCTTCTTCGCGCGGAGAACCAGTTGCCAGCCGGAGGCCACCCCGCCAGCCGGCGCAAAAATGTAGTAGTAGCCATTGCGCTTGTAGAATTTCGGACCTTCCACGGTGGGGTCTTCGGCATGGCCGTCATAGACCAGGGTGCCGCCGTCGAGCAGCCTTGTGCCGTCGGGGCTCATGCGGCTGACAATCAACATGCTCTTCATGGCGGAGCGGCTTCCGGCCAGGGCATTCACCAGGTATGCTTTGCCATCGTCGTCCCATAAGGGGCATGGGTCGATCCAGCCTTTCGCTTCCTTGACCAATAAGGGCGCGCTCCACGGACCGGCGGGGTTCTTGGCTTTCACCACGTAGATGCCGTAATCGGGATCGGGGTAATAGATGTAGAACTCGCCGTTGCGATAGCGGATGGCAGGCGCCCACGCCCCGTTGCCGTGCTGCGGCTTGCTGAAGACGTTCGAGCGGCTGCTGCGCGGCGTAGACGTGCCCGACAAGTTCCCAGTTCACCAGGTCGTGGGAGTGGAGAATGGGCAAGCCGGGCGCGCATTCGAAACTGGAAGCCACCATGTAGAAGTCTTCGCCCACGCGGACGACGTCGGGGTCGGAGTAGTCGGCGTGCAGGATGGGATTCTTGTAGGTGCCATCGCCGTTGTCGGCTACCCAGACCTTGGAGACGTTAGCGGCGGTACACAGAAGTGTGCAGGCCAGAAGAAAGAGTACGGCTCGCGTGAGGGGGGTTGCGGGTTTCATAGACGCGCCAAGAATTCCATTTTGCCTGAGTGGACGGGGAAAGTGAAGGAACAAAGCCAATTTTCGACGCGGAGACGCGGGGACCCTGAGAAAAACAGTACGCGGAGAAGGATTTGGAGAAATCGGGAACGTGCGGAGATTGAGGCTGTACACTGCTGGTGGGGATTTAGAGAGCGCAAAGTCAGCGGAGACACGATCTGCTGTTGAAGACACTTCGGGCGAGAGGAAGGGACTTGATCGGGAATCGTTGCGGCGATCGGAGCTATCCGCTCTCCACCGGGTGTGATAGGACCAGTCCTAAGATCTCCCCGCCGGAATCCTCTGTCAGGGATTGCCGTGCGGCCGTTAACGGGCCTACGGGAAGTTCAGTATCACCTTAGTACCCCGATTCGGAATTACGGTGACGTATTCCGGGATCAGGCCGCGACAGGCAAGGGGCTTGCCTTGAGGCGCTGCGTAAGGGCGGCGAGGTCGGCGCGCGTGAACGTCCAGCGAAAGGGCGCCGCGGATTTCTCGTAACGGTACTGGAAGGCGAGCAGGGCAGCTTCCAAATCGGCAAGGCATGAGAAATCGCTCGGAGTGAGCACCTTGCGCTGAATGATGGAGAAGTAGATCTCGACCTGATTGAGCCAACTGGCGTGAACCGGCGTATGCACGGGAATGAGGGAGAGCCAGCGGGATTGTAGGCGCTGAATGGCTCTTTGGCCGCGGTGCGAGGAGCCGTTGTCGAAGATCCAGAACACGCGGCGGGCCGAGCGGTAGGGTTCCTGGCTCATCACGTCTTCCACCAAGCGGTCAAACGGTGCGATTCCGGTACTGGTTTCACAACGGCCAAAGATTTTGGCGCGATGGACATCCCAGGCAGCCAAGTAGGCCCACGCCCCCCGCCGCTCGTACTCGTGTTCGACGAGTGTGGGGCATCCTGGGGCAGGCGGCCGCGAAGCATGGATGCGCCGGCGAGTCTGGATGCTGGTCTTTTCGTCGGCGGAGAGCACGAAATCGCATGGGCCGAGCGGTTGGCCTTCCCAGAGGCTCTGGTACAGGTCCAAGATGGGTCCCGCTTTCTGGACGAAGCGGGGGTCGCGTGGAAAGATCCACGTGCGATGGCGCCACGGGCAGAGCGCGTCCTGACTGAGCCAGCGCCAGATGGTGGCTCCGCTGATCTGGGCGACCAAGCCTTGCGCCAGCACCTGTTGGCGGATGTCCTCAACGGAGAACCTAGACAAAGGCAATCCGAGGCGGTGGGGCAACTCACAGGCGAGGGCTTTGACCTGGACGACGAGACTGGGGGGAAAAGCGGGCCTGGCGCCCGCCTCGGGGTAGAGCCTCGAGGCCGGGAAGGCGGGCCAGCGCGAATCGTTTACGCCACTTGCTCACGATCTGACGCGGCGTGTCGAGGCGGGTAGCGATGAGGTTGTTGGAGAGGCCCTGGGCCGCCATGAGGACGATTCTGGCGCGGACGACATCGCAATACGGTGACGTATACTGACGGGCGGAGGACTTCAGTTCCCGTCGTTCGTCAGCAGTGAGCTGCACGGTGAATGGGCTTTTTCTTGGCATCAGCGGGAGATCTCCACAAATGCCAGTCTACCAGATTACGTCACTGAATGAGGCTCACAAATACGTCACCGTATTTGTGAATGGGAGTACTTAGTACCCCGATTCGGAATTACGGTGACGTATTCCGGGATCAGGCCGCGACAGGCAAGGGGCTTGCCTTGAGGCGCTGCGTAAGGGCGGCGAGGTCGGCGCGCGTGAACGTCCAGCGAAAGGGCGCCGCGGATTTCTCGTAACGGTACTGGAAGGCGAGCAGGGCAGCTTCCAAATCGGCAAGGCATGAGAAATCGCTCGGAGTGAGCACCTTGCGCTGAATGATGGAGAAGTAGATCTCGACCTGATTGAGCCAACTGGCGTGAACCGGCGTATGCACGGGAATGAGGGAGAGCCAGCGGGATTGTAGGCGCTGAATGGCTCTTTGGCCGCGGTGCGAGGAGCCGTTGTCGAAGATCCAGAACACGCGGCGGGCCGAGCGGTAGGGTTCCTGGCTCATCACGTCTTCCACCAAGCGGTCAAACGGTGCGATTCCGGTACTGGTTTCACAACGGCCAAAGATTTTGGCGCGATGGACATCCCAGGCAGCCAAGTAGGCCCACGCCCCCCGCCGCTCGTACTCGTGTTCGACGAGTGTGGGGCATCCTGGGGCAGGCGGCCGCGAAGCATGGATGCGCCGGCGAGTCTGGATGCTGGTCTTTTCGTCGGCGGAGAGCACGAAATCGCATGGGCCGAGCGGTTGGCCTTCCCAGAGGCTCTGGTACAGGTCCAAGATGGGTCCCGCTTTCTGGACGAAGCGGGGGTCGCGTGGAAAGATCCACGTGCGATGGCGCCACGGGCAGAGCGCGTCCTGACTGAGCCAGCGCCAGATGGTGGCTCCGCTGATCTGGGCGACCAAGCCTTGCGCCAGCACCTGTTGGCGGATGTCCTCAACGGAGAACCTAGACAAAGGCAATCCGAGGCGGTGGGGCAACTCACAGGCGAGGGCTTTGACCTGGACGACGAGACTGGGGGGAAAAGCGGGCCTGGCGCCCGCCTCGGGGTAGAGCCTCGAGGCCGGGAAGGCGGGCCAGCGCGAATCGTTTACGCCACTTGCTCACGATCTGACGCGGCGTGTCGAGGCGGGTAGCGATGAGGTTGTTGGAGAGGCCCTGGGCCGCCATGAGGACGATTCTGGCGCGGACGACATCGCAATACGGTGACGTATACTGACGGGCGGAGGACTTCAGTTCCCGTCGTTCGTCAGCAGTGAGCTGCACGGTGAATGGGCTTTTTCTTGGCATCAGCGGGAGATCTCCACAAATGCCAGTCTACCAGATTACGTCACTGAATGAGGCTCACAAATACGTCACCGTATTTGTGAATGGGAGTACTTAGTTGCAACGCTTGCTGGCCAGCAAGAAAACCGTTGGGCCTGCGCTGTGGAGGACGCAAGCCTCCTTCTGATTTCAGGGTAGCAGGCGGGTGTCAAGCGGACTGGAGATCAAGGGGGATCAAATGGCTGTAAGTGGCTGAAAGGCATGGGGGAAAATATTTTTACGTTCGGTGTGACCGCTGGCCGGAAGAAGCGCGGCATGGGGTATACTTTTTGAGAGCGGTCACCAGTGAAACGAAAAACGCCAGAATCGTCCAAGCCAAAGGCCACCCGCGGGGAACACCAATTCTACGCCGAAGGGGAATACGCCGAAAGCATCTGTCGAGACGCGATGGGCGATCGCGCGGGCTCCATTGCGGCGCTATGGGATGGTCTCGGCTACTGCGCCGGTAGTGCAGGCTTCGACGAAGAGGCGGTGTCCGCGGGCCAGCGGGCAATGGAGTTGGAACCGGAGAATCAGAAGTTGGTCAACGACCTCGGTTGGACTCTCTTACGGGCAGGCCGCTTCGTGGAGGCCAGGGGGACCCTGGAGCGAGCCGTATCGATGGACCCAACCGATGAGTTGGCGGCGGAGAATCTGTGTTTGTGCATGCGGAAGATGGCACGGAGGCGTGGTCCGCGTAGGCTCGATTGAAAATGGCTGCCGAGGGGCGCAGGATCTCACGCACGCGCCGCAGCATGGAATCTGCGGTACTTCCGGGTGGTACAGGCGACAATGGCGCGCGTGTTTTTGAGTCACAGCAGCAAGGACAAGCCGTTTGTGCGGGAGTTGCACCGGCGGCTGAGCCGCGACGGCCTCATCTGCTTCTTCGACGAGAAGTCCATCGAGTGGGGCGCCAACTTCGTCGTCAGCCTGGAGCGGGGAATTGACGAGTGCGAGTTCTTTGTCGCGGTGCTGTCGCCGGACTTCGTGCAATCCAAGTGGGTGGAACTGGAGCGCACTTCGGCCATGGCGGACGATCCGGCGGGGCTGAAGCGGAAGATGCGGCCGCTGCTGCTGCGCCCTTGCAAGGTCCCCAGGTTCCTCAAGCCAATCCAACTCATCGATGTGTCCAGCGCGGCCCTCTTCGAAAGGCGCAGGCGTCGGACGAGGCCAGCGATGCGCCGGGCCATCCGTCCATCGCCACGAGGCAATCCAACTTGGCGATGGTGCTGAAGGATCTGGGGGAAGTGGAGGAGGCGCGCGATCTCCTCAAGAAGGCCTACGCGCCCGCGCTCTCCAGGTTGGGCTTCAACCATCCGATTACGCGGAAGTTTCGGGCAAACCTGCGCGGTTTGGAAGGCGAGTAGGGCAACGGCGATTGAACGTCCAGGCCCGGGAGCCCCCTCCGACGCTCCCGGCCCGGACGAAACAACCCCCGGTGCAGGCCGCCCCGCTACGCGAGCGGGATCCAAACTTAACCCAGCACTCTCCAAAGGAGAAACAGCATCCCGGCGACGTATCCGGCGCCGGCTTGATACTCTTGGTTCCTTAGATAAAAGGCGGTCTGAAAAGGATTCGGGTTTTTTGTGGGGGCCGGTGTGAGACGCGGCCAGAGGGCGGGTACCTGGCCGGCATAGGGGGCGTAGTCCGGGAACAGGCTCCGCAAGTGCTGCTCTTCCAGTTGGATCACCGGCAGATAGACCAGCAGAAAGACGGCTATAAAGAGGATGCCGAGGCCGATATTGCGGGAGGCTATGACCAAGCCGGCGGCCACCAACAAGGTACCGAGATAGAGCGGGTTGCGGGTGTAGGCATACGGGCCGCCGGTGGCAAGCTGCTGGTTCTTGGCCAGACAGCCGGCCGCCCAGGCGCGCAGGAATAGCCCCAGCAGGCCGATCGGCAGGCCCAGGGCGAGCGAATGGGACGTGGGGCGGGAAAACCAGGCGAACACCAGCACCAGCACGAAACCGGCGGGGACGCGCAGCTTGGCCACGGCATCGGCGTAACGCTTGGGGAAGGCCGGCATCACGGCAAGCTCCGACGCTCGGCGAGCATCGCCTTGAGCGCCTCGAACACTTGGGCGGGGGAGACGGCGCGCATGGCTTCGTCAGTGGATGCGCCGCGCTTGTAGGTGGTGACGGCGGCGGGACTGCGGAGGACCCGGAGCGAATCGCCATAGGGGCCGTTGCGCGCGGGGTCGGTGGGGCCATAGATGGCCACGCCGGGCTTGCCGAGAGCGGCGGCCAGGTGCAGCGGGCCGCTATCGACGCCCACCACGGCCGCGGCGCGCCGGGTGGCGTGGATCAAGCCGGGCAGGCCGGAACAGTGCGCGAGGCCCGAGCCGGGCGGGCCGTCGAGTACCAGGGGGATGCCGAGTTCGCCGCGGAGGAGCGCGGCCAGAGCCTGGTAGTGTTCGATGGGCCACTGCTTGGCGCGCCAGCCGGCCAGGGGCGAAGCGAGCACGAAATCGCCGGAAGGGAGCGCGCCTTCGGGATGGCCCATCGGCAGCGGGAACGTCCGCAATAAGGTGGTGGCGCCGGCGGCGGCGGCCAGGTCGAGGTTCTTATCCACCACGTGCGCGGCGTGGCTGACCGTCTTGTTGGAGTAGAAGAGCGCGGCGGCGTGCTCGCGAAGCTGGGAGCGATGGAAGCCGAAAATGCGATCGGGGCGCGCGGCGGAGGCGGCCAGGGCGGACTTGATGAGGCCTTGAAAATCGACCGCGAAATCGTAGCGCTCGGCGCGCAGGGCGCGCCAGCTTGCTCGAAGGCCCGCAACGGTATCGCGGCGCAGCAACACGATCCGATCGATGAAAGGATTGTCCTCGATCAGCGGCGCCCATTTCGGCTCGACGACCCAGGTGAGGCGCGAGCCGGGATAACTCTGCTTGAGTGAGGCCACCGCGGGCAAGGCGTGAATGATGTCGCCCATGGCGCCGAGCCGCACAACCAGGATGCGGCTGCTAGTTGATGTGGCGGCGGTCAACATGCTCCATCAACTGCTGGCGCCAGCGGTCGCGGCGGACCGCATGTTCCCCTTCCATGCGCGTGTATTCCACGGGTTTGAGGGCCTCAACGAGCCTGTCCAGGCCGCCGTAATTCGCAATCACCACGTAGTCTACCACGCGCAATGCGGCCACCATCTCGGCGCGGGCCAGCGGCGGGAGAATTTCGTCGGCGACGGGCAGAACTACTACCAGGAGGGGATGGTGGCGCACCCGGGCAAGCTCGCGAGCATCGCCGACGCGGAGCACGTCGAAGTACCCCGTGACAAGGGCGACGGGCGGCCGGAGTTCGAGCGCGGCGGCGACGCTCAGGATTTTGCTTCGTGTGTCCACGTGTGGGCGGTTTTCTCCCATAATTCAAGCGCCACGGCGGCTACTTTCTCGGCGGTGACGCGGGTCATGCAACGGTGATCGATGGGGCAGTCGCGGAGCAGGCAGGGGCTGCATTCGGCATGCTCGCGGACCACGCGCGCGAGCGGGCCGGTGGGACCGGTGGTGGCATCGTCGGTGGCGCCGAAAATGGCTACCGTGGGGACGGCGAGCGCCGAGGCCACGTGCATGGCGCCGGAATCGTTGGTGAGAAAGAGGCGGCAGGCGGCGGCGAGGTCCATGAATTCGCGGAGCGTGGTTTGACCGGCGAGGTTGCACACTTGGATGCCATAGCGGCTCAGGGTGGCGGCGACCTCTTCACAGAGCGGGCGCTCGGAAGCGGAACCGAAGACCAGGACGGCGGCTGGAAATGCCCGGGCCGCTTCGGCGAAGCGATCGGGGAGCCAGCGCTTGGCATTGCCGTAAGCCGCGCCGGGGCTGATTCCGATGACGGGGCCGGCCATGCCCAGCTCGGCCAGGTGGCGCGCGCCGGATTCGCGCGCGGCTTCAATGCCCTCGAGACGGATGGCATCGGTGGGGGGAAAGCGCTCAATCAGACCGGCCCGGCGCAGAAGTTCCAGGTAATAGAAACGCTCGTGGCGGGGGATGTCGCCGGGCTCGGGGAGGGGGATGGCGCGCGTGAGCAGCAGGCCGCGGGCGTCGCGATTGTAGCCGATGCGCGCGGGGATACGGGCCATCCACGCGACGAGCGCAGCGTCGAAAGCATTTTGCAGCAGGATGGCGCCATCGAAACGCTCTTCGCGAAGACGCGCGGCGAACGCGCGCCGGGAGCCGGTGTAGGGAATGATGCTATCGACGGAGGTTTCGCGGGCGTATAGATCGGCCACCCAGGGGCGCGCGGCGATGGCGATGTGGGCGTGCGGAAAAACCTGCCGGATGGCGCGGATGGCGGGCAGCGACATGACGGCGTCGCCCAGCCAGTTGGTGGCGCGCACCAGCACCCGCGACATGGAGGACGGATTGAACGGCACTGCTTTTTCAGCATAGCTTATGCCACTCTGAAGGAATGGGGTTCCGGTTGGTGGTGAATTACCGGCCGCGGGGCGATCAGGAGACGGCCATCGCCGAGCTGACGCGCGGCATACGCGATGGCGAGCAGCACCAGGTGTTGCTGGGCGTGACGGGGTCCGGCAAAACGTTCACCATGGCCAAGGTGATGGAAGCCATCGGGCGGCCGGCGCTGGTGCTGGCGCACAACAAGACGCTGGCGGCGCAGCTTTACCACGAATTCAAGTCGTACTTCCCGGATAACGCGGTGGAGTATTTCGTGAGCTACTACGATTACTACCAGCCGGAAGCCTACATTCCGGCGAGCGACGTTTACATCGAAAAAGAAGCCACCATCAACGACGAGCTGGACAAGCTGCGGCTCTCGGCCACCAAGTCGTTGTTCGAGCGGCGGGACTGCGTGATTGTGGCGAGCGTGAGCTGCATCTACGGGCTGGGGTCGCCGGAAGCCTACTACGGCATGTTGTTGATGCTGGAAAAAGGGCAGAAGATTTCGCGCAACCAAATCGTTTCCAAGCTGGTGGAAATTCTGTACGAGAGGAACGATATCGATTTCCGGCGCGGCACGTTTCGCGTGCGCGGAGACGTGATCGAAGTCTATCCGACCTACGACGATTACGCCTATCGCATCGAGCTGTGGGGCGACGAAATCGAGAGCCTGTCGCAGATCGACCCGCTGCTGGGGCAGGTGAAGCAGACCTACCAGCGGCTGCCGATTTATCCCAAGACGCACTACGTGATGTCGGAGGAGACCAAGCTCAAGGCCATGGAGAGCATCCGGACGGAGCTCGACTGGTGGCACAAGGAGCTGGAGAAGCAAGGGAAGCACATCGAGGCGCAGCGGCTCTACCAGCGCACCATGTTCGATCTGGAGATGATGAAAGAGATCGGGTACTGCCACGGGATTGAGAACTACTCGCGCCATTTTTCGGGACGGCTGCCGGGCGAAGCGCCGCCCACGCTGCTGGATTACCTGCCGCACGATTCGCTGATGTTCCTCGACGAGAGCCACCAGACGGTTCCACAATTGCACGGGATGTATCACGGCGACCGGTCGCGCAAAGAGACGCTGGTATCGCACGGATTCCGGCTGCCGAGCGCGCTGGACAACCGTCCGCTGACGTTCGAGGAGTTCGAGCATCGCGTGAACCAATTGATTTATGTTTCGGCGACGCCGGGGCCGTACGAGCTGACGAAATCGGCGGGCGTGGTGGTGGAGCAGATCATACGGCCCACGGGGCTGGTGGACCCGAGCGTCGAGATTCGTCCGGTGAAGGGACAGGTGGATGACTTGCTGGGCGAGATCCGCAAGCGCGTGGAGGCGGGCCAGCGGGTGCTGGTGACCACGCTCACCAAGCGCATGGCGGAGGACCTGGCGGAGTATTATTCCGAGGTGGGGGTGCGCTGCCGGTATCTGCATTCGGAAGTGGACACGCTGGAGCGCATACGGATTCTGCGCGACCTGCGGCGCGGCGAATTCGACGTGCTGATCGGGATCAACCTGCTGCGCGAGGGGCTGGATCTGCCGGAAGTCTCGCTGGTGGCCATTCTGGACGCGGATAAGGAAGGCTTCCTGCGGTCGGCGGGGTCGCTGATTCAGACCATCGGGCGCGCGGCGCGGCACGTGGAGGGACACGCCGTTCTATATGCCGACGTGATGACCGATTCCATGAAGAAGGCGCTGGACGAGACCTCGCGTCGGCGGCGGGTGCAAGTGGAGTACAACGAGCGGAACGGGATTGTGCCGCAATCGATCGTCAAGCCGATCGACATGAGCCTGGTGGCCGTGGCGGAAGGCGATTACGTCACCGTGCCGCTGGAGGCGGACGAGGATGTCGAGGGGCTGACGCCGGAGCAGCGCCAGCGGTTCATCGGGGAGTTGGAAGAGCGGATGAGAGAGGCAGCGCGGAAGTTCGAGTTCGAGAAGGCGGCGCAGTTGCGGGATAGGGTGAAGGCGTTGAAGATGGGGGAAGGGTGAGAGGAGTCATCATGAACTGGAAAGCATTGTTGGAAGCGGAGATCAATTCGACGTACACAGTCACGGAGCGATTGCTCGCGATGGTGGACGACGGCGATCTTCAATGGAAACCTGGCACGGGCCACAATTGGATGACCACGGGCCAACTGCTCAAGCACATCACCATGTCCTGCGGCATGTGTTTCCGGGGCTTTGTCACGGGCGACTGGGGGATGCCTGAAGGCAAGGAGGTGAGCGAACTCACGCCAGAAGAGCAGTTACCGCCGGCGGAGAAGCTGCCGACCATTGAGAGCGTTGCCGAGGCGAAGCGGTTGTTGGGCGAAGACCGGCAGGTGGCGCTCGACATGCTGGCAGCGTGTAGCGAAGAAGAGTTGGCACACAAACCAGCGCCAGCACCGTGGGATCCGACCACGGTGGTGCTGGGGCATCGCCTGCTCCAGATGGTGGATCATCTGAAGCAACACAAGGGGCAGCTATTCTACTATCTGAAACTGCAAGGGAAGTCAGTCAACACGGGCGACCTTTGGGGAATGTAGGAAAGGCCGCCGGAGATCACGAAGGGCTACCCTGGAACTCCCACATCGCATCGATCCTCGCCAGCACGTTCGAGGATGAGAGAGGCGGCGGGAAATCTCGAGTTCGAGAAGGCGGCGCAACTCAGGGACCAGATAAAGGGGACAGACGCATTTTTCCGTGAGACTCCACTTTGAGAACTTAGGAAAATGCGTCTGTCCCCTTTTCTATGGCCGCCAGTACTGCGCCGCGCTCCTCGGGGGTCATCTCGGGGAATACGGGTAGGCTGACAACTTCACCGGCCAGCGCTTCCGCTACCGGC
The DNA here is from genome assembly GCA_963722575.1 of Bryobacterales bacterium. Lineage (GTDB taxonomy): Bacteria > Acidobacteriota > Terriglobia > Bryobacterales > Bryobacteraceae > Fen-178. The sequence continues at coordinate 1,098,268 of CAVRNR010000022.1, forward strand.
AATGCGGGGTGGGGACTAAAGGCGCGGAAGCACTCCTGCGCGTGCAAGGGCACCGGATAGTAGATCTCCGACGCGATGCCGCGCTCCTGAAGGAAGCGGCGCAACGCATCGCGGCCGCCGCGGCGCACCCGCAGGGTGTACTGGTTGGCGATGTGCGTGCGACCGGGATGAGTGACCGGCACAACAACCCCTTGGTGACCGGCCAAGGCGCGATTGTATTCGGCGAAATGCCGCTGCCGCTGGGCGGTATATTCGGCCAGGTGCGGCAGTTTGACCCGGAGCAGCGCCGCCTGCACGGCGTCCAGGCGGAAGTTGCCGCCCACCAGGCTGTGGAAGTAGCGGCGGCTGGCGCCGTGATTCCGCAGCAGGCGCGCCTTCTCCGCCAGGGCCTCGTCATTGGTGACCACGAGGCCGGCATCGCCCAGCGCGCCCAGGTTCTTGGTGGGGAAGAAGCTGATGGTTCCAAAGTCGCCGAGTGAGCCAACGGGCCGGCCGCGATAAACCGCGCCGAAGGCTTGCGCGGCGTCCTCAATGACGGCCAGGCCGTGCCGCCGGGCAATCTCGAGGACCGGGTCCATGTCCGCGGCCTGGCCGAACAGATGCACGGGGATGATGGCCTTGGTGCGGCCGGTGATGAGCGGCTCGATGCCGGCGGGGTCGATGTTGAAGCACTCCGGGCACGAATCGGCGAACACCGGCCTGGCGCCCACGCGGGCAATGCACCCGGCCGTGGCGAAGAAGGTGAACGACGGACAGATGACCTCGTCGCCGGGACCGATCCCCAGCGCCATCAGGGCCACCAGGATGGCATCCGTCCCCGAAGACATGCCGATGCCGAAGCGCGCTCCGGCCACCGCGGCCGCCTCGCTCTCGAATTGTTCCACCTCCGGCCCCAGAATGAACTGACCGGATGTCAGGACGCGGCGGAAAGCATCGAGCAACTCGGCTTCCATCGGCAGGTTCTGACGCCGCAAGTCCAAAAGTGGAACTTTCATTTGAATGAACATCATATCAAGGACACCCGGCGAGGCAGCCGAAACGGTAGATGACCGTCTGGCGGGTGCGGGCCACCTCACGGTACTGCGCGAACCACTGGCGCAGCTCGGGGTAATTCGCGATGGCTAGGCGCGGGTTGTAGGAGCTTAGGCCATCCACCACGAATGTGGGTCGCGAGTGCGCCAACTGGAAGCGGCGCGCGCGCGCGGCTTCGGTTTCCAGCGGCTCGGATTGCGTGAGGTGCCGGTCGGCGGGCACGCCCGTCAGCGGCTGCGAATCGAGAAACATGGTGGCGGCCGGCAACTGGGTGTAGACGTAGATCTCGGGGCGATAGCCCCAGACGAAAAGCGTGTCGCCGGGCTTGGCCAGTTGCCGGGTGAGCGCGGCGGCGGCGCGGCTGTCGCGGTCCATGGCGGTGTCGCGCCACTCGGCGCCGGTCAGGGCCGTGAAGTACGACGGGCCGAATCGCACCAGCGGGACGAGCAGCAGCAGCGCGACGGCCAGAGCGCTCTTGCGTCCCAAAAGGGTGAAGCCGCGCGCGGCTATCAGCACCAGGACCGGCAGAAGCTGAAAGTAGTAACGCGGAAAGAAACGCAATCCGGCGGCCACGCCGGCGAGCGAAATCGCAATCCAGCCGATCCATCGCAGCGAAACTTCGCGACGGGCCAGGAGGGCTATGCCGGCGACCACCAACGCCGCATGAAACCCCAGCCAGTCGAGCGTCCGGACGATTCCGTTGCGCAGGGGATCCGCCACAAAGGTGCTGCCGGCGTAAAGGCGTCCCCACATCCACACCTCATCCCAGTAGGCCGCCAGTGCGCCGGCGCTCCATAACCAGGCGGCCGCGGCGCCACCGACAGCCGCAAAGCCCGCCGCCATAAGGAGCGCGCCGGCCGGGTTCCAGAGGGCGCAGACCGCGGCCACCAGCAATCCTTTGGGGCTGATGAGAAATGCCACGCCGGCGAGCGCGCCGCTCCAGAACGGGCGGCGCTTCCAGGCCAGCCAGACGGCCGCCAGGTGCGGCGCAAGCATGAGGAGATCGGAAGCCAGAGGGAGTACCGCGGAGGCGAAATCGAAGGTGAGAAAGAAGCCCAGCAAGGCGGCGGCCCAGAGGCCTTCGCGCCGGGACCACAAATCGCGCGCGAATCGAAAGGCGATCCAGCAGGCCAGCAGCGCATAGAGGGCACCGGCCAGCCGCAGCAGCCAGCCGGCGCGCGCGCCCCAGAGCAGGCACACGGAAGGCACCAGCGGGGGTTTGTCGAACCAGATGTCGCGGTAGATGGCCTTGCCGCCGAGCATCTGCCGGGCCGCCGCCAGAGGCAACCCGTCGCCTTCCCAGAGGATTTCGACGTGGCACATCCGCGCCGCCACCAGCAGCGCGAACAGCAGCAGAAAAAACAGCCGGGTCTTGCTCAAACCGTTACAGCGGCGCGCGCCAGCAGGCGCTCCAGCACGCGGCGGAACTCGGCGCCGTAGGCCGGGTCGGCCAGCGCGAACTCCACGAAACTTTCAAAGTAGCTGGGGAAGTTGCCGATGTCGTAGCGCTTCTCTTCGGGCGTCAGCTTCACCGCCATTACGCGGCGGCCCTCCTCGCACATCAACTGGATGGCGTCGGTGAGTTGAATTTCGCCCCGCCGGTCGGGCTTGACCTGGCGGATCATGTCGAAAATCACCGGCGAGAAGATATAGCGGCCGGCGATGGCCAAGTTGCTGGGCGCATCTTCCGGGGCGGGCTTTTCCACCAGGTTCACGATGCGGAACACGTCGTCCACGCCGTCCTCCGGCTGCACGATTCCATAATGCAAGGTCTCTTCCCGCGGCACTTCCTCGACCGCGATCACACAACTGGCGCGCTTCGATTGGAAGACGTCCGCCATGCGGCTGACGGCGCGCGACACTGCATGCAGGCCCAGAATGGAATCGCCCAGAGCCACCAGGAAAGGCTCTTCACCGGCGAAGTTTTCAGCGCACAGGATGGCGTCGCCGAGACCTTTCTGGAGCCGCTGGCGGGTGTAAAAGAAATTGGCTTTCAGGGCTTCGAACTCCAGTTCTTTGAGCAGGTCCTGCTTGTCGGCCGCGGTGAGCGTGCGGGCCAGCTCGGGATCGTGGTCGAAATGATTCTCGATGGTGGCCTTTCCGCGTCCGGTGACGAACAGGATCTGCTGGATGCCGTTCGACACCAACTCCTCGACCACGTACTGAACGATGGGCTTGCGGGCCACCGGGAGCATTTCCTTGGGCTGCGACTTGGTGGCCGGCAGCAGCCGCGTCCCATGCCCGGCGACCGGAACAACCGCGCTTTTAATCACCTCTTGAATATACCAGCCGGAAGTGCGGTATATTGGGCAAAGAAAAAGCGAAGCATGGAGGACATCCAGCAACAACTGGCCGCGCTGCGGCGGCGCGTGGCGGGCATCGACCGCAAGTATGCGGGGGCGGAATCGGGCGGGGTGCCCTCTGGGCCCGGCACCACGCCCGGGCCGCGCGACGAGCGGCCCTCCCGCTGCTTCATCGAAGAGTTGATGAGCGGCGAAGTGGTGCGCACGCCGCACGGCGAGCACTTCGAGACGGAGAAAGTCTGGGAGCGCCACCGCCGCCACGGCAGCGTGGATATCGCCGACCTGGCGGAGCTGCCGGAAGATCTGCTGGGACCGCTCTCGGGCGGGACGGTGGAGCCCGCGCACCCGTTGAAATGGGCTTTCCTCGATACCGAGACCACCGGCCTGGCGGGTGGCACGGGCACCTACGCTTTTCTGGTGGGGGTGGGCGCCATCGACGCCGCGGGATTCCGCCTGCGCCAGTTCTTCATGCGCGATTTCGGCGAAGAGGCGTCGCTGCTATGGCGACTCTCGGAGCACCTGGCGCAGTTCGACGTTCTCATCACTTATAACGGCAAGGCCTACGACCAGCCGCTGCTGGAGACGCGCTACCGCATGGCGCGGGGCCCAGGGGGCACCCCCGGGCATCCATTCGACCGCATGCAGCACCTGGACCTGCTGTTCGGCGCGCGCCGCCTATGGAAGCTGCGCCTGGAGAGCTGCCGCCTGGTGGACCTGGAAAACCAGATCCTGGGGGTGGAGCGCCAGGGCGATTTGCCGGGCGAGATGATCCCGTATTGCTACTTCGAATATTTGCGCACCAAGCAGGCCTTCCGGCTGGTTCCCATCTTCCATCACAACGCGCTGGATATTCTGTCGCTGGCGTGTTTGACGGCCATCGTGCCATTCGCTTTCCGGCGGCCGGAGGATGCGGCGCTGCGCCATGGCGCGGACCTGATCGGCCTGGCGCGGTGGCTGCGCCAGGGCGAGCGCCAGGAAGAGGCGCTGCGCCTGTTTCGCCGCGCGGTGGAGATGGGGTTGCCGGACGACCTGCTGTTCAAGACGCTGTGGGATATCGGCGTGGTGGAGAAGCGGCTGGGGCGTGAGGACGCCGCGCTGGCCGCGGTTACGGAGCTGGCGGAATCGCGCAACCCATACCGCGTGCGCGCGCTCGAAGAGATGGCCAAGCACTACGAGCACCGGGAGCTCGACTACGCGGCGGCGCTGGAAATGACGAGCAGGGCGCTGGCGATCGAGGACACGCCGGAGCTGCGGCGAAGGGAAGAGAGATTGAAGGGGAGAGTGGATAGGCGGCGTCCGCGCCGGCTGGCATTATAGAGGCGGCCGGATTTCATGCGCCCAGGTAATGGGACTACAAAACGGGACAGCGCCAGCCCTGTTCCTGCGGGGCCAAGTCGGACCTGGGCCGGTAAACCGTTGGACGTTTATTCAAGACCGATCACGTGATTCCACGTTCCCGGAGCAGATCGGCGACCAGTTGGTGGCTTTCGCGAAATGCGTGCCAAACCGAGCTACACCACGCATCGATCGCTTCGTCACGCTCGTGTCCCGCGGGTGCAGCCAATACCTCGGCCACTGTCATGGCTCCTCGGTCTCTCGGCAATGGGAAAACCGGCCAAGGTCGCTTCTGCTTCGCAAGGCTCATATGGACCCGCTGAACCTTTTTCCCAGAGAACTGCTTCTCGATATGCAGGTAGAGGCCGACAAGCGCGAACGTTAGCTTAATCGGCTTAGTCTGTTCATCCGCCCTCTGTGCTGCGAACGCGTCAACCGCATGCTGATGAATGAACGACGCATCACCACGCGCCATCGTGTAATAGCATAGTTCATCGAAGGCGTCCTGTTCTGAATTCATGGCGAGTCGCGTGCGGCAGACCTTGTGACCTCGAGCGGACCTATCCTAGCACGTGACACTTACTCCCGGTTGGGGATTACTCCTGCCTTGTTGCGCGACGTTTGCCGACCGCCGCATTCACCGCCTGATCGAAAATAATAAGCATCTACGGCAAGTAAGCGGGCGCCTTATCGAGACTGCGGACGCCGAACTCGATTGCCGCCTTGACTTGCTCGCGTTCCAGCCCGTCGAACCATTCCATGATGTCGTCGATATTGGCTCCGGCTTCGATATTTTCGAAGACGGCGGCGACCGGCATACGGGTTCCGCGCAGCACCCACGCGCCACTCACCTTGCCGGGGATGCTCTCCACGGCAGAGCATTGCGACCAATCGAGATTCGCCATCGTCGGGTTCCCTTGATTCAGAATAGCGCCGGTCCGTTCCGGGCACAAGAAAACGGCGCGCGGAAAGGAATTAGTGCCGTGACCGCGTGATTTCTTCCCCGGCCGCGGGGAACATGCGGCGCCAGGGCGAGGCATGCCTCGCCCCTACAAAGGCCCGGTGTAGGGGCCGGGCATGCCCGGCCCGAAGCGTTGAGGAACAAATCAGACGGTCGCGGCACTAGCTCAATATCCGGCTTCGCGTCCGTGGCGGACGGCCAGAATCACAACCTGTTTCCCGTCGTAGTGATACAGGGCGACATAGGCCCCGTGCCCGAATTCAATCACCCACTCGCGAAACTCCGGCGGCAACTCGTCTACTGGACGGCCAATCTCCGGGTGCTTGCCGAGCGCCTTCACACCCTGCCGGATTGTCTTGACGGCGCGCGCGGCGGCATCCCGGCTCTTGGGAGCCAGAAACTTGTGGAGACGGGCCACATCCAGTAGGGCCGACGGGGACCACCTTAGACGTGGCATCTAGGGATAACAGCGCGCTTGCCCGCTTCGAGCTTGGCCAGCCAGGCGTCGGCTTCCTCGGCCGTGGCGTGTAGGCCGGTCGTCTGATAGACGGCCCATGCGGCAAAAGCGTCCTGCCGGAGCTGCTCGCGCTTCTCCTCGCGTTCCACATACTGCTCGACAGCTTCGCGCATGATCCAGTGCGGCGAACGGCGAAGCGCCGAGGCGAGCCGATGTACACGCTCCTTCATTGCGCTATCGAGCTTCAGGCTGGTGGTGGAGAGTGTCGCCATCGTGAGTGATCCAAGGTGTTAACTAGTAGCACTATAGCACAGCACGAAGGCCAGACCGCTGGGTGAGAAACTGTAAAGAAACGGGCAAGCTAAAGCATGCCCCACCTTATGTCGATGCCATCGCCCTTCTGGGCTCAAACGTGTATCCGAATCCCCGCACCGAGTGGATCAGGATCGGGTTGGCGGGGTCGTGTTCCACCTTCTGCCGCAGGCGGAGAACGTAGACGTCCACGGCACGATCGGTGATGGCGCGGTCCTGGCCCCACGCGGCGTTCAGCAATTGCTCGCGGCTGAAGACCACCCCCGGACGATTCATGAGGAACTCCAGCAGGCGGAATTCCGTGGCGGTGAGCGAAAGCGGCTGGCCGTGCAATCGAACCTGCCGGCTGGAGGGATCCAGTTCCACCCCGCCGGCTTCCAGCACCCGCGCGGGCGTGGCCTGCGTCCCCGGGGCGCCGCGGAGCTGCAGCTTGATGCGCGCAATCAGCTCGCGCACGAAAAAGGGCTTCACCACGTAGTCGTTGGCGCCGAGTTCCAAGCCGACGATGCGGTCCGTCTCGGAGGCGCGCGCGGTCAGAAAGATGACCGGCGTGGAAGCCAGTTCCGGATCGTGGCGGATGCCTTTGCAGAGGTCCAGACCGTCGGAGTCCGGCAGCATAATATCCAGCAGGATCACGTCGGGGCGCACCTGCCGGCACAATTCCAGCGCCCCCTTTCCGGTCTGCAATCCGGTCAGGGAAAAGCCCTCCTTCTCGAGGTTGTACTTCAACAGCGCGAAGAGGTCGGTGTCGTCTTCGATGAGCAGGATTTTCTTCATGGCGTTCGATACTCCATGCGCGGTCCGGGCGAGGCATGCCTCGCCCCTACAACGAACGCCGTGTAGGGGCCGGACATGTCCGGCCCGGGGGGCAAGCTAAAGCATGCCCCACCATGTGTTACGGAATGGTTAAGAGGTGGTGAATTCGGGATTAAGCCGGTCTATGCCAGCCGCCGACTCGTCGGCCGGGAGCGTGAAAAAGAAGGTGGAGCCCTGGCCGACGGCGCTCTCCACGCGCGTGGTTCCATCGAGCGCCGCCACCAGGTGCTTGACGATGGAAAGACCCAGCCCCGTGCCGCCCAACTCTCGCGAGCGGGCCTTATCTACGCGGTAGAAGCGCTCGAAGAGGCGCGGCAGATCTTCCGCCGGAATCCCGATTCCCGTATCGCGGACGTACAGCTCGATATACCGGCCGGCCGGGCGCGCCCCCACCGTGATCCGCCCTCCGGAGGGCGTGTACTTGATGGCGTTGTCCAGCAGGTTGCCGAGAATCTGCGATACGGCCTCGCTGTCGCACCATGCCTGGGTGTCCGCGGGCGGGGAATCCTCCTCCAGCCGGATGCCGCTCTTCTCCGCGATGGGACGAACCTGGTCGAGGGCGTCCTTCAGCAACCCGTCCACCAGGTGGCTTTCGAATTCGAACTGCTGGCGCTTCTGTTCGACGCGTGAAAGCGTCAGCAGGTCTTCGGTGAGCCGCGCCAGGCGCTCGGCGTTGTGGCGGATGATGCCCAGAAACCGCATGTTGTGATCGGCATCGTGCAACGCGCCGTCCATGAGCGTTTCGGTGTATCCCTGGATGGAGGCCAGCGGCGTGCGCAGCTCGTGAGACACGTTGATCACGAAGTCTTTGCGCATGCGCTCCACCTTTTCCAGCTCGGCGTGCTCGCGCTCAAGCTGCGCCACGGTCCGCTGCAGGTTTTCGGCGGTGTCGTTCAACGTGCTGGCGAGCTGTCCGAATTCGCTCGAACCGGTGGTCGCCAGCCGCGCGCGGAAGTTGCCTCGCGCCAGCTCGCCGGCGTGCGTCATGATGGCGGCCAGCCGCCGCGAAATCAGCCGCGCCAGCACCGCCGCCAGGACAATCGCCGGAAGAAACGAGAACGCCGTGCTGGCCAGAATCTTCCCGCGAATCCGGTTGACCTGCTGGTCGATTTCCGCGAGCGGCACGGCAATGCGGATGGCGCCGCCCAGCGGCGGGGCCGGCACGGCTACGTAGAGAAAGTAGACGCCGATGGTGGCGCTGTGACGGATGCTCGAACCCGTTTCGCCGCGGAACGCCCGCATCAACTCGGGGCGCGTCCGATGATTTTCCATCTTCGCTGCGTCGGCTTCCGAATCGACCAGCACCTTGCCGTCCGCCCGCACCACCGTAATGCGGCCCCCGGCTGCGCGCGCCATGGCCCGCACGTACTCGTCGTTCAGCCGGCCCGCATCGGGCAGAGAGAGCGCCAGCATTCGCCCCTTGTCCGCCAGTTGTTGCGTGAGGTTCCGGATGTAGGTGTCCTGGGCCACCTGGGTGGCGAAGTAATCCACCGTCACCAGCGCCAGCAGCAGCAGGCAGAAGACGCCCAGAATCAGCTTGAGAAAAATTTTGCCGGTCAAGCGGGTTCCTCGAAGCGGTAGCCGAAGCCGCGAACCGTGGTAAGGCGGCGCGGGCTGTCCGGCTGCTCTTCAATCTGTTCGCGCAGCCGGCGCACGTGAACGTCCACCGTCCGCGGAGTGACGTAGCGCTGCTCGCCCCATACGGCTTCCAGAAGCTGACTGCGGCTGTAGGCGCGCCCCCGGTGCATCAGAAAGAACTCCAGCAGATTAAACTCGGTCGAGGTGAGGGCCAGTTCCCTGCCCTCGAGAAAAACGCGGTGCGCCGTACGGTCCAGCTTGAACGGGCCAATCTCCACCGCCCCCGGCTCGGCATCCATATCCTCCCGCCGCAGGTGCGCCTTCACGCGCGCGATGAGCTCGCGCGGGCTGAAGGGCTTGGTCATGTAATCGTCGCCGCCGATCTCGAGGCCGAGCACGCGGTCCACTTCGTCCGACCGGGCGGTGAGGAAGAGCACCGGTGTCCGCGAGAGCGCCGGCGACTGGCGAATCTGGCGGCACAGCTCGAAGCCGTCCACCTCGGGCAGCATCACGTCCAGCAGAATCAGGTCCGGCTTGGAGTTCTCCAGGGCCTTCAGAGTTCCCTTGGCGCCGCCCAAAACCTGCGCTTCGTAGCCGTTGCGGCTGAGATTGTAATCGATCAGCGCGGCGAGTTCGGCCTCGTCCTCCACTATGGCGATTCGTTTGGGCATGGGTCCTGCTGCGTTCCGTTCTATTGTAGCGGGTGGCGTCCGCGCCGAAGCGAATCCGAAGCGGGCTGACCGGGCTACCGCTGCGCCCTGTGAAGAACCATGGGCGCGGGCGTTCGCGGACCGCGTCCGCCCCCGACGCTTCTCGATGGGTCGGAACCGTCCGGCGGCGGGCCGATGGCGGGGCGCGGTCCGGCAGGCTCGGCTGGAGCGCCGCGTCCTCCCCGGCCGCCAGGGAAGCCGCCGCCGGTCCGATGAAGCTCGATCGCGTCTCCCTGTACCGTTCCCGTGTAGGTAACGTTGGCGGCGCTGAAGGAGACGTTGGCGCCATCCACCTTTCCAGTTTCGATCGCCATGGGCGTGTCGCCGCCACCGCCGAAAAAGCCACCGCCCTCGACGGTTCCAGTGAGGGCGTTCCCACGCTGCTCGAAAGTGAAGACTTGGCTGGCGCCGCCCGCGGGTCTCCACAGGCCCGTGATGCCTTCGCCCGCCGGGACCGCGCGCTCCCAAACCGCCGCTTGGGGCCGGAGCTTCACGGCTTTTGTGGAGATGGTGACGCTGGCCGGGGTCAATCCGGGCGAGCTGGCCTCCACCGTGATGGTTCCGGCCGTTTTAGTGGATTCGACCAGGGCCATACAGAGGCCGGAGAACGCTTTGCGCGAGCTGCCGGGATCGGGTTCGTGGCTGGTCGGGTCGCCATTGCCGACTCCCATCACGCGGCCCGAGCCGGAAACGCGGAAGGTCACTTCGTTATCGGCTATCGCCACGTAGCGGTCATGCGAGTCCTTCACCTCGGCGGCGAACATCGCCACGTCCTCGCCATCGGCGGAAATCTCCTGGCGGTCGGCCGTGAGCGCGAGCTTGGCCGCCGGTCCGGTGGTCTCGCGCGTGGCGGTGATGACCTGTTTGCCGTCTTTGAATCCGCGCGCCTCGATGGCGCCGGAAGCGTATTTCACGTTCCACGCCAGGTGCGAATCCTTCTTCATGTCCTTGGCGCCGAAGCTCTGGCCGTTGAGAAACAACTCGACCCGGTCCAGGTTGGAGTAGACCCAGACGGCAATCTCCTTACCCTCAAAGCCCGGCCAGTTCCAGTGCGGGAAGAGGTGCAGCATGGGCTTCGAACCCCACCACGCCTGGAAGTAGAAGAAGCTGTCCTTGGGAAAGCCGCAGGTATCGATGATGCCGTATTGCGAGCTGATGTTGGGCCACTGGTAGGGCGAAGGCTCGCCGCGGTAATCGAAACCAGTCCAGATAAACCCGCCGGCGAGCCACGGGCGCGCATTGCAGAAGCTCCACCAACCTTCGCAGGAGGCGCGGCCGGTGGTGGTGTAGGGGTCGTAGGAGCCGACGTAACCGTGTGCCGGGTCCATGGTGTAGATGCCGCGCGTGGCCACCGCGCTGACTTGCTCCGTGCCCATCACGGGGACCTTCGGATTGGCTTTATGGAAAGCATCGGCGGCCGGATCGGCGTAGTTATAGCCCTGCACGTCGCACACGGCGTACCCGAACTTGCCCATGTCTCTGCCGCCGTTGGGCGCCATGGAGACCGGGCGCGAGCCGTCGTATTTGGTCGACACGGCTTTCATCGCCGTCAAGATGAGCGACCCCTTATCGGTGGCCGCCGTGCCTTCTTCATTGCCCATCGACCACATGAAGACGCTGGGATGGTTGCGGTCGCGCCGGACGAGGTTCTCGAACTGGGAGAGGCCTTCGGGATTCGAAGACATCATGCGGGTTTCATCGAAGACCAACATGCCCAGCTCGTCGGCGGCGTTCACCAGCTCGGGTGTGGGCGGATTGTGCGAGGTGCGCAGTGAGTTGCAGCCCATTTCCTGGAGCTTGCGAACGCGGAAGTACTGCACGGCATCGGGGAGCGCCGCGCCCACGCCGGCGTGGTCCTGGTGATTGCAGGTGCCCTTGAGCTTGACGGATTTGCCATTCAGGAAGAAGCCCTTCTCGGCATCGAACGCGCAGGTGCGTATGCCGAAGGGCGTCTCGTAGCGATCGGTGACGGCGCCGTCCGCTTCGACCTCGGTCGCCAGCTTGTAGAGATTGCACTCGACGAGCGACCACAGAGCGGGCGCCTTCACCACCACCTGCTGTTCGTAGACGCGCTCAGCGCCCTCCGGGATCGAGACCGGCACGGTGGCCGCTTTCCCCACGGCCCGGCCCGCGGGGTCGAGAATGGTCGAGGTGACGCGCGTGTTCTGCGCACCCTTGCCGTGGTTCTCCACCTCCGTGCGAATCCGGACCGTGGCTTCGCCGGGGCGCACCTCGGTGCGCGCGAACGTGCCCCATTTCTTCACGTGTACCGGGTTGGTCTTCACCAGCCAGACGTGGCGGTAAATGCCGGCGCCCTCGTAGAACCAGCCGTCGCTCTGGGTGGCGTCGGCGCGGACCACCAGCACGTTCTTTCCGCCGGGAGATGCGAAATCGGTAACGTCGAAGCTGAACGGATCGTAGCCGCCGATGTGCCTGCCGATGTAGAAGCCGTTGAAGACGACCATGGCCTCGCGATAGACGCCGTCGAACTCGATGGTGATGCGCTTACCCGCGTCGGAGGCGGGGAGTTCGAAGATGCGGCGATACCAGCCGATAGAGGTGGCGGGGTAGGTCCGCCCCAGTGGATAGAAACCCTTGCTGGAAAGCGCGGGATCGTTTTGGAAGGGCAATTCGATGGCCCAGTCGTGAGGCAGATCGACCGGCTTCCAGTCGTTGTCGTCGAAGAGCAGCGTGGCGACCGGGCCGAAATTCCCGGTCTTGGAGAAGTTACCGCGGAAATTGAAATCCTGCGCCGCGTCGGCGGCGTTGCCGAGGTGGAAGCGCCAGCCGAAATCGAGCAGGAGGCGTTCCCGGCCGGACGCCGCGGCCGCGGTGGCAGGCGGCGCAGTTTGCGTCTGGGCTTCCGTGCCAATGGCGGTCTCCGCCGCCGCAACCACGGCGGGCGCGGCCAGGCTGGTCTTAAACATTTCCCTGCGCGTCAAGTCCTTCATGTCGATCTCCAATCGCACAGCATAGCACCGCTCCCTGAGGAGCTGTGAAAAAATGGGCAAGCTAAAGCATGCCCCACCAAGACAACTTCTTCACATTTTACGACGGTCGCGGGCCCGAAAACATCGGCGGGGCTAAGTGACATTGGTCAGTAAGTCAAAGAGCGTTGTACTTACTCGACAGGGTAGATGGGGTATAATCTCTTACATGCGTCTTCGATTCCTATTCGCTCTTGGGCTGGGTACCGTCATCATTGGCCTCACCGGCTTGGTGGTGGCGCAGAACCGCATGAGCTTTTCGCGCGTGGCGCCGGACGGCGGCCACATCGGGCTGGGCCTGGCGCTTCGGAAACTGAATGTCTCCGGGACGTTCATGCAGTGCCCGGCGCACCCCGACGATGAGACTAATGCGCTATTCGCCATGTTCGGGCTGGGCATGGGCCTGCGTGCGATCGACCTGCAAAACAATCGCGGTGAGGGCGGGCAGAACGAAATCGGTCCGGAACTGTTCCGGGACCTGGGCGTGCTGCGCACATCCGAGCTGCTGGCGGCGCACCGCCTGGACGGCGCCGAGCAGTACTTCACGCGCGCCATCGACTACGGCTACTCGTTCGACCCGGAGGAAGTGATCGGGAAGTGGGGCCGGAAGGAGATTGTCGGCGACTACGTGCGGCTGTTCCGCACCTTGCGCCCCGACGTGGTGCTCACCATGAACATCCAGGGCCGCGGCGGGGACCGGGCTCACGAAGCGACCACCGTTCTGGTCCAGGAAGGTTTCCGCGCGGCCGGCGATCCCGCCATGTACCCCGAGCAGATCCAGGAGGGGCTCAGGCCCTGGCAAGGGAGGAAGCTGTACTTCGCGGGCGGCTTCGGCGGAGGCGGGAGAGGCGGATCTTCCCCAACAGCGATGAAGCTCACGTCAGTCAGCACGGCGGTGTATGACCCGCTTCTGGGGCGCACTTACGCGGAGATCGGCAGCGACGCGCGCGCCAGTCACAAGTCTCAAGGAATGGGTGGACTGGGGATGCTGCCGGGAATGGCCGGTGGGCGGGGCGGCCGCCGGGTGCCCTCTGGGCCCGGCGGTTACCAACTCAGGGACACCACCATACCGGGACAGATGGCGAAAGACGAAACGTCGCTCTTCGATGGCGTGGATACGCGGCTGGCGGCGGTGGCGCAGTTTGCCGGGCCCAAGCCGCCTACGGCGCTGACAGCCGGGCTCGAGGCAGTCGTCAACGATGCCAAGCGCGCGCAGATTACGTTCGACGCCGGTAACGACGCCGGCACCGCCGCGCCCATCGAGGACGGTCTCGCCAACCTGCGGGCGCTGCGCGCGCGGCTGGGCTCGCTGGGGCTGAGCGATTCGGCGCGGTACGAGATCGACTTCCGCCTCGCGAACAAGGAACGCGACTACGAGGACGCCGTGCTGGCCGCGCATTACATGACCTTCTACGCGCTGGCCGACGACGGGCTGGTGATTGCCGGGCAGCCGGTGAGGCTGTCGATTGTGGCTGTGAACCGGGGCGCGGTGGACGTGAGCGTGACCGGCGTGGCGATTGCCGGTTTCGACACGCCGGGCCGATGCCAGTCGGAGTCAGTCAAACAGGACGGCGTTTACTCTTGCACCGCAGAGGCGCACATCCCCAAGAGCGCGAAGCCGACCACACCCTACTTCCACGACGATTACTGGAAGCACCCGGCGAATGCGGCCATCGAAATCTTCGACGCGGGCGTGCCGTTCGGCGTTCCGTTCGCACCGACGCCGTTTCGGGTCACGTTCCATGTGAAGGCTGGGGATGTCGAAGTCACGAAGGATGTGCCGGTCGAATTCCGCTACGTGAAGGACCTCTACTTCGGCGACAAACGGATGGAAGTGACCGTGGTTCCGGCTTTTTCGGTGCGGGTGACGCCGGAGCTGGCGGTGATTCCGGTGGCCGGCGGAGGAGCGGCGAAACCCGTGGAGCGCGAGATCTACGTTGCGGTGACGAACGGCACGAAGGGCGCGGCGCAGGCCAGCGCGGCGCTGGAGCTGCCGGCGGGATGGAAGGTCGTGCCCGCGAGCGTGCCGCTGAGCTTCGCGCACGAGGACGAGGCGCTGTCGGCCCGTTTCCAAATCACCGCGCCGGCGCAGGTGAAGGCCGGCGAGTACACGCTGCGCGCGGTGGTTACATCGGCGGCTACCGGGGAGGAGAAGTTCGCCGACGGATACCAGGTAATCGAGTATCCGCACGTGGAACGCCGGCAGGTGATCAAGCCGGCCGAGACGGAGCTCAAAGTCATTGACGTGAAGGTGGCCCCCAATCTCAACGTGGGCTACATTGTGGGCGTCGGCGACCAAGTGCCGCCGGCGATCGAGCAGTTGGGCGCGAAGGTGGCGTTCATCGACCAGGACGAATTGGCGTGGGGCGACCTGTCGAAGCACGATGTGATTGTGACCGGCGTGCGCGCGTACGAGCGGCGCGCCGATTTGCGCGCTTACAATCGCCGCCTGCTGGATTACGTGGAGCGCGGCGGAACGGTCATCGTGCAATACAACAAGATGGAATTCAACCAGGAGCAATACGGCCCTTACCCCGCGAAGGTGAGCAACAACCGCGTGGCCGATGAGACGGCGCCCGTCAAAGTGCTGGAGCCGGCTAACCCGGTGTTCAACTATCCCAACAAGATCGGCCCGGCGGCCTGGGCTGGATGGGTGCAGGAGCGCGGCCTCTACTTCCTGGGAGACAAGGACGCTAAGTACACCGACTTAGTGTCGATGACGGACTCATTCAAAGACAATCCGGGAGTGAAACTCGGGTCATTGGTCGAAGCACGGTATGGTAAAGGCCGGTGGATCTATCTGGGCCTCGGGCTATGGCGTCAACTGCCGGCGGGGACGGACGGCGCATACCAGTTACTGGCTAACTTGATTAGTTTGCCGAAGGCGCGATAGGGCGGCCGCGCGGGCCGGGCATGCCCGTCCCCTACGGATTGCCGCCGATTACGGTGGTGTAACTGGTGGCGGCCAGGGAGAATTGGGCTTTGCCATCGGTAACCGGAATGCGGCCGGACTCTTGCATGCCGCGTTGGGCGTCGGTGACCCATAGGCGCAATTGTTTCACGGTGGGCGGCAGGCCCGTGAGGGTCGCGGTGCGAGTGGCGCCGTGGTTGACGATGTGGACGGTGTAGATGCCGTCGGCGATATCGCCGAAGGCGGCGCAGGTGAGGTTGGGTTGTTTGTCGCAGGCCACCGGGAGCGAGAAGGAGCGCGGGGGCGTCGGAGCAAGTTGTTTGAGATTCCAGAAGCGGCGGGTGGGGCGGAGCGGGCCGTTGTCGTTGAAGATGCCGCCGCCGGCGAGGACGGAATAGTCGGCCGTAAACTGCCACTGTAGGATGGACCTGGGTTGCGCGATGGCGAGGATGCGCAGGTAGAGATTGATCTCGTAGAGGGCGAATGACTGCTCGGTGAAGATCTGGGGGTAGCGATACGCGGCGGCATCGGTGCTGCCTTCGGCCACCACCAGGGGGACGTCCACCTCGCGGGCGGCATCGCGCCACTGGGCGAGCATCTCGTCGGTGCATCCGCGCCAGGAGTGAAAATCCACCGCGCCGACGTACTTGACAGCCTCGGGATCGTGCATGGCGGGCCGGATGAAATCGATGGGGTTGGCGTCGGAAGTGTCGCCCAGCGCGAGCTTGGTGGCGAGGCCCTTGGCGGCGAAGTAAGCGCCGAGGGTTTTGATAAGTTCGGCGTGCTCGCGCGGGGTTTGACGTACGTCGATACCGAGATCGGATTCGTTGAAGCTGAACAGCGCGGCCTCGACGCCGTATTTTTCCTTGAGAAAGAGCAGGTAGCCGGCGATGGAGTCCTTGATGCGGGCCATCTTCTCGGGGTTGAGGGGATGGCCGCGCGGGCCCTCTGGGTCCGGGGGGCCGAACGTGGCGGGGGCTGCACCGCCGGGAGTGGGGCCGCGGCCGGGCCCAGACGGCACCCCACCGCCAAGGATCGCCCAATTGGGCGGGTGCCACGCGCTCACTATGACCGGCATGCCTTTTTGCGCCAGCCTGCGGGCCATCTCCATGGCCTGCTGAACTCGCGGATTCACGTTGCCGGACCGGGCGGCGGCCAGAGGATCGGTGGTTTCATCGGGGTGCCAGAGGAACCAGGGCATCTCGACGCGGCCCCAGGCGACGCGCATGTTCTCGAGAGTGTAGTCGATGACCTGGGGGTCGCGAGCGCTCTGCAGGCGGAAGTTGCCGCCGAAACCATCGAACATCTGGCCGGGATGCGAAGCGTCAAGAGTGATTTCGACCGGGTTCTTGTCGATCTCGCCGGTGACTTTGAAAGTGAAGCTCTTCTTGCCGGTCTGGCCGGCGGTGGTCTTGCCGGTGATGACGGCGAGCAGGACCTGTAGGTTGTAGCTTCCCTCGCGGCGGTCGTCGCGGACGATAATCTGTGTCGGCTCGTTGAAGGTCACCTCGATCTGGCGGGTGCGGGAGATGAAGCGCGCGCCCGTGGCCGTGGCGCGCAGGTACTCATTCTGTTCGGCGACGCCGGCGGCGAGAGACGTTCGTGCGGCGGTGGGCGGGTCGGGATCGATGAGCTCGACGGAGCCTCCGGAAAAAACCAAAGCGGGGAGCTCAATGCCAAGGAAGGCGCCGCCGATGTCGGCGTCGTTGGGGGAAGTGAATTCGAGATCGATTTTGGCGGTGGCGGGGCCGGTGTCTTCCACCACTTCGGTGGCAGCCATGATCCAGCCGGGGTTCTGGGGGTCGCGGAACTCGCGCGGGGTGCGCATCCGGACGGTGACGGTTTCGGTTTTGCCGTTGCGGGAGTAGCTGTTCTGCTGTTTCTCGCGGCCGGTGCAACTCACCCCCGCCATTTCGGGCTGGGCGACGCACATGCTGGTGCTGAGTTCCAAGAGGTGGCCATCGACGCGCAGGCCGGTCAGGTTACCCCAAGCCATCACCTCGGGCTGGGCGAACGCCGCGGCAGCGAACGCCGCAAACAGGATTATCGAGCCGGTAGTTCGAATCATCACCGAAGATTCTACCGCGAGTGAGAGGCGTGGTATAGGTGGGGAGCGGGAGGATTTGAGAATGGAGATTAGATGCGCGGCTCGGATGATGGTGGCGGCCATCATGCTATCGCCGGCGGTGATTGCCCAACCGGGAATCTTTGAAGGGCATGGGGATGTGGGCACCGTGCTGCATCCGGGGTCGGTGCAATATGACGCGGCCCAGAAGACCTATCGCATTACGGCCAGCGGGGAGAACATCTGGGGGACGGCGGACGCGTTTCAGTTCGTCTGGAAGAAAGTGTCGGGCGATGTGTCGGTGACGGCGGAGGTCGCGTTCACGACAACCACCGGCGATCCGCACAAGAAGGCGGTGTTGATGGTGCGGCAGAACCTGGACGCGGACGCCGCGTACGCAGACGCCGCCGTGCACGCCAGCGGGCTGACGTCGCTGCAATCGCGCGAAGAGAAGGGCGCGGCCACGCACGAGGTGCAATCCAACCTGTCGGCGCCGAAGCGGGTGAGGATCACCAAGTCGGGAGCGTACTTCTATATGTCCGTGGCCGGGGAAGGCGAGGAACTGCACCTGGCGGGCGGATCGATGAAGGTGGCGCTGAAGGACCCGTTTTACGTGGGGATCGGGCTGAGCGCGCACAACAAGGACGCCATCGAAACGGCCACCTTCCGCAACGTGGAGGTGACGCCGGCGCCGGCGGCTTCCGGGCAGCCGAAGCTCTACAGCACGCTCGAAACCATCACCGTGGCATCCACGGACGCGCGCGTGGTCTACGTGGCGCCGGGGCGATTCGAAGCGCCCAACTGGACCAAGGACAACATGCTGCTGTTCAACGGAGACGGCCGCTTGCATCGCATCCCGGCGGATGGCGGCAAGCCGGAGACTATCGACACGGCGTTCGCCACGCGGCTGAACAACGACCACGTCCTCTCGCCGGACGGGACGATGATGGGGATCAGCGATCAATCGCAGGAAGAGCACCGGTCGCTGATTTATGTGGTACCGATCGGCGGCGGGACCCCGCGCAAGGTGACGGCGAACTCGCCGTCGTATCTGCATGGGTGGTCGCCAGACGGGAAGACGCTGGCATTCTGCGGAGAGCGCAACGGCAACTTCAACGTCTACACGATTCCGGCGGCGGGCGGCGAGGAGACGCGGCTGACGACGGCGGAGGGGCTGGACGACGGGCCGGAGTATTCGCCGGATGGCAAGTACATCTACTTCAACTCGATTCGCAGCGGGCTGATGCAGATCTGGCGGATGAGACCGGACGGCAGCGGGCAGGAGCAAGTGACTCCCGACGATGGGTACAACAACTGGTTCGCGCACGTCTCGCCGGACGGGCAGCGGATGGTGTTACTCACTTATGAGAAGGGCGTAAGTGGGCATCCCGAAAACCAGGATGTGATGCTGCGCATCATGACACTGGCGAACAAAAAAATCAGCGTACTGGCGAAGCTGTTCGGCGGGCAGGGGACGATCAACGTGCCCTCGTGGTCGCCCGATGGGCTGAGGCTGGCGTTCGTGAGCTATCTGCTGGTGCCGTGAGCGGGCTGCGCCGTACCCTGCGGTTACCCGACCTGGTCCTGCTCAACATCACCGCCGTGGTAGGTGTCCGTTGGCTGGCAGTGGCGGCGCACACCGGTCCGGGATCGATCACGTTGTGGGTCTCGGCGGGTTTGCTGTTCTTCATTCCCTCGGCTCTGGTAGTAGCGGGACTTTCCAGGCGATATCCGGAGGAAGGCGGCCTGTATGTGTGGACCAGGGAGGCTTTCGGACCGTGGCACGGGTTCTTGTGCGGAGCGTGCTATTTCGTGAGCAACTTGTTCTATCTGCCCTCCGCGCTTCTGTACGGCCTGTCCATAGCGGCGGAGGCGTTTGGCTTCTCGCAGGACAAAGCGCTCATGATCGGGCTGGCTCTGGCCATTCTGTGGTCGGTGGCCATCCTCAACCTGCTGGGCGCGGAGCTGGGCAAATGGACCAGCGATATGGGCGGGCTGGCCACCATCCTGGTGGGTGCGCTGCTCATGGCGGCGGGCTGGTTCGCCTGGCGGCATTCGGGCTCGGCAACGCCGCTCCACAATTTCGTGCCCCGGATGGACTGGGGGAAGCTGAACTTCTGGTCGCAGATCGCCCTGGGATTCACCGGCCTGGAACTGGGAGCCATCATGGCGGGAGAGATCCGCGACCCGTCGCGGACCATTCCGCGCGCAGCCTGGATCTCAGGTCTGGCGGTCTGCGCCTTTTACGTGGGCGGAACACTGGCGGTGCTGGCCCTGATGTCTTCGGGCCGGGTGGACATTATCTCGGGCGTGATGCAAGCGGCCCAGGCAGCGGGGACACGATTGGGCTGGCGGGGCTTCCCCTTGCTGATCGCGCTTCTCATTCTGGCCGCTTCCGCCGGCGCCTTCGGTTCCTGGCTGAGCGGCTGCGCCCGTCTCCCGTTTGTCATCGGGATCGATCGATACCTGCCGCCGGCATTTGCGCGCCTGCATCCCAGGTGGGGCACGCCGCACGTCGCACTTCTGTCGGAAGCCGCATTCAGCAGCCTGGCTATCCTGATGTTGACGGCGGGAGAGAGCCTGCGTGGCGGCTATCAGGTCCTGGTCGACCTCACCACCGTCACAACCCTGTTCCCCTTCGTGTACATCTTCGCCGCTGGCTGGAAGTGCGGATGGCGCGTGAGCGCCGGGTGCGGGCTGAGCGTCACGGCGCTGGCGCTGTTGGTGGCCTTCATTCCGCCAGAGGGCGCATCCTGGCTTTACGAGGTAAAGATGATCGGAGGATTCGCGACGGTGGTGGTGGCGGCCCGGATGAATTTTCAGTACGCCTTGGGGCGACGCAAATGAAACCGCGCCGCTACCCGCCGAACGCGCCGTCGCGGCCCGGCGGGCGAGCGGTGAGCGGACTACTTAGGCACCTTGGTGGATTGCGACGCTACCGCCCTCCACTTGCCATTCTGCTTTACGAAGACATCGGTCCAAACGTACTTGCCGCTGGTGTCTTTGCCGTTTTCCATGCTCTTTTCGGTGTCGCTTCCGGTTACCACAGCGGTGTTACCGAAAACACGAACGGTCATGGGGCCCATTTCAATGGTGTCCAGCGAATTGCCAGGCGTCTTCATTTCCGCCAGGGCCTTGGCCTTGTCCATCCGCTGGCCGTCCCACTCAAGTGCCACCCAGCTATCGGCGAGAATGTCCCCCAACTTTTCCGCGTTCTTGGCCTTCGACGCTTCCACCCAATCGTTTTCGATCTGCTTCAGCTCATCGCTGGCGGCATTGGCCGAAGCCGCCGGTTTTTTTGCATCCGCGGCCTTGGTTTGCGCTTGTGCGAGCAGCATTCCGGCGCTGAGCGCCATCATCAACAGAGTTACCGTAAATCGCTTCATGTAGATTGTCCTTTTTGGCGAGTGTTGACTGAAGGTATCCCAGTTTGCCCCTCAGGTCCATCCAGTATACACCAGGACGGAAGACTGTTGCTGATATCTTCGGCGCCGATGCTGCAGCCGCGCGCGGGCGCGTACCGGCGAATCTTTGGCTGCTTAGTTCCCGGCGCGCGCGAGGTTGAAGCCTTCCGCGCCACCTACGCCCGGCCCAAAACGTCCAACGCCAGCGCCGGCCAATGACGCATACCCATGTCGAAACTGATCAGACGAAAACCTGCCTCCAAGGCGAAGGCGGCGAGGTATGCATCCGTCCAGGTGCTGCCGCTTGCCTCGCGTACACCCATCAGGGAGATCCAGGCGCTCTCGATGTTCGGCGGTTCCGGCGCAAAGTGCACACGCTCATCACTTGCAAGTTGGCGGTAAACGGCTATTGCCCCTGCCGGGCTCAATGAATCCTCCCCCATGACCTTCGGGTTGGTGAGAAGGCGGAGGAACGCCATCTGGGTGACGCGACAGAAGCAGACTGGGGCGGCCACGGAATCGAACCACTGGCGGGCAAGGTCGTGATGTACGTGCCTGTCCGCGGCAATTGCGATCCAGGCGTTGACGGCGGGAAGGCGCCCGCTATCAGCCGGGAATGTCATCAACGTCGGCGTTGGTCAGTGAGCGCAACGAGCCCGGGTGTTTGGAGCGAACGAGTGGCAATGACACACGCCGCCGCCTTTCATCTGGCGTTGGGCCAAGTGCGATTTCTTTCTTGATTGCCTCGAGTATCACAGCTTGAAGGCTGGAACCCTGCTGCTCGGCCAGGGCGAGCAGGGTCTGGAATACCGGCTCAGGTAGTTCGATCGTCGCCCTCATATCCAATAGTTTCGCACGTCCGGAACCCAGCCTCGGGCCCCCGGCTCGGAAGCGCTCAGTTCTCTGCGCTCGCAACGTTAAACCCTTCCACTACGATCCGCGGTTTCTCGCCCCGGGTGTCGGCGTCGCGCAGTTCGGTTGAGATGCTACGCTTCTCGCCCGGCATCAAAGCCACATACCCATCGCTGTAAATCGCCGGCAGAATTCGGTCTCCACTCTTCTCGCGCACGGCTTTCAGACGCACCATGAGCGCGGGGGTCTGTGACGCGTTGGAGAGCGTGGTGGTTAGGAACCAGCGGTCAGCGCGGCGCTCGGCGGTGGTGGACGCGGCGATCGCGACCTTCGGCAGAGTGCGTAGGGCGCGATAGTTTTCCTCCTCGGTGCCGCGCCAGTAGAAGTTGTCGGAAACCAGTTTTCCACCTTGGCGGAGTTCCAGGCGGATGAAGTGGACGGGCGTGAGACCGGCGGGGTACTCCATTTTGAAGGGCGACTGTACGGTGTCTTCGGCGCTATCGAGGTTGGCGGACTTCTCCCACTTCAAGACGCCATCGGAGTTGATTAGCTGAACGCGGGCGGTGAGACCGGGGGCCGCGCCGGCGCTGTAGTTGACCACTTCGATGTCGTCGCTGGCGGCGTTCCACTGGATGTGCAGAGGCTCGGAGGCTTTCTTGGCGCCGAAGTAAGCGGCCGTCGGCTCGAAGTAGTAATCGTAGGTCTGCCAGACGAACGAGGGCCAGCAGGAATGGCTCATCCAGATGAGCAGGCCCATGCGGTGGATGCTCTGCGCCTCGAACATCGCGCGGTAGCCTTCGTAATTTACGAACTGCGCGAGCCAGAGCCAGTCGGCCACGTTATCGGCGGGGCCATAGCTCTTTTCGATGCGCGCGCGGAAGTCGGCGCCGTTTTGCGCGCCCTCGGAGGTGAAGTCGTGGAGACCCCAGATGGCGTTCTGCGGCCACATGGCGGATTCCGGCATCATCAGGCGCAGGCTGTCGAGCGTGACCACGTTGGGCATGCCCATCTCGCTGTGGAATTTCGGGGTGGCGCGCTCTGTGAAATAGAACTTGGGGGACTGGGCCTGGTAGGGGCCGTGGCCGCTGACCACGCCGTCGGCCGAGCTGGGGATGTAGTGCATGCCGGGATGGAGACCGTCGAGCGTGGCGCGGATGCCGTCGTCGATGGGCTTGGGCGGAAAGCCCTCATTGCGGCCCACGTAGAGGCCGATTGAGGGGTGGTTGCGGATGCGCAGCACGTAGTCCTGGACGTTGCGCAGGAACATGGCATCGTCGTCGGGATCGGGGCCGTCCCAGGGATTGGCCAGCCAGAAATCCTGCCACACGACGACACCGTGGCGGTCGCAGGCGTCGTAGAATTCGTCCTCGCCGATCTGGCCCACCCAGTTGCGGATCATGGTGAAGTTCATCTCGGCGTGGTAGCGCACGGCGGTGTCGTATTCGCGGGCGCGGTAGCGGAGCATGGATTCGCCGAAGCCCCAATTGCCGCCCTTGGGAATGAAACGGCGGCCGTTGATCCACATTCTCAGCGCGCCGCCTGCTTCGTTGTAGGTGAACTGGCGCACGCCCGCCTGGAAACTCTTGGCATCGGAAACGGTGTTCGCGGCGGTCTCGAATTGCAGGTTCACGTCATAGAGGTTGGGCTGGCCGTATCCGGCGGGCCACCACAACTTCGGGTTGGCGATCTGCAAAGTTTGTTTCACCAGTATGTCCTTCGACGCTTCGAGAGTAACCGGGAGATCGAAGGACTGGTCACCGAAGCGGCCGCGCAGGGTCCCGGAGACCGGCGTGGCGGAGTGGTTGTTGACGGTGACCGAGATGGCGACAGTGGCACGGGTGGTATCGGGAAGCGGCAGAGTCGAGTTGACGAACGGATTTTCCAGGGTCACGGGGCCGGTGGCGTCGAGGTAGACGCGGTTCCAGATGCCGGTTTCACGGCCGTGGATGGTGGGGATCCAATCCCAGCCGACGGAGGCGTGGAAGGTGGGGTTATCGGCGCCGAGTGCGCCGCCGTTTTTGCCGGTGCTTTCAAAAGTCTTTTCCTTGACACTGCCGGGGTTGGCGGTCTTGAGGATGCGCACCGCGAGGGCGTTTTTCCGGCCGGCGAGTAGCTTCGAAGTGACATCAAAGCGGCCGCGTATGAAGGCACCATCGATGCGGCCGAGTTTCTCTCCGTTGAGAAAGACTTCAGCTTTCCAATTGATGCCGTCGAAGTTGAGCCAGACGCGCTTGCCGGAAAACGCGGGCGGGAGCGAGAACTCGTTGCGATACCAGAAATCGGCCTGGAAGAACGAGTCGGAGACCATGTTCTGGTTGTCGGAGTAGTTGGGGTCGGGGATGGCGCCGGCGTTGAGGTAGCTCACCAGCACGGTGCCGGGGACGGTGGCCATCATCCAGTTGGAATCGGCGAAGCCGGGTTTGGAAAGCGCGAGGCCATCCGCTTTGACCAGCGAATCGCGCTCCACACGCCACCCGCCGCCGGCGAGTTCCAGACGATTCTCGGACGGCGTTGGGCCGGGCTTGGCTTCTGGAACGGGGCCGCCCTTGCCGAAAACTTCGATCTCGCTGAGGATGTAGCCTTCGGGCGCGGCGGGCTTTTGCATGAGGACGCGGACGTAGCGGGCCTGCGCGGGCGGCGCGAGCTTCACATCGTCGGCCAGAGCGGCGACGGATTTCCAATTGACGGCGTCGGAGGATATTTGGAGCGATCCCGCGACGGCGCGGCGGATCCAGTACAGCTTGACGCGGTCGAAGGTGCAGGCGGAGCCGAGATCGACATACACCCATTCCTCGCCCACGCCGGCGCTTTTCCAGGCGCTCGCAAATTGATACGGGCCGCCGACACGCACGGGATGGCCGCCACGGAATAGCGAAAGTTCCATCACTCGCCAGGAGACCGCGCGCGGATCCGAGAAGGCGACGCGGTAAAAGCGGTAGCGCGCGGGCGCGGCGAACCGGATGGAAGGCCGGACATCGCCCGAAGGACGCGCCATGTCTTCCATGTGGCCGAGCGGCTCCCAGCCGGCGCCATCGTTCGAGCCGGAAACGCTGCAAGCCCAGATCTCGGGTTCGTCGGAGGGCGACTTGACGGAACCGTCAACGTCGATGCGGTCGACTTCGAGCGGGGATGCGCCGCCGGCCAGTTGCACCTGCACCCACGCACTGGGCCCGGGCAGATCGACACCGGTCACCCAATTGCCGTCGAGGAAGAGTCCGCGTTCCACCTTATCGAGGACCCCCTGCGCGCTGGTCGAGGTCGAGATCCATCGGGGCAGCGCGGTCTCCTTGATGCCATCGGTCACCAACTGGGCGGTCAAGTTGTAATCGTAGCTGGAGGAGTGATACGCCGGACGGTGGAGCGCCAGGTTGCGGTAGGTGGAGGAATCGATGCGCATGGCCGGCGCGAAGTTTTCCTTGGGATCGCCGGGGTAAACGCCTACGCCGAGCGTGTAATTCTGAGCTTGCAGCGCCAGTGCGATGAGTGCGAGGAGGATGATGCGCTTCATGAGTATCCTCTCCTTCTTACTTCGGCAGCGGATCGCCGCGGCTGAGCACCCAAGGGTCGGCATAGGCCGTCTTCAGCCGGTCGGCCTGGCGCTCGACGCCGCCGGCCCAATCCATGAACCACACCCACTTGGGCTGCGACTTGAGCACTTCCGCCGGGGGCGGGGTCCCAACCTCGCCGAGCGCGATGGGCTTGCCGTTCGCCAAATCCAGTATCTCCCAGTAATATCTGTCGTCAAGCGTGCGGTAGTTGTCGTAGCTGACCACATCGACGAAGTTCTGGCCGGGAAAGAACTGGTGAAACTCGCCGAAGGGGGCCGGGCCGTTCTGGTTCCACACCCAAATCAGGTTATCCAGGTGGTGGACATTGACCATGCGATAGTACAGTTCGCGGTAGAGTTGCGCGGTGCCGAACTGGCCCGGACGGCCGCCCCACCAGAAGAAGGTGCCGTTGTTCTCGTGCATGGGCCGCCATAGCACAGGGATGTGGGCGTCCTGAAGCTGCTTGAGAAACGCCGCCGCCGTGTCCATGTACTTCTCCCAGCGCTGGTGGAGCGGCGTGTCGGGCGTGATCAACTCCTGCCACTGCTCGTCGGTCAGACGGGCCTGGACGCTGCCGCGCCAGGCTTCGCTGGGCCTGCCGTTCTCGCCCGCTTTGGCAGGTTCATCCTCGGTCGGCCGCAACATGTGCCAGCACAGGTAGATGATGGAGCCGGCCGCCGCCTGCTTCTTGGCCTCCTCGATCATCAGGTCGCGATGGATGATGGAGTCCTTGTCCTCGCCGTCCAGGAATCCGAAATCCGATCCCCAGATAGCCGGGTACTTGCCGGTGGCTGCATAGACCCGGTCCGTATCCTGGGAGCGCTGGTTGGGAAAATTGTGCTGCCCGGACAGAATGCCCTTGCCCGAGACCGCGCACAGCGTCTTCAGCAGTGCGCGCGCCTCCGGCGTGGCGTTTGGGTTGACCGGCTCACAGGCGTAGGGCGGCGGCGCGGGCGGCCGAATCTGCTGCACCGGCGGAGTCTGCGGCGGCGCGGCCTGAGAGAAAGCAGTGAGAGATGCCCCAACCCCGAGGGCCAGAGCGATGAGTATGGGTTTTCGCATGTTGTTACCCGATTCTCAAGGAATATCACAACCGGCCCGGGAGTGTTCTTGGGTTTTCGCGGGATCGAACATCCCGCATGGATTGTGGGGCAGGATTGTATCCTGCGCGCCGGTTTCCAACCGGCGCCGGCGGCCTGTGTACGCGCGGTTCCGGGCGGGTTACCAACCCGCCGGACCCAGAGGGTACCCCTGCCAACCTGCCCCACAACTTCCGTAGAATTCCCGTTCCCGGGAAAACTAAGTGCCATTGGGCAGGGGTGCCTGCGCTACAACGGCAAGCGACGTGTGAGAAATGCGGGCCTAACGGCAATACGGTTCACTTAAGGGTGGCATCCCGACGCTTTCCGGATGGCCGTTTGGCGTCATTGACCTGCCAAAAGTCCGGTATGGGGACAAACCGTCAAGATGGATACCGTGAGGTGTTTGGCGGGAGAAACCGACGCTGAATGGACCTGTGAGGGGCACAGACGTGAGGCCAATAACGGCAACCCTTAGACCGCTGGGCGTTATTCTGGCGCAGGACTGGCTGCCGTGGCGCGACGGCTGCGCTTGCTTTGGTGCTAGTCGCGGTGCACCAAGGAAGCCTTGATCTCCGCCCACCTACTGAGGAGCACTGTGTCTTGCAGCCGAGACTCGGTCACCTGGCGCGGATATTTGTGCCAATCATTGAGATCACTCAGGCGCAGGTTCCGCGCTTCCTTTGTGAGGAATTCGAACGCCGCCTTCTCCAACTTGCTGGATAGGTCGATGAAGTCTTGCCTGATGAGGGCGCCTACAGTGGGAAAAGCATCGGGAGCAGAGCCGGACAAATTGCCGTGAATCGTCACAAAGTAGTCTTGAGCGAGGTTGAGTTCCCTTTTGACAGCCGTTGAGAGCCAGGTCGTTGCTGGCGATGATTTTTCCGCGAACTCGACCAGCCACGCGTCAAACGCCTCTTTGGACATCATCACCTCGGGGGCGCGCGCAACCTCACCGGCGGCGTCGATTCCCCCCAGGGCAACCATCCGACGCATTGCGATGGCAAGGCCTATCACGGTCTCGTGCGCAGCTATTCTGCGATCAAGGAACTTCTCCCATATTTTGAGATCCAGATCTCGCTTGCGCATGACCCATCCAGTCGCAAACGTTAGGCCACCAGTAACGGTGGCTCCAACGAGAACCCCAAGAAGTGCAAGCACGGCGGCAGCATTGTGCGTGAAAAACTCGGCCATGCTTCTATGATCGGTCTTTTCGACAACGAGAGATGAATCTTCGTGGCACCTCAGAACGGTCCCCTGGGCGTAATCCTGTGAAGACCCTTCACGTCAAGTTGACGTCTCACGCCCGTTGCTCACATGTGGCAGCCTGATTGATAAATTCTGCCTGACGCCGCAGGCCCCACCGCTCCCGTAGGCAACCCCAAGCCTGCTCCGATAGGCCTCCTCTCCAGCCTTCCCGTGGCCCCTGATTTTGTCGTTCACGCCGGACCCCACAGAATTTTCCAAGCCCCCTCAATAACTTACGGCCTTCGCCCCCGTCCCGGCAAAGTTCGCCTGCTACAGTAGTTGTCAAAAGGGCAGTCCCTTCCGGGCTGCCCTTTACTTTTTCTAACGAAGGTCTCCAGACCTGCCAGGAAAGGTCCTTCTATGCGCACTCAGAAGCAGATCGCCGCCTCCCGTGAGAACGGAGGCAAGTCCCACGGCGCCGCCACCGCCGAAGGTAAGGCTCGCATCGTCAACGCCAACCTCCAGACCGGCATCTTCGCTGAAACCCAAGTCCTCATCTGGGAATTCCAGGAAGATCTCGAGGAACTTAGGGACGAATACTACGACCGCCACCCGCCCGCTTCCCCCGAGGCGCGTTGCCTCCTCGACCAAATCATCATGTGCGAATGGCACCTTCGCCGCTTCGACTGGGTCGAGGGTTCCCTGTGGGACAAGCTCTTCACTGCCAGCCCGCAGGACTCCGACGCGTGCGCCTATGCCCTCCAGCAAGGCGACCAGACCTTTACCCGGCTCCAGCACCGCATCAACTCCACCCGCCGCGCCTTCCACACCGCGCTCAAAGAGCTGGAACGCCTCGAGGCCCGCGACCAGGACGTCGTATTGGTCAACCCCGATCCGGTCTCGCCCGTAACCCAAACGCCGGAAACCCAGTTACAAATCCTTGGGAGTCTCCGTAATAATGACCCGGGCCACCCCGCCCCCGGCGAAACGCCCCCGGCGCCAGTCCAGGAACACAGGTCCATCGGCGAATCCGTTTTCGGTATCGGCGGGCCGGCAACTGCAGTTGGCGGCACTCAACGCCCTACGTGAACAGCATTGAGGCTAACGGGGTGCCCTCTGGGCCCGGCTCCGATGCGCGTTCAGAGCCGGGCCCAGAGGGCACCCCGTTAGAGAGCGGTTGCCGCGATTGGACTGGTTATTTCCTGACAGACGCTAAAGCATGCGCCGCGTGGTCCCATTCCAGGACCTTCTCGATGACGTAATCGACCTCGCCGGGGGTCAGTTCGGGAAACATGGGGAGCGAAATGCAGCACGCGGCGTTGCGCGCGGAGTTGGAAACGGAGCCCGCGATGCGGGCCGGCTTGCCCCAAGGGTAACCTTCCTGCTGGTGAATGGCGATGGGATAGTGACACTTGGCGTCGATGCCGTGGGCGGTCAGAAAATCCAGGAGTGAGTCGCGATGCTCCGGCTTCTTCGTCTCGATGACATACAGATGATAGACGTGGTAGTTACCGGGCGCTTCGTAGGGAAGCCGGATGTTGGCGGCGTCACGCAGGCCGGCGGAGTAGCGCGCGGCCCACTGGCGGCGCAGGGCGTTCCATTCGTCGAGGTGATTCAACTTGGCGCTGAGCACTCCGGCTTGCAGGTCGTCCAGGCGGCTGTTGTAGCCCATGCTGTGGCAGGATCTCTTATCGGAGCCGTGATTGCGCAGCTTGCGGATTTCGCGGTCCACATTCTCGTGGTTGGTAACCACCGCGCCGCCATCGCCGAAACAGCCGAGGTTCTTCTGGGTGATGAAGCTGGTGCAAACGGTGTCGCTCAATTCGCCGATTTTGAAGCCGTCTCCGCGGGCGCCGATCCCCTGCGCGTTGTCTTCCACGATCAAAAGATTGTGGCGGCCGGCGATCTGGCGGAGGGCCTTCATGTCGGCGGTCTGGCCATATAGATGAACCGGGACCAGGGCCTTGGTGCGGGGCGTGATGGCCGCTTCGACCTGGGAGGGATCGAGGCAATTGGTGCCCCGGTCGGAGTCCACGAATACGGCGGTGGCGCCGGCGATCCAGATGGCCTCCGCGGTGGCGAAGAAAGTGTTGGTGGTGGTGATGCACTCATCGCCGGGGCCAATCCCGAGCGCCATGAAGGAAAGCCAGAGCGCGTCGGTTCCGTTGGCGACGCCGATGGCGAACTTCATCCCGTGATATTCGGCCAGTTCCCGCTCGAACCGCTGGAGCATGGGACCCATGACATACTGGCCGGATTCCAGAACAGCGTGAATGCTTCGATCGATCTCCGATTTGAGGTTGTGATACTGGCGGACATGGCCGTAGAAAGCGACGTTCATACTTTGATGATGTCACGGCCATCCGCTTGGTTGCAGCCCGCGGCGTGTGGTGCTATACCTGCTGAGTATAGGAGGTATTTCTCCGATGGATGCTCAGAGGGCCAACAGGCGAGGTTTCCTCAAGGGAACGTTAGCCGTGATGGGGTTCCCCACCATCATTCCGGCGTCGGCACTGGGCGCCGCCGGCGCGCCGCCGCCCAGCGACCGCATCACGCTGGGATGCATCGGCGTAGGCAGGCAGGGCACCGGCGACATGCGCGGCTTCCTGCAAAGGGACGACACGCGCGTGGTGGCGGTGTGCGACGTGCAGGAGACCGCCCGGCAGGCAGCCAAGCAACTGGTGGACGCGCGCAACGGCGACAAGGCCTGCGACCTGTACCACGATTTCCGCGAGCTGCTGGAGCGCAAGGACATTGACGCCCTCCTGATGGCGCCGGGCGAGCGCTGGACTCCCCTGATGGGGATCGCGGCGGCGAGGCACGGCAAGCACATGTACTACGAGAAGCCGTGCGCGCTGACGGGTGAGGGCGCCAAGGCCGTGCGCGACGTGGTGAAAAAGTCGGGCGTGGTGTTCCAGTTCGGCGCGCAGCAGCGCTCCAGCTTCTACTTCCGCAACGCCTGCGAAATGGTGCGCAACGGGCGAATCGGCCAGCTCAAAACGATTGCCATCGCGTCCTCGGGCGGCGGCGGACGCCAGCCACAGGAGATCCCCGCGCCGGTCCCGCCGGGCTTCGATTGGGACATGTGGCTGGGGCCGGCGCCGTATGTGCCGTACAGCAAACTGCGCACGTCGGTGATCTGGCTGCGCATCTCCGACTACGGGCTGGGCAACCTGGCGGGCGGATGGGGCATTCACGACATCGATATTGCGCAGTGGGTGAACAATGCCGACAGCACCTTGCCAATCGCCACCGAGGGCACGGGCACGTTGTACGACGATATCCGCGACACCATCGCCACCTACGATATCGAGCACACCTATGCCAATGGCGTGAAAATCAACTTCATGGATGGCGCCGCGGCGCGCCGCAAGTACCCCCAGTTCGGCCCTGCAAACAGCGACCTGCTGATCGGGACCGAAGGGTGGATCTGGGTGAGCCGGCAGGGCATGAAGACGCACCCCGAATCGCTCATGAAGACCACCATCGGGCCCAACGAGATCCACGTGATTCGCAGCAGCGACCATCGCGGCAACTTCATCAACGCCATTCGCACGGGGGAGCCCAACGTATCGCCCATCGACATCGCGTGGCGCGCCGAGATGATTTGCCAGGCCGGCGACATCGCGGTGCGGCTGAAACGCAAGCTGAACTGGGACGTGGAGAAGGCAGTGTTCATCGACGACGAGCAGGCCAACCGGAGGCTCTCGAAACCCATGCGCAGCCCGTGGCGCTTCGAGGTGCCGGATGCGCCTGAGAAATCTGTATAAACACATGAAGACGAAACTTTCCCTGGCGCTCGCCCTGCTGGCGGGCTGGGTCGCCGGCCCAGCCTCCGCGCAGCAAGCCGCATGGACCGTGATCGGGTGGCGGGTCGGAGTTCACTCGACGAGTTTCGGGCCCGTCACGTTTTTCGAGGCCATCGACAAAACGGCGGCGGCCGGCGCGAAGAGCATCGAAGGGGACTCGGGGCAGAAGGTCAGCGCTGAGATTTCCAAGAACCTCGACTGGAACCTGTCGGATGCAGAGATTGCGGCCGTGCGGCAGAAACTGCGCTCCGCGGGCGTCACCATGCCGGCCTATTACGCGCACGATGTTCCCGACGGCGAAGAGGCGGCGCGCAAGCTCTTCCAGTTCGCCAAAAGCCTGGGCGTGGAGACCATTGTGGGCGAACCTCCGCCCGGACTACTGGCGGCACTCGACAAGCTGGCGGGCGAGTATGGCGTCAACGTGGCGCTGGTGGACAGGGACGCGAAAACGGCGATGCAAGCTCTGGAGGGCCGCAGCAAGCGCATGGGCGTCTGCCCCGACATCGCCGCGTGGATGGCAAACAACGTCAAACCCATGGATGGGTTGAAGCTGGTGAAGGACCGCCTCATCAGCTTGCACCTGGGCACTGCCACAGCGGGGTTGGAGGAGTTCCTCAGGGAAGTGAACCGGCTGGGCATCAAGCCCACCGAGCTAACCGTCGCTGGCGCGCCGGCGGAGATCGCGCCATCGGTGGCCTACCTGGACAAGATGGTGATCGTGGCGCTGGGCGACACCATGGACCAGGTCTCGAAGACCACCGCAACCCGCTGGAACGTGACACCCGAAGAGCGGCAAAGGATCGAGGCCGCCGTGCCCAAGACGGCGCCCGCGCAGCCCAAGAAGCCGCGCAGACTTCTGGTAGTGGACTTACAGGCTGCCTACGGTGGGCACCACTCGCTGCCCTACTCCAACGTCGCCTTTCAGGCCATGGGGAAGCAGACCGGGGCCTACGAACCGGTCTTCAGTAACGACCTGGCCAACCTGCGGTACGACAAGCTGCGGCAGTACGACGCGCTCCTGCTGAACAACACCGTCGGGCCGATTTTGAACGCGACGGAGGTCCGCGAGGGGCTGCTGCGCTACGTGCGCGAGGGCGGCGGGATGGTGGGCTATCACGGAACCGGGCGGGCGTCGCTCGATTGGCCCGAGTTTGGCGAGATGCTGGGCTCCTACGCCGGCCCGCACACCACTTCCACCGAGAAGGTAACTATCAAGGTAGACGACCCCAAGAGCCCGCTGGTTCAGGGCATCGGCCCGGAACCATTTCCCTGGACGGACGAGTTTTTCCGCTTCCCCACGCCGCCGTATTCGCGGGAGAAGCTGCACATCCTGCTCACCATGACGCCCGATACGGTGCAGAACTGCGCCGGCTGTACGCGCGCGGATGGCGACTACGCCGTCAGTTGGATTCGCAACTACGGCAAGGGGCGCGTCTTCTACAGCGTGCTGGGCCACACGGCCAGCGATTTCTGGCAGCCTTGGATCCTGGAGCATTTTCTGGCCGGAATTCAGTTCGCGCTGGGCGACCTGGCGGCCGACGCCACGCCCAGCGCCGCCAGGAAGTGAACGGCCTACAATGATCCAAAACAGGCGGCGGTTTCTGAAACTGGCGGCGGGTTTCCCGCTGATCGTGCCCGCCTCGGCGTTGGATAAGGGCGGCTCGGTGGCGCCCAGCGGGCGGGTGACGGTGGCCTGCATCGGGACCGGCTGGCAGGGCGGCAACAACGTGCAGAGCTTTCTCGACGAGCCAGGCGCGCAAGTCGTGGCCGTTTGCGACATCGACGGCGAGCACCTCGAACAAGGGCGCACGGCGGTCAACCAGAAATATCAGAACCAGGACTGCAAGGCCTATCACAACTTCGAAGACGTGCTGGCGCGCGACGACATCGACGCCGTCATGCTGGCCGTGCCGGACCATTGGCATGGCTTGGTTTCGACCGCCGCGGCGCGCGCCGGCAAGGACGTCTACGGCGAAAAACCGCTGGCGCAGAATTGGGCGGAGGGCCGCGCGATTGTGGATGCGGTGAAGCGCTACGGCACCGTGTGGCAAACGGGAAGCTGGCAGCGGTCGGAGAGCCAGTTCCGTTTCGCCTGCGAGTTGGTGCGCAACGGACGTATCGGAAAGGTGCGCACGGTGGAAGTGGGCTTGCCGGGCGGTCTCACCGATTTCGACGGCTTGGGCGACCAGGACAGCCCCGTGCCGCCTCCCGAGTATCTCGACTACGACCGCTGGCTGGGCCCCGCGCCGTATGCGCCCTATTGCCCCGCGCGCGTCCACAAGACGTGGCGCTGGAACCTGGATTACGGCGGCGGCATGTTGATGGATTGGGTGGGCCACCACGTCGACACGGCGCACTGGGGCCTGGGGATGGACGAATCCGGTCCGGTGGAAGTGGAAGGCACGGGCGAATACTCGAACGTGAGCCGCGTGTGGAACGCGCCCTCGAAATTCCGCGTGGTGGCGCGCTATGCCACAGGCGTCGTGATGACGATTACGGGCGGTTATGAAGGCGTTCCGCGCGGCGTCAAGTGGATAGGCGGCGATGGCTGGGTGTGGGTGGACCGCAGCGGCATCGCGGCGCAACCGCGGTCGGTGCTGAGCAGCGTGATCCGCCCCGACGAGATCCGGCTGGAGCGTTCGCCGGGGCATCACCGCAATTTTCTGGAGTGCGTGGTCACGCGCCGCCGCCCCATCGCGCCGCCGGACGTAGCGCTGCGGTCGACGACGCCGGGATACCTGGGCCTGATTTCAATTCTGACCAAGAGCAAGGTCAAGTGGGACCCGGTGGAGCAGAAGATTCTAGATAATCCGGTGGCCGGAAGGCTGCTGGGACGGACCATGCGAAGTCCGTGGCATCTCTGAGGTGGAAACATGACGAAGCGAGCAATTCGACTGGTAATCGCCATATCGGCGACGCTGGGTCTTTGGGCGCAGGTGTCGCCTAAAGCCGTGCGCACGGCCGACGAAATGGACCCGCTGCTGGCCAAGATCGCGACGTACGAGTTCGACCAAAGCCGCATTCCGCTGGCGCAGTTCACGATGTTCGTGCAGGATTCGCTGACCAATCCGGCGCTGCTGAAACAGATCGAGGCGCGGCTGGATCAATTCTTGCAATCGGATGCCACGGCGGCGGGAAAGGACTTTGCTTTCCGCGAGCTGTCGCTCATCGGCACGGATGCCTCGCTCCCGGTGTTGACGCCCCTGCTGACCGATCCCGCCAAGGCCGAGATGGCGCGGTACGCGCTCTCCAAGATCCCCGGACCGGCGGCGGACGAAGCGCTGCGGAGCAGTCTGGCGAAGGCAACTGGGAACATCAGGATCGGCATTATCAATTCGCTGGGGCAGCGGCGCAGTGCATCGTCGGTTCCCGCGCTGGCGCCGCTGGCGTTGTCGTCGGATGCCGGGGTGGCCGAAGCGGCAGCGGCGGCGCTGGCGCAGATTGCCGACCGTCCGTCGCTGAATGCGCTGGCAGCCGCGCGCGCCAAGGCCACGGGCCTGGTGAAGCAACGCATCGACGAGGAGTACGGCCAGTGCGCCGGGCAGTTCGCGGCGCACGGCGACAAGGCCACGGCGGTACGCGTCTACCGCCAGTTGATTGGGCCGCAAGAGCCGCAGATGGTGCGCATCGTGGCTTTGGGTGGACTGGCTGCCGCCGAGGGCAATGCGGCGATTCCGGCGCTGGTGGCCGAGATCGAGTCGAAGGACCTCAAGGGCCAGGCCGCGGCGATCCGTTTGCTTGGAGGAATTCCCGGCCCCGAAGTCACCGCTGCCATGGTGCGCGAGTATCCGAAGCTCCCGCCCTTCGGCCAGGTGAGGTTGCTTTCGGCGCTGGCCGACCGCGGCGATATGTCCGTGGGTCCTCTTTTTCTGAAAGCCGCAAAGGACGCCAACCCCGACGTGCAGGCGGCCGCCATCGACGGGCTGGACAAGGTGGGCGACCGGTCGAGCGTACTTGTGCTGGCCGAGGCGGCGGCCAATGGTCAGGCCGCCGCCCGCACTAGCCTGTACGACCTGCGCGGGCCGGCGATCGACGACGCCATCGTTTCCGCGATTGGCACATCGAGCGGCAAGGTGAAGGTGGAATTGATCATGGCCGCCGGAGACCGCGGCTCCACCGCCGCGGCCGACGCGCTGGTGAAGGCCGTCGAAGAGCAGGACCCCGACGTGCATCGCGAAGCGCTGAAGGCGCTGAAGAACGTCGCCGGCCCGGCGCAGGTGCCCGGCCTGCTGGACATTCTGGTGAACGCCTCCACCGCAGCCGATCGCCGGGATGCCTCGCAGACGCTGGCGCTGGTGTTGAAAAGATCGCAGCCTCCGCAAATCGGCGCGGTGCTGGCGGCGTACCAGAAGAACACCGCGGCGCCAGCCCGGCTCTCGCTCATAGAGGTGATGGGCCAGACGTTCGAGCGAGCAGGCGCTCCCGGTGTTGCGCGACGCCTTGAAGGACCCCACCGCCGAAATCAGGCGCGGAGCCATTCTGGCTCTAACTGACTGGGCCGACGCCGCCCCCATGCCGGTCCTGCTGGATTTCGCCAGGACCACCGCCAACCAGTCCCTACAGGTGCTGGCGCTGCGCGGATACCTGAAGCTGGTGGCGCTTCCTTCGCAGCGTCCCGACGCGGAAAGCGCGCGCCTGCTGGGTGAAGCGATGACGCTGGCCAAGCAGCCCACCGAGAAGCGTCAGGTGCTGGCGCTGTTGGGCAATTACCCGTGCAAAGAGACACTGGACATTGCACAGGCCGCGGTGGCCGATGAATCGGTGACCAAAGAAGCCAAGGCGGCGGTGGATAAGATCAATAGCCTGGTGAAGTACAAATAAAAGGGGACAGACGCATTTTCCGGGGGCGGAAAATGCGTCTGTCCCCTTTTAGGTGATTTTTAGGGCGATGGCGTGGTCGCAGGGTTTGGTGGGGGGCATGGTTACCTTTAGGCTGGACTCGTCCTGCGACCAACGGAGGGGGGCTTTGAAACCGAGCATTTCCACGTGTTCGATTTTGCGGGCGTGAAGCGCGAGGGCAGTGATGGTGGCCTCGCGGGTGGGCCAGCCCATGAGGAAGACGTAGAGCGACTTGCCCTTCACGGTGAAGCGAACGTCGCCGGCGGTCAGGGACCTGCGGCGGTTTTCCGCTGTGCTGACATCACCGGCCGAAGGCGGAGGCGCTTTCCCCCATGGGCGGGTGGCGAAGATCGCCTCGCCGTTTACGTCCATCCAATCGGTGATTTCGGAGAGGATCTTCAATTCGCGATCGTCGGGCTCGCCCGAGCCTGGCAACGGGATGTTGAGCAGCAGGTTACCGTTGCGGCTGACGACATCCACCAACATATCGACGATGGTTTTGGTTGACTTATAGGTAATATCGCGCTTGTAGTGCCAGTTACCGAGACAGGTGTCAGTCTGGTATGGCTCCGGCCAAATGGTATCGACGATGCCTCGCTCCACATCCAACGCGCAGGTGCCGACGGCACAATCGGCGGTGCGTTTGCTGAAGAATACGCCCTCTGGCATGCGATTGTAGTAATTCGCTAGCAGCGTGAGTCCGTAGTCTTCGAATGAGATCGGGCCGTCGGCATACCAAAGATCGGGTTGATAGCGGTCGTGGAGGTCCTTGATGCGCTCCAAGTACATCCTGCGGAACGAATCCGGAGTGCCCTCTTCGTAGCTGGAACTGGCTTCGGTCTGGTAATCGATCGAAAGCGTCTTGCTGTTGGCGAACCGGGCAGCGCCGGCATCATAGTACAGGTCGGCATAACGCGGATCGGCGCCATCGTAAGGCACGCCCTTATAGGGGCCTTGGGTGTCACTGCCGTGGCTCAGACCAAACCACCGGTAGCTAAGCCAAAGGTGCTCACTGACTCCAAAGCGCAGACCGTGCCTGACAGCCGCCTTTTGGAACAGGCCGACCACATCCTTCTTCGGCCCCATGGCGACCGCGTTCCAGCGATGGTTGGGGGAATTCCACATGTTGAAGTTGTCGTGGTGAACTCCCATGCTCATGAAGTACTTCGCGCCGGCCCGCTTATACAGACCGAGGAGATTCTCCGGGTCGAACTTCTCCCCCTTGAAGGTAGGAATCACATCTTTGTATCCCACCTTCGACGGATGACCGAAATGTTCCACATGCCACTTATAGACCGGCGAACCTTCGTCGTACATCCGGCGAGCATACCAGTCGCCCTGCTCCGGCGCGGATTGCGGGCCCCAATGAGCCCATATGCCGAACTTGGCATCGTGGAACCATGGCGGGACGGTATAGGCCCGCAGCGACTCTCGAGTGGCCTGAAACGGGCCTTTGGCGATTTCGATTCCGGGGATCTGAGTGGCGCGGGCGCGGCGCCAGGGGGCAGCGCCCGCCGCCCCCAACAAGCCCAGTGCGGTTCTTCTGGAAATCTTCACGATGGCAATCCTTTAAGGAAAAGGGGACAGACGCATTTTCCCAAACCGGGAAAATGCGTCTGTCCCCTTTTCCTACGAGCGGAATGTGTAACCGAGCTTAATCAGGTATTCTTTGCTGGACTTGGCGGTCTCGAAGGGAGTCATGGGGGCGTCGCGACTGCCGTCCAGTTCGACCATGGCGTACTCCAGGTCTTTGGCCGTTTCCAGCACGTCCATGACTGCCGGGATATCCACCTTACCCTGTCCCAGGGGGCAGTAGCCGGCCCAATTCGGGCCGCCGAGGAAATCTTTCACATGGACGGTTTGGATGAGGGGCGCGAAATCCTTGACGATTTTCACCGGGTCGGAACCGCCTTTGGCGAGTTGCGCGACATCCGGGCCGAATTTCACGTACTTAGTGTCAACCGCCTCCATCACCGCGTATATCTCGTCGTGCGTCATGACGCAGGTGTTGGTGTGCGGATGCAAGGTTGCCGCCAGGCCGATGTCGTTGAGGGCTTTCGCGGCATCGTTCAGGGTGGCCACAATGCCCGGCTTGGCGGCCTTGAAATCGTAAGTGTCGCGATTGACGCCGTTGGGGCCGAAGACCCCGACGCTTCCGCCATACTTCTTGAGCAGCACTCCCCATTTGACCACTCGGGCCACTTGTTCCTTCCTCTGTGCGGGGTCATCCACATTCATACGGAGGTGGAGGTAGGTGGAGGGAAGCGGCATGTTGTTCTCGGTGAGAATCCGGCCCAGGCCGCCTTTGGCCTCCCAGGCTTCCAGCGTCTCGCCCAGGGACTCGTAGCCGAGGTAGCCCAGTTTGGCGGTGTCGATGATGCCCGGTTCGGCGGCGGCCGGCGTGGATCCCCAGGTGATGCTGGTGTGGCCGATCTTGAGTCTTCGCTTGGGGGCCGCGTGGGTGAGCGGCGCTGCCAGACACGCGAGGCCCAACGTCTTGATCGCGCTGCGGCGGTCGATTGCATGTTGCATTGCGTTTGTACCTCCCTCGGAATTACTTTACCGGCTGTCCGTAGACTTCCACTTCGATGTAATGATTGGTTGCGGTCTTGTCGCTGCCATTGCTGATCAGGCGCACATAGCGCGCTTCGACGCCCTTGGCATCGATGAGTTTTCCCTCGGCGGTTTCCACGTAGCGCAGGTCCTTGCCGATGCCCTGCCCGGCGGCGTTGGTTCTATCGTTATTGAATAGGGTGCGCACGTTCGCGATGAAATCCGGATCGTCGGCCACCTGAACCACGACGTCGGCGTAGGCTCTGGCTTCCTTCAGATAGTGCCAGACCAGGATGGCGTAGATGGTGCACTTGGACTCGAGGTCGATGGTCACGCTTTGCACGCCTTCTTTCAATTGGACGAAGGTGCCGTCGGTGCCGGCCTTGTTGCCGTCGGTAATCATTTCGAGGGTGCCGAGGACGGGATCGGAATCGCTGCTTGAAACGTCCTTTCCGCGGGCTACGTTGGTCGTGCCGGCCGGCGCCAGGAAGGGCGGCCTCAACCGGCCCGACGGCTTTTCCAGGTCGGGCACGTTGGGAGGTTCGGGGGTGCCCTCGAACAATGGCTTGGGCAGGACGATGGGCAACGGCGCCATCTTCGGTACCTGGGCTGCGGCGGTGAGGACGAAGATCAAGGATAGAAGTTTCACAATTCAGGCTACTCTTAATATAAGGATACAAATGAATCGGGCCTTCGCGCCATGCCTGGCGATTTTCGCCGCCGCGCTGGCGTTTCGTATCCCCGACCTGGCGGACCGGCCGATGCACGCCGACGAGGCGGTGCTGGCCGACAAGTTCGGCGGATTGCTCGAGACCGGCTCCTTCACTTACGATCCCCAGGACTACCACGGACCCGCGCTCGCCTGGCTGACGCTGGCGCCGGCCTGGCTCAGCGGCGCGCACCGCTATGCGGACCTCACCGAAACCACGCTGCGGATTGCGCCGGCCCTGTGCGGTGTGCTGCTGGTGATGATGCCGCTGCTTCTGTGGGAGGGCTTGGGGCGATGGGGTGCGGTGGCGGCGGCGGGGCTCACGGCAATTTCGCCGGCCATGGTCTACTACAGCCGGTACTACATTCCGGAGATGCTGCTGACCACGCTCACGTGCGCCGTGATCGTCTGCGGGTACCGCTACGCGCGCTCCGGCAAGGCCGCTTGGGCAATCGCGGCGGGCGCCTGCGCGGGGCTTATGTTCATCACCAAGGAGACTGCGGGAATCGCGATTGCCTGCATGTTGCTGGCGCTGGCCTGCACCATCCGCCGCAAGCCATCGGTGACGTGGCCCGTGGTGGCGGCCGTCGCCATCGCTATCCTGATTCCGGTTGCGACACTCGGATTCACGGATGGCTGGCGTGCGCTGATGAGCTACTGGCAACGGGGGATTCACGGCTCGATGCACCGGCATGCGTGGGATTACTACCTGGTTTTGCTCGTTCGGAATGAGGGCGTAATTGTCGCGGCGGCAGTGATAGGGGCCACCAGAAGAACCACTGGGCTGCTGAGGTTTCTGGCCGTGTATGCGTGCGCCATGATGGTGGTGTACTCGCTGATTCCGTACAAAACGCCGTGGTGCGTGCTGGGGGCGCTCGACGCGATGATTCTGCTGGCCGGCGCTGGTCTGGTCGCATTGGCGGAGTGGTTGCCGCGACCTGCCTGGGTGGCCATCGCAATTCTACTCGCCGTGGTGGGCTTTCAGGCATGGAGGGCATCCTTTCCCCTGTCTTCCGACCCGCGGAATCCGTATGCCTACGCGCACACGGGCCGGGATGTCTATGCCATACGGGATCGCCTGGAGGCCCTCGGGCGCGGCCTGTCGGTACAGGTCATCAGCACGCGGAACCTCTGGCCGCTTCCGTGGTATCTGCGGACATTCCCGCACGTGGAATGGTGGCGGAGTTTGGGACCGGGCTATCGGCCCGCCGATGTGATCCTGGTGACGCCGGAGATGGAGCCGGCCCTGGTTCATGAGCTCTACGAAGTGCCGCCGCCGGGAAGCCGGGAATTGTACCGATCCATCTTCGACCGGTACATGGAACTGCGGCCGCAGGTTGAATTGCGAGGTTACATTCGTGCAAGCTTATAGAAAAGGGGACAGACGCATTTTTCCATCCAGGAAAATGCGTCTGTCCCCTTTTCCCTTTTCTTGAAGGAGGCAGCGTGAAGCTAACAGGTAAAGTGGCCCTCATTACCGGCGCCAGCCGGGGCATTGGCCGCGGCATTGCGGAGGTGTTCGCCGAGGAAGGCGCCGACGTCGCGGTAAACTACGTGGCCAGCGACCGGGCCGCCGAAGATGTCGCGGCGTGGATCCGCGGCCAGGGGCGGCGAGCCGTAACGGTGAAGGCCGACGTGGCGAAGCGGGCCGAAGTGGAGGCGATGTTCGACCAGGTGTGGAAGGAACTGGGGCCGATCGACATCCTGGTGAACAACGCGGGCATCGAGACCATCGTGCCGTTTCTCGATCTGACGGACGAACAGTGGACGCGGCTGGTGGACGTGAACCTGCGGGGCGAGTGGCTTTGTGCCCAGGTGTTCTGCCGGCGCGCGGTGGCGGAGGGCCGCAAAGGAAACATCGTGAACATCGGGTCGGTTCAGGCCGGAAAGGTGCTTCCCGGACGCACGCACTATGCGCCCACCAAGCTGGGGCTTGAAGCGCTGACCCGCAATATGTCGGCGGAGATGACGCCATTGGGCATCCGGGTCAACTGCGTCCACCCCGGTTTGATCGACACGGACATGACGGCGTGGGTGATGAAGCGGGCGGACATTTTGCCGGGAATCCTGGCGCAAATCTCGCTGGGCCGGGCGGGGGCGCCGCGCGAGATCGGGACGGTAGTGGCGTTCTTCGCGTCGGAGGAGGCCAGCTATCTTACGGGGCAATCGATACACGTCGATGGGGGCTGGGTCGGCAAATGAGCACAAGGCTGATCGATCTAAGTATGGAAGTCTACCAGGGGATGATGACTTACCCCAACGTGACTAAGCCGGTGATCGTCGAGATGGAGAGCCACCGGGAGATGGCCCGGAGCGTCGGCGCGGACCAGTTCGGCGTCGATGAGATCACGAATCACTGCATGATCGTCACCGGCGATCACGTGGGGACGCATATCGACTCGCGGGGGCACATCAAGCCGGACGCGCCGCGAGCCGAGGGCATCCCGATCGAACTCTGCTATGGCGATGGCGTGGTGCTCGACTTGACTCACAAAGGGCCTGGCGAGGAAATCACCCCCGCCGACATCGAGGAAGCCGAGCGGAAGCTCGGCGGTTACCGGATCAAGCCGCTGGACATCGTCCTACTGCGGACCGATGCGGCCAAGCTACGGTTTGACAAGAGATATCTCACGGATCATCCCGGGATGACGAAGGAGGCGGTTCACTTACTACTGGACCGCGGGGTGAAGGTCATGGGCATCGACGCCATCGGCTTCGACCCGCCGGTGGCCAAGATGTTCGAGCGCCGGAAATTCTGGGAAGCCCACCGGGTGATGCGCGAGCGGGAGTACTATCACTTGGAGAACCTGTGTAACCTCGACCAGATCCCGCCTCCGTATCACTCGTTCACAGTGAGCGTGCTGCCGGTTAAGTGGCGTGGCGCATCCGCGGCGCCGGTGCGGGCGGTGGCGATATTGAAAGGGTAAGGAGCGAAATGGAATTATCCGAGCAGTTACTTCGGCTGGACGGCAAAGTGGCGTTAGTCACGGGCGGATTCGGCGGGATTGGCGCGGCGGTCAGCCGCGGGCTCGGCGCCATGGGCGCGAAAGTGGCGGTGACCGGGAACGACGCGGTGCAGGCGGCGGCCTTCGCCGGGGAGCTCAAGGGCCAAGGCTGCGACTCCTATGCCACGGCCTTCGATGTGATTTCCGTGCACGATACCGGGCGCATGGTGGACGAGGTGGCGAACCACTTCGGGCGGCTGGACATTTTTGTGAACTGCGTGGGACTGAACCGCGAAGAGAAG
Source organism: Bryobacterales bacterium (assembly GCA_963722575.1). GTDB lineage: Bacteria > Acidobacteriota > Terriglobia > Bryobacterales > Bryobacteraceae > Fen-178. Next base: position 1,140,963 of record CAVRNR010000022.1, read on the forward strand.
GCCGAAGAAGTCACCGAGGAACAATTCGATTACGTTCTGGACGTGAACCTCAAAGGCGCGATGTTCCAGGCTCAGGCGGCCGCGCGGCACATGATCCGGCAGGGCGCGGGCGGGAAGCAGGTGCATATCGGCTCGGTGCGCACTCTGCTGGCGTTGCGCGGGCGCGGGTACGCGGCGTATTGCGCCTCCAAAGGCGGGCTGGCGGCACTGTGCAAGCAGTTGGCGGCCGAGTGGGCGCCGCACAAGATTAACGTGAACCTGGTGGCGCCGACGTTTGTCCGGACTTCGCTGGTGGCGGACATGCTTTCCGACGCGACCTTCTACAACAGCCTGGTGGCGCGGATTCCGCTGGGGCGGATTGCCGAGCCGGACGATGTGAGGAACGCGGTGCTGTTCCTGGTCTCGCCGGCGTCGGATTTCATCACCGGGCAGACGATTTACCTCGACGGCGGGATCACCGCCACCCAGTAGCGATTCGCACTGCGAAACGGAGAGGTTTTCGCTGTGGGCCGGAGAGATTCGGCCGTGCGGCCCGGAACCACTTCACATTCAAACACTTACCGCAAAATCGGACATTGGGATGCGTTTCACTGGTTGTAACTAAATCAAGTTTGAAAATACCGCTTGCCCGATTATGCACTATGCATCAAAATATCACGAAGCGTTCGTAACGGCCGCCGGGTGGTGGTCAATCCACGCAAGAAGGAGTGACGACAATGAGGAATGTGAGACGTGTAATCGGGGCGCTCATCGCGATTGCCGCCCTATCGATCTGTGCTTTTGCGCAGAACAGTGGTTCATTCACCGGGACCGTCAAGGATTCCGAAGGCGGGGTGATCCCCGGAGCGGCGGTGACAGTGTTCGAACAAGCTACGGCTCTTCGACAGGCGACGACCACCAACGCGGAAGGGAACTTTGTTTTCCCCCAGCTTCCGGCGGGGACCTACAACATCACAGCAGAAGCCAAGGGATTCAAGAAGAGCGAGAACACAGGCATCGTTTTGTCGGTGGCCACCAGGGTCAGCCTGGGCGATATCGTTCTTGAGGTAGGCAGCATCACTGATACCATCACCGTCGAAGCCAACCCCGGAACCATCCAGATTCAGGCGGACTCGGGCGAGCGTTCCGACGTCCTGACCAACCGGGACATTCGGGAGATCGCGCTCAACGGCCAAAACATCATCGACATGATGAAGTTCATTCCCGGCGTCAACGTGAGTGCCCTGGTGGCCAACGCGGCTTCCACGGTGACCAATATCACGGGCAGTTTCCAGGTCAACGGCACGCGCAGCCTCGAACACGAATACACGCTGGACGGGATCACGAACCTGAACCTGGGCAACAACACCGGGGCGCTGGTGTCGGTGAACCCCGACGCGCTCGAAGAGGTCAAGGTGCTGACATCGAACTACCAAGCCGAGTATGGCCGATCGGGCGGAGGCGTGATCGCGCTCACGACGCGCGGGGGCAGCAACGAGTATCACGGCGGGGCCCGCTACTTCCGCCGTCACGACAGCATGAACGCCAACTCGTACTTTAACGACCTGCGCGGCGGCCAGGGGACGTACGCGCGCCCGCTCTACCGCTACAATTTCTACGGATGGGATTTCGGAGGCCCGGTCTACATCCCGCACGTGGTGAACGGAAAGAACAAGCTGTTCTTCTTCGCCAGCCAGGAATACTACAGCCAACTGGTGCCCCAAGCATCGTCGGTGAACATTCTGGTGCCCACGGCGGCCGAGCGCACCGGCGACTTCTCACACTCCGTGGACGGCACCGGTAAGGCGATCACCATCGTCGATCCGACCACCGGGGTTGCGTTCCCGGGCAACATCATCCCATCGAGCCGAATCTACGCCCCCGGCACGGCAATTCTCAAGTTTCTCCCCACGGCCAACACCACGGCGGGCGGATTCGGCTACAACTACACTTCCCAGGTGCCCAGTGCGTACCCCCGGAACGAGACCATCCTTCGCGGCGACTGGCTGATCAACGACAACCTGCGGATGAGCGTGCGCTGGGCTTACAATCACGACGATCAGCAATTCGCCTACGGCACGACTACGGCTTCGTGGAACTGGCCGCTGGCCATCACGGACCGGAAGAACGGTCCGGGCAGCGTGCCGAGCATTTCGCTGACCAAGAACTTCGGACCCACGGTGGTGAACGAATTCGTGTTCGGAATTGGGCGGGGCGGTGTCACCATCGCGCCCGAGGGCGACTCGATCCTGCGCTCGACATCCGGCATTAACACGCCGCTGCTATACCCCAACGCCAACACGCCCGGCTACATCCCCAGCCTGAGTTTCGGCGGGATCGCGAGCGTCAGTTCGATCGCCAACACCAGTATGTTTGGTCCCTTCAATCAGCGCTTTCTGATCTGGCAAGTCATGGACAACCTGACCAAGGTCCACGGCGCGCACGTATTCAAGTTCGGCTTCTATTTCCAGAGCGCCTCGAATGCCAGCAACAGTCAAGCCCACGTCCAGAGCGACATCGACTTTACGACCAGCGGCTCCAATCCGCTCACTACCGGCGACCCCTTCGCGAACGCCCTGCTGGGGGTGTACAACACCTACGCGCAGTGGAGCACGAAGGTGACTCAGAACTACCTTTACCACGACATTTCCTGGTACGCGCAGGACACCTGGAAGGTCAACAAGCACCTGACACTCGACCTGGGCATACGGTTCTCCTGGTTTCAGCCGGTTTACGACACTAGCGGAGATGCGGCCTACTTCGACCCCTCGGCATACGACCCCACCAAGGCGGCGCGCCTCTACAGGCCAGTCTGCGTGGGCGCCTCGACCTGCTCGTCGGGGGCCAGCACATACCGGGCCATCGACCCGGCCACGACGGGCACCCCTACGCTACAGAACACCCAGCCAGGCTACTACGTGGGCAAGTTGGTATCAGGCGCCGGCAGCATGAGCGACGGGATGGTGCTGGTGAGCAATGGCTACCCGGACGGCGGCGTGATCACGCGGAAAATTCTGCCACAGCCTCGTCTCGGCTTTGCGTATGACTTGACCGGCAGCCACAGAACGGTAATACGCGGCGGCTTCGGAATCTCGATCGACCGGTACGAAAGCGGCATCACGGGGTTTGGAGCGAGCAACCCGCCGATCGTCCTCCAGCCCTCGCTTCAGTACGGCTATTTACAGGATATCCAGCCCGGCGGGGGCGGCATTCTGTCGCCGTTGACCGTTACCGCCGTTACCAAGAACATGAGTTTTCCGCACATTTACTCCTACAGCATCGGGGTGCAGCGCAACATCGGAGCCGGAACGGTGCTCGATATCTCGTACGTCGGATCGAAATCGCGGGATCTGCCGCGCAAGGACAACCTGAACAGCCCGCCCTATGGGATAACCTTCAAGGCCTCGTCGCAGGATCCGACCAAGTTCGCCGGGGGAGTGATTCCGGCGACCGAGCCCGGATTGCCGGCGATTTACACCAACGCGGGTCTGAGTTTCAGCGGGGCGGACATTCTAGGCACGGACTTCCTGCGCCCCTACCAGGGGTACAGCGACATTACCTACTACAACTTCGACGCCAACGCGGATTACAACTCGCTCCAGGTGGCCCTCAATCGGCGGTTCTCGCAGGGTGTCACCTTTGGCGTCGCGTATACCTGGTCGAAGACCATGACCACCATTTCCGACGATGGCACATTCACCCGGCTGGTGAACCCGCAGTGGGATTATGACCTCGCCGCTTTCGACCGCACGCAGTACATCGTCGGGAACTTTGTGTGGGATCTGCCGAAGGGCAGCAAGCTGGTCGGAGGCAGTAAGGCGGCCGGCTTGTTCCTGGACCACTGGATCTTCTCGGGAGTCACCACGCTGGCATCGGGGATGCCGGCCGATGTTGGTCTCACCATTTCCGGCCAGGATGCCGGGACCCGGCTTCTGGGCACCCCGACCAGCGGCAATCTCTCGGGGCAGCAAATGCGCTTCCTGTTAAACGGCGATCCGCAAACCGGCTCGACTATCAACATGTCGGCCCTGGTGGTTCCTGGGATGAACAATATCGGCCCCTACCCGCGCACGTACCTGCGCAACCCGTGGATCGTGAACCAGGATCTCTCGTTGTTTAAGAACATCCCGTTCAGCGCCGACGGGAAGCGGTACTTGCAGCTTCGCTTGGAGGCGTTCAACGCCCCCAACCATCCGCAGTTTTCGGGCTACAACCTGACTAGCAACGTGACCAACGGCGCGGGCGCGACCGGAAACAGCATCTTCAGCAACTTCACCGGCCTGGTAGCTTCGAACAATACTCGGCCGGCCGGAAGCACAGCGGTTCTCGGGACTTACTTTGGGGAACCCAACGGGGCGCAGAACATGCGCGTCGTCCAGATTGCCGCCAAGTTCTATTTCTAAGCGGCATTTCGAGTGACCTCTGGGCCGTAAGGCGCTCTCCGTGAGCGCCTTACGGCCCATCGTCGTTTTGGGGGGGGACAGTGAGACCGTCGTCGCGCGCGAGGGCCGTCCGCCCCGATACAAAAGCGATATAAGACCGCTGAGATTCGGCGGGTTCTGGCTCATTCTAATCTGAGATTCTGAAAGGAGAATTCCGGTGAGCAAGAGCTTAACGGGAGTTTTGCTTTTGGTTTTGGGCACGTTCATTTTCTGAACCGATCTTGCCGGAATACACCGGCTGCTGCCTGCGTGGGCGGTTCCGGCGCTTACGGCGGCCTTGCTGATCTGGGTTGGGGTGGTGTTCGCGGCGACAAGACCCAGCGGACCCGATTCGGCTCGGGGGGTTGAGGCCACGTCCGCGGAGGAGATCGAAGAGAATCGCCGGGACATGTGGCGGGACTTCCCCACGGAAGACATCTGATGCCTGCTGTTTGAGTTCGTGAGCCGCCTTGAGGTTCCGGATCTGCCGGATCGAATTGCCACGGCGGTTTCTTTGCGAGCGCCTCTCATTAGTCGCGATATGTCACTGCCTTACGCCATCCCGCCGCGCAGCAGCGATGCCGCCGTCGGCGCAGCCACGCCGGCGATCCCCGGCTGCTCCTCCGGCTCCGGTTCCTTGCCGCCTTCGCCGGGGGCCAGGAACAGGTTGGCGTCGATGCCGTGCTGCCGCGTGTACAGATCGTAGTAGCGGCCCCGCGCGGCGTAGAGCGACTCGTGCGTCCCGCGCTCCACGATCCGGCCGTCTTCCACCACCAGGATCTGGTCCGCGCGGCGAATCGTCGAGAGACGGTGCGCAATCACGAACGTTGTCCGGCCCTTCATGAGGTACGCCAGGCCCTCTTGAATGGCCTGCTCGGATTCCGAGTCCAGGCTCGAGGTGGCCTCGTCCAGAATCAGGATGCGCGGGTCCGCCAGGATCGCACGCGCAATCGACACGCGCTGCCGCTGGCCGCCCGAGAGCTTCACGCCGCGCTCGCCGACGATGGTGTCGTACTTTTTCTCGAGCCTCTCGGCGAACTCGTCCACGCGCGCGATGCGGCAGGCCGTCAGCACCTGCTCTTCGCTTGCGCCCGGCCGCGCGAACGCCACGTTCTCGCGAATGCTTCCGTCGAACAGGAACGTGTCCTGTAGCACCACGCCAAGCTGCGTGCGATAGGCGTCCAGCCGGACCGTGGACAGGTCCGTTCCATCCACGCGAACCGCGCCCTGGACCGGCTCGTGAAACGCCGCGATCAGGCTGATGATGGTCGATTTCCCCGATCCCGACGGCCCCACCAGCGCCGTCACCGTCCCGGGCGGCGAGTCGAAGCTCACGTCGTGCAACACCGGTTTGGCGGGGTCGTACTCGAAGGTCACGTGCTCGAAAGACACGTAGCCCTCGATGGCGCCGATGGCCTGGGTGCGGCGCGCGTCCTCGTCCTCGGGCTTTTCGTGCAGCACTTCCTGCGTGCGGTCCAGGCCCGCCAGCGCCTCGGTTATCTGCGTGCCGATCCCCACCACCTGAAACATGGGCGCCACCAGAAACGCCAGGTAGGCGGTGAAAGCCATGAATCCGCCCAGGGTCAGCGTTCCGGCCAGGATCTGCCGCGCCCCCAGGTACATCACGGTTGCGCCCACCAACCCCATCAGCACGGTGGCCGAAAGGCTCATCAGCGAGATGGCGGTCAGGCTCCGAATCACATTATCGAGCAGGCGCTGGACGCCGCCCCCGAAGACGCCCGCCTCCTGGGCCTCGGCGTGATATCCCTTCACCACGCGCACGCCGGCCAGCGACTCGGTGAGCCGCCCGGTCACCTCGGCGTTGATCTTGCCGCGCTCGCGGAAGATCGGCCGGATGCGCCCGAAGGCCTGGCGCAGCGCCAGCGCGAACGCCGCGATAAACAGCACGGCCAGCCCCGTGAGCAGAGGGCTGATGCGCAGCAGCAGGACGAACGCGATCAACGCCGTCAGAATCCCGCCTACGAACTCGATCAGACCCGTGCCGATGAGATTGCGGACGCCCTCCACGTCGGTCATGATGCGGGAAACCAGCACCCCGGTCTTGTTGGCGTCGTAGTAGGCCACCGGCAGGCGGCCCACGTGTTCCTGCACCTTGCGCCGCAATTCCGCGATCAGGCGTTGCGCCTCTTTTGAGAGCAACTGCGTGAGGATGAAGGAGGTGACGCCCTGAACGATGGTGGCCGCGAGCACCAACATCACCAGCGGCTCCAGCATCCGGGTCTGGTGCTTCATGACGACGTTGTCCACCAGGAACTTGGTGGAACCCGGCAAAACCAAACCGGCGGGCCGGTTGATCAGCATCAGCAGGAAGCCCAACGCGAGTTTCCCGCGGCGCGGGCGCACCAGCTCCTTCAATAAAGGAAGCACGCTGTGGAAGTGCTTGCCGGTCGATTCCGACTTTTGACTGCGTTCGCTTGCCGGGGCTGCCGCGCCCGAGGCGCGCGACCGGCCTGCCGAGCGTTCGGAAGTTATCCCCTGCGGTCTGAATGGCGCCACGAGATGCCTCTCCCTTCAGATTACACGGTCGTGCGGTAGCGCTGGCGGTCTTGCCGCCGGCGTGTTCGAGTCCGGATAAACTCACCGGCGACAAGATCGCCGGTGTTACGTCGAGAGCCTGCCGAGCACCCGTTCCCGGAGATCGGCGGGACCTTTGACCGCCAGCACCTCGAACCCCGCGGCGCGTCCGCTGGCCAGGCCGGGTTCCGAATCTTCCACCACCAGCGCGGTGCGCACGCCCAGGCGTTGGGCGGCCAGCAGATACGGGTCCGGGGCCGGTTTGTGGCGCTTCACGTCTTCGCCGCCGACCAGCGTGTCGAAGTGCCGCCCGATGCCGCCGGCCGCCAGTATGGGCGCGATCTCCGTAGTCGAGCTGGAACTCACCACCGCCAGTTTGTAGACGCGGTGCAGCCCGCTGAGAAACCCCTCCAGCGACGGCTCGAACGGCGGCAACTGCGCCATGCGCGCTTGGAACAATTTCTTTTTTGCGGGATACTGCGCCCAAAGCTCTTCCCACTTGCGCGGCGGATCGGAGCGGGCCGCCACGATGCGCAGCATTTCGCGATCATCCACCCCGATGCCGTGTCCGCGGTAATATTCCCATTCCAGTGTGATGCCAAAGGGCGCCAGCACTTCCGCCCAGCAGGCGCAGTGGACTGGCTCGCTGTCCAGAAGGACCCCGTCGAAATCGAACAGGATGGCTTCGAATTCCGGCATTTTCCAGCGTATCATGCGCCTCCGGGTGTGGTATGACTGGAACTAAGCACCATGCCAACCGAAGAAGAAATGCAAGCGGAAATCGAGCGGCTGCGCGCCGAGAATGAAGCGCTGAAAAGACCCGCGCGCGGGCAGATGTTTTTGAAAGTGAGCGAGAAGGGCGCGCTCTCCGTCTACGGGCTGGGGCGCTTTCCCGTGACACTCTACCGCGAGCAGTGGGAGAAGCTGCTGGCCATGGCGGAGCAGATCCGCCAGTTCATCCACGACAACACGCACCTGCTCAAGAAGAAGGAGTAGAAGCGCGCGCTCGTCTGCTATCCTGAAAACTAATTCCCCCAAGGGACAAGCCTATGCGCGAATACCGCTATACGACTCCCCACGGGATTGAGGTCACTCGCACCGTCTCGCAGGTGGTCCACCGAAGAGGGTTGACGCACCTCGCGCGCGAGCTGGACCGCCACCGTGGAATCTATCTCTCATCGGGATACGAGTATCCCGGGAGATATTCGCGCTGGGACATCGGCTCCGCTTGTCCACCGCTCGAGATCGTCTCCTACGACCGCCGCGTCGAGTTCCGCCCGCTCAACGAGCGCGGGCGCAAGATCCTCGAGATGTTCCATCCGGTGCTGGCCGGCCACCCCCACTGGGAAGAGTTCGGCTTCGAATCGGGCATACTGGCCGGCCGGTTGAAACCCATGCCCGCGCTGTTCCCGGAAGAGGAGCGCAGCCGGCAGCCTTCGGTGTTCTCCGTGCTGCGGGCGCTGATCGGCGAGTTCCGCGAAGAGAAGGATTCGCACCTCGGCCTGGTGGGCGCATTCGGCTACGACCTGCTGTTTCAGTTCGAGCCCATCGTCAAGCGGTTGCCGCGCAGCGGGCACAAAGACCTGCACCTGTTTCTTTGCGACGACATCTTTTTCGCCGATCGCAAGAAGGAGCAGATCGACCACTACCAGTACGATTTCGAACGCGAGGGCGTTTCCACGCACGGCCTGGCGCGCGATGCCGAAGAGGTTGCTCCGCCGCCCCAGCGCGCCCCCGGCCCCATCGTTTCCGACCATACGCCGGAAGAATACATGGCCGGCGTCGAGAAGGTGCGGGAAGGGATGGCGCGCGGCGATTACTATGAGGTGGTGCTGCGCCAGACCTTCCGCGCGCCCTACTCGGGCAAGGCCTCCGAGCTGTTCGAGCGCGTCCAGGACGCCAATCCGAGCCCCTACGAGTTCTTCCTGCAATTCGGCGACGAGCAGTTGATCGGCGCGTCGCCGGAGATGTTCGTGCGGGTGGAGGAGTCGCGCGTCGAGACGTGCCCGATTGCCGGAACGGCCCAGCGGACGGGCGACCCGCTGCGCGATGCCGAGAACGTGGCCGAGCTGATCGGTTCGTTGAAGGAAGAATCGGAGCTCACCATGTGCACGGACGTGGACCGCAACGACAAGTCGCGCGTCTGCAAGCCGGGAACCGTCAAGGTGATCGAGCGCCGCCTCATCGAGAAGTACGCCGGCGTCTTCCACACGGTGGACCACGTCGAGGGCATTCTCAGGGACGACCTCGATTCACTCGACGCCTTCCTCAGCCACATGTGGGCCGTGACGCTGATCGGTGCGCCCAAGAAAGCCGCCGCACAGGCCATCGAGGCGCTCGAGAAGGACGCGCGCGGCTGGTACGGCGGCGCCGTGGGGATGCTCATGCTCAACGGCGACGTCAACACCGGCATCCTCATTCGCACCACCTATCTGCGCGACGGAATGGCATCGTATCCCGTGGGCGCGACGCTCCTTTACGATTCCGTGCCGGCCATGGAAGAGAGGGAAACACGCCTCAAGGCCACCGGCTTTTTCCGCATCCTGGGAGCGCCCGATCCGGTACCGCCGCCGGTTGTAGTGGAGCGCGCCCCCACCGGCCAAGGCGCCCGGCTTCTGCTGGTGGATAACGACGATTGCTTCATTCAGACCATCGCCAACTACGCGCGCCAGACGGGCGCCGACGTAGTCACCTACCGCGCCGGATTTTCTCCGGATCTGATCGCCCAACTGGCGCCCACCCTGATCCTGATTTCACCGGGCCCTGGCCGCCCCGCGGATTTCGGCGTGCCCGACCTGGTGAAGACCGCCGTCCGCCTGGGTCTGCCAGTCTTCGGCGTGTGCCTGGGCTTGCAGGGCATTGTCGAGGCGTTCGGCGGCGACCTGGACGTGCTCGACTACCCCATGCACGGCAAGCGCTCCATGGTGCGCCATCGCGGAATCGGTGTTTTCGAAGGACTCCCCGAGGAATTCCAGGTAGGCCGCTACCACTCGCTCTACGCGCGCCGGTCGACGCTCCCCGCCTGTCTCGAAGTGACCGCGGAAACCACCGATGGCGGCATCATTATGGGAATCCGGCACAGGGACCTGCCCATCGAAGCCGTCCAGTTTCACCCCGAATCCATCCTGACCCTGACGCCGGGAGCGAACTACGGTTTACAGCTTATCGAGAGCGCCGTGCGGCTGGGGAAGACGGCGAGGATTGGGGCGCGGTAAGCGGTTCGGGCCGGAGCGAACTGATTTCGCTCTTTGCGGATGGCGCGGCATCAGGCATGAAAAACACTGTAGCACCGGGCCGTCAAAGGGCAAGCTGGTACCGTAACCGCGTGATTTCTTCCCTTGCCATGGGGGAGCACGCGGCGCGAGGGCGAGGCGTGCCTCGCCCCTACGAGGGCGTGGTGTAGGAGCCGGGCGGCCCAGAGGGCACCCCGCGGCCCGCAGCGTAGGGAACAAATTAAACGGTCGCGGTCCTAGAGCATGCCCCACCCGCACACCGTACAATGTTAGGTGCGCATGAAACCTGCCATCGTGTTTCGCATTGCTCTTGTGGTCGCGTTCATTTCTCTGGGGGCGCTGCTTTGCTCGCAGCCGGCGCCCCGCGAACGGGTGGGGCCGTTGCCGGACGGCTCGTTCCTGCTCAATAGCGGGTGGCGCCTCGCGCCCGCGGGCAAGCAGGTGCCGCTCGACACCTTTCCCATGGCGACGGCTCTCTCGCCGGATGGCAAGTATCTGCTGGTGCTCAACGGCGGGTACCGGCCGCCCTCGGTCAGCGTCATCGAAGTCGCTTCGGCACGCGTGGTGTCGAACGTGGCGGTGGCGGATGCCTGGCTGGGACTCGTCTTTTCACCCAAGGGCGACCGCGTGTATGTGGGCGGCGGGTCGCGCGCGGCGGTGTTTGAGTTCAGTTTCGCCGGCGGGAAGCTGACACCGGCGCGCACGTTTCCCGTGGTCCCGCCAGACCAGCGCACGGCGCAGGATTTCATCGGCGACGTGGCATTTTCGCCCGATGGGCGGCTGCTCTACGCGGCGGACCTGTACCGCGATTCCGTGGTGGTGATCAATCCGCAATCCGGAATGGCGATCGAACGTTACAAAACCGGGAGGCGGCCGTATCGCATCCTGTTCCAGCCCGACGGCAAGTCCTTTTTCGTGACCCATTGGGCGGATGGCTCATTGGGACACTATGACACGGCCACCGGCGGCTTGCTCGAACTCCTGCGCATTGGCGCGCATCCCACCGATATCGTGTGGCGGAGCGGCGGCCCCACGGAGCCGGTGGAAGGCGAACCCACCTGGGTGGCGCGCCTGTTCGTGGCGGCGGCCAATACCAACAACGTGTACGCGGTCGCGGTCAGCTCGGGGAACCAGTTGAGCCTGGTGGAGAGCATCAACGTGTCGATGACGCCGCGGCAGCCTCTGGGAATGACACCCTCGGCGCTGGCGCTCAGCCCCGATGGAAAACGGCTCTACGTGGCCTGCTCGGATGCCAACGCGGCCGCCGTGGTGGATGTCTCGGAAACGCGCAGCCGCGTCGAGGGGTTCATTCCCGCCGGCTGGTATCCCACCGCCGTGCGCGCGCTGCCTTCGGGGGGACTGGTGGTGCTGAACGGCAAAGGGGTGCGCTCGTACCCCAATCCCAACGGGCCGGACCCCACCAAGCGCGCGGCGCCCATGTACCAGGGCGATCCGGGAACGGGTCCGGGGTACGCGCCCTACATGCAAACCGGCACGGCTTCGTGGATCGACCCATTCACCAGCGACCAGCTCGCGGCCTGGACCGGGGCCGCCCTCGCCAATTCGCCCTACCGGGATTCCAAAATGGAAGAGACCAGCCCGCTGCCGGCCATCGAGCACGTCATCTACATCGTGAAGGAGAATCGCACCTACGACCAGGTGCTGGGCGACATGAAGGAAGGCAATGGCGACGCCTCGCTGGTGCTGTTCGGCGAAAACGTCACGCCCAATCTCCATAAACTGGCGCGCGAGTTCGTGCTGCTGGACAACTTCTACGTGAATTCGGACGTGAGCGCCGACGGGCACAACTGGTCCACCGCGGCCATCGCGCCGGACTACGTCGAGAAGCTGTGGCCCAACGAGTATGCCGGCCGGCGCCGCCTCTACGATTTCGAAGAGCAGGACCCGGCCTCGCTGCCGCCCGCCGGTTACCTGTGGACCAACGCCGCCGCCGCCGGCATCTCCATCCGGAATTTCGGCTACATGGTGGACAACAAGCCGGATGCCGCTAACGGTTCGGAGCAAATCGCCGCGGTGCGCGACCCGGTGCTGGCCAAAGTGACCAACCGGATGTATCGCGGCTTCGACCTGACCTACCCCGACGTGGAGCGCGCCAAGGTTTTCCTCGGCGAGCTGGGGGAATACGAGAAGTCCGGGAACATGCCGCGCCTCATCGTCATGCGGATGGGCAACGATCACACCAACGGCATCGCGGCCGGGCGGCTGGCGCCGCTTTCCCTGGCGGCGGACAACGACTACGCCGTTGGGATGCTGGTGGAGGGCGTCTCGAAATCGCGCTTCTGGGCGTCGACGGTGATTTGCGTGCTGGAAGACGACGCGCAAAACGGGCCGGACCACGTGGATTCGCACCGCTCGCCGGCGTTTCTGATTTCGCCCTGGGTGAAGCGCCACGCCGTGGACGGCACCATGTATAACACCACGTCGATGCTGCGCACCATCGAGTTTCTGCTCGGCCTGCAGCCCATGACGCAGTTCGACGCGGGGGCGCGCGCGATGACGGCGTCGTTCCAGCGCCAGCCCGACCCGGCCCCGTACACCGCCGAGAAGCCGCGCATCCCCCTGGACCAGCGGAATCCCGATTCCCCGGCCGCGCGAGCGTCGGCCCACATGGATTTCGACGAAGCGGACCAGAACGACGACGACGCGCTGAACGATATGTTGTGGCGCGCCATTCGCAAAGACGCGCCGCCCCCTCCGGTGCGCAGCTATTTCAGCCGATAACAACATCATGGCGCGCATCTATCTGTGCTTTCTGTGGCACATGCACCAGCCCTTTTACAAGGACCTGGTCACCGGCGAGTACAAGCTGCCGTGGACGCGCATGCACGCCCTCAAGGACTACTACGGCATGGCGCGGATTCTGGAGGAATTCCCGGAAGTCCGGCAGACGTTCAACCTGGTCCCTTCGATGATGGCGCAGGTGGAGGAGTACGCCTCGGGCGAGGCCGCGGATCCGTTTCTCGAGGCAGCCCTCAAGCCGGCCGAGGATCTCACCGATGCGGACCGCGCATTCCTGCTGCAGCACTCCTTCTACGCCGATCCGGAGCGCATGATCTACCGCTACCCGCGCTACGGCGAGTTGTACGGCGCGTGGCGTGGGCAGATGCGCTCGGGGTCGCGGAATCTGTTCGGCCCGCAGGATTTTCGCGACCTGCAAATGTGGTCGCAGCTCGCCTGGTTCGACGAGGAGTTCCAGGCCCAGGATGTGGAGGTGGGCGAATGGGTGCGGCGCGGGCGCGGCTTCACGCCGGCCGACCAGCGCCGCATGGGCGAGAAGCAGCGCGAGATGGTGGGCCAGGTGCTGCCGGTGTATCGGAGGCTGGCGGCCGCGGGCCAGATCGAGATTTCGACCACCCCGTATTACCATCCCATCCTGCCGCTGCTGTGCGATTCGAACATCGCCGAAGTGGCGCATCCCAACCTGCCGCTGCCGCCGCGGTTCCGCTACCCCGGCGATGCGCGCCGCCAACTCGTGCTGGCGCGGGAGTACGTGGCGCGCCAATTCGGCGCGGCGCCGGTGGGGCTGTGGCCCTCCGAGGGTTCGGTCTCCGACGAGGTCTTCGCAATGGCCTCCGAGCTGGGTTTTGAATGGGCCGCGACCGATAGCGGGGTCCTCAACCGGACTTTGGGACGGGTAGTCCCGGTGGACGGTCTCTACCGTCCATACTGCTGGCGGCAGGGCGGCAAGACGCTCAACGCGATCTTCCGCGACCATTTCCTCAGCGACCTGATCGGGTTCGTCTACGCCAAGATGGACGCGGCCCAGGCGGCCGAGGATTTTCTGCGGCGCATCCGCGAGAACTGCGCGGGCCTGGCCGCCGCCGGGCGCGACGCGCTGGTGCCCATCATCCTCGACGGCGAGAATGCCTGGGAATACTACGACCACAACGGACGGCCGTTCCTGCGCGAATTGTACCGGAGGATCACGGAGGACCGGCGGATGGGCGCGGTGACCGTCAGCGAGGCCCTGCGGCTGCTGGCGCCGGAGCCGGTCGATCATATTTTTCCGGGCTCGTGGATCGACGCCAATTTCGACGTGTGGATCGGGGCCGAGGAAGATAACCAGGCGTGGACGCACCTGCTGCGCGCGCGGCGGGCGTACGACTCGGCCGCCGGGGCAGCGGAAGACGAGCGGCGGCTGGCTCTGGAGGAACTGCTGATCGCGGAAGGCAGCGACTGGTGCTGGTGGTACGGGCCGGAACACCATTCGGCCAACCGCGTGGAATTCGACCAGCTCTATCGCAGCCACCTCGCCAACGTCTACCGTTTTCTGAATCTCACGCCGCCGGAGGAACTTTCGCGGCCCATCTTGCGGATGACGCTGCCGGAGGTGCGCATCGCGCCATCGGGGCCGGTCACGCCGGTGATCGATGGGGAGGTTACCTCGTACTTCGAATGGATCGGCGCGGGAATCTATCGCGTGGACGAGCGCACCGGCTCGATGCACGGCAAGACATTCCTGGTGAAGGAAGTGCATTTCGGCAGCGACGGCGCGAACTTCTATCTGCGCGTGGATTTCCACGCGGGATGCGAGCGGGAACTGGCGCGCATGGAAGCGCGAGTGACGGCGCAAACGCTGGACGGCGCGCACAGCAGTTCGGTCGAGATCGGCTTCGCCAATGGCGCGGCGCGGGCCACCGGGATGAAGCTGGCGGCGCCGCCGCCGGAAGGCCAGCCGGTGGAATGCGCTTTCGCGCGGGTGTTGGAAGCGCGCATCTCGCTCGAGTCGATGGGCGTGGCGCGAGGCGGCGGCCTGCGGTTCCAGTTCTCGCTGTGGCAGTCCGGTTTGCCCATGGATGCCGTGCCGCAGCAAGGCTGGCTGGAAATGCGGACCACGGACCCGCTGGAGATGGCGGGGTAATCCGTGACGAAATGGGCAAGCTAAAGCATGCCCCACCAGGGCTGTCGTGGTGGGGCATGCTTTAGCTTGCCCATTGCCCGCTTGCGGGCAGTTTCCCCGATCGTCAGCCCTGCTGGTGGGGGAACAGGCGCACGTCAAAATCGTCGGCCGCGTCGATCAGGCGGTCGATGGGAGTGCGCGAAAGCCAAATCCGCTGCTCGCGGTTGGTGTGTCCGAGGAACAATTGCGTGACGCGCTGCTCGCGGGCGAAATCGAGGATGGCCTCCACGAAATCCGTTCCCTCGAGGCGGTGCACCTCGGCGCCCAGCTCGCGCGCCAGCGCCAGGTGTGATTCCAGCCGTTCCCGATCCTGCGGGGGAAGCCCCTGCTGTTCCACGTAGGCCGCCAGCAGCGCGCCGTGGAACCGCAGCGCGTTCCGCTGGCCGCTGCGCAGCATTTGGGCGGCGTTGCTGCGAGGCGTCAGGCAGACGAGTATGCGCTCCTGGGTGCCCCAACGCACGGCCACGCCGTGGGCCGCGAGGTATTCGTGCAACTGCCGGTCCACTACGTCGGCTGCCAGCAGGAGCGCCAGCTCGCGCAATTCCGCCAACTGGTGGGCATTCGGCATCTTGCCCTGGCCGGTGCGGTCGAGCAGAGCTTCGGGCGGCGCATCCACCACCTCAATCTCGTCGGCTTCCCGCAGGAATTCTTCGGGCGCGCTTTGCGCCGCGCGCTTTCCCGTAATCTGCGCCACGCGGTCCTGCTGCTCGCGAATGTGCTGCACGTTCACGGCGGTGAGGACGGCGATGCCGCGGTCCAGCAGTTCCTGGACATCCTGCCAGCGCTGCGGATTGCGGCTGCCGGGAGGATTGTCGTAGGCCAACTCGTCGATCAGGCACACCCCCGGGTGGCGGCGGAAGAGCGTGGTGAGATCGATGACCTCGTACGCGCGGCCGGCGTGACGCTCGCGGATCGAAGGAACCACTTCGAGCCGGGATACGATCTCGTGGACGTCGGGCGTGACGTTGCCTTGGACCGCCCCCACCACCACGTCCTCCCCGCGCAGTTTGCGCCGGCGGCCCTCATCGAACATGCGCAGCGACTTGCCGACGCGCGGGGCATAGCCCAGGAACACTTTGAGCCGGCCGCGCCGCGCCCGCCGCTCTTCCGCCTGGACGCGGCGCAGCAGTTCTTCGGGGTCCGGCCGTTGATCGGGTCGATTCGCCACTTCTATCAGGATAGTCCGGCGCTGGCGCCTTGGCTTGCGCCGCGCCGGAAGCGCCGGTGGGGTTGCGCCAAACTACCGGTGGGTTTCCGGCTGGAACCCCGGCTCCACATGTACCGTCTTTCCGGCCACCACGTAGATCTTCTCCACGAACTGCGCTTGTCCCGGCGCCCGCAGTTCAATGGTGTAAGTGCCGGGGCGCATCCACATGGTCTTGAGCTTCCCGGAGGTCCCCGCATAAGCGCCGTCGACGAATACCTGGGCGTCTTTCACGTGCGTGTCCAGTTTCACCTGGCCGGCGTTGGGCGCGCCGAAGTAGGCGCCGTACGGATAGGGGCCGTAAAACGGGCCGTATCCGTAGCCATACCATCCCATAGGCGCGAACGCGCCACCCACAAAAACGCCAATGCGGCCGCGGGCCGCAACCGTCAGGGGCAGCAGCATCAACGCGGCGCTGGCAATCAGCAGCATCTTTTTCATAGAGCACCTCTGCCCTAGTTAGAGGCAATTCTATTGCCAGACCGTAACAGACTGATATGTAAAGGTTTATTCCATATTAACGCTCACTGTCCGGCTGATTACCACCACCGCTGCTGAAGTACAGCCAGGGCCACTTATAATAGAGGCTTCATGCCAGCCGAACTTGTCTGTTTCGAAGAGCGCTGCCGCGCGCGCTACCCCGTCACGGAAGTTATCTACAACTGCCCCCGGTGCGGAGGGCTTCTGGAGGCCGTGTATGGGAAGCCGGCGCAGCCCGCCGAGGAGCTGAAAACGCTATGGCGCGCGCGGCGCACGTCGAACGCGCCGCTCGACCAGAGCGGCGTGTGGCGCTACCGCGAGTTCCTTCCGTTTCTCTTCGAATACCAGGGCGTTGTCACACTGCGGGAAGGCAACACACCGCTGCTCGAAGCGCCGCGGGCGGCCCGCTATGGCGGGCTCGACAGTCTGGTGTTCAAGCACCAGGGGTACAATCCCACCGGGTCTTTCAAGGACAATGGGATGACCTGCGGGGTGGCGCAGGCGCTGCGGCTGGGAATGACGCGCGTGGCGTGCGTTTCCACGGGGAACACCTCGGCCTCCATGGCGGCCTACTCCAGCGCGGCCGGGCTGCAGCCAATCGTCTTCATTCCTCATGGGAATATTGCTTACGGCAAACTGGCGCAGGCGCTGGAATACGGCGCGCGCACGCTCCAGGTGGAGGCCAATTTCGACCAGATCCTGGCCCTGGTCATGCAGCTCGCCAAACGCATCGGCATCTACCTGCTGAATTCCATCAACCCCTTCCGCATCGAGGGGCAGAAGACCATCATGCTGGAGATGATGGACCAGCGCGATTGGCGCGTGCCCGATTGGGTGGTGTTGCCGGGCGGCAACCTGGGCAACACGTCGGCTTTCGGCAAAGCTCTGCGTGAGATGCGGGATCTCGGGCTGATTCCCCGCTTACCCCGTCTGGCCGTGATTCAGGCTGAAGGAGCGGCCCCGTTCTACAATCTGCTGCGCGCGACGGACCGCTCGAGGCTGAACCCGGTGGAGCATCCGCAAACGCTGGCCACCGCCATCCGGATCGGAGACCCGGTCTCCTGGCCGAAAGCTTTGTACGAGGTGGAGTGTTCGGGCGGCGTCGTCGAGAAAGTGACGGAGCAGGAAATCGCGGACGCCAAGGCGATCGTCGGGCGCTGTGGAATCGGTTGCGAACCTGCCTCCGCAGCCACGCTGGCGGGAATCCGAAAACTGGCGGCGGCCGGAACCATCGCGCGCGATGCGGACGTGGTGGCCGTGTTGACCGGCAACGTGCTAAAGGATCCGGATTACATTTACCGCTATCACACGGGCGCGCTGGAAGCGCCCGACGGCACGCGAATTATGCCGAACTTTGGGAATGCCCCCACAGTCGTGCCGAACGACGCAGACCGGATTGCCGAACTGTTGAGCAATTGAGTTCAATACCCATAAATGAGTTAGAAATATAACCTCATTTATTCTGAGATTAGTCCTAGATCTACTATTGAAATTCACTAAGAGTTCTGGTAGAAGAGTACTATGCCTGGAACTCGACCAACGGTCCTCCCCCCCGCTCGAGGAATGCGGAAGGAATTACAGGTTCTCTACGCGCGCCGCTCGGCCATTGACTCCGTGATTCAGTCATTGGAGGAGTATGACCGGTTCCGCGCCCCGCGGATGGAACGCGGGCGCGGGACGGTCCGACCCCTGCGTCATTCTCTCAGGATTGCCTGAATCCGCGCGGATAATTCAGCTTCCGAAGCTGCCCCGGGGTGGTAGAAGCGGACCACTCCCGCGTGGTGCTGGCGCCATAGGCCAGGAAATTGGCGGCGCCGGCTTGCCTTCCAGGGTCGGCAGGTTCATGTTCTTGCGGATGCGCTCATTGAGCGAAGTGGCGCCGGTTCGGGCCCGATAGGCCCGGACCGTCCGCTCCGCGCGGGCGAGGGGGTACCCTCTGGGTCCTTCGCCCCTACCAAGGTGCGGTGTAGGGGCCGGGCGGCCCAGAGGGCACCCCGCGGCCCGAAGCGCTGCGGTACAAATCAGACGTTCGCGGTACCAGGTTGGGGGCGGCGAGCTGCGCACCGTGGCCGCGCGCCTGGCCGATCGACTCGTGAAGCTGCTCGTTGACCTTCAGCGCCGCGCCGCTTCCGCTTTCGCGAAACAGGCTGGAGGTGCCGGTGGAGAACCGGGTGAAGCCGGCGGCGTCGCGAATGGTCTCCGGTAGGGGCCGGGCATGCCCCGGCCCTTACAACAGGGAGCCGATGTAGGAAGTCATCTTGGGGTCCATCCAGTCGGCCGGCTCGGCCAGCTTGAGGAGGACCTTGCCCTTAGCATCAATAATGTAGGTCTCGGGATACATGTACGTGCCGTAGTCCTCGTGGATTTTGAAATCGCGCGCGGTAAGAAATGCCGGTTTGTACTTCTGCAAGAAAGCGCGATAGGCCTTCTCGTCCCGATCCACGCTGATGCCCAACACCACTACGCCCTTCCCGGAGAATTCCCGCGTGAACTGGTTCAGCGACGGTGTTTCCTGGACGCAAGGCGGGCACCAGGTGGCCCAAAAGTTCAAGACCAGGAGCTTGCCTCCGAAATCGGGCACGGAGACGGACCGGCCGTTATCGGTGGCGATGGTGAATCCGGGGGCCGTATCTCCCGCGACGACCACGCGTTCGTGAATGGAGGCGTAGACGACATAAATCAGGGCCACCAGAAGCAGCCCGATGGCGACGCGCAGGTATCGATCGATTTTGACGCTAGGCATGCGGGAAACTATAATCAATTGTATCTCCGTCGGACGCCCCGGCGTCCAAGAAGCGATTCATGGTGATCACCCGCAAAGTGGAGTTTTCGGCTTCCCACGTCTGCCGCAATCCGCGGCTTTCCGAGGCGGAGAACCGGAAACTGTTCGGCATGGCGGCTAACCCGCACGGCCATGGACATAACTACGTGGTGGAGGTGAGCCTGGCGGGCGAGCCCGATCCGGTGACGGGGATGGTGCTGGACCTGAAGGAGCTGAAAGAAGTCCTCAACCGCGAAGTGGTGGAGCCGTACGACCATCGGTTTCTGAATTACGAAGTGCCGCCGTTCGACCGCGTGATCCCGACCACCGAGAACATCGCGCGGGACATCTGGCGGCGGCTGGAGCCGCACTTGAACCAGGGCGGCCGCAAGTTGCATTCGGTTCGCGTGTACGAGACCGCGGACCTGTACGTGGATTACTGCGGAGACGAGACGTGTTCCGCGTGACGCGGCGGTATGAATTCGCGGCGTCGCACCGGCTGCACGCGGCTGGGTTGCGCGCAGAGGAGAACTGGCGGCTGTACGGGAAATGCAATCGTCCCTACGGGCACGGCCACAACTACGTGGTGGAAGTGAGCGCGCGCGGGCCGGCGGATGGCGCAACGGGGCGCGCGGTGGACACCGCCCTGCTCGATGAGATGGTGGCGCAGCAGGTGCTCGACCGGTTCGGGCACCGCAACTTGAACGCGGAAGTGGAGGCGTTCGAGCGGGTGGTGCCGACCTCGGAAAACCTGGGGGCCGAGATCTGCCGGAGTTTGAAGGCGCATTGGAAGCAGAAGTTTCCGGGCGAGTGGCCGAAGCTGGAGAAGATCCGGATCGCCGAAACGCCGCGGAACATTTTTGAGATCAGGGCCGATGAAATCGAATAAAGCAGTCATCAAGGTAATGCATCCGATCGAGGAGGAGCAGAGCATCGCTCCGCTCATCAAGGAAGTTTTGGGGCGGTTGGGAGAAGATCCCGGGCGCGACGGGCTGCTGCAAACGCCGGACCGCGTGAACCAGGCGCTGCGGTTCCTGACCAGCGGCTACCGGATGGACATCCACAAGATCGTCAACGGCGCTTTGTACGAAGTGAAGTACGACGAGATGGTGGTGGTGAAGGATATCGAGTTCTTCAGCCTGTGCGAGCACCACCTTCTGCCATTTTTCGGCAAGATCCACGTGGCCTATCTGCCGCGGAAGAAGGTGATCGGCCTGAGCAAGATCCCGCGGATTGTGGACGCCTTTGCCCGGCGGCTGCAAATTCAGGAACGGCTGACGCAGGAAGTGGCGCAGACCATTCAGGAGACCATCGACCCGCTGGGCGTGGGGGTAATCTGCGAGGCCCGGCACTTCTGCATGATGATGCGCGGGGTGGAAAAGCAGCACTCGGGCGCCATGACCAGCGCCATGCTGGGTGCGTTCCGCGCGCGCAAGAAGACGCGCGACGAATTCCTGGCGCTGGTGAATTACCGGGGGAACGGGTTCTAGGGCTCGTGGGCCGCGGATGGTTCAAGAGCCATGACAGCGCCTGACTTTTCATCTGTGCTACCCTGAAACTTCCACGTGTGCCAGCGCGTGTCAGCGAAGCTCTCGTTCTACGGACTTACCCGCTGAAAGAAGCCGACCTCGTCGTCGGCTTTCTCACCAGGGATCAGGGGATGTTGCGGGGCGTGGCCAAGCGGGCGCGCCGTCCGAAGAACCCTTTCGGCGCTGGGCTGGAGCGGTTATCGCACGTGCGGATGGCGTACTTCCAGCGCGAAACCCGCGAGCTGGTGAACCTGGATTCCTGCGAATTGATCCGTTCCCAATTCGGTCTGGTTTCCGATTACTGGGCGGGCGTGGCGCTGGACTACTTCGCGGAGGTCTCCGAGCAGTTGCTCCCCGCCGCGGAGCCGAATGAGAGGTTTTTCCGCCTCTTGCTGGCCGTGCTGGACGACCTTCAGCCGGAGACCAAAGTGTGGCGGGCGGTGACGTACTTTTCGTTGTGGGCGCTGCGGCTTTCCGGATGGATGCCCGAAATGGGAAGCGCCCCGCAGTTGAGTCCGGACTCCCGGGCCATTGCCCTGGAGATGCTGCGCACCCCGGTGGCGCGGCTTTCGAAGACGGATTGGGACCAGGGGACCGCGGCGGACCTGCGGCGCTTCCTGGTGCGGCAGATCGAAGCGCACATCGAACGGCGCTTAGTGACGGCTCAGTTGTTTGAACCGGGCGGAAGAATTATAGCCACGGATGAACACGGATGAACACGGATAAGAAAAAAATCCTAAGACTTTCTTGGTCTTTGCTTATCCGTGTTCATCCGTGTTCATCCGTGTTCATCCGTGGCTAATTGGTTTTTGGGTTGAGTTAACGAATGCAATCGTTTCAAGAAATCATCTTCAAGCTGAAGCAGTACTGGGCAGACCGTGGCGCCATCATTCAGGAACCTTACGACGTGGAAGTCGGCGCCGGCACCATGTGCCCCGAGACCTTCCTCCGCGTGCTCGGTCCGCAGCCGTACCGCGTGGCCTATGTCCAGCCCAGCCGCCGCCCGGCCGACGGGCGTTACGGCGACAATCCCAACCGCCTCTACAAACATACCCAGCTTCAGGTGATCCTGAAACCTTCGCCGGACGACATTATGGAGCAGTACCTGGCCAGCCTCGAAGCCATCGGCATCGACCTGCGCCAGCACGACATCAAGTTCGAAGAGGACAACTGGGAATCCCCCACGCTGGGCGCCTGGGGTATCGGCTGGCAGGTCATGCTGGACGGCCTCGAAGTCACCCAGTTCACTTATTTCCAGCAATGCGGCGGTATCGACCTGGACCTGGTTCCGGCAGAACTTACCTATGGGCTGGAGCGCCTGGTGGCCTTCCTCCAGGTGAAGGACAGCGTCTACGACATCGAGTGGGCCAAAGGCGTTTCCTACGGCGATGTCCGCCACCGGGAGGAGTTGCAGTACTCGGTCTACAACTTCGAGATGGCCGATATTCCCACGCTGTGGAAGCTCTTCGGGCTGCACGAAGCCGAAGCCGCGCGCCTGCTCGGGGCCTACGAACCGAACTCGCCCGACAAGCGGCGGTTCCCGCTGCTGCCCGCCTATGACCATGTGCTGAAGTGCTCGAACCTCTTCAACACGCTGGATTCGCGGGGCGCCATCAGCGTCACCGAACGCGTGGGCGTGATCCAGCGCGTGCGTAAGCTTGCCGTAGGAGTGGCGCAGGCCTGGGTGGAACAGCAGGAGGTGGCCGCGTGAGCCTGCCGTTCCTGTTCGAAATCGGCGTCGAGGAGATTCCCGATTGGATGATTCCGGACGCGCTGGAAAACCTGCGCGTCCTGTTTGAAAAGCTCGAGATTCCGCACGAATCCGTGACGCTCGACGCCACCCCGCGCCGCCTGGTGCTGCGCGCCGAAGGGTTGCCCGCGCGGCAGGCCGATAGCCAGGAGCGCGTGCTCGGTCCCGCCAAATCGGCCCCCGCTCAGGCGGTCGAGGGCTTCGCGCGCAAACAGGGCGTGAAACCCGAAGACCTCACCGTCGAAACCACGCCCAAGGGCGAGTACTACAGCTTCATCCGGAAAGTTCCGGGCCGCCTCACCAAGGACATTCTGGCGGAGGCGCTCCCCGGCATCATTCTCGGGATCTACTTCCCCAAGACGATGTACTGGACGGGCAAGGGCGGTCCGCGATTTATCCGCCCCATCCGCTGGATCGTAGCCATGCTGGGCGAAGAGATCGTGCCCTTCGAGCTGGCCGGCGTGCGCTCGGGCGCTCTCACTTCCGGCCACCGCCGGCTGGGAGCGCAAGAGATCGCCGTCACGCCCGCCGATTACGTTGAGCGCCTGCGCCATCATTACGTCATCCTCTCGGCCGAGGAGCGGCGCAACCGGATCCGCGAAGGCCTCGCCGGCGTCCGCGTGAAGCCCGACCCGGCGCTGCTCGAAACCCTGGTCTACCTCACCGAATACCCCACGCCCATCGTGGGCGGCTTCGACCCGCAATTCCTCGAGCTTCCCGAAGAGGTGCTGGTCACGGTGATGCGGCATCACCAGAAGTATTTTTCCGTGGAGGATGCCCAGGGCAAGTTGGCGCCCCAATTCGCGACGGTCATGAACATCGATGCCGATCCCGAGGGCTTCGTCCGCCGCGGCAATGAGCGCGTCTTGCGCGCGCGATTCAACGACGCCCGCTTCTTCTGGGAAACCGACCAGAAGAAGAAGCTCGCCGACCGGCTGCCCGATCTGGCGCACGTCACCTTTCAGGCCAAGCTGGGTTCCTACCGCGACAAGACCAAACGCATGATGGCGCTGGTGAAGGAACTGGGCGGCAAAGCGCCGGCTGTGCGCGCCGCCAGACTCTCGAAATGCGATCTCTCGACCGAACTGGTAAAGGAGTTCACCGAACTGCAGGGCGTGGTGGGCGGCCTTTACGCGCGCGCACAGGGCGAGCGCGCGGAAGTCTGGCAGGCGATCTACGACCACTACAAGCCGGAGAGCATGGAGGATGCCATCCCCCGCCACCTCGCCGGCCGGCAGGTTTCGCTGGCCGACAAGCTCGACACGCTGCGCGGCTGCTTCCGCGTTGGCTTGATTCCCACCGGCTCGCGCGATCCGTTTGGGTTGCGGCGGGCGGCGCAGGGGGTTGTGAGAATTCTGGTCGAGGGCAAAATCGCAGTGCCGCTCCTCGATCTGCTGGAGGGTAACCAGCAACTCGTGGCCTTTTTTGAAGACCGCGTGAAGTTCTATTTCAAAGATCACCGCGGCTTCAAATACGACGAAGTGAACGCCGCCATGGCCGCCGGCTGGAGCAATCTTGTGGACCTCGAAGCCCGGCTGCTGCGCATCCGGACACTTCGGCCCACGCCGGATTTCGAGCCTCTCGCCGCCAGCTTCAAGCGCATCCGCAACATTCTGGTGCAGGCAGGCTTCACGGGCGGCGGGGCCATCGACCAGAGCCTGCTGGAGCCGGGGCCGGAGCTGGAGCTGTACGAGGAGTTCACCAGAATTGCCGGCCAGCCCATTGAGAACGTGATCTCGAAATTGCGGCCCAAAGTCGACCTGTTCTTCGACAAAGTGCTGGTGAATGCGCCGGACGCGACCGTCCGGCAAAACCGTTTGACGCTGCTGCACACGCTGTTGGCGGAATTTTCCACCATGGCGGACTTTTCTGAAATCGTTACTAATTCATAGGAGCAAAGCATGAAGAAGGTTGTCTATTCGTTCGGCAACGGAACTGCCGACGGTGATGGAAAAATGAAAGATACGCTCGGCGGCAAAGGCGCCGGGCTCGCCGAAATGTGCCGGGCCAAGCTGCCGGTGCCCCCCGGCTTCACCATTTCCACCGAGGTTTGCAACATCTACTTCCAGAACAATAACTCTGTTCCGCCGGAGATCGACGCGCAGATGCTGGAAGCGCTCAAGATCCTCGAAGAGCGCATGGGACAGAAGCTGGGCGACGTCGAGAACCCGCTGCTGGTGAGCGTGCGCTCCGGCGCCAAGTTCTCCATGCCGGGCATGATGGACACCATCCTCAACCTCGGCCTCAACGACCAGACCGTCCAGACGCTGGAAGCCAGGAGCAACAATCCGCGGTTCGCCTACGATTGCTACCGCCGCTTCATCCAGATGTATGGCAACGTGGTGCTAGAGGTCTCCAAGCAGGATTTCGACCACGTGTTCGACGGCCAGAAAAAGAAGGCCAAGGCGAAGCTCGATACCGAGCTGACCGCGGAAGACCTGAAGCAGGTCATCGTGGGCTACAAGAAGCTGATCGAGAAAAAGACTGGCAAACCCTTCCCGCAGGATGCCATGGCCCAGCTTCAGGGCGCGCGCGACGCTGTGTTCGGCTCGTGGTTCAACGCCCGCGCCATCACTTACCGCAGGATGAACCAGATTCCCGACGACCTCGGCACCGCCGTCAACGTGCAGGCCATGGTGTTCGGCAACCTGGGCGAAACCTCGGCCACGGGCGTGGGCTTCACCCGCAATCCGGCCACCGGCGAGAAGGCCTTCTACGGCGAGTTCCTCGAGAACGCGCAGGGCGAAGACGTGGTGTCCGGCGTTCGCACGCCGCACCCTTTCTCCGACCTGTTGAAGTGGAATCCCGCGGTCTACAACCAGCTCCGCGACATCACCACCATGCTCGAGAAGCACTACCGCGACATCCAGGACTTCGAGTTCACTGTCCAGGACGGCAAGCTTTACATGCTCCAGACCCGCAATGGCAAGCGCACCGGTCCGGCGGCGGTTCGCATCGCTGTCGAGATGGTGAGCGAAGGGCTCATCAGCAAGCAGGAAGCCGTCCTGCGCGTCGATCCGCAACAACTCGATCAGCTTCTGCACCCGGTGCTCGACCCGGCCTCCAAGAAGTCGCTGGCCAAGCTGGCCACCGGCCTGCCGGCCTCGCCCGGCGCGGCGGTCGGCACCATCGTGTTCACGGCGGAAGATGCGGTGGAGAAAGCCAAGCTGGCGCCCGTCATCCTGGTCCGCAAGGAGACCGTTCCGGACGACATCCACGGCATGGAAGTGGCCAAGGGCATCCTCACCTCGCGCGGCGGCATGACCAGCCACGCGGCGGTGGTCTGCCGCGGCATGGGCACCCCCTGCGTGGCCGGCGCCGAGGGCATCTCCGTCTCCGAACACAAGAAGGAAGTCGGCGTCACGGTGGGCGGCAAGGCCCTCATTCTCAAGGAAGGCGATTGGCTGTCGCTCGATGGCTCGACGGGCGAAGTTTTCGGCGGCAAGGCTAACACCCTCGATGCCGATCCCTCCTCCGGCGTGCTCAAGTCCTTCATGGAATGGGCCGACGAATTCCGCGGCAAGTTCGGCGTGCGCGCCAACGCCGACATCCCCCGCGACGCCAAGGCGGCCCGCAGATTCGGCGCCGAGGGCATCGGCCTGTGCCGCACCGAGCACATGTTCTTCGCCGAGGACCGCATCGCCCACATGCAGGCCATGATCCTGGCGCGCGACGAGAAGACCCGCCGCAAGGCTCTGGCCAAGCTCCTGCCCATGCAGCGCAGGGATTTCGCCGGCCTGTTTGAAGCCATGAACGGCTTGCCCGTGGTGATTCGCACCCTCGATCCACCGCTGCATGAATTCCTGCCCAAGCGCGAGGACCTGATGGTGGACATCGCCATTCTGCCCTACGCCGATATCAAGAAGAAGCGGGAACTGGCGGCCACCTACCAGCGCCTCGGCGCCGAAGTCAAGAACCTCAAGACCGTGCTGCCCGCGTTGCTCAAGCGAGTCGAGGAACTGCACGAGTTCAACCCCATGCTCGGCCTCCGCGGCTGCCGCCTGGGCATCACTTATCCCGAGATCACCGAGATGCAGGCGCGCGCTATCTTCGAGGCCGTCGTGCAGGTGGCCAAGAAGGGCGTAAAGGTGATTCCGGAAGTCATGATCCCGCTCATCGGCGGCGTCAAGGAGTTCGATAATCAGAAGAAGATCGTGGTCCAGGTGGCCGAGGAAGTTCTCGGCAAGGCCGGCATGAAGGACCTGAAGTACATGGTCGGCACCATGATCGAGATCCCGCGCGCCGCCCTCACCGCCGGCGACATCGCCAAAGAGGCCGACTTCTTCAGCTTCGGCACCAACGACCTCACCCAGACCACCATGGGCCTCTCCCGCGACGATTACACCCAGTTCCAGAAGGTCTACCAAGACCGCAAAATTTTCGCCAACGATCCCTTCGCCGTTCTGGATCGGGAAGGCGTCGGCCAACTGGTGAAGATGGGCGTCGAGAACGGCCGCAAGTCCAATCCCAAGTTGGAAATCGGCATCTGCGGCGAGCACGGCGGCGAGCCCAGCTCGGTCGAATTCTGCTACCGCGTGGGCATGAACTACGTATCGTGCTCCCCGTACCGCGTGCCCATCGCCCGTCTGGCGGCCGCCCAGGCGGCCATCTCGGGCGACAAGTCGGAAACCCAGCGGACGGCGTAGGCCAGCCGCCAACCATCGAGGGCCGGGGATCGCTCCCCGGCCTTCACACCCGTGATAAGGTGGTCATGAGAGGCCCTCTGTGTCCACTCTGCCGAAAACGTTCCTTACGCCCGAGCAATACATCGAAATCGAGCGCGAGGCCAAATCCAAGAGCGAGTACTACCAGGGCGAGATGTTCGCCATGGCCGGTGCCGGTGAGGCCCACAACGTACTGGTCGGCAACCTGGTAACCGGCCTTAACAATCACCTCCGGTCCCGTCCCTGCCGGGTGTATCCGAGCGATATGCGTGTGCGGGTGAGCGCCACGGGGCTGTATACATATCCCGACGTAGTAGTGGCTTGTGGCGAACGCCGGTTCCTGGATGAACGGCGAGACACGCTGCTCAATCCCAGCCTGTTGATTGAAGTGCTCTCCCCCTCGACGGAAGCCTACGATCGCGGAAAGAAGTTCGAGCACTACCGGTCGATCGAGTCGCTTCGCGAATTTCTGCTGGTCGCCTCCGACCGCGTTCACGCCGACCTGTACGCCCGCCAGCCCGACGGCCGGTGGCTTCTCACTTCAGCCGGCCGCCTGGAGGACTCCCTCGACCTGCAATCCGTCGGCTGCCGGATCGCGCTCCTCGATTTGTACGAGAAAACCGACCTGCCCGGATCCCAGCCCGCCACCGCCGAGCCCGGCAGTGTACCGCGTTTAGATTGATATGCAGCGCCACGACGGGGAAGGAGAAAAGGAAGAGCCCAACGTTGCCGCCGAAGAGATCTGTCGCTTCGAAACCGATCTGGCCTTCCTGTCGGAGGTTGGCCGCAGAATCGCGCCGCTGGCTGCGCGGCCGGGCCTCGCCCCGGAGAAAGCTAGAGTGATCGAACGCGCCGTCGCGGCATTGCAGAGGTTGCCGGAGTTGACGCCCGGCATCAACCTCCAGGTCGAAGTTGCCCACCGTATGGGCGGCGAAGACTTCAACGAGAGCTACAGCTACCTGGTCAAGCTCCACCAGCGGGGGGTTGAGATCGCTTCCAGTGGAACCCAGTACGACGCCGCGGTTGGGTCCAACTCCTTCAGCCTGGAGTCGTTCAAATGGTACGCCGATGGCCAGGTTGAACAAAGGGGCAATCGGGACACGTGGTTGGAGCGGTTGGCGTACGCGCTCGCCCGCGATTACACCGTGAACACGACAGACGAATCGATCGGCACGTAAAGGGAAGAGCCATGCGACTGCGAAACGTGTTTCTTGGTGCATTCATGGGCTGCCTCGCCTTGGCCGCTCAAAATGCGTCCCCGGAAATCCCTCACTTGCGGAAGCAGGGGACAGCCACCCAACTGATCGTCGACGGCCAGCCGTTCCTGGTCCTGGCGGGAGAGTTGACCAACAACAGCGCCACCAGCGTCGAGTACATGAAGCCGGTATGGTCCAAGCTGGTCGAGGCCAGACTCAATACCGCCCTGGCGGCCGTTGCCTGGAACCAGATCGAGCCACAGGAAGGGAAGTTCGACTTCAGCGTGGTGGACGGCATCATCCGGGACGCGCGGAGTCACAACCTGCATCTGGTGCTCTTGTGGTTCGCAAGCTGGAAGAACGGTCTCTCCAGTTACCCGCCCGACTGGGTGAAGAAGGAGTTCGAGCGGTTCCCGCGCGCCCAGATCGCAGGCGGCCAGAGCATCGAACTGCTCAGCCCCCTCAGCGATGCCAACCGGGACGCCGATGCCCGCGCCTTTGCCGCCCTGATGCGGCACATCAAGGCCGTGGATGGCCGCGAGCACACGGTCGTCATGATCCAGGTGCAGAACGAAGTGGGAATGAAAAGGGACTCCCGCGACCGCTCGCCCGCGGCCAATCGGGCTTTCGCGGACCCGGTGCCAAAGGAGCTGATGGACTACCTTCAGGCGCACAAGGATACCCTGGTTCCGGAGTTTCGCCAGGTGTGGGAGGCGGCCGGTTTCAAAACCTCCGGCGCCTGGGAAGAGGTATTCGGCAAGAGCGCGGTGACGGATGGAATCTTCATGGCCTGGCACTTCGCCCGCTACATCGGCCGGGTGGCCGAAGCCGGCAAAGCCGAATACCCGCTACCCATGTTCGTGAACGCGGCGCTGTACGGAATTGGCAGGGGACCGCAACCCACACCGAGCGGTGGCCGCCCTCTGGACCTGGTGATGGACGTTTGGAAAGCCGGGGCGCCGCGCATCGATATGCTCTCGCCCGACTCGTACAGCGAGAGCGACTTCGTGGCGTTTTGCGCCAGGTACACCCAGTCCGGGAACCCGCTGTTCATACCCGAGAATATGGGCGGGCCGGACGGCGCAGCCAGAGTGCTCTACGTCTTCGGACGGCATGATGCCATCGGCTGGACGGTTATGGGGCTGGAGGACCCGAGGATTCCGCACCCAGACAACGATTTGATCGGCAGCTTCGACGCCATCGCGCAATTGGCGCCCCTGATTGCCGAACACCAGGGCAATGGAACCATGACCGCTGTCCTGCTGCGCGGTCCCAACGACCCGCCGCAGAAAATCAAGCTGGGGAATTACACGCTCGAGGTCAAGTTCTATATCCAGCCCAAAATGACTGGGGTGCCACCGCCGCGGGAACCGCTGCCCCCCGCGGCGGCCATTTTCATTGCGACGGGGCCGGACGAGTTCTTCGCGGCTGGCAGCGGTGTAACCGTCACCTTCTCTCCCAATACACCGGGACCCCCGCTGGCCGGACTGGCGACCGTGGAAGAAGGCGCTTTTGTGGACGGCCGCTGGGTTCCCGGGCGCCGGCTGAACGGCGACGACAGCGATGAGGGGAACTTCCTGATGCTCGAAAGGTCGGGATGCTGTTGGCCTCCGGGCGCGAAGAGCATCCAGCGCTTCACGCTGTACCGCTACCGCTAATGCGGCTGGGCGGAGGCCGTTATGCTGTCCGTATAGCTGTCTTTCAAGGGGTCGTCCGGGTCCAGGCTCGCAATCTTCTTCCACGCCGAGCCGGGCGCGGTCTGCCTCAATACCCCGAGTTGACCGATCGCCCATGGCGCCCCGTTCACGGTGATGAGCTGGCACAGAAAAAGCTGGTCGGCGACCTTGGTGTCCTTCCAGGTTTCACCGCCGTCGTCGCTCACCAGAAGACTGTCGTCGGCCGTGATCCAACCGCGATTCGAGCTGCCGAACAGAATCGAGGTGAGCGACGATGCCACCGGGCTGGTTTGCGCCTCCCATGTGACTCCGCCATCGCGGCTGCGAAAGATCTGCCCGCTGAATCCCACTACCCAGCCGTTGTTCGCATCGCGGAAGTACACCGAGCTCAGCGACCACTGCGCCGCATCGGTCCGCGCCGGCTGCCAGGTCTTCCCGCCATCCGTGGTACGAAGAATCATGCCGGCCCAGCCGACCACCCAGCCGTGGTCCGCATCCAGGAAGAAGAGGTTCTCGAACGACTCCTTGGTGCCGGTGGTTTGTGCGGCCCAGGTGAGGCCCCCGTCCGACGAATGAAGTATGACTCCGTCGTACCCGGTCACCCAGCCAGACTGGCCGACGAATTGAATGGCCGTCAGGTTCTCCGTTACGCCCGTCTTGCGAGGCGCCCATGTCTTGCCGCCGTCGGCCGTGGCGACCAACAACCCTGCATCGCCGACCGCAAAACCGTGGTTCGCATCGGAGAATTCGATATTCCGCAGATGCCCCTTCGCGCCAGTGCTGCGGTTGGACCAGGTCTTCCCATCATCGGTGGTGACCATCAAACCGCCCTGTTCGCAGAGAAGGTAAACCAGCGATGGAGCCGGCGAAACCCCGTCGCGCAACCAGCAGCCTTGTTGATCCTGCGTACCGGCCGCCGCCTGCGTACCGGCCGCCGCCTGCGCACCGGCCGCCGCCTGGGCGCTGGGAGCCGCCTGGGCGCTGGCAGACAACTGGCACAACATGGAAAGCGCAAGCACTTCGACCAGGCTTGGCACAATCCCCCCGTTTGGTTTTCTCATATCCTGTTCGACGAGTCGGACCATCGCGAAAGTTACCGGTTGCGCATTTTTACCCACGGCCTGATCAACCCATTTGCGGGTAGTACTTTAGAGCTATGGTGCGGACCGGAAAGAGCGTGCCAGATCGTGGCACGTTCTCTGCCGGCGCGCGCTCATTGGTAGCGGTAGAGCGTCACCCGCTGAATGCGCTCCGCGCTAGCCCAAGTTCCGCAGTTGGAAGAATAAACTCTTTGCTTTCAAGCGCCGCATGGGCGAGTTTCCACTACATTGCCGCTCGTTCCAGTGCGCTGGGCAGCTTCAGGCCGAGCCGCTGGAGCAAGATCTGCTGGTGCTCGGTGGCCCGGCTGATGCAACGCTTGCGGATCACTTGCCCGGATCTGGTCGGCAGCACCACATCGACCATCGCGATCTCCGACAGGGCCTCGAACACTTGCCTCGGTTCGTCTCCCAGTCCCGCCTCGCGGCAACTCGCGGCGAGAGTCTTCCAGAGCACATAGGCCAAAAAGCAAACCAGGATGTGGGCCTGCACTCGATCTTCTTTCTGATGCCGCACCGGGCGGATCCCCAGGTCGGACTTGTGAATGTGAAACGCTGCCTCGGCCTCGGTCAACTGGATGTAGGCCCGCCACAGATCTTCCGGGCTCCAATCGGTCACGTTGCTGCGCAGCACGTAACAGCCCTCACTCAAGCGCGCCCACTCTCTCCAGGCTTCCACCTTCGACCACCGCAGGCGAGCGAACCCGCCGCCGTCCGTTTCCACTTTCACTTCGAACAGCGCGGCCGCTCGCGTGTTCCGCCCCAGCAACCGGCCCACTCGTGTGGCGATCGTCACCGGCTTCTGTTTCTTCTTCAGGCAACTGGTCTGGATCTTTCCGAGGCCTTCCTCAATGCGCTTCTCGAAACGCTCGTGCATGGCCTGCTCTTTGGCCCGCCGCTCCGCGCTGCGGCACAGGATGAAAACCTCCTCCCCGCCCGGCGCCGGTGTGATGCGAACTTCCAGCCCCGCATGCACCAACCGCCAGTCTTCGCTCAGCAACTCCTGCTCGAACTTGCGCATGGAGTTCTTCGCCGTCCCTACGATGTAGCGCCGCCCACCTTCGCGCAGGAACTCCACGTTGTCCTCGCCCGCCATCCCGCGGTCCATGACCCAGATCCGGCTAGCCCGGCCATAGAGCCCTTCGATGTGCCCGACCATCTCTTCCAGCGTGGTGGCGTCGTTGCGATTGCCGGCGAAGATCTCGTAGCCCAGCGGCATCCCGCAACGGCTCACTACCAGGGCGATGTTGACTTGCTTGCAGTCCGGCCGATGGTCGCGCGAATAGCCCCGCTGCGCTTGCGAGTTCTTCTCCGCCTGACCTTCAAAGTACGTGCTGGTCACGTCATACAGCAGCAGATCGTAGTCCAGCTCGAACAACTCTCCCAGCTTCTCCTTCAGGTGTTTCTCCAGCGCCGGCTTGTGCGGCAGCAAAGCATCCAGCGCCCGGTACAAGCGGTCCTCGTTGACCTTCTCGACCGGCACACTCAACAGGTCCGGTAGCGCGCTGGATTCGTAGAACCGCTCTGCCCAGTGCAACTCACTGGAGGGGTCGCACAGTTGCCCGAGCACCAGCACTGTCGCCATCAGCGGCCAGGGAATCTCTTCTCGTCCTTGGGGCAGCTTCTCTTCCAGAAAGCGATCCAGATCCAGCCGGCGCAGCAGCTCCAGCCCCAGCCAGGGGCCGCCGAATTTCCGGCTGCGCTCGACATGCACCCGCTTCACATCGACTTCCACCCATTCCGGCTGAGCCTCCAGAAACAAGCTGCCCTGCTGGGTGGTCCTCCCTTCGGCACAGCGCTTCACTCCCAGGCGGCCACGTTCATCCATCGCGCCCAGCCAAGCCACCACGCGCTGCCGCGGTCCGCGCTGGGTGCGATAGCTCTCTACCAGGGCCCAGTAAGCGTGGCGCTTGCCGTCCTTCCTCCGATAGCAGGGCCGCACGTACATAGCTCCATACTACGGATCTACGGCTCCGATTCAAGAGGGTTGGTCGTCACTACATCGGCTTTTCGGAACTCTGAAACTCAGCCGCGGCAACAGCGTGATGGAAACAAAAGACGGCTCTCTTGTCCGCTGGGTTCGGCAGCCTTAAAACAGGCCAAAAAAAGTTGCGGAGTCACCTCAACTGCGGAAGTTGGGCTAGGGCGTAATTGGGGTATGGGCGCCACGCCCTTCGGTGGCCAAAGGAGCACCACGCATTCCCCCTCCGCGGCTTCGTCGCCGGCCAGCCAGCGCCCGGGAACCCAGCGGCCATTCACAAAGTTGCCTTCCTCCACCCTCGCCAGTCCGGCGAGCGGGGGCCCCGGTGTGTTGGGAGAAAAGGCGACGGTTACGCCGAAGCCGGCCACGATGTACTCGTCAGGCCCCGTCGCAATGAAAAGCGCCCCGCCTAGCGTCGGGATTTCCGCTGCCGCCCCACGCGTTCCTACCGGGCTGCCCAAGAACGCGGCTTGCAGCGTGTAGTTCCCCAACTGGATCTGCTTCGGCGGATCCTTCGGTTGCAACAGGACGGCGGACATTGTGCCTTTCCCTTGGTGTTCCAAAATCAGGGGCGTCAATTGCGTGAGTATGTCGTAGCCGATTTGAAAATCGCTGTCGGGAACCCGGTTTGGCCAAAAAGACCCGTCGACGCCGAAAGGTGAAAAGCCGATCGCGTCGTGGCGTCCGAAGGCGTAGAGCGCTCTGGCCGCGCCTTCCAGCCCAGTGGACGTCTCGGGTACGAAGAGCGGGTTCCCCGATTGGGTGTACCGTGCGGTCGACACCAGGAAGTCGAAGCCGTAGGTGTCTGGCCCAAATAGATCGATTCGCGGCGCCCCGGCTCTCCAGAACGTCCATCGCGTCGGGCATAGGGCCGCCGCTCTGTCCGCCTCTGGGCGCCCTCCCAAATCCGGACTGCGGGCAGTTCGTGAACATCGGTATCGGGTATTCGGCTTTGCCCCCGTCCACCACCCGGCCGACATAGCGCGCAAAGTACCACGCCATGAAGATCTCATCCGTCGGCCGGCCCATGCCGAACACCTCTTCCCAGGTTCCGGACGTTTTGAAACCGGCCGCCTCCCACACCTTGCGAAGCTCCGGAATCAGGGTATCCCTGTGCTTCTGAAGGTAGTCCATCAGTTCCTTCGGTACCGGTCCGTCGAAAGCCCGATTGGCCGCCGGCGACCGGTCCCGGGTGTCTCCCTGCATTCCGACCTCGTTCTCCACCTGGATTGCGATGACCGTGTGCTGCTGGCCGTCCACTTCCTTGATGTGCCGCATCAGGGCCGCAAAAGCGCTAGCATCGGCGTCCCGCGTCGCATCGCCGAGGGGGCTGAGCAGTTCGATGCTCCTACTCCCAGTGATCTGGACGCGCGGCTGCCCGAATCCGAACACCGGCCAGGTGCCCCCTACTATCTGGGCGCGCGGGAAACGCTGGAAGTCCCTCTTCACCCAGTCGGGCGGGTAGCCGGACAGACCGTTCTTCCAACTGCCGAACCATAGAAGCACCAGACGCAGGTTGTGGCTCTTGGCTTCCCGGATCAGGCCATCCGGTACGCTGAAGTCGAACTTCCCTTCCTGTGGTTCGACCTGGGACCAATAAACGCCCGCCAGGACCGTGTTGAGTTTTGCTGCCGCGAGCATCGGCCAAATCGGCTTCGTGTACTCGACGCTCGAGGGGCTGCTGTTGCTCAGTTCCCCCGCCAGCGCCAGGAACGGCTGGCCGTCCACGATCAGTTGGGTGGCCGTGCCCTGCTTCCGCAAGTGGGGGATGTCCGAAGGAGCGGCGGTGAGGGCGAAAGCGAACACTAAAGTGGAGCAAAACAGAGTTCCTGATTTCACGATTGTCTCCTACAGCCTACAGATCTGGCTCGCGCCGGTCTGATCCACAATTTCTTTTTTGGCCTCGCGGCCAACGTCAGCATACCACGAT
Source organism: Bryobacterales bacterium (assembly GCA_963722575.1). GTDB lineage: Bacteria > Acidobacteriota > Terriglobia > Bryobacterales > Bryobacteraceae > Fen-178. The sequence continues at coordinate 1,176,320 of CAVRNR010000022.1, forward strand.
ATCCAGCGCCGCCATGCCTGAGGCAAACATTACCTGTGGTAAAGCCGACTTGAACGAAGCCGCCCGCGCGGCGGACGCTTCGCGTGGCCTTAGTTCAGCAGCAGTGGGTTGACGGGAGTATTGTCGGGTCACAAGGAGGTCCCTGTGACCCGTCTACGAAAAACGATGCTCGAGGAACTCGAGCGTCGCAACTTCTCCCAGAGTACAACGCGCACATACATTCGCGCCGTCGAGGATTTTGCGCGCTATTTCCACCGCTCGCCCGATCAGCTGGGGCCGGAGCAGATCCGCGAATACCAGGCTTACCTGTTCACCAAGCGAAAGCTCGCTCCCAATACGGTTACCCAGCGGCTTGCCGCACTCCGGTTCTTCTTCATCAAAACGCTCAGGAGGCCATGGAGCGTGGCCGAAACTCCCTACCCGAAGAAAGTGTTCCGCCTCCCCGCGATCTTGAGCCAGGAGGAAGTAGCCCGACTGATTGATTCCGCCGATACACCATACCACCGGGTCGTGTTGATGACGCTCTACGCAACCGGAGTGCGACGAGCCGAGTTGACGCACTTGAAGCTCACCGATGTCGATAGCCAGCGCATGGTGATCCACGTTCAGGGCGGCAAGGGTCGCAAGGACAGGGATGTCATGCTCAGTCCCAAGTTGCTCGATGCCTTGCGTGAACATTTCCGCAGTCTAAGCTTAAGGCGGAAGCCGACGGTGTGGCTGTTTCCGGGCAACCGTTGGCACACCGCGGACCATCCGATCGACACCAAAGCGGTCTGGAACGTCTGCAGGCAAGCCGCTGAGCGGGCCGGCATCCAGAAAGAGGTGCATCCGCACACTCTTCGCCACTGCTTCGCAACCCACCTGCTCGAAGCGGGTGCGGACCTGCGCACCATCCAGGTACTGTTGGGACATCGGGACCTGGAGGAGACTACGATCTACCTCCATCTTTCGCAGCGCCATCTCAACGCCACCCCGAGTCCCCTGGACTCGCTCACGTTGTCGGCGGTTCCCAAGGAAGACGACCCGGCGCGGAACGACTAAATGGACCGGCCGCCGCTGGAGGTGGCCGATCTGATCCGCGCCGCTGGAGACAGGCTCATTGAGCACAGCCGCAAGTGGCTTACCTGGGCACATGTGAAAGTGCTGCGCGCCATCAGGCACTGCCGCACGGCCGCCCTGGGCGGGCATGTGGATGAGTGCTCCCAGTGCGGGCATCGTGTCATCTCCTATAATTCATGCCGCAATCGGCACTGTCCGAAGTGTCAGGCCAACGCGCGAAATCGATGGCTCGACGCGCGCAGCCGGGAACTTCTGCCGACGCCCTATGTGCACGTCGTCTTTACGCTGCCGCACGAACTGGCGCCGCTCGCGCTGCAGAACAAGAAAGTGGTTTACAGCATACTGTTGCAAACCAGCGCCGAAACACTCCTGGAAATCGCCGCCGACCCCAAGCATCTCGGCGCGCAGATCGGCTTCTTCAGCGTGCTCCACACCTGGAACCAGAGACTGGAACATCACCCGCACGTGCATTGCGTGGTTCCGGCCGGCGGACTGTCGCCCGATCACACGCGCTGGATCAAACCGCGTTACCTATTCTTCCTTCCCGTCAAAGTGCTGGGCCGGGTCTTTCGCGGCAAGTTCGTGGCGGCGCTCAAGCGGGCTGCTGCCAGCGGCAAGCTCGGCTTCCACGGGAACCTTACCTTCCTCGCTCAGCCCAAGGCGTTCTCCGCCTACCTCCGGCAGCTATTCCACCACGATTGGGTGGTCTATGCGAAACGCCCCTTCGGCGGCCCAGAGCATGCCCTTCGTTATCTGGGCAGCTACACGCACCGGGTCGCCATATCCAACCATCGGCTGATCTCTTTCGCCGATGAACAGGTCACGTTCCGCTGGAGGGACTCCGCGCACAAAAACAAAAAGCGCAAGATGACCCTCCACGTGGAGGAGTTTCTACGGCGCTTTCTCCTGCACCTGCTACCGAAGGGTTTCGTGCGCATCCGGCACTTCGGCTTTCTGGCTAACCGGCGGCGCGCAACCCTGTTACCGATTTGCTTTCGCTTATGCGGAACGCCGGCCGAACCGCGAGGCGTGGAGCACGGCCAGAAAGTGGATCAGCCTCGGGCCCTGTGGACCTGCCCCGACTGCGGAGGTCCCATGATGCTCGTGGAGCGGCTCACTGCGACCCAAATTAGGCTCCGTGCGCCGCCAACTCCAGCGCTGAAGCTCTAATGACACTGCCACCGACATCTCGAGTTCTTTGCGCACGCCGATGCCATCAGGAATCCTGCGCCTCATTCCCAGCCGAATGCCCAAATCCCACCCGTGCACGCCCGCAGCCCTCGACGAAGTCCCTCTTCAGAGCAGGCCGTCAACACGATCACCACGCTCCAGACGGTCCAGTAGCAACAATTACCAGCCATCCTCGATCCCGGAATCCCATTCAAATCCCATAGTGCCGCGTCCGCCGCAAACGCGGCCGGCTTCGTTCAAGTCGCTGTATCGAAAGCGAACCGGCCCGGCCGCTTACATGACTCCCAAACATCCGCGCGCCGGTTCGCTTCCGATACAGCACTAGGACTTATGGGGACCTATTCCGGAAAACGGTGCTTCACGGGTGAGCGATCCACTTGAGAACGGTCCGTCTGTCCCCGCCGCACCCCCGGCCGCACCCTGTCCCCGCCGCACCGAAGAGCAGATCTTCCTGGAGATCGTTACTTTACCGATTGAGGCGTTTGCGGACGGCGGCTTCGGAGTCTTCCCGCGAAGCGTCGCGGTCGTAGCTCGATGCGACCTGCTCGAGTAGATCAGCTACATATGGGGATTCAAATTGAAGCCGCCGCGACCAGGTCCTATATTTCCGAGCGAGCGCGCGTTCCTGATCCCCGCCTTCCCCACCCCAATGCGCGTCCCGCGAGTTGTAGACTCCCATAGCCATTCCTTCCGAGATATTAGGCGAAGCCACTTCTTCAAGAGCCTCTCGCACAGGCGCGCAAGGCCACAGACCGTCATTGTCAGGCGGAGCCGCCGCTAGAAGTTGGCCAATCATCTGATCGCCAGTTATGGCGCGGCCAACTTTTTGACAGAAGGCGCGAACTTCCTTGATCCACGCTCGCAAATCGAGGCTCTTGATGGTCCCATCCTCATCGGTACCCGGTATTCGCCTGGCCTTCGTGAGCAGAGCGTACGCGGCTCCCGCCAGCGCCCGACGCTGCTCATCAGTACCGAAGTTCCATTCGGGGGGATCTTCGCCGCCATCCCTGGGCTTAAAACATAAGGCGACGGCTTGAACAAAAAGGGACGGCGATTTGCTGAGTTGGCGCTGCAGGTTCGGTATGCCATGTGGCGTATGATCGAGAGCGTCGATATAACGGAATTCGAGCATCGCCATCTCTTCCTCCGTAACGCCCGCGCGCTCTTGAAGGTTGTCCAGCGCTTCCGATATGTTATGCGCGTCGAGTTGGTAGACGCCGGCCGCCTCTGCGCCACAGGTTGCAACTTCGTTCATGAGTCGTTTCAGACGAGTAGTTTCAACTTGTTCAAAGGCGAATTGGGCGGCGTGGAAGGCTGCCCTTGGACGCTTTGTCTCAAGAAGGCGATCAATGGCTTCGTTGACTTCAGGCGAGTCCCGCATCATCCAGCCAGGTTGAATCTCCCGCCAGTATTGCTCGCGCACATCGGCCTGTTGTGAATCGACCAGGAGCCAGGTATCACGTTCGAACGCCAAGCACTTCAAGAGGCGGCTGGTCTCAAGTGGCGCAAGCGATTTGACGAGGGAGCTGGTTAACGAGAGACGGGTTTCCTGGTCAAGTTTGAACAGAAACCCGCCGATGATTTCGTTGATCTTGTTCCCGAACTTACCGTCATCCAGCGCGAGACAATTTGTCAAAAACGAAGCAGCGTCTGATGGGGCTACCAGGCCATCAGCCAAATGCCAACCAATCGGCGAAGCGGCGCCGCTTGTGGCGAGGAGCGCCTCTATTCCATCAAAACCTTGGAGTTGCCAGATTTCCTTCAGCGCCGCTATGCGAAGCTGACGAATGCGTTCCTCTCGTTTGTTGAAGTCCAGATGCTCGTCTTCAAGCTCATCGGACGATTCTTGCACCCACTGCTTGGCGAAGAGCCATTGGTGGCGGATGACCGGGTTGCTCGACGCTAGCCTCTCATACGCTTCACGGGCGCGATCTCGGATATGTTTCGTTAGGCCGCGACGTTTGCCGCGGCGAGTAAAGGCGAACTGTCGAATGCGTTCCCTCAGAATGGCTTTTCGCTCATCGTCCTCTTCTTCGGCCGCCCACTGATCGATCAGGTCCCAGATTTTGCCTTGGTCTTCTTCAGGCACTCCCTGGAGATTGGAAATTAGATCTCCGAGTGTGGTCTCGTTATGTTCAGGCCATGCCAGGGCCATGTCTAGCGTCCTTCGCGCGAACTCGTAATTCTCCCGTTGAGAGACTGGCCGCCCCGCTCCTGATGCGTCGTTCCGCCAGCGCGGTCGATAGCTAGGCATCCCAATACGCGAACCCATTTCGAACTGATCAACGCAAATCCGCCACGCGACGTTTGGAAAAGACTTGGCCAAAGCTTGCAGGGTGTTGTGACGTTCGTCAACCGAAGCCGCAGTCTGAGGCATCCATGAACGAAAAATCGCTCCCAGCGTATTCTCGGGCTTGTTGGCCCAATTATCGGAGATCTTTCGCTGCGCGAGCTTCGCCAGAATCCGGCAAACTCTCAGAAGATGATCGGGCTGCCAAGCAAGATTCTCCAAAGCCCAAAGGAGTCCCGTCCGAGGACAATTGGCGCCAAAAATGCCGCTATCGACAGGCTGCAATAGCGAAAACACCTGCGGGTCAGGGCGTTTTAGGTCTTCCTCTAAGATCCGGATGAAGACGCCGGGCGCGGCTTCAGCGTAAAGCGGCAGATCGCCAGTTTGGGACATGAGCTTTTCGGGCGTGAGGGGAGTGAGGAGGCGATGGATGAGGTCGTTGATCCTCGCTTCAATATCGAATCCCAATCGCTCTTGAAAGAGCGAATTGCCGTTCACGGCAAGAAGTATGAGAGTTTCGCACAAGCCCTCCCGGAGGGCGCCGGAGTGTTCTCGCGTCTTGCCGTAGATGCCGGCGAAAACTCTTTTGTCTTCGGGAAGTTCGAGAGCCGGATCCTTTTCCGATAATACGATTTCTGCCACAAAAAGGAGGTCAGCGAGGTGGTTTTGGGTAACCGCTCGCTGGACGGCGAAAAAAGCATCGATCTTAGACGAGACGCCGCGAAACTGTCCGGCGGCCCAAACGGGAGGATCATCAACGGTCGACAGCGCCGCGATGCGGCTCTCGATTTCGTCGTAAGGTGCGCCGGCGAGAAAAGAAAGGATTTCGCAATCCGCTTTTGAGCGCGTGTGCCAGGCTCCGACGAGCATCATCGGAATGAGCGTCGTGACGGCGTCCTCATTGCGCGCCCATTCCGGTGTTCTGATTGCGGGATTCTTTGACAGCCTCCGGCGGAGGATCGTCGGCGAGTGCCCACATTCCCTCGCGAGGAGCTCTACCTGGTTATGATCAGTGATGCCCATCGCGCTCAACGCCTTCGCGAGTGCCTCATGGCTTAGAAGATCGAGTGTGATGTCGGGCTTGAGTTCGACCGTATTTCGGGGGCGAATAAAGACCGTATGGAGTTTTTTGTAGATGCCGGCAGCTTCCTGTTGGGCGTCCTCGGTGAAGAGGACTGGAATGAAAGAAGACGCTGACGAAATGAGTTTCTTCAGCGTTTGTCCGCTCGAAAAGACGACGACGCGATCCTTGTAACCGGAATCGGCGAAATCGCCAGAGCTCAAAACGCAATAGAGAAAAGCCAAGGCCTCAGCTTTGGAATCAGCGCTCAGAATTAGCGGTGAGGAGGGCGCGGTTTCGAGCCAGGATTTCAGGGCGGACTTGTGTTGTTCCACCGATGGCAGGAAGAGATCGGTGGAAAGCTCAGGATCGGTGACAGAGGCCCAGTCACACCACTGCTCATCCAATGAGTGCGCCCCCTCTGTGGGACGGCCGATCTGCTCCGCGAGCCAGCCTTGAGCCGAAATGGACTGTTCAAGCCACTGTTCAAGGTCGCTAGCGTCGAACGCCCTCACGGATTTCCATTCGCGCAGCGCCGCTTTGTCCTTACTCCATTTTTCCTTTCCATCCCAGCGTCTTGGGGTGACGAAGACAAATGCAATGTCCGTGCGTTCTTGCGGAGGAATAGCGGTGATCCGCGCCGCGTAATCGCCGTCCGCCTTTTGTTTAGGATTTTTGTTGCAGCCGAATTCCCATCCCGACCGGCCCGTCGGTATCCATGGCGTGGCGGCGCCGGCATCGACCACCCCGTCCCATCCTTTTCTTTCGGCCGCGTCATAGCCCGGAAAATCGACATGAGAAAGCTGTTGCCCTGTCGAATGGATCAGCTTTCGGAGGAGAACTGAGAGCAGGGAACGCGGCTCCAGATTTCCTTCGACCCACTGTTCGATGTCTCTAGCTGTAATTCTCAGGAAGGAGGGTACGTAGGCGCCCACCGCCAGTTCCTGATCCCGCGTCCGGGTGCGATAGGCATCGAAATCAGCCTGCATCTGGAGAAGTTCTTGCCGGTCCGCCCCAAACGCTTTTTCAAGACGCGAAGCCATTTCGGGCGAAAGATCGGCGTTGCCATTCAAGAAGTTGGAAAGCGCCGGGCGACCGATGCCTAGGAGATCGGCGGCTGCCGTCACAGAGAGCTCTTGGGGCAATAAATGTTCTTTAACGTACAGCCCAGGGTGTTTGGGAGCGGCATGTTGCTGCATACTCAATCCGTTGTCTGTAGCGTAACACAATACGAAATGAATAACAAGCCTATTGTTCATTATCAGGACGGCGGTCTTTGGTTTGAACATCAATCGCGACCTCCAAATGGCCGCGGTGGCGGAGACGCAAATTCAGCGGCCGCAGAACCGCCGCTCATCGGTTCCCGTCTGCCTGCAAATAGGGAACGAGAAACGCTAGATCCTTATCGGAAGCGCCCCGGCGAGCGACGCCTGACCGGAGTGCGCGCGGCTGACGCCGGGGCGCTTTCGATAAGGCCGTTTGAAGGAAGGCGCTGGCGTTTGCGGCGGATGCGGCAGGCTATGGGATTTGAATTGTAAACGATTGCTGAATAAGGATTTCCACGCCTCGGCCAAGGAGGTGCGCGGGCGGGCGGAAGGCCGAATCCATCACGCTGATCCTAACCGGAACCGGCAGCCGATGCAAGCCCGTCGGGTGAAACGCGGAGGCTGAAGTTTTGCCACGCGTAGCGTCCGCCGCGCCAGCGGCTTACTTGAAACGCGCTCGCGTCTCGGGCCCCGTCTTCCATATGAGCCTCCCCGTCTCATGGAACTGCCCGTTCCCAGCGAACCCGCCCCGTCAAACCGATTGCCCTTTCCCCTCCGTCCAGTCCGCCGCAGCCCGGATGCGCCCGATTCTACGCACGCGCCGCCAGGAATACGACCACCACCCTGTTCATCGCCCTTCCCTCCCAGCGGAACCCAACACTCCCTTTTTACGTTGACAGCCAATTTCCCGTATAGAATCAACAACTTGATCGGAATCCCCATCCGCCCAGCGCTACACTGTAGGTGGTGAAAGATACCCCCTGGCACGCCGTTTCGGAACTGGAATTGGCTTCGTTTCGCCATTCTCTCCCGGTTGGCTTCGTTCCGCTACCCCGACCCCGTTTCAACCCTGCCCTGCGACCGGAGTGGCTTTGTTTCTCCGCAGGCCCTGACTGCCGCGGGTTGACCTCGGATTGGCTTCGTTTCGTCATTCCCCGTTGCCGCCGCAGTCCAGCTCCGTCCGCCAGCCGGTACCGGCCCGCGCCGGTTGCGGCCGCACCCCCGCTCGCCGTCCGCCAATCTTCTGATTCAATTGGAATTAACTCGAAATTGGCTTCGTTTCGTCATTTCCTGGTTGAGTGCAGTAATGCCGAGTGCAGTAATCGAAGGAGAAGGCAATGAGCTTACCACGTCGCAATCTGCTCCAATCCATCGGCGCTGCCGGGCTGCTAGGCTTGGCCGGCCCTCGCGAACAACAGGCGCAAGAGGCGGTGGCCCGCGCCACGCGCGGCATGAGCGCGCCGCGCATCAAAGACATCGGCGTGATTGAGTCCCAACCCGCCGGTGTCCGGCTCACGGTAGTCAAGATCTCGACCGACCAGGACGGCCTTTACGGCTACGGCTGCGCCACATTCACCCAGCGGGCCGACCTGGTCAAGCCCGCCGTGGAGAAATACCTGAAGCCGTTCCTGCTCGGCAAGACCACGGATCGGATCGAAGATATCTGGCAATCCTGCTACGACAGCTCGTACTGGAAGAACGGTCCGGTGCTGAATAACGCCATCAGCGGCATCGACATGGCGCTCTGGGATATCAAGGGCCGGCAGGCGGGCATGCCCGTTTATCAGTTGGTGGGCGGCAAATGCCGGGAGGCCGCCGATACCTACGCTCATGCGGATGGCCCCGAGTATAAGGACGTGGTCGAGGCGGCCAAGCACTTCCTGGCGCAGGGGTTTCGTAATGTGCGCGTCCAGGTGGGCGTTCCCGGAATGGCCGGCTACGGCGCCGGGGCCGGCGGCGCGGCGGCGGTGAACGCGCTGCACAATCAACCGGTCTTTGAACCGGCGGTTTACATCCGCCGCGCGCTGAAACTTCTGGAAATCTGCCGCCAGGAGCTGGGCGAGGAGGTGGAGCTGCTTCACGACGTGCATGAGCGCGTCTCGCCCAACCAGGCCGTCCAGTTCTGCAAGGATGCCGAGAAGTTCAAGCTGTTCTTCATCGAGGACCCGCTCTCGCCGGAGGACCTCGGCTATTTCCGGCAGATCCGGCAGAATTGCGCCACGCCCATCGCCATGGGCGAACTCTTCAACAGCCCGCATGAGTGGATTCCGTTGATTGCGGAACGCCTCATCGACTACATCCGCGTGCACCTTTCCCAAACCGGTGGATTCACGCCGGCCCGCAAAATCGCGGTGCTGGCCGAGACGTTCGGCGTCAAGACCGCGTGGCACGGTCCGGGCAACGTCTCTCCGGTGGGCCACATGGCGAACGTCACGCTGGACGTGGCCTGCCACAACTTCGGCATCCAGGAGTACTCGCCGTTCAACGACCACACGCAGGAGATCTTCCAGGGCTGCCCGGTCATGAAGGACGGCTACCTGTGGGTGAGCGAGAAGCCCGGATGGGGCATCGAGGTGGATGAGAAGGCGGCAGCCAAGTTCCCCTTCACGGCGGGGAGAAACAATCTGAACGGCGGCTGGGGAGAGGTCCGGCGCAGGGACGGCACGGTGATCAAGCAATGAGAACGGTCTTGCGACGCGCGTTATTATATGAAGTCCATGACTAATCTCGGTCACGGCCGGACCCGGTGGGTTCTGATCGCATGACTATTTGTGCTCAGCGCCCTCGGATACTTGAATCGCGTCAATATTTCCGTTTCCGGCGAGTACATCTCACAGGAATTCCATCTGAGCCAGAACCAGCTCGGCTGGGTTTTCAGCATCTTCACGCTGGGGTACGCCCTGTTCCAAGCGCCCACGGGCCGCCTGGCCGACCGTTTCGGGCCGCGCAGGGTTTTCGCGCTGGCAACCATCTGGTGGGCCGTGTTCCTGGGTCTGACGGTGGTGGCGCCCTCGGGCATCGCCGCCTCGCTGGCCCTTCTGCTGGCGTTGCGCTTCGGTTTGGGCATGGGGGTGGCCTCGATCTATCCATCTTCCAACCGGGTGGTGGCAAGCTCGATCCCGTCCGCGGGACGCGGGGTGGCGAACGGATGGATCTTCGCCGGGGTGGGCGCGGGCGCCGGAGTTGCGCCGCCCCTCATCACCTATCTTCTGCTGCACGGCGGATGGCGCTGGTCCTTCTGGGTTTGCGCGGCGCTGGGGCTGGCGGCGGGCCTGGTCTGGTACTTGCTGGCGCGGGACCGGCCCGAGCAGCATCCCTGGATGACTCCGCGGGAGGCCGAACACATCCGCTCCGGATTGCCGCGCGTCCCGACTGGGCCCTCCGCGCCCAAGGCCGTCCCATGGAAGACGATTCTGGGGAGCTAAGAGGTGCTGCTGGTTTCGTTGAGTTATTTCTCTTTTTCCTATTCCGCCAACATCTTTTTCACCTGGTTCTTCCCTTACCTGAAGACGGTGCGCCACCTGGACTTGAAGACCAGCGCCTTTTTCGGGATGCTTCCGTTTTTGGCGATGGCCACGTGCTCACCCCTGAGCGGCTGGATCAGCGACTGCGGGGTAGCGGTGGCTTGTATGGGACTCTCGGCGCTGTTCATCGCGCTGGGGACGCTGGTGGACGACGCGCGGCTGGCCAGCATCGTGCTGGCGGGCGCCGGCGCCTTGTATTTTTGCCAAAGTACCTTCTGGGCGGTGACCGCCGACATCGCCGGCCCTTCCGCCGGAACCGTTTCCGGCGTGATGAATATGCTCGGACAATTTGGCGGTGTGGTGGCCCCTTCTCTCACTCCGTTGATGGCCAAGCACTTAGGCTGGCCGGCGGCGTTCCTGATGGCCGCGGGCCTGGGCGTGATGGGATCTCTCGTCTGGCTGGGGGTGAATCCCGAGCGGACGCTGCTTCGGGAACCCGTGGCGGCGCCCGCTGAAAGGATCTGAAATGAGTCGAAAAGTCTATCTGGCAGGCCTCCCTGTACTGGTCCTCGCCGGTTGGGTGATGGCACAACCTTCCGGCGATCCTCTCATCGAGGGCTATCGCATGGTGGAAGTGGCCTCCGTGGCGGATGCCACGGAGCAATTGTACGGGCAGCGCTCGTATATGTCGCACGACATGCGGCCGCTGTTCAAGACCAAGTTCGCGGGTCCCGCCTTAACCGTCCTCATGAAGAAGGAGGAGCATAAAGAGGGTGCGGCGGCTTCCCAGGGAATGCTGGACGCCATCGACGCCGCTCCGGCGGGCTCGGTGTACGTCATGGTGCTGGAGGACGGGTTGGATTACGGAGCGGTTGGCGGCCTGATGACCACCGCCATGAAATTCCGCGGCCTGGCCGGAGCGGTAGTGGATGCCTCCATCCGAGACACGCCACAGATCGGCAAGCTGCAATTCCCGATTTTCAGCCGCGGGGTGGCCCCTTCCACCACCATTGGTCACTACCGTTTCGCCGGCGCCAACATTGCGGTGACGTGCGCCGGAGTGCGGGTGAATGCGGGCGACATCGTCACCGCCGACGAAGATGGCGTCTGCGTGGTGCCGCGCGCGCACGCCGCCGAGGTCCTCAAGAAAGCTCAGGACCTGGACAACACCGAGCACAGCATGATCCCGTTCATTGAGAAGTTCCGCTCCCTCAAGGAGGCGGTGGCGAAGTTCGGGAGGATCTAAGGACTTGGGCGCAACCCGGCGACGCAGGCTTTAGGACCGCGGACCATATACATTGGAGGCGTTACCGACAGTTCTTCGATCCGGACCATAGCGGTTCTTCTTCTACTCGGCGGATCGAGACGAGCCGCCCCGTGTTCACGTGGAGAGGGAGGATTCCGGGGCGAAGTTCTGGCTCAATCCAGCGCGCCTGGAGTGGAGCCGCGGCTTTGGGCGTACCGAGATTCGGCGGATCGAGACTCTTGTTGGCGAATATGGGGTGTTATTGGTGAGGGCATGGCATGAGTAGTTCGGGAATTGAACTCAGGGAGGCAGTTGCTCAGAGCCTGACTGCGAGCGACGGGGCGCTGATCGTCGATCTTGCCGATGGCAGGACAATTATCGTTCCGCTGGCTTGGTTCCCGCGTCTGGCACACGGGACGGCGGCGGAGCGAGCCAATTGGCGTCTTATTGGCGGCGGCGTGGGAATCCACTGGCCGGACTTGGATGAGGACATCAGCGTGGAAAGCCTGCTGGCGGGCTGGAGGTCTGGCGAGACACAGGCGTCCCGTTGGCCCCCCTCATATCCCCTGTCGCTGCATTTAGAGACCATTCGGGTCTGATTTGCTTGAGTTTGGTACGCTGGTTGCTACAGACTGGATGGAAATGGGCATTAATATCGGTCTGGACATCGGGGCTATCAGTCTCAAACTGGCCGCCTTGGGCCGGCCGGGGGACCGGGCGATCCTGGATGCCTTGTGCGCTACGCACCCGCAGTTCCGGATGACGGAGATGGGGGGGCGGCCGCTGGTCCTTTCCGAGTACCGGCGGATCGCCGGCAGCCCGATTCAGTCCACCTACGACCTGTTGCAGGAGTTCTACGAAATCGTCCCCGAGACCCAGGTGGAAGGCATCCGCGTGACCGGGTCGGGCAGCCGCACTATCGCCAAAGTGCTGGGGCTGTTCTTCGAAAATGAGTTCAAAGCCATCGCGCGGATGATGGGCGCGGTCTACCCGCAGGTGCGGACAGTGTTTGAAATCGGGGGGGAAAGCTCGAAGTACATTCGCCTCGATGGCGGCAGCATCGTGGACTATGACCGGTCGGGCGAGTGCGCGGCGGGCACCGGGTCGTTCCTCGATCAGCAGGCGCTGCGCATGCAGTACTCGGTGGAGGAAGTCGGCGGGATCGTCGGCACGGCCAAGACGGCGGCGCGGATCGCGGGGCGTTGCTCGGTGTTCGCCAAGAGCGACATGATCCACGCGCAGCAGAAGGGCTACTCGCCGGCCGAGATCCTGCGCGGGCTGTGCGACGCCGTGGCGCGCAACTTCAAAAGCTCCATCGTGAAGGGGCGGCCGGTGGAGGCGCCGGTAGCGCTGATTGGCGCGGTTTCGCAAAACGCGGGCGTCGTTGCAGCGCTGCGCGAAGCCTTCTCTCTTTCCGACGCCGATCTGCTGACGCCCGGGGAATACGCCTGGTGCGGCGCCATCGGCACGGCCATTCTGGAGGCCGAGGAGCAGCGCAAGCGGTCCATTCTGGAGATCCATCGGCTGCGCCAGCACGATTCCGAAGAGAAGGTGCAGGACACCCAGCCGCTTTCCTCCGAAAACGTGGTGCAGTTGCGCGACCGCGTGGGTATCTACGTTCCGCCGCCCAACGACCAACTCATCCCGGCCTACCTGGGTCTCGACATCGGCTCGGTTTCGACCAACGTGGCGGTGATCGATGAATCCGGCACGGTGATTCACGATGTCTACCTGCGAACGGCGGGGCGCCCCATCGAGGCCGTTCAGCAGGGCCTCGCGGAAGTGGAGAGCATCTGGGGCAAGCGGCTGAAGGTGTGCGGGGTGGGCACCACCGGCTCGGGGCGCGAGCTGATCGCGGAGTTCGTGGGCGCGGACGCGGTGAACGACGAAATCACGGCGCACAAGACCGGCGCCATCCACGTGAGCAACACGCTGGGCGGCGAGCCGGTGGACACCATCTTCGAAATCGGCGGGCAGGATTCCAAGTTCATCTCGATTGAAAACGGCGTGGTAGTGGATTTCGCCATGAACGAAGCCTGCGCCGCGGGCACCGGGTCGTTCCTGGAGGAGCAGGCCGAGAAGCTGGGGATCAGCATCAAGGGCGAGTTTGCGAAACTGGCGCTGGCGTCGCCGAGCCCCACGCGCCTGGGCGAGCGCTGCACGGTCTTCATGGAACGCGACGTCACCGGCTGGCTGCACAAGGGCGAAACCGTGCCCAACCTGGTGGCGGGGCTGTCGTATTCGATTGCGCTGAATTATCTGAACCGCGTGGTGCGCGGGCGGAAGATCGGCAAGGTGATCTATTTCCAGGGCGGCACGGCGTACAACGACGCCGTCACCGCGGCGTTCGCCAGCCTGCTGGGAAAGAAGATCACGGTGCCGCCGTACAACGGCGTGATGGGGGCCATTGGCATGGCGCTCATTGCGCGGCAGTGGCACCAGGCCACGGGAGCGGCGAGCCGGTTCCGCGGGTACGATCTGCACAAGCTACGGCTGGCGACGCGCGATTTTGTGTGCAAGGCTTGTTCGAATCTGTGTGAGATGAAGCAGTTCGATATCGAGGGGCAGAAGAGCTACTGGGGAGATAAGTGCTCGGATAAGTTCCGTAAGCCGTCGTTGACGGGGCGTAAGCCGGTGATTGAGGATTTGTTCGCGTATAGGGAGCAGTTGTTGGAGAGTAGCGCCGGTGGTCTTGCCACCGGTGATTCTGTGCGTGCTACCAAGACACCGGCGACAAGATCGCCGGCGCTACGTGTCGGGCTGCCAAGGGCCATGTCGCTGCTGGACCAGTTGCCGTTTTGGAGGCGGTACTTCGGGGAGTTGGGGATCGAGACCGTACTCTCGCCGGTGACCGATCCACGCATATCGGCGGCGGGCATCGATATGGCGGTGGCGCAGCCGTGCTATCCGGTGCAAGTGGCCCACGGGCACGTGCAGGCGCTGGCGGAAGGGGGCGCGGACTACATCCTGGTTCCCAACATCGCGGACTCGGAAGGGGGCGAAGGCCAAACCTGCCCCTCGCACTACTGCCCGTGGAACCAAACGCTGCCGTGGGTGCTGCGGTCGGCACCGGCCCTGGCGCCGCACCAGCACAAATTCCTCATCCCGACCCTGCATTTCCAGCTTGGCCCGGCGCAAGTGAAGAAGGCGCTGGCTGAGACCATGCGGCGCATTGGGGTTACCCGGCGCGCGAGCGACCGCGCGGTGGAGGCGGCCTACGCAGCGCAGCGCGAGTTCCAGGAGAAGCTGTTGGCGGCCGGCCGGCGGGCGCTCGAAACACTGGAATCCACCGGCGAGCCGGGGCTGGTGGTGGTGGGGCGCAGCTACAACATTTACGACCGCGGCGTGAACTGCGACATCCCGCGCAAGCTGCGCCATCGCTACGGCGCCAACGTCATTCCGCTGGACTTCCTAGTGACCGGCCGCGAGCCGGTCGCGGACACGCACGCCAACATGTTCTGGGCCTCGGGAAGGAAGATACTGGACGCGGCGCGCCTCGCGGCATCGCGGCCCAACCTGCACGTGGTCTATATCACGAACTTCAAGTGCGGGCCCGATTCCTACATCAAGCACTTTGCCCGCGAGGCCGCCGGCGCGCCCCTGCTGGTCCTGCAATTCGACGGGCACGGCAACGACGCCGGCTACATGACGCGCTGCGAAGCGTATCTCGATAGCAAAGGGATTCTGCGATGTTACCAACCGTCGACGGAGCCGCCGCCCCTGCGGGCGAGCATCCACTAAGCGGCAAGCGCATTTACATTCCGCCGATGGCTTACGGCAGCGCGCAGGCCTTCGCCTCGGCCTTTCGCGCCATAGGCCTGGAGGCGGAGCCTACGCCACCCTCCGACAGCCGCACGCGAGAGCTGGGCGCGCGCTATACTTCGGGCGACGAATGCTATCCGGCCAAGGTGACGGTGGGCGATTTCATGAAAGTGCTGGAGCGGCCCGCCACCGACCCCACGCGCGTGGCGCTCTTCATGCCGACGGCCCAGGGCCCCTGCCGCTTCGGGCAGTACGCGCCCTACCTGCGCCACATACTGGACGCCAACGGATACCAATCCGTGGAGATCCTTTCGCCGAGCAGCCAGAACGCTTATGGGGGACTCGGCTCGCTCGCCAAACCGTTCGTGCGCACGGGCTGGCGCGCGCTGCTGTGCGCCGATCTGCTGCAAAAGCTGCTGCTCATGTACCGCCCGTATGAGGAGCGGCGCGGCGACACGGAAGCGGTCTATACGGAATCGCTGGCGGACCTGTGCCGCACGCTCGAGGAGACTCCCGTCGAGCCGGGGGTGCAGCTCCATTCGCTGCGCGATTCCATGGTTCGCAGCCGCGACCGTTTTCGCAAGCTGGCCGCGCAGCGCGGTGGGGTGCCCGCTGGGCCCCGCCACCCGCTGATCGGAATCGTGGGAGAGATTTTCTGCCGCTTAAACACGTTCTCGAACGAGAATTTGGTCGAGTGTCTGGAAGAATACGGCGCCGAGGCGTGGATCTCGGACCTGGTCGAGTGGATCTGGTACACCGATTCCGAGCGCTTCCGCAAGCTCAAGCTGGAGGGACGCGTCTGGACGCTCGAAGCGCTGGGCGCGTGGGTGCGCAGTCGCGTGCAGAAGCACGACGAGCACGTCCTGGTGGCGCCATTAGAGGAAGATTTCGCGGGCCGCGAGGAACCCGACATCTACGAGATCCTGGAATGCGCGCGCCCCTACCTGCCGCGCGAGGGCGCTTTTGGCGAGATGGTGCTGAACGTCGGCAAGACGGTGTACCTGGCGAAGAAGGGCGCCGCCGGCATCATCGACATCAGCCCCTTCACCTGCATGAACGGCATCGTCTGCGAGGCGATTTATCCGCGCGTCAGCCGCGATCTGGGCGGCATACCCATTCGCAACTTCTACTTCGACGGAACGCAATCGGACCTCGACCGAGACCTGGGCGTCTACATGGAGCTGGCGCGGAGCTATCGGAAGAAGAGGGGGTGATGTGGGGCAGGCCATCGTTTTCCGTGGCCTGCCAACGCGGACGACGAAAAACGATCGTCTGCGCCACCCCGCCCGATCTCGGCCACCATCAGACCATACAACGCGAGACCCGCCACCGGCGCCGTGGAGATCCAGAAGTAATTAGCCATCGGCGTGTTGGGCCAGACGTCGCCACTGGCCGCAGCCATCGCGCGCAGAACCGTCACCGGCACGGGATAGATGAACGCGGCCGACAGCAGCGCCCACCCCAGCTTCTTCCAGGCGCCGCGCAAGGCAAGCCCGCCGGCAAATAGCGCCACGCCAGGGAACTGCATGACCTGGTAGTGCGTCCAGCAAACTGGCGCGGCCACCAGCGTTAGCGTGGTGAGGGACGCCATCGTGAGCGGAAGTTGGGCGCGGCTCACGCGGCCCCGGGTCACTGCCAAAAGCGCGCCAATGCCCAGCGCGAACGTGGCGACGGTCACGGCTAGTCCGACCCGGCGCGCGGCCAGGGGAAGTTTGAGCGCCTGCAAGTTGAACGCGTTGGCCCAGGGCAGTCCACGGCCGGGCGCGGGCGGATCCATGATGCGCTGCGCCACCGATGGCAGCGACCAACTCAGCACCGCCGGCGTTCCAGCCAGAAAGGCCGTCGGACGCGGCGGCGCTGGCGGACCAGCCAGCGCGAAGGACGCGAAGGCCCAGGAAAGCGCCCCGAGCAAGGAACACAAGATCGCCACGCACAGGGCCCGCCAGCAGCGCGCCATGGCCAGGCCGATGGCGCAGGGCCCGGGCAGAAATTTCAAAGCGATGCCCAGGCCGAGGCTGGCGCCCTGGCGCCAGTCCGAAGCGGTATAGGCAATGGCCAGCAAGAGGGCCAGTTCGGGTCCCAATTGCCCCATCCCCACAGCTTCACCCGCTGTGCGGCCCCCGGCCCACACCAGCGCCACCGAACAGGCCGCCACCAGGCCGCGCCCCAAGTATCGGTAGACCAGCCAGGCCGCCCCCAGCAGGCACGCCTGGGAAAACACGAACCACACCCAGCGCGCCGCGAGATAGCTGAGCGCGCCTAGCGGCGCCATCAACAAGGCCAACAGCGGCGGGTAAAGGTAGGCATCCTCCAGAAACGGAGACTCGCCGTGCAGGACGTGCCGCGCCGCAGAGTAATAGCCCCGGAAGTCGCTGTCGGTATTCGCGGGAAGCTGCGTCAGGATGGTGTCGTAGGTATACCAGGCGGCGCAGAGTGCCAGAAAACACCACGCCAGCCGGGTCCGCATCCGATGGTAGGGGCCGGGCATGCCCGGCCCCTACAATTTCTTGAACAGCTTGTCGAAGGCGTTGCGGGCGTCTTCGGGATTGCGCGGCGCGGGGGGGCCCACATCGATCGGCACCGCCGGGGGCACGTTGTCGGTGCCTTCGCGGGCCACGGTCACGCGCGGCATGAACGAATTGCACTCGTTGGCCTTGTCCTTCGTGGCGATGCGCACCGGGATGGGCTTGAGGCACTGAAAACGCATGGATGGCTCGAAGTGGGAACACTGCTTGCAGCAGTGCAGTTCGGCGTTGCACTTGGGGCAGTTGCCTCGGAAGTCAACGTCGGGCGGAAGGGTTGTCGCGCAGTTGTAACACCGGGCCGCGGCGACGTGCTGGACGAGGCGCGGCAGGCGGGGGCCGGTGATGTCGATGGGAGGACGTGGCCCGAACGGCTTGGGCCGGTCTTCGCGGTAGCCTTTGGAATCCCGGTCCGTATCCATGTACCCAGGTTGTCTGTACTTGCGATCGCTGTCCATGGGGAAAAGTTGCTCCGTAACTAGCGGGACAAAAGAACGTTTCTTCGAACAATCGGCGTTTACGATACCAATCGAAACCCACGCGGCCGCGCGACACTCCCAACGACGGCGGTTAGCGTGGATTTACCGGAGGGGTTCTGCGGGAACGCCAGGCGCCTGACACAAACAGGTTCGCGGCCCGCCCATGCTTCAAATACATATGTACCATGGATCGAAGTCAATTGCACCCCCTATCTCACTCTCCTTGGATAGGGCCAAGGCGCTTACCCAACGGAACTCCACTTCAGGAGGCCGGTGCAGGGCCGCGTAATGGGATCGTCAAAATGGTTGGGACTGACGCGCAGCGCGTAGCCCAGGCGGCCGGTGCGTTCGGGAACGATGTCCCTGGCAAATACGGCCACTGGGCCCTGCTGCTCCACCGCGGGCAGCACCAGCACCTCGGTCTCTTCCAGGTAGCCATTGCTGTCCACGCGCCCGACGACGGCCTCCACGCGAACGTCTTCGGGTTTCAATCCCGCCAGGTCGATGACTGCGCGCACCGGAACGGGTTTGCCGCTGGTCACCGAACCCGCCGGCCCGGGGCCTGCTTCCACGAAGTTCACGCGATCCCAGACCTCGCGAATGCGCGCGTTCCAACGGGCTTTTTCGCGCACCCCGCTGTAATCCGCCTTGAAGATGCGCAGGTGCGACGAGTGCGCCGGCTCGTACAATTCCGTCATGTACTCGCGCACCATGCGGCGGCAATCGAAATGGGGGCTGATGTAGGCGATCGATTGCTTCATGCGGCGCACCCACTCGCGCGGCGTCTGCTCGCGGCGCTCATAGAACATGGGGGCGATCTCGCTTTCGAGCAGGTAGTAGATGGCGCTGGCGTGCAGGGCGTCCTGGTCCTCGGCATACGGCTCCCGCTCGCCGATCGCCCAGCCGCCCAAATTCTCATAGGCTTCGTCGAACCAGCCGTCCAGGATGCTCAGGTTGAGGACGCCGTTGATGGCCGCCTTCATTCCGCTGGTGCCGCAGGCCTCTTCCCCGCGCCGCGGGTTGTTGAGCCACAAGTCCACACCCTGCACCATCTCGCGCGCCACCTTCATGTCGTAGTCTTCGAGGAAGACCACGTGTTTCCACAGGTCGGGATCGCGCGAGAGCTGCACAATCTCGCGGATGTAGCTCTTGCCCGGCTGGTCCTTGGGATGGGCCTTGCCGGCGACGACGATCTGCACCGGCATGTCCTTGTTCAACAGAATGCGCTTGAGCCGCTCGACGTCGCGGAACAGCAGCGTGGCGCGTTTGTAGGTGGCGAAGCGGCGCGCGAACCCGATGGTGAGAGCGTTGGGGTCGAGCACCTCAGCCGCGCGCCGCACTTCCGCGGCGGAGGCCTGCCGCCGCACCGCCGAAGCGCCCTGGCGCTCCCGAACGAAACTGACCAGGCGGCGCTTGCGCCGGCGATGGGTGTCGAGCACTTCCTCGTCCGGGATGTCACCCACCTGTTCCCAGATGGTGGCGTCGTTGAAGCGCTCGCGCCAGTCGGGTTGCAGGTACTGATCGTACAGCGACGCCAGGTCGCCGTTCAGCCAACTCGGCAGGTGCACGCCGTTGGTGATGGAAGTGATGGGCACTTCCCACAGCGGCAGCCGCGGCCAAAGGTCGTGGAACATCTCCTGCGAGACCTGGCGGTGCAGGCGGCTCACGGCGTTGCGGTAGGCCGAAGTGTTCAGCGCCAGAACGGCCATGGAGAACCGCTCGTCGCGGTCGAAAACGTTGCGGCGGCCGAGGGCCATCAACTGCTGGAAGTCGATGCCGACTTCGGCGCAGTACCCCGAGAAGTAGTGGTACATCAGGCCCGGGTCGAACAGATCGATTGCGGCGGGAACCGGCGTGTGAGTGGTGAAGACATTGCTGGCGCGCGCGGCTTCCAGGGCTTCTTCGAAGGTCAGTTTCCGGTCGCGCATCAACAGGCGCACCTGCTCCAGCGCCAGAAACGCGGAGTGGCCTTCGTTCATGTGGTAGACGGTGGGCTTCAGGCCCATGGCCTCGAGCGCCCGCATGCCGCCGATGCCAAGCACGATTTCCTGGCGGATGCGGGTATCGATATCGCCGCCGTAGAGGGAATCCGCGATGCCGCGATCCTGCGGCAAGACGTTCTCGCGGATGTTGGTATCCAGCAGATAGAGGGTGATGCGGCCCACATCCAGCTTCCATACCTGGATGCAGACGTCGCCGGTGGGCAGCTTGACCGCGACCTTCAGATCCCGGCCATTGGCGTCCTGAACGGTGGCCACCGGCAAGGTATAGAAGTCGTTGACGGGATAGCGCTCCTGCTGCCAGCCGTCGGGGTTGAGCAATTGCCGGAAAAAGCCTTGCTGGTAGAGCAGGCCAATCGCGATGAGCGGATAATCCTGATCGCTCGAGGACTTCAGATGATCGCCCGACAGAATTCCCAGACCACCCGAGTAAACCGGCAGGCACTCGGTGAGACCGTACTCGGCGGAAAAGTAGGCGATGAGCCTGCCGTCGGCGGGCGGCGGACCCTTGCGCACGCGCGCATCGTAGGTTTCGCACGCCGCGCGGTACTGGACCAGATAGCGCGGATCGGCGCCCATCTTTGCCAGGGTGGCTTGGGGAACGCGGCCGAGCATCAAGACCGGGTTGTAGCCGCACTCCCGCCAGAGAGCGGGATCGAGGCGGCGGAAGAGCCCGCGCACGATCGGTTCCCAGCTCCAGAGCAGGTTATATGCCAGTTCGGTCAGGCGCGACAGGGATGCGGGCAAGGTGGGGCGCACCAGAAACTCCCGGATTGGCTCAATATGAAAAGGCATACAGGAGGAGCTACCTCCACCATAGCAGATCGGGTAGCGCCAGGCCCAAAGGGCACCCCCTTGTCGCCGGTGTTCTTCCCGGTTCGGCCAACCCCACCGGCGGCAAAGAGGGTGCCCTCTGGGCCCGGCGCTACAGTACCTCTCCACGCCTGGAGGTGTAGCTGCGTCACTTATAATGGTAGAGGCTCGATGCGGCGTCTTCTGGGAATATTTTTGTGCTCTGTGACCGGCGTAGCGTTCGCGGGCGAATATGCCGTGTTCGCCAGCGGTTCCCGGCTGCACGTGGACCGGCACGAGACCTCCGGCGGCAAGGTTCGGCTGTACAACGCGGGCGGCTATATCGAGATGGATCGGGCGGCCGTGCGGGGCTTCGAGGCGGAGGAATACGTTCCGCCGGCGCCCACGGCAGCCACTCCCGCCCCGGTGGCGGCAGGATGGCAGGCTGAAGCCTGCCCCACCAAACTGGCGGATGCGGCAGCGGACAAGTACGGCCTGCCGCGGCGGCTGGTGCGCAGCGTGATGTCGAGGGAGTCGGATTTCCAGCCGGGGGCGGTGTCTCCCAAGGGAGCCATCGGGCTGATGCAACTGATGCCCGCCACGGCCGAAGCGCTGGGCGCAGACCCGCGCGATCCGGCGCAGAATGTGGATGCCGGCACGCGCTACCTGCGCGACCTCCTGGAGAAGTACGATGGCCGCCTGTGGCACGCTCTGGCGGCGTACAACGCTGGCCCCGGCGCGGTGGACAAGTACCAGGGCGTTCCGCCATACCTCGAGACCATCGACTACGTCGGCAAGATCGACCGGGATTTGAAGAAGGCCGCCGGCGTTACGCAGTAACCGCGTCCCTCACCGCGGCGGCGGCCTTGGCGGCGAACAGCCCCGCTTCGTCCAGGCGTTACCAGGTTGACAGCTCTCGTTTCCGCCGAGCTCAGGCAAGGTCGAAGCGATCGAGGTTCATCACCTTGTTCCAGGACGCCACAAAGTCACACACGAACGCCTGCTGCGAGTCGCTGCACGCATAGACTTCCGCGAGGGCTCGGAGTTGGGCGTTGGAACCGAAGACCAGATCGACGACGGTGCCCGTCCACTTGAGTTCGCCCGTCGCCCGATCGCGCCCCTCCAACACGCCTTCAGATGTGGCGGACTTCTGCCACTTCGTGTTCATGTCGAGCAGGTTGACGAAGAAATCATTCGTCAACGTCTCGGGCCGCTTGGTGAAAACACCGTGTTTGGACTGCCCGAAGTTCGCGCCCAGCGCGCGCATGCCGCCAATCAGGACCGTCATCTCGGGAGCGGTCAGCGTCAGCAGGTTCGCCCGGTCCACCAGCAGCTCCGCCGCCGATCCCTCGAGTCCCTTCCGCAGATAGTTGCGGAACCCGTCCGCGGCCGGCTCCAGCACGGCGAACGAATGCACATCGGTCTGCTCCTGCGACGCGTCCATGCGCCCCGGCGAGAAGGGAACCTTCACGTCGTGGCCGGCCTTCTTCGCCGCTTCCTCGACGGCGGCGCAGCCGCCCAAAACGATCAGGTCGGCCAGCGAGACCTTCTTCCCGCCGGACTGCGCCCTGTTGAAATCCTTCTGGATCGCTTCCAGTGTCTGAAGGACCTTCGCCAGTTCGGCCGGTTGGTTGACTTCCCAGTTCTTTTGCGGCGCGAGGCGAATGCGCGCCCCGTTAGCCCCGCCGCGCTTGTCGCTGCCGCGGAACGTCGACGCCGACGCCCAGGCCGTCGTGACCAGTTGGGAGATGGACAGTCCGGACGCGAGGATCTTGGCCTTCAGAGCAGCCATGTCCTGCTCCCCGATCAGCGGATGATCCACAGCGGGGATCGGGTCCTGCCACAGTAGTGGCTCCTTCGGAACGAGCGGGCCAAGGTACCGCGCGATCGGGCCCATGTCGCGGTGCGTCAGCTTGAACCACGCCCGGGCAAACGCGTCTGCCAACTCATCCGGATTCTCGTAGAAGCGCCTTGAAATCTTTTCGTAAACAGGGTCGAACCGCAAGGCGAGGTCGGTGGTCAGCATGGATGGAGCGTGACGCTTTGACGGATCGTGCGCATCCGGCACCGTACCGGCGCCGGCGCCATGCTTCGGTTTCCACTGATGCGCACCGGCCGGGCTCTTGGTCAGTTCCCATTCGTACCCGAACAGGTTCCGGAAGAAGTTGTTGCTCCACTTCGTGGGCGTCGTGGTCCAGATGACTTCCAGGCCGCTGCCGATCGTGTCACCCCCTTTGCCCGTGCCAAATTTGCTCTTCCAGCCGAGGCCCTGCTCCTCGATGCCGGCGGCTTCCGGCTCTGGGCCCACTAGTGACGTATCGCCCGCGCCGTGGGTTTTGCCGAAGGTGTGACCGCCGGCAATCAGCGCGACCGTTTCTTCGTCGTTCATCGCCATTCGGGCGAAGGTCTCTCGGATATCCTTGGCCGCCGCGAGGGGATCCGGCTTGCCGTTCGGCCCTTCCGGATTCACGTAGATCAGGCCCATCTGAACGGCGGCGAGAGGATTCTCGAGGTCACGGTCGCCGCTGTAGCGCTCGTCCGCCAGCCACTTGCCCTCAGACCCCCAGTAAATGCCTTCTTCCGGCTCCCAGATGTCTTCGCGCCCGCCGCCGAACCCGAACGTCTTGAACCCCATCGACTCCAGGGCGACGTTGCCGGCGAGAATCATCAGGTCGGCCCACGAGATTTTCCGGCCGTACTTCTGCTTGACCGGCCACAGCAATCGGCGCGCCTTGTCGAGGTTCACGTTGTCCGGCCAGCTATTGAGCGGCGCAAAGCGTTGCGCACCGGAGCCGGCGCCGCCGCGACCGTCGCCGATGCGGTACGTGCCTGCGCCGTGCCACGCCATGCGGATGAACAACGGCCCATAGTGGCCAAAGTCCGCCGGCCACCACTCCTGCGAGTCCGTCATCAAGGCGTGGAGGTCCTTGATCACGGCATCCAGGTCGAGGCTCTTGAACTCTTCGGCGTAGTTGAACGCCTCGCCCATTGGGTCGGACAGCGTGCAGTGTTGGTTCAAGATCTTCAGGTTCAGTTGATTGGGCCACCAGTCTGCGTTCGTTGGGGCCCCGGCCATTGTGTGTTTGCGAGCGCCGCCCGAGACCGGGCACTTGGTTTCGGTTGACGAGTCTTGCGCCTGATTATCGGGGACCGGAGCCCCCGCTGCGGTGGTGAGTTTTTGCTCCATATGTTTCCCTTCCTTCGAATTATTTAATAAAACTGTGACGAATTACGAACCCATCCGGGCTTTCCCATTCGCGCAATCGCCTCCGGCCGCGCTTGTTGACGCGCTCCATGCATCCGGTATCCACACGCCCACGACACTCAACGGGAGGCGTGCCGGGGAGCGCACTTCGCGCAGAGTCCCCGGAAAATGAGTTCGCATTCGCGAAGAATCCGCTGATCGAGGGAGCCCGGGGCAGGCTTGGGCACCTCGCACCACTCGATGTCCTCAACATTGCCGCAGCGGTCGCAGATGAAGTGGTGGTGCCGCATGCCTTTCGCATCGAATCGCGCGGCGCGGCCTTCGACGGCCACTTCACGCACCAAACCCGCCTGCACCAAGTCCCGCAGATTGTTATAAGTCGTGGCCCTTGAAGAGCGCGGATACACGCGATTCACGGCTCCGAAGATTTCCGCAGCCGTGGGATGCCTGTTCTGTTCCATCAAGAATGCCATCACGGCGTAGCGCTGCGGAGTGCACCGCAACCCGCTGCCTTTCAAGGACCGTTTAATCGCCTCGGCATCCATTAATAATTTAGAATATATCTAATGTTATATTTTGTCAAGACTTATGTTTTGGGTTGCTGCCGCGAGCGGAAAACTGGCGGATGCCGTAGACGGAGTATCCTTATCGAGTGGCCGCCGTCTGCCGATGAATCTGACGCTGTTTTCGCGCCTCCTCCAACTTCCGATCCCTCTCCGCATGGATCTCCGGCTGACGCCCGGCGATCAGGTCATCTGGCGTGATGTAGCCGAGGGCGCCGTTCAGGATGTTTCTCCAGTTAGTTTGGATACAGCAGATCGATCTTGGCCGCAAGAATAAAATCGCTTTCGGTCAAGCCGTCGATCTTGTGGGTCCATGTTTTGACTTCGACCTTTCCCCACGCCAGGTACAGGTCGGGATGATGCCCTTGCTCCTCGGCGACGGTGCCCACGCGGTTCACAAAGTCCAGCGCCGTGCGGAAATCGGGAAATGTATACGTCTTCGACAGATGGTGCTCATTTACCACCTGCCAGCCGGCGACCTGCGCCTGCATCTTCTGTAACTCTTCGCCTTTGAGCGGCGGGACGCCGCCCCGGCACGGCACGCAGTCCTTTTCGGCCAAACTCACTGTTCACCTCCCCGACGATCCGAACCCGCCCGTCCCGCGGTGCGAATCGGCCAGATCGCCTTCCTCCCACTCTACCGCCTCGTAGCGCGCCACAATCATCTGGGCAATGCGGTCGCCGGCGTGAACCGTGTAGGGCTCGCGTCCCAGGTTCAGCAGAATCACACGCACCTCGCCGCGATACCCCGGGTCGATGGTGCCCGGCGCATTGGGCATGGCGATGGCATGGTGGAGCGCCAGCCCGCTGCGCGGCCGCACCTGCGCTTCGCAGCCCGCGGGAACCTCGACGACGAGGCCGGTGGGGACCAGTTGCGGGACGCCTGGCTCGAGCGTCACGTCCTCCACGGCGTGCAGGTCCATGCCGGCGTCCTCGAGCGGTCCGTGGGCATAAGAAGGAAGAATGGCGGCCGGGTGAATTCGTTGGATTCCGATGCGCATCTGCTTCCGCTATCATAGCGTCTTGAGCCCCACCAAACGTGTCATCACCGTGGCGCCCATGCCGCCGGAGAAGAGCGCTTACGCGCTGGCTCGCTACAGCCGCTCGCCCGATTCCATTCGCGATTCCATCGATTGGGTGCGCCGCCACGACTCGCAAAAATTCCTGGAGAGTTTCTATTTCCAATATGGCCACGCCTCCATCGCCGACCTGGGCCACACGGTGATGTGCTTCGAGGGCATTTCCGAGCTGGCCGCCACCGAGATCGAAGAAGAGCCGCTGTGGGACGGGCAGGCCAAATCGTCGCGCTACCAGGATTTTTCGCGCTCCGGCTTCGTCACGCCGCCCGAGTTTTCAGCCGGCGACGCCGAAGCCTACCGGAAGGCGGGCGAGGCGCTGCTGGCGGCCTACGGCCAGGTGAACGAACGGGCGTTGGCGCGCCTCTCGGAGCGCCTGCCGCGCCCCGGCGACATGAAGCCGGACGCCTACCGGCGCAGCATCGCGGCGCGCGCTTTCGATGTGGCGCGATATCTGCTGTTCTGGGGCGTGCCCACCAACGTGGGCCAGGTGACCACCATCCGCACGCTGGAAAAACAGATCCGCCGGTTGCGGGCTTCCGAATATGCGGAAGTGCGCGAACTGGGCGGCGAGATGGCCCAGGCATGCGCGGAGGAACCGGACTGCCGCTGGGACCTGGAGGCGGCGGCCGAGCCGCTGGCGCCCACGCTGGCGCGCCACGCCGAGCCCGATGAGCACGCCGCGCGGTCGCGGGAAGACCTGAAGCGCTGGGCGGAACAGAACCTGCCGGGCGGAGCGCCTCGCGGGCCGGCGGCCGAGCGGGTGGACCTGGTGCGCCCCACCGACACGCCGGCGGACATCGCCGCCACGCTGCTCTACCCGGTGACGGACCGCCCCTTCCGCGAGTTGTACGAAATGGCCCGCGGATGGAGCGCCGCGCTGCGTGCCGAGGTGATGGACGTGGCGCTTCGCTCGCGCACGGCGCGCGATGAAATCCTCGGCGGCTTCCGCGGCGGCCTCTACGCCTACGATTTGGTCATCGACATCGGCGCTTATCGCGATCTGCACCGGCACCGGCGCTGCCAGAAGTTTCGCCAGGCCTACTCCGGGAACCTGGGTTTCGACACGCCCAAGCTGGTGGCGGAGTGCGGGGCGGGGGAACTCTACGATTCCGCCATGCGCCGCGCGTTCGAGACCATGCACGGCCTCCCGGCGCCCGGAGCGCACTACCTGCTGCCGTTCGGCGCGCGCTCGCGCTTTCTGTTCAAAATGGACTTCGCGGAAGCCGAGTACATCGCGCGGCTGCGCAGCGGCGTGAAGGGCCACTTCAGCTACCGCGAAATCGCGTGGGAGATGAAGCGCAAAATGGAGCAGGCGGAACCCGAACTGGGCCGCCTGATGGAAGCCACGCCACCGTGGGTGGAGGACCCGCTGCGGCGATAGCGAGGAAGCGCTACGGATTCGATCTCTGCCTCAGAGCCTGCAACTCCTTGAGGACGGGCCACTCGCTGAAGGCCAGAAACAGCAGCATGATGACATTCAAGAGCGGGACGATCATGGTGAGGCCCAGGAGTCCCGGATAGCCCGCCTTGGAAAAGATTTTGTAGAAAGGCAGAGCGAAAATCACGGCGGCAACCACCAGCGTCACGAGTATCACCAGCAACTCTGGAAAACCGAGGGTCGACATTCTTCCTCCTTTTCGCGCAACCGAAGCTTCGATTCTCGCCGATGACGATGGTGAAGTCAATCGGTTGGTGGCCTTCGCTCCCGGCGGTCGCGACGCGGCCACCGTAACGCTACGATGCCTTCAAAATCGCCTGCCCAGCCGCCTGCGGTAATTTGATCGGCAGGAAGCAAACCTGCGGATAGAGGTAGTCTTCCCCCAACTCGTCGACGATGCGGATCTGCCCATGGCGCGCGGCAGCCGGATCGGGCGCCACGCCGTAAATCTTCCGCTGCTGTGCCATCCGCCAGGACACTGAACCGGTTTCGCCAGGGCGCGGCTAGAGGGCGGCCAGCATGGCGCGGAGCGCCTGTCCGCGATGGCTGAGGGAGAATTTTTGCTCGGCGGAGGCTTCGCCGAAAGTGAGACCGAGCGCGGGCGAGTAGAAGAGCGGATCGTATCCGAAGCCGGCGGAGCCGCGCGGCTCGTCGAGGATGACGCCCGCCACCGCGCCGCGAAAAACGCCCCGCAGACGTTGGCCCTCAACCAGCGCGATGACGCACACGAAACGCGCCGTCCGGTTGGCCACGCCGCTCAACTTTTCGAGCAGCAGGCGGTTGTTGGCTTCGGCGCTGGAGTGCGGGCCGGAGAAGCGGGCGGAATGAACGCCGGGCGCGCCGCCGAGCGCGTCCACTTCCAGGCCCGAATCGTCCGCGAAGAGCAAACCGGATGCGTAGGGGGCGTAGTGGCGCGCTTTGATGACAGCGTTCTGTTCGAAGGTGTCGCCGTCCTCGATGCAGGGCGGAATCCGGTGGAAGTCGGGGAGGGTCTCGATGGAGATGGGGCTGTGGTCTTGGAATTCGTGCAGCTTTCCGGGATTGCCGGTGGCGCAGAAGAGTCTGATCAAATGCGCGCCACCTTTTTCTGTATCTCGATGATTTGGGCGATGCCGTCGCGCGCCAGGGTGACAAGCTGCGCCATCTGCTGGTCGTCGAAGAGGGTGTGCTCGGCGGTGGCCTGCACCTCAACGAACCGGCCGGCGCCGGTCATGACGACGTTCATGTCCACGCCCGCGCGGGAATCCTCGTCGTAGCAGAGATCCAGCATGGGCACGCCGTCGACCAGCCCCACGCTGGTGGCGGCGACGAAATCGAGGATCGGCATGGTTTTGAGCCGGCCGAACTCGACGAACTGGCGCAGCGCCAGCGCCAGCGCCACGAACGCCCCGGTGATGGAGGCCGTGCGCGTGCCGCCATCGGCCTGGAGCACGTCGCAATCCAGCACCACGGTGCGCTCGCCCAAAGCCGCCATATCGACCACCGAGCGCATGGAGCGGCCAATGAGCCGCTGGATTTCGTGAGTTCTTCCGGAGGGCCGGCCCTTGGTGACCTCGCGCGGCGTGCGCTTGGCGGTGGCCCTGGGCAGCATGGAGTATTCGGCGGTCACCCACCCTTTGCCGCTGTTGCGGAGGAAGTGCGGCACGGTGTCTTCGATGGTGGCGGCGCAGAGCACGTGGGTATTCCCGACCTTGATGAGCGCGGAGCCTTCCGCGGTCATGAGGCAGCCGGTGACGATCTCGACCGGGCGCATCTGGGCGGGCTGGCGGTTATCGGTACGCATTTTTCATCACGTAGTAGAGGAATAGCATGACCAGCAACATACCGGAGATGACCAGAATGACGCAGGGGATGCCGCCCTGCGGAGCGCGAGACTTCCTGGTTTTTCCCTTCGCCGGCTTAAACTTCGCCATACCTAGCGATGGTATCACCGCGACCCATGGACCCATGCAAGAATTGAAGCTGATGTCACACCGGAACTGGATGTGGCTGGCGCTCGCGCTCGGCGCCTGCGGAAGAAACGCCCCGCTGCCAGCGGACCTTCTCCCCGAAACGGTCGCCGGCGTCTGGCACCGCGCGGCGGTGCGGAACCTGTCGGTTTCCGATGCGCCGGACCCGGTGCCGCGCACCAGTGTGGAGCGTCTCCAGGTAGCGGCCTACGAAGGCCCCGGGAAGCTCGAAGCGCGCGTGTACGAGCTGAGCTCGTTTGAGGTGGGGCTCGACCTGGTGCAGCGCTGGCGCCCGTCGGCGGACACGGTGTTCTTCAATCGGGGGCGGTACTTCGTGGTGGTGAAGTGGCAGCAGGCGGACCGGAGAGCGCTGCAGGAATTCGTGCGGGAGTTAGAGAAGCGGCTGCCGGCTGCTACGCCGCGATGATGTACGGTTGTGGGGCAGGATTGCATCCTGCGGCGGGTTGGTAACCCGCCAGTTTCGCCGGTAGACAACCGGTGCGCAGCTTGCCACGCTGCCCCCCAAGTCCGCCGGTGTGTTGCCGGCGCCAGCGTCTCACTATAATAATAGGACACCATGTCTTCTTCCCCATCTGCCGTGGCAACACCGGAAGCGATTGCGCGCTATGAGGCGGTCATCGGCCTCGAAGTGCACGTGCAGCTTGCCACCGCGACCAAGATCTTCTGCGGATGCCCCACCAGTTTTGGCGCGCCGCCGAATACCAACGTCTGTCCCGTTTGCCTGGGGCTGCCCGGAGCGTTGCCGGTGCTGAGCCGCGAGGCAGTGGAACTGGCCATCAAGGGAGCGCTGGCGCTGGACTGCCGCGTCAACCCGCAATCGCGATTCGCGCGCAAGAACTACTTTTATCCGGACCTGCCCAAAGGGTACCAGATCTCGCAATACGACGAGCCGCTGGCGGAGCACGGCTACGTCGATATCGTGGTGGATGGCACCGTTCGGCGCATCGGTATCACGCGCGTCCACATGGAGGACGACGCGGGGAAGAGCATCCACGACGGCTTCCGGGATTCGGACCGCTATTCCTATGTGGACCTCAACCGTTCCGGCACGCCGCTGGCCGAAATCGTCACCGAGCCCGATATGCGCAGCCCGGAGGAAGCTTACGCCTTCCTGACAGAATTGAAGCAGGTGCTGCAGTTCGTCGAGGTCTCCACCTGCGACATGGAGAAGGGACACCTGCGCTGCGACGCCAACGTTTCGGTGCGGCTCAAAGGCGCGGAGAAGCTTGGCACCAAGGCGGAAGTCAAGAACCTCAATTCGTTCCGCTTTCTGAAGCAGGCGCTGGATTACGAAATCGCGCGGCAGGTGGCTCTCATTGAGAGCGGCGGCAGAGTGGAGCAGGAAACGCGGCTCTACAATCCGGATCTGGGCGAGACCGCCGGCATGCGCAGCAAGGAGCAGGCGCACGACTACCGTTACTTTCCCGAGCCGGACCTGGTTCCCCTGCGCATTGGCGAGAAGTGGCTGGCCGAGGTGCGGGCCGGAATGCCGGAGTTGCCCGCCCGCAAACGCGCGCGGTTCATCGGGGAGTACGGGCTGAAGGAATACGACGCCGGAGTCCTGACGGCCACGCGGGCGGTGAGCGAGTACTACGAGACGGTGGCCCGGATCTCGGGCGATCCAAAAACCGCGGCCAACTGGGTGATGGGCGACCTGATGGGCCTGCTCAAGGCCGAGGGGAAGGAGATCGCGGAATCGCCCGTCAGTCCCGAGAACCTGGGCGAGCTGGTGAAGTTGATCGCCAGGGGCGAACTTTCCGGAAAACTCGCCAAGGGAGTGTTCCCGAAAATGTTCTCCACCGGCGAGCCAGCCGGCGTCATCGTGGAACGCGAAGGGCTGCGGCAGATCAGCGACACGGGGGCGCTGGAGAAGATCATCGCGGACGTGATCGCCGGCAATCCCAAGCAGGTGGAGCAGTACAGGGGAGGGAAGGCCACGGTGATCAACTTCCTGGTGGGCCAGGCGATGAGGGCCACGCGGGGACAGGCAAACGTGGCGCTGGTAACCGATTTATTCAAGCAAAAGCTGGGGTGATGCATGTTAAAGGTTGGCGACAAAGCACCCGATATTCGCCTTCACACCGACACGGGCGGCGATTTCCGGCTGTCGGACCTGAAGGGAAAGCGCGTGGTGCTCTACTTTTACCCGCGGGCCAACACACCCGGCTGCACCGTGGAGGCCTGCGAGTTTCGCGACGGCATCCACGCTTTCGCGAAGAAGGGCGCGGCGGTGGTGGGCGTGTCGCCCGACAAGCCGGCGGCGCAGGCCAATTTCAAAGCCAAGTTCGATCTGCCGTTCACGCTGCTGGCGGATGAAGACAAGGCCGCGGCGCAGGCTTACGGCGTCTGGAAAGAGAAGAACATGTACGGCAAGAAGGCGATGGGCATCGAGCGCAGCACCTTCGTGATCGGGCCCGAGGGCAAGATCGAGAAGATCTACGCCAAGGTGAAGGCCCAAGGGCACGCGGCGGAAGTGCTGGCTAACCTGTGACCGGCGCCGCGCCTTCTTCCTACTGAATCACCACTTGCACCGCGTTGGCCGCCACGCCGCCGGCCGTGAGTTGAACCTCCACCGTGCCTTTGCCCGCCAGCGACGCGGGGAGCAGCGCGTTCACCTGGTCCAATCCCGGGAACACGTTCTGCGATCCCGCATAGGAAACCGGCGCTTTCACCCCATCCACCGTCACCGCCGTCGCCGCCGTCCCCGCCGCCTGGATTCCGGTTCCGTACAGAACCAGGTATACCTGATCGGTGGACGATCCCATGTCGATCGGATTGGCGGCGAGCGAAGCGCCGCTGGTGGTCTGGAAGACCGCCTCGAATGTCTGCGCACCGGCAGCCGAGACGCGGACCGCCTGGGCGCCGGCCAGGCCGGATCCGTTCAGCTCGAATAGCGATGGAGCCACCGCGGCCACCTGAATGTTACTCGCGGTTTGCGTTCCGGCGCTGCTGACGATGTTCACTGTGGCGGAACCGGGCGCCACGCCGGCGGGAACCAGGAAGGTCACCTCGCCCGGTGAGACAAATGCCATGGGCGCAGCCCACGTCTGGCCGGCTGAGTCTACGATGGAAACCGAGTTGCCGAAATAGATGGTCGGCAGCGGGCCGAAAATTTCGTCCGGAGTGCCGGGCGCCAGGTTCTGCCCGTAAGCCGCTACCAGTTCCCCGGGCGCGATGGTGGCCGTGCTCCAAGTGGCCGCGGAGAGGATCGAAGGCACGTTGTTCGCCGGCGTAGCACCGGCGGTGGGCGTAAAGCTCACACCGCGCAGGACCTCGCCCGCGTTAGCGGTCCGCACCGTGGTGAACTGCTCGTTGGCGGCGGTGGCGGCGCTGGTAGAGGCCAGCACATCGGTGATGGAAACCAACTGGTTGGGGTCGGCGCCCTGATCGCCGTTGGCGCTGACCGTCGACGTGACCGCCCAGATGGTCGCGGTTCCATCGCCATTCACTTTGCCGATGAGATTGCGCAAGCCGTCGGTGGACGGATTGAGGCTCGCCGGGTAGTTCGGCACGCTGTACGGTACGCCCAGGTTCAAGCCCTTCTGTAGCACATAAGCCATCTGCCACGTGCCGTTCACCAGGGTCCACTTCTGCAATCCGGCCGTGGTGCTGCCGGCCGCATCGGCCGCGGTGCCGTCGCCTTCATCGGCCACGTACAGCGTGGTGGCATTGGCGAACCAGATGCCGAAGGGGTAGTCCGAAGCCGCCGTGGCGCTCTTGGCGAGAGTGGTGGGGAACCCCGGCAGAATGGTGATGGGCGCGGTGGCGGCAGCGGCCAGGGTTGGCAGAGCGCCCGCGTTGCCCACCTGGTAGACCGTGTCAATGCCGTTGCTGCCGCTTCCCTTGGCGACGTAGAGCGTATTGTTGAAAATGGTCAGACCGCGAAAATTGTCGTCCTTCCCCAACTTGTCGGCGGTGTACGGCTTCCCGGTGGCCGGGTCGTTCACCTGCGCGATGGAAAAGTCCCCCACCGCGACCGGCGCCGCCGTTGCCGCCTGCCCGGGTGTGGCCACCTGCACACCGCCGGCCGCAACCACATTGGCGGGCGTGGCGCTGCCGTTATTCGAATTACCAACCATGTAATACAGCCCGTTCGCCAGAATGGCGGCGCGGCCGTCGCTGCCGCTGTAGGCGTTGGTTTTCGTAATCTGAATGGCCCCGTTCGCGCCCACCTGGACTACTGCGCGGAAGTAACTTCCACCGGCGGGGTTAGTCGGATCGAAGACCATCGGCGTGTTGGCGTTGGAGACGTCGAGGGTGTTGGGCGGCGCCACGTAGGCCACGAACGTGATGGCCGTGCCATCCGCCGAGAGGTTCAGTGCCAACTCCATCTTCGAGTTGAAAGTGGTAGTCGCCAGGCTCGCCGGGATGGCCAGGCTGTTCACCAGCGTGCCGCCGGGCGTCAATTGGTCGAGGAAGATGGGCGCCGTGATTCCAAAGCTGCCATCCACTTTGTTGTTGTTCCAGACGCTGTTGCTGCTGGTAGTGGAAGGATAGGCGCCGTTGTCGCTTGCGATTCCCTTGCCGCACGCTGCCGTCGAAGGGCACACCGGCGGCAGCGTTTGCCCTTTGATGATGGTGGTCGCGTCGCCCGCGTACACGCTGCGCGAAACCACCAGGTTCCCTGCGGTGAATCCGGAAAAACCGCCGGTTTGGCCGAATGCCGCGTGGCACAAGAGCGCAGCCGCGACGATCGGAAAAATGGTCGAGCCGTAATGGACAATCCGTCCATTGCCGCGTAGTCCTCTGAAACGAAGAAGATCCGGCATAGTGTCCCATTCCCTCCGGTTCGATGTCACTCAGGAGACGTTGAGCATATCAATTGCGTTACGCCAACGGCTTCCCAATCGGGCAAAATCGAGAAGATCTGTGCCAACGTGAAGGCCAAAGGGCACGCGGCGGAAATGCTGGCTAAGTTGTGACGGCCGGCGCGCCTCCGCCGAACGACTGAAGCGCCAGGTAGCTCGGGCCGAAATGGTGGATGTTGTCGCGCTGCTTCTCGTACTGGTCGAAGTGGCGTTCCTCGTCGTTCACCAGTTGCTCGAAAATCTGCTTGGACGCGGAATCGGCGTTGGCCGCGCATTTGAGCGCCGCCGCGTTGTAGTCCCGGGCGCTCCCGTCTTCCATGGCCATCGCCTTGACCAGCATGGGCTCCGCCTCGACGATCTGCTCAATGGGACCCGAAACGACCATCTCCACGTCGCCCTTCAGAAACAGAATCCGCTCGGCCAGCAACTCGACGTGTCCCATTTCCTGGATGGCGGTCTGTTTGAACAGCATCGCCAGCGGCCCGAAGCCCTGATCCGCCAGGTGAAAGTGGAAGTACATGTATTGGTGCACCGCCTGCAATTCGTCGGCAACCGCCTTGTTTAGTAAATTAATGCTTTCGGCTCGATTCATACGTTCGCCCCCGAATTCATTATCGCGCGGATTGGATGCCGGGCATGCCCGGCCCCTACTCTTTCAGCTCGACGATGGTGGCGCCGGCGCCGCCTTCCTGCTGGGGGGCCGGGTAGAATCTGGCCACGTGCGGATGGGCGCCGAGCAGTTCGGCAATGACCTTCTTGAGGACCCCCATGCCGTGGCCGTGCACGATGCGGACGCGGCTGGCGGTGGCCATTACGGCGCGGTCGAGGAATTCATCCACGGCGTCGCGCGCTTGCTCGGCGCGCTGGCCGATTACGTTGATCTCCTGGTGCACGGGCGCCAGCTCCGGCGCGGGCTTGTAGCTCACACCCTGGGGTAGCTTTCCGGCGGCGGCGGCGCCGGCCTCGGGCAGGACTTCGATTACGTCGTCGATCGAAACCTGCAACTTCATGAAGCCGGCCTCCACTTCAATGCGGTCCGCGCCCAGCTTGCGGCGCACGCGCGCCGGCTCGCGCACGTTCTTCAAGCGCACGCGCACGCCTTCTTCGATGCGCAGCGGCCGGATGCGGTCCTGGCGGGAATCGTCCTGGGTGGCGAGCACGGTGGTCTGGAAATCATCCCGCATTTCGCGTTTGACTTTGGAGACGCGGCGCTGCGCGTCCTGTTCGGCCTTGCGGCGGTCGGCGGTTTGCGCCATCTTGCCGATGGTCTCCCGGGCCTGCTCCTCGAAGCGCGCCAGGGCCTGCTCGGTGCGGCGTTCGAGCTCCTTGAGCTTGGCGGTTTCGCGTTTTTCCCATTCGCGCGCCAGCTCCTTTTCGCGCTTATCGAGTTCCGCCAGCTTTTCGCGCAGGCTGCGCTCGAGCGCCTGGGTCTCTTCGACGCGGCGGTGCAACTCGGCCAGGAACCGGGCAACGTCGCGCTCGCGGCCGCTCATGGATTGGCGGGCGCGGCGCATGATGTCCTCGGGCATGCCGAGCCGCATGGCGATTTCCAGGCCGGCCGATTTGCCCGGCAGGCCCAGGCTCAGGCGAAACGTGGGGTCGAGCGTCTCTTCATCGAAGCCCATCGAGCCGTTGACCACGCCTTCGGTTCCGGCGCCGTAAATCTTGAGCGCCAGCAGGTGGGTGGACACCAGGGTGTAAGCGCCGGCCGCGCGGAAATGCTCGACGATGGCCACCCCCAGCGCGCCGCCCTCTTCGGGATCGGTGGCGGCGCCCAGTTCGTCCAGAAGCACCAGCGAATCGGGCGTGACATCGAGCGCCATCTCGCGGATGTTGGAGACGTGCGCGGAGAACGTGCTGAGGTTTTCCTGGATGGATTGATAGTCGCCGATATCGGCCAGCACCTGGCCGAATAGCGGGAACTCGGCCTCGGTGGCGGGCACGGGCAGGGCCGATTGCGCCATGAGGCTGAGCAGACCCACGGTCTTGAGCGTGACGGTCTTGCCGCCGGTATTGGGACCGCTGATCAACAGCGTGCGGCGGCCGCGCGTGAGTTCGAGCGAGAACGGCACGGCGGTCTTGTGGCGGCGGCGCAGCACGTCTTCGAGCAGCGGGTGGCGGGCGTCCTTTAGCAGGAGGCGGTCGCCGAAGCGGGGGATGGCGCATTGGAACTCGGCGGCGAAGCGCGCTTTGGCGAAGATCAGCTCCAGCTCCGCCATGGCGACCAGCGTCTGGCGAATGGAGCCGGCATCGGCGCGGAGGCGGCCGGTCATTTCGAGCAGGATGCGGTGCACCTCGCGCGCCTCTTCCTCGTTGAGCCGCACCAGCTCGTTGTTGAGGTCGATGGTTTCGAGCGGCTCGACGAACAGGGTGTGCCCGCTTGCGCTGGCGGCGTGGATCACGCCATCGAGCTTGCGCCGCTGGCCGGCGATGACCGGCACCACGAAGCGCTCGTTGCGAATGGTGACGAACTCCTCCTGGAGTACGCCTTCCTGGCGATGCGCGCGCAGGAAGCGTTCGAGGGATTCCTGAATGGCCTTCTTCTGGCGTTCGATGTCGCGGCGCAGGCGGGCGAGCGCCACGCTGGCGTGATCGGCCACGGTGCCATCGGGCAGAATCTTGCCCTCGAGGTCTTTCAGCAGGGCGCGGAAATCGCCGATGGTTTGCGTGCGGCGGCCGAGGCGGGGGAAACGCTCGGCGGTGGCGGCGATCAGCGATTTGGCATCGGCGGCGCGGTCGAGCAGAAGGAAGAGATCGAAGATTTCCTTGGGGTCGAGGCTGGCGCCCTCGATGCGCAGCTTGTGGACGGCCGGTTCAACGTCGGGCAGGCCGGAGAAATCGATGCGAATCGCGGCGCCCCGCCCAGACGGCTGCGGGCGCGTGGCCGCGCGCAGGTATTCGACGGCTTCGCCGGCTTCAGCGAGGTCGCCGGCCAGACGGGCGCCATCGGCGCGGGGAGCGACTCTTTCCAGCTCGCGGCGGCCGAGCGGGCTGGAGATGTATCGGCCCAACAACTGGCGGAGGGCTTCGAATTCTAGAACGGCGGCGCTGGTTTTCAAGGGGCTATCTATATTCTCGGCGTTCGCGGAAGGCCTTTTCAATCACTGCCAGGGTGCCTTCCGTGATCCGCAGCTTGGGCAGATCGCGGAGGCGCACCCATTCCACCGCGCAGACGTCGTCGCCGGGGGCGAGCGTCCCACCAACGACGCGGCACATGTAATCGATGAGCACGTAGTGATACTCGGCGGCGCCGGAGGCATCGCGCATGACGCGCTCGAAGATCTCCAGCACGCCCAGCGGGCGGATCTCGAGGCCGGTCTCCTCGCGGACCTCTCGGCGGACGGCGTCCGCCAGAGCCTCGCCGGTTTCCAACGCGCCGCCGGGCAGGGACCACCAGCCGATCAGCGGCTGCTTGCCGCGCTGCGCCATGAGGATGCGGTCGCGTTTCAAAATGAGCGCGCCCACGCCGACGATGGGGCGCTGCGGATAGCGGCGGTCGTCGAGTAACGCCATGCCACAGTCTATCGCAACCTCACCGGCGGCAAAGACCCCGCGCCGGCGGCGACGGGCCTTTCCTCATGCAGCCCATCGCGCCCGGGTGATAGACTATTTAGGAGGCGGGAGTCCAAAAGGGGGATTCCGGTTCAGTTCACCGCCGCCGGCCAGCACCGGTGGAGCAAGGGAGGCAGACATGCCGATGAATCGACGCAGTTTTTTCCAGAAGGCTTGTTACGGGACGGCGGGGGCCGCCCTCATCACGGCGCTCGGGAGACCTGAATGGCTCCGGGGCGCAACGGCTCGGAAAGCGAGCGATGTCCTCTACCTCGGGCCGGACAAGATCAGGGTGGCCCGGATGGCGGTCGGCTTGGGTACCAACGCCGGCAACGTGCAGCGCGAACTGGGACTCCAGGGTGTGGCCGACTACCTCAACTTCGCCTTCGACCAGGGGCAGTTCTTCTGGGATACGGCCGACGCCTACAAGACGCATCCGCATATCAAGCAAGCCTTAAAAAGCATCCCGCGCGAAAAGGTGACGATTCTGACCAAGACCGATGTGCACACGGCCGCCGAGATGAAGACCGATCTGGACCGTTACCGGCAGGAACTGGGGACGGATTACATCGATATCGTCCTGCTGCACGGGATGCACACGCCCAACTGGCCGACGGAAATGCAGCCGGTGATGGACGTGCTATCGGAAGCGCGCGAGAAGAAAATCATACGCAGTCACGGCGCATCCATCCATTCTCTCGACGCGATGAAGATGGCCGGCAAGACGCCCTGGTGCCAGATACACCTGCAGGGCATCAATCATGCCGGCATCAGGATGGACTCAACCAACGTGGCAGACGTGGTAGCGGTGCTGCGCCAGTCGAAAGCGAACGGCAAAGGCATTATGGGCATGAAGATCCTCGGCGAGGGCCGCCTGCGGGACCAGATCGACAAGACGCTGAGCTTCGTGCTGGGGCTGGATTGCCTGGATTGCTTCACGATCGGCGCGGCGAACCGCAACGAGCTGGCGGACCTGATCCGGCGTATTCCGGAAGATTCTCAGGCGGCGTAAGCGCGACGCCTATTCCTGGATAAAGAACAGGGATGCGACCGAAGGCAGAACCAGCCGCACGGTGGTGACCGGCTGGCCATGTGCCTCCCCTTGCGTGGATTCGGCCAGCTCTTGCGCTCCGGTGTGAGGATTCCAGATTCTCAGCGTTTTGTGGCCTCGCAAGACCACCTTGGTGTCGATGGCCTTCGGTGACGAGTTGGCGAAGAAGTAGATATCGCGGCCGTCCTTCACCTTGTGGATATAAGTCAGGGCGCCGTCATAGTCCGGACCGCGCTTGAGCATTCCCATAGGCTCCTGAATATCTACATCCCGGACCGGAAGTGCCAGCTTGAGAGCATAGTCCAGGAGCCAGGGGTGGGGAGTCGGCAGGAAGATGGCTTTTCCGCCCGCCTTATTCTGCTTTATGTAATACCAGAACACGTAAAAGTTCAGGCGGTCTTGCGCGCGCCGGACATCGGCCTTCAGGGGAGCGTCCGCGGAGACGCCGAAAACGTCGTCGATCGCCTGCCGCACTTCCTGATCTTTGCCGAACTCCGCGGATTTCGTGGGCAGTTGGGTGGTGGCGATGACCGTTCCGCCGCTGTCGTAGAACTCCTTGATCTTGGCCGCGGCGGCGGTGGAGAGAATGTTCCCGGCAGGGACAATCAGCACGCTATATTCCTCGCGGTTCTCACGGTTGTTCAGAATCAGCTTGCGATTGTCGATGAGGCAGCGGTTCACCAGAACTTTGGGGTGGAGGTAGGTGTAATCGACGCGCAGCCCGCGGAATAGCGCCTCGCCAACGTCCTGGTAGTCGGTTCCCGGAGGGGCGAAGCCGCCCTCGCGGGCGTAAGCGGTCTCCATGATTTGCGGAGGCTGCTCGCCGGCACCCAGCGGGAACGTCTGTCCGCCAACCTGGTGGTAGGCGGCTTGGAGCGAAGCGATGGGATAGAGCACGGCGACATCCGCCACGTGTCTGCCATGCTCGAGCAGGTAGCTCAGCCGGCCAACGTAGTCGTTCAGCTCGGCGCGCTTGGGCTGCATGGTGAGGGCCGGGATCTGGAAATTAATCCCCATGGCGAATTGGTCCATGGCCACGGAATAAGCGATCTTCTCGTTCAGCACGCGGTAGGCCGCGTAGGTCTCGGCCCGGCAAATCGGGTGGTCGTAGTTGAAGGCCGCCGAAGTGACGATTTTGTAAGAGGGGTTCGAGCGCCCCCACCACCAGATGTCGTCCACCGTGGGGAGGGTTTGGTATTCGAACACTTTCAACAGGTCCCCACTGAGCGGGGTCGGGTTGAGAGGCTCCTCCTGGTCGAGATGCCCTCCGAACTGAAGGTGGTGGGCGGCGCACCAGTCGTTGAGCTTCTTGATGAAGTTCCGCTGAAAAAGCTGGGCGCGGAACGCGAACAGGGCGACGCGCGCGGCGGCGGTTTGCGGGCCGATGTCGTACCACAGCGCGGGGTAATACTTCATCGGAGAGTAGCCATACTTCTTCTGGAAACCGGCGTTGAAACCCGGCGTCCACATGCGATCGGCATGGTGCATGGAAGGCTCGTCGTAAAAAGTCTGGGTGATGAGGTTGCCGAAGTAGCTTCCCAGGTTGTCCTGATACTTCTGGTAGGTCATGGAGATGAAAGTATTCATGGCGGTCTCGTCCAGATAGTCGACCACTTGCGCTTTGCCTTCCGTCAGAAAGAAGGCCATGACCTTCCAGTTTCCTTTGGGGACCTGGCAGACGAGACGGCCCCCGGTCCCGCGGCTGCTCACGTCCACCAACTCGAACGTGTCGCGGTTCATCATGACGGCGCCCATGTAGATTCCGGTGGGAATCGCCATCTCCGCGCGGGCCGGTCCGGTGACGTCCTTCTCGGTCATGTCCAGGCTCTTGGCGACGTACTGCGGGTACTTCGAGTAGAGCTGGCCCGCCACCCTGCCGGTGGGATCCTCGTGGTCGTCGTACAAAACCACTTCGAGCCCCTGTTTTTTAGCCTCTTCCATCGCGATTTTGTAGAACCGGAAATACTCGTCGCTGAGGAAGACGACGCCCTCGTTGCTCTGTGGGCGCCGGATCATTTTCAGATAGGCCTCGGAAATCCCGGTGGTGGGCCCACCGTCGGCCTCGATAAAGAACCCGCCGTAATTCAGCCTGGCCATCTCTCGAATGCCGGAGACGACGCTCGATTCATTGAGCGTGGACAGGTTGAAGCCCCACATGGCGTGGCCCCGGTACATGGCCGGAGGGGCCTTGAAAATGGCGGGGTCGAATGCGTTGCTCTGCGCCAGGAGCGCTGCGACCGGCAAAACGAAGATCGCCCACCGCCGTACGGCACTGATGGACTGCTGTAACATTGGATTTGCCTTTCTGGTTTATCGTAAATCTTCTTGGCATGGGTGATGTGATGAATCATTCGCGCTGTTTCCGGGTTGCCGCGTTGCTTGGCGCGGCTCTTTCCGCCGCTTCCCAAACGAAGCCGCTGTCGTCTTTCGACGCCCAGGTGAAACCGTTGCTGGCGCGGATGACGCTGGCGGAAAAGATCGGACAGATGACCCAACCCGATCAGGAGTCCATCAAGGACCTGGCGGATATCGAAAATTATTTCATCGGCTCGATTCTGAGCGGCGGCACCTCCGACCCCAAAGAAGGCAACAGCTTGCAGGCGTGGACCGATCTCTACGACCGGCTGCAGCGGCACACGGCGAACACGCGGCTCAAGATTCCGATTTTGTACGGCATCGACGCCGTGCACGGGCACAACAACGTGCTGGGCGCGGTCATCTTCCCGCAGAATATCGGGATGGGATGCACGCGCAACGCCGCGCTGGTGGAAAAGGAGGAGCGCGTCACCGCCGAGGAAGTCCGCGCCACCGGCATCCAGTGGGTGTTTGCGCCGTGCGTCATGGTGCCGCGGGATATACGTTGGGGCCGCACCTACGAAGGTTTCTCCGAAGACCCGCAACTGGTGAAGGAAATGGCGGGGGCGGCGGTGCGCGGCTTCCAGGGCACGGACCTGGCCAACCCGCTCTCCGTGCTGGCCTGCGCCAAACACTATGTGGGCGACGGCGGCACGGCGTACGGCTCGGCGCACGGGGGCCGGGGCCTGGATCAGGGCGATACGCGCGTCGATGAAGCCACCCTGCGCCGCATTCACCTGCCAGGCTACATCGCGGCGATCCAGGCCGGCGTAGGGTCCATCATGCCCTCCTACAGCAGTTGGAACGGGGTGAAGGTCTCGGGCAACAAGCACCTGCTCACGGAGATTCTGAAACAGGAACTGGGCTTCCAGGGATTTCTGATTTCCGACTACAACGCCATCGACCAGGTGGATCGAGACTACAAGAAAGCGATCGGAATCTCGATCAACGCCGGCATGGACATGGCCATGGTGCCGAGCAGATACAAGGAGTACATCGCCAACCTGAAGCAACTGGTGGACGAGGGCGTGGTGCCGATGGCGCGCATCGACGACGCGGTGACGCGCATTCTGCGCGTGAAATTTGCCATGGGCCTGATGGACCGGAACCGGTCGCAACTGGCCGACCGCGGGTTGCAGAAGACGTTCGGCTCGGCCGCGCATCGCCAGGTGGCCAGGGAAGCCGTGCGCCAGTCGCTGGTGCTGTTGAAGAACCGGAACAAGGTGCTGCCGCTGAAGAAGACCGCGGCGCGCATCCACTTGGGCGGCAAGAGCGCGGACGACCTCGGCAACCAATGCGGCGGCTGGACCATCGACTGGCAGGGCAGGAGCGGAGATGTCACGCCGGGTGGTACCACGGTGCTGGCCGCCATCCGCCAGGCGGCCGCCAAGGGCACGCAAGTCACATTTTCGAAAGACGGCAGGGGCGCCGCCGGGGCCACGGTTGGGGTGGTGGTGATTGGCGAGCGGCCGTACGCCGAAGGGAACGGCGACCGCGCCGATCTGGCACTGGCTCAAGAGGACGTGGACGCCGTCGCCAACATGAAGGCGGCGGGGATTCCGGTGGTGGCGATCCTCTACTCCGGCCGCCCGATGATCCTCGGCGGCGTGCTGGACCAGGCCGATGCCGTGGTGGCCGCCTGGCTGCCGGGCACTGAGGGCGAAGGCATCGCGGACGTGCTCTTCGGCGACTTCAAACCCACCGGGAAGCTCTCGTTCGCCTGGCCGCGCTCGATGGCGCAGGTGGCCAAGCACCCCGGCGACCAGGATTACGACCCGCTGTTTGCGTTGGGGTACGGGCTGAGTTACTAAAAAAGGGACAGACGCATTTTTCGGATTCAATAAATGCGTCTGTCCCCTTTTTCCGGAGTGATAAAAATGTACCGGTTCATCATCTTAGCGTTTGTGGCCGCAGCGCCGTTGTGCCGAGCGGCCTCCGATCTCGAAGCATTCGAGCGCAATGCGGCCCGCGCCAAACAACTGGGCGCCACCCACATCGTGATTACC
The DNA here is from genome assembly GCA_963722575.1 of Bryobacterales bacterium. Classification (GTDB taxonomy): domain Bacteria; phylum Acidobacteriota; class Terriglobia; order Bryobacterales; family Bryobacteraceae; genus Fen-178. The sequence goes on from CAVRNR010000022.1 coordinate 1,219,258, forward strand.
GAGGATCTTCCTCCCGCGCTGTGGGAGATGGATGTGCCCGGCGACCCATACCCGGCCTGGTACATGTATCACCCCGGCCTGCTGAAGATCTTTCCGCCGGCCGCCCTGGAGAAGTACGTCGACCGGGATTACGCGGAAAGAGTGGCGGCCCTGTTACAGGCGCGCTGCGAAGTGCTACGGCGGCTGGGTCTGAAGGCCGCCTACACGGCCAACGAACCGCATGTGTTGCCGGAGGCCTTCTTCGCCGATCACCCCGATTTGCGCGGCCCGCGTGTGGACCACGCCAATCGCTCACGCACCGCCCGCTTTGCGCCGTGCGTGGACCAGCCCGCAACGCTCGCGCTCTATCGGGAGGCCTTGCAGAAACTGCTGAAGAGGCTGCCCGAAGTGGAGGTTTTTTCCTTCACCACCACCGACGCGGGTTCGGGCTTGTGCTGGACGCCGGCCCTCTATCCCGGGCTGAACGGGCCTTCCTGGTGCCAGCACCGCCCCATGGAAGATCGCGTGGCGGGCTTCCTCACGGCGCTGAACGATGCTGCTGTTCAGATGGGCCGGCAGATCAGCGTGGACCTGGTGGAGATTGCGCCCCGCCAGTGGATGATTCCGACCTTCGACCATCCCGAGCTGATCGCGCGCAAGCTGCCCGCCGGGATGGCCGTAAATCACCTCGAAGGTCCCGACGGCCACCGCGTCGCCACTCGGCGATTCGGCGGAGGAGCGGGCGAATTCGCGCCGGTGGTCGGGGTCCCGCGGCCCGTCGCCACGATGCGCGCCTTGATGGCCGGCGGGCGCGCGCCTAGCACCAGATTCGTGGTGTCCGTGGGCGACACCGTGGGCGCCGATTTCAATTTCACAGTGCTCGAAGCTTTCCGCAAGGCCGGACCGCGCAACGAGGTGGAGCTGTGGACGACGCTTCACGATCTGGCCAGCCAGACCGCCGGCAAGGATCACGCCGATGACCTGCTCTCCCTGTGGATGGACACCGACGACGCCGAACGCTACCTGGGAACGTTGAATTTCGGCCCGGTGCTGACCATGGGCGGAATTCTGGGGCGGTGGGTAAACCGCCCGCTGGTGCCGTTCCCGGAGAACCTGACCAACGAAGAGAAGAGCTACTACCGACCGTTCCTCTTCCAGGCCAAGGGCGAAGAGCAGGCTGATGACCTGATTGATATTCAGGCCATGCGCATGTACGAAGGCTGGGGCGCGCGCCTCCTGGTGCAAAACATTATCGAGAAGGTGACTGGCAGCCTGAGCCGCGCCGAGGCGCTGGCCCTGCGCCTGCGCGAGGGTTCCAGTTCGCCGGGCGAGTGGGAGTTGCTGGGCCAGCGGCTGGCGGCGCTCCAGTGCCTGGTGCGCGGCGTCGACGATATTGTCGAGTATCAGGCGCAGCTCGATCGCGTGAAGGCTTTGAGCGTGAAGCCCGATCCCAACCCGGTGCTGGGCGCGCAGAGCGGCTGGGACCGCACCGACCTGATGCGCCTGGCGCGCAATGAAATCGACAACGCCATGCAGTTGCGGCAGTTGTTGCTGTCGGCCAAGGGGCCGTTGCTCGACCTGGCGCCGACGCCCGCCGAGGAAACCATTCGCCGGCTGGGGCCCGATCTGCCGGCGCAGCTCAAGCGCAAGATGGACATCATGAACGCGCACTGGGAAGATTACAAGCGGCTGTTTACCACGCCGAATCCGTAGGGGGGTGGGCATAACGCCCGCCACACCGGCGACTGCAACTCGTGAACGGCCTTATTATAAGAGAGAGGGAAACTGGATGCGGATCGACTATACGGTGCAGATTTGGCGGGAAGGGGCGCAGTATGTCGCGCAGGCGATGCCCGTTGATGTGGTCAGTGCCGGAAGCACCCCGGACCAAGCGCGCGCCGCTCTAGAGGAAGCGGTTGGCCTCTTCCTTTCAACGGCACAGGAGATGGGTACGCTCCGCGAGGTTTTGGAAGAGTGCGCCTACGAATACCATGAGGGCGGCTGGCAGGCGCCGGAGTGGATTTCCGTCGAACGCCACTTCGCCCAGTTGAGCGCCTGAAGATGGCTCGGCTGGCTCCGATTCACTGGAAGCGCTTGGAAAAAGTGTTCTTTGCCGTTGGGTTCGTATTCGTTAGGCAGGAGGGAAGTCACCGCTCATATTCACGTGTCGGGACGCTGCGGCCGATCGTGATCCCTACCTACGATGAGGTTCCCGTGGCCGTGATCAAAAGCAACCTGAAGACGGCCGACCTATCTCGCGGCGAGTACTTCCGTCTTCTGGAATCGATATAGGCGGCCATGTTTACCTTGACTCGGTTGAACCAGTATTGCTGGGGCCTACTCGTGCCGCAGCGCCACCGCAGGGTCGACCCGCAGCGCGCGAGCGGTGGGCGCCACCGTCGCCAGGCCCGCGACCAGCGCAAGCACCGAGGCCACGGCCACGAAGTTCATCGGATCGGCCGGACGGACCTCCGGCACCAGAAACATCGATAGCGGGCGCACGGCGACCGCCGCCGCCGCGAGGCCGATTACCATCCCGGCCATCACCAGCCTGAGGCTCTGGCCCACAACCATCGCCAGAACGTTGCCTGGCGTGGCGCCCAACGCGACACGAATGCCGATCTCGCGAGTCCGCTGCTGGATGGCGTACAGCAGAACTCCACAGAGTCCGATGGAAGCGAGCATCAAGCCGAACAGCGCCATCGATCCCAGAATGGCGGCGCCCAGACGGCTCGGCAGCAACGCGCCCGCGAAAACCTCGCCCATGGAATGGGTTTCCACCGCGGCCGCCGCGTCCAGGCCTGCGAGCGTTTCGTTCACCTTGCGGGCGATGGTTTCCGGCGCGCCCCTGGTGCGCACTATGAAGTGCGCAAACGCCGTATGGTTTTGCTGGAAATAGGGCTCATACAGCGCCATGGCGTTCTCTTCTCCCAGGGTGACGTACTTGCAGTTCCGCGCTATGCCCACGACCGTCGCGTCGCGGTTGTTGGGAAATCGAAGGATGTGACCCACGGGGTTGGTGTTTCCGAACAATCGCCGCGCCAGGTTCTCATTCAGAATCACGACCTGTGGCGCCCCGGCACGGTCCGAATCCGCGAAAGCGCGGCCTTGCAGAATGGGAATCCCCATGACCCGGAAGTAATCCGGCCCCACGGCGTTGGAGTTGTACTCGACGCGCACGGTGCGGCTGCCCGCGTCCGGCCGGAACCGGCCGCTGGGCCGGTTGAATGCCAGGAATGGGTTCAGGGGCACGGCAGACGCCGGCGAGGCCGCTTCAACCGACGGCAGCGCACGCAGGCGTTCCAACGCGGTATCCACCAGGGCGGCGAATTTCCGCGGCGTATAGGTTCCCCCCACGGTCTGGAACATGGCGGTCACCGTGTGGCTGGTGTCGAACCCCGCGTTGAACGAGGTGGCGTACATCAGGTTGCGGAGGAACAGCAGCCCCGCGCTGAGCAGCAGGATGGACACCGCCAGTTGCCCGATGACCAGCGCGTTGCGCAGCGTATAGCCCGCCGGTCCGGTCCCCCGGCCGCCCTCTTTGAGCGCGCCGCCGATTCCCGTGCGCGTGCCCTTCAATGCGGGCACAAGCCCGGTGGCCAGCGTCACCACAAAGGTGAGCGCCACCGAGTAGACCAGCAGCATGCGGTCCGGTTGAATCAGCAGCTCGATGGGCAGCGGCGTGGGGATGTGCACACCGCTCAGCAGCCTGGTGAGCCAAAGGTTGAGCAGCAGGCCGGCGCCGGTTCCGAGCAGCGCCAGCAACAAGCTCTCCGCCAGCAACTGCCGGACCAGCCGGCCGCGGCTGCCGCCGAGCGACATCCGGATGGCGAACTCGCGGGAACGGGTGAAGGCTCGCGCCAGCAGCAGGCTGGACATGTTGGCGCACGCGATCAGCACCACAATCGCCGTCACGACGACGAGCATGCCGAAGAACGCCACCAACGATATCGCGGCTTGGCCGTTCTCTTCAAGACGCTCCACTCCGCCAACCGCGGAGAGCCGGACCTCTTGCGCCCATTTGCGATTGACATCCGGGTACACGCGATCCAGTTCGCGGCAGATCGGCTTGAGGTGCGCATAGGCCGCCTGGCGCGTCATCCCGCGTGGCAGCCGCGCATAGAGCATGACCTCGATGGGATCCTTGGTCAGGTACAGGTCGGGCGTGAACCCGAATCCGGCCAACATGCGGTGGTCCCGTGGCAATACTCCGACCACGGTGTACGGCTTGCCGTCCAACTCCAGTGCGCGGCCGACTACGTTGGGATCGCCGCCCAGGTGCTTGGTCCAGAACCCGTGGGTAATCACCGCGACATCGGCTTCGCCGCGCTCGATGGGCCGCCCCATGGCGACTGGAATTCCCACCACCTCGAAGAAGTCGCCGGTGACGCGGGTTCCAGCCAGGCGATAAGAACGATTGCCGTCGCGCCAGTTCACCACCATCTGGATATTCATCCCGGCGAGCCCGTCGAATGCGTGCGCGCCCTCCAGGAAACGATACTGCTGCATGGGGACCCAAGTGTTACCGCTCACTGAAATCTGCACCAGCGACTGCGCATCGCGGCAGGAGGGTTCGCTGAAGAGCGCTTCCCTGGCGACGCTGAAGATGGTGGTGTTGGCGCCGATTCCCAGAGCCAGCGAGGCAACCGCCGCCAGCGTCAAGGCACGATTCCGCCGCAAGGCGCGCGCCGCGTAGCGGAGATCGGAGCCGAGGTCCTCCAGCCAGCGGATTTGCCACGCCGAGCGCGTCTCTTCCCGGCTCCGCAGCGTGGAACCGAACTCTCGCCGCGCCTGCCGCAGGGCACCGGCGCCGGTGAGGCCGGCCTGTTCCAACTCGTCCGCGCGGGCCTGGATGTGAAACCGCATCTCATCCTCGAGTTCCCGGTCGAACCGCGAACGCCGGAACAGCCAGGCGGCGCGGTTGCCGATTTCATTCCAGAACGCCATGGGAATCTCCGTTCAGGCGGTGCGTATCACCATCTGGATGGCGCGCACCAGGCGATCGAATTCACCCGCTTCCTTGTCGAGTTGCTTGCGGCCCTCCGGTGTCAGCCGGTAGAAGCGGGCCTTGCGATGGTTCTCGGAAACGCCCCACTCGGAGGTCAGCCATCCCTTGACCAGCATGCGGTTGAGCGCGGGATACAACGAGCCATCTTCGATCCGGAGTCCTTCGCGGGAAGCATCCTTGATGCGCTTGACGATGGCGTATCCGTGCAGCGGGCCGTGGCTCAGGGTCCGCAGGATCAGCAAGTAGAGCGTGCCGGGGAGCAGTTCCGGGATGGGATTCGACTCCATTTTTCCCTGTCCAGACTAGGTATAAAGCAGACGCGAAGGAATGTCAAGGCGTTTCATGGAGGTAGTACCGCAAGCGCTTGATTTCTTCCCCGGCCACCGGGGGAGCTTGCGGCGCGAGGGCGAGGGACCCAGAGGTCACCCCGCGGCCCGAAGCGTTGAAGTGGACACTCGTCGCGGAGAACTCAATTGGTACAGCCGCACCATTCGACTCTTGGAAGGCCAGCCCGCTAACCTCCGGGGCCCGCGCCTGGAAAAACTCCGGCGCTGCGCCGCGTCCTCCAGTTGCCGCGCTTCCAACTGTCGAAATTCCGCCTCGGGCCGGAGTACGTGGGCACATTCCAGCAGCAACTGCTGGAAGCAGCCAACAAGCACCTGCGCGAGTTCTACCGGCAGTCGATCGCGCCCATTGCGAGCCACCTCGCGGCGGTCAAGCATCTCATCCTCGCTCCGCACGGCTTCCTGCACCACCTGCCGTTCCATGCGCCGTTCGATGGGGAGCGCTACCTGGGCGACCGCTTTTCGATTTCCTACCCGCCCAGCGCCAGCATCTACTACCTGTGCAGCACCAGGAAGGCGCCGCCGGCGGCGGGCGCCCCGATCCCGGGAGTTCCCGATCCCTCCGCGCCGCACATTCTGGATGAGGTTGAGGCCGTCTCTTCCGTTGGTTCCGCCAGGGCAATCCCATGTTCTCCGCCATCAGCCCTGGGGAACTCGCAACTGAGCCTGTTCGACCTCTACCAGCTCAACCTTCCCTCGGAACTGGTGACGCTGAGCGGTTGCGGAACGGGTCTGAACGTGGTGGTGGGGGGGCGACGAACTGCTGGGTGCAGTATGCCACTGCCGAGATCCGCAAGAAGTACCCCCACCTGTACTACTGGGCGCCGTTCGTGCTGGTGGGGAAGTACGCGTAGGGCTCACTCATCGCGCAGCGCCCGGGCAGCCTCGATGCGGGATGCCTGAAGCGCCGGAAGCCCGCAACCGACGAGGCCCACGACGACGATGAATGAGGCGGCCGCAGCCAGCACTGATGGGTCGTGCGATGTGACGCCGTAGAGGAAGGCGTTCAACAGGCTGCCGGAGGCCCAGCCGGCGGCCAGGCCCACGCCGAGGCCAAGAAGCGGGGCACGCAATCCCTGCCGTTCGACCAGCCAAAACACGTCCAGCGCCCTGGCGCCCAAGGCCATGCGGACGCCGAATTCGGCGGTTCGCGACCGAACCCCTTGGGCCGTGACGCCATAGACGCCGATGGCTGCCAGGGCTAGCGCGACGGCGGCGAATAGCGCCAGCAGCACCGCCTGAAAGCGCGGCTTGGCGACGCTGTCGTCGAGGATGCGATCCATGGTGGAAACCTGGGACAACGCCAGGCCGGAATCGAGCGCCCGCAACTGGGAGCGGGCGGCAGCCGCGATTTCCGCCGGTGGGACCGCGGTCCGGACGACCACGTCCAGGTACATCCAAGGCAGCGCGGCAAACGGCATGTAGATCTCCGGTTCGGCGGGCCATTCGAGTTTCAGATTGTGTAAGTCGCGGACAACGCCGACGATGGTGGCCGCTCTCGGCCCAAACCGGATCGCCGTTCCGGTGACAGCGGCGCCTTTCAAGAAGCGGCGGACGAAGCTTTCGTTCACCACCACGACGTCGCGCCGGCCGTCGTCCGCGGCTGTGAGCGGACGCCCTTCCAACATGCGGAGGCCCATGGCGGCGAAGTAGTCCCCGGCCACGGCCCGGCCGCCCGCCAGATGCTCTTCCGGCTGGCCGGCGACCTCGAACTTTAGACTCTGGAGCACGTTGAACGCCAGCGGCAGCGTGTTGGTCACGGCCGCCTGTTCCACTCCGGGGATGGTCCTCAATCGCTCGATCCAGGCTTGGGCAAAGCGCGTGTAATCTTCCCGCGTGCGGTAGCGAGCTTCGGGCAGTACCACCTGCGCCGTGAACAGCCGCGCGTGCTCGAATCCCGGATCGACCGAACGGAGAGCGGCGAAACTCCGCAGCAGCAACCCGGCGGCGATCAGCACCGTCACCGTCACGGCCACCTGAATGGCGATCAACGCGTCTCTCCAGCGTCGCGCGCCGCGCCCCATCCACGCTCGGCCTACGCGCAGACCAGCATCGTCGCGTGCGCGCGTGGCGACGAGGGCCGGTAGAATGCCGAAGAAAGCCGCGGTCAGAATCGCCAGCGTCAGCGCAAAGGCGAGCACTGCGCCGCTGGTACCACCTTCGGCCACGCGGGGCAGTGTACCGGGATAGAGGGCAATCATGCCGCGCGAGAGCGCCCACGCCGCGCCCAAGCCCAGCAGGGCTCCCGCCAGCGCCAGAACGAGCGCTTCCGTCAGAAACTGGCGAACCAATCTGGCGCGGCCGGCTCCCAGCGCGGAACGGATGGCCAGCTCCTGCCGCCGGCCAACCGCCTGCGCCAGCAGAAGATTGGCGACGTTGGTGCAGGCAATCAGCAGGATGCAGCCGGTGGCCGCAAACATGGTCAGCAGCGCGGGCCGCACCGCGAATCCGACCTCATCCTGCAGGTGGGTGATGTTCACACCCCGCTCTTCGACCGGCTGGTTTTGCTGGAGTGCCGCCAGTTCGGCCCGCGCGGCAGCCATGCCGATCCCGCTTTTCAGCCGGCCGATGACATACCCGGTCGACATCTTCAGCGGACCCTCGAAGACTTTCGAGATGGGCAGGTACACACTCGGCTGAGTGGAACCATACGTAACGAGGTCGCGAAAATCGGCCGGCAACACACCGATGACCCGAGAGAGGCGCCCATCGATGAGAATGCTCCTTCCCACCAGGCTGCGATCGCCGCCGAATCGGGTGCGCCAGTATCCGTAGCTGAGCACGGCGACATCGTCGGCGCCCGGCCGAACTTCCGCCGCCGTGAACGTGCGGCCGAACTGCGCGCGCACTCCCAGGGTAGGGAAGAACTCCGCGGAAACCAGGCCGGTTGGGGCGCGGTCCGGGTCGCCGCCGCTGCCCACGGTGACTCGCCAGGGTCGATAAGACGCGATCCCGTCAAAGCTGTGGCTGCGCGTGCGCCAAAGCTCGATGGTCAATCCGTCCGGGAGCTGGCGGTCGCGGGGGGTGAAACCGCCGGCCGCCTGAGTGACGCGCCACACTTGGACCAGGCGGGCCGCGTTGGGATACGGAAGCGGCTTCAGCAGGGCGCTCCAGACGACTTGGAAGAGCGCGATGTTCATGCCCGTTCCGAGGGCGATGGTCAGAAGGATCGCGGCCGCGACTAGCGGGCGCTTGCGCCAGAGCCGCAAGCTGCCGCGCACGTCGCGATGAAGCTGGTCAAGGCGCCACACCTCTCGAGATTACGCCCGCGTCGCGGGAAGCGCCACCGTCGCAAAAAGCGACAGGCCGGATGGCGGGAGCGCGCCGATGCACCAGGCACAACTCCTTGCGTTACTATGCGTTGGCTAAGCCGCTGGGCCGGGACGGCTTTGGAAACCGGCATGCACATGCGAAGCCCGAATCGCATGAACGCGGCAATCACGGACGAAGAAGCAATCGGGCGCGTCATGAGGGGCGAGACCTCGTCGTACGAGGTTCTCGCGACGCGCTATCACGGGCGCCTGCATCGGCTGGCACAGAAGTTCCTGCACAGTGAAGCCGACGCCGAAGATGCCGTGCAAGGAGCGCACCTGCTGGCGCTCAGACATATCGACCAGTATGCCGGGCGCTCCAGCTATCTCACTTGGATGAGCTCCATCACCGTCAATGTGGCGCTTGGCCAGATGCGCCAAAGGAAGGGAGTTGTCGAGGCCGGCGAAGAACAGGTCCGCTCGCTCCGCTCGCCCATGCGCGACCCGGAGCAGCAGGCCATCGACCGGCAGTTCGATGGCATCCTGGCGGCTGCCTTGGAGCGCCTGCCACCGGCCTACGGCAAGGTATTTCGCCTGCGCGAGATGGAAACTTTGAGCACGGCCGAAACGGGGGAGCGGCTGGGCTTGACGGAGGCATGCGTGAAGACTCGGCTGGTTCGGGCCAGGGGACTACTGCGGAGGAGAATCCAGCGGACGTTGAAGAGCGCGGAGCTGCCACGCTACGCGCGCATCCCGGAGTCGGCGAACCCGGGGACCGAACCAGCCGAGCATCGGGTCAATTGAAACCCCGACACTCCGATTTCACCCAGGGATGGCTGTAACACACCCGGCGAGGCGCACTCCTCGCCGGGTCACCTCACACCGATGGGGACGGGAAACGGCACAAACCTTTCGGCGCAGGCGTTGGGTGTTCCTCTGGAAGGCGTGCCGGAAACCTTGATATCGTCCCCCGACACCGAGATATTCGACCCGTCCAGATGGATATCCGCATGGTTCGCCACGGCCCGAATGGCCTCCGGCTGTTCCGCGACCACGTTGTGGAATGAAACGCCCAGATGGTGCTCGGCATCCAAGCCGTCGAGCGAGATCCTGCCGCCACCTTGAATCAGCACGTTGTTGAAGCGGATATCCGTGAACGTAGGCGTCTTATTGCTCTCGGCCGCGTCCACCTCATGATGCCCGAAGGAGCCGGCGTGGGAAGTGATCGAGATCGGGGTCCGGTTGTTGCGGATGCACACGTCGTCGTATTCCACGTCACGCACAGGTCCTCCGAGCTTGACGCTGGAACGGAGTTGAATGCCGGTAGCCGTGCCGTCGAGGGTGAGATCGGAAATGCGGATGGCGCCGATGCCGCCGGAAGTGGCGCTGCCGATCGACATTCCGTGCCCGGTATAGAAGTGGTTGTGACTCACGGTGACGTGTGACGTGGGGTAGCCCGTGGGAGACTTGATGGCCACATTGTCGTCGCCCGCGTGAATGTAGCAATGCGTAATGGTGACGTTGGTGGCGCTCGACGGCACCTCCGGCCAGGGCTGTCCGATATCGATGCCGTCGCCGTTGAGCGCACCCTTCGGGGTGTTGATGACGACGCCCCACGCCGTGAAACCGTTGCCGCCGGAATAGGACACGTGGAAGTTGGGCGAGTTCCTCAACTGAATGCGGTACAGAGTGAAATTGTCGCACCCCGACAGGATCATCATGCGCGGATTGTTCTGCAGGCCGATGACACCGGGTGGCGGCGCGGTCAAGGGCTGAAAGGCCGCGGGGTTATCGGACACCGCGCGGGCCCAGTTGTTGTACTGGTCCGGCCACCCCTTGATGGACTGTTCGGCCAGGTCCCACCAGGAGATGTTCTGGCCCAGCATCTTCGATCCGCCGCGTCCGTCGATAATGCCATCGCCCATGACCGCGGCGCCGGCCACATGGTCGCCGCCGATCAGCGGTTTGCAGGCATGACCCGAGATGCCTTGCGTATAGGGGACCTTCTTTTCGGTGATGGTGCCGCAGAGGCCGGGTACCAGATCGTAATCCCGCGGGTTGCGCGAGCCGAACAGCATGACGCCCTTGTAGATTAGCAAGGTAACGCCGCGCCGCAGTTCGAGGGGACCGGAGAGAAACGCATCGTGCCCCCCGCCGGCTTTCAGTTCGACGGCTTGCCCGGGCTGGCAGCGATCCATAGCCTGTTGGATCCGGTTGGTATCGGGCTTATTTTCGTCGGATTCGGCGAGGGTCGCGCCCTTGGAATCGAGTCCGGCCGTGAGCACGGTGCAGGATGCCGGAATCCTGGGTTCGGTCACCCGGCGGGTATCCTGGCCATAGGCGCTGGCGAGCGCGGTGGAAATGAGAAGAGCGAAGAATGGGGGTCGCACAATCAACCTCCGGCGGCCTTGATTTCCTGGGGATCGAATTCCTCGATCAGGCGGTAGAGGGTGGCGCGGTGCACCCCGAGAATGCGCGCGGCTTCGGCCTTGTTGCCGTGGACCGCGGCCAGCACCCGCAGCGCATGACGCTTGTGCACTTCGGCCATGGGCAGCAGGCCCTCGTCGCCGGTTGTGGCCTGGGCCGCGGGGGCTGTCAAATGCTCCGGCAGGTCCGGCAGGTCGATGGTATCGCCTTCGCACATCATACAGGCATGGGCGAGGACGTTTTCCAATTCCCGCACGTTTCCCGGCCAGGAGTACCGGGCGAACAGGATCTGGACTCGCGGTGCGATGCCGCGGATCGGTTTGCCGTACTCGGCGGCCATCCGCTCGATAAAGTGGCGTTGGAGGAGCGGCAAGTCCTCTTTGCGCTCGGCCAGGCGCGGCAGCCTGATCTCGACCATCGAAAGCCGGTAGAACAGGTCTTCCCGGAATTCCTTGTGGTCGACCATCTCGCGCAAATCGCGGTTGGTGGCGGCCACCACGCGGACATCCGTCTTCCGCGGGGCCGGAGATCCGACGCGCTGGAACTCCCTGGTTTCGAGCACCCGCAGCAGCTTGGTCTGGGTAGCCAGGGGAAGGTCGCCAATCTCGTCCAGGAAGACGGTGCCGCCGGCGGCGTATTCGAACAGCCCCACCTTGTCCTGAGTGGCGCCGGTGAAGGCGCCCTTCACGTGCCCGAAGAGCTCGCTTTCAAAGAGAGTTTCGACAATCGCGGAGGAGTTGCAGACGGCGAACCGGGCGGAAGCGGCGGGACCCAGCCGGTGAAGCGCCCTGGCCACCAGCTCTTTGCCGGTCCCGGTGGCGCCGGTCACCAAGGCGGTCTTGAAGTGGGGCGCGGCGCGGCGAATCCGGGCGAAGACTTCGAGCAGCAGCGGGCTGCGTCCCACCATGCCCTCGAAGCGGCAGTTCTTCAATATCTCGCCATCGAGTTGCAGCGCGCGCTGGCGCTGGCGATCGACCGCGATCAGAGCCTCGACGCGCTCGCGCAGGCGGGCGATGGAAAGCGGCTTGGTGAGATAGTCGCTGGCGCCTTTGCGAATGGCTTCCACGGCGGATTCGGTGGAATAGTGCCCGGTGATGAGGATCACTTCGGTGGTCGGCACGGCGGCGAGAATCCGCTCCAGGACGGCGATGCCGTCAATGCCGGGCATGACCAGGTCCAGCAGCACGATCTCGGGGCGCCGCTCGAGCGCCAGTTCCAACCCGGCGGCCGGGTCGCTGGAGGTCAGGATGGTCAGATCGTCGCGTGAAAGAGCGTCCCGAATCAGCTCCAGGCTCTTGGGGTCGTCGTCAATCGCCAGCAGCGTCACGCCTGGTTTACCGGCATCGCTCATAGGTATTCTCCTTTTCGGGATGAGCGCAACAGCTCATCCACGCATTCTCTCAACTTGGTAATATCGATGGGCTTAGTGACATAGGCGTCGAAGCCGGCCGCCAGGATGCGGTCGCGGTCCAGGACCATGGCTTTGGCCGTCAGCGCCACCACCGGTACGCGTGAAAACCGGGGATGGTCGCGGATCTCCAACAGGGCGGCGAAACCGTCCTTGACGGGCATCTCGAGGTCGAGGAGGACCAGGTCGGGGTTGGCGGCCTCGAGACGGTCGATGGCTTCCTGACCGTTGCCTGCCTGGACGACCTGACAATCGGGGCGGGCGAAAACATCGCGCACCAGCTCGCGGCTCAATCGATTGTCGTCGGCAACCAGGAGGGTCCGCATGGGTCACGTCTCCGCCGGCGCCGCGGCCGCGGGCTCGAGGCTGCCCTCGCCCAGCGAGAAAAAGAAGCGGCTGCCCAGACCGGGAGTGCTTTCGACCCGGATCGTCCCGCCGTGCAAATTCACCAGCCGTTTGGTGATGGCCAGCCCCAGGCCGGTTCCTTCCTTGACCGCTCCAGGCGGGGCGCCCACCTGGTGAAACTCGTCGAAAATGGCTTCGAGCTCGGCGCCGGGAATACCGATTCCGGTGTCCCCGACCCAGAAGCAGGCGGTGTTCTGGCTGCTGCACTCGGCAATCCAGACGCGGCCATTCTCGGGCGTGAACTTCACGGCATTGCTCAGCAGGTTGTAGAGGATCTGCTTGAAGCGCGTCCGGTCCGCGTTGATGTTGGCGCGGGGCGGAAGTCGATTCTCGACGGCGATGTTCTTGATCTTCGCCAATGGCGTGATGACGGAGAGCACCTCTTCCAGGGCGGCGGCGGGATGGAACTCCTCGCGGTTCAGGTCGATGCGGCCGGCTTCGATCTTGGAAAGGTCCAGAACATCGTTGACCATACGCAGCAGGTGATGGGCGCCTTCCTGAATATTGGCCACAAAACGCTTGTAGGTGGGACACAGGGGACCGGACGCCTCTTCGCTCAGGAGGTCGGAATACCCCACGATGGCGTTCAAAGGAGTGCGCAATTCGTGGCTGGTGCGGGCCAGAAACTCGGTCTTCATGCGATTGGCGCGCTCCACCTCGCGGTTGCGGATTTCCAGCTCGCTGGCCACCCGCGCCAGCTCGGTGGTGCGTTCGGCCACGCGGCGCTCGAGGTTCTCGTTCAATGACCGCAGATCCTCTTCCGCGTGGCGGCGCCGCGCCTCCTGGTCCATGCTCTCGAGCGCGAAGGAGATCTCCGAAGCCGCTTCGTTGAGTACGGGCACAAGCTCCCCGTCGAAGAACCCGGGCTCCTCGGCATAGAGGGTGAACACCCCCACCACGGAGTCCCCAAACTGAAGGGGGAAAGCGGCCGAGGAACGGTAGCCGCGCGCCAGGGCGTCGTCGCGCCACGGGAGGAGATGTGGATCGGTGGCGATATCGGGGCACACGAAATGATGGCGCTCGCGCAAGGCGCGCCCAGTGGGGCCTTGTCCATCAGGGGTGTTGGTGGTGACGATGTGAATTCGCTCCAGGTAGCCGTCTTCAAACCCGGCGAAGGCCGCCGGTTCCACGAACCCGGTCTGGGGATTGACCGTACCCACCCAGGCCATGCGGAAGAGACCATCTTCCACCGCGATCCGGCAAACCTCCCGAAACAGGGCATCCCGCTCGCGGATGCGTGAAATCGACTGGCTGGTGCGGGTGAGCACGGCGTAGAGCCGGTTCAATTGCAGCACCTTCTGCTCCGACTGGCGCCGCCTGGCGATCTCCCAGTTCAGATTCAGGTACACGAATAGCAGGATGCCGAAGCTCAGTATGGAACCCACCACCAAGGTGAGGACGGACCAATCCGATACGCGCCGCGCCGCCGCCGTCCGGTCGCGCAACAGGCGATCCTGTTCATCCTTCAGGGCGTGTACGCGGTCGCGGACCTCGTTACCGAGCGCGTATCCCTTGCCGGTAAGGAAGAACTGAAGACCAGCCTGCTCCCCATTAGTGCGCCGCAACTCGATCATGCGGCGGTGGAAAGCGAGCTTCTCCGCCACCAGCCCATTGAGCGACTCGAGCCGCTGCCGCTCCTCGGGTTCATCTCTCAGCAGGGTTCGCAGCCGGGCGACAGTGGCGGCCACCTGGCTGGTGGCGAAATAGGGATCGAGGAAGTACTTCTCCCCCGCTATCACGAACCCGCGGGCCGCGCTCTCCGCTTCGACCACCTCGACCAGCAGCTCGTCGAGCCCGGTTTGGACCTCCTGGCCGCGAAAGATGGCGTCCTCGTTTTCGACCAGGCTCCGGTTGCTCAGATAGGAGAGCACTCCTATCAAGAGCAGGATGGCGAGCGCCAATACGAAACCACTCCGGGCCGCAAATCGAAGGGCCATTCTCATGGACGTCTCAGCTAACGGGACTTTCATATCTTAATACCATCTGGCTCGCAAAAGTGTACGCCTTGTCGCAATTCTGTCCACGTCTCTGGAACCTCCCAAGCTGTTCGGCTGGCCTTTTCGGGTGGATGTTCAGTTGCAATGGTCCGGAGCGGAGCTCCATGCAGCCAGCAGTTGCGGCCCAAAATGCGACAGTTGCAGTCCTCGATTCCCACCGGCAGGTGGAAGAGAGCGTTCGACGGCTCCGCCAGTCCGGCTTCGACCTAAGCAAACTCTCGGTAGTGGCGAAGGATCGCCGGGCGGAAGAGCAAGTTGTCGCCCATTACGGTGCGGGTGGACAAGCCAGGTATTGGGGGGAATTCGGACCTTTTTGGACCGGTATGTGGGCGTCCTTGTCCGGATGGGCGTGTCTTGTCATCCCCGGTGCGGGACCGATCCTGGTGGCCGGACCGCTGGGCGGCTGGATTGTGGCGGTGCTCGAAAACCAGGCGGTGTTCGGCGGCCTGAGTGCGCTGGGAGCGGCGCTCTACGGTCTGGGGATTCCGAAAGACGCGGTGCTGCGATGTGAAGCAGCCGTCCAAATGGACAAGCTCCTGCTGATCGCCCACGGTGCCGTCGACGAGGTGGGGAAGGCCAGGGAGATACTAGCTTAGACGATTTGCCTCCCGTGGCAAATCCTGCACTCGTAATGGCAGATCCTGCACGCACCCTCCCGGCAAGTGTTGATGTCAAAGCTGTCTGGCAGCCGGGAATCGGGGTTTTAGGTCTGTTTATCGTGGCCTGGATTTGAATGGACGAATAATTGCTAAGAAATCGTGCTATGAGCCAATCAGGTCTGTTTGCTACTGAAACCGGGGCCGAGATCCATCTCTACGGATGGAACGACCAGGGCGGGTTTTGGCACGGGCCCACCGAAATCGCGCCGGCATCGAGCGGGACCGGCTCCATTCTGCGGAAGTTGCGAAACGCGACCGGGACGTTTCACGGGAAACTTCACTGCACTGTGCGCGGACTTCCCGGCGTGGACTTCCACACCACGGTCTACGACTTGACGGATGCCGGCTTGGCCATGGTGCATCTGGACGGGGATCTTCACGCGCCGATCGGCGTGGTGGCCGTCATTCCCGCGCAACGGCGCCGGCGCCTCAGGCCGGAATTCGCCTTCGGGTTTGTGTCGTTCCTGAGTTTTCTGGGCGCGGCGGCAAGTCCCGACTCCGAACTTGCCATCCACGACTACGTGGAGAACGTTTTGCGAACGGATACGGCGTCCGCGCTGGTATTCACGGTGGAAGGGCCCCAGTTGGATTCGGACACCAGCATTGTCACGTCGGCATATTTCGAGAATCTTGCCGTCGCCATGCTGCAATGGTTGTGCCCGAAACATGCGGAGATGGAAGCCGGCGATGACGTCATTTCCGCGGTGTGTCCGGAGACGGCGGTCCGCACCCCAGCGGCAGCCTGACCGCGCGTCTTTGGCGAGTTTCAAGTGGAATACGAGCAACAGGGGCGGCTACAGCTTTGCGTCTACCTGGATGGCGGCGCCAGGCGCATTCAGGTGCCTCTCAAGAAACTGGTAGCCGACCAGCACGCGGGAAGGGATCGCCTGAACATTGGGATGGCTTTAGGGAAGAAGCGCCCAGGAGAGGATAGTCGGTTATGAGATCTTTCACGGCGGCTGGAGATGAAGACCATGACTGGCAACGCCCGCGGGCGCGGACGCCGAGTGGATTCAGCCGCTGGGGGTGCGCCTGCAACGGGGACAGACGCTGGCAGTGTACTGGCTGCCGGGGTAAACAGCTTACACCGTGAAAGTGTACGGGCAGGACGAGATGTGCGCATGACGGAGACGTCCAGATGAAAACGGAACGCGATACTCTGACGAAGGCATTGGCGCTGATCGAGCGGACCGTGCCCGGCGAGGATCGCGCTGCGGCGGAGTCGTCCCCCTCTCCGGTTTCCGGCGATATCGGCGAGCTGTTTGTGGCCGAACTCCAGGCGAGGCGCAAACGCCTCAGCCACTGGATCCGTCTGGTGAGCGAGGAGGCGCGTCTGAACGGCGGGTGCGCCCCGGTGGCCCTCGGGTCGCGTCACAAATGCCGGGGACTGCAGTCTCCTCCCCGTGCGGCATAAGGCCGGCAGACGAGCACCGCCTGCCGCACCAGCACCGACACCGGTCCGCCTGTAACGCACCGCCCGGATGCCGCGTAGAATCGTTATGAGGATTGCCGGTGTGAAGAGTGCCGCGCTTTTTCTTGTCTCGGCGGCTGTGGTGTGGGGCCAAACGGTCCCGGGCCGATACGTGGTGGAGTTGGCCGGCGATCCGGCAGCCACGGCGGCGGCCAAACAAGGGTCGCGATTCGCCGCTCGGGAAGCCGGCTTCGCGGCGCGGCGCGCGGCGGTGCGCCAGGGCCAGACGGATGCCCGGACCAGGATTGGGGAGCTGGGCGGAACGATCCTCGCGAGCATGGATACCGTGGTCAACGCTCTGATTGTGAGCATTCCCGACGCGCGGGCCGCGGTACTTTCGAACATTCCGGGCGTAGTGAAAGTGCACCCCGTCCATGGCGTGAGGCCGTTGCTCAATCACGCTCTGCCGATACACAAGGTGCCGGATACCTGGAACACGCTGCCGCTCGGCCAGTCGAGCGCGGGGGCCGGAATCAAGATCGGCATGATCGACACGGGAATCGACGTGAACAACGCGGCGTTCAGCGCTCCGCTTCCGCCAGTGGATGGGTTTCCAATGGTCCTGGCCAACGGCGATCTTCAATTCACGAACGCCAAGATCATCGTTGCCAAGAACTACACGCCGCTTCTTCCCGACGGCGGCGATCCGGATGCCAATGATCGCGACGGCCATGGCACGGGAACCTCGATGGCGGCGGCCGGCGGCACGGTCACCAGCCCATACGGCGCCATCACCGGGGTTGCGCCCATGGCCTACCTGGGCAGTTACAAGGTTCTCGACGCCAACGGCGGCACCTCGGACGTGATCGCCAAGGCCGTCGACGAAGCGGTGGCCGATGGGATGGACGTGCTCAATATCAGCCTGGGATCTTATGTCGCATCCTATTCGGACATCGAGCCGAGCGCCATCGACATAGCCGCGATCGAGGGGGCCACGCAGGCCGGGGTGGTGGTGGCCGTGGCGGCCGGGAACTCCGGGCCGGGCGCCGGCTCGATCTCGAATTATGGCAGCCTTCCGGACGTCATCACGCTGGGCGCGATCATGAACGACCGCGCGCTCGGCTCTGCCATCACGGTGAACGGCGTAGCGCCGTATGAGGCGTTCCCAGGCGATGGGCCGGACCCCGGCCAAGCCATCACCGGACGGCTCTTCGATGTCGCCAATGTCGATCCGGCCGGCCTGGCGTGTTCGCCGCTCCAATCCGGATCGGTGGCGGGAATGGTGGTGCTGGTGCTGCGCGGCACTTGCACGTTCGCCAGCAAGATCGACAATGTGGCGGCCGGTGGTGCGCTGGCCGCCATTATCTACAACAGCGCCACGGGCAGCCCCTTTTCCCTGTCTGGCCAGACTGTGGGCGCGGCGACGCTGCCCGCCATGTTTGTGAACCAGGCCGACGGAGCGGACCTGATTGCGCGAGTCGCCGCCAGCCCCGGGCTTCAGGCGACGCTGGATTTTGCCGGCGAGACTGAATTCCCAGCCCGAACGGACCTGACGGACTTTACCAGCCGCGGTCCGAACATCGGCAGCGCCATGAAACCGGATATTGTGGCCGTGGGGGAAGAGATCGTGACCGCCGCGCAAGATTCTTTCCCGAGCGGCGAATCCTACGATCCGTCGGGCTTCATCGACACGGCAGGGACCAGCTTTGCGACGCCGCTGACGGCCGGCGCCGCGGCGGTTCTGAAGGCGGCGCGTCCGGGGCTCACCGTGGCGCAGTACCGCTCGCTTCTGATCAACAGCGCCGGCCCCGCGACATCGGCCCCGGGAGTGCCGGCGACCGTTCAGCAGGCCGGGGCCGGTGTGCTGAACGTGGTGGCCGCCCTCGGCGGAACAGTGGCTGCATATCCTACGGCCTTGAACTTTGGCACGGGCGCGGGCGCGATCGACAGCACACTGAACCTGACGCTATCCAACATCGGTACCGTGAGCGATACGTATTCGATCGGCGTACTGCCGGTGGGTGGCAGCCCGGCCCCGGCGCTTTCCACCAATACCGTTGAACTCGACGCCAATGGCTCGCAGGCGCTCTCGGCGACGGTGAATGCTTCCGGCCTGGCGCCCGGGGAGTACCAGGGATACCTGCAAGTGACCGGCACCGCGACCTCGAACGTGACGACGATTCCGTATTGGTTCGCGGTTCCCGGCTCTACTCCGGCGGGTATTACGGTGCTGCACCAGGATTATTCCGATCCGAGCCGGACGGTGTCTGACGGGGCGGTTGTGTTCCGCATTGTGGATATTGCCGGCTTGCCCTATACCGGTTCGCTCACGCCGCAGATCGCCATGGCCGCGGGCGGGGGCAGCATTCGCCGTTCCTACCGGGCCGGGGACATCCCCGGCACGTACGCCGTGGATATCCGGGCCGGTACCAGTACGATGCAGTTGAATATCTCGATCGCCGGCATGACGCAAACCGTCTTCATCGGGGTCGATTGAAAACACAGGGCAAGCTAAAGCATGCCCCACCGAGGAGTATCGAATGAGTATTGGCAAGCCGTCGCGCCGCGCCCTGTTGAGAGGCGGCGCGGCCCTGGGGATGGCGGGGTTAGCCCGGCCGAACCCCGCGGCAGGGGCGCTTTACGCTTACGTAGGCTGCTACACCACGGCGCGGCGCTATGCTCGCGGCGATGGTATCCACGTCTACCGCGTCCAGCCTGAGACAGGGATCTGGACGCACGCCCAGCACGTGGGCGAACTGGTCAATCCGTCATTCCTCGTAGTGCGCCGGGACCAGCGCTACCTGTACGCCGTGCACGGCGATGAATCCTATGCCACCTCCTTCGCGGTGGATCGCAATACCGGGTTCCTGACGATGCTCAACCGCGTTGAAACCGGCGGCCGCAACGGTGTGCACCAGGCCATCGAGCCGAGCGGCAAGTTCATGGTGGTGGCGAACTACGGTACCGGCAATGTCTCGGTGCTGCCGGTGCGGCAGGATGGAACGCTCGGCGAGCAGGTGCAAGTGGTTCCGCTGCCGGGTCTGCCGGGGCCGAACCGGATTGAGCAGGCCAGCTCGCACCCGCACCAGGTGGTCTTCGATCCGTCGGGAAAATATGTCGTGGTTCCGGACAAGGGGCTGGACCGAATTTTCATTTTCAGCTTCGACCCGGCCACCGGAAAGCTGACCCCGACGGAGCAGGGCAGCGCGGTGGCGCGGTCCGCTTCGGGACCGCGCCACGCCGCGTTCCACCCGGCGCTGCCCGTCCTCTTTGTCCTCAACGAAATCGGCAACAGCGTGGCGACCTGGTACCTGGAGGCGGAGCACGGTAGCCTGCGGCCGGTCCAAATTCTCCCGACACTGCCCTCCGACTACACCGGCGAGAACACGGCCGCGGAGATTGCGGTTTCAGCCGGCGGCCGGTTCGTGTATTGTTCCAACCGCGGCCACGACAGCATCGCCATGTTCGCCGCGGACCCGGGCACCGGGCTCCTGACTTCAATTGGTTGGGTACCGAGCCGGGGCCGGGTGCCGCGTTTCATCGGTTTCGCTCCGTCTCATCGATTCCTTTACGCCGCCAACGAGCAGGCCGACACGGTGGTAAGCTGGCTCGCGGATTCCTCGACTGGCCGTCTGACGCCCACCGAACAGGTGGTTCGGAACGCCAGCCCGTGTACCATAGCCTTTGCAGCCATGTGAGACTAGCGGCGCAAGGGTCTGCAAAAAACACTGTAAAAAAACAATTTACACTCGTAATGTTTTTTGGTATGCTGGAGTCGCTCTGGCACTTGAATAACCGCGCGAGGAGTATGGACACCGCCGCACAAGGCATTCTGACTCGCGATGAAATGGAAAGCAGGCGTCTGCTGGCCGCGCAAGACCTGCAAAGGGGGCTGCCGCAGTCCCATGTGGCCCGGAAGTTCGGGGTGAGCCGCACCACGGCGTCCCGCTGGAACCGTGCGTTGAGCGTAAAGGGACTCGAGGCTTTGCGCAAGCGGCGCGCGCCCGGGCGTCCCAACCGCCTCAACCCGGAACAGCTCAGGGGCGTGGCCGAGATCTACCGGACGGGTACGCGGGCCGCGGGCTTCGACTCGGACCGCTGGACCACGGCGCGTTTCGCGGAGGCGATCTTCCTGCGCTTCGGGGTGCGCTACGATCCCGATCACGCGGGCCGCATCATGCACCGGCTCGGCTTGCGCGAGCGCACCCGGCCGCGCAGGCAGGCGCCGGAGGTGCTCTACGCCTCGCGGTACGCGCTTCTGGGCCAGCCGGAAGCCACGTCCACCGTGGCGTAAACGTCCGCCGCACCCGGGATGGGCGGTGCCGGGTTACCATTAGTGTGCGCGGCTCACGACCGGGAAATTCGACGCGCGCGCAGGAAAGAGGACACACCGTACCAGGCCATTATGAAAGTGCAGAAACCGGCCATGGCCAAACGGATCAGTTCACCCGTTCCGCCTTCGGGTGCGGCTTTCATGTAATCCATGCCGTAGCGCACCGTTTTGAAGCCGAAGATCACCGCGAAGGACAAGAAAAGAAAGCCAATTACCTCATTCCAGAGGGTCCGGGCGGGTTTCAGAATGGCGGGCACGATGTGCTTGACGAACTCGCGTCCGTAGCGGACTCCATGGCGGACGGTGACACGTTTCCACACGCCCTCCATGGTAACAAACCTGCGATAGCGGTAGTTTTGCTATGGAATATGGCCCGTAAATTGCGGATATAAGTACTGAGTCCGCTTGTGCAGCGGAGCGGCGTCCATTACAATCGGAACGAGTGGATGCGGACCCATGGGTGGAACGTCGGTTGCGTCCGGCGCATCCATTAAGAGGTAAGAGGGAGTAACTCTGTGGAAGAGCCATTGAAGCACCTGATGCAGGAACTGGGAAACGCGATCAACGATTCCCTTTCCGAGTCCGACCGGATCGCGGAGGCGATCGGCGAGATCAAGAGAGCCGGTTACGACGTTTTCCTGGTTTTGGAGGCGACGATCGGCTTCAACCGGAGGGACGACAACAGCACCGACGAGGAACCCGAGATCGAGGTGACCGAGGAGCCTAGACGGGGTTTCGAAACCACCGGCAAGATCAAGTTCACCACGCAGGACCACCGTTTTTTGCGCGCTCTCAAGATTGCGGTGGATGACGAGAACCGCTGATCGCGCGAAGCGGATCAGCCCAGCACCTCCCGATAGACGTCCCAGGTTTCGCGAACCGCTTTCTCCCAGGTGAAGAGGCGCGCCCGTGCCATGCCGCGCGCGGCCAAGTCCCGCCTCAAATCCTCTTTCCCAGCTAACAGGCGCAGTGCCATGCCGAGGGCATCGGTGTCTCCCGGCTCGACCAGGACCGCGGCGTCGCCGGCCACTTCAGGGAGCGCCGAGCGGTTGGATGCGACCACCGGAGTCCCCGCCGCCATGGCTTCCAGCACCGGCATTCCGAAGCCTTCGTCGAGCGATGGGAACGCGAAAATCATGGCCCGGGAGTACCACCGGGCGAGCTCGTCCGGTGAGACGTAGCCAAGAATCGAGATGCGGTCGCGCGCGGGGCTTCGTTCGATGCGCGCGAGAATGTCCGCCGAACCGTATCCGAAGGAGCCGGCCAGCACCAGCCGCCAGCCGGGTTCGAGGGTTTCGAAGGCTTCCACCAGGCGCGCGATGTTCTTACGCTTCTGGATGGCGCCCACGTTCAAGACCACCTTTTCGCGGGCGGCGGGGAGATAGGGAAGGTCGCGAACACCGTGGTGGACCACGCGGACCTTCGAGGCGTCCACGCCAAGCAAGGAGACCACCGCGTTCCCGGTGAACGCGGAAACCGCGATGATGGCGGCCGAGCGCTGGGCCGCGTCGCGGGCCTGGGCGGCGAAGCGCGCACGGAATTCCTCGGTGGAGTACTCGCCGGTGAGGACGAATAGATCGTGGAATGTGGCGATGGCGCGCCGCAAGGGGATTCGTGGCAGGCGCTGGTTCAGGCCATGAAAGAGATCGGCTGCGCGCGGACCGAACGGCTCGGCGAGCAGTCGCCGCCGGGCATTGGGCGGGAGCGGAGAGGCCCGGGAGCGCCAGTAGCGGTGCGGCCGGTAGCAGAAATCGAAGCGCGCTTCCGGATGGGAGACAGCCAGACCGCGCAGCATCTCGTGCGAATAAAGGCCGACGCCGGAGAGGTCGCCTCCCACGCTATAGGTGGCATCCAAGGCAATTCTGGGCGATTCGCCCAAGAAATCGGACATAGATCTTTTGTTTCCGCCGAGAACGTGGGGCATGCTTTAGCTTGCCCAGCCGCTACAGTCCGTATTCTTTCACTTTTCGGTACAGAGTGGTACGGCCGATGCGCAGGAGGCGGGCGGCCTTGGCGCGCTCTCCGTTGGTGGCGGCCAGCGCGCTGGCGATCGCCTGCTTTTCGCTCTCGGGGATGGAAATGACCGGCGATTTGGGAGCGAGGGCGAAGTAGGGCATCCCCGCCTCGCCATCCGGGTCCGCTACAGCGCCGGACAGGCTCCGCAACCCGCAGGACGCGCGCTGGTATTGCAGGGCGGAGGGCAGGTCGGCCATTTGCCACGCGCCTTCGGAGTGAAGCGCGGCCATGCGGTCCAGGCAGTGCTGTAACTCGCGGACGTTGCCGGGCCAATCGTAGGCCAGGAGCGTTGCCAGAAGCTCTTCGCCAAAACGGAACGCGGGCAAGCCCGAGGCATGCCCGGCGTCAAGGAAGTGATCGATGAGCAGCGGGATATCCTGCTTGTGTTCGCGCAGGGGCGGCAGGTGAACCACCACCACGTTGAGGCGATAGAAGAGATCCTGGCGAAAACGGCCGGCGGCCACCTCCGCCCGGAGGTCGCGATGGGTGGCGGCCACGATCCGCAGATCGACCTTGCGCCAGCGCAAAGCGCCGACGGCGCGGAACTCGCCTTCCTGGATGAGCCGGAGCAGCTTGACCTGCATCTCGAGCGGGAGATCGCCGATTTCATCGAAGAAGGCAGTGCCGCCGTCGGCCAGCTCGACCAGTCCCTTCTTGTTCTCGACGGCGCCGCTGAAAGCGCCCTTGACGTGGCCGAACAACTCGCTTTCCATGAGCGTGCCCACCAGCGAGCCGCAGTCGATGGGGACGAACTCACCGCGCGGGTTGGCGTTGTGCACGGCCCGCGCCACCACCTCTTTGCCCGTGCCGCTCTCGCCCAGCAGCAGCACCGAGAGCCGGTTGCGCGAGACCTTCGTAATAAGCCGCCGGAGGGCGCTGATCTGCGGCGACTGGCCCACCAGATCGTGAGCGCAGCCCGTCGCGAGCCGATTCATGGGACACCTCGACTACCTAGAATCAACTCGTACAACGAAGGCCGCAGATTTCTCACCTAATTCTTTACGAATCCGCGCGGCCAGGCCGTTGGCGCCCTCCTCGGTGGCCTCCGAGCCGGCCACCACCCGCCACAAATCTGGGCTATCCGCGCGCTGGACCAGGCGCGCCGAGCCGTAGCGGGACTCCATTTCGGCGCGCAGGCGCTCGGCGTTGGCGCGATCGCGGAACGCGCCCACCTGAACCGCGAAGACGGCGGGTGGCACGTAATCGGGCGTGCGAATCACCTCCAGGCGAACGCGGGCGATGCCCGGACCGAGCATGTCGATGGCGCGCGCGGCAGCGTGCGAGAGATCGATAATGCGGCCTTCGACAAAGGGGCCGCGATCATTAATGCGCACTTCCACGGTCTTGCTATTGTCGAGGTTGACCACCCGGAGCCAGGTGTCGAAGGGGAGAGTGCGGTGGGCGGCGGTGAGCTTCTCCATGTCGTAGATCTCGCCATTGGCGGCACGCCGGCCGTGGTAAGGGTGGCCGTACCAACTGGCCATGCCGGTCTCGGTGTGGCCCGGTTGGGGCGCGGCCGATGGCGCCGGCGGTGGCGGCGTCGGCCGGGCGTGCTTCCTGTGCGCGCAGCCGGCCAGCAGGATGGCCACTAGCGCAATCGCAAACGAAAATCGTAGGTACATGTTTACTGGGGACTTAAGTCATCTTATCGTAAAGGAGGCGGGTTCAGCCGCCGATAGAGCAAGTATGCAGGAACGGCGCACGGAGATTCGCATGTTATGCGCAGACATGGTGGAGGTCTGCTGGCGGGATCAGGCGGGCAGGACGTGGAAGGCCACGGGCCTTCTGGAGGATATCTCGGCGTGCGGCGCCTGCCTGCAAATGGAAACGGCCGTGCCGCTGGAAGCGGAGATCCATTGGGAATCTCCCCAGCAGGCATTTACCGGGCGCGTGCGGTATTGCGAGTACCGGGAGATCGGATACTTTGTCGGGGTGGAATTCGAACCGGAATCGAGATGGTCGAAGGAGACGTACCGGCCGCAGCACTTGTTGGATTTGCAGCAGTTGATCAAACGCGTAAGAAAGTAAGCCTCGCTCCCTTACGGGCGCGCCTCCGAACGCATCGGAGCCGCGACCGTAAGAAGCCTGAAGAAATGGGCAAGCTAAAGCATGCCCCACCAAGGTGGGGCATGCTTTAGCTTGCCCATTGCCCGCTTGCGGGCGATTCTGTCACAGCTTTTCAGAGAGCGGCTGGCACGTTTCACGGCCAGAACTTGAGGTACGGCTTGTTCTCGATCCAGCGCAGAAGGTATAGGCCCACCTCCCGCGCATGATAATCGCCCCACATCGAAGATTCCCCCGCCGGCACGCGTCCCCCTTCGGGAACCGCGTCCCACCCGTTCGGCCGGTGATACACCGAGTGCAGAATGAGCCCCTGATGCTGGCCGCCGGCGCTCAGATAGGGCTCGTCGAAAAGCGTGTTGCAAACCGCCAGGCCGGCTTGCCAGTACCGGTCGTCGTCGAGACGGCGGCCTAGCCGCAGCAGCCCCTGTGCGGCAATCGCGGCCGCCGAGCTGTCAACCGGCTCGTAGGCATTGAACGGGTCCGCCGCTTTGGCGCGCCAGTCGCCCAATTGCGCCAGGCCGGCCGCGCCCGTGTCCCAATAAGGAATGCCATCGGGCGGGGTATTCTGGATGTAGAAATCGCACGTGGCGCGGGCGGCTCTTTCGAGCATTTCGGTTACGCCCGGCTGGTCGGGCAGCGTATCGAAGAACTCCAGTTGCTCGGCGAAACCGCACATGGCCCACGCCAGGCCGCGCGTCCAGGTGCTGAACGGCGAGTAGCCCTGCTGCGAATTGGGACAGCGGTAACTGCCGTCGTTGATGTTGAAGATGCTTTCGTGGGCCACCCTGCCGCGAACGTCATAGATGTCGCGGCCCTCGCCGTAATAAACGGCGTACTTCGCCGTGGCGCGCGCGTGATCGATCAGCCGGTCAAGCAGCGAGACGCTGCGATCGCCCTCGCCCATCAGCGCGTGGCCCAGCAGGTGCCCGACCGCCAGCGCGCGCAGCGTGCGAATGGTATCCACGAACAGCGAATGCGGCCCGTTGAAGGAATAGATGTAGCCGCCGCCATCGGCGGTCCGCGACCAGCGCGCGGCCTGCACCGCGCCGGAACATTTCAACGCCAACTCGTAGTAGCTGCGTTCCCACTGGTTCCCGGGGATGCGCCCTTCGGCCATCAGGCGAAGCAGGTTTCCGTAGGTGCTGATATTGTTGAAGCCGTGGTCGTGAACGCCGGTGTGGGTGAGGTGCGGCGCCATGAGCGAGACGGTTCGATCGCGGCCGATTTCGAGGAACTCGCGCTCGCCGGTGGCGTCGAACTGGAGGATGGCCGCGCCGAACTGGAAGCCCTGCGTCCACTCGGTCCAGCCGCGGCTGGTGTACTGCCCGTGAACGGTAAAGACCGGGGCGCCCCGGGCGGGCGACCAGGACTTCTCGAGGGAGCGGATCTTGGCGGCCGAAAGATCGAACAGCCGGTGCAGCTTGGGCGCGAGAGCGGCCGGCGTGAGATCGGATCGCAAGTGGACCATTCATAGCAATCTTAACCTGCTCGCGTCCGCCACTACTCGACGGGTACAACCGCGTCTACGCATCTGGCGTCCTGGCACTGCCCAACGTGTCGCCGCCTTGGTCGTGGCCGCTTGGTACCGTCGCACCATCTTGCATGCGGTGTGGCCGGGACTTTGTTGGTGGCAAGCGGTGCGGCGGAGGGGGCAACGTCCCCTGCGTCGTGAAGTGTTCGACCGGATCGTCGCTCAGCATTTCCCGGCTCCCGCGATATTGCATCCTTATCCATTGTGTCACCGCCGGTGCAATAATCCCCATATCGCCGGTTGAATTTTCCCCACCCCTGACAGGGGGTCTAGCCGGCATCGACTCTGGAATAGAGGAGGTGCCGAACCTGTTGAGGGCGAGGGAAGTGAACGATTTTGCAGAGCTGAAGCGAGAAGGACTCAGCATCCAGGCGATCAGTTCGGTGACGGGCTTCGATCGCAAGACCGTGCGCAAGTATCTGCTGATACCGGATGAGATTCCGGGGTACGGACCGCGGCCGGCGGCGGCGAGCAAACTGGACGGGTTCAAGCCGTATCTGGAAGAACGATTGAAGGCTGGCGTGTGGAACGCGGCGGTCCTGCTGCGGGAGTTGCGGCAGCGGAGCTACACAGGGGGCTACACGATTTTGAAGGACTGGCTGCAGCCGCAGCGGGAGGCGGCGGGCGCCGTGGCGGTGCGGCGGTTCGAGACGCCGCCGGGGCGGCAGGCGCAAGTGGATTGGGGTCACCTGGGGAGCTTGGAGTTGGACAGCATCGAGCGGCAGTTGTGGGGCTTCACCTTCACGCTGGGCTACAGCCGGATGATGATGGCGGAGGCGGCGCTGAACCAGAAGTTGGGGACGTTGCTGCGGATGCACGAAGAGGCGTTCCGGCAACTGGGCGGCGTGCCGGAGGAGATTCTGTACGACCGGATGAAGACGGTCTGGCAGGAGATCGACGAGCGGGGCGAGGTGGTCTGGAACCCTGTGTTTCTGGACTTCTCGCGCTACTGGGGTTTCACGCCGCGGCTGTGCCGGCCGTATCGCGCGCAGACCAAGGGCAAGGTGGAATCAGGAGTGAAGTACGTCCGGCGAAACTTCCTATGCGGGTTGCAGGGGCGAGAGCCCGACAGCATGGAGGACTTCAACAACCAGCTCCGGCAGTGGGTTTGGAACGTGGCCAACCAGCGTGTGCATGGGACCACGCACGAGATCGTGATGGCGCGCTGGGATGGCGACCAGATGGCCCTGCAACCGCTGCACGGACGAGCGCCGTATCCGTTCGCCGATGAGGAGTTGCGCAAGGTGGCGCGGGACGCGTTCGTGTCCTGGCAGGGGAGCCGGTACTCGGTGCCCTGGATCTACGCGGGCAAAGAGGTCTGGGTGCGCGAAGGCGACGGCGGAGTCGAGGTGCATTACGGCGCCGAGCGAATCGCGGCGCATGCGCCGGCCGCGCGGAAGCACGTGATCGTGCGGGACCCCGAGCATCACGAAGGAATCCCGCTGGGGGCGCGGCAGGATCGCAAGACGCTGGTGCATATCCGGCAGACCGCGCCGGTAGTGGAGGTCAGGCCCCTGGCCGCCTATGAGAGCGTGGCGGCGGGAGGCGCGCTATGACCGCCATCGAGCAACTGCAAGAGATCTTGAGCGGTCTGGGGCTGACGGCCCTCGAAGCGCGTTTGGAAGGGTTGTTGGAACAAGCGGCGAAGAAGGAGCCCAGCTACGGCGATTTTCTGCTGGAGGTGCTGACCACGGAATCCGACGCCCGGCGACAGCGGTATCTCAAGACCCGGCTGCAACTGGCGCATCTGCCGTACCAGAAGACCTTCGACCAGTTTGACTTCAGCTTTCAGCCGTCGATTGACGAGCGGCAGATCCGCGAACTGCGGACGCTACGGTTTGTCCACGAGGCCAGCAACGTGATCCTGCTGGGGCCGCCGGGCGTGGGCAAGACTCACTTGGCGGTGGCGCTGGCGGAGGCGGCGATCCGCGCCGGTCAGGCGGCGTATTTCATGACAGCGCACGACCTGGTGGATGATTTGGGCCGGGCGTACCGGGAAGGGCGGTTGGACCGGCGCATGAAGGTGTACCTGGCGCCGAAGGTTCTGATCATCGATGAGATGGGGTATCTGCCGCTGGACGAGCTAGGGGCGACGATCTTTTTCCAGTTGGTGAGCGCCCGGTACGAGCGCGGCAGCATCATCCTGACCTCGAACAAGAGCTATGGCGATTGGGGCGGAATCTTCGGCGACCCGATCATCGCCACGGCGATTCTGGACCGGCTGCTGCATCACTCCACGACGATCAACATCCGCGGAGAGAGCTACCGTCTGAAGGATCGCCGTCGAGCGGGGCTACTGGCCAAGCCCGAGGATCAGCAAGTCGGGGCGGCCACTCTGGCGCCTCCTGCCGCTGGCGCCCCGAACCATCGTGGAAAGCGGGGGGCTTCGTTATGAGTTTTCTGAGGCATGACGAGATCTATCGGTCCGATGTGGGAATGAAAACCATCCTCAGCTTGGAGGCGAGTGCCGCCTCCCGTTGGTCGGCCCCGAGCCACGATAATGGGCGCGGTTTTGACCCCGCGCCCCTCCCATCGTCCGCGATGAGTCTCGGGTCGGCTATTCCTTGGCGGGTTG
The DNA here is from genome assembly GCA_963722575.1 of Bryobacterales bacterium. Lineage (GTDB taxonomy): Bacteria > Acidobacteriota > Terriglobia > Bryobacterales > Bryobacteraceae > Fen-178. The sequence continues at coordinate 1,248,666 of CAVRNR010000022.1, forward strand.
CTCTCCAGCAGAGCCCGCCTCCGCTTCACCGGCCGGAATCCATACTGCACCCACCGGCCGAAACAGTCAACCACCACCTGGCGGGGGCTGGGGAATTTTCGACCGGCGAAATGGGGAATTTTCAACCGGCGTTGACAATTGGATCGGTTTTGCCCCGCACATCCGAGATAAGAACCGTGTGCGCTAATGAGCGCCCGCACGGGTCCGTGCGGGGGGTGCCGGGCGACCGGCATTCCTACCGCGACCCCAGTTTTCCGGACTCGGGAAGATCGCCACCCCCAGCAGAGTGCCAATTCCACGCCAAATGCGGCCCGCCAGGGCTTCCGGAAAGAGTTTCGAGGCCCCAGGGTGCGCCGAAAGCGCCCTTCAGAGCGTTCCGACACCTCATTTTTGAAGATAACTCGAATGTTTTCTGTAAAATAGAAATGCTCACCCCGAAGGGTGAGCATTCTTTCCCCCTGTTCTACCAGGGTGATGTTCGATGGGAGAATCAGCTTCGACGGAATCGCAACCGTCAAAACCTTGTAGTTGGATCGTATTTCCCAACGGCTCGCAAGTCAAGAAGAAATCCGATGCAAAATTTTCAGCCGTAACCTCCTCGTATGGCCCGACTTGCGGGGACGTGCGTTTTTCGACAGTGGGGCGGAGCGGTGGAAAAGCCCGGTTTCCAGGCTGAGGATTTCTCTCTAAGGCAAACAAAAGCTGGGTGTTATGTGGCGAGGTCAGCGTCGTTCGAGATGCAGGGTGATCATGGCGTCGGGGTCCTCTCCCTTCCGGAAGCGGCGAAGGAAGGCCCGGAAACCACCGAACGCGAGACCGGACACAACACAGAACACCAGCAGTAAGCCAGTGAGAACAAAGGCATTTACCACTAGATTGCCAATGTTATCCCGAAGCGTGGGAACATGCTCGTCGAGGGTCACTTCCACCCGATAACGCACCCGGGCGAGCAGGCGCTCGGCGGCGTCGGGGTCGGGCGGGAAGAGAATGACGGCCACCAGAGGCCCGCTGCGCTTGACCTCCGCACCGGGGATTTTCCCGAGGCTGGCAGCCTGCTGCATGGCGATCTGGGGCGTGGGGTAGTTGAAAATGGTCAGTACCGTTTCCCCTTTTGGGCCGCGAAAAACGCCCAACTGCGCCTCGGCGCCGAGGTGGAAGGCCGCCGCCGACGGTGGGATACCGGGATTGAACTTCCGGAGGCTGGCGGGGCCGGTGATATAGCGCTCGCTGCCGGGGACCAAATCCTGCGAGGGAAGGTAACCAGGGAGCGTGGGAAGGGCCGTGGTGTCCACGTTGCGGAGCGACGCGACGATGGGGTCCAGTTCGGGAGTAGTGGGTTTGTAACCGCTGAATAAGAGGACGTAATTGCCGTGGACCAGCACCAGGCCGTCGGCGGTTTCGGCGGCCAGGGCAGCCAGTTTCGAGGGTTCGGACTTGCCGGGGCGCTGCCAGTCGTAAACCGCCAGAGCGCCAGTGGAATCCTGGAGACGCCAGGCGGTGGCGGTGAATCCGGCGGAGCCGTTTTCATAAGTGGCGGTCTCGGATTCCCGCAGGCCGTACTCGTCCCAGAGGGGACCGTCGGCGAGGACCGGCTGCGAAGCGGCCGTCCGATGCCAGACGCTGATGGCGTCGGGCCAGATGGCGGCCTGGGCCAGCGCGGGAACGAGGAGGGCGAGAAGCAATCCGGTCGTGCTCAGGCGCCGTGGCATTTCTTATACTTCTTGCCGCTGCCGCAGGGGCAGGGGTCGTTGCGGCCCACTTTCTGGCCGGCCACCACTTGTTTGGGGCCGGTGGAACCGTCACCGCCCACGAATTGCAATTCCGCCAGCTCCTTTTCCTTCTTGCGCTGGATGTTGCGCGTGAAGTCCTCCATGGAGCTTTTGGCGGCCTGGCGCAGCTGTTCGCTGGGGTCCGGGCGCGGCGCCTCTTCTTCCTCTTCCTCTTCCTCTTCGTCGGTGGGGAATGGCAGGACTGGACCGGAACCGGTGCTTACCTGGAGGAAGTAGAGGTAGCGGACGGACTCGTCTTCGATGCGGTCCATCATGGCCGTGAACAGCTCGAAGGACTCCTTCTTGTACTCCACCAGCGGGTCTTTCTGGCCGTAGGCGCGGTTGCCGATGCCCTGCTTCAATTCGTCCATCGACAGCAGGTGGTCCTTCCACTGGTTGTCGATGACTTGCAGCATGACGATGCGTTCGGTCTGGCGCATCACGTCCGCGCCGACCAGATCCTCTTTGTCCGCGTACTTGTGCTGGAGGCGCTCGTAGATGAGGTCCGACATCTCCTCGCGGCCGAGGTCGGCAACCTCCGCGGTCTCCACCTTGTAGCCAAACTGGCTGAGGACGTCGGTGCGGAGGCTGGCGATGTCCCAGGTGTCGGGGTGCTTTTGGTCGGGGCAGTGCCGGTCGACAAATTGATCGACGATGCCCCGCACCATATCCATGACCCGCTCTTTCTGATCGATGCCTTCGAGCAACTGGCGGCGCATGCCGTACACCGCCTGGCGCTGCTTGTTCATCACGTCGTCGTATTCGAGAAGGTGTTTGCGGGCCTCGAAATTCTGCATTTCGACGGCTTCCTGCGCCTTCAGAATGCGCTTGGTGATCATCCTGCTCTCGATGGGCACGTCCTCTTCCATGCCGAGGCGCAGCATGAGGTTCTGCATGCGCTCGCCGCCGAAGATGCGCAGCAGGTCGTCCTGCAGCGAGAGGAAGAAACGCGAGCTGCCGGGGTCGCCCTGGCGGCCGGATCGTCCGCGGAGCTGGTTATCGATGCGCCGCGATTCGTGGCGCTCGGTGGCCACGATGTGGAGTCCGCCCAGAGCCGTGACTTCGTCGTGTTCCTTGTCGGTATGCGCCTTGGCGTTGGCGTAGATCTCGTCCCATTTGTCGCGGCGCACCCGGTAGAACTGGTCCTGGTGGGTGAAGAAGTAGAAGTGCTCGTCGGCCACGTACTGGGCCTCGTCCGCGGAGAGGCGCTCGGCCACCTTGTCCTTGAGGCAGGCGTCCTTGGTCATGAACTCGGGGTTTCCGCCGAGCAGAATATCGGTGCCGCGGCCGGCCATGTTGGTGGAGACGGTGACCGCGTTCTTGCGGCCGGCCTGGGCCACGATGGATGCTTCACGCTCGTGATTCTTGGCGTTCAACACCTCGTGCTTGACGCCCATGCGCTTGAGGATGGCGGAGAGCCTTTCCGATTTCTCGACCGAGATGGTGCCCACCAGGACAGGCTGGCCCCGCTTGTTGAATTCCATGATCTCCTTGGCGGCGTTGCGGAACTTCTCCACCTCGGTGCGGTAGACCATGTCCTGATTTTCTTTGCGGATCAAGGGACGGTTGGTGGGAACGACGGTGACGTCGAGGTTATAAATCTTCTGGAATTCGGCGGCTTCGGTTTCCGCGGTGCCGGTCATGCCGGCGAGCTTCTTGTACATGCGGAAGTAGTTCTGGAAGGTGATGGTGGCGAGGGTCTGGTTTTCGCGCTGGATCTTGACGCCTTCCTTGGCTTCCACGGCCTGGTGGAGGCCATCGGACCAGCGGCGCCCGGGCATGATGCGGCCGGTGAACTCGTCGACGATGATGACTTCGGGGCCTTCGTCGCCATCCTTCACCAGGTAATCGCGGTCGCGCTGGTAGATGACGTGCGCGCGCAGGGCCTGCTGCACATGGTGGTTGTACTCGATGTTGGCGGCATCGTAGAGATTGCCGACGCCCAGCAGTTTCTCCACCTTGAGCACGCCCTCTTCGGTGAGCGCCGCGCTCTTGTGCTTCTCGTCGATGGTGTAGTCGCCGGTGGTGTACTTTTCGCCCGGTTCCCGGCCCTCGATCACTTCGCCGCGGATGAGCTTGGGAATGATGCGGTTGATCTTGTAATACTTGTCGGTGGATTCCTCGCTGGGGCCGGAAATGATGAGCGGGGTGCGGGCCTCGTCGATGAGGATGGAATCGACTTCGTCGACGATGGCGTAGTTGAACGGGCGCTGCACGCAATCGTCGAGGCGGAATTTCATGTTGTCGCGCAGATAGTCGAAGCCGAATTCGTTGTTGGTGCCGTAGGTGATGTCTGAGCCGTAGGCGTCCTTGCGCTCCTGGTCGTCGAGGTCGTGGACGATGACGCCGACGCGCATGCCAAGGGCCTTGTGGATGCGGCCCATCCATTCGGAGTCGCGTTTGGCCAGGTAATCGTTGACGGTGACCACGTGGACGCCCTTGCCGCCGAGCGCGTTGAGGTAGCAGGACAGGGTCGCCACCAGCGTCTTGCCTTCGCCGGTCTTCATCTCGGCGATTTTGCCGTGGTGCAGCACCATGCCGCCGATCAACTGCACGTCGAAATGGCGCATGTTGAGGAAGCGGCGGCCGGCCTCGCGTACCACGGCGAAGGCTTCGATGAGGAGGTCGTCGAGGCTGGCGCCCTGCGCGATGCGCTCTTTGAATTCGATGGTCTTGGCGGCGAGGTCGATGTCCGACAGTTGGCGGATTCCGGGCTCGAGATCGTTGATGGCCGCCACTGTGGGCTGCATGCTTTTGATTTCGCGCTCGGTCTTGGTGCCAAAGATCTTCGCCAGGATGTCGTCGACAATCATCAAAGGTCTCGCTACGGCGGGGAGTCCGTCAGTTCTTATTTTACTCTGTCGTGGGGGCCGGGCATGCCCGGCCCCTACAGAGAAGACGGACGGTGGGAGAGGTGCTTAGCGGATGTAGCCCACGGCAATCACGCCGCAACGGTAACCCGTTCCGCCTCGGCCGCGGGCGGCGGCACAGCTTCGCCGTGCGCGCGCAAGGATGCAATGTGGCACGGGATGGAATACACGATCCGTTGCCGGGCCTCTTCGCGCGTCCGGCCGGTCGCAACGCATCCGGGGAGGTCGGGAACGTACGCACCGAAACCGGACCCGTCTTCGGCTGGCTCAATGATCACCAGATATTCGTTCATTTCTCCAAATCCTCCCTGGTCAAGCCGGCTTGTTTCAGGATACTACCGACCAGCCAGTGCGGTAGCGTGTCGCCGTGGTGGCCGTTCACGGTGACGGTGCCCTTCTTGGTGGAATGGCGAAACTGGCGGTGGCTTGTGCCTTCTTGACGCTCCAACCGCCACCCATCTCGTCTCAACATCTTCAGAACGTCTAAGACCTTTGCTACCGCCATAACAAAATCACGGCCGGGCCTTGGATGAACGCCAGAGCGAGGCGTTGGCAGGCCATCTGGGCTTAGGATACCATCGGCTTATGGCCGCTTCGGCGCGCCGCTTCTCGCGCAGATCGTTTCTCGTTGCCGGACTGGTCGGGACCCGTCTGGCGGCCCAGGGCCTCAAGGGAACCACGTTTCCATCGGACTGGCGGCGGTACTCCGATCCGGCCACGGAGATGGACGTCTACCGCCTTACCAACCCGGCTTATTCCAGCACCATGCCGGCGTATTACAACCGCGCCATTGCCCGGTCCAGCGGGTGGATGCTGTTTGGCTGCGACCGCGGCGGATCTCCCCAGGCCTTCCACATGGATTTGAAGAGCGGCGAGACGCGCCAGTTGACCGAGGCCGCGGAACTGGATGGCGCGTCCATCGCGCTTCTGCCGGACGACCGCTCGTTCTGCTACTTCGCGGGACGCTCCTTGCATATCGCCAACCTCGCCACGCTGCGGGAGCGCAAGCTGTACGAGGTCCCGGAGGGTTGGGACCGGGGTGCCGGAATGAGCGTGTCGCCGGACGGAACCCACGCCGCCTTCACGGAGCGGCGCGGCGCAGGCTGGCGGCTGCGCATGGTGGCGCTCTCGCACGGCGCGGCGCGCACGGTGCTGGAGGCGCCGGTCGAGATGGGCGACCCCATCGCGCGGCCCAGGCGCGCGCAGATCCTGTACCGGCAGGCCGACGAGGCGTTGTGGCTGGTGGATTCCGACGGGAAACAGAACCGCCGGCTCAGGCTGGCGGCCGGGCGCGTCCGAGCGGCCAATTGGGCGCCGGACGGCAAGACCATCCTGTACTTGAACATCCCCGAAGACCGGACGCAGTTGAACGCCATCCGCGAATACGCGCCCGATACGGCCAGCGACCAACTGGTGGCCAGGACCAGCCAGTTCGCGACTTTCGGATTCAACCGCGACACCTCGGTGTTTGTCGGGGCGAGCCGCAATGCCGCGTCGCCGGACGTTTTGATTCTGCTGCGCGTGACGCGGCGGGAACTGACGCTGTGCGAGCACAAGGCCAGCCATCCGGAATCGGTGGCGCCGGTGTTCGCGCCGGATAGCCAGCGCATTTACTTCCAAAGCGACCGCGACGGCCACCCGGCAATCTACTGCGTACACGTGGAGAAGCTGGTGGAGAAGACGGCCACCACGGTGTAGGGGCCGGGCACGCCCGGCCCCTACGGGTTATCTTCCGATGGTTTCCTTGGGCGTCGAGAGGTAGCCGACGATCTGGTTCTTCCCAACCGTGTTGATGACCAGTTCGTACGGCAGGCGCCCACCCTTGGAGGTGTAGAACTGGACCGGCTCATTGATGCTCTTGTTCTCTTTCAGGGTGAGCTTGTCGTCCGCCATTACCTGGACGGTGTACCTGTTCTTCTTAACGTCGGCATTCTTGAGCAGCAGCGTGATATCGCCGAAACGTTCCGGCTTCTTGGTCTTGCCGAGTTTGACGTCGATGTAGTTGCGCTCGCCCAGGCGCTTGAGGGCGGCCAGTTCCTTGGCGTTGGTGGCCACCAGGCCGCTCTGCACGCCCAGATCGCCGGTGACGGACTTCAGGTCGGCGATGGTCTTCTGCAATTCGGCCTGCGTCGCGGACACCTGGGTCTTCACGTTTCCGACATCGGTGGAGACATCGGCAATCTTGGAATTGGCGGCGGTAGCGGACTGCTTGACGTCGCTGATTTCGGAACTGACTTGCTGCTGCACCTTGGCCTGCTCGGCTTCGATCTGGCGCGCTAACTGCTCGGCGCGGGCCGTGGCTTCGGCCTTGGCCTGGGCGGACATGGTCCGGGCCTGATCGTGGAGCTGCGCCTGGGAGGCCTCCAACTCCGCTTTCAAGGTCTCGAGGTGGCGCTGCTGCGCGGCCGTGTTGACCGAGGAGGCGTCCCTCAGATTGGTTAACCCCGTCTTGACGGACTGGTCCAGCTTGGCCAGGTCCGTTTGGAGATGGTCGATCTGGATGTAGAGGTAGACGTTGGCGGCCACGAGGGCGATGATAGCGCCGGCCACGAGCGCGGTGAGGAGAGGCGAGCGCGGGGGCTGCGGCTCCGTATATGTCGTTGGACTCACGTTGTCGTACTCCTTTTAGCTTCTTACAGTATAGATGGCCCGGGAGGGCGTTTCGGTTTCGCCTAAGCGAGATCGAACGACTGGCCGGGCGCTGGGATCGCCACACTCAGATTGTACGTGGAATCGAGCAGTTTGGCGAGTGTCTGGGACTGCTGGGGCTCGCCGTGGACCAGAAAGACCCGGCGCAGGGATGGCGCCAGCGGCCGGATCCACTCCATCAACTCACCCTGGTCGGCGTGCGCGCTCAGCTCGTCCAGGCTCGAAATCTCCGCCCTGACGCGCATGGGCTCGCCGAAAATCCGCACTTCCGGCCATTTTTCGACGAGCTTGCGTCCCAGCGTATCCTGCGCCTGGAACCCGGTGATGAGCACGGTATTGCGCGGATCTTCGATGTTGTTGCGCAGGTGGTGCAGAATGCGGCCCGCCTCGCACATTCCGGAGGCCGATATGACCACGAAAGGTCCGTGCAGGTCGTTCAGCTTCTTGGAGTCGGCCACCTCGCGGATGTACCGCAGGCGCCCGAAGCCGAAAGGGTCCTCGTGGTGCGACAGGTACTCCCTGGTCTCGTCGTCGAAGCACTCGGGGTGATCGCGGTGGACCTCGGTGACGTTCAACGCCAGCGGGCTATCGACGAAAATGGGGATGCTGGGAATGCGCTTCTCGTTGGCGAGCTGGTGCAGCAGGAGCACGAGCTGCTGGGTGCGGCCCACGGCGAAGGCCGGCACGATGATGCGTCCGCCGCGCCCGGCGGTGCGGTTCACGACGTCGGCGAGCTTGTTGACGACGTGGCCGACGTTCTTGTGAAAACGCCCGCCGTAGGTGCTCTCCATGATCAGGTATTCGGCGGGCGGCATGCTTTCGGGATCGCGGATGATGGGCAGGTTCGGCCGGCCAATATCTCCGGAAAAACCCAGGCGCACGCTGGAGCCGTTGGACGCTTCGTGAAGCACGACGAAAGAGGAGCCGAGAATATGCCCGGCGTCGTAGCTCGTGTAGTTCAGGCCGGGGGCCAGTATGTGCGGGGAGTGGTACGGAACCGGCTGCAGCAGCGGCAGGGTGCGCTCGGCATCCGCCATGGTGTAGAGCGGCTCCACATGGCCGTCTTCGAGGCCCATGGACTTGCGGTGCTCGAGCCGCTGGTTCAGGAACTCGGCGTCCTTTTCATGGATATGCGCCGTGTCGCGCAGCATCCAGTGGCACAGATCGATGGTGGCCGGAGTGGAGAAGACGGGGCCGGAGAAGCCGCTCTTCACCAGGGTGGGGAGGTTCCCGGAATGGTCGATGTGGGCGTGTGAAAGAACCACGGCATCGATGGAGGAACCCGGGAACGGAAGGTTGCGATTCTTGCGGTCGGCCTCTTTCCGCCGGCCCTGGTGCAGTCCGCAATCGAGCAGAAAACGCCGGCCGCCGGATTCCACAAGGTGCATCGAGCCGGTGACCTCGCCGGCCGCGCCCCAGAACGTAAGCTTCATCTGCCACCCGCCAGGAACATGATGTCTACCCCGGAAGGGTCATGGTAGCGCATTGCGAAACAAGAATGGGGGATTCTGTTTGGGTGCCGGGCGGCTTAGGAGCGTTGGCAAGAATTATGGCCACGGATGAACACGGATGAACACGGATAAGAAAAAACTCTTAAGACAAAAAAAATTTGCTTTCTTGTTCCTGTTCTTGCCTTATCCGTGTTTATCCGTGTTCATCCGTGGCTAAATTGGTTTTTTCTTGCCTTCTTGTGCTCTTGGTTCAGCGCCAACCGCCGCGGGGCTTCGGGACATGGTAGTGGTGGACGACGGGGGGATCGAACCCCCAACCTCTGCATTGCGAACGCAGCGCTCTCCCAATTGAGCTAGTCGCCCACTCGAGCCACCAATTACAATATAACAAATGGCGGTGTGGCGGATTACCGGGCAGATCCGGCGCATGCGGCGGGATTGGGATCGACGGGCCCGCGAAAACGCGCGCTACTACGTGGTCACCGGCCAAGACCGCTGGTCCGACGAGGAGTTCTACGAATCCGGCCATGTCACGCTGGAAAAGGACATTCTGAACGACCTCGCCAACGTCTGCCAGGGCATCGACCCGAAGGACATGCGGGTGCTCGAAATCGGGTGCGGCGCCGGGCGCGTCACGCGCGCGCTGGCGGGCTTCTTCGGCCAGGTCTACGCCGTGGATATCAGCCGCCGGATGGTGCGCCAGGCCCGGCGCGCGGTGGACGGGTTCCCCAACGTGCGCGTATTCCGGAACAATGGCATGGACCTCCGCGCCGTGCGCGAACACTGGTGGAACCGCTTCGGCCTGGGCGCCAAACCGCAAATGGATTTCGCTTTTTCCTGTATGGTGTTTCAGCACATCCCCAGCCACGCCATCATCGAGAGTTACCTGCGCGAGGTCTGCCGCCTGCTGCGGCCCGGCGCACTCTTCAAATTCCAGGTGCAGGGATCTTCGCTGGCGGAAACCAAGCCGGACGATACCTGGGTGGGCGTCTCGTTTAGCGAGCGGGATGCGCGCGAGATGGCGGAACGTTGCGGCTTCGAGCTGCGATACCAGCGCGACGCTGGCAGCCAGTATTACTGGTTGTGGTGCTTCAAGAAGCCGGAAACCCGATAGGTGGCGCCGGCGATCTTTGTCGCCGGTGTCCTTTCCGGTTCGGACAACCCCACCGGCGACAAGGGGGTGCCCCCTGGGCCCGGCGCTACGCTCAGAAGCCGTGGCCCGAGGAGTGTTTCTGCCGCTCCTTACGGCGGGCCGCCCAATACTTCTTCATCCTGTCGGAAACTTCCTGGCGTTCTTTGGGGTCCATGAACTTCCGGCCGCGGCGCTTGACGCCTTCGGTGAGAGCCGGAACGGCACCGGCACTTCGCTGCAGTTCCTCCAGCGAAGCGATTACGCGCTCGAGTCTCTCTTTCTCGGCGTATAGTTCCTGAATCGCTTTGAATAAGTCCATAGCATGTCTGACTATCGACTAACCACACAAGTCACGTGAACGGATCACTGATGATGTTACACCCGTTACGTGGCCTAATTCCACCAAAAAACGCTAGTGCGTTAGAAATGGCCAGTATGGTACCAGTTTGATTGCATGCTTAGTAACGGCGATATAACCCACGACGGCTAGAAGAAGTAGTAAGGGCAGGACGATAGTCAGGACCTTGCGCCATGGGAATCTCCGGTTCTCGCGGTGCAGTACTAGTAAGTAACCGGCGAAGATGCCCACATAGAACAGCAGGCACATCGGCACCGCGAACAGCATCATGTTGAAAACGTCGGGGGTCGGGGTTACTACAGCGGCGATGATGAAGATGATCAGGATGGCGTAACGGCTGTGCCGCACCAGAAACGCCGGCTTGACGATTCTGAGCAATGTCAGGAAGAAGATCAGGACGGGGAGTTCGAAAACCAATCCGACGCCGAGAATCACGTTCACAAACAAATCGAAATACTCGGTGATGGAAACCATCGGCTCGACATGGTTCCCGTTCCCGATGCTCAGCAGGAACGTCAGGCCATAGCGGAAGGCCACGAAGTAGGCGAAGACGCCGCCGAGAATGAACAGGCCGGCGGAGGTGAGCACAAACGGAACCGCCCATCGCCGCTCCTTGCGGTACAGACCGGGGGAGATGAAAGCCCAGACCTGATAGAGGACCCAGGGGGAGCCCAGGAAGATGGCGCACAGGACGGGCAGCTTGAACCAGATCACGTTGAAACTCTCCATGGGGGTGATCTGTTTGAGTGTTTGCGGGTAGCCGAGAGTCTTGAGGGCCTGCACGGCCGGCTGGGAGACGAAGTTCCAGAGCTCGTTGCAGAAGGTAAGGCTCAAGACGAAGGCTACGCCCAGGCCCCAGAGGGCCCGGATGATGCGCATCCTCAGCTCTTGCAGATGTTCCAGGAAAGACATGCGCAGCATGCCGTCCTCTTCATCGTCGGAGTCGCCTCCGGAGGGCGGCGGCGGTGGCGGAGTCTTCCCGCCCCCGCCGGAGCGAGGTTTGACTTTCTCCACCGCGGTCACGGGAGTGGAAGCGGACGCGGAAGGCACGGCGCCAGCTTGGGGATCGCCGGTCCCCTTCGGTTCGTCGGAAGAATTCATTCGTTACGCGATGTGTTCAGCCGTGGGGGAAGCCGTCTCGGTCTGTGCGGCCGCCGTTTCGGCGCCGTGGGCGACAGTGCCCTCCGGCGGATCGGCTGATGGTGACTCAGCGCCCTCAGGTGCGGATGCGCTTGCAGTGGATGGGGTAGCGACAGCGGAATCGTAGGTTTCGGACCCGTATGAACCCTCGGGGGTGGATTCAGACGACGAATAATCGTAGTTGTAGGTATCGTATGGATACTGGTTGGTGACTTGGTTGGCGACTTCCTTCAACGATTCCGTTTCCTGTTCCAGGCTTTTCATCTCCCGTTCGAACGTAGCCTTCAGTTCGCTCTGGGCGCGGCGAAACTCGGTCAGGGCTTTTCCCAAGCTGCGACCCAGTTCCGGCATCTTCTTGGGGCCGAATAAGATCAGCGCCAGGAAGAAGATGAAGATCATCTCCTGCACACCTAGCGGGCCCATCGTTGTGTTCCTCCCATTCAGGCTTTCGAAACCATGATAGCACTCCGGTAGCGCCGGCGGTCTTGCCGCCGGTGTACTCCAGCCGGGAAAAAACCACCGGCGACAAGGGGGTGCCCGCTGGGCCCGGCGCTACGCCCCGCTCACTTGGGCAGCAGCGACAGGACGCCCTGGCTGGGGCTGGGAATCACGTGCGCGGCGATCAGCCGGCCGAGGCCTTCCACTTTGGCCTTGCCGGCCTCCACCGCAGCCGTCACGGCCGCCACGTCCCCCTTGATCAGCACGGTGATGTAGCCGCCACCCAGCTTCTCGCGGGCCAGCACTTCCACGGCCGACGTCTTCAACGCGGTGTCGATGGCCTCAAATACGGCCGTGAAGCCCTGCGTCTCAATCAGACCCACGGCGAAGGGCGATTGGCCCTGGTCGTTCATAGTTTCCTCCGGATTCTGCACGGTTGGCTGCTCGATCAGCGGGCTGAAGTCGGGCTGCGCTTCATAGGCGGCTTGTGAAAGCGGCGACGGCCCCGGGATAATGTCCGTAATCACCGGGGCGCCCATGCGATGGGCGGTCTCCTCGGCTGCTTGCATGGCCATCTGAATATCGGCCAGGGGGCCATAGAACTTCAGGCACACGCCGGGGCTGTCGTTCAACTCCGTCTGGAGCACGCGGACGCCGGCGGTTTTTTCCATGGCGTCGACCACCACCATGGCGGGCGACCATCCACCGATCTCGACGAAGGCCAGCGCCCCGTTCAGATGACACCCCGCTTCTCAAGTTCCCGCATCACTTCGAAAATCACTTGCTCCACCTTGTCCTGTTCCGGCTGCCGGACGCGCGGCGCACAGCCGGCCGCGGGGCGATCCACCAGCTCGAAATCGGCTAGAATGCACTGCAAGACGGAAGACAGCGCGGTGCGGTCGGCCTGCTGCGCGCCGGTCTGGGGCTGGCGCGAGCGGCCCATGCGGAAACCCCGCAGCTCGGCGGCCGCGCGAAAGCCGTCGGGGAATTCGAACGGGTAGAGCATCACGTCGAACAGTTCGAGGATGCGATACTGCCACTTCATCGCCTCCGCGTAATCGCCGGCGCGGCAGAGATCGTAGATGCGGCGGGTGACTTCCGGCACGGCATTGCCGCTGGCGTGGGTGCCGCCGTCGCAGCCGATCATCAGCATGGGAGCGAGCACGGCCTCCCATCCGGTCAGGAAGCAGAAATTGGGGCGCACGGGGCGGATGGTGGAGATCATCCGCATCATGAAGGCCAGGTCGCCGGAGGAATCCTTGATGCCCACCACGCGCGGGAATTCGGCCAGCCGCCGGATGGTCGGGACGTCGATGGGGCTGGCGAACATGGGGATGTTGTAGAGCGTGAGGTCGATGGGAGAATTGCGGGCGATCTCGGCGAAATAGGCGTACACCGATTCCGGAGTGAGTTTGTAATAAAACGGCGCAACGATGGCCACGGCCTGCGCGCCCATGCCGGCGTAAGCCTCGCAGGCGGCCAGAGTCTCGGCCACGTTGGCTTCGGCCGCCCCGGCCAGGATGGGAACGCGGCCCCGGGTCTCATGGCAAACGATCTGCACGATGCGGCGGCGCTCTTCCTCGCTAAAACGCGTGAACTCGCCAGTGGAACCGTTGGGATACAGACCGTGGACGCCGTGATCGATCAGCCAGGAGATGAAACGACGCAGCTCGGGCTCGTTGATTTGGCCTCGCTCGTCCAGCGGAACCAGGGTCGGAGTGAAGATGCCTTGTAGCTTTGCGGACATGAATACGCCTTTATAGGTTTAACATCTTTCGTTCCTGGGGCGCAAACCCGGCGCTTACGCGACCCCGGCGCCTGCACCTTGAACCCGCGGATTCCATTTCGACGCGGAGTCGCGGAGCCGCGGAGGAAGACGCGGAGAGAATGAGAGAATCGAGGTTTTCTCTTCCCCGGGTTCGAACGCAGAGGAAGCGGAGACACGCGGTGCTACCAGGAGATCAGTGTAATGATGTGCCATTCTCTTGAGGCCCGCCGCCGGACCGAGGCTGCGTCCCGAGTCCAATTCTCCGCTGGCTCCGCGTTCGAACCTCCGGTAGCGGCGTGCAGCTTCCAACCACGCGCCAGCCCTTTTTCTCGAAGTTTTTCTCCGCGTTTTTCTCAGCGTCTCAGCGGCTCCGCGTCGAAGGTTGCTTGCCGGTCTGAGGCACAACCTCTTTAAAGCGTCACTTGGCGTGTCCGCGCAGGCTGATGCCCAACTCGCGCAACTGGCGCTCCGGCACGGCCGAGGGGGCGTCGCACATCAGGTCCGTGCCGCGCGCCGTCTTGGGGAACGGGATCACGTCGCGAATGGAATTCTCGCCCGCCAGAATCATCACCAGGCGGTCCAGGCCCAGGGCGATCCCACCATGCGGCGGCGCGCCGTATTCCAGCGCGTCCAGCAAGAAGCCGAAACGGCGGTGGGCCTCTTCATCGTTCATGCCCAGCGCGGCAAACACCTTGGCCTGCACGTCGCGGCGGTGAATACGAATGGAGCCGGAGCCCATCTCCACGCCGTTCAGCACCAGGTCGTAGGACTTGGCGCGGCAGCGGGCGGGGTCCGCCGTCAGCTTTTCGAGGTCTTCATCGTGCACCGAGGTGAAGGGGTGATGCGCGGCGTTCCAGCGGTTGTCTTCCGCGTCCCACTCGAACATGGGGAAGTCCACTACCCACAGGAACTGAAAATTGGTGGGGTCGAGCAGCTTGTGGCGGTCGTTGAACTTCTGCCCGCAGTAGAGGCGCAACTGGCCGCACGCCTGGTAGACGGTCTCCTCGGGACGATGGCCCTTGGGCTCGCCGGCCCAGGCGGCCAGGAAGAGCAGATCGTTGTCGCCCGCGCCGCAGCGCTCGCGCACTTGGGCCATGGGGCCGGCGAAATCGCGTTCCAGGCGCTTGGAATCGTCGTAGACGCGCAAGCCGCGCTCCTGGCCGAAGGCCTTGAACTCGTCGCGCTCCTTGCGCGTGGGCGCGCCCGTTCCTGGAATGTGGATGGCCACCAGCGGCATTCCGGCATTCGCCAGCTCCGGCAACAGGTCCTCCACCGGATGCATCGCGGGGATGCGCCGGTCGGGCTTGTCGCTGCCATAGTGGCGCATGGCCTGGGCGTAGGTCAGGCGCGGGAAGGGCGTCTCCACGCCGAACCCGGCCACGTCGCAGATGCGCTGGACCAGCGGCTCTATGACCTCGAAGATCCGCTCCTGTTGCGGGAAGGACATCTCGAGATCGATCTGGGTGAACTCCGCCTGGCGGTCGGCGCGGAAGTCCTCGTCGCGGAAGCAGCGCACAATCTGAAAGTACTTGTCGAACCCGCTCACCATGAGGAGCTGCTTGAAGATCTGCGGCGATTGCGGCAAGGCGTAGAAGGTGCCGGGCTGCACGCGGCAGGGGACCAGGTAATCGCGCGCGCCCTCCGGGGTGGAGCGCGTCATGAACGGCGTCTCGATTTCGAGGAAGCCCTGCCCATACAGAAACTCGCGCACCGCGAAGGAAATCTTCGAACGCAGGATGATATTGCGCTGCATGCGCGGGCGGCGCAAATCCACGTAGCGGTATTTCAGGCGCACGTCTTCGCTGACGCCGGCTTCCTCTTCCACCGCGAACGGCGGAGTGCGCGATTCATTGAGGATCCAGATCTTCGACGCCACCACTTCGATTTCACCGGTGGCCATGTTGGGATTCACCGTCATGGGTGAGCGTTGCGTCACCGTGCCTTCCACGGCGATGACGTATTCGTTGCGCACCTGTTCGGCGCGCTGGTGAACCGCCGGATCGATCTCTTCGTGGAAAACGGCCTGCGTCAGGCCCTCGCGGTCGCGCAGGTCTATGAAAATGACGGCGCCGTGATCGCGCCGCCGATGGACCCATCCCATCAAGAGAACCGTTTGGCCCGCGTCGGCGGCGCGCAGCTCGCCGCAGCTATGAGTACGGCGAAGCTCGCCTAGAAAATCCAGTGCAACTGAGGTTTCCATATCCGATATTATCAATTCGAGGCCGCGGCCAGCTTGGCGGCGATTTCGTCGCGGGTCAGGTCTTCCTGCACGCCCGTGGACATGTTCTTGAGCGCGTAGCGGCCCGACGCCATTTCGTCTTCGCCCACGATCAGCGCGAACCGCGCTCCCAACTTGTTGGCCAGTTCCATGACGCGCTTCAGCTTGCCTTCGGCGAGCTCGACCGAGAGGCCGCTCGACCGGAAGCCGCGCGCCATCAAAACCGCGTGCCGCAGCGCCGGCTCGCCCAGCGACGCAATGAAAAGATCGAGCGGGGCGGGGCTTTGGCCACCCTCGACACTCATCACCAGGCGGTCTTCGCCAATCGAAAAACCGATGCCCGGCGAGTGCACCTTCGAACCCAGCGCCTCGGCCAGACCGTCGTAGCGTCCGCCGCCCAACACCGAATTCTGCGCGCCCAGCGATCCATGGACCACTTCGAACGTGGTGCGCATGTAGTAATCCAAGCCCCGCACCAGCCGCGGACGCACCTGGTACGCCAGGCCGCGGTCGGCGAGCGATTGCTTCACCGCGTCGAAATGCGCGCGGCAGGCGTCGCAGAGGCAATCGACAATGCTCGGCAGCTTTTCGATGATGGGCTGGTCCGCTTCCACTTTGCAATCCAGCACGCGCAGCGGGTTGGTATCGGCGCGGCGCTGGCAATCGCCGCACATCCCCGGCGCCACCGATTTCAGCTCTTGCCGCAGCCGCTCGACGTATTGCGGGCGGCAATTGCGGTCGCCTACGGAATTAATCAGCAGCTCGAAACCGGCCAGGCCGGCCCGCTTCAGGATCTCGACCACCATCTCGATCACTTCGGCATCCACGTTAGCGGATTCCGAGCCGATGGCCTCCGCGCCGATCTGGTAGAACTGGCGGTAGCGGCCCTTCTGCGGCCGCTCGCGCCGGAACATGGGCCCCAGGTAGTAGAGCTTCTGCACGCCGGGACGCTGGTCGAGCCGGTGCTCGATGTAGGCGCGGATCACCGAAGCGGTGCACTCGGGCCGCAGCGTGAGGGAGTTGCCGTCGCGGTCCTCGAAGGTGTACATTTCCTTGGTGACGATGTCGGTTTCCTCGCCCACGCCGCGCGCGAACAACTGCGTCTCCTCGAAGATGGGCGTGCGGATTTCGTGGTAGTTGTAGGCGCGAAACACCGCGCGCGCGGCGGCTTCCACGCTGTTCCACGCCTCGGTGGCTGGAGGCAGTAAGTCCCTGGTTCCTTTGACGGCTTTAATCAAGGTAGTTGGAAAGCCCATGCTACCATGACCCGGCGTGGGACAGACGCTTTCGTCTGTCAATCCTTCTTGGGCAAAATACCGCTGTCCTCCATCCATTCCTGCAAACGCAGGGGCCAGCTCGAAATCGGAAGCGGCCGGGGACGGATGCCAAAACCGTGGCCGCCGCGATTGTATATGTGAATCTCCACCGGCACTCCCACCTTTTTCAGCGCCTGGGCCAACACGAGAATCGCGTTCGAGGGCCCCGCATCGTCGTTGGCGCAGAGCATGAATGCCGGCGGCGTGTCTTTCGTCACCACGATGTTGGCCGGCTGCACGCCGGGATAAATCAACACCTGGAAATCCGGACGGGAGCTTTGATGGTCAATTGGATCGGAGGCCTCCGGCTTGCCCAGATCGAACTTGGTGGCGGCCAGCACGGCCACTTCACCGCCCGCCGAGAATCCGAGTATCCCCACCTTGGCCGGATTGACGTGCCACTCCGCCGAGCGGCTGCGGATCACACGGATGGCGCGCTGCGCGTCCTGATCGGCGTCTTCCACCGTGTAATGCGAATTCTCCGCGCGGGCCAGCCGGTATTTCAGGACAAAGCCCGCCACCCCGATACTGGCCAGCCACTTGCCGACGTCGTACCCTTCGTGGTCGATGGAGAGGAAGCGATGTCCTCCCCCAGGGGCGATCACGATGGCCACCCCGGTAGCCTTGTCCGTGGGCGGCAGGTACGCCGTGATGGTGGGATTGTGAATATTGGTGACGGTATGCTCGTGGGCGGCGTTTTCCGTGACCACTTCATGCTGGGTTTGGGCATCGGCGGCCAGACTGCCAGCCGGCCAAATGGGTATGACCTGCGGTTCCTGCGCCCACGCCAGCATCGAACATGCCGCCGAGGCGAGGATGATCGTGTATCGCATAATGCAAATGTTACTACTCGGCGCACCCCCGCGCGCAGCCGCGTTACACTCTGTCTTATGCTCCGCTGGTCTGTTTTGCTCTTGGCGATTGCCCCGCTCTACGCGCAGAAACCCTTCGAGTTCTGGCCGGGGACGAGTTACGACTCGAAGATCCCCACCTTCCACCAAGTTCTGGGTTATGACGCGGGCGACCGTGTCACCAGTAGCGAAGGGATCGTGCGCTACATGCAGGCGCTGGCGGCGGCCGCACCCAACCGGCTCAAGGTGTTCGAATACGGCGAGACCTGGGAGGGACGCAAGCTCATCTACGCGGCCGTGGGGTCGGAAGCCAATATCCGCAGGCTCACCGAGATTCGCGCCCAAATGCAGCGCATCGCCGACCCGCGCAAAACGCCGGAGGCGGACGCCCGTAAGATCATGGCCGGCCTGCCCGCGGTGGTCTGGCTTTCCTACGGCGTGCATGGCAACGAAATTTCCTCCCCCGACGCCGGCCTGCTCACGGCTTACCACCTGCTCGCCGCGCACAACGACAAGCTGGTGGACCAGATCCTGGCGAACGTGCTGGTGCTCGTCGATCCCATCCAGAATCCCGACGGCCGCGACCGCTTCGTCGACTACTTCGAGCAGGCGCGGGGTCTCGAGCCGGATGCCAGCCCGGTGGCCGCCGAGCACCTCGAGCCGTGGCCCGGCGGGCGCGTCAACCACTACCTCTTCGATCTCAACCGCGACTGGATTGCGCTCACCCAGCCCGAGATCCTCGACCAGGTGAAAGCGCTGCGCGAGTGGTTCCCGCTGGTCTACGTGGACCTGCACGAGATGGGCGCCGACAGCACCTATTTCTTCAGCCCCGAATCCGACCCGTACAACCCCAATCTGACCGCCGACCAGCGCGAGAGCCTGAAGCTGTTCGGCCATAACAACGCCAAGTGGTTCGACCACTACGGTTTCGATTACTTCACGCGCGAGGAATACGACGCCTTCTACCCCGGCTACGGCGCGAGCTGGCCGGAATACTACGGCGCCATTGCGATGACCTACGAGCAGGCCTCCGTGCGCGGCCTGGTGGTGCGCCGCTCCGACGAGACGCTGCTCACCTACCGCGACACCGTGCGGCACCACTTCGTGGCTTCGGTGTCGACGCTCGAAACCGCCGCCGCCAACCGCGAGAAACTGCTCGGCGATTTCTATAAGTACCGGGTCACGGCCATCGAGGAAGGCACCAAAGAGCCCATCAAGGAGTACATCCTGCCGCGCAACCGCGACGCTTCGGCCACCGACAAGCTGGCGGGCATCCTGCTCGAACACGGTGTGGAAGTGCAGCGCGCCGCCGCGCCGTTCCACGCGGGCGAGCGCGACTATCCGGCGGGAACTTACGTGGTCTCCATGGCGCAGCCCTCCAAGCGCCTCATCCGCAACCTGCTCGATCCGCAGACCTCCATGGACGATAAGTTCATCGCCGCGGAGGAGGCCCGGCGGAAGCTCAAGGAGCGGACCGAAATCTACGATGTGACGGCCTGGTCGCTGCCGCTGCTGTTCAACGTGGAGGCAGTCGCCAGCAACGCAGTGGCGCAGGGCAATTTCGAAATGGCCAAACCCGGGCTCGTGCTTCCCGGAGAGCTTCATGAGGCTAACGCCACAGTGGCCTTCCTCGTGCCGTGGGGGTCCGAAGCCGCGGGGCGCCTGCTGGCGGCGGCGCTGCGGCAGGATTTGAAAGTCCTATCGAGCGGCAAGCCATTCGCCCAGAACGGGACCAAATTCCCCGCCGGCACCCTGATTTTCAAGGTGGCGGGCAACCCCGCCGGCCTCGGCCAACGCTTGGCCCGCCTGGCGCGCGAGACCGGCGCCGATGTGTACGGCACCAGCTCGGGCTGGGTGGATGAAGGCGTCAACTTCGGCAGCCGCTATGTCCTGCCGGTGCGCAAGCCAGCCATCGCCCTGGCCTGGGATACACCCACGTCCGCTTCCTCCGCCGGCGCCGTCCGCTTCGTGCTCGAGCGGCAGTACGGTTACCCGGTAACCTCCGTCCGCACGGCGCAGCTTGATTCAGTCGAGCTGGCCAGGTTCCAGGTGCTCATTCTGCCGGACGGCGGAAGCTACGCCGTGCTGCTGGGCGACTCCGGAATCCAACGGGTGAAGGAATGGGTGCAAGCGGGCGGCGTCATCGTGGCGCTGGGCGGCGCGGTGGGCTTCCTCACCGATAGCCGCGTGGGCTTGTTGGCCATGACGCAGGAAAACGTCGTGCGCGACACCGAAGCCGGCCGGGGTGCGGGAGCCGCGCCTGCGGCCGCGGCCGAGACGGCGGGCGCGGCCGGCGGCGGCGGACGCGGTGGAGGCGCCGGAGGGCGCGGCACGGGCACCCTCATCGCCAGCGACGCCGATTACGAGAAAGCCATCCGCGCCGCCACCGAATTGCCCGACAGCGCCCCGGGCGCCATCGCGCGGGCTCGCATTCGCCCGGATTTCTGGCTCACCAACGGCGTCGCCGAGAGCGTCAACGCCATGGTGGAGGGACGCGCCATCTATACCCCGGTCAAGGCCGACAAGGGCGTCAACGCGGTATACTTCGACGCCGCCGACAAGCTCCTCGCCAGCGGCTACCTGTGGAGCGAGAACCGCAAGCAGATGGCCTACAAACCGCTGGTGGTGACCAGCACGTCCGGCCGCGGCCTGGTGGTCGGGTTCACGGAAGACCCCAGTTTCCGCGCCATGCTGGACGGCATGAACGTGCTTTTCCTGAACGCCGTCTTCCGCGGCCCCGCCCATGCGCGGGCGGCCGGGCCAGGCGACGAGTAAGATCTGGGGCTAGCCCTTCAAGCCGCCACACCCTGACTCACCTGCCGAGATTCCTGCCGATACGTGGGACCGGCGGACACCCCTCGCGGCCACATCAGCTCGCGCGCCATCTGGTTATGGCTGGATGCCGATTCCAGATAGTCCATGCCCGCCGCCGTGAGACTGAAGTCCGAATTGTCCTCCGCCTGCACATACCCCTTCGCGCGCAGGTACCACAACGTAAAAACCAGGTAGTCCCGCGGCAGAGCCATGCGCCGTTCCAGGTCGAGCAGAGACAGGTAAGGCCGCGCTTCGTTCCTGCGGCGCCGGTGGTACAGAATCGAGAGCACCCCCAGCCGGCGGTTGAGCTCGCCCTCCGTGCCATCGATGAAATCCCGCAGCTCGAAGATATCGAGCGGCTCGCTGTCGGCCGCGGCACTCTGGGCGTCGTACTGCTCCCGCCGCTCCCGGTCCGACAGCACTTCGTACGCCTGCCGGAGCAGCAGAAAGCGCTCAACGTCTCCGCTCTTCCGATTGTCGGGATGAAACCGTGCCGCCATGAACCGGTACACACGCTGCACCGTCTCCATGTCCGCGTTCCGGCTGATCTGTAGTACTTCGTAATAATCGACTGGTTTGCTCATTTCGCGCCCGCCGCTGCCCGTCATGCTTCGAGTATGCGGGAACATCGGGCTCGCCGGAAGTACGGCTCGTACCGGCTGAGTCACAGTATTCCCAGAGGTACTTTTCCTCGGTTTTGGGACTCCGTGGCAGGATGCGGGACCGAGTCCCCCGCGTCCATTTGTTACCATTCGAGCGAATGGACGCCGTACGGATCTCGCACGTGACCAGGACCTTCGGGAGTGTGACCGCGGTAGACGACCTCTCCCTCACCGTGCCCCAGGGCTCGATCTATGGGTTTATCGGGCCGAACGGCTCAGGCAAAACCACCACGATGCGCATGATCGTGAACATCTTCTATCCCGACCGCGGCGAAATCCGCCTCTTCGGAGATGGCCGGCCGGAAAACAGCACGGACCTCATCGGATACCTTCCGGAAGAGCGCGGCCTTTACCGGAGAATGACCGTCCAGGCGCTGCTCGAATTCTACGGCGAGCTGCGCTCCGGCCGCGGCGTCAAGGCCGAAGTCACGCGCTGGCTCCAGAGACTGGACCTCGCCGGCCGCGCCTCCGATAAGGTCGAAACGCTCAGCCGGGGCATGAGCCAAAAGGTTCAATTCATTGCGACCGTCATCCCCGAACCGAAACTGCTCCTCCTGGACGAACCCTTCAGCGGCCTCGACCCGGTGAGCGCGGAGGCCATCCGCTCCGCCATCCTGGATCTCCGCCGCCACGGCGTCACGGTCATCCTCAGCACCCATGACATGCACCTGGCGGAAACCCTGTGCGACTACATCTTCATGATCTTTCGCGGCCGGAAGGTGCTGGACGGCACCATCGGCTCCATTCAGGATCGGTACGGCGAGGACACCATACGGGTCACCGCCCACGGCGGTTTCGCGGCCGTGCAGCAGCTTCCCGGCGTTGAACAGATCCGCGACCTGGGACAGGTTGTTGAACTGCGGCTGGCGCGCGGCGCAGACCCGCAGGGGGTTCTGCGCGCCCTGGTGGGGCAGGCTCAAGTGACCAGCTTCTCGCTGATGAAGCCTTCCCTGCACGATATTTTCATGCGCATTGCCGGCCCCGCGGCCGAGGAGGCCAATCATGCGAATGCATAAGATCACAACCATCGCCAAACGCGACTACATTGCCACCGTCCGCACCAAGGCGTTTATCTTCGGCCTGGTGGTCGCCCCCATGTTGTTTGGCGGCGGGTCCATCGCCATGACGTTCTTCAAGGGCCAGCCGGATTTGAAGGACCGCCGCGTTGCCATCGTCGACCACACCGGCGTCGTGGCCGGCCCCCTGGTGAGCGCCGCTCGGGAGAAGAACGACCGCGAGCTTTTCGGCAAAATAACGCACCGGCAGATCGCGCCCCGCTACGTTTTCGAGGTGATCGCGCCGGCCGCCGATTCCAAGAATCAGTTGCTCGCGCTCTCCGATCGCGTCCGCCGCAAGCAACTGGTCGCATTTCTCGAAATCGGCAAGGACGCGCTGCGCCCGCCCAAACCGGCCGGCGATTCCGGCGAAGAAACCAGCGAAAAGACCGACCCCGACACCCGCGTCTCTTATTACACCAACGCCGGCGGCATCGACGAGATGCGCAACTGGCTCAACGGCCCCATCAACGATGGCGTGCGCCTGGCGCGGCTGGCGCAGCTTGGCATCGACATCGACAAGAATAAGGGCCTGACGGCCTCGGTGCCCATCGAGGGGCTCAGCCTGGTGGAGCGCGACGAAAAAACCGGCGAAGTGCATGAAGCGCAAAAACGCGGCGAGTTGGAAGGCTTCTTCGTGCCCTTCGCGGTGGCCATGATTCTGGCCATGATCGTCATGGTGGGCTCGGCGCCCATGCTGCAAAACGTCACGCAAGACAAGAGCCAGCGCATTGTGGAGACGCTGCTGGGCGCGGCCACCCCATTCGAGCTCATGACCGGCAAAGTGGTGGGTTCGGTGGGAGTTTCGGTGACCAGTTCCATCTTGTATGTGCTGGCCGGCGTTTTTGCGGTGAACGCCCTGGGAGTCGCCGGCCTGTTGCCGCTCTCCATCATCCCCTGGTTCTACGTCTACCTGCTGGCCGACGTGGTCATGCTGTGCGCCTTCGCCGCGGCGCTGGGGGCGTGCTGCAGCACCCCGCAGGACGCGCAAAATCTGGCCATCGTACTCCTTATGCCCTGCATGATTCCCATGTTCATGCTGGTCACGGTGCTGCGGCAGCCCAACGGTATGCTGTCCACCGTGATGTCGCTCATTCCGCCCTTTACCCCGATCCTCATGCTGTTGCGCCAGGCCATGCCCAACGGCGTTCCCGCGTGGCAACCGTGGGTGGGGCTGGTGGGCGTCCTGCTCTTTGCGGCCGCCACCGTATGGGCGGCTTCCCGCATCTTCCGCGTGGCCATCCTGATGCAAGGCAGACCGCCGCGGCTGGGGCAGATGGTGCGCTGGGCGATGAAAGGCTGAACGGTACCGGGGACATGGACGAATACGGGGCCAGCCGTACCGCGCTTCGCGTCGCCGCCCGCCGCGCGGCGCATCAGATTCTGGATCGCCCGCCGGTCTTCGAGGACCCGCTGGCGCTGGCCGTCGCCGGAGCGGAAGCCGCGGGGAAGGCGGCATCGGAGACCTTGTCGCCTTCCCTGCGCGCGTTCATGGCGGCGCGCAGCCGCTTCGCCGAAGACGAGCTGGCGCGCGCCGTCGCACGTGGCGTCCGCCAGTACGTGGTGCTGGGCGCCGGCCTCGATACGTTCGCGTATCGCAATCCGCATGTCGCGCTCGGCCTGCGGGTGTTTGAGGTGGATCACCCCGCAACGCAGAAGTGGAAGCGCGGCCGTCTGCGGAGCGCCGGAATCGAGATTCCCGCGGAGACCGTTTTCGTGGCGATGAACTTCGAACGCCAGTCCCTCGGGGGCGCGCTCCCGTCCGCCGGTTTCCGCGCGGGCGAGCCCGCCTTCTTCTCCTGGCTGGGCGTGGTTCCCTATCTCACCGAGGGCGCCTTCCTGGCCACCATGTCATTCATCGCCGGGCTGCCGCCGGCGAGCGGTGTGGTGTTCGATTACGCCGTGGCGCGGCACGCGCTCAGCCCCCGGGAGCAACTCGCGCTCGATGCTCTGGCCAGCCGCGTGGCCGCCGCCGGCGAGCCCTTCCATCTCTTCTTCGACCCCGCGGCGCTGGCCGCGCAAGTCCGCCAGTTGGGATTTCGCCATCTGGAAGATCTGGACGCCGGCGAGATCAACTCGCGCTACTTCCGCGGCCGGGCCGACGGCCTGTCCATCCGCGGCCGAGCGGGCCACCTGCTGTGCGCGCGCGTTTGAGCGGCCGGTTCGCCCTTCGCCATCGGTAGCCGTATGCCAAATTCAGCGGCAACGTCCACCATGATTGAACCGATGACCGTGATAACCGTTTGGCCATGCTTGTAAGAGAATAAAAACGCTCGTTCGCATACCGGAAGCCCGCTAACAGTTCCGCGGCGCTCATCTGTTTGGGCTGGTAGACCACATCGTCGCGACTATTGTATTTGCGCCAGTCTCGCGTCAATATACGCCCTTCGGTTTCCATCTTCCGAAACAGCGGCGTACCTGGAAATGGCGTCAGAATGTTGAAAGTCGCATTCTGCACTCCCGCTCTTTCCAGGAAATCGATGGTGTCCTCGAATATCTCCGGCGTATCGTGATCGAATCCAAACACAATCCCGGCTTGCACGGCAATCCCATGCGAGTGGATGCGGCGGATGATCTGTAAGTACTCCTCCACTCGATTGAACCCCTTGTTCACTTCGGTCATGCTTTGCTGGGAGATCGATTCCAATCCCAAAAACAACTGCTTACATCCGCTATGAGCCGCAGCCTCCAGGAATTCGTCATCCCGGCCGGCATGAATGCTCGCCTGGCTGCTCCACCACTTTCGATATGGCGCGATGGCGCGAAACAGTCTCTTTGAATACTCCATATCCGCGGCAATGTTATCGTCCCAGAAGATAATTACGTTTCCCTTGAATGAGGCATATTCCGCCGCCACCTCGGCGATCGGCCGCTTGCGCAACTGGTGGCGGTACATCACGGCAACGGCGCAGAAATCGCACTGGCCAGGACATCCCCGGGTCGCGAACAGAACTCCATTGGTATGGTCGCGCCTGTGAAACAAACCCCTGCGGGCCTGGGGAATGTTCTCCAGAGACGGCACGCTGGTTTGTTCGTACCGGCGGAGATAAGTTCCCGATTCAAAGTCCCTCAAGAAGTCTTCCCATAAACCCTCCGCTTCTCCTATGAATATGACATCGGCGTATTGACTGGCCTCTTCGGGCAACAGTGTCACATGCGGACCACCCATCGCGACACATACTCCCCGTGACCGAAAACGCACGGCAATGTCGTAAGCGTGAAAAGCGCTGGGCGTATGAAAGGTAATTCCGACCACGTCCACGGCCATGTTCCAGTCGATGTCTTCGGCTTCTTCATCGACGTGAATCACATCCCAACTCCGGGGGACTCTGGAGGCCAGATAAGGCATGGTAATCTGCTGGAAGTTGAGAACCCGCACCCTTCTCACCCTCCGGATTTCCGGCGAAGAGGCGGTGATCAACAGGAGTCGCGGCATGAGTGGTTCTCAAAACCAAATTCAAATAGAACACAGAACTTCGCCCGCCGCCAGGCTTCAGCGCGGTTGCCGATCCGGGCCGGCCTGTTCTTCCGCAGCGATCGGAACGTCGACTCCATATTGCTTTTCTCCGCGCCTGCGGTGAAATTGGTTTTGTTCCTCAGCCGCGACCCGGCGGGCTGCCACCCCTGCGCACGCAACTTGTTATACTCGCCTTCTGGTTGAAGAGACTGCCAGTACCGCCGCTACCGGGCACCGCGCATCATCATGCCGACTCCTACTAAATCTCCGGTTCGCCTGAAAGACATCGCGCGCGACCTCAATGTGTCCGTCATGACCGTCTCGAAGGTGGTCCGCGCGTGCGCCGATGTCGGGCCGGAAACGCGCAAACGCGTGCTGGCCCGCATCAAGGAACTCAACTATCAACCCAACTGGGTGGCCCGCAGCCTGGCCGCGCGCCGCACCTTCATGATCGGGCTTATTGTTCCGGACCTGATGACCTCCTTCTTCGCGGAAATCGCCAAGGGCGTCTCCGCGGCCATTCGCCCGCTGGGCTACGACGTGGTGATCTGTAATTCGGAAGAGGATTGCGCCTTCGAATCGAGCGAAGTCGACCGCCTCCTGGCGCGGCAGGTGGATGGGCTGATCCTGGCTTCCGCGCAGCCGCCTTCCTGGGTCGACGTTTTCGATCGCATCGAAGCGCGCGGCGTGCCGTATGTTCTGATCGACCGGCGATTCGCCGATGTGCGCGCGCCCTATGTCGGCGCCGACGATGAAGCCATCGGCCGTCTGGCCACGACGCACCTCATCGAACGCGGCTGCCGCCGCGTCGCGCACATCGCCGGTCCGCCGCTGACACCGGGCGTGGGCCGGCTGAAAGGTTATCGCGAGGCGCTGGCCGAGGCCGGCCTGACCGTCCCCGATTCGTACCTGGAGAACGCCAACGACGATACCACCGGCTACCAGGCCGCGCGCCGTCTGCTGGCGCTCGATCCGCGCCCCGACGGCATCTTCGGCTACAACGATCCCACCGCCGCCGGGGCCATGAAGGCCATTCTCGAGGCGGGTCTCGGCATCCCCAGGGAGATCAAAGTCATGGGTGTCGGCAACGTGCACTATTCGGACCTGCTGCGCGTGCCGCTCTCCACCATAGACCAGGGCAGCGCCACCATCGGACAGCAGGCCGCCGAAATCCTGGTGAAGTCCATTGGCTCCAAGCGGCGCCGGCAGCCTCGCACCGTGATCATCGAACCCACCCTCATCGTGCGCGAATCCACCGGCGGCTAAGTTACCTGCCTTTTTGCGAAACGGCCCGCGAATTCGAGCCGTCTCTGTATATGCTGGCGCATGTTGACCCAATGATGAAATCAGTGCTACTGGCGTGCGCCGCAATGCTGGCGGCGTCCTCGCTTCCCGCCGAGGACACGGTTCTTCAGATCGATCCCTCGCAAACCAAGGTGGAATTCACGCTGGCCGCTTTTCTGCATACGGTTCATGGAAGCTTCCTGCTGAAACGCGGCACCATCCGTTTCGACGCCGCCACCGGCAAGGCCTCGGGCGAGCTGGTGGTGGACGCCACCAGCGGCGCGAGCGGCAGCGGAGCGCGCGACCGGAACATGCACAAGAACGTTCTGGAGAGCGCCCGCTATCCCGAAATCGTTTTCCGCCCCGACCGCGTGGAAGGCAAGGTGACGTTGCAGGGCACGTCGCACGTGGAACTGCACGGCATGTTCTCGATACACGGCGCCGAGCATGAAATCACGCTGCCGGCGGTAGTGGAAAACGACGACGGGCAGTACACCGCGGACATCACATTCACCGTGCCCTATGTGCAATGGGGCATGAAGAACCCCAGCACTTTGTTCCTGCGCGTGAGCGACAAGGTGGAAATCGAGCATCCACACCGTGGCCCGCGCGGCCCGGTAGACGTATTACAGCACTCTCAAACCTTCGCAGCGTGCGACGATCTCGTGGGGCGGGCCCCCAGGTCCGCCATGCGCGTTAAAATAACTCTCTCGACAAGCGCTTTCGCAGCTTCTCTGATTGGGGAGTGGTTTCCCAGATGGGGACCTCCGGCCCGCGTCAATCCATTTCGGTGGATAGCGCGTTTCTTCGGCAAGTTGATGTAAGGGGACTTCCTGGGGGTAAAGTGGCGAGAACCGACCGCCTGGCTCCCGGCCGGCGGAGCTGGGCCGGCGCATCGGGACAGCTGAATCTACTCTCTACCTTCGGCAGTCCCCGCGTGCAATCTGTGAAATCCGAAGGAGTTGAACGAAAGCGTCGCTTAAGGAGTGGTCCTTGGTCTCCGCTGCGTGTAGAATCAGCTGCTCACGTAACTCTTGCGCCACATTCGAGGGAAGCAGAGTTGCAAGCAGCAGATAGACGCCCCGGAACCGAGGATCAGAAAGATGTTTCGCAGGCAGGGGATTATCTCGCCCCAAGAAAGCTTGGACGACAAAGAAATCGCCGAATCTGTCGTGGCGAAAGAACCACTTTGCATCCGCCTTTCCCTCGGGACGGACTGAGTACCTGCAAACCGCCATCTTATGGCGCTGGAGCGACTGCAGCTCAAGGGAAAAATCAGGGGAGATTGTGTCACGATCCTGTACTCGCATTTCGTACACGTGCTCAGAAAACCTTTCCAGCGGAAACTTTGCGCCTGCATTAACGCGCGAATAGTCATCAGCCATTATTCGATATTGTTGTTCGTGCAGATTGATCAGGTTTGGCTGCAGCCCCTGTGCTATCATTCGCGCCGCCAGAGTAAGATCCATAGGATTGGTGACGACTTTTCTGGACCACGCACTGAACTTCGTCGTTGTGGCAAGTGCGGCACGTAGAAAGTCACGACATCCTTGATCATAATTCACGCCACTGGCAGCTGCAGACGCTCTAATATCACTCCGCGTGAGAAGGAACGTCTCAATTTGTGCATCACTAAGAGGCTGAAGCTCGAATACCGTCGCCAAAGGAGGAGGCGTCCACTCTATGGGCTGAGTCGCCAGTATCAAATTGACGTTAGAATAGCTTTCAGCAACACTCCCGATTCGCGCGCGAGTATCTGGTACAGCTTCATTCAAATCGTCAATGCATATATCCATCGCTCCTATATAGATCAAGGTCTTCAGAAATGCCTCATCGTTCGCTTGCCCGTGCAACTTCTCAGGAATCGCCTCGACTACACCGGCTGCACAACTCCTGGCCGAGAGAAAAACGGCTATTCGCCTCGATGATCTCACCAAGCGGCGCAAAAACATCGACTTCCCCAAGCCCGAGTCGCCTTCCAGGACGATCTGGCCATGAATTTCCGGGAGGGCACTACTTAGAGGTACCGGCACGGTCAGTCTGCTCTTCCGAACTTGCGAATCAGCGAAATAGGGCGTTTCATCCGAGTCAGGTGAATGTGCGCCCTGGACAAGCAATTCCCGAAATGGTGCGAATAGTCTTCGACGCAATGGCGGGACGTGGGCAAGGAGGACACCAACATAACCCCATCCGAGGATCCGCCGCGCCCAAGGATTCCAGAATACAAAGGCTTGGACCCTTGGGAAGTGGGGGTAGAGAAGCAATAGAAAGGCCCAAAAGAGAACCTGGACCATCCATGAAGCGATGATCCCTTTGCAGTAACTCCAACCTTGAACCGCAACTCTAACTCGGTCAACAGCGTCAGCCTGAGTAAGGCGTTTGGATCGTAAATCCTCGAGGGTTCCCGCCAATACCGAGAGGTCACGTGGCTCCCATCGTACCGCTCTCGCCACCTCGGCCGCTCGCTCGGCGAGCGCATTTTGAACGTCGGGATACTCAATAGTCCCGCCCCAGATCGAGTGGAAAACGGCCAGCAGCGCCAAGCCAGCCGCGCGGCTCAAATTGGGCCCGACATGGGCATTTGGCTTGGCAAGCCATTTGGTCACGATCTCTTGCGAGGTCCGTCCGCCTCCGAGCACGTGGGAAAGGGCCTGCAGGTAGTGGACTCGGTTTCTGTCTTCGTAGGATGGTGCCAGGATGCCGCAAAGCATCGTGGGCGTGAACGGCCCAAGCATGATCAAAGAATCCGCTAGCGGAGTGCCGTCCTGCTCTTGGCTCAATATCCATGGAAGTTTCCTCAGGAGTTCGGGAGCGAACTGTTTCGCGTTGAGTTTACACAATGTGGTCACCGCGGCAAGGGAGCTATCAACTGTGCCGCCCTTAAGTGTGCGGGCTATTTCGGCCGCGCAGCTGGTGGCGCCGAGGTCCCCCAATGCCGTTATGGCGCTGGCGCTAGTGTATGGGTTCGAATCGTTCACGAACTTCGCTATAGCCGGGAGATACTCGCGAGCACCAATTGCACCCAAGGCAGCAATCGCAACCGATCGCGCGTTTGGCTCATATGTATGCTCCGGTCCAGGACCCAATGTTACCGAGAAAGGCCTGGTATCAGAATAGGGTGGCTCGGTCTTGGTGGTAAGAAGCTGCGCAATTTGTTGGGCCGCCGCCCTCGCTTTGACGTGGCGTAATGCCTCAACGGCAGCGATTTGCTCGGGGTAACTCGGACTTTGCAACAGGTGGACAATGTTGTCGAGAGGTAGGGTTTCGAGCGCCCAGGAGGCTACTGGAGCTTGGCTAAAGTTCAGGTCTCTAATGTGCCCGCGAACTTGTGACGCATATTCGGTGGCATCCATCTGGCCGAGAGCTTGGTAGGTCACAGAATACTCGCTGTCCGTCCCAATGAGTCGGGCAAGCTGCGGTGCGTATTGTCGTGCACGCATAGAACCTAGTGCGATTTGACTAGACATCGCGAGGTTGAGGTCTTTGCTGTTGATGAGCCGCGCGATTTCAGGTGCGTATTCGGTGTCTCCTAACTCCCCGAGTGCTATAATGAAGGCGGCGGTCCACCCGGTAGTGTAGGGAGTTCGCAGTGCGATCAGCTCTCTGATTCGCTGCTTATATTGCCTTGCTCCCAGAGCAGCCAGGGCCGCCGCAGATGTTGCACGGATTCCCCAGTTGTCTTCCTCAAGAAACCGACCAATCATGCCCGAGTATTCGGCGGCCCCCATCACCCCCAATGCCGCGATGGCAGCATACCGTCAGCCGTCGTCGGGATCGGAGGTGTTTTTCGCGAACTCGGCTACTCTCTCCGCGATCTTTCGGTCGTACCAATGCTCATGGACCAAGATCTTGAGGACGGCTAGCTGAACGTCCGGATCGGGATCGTCAAGGCCTGCTAGCGCTCCGCCGACCTGCCAATCAGACGGAATGACCTCCGGCTTGGGACCGCCGAGCGCTATTGCCCGACCCACCAGCATGATTAGCGCGAACGCAGATCCGATCCGCAAGCCTGTCATAGGCCTCTTATATAGATGTGATCCATTCACGAACATAACGCACTCACGCCCAAGTTGCACGCGAGGCCTTCCCGCTCTTTGGCATCGGTGATGGCATTCCTCCCGGGAACGCCCCTCACGGCATCCATGTTGACGCCTATGCTGAGATTGGCCCGATACGGCCTTGTGGGAAAACACGGTCGCTCTCAGGCATGCGCTCCGATCGCGCGAGATCGGCCTTGGCGATCTCATCTTAGCGCCCATGCCCAGACCCGCGGCCGACCGACTGGTCGGCCTGCTCCGACGCAGGAGGTGCCGGACCAGGGGGTCCGGCGCGGACGAGGGCGTCCGCCCCACATTTGGTTGCGGCTATGCTGCTCTGCGGGGCAGACCATCGTTTTTTGTGGCCTGCCAACTCACTGCCTTCTTTTCTCGAAGAACTCGCGGAGCAACTCCACGCATTCCACGGCGAGGACGTTTTCCACCACCTCGACGCGATGGTTGAGCAAGTCGGAATCGGCGATCTGGAATTTGCTGCGCACGCCGCCGAAGCGCAGGTCGCGGGCGCCGAATACCAGGCGGGCCAGGCGCGCCGCCACCAGCGCTCCAGCGCACATCGCGCACGGCTCGAGCGTGGAGTAGAGCGTGGCGTCCTCCAGCCGGTAGTTGCCAATGCGCGCGGCGGCTTCGCGCAGGGCCAAAATCTCGGCGTGCGCGGTGGGGTCGTTGCGGGCTACCGGCGAGTTCCATCCGCGGCCCACTATTTCGCCGGCTATCGCCACGACCGCGCCCACCGGTACTTCGCCCGAGTCCGCGCCTTGGCGCGCCAGGCGCAGCGCCTCACGCATGAACTGTTCGTCAATGGCGGAAATGCCGCACCCCCGTGAACACCATGGCCACGCCCAAACGGTCGGCCGCCGCCACCACTTCCGCATCGCGCACCGACCCGCCCGGCTGGATGAACGCCGTGGCGCCGTGCGCGACCGCTTCCTCCACGCCATCGGGAAAGGGGAAGAAAGCGTCGGACGCCACCACCGTGCCCGCCAGCGGCAGCACCGCCTTCATGGCGCCAATTTTGACCGAATCCACGCGGCTCATCTGGCCGGCGCCCACGCCCACGGCCTGGCCTGCCCGCGCGTAGACAATGGCGTTCGATTTCACGTGCTTGGCCACTTTCCAGGCGAACTCCAGCGCCAGCCACTCTTCTTCCGAGGGCGCGCGCCTGGTCTTCACCACCGTCGCCGCGCGATCGAGGGTGGCGTCATCGGGGGTCTGCGCCAGAAACCCGCCGGAGATCGATTTCACCACCAGCGGATTCGAGCCTGCTGCGACGCGCATCAAGCGCAGATTCTTCTTCGTCCGCAACACCGCCAGCGCTTCCGGCGAGTAATCCGGCGCGGCAATCGCCTCGATGAAGGTCTTGGCAACTTCGCGCGCGGTCTCTTCATCCACGGCGCGATTGAAGCCGAGCACCCCGCCGTAGGCCGAGAGCGGGTCGCACGCGAAGGCCTTGCGGTAGGCCTCCGCCAGCGAGACCTGCTCGGCGCACCCGCACGGATTGGTGTGCTTGACAACCACCGCGGCCGCCTGCGAAAACTCGCACGCCAGTTGCCACGCCGCTTCCAGATCCACCAGGTTGTTATACGAGAGTTCCTTGCCATGCAACTGCTCCGCCCCCGCGATGCCCTGGCCGCGCTGCCCGTAGAGCGCCGCCGCCTGGTGCGGATTCTCGCCGTATCGCAGGTCCATGAGCTTGGGCGCGCGCAGGCTCAGATCGGCCGGCAGGGGGTTGGCGGAATCCACCTTCTCCAGGCGCGCGGCGATGGCCGCATCGTAATCCGCCGTGGTGCGGAAGGCCTTCTTGGCGAGGCCCCAGCGGGTCTCGAGCGCGAGGCCGCCGCCCAGCCTCCGCATCTCCTCGATGACGGCCCCATAATCCGCCGGCGACACCACCACGGCGACATCCTGGTAGTTTTTGGCCGCCGCCCGGATCATGGTCGGCCCGCCGATATCGATGTTCTCGATGAGATCCTCGAGCCGCGCGCCGGCTTTCGCGGCAACGTCTTCGAAGCGGTAGAGGTTGACCACCACCATATCGATGGGCGCGATGCCGTGCTCTTCGATGGCGCGGCGATGCGCGGCATTGGAGCGGATGGCCAGAATCCCGCCCGCGATCTTCGGGTGCAGGGTCTTCACGCGTCCGTCGAGCATTTCGGGGAAGCCGGTGACCTCGGCCACGTCCTTGACGGGGACGCCCGCCTCGCGCAGCAGGCGCGCGGTTCCGCCCGTGGAGACGATTTCCGCTCCCATGCCGCTCAGCTCGCGGGCGAATTCGACGGCCCCGGTTTTGTCTGTGATACTAATGAGTACGCGCTGGATTGTTTGCATCTAAAAGCACGATAGCAGATAGAGGACGGAATGGGCCATGAAACCGGCTGTTGACATAAAGACATACATTCTGATATGTCTAGACATATGAGGACTACTGTTCGCCTCGATGACGCCCTGCTGGACCAGGCGCGCCGGGAGGCGCAACGCCGCGGCGAAACCCTGACCGCGCTCATCGAGAAAGGTCTGCGCCTGGAATTGGCCCACGCGAAGCCGGACCGGCGAAGGCCGAAAGTGGCGATCCCCGTCTTCAGGGGAGGGAAGGGGCTGCGGCCCGGCGTGGACCTGAACAACAGCGCCGATCTGCTGGACATCCTGGAAGGACTGAAGTGATTCTTCCGGATGTGAACGTGCTGGTTCACGCGTTCCGGCAGGACGCGGCAGAGCACGCGAAATGCCGGTTGTGGCTTGAATCCGTAGTTGGCGGCGAGATGGCATATGGCATGTCTCCGCAGGCGCTGGGGGCGGTGGTCAGAATCGTGACGCACCCTCGGATTTTTGTGCGGCCGACTCCGCTGGAGGAAGCTCTGGCCTTCGCGAATCTGCTGGTGGAACAGCCCCACTGCCAGGTGATCCAACCCGGCCCGCGCCACTGGGGAATCTTCCGCGGCCTGTGCCGGCGCGCCAGGGCATCGGGCAATTTGGTTCCGGACGCCTGGTTTGCCGCTTTGGCCATCGAATCGGGCTGCGAATGGATCACCTTGGACCGGGACTATGCGCGGTTCGAGGGGTTGCGGTGGCGGGAGCCGTTGTGAGGGATTTCCGGCTCACGGCGCGTTCCTTTCGTGGCCGCGGCAGCGATCGAATTTCGACTTTGTGGCCGAGCGCGAAGGCCAGGTCCGCGAGTGTGTGCACAGTCATGTTCCTGGAACCGCTCAGGAGTTGGGTAACGTGAGACTTGGAAGTCCCGACGAGTCGGGCGAGATCGGTCTTGCTGACCTGCTGTTCCTCCAGGAGTCTCGAAATCAGCTCCGAAGCCTCAAACGCGAGCGCTTCACGCTCATAAATCCTCCGACGCTTCGGGTCGGAAACGAAATCCTGGAAGTGGTCCTTCAGTTGCGGCATTTGTTCCGAGCTCCCAGATCCGTGAAATGCACAGAATCCTCTTTCCTAGTGCGCTCCGCCCTTGCAATCTCAGAGGGAGGGATGCGATCGCCCTTCTTCCGGAATCCGTGCGTGATCACCAAGGTTCGGCCCGGTTGGAAATAGCAGCGCATTCTAACCTGGAAACTCTTGAACTCGAAAAAGTCCGTGTCTTCGATGCGCTTAGAGTGTTCCCTATTGCCGATCTTCCCCTGTTCGCCCACGTAGTGAAAGAGGGAGTTCATCTTCGCTTTTTCCGTGTCGTCAAGCTCGCAGTTGTAGAAGTCCCAACCGGGAGAGGCGCCATTGGCGCGGACCGCGTACACAACGGTCATCAGCGGACCAGCACGGGCAATGGGCCGGCGTATTCACTCCCTCAAGTTAACATAAATG
Organism: Bryobacterales bacterium; assembly: GCA_963722575.1. Lineage (GTDB taxonomy): Bacteria > Acidobacteriota > Terriglobia > Bryobacterales > Bryobacteraceae > Fen-178. The sequence goes on from CAVRNR010000022.1 coordinate 1,283,757, forward strand.
TGAACAGGCCGCAAGGCCGTTTCCTTCCGCGAAAGTCTGCACAGCCAAGCGTTCACACGAGCCAATGGTACCGTAAAGGGGTGGGTGGGGCATGGGCGGCCGGGGAAGGCGGACGGGAAACGCGGCTCGGGAGATGGGCTGATGGGCCAGTGATCGCGTTACTAACCGGTCAGATCATTGGGTTCAACTCGGCAGCAACGTGAACCGCTGCGTAGATGTCTTCCCAGGACTCCTTCACCCGCTTTTGGTTGCAGCCTGGCGGAGCCACTGAACCGACGCGGAGGAATGGTCGGCGGATGGGCTTCATCCGGTGGTGCGCCTTGCCGCCCAGAGCGACGACGGTGGCGTTCGGGAACAAGGCAAGCTCACGGTCGAGATAGAGGTCCAAGCAGTTCCGATTTACGACCGGCGGCACCGACCCACACTCGACGCTCGCGGAGCAGAGAACGGATTCCGTGATCCATGTGCGGCGAAGTTGCTGATCAAAGGAGAGGTCCGGCCAGCAGTGGTCCAGAATGTGTCGAACGTTGCGGTGGAACTGGTCCGTGCCGTGCGCGAAGCATCCATAGACATACCGACACGCGCTCTCAAACAACTCGGATGGCGATGCCGCCGCCGCGTATACCTCCTTGGCGTGCGGATCGCCGGGTTCTGCTACAACCAGGACGAGTTGCACCTCGCGCAACGCTCCAGTGGCGCCGCAGAAGCCTCTCGGCACGTGGCCATACTCCGGTATCCACAGCATCGATCGACAAGCACCGTGAAAACCGGAGCACGGTCCAAATGCCGGCAGCAGGATGTCACGCAGTTCCTCAATGGGGAGAACGTTATCAGGCCCTTCGACCATCGTCGTTGAATCTCCTGATCCCTCACACCAGCCAGCGACGCGTCGTCACCCCGCGAAGATTCGCCGGACCATGGCCTCGCGCTCTCTCAGGCCCTCACCCTCGAACTGGGCGGCAACCTGCTCCAGGAGATCCGGAATCTCCAGGTGCTGCGGGCATTTCTCGAGGCAATCCAGGCAGCGCGAACAGAGCGAAGCATACGCCGGCCGGCCGGAAATTACGCCGCCCGCTCGCAACACGTAGAGGAATCCGGCCTCCTGCGTCTTGCCGAAGGTGTGAAAAGCGTTGAAAAGGTCGAAGCAGCCGGGGATATCCACGCCCGACGGGCACGGCTGGCAGTACCCGCAACCGGTGCAGCCGACCTTCATGATTTCGCGGTACTTCCGGGCCACTTCGGCGATCAGGGCGATTTCCGCGGCGGTGAGCGAACCGGGACGCGCGCCGGAGGCGATCCTCAGGTTCTCTTCCACTTGCGCCTCGTCGTTCATCCCCGACAAGGCCACGGTCACCTCGGAATGGTTCCAGACCCACCGGAGCGCCCACTCGGCAGGGGTCCAGCGCCGGTCCGCCTCCCGCCAAAGGGCGTCGATGGCCGCCGGCTGCGGGGAAACGGCCAGCGCGCCGCCGCGCAGAGGCTCCATCACGATCGCGCCGAGGCCCTTCGCGGCGGCGTATTTCAGCCCCTCGGTGCCGGCTTGCAGCTCCTCGTCGAGGTAGTTGTACTGAATCTGGCAGAATTCCCAGGGATAGGCGTCGACGATGGGTTTGAAATCCTCCCGGTTGCCGTGATAGGAGAAGCCGGCATTCACAATCCGCCCGTCGGATTTAGCCCGGTCGAGAAACTCCGCGACGCCGAGTGCCGCGGCGGCGTCCCAGTTATCTCCATTGAGCGAGTGGACCAGGTAGTAATCGATCCGGGACGTGGCGAGTTTCCGTAGCTGCGCGTCGAGAAAGCGGTCCATGTCCGCGCGGTTCTTGACCAGCCAGGCCGGCAACTTGGTGGCGAGTTTCACCCGCTCGCGGTATCCGCCGGCGAGAGCGCGGCCGACAAAGGGCTCGCTTTCGCCCCCATGATAGGGCCAGGCCGTGTCGATATAATTCACTCCGCGGTCGATGGCGTGGCGGATCTGGCGGGCCGCCCGTTCTTCGTCGATGCGCCCCTCCTTCTGCGCCAGGCGCATGCAACCGAATCCCAGGATGGACAACTCGTCGCCGGTTTTCGGCACTTTCCTGTAGAGCATAATTCTCCGTCGTGGAAGCGATCATTGTAGCAACGGGGCCGAGTACCACTCGGCCGCAGGATGCCATCCTGCCCCACAGAGCGGCAGAGGCGCAAACGGGGGTGGCGATTTTCCGCTGGGGTGGCGGGCGCGTACAAGGGCAGGAGGCGGATTGACAATCCGCCGCAGGTTAAAAACCTGCCCCACAATTTGTCGCGGCGCGCGAAGAATGCGATGGATGGTAGTACAGAGCCACGGGCTAGTGCTGGGCTGCCAGGTAGTTGCCGTAGCCGACGATTGTGGTGGAGGCCACAAGCACGAAGATGCCCACCGTAAGCCATACCTGGGTGCGGCGGCTGACGCCTTTCCACTCGCGCAAGCCGATGCCCCACAGGGTGCTGAAGATGATGATGCTGGCCATCAGCAGGGTCCAGCAGGAGAACTTGTAGGAGCCCATCTGCGTTTCGCCCATGGTGTAGAAGAAGAACTGGAAATACCAGGTGGTTCCGGCCAGGGCGCAGAGAAGGTAGTTGGCAAGCATTGGAACTCGCGGGGATTCCTTGCCGGCGCTGAAATACTCACGGCCGGTCCGGTTCTTGATGTTGAGCCCCACGCACCACACGAAATTCGTGAGGAAGCCTCCCACCAGCACCACCGCCAGCTTCGGAAGGCCCTGCCAGAGGGTGGAGGTTCCATGCTTCAAGGCAAGCGCGCTGATGGGGTCGCCCGCGGTGAGGCCAAACGAGAAACAGGCGCTCATGACGCCGGAGAAGATGGCCACCAGGACACCCTTCTTGAGATTGAACTCCTTGACGGAGGCCTGCTTCTGCTCAGCGGACATTTCCTTCTCTTTGGACATGCCGGCCTTGCCCACGAACGCGATCCCGGCCAGACAGACGGCGATGCCCAACAGGGTGACCTGGCCGGAGGCAGTGTGCACCAGGCTGAGGAACCTGCCTTCGAATATGGGCGGCACCAGGGTTCCGACTACGGCGCAGAAACCCATCACGATGGCCATTCCCAGCGACATGCCGAGGTAGCGCATGGTCAATCCGAAGGTCAGGCCTCCGAAGCCCCACATCACGCCCCAGAAGATGCACCAGAAAACGATCCCGCCGGATGTCTGGCCGAGGACCGCGGGCAGATCGTTGGTCAGCAACAGAGCCAACACCCAGGGGGCGATGATCCAGCTAAACAGGCCGCCGACCAGCCAGAAGGTTTCCCAGGACCATCGCTTTACGCCGCGGAACGGGACGTAGAAACTGCCGGCGGCCAAGCCGGCCAGCCAGAGAAAAATCACGCCAAAAACAGGATTAGGTGTCATGATGCGATCGATTATTGTACCGCCGCCCGGCCGGCGTGGGAAGGGCTTGTGTTTTGCATGTCAAAACTGATACAACTATCGGCAAGGGGTCCACGTGAAGACTTCCAACCACGGCCGGTACGTTGTGAAATCTCTGGTGCACGCGACGCGCGTCATCGAAGCGTTCCAATCGGCGGGAGACGTGCTGCGCCTGCGGGACGTCGTCATCCGCACCGGCTACGGCAAAGGCATGTGCTTCCGGCTGCTCTACACCTTGCACCAATGCGGCTTCCTGGACAAGGTGGGCGAGAACCATTACCGCCTGGCTTCGGAGGTGCGGCGGCGGCGGCTGTACCGCATCGGCTATGCGGCGCAGGGCCAGGACACCTCGTTCGACCGCGAGGTGCGGCTCGGTCTGGCGCGGGCGGCCGAGCGGGAGCATATCGAACTGATCGTGGTGGACAACCGTTACCAGCCCAAGATCGCTCTACGCAGCGCCGACTATCTGGTGAGGGAACAGGTGGACCTGGTGATCGAGTTCCAGACCGATGAACTGATTGCGCCGGCCATCGCCTCCAAGTACCTGGAGGCGAACATCCCCTTCATTGCGATCGACATTCCACACCCGGGGGCGACGTACTTCGGCGCCAACAATTACCAGGCCGGGCTGATGGCGGGGCAATACATGGGCCGGTGGGCCAAGAAGCACTGGAACGGAGAAGTGGAAGAAGTCCTGCTGATCGAACTGCTGCGGGCGGGCTCGCTGCCCAAAGCGCGCATGCGCGGGTTGGCCGCGGGCATAGGGGAAGTGATCCGCGTGCCGGCTTCGTGCCGGACGGTTTCAATCGACGGCGACGGGCAGTTTCAAACCTCTCTGGAACGCGTGCGCAAGTACCTGCGGGAATCCAAGTCGAAGCGCACCCTGGTGGGCGCGGCCAACGATCCGAGCGCGCTGGGCGCCCTGCGCGCATTCGAGGAGGCCGGCCGCGCCCAGGAGTGCGCCATCGTGGGACAGAACGGCGAACCGGAGGTCCGCGCCGAACTGCGCGTGCCGAACACGCGGCTGATCGCCTCAGTGGCTTACTTCCCGGAGAAGTACGGCGACGGTCTGCTGCGACTGGCGCTGGACATCCTGGCCCGGAAGGCGGCGCCGCCGGCGCTGTTCACCACGCACCAGATCATCACGCCCGAAAACGTCGACCACTTCTACCCCAACGACAGTTTACTGGCGGCGCCGGCGTAGGAACGGCGCGAAACAACCGCTCTCTTACGTTCGCGGCTCGGAATGAGGCGTCGTACTGAGCCGCGAACGTAAGAGAGCGGCTGGCGCAGCGCCGGCGTTACTCCAGGTAGAAGACTTCCTTCCACATGGAGAAGCGCTCGCCGGGCTGTATGTCGGGCACGGGTTCGAAAAGCCTGCCCATGAAGGCCTGCCAACGCTGATTCACGGGGTCGCGGCCCATCTCGTCCATAGCCTTGTCGAAGTTGTCCAAGCGGAAAACCAGCATCAGGTCCTGTCCGCGGCGGAAGATGGAATAGTCGGAAAAACCAACTTCCTTCAGCTTGGCCAGAAGCTCCGGCCATACGCGCGTGTGCTCGAGCTCATACTCTTCGATGCAGTCCGGTTTGATGCGCAGTCTGTAACAGTAACGTGGCATATGCTTCATGATCGCCGGGCGCGGGCGCCCAGTCAAATCGGCGCCGTTTCGCGGCTCGAAACGGCGCAGGCAGTGGCGAATCGGATAGCATGATAAGTATGCGTCCTAACGTGTACAAGTGTGGTTGTCTGGGCCTCTTCGCCTTGGCGTGCCTGCTGGCGGCGGGGCTCCCTACGGGCCCGGTCGCGCCGGCGACCGTGGCGGATTTGCGGCGCGCCTTCGAGCGGCCGCCCGACGATGCTCGCATGATGGTGCGCTGGTGGTGGTTCGGTCCCGCGGTGACCAAGCCGGAACTGGAGCGCGAGTTGCGCTCCATGAAAGAAGGCGGCATCGGTGGATTCGAGGTGCAGCCCACTTATCCGCTGACTCTCGACGATCCCCAGCGCGGCCTCCGCAATTTTCCGTATCTGTCGGATGAGTTTCTCGGCGACCTGCGCTTCACCGCGGAGAAGGCGCACGATCTGGGGCTGCGCTTCGACCTCACGCTGACAAGCGGCTGGCCATTCGGCGGCCCGCACACGCCGATCACGCTGGCGTCCGGGCGGCTGCGGGTGGACCACGTGCCCGTGCCGGCGAATGCCGCGACCGTGCCGCTGCCGGCGGTTGCGGAGGGAGAGAAGTTCATCGCCGCGTTTCTGGCGCGCGGAGACCGCCGGCAGTTTTCCGCCGAGGGCATTCGCCGCCTCACGGAGATCGACAACGGCGCCGTGCGCGTGCCGGCCGAGGCCGGCGAGGGGCGCGTGGTGCTGTTCTTCATTTCCAGCCGCACGCGCCAGACGGTGAAACGCCCGGCCTTCGGCGCCGAGGGCTTTGTGCTCGATCACTACGACCGCGCGGCCATCGACAACCATCTGAAATTCGTCGGCGAACCGATGTTGAAGGCCGTGGGAAAGAATCCGCCGTATGCCATCTTCAGCGACAGCCTGGAAGTCTACGGCGCCGACTGGACCGGCGATTTCCTGCAGGAGTTTCAGAAGCGCCGCGGATACGATCTGACTCCCTATCTGCCCGCGCTGGCGGGCGACATCGGCGACCAGACCAGGGCCATCCGCCACGATTGGGGCCAGACCCTCACGGAACTCGCCAACGAACACTACCTCACGCCATTGACCGAATGGGCCAGGCAGCACGGGACCCGCTTCCGTTCGCAGAGTTACGGGACACCGCCGGTGACGCTCTCGAGCAGTGCGCTGGTGGATCTGCCGGAAGGCGAAGGGTCGCAGTGGCGTCACTTCACCGCGACGCGCTGGGCAGCCTCGGCGAGCCACCTCTACGGCCGTCCGGTGACTTCTTCGGAGACCTGGACCTGGCTGCATTCGCCCGTGTTTCGCGCCACGCCGCTGGATATGAAGGCCGAGGCCGACCTGCATTTTCTGCAAGGCGTCAACCAGCTCGTGGGGCACGGCTTTCCCTATTCGCCGAAAGAAGCGGGCGAGCCGGGATGGCACTTCTACGCGGCGGCGGTGTTCAACGATCACAATCCGTGGTGGCTGGTGATGCCGGACATCACGGCCTACCTGCAGCGCGTGAGTTTCATGCTGCGGCAGGGCCAGCCGGCCAACGATGTGGCGCTGTATCTGCCCGACGACGATGCCTACGCGGGCTTTGCGCTGGGTCGAGACTCCGTCAACCAGGCCATGGATGGGCTGCTCGGGCAAAACGTGATTCCGCAGATCCTGGACGCGGGGTACAACTTCGATTACATCGACGATGGCGCGATTGCGCACGCCGGAGTGCCCTACCGCATCCTGATTCTGCCGGGTGTGGAGCGGATTCCGCTGGCCACATTGCAGAAGCTCGACGAGTTTGTCCGCAAGGGCGGAACGCTGGTGGCCACGCGCCGTACGCCCTCGCTGGCGCCGGGGCTGACCGATGCGGAAAGCCAGACGGCGCAAATTCGCGCATGGTCGCGCGCGATGTTCGAAGCGCCCGGCGCGCGCGGGCACGTGGTAACCGACGAGACCAAACTGGGCGAGCAGCTTCATGCGGCACTGGCCGCCGACGTCGCCATGGCGCCCGAGATCGGCTTCGTTCACCGCAAGCTCGCGTACGGCGACATCTACTTCCTGGCCAACACCAGCAACCACCCGGTCCACAGCCAGGCCACGTTCCGCGTGACGGGACTCGAATCGGCCTGGTTTGACACGTTCACGGGCAAGGTGACCGGAGCGGGCGGGAATCGTCTCGACCTGGATCTGGCGCCCTATGAATCCCGCATCGTGGTGTTCTCGAAAGAACACGTCGCACCCCGTCCCGCGCCCGCTGGCCCCGCGCCCGCGCCGGTGGACCTCAGCTCGGGGTGGAAGGTCACGTTCGCGGGTTCGACGGAGCCAGTCGCAATGACCGCACTGCGCTCCTGGACCGAGGACGCGGCGAGGAAGTATTACTCCGGCCGCGCCACCTACGAAAAGACCGTGACCATCGACCAGGCGATGGCCGCGTCCAAGCACCCGCTCTACCTGAACTTCGGCGAAGGGACGCCGGTGACCGCGGAGGGCCGGCGAGGCTCCTCCGGCATGCGGGCCATGCTGGAAGGCCCGGTGCGCGAGGCCGCCGTGGTATACGTGAATGGCGAACCGGCCGGCTCGGTGTGGTGCGCCCCCTACGAGGTGGAGGTCGGCGGCCTGCTGCACGCGGGCGAGAACACCATCCGCGTGGTAGTGGCCAACCTGGCCATCAACGAGATGGCCAAAGCACCGCTGCCGGACTACAAGGGGCTCATCGCCAAGTACGGCGACCGCTTCCAGGATCAGGACATGCGGAATTTGGAGCCGCTGCCTTCGGGGTTGTTGGGCCCGGTGCGGCTGATCGCGAGGTAAACCTCATGAAAATCACACGACGCAACGCTCTCGGGATTTTGGCGAGTAGCGCCACCGCGGCCGCATTGGAGCAGGATGCGGCCGCGCAGACAGTTCTTAATGAAGCGGTGACGGCCGGCTGGCTGGGTGGAAGCCCTCCGGTGATGGAGAGCGGTGTCAGTTGGGGAGTTCCCTGGCCGCGCGGCACGGTGCGCAAGGACCAGACCTTCACTCTGACCACCGCCGAAGGCCAAGCCCTGCCCTTGCAGAACTGGCCGCTGGCGTATTGGCCCGACGGATCGATGAAGTTTATCGGCTTCGCCACCGTGGCCGGGCCGAGCGCCTCGGGCGCGTTCAAACTGGCGCGGGGCACGGCGGCCGCTCCCGCTTCGCCGGTGAAGGTGGCCGAAAGCGGCGGGGCCATCGACATCGACACGGGCCGGCTTCAATGCCGCATCCCCAAGCAGGGAGCGTTCCTGATCGACTCGATGACCGTCGAAGGCCGCGTGGTGGCGCGCCAGGGGCGCCTGGTGTGCACCCTCGATGACCGCTCGGAATTCACCAGCAGCATCCGCAAGGTCACCGTGGAACAGACCGGCCCGGTGCGCGCCGTGGTCAAAATCGAGGGTGTTCACAGGGCCGATACTGGAACCCGCGAATGGCTTCCCTTCACCGTGCGCCTGTATTTCTACGCCGGGCTGGAGCAGGTCCGCCTGGTGCACACCATGGTCTTCGATGGCGACGAGCAGAAAGATTTCATCCGCGGCCTCGGCGTGGTTTTCTCGGTGCCGATGCGCGAGCAGGTGCAGAATCGCCATGTTCGTTTTTCGGGCGAGGGCGACGGATTGTGGGCCGAGCCGATCGAGCCGGCCAGCGCGCGCCCGCTCATGCTGCCCGGCGGCCGGGGCAGCGCCTACCCCGACCAACTGGCGGGCAAGCGCATCCCCAACAAGGAGGCCTTCGACCAGCGCGGGCAGAAGCTGCTCACCGACTGGGCGGTGTGGGACGCCTATAAGCTGGTGCAACCCAACGCCGACGGCTTCACCATCCAGAAGCGCACCAATCCGCAAAGCTGCTGGCTGGCCGCGATTGCCGGACGGCGCGCTTCCGGGCTGGTCTTCATCGGCAACGTCTCGGGCGGCCTGGCCGTGGGCGTGAAGAACTTCTGGCAATCCTACCCCGCCTCGCTCGAGGTTCAGAAAGCCTCTGGCGACGCGGCCGATCTGTACATCTGGCTGTGGTCGCCCGACGCCGCCGCCATGGATCTGCGCCACTACGACACCCGGGCCCACGGCCTGGATTCCAGCTATGAAGACGTGCAGCCGGGCTTCAGCACTCCGCACGGCGTGGCGCGCTCGAGCGAGATGACGCTCTTCCCCAGCGCCGCCGTCCCGGCCAAGGAAGATCTGGCGCGGCAGGCCAGGATTGCCGAGGAGCCGCCCCTGCTGGTGACTACGCCGCAATATATCCACGCCGCGCAAGTCTTCGGCATCTGGAGCCTGCCGGACCGTTCGACGCCCGCCAAACGGCAACTCGAAGACCGGCTCGACGCCGCTTTCGCGATCTATCGCAAAGAGGTGGAGCAGCGGCACTGGTACGGCTTCTGGGATTATGGCGACGTGATGCACCAGCATGACGCGCAGCGCCACGAGTGGCGCTACGACGTGGGCGGCTACGCCTGGGACAACACCGAGCTGGGCACCGACATGTGGCTGTGGTCGAGCTTCCTGCGCAGCGGGCGGGCCGACATCTTCCGCATGGCCGAGGCCATGACGCGCCATACCACGGAAGTCGACACCTATCACTTGGGACGATTCGCGCCGCTCGGTTCGCGTCACAACGTGCGTCACTGGGGCTGCGGCGCCAAGGAACCGCGCATCAGCCAGGCGGCATTTCGCCGGTATTACTACTACCTGACCACCGATGAGCGCACCGGCGACGTGATGCACGAGGTGGTGGACGCTGACTACAAGACCACGGAAATCGACACCATGCGCTTGGCCTCTCCGCGCACCGGGCCGATTCCGTATCCGGGGCGGGTGCGCGGCGGGCCGGACTGGCTGTCGTTTATCGGCAACTGGATGACGGAGTGGGAACGCACCGGCGAGCCTAAGTATCGCGACAAGATCATCGCCGGCATGGATTCCATCGCCAAAATGCCCTATTGGTTCATGACGGGTCCGAACAACCTGTACGGCTACGATCCCGCCACGGGAAAGCTCTATCCGCTGGTGGAAGACGGTTTCGGAACCTACAACCTGACCACCATCCAGGGCGGCGCGGAAGTGGTGTTCGAGCTGAATACGCTGATCGACAACGCCGGCTGGCACAAGGCGTGGAACCAATACTGCCGGCTGTCCGGCGCGCCCAAGGCGGTAGTGGCCAAGGATATGACCACGGGGAGCGAGGGCGCCGACGGCCAATATGCGCGAGGACGCCTGGCGGCCTACGCATACATGCTGACGAAGAACCCGGCGTTCGCCAAGAAGGCCTTGAGCGGCCTGCGCCTGGCAAGCTTCGCCACCACCAGTTTCAAGGGCCCGGAGGTTCTGAACCCGATTGACGAGGTCCCCGGCCTATCGACCAACAGCACCGCGCAAGGCTGTCTGGAGACTATCGAGATTCTCGAAATGTGCGGCGGGCAGATGTAGGAGGAACGAATGAAAGATAGCCATCTCAGCCGGCGTGAGGCCCTGCGGCTGGCTGCCGTGACAGTTCTTGGGTCCGCCGTGTCATCGGCGCAGAATGTCCGCGTCTTCGACGTCCGGGACTACGGCGCCGTGGGTGACGGGAGCACGCTCGACACCGCCGCCATCCAGCGGGCCATCGACCAGGCTGCGGCGGCGGGGGCGCCCCCTGGGCCCGGCGCGCAGGTGCTCATCCGCGGCGGCAAGAAATATCTCATCGGCACGCTGGTCCTGAAGGGCGGCATCGATTTCCACCTGGCCGACGACGCCGAGTTGGTGGTGAGCACCAACCCGCAGCACTACACCGGCGGCGGCGTCATCACGGCTACCGGCGCCGACGGCCTGCGCATCACCGGCACCGGCAACATCAACGGCCGGGCGCGCGAGTTCATGAGCCGCTACGACCAGCCCAACGAGTGGTGGCTGCCCGCCGGCTTCCGCCCGAAGATGTTCGTGCTGACTAACTGCAAAGGCCTCGAGGTCCACGACATTACCTTCAGCGAGGCGCCCGAATGGGGGCTGCACATGATCGGCTGCGAGCACGTCCTGGTGGACAACCTGAAGATCCGCAACCTGCTGGACGTGCCCAACTGCGACGGCATCGATCCCGACCATTGCCGCGACCTCGAGATCCGCAACTGCAACATCGTGTGCGGCGACGATGCCATCGTGATCAAGGCCACGCGGCAAGCCACCGACTACGGACCATCGGCCAACATTACGGTCCACGATTGCGTCATCCAGACGCAAGACGCCGGCGTGAAGATCGGCACCGAGACCACGCAGGACGTCCACGATATCCGCTTCGAGCGCTGCGAGATCCGCTCCAGCTCGCGCGGCCTGTGCATCCAGGCCCGCGATGAAGGCAGCGTTTACAACATCGATTTCCGCGACATCCAATTCGTGTCGCGCTACCATTCGGACCCGTGGTGGGGCCGCGGCGAGGCCATCTCACTAACGGCCATTCCGCGCACCGCTCAAGGTAAGATCGGAACCATCCACGACGTGCGCGTCCAGAACGTAAGCGGCCGCGCCGAAAACAGCGTGCGCGTCCAGGGCAGCAAGGAGAGCCGCATTCGCGGGGTCACGCTGGAGAATGTCGCCGTGACGCTGGACCGCTGGACGCAATATCCCGGAGGCCTATTCGACAACCGGCCCACGACGGCCTATCCAGCCATTGAGCCGCACGGCAACCCCGGCTTCAGCATCCGCTACGCGGACAATGTTGTTCTGAAGCATTCGAGCGTCAAATGGGGAGACAAGCGCCCGGACTACTTCACCAACGCGTTGGAAGCCGAGTCCGTGACCGGGTTGGAACTCACGGCTTTCGCCGGAGAGGCCGCGCATCCGGAGCGCGACGCCGACATCGTGATCCGCTGACCCGAAATACTATAAGCCATCACAAGCTACCTTGGCGGGTTGTTGCCCCACCGGCTGAGGCTGTCTTGTACGGACAAGAGTAGGGTCACGTCTGGTATTCGGAGACTTCGAACTGCACCTCAACACAGCGCCCTGAGTTTGTTCGAAGCTGAATGGTGTGCGCGCCAGGGGACATTGCGGCGGGTGAAGCTATTTTCGCCTGCCAACATCCGTTGCCAGTGTTCAAAATGCTCCGGAGTGGACGCTCTGTGCCATCCAGGACCGCTACGAAGTCGACTGCCGAAAGGCGTTCGGCGCGACACGTCATGTAGCAGTTAACCTCACCGAAATCGAGAAACCGAGCGTCTGCCGGGGCCGCGTATGAAGCCCGAAGCAAAACCGGAACTATGTCCCGCTGCGTGAGCGGGAGAGGGGCGGTGCTCTCGGTTACGAAAATATCCATTGTGTTGCTGTAGTCACTGTCCCGTGTTCGCAGACGGACCTCATGCCTGCCTGAGGTCAGGTAGGGTGGGCGGAGGCAGTCCGCCTGCCACGCGGTCTCGCCCGTCTGAACAACGCGCAGAGCCGGCGTGCCGCAGCCGTCCACATCGACGCAAACGTCACCGCGGTTCAGTCCCGACTCACTCGTCTGGAAGAAGCAGAGTAGGTACTCGTCCTTCGAGGGATGGAATCGGACACTGAAGTCGCGGTTGTTCACAGCGACGTTCAGCAGAGGAGCAGGAGCGCACGGCGTGATCCGATGCTGCCACTGGCGGGAGCATATCAGAGATGCCCTCTGATTCTCCTCGTGCGTGAACTCCACTCTGGCGAAGCCGGCCGACCGGCAGAGCGCCATCAAACATCCGGTCGTTGGCCCATACCAGTTATCCAGTTGGCCACCGAGATCGTCCACCTCGTAGAACTCCATGAAGGGGTTCCCACTCCTACCGGTCTGGTCGGGCCTTAGAACAAATGACTCGACCAGCGCAGTCTCCCGGGTCACGGACAGAACTTTCTCGAGGCCCTGAAGAGGATGTCTGAGATGATAAAGAACTCCAAAGAAGAGTACGATGTCGAACATGCCCAGACGTTCCGGCGACAATTCAGCGACATCCAGGATCTCGTACGAAACGTTCGACCCGAGCATCTCTCTGGCCTCATAGAACGTCTTGAACGGGACACAGTCGACGGCGACTACCTCCGCGCCCCTCCGTTCCATCTCGAAGCTGAACCAGCCATCCCACGCGCCGATGTCGAGTACGCGTTTTCCGTCTAATCTGTCGGGCAGCGGGAAGACAGCCAACCTTCGCTGCAGGTCCTCCAAGCTTTGTAACCCTGGCAAGACGTGGCCATCGGGAAGCTGTATGCTGTGGTACCGTAGCCCGTGGGTCAACCGCCTGGTCTGCTCTTGAATCTGCGCCCGGTATTCGGCGCTCTTGGCGACGATCGCGTCCATGTCACTGAGCCTTTCTTACTACTTCTCCCCCAACCCCGTAACGCTCCCACAGTCTTGCAGTTTCACCACGCTGCCGTCGGCGGTCTTGATGTGCGTGTTGGCGAAGGTCCAGTGGTCGGCGTACTGAATGCTGCCGGCCATCTTCGCGTCGATATCCAGGTTCTTGAACTCGAAGTTCTCCAAGGGCGAGTCTCTGTAGGAGCCAACGGAAAAAGCCCGCTGCGCATCCACGGCTTTGATGTCCGAAATTTTGACGTTCCGAAAATGCGGCAGCCCCTTCTCGGGGGACACCGCCTCGGTCAGCACCTTCCAGTAGTCCGGCGGGTTCGTGATTCCCTCCGGCATCTTGGCGTAGCTGTAGCTGGGGTTCCAGTTCAAAGTGATACTGATCGGCGTGCCCACGCCCTGCATATCGAAATCGTGCATCACGATGTTTTCGATGGTGCCGCCGCGCGTGCTGGCCGACTTGAACAGAATCCCGTTCGGCACGGGCCGCAGCACATGGATGCGGTACGCTTCCACGTCGCGAATTCCGCCCGAAGTTTCGCTGCCGATGGTGATGCCGGCTGCGCCTCCGCGCACGGTGCAGTCGCGGATCACAATCTTCTCGGTGGGGCGGTTCACGCGCAAACCGTCGGCGTCGCGGCCGGCCTTGAGGCAGATGTCGTCATCGTTGTCGTCGATGTCGCAGTGTTCCACCAGCACGTCGGAAGAGGAGTCGATATCGATGCCGTCGGTGCTGGGACCTTTGCCGCCGATGTTGTTGCGGATGGTGGTCCCATCCACGTGCACCCGTTGCGAGTAGCAGATGTGCACCGTCCAGAAGCCGGAGCGCCGCAGTTCCAGGCCCACCAGATCCACGTCCGAGGATTTGTAAATCACGATGAGGCGGGGCCGCTGGCAATCGTAATCGGCGGCCCACCGCAGGCCTTTCGGCTCATACTCCTTGCGGAGATCCCAGTACTTGTCCCACCAGATTTTGCCCTCGCCATCGATCACGCCCTTGCCGGAGATCTTCACGTGCGATTGCTCATACACGTTGATGAGGGCGGCCGGCCACCTCATCTCGACCCCGGCGACGCGCGTCTGCATCACCGGATAGGCCGCGAGGTCCTGTGCGCCGTGGAGTTCAACGCCTGCGTCCACGCGCAGTTCGGTGCCCGACTTCAAAAACAACGATCCAGTCAGGTACACTCCAGGGGCGAAGACAACCGTGCCGCCGGCCTTGGCGGCAGCGTCGATGGCCTTCTGAATGGCCGCGGTATCGAGGGTCTTGCCGTCTCCTTTGGCGCCGTAAGCGCCAGCGCGAAACTCGGCCGCATGCGCGGCGCACAGTGTCAAAAACGCCCAACAAATCGCGATTCTCATTGTTTTCCTCTCGCTTCGATATTAACAGTGGCAGCGGCCAGGCCCGGCGAGGAAGCGGTCACCGCGATCCTCCCCGCGCCGTTGGCTTTCACAATGGCGAGGCACTGGCCCTGAAACGCATGGCGCTCGGATGCCTGGAACGGTTCGTGGCTGGCGTTGTCCGCGCTGTCCACGGCGACGATGACGCCCGGGCCCACCGCGCGGAACGCGACCAGTGGGTCTGCGCCGGGCACCAGCACGCCGTTGTCATCCACCACGCTGGCGGTGACATACGCGACATCGTCCCAATCGGGAGCGAGCGTCCCGCGATCGGCGGCCAGCACGAGCCTGGCGGGCTTGCCCGCGGTACGCAGCTCATGCGTGGCGACAATCTGGCCCTTGTTCCTGCCAATGGCCCGGATGGTTCCCGGCTCGAAGGGCACGCTCCAGTTGCGCGCGGAGTCATTGGCCGGGTGCGGCTTCGATCCCAGAGATTTGCCGTTGAGAACAAGGTCCACCTCTTCGCAATTGCTGTACACCTCCACGTTTTCGGTTTGAACCGCGGCGGGCGTCCAGTCGTCGAACAGCGTCTGTACCTGCCGCCGGACGGTTTGTTCATAGCCGGGGTCGATGGGTGCGGCCTGCTGCGGCGCCACCCGGCGGACCATGTGAACCACGGGCTGGTCCGACCACCAGCTCTGCCGTTCATACCCCACCGGTTTGACGGCGCCGGTGTGGTCCAGCAGGCCGGAACCGGCGATGACATTCGGCCAGAGCCGCGATTCGCCGATGTAATCGATGCCGCTCCATAGGAACTGGCCGGCATAGGGCGGGTTGTCGCGCACGGCCAGCCAGGTGCTGAGTTCGCCGTGATTCTCAGTGCCGAGGATCTTGCGCGTGGGCTTGGCCGCGTGCGCGGCGAGGATTTCGTTTTCCCGGTAGTTCTGCCCGATCACATCCAACAAGTCGGCCAGGCCGTCTTCATAATCGTGGCTGGCGTTGGGCCGGAAGAGCGCCTGCGTGGCCGGGCGCGTGGGGTCGGCCTGGTGAAACACGCCAATCAGTCCTTTGAGAATGCCGATGGCGAGTTCAGCTTGAGGCGTATCGTGAATCTCATTGCCCGCGCTATAGACCACGATGCTGGGGTGGTTGCGATCTCGCAGGACGGTGTCATGCGTGTCGGTGAGCGACCAGTCGCGGAAGTAGAGATGGTAGTCGTAGGGGTTCTTGGCCACCGTCCAGCAGTCGAACATCTCGTCCATCACCAGGAAGCCCATGCGGTCGCAGAGATCCAGAAACTCCGGCGCGGGCGGGTTGTGGGCGGTGCGGATAGCATTCACCCCGAGTAGCTTCAATTGCTCCAGGCGGCGTTCCCAAACGCGCAGCGGGACCGCCGCGCCCACCGCGCCGCCATCATGGTGCAGGCAGACGCCCTTGATTTTGAAATTCTTGCCGTTCAGCCAGAATCCGGTGGCGGCATCGAAATGAAACTCGCGAATGCCGAAAGGGACCACTTCGTCGTCCAGCGTGGTCTTTCCGGCGCGAACGCTGGCCACGGCGCGGTAGAGCGCGGGGTGGTCGAGGTTCCAGATATCGGGGGACTTGACGGCGATCTCCTCCTCGAAGTCCGCCGATTTCCCGGCGGCGACGGTTTGCGGCTTGGTCTCGGCGGTCTTCACGGTCTTGCCGTCGGGGCCGAGGATGGCGACTTCGAGCGCCACCGTGCGTGCCGCAGCGGACTGGTTCACGACGCTGGTTTGGACGCGCACCGTGGCTTCGCCGGCGGCCACCTGGGGCGTGGTCACGAAGGTGGCCCATTGATCCAGGTGGACCGGATCGGTGACCAGCAGGCGGACGTGCCGGTAAATGCCCGCGCCCGCGTACCAGCGCGAGGCCGGCTGGCGGGAGTTATCGGCGCGCACCGCGAGCACGTTGGGATTCTTCGCGCCGAAGGTCACGTGCCCGGTCAGCTCGTAGCGGAAGCTGACGTAGCCATAGGGCCGTTTTCCGAGCCGGAAACCGTTGATCCAGACCTCGCTGTTGGCCATGACGCCGTCGAACTCGACGAAGATGCGCCGCTTGGCATAATCCGCGGGAAGGCTGAAATGTTTCCGGTACCAGCCAATGCCGGCGGGAAGCCAACCGCCCGCGCCGCCCGCGGGATTCTTCTGGTCGAACGGACCTTCGATGCTCCAGTCGTGGGGCACGTTCAAAGCGCGCCAGGCCGCGTCCGCGAACGCGGGCTGTTCGGCGCCCGGTGCGTCGGCTTTGAGGAAGCGCCAATCGGAGTCGAACGGAATGGTGGTCCGGACGAGCCCCTTCACCGGAGCCGCCGCCAGCAAGAGGGGAATCAACCACGAAACAACGCGCGTCATAAGACCTCCTTTTCTAATAGTGAGTGTGGTTGGCGATGGAGTTGCGCTTGTACTCGGAGTCCCGCTGGACGGTCTTGGGCTTCACGTGGCGATACCCGTACACGCGCAGCACCGTGCGGTCCTCGGTGATCACCTGCTCCGCGCCGTTGCCCAGGAAATCGAACATGTGGTAGACCGGGTCCTTGAAGTAGAGCGTGCCCTTGCCGTCGTCCTCCAGCTTGAACTTGTGCCAGAAGAATTCCTTTTTCCCGTCGCCGTACCAGTCGCCGCGGACGAAATTCGGGTTGCCGGTCACGGGATTGCGCGGCCACTTCGAAAGCAGGTTGCCGAGGTTATCGAACCAGTAGAGCTGCGCGCCCAGACCGCCCCGCCCGCCGTACGTGCGGCCGTTGGCCACCACCTGCGGGGTCTTCATGCCCTTGAGGATGTAGCCGGCGGTGATCTGCTGGGTGTGGTCGGCCAGGTTCTGCCACAGCATCTCCCCGGTCATCGCCCGGTAGGCCAGCGCGCCCACGTCGCTCTGCCCCGTGATCAGCTCCGGCTTTCCGTCGCCGTTGATGTCGAAGAACTCCATGGCGTCCATGTGATCGTGGTTGTCGTCGAAGAGGCGATAGTTGTTCCAGATGGTGTTCCCCTTGGAGTCCAGGCACAGGCCGCTGAGCAGCACCTCGTCGATTCCGTCGCCGTTGAGATCGATGGGGTAGATGTAGTGTCCGAAGAAATCCTTTTTGCGCTGCTCGGAGTGCTGCCAGATCTGCTTCAACTCGCGGTCGTAAGCGGTCAGGCTGATGGTGCCGCCGGAATCCGTGAACACCAGCAGGTTATCGGCGTAGCCGGGATGGAACCTGGCAATGGCCGTGCGGAAGTTGTTATACACGTGCGGCAGGGGCGGCGTGGGCCACTCGACTTTGTGCTTGATGGCGCCGGTGCGGCCGTCCGCCATCACCAGCCACTCCTTGCCATCGATGATTCGCCAGTGCACCACCTCGGCGTAACCGTCCTGGTCGAAATCCCAAATCGAGCCGGGCGCTTCGAACTGGCCCCGCAATCGGGCGCCTTCCGCGGGCGCATCCCAGTGCCACAGCTCCTTGCCGTCGTGGTTGTACATGTAGGCCGAGTAATCCGAGGTAATCACCAGGAAGTCCGGCTTGCCGTCGCCATCCACGTCTCCGAATTTCACGATATTGGCCGCGGGAATGGTGTAGTCCTTCAGCAGCTCCACCTCTTCGGGAAGCTCCAGCGGCTTCAGGTCCTTCTCCTCAAAGTTGGCGTTCTTCGAGAGCACCAGCACGTCGAGCGTGGGCCGCGGGCTGATGGCGGTGAGGCGAATCTCCACCGTGCCTTTCTTCAGTTGAAACGTGCCGCTGCCCTTCCAGGCGAGCGGGCCGTCGCCGAACACGTCCGCGCCAAGCTGCCCATCAACGGAAACCTTGAACCCGCTGGTGGCGGTCCCCTGGCTGCGCACGAACAGGCGATAAGCGCCGGCTTCCGGGATAGTCGCCTTGGCCACGGCGTCTTCCTTCGAAACCAGGTCGATGACGCTGTTGTTGAAGAACCAGGCGGTGCTGGCATTTCCGAAGCCGCCGCCGGTGGTGTCGCCGGCGGGGATCTGGTCGTAGAATTCCGACGCGTCCACCACCACCGTGCCAGGCGGTTGGTGCGCGGGAGACACCGGCCCCGCCAGCATGGCCGAAGCGCAGGCCGCCAGGAGAATCACCAATACACGGGAATTGCAATTTCGAGTTTGCATGGACGATCCGTCATTTATCCGGGAAAGAGAAAATGGGTCGAATGTCGACGGGGATGTCCGCCGCCGCGCCGAGCGCGCTCTTCAGCTCCGCCGGCATCTTGTCGTACCTGGCGAACCAGGCTTCCGCACGGGCGCGGTCGCCGGTGGCTTCCGTCTCCAGCAGTTCCTTGGAGAGCTGCGCCAGCGCCGCGGGCATGCGCGCGTAATCGATGGCATAGCGCCCGTTGGCGCGCGCCAGCGCCCGCTGCTCCAGCAGGTAGTTGAACTCCATCATCTCCGCCCGCCCGTGCGCTTCGCCCGTCCCAAACCGCAGCGCGCGGAAAAAATCCGCCACGAAGGAGGCGTAATACTCCTCGAGCCGGTCTTTGGGCAGCGCGCCATGATCCGCCAGCCACGCCAGGCCGAACATTCCCACGGCGTCGGCCTTGGCCTCTTCGAGTCCCGCAGACACCGGGCCTAGGGCTTCGCGGATGTCCACTACCTTCCCGTCCTTGCGGGCGAACGACGGCCCCAGCCCGTGCGCAATCTCATGCAACACCGTGCCCGTCAGGTATCCATCGGCCGAGACCTTTTCGGCCTGGCCGGCCTCGATCATCCTCTTCGCCAAGGGCAGGATGATATTCGCAACGCGCGCGTCCATGAAATTCTTGAAGAAGATTTTCTTGCTGCCCTTCTCCTGGTGGACCCGCGGATCGTTGGGCAGGTTGTCGGCCACGGCCTGGTAGCCATAGCGCAGATCGCCCGCGCGGTAGGGCGCGTCCATCACTTCCATGGGAGTGGCGCGGCCGCGTTTCGAAGGACGGTCGGCCGCCTCCAGCGGCAGCGCATCCTGGATGTCTGGCACGTACTTCTGGTAGAGGGCCAGCTTGCGGCTCTCCGCTTCGTTGCGGATCAGAATGGCAGCGCCGTAAGAGGTCTTCACGCCCAGCAAGTCGTCCAGGTAGGTTTCGTAAGGCGCGAAGATCACGTCGAACTTGGGGTCTTTCAGGTCCAGCCAGGCGAGGTCGCTCTGGTAATAGTCGTCGAAGAGGAGCGCGTCGGCGCGCATACGCAGGAACTTGGCGAAAGCGGCGTCTTCGCTGAGGGCGGCGGCATCGCGCAGCGCCTTGGCCATCGGCTCGAGGAGCTGCTTATACTCCACGTGATACGGCACGGCGACGAGCCGGTCGCCCTGCCATTTGGCCACCGTGTACGGGTTGTAGATGGCGGCCCGGTCTTCGGGATGCTTCTGAAGGTACTGCTCGAGGCGGGCGCGCGTGAGGTCGTCGGGATACAGTTCGTGCCCCGGAAACATCGGCTCTTCCCCGATGAACGGCCGGTTCTGATCCACCAGGTCCCAGCGGCTGCCCATGACGCCGAGCAGGTCTTTCAGCGTTTGATTTCGAGTGTGCTGGTAGAGGGCCAGTCCGCCCAGATCGCTCTGCCGCCAGAAAACGCCGTCGAGCAGCCGGCAGGCTTCCACCAACTTATCCACCATCTGGCGCTCGCGCGCGGAAAGGCCTGCGGAATGGAACGGCATCTCGACGGCCTTCCATTTGGCGAGCCGCTCCGCTTCGTTATGAAAGGGCCGGCCGCCCGCATTCTGCGCGGACATCACCGCAACATTCGCCAAAAGGGCAATGAGAATCGCAACTCGCACGGTTTCATTGTAGCGCCGGGCCCAGAGGGCACCCCCTTTGCCGCCGGTGGGGTTGTCCGGTCTGGGGAAAGAACCGGCGACAAGATCGCCGGCGCTACTTCGGCCCGCGCAAATCACGGAACGAGCGATAACGTTTCAGCGCCGCGGGGTTGTTCGTCTCCAGCATCGCGGCGACCGTTTTCTCGTTTGGAATAGCAGCGGGAAGCCGGAACGCGTACCGGAACCCGTTCTCCGCAATCCCCCGCATCTCGGCTTCGCAGAAGCCGAACTGCCGCGCCGCCAGCCGGTATTCGCCCGTCAGCGTGCAGCCGAACATGGCCGGGTCGTCCGTGTTCAATACGATCGGCACACCCGCGTCGTACAGCCGCCGCAGCGGGTGCTCTTCGAGGCTCTTCACCACGCCAGTCACCATGTTGCTGGTCAAACAAATCTCCAGCGGGATGTCCCGCTCGCGAAGATGCCGCATTAGCTCCGTATCGCGCGCCGCCGCGATTCCGTGGCCGATGCGCTCCGCGCCCAGCTTCAGCGCGGCCCACACCGATTCCGGCCCCGCGCTCTCGCCCGCGTGCGCCACCAACCGCAGCCCCGCGCTCTTGGCGAACGCGAACACCTCCGTGAACCGCTCGGCTGGTCCGCGCTCTTCGCTGCCGCCGATCCCCAAGGCCACCACGCCGCGGTCCATGCGCGCCGCCGCCAGTTCCGCCACCTGTTGGGCCTGCTCGACGCTGAATTGCCGCACGGCGTCCAGTATCCAGCGCACCTCCACCGCGGAGCCGTCCGCGGCCTCCAGGATGGCGTCGAAGATCGGCCCGAACTCCTGCCCCTTCCACAGCACCACGCCGGCCGCCAGAGTGATTTCGGCGTAGCGCACGTTTTCGGCCGCCATCCGCTCCAGCAGCCGCCGCGTAATCAGCGCGTAGTCCTGGGGCGTGCGCAGGCGTTTTCCCACCGCGCCGAAGGCCTTGAGAAAATCCTCGAAATCCGCGTAACGGTATAGCGCGCGGAGTTCTTCGAGCGGCGTCGAGGGGTCGAGTTCATGCAGCGTTTCGGGCTCGACCGAGCCCTCCAGATGCAGGTGCAACTCCGCTTTGGGCATTTCCAGCAGAAAATCGGCCATACTTGACTATTAGACATGACTGTTGAAGAGATTGAAGCGATTGTCGGCGGATATCACGGCGATGCCTTCCGCATTCTCGGGCCGCACGCCATCCGCAAGAAGGGCGGACAGGCCCGCTGGGAGGTCCGCGCGTTCCTCCCCCAGGCGGAATCGGCCGAGGTTGTCTTGGGCGACCGGCGCTGCGTGATGGGCAAGTTGCATGCGCAAGGTTTCTTTTGCGCCACCATGAACGGCGATCCACAGCCGTACACGATTAGCGCGCGCCTGTGGGACGGCCGCGAAGCCGCCATCGACGACCCTTACCGCTTCGGCCCGCGAATCTCCGATGCCGATCTCTACCTCCACACCGAGGGCACGCTCCATGAAGCCTGGCGCACCCTCGGCGCGCACATCGACGCGGCCGATGGCGTCCCCGGCGTTCGCTTCGCCGTGTGGGCGCCCAACGCCGAAAGCGTCACCGTCGCCGGCGAGTTCAACGACTGGGACACCCGCCGCCATCCCATGCGCCGCCGCGATGGCGGCGTCTGGGAAATTTTCATCCCCGGTCTCGGCCAGGGAGCGGCGTACAAGTACCACATCCGTTCCCGCTTCGCCGGGTACCAGCAGCTCAAGGCCGACCCCTACGCCTTCTACTGCGAGACGCCGCCGAAATCCGCCTCGGTGGTCTGGGACATCGCCCGGTACCAGTGGCAGGATGCCGCCTGGATGGAATCGCGCGGCCAGACCGACTGGCTCAAATCGCCCATTGCCTTCTACGAAGTGCATTTGGAATCCTGGCTCCGCGGCCCCATGGGCCAGACGCTCACGTACCGCGAACTGGCCGTCAAGCTGGTGCAGTATGTGAAGCGGATGGGCTACACGCACATCGAGCTCCTGCCCATCATGGAGTACCCGTTTTCCGGCTCGTGGGGCTACCAGATCACCGGCTACTTCGCGCCCACCTCGCGATTCGGCACGCCCGACGATTTCAGGTACTTCGTCGATTGCTGCCACCAGGCCGGCATCGGCGTGTTCGTCGATTGGGTCCCCGCGCATTTCCCCAAGGACGCCCACGGCCTGGTCTTCTTCGACGGCACTGCGCTCTACGAGCATGCCGACCCGCGCAAGGGCGAGCAGCACGACTGGGGCACGCTGGTCTTCAACTACGGCCGCAACGAAGTGCGCACGTTCCTCATCTCCAACGCCCTGTTCTGGCTGAAGGAGTACCACATCGACGGCCTGCGCGTCGATGCCGTGGCCTCCATGCTGTATCTCGATTACTCGCGCCAGCCCGGCGAGTGGATCCCCAACCAGTACGGCGGCAACGAGAACCTGGAGGCCATCGACTTCCTCCGCCAATTCAACGAGCTCGCCCACACCGTTCCTGGCGCCATGACCGTGGCC
Source organism: Bryobacterales bacterium (assembly GCA_963722575.1). Taxonomy (GTDB): domain Bacteria; phylum Acidobacteriota; class Terriglobia; order Bryobacterales; family Bryobacteraceae; genus Fen-178. The sequence goes on from CAVRNR010000022.1 coordinate 1,306,694, forward strand.
GAAGAATCCACCGCTTTCCCCGGCGTCTCCAAGCCCGTCTATCTCAACGGACTGGGCTTCACCATGAAGTGGAACATGGGCTGGATGCACGACATGCTGGCCTACTTCGCGAACGACCCTATCTACCGCAAGTTCCATCACAACGACATCACCTTCAGCCTGCTCTACGCCTTCTACGAGAACTTCGTGCTGCCCGTCTCGCACGACGAGGTGGTCCACGGCAAAAGCTCGCTGCTGAACAAAATGCCCGGCGACGAGTGGCGCCAGTTCGCCAACGTGCGCGCCTTCCTGGCCTACATGTGGGCCCACCCCGGCAAGAAGCTGCTCTTCATGGGCCAGGAAATCGGCCAGCGCGAGGAGTGGAACTGCAACACCGGCTTGCACTGGGAGCTGCTGGAATTCGACTGTCACCGCAAGCTACAGACCCTGGTGCGCGAGCTCAACCGCCTCTACCGCTCCAGCCCCGCGCTTTACCAGGTGGACTTTCACTACAGCGGTTTCGAATGGATAGACTTCCACGACTGGGAGGCCTCCATCATCGCCTTCCTGCGCCGCGCCGAGGACCCCAGCGACTTCATTCTCTTCTGCTGCAACTTCACTCCCATCCCGCGCCAGGGCTACGAGTTCGGCGTGCCGGAAGAGGGTTTTTACGAAGAGATTCTGAACACCGATTCGGAGTTGTTTGGCGGCTCGAACATGGGCAACGGCGGCTGCGTCTCTTCGCGCCCCGTGCCCAAGCACAACCGCCCGTACAGCATCGCCGTGACGCTGCCGCCGTTGGCGGTGGTGGCGTTCCGCAAACGATAACGCCCCAGCGGGACTTCGTGTATAATTGCTCCTGTTGACTGGAGGACAAACGGATGCACCTACGACTTTCCATGCTGGTTTCTCTCCTGCTGCTCGCCTTCACCACCGCCTGCACCCAGGCGCCGCCCCCGGATACCCACGCCGCCGACGTTCAGGCCCTCAAAGATACCGAAGCGGCTTGGGCCAAGGCCACGGCGGCCAAGGACTTCGAAAAGAGTATGAGCTATTACGCCGATGATGCGTCGGTGCTGGTGCCCACCGCGCCGGAAATCAACGGCAAGGACGCCATTCGAGCGGCTTTCAAGCCGCTCGCCGATGACCCGAATTTCGCGCACGCGTGCCAGCCGTCGCGTGTCGAGGTTGCCAAGTCCGGCGACCTGGGCTACACGCAAGGCACCTACACCATGACCATGACGGACCCCAAAACGAAAAAACCCGTCACCGAGAAGGGCAAATTCCTGATCGCCTATAAGAAGCAAGCCGACGGAACCTGGAAGGCCGTGGCCGACATGGAGAGCTCCGACGTGCCTCTGCCCGCGGGCAAATAAGGACCCTACTGCACGGCGGCGACACTGCCGCCCCCAGCCGCCTGGTGTCTCACAAGCGGTTTCGTGTATATTCGCTATCATTGACTGGAGGACAAACGAATGCTCCTACGACTTTCCATGCTGGTTTCTCTCTTGCTGGTCGCCTTCACAACCGCCTGCACGCAGGCACCGCCCCCGGATACCCACGACGCCGACGTTCAGTCGCTCAAAGATACCGACGCGGCTTGGGCCAAGGTCGTGGCGGCCAAGGACTTCGAAAAGACTGTGAGCTATTACGCCGACGACGCATCGCTGCTGATGTCCAACGCGCCGGCCGCTAACGGCAAAGACGCGATTCGAGCGGCTTTGAAGCCGGTCTTCGACGATCCGAATTCCTCGCTCGCGTTCCAGCCGTCGCGCGTCGAGGTCGCCAAGTCCGCCGACCTGGGCTACACGCAAGGCACCTACACCATGACCACGACGGACCCCAAGACGAAAAAGCCCGTCACCGACAAGGGCAAATACCTGGTCGCCTATAAGAAGCAAGCCGACGGAACCTGGAAGGCCGTGGCCGACATGGACAGCTCCGACATGCCGCTGCCCGCGCCGGGGAAAAAATAGCGCGCGCGGCCCCTGGAAAAAGGGGTCAGACGCATTTTCCGCCGAGGGAAATGCGTCTGACCCCTTTTTCTACTGCACCACCAGCGCCTGCCGCGGAAACGCGAACTTGTGGCCCACTTCGTCGATCACGTTGAGCTGGCACGTGTATCGCCCCGGCGCCAGACCCTTCAGCGGGACCTGCAACTCGACCGGCACCGCGTTCGGCCGGGTGGCTGCCAGCGCCGTGGCCAGCAGCGGAGCCGCTGAGAACGCTTTTGCGCCCTTCTCGTTGAACAGGCTCATGCTCACCGCGATGCGCCGCGCGCGTACATTGGCCGGGTCCGGCGCCGCATCGTACACGTCGAACGAGATGGTCATATTCTGGTCGCGCCGGAATACTTTGGTGATGCTGGGCACCACTTTCTCATCGCCCACCACCAGCGGGTTCGGCCGCGCCGTTCTCCTGGCCGCCCTCTGGTTCTCCGCCGCGCCCACCGCCGCCTTGAACGGCTCGCGCTGGTTGCTCCAGATCACCGAGCTGGTTTTCAGCACCGCCGAGTCGGCCGCCAGGTCGGGCACCACGAAGCGCATGTCGAACGTGCCCATTTTGCCGGTCACGTTTTCCCGCACCAGGAACTTCATCCGGTACTTGCCCGGCGACAGCGTAAAGCCGGCGTCGTAATGGAAGTTCCGGTGGCTGAGTCTGGCGGCCTCGCCCGCTTCGAGCTTGACCTTGATGTAGTCCCGCACGGTGCCCACGGCCACTTTGCGGTCGTCCAGGATCTGGCCCAGAAAGTCGAACTCGGTCTCGCCGCCGCCGCGCTTCTCGGCCAGGTCGATCACCGATCCCGGGACCTTCACCGAAACCGGAACGAAGTACGCCGTCGGCGTGATGCGGAAATAATCCGCCTCCACCGCCAGCGGAATGTCCGTCACCGGGTCGCCGGCGTTCATGGCCTCCTGCAGCTTCTGCTCCTTATCCTGGCCGTTGAATTTGCCCCACACCTTGTCGGCGTAGTATCCCTGGCGAAATTCCAGCTTGGCCGACTGGTTGTTGTTGAGCTTCACCGTGATCTTGCGGTACTTGCCGTCCATCGCCAGGTTCGTCGAGTAGTAGCCCAGAACGTAATAGCTGCGGTACTCTTGCTGCGCCTGCACGATTCCGAGGGAAAGCTCGTTGCTATCCAGGAAGGCCTTTCCGCCGGTGTCCGACGCCAGGGTGGCCAGCGTCTCCTGGGAATTGTTGATAGCGGCGCGCTGCGAATTGTATACCGAGCCGGTGAAGATGCCGGTGCCGCGCGAGGCCGCTTTGCTGGCGCCCCCTCCCGGAGGGTCCGCCATCAGTCCCCGCGCATCGATGGGATAAATCGCCACGTTGGCCTTGGCGGCCGCGTTGATGGAGGCCTCCAGTTGCGCCTGGTTGTCCACCCCCGTCCTGGCGACGCCGCCCGCGAAGTAAATGAGAGCCTTCTTCTCCGGCAATGCCGACAGTTTCTTCGACGCATCCTCGATGGCCGCCAGCTTGCGGTCGGTGTTGTAGATGTTGAACTCCGTCTCGTCGGCGACGAACGCCGCGCCGGTGTCTTCTTCGTCGTCGGTGGCCGTGTCCGCGGCGTCCGCCAGCTCGCTCAGCTCGCCGATCGGCAACGAATTGATGATGTCCTTCAACTGCGTGCGGTCGGCGGTGAAATCGGTCTTCACCTGAAGCACCGTCGAGTACAGCATGATGGCCACCATGTCCGCCGTGCTCATCTCGGTGTCGATGAATTTCAGCGCCGCCTCTTGCGCGCGCAACTGCTCGGGAATCCCCATCGACGAGAAATCGAAGAACATCACCATCAGGCGCTTGTCGTGATACTGCACCTTGCCGGGTTCTTCGGTGGTGATGATGGTCTTGGGAGGCTCCGGTATGGCGTTCACGTCGTCGAGCGTCGGCGGTGGTTCCGGCGGCGCCGGCTCCATGCCGAGTTTCTGGACTTCGAAGACCGAGATTTTCTGCGGCTTGCCATCTTCGAGCACCGTGAAGTCGTTCTGGGTGAGGTTATCGATGGCCTTGCCGGACTTATCCTTTACCGTGACGTCCACAATCACCAGATTGGCGTTCGCCGTGAACGTGGCTTTTCTGGCTGGCTGCTGCGCCGATTGCGGCTGTCCCGCAGCCGAAAGCACCAAGAGCGCCGTGAGACCGTAAATTCTCATCGCTAAAAATTAAACCTCAACGTCAGCGTGACGCTCCGTGTCGCCGACGCCGCCGTCGGCAACCCATAGTTGGACGCGTTAAACGTGGTGCCGATGTTCGTCACCACCACATGATTCAGCGCGTTGTTGGCAGCCAGGCGCAACTGGAGTTGGCGCCGGCTCTCTCCGAATCGAAACGCGCGGTTGAGCGAACCGTTCAGGCCGATCTGGAACAGGCCGGGGATGGTGTCCCTCCCCGCGTTGCCGTACTGGCCCGCCGGCGGCGTGGTAAACGCGTTCAAGTTGAAGTAGGGGAAGTTGCCGGCGTTGATGCTTTCTCCCGTGGCTTGCGCGCGCCCCGCGCCGAACGCCGCGGTCCCTCCCGTGTTCGACAGGTTTCCCGATACTTTCGCGGTCATCGGCGTGCCCGATGTGGCGGTGAAGTTGCCGCTCATCGTCCAACCCGTGAAGGCCCTGGTCTTCCAGCCGCCGTTGCGCCACAAACCATGTATGCCCACGGGCGAAGACAGCATGTAGCCCACGGTCAGATGGTGCCGCTGGTCGAAGGTCGACAGGCCGCGCTCCAGGCGCAAGTCCTGGGGGAACTGGACCACCGTGCCGCCGCCACCCGAAAAACTCGAAGCGTCGTCGATGGATTTCGAGAACGTGTACAGCGCGTTGGCCGATACGCCCCGTCCGAATCGGCGCGTGATGCGCGTCTGGGCGGCGTGGAAAATGGAATCCCCCTGCGAGGTCAGGTAGGAAAACCCGGTGGCGTTGCCGATTTGCAATTGCTGCTGCGCGGTGAGCGGCGACGCGCCCGGCGACGCGCGGTCGGGCTGCTCGGTAATGGGCAGACCCGTGCCCTTGGTGCCGATGTATTCCAACTCGACCAGCAGCCCGTGCGAGAAGGTCTGCTGCAGCGCGAAGCTCCACGTCTGCGCATAGGCCAGCTTATAATTCTTGTCGATCGCGTACGTGTTGGTGATGGTCTGCGACGGAACCGTAGGGAAAGGGTTCTGCAACGTCTGGCGATAGGCCGTGCTGGTGGTGAGCGAGACGTTGGTCGCAAACGGCGGCTGTGCCGCCATGCTGGAAGCGAACCCGCCGTACGAAGAGCCGCTGAAGAAAATGCTGTAGCCGCCGCGGATCACGCGCGCGTGCTTTTGCGAAGGCCGCCACGCGAAACCCAGCCGCGGCGAGTAGTTGTTCTTGTCCGGGTCTACCAGGCTGGACGGGTATTTGCCGGAGTAAGGCCCAATGCTATTGGCCGGCGTCACCACCTGCACCGCGTTCATCTGCGGGTTGATGTCCAGGTTCGCCAGGCGCCCATACAACTCCGTGTACGGGGCGAAGTACTCGTACCGCAGACCCACGTTGAAGGACAAGCCCGGCCGCACGCGCCAATCGTCCTGCGCGTACCAGTTGGCGGCCCAACTGCGGAAGTAATCGTTGGCGCTGCCGCGCAGCGAGCTGGTCTGCGGCAACCCCAGCAGAAAATCGGCGAAGTCGAACCCGGTCCCCGCCACCGGCTGGCCGTTGCTGTCGATCTGGCTGGTCAGCAATCCGCTGAAGGTGAACGACCCGCGCGAATTGGCATACGACAGGCTGTTCTGCTGCAACCGCCGGTACCCCACCCCGAACGTCAGGTTGTGCTGCCGGCGCACCACGTAGGTGATGCTGTCCGTGACGTTGGTGGTCTGGCTGCGGCTCACCGATGCCGATCCATCCGAAAGGCTGCCGAAGTTCGTGAATGACAGGCTCGGAGGGCCATAGTTGACAGGGGCCTGGTTGAAGGGGTACTGAGCGGTCCCCGTGATCCCCAGGTCCTGCTCCACGTTGTCGTTGTACGCGAAGTAGGGCGTCCCCTTGCTGATGTTCCGGCTGAAAGTGGCGTTCAGGCTGTTGTTGAACCGCGGCTTGAAGCTGTGGCTCCAGCCCGCCGACGCGCTCAAGCCGTAGCCGCTGGTCGAGTCCTTGTAGCCGAAAAGCTGCTGGCTCTTCGAGTCGTTGTGGCTGTACTGCTCGTTGAAATTGAGGCGGTCCTTGGTGGTCAACGGCACGTTCAGCCGCACGCCGAGGCTGTCGCTCACCCTCGGAGTGGAGGTCACAAGGTGGTAATTCTGCACGATCCCGGAGTAGGTAGGCTGCGGGAAGTACGTCAGCAGCCCCACCGTCGCCGGATTGAATCGGGCGACTGGTATCACATTGCCCGGAAACGGCGCCCCGCTCAGCGGATCGTAAATCGTGACCGCCGTGGTGGCCAGCGCCTGCGAGAAATCGCCATTCCGCTCCGCGAGCGTCGGCACCGACGACGTCAGGCTGTTTCCGCTGCGCGCCCGCTGACCCGTGTAATTCACGTATAGAAGGTATTTGTTCGAGGTAATCAGCTTGGGAATGTGTATCGGCCCGCCGACGTTGAAACCGAACCTGCCCGAGGCCGACGACGGCTTAGGCGCCGCCTGGCCATTCAGCGAATAGGGCGCGGCGTTCAGCGCCGAGTTGGTCATGTCCAGAAATACCGAACCGCTGTACAACGATTGGGTGCGCCGCCGGTTGCCGAAGGCCGCGAACTGCCCGTTAAACGGCCCGCGCCGCTGTGCGTTGGCGCCGCCTCTGCCGCCGCGTCCGCCACCGCCGAATCCACCGCCTCCGCCGCGTCCGCCACCTCCGCCGCCACCGCCGCCACCGCCGCGTCCGCCGCCGCCACCTCCACCACCAGGACCGCCCCCGCCAATACCAGGAGCGCCGCCCAGGCCGTCGCCGAATCCATTCAACACACCGGCCGCGCCGAACCCGTTCATGCCCAGCGGATCGGCGCTGGCCGCGCTGCTCATAGCCGCCATGTCCCCGATGCCGCCGCCCATCATTCCAGGACCGCCGGGGCCCCCCATCCCGCCTCGGCCGCCCATCATTTGCATCATCCGGTCGCGCCTGGCCTGTTCATCCGCCGCCGCTCCCAGACCGCCGCTCATGCTGCCGTTCACCACGTACGACTCATCGGCGTCGGCATTTGCGCTCTGGTCGGGAGACGGTGCTTCGATGGCGGCCGACGCCAGCGCCTGGGTGCCCTCTTCGGTGGGCGTCACGGCCATGTTCTGGAAACCGGGGCCTTGCTGGTTGTTCGGCCCGCGCCCTCCGGCGCCTCTCCCTCCGGCTCCCCGCCCACCGTATGGAGTATTCGCCGCCCGAGTGCCGCCGCTACGCCCCGCCCGCGCTGTGCCGCCGGCCGCCGCCGCCTGCGCCGCGCCGCCGGCCCCCGCCGCCCGCGCGCCCGTGGCCGAACTGGGTGCTGCTTGCGCCGTTTCTTTCTTCGGCTCGGGTGCCGGTTTTGCCGCGGCTGGAGCCGTGGGCGCGGGCTTGGCCGCCGCCACCACCGGCGCGGCTGCTGAACCGAGCCGCGGCATCTCCAGCGTCCAGTCTTTGTTGCTCGCGTCGGCCCCCACGGTGACTTCGGCCCGCTGGGTCTGGAACCCGAACATCTCGACCTGGATCTCCCAGACTCCGGGGGTCAGGTCCAGCGCGTAGCGTCCGTTTGCGTCGGTATAGACTACGACCTTGGCGCCCCCCTGCCGGGCGGTTACCGTGGCTCCGGGAATGAACTGGTCCGCGGCGCGAACCGAGCCGCTTTGCTGGGCCGCGGTTAGAAACCCAGGACCCAGCAGGACGACAGCAACCAATAGGGGGCGTAGCACGGGACTCTATACCAATACTTCCCTCCTACGCGGAGTTAGTTCGCCTTTTTCGCCGTGAACTCGATCGGCGGCGGTGCGTTGTCCATGCCTTCCATCGAGCGGGAAAACTTGATCTCGCTGCCCGAGACCTTCCCTTTGAACACCAGCTTCATCTCGTTCCCGCCGAAGTTCCGCACCACCACAAAGGAAACGTCGTCGCCGCTGGTCTTTCCGTCCGTGATCTCCACGGGGCCGCCGCGCCCGCCATCCATCGTGCCCGTGAGCTTGGCGCCGTCCACCTTGAATACGAAGGTGGTTTCCATTGTGTTACCGCTGCGCCCGGGAACCTGCGCGGTCCACTTCCCCGTGACGTCGGCAGCCGAAGCTGCCAATGCAAAGATGCCCAGAAGGGCAGTCAACAGGATTGTTCTCATGCAAGCTAAGATGGTTCTCGCCGGGGCGAAAGTTACAGCGAAACGCAACCTTTCAGCGATCAGCCGCACCGGTGTGGCTAATCGCTGAAAGCTGTTCGCTTGAACCAGCTCCGCAGGAGCGGCAGACTGTAGCCCACGGCGCAAGCCGAATATGCGTTAACCTAAGGAGGCTCTACGCTCTGAAATTGAAGCGACGCCGCCTTCGGTGCGGTTCCGCGAGAACCTTGGTGATCGCATCCCAGTTGTCAAGGACGGTCGAGAGGTCCTGGGGTGTCAGGAGCGCAGCGCCGACTTGTCTGTAAAGAAACTCAACCTCGCGCCAGCGGCTGCGGCGAGGCTGCCAAGGTGTAGCCCCAGGGGGAAATAGCTTCTGCAGTGTGGATCATGCGCTCGATCAGCAAACCCACAAACAGCTTTCCCTCCAGCCAAGCCTGCGCACTGAGGGGGTCCTTCTGGGGCAAATGGCCAACGCCTAATATCGATTTCATGCGTTTGAAAACCAACTCGATTTGCCAACGCAATCGGTAGAACTCCAGTATTTGCGCGGTGGGCACCGCAGCAGGTAACGTTGACCACACCATGAAATACTCCGCGCATTCCAACGATTCACGGGAGACCGTCTCTTGGCTGCGCTGGGCGCGGCGCTGCATCCGCTTCTGCGCCCATCGGGTCGCTTCTACGCTCTGCCGCAGAGCGAGTAACCGCCCATGAATCCAACCTCCGCGCGGGTCCTTGACATGCGCCTGATACTCGCGCGGCTTTTCCCCTAGTTGGCGCAAACGGGGCAGTAACTCTATGCGCTCGCCACTCGGTTCATACAACGGCAGGGCCGCACGATTCAGCCGGACGATCACGTCGCCTCCCCGGCTCACGACATGCGACACGCCGGGCGGCGCTGCGTAAACACGGTCTCCCATCAGAACGTCGCCAGGCACGACGGGCACGCGCCGAAACGTCTCGCCTCCTTCCCGGATATCGGTCAGTTGAAAAAAATCGCAGTGCAGATCGCCCAAATTCACGCAATAGTGGAGTTTCCAGTCAGTTCCCGTTGTTCCGGGTTCGTGAACCGACGTTGCATCCACGGCGCGAAGGCGGCGCCCCAGCAGTTGCATGGGCAACGTGGTTGCCCCTCGCATCTGCAGGGCTAGCCAGCGAAACCACGGCTCCGCGGCACGCAGTCTCTTAAACACGCCCACCGAACTGATCTGCGCCAGTCCAGCCGCCCGGCAGCGCGCGGCGGTCTCCGCCAGCGAGCAACCGGCCCCAACATGCATGAGCAGCAACCGGAGCACGACCGCTGGATCCTTGATATAGCGTGCCCGCTGCATGACGCCGAGTTCCCATGCCTGATCAGCCCAATCCTCTGGCAGGAACGTGCACAGGATTCCCCAACTGTCGAGTACCGCAGTGCGCTCCGTCAAGTTCGTCACAGCAACAGCATACGCTAGTTTCAGAGTGAAGGCAAGACTTAGGTTAACGCATATTCGGCTCACGCCGTGGGAATAAGCACGAAAACGGTCCAGCCCCGGAGGGGCGTAAGATGTTCCAGCCCGGCACTTCCGCCCCGTTCCGGGGCTTTCCGGCTGTTCATCCCTTTCCCAAGGCTGACGCCTTGGGCTATTATCTTTCGCCCTCCGGGCTCAACGCCAAAGTGAATAGTGTTGGTCTTACAGCCCTTTCTTCACCAGAAACGCGATCAGGTCGATCACGCGGCAGGAGTAGCCCCACTCGTTGTCGTACCAGGCCACCACCTTCAACAGGTTGCCGTCCAGTACCTTGGTCAACTGCCCGTCCACGATGGAACTATTGGGGTTGTGCAGCATGTCGGTCGACACCACGGGGTCGTCCGTGTAGGCCAGAATGCCCTTCAACTCGCCCTCCGCGGCGGCCTTCAGCGCGGCATTGACTTCCTCACTGGTGGCCGGCTTTTCCAGCAACGCCACCAGGTCCACCACCGAAACGTCGGGGGTCGGCACGCGCATCGAGTACCCATCCAGCTTGCCCTTCAACTGCGGCATCACCAGGCCGATGGCCTTGGCGGCGCCCGTCGTCGTGGGGATCATGTTCAACGCCGCGGCGCGGGCCCGGCGCAGGTCCTTGTGCGGGAAGTCGAGCACGTTCTGGTCGTTGGTGTAGCTGTGGATCGTGGTCATCGATCCCTTCTGGATGCCGAACTTGTCGTACAGCACCTTGACCAGCGGTCCCAGGCAGTTGGTGGTGCACGAAGCGTTCGAAATAATATTGTCCTTGGCCGGGTTGTAGGCGTTCTCGTTCACGCCCAGAACGATGGTGATGTCTTCATTCTTCGCCGGGGCCGAGATGATGACCTTCTTGACCGTCCCGCGAATGTGCTTCGAGGCCTCTTTGGCGTCCGTGAACTTGCCCGTCGATTCGATCACGATTTGTGCGCCCACCGACGTCCAGTCGAGCAGCGCCGGGTCCTTGCACGCGAATACCTTGATCTTCTTTCCGCCGACCGTGAGGCCGTCGGCGTCCGCCGTGACGTCCACGCCGAGCGGCCCCAGCACGGAATCGTACTTCAGCAGGTGGGCCAGCGTTTTCGTATCGGTAATATCGTTCACCGCCACGAATTCGATATCACTGCGGTTCAAACCGGCGCGGACCACATTCCGGCCAATGCGGCCGAAGCCATTAATACCAACTTTGACTGCCATTTTTTCTCCTGTTTAGATGAGGGGTGAGTTAATACTAAAGGATATCAAGAGGCCAGTATCCGGAGCAACCGGCCGCTCGGGAAACGGATAATAAGGAAGACACGATGATCGCCACCGTGACGTTGAACCCGGCACTCGACAAGACCATGGCCATTCGCGGCTTCGCGATCGGCGCGACGAACCGGGCCTCCATCGAGCAGATCGACGCGGGTGGCAAAGGCATCAACGTAGCCAAGGCGGCCAGGCAGCTCGGGTGCCCCGCGATCGCGCTCGGGTTTCTGGCCGGCGCCAATGGCCGCTGGATTGCCGATGCGCTTCAGGCGATGGGCATCCCTTGCGATTTCGAATGGGTTCCGGGAGAAACGCGCGTCAACCTGAAGATCAAGGATCCCCTCACGGGCACGGAAACCGAGATCAACGAGCCCGGTTTTCAAGTGGGGGTGGACAACCTGGAGTCGCTCAAGCGGAAGATCGAGGAGCAAGCCGGGGTATGCTCGGTCATGGTGTTTTCAGGAAGCCTGCCGCCGGGCGTGCCGCCGGAGATCTATGCGGAATTCATCCGGATTGCCCGGAATCGCGGCGCCCAGACAATCCTCGATACCGCCGGAGCCGCTCTGAAATACGGAATTGCCGCTGGACCGGATCTCATCAAGCCTAACCGTGCCGAAGCGGAAGAGGTGCTGGGGACGAGAATCGACGGAGAAGCGGCGCTCGTTGGCGCGGCCCGCCGGCTTCTCGAGCTCGGCGCGCGGGTGGTCGTGCTGTCTTTGGGCGCGGACGGAGCCCTGGCGGTTTCCCCACGCGAGCAGTGGCGCGCTTATTCTCCTTCGGTCACCGCTGCGAGCAGCATTGGCGCGGGGGACGCTATGGTAGCCACCCTGGCCTTCGCCATGACGCGGGGCCTGGCGCTGGCGGACGCCTTGCGGCTCGCCACGGCCGCCGGAGCGGCCACCGTCGCCACCAACGGATCAGCGGCCGATCTCGGGTCCATTGAGGACTACGCGAAGGCAGTGACGATTCACTCCGTCGGCGAAGCCGCGGGTGCCTGCTGATGCGAGCGCATCTCCAGCAATTCGGCGCTTTTCTGGCGGGAATGGTGGTCCCCAATGTCGGGGCGTTCATTGCCTGGGGACTCCTGACGGCGTTGTTCATTCCGGCTGGATGGCTCCCCAATCCGCATTTTGCCAAGTTGGTGGATCCCGTAATCCTGAATCTGCTGCCGCTGCTCATCGGCTTCTCCGGCGGCCGCCTGGTATACGGGATTCGCGGCGGCGTGGTGGGCGCGATCGCCACCATGGGCGTGGTTGCCGGCAGCAGTATTCCCATGTTCATCGGGGCGATGGTCATGGGCCCGCTCGGCGGATGGGTGATAAAGACCTTCGATCGGGCCGTGCAGCCGAGGATTCCGGCGGGCTTTGAGATGCTGGTGGCGAACTTCTCGGCGGGACTGCTGGGCCTCGGCCTGATCCTGGCCGGCTACACCGTGGTCGGCTGGGCGGTCACGGGAGTCACAACGGCCCTGAGCGCGGGCGCGAGAGCCATCACCAATGCCGGATTCCTGCCGCTGATCGCCCTCATCATCGAGCCGGGCAAGGTGTTATTCGTCAACAACGCCATCAACCATGGCGTCCTCGCCCCATTGGGAATTGCGGAGGCCAAACAGGCCGGCAAGTCGATCTTCTTTCTGCTCGAGAGCGATCCCGGCCCCGGATTGGGATTGCTGACGGCATATGCGCTGTTCGGCAAGGGCGCGGCTAAGAGCTCCTCGCCCGGGGCGATCATCATTCATTTCTTCGGCGGGATTCATGAAATCTACTTCCCTTATGTGCTCATGAATCCGCTCACCATCCTGGCCCTCATCGCGGGGGGACTGTCGGCGGACGCGGTGTTCGTCGCGGCTCACGCGGGGCTGCTGGCGACGCCCTCGCCGGGCAGCATTTTCGCGGAAATCGCCATGTCGCCCAAAGGAGGGCTGTTGCCAGTGCTGGCCGGCATTGGCGTGGGTGCGCTGGCCTCCTTCGCCGTTGCCGCGCCCATCGTACGCCGCGCCGGAGGCGATGTCTCGCTGCCCGCGCCGAGTGGCGCCGCCAAACCCGCGCTGGCGGCACTGCCTCGAACCATTCTCTTCGTGTGCGAGGCCGGAATGGGTTCTTCCGTCATGGGGCAATCCATTCTGAAACGTAAACTCGCCGGCGCTCACCTGGACGTCCACCTGGACCACGCGCCGCTGAGCGAGCTGCCGCGCACCGCCGAGATGGTCGTCGCGCACCGCAGCCTGGTATCGAGGATCAAGGAGCGCGCCCCGGACGCCCGCGTTTACGCCGTCGATCAGTTCATTAACAGTCCGGTTTACGAGGAAGTGATCCGAGATCTTTCGGAAATCGCCGGCGGCGAATGAAACCATGCCCTTCTCTCTTCCATCCGATCATGTCCTGTTGAACCGTGCGTTTCGCTCGAAGCACGATGTCATCCAGGTCATCGGCGACGTCATGGTGCGCTCCGCGGACGTCAACCCCGCCTACGCCCGCGCCATGCTCGAGAAAGAGGACCAGTACAGCACCTGGATCACCGAGGGCGTCGCTTTGCCGCATGGAACCAACCAGGCCAAGAAGGAAGTCCTGCGCAACTCGGTGGTGTTCGTGCAGATCCCCAAGGGCGTGGACTGGGGTGATGGAAAGACCGTATACCTGGCAATCGGCCTGGCGGGAACCGGCGACGAACAACACCTGAAGCTGCTGGCCGAGCTGGCCGGGGTATTAGAGCGGCCGGAAAACATCGAGCGGTTGCGTTCGGCAACCAGCAGTCAGGAAGTCATCGGGATGCTCACGGCCGGCGACGGCCAGGAGGTCGAGTGATGCAAGCCGCAATTCTCTATGCGCCCAACGATCTGCGAATCGAAGAGCGCCCCATGCCGGCCATCTCGCCCGAGGAGATGCGGATCCGAGTGGCCGCGTGTGCCATCTGCGGCAGCGATGTCCGGACCTTCCGCTTCGGCGCCGGCAATATCACCGAGCCGGTCACCATGGGGCACGAAACCGCGGGCGTCATCGTAGATGTGGGCGCCGCGGTCGCCGGTTTCCCGGCCGGGCAAAGGGTGACCGTGGCTCCAGCGATCCCCTGCGGCGAGTGCCCCTATTGCCGCCGGGGCATCCAGACCATGTGCGACAACCTCCGTTCCATCGGATACCAGTTCCACGGAGGCTTCGCCGAATACATGGTGGTGCCCTCCTCAGCCATCAAGGCTGGTTGCGTGAATGCGATTCCCGATAACCTCTCGTTCGAGGAGGCCACGCTCGCGGAACCGCTGGCCTGCGTCATCAATGGCCAGGAACTGCTAAACGTGGGCGCGGACGACACGGTCGCGATTCTTGGCGCGGGCCCCATCGGATGCATGCACGCCGACCTGGCCAAGATCCGTGGAGCGCGCAAGGTGATCCTGGCGGACATCCAGCCCCGGCGTCTGGAATTGGCCCAGGGTTTCGGCGCCGACATTCTGATCGATAGCAAGAAAGAAGTACTCCGCGAGAGGGTTCTCGCGGAAACGGAGGGCGCCGGCGCGTCCGTCGTCATCGTGGCTGCGCCCTCAGCCGCCGCGCAACAGGAGTCCCTCACGCTGGCCGCCAAGCACGGACGCGTCAGTTTCTTCGGCGGCCTTCCCAAGAGCAACCCGTTCATCTCGTTCAACTCCAACCTGGTCCACTACAAGGAGCTCTTTGTCATGGGCGCGTATGGATCCGCGCCGCGGCACAACGTCGCGGCTCTCGAATTACTGGCGGCCGGCCGGATTCATGCGGAAAACCTGATCGGCCTGTTGGTTCCACTCGAGAGAATCAAAGAAGGAATGGAGGCCGTTGCCGAGGGCAGGGTCTTGAAAGCCATCGTGCGTCCGGGTCCAAACGGAAATTGACGCCATGGTCACCGGAACTTTCACCATCCTCAACAGCAGTGGCTTCCACGCCAGGCCCGCCGGAGTATTCGTGAAAACAGCCAGCCGCTTCTGTTCCGTCATCAAGGTCGTAAGCGGGAACCAGACGGCTAATGGCAAGAGCATCCTCTCTCTGATGCTGCTGGGAGCGACGCCCGGCGCCGAAATCACCATCGAGGCGCAGGGCGAGGACGAAGCCGAAGCGCTGAACGCCCTGGCGGAACTGGTGACAGGGCGATTCGGAGAAGAGCCTTCGTGACGTGCGACTCCGAGATCAACACTATTGAGTTACTCGGTTTCCTGGGGGGTGGTAGGGTCTAGTAACGGCAGCCTCTCGGACCCCGCAACTTCCAGGAGCGGACGATCGGAGCACACGAAAATGGGATCTTCCTTGCCAGACATCGCCTTGAGGACCAGGCAGCCAGCCAGTTGGACGGCAACGTACGCGCGAAGTGGATATCGATCGATCAACCTCGACGCAGTGTCCAGTACCGCCTCGCTCATGGCTTGCTGGATGAACTTCGTTTCGATGTGCTGCGTAAACCGGTCGATTATGTCGACCGCAACAGCCTTTTCGATGTCCCCAGCCCGCTGACGCCGGCGGATTGCGGAGCGAAACTCAACCGGCGCGATCGCCAACATGGCAAAGCGATGATTGAACTCTGGTTTCGTGAGCTGCAGCAGGCTGTCGGTGCCTGGCTCGCGAACGTAGAGCTTCACAAGAGCACTGGTGTCCAGGTAATAGAGGGCCAATCTCAGCGCCTCTCACGCAGGATCGTAGCGGACATGGGTTCGCCTCGAATCTCGACGGGTCGGAATCCCGCGCCCGCAGTCTCGGGAGATCCGAGAATAGCCCGCGTCTCAGCAAGAGACCGATTGACCCGAATGGCCGTTACCGGAAACTCCGGCGATTTCGGGTTGGGAACTTTGCTTGTCAAGACAAGCCGCTTATCGAGAGCCTCTCGCAGGGCATTGTTCCGCACGTCGGAATCAGCCCACTCGGGGCGAACCGCCGGAAGAACCGCATCCCGAAACCATTTTAATGCGACGAAGCCATATCCGGGCTTGGATTCGGCGCGATCAAGATGACGAATCAGATCGCATAGGGCACCTGAGGGCGACTGCACCTTGGCTTCCTCGCCCAGTTCCTTCGCGATTTGTTTGGCAGGTATGCTGGAAACCTCAGCGCTTGGTTCGAAGCTGACGCGAATCTCACCAGACTCTGGCGACCAACTGCCGGCCGATGCGTTGTGCCTTTTCTTACGCCCCCTCTTCTTGTCGTGCAGAGATACATGAAGCCGGTATCCTGCCAGGCTGAATTGCGGTGGAAGGCTTTCCAGAGAACCGGAAAGACGCTGCTCAAGGAGGGATTCCAGGTCTTTAATATCCTTAATGCGCATCTCATGCATATAGATAGTCCTTCTAGTGAATCTATGGACCACAATGGATTCATCTATATCTATAATATAATATAAGACAGTCTGTCAAGAGGAAAAATCCGGCCATCCCCACGGTCCGCACTCTGAAGGCGCTCTCACCGGCGTATCCGCGGTCTGCCTTCGTACGCCACCTTCCCGCCCACAATCGTATACACCACGTCCGTGGCCAGGATCTCGTCTTCCGAAACGGTCATAATGTCGCGCGAAAGCACCGTGATGTCCGCCAGCTTGCCCGGCTCCAGCGAGCCTTTCAGCTTCTCCTCGAACGCCGCATACGCGTTGTTCCAGGTGTACGACCGCAGCGCCTCCTCGCGGCTCATGCGCTGCGCCGGGTAGAACACCGAACCGTCCTTCAGCTTGCGGCTCACCGATGCCTGGAACGACGCCAGCGGGCTGACGTCTTCCACCGGCGCGTCCGTTCCGTTCCCCACCACCGCGCCCGATTGCATCAACTTCCGCCACACGTAGGCCCCCTCTTCGGCCCGGGCCGGCCCCAGCCGCAGAATCACAGAAGGGCCGTCGGAGGTGCAATGGACCCCCTGCATGGCCGCCACCACGCCCAGCTTCCCGAAGCGCGGAATGTCGGCGGCGCTCAGGTGCTGTACGTGCTCCACCCGCCAGCGCAGGTCCTTCTTTTCGGGATGCTCGCGGAACACCCGCTCGTAGATGTCCAGCACCTCGCGGTTGGCCCGGTCACCGATGGCGTGAATACAGAGCTGATACCCGTGTTCAATGGCCAGCTCCGCGGTCTGGCGGATATCGGCCGGGTCTTCCTTGTTCAGCCCGCGGCTGTCCGGCTGGTCGGCGTACGGCTCGAGCAGCCACGCGCCGCGCGACCCCAGCGCGCCATCCATCTGCCGCTTGATAGCGCGGATGGTGAGATAATTCCCGCCTGCCCCGATGGTGCGGTAGCGGTCGCGGTTAGGCGCAAGCTGCTGGTTCGAAGTCCGCAGCATCACCCACATGCGCAGCCGTAGTTCGTGGCTCTCGGCCATGTTCCGGAGCACGTCCACCGCCGGCAGCGGCGATCCCGCATCTTCGAATGTGGTGATGCCCTTGGCGAGACACTCGTCCGCGGCCAGGTTAATCACTTTGCGGAGGTCGGTTCGCGCCGGCCTGTACACCCGGTTCACGAGCCCCTCGGCCTGTTCGCGCAGCAGCCCGGTCGGGTTGCCCTGCTTGTCTTTGAGGATTTCCCCGCCCTGCGGGTTCGGAGTGTCGCGCGTGATGCCCGCCGCCTCCATGGCCCTGGCGTTGAGGAAGGCCGCGTGCCCGCTGGCATGCGTCAGCAGCACGGGGTTATTGGACGAGACTTTGTCGAGAGAGCCGTGCAGCGGAAAGCCTTCCACGTTGGGCTCCGGCGCGCGGTCCCACTTGGATTGGTGCCAGCCGCGCCCCACGATCCACTCGCCCGGCTTGGTTTGCTTGGCGGCGCCCGCCACCTGCGCCACAATCTCGTCCCACGTGCGCGCCTCCCGCAGATCGAGGCCCAAGCGAAACTCTCCCAGCCCCGTGAAGTGCCCGTGCCCCTCGATCAATCCCGGGATGGCCAGCATGCCGTCGAGGTCGACGACCTTGGTGCCAGGCCCCGATCCATTTCGCCGCGTCCGTGTTGCCCCCCAGCGCCGCGATCCGGACCCCGCGCTCCGCCATGGCCTCGGCCGCCGGCCGAGCGGCGTTCATGGCGACGATCTTTCCGTTCCGCAGCACCAGGTCCGCGGGCTGAGCGAAGGCCGGCGCAGCTATCGCGGCGCAGGCCACAAACAAGAGTGCAGGCATGGACAACACCGGCATACTGATTTATCGGCGGGTGTTCTACCCCAGCGGGCCGTAAAACCTCCAGCTCGTCTGGTAGTCGCGCGCAACCTTCTGCCCGTTGAGCGCCAGCCGCAGCATCTCGATGGGGATGTTCCCCTCGCGGTACATGGCATCGTGGAAGGCGCGGTTGGTCATCTTCCCCGAATCCACCAGCTCCTTGTGCAGCGCGTAGAATTGGAGCGCGCCTAGCATGTAGGCGCACTGGTAAATGGGCGGGTAAGAGCCGTTGAAGCTCCGCCGCACTTCGCCCTCGGCGTTGGCCTTGTCGAATCCCACCCGGTCCATCAGAAACTCGACGCACTCCACCGCGGTCATCCGCTTCAGGTGGAAACTCAATGAGAAGATGATGCGCGCGCATCGGTGCATCCTCCAGACCAGCGCGCCCACGCGCTGCTCGGGCGTGTGGGTGAAGCCCAGGTCCCAGAGCAGCATCTCCCAGTAGAACGCCATGCCCTCGGTCCAGAACGGCGTGCTGAATATGCCGCGGTAAGTCCGGTACCGCTGGGTCATATACATCTGCATATGGTGCCCCGGAATCAGTTCATGGAACACCGTCGCGCGGGCGAAGAACATGTTGTTGCCACGCAGGGCCTCGAGCCGTTCCTGGAGCGTCTGGCTGCTGGCCGCCGAGGAGACCTGAATGGTGGCGCCGCCGGTGAAGAACGGATTCACCAGTTGCATCTGCGGGGTCATGGCCTCTTCCCAGTAGTCCTCCTTGACCAGCGGAGGAATCGTTACGAGTTCGTGCTTCTCGACGAACTCGATGGCCTCGCGCGAGAGATCGCGCACCAGGTAGATCATCTGGCCCGGCTCGACGTACTTGTTCTTCACGGCCTCCACGGCTTTCTTCCAGTCGTTGCCGAAGCCCATTTCGTTCGAGGCGCGCAGCATCTCGCGGTCGCACCAGGCAAACTCGCGGTTGGCCAGCTTGATCAGCTCGTCGGGCGTGTAGGCGATCATGGCCGCGTGCAGAGCTTCCACCAGCGCGTCTCTGCCCGCCGGCCCAATCCCCGAGAGCTCCTCGTTGCTCCCTGCCGGAGCGCCGCCGCGCCCCGCGCCCGCGCCGCCACGCCCGGCAGTCTCGGCCGTCTCCGTCTCACCGCGCCCTCCGCGCCCACCTCCACGTCCGCCGAACCCGCCGCCAGGGCCTGCCTCCAGCGGACCGGGCACGCCCGAGGTAGTGTGCAGCAACTGCGCATGAGCTTCCAGCGCTTCATCGGCCCGCTTGTATTCGGCGTCCACCCACCAGGCGAACATCGGATCGTACAGATCGTAGAAGTTGAACCACGCGTGGAAGTAGTTGCGAAGCTGGGCCAGCCGCACCGCCGCCCGATTCATCGCCGCCGGCGCCGCCTTCGAGTTGGGTAGCGCGGCCTTCGCCGCCGCGATGTCCGCGGTCATTTTCGCCAGAACCACGGCGCTCTTCCGCGGGTCGATGGTTTCCATCCGCCGCCGTGCCTCCTCCAGCCCAATGATGGCTTCCTGGAAGGGAATCAGCGGCGCGATCTCCTCCTCCTGCCGTGCTTCGCCGGCGAGCTGCTTCCGCTCGTCGAGCAGCCGCTCATGGAGCAGCAGGTAGTCGATCTTGCCGGCCTGGTTGAGCGCATCGAAGTTGATGTTCTCCACGAGGCGGAGCTGCTCCGTGTAGAACTTCTCGAGCCGGGAGCGCCGCCAGCCCGATCCCGGCACCGCATAGACGCGATTCAGGTCGCGCAGTTCGACATCGTATCGCTCGATAACCGGCCGCATCTCGCTGGTCCCCGTATCGAGTGGCGTCCCGTCGGTTCCGCGGGTGCAGTTGCACTCCGCCGTGCGCTGGGCTTTTCCCCACCCGGACCCCAGCAGCGCCAACCCTCCGCCGCGCAGCACGCTGCGCCGATCCAGCTTCGTCATCCGACACCTCCACGTTCGCAGCCTGAGCTACAACTCCGCATATTACCGTAATAAGATCGTTACAGGAACATGGGGACATCGCGTCGCGATCCGCTGCGCACCGCCATTCAGGTGACTGTCTACGTGGCGCTCTATTTCGCCTCGGCGTACTTCTTCTTCGGCCCGCTGCTGCTGTGGATCGGCGGATACCTCACCGGCACCATAGCCACCGGCTTGCTGGCCGCTGTGTTCACCAATTGGCTGGCCTTGCGCATCTACGAAGACCGCCCCGTGATCGACGCCGGCCTGTGGCTCAACCGGGCTTCGGCGGACAATCTCCTGTTCGGCCTCGCCGGCGGCGTTGGCTCCGCGTGTCTGGTGCTGGCGCCGCCGCTTCTGGTCGGCGCGGCCCACATCGTGCGGACGCCCGCGGAGCAGCCATCCGCCGGCGCCATAGTCTACCTGGTCTTTCTCCTCGTCACCGGCGCCGCGGGCGAGGAACTGTTCTTCCGTGGCTATGGCTTTCAGCTTCTGCTGGCCCGCTGCGGACCCTACGCCACCATCCTGCCGGTGGGCGTCGTCTTCGCCCTGCTGCACTCGGGCAACCCCAACGCCACCTGGTTCGGCATCGCCAATACCGCCGGTTTTGGCATCCTGTTCGGCTACGCTTTTCTGCGCAGCCGCGACTTGTGGCTGCCCATCGGCCTCCACTTCGGCTGGAACCTCACCTTGCCGCTGTTCGGCGTGAATGTCAGCGGGCTTAGAATAAAGGTGACGGGCTACGAGATGTCGTGGACCGCCGGCCACCTCTGGAGCGGCGGCGACTACGGCCCGGAAGCCAGCCTGCTGACTTCCGTGGTGCTGGTCGTGCTGTTCGCTTACCTCTGGAAGGCGCCCATCCGCCGGCAGCCCTCGCCGCTCACGGACCCGCCCGCGGAACGTGCCGTATGCGAGCCATCGCCACCGCCGCCATCGCCATCGTGAGCCTGCTGCCGCCGCTGGCCTTTGCCGGCAACAAGCTGAGCTTGGATGACCGCATCGAGCTGACCCGCGACCTGATGGCCGAGTACGGCACCGTGAAGGTGCTCCTGCCCCACTCCAGGAAACCGCTCGAATTCGACGCCAAGACCGGATTCGACAAGCAGCAATGGGCGGAGATCGCCAGGGAAAGCGGCCCCGCCGCCCGCATCGGCGACCTGGTCCAGGTCACCAAGGTCGACCTCGACGACGACAAGATCGTGCTCCAGATCAACGGCGGCTTCAAGGGCGGCCGCAAGTGGTATGACAACGTGCAGGTCGGCATGGGCGGCGCTACCAATCCCATCTCCCAAGGCAATTCCAACGCGCCCGGCGGCACTTCGATCGCGATCCTCTTTCACCAGCCCCTGGAGCCCGTCAAGGCGGCGGCGATCAAGAAAATGCTGGCGCCGGTGATCGACTTCGACCGCCACACCGTCACTGAAGTCTATGCCGAGACGCTTCCACCCGCGGTCCAGCAGGCCATCAAGGACAAGCGCGCCACCGAGGGCATGAACCGCGAGCAGGTAATCATGGCGCTAGGCCGTCCGGCCCACAAATCGCGCGAAACCAAGGACGGCATCGAGTTGGAGGACTGGGTTTACGGCACGGCTCCCGGCAAGTTTACGTTCGTGACCTTCAGCGGCGACAAAGTGATCCAGGTCAAGGAATCCTACGCCGGCCTGGGAACCCAAGTGGCCGACCCGCCGGTGGTCCGCTAGCCCCAAGGCGCCGTCTTTTGCGCCGCGCAGACAGATCCGGTTGCGACCGGCTGCCCGCGTTCTATGGCATCGGGGGCATGGCAGCCTGCGTGTAGAGTCCCATGCGCTCTTTCACCAGCCGGACGGTGGCGTTGGCGATGGGGGCCACGCGTTCGGCGCCCTCGCGCAGAACGCCGTCGAGATAACCAGGATCGGAAACGATCTGGTGGTAGCGCCGCTGGAAAGGCTCCAGGTGCGAGATCACCATATCGGCCACCTGCTTCTTCAAGTCGCCGTAGCGCATGCCATTGAAGCGCTGCTTCATGTCGTCGTCGCTGGCGCCGCAGAAGGCCTGGTAGATGGCCAGCAGGTTGAGGATGCCGGGGCCTGCGGTTTCGTAATCCACCGCCGGTTTGGAGTCGGTGGTGGCGCGCATGATGATCTTGCGAATCTTGTCGGGCGGGTCGAGCAGCGCCACGGCATGGTTGGCGCCGGTTTCCGACTTGCTCATTTTTTGCGTGGGGTCGTCCAGCCCCATGATGCGCGCGCCCACCGCGGGCAGGCTGGTTCCGGGGACCACGAAGGTTTCGCCATAGAGCGAGTTGAAGCGCTGCGCCACGTCGCGGGTGAGCTCGAGGTGCTGCGCCTGATCCTCGCCGACGGGAACGATGCCGGCTTGGTACAGCAGGATATCGGCGGCCATCAGGACGGGGTATTGCAGCAGGCCGTCGCTCACCGATTCCTGCTTGGCGGCCTTGGCCTTGTATTGCGTCATGCGCTCCAGCCAGCCGACCGGCGTGACGCAGGTGAGCATCCAGGCCAGCTCGGCGTGCGCCGGGACGGCGGATTGCACCATGATGGAGCAGGCTTGCGGATCGATGCCCGCCGCCAAGTAGAGCGCGGCGATCTCCCGGATCTTGGCGCGAAGCTCGGCGGGCTCCTGGTAAAGCGTGACCGCGTGCAGGTCGACGATGCAGAAAATGCACTCGTATTCGTGCTGGATTCGCACCCAGTTCTTGAGCGCCCCCAGATAATTTCCGATGTGCAGATTTCCGGACGGCTGCATGCCGGAAAAGACTCGTGTTTTCATGGTAAGGGAATGGAAGTAAATCCTATCGTAAGCAATTTCGAAGCGACCGTGGAAAAGTTGGTCTACGGCGGCGACGGTCTGGCTCGCCTGGAGGGCCGCGTGGTGTTCGCGCCTTTCGTTCTGCCGGGCGAGCGCATTCGCGTCCAGACGTGGCGCGAGCAGCCCGGGCTGGTGCGGGCGCACACGCTCCAAGTGTTGGAGCCGGCGCCGGAACGCGTGGCCCCGCCGTGCCCGGTCTTCGGCCGCTGCGGCGGGTGCCATTACCAGCACGCGCCGTACGAATATCAGCTCGCCGCCAAGCGCGCCATCCTCGTGGACCAATTGCGGCGGCTGGGGAAGATGGAACCGCCGGAGCAGATAGCCACGGCCGCCGCCGAGCCGTGGGGTTACCGCAACCGCGCACAGCTTCACATCGATGGCCGGCACTTGGGGTACCGCGAGGCCGGTTCGCACAGCCTGTGCGAGACGGGCCATTGTCCCATCGCTTCGCCCAAGATCAACGACGCGATCCACGCGCTGGCCGGGATGCTTCGAGATTCGCGCTGGCCGAGGTTCGTGCGCTCGCTCGAGATCTTCACCGACGAGCAACAGGTGCAGTTGAACGTGGTGGCGACGGACCAACCGGTTGCGCGACGGTTCTTCGACTGGTGCGCGGTCGAGATTCCGGGCTTGGTCGAGGGCGCGCTGGATTATCAGGGACGGTTCCGCGTGAGCCGCAATTCGTTCTTCCAGGTGAACCGATTCCTACTGGATCGCTTGGTGGAGTTGGCGCTCGAAGGCGCGGAAGGCGATACCGCGCTCGACTTGTACGCGGGCGTGGGACTGTTTTCGCTGGCGCTGGCGCGGGTTTTCCGGGAAGTGACAGCGGTGGAATCGGGCTCGGGCGCGGTGCGGGATCTTGCGTTCAACGCGGAGCGCGCGGGCCTGGCAAATTTGCAGGGGGAGCGACAGACGGCGGAAGAGTATCTACAGAAACTGGAGCGCGCGCCGGATTTCGTGCTGCTCGACCCGCCGCGCGCCGGTCTTGGCAAGGCTGTAGTGCGGCGATTGGCCGAGCTACGCCCGCGCCAAGCGACGATTGTCTCGTGCGACCCGGCGACCCTGGCGCGCGACTTGGCGGGGCTGACGGCGGCCGGCTACCGCGTCGAGCAGATGACGCTGGTCGATCTGTTTCCGCAGACGTTTCATCTGGAGACGGTGGTGCGGCTGGGGACTACTGTCATATAAAGTGAAGTTGTGACTGCACTGGAGGCGTACGAGTTGACAACCCAAGGAGGCGGGACCGACTTTGCAAGGCTGATCAAAGCCTGCGAATCGTTCGGACCCTATTGCCTGATCGGCGGTTTGGCCGTAAATTGTTACGTCGAGCCAGTGTATACGCTCGACGCCGATATCGTGGTGATCGCTCGCAGCCTCCCTCAGCTCTCCGCCCACCTTCAAGAGCAAGGTTTCAAAACCGAAGAGCATCCGCACTCGGTGAATGCGCTGGCGCCGGGAAGTGAACTTCGAATCCAGTTCGCGACGGACGAAAGATACCAGGCATTCCTGGCTCGGTCCGTGGAGGCCGAGGTTCTGGGACTCCGTGTGAGAGTAGCCAGCCTGGAGGACGTCACGCAAGGCAAGCTGTGGGCCTACGGCGATTCACAGCAGCGGTTGAGCAAACGCAAGAAGGACGAACTGGACTTGATCCGGCTCGCGGAGGCGCATCCCGAGCTGAAATCTGCGTACCCTGGCGAGCTACGGGAGCAGATCGACCGCGGATGAGTCTCGGTCCGGTTCGTTCAGTTAACGATTCAGAATTCGCCTGACATCCCGCTTGCCGCGCAGCACGCGCAGGATCAAGCACACCGCTTCACGGGTTCGGTCAAGTATCCCGCAGCCAGCGCTCCCTAACGGTCGCGGCTCGGATCGGAGCCGCGCGCGTCAGGAAGCGGTATTCCGCTGCGCCGATCGGCGTCCGCGCAGAACAGAGAAAACCTCGTCACCGTCGATCAACTCACCGCGCTCGGCTTGAGCAAACCCGTGTTCAATCTGGTCAGCAATCTCGTCACGATTGCGAGCCAACCAGTTTTCCTGTTCGTGGAGCATTTGGATGGCGCGCACTACGAACTCGTCGGCGGACTGGGCTCCCATGGGTTACTTCACCGCCACGTTCACCAGCCTATCCGGCACGGTGATTACTTTGACTACCTGCTTGCCGGCGAGGTAGGGCTGCACTTTTTCATCGGCCAGGGCGAGCGATTCCAGCTCCTCTTTCGGTGTTCCGAAGGGAACGTGAATGCGGCTGCGCAGCTTGCCGTTTACCTGCACCACGATCTCGGCCAGATCCTCTTTGGCAAGCTCGGCATCGAACTGCGGCCAGGGCTGGCGAAAGACCGGGCCGTCCTTGCCTAGCTCTTCCCAGATCTCCTGCGAGAGGTAAGGGGCGAAAGGCGCCAGCATCAGGGCCAGCTTCTCCAGAATCTCCGGCATCGCGGCGGAGGAGATATTCGGCTCCTCGGCGTACAGCACGTTGACTAACTCCATGATGGAGGCGATGCAGGTGTTGAAGTGCCAGCGGGTCTCGAAGTCTTCCGTGATCTTCTTGAGAGTCTGGTGGAGCTTGCGGAGGACTTTCTTGTCGCTCGGGGTTGGCAGGCCACAAACAACGATGGCCTGCCCTACATTCCGGGTGGCAAAGCGGTAGACACGGCCCAGGAAGCGGTAGAGGCCTTCGGCGCCTTCGGCGCGCCAGTCGACTTCCTTCTCCGGAGGCGCGGCGAACAGCACGAACATCCGCGAGGTATCGGTGCCGAATTTCTCGGCCAGCAGGTCCGCGCCCACTACGTTGCCTTTGGATTTCGACATCTTGGCGCCCTCCGCGATCACCATGCCTTGCGTGAACAGGCGCCGCGCGGGTTCGCTGTTTTGGATCAGCCCGATATCGCGCATCATCTTGGTGAAGAAACGCGAGTAGATCAGGTGCAGGATGGCGTGCTCCACCCCGCCGATGTATTGGTCGATCTCAAACCAATACGCGATCTTGGCGGGGTCGAACGGCATGGCGCTGTTGTGCGCGTCGCAGTAGCGGTAGAAATACCAGGACGAATCGATGAAGGTGTCCATGGTATCGGTCTCGCGCCGGGCCGCGCCGCCGCACTGGGGACATGCCACCTCGACGAACTCCGGCACGTTTTCGAGCGGCGAACGGCCGACGCCGGTGATCTCGATGCGGTCCGGCAGCAGCACCGGAAGCTGGTTTTCCGGAACCGGCACGATGCCGCACCCCGGGCAGTGAATCACCGGAATGGGCGTGCCCCAGTAGCGCTGGCGCGAGATGCCCCAATCCTTGATGCGGTAGGTGACGGCCGCTTTGCCGAAGCCGTGCCGCTCCGCGTGGGCGCTCATCCGTTGGCGCGCTTCTTCGCTCGCCAGGCCGGACCAAACGCCCGAGTTCTCGACAACGCCGTCTTCGACAAACGCCTGCGTCATCCCCGGTTCCACGGCGAGCGCGGCATCCACCGGACGAATCACGGGGCGTATGAGAATGCCGTACTTCCGGCAGAATTCGAAGTCGCGTTCGTCGTGCGCGGGCACGGCCATGATGGCGCCGGTGCCGTAGCCCATCAGCACGAAATTGCCGATCCACACGGGGACCTGCTCTCCGCTGTACGGGTTGATGGCGAAATGCCCCGTGGCGAAGCCTTCCTTCTCAATGTCGCCGGGGTCGCGGCCGGCGCGCGCGTCTACCATGGCCTTGGCGCGGGCCTGGCCTTCGGCGTCGAGCAGCGTCGCGCTCAGCGGGTGCTCGGGCGCGAGGATCACACAGGTGGCGCCGTAGATGGTGTCCACGCGCGTGGTGAAGACGCGGATCGGCTCGCCGGTGGATGCCAGTTTGAAATCGGCCTCGGCGCCGTAGGAGCGCCCGATCCAGTTGCGCTGCATGGTGAGGACGCGCTCGGGCCAGCCGCCTTCCAGTTGGGCCATATCGTCCAGCAGTTCGTCGGCGTATTTCGTGATCCGGAGAAACCACTGCTCCAGCGCGCGCTGCTCCACGGGGGTCTCTTCATGCCGCCAGCAGCAGCCGTCCACCACCTGCTCGTTGGCCAGCACCGTGGCGCATTGCGGGCACCAGTTGACCAGCGCTCTCTTGCGGTATGCCAGGCCGCGCTCCAGCATTTTGAGGAAGAACCACTGGTTCCAACGGTAGTACTCGGGCTCGCAGGTGGAGACTTCCCGATCCCAGTCGTAGCTGAAGGCGAAGCGGCGATGGGTCTTCTTCATGGCCGCGATGTTTTCGAGCGTCCATTCGCGCGGAGGGCGCTTCTTGGCGATGGCGGCGTTCTCCGCGGGAAGGCCGAAGGCGTCCCAGCCCATGGGATGCAGCACGTTGTAGCCGCGCATCCACTTGTAGCGGGCCAGCGCGTCGCCGATGGAGTAGTTGCGGATGTGCCCGATGTGCAGCGTGCCGCTGGGGTAGGGCAGCATTTCGAGCACGTAGAATTTCGGCTTGGCGGAGTTCTCCTCGGCCTTGTAGAAATCGGCGTTTTCCCAACGCGCGTGCCATTTCAGTTCGATCTGGTTATGGTCGTAGGGCTTTTCGGGCATAGTGCGGGGTAGATTCCCATCCTACCAGCACGTGTGGGGCAGGATTACAGGGGTACCCTCTGGGTCCGGCGGGTTGGCAACCCGCCCGTTGCGCCGGTAGACAACCGGCGCGCTTACAAAGCAGCATAGCTGGAAGCAAAGGTACGTAGTGTCGGTGACCAGGCAGGCCGAGTACAACTCGGCCGCAGGATACAATCCTGCCCCACAGCAGCAGCGTCAGGCCCCGGGCCTTCGCGCCAGTGACTTCAACGCGTCGAGGTTGCGGCGGTCGTCACCCGGCTGGTCGATGGGCGTTTCCAGAATGAACGGCTTTCCGCGCAGCTTGGGATGCTTCAGAATGCGGCGAAACGCATCGAGCGGGATGTGGCCTTCGCCGATGTTGGCGTGGCGATCGACGTGCGAGCCCAGCGGAGCCTTGGAATCGTTGACGTGAAACACGCGCACGTTCGCCATCCCGAGCAGCCTCTCGGCGCTGCCCAGGGTGGCGCGCAGGCCGGCGGGCGTGGCGATGTCGAAGCCGGCGGCCAGCAGATGGCAGGTGTCCAGGCAATAGCCCATGGGGAGACGGGTGAGTGCTCCGGCCCGTTCGCGGATGGAAGCCAGCTCTTCGAAGCGGCTGCCCAGGTGCGAGCCCGCGCCGGCGGTGTTTTCGAGCAGCACGGTGAGGCCGCGGGCGTGGAACCCGGCGGCGGCGTCCCGCAGCGCGCCGACGAAATCCGCGATGCCTTCCTCCACCGAGCGGCCTCGATAACTGCCGGGGTGCAGCACCAGGTACTCGGCGCCGATAGCGGCGGCCCGCTCCAATTCCCCACGGAACGCCGCGATGGATTTAGCGCGGATCACAGGGTCGGCGGAGGCGAGGTTCACCAGGTAACTGACGTGGATCACCAGCGGCTTGAGGTCGAATCGCCGCCGCGCGGCCTTGAGCGCCTTGACCTGGCCGGGGTCGGGCGCCCGTGCGCGCCACATGCGCGGGCTGGCGGAGAAGATCTGAAACGTGTTGGCCCCCAACTCCGCCGCATGCAGCGCCGCGTTTTCGAGAGACCCGGCGGTCGAGGTGTGGATGCCCAGTCGCAAAAATTCATCCTGTCTAATACTTCACCAGCTCCTCGAAATCCACGTTGCCGCC
Organism: Bryobacterales bacterium; assembly: GCA_963722575.1. GTDB lineage: Bacteria > Acidobacteriota > Terriglobia > Bryobacterales > Bryobacteraceae > Fen-178. The sequence continues at coordinate 1,335,167 of CAVRNR010000022.1, forward strand.
GGAGAGCACCACGCCGATGGTCCGTATGCCGGCGGGCAGCTTCCGGAACAGCACGGCCGCGGCGGGCACCGCGCCGCTGGGTTCCACCAGTATCTTCAGGCGCAGCAGCAGGAACTTCACCGCCGCGCGGATCTCGCCGTCGCTCACCAGCACCACGCGCTCCACCAGCTTGTGCATCACCGGGAAAGTCAGTCGCCCCGGCCTGGGCGCGCGCAGCCCATCCGCGATCGTCTCGGGATGCGCCACCGTCACCGGTTCGCCCGCTTGCATGGAAAGAAAGGTATCGTTGGCGCCTTCCGGCTCGGCGCCGAACACACGCATGGCGGGGTCGATGGCTTTGGCGATAGTGGCGCATCCCGAAAGTAGCCCGCCGCCGCCCACCGGCGCAATCAGAGCGTCGAGCGGGCCGGTTTCCTCCAGCAGCTCCAACGCCGCGGTGCCTTGCCCGGCCATGATCATGGCGTGGTCGAACGGCGGTACCAGCGTGGCGCCCGTCTCCGCCAAAATCCGCGACGCAATCTCTTCCCGGCTATCCGTGAAGCGGTTGTAAGTGACGATGGCGGCCCCCCGCGAACGCGTAGCTTCCATCTTCGAGCGCGGCGCGTCCTCGGGCATGACGATTGTGGCCCGCGCCCCTACGTGCCGCGCCGCGATGGCCACGGCCTGCGCATGGTTTCCCGAGGAGTACGTCACGATCCCGCGCGCCAGCGCGTCCTTCGGCAGCGACAGAATCAGGTTCGAGGCGCCGCGGATCTTGAACGCTCCGCCGCGCTGGAAGTTCTCGCACTTGAAGAACACGCGCACGCCCGCTTCGGCGTCGAATCCCGCCGAAGTATACACCGGCGTCCGCCGCGCCAGCGGCCGGATTCGCTCCGCCGCCGCGCGCACATCGTCCGCCTGAATTGCCAGCTCCATGGCTTTCATCCCCACAATCGACCGCTCATCATTTTGCGTGCCACGGGCGAGCCAATCCGCGGCACTCTTCCATTATGAAACTTCTACTGTTTTCTCTCACTCTCACCTGCGGCCTGCTGGCCCAGGACGCATTCCAGGTCAGAGTCACCGGCCATGGCCCAGCCATGATCCTCATCCCGGGCCTCTCCTCCTCCGGCGAGACCTGGGACACCACCGTCGCCCATTACAAAGACCACTTCGAATGCCACGTGCTCACGGTTGCGGGCTTCGCCGGCGTTCCCCGCGTGCCCGCGCCCATGCTCGAGCGCGTCCGCGACGGCCTGGCGGACTACATCCGGAGGAACATGCTCGAAAAGCCGGTCGTTGTCGGTCACAGCCTCGGTGGCTTTGTGGCCCTGGCGCTGGCCGCCAAGTACCCAGACCTTCCGGGCAAGCTGGTGATCGTCGACTCTTATCCTTTCTTCGGCGGCCTGTCCGGTCCCGAAATCACCCCGGCCAAGGCCCGGGAGAACGTCGCTCAAATGCGCCAGTACATGGGCGCTCAAACCCAGGACATGTACGAGCGCTACGTCAAATCGGGCGTGGCCACCAGGATGATGGTGACCAAGGATTCCGACTTCGATCGCATCGTCGCGTGGGGCCTGGCTTCCGACCGCACCGCCGTCACCGACGCCATGTGCGAACTTTTCGCCGCCGATTTGCGCGACGACCTGGCCAGCATCAAGATCCCCACGCTGGTCCTGGGCACCTGGATCGGCGCCAGCCAGTACACCGACCGCCAGCGGACCGAAGCCAATCTCCGGCGTCAGTACGCCAAGCTGGCCGGCGTGGAGATCGAGATCACCGACACCGCGCGGCACTTCATAATGTGGGATGATCCGGACTGGATGTTCGGTCAACTGGACCGCTTTCTCAGCGTTGCCAAACCGGGGCCGGTGCGATGAAGACGAGAACTGCCTACTGGACCTGCCAGGTTGCCGGTTGGGGCGCCTATTCCGCTATCGGGGCGTTCACTGCGGCCCATCAAGTGGGCTGGCGCTTAAGCGTGGTGGCCGGCTATCTTCTGTTCTTCCTCTACAGCATTGCCATGACCGATCTGTTTCGCCGCGAGATTCGCCGGCGGCAGTGGCTGGCGGGGTCGTGGTGGACGTATGACCGCGTCTTCGGCGCCGCCTTCCTGGTAGGGGCGGTGCAGACCTTCCTGGTTTTTTTCGTCAACTGGCTGTTCGACGGCGCAGACAGCGTTTTCTTGCACCCCGCCGCAGCGCTGTCGGCCTGCATGGGCATCACGATCACCACTGTTTTTTGGACCATCTTCTATATCGCGCTGACCGGGCCGCGCCGCTATCGGGAAAAGGAGGTTGGCCTCCAACTGGCGCTCCGCGAAGCCGAGCTGCGCGCGCTCGAAGCCCAGGTCAATCCCCACTTCCTGTTCAACTGCCTGAATTCCATCCGCGGCCTGGTAGTCGAGAATCCCGCCGTGGCCCAGGATATGATCACGCGGCTCGCCAACATCCTCCGCTACAACCTGCATCGCGACCTGATGCACACCGTGCCGCTCGCATCCGAGGTGGAAGTGGTGGGCGATTACCTGGCGTTGGAATCGATTCGCTTCGAGGATCGCCTGCGCGTGCAGTTTGTCATCGATCCGGAAGCCGGGAAGGTTCCCATCCCGCCCATGTTTTTGCAGACCCTGGTGGAGAACGCTCTGAAGCACGGGATTGCCAAGCTTCCCGCCGGCGGCGATCTCCTGATTCGCGCGAATCTGGCGCCCTACTGGCTGGTTGTGGAGGTCGAGAACCCCGGACAACTGGTGGAAGCCGGGCCCGAAGCCACACAGTTGGGTCTCGCCAACGTCCGCGAACGGCTGCGCATCCTCTACGGCAACGACGCCAGCCTGCAATTGGAAAACCGCAATGGGAAGGTGGCCGCCACCGTCCTGATTCCGAGAGCCGCATGAAAGCGCTGATTGTCGACGATGAACGCCTCGCCCGCGTGGAACTGCGGCGGTTGCTGGCCGCTCATCCGGAAGTCGAGGTGGCCGGCGAAGCGCGCAGCGGGGAAGAGGCCATGGCGCTCATTCCCAAGCTGGCGCCCGATCTGGTGTTCCTCGATATCCAGATGCCCGGCATGACCGGCTTCGACCTGCTGGAAAGTCTGGAAGATGTTCCGCAAGTGATCTTCACCACGGCCTACGACCAGTACGCCATCCAGGCCTTTGAGGTAAGTGCGCTCGATTACCTGTTGAAGCCGGTGGCTCCGGCGCGGCTGGCCGCGGCGCTGGCGAAGGTGCGTCCCCGTCCCGAAACGCCGCGCCTGGAGCAGGTCTTCGTCAGGGATGGCGAACGCTGCTGGATCGTTCGGCTACCTGATATCTTCCTGCTCGAATCCGAAGGAAACTACACACGCCTCTGCTTCGGGAACGAGCGGCCGCTGATTCGCCGCTCGCTGAATGCGCTGGAGAGCCAGCTCGACCCCGCCATGTTCTTCCGCGCGGGTCGTAAGCAGATCGTCAACTTGAAGTGGATCGAGAAAGTGGACGTGGGCATCGGCGGTGGGCTGGTAGTGACGCTGCGCGGCGGCCGAACGGTGGAAATGTCGCGGCGGCAATCGGCGCGGTTGCGGGAAATTCTGAGCCTCTGAGCCGCCGACCAGGTTCGGCTGACGGGCTATGATGCTTCCCGCTCGAGACCCAGTTTCACCTTCCCATCCGGAAACACGGCGTACATTTCCAGCCGTCCACCCATCGCTTCAACGAAGTTTTCGAGCGTACTGAGGTAGACATCCGTGCGTTGCTCCAGTTGCGAAACCGCCGCTTGCGTCATATCGAGGGTCTTCGCGAGTTGTTGCTGCGTCAGGTGGCGGGCGGCGCGCAGCTCGTGCAGCGGCATCTCTTTGAGATCCTGGCCGGCGAGGCGCCGGGCTTCGGCCCGAGCTTCCGGCGACATCTTCGCCCGAAGTTTACCGAACTTTGTCGTCTTTGGCATTGTCTTCCTCCTTGATCCCGGCGAGGTGGTTGTCGTAAAGCCGATCCGCCAGCGGCACGTTTCTCTCGTACCAGCGGTCATCGCCGGCTTTGTCGCCACCCAGCAGCAGAATCGCCATGCGGCGAGGGTCGAAAACGTCGAGTACGCATGGCGGCATGGCGCGAGCCGGTTACCCTGCTACTGTAGGGAAACGGTAGATGGGGGCCGCGGTCCTCCAACAGCAGTACGGACCTCTCGACCGATATGCGCTCGGCTTCGGTGAGTCCGTCCCACCAGGCCTTGGATTCATCCGTGACCTCGACCTCACACGCCACAGTCAGATTATAACGCAAAGCTAATATAAGTCTAAAGTTATGCCCATGCTCGGAAGCGTCTGGAACGCGGCCCCGGCCGCCGTCCCCCCGCTATCGCGGTGCAAGTCCTTCGTCCACGAGCGGGCATACCCGCCGATCAAACACGAGTACAAGAACTGGTGGCGTTGCGGAACTTCTTCGACGCGTGGGGGTCGGCGGCGGGCTGGTGGCGACGCTGCGCGGCGGCCGGACCGTGGAAATGTCGCGGCGGCAATCGGCGCGATTGCGGGAAATCCTCAGCCTCTGAGGTTGACACGCGAAAGCGCCTGTCCCACGTGCTCTCCTCAGTGGCCCTTGCCGTGCAAGTACTTCCAATGAACCACATTTGGAGGGTCCTTTGGCCAAAGGTTTCGTCGCCATTACCGTGGAGCGCTGCAAGGGCTGTGGGTTTTGCGTAGAGTTCTGCCCCACCCACGTTTTGGCTCTTTCTTCCGCTTTCAATTCTACGGGTTACCATCCGCCGCACGTCGTAGATGCCGAGAAATGCAGTGGTTGCGACCTCTGCGGAATGTACTGCCCGGATTTCGCCATCTTCGGAGCCCGCTATGCACGCTGATCCCAAGGGAGTTCTCACGGGCGTACATTTTCTCGACGGCGACCATGCCTGCTGTGAGGGAGCACTCGCTGCCGGTGCGCGATTTGCCGCAGGTTACCCCATTACCCCCTCCACCGAGGTGGTCGAGCGATTTGCCTCCAGAATCCCCATCGTGGGTGGCATCTTCATCCAGATGGAGGACGAATTGGCCGCTTCCATCGCCATCCAGGGCGCGGTCTGGGCGGGCGCCAAGGCGTTCACTGTCACTTCCGGACCCGGCTTTTCGCTCATGATGGAGCACATCGGCCTGGCGGCCATGACCGAAACCCCTTGCGTGTTCGTCAACGTGCAGCGCGGCGGCCCCTCCACGGGCCTTCCCACCTTGCCCGGTCAGGCCGACATGATGCAAGCCCGGTGGGGCTCCCACGGCGATTACGGCATCATCGCGCTGTGCCCCAACTCTCCCCAGGAATGCTTCGACCTCACCATCCAGGCGTTCAATCTCGCCGAAGAGTTTCGCGTTCCGGTGATGATGATGATGGATGAGTGCGTCGGCCACATGACTGAGAAGGTGGTCATTCCCGAGCCCGGCCGGATCGAGATTACGCCGCGCCGCTACACCAAGCTTCCGCCGGAGGAGTACCGGCCATTCGAGCCGCGCGAGGACCTGGTCCCCGACATGGTGCGCGCCGGCGAAGGCTACCGGTTCCATGTCACCGGCCTGACCCACGACGAGCGCGGTTACCCCAACATGGGCGTGGAAGCGCAGGACTGCCTGGTGCGACGCCTGCTAGCCAAGTTGAAGCCGCTCAGTAATGGCCGCGCCCTGTGGGAAACCGAAAATCTGGAGGACGCCGACGTGGTGGTGGTCTCTTATGGCATCACCTCGCGCGTGGCGCAGCGCGCCATCCAGCTTGCGCGCTCGCGCGGTATTCGCGCCGGCAAGTTCCGCCTGATCACGGCGTGGCCGTTCCCCGCCGAGCGCATCCGCGAGTTGGCTGGCCGCGTGAAGGCCTTCGTGGTGCCCGAGCTGAATCTCGGCCAGATGGTCCTCGAAGTGGAGCGCGCGGCCGCGGGCCAGGCCAAGGTGATCCCGGTCAGCCACGCGGGAGGCACCGTGCACAATCCCGATACGATTCTCAATGCCATTGTGGAGGCGGCCCGATGACCGAAACGACGACTTGTGAAATCCCGGAAGGCGCCCAAAACCCCGTCGAGCCGTTCCTCCGCATGGACCGGATGCCGCACATCTGGTGCCCCGGATGCGGCATCGGCACCACGGTCAACTGCTTCACGCGCGCGCTGCTCGATTCCAAGGTGAACCTCGATAAAGTGGCGATCGTCTCCGGTATCGGCTGCACTGGCCGCGTGGCCGGGTACGCGCGCCTGGATTCCTTTCACACCACTCACGGGCGCGCCATCCCCTTCGCCACCGGGCTGAAACTCGTCAATCCCGAGCTGCAAGTGGTGGTTTACTCCGGCGACGGCGACCTGTTTGCCATCGGCGGCAACCACTTCATCCACGCCGCCCGCCGCAACATGGACCTGAAGGTGATCTGCGTGAACAACATGACTTACGCCATGACCGGCGGCCAGTCGGCCCCCACCACCCCCGCACAGGCCATCAGCGCTACCGCGCCCTATGGCGCTTTCGAGCCGACTTTTAACCTGGTGGCGCTGGCCGAAGCCGCCGGCGCATCCTACGTGGCGCGCTGGACCACCTATCACGTCAAGCAGCTCAGCCGTTCCATGGGCGAAGTGCTCAAGAAGAAGGGATTCTGCTTCATCGAAGTGCTGGCGCCCTGCCCCACGCTCTACCAGCGCCGCAACAAGATGGGAGATGGCCTCGACGCCATGAAGTACTACAAGCAAGCCAGCAAGATTCGCAACGGCGCGCCTACCGGCGAGTGTACCCTCTCGAAGAGCGGCGAGATCGTAGTCGGAAAGTTCGTGGACCGCGACCGCCCCGACTATCTCGAGCTGCTCCGCGCGCAAATGACCGAGTCGCTGGGCGAGCGCTATATGGAACCGGAGGCGTCATGCAGTTGCTAACCGAGATTCGCATTGCGGGATTCGGCGGCCAGGGTGTGATCCTCGCCGCCGCCGTCGTCGGCAAAGCCGCGGCCATCTACCAGGGCGGCTACGCCACCATGACCCAGGCCTTCGGCCCCGAGGCCCGCGGCGGCTCTTCGAGCGCCCAGGTAATTCTCTCCACCGAGCCCATTCTCTACCCCTACGTCGCCCAGCCCGATGTCCTGGTGGTGATGTCGCAGGAAGCCTACACGCGCTTCGCACCGCAGTTGAAGCCAGGCGGCATTCTCATCGCCGAGCAGGAGCTGGTGCACATCGACAAGATGCCCAGCGGCATCCGCGTCTACGGTGTTCCCGCCACGCGCCTGGCTGAAGAGCTGGGCCGCAAGGTGGTGCTGAACATCGTGATGGTAGGTTTCTTCGGCGCCGTGACCAACCTGCTGGACCCCGATGCGTTGCGCAAAGCCGTGGCCGATTCCGTGCCGCCGGCGATGCAGAAGCTGAACCTTCAGGCGTTCGATAAGGGCTTCGAATACGGGGCGGCGCTGGCGCAAAGGCTGGCTGAAAACGGCGAGTCGGAAGAGCCGGTTTCGATGGAAGCCGACGGGTAAGCGCGACACAAGGCTACACGGCCCCAGGTATGGTATGGGCAAGCTCAAGCGTGCCCCACCGTGGTGGGGCATGCTTGAGCTTGCCCAAAGACGTTATACTACTCCCATACATTTGCACTGGCGAGGAATTCCCCGATGAGCGCGGCCGAGTTGGCGCATAACTGTCTGTATTACATGTCGCTCATGCGCGAGGTGGAAGACCGCATCGAGCGCAAGCTCTACCGCCAGGGCAAGATCGTCGGCGGCGTCTACGTGGGACGCGGGCAGGAAGCCATCCCGGTGGGCACCGCGCTGGCGGCCGAGCCGGGCGACGTTCTGTTCCCTTCCCACCGCGACATGGCCGTGTTTCTCATCCGCGGCGTCACCGCCGGCCGTATCCTCGCACAGTACATGGGGCGCGCCGGCGGCGTCACCGGTGGCCGCGACGCCAACATGCACATGGGCGATTTGAACCTCAACATCGTTTCCATCATCAGCGCCCTGGCGGCCACTGTTCCGGTGGCGGCGGGCGCCGCCCTGGCGCTCCGTTACCAGGGCAAGAACGGTGTGGTTTTCTCCTATTTCGGCGAAGGCTCCACCAGCCGCGGCGACTGGCACGAGGGCCTGAACTTCGCCACCGTGCAGAAGCTGCCGGTGGTGTTCATCTGCAACAACAACCAGTACGCCTACTCGACGCCGATCCCCCTGCAAATGGCCTGCGCCAATGTGGCCGACCGCGGCCCGGCCTACAACATGCCGGCCGAAATTGTGGACGGCAACGACGTGCTGGCGGTTTATGAGGCCACCCGGCGCGCCGTCGCCCACGCGCGTTCGGGCAATGGACCCTATCTTCTCGAGTGCAAGACGTTCCGCATGACGGGCCACTCGGCGCACGACGCCGCCCACTACGTCCCCAAAGACCTCTTGGAGGAATGGGGCAAGCTCGACCCCATCACCCGTTTCGAAGCCCGCATGTTGGCTGAAGGCCGGGGTACCCAGGCCGGGATAGACGAACTGCACGCCACGGTTCATCGCGAGGTCGATGAAGGCGTGGCGTGGGCCGAGCAGAGTCCCTATCCCGACCCCGCAACCCTGCTCGACGGCGTGTACGAGAGTTCGTAGCCATGTCCACTACCTACCTGGAAGCCATCCGCGAAGGGCTGTGGGAAGAGATGGAGCGCGACGCCAACGTGTTCCTGATCGGCGAGGACATCGGCCAATACGGCGGCGCGTTCAAAGTGACCGCGGGCTTCTTCGAACGCTTCGGGGCGCGCCGCGTGGTGGATACGCCCATCTCCGAGGCGGCCATTGTGGGTGCGGCCATCGGCGCCGCGCTCATGGGCCTTCGCCCGGTGGCCGAAATGCAGTTCGCCGACTTCATCTCCTGCGGGTTCGACCAGATCGTGAATTTCGCCGCCAAGTGCCGCTACCGATGGAACGCCGGCGTCCCCATGGTGGTGCGCGCGCCTTCCGGCGGCGGAGTTCACGGCGGCCCCTTTCACTCGCAAAACCCAGAGATGTGGTTCGTGCGGATTCCCGGCTTAAAAGTAGTTGCCCCCGCCACCGCGTACGATGCCAAGGGCCTCATCAAATCGGCCATCCGCGACAACGACCCGGTGCTCTACTTCGAGCACAAGGCGCTCTACCGCCGCATCAAGGAGGACCTGCCCACCAAGGAATACACCGTACCCATCGGCCAAGCCAAGGTGGTGCGCGAAGGCAAGGACCTGACCATCGTCACCTACGGCGCCATGCTGTGGGTGGCGCTTGAAGCCGCCGCCACGCTGGCCGAAGAGGGCGCGTCGGTCGAAGTGGTGGACCTGCGCACGCTGCTGCCCCTCGACCGCGAAACGGTCTGCGAAAGCGTACGGAAGACGTCAAAGGTGCTGCTGCTGCACGAGGACACCCGCACCGGCGGCATGGCCGGCGAGTTGGCCGCCAGTATCGGCGAGAGCGTGTTCGAACACCTCGACGCGCCCATCGTGCGGGTGACCGCGCCCGATACCCCGATCCCCTATAGCCCGCCGTTGGAGGATGCCTTTCTGCCCAATGCAGAAAAAGTTGTCGAGAAAGCTCGCTGGCTGTTTCGCTATTGAGCTGCTCTTCGCGGCCGGCCTTCTGGCGGCCGATCCCGATTACCAGGCTGGAACCGCCGCCGCCGGCAAAGTGAAGGCGCTGGCCCTCCAAGACCGCCGCGGCACGCGCGCCGTCTTCGCCACAGTCGAGTTCCGCGTATCGCAATCGGTCTCCGATTTCATCGCCGCCCAGGTGCTGAAGGCATACGATGTGGACCGCGCCGCCCTGCTGCTCCATTCGACGGGCCAAGCCGATCCCTCCCCCGGGGATGCCGTGACCGCCATCGGCGCAGCCCTGGGCGCCCTCGAGCCGGCTGTGGTGCAGTCGGGCGGCGGAGCCGTCTCCGTCACCGCGTCCGACGGCCATTGCCGCGCCACGCTGGCGGCCGATGGCGCCGTGACGTTCGACCGCTGCGCCCCAGGCGAATCCGTGCGCGCCCCCATCCGCGCCGCATTCCAAATCGTCGACCCGGCGCACGCACTCCAGCCGCGCGGCGATCCCGTCCGCCCCAGTTCCGTCCAGGCCGTCGCGCTGGGCAGCCAGTTCGTCGTGCTGTCCGTGGATGGCGACCGGACCGACCCCCGCATATCCACCGCCCTCCGCCAGGTGTTGGCCCGCGTGGGCCGCAAATAGTTCCGGCGTTGTGGCATAATCTTACTGGAGTCTTACCGATGGACCGACGAGCCAATATGTAAGGTCTCAGACCTCGACCTTGTCGGATTTGTCTGCATTGCAATCGTGACAAGTAAGTCTGATATTGTGCTCTTCGCTGCTACCGCCTCTTGCCAAAGGGATCACATGATCGAACTCCACCTCATTGTCCTTCAGGTGTTTGCCGCAGTGTTGGCAGGTATAGTTATCGCGGCGAACAACACGCATCTTGATTCGAAATGGAATGTAGCGACCAGTCCGTCGGCCTTCTGTTGTCTCGGTGAATCCCTCCGCCGCAAATACTACCGGACAGATGTGACCAAACACTGTGCATCCCATATCAGTAATCACTCGCGGGATGCTCTGCGGGTAGCGTCTGGGATTGAACACCCTGATGTCCTGCTGCAATGCCCTCCTTCTAGACGCATCGACTGGGCGACCGTCAGCGAGTTGGCCGGTTCGCAGACACTCCTTCAGATACTCGTGATGCAGTATTGCCTCTTCACGGGTACCCGGTAGCAGAGGGGCCTGCTCAACCAGCGGACCGTACGGGCAGTACCGAAGTTCCCAGCATGGCTTGCACACACGAGTGGCAACGGATTTCCAATGCTTCAGAACCTCCCTATCAGGTTGTTGTTGCCCATAACCTAGCAGACGCTTGATTTCGGCGTGAAGTGCTATGGCTTTCTGTCGGCCCATGATCTCGGCCTTACCGTTCCACCCGATGGTAACCGATTTGGAACCGGCGTAGGAGTCGCTGGCGACCGAAGGCAAAGTGTGCCGCCCGGTCTTTCCGTCTCCAGGACCCGATTATGCTCGGCGCAAGATGTCCCATTCCCGGGACGCCATCTAGCTTGCCAACTCCTCGAACTGCGTGATGCGCACTTGTCGGTCTTTGAACACCGCTCGGATCTCGAGCCGGCCGCCCATAGCTTCGATGTATTCGGCCAGGGTGCTGACACAGATGTCGGACCGGTGCTCGATCTTCGAAACCTCTCCCTGATTGACGCCGAGGATTTCGGCGAGTTGCAACTGCGTCATCTCCTGCGCCTTTCGCAATTGATCGAGCGGCATAGCGGCGAGACTCTTCTGGAACCGTTCCTCAATCCTCCGCTGCCGATCAGCCGGCATGGCTTCCAGCAATTCACGAAAATTACGAGTGGGCATTAGATGCTTCCCTCCTTCTCGAGCTCACGTAGGTGTCGTTCAAAAAGCCGGTCGCTACAGTATGCCATATACGGAATACTCCCCGCGTCGTGGCAATCTGCTCTTAAAGCCTCTGCGTTGGGGCGGATAGCCCGGCCGCCCGGCCCCGGCCCGCCCACGCCCGCAAATCCGCTATCATTCCTTCATTGAGACCGCTCCGGTTGCTCCTTCTCTGGGGTCTCGCACTGGCCCTGCCGCCAGTTCTGGCGCAGACGCCTGGCGAGGTCCGCGGCTCGGTTGTGGATGCGCACGGCGGCGAAGCGCTCGCCAACGTGGTCGTACAACTCGTCGGCGGCGCGTATCGCGTCACCTCCGATAACACCGGCCATTTTCACATCCCCGCCGTCGCGCCGGGCGATTACGTGCTCAACGTCTCCACGGTCGGCTACCACCTGGTGACGCGTCCCTTCCATCTGGACGCCGGCGATGTGAAGGAATTCGAAGTCATCCTCAGCCCCGAAACTTTCCGCCGCACCGAGACCGTCGTCGTCGAGGCCGGACCCTTCGAAACCGCGCGCCAGGATAGCCCCGACGCGCTGGTCCTGGCCGGCAACGACGCCAAGAACCTCGCCAGCGTGCTCGCCGACGACCCGTTGCGCGCCGTGCAGGGCCTCCCCGGCGTCAGTTCCAATAACGATTTCGACGCGCGCTTCTCCCTGCGCGGCGCCGATTACAGCCGCATCGGCCTGTACCTCGACGGCGTCCTGCTGCACGCCCCCTTTCATATGCTCGAAGGGCAGACCTTCAGCGGCTCCGGCACGGCTTTCAACGGCGACATGGTCGAGGAACTCGAGTTGCACGAAGGCGCTTACCCGGTGCGCTTCGAGGACCGCACTGCGGGCGCGCTTGAAGTCCATACGCGCGACGGCGACCGCGACGCCGATACCTTCCGCGTCACCGCCAGCGCCTCCAACGCCGGCGTCATGGCCGAAGGCCCGCTGGGCAAGAAGAAGCGCGGCTCCTGGCTGGCCGGCGCGCGCAAGAGCTATTTGCAGTACATCCTCGAGCGCACCTTCCCCACCACCTCGCTGATCTTCGGCATGGAGGACGCGCAAGGCCGCCTCACCTACGACCTCACCGCTAGAAACAACATCACTCTCTACGTCCTCGAAAGCTATTCCGACCTCGACCGCTCCGCCGTCCAATCGCAACTGGGAATCAACTCGCTCATGGGCGGGGGCTACCATTACACCCTCGGCAACCTGGGCTGGCGCTATTCCCCCACCGGCAAATTGCTGGTGGTGAACCACGCCGCCTGGATGCGCGAGAAGTTTACCGACAGTAACCCCACCTACCTTCCACTGGGCGCCGGTTATTACGGCGAGTGGGTTTGGAACGCGACGGTTACGTGGATGTGGAACGCGCGCAGCCCGCTCGACGCCGGCTGGTCCGTGCGCCGCCTGCGCGACGGAGGATTCTCGGACCAGTACCAGACGAATTCGCCCGCGCCGCGTCTGCTCGATCACTACGACGGGACCGCCGTGCACACCGGCGGCTACGTGCAGCAGTCGTGGTTGGCCTGGTCCGGCCGGCTGCACCTCACCGCCGGCGCGCGCTGGGACCATCACTCCATCGATGGCGTCTCGGTGGTATCGCCCGAAGCCTCGGCGGCCTTCACCCTGACGCCGGCCACGATCGTCCATCTCGGTTGGGGGCAATATGCGCAGTACCCGGAGATCTCGCTGCTGACCTCTCCGCTGGGCGCGCATAGCCTGCTGCCGATTCGCTCCAATCAGGCCATCGCCGCCATCGAGCACCGGCTCGGCCAGCGCACGCGCATCCGCGCCGAGTACTACAATCGCGCCGATCGCGACCTTCCCTTCCAGCCGCTCTACGATCCCCGCCTGCTGACCACCGGCAAAGTGTTCGTTCCGCCCTCCAACCCGCTGTATTACAATTCTCTCCGCGGATACTCGCGCGGCGTCGAGTTTTTCTTGCAACGCACGAGTGCCAACCGCTTCAACGGGTGGGTTTCCTACGCTTTCGGCCGCACCGGCATGCGCGACAGCCGGGAACCGGCCGGCTCCGGCGATCGCTTCCCCTCCGATTACGATCAGCGCCATACCATGAATATCTACGGCAGTTACCGCCTGCGCCCCACCGTCAATTTGAGCCTCAAGTGGAGTTACGGCAGCGGCTTCCCCATCCCCGGCTATCTGCGCATGAGCGGCGCAAGTTACTACCTCACCAGCAGCCGAAACCAACTGCGGCTCGACCCTTACCAGCGCGCCGACTTCCGCATCAATAAGTCCTGGACAAAAGACAAGTGGAAGCTGACTCTCTTCGGCGAGGTAATTAACCTGACTGACCGCACTAACTACGTGTTTGAAAGCTTCAACGGCTACACCTCGAGCACTCACCAGGCCTACATCACGCTCGACAAGATGTTCCCCATTCTGCCGAGCGCGGGGATTGTGTTCGAGAGATAGGATTGCGGGCGTGCTACCATGGCCAGCAATGATGCGACGAGATGTTCTTCGCTCTATACTTTCTCCGCTCGCCCTGGCCACCGGCCGCCGCGCCTTCGGCCAGCAGAATCGCTTCGAGCCAATCTGGGAATCTCTGGACCGGCGGCCCTCCCCCGCCTGGTACCCCGCCGCCAAGTTCGGCATCTTTATCCACTGGGGCGTGTACTCCGTGCCGGCCTATGCCGCCGTCAACGTCAAAGACGAAAACCCCTACGCCGAGTGGTATTGGAATTCCCTCACCGAGGGCATGAAAGCTATCGCTCCCACGGGCCATGGCGCGCTCACGTGGAAGTTCCACCAGCGCGTGTACGGCGCTAACTTTCCGTACTTCGATTTCGCTCCGCTGTTCCGCGCGGAGTTGTACGACCCCGACCGCTGGGCCAACGTCTTCGTCCGCTCCGGCGCCAAGTATGTGGCCCTTACCGCAAAGCATCACGATGGCTTCACCCTGTGGCGCAGCGCGGAGGCCAATCGCGCCTGGGGACGGCCCTGGAACAGCGTGGACATCGGCCCCCGCCGCGATCTCCTGCTCGACCTCATGGAGGCCGGCCGCCGCCGGGACCTGCGCATGGGCATCTACTATTCGCTCTACGAATGGTATAACCCGCTCTGGCTCGCCGACCGCCAGCGCTACGCCGCCGGGCACATGTTCCCACAGTTCAAGGACGTGGTGACCCGCGCCAAGCCGAGCATCATCTTCTCCGACGGCGAATGGGAGTTGAGCAGCGCCGAATGGCGCACGCCGGAGCTGCTGGCATGGCTGTTCAACGAATCTCCGGTGCGCGACGAGGTGGTCGTTAACGACCGCTGGGGCAAGGAAACCCGCCACCACCACGGCGGCTATTTCACCACCGAGTACACCCCCGGCATGACCGGGAGCGCTCATCCGTGGGAGGAAAACCGCGGCATGGGGTATTCCTACGGGTACAACCGCATAGAGTCGCTTGCCGATTACCGCACCGATCGCGAATTGCTCATGATGCTCATCGATATCGTCAGCCGCGGCGGCAATCTTCTGCTCGATATCGGGCCCACCGGCGACGGACGCATCCCGGTCATCATGGAGGAGCGGCTGCTCCAGATCGGCGACTGGCTGGGCCCCAACGGCGAAGCCATCTACAACACGCGCACCCGCCAAGTCACGCGCCAGTGGAGCCAGGGAAAGGTGCCGCAGCTCGAGGAAAAGGACTTCATGTCGGCTTACCCGATTGGCCACCTGGTGGATTCACCGGCCCCCGGATTCGCCCGCGTCGAGGCATTTTTCACCGCCAGCGACAGCGCGGTATACGCGATTCTGCCGCGCCGGCCGTCGAAGGACGTCGTGCTGGATGCGATCGATGCCCCCTCCGGCGTGCGCGTGACGCTGCTCGAAGGCGGCCAGCCGCTGGAAGCCGCGCGGCAAGGCAGTCAGTTGCGAATCCGGATTCCCGATTCCCTTGCCGCCGCGCTTCCCGCCCGCCAGGCCTACGTGCTCAAGATCGCAGGCGCCAAGTAACGCCGGCGGTCTTTGCCGCCGGTGCTTTTCGATGCGCGCCAAAACCACCGGCGGCAAGACCGCCGGCGCTACGTAGAGTAAACTGGTCTGGCATGTCCCTAACCCACACCCCCATCACCGACGAGCTGGCGGCTTACGTTCGCCGCGTCACGCTGCGCGAGCCGGAAGTATTGAGGCGCCTGCGCAAAGAGGCCGAGGGCCGCTCGCCCGGTTCCATGCAGATCGGGCCCGAGCAGGGCCAGTTCCTTCACCTCATGGCCCGCATTCTGGGCGCCAGGAAGACGCTCGAAGTGGGCGTCCTGATGGGTTATAGCTCCACCTGGGTGGCCTTGGCCCTGCCGCCCGGCGGAAAGCTCGTGGCTTGCGACCGCAACGCGGAGTACGCTGCCCGCGCCCGGCGCACGTGGCGCGAGGCCGGCATCGAGGACAGAATCGAATTGCGGCTCGCGCCGGCGCTCGATTCCCTCGACGCGCTCGTTGCCGAAGGCCATGCGGGCACCTTCGATCTGGCCTTCATCGACGCCGACAAGGCGAACTACGCCAGTTACTACGAGCGCTCGCTGGTGTTGCTTCGCCCCGGCGGCCTGATCGCCGTGGACAATGTGCTGTGGCACGGCAGGCTGATCGACCCCCACGACCACACCGTGGACACCGACGCCATGCGCGCCTTCAACCGCAAGCTGCACGCCGACCAGCGGGTGGCGTTGAGCCTGGTGACCATGGGCGATGGCCTGGCGCTGGCGTGCAAGCTGTAGGGGCCGGGCATGCCCGGCCCCTACTCGATCAGCCCGCTCCTTACCGCGAACCGCACCAGTTCGCCGATGCTGTGCAGGTTCAGCTTCTCCAGGATGCGCCCGCGGTGCGCCTCCACGGTGTACACACTGAGGTTCAGCACGCTGGCGATTTCCTTGTTGGTCTTGCCTTCTGCCAGCAGTTGCAGGACTTCGCGCTCGCGGCTGGTCAGCAGGTCGATGGGGTTGGTCGCCTGGCGGCGGTAATCGTCCAGCACGGCGTTGGAAACGGCGGGGCTGAGGTAGCTTTCGCCGGAGGCCACCGCGCGGATGGCCGCCACCAAGTCGGCGGCGCCGGAATCCTTAAGCAGGTAGCCGCGGGCGCCGGCGCGCAGGATCTCGCGCACATAGACCGAATCCTTGTGCATGCTGAGCGCCACTACGCGCGCGCGCGGCAGCGATGACGCCATGCGGCGCGTGGCTTCGATGCCGTTCAGCTCCGGCATGCTGACATCCATCACCACCACGTCGGGGCGCAGTTGCTCCGCCAGATCCACGGCTTGGCGGGCATTGGCGGCCTCGCCCACGATTTCCATGTCGGCCTGCGCGTCGAGGATCATCTTGAAGCCCTGCCGGACCACGGCGTGGTCGTCAGCCAGTAGGATGCGAATGCGTTTCATGATGGATGGGGACCCGCACCTCAATTACAACACCCTCGCCGGAACGGGAGCGGACCGTGACATCGCCCCCAGCGCTGCGGGCGCGGGCGCGCATCCCGATCATGCCCAGTGGACCCGGGCGCCCGGCCTGCCGGACTTCCGGGACAGGCGCCCCGGCGAGGCCGCGGCCGTCGTCGTGAATCGTGAGGCGGATCTCAACGCCGCTGGATTCCAGTTTGACTTCCACGCGCTTCGCTCCAGAGTGGCGCGCCACGTTGGTCAGCGCCTCCTGCGCGATGCGAAACAGGTGCGTCTCGGTCTCATCGGAAAGGCGGCCGGAGCAACTGGATTCGAGAGTCGCTTCGATGCCCGTGCGCGCGGCGAAGCCCTCCACCAGCCAGCGCAGGCCGGCCTCCAGGCCGAAATCGTCGAGGATGGTGGGGCGCAGAAGCTGCGACAGTTGCCGCACGTTGCCGAGGGCCTCTTCCACCAGGTGCAGGCAGTCTTCCAGACGCGCGTGGTCCGCCTGCCCGCCGGCCTCGAGCGCGGTGAGGTTGGTTTTGACGGCGGTGAGCGACTGGCCCAGCTCGTCGTGCAACTCGTGCGAGAATCGGCGGGCGGTGGCCTCCTGGTCCTCCAGCATGTGCCAGGAGACGCGGCCCAGTTCGGCGGCCTGCCATTCCATCTCGCGGGTGAGCCGCCCCACCATGCGAACCGTGACCACCGCGAAGAGAAAGGCCAGGAGCACGCTGGGGGCCGCGAACAGGAACGAGGCGGCCAGCAGCCGCGACGACAGGCGGTCGATCTGCGCCTGCGCCGCGCTCACCTTGCGGTACTCCGCCTCGATCAGGCGGGCCGCCACTGAGGCGAACGTCCCGTGATGGCGGAAGAGGTCGATGGAGGCAAAAGTTTCCGGACTTTCCACGCTGAGCAGGCGGCGGGCTTCGCCGGAGAAATCGAGCGAGGATTGCTTGAGCCGCGCCCACAGGTCGCGCTCCGGGGTCTGGGCGCCCTCGGCGGAGATGCGGTCGATATCGCGATCGGCGGCGTCGAGCTGGCTCATGATGCGGTCGTAGTCCACAGAATCCGGATCGCGCGCCAGCACCGAGTAGACCTCGCTCAGATTGGTCTGCTGGCTTTGCAGCTCGTCCACCAGGCGGTTGGCGACGGATTGTTCCCGCACCAGGCTGGCCGCGTTTTGCTGAATGGCTCGAATATTGCGGACCCCCACCACGGCCGCCGCCACCAGGAGCAGAATCACTAGGCTGAAGCCGGCGATCAGGACCCGGAAGATGTTCCTATGAGTAATCTGCCGCGGAAGCATACTAATAAAGCTTAACCATCTTCACCCTCAATTCGGTGGGCGCACTAGCCTGCGCAGGCTATCGTGCTTTCAGCGCTACAGGCGCAGCATGGAATTGTGAGCGGGCAGAAGAAACCCGCCGGAAAGAAGGAAATATGAAAACGAGTCTACTCGCGATCGCTCTGGCGGTCGCCACTATGCCCTTGACGTTCGCGCAGGCCCCGCCTGCCAAACCGCCCGCCAGCACCAGCACTGCCGCGAGCGCCACCACCAAAACCAAGAAGCACGTGAAGAAGGTCAAGAAAGCGTCGAAGAAAACCAGCGGCGCCACGGCTGCCACTCCGTCGAAGTAATGCGGGCCGCCGGAAGCCCCGCCCGCCCGTGTGCCAGGCCACAGAAAACGATGGCCTGCCCCACCCAGCCAGGGCCGGCGGGGCTTTTTGTGTTCTGGAACCGCGGCGCGAACTCGACGATCCTCGGTAACTGTGGTGTCGCGGGAATCGCGCCGCAGTCCGGGCTGGTGGGCGAAGTGTGAGGCGCCCCGGCGGCTACGCGCGGTGCTTGGGGGCCTTGCGCGGCTTGACCTTCGCGGCTTTGGACTGCTTGGACGCCCGCTTGGTCGCCTGGGACATCGGAGCCTTGCGCGCCTTCTTAGCGGCCTGCTTGGCGGCCTTCTTCGCTGCCTTGGAGTGGTATCCGGCCGGCTTCGGCTTCGCTTCCATGCTGGTTGTCAAGCCGAAGCTCAACGCCAGCCCCAGCGCCAGTGCGCGCCATCTCATACCTGCTATGTTACTGCGCGACGCGGGCAAACCACAAATACATCTTTAGGAAGCTTACCGCTGTTAACAAAATGCATACCCAGGAAGCGCCGCGCCAGAACTTCTCGGTCCAGGAGCCTTCCAGGCGGGGCAAGCCTGCCAGGTAGCCAATTCCGAAACCGGCCGCCAGCCCCCCGATGTGGGCGGCGTTGTCCACGTGAAGGCCGGGCAACAGCCCGAACAGGATGACGTAGATCGCCCAGCGCAGGTACGTCGCGCGAATGGCGCTGCCAGTGGGGTTCCTGTGGCGCACGCCCAGCGCGATCATGGCGCCGATCAAACCCATCAATGCGGCCGAGGCGCCCACGGAAGGAGCCGCGCTCCAGACCGCGCTCACGTAGAAGCCAAAGATGCTGGAGACGAAATAGATCACCAGCATGCGGCTGGCGCCGTAGAGTTCCTCCACCTGGGCGCCCAGGTCGAACAGCACCCAGGAGTTCATGAGGATATGGAGCAGCCCGCCGTGCAGGAAGCCGGCGGTGACCAGGCGCCACCACTGGCCGGCCGCCAGCCCCGCGTTGTACTTGGCGCCGAACGCCACCAGCGTTCCCACGTCGATATTCCACAAGGCGTCGCCGTTGCCGGCCCCCATGCTGTACAGCACAGTGGCGAGGAACAGTCCGAAATTGATCAGCAGGATGACCACCGTGGTGAAACGCGCATGCGGGATCATCCCGCCGAGAATCGGGGAAGGGTTGCGGCGATCGATGGCGCGGCGGCCCACGGGCTCATTGCAGTAGGGGCAGGTACGGTCCTTGTTGGTGATGAAAGCCCGGCAATTCGGGCACATGCGGCGTGAATCCATCTGCACCATTCTACCGAACACGTAGCGCCGGGCCCAGAGGGCACCCCCTTGCCGCCGGTGTTCTTCCCTCCCAGTCCGGGCAAACACACCGGCGACAAGATCGCCGGCGCTACGAAGACGTATTCTGGTACAATCTTAGGTCTCGTATGGCGAAGACGGAGCGCGAGTATCGCGAGGATATCGTCCAGATCGGGCGGCTGGTGTTTCAAAAGGGCTGGGTGGCGGCCAACGATGGCAATATTACGATCCGGCTGGATGCCGATCGTGTCCTGGCCACTCCCACCGGCGTATGCAAGGGAATGATGCACCCGGACGATCTGATCGTCATGGATACCCAGGGCAACAAGATCTCGGGCCGCCTCCAAGGCACCAGCGAGATCGGCATGCACCTCACGGTCTACAAGCTGCGGCCGGACGTCAGGGCCGTGGTGCACGCCCACCCTCCGGTGGCGACAGGCTACGCGTCGGCCGGCAGGCAGTTGAACCAGGCGCTGCTGCCGGAGGTGATCATCTCGCTGGGCTGCGTGCCGGTGGCGGACTACGGACTGCCCGGAACGCCGGCGCTGACCGAGGGCATGCTTCCGCTCATCCCCAAGTACGACGCTTTGCTGATGGCCAATCACGGCGCGGTATGCTACGGCGAAGACGTCTACAAGGCCTACTTCCGCATGGAGACCATGGAACACTACGCGCGCATCGCGCTGGTGGCGGAGTTGCTGGGCGGCGCCAAGGCGCTGCCGCGGCTGGAAGTCGACAAGCTGCTGGATGCGCGCACGCGTTATGGCGTGAAGGCCAGGAACACCGGGGAGCCGGGTTGCCCGGTGGCTTCCGACGATTCGAGTCAGGGCGGGGAATCGAGGTTCTACGTGACACGCGCGGAGCTGATCGCCCTGGTGGATGAGGCGCTCAAAGCGCGCGGTTTAGCTTGATAGTTTTTGGGGAGAGCATAGATGGGTGAAGCGTTAGGAATGATCGAGACGCGCGGCTTGGTGGCCATGATTGAGGCCGCCGACGCCATGGTGAAAGCCGCCAAGGTAAACCTGGTCGGCTGGGAAAAAATCGGATCGGGCTACGTGACTGCGATGGTGCGCGGCGACGTGGCGGCGGTTCGCGCGGCCACCGACGCCGGCGCCGCCGCGGCGCGACGCGTGGGCGAACTCATCTCGGTGCATGTCATCCCGCGCCCGCACCAGAGCCTGGAAGACGTGCTGCCGATCGGCAGGTCTCAGGCGCAGAACGCCGGCAAGTAGCCGGCGCCAGAGGCTTCATGATTCTCGGCCGCGTGGTGGGCACCGTGGTTGCCACACGGAAAGACTCCCGCCTGGAAGGCTTTAAACTGCTTGTCGTCAAGCCGGTTTCTCCGGAAGGGAAAGACGAAGCCGGCTACATCGTGGCCGTGGATACCGTGAGTGCGGGCGCTGGCGAGCGCGTCATCACGGTTTCCGGAAGCTCGGCCCGCATGGCCGACGGCTGCAAGGATAGGCCCATCGACACCGCCATCGTCGGCATCGTCGACGAAGTGCACCTGGATTAGCTCATGTACCTGGGCCGCGTGGTGGGTTGCGTCTGGTCCACCGTCAAGAATCGCAATCTGGAGGGTCACCGGATGCTGGTGATTCAGCCCCTCACCCCCGAACTCGCCAACACCGGCCAGCGGATCGTTTGCACCGACTGCACCGGGGCCGGCGCCGGCGAGCTGATCTATTGGGTTCGCGGCCGTGAAGCCAGCTACGCCCTTCTGCCGCAAGAGCCGGCCACCGACACCACCGTGGTGGCGATTGTGGATTCCCTCCACCTGAAATCGGCGGTTGCGCCCGCGCCTGCGCCCGCGCCTCCGGCCAGGGGCCGCAAGCCGTCGCGGAAGGCTGGCTCATGCTGATCGGGCGAGTCATTGGAGAATTGACGGCCACCTACAAGCACCCTAGCCACGAGGGGCGCAAGATCCTGATGGTTCAGCCGCTCAACCTGGATGGCACCAACCGCGGTGTCGCCGTGGTGGCGCTCGACGCGGTGGACGCGGGCGTCGGCGACAAGGTGCTGGTGGTCACCGAGGGTTTCGGCGCATGCACCTCCGTGGGCCGGTTTCTACAACCCATTGACATGGCGGTGATCGGCTTTATCGACCAGATTGAACTCCTGCCGGGCGTTTCCTGAGCGCCCGCTCCGGTGCGCGATCAGCCGCACCCCCAGCGCCAGTCCCAGTACCCACTTCGCCAGCTCCACTCCCCAATAAAAACTGTGCAGCACCCAAAACTGGGTGCGGAACCGGGAGGGCGCATCGGGAGGAAGAAAGTCGATCATCCTGCCGAGCGAAATCATGGCCGGCGTGAGCAGGACGCGCTGAACCACGACGCTGGCAATCATCGACAAAATCAGGAAGAGCACTACCTTGTTTTCCTTGGTTGCGAACAGCGCGAAAAAGAGAAACAGCGCTCCCCCGACGATCTGCGCGGTTTCCCACGTCTCGAAATACCAGCGGTTCTGCTCGGCAACCTGGTAGCGAAGCAGCAGGCGCGCGTCGGCGCGGCCGAGCGCCTTGAACTGCAACGTCGCCACGGCATGGGGCCGGGCCAGCACACGGTCCACCGAGCTAAAGCTTTCGTCGGCGACCCAGGCCATGAGCAGTGCGCCCCCCATCCATAGGCCCAGCAGGAAACATGCTAATCGGCGGGAGTTCATGATGAATACCCGATTCTAGCGCAGGGGATGTGGGACAGGCGCTTTCGCCTGTCAACCCGGCGAACTCGGCCTCTTCTATTGCCTGCCGATCTTTGTGCCGATGACCTCTCCCGAGACGATAATCTCCACTCGCCGGTTCTGCTGGCGGCCCGCCGCGGTGGCGTTGTCGGCCACCGGAATCGAACTGCCGAACCCCACCGCGATCAGATTGGTCTCCGGCAATCCCTGTTCGATCAGGTACTTCCGCACCGAATCCGCGCGCTGGTCCGAGAGCTTCTGGTTAAATTCGTCGCTTCCCGTGCTGTCGGTGTGTCCCTCAATGTCGAGCTTCAATCCCGGATGAGCGAGCACGATGCCGCCCAGCCTGGCCAGCTTTTCCCGCGCGATCGGACGAAGGTCGAACTTGCCGGTATCGAAGAGCACATCGGCCATGTTGATCACCAGTCCGCGCGGGGTGTCCCGGGTATCGAGAATACGGTTGAATTGCTCCAGTAACTGCGCGCGCAGAGCCTCGGCGGACTTGCGGGCCTGCTCCGCCTCGGCCAGGGCTTTGGCCTCCCGCTCGTCGGCCTCGGCCTTGGTTCTGGCCGCCAATGCCTCCGCGTCGGCTTTGGCCTGGGCCAGCGCGTCGGCCTCGGCCTTGGCCTTCGCCGCCTGAGCATCGGCCTCCATCTTGGCTTTCACTGCCGCGAGTTCCGCTTCCGCCTTGATCTTGGCCTCGCGGGCGGCCGCCAGTTCAGCCTGCCGCTGGGCTTCTTCATCGGCCTTCTTTTTGGCTTCGGCCGCCTCCGCCGCCGCTTTGGCTTCGGCTTCGGCCTTGGCTTGGGCCGCCGCGGCGTCGCGCTCCTGCGCGATGCGCTCCTCCTCCTGGCGTTGACCGGCGAGGGCGCGCGCGTCTTCGGCGAATTGCAGCGCCTGTCTCGCGGCCGAGACAATCTCCTGATTGCCGGCCTTCCGCGCCAGGGCGTCTTCAGCCTTCTTCAAGCTCTCTTCCGCCTTGGCCAAAGTGTCCGCCGCATATCGATCCGCGCCGCGCGCCCGGGCGATTTCCACGGCGTTGCGGGCTTCGTACATTTCCAATGGAACGTGCTTGAGGTCCAGCGATAGCGCCAGCGGATTTCCCAGTTGCTCGTACTGCGCGCGTGCCATCAGCTTGTACTCGTGGACCAGGAGAACCTCGACCTTGGTGTTCTTCGCGATCTCGTTTTCCAGCACCAGAACCTCGCTGGGCTGGCGCACCGAGAAGTACGGCTCCGCGGCCACAAACAGCGAGAAGGCCTGCAACTGCGTGCTGGTTTTCAGCTTGCCTTCCCCGGCGCTGTTGATGCGAATTTCGCCCAGGTTGTAGGTGCTGCCCTCCGGGGATACGGCCCATAGCACATAGGTCAGAAACCCTGCGCCGAACCTGGTTGGCTGCGGCAGACCCGCAACGTCCACCTCGATGGTGGTCGCCCCCGTCTTGGCCTCCACCTTGGCTTCGCCGTGGGCCTGTGGAATGGCGCCCGTGGCCACCAGCGCGATCTTTGTCGCGCCGCCGCCAACCCGGTAACCGATGGCCTGGACCGGCTTATCGAATTGTTGATTGGCGGGGGCTGCCTCTGGCTGGGTCTGGCCAGCGGCGACGCCCGCCCATAAGCCCATAACCAGGAGTTGGAGCCATGCCGCGGTGAGCCTCTTCATAGTCTCTTCCTTTCGCCTCGCGAGTCTATTTTAGCCGGAATCGCCGCTGTCCGGCGCCATCGGCCAAATCGCCGCCATTCGCATCGCGATGCCCGCCGCGCCGGCAGGTACGACGCCAGAGCGCCCACCGCAATCAGAATTGCGGCCGTGCCCGCATACAGCGCCGGGTCTGTCGATGAGACGCCGTAAAGCAGGCTGGAAATGAATCTCCCTTGTCCCGCTGGCGGCAAGCCGCCTCCGTTGCAACGACGCATATGGGGCAGGATGGTATCCTGCAGGCGATTGGCAATCGCCGCCGTTCGGGCCAAAGTAAAAGGCCGGGCCCAGAGGGCACCCCCCCATCGCTATCCAGATTACCAATCTGCCCCACATGTTACCCTCGAAAGTAGTGTTCCGCCGCGTAATCTGGATCGTGCTTGACAGTGTGGGCATCGGCGCCATGCCGGATGCCGCCGAATATGGCGACCCGCCCGGCGCCGACACCCTCGGCAACATCGCTCGCATCCGCGGCCTCAAGGTGCCCAACCTCGCCCGGCTGGGGCTCGGCAATATCAAGCCGCTGGCGGGCATCCCGCCGGCTGATTCTCCCGCGGGCGCTTACGGCCGCTGCACGCTTCGCTCGCCGGGCAAGGACACCACCACCGGCCACTGGGAAATGGCGGGCATCCACCTGGCACGGCCATTTCCGCTCTACCCGCACGGGTTTCCGCCGGAAGTCATGACCGAATTCGAGCGGCGCATCGGCCGCAAGTCTCTGGGCAACGTGGCGGCCTCCGGCACCGAAATCATCAAGGAACTGGGGCCCGAGCACATGCGCACCGGCTCGCCCATCGTGTACACCTCCGCCGATAGCGTCTTCCAGGTGGCCGCGCACGAAGAGGTCATCCCGCTCCGGGAGCTTTACAAAATTTGCGAAATCGCGCGTGAGATTCTGCGCGGGCCGTATGAAGTGGGGCGCGTCATCGCGCGGCCGTTCATCGGCGTGCCGGGCAGTTTCACGCGCACCGCCAACCGTCACGACTACGCCGTGCCGCCGCCCAAGGGCATGCTGCTCGACCGTCTCGAAGAGCGCGGCGTCGAGGTCTACGGCGTTGGCAAGATATTCGACGTGTTTCTGGGCCGCGGCATCCGGAAATCGGTGAAGACCAAGAACAATGCCGACGGCATGGTCAAGACCGTCGATGCCATGCACGCCCTCGATACCGGCCTGATCTTCGTCAACCTGGTGGATTTCGACCAGCAGTACGGCCATCGCAACGATATCGAGGGCTACGGCGCCGCGCTCGAGCAGTTGGATGCCTGGCTGCCGCGATTCCACGCCGCCCTGCGCGCGGAAGACGCCGCCATCTTCACCGCCGACCACGGCTGCGACCCCACCACGCCGGGCACCGACCACACCCGCGAGTATGTGCCCCTGCTGGTCTTCGGTCCCAAGGTCCGCGCCGTCGACCTCGGATTGCGCGGATCGTTATCGGATATCGGCCAAACCGTGGCCGCCAATTTCGGCGCCGGCATCGATCATGGCGCGAGCTTTTTAAAAGAAATCATATGAGAAAACCAGTCATGGCGGGCAATTGGAAGATGTACAAGACGCCCGCGGAAACCACTGCATTCTTCGAGAAATTCCGGCCGCTGGCCGGACAGGCGGAACACTGCGAAGTCGTGATCTGTCCCCCCTTCACGAACCTCGCCGCGGCCGTGGCAGCCGTCCAGGGAACGCGCATCCGCATTGGCGCGCAGAACATCGCCTGGGCCAAGGAGGGCGCCTTCACCGGCGAGATCTCCGGCCCCATGATCGCGGCCTCCGGCGCCACGCACGCCATCGTCGGGCACAGCGAGCGGCGCCAGTATTTCGGCGAAACCGACGAAACCGTCCTCAAGCGCACCCAGGCCGCGGTGGAATTCGGCCTCACCCCCATCGTGTGCGTGGGTGAGCGCCTCGAGGAATTCGAAAGCGGCCACACCGAAGCCGTGCTGGTCCACCAGTTCCAGCAGGGCATCGCCGGCCTTTCCGAGCGGCAATTCGCCCGGATTGCGATCGCCTACGAGCCGGTGTGGGCGATTGGAACCGGGAAGACCGCCACCCCGGAAATCGCCGCCGCTGCGCATCGCGCCATCCGCGCCCAGGTGCGCGCCAAGTTCGGCAAGGAGGCCGCCGATGCCATCCGTATTCTCTATGGCGGCAGCGTCAAGCCCGACAACACCAGGACCCTGATGGCGCAGCCCGAAATCGACGGCGTACTGGTGGGCGGCGCCAGTCTGGACGCGGTATCGTTCGCAGGTATCGTCAACTTCTAGCGGCGCTGTGCCTCAGACCGGCAGGCAATTTTCGACGCGGAGGCGCGGAGACGCGGGGAAAGACGCGGAGAAATACTTAGAGAAAAAGGACTGATGCGTGGGTGGACGCCGCGCGTCGCCACCGGAGGTTCGAACGCGGAACCAGCGGAGGATTCCGCTCGGGACGCGGCCTTGGGCCGGGCGGCGGGCCTCAAAAGAACCGTGCATCATTACATGAATCCCTCACTGACACCGCATGTCTCCGCTCCCTCCGCGTTCGAACCCGGGGAAGAGGAAACTCCCGATTCTCTCATCCTCTCCGCGTCTTTCTCCGCCTCTCCGCGTCTCCGCGTCGAAATGGAACTCACCTCTACAGCCGCCGCTCGATCTCGCTCACGAACTCGCTCTCGCGTTCGATCGTCATGCCGACTTTGAGCCAGTAGAGCGGCAGCGGCGCCAGCAGGTCGCCGGACCCTCCGCAGAGGTTCATGGCGTCCTTCTCGGTGGTCACCAGCGCGGTGGCGCCATGGGCGCGCATTTCCTGCGCGATGTGCCGCAGCTCGCGTGGGCGGTAGCGGTGGTGGTCTTCGAAATCCACCCAGGCCACCGGTTCCACGCCCAGGCGCTGGAGCGTGCGGCGAAACGCTTCCGGATTGCCCAGGCCGCAGAACACGCCCGCGCGTTCGAAGGGCCTCTCCGCCGGCGGGTGCCGCTGGCCCGTGCTGTGCTCCACCCATGCCCTGGGTTCGACGCCGGCGCGAAAGACCGGCGCGCGCAGGTTCCCCCGGCGCACCTGGCGCTCGATGGCGGCGTCCAGGTCGGAGAGTTCGCTGCGCGTGATGAGGATCAGGTGCGCGCGCGCCAGGCCCGCCGGGGCCTCGCGCAGGCGGCCCAACGGAAAAACCTCGCCGCCGCCAAACGGGTCCAGGGCGTCGATCAGCACCACGTCCACACTGCGCGCCAGCCGTTGGTGCTGGAACCCGTCGTCCAACAGCAGCACGTCCGCGCCAAAATCGCGCACCAGCAGCGTGCCGGTCTGGAAACGGTCCGCTCCAATGCCCACCGGCGCCAGGCCCGAGCGGACGAACATCTGCGGCTCGTCGCCGGAATGCTCGGCGCTCACCACCGCGCCGGGGGCGAGCGCCAGGCGCTTGTGGGGAGAATGGCGGCCGTAGCCGCGCGTCAGAATCCCCGGCTTGCGCCCCCGCTCGTTGAGGATCTGGGCCAGCAGCAGCACGCAGGGCGTTTTGCCGGTGCCGCCCATGGTGATGTTGCCGATCGAGATCACCGGCGCTGCCAGCTTGCGGCGGCGGGCATAGTCGCGCCGCATTTTTATTCGCGCGCCCCATCGCCACAGCCGAGCCAGCACCCAGGCAACTGCGAACCACGGCTGCGCGGGGCGGTAACCCGGCACCCGGTACACCTCGCGCACCAGGGCCACGGCGCGGGCCGTGGCGCCGCCGCGCGCCTCCGCCGCCAGACGCGCGAGTTGCCCGATCTTGCCCGCCCGCTCCGGCGCTTCCAGCAACCGTGCGACCGCGCCGGCCAATCCGGCGGCGTCGCCGATTTCCACGTACGCGCCCGCCGCCCGGAACTCGTCCGCAATGGCCTGGAAGTTCTCCATGTGCGGCCCGGCGATCACCGGCTTGGCGAAAAATGCGGGCTCGAGAATATTGTGGCCGCCGCGCCGCGCCAGCGTTCCGCCCATGAAGACCGCGTCCGCCACGGAAAACAGTCCGCTCAATTCGCCGATGGTATCGAGCAGCAGCACCGCCGGCAGCGCCAGCGTCTCCGAGCCGCGCAGGCGCGAGCGGCGCAGGTAGAGAATCCCCGCCGCTTCCAGTTTCCCCGCCGCCGCGTCGAAACGCTCGGGCCGCCGCGGCGCCAGAATCAGCAGCAGGTCCGGGCGCCGCGCCGCGAGTTCCTGGAACGCCGCAATCGCCGCGTCGTCTTCGTCCACGTCGTCCGCCGCGGCGGGCGGCATGGTGCTGGCGGCGATCCACACTTTGCCCGGCCGCGCGCGCTCCAGAAAAGCGGGCACCGGGGAGCCGGCCGCCGCCGCGCGCGCCTCGAAGTCGTACTTGAAGTTGCCGCCCGTGCGCGTGCGCCCGGGAAGCGCCCCGAGCGCCAGAAAGCGCTCGCCCATCGCGTCCGTTTGCGCCAGGATGGAATCCGCCGCCGACAGCACTTCCCGAAAAAACCACCGGAAGGGCAAGTAGCGCGGAAAAGCCCGGTCGGAGATGCGGCCATTGACAATCGCCAGGCCCGCGCCCGTGCGCCGCACCTCATGAAAGAGATTGGGCCAGATCTCGGTCTCCGCAATCACCACGGCCGCGGGGCGCAACGCGCGCAGCACGCGCCGCACCGCGAACACGTAGTCCACCGGCGCGTAGAATACGCCGTCGGCCAGACCGCGCAGCTTGTCGCCGGCGGTGGCGCGGCCCGCCAGAGTCGAGGTCGAAACGAAAAGCCGGCTGTGTGGAAACTCCGCCCGCAACCGGCGCAGGAATTCCACCGACGCCAGCACCTCGCCCACCGAAACTGCATGCAACCAGATGGCTCCGGGGCCGGTCTGTCTATAAGAGCGCGGGAGGAAGCCGAAGCGTTGCGGCAAGCTCCGCCAGTAGCCGCGGTCTTCGAAACCGCGAAACAGGAAATACAATATCAGAACAGGCAGCCCGAACGCCTGTAGGACTCGGTAGAGGAAATAGATGCCCCGTATTTTCAAACGTTTGGCTCTTTTAATGAGTATAGCCGCAGCGTTCGCCGCGGACAAGGATACGGCCGCATTCCGCCCTCCGCCGGCCGCCGGCCTGGAGCATCGCCAGACCAACGCCCAGATCACCATCGGTGTGGACCCCTACGTTTCCCCGGACAAAGTGAAGACCGCGTTCGGAAAACTGGACCCGTACCAATACGGCATACTGCCGGTCCTGGTGGTGATCCAGAACGATAGCGGCAAAGCCATCCGGCTCGACAAGCTGACGGCCGAATA
The DNA here is from genome assembly GCA_963722575.1 of Bryobacterales bacterium. Lineage (GTDB taxonomy): Bacteria > Acidobacteriota > Terriglobia > Bryobacterales > Bryobacteraceae > Fen-178. The sequence goes on from CAVRNR010000022.1 coordinate 1,364,421, forward strand.
CGTGGGTCCCAACCGCGACCGCGTGGATGCCACGCCCGCCAGGGACGTCCGCTACCTGCGGGGGCCCGAGCGTCCCGGGGTGATCACCGGGCCGGGCGGCAAGCCGAAGATCCTCGCCAAGAAGAACCCGCTGGATGCCTGGGAGATCGAAGGCCGCGCGTTCGCCGCCCAGATGCTGCCGGCGGGCCAGTCGGCCAGTGGATTCTTCTATTTCCGGACCGGCCTGCAGCGCGGCGCCACCATTTATCTGAACGGCCTCACCGAGGCCGCAACCGGCAAGGAACTGTTTTACTTCGAGATCCCGTTGTCGTAACCGGCCACCGATTTCCCGTCGGACGCTTCGCCCGGTGTAGGGGCCAGACATGCCTGGCCCCTACCACAATTCCGGTCACAAGCATTTTCGAAAATCTTCAGGCCATTTAAGTGGCTCCCTTGCTATCAGTTAGCATCTTGGGCCCGCGCCGGGCCGGGGTTCCCGCGCGGGTCCGCCAGCTAAACTGTAGTCGGCAGGAGGGTTCCGCTTTCCCCCGCGCCCGTTCCGGCGCGGCCTTGTCTTTTTCCGGAGGGATCATGACTTTGCGTTTGTTTTTCGCGGCTGTGTGGCTGGCTTGGTCCGCGCTCGCCGGGCCGCCGCTCACCACCATTCAGGATGTGCTTTACAAAGCCGATGGCACGCGTTTCAATGGCACCGTGACCATCAGTTGGACCAGCTTTCAAGCCATGGACAATTCCACAATCGCCACCCAAAGCATCACCGTGAAGATTGTGGACGGCAATCTTCACGTGCAGCTTGTCCCCACCACCACCAGCACCCCGACGACTTACTACTCGGCCAAGTACAACAGCAACGGGCGCATTCAGTTCGAAGAGACGTGGTCGGTGCCGTCCAGCGCGCAGCCGCTTCGCGTGCAGGACGTTCGGGTGGCGGCGCCGTCCAATGTCGCGGCGGCGGATACCGGCAGCGGGACATCCAGTCCGACTCAGGAATCGGACATCGTGGGTCTCATCGCCGACCTGGGCGCGCGGCCGCTCAAGGGACCGGGCTTCGCCGCCGGCCGCACGGCGGTGGTCGATGCGCTGGGCGCGCTTGAGTCGGCCAGCGGGAATGCCACCGATTGCATGCACGTGGATGGCTCATCGGGACCGTGCGGCGGTTTGCAACCATCCTTTGTGGACGGCGACTCCCCCGCCGGCCTCGTGGATGGCTCGAACACCTCGTTCACCCTCTCCGCGGTCCCCGACCCGGCCTCCAGTCTCGCGGTCTACCGCAACGGCGTGCTGCAGAAAACCGGCCAGGACTACACCCTTACCGGCAGCACGATTCAGTTTGTCGCCGCCGACGCACCGCAGCCGGGCGATACCCTGCTGGCCGGATACCGCCTCACGGCGACGGATTCGGGCACGCCGCAACTGTACCCCGCTCCCCAGGTGCTGTGCGGCGGGACGGGCGCGGCCACCAGCGGCGTCACCCTCACCAGCATCGGAACCTGTGCCATTCCGGCGGGACTGCTGCTGCCCGGCGACCGCGTCGAAATCCGCTTCGATTTCGCCCACCAGGGCACGGTATCGGGCTTCAGCTTCGAGGTACTTTGGGGCGCCACCACCATCGTGCAGCGCGACGCCGCCGCCTCGGACGCACTCGTCACCGGGCGGGCCAATGCGGCCATTCTGGCGGCAGGCGCGCAGTTGGACTCTCAATCGTGGGGCACGGTGCTCCCCTTCAGCGCTACGGTGGCCAGCGCCACCGACTCCTACACCAGCGGTCTCACCATCGATTTTCAAGGAATGCTGGCGCAAACCGGCGACACTCTTACGCTGGCCAACTACACCGTCGTGCGGCTCCCGTGACGGCTCCTCACTCCGCCCGCAAAGCCATCGGGTGGTCGATACGCGCGGCCCGCCGCGCCGGAATCGCGGCTGCGAGAAATGCGACCATTCGGACCAGCGCCGTGTCCAACGCAAAGGTGGCGCCATCGTAGACCGAGACGCCTTTCACCCGTGGCGCCACAAACCGCGCCAGCAGCGCGCTGATCGAGATGCCCGCCGCCACACCGGCCCCGGCGACAGCCATGGATTTGCCGAGGATTTGCCGCATCGCCATGGCGGGCTTCGCGCCCATAGCCATTCGAATCCCGATTTCGCACGTACGCCGCGGCGAGCTTCCTATCGCTCATGCCCGACCCCGAACTGAGCGGCTGCACCTTCTTCGAGTTGTCGTGGCAAACGGCGGCCGCCTTCAGCCCCGGCTTCCCGCTTTCGGTGTACGTGTTCACGATATCTTCTACCGTGGACTCCTCGGCCTCGTCTAGAATCGCGAGTGGATCGCCTTCTACGGCACGCAGTACGCCCTCGAGAGGGCCAGGTGGAACGTGCTCAGGCTGACGGGCGAAGTGGCGGCGGCGGTGGAAGCGCTGTCGAATGCGGCGCGGTGAGACGGCTGTCGCGATATGCGCATCCCTGCTGGCGCCCGGCTTTGCCTTCGAGGTCGCCATATGCCCTGGTGTTTTGAACTATAATAAACGCGATGGTTTCCAGCTCCACGCCACGGGTGAAGCGAGGTGGCGCGGACCCGAAGAACGGGTCTGACGGCATAAGGAAGCCGGCTCCTCCTCCCGTCGAGAGTCTCTTGTCTTTCTTCCGCAAGGAGTCTACTCTCGGCGTCTCGATGAACCGGCGACCTGGACCTGCAGAACGGATGCACTATAAATGAGTACAAGAAAGGGGCCCGATATGAAACGCAGAGATCTAATCGTTACCGCCCTCACGGGTACGGCAGCAATCGCCACACTATCTCGTCCGGCCGAGGCAGCGGCGCCCGCTGCTTGGACCAACGTGTTATTTACCCAGGACAACCCCGGCCACTGGAAGGGTAAGGAAGCGCTGCACGTACCGGTTGTCGAGGTCAGTGGCGGCAAAATCACCGTCCGTACTCCTCATCCTATGAGCGAGCCGCATTACATTGTCAGCCACTCCGTGGCGCTCGACAATGGCACCTTTGTCGATCGAAAGACTTTCACTTGGAAGGACCAGCCGGTATCCGAGCATACCCTGCCCGCTGGATATAAGGGCGGTGTCATAGTCGCCAGCACATGCAACTTGCATGACATATGGATTAAGAACGTAACGGTTTAATCCTGGTTCCCCGCGCCAGGCGGCGAGTCGGCCGATGACGCGGCGAGCGGCGGTAGCCGCGGATTCTTTCGTCGATGTAGGTTGAACTCGCCCACAGGCAGCGGGACGCCGCAATCGATCCCTAAGCTGCACCCGCTGGTTCTCCCGCGGTTGCCGCACTTGTGGCAGCACCGTTAGGGCCGGCTCGCCGGAAGCACGCGGAACCTGCGGCGGCCTTCTATTCGATACGTGTCGAAGCCCGCATGATCCACGGTGAAGATGGTGGACAAACGCTCACGCTTCGCGAGATACACGAGAGTAGCATCCGCGAAATCCATAGGGCGATCCGAATAGCGCGACATCAGCGCTTGTACCTGCGGGAGTTCCGAATCCTCGATCGCCGCCAGCACGATGGCGCCAGAGCGCACGAACCGCCAGGCGGCCTCCATCTCATGACGGCTGTCGCCAACCAGGTGGAACAGCTCCGTCAGCACCGCTTCCGAGGTTACTAGAGGCAGCCGGAGTCGCTCGAGCGCATCCACCGAGATCCGGTGCCAGCGATCCGTTCTGTCCAGCAGCGCCAGCATAGCGCCTGTATCGATCAGAGCGTCAGCGGCCATAGTGCCGCCGCAGACGCTGGCGCACAGCTTGCCGTGCATTCTCCGCCCGATGAGCATTGCCGCTCGCGAAGGCCCCAAAGCACTTGGCTGCGGCCTTCTGAAGGCGAGCTTGCTCTTCATCGCCCCCGATTTCCGCGCCGCCATTGTTTAGCCAGTCGCGAGCGGCCAGGTCGAGAACCGCGGAAACCGATATCCTCCGCCGGCGCGCTTCGCGCTCCAACCCAGTCTTGAGATCGGTCGAAACGCGCCAACTATAGACTTCGCTCTTCATGCACTACATTGTAGTGCATTCCGCGCTTCGCTTTCCACCGCCAAAGCCTACAGCTTTACTTTGAGGATCGAGATGGGGCGCAGTTTCGCGCGATCGGCAATCCCCTTGGCGCCGTAGTTGTGGAGCTGGCTGTTGGCGACGAAGTAGAACGTGCCGCCGGCGACGGCGCCAGTGGTCGGGATGTCGAACAACGGGTTACCGCGCTCCAGCACCTCGGCCTTCAAGATGCCATCGAGCGCGGGATTCAGGAAGAAACGCGCGACGCGGTGGGCAATACAACCGTTCTGAACCGCGATCAGGCTGTTGTGATGGAAATACAGCCCGTCGATGGAGGCCAGGCTGACGCTGGCGGGATGCGCGAGCCCGCGTACGGATCCCGATTCGAGATCGATGACCGTCACACCGTCGGGGAACGTCGAGATGAACAGCCGCTTCTGGTCGCTGGAGAGCGCGATTCCGTTCGCGTCGCGCAGCTTGAGGCCCGGCCGCCATTCCTCCAGCTTGTCGGTCTTCGCCGAAATCCAGTAGAGAGCCTGCGCCCGCGTGGCCGTCGCGAATAGGTCGCCTTTCGCGGTCACCTCCAGGTCGTTGAACAGCAGGTCCGCGGGTAGCACGTACTTCTTAATCAGGCGGCCGGTGGCCAGGTCGTAATGGAACACGCCCGAGCCTTCGGTGTTGCTGAGGCTGTTCGCCCAAAGCGTGTTGGTGCGCGGGTCCACCTTCATCCCCAGCACGCTGCCGATGCCGTCCTGCCCCGCGGCGATGAAATCGCGAACCGCGCCGCCGGGGGTAGTGTCCCAAAAGTGGGTTGATTGCAAATTGCAATTATTCTTTTTTGCCGGATGCCAAACGGTATCCGAAAAACAGGATGTTGCCGATCCATACCAGGAGAGCAATACCCTGCCATTCGGACAGCCACCCGCCGTATCCCCTGGCGGGGAAAATATAGAGCGGAAGACCGATGAACAATACAAAGTGGACTATCCCTCCCAAGCAGCCTTCTCCGGGATCACCGGAGGTTTGGGGTTCCGTGAATCGGTTGTTGAGGTCCACGCTATTCCGTTAGCCGGGTTGCCAGATGCACCATGAACGCCTGAACAGCGTTAAAAATGTGTTCCGCCTCTTGTTCCGAGAATGAGCGTTCAATGTGCATAGTTGGGTTACGCCATACGTTCTTGAACGAACGCAGGTAGGCAACAGCTTCCCTAAAGAATGGGTCCGACTGTTCACCCTGTTTCTCGATGTCCCTGAAACAGCGGCCCCAGTCAGTCGTGTACCCGACGCCTAGCTCTCTGGCTGTCACCTTTAACGCCGCCTCCATGACACGTGCGAGGTGGAATACGCAGGCCGTAGGGCGATCAAAAGCGAAACAGTTTCCCGCTTCTCTCAGTTCGTTTGTTATTGATGGAAATGATTTGATTGCCGGGCGCAGGAGGGTTAGCTTATCTGCCAAGCCATCGTTTTCATCTAGGAAAGCAATACCCTCGTCGCTGTAGTAGTTGGCCCGTTCCGGCGGAACAAAAAAGAACCTCCGCGTCTCCAACTCCGCGCGTAACGCGCGTTCCAAACACTGGATATCATCACCAACTTGGCGGTACGAAGGGGGGAGGCACTGCCGGTAATTCTGGAAAGCCTTATCTGCGATGTTTACGGAGACGGCAAGTTTAAGCTCGCGGCCTCTCCCCAGAATATCGGCAAGTGCTCTTGTGACTCTGGTGAGCACTGATTCCGGCACATTTTCTTCGAGTGCCACGTCCACCCCGAAGGTGTCTTTGATCGATTGGATCGCTGATCCGATAGCGATGTATTCGAGAGCGTAGACTTCGAGCATTTGGAGCAAGTTTAGCAACTGGCCGCAGGCAAGGCCATGGGGTAGCCAACCTTCCTGTTTGAACGGCAGACGCGGTTCCTGCCGCTTCTGAACGCTTGCACGTCCTTTGTCGGCCCCCTGATTGGCCCAATTTCCGCTCATGTGTTCGTTTACGGTGGCGATATTTCCCAAGAAAGTAGAGACCCATTCACCCAGTTCTTGCGCTTCACGCAGCCGGATTTCTATGGGCCGGGTGTCGTTCTGCATAGTTGTTCTCCTTGATTGAATTTGAAGTTTTGCGATCCCGAGTTCTTTGGTGGAGCTGCTCTATCCCGAGAGCAACTCCGACAGTTCCCAAACGTGATCGGTGATCCCCGCTGCCATAGCGGGGGTAATCCGTAGGCTCTGATGAATTCTGCAAAAGTTGTACCACGCGAAGTGCAAGCACAGCGCCGCCCAGAGGTTCTCCCACTTCTTGCTGAAGGCGTTCGTCAACCGCGTTAATCGCCGGATCTGCATTCGCATGGTGAGGTTCTGGCGTTCAATGTGGGACGTACAGATGCGTTTTCGGTCGGGATCGCCCATGATCGTTTTCGGGTATGCATCCACCACGTCTGGTGGCGAGTACCGGGCTTCACCTTCGCGCGCAGCGGCATAGACCTTGATGAGTTGCGCGAAGTCGCAGCGATCTGAAAGCGTGGTGGTGATCGCCGAGACGTAAGGCTGAAAGCCGTCCGTGGTGACCTGGAACCGCCCTGGCGCGGTCGCACCGCGCACCCCTTCGATGAAAATATCCGTGGTGGCCTGATCCCGCCGCCCTAGGGCGAAATTCAGGACGAGCTTGGAATTGCGCTCAATGCCCACGAACGTGTAGGCGTCCCCGATGCTGTTGTTGTGGGCTTCCATCGGCAGCTTGTGGGCTTCTTTCTTGAACACGTATCCCCAGATTTCATCGCACTGCACGTCCTCTACAGGAACGTTCACTACGAGCTTGCCGAACACGACGGCGCACTTCTCGCCAGCCATGACCAGCAGGCGCATGATGGTGTCCCGGTGAAGGTCCGTAATCCGCTCGACGGAACGAATAGAGTTTCCTTCCAGCAGCATCCGAAGGGCAAGCAAGCCATTCGCGTCTTTGGTGTACATGTTGTCAAAGAGCCGTTCGTGCGGTTCCGTGTAGAGTTTTCGGCACTGGTGACACTGGAAGCGCTGTAGGCCCCTGCGTACTCCGTACTTGCGGCATTCAGACCGGCAATTGTGGCAGGTCATTTTAGCCCTTGCCTTTCTCCGGGCTTTGAGCCAAAATGACAGTGGGTCTAAGCAACCCTGCCTTTGGCGCAAGCCCGAGGTTAAGCCCCACGCGCAGTTAGCGCTGTACGTGGGGCGAATTGAAGTATGCGGGCGGCAGGAATTGAACCTGCAAGGCTCTGTGAGAAGCCAGCGGTTTTAAGGACCGCTGTGTTTGCCTATTTCACCACGCCCGCAGAATGGAACGAACCGGGGAGCACATTTAACGCTCCCCGGTTTTGGTTTTAGTGGTGGTCCCCGAATCCGAATCGTTTACAGATACATCGAGCACTCCTTTAAGCTTTTCTCCGGGGCGGTAGCCACCAGTGATGCTCTCCTCTATGTGGCGATACTTGTTTCCGCGTGATCCCATGGCACGTTCAGCCATGCATACGCCCTGATCGGCAAAACGCCGGAGGGTGACATCAACGGAATTCTTGGTGTCCTCCGTGGAAAAGGGGCATCCCCCCCGCACGAGCAGGTATTCAACTTGCGACTTTGTAAGCCACTGGCCGGAGTAATCGCGTAGGATCTGAGCACAAGCATCGCTGAGACGCATTTCCGCGAAGGGCTGCTTAACTGAATACTCTGCTTCTTGGTGACCGCCGATCTCCCTAGCGGGTTTAACCCCAGCCAGTGTAAGCGCCCGGTTGATGGATTCGATATCGCGCCCGATTGCCCACTTCTGCGTTTCCAATTCCCGAAGTTGCTTTAGCAGCGATCTGGTTGTTGCGTCCACGTTGTTCCCCGGTTCAGTTTCTACTGTACGACTTCCAGTCGAACAAGTCAAGGGTTTTTTGAGAGATTTCCGTTTCATGGTGCTTCCTTGGATTGTGGTTGGATTGGTTGGAATGGTTTGCGGGGCGGGCGGCGCGATTTTTCGCGTCAACCCGAAATTAGGACACTACCCCGCCGGGGGCGATCTCGACAATCTTGCGCTTGTTGATGGTGCCCAGGTAGAGCTTCTGGGAACGCGCGTCCCAGGCCAGCCCTTCGGGGATGAGGTCGCTCTCGGTGACGGTGAATGCCAGCGCGCCGCGGCGCACAGGCGGGCTGGCCTTGCGCGCGCGCTCGACCAGTGCCTGGAACCCGGGTAGCGCCGCCATCGTCTCAAAGTCGCGATCGAACTCCGGAGTGTACTCCGGGTTCAGCGCCACGGCCTTCTGGAACCACGCCAGCGCCTGCTTCCGGTCGCCGGCGATGGCGTACTGTCGCGCGATCTCCACCATGACGACGCCGGGTTCGGCCGCGGTCGCGAGCAGTTTCTCGAGTTCAGCGGGGGTTTCCGCGCACAGTGATGCGGCGCCGAGCACAAGCAGGGCAACCAGTCTCATGGGAATATTATCCTGGATACGAGCCTAGGCAAAAGACAGTGATGGGATTTTCTACAGCCATGCGGCGAATGACGATTCTGTCAGCATTTTGTAAGCGATCCGGAAGGACTCTTCGCAGGGCGCAGGGATAGTCTTTGGAATGGAGGCAATATGACTCAACTCTCAAAGCGCGCGTTGTTTTGGACGCCGCGCGCACTGTCGATCTTGTTTATCGCCTTTCTGAGCCTTTTCGCCCTGGATGTTTTCGACGGGCGCCTTGGGTTCTGGCAGACAGCGCTGGCGCTGACCATGCATCTGATTCCATCGTTCGTGCTGATCGCCGCCCTGGTGCTGGCTTGGCGCTGGGAGTGGATCGGGGCGGCGCTTTATGCTGCCGCCGGCTTGCTGTATGTCGCGTGGGTCGTGTCCATGTCGCGCCCGGTGCCCCCGGCCATGAGGCTGATCTGGATTCTCACGATCGCCGGTCCGGCCTTTGTCATCGCCGGATTGTTCCTGGCCAACTGGCTAAAACGGGGCGACCTGCGCCCCGCCGGACGCTAGCCGGGCCGGGCGCCGCCCCTGGCGCAGATGGCAACTCCTGCTGCGGGCCGGCCTCGGTCGCGCGAAGCTTGGTGGAGGCGCTGCCGTACACGGCGCCTGGGGACCGCTATTGAGGTATGAGCGCCCCTGCACGGTATGAGAACGGAGTCTTCAGGCCGCTGGAGGAAGTGAAGAGCGCGGCCCATGGCGAGGTGTACTGCGTCTTCTCGGAACAGGAAGTGCACGGCCTGAGAGACGAGGTCGACGTGAAGCGCATCCGGGCCAAGGCGGGAATGTCGCAAGCGGAGTTTGCGCGCGCGCTTCCCTCGCGGTGATCGCCAAGAACCGAGAGATGGTGTTGGACGCACTGGCGTCTTGAACTCAAAGCACTGCCACGGCTCATAGATCTGCTGGTGGGCGGGCCGGCGGCTTATCGTTCAAATGGATTACGCTGGAAAGCCAGTCGGGCGTTCGGTTGATTCCCATCCCCTCCCCACGTCCAGTACATACCCACATAGGCGTAGTTTTCGGTCTGGCCGGCGACCGAGTGGCCGTAGCAAAACAGGAACTGTTCACCGGGGTGATGCTTGAAGTGGTAGTAGCCGCCGGCGTCGATCATGGTTGAAGCCTCGGTTTGCGCGGCGGCAAAGCCCTCTCGTCCATGCGAAAACACCTCGCCACCGAGTTCCAACCGCGCGCCAAAGCTGTATTTCAGCAGGAAGCCACCGTAAGGAAAATCGCGGTAGTCGGTCCGTGGAACCACCTGATAACCGGCTCCGCCGTCAAGGAGCCAGTGCCCGATGTTCTTTTGCAACCAAAGGGGAAGCTTGTACCAGACCTTCCCCACGCCGAGACCTCGTGCATAACTTCCCGTAGGCATCTCGAACATAGTGAAGGAGCCGATCTGCGGAAGGTATTTGGTTTCCTTATAAAACGCAAGCTTCACGCCCAATTCCGCATCTATCAGTCCAAAAGCATCGGGGCCCGTGCCTCCGGGGAGGTAAATCGGGTTGTTCGACGGTGCGATGGCGCCCCAGGGCAGAATCGCGTGAAGCTGTACTCGCGGCAGCGCGCCCCAGTTGAACTCAAGAGCCGGCCCTGTCGAGTCGATCTCCGCAGTGGTCCCGTCCATCGTGCCGAAGATGTAGAACTCGTAGTGATGCAGGTCAACCGGCACCGGATCATCGATTTGAAAAGGCGGCCCCTGCGCCCAGAGTCGCGCAACCGTCAGGCCAAACACCCAGGGCAGGCGCATACACCGGACTTTAGTGGCGACTTTCATCGAGCACCCCGGGCGACGAAAACGGAGGGCAACTGCTCCGTGCCGCCCGAACTGCCAGGAACGCCGCAAGCATGCCAAAAGTCTATCATTGCCGGGATTCGCTGCGCCAAGCGGTCCCGTCAGGCCCCACGCGCCGCCGCCTCTAGCTGCACCCGCTCGTCCCCCCGCAATTCCCGCACTTGTAGCAGCTTCCGTTGCGCGTCATGATGGAGCCGCACTCGGAACACAGCGGGGCGTCGGGCGTGAAGGGCACAAATGGCAGTTCCTGCTGCGGGTCGGCCTCGGTCGGGCGAAGATTGGGACTCTCGCCGACTTCGCCTCCTGCGTACTCGGGGCCCAGAAACTTCGCGCCCAGCCAGCGGAAAATGTAATCCGTGATGGACTTCGCATACGGGATCTGCGGGTTGCCGGTCCAGCCGCTGGGCTCGAACCGCACGTGCGCGAACTTGTCCACCAGGAACTTCAGCGGCACGCCATATTGCAGGTTGAAACTGACCGCCGTGGCAAACGCATCCATCAGGCCGGAAATAGTCGAGCCGGCCTTGGCCATGGTGATGAAGATTTCACCCGGCGAGCCGTCGTCGTACATCCCCACCGTGATGTAGCCCTCGTGGCCGCTGATCGATAGCTTGTGCGTGATGGAGCGGCGCTCGTCGGGCAGCTTGCGGCGCACCGGGCGGTAAACCACCTTCTCCACCGGCGCCGTAGCCCCGCTGGGGGTGGCCGCCGAGGCCTTCTTGTCGCCCTTCGAGCCCGACCCCGAGCTGAGCGGCTGCACCTTCTTCGAGTTGTCCCGATAAATGGCGACCGCCTTCAGCCCCAGCTTCCAGCTCTCGGTGTAGGCGTTCACGATGTCTTCCACCGTGGATTCCTCGGGCATGTTGATGGTCTTCGAAATCGCGCCCGAGATGAACGGCTGCACCGCCGCCATCATCCGCACGTGCCCCATGTAATGGATGGAGCGCACGCCGTTCTGCGGGCGGAAGCTGCAATCGAATACCGCCAGGTGCTCCGGCTTCAAGTGCGGCGCGCCTTCGATGGTGCCGGTGGAATCGATGTGGCTGACGATCTGCTCCACCTGCCCGGGCGTGTAGCCCAGCTTGATGAGCGCCTGCGGCACCGTGTTGTTGACAATCTTGATGACCCCGCCGCCCACCAGCTTCTTATACTTGATCAGCGCCAGGTCGGGCTCGATGCCGGTGGTGTCGCAATCCATCATGAAACCGATGGTGCCGGTCGGAGCCAGCACCGTCACCTGGGCATTGCGGTACCCGTTGCGGCGGCCGGATTCATACGCGTCTTCCCAGCACTCGACCGCGCCGCGGTAGAGCGCCGTGGGGACGTTGTTGCGGTTGATGCGGTCCACCGCGTCGCGATGCATGCGGATCACTTCCAGGAAGGGCTGCTCGTTCACCGCGTAACCGGCGAACGTCCCCATGGCCTCGGCCACCCGCGAGCTAGTGAGGTACGCCTGCCCGCACATCACCGCGGTGATGGCGGCGGCGTGGTCGCGGCCCTGGTCGCTGTCGTAGGGCAGGCCCATCGACATCAGCAGCGCGCCCAGGTTGGCGAACCCCAGGCCCAGCGGCCGGAAGCTGTGCGAGTTCTCGCCGATCTTCTCGGTCGGGTAGCTGGCGTTATCGACGATGATCTCCTGCGCCAGAATCAGCGTATCCACCGCGTGCCGGAACGCTTCCACGTCGAACTGCCCGTCCGGGCCGACGAACTTCATCAGGTTCAGCGACGAAAGGTTGCAGGCCGAATCGTCCAGAAACATGTACTCCGAGCACGGATTCGAGGCGTTGATCCGCGCCGTGTTCTTGCACGGGTGCCAGCGATTGACGGTGGTGTCGAACTGCATGCCGGGGTCGCCGCACTGGTGGGTGGCTTCGGCGATCTGGCGCAGCAGGTCGCGCGCCTTGTAGCGGCGCACCGGCTGGCCGGTGGATACCGATTTGGTCCACCAATCGTCGTCGCGCTCGGCGGCTTGCATGAAATCGTCGGTGGCACGCACGGAGTTGTTGGCGTTCTGAAAGAAGATCGAGCTGTAGGCTTCGCCATCGAGCGAGGCATCGTACCCGGCTTCCACCAGGGTGTAGGCCTTCTTCTCTTCCTTGGCCTTGCACCATATGAACTGCTCGATATCGGGGTGGTCGGTGTTGAGGATCACCATCTTGGCCGCGCGCCGCGTCTTCCCGCCCGATTTGATCACGCCCGCGAACGCATCGAAGCCCTTCATGAACGAGAGCGGCCCGGAGGCGCGGCCGCCGCCCGACAGCACGGCGTTTTCCTCGCGCAGCGCCGAGAGGTTCGAGCCCGTGCCCGAACCCCACTTGAACAGCATGCCTTCCGTCTTGGCCAGGTCGAGAATGGATTCCAGCGAATCTTTCACCGAAACGATAAAACACGCCGAGCACTGCGGCTGCACCACCCCGGATTCCAGCTTGGCCACCCGGTCGCCCTTCTTGTCGTAGATCCAGCCGTAGCCGCGCGCCTCCTTCACTCCCACGTTGAACCACACCGGCGAGTTGAAACAGGCCTTCTGCGTCAGCATCAGGTGGGCCAGGTCCAAGCGGAAGTTCTCGCCGTCTTCATCGGTCTTGAAATAGCCGTCCTGTTTGCCCCACTCGGTCATGGTGTCCACCACGCGCTGCACAAGTTGCGCCACACTGGTTTCGCGCTCGGGCGCCCCGAGTTTGCCATGGAAGTACTTGGACGCCACGATGTTGGTGGCCGTCTGCGACCAGTCCACGGGCGCTTCCACATCGCGCTGCTCGAAGATCACGTCGCCCTTATCGTTGCCGATGGAGGCGGTGCGGGTTTCCCATTGGACCTCGTCGTACGGGGTCTTGCGGGGTTCGAGCCGTGACGTGAAATAACGCGGGAAAGAAATACCCGTCTTAATTCTGGTGGCTGGTCTGGTCTTCAATACTTCCATTTTCGCACTTAAATCTACAGACAATTGTCCCATGCGCCGGTTCTCCTGAGGGTCCCTACCAATAGAATCGCATTCGTAATAGTGACCCAATATATAGTGGGACGTCAAGAACTTTATCTATATGCGGTGTGTTAGGGTTACGGGAACAGTGTTCTAAAACGCACAAAACCACTGTCAAGAGGGGATACTCCGGGGGCGGCCGGATGCGGGCGTCCCGTCACGCCACGCTGGCCACCAGGCCGGCCTCCTGCGCGCGGGCGCGCTCCGGCTGGTAGTCGAAGTGGCGGCGCGCGGAAGCCACCACGCGCACCATCTCGTCGCGTTCGAAAGGCTGCGCCAGAACGTCGTAGCCGCCGATGTTCAAGACTTCCGCCCAAAGCTGTTCGTCGGCCGTGCGGGAAGTGACAATCAGCAGCGGGGGGCACACCAGACAGCGCAGGTGGCCCAGCATCTCCCGCCAACTCCCGTCCGGCAGGTTGCTTTTGGCGATCACCACATGGACCGGATGCCGTCTCAGACACCGGGTGGCCCCCTGCCGGTCCGGCGCCTCGAAGAGCCGCCAGCCGCACTCGCGGAAGACCTCCCGCACCAACGAACGTTCGTCCTCGGATCCCCCTACGAACAAGGCGGAAACGAAACAACTATGAGCCGTATCGTCCATGGCGTGCGCCCCCTTTGGATAGCTCACCACACCAGAGGTTCGATGGAAACCGGACGAATAACCTACTCGCCCGTCCAAAAAAACTTATATTCGCAAAGTAGTTCCTCGATGCCGGCGGGGTTCTCAAAAATAATCCGCGGGCCACCAGACCCCTGTGTATCGACTTCGACCAGCCTCGTCCCGCAACCGGACACCGCACGCGCAGTCCGCCGCGTAAGTGAAAGGAAATGCATGCTATCCGGCCCCCGGGGTCTGGCACGGCGGTTGCACCCGGAATGCTCTATGCCGCTCTGGAACGACGCCCGCTTCGCCCTTCGTCAGCTTCGCAAGAGTCCGGCCTTCACGCTCGTGGTACTGGCCACGCTGGGCCTCTCGATCGGCGCCAACACCGCCATCTACAGCGTGCTGGACGCCGTCCTGTTGCGTCCCGCGCCGTACCCCAATCTGGACCGCCTGGCGCTGGTGCATACCCACTGGCGCCAGAACGGCAAGGAAGGCGAGGAGCAAGACCAGACCGGAGCCCTCTTCGAGGGTGTCCGCGATGGCTCGCGTGCCCTGGATGTGGCGGCGTTTGGAGGAGACAGCGGCGTCAACTTTGCGGCCCAGGGACATCTCGAATACGTCCGGCAGCAGCGCGTTTCCGCTGGATTCTTCCGGGTTTTGGGAATCGCTCCGCAGTTGGGACGGGAGTTCAGCCGCGCCGAGGATACCGCCGGCGGCCCCGCGGTCGCGGTTCTGAGCTATGAGTTCTGGCGGCGCGTGCTCGGCGAAGACACTTCGGCGCTGGGGCGGGCCATCGCTCTGCGCGGCGAGCCGTATACCGTGGTGGGGATCATGCCGCGCGGCTTCCACACCAGCCTTCCCGTGGACGTGTGGACTCCCTTGCGGCCATCCCGCACCGGGGAAGGCGCGGGGCAGAATTATGTCGTAATCGCGCGCGTCAAACCGGGATTCTCCTGGGCCGCGGCCGCCGATGAGCTGAAGGCGCTCAGCCCCGGCATTGCGGAACAAGCCCATGTTCCGAGAGATCTCACCATCGAGCAGCGCATGGTTCCGTTCCAGAGCGGATCCACCACGGAGGTGCGCAGCGAGTTGCTGCTCACCTGGGCCGCCGCCCTGATGGTGCTGCTGATCGGCTGCGTCAATATCGCCGGGCTTCTGCTGGCGCGGGCGGGCGCGCGCGGCCGCGAGATTGCCACCCGCATGGCGCTGGGCGGCAGCCGCGCCGCCATCGTGCGCCAGCTCCTGATGGAGAGCCTGCTGCTGGCGCTGGGCGGAGGCGCCGTGGGTGTTGGCATCGGCGCATTCGCCATCGATTGGCTGAAGGGCCTGGGGGCCAAAGACTTCGAGCTGTGGCATCCGATTGAGCTGGATGCGCGGGTGTTGGTTGCCATGCTGGGGATTGCGGCGCTCACCAGCCTCTTCTTCGGATTGGCGCCCGCGCTCCAAACCACCCGCCTGGATATCCGTTCGGTGCTGATGGAAGCGGGGCGCGGCGGGGTGCCCTCTGGGCCGGGCGGCCGCCGCCGCTGGTGGCCCAACGCGCTGGTTGCGGCTGAAGTGGCGCTGAGCCTGGTTCTCCTGGTGAGCGCGGGCCTGATGTTGCGAACGCTCAGCTATCTCGACGGGCTTAGTCCGGGCTTCGACACCCGCAATGTCATCGGCGCCGAGGTTTCATTGCAGGACGCCCGCTACAAAACCAGTGCCGCCGTCAACCGTCTGTACACCGCGAGCTTGGAGCGAATCCGCCACATTCCGGGCGTCGAATCGGCCGCGGTGGCGCTCACTCTGCCCTACGAACGGCCGCTCAACGACGGGTTCCGGATCTTGGATGGCGATGACCGAAGCAGGCACGGGACCGAGTGGGTGTATGTCACACCGGGCTACTTCGAGGCCATGCGAATTCCGGTTCTCCGTGGCCGCGAATTTCTGGATTCGGACACGGCGGCGAGCGCCCGGGTGGTGGTGGTGAGCGCGTCTTTCGCCACCAAGTACTTCCACGGCAAGGAGGCCCTCGGGCATCATTTGTCGACCGGGGAGATCGTCGGGGTGGTGGGCGATGTGCAGCAACATACCGGGCTTTACCCAAATCACGGCCCGATTTCGGTGGAACCCACACTCTACTCTCCGGCTTCCCAGACCTCGGATGGGGCCATGCAAATGATCCACACGTGGTTCTCTCCCAAGTGGGTGATTCGGGCGAGCGGCCCAACCGGCAGCCTGGCGGCGCAGATCCAGCGCGCCGTGGCCAGCGTCGATTCGCAACTTCCCATCGCCAGCTTTCAAACCATCGACGATTTGCAGGTGCGGATTACCAGCGGCCAGCGCTACCTCGCCGCGCTATTTTCGATCTTCGCGGGCCTGGCGCTGCTGCTGGCGGCCGTGGGGATCTACGGTTCCATCTCGCAATCCATCACCCAGCGGACCCACGAACTCGGCGTGCGCATGGCGCTGGGGGCCAGCGCGCGACAGACGATCGCGAGCGTCATGAAGCCGGGGATTCTGCTGGCGTTGATCGGCGCGGCCGCGGGATACCTGCTATCGCTGGCGGCCGTCCGTTTCCTGGAGCATCTGCTATGGGGCGTGCGGCCGGCCGATCCGTTCGCTTTCGCGGCCGCAGCGGCGATTCTGCTGCTGGCGGCGGCTCTGGCGAGCCTGGCGCCGGCGCTACGCATTTTGCGGCTGGACCCGGCGCAGACGTTGCGGAATGAGTAGGGGGCGGGGGGGGGCCGCGCGGCCTCAATCGGCGCCCAAAGTAAAGGTGCCGTGATAGACTCCACGATATGCCAGACAAATCTTCCGGTATTTCGCGAAGAACGTTGATCACTGCCGCCACCTCCGCGACCTCGGCGATCGCCGCGGGAAGCTTGATCACGCATGCCGATCTTGAGCAGATTTCGGGGCAGATGAACACGAATTCCAGGCCGTCGGCGCTGAGAATCACGGATATGCGGGTCGCGGTAGTCTCGCCCCAATATGAGAACGATTTGCGGTGCCTCGTCCGGCTCGACACCAACCAGGGTATTTCCGGGTGGGGCGATGTGCGTGCGCGCGCCAGCAAGACCTTCGCGCTGGTGCTGAAAAGCCGAATCCTGGGGATGAACCCCTGCGATGTCGCCGCCATCTTTTACAAGATCAAGCAGCACGGGCAGCCTGGGGTCGGGGGCGGCGGCGTCTCGGCGGTGGAGATGGCCTGTTGGGACCTGGCGGGCAAGGCCTGGGGCGTGCCGGTGTGGCAAATGTTGGGGGGCAAGTTCCGCGACAAGATTCTCCTCTACGCCGACACCACATCGTCGTCGAATGCCGAGGAAATGGCCAAGCACCTCCTCGAGCGCATCCCTTCTTCGGCTGGCGGGTTCAAGTTCCTCAAAATGGACCTGAACGTCGGGGAGATCGCCGGCACCGCGAACATAGTCAGGCCGGCGCCGATGACCGCAACCGGTCTGCCGGGGATGCCCCGGACCCCCCACCAGTTCACCGGCGGTCAAATCACCGAGAAGGGTCTGCGGGTGCTCGAGGATTACTGTGCCGCGGTTCGCGAGCGGGTGGGGTGGAACATCCCCATCGCCACGGACCATTACGGCAGCTTCAACGTCGAGAACATCATTAAGTTCGCCCAGGCAGTGGACAAGTTCGATTTCGCCTGGCTGGAGGATACCGTACCCTGGATCTACGCCGACGACCTGGTTCGGATCAAGAACTCCTGCAAGACGCCGATCCTCACAGGCGAGGACATCTACCTCGCCACGGGATTCAAGGAGTTGTTCGAGAAGAAAGCGATATCCATCTGCCACCCGGACCCGGCGGAATGCGGCGGTATCCTCGAAGCCAGGAAGATCGCCGATCTTGCCGCTCAACACGGCATTGCAACTGCGTTTCACAACCACAACAATCCCACGACGGTCTTCGCCGGGGTGCATGCGGCCGCGGCCGCGGAGCAGTTCGTGGCTCTCGAATTCCACGACTGCGACCACATCGACGAGTTCTTTTCCGTGGTGACGGGCTGGCCGAAACCGATTATCACCGACGGCTTCATCACCGTGCCGGATCGGCCGGGCCTGGGCTACGATTACGACATGGAAGGTCTCAAGCGGTGGATCAAGCAGCCGGGCTTCTTCGATCCGACCAAAGAGTGGGACAACGAGCGGTCTTTCGACGGCCAGTTCATGTAGCGGGCCCTTCTATCGTCCGACGCGCTGCCGCAGTTCGCCGCGCGAATCCCGCAACTCCACCATCAGCGGCATCCTCCCGGCCGCGTGCGTGGAACACGACAGACACGGATCCAAGCAGCGGATGGCCGCTTCCACGCGGTTCAGCATGGCTTCCTCTATGGTCCGGGAGGCGACGGAGCGGCGTGCCACCGCTTTCGCAGGGCTGGCGTTGCTGGGCGCGCGGGGCACTTGCTGTCGCGCGTGGCTGTCCGGTTTCTGGAACATCTGCTATGGGGGCGTGCGGCCGCTCGATCTGATTGCTCTTGCGGCTTCGGCCCTGCGCATTCTGCGGCTGGACCCGGCCCTGACGCTGCGGAACGAGCAGGGGCGGGATTGGCAAGAGCGCTTGGCCCACAAGATGCAAGCCCATGCGGGCCGACGTGGGACGCTTTCGTCTGTCCCACCCAGGGGTTCCGGCGCCTGTGGTGAGCGTTCCCTCCGTGCCAACATTGATGAGACAGTTCGTTCGGAGACAAGCTCCTGCGAAGCGCACAGCAGGCACGCGACTGGGTACAAGGCAAGCCGGTTCGCGTGCGAGTCACCTACGTTCCGGCGCCGCAGGCGGACGTGCGAAAACTGCGTGCCAGGATGGGTTTGAGTCAGTTTCCTTCGACACAATGTTCGAGGAAGCGTGGCCAGATTACTCCTGGTCCCCATCCGAGAAACGAGGCTCCATGGTGGAGCAAAGTAGAAATGTCCTATTTTGCCGGCCCGCCGCCAGTCCGAGTCCTGCAGGATGTTCATTTGTCCATTCCGAAGGCCCTGGCGATCTCCGGAGGCAGAGGGTCGTCGATATTGCAGTGGATTTCGATCAGGTGTTTCAACCTCCCGGGCTTGCGGTCGAAGGCGACTTTTTCCAACGCGACTAAGCGGGCGGCCGGCTTGCCGGCTTTGGTAAGAATGATCTCCTCACCCTTGGCGACCTCTTCCACGAGACGGGAAAGGTGGGTTTTCGCGGCGTGGATGTTGACGGTCTTCATGAGAAGGCTAAGTTTAGTTTAGCTAATGAAAGTTGTGCGACGACGGGGCAGCGCCCGCGCGTAGCGGTTCGATGCGGCCGGCTTTCACCGAAATCACCCCGTCCAGGTTTTGCAGCACACCGTCGATGATGAGGTACCGTTCGCCCAGCACCACGAACTTATAGCGGTCGAAGGTGGCGGGCGCGACGATGGCGTTCATGATGCCGGTTTCGTCTTCCATGCTCATAAAGACGAAGCCGTGGGCCGTGCCGGGGCGCTGGCGCACAATGACCGCTCCGGCGATGCGCACCAGGCGGCCGTTTGGGACCTTCGCCAGGTCCGTGGCGCGCGTCACGCCGAGCGCGCTCATTTCGGCGCGGCGGTACGCCATGGGATGTTTGCCGATGGTCACGCCGGTGCCGTGGTAGTCGGCATAGAGGCGCTCTTCCGTGTTCATGGGGGCGAGCGGGGAAGGCTCGCCACTTTCTTCCAGCGGCGCCAGCAGCGGGCCCACCGGCAGCGTGGCGCGCTGAGCCTGCCAGAGGGTGTCGCGGCGATGGGCGTGGTGGAGCGAGTTCAACGCGCCGATTTCCGCCAGGCGGTTGAGTTCGTCTTTACGCAACTCGCGGACGCGAAACGCCAGGTCGTCGATGCTGCTGAACGGCCGCGCCCGCAGGACGGCGCGGGCGGCTTCCTCGCGGAGACCGCGGGCGTAGCTCAATCCCAGGCGGAGGCAGGGGCCGTCGAGGGTACACTGCCATTCCGATTTTGTCACGTCCACCGGCAGCACGCGCAGCCCATGCCGCTGCGCGTCTTTAATCAGGATGGCGGGCGAATAGAAACCCATGGGTTGGTTGTTGAGCATGGCGCAGGTGAATGCCGCCAGGTGATGGCACTTCAGATATGCGCTGGCATAGGACAGCAGAGCGAAGCTGGCAGCGTGCGATTCGGGAAATCCGTAAAGCGCGAACGACGTGATGGAGCGCACGATATCGTCCTGTACCTTCCCGCGGATGCCGTTGCGCTCCATGCCCGCGCGCAGCTTGACTTCGATCTCAGCCATTCGCTTCTCCGAGCGCTTGAAGCCCATGGCGCGCCGCAGTTCCTCGGCTTCCCCTCCCGTGAATCCGGCCGCGATCATGGCCATGCGCAGCAACTGCTCCTGGAATAGCGGCACTCCCAGCGTGCGCTTGAGCACCGGTTCGAGCGAGGGGTGCAAACAATCCGGCGGCTCCCGGCCCTGCCGCCGGTTCAGGTACGGGTGCACCATCTTGCCCACTATGGGGCCGGGCCGGATGATGGCTACCTGCACCACGATGTCGTAAAAACGGCGCGGCATCATGCGCGGCAGCGCGGACATCTGGGCGCGGCTTTCCACTTGGAACATGCCGATGGTGTCGGCCTTTTGCAAGGCTTTGAAAACCGCCGGATCGTCCTGAGGCAGGTGCGCGATATCGACTTCGGGGACCAGTTTGAGGCAATCTTCGATCACCGCCATCATGCCCAGGCCGAGCAGGTCCACCTTGATGATCCCCATATCGGCGCAGTCTTCCTTGTCCCACTGCACCACCACGCGGCCGGGCATGGCGGCCGGTTCGAGCGGCACCACGGAATCGAGCTGCCCCTGGCAGACCACCATGCCGCCGGAATGCTGGCCCAGGTGGCGGGGCAGATCCTGCGCCATGCGGTACAGCTCGAAAAACTTGCGCACGCGCGGATGGGTGAGGTCCGGGCCGGCGTCCTGGGACTGGCCGGTGAGCCGATCGAGCGCGGCGACCTCGAAGCCCAGCGCCTTGCCCACTTCGCGCGCGGCGGAGCGGCCGCGATAGGTGATGACGTTGGCGGTCATGGCGGCGCCCAGTCTTCCGAACCTCTGATAGACGTACTGGATGACGCGCTCGCGCTTTTCGCCGCTAGGGAGATCGAGATCGATGTCGGGCCACTCGCCGCGCTCTTCGGAAAGGAAGCGCTCGAACAGCAGGTCCATGCCCACGGGGTCGACGGCCGTGATTTCGAGCGAGTAGCACACCGCGCTGTTGGCGGCCGAACCGCGTCCCTGCGCCAGGATGGCGTTCTCTTTGCAGAAGCGCACAATATCCCAGACGATCAGGAAATAGCCGGGCAGCTTGAGCTTTTCGATGAGCGCCAGCTCGCGCTCGATCTGGCGGCGGGCACGCTCGTGATAGGGCTGGTAGCGGCGGCGCGCGCCCTCATCCACGCGTTTGCGCAGGAAAGATATCTGCGTCTCGCCCTCGGGCACCGGGTAGCGCGGGAATTGGTAGCCGAGGTCGGCCAGGGTGAACTGGAGGCGCGAAGAAATTTCGAGCGTGTGGGCGATGGCCTCGGGCAGGTCGGCGAAAAGGCGCGCCATCTGCGCGGGCGTCTTGACGTAGCGCTCGGAGTTGCGCTCAAGCTGCCGGCCGGCGGTTTCGAGCGTCACCTTTTGGCGCACGCAGGTGAGGACGTTCGAGCAGCTCGCGCCGCTCGGGCGTGGCGTAGGCGACGCCGTTGGTGGCGACCAGTGGCAAGCCGGATTCCACAATGGCCTGGTTGCGAGCTTCCTGCTGGCGATGGTGGTGGCGCTGCAGCTCGGCGTAAACGTTGTGCTTGCCGAAGATTTCCAGCAGGCGCGCATCGGGGTGGCGCGTGAGACAGATGAGGCCACGGGCGAATTCCGCCAACTCCTCCAGCGTGGCCGCGCCCTCGCCTTTTTTGGCGCGCAGCTTCATGCGAGTCACCAGGCGGCATAGGTTTTGATAACCTTCGCGCGTTTCCACCAACAGGGGATAAGTGTGGCCGTTGGTGCAGGTGATTTCCGAGCCGATATGCGCGCGAATGCCCGCCTTCTTCGCGGCCATGTGGAAGCGCGGCGCGCCATAGACGCCGTTGCGGTCCACCAGCGCCATGGCGGGCATGCCGAATTCCGCGCAAGCACCGGCCAGATCCTCGGGGACCGACGCGCCTTCGAGAAAGCTGAAAGCGGAACGCGCGTGTAACTCGACGTAGCCTTCAGTCATAGCTGCCCTCGACGAACCAGCCGCGCGGCTCGCAGTAGATGCGGTAGAGCGCGCCATCGCTGAGGGCGATGTCCCATTCGTCGCGCGCCCAGGGGTTGGTGGTCCACCAATCGCCCGAAGTGCGCCACGGTCCGGCAAATTCCAGAACTTTGCCGCGAACGCCCTCGGCGGCGACGAAGCCCGGCTGCCCGGAAGCCAGTGCCACACGCGCGGTGCGCGCCGGCCGAAAGCGCCGTAGCACCAAAAAGGGGTCAGACGCATTTTTCGGCGGAGACGTCGGAGGCGCGGGAGGCACGAAAAATGCGTCTGTCCCCTTTTTTTTGATGCGGGCCAGGGTCAGTTCCAGGCTCAGCGGCTCGGGCGCCAGCGGGACGAACAGGCCGCCCTGCGCGGCGCGCGGTTTCACCGGGTTCATCCCCATCCATATGTGCACAATGGGGGCTTCGGGCGGATGCGCGGCCAGGTCGAGCTGCCACAACTTCAAGAACGCTTTGGTGTCGAGCGACGGCACGGGCAGGCGCAGCGTGCGCTCGTGGGTGGTGCGGTTTTCGAGCTTCAGTCGCAACCGCAACTCGTCGGTGGCCAGCGCGCGCGTGGCCAGCCGCGCCGCCAGGCCGTTCAGCAGCCGCGCCAGCAGAAACGCCAGCGGCTCCAGCAGATCCACCGGGTATTCCAGCTCGATTTGGTCTTCGAATTCGAGCGGCGGGTCGAGCGGCACGAGCTTGCGCTCCGCCTCGCCGCGCGCCAGTTCGCGCAGCCGCAATCCTTCGGGACCGAGCCGCTCGGCGATGCCCAGCGGGGGAAGCGCAGCCAGGTCGCGGAACCGGCGGATGCCCCAACGCTCCAGGGTTTCCAGCAATTCCGGCGATGGCGCCAGCCCTGCGAGTGGCAGCGAGCCGAGGAACTTCGCCTCATCGCCTTGCGGAACGATGCTGACGCCCGCAAAGCCGCGCGCCGCGCAAATGGCCGCATCGGGGTTGGCGGCGAGCGCAATATTGGCTTTCACGCGGATTTCCGCGGCCCGGCGCGCCATAGCCGCGGCCACGTCCTGCGGAAACCCCCAGAGGCGATCGAGACCGGAAGCATCCAGCGTCACCGTATCGGGCGCAGTCTGCTCCACCACCGGCGAAAACTCGAACCCCAGCGCCGTCAGATTGCCATTGCCGTGAAGACAGGCGAACATGTTTTGCTCCGCGCGCGCACCGTCATGCCGCGCAGCAATTGCGAGGTGCCGCGCGCCCCCGACCACGCCACCCGCTCCCGCGCGCATTCCAGCACCAGCGAGGCGCAGGTTCTGGCGTTCGATTGCCGCGCCACCGTCACCAGCACGGTGGGGGTATGCTCCACCCCGCGCCGCAGCCGGAACCACGAAGTGAGCGAGATGCGGCGCGCGGCGTTGGGCGGCGTATCTCCCAGATCCATTGCCACCAGTCCAAAACCGCCGCCTTGAATCAACAGATCGGCCGCCTTGAGCGCGTGCTCGGCGTTGTGGCTGCAACGCACCCAGAGCAGGTGCGGTAAATGCACCCCGGCCGCGGCGGCGGAGGCGGGGTCGAAAGAGTCTTCCGCATCCACCAGGGCGCAGACCTCCTCGCGCGCGGTGGCCGCGGCCAGAGTGGAAAGCAGCAAGCTGGTCCGGCCGGAAGAAGCTGGGCCGATAATTTCGGTCAGGCAGCCGCGCGGAAGTTCGATTCCGGAAATCCCGCTGGGGGCCAGTTCCAGTGACGGCCGGGACACGCCAAGCACCGACTCGAACTGTTTTTTGAGGGCCGCCGCGCTCACTTGAATTCGCCTTTTCTTCGCCTACACTATATTTTTACAGGACGAATCCGGGTCTGTCAAGAAAGTGCTTGACAACGCACTTTATGTTATGTAAACTTTACTTGATGTTAAATGAGACTTACATGTCAGATTCGGAAAAGTGGGCGTGGTGGACGCTGGGCGTGGTGGTGCTGACCATCGCCGCATATGGCGCCTTCCTCGCATTCCTTGGACACGGCCCAGCCACCTCTGCGGTTTTTGCGCTGTTAGCGCTGACCGCACTCCCGGCGTCCAGCCGGCGCTATTTCACAGGCCGAACCCACGATGAACGGGAGCGCGCGATTGCCAACACGGCGTTGCTAGCGGGTTTCCGCGCGTTCTGGGTGGCGTTCGTTGGCCTCACTGTCGCGATTGGTTTCATCAAGGGATGGGACGCTACCCTGAGCGTGCCGGTCTGGGCTCTGGCGCAAACCATGTGGTGGGCGGTGATTCTCGTCCTGGGCGTGCAAGCCCTGACGACCATCCTGCTCTACCGTGGTGGACCCCATGCCTAGCCCGGAACCGGAAATCAAAAACCACATCCGCCGGCTCCGTTTCGACCACGGAGAAATGACCCAGGATCAACTGGCGAAACAAGCGGGTGTGACGCGCCACACCATCATGGCGCTGGAAGCGGGCAAGTATTTCCCCTCGCTGCTTCTGGCGTTCCGCATCGCGCGGGTTTTCGGAGCGCCTGTCGAGCAGGTGTTCGAGTATGTGGAGCGGGTCCCCGACCTGCCTCCACGGTAGAGGCTCACGCCACCGGGTTGCGCAACACGCCGATCCCCTCGATCTCCACTTCCACCACATCCCCCGGCGATAATCTGCGGGTGGCGCCCGGCGTTCCCGTATAGATGATATCGCCGGGCATGAGGGTGACCCAGCCGCTGACCCAGCTCACGATGCTTGGGCAATCGAAGATCAGGTCCGAGGTGGATTGCCGCTGGACCACCTCGCCGTTGAGCCGCGTCTGGAGCAACAGGTTGCCGTAATCCAGGCCGGTGGCGATGGCCGGTCCCAGGGGCGCGAAGGTGTCCGACCCCTTGGCTCGCCACCACTGCAAGTCCTTCTGCTCGCCGTGCTGCCAGTTGCGCTCGCTGACGTCGTTGCCGCAGGTGACGCCGAAGATGGCGGCGCGCGCCTCGTCGGGCGTTGCGTTCTTCACCGGTTTGCCGATCACCACCACCAACTCGCCCTCGTAATGAACGTCGGTGGCGCCGTTGGGGATCGCTATTGGCTCATCGGGATCCTGAAGCGCCGTCACCGGCTTGTAGAACATTTCCGGATGCGAAGGCTGCGGGCGGCCGCCCAGGTGGCTCCTGTAATTCAAGCCTACTCCCATGATCTTGGGCGGCTGGCAGGGAGCCAGCAACTTCACATTGGAGAGCTTGTGGAGAGCGCCGGTTTCGGCGTGGCTGCCAAAGAGACCGCCGTGCATCTCGTGAATGGTGTCACCGTCGAGGATGCCGTAGGACACGCCCGCCGCGGAACGATAGCGAATATATTTGATCACGCTCCGCCATTGTAGCGCTGTAGCGCCAGCGGTCTCCGCCGCCGCCGCCGCTGCACGCTATACTTGTTCTCGTTCGGGAGGACTCATGGATTCGCACGTGAAAATACTCGGCACCCTGCACATCGTGTTCGGAGCGATCGGAATACTCGTGGCCGTCGGGTTCTTGCTCCTGTTCGGCAGCATCGCCAGCGTGGTCAGCCTCTCCGGCTCCACCAGCGCCCGCGACGCGGCCATCGCCGTCCCCATTCTCGGCGGCATCGGCACCATTCTCTTTGTGGTGATCGGCGCCATCTCGCTGCCCGGTCTCATCGGCGGCATCGGGTTGCTCAAGCTCGCGCCCTGGTCCCGCATCTTCATGATCGTGATCTCCGCCCTCGACCTGCTAAGCGTCCCCATCGGAACCGCGCTGGGGATCTACGGCATCTGGGTGCTGACGCGGCCCGAGACCGAAGCGCTGTTCGCGCGGCAGCGCTATCAGCCGATGGCATAGCCACTTATAGTGTCGGACGCCCCCAACTCTTTCATGATCTGGCCCGCGAAGGAGCATACCAGGACCTCAGGGGCCAGCCGCTCGAACCCCTGCCCGAAATCGACGAGAACTCCATCGCCAAACTATGTCGTATCGTGCGCGGGCTGCAGTTCGCGATGGCGGACGGCGCCGGCCCGGGCCATGTGGGCGGATCGTCCTCCAAGACCGAGCAGATTCTGGCGCTGCTGACGAACGGCGTTTTGCGCTTCGACCCGCTCGATCCGAAACACCCGGGCAGAGACCGGCTGGCTTGGTCGGCGGGGCTGGGGTTCGCCGTCCTGCACCGCTCCTGCGGTTTGACCACCAAGACGTTCGTCATCGCCGGCGATGCCGAGAGCGAAGAAGGCATGAGCTACGAGGCGCGCAACCTGGCCTCGACACTGGCGGTGCGGAACCTGATCGTCACCCTGGACTACAACCACTTCGGCATCGACGGACCCATCACCGAGGTGCTGCCGTCGGCCTACCTGAACCCCTGGTTTTCGCTGGGGATGCAAATGAAGCTGTAGAAATGCTGTTTCTGGCGGCGCAGCGCGGCGAACCCGTAGCGTTCTCGTGCACGCGGCCCGGCACCCCGGTCTTGAATCGCGGCGACGGCGTGCCCGAGGCGCGGGAAGCCATCCACGGCGCTTACGTTTTCAAACCGTTCCGCGAAAACGAAAAGCCGAAAAAAGTGCTGGCCATCAGCGGCCGCCAGGTGATGCACAACGCGCTGGAGATCCTGCCGGAGATTGAGGAGCGGTCCGACGTCAAGATCGTGGCCGTCACCTCGCCGCAGCTCTACGAGGAATTGAGACGTACCGACCCGGCCAAGGCCGCTGCGATTTTGTCCGGCGAGGAACGGCAGTTTGTGGTGGCCCTGCACAACGGATGGCCGGGATTCCTGTACCCATTTGTGATGCCGGGAAATTATCAGAGCCGCGTCTTCGGCATGGACCGCTTCTCCAGGTCCGGGAAGCCGGACGAAATCTACCGGCATGCGGGCTTCGATTGCGAGGGGCTCAGGAAGAAGATCCTGAGCGGTTCTACTTCTGGCGCAGGTACGAATCGTCGCCCCTGATCCAATCCTCCCGAACCGGCGAGAACAACTCCAAAACCACGGTGTCTTTGAGCGCTTCGTTGCCGTGCTGGACATCCGGCGGCACGTGGACCAT
Organism: Bryobacterales bacterium; assembly: GCA_963722575.1. GTDB lineage: Bacteria > Acidobacteriota > Terriglobia > Bryobacterales > Bryobacteraceae > Fen-178. Next base: position 1,391,437 of record CAVRNR010000022.1, read on the forward strand.
ATCGCCCGCCTTGAGCACAAACTCTTCACCGCCAACGACCATGCGCAACGCTCCCTTTTCGACAATGGTGACCTGATCGTTAGCGTGGTGGTGCAATGCCACCTTGTTGCCTTTATCAAAGCGGAAATGCGCCACGGTGATGGCTGCGCCGTGAAGGGCTTTGCGTCCGGCCAGTGGATTCAACCGCTCTTCGGCGATATTGTCCCACGTGTGGATTTTCATGCCGTCATTCTATCAGGCCGGGCGCCTGTGCGAAAATCGAAGCTTACGAAAACTACAGGAGGGAATACTACAGTGTCCAGCAGAATAGGATTTATCGGTCTCGGCGTAATGGGCAAGCCCATGGCGCGAAACCTCATGCGGGTGGGGAACAAGCTGGCGGTTTACGATATTTCGCCCGCCGGCGTTGCTGAGTTAGCCGCTGCCGGCGCGGCGGCGTGCTCTTCCGCCAAAAACGCCGCGGAACGTTCCGACATCATCATCACGATGCTGCCCGACGGGCCGGACGTGGAGAAAGCCGTCCTTGGCCCGAATGGCGTGCTCGAAGGCGCACGGCCCGGTTCCACCCTGGTGGACATGAGCTCCATCAACCCCATCGTGTCGCAGAAAGTCGGCCAGGCCTGCGCGGAGAAGGGCGTGGAATTCCTGGATGCGCCCGTGAGCGGCGGCGAGCCCAAGGCCATCGACGCCAGCCTGGCCATCATGGTGGGCGGGGACCAGGCGGTCTTCGAAAAGCTGTCGCCCGTCCTTCACGCGATGGGCGGTTCGGTGACCCTTACCGGTCCGGTGGGCGCCGGCAACATGACCAAGTTGGCCAACCAGATTATCGTGGCCTGTAACATTGCCGCCATGGGCGAAGCCCTGGTGCTGGCCACCAAAGCGGGCCTCGACCCGGAAGTGGTTTTCAACGCCATCAAAGGCGGTCTGGCCGGCAGCGCGGTCCTGAACGCCAAAGCGCCCATGGCGATCGCGCGCAATTTCAAGCCGGGCTTCCGCATTCGCCTGCACCAAAAAGATTTGCGGAATGCCCTGCTGGCAGCCGAGGAATTCAAGGTGCCGCTGCCTCTCACCGGCATCGTTCAGGGGCTGCTCATGTCGCTGATGAACGATGGCAAAGGCGACTACGACCACTCCGGCATCGTCACCGCGATTGAGAAAATGGCCGGCATTGAGATCGCCAAGCCGGCGTAGGGCACGGATTGGCCCAACAGCACCACCTTGGTGGTTTCGGGCCGGGCCGAGCTTCCGAGGCGTGGGCGGATGTCGTTCAGAATCATCGGCTTGACGGTTGGCAAATCAAGTGCAACCGCTGGGAGCGGAGGTTCTTATGCGGGGCTTACTGATTGTGCTGATGTCGGCCACACTGGCGGCAACCACCGGGTTCGCTCAATCCCGGTACGGTAGCGGCGGCGGGGGTGGTGCCAGAGTCGGGGCGCGGTCGTTCGCGGGCGGGGCGGTGCGCGGCGGCTTTGGCGGCGGTTACGGCCGGGGATTCGTGGGTTCCAACCGCGGGTATGTGGGCGTTGGACGCGCCTACGCCGGCGGATACTATGGCGGATATGGCTATGGCGCGTATGGCCACGGCTATGGCTACGGCTACGGCTTGGGTTATCCCGCCTACTACGGACCGTCTTGCTACAGCCCGTACTATTATGGCGCCTACAATTGCGGGTTCCCGATTCGCGGCTACTATGCGGCCCCGATGGCCCGCATGGTTGTACCGCGCGGAGTGATGGCACCGCGGGCCGGCGCGATTGTGGGCGGCGGATGGCGACGCTTCGGCAGGCGCTGAACTTCTACTGCCAGCCACCGCCCAGTGCCCGGTACAACTGCACGAACGATTGCATCTCCGCCAGCCGGAGTTGCGCCAGAACCAGCTCGCCCTGGAACAGATTGCGCTCTGAATCGAGCACTTGCAGATAGCTGTCGAGTCCCCCCTTGTAGCGCAGGTTCGACAGGCGCGTGCTCTCCTGAAGCGCGCCCACCAGCAGCGCCTGCTGGGTGCGCTGCTCCCTCGTTCCGGTGTAACCCACCAGCGCGTCGGAGACTTCGCGCAGCCCGGTATAGATGGTCTTCCGATAGGCGATCACCATCTCGCGCTTCTGCGCTTCCGAATAACGCACGCCGGCGCGAATCTGCCCCGCGTTGAAGAGCGGCAAGACGGCGGCGGGCGCAATATCCTGCAGCCGCTCCGGTCCGTCGAACAACCGCGCCAGCGCCATGCTCTGGCCGCCCAGAAAGCCGGTCAGCGTGATCTGCGGGAAGTACAGCGCCTTGGCCGCCCCGATGCGCGCGTTGGCGGCGATCAGAGTCTGCTCGGCCTGGCGAATGTCCGGTCTCCGTTCCAACAGCGACGATGGCAGCCCTGGCGGAACCTGTGCCGGCGGTTCCAGCTCGGCCAGGGCTTTCCCGCGCGCGATCTCACCGGGAGCACGGCCCGCCAGCAGGCTGAGCGCGTTCTCGGTCTGCGCGATGTCGCGCCGCGCGCTGGCCATCTGCGCGGTCGCCGTATAGAGGAATTGCTCCGCCTGGTGCACGTCCAGGCCGGTGGCCGCGCCGCGCGTATGGCGCAATCCCACCAGCCTCAGGTTGTCCTGCGCAATGTCGCGCGTCCGGCTGGCGATCTCCAGTTCCAGATCGCGCTCGCGGAGCAGGAAGTAGTCGCTCATGACGTCGCCGATGAGCGACACCACCACGCCCCGCCGGCCCTCTTCGGTGGCCAGGTACTGCGCCCGCGCCGATTCGGAAAGGCGCCGCAGGCGGCCCCACAGGTCCAGCTCCCAGGAGAGCGCCAGGCCCGCTTGGGAGTAGCTTCCCTGTAGCCTGGTGCCCGGCGGCAAGGGGAAGAGCGAACTGGCGCCCGACGCGCGCTCCGCGGTGAAGCCGGCCTGCGCGCTCAGGTTGGGAAACTCGTCCGCGCGCTGAATGCGAAACTGGGCGCGGGCCTCCAGAACGCGCTCCGAGGCGATGCCCAGATCGAAGTTATGCTCCAGCGCCGCCGCCACCAGTTGCCGCAGCGCGTCGTCCTGGAACAGATCGGACCACTTCTTATCGGCGAGCGAGGCGGCATCCGCGGCGGCGCCCCGGTACTGGTCCGGCACGGCCACGGCCGGCCGCTTGTAGTTGGGCCCGACGGCACAACCGGCCAGCAGTAAAGTGAACAGAACAGGGAGTGAAGCTCTCGTCATGACTTCTTCCTCTCCCCGGCCCGCTGGATCACCACGTACAGCACGGGCACGATGAACACCGCCAGCAGCGTAGCCGCGTTCATGCCGCCGAATACCGCCGTCCCCAGCGAGCGCCGCGAAGCCGCTCCCGCGCCGATGGCCAGCGCCAGCGGCACCACGCCCAGGATGAACGCGAAGGAGGTCATCAGAATCGGCCGCAACCGCAGCCGTGCCGCTTCCAGGGCCGCATCGACGATGGACTTGCCTTCCTCGTGGCTCATGCGCGCATACTCCACGATCAGAATGGCGTTCTTGGCCGCCAGCCCGATCAGCGTCACGATTCCGATTTGCGTGTACATGTCGTAGGGATAGTCGCGCATCCAGACGGCCAGCAGCGCCCCGAAAAGGCCCAGCGGAACCGCCAGCAACACGGCCAGCGGAATGGACCAGCTCTCGTACAGGGCCGCCAGACAGAGAAACACCAGCACCGCCGCGAAGCCGAAGATCACGCCTTCATGCCCCTGCGCCTCCTTTTCCTGATAGGTGGTGCCGGTCCACTCATAGCCGTATCCGGCCGGTAGCGTGGCGGCCGACAACTGCTCCATGGCGGCCGAGGCTTGGCCGCTGCTCGACCCCGCGGCCGGCGAGCCGAGCAACTGGACGGCGCGAAACCGGTTGTACCGGTAGATCACATCCGGTCCGGTCGTGGGCTGCACCGTGGCCAGGGTGCCGAGCGGCACCATGTCGCCCGCGCTGTTGCGCACATAGTAGCGATTGACGTCGGAGGGTCCGGTGCGAAACTCGGGCTCGGCCTCGATCAGCACCTGCCAGGTGTGCCCGAACGCATTGAAGTCGTTGGCGTACAGGCCGCCGAGAAATGTCTGCAGCGTCTTATAGGCGTCGGCGACGGGAACGCCAAGTGTCTGCACCTTGGCCAGATCCACGTCCACCTTGTATTGCGGAACGTCGGGCCGAAAGGTGCTCAGGATGGTTCCCAGTTCCGGATGCCGCCGGCCGGCCTCCACTACCAGGTCGGCGGTCTGGGCGAGCGCGTGCACATCGTCGCCCTGGCGGTCCTCCAGCATGTACTGGAAACCGCCGGTGGCGCTGAGGCCCAGGATGGGTGGCAGACCGAAGGCCACGGCGAAGGCCTCCGGCACCTTGGCGAACTCTTTCTGCATGGCCGCGAGAATCGCCGGCAGTTGCAGATTCTTGGCATGGCGCTCGTCCCAGGGCGTCAGCCGCGCAATGATGGTGGCGACATTGGAATTGCTGGTACGCGTCACGATATCGAGCCCGCCCAGCGTCAGCGTGCCGGCGACGCCGGGAATCCTGGCGACAATGTCCTCGATCTTGCGCGTGGCCGCATCGGTACGCGGCATCGACGAGCCGTCCGGAAGGCGGACGGAAATGAAGACGGCGCCCTGGTCCTCATCCGGGAGGAAGCCGTTGGGCATCCGGTGGAAGATGGCGGCTGCCGCCAACCAGAAACAAAACAGGCCAATCAGCGCCAGAGCCGGCTTCCGGATCAGTGCGCCGACGCCGGCCAGATAACGGCCCGTCACCCAGCCGAAACCGCGGTTGAACGCGCGGAAGGGGCTGGCCAGCGGTCCGTGCGCCCGCCGCTTCGGCCGCAGGATCATGGCGCTCAGCGCGGGGCTGAGCGAGAGGGCGTTGAAGGCCGAGAGCAGCACCGAAGCCGCGATGGTGAGCGCGAACTGGCGGTAAATCTGCCCGCTGATGCCGCCCAGAAAAGCCACCGGGATGAATACCGCGGCCAGGATGAAGGCGATGGCCGTCACCGGCGCCTGCACTTCCTTCATGGCTTGGATGGTGGCCGCGCGCGGCGACAGGCCTTCGTCGATGTGGCGCTGCACCGCTTCCACCACCACGATGGAATCGTCCACCACGATGCCGATCGACAGGACCAGGCCGAACATGCTGGTGATGTTGATGGAGAAGCCCAGCAGCGGGAACAGCGCCAGCGTGCCCACCACGGCCACCGGAACCGTGAGCAGCGGAATCATTGTGGCGCGCCAGCTTTGCAGGAAGATGAACACCACCAGAAGCACCAGCCCAATGGCCTCGAAGAGCGTGGTCATCACGTCCTTGATGGCCGCGTTCACGAACATGGTGGAGTCGTAGGAAATGAGGTAGTCCATGCCCGCGGGAAAACCGGCCTTGATCTGGTCCAGGTATCGGCGCACGCGGGCTGCTGTCTGGACGGCGTTGGCTCCCGGCGACAGGTACACGATCATGTTGCCCGAGTCGCGGCCGTCCACGCGATTAAAGCCGCTGTAGGTCTGAGCGCCCAGTTGCACGTGCCCGATGTCGCCAATGCGCAGCAGGGCTGCGTTAGGCTGGGCCCGCAGCACGATATCCTCGAACTGCGACGGGTCCACCAGGCGGCCGGGCGCGTTCACCGAATATTGGAAGTCGGTTCCCGGCGCAGCCGGCGGTTGTCCGAAGGCGCCAGCCGGATTCTGCCGGTTCTGCGCCTGGATGGCCGCGCTGACGTCGCTCGCGGTGACGCCCAGCTCGGCCATCTTATCCGGGTTCACCCAGACGCGCATCGAGTAAACCTGGTTCGAGCTGAGGCGCGATTCGCCCACGCCTTCGAGATTGCCGATCTGGTTCAACAGGTTGATCTGCGCATAGTTGGTGAGGAACAGCGAATCGTAGCGGTTGTCCCTGGAAACCAGGCTGATGGCCAGCAGGAAGGCGCTCGATACCTTCTTGACGGTGACGCCCTGCTGCTGCACCTCCGGGGGCAGCCGCGGCATGGCGATGCTCACGCGGTTCTGCGTCTGCACGGTGGCGATGTCCGGGTTGGTGCCCAGCTTGAACGTCACCTGAATATTGAGCGAGCCGTCGTTGGCGCTGCTGGAAAGATAGTAGAGGATGCCGTCCAGGCCGACAAGCTGCTCTTCAATGGGCTGCGCCACGGTCTTCTCGAGGTCCTGCGCGTTGCCACCCAAAAAGTTGGTGGTGATCTGCACCACCGGCGGCACCACTTCCGGATATGCCGCCACCGGGAGGCTGGGGATGGCCACCGCGCCCAGGATCACCATCATGATGGCAATCACCATGGCAAAGACGGGGTGATCGATAAAGAATCGCGCCATGTGTCAGTTCCCCGGCTTCGGCTCGCGATACGGCTGCGGCTGGACGGTGGCGCCGGGCCGCACCTTCAACTGTCCTTCCACGATGATGCGTTCGCCGGGTTTGAGGCCCTGCTCCACGATCCACATCTCGCCGCTGCGATTGCCGGTGACGATGGCGCGCACCAGCGCCTTATTGTCCGGGCCCACCGTGTATACGGTCTGCATACTCTGGATCTGCTGGACCGCTTTCTGCGGGATCTCGATGGCGCCTTTGCGTTCGTCCACCTGCACGCGAATGCGGCCGAACTGGCCCGGCAGCAGGGTGTGCCGGGCGTTGGGGAAGCTGGCCTGGAGTTCCAGCGTGCCGGTCTTCGGGTCCACCTGGTTGAGCATGTCGGTGACGCGCCCCTTGGCGGGGAACTCGGAGCCGTCGGCCAGGACGAGCGTCAGTTGCCCGGCCGGCAATTGCCGCCCGCGTTTGGTCCAGGCGATGTATTCCGATTCGGTCACCTGGAAGCGGACCCACATGGGATCGAGCGGAACGATGGTCGAGAGCGGTTGCGCCGCCGTGGGCGTCACCAGCCCGCCCACCGGCACCAGCGAATCGCCGATGCGGCCGCCGATGGGCGCACGAATGGTGCCGTACTCGAGATTCAGCTCGGCGGTGTCGAGCGCGCCCTGGTTCGATACGACCCGCCCCTCGGTGGAAGCGATCTGCGTTTTGGTGGAGAGCGCGGTTTGTTCGACGGTGGCCTGGTTGGCCTTCACGGTCTCCTCGGCGGCGCGCAACGCGGCCACGGCGGCGTCGAGATCCTGCTGCGAAGCGGCGTCGGCCGCGACCAGCGGCTTCAGACGTTCGTCGTCCTGCCGCGCCTTCACCAGGTTGGCCTCGGCGGAGGCCAGGCTCGCCTGCGCCTGCAACAGCGAAACCTGCTTGCGCGCGAAATCGAGGTCGGCCTCGCTCTGCCGCAAATTGCCGCGCGCCTGCTCCACGGCGGCCTGAAACGGCCGCAGATCGAGCACGTACAGCACCTGGCCGGCCGCTACCTCGGCGCCCGGTTGGTAGAGCCAGCGGTCGACATAGCCCGTCACGCGGCTGCGTACCTCCACCATGTTGCGTGCGTAGGTTTGCGCGGCGAAATCGGAGAAGATGGGAACGTCGCGCGCCTGGACTTCCATCACCGTGACCAGAGGCGGCGCCGCGCTGGCCGGCCCGCTCCTCCCGCCCGAGGCCGTGCAGCCTTGGAGGAAAACAACTGCGAGAAGGAGGGCAATAGCAGCGTAGGGCAGGGCATGGGCCCGCCGGGTCTGTCCTGGCATACACTTCTATGTTCTCCTATTTTCCGTTGTGGCGTGGCGCCGGCGCGGCGAGTGTATGCTGAATAGGAGCCGTATGGAAGACCCGATTCCGCTTGGCAAAACCGATATCCGCATCTCGCCCATCGGTTTGGGGACGTGGCAATGGGGCGACCGCGCCATGTGGAGCTATGGCGCCACCCACACCGATCACGACATCCACGAAGCATTCCGGAAGAGCATTGAGGGAGGCATCGACTTTTTCGATACCGCCGAGCTTTACGGCAAAGGGCGCTCGGAAGTGCTGCTGGGCGAGTGCCTGAAAGAGGCGGCTGGTGCGCCGGTGTTGGTGGCAACCAAGTTCGCACCGTTGCCGTACCGGCTGCGCAAGGGGGCGCTGGTAGAGGCGTTGCGCCGCAGCCTGGCGCGATTGGGGCTCACCCGCGTGGATCTTTACCAGATTCATTTTCCGTTCTCGCTGGTTCCGGTTGCGGTATGGGCCAATGCGCTGGCGGACGCCGTGGAAGCGGGGCTGACGCGCTCGGTGGGGGTGTCGAATTACAGCGCCGCGCAGATGCGGCAGGCGCACGCAGTTCTCTCGCGGCGCGGCGTTCCTCTGGCCTCGAACCAGGTGGAGTATCATCTGCTGCACCGCAAGGTGGAGCGCAATGGCGTGCTGCAAACCTGCCGGGAACTGGGGGTCGCGTTGATCGCCTACAGCCCTCTGGCCAAGGGGCTGCTGACCGGCAAGTACACGCCGGAGAACCGCCCGCCGGGCATGCGCAAATACATGGCGCGCGGTGGAAAGCTCAGTTCCATCCAGCCGCTTCTGGGCCTGATGCGCGAGGTGGGACAGGCTCACGAAGGCAAGTCTCCGGCGCAGGTGGCGCTGAACTGGCTCGTCTGCAAGGGCGCGGTGCCCATACCCGGGGCGAAGAATGGCCACCAGGCGCAAGAAAACGCCGCCGCCACCGGGTGGCGGCTCGACGCCGCGGAAATCGCCGCGCTCGACGAGATGGGGGCAATTCGGTGACAGGCTACGAAACCCCCAAACTGTGGGGGTTTCGTAGCCTGTCACCGAATTGCACGGCGCTACCGGTAGCGGTAGAGCTTCACCCGCTGGATGCGGCCATTGGGAATCACGCCGCCGCCGAGCCGCATGGCTTTATCCGAGTCGCTCTCGTCACCATTGAGCCGGCGCCCGGGGATCCAGCGGCCGTCCACAAACGCGCCCTCTTCAATGGAGTCGATGCCGGCGGCCGAATCCCCCGGCGTCTTCGGAGAAAACCTGACGGTCACCGGTCCGCTGGAGGCCGCGATGTACTCATCCGGTCCCACGGCGATGAAGAGCGCGCCGGCGCGATCCGGGATCCGGTATGGCGCGGGCGCGGGCAGGGGCGTCCCGGGCGGTACCGGCACGGGGTCGACGTGGCTGCTGACGTAGCTCACCGTCAGTACGTAGTTGCCCAGCGGGATCTTCTGCGGCGGTTCGCCCGCGATCGCCACTGCGCCGGCCATCGTGCCTTTTCCCTGATTTTCGAGAATCAGAGGCGTGAGCCGTGCGATGGTGTCGTAGCTTCGCGCCAGCGGCAGGTCCGCCAGTTCGATCCTGGTCCTGAAAGGACCCGTGAACAGCAGATCGTCGACCGAATTGGGGCTGAAGCGGCGCTCGAGTTCCCCCATCATGCCGGGTTCCATGGTGAAAAAAAGCTCGTCGATGGCAAAGGGGCTGAAACCGATGGCATCGTGCTGCCCCATGACGTAGAAGATGTTGTAGTGGCCCGTGGCGTGAAAGGCCTCCGGGATGAACAACGGAAAGTCCGGCGTGTGGTGGTACCAGTTGACCCAGTCGGAGAAATTCAGGGAGTGGAGGTCGGGCGAACGGAAGTCGATGGCCGGCGCGCCCACTTTCCACAGGTCCGCCACGTGGGGCAGCGGGCCGCCGCTCGGATATGTTCCCGGCGGCCGGTCCCCCATGGAGCACCAGGTGTTCACGTACATGGGCACCGGGTATTCGGCCTTGCCGGCGGCCGCCACCCGGCCGACGTAGCGCGCATAGTTCCAGGCCATGAAGATCTCATCCGTGTAGGCGGCTTTGCCGAAGACCTCTTCCCAGGTCCCGGATGTCCTGGCCCCGGCTGCCTCCCACGCCTTGCGGAACTCCGGATACAGAGTGTCCTTGTGGCTGGTCATATAGTCCAGCAACTCTCGTGGCACAGGTTCCGCGAACGCCTTGTTCGCCGCGGCGCTTCTGTCCCGCGAGTCGCCCAGAAGGCCCACCTCGTTTTCCACCTGGATCATGATGACGCGGTGATGCGAGTCCACTTCCTTGACGTGCCGCATGAGCGCGGCAAAGGCGCGGCTATCGGCATCGAGGTTGGCCGCGCTGAATGTGGACAGGGTCGCCGTATCCTTGCCGTCTTTGGTCTGCGCTCGGGGGAACCGGTCGAGGTTGGTCTTGACCCAGGCCGGAGGATAGCTGGATTCGCCGTTCTTCCAGCTTCCGAACCACAGGAACGCCAGCCGCAGATTGTGGCTTTGCGCCGCCTGGATCTGGGCGTCCACCAGGGTGAAATCCAACTGGCCCGGCTTAGGTTCCATTAACTCCCACTGGACGGGGGCCAGCACCGTGTTGAGATGCAGAGCGACCAGTTTCGACCAGACCGGCTTCATGAATTCGAGACTGGAGGTAGTGGAGTTACGCAGTTCTCCCGCCAGCATCAGAAATGGCTTGCCGTCGACGATCATCTGGGTGGCGGTGCCTTGCTTCCGCAAATGAGCGACACCCGAGTCCGGCTGAGCTTCGGCCGGTACCGCCAGCCAACCGAGACAGCACACGAAAAGGCAGCATAGGGTACTACGGATCTTCATGTTCACGGGCTTCAGAGTAGCATTATGCGCCGGCGCCGGCACGCGGCGGTGTTACCCTGTAGGGTTGCCGCGGCATCCTCTCTTCACGGCGTATCTCGCGCTTGGCGCAGTGTGCTTCTTCTGGGGGACCACGTACCTGGGCATCCGCATGTCCCTGGAGTCGTTTCCGCCGCTCATGCTGGTGTCGGTGCGCTACATGATTTCCGGCGCGATCCTGCTGCTGTTCGCGTGGGCGCGCGGCATCTACGTGCCGCGGGGGCGGGAACTGGCGGCGGCCTGCTTCAGCGGGTTTTTTACTCTGGGAGTGGGCAACGGCGCCCTGACGTTCACCGAATTGCTGATTCCGAGCGGGATGGCGGGTTTGATCATCACCACCCAGCCGTTCTGGATGGTGGGATTCGAGGCGCTGCTGCCAGGCGGGGAGCGGCTGCACGCGCCCACCATCGGCGGCATGGCCATCGGCCTGGCGGGGGCATCGCTCCTGTTCACCCCGGACGTGGGTGCGCATGGCATCGACCGCAACGTGCTGCATGGATTTCTGCTCCTGCAAGTCGGCCTGGCGGGGTGGTCGTTCGGGTCCATTTATCAGCGGCGGCAAGTGGGGAAAGCGCATTCGGTAATCGCCGGCGCGGTGCAACAACTGGCGGCGGGGCTGATACTGGCGCCGTTAGCGCTGGCCATCCACGCGCACCCGGTTCACTGGAGCGCGCGCGGCGTGGGAGCGCTGCTGTACCTGGTCTGTTTCGGGTCGCTCGTGGGGTACAGCGCGTACGTCTACGCCATGGACCGGCTGCCCGTGGCCATCGTTTCGGTCTACCCGTACGTGAATGCGGTGGTCGCGGTGGCGCTGGGGTGGCTGTTCTACCGCGAGCCGTTTGGCAGGCGCGAGGCGCTGGCGATGGCTATCATCTTCGCGGGAGTCGCCATCGTCAAACGATATTCCCGCCACCCGGCGGCCGGCTGACGCGGCCAATCAGCTTGGCGCCGAGCGCGCCGCCGATCATGCTGAGGCAGGTGATGAAGAAGAACAACTGTGCCAGGAGGATTGCAATCTCCGGCCCGTTCTGAAAAACCTGGAGCATCTCCTTAACCCTGGGATCGGTCGCATTCTTTAACAACGCCTGAAACATCTCGGCATTGCCCGAGGCGTTCAAGAGAATGACGAACCCGGTGATTAGAACCGCGAAGATCATGAACGTCAGGATGCCGGTCATCCAACCGATACGGACGCCAGACCCCAAGTCTAAGGGGCATCCGGTCCGGCGGCGGTACAAGAAGACCGCGAAGTAACCGGCCGCCAGCCAGTTCAGGTACGGCAGAAAACTCAAAACCGTTGCGATGACAGCTACCAGAAGTGCGATCCGCAGGGCCACGCGATTATGGAAGTTCATGGGCGCCGCTGGGGGATTCACGGCAGCCGGCGCGAGGGGTAAGGCGAACTCCGCATGCTCGGGAATGTGGATCTCGGGCACGACGAGTTCCCGCTGCGGCTTTCCGCACTTATGGCAGAAGAGAGCGTCGGGCGGCAACTGCGCGCCGCAGGTGCAGAATTCAGGCATGGCCGGCAACTAAAGGCACTTCCAGTGTGACGCAGGGGCGGCGGAGGAAGCAACTGTGATAGCTTTCTCCTCATGGACAATATCACACTTCTGGTGCTGGCGGACCCCACCGAACCGCGCCTCGCGATGCTGGAGGAACTGCCTCCGGAAACCGGCATCGCCGTGGGAAATTCGGCGGAAGCCTTCGTGAGAGCGGCGCCCGACGCCACCGTGATCTTCAACTGGTCGCTGGCGGCCGACTTGCAGCGCGAGGTGTTTCGCATGTGCCCGAACCTCGAGTGGGTGCACTCGCGCTCGGCCGGGCTGGACGGCCTGCTCTTTCCGGAGCTGGTGGAAAGCCCCGTGCGGCTCACCAACGGGAGCGGCATTTACAGCGAGTCGCTGGGCGAATTCGTGGTGGGCGCGATCCTCTATTTCGCGAAGGATTTCCGCCGCATGATCCGTAACCAGGCGGCCGGCGCGTGGGAGCCGTTCGACATCGTGGAAGCGAGCGGCCAGACGGTGGGGATCGTGGGATATGGCGACATCGGCCGCGCGGTGGCCACCCGCGTGCACGCCCTCGGAATGCGGGTGCTGGGCATGAAACGCCACGGGCCGCCGGCGCACGAGCCCGACCCGCTGGCCGAGCGGATCTATGGGCCGGAGGAGCGTATCGAGATGATCTCGCGCTCCGATTACGTGGTGGCGGCGGCGCCGCTGACTCCGGAAACGCTGGGCCTGATCGGCGAGCCGGAGTTGGCCGCCATGAAACCGGATGCGGTATTAATCAATGTGGGCCGCGGCCCGGTAATCCAGGAAGCCGCGCTAATCAGAGCCCTTTCGGAACAGCGCATCAAGGGCGCGGCGCTGGATGTTTTCGACACGGAGCCGCTGCCCCAGGGCCATCCCTTCTACAAGCTGGAAAACGTGCTCCTCTCCCCGCACTGCGCGGACCACACGCCCGACTGGCTGGACCAGGCGATGCGGTTCTTTTTGGCGCAATTCGAGCGGTTCCGCAAGGGTGAACCGCTGAAAAACGTGGTGGAAAAGAAGCTGGGGTATTGACATACGAAGAACTTCGTAGTAAGGTTGTCGTATATGTCCGGCAACCCGCCCAGGCCCACCGACGCCGAACTCGAACTGCTGACCGTGCTGTGGAGCCGCGGGCCGTCGACGGTGCGGGACGTTCACGAAACTATCGCCCGCCGCAGGCCCACGCAGTACACCACGGTGCTCAAGCAGATGCAGATCATGGCCGCGAAAGGCCTGCTCAGCCGCGATGAGAAGCAGCGGGCGCACGTCTATGCAGCCGCGCAACCGAGAGAATGGACCCAACGCCAGCTTGCGGGCGATTTTCTGCGGCGCGCGTTCGACGGCTCCGCCGCCCGCCTGATGGTAGGCGCGCTTTCCGCCCGCAAGACCTCGAAAAAGGAACTGGCCGAGCTGCGCAGGCTGCTCGACGAGTACGAAAGGGGGACGCCATGACGCTCATCCAAACCTGGGTGCAAACTCCGCTGGCGCAAGCCATCGGCTGGACGCTGGTTCACTCGTTGTGGGAAGGCGCGCTGGTGGCGCTGGTTCTGGCGGCGGCGCTGTGGGCCTTCCGTTCTTCCCGCGCCCGGTATGCCGCGGCCTGCCTGGCGATGCTCGTAATGCTGGCGGGCTTCGGTTTCACTTTCGCGCGCCTGATGCCGCGGGGAAGCCACGTCTCTACCATTGCGAATGCCCGCGGCGCTTTGCTCCCGGCTGGTTTCGACGAGCCGAAAGGCCTGGTGCAACGTAGCGCGGCCGGTTTCCTGCCGTGGCTGGCCCCATTCTGGGTTTTGGGAGTTGCGATCTTCCACCTGCGGAGCCTGGCAAGCTGGATGGCGGCGCGGCGTCTGCGGCGAACGGGAGTGTGTCTGGCGCCCGATGTCTGGCGGGAGCGCCTCAAGCGGCTCGGAGCGCGGGTGCGGCTCTCCAGGCCGGTCACGCTGCTGGAATCCTGCCTGGCCGAGGTGCCGGTGGTGATCGGCTATGTGCGTCCGGCGATCCTGATGCCGGTGGGCCTGTTCGCGGGTCTGCCCGCCGGACAGGTTGAAGCGATCCTGCTGCACGAGTTGGCGCACATCCGCCGCTACGATTACCTGGTCAACCTGCTACAGGCGTCCGTCGAGGGTTTCTTGTTTTACCACCCCGCGGTGTGGTGGATTTCCGGGTTGATCCGCGCCGAGCGCGAAAACTGTTGTGACGATCTGGTGGTGGCCACGAACGGCAACGCGCGCGAATACGCGGCTGCATTGGCCGCCTTGGAACAGAACCGCTGGTCCGCGCACGAAGCCGCGCCGGCCGCTACCGGAGGAAATCTCATGCAACGAATTCGCCGTCTGCTCGATCGGCCGGAAGCTCCGCGCCGCGCCTTGACCCCCATCTTCTCCGCTTGCATCCTGGCGATCACCGCCGCCGTAGTGCTGACGGCCTGGCAATCGACCACGCCCCAAGCGTCGCCGCCGCTGGCTACCCCGTATAACAAGTGGCTTACGGAGGACGTCGCGTACATCATCACGGACCAGGAGCGCGCCGCCTTCAAGAGCCTCACCACCGATGAAGAGCGCGAGCGGTTCATCGAGCAGTTCTGGCTGCGCCGCGACCCCACTCCGGGTACCGTCGAAAACGAATTCAAGGAAGAACACTACCGGCGCATTGCGTATGCCAACGAGCATTTCGCTTCGAGCGTTCCCGGCTGGAAGACCGACCGCGGGCGGATTTACATCATCTACGGACCGCCCGACGAAATCGAATCGCACCCTGCCGGCGGCGCTTCCACCTACGCATCCCAGCAGTGGCGCTACCGCCTCATCAGTGGGGTGGGCACCAACGTCGTCGTTGAGTTCGTGGACCGCACCGGGAAGGGCGAGTACCGTATGACGCGCGACCCATCCAATAGACCTGCACGGTGAATTTCCTGGTGGATTAGCAGGGGAGGCTTCGTTTACGCGGGTGATTGTGCTGGAACCCGCTCGTACACCGGCATCAGCCAATGCCGCCAGGCTTCGAGCCGCCCGTGCGCCGCCTGGCTGTACAGATTTCGCAACCCGGCGGCCACCGGGCCAATCTCTCCAGTGCCCACCGGGCGGTGGTCCACACGAATCACCGGCGCCACCTCTACCATGGTTCCGGTGAAGAAGATTTCGTCGCAGACGTAAAGTTCGCTGCGGTCCACCGGGCGCTCGACCACATCCAGGTGCAGTTCCTCGCGCGCCAACTCCATCACCGAATCGCGCGTGATGCCTTC
Organism: Bryobacterales bacterium; assembly: GCA_963722575.1. GTDB lineage: Bacteria > Acidobacteriota > Terriglobia > Bryobacterales > Bryobacteraceae > Fen-178. Next base: position 1,406,687 of record CAVRNR010000022.1, read on the forward strand.
GAGAATGTTCTCGCTGGCGGGCGGCGTAATCAGCTTGCCATGGCGCACCAGGAAAATGTTGGAACTGGCGGCCTCGGCCACGTGGCCGGCCTCGGTGAGGAGGATGGCCTCGTCGAAACCGTTGCGCCGCGCTTCGTCGCTGGCCAGCACGCCGTTGACGTACGATCCGCAGATCTTGGCGCGGCCGGGGATGGCGTTATCCTCGATGCGCCGCCACGAACTGACGCCCGCATGCAGGCCCTGGGAGCTGTCCAGATAGGCGGGCGCGGGCATGGGCACAATGGCGAAGGCGTCCTGGCCGTCCATGTGGATGCCGATCCGCTGGGACGATTTGTAGGCTAGCGGCTTGATGTAAACGTCGCCGCGAAACCCGTTGCGACGCAGCAGGTCCGCGGTGAGTTCGCTTAACTCGGCGGCCGACGGCGCCACTTCGATGCGCAGGATGCCGCAGTTCCGCTTCCAGCGCTCGAAATGCTCTCGCGGGCGCATCAGGAACAGTTGATTCTCTTGCTCGTTCCAATAGCCGCGAATGCCCTCGAAGACGCCCGTCCCGAAACCGAGCGCGTGGGTGAGAATGCCCACCCGCGCCTCGGACAGCGGCGTCAGGCGGTTCTCGAAGAATACGATGGTCTCGGGGTTCAACTCACCGGACATACCTTGCGGACCTCTTCCCGGCCCTTCGCCAGCGCGGCCAGGTCCAGCTCGAACCACTTCTGGCTCTTCACTTTTCTCCGCAGCGCGCCAATCACGCGCTCCTGGTCCAACAGGTCCGTCGCTTCCAGCAGCGCCCCCAGCATCACGATGTTGGCGGCTTTCGCATTTCCAAGCTGGTCGGCCAGTTCGGTGAACGGCATCGCAACCATGCGAACGTCCGGGCGCGCGCAATCCTCCGGCAGTTGTTCCGAATTGTAGAGGACCGTGCCGCCCGGCTCGACGGTGGACAGGAACTTGCGCAGCGACGGCTCGTTCAGCGCCAGCAGCACGTTGGGCCGCGAGACCAGCGGCGAATCGATGGCCACACTCGACAGCCGTACATGGCAATTGGAAGTGCCTGAGCGCATCTCCGGCCCGTAGGAAGGCAGCCACGAGACTTCGTAGCCCGCATCCAGCCCGGCTTCCGCCAGCACCTCTCCCAGCATCAGAACGCCCTGGCCGCCGAAACCGGCCACCCTGATTCGCGAATCGAGCGCCCGCGCGGGCCGGGCCGGCGGATGCTCCTCGGACGCCGCGGCGCCATCGCCATTCGCCACGCCCAGAATCCGCGGAATGTCTGCGAGCGCCGGCGGCGGCGCGGGCGCGGGCCGGGCGGGCGCGTCCTTGGTGCGGTCGCGGAGGTTGGCCACGCGGAACGTCTTGGTCATTTCCCGTTCCACGAAGCGCTGCGCCTCCACCGGCTGCATTTTCCAGATGGTGGGGCAGGGAGAAAGCACTTCCACCAGCGAGAATCCCAGGCCCTTCACCTGGTTCTCCACCGCCCGGCGCAGCACGCGGGCCGCCTGCATGATCTGCTTGTTATTGCCCAGCGCCACGCGCTCGATGTAGACCGGCGCTTCCAACGACGCCAGCAACTCGCAAACGTGCACAGGGAAGCCATCGGTCCACTGGTTGCGGCCGAAGGGCGACGTGGTGGTCTTCCCGCCGAGCGGCGTGGTGGGAGCCATCTGGCCGCCGGTCATGCCGTAGATACCGTTGTTAACAAAGATCACCGTGATGGGTTCGCCGCGGTTGGCGGCGTGGATGATCTCGGCGGTGCCGATGGCCGCCAGGTCGCCATCCCCCTGGTAGGCGATTACGATGCTCTCCGGCCGGCTGCGTTTGACCGCCGTGGCCACCGCAGGCGCGCGCCCGTGCGCCACCTGGATGTTGCCCACATCGAAATAGTAGTAGCCGAATACGGAACAGCCTACCGGGGTGATGAGCACCGTGCGCTCCTGCACGCCCAACTCGTCGATGGCCTGCGCCAGCAGCTTATGTATGATGCCGTGGCCGCAGCCGGGGCAATAGTGCGTCTGGTGCTGCAACTCCGCCTTGCGTTCGTACACGTCGTAGAAGCTCGCGGCCTTCCCGTGAATGACAGTGTAATCAGCCATGGATCGCCACCTCCTCCGCCGCAAACTTCCGCTCGACAAACGCCAGCACCTCCTCGGCCGAGGGAACATTGCCGCCCACGCGGCTGTAGAACTCCACCGGGCGGCGGCCCTCCAACGCCAGGCGCACATCGTCCACCAATTGCCCGGTGCTGAGTTCCACTACCGCGAACGCCTGGGCCCGGCGGCTGAGTTCCCGAATCCGATCCGAGGGGAAAGGATACAGCGTAATGGGACGAAGCAGTCCCACGGCCATGCCGCGGGCGCGGGCCATCTCCACCACGGCCTTCAGAACGCGGCCCATGATGCCGTAGCCCACCAGGACGATCTCGGCGTCCTCCGTGCGCCAGCATTCGGCGCGCACCGCTTCACGCTCGGCCCGCTGGTACTTGGCCTCCAGCTTGCGGACGTGCCGTTCCATCAAATCCGGCTCCAGGTAGATGGAACAAATCAGGTTGCGCCGCGTCTCCGCCGTGCCCCTCACGGTCCACTCGGCCGGCGGAGGCACGAAGGCGCGCGAGGCGAACTCCACCGGCTCCATCATCTGCCCGGTGTATCCGTCCGCCAGCACTACCACCGGGTTCCGGTACTCGTCGGCCAGATCGAAGGCCAGCGTGGTCAGGTCGGCCATCTCCTGCACGGAATCCGGCGCCAGCACCAGCGTGCGGTAGTTGCCGTGCCCGCCGCCTTTGACAATCTGGTTGTAGTCGCCTTGCTCGGGCGCGATGTTTCCCAGCCCCGGACCGGCGCGCATGATGTCCGCCACCACGCAGGGCAGCTCCGACCCGGCGATGTAGCTGAGACCCTCCTGCATCAGGCTGATGCCCGGCCCGCTGGACGCGGTCATGGCGCGCACACCAGCCGACGCCGCACCGTACAGCATGTTGATGGCCGCCACTTCACTCTCAGCCTGTAAGAACACGCCGCCGGCTTGCGGCAGGTAGAGCGCCGCCGCCTCCGCGATTTCGCTCGCCGGCGTGATGGGGTAGCCGTAATACGCCCGGCAGCCCGCCAGCACCGCGGCCTTCACAATGGCTTCATTTCCCTTAATCAGTTGTTTCGGCATCGCTTCTCTCCCCGCGGCCTCACGCAGCCTTCGGTCGCAGCACCAGCCTCAGGACGGTGATTCCGCCCGGCTCGGGGCAGACGAAGAAACAGATGCCGCACCCCGTGCAACCCGCCCCCAGGTATTCGGCCGGATGGTAGCCGTAATGGTTCAGATGGTCGGCTAAGCGAAGAACCTTCGGCGGGCAAGCCTCGATGCAAAGGCCGCACCCCTTGCACTCTTCCGCGCTCATCTCAACCATTCCCCGGTCGGGTTTTCCATCGGTCGCCATGTCGCACCCCCCTAATTTCATCGAAACACATTTCGCCGTATATGCCAAGTTACGGCCGGCGGCCGCCGAAGACCGCCATCTCAAAGACCTTCAGATAGCAGTCCACGTCGGTGAAACCGATGTCACGGAGCCATGCGCACTGCTCTTCGACGGGCGCCAGGATGTTGGCGCTTTTGTCCGGGCGGTCGTAGTACAGCCGCGCCACCTCGTCGCGGCTCTGGTTGGGGTGATGGCGGTGGAGCGAGTCGATGGACATCTCGTGATTCAGCGAACGGAGCCATTCGGTGGACGAGGAGACATGCTCGATGTTGACGAAGACCCCGCCGGGATTCAACAGTCCGAAGACCTCGCCGTAGACCGCGCGCTTCCGGTCGTCGGGCTGATGGTGGATGGAGTAGCCCGAGACGATGGCGTCGTAAGGCGACCACTCGGCGACGGCCTCGGTCCAGGAAGGGACGCCGTAATCGGCCAGCACAAAGTGGGCCACCACGCCGGCGGCGGAGAATCGCTTCCGGGCGGCCTCCAGCATTGGCGCCGAGAAGTCCGCCAGCACTACTTCGGCCCCCGGCACGCGCTGGACGATGGCCGAAGCCAGGACGCCATCCCCGCAGCCCAGGTCGAGCACCCGCCGCACGGGCCGCCCGCAGGCGGCGATGAGACGGAGCATGACATCGATCTGCTCCAGTGCCAGCGGGATGGCCGCGCGCACGCCCTCCAGGAAGGTGGCGGCCAGGGATTGCGATTTCCAGACTTGATCGGTGCGTTTAACCATCTTCAAGGACCTGATTTTAACAAGGAAAAGGGGACAGACGCATTTAAATAAATGCGTCTGTCCCCTTTTCGTACAATGATCTCTTGGCCCGGCGACGATTCTTCGTGGATGCCGTGCGCGGCGGCATGGCGGAACTGCGCGGCGAGGACGCTCGCCACCTCACTCGCGTGCTCCGCGCCGAAGCCGGCCAGCGCTACGAAATCTCCGACGGGAAGGCGGCTTATCTGGCGGAAATCGCGGAAGCGCGCGGCCCCCGCGTGGTCTTTCGCGTCATAGAGCCTCTCGACACGCCGGCCACGCCCCTCCACATCACCCTGTGCGCCGCGCTCATCAAGTTCGACCGCTTCGAGTGGATCGTCGAAAAGGCTACCGAGCTGGGCGTCGAGCGCATCCTGCCGGTGGAGGCGGAACGCAGCGGGAAGGGGCTGCTGGAGGCTTCCCGCAAGCGATCCGAACGATGGTCCCGCATCGCGCGCGAAAGCAGCCAGCAATCGCGCCGCCTGCGCGCTCCGGAGATTGCGCCGGCGGTCCGCTTCGAGCAATGTCTCGCCGAACAAGCGGACTATCGCTATTTTCTGGAGGAGGCCGCCGCGCCTCCATTATGGCGAGTGTTGCGAGTGTCGCCGGCATGCCGCGCCGCCCTGCTCACCGGCCCCGAGGGCGGCTGGACCGATGCCGAGCGGCAGCTTGCCGCCGCCGCGGGTTGGCAGCCGGTTTCGCTCGGTCCGCGGGTGCTGCGCGCGGAAACCGCCGCCATGGCGGCCATCGCGGTGCTCGTTAACGCCTGGATCGCGTAAGCCATTGCCACGAGGAGCACGCCGGAAACGTCGCGAAATCAAAAGGCAAGCTAAAGCATGCCCCACCTCGCGTAAGCCACTACAATAAAAGATGGGGATGGGGGTTCGGGAGTGAGTCTGGCGCTCAATTTAATCGTAACTATCGTTTTCGTTTCCGTTCAGTGGCGCATCGCGGCCATATTGCTGCACGGGGCCGCGCGGCTCTTCTCGGGGTGGGCGCTCACCGCCGCGCGCGGCACGGTCTTTCTTTTCGACGCCCTGCTGCTGGCCGGATATTCGCTCAGTTTTTCGGAGCTGATCCCGCACCTGGGAATCCCCGGGCATATCGCCCTCATCATGGGCGCCGGCATCCTGGCCTATCTCATCGCCGCCACCGCCGTTCTGGCGGTGTACCTGGCGTTCAAAGCCATCGCGAAGCGACTGGGCGCCGAGTTTAACCCGGGCCGCCGGCGCGCGCTCCACGCTGCCGGCAACGTATTGATGGCCGCTCCATTCGTGGTGATGGGTTATGGCGCCATGGTCGAGCGCCTGGATTTCCGGGTGCGGGAACTGGACGTGCCGCTCCCCGGCTTGCCGCTGGATCTCGACGGCCTGCGCATCCTGCAAATCAGCGACATCCACCTCAGCGCGTTCCTCCACGAGTCCGATCTGGCGCGGGTGATCGACATGACCATCGAGTTGCGGCCGCACGTCGCCGTGGTCACCGGGGACCTCATCTCGTCCCGCGGCGACCCTTTGGATGCCTGCATCCGGCAGCTCGCGCGCGTCAAGAGCGACGCCGGCACGTTCGGCTGCATGGGCAATCACGAGCGTTACGCCGGCGTGGAGCGCTATGCCGCGGAAGCGGGCGCGCGCGCCGGAATTCGTTTTCTGCGCGGCGAAGCCCAAACGCTGCGCTTCGGAAACTCGGTCCTCAACCTGGCCGGCGTGGACTATCAATCCCTGGCCGATAGAGGGCACTATCTGCGCGGAGCGGAGCGTCTGGTAGTCCCCGGCGCCGCGAACGTGCTGCTCTCGCACAATCCCAACGTCTTTCCCGTGGCGGCCCGGCAGGGATATAATCTTCTGCTTGCGGGGCACACGCATGGCGGACAGGTCACGGTCGAAATTCTGGATCAATCCATCAATCCCGCGCGCTTCTTTACTCCTTATGTTTACGGGCTCTTCCGCGCCGGCCGTTCGGCGGCGTACGTCACGCGCGGCATCGGGACCATCGGCATCCCGGCCCGTATCGGAGCGCCCCCGGAAATCTGCGTCCTGCGGCTGAGAAAGGCATAGTCCAACTTCCCGTGCGTTATCTCATCGTGAGCGATCTTCATGGCAACTGGCAGGCGCTGGAGGCCGTAGTCCGCGAGGCCGCCGGCGGCTATGATCAGGCGCTCTGCTGCGGCGACCTGGTGGGCTACGGCGCCGAACCCAATCTGGTGGTGGATTGGGTGCGGGCCCATTGCGCCGTGGTGGTGCGGGGCAATCACGACAAGGTCTCCACCGGCCAGGAGGATCTGGAATGGTTCAACCCCGTGGCGCGCGCCGCGGCGCTCTGGACGCAGCAGAACCTGACGCCCGCGAATATCGAGTATATCCGCGGCCTTCCCCAAGGGCCGGTTCTGCTGGACGGCTTCCAGGTGTTGCATGGCTCGCCGTTCGATGAAGACGAATACGTGATGGCCGCCGTCGAAGCCGGGCAGGCTTTCGGCTACCTGGAGAGCCGGCTGGCCTTTTTCGGGCACACCCACGTGCAGGGCGGCTTCATCTGGAACCACTCGCGCGTCGAAACCATCCCCGCAACATCCGCGCGCAGCCGCCGGCAGGAGATGGAGATCGATGCCGATTGCGGCTACCTGGTGAACCCGGGTTCGGTCGGCCAGCCGCGCGACGGCGACCCGCGCGCGGCGTATGTAATCTACGATTCCGCCGCACGCCTGGTCGCGTACTGCCGCGTTCCTTATGACGTGGCGACCGCGCAGGAAAAGATCCGCGAGGCGGGCCTGCCGCCCATTCTGGCGGACCGCTTGAGCAAGGGCCGGTAACGCCGGCGACCGCTCTCTGACGTTCGCGGCTCTGTTACAATTCTGGTTTCTGCATGGGTAATCGGGTCTCGTTGTTCGTCACCTGCATTGTCGACCAGCTTTTTCCCAAGGTCGGCATGGATATGGCCGACGTTCTCGAACGCCTCGGCTACCAAATCGACTTCCCGGAGCGCCAGACCTGCTGTGGGCAGCCCGCCTTCAACAGCGGCTATCGCGACGAAGCGCGCACCGTGGCGCGCCATTTCCTCGACACCTTCGAATCCTCGGAGTGCATTGTGGCGCCTTCCGGTTCCTGCACCTCGATGGTGGCGCATCACTTCGCCGAGCTGTTCCAGAAAGAGCCGGAAACGCTGGCTCGCGTGCATTCCCTCGAAAAGCGGATCTGGGAGTTCTCCACGTTTCTCACCCAGGTCGCCGGCGTGGAAGACGTGGGGGCGCGCCTCGACGACGTGGTCACGTTCCACGATAGCTGCCACGGATTGCGCGAGCTGGGCATCAAGGACGCGCCCCGCCGTTTGCTGGCCCGTGTCCGGGGCCTCGAATTGCGGGAGATGCAGCCGGCCGAGGAGTGTTGCGGGTTCGGCGGCACTTTTGCCGTGAAGTTCGCGGAGCTTTCCGGCGCCATGGCCCGCACCAAGATCGACGCCATCCTGCGCACCGGCGCCAACACCGTGGTGTCGCTCGATCTGAGTTGCCTGATGCAAATCCAGGGCGCGCTCTCGCGGGCCGGCTCCAAGGTGCGCACCATGCACCTGGCGGAGGTCCTGGCGAGCCGCTGAGGTCCTATGTCGGTCGAATTCGATCGCAAGATCCACAACACGCTGGCCGATGCCAATCTCCAACTGGCCATCTACACGGCCACCGCGCGGCTGAAGGACAAGCGCGCCGAGACCGTTGCCCCCGATGCGCTGCCCGATTACCAGGAGCTGCGCACCCAGGCCAACGCCGTCAAGAAGCACACCATCGAGAACCTGGATTACTATCTCGAGGAGTTCGAGCGCAACGTCGAAGCCCATGGCGGCAAAGTGGTGTACGCCAAGGACGGCACGGAGGTCGCCGATTTCGTGCTGGCGCTGGCCAAAGAGAAGGGCGCGCGGCGGATCGTCAAATCCAAGTCGATGACCACCGAGGAGGTGGATCTCAACGAGCGCCTCGAACAGCAGGGCCTGGAATCGGTGGAGACCGATCTCGGCGAGTACATCATTCAACTGGCGCACGAGCGGCCCTACCACATCGTGGCGCCGGCGCTGCACCTGACCCGCTACGATGTGGCCGATCTGTTCACCAAGCGGCTCAACGTCCCCCGCGAGACGGCGATCGAGAAGCAGACCGCCATCGCCCGCGCGGTGTTGCGGCAGAAGTTCCTCGCGGCCGATATCGGCATCAGCGGGGCGAACTTCCTGGTCGCCGGCTCCGGCGCCGTGGTGCTGGTGGAGAACGAAGGCAACATCCGGCTCACCACCTCCGCGCCCAAGATCCACATTGCCATCGCGGGAATCGAGAAGATGGTTCCGCGCGCGCAGGACCTGGCGACGTTTCTGAAACTCCTCGGCCGCAGCGGCACCGGCCAGTTGCTCACCGTCTACACGTCTTTCCTCAGCGGCCCGCGGCGCGGCGGCGAAATCGACGGTCCCGACGAATTCTACGTGGTGCTGCTCGATAACGGCCGCACGCGGCTGCTGCCCGACCGCGGCAAGCGCCAGTCGCTCTACTGCATTCGCTGCGGCGCCTGTTTGAACGCCTGTCCGGTCTACCGCAAGATCGGCGGCCACAGTTTTCCGTGGGTCTACTCGGGACCCATCGGCGCCATCATCACGCCGCAGTTCATGGGGATCTCGCACGAGCCCGGCCTGCCCTTCGCTTCCAGCCTCTGTGGCGCGTGCTCCGAGGTGTGTCCGGTAAAGATCGATATTCCGAAGGTGCTGCTGGAGCTGCGCTCGGACGTGAAAAAGGCCGAGGCCCGCGACCACCGGGGCCGCCTCGAGAAACTGGCGTTCCGCGCCTTCGCGTGGTTGACGACCCATCCGCGGCTGTACGAAATGGCCGGGAAGCTGGCCGCTGCCGTGGCGCCGCCGGACTCCGGCTGGATCCACAGCGTTCCCGCGCCCATGAACATCGGGCCTCTGCGGGCCTGGCTGAGCCAGCGCGATCTGCCGCCGGCGCCCGCCCGGAGCTTCCGCGAAATGTGGAGGCGCCGCTGATGTCGCGCGACAACATTCTGCACCGCATTCGCACCGCGCTCGGCCGCAGCGCCGGGCAAGCCGTGGCCGATTCCCCGCCGGCGCGCATCCGCATCCCCGATGTCGATATCGAGAAGCGCATAGCGACCATGTTTGCCGCCATCGAGGCGCTGGCCGGGAAGACCCATCGCGCCGCCACGCCCGCGGACGCGCGCGCGTTCGTGGCCGCTGCCATCGAGGGGAAAAGCGCCGTGGCTTCCAATGCGCCCTTCCTCGCCGAGTGCGGAATCGCCACTCTCCCCGGCGTGCGCTCCGGCATCGCCGATCGCGAAGAGCTGCGCGCCGTGTGCGCCGCCGCGGATGTGGGCATCACCAGCGCGGATTACGCGCTCGCCGACACCGGCTCGCTGGTCATGATCTCGAGCCCGCGTGAGGCGCGCCTGGTTTCGCTGCTGCCGCCCGCCCATATCGCGGTGGTGCCGCGCGACCGCATTCTGACCGGCCTCGACGAATTGTTTTCCATCCTTCCGGATCCCGCCGCCGTGACCAGCTCGATGGTGCTGATCACCGGTCCCAGCCGCACCGCCGATATCGAGCAGATCCTGGTGCGCGGCGTCCACGGCCCGGGCCAGATTACGGTAGTGGTGGTGGGTTGAAACTGGTAAGATAGGCGTTTCCCATGCACGAACATTCCAAATTCTTGCTGGCTGATAGCCAGATCCCGGCGATCTGGGTCAACGTGCTGCCGTCGCTTCCGGAGCCGCTGGCCCCGCCGCTGAATCCGCAAACCCGCGCGCCGCTGGCGCCGGAGGACCTGGCTCCCCTCTTCCCGATGGAGCTGATCCTACAGGAATTCTCGCCCCAACCGGAGATCGACATTCCGGGCGAGGTGATGGATATCTACCGGCTCTGGCGGGCCACGCCGCTCTACCGCGCGCGCCGTCTCGAAAAGGCGCTCGACACCCCGGCGCACATCTATTACAAGTACGAAGGCACCAGCCCGGCCGGCAGCCACAAGCCCAACACCGCTGTGGCGCAAGCGTACTACAACAAGCGCGCCGGCATCAAGCGGCTGTCCACCGAGACGGGCGCCGGACAGTGGGGCAGCGCGCTGGCTCTGGCCTGCCAGCTCTTCGGGATGGAATGCACGGTCTACATGGTGCGCGTCAGCTACGATCAGAAACCGTACCGCCGCATGATGATGCACGCCTGGGGCGCCGAGGTTTTCCCCAGCCCCAGCGATCACACCAACTCCGGCCGCGCCACGCTGGCCGCGTCGCCGGATTCGCCCGGCAGCCTGGGCATCGCCATCAGCGAAGCCGTCGAGGACGCCGCCACCCATTCCGACACCAACTATTCCCTCGGCAGCGTGCTGAACCACGTCATGCTGCACCAGACCGTCATCGGCCAGGAAGCCAAGCTCCAGATGCAGCAAGCCGGCGAAGAGCCCGACGTCGTCATCGGCTGCTTTGGCGGCGGCAGCAACTTCGCCGGCCTGGCGCTCCCCTACGTGCTCGACCGCTTTGCCGGCAAAGGCCCGCGCCTGGTGGCCGTCGAACCTTCGGCTTGTCCCAGCCTCACCAAGGGCACTTTCACTTACGACTTCGGCGACACCGCCAAGCTGACCCCGCTCATCAAGATGTACACGCTGGGGCACGATTTCGTCCCCCCCGGCATCCACGCCGGCGGCCTGCGCTACCACGGCGCCTCGCCGCTGCTTAGCCACCTGGTGAAGCTCGGCTACATCGACGCCAAGGCGTACAAGCAGCTACCGGTGTTCGAGGCAGCCATCCAGTTCACCCGCAACGAGGGCATTCTGCCGGCCCCGGAATCGGCGCACGCCATTCGCGCCGCCATGGACGAAGCCATTGCCGCGCGCGAAGAAGGCAAATCCAGGGTGATTCTATTCAATCTCAGCGGCCACGGCCATTTCGACCTGGCGGCCTACGAGAACTACCTGTCGGGCAAGCTTCAGGACTACGAGTATCCGGGGCGGGACGTGGAGAGGGCGCTGGCGGCGCTCTAGGGGCCCTGGGCACGCTGGGCGTCGCGCTCGCCCCGTTCGTCAGTTCATTTGGACGGAACGCCGACTCGTGGAAGTGGCTGCGATCAGGGTCTGGCGGGCGCAGGGCCCGCCGAACGTCGTCCGGCGTAAAGGAAAGTGGTACGTGCCTGGTTTCGGTACCTCCCGCCGCGCCCGGCAGCGGATTGATACCAGTATAGCGGGAATCCGTCGCACAACGGTCAGATCCCATCTTGATTCCGGTGAACGCGTACGAGATGTACACGTCACAGAGGACACACTGGTGGTGGACCTCGCGGACGGGCGCACAATCATCGTTCCCCTGACGTGGTATCCCGGGCTCTTGAGCGCGGAAGGCCTACTCCGCGGCGCGCCTGCCGCTGCAGAACTCGCTCGTCTTAGTCACTGCCAGAGGTTCGGAAGCCGCCGCCGCCGTTACCACGCCAGCGCCAACGCCGCGGTGCGCGGGTCGGCCCCGGCGCTCACCGTGCCGGTCCCGGCTTCCACCATAATCCCCGCGCTGTCGTTCATCGACCAGGGGCCTCGCATGGTCACCTTGTGGCCGCGGCGCTCCAACTCGGCGCGCACCGTATCCGGGATGCGGCCTTCCAGCCAAAGGTCGCCCGGGTACATGGTATGGGGGAAAGGCGAGGCGGGAAAACTGCGCGTGGACCAGCGCGGGGCCTCGATGGCTTGCTGCATGTTCATCCCGAACTCCACGATGTTCAATAAGGTCTGCATGGTGCGCATGCACTGGTCGTCGGCGCCGGGGCTGCCGGTCACCAACAAGGGCTTGCCGTCCTTGAGCACCAGCGTGCCTTGGAGCGTGCTGCGCGGACGCTTGCCGGGCGCGAGCGCATTGGCGTGGCCGGGGACCAGCGAGAAATAATCGCCGCGGCAATTGAAGATGAATCCCAGGTTGTCTATCACCACCTTGGTGCCGAACAAACTGTGCAGGCTGGGAGTGAATGAGATCATGTTGCGCTCTTTGTCCACCACGGCAATGTAGCTGGTGTCGCCTTCGTGATCCGCGTTCCCGCTCAGGTCCACATCGCGGGGACGGGCGACCGGCTCGAATCCGGGGGTGAATGGAGCGGGGTCCCCAGGGCGAAATTCGAGCGATGCCTTGGCGGGATCGATCAGCTTCCGGCGCGCCGCGGCGTACTGGTCCGACAGCAGACCCGCGAAGGGGATGCGGATGAAATCCATGTCGCCCAGGAAGGTGTCGCGATCGGCCATGGCGAGTTTGATGGCCTCGGCCGAGGTGTGAATGTAGTCGGCGGAGTTGAGCCCCATCTTCTTGAGGTCGTAACCCTCGAGCATTTTAAGCGCGAACAGTTCGGCGGGCCCCTGGGTGGCCGAGGCGTTCTTGTAGACCGTGTAGCCGCGGTAGTCGATGGAGACCGGCTCTTCCACTTTGGCGGTGTAGCCGGCGAAATCCTCATAGCGGAACAGTCCGCCGTTCTCTTCGGAGAACCGAGCCATCTCGCGGGCGATGTCGCCTTTATAGAAACGGTCGCGGGCGGCCTTCAGCGCGGCCTGGCGGCCCTGGGAAGCGGCCTGCTTCTCGGCTTCCACCAGGCGGCGTAGCGTGCGGGCCAGGTCGGGGTTCTTGAAGACTTCGCCATCCTTCCAGCTCCGGCCGTCGGGAGGGGCGTAAACGCGGGCGGTCGTGGGATATTTCCGGAGGGCCGGCGAATTCAGCGTGGATCCGATGGGAACGCCGCGCTCGGCCAGTTCGATGGCGGGCGCCAGCAATTCCTCGAAGCTCCTGGTGCCCCAGCGCGAGAGCAGGATGTACCAGGCATCCACCACGCCTGGCACGGTGCCCGCAAGCAGCGAATCATCGACCGGAATCTTGCCGCCCTGGTTGGCCTCGTACCATGCGATGGTGGCGAGTTTCGGCGCGGTCCCCTCGGCATTGAGCGAGAGCACCTTCTTCTGTTTGGCGTCGTAGATGAGCAGGGTGGCGTCGCTGCCGACGCCGTTCAGGTTGGGCTGCACAACGCCCAGCACCGCTTGGCCGGCGACGATGGCATCGAAGGCATTTCCGCCGGAGTGGAGCACGTGTTCCTCGGTGAGGGTGGCCTGCGGCATCATCGAAGCCGCGGCATATTCCGTGCCGCGAGCCAGTTGCTTCACGGTCTGGGTTTGCGCGCTGAGAGAAGTAACCGCAACCAGAGACAGCGCCAAATCGATTCCGCGAATCATGCTCGCCCCCTTTTGACAACGCCTAGTATCTCACACGGGTGCGACCGGTACGCATGCGGCACCCTTGATGCTGACGAACGGCGAGCGATGGTCTCTTGCTTGACGGGTTACGTCTGCGGCTCGGCGGCGCGGGGGGACTTTCTCAGCAGCACGAGCGCCGCGGCGGCCAATAGCAGCGCGAGCAGGAAAATGCCCCACGCGGACAGAGCGGGCACGGATGGGGCGGGGGTTGTCGCCGTAAAGGTCGAATTCCCGGTGATGGCCGTCAAAGTGAAATTGCCCATGGATGTTGGAACCGTGACTCCGCCGGGAAAATACATGAATCCGGATATTGGGCCGATGGCGCTGGTCAGACTATACGACGCGAACGCCGCACTCTCCGTGTCCACCAGGGACCCATTTTGCAGAACGAAATCGCCCATCCCGAGTTTTGGGGGCACATTGGATAAGTCGTTGTAAGCCGCAAAAGTGTTCGTGAACGTGGCGGTGCCTACTCCGGCAATCGTAACAGTCGCCGTCCCCAGGTTGTAGTATACAGAGGGGGCAGTTTGTACATTCGCGGTGTCTCCAACAACCGTCACGGTAACCAAAGCGTTGGTAAAGTTATGTGTGCCGATTGACCCCGTGGCCACCACCTGATCCGTGTAAACGATCATAGCCGCCCTCAGGCTGAAGCTGAGGCTGAGCAGTATGCCGACAAACACTCCGACTTTCATCAATCCACCGTTCAACTTTACAGGTTTCATCGTGTGACATCCTCGAGCCCGGCGGCCCAACAGAGGGTCGCGCTCTTAGCCGGTATCTCCATTTTGTCCTGCCGATTCAGCGGCAGTACACACCGGAATCCCCATTTTGGCTCCCGGTCTTTAGTGGGTTTATCACAGGCAGCCAACTCCTGATCTCCGAATTGCAGTTTTTGGGAACTTTTTCTCCGGGCCCCGTCTTCTTGGCTCGGCCAAGGCGCCAATTCCGCCCCGCCCAAAAACCTCGACGCCAGTAACCCGCTTCTTTTCAGTGGATTTCACAAATGCCTCTCCGGCCCTCGCACCCTGGTCACCCTGAGTCCGCTGTGCCCATTGCCCCCTCGCCGCCTGAGGTTCCTCAAGTTGTAGGCGATCACACTCAGCCACAGCCGCACTTCTTTGGAACGCAACCGACGGCAACTAAGCCGCGCCGTCTTCACCGCCTGCTTGCCCTCTTTGATCCACTGCTCTGCCGTTCCGCGTTTGTTGTAGAACCGCACCACCCGACGGCTGTCCGTCTCCAGATCGGCCCGAAACGCGACTCCCTTCCCCAGCCTGTGCTGCCGCTCGATCTCGAGCGACGGCAGTTCCTCCCAATCGCCGGCGCGGTGGACGTTGCCGGACCAAACGCGAAGATGCTCACACCCAGCATCTCAAACCGGCGCGGCCGGTGGCCGGTGGCCAAGCCCAAGCTAACAGGGGCAGGCCGGTCACGCGTAATATGGTTGTATGGCGACGGCGCAGATTCGAGTACCCGAGGCGGAGATCGCCGAATTCTGCCGGCGCAACGGCATCCGGAAGCTCTCTCTTTTTGGCTCCGTACTCACCGATCGCTTTTCGGACGCGAGCGACGTCGACATCCTGGTGGAATTCGAACCGGATTACCGTGTTGGCTATTTGAGACTGGCGGCCCTGGAGCGTGAACTCTCGGACGTACTCGGCCACAAGGTCGATCTGCGAACTCCGGATGAACTCAGCCGGTACTTTCGAGAGGATGTCTTGAGGGCTGCGCGGGTTCAATATGTCCGAGAGTGACAGAGTTCGCCTGCGCCACATGCTGGACGCGGCCCGGGAGGCTGTCGGATTCGGTGTGGGGCGCCAGCGAGGCGATCTGGAGCGCGACCGGGTGTTGGCGCTTGCCTTGGTGCGGTGCATCGAGATCATTGGCGAGGCGGCGTCCAAAGTTGGCCCCGAGGTGCGAGCCAAGCACCCGGACGTGCCCTGGAGCGACATTATCGGAATGAGACATCGCCTGGTGCACGCCTATTTCGAAGTCGACCTTGGCCGAGTGTGCGATACCCTGGCCACGGATCTCCCCCCGTTGATTCTCCAGTTGGAGCATATCCTGTCGGATTGACGCGGTCCGCGAGAGGCGCAGCCACCATCGTCATGGCCAAGCGGCCCTATATCCTGTGGAATGCCTTCAATATCTCCCGCGTGGAGTAGTGCAGTGCAATCGGCCGGCCGTGGGGGCAGCTCATGGGGCAATCCGTGGCCGCCAGGGCCCGTAGCAGCCACTCCATTTTGGCGGCGTCCAGGCGGGTGTTGATCTTGATGGCCGCGCGGCAGGCGATCCCGGCGCAGATGGCGCGGCGCAGATCGTCCATGGAGGCGCCGCGCAGCTCGCCCTCGGCGATTTCCAGAACCTCGAAGATGATCTTCTCCAGGTCCGCGGCCCCTACCGCGGCGGGCGCGGCCTTCACCGCTATGGTGCGGTGGCCGAACGGCTCGGTCTCGAAGCCGGCGGCGTGCAGCTCGTCGGCGATGCGGGCGTAGTCGATCTGCTGCGCGGCGGTGAGTTGTAGAACGAGCGGCATCAGCAGGCGCTGCATCTCCACGCGGCCGGCGGCGCGCTGTTTCATGACCTGCTCGAACAAGATGCGCTCGTGCGCCACGTGCTGGTCGATGATCCACAGGCCGTCGCGGCCGGCGGCGATGATAAAGCTCTCGTGGATCTGGCCCAGCGGCCGCAGGTCCGAGAGCACCGAGAGCGACATCTCGGGCGGTGGGATGGCCTCCGGCGGGAATTCGCCGTGCGCGTCCAGCGTGCGCTGAAGCTTGCCGGAAGGCGGGGGCCCCGGCGTGACTTCGAGCGGCGGCGCGCTGAAATCCAGGCGCGGCGCGGACCCGGCGGTGGGCCGCAACGCGAATTCCGGCAGCGCCGGCTCGGGCTCGGGCTCCGGCTCGGCGAGGCTCACCGCCGCCGGCGCTTCGTTCTCCATCATCTGGCTGAATTCGGAGTACGGAAGCCGCGCCACCGGCTGCGCGGCCGCCGAGGGCTGCACCGCCGGCGAAAACGCGGGCGCCGGCCGGCTCTCCATCAACCGCCCGCGTATGGTATCGCGCACGAAATCGTGCACGAACGACCCGTGCCGGAAACGTACCTCGGTTTTCGAAGGGTGCACATTCACATCCACCTCGCCCGGGTCGCATTCCAGAAACAGCAGCGCGAAAGGGTACGCCGAAGCCGGCATCAGGTTGTGGTAGGCCGAGGAGAGCGCGTGCAGCAAGGTGCGGTCGCGGATGAGGCGGCGGTTGACGAAAATGAAAATCGAATTCCGGTTGGCCTTCTGCACCTGCGGCCGCGAGAAGAAGCCGGTCAGCCGGAAGGTGCGCAGCGGGGGATCGTCGTCCGGGCCGGCTTCCCGCCGGTATTCCGCAATGGCTTCGGAGGGCGGCACGCTGGGCGGCGGCAGGAATATCTCCTTCTCGCGCACGCCGATATCCACCAGCTCGTCGAGCACCTGGCTGCCGAAGACCTGGTAAACGCGCTCTTTCAGGGTGGCCACCGGCGTTACGTGCAGCAACTCGGTGGCGCCGCTGGTGAGGCGAAAGGTCCGCTCCGGGTGCGCCAGGCTGTAGTGCGTGACGAGCGACGCGATGTGGGCCAGCTCGGTCGGCTCCGTGCGCAGGAATTTCCTGCGGGCGGGCACGTTATAGAATAGGTCTCGCACGGTGATCACCGTGCCGCCGCCGAGCGCGGCTTCCTCGCAGCGCAGCATCTTGCCGCCGGCGATCTCGATGCGCGTGCCGGTGGTCTCTTCCGCGGAGCGGGTTTCGAGCAGCAGGCGCGAGACCGATGCGATCGACGGCAGCGCCTCGCCGCGGAACCCCAGCGTGGCAATCGAGAGCAGGTCCTTCACATCGCGCAGCTTGCTGGTGGCATGCCGCTCGAAGGCCAGCAGCGCGTCGTCCCGCAGCATGCCGCAGCCGTCGTCCACCACGCGGATCAGCCGCCGGCCGCCCGATTCCACTTCCACTCGCAAGTCCGTCGCGCCGGCGTCCAGGGAGTTTTCCAGAAGTTCCTTCACCACCGACGCCGGCCGCTCCACCACTTCCCCGGCGGCGATCTTGTTGGCCACCTGGTCGGGAAGAATGCGAATGCGGCCCATGATGTTATCGGCGGTCTACGCCAGGTTGAGCACCTGCTTGACGGTCCCGCTCTGCTCCTGTATCTTCCCCTGGAGCATCATGAGCGCGTAAATGAGCTGCTCGGGCCGCGGCGGGCATCCGGGCACGAACACGTCGATGGGGATCACCTGGTTCACCGGAACCAGCGCGTAGTTGTTGAACACCCCCGTGGAGGTGGCGCACGCGCCCATGGAGATGGCCCACTTCGGTTCCGGCATCTGCTGGTAGAGGTGGCGGATGACGGGCGCCATTTTTTGGGAGACTCGTCCGGCGATGATCATGAGGTCCGATTGCCGCGGCGATCCGCGAAAAACCTCGGCGCCGAAGCGCGCGATATCGAACCGCGAAGCGGACATCGACATCATTTCGATGGCGCAACAAGCCAGTCCGAAGGTCATGGGCCAAATGGAGTTCTTGCGCGCCCAGTTCACGGCGCGGTCGAGCGTGGTCAGCACGATCCCTTCGGAAAGGGCGGCGGCGGTATTGGCGACCGAGTAATCGTCAATCCGCGCAAACAACTCCGCCGGACCACTGGCGAGGGGCTTCTCCATACCCTTATTTTCGCATGGAACAGACGGCGGGGAACCCACCGGGGGCAAAGACCCGCATCGGGCGCCGCGCTGCTTGCCGCTTCCGCGCGCTCCGCGCGTCGCCCCCCGTGAGCGTGTATGGTATAAACGGGTGGGGGATTGGGCGACGAACATTACAGTTTCCTTCGGCCCCTTAAGACTATGCCTCGGCACCGTCGTCCCGGGAGGAAGATCCCGCCGGACACCAGGACATCCCCAATCAGCCGAAAACCGCCCCCTGCGGTGAGCGTCCCTGCCTTGCCGCCAGCCGTTCTGGCGCGGATGGCTGCGCTGCGGCGCCGGGCGTGCCATGCTGCGGGCCTCGCGGGATTCGCTTACGCAGTCCTGGTCTTGATTATGTGGGGAGCTTTCGGCCTGCACAGCGGGTTTTACGGCGAAACTGCCTTTCCTTACATGAGCGAAACCACCTCGGCCCTGAAGGGCTTCCTGTACCCCGGCGACGCGCTCCGGATTCAGATGAATACGTTCTACCAGCTTCCATATCTCATCGGCAAGGCAATCGGAGTCCAAGGGAGCTACGTACCTTACCAGGTGGTGTATGCGGTTCTATGGTGGGCTCGTGGATTTCTGGTCTTCCTCATCCTTAGGAAATTCCTTCCCGGGTCTCTGTCTGTTTGCTATGCCGCTGGCGCGCTGGTGGTGCTCCACGCTTCGGATGGCGCGTTGGGTTGGATTGGGCAAATGAACCAATTTGGTTTCATCTTCTGGATGGTACTGGCATTCTATCTGCTCACGTTAGGGGCTGAATCGGCAAAGTGGGCTTGGGCGGCCCTCTTTGTAATCGCGGCGGGCCTTTGCGAATACATGTCCCTTTGGAGCTATGAAAGCCAGCTTCCGCTCATGCTGGTACTGCCGCTGGGCCTGCTCTTCCGTTGGCGGTCGTGGCGCAAGCTGGCGTTCCTTTATGGGGCATGGTACTCCATTCTCGCTATCTACATCCGGCTGACTATCTTGCGATACGTGAATTCCGCGGAGCATACTTACCAGCAATTGGTGGTGCGGAAGGGGTGGAGTTGGCGGAGCCTGCTGGGGGACTGGTTCTTCAATATCGCAGCCAGCCTGGAGTTTTGGAAGTGGCCGCGCGGCGATTGGAAGGCTCCGAAGAGTGAGGCTTATCTGCTCGCATTGCTCGCCGCCCTCGTGTTTATCGCCTGTGGGCTGGCCTTCATGCGACTCACGCGGGAGAATCGCAGGCCGAACCCATTCGTCGAGAGCATGCGGACCTGGTGGACTCTTCTCGGAGTCGGATTCATTTTGGTGGCCCTGAGCTTTCCCGTCTACCTGCTGTTAGACTCCGCCCGGGAACTGTGGCGGACGCAGTTCCTGTCGGGCATCGGCGCCGGTTTGGTGCTCGCCGCTCTCTGCGGTCTGGCATCGCATCCCTTCGTGCGGCGGACGGCGAAAATCGCGCTGTTTCTGGCTTTTGGAGCGGGAATCGCTTTCTTCGGCAGTGCCTCCGCCATCCAGAAGTGCGCGTTCGAAAGGTGGCTCTGGGAGCGCCATCGCGTTGCGATCAAAGAGATCTTGGACGTTGCGCCCAGTGTTGAGCCCAATACCGTCATCGTGCTTACGAATGTGCCCAAGGACAATGATCCGTTTGGGCACGATATGTGGCTGGACCTGGCGCTGCGGCTGGTGTATCCAGGCATTCCGGTAGCGGGAGTCTATTACTACTCCGACGGCACGCCCGGCCCGGGCGATGGCTTGAAGGCTGAGGGAAACTCGTGGAGGTGGGACGGTGCGGGTTTTCTGCCGATCTTTCCGGTTATCGGTCTTGCCAACACGGTGATTGTCGATTACGAACCATCGGGCCAAGGAAAAATCGAGGCGGCGTGGCCGGCTTTCTTGTGCAACACGCGTTGCGCGACAGAACTATACCATCCAGATACCCGCGTAACCGGGCCGATCTCACCCATCGCCAGCCGCCGTTACCGGCTGGACTAGTGGAGTGCGGCGCAAGAAATGCGCCCTATCCACTCCCGGCTGATCGTCGTGCTCGACCCGTGGAGCGACCTTTTAGGTTGCCACGTCGGCGTCTGCGCCGACGTTCTTCGGGGAATGCCGGTAGGAATACCAGCATGGCAGGCGAACCGCCTGCTCCACGGCGCGCTGGATAAGGCGCATCATTTGTGCCGCGGTACACCAGGTCCTTCAAGCTCCGGCCGTCAAAAGGCGGCCTGGGCGGGCACCTGCTTCATCCCCGATGCACGCCAGCGTGCCGGGTCTGTTCGCGACGCGATATGACTGGCTATTGAGGCGGCCCTTCGCGAGCTCCGGCCTTTGAATCCAAGACTTCCACTGCCGTGATCGCTTTCATCAGGAAAGTAGCCGGAGGGCCCTCCGCACCGTTCAGGATTCCAAGATGGATCTCCTGGCCGCTCTTCAAGTCCACCCAGAAATCCATTTCGCGATCGTTTTCGGCCGGGTGCCCCCGGGTGGACAGGGCACGCCAAAGTGACCCGTCACCGATAGCCGCCCCAAAATTGGGTTCTATGTTCTCCTGCTCGAACCTGAGTGCGAAACGGTACTTTCCAGCGGCTGGGGCAACCAGAGCGGGATAGATTGCCACGAGCCTGCCCAGGGCGCGGGGCGGGTACACCCTCACTCCTCCCGCGGCCGTGTGCAGGTATTGCGCATTCACCCCCGTCCAAAGACCCAACGGGAAAGCCGCCGGCGCCGTGGAGCCTTCCACCGGTTGCAGATGCCCTTTGCCGTTGGGGCCGAATACCGCGCGCAATGGCCGCCACCGGGCAGCATCGACTTCAGCCGTCAGCAGTGCCATGGTGTATCGATGGGAATTATGCTCAATGATATCGTTCTCGACAAACTTGGCGCGCATCCCATACGGCTCCCAGCACTGCGAAAGTCTCGTACGGGCCAATTCGGAGACGTGGTCGCGGCTGGAGGAGAGGACGACAAAAAGTGTGCCCGGCAGTACGTCCACATCGCAGGATAGTTCCGGAAACCTGTTCCCCACGCTGGACCAGAGGTAAGTGGAACCTAAGGCGTAGTAATCCATGGCGCTGGGGTCGTGATCGTCAAACCAGAATCGAAAGGGATGGCCGTTCCGAATGGTTTCGATGCGCTGTCTGGCATGCATGAGAACTTCATACTGCCGGCGGTACGCATGGGGATCGTTGGGCATATGGAATCGCACACACGAAGTGAAAATGGCGAGACCCGCGACGGCCAGCGGAACACCCGCCGTTCGCTGGCGCAGCAGCAGGCCTGAGGCCAGCAAGCAGCCTCCCACCAAAACGATCTGCCAATGGGCGGCCGGCCAGGCCGGCAGGACGTTCCCGGCATAGTCGTACCACACGGCTCCGTAAACACCGGCGGCTATGCAACAGACCGGCACATACTTTGTCCGGCTGATCTTCTCCGCCGCGGGCCAGAATGAAGTGCCGATCACCAGAAAGGTAAAGGGAAGCAGGTAGCTGGCGTAGTAGAACAGTCCGAGCACCGGGCTGCCGCGGACCTGCATGTATCCCATCAAGGCAATTGCCGCCGACCATTGCGCCACGAACAGCACGCTGGCCGCGTTGCCTCCCGTCAGCGGCCTTCTCAGCCGGTAGGGAAGGAGAACCAACCCGGCGCCTCCTGCTATGACGCTGAACCAGAGCCACGGCACGAGTGCATGGCCGGTCCATATGCTCTGAAACCATGGATTGGTTTGGCTCACCAGGGCCAGGGCGAATAATACCGATGGAGCATAGAACCAGAAATGGCCGTCCAACAAACGGTTGATGCCGCCGAATGCCACCGTCACGATCGCGCATCCCGCTCCCAACCACAGACACAAGGAAAGAAGCGACCGGATCGCCGGGGTGCGGCGCCACATCCATGCGAGGGCGATGTAATACAGGGGTAAAAGGGGCGTCAACACGACCCAGAACAGATTCGAGTAGACCATCGCCGCAATCGACATGCCGGCCGCCAGCAGCGTCCATCTCTTGACGGGCCGCACCGCGGCTGACGTCAGCAGCGCCATAGTGAGCAGGCAATAAGCGATACCCACGCCATCCACGTAATCCCAGCCGATTGCGCTCCACCACCACGGGTTGACGGAGAAAACCATGGTTGCCAAGAACGCGCGGCGCGCTCCGGCGGCGATCCGGATCGTCGTAAACAGTGAAACCGCGGCGACCGACTGAACCGCCAGGTGCAGGATGCAATTGGCGGCGAGGGGGGAGAAAAGGGAGTGGACGATAGCGCCGGGCAGGATCCAGGAAAGCCGGCTTCCGTAATACGTGAAGGGGAACGCGACGCCCTTGAAGTAGGCCAGGTCCCGGAAAAATCCCAGGTAGAACCATGGGTCGAGAAAGCCCACCCCGGTAAAGAGCGAATTGTCCTGGCGCCACAAGACGATCGCTGGAAGCAGGAGTACAGCCAGCACATACGGCCAAACCCGAACCGGGTTCGCCCGAGGGGGTTCCTGTGTCGGCGCACCTTCCGGCTTCCAAGCCGCCTGATCGGGCATCTTTCGATCCGCCGGCGATGCTGGTGTTCGCTTCAAACGAGACATAAACCTACCGATGCACCCCGCGGCCAGTCTCACGCCTCTTCAGTCCGGAGGCCGGTGGCTCTCCAGCCGGTGAAGTCCCGCAGTGCTGCGGCGACCATTTTCAGGTCTTCCTCCGTGAGATCGTTGTAGAACGGCAGCCGGAGCAGGCTGTCGCTGACATACTCGGTAACCGGGCAATCTCCCGGTTTGCCCCCGAACCTCCGTCCCATTTCCGATAAGTGCAGCGGCAGGTAGTGAAAGACGCTCATCACGCCGCGGGAGCGGAGATGTTCGATTAGCATTTGCCGGTCCGCCAAACTGGGCACGAGTAAGTAGAACATGTGGAAAGCCTGCCGGCAATCGTCTGGCACAACCGGGAGCCGGACTGAGTGCGCTTGTGCCCATTCCCGGAGGTTGGCGAAATAGAAATCCCACACTTTCTTGCGACGCACCTGGATCTGTTCCCGCGCTTCCATCTGGGCGTAGAGGAACGCGGCCAGCATGTCGGACGGCAGATAGCTGGATCCCAGGTCGACCCAACTATACCGGTCTACCTGACCACGGAAGAACTGGCTGCGATTGGTTCCCTTCTCCCGCAGAATCTCGGCGCGCTCGATGTATGTTGGATCGTTGATCAGCAGCGCGCCCCCTTCACCGCAGGTGAAGTTCTTGGTCTCGTGAAAGCTCAGCGCTGCCAGGCAGCCGAACGTCCCCAGTAGCTTTTCGCGGTAACGCCCCATCAGGCCGTGCGCGTTGTCTTCGACCACCGGGATCCCGTGCCGGCCCGCGATATCGAGAATCGCGTCCATGTTGCACCCCACCCCGGCGTAATGGAGAACCACAATCGCCCGTGTGCGGGGCGTGATGAGGCCTTCCAGCAGGGATTCGTCCAGGTTCAGCGTGTCCGGCCGGATGTCCGCGAAGACCGGCCGCGCGCCCCGCAAAGCAAACGCATTAGCGGTCGAAACAAACGTGAATGAAGGGACAATAAACTCATCGCCGGGTTTCAGGTCCAGAAGCAGAGCCGCCATTTCCAGAGCATGCGTGCACGAAGTCGTAAGCAGGGCCTTGGGCACGGCGAGCATGGCCTCCAGAAGCGCGTGCACCTTCCTGGTAAAGGCGCCATCGCCGGAGATATGCGCTCCCGCGATCGCTGCTTGCATGTATTCTATCTCCCGGCCCAGGCAAGCCGGCTTATTGAAAGGGATTTTGGTCAACCGATCTTCTCCAAAGGCGGTGCCGTGCAGGACCAACCGGGCTTTCCAACTCCAGGATGGATTCCTCAGTATAGCGCCGGCGAAACTGGCGGGCGCCCGGGCCAGAACGCGGAACTCTTCGGGCGCATTCCACCATCGGCGCCTCACGGATTACGGGCGCCTGCGGGCCGCCCGTCGATGGCCGCACGGAAAAGTCGGTATCATGTGATTTCATGCATCCCGCCAGCCCAGCCGTTTCCAAGGTTCTGGGCCCACTCTCAGTCTCGGTTGTCGTCCCCGTATACAATGCGGAAGCCACGCTCGCGGAGTTGGTGAGCCGCCTGGAACTGGTCCTTCAGAGCGTGCCCGGTGAATATGAGATTCTGCTCGTGAATGATGCCAGCCGGGATCGGAGTTGGCCGGCCATTCGGGAACTGTCGGCGCGCAACCCGCGTATCCGCGGCATCGACCTGATGCGCAATTATGGACAGCATAACGCGCTGCTATGCGGAATCCGGAAGGCGCGCTATTCAGTCCTGGTCACTCTCGACGACGATCTGCAGAACCCTCCCGAGGAGATTCCTAAACTTTTGCTGAGGCTTTCCGGCGATGCCGACGTGGTGTACGGATGTCCGGAACGCGAGCAGCACGGCCTCTGGCGGAACCTTGCTTCGCGGATCACCAAGATCGCTTTGCAGAGCGCTATGGGCGCCGGGAACGCACGGCGAGTAAGCGCCTTTCGGGTATTTCGAACCAGCCTTCGCGAGGCCTTCGCATTCTATCGCGGGCCCTTCGTGTCTATTGACACGTTGCTCGCCTGGGGCACGTCCCGGTTTGACTCTGTTTCGGTGAAGCATGAT
The DNA here is from genome assembly GCA_963722575.1 of Bryobacterales bacterium. Classification (GTDB taxonomy): domain Bacteria; phylum Acidobacteriota; class Terriglobia; order Bryobacterales; family Bryobacteraceae; genus Fen-178. The sequence continues at coordinate 1,431,428 of CAVRNR010000022.1, forward strand.
GTGCGAAAAGACGGAATCTCCAATTACACATTCATGAAGCTGGTGACGCACGCAGTCAATATGATGACCGGTTTCAGCGTGCTGCCCCTCCAGATCGCCAGTTATGTGGGATTCGCGTTCACGCTCTTTGGTATTGGCGTCCTGGTCTTCGTGCTGGCCCGGTACTTCCTGCAAGGCACTACCGTGGCGGGTTTTCCTTTCCTGGCTTCCGTCATTGCGATTTTTTCCGGCGCCCAGTTGTTCGCGCTGGGGGTAATTGGCGAATACTTGTCGCGTATGCACTTCCGGCTCATGGATCGCCCGCCCTACGCCATCCGGGAGGCCACAACGGAAAATCTGGTCTTGGAACAGCACGATCCAAAGGCTCTTTAGCCATGGATGCGCGAGACTGTTGCCGCTACCTGTCGTGGGACTCCCAACATTTTGGCGGGCGCATTGGGCGCGTGAATGCCACGCGCCTGACGGCGGCCCTGCTGGCGGACATCGATCGGTGGGCCAATTCTCATTCGATCGACTGCTTGTACTTCCTGGCCGAGCCCGACCCTCTGACAATGCGGCTCGCGGCCGGCATGGGCTTCCGCTTTGTCGATGCGCGTACGACGTTCGAGGCTCAACTGCCAAAGCCCGCCTCTGCGGAGGAAACGAGGTCGATTCGTCTGGCGACGCTGGATGATATTCCGGATCTTCGAAGAATTGCCGGTGAGAGCCACCGGGATTCGCGCTTCTACGCGGATGGTAACTTCCCGCCCGCCGCTTGTGACGAAATGTATCGCATCTGGATTGAGAGGAGTTGCCGCGAGCCGGGATTTGCCGATGCGGTCTTTGTCGCCGAACGGGAGCACCGTCCCGTGGGCTACATCTCGTGCCGCATGGCAACCGAGGTTGGCGATATCGGCTTGGTTGCAGTGGACGGCGAATGCCGCGATCTCGGACTCGGAGCCCGGCTCGTGCGCCAGGCACTTGCCTGGTTCGCCGCTCAGGGTGCTCGCCGGGTGACGGTTGTGACGCAGGGATTGAATGTCCCGGCTCAGCGCCTGTACCAGAAGTCCGGATTCCTTGTTTCCTCGGTCCAACTGTGGTACCACTTATGGATTCGTCCGAAAACCTGATCGATTGGCCGTCGGGCTGCAACTGCATCTGACATGAAAAGATGTCTGGCATGCAACGGTGTCTTCGCCGGCAAAGAGTGGACCTGCCCCGTCTGTAAACACTCTCCGGACGTAGAAGGCAACTTTCTCCGGTTCGCGCCGGACTTGGCCCTCCACAATTGCGACTACGACCCGAAGCATTTCGATCTTCTGTTTGCTCTGGAGGACAACAGCTTCTGGTTCCGGGCCCGGAACGACCTGATTGTCTGGGCCTTGCGCCGGTTCTTTTCCAAGGCCGAACGCATCATGGAGATCGGGGTAGGGACGGGATTCGTCATGCGCGCCATAAGCCGGGCCTTCCCCAATGCGAGACTCTACGGCAGCGATATTCATGTCGCGGGGCTGCAATTTGCAGCGGCGCGGCTGGGCGGCCGGCTGGATCTTATGCAGATGGACGCGAGGCGCATCCCCTTCCGCGAGCACTTCGACGTGGTCTGTGCTTTCGATGTGCTCGAACACATTCGAGACGACGAGGCGGTCCTCGATGAAATACGTCTTTCGTTGCGGCCGGATGCCGGCGTCGTATTCACGGTTCCACAGCACATGTTTCTGTGGGGACCTGCGGATGAAGCCGCGTTCCACGAGCGTAGATACCAGACAACGGAACTGGCTGCCAAGGTTCGGGCAGCCGGCTTCGAGGTGATCTTCAAGACTTCGTTCGTCTCGATTCTTCTGCCGCTGCTATGGTTTTCCCGCCGACGCAGCCGCAAATCCGGAAAGTACGAGTTGGCTCGGGAACTGGCTGTCGCCCCGGCTTTGAACCGGTGCCTGAGCGGCATATCGGCGATAGAAAACGTCTCGATCCGGGCGGGAATCGCACTGCCCGTCGGCGGAAGCCAGTTGCTGGTTGCCACGCGGCGACGTTAATGTAGGCGTCCCTACACGTAACCGTAGAATTTCAGATAACCCCAATCCAACGTCGCGCCGCAGAATGCGTGAAGGGCAAGAGCGCCGCAGCAAAGCAGGTCCCTCCAGGAGAACCAGCTCCGCAGAGGCCTGCCGGCAAGCTGGCGCAGCCAGAGCAGCGCCGACACTACGAACAGAACGAACAGGGTGATGTACGCCGACCACAAGAAATTGCCATCCGCGAATCGAATCTTCTCGGCCAGCGTGTAAGCGTAAAACGAGCCAACCAGAAAGCTGCACCAGGCCAGCACCAGCGCCAGGTCGCGGCGCGCCCGGTTCCAGTAAAGAGCGGAGACCAAAAGCGGAAACACGATGGATAGCAGGAATTTCCGCAAAAGACCGGTGGTGTGATGGCGCATCACCTTCAACGGAGCCCAAATGATGGAGTCCCGGTACCCAACCAGGCCGGCGTGGCCGCTATACGTCTGGTAGTATTGCCAGCCGAGGATGGCCGCCGTGGGCAGGCAGAGGCCGACCAGCAGAGCGCCGGCCGAGACCGGCTTCCGTTGGGCGAGCTTCACAATGGCCATGATAGTGGCGACCGGAACCAGGCAGATCAGAAAGCTCGGTTTGCTTAATGCCCCCGCAACGGTTACGACGAAAAACAGCGCCCAGAGACGGAGATCTACGCCGCGGCACTTCGACAGGTACCAGGCGGTGCAGGCCAGGGTCGCCACAGCCAGCGGCTTAACCAGAATTAGTGTAGGCGTCTCACCAGTGTCGGACCAGAAATAGCCAATCTGGTATCCGGTGCGAACCAGGGGTTGCGCCGAAAGCACGGCTAGTGCGACTGCGAAGAGAACAGGTGCGCGCCCCAGCCTGGTGTCCTCATGCACCGCCGTGAACAGCAGGCCGTACATGAGCACGGCCATCAGCGCGTAGAAAATGAGCACCGCGATCAGGCCGGCCACCCGGAACGTAGGCATCAGCCCGGTGCTGTACAGCGCCGCGACGATGGCTTGATACAGAAAATGAGGATGGACAATCTGCCCCTTTTGATATAGCAACTCGGCATACTGGACCTGAGCCGTGTAGTCGCTCGGTCCGCTCAGCGCTCCCCACACGATCGGGCCGTAGACGGCACAGTTGAGAGCGGCCAGCACTGTCGCCGCCACCACATGAATCAGGGGCGGACGTGGAAGCGAGGGCCATCCCGGTTCCACCGCCGTCAGGCCGAGAAACGCTTTCAGAGCATCGAACCGGACGTGCCAAGGTCCAGGCGCTGCGGGGCCCCGCTTCTTCGCTAGGACCGCCGCGCCACCCTTGGTCCGGGCCGGTCGCTTCACTTTTTTCCTGGGCATCTCGGGTGCAAGCCGTCAGTTACCTTCCGCTTGTGGAAGGGCCGCATCCTTGGGTGGTTACGGTTGCCGGGCGCCGAATCCCAGCGCCACGTACTCCGTTACGGACCCTACCGCGTCTTTGTCCAGCAGCCTCCAGCAGTCGAGCACCGTGCCGTGCGGCTTGAATTCCTTCGGCGAAATCTCGCGGAACTCGGCCCATGGCGTCGTGATCGCCAGTACGTCCGCCTGTCGCGCGCAGTCGGCCGCGCTGGCGGCGAATGTCACGTTCCCGGCCAGTTGCGGCCGGGCATTCTCCATGGCGGCGGGGTCGTAGACCACCACCGGCACGCCAATCGACAAGAGGTACTTGGCCAGGGCGAGGCCCTGCGATTCTTCAATCACTTCAGTGTTGGGTTTGTAGGAAAGCCCCATGACGCCGACGGTGCCTCCCTCGGGCAACCGCGCGAGAATCCACTTCGCCAACCGCGGCGCCTGGCTCTGATTCAACTGGTGCGTGGCCTCGGCCAAAATGGGCGGCACACCGTTGGCCCGCGCCAGCGCCGAAAACGCCAGATTATCGCGCGGAAAGCACGGGCCGCCGTATCCCAGCGCGCCTTTCAGATACTTCTGTCCGATCCGGCTGTCGCACCCGATGGCCGAGGTCACCACATCCACGTCGGCGCCCGGCAGCGTCTCGCAAACCTGCGCCAGCATGTTGGCGTAGGAAATCTTGGTGGTGACGAAAGTGTTGACCGAGATCTTCGTCAGTTCGGCATTCACGTGATTCATCCGCCGGATGTGCGGGTTGCTGTCGCAAACGCCCGTGTAGAGCTTTTCCAGAATCTCGCCCGACCGCTCGTCCGATTCACCGATGAGGATCATGTCCGGATTCAGCATGTCCCGAATGACGCTGCCCAAGGCGATGAATTCGGGGTTGTAGCACAAGCCAAATCCTTCGCCGCACTTCTTGCCCGAGTGCGCCTCGAGCGCCGGCAGCAACTTGCCGCCCGTCGACCCCGGCATCACCGTGCTGGAAAGCACCACCAAATGCCAACCCTGCTTCTTGCGCAAGGCCGCCCCGATCTTCTCCGCCGCGATCATCACGTTGCGCAACGAGAATGTGTCGTCCACCGGATCGGAGGGCGTGGGCACGATGATGAACGTAGCATCGGTCGCCAGCACCGCCGCTTCGTAATCCGTGGTGGCCGAAAGGCGCTCGCGATTGGCCTGGATCATCTCCTCCAAGCCCGTCTCCTTCAGGGGTGCGTGGCCATTTTGAATCGCGGCCACGTAATCGGCGTTGACATCCACTCCCACCACCACGTGTCCTTTGTGCGCCATCACCGCGGCCATGGGGGCGCCCAGCTTTCCTAAACCGATGATCGATAGTCTCATGCGCTCTATTCCTGTCGTACAATTGGCATCCGCCAGCCGGTGCCGAACGCGCGCGAGGTCACTTTCAGGACCGGGGCGGCTTGTTTTCGCTTGAACTCCGCAATGCGAACCAGCCGCAGGACGCGGCGAACCGTCGGCTCGTCGAAGCCCTGCGCGATGATCTCCTCCGCCGACTGGCACTGCTCCACGTGCAGCTCCAGAATCTGATCGAGCAGAGCGTAAGGCGGGAGGCTGTCTTGATCCGTCTGGTCCGGCCGCAACTCGGCCGAAGGCGCCTTGGTCAGAATCGCTTCGGGAATGTCCGGCCGGCGCCGGTTTCGCCATCGCGATACCCGGTACACCATCATCTTCGGCAGGTCCGCGATCACCGCCAGACCGCCATTCATGTCGCCGTACAGCGTGCAGTAGCCCACCGACATCTCGGATTTATTGCCCGTGGTGAGCAGCAGCGAACCGAACTTATTGGAAAGCGCCATTAACAGGTTGCCGCGGATGCGCGATTGAATGTTCTCCTCGGTCACATCGGAGGGGAGCCCGCGAAATGCCTCTGCCAGCACGGTATCGTAGGTCCGCATGATGCCGGCGATGGGCAGTTCGATGGTCTTGATTCCGAGATGGCGCGCAAGTTCGACCGAATCGTCCACGCTGCCCTGGCTCGAGTAACAGGAAGGCATCATCGCGCCGAGCACGTTTTCGGGGCCCATGGCATCGGCGGCGATGGCGGCCGTTAGCGCCGAATCGATGCCGCCGGAAAGCCCCAGCAGCACTTTAGTGAACCGCGTCTTACGCGCGTAATCCCGAACGCCCAGCACCAGCGCCTTCCAGATCTCGGCTTCAGGCTCGAAGTCGTCCCGGGCGAGCCCAGAGGGCGCCCCGTCCGGCCCGGAGGGCGGCCCGGCGGCCAGGTCCACCACCACCACGTCTTCCTCGAAACCTTTCGCCCGCGCGAACAGGCGGCCCTGCGCATCGAATGCGCTGCTGCGGCCGTCGAAGATGAGGTCGTCGTTGCCGCCCACCTGGTTCACGAAGACCAGCGGCAGACCGTGTTTCCGAGCCAGGTGGCCGAGCATCTGTTCGCGCAAAAGCTGCTTCCCCACGGTGAAAGGCGAAGCCGAAAGGTTGACGATCGCCTGGGCCCCCGCTTGTGTCAGCACCTCGATGGGGTCCTGGTGATAGCGCCTGCGCTGCCAGAAGTCGCGGTCGTTCCAGACGTCTTCACAGATGCTGATGCCTAAACGCCAGCCCCCCAGTTCCAGAATCTGCGGCCCCTGCGCGGGCTCGAAGTAGCGGTCCTCGTCGAAAACGTCGTAAGTGGGCAGCAGCGTCTTGTGGAACGCCGGCCCGACGGCTCCGTTTCGCAGCAGCACGGCGCTATTGAACAACGGGCGGCCCATGTCGGAGGGATTGGGCGTAGCCACCCCGGCGAGCAGCGGCGGAGCGCCGGCCAGCTCGGCGGCGATGCGCGCCAGCATCTCCCCACTGCGGCGCACGAAGCCCGCGTTCATCAACAGGTCGCGCGGCAGGTATCCCATCAGCGCCAGTTCGGGTGTCACCACCAGGTCGGCCCCCTGGGACTGCGCCGCCCGAGCTGCGCTTACGATCAGCGAGGAGTTTCCGTTCAGGTCGCCCGCGGTAGGATTGATTTGTAGAAGCGCTATTCGCAAAACGAAATTCACCCGCTCGTCAAAATAGACTTCCGGAACTGAAACCGCAAGTGTATAAAGCTTCAGGCCAGTGTAGCAACATGCGAGGCGCTCGTGGGGCTGCTGATATAGTGGGATTGAACCGTGAATCCGCGCGAGCCGCCGCTGGTCAGCATCGTCACCCCTTCCTACAACATGGCGCAGCATCTGCCCGCCACCATCGAGAGCGTGTTGTCGCAGGACTACCCGCGCATCGAGTACATTGTGGTGGACGGCGGGTCCACGGATGGCAGCCTCGAGATTCTCGAGCGTTATCGGGACCGCCTTCGGTGGTTCACCGGCAAAGACAAAGGTCCCTCCGACGCCGCTCATCGCGGATTCCTGGAAGCCCGAGGCGAGGTCTTCGCCTGGCTGAATGCCGATGACATCTTTCTCCCCGGCGCCGTGCGGACCGGGGTGGAATACCTGGCCGCCCACCCCGGCATCGATGTGGTCTATGGCGAAGCCTGGTGGATCGACGAGCAGGGCGCCGTCATCCGGCGATATCCCACCCTGCCCTTCGACCCCAATATTCTGGAACGCGACTGCTTCATTTGCCAGCCCGCTGCCTTCATCCGGGCCTCTTCCTACCAACGCTGCGGGCTGGACCCGGATGTCGCCCGTTCGTTCGATTACGATCTCTGGATCCGCATGGCCAAGCAGAACTTCCGCTTTGCTTCGATCCCGGAATACCTGGCGGGATCGCGGATGCACAGCGGGTCCAAGACCCTCTACGAGCGCGATGACGTGTTTCACGCCTCCATGCGGCTGCTCCAGCGCCACTACGGCTACGTCCCGTTTTCCTGGGTATTCGGGTACACCGCATACCGCATGGACCGGCGCGACCAGTTCTTTCAGCCGCTCCGGCCCTCCTTGCTGAAATACCTGGCCGCCCTGCCCATGGGTCTCCAGTGGAACCCGTCCCACCCTTTCCGCTTCCTGGCTGAGTGGCTGTGCGCCCCGGTGGCGTACTTCAAGCGGCGTCCGCGAACGTAATCGTAGCGCCGGCGGTCTTGCCGCCGGTGGGGTTCTCCGGGAACGAACACACCGGCCACAAGATCGCCGGCGCCACCGCTTCTGCTAAACTTCTTAGTTTCATGAAGCTGTCGATCCTGATGCCGGTCTTCAACGAGCGCACCGTTGTGGAACGTTGTATCTCGCAGGTCCTGACGGCTCCCTTGCCCGAAAACATGGAGCGGGAACTGGTGATCGTCGACGACTGCTCCACCGACGGCACGTACGACATTCTCCAGCACCTGGCCGCGCGGTTCCCGCAAATCCGCCTCTTCCGGCATGAGGGGAACCGGGGGAAGGGCGCCGCCGTGCGCACCGCCATCCAGGAAGCGTCCGGCGATTTCTCGCTGATTCAGGATGCCGATCTCGAGTACGATCCCTCCGAATATCCGCGCCTGTTGCGCCCGCTGCTGGACGGCCACGCCGACGCCGTCTTCGGCTCCCGCTACATGGCCGGCGAGCAGACCCGCGTCCTGCTGTTCTGGCATTCCATGATGAATAAGGGCCTCACGCTGGTTTCCAACATGTTCTGCAACCTCAACCTTACGGACATGGAAACCTGCTACAAGGTCTTTCGCACCGACCTCCTCAAGAGCATCCCCATCCGCTCCGACCGGTTCGGCTTCGAGCCGGAAATCGTCATGAAGAGCGCCAAGCGCAAGCTGCGTATTTACGAAGTGCCCATCAGCTATCACGGCCGCACTTATGAAGAAGGCAAGAAGATCGGCTGGAAGGACGGATTAAGAGCGCTCGCCGTCATCTTCAGGTTTTGGCTCATCGACGACCTCCATGCCGCCCCGTACGGCCGCGGTGTTCTCAACAATCTCACCGGCACGCCCCAGTATCTGAGTTGGCTCGCGCGAAAGCTCCGGCCGCACATTGGCGACGAAGTCCTCGAGGTGGGCGCGGGAATCGGGAACATTACCGGAAGGCTCATGGCGCGGCGCATGTTCTACATGGCCGCGGAGAAAGATCCGCTGCATCTCCACGCGTTGCGCAACCGCTTTCTGCGCACGCCCAACGTGGCGGTCGAGCGCATCGACCCCGAAGTCCCGGCGGACCTCGCCGGCCTGGAAGGCCGCTTCGATACCGTGCTTTGCCTGAATGTGCTCGAGTACCTCGACGACCCCGGCCGCGTGCTCGATTCCCTGCGCGCTACCCTGAAGCCCAATGGCGTGCTGGTGGTGCTGGTGCCCTGCGGCCCGCGTTTGTTCGGCACCCTCGATCGAAGCTTGGGACACAAGCGCCGCTACAGCCCGCTCGAAGCGCGCCAGGTGCTCGAATCCCATGGCTTGGCGGTGGAAACTGCGTACAGTTTCAATAAGGTCGGTGCGCCGCCCTGGTGGGCGTACAGCCGGTTGTTCGGTTCCCGGAAGATTAATAAGCTGGTGTTGAAGATTTTCGACAAAACCGTATGGATCTGGAGGCGGCTCGACTGGCTGATGCCGTGGCCCGGGCTCTCTCTCATCGTCGTGGCCCGCAAACGGGGCGGCGCAACGCTTCATGCAAGCTGAATCCGATATCATCCGCTTCAACCGTCTGTTGGCGGGGTTCGCCGGCCAACGGATTCTCGTCGTCGGCGATCTCATGCTCGACGAGTTTATTTGGGGAAGGGTGTCGCGCATTTCGCCCGAAGCGCCCGTTCCCGTGGTCGACGTCACCGGAGAATCCTACTATCCCGGAGGCGCCGCCAATGTGGCGCGCAACGTCCGGGAGTTCACCGACAGGGTCGCCGTCATGGGCGTCACGGGGGCGGACGGGCATGGGCGCCAATTGCTGGATCTGCTGGAAGGTTGCGGTATCGATACGTCCGGCGTTCAGCGGGACGCCGCCTTTTCAACCACCGTGAAGACCAGGATCATCGCCCGCAACCAGCAGGTGGTGCGCGTGGACCGTGAACGCAGGACGCCGCTGCCCCCCGAACAAATCGAGCGTGCCAGGGACTACCTGAACGGCATCGTCGGGGGCCTGGATGCCATCATCGTCGCCGACTACGGCAAAGGCCTGCTCACCCAGCCGCTGGCGGATTATATCTGCCGGACGGCCAGCGCCCACGGCAAAATCCTCACCGTGGACCCGCATCCTTACACTTCCCTTTCCTGGCCAGGCGCCACCGCCATCAAGCCCAACCGAGCCGAGGCGTTCATGGCGGCCGGCCTGCCGCCCTCCGATCCCGTGACGCCGGTGCTTTCGGACCAGCCGCTGCTCCAGGCCGGCAACCGGCTGCTTCAGCTTTGGAACACCGGCAGCGTCTTGGTCACCCTGGGAGAGCACGGCATGTTGCTCTTTCACGGCGGTTCTCAGCCGTACCCCATTCCTACCCGCGCCAAGGATGTATTCGACGTTTCCGGCGCCGGCGATACGGCCCTGGCGGTTTTCACCCTGGGTCTTGCCGCCGGAGCTACCCCCGCCGAGGCCGCCGAACTTGCCAACCGCGCCAGCAGCATCGCAGTCGGCAAGCTGGGCACCGCTACCGCGACAGCCGCCGAACTCCAGGCGGCCTTTGCCCAGCTATGAGCCGGGCTAGAGCGGTATTCTTCGACCGCGACGGCACCCTCATGGAAGAGGTCCACTATTGCGGCGATCCCGCCCGAGTCCGCGTCTTCCCGGGGGTTCCGGAAGCCTTGCGGAAGTTGAAAGAGGCCGGCTTCCGCGCGTTCGTCATCACCAACCAGAGCGGCATCGCGCGCGGCCTCATTACAGAAGCGCAATACCACGCCGTTCAAGCGGAGCTGCTGCGCCAGATCGGAGCCGGCTTGATCGACGCCGCTTATTTCTGCGCCGATCCGCCGGCGGCGCCTTCCACCCGGCGCAAGCCCGAGCCCGGCATGGTGTTGGAAGCGGCGGCAGCCTACGACATCGACCTGTCGCGCTCGTATTTCATCGGCGACAAGAGCGCCGACATCGAATGCGGCCGGCGCGCCGGCACGCGTACCATCCTGGTCCTGACCGGCTACCCGGCGGAGCCGGATTCCCACCCCGACTTCACCGCGCGCGACATCGCTGAAGCCGTCCAAATCGTGCTCAGCCCACATTCCACAAACCCCGAAGACGCGGACTGACGGATGCATCCCCGCGGCCGTGCCCACGGGCAAACACTACTGCACCGCGATGTTGACCTGGTTGCTGTGCGCGAGGTCCACCGACATGAGGAGCGGCTGCACGCCGGGGGCGATCCCCGCGGGCACCTGCACGTTCACCTGGTAGAGTCCCAAAGAGCCGGGCGACAGGCCGCTGTAGACCGGCTCGACCGGCGTAGCGCCAATGAACACGATAGGGGTGAGAACCGTTTCCTGGAGGCTGCCCACGGTCTGGGTGGGACCCAGGCCGGTACAGTAAATCTCGATGTAGTCGCCGGCGTGGACCGGAGTTGTGAGGGCGCTCACTCCCGTCCCGGAGTGCAGCACTCCGCCGGAGAAGATGCCGGGCTGGACGGCCACGACGTTGACCGTGGCGCTGGCCTTCGCGCCGGACGGGGTCGCCACCGTGAGCGTGGCGCTTCCTTGCGTCGCGCTCTGTGGGACGTAGAAGTTGATCTGGGTATCGCTCACGTAGAGTAGCGGCAGCGCGGTTCCGTTCAACAGCACCTGCACACCGGCGGTCTGGCCGCCCGCGAGGTTCGCGCCGTAGATGGTCTCAAAGGCGCCGGCCGCGACGCCGCTCGCCGATGACGCCGCATTCACGACAGCAGTCACCACCGGCGCGGCGCTGCCGGCGTTCAGCGTGAGGCCGACCGAGGACAAGCCGCCGACCGCCAGTTGCAACTGGTTGGACGCGGCCGGGCCCGGCGTCCAGGTGAACGTTGCCTGGCCTTGAACGTCCGTGGTGGCTGCCGCCGGCGTCGCGCTACTGCCCGCTGACGCCGTGGCCACGATTTGCGCGCCGGGGTACGGCACATTGTTGGCGTCAGTGAGGCGCACCACAATCGGAGCGGGCAGGGGACCGGCGGAAGTCGCAATCTGGTGATCGCCGGAAACGGCCACCAGCTTCAGCATCGACGCATCCGCCACCTGCACGCGGGCGAAGGCGGTCTCATAAGAGGGGTCGCTGGGCGTGGCCAGTACCTCCTCCACTCCCGCTTTCAGGCCGGTGAAGGTGAAGGACGCGCTGGTGGCGCCGGCCGGAATTTTGACGGAAGTGGGCAGTTGCGCGTTATTGGGAGGCTCGAACTGAACGGTCATGTCGCCGGATGGCGGCGCTTCGAGCGTGAGGGTCGCGGTCCCACTTCCGCCTGCAATCACGCCGGCGTTGGGGTAGAGCGAGAGTTTCATGCTGCGCTTCAAGCTAGTGTCGGCAACCGCGTTACCCGAGGAAGCCACCTGGTCGTAGAACACTTCAAACTGCTGCCGGTAGGTATCGATCTGCGTCAGGTCGTCGGTGGAAGGCTGCGATCCCTGCGCCACCACCAGGATGAAAGCGAAACGGAAACGGCGCTGCGCGACGGTCGAATCGGGAGTGCGCCGGCCTTCCACCTGGATGATGTCGTTGATGCTGATATTCCGCCGCTCGCCATCGAAGGGGATTTCAGGAATGGGGTGCCACAGGGGCGAAATGGAAGAGGGGTAATCGGTGACCAGGAACGTATCCGGAACTTGATCGGGCGGGCGGAAACCCATCAGGTATTGATCCAGCGGCGAGTAGTCCTGCACCGTATTGGTGGTCATGAAGCGCGGCGAAACTCCTTCGCCGTAGTCCGCAATCCGCTCGCCTTCGAGCAGCGAGGCTTCCGAATCGTAGACGAAACTCCAGTGCACTCCCCCATAGCCAAGCATGGGCTGCAACGAGGGGTTGCTCGGATCGGTGACGCTGGCGAGCGCCAAAAACAGGTGACCGGCTTCATGGGCCAGCAGGGTAAGCGGCGTGTCGCCCGATGGAACGCGCGCGGCCACAATTCCAACGGGATTCGGCGGGTATTCGCTCAACGGTCCCATGTTCATGAGCGATTGCAGCCGCGATGCCGATCCATACTCCTGGCCGGCGTCCTGGACGGGATATCCATACCCCGTGCCGCTCGAGCGCACGGTGCTTTCATACGCCACAGCCCCCGGCATCGAGGGAATGTCCATGTTGTTGTAGATCACCAGGTAGTCGTAGGCGTCTTCGTGGGTCTGGTAGAACTGCTGCGCCACGGTGACGATGTCGATGGCCAGGGTTTCGCCGAAGCGCTCCGCCACCGTGGCGGAATAGTCGCCGCTGGGATCGGTCCGGAAGTCGACCAGCGTGGTGGAGCCTTGCAAGTTGCCCGGTGCGATGCCGACCACGGCGCTCGAGGCGCTGATGCCGGCATAAGAAAACTGTATGCGGCCGTCGGGGTAGAGCCTCACCTGAAAAGTCTGCGGGGGGCCCGTGCCGTACTGCGAGTATTCCGGCACGTTCACCCAGCTCACCACCACGCGCGTCGAATCGGAGAATACGCGCACACCGCCCGCGGTCTGGGCGGGATTGAGGTCGTCGAACAGCGGCGAGATGCGCGGCGGCCCGGCGGTCATGCGCCCCAGGGAACGGTCGGTGGAAGCGGAGTCGCCCACCGTAAAGGTGAGGTTGCCATCGGAGTTGACCCACACCTGGTTATAGGTGGCGCCAAAAAACGGGAAGGCGAAAGGCAAGCCGGCCAGGCGGGTGTCGTCGTCATCCAACGCGGCCAGCGGCGTGCCTTGAGAGGCCGCGGCGGAATCGTAGCCATTCTGCGCCACGGAATAGCTGTACTGGGCGGCATTCGGCGCGGCGGGCGTGAACGTCAGCGTGTTGTTGTCGAGGTCGAACTGGTTCATGCGTTCCACCACGCCGCCAGTGTCTTCGATGACGGCAATGTCGCCGATGTCGCGGTTCGCGGAAGGAGTGGCGTCCGCCGGAGCCGCCATCGGCTTCAGCCGGCGAGCGGCGCGCGCGCGCAAAGCCTGCCGATGGAGGAACAGCGTTTCGTTGGGGGTTTCCCGGGTGGTGCCGCAAGCGGAGACGTCGTGGCGCGCCCAGACCGGCAGGACGAGGCAAGCGAAGATTAACGCAAACGGCCCGAAACGGCGCATGGCTACTACTAGTGATATTCTCTCATGAAGCCCCGGCAGGCCGGGGACGTGGACATAGGCGTTAAGACAAGATTGCCAAAACCGATCTCGCCCGATCGGAGTGCATGCCTGAGAGCGACCGTGCTTTCCCACAACGCAACGTTTGCGTCCCGCCAAGCCGGATGGTTGGTGGGAAGGGCTGTTATCGCCAAGAATCGCCGCAGGCGAGAACGGCGCTTCCCCGATGAGCCGACACTACAGCCATGCGGATCAGGTTCAAGCTTGCACCTGCGGAAATCACCCCTTTTCGAGTGGCCGACGATCCTGGATTTGGCGGAGTTCGCCGGAGCACTGGGTAACGCTGTGATACTCTTTTTTGTGATGCGACGAGAGTGCGCCAGATGACCAGGGCCGATCTGGCCGAAGAGGTTTACCAAGCCATTGGGATGCCCCTGAAGGAATCCGACATCGTCGTGTGCACCATATTCGTCCTGGCCCTGCGATCCGGCGACAAAGTTGAAATCTGCGGATTCGGAAGCTTTCACACCAAGCGAGCAAGGAACTTCGCGAACTGGTTGATGGGCTGAAAGTCAACGCCTGAAAGGGGGCCAGCGTGATAGAATTTCGCGGCTCCCATGAACCCCGGATCAACACTGTTATCCGGGTTTTGTACGAGTGCCCGACGATTGGGGTATGGCGTCTTAGCGACGACGGGCGAGCACGGTACTGAAAGTGGCCGGCGCTCGCCGCAACACGCTCTAGTCCGTGAAGGCCGGTTCGGCGGTGGCAGTTCGATTCGCTCGCCGCTCTTATCGTCCTGGTTCGACACCAAAACGGCCTTGCGGCTTGCCACTGGCTGGCGCCCAGGTAGAAGCGGCCAACCTACTCAGTTCGGGATGGGAGCATGTCGGGGGCAAGTGACTCCTCTGGCGAATATCCCCTCATAGTCGCGGCTAGAGTGCCTTCAGGGGGCAGATAGCCGACTGTCAAACTTTCTCATTTCAATGGCTAGACGGTCCTGGTCTTCGGTGGTAAGCCGGCTCTCAGCGAGGCGGAACAACTGATCTTCTTCTTCTATGATGTGGTGCTGAATAAAATCGTGGAGTTGTGTGCCGAACAGGCGAAGTTCGTTCAGCCAGCGAGATTCGGGAGTCGGCGGCGGATCTGACAGGAGTTCTCCAATGTACTGCTCCACTTCGCGAACCTCCTCGTGCTGCCGGTCCATTTGCGCCAGCAGATCGGGAAACGCCGGCCGTAAGCTCGGGTAGAAGATAACCTCCTCTTTCTCGAAGTGAATCGAGGACAGGCGTCGAATGTCGTGGACGGCCGCCTGCACTTCAGGAACCGATTCAGGCCCGGCACGCCGCAACGCGGTGAGAAGGCGGTCAATATAAGTCTCCATCTGGCGGTGGTCCGCACGGAGACACTCACACGCAGAGGCTGGCGTCATTGGAGGACCCTTTCAGGTTCAGGATCGAATCATCGTGAGAATCATCTTGAACCGCTTGAGCGCCTTGAGCGCATGCGGCTGGCCGGCGGGCATGAGAATCATCTCCCCGCCCTGCAACTGGTGTGGCTGGCCACAAATCATAATTTCGGCATCGCCTTCCACCATTTGCACCAATGCGTCGAATGGTGCCGTGTGCTCGCTCAAGCCCTGGCCTTCGTCGAAAGCGAAGATTGTCACGTTGCCAGTAGGCTTCTTGACGATCTCGCGGCTGACGACCGCGCCGTCCTGGTAGTTCACCAACTCGGCGGCCTTCGCGACTTCGGCGCCGGAGAGTCCTTTGAGTTTAGGGGCGGTTTCTGGTTGCATAGCGTTACTGCCTTTCTGTTTCAGTTTATGATGCGACCGCCAACTCAAGTTGTTCGATAGCTTCCCGCAAGATGGTAGCGGATTTCACGAGGGCGCTCTGCTCGTCGGGTGGCAAAGTAACCTGCATAACCCGCTCAACGCCATTCCGAGAGAGGATGCAAGGAACCCCCAAACTCACCCCGTTAAGGCCGAATTCCCCTTCCAGCACCGATGAAACAGTGAGCACTCCATATTGGTTGCGCAAGATGGCCGCGGCAATTCGCGTCAGGGCCAGGCCGACTGCGAACCAGGTGGCCCCTTTGTAATCAATGATGTGATAGGCGGAATGCTTCACTTCGTCCGCGACTTTGCGGCGGGCTGCCTGCCAGTCGTCACATTTCAAACACAGGCGGCAAAACTGTTCGATGGGCATGCCGGCCATGTTCGTCATGGACCAGGCGGCAAATTCACTGTCCCCGTGTTCACCTAGGATGTAAGCATGGATATTATGCACATCCACTCGGCAGTGCTGGCTCAATAAATGACGGAAGCGCGCGCTATCCAGGACGGTGCCGGACCCGATGATGTGTCCGCGCGGCCAGCCGGACCGTTTGTGGGCGACATACGTCAGGATGTCCACCGGATTGCTCACAATCAAAACGACGGCCGGTGACTTCTGGAACACGATTTCATCAATGATATCGTGGATGATTTTGACGTTTCGTCGCAGCAGATCCAGGCGGGACTCGCCCGGCTGCTGTTTGGCCCCGGCCGTAATCACAATCATGCGCGCATCCGCATAATCCGCCGCCTGGGCTTCACGGATCTGGACGGAGGGGAAGAAGGCTTGGCCATGAGCCAGATCGAGAACCTGTCCAATGGCCAGTTCATGATTGGCATCGCGCAAGGTGATCTCATCGGCCAAACCACTCTGGGCCAGCGTGTAGGCAAAAGTGGAACCCACCGCTCCGGCGCCAACAATCACAACCTTTCTTGGTCTCCAAGCGTCATCACTCATTTATGTTCCGCAGTTGCTTCCTTTCAATGCTAGAGCAACTTGCCGCGTGCTGTCAGTGACCGAAGTCACAGTTCGCTCGAATCGGTCAATCAGTTGCAAAGCCGTCTCTCGGGCATCGCAGCCCATTTGCAGAGCCTGCTCGAACACCGCGCGCCAGGCAAACGCCTCTCGGTGTGGTGCAGCCTTCACGCCGTGGCATGGAGATCCCTTTTCCACACGCTGCGCAACGCGCCGAGCGTGATGGGCAGGACGCCGGCGAATAGGAAGATCGTGTCCCCCACCATGCGCAGCCATTCCAGCTTGTGGTAGGCGCCGCCCATCAGGAATGTCAGGCGGCGCGCGTGCCAATACCCGTGGGCGATGGAATCCCAGAGCTGGATTACCCCTCCGGGGAACAGATCCAGGACGATCATGAGCGCGAGGCCCACATTGAGGCCCCAGAAGCCCACGCGGACGAACTTCTCCGTCCCCTTCCATGTGGCGTCGGATTGCATGGCCCTCAAGCAGAAGACCAGGACTCCCAGGGCCAACATCCCAAAGACACCAAACATTGCGGCATGTGCGTGATTGGCCGTGAGCGTCGTGCCCACCTCGAAATAGGACACGATCGGCAGGTTGATCAGGAAACCGAAGATCCCCGCGCCGACGAAGTTCCAGACGCCCACGGCCATGAGGAAGTAGATGCACCACTTCTGGCCCCAGGCGAGGTCTTGGCCGCACTTGGAGCACTGCGCTTTCCTCAGCTTGATGAAATCCCAGGCGTCCAGAGTCAGAAGCGTCAGAGGGACAACTTCCATGGCGGAGAAGCACGCCGCCAGGCCCATGTTGAGCGTGCCCTGGCCGGTGAAATACCAATGGTGGCCGGTGCCGATGATCCCGCCGGAGAGATACAGGATGGCGTCCAGATAGATCAGGCGCGTGGCGGTCCTGGTGCTGACCACGCCCATCTGGTAGAACATGATGGCCACCAGCACCGTCGCGAAGAGTTCGAAGAACCCCTCCACCCAAAGATGGATGATCCAGAAGCGCCAGTTGTCGATGATGGTGAAATTGGTGTGGGGGCCATAGAAAAGGGCGGGCAGGTAGAAGACGGGGATGGCCACGGCTGCGTACATAAAGAGCGCGGACAGTTCGCGCTTGTCGGGGATCTTGAAGGCGGGCTTGAGCGCCCGAAACATCAAAAACAGCCAGAAGACAAGGCCAACGACCAGCATGAGCTGCCAGAACCGCCCGAGGTCCAGGTACTCGGAACCCTGGTGCCCGAACCAGAACCAGAACTGCCCCAGCTTGTCGTTGATGCCGAGCGACTCGCCTGCCAGGCTGCCGGCGACCACTACCACCAGTGCCCCAAGAAGCGCGTAGACACCGGTCCTCTGGTGTTTAGGCTCCCCGCCGCCGACCCACGACGCCAGGAAAAGGCCGCCGCCCACCCAAGCCGTCGCGATCCAGAAGATGGCGAGCTGGAGGTGCCACGTGCGCGCCAGGTTGTAGGGAAGCCAAAGTGCGATGTCGAACCCGTAAAAGGCTCCTGTCTCCACGCGATAGTGGGCGAGCAGGCCTCCCAGGAATGATTGCGCCAGAAACAGGAGGGCCACGGCGCCGAAGTACCATCCCGTAGCCCACTGGCTGGGCGTGAGCTTCAGAGTGGGGGGAGCAAAGTGCATAAAATGGGCGCCGGCAACCTCGCCCTCGCCCTTCCACCCCAGGTAGTCGAACCTGCCGACGACGAAGAGGATCACACCCAGCCCCGACAGGAGCGTGATAAGACTCAAGGCGCTCCAAACATAGGCGTCTGTGGAAGGACGGTTTCCCACGTGGGGCTCGTACGGCCAGTTGTTGGTGTATGAGTAATCTTTCCCAGGGCGATTCGCCGTTGTGGCCCAGGCTGCCCAAGCGAAGTAGGCGGTCAGAGCTTTACGCTCCGCTGGGTTTTGAATGTAGTTGGCTGGCAGGCCGGGAGCGGCATCCTTCCTGGTGAAATACTTGCTCCATTCGGGAAGCTGCGTGCGGTAGGCCGCCACCTCGCCTGGCGAAAGCCGGAGAGTCCGCAAGGCCGGGTCGTACCGATTCTCCTTAAGCACTGTAATCGTCCGCGCGGCTACCACGCTCCGCTCGTCCGGCGAGAGCTGCGCAAAGAGCTTGCCGTACTTCTCGGTCGCGGTCGTGTCCCGGGTCACCTCGCTGAGCCGATGCAGGTACTCCGCGCTGTAATCGGGACCCAGGTAGGCCCCATGGCCCCAAAGGCTCCCATGCTCCATGAGACCGTACTTGAGGAAGACCTCCTGGCCCTTTTGGATGTCGGCTCCTGTAAACACCGTGGCACCGGCTCCATCCACCGCCTGCTCGGGGATGGGTGGAGCATTTGTGTAGGTCAGGACCGTTACGCACGAGAGAATGGAGAAGCCGGCGATCATCACAAGTATGGCCGAGTGTCTCCACCATGGAGAGAGCCGCGTAGCATCGGCAGACGTGTCGATCATGGTATGCCCCTTCAATTGTTTCGGGGATTTTCAGGCTTCCAGCCCTCATGGCAGAGGACCCCATTGGCGCAATCAGGAAGCAATCCACCGAGGCCAAAATATTGCTTGACTCGGATGAGACCAAACTTCATTTTCAGACCTCACGATCTGCAATCGTATACGCTTGCGCTTCTGCCTCAGAAAACGTTGCCGTCCCCTTGGACATATTCGTGAACCGCCTCTACGTAATCGAGAATTCTCATTTTGGACCACCGGATTCTATTCAGTCTACACCCAGCCGCCATCCTTCGATCCTGTGAGCTGCAATGTTTCCTCTTTGATGTACCAGACCCACAGGGGCCGCAAGTCCGGATCTGAGCGGCGGCAAAGCGCTGTCAAGGTTTTCGACAGTCCGCCCCGGTCTGACGCTCATCTCCTCGTACGCCGTTTGGGGGGCCTCCAGATCGGGTTTGTGGTGGAAAGGAGCGGTTTCCGGGCACCCGGCGACACGACCGGAGTGCAGAGCGGCGCTTCCCGATCACCGTTTCCGGTCAGCCACTCTATCGTTTGCCCACACAATCCGCCGGGTCGGAACGCCCACGGCGCCAAAGCTGCTTGTGGCATAATTTCAGACATTAATCAACTCCGAGCCGGCGGCTAGACGCCGCTCGGGTCTGGGGCGGAGAGGCACAGGCTCTATAATGGGCAGCGTGGCGGAAACCCGTGCGGATCACACCCAAATCCTGGCGCAGGCGCCGATTTTCTCCGGACTCACCGAGGCGGAATTGGGCTACCTTGTCGAGCGCGTTGCGCCGCGCCATTACTCGCCGGGCGAAATGGTTTTCGGTGAAGGAGAGCCGTGCGCCGGTCTGTACGTGGTCGAGCGTGGGCACGTTCGCGTCTTCAAGACCTCCGCCGCCGGCCGCGAGCAGGTGCTCACCATCGACGGTCCCGGCAGTTCGGTGGCGGAGATCCCGGTATTCGATGGCGGCCCCTATCCCGCTTCGGGCGCCGCCGTGGACGATGTCACGCTGCTGTTTATCGGCAAGCAGGATTTCCATGCGCTGTGCCTGGCCCATCCGCAGGTGGCGCTCAAGGTGCTTCGCGTGGTGGGCGCGCGCCTGCGGCGGCTGGTCGGAATCATCGAAGAACTCTCGTTCACCACGGTGCGCCACCGGCTGGTCTCGCTTCTGTGCCGGCTGGCGCAACGGGAGGGCAGGCAGACGGCCGAAGGCCTGGAGTTCTCACTGCCCGCCAGCCACCAGGAGTTGGCAGCGCAGATCGGGACCGTACGCGAGCTGGTTTCGCGTAATCTCTCCCGGTTGCAGGCCGAAGGGTTGGTGAAGGTGGAAGGCCGCACCGTAGTGATTCGCGATCTCAAATTGCTGGAGGCGGAACTCGAAGGCGGCGAATAGCCGCTGGTGTGACTAAAGTCATAGGCATGCCGCCCGCGCATCGTTAACCTCGATCTTGGAGGCGGAAACGATGAGCGCGATCATGACCAAGACAGTAGGCGAGCTGGCGGCGGAAAACCCGGCCGCCACGCGGGTTTTCGAGAAGCTGGGAATCGATTACTGCTGCGGCGGCAGCGACACGCTGGAGCAGGCTTGCCGCGCGGCCCGGCTGCCGCTGGAGACGGTGAGGAATTCCATAGAAATGGAATTGGAGACGGGCCGGGCCGCGGCGCGAGACCGGGACTGGAAAACTGAGCCTCTGGCCGAGTTGATCGCGCATATCCGGAACACCCACCACCAGTACACGCGGGCGGCGCTCGCGCGCCTGGGGCCGCTGTTCGACAAGGTCTGCTCGGTCCACGGGAATAACCACCCCGAACTGGCGCCCATGCGGGCGACGTTCGGCGATCTTGCCCAGGAACTGGCGACCCACCTGATGAAAGAAGAGATGGTTCTGTTCCCTTATATCGTGCGTATGGAGGAGGCCGTTCTGGAGAAATCGACGGTCCTGCCGGCGCCCTTCGGCAGCGTACGGAACCCGATCGCCATGATGCTGCGCGAGCACGACGGCGCCGGCCAGGCGCTGCGGGAAATCCGTGCGGCCGGTAACGGCTACATAGCGCCGGCGGACGCCTGCGCCAGCTATTGCTCCCTGTACCAGACGCTGGCCGAATTCGAAACCGACCTGCACCAGCACATCCACCTGGAAAACAATATCCTGTTTCCGCGCGCCATCGAAATGGAACGGGGCGTTGCGACGCGGCCATGAGTCCGGGTTTGACGCGCATAGAGGTTCAGGAGGGCCGGCGGCTCACTCCGCAGCAGATCTTCGCCGCCACGGCGGCGCGCGAGACAAGCCTATCGCGATTGTTAATGACCTACATCGCGACGGGACTGGTATTCATGCTGCTTCCCGGCACATTTCTGGGAGTGTGGAATCTGTTCGCGATCAGCAGCCGCCGGGCGCCGAATTCCATTCCCGCCGCCTGGATTCAGGCGCATGGCCATGCGCAGGTCTTCGGTTGGATTGGCACGTTCATCCTCGGCATCGGCTTCTACTCCATCCCCAAGCTGCGCCGACTGAACGGGTTCGCACTCCCGGCGGCGTGGACATCCTGGGTGCTGTGGACCTCGGGCGTGACCCTCCGCTGGCTCGCGGGCGTATACCAGTGGCGCTGGCGGGTTTTGCTGCCGTTATCGGCGGCCCTAGAAGTCGCCGCGTTCCTGATCTTCTTCCGCTCCGTTTCCGGTCATCGGCCCGCGGGCGCCGGGAAAAAGAAGCTGGACGCATGGGTGCTGGTTGTGATCGCCGGCGCCCTGGGGCTGATGCTGGCGTTATTGGCGAACCTGGGCGCGGCCCTGTTCCTGGCGCGGCGCGGCGCGGCCCCCGAGCTCTCCGCCGAATTCGATCGGCGAATCCTGGCCCTTCAGACCTGGGGATTCCTGGTGCCTTTCGTCTGGGGTTTCAGCGCCAGATGGCTGCCGGTATTCTTAGGGCTGCGCCCGGTGCGCACCCGGGCGCTGCTGGCGGCTGTAGCGGTGAACTCCGCGGGCGTGCTGGCGTCCCTGGCAGGCCGGACAGCGGCCTCGGCCATCCTGCTCGCGGCGGGAATCCTTACGGCCGTCCGCGCGCTGCGGCTTTTCGAGGCGCCGGAGCGCCCGGCGAAGACGGAGGGCGTGCACGCGAGCTATCCCATCTTCGTGCGCATGGCCTATGCTTGGGCCGCTGTCGCGGCGGGGCTTGGTATCTGGAGTGCTTTCGCGGCCAACTCCCACGGTATTTCAGGAGCCTCGCGCCATGCTCTGACGGTCGGATTCCTGGCCACGATGGTGTTTGCGGTGGGCCAGCGTGTCTTGCCTGCCTTCTCAGGTATGCGGCTGCTGTTCAGCCGCGGGTTGATGTTCGCCGGGCTGCTTCTGCTGGCTGGCGGATGCCTGCTGCGCGTGGCCTCGGAGATTTTGGCGTACCAGGGCGTGGTGGCCGCGGCCTGGTCGTGGCTGGCGGCATCGGCGATTTGTGAAATGGCGGCGGTCACGGCCTTTGCAGGGAATCTACTGGTTACATTCGCGCGGACCCGGCGGACCAGCGGGGCGTAGGGAGAGGTGCTTTTCGATGGCGCGCCGACGAGTCCTTCGTCTGGGAAGCGCGGCCGCGGGAAGCCGGAGATGGAACCGATGTCGGTAATTGCCGCCCCGTTCAAAACGCCCCGCAAGAAACTCGTGAAGGTGGCGCCTCCGGACTACTCACAGGCCCTGCGGCACGCACTTCAGCTCGGCTTCCTGGCGCTCAACGTCTGGATTGGAATTCAGTTTTATCTCTTCGTGCGCTACTACGAAACGGGCGGCCGGTCCGCGTTCGCCGCTCGTCCCGCCGGCGTGGAAGGGTGGCTACCCATCGCCTCCCTGATGAATCTCAAGATCCTGCTGGCGACCGGCCGCGTGCCTGGCCTCCACGCGGCAGGCATGTTCCTGCTCATCGCGTTTGTGGGGATCTCGTGGGTTTTTCGCAAGGCTTTCTGCGCATGGCTGTGCCCGGTGGGAACCGTCTCCGAGTATCTCTGGCGCTTCGGGCGGCGCATCTGCGGCCACAATTTCCGGTTGCCGCGCGCGCTCGATATCGGTATGCGCAGCCTCAAGTACATCCTGCTGGGGCTGTTTCTGTACGCGGTCGGCGCGATGCCGGTGGCTGCCATCCGTGCGTTTCTCGAAGGTCCCTACGGCATGGTGGACGACGTCAAGATGCTGAACTTCTTCCGCTTTCTGGGCCTCGGTGGCGGCACCGTGATGGCCATTCTGGTAATCGCGTCGGTTTTCGTTCAGAATTTCTGGTGCCGCTATCTCTGCCCTTACGGCGCGCTGATGGGCGCCGTTTCTGCCGCCAGCCCACTGGGCATCCGCCGCGATGCCAACCTGTGTATCGACTGCGGCAAGTGCGCCCACGCCTGCCCCGCCGTGCTACCGGTAGACCGCCTGGTTTGGATCCGGTCGGCCGAATGCACCGGCTGCCTGGAATGCGCCGCAGCGTGTCCCGCGGCGGGCGCGCTGTTCCTCTCCACTCCCCTACGCCGCAAACGCGTCTCGGCATGGGCGGTAGCCGCCGGGATCGCCGGGTTGTTTCTGGGCATCTGCGGCTACGCGCACTGGACAGGCCACTGGAACTCCGATCTCCCCAGCCGCGCCTATTTCGAGCTGATTCCGCACGCCAACGAGTTCCAGCACCCGTAGCGAACCCGACTCAGAAGGCGGAGCATCGGGTACGTGAGGGAACGGCTGCGGCCGGCTGACGGCGCACTCGGATTGGTGTTGATTAATCCCCTTCTCACAAGTGATCCGCCGCACGGTAGCCGTCGCGGTCCCCCCATCTGGGAAACTACGCTCCAATCAGGGAGCCTGAGAAAATGCTTACCGAGGGGGTTGTTTTAACGCCCGTTGGGGACCTGCTCCACTCAGCGCGGCGACGGCCGGAATTCCAGCGTGCTCTTGGCCTCCACCTTGCGGAACTGCATCGGGTAGCTCCGCCCGTTGTAATAATCCGTCCACTCGTCCCGGTAGTGGCTGGAAAGGACCTGCCCCGACTGGCCGATTTGCACGTTCAGCAGCGAACGGTCCCAGTCGCCCAGGTCGGCGTTCATGCGCATCGAAGGGCCCAAAAGCCTGGTCGTCTGCTTGACCGTGGTGGAGGAACCGCTCATGGGCACGGGCCCGATATCGAAATACTTGCCGATCATGGGGATCTGGTGGATCACCGGGTGATCGATGGAGACTTGCAGATACGCGCCGTACCGCCAGCGCCGGATGTCGCGGCCCTGCATGCCGGTTCCTTCCTCTACCGCGTCCGCCAGCGCCCGCAATAACACTTCGTCGTAATCCCGGAACCATCCGGCAGGCCGCTCGCGGAAGAGCCTTTCAACCACCGCGGGCGCCATGTTGAAGTCATAAGCCAGGCCCTTGCCGGGCGAGGCGCTGTCGGCTACCGAAGTGCGCACGTGCTGGTAAGCCAGGGCGATCAGGAAGGGCGCGGCCAGGTCCTTCTCCATCTGGCCATTCCATCCGCGCAGCAAGGCGACCGCGGTCTCTAGCCGGGGGTTGTGGGCGTGGCGCTTGTCGTAGGCGGCCACGATTTCGGAGGCCAGGAACTTGCTGAAGCCCGAGTAAACGTCGCGCTGCACACTGAGCAGATCCTGGGCGCGCCAGCCATTGTGCGCGGAGAGCAGATCGCGGATTTGCCGGGCACGGTAGGGCGGGTAGAAATTCCCGCTCACCTCGTGCTGGTAGCCCGGCGGAAACGGGTTCTGGTTGGCCGAGGCAATGATCCCGCTGGGCGGGTTGAAGACCGCGGGAAGCTGGTCGAACGGGATGAAGCCGTCCCAATCGAAATCGCCCGACGAGCCGTCCACCGGCAGGTCGCCCGTGTACCCGCGCCGGTTGGGCAGCTTGCCGGCGGCGTGATAGCCGATGTTGCCGTCCACGTCGGCGTAGACGAAATTCGAGCCGGGGCCGGGCCAGCGCGCCAGGGCGGCGGTGAACTGCGGCCAGTTCTGCGCACGGTCCATTTCGAGGATCGGGAACTGCATGATACCGGGCTCGGCCGCCACCCAGCGCAGCGCCATGCGGTCGTTGCCCTCGGTGACGAACAGCGGGCCGTGGCGCGTCACCCATACCACGATCTCGGTGGGCGCCTGGCCCTTGATGCGGATGATCTCGCGTTCGGCGCGCGCCTGCTCCACCTTCCCGCGGTACAGATAGCGGCCCGTGCGGTCGTCGAACTTCTCGATATAGAGGTCTTGCACGTCGAACTGGAGGTTGGTGATGCCCCAGGCAATGCGCTGGTTGTGGCCCACCATCACGCCCGGCACGCCCGGCAGCGCCACGCCGGAGACGTCCAGGCCCGGCGCCGCAAGGTGCGTCATGTACCAGGTGCCGGGCAGCGAGTATTCCAGGTGCATGTCGTTCGCGAGGAGCGGCTTGCCGGAAGCCGTGTGGCTGCCGGCCATGGCCCATGCGTTGGAGCCCGGCTGCACGTCGCCGGTGGCGCTCACCGGGAACAGGAAATCGACTTTTTGCGCATCGCCTTCGGCCAGCATGTCGCGCTTGAGAATCTCGTTCCGCCACGTGTTGGTGAGCGTCCGGAACATGTGCAGGCAGAGCAGCAGGGAATCCACCGTGCTCCAGGGCCGCGGCTGGTAACCCAGCAGCGTGAACTCCAGCGGCAGATCGCCGGCGTGAGTGGCGATAAAGTGGTTCACGCCCCGGGCATAAGCCGCCAAGGCCGCGCGGTCTTCCGGAGGCAGCGCGACGTAGGCGTCTTCGGCGATGCGCCGCAGCCGTAGCCGGCGCGATTCGCGGTCCGAATCGAGGCCCGCCGGACCCAGAATCTCGGCCAGATCGCCGCCCGCGTAGCGCCGCAGCGCGTCCATCTGCCACAGCCGGTCCTGCGCCGTGACATAGCCCTGGATGAAGAGCGCGTCCTCCTGGCTGGCGGCCCGAATATGCGGCACCCCCAGCGCGTCGAACGATACCGAAGCGGCGGCATCGATGGGCGCGTCGATGGTCCCCGACCGTTGCGGCAGCGGCCGCCACGCGCACCAGTACACGAGGGCCAGCGCCACCGCCAGCAGAATGGCGATCGCGAAATTCACGTATCTGACGATTCGGGCGATCAAGGGCTAGAATAGCACCGGCCGCTTACCGACAGAATGGGCAAGCTAAAGCATGCCCCACCAAGGTGGGGCATGCTTTAGCTTGCCCAGGTTGTCCTTAGCATCCCGCCGGCAAACTCCGGTAGAATGATTTGGGATCACGTGCCTTACTCCCCATTTCGCATACTGCTGGTGGTTCTGCTGATCGCCGTCAACGGCTTCTTCGCGGGCGCCGAAGTGGCATTGATTTCCGTCCGCCACTCGCGGCTCCGGCAAATGGCGGAGGAAGGGCAGGCGGGCGCGCAGGCGGCGCTCAGCCTGCTCTCCAACCCCGGGCGCCTGCTCTCGGTGACGCAGATCGGCGTCACGCTGGCCAGCCTGGGCCTCGGTTGGGCCGGGGAGAACACGCTCTACGGGATCCTCATCGGTCTGTTCCATCCCGTCACCACTCCCCTCACCGCCAAGTTTCTCCACGCCGCCAGCTTTGCGATTTCGTTTCTGGTCATCAGTTACTTCCACGTGGTGATGGGGGAAGTGGTGCCGAAGAACCTCGCCATCGCCAAAGCCGACCGCCTGGCCGTGCTGGTGGCTCCGGCGCTGCTGGTGTTCTACCGCCTCTCGAGCGTGTTTGTGGTGGTCATCGAACGCTCCGCGGGCGCCATCACCCGCGCGCTCAAGCTCAAGGGCGGAGCCCAGGGCGGCCATTCGGCGGAGGAATTGAAGCTCATCGTTAGTTCCAGCCGCGGCCTGGGATACTTGCCGGAGGCCCAGGAGGACATGATCCACCGCGTGCTCGACCTGGGCAATGTCGCCGTGCGCGAGATCATGGTGCCGCGCAACGACATCGTTTCTATTCCGGTGGACGCCACGCTCGACCAGGTGTTGCAGACCATGCTCGAGAAGCGGCACTCGCGCTTGCCGGTGTACCAAGGCGCGCCCGAGAAGATCGCCGGCATCCTGCACTACAAGGATCTGTTGCCGGTTTGGGAGGAGCGCCGCCGGGCCCTTCGCGCCGGCCGGCCCAGCCGCGCCTTTCACATCGCCAGGCTCATTCGCCCGCACCTGGTGGTCCCCGAGACCAAACCGCTCTCGCAGATGCTGGATGAGTTCCAGCGGGGCAGTTCGCACATTGCCATGGTCGTGGACGAGTTCGGAACCATCGTCGGGATGCTGACCGTGAAGGACGTGCTGGAGGACGTGGTCGGCAAAATCGAGGACGAGCACGACGAGAAGAGCGTGCGCTGCGTTCCCGAAGCCGAAGAAACGGAACTGGACGGCGCCACGCGAATCCGCGATCTCGAAGCCGAGTTCGGCATCGAGATTCCCGCCGACGCAGGTTTCGAGACGCTGGCGGGCTTTCTGCTGTTTCGCCTGGGTAAAATCCCCAGCGCCGGGGAGTTCGTCGAGTACCAGGGCAGGCGTTACACGGTGCTGGAAATGGACCGCAACCGCATCGCGCGGGTGAAGATCGAGAAACTGCCCGACCCGCCCGCCCCTGTGCCGGGTTAGAATTGGACCGACATGCTTGGGATTGACCGTTCCGCGGCGCGCTACACCTGGACGGCCGCACTGGTGGTGCTGCTGCTCTGGCTGGTGTACCAGATCCGCGGGACCTTGTTCATTTTCATCCTGGCGCTGCTCTTCGCCTATCTGCTTTCGCCCCTGGTGAACCTGATCGACCGGTTCTTGCCGGGCAGCCGATCGCGCACTCTCGCGCTCGCCCTCGCTTATGTGATCTTCGTGGCGGCGATCGTTCTGATCGGAATTCAGATCGGCTCTCGCGTGGTGGAGCAGGCAACTTCACTGGAGAAGACGTTCCCCAGTACCGTGGCCGATTGGCATCCGCCCGCCGGATCGCTCGAGGCGCAGGCGGCGGACAAAGTGCGCGCCGAGGTAGCCAAGTGGTCGAACGACCTGGTTTCCGAGCTTCCGCAACTCGGCGTGAGATTCCTGGCGGTGGCCAGGAATTTGGTCTACATGGTGATCATCCCCATCCTGGGGTTCTTCTTCCTCAAGGATGCCGGCCTCATCCGTCGGCACATTCTCGACCTGGTGGATGAAGGCCCGCGCCGCGCTCTGCTCGACGACGTGCTGGCCGATACCCACCTGCTGCTGGCCCACTACATGCGCGCCATGGTGTTGCTCTCGCTCGGCACATTCACGGTTTACAGCGTCTTCTTTTCGATCCTGGGGATTCCCTACGCCATCCTGCTCGGCCTGCTGGGGGGCCTGCTGGAGTTTATCCCCACCATCGGCCCGGTGGTGGCGGGGCTGACGATTCTGCTGGTTGCCGTGGTGTCCGGCGGCCACGTCCTGGCGGTTGTGATCTTCGTTCTGTGCTACCGCGTCTTCATGGATTACTTGGCTTCTCCTCACGTGATGGGGCAGGGAGTGGAACTGCACCCCTTGCTGCTGCTGTTTGGCGTCTTCGCGGGCGCGGAAGCGGCCGGCGTCGCGGGGGCGTTCCTGTCCGTGCCGGTGCTGGCGCTGGTGCGCATCCTCTACCGGCGCATCCGCAAGGCGCGGCTCACCGGGCGCCCGGTTTCGACCGGCGCCGCGGCGCCATGAGAGTGCCCATCTGGCTGGCGCGCGCCCCCACTGCCACCTGCGCATGCCGTATGATCGCGTCCGATCTGTGCCGCTCTTACCAGATGCGAAGCGGAACGTCGCCAGGCGAGTAACCCACGCCCACCCGCACATCGTATATGAGCCGGTTGTAGAGAGCAAAGTTGGCGCTGCTGTATTGGCGGGCGCTGAAGGAAACGATCGCATGGACGGTACGCACGATTTGGCGGCTCGCGGACAATGTTCCGCTGCTGCCTCCGTAAGTGCCATAGACATTCCCAATCGACTCGGCTCGCTGGTATCCCCCTGAGATGCCGAAACTCCATCGCCGGAGCCCGGTGTAGTCGTATCCCGCCAGTGCGGTGGTCATGACGGAGGTCAGAAACAGACCATTGCCGGGCGTAATACCCCGCCCTCCGGAAATGTACGCGACCCCTTTGGGAAACGTCCGCGACAGCCGGCCGGTCCCCGTCACGAAATGGTCGATCCGGTCGAGCACCTTGGTCCCCTCCGGAGTTCCGATCAGGGCCGCAATCGCCGGATCAATGGGCACGTTTTGGATAAACCTGGTCTCGGCTCTCGCCATCCCGCCATCCCCGGAGAACTCGAGCCAGCGGCTAATACGCACGGAATATACGCCTTCCACTGTATGCATGTCCGTGCTGCTGAGCACATGGATAAAGTCGAAGTGGGTATAACTGTAATTGGCGCCGATCGTGGTACGGCGCGACAAACGGTATTGCACATCGGCGTGAGCGGTGGCGCCCGTAACCCCGTAGAGCGCGGTTGAGCTTTGGCGGACCAGAAATCCGTCGCCGCCCAAACTGAAAGAAAGCCGCGCGGTCTTCTGAAAGACCAAATTGGCCTGCGTGCTGAGATACTCCGTGCGGTTATCGAAGAAGTCCGTCGTGGGAGCATAGGTGGTGGACGGATCGAAGGGCACGGTCTGCGAAAGCCCCGGAAGACCGAAGTTTCGCGAGAACAAGCCAGCGTCTTCGTTCAGCGTCAGGGACACATGGCGCGACAACTGCTGCACAATCCCCAGCATCAGGGATTGATCCATGGAATCGTAACTTGTGGCGTGCGTGTAACGCCGAACCGAGCCGCGGTAGTCCAAGCCGAGCTTGGTGTGCCTCCAGCTATGCACCCCGCTGATGCCGGCCGTGAGTTCCAGGCCTTCACTCGCCTCGTTCCCCAACTGGCCCTGCGAATTCACCGCCACGCCGGAAAGTCCGGTGTCATAGACTCCGTCCAACTCGACGAACGGACGAAAATCGATCTGTGGCGACGCCATGGCCGCAGGCGCCTCGCCGCGCGAGAGAATGGCGGGGCCTGCGTATTGCGCAAATATCGGCATTGCCCAGGCCCATATGGCGAGCACTCGTCCCAGATTCACGGCGTTTTCCTCCCTGTGCCTCCGGCCATAGCCTGCCGCAGGCCGTAACTCAAAGTCTGACGCGATACTCTCAGGTGTGTCAAGCTGGCCCGCTCTACCCCGCCGGATTGAAGTTCTCCGCCAGCGCCCGCGCAATGCGCTCGCAGGCATGGCCGTCTCCGTAAGGGTTGTGAACACGCGTCATCCGCGTGTATTCGTCCTGGTCCTCCAGTAGGCGGGCGGCTTCCGCCACGATACGATCCACGCCGGTGCCCACCAGTTTCACGGTGCCGGCCTCCACCGCCTCGGGCCGTTCGGTCTTTTCACGCAACACCAGCACCGGCTTGCCCAGCGAGGGCGCTTCTTCCTGGATGCCGCCCGAGTCCGTAACGATCAGCCGGCAACGCCGCATCAGATCCACAAACGCCGTGTATGGCACGGGCTCGAGCAGCACCACGTTGGACAGGCCCGACAGGATTCGGTGCGCTGGGCCCAGCACGTTGGGGTTGCGGTGGACCGGGTAGACCATCTGTACGTCGGGGCGCGCGGCCACCAGCGACAGCGCGCGCAGCACGCGGTCAAAGCCCGGCCCGAAATTCTCGCGGCGATGGGTGGTGACCAGCACCAGCCGCTTGTCCGGATCCATCCAGGGCCATTCGGGCGCGCGCAGGACGCCCCGGTCCAGCGCATCGCGAACCCACAGCACGGCATCGATGCCGGTGTTCCCCGTGACGAAAATCCTTTCGCGGGCCACACCCTCGCCTATCAGCGCCGCCTCGGCCTTGGCCGTGGGGGCAAAGTGCCACGTCGCGATTCGTGAAGTCAGGACGCGATTCATTTCCTCCGGGAATGGCTGCCTCATGTCGCCGGTTCGCAACCCAGCCTCGACATGCGCCACCGCAATCTGTTTGTAGAAAGCCCCCACCGCGCCCGCCAGCGTAGTGGTGGTGTCGCCTTGCACCACCACCAGGTCCGGATGCTCGGTTTCCAGGACGGGTTCGATCGCGCTCAGAATGTGCGCCGTGAGGCCGGCCAGCGTCTGGCCCGGCTGCATCAGATCCAGATCGTAGTCGGGGGTGACGGAAAAGGCCGCCAGCACCTGGTCCAGCATGTCGCGGTGCTGCGCCGTCACGCAGACTTTTACCGCGAATTTATCGGGTTGCGCGCGCAACCGGTGAACCAGCGGACAAAGCTTGATGCCCTCCGGACGCGTTCCGAAAACGCAGAGGATCCGGATCATCGGCGCCGCACTTTCACCCGCGTGGGCCGCCACAATGTCTCGGGTGGAACCACGAACACCGCGACCGCCAGCAGCGACGCCAGGTTCATGGCCAGGAAGGTCCTGGCCGGAGACGAAACTCGCTTCAGGAGAAAGCCCTCCGGCACCAGGTAATCCAGAGCCGCCAGAGCCACCAGGGCCAGTTCGTCGATCAGCAGAAAGCGGCGGAACGGCGATGCTGGAAGCGCCAACGTCGCGGCGCACACCACCAGAATGGCCCAAGGAAGCGCCAGCCGGGCAAACCTGTGCGACAGGAAATCGAGCCGCATCCGATTGGCGCTGCTGAACAGCTTGGGCAGGCGCGCGTGCACCTGCCAAATGCCCGCCAGGGTCCTCAGCTTGCGCCGGAACTCCCCGCCTTTGGACGTGGGGTGATCGAAAGCGACGGCTTCCGGATCGAAAATCACCCGGTAACCGCGGAAGAACGCTCTCAGGGGAATCACAACGTCGTCGGACAGCGTGTCGGGGGGAATCGGCGCGGTCAAGCTGCGGCGAATCGCGTAGATGCAACCGGTGGCGCTGAAGGTCGAGTCGATTCGCGAATGGCGGCGGCGCGCGAACAGTTCATACCGCCAGTACAATTCCATGTCCGCCTCTTCGCCCGTCCTGTCCGGATCGAGATAGCGCAGCTCGCCGGTCGCGACGCCGATCGACGGATCGGCGAAATTCGCCACCAGGTGGGAAAGGGCGTCCGCATCCAGCGCTTGCCGGACATCCGTGAAAAACAGGATCTCCCCGGAAGCTTGCCGCAACGCCGCATTGATCGCCGCCGCTTTTCCCGCGCGGGGCGCCCGGATCAGGCGTACGCCGCGATCGGCGAACGATTCGGCGATCGCCTCGGTGGCGTCCGTCGACCCATCCGATACCACCAGAATCTCCATCAACTGCGCCGGGTAATCGAGCCCCAACAGACACTCCAGCTTCCCGCGGATGAACTCCTCTCCATTGCGAACCGCCAGCAGCACCGAAACCGTGGCGCGAAAACCCTTGTCCTTTTGCACTGGGGGAGCCGCGCGCCGCGTAAAGAACGCCAGCAGAATGGGGTAGCCCACAATTATGTAAAAAATCACGGCGGAAGCGACGGCAAGCACAACTGCGGCCAGCATCAGGAACCTACCACCGCATCCCCAGGCTTCAGCGCCCCTCCCAACCGGCTTCCGCCCCCTTCGGACAGTCCACCGCATGCCAACGGCGCAGCTTGATTACGGTCCGTTCGGACATGCAAGTATCATACTCTATCCGCTTGAGGACGGGGTACTTCCGGGGTCTTTGCCGTAGTGCCAGGCGTTTGCCCCCGTCCACGCTGATCGAGAGCGTGGCCGAGCGCGAGCAACCCCGGGGTAAGGGCCGGCACCGAATCCGCCGGCCGGTGTTCAGCCCGCCGTTCGCCAAGCGGCTGCCAGCCTGTTTTGCGGGTCTCCTCGGGGCGCCGGACGATGTATTCCAGAACAGCCAGGGAAATCAGGAACAGCAAGAAAGTCATCGCGTAGTACCGTCTCTGGCGGAGTGAGCCGCTGATCCGGACCACTCCCGGGTGCCAGCGACACACCGCACTGACCTTCTTATCGGCTGTGATCCGGTTTTCTTTACGGGTGGCCGCAACGTTCTGGCCGCGCGCGGCTGTGAAAGGCCTAACCGCAATGCTGTTCATTTAGGGCCTTGAGTGCCGCCAAGTGCAGTTGCCGGCCCGCTGATACCGAAAACGGATTCGCCGGTGGACCTGTGTTCCTGGACTGGCGCCGGGGGCGTTTCGCCGGGGGCGGGGTGGCCCGGGTCATTATTACGGAGACTCCCAAGGATTTGTAACTGGGTTTCCGGCGTTTGGGTTACGGGCGAGACCGGATCGGGGTTGACCAATACGACATCCTGGTCGCGGGCTTCGAGGCGTTCCAGCTCTTTCAGCGCGGTGTGGAAGGCGCGGCGGGTGGAGTTGATGCGGTGCTGGAGCCGGGTGAACGTCTGGTCGCCTTGCTGGAGGGCATAGGCGCACCCGTCGAGATCCTGCGGGCTGGCAGTGAAGAGCTTGTCCCACAGGGAGCCCTCGACCCAGTCGAAGCGGCGAAGGTGCCATTCGCACATGACGATCTGGTCGAGGAGGCAGCGCGCCTCGGGGGAAGCGGGCGGATGGCGGGCGTAGTATTCGTCCTTAAGTTCCTGGAGCTCTTCCTGGTGTTCCCAGATGAGGACTTGGGTTTCAGCGAAGATGCCGGTTTGGAGGTTGGCGTTGACGATGCGAGCCTTACCTTCGGCGGTGGCGGCGCCGTGGGACTTGCCTCCGTTCTCACGGGAGGCGGCGATCTGCTTCTGAGTGCGCATAAAAGGACTTTCCCGGCAGGTCTGGAGACCTTCGTTAGAAAAAGCAAAGGGCAGCCCGGAAGGGACTGCCCTTTTGACAACTACTGTAGCAGGCGAACTTTGCCCGGACGGGGGCGAAGGCCGTAAGTTATTGAGGGGGCATGGAAAATTCTGTGAGGTCGGGCGTGATCGAAAAATCAGGGGGCACGGGAAGGCTGGAGAGGAGGCCTATCACGGTAGGCTTGGGGTTGCCTACGGGGGCGGTGGGGCCTGCGGCGTCAGGCAGAATTTATCAATCAGGCTGCCACATGTGAGCAGCGGACGTTTCTCGTCAACTTGCCGCGACTCGGCACATTGCCGTCGCCAAGCCGACTTGAACGAAGCCGCCCGCGCGGCGGACGCTTCGCGTGGCCTTAGTTCAGCAGCAGTGGGTTGACGGGAGTATTGTCGGGTCACAAGGAGGTCCCTGTGACCCGTCTACGAAAAACGATGCTCGAGGAACTCGAGCGTCGCAACTTCTCCCAGAGTACAACGCGCACATACATTCGCGCCGTCGAGGATTTTGCGCGCTATTTCCACCGCTCGCCCGATCAGCTGGGGCCGGAGCAGATCCGCGAATACCAGGCTTACCTGTTCACCAAGCGAAAGCTCGCTCCCAATACGGTTACCCAGCGGCTTGCCGCACTCCGGTTCTTCTTCATCAAAACGCTCAGGAGGCCATGGAGCGTGGCCGAAACTCCCTACCCGAAGAAAGTGTTCCGCCTCCCCGCGATCTTGAGCCAGGAGGAAGTAGCCCGACTGATTGATTCCGCCGATACACCATACCACCGGGTCGTGTTGATGACGCTCTACGCAACCGGAGTGCGACGAGCCGAGTTGACGCACTTGAAGCTCACCGATGTCGATAGCCAGCGCATGGTGATCCACGTTCAGGGCGGCAAGGGTCGCAAGGACAGGGATGTCATGCTCAGTCCCAAGTTGCTCGATGCCTTGCGTGAACATTTCCGCAGTCTAAGCTTAAGGCGGAAGCCGACGGTGTGGCTGTTTCCGGGCAACCGTTGGCACACCGCGGACCATCCGATCGACACCAAAGCGGTCTGGAACGTCTGCAGGCAAGCCGCTGAGCGGGCCGGCATCCAGAAAGAGGTGCATCCGCACACTCTTCGCCACTGCTTCGCAACCCACCTGCTCGAAGCGGGTGCGGACCTGCGCACCATCCAGGTACTGTTGGGACATCGGGACCTGGAGGAGACTACGATCTACCTCCATCTTTCGCAGCGCCATCTCAACGCCACCCCGAGTCCCCTGGACTCGCTCACGTTGTCGGCGGTTCCCAAGGAAGACGACCCGGCGCGGAACGACTAAATGGACCGGCCGCCGCTGGAGGTGGCCGATCTGATCCGCGCCGCTGGAGACAGGCTCATTGAGCACAGCCGCAAGTGGCTTACCTGGGCACATGTGAAAGTGCTGCGCGCCATCAGGCACTGCCGCACGGCCGCCCTGGGCGGGCATGTGGATGAGTGCTCCCAGTGCGGGCATCGTGTCATCTCCTATAATTCATGCCGCAATCGGCACTGTCCGAAGTGTCAGGCCAACGCGCGAAATCGATGGCTCGACGCGCGCAGCCGGGAACTTCTGCCGACGCCCTATGTGCACGTCGTCTTTACGCTGCCGCACGAACTGGCGCCGCTCGCGCTGCAGAACAAGAAAGTGGTTTACAGCATACTGTTGCAAACCAGCGCCGAAACACTCCTGGAAATCGCCGCCGACCCCAAGCATCTCGGCGCGCAGATCGGCTTCTTCAGCGTGCTCCACACCTGGAACCAGAGACTGGAACATCACCCGCACGTGCATTGCGTGGTTCCGGCCGGCGGACTGTCGCCCGATCACACGCGCTGGATCAAACCGCGTTACCTATTCTTCCTTCCCGTCAAAGTGCTGGGCCGGGTCTTTCGCGGCAAGTTCGTGGCGGCGCTCAAGCGGGCTGCTGCCAGCGGCAAGCTCGGCTTCCACGGGAACCTTACCTTCCTCGCTCAGCCCAAGGCGTTCTCCGCCTACCTCCGGCAGCTATTCCACCACGATTGGGTGGTCTATGCGAAACGCCCCTTCGGCGGCCCAGAGCATGCCCTTCGTTATCTGGGCAGCTACACGCACCGGGTCGCCATATCCAACCATCGGCTGATCTCTTTCGCCGATGAACAGGTCACGTTCCGCTGGAGGGACTCCGCGCACAAAAACAAAAAGCGCAAGATGACCCTCCACGTGGAGGAGTTTCTACGGCGCTTTCTCCTGCACCTGCTACCGAAGGGTTTCGTGCGCATCCGGCACTTCGGCTTTCTGGCTAACCGGCGGCGCGCAACCCTGTTACCGATTTGCTTTCGCTTATGCGGAACGCCGGTCGAACCGCGAGGCGTGGAGCACGGCCAGAAAGTGGATCAGCCTCGGGCCCTGTGGACCTGCCTCGACTGCGGAGGTCCCATGATGCTCGTGGAGCGGCTCACTGCGACCCAAATTAGGCTCCGTGCGCCGCCAACTCCAGCGCTGAAGCTCTAATGACACTGCCACCGACATCTCGAGTTCTTTGCGCACGCCGATGCCATCAGGAATCCTGCGCCTCATTCCCAGCCGAATGCCCAAATCCCACCCGTGCACGCCCGCAGCCCTCGACGAAGTCCCTCTTCAGAGCAGGCCGTCAACACGATCACCACGCTCCAGACGGTCCAGTAGCAACAATTACCAGCCATCCTCGATCCCGGAATCCCATTCAAATCCCATAGTGCCGCGTCCGCCGCAAACGCGGCCGGCTTCGTTCAAGTCGCTGTATCGAAAGCGAACCGGCCCGGCCGCTTACATGACTCCCAAACATCCGCGCGCCGGTTCGCTTCCGATACAGCACTAGGACTTGGCGGGAGTAAACCCGCCGAATCCTCCGATCTGCGTTTTAATACAATAGAGTGGGCTTTCCGATGGGAACGACACGGCCGGAAATAATGACGTGGGCGCGAGAGACAGCCCTGCTGTCGCTCGAAGACGCCGCGCAGGCCATCGGATTGAAAGAGGCGCGGGGCCAGAAGGGGTCCGAGAGGCTTGCGGCCCTGGAAGCCGGGGCTGAAGAACCGCCTCGAAGCCTGCTGGTCAAGATGGCGCAGGCGTATCGGCGTCCGCTACTGGTGTTTTACCTGAGCGAACCGCCAAGGACTGGGGACAGGGGGCAGGACTTTCGAACGCTTCCGGGGACCAATCGCTACAACCCGGAGCTAGACGCGCTCATCAGGGACATTAAGGGACGCCAAGGCCTCATCCGGTCCATGCTCGAAGACAGCGAATCGGAGTCGATCGGTTTTGTCGGCTCGGTGACGACGGAGACCCCGGTCAGGAAGTTGGCCCCTCGTGTTGCGGATCATCTGCAATTGTCCCTGCGCGAGTTCCGGGCGGAAAGGACGCCCGATGCCGCGTTCGCATATTTGCGAACCAAAATCGAGGCGTCCGGCGTCTTTGTCCTTCTCCTGGGAAACCTCGGGAGCTTCCATACCAACATCCCGGTCGGAATCTTCAGGGGATTCGCGATCTCTGATTCTGTTGCGCCCCTGATCGTGATCAACGATCAGGATTCCAGAGCGGCATGGTCGTTCACGGCATTGCACGAGTTGGTTCATCTCTGGCTCGGCGATACCGGCATCAGCGGACCCGAGGCAACCAGCAAGATCGAACAATACTGCAATGACGTCGCGGGAGAAGTCCTGCTCCCGGCGGCTGAATTGGCTTCCTTTCCGAAGGTCGCTGCATTCAAGAACGCGGTTTCGGAGATTTCCGCGTTCGCCGAAGATCGCCGCGTAAGCCGCTCCATGGTGGCGTACAAGCTGCTGCGGGCCGGGATCATCAACAGGCCGATGTGGTCGGAGTTGAGCGCACATTTTCACAAGGAATGGCTGGCGTTCAAGCAGCGACAGGCTGACCGGCAAAAGGCGCTGGAGAGCGGACCAAGCTATTACGTTGTTCGCAGGCATCGCGTCGGGCCCGCGTTGCTCGGGCTTGTGCGGCGCTCTCTCGACGAAGGGAATATCACATACACGAAAGCCGGCCGAGTGCTGGGCGTCAAACCGAGAAACGTAGAGCCTTTGCTCTATGCGGGATCGATGCGAGGCGCCCGTTAGTGCTTTATCTGTTCGATGCGAACGTCCTGATCACGGCCAGCAACACCTATTACCCGATTGATCAGATACCCGAGTTCTGGACGTGGATTCAACATCAGGGAAAGCTCGGGAACATAAAACTTCCGGTCGAAATACTCGAAGAGATTTTGGCTGGCCGGAAGAAGGATGATCTGCTGTTGGACTGGATCAAAGATAAGGACAATCAGGACGCACTAAAGTTGGATGAGGCGGTAGATGCCTCCTTGGTGCAGGAAGTGGTGTGCAAGGGCTACGCGCCCGACCTTACCGACGACGAGTTGGAGGAAGTCGGCCGCGATCCATTCCTGATAGCGTACGGGATGGCAACTGACGATCGGTGCGTTGTAACGACGGAAGCGTCAAAACCAAGCAAGAAACGACAGAATCGAAGGATTCCTGACGTGTGCAACTGCTTTTCTGTTGCGTGCTGCAATCCGTTTCAGGTTAACCGCGCTCTGGGTTTTCACACGGCATGGAAGCCATGACCAGCCGAATGATGACGCCTTTTTTCGCTCGCACTATATCGAGGTATGGCCGGTTGTCGACGCGCTGGTGCTGCGGACGCCTGCGTTCTTAAGCGGCTGGCGGCTCGCTGTGGTGTGCTCTGCGGTAGATCTCTCTGAGGCTCCGGTGCCAAATCGGGTGATACGGCGATCTGGCTCCGTTCTTCAAGCCACGCAACACTACTCCCGCCAAACGCGCCAGGTTCCGGCGATCCACTTGGCCGTATCGCCCAGCTCAGCTCTTGGTCGACGGCACCGTTGCTCTGCAGACGGAATCAACGGACCACGGTGTGTCGGAACTGTGACAGCGTAGATCAGCCGATAGTTCGCAATAGGCCCGTGTGTGCTAATCTTCGGACGGGTAGCGAAATGCTATGGCTGAGTGGCTGAAGATTCTGATTGGCGCTCTTGCCGGTCTACTCGTCGGCATCCTATCTGAGCCGCTGAAATCCTGGACCAGCGGCAAGTTGAAGGAAAGGGAGATGAGGAGTACGCTCTACAGCACGATGGCCGATCTGTTGGGGTTCTACGAGTCGGGCAGGAATCGCGCCTTGCGGAAACAGTATCCGGTTGGGTTCATCGAGGCATCTCTCGAGATCTTTGATCATTACAACTCGACAGACAAGGCAACCTTTTATCGACTGCGCGAAGCGCCATGGATTAAGTCGTTCTTTCACCTCGTGCGCCAAAACTTCGATGATCTAGCCCATCAGACAGGAGACGAGCACGAAGCGACATTGCGGGCTGTCCTATTCAGCGTGGAGAGCGCTACTGAGTTTGGAGCCATCGACAGCAAACGCCTTCGCAAGCTCATTGCAAAGGGTCCTTCCTGGAGGGCGCAGCGGGACACAGATACCGCATAACGTTCCAGGGAGCTTCGTCATAGCCCCAGTTGCTTTCCCCAGTCCTCCCTGAGAGCGGCCTGTTGGCCGGCGGCCACGATCCGTCGGCGCACGGTCTGGTGATGCTGATTCTGCCTGATAGCGGTCCTCACTCCGGAGAAGACTACTGCGCGTTATCGACGGCTGATTCCGGAACTGCCAACTAGACGGTGATAACGTGGGCGACGCCCGCTCTACTGAACGGGGTAACCGCCGGGGAGAGGCACACGAGATCTAGCGCTAGCTTCTGATTCCCAAGTTGGACCTCGACTGCTGCTCGCCTTTAGCACTGGCGAGGGCTTTCACAGGCTCTTCAGAGATTACTCCCCAGAAACGCGCCAGGAGCCGGCAATCCACATGAGCGTATAGTCCCCTTATCCGGACTTTTGGCAGGTCAACGACCCCAAACGGCCATCCGGGAAGCGTCGGGATGGGATTCTTAAGTGAACCGTATTGGGCCTAACCGGGGTTTCTCACAGCCGTTTGGGTGTGATGACGTGGCGCGGGCACTCGTGCCTGCCGCGCCGGCACACATACCGACGCCTTGGCTACGACACTTTGTCGCGACCGCGGAAGCGTGTCGAGATAAGTCTCGACACGGCAGGCACGAGTGCCCGCGCCACATCGGCTGGTGGAGTGTGAGATATGCGGGCTAACTTCCCCTCACCCTCGCCTTTTCACGATTCTCCGCTTCCTCCGCGTCCTCAGGTTCTGACTCAGTTCTTCCGGTTTTCTTCTCTGTGGTTTTCTCTGCGTCTCCGCGTCTCCGCGTCGAAAAGGACCCTCCCGTTTTGCTTCCCGCTCCGGTTTAGGGAACGTCTTTCCCCTCGCGTACTCTGGTGGGAACCATCCGCAGGCCGCTCGTCGGCATCGCATCGCCGGTGGGGCCGCTCTCGTGATACTCCGCGTCCTGGTTTACTTTCCACACATCGTACAGTCGTTGCCCGGCCACGATGTTCCTCGCCGTGAGCATGGCGGTCATCATGGCGTGGTCCTGGTTGTTGTACTTGTGCATGCCGTTGCGCCCCGCCAGGTGCAGCCCCGGATAGCGCTGCTCCAGCTCCGCAACGAACGTATCGACGTTCTGCCGGTAGTCGTCGTCGTAAACCGGATACGCCTTGGATTGACGTACCACGCAGCCGTCCTCGACGTCCCCGCCATCCAGCAAGCCGAGTTGCTCGAGTTCCCGAGTGGCCAGGCCGATCAACTCCTGGTCGGGCATGGACCAGATGCCGTCCCCTTCAAAGCAAAAGTACTCGAGGCCGTAGCAGCAAAGCGAGGGATCGGGGAGCAGCGCCGGAGACCAGGACTTGAAGTTCTGAACCCGCCCCACCTTGACCGAGGGATCGTGGATGTAAATCCAGTTGTCGGGAAGAGGCTTCCGTTCTTTGGCGATCAGGGCCACCGTGAGGAAGTCCCGATAGCGGAGAGCTTGGGCCGCTCGCATGGCCCGCTCCCCAAGTGTTGGAGCGAGCATACCCGCCAGATCCCGAATGGCCGCCGTCGAGATCACATGATCGGCGGATCGCGCCTCCGTTTCGCCGGCCGCGGTCCGGGCCCGGACCTCCCAGCGGCCGGCCGCCTCGCTGTAGCGGCACTCCTCCACCCGGCGGCCCAGCAGAACTTCGCCCCCCATCTTCCGGATTCGCGCGGCGCACGCCTCCCACATCATGCCGGGACCCAGCCGCGGGTAGCGGAACGAATCGATCAGCGTCTTGACCAGCTTGGATTTGTCCCCCCCGCCTCGTTTGGGTAGCAGCCCATTCTTGACCGCCGCCGCCAGCGACAAACCCTGGATGCGCTGGGCGGCCCAATCGGCGGAAATCTCCTTGCAGCTCATGCCCCACACTTTTTCGGTGTAGGTCTTGAAAAAGATTCGAAACAGCCGCGCTCCAAACTGGTTCGTCACCCAGTCTTCAAAGGACTTGGGGTTGCGAATCGGAAACAGCCTCGCCTTTATATACGAGAGCACGCATAACGTGGATTCCGCCAAACCCAGTTTCCACAGCGCTTCCAACGGCTTCAGCGGGTAGGAATACAACTGCCCCCGGTAATAGATGCGCGAGAG
Source organism: Bryobacterales bacterium (assembly GCA_963722575.1). Classification (GTDB taxonomy): domain Bacteria; phylum Acidobacteriota; class Terriglobia; order Bryobacterales; family Bryobacteraceae; genus Fen-178. Next base: position 1,472,361 of record CAVRNR010000022.1, read on the forward strand.
TCGCGGGCGTTGAATGAGGTCGTCCCCCAGCATCTTACTCCAGAACTCTTCCACCTCTTGGGATTTGGAGAAGAACCGGTGGCCTCCGATATCGAAGCGAAAGCCTTTGTAGACGGCCGTTCGCGAGATCCCCCCCACGTATTCCGGGTCCGCTTCGAACACCGTCGCCTTCCACCCCGCCTCACACAGGCAATAAGCGGCGGTAAGGCCGGCCGGTCCCGCCCCGATGATTACGGCCTCTCCCCTGCTTTTCAACTCAAGCCGCCCCCAGTTCTTCGAAAACCGAGTGCCAGATGGCCATCCCCTCAATCAGCTTCGAGCGCCATTCCTTCTGCGAGCCGGTCCAGTTCGGCCCCTCGGCCCAGGCCCGCGGCAAGGCCGCCGAAATCTCCCCGAAACACGCGTGATACGTCGCGCCCGCCAAAGGTACGGAGCGCAGCGCGGAGCAGAAATCGTCCGTCAGAATCATCCCGTTGCGCTCCACGTCCAAGTCCCTCCATAGGTCGTGAGGATTGCGCTCCTGGCGGACTACCGGCTCCCCATAGCTCACCACGTCTTCGAAATGTTCGGCGATGCGGGTCAGGATGTAACTGCCCCAGATATCGTCGTAGCGCCCCGTGTAGGGGCTCAGGAAGTACGCCGGTACGGCGTCGCGCATCAACGCCGTATTCTGGGAATTGAACGGCGACCATGTGCCCGGGTCGAGCGCCATGTTGCTCCCCGGCCACTTCCGGTTAAACCCGCGGACCACCAACGGATGCTCCATCCGTGTCAGGGCATCGATATCCGGGTCGTCCACCCAGAGTCCGGCGTTCACCACCACCCGCCGGGCGCCCTGGGAACAAGTCACTGAGTGGCCCTCTTCCGTCCAGCGCATCTTCCGCGGGTATCCGCGGTGATAAAACTCCACCCCGTGGTCCGCTTCGAGAAAAGAACAGACATTGAACCAGCCGGAGGTCGAGCGGTAGGTGGGCAACTCGCGCACCGAGCCGGCCACCCCGTGGAAACCCACGAAGTCCTGGTCCATTACGAAGTTATCGTCGTCGATCGTGATTACGACATCGGCTCCGTTTTCATATGCCAGCAGCATGCCGATGTTGCGCCGCTGGACCGAATCGAACCGCAGGTGCGACCACAATTCCGGAAACCGGCTCAGGTACTCCTGCTGGGCCGGAATATCCAGATACGCGCACGGGTAGTGCGGGACGGACTTGCAGAAATCGGCGGTCCCGGGCGGGCTTTTTCGATCGCCGACCACCACGAAGTCGACTTCCCGGTGCCCATAGCGCCGGGCATTCTCCGCGTATTGCAGCAGAAGCACCGGGATGTTGATGGTCGTGGTTACGATGGTGGTCTTCATGGATTCATGAGTCGCTCTTCAACAATCTCCGCTTGCTGCTGAAACGCGTCTTGAACGCCACGCGAAAATACACGAAGTTCCCCCAAAAGGGATTGTGCGATTCCCCTTCGGTGCGAGCTCGCCAGACACTCGGGATCTCGATCACCCGGGCCCCCAGCCGCAGTGGCTTCAGCATGGTCTCGAGCAGAAAGGGGTGCCGCAGTTCCTCCCAGGCGATGGTCTTCACCCACTCCTTCTTGAAGATCCGGAATCCGTAAGTCAGGTCGGAGAGAGTCGTGCCATAGAGAACGCGGAAGATGGTTTGGAAAATTCCGTTCAAAAAGCGCTTCAGTGGATTGTATCCGCGAAACCCGCTCTCGCTATTCCATCGCGTCGCCGTCACAATATCGTAGCCGTCCTTGGCCTTGGCGATCAGCACTTTCACCGTGGCCGGATCGGTCTCAAGGTCGCTCGCCATCATCAGTACATGGCTGCCCGATGCCCATTCGAATGCGTCGCGCATGGCGCCGCCGAGAAACGGGCGCTGCTGCAAACGCACCTGAATCAATCCCGCATGTTCGCGGCCAAGCTCTTCCGCGACTGCCCATGCCGCCGGCGTCGTCCTCTGGCACGCGACGATCAAAATTTCCGAAATCTCCCGCCGGTTCTCCGCCAGCAGGACCTCGACCGTCTTCCGGAGTGATGTGGTTTCATCGGTGACGGGGAGAATGGCCGTAACGGTCATGATTCACGGAAGCTCTTCATTTGATATCGGTTTCCCTCGATTCCAACCCGCACCACTGCATTATCTCAGAGTTTATCGGCGCCCCAGATGCCTATTTCGGCCGCCCGCCGGACACGCGCGGTGGCCTGCTATTCGGCGGAAGTCTTTCGCCGCTGCTCAGTTCGCCGTGGCATGGCCCGCCACGCGCGACTCGAATGGATTCTTCAATTCGCGGCCCAATCGCGAGATTGTCATCGCCGCCGTCAAGCGGGCCATAGCGATCATAGGCATTTGCTGGTGCGCCTTTCTGGTACTGATAACAGTTACGCGAAGGCGGTACGTATTTTAAGCGTGCCCCACCTGCGCTAACGCACGAATTCCACTTCCACGCGGTGTGGCACCAGGCCGGCTTCGAAGCCCAGGTCGAGCAGTTTCTGCGCGGCCCGCGGGACAATTTCGCCGGCGTCGAGGGTGTAGTGGTTGACGTACATGCCGACGAACTTTTCCGCCAGGCCCGGTTCCATGTCGCCGGCAAACTGGAGCGCATACTCGAGCGCCTCGTCGTGGTTGTCCAGCGCGTATTGAATGCTCTCGCGCATCAGCCGGCAGCACTCGCTCTGGATTTCCGGGTCGAGCGACCGCAGCAGCACGTTGGCGCCCAGCGGCAGCGGCAGGCCGAAGCTGGTCTTGAACCACCGCCCCAGATCCACGATGCGATGAAAACCCTGGCGGTCGAAGGTCAATTGCGCCTCGTGAATGATGAGGCCCGCGTCGACAGCGTGCTCTTTGACGGCGTCGGTGATCTTGTCGAAGGGCGTGACCACGGCTTCGAAATCCGGCTGGAACAGCTTCGACGCCAGGTACGCCGTGGTCAGCGTGCCGGGCACCGCGATGCGCTTGCCCTTCAACTCTTCCGGTTCCATGGGGTGGGTCGCAATGATCATGGGACCGTAGCCATCGCCGACGCTCGAGCCGCTGGCCATGAGCACGTATTTTTCGGAAACGTACGGATAGGCGTGATAGGAAATGGCGGTCAGCTCGTACAGCCCCTCGATGGCCTTCCGGTTCAGCGTCTCGATGTCTTCCAGCACGTGGCGGAAGGAAACTCTGGGCGAGCGGACCTTCTTGGTTGCCAGACCGTAGAACATGAAAGCGTCATCGGAATCCGGACTGTGCGCGCTGACGATCTCCAGAGAAGCAACCGAATTCATATGTGGGACAACTCATCCAGTTTACAACAGCGCGAAGGGCGGTCATTGTCCAGGGGCGAGCCGCGGCATGGGCCGGCGCGCGGAGGGCGACCTGGGCGATTTGCGCACGGCTGGCTGCTGGCGCGCCGGACTGGCGGATGCAGCCAGACCGGTCCCCACGGGAATCAGGGCCTCGGCCGCGTCCGAATCCGGGCCCACGATCTCCAGGGTGTTGTCTCCCGCGGTAACGCCGGTCGGCACGGTAAAGTTGATCTGATACAGCCCGGCCAAGTCGGGCGCCAGGCCGGAGTAGCCGACGGTCGCCTGTATTCCGCCGATGTAAATGTCGATGGTGTTGTTCGTCTGGCTAAACACCCCGGCCGAGCCGTCCGGAATCACTGGATTCGTGGTGCCCAGCCCCGTCAGGTATACGGCCACGGTCTCACCCACCTGCGCCGGGCTTTGCGCCGTTACCAGCGAATAATCCCCGTGCAGCACGGCGCCATAACCTAGACCGCCGGGGGGCACGGTGAACACGCCCGGCGCCGTCAGGTTCACGAATTCGGTCACCACATTCGAGAGGACGCCGTTGTTGTTCACCTGGATACTGGCAATCGAAGACCCGACGGCATACGGCACGATGGCGGAGATCTGTCCCGGGCTGACGAATTGGACCGGCGCCGGGAGACCGTTGACTGTCACCTGGACGCCGTCGAGCCCCGCTGTGGTCGGAAACGGAACCGTGTAGGCAGTCGCGGTGCCGGGCGCCAGGTTGGTGCCAAAAAGGCTGATGAAGTCCCCGGGAGCGACACCCGCCGTGAATGGCGCAAAACTGGCGGTGTTCACTACCCCGGCCGGGTTGAGATACACACCGGAGCCGCTGAAGCTGGGCGCCGGGAGCGCCACGTTGATGCCCAGGTAAGGGCCGATTCCGGACCCGATCCGCACACCGTCGGCGCCCACCACATAGTTCATGATGGCGGGGTTGCTGTACGTTCCATTCGGGCTCACGGCGTACGCTTCGCCGTAAGTGTAGTCGTAGAGGTAGCCATCCAAAACATCGTTCACCCGCTGGTGGCCCACTGCCACGCCCCCATTCGCGTTGAGCGATCCGTAGTAAGAATCGAAGGCGGAGGATAGGTCGATGCCGGCCTGGTAGTAGAGACCCCCAAAGCCGGGCGTGCCGGATGCGGTGCGAATCCCCACCAGAAAATCCCACCCGGTGGGCGACCCGCCAAACACGAAGTTGCCGTCAGGGGAGAAGTACAGGTATTTCTGCCCGGCGATCAGCGTGGCATTCGACGGGCTTGGAAACGCCACTACGGCGGCGCCGCCGCTGAAGGAGTACTTGACTGCGGCTGCGGTCTGGGTGACCACGGTCGAGCCATAGCCGTAAACGTATCCCGTGAGGGACACATTTCCCAGGTTGCCCGCGCCGTCTGGATTCACCTGAAACATCGAGCTGATGCCATTCGGCGTATCCATATCCGCCAGCCAGTAGGATCCCTTGAAGGTTGCATTCGTAGGCAGTGGCGTAGACAGCGGCGCGGCGATGAACAGATCGTTGAAGCCGTTTTCCGTGCTGCTGCCGACAAATATGCCCTGCTGCGAAACCAGGCCGTAAACGTCAACCGTGCTCGATATCGGGCTGGAAAGGAATCCGTAGCCGGAGGCCGCGATGGAGTACGTGCCGGTCGTGGGGAGGCCAAACCCCGTAATGCCGCAGGATTCGAGCCCGTACGTGGAATCATACACTGTGCAACTGATGCTATAGGTCCCGCTGCCGTTGAAGGTGATGGTGCCGTATATTGCATCCGAGCTGAGCGCGCCGGTGCTCGAGAAGAAGTAGGCCACTTCCCGGAAATAGTACTGCCCGTTGAGCATGCCGTTGCCGCTGGTATCCCACTGAGCAAACGCCTGCCAGCCAGTTGCGGCCCAGAGCAGCACCAGTAATCGCGCGAGTTTCATGATTCTCCTTGGTGTTTGGACGTTGGGAGCCACCGCGGGATTACACGAAAATCAGAAGGCGGCCCCAAATGTGGTGGACGGCGGCGGCTTCCGGGGGATACGATTTCAAGTATGTTTAAGGCTTTCGGAATCCTCGCGATGGCCGCGCTGCCGGTTCTGGCCCAGGACGGCTCGATTTCGGCGGAGCGAATTCGCGAGCACACCAGGTTTCTGTCGCTCGATTTGCTGGAGGGCCGCGGCGTCGGCCAGCGGGGCGGGGACATCGCGACCGAGTACATCGCCGCGCAATTCGCCCTGGCGGGGGCCCAACCGGCGGGCGGCAACGGAAGCTACTTCCAGAAAGTGCCGCTGGTGGGGATTGAGACCACGCCGGACGCGCAGCTTTCGGCCGCGGTGGGGGGCAAGAGCGTGGACTTCCGCTGGCTCGAGGATTTCGTGGGCGTGAGCCAGCGGCAAACGCCGCAGACGCGCTTCGAAGGCGAGGCCGTCTTTGTGGGCCACGGCGTCACCGCGCCGGAATGGAAATGGGACGACTTCAAAGGCGTGGACGTGAAAGGCAAGGTGCTGGTGCTGTTCACCAACGAGCCCGCCTCGAACGATCCGGCCCTCTTCGACGGCCGCGCCCTCACCTACTACGGCCGCTGGACCTACAAGTACGAGGAAGCGCTGCGGCGGGGCGCGGTGGGCGCCATCCTCATCCACACCACTCCCACCGCGGGCTACGGCTGGGAGGTGGTGCGCAACTCCTGGGGCCGCGAGACGCCCTTCGTGAAGCTGGCCGCAGGCGAACCAGCGCTGGCCTTTCAGGGATGGGTGACGCGCCAAGCCGGGGAGAAGCTGCTGGCCCTGGCGGGCAAGACTGTGGATGAACTTCTGGCAGCTTCCGAAAAGCGCGACTTCCGGCCGATTCCGTTGGGAATCCGGATTCGCGGCAGCATGCCCGCCCGGATACGGGAGCTCGATACGCGCAACGTGGCGGCCATCGTGCCGGGCAGCGATCCCAAGCTGAAGGACGAAGTGGTGATCTTCAGCGCGCATTGGGACCATCTGGGAATCGGCACGCCGGTCAACGGCGATGCGATTTACAACGGCGCCATCGACAACGCCACCGGCTGCGGCATTCTGCTGGAGCTGGCGCGCGCGTGGGCCGCGTTGCCGCGGAAGCCTCGGCGGTCCGCGCTATTCCTCTCGTTCACCGCCGAAGAAGGCGGGTTGCGCGGCTCCGAGTATTACGCCGCGCATCCCCTGTACCCCGCCGCCAGGACGGCCATCGATTTGAACTACGATGCGCTCTATCCCTTTGGGCGCGCCAAGGACGTGGTGCTCACGGGCGCCGAGCGGACCACGGTCTGGCCGCTGGCGCGGCAGATCGCCAAACGGCTGAACCTCGAGATTTCCTCCGATGCGCAGCCCGAGCAGGGCCACTACTTCCGTTCCGACCACTTCTCATTCGCGCACGCCGGAATACCGGCCTTTTCCATCGGGCACGCCACCGAGTTTCTGGGGAAGCCGGCGGGCTACGGCCACAAGATGTGGGAAGAGTACAACAGCCAGCACTACCATCAGCCCTCGGACGAATTCCAGGCGGATTGGGATTTCACGGCGGTCCAGCAGGCGGCCGAGTACGGCTTCGCGCTGGGCATGGAGATCGCCAACCAGGATAAGCTGCCGGACTGGCGGCCGGGGGACCAGTTCCACCGGTAAGTCACCGCCCCGTATCCGGCAGCGCCTCCACGGATGCCTCCACTTCGCCCGTGAACCTCAGCACGTTCCACTTTGCTTTCTCGAGGGCGTACTGCGCGTCGTAGAACGCGATCCACTTGTGATTCTCGACAATGCGCGCTTCCTCCACCTGGCGCAGCAGCGCCCGGCCTTCCTGCATCTGGGCGAGGTCCATGGAAAGCTGCTCGCGCGCGACATCCAGGTCCAGCCCCGCCACTTCCGCCGCGGTTTCCGCTTTCTTCACATCGCGGAACGCCTGCTGGAGGTCCGAGGTCAGGCGGTTTCGCGAATTGCCCAGCTCGATTCTCAGGCGGGAAATGTCGATCTGGGCTTGCGCGATCTGCGCGCTCACGCCCGAGCCGGTGAATAGCGGCAATTCGAATGCGACGCCAAGTTGCACGTTGTTGCGCTGGAATTTCTGGAAGAACTCGGCGTAGTTATTGAACTTGGCGAGCATGCCGTACTGCGCCACCAGGTCCATCTTCGGCCACCGTTCCGCTTTCTCGCCGCGCATCTCCAGGCCCTTGGCGGCGATCTGCGATTCGAGCTTGCGCAGTTCCTGGTTGGATTCCAGCGCGGCCTGGATGGCCTGCTCTTCGGATGGCGGCAAGGCCGGCGCGCGGCGCTCCTCCACCACCGCCCGCACGCGCTCGTCGGCGGAAAGGCCGATGGCCATCGCCAGTGCCGTCTCGGCGGCGGCCTGGTCGGCCTCCAGGCTCTCGGCGGTCTGGCGCGCGCGCGCCACATCCAGGGCCGCCTGCTTCTCCGCCAGCGGCAGGGCGCGGCCTTCCCGCACCAGCGCCCGGACGGATTCGAGAACCTTGTCCAGGCTCTCGGCGTCCTTTTGCGCCAGAGCGCCGATGCGCGCCGCGCGTTCGGCATCCAGGTACAGCGACGCGGTGCGGTATGCCACCTCGTCCCGCTTGCCCGCGGCGCTCAAGGCAGCCCCGCGCGCGTCCTCTTTCGCCCGGGCCACCGCGAAACTCTGCGGCCGGTTGAACAGATCCTGGGTGGCGCGCCCCTGCACGATGCTGGGCGCCGAGCCTTCGATGCTCATGGGAAAACCGTTGCTGTAGGCGAGGCCGCTGCCCACGGTGAGGCGGGGCGTGAATGGATCCTTGGCCAACCGGACGGCCTGCCGGGCGCTTTCCTCTTCGAGGCGGCTCAGAGCGATGTCGGGATTCTGCTTGAGCGCCGTCTCGACGGCCTGCCGCAGTGTCATGGGGCGCACTTCGGCGCGCAGCAGGCAAGCCAATCCCAGGAAGGAGGCTGCTATTTTACACATACCTCATTGTAAGAAAACTGGGTATCGCGCTTCGCGCCTGGGCAAGCTAAAGCATGCCCTACCAGAAAAAACCCGGCGCCGGGCCCGCCGGGCCCGGCGCCGGGCGATGGTCGCCTGGTTCTGGTTCAGCTCAGTTGTAGTAGGCCGCGTTGATCTCGGTGAAACGCGCACTCTCGGCCGGCAGCTCGTCCAGCGCGAACATGGAGTTCGAGGGGCAGACCGGAACGCACGCGCCGCAATCGATGCAGTCCACCGGATTTACGTAAAGCTGGGGGGCGTCCGCGAAAGCGGCCTCGTCCTTCTTGGGGTGGATGCAGTCCACCGGGCAGGCTTCCACGCACAATTCATCCTTGGTACAGGTGTCCGTAATTACGTATGCCATGCCATTAAAGATGCAATTCCTGGGCCAGCCGTCCGCCACCATAAATGATAGAAAACACGACGTATAACTCCGCACTTCCGGGCCTGTGGGTGGGTGAATCCACGCAGATCCGGCGCGGGGGTTGGTCTATTCACCCGAAATGTGAAACAGCGGCCGGCCCGCCAGCGACGTGCGGAATCCGTAAATCGCAATCAGTGCCACCGCCAGCAGCGGGATCGGCACCAGCCCGATGTACCAAGCGGAAAGGTCCAGCGTTGGGGGGCACGCGTACAGCAAGTCGAAGGACGTATACGCGACGATGGCCGCCAGCAGTCCGAACCGCAGGAGCACAAACACAAGCACGCCGAAGAAGAGCGCGTAGCCGGGAATGTCCAGCCACGGGGTGGCCGACCCAATGGCGGGGCCGATCGACGTAATGACGACGAAGAGCGTCGCGGCGATCCATTCCTTCCGCAGCAGCACCCGCAACAGAAACAGCATGAGAAAGAAAATCATGCTGAGCATGAGAGCGCCGGGAACCGCGTTCAACATTTCGGCGAGTTCGTGGCGCACCCCCAAGAGCGCATTCAGAGGCGGGAATGACGGCCCGCCGCCGCGCAGGGCCCTCTCGAGCACAAAGAGAAGACCCAGAAGACCCCAGAGCGTGCCGCACCCCGCGCCGTACAACAGGTCCCTTCCTACCAGCGGATCTCGGATCCCCCGGGTGGTGTAACGGGTCCAGGAAATCATGGTGTGGGGCCAGCGCCGCCGCACCCATGGTTCGAGCGCCAAATAAGCAACCCAGGCGAAGCCAGCATCGAGGGTAGCCTCGGCCACCACCCGCCAGAACCCCGACAGCTCCTGCATGGTTGCGGTGTGGTGCATTTTCAGAAAAGCGCTGGCCGCCAGGCACACAAACAACCATGCGCTCATTCTTACGGCGCCACGCTGGTCCACCCTTCGCGCCCGGAAGTTATACCACGCCAGCAGGCAGGCGGCCACCAGCACCAGGTAGATGATCACCTGAAACGCGGTCTGGTTCTGCCCGTTGTCGGGCGGCTCCATCCGCGCGGGAACGGTCCATGGGCCGATGATCCGGAACGACACTGGCCGCCCGCGCCACGCCGCGGCTTCCACCCGCAGTTTCGCTCCGGTCTGGGAATCGGCGCCGGTCCACGCCGCTCGCGTGTCCCAGTTTGCCAACGGGGTCCACTGCGGGTCCGCGGGCTGGAACCGGGACTGGTCCAATCCAGCGGCTTGAAAAAGTCCGGCCCAATCGAACACTCCCGAGGGCGGAGCCGCTGCTTCCACCTGCGGAGGGACCGCCTCGAATTCCTGGAGCTTCCCGTCCGGATCGCTCCGCAGCCGCACCATCCCGGACATCTCGAATGACGGATCTCCATAGCCGACCGCCACATCGAATCCCCGCACTGCCGCCATGGGCCGCGGGCTCTCGCGATACCAGAAGGCCACCAGCGGCGGCTGGCCGGCGGCCGGGTTCTTCCATCGCGCGGCTGCTTCCTTGGGGTGCTTCTTCAAATAGTCCCGATAGTCGTCGTCGTATTCGAGGCCCCATGCGGTATCGCCCGGCCGCGCCGTGTAGCCAAAGCTCTTGAGGACCGTCCGGGCGTCGCGGGCCAGCGCTTCCGGCGGATTCTCCAAGGGAATCTTGGCCGTGATCGCCTGGCTGGGCGCCAGCACCGCCACCGCCACGATCCCCACCAGCGCCGCCGCCAGCCACGCCACGGCCACCTTGGGCGGCAGCCCTTCGGTCTCTCCGGCCGCCGCCACCAGTTCGGGCGTTGGCGTCTCTCCAGCCGCCAGGGCCGCCGCCAGCGGATCGCCGCCCGGCAACGCCGCCGCCACCGCCAGCGCAGAAGCCGGCCGCTGCCGCGGGTCCGGCTGGAGACACCGCTGGATCACGCGCTCCACGGCCGGGTCCAGTTCCTTCACCAGCCCGGTAATGCTCGCCGGGGCCGCCCGCTGCTGCATCTCGGTCAGCTCTCCCAGCGACGCCGCCTCAAACGCGCGCTTCCCCGTGAACAATTCGTACAGCAACAGCCCCAGCGAGTAGATGTCGCTTCTGACGGTGACCTCGGTCCCCGCAAGCTGCTCGGGCGACATGTACGCCGGCGTTCCGCTGCGAATGTCGTCCTGCAAATGCCCGCTCAAACCCGCCAGCCCGAAATCCATGACGAGCACCTGGCCGCGGCCATCGATCATGATGTTGGCCGGCTTCAGGTCGCGGTGCAGCACGCCTTTTTCGTGCGCCGCCGCCAGGCCCGCGCACAGCTTGCGCGCGGTCTCCAGCGCCTTATCCACCGGCAGCCGCCCGATGCGCCGGAGCAGGGAACCCAGGTCCTCACCGTCCACGTACTCCATGGAAATGTAGTGCAGCCCGTCCACCTGGCCGATGTCGTAAACCCGGCACACGTTGGGATGCGCCACCTGGCGCGCGATGCGCACCTCGTTGTAGAAGCGAGCCAGCATGCGTTCGTCGCGGGCCGTGGCTTCCGGCAGGAACTTCAGCGCCACCGCCTGTCCGAGCGTCAGGTCCGTGGCGCGATAGACCTCACCCATGCCGCCCCGCCCCAGCAGCCCGGCGATGCGATAGCGCCCCGCCAGTATGGTGCCCGGCAGGAAGCGTCCTTCATCCACGCTGCTGGAGGAACTCGACCCGGGCGACGCCGGCGGCGCCAGCACCTCGGTTTCAGCGGACGTGGCGTCGAGCGGCGCCGCGCACCAGGCGCAGAAGCGGCTATTATCCGCGCATTCGCGCGAGCAGGAAGGGCAATTCCGCATATCGGCAGAACAATCTTACCGCGCCTCGCGGGACCGCGGAATGTCCGCCTTTTGACTTTTCCGCTTCGATTTGGTGTACACTAAGACTGACACAACTTGCGCTTGTCTTTCAGCCACACCATTCCGATTCTCGGCCAGAGAGTCTATCCGGGCGCCCAGCCCCTTTCCGTTTACCCTAGCAACCCTGAAACCGACGCATAACCACAAATGTATCCAAGGAACTTTCCTCCTCGCAGGCAGAATCGCAGAGAGAACGTGAATGAGTCCATTCGCGTGCGCGAGGTGCGCGCGGTATTCCCGGACGGAACCACCGAGGTGATGCCCACCGCGGTCGCCCTGCGCAAGGCGCAGGAATTGGGCCTCGATCTGGTCCTGGTGGCCCCCACCGCCGTTCCGCCCGTCGCCAAGGCCGTGGACTTCGGTCACTACACGTACGACCAGAAAAAGAAGCAGCACGACGCCAAGAAAAAACAGCACGTCGTCCAGGTGAAGGAACTGAAGTTCCGTCCTAATACCGACGATCACGACTATGACTTCAAGATGAAGCACGCCATCCGCTTCCTGGCGGAAGGCAATCGAGTGAAGGCCGTGGTCCAGTTCCGCGGGCGCGAAATCGCGCACGCCGATCTCGGCAAGAAGCTGCTCATACGCTTTGCCGGCGACCTTGCCGCCCATGGCAGCGTCGAGGGACAACCGCGCCTGGAGGGTCGCAACGCCCACATTCTGATCAGTCCGGTCAAGACCGCCGGCAAGAGTTCCCCGGGCGAAAAGCCCCAGCCGCATGCGCCTTCGTAGAGGCCGGGCATGCCCGGCCCGTACAGCGCCGGCGATCTTCTCGCCGGTGTTCTTCCCACTCCGGATACCCCACCGGCGACAAGATCGCCGGCGCTACTTTGGGCATGCTAAGATGCGATTAGTCCTTCCGGGCAGCCGCTGAGTATGTACAAGGCCTTCTTTGGCTTTACGAAGAACCCGTTCAACATGAGCCCGGACCCTTCGTTCCTGTTCCGCAGCACTCAGCATGAAGAGGCCTTAGCCAACCTCATCTACGGCGTGCAGAGCCGCAAGGGCTTCATCGTCCTCACCGGCGAGGTCGGCACCGGCAAAACCACCATGCTGGAATGCCTGCGCGACTTCCTCAACGCACAGCAGATCGCGTTCGCCTCGCTGTTCAACTCGCGTTTGACGGTCGAGCAGTTCTTCGAGATGCTGGCCTATGACCTGGACCTCCGGTGCAACCGCCTCTCCAAGACCGAGGTCCTGCTTTCGCTCAATAACATGCTGCTCGAGAGAGCCAACCTCGCCCGGACCACGGTGCTGATTGTGGACGAGGCTCACAACCTGGACTGGGACGTACTGGAGGAAATCCGACTACTAGGAAACCTCGAGAACCGGAAGGGCAAGTTGCTGCAGATCGTTCTCGCCGGCCAGCAGGAATTGGATCGCAAGTTGGACGCCCCGGAATTCCGCCAGCTCAAACAACGTATTTCCCTGCGCTGCGCCTTGCGAGGCTTCGATCTTCGCGACACCGTGGCCTACGTGAACTCCCGCATGGCGTGCGCCGGACTCAAGGGCCAGACCGTGATTTCGCCGCAACTGATGGAAGAGCTTCACTACCGCGCACAAGGGATTCCGCGTGTCATCAACGCGATCTGCGACAACCTGTTGCTCACCGCGTTCGCCATGGAGAGCCGAGTCGCCACCCTGGCAATGCTCGACGAGGTCGCTGCCGACATGCGCCTTGAGTACCCCGGCCAACGCCCCTTCCGGCCCGATACCGATTTTCCCCAGCGCACCCTGCGACGCACCCAAGTACCATAATGGTTCGGTTGGCCTCGATATAAGGGATTTACCCTATTCCTTATTCTCTCAAAAAAGACCAATAGTACTAGGTGTTACCTTACTTTCAGTGCCCGAAATGCCCTAGGTTACGTTACCCTGAAGGATGAGAGCACAAAAGGCCAGACCTTTCTCTGGAAAGTGGATCGAGAGGGCAACTGGACCTCCGGGATCTCAATGCCGAACCCGTGATGGGTTCAGGAAGTCGGTAAAAGGAGCTTCTCAATGAGTCGATTACTCGAAAACAAGTTGATCTTCGCCGCGGTGCTTGCATTGTTCGCGCTGGCTTGTGCGTCGAACGCTCTTCAGGGCACCGGTGTGCCGGTTCACAGTCATCCAACGCTGGCGGAGCCGGTGAACGTTGCGCAGGGTCCCATCATCCCGCCCGATCCATGGGATGGGAACGTCACCATTGCGCAGGGTCCCATCATCCCGCCCGATCCATGGGATGGGAACGTCACCATTGCGCAGGGTCCCATCATCCCGCCCGATCCATGGGATGGGAACGTCACCGTTGCGCAGGGTCCCATCATCCCGCCCGATCCATGGGACGGGAACGTCACCGTTGCGCAGGGTCCCATCATCCCGCCCGATCCATGGGATGGGAACGTCACCATTGCGCAGGGTCCCATCATCCCGCCCGATCCATGGGATGGGAACGTCACCATTGCGCAGGGTCCCATCATCCCGCCCGATCCATGGGATGGGAACGTCACCATTGCGCAGGGTCCCATCATCCCGCCCGATCCATGGGATGGGAACGTCACCATTGCGCAGGGTCCCATCATCCCGCCCGATCCATGGGATGGGAACGTCACCATTGCGCAGGGTCCCATCATCCCGCCCGATCCATGGGATGGGAACGTCACCATTGCGCAGGGTCCCATCATCCCGCCCGATCCATGGGACGGAAATCTTTCGGTCACCGCATAGTCACCGCAAAAAAATCCCACGATACAAGGAGTCGCCCGGCCTAGAATTGAAGTTGGATGCGCTTCGCGATTCAACTCTGCGGTCTGATGATCGGGCTTCCTCTTCAGCTCCTCATCATCGGCACGCTGCTGCGCGGCGGCTACCGGCGCTTTCCATTCCTTTTCGCGTACGTGGTCGGCGACTTCCTGACCACAGTGGTCGATGTTCCGTCGGCTGTGGGTTATCGCCGCGGCATGCAGGGGGCCGCGTTTGCCTTCCCCGGTGTTTATTGGTTCAACGCAGTGGTTATGCAGGTTCTGGTCTATGCGGTGGTCATGAGCCTGATCTATCAGGCGACGGGCCAGCTCCGGTCGCGCCGCATCGTGCGCGTTTCATTGATTGCAGGCGCCATCCTATTCGCCGGCATTTCGTTCCTGATTCATCGGAATCCGGCGCTGAACACGGGGTCGTTCATGGCTCCCTGGACCCGCGACCTGAGCTTCTGTTCCGCGATTCTCGATATGGCGCTGTGGGCGATGCTGATCGCTTCGCGCGAAAAGGACCACCGGCTGCTTCTGCTGAGCGGCGGCTTGGGCATCCAGTTCACCGGAGAGGCTATCGGTACGTCCATTGTCCAGCTCGCCCTGCGCACCCGCTCCCGAGCACTGTCTTTCTCGGGAGGCGTCGTGATGATGCTGGCCGATCTCATGTTCCTGTACATCTGGTGGCAGGCCCTGCGGACGGCGCCGGTGCGCCGGCAACCCAGTGTTACTCTTTGAGCTTCTCGGTCCAGTTGGTGACCACTGTGATGGGCGCCGCGCTGGACCACTCCATAGGCAAATTGAGCAGGAATCGCTGGCCGTCGGGTGAGACGTTGTAGAGGTTCCAGGACCCGGGAATGGGACGGGTCTGGAACAACATGTGCGCCGTCTCGAACTGGAAATCGCCGCCGGCCGGGTGCACCGAGACCGCCATCATGCGCCCGCCGGAGGTCGTATAGAATATCTCCGCGCCGTCGGCGCGCCAACGCGGCAGGCCGCCGCCGCCCGACGAAATCAGCCAGTACTTCCTGGTGCCCGAGGCGGCGAATTCGAAAGGTTGCACGTACACCTCGCTGCGGCCGGACTCGTCGGATTGGAACGCGAGCCATTTTCCATCCGGCGAAAGCGTCGCGTAACTTTCCGCGTTAATGGTATCCAGGACGGGTGCGGCTTTCCGGTCCGCCGTGGTAATCGCCCACACGTCCGACCGGGTGTTGGGGGTCACGACACAAAACAGAATGTACCGGCCGTCCCGAGACCAGTCGGTAGGGTACTTGGGCAACGTGCTGGTGTAAAACAGCTCCGCCCTGCCTTCCCCGCTGCTGGGCTTCACATAGATATCGTCGACGCCCTCCGCGTTGCTGAAGTAGGCGATCTTGGAGCCATCCGGGGACCAGACGGGAGAACCTTCGTGATTGGGTGTGGATGTAAACCGGGTGGCGTTGCCGGCGGCGTCGAGGATCCACAAATTGGCGCTGACACCGTCCGGCCCCATCTTGGCTACCGCCACGCGGCTGCCATCCGGAGAGATCTTCGGGGGTCCATAATCGCCCGGTTCCGCTACTTGGCCGATCTGCTTCCCGCTCCGGTCCAGCCAGACCATCTGCTTGGTGGGCTTGCCCACGTCCTGGTACACCAGGATGCCGTTGCCCGAGACCGAGATGGGCGCCAGCGCCATACTCCGCACGGCGCCAACGTCATCCGCCAGGGTGAAGGGGTCTCCTTTCAGGGCGAGGTTTGAAATGTCGAACGGCTGCTCCATCAGTTGGCGGTCGTGGATGAACAGCAGATAGCCGCTTTCCGCCGAGCCGCCCGCGGCCCCGCCGGAGTAAACGGCATTGGTCCCGGAGCTGAACAGGCGGTGGTATTCGGGCGGCTCGAGCGTGCCGGCGTAGACCCCCGTAGTGTCGGTCAGGTCGGTCCGCTGAAAGAAAATGAAATGCTTGTCATCGGGCAGGAACTGGGGCCAGAGATCGGAACGCTCGAATCTCGAGGAATCCAGCTTCAGGACGGGCTGCGGCTCTCCGCCATTCTCGGAGACCCGGTAGAGTCCACCGGCCAGGCTGGGTGCGAACAGGATGACGCCATTGCGGTTCCAGGTGCCGCCGCCAGGCATGGCTTCCGCGCGGCAAACGATCGCGGGAGCGCCGCCGCTGATCCGCACCTTCTTCAACGACAGGTTGGCGAAAAACGCGATGTAATTGCTGTCCGGCGACCAGAACGGTGCGAACCCGCCCTCGGTTCCGGGAATGACGTTGGCGTGAAGCGCGTCCAGCGGCCGCAGCCAGAGCATGCGCTGGCCTTCGGGCCCGATAGCCGAGAACGTGAGAAAGCGGCCATCCGGCGATACCGAAGGCGTGCCCGGATAGCTGGTGTGCTCGGGAGGCGACAGCGCAAATCTGAGGACCGAAGCCGCGGGCCGCTGGTGCAGATACAAGCCCGCCGCCATAGAGAGGACGGCTAACGCGATGATCACCGCCCCAGCGGCCCAGAGGCGCTGCCGCAAGGCGTCCCTGGGAACGGGCGGCTCGGGCAAGACATACGCCGGCGTGCGCGGAAGCTTGGAATCTCCGACAGGCGCCGGCGCGGCCGCCGTCCGGATTCCGGCCGGGCGCCGCGGCAGTTGGTTGGGAACCTCCGGCATGCGCTGCCACGACCGGCCCGCCAGTTTCAGCTCGATCACGGCGTTCTGAATGCGCTGGCCGCGGCGGGCCGGGTCTTTCTCGAGACATCCGGCAATCACGGTTTCCATGGCCGCGTGGATCGGCGATTTCGCCATCAATCCCGCCACCGGCTGTTCGAGAATGGCGTCGTCCAGTTCCGCGCCCTCGCCTGGAAATGCCCGCCGCCCGCTGGCCATTTCGTAGAGCAGCGCGCCATAAGCGAACACGTCGCTGCGCCAGTCCGGCGCCTCGCCCCGCACCTGCTCCGGCGAGCGATAGGGCGCGGCGCGCTCGTCGAATCCTCGCAGCGGCGGCAGGATTCGCGCACCCGTACTGCCAATCCGCACGGAGAACGGCGACAGCCCGCCGTGAACCAGGCCGCGCAAGTGTGCCCGGTTGAGTGCGGCGCCAATCTCAATGGCGTAACGCAGCGCCTCTTCGGGAGGCAGGGGACCTCGCGCAAGTCGCTCGACCAGGAGCTCGCCCCTAACGGGATCGTCGCTGGCAAAACCCACTTCGCTCTGGCCCACTTCGATCACCGTAGATCCACTCGGCGGAATTTCCCCCCGGGCAGCCCTTTTCGCTGCTGTCAATCAGATTCTACTATCCGCTGTGCCGAATCACAATGAACCGGCACAAAACGAAGTTCGGGCTGTACTACCCGGCGATGGTGCGCCGCTAGCACTCTCGCCCCCGCTTCGCGATGCGTGCAACGGCATTTCCCCCGAAAGAGAATGGCGTCTTTGTGTGTTGACCCTATTGACACTGCCGGTGGCGCATGTACAATCCAAAGTGGCACCTATTTCATATCCCATAACGGAAGCGGCCTAAAATGTTCAAAGCCAGGAAACCCCGTCCGGTGTCCTCCCCGGACGCGCAAGGCTATAACAGCAGCGAAGTTGCCCGGATTTGCGGCGTCAGTCTGCGGCAATTGCAGTGGTGGGACGAGCGCAATGTCGTCTCGCCGCGCCAGGACGGTCACAAGCGGATTTATCTGCCGGAGGAAGTGGTCGAGATTTCGGTCATCGCCGAACTGCGGCGCAAGGGATTCTCGCTGCAGAAGATCCGCCGCGTCCTGCGGTTCCTACAAAAAGACATGGGCAAGCGCCTGAACGACGCCCTTTCGGCCGCTTCGGACGTTCATCTGCTCACCGACGGCAAATCGATCTTCCTGGAAGAGGCGCCCAACCGCATCATCGATGTGCTCAAGAACGCGCGTCAACCCATGTTCCTGGTGTGCGTGACGGACCAAGTGAAACGCTTGACGGCGATCGCCGAGCGCAAGCCTGCCAAGTCCGAAACCGCCCCCGCCGCGCGCAAGGTCCGCGCGGTCTGACGCAGCCCGGAATCTCAGTGCGGCACCGAGGCCTTGTAGAAGGTCAGCATGAGGAGGCCAACCAGCGCCAACCCCACTCCGGCGTACGAGTACGGGCTGTACCTCTCGAGTCCGGCCGCTGTCTGAGCGATCCCATTCAACGCGGTCCCCCGCAACCCGGGAGAGATGATCAGGAAGACGCAAGCCATTCCAAGAAGTGAGAACGCCCTAAGCATGAGATTGCTTTCCCGTCTATGTCAACACATTCCGCGCGGAATTGATAGAAACGCGAAAGTACTATGGGTACTATGTGGGTACTAGTGGCTCCGCTGCCGCAACTTGGGTATCATAAGAACGAAGCTAAGGACGCTGCGGACTGCGTACCCCGACCGCCCGGTTGAACTATGAACATGAGAAGAGCACCGTACCTTGCCCTGATCGCCGCCAGCCTAGCGTTGCTGGTCCCGGTCTCCGTTTTGGGAATTCGCGCCCGCGCGGCTTCGACTCCCGATGACGACCTCGCCCGCGGCGTCCACTCCCTGACGGCGGCCTATGCGCTCGTCGAGAAGAACTTCGCCGACCCGATCTCCCCGGAGAAGGCCATCTATGAGGGCGCCATACCGGGCATGCTGCAGACCCTGGACCCGCATTCGAGCTTTCTCGACCCCTCCGAGTTCGGCGACATGCAGCGGAAACAGCATGCGCAATATTTCGGCGTGGGAATGCTGATTGGCCCGGAACGCGGAAAGATTGTGGTGATGGAGCCCTTCCTCGATTCGCCCGCGTGGAAGGCCGATCTGCGCCGCGGCGACGCCATTGCCATCGTGGACGGGCACGACACCACCGGCATGGACACGGGCGCGGTAGCCGATCTGCTGAGAGGGCCAAAGGACAGCCAGGTGGGGATCACAGTGCGGCGGGAAGGCGCCGGCGGGCCCATCTCCGTGACGGTCACCCGCGGCGAGATCCAGACCAGCGTGGTGGATGCCTTCTGGCTGAAACCGGGCACTGCCTTTCTGGACGTCACTTCGTTCGAAGCGCAGAACGTCGACCACGACGTGGAGGCCTTGCTGCAAAAGTTGGGAGAGCAGTCCGTCACGGGCATGATATTGGATCTTCGCGGCAATCCCGGCGGCCTGGTCAACGAAGCCGTGGCCCTGGCGGGGCGATTTCTGCGCGACGGGCAGGTGGTGGTGAGCCACCGGGGGCGCGCGGAGCAAGAGCAGGTTTTCCGCGCCAAGGCGCAGCCCTCCGCCCAGCGCTATCCCATCGTGGTCCTGGTGGACCGCCGCTCGGCTTCGGCATCCGAAATCGTGTCGGGCGCGCTGCAGGATCACGACCGGGCCTGGCTACTGGGCGAAACCACTTTTGGGAAGGGTTTGGTGCAGGCGCAATTCCCTCTCCACGAGGGCGCCGCCCTGCTGCTGACCATCGCCCACTACTACACGCCCAGCGGCCGCCTGATTCAGCGCGATTACTCGCACCAGTCGCTCTTCGACTATTACTCGATTCGGCCCGAAGCTCAAAACACCGCGGACGTGAAGGCGACCGACAGCGGACGCAAGGTGTACGGCGGCGGAGGGATCACCCCTGACGAGAAGTACGAATCCCCTCTAGCCAATGCCTTTCAGCGCCGGCTGATGGCGCCGGGGACGTTCTTTCATTTCGGCTCGCGGTACTTCGGCGTTCCGAGACCGCACCTGCCCGAGGGCTGGGTTCCGGACGACGCGACGCTGGGAAGCTTCGCGGAATATCTGCGGTCCCAGCAGATCGCCTTCACGGACGCGGAGTTCGCCGCCAACCGCGACTGGATGCGCGACCAGATTCGTTACGAGCTGTACTTTCGCGCCTTTGACAGGAAGACGGCCGACCGCGCGGCGTTCCACGGGGACCCGGAGGTTCAGCGCGCGGTCGAGAGCCTGCCGAAGGCACAAGCGCTGCTCCAGCAAGCCGAGCGGGTCCTGGCCCGGCGCGGCGCCGCCGCCCGCTGAGTGGGCGAGACGCTTTCGTCTGTCAACCCGGAGGGCGCGCGTCCTTCTCCTCCATCCACGCGATCATGGTCATGGCCAGCCGCTCGGCCTGCTGGGAGATCGACATGCGCGATTCGGGCAGCACGAACCGGGTCTCCATCGAGAAGACCAGGGTGGACGGCCGATCCGCTTCCTCCAGTACGCGCTGCATGTAATCGTGAATAGCCATCTCCGAGCCGGGCTTCTCCAGACCTCTCAGAAAGCCTAGAAACGCCACGAACTCGAAGGCCATGTCCGGACGGATTCTGGCGCGCCGCCGCGCTGGAATCGCCAGGACGACCTCCAACGGACCGCCGGGCGATCCCTCGATGTCGAGAAGCGCCAGACCGGCATCCCACAGGTCGTGGATCGAAACCTGGAAGCCCAGCGGCGGCTCCCCCGGCGCTTTCGTGCGCAGCTTGCCGTACCAGGAGCCAGGCATCTCTCGCAACTGGCTCAGAACGCGCTCGCAGCCGCGGAGCGTGAACGTCAGCTCGGTGGGCCCATACCACGCACCGGCCAGGGAGTCCCAGCCATGCAGTTCGATACGCCCTTCAGACTGCGCGATTTCGGACATGTTTCTCCTGTATTGTACAGCGGGTCGCGCGGGACGGCGCGGCCCGGCGCGGCGCTACTCTTCCGGCTCCAACTCCACACTGCCGCCGGTCATTTCCTGGGGCGGGTCGCCGCCGGCCATCTGCTGCGCCACAATCAGCTTGCGCGCGTGGACGCGGATCTGCGGCCACCACATCCAGAAAACGGTCGCGGCCCCCATCGAGATGGCGCCGCCGCCGGCAACCGTCAAGGGCGCTCCCAGGCGGCCCGCCACCGCGCCCGCCAGCAGCGCGCCGAAGGGCGCCATCCCCATGAACATCATCGAGTAGACCGACATCACACGGCCGCGCAACCGATCCGGCGACATGCTCTGAATGAGCGTGTTGGAAGATCCCATCTGGATCATCATGGCGAAGCCACACAGCGCCAGGATGGCCATTGAGAGCCAGAAGATCCGCGAAAGGGAGAAGGCCACCAGCCCGGCCCCGAATCCCAGGGCCGCGAACGACACCCAGCGCCCCAGTCCCTTGATATCCCGGCGGCTGGCCAACATCAGGGCGGCCGCCAGCGCGCCGATCCCGGTCGAGCCCATCAGCAAACCCAGCCCCCTCGCGCCGCCGTGCAGAATGCGGTCGGCGAAGATCGGCATGAGCACGGCGTAGGGCATTCCCGTGAAGCTCACCACGCCCAGCAGCATCAGCAAGGCGTGGACCGGCGGGTGCCGAATCACGAAGCGAAACCCTTCCGCCATGCGCGACAGGGGCGAGCCCGGCTGCGCCGCCGGCTGATGCCGCGGGACGCGCATCAGCAGCAGCCCGGCGATGACCGCGATGTAGCTGGCGCCATTGGCGAAGAAACACCAGCCCTCGCCGATGCCGGCCACCAGGATGCCCGCAATGGCCGGCCCCACCACGCGCGAGGCGTTGAACATGGAAGAGTTCAGCGCGATGGCGTTGATGAGGTCGGGCTTCGCCACCAGGCTCACGATGAACGCCTGACGCGCGGGAATATCGAAGGAATTCACCACCCCGAGCAACGCCGCCAGCACGAAGATGTGCCAGATGCGCACCCTGCCGGAGAGCGTGAGCGCCGCCAGCGCGAGAGCCAGCAGCATGGAGGCCGTCTGGGTGCTGACGACCAGGCGGTGGCGGCTGTAGCGATCGGCCACGACGCCTCCCACGGGCGCCAGCAGGAACACCGGAATCTGGGAAGCAAACCCGGCCGCGCCCAACAGCACCGCCGATCCCGTGAGCCGGTAAACCAGCCACGCTTGCGCCACATTCTGCATCCAGGTGCCGATGAGCGAGATGAGCTGGCCGGCAAAAAACAGCCGGAAATTGCGGTATTGGAGGGCGCGCAGGGTAACCGGAAGTGGCATGCCACTTTCATTGTAAGAGTACGACAGACCATCGCCTTGCGTGGTCTGTCACGCCTCGCCACAGACGACACAAATCGATCGTCTGTCCCACCGGGTTACCATGGCTTGGTGGAGCAATCCGCGCTCGAATTCGAGTTGGCGCCCCAGCGCCGCATCTATACCGTCGGCGAGTTGAACGCGGCCATCCGCGCCGCGCTCGATGCGGAGTTTCGGGACGTGTGGGTCTCGGGCGAGATCTCCGGCCTCAAGCTGGCCGCGAGCGGCCACTACTATTTCACCCTCAAGGAGCGGGAATCGCAGGTGAAGTGCGTGGCGTTCCGCTCCGCCCACCGCTACTGGAAATTCAAGCCCCAGGACGGCCTGGCGGTGCTGGCGCGCGGCTCGATCGATGTCTACGAACCGCGCGGCGAATACCAGTTGCAGGTGGAAATGCTCGAGCCGCAAGGCGTGGGCGCGCTGCAACTGGCATTCGAGCAGCTCAAGCGCAAGCTGGCCGCCGAGGGCCTGTTCGCCGCCGGGCGCAAGCGTCCGCTGCCGCGTTTTCCCAGGCGTATTGGAATCGTCACCTCGCCGCGCGGCGCGGCCATCGCCGACCTCATTCAGATTCTTTCGCGGCGCTTCCCGGGACTGCACATCCGCCTCTTCCCCGCGCTGGTGCAGGGCGAGGGATCGGTGGAAGAGGTGTGCCGCGGCATCCAGTTCTTCAGCCAGTCCCAGTGGCCGGACGTGGTCATTGTGGGCCGCGGCGGCGGATCGCTGGAAGATCTGTGGACCTTCAACGAAGAAGCCGTGGCGCGGGCCATCGCCGCCTGTTCCGTGCCGGTGGTCTCGGCCGTGGGACACGAAACCAACGTCACCATCGCGGATTTCGTGGCCGACCTGCGCGCCCCCACGCCATCGGCCGCCGCCGAACTGGTGGTGCGCACGCGCGAGGAGCTGCTCGACCGCATTGCCGCCGCGCGCGCCAGCGGCACGCAGGCCATGCGCTATCGCCTGGCCATGCTGGAGCGCCGCCTGCGGCAGCGGGGCATCGAGAGCGCGCTCGGCGCGCTCCACCGCCGCGTGGGCCGCGGCCTGCAAGGCATCGACGAGCGGGAGTACCGCCTGCGCGAGCGCATCCGCGCGGAACTGGATGCGCGTGGGCGGGCGCGCCGCGCGCTCGAGGCGCGTCTCCAGGGTTGCGACGTCCGCCTGCGGCTGGCGCGGAGCCGCGGCGCGCTCGACCGGCTTACGGGCCAGCTCTCGACGCTCAGCCCGCTGCGGATTCTGGAGCGCGGCTATGCCATCGTCTCCGGCGCGGCGGGCATTTTGAAGGACGCCGGCGCCGCGCCGCCGGATTCCGCCATCCACGTGCGCCTGGCTAAGGGCGAACTGGATGCGGTGGTGCGGCGGTCAAGCCAGTAGCGCTTCCACGTGCGCGGCCGCGGCGGAGGCCAGCCCGTCCAGGTTGTAGCCGCCTTCGAGTACCGAGACCACGCGCCCGCCGGCATGGCGCGCGGCGATCTCCATGACGGCGCGCGTGAGGTCCGCGAAATCGCGGTCGGTGAGGGTGAAGCGGCCCAGCGGATCTCCGCGGCGCGAATCGAACCCCGCCGAGATCACCAGCAAGTCCGGCCGGAACCGGTCCGCGGCCGGCGCCAGCGAATTCTCGATAGCGCCCAAAATCTCCTCTCGCCCGGAGCCCGCCGGAAACGGGAAGTTCATGGTGGTCCCAACGCCCGCGCCCTCGCCGGTCTCATCGGCGCGCCCCGTCCCGGGGTACAGCGGCCACTGGTGCGTGCTGAAGTAGAAGACCGTGGGGTCGGAGTAGAAAATGTCCTCGGTGCCGTTGCCGTGGTGCACGTCCCAATCCACAATCAGCGCGCGCTCCAGGCCATGCCGGCGCTGCGCATAGCGGGCCGCGAGAGCCGCGTTATTGAAGAAGCAGAATCCCATCCCGCGGCTGGCCGAGGCATGATGTCCGGGCGGCCGCACCGCGCAGAAGGCGTTGCGCGCCCTGCCCGTCACCACCGCGTCGACGGCGTTCAGTACGCCACCCACGGCCCGCGCCGCGACCTCCCAGGAATTGGGCGTGATGTCGGTATCGCCGGTCGTCAGCGACGGGCGTCCGGAGAGCACGTCCCGCTTGGCCGTTCGCAGGTATTCCGGAGTGTGGCACAGGAGCAGTTCCTCCTCGGTGGCCGCGCGCGCATCCACGCGCGCCAGCCGTTCGAGCAGGCCCGCCTGCCGCAATCCCCGCACCACGGCATCGAAGCGCTCGGGCCGCTCCGGATGTTCGCGCCCCGCCAGGTGTTCGCGGAAAATGGGGTCGGCCAGCAGCGCGGTGGCAGGTTCCACGAAGGACAATATAGCAGGCGCGCCAGCCAGCCGGCCGGTCAATTGCCCGGCGAAGATGGATGCGAAGCCGAGAGTAGATTCGCCATTCGGGCAGTAGAATCAACCCTCACCGTGATGTAATCGGAGGGCACTGCGACCGTCTTGTAGGCCACTTTCTCCCGGCAATTGCGATCGGTGTGAGTCCAAAGTCCGTCGATATAGTTGCCATCGCAAAAAGCCGAATTCGCTTCGTCAATCACGACCCGTTGGACCAAGCCCCTATAGGTGGTGAGCTTCAGACCTTCCGCGGCGACTGCCCGGCTCATCTTGTGTGCCGATATTGCGTCACTCACCGCCGGGTCCAAATCTTCGGGACGCAGATACACACTGAAAGTGAAATGACCGTTTCCGTATTCGTCGGAGCCTAGCGGCGGGCCGTTATACCAATAGGTGATTTGATAGGCGGGCACCTGGGACCTGTCCTGCACCGACGGACAGTACATAGAGCCGCCCGGTTCTTGAAAGCCGTTCTCGCAGTAACGCTGGTCGGTTATTGAGGTTTCTCTGGTCGCGACCTTTACCGCCTTGATGCCTTCAAGCTTGATGGAAGACAGATCGGAGCCCACCGGAATCTCCTCGATGTTCGTGAACGGTTGGAGATATGTGATTTCGACTGCCGCCGGATCTCCTGCCGGCACTGTGGCTGCGACTGGACAGCCGCCCTGATCCGGCTTCGCCCCGGGATCGGTGGCAGCGGCCGGCGCCGCCGCGAGAAGAATCGTGCCCACGGCCGCCACTGCGGCCATTCTGAACGACAAGCTTTGCATGATGTGAATCCTTTCCCCTCTCGATTGGGCCGGAGTGCCCGGCCCATAAGTTAATTTAATTAAATTTGATCCAATTTGTCAACAAACTGTAACAGAAGCTTGTAAGTCTCTGATTCGAAGTGTGATTGTTTCTCTGAGAACCGGCCCCCAGCCCCCGTCAGGCACTCCGCCCCACGGCCAGCAGCGCCGCCAGCGTCCCTTCCGCCGTGGCCCGCCACGAGAACTGCGCGGCACGCCGCGGCCCGGCTTCGGCCAAGTGCGCCCGCAACGCCTCGTCGGACGCAATTCGCAGCATGGCTTCTGCCATGGCCGTGGTGTCCAGCGGGTCGAATTCCAGGGCGGCGCCGCCAGCGATGCTCCGAAGCGGCTCGATTCCCGAACAGGCCGTGGGGATGCCGGAGGCCAGCGCCTCCAGAAGCGGGAGGCCAAATCCCTCGAACCGCGACGGGTAGAGGAATGCCCAGGCGCGCGCGTAGAGGTCGTGCAGATCTTCGCGCGGAATCCAGCCGGGGAACTCCACCGCGTCCCGCAGGTCGAGCGAATCGCGCAATTCGTGCAACCGGCCGGTCGAAAAACCGTGCAGCCCGCACACTATCAGGCGGAATTCCGGATGCGTCCGGCGGAAGCCGGCGAAGGCGCGCAGCAGCCCATCCAGGTTCTTGTGCGGATGCAGCGTCGAAACCGTGAGCAGGAACGGTTCGGGAGTGCGGCGGCGCGCGATATCGAAAAAGACCGGGTCGACGCCCTCGGGCGTTACCCGCACCTTCGATTCGGGAAGGCGGTAATGCTTCAGCAGGTCGGCGGCGGTGGCGGAGGAAACGGCCAGCAGCAGGCGCGAAACGTGCGCCGACCAGAACAGGAAGAATTGCCAGAACGGCAGGTCGAACCAACGGAAATACTCGGGGTGGCGCCGGTGCTGAAGGTCGTGAAAGACCGTGACCTGGGGGCAGGGGCAGAAAAGCGGCGCGGTGAAACCGGGGTTCAGCATCGCGTCGAGCGAATGGCGCACGGCGGCCAGCGGCAGCGCGGCCTGCTCCCACAACATGCGCGCCGGACGCGAAACGGCCCGAACGAGCTGCGGCAGTTGGTGGAAGTTGGGCTGCCGGGGGACCAGGTCGGGACCCGTTTCGCGGTTCGTGAAAATGAAGTACTGGTTGCCGGCATCGATGCCGGCGAGACCGGCCAGCAGGCCGCGCAAGTAGATCTCGGTGCCGCCGACCCCGCCCGGAATCAGGTACAGCGCGTTGACGCCGATGCGCAGCGGCGGCATATCAATGGCCGGCGCGCAGGCGGCCTTCGGCGATGGCGAGGTCGTGGCGCGCGTCCTCCAGCGTGGGGTCGATCGCCAGCGCGCGCCGGTACTCCTGGATGGCGGCCGGCACCTGGTTCGTATTGAGGTAGATCTTGCCCCGGTAGGTGTAGGTGTCGGGGAACTTCGGGTCCAGTTTCTCAGCGGTTGCCAGAGCCTGCAACGCTTCCGGCCATCGCGATTGTTGGGCATACACCATGCCGATTTGCGTGTAGAAGTGCGCCGTAGGTTGCATCGCGGCCGCCTGTTGGAACTTGGCCAGCGCCTGGTCGAACTGGCCGAGGCGGTCGTAGGCCAGGCCCCAGTCCAGGAGCAGATCCGGCGTGATTGGCCCCAGTTCCGCGGTCTTTTGAAACTCCTCGAGGGCCTGGCTGTAACGTTCCTGCTGGAAGTAGGCGAAGGCGAGTTGGAAATGCACGCGCCGCTTGTTGGGCGAGTGGCGCACGGTGTCTTCCCATAGCGAGACCGGATCGGCCCATACCGCGGCGCGGGCGCGCGTGGCGGCGGCGGCGGCGAGCGCCACCACCAGGCAGGCGGCGGCCAGCGCCCGGCGGTCCACCTTCAACCGGCTTAGCACATCCACCAGGATCAACAGCAGGCCGAACATGGAAAAGTAGAGGCGGCGCTCGGCGATGGGGTCCTTGATGGGCAGAATCGAGGAGGTCGGCGCCATCAGCAGCAGGAACGCGAAGTAGCCGTAACTCGCCAGCGGGAAGCGGCGGCGGTAGCGCCATGCGGCCGCGGCCAGGGCCAGGAGCGCGAGCAAGCCGAAGATGGCGCCGCGATCCAGAATCGTTCTCGAGATGGGGAAATCCCAGTCGGCCGTCAGATTCACGGGCAGCACGAACATGCCGATGTACACGAACAGGGCGCGGCATTGGGTGAAGAAGTACTGATACCAGGTAAACTCCTTGATTCCGAATCCAGCGGTGCCGCCGGTGCCGATTCCGAGGATGAGATTCCAGAAGAAGGCCACGCCCGCGGCGGCGCCGAGGGCCATGGGCAGGTAGAGTTTCCAGTTGCGCCGGATGCCCTGGAAGGAAAAGCCGGGGTTCCACCAGTAGTCGGTCAGAAGCAGCAGCGCGGGCAGCACCACGGCCTGCTCCTTGGATAGCAGGGCCGCGCCGAACAGCGCGATGATGGCGGCCGCCGTGGCCCACGACACGGCGGTCTGGCGGCGATACAGAAACACGGTGAAAGCCGCGGCGGCCAGCAAGCCGCTGAGCGATTCCGACCTCCCCGCCAGGTAGGCGACGGATTCGACCTGCGCGGGGTGCAGCAGGAAAACCAGGGCCGCGAAGCCGGCCAGCAGATTGCGCAACGACGCCCGGGCGCCCGACCATTCGAGCAATCGCCGGACCATCGGAAACATCAGCAGGCTGGTGAGGCAGTGAAGGATGACGTTGAAGACGTGATACGAGTACGGGTCTTCTGCCGAGAGGCGCGAGTTCATCCAATAGGTGAACATCAGCACCGGACGGATCTGGCCGATCCAGGCGCGCAACGGAGCCGCGGCATTCGGCAGCGAGAAGGGAAGAGCGTTGTCGTCGAACAGAAACTCGCCGTGCATCGCCGGCGCGTAGGCCCAGAACACCACCACCACCGCGCCCACCGCGGCCAAAACCCAGGGCCAGGCGCTGCGGCGCGGCGGGGTGCCCCTTGGGCCCGGCGCCACCACCTTTCTGCGGACTTCACGCTTCCTGTTTTTCATGGTTCTTGAAGCTCCGGAGGTGGTACTCCAGAATGGCGACGCGCTGCGCCATGG
Source organism: Bryobacterales bacterium (assembly GCA_963722575.1). GTDB lineage: Bacteria > Acidobacteriota > Terriglobia > Bryobacterales > Bryobacteraceae > Fen-178. The sequence continues at coordinate 1,500,681 of CAVRNR010000022.1, forward strand.
CGATGTTGTCGTCGCGCAAGTGAGAAATGATGACGGAGAAGCGGAAAAACATGATCACTAGCACGCCGCCCCCGAGCAGAAAAAGGGTCAGCGGGGTATCCGGCAAGCCGATCGATCTTCTGACCGCGTCCAGGACCGGCCGGGCTTGCGACAGCACCAGCATGGCGCAGGCGGCCACCAGCCAGCTTACCGAGTATTCGACGCGAATGTGCGCGCGCCGCACGGAAACCAGCACGATGACGATCAGCACAATGCTCAGGCCGGTGGTGACGTTCAAGAGGTGGTCCATTTATCCTCCAGCGCCGGAGCCCGGTGGGCGGCGGTGGGGTGCCCTCAGGGCCCGGCGATCGAATTTCAGTACGTTGACGAATACGCCCAAGAGCACGTGGACAATGTAATAGAGCGATTTGAGGGCGGTGATGGAAGAGCGGCCGGTGGTGCGCGGGAGCATGGTGCAGGGCACCTCTTCGAACCGGAACCGGCGGCGCTGCAAGACCACCAGCGTCTCGATTTCCGGGTATTCGAGCGGAAAGGTGCGGCTGAAAACGCCCAGCGCCTTACGGTTCACGCCCACGAAACCGGAGGTGGGGTCGTGCACGGGCTTGCCCAGAATGGGGCGCAGCACCAGGCGGAAAAAGCGAATGCCGAGCGACCGGACGGCCCCCGTGCGCGATCCGTTTTCGGCGACGAACCGCGAGCCGATCACCATTTCACAGCCCGACGATTTGAGCTTCTCGAAGATGCTCGGAATGTAGCGCGGGTCGTGCTGGCCGTCTCCGTCCACGCGGATTACGTATTGAAATCCCAGCTCAAAGGCGAGCTTGTAGCCGGCCTGCACGCACCCGCCCAACCCCAGGTGGTGGGGCAGAGCCAGCACTTCGGCCCCGGCCTGGCGCGCCACCAGGATGGTGTCGTCGGCCGAGCTGTCGTCGATCACCAGAACCGGGACGCCGGGCACGTGGAGGTGAACCGAGCGCACCACTCCGCCGACGGCGTCCTGTTCGTTGAAAGCCGGCACGATGACCAGCAGGGAATCGGGATCGGTGGCGTGAGTCACAGCGCGGCCATCCTCCTGGCGCCGATGGAATGGCAGCGGATGAGATGCCGGAAGACGGCCGGGGTGATGCGTGCGCGGGCGCGGATCTCGCGCCGCTGCCGCCACAAGCGGCGCGCATTGGCCAGCAGGGCGGCGTGCGCCCGGATCACATACCAAATCATTTTCGGCCCGGCATGTCCTTCCGCCCGGAAACGGGCCGCGCTTCCGCGCCCCTGGAAAATGTACCACGCATGCCACAGATAGCGCCACAAGGCGGCGAACGGCGCCGCCAGCAGCATGCCCGCCGGGAAGTTCTTGGCCAGCACGAACAGCCGGTTGCGTTCCACGTAATAGGCCTTCAGCGGAGAGGCGCGGCCGGCCGTGTGCGAGTAATGGTGCTCCACCACGGCCTGCGGAACATACAGGCATTTCCATCCGGCCCAGCGCGCGCGCAGGCCGAGGTCGGTATCCTCGCAGTAGAGGAAGAAGCTCTCGTCGAAGCCGCCGAGTTCCTCGAGCATGGCGCGCCGGTAGAGCGCCGCGGACGCGCTGGGGAAGAGCGCTTCCTCGGTTACGGGGAAGTCCTCCGGCGGTTTCCCGTGGCCGCGCTGTTTGCTGCTGCCGTCTCTCGACACCAGCATCCCGGCGGAATCCAGGCAATCCTCGCCGAACAGGCGCACTTGCGAAGCGCACATGCCGGCCTCGGGATGCCGCTCCATGGCCGCGGCCAGCGCCTCGAGCCAGCCTGGGTGCGCCGCGGCGTCGTCGTTCAGGGTCGCCAGGTACGGCGCGGCGGAAGCGCGCCAGCCCTGGTTCACGGCCGCGCCGAAACCGGCGTTGCGAGGGTTCTCGATAATCCGCGCGCCCGGCGCCAGGCCCTGGCGCCTCACCAGACCTTGGCCGCTGTTATCCACGACGATCACGTCAAAATCGCGCCGTGTCTGCCGCCCGAGGGATTCGAGGCAATCCGCAAGCCTCGAATCCGCGGCCAGGGTGGGGATCACCACCGATACGAGGAGATCAGGCAAACCTCGATTCTACCGTGACGGAGGCGGTAACGTCCGGACAAGCCGCGACGCCTAAGCTGTCACTATGACCAAAAAGCTGCTTTTTGTGTTTACGATTCTGCTGGTGGTAGCGTTCGTCGCGATGGCGGCGGATATCACCGGCAAGTGGGTAGCCGAGCAACCGGGCAGGAACGGCGGCCCGGGTCGCCAGATCACGTTTGACCTGAAGGCCGATGGCGCCACCCTGACCGGCACCATGACCGGCGGCATGGGCGGTGGCCGTCGTGGCGGCGGTGGCGGGGGTGGCGGCGCTCCCCAGGCGCGTGAAATCTCCGACGGGAAGATAGACGGAAACAACATCTCCTTCACGGTGAAGGTGGAGTTCAACGGCAACACGATGGTGACCAAGTACGAGGGCACGCTCTCCGGCGACGAGCTGAAACTGAAGGTGAATCGCGAAGGGCGGAATGGGCCGACGACCACCGAAATGACCGCCAAGCGGTCCACCACCTAGCACTTACCCCCGTCCGGCCACCACGCCGGCCTGGAAAAATCGGGCGGCCTTTGCCGCGGCTCAGTGCGGAAGGGTTGTTTTTTGTGTTTTTTAGCCGAATATCACCACGGAGGGTAACGTCCAACCGTTGGGTGACGCCTAGGAGTCACTATGACCAAAAAGCTGCTTTTTGTATTTACGATTCTGCTTGTGGTAGCGTTCGTCGCGATGGCGGCGGATGTCACCGGCAAGTGGGTATACGAGCAACCCGGCCGGGGAGGTGGAAACCCCACCCAGGTGACGCTTAACCTAAAGGCTAGTGGAAGCACGCTGACCGGCAGTGTGGTGAGGCCTGGCCGCGGCGGCGAACCCATGGAAACCCAGATCTCCGAAGGCAAGATCGATGGCGACAACATCTCCTTCAAGATCACCATCCAGATGGGCGACAATTCGATGACGACGGAGTACGCCGGCACGGTTTCCGACAACGAGTTGAAGTTGAAGATCACTCGTCCGGGCCGGGGTGGTGGTGCGCCCATGACCACCGAAGCCACCGCCAAGCGGTCCACCACCTAACATTTATCCGAGTCCGGCCGCCGTGCCGGTAAGGTAAAATCGGGCGGCCCTTCCCGCAGCCTTGCGTGGAAGGGCCGCCTTTCGTTTTTCAGGAGTGCGGGAAAGCCCGCAAATACTGCACCGGCGGGTCGACCTCCGCGCCGAGCGCCCTGGCGGCGTGCAGCGGGAAGTAGGGATCGCGCAGGAATTCGCGCGCCAGCAGCACCAGGTCGGCCTTCTCCGAACGGATGATCTCATCGGCCTGCTGGGGCGTAGTGATCAGCCCGACCGCGCCGGTGAGAACGCCGGCCTCGCGGCGGATGCGCTCGGCAAAGGGAACCTGATAGCCGGGAGCGAGCGGCACTTGGGCGTGCGCCGCCGAACCGCCCGACGAGCAATCGATGAGATCGACCCCCAGCGGCCGCACGCGGCGCGCCAGTTCGACGGACTCGCCGGGAGTCCATCCGCCCTCGACCCAATCGGTGGCGGAAATCCGCAGGAACAGCGGCAGGTTGAGCGGCCATGCCCCGCGCACCGCCTGGGCCGCTTCCAGGGCGAAGCGAATACGGTTTTCGAAGGTCCCGCCATATTCGTCGGTGCGGCGATTGCTGAGCGGAGAGAGGAACTCATGAATCAGGTAGCCGTGCGCGCCGTGGATCTCGACCACCTGGAACCCGGCGCGGAGCGCACGCCGCGCGGCCGTACGAAACGCGTCGACGATGGAGTGAATTGCGGCGTGCGACAGCTCCGCGGGGGCGGGATACTGGGGCTCGAACGGGACCGCGCTGGGCGCCACCGTTTGCCAGCCGCCGGCCGGCTCCGGAACGCTCCCGCCGCCTTCCCACGGGCGGCGCGTACTGCCTTTGCGGCCGGCGTGCGCGAGCTGGATACCCGCCACCGCGCCATGCTCCCGCAGGAAGCTCGTAATGCGCTCGAGCGGCTCGATGTGCTCGTCCTTCCAGATGCCGGCATCGCCCGGCGAGATGCGCCCGCGCGCCTCCACGGCGGCGGCTTCGGTCATCACCAGGCCGGCGCCGCCCACGGTCCGGCTGCCCAGGTGGACCAGGTGCCAGTCGGTGGTCAACCCGTCCACCGAGGAGTACTGGCACATGGGCGAGACGGCGATGCGGTTGCGGAAGGTGACATCGCGCACCGTCAGCGGCGTGAACAGGTTCATGTTTGTACCTCGGCGTTCGCTATCGCACGCGAATCAGTTTCCCATCCCGCCAGGTGAACAGGGCGTCGGCCTTGGCGATCTCTTCCGGCGGAAGATGGCTCATCTGGTTGAGCAGGACCCGCGTCTTGCGGTCGCGGAACCACAACTCGGCGATGAATGACGTATCAAAACTCCTGCCCGGCCACGGGTCGTCGAGGAAGATCACTTTGGAGCCCGGGGGGACGTGCGGATTCGCATCTCGAAATTCGGCCAGCACCGCAGTGGTTTCTCCGCCCAGGTACGGTATGGCAGGTGCGACCTCGGTCTGTTCGAATTGCAAGTTTCCCAGGGCCCAAAGAACCATGCACGCGGCGGCCAGCACGGCGCGCACGTGGCTGGGCCGCAGGCGGCGGAACAGCGGTTCAGCGATCAGGATTCGCGTGGCGCCGGGCAGCCAGTCGGTGAACAGCGTCGCCGCCAGCACCGCCCAACCGGCCAGGCAGACGTACAGGCAGGCCTGATCGCGCCCTTCCAGAAATTCGATGGGCAGAGGTGTCACCAGGATGTAGATCCAGCAGAATCGGAGCACCGGCCGGTTGCGCCGCCAGACCAGATAGGTCACCGCCAGCCAGATCGCCAATGTGGCCGGCCACTCGAAACGGGGCATGTGATAGAAAATGTCGCCGATGTACCGTTCCTGAAAATCGACGATCCGCGCCAATGAAATCACGGGCCTGTACGCCGATGCCTGCATCAGCGCACCCGGTGCGAACCTTTTCCCGTAAATGAAGACCAGGTTCATGGCCGCCGACCAGCACAGCACGCTTCCCGGCCCGCGGAGCCATAGGGCGAGCGATTTCCCCCGCCAGGGCGGCGGCGCGTGAAAAAGCCATTCGTAAGCTAGCAGAATGACGGGCATGGTGACCGCCATTTCCTTGGAGTTGAGGGCACAGAGGTAGAGCCCCAGGAATGCCGCCGTCTGGCCCCGGCTTAACAAACTGCCGGAGGAGCGTATGCGCGCATAGTACACGAACGCGCCGAAGTAGAAGACGCCGCAGAGCGCGTCAAACACGAAAACGCTGTTAAAGTGCAGGTTACTCAAGCCGCCGTGATAGCAGGCGATCAGCGCCACAATCGCGGCCGGCAGCTCTCCCAAGCCCAGCACGCGCGCGAAGCGGTACATCAGGTACGCACCGGCCAGCAGCAGCAGCAGCAAGACTACGTGGTAGGGCACGGGGTTCAGGCCGAACGTCAGAAAGATGGGCACATAGAACAGTCCTCCCATCGGCCGGAGATAGCCATGCCAGAGCATGAATTGGGAAAACAGCAACCGCCAGGGCAAGGGATGCCAGAACCACCAGATGGCCGCCATTTCGTCGATCGCAAAGGGCGCCTTCAGGCCGTCCCATGAGACCAGGAAGAAGTAAGCCGCGAAAAGAACCGCGCATGCGGGCTTCCGCCACCGTTGGATGCGGGGTGGTGGAGCAGGCAGCGGCGTGCTAATGTCCGGCATCACGGGTGTCTCCAAATAGAGTACTACTTTGGCGCGGTGCGATTCACGTCCTGCCCGGGGGGCGACACGGAAGTGGCGGACTGGCCAGAATCCAGCAGAGGTGGTGGTTTTCGGCCATTCATCCCCGGCTGGGCAATGTGGTTAAGTGGCTGGCCGTCAATCATTTGAAGTTTGGTCTGGAACGTGCTCCTGTAAGACCGAGGCGCGTGTCTTGGGGACATCGGCGCCGCGGTAACGGAGGTAGAAGAATGAAGTCTCGACGGCTCCACTTGGTTGTTCGGCAGACGCTCGGCATGGTTTGCGTCCTGCTCCTGTTGGCGTTCCCGGCCGGCGTGCTCTTGGCGCAGGCTCCCGCGCCGCCCGCGCCACCTGCGCCTCCGGCACAGTCGGTCTCGCCAGATCAATTGGACACGCTGGTGGCGCCCGTCGCGCTCTATCCCGATGCGCTACTCAGCCAGGTGCTGGTGGCCGCCACCTATCCACTGGAGGTGGCCGAAGCGCAACAGTGGCTGCAACAGAATCGAAACCTGCAGGGCCAGCAACTGATGGCTGCCGCGCGCCAGCAGGATTGGGACCCGAGTATTCAGGCGCTGGTGGCCTTTCCGGATGTCCTCACCCTGTTGAGTTCGAACATTCGCTGGACGACCGACCTGGGCAACGCATTTCTGGCCCAACAGGCCAACGTCATGAATGCCGTGCAGAGGATGCGCGCCCAAGCCAAGGCGGCGGGCAAACTGAATTCGAACGCTCAAGAGACTGTCACGACCGAGACGCAAGGGGATCAGAGTGCGATTGATATTCAACCGGCGAACCCGGAGGTGGTGTATGTGCCGGAGTACGACCCCGAGTACGTCTGGGGACCGCCCGATTATGGCTACTATCCGCCGCTCGACTACCCGTATTACGGTTTTGGTTATGGATTCGGCCCGGGGATTTACATCGGAGGCTTCTTCGGCGGTCTGGGATGGGGCGGTTGGGGCTGGGGGCCGAACTGGTTCAACTGCTCGATCTTTGAGAACTACTACTTTTTCAACCACTATGGCTTCGGTGGCTTTTATGGCGGCGGGGTTGGCGGCCGTGGGATCTGGGCCCACAATCCGGCACACCGGCTGGGGGTGGCATACCCCAATCGAGTGCTGGCCTCCCGTTACGGCAGTGCGGGTGGAAGATTAGCCGGCGGGCGTGCGAACATCGCGAGCCGCGGAAACGTGGGCGCTAATGGTGCGCAGCGCGGCGCCCCGGCCGGCCGATCCTTGGCGCCGCAGAGCAATCGCGCGGCAGCCGGCAACTGGCAGCACTTCGGCGGGTCTGGAGCGGGGGCGAGCCAGGCTCAGCGCGGCGCTCCGGCGGCCCGGCAGAGCATGAATGCGGCTCGGGCCTCGGGCAGCGGCGGAAGCCAGTGGAGCCACTTTGGAGGTTCCGGTTCGCAGCCGGGCTATCGCTCCAGCCCATCGTACGGCAGCGGGTATCGCTCCGCGCCCGCCTATCGCTCCGCTCCCGCCTACGGTGGCAACTTCGGCGGCAGCCGCAGCATGCCCAGTTATCGCTCCAGCCCATCGTACGGCAGCGGGTACCGTTCCGCTCCGGCCTATCGCTCGGCTCCCGCCTATGGTGGCAGCTTCGGCGGCAGCCGCAGCATGCCCAGTTATCGCTCCAGCCCATCGTACGGCGGCGGCGGGTATCGCTCCGCTCCTTCCCAGGGAGGGAGCCATGGCGGTGGTGGTGGCGGTTTCCGCGGCGGCGGAGGCTCCCACGGCGGGCGCCGCTAGCACCCCTGGCGGCCATTGCAGTCCACTGGGCAGCACGCGAGTCGCTGAAACCGAACCAATCTCGAGGGGCTGCCGATCACGAGGAAGTGCCGAGGTCTTGGGGTGGGCTGCTATTACGCTTCGGTGTGAACGCGGGCCTGTTCGCCCATATTCTGGGCCAGCACGATCAGAACCGAGGCCATTTCGTTGAGCGCCCGGCGAGCCTGTTGCGGCGCGGCAATCCTGGTGAGGCGATAACACCACTGCATCACTTTGTAGTCCAGCACCAGGAGGCGGTCTTCAAAAGATTCCAGACTGAGGCCGGAGGCGTGTTGCAGCAAATAGATGAGAATCTCGTAGTCGCGCTGCAACGATAGGTGTAGCGGGTCCAGCACCTCGGCGGTTCGAAGCTGAGCCTGCACCTCCGCGAAGCAGAACCGGATATCCGACACGGCGGACGTCGAAGTCATCCGCTCCGCATGAGAGCGCAGCAAGAGGATACAGCTATAGCGGAACCAATACGCTAGAAGAAGTACCGAAAACGCGATTATCAAAAAGCTTGCGATCATCTCAGCTCTGCAATATTAACGTTCGTTATGGTACTAGAGCAACCATGACTAGTCTAGCATCATGATTTGCAAGATGCAAGACCTTTTTCCCAAAGAGAGGGGGTTCCCAACTGTACCTCATACTAGCGTATACACTTACCCTTATATGAGGGGAGAAATTCTGGAGAATGATGGCGAACGTGAGCGCCCAGCGGTTGGCGGCTAACGCGCCTGCCGGAGCCGCCTGATCTCTTCCAGCCTCTCGCCAATGCGCTTCTCCAGGCCACGGCCGGTGGGGAAATAATAACGCCGTCCGGCCAGAGATGGCGGCAGGCATTCCATATCGACTATGGCGTCCTCAAACTGGTGCGCGTGCTGGTAGCCTTGGCCGTAGCCCCACTCCTTCATGGTGCGCGTCACGGGGTTGCGTAGGTTCATGGGGACCGGCTCGGCGATGGTCTGCTCGACATCCTCATGCACCGCGTTCATGGCGCGGTAAGCGGAGTCGGATTTCGGCGCCACCGACAGATAGATGGCCGCCTGCGCCAGCGCCAGGTCGCCTTCGGGAATGCCGAGGAAGTGGACCGCCTGCATGGCCGCCACGGCCTGCTCCAAAGCGCGCGGGTCGGCCAGACTGATGTCTTCGATGGCCATGCGGATGAGGCGGCGCGCGATGTACAGGCGGTCCTCGCCCGCTTCGATCATGCGGGTGAGCCAGTAGAGCGCGGCGTCCACGTCGCTCGAGCGCACCGACTTGTGCAGCGCGGAAATCGCGTTGTAGTGCTCTTCGCCGCCCTTATCGTAGAGCAGCGTCTTGCGATTCATGGCATCTTCAACGGCGGCGGGGGTCAGCTCGCTTCCGGGCCCAGAGGGCACCCCGGCGACCGCCGCTTCCAGGGTGTTGTACGCCTGGCGCGCGTCGCCGTTGGAGTAGATGGCGATCTGCTCGAGGAGTTCCTCGGGCGCCTGGAGGCCCACCACCGGCAGAGCGCGTTTGAGGAGCGTCACGATTTCCGGCACGGTGAGCGCGCGCAGCGCGTAGACGCGTGAGCGGGAGAGCAGCGCCGAGATCACTTCAAAGGAAGGGTTCTCGGTGGTGGCGCCGATGAGGATAATGTCGCCGCGCTCCACATAGGGCAGAAAAGCGTCCTGCTGCGCCTTGTTGAAGCGGTGGATCTCATCGATGAAGAGGATGGTGCGGCGGCCCACGCGCCGCAACCGCTCGGCGTCGACCATCACCGCCTTGATTTCCTTGATGCCGCTGAGGACGGCGCTGAAGGGAATGAACTCGCAGCGGGTGATGCGGGCGATGAGTTTGGCGAGCGTCGTCTTGCCGGTGCCGGGCGGTCCCCAGAGGATGATGGAGGCCAGCTCATCGCGCTCGATCTGGCGGCGGAGAGGCTTCTCCGGCCCGAGGATGTGCTCCTGTCCAATGAAATCCTCGAGGCGCTCCGGACGCATGCGCTCGGCCAGGGGGCGCTTGCCGTGTGTTTCGGGTTCGGGGGATGGAGAGTCGAACAGGCTCACGGCCGCAGCGCTCTCTGCCGCCGCGCTTCGTAGAGCAGGATGCCGGCGGCCACCGCGGCGTTGAGCGATTCCACGCCCACCGTGGGGATGGAGATATCGAGCGCGGCCGAACGCAGTTCCGTGCCGACGCCGCGCGCCTCGTTGCCGATGACCAAGCCGCAGGGTCCCGAGAAATCAGCATCCGCCAGCGAGCGCACCGCGGCGCCGAAGCGCGCCGGAACCCCGGCATACAACTCGACCTTGTTCTGGCGAAGGGCCGCGCGCGCCAGGGCGGGGTCCACGCCGTGTAGAAACGGGATGCGGTAGAGCGAGCCGGCGGAAGCGCGCAGCGTCTTGGGATTATACGGGCTTACGGTGCCTTTGAGAAACAGGAGGCCGGTGGAGCCGAAGGCCTCGGCGGCGCGGGCGATGGCGCCGGCGTTGCCGGGGTCCTGCAAGCCATCGAGCACCACCACCAACGGGCAGCCGCGGAACAACTGTTCCAGCTTCCAGACCGGCGGTTTGACCAGGGCCATCACGCCCTGGCTGGTCTCGGTTCCGGACACGCTCTGGAGCAGCGCGTCCGGCAAGACCACCACCTTGACGCCCGCCAGCCGCCGGACGTGCGCCTCGGCGGCCGAGCGCACGGATTCGGCCACCAGCACGGTCTTCACTTCGCAATCGCTGCGCAGCGCCTCTTCCAGCAGGTGAAAGGTCTCCACCACCGACCAACCCTGCTCGGTGAGCGTGCCGCGTGCGATGGCGCGCCGCACGTCCTTGAGCAGCGGGTTGGCGGCGCTCGTAATGGTCTCAGACTTCGCCATCCGATTTACAATAAGGTTTCCGTATGTTCAGAATACCGCACGTAAGGCGGGCCGCATGGGTTGTGATAGTAGGGACACTAGCGGGACTGATGGTCTGGGTCGGTTACCTGTCCGTGCGTATCGGGCAGCAATCCACGCGCGAGGAAGCGCAACCGGCGGATGTAATCCTGGTGCTGGGCGCGGCCGAGTATCGGGGCCGGCCTTCGCAAGTATTTCGCGCGCGGCTGGACCACGCGCTGGAACTGTACCACCGCAAGCTGGCGCCCCAGATCATGACCACTGGCGGCGCGGGCGGCGAGCCGGTGTTTACCGAAGGCGGCGTAGGCCGCTCCTACCTGATCGGCCGCGGCGTGCCGCCCGAGGCCATCATTGTGGAAACCGAGGGCGAGAGCACGGTCTATTCCACGACACTGGCGGGCGAAATCATGCGCCGCATGGGCCTCAATTCCGCCATCGTGGTAAGCGACGGGTACCACATTTATCGCGTGAAGAAGATACTGGAATCCCGCGGCTTAAAGGCCTACGGTTCGCCGCGCAAGGAGCAAAAGCCAGAACCCGTGCGCGATCGGTGGAATTACGTCAAGCAGGCCGTGGGATATTTGCTGTGGAGGGTGGGGGCGGGGGTGTAGGAGAGGCGCGCTTTGGCGTCAGGGGGCGAAGAGCACAACCTGCGCGCGATGGCCTCCGCACAATTTCGCATCGCAGGTGTACAAGACGGAGTTGGTTGCTTCAGCCAAGGCGATGTAGACGGCATCGTAAGGGGTAAAGTTGTACCGCAGTTCCCAAATCCGGCCCACCAAAGGCGTGTGCGCATAGCGCTCCGCGGGGAGCGCCGCAAGCCCCGTGAGAAGCTGCTCGCTCCGATGCGAATCGATACGCCGGCCTGCAATCAGGCCCCTGAGAGCGCTAACCACTTCCACGTCGAGTAGATGAGGAACGATGAATGGCTCGCTGCGCCCGGCCAGATTGCGCCTGAGGGAATTCGCTAACGGGCCGTTCGTGAGCAGTTCCACGACTGCCGAGGCGTCCAGAACAATCATCGCGCATCCCGCAATTCGCGCACGATTTGCGCTGCGCTCCGTCTGGTTGGAATCGGTTTCGCTTGCCGCGTACTCTCTAGCCACTCCCGCATGGTCGGCCGCTCCGCCGTACGCTCCAATTCCTGCTTGATGAAGTCGGAGAGGCTCATGCCCTCGCGAGCGGCGCGTGCTTTCAGAATGCTGTGCACCTGTTCTGGAACGTCTCTGACCTGAATCATCTTGGACATGTTTTCAGCATACAAACATGTGCGGCGCATGTCCAGCGGACTGGCAGCCTGCGTTCAGAGCGGATGCGCGCGCCGTACTCGGCAGTTCTCCACTCGGCCGCATAACGTCCCGGAGACTGGCCGGCGATCCAGTCGCCAGGCAGTTGGAGAGGACATGGTAGGATATGGGCAAATGCCCGAGATCAGCCGTTTCTTCGGCATCGTGATTCGTATGTATTTCGACGACCACAGTCCGCCGCACATTCATGCCATTTACGCCGGGAATGAAGCTCAAGTCGGAATCGAGCCGATCGCGATTCTCGAGGGCACGCTTCCCCATCGTGCGGCGTCGATGGTTTTCGAATGGGCGGCACTTCATCAACGAGAGTTGATGCAGAACTGGCACCGGCTGCACAACGCTCAGCCGGTAGAGAGAATCAAACCTCTGGAATAGGATGTGACTGATGTTTCCGAGAGTTAAGCGAGTCCGGCACATGCGCGACTACCGCCTGGAGCTGAGCTTCACCGATGGTACGACGAGGGAAGTCGATTTCCGGCAACGGATCGTCGGCCGCGGGGGAGTGTTCAGTCAGTTGGAGGACGTAGGATTCTTCAGGCAGGTTCAGGTGGACCCTGAAGCGGGGACAATCGTCTGGCCTAACGGAGTAGACTTCTGTCCGGATGTTTTGTACAGCCTCGCCACAGGCAAACCGATTCGAGTTCTAGAGACGGCTTGAACACGACTCAGGCATTCAGCGGAGCTGCGCGACAGGATTGACTTTTCCGGTAAGGCGACGCGACCCGGGCGGAAAGAAAAGGGGGGGAAGGGAACAGACGCATTTCTTGCCAAACCCGCAAAACGCGTCTGCCCCCTTTCCCCTTCCTTTCCCCGTTTAGCGTAGTCCCTCAAGGACGGGGCGCAGGAACTCAACGAGAGTAGAGAACTGATCGGATTGGTGCTCTAGAAGCCACTTCGTAAGATGAATTGCGACCGCGCGTTTGTGGGACTTGTACGCGACCTTGGCCTCTCCGAACTGGGAGAATACGTCCTCGATGACATTCGCAGCGTGAATGCAGGCTATCGGATCACCTGGGCAGCCGTCGGGGTAGAAGCGTTGCTTCGTCCGATCGTCAAGGACGTTTTCCATGTGGCCATTGATTTCGGCTGCGTCCGCATGGATGCCAAATGCCTCTAGGTACGACGCGATCGCGGAGGCGTTGAGCAGGTAGTTTTCGTACATTCGCCTAGGAAGAAAATGTGCGTTCCCGTCTAGTTGGGTTCTGATCTCTGCCTTTTTTCCCTCCGTCCGCCCCTCATCGTCAAAAACGAACGCTACCCTTGTCGGAACCAAGCCGGCGATCGCGGTCAGCCGCCGGTAAACGTCGCACACCAACTCGGCGACCCCTCCGTCAAAGTCACCAGTGGCCCTCACCGGAAGGAACACGATCCCCCTGAGCGGGAGACAGCACTTAGCCAGAATCAACTCGAAGCACTCGGCATCGGTTGGTCCTTCGACCCACACGACACCATCCGCACCGAACACGTCCGAAAGCGAGGCGCCAAGCTCGAGGAGGATGGCCCTCTGGTCGGCAACTGAATCACCTGTCAGCGCTTCAAGACTGCTTCCGTGGTCACCACGCCTGACTACAACCACCCGGTCCGGCCGTGCTCCCGCAATCACCATGGGCGAATTGCTGGTGAGGATAAACTGATGCCTGCTCTGATCTCGGAACTTCTCAAAGAGTTTTCGCAGAGCGCCAGGATGCAGGAGCCCCTGAATTTCATCTATTAATATGATCCGCGAGTGTTCCTCAGCAAAGAGGATGTAGGTAATTGCGAGAATATACTTGAGACCTTGGCCGCATTCAGGAAGGGGGATCGCCAAGTCGTCCCGCTCGGTTTCTGCGTCGTACAACCATATCAGGGGGGCCTTCTGGGCAGGATCGACAGTGATGTCCTTGACCTCCGGGGCGATCTCGCGCACCTGCTGCTTGAAGCGATTCATCGCCGCTGTACGTTTCTGAAGCTGCAGAAGCAGGTCCCCTAGATTGCCAGCGTCAGCTTGGTTCTGGCCGACGTTGAAGGCGTGCCCCGTGATCCCCGGTGGGAGCAAAACCATTACGCGCTCCCTGACCCTCGGGCCAATGATGTGCTCAGGGGGCGTCCGCGCGCCAGGAGTAAACGTGAGGGTGGGAGCCGTTCCCTGCCATGTAAGACGATAGCTGATCTGTTGGGTCTCTGCTGGGCAGGGATAGTCCACCGCCACCTGGTTGTTATGAGCCCAGCCCTCTTGGGGCCCGCGAATGAGCTGGAACCGGAAGCGGTGTTCCGGTTGGGCGATGTACCAGTCAGAGAATCTCTTCTGAGAGTCTGTCTGGTCATGGCGTTCGTACCCGATCTTTCTGGCGAACTCCGAGTCGGGAAGCGGACCAGGAAGGAACAGTTGATCAATGCCCCTTAGGTCGTCCAAGGATAGACCCACCATCAAATCGATTGTGCTTTGCGGTTTGGGTGCAATATCCCGTCGGGCCATTGCAGACAGACTGCGGTGAGGTCGAGCCGCGAAGTTTAAGCTGAGCGCTTCAAGAAGCGCAGTCTTTCCGGAGTTGTTCCGTCCAACGACTACGTTGAGGGTAGGTCCAAGTTCAATTTCCTCCGACTCCGCGAAGGCTTTATGATTCGAAACTTTGAACGTAATGAATCGCACCTTTCCACTATTCTACGATCCAGGAGCCATATACGCCAGCCAGCGCGCCGGCGCGCCTCGGCCGTGCGCCCGAACCGGAAACTGACCGCCGATCCGCCGGCCGCCGATCCTTGACTTCATCGTGCGTGCTTCCTTCGTTTTCGGCAAGCTCTTCAGCGGCGCAGAGCTCACCGCACCGCATACGCAACATACTTCGCGTTCTCGAACGCCGCCGTTTGCGGCAGCCTGTTCTTCCCCTGCAACACCACGTAGCCGATCCCCAGGCCCTCGTACTTCGACATGTCCGCGGGGCTGAAGCCGTGGGCCATGGTTCGCTGCCAGCGGGACCACCACTCGCCGCCGAACTCATGGAAGTAATTCACCTGGCCGCCGGACTTCCAATCGACATAAACCGCGCGCAGAGCTTCGGTGCGGAAGATGCCGGGGTCGAGGCCGCGGGCTGCGTCGGGGAAAAGGAAGACCGCATCGTGGGGAGTGGAGGCGCGCGCCCACGCTGAAAGCTGCGCCAGTTCCGGCGTGTGCAGGTGCGGATAGTTGACGACTCCTCCCAACGTCGGAATCGCGAAGAATGCCAGCACGGCTGCCACGGGCGCGAAACGCGGCGTTCGCCGGACCGCCAGAGCCGTCAGAGTGGCGAGCGCCACAGCTAGAAGTACGCGGTTCCACGCGAGAGGCTGAAGCGGGATCAGGTAGGCTAACGCAAACCAGGCGACAGCTTCGAACGGACAGCGGGCCTTTACGCCGGCCGCGGCGGTCAGGAACTGCACCATCAGCGCGACGAAAAGCAGCGCGCGCATGGGCTGGAGCTGCGGCACCAGCGCCCATCGCCAATGTTCCAGTAGCAGCCAGGAGATGGGCATGCTCGCCACACCCAGAATACCCAGGCCGAGCACCAGGACCCGCAGCCCCAGCGGAATTTCGCGCCGGATGCGAGCGAATGCCATGAGCAGGATCGCGAACAGGATCAGGTGATGGACAATCACCGCGGCCGGCCAAGTGGAAACCCAGACGTATGGCGCGCGCAGGCGCTGGATCTGCTCCTGAAGCGGCGTGAGATGCGGGAAGAACGGCGCTGCCAGCAAGGGCGCGAATCCCAGGAACGGAAGCGTGGTGGGGGCATGGTAGAGGAACGCGCCAGCGGCGGCGATGCCGGCGCCCAGATACCGGCGGCGAGCGGCCAGGCCCACGGCGCAGATCAATAGGGGCACGGCGAAGGCGCGCGGCGTCGGCTCGTACTCGATCGAGAGAACGGCCGGGCCGGCAATGGTCGCGCCCAGCGAACAGATGGCGGCGACCAGGAGCGCCGGGCCGATGGAAAGCCCCAGCGCTTCGGCCATCAGGCACAGGCCCCAGATGCCGAGGGCGCGGGCCAGCACCTGCTCGAAGGCCAGCACTTCGCGGAAACCGAGGCCCGTAAGACCGCGCAGAGCCAGCGCCGCTTCGTCGTAGAGAGTGTACTCGAGGAGCGACTGCTTCACCAGAATGTCGTTGCGCAGCACCGAAGGGTCCCGCTGGTGCTCGAGCGCCGGCGCATAGATCTGGGAATCCTGCTGCAGCCAGGTGTGGCCCGGGAATTGGAAGAATGTCAGGAGCGCGAGCGCGGCGACGGCGAGGACCTTCATTTGACCGGCGTCTTGTCCAACTGCTCCTTGGCCCAGATGCGGTTGGGATTCAGCTCGAGCGATTTGGCGAAGGCCTGGCGCGCCTCCGCGTTGCGGTTTTCCTTGCGGAGGCTGAGCGCCAGCCACAAGTAGGCTTCCGCATTCCTGGGATCGAGCTCGATGGCCTTCTGGAAATCGGCGATGGCCATTTTCGCGCCGCCGCCCAATTGCGAAGGCAGATAATAGCTGCCGACTCCGCGGGCTACGTAGACGGACGACGACTTAGGCGCTAATTCGACGGCCCTGTCGACGGCGTCTCTGGCGCGCGGGCCGTAACTGAGGCCGCTGAGGACGTCGGTGACTGCCTGTCCGCAGAGAGTGGCCAGCACGCGGTAATACTCGGCTTCGGGCTTGAGCGAGATGGCCTTCTCGGCGGCCTTGATTCCCTGTTCGGCCGCCTGGCGTCCCGGCTTGCGGTCGTGCTGCTCGATCGAGACCTCCGCCAGGTAGGAGGCCGCCAGCGCCACCCGGTATTGCGCGTCGGCGTTTTTGGGGGTCTTGGCCGCGACGGCGGAGTACTCAGCGACCATCTTTTCGAGCGTAGCGCGATCCTGCTGGTTGCGCGCCGTTTCGAGCGCGGAAGGAGCGGCAGCCATGAAGCCCGCCATTACCAGTCCCAAAATCATGTTTTCGTCCTTTTACCTCAAAGCGCGGCGACCCTGCGTTGCACCAAAAGGAAGTACAGGCCCAGAGCGATCAGCAGCGCTCCGTTCACCGCAAGCACGGCAGGGGCCGTGAATACTGGGACGAGCCATCCCGCCAACAGGTTTCCGACGGGCATCCCGCTACGGAAGGAGAAATTGTACACGCTCATGACACGGCCGCGCATCTGGTTGGTGACGATGAGCTGCACCAGAGAGCTCACCATGGCGAAGACCCCCATCATTGCAGCGCCGGAAAAGAACAGCATGACGCAACTCAACACGACGGAGCGGGAAAGGCCAAAGCCAGAAATGGTGGCGCCCAGGCAGACCATCATGGCGAGAGCAATGCGGCCCTTGTTGCGGACGTTGCCCAATCCGGCCACGGCCAGCGCACCCACCACCGAGCCCATGCCCGATAAGGACAGGAACAGCGCAAACGTGCCGGAATCCCGGTGCAGGATGTCGGTGGCGAACACCGGAAGAAGGGTCCTCATCGGCAGGGTCAGGGCCGTCATGCAGAACGCCAGCGCGATGAGCCCCTCCATGGCGCCCTGTTTGCGAACGAACCGGATGCCTTCTTTCATGCTGCCGAGAATGCTTTCGGTGGTTTTCTCGGGCAGAAAGCGAATCGTCAGCATCATCAGGGCGACGACCGGGGCCAGAAACGAAAGCGTGTTCAGCGCAAAGCACCAGGTGGCGCCGAGCTTGGCCAGGGCCAAACCGCCCAACGCCGGCCCGATCATCACCGCCCCATTGAACTGGATGGAATTCAGGGCGATGGCGTTGGGCATATCCTCCTTGCTGACCAGCGTGGGGATGAGCGCCGTATAGGCTGGGCCGCCGAACGCTTGCGCGAAACCCACCACGAAGGAGCAGGTGAGAAAGTGCCAGACCCTGACCACGTGGAAGCCGACGAGGAAGGTCAGCACCAGCGCGCACGACATCTGGAGGAATTGGGAGAACATGAGCAAGTGGCGGCGTTCGAGGCGGTCGGCAAACACACCGCCCACCAGCGAGAAGAGAAAGATGGGAGTCGCCTGCAAGATGGGGTCCAAGGACAGCAGGAAGGTGCTGTGGCTCATCTTCCAGATCAGCCAACTCTGCGTCAGCAACTGCATCCAGGTGCCGATGGCGGAGGTGCAGGCGCCGATCCACATCAGGCGGAAATCCCGGTAATGAAAAGCCTTGAAGACCCTTCGGATCACGGTGGCGCCATGGCAGCAACTGAAATATGAAAACGGATTGTAGCAGTTTCGCGGGGCAGGGAGTCGGACGGTGCGGTGTAGTGACGGTGCGGTGTAGTATACTGGCCGCTGCTATGTTGCCGGACTATCTTGCGAAAGCCGCGCCCAATCCGATGGGGAAGCGCGCTCCGTGGTATGCCAATACCGCACCGAGCTACGCCGGAATTTTTCTGTGGATCGCGTTCTACCGGTTGATGGCCGGGGACACGCTGGCGCACGGCAGCCTGGCCGTGTGCCTGGCCGGGCTGGTAGCCGCCGGGCTGCTGTGCTATTCCCTTTACTATCTGGCGCCCGCCATGCTGGGGATGAAGACCGGCTTCCCGTTGTACGTGGTGGGAAGCTCGACATTTGGCGCGCGGGGCGGCTACCTCATGCCGGGGCTGCTCATGGGGCTGTTGCAGATCGGCTGGTTCGCCGTGGCCACATCCGTCGCCAGCGAGTTCATACTCAAGGGCCTGGGCATGAACTCCCAGCCCGGCGGCGGGCCGTTCATCGCGACGGGAGTGCTGTGGGGCTGCGTCATGGCATGGGTAGGCGCCAAAGGCATTCGGTACGTGGCGAAAGTCTCGCTGCTTCTGAACGCCATTCCGCTGCTCATGCTGCTGATCGTCTTCTTCCAGACGGCCGGCGGCGTCGGGCGATACCATGTGCCGGCGGGCCAGGACAATCCCTTTGTGGCGTTCACCATGACGCTCGCCATTGTGATCGGCTTTTTCGCCACGGCGGGCGCGGCGGGAGCGGACTTCGGCATGAATGCGCGCCACGCAAAAGACGTCCGGTGGGGCGGGATGGTTGGCATCGCGCTGGCCGTGCTGGTGGCGGGTGGGCTGTCGCTGGCGGCCATCGCGGGCGCGCACGGCTCGGGGCTGAGCCAGGGCTTCGATTACGCCGATGTCATCCACGCCATCGGGGGCGTGATCGGGACCGCGATGTTTTTCCTCTTCGCCATCGCGTCCATCCCGCCGACGTGCTTCTGCGCGTTTATCGCGGGCAATAGTTTCGCAACCATGATCCCGGGGGTGCCGCGGGTGGCCTCCACCATGGCGGGAGCGGCGGTCGGCATCGTGCTGGCGGTGACGGGTGTGGCCGCGAACCTGATTCCGTTCTTCAACATCGTGGGCGCCTCTTTCGGGCCCATCTGCGGCGCCATGGCGGCGGGTTACCTGCTCTCAGGCAAGCGCTGGGCGGGGCCGCGCGCGGGCATCAATTTCGCTGGGTACATCGCCTGGGCAGTGGGGTTCGTGGTGGGGATTCTGCCGTTCCTGCCCTTGTCCGCGGGAGCGAAAACCTACGTGCAGCCGGCGGTGCTTTACAGTTTTCTCACGGGGTTCGTGGTGTATGCCCTGCTGGCGAAGGCGGGATTGCAGCCGAAAGTGGTTGAGATGCCGAAAGTCGCCTGAGTGGCTTATGAGAAGCTGGCGGGCTGTCCGGCCAGCTCCAGCGTGTCGGCGCCGACGCCATCGCCGGGCAGCTTGATGGTGAAGCGGGTTCCCGTCCCGGGAGTGCTCTCGACCTCGATCTTGCCGCGGTGCGCCTTGACGATCCACGCCACGAAGCTCAAGCCGAGCCCCAGGCCCTGCTCGGCGCCGGACTTGGCGCCCGACCCAGGCACGCGATAGAAGCGGTCGAAGATGTGCGACAGGTGCTCGGCCGCGATGCCGCAGCCGGTATCCTCCACCACCATCTCAATGTGTCCCGGCGAAGGTTTGAGGGCCATGCGAACCTGGCCGCCTTCGGGCGTGAACTTGATGGCGTTGGAAAGCAGGTTGTTGATCATGCGCTCGATCTGCACGCGGTCCACCAGCGCGGAGCACTGGGAGGGCACATCGGCCGTCAGACGAACTCCGGCGGCTTCAGCGGGGATCTGGAACTGCTCCACCAGGTCCTGGACCACTTCGCCCAGATTCAGGCGCGATTTTTGCAGAACCAGTTGACCCGACTCGGCCTGCGAGAGCAGCAGCAAGGCCCGCACAATCTGGGAGAGGCGGTCGATATCCTGCAGGGCGTTGAACATGGCTTCGCGGTACTGCTCGGTGGTCTTGGCGGTGAACAGGGCCACTTCGAGCTGGCCGCGGATGCCGGTGATGGGCGTGCGCAGCTCGTGCGAAACGTCCGCGGAAAACTGCTTCATCTGCTGGAAGGAAGATTCCAGGCGCTCGATCATGCGGTTGAAGGTGAGAATCAGGTAGTCCAGTTCATCGCCGGCCTGGCGCGTGGGGATGCGCAGGCTGAGGTTGGAACCGGAAATCCGCTGGGCCGCCTGGGCCACCGCCAGCACGGGCGTCAGGGCGCGCCCGGCCATGAACCAGCCCAGCAGCGAGCCCAGGATCAGGGCCGCGGGAAACACCGCCACGTAGATCAGGGTGAACTGACGCAGGATCCTGTTGTTTTGCGCGAGCGGCAGTCCGATAGCCACGTAATACGGCGCCACGTGCCCCTCGCTATAGACGATGCCGGAGCGGATCAAAAAGCGATCACCCGTGGCGTTCCGCCGCTCCGTCCAGAAAATTTTCGGCGTGCTCGATGCCAACGCGGCGCGCACCATGGCCTGGATATCCGCCGGGCGATCGATACCGATGTCGTCGTAGGCCGTGGAGACTTCGGGATCCTTGGTCTTGGCGTTGGGGATCGGGTTTCCATTGGCATCCGCCACCAGGCAGATTCCCCGCAGATCGAGCACGATCTTCGATTCATCCGGGTCCTCGTCGTCGTAGTACCAGTTCGACGCGTACTTGCCGAGCTCCGGATCCTTTTCGATGCGCAGGTAGCCCTTCATGGCCGCCCATTGCTGGTTGAGGTCGTCCCGAATCTGGGTGTCGAGCTCGCTCGAGAGACGCTGGCGAAAGAGGCCCGCCACCGCCATCAGCAGGACGGCGAAGAACAGCGCGTAGCTGGCCGTCAGGCGGAAACGCAGCCCGCGGGAGAGGCGGCGCAGATCGCGATTGCGGGGCACGTCACACCTGCCGATCGGACGCCTGCTCGGGGGTGGGCCCAGAGGGCGCCCCCGCGGGCTTGTCGGGGGCTTCGATCATGTAGCCGATGCCGCGCACGGTCTGGATGAGCTTCTGCTGGAAGCGGTCGTCGATCTTGCTGCGGAGGTGGCGGATATAGACGTCCACGATGTTGGTGAGGCCGTCGTAATCCATGTCCCAGACGTGCTCGACGATCATGGTGCGGCTCAGCGGGCGGCCTTTGTTGCGTAGCATGTATTCCAGGATGCCGAACTCCTTGGGCGCCAGGTCGATGGTTTCCGGGCCGCGCGTCACTTTGCGGCGGATGCAATCGAGCGCAAGGTCGGCCACCTGCAACTTTTCCGGCGCCGGCTGGCCGCGCCGCAGCAGCGCCCGCACGCGCGCCAGCAGCTCGACAAACGCAAAGGGTTTCACCAGGTAGTCGTCGGCGCCCTGTTCGAGGCCCTTGACGCGGTCATCGAGGCCCCCGCGGGCGCTCAGGATCAAGACCGGCGGCCCCACTTTGCGGTTGCGGATCTTGGCCAATACCTGGAGGCCGTCCATATCGGGCAGCATGAGATCCAGGACGACCAGATCGTAGTCCGTGGAATGGGTGCAATCCAGCGCCGCGGCGCCGGTGGGCGCGGCATCCACGGCATAACCGGCGCCCTGCAAACCGCGGCACAGGAAGTCGGCGATTCGCTTTTCGTCCTCGACGACCAGGATTCTCATCTGATCTCAGCTTAGCTCAAGCGGGCTGGAACCGGCGCGAAACCTGGTGCGTGACACAGAAATGGAGTATTCTTCGGTTTTCGCAGGAAATGCCGGGTCTCTGAGTGTAGGCATACACCAGGTTGAGTGGCGCTACCTCGGGGAAACAAAGGGCAAGTTAAAGCATGCCCCACCGTGGTGGGGCATGCTTTAGCTTGCCCAAACCACAAAGAACTGCGTGCTTGCCAGTCAAGTCGCGCACCCCGCGAAACCTGGGCCGGCTGGAGCGGAGGCGGGAATCGCCGGGGTGGAGAAATGAGACAAGCGGCTCCCATTCGGGCGGGATGGGTGTACAATCGATGCTGGCCAGGATGGCAAGCAGGAGTTCACACCAATGAAGACAAGTATGAGGCGGTTAGGGGTGGCATCGGTGACATTCTTCCTCTTCGTAGGAGGTCTTGCCGCGCAATCGCTCGCGAGCTACGTCCGCACCGACAAACCTGAAGCGGTTATCGATATCCGCGCCGGGCAACAAAGTTCGTTCCGGATTCCTCGAACGGTGTACGGGATCTATACGGAGAACGTCGGCAACGAGATTTATGGGGGCTTGGCGGCCCAGCTTTTGGAGAACCCCAGCCTGGAGGACTACCACGCCAGCTTGCAGGTGATGAATGCGCGGTTTGCAGATCGGGCTTTCGTCGAGTCACTGAACGAAGGATTGCCACTGCCCTGGCAGGCGTTGAGAAATGTCGGGAGGCGGTATGAGTCCATTTTCGGCGCCGGAGCGGCCAATTCCGATCGCTATCTCTACATGATCGGCCTGCCGCACCCGGAGGCGAAGGGGATCAAGGGGCGGCCCACTATCACAACCGAGGAACTCGGAATCCGCCAGGGCATCTACCTGCCGGTTCATCGGGAACTGGAGTATATGGGATCGCTGTTCGCTTCGTCGGTGGAGGGGCCGGTGCGGTTGATGGTGAGCTTCCGGACCCGGGACAATCCCGACAAGATTCTGGCTTCCACGGAGGTCACGGTGCCGGATGGCGGGAAATGGACCAAGCTGCCGTTCCGCCTGAGTCTACCAGCCGGGGCCGTGAAGTCGCATGAACTGGTGGATTTCGCGGTGTCGATGACCGGCCCGCAGCGATTTTCTCTGGATATGATCCGGCTCTACCCGGCCGACGCAGTGGAAGGATACTTCGATCCGGAGGTGATCAAGGCCACCAAGGAAATGAACTTCTCCCTGGTGCGCTGGGGCGGCAATTTCATGAGCACCTATCATTGGCAGGACGGTGTAGGACCGCTGGACAAGCGCCGCACGCAGCTCAACCGGGCTTGGGGAACCATGGAGTACAACGAGTTCGGGACCGATGAATTCATGTCCTTCTGCCGGCTGGCGGGCGTGCAGCCGATGATCTGCATGAACCTGGGAAGCGGCACCAAGGAAGAAGCCAGGAAATGGGTGGAGTACGTGAACGGAGCGCCGAACACGCCCGAAGGCGCGCACCGCGCGGCCAACGGGCATCGCGATCCGTATCCGGCGACCATCTGGGAACTGGGGAACGAGCTCTGGGGGGACGACCAGATGGGGTGGCAGACGCCCACCAGCAATGCCGCCCGTTACCTGGAATTCTACCCGGTGGTCCGCAAGCAAGCTGGGCCGGGCGCGAAACTGGTGGCCTGTGGACCCGGCGCGGACTTTACGCCGGCCTGGACGGGGGCCCTCATCAAGCAAGCCGGCAAGGATCTAAGCTATCTCAGCGTACACTACGTCGTCCATCTCAATGGGACCGTGGCGAAGGCGCCCGATGCCGATACGCAGTCAGCCATCTCTCTGGCCCTCCCGGTCGGGATGGCGAACCTCTTGAAGGCTATCCGGACGCAACTCGACGCGGATCCGGCCACCAAGGGTCGCGTGGGAATGGCATACACGGAATGGAACTGGGGAGGCACCGGGCCATCCTCTCCCAACATCGGCGGAGCGGTCATGGGCGCTGGTTGGATGAACATGATGCTGTCGCAGGCCGATTTTGTGCCCATATCCAGCATGTCGGGCCTGATGGGAGGCGGCGGCCTGCGCAAGTCGCAAGGCCTGGTCTGGGCCACCCCCCAGTGCTGGGCGTTCTGGCTTTACTCGCATCGCGCCGGGGACACGGTGCTGGCCACCGAAACCCAGGTTCGCCACTATGACGTGCACAACGGGATGACCAGTATGCCTGAGATTCCGAATGTTCCCTATCTGGACGTGCTGGCAACTAAGAACTCGACGAACGGCGATCTGGTTCTGTTTGTCGCCAACCGCGATTGGAAGAACAGTACACCGGCGACGCTGCGGCTTCAAGGATTCTCCGCCGCAGCCCAGGCGCAGGTGGACACGCTGGCCTCCGACTCACTGCTCGAGGAAAACACGGGCGACCACCCGGACGCGATTAAACCTGTGACCTCGTCGCTGGCCGTATCCGGGAACGAGATTAAGTACGTGTTTCCGAAGCTTTCGGTGACGGTGATTACCCTGAAGCGCCGGTAATTGAACGCTGCGGGCCGGGCGTGCCAAACCCGGGGCCGGGCATGCCCGGCCCCTACTTGAAGCGCATCGAGATGCGGTTTTCGCGGCCACCGTAGGTCAGTTCCAGGTCCTTCATCTTCTGCTTCTCCATGGCGAAGTAGAGAAGGCCGGAAACTGGCTGGTCGGTCTTCTTTTCGGGAAGGATCTTGTCTTCGAGCACCTTCTTCAGCGGGTTTTCCTTTTCCGCGGCGGGGTTCTCCACGGTGGCCTTGACATCGCCGGAGTCGCTCCCTCCGCCGCCCGTACCGACCGTCGCACCGCCTCCGGGGTAGCCTCCGGGGTAGCCTCCGGGATAGCCACCGGGGTAGCCGCCGGGGTAGCCGCCAGGATAGCCACCGGGGTAGCCGTCGGGATAGCCACCGCCGAGGGTGACGCCGGGGCTGCTCCTTCGGATGGGGGCCTGCTTGAGCACCAGCCCGCCGCTGCCGGCGATCTGACTGGGAGCGAAGGGCGTGGTTTTCTCGCCGTCCTTATCGGTGCGGAGTTGAAAATCGTCCCGGTCGATGGAGATTTCCTTGCCGTACTTCGGCTGCACTTTTACATCGGCCACGATGTAGTGTCCATCCAGATTGGAACCGACGAGTTCCTTGACGCCGGCGGGATCGATGTAGAGCGTGACCGTGAGGACCAGGTCTTCATTTTCGCCCCGGGCCGTGGCCACGGTTTTCTTGGGTGCGGCCGGTAACAGAAACGCCGGCAACAGAAAAAGGGCTAGACAGCGGGCTGCCGCGGTACGCGCGTTTCGCATGGGGAACGCCTCTGGACCAATTATACCGTCGGTAGGGGACAAGGAATAAAACAGAGAGGTCTCGATCTCGTTGCACACTACATTCCGCTGGTACAATTAATCGTCATGGATGAAAAAGAGCGCTCGCGCGCGTTAGAACTCGCCTTGAGCCAGATCGAAAAGCAGTTTGGCAAAGGCTCAATCCTGCGTCTCGGGTCGAAGGATGCCATCGTACCGGTCGCCGTGATCTCGACGGGGTCGATTTCACTGGACGCCGCGCTGGGCGTGGGCGGCTTGCCTCGCGGCCGGGTGATCGAAGTCTTCGGACCGGAATCCTCCGGCAAGACCACCATCGCGCTCCAGGTGGTGGCGGAGGCGCAGAAGAAGGGCGGGATTGCCGCCTTTATCGACGTCGAGCACGCGCTCGATCCGGCATACGCCAGGAAACTCGGCGTGGACATAGACAACCTTCTGGTCTCGCAACCCGACTATGGGGAACAGGCGCTGGAGATCACCAATCACCTGACCGCTTCGGGGCAGATCGACGTACTGGTGGTGGATTCGGTGGCGGCGCTGGTGCCCAAGGCCGAGCTGGACGGTGAGATGGGCGACAGCCACATGGGGGTCCAGGCCCGGCTGATGTCGCAAGCCCTGCGCAAGCTCACGGGCGTGGTCTCGAGATCGCGGACCTGCCTGATTTTCATCAACCAGATCCGCGAGAAGATCGGGGTGATGTTCGGCAACCCGGAAACCACCACCGGCGGGCGCGCGCTGAAATTCTACGCCACCGTACGGCTGGACATCCGGCGCATCGCGGCCATCAAAGACGGCGACAGCGTGATCGGCAACCGCACCAGGGTGAAGGTAGTGAAGAACAAGGTTGCGGCGCCCTTCCGCGAAGCCGAATTCGACATCATCTACGGCGAGGGAATCTCGAAGGAAGGCGACCTGATCGACCTGGGAGTGGCGCAAAACGTGATCGAGAAGAGCGGCTCGTGGATCAGCTACAAAGGCGAGCGGATCGGCCAGGGCCGCGAGAACGCGCGCCAGTTTCTGAAAGACAACGCGGATGTCCGGCAGGCGATCGACACGGAGCTGCGCAAGGTCCTGGGCCTGACGAAGCCGGAACCAGTGGCCGCCGCGGCGGAGGCGCCGCCGCCCAGCCCGGCTCCCAAACCAGCGGCCGCACGCAAGTAGGAGGACCACCGCTCTCTGACGTTCGCGGCTCGGACCCGATGCAGGAACAAGACCGGCAACGCGCCATTCGCCTGAAGCTTTCGCAAATGGAGTCCGCTCCGGCGTGTCGCGCGGGGTACCCTGCCGGTGCGGCGCTTTCCACCGGGTTTGCGGCGCTCGATGCGGCCCTCGGCATGGGAGGGTTGCCGCGCGGCTGCCTGGTGGAGCTTTTTGGGCCTTCTTGCGGGAAGACCACGCTAGCGCTCCAGGTGGCGGCTCACCTTCAGAAACAGGGCTTAACGGTGGCGTGGATCGATTCCGACCATGCCTTCGATCCGCAGTATGCCGTGAAACTGGGGGTGGCGATCGAGCGCTTGCCGGTGGTCGAGCCCGAATCGGCGGAGGAGGCGCTGGAGGCCGCGCGCCGGCTGGCCATCTCCGGCGCGGTGGACCTTCTGGTGGTGGATTCGGCCGCGGCGCTGGTCCCCAGCCTGGAGCTCGAAACCGGGATCGGCGCGAGCGGCCCCGGCCTGCACAGCCGCGTGCTGGCATCGGGGTTGCGAAGACTGGCGATGGCCGTGACCAGGGGCGGCGCCGCGGTGCTGTTTCTCAACCAGACGCGCGGACGCCCGGAGCCATCCGGAGGAGAGGCGGAGACCACCGCCGGCGGCCCTCCACTCAAGCTCTACGCCGCGGTGCGCATCGCGCTGGGCCCGGCCGGCGGGCGGCGGGTGCGCTTCCGGGTACTGAAAAACAAGGTGGCGACGGCCTTCGCGGAGGGCGACCTGAAGCGGAAAGCCGGCCTGGGATTCGCGGAAAGCCCGTAAAACGGCCCTCCCAGCAGGCCGGAATCGAAAAAACCGCGAAAAATCGGGCTTTTGTGGCGCTTTTCTCTTTACATCACCATGTCGTTACCTTATGATTGATATCAATTAGGCCGCGCGTTCAATAAAACGTGCGGTCTCAGAATTGTTTTCGATGGTGATGTGGGGTAGGGCGTGCAACGCGTGCGGTTTGCTCCACGCTGGATTGAAACAAACGAAACCACGGGAGAATCAAAGGAGAGATATGGCGAATCCGAGAATGACCCAGACGCAACTGGTGAAAGCGCTCGCGGCAGGCTGCGAGGTCAACAACAAGGCCGCCAAAGGGTTCCTGGAGGAACTCGCTAAGCTGGCGATCGGCGAAGTGAAGAAGAACGGCGTATTCGTGCTGCCCGGCATCGGCCGGTTGGTGCGCGTGGATCGCAAGGCTCGCACCGGGCGCAACCCGGCGACCGGCGAAGCCATCAAGATTCCGGCCAAGAAGGTCGTGAAGTTCCGCGTGGCCAAAGCCGCCAAGGACGCGATCGTTCCGCCGAAGAAGAAGTAGCCACGGGACAGGCTTACAACGTAAAACCCCGCGAGGCCCAACCGGTCTCGCGGGGTTTTTTTCCTGACAGGATGTTTTGAAGCCGAGATGAACCCAGCCCAAGGTGCGGGCTGTTCCACGAAGCTGCCGTCTACTTCTTCTCTGCGACCTTTTCTTCTTCCTTCTTCTCTTCTTCGCCCTTGAGGGCATCCTTGAAGTTCCGGATCCCTTCGCCTAAGCCTTTCCCCAGGTCGCCGACCTTCTTTCCGCCGAACAGCAGCACGGCAACCAAGGCGATCACAACGATCTCGGGAAAGCCTAGCCCGGCAAAACCGGCAGTTAGCACGCCAGTGGGTTCCATACGGCCTCCTTTACATACGTCATTGTAGCGGATTGCGGGCCGGAGCGTGGCGCCGGGCCAGTGGGCACCCCTACCGGAACCAGGAGCGCAGGTCGAGAATGTCGCGGCGCATCCCCTCGGAGAACGGGGCCATCAGGACGTTGATAGCGAACCAGGTGGTGCTGACCGAGAGCAGCACCCGCGTCACCCAGTTCTTCCCGAAGACGATCCGCAGCAGGAGGGCGGCCGCGAACGGCAGGACCGCGGTGGCCACCCGCGCATACAGGCTCAGGTCCTCGAATATGCCTGCTACCGGCACAACAGAAATCTAGCACCGCTGGCGTTTCGAAAGTCAAGTTGTCCAAGGTTAACGGTTTGTGAGGTAGCCTACATGCATGGCTGAATTTGTGGAACTGGGAGCGGACCCGGCGGGTACGCTCTCCATTGAAGATGTGGCGCGCGTGGCGCGCGAAGGCGCCGAAGTGCGCATCGGCGAGGCGGCGCGCGCGCGCATTGCGCGGGGCCGCGAGCGGCTGGAAGAGCTGGTCGAGCGCGGGGAGCGCATCTACGGCGTGAACACCGGGGTAGGCGGGAACGTCGGGATCTCGGTTCGTCCGGAGCAAATGGACCTCTTGCAGCTCAACCTGCTGCGGCACCTTGGCTGCGCCACTGGGCAGCCTCTGCCGCGCGACGTGGTGCGGGCGGCCACGCTGCTGCGCGCGGTCACCTTCGCAACGGGCGCATCGGCGGTGCGGCCGGAAGTGGTGGATGCGCTGGCGGCGCTGCTGAACCGCGGGGTGACGCCGGTGGTGCCGCGGTACGGATCGGTGGGCGCGAGCGGCGACCTGGTGCCCTCGGCGTACATCGCGCGCGTGCTGGTGGGGGCGGGCGAGGCGGAATTCCAGGGCCGGCGCCTGGCGGCGGTGGAAGCGCTGGAGGCCGCCGGGTTGCGTCCCATCCGGCTGGCGCCGAAAGAGGGGCTGGCGCTCATCAACGGCACCACGGTCATGACGGCGGTGGCGTCGCTGGTGTGGATCGACGCGTTCCGCGTGCTGCGCGCGCTGCTGGGCGGGGTGGCGCTTTCCGTGGAAGCCATGCAATCGCCGGACCTGCCTTTCGAGCCGTGGGTACACCAGAAGAAAGGGCACCCCGGCCAGATTGCCGTGGCCGCGTACCTGCGCGGGATGCTGGAAGGTTCCGCGTATACGCAGCCTTCCGGCGGCCAGAGCTGCTACTCGCTGCGCTGCGCGCCGCAGGGGCTGGGCCAGGCGTGGGAGGCGCTCGAGGACGGGCGCGCGGTGGTCGAACGCGAAATCAACTCGGCCAACGACAACCCGCTCATCGACCCGGAGACCGGCCGGAT
Source organism: Bryobacterales bacterium (assembly GCA_963722575.1). GTDB lineage: Bacteria > Acidobacteriota > Terriglobia > Bryobacterales > Bryobacteraceae > Fen-178. Next base: position 1,529,754 of record CAVRNR010000022.1, read on the forward strand.
GTACAAGGCCGGCAACTTCTACGGCGGCCACATCGCGCGCCTGCTGGACACCTGGAAGATCGACTTCGCCTCCATGGCCAACTGGGGCAACGCGCTGGTGGCGGTGCTGGTGGACGACCGCTTCAACCAGGGGCTGCCGGCCAACCTGACGCCCGAGCCGGGCCTGAACTCCGGGTTCAAGGGCATGCAGTTGAGCGTCACCAGCCTGGCCTGCGCCGTGCGGCAGATGGCGGGCCCGAGTTCCATCCATTCGCTGCCCACCGAGCAATACAACGAGGATGTGGTGAGCCTGGGGATGCACGCGGCGGTGACGGCCATGGACGCGCTGGAATGCCTGCGCAACGAGACGGCCATGGTGCTGCTGGCCGCGGCGCAGGCCGTGGATTTGCGCGGCGGGCCGGCGAAGTTGGGGAGCGGGTCGCGGAGGGTTTACGCCGCCGTGCGCCAACTGGCGCGGTTCCAGGACCTTGACCGGTCCATGGAGCACGAGGTGGCGGCGGTATCGGCCAAGATAGCGGCGGGGCAGGTTTAGCCTCAAAATCCGCAAGATTTGTCAAGCAAACCCATCCGGCCTGCCCTACACTCTGGTCATGGAGGCACCTATGATCTTGTGGAAACGCGCCGCGCTGCTCGGTTTTCTGAGCTGGCTGATTCCGTTCGTCATCTCATTTCTTCTCTTCCCGTTGAAAAAGTCCAACGCTCCGTTGTTCGGCACCTTGTTGAGCCTCGTGGTTCTTCTGACGGCCGCGGCATTGCTCAATTGCTATTTTCGAGACCGGGCCGTATCGGTGAGCGAGGCCGTGCGCGTGGGCGCGCTGTGGCTGGCCATCAATCTTCTGATCGATTACCCGATGTTCGCGTACGGCCCCATGAAGATGACGGCATCGAGGTATTACTCGGAAATCGGCTTGGCCTACCTGGCGATTCCCCTCTTTGCGCTGGGGGCGGCGCGGCTGGCGCGACGATGAAGCCATCCACCGAACAGGACTATCGCGAGCGCATCGTCCGAACGCTCATCTACATCCAGCAGCACCTGGATGACGATCTGGAGTTGGAACAGGTGGCGGGGGTCGCGGCCTTTTCCAGCTTTCATTTTCACCGCATTTTCCGGGGACTCGTCGGCGAGACGCTGAAGGAGCACATTCGACGGCTGCGCCTGGAGCGCGCCGCGCGAAACCTGAAGCTCTCCGGCGAACCCATTACTCAAACCGCACTCGAAGCCGGATTCGAAACCCACGAATCCTTCACGAGGGCATTTGGAGACATGTTTGGAGTATCCCCTTCCGCATACCGGGCCGCGCACAAGCCTGCGCCCGAGTCGGAGTCCGGCACTCACTTCGACGACGTTTCGGGTTACCACCCGCCCGACTACGAAGACATTCCTCCGGTAGCGGTGAAGGAGCTTCCGCCCATGCGGATGGTCTTTCTAAGGCATGTGGGCCCGTACACCCAAGTCGGCGCCACCTGGGGCCGGCTGATGGCCTGGGCGGGAAGGCGCGGGCTGCTGGGGCCGAACATGATGCTGATCGGCATCGTGCATGACGATCCGGACGTGACGCCGCCCGACAAGGTTCGATACGATGCCGCGGTGACGGTGAATCGCCCGGTGCAGCCGGAGGGAGACTTCGGCGTCATGGAATTCCCCGGCGGCAGCTATGCCGTGGTGACGCATAAGGGGCCGTACGAGATGCTGGGAAAGACCTATCAGCGCATCTACGGCGGCTGGCTTCCACAGAGCAGATATCATTTGCGCGATGAGCCGGCTTTCGAGCAGTACCTCAATTCACCGCAGGACACCAAGCCGGAAGATCTGCTGACCTTGATTCACGTGCCGCTCGGCGCGTGATGTGGACCGCGGGCCGTGGATTTGCGCGGCGGGCCGGCCGAGCCGGGGAGCGGGTCGCGGCGGGTGGGGAACCGGGTGTAGACTGAATAAGACCCGGAAGTCCAAAATGGAGACTCCGGCTTTGGAGAACAACTATGAAGACCGATTCCTCGCGTAGAAACTTCCTGGCGGCCGGGCTGAGCCTGCCAGTAGCCGGCATGGCAAGCGCCGCGGCGTCCCAGGCGCCCCCCGCGAAAGCCCCCAGACCCAAGGTAGCGGAGGTGGCCCCGCCGGCCCGCTACCGGACACTGGGCAAGACCGGGCTCAAGGTCTCGACGGTGGGCTACGGGTGCATGATTACGTCCGATTCCAGCGTGATTTCCCGGGCGGTCGACATGGGCATCACCTATTTCGACACCGCGCGCGGGTACCAGTCGGGCAACAACGAGCGCATGGTGGGAGCGGCCCTGAAGGGGTCCCGCAACAAGGTCGCGATCTCGAGCAAGTCCGAGGCGAAGACGGCCACGGAGGCCGTGGGGCACCTCGAAACCAGCCTGAAGGAGCTGGGCACGGACCACCTGGACATCTGGTACATGCACGCCCGGGACACCGTGGCGGCCATCCCCGACGAGCTGGTCGCGGTCTGGGAGAATGCCAAGAAACAGGGGAAGATCCGCCATATCGGAATCAGCACCCACAACCCCGCCGCCATTGTGGACCGCGTCCTGGCGGTGGGGAAGTTCGAGGTGGTGTTGAGCACCTACAACTTCACGGTGGGAGGTGCGAACGACCCCGCCTACAAGAAGCTGGTGGACGCGGGGATTGGAATGGTGGCCATGAAGGTGATGGCGCCCGCCAGCCGCGCGAAAGGGTTCTCGGACCTGCCTGGCTACCGGGCCGATCGCATGGACCGCGTGACAAAACCGGGCGGGCCGTTAGCGGCGCTGAAGTGGGTGCTGCGCGACCAGCGCTTCGCCACCACCATACCCAGCATGACCGACATCGACCAACTGGAGATGAATTTCCGTGCCATGTCGGAGCCGTTCACCGCGGCGGACGAGAAACTGCTGGCCCAGATCGACGAGGAGATTCGCCCGCTTTATTGCCGCATGTGCTACCAGTGCAGCGGCCAGTGCCCCAAGGGCGTGCGGGTTGCGGACACCATCCGCTATCTGTCCTACGCCGATTTCTACGGGCAGTTCGCGCTTGGCCGCGAGCATTTCCTGGCGCTGCCGGAAGAGGCGCGCGCGGTGCGCTGCCGCGATTGCGGCGCGTGCGAAGTGAAATGCCCCAACGGCGTCCACGTCGCGGAGCGGCTGGTGCGCGCGCAGGATTTGTTCGCGTAGGGGGAAGGTGGCGCCCTACGCGACCGTCTCCGGTTTCATGACGGCCACGTAACTCAGGTCGGGGTAGAGATCATGACGATCGCCGTTTTCCAGCGGGTCGCGGTTTTCACGGTGGCGCTGTCTCTAGCTGCGCAACAACTCCCGATGGAGAAGCGTGCTGTCGAGCTCGCCCGGCGGCTTCCAGTCGCGAGGCTCGAAGCGGGCCTCCCACGGCAAACTCTCGTCCAGTGGCTGACCCGGGCGGCCGGCCCCAATGCGAAAATCATCTGGGAACTCACGGATTGCGGCGAACAGACCGGCAACCCGGAGATCGACCGCGGCCGCGACTTTCCTCTCTGTGTAGATGCCGTGGCGACCCTGCCCGGTGGCCGCGTGGCGGTCGTCAGCGTTGTAATGGGATCGTCCCGGAAAGGAATAGCCGGCCCGTCAAAGCTCCGGTCCGTCAGCATCGGAAGAGGCAACCGCTTCGACCCGGTGCCCAAACTGCGCGACCTTCCGGCGAGAATCAAGGCCGTTAACTAGCAGCGCTCTTCTCCGGTTTCATGACGGCCACGTAACTCAGGTTGCGGTAGAGCTGGTTGTAATCGAGGCCGAATCCCACCACGAAGCGGTCGGGGATCTCAAAACAGCGGTAGTCCACCGGCACCTGCACGATGCGGCGCGAGTTGCGGTCCAGGAAGGTGCAGACCGCCAGCGAGTTGGGGGCGCGGCCAGCCAGCGTTTGCAGCAGGTAGCGCAGGGTGAAGCCGGTATCGACAATGTCCTCCACCAGCAGCACGTCTTCGCCCTCGATGCTGTCGTCCAGGTCCTTGGCGATGCGCACCACGCCGGGCGCGCCGTTCTTGTTGGAAAAACTGGAGATGCCCAGAAAATCGATCTTCAGCGGGACTTCGATGTGACGCGCCAGGGCCGTCAGGAAGAACACGGATCCTTTCAGGACGCCGATGAGCTTCACTACCTTTCCCTGGTAGTGGCCGGAGATTTCAGCGCCCACTTCACGGATGCGCTGGTCGATCTGCTCCTCGGTAAACAGAATCCGTTCCAACCCGGGGAGCAAGGCTGTGCTCATACCCGCACCTGCCGTTCGGCTAAGCCGTACTTGAAGATCAGATTTTCAAAATCTTTCTGGTAGAAAATCTGAACATTGAAGTTTGGGTAGAGTTCCCGCAGGAGCCGCACCTTGCGGTTCTTCTTGGTCACGTGCGACTGCTTCATGGTGGTCAGCTCCACGTAAAGATCCATTTCCGGCAGGTAAAAATCGGGTGTAAACGATTCCAGAACACTCCCGTCGCGGTCCCACTGAATGGGAAAGCTGCGCGGCTCGTACTCCCAGGCGATGCGGTAGAAATCCAGGAGATTGGCGAATATCTCCTCGCTCTGATGGGCGAACATCTTCTTGCGCAGCGTAATGCTGCCGGTGGGAACGATGCCGTAGTGCGCCAGCTTGAGGCGCATCTGAAACTGGAGTTGGGCGGCGGCCTCGGCCGAAAGATAGCCGCGCTCCCTGAGGCCGCCCGAAACCACGGCGGTTTCGATCAGCTCGGCCATCTGCTCGCTGGTGAGCGATTCGGCGTTGAGCACCAGGTCGAACAGATCGGCCGTGGCTTTGGTCTTTCCGAACTTGGCTTTGCGGTCGGCGCGGTCGGCGGCTTCCAGTTCCAACAGCAACTGGCGGGCGGCGGCGCGCTCCAGGCGGTTATCGAACATGAGATTGCCGATGCGGATGTTTTCCGGGGCCACCACGTGGACTCGCAACATGCCCGGGAAGTGGCGCGCCTGCACCTCTCCGCCGACGGCGCAGTAGACCAGGTGGTGCTGGGTGGCCAGCCGCGCCAGAATCGAGGTTGCCAGGCTGGGATAGGCTTTATCAGGGATGCGCGCGCCCACGCCGAATTCCTCTTCGGTGAGCGTCCGGAGGCGGGATTGAGTCAGCAACTCGAACCCGAGCCGCAGCGCGCCGATGCGCGCCAACTCCTCAAAACGGCACCCCGGATGCCCCGAAACCGCGATCAGCGCCATGTCCCAAGCTCATGATAGCGCGCGACAGGGCAGCAGGTCCGCATACACAAACCCGTCGATTTTGCGGATTTCGCCAGCCGCCACTTCGACCGGCGCGCGAAACATCGGCCCATCGCAGACAAATGTGTGGAACTCGCCATTTTCGCCGCAGGGATCGATGCGCTCCGGCAGGTCCGCCAGCAGTGCGTGGTCGAACTCCCGCCCGGCGAACCCGCCATCGAGAACCCGCGAATCCACGCAAGTGACCCGCGCGCGCAGACCAGCCCCGATCATCTCCCGCGCCAGTTGCGCAGTCGGAATTCCCCAGAGCGGAAACAGCGGCGTCAGGCCGGAGCCGGCCAACCGCTGCTCGCGGTATTCGCGAACATCGCGCAGGTAGAGGTCGCCGAACGCAATGGAGTCGAAGCCCTCCGCCACGGCGCGCCGGCAGGCTTCGGCCATGCGCGATTCGTAATCTTCGTTGGTGCAGGGGAAGGGCAGCGGAATTTTCCAGAGCGGAACGCCGACGGCCTCCGATTGCGCCTCCACCAGCGATCGCCGAACACCGTGCATCGCCACACGGTCGGCGGCTTCGTTGATGGTGGTCAGCAGTGCTCCGACTTCGACATTCTGCCGCCGGAGCACGTGGAGCGTCCAGGAGCTGTCCTTGCCGGAGCTCCAGGCGAGCAGCGTTTTCACGCTAGGCCGCTTGCGGCGCCACGCGTTCCGAGCGCGCCACCGTGCGGCTGAGCCAGGCGTGCAGGCCGAACAGAGCGGCCGAGTACAGCAGGTCGGACGCCAGCGTGCGGCCGTAGAACGGAATGGCCGCGATGTAGCAACTCACCAAGCCGCCCAGTGTATGCGGGTACGTCGCGAAGGAACCCAGCCACGCTCCGAAATTGGAGATCAGGAAGAACTGGACGCTGGCTACGCCCACCGCCGCGCCAATCCACAGCGGACTCTCCGTGGAGCGCAGCCGCGAGCCGATCCAGACGTTGATCAGAAAGCTGAAGTAGATGAACGGCGTCGCAAAGGAGTACCCACCCACCAGCGGGTCCGTCGCGGCCATCAATACCAGCGGCAACAAGTATGCCTGCCAGCCCCTCAACCGGCCGCCGGCATACAGGCTCAGGCTGCCCACGGGGGCGAAGTTCGGCGGGTGCGGCAACAGCCGCGCCAAAGCTCCCAGAACGGTGAGGCCCATGGCCAGCGGTCTGGCGGTGTTCTTCTGCATCGATTTCTCCTTATCCTCGATTATCCACCAGTCAGCCCCGAGCTGGACTGGTTGGGTTCCCATAAAGTTTCGGGCGCGCCCGTGACGTGGCTGGCCCACCGGCTGAAGACGAATAGCGCGTCGCTCAGCCGGTTCAGATAGCGCACGGCCTCCGGCGGAACGGGCTCCACGCGGCCTAGAGCCACGGTGGCCCGTTCGGCGCGGCGGCAGACGGTGCGGCAAATGTGGAGTTCGGCGTTGAGCCGGCCGCCGCCCGGAAGCACGAACGAGCGCAGCGGCGGCAGCTCCGCGTTCACGCGGTCGATCTCGGATTCGAGTTGGGCCACATCGGCGTCCGTCACGCGCGCCTGCTTGGGATGCGCGTCTTCCGGCAGCGTCGCCAGAACGGATCCCAGATTGAACAGCTCGTGCTCGACCCGCAGCAGGATCGCCGCCAGCGGCAGCAGCCCCGCTTCCGCGGCCGTGACGCGCGCCGCGCCCAGGAACGAGTTCAACTCATCCACCGTGCCATAGGCTTCAATGCGCGCGCTGTCTTTGGGAACACGCTGCCCGCCCGCCAGACTGGTCTCGCCCCGGTCGCCGCGCCGCGTGTAGACGCGATTGATCGCCAAGCGCGGTTCATCGAATGGTTGCTTGCTCATTGCCGCCCCTTGAATAGCGTCCATTTCATACCCGCCACGAAATTCAGCCGCAGGGAAGGATAGCCGAATACTTCCTCGTAATGCTGGTTCAGCGCGTTGCGCAGATTGCCGTAAGCCGTCAGGCCGCGGCCCAGCGCGTAGTTGATATTGATGCCCACGTTGGCGTAGCCGGGGTTCTGAAACAGGCCGTTAGTGGCGCCGAACGTGGGCTCCACGTCGAGCACCGAACCGCGAAAATAGCCGGTGACGTCCGCCGTCGCCTTGCCGCGCGTAAACGTCGCCACCACCGCGCCCGAATTCGCCGGCCGGCGCAGCAGCTCCTGGCCCACCTGGAATGGGGCCGGCGCCAGATTCGCGGACCCGTTGAGCGAAAGGATCTCGCTCTTCAAGCGCGTGTACCAGCCGGTGACGAAGATCCATCGCGCCGGCCGCAGCTTGGCGGCAAACTCCGCGCCCTGTGCCCGCGAGTTGGCAAGATTGCCGGTCTGATAAAGACCCAACTGCGAGAGCGAGCCGCCCAGAGTCACGATCAGATCGTAGAAACGGTTATAGAAGTAAGTCCCGTCCAGCGCCAGCCGGTCGTGGAAGAGTTTCTGCTCCACGCCGGCGTCGAAGCTGCGCGTCCGTTCGGGCTTGAGAGCGGGGTTGTTGGTGTATGCCAGGTCGAACCCCGCCGGCGGCCGGATTCCCGTGCCAAAGGAGGAATGCCAGCGGGTCCGGCCCAGCACGTACGCCGCAGCCAGCTTGGGATTGGCCCTCGAAATGGTCTGCGCCGGGAAGAACGGCCGCGAGTATCCGTCCGTCGGGATGGACGCCGTGTGGATGAATTCGCCGCGCACGCCCGCACTCAGAAACAGGTGCCGGCCCACTTCCAGGCGGTTCTCGAGGTATACCGCGGTGTCGCGGCGGCGGATGGGAAACGTCTGATAATCGGCGTCCGTGATGTAGCTATTTTCAACCTCCTCCAGCCCGTCGGTCACGCCCACGGCGACGGTGTAGTGGCGCGAAACACTCACGATGGTGCGCGCCTCGCCTTGCGCACGGAGGTCGCGATTGAAGGAAATTCCGTACGGGCTCTGGTACCCGTTGTTATTCAAGAAGAAGGTCCCGAACACCTCCTCGCGGACGCGATCCCAGAGATCCGCCTGGTAGTGCGCCAGGTAATCCGAAAAGTTGTTCTTGCTGCGGCTGACGGTGTCGATGCCAGTGAACGTATCCTTGGGGTCGGAGCCCCAGGCGCCGGGCTCGCCGACCTGGTTGGAATCGAAATCGCCGTGCAGCGCGAGCATCTGCCGCCGGAAGTGCCGCGTGATGTTCAGCAACAGGTCTTCGTTGCGATAACCGCCGTTGGCGACGGGGCCATCCGTATCCAGGCGCGACGCCGAGGCCGCGATTCCGAAACCAGCCAGCAGGCCGGCGCCGGAGACGCCGAAGCGGCGCTCGAAGTTGCTGCCGCCCTCCGCCAGTATGTCGATGACGGGCGGCGAACCCGGCTGGCGCGTCACGAAATTGATGACGCCGCTGTTGGCGTATGGCCCGTAGATGGCCGATTGCGGACCGCTAATCACCTCCACGCGGTCCAGCGCCTCGGCGGGAATGTGCGCGAAATCGAAGTTGCCGCCGAAGCTATTCACCGGCACGCCATCGATCTCCACCAGGTTGAAGGTGGGATATCCACCGCGGATGAATAGCCCGGCCACGCCCCCGGTGGCGCCCGTCTGGCTGAAGGCCAGGCCCGGCACTTCGCGCAGCAGGTCGATCGCCAGGGCCTGGTTGCGCTCGCGGATCTCCTGGCTCGAGACGATGTTCACGCTGCCGCCTTGTTCACTCGCCGGAACATCGATGGCGGAACCGACCACGCGCACCGAATCGATTTGCGGCGCAATCTCGAGGCGCACGGAAACTTCGGGTTCGAGCGGCAGCGTTTGGGTACTGAATCCGGGCGCGGTGACCACCAGCTTCGCGCCCACAGTTTCCGGGGTGTTCAGTTCGAAGGCGCCGCTGATCGAGGACGCCGTTTGCGCCTCCACTCCCACGCGGCCAACCACGGAAACCTGCGCGCCGGCCACGGGCGCTCCGGATGGATCGACAACCTGGCCTTTGATTTCAGCGGCGGAAAGGCAGGCGGAAAAAAACAAGCAGAAGGCCGAAACGTTTGAGATTCTTCTTCGCATTTCAAGCTCCTCCCTCGAGAGCCCAATGTGTAGAATCCGCCGGCCGGTCTCCTGACTTGCGCATCTTGGAACCGATCGGCCTTCCCATTCCGTCGCCGGAACAGTGACTCGTTCGACCGGATCTCCGCGCTTACAGTAGCGGGGCTGTGCTGGAATTTCACCAGCTTCCCGTACACCAGCGGAAATTCAACTACGATCCGAGTGTACACTAATTTCAGGAAGCCGATGTGGACCTCAACCCACCGCCTCGCACGGATTGTATTAACCATCGCCATATCGGGATTGATCCTTCCCGTTAACGGCGCGGCCGCCAAGCCGGACAAGAAAAGGTCGCAGACCGAGTATCAGCGCGGGCTTCGCGCCGACGAAGCGGGGCGGCGCGACGAGGCCATTTCCGCGTACTCGGAGGCGATCCGCGCGGACGCCACCAACGCAGCGGCATGGCGCGCGCGCGGCAAGGACTACCTGGCCACGGGCGACCGCGACAAGGCCGCGGCCGATCTCGACGAGGCCATCAAGCTTCAGCCCGGCGACGCCGAATCGTACGCCGCCCGCGGCCAGCTCTTCACCGCCACCAATCAGCCCGACCGCGCCATCCACGACTACGACACCGCCATCGGCCTGAAACTCGAGCGTACGGACGTATATACCGCGCGCGGCAACGCCTACCTGGCGACGGCGAAGTATGACAAAGCCATCGAAGACTTCACGCAGGCCATTAAACTCCGGCTGGATAATCCGGAGCCGTATCTAGGTCGTGGAATGGCGCGCTCGGCGCTGCGGCAGTACCGCGACGCCATCGACGATTTCGACCGGTGTCTCAGCCTCAAGCCGAACGCCGAGGAGGCGCTGGTGGAGCGCGCTCTGGCCTACACCGGCGCCGGAGACGATGAGCGCGCCAATCAAGACCTTACCGCGGCGTTGAAACTCCAACCCGAGGATGTGCGCGCCTGGCGCGTGAGAGGCGCCGTGCGCGAACAGTTGGGTGACGACCAGGGAGCCGTGGCGGACTACAGCGAAGCCATCCAGCGCGATCCGAAGGACCCGCGGTTGTACCTGGCGCGCGGCGCGGTTTACGCGCGGCTGGAGCGCCCCCAGGATGCCTTGCGGGATCGCGATCGGGCGGTCGAGCTCGATCCCAGGAATCCCGCCGCCTACGTGGCGCGCGGCGGCTCGTACCATGCGCTCGGAGAACACGATAAGGGGCTGGCGGACCGCACTACGGCGATCGGTTTGGATCCGGGATCGCCGTTGGGATGGACCGCGCGCGGCAACGCGTACTTCCTACTCGGACGTTACGACGAAGCACTGTCGGACTTGCTCCAGGCCCAGAAACTCGATCCCAACAACGTGGAAACGCGAGATCTGGCGGCGAAGGCTCAGGCGATAGTCAACGAACTCGTGCGTCGGGCGCGGGCCAAAGAGGCTGCGCCTGAGACCGCCACGTTGGTGCTGCCCGGCGCGCCGACACCCGCTCCGAAACCCGAGCCCGCGAAACCGGAACCCGCTTCCAAACCCGAGTCCCGGCCGGCGCGCCAGGCGGCCGCGCCGGCCAAGCCGCCTGCGCCGACAGCGGCTCCACGAGTTCCGCCGGCCCCACCGGCGCCGATGCCGGCCCCGCCCGCGAAAGCTCCCCCTGCCAGCGCCGCGGAGTATCAGGCGCGCGGCCGCAAGCTCCTTCAGGAAGATCGTTACCAGGAGGCCATCGAACAACTCACCGAGGCGCTCAAGTTGGATCCTGCGCTCTCGCTGGCTTACAATGCCCGTGGTTACGCGCACTTCCGGCTCAAGCAGTACCCGCAGGCGCTCGCGGATTTCGACCAGGCCATCCGGCTGAATCCGTCCTACCTCAACGCCTATGTGAACCGCGGCTTTGCCCGCCGCGCCGCCGGCGACAAGGCCGGCGCCGACGCCGATCAGGCCAAAGCGCGGGAGCTGATGGCAGGCCGGAAGTGAACGGTGAAGCCATCTGCTTCCGATATGACTTGTCAGTTTTCGGATGTTACGGAATCATGGCTGACGAATCGGGGTCTTCGCCTCTAGTTGTGTCAACCGGGTACTCAGTGTGGCGGCCAGGGGCGCGTTTCCTTGCTGGGTGGCGAGGTCCGTTGCGCATTTCTCCAATTCGACCGCCCTGTCGAAACGGCCGGTTTCGGCGTAGGCCGCGGCAAGGGTGGCGAGCAGCGCCGGATCGCGTCCGGAGGTGAGCTCTACGGCGTGCTCGGCGAGCGTGACGGCCTCGCTTCCGTTGCGAAGGGCGGCGTCGGCGCAGGTAGCCAGCACCCACGCGGTGTCGTTGAGCATCCGGAGATTGTCCGGGTCTTGGCGCAGCGCCTGCCGCCAGTCCGCCAGCGCCTGCGCTCTCTGGCCATTCATCATCAGCGCCGCGCCCAGATAGTAGCGCGCCTCCACCAAGCCGGGAGAGATTTCGAGCGCCCGCTCTAAATGCGGAATGCCTTCGGCGACGCGGTGGTCGTTGGCCAGCGCATAGCCGAGCTGGCTGTGCAGTTCCGCCGAACCGGGATTCCGCTCCAGCGCTTTTTCGAAGTGCGGGATGGCTTGGTCAAACCGCTGTCCGGCGGCGTAGGCGCGGCCCAGGTTGGCGTGTGCAGTCCAATTGGCGGGGTCAAGGGCGACCGCCCTCTCAAAGTGCGGAACCGCGTCGTCCGTCCGGCCCTTCTCGCCCAAAGCCATCCCCAGGTTGTTGTGGAGATCCGCTGTTTCCGGACCGGCGGAGAGGGCTTTCTCCAGATGCGGAATGGCCTCGTCGAACTTGCCCTGGGCCAGCAGCGCGGACCCAAGATTGGCCTCCGCCCGTCCGTCGCCGGGGCTCAACTCGAGTGCCTTCCGGAAATGCACGATGGCTTCGTCGAACCTGCCCTGCCGCGCCAGCGCGGCGCCGAGGTTGTTGTGGGCGTCGGTGTACGCGGGATCGATCTCGATGGCTTTCCGGTAGTGGGCGAAGGCCTCGTCGAGACGGTTTGCCGCGGCTAGGGCGCTGGCGAGATTATTGTGCGCCTCTGCGTAATCCGGGCGGATGGCGAGCGCGGCCTCGAACTGTCCGATGGCGTCGGCCGGGCGCCCTTGTCCCATCAGCACCGCGCCCAGGTTGTTGTGGGCGTCGGCGGAGGCGGGGTCGCCCTCCAGCGCTTGGCGGTACTGACCGATGGCTTCGTCCGGACGGCCTGCGCGGGCCAGCGCGTTCCCCAGATTGTCGTGCGCTTCGGGGTAATTGGGCTTGAGCGCGAGCGCTTGCCGGTACTGCGCAATCGCTTCCTCCAGCCTTCCTACTCCCGCCAGGCTCACGCCTAAGTTGTTGTGCGCGCGCGCATCGTCGGTACCCATCGCCAAGGCTTTGGTCCACTCCCCGATGGCGGCGGCGTGCTCGCCTTTCTTCGTCAGTGCCGCCGCCACGTCGAACTGGCGGTAGAAGTCGGCGGCCGGAACTGCGATGCGCTCGATGCCGTTGGGAGAGATGTTTACAAACTCCGGGATGTTGACGGCGCGGTTGGCGGCGGTCGAGTTATCGATCAGGATGGCGGGGGAGTCCCGCCCCTCCGCGTCGATGTGAGTGAGGAACATCTGGGTATACGGCGAGCGGCTCTTGGAGGAGAACACCAGCCAGCGGCCGTTGGGGGAGAAACTGTGCCAGGAGTTCATCAAAGACGTATTCGAGCGCATGCGGCGTGCCTGCCCGCCCGCCGCCGGGACGATGTAGAGTTGGCTGTCGGGGCGCATCAATAGCCCGTTGCGCGCCTCCACGAAGACTATCCAGCGTCCGTCGGGCGAGATCTTCGGGAAGCTGTTGCTCATGCCGTTGTGGGAGGCGCCAGCGATGGCCTCGGGCTTGCCGCCTCTGCCGTCGTTGAAGGGGATGCGGTACAGATCGTACTGAATCTGGACTTCGGCGGGGTCGTTGGCGTAGGCGGCCATCTTGCCATTGGCCGGGAATGGATCTTTCGCCTCCGCGCGCGCGAACACCAGGTATTTGCCGTCGGGGCTCCAAACCGCGTTGGTCTGCACGTAGCGCGGGTCGTCGGCGCCGGGCAGCGGTTCGAGTTTGCGGGCCTCGCGGTCATACCAGACCAGGATGCCGCGCGTGGGATAAAAGACTTGGAGGAAGCGGTAGTCCTCGAAATTGGCGACGTAGTAGAAGTGAGGGCCCGGGGTGCCGGGTGGTTTGATGGTGGTGACCACGCGGCGGCCATCGGGTGAGACCTGGGACATAAAGCCCTCGCGGAGCTGGTTGCCCAATTCTCCGCGGAATGAGGTCCACGAAATTACGTCCTCATTGCGGATGGTCATCTTCTGTTGCACGGGCACCAGCGTATAGAGGCTCTTGTCGTTCTCGGGACCGTCGAGGTCCATCCCCAGAGTCTTGCCGTTGCTGGAGAAGGAGTGGCAGTTGGCGCAGGTATGCATGTCTTCCAGCAGCACGCGGCTCCGCGTTTCAGCCACGTCGCGCAGGCGCCACGCGATCAGGGGGACGGCGCGGGTGTCGAGAGGTTTGATGACGCCCATTTCCGTCTTCGACGGCATCAGCGGCACGTCGCGGTAGAAGATGGGCGCGCCCACCGGGTCCGCCGAAGTATAGAGCAGCATGTGTCCGCGCGATACCGGCTGGCGGGCATTCCCGGAGGCGAAGCCGCTGATGGTAACGGTAGCGGCGCCGGCAACCGACTGCTTCTTGATCGCCGCCCAGATGGCCGGATCGGGTATCCAGGTGCGGGCGGCGGCCTGCTGTGGCGTCAGTTTAGGGGGCTGATTGGTGGGCGCAACGCAGCGCGGGTCGATCTCGCCGATGTGCATCCGCTCCCCCTTTGCGGCCACGTGGATGGCAGCGGAACCGTCGGCGAACGATACGTCGATCTGCCAGGAGACGGCGCCCGGAGCGGCGTCGCGCCAGAGGAACGTTGGGGCGGCCATGTCGGGCGGAAAGATCGACCCGCCGGCCGGATAGTCGATGACGATGGGGGCGGTCCCGTTCTGCGCGCAGGCAGACGCCACACCGAACCCGGCCAGAAGTAGTGCCCGGAGTAGAGGCCACTTCACCATGGGCTCGGCTATCAGAGTATCACATCCTCTGCATCAACTGCGGCTCTCAGCTTGGCCTGCTGCTGTATAATGCATACTGCATCAGTTAAGCCGAAATGAAGCGGCCAAACTTGTTTGATGACAGAGCACTTACGCTGAGATCTGGCCCAAACAGATTGGGCCGGTTATTTTTGTGAACTTTCTCCTTGACACCGGTGTTTTCAGGTGCTATTGTCCCGAACATGAAACTGAATTGCTTCGTGGGCATTGTTTTTGCCTTCGCGCTGTGCTGCACCAGCCTGTTTGGGCAGACTGTAGCCAGCTCGATAGTGGGAACGGTCGTCGATCCGGCGGACGCGGCTGTTGCGGGCGCACAGGTTACACTGACTAACAACGGTACCGGCGCGGTCCGTCAAGCGACCACGGACAACCTCGGAACGTACCGGTTCGTCCAACTGGATCCGGGTACTTACAGCCTGACGATCAGGGCATCCGGGTTCAAGACTGCAACGGTTACCGGCATGGAGGTGGTCATTCAGGAAACCCATAACGCAGGTAGGACGGTTCTCCAGATTGGTAATCTGTCGGAATCGATATCCGTCACCGCGGACGCGGCGCAGGTACAGTTGGCGAGTTCCGAGAAGTCCCAGACCGTGGACGCCGGCGCGCTGAAGGATTTAACGCTGAAGGGCCGGGATCTGTTCGGCTATCCCAGGCTGGTTCCGGGTGTGATCGACACTGCGGCCAGCCGCGACGTGACAAGCCATGGCGCCATCAGCGGCATGAGTATCAACGGAGCCTCGGCGTCGACGGTGTACTTTAGCGTCGACGGGATCGCCGATATGGATGTTGGATCGTCGACTTCACTTCAGGTTGAGCCGAACCTCGACGCCATTCAGGAGTTGAAGGTCTTGACCTCGAATTACGCCGCCGAATACGGGCGCAACTCGGGCGGAATGATCACCGTTGTGACCAAGAGCGGAACACAGCAGTTTCATGGCACCGCCGCGTGGAACCACCGGCACGAGGAATTCAACGCGGACACCTGGGTGAACGACCACACCATCAAGAATGGCGCTGCTACTCCGCGAGTGCCATACCGGTATAACGTCGAAACCTACAGCATAGGCGGTCCCGCGTATATCCCCAAGCACTTCAACACAGCCAAGACGAGACTGTTCTTCTTTTGGTCCCAGGAGTATACCGGCCAGTTCGTAAGCGGCGGCTCGGAGAGTATGTACACACCCACGGCGCTGGAGCGCGTGGGCAACTTCTCGCAGAGCTTTAACAACAACGGTAGTCTGATCAACGTCCTCGACCCGGCCAACAACAACCTTCAGTTCCCCGGCAACATCATACCCGCCTCGCGCATCAATCCGGTGGGCCAGGAGTTGCTCAACTTCTTCCCGACGCCAAACTATACTCCGACGCTGGCCGCTCAGATGAACGTGGTGAACTACTTCGAGCAGGCCAGCGGCAGCCACCCGCGGCGCAACGACATTCTTCGTATCGATGGCAGTATAACGTCGAAAATCAACGCCACCTTCCGCTGGATGCGCGATTACGACACCTCGGTTACCCTGTACGATGGCGTCCAATTCACTTCCGACCAAGGGGGTACTCTGGGTCAGCAGGGTATTGCCCCCATCAACCATCCCAACGGCGGGCAAGGCTACCTGGGTTCGATTACCTACACCATCACGCCGACCATGGTCAACGAGGCCTCGATCGCCGTAAACTGGGATATGTATAACTATATCCCGGCGGATAACTATAAGAGTGAAGACCGTTCGCTGGTGCCTGGCCTGCCAGAGCTCTTTCCAGTGCCTACCGCCGCGGCCAATGGTTCCCAAGGCCCTGTCAACGGTTATCAGAACATCCTCCCAACCTTCAGCTTTGGCGGCACGCCCAGCAACGCGATGTCCTACGGGCGCACCGGCGCTTCGGCCGGACAGGAGATATGCATCAACCCCACCTGGTACTTTACTGACAACCTCAGCAAGATCGCGGGCAGTCACTCGCTCAAAGCCGGAATCTACCTGGAATACAATGAGAAGTATCAGCCGGCCATGCGAAACTACGCGGGAGCCTTCAGCTTTGCCTCCTCAACCTCGGTTCCGCTGCTCAACACGAATGACGGTTTCGCCAACGCCCTGCTCGGCAACGTCAGCAGTTACAGCCAATACAATGGAACAACGAGCTTCAACGTCAACTATTGGAACGTGGAGTTTTATGCGCAGGACAGTTGGAAAGTGAACCGCAGGCTGACTCTCAATCTTGGGGTGCGATTCTATCACCAGACGCCTCAGCAGGATTACTACGATACTTTTGTAAACTTCAATCCGTCAACCTATTCAAAATCGGCAATGCCGCGGATTTACGTTCCGGCTTGCTCGACTGGCGCCGCGACATGCACCTCGAACACTGGTCTCGTGGCCAAAGATCCTCTTACGGGCGCAACCGTCAGTAGCGGATTCGTCGGGGATTATGTCCCCAATTCGGGTAACCCCACCTCGGGAATGCAGGTGCTGGGGGTGAACGGCGTTCCGCTTGCTCCCTACCATCAGAGGCCTCTTGTGGCAGCGCCGCGTATCGGTTTTGCCTACGACCTCATGGGCGATGGAAAGACCGCCATCCGCGGTGGGTGGGGCATGTTTTACAACCGGCTCGACGGCAATGAGTATTACAACGGGTCGACGAACCTGTCGGGACAGCCGCCGCTCGCCTATCAGCAGACGGTCAGCAACCTCAGCTTCGCGCAGATCGCGGCGCAAAACACGGGCGCCCCGCCGAGCCTGAGCAGTCTGAGCGTCGCTCCTACCGCTCCGACCCAGTGGCCTGCCAATGTTCCGTGGGACGCGGTCATGAACGCCAGCGTTGGCGTTCAGCGAACGCTCGGCAGCAACACAATGTTCGATGTCGGCTACACGTGGAGTTATAGCTACAACCAACATGTTACTTACGACTCCAATTGGATTCCCGTCGGAGCGGGCTGGCCGTTCACACCGTCGAATCTGAACCCGACCACCGCGGGCAATACGAGCGCCGACATTGGCTCTATTTTCGAACGAACGATATACCCGGGGTACGGCACAGTCACTGACGCTGCCATGGTTGGGCACGATAACTTCAATGCTCTCACCGCCACCATGCAGAAGCGCTTGTCACACGGCTTGGTAGTTGGCCTGTCCTACACTTTCTCTAAAGCATTGGGCACGACCAGTTACAACCTCGCCGTTCCTAACAACGAGGAATGGAATTACGGCCGGCTGAGCACGGACCGGCGCAACAATCTCCAGATCAACTACTACTACGATATTCCCAATGTCGGGAAGAAGTATGGCATTAAGGTGTTGGGGGCCGTGACCGACCACTGGACTTTCTCCGGAATCACTTCCATCCAGAGTGGCGCTCCGTATAATCCAAGTTGCGGCCTCACTTCAGGCGCGGCATCCGTGTCGGGCGGTTACACCGGCACACCGGACGTTACTATGCGTTGTCAGGTGATCGGCAATCCGCTGGCTAACGTCCCCGCGGGTACTTACTTCAATCCGGCGGCATATGCCATGCCCGCTCTGGCTACCGGCCCGGACAACTCGATTGTCGGGCCGCCCGCTATAGGTAACCAGGGCGGCGGCGCCGGAGCTCTCACGTATCCGCGTGTGACGAACTTCGACCTGACGATGACCAAGAGCATCCCGCTGGGCACCGAAAGGCGCGTCCTGAAGATTCAAGCTCAGGCGTACAACGCGTTCAACCACCCGCAATTCAACTCGATGAATACCGGGATCCAGTTTAATCCCGCTACCAACGCGGTAACCAATGCTACGTCCGTTGGCCTTCCAACCGGCACATTCCCGGCCCGTGTATTGGCGTTCTCGGCCCGGCTCCAGTTCTAGACATGGCATCCGCTCTCTAACGGGGTGCCCTCCGGGCCCGGCTCGGTACGGCGCCTTATTCCGAGCCGGGCCCAGAGGGCACCCCGTTAGGGAGCGGTTGTGCAATCGGAACCGAGTGACATCAGATATAAGTGTGGAGGGGTGTGAAATGAGAGACAAGATGCGGCGCGCCAGATACGCCATGCTGCTTGCGACGCTGGCAACAGCCTGCGCACAACAGTCCCAGTTAACCTCGCTCGACGGAACCTGGGATTTCGCGTTTGCCGCCGACGCGGCCGCGGCGGACCACCTTGCCGGGTTCTACCAGGACGGCTTCCAGGGCGGGGGCTTCCGTCCCATCGTGGTGCCCTCCAACTGGGCCCTGCAAGGGTTCGAGGAACCGATCTATGCGCGGACCAGGCGGGGCGGCGAGGGTTTCTACGTGCTTCGCTTTCAGGCGCCCGCCAATCTGACGGGCAAGCGGGTGCTGCTCCATTTCGGCGGGGTCTGGGATTCGGCCGAGGTCTGGCTGAACTCCGCGCCGCTGGGGCGGCACGACAGCGGTTTCACCGGGTTCGCATTCGACGTGACCCCGAGCCTCAAGGTCGGGGCCGAGAACCGGCTGGCGGTGCGAGTCCGCCAGTTTACCAAGGACTCCGCATTCGATACCAACGACGACTGGGCGCTCGGCGGCATCTACCGCGACGTGTGGTTGGAAGCCATGCCGGCGGCGACGTACATCGACCGGGTGGAGACATCCACCACGTTCGACGCCCAGTTCCGCGACGCCGATCTGAACCTGCGCGTACTGGTGTCCGGAAGCCGCGGTTTTGGCGGCGGTGGCCGGGGTGGCGCACAGGCGGGCGGCGGACGTGGCGGCGCGGGCGCACCGGGGGCCGCGGGCGGCGCACAAGCGGGCCGGGGGCGTGGCGGCGCGAACGCCGCGCCGGAACCCGGCTACGATCTGCGGGCTATTTTGACCGGGCCCGATGGCAAAGAAGTTCAACGGTCCGTTCTGGCTATTCCGGGCCACCGCGGCACGGCGCGCGACACGCTCCTCACCATGCACGTGAACGCGCCCGAGCACTGGACCGCCGAAACTCCCAACTTGTACCGGCTCACGGTGGAGCTGGTGCAAGGCGGCGCTGTCACGCACGCGCGGACATCGGCCGTGGGCTTCCGCCAGATCTCGACCGCTGGGGGCGTGCTGCGTCTCAACGGCCAAGTCGTGAAACTGCGGGGCGTATGCCGCCACGACGAAAACCCGGACGTGGGCCGAGCCACCCGCCGGGAAGACTGGCTGCAAGACCTGCGCCTGATGAAGGCCGCGAATATCAACATGGTTCGGACATCCCACTATCCGCCGGCCAAGGGTTTCATCGAACTCTGCGATGAGATGGGCATGTACGTACTCGACGAGGTTCCCATGGGCTTCGGCGGCGGATATGGCGACGACCCGTCGTTTATGTCATCCGGCCTGCTGCGCGCGCAGGAGACCATCGCGCGCGACCGCAATCACCCCTCCGTGATCGTCTGGGATATCGGCAACGAAAATCCCTTCACTGCCTTGCACCTGGCGATGATCCGCTTCGTGAAGGGATCGGACCCCACGCGCCCGGTGCTGATGCCGCAGCGCATCGAGGAGTTCCTCCCGCCGGAGGTGGATATCCTGGCGCCGCACTACCGTCCGCCTTCCGCCCTGGATCAACTCGCGGCGCACTCCAGCCGCCCCATCATCACCACCGAATACACGCACGCCTACGCGGAGGATGGGTTCGGCGGGCTGGCGGAATCCTGGCGCGCGCTGACACAGCACCCCAGCGGCGCGGGCGGAGCCATCTGGATGTGGCAGGATCAGGGCCTGACCAGAACGCGCATCGGCGCCAACGGCCAGCCCGAGAAGTACATTCAGATTGTCACCGACGGATGGGACGGTATTGTACGGGCCGATCGCACGCCGCAGCGGGACTACTGGGAAGCCAGAGCCGTGTATGCGCCGGTGGTCCTTCCCGCGGATGCGGTGCATTTCTGGCCCGGCCAGGCGCAGGTGCGGGTCCCCATCCGCAACGATTACGATTTCACCGAGCTTTCCACTGTCGGAATCCATTGGAGCCTCATGGCCGACGACCGCGAACTGGCCAAGGGAGAAGCCAAGGTGAACGCCATTCCTCACGCCACTGGATATTTGGAACTGCCGGTAGATGGTATCAAAAGCGTGGAGCCGGGGGTCGCGTACTACGCGCATCTAGCGTTTCTTCGCGCGGATGGCTCGGAGATCGTCGAGCGCGCGGTCGAATTGCTGGCGGACGGCCCGGCGCCGGACCCGGCCCGCTCCGTTCCGTCCCAGGTGCGCGTGCGTAAAGGGAAGACCGTTGCGGTCACGGCCGGGTCCGCCTCGTATGAATTCGATCCAGCCACCGCCCGGCTGATTTCGGTATCGGCGGGGACCGCCAAGGTGGTCTCCGGCTCGCGCTTCACCATCTGGCGGCCGTTGGGGGCTAACGATGTGCTCACGCTGCGCATCGAGGCCGACGCTGTGCCGGACCTGAACAAGTATTCGGTAGCGGTGAAAAGTTGGAAGGTAACCGAGGAAGATTCGGGCGTCCGCATCGACGCCGAAGCCGAACACACGGTTAACGAGAAAAACTCGTTCTCCGTGGCGTACACGTACCGGGTAGGCCGCGATGGCGTACTGCGCGTGGAGTATACGGTAAGACCCCACGTGGAGTTTCCGTGGCTGCCCGAGATCGGCATCGAGTTCGAGACCGCCGCCGGGTTGGACAACCTGCGCTGGCTGGGGTTGGGCCCGCTCGATGCTTACCCCAACGAGAGGACCGCGCCAATCTTCGGAGTGTACGCGGGTCGAACGGACAGCGAGACGGCGAAAGGGACGAAAGCCACTCGGTGGGCCGAGTTGACTTCCGGACAGGGCTCTGGCCTGCGCGTGGAAGGCGCGCCCTACATCCGGTTGGAAGGGCGCAATCTGCGAGTGCTGCCCTCCGTAGTTGGGCGTTCCGAGAAAGGCCGCCGCCCTGAAGCGACTGAATACCGTCTCGATACCGGCCCTTCGGCTGAGTTTCAGGGCGCCTTTTCCCTGATTCCGCTGGCGCCAGGGCGAAAGTGAACGATCCGGCCCAGGTGTGGCCGGACCCGCAGCCTGCTCCCTGCGCCGGCCTGAGCATGCTCGCCGTTGGATGGGCAGTGGAACATGCTTCGTATCCGCCGGTTTTCCTGGGTGCGAGTATTGCGTCTTGCGGTACGCGGCTGCACTACTTGATCTCGACGGCCCCGCCCGCCGTCGTCAGCTTGCCTTCCAGGGCATCCTCGACCACTGCGCGCGCGGAGTAACTTCCCGGAGGCGCCTGGAGCGTCATTGAGACAACCAGGCCGGTCTTCGCCAACTGCGCGAAAGTCGCCTCCGTGAAATTCAAATCCAGTTCGCTTCGCTTGCCCGTCACGACGCCCCCGCGGGCATCCAGCAGGACCCCCACCAACGTCAGTTTCTGCTGGCGCCGATTCTGCCTGGTTTCGAAATGCAAGCGGGCGATATCCAGGTGCGCGACCATGGTGATGCCCGACGGCCCGGCCCTCTGCTCCCAGGCGAATTCGGCAGGCAAATCCGCGATCGTGTCCGAGGCGATGACTTCACCGTCCAGTCTGGAGGGTGGGGAGACGGGCGCGGCGGCATTCGCCGATGACGCGGTGTAGCCCAGGCGGGCCTGCAGCGAATACCGCTTGCCCGCGGCGAGCCGCACTTTCAGGCTATGAAAACGCCCGTCGGCAGCCACGCCGGAGGGCGCGAAGCCGAGCACGTACATGGTCTCCGGCATCATGCCCAACTCCCGGAAGCCGCGCACCAGATCGTTGCTGTTGTGGTAGAACGTGCCACCCGTGCCGGCGGCCAAAACCGCCATTCCGTCGTCCTTCGCCTCTTCCTGGCGGCCCTCGATTTTCGCTTCCTCGACTCGCGCGCGCGGCGGAGTCCGGCCCATCGGCGGAGAGTCGGAAGCGTCGCCTCCCGGCAACTCGAGGTAAAGCCCCCGAGCGTCCAGAGTGTCGATCACCACTTCCGCGTGCAGCGCTTTGGCCATCAGGAGATCTTCGTCAGCCTCCAGGTCGCCCGTGAGGAATCCCGCGGAGGTCAGCAGAATCGTGCGCTCGCCCGGCAACTTCGCCATGCCGCCCACCAGGCCGTCAATCGCGCGCAGCGTGTTCCTCGAGTTCAGGAGCGCGTTCTGCCAGATCCCCTGGGCCATAGAGATTACCTCCTCTTGCGGGCGCGGGACGCGTCCGCCACAGGCTTGATATTCGGCCACCTTCGCCTCCAGGACCTGGTTGTCCAGGTGATTGACGATCAGGTATGCCTCGAAGGGCCGGATGCGGGGGCACTGCGCCGCCGCATCTTCGGAGAATCTTCGATTCGCGGTCACCTTGGCGATCCGCTCGACCAACTTCTGCACATCCCCGATGAACTCGGCGTCCTGCGACTGCGACGTAGTGACCACCGCCACGCGGTCGCCCGGCGCCAGGCCGGTTTTGACGAATTGTTCCGCCGCGGCTTTGGCCCGCTTCAACGCGGCCGCATCGATGTTCAGATCGTCGAAACAGAGTGCCACGAAGCGGGACCGCGGTTCGCCTTTCGGCCCCGCGGCGTCGGCCGCCGCTGCCGGAAGGACGGCAGCCTTCGCGCCGCCACCGGCGTCCACCGGCGATGTGAAACGTTGCACCGAGAAGGCCGTGATGGTCTGCTTCTTCCCGGCGTCGTAGACTTCGAAGTTGTCCTTTGCGAGGCCGGCGACCGCGCGGTGCCGCCCGTCGCGGACCACCACCGGAACTTCCACCAGATCGACCTCGGTGCGGATGGCGGCCGGCGATGAAGTCACGTACGGAACGGTGCGCGCATGCATCTCGTCGGGAGCGATGGACTGACCCGCCGCCCAGCCAAGACAGGCCATCGCGGCCGGTACCGCCCAATACCGCCTCTGGAAGTAGTCCGATACGTATCGCTTGGTAGTCATTCCAATTCGAATCGGTCGAGCCGCCTTTCCGCCAAAAGCCGGGCCCGGTTTTCGGTTGAAAGGTGGCGACCCTCGGCACTCATAGGTTACGCAATCCCAATTCCCTTCGCAATGGGCTTCGCCGACACGGCGGCGCCAGGGCATGATCGAATTCGAGTAGAGGGTGCCGGAAGGCTCCGACGAGATGAAGGCGATGGCCTGTTGCGTGGAGTTTAGCCGCGAACGTTAGAGAGCGGTTGCCGGCGATTGGACTGGCTGGTCGTTTCCACCCATTGCGGGTCCGGAATTCGTTACAGTGAGTGTAGTTCCAGGAGATTCGACTTGAGCACATCAAATGCATCGCACCGAACGCGTGTTTCTGGCGCACTCCGCCTGGCCGCCACGGGATTGATTCTCTGGGGGCTTTCGGGTTCAGCCTCGGCTCAAACCGCGCCCTATGCGCCGCCACAATCGCCGCGCGCCAAAATGAATTTCAACTTGAACTGGAAATTTATCCGCGAGGATGTGCCCGGCGCGGAGGCGCCCGGCTTCGACGACTCGGCCTGGACCGCGGTCAGCTTGCCGCACAGCTTCAACGACGTCGATTCATTTCGAAAAATCATCTCCCATAGCGGCGGGGACCTGGGCACGTTCAAAGGGCTGGTTTGGTACCGCAAACATTTCAAGCTTCCGGCCAAACTTGCCGGCGATAAGGTTTTCCTGGAATTCGAGGGCATGCGGCAAGCCGGCGACATTTTCCTGAATGGAAAGGCAGTCGGACTTTACGAGAACGGAGTGACGGCCTACGGCTTGGACATCTCGGACGCCGTCCACTTCGGGAACGAAGACAACGTCCTGGCCGTCAAGGTGGACAACCGCACTTCTTACGTGGAGCGTTCCAGCAATACCCCGTTTGAGTGGAATGCTAACGACTTCAATCCCGACCACGGCGGCATCAACCGGCATGTCTGGCTGTATGTCACCGGCAAGATCTATCAGACGCTGCCTCTCTACTACGGCCTGGAAAGCACCGGGGTCTATGTTCATGCCGCGAACTTCAACATCGCCGGAAAGAGTGCCGATGTCACGGTCGAGTCGGAGGTGAAGAACGCGTCGGGTGATCGCGCCACGGTGGACTTGTCGGCCGTGATTGTCGATCAAAGCGGGCGGGTTCGCGCCCGGTTCGACGGCAGCTCCACTGACATGGTCGACGGCGAAAAGACTGTCTTGACGGCCGCTGGAGCGCTCAAGGATGCCCGCTTCTGGTGTCCGGAAGACCCCTATCTATACGACGTTTACACCATCCTCACGGTGGACGGCAAGACCGTGGACGTCAACAAGGTGGTTACCGGGTTTCGCAAGACCGCATTTAGGGGCGGCGCCGGCACGGGCGGCGTGTATCTTAACGACAAATTCATCTACCTGAAGGGATTCGCCCAGCGCTCCAGCAACGAATGGGCGGGCTTGGGCGGGGCGTATCCGGATTGGGTGCACGATGTCACCGCCCAGTTGCTCCGCGAGAGCCATGGCAACTACATGCGCTGGATGCACATTGCGCCGCAGCCGGCCGATGCCGATTCATTCGACCGCTTTGGCATTATTCAAATCTGTCCCGGAGGCGACAAGGAGAGGGACGCAGTAGGACGCCAATGGGAGCAGCGCGTGGAAGTCATGCGCGATTCCATGATCTACTTCCGCAACAATCCCAGCATCCTCTTTTGGGAAGCCGGCAACACCGTGATCACCGTCGAGCACATGCAGCAAATGGTGGCCCTGCGCAAGCAATGGGACCCCGACGGCGGCCGCGTCATCGGCGCTCGCGGCAACGACAATGTCGAGCTAAACACCGCCATCACCCCCATCGCCGAATTCTATGGCATCATGGTTGGCCAGGACCCGCGGACCGACCGACTCTCCAGCCCCACCGACATGTTCCGCGGATACAGCGCCGTGCGCCGCGATCGCGCGCCGCTCATTGAGACCGAGGACTTTCGAGATGAAGGCGCGCGCCGCTTCTGGGACGATTTTTCGCCGCCGTATTTCGGTTTCAAGAAGGGACCCAACGACACGTGGCAATACACCTCCGAGAGCTTCGCACTGGCCGCTGTCGCCCGCTATCGCGCTTATTGGGATAACCGCATTTCCAATTCGGACCCGGCTCACTCCAGGTGGTCGGGTTATGCCTCCATCTATTTCTCCGATTCCGACGCCGATGGGCGCCAGGATTCGAGCGAGGTCTGCCGGGTCAGCGGGAAGGTGGATGCCGTTCGTCTGCCCAAGGAGATCTATTTCACTCACCGCGTGATGCAGAACGAGCAGCCCGATATCCATATCCTGGGTCATTGGAGTTATCCGGCGAAGACCGTGAAGACAATCTATGTCATTGCCAATACGCAATCGGTGGAGTTATTCGTGAACGGCAAATCCCACGGGGTGAACTCACAGCCGGCAAATGGATATACCTTTGCATTTCCCGATGTGGAATTTGCGCCCGGGAGCTTGAAGGCCGTGGGCCGGAACGACGGCAAGTCAGTGGCCCAGGAGGAGCTGACCACGGCCGGCCCACCGGCGCAGATCAAACTCACACCTATAGCCGGTCCGGAGGGTTTACAGGCCGACGGGCAGGATGCGGCGCTGATTGACGTGGAAGTGGTGGATGCCAAAGGCCAGCGCTGCCCCACCGACGACGACAAGGTTGACTTCACCATCACCGGACCCGGAATCTGGCGCGGCGGCTACAATAGCGGCAAGATCGATTCGACCAACAATCTCTACCTGAATACCGAAGCCGGCATCAACCGCGTTTCCGTCCGGTCGACCTTGTCGGGCGGCACGATCACAGTCACGGCCAGCCGTCCCGGTTTGAAGTCGGCCCAAGTCAAGATCGTCGCCAAGCCGGTGAAGCTAGTCGACGGTCTGGCGACCTCTATGCCGCAGCATTTGCGCGGGCCGGCGGAAAAATAGATGTGACTGTGGGGCAGGATTGTATCCTGCGGCGGGTTGGCAACCCGCCAGTTGCGCCGGTAACAAACCGGCGCGCAGCTTGCAAAGCTGCCCCACAAGTTGGGCTATCTTGAATGTATGCCCGCGGTCATTTCCCTCCTTCGCGGCGTCAACGTGGGAGGCCACAATAAGATCAAGATGGAAGAACTCCGCGAGCTGTACGAATCCCTGGGATTGCGTCAGGCCCAGACTTACTTACAGAGCGGCAAGGTTGTTTTCCGCACGGACGCGCGCGGACGGGTGCTGCGGATTGAAAGCGAACCCGATGAACTGCGCATGGCAGGCCGCGAACTCTAGCCCAAGTTCCGCAGTTGGAAGAATAAACTCTTTGCTTTCAAGCGCCGCATGGGCGAGTTTCCACTACATTGCCGCTCGTTCCAGTGCGCTGGGCAGCTTCAGGCCGAGCCGCTGGAGCAAGATCTGCTGGTGCTCGGTGGCCCGGCTGATGCAACGCTTGCGGATCACTTGCCCGGATCTGGTCGGCAGCACCACATCGACCATCGCGATCTCCGACAGGGCCTCGAACACTTGCCTCGGTTCGTCTCCCAGTCCCGCCTCGCGGCAACTCGCGGCGAGAGTCTTCCAGAGCACATAGGCCAAAAAGCAAACCAGGATGTGGGCCTGCACTCGATCTTCTTTCTGATGCCGCACCGGGCGGATCCCCAGGTCGGACTTGTGAATGTGAAACGCTGCCTCGGCCTCGGTCAACTGGATGTAGGCCCGCCACAGATCTTCCGGGCTCCAATCGGTCACGTTGCTGCGCAGCACGTAACAGCCCTCACTCAAGCGCGCCCACTCTCTCCAGGCTTCCACCTTCGACCACCGCAGGCGAGCGAACCCGCCGCCGTCCGTTTCCACTTTCACTTCGAACAGCGCGGCCGCTCGCGTGTTCCGCCCCAGCAACCGGCCCACTCGTGTGGCGATCGTCACCGGCTTCTGTTTCTTCTTCAGGCAACTGGTCTGGATCTTTCCGAGGCCTTCCTCAATGCGCTTCTCGAAACGCTCGTGCATGGCCTGCTCTTTGGCCCGCCGCTCCGCGCTGCGGCACAGGATGAAAACCTCCTCCCCGCCCGGCGCCGGTGTGATGCGAACTTCCAGCCCCGCATGCACCAACCGCCAGTCTTCGCTCAGCAACTCCTGCTCGAACTTGCGCATGGAGTTCTTCGCCGTCCCTACGATGTAGCGCCGCCCACCTTCGCGCAGGAACTCCACGTTGTCCTCGCCCGCCATCCCGCGGTCCATGACCCAGATCCGGCTAGCCCGGCCATAGAGCCCTTCGATGTGCCCGACCATCTCTTCCAGCGTGGTGGCGTCGTTGCGATTGCCGGCGAAGATCTCGTAGCCCAGCGGCATCCCGCAACGGCTCACTACCAGGGCGATGTTGACTTGCTTGCAGTCCGGCCGATGGTCGCGCGAATAGCCCCGCTGCGCTTGCGAGTTCTTCTCCGCCTGACCTTCAAAGTACGTGCTGGTCACGTCATACAGCAGCAGATCGTAGTCCAGCTCGAACAACTCTCCCAGCTTCTCCTTCAGGTGTTTCTCCAGCGCCGGCTTGTGCGGCAGCAAAGCATCCAGCGCCCGGTACAAGCGGTCCTCGTTGACCTTCTCGACCGGCACACTCAACAGGTCCGGTAGCGCGCTGGATTCGTAGAACCGCTCTGCCCAGTGCAACTCACTGGAGGGGTCGCACAGTTGCCCGAGCACCAGCACTGTCGCCATCAGCGGCCAGGGAATCTCTTCTCGTCCTTGGGGCAGCTTCTCTTCCAGAAAGCGATCCAGATCCAGCCGGCGCAGCAGCTCCAGCCCCAGCCAGGGGCCGCCGAATTTCCGGCTGCGCTCGACATGCACCCGCTTCACATCGACTTCCACCCATTCCGGCTGAGCCTCCAGAAACAAGCTGCCCTGCTGGGTGGTCCTCCCTTCGGCACAGCGCTTCACTCCCAGGCGGCCACGTTCATCCATCGCGCCCAGCCAAGCCACCACGCGCTGCCGCGGTCCGCGCTGGGTGCGATAGCTCTCTACCAGGGCCCAGTAAGCGTGGCGCTTGCCGTCCTTCCTCCGATAGCAGGGCCGCACGTACATAGCTCCATACTACGGATCTACGGCTCCGATTCAAGAGGGTTGGTCGTCACTACATCGGCTTTTCGGAACTCTGAAACTCAGCCGCGGCAACAGCGTGATGGAAACAAAAGACGGCTCTCTTGTCCGCTGGGTTCGGCAGCCTTAAAACAGGCCAAAAAAAGTTGCGGAGTCACCTCAACTGCGGAAGTTGGGCTAGATCTACTACCCCAACGGCATGGCTCGTCCAAAGGTCGCATGGGCGTTGATTGAGAGGATACTGCAAACGCCCTGCACTGGAAGGAACTGGAACACTGTCCGGAAGCTACTGGAGATGGCGGAGAAGAGGGCAAGCTAAAGCATGCCCCACCTACTTCACCAGCGCGGCCGACTTCTCCGCAAACTCCAGCACCCACCCCGGGAAGATTCCCAGCAACAGCGTGCCCAGCGCCGGCAGGATCAACGCGGCGCGCAATCCCGGTGAGAGCGGTTCGACGTTCTCCACGGCTTCACCCGGCTCGCGCATGTACATCATCACCAGGATGCGCAGATAGTAGTACGCCGCCACCGCGCTGTTGAGCAGGCCCAGCACCGTCAGCCAGACCAGGTGCGAGTCCAGCGCCGCTTTGAAGATGTAAAACTTGCCGAAGAAGCCGCCGGTCAGAGGCACGCCGATCAACGAGAGCAGGAATATCGAGAGCATGGCTGCGGTCAGCGGCTGCTTCTGAGCCAGGCCGGAGAAGTCCTCGATGTTCAGGTACCGCTCGCCGCGGCCCGAGAGATGGCTCACCGCCGCAAACGCCCCGATGTTCATGAGCGCGTACGCCGCCAGGTAGAACATGGCCGCCGCCGTGCCTATCTGCGAGCGCGCCGTCAGCGCCACCAGCACGTAACCGGCGTGGGCAATCGAGCTGTACGCCAGCATACGCTTGATGTTGGTCTGCATCAGCGCCGCGAAATTTCCGATGGTCATCGAGAGCAGCGCCGAGCCCCACACCAGCGGCTCCCACGCGCCGCCGATCGGCTCGAACGCGGTCATGAAGATCCGCAGGAACACCGCAAACGCCGCGGCCTTGGGACCGGCGGAAAGGAACGCGGCCACCGGCGTCGGCGCCCCCTGGTACACGTCCGGCGCCCACATCTGGAACGGAGCCGCCGAGACTTTGAATCCGAGCCCTACAAACATGAGCGCCGCCGCCACGCCGATGAATATCGGCGCCGGCGGGGCGCCCCCTGGGCCCTGTCCCGAAATTACGGCGCGCACCGAGGTGAGGTTGACGCTGCCGGTGGCGCCGTAGATCAGAGCCACGCCGTACAGGAAGAAGGCCGTGGCGAACGAGCCCAGCAGGAAATACTTCAGCGCGGCCTCGTTCGACCGTTTGTCGTCGCGGAAATACCCGGCCAGTACGTAGCTGGCAATCGACGAAATCTCCAGGCCGATGAACACGATGATCAAATCGTTGGCCGCCGCCATCAGGCACTGGCCGGCAATCGAAAAGATGAGCAGCGCATGATACTCGCTGGTTTCGGCGTCCTGCCGCGCCAGAAAGCGATACGAGGGCAGAACGGTCAGAATCCCCACCACCAGCACCAGCACCCGGAAAAACGTGGCGAAACCGTCCACCATCAACATGCCGCCGAAAGCCGGGCCGGCCTCGGTGTACGCGTAGACCGCTCCGCCGATGGCCGCAACCAGGGTCGCGATGCTCAAGTGGCCGAAGGCGTGCGATGAGCGCCGGTGAAGAATCGGGTCGAGCACCATCATCAGCGTGCCCATCACGGTGAGAATCGTCTCGGGCAGGAAGCGGATGAGGTCCGCGGCGTTGAACCCGTAGTTAGCGGGCATCGGCGGCCTCCGCTGGCATCCGCGGCGGATGCTCCACCCGCACCTGGAATGGCACGTTCACCTGCGTCTGCTCCAGCACGCGCGCGGTGGTCCGGCTGACGGGCGGCAGGAACGATTGCGAATAGACGCCCATCCACACCATCATCGCGATGAGCGGGATCACCACCGCCCATTCACGAAGGTTGAGATCGGCAACGCGCCGCCGCACCTCTTCCTTCGCCTCGCCGTAGCACACCCGCTGGTACATCCAAAGCATGTAGCACGCCGAGAGGACCACGCCGATGGCGGCGTAGATGGCCCACTTGAAGTTGGCGATGGCGGCGCCCTGGAGCACCAGAAACTCGCCCACGAAATTGTTCAGCATGGGCAGGCCGATACTGGCCAACGTGGTAACCAGGAACGCCGTCGCGAGCCACGGCGCGGCAGTAGCGACGCCGCCGTAATCGGAGATCTTGAGCGAATGGCGCCGCTCGTAAAGCAGCCCCACAAACACGAACAGGGCACCCGTGGAAATGCCGTGGCTCAGCATCTGGTAGACCGCGCCATCCAGTCCCATCTGCGTAAACGTGAAAATCCCCAGCACGACAAAGCCGAGGTGGCTCACCGAAGAGTAGGCCACCAGCTTCTTCATGTTGGGCTGCACCATGGCCACCAGCGCGCCGTAAACGATCCCGACGATCGCCAGCACCACGATCCAGGGCGCGCAGGCTCGCGCCGCGGCGGGAAACAGCGGCAGGCAGAAGTGCAGGAGTCCGTACGTGCCCATCTTCAACATCACCGACGCCAGCATCACCGAGCCCGCCACGGGAGCTTCCACATGCGCGTCCGGCAGCCACGTGTGCAGGGGGAAGATGGGAACTTTGATGGCGAACGCCGCGAAGAACGCCAGGAAGAGCAGCAGTTGCTCGCCGGGAGCGAACGTAAGCCGGCCGTTCGAGATCATGTCCACAATGGCCGGGTAGCTGAACGTCTGGGCGCGATTGTAGAGGTAGATGATGGCCGCCAGCATCAGCACCGAGCCGGTCATGGTGAACAGGAAAAACTTCACCGCCGCGTAGATGCGGCGCTCGTGGCCCCAGATGCCGATCAGGAAGTACATGGGCACCAGCGAGACTTCCCAGAACACGTAGAACAGAAACAGGTCCTGCGCCAGGAAGACGCCCACCAGCCCGAATTCGAGCAGCAGCAGAAACGCGAAAAACTCCTTCACGCGGTTCTCGATGGAGCGCCAGGAGATGAGCACGCAGATGGGCGTCAGAAAGGTCGAAAGCAGCACCAGCCACAGGCTCACGCCGTCGACCGCCACGTGGTAGTGGATGTGGGGCGTGGCGATCCACGGCACGTCCAGGGTGAGTTGCTCGCCCGGCACGCCGCGATCGAATACCACCGGCAAGGCCAGGGATGCCGCGAACGTCGCCAGCGTTATGGCGAGGGCCCAGACGCGGCTGCCTTTGGGCGATGAACGCGGCACCAGCAGCGCGACCAGGAATCCAGCCAGCGGCAGCGCCAGAATGAGGGTCGGCAGGTTCATCTTAGGCCTCCCGCGATCCCCATCGCCACGATCAGCAACACCGAGCCCAACAGCACCCACGTGGCGTAGCTGCGTATGTTGCCGGATTGTATCAGCCGCAGAAGGCTGCCGACGTTGCGGGCGCGCGCGGCCACTCCGTTCGCCGCGCCATCGATCAGCCCCGCGTCCACGCCTTTCCAAAGCACCGCGCGCGAGCCGTCCACCACCGGATCGACCACCGCCGCAGCGTAGATCTCATCCACGAAGTACTTGTTGTAGACCAGCGTGTAGAGGCCCTGCACGCTCGCCGCGAACGATTCCGCCATGCCCGGCTGGGCCACGTACATCAGCCAGGCCAGCGCGATCCCCATCAGGCCCGCCGCCACCGAGACGGCCACCAGAGCGGGATTCTCGGGCGCCTCCATCGCGGGGAAAATCGGCGCCAGGAACTGCGGCACTTTGAAGAGGAATCCGCCGGTCAGCGACAGCAGCGCCAGAATCGCCAGCGGAATCAGCATCACGGGCGGCGATTCGTGCGCGTGTTTGTCGCCCCTGTACTCGCCGAAGAAGGCCAGGAAAATGGCGCGGAACACGTAGAAAGCGGTTATGCCGGCGGTCAGCGTGCCCAGCCAGTACATCCACGGCGCGTGTTGATGGGCGGCCACCAGAATGGCGTCCTTGCTGAAAAACCCGGAGAACGGCGGGACGCCGGCAATGGCCACCGCCGCGCACATCATGGTCAGGTACGTCCACGGGATCTTCTTGCGCAGGCCGCCCATATGGCGCAGGTCCTGCTCGCCTGAAAGTGCGTGGATCACGCTGCCCGATCCCAGGAACAGCAGTGCTTTGAAAAACGCGTGCGTCACCAAATGGTAAATGCCCGCCGAAAACGCACCGCAGCCCACCCCCAGGAACATGTATCCAAGCTGCGAAACCGTCGAGTAGGCGAAGACCTTCTTGATGTCGTTCTGCGCCAGGCCGATGGTGGCCGCGAAAAACGCGGTGGCCACGCCGATGACGGCGATGGTGTTCATGGCCGCCGGCGCGTGTGTGTAGATAACCCACGACCGCGCCGTCATGTAGACACCCGCGGTCACCATGGTGGCGGCGTGGATGAGCGCCGAAACCGGCGTGGGGCCCGCCATGGCGTCGGGCAGCCAGACATACAGCGGAAGCTGCGCCGATTTGCCGCACGCGCCCAGCATCAGCAGCAGCCCGATGATGGTGAGCGTCGCCTCCGGCGCGCCCGGCGCCACCTTGAACACCGTGGCGAAATCGAGCGACCCGAAATTCTTCACCATGTAAAACATGGCCAGCGAGAAGCCGAAGTCGCCGATGCGGTTCACGATGAAGGCCTTGTTGCCGGCGTCGGTGGCGAATTTCTTATCGAAATAAAACCCGATCAGCAGGTAGCTGCACAGGCCCACACCCTCCCACCCCACAAACATCACCAGGTAGTTCGAAGCCAGCACCAGCACCAGCATGAAGAACATGAAAAGGTTCAGAAACGCAAAGAACCGGTAGTAGCCCCCTTCGTGCGCCATGTAGCCGATGGAATACACATGGATCACCGCGCCCACCCCGGTCACCACCAGCAGCATGACGATGGTGAGCCGGTCGACCGCGAAATCGCACCCGATATTGAGCGCTCCGCTTCGGATCCAGGTGAAATAATGCTCGCTGTAGGCGCCCGCCAGCGGACTGAGCGCGAAGATCGTCTTCAGCACCCACGCAAACGAAAGAGCCACGCTGCCGATGGCGACGGCATTGACGGTCCCCTTGGCGAACCGCCGGCCCAGCAGGCCGTTGATCAGGAAGCCCGCCAGCGGGAGTAGGGGTATGAGCCAGAGTTGCATCTAGTTTTTCATCGAATCCACATCGTCGATATTCAAAGTTTCCCGGTTCTTGAAAACCGTCAGGATGATCGCCAGCCCCACGGCCGCCTCGGCCGCCGCCACCACCATCACGAAGAACGCGAAGAGGTGCCCGTTGACCTGCTTGAGCTGGTAGGAAAACGTCACAAAGCTGAGGTTCACGGCGTTCAGCATCAGCTCGATCGACATGAACACGGTGATCACGCTGCGCCGGAACACGAAGCCCGCCACGCCCAGCACGAACAGCACCGCGCTCAGCGTCAGAAACCAGGAAATCGGGACCGGGACGTCCGTCATGTCAGTCCATCTCCTTCCGCGCCAGAACAATGGCGCCCAGGATGCCAATCAGGATCAGAATCGAAGTCACCTCGAAGGGCAGCAGGTAGGTGGTGAACAGCGCGCGGCCGATATCGAGCGGCGTGCCGTGGGTGAAGCCGCCAAAACGCACGGAAGCGCTCCGCGGGTAGAGGCGCTGGACGAAATACGCCAGCAGCCCGAGCAGGGCGACGAGCAGCGGCGCGCCCAGCAACTGCGCCATGAGCGACCGGCCGTGCTTGACCTCCGCTCCCGCGTTCAACAGCATGATCACGAACACGAAGAGCACCATGATGGCGCCCGCGTAGACGATCACCTGCGCCGCCGCGATGAACTCCGCGCCCAGTTGCAGGTAGAGAACCGCCAGCGAGCCCATCACGCCCACCAGCGAGATGGCGCTCGAAATCGGATGCGTCTGCACCACCACGTTGATGGCGCACACCACCGCGAGGACCGCGAAGATCAGAAAGATAGCAAGGGTCATTTCATCCCAACCACGCAACCAGAAAGCCGGTCGCCAGCAAGTTCGCAACCGCGACCGGGAAAAGGAACTTCCACGTGAAGCCCATGAGTTGGTCATAGCGGAACCGCGGCAGCGTGCCGCGAACCCACATAAAAGTAAAAAGCACCGAACCCGTCTTGGCGCAGAACCAGAACAGCGGCATCAGCCACGCCTGCACCACTGGCAGCAGGAAAACCGCCGCAATAGCCAGGAAGGCCGCGCCAAATACGGGAAGCGTGCGCCGGTCGCGCCGGTGGCTCGGGTGCATGCCATGGTAGAGCGCCACCACGCCCGCGCCCGCGAAGATCACGGCCGGCACCAGGCTCGACCCGTACCGGGCCGGCCAGGGCGCCACCCAGCCACCCAAAAACAGCAGCGTCGCCATTGAGCTTACGGTGATCATGTTGGCGTATTCGGCCATGAAGAACGACGCGAACTTCATGCTGCTGTACTCCACGTGGAAGCCGGCCACCAGCTCGTTCTCGGCTTCCGGCAGATCGAACGGCACGCGGTTGGTCTCCGCGAAGCCGGCAATCAGAAAAATGAGGAAGCTCAAAATCTGCGGAAACGGCCCGTGCAGGATGTTCCACTCCAGGATGCTGCCTGCCTGTCGCTCCACCAGTTCCCGCAAGCTCAAGGTGTTCGAAATCAGCAGCGGCGCGGCGATGGCCAGCGAGAGCGGCAGCTCGTAGCTGATCATCTGCGCTGAGCTGCGCAGCCCGCCCAGCAGCGCGTACTTGTTGTTCGACGACCAGCCCGCCAGCGCGATTCCATACACGCCCATGGATGCGACCGCCAGCACGAACAGCACCCCGATGTTCAAATCGGTGAGCTGCATCCAGGTCCAGTAGCCCGCCACCTCGATGCGGGGACCGAACGGAATCACGGAAATCGGAAGCAGCGCCATGGTCATGGCGATGAACGGCGCCGCCAGGTACAGCGGCTTGTTCACGTACGACGGGATGAGGTCCTCTTTGGTGATCAGCTTGATTACATCGGCGATCGGCTGAAAAAGACCGTGCGGGCCCACGCGATACGGCCCGGGACGCACCTGGATGTGGGCAATCACCTTCCGCTCCACCCATTGCAGGTAGAGCAGCGTGGTCATCATGGTCGCGAAGACGACCACGACCTTGACCAGGGTGATGACGATGAACGAGTCCATTTAGCGGTCCAAGCGACTTTCCACGACTGAATTCAGAACCCGGGAATAGCGCCCGAGCGTGCCGGACGCGAACAACCCGTTGTGGACGGAATGCGTCAGATCGGGCCGGTTGCCGGCGGGGATGCCCGCGTTGGCCGCCTGGCGAATCTCTTCCCACACCGCTTCCGGCGTCCACGGACCGAGCGCCGCCGCCGCGCCCATCTCGCGCGCCAGGAACCCCATGATTTCCAGGTCCGGCTTAGCGCCCATGGTGTTCACCGCGCGCGTCAGACGCTGCACTTCACCCGTGACGTTGGTGACGGTGCCATTTTTTTCGTACGCGCACGCCGCCGGCAGCACCACATCCGCCACTTGCGCCGTCTCAGTCAAAAACAAATCCTGCACCACGACGAATCCGGCACGTCTTTCCCCTGGCCCCTGGCCCCCGGCCCCCGGCCCCCGGTAGGGGTTCGCCCCCACCACCCACAGTACGTCGAGTTCCGCCTCCAGCATCTCATCCACTCGCATGCCGCCTTCACCCGGCGTCAGCCCCATCTCCAGCGCGCCGCGCGAGTTCGAGTAGTCCAGCAGGCAGATGTACTTCACCGGGATGCCCAGCGACGCGCCGAACTCCACCAGTTTGCGAACACCGTCGCCCTTCACGGAATCGTCGAACAGGATAACCAGTTCGGGCTCGCCCTTGAGCTGGCCGCGCAGCGATTCGTAGTCGCCGCCGCGCACGATGGCGGCGTAGTTATCTTCGCGGACGGGTTTTGGAGTCACCACGTAGACGCGCGCCCGGTGGTGCCGGTAGTTGGCGCGGATTTGATAGGAGAGCAGGGGATGCTCCAGTGCCAGGTCCGCGCCGAGGATGAGAAAAGCCTTGCGCTGGTAGAGGTCCGCGACCGTGGCCAGTTGGCCGCTGGCGCCGCCGAGCGCATCCAGCAGCGCCGGCAGGTCGCCCGTGCGGTGATGGTCGATGTGGCTGGTGCGCAGCACCTCTCGCGCGAACTTCCGCAAATAGAAATTCTCTTCGTTGGTGGTGTGGTTACTGCCGATCACCCCGAAGCTGCCGCCATCCGCGATCGTCTGGTTGAACTTGTCCGCTACCGCCCGCAGCGCTTGCGCCCAGGAGACCTCTTTCAGATCGCCCTCGACGCGCATCAACGGCGCTTGGAGCCGCTCCGGATGATTGTAGAAATCGAACCCGTAGCGCCCCTTGATGCACAGGAACTCGCCGTTCACGCCGGAGCGGTCGCGGTTGGTGCCGCGGATGATGCGGTCGTTGCGAACGCCCAGCGTAGTCTTGCATCCATCCGAGCAGTGCGCGCAGATGGTTCCCACGTGGGTCATTTCCCACGGCCGCGTCTTGTACCGGTAGGCTCCGCTGGTGAGCGCTCCCACCGGGCAAATATCGATGCACGCGCCGCATTCGTCGCATTCCAGGTGGTCGCCCTTGTTGGGAGCGATCTCCGACAGCACCCCGCGGTTGATCACGCCCAGAGCGTTGACCCCCATCCCTTCGTTGCAGATGCGCACGCAGCGGAAGCACAGAATGCAGCGCGGCGCGTCGTAGAACACCACCGGCGAAAACTGTTTCTCCGGTGTGTGAACTTTCTCTTCCGCGAAACGGCTCTCATCCGCGCCGTAACGGAACGTCATGTCCTGCAATTCGCACTCGCCGCCCTTGTCGCACACCGGGCAATCGAGCGGGTGGTTGGTGAGCAGGAATTCCAGCATATACTTGCGCGCCGAGACCACTTGTGGAGTCTCGGTCCTCACCACCATGCCTTCGGAAACGGGAAGCGTGCAGGCCGTCATCAGCTTCGGCATCTTCTCCACTTCCACCAGGCACATGCGGCAGGCGGCTTGCAGCGCGAGGCCCTCGTAGTAGCAGAACGACGGGATGTCGATGCCCGCCCGCCCGGCGGCGTCGATCACCAGCGTCCCCGGCGGGGCCTCGACCTGCCGGCCGTCGATCGTGAGCTTTACCAAGTCGGGCATTAAACCGTCACCATGTGGCTCTGTGGGGCAGGCTTGCAGCCTGCGGGCCGGATTGCATCCGGCCCAGCGCCGATTGAAAATCGGCGCGCAGGATGGAATCCTGCCCCACAAAGCTTCGCCAGATCATCCATCTACGGGCACGCCTTTCCGCTCAGGTGCTCCTCGAACTCGCTCCGGAACTTCTCGACAATCGAGATGATCGGCATGGCGGCGGCGTCGCCCAGCGGGCAGAACGTGCGCCCCAGCATGTTCCGGGCGATGTCCCCGATCAAGTCGATGTCGCCCCGCGTCCCGCCGCTCTCGTGCAACCGCACCAGAATTTTGCGCAGCCAGGTGGTGCCCTCGCGGCACGGAATGCACCAGCCGCAGCTTTCGTGCGCGTAAAACCGCATGATGCGCATGGCGGCCTTCACCATGCACGTGTCTTCGTCCATAACGACGACGCCGCCCGAACCGAGCATGGTCTTGCGCGCCGCCATGGCGTCGTAATCCATGGTGAGGCCTTCGCACTCATCGGCCGTCAGCACCGGGCAGCTCGATCCACCCGGAATGAACGCCTTCAATTTCCTGCCGTTCGGAATGCCGCCGCCCACTTCCTCGATCATCTGTTTCACCGGGAAGCCCATGCGCAGCTCGTACACGCCGGGCTTGTTGACGTGGCCGGTGAGGCAGACCATCTTGGTTCCGCCGGCCCGCGGCACGCCCAGCGCCGCGAAGGCCGCGCCGCCGCCGCGCAGAATCGCCGGCACCGCGCAGAACGTCTCCACGTTGTTCAGCACGGTGGGACACTGAAAGGCGCCCACCAACGCCGGAAATGGCGGCCGGATGCGCGGAATTCCGCGCTTGCCCTCGAGCGATTCCAGCAGCGCCGATTCCTCGCCGCACTCGTAGGCCCCCGCCCCGGTGTGCGTGTAGAGATCGAAATCGAAGCCCGTGCCGTGAATATTCTTCCCCAGCCAGCCGTTGGCGTACGCCTCGGCGATGGCTTTATCCAGGATCTCGATCAGGTAGCGGTATTCGCCGCGGACGTAGATGTAGCCGGCGTGCGCGCCCACGGCCAGGCCCGCGATCAGTACGCCTTCGATCAACTGGTGCGGATCGTTCTCCATCAGCACGCGGTCCTTGCAGGTGCCCGGCTCGCTCTCGTCGGCGTTCACCACGATGTATTTCGGCTTGGGCGAAGTGCGCGGCACAAAGCTCCACTTCATCCCCGCCGGAAAGCCCGCCCCGCCGCGCCCGCGCAGGTTCGAAATCTTGACCTCCTCGATGATCTCCTCCGGCTTCATCCCCGCGGCCTTCAGAAACCCCTGGTAGCCCTCCGTGGCGAGATACGTGGCAAGCCTTGCCGAGTTCGGCAAACCGAAGCGGCGCGAGAGCACCCTCGTCTCCAGCGGGCTGGGTTCGTTGTACAGCATCGCCTACGGCTTCTTCCTCAGGTCGTCCAGAAGCTGGTCCAGTTTCTCGGGTGTCACGAAGTGGTGGAAATCGTAGTTCACCTGGATGGCCGGCGCCCACGAGCACGCCCCTATGCATTCCACTTCTTCGATGGATATCTGCCCGTCACCGGTGGTTTCTTTGTGCCCAATGCCGAGCTTCTGGCAGGCGTGTTCCCATAGCTTGTCGCCGTCGTGGAGCAGGCAACTGATATTGGTGCAGATCTGCACGTGGTACTTTCCGAGCGGCTGGCGGTGCAGCATGGAGTAATACGAAAGCACCTCGTTCACTTGCAGCGCGGTCACGCCCAGGCGCTTGGCTACCTCCTCGATCAACTCATCGGAGATGTGGCCCACCTCATCCTGCGCGTAGAGCAGCATGGGGACCATGGCCGCGCGCTGCCGCCCTTCGGGATAGCTCTGCAGAAGCTTTGCAAATCTGGCTTCGAGTTGTGGAGAAAAGGTCATCAGCGGTCTGTGTCACCCAGTACAAAATCCATGCTGCCTATAGCTGCAATCACGTTCGCGATCAGAGTGCCTTCCACCATTTTAGGCACGGCTTGCAGGTTGCCAAAACTGGGCGTCCGCATGTGCACCCGGTAGGGCTTGGCCCCGCCGTCGCTCACCACGTAGAAGCCCAGCTCCCCGCGCGGCGATTCAATTACCTGGTAGACTTCTCCCTCCGGCACCCGGAAGCCCTCGGTCACGATCTTGAAGTGGTAAATGAGAGCCTCCATCTGGGTCTTCATCTTTTCACGGTCGGGCAGCACCACGTGCGGGTCGTCGGCCTTCCACGGCCCCGCGGGCATGCCGTCCATGGCCTGCCGGACGATGCGCACGCTCTGCCGCATCTCTTCCATGCGCACCTGGTAGCGGGCGTAAACGTCGCTCTCGGTGCGGGTGGGCACTTCGAAATCGAACTTCTCGTAGCTCGAGTAGGGCTCGTCCTTGCGCGCGTCGGTCTTCAAGCCCGCGGCCCGCAGCATGGGCCCGGTGACGCCCAGATCCAGCATGTCCTCGAGCGTCATGACGCCTATCCCGCGGGTCCGCCCGATCCAGATGCGGTTGGAGGTCAGCAGGTCTTCATACTCGTCGATGCGGCTGGGGAAGACGTCGATGAACTTCTTCACCCGCTCGTGCCAGCCGCGCGGCGGCTCGAGCGCCAGCCCGCCAATGCGGAAATAGCTGGTCATCATCCGCTGCCCGGAGAACATCTCGAAGATGCGCAGAATATCTTCGCGCTCGCGGAAACAGTAGAGGAACACGCTCATGGCGCCGATATCCAGCGCGTGCGTTCCCAGCCACACCAGGTGGCTGTTCAGCCGCGTGAGCTCGGTGAGCATCACGCGCATCCACTGCGCCTGTGGCGGAATCTCGAGCCCCAGCAACTTCTCCACCGCCAGACAGTACCCCAGGTTCATGGAGAGCGGCGCCAGGTAGTCCACGCGATCCGTCAGCGTGACCGCCTGCTGGTAGGTCTTGACCTCGAACTCTTTCTCGATGCCGGTGTGCAGGTAGCCGATATCCAACGCGCTGTCGACGATGTTCTCGCCGTCCAGATCCAACACCAGGCGCAGCACGCCGTGCGTGGAGGGGTGCTGCGGCCCCATGTTCAGGACCATGCGGCGGGGGCCGAATTGGGGTGGCGGCGTTTCCGGCGCGCTCATGGCTTAAACCCTCGTCCCGGTGACCGGGTAGTCTTTACGCAGCGGGTGGCCTTGCCAATCGTCGGGCAACAGGATGCGCCGCAAATCGGGATGGTTCACGAACTGGATCCCGAACAGGTCGAATACCTCGCGCTCGTACCAGTTCGCCGAGCGCCACACCGAGACGACCGATTCGATGACCGGGTCTTCGCCCCGCACACGGCATTTCAGACGCAGCCGTTGGCAAGGCTCGACGGAGTGCAGGTGGTACACCACTTCGAACCGCGGTTCCGCCGGATAGCGGTCCACCGCCGTCACGGTGCTGAGACGAACGAACTTCCGATCGTACTTGAGGAATCCGCAGACACTCACGATCTTGGCCGGAGGCGTTTCGAGCGTCAGTTCCTTCCGGTCGTAGGAGCCGGCGATCACCGCGCCGGCGTCAAACGCCTCCACGGCCGCGGCCACGGGATGCTCTCGCAAATTGTCGGGTAGCATTTCGAATGGTTACAGCTTCCGCCGGGAGCGGTCCGGCTCGGCCCAATCCAGCGCACCCTTTTTCCAAATGTAGAAAAACCCGGAAAGAGTCATGATTACGAACACGAGCATCTCGACGAACGCGAACATCCTCAGCTCGCGATAAACCACGACCCAGGGATACAGGAAGATTGCTTCGATATCGAATAGAATGAACAGCATCGCCACCAGGTAGAATTTTACGCTGAAGCGGTGCCGCGCGTCGCCCGTCGGTGTGATGCCCGATTCGTATGGCGTGTCCTTGATCTTGTTGCGTACGCGCTTTCCCAGCGCGTACGAGGCAGTCAGCAACCCCGCCGCCAGAGCCATCGCCACCAGGGCCTGCATCAGGACCGGGAGATACAAATCCGTGTACGACGTGGGCATCAGATTTGACTATAATTGGTGAAAAAGAGGGGTGTCAACCAAGCACGCCCATCGACGTCGTAGTGAATGGCCAGTCCTAATCCGCCCCGTCAAGCAGCCCCTCTGAGCCGGAGCGGTTCTCCGCTCCGGCTCGCAGCTTGAGATTATACGGTGCGTCTGCGGCGGGCAGGGGCCGGGCAACTTGTCCGTGCGAAGCCGGATGCCCAGCCCCTACTGCGCCTACACGAAGGCCCGGATGGCCGACACTTCGCTATCATGCACGTCGAACACCGTGTAGAGCTTCGTGATTTGCAGCAGGTCCTTCACCCGCTTGGTGAGGTTGAGCAGCTTCAACTGCCCGCCCCCGTTGGTCACCGTGGTGAAGGCCGACACCAACTCGCCGATTCCCGAGCTGTCGATGTAAGATACCTCTCCCAGGTTGAGCAGGATCTTCTTCTGGCCCTTGCCTACCATTTCGCGCAAGCTGTCGCGCAGGGCGCTCGAGCCCTCACCCAGGGTGATCCGCCCCGCCACATCCACTACGCTTACGTCGCCGATTTGCCGAGTAGTCAACTTTACGCTCACTGAATATTCCTCCAGGCTGAAAGCTTTCGATTCTACTGAGATGCCATGTACTTGACCAAAGTTACCTCGGTGCCCACGGGCTCCAGGCGCCGGATTTGAAACTCATCCATAAACGAGCGGATGAGAAAAATGCCGCGTCCCGAAGCGCGCATCAGGTTCTCCTGCGACCGCGGGTCGGGGAGGTGCGAAAAATCGAACCCGTCGCCCTCGTCCGCGATTCGCACCGTGAACCGCTCCGTGTCGCTCGCCACCGAGAACCGCACCTTCTTGTTCGCGTTATACCGGTTGCCGTGTACCACCGCGTTCACCATCGATTCCCGCACGGCCATTCCGATCTTCATCGCGTCGT
The DNA here is from genome assembly GCA_963722575.1 of Bryobacterales bacterium. Taxonomy (GTDB): domain Bacteria; phylum Acidobacteriota; class Terriglobia; order Bryobacterales; family Bryobacteraceae; genus Fen-178. Next base: position 1,572,032 of record CAVRNR010000022.1, read on the forward strand.
CTTCGTCGAAACCCGCCCGTTGAGCCAGGCCCACCGCCAGCTCCTCGGCGCGATCCACGCTCCCCAATGTGGAATCCAGAAACCGTTCTACAGTCTCCGGTATCTGGCGCGCGTCTTCCCGCATACACAGAACGGCCAGAATGCGTGGCCAAAGCGAATCGTCAGAATAAATTACCGGCGTTGCAAAAGTCAAGAAGCATCCCGCCCGCATTCCCCTCGCTGAACTTCGCTCCCCCCGATTGTAATCCCTTGCAGCGCGGCTGGGTGGAAAGCCTGCGCCGACCGAATGAATCCATGCGTACTGGTTGCTGGTAGCGCCGGGCCCAGAGGGCACCCCCTTGTCGCCGGTGTTTCTTCCCAGTCCAGACAACCCCGCCGGCGGCAAAGACCGCCGGCGCCACTTTGTTACCATTGCCGCGGAATTGCATCTTCAGGTGTGGAAACCCTTATGGAAGTCTGCATTCGGCATCTCGGTGACGCCCGGTTCGAAGCCAGCGCGCGCGGTCATCGCGTGGTGTGCGACCAGCCGCCCGATAACGGCGGATCGGACAGCGGCATGACGCCGCCGGAGTATCTGCTCGTCTCGCCGGGGACCTGCGTGGGGTTCTACGCCGCGCAGTATCTGAAGACCAGATCTCTGCCGGCTTACGGTCTGGAAGTCAAGGTGACCGCGGAGAAAGCCGCGCACCCGGCGCGGCTGGCGCGCTTTCGGATTGAGGTGACCGTGCCGGCCCTGGATCCTCGCCACGAAGAAGGCATCGTGCGGGCGGTAAAGGCGTGCCTGATCCACCACACCCTCCTGAATGCGCCCGAGATCGAAACCGTGGTGAATGGCGCCGCGGAAGCCCACGCCGGCTGAGGGCTGCCGCGCGGGCTGCGCCCCAAGGCACGTTACAATCGGGGGGTGGACCAGCAAGACGAGACCGAACTTGCGCGCGCGCTCGTGGCCGGCGAGCCGGAAGCCTTCGAGAGATTCGTCGGCCATTTCCGATCCAAGGTGTTCCACTACAGTTGGCTCATGTGCGGCCGGCCGGAGGACGCGGAAGAGGTCGCGCAGGAAACGCTGCTCAAGGTCTTCGAGAATCTCGGCCAGCTTCGGGAGCCGGAGCGCGTGCGATCCTGGGTTTTCCGCATCGCCAAGAACGCCTGCCTCATGCAGCGCCGCAAGAGCGTTTTTGCGCCGGCCCACGAGCTTTCCCTCGACGAACTTGCGCCCGTTGAAGAGCTGGCCGATGGCGCGCGCCCGCCGGACCTCGACCTTCTGCGCTCCGAGTTGCACAATGTCCTCGATCGCGTCATCGCGGATCTCCCGCCCGCTTACCGCGCCGTGGTGTTGCTGCGCGACATCGAAGAACTCTCCACGGAAGAGACCGCCCAGATCCTGGATCTGACCACCGATGTCGTAAAAACCCGGCTCCACCGCGGCCGGCTGGCCATGCGGCGGACGCTCGACTGCTATCTCCACAACCATTGCCTGGAAGACCAGCCCAGCCCCAATCCGGCCGCTTTGAGCCGGGAAGAGCGCGCGGAGATGTATTCCATGTGGCGGAACCAGGCCCCGGCGCACCTCTAAGGCGGGTTACAAGGGCAACTGTCTCAACAGGCTGGGGAACAACGCCTGGACAAACCGGACTCCCAGGGCCGTGGCGGCGCCAATGTCGTTGTCATGGACCGGCACCACGATCTTCACCAGGGAAGTATCGCTGCGGCGGTAGCGAATGGAATCCACCACCAGCCAGAACTTCGCCCAATACTCGCTGGCGATGATGCGGTGGTGGGTCTGGTACCAGTACAAGACCACGCTCTTCTGGTCTCCGTTCTCCACCACATAGCGGTTCGTCACAATGGGCGCGTTCCAGCCGGGAACGTCGATGGTCTGCCTCCCGGTTTCCACCGGCTCCCATCCCGAACCAGGCAGGCAGTTCTTTGGAGAGTGCGGCGCCTGGCCATACCGCTGCGTCTTGAAGTATGCAATAAACAGGAAGGCGTAGTCGGTTTGGGAGGAATTGACGTACACCCGGTTCAGTGTGTCGTCGGCTTTCAAAACGTCCTGGACTTCCTTCTCGATCGGCACATCCCGCGCCATTGTCCATCCGCCGAACGCGGACGGAAAAAGACTCAGCGGCGAGACCAGAGGCGCCCGCTCGGCGCGCGAGGCGATGGCGTAAAATGCGACGCCCTGAAGCAGCAGTACCGCCGTCAAGACCCGCGCAAATCGGTTCCCCGGAAAACTCATGACTTTCTTCTGGCCTCCAGGTAATTGGAACCGCGCGCGATCAATTGGTGGAAGAGAATCAGAATCCCCAACGCCACCATGAAAATGACCCAGCCTTCAGCTTCGTGGAAAAACCCTTCGGCCGCGTCCGGTTTCACCTGGGTCAGTATCCCGGTTATGGTGACGCGGCTGCTGTTCGCCACAATGGCAATCGGGACGGTGGAGAAAAACAGCACCACGCGAATCCAGGTCTTCTTCTCGAAGAAGTATCCGTAAACCAGCGATAGGAAGGTCAGCGAAAGCAGCGACCGGATACCGCTGCACGCTTCCACCACCGAGAGCCGCTGGTTGGGCAGCTCCAGGATGTTGCCTTCGCGCAGGACCGGGACGGAAAGCAACGTGAGCGCGCCATCCGCCAGGCGGCTGGCGAGAAGCTGCAGCGGAAACGTGATTTGGTTGTAGATCACGGCGTCAATCGGTACCATGAAGAACAACAAAAATAGCGGGAACGCCAGCTTCTTGAGAATCAAGTCGCCGCCCAGCAGCCAGACGACGCCAATCAGCATAATCACGAAAGACGTGCGCGCCAGGAACAACTCCGCGCCCAGGGTGCCGATCATCAGTTGGACCCCGGCAAATACGACAACGACCAATCCCCGCCAGTTCGGTTGGGGCTTGATGGCCAGCAATTCGTCCCGCTTCTGCCACACGATATACCCGGCGATGACGGGGACGAAGAAACCGTGGCCCATGTCCGGATCCGACACCCATTGTTTGACCAGGGACCTCAAAACCGGCGCGTAGCACGCCATCGCCAGCAGGCCAAACCAGGCAATCTGCCCCCACGGCAATTGAGGCTTCCGCACGGTTTCTGGAGCCGCAGTCATAAGAACGTCACCCGATACATGATAGCAGCGCCGCGCGTGGCCGTGTCATTTCACTTACGGGTCGCGATTTTCTACCATGGCGCGGACGAGTTCAACCAGTTTCGCGATGGCCGTATCCGGCAGTTGGTGGTGCGTCGGGCTTTCGCATACGGCGGCGAGATCCAGGACCCGCGCGAGCCGCCGCCAATCCCGCGGCAAGGCGCCGCCGGCATGCAAGTAGCCGGCCGAAAAATGCGGCTCGGCGAGAGGGTGCGCGGCGCGCTGGTAGCGCAGGAAGTTGCCAAGATCGCCCAGCGGAGAGCCGGAGACGGCGAACTCCCAATCGAGCACGGCCACAACGGACCACCGTCCGGCGAGGCATCGTACCAGCAGGTTGCGTCCGTTGAAGTCACCGTGGACCAGCCGCACTTCCTCATCCAGACGCACGAGTTCGGGCACCCACCGCCACACCAGGCCGCTGGCGCGACGGCGCAGATCCGCCGGCATGCGCCGTTCGAGGTGGCTCGACGCGAGACACAGATGCACCGGAATAGGCCGCCTCCGCCGCCGCGCCCGCATCGCCGTTGCGTTCCAGGTCGCGGAGGCTGATACCTTCCACCTAGCGCGCCGGGGTAAACGGCGGCAGATCCTCCAGCCCGCACGGCTCCGCGTGAATGATCTCCGGCACGGAAACCGAGCCGCCGGCCAGCCCAAGCAGGTCCAGTTCCTTCCGGCACAGCGAGGCATCGTGCTCGTAGATGCGCAGGACCACCGGCTCGGGTTGGCCGTCGAGGCGCAGCTTGAAGTTGGCATTGCGCAGACCATCTCCGAGCGGCTGCATTTCGACGGCGCGGCAGCGCGGGAATGCCGTCTGAACCATCCGGTCCAGGATTTCCGGGGCCAGCGTGCGACGCGGCTTCCACCGGGTCCATCGGGCTTCATGGGGAGCGCCGGGCAGCATACCACTCCATGATCGCAGGCCGCCGAGGCGCCGGTTGGCCCCAACCCCTCGCAGCAAAGTGGCTTTGCCGGGCCGCTCAGCCGCCTCTGCAATAGGGGCTGGCCATTTTCACTCGCACGGCTGGCGCACTCCCGGCGGAAGAGGCCGACACTGCCGGCCATAGCCTATTCCTCCAGCGGCAGCCCCGATTCCTTCAGCGCCCGCCAGCCGCCATCAATTGCTTGCCTGGGCGATCATGCCGGTGTACCTTGAGAGTTGTGATCCCTCTCGATGACATCTTCGAGGACCTGAAGGCGCCGCCGCCATCCAGGCTGGAAGTGGCTGCCGATTTTGTCCACCGCCCGAAGCGGATCAGCGAGGAAGAGCGCCAGGCCATTTTCGCTCGCACGGCCGGCGCACTGTCCGCGGAAGAGGCCGGCGAGTTGGAGCGGGTTATCGAAGAAGGCTGCGAGAAGATCGATGAACACGGCTGGTAGCGTCCTGCTGGACACGAACGTGGTCGTCGCACACCTCTGAAACGACCCCGATCTCACCGCGCGCTTGAGAGCTACACCCGCTATTTACGTGCCTTGGGTGGTCTTGGGCGAACTCCACTATGGCGCGCTCCGCGCCCAGCGGCGGGAAGCACAACTGGCTCCGATCCGCGACTTTCTGCAAACTGCCATCCTTCTGCTGCCGGATCGGAGCACCATTGAACGCTGCGGCCAGGTGAAAGCGGAGCTCGCTGGGATGGGGCGGCTGATCCCGGACAACGACATTTAGATCGCCGCAATGGCCCGTCAGTTCGATCTTCCGCTGGTAACCAGAGACGGGCACTTCGCGGTGGTACCAGCGCTGAAGACTCTCGTCTGGTAGCTATTTTCCCAGCGGCAGCCCCGATTCCTTCAGCGCACGCCAGCCGCCGTCGAGCGAAATGACGTTGGTGTAGCCCATCCTCTGCAGATTGTCGGCCGCCAGCGCCGTGCGGAATCCGCCGCCGCAATACAGCACCAGCTTGGTGGCCTTGTCCGGGTACGTGGCCTCGATATCGCGCTCGATGATCCCCTTGCTCAGGTGCACCGCGCCCGCCATGCGGCCCTCGGCCCACTCGTGGTCTTCGCGCGTGTCCACCAGCACGTGCGGCTCGTTGGCGGCAACCATCTTCTTATAGCCTTCGACATCGATTTGCCGGACGCGCCGTTTCGCGTCATCCACCAGTTTCAGGAATCCTGGAGAATGCTTCATGGTTTATTCCACCCGCCGGATCCGGGCGCCTACCGCCGCGAGTTTGGTTTCGATTCTCTCGTAGCCGCGGTCGATGTGATACACCCGGTCGATCACGGTCTCGCCCTTGGCCGCCAGCGCCGCCAGCACCAGCGAGGCGCTCGCCCGCAGGTCCGATGCGATCACCCCGGCGCCGGTCAGCTCGCGCGGCCCGGCCACGATGGCCTGCCGGCCCTCGATCCGGATGTTGGCCCCCATGCGCGCCAACTCCTGGGCGTGCATAAAGCGGTTCTCGAAAATCGTCTCGATGACAATTGCGATCCCCTCGGCCTGCGTCATCAGCGCCATGTACTGCGCCTGAAGATCGGTCGCAAAGCCGGGATACTCCTCGGTGGTCATGTCCACCGAGCGCAGCCGGCCGCCGCCCCGGACGCGCAGCGTGGCGGCATCCGGCTGTGTCACCTCCGCCCCGGCCTGTTGCAGCTTGGCGACGAGCCCGCCGACGTGCTCCGGGTTGCAGCCCGTTACGGCCACGTCGCCGCCGGAGATGGCCCCGGCAATCAGGAACGTTCCCGTCTCGATGCGATCCGGAATGATGGTGTGCTCGGCGCCGTGCAGCCGCTCCACGCCCTGAATCCGGATGATGGAGGTGCCCGCGCCTTCGATGTGCGCCCCCATCTTGCCGAGCAACCGGGCCAAGTCGGCCACCTCCGGCTCGCGCGCCGCGTTGCGCAGCGTGGTCTCGCCGGTGGCCAGCACGGCCGCCATCATGAGGTCCTCGGTGCCCGTGACGGTGATCCGGTCGAAGTTGACCACCGCTCCGCGAAGACCTTCCGGGGCGGAGGCTTCGATATAGCCGTGCGCCTGCCGGATGCGCGCGCCAAGCTGTTCCAACCCGAGAATGTGCAGGTTGATGGGCCGGTCCCCGATGGCGCAGCCGCCCGGCAGCGATACGCGCGCGCGCCCGCAACGGGCCAACAGCGGCCCCAGCACCAGGCTCGAGGCGCGCATGGTCTTCACCAATTCGTAGGGCGCTTCGGGACAAACGATCTGGGGCGTATGGAGCCGCACCGCCTCGCCCTCGGCCTCCACCTTCGACCCGATATCCACCAGCAGCCGCTCGATGGTCCGGATATCCCGCACGCGCGGAATGCGCTTCAGGATCACCGGCTCTTCGGTCAACAGGGCCGCGGCCAGCGCGGGAAGCGCCGAGTTCTTCGACCCGCCAGTGGGGATCTCCCCTTGGAGCGGGGTTCCGCCGGTAATCGCGAACTTATCCATGTAGAGCCCTCGAAATGTCTCCGCCGGCCGCGGCCAGTCTCCGTTCGGCCTCAACGCGCGCGGCGCCGGTTTTGCCCATCACAATGGCCACGCGCACGCTGTTATCGGCGGCCTCCAGCAGTTCGCCCGCACGCTCATCGGTAACGCCGGCGGCCTGCGCGACAATGCGGCGGGCGCGGTCCGCCAGTTTCGCGTTCTTGGGCTGGACGTTCACCATCAGGTTGCCGTAAACGTATCCCAAGCGGATGAACGCTCCCGTAGTGAGCATATTGAGTACCAGTTTTTGCGCCGTCCCCGCCTTCATACGGGTCGAGCCGGCGATCACCTCCGGCCCCACCAGCGGGGTGATGGCGACGGCCGCCGCGCGCGCCAGTTCCGAATCGGGGGTGCAACCGATTCCCACGGTGACGGCGCCCAGACGCCTGGCTTCCTCGACGGCTCCCAGCACGTAAGGCGTCCGCCCGCTGGCGGCGATCCCCACCAGCACATCGCGCGCCGTGAATCCGCGCTCCGCCAGATCGCGCGCGCCCATAGCCGGGTCGTCCTCGGTGGCTTCAGTCGCGCGGCTCAAGGCCGCCGGGCCGCCGGCGATAATTCCCTGTACCATCTCCGGCGGCACGCTGAACGTGGGCGGGCATTCCGAAGCGTCCAGCACGCCCAATCGCCCGCTGGTCCCCGCGCCGATGTAGAAGAGCCGCCCGCCGCGCTGGAAGGCCTCGACAATGGCATCCACCGCGCGCGCGATGGCGGGAATCTCGCGCTCCACCGCGTCCGCCACCCGGTGGTCCTCGGCGTTGACAATGCGCAAAACCTCTTCGGTGGGCAGCGTGTCGATCTCCGCCGAAGCCGGATTCCGCTGTTCGGTGAGTAGTTTCTCGAGCTCCGGCATTGGTCCTATCTTAACAACCCGCGTTTCCGCGGCCAGCGGCACGAGGGCGAGGCATGCCTCGCCCCTAAGGGGGCACGGTGTTGGGGGCCGGGCATGCCCGGCCCATCGCCACGCATGCGATCATGGTCGTGAATCGAGGATCCAGCATGCCCGACAAAGGACAATTGGCGGCTGACAAGTTTGCGGAAGGGTACAACTGCGCCCAATCCGTAGTGTTCGCTTTCTGCGACGAATGCGGCATCGGCGAGGATGCGGCGCTCAAAGTGGCGTGCGGTTTCGGCGGCGGCATGGGCCGGAAGCAGGAGGTGTGCGGCGCTCTGGCGGGAGGCATCATGGTCCTCGGGCTGCGGCGCGGCCGCGGGACGCAAGAGGGCCGCCCGGTCACGGAGGATTTGTACCAAAAGATACGCGAGTTCATGGATGCCTTCGTTGTCCAAAACGGCAGCTACTTGTGCCGCGACCTGCTCTCCGGCTGCGATCTGTCTACCGCGGAAGGCCGGCGCCGCCTCAAGGAGGACGGCCTGCATGAGAAGGTCTGCGGACCGTGCGTGCGAAGCGCCGCGGAACTGCTTCAGAACATGGCGTGAGCCGCGGCGGCTGGCTGTGTTAGCCTGTATACAACCGATGACAGAAATCCTTTCCGTGCGCCTGGATGCCACCGTGAAGAAGCGTCTGGAAGCGCTGGCCAAACACTCCCGCCGGTCGAAGTCCTTTCTGGCGGCTGAAGCCATCGCCGCATACGTTCGGGCCGAGGAGTGGCAGCTTGGGGAGGTGCAGCAGGGGTTAAAGGAACTGGATGCCGGACAAGCCGTGAGTCATGAAAGGGTCTCCGCCTGGCTTCGCTCCTGGGGCAAGCCCGGTGAAGGCAAAGCGCCGCGATGAGAACCGTTTGGTCGCGGCGCGCTGTTCAGCACCTGGTGGAAATCCGAAGTTACATCGCCAAGAACCATCCGCGGGCCGGGCGCCAGGTTGCCGCGCGCATACTGGAAAGCGTGGATGGGCTCGCCGGGTATCCGCACATCGGACCTTCGGGCCGCGCGATCGGGACCCGGGAACTGGTGGTTTCCGGCACGCCGTACGTCATTCCTTACCGGGTAACGGAAGACCGGCTGCAACTGATCGCCGTGTTTTCGCGGCAGACAGGAGTGGCCGATTAGTGCGGTACTTCCTCACCGGCCGGCAGCCCCCCGTCCACGCCATTCTCCTGGTCGAAAGCGGATCGCGCGGGCTTCTGGAGAAGATCGTCCCGAGTCTCCGCCAAACCTGGGGCGGCGATGTCCCCATCGACCTGGTCACCTGCTATTCCAGCCTCCCGCGCGGCTTTCAGCCGGAGACCACGCGCGTCTACCGCGTTGCCGACTACCGCGGACGCAAAGGGCGCCAGAAGCTCTACCGGGAACTCGCCCGGACCGGCTATTCCCTGGTGGGGATCGTCTGCTCCGAAGAGCCCGTCATGACCAAGTGGAAATGGGTGCTGGCCCTTCGTATTCCGGCCAAGGTTTTTGTGGTCAATGAGAACGGCGATTACTTCTGGCTCGACCGCCCGCACCTGGGCGTCATCCGGAGATTTGTGCTGCTCCGCTCCGGCCTGGCGGGCGCGGGAGCCGTCCGCACCCTGGCACGCCTGTTTTGGTTTCCGTTCAGTTTGCTCTATTTGTTGCTGTATGCGGCGACGGTTCATGCCCGGAGGGCTCTGCGGCACTGACTAAGGAGGTTGATTGATGAAATCCATTCAAGTGAAAGTGCACGGTGGTCCCGAAAAGATGGAACTGGTGGAAGTCCCCAAACCCACGCCAGGTCCCAAGCAGGCGCTGGTGCGCATCGCCGCCAGCGGTGTAAACTTCATCGACGTTTATTTCCGCACGGGCCTCTATAAAGCGGATATTCCCATCACGCTCGGAAGCGAAGGCGCGGGCACGGTGGAAGCGGTCGGCGCGGAGGTCACGGAAGTCGCCGCCGGTGACCGCGTAGCCTACGCCATGGCGCGCGGCTCCTATGCCGAGTATGCGCTGGTTCCGGCCGCGCTGCTGGTGAAGATCCCCGACGGTATCGACTTCCAGACCGCCGCGGCCGCCATGCTCCAGGGCATGACCGCTCACTACCTGACGCACTCCACCTATGCGCTCAAGAGCGGCGATACCTGCCTGGTTCACGCGGCGGCGGGCGGCGTCGGCGGTTTGGCGGTCCAAATGGCCAAGATGCTGGGCGCGCGCGTGTTTGGCACGGTTTCCACCGCGGAGAAAGCCCGCATCGCGCGCGAGGCCGGCGCGGATGAGGCCATCCTCTACACGGAGCGGGATTTCGAAGCCGAAGTGAAGCGGCTCACCGGCGGCCGCGGGGTAGATGTGGTGTACGACTCGGTGGGCAAGACTACTTTCGATAAGAGTCTGAATTGTCTGCGCCCGCGCGGCCTGATGGCGCTCTTCGGACAATCCAGCGGACCCGTTCCGCCCTTCGACCCCACCATTCTCAACAGCAAAGGGTCGCTCTTCCTCACGCGCCCCAGCCTGAGCCACTACGTGCTCTCACGCGACGAGCTGCTCTGGCGCGCGGGCGACGTGCTGAGCTGGGTGGCCTCCGGCCGGCTCAAGCTGCGCATCGACCGCACCTACCCGCTCCAGGACGCGGCCGCGGCCCATCGCGACCTCGAAAGCCGCAAGACCGCCGGCAAACTGGTGCTGCTTGTCCCGTAGCGCCGGATTGGGCAAGCTAAAGCATGCCCCACCAAACTGCACTGTGGTGGGGCATGCTTTAGCTTGTCCTGAACCCACTGCAAAGCCGCCGCACCCTAGAATGGCAACCGACCCATTCGACCAGCGCAGGCAGGCCGTCGCTTCCGGCCTCGCGGAACGCAAGCTGGACGGCCTGTTGGTGGCGTTCAGCCCCAACCTCCGCTACCTCACCGGATTCACCGGCAGCAATGGCAGTCTGCTGGTGCTGGGCGGCAAATCCATCCTGTTCACCGACCCGCGCTACCGGATACAAGCCGCCCAGGAGGTCACCTGCCGGGTGAAGATCGCCAGGGGCCCGTTGCTCACGGAGGTCGCCGCCGCCATCGCCCGGCTGGGGCTGAAGCGCATCGGGTACGAACCCGCCCGCATGACGTGCGATGCCTACGAATCGCTGAAATCGCGGCTTCCGATGCGGGCCTCGCTGGAAACGGTAAAGGGGTGGATCGAGGAGCTGCGGATGGTGAAGTCGCCGGCCGAGATCGCGCTCATTCGGCGCTCGGTCGAAACCAATTCCCGCGCCTTCGAGCAGGCCGTGGCGCGCGTCCGCCCCGGCATGACGGAGCAGGACCTGGCGGCCGAACTGGAATACCGCATGCGCCGCCTGGGCGCCGAAAAACCGGCGTTCGAGACCATCGTGGCCGCGGGTGTCCGCTCCGCGCTGCCGCACGCCCAACCCACCGCCGCGCGCCTCAAGCCGCGCGACCTCGTGTTGGTGGACATGGGCGCGCAGCAGGACGGCTATTGTAGCGATATGACGCGCGTGTTGTTTCTTGGCGCGCCCACCGCCAAAATGAAGCGCGTCTACCGCGCGGTGCTCGAAGCGCAGCTTGCGGCCATCGCGACGGTCCGCGCCGGCGTTTCCACCGCGGCCGTGGACCGCACCGCGCGGAAGGTGTTACAAGGCTACGGCCTGGACCGCGCCTTTGTGCACTCCACCGGCCACGGCCTCGGCCTGGAGATCCACGAACCCCCGCGCCTCGGCAAGCGCGACAAGGCCCGCCTCGAAGCCGGCATGGCGATCACCATCGAGCCCGGCGTCTACATCGAGGGCTTCGGCGGCGTTCGTATCGAAGACACGGTGGTGGTAACGGAGAACGGGTGCGAGGTTTTGACGCCGACGGGCAAGGAGCTGAGGGTGATATAGCTGATCGGTGGAGCGCAGCCCTGGTGACGTGCGGAGTTATGATTCCAGGTATGGCCGATGCCGAACAGAGCGACCTCAAGTGGGAGAAGGCCGGGACCTCACTTGAGATCAGGACTCAGGGCACGTTGCCGAACGGAAAGCCCGCCCCTGATGAAGTTGTCGCCAGTGGTGCCACGGTGCATCTGGAACAGATGGACGACCACCAGTGGTGGATGGGAATTCAGGAATGTGCCAGATGGACGTCGTGTTCCTGGAAGGCCGGCGTGCCCGTAATGCGTCCGTAGAGAACGTCGGGATCAAGGTCCGCTCCGTTCGGCCAGACTACAGTACCCAATTGCGGATCGACGCGGACCTGCACGAAGTAGGCGGGGTCGCGCAGTGGTTCGAAGACTCCTCGGAAGCTGAGATGGGGGGCGAGATTGACCACGCCCTCGATGCCGTCCTCGAACTGAAGATGCAAGCGATAATCGCCGAGCGCTTCCGCGGCAACGATGTCCTTCAACATAATCCACTCCAAGGGCGCAATGGGTTTGAGCTGCGCCTCGGTCCTCGCCAGGTTCCAATCTTCCATCAACTCCGCGCGATGCAATGCCGCCCACTCCGCCACCAAGCCGAGCGCGCGAGGCGAAAGACGCCCGCTCAATAGAGCCAGCGTCTCGATGGCGATGAGCGCCTTCTGGCCGGAATAGCGCACATGGAAGTGCGGCGGCTCGTGATCGCTGTAGTACATCTGTACAGTAATACCGAAGAACCGGCTGATCTCAGGCATAGGCAGAACACCTTCTGACGGGCGCTACGCGTTCAGCGCGCAATTCTGGCCTCCGATCTCGATCATATCAGGGACCCTGAAGACTTAGGAGCCAAAACGACCTCGGGCGGACCAAGGTCAGCCCCGGTGGTGCCCCCATAAAACAGTCTTTTTTGAACAGATATGTTCAAAAACACGGCAAGATTTGTTAAAAACAAAAAACTTAGCAGTTCAAATCCGAACATACATATCTGTACAAACCCTCGATCCCGGGCGGATGATTGGATCATGCCTGCAACTCTTCGGCTCCTTGTCGGATATTCGTTGATTTCGGCCTGCATCGCGGCGTCGGGACCTTCGACAACGCTGGCGCATCTGCCGAACACCACCATCAACGCCGTCAAAGTGGACGGTTCGGGGAATATCTACATCGCAGGTTTCCAGGGAACGGTTGGCACGCCCGACTCCTACGATGCCTTCGTCACCAAGCTGAGTCCGGACGGCTCGAAGATCCTCTATTCGACCAAGTTCGCCGGAAGCAAGTCCGACTACGTCGCCGCACTGGATATCGACTCCACCGGCGCGGCGTATGTCTTCGGCCAGACGCAATCGCCCGACTTTCCGGTTACGGCCGGCGCGCTCCAGACCACCATGCTGGCCCAGTACGACCAGGGTTTTGTGGCCAAAGTGGACGCGCAGGGAAAGGTGGTATACGCAACGCTGATCGGTGGCAGCGCGGATATCTATCCCAGCCCCGGCGGGCTTCTGGTGGATGCGGCTGGTGAGGCCGTGGTGTCGGACTGGGACTTCGTAATGAAGCTCGACGCCGGCGGCGGCAGAATCCTCGCGACCATGCTGGGCGTCGGGGGCCGGCTCGCGACAGACGACCAGGGCAGTATCTACGTTGCCGGCTCGCAGTTCGGGGATCCCCCGCGATTCCGGTCACTCCGGGGGCGTTCCAATCGACGCATCAGTTTGTTGTATGCAGCGGCGCCGAGCAGGTGGGCTTTCCCTGCTCCTACCAGTACGTCACCAAGCTGAACGCGAACCTCAACCAGATTCTGTATTCGACATATGTCACTGGATCGTGGGGCGCGGCGCCGGCTGCAATCTTGGTGGACGCTCAAAGAAACGTCGTGCTCGCGGGAACTACGTACTCATCGGACTATCCCACAACTTCCAACGCATTCCAGCCGTTCTACATCGCCAACGCTCCATCGCCCTTCGTCTGTTGGGACTGTTCTTTCCCGCCCCCGGCCAGCGGATACATGACGAAACTGAATGCCACCGGTACGGGCCTGATCTATTCGACTTTCCTCAGCGGAACGCAGGCCGACACGATCACATTCGCGGCATCCACGGCCGACGGAGTCTATTTGTCGGGCCAGCTCGAATCTCCCGATTTTCCGGGGATCGAGGGAGTCCCTTCGCAGTGTCTGCCGCTAGCTTTCGAGACGCGCCTCAGCCTCGACGGATCGGCCGTTACCGCCGCGCGTACCGTGCCCGGCAACGTGATGGCCTACGATCAGGCCACTGGGATGCTGCTGGCGTGGACTGGCGCCGACCTCATCGGTTTCGATCCGGCAGCCCTACCGACTCCCATAGCCTGCATCGTGGATGCGGCCGACGTGCGGCCCGTGACTTCGATTGCGCCGGGCGAGTTGCTCTCCATTTTTGGCGCGCACTTTGTCAACACCACACTCGGCCAGGGACCTGGAGCTTCTGCTACTTCTCTTGTCGGTGTCACCGTGGACTTCAATGGAGTGGCAGGCCCGTTGCTCTACGTCTCGCCGCAGCAGATCAACGTTCAGGCGCCATATGAAATCGCCGGCGCATCGCTGGCAACGCTGACGCTCACGTCCCAGCAGATAAGTGCTTCCGACTCGCGAACGCTGCCCGTCATTGCCAGGAATCCCGTCGCATTCCTCGATACCGTGACTTCCCCAGCCTCCCTCACCCTCGCAAATTGCCGCCTGATGGGTGGCTTGGCGTATCAAGGCCAACCTCTCCCGCTGGCCTTCAACAGCGATGGTTCGCGAAACACTTGCTCCAATCCAGCTATCGTTGGCTCGGTCGTCAGGATCTTTCTTGCGGGCCTCGGAGTGACTGTGCCCGCGCCCGTCACCGGTTCGGTTAATCCGAATCCAGGCATTCCCTTGAACCTGCCAATCACGTTTGGCGGCGGTTTGGCTGCCACGGTGGTCTCTGCCGTCGCGTTGCCCGGATCGATTTCCGGTGTCTGGCAGGTGGACGTACGCATGCCCGCGAACCAGACCGGAGCGGTCCCCGTTTCGCTCTTCGTCGACTCGGTTCCGGTCCGCGATGCGAATCTCGCCATTTGGACGCGTCAGACTAGCCCTTGACAGATTCCCCCTTCAGGCGCATAGTGTAACTGGGGACGGTCTGATGCCGTTCTCCAGACCCCTTGGTTTTTGGGGGTGATCGCGATCCCCTTCACGGGGGAGCCACTGATAAGGAGGAAGTGCATAGAACCAGTCCACTACAAGGGCGGCTTCCGGCTTCCTCGGCTGACCGGCTGCAAACCCTGACGCGCCGTAAGATTAACGACTTGGCGCCGCGGTTTATGCACCGCTATCTGAGCGGTTTGCAGGCATGGCGATGACAGGAGGTGTCGGCGGCCGCCCTTTCTGTTGCTTCCCGCACGTCCCACTCCCCGCCGGCTTTCCGTTACACTGGTCTTTCCTTTTGCAACCGTGAACGCCGTCGAGTTTCAGGGTGTTTCCAAGAGCTACGCGATCTACGACTCCCCGGGCGACCGGCTCAGGGAATTGGTGTCCCCGACCCGCTTCAAGCGTCATAGGGACTTCTGGGCGCTGCACGATGTCAGCTTTGAGGTGCACCGCGGCGAAACCTTCTGCATCGTCGGGGAGAACGGTTCGGGCAAGAGCACGCTGCTGCAGATGGTGGCCGGGATCCTCCAACCCAGCTCGGGAACGGTCGCCGTGAACGGGCGCGTCTCGGCGCTGCTCGAATTGGGTGCGGGATTCAATCCGGAATTCACCGGACGCGACAACGTCTACCTCAACGGCTCCATCCTCGGCCTTACCACCCGGCAGATCGAGGAGCGCTACCAAGACATCGAAGCCTTCGCCGAGATCGGCGAGTTCATCAACCAGCCGGTCAAGACTTATTCGAGCGGCATGGTGGTGCGGCTGGCCTTCGCCGTGGCCATCAACGTGGACCCTGAAATCCTGCTGGTGGACGAGGCCCTGGCCGTCGGCGACCTCTATTTCCGCCAGCGCTGCATGCGCAAGGTTCACGAGATGCGCGCGCGCGGCATCACCATCCTGTTCGTTTCGCACGCGGTCGCCGACGTCAAGGCGATCGGCGACCGGGCTCTCTGGCTGGAGCACGGCCGCGTGGTCGAGATGGGCGAACCGGACCGCGTGGTGGCCCGCTACCTCGCCGCCATGGTCGAGAAGGACTCCAACTACCTTCAGATCAAGGCGGGGACCGGTGCCAAGCGCCCGAGCGCCGGGCCAGTGCGTGCGCCGGAGGTGGTGGAGACCATTCCCAACGTCGACCACCGTTACGGCGATGGCCGCGCCGAGGTGCTGGGCATCGCGATTCTCGACGAGCAGGGCCGGCCGCTTCACATGCTCGACCCCGGGTCCAGCATCCTGGTGCGCATCAGCGTGCGCGCCAAGGAAGAAGTGCCCCTGCCGATGGTCGGGTTCATGCTGCGCAACCAGTTGGGCATGGACTTTTCAGGCACCAATACCGCGCGCGAGGGTCATGAGCTGGCGCCCATGCAACCCGGCGACATCTATACGGTGGATTTCTATCTCGAGCTGCCGGAGCTGTATCCGGCATCGTTTTCCTTTTCGCCGGCCGTGGCCGACGGCACGCTGCTGGGCTACCGGATGTGCGACTGGATCGACAACGCCGTAGTGCTGCAGATGGGCCGCTCCGAGGCCCAGATCTACGGTTACATCCATCTCCCCTGCCGCGTGGAAGTCAATTCCCGCGTGAAGCGCGAACCGCTCCTGGAGAAACGCATTGGCTGAGTTCACAGGCGAACGGATCATCCCCGGGAAGGTTGACGTCGATCTGCTCAACGAACACGTGGCGCGCTATACCTTCGCGGCGCGCCTGGCCAGGGGCAAACGCGTGCTGGACGCCGGCTGCGGCGCCGGTTACGGTTCGGCGGAACTGGCGCAGGCGGCCGATTCCGTGGTCGGCGTGGATCGCGCTCCGGAAGCCATCGATTTCGCGCGGGCCAGCTACGGCCTCCCCAACCTGCGGTTCGAGCAGGCATCCTGCGAGGCCCTGCCCCACCCCGGCGGCAGCTTCGACCTGGTGGTGGCCTTCGAAGTGATCGAGCACCTCGACCACTGGCGCGAATTCCTGCTGGAAGCGCGGCGCGTGCTGGCGCCCGCCGGACAGCTCGTCATTTCCACACCCAACAAGCTCTACTACACCGAATCGCGCGGGCCCACCGGCGCCAACCCGTTCCACGTTCACGAGTTCGATTTCGCGGAGTTCCAAAGCGAGCTGCGTGGCGTCTTTCCGCACGTTTCCATGTACCTGGAGAATCACGTCGAAGGCGTCACGTTTCAGCCGCACGAAGCCTGCCAAACAGTGGAAGTGCGGGTGGACGCAGGCGACCCCGCGCCGGACGAGTCGCACTTCTTCGTGGCGGTGTGCGCCCATCGCCGCCAGCTAGGCAACCCCACTTATGTCTACGTGCCGCGGGCCGCCAACGTGCTTCGCGAGCGGGAACGCCACATCGCGCTGCTCGAGGGGGAACTGGCCACCAAGGACGAATGGCTCGACCAGGCCCAGCGGGATCTCGCCGAATTCGATCGCCTGTCCCGCCAGCAGAAGGAAGAGCTGGAACGCAGCAATCAGTGGGCCGAGACGGTGAACCGGGAGATCGAGGAGCGGCGCGCGCGCATCGTCGAGCTGCAGGAGGAGTTTGAGCGCGAGCAGGAGAGCGCGCGGAAGGTGGCCGAAGGCTACGCCGCCAGGTTTCGCGAGCAGGAGGAGGAACGGGAGCGCAGCAACCAGTGGGCCGAGGCGCTCAACCGGGAACTCGAGGAGCGGCGCGCGCGCATCGTTGAACTGCAGGAGGAATTCGCGCGCGCGCAGGAGAACGCGCGCCGGGTGGCGGAAGGCTACGCCGCCAAAGTGGCCGCTCTGGAACTGGACATTCAAGACAAGACGCGGTGGGCCCTCGACACCGAAACCCGCCTGACCGCCGAGCTACGCGCGCAGACGGAACATCTGGGCACCGCGGTGGAGGCGCTGCACCGCACCGAAAAGGAACTCGAGGAGCGCACCGCGTGGGCGCTTCGGTTACAGGACGAGGCGCGCCGGCTGGAAGAGCAGGTCGCCTTGTTCCGCGCTTCCCGTTGGGTGAAGCTGGGCCGCACGGTCGGTTTAGGCCCCGTTTGACATGCTCCTGCTAAAACGCCTGGTTCGCGCGCTGCCGCTGCTGCTGCTGTCGCCCGTGCTGATGGCGATCAGTTTCGTGACCTTACTGCTGACGGATTTACTGCGAAAGATGTGGGGAGGGCAAGCTAAAGCATGCCCCACCACGGGTGGGGCATGCTTTAGCTTGCCCTGCTACAACTCCGCGTCGGTTGTAATCCCCAACTGGAACGGAAAAGACCTGCTGGAGCAATACCTCCCCTCGGTGGTCGAAGCCCTGGCCGGCAATCCCGAAAACGAAATCGTGGTAGTCGATAACGGCTCCACCGACGGCAGCGCCGATTTCGTCCGGACCGTGTTCCCGCAAGTTACGCTCCTGGCGCTGCCGCGCAATCTCGGCTTCGGCGGTGGTTCCAATGCGGGTATTCGCGCCGCCCGGAACGGCATCGTGGTGCTGCTCAACAACGACATGCGCGTCGCCCCCGGCTTCCTCGCTCCGCTGCTCGAAGGCTTCCGCGATCCCCTGGTCTTCTCCGTCGCCTGCCAGATCTTCTTCGCGGACCCGAACAAAGTCCGCGAGGAGACCGGTCTCACCCAGGGCTGGTGGCAGGATGGCGGCCTGCGCGTCAGGCACCGCATCGACCCCGCCATCGACGATCTCTTCCCCTGTTTCTACGGCGGCGGCGGGTCCTGCGCTTTCGACCGCGCGAAGTTTCTCGAGCTGGGCGGCTTCGATCCGCTGCTCCATCCGTTCTATCTGGAAGACACGGACCTCGGCTATCTTGCCTGGAAGCGCGGCTGGAAGGTGTTGTACCAGCCTCGCAGCGCCGTCTACCACCAGCACCGGGGCACGATTGGCAAAGTCTTCGGCGAGGAACGCATCCAGGCCGTGCTGAAGAAGAACTACGTGCTGTTCTGCTGGAAGAACATTCACGAATGGCCGCGGCTGGCATCGCATTTCTTCTACTCCTGGACGGGGGCGGTCCTCAGCGTGATCTTCGGCGACGCTCCCGGCCGGCCGAACTTCTACGCGCTATGGCGCTCGTTCCTCCAATTGCCGCAAGCGGTCGGTTCGCGATGGCGCGCCCTTGCCCTCGCCAGGGTGAGCGACAGCGAAGTCTTCCTGCGCCCCCTCGGCGGCTATTTCCGCGACCGTTTCGATTCCATGGATCCGGCCCCGGAGAGATTGCGCGTGCTCTTCGTTTCTCCGTACCCCATCTGCCCCCCGGTTCACGGCGGCGGTGTGTTCATGTACCAGACGCTGCGCGAGCTGGCCAAACTCGCCGAAGTGCACGTGGTCGAGTTGCTGGATTACGCCTGGCAGGAAGAGGCCAACCGGGAACTGCGCCGGTTCTGCGCCTCCGCCGAGTGGATTGTTCACCGTGGCGGAAGGCCCAAAGGCATAGGATCCCTCGAGCCGCACGCCGTCCGGGAATTTGCCAACGGCGATCTGGACTGGCTCATCCACCGCCAGCTTTATCGCCGGCGGATCGATGTCCTCCAGCTCGAATACACGCCCATGGCGCAGTATCGCGGCGCGTATCGCCGCATTTCGAGCGCGCTGTTCGAGCACGATGTTCACTTTCAATCCATCGCCCGCGCCCTGGGCCACATGGCCGGCCCGCTGGGCGAAGTGAAGGCCCGTATCGAGTATCTCCGCGCGCTGCGCTTTGAGCTGCGCACGCTTCCTTCATGCGACCAGGTGCAAGTCTGCACGCCGGCCAACCGCGACTACCTGCTTTCATTTCTCCCCAAACTCGAGCCCAAGCTGCGGTGCGGTCTGCGCGCCGGCATCGACGTTGCGCGTTATCAGTTCCGCTCCGGCGGCCGAGAACCGTTGACCATGCTGTTCCTGGGAGGCTTCCGGCACGAACCCAACCGGGTGGCGCTCGACTGGTTCGTCCAGCACGTCCTGCCGCTCATTCTGGAGGGCCAGCCGAACGCCAGGCTGGTGGTGGCCGGATCCGATCCCCCGCCGCCCCACACTTACGCCGATTACTCGGCATCTCTGGAAATGCTGGGATACGTCGAGGATGTGCGACAGCCGCTGGCGCGGTATGCCGTGTTCGTCTGCCCCATTCTGAGCGGCTCCGGCGTGCGGGTGAAGCTGCTCGAGGCGTTCGCGGCGGGCATCCCGGTGGTCTCCACCACGTTGGGGGCCGAAGGATTGGCGCGCGCGGACGGTCTGGTCTGCGCGCTGGCGGACCAACCGGCGGCTTTCGCCGAGCGGGTGCTGGCGCTGTTCGAAAACCCCGAGATTGCCGCCGGCATGGCGGCCCGCGCACGGGTCGAAGTGGAGGCCAACTGGAACATGGCGGCAATCACCCGTAAGCTGGTGGATAGCTACCGGGAGATGGTGAGGGAAAAACGGTCTATTTGCCCTTCAGATCCCGCTTGAGGCGGCTTACAATATCGGAGGCTGTGCGATCCAATTCTTTGGCGCTCGAACCCTTGGGGAGCTGGTACACCGACCAGACCACCTGGCGCGACTTGGCGTCCACCAGGAACACGTTGCCTTTGCCGCGGCTGAACGAGGAGTTGACGGCGGCCAGCTTGTTCACCGTATCGCCGAGCATGGGATTGGTAGGAGGCTCCTTGTCTTTGTCCGCTTTTGACGCCGGTTTCTCGGCGGGCGCCGGCTTCTCGGGCACGGGCGGTGGAAAAATCTCCTCCAGTTTCGATTCGAGACTTTCTCCGACGCGGTCCGTGAGAAAGGCGTCGGCCAGCTTGGGGTCCGTCACCACTTGGAACAAGTGGTCGTTCGCCAGCCGGTTCGCCAGGTACTGGTCGAGACCTTTGGACATCGACAGCACGTACACCGTATGTACGCCCGAAAGGTCCGCGCCGCCGAGCAACGCGACGGTACAAGATAGGAGGAGCACAAGCCGCTTCATTACTTCCATGATATCCAGACGCCGGAGAAACCCAAAAAGACGAAAAGGGGACAGACGCATTTTCCGGGATGGAAAATGCGTCTGTCCCCTTTTTCCATTCTATGTATAAAGGCCAATCCATCGCCGTCATCATCCCCTGCCTCAACGAGGAGCAGGGGGTCGAGAAGATCCTCCGCGCCATGCCGGACTTCGTCGATGAAGTGATCGTCGTCGATAACAACTCCACCGACCGCACCTCCGAAGTCGCCGCCTCTCTCGGCGCCAAGGTGATTCGCGAGGACGTCCGCGGCTACGGCCGCAGCTACAAGCGCGGATTCGCCGGCGCCGCCAGCGACCTCATCGTAACGCTCGACGGCGACCACAGCTATCCCGTGGATGCGCTCTCCTATCTGCTGGAGGCCTTTCTGCACCTGGAAGTCGATTTTCTGAACGCCTCGCGCTTCCCCGTGCGCAACCGGCGCGCCATGAGTTTCAAGCACAAATTCGGGAACCTGGTGCAATCGCTCGCCATGTCGATTCTGTTCTTCCGCTGGGTGCGCGATTCGCAATCCGGAATGTGGGTGTTTCGCCGCGCCATCCTGAAGGACATGAAGCTGGAATCCGACGGCATGGCCTTCTCCGAGGAGATCAAGATCGAAGCCCTGCGCCACCCGCGCATCCGTTTTGGCGAGATCTCGATCCAGTATTCCTCCCGCCTGGGTGAGACCAAACTGAACCCCTGGCGCGATGGGTTTCACAACCTCGCTTTTCTGCTGAAGAAGCGCCTCTTCCCATGAGCATTACCGCCATCGTGCCGGTGTGGAACGGCCGCGAGCTTCTGGAGCGGTTGCTCGCCAGCCTGGAGGCCCAGACCGAGGCCGCCACGGAGTTGCTGGTGGTGGACAACGGTTCGACGGACGGCGCGCCCGAGTTGGCCCGCGCCCGTGGAGCGCGCGTGATTCCGATGGGCCACAACGCCGGTTTCGCCGCGGCCATGAACCGTGGCATTCGCGAGAGCCGCGGCGAATGGATTGCCGTGCTCAACAGCGACGTCGAGCTGGCGCCGGATTACTTCGCCAGACTTCTCGCCGCTTGTAGCGCGGACACCTGGTTCGCCACCGGCAAGATTCTGGCCGCGGCGTCGGACCACCGCATCGATGCCACTTTCGACCTTCTCTGCCGCGGCGGCGCCGCGTGGCGCGTAGGCAACGGCCGCGCCGACGCCTCCGCCTTTTCGCTCGCCCGTCCCATCTGGTCGGCGCCGTGGACCGCGGCCCTGTTTCGCGCGGAACTGTTCCAACGGGCGGGGCTGCTGGAAGAAAGCTTCGAATCGTACATGGAAGATGTGGATTTCGGCCTGCGTTGCGCCGCGCGGGGATTCGCCGGCCAGTATGTCCCCGAGGCTCTCGCCTGGCATCGCGGGAGCGCCACGCTCGGACGGTGGCATCCCGAAACCGTGCGGCGCATAGCACGCAACCAACTCCTGCTGCTGGCGCGCCACTATCCCCGGCGGCTTCTGCTTGGCTGGTTCTGGCCGATCTTTGTGGCGCAGTTCTTGTGGGGTGCGGTGGCCGTTCGTCACGGCGCCGGTTTCGCGTGGCTGCGCGGCGAAGGGCATGGGCTTCGCCGTTTCTTCGCCGCGCGCGGCCAGACTCTCGACGCCAAAGTACTGGATAGCGTACTAAGTGCAAATGAGCGGCTGATTCGCAGCGTACAGGTTTCCACGGGCTTCGACATTTTCTGGAAGTTGTACTTTCTTCTGACCCGTGGCGGGGCAAAGTGACACATGTCTGAAATCGGCATCGTCATCGTCACTTATAACTCGGAGGCCGAAATCGGCGCCTCGCTGGACGCTGCCCTGCTCACCGGCGCCAATGTGGTGGTGGTGGACAACGGTTCCCAGGACCGGACCATCGCGGAGGTCGCCCGCCGCGGCGTCCGGTTGATCGCCAATTCGTCCAACCAGGGCTTCGCAGCGGCGGTAAATCAAGGGTTTGCAGTGTTGGATTCCCCGTATGTCCTGCTGTTGAACCCGGATGCCGTTCTCCAGAGCGGCCTGGAACCGCTTCGGGAGGCCTGCGACCTTCCCGGCTCCGCGGGCGCCGGCGGCCGGCTCTTGGACCCCGGCGGACGCCCGCAGACCGGTTTTATGGTGCGCCAACTGCCCACACCGGCCACCTTGATTTTGGAAGCCGTATTGCTCAACAGAATCTGGCCGGGTAATCCGGTGAACCGACGGTACCGCGGTTTGGCGCTGGACTACTCCACGCGTTTGGCGGTGGAGCAACCGGCGGGGGCGTTCTTCATGGTTCGCCGGGCGGTGTGGCGGGAACTGGGCGGTTTCGACGAGGGCTTTTTCCCGCTCTGGTTCGAGGATGTGGATTTTTGCCGCCGGGTGGCGGACCGGGGATATTACCTCTATTACGTCCCCGAGGCGGTCGCGAAACACACCGGGGCGCATTCCATCCGGCGCTTGACAGTGGAGATGCGCCGCGTTTACTGGTATTGTAGTTTACTTAGGTATTCAGCCAAGCACTTTCGTCCGGCAGCCTTTCGGGCGGTTTGTCTGGCCGTTGTGACGGGCTCGTTGCCGCGGAGCATCGCGGAATCGATCGTCGATCGGAGCCTGAAGCCTTTGGCAGCGTACGGGAAGGTCGCGGGGTTCGCCGGCCGCTGCGTGTTGTGCGGTTCGGCCCCCATCTTTAGGGTGCAAGGGTGAAAGAGAAGATCGGCCTCTTCGGTTCTGGTTCATGGCGCAAAACGACTTCGTCTCCGTCACGATAGTTACGTACGACAGCGGCCGCTTCATCAAGCGCTGCCTGGAATCGGTGCTTTCCCAAAGGTATCCGCTCAAAGAGGTCATCGTTGTCGATAACGCCTCCACCGACGGCACCATCGACATCCTCGAACAGTTCGAGGGCCGGTGCCAGGTCTATTACAACGAGGAAAACATGGGTTTTGCGGCGGCGCAGAACCAGGCCATCAAGCTCTCCAATGGCGACTGGGTGCTCACGCTGAATCCCGATGTCCTGCTGCTGCCCAACTTCATTCAGGCGTTGGTGGATGCCGGCCAGTCGGATTCCCGGATCGGGTCGGTCTGCGGCAAGCTGCTGACCATGACCTCGCATTTCGAGATTCCCGAGAGGCCGGTAGTGGATTCCACGGGGATTTACTTCAATCCCATGCTGCGCCACCTGGACCGCGGCAGCCAGGAAGTCGATAACGGCCACTACCTGCAACACGAGTACGTCTTCGGCGCCACCGCCGCGGCCGCCCTGTACCGCCGCGCCATGATCGACGAGATTTCGCTCGACGGAGAATTCTTCGATTCCGATTTCTTCGTCTACCGCGAAGACGCCGATGTCGCCTGGCGCGCGCAGTTGATGGGCTGGAAATGCCTGTACGCTCCCCATGCCCGCGGCTACCATGTGCGCAAAGTCCTGCCGGGCAACCGGCGCGCACTGCCTCCGGAGATCAACATGCACTCGGTGAAGAACCGCTTCCTGATGCGCATCAAGAACATCTCCGGAAACCTCTACTGGCGCAACTGGTTCTCCATTACGGCGCGCGACCTCATGGTAGTCATGTGCTGCATGTTGTGGGAGCACACTTCGCTCAAAGCCTTCTGGTATTTGGGGAGGAACCTGAAGCGGGTGCTCGCCAAGCGCCGCCAGATCCAGGTCCGCCGGCGGGTGGACGACGAGTACATGGCGAGCTGGTTCCAGTACGCGCCGGTGACCAAAAAGGCGCCCAAGAAAATGGTCCGCGTGCTGTCGCGCTCCGCCACCGCCAAGACGTAGGGGCAGGGCATGCCCGGCCCGTTCATGCGCATTGCCCTCCTCGGTACGCGCGGCATACCGGCCAATTACGGCGGATTCGAGACTTTTGCCGAAGAACTGTCGGCTCGCCTGGCGGCGCGCGGCCACGAGGTGACCGTCTATTGCCGAACGCCCTACCCCCAACCTTGTTATCGCGGCGTCCGGCTTCAGTATCTCCCCACCATTCGCCATAAGTACCTCGATACTCTGGCCCATGCCCTGCTTTCGACGCTCCACCTGCTGGGGCATCGCTCGGACGTGGCGCTCTACTGCAACGGCGCCAACGCCATCTTCACCGCGTTGCCGCGAATGTTCGGCATGCCGGTGGCGCTGAATGTGGACGGCATCGAGCGCCAACGCAAGAAGTGGAACCGGCTCGCCAAGGCCTGGTACCTGGTTTCCGAATGGCTGGCCACGTTCTGCCCCACGGTGGTGGTCACCGATGCGCTGGCTATTCAGGACTACTACCGCCGCCGCTACCGCAAACCGACCGTCTTCATTCCATACGGCGCGGAGGTGGGCCGGGTGGAAGGTTGCGGGACGCTCGAGAAACTGGGACTCGAGCCCGGCCGGTATTTCCTGTATGTGAGCCGCATGGAGCCCGAGAACCATCCGCTCGAAGTGCGCGAGGCGTTCGAGCGGGTCGGCACCTCGCTGAAGCTGGCGCTGGTCGGCGACGCTCCCTACGCCCGCGATTACATCCGCCGAGTGCGCGATACACGGGACCCGCGCATCGTGATGCCCGGCGCCATCTACGGCGCGGGCTACCGCGAGCTGGGATCGCACTCGTTCGCCTACATTCACGCCACCGAGGTGGGCGGCACACACCCGGCGCTGATCGAAGCCATGGGACGCGGCGCGTTGGTGTTATACCGCAACACGCCGGAAAACGCCGAAGTCGCGGGCGGCGCGGGGATTCCGTTCGAGCCGGACGAGTTGGCGGCCAAGCTGCGCATGGTGCTGGAGATGAGCGAAGCGGATCGTGCGGCTCTCGGGCAGCGCGCCATGGATCGCGTCCGCGAGCGCTATTCCTGGGAAGCGGTGACGGACGCCTACGAGAAGTTGCTGGGCGAGCTCACGCATCCGCTACCGAAGAAGGTGTGAGGATATCGCCCGCAAGCGGGCAATGGGCAAGCTAAAGCATGCCCCACCATGGTGGGGCATGCTTTAGCTTGCCCGGTTTTTCAGGGCTTCCGACGGTCGCGGCCCGGAATGAGGCGCCGAGCGGGTGGCTTAAAATAGAAGCAGTGTCCCTTCCTTACCGCTGCTACGTCGTCGTATCGCGCGAGCAGATCGCGCTCAACTACCGCAACGTCCGCTCCGTCGTGGGCCCCCAGGTCGAGGTCGCCGGCGTGGTCAAGGCGGATGGCTACGGCCACGGCGCGGTCGAGGTTTCGCGCGTGCTGGTTGCCGAAGGCGCTAAATGGCTGGCGGTCAGTTCCGTCGAGGAAGGCGTCAACCTGCGCCGCGGAGGCATCCTGCCAGCCCGCATCCTGGTGATGGGCGGCTTCCTTCCCTATGAGGGCGAGGCGCTGGTGGAACACCAACTCACGCCGGTGGTTCATTCGCTTCACCAGATACGCCTGCTGGACCAATACGGGCGCGCTTCCGGGAAGCCCATTCCCTATCACTTGAAGATCGATTCCGGCATGAACCGGCTGGGCACGCAGGCCGGGGCGGTCGAGATCCTCGCCGCTCTTCAAGAAAACGGCCACACACGGCTGGAGGGCCTGATGACCCACTTCGCGTCGGCCGCCGATTACACCACCAGCCAGACCGGCGGCCAACTTGCGTACTTTCACGCCATCTGCGCCCGGTTGCGCGAGGCCGGGGTGAACGCGGCGTACCGGCACACGTCGAGCACCAGCGCCATCGGCTATGGGCGCGTGGAAGGCTGGCACAACATGGTGCGCGCCGGCCACGCACTCTACGGCTACGTGTCTCCCGCGCGCGGCGACGCCCCCCGTCAGCTCCTGGATGTGAAGCCGGCTCTCACCTGGAAGGCCAAGTTGCTGGCCGTCAAGGACGTGCCCGAAGGGGCACTGATCGGCTACGGCGGAACGTTCCGCGCGCCTCACCCCATGCGCATCGGTATTCTGGGCGCCGGCTATGCCGACGGCGTGTTTCACCGGCTCTCCAATCGCGGCAAGGTCATCGCCGACGGCCGGCTGACCTCCATCCTCGGCACCATTTCGATGGATCTGACTACCATCGACCTCAGCCATACCACGGCCCTCGGTCCAGGTGATGAAGCGACCCTGCTCGGGGTTGAAGGCGACACCCGCCTGGACGCGCAGCAGATCGCCAAAGTGGCGGGCACCATCTCCTACAACATTCTGTGCAGCATCAGCGCGCGCGTGCGGCGCGTGTACGTGTAGGGGCCGGGCATGCCCGGCCCCTACAAGCGGGGATGCATTTTTGGAGTGATATCATAGGATTCAGATGAGCTTACTGTCGCCAAGATTGCAACTCAAGGTCGCACAGAAGCAGATTCTCACGCCCGGCCTGGTGCAAATGGTCACCGTTCTTCAGCTCAACCGGCTGGAGCTGAAGGAGATGATCACCCAGGAGATCGTCAAGAATCCGGTTTTGGAGGAAGCCACCGAAGAGCCCGGCGAAGAGGTCACCCCGGAGGAGTTGCTGCCGCTGCTCGAGGCCGAGGCGGAGACCGTGACCGACCCCGCCGACAAGCAGATCCTGGAAGCAGCCGTATTGAACGACGCCAACTCGCTGGACGGCTCGGTGGGCGACGTGGCCATCAATGGCAACCTCTTTCCCGATGCCGAAGAGACCGCGGGGGCAGTGGCGGAGCCGGAACCGGGAATCCCAGCCGCGGAACCGGAAACGCCTGCCGCCACGGACCCGTTCGACGAAATCGATTTCGGCACGTTTTTCGACGACTACCTCGATCCCGGCTACAAGAGCCCCGCCTCGGAATCGGTGGAAAAGCCTTCGTTCGAGACCTTCCTGTCCGCGCCCCTCACTTTGGGCGACTACTTGCGCTCGCAATTGAGCGTCAGCTTGATTTCCGACGAGGTCCGCGACGCCGCCGAGTCCATCATCGGCAACCTGGACGAGGATGGCTACCTGTTCGCGTCTCTGGAGGAGATCGCCTCGGTCGGAGAGCACCGCCAGGCGGACGTGGAAGAGGCGCTGAAGGTGGTGCAGGCGCTCGATCCGGCCGGTGTGGGCGCACGCAGCTTGCAGGAATGCCTGCTCTTGCAGATCGAGAGCGTCAATGGCCGGGGCGGCGTCGCCTGGCAGATCGTGTCCGATCATATGCGGTTGCTCGAGATGCGGCAGTACAAGGAGATCGCCCGGTTGTTGGGGCGGCCCATGGAGCATGTCGAAATCGCCGTCCACATGATCCATCACCTCAATCCGCGGCCGGGCTTGCGCTATTCCGGCTCGGGGGCGCGCGTGGTGGAACCGGACGTCTCCTTCATCAAGGACGGTGACGATTACATCATCCAGATGAACGACGAGGACGTGCCGCAACTCCGGCTCAATCCGCAGTACCGCAGAATGCTCGATCGGGAGAATGGCGCCACCAAAGAGGTCCGCGACTACGTGCGCGAGCGCTATACCTCCGCCATTCAGCTCATGAAGAACATCGAGCAGCGCAAGCAGACTATCCTGAGAGTCTGCCAGGCCATCGTGCGCCGCCAGACGGAGTTCCTGTCTTACGGCCTGGACCACCTCAAACCCATGATGATCAAAGAGGTGGCGGAGGAGGTGGGGGTGCATCCCTCCACCGTCAGCCGCGCCGTCGCCGGCAAGTACGTCCATACGCCGCAGGGGGTGTTCGAGCTGCGCTATTTCTTTTCCGAAGCCGTGCAGGGCCCGTTGGGAGGTTCCACGCCGCTGCTCCTGTTGAAGCGGATGGTGAAGAAGATGATTGCGGAAGAAGACCGCGCCAAGCCTCTCACGGACGAGCAGATCACCGCCATGTTGCAGGCCCTGGGGATCAACGTCACACGGCGCACGGTGGCGAAATACCGCGAGGATATGAAGATCCCGTCCACCCACCAGCGGCGCGTCCGGAACTGAGGAGGAAGCCATGAAGATCACATATACGGGCAGACAGGTGGAGTTGGCGCCGGCTCAGGCGAAGAAACTCGCGGCGCGCTTCGACAAGATGGGCAAGATCCTGGACGGCCGGCGCGAGTGCGAAGCGCACGTGATTCTATCGCTCGAGCGCCGCGTGCACTCCGCCGAAGCCACCATCAACTACTTCGGCCACCAACTCGTGGGGTTAGGGTCCAGCAACGACCTGTTCACGGCCGTGCATTCCGCCGTCGAAAAACTGGAAAAGCAGGCCGTCAAGGCCCGCACCAAGTGGCGCGACACCAAGCGCACGCCGCACAAGGCCAGTCCCGAGGTGGAGGCTGAGCCTGCCGCGGAATCAGACGCCGAAACCGAGCCCGAACGCCGCATTTACCGCGTCACCCAGCACCAGAAGCGCAAACCGATGACGCTCGATGAGGCGCTGATGGAGATGGAAAAGAAACACGACTACCTGGTATACCAGGATGCCGAAACCGGCCGCGTCTCAGTGCTGGTCCGCAGGCGCGACGGGCACTTCGACCTGGTCGAGGCATAACAGCCGGAGATGCCGCGCAAACCCTCTCCCGCCACGGTGCGCGCCAAACCGGCGTCTCGCAAGCCGGATCTGGTGGTCATTACCGGCCTGAGTGGATCGGGAAAGGGCTCGGTGCTCAAAGCTCTCGAGGATCTGGGCTTCTACTCCGTCGACAACCTGCCCGTCGAACTGATTCCCAAGTTCGCGGAACTGACGCACGACAACCCCAGCATTCAAGCGGCCGCCCTGGTGGTGGACGTCCGCGAGGGGGAGGGGCTCAAGCGGTTTCCCAAAGTGTTCGCCGGCATTCGCAAGTCGGTGAACGCCAGGCTGATTTTCCTGGAGGCCGACAACGAGGCCATCGTCCGCCGGTTCAGCGAAACCCGCCGCCCTCACCCCCTCGGCACCAACAAGTCGATCACCAGGAGCATCCTCTCGGAGCGCGCCCAGCTTGCGCCCATCCGCGCCATGGCCGATCTCACCATCAACACCTCGAAGTTCACCGTGCACGAACTTCGGGAGTTCATCGGGGAGCGGTTCGGGAGCCAGCGGGACCAGTCCAAGATCATGATTTACGTCACCAGCTTCGGCTATCGCAACGGAGTGCCGCCGGACAGCGACCTGGTGTTCGACGTTCGATTTCTGCCTAATCCAAATTACATTCCGCGCTTCAAGAACCTGACCGGCCGGCATCCCAGTGTGGCCCGATACATCCGGTCTTTTCCTCAAACTGTAGAATTTGTGCAGCGTATTTCGGACTTGTTGATCTACTTATTACCACACTATATTCAAGAGGGAAAGAGTTATCTAACGATAGCATTCGGATGTACCGGTGGACAACACCGTTCGGTAATGATGGCCGAGCAAATCCGCAATTATCTGGTACAAGCCGGATTCAAAGCCAAGGTAAATCATCGAGATATCGTCAAGTGAGACCGTCAGCGGATTTCCACCGCAACTGATCGGGTGATTCCCTGTTACAAAGATTTACGAAAAAAAGATGTAATTCCACTGAACATTTCGCCCGTCATAGTGTTTAGGTCGATAAGACCAAGTGAGGAAACCCCGTGCGGAATGCGGTCATCTTGTTATGGATGGCAGTCGCAGCGCCCCTCGGTTTTGGGGCACAGTCGATCTTCGATGCCTCGCAAAACACCTGGACCATAGGTAACGGCTGGGTCAGCGCGGTTTTCCAGCTTAGTCCCGATGGGCATTTTCTCACCCAGCAGATCTCCGACTTGCAGAGCGGCGACCAATGGACGCCCTCGCCGAACCGGCCTACGTCGCCGGTGCGCTTGCAAGTCGGCACGGACATGTTCGATGCTCAGCGGCCATTCCTCCTTTTGGACCAGTACATCCAAGCCGTCGAGCCTTCGGGTCTGCGGCAGTATATCGTGCTTCAGGATCTGAACAGCGCCGCTCAGATCACGGTCATTCTGGAGGTTTATGACAACCAGCCGGTGTTGCGCTATAGCCTGCACTACCGAAACCTCTCTGCGTCCCAGGTTTACGTGAGCTGGATCAACATGCTGCCGTGGACTTTTGACGACGCGGGCCAGAGCTACACGGCGTTTCGCGTGAACCAGTGGTCGGTGGACCCCGACGCGGAAGACTTCGAGCCTCTGCAAACGGTGTTGGACCCGAGTGGGGCGCCGGTCGAGGTTGACTCGGGCGCGGACGGGCAGCAGTGCGGATGGCTGGCGCTCCGCGACGCGAATATGCGAGGCTTGTTCGCCGGATGGGAATTCGACGGCCGGGTGAAGACTACAGTCCGCCAGTCGGGTTCTCCAGGCTATGTCCAGTTCTCCTCCACGGTGCTCGATTTGAACCATCCGGTGCCGCCGTTCGGCGATTTCCAAACGCCCTTTGCTTTCCTGGGTCTGTTTCACGGCGACTGGGACGAAGCTGGTTACCGCACGCAGCGCTTCTCCGAGGCGGTGCTGGCAATGCCCCCGCCCGACGCCAAGTCCTTCCCTTACGTCGCCTGGGACTCCTGGGCGTACCAGGAGCAGATCGACGAACAGACCTTGATGCACAACGCGGACGTGGCCGCTTCGGTTGGGGTGGAGTTGTTTATCGTGGATCTGGGCTGGGCCCGTGCCATCGGCGATTGGTATGAGGATCCGGCCAAGTTCCCCGATGGCCTCTCCGCCGTTTCGGGTTATGTGCATTCCCTCGGCATGAAGTTCGGTTTGCATTTCGCGCTGACCGAAGCGGACCCCGCGAGCCCCGTCCTGCAGGCCAACCCGGATTGGACGTCCACCGAAAGCGACGGCTACTTCGGCGCCAGCTCCTTGTGTCTCTCCAATCAGCCCACGCGCGACTGGCTCATCCAGGAAGGCATCCGCATCATCGACCAATACCATGTCGACTGGATTCTGCAAGACGGCCAGAACATGGTCAAGCAGTGCACCAAGACCACCCACACGCACGACCCCAACGACAGCAATTACGCCAACGCCGTGGATGGTTTGAACGCGGTGGTGTCCGCCATCCAGGCGGCGCGGCCCAACGTGTACTGGGAGAACTGCGAGGATGGCGGCAGCATGATGACGTTCAACATGGTGAAGAGCTACGTCACCTCCATCACCAACGACGCATCCGGCTCGCTGGCGTCCCGCCGCGCGGTTTACGGCGCGACGTACCCATTCTCCCCGCGTTACGCCGACCGCTACATGCCCGCTTCGGACGGTCTCGATTCATACGCCACCGGCAGCTACATGTTCGGCGGCAATTGGGTGCTCATGAACAGCCTGGTGGACCTCACGCCGGACCAGGTGGCGTTCCTGGGCCAGCAGATCGGTGTTTATAAGAGCCAGCGCGCCGACGTTGCGGCTGGCAAGGTGTACCACATCCTGCCTCCGGCCGACAACGGGACCGATGTCATTCAGAGCTATAATCCATCCACTGACAACGCCATCGCCGTCGTCACCCGCGCGGATTCCGATGGCGCCGGTTACGTCTTTTATCCCCTGGGTCTGGTTCCCGATCAACGGTACGCCGTGTGGTTTGCGATTGATCCGTCCATCTATTTGCAGACCGGCACGCAGTTGATGCAAGGCGGAGTGAGCGTGCAACTGCCGACACCCTACAGTTCCGAGGTCGTGCACATCCAGCACCAGTAGACTGTGGGGCAGGATGGTATCCTGCGCGCGACCCAGAGGGTACCCCGTTTACCGGCGCAACTGGCGGGTTGCCAACCCGCCGCAGATTGACAATCTGCCCCACGACTCCGTGTTATCGTCGTGAAGTATATGCGACGGACCTTGTGTGCCGTTGCCCTGCTTGCGCTGGCCTCCCTTCTGGTCCGCTCGGCCGGCGTGGGCCTGGCCGGCGACTATGTCGATCCCATATCCAAGGTCACCGCGCAGGATGAAGCCCTGTACGCGCACAGCGCCATTCGCGCGGCGCGCCAGGGCGGATGGCTCACCCCCATTTTCATGGGCCGCTACGGGTTGTATAAGCCGCCGCTGCTGATGTGGGTGTCCGGGCTTTCGGTGCGCATTCTGGGGGTTTCGCGGCTGGCCCTGCGGCTGCCGGTCACGCTGCTCGCCAGCCTGTCGGTTTG
The DNA here is from genome assembly GCA_963722575.1 of Bryobacterales bacterium. GTDB lineage: Bacteria > Acidobacteriota > Terriglobia > Bryobacterales > Bryobacteraceae > Fen-178. Next base: position 1,604,306 of record CAVRNR010000022.1, read on the forward strand.
TCTGGTGTTTCTATGGCCGGCGGAACTGCGCTCCTGGCAGGCCGGCGCGTGCGCCGCGGTGCTGCTGGTTTCCAATCACCTGTGGCACGTCCTGGCCGGAATGTCGATGACCGACGGCTTGCTGGTGACTTTCTACACCGCCGCCATGTTCTGTCTTTTCTCCGACCCCTGGCTGGAATCCAAGTCCGCGCTGTGGGGCTTCGCGGGGTCGGTGGCTGCCGCTATTCTGACCAAGAGTGTGGCCGGGGTGCTGCCACTCGGTGTGCTGGCGCTCTACTGTCTGGCTGGACCCCGCCGCCAGCGGCCGAGCCTCTCCCGCGCCTGCCTGGCAGTAGCGCTGGCCCTGGCGTTGGCGGCCCCCTGGTTCGTGTACCAACTGTGCGTCCACGGACGATGGTTCTGGGCGGAACACGTTGGAGTCGAGATCCTGGGATTCGGCTCCGGCGCGCCCCCTCAGACCTCGCGGGAAAACCAGGCGCTTTTCTATTTGATGCGCCTGGCGCTGGTCGACCCGGTGCTTGCGGCGGCGGCTCTGACCGCCCTGCCTGCGTTCGTCGTGGAAGTGCGCCGACGGTCCTCCGCGCCGGTTCTGCTGCTGTGCTGGCTGGCATCGCTGGCGGCGGCCGTCTTTGGCTGGCAGTATCGCAACATCTCCTACCTGCTGCCCATGGTGCCGGCACTGGCGATCCTGGCCACTGCGTATGGGCCGCTTTTTTCGAAGCGGAGGGCGCCGTGGATGCTGGCATTGCTGGGCGCCGCATTTGTGGCCAAGGCCGTCGCGCCGGCCGCGCCGTGGGGACTCTCATTTGAGCGCGGCACGGTGCAGGCGGATGCGCCGCTGCTCTCCGGGTACTGCCAGCGCGCGCGCGGCAACGAGCTGATCGTGGTGGGGATGGATGACGACCTCTACGCCTCCACGCTGCCCCTGGCAAAGTTGCGCTACTGCCTGGTGGGCGCCAACCTGGCCGGCGGGCGGTATGGCATGGACTTCGGCGGCATGGGGATCATTCTCACAGCCGCGCAGTTCGACGGCCTCGCCCAATGGGAACCGGTATTCCGGCAGCGCCTGAGGGAGTGGGGACTGGATTCCAGCGAGCCCATCGGAACCCTCATTCTGGCCGGGTCGCCGGAGGAACTGGCGCGGATGATTCGCGCGCATCCCGCGAGCGACTTCCTGCTTCCGCAACAGTACCGCGCGGCGGTGGAAGCGGCGGCGGGGCAGACCCACGCACTGGTGGAAGCCGGGGAAGATCACTTCTTTCTGCTGTCCAGGGAAACGCGGCTGCGCGCCGCGCCGCCGGCGTGGTCGTGCTGTTTGTGAGGAGGGCAAGCTAAAGCATGCCCCACTAAGCGATGCAGGCATAAGAAAAATTTATGGATTGCTCCACTTGCATTTGGCGGGATTGGCACGTTAAACTTGATGGTGAGTTCAGCGATGCTCAACGGCGTTCGAGACCGGCTGGTTAGTTCCCATCCCTCCAACCCTATCGCTATTTCCGTAAGCGTTATTATTATTGTGGTCATCGTAGCCAGCCCCGCTTGAAGGCCAGCCGGAGAAAGCTCCAAGGCCATCGGCGGGGAAAGCAGCCCGGCTGATGGCCTTTTTTGTTAGGTAGCGACTTTTTTGAGGCGGAACATATGTCGACGTTGATGAGCGGCGCAAGAATGCTGGTGGAATGTCTGGTTCGGGAGGGTGTCGATTGCCTGTTCGGCTATCCCGGGGGAGTCACCATTCCGTTTTACGATGTCCTCTACGACCACCCCCTGCGTCACGTGTTGGTGCGCCACGAGGAAAATGCGGTGTTTGCCGCGGAGGGTTACGCGCGCGCGACGGGCAAGGTGGGGGTCTGCTGCGCCACCTCCGGTCCCGGCGCCACCAACCTGACCACCGGGCTGGTGGACGCCCTGATGGATTCCATCCCCGTGGTCGCCATCACCGGCCAGGTCACGTCCAAACTCATTGGCAGCGACGCTTTCCAGGAGGCCGATACCTTCGGCATAACGCGTCCCTGCACCAAGCACAATTACCTGGTCAAGAAACTGGAAGACCTGGCGCAGATTATCCACGAAGCGTTCTACGTGGCGGCCAGCGGGCGTCCCGGTCCGGTGCTGGTGGATATCACCAAGGATGTGCTTCAAGCCCAGGGCCACTACCAGCAGGTGGCGGCGATTCACCTGCCCGGCTACCGGGTCTTTACCGAAGGCCACACCGGCCAGGTTCGCCGCGCGGCGCAACTCATCCAGGAAGCCCAGCGGCCGCTGGTTTATGGCGGCGGCGGTATCATTGCGGCGGGCGCGGCTAAAGAATTGCGCGAGTTCGTCGAACTGGCCGATGCGCCGGCGGTGCTCACCCTGATGGGTTTGGGCGGCCTCGCTTCCGAGCACCCGAATTTTATCAGCATGCCGGGTATGCATGGCAGCTATGCGGCCAACATGGCATTGACGGAATCCGACCTCCTGATCGCCCTGGGCGTGCGGTTCGACGACCGCGTTACGGGCCGCCTGGCGGCATTTGCGCCGCACGCCAAGGTGATCCACGTGGATATCGACCCCGCGGAAATCGGCAAGAACCGCGCGCCCGATGTGCCCATCGTGGGCGATGTCAAACGCGTCCTCGTCAAGCTGAACAAGCTGCTGGCGGAGAGCAAGCCTGCTCCCGATGAAACGCTCCGCGCAGCCCGGCGGGCCTGGTGGCATCATATCCGGCAATGGAAACAGGAGCATCCGTTCGAGGCGCCGGCGTCCGATACCGAGATCAAGCCGCAGCACCTCATGGCCGAGATCGACCGGCTCTCCGGGGGCCAGGCCATCGTCGCTTCCGACGTGGGGCAGCACCAGATGTGGGCGGCGCAGCTTGTCCGCTTTAACGAACCTCGTCTTTGGCTCAGCTCCGGCGGTCTTGGCTCCATGGGCTTCGGAATCCCCGCGGCCATCGGCGCGCAGTTCGCGCGTCCCGACAAGCTGGTTTTTGCCATCGTGGGCGACGGCGGGTTCCAGATGTCCATCCCGGAGTTGTCCACCATCGCCAGCAACGGGCTGCCTATCAAGATCATAGTGATGAACAACGGCCATCTCGGTATGGTGCGGCAGTGGCAGACGCTGTTCTACAACAACCGGCTGAGCGCGGTGGAGCTGGATGGTTTCCCCGACGTGGAGAAACTGGCGGCCGCGTATGGCTTCAAGGGCAGAATCGTCGACAAGCCGTGGGAACTGGCGCCCGCGCTCGAAGAGGCGGTGGCGGAACCGGGCCCGTATCTATTGAACGTGAAAGTCACGCCGTTCGAGTGCGTGTACCCCATGGTGCCCGCCGGCGCCGGGCTTGAGGAAATGGTGCTGGGGCCGCCGCAGCCCGTGGCCGTGCCGGCGGAATAACGAGGAATGGATTATGCTGCAAGTGATCTCTCTAGTCCTGGAAAACAAGCCGGGGGCCCTGATGCGGGTCACCGGGCTGCTGAGCCAGCGCGGCTACAACATCGAGAGCTTGACGGTGGCGCGCACGCTCGACCCCGAACTCTCGCGGATGACTATAGCGGTGGACGTGGACTCCACGCAGCGCCAGCAGGTGATCAAGCAGATGAACAAGCTGATCAACGTCTTGCAGGCCACCGACCTGACCGATCTACCGGCGGTGGTGCGCGAGCTGGTGCTGGTGCGCATTCGAATGCCGCAGGAATCGCGCACGGCGGTGTTGAAAGAGGCCGAGATTTTCGGCGGGCGCGTGGTGGATTCCTCCACCGAGGGATTTGCCATCGAGGCCACCGGCGATCCGGAGAAGTTGGGCGAGTTTATCGATGTGATGAGCAGTTATGGCGAGATCGAAGTGACGCGCTCGGGCGCGCTGGCGATCGGCCTGGAGACTAAGAAGCTGCGCTTGCAGCCCCCCGTGCCGACCAAAACCAAGATGGAAGAGACAATTTACTGAGAAAGCAAAGACAATCAATTAGCCACGGATGAACACGGATGAACACGGATCACAAAACAAAGAATCTTAAGAAGTTCTTGGTGCTTGCTTATCCGTGTTTATCCGTGTTCATCCGTGGCCATTATTCTTTGTGACGAAATTCTGGAGCACATAATGTCGAGACGATTCTACGAAAAAGACGGAAATCTGGAGTACTTGAACGGGCGCACAGTCGCCATTATCGGATATGGGAGCCAGGGCCACGCCCACGCACTGAACCTGCGTGATTCCGGCGTGGACGTCGTGGTGAGCGAAGCCCCCGGCAGCCCTTCCTGGGCCAAGGCCGAAGCCGCCGGACTGAAAATCATGACCACCGCCGAAGCCGCCAAGGTGGGCAACGTGATCATGATCCTGGTGCCCGATCACGTCCAGGCGGCGGTGTACAACAAGGACATCGCGGCGCACATGACGGCGGGCAAGACCCTCATGTTCGCCCACGGCTTCAATATCCACTTCAAACAGATCGCGCCGCCGCCGGGCGTGGACGTGTCCATGATCGCGCCCAAGGCGCCGGGACATCGCGTGCGCGAACTGTACACCGAGGGCGTCGGCGTGCCGGCGCTGGTGGCGGTGGAGCAGAACGCCACCGGACAGGCGCTCGAACGTGCCCTGGCCTACGCGCTGGCGCTCGGCTGCCTCAAGGCGGGCGTCATCGAAACCACCTTTAAGGAAGAGACGGAGAGCGACCTGTTCGGCGAGCAGGCGGTGCTCTGCGGCGGAGCGAGCGAGCTGATCCGCGCCGGTTTTGAAACCCTGGTGGCCGCCGGCTACGCTCCCGAGATTGCCTACTTCGAGTGCCTGCACGAGCTGAAGCTGATTGTCGACCTGATTCAGGAAGGCGGCCTCGCCTACATGCGCTTCTCGGTTTCCGATACGGCCGAATACGGCGACTACACGCGCGGCCCGCGCATCGTCAATGAGCAGACGCGCGCCGAGATGAAGAAGATCCTCTCCGAGATCCAGTCCGGCGAGTTCGCGCGGGAGTGGATCGAAGAGAACCGCACCGGGCGCAAGAACTTTCTGGCCATGCGGGAAGCGGCGCGCCACCAGCCCATCGAAACGGTGGGGCACGAGTTGCGCGAAATGATGCCGTTCCTGAAGAAGAAGAAGGAAGCCGGCGTGCCGACGGAATAACACCGGCGGCGGTGACACATGAAGATCTTTACGTTCGATACAACCCTCCGCGACGGTACGCAGGGCGAATCCGTCTCCTTCTCCGTGGATGACAAGCTTGTCATTGCGCAGAAACTGGATGAGGCTGGCATCGACTACATTGAGGGCGGCTGGCCCGGGTCCAATCCCAAGGACAAGGAGTTCTTCAGCCGCGCCGTGGTGGAGCTGAAGCTCGGGCACGCCAAGCTGACGGCCTTCGGCTCCACGCGGTTTGCCAAAAACTCCGTCGAGGAGGACCGCAACGTGCGCGCGCTGGCGGAAGCGGGCACGCCGGTGGTCTCGATCTTCGGGAAGACTTGGCACCTCCACGTGAAACGCGCCCTGGGCATCACCCCGGAGGAGAACCTCAAGCTCATTTCCGAAACCGTGAAGCACCTCAAGGACCGCGGCAAGGAAGTGGTCTACGACGCCGAGCATTTCTTCGACGGCTATGCCGCCAGCCCGGAGTACGCGGTCGAAACGCTCGCGGCCGCGCGCCAGGCCGGCGCCGACGTGCTGTGCCTGTGCGACACCAACGGCGGCATGGTCACGGGGCGGCTGGCGGAGATCGTGGCCGTCGTGCGCAAGCGATTCGATGGCGTCATCGGCATCCACACGCACAACGATTCGGATATGGCGGTGGCCAACACCATCGCCGCGGTCGAGGCGGGCGCCACCCACGTGCAGGGCTGCATGAACGGCTACGGCGAGCGCTGCGGCAACGCCAACCTGGCCTCCGTCATCGCCAACCTCGAAATCAAACTGGGGCACGCCACCGTGGGGCCGGAGAACCTGGCCGGCCTGTCGTCGGTGTGCCGGTTCATCGCGGAGCGGGCCAACCTGCCGCTGCGCAACGATCAGCCGTTCGTCGGGAAGAGCGCGTTTGCCCACAAGGGCGGCGTGCACGTGAGCGCGGTCATGAAAGATTCCGCGACTTACGAGCACGTCTCTCCGGAGACCGTGGGCAACCGGCAGCGGGTGCTGGTCAGCGATCTGTCGGGCCGCGGCAATATTCTCTACAAGCTGAAGCAGCTTGGCCTGGCCGACCGCCTGAACGAGGAGGTGCGCGGCAGGCTGCTCGAGCGCATCAAGCAGATGGAACACGAAGGCTACGAGCTGGAGGCCGCCGAAGGGACGTTCGAGCTGCTGGCGCGCGAGGCCTTGCACCCGGATTTGCGCTTCTTTGAAGTCGAGAGCTACGACGTGGCCACGCGCGCTTTTGGCGCCGCTGCCTCGCGCACCACCGCGGCCGTCACCCTGCTCGTGGGCGACGAAGTGATATCCGAGACCGCCATGGGGCACGGGCCTTTTAACGCGCTGCACCTGTGCTTGCGAAAGTGCCTGGCGAAGCTGTATCCACAGATCGCGGAGGTGCACCTCAAGGATTACAAGGTGCGGGTGCTCGATTCGTACAAGGGCACGGCGGCCAATGTGCGGGTGCTCATCGAGTGGAGCGATCAGCAAAAGAGCTGGTCGACCGTGGGCGTATCGGACAACGTCATCGAGGCGAGTTGGAGGGCGCTGGTGGACGCCATCCGGCTGGAGCTGATGCGGCTGACGGAGAAGGAATCGGGCACGGTAATCGGGATAGCAAACTAGTCTCTCATTCTGTGCCCAGGACTGACGGCCCACGGCCCGCGCTGCTCGCCGGATACAGAAACCTGATAGCCTGCTAGATTCGTACGGAGAGGAAGCGTGGTCCTCCCCGGCGTAAGCCGACCCAACGGGGACCAACCGGGGAGCATGACAGATGAAATGCGGCCCCTCGCGGCCATCTCATAGATTGCGACGGCGATTCTGGCCGCGTTCCTGTGTTTCACCCAGCTCGGCATGATGCTGAGCCTGCTGGCCGGGCGCTTCGGCATCGCGGCGGTGGCGCCCGTGGGGCTGGTTCTCGCACTCCTGCTCGGCGACCGGCTGGCGCGGCAGGCAGGGCTCGCGGGGCGCGCGCGGCTGTGGCCGGCAGGGCTGGCGCTGGGCGTGCTTGTAGGGTCGCTCGCGTTCGCGGCTTGGTATTTCGACCTGTCCTTTGACGGCGAGTGGTATCACCAGGCGGCGGTCTACGCCATCGCCCGAGACTGGAATCCACTGACCGACCCCATACGCTCGTTTCTCCCGCATCTCCAGCTCTGGGTGCGGCACTACGCCAAGGGGCCGTGGTATGTGGCGGCGGCTATCTACCAGACGACGGGGAACGTCGAGTGCGGCAAGTGCACGACGCTGATCGCGTGTGTGGCGATGGGCCTGGCCGTGTTCGCCGCCGGGCTCGACTGCGGTTGGCGGAGGAGGCGCGCGGCGGCGCTCGCGCTCGTGGTTGCGCTCAATCCCGTTGTGATGAGCGAACTGACCACCTACCTGGTGGACGGCATCATGGTTGGGTTCCTGGTCGTGGCGGTGGCGGCGATCTTCAGCGGATTACGCCGGCCGCACGCGGTCGTCGTCTGGGTTGGGGTCCTGGCGGCAATTGCCAGTATCAACGCCAAGTTCACTGGTCTGGTCTTCCTCTGCTTCGTCTTTGCGGCGGGCTGGCTTTGGTGTGCCATCCACCACCGCAGGTGGTTGCTACGCTATACCGGGTGGACGGCGCTAGCGCTGCTCCTGGGCGCGGGGGTATTCGGCTACAACCCGTACGTGACCAACACGATCTACCGGCACCATCCCTTCTATCCCGTTCTCGGCACGGCGGCGTTCCCGAGCCTGACCCAGCAGGGGAACGAGGGCATCACGCGCTCTGAAACACCCAAAAACCTCCTGGGGCACAGCCGCTTTTACCGTTTGGCCTATGCCACGTTTGGCCGCCCCAGTAACGCGCCCTATATCAACCAGCGGAACGCGCAACTGATGTGGCCGTTCGCGGCGCGGCCGGCCGACCTGATCTACTACCGATACCATGAGACACGCGTGGCTGGTTTCGGTCCCTATTTCAGCGGGGCTCTGCTGCTCGCCTTTGGGCTGGGGATATAGTTGCTCTTCCAGCCGTCACCAGCGCGCTGGGCCGCGGCCCTGGCGGCATTGATGATCGTTGCGTCGCTACTCGTCAGCCTGCACCTCTGGTGGCCGCGTTATGGGCCGCAACTCTGGCTGCTGCCAATTGTGCCTTTGGTCTTTGTCTTCCGGGTGGGGTGCCCGCGCTGAGCGCTCGGAGCCGCGTGGGTGCTGCTCGGGCTCCTCGTAGTGAACGCCGGCATCGTAGCCGCCGTCCGGATGACTTGGGAAACCAGCGCCACCCGCACCCTGCGGCGGCAGTTGACCGAGCTCAGCCAGCCGGGCACGGAGATCGAAGTCTCCTTCCGGTGGTTCGAGATTCCAGTCGCGGAGCGCTTGAAGGCTTGGGGCGTGCGATTCCAGACGAAGGGCCGCAACGAAATCCGCGACGGCAACGAACTGATGAGCGTGGTCGAGGGCTACCCAGGGGTAGTGCGATATCGGCGCCTGCCGGCGGGCGGTACGCGATGAAGCCGCCTACCCTCCGTACCCCGGCGGCGCCAGCAGCGTCAGGGCGTCGGGGACGATGCGGATCTGGGTCGGCAGGCGGCCGGCGAACTCGCCGTCGATCTGGACATAGACGCAGCGATCCTGGGGGTCGGAAAGCGCCACGCGATCGGCCCTGAGCACCGTCACGGCTTTCATCGAGCTCAGGCGATTCAGCACGATCCCGGCAAAATGCTTCACATAACGCGCCGTGTGGCGGCCTTCGAAGAGCACCACCTCGAACGGGTCCACGGTGGGAGTGTCTGACAACGTCATCGAGGCGAGTTGGAAGGCTCTGGTGGGCGCAATACGGCTGGAGTTGATGCGGCTGACCGAGAAGGACGGCTCCACCGCGCCAGCGGTGGAGGGTTAGCAGTACCCAAAGCCGCTTTCAGGCTCTTTCCTCGACAGGTTCCGGCTTCGTCTCCATGAACCGGTAGCCGATGTGACTGTCGGTCAGCAGATATGCGGGTTCGGCCGGGTCGTCTTCGAGCTTCTTACGTAACTGGCGAACGAAAGTCCGCAGATATTCCAGCTCGCCGCCGTATTCCGGTCCCCAGACCGCATGCAGAAGGCGCGCGTGCGTAATCGGCAGGCCCGCATGCGCCATGAGATACCGCAGCAGGTCGAACTCTTTGGGCGTAAGGTGAACCGGCTCGCCGGCCTTCCGAACCAGCCTGCGAGCCGGATCGAGCTCGATGTTCCCAATGCGGATTAGCGCGTCGGGATCGACCTGGGAAGCCGACGAACGCCGCACCGCGGCCCGGATGCGCGCCGCCAGCTCGCGGATGTTGAATGGCTTGGTGATGTAATCGTCCGCGCCGGCATCCAGCGCCGCGACCTTGTCGTCCTCGCTATCGCGCACCGTCAGCATGAGAATTCCCAGGCGCGGCAGGCTCCTGCGCATCTCGCGACACGCGCGGATGCCTCCGATCCCTGGCATGTTGATGTCCAACAGTACGGCATCGTATTTCTCTTCGCGCACAAGCTGCAGAGCCGCTTCGCCGTTCGCGGCCTCGTCCACTGTGAACCCCATGCCATGAAGCGTGTTGTGCAACGCGCGCCGGATGGAGCTCTCGTCGTCAACGATCAGAATTTTGCCGTGCGACGCCATCGACTTGCCTCCTTGTGCCGCGGGGCAGAGCGAAGTAGAACGTCGTACCCGTGCCTGCATCGCTTACCACCCACGTCCGGCCGCCATGGGCTTCCGCGGCCTTTTTTGCGATCGACAGGCCTAACCCCGTCCCCGTCGCCCGATGCCGCGATTCCTCGGCCCGATAGAATCGCTCGAAGATCCGGTCCCGGTCGGCGGGCGGGATCGGCGGGCCCTCATTGTGAATGGCGATGATAATCTCTCCCAGATTCTCTTCGGCGGTGACAGCGACAGGAGATCCGGGCGCCGAATACCGCGCCGCGTTATCGACGAACTGCTCTAGCGCCGCCAACAGTATTTTGCGGTCGCCGTGGACCTCCAGGTCCGATGCGCCATCCGATACTTCCACGCGCCTGCCGTGAAGCTGTTCGCGATATCGCGCCAGGACGTCTTCGATCAGCGTGAGCACCGACACGCGCTCCCTCCGGAGTCTCACTTCCGCCGCATCGATCCTGGCCATCTGCAGCAACTCCGAGGTCAGACGATTCAGATGCTCCGCCTGCTCGTCGATGAGAGCGGCCAGTTCGGCGTCATCGGCGGAGAGGCGCCCGGCTTCCAGAAGTCCCGAGCTTGCCGTCCGTATGGCCGTGAGGGGCGTCTTGAACGCATGGGCCAGCGCATCGAGAACCGCCGTTCGAAGCTGTTCGGTCTGGTGCGCCGCTTCGGCCCGGCTCTCTTTTTCGAATGAGCGCGAGCGCTCCAGCGCAATGGCGGCCAGCGATGCAATTGGCACAATGGTGAGCCGGCCGAGTTCCGGGCCGCGGAGCGCGATCGCGCCGACGGGCTTCGACCCCAGCCGCAGCACGTGCGCCCACGTGTGGGTGCCGGCGCCTTCCAGAGCGCCGTCCTGGAAATAGGCGTTGCGCGCGAGCTCTTCGAGATCGTTTGCCCCGGAATCGGTCACATCCAGGCGCGCCTGCGCGGCGTCGAACAGGGCGATGCATTCGGTCCGGAAGATCTCCTGAATGAGTGACACGATCTGCGGCCCGATCGTCTGGCGGCGATCGAGAAAGAGAATTCGGCGGCTCAGTTCGTAGAGCTTCTCCACCTCCGCCCGCTGCCGCGCCTCCGCTCTGGCCTGGCCCTGCGCGCGCGTGGAAAGCCGGCTCACGGTCAGTGCGGTTATTTCAAAGGTGGCCAGGGCAACCCAGTTCTGCGGATCCGCAGCCCTCCAGGTGAGCACGGGCGGGACAAAGAAGTAGTTCAGGCAATTGACCGCGATCAGCGACGTAACGCTGGCTTCCCAAAAGCCCCAGACCACTGCCACCATCACCACAACCAGGAAGTAGAGAGAGCCCGCGGTGGAGAGGTTCAGATTCAGCCGGAACGCGCAGAACGTCAACAGGGCAACCGCCGCCACCCCGGCGAGGCATCCGCGCAAAACCCTTAGTTGAGACCGCACGACGTTCCGATAGACCGCCTCACCTTCATTATGCACAGTTGCCAGCGAGTCAATCGAGACGATATCCCGCGCGAGCGTACGCCGTCATTCCCGAGCCTTCCACCTTTACCCTGATTCTGCGCCACTGGCCACTCCGGCCATTGGCGGGCACATATCCGATGGTGTATTGGTTCCGCAGCGCCCTGCCAATGCTGACGGTTGCTTTGGCAATGTCCGCCCCATCCCGAACCACAAAACTCAGCCCCCCGGTCCATTCCGCGAGGTCGCGAAGAAAGGACAGCCCCCCCATTTCTTCCGCGAAAGCAACGCCCTGCTTGCGAGACGCCCCGCCGCTGACCGCGATGCTGTAGATCTGAGCGTCGCTCTCCACCGCCAGGCGCTGCAGCTCTCGGCTGGTGTAGCGGCTGCGATTGTCTATCCCGTCGGAAATGACCACCAGCGCTTTCCGGGGATGGACACCAGTCCGCAACTGCTCTAAGCTGCCATAAATGGTATCGATCAACGCCGTGTACCCATAGGCGCGCTCGGCTTCAACCTGGCGCACAATGTCCTCAAGAGAGCGCGTGAAACCGGAGTAAACCCGCGGCTTTGACGACACGCCGTTGAGGAACGCTTCATCCCCGGGATTTGCGTCCTTCATCAACGTCCGCAGAGATTGCTTGGCGGCGCCCAGGACCGGCGCCATGCTGCCGCTCAGGTCCAGCACCACTCCTATCGAGACTGGCACATCCTCCTCGCTGAACGCACGCAATGGCTGCCGCACTCCGTCCTCGGTCAGCGTGAATGCATCGCTTGCCAGACCGTTGACAATGGCCCCTCGACGGTCGACTACCGTGACCGGAACCAGAACCAGCGTCCCGTCGGCGCGAAAGGTCGACTCGGCCAGTGTGGCTCCCTTCGGCCCCTCGGCGGGCCAAGCGGCCACTGCGACGGCCACGGTAGCGGCCAAAACTGTCCCAACCAGACGGCATCTCCCTTTATGCGACTGCATGAACTTGTACCTCCTCTCGTGCCGGCTCATCCACGCGGCAGCAGGTGTCAAACGCTTCCGGGTCGATGACCTGGATGTAGCCGAGCGCCAAAGCCCGAACCGACCAATCATTCAAGATTCCCCAGATCAGGTGTTTCGGAACGTTGAACCGCGCGGCGATATCAACCGAACTCCAGCCGTGAACGAAGAACAGGAGAACCACACGGCACTGCATATCGGCCGGGGGGTTCCTCAAAAACGCCACAATCTGCGACGGGAAGGAAACAGTGTTCTCGCGGACCGCCCGGCGCAGGACGGCGCAACCCGGGTGGACCGGTGTCTTCGGCCGCCCCTCCTGTCTTCTACCCACAAGGTGCATAGAAGAAGTCTAGACCGGCGGGCATAAAGATCGCATAAGTGCCCGGTAAGTGACACGCCGCAAGGTGCGCTGCGTCAAGTTACGCCGCCGGCAGACTGCATATAGAAAACTTTGTAGGCGCCCATCACATCTTTCAATATCAGCAACAAACCCAGCTAATGCAGTTGGTTATGGCACATTGCCCTTGTCACATGAGGATAGGTGCGGGCATCTTCATGCTTTCCTCATGAGGTATCCGGCACAATCGTCCTGAATTGCAAGTTATGAATGGGAAGTTGCTGATCGTGGACGACGAAAAGAGCATACGCTGGGCGCTGCGGAAGACGCTTCAGGGCATGAATTTTGAAATCGCCGAGGCCGAAACCGGCGAGCAGGCTCTCGCGCTGGTTCGTACCGTTCACTTTGACGTTGTGCTGCTGGACATCGGGATGCCCGGCATGAACGGCATCGAGGCCTGCCGCAAGATTCGTAAGCTCATGCCGCTGCTCGGGATCGTGATGTTGACGGTGAAGAACGCGGAAGAGGACAAGATTCAGGCGCTGGACGCCGGAGCGGACGACTACATCACCAAACCCTTCCACGTCGGGGAACTGGCGGCCCGGCTTCGCGCCGCCGTGCGCCGCACATCAGCGTCCCAGACGGACGATGCCGCCGCCATCAGAATTGGAGACATCGAACTCGACCCGGCGCGGCGGCTGGTGAAGAGAGCGGGGGAGGCGGTCCACGTGACTCCCAAGGAATTCGAGTTGCTTCACTTTCTGATGTCGCACGCCGGACTTCCGCTTACCCATGCGCGTATTCTGGCGGCGGTCTGGGGGCCGGAATTCGGCGGCGAGCTGGAATACCTTCGCACCTTTGTCCGGCAACTCCGAAAGAAGCTCGGTGATGAAGCCGCTTCTCCCAAATACCTTGTTACAGACGCCCAGGTCGGTTACCGGTTCAGAGCGGAGGCCGATCTGGTTGCCGGAGGGCGCCCATGACAATTACATACAGCTCGGTAACGTCTTCATGCTTTCCTTATGAGTGCTGTTTCATACTGGGTGCCGTAGCACCACGCAGCACGAACTCCTGTAGCGCCGTCACCTCGTTAGCGACGCGCTGGACGGAACTGCCACCGCAGCAGCGCGTGGCGAGGTCCGCAAAACAAGCCGCCCAGGCAGGCGGCATCGCTTGCGCCAAGGCCGCGCATCGGACCTAAACAAATGAACGATGGTGACTTCAGCTTCAGAAAGGATACTTATGACGCGCAACTTACTCTTTTCCACCGCGGTGCCAGCCTGCATCGCCTTTCAGCTTGCCGCGCTGCCCATCCCCGCTTCGGGGCAGGAGTTGTTTGGCGGCGTGGGCGGGGTGACTCGGGACTCCGCCAGCAAACAGCCGGTGGCGCAGGTGCAGATCACCGCGCATAACGTAAACAGAGGTACGGACCGTACTGCAATCAGCGGTTCCGATGGAACGTTCACGATAGCGAGGCTGGAGCCAGGGCTGTACCAGGTGGCGGCATCGAGGGATGGGTTCGTCAGGTCGACGGCCGACGTGGAGGTTGCCAGGCCAGGGACGTACCGGGTTGAGTTCCTGCTGGCGGCCGCGAATCCGCCGGCTTCGGAAGCCACGGCCTCTCCGGCGTTAGCACCTGCGACGGTGTCGGCGGTCGAGGAGGAACTCGCGGCTCTGAAGAAGCGGATCGGCGAACTGGAGGCGACGCTACATGGCGGCGCGGCGCCGGTGGAAGCCGCTTCGGCGCGGGCTCCGGAGGCGGCTGCGCCCGTGGCATCCCCGACGCCGACACCGGCGCCAGTCCCTCAGCGCGCGCCAGCGCCAGCGCCCGCGCCGGCCGCGCCAAGCATTCCGGAGGCCCTGCAGGCTCCCGACGCCGCTCCCGGGGTGGACAACTTCACTCCGTTCGCGTACGGCGACTTCACCTGGCTCAATGGCACTCCGCGCAACAAGGACACTGTGCTGGATACCAAGTACTTCACCCCGGAAGTCCGGTTCGACACTCACTTTATGGAGGATTTCAATCAGCCGGTAGACCACACCATGGGGGGATCCACCGAATCGTTCCGCTCCGGCGAGTTCCAGGAGGAGCAGATCAGCGTGGGCGGCGATTTCCACTGGCAAAACGTCCGCGGCAGGATCCTGACCATGTTCGGACTGTTCGCAACCACCACGCCCCGCAATGACGCCAGTGCCGGTGTCGGCCAATGGGACCTCCGTGACGCGTACCGCTATGTCTCGGAAGCCTATGGTGGCTATCACTTCAATGTGAACCATGGGCTCAACATCGACGCCGGCATTTTCGTGTCGTACATCGGCCTGTTCAGTTACTACAACTTCGATAACTGGACTTACCAGCCGTCATTTGTGTCGTCCAATACGCCATGGTTCTTCAATGGCCTGCGGATTCAGTGGTTCCCCACCAACAAGCTGAAGATCGAGCCCTGGATCATCAACGGATGGCAATCCTATGCCAAGTACAATGGCCACCGGGGCCTCGGAGGGCAGATCCTGTATCGCCCGTACGAATGGCTATCGATGGTCTTCAACAACTACGGCAATGGCACGGATGACCTGGGGGTTCCCGGCCGTTCCCGCATCCACACCGACGACAGCATCGAGGTCAGATATTTCAGCAAGCCCGACAACGGCAAGGGCGTCTCCAAGATGGCGTTCTCCCTGACCGGCGATGCGGGCTGCGAATATGGCGCTGGCGTGACGTGCCACGGGGGCAAGGGTGGGCCGAAGCAGTCATTCCTGGGGTGGATGCTTTACAACCGGATCTGGTGGAACAAGGACAAGTATGCCATCACGCTTGGCGGCGGCAAGATGAACAATCCAGGCCGCTACCTGACGCTGCTGCCACCCATCAATGGAGCGGATGCCGTCTCCGGTTCGCCATACTTCACTTTAAATCCAGGGGACAAGGCCCACATGTGGGACTCTACGATCACTTTTCACTGGATGCCGAAACAGTACATCACCTGGTGGGCGGAGGCCGGTTATCGCCATTCGGATGTGCCCTATTTCACGGGGCGAGAGGGGATCACGCCTCCGGGCGGAAATACCGGCTCACCCTCACAATACGTCTGCGCGGGCGGCGGCTCAGCCGGGACCAACGACCTCGCGACCGCCTATGTGAATTGCGGCGGACCCGGCAGCGTGTGGTTCCCGGATCTTCGCCGGAGCCAGTTCACCGTCAGCGCCGGCGTAATGGTCAAGTTCTAGTGTTCGCGTGGCGACACGCGCGATATCTTCGCGCGTGTCGCGAACCGGCTGATACATTCGGTCTATCTGGCAAATCGTATCTTTTTATCCTGACTTTATGCGATCCTCACGGGTCCTGGCTTATTCTGAAGCGGACTGCGGAGTTTTGGCTCCGACATTCACCGCGAATAGATTGGACTTAGTCATGAAAAGCAAACTTTTACAGATTGGCCTGCTGCTTATGGGCCTTGCTTCAGTGGCGGTTCTTGGCGGATGCAAAAGCGTCCACGCCGACGAAGGGGCGCAGGCTCCGCCCAACCCTAACGTTGTTCCGTTTGCGGACGCCGCGCTGTTTTCAGTGGACCATCCGGAGCAATTTCCGCTGGCCGCGGCGACACAGCATCCCACCGTTTCCGAGCTGGTGGTTACGGGGACGGTCACCCCCGACGTGTCCCGCAACGTCCCGGTCGTTTCCCTCGCCTCGGGGCGTGTCATGGCCATTCACACGCGCCTCGGCGATACCGTGCAGAAGGGCCAGTTGTTGATGAGTATTCGAAGCGACGACGTGTCGGGCGGCTATTCGAACTACAAAATGGCGGTCGCCGATGAGATTCTGGCCCGGAGTCAATATGAGCGGGCCGGAGACCTTTATCAACATGGCGCAATCGCTCTAAACGATCTGGAAGTGGCGCGGGACGCCGAAGAAAAGGCCAAAGTAGCCGTGGAGACGGCGGCCGAGCATTTGCGGCTGCTTGGTAACGATCCCGACAAGATGAACTTCACAGTGGATGTCTTTGCGCCGGCTGCCGGAGTCATTACCGACCAGCAAGTTACCACGGGGTCCCTTGTGCAGGCATACAGTACACCGTATCCGTTCACGATCTCGGATCTCTCGGAAACCTGGATTGTCTGCGATGTGTACGAGAATGACTTGGCTAATGTCAGGCTCGGCGACTCCGCGGACATCACCCTGAATGCCTATCCCGATCGCAAGTTCAAGGGAACAGTGAGCAACATCGGCTCGATTCTCGATCCCAACCTCCGCACGGCCAAGGTTCGGATCGAACTTCAGAATCCGGGAATCATGCGCCTGGGCATGTTTGTGCGGGCGACCTTCCGCGGCCAAACCAGGGAGATGCACACCATTGTCCCGGCGTCCGCCATCCTGCACATGCACGATCGCGATTTTGTCTACGTTCCCGCGCCCGACAAGAAATTCCGGCGCGTGGAAGTGGTCGGTGGAGACCTCTTGACCGACAACGTGAACCTGCAAGAGGTCACGTCGGGGCTCCAGCCGGGACAACCAGTGGTTACGAATGCGTTGGTCTTAGACCACGTGCTCGCTCAATAATCGCAGGCGGGACGTTATGATTCGCGCTCTTGTAGACTTTGCTCTTAATAACAAGTTCGTGGTGCTGGCCGTGGCCATCTTATTGGCCGGCTGGGGGGCGATTTCGTTTCACAACCTGCCGGTGGAAGCCTATCCGGATATCGCCGATAACTATGTGACGGTGATTACCCAATGGGCGGGACGCTCCGCCGAAGAAGTGGAACAGCAGGTGACGATTCCGATCGAAATGCAAATGGCCGGGATGCCGCACATGACCTATCTGCGTTCCGAGTCCATCTTCGGCCTGTCGTTCGTCATCATGATCTTCGACGACAGTTCCGTCAACGACTGGAATCGCCAGAAGGTGCTGGAACGGCTCACGCAGGTCGATCTCCCGGATGGACAGGACCTTCAGCCTCAAATCGGCACGGACTGGAGCACCACTGGCCAGATCTACTGGTATACGCTGAGAAGCACCAATCCCCGGTACGACCTGATGGAATTGCGGTCGCTCGAAGACTGGGTGCTCCTCAAGCAGTTCAAGTCCATTCCCAACGTGGTCGACGTCTCCGACTTCGGCGGCACGGAACGCG
Source organism: Bryobacterales bacterium (assembly GCA_963722575.1). GTDB lineage: Bacteria > Acidobacteriota > Terriglobia > Bryobacterales > Bryobacteraceae > Fen-178. The sequence continues at coordinate 1,621,921 of CAVRNR010000022.1, forward strand.
AGTACCAGGTGCGCGTAGACCCCAACAAGCTGGTGTCGTATGGATTGAGCATCGGCCAGGTGGAGCAGCAGCTTGCCAACAACAACATCAATGCCGGGGGCAGCTTCGTCGAAATCGGCATGCAGCAAATGAACGTTCGCGCGCTGGGGCTCTTTAGCAACGTGCACGACATCGAGCAGACCATGCTGAAAACCCAAAGTGGCACGGCCCTACGGGTGAAAGACATCGCCGACGTGTCGCAGGGCCCCAAAATCCGCCTGGGCCACATGGCCCGAGCCAATCACATGGAGGACGGGCGCATCGTCGACGAACCCGATGTCATCCAGGGCCTGGTGTCGATGCGCAAAGGCGCCGAAGAGGAACCCACTCTGGCGGCGATTCACAAGAAAGTCTACGAGCTCAACCACGGCATCTTGCCTCCCGGCGTGGAAGTGGTGCCCATGCTGGATCGCAGCGATCTCTTGCATTTCACCTTGCACACGGTGATGCATAACCTGATCGAGGGCATGATTCTGGTCAGCGTCATCCTCTTCCTGTTTCTTCTCAACGCCCGAGCCGCTCTCATTGTCGCGCTCACCATTCCGTTCTCGCTCCTTTTTGCCTCGATCTGGCTGGATTTGGCCCACATACCGGCTAATCTTCTCTCTCTAGGCGCACTGGATTTCGGAATGGTGGTGGATGGCGCGGTAGTCATGGTGGAGAACATTATCCGGCATTTGAACAAAGACCGCAGCCTTCCCAATGGACCTCCGAAAACCATCGCGGAGATCATCCGTGAGGCTTGCCACGAAGTGCAACGGCCGGTCTTTTACGCCATCGCCATCATCATCACCGCCTATCTGCCGATCTTCACGCTGCAACGCGTGGAGGGCCGGTTATTCAGGCCCATGGCCTGGACGGTCGCCTTCGCTCTTCTCGGCGCCATGACGTTTTCGATTCTCATCGCGCCTGTGCTGGCCGCCACCTTCTTCCGTAAGGGAGTTAAGGAACGGCGCAACCTGGCGATGGACTACCTGGTGGAACGTTACCGCAGGCGGCTGCGCTGGGCCGTTCGTCATCGCTGGGTTGTTCTTTGCGTCGCCCTGATTTCCCTGGCGGGCACGGTCTATCTGGGCTTTGGCGGCGTGATTGGCGCGGAGTTCCTGCCGCACCTGGATGAAGGCGCTATCTGGGCGCGCGGTACTCTGGCGAACAGCACCAGTCTTTCGGAGGGCGAAAAATTCACCAATAACTGCCGCTTTGTTTTCGCTTCGTTCCCGGAGGTGAAAACCGTCGTGTCGGAGGTCGGCCGGCCCGACGATGGGACCGACACGGGGGGATTCGGCAACACCGAGTATTTCGTCGACTTGAAGCCGCACGACCAATGGCGTCCGGCGTTTCACAAGAACAAAGAGGAACTGATCGCCGCGATGAACCGCGCGCTGGAAAAGTTCCCGGGGGCGATCTGGAACTTCTCCCAGCCCATCGAAGACAACGTCGGAGAGACGCTCACCGGCACGAAGGGCGCGCTGGCGCTCAAGATTTTCGGAGACGACTTGAAGACTCTCGAGCAAAAGGGCGAAGAAGTCACGACCGTCATTTCGGGCATCGCGGGCATGCACAACGTCAAGCTGTTACGCGATTTCGGCCAGCCCAATCTCAACTTGACCATCGACCGCCGCCAGGCGGCCCGTTTTGGAATCAACGTGACGGATATACAAGACGCCGTCGAGACGGCCGTCGGCGGAAACGCGGTGAGCCAGGTGCTGATCGGAGAGCAACGCTACGACGTGGTGGTGCGCTACCAGGCGCCCTATCGCAATACCCGGCAGGCCATCGCGAACATTCGCCTGCTGTCCCCAACGGGCGAGCGGGTGTCTCTGGCGCAGTTGACTCACGTAGAGGTCAAGGACGGGGCGTACGACATTTACCGGGAAGGCAACAGCCGCTATGTGGCGGTAACCTTCAACGTGAGAGGCCGGGACCTGGGGACGACGGTTGAAGAGGCGATCGGTAAGATCGGTGAAAAAGTGAAGCTGCCGCCGGGCTACACCATCGGATGGTCGGGCGAATACGAGAGCGAAAAGAGGGCTGAAGCGCGGCTGGCTGTCATCGTGCCATTGACCGTCCTGGTTATCTTCATAATTCTCTACACCATGTTCCGCTCCTACAAATGGGCGCTGCTGATTCTGTTAAACGTCGGCATGGCTCGGATCGGCGGCCTGCTGGCTCTGGTGGTCACGGGAACTTACCTCAGCGTGTCGTCGGGCGTCGGCATGTTGGCGCTGTTTGGCGTATCGGTGCAAACCGGCGTCATCATGCTGGAGTACATTAACCAACTCCGGGCCCGAGGGCACTCAATCGAGGATTCCGCGGTGGAAGGCGCGGTCCGGAGGCTTCGCCCCATCATGATGACCATGCTGGTGGCCACGCTGGGACTGCTGCCGGCGGCGCTATCGCACGATATCGGATCGGATTCGCAGCGGCCTTTCGCGATTGTCATAGTAGGCGGCCTGATTTCCGACTTGCTGCTGAGCATTGTTCTGCTGCCTACGTTTTACGTCTGGATCGCCCGCGACGGCGATCAACTTCCCGCACCGGAGCATTCTTAAGGGCTTATGAGAACTAAGCGCGCAATCTTGCCTATGAAAAACATCCGGGTTATTTGGGCGGCGGCGGGCGTGTTCGGCGGCTTGCTGTTGGCGGATTCAGCGTCCGCGCAGCAGGCGCCTGTCACCATCACGCTGGATCAAGCCATCCAGATGGCGCTCCAGCACAACCACACCTTACAGGCCGCGCGGACCACCATCCAACAGAGCCAGGCCGCGGAAATTACCGCCAATCTGCGCCCGAATCCGACATTCTTCACCGACTGGGAATACCTGCCGTTCTTCTCGGTCCCGCAAGGCCAATCCGTGGCGGACTACCTCCAGAACTCGACCGAGGGTGACATGGGGTTGAGTTACCTGATTGAGCGCGGCAACAAGCGGGCGCGCCGCCTGCAGGCAGCCAGGGACGCAACCGCCGTAACCCGCTCGCAGGTAGCCGATAACGAGCGCAGCACAGCGTTTCAAGTTGGCTCTCTGTTCATCAATGCCCAGCTTGCGCAGTCGACTCTTGAACTGGCGCGGACGGATCTGAAGAGCTTTCAGGAAACGGTCGCCATCAGCGAAGTCCAATTCAAAGACGGCGCTCTGAGCGAGAACGATTACCTGAAGATGAAGCTACAGTTGCTGCAATTTGAAACCGATGTCCAACAGGCATTGCTCAACAAAGCCCAGGCGCTGTCGGACCTGCGCCAGCAATTGGGTTACGAGTCGGTGCCCGCTACCTACGATGTGGCGGGCGAATTCGAATACCGGCCGCTGGTGGTCACTCTCGAAGAATTGCAGGCGAAAGCCGTTCAAAATCGTCCGGATCTGCGCGCGGCGCTGTTAGGCGTTACGGCCGCCAACAGCCAATATGCGCTCGCTAAGGCCAACGGGAAGCAGGACCCCACCATCTCGGCGAATTACTCGCACGCCGCCGGGGTGAGTGCCGCCACCTTGTCGTTCAGTATTCCGCTGGCGATTTTCGACCGGAACCAGGGCAACATTGCGCAGACGCGTATTGCCATCCGGCAAGCGGAGGAACAGCGGAAAGCGGCCAGCGGGCAGGTACTGACGGACGTGAGGGACGCGTACGAGGGGCTCGAGGAGGCCGCGAAAATAGCCCAACTCTTGAAGTCCACTTATGTCGACATGGCCCAAAGGAGCCGCGATATCAGCGAATACGCGTACCGGCGCGGCGCCCTGGCGCTTCTCGATTTCCTGGATGCCGAGCGGACCTTCCGCGCGACCCAGCTCGCCTACCGCCAGGCGGTGGCGGCTTACTTGGCGGCATTGGAACAGGTTCGCCAGGCGGTGGGAACCAGGGACCTGCCTTGATGTTTGTACCAGAATGATCTAATGATTCTATGACGAGACTAGAGATTCGCGCGCGTATTGAGGAGATCGGTATTATCCCGGCGATACGCGTGTCTACCACCGAGGACGCCCTGTTTGCCGCGGAAGCGGTCAGCGAGAGCGCCATTCCCATTGTCGAAGTGACCATGACCGTTCCGGGCGCCGTCAAGGTCATTAGCGAACTGACGCGCCATCACCCCGGGGTTCTTGTGGGCGCCGGCACGTTGTATCGCGTGGACACGGCGCGCCGCTGCCTGGATGCGGGAGCGGTCTTCCTGACCACGCCGGGGCTGGATCTCGAGATCGTCAATTTTGCGCTGGGGCGCGACGTGGTGGTCTTCCCGGGCGCCTTGACACCCACCGAGGTCATGGCCGCCTGGAAGACCGGTTCCGATTTCGTGAAGGTCTTTCCGTGCTTTGCGAACGGCGGCCCCCGTTACATACAGGCTCTCAAGGGGCCTTTTTCGGAAGTCCCGCTGATTGCTTCCGGCGGTGTGAATCAAATGAACGCCATGGATTTCATTCGCGCGGGAGCGGCGGCACTGGGCATCGGGAAGGACCTGATTCACCAGGACGCCATCCGGCGCCGCGAGCGAGGCTGGATCACCGAACTGGCGCGGCGTTACAGGAAGATGGTGGCCGAGGCGCGCAGTATCAAAAAGGAGGCTGGCTCATGACACGCAAACTGGCCGCGGTCTTATTCGGGTTGAGCCTGGTGGCTACGGCGCAGGGACCCGGCGAGAAAGGGCCCAAACAGTCGTTTGAAGCGACCAGCACGCAGCGGGTGCCTTTCCTGCCAGGCGGCACCATCAGGGTGAACAGTTCGTACGGTTACTTGACTGTGGAAGGGTGGGATGAACCGGAGGTCGAAATCACCGTGACCAAGTCGACCAATCGCTTCTACGAACCCGAGCGGAAGGAGAAATCCGAGAAACACTTCAACGAGGTCCGTGTGGTCGCCGAACGGCGCTCCGATAAGGAATTGGCGATTTCGACAACGCTCCCCGTCCGCCATGGTTTCCCCAGCTCCATTCTTCCTTCGCGCCGCATCATCGTCACCATGTCGAAGACGAGCAAGCGCGGCGTCACGGTTGAGTACACGGTGCATGTGCCGCGCGATTCACGGTTGGTAGTTCATCAGGACAATGGCTACGTATGGGTGAGCGACGTGACGGGAGACATCGAGGTGGATAGCCACACTGGCGACATGATCGTGATGCTTCCGGATCCGGGTCCATACTCGATCGACGCGAGAACCAGGATGGGCAGCGTTTCTTCGGACCTTATGGGCCAAGGGCACAAGCAACTCCCGGTTGGTTCTCACTTTGTTCAGGCAGGCCAGTCTCCGTCACGGCGGATCTTTCTGCGCATGGGTCGCGGGAGCATCACCGTCAAGAACGGCCCGCCGTCCGGCCCTTTCTGGAAGAACTGAGGAGGCGGCTTCGCGGCAAGATGCGCGGCCGGGAGCGGAGAAATGAGTGGTTTGACGTTGTTCGGGCTGCTGGCTGTGACGCTGATGTTGGTCTTTTATGCCATGGAAAAGCGCAGCCCCTGGTTCATTCTGGCGTTCTCGGGCTCTTGCGTGCTGGCTTCGCTGTATGGCTTTCTGCAGGGCGCCTGGCCATTCGGCCTGGTTGAGGCTGTCTGGTCTGGTGTGGCGCTGCGCCGCTGGTGGCTCGAACGGCGCGTTACGGCCATGCGCGCCGGACCGTGAGTGCCCGCCTACCCTCCGTACCCCGGCGGCGTCAGCAGCGTCAGGGCGTCGGGCACGATGCGGATCTCGGCCGGGAGGCGGCCGGCGAACTCGCCGTCGATTTGGACGTACACACTGCGGTCCTGAGGGTCGGATAGCGCCACGCGATCGGCCCTCAACACCGTCACGCCTTTCATCGAGCTCAGGCGGTTCAGCACGATCCCGCCAAAATGCTTGAAATAACGCACCGTGTGGCGGCCCTCGAAGAGCACCACCTCGAACCGGTCGTCGGACAGGCGCACACTGCGCGCGATCTCGAAATCGCCGCCGTAGTTCCGTACTTTGCTCACTAGGGCGAAAGAGCACTGGCGCTTTCCGCCCCCGATATCCACGTCAAACTCCTCCAGGCGGCGGCCCAGCAGCCTCAAGCCGGCCACCCAGTAGGCGAACTTGCCGGTCCGCGATTTGAGCTCGCCGTCCACGTGGTGCACCACGTAGGCGTCGAAACCGATCCCGGCCATGAGCAGAAAGTGCCGCGACACGCGGCCTTCATCGCAGGTCAGATGGCCGACGGAAATGCGCCGCGGGCGGCACTCCTCCAGGCGCGCGGCGGCGCGCTCGATCTTCGTTCCGAGTCCGGTCTCCTGGGCCAGCACGTTGGCGGTGCCGCCGGGGATAATGGCCAGGGGCACGCTGGAATGCAAGATGCCTTCGGCCGCTTCGTTGATAGTGCCGTCGCCGCCGGCGGCCACAATCAGGTCGGCGCCGCGGCCGATGTGCTCGCGCGCCAGGCCGCCTGCGGTTCCCCGGCCCCTGGTGGGTACCACGGTCAGGTTGTGGCCGTTGTTCCGAAGGATTCCGGCCACGCGCTCGACGAGCGAGCCTCCGTTCCGTCCGAACTTGCCCGCATAGGAGTTGTAGATCAGGACGGTGTTCTTGAAAATGGTTATGGCGTGTTCTCCGGGTTCCTCGTTAGATTATAGATGAGAAGCCTATGCAAGATCCCGCGCGCGAAATCGAAAAGCTCCGCGACGAGCTGCGCCGCCACGAGCGTTTGTACTATGTGCTCGACCAGCCCGAGATCACCGACGCCGAATACGACGCCCTCATGCGCCAGCTTCGCGAGCTGGAAACGCGGCACCCGGAGCTGGCGTCGCCCGATTCGCCCACCGGGCGCGTGGGTGGCAAGCCGCGCGAAGGGTTCGTCAAAGTCCAGCACAGCTCCCCCATGCTGAGCCTGGATAATGCTCTGAACGAAGGCGAGCTGCGCGATTTCGACCGCCGCGTGCGCGAACTGCTGGGCGGCGCCGAATACCGCTACGCGGTCGAGCTGAAGCTGGACGGGCTTTCCATGGCGGCGCTCTACCGCGAGGGCCGGCTGGTGCAGGCGGTGACGCGCGGCGACGGCTCGGTGGGCGAAGACGTCACCGAAAACGCGCGCACCATCCGCTCTCTCCCCCTGCGCGTCGAAACCGAGCTCGCCGCCTTCGAAGTGCGCGGCGAGACGGTCATGAACCGGCGCGCGTTCGAACGGCTGAACGCGGAGCGCGACGAGCGCGGGCTTTCCCGTTTCGCCAACCCACGCAACGCCGCCGCCGGATCACTGCGCCTGCTGGAACCCCAGATCACCGCCTCGCGCCGCCTGGATTACTACACCTACTTCCTGCTGGCGGATGGGCAGCCGGTATTCGAGAGCCAGTGGACGTCGCTCGAAGAACTGTCTCGAATGGGGTTTAAGGTGAACCCGCACCGCCAGCTCTGCCGGGGCGTGGAAGAAGTGCTGGCGTTCTGCGCCGCGTGGGAGGCGCGGCGCGAGGAATTGCCGTACGAAATCGACGGCATTGTGCTGAAGGTGGATTCCGTGGAGCAGCAGCGGCTGCTGGGATTCACCGCCAGGTCGCCGCGCTGGGCCATCGCGTATAAGTACCCCGCGCGGCAAGCGGTCACCACCGTCGAGGGCATCGAGGTTCAGGTGGGCCGCACCGGCGCCCTGACCCCGGTGGCGCACCTCAAGCCCATCGAGGTGGGCGGCGTCACCGTCTCTCGCGCCACGCTGCATAACGAGGACGAAATCGAGCGGCTGGGCCTCGAGATCGGCGACCAGGTGGTCATCGAGCGATCCGGAGACGTAATCCCTAAAGTTGTGCGCGTCGACTCCCAGGGGCCGTCCCGCAGGAAGTTTCGCATGCCCGCGGCCTGCCCGGTCTGCGGCGGCAACGTGGTGCGCGAAGAGGGCGAGGCGGCCTCCCGTTGCATCAACACCGACTGCCCGGCGCGGCTGAAGGAATCGGTTCTGCACTTCGCCTCGCGGGGCGTCATGAATATCGACGGCGTGGGCGATGCGCTGGTGGATCAACTGGTGGACCGCGGGATGGTGAAGAGCATGGCCGACCTCTACGATCTGCGGGCCGAAGACCTGGCGTCGCTGGAGCGCATGGGCGCGAAATCCGCCGCCAATGTCGTCCGCAACATCGAAAACTCGAAGAAGAATCCACTGCCGCGCGTGCTCACCGCGCTGGGTATCCGCTTCGTGGGGGAGCGCACGGCGGTGTTTCTGGCGGAGGCCTTCGGCGGCCTGGACAGAATCGCCTCGGCCGGCCTCGAGGAGTTGCAGCAGGCCGAAGAAGTGGGGCCCAAGGTGGCTCTGAGCATCTCCCGCTTTTTCCGCGAGCCGCGCAACCGGGACTTGGTCGAGCGCCTGCGCGCCGCCGGGCTTCAGTTCACCTGCGAATCGGCGCGGCCCAAGGGCGGGCCGCTCCAGGGTCTCACGTTCGTATTGACCGGCACGCTTCCCGGTCTGAGCCGCGACGAGGCCAAGCGGCTGATCGAAGCCGCGGGCGGAAAAGTGAGCGGCTCGGTGAGCGGCAAGACGAGCTATGTCGTGGCCGGCGAGGATCCCGGCTCCAAGCTCGCCAAAGCGCGGGAACTCGGCGTCGCGGTGCTGAACGAAGACCAACTGCGGGAGCGGATCGAAAAGGGGACAGACGCATTTAATTAAATGCGTCTGTCCCCTTTTCCTACTGGTCCCGGTCGAGCTTCTGGATGTGCTTGAGGCTGCTCTTGATCTCGTCGGTGGCGTCCACAATCTGGTTGCTGTCGTAGATGACGCGCGGCGTGAGGAAGACGATCAGCTCGGTTCGTGCTTTGCTGATGCTTTTCGTGCCGAACGCAGCTCCCAATATGGGAATGCGGTGCAACAAGGGCACGCCGGCGGAGCTCTGCGAGTAGGTTTCCTGTATGAAGCCGCCAATGGCTACCGTATCGCCGTCCTGCACCGTGAGCTGGGTTTCGAAAGACCGGTTCTGGAAGGACGGCGATTGAATTCCGCCCGCGGAAGGCGCTATCGGCGAGCTCACCTGCTGGTCGATCATCATCGTCACCACGCCGCTCGAATTCACCCGCGCGGTGATGGAAAGCGTCACCCCCGTGCTGATGTTGTTCACCGTGCTCGCGAATGGGCTCGTGCCACCCGTCGTGACGCCGCCGACAACCGCCTGCGAGGTGAGCACGGGGACCGACTGACCCACGTTCATGATGGCCGGAATGCTGTCGGTGGCGATGATACTGGGAGCGGATATGACGCGCGCGTTCTGGGTGGCCTCGCTGGTTTCGAGCACGCCCAGCAACTGGTGGCTGTTCAGGACCAGCGCACCCAGAGAGAGGCCCAAGCCGCCCGAGCCGGCGGTCGCACTCAGCACGCGAGAGGCCGTACCCCCCGTGTCCTTCTGCTGTAGGTACGAACTGACGCCGGCCGAGAACGCGCCGGTCAGGTCCACCTCGTAAATCTTGGCGTCGATGAGAACCTGGCGGGGCGCCACGTCGAGCTGCCGCAGCAGGGAGTTGATCTGTTCGTACTCTTGTGGCGTGCCCTGAATGAGCAGGGTGTTATCGAACGGATTGGGTATGACGTGCGGAATCCGGGTTCCGGGCGCCCCTCCTGGATTACTTCCCAGGTAGCTTCCGGTGAGGTCGACGTTAGACCCTGCCCCCTGGGTTGGGTTGGCGCCGGTGCCCATCGAGGCCTGGTAATTCGTCGCTGTGTTGAAATTCGCCGCCGTTGTGCCCATGGAGCCGCCTCCGTATGCACCGCCCATGGCTCCGTATGCGCCGCCCATCGCTCCGTATGCGCCGCCGTAGCCCATGCCACCGCCGTATCCGCCCCCGCCGTATCCGCCACCGCCGTATCCGCCTCCGCCCATGCCGCCGTAGCCCATGCCGCCGCCGATGCCGCCGCCCATCCCCATGCCAGTGCTCATGGCGGCCAGACCCATGAGTGCCTGAACGTTGCCGGTATACAGCGCCATGATGGCCATGGCCACGGTTTCGGCCCGGCCGTACTTCAAGCGGTAAACGTAATTATTGACCGCGCCAGCCGTGATCTTGACGGGAATATCGAGCTTCTCGATCCACTCCTTCACCTGGGGAAAGATTCCAGGGTTGGGCGCCACCGCGATGATCGTATTAATGCGATCCACCGGAAGAAACTTCACCGAGGCGCTCTTCTCCGAGAACGAGTACGCCTTGAAGACCGAATCGAGATCTTTCACCAGGTCGGATGGGCGGCTGTTGGCGACGTCGAAGAGACGCACCCGCTGGCCGGCGAAGGTGTCGCTGTCGAACATGGCGATCAGATCCATGGTGCGCTTCATGCTGCGGCTGTTGTCCTGGATCAGCAGCAGGTTGGCGGGATCGTAAGTCGACATCGAGGCGCCTTCGCCCAGAAATGGCTGGATCAGCTTGGCCAACTCCGCCACCGTGGCGTACTTGAGAAACACCAGGTTCAGGATCATGCGCTCGTCGTCGGGGAGGGTCTTGGGGTCGACGTCCGTCATCGGTGGGAGCGGAAGCTGTGAAATCTTGTTGATCGGCACGATGCGGTAGAGGTCGCCCACCTTCACGATGGCGGCTCCATTTACGCGCAGAATGGTCTCCAGCAGCGGCATCAGGTCCACCGCCTTCACTTCGCCGTAGGTGTAGATGGTCACCGATCCGTTAACGCCTTTATCGAGAATGTAGTTGATCTTCATCCGCTTGGCGAGGATGTCGATCATCTCGGTGAGAGACACGTTGGGAAGCAGGAACCCGCCGTTCTCGGTAAGGCGCGCCGGCGGAGGGCCGCTGGAGGCGGCGGCTGGCGTGCCCGGCGCAGTCGCCGGCTGCGGCGTTGCCTGTTGCTGCTCCGGCTGTGGCTCTTGCCGTGGCGGCGCCTGGAAAATGCGCGGCGGGGCTTGGCCCGAAAGCACGGCGGCCGCGGCGCACATCGCCAGAATCAATCGAACATACGTTAAGGGGCGCATTTCGTTAGTCCTTGAGAGCATTACCGTCCTGCCGGGTCCCACCGGCACGCGTTGCCGAACGGCGTCGCGATTGAGACCTTCCGGTAGCCGTCCACAATGGAGCCGTCGGGCGTGCTGTCGTTCGGGACACAAACCTTATAGCCCCGGCCGGTATCTTCACCGGGACCGAGTGGCGCCTTGACGACTTCCACCACCGGGGGCGGAGGCGCCGCGGGCCCCGGCGTGTTCGCGTCCGCGACCACCTCCCGCGTCGTACGGTCGAGTATTTCGTCCACCGTCTTGCGGATGATCTTGCCATCCCATTCCAGAGCGATCTCCTGAGTATTGACGTCCACCAACTTGAATGGGCCAATCATCTCGCCCGGATGGATTTCCATTTGCGGGGAGGAGGCGTTTACGCTGAGGATGGCGGCGGGGCCGTCGCCGATATTCATCATGCCGTGATACACCGGCAGCGGCGGCACGGGCTTGGGCGGCGGCGGCGGCGCCACTTCGACCACCACCGTGGAGTTCCGCGACCGGTCGAACAGCAGTTTCTGCGCGATTTCGGCATAGCCGGCGGAAAGCACCGGAGGCGCGGTGGCGAGCGGGGTAAATTGCGGCGGCGGCGGCGGGATTGGTTTGCGATCCGTGAGGGCGCCCTCACGCGCCTGAACCGCCAGAAACTGGCTGCGAAACTGGAAGCCGGCGTAGACCGCCACGGCCGCCAGCACCACGTCGAGGATCAACAGTTTGCGATTCAAAACCCGGCCAGCCCTTTCTTCTCCGGCACCAGCTTCCTGGGCACCACTCCGGACAGGCTGAGCCGCACCTGCACGTTCTTTCTCTTGTCGTTGCCGCCAGTCACTTGAATCTCATTGGTAGCCAAGATTTCAGGCTCGTTAGCCAACGCCGCCAGGAAGTTTACAAGCTGGTCGATGCCGCAGGTGAAGGTCACGGGAACGGATACCTCGCCATAATCCGCGGCCAGCGCCTGGGGAGCCGGAAATCCTTCGGCGCCCCGCGCATCGATTCCATTGGCGGCGGCGACGGTGTGAATCACGTTGAGAAGCTGGGCTTGCGCTTGCGCCGCCGTATCGGCCTTGAGGATACCCTTTTCGCGGGTTTCCAGTTCGGCGGAAGCCTGTTTGAGCACCGCCTCCTTGCCCGGAACCGTGGCGGCGATCTGGCGCAAACGGTCCAGGCGTTTTTCGGCGGCCGGTATGGATTCCGAAGGCGCTACCACCTGCGTGGGCCGGTCCCCGTACACGCCGAATCTCAGCACTGCGATCAGCAGAAGCCCGCCGAGCAGGACGAAAAACGTGCGCCGGTCCATGGTTCCAACGGTCATGGGCGGCTCCTGCGGGCGGTGTGGATCTGGAACAACTCGCCGGTGGGGCCGCGGTTGACCATGTCGAGCGCCGAATTCTCGAACAGAGGAGAGGAATCGAGGATCTTCGGAAGCAGCGCGGCCTGCGGGGCTTCGCCCATGACGCGCACCGAATCGCGCGCCAGGTCGATGGAGTTGGTCCAGGCCGGAGGTTCAACCAGTCTGGTCAGCTCGTTCAAGACGTCCAGATCGCCGCGCGTCTGGTTGCGCAGCCGGTCGAGCAATTGAGAGCGCGCGCGCACGCTCGCGATCTCGCGGTCGAGCGCCGCCGCGTGCCGCGCCACTGGTTCCAATTGGGCAATTTCGGTATCGATCCTGCGCAGGTACCGCCGTTCCGCGAATTTCGTGTAAGCCAGCACGGCGCCGGCCACCAGCAGCACCAGCGCGGCCAGAGCCAGCGTGGGGATGAAGACCGCGCGGGAACTGAGGCGCCGGTGCTCCGGGGGGAGCACGTTCGCCGCCGGCGCGAGCCGGGGACAAGCCCCAGCCAGCGCCGTTGCGTACGGCAGTGCGTTGCGGGAAAGATCGTTCTCCACCGGATTGATGTCCGGGGTGGGAAGCACTTCTTCGAGCGTGCGGGGGGCGGTCTCGGGAGGCAGACGCAACTCCGCGAGCGCCAGCCCCGCGGCGCGTTCCGGCGCCAACTCGAATTCCGCCGAGAAAACCGGGTGCGCGGCGCTTTCCCCGTACACTTCCACGGCGCCCGATTCAGACCGGCTCAGGGCGATGAATCCATCCCCGGCGAGGCTCGCGGGCCCCGTGCCGTTCAACCGGATGGCGGCGTGCACGGCGGCCGCCGAGAAGGTAAAACTGCAAACCGCCACGCCGGCTTCCGTGAAGAGCTGGACGTACTGCTCGACCGTGGCGCGCCGGACAATCCCCACCAGAACCGCCCCGTAGGCCAGCCGGGACCAGCCCCATGCGACCTCGTCTTCGCCGTAAGGATGCAGCGAGTCCAACTGGAAGCGGATGGCGCCTTCCACGTCCTTACGGGCCACCCCGGGAAGCACCAGTTGGCGCACGATCGCTTCCCGCCGCGGCAGCAACACCGTGGCGCTCATGTGTCCCGCCCCCAACGATTTCAGGAACCGGGCATATTCCGCGCCCCATTCCGCCGCCGGCCGCCCGGCGAAATTGCGTATCGTGACGCGGCCGAGCACCCGGATCCCGGTGGGGCGCACCCGCACGGCCGCCACTTCGAGGTCCGTGGCGCCGATCTCAATGCCGACGCCCGAGCCGAATGCCAGCAATTTGCGAAGGTCTTTGGAAATGGAAATCTGGAAGGGCATCGCGGGGTCAATTGCTCCAAGCCGTGTCGTACCACCGCAGGATGTGGATGGGGGAATCGTATCCCACCGGCATGTACTTCACCTGCGCCCCTACCGTGCGCCTGAGGTCCGAGAGTTCTCCGTTGGGTAGCCGCAACCGCGCCGTCGCGCGCATCGTGACGATGGAGTGGCCTTCCACCCGCAGACGGTTCGAGCCGACGCCCACGGATTGCAGAAAGTCGTTGAGTTGTTGCTGCGTAAAAGGCGCGATGCGCCGGTGCTCCACCAGCGCCTGGATGGCGAAGGGAGTGAGGCCAATGGCCGCCAGAACGGCGGGCGCGGCGGTATTGGCGTCCACCTGTTGAACCGATCCGAAAACCGAGAGGCAGTCCGCCAGTCCGGTCCGCGGCGCCAGGCGAGGCCCCCCGCCCAGCTCCGCGTCCGGTATGGGAACGTAGGTTCCGTAAAAAATATCTGGCGTAACGCCTTTCACAAGAAGTAATTCCTCGATCTCTTCAATGGACGCGTGGCGCGCCCGAAAAGACGGAGTGAGCGATAGATAATACTGGTCTATGGCGCCGGCCCCCTGCGCCAGGGGGGTCCTCCAGTCGACAATCCCGAGGGTGATCTCTTGAGCCCGCTGGGGCTCGATGCCCAGCGCCACTATCAGGCGGTATAACTCTTCCGGCAAGACCTTGTTGACGTCCAGCTTGGAGGCTTCCGGGATGATCTCAACGTGGGCCACCCCGCTGGGGAAGTTGTAGTTTACGGCCGTGGCGCCTCGCGGAATCCTGCGCTGATCCGGGGTGTTGACGCTCCACAGCAGTTCGAGCGAAGCCCGCTCGATGGCGCCCGAGGCCAGGTAGTAGCTGCGCAATCCATCGACCTCGGTGGAGGTGCGCTCCGTCTCGCCGCGAACCGTACTCGAGAGCGAAAACGCGATAGCCGCCAGGGCCGCCGAGAGCCACAGAACCGCCAGCAATGCGCTGCCGCGGCTGCGTTCGGAGCCGCGAACTTGATGCGAATGAGTTAAGTTCCAGTTCGACGCGGAGACGCGGAGACGCGGAGAAAGACGCGGAGAGAATGAGAGATCGAGAATCTCCCCTTCCCCGGGTTCGAGCGCGGAGGAAGCGGAGACACGCGGTGTCAGTCGAGGATTCGCGCAATGATGCACGTTTCTTTGGAGCCCTGCCGCACCGCCTATGGCGGCATCCCGAGCCGAATCCTCCGCTGGCTCCGCGTGCGAACTTCCGGTAGCGGCGTGCGGCGCCGATCCATGCATGAGTCCCTTTTCTCTAAGTTTCTCTCCGCGTCTTTCTCCGCCTCTCCGCGTCTCCGCGTCGAAGATTGCCTGCCGGTCTGAAGCACAGCCCTCGCTAGTAGTCCACATACTGAATATCCGGGGAGCGATGGATGTGGATCGGCGCGGTCACGGTGATCGGCTGCAACCGCGAAGGGTCGGGCTCGATGGGCGCCATTTCAATGCGCACCGCAAAAGGCCAGCCCGAAACGTTCCAAATCGGCGTCCAGTGCGGCGGCAGGCTGCTGTCCAGGGGGATGGTGAAGTAGGAGAACCGGCAATAAGCCAGCTGATCGGCCAGCACGAACGAGTGCGGCCCCTCGTGAACGGGAGCGAACATCGCCAGGGTGCCGCCGGTTTGCGGGTCGCGCGTGCGGCCCATACAAAGCTGGGCCGTGCCGGCGGGGCCCGTGTACGGGATTTCATTGACCACCAGGCGGACACCCTTGCCGTTTTCCCCGGGAATGACGAAGAGTTCCAGAATCTGCGGCTGGCCGCGCCATCCCTGTTGCAGCGAGAAGGTGGACACCAGCCGGATGGTCTGGGGCTGGCCCTCGAAGAAGGCGGTCTTCGCGGGGGTTGCTCCCGGAGCCTCCCCGCAAGCGGCGACCACGGGCATCATGCCCTCCAGTTCTTCTTGAACCACGCGCTGCGGGCCGGCCACGCGGCGATTCTCCATGAGCTTGCTGTTGGTCTTGGAGTAAGCCATGAAACCGACTCGCATGGCAGTGAGCATGCCAACCGAGAGCAGGCTCAACAAGGTGACGGCGATGAGGACCTCAATGAGGGTAGTGCCGGATTCGCGTCTCATTGGGGCGCCCCCGAAGCCACGTCTCCGGCCCTCAAGACCCGCGAGCGATAAGCATCCAGCGTAAAGGTGCGGTGTTCGTTGCCGTTAGCCCACCAGATCACCAACTCGATGCGGTCCAGGGCAAGCTGGCCTGGCGCGGGCGCGGGCGGCATCTCGAAGTTTTCGAGACGCGCGCGCCAGCCGCTTTCAATGCCGCCGGTCAGGGCGGGGTCGAAGGCGCCGCTCACCAGGGTATTGCGCGGCATCAGGTAATCCATAAGCAGATCGTTCATGCGCAGCCGCGCCAGTTGCACGGCCCGGTCGTACTCGCGGAGCCGGGCGGCGTTGCGCGTGGCGCCCGAAATGCCGGAAAGCAGGCCGACCACCGCGATCGCCATGATCAGGGTGGCGACCACCATCTCCAGAAGCGTGAATCCGCGCTGGCCCCTCACTCTGTATTGACGCTTTCCACGCGCGGAAAGCCGGTCATGGGGTCAAGCCGTACGATCCGCCGTGTACCGCGGCTGTTGGCGATCTGAATCCCGATGCCCGGCACCGTGGCGCCCGGCATGAGAATGAGGCGGCGCGCACCTTGGGGATCGTCGGGGTCCCGCGGCAGCACGGCTTCGATCGCGATGCCTTCCGGAAGCCTCAACTCGCGCGTGAATCCAGGCTCGTTCGAGTACAGCGTGAGCAGGTTGTCCTTGGGGGAAATGATCAGCTCCATGGGTTGCTGGCGGCGCTCCGCGCGATTCACCGCAGCGTTGAGGAAGCTGGCCAGCGAATCCGTGGCGGAGGCCAGGCGCACGCCGTCCAGGCCGGCTGAAACCGCCGGAAAAGTAATGCCCACTATCAGGCCCACGATCGCCACCACGATCATCATCTCGATCAGGGTGACGCCTCGGACGGCCATTCCCCGGCCCCCGCTACTGGTTCTTCCAACTGACAATGTCGGCATTCAACCCTTCGCCGCCAGGCTGGCCATCGGCTCCGAGACAGATGATATCCGGCTCGTCGCCGTGATCGCCCGGGTACTTGTACACGTAGTCGTGCGCCCATGGATCTTTTGGGATCTCCTGGGGCATGTAGGGTCCCGCCCACTGGTTCAGATCCCCCGGCCTGACGCGCAGCGCCTGCAGACCCTGCTCGGTGGTGGGGAACGTGCCCGTGTCCAGTTTGTAGGAGCCCAGCGCGGTCATGAAGTTATGGATCTGGGCGCGCGCCGCGGTGATTCGGGCCGTGTCGCCGTGCTTCAGAATCGACGGTCCGACCAGCGCGGCAAACAGCGCGATGATGGTCATCACCACGAGCATTTCGATCAGGGTGATGCCCGCCTGGCCTCGTCCCCGGTTTCTTCGTTTTCGTTGGAACATGGTTACACCGCCACATCGTTGATGCTGGTAATCGCCAGCAGCATGCTCAAAATAAAGGCTCCCACTATCACGCCCATCACCAGGATCACGAGCGGCTCGAAGATCGCGGTGAAACGCTGAATGGAGGCCCGAGTATCGGTTTCGTAAATGTCCGCCATCCGGGCGAACATCTGGTCCAGCCGGCCGGTCTCTTCCCCCACCGTAAGCAGGTGCGACGCCAGCGGAGGGAAGACCCCCGATTTGCGGACCGGTGCGGCGATTCCCTCGCCGCGCTTGACGCCCTGTGCCACGCCCTCGAGCGCCCCGGAGATGATCTTGTTGTTCAGGGTGGCGGCGGCGATGGCGATGGATTGCACCAGCGGCACGGTGTTGGCCACTAGGGTCGCCATGGCCCGCGCGAACCGCGCCGTCTCGGCCTTCAGCAGCGTTTCGCCGAGCATGGGAATCTTGAGCCGCGTTCCATCCCACCACAGGCGGCCGGCCACCGTGCGCGTGTACGTGGTCCAGAACACGATGAATGCCACCAGGGCGGCCGCGCCGATCCACCAGTATGCCTGAATAAATGCGCTGGCCTCGAGCATGATCTGCGTGGGCACGGGGATCTTCAAGTGGGAATCGGAGAAGACCGCGGCGAAGCGCGGCACCACGAAGGTCAGCAGAATCAGGATGGAGCTGAGCCCCACCAGGGCCAGCAGCGCCGGGTAAATCATCGAGGAGACGATGTAGTTGCGCAGGTCGTCGCGCGAGCGCTCGAACTCCGCCAGCCGC
This sequence comes from Bryobacterales bacterium, assembly GCA_963722575.1. Lineage (GTDB taxonomy): Bacteria > Acidobacteriota > Terriglobia > Bryobacterales > Bryobacteraceae > Fen-178. The sequence goes on from CAVRNR010000022.1 coordinate 1,639,702, forward strand.
TCGAAGATCGGGGCCAGTGCGCCGGAGGCTTCGCCCGCCCGCACCATGTTGATGTAGAGGTCCGAGAAGTGGTCCGGATGAGTGGCCAGGCTGTCGGCCAGGGACTTGCCGCCCTTGAGCACGCGCAGCACGTCGAGCACGATGAAGCGGAAGGCGGCCTTCTCGGTCAGCTCGCCGGTGATGGAAAGGGCGCGGTCCAGCGGCACCCCGGCGGTGAGCAGCGTGGCCAGTTCCTGGGTGAAGAACAGAACGTCGCGCCGCCGGCCTGTGCCGAACGAGGGCAGTTTGATCTCGAAGGACGTTCCCTTGGGAGCCACTCCCACGTAAACCGGAGTCAGCCCCTGCTTGCGCAGCTCGCGGGCCACGATCCTTTCGTTGTCGCCCGTGAGCCGGCCGCTGCGGACCTTGCCGTCCGCAGCCACCGCCCTGAAGAAGAAGGCCGCCATCAGAATTCCTGCGTAACGCGCATGGCTTCCTGCACCGTGGTGACACCCTCCTGGATCTTCCTCCAGCTATCCTCGCGCAGGTTGCGCATGCCCTGCCGGCGCGCGGCCCTGGTCAGCGCGGAGGCGTCCGCGTTATTCATGATGAGCTTGCGGATCTCATCGTTCACATCCATCATCTCGAAAATACCCATGCGCCCGCTGTAGCCCGTGCCGTTGCACTCGGGGCATCCGGCGCCGCGGAACGTCTCGACGTTTTCACCGTCGGGCGAGAGGGCCACGCCCGCCAGCACCCGGCAGTGCGGGCAGATCACCCGCACCAGGCGCTGCGCCAGCACCGCCACCAGCGACGAAGTAATCAAGTAGTTCTCCACGCCCATGTCGGTGAGGCGCGTGATGGCGCTGGGAGCGTCGTTGGTATGGAGCGTGGAAAAAACCAGGTGGCCGGTCAGCGCGGCGCGGATGGCGATATCGGCGGTTTCCCGGTCGCGGATTTCTCCCACCATGATGACGTCCGGGTCCTGGCGCACGATGTGGCGCAGGCCCGCGGCGAAGGTCAGGCCGATCTGCGGGTTGACGTGGATCTGGTTGATCCCGTCCATTTGATACTCCACCGGATCTTCGATGGTGATGATCTTCTTGTCGGGAAGGTTGATGCGTTTGAGCGCCGAATAGAGCGTGGTCGATTTGCCGCTGCCTGTGGGCCCGGTGACCAGAAACATGCCGTGCGGCAGGCTGGTGAAATGCTCCATGCGCTCCAGCATGCGGTCGTCGAAGCCCAGGCGCTGAAGGTCGTAGAAATCGCCCGCGGAGCGGTCCAGCAGGCGCATGACGACGCTCTCGCCGTATAGCGTGGGCAAGGTGGAGACGCGCAGATCCACTTCGCGGCCTACCACCTTGATCTTGATCCGCCCGTCCTGCGGCAGACGGCGCTCGGCAATGTTGAGCTTGGCCATCAGCTTGAGGCGCGAAATGATGGCGGCCTTCAGCTCCCGCGGCGGCGGTTCCTGGTTGAACAGCACCCCATCCACCCGGAAACGCACCCGGAATTCCTTCTCGAACGGCTCGATGTGAATGTCGCTCGAACGCTTTTCGAGGGCGTCCGCGATCATGGCGTTCACCAGGCGGATGACCGGCGCTTCGCTGGCCATGTCGCGCAGGTGCTCCAGGTCGGCCATGGCCTGCTCGTCTTCGCCCTCGCCCAGCAGCGCGTGTTGTTCGCCTTCTCCGTAGTGCTTCTCGATGGCGTCCAGGATTTCCTGCTCCGCGGCCAGCACCGTCTGGATTTGCAGCCCCGAGAAGGCGCGCACGGCCGCGATGGTTTCAAAATCCAGCGGGTCGGCCATGGCGATGGTCAGCGTGGAATCCGCCAGCGCCACCGGAAAGGCCCGGCACTGCCGCAGGAAGCGGTGCGAAAGACCGTCGATCTCCGGCGCCGACGGCGGGGGGTTGTCCAGCGTCACCACCGGTATGCCGAGCTGATCGGAAAGCGCCGCCAGCACGTCGCGCTGGGCGATCAGGCCCATATCCACCAGAATCTTGCCCAGCTTGTCGCCGCGCTCTTTCTGGATCTCCAGGGCGCGCTCCAGGTCTTCCGCCTCGATCTTCTTGCGATCCACCAGGATTTCGCCCAGGCGCATGGAGCGAGGGCCCGGCCCGGCCGCCGCCGCGGATTCATGCTCGAAATCGGGGGGAAGCGTGGAGGTCACTTATCGCTCTTCCGTCTGGGGCGCTCCGGCCAGGGCGGTCCTGCGGTCGCCCTTCATCACGATCTCACCGGGCAGGCCGCGCGTGTCTTCCCAGGGAAGGTACAGCAGGCGGACCGCGACCACCACCTGTTGATTGTCCGGGATGGAAGTCAGCGTCGTGGCCGAGTCCCGCCATACGTCGCGCATTACCTGTCTCAGCATGGGCAGGCGATCGAGTTTTCGCTGGCGGATCTTCTCCTTCTCCGGTTCGGTCATCGCCGGCCGGAAGGGGTTGAGGCCGGGAGTGACGATGAGGCTGGCTTCGGCGGTAAGCACCACGCCGTAGCCGTCGAGATAGATGCCGCGTGCGGCGCCCAGCAGGTCGATGGGGTCGTTTGCGCCTCCGACACTGGCGAGCTTGGTGTCGAAATGCCTTTCCACATCGGTCAGGGTCTGCCGCGGTACGCGGAGCTTCTCCGTGGGGGTTACCGTCGCGGACGGCGCCGCGGCTGGCGCCGCTGGCGGCGCCGCCGCCCGTGCCGCGGCCGGTGCCGCGGCCGGTGGCCTGGGAAGCTGGGCCCATGCCGGAGCAAGGGATAGTGCGAACAAAATGGCTGCGGACTTCATTTCAATTCTCCATTGTCCGCGCGCGGCGGACCGTAATTACTGGCAAATATCCTGCGTGTGCTGTCGCGCCGCTGGGAATAGTCCCATTCCTCGGCTGCCACCAGGAGGAGCCGGCGGGCGCTCTCGAGATCGGCCACTAGTTGTTTGGTTTTCTCGGTCTGACGGGCATCCACCTGGGCCATGGCTTGGGCGACCGCAGTGTCGATGCGAGATTGGATTTCAGTGTCGGAGACGGCCTTCACTATTTGCGGAGGGCCGGGCCGAACGGCGATCTGCTCCATCGGGCGCAGCGCGGATACCAGAATCGCGACGGAAAGCATGGCCGCCGCGGCGAAGCCCAGCCGCGCCGTGGATCCCCACAATCCGGCCCACCAGCGCCGCCACGGCGACGGCTCGAAAACCGGGTCGGAGACGAAACCGATGCGCCGCGGAATCTCCTCTTCCCGCAGCGCAAACAGCGCGGTCTCCGTGAGACGCAGCCGGTCCAGCTCTTCCAGGCACGGCTGGCAGTTCCTGACGTGGGCTTCCACCTGGCGCCGCTCGGAATCGGGCAGCTCCTTGAGGAAGTAATCCCTCAAATCGAATGGTGAGCAACTCATGCGACACCTCGTGTCTGAATCGGAGCCAGCTCTATTTTGAGGAGTTCGAGGGCCGTATATAGACGGGACTTGATGGTGGAAACCGGACAGGAAAGGATTTCGGCCATCTCTTCGAATTTGAATCCCTGGTAGATCTTGAGCACCACCGACTCGCGCTGTTCCGGCGACAGCCGTTCCAGCGCGCTCGCCACGGCCAGGCTCAATTCGATGGGGAAGACCGAGCTTCCGCCCACCGTGATTCCGGTTTCGGAGGCCTCCGGCTGCGCTTCTTCCACATCGGTTTCGGACCTGCGTTTGCGGAACATCGAGTAGGCCTCGTTATGCGCGATGCGGTACAGCCAGGGGGCGAACCGCCCTGGATCGTCGAGCTTGCGAAGGTTCTGATAGGCTTTCAAGAACACGTCCTGCGTCAAGTCCAGAGCGTCTTCACGGTTCGCGGTGATGCGTAGCAGGTAATTATAGACACGTTTCTCCCACCGGGACACGAGGAGGTTAAAAGCCTCCACGCCGCCCCGGGCAGCCTGCTGAATCAGGTCGGCATCTTCGACCGCCCGAAAGATCAAATCTGGCTCCTGGTGGAAAGACGCACTACGCCTCCAAAAAGTCGGACGTATATAACCAGTGTATAGGGAATGTAGCGCCAGGCCCAGAGGGCACCCCCTTGTCGGCGGTGTTCTTCCCAGTCCGGACAACCCACCGGCGGCAAGGGGGTGCCCTCTGGGCCCGGCGCTACCTGATCTTTTCGTCTTTTTCGATTTTGCCGTCGCGGATGTGGATCACGCGGTGGGCGTGCAACGCGATGTCGTGCTCGTGCGTGACGAGAATGATGGTGTTGCCCTGCTGGTGAAGCCGCTCGAACAGCGCCATGATCTCGTTGCCGGTGGCGGTATCCAGGTTGCCGGTGGGCTCGTCGGCCAGCAGAATCGAGGGGTTGTTTACCAGGGCGCGGGCCACCGCCACGCGCTGGCGCTGCCCGCCGGACAGCTCATTGGGCTTGTGGTACATGCGCGATTCCAAGTCCACTGCTTTCATGGCCATGCGCGCCCTTTCCAGCCGCTTATCGGCCGGCATGCCCGAATAGATCAGGGGCAACTCGACATTGTGCAGCGACGTGGCGCGCGGCAGCAGGTTGAACGTCTGGAACACAAACCCGATTTCCCGATTGCGGATTCGGGCCAGCTCGTCGTCGCTCATGTCGCTGACCAGGTTCCCGTTGATGTAGTATTGCCCGCTGGTCGGCGTATCCAGACAGCCAATCAGGTTCATCAGGGTCGACTTGCCCGACCCCGAGGGACCCATAATCGCGACATACTCGCCGCGTTTGATCTCAACATCCACTCCTGAAACGGCGTTGATCTCCGTGTCGCCCATCACATAGGTCTTCCAGAGATTGTAGGTGCGGATGACGATGCCGTCCCGCTTGAGCTGCTCGCCGAGTTTGATCGCTTCCTTTTCTGCCACCGCTGCCATCGGATGATTCTCGTTTCTTATGTCGTTTGCTGCGTCGTAACCTTGTTATCCACTTTCACTTGGGCTTCGTTGCGGATGGTACGGATCACCTGGTAGGTCCCCGTGATGATCTCGTCCCCTTCCTTGAGGCCGTCCAGCACCTCGATATCGGTGGCTCCGGTAATTCCGGTGGTCACCTTGTGGAAGACGGCCTTACCGCCGCTAACGACGAATACGCCCTGAAGCTCTTCCTTACGCGCCTTCTCCGCCGCCGGATCGGGCTTGGTAGCCGCCGCGGCCCCAGTGGCGCCAGTGGCGGGTTTCACCTCCAGGTCGCCCTTCTGCCGGACGGTCAACGCCTGGATCGGAATAGTAAGGACGCTCTGACGGGTGGCTGTGGTTATCTTGGCGGTGCAAGAAAGTCCGGGCCGGATTTCGTCGGGAGGGTTGTCCAAGGCGATAACTACTTTAAAATCTTTGGCTTCCTGGCTGGAAATGGCGCTTTGCGAAGCCGCCAAGCCGGTCGACCTCAGAATCGCCGTATTGCCCATCTCGGTGACGTGCCCCTTAAAGGTCTTGTTGGGAATGGCGTCGATGGTGATTTCGGCCGTCTGGCCCAGCTTCACGTTGACGATATCGGTCTCATCCACCTTGACTTCGGCGGTGATCAGAGACATGTCGGCGATGGTCATGATTTCGGTGCCGGTCTGGTTCTGAAGACCGGGCACCACCGTCTCGCCCGCGCGCACGGGGAGATTGGTCACTACGCCATCGAGGGGGGCGTAGGAATCGTACTTGTGGAGAATATCGTTGATCCTGGCCAGGCCGGCTTGGGCCACTGTGATCCGCCGCTGGGTCCCGACAAGCTGTGCCGCGGTTTGCTCGCGTTGCGCCTGCGACTGTACGAGGCGCGCCTCGTTCTGCTGCACCGCCGCCACCTGGGCGTCGTAGGTATATTTCTTCAGCTCAAAGTCCTGTTTGGCGCCCAGCCCTTCTTTGTAGAGCGACTCGGCGCGCTCGTAATCCGCCTTCATGCGGTCCAGATCGGCCTTGCTTTGGATGATGGCGCCGCGCATGGTGGCCAGGTTGTCGTCGGCGGCCTTCAGGCCGGCTGCGGCGGCATTGGCATCGGCTTCGGCGGAGGCCAGGCTGGCCTTATAAGATTCGACGTCGGCGGCAGGCTGGGTGTTCTCGATTCTGGCCAGCAACTGGCCCTTCCGGACGTGGTCGCCCTCCTTGACCAGGAGTTCGGTGATATCACCCATGGCATTGGCGCCGATGTTGATGTAGTTCTTCGGTTTAATCTCGCCGGACGCGGTCACCACGCTGGTAAGATCCTGGCGCGCGACCTTTCCGGTCTGCACCGATACCACGCCCCGCTTGCTATAAACGGTGCTCGCATAAACACCGATCGCAGCTATCAGGACTGCCGCAACCGTTATGATAATCTTCCACTTACGCTTCACGACGCAAAATCTCCCTTTTTTCCTATCACCTGCTTTAGACGCAAATTGTTGGCCGGGAGTTCAATTCCTATTTTACACCCCGCCGGTGGTGCCACTTGGATGACGCGCGAAAGTCGCGGAAGTTAACGCCGCGAGGCCAAGTCAAGCGAAGAAGTTGCCCATTTTGCGGAACTTCCGGTAGCGGTGTTCCACCAACTGGGCGGCGTCGAGCATGGAGAGTTCGTCCAGATAGCGGCGGATATATTCGCGCAGGTTTTCCGCCGCCGCCGCGGGGTCCGTATGGGCCCCCTCCGCGGGTTCCGGCACAATGTCGTCGATCAGCCCGAATGAGAGCAGGTCCTGGGCGGTCAACCGCAGGGCGGCGGCGGCCTGCTCCGCCTTGCCCGAATCGCGGTAGATGATGGCCGCGCAGCTTTCCGGCGAGATCACGCTATATACCGCGTTTTCAAGCATCAGGACGATGTTGCCGACGCCCAGCGCCAGCGCCCCGCCGCTGCCGCCCTCGCCGATGCAGACCACCAGCACGGGCACCGGAAGGCGCGCCATTTCCCGTAGATTGCGGGCGATGGCCTCGGCTTGGCCCCGTTCTTCGGCGTCGATGCCGGGATAGGCGCCGGGAGTGTCCAGGAAGGTGATGATGGGCCGGCCGAACTTCCCGGCAATCTGCATGATGCGAAGGGCTTTGCGGTAGCCTTCGGGTTTGGGCATCCCGAAATTGCGGTACAGCTTCTGCTTGGTATCCCGTCCCTTCTGCTCGGCTACCACCATCACCGGCCGGCCCTCGAACTGCGCCAGGCCGGCAACGATGGCGGCATCGTCGCCGAAATTACGGTCACCGTGGATCTCTTGAAAATCGGTGAAGATCCGCCCAATGTAATCGAGCGAGTGGGGCCGCTGGGGATGCCGCGCCAGTTTAACCCGGCGCCAGGCCGGATGCAGCTCGGCCGCGGTTTCGGCGGGAGATTCCGGTTGTGCGTCGGGAGCCACTCTCACATCTTACAGCAGAGTGGCGCCGGCGATCTTGTCGCCGGTGCGTGTTGCGGTCCGAGCAGACCCCACCGGCGACAAGATCGCCGGCGTTACAACTCCGGCTCCGCGCGGCGCACGCGAATCTCCACCGTTTGCTTGCCCAGGTACTGGTGGCGCGCTTCCAGCCGAATCGTGCCGGCGGCCTCCTTGGCTTTCACCCACACGGCGCCTGCGCCGCCACTCAATGAGAATGGGTTCTCGCCCACGATTTCGCCGGGGCCGGTGAGGCTCAACTGAATCGCGCCGGTGGCGAATGGGCGGACATTGCCGAACTGATCCGTCACCGCCAGCACCACGCGGGTGGCGTCGCGGCCATCGCCATCGAGCTCGGCATCGTCGGGTTTCACCATAAGGCGGTCGTCGGCGCCGCTGCCGGATAGGGTCTTCGTGGCCGCAAGCTTGCCTTGGATATAGCCTTCGATTTTCAGATCGCCCCATTGATCGAACGCCAGGTTGTCCAGGCTCACCATAAAGGGCGGGTACTTCAAATTCGGGTAGGTCTTGCGGTCGGGGTCGGCTTCCAGCAGCAGCCGGCCGTTGTAGTAGAGCTTCAGGTGATCGCAGTTGGAGCAGATGGGCACGACGCCGGGACCCTCGGCGCTTGGCCGGTCGCCACAGGAGTAAAAGAAGCCGGGTTCAATGACTACCTCCTCTTGCGGATCGCATTGGGACCGGTAAAACCCGGCGGCGGGCTTGGGCACCCGGAAGATGTCGCTGACGCCGTGGTAGCAGATGCGGTCGCCGGAACCGAAACAGCGGTGCGTGGCGTAGTCGAAGGCGCACCAGGCGATGCCGCCGGCGTAGCGGTCGTCGCCCGCGAGTTGGTCGTGCACGCGCGCGTGGCGGGTGACGTGCTCGGCCACATGGCTCACGTTGTCGAACCGCTTGGTGGAGAACATGTGGCCGTTGAATTCGGTGTTCAGATAGGCCGGGTGGTTGGGCGGACGCAACGGGAAGCCGAAATCGTTCATGGTGAAGACATCTTCGAGCAGTTCGGAGTCGTACAGATAGCGTATGCCGCCGGTCTGGCGCGAATCGTCGAGCGAGTGCGCCAGCGCATTGGTGCGCGTGTAGAAATCGTGGTTGTCCTGGGATTCGTTGATGCGCACGCCCCACAGCACGATGGCGGGGTGGTTCCAGTCGCGCCGGATCATGCGGGCGACATTGTCCACGGCGAGCGACTGCCACGCCTGATCGCCGATGTGCTGCCACCCCGGAATCTCTTCGAGCACCAGCAGACCTACTTCGTCGCAGGCGTCCAGAAACGCGGGCGATTGCGGATAGTGCGAGGTGCGCACGATGTTGCACTTCAGCTCCTTGCGCAGCACGCCGGCATCGCGCGCCTGCACCCGCGCCGGCATGGCGCCGCCGGTGTAGGGGAATGTCTGGTGGCGGTTCAGGCCGCGCAGCTTCAGGTGCTGGCCGTTGAGATAAAAACCCTTCTCTGTGAAACGCGCTTCCCGGAATCCGATGCGCGTGGTGTACGCATCGCCGTTGTCGAGCCGTGCGGTCACCTGGTAGAGCTTGGGCCGCGCGAGGTCCCAGAGTTGCACGTCGCCGAAATTCTCGAGAGCGACATCGTGGTACTCGGCGGTCGCGTTCACCGTCGCCGAGGCGGTTTTCAAGACCCGATCCCCGTCGCGAAGCTCGGCCGTGATGACGATCGGCCTCTCCACCGGCCCGTCGAGATAACAACGCACCACCACGGCGCGGTCGTTCGAAAGCACGCGCACCGGCTTGGCGAACACGCCGGCCAGGTGCGTCCGCGGCACCACCCGCAGCTCCACGTCGCGATAGATGCCGCCGAACGTAAGGTAGTCTATGCTGCCGCCGAAGGGTGGAATGTCGGGCCGCTCGGTTGAATCCACCTCCACCGCCAGCAGGTTGTCGGCGCCCAGTTTCAGATAGGGCATCAGCTCGAAAGAGAAGGGCGTGTATCCGCCGCGGTATTCCTCGAAGCGATGGCCGTTGACGGTGACCTTGCTGGCGGTCATGACGCCGCCGAAATCGGCGAACACGCGCTTCCCGCGCCAGACCGCGGGCGGCCGGAAGTGGCGGCGATAGATGGAGACGAACTCGTAGGCTTTGTCGTCAAAGCTGTGCCAGGGCAGCTCGATGTTGGTGTGCGGCAGCGTGACCCGCTGGAACTTCGAATCGTCGAATGCGATCGCATCGGCTCCGGGCGTCATCTTGCCGCCGAACAGCCAGTTGCGATTCAGCGAATAAACGCGGCGCGGCGGAATGGTGGGTGCGGCATTCTGGGCGCGGCCCAGCGCGGCGGCGGCGCTGGTGGCCATCAGAAACGATCGTCGATTCATGGGTCTCCCTATTTGCCCCGGTAGACTTTCACGCGCTGGATACCGCGCTCGGCGAACGAAAGATGCGGTTGTGAAAAAAGCCGCACGCCGAAGCCCGACTGGTTCAGGGCCACGGCGTTGGCCAGGTCGCGCCGCAAGGTCGAATCGTCGCCGCCCAGATACCGCGTCACCACCCACTTGCCATTTTCGAAGCGGCCCGCTTCCTGCTCGGCCAGCCCCACGAACCCGGGTCCCGGCGGCTCGGTTGAAAAGGTGACCTGCACGTTGTCGCCGGCCATGAAGAACTCGTCCGGCCCGGTCGCCATGAAGATGCCGTAGCCCATAGTGTCGGGCACCACGTCGAGCGCCTTGAGGGTGCTGCCGTTGAAGCCGATGGGAACGTCCGAGACGCTGCGCCGGCCCCATCCCCAGAGCGAGACGTTCAGAATGTAACCGCCCAGTTTGATCTGCGTGTCCGGACTATCCTTATTGAGCCACGCGCCGGCGATAGTGCCCTTGGTCTGGTGTTCCAGCACCAGCGGGGCGAGCTGCGTAAGCGTGGCGTAAGCCTGCGGCAGCGGAAGGTTCTCGACATCCGTGGGGACCGCCGCCCCGGCGTCGCCCGCGCGGAAGGCCGTCATCCGCTGCAACTCGCCGACGCCCATCATCGAATAGCCGACCGCGTTGTGCTGCCCGATGGCGTAGAACGCATTGGCTGCTCCGTGTATGTCTCCGGCGCACTCGGGAATGAACAGCGGGTTGCCCGACCGGCTGTATCGCGCGGCCAATTCGGAAAAGTCGGTCGCGTAAATGTCCGGGCTCAGCATGTCGATGTGCGGAGCGCCCGCGCGCCAGATATCGTGCATGTGAGCCTGCGGGCCGCCGCTGGGGTAATCGCCCGGCCCCTTGTCCGCCGGCGAATTGAGCCAGGCGTTGACAAACATGGGAACGGGGTACTCGCGCTTGCCCGCCGCAGCCACCTGGTCCACGTACCGGGCATAGTTCCAGCCCATGAAAATCTCGTCCGTCTGCACGCCCTTCCCGAATACTTCTTCCCAGGTTCCCGAGGTCTTGAAGCCGGCGGCCTCCCAGATGTTGCGGAATTCCGGCAGTAACTTGTCCTTGTGCTTCTGGAGATAATCCATGAACTCCCTGGGCACCGGTTTCGCGAACGCCTCGTTGGCCGCGGGCGACCGGTCGCGCGAATCGCCCAGCAGTCCGACCTCGTTCTCCACTTGCGCCATGATCACGCGGTGGTTCTTGTCCACCTCGCGAACGTGCCGCATGAGCGCCGCGAACGCCCGCGAATCCGCCTGCAAGTTGCTCGCGCTCAGCGTCGAGAGGATTTCCACGTTCTTGCCGTTCTGGATCTGGGCGCGCGGAAAGCGGTCATAGTCGGCCTTCACCCACCCCGGCGCGAAGTTCGACTCCCCGTTTTTCCAACTACCGAACCACAGCCAGGCGATCCGGAGATCGTTCTGGTTGGCGAGGTCGATGGCCGCGTCCACCAGGTGGAAGTCGTACTGGCCCGGGTGCGGCTCGATCCACCCCCACGCCACAGCGGTCAGCACGGTATTCAGGTGAACCTGTTTGGCCAGGATGGGAAAGATATGCCGCATGTAATCGAGGTCCGAAGGCGCCGTATTGGCCAACTCGCCCGAGAGCGCCAGAAATGGCTTGCCATCCACAATCAGTTGCGTCGCCTGGCCGCGCTTCTCCATATGGGAAGGAGCTTGAGGGTACACCGGCGCCGTCAGCAGGGCGCACATGAGTAGGATTTTCATTGCGGAAGAATGGTAACAAGTGGCGGCGGGGATGGCAAACGCGGTTACATCTTGGCCAGTATCAGTCGGAGTCGTGGAGGCGGTTCCGCGGAAACCTCGTCGGTTAACAGCAGCAGAAACAGTGCGAGTTTCCGGGGTCTCTCGGAGGTCGAATAAAATAGTGTTTGACGGGTTGATGCGTAAATCCAGGGGAAGAGCTCCGAAGATCTGCTACGCTTGTGGTCGGCCCGCTACCACAAGGGAGCATGTTCCGCCGGAGTGTTTCTTCCCACCTTCACTCCGATCTAACCTCATTACCGTGCCGTCTTGCCCGATACACAACAATGCGAACTCCATGGATGTTGAGTACGTGAGAAACGTGTTATGTTGCGCCACCAACCTTGGGCCAAACAGCGAGGCCGTGTTCGCAAAAATGATGCGGTCAATCGACCGACGCCCCGCCCTGATCGACACCACGTTCCAGGATCTCCGCCCAATACAGCTCCGAGGAGAGGAGACCGGCGCCTTTTCCGTCGAGTTACGCCGATTTAACCGGATCATGTCCGCCATTGCACAGGCTCTCCATTATCGGGACTTTGGCGAGAAACGTCGATATTGGGAGGTATTCTGCCCATCGTTTCACAGCGACGAATCGTTGGTTGGCCAGGCGGATGCCTGGGAACCGCTACGGCGCACGGCCGCAACGCTCGGTTACGTTTACCAAGCCACTGGATGCCCATCCGTCTTTTGCTATGGCCGGACCCGCCGAACTCCGAGGGGATGCATCTATCAGTTCGTTTTCTACGATGCAGTGATTGTGAACGCCTGGCCGTCCAAGCGACAGGTTCGGTGAACCCTATTGGCAGCAAAGATCAACGCTAGGTCGGATAGCAGTATACTTCCCGTATGGAATCGCCGGATGAGAGAGCGCTTCGAGATAAACGCCGAAAATCAACGTCAACACGAGAACAACGTCAACTACGGCGTGAGGGTCGCGACTGGTGCGCGGTGTGCGGATGGAAGGGTCCTAAGTCTCTTCGGTATTATGTACTCGTCGAGCCGCATCACATCAAGGGCGTCAGCACCAAAGAACTTATACAGGATCGCGACAACATGGTTCCGATGTGCCCAAACCATCATCGAATTGCGGAGCTGGCCTTTCGACCCCACAATGATCCTCCACAAACAGCAGATGAAGTCATCCGACGGCTTAAGGCAATGGACGAGGAAAAGGACTGAAACGCTATGCGAATACTGCTTTCAATCGCGGTGGTTCTGCTTGCCGTGATCGCCGCCCTGCTTGCGCTCCTGACTTTTGAGCACCCGCCGGACAAATGGTCATATGGTATTGTCGCACCCACGGACGATGATCTCGTTGCGACGCTGAATCAATTGGGATCGGTGGGCTGGGAAGTCGTGGCTGCTCGGCGTGCGACGAGCGGCCAAGGCATCTACTCAACCGCCTCATACGAGATGATTCTAAAGCGGCGGGGCGCGACACTGAAGTCTGGAGCGTCGCCGCCAAGTTCAAAGTAGCCCACTACATGCGAGCCGCCGCCACCCGAAGTGGTGCATCCCAAGAGATCCAAGGAACCCCTGCCAGAAAGCCCGGCGACAATCTGGGCTACACTGGAACGTTTGGGTTGGGTTTCCTTTGATCGATCTGCACTCGCACACCAACGAATCCGATGGCTCCTGCTCCCCCGCGCGCCTGGTCCAAGAGGCGGTCCGGGCGGGGGTCGACGTCCTCGGCATTACCGATCACGACACTTTCGCCGGTTACGACCAGGCGCTGCCCGAGGCCCGTGCCCGGGGCGTCGAGCTGGTGTGCGGCATCGAGCTTTCCACCAAGCTGCACGGCCACTCGGTCCACCTGCTGGGGTATTTTCTGGGGAATGGCGGGCTGCGCGGGTTCCGCGATTGGGTGTTGGAGATGCAGGCCTCGCGGCGCGAGCGCAACGTGCGGCTGGCCGCGCGGCTGCAAGAACTGGGATTCGACATTACGGTGGAGGAAGCCCAGGCTCGCGGACGCGGCATGACCGGGCGGCCGCACTTCGCCGAGATCATGGTGGAGAAGGGGTACGCCGCCAGTTACCGGCAGGCATTTGACGATTACCTGGACGAATCCGCCAAGGGATACGTCTACCGGCGCGAGCCGCAGTTCGCCGAGGCCGTGGCGCGGATTCTGAAGGCCGGGGGGATTGCCTCGCTGGCGCATCCGGTGCGCGTGAAGGGCGACGTGGCGGCCATGATGCCGGAGTTGTGTGACACCGGGTTGAACGCCATCGAGGCGTACCATAGCGACCATGGGGCCGGGGAAACGAAGCTGTATCTCCGGCTAGCGAAGCGGTACGGGCTGATGGTGACGGGCGGCTCGGATTTCCACGGCTCGCCCAAGCCGGAAGTGCGGCTAGGCACGGGCTGCGCCGGGAATTTGCATCTTCCCGGCGATCTGCTGGAGAAGTTGAGGGAAGGCAAGCCTCACGCTTCTCTAACATAGGCCAGCGCGATCGCTTTGCCGAAGTGCGGGGAATAGACCGAGGACGTGATCTCGGCCTCTTTGCCGTCCACCATTAGCCTGGCGCCGGGCGCGGCCGGTTCCGGGCCGTCGATTTCCAGGCGCACCAGTTTCTTGTTCACGTGGCCCTGCGTGCGGATGCGTTCCACGATCTCCTGGCCCACGTAACAGCCTTTCGTGAAACTCACGGCGTGCATCTGCTGCGTTTCCTGCGGCAGCGATGTCTCGCGGATGTCTTCTCCATAACGCGGTTTGCCGTTTTCGATGCGGACCACGCGGGCGTCGCCGGGGGTGGCGGAGCGGGCGCCGGCGGATTCGAGTTGCCCCACGATTTTCGTCATGTCCCCGGCCGCGCAGTAGATGCGGTAGCCGGGCTGTCCGGTCAGGCTGAATGGGGCTTTGGTGCAGCCGTCGGGCGGCTGAAGGGACTCCGCCAGCGGGCCTTCCACGCCAATGGCCGCCGTCTGGCTGGTGACGTCTTCCAGTTCCACCTGATCGGAGATAATGTAGCGGCGAATGAGCTGCTGGACCTTTTCGCGGAGCTCGGGCTCGGTATCGATCAGGAAGTGGTCTGCGAGACACAACAGGCAAAGGTCGGCCTGGATGCGGCCCTGCTGGTTCAGCAGGAACGCATAGCAGCCGGAGCCCGGCGTCATCTTCTTGACTTCGTTGCTGGTGAGGTTGTGCAGCAGGCGCGCCCGGTCGCGGCCGCGGGCGGTTATGCGTCCGCGCGCCGAGAGGTCCAGCCACGCGGCGCTGGCGCGGAGTGCTTCGTAACCTTCCGTCATGCTTTCAGTTTAGTAGATGTGCCTCAGGTAAGCCGCGATAGCGATAATGACCAGGCCGGAGGTTGCCACGCCGGTCATCATCCGGGCGCGGAGCGAGTTGCCGGGCCGTACGATCAGCAGCGCGAGGGCGAACGCGTGCGCCGCCAGCAGCAGCTTGATGGCGAGCAGCACCTGGTAGGTCGGCCTATGGCCGGGATGTGTGAGGATGTTGTACACCCCCGAAACGACTAACCCGCAAATGGCGGCCAGAACGAATGGACGAAAAGCCGCGGCGGCTCTATCGCCCAGCGCTTCGCGCTCGTCCAAAGCCAGCGCCGCGCTCGCGGGCACCATCACCAGGCGCCCGTACAGAATTCCGCCAATCAGCATCGCCAGGGAAGAGAAGTGCAACCACTGCATGAACACGCCGAGCATGTCACCCATACCGAGAGTATACAATCGGCGTATGATCCACGAAATCCTCCCGGTGGGAATGTTGCAATGCAACTGCTCGATTTTCGGCGATGAACAAAGCCGGGAAGCCCTGGTGGTGGACCCGGGGGACGACATCGAGCGCATCCTGGAAGTCGTCAAAAGGCACGGGCTCACGGTGAAGGCCATCGTGATCACGCACGCCCACATCGATCACATCGGCGGCGCGCAAAAGCTGAAGCTGGCCACGGGCGCGCCGGTGTACATGAATCCCGACGACGAGGAATTGCAGGAAATGCTGGACGTGCAGGCGGGCTGGCTGGGTTTGCGTCCGCCGGAGCAGGTCGAAATCGACGCGCCGGCCAAGGAAGGAGACAAGCTGGTGGTTGGCGCCACCGGGTTTCACGTGCTCCACACGCCCGGCCACACGCAGGGCAGCATCAGCCTGTGGATTCCCTCGGAGCGCAAGCTGGTGGCCGGCGATACACTGTTCCGCGACAGCATCGGGCGCACCGACCTGCCGGGCGGTGACGGGCGCCAGATTATCCGATCCATTCGCGACAAGCTGATGCCCCTGCCGGACGACACCGAGGTCATTCCAGGGCATGGAGACAACACCACCATCGGGCACGAGAAGCAGTTCAACTACTTTCTGCAAAGATGACGGCGGGCAAGCTAAAGCATGCCCCACCTTTGATAAGATCTTCCCTATGTCCGATCCAAACGTCTATCCGCCCAGCCCCGAATTCGCGAAACGCGCCCACGTGAAAGGAATCGAGGGTTACCGCGACCTGTACCAGAAGGCCGCGGAGAAACCGGAGGAGTTTTGGGGCGAGTTGGCCGAACAGGAACTGTTCTGGTTCGAAAAGTGGTCGCACGTGTTCGAATGGCATCCGCCGTTCGCCAAGTGGTTCGTGGAGGGGAAGACCAACGTCTCCTATAACTGCCTGGACCGGCACCTCGCCACCCATCGCAAGAACAAAGTGGCCATCCTGTGGGAAGGCGAGCCGGGCGACCAGCGGCAAATCTCCTACCAGGAACTGCATCGGCTGGTGTGCCGCTTCGCCAACGTGTTGAAGGGCCGCGGCCTCAAAGCAGGCGACCGCGCCATCGTCTACATGGGGATGGTTCCGGAGTTGCCGGTGGCGCTGCTGACCTGCGCGCGGCTGGGCGTCACGCACAGCGTGGTGTTCGGCGGATTCTCGGCCGAAGCCTTGAAGGCCCGCATCCAGGACCTCGAAGCCCAGGTGGTGATCACCGCCGACGGCGCCTGGCGGCGCGGCAAAGAGGTGCGGCTCAAGGATGCGGTGGACGAATCGCTGGCCGGATGCCCCAGCGTCCGCGACGTGATCGTGCTGAAACGCACCGGCAGCGCCATCGCCATGCAAGAGGGGCGAGATCACTGGTGGCACGCGCTCGACGAGGGCGTTAGCGAAGACTGCCCCGCCGAGCCGCTCGATAGCGAACATCCGCTTTACGTGCTCTATACGTCGGGCACCACCGGGAAACCCAAGGGCATTGTCCACACCACCGCCGGCTACCTGCTGCAAGCCCACATGACCATGAAATGGGTCTTCGACCTGCGCGACGAAGACACTTTCTGGTGCACGGCCGATATTGGCTGGGTGACGGGCCACAGCTACATCGTGTACGGGCCGCTATCGGCCGGCGCCACCACCGTGATGTACGAGGGTGCGCCCGATTTCCCGCAACCCGACCGGTTCTGGCGGCTGATCGAGAAATACCGGGTCAACATCTTCTATACTTCGCCGACCGCCATCCGCGCGTTTATCCGGCAGGGCGACCAGTGGCCCAACCAGCACGATATGTCGAGCCTGCGCCTGCTCGGTTCGGTGGGCGAGCCCATCAACCCCGCGGCCTGGGAGTGGTACTACAAGACCATCGGCAAGGAGCGCTGCCCGATTGTGGACACATGGTGGCAAACCGAGACCGGCGCCATCATGATCGCGCCCATGCCAGGCGCCGTGCCGCTGAAGCCGGGGTCGGGGACCCTGCCCCTGCCGGGGGTGATGGCGGACGTGGTGGACCTGTTCGGGAAGCCGGTGGAAGCCAACCAGGAAGGGTTCCTCATCGTGCGCCGCCCCTGGCCGAGCATGGCGCGCACCTTGTGGCGCGATCCGGAGCGCTACCGGCAGCAGTACTGGGAGCGCATCGACGGCGTGTACATGACGGGCGACGCCGCGCGCCGCGACCAGGACGGCTACTACTGGATTCTGGGCCGCGTGGACGATGTCATGAACGTCAGCGGCCACCGGCTCAGCACCATGGAAATCGAATCGGCCTTGGTGCGCCACCCCGCCGTCGCGGAGGCGGCCGTGGTGGGCAAGCCGCACGAGATCACCGGCCAGGCCGTGGCCTGCTTTGTTACCCTGAAAAAGGGCACTTGGAATCACCACGACTTGGCCGAAGACCTGCGCAGATGGGTGGCGCACGAGATTGGCAGCTTCGCCAAGCCGGAGCAGATCCGCTTCACCGACTCGCTCCCCAAGACCCGTAGCGGCAAGATCATGCGCCGCCTGCTCCGTGAAATCGTAACGTCTAATTCGGTGACAGGCGACGTAACCACCTTGGAGGATCTGTCGGTGGTGACACGGCTGGCGGCGCAGCAGGACGAAGAGTAGGGCAGAGCGATGACAACCATGGTCGATCCGCACAGAATTGGAAGAGAGAACCAGCATGACCGTTAGAGTGGAACTGAGTGCGGAACTCGAGCAAGCCGTCAACGAGAAGGTCCGCAAAGGAGAGTTCCTTATGGCGGATGACCTGGTTTGGCAAGCCGTCAGGCACTTCATCGAGGACGACGCGGAGATTGCCCATACGGAAGCGTTGCTCCAGGAGGCAGCCGGGAGCGGCGACTACCGCGAACTCACCGAGCACGAGTGGGACAGCATCGAGCGTGAGGCGGTAGAAGAAGTGGGAAAACGCCGGGCCGAGTAGGGTTAGAATGGCCCGCGTTATCATTCGTCCCAATCCACGCGAAACAGGATTATCAGCGCGTGCTGGGATGAGGCCCCCGCCAGATGTTCGGGAGATCACACCGGCGACGGCGCTATTCTTCGTTATTCAGTATTCGCTACGCGACCAATGTGGTTCCAGCGTGAACCGCAGCCAGCGCCCGGTCCATAGTGGCTACTGACCCGTCGTGTTTCCGCGCCAACGCCACAAGGTAAGCGTCGGTGACCTGCCTATGCCCGGCGATTCCCGTGGTCGGCATGTCGAGATAAGAAACATCGTCCGGCCAGAATTCGTGCCGCGGGAGGGAGAAAATGGATTCGAGCAGAAGCTTTGCGGATTCCGCCGTCGCCTCCACACCGGCGCGCAGGTGGAAACGGAAAAGCGCGCCTTGCGTGATGGGGCATGTTGCAAACCGGTGCCCCTTGAGGAACCACGCCGCCGCGCGCGCGTTCAGACTGTGTTCGGGCGTCGCCAGTGCGATGAGTACATTGGAGTCGAGCAGGTAGATCTTACTCTTCGTCATCGAGAGCCTTGACATCCTCGGTGGTCACGGGCCGGCCGCAACGGAAAGTGGGGAAACCGTAATCGCTCATCTCTATGGATGCGCCTTTCGCCCCTTTCGACGATTGCAGAATGAGGTCGCCAACCACTCGTCCGAGGCTGTGGTTCCGATCCCGGGCGATGGCCTTGGCGAGGTAGTAGGCCTCATCTGAAATGTCAAGCGTGGTTCGCACAACAACATAATAGCACAAGCGCACAAGACTCCGCCGGGTTGACCAGCACGCTCAAGGCTCCCCATGATCGTGCCCCCCCCATTCTGGCTTTCTGGTATTATGACATTATGGCAACAAGGAAGATGACTTTCAGCGTACCCGAGCCGTTGGCTGTGCAGCTTCTGCGCAGGGTTGCCTCACGCGACCGTTCGCGTTTCGTAAGTGAGGCCGTGGCTGCGCGACTGGAAGAGCGCGACGTTGCGTTGATCCGTGCCTGCGAGATTGCGAATCAGGACCTGGACGTGGCCGAAATCGAGAAAGAATTTGACGGAATCGGCGACGAAATGGCGGAACCATGGAAGTGATCCCGGAGCGCGGCGATATCTGGTGGGTTGCGCTCGATCCGACGCTCGGTTCGGAGATTCGCAAGACACGCCCCTGCGTTGTGGTTTCGGTGAAGGTGCTAAATGAAATGCGAAGGACGGTGATTGTTGTCCCGCTGTCGAGTTCGCCCAAGGCCAGCCCGCCGATCCTGATCCCGATCTCCTGTGATGGGCACCCCGCAGTGGCGGTGAGCGACCAAATCCGAGCGGTGGCAAAGGAACGCCTGCGTAGCCGGCTGGGCGTGGTCACAACGGAAGAGATGGCGGCAGTGGAGGATGGCCTCCGGCAGATCATGCAACTCGAATAACGCACAGCCAGGCCACACGGGTTTGCCTCCCCATCGTGGACGCCTTTCGAACTTTGGGCAGTTGGGCCACCCCAGTTCTCAGTCTCGAACTGCCGGGGGTCTCGAGGAGGGTATTGGGCGCGTGACGGTAGTAGCTCTTAGACTGGTACCGCCGCACTGCATGGTTCCGCCGTACCCGTTTCAGTCCGCTGCGCATTCGCCGATACTGGATAGCGGTGTCCGTAATGGCAACCGCCACATAGACGACGTCGTCGAACTCTTTGAACTCAAACTGAGACGCTTGAGCCCCAAGCATAGCCCGGCCCACTTTCACCCCGACGCCCAACGTCGCCCGGCGCGTGCTGGAATTCTTCACCGCACTCAACAACGGCGACACGCGGAAGGCGTACCTGAACGCCATTCAGGTACGCGGTGATGCCGGTCGCCCGGAAGGTGGTTTCCGATCCTCGTTTTGATTCCAGTGCCGCGCGTGCGCCGCTGGATCATGAGGTAGGCGTCCTGCTGCCACATGGCCTTGCCGGTGAGCGCGCCGGTCTTCCCGGCCGCCGTCTGGAACAAAGGCGCGTCCGGCTCTCCCGCGATGCTGGCGGCGGCGATGTATTCATCGAGGTACTCCTCCAGATTGTGGTGACAAGAGACCTCGTGTTCCGTGCTACCTTTTTCGTGCAGCCGGACCCTGCCGCGGCGTCCCTGCGTCACGCGCGTTCATCTGGAAAACAACCCGATCAATGCCAGTTCTTCGGTTTCAGCGCCTTCCTCCTCTTCCGTCTTCTGGGCGATTTTGATGCTGTCGAGCAATGTGCGGGTCTCGCCAGGCGTTCAGCACGGGCGTCTCGTCTTTTTTGATGACGTACTTGGGCCGCGGACGGTGTCGGCCGGGTTCACGTCGAGGACGTGGCCCGTTACAGCCAGTCGAACACCATTCGGAGCACGGAAAGGTGCTGCTTAAAGGTCGGCGAGGAAAACTCGTCCTGTAGCTCCTTGATGAAGGCGGCAACGTGGAAGGCCTGCACGTCGGCGAGCTGGCCAATACCGCAAGGCGTCGCGCCATTCCGCAAACCGGCGTCAAGAACAACGGCACGATGGAAGCCGCGCAGCACATCGCCGAACATGAGTCGCCGCGAACGACAAAGCTCTACGACCAGCGACGATTTCGCCCGACGAAGTCGAGCGGATACTGATCTAAGGGGCCGCGCCTACCAAACCGGCTAATCCACTCTGCTGACGTCCCGCCCGCACTTCGGACACGACAGACGGTTGGTCAGCGCCGCTTTCCTGACGCAATTCCAGCAGATATGCCACGCGTGTTCCGAGCAGTAGTAGACATTCTGTGAAATGCTGCGCCCGCATAGTGCACACTTGAAATTCATCGCTCACCTCCGTGACGGAATGGCGCGAAGGCGCTCTCTCGCCTCGACGCGTATCGCTTGTTCCGTCCCCTCCTTGTCGATCCGGTCAACCGGCTCGGCGACAACGACGTTCCTAAACATGATTTGCGCGCTCTCAAGCCGGCCTTCATCCAGGTACAGGCCCCCCAGCTTGAGGAGAGCGTTCAGCAACGGGCAGCTTGCGAGGTAGGCGCAGCACCCGACTTTCTGTTGCAGGTATGCTATCGCTCCGGGCCGGTCACCTAGTTCGAGGATGTCGTCGGCGCCCAGGACGCACAGAAGATCGAAGGTCCGAAGACAAGCGCGATTAAGCGGCTCGGCGAAGTAACCGTAGCCGCCATCGCGATCCAGCTTCATAGCCTCCAGCGTCTGGTTGACGGCGTTTTTGAAACGCGGCGAGCGGACGCACTGCTGCCACTCCATGCCGCTGTTGAAGACAAGTTGCCTTAACTGCTCCGCAAGAAAGAAGCGAGCCACCATCTCATCGTCCTGCGGGAGACCGCCGCCGATCGCCGTTTCAAAGTCCGCCGCCACCGCCGCCGGATCTCGATCCCCCCGCAACCCGTCCAATGTTGCCTTCTTGAAGCAAACCTGGGCGGTATTCAGAACAAACGAATCACAGCGGCCGTCCGGCTCGATCTTTTTCTGAAAATAAGGACTCTGGGGCGAGCCGCAAACATGACGTGGTTGAAGATGCCTGCACAAGGAACATTTTTGCTCCTCGGGTTCGGCCGCCGCCCCAGCATTCCCGGCTTCAACCGCGCGGCCAGCCGCCGAAACCGGAGAGCCGCATTCCGTGCAGAAATTCGCGCCTGCGGCCAACCGGCCGCCGCAGCGTTCGCACTTTGTGCCCGCCTCCGAGGCAACGGGTAGCCCGCAACCGGTGCAGAATTTTGCCCCAGGGGCCATTCTCGTTTCACAGCGCGGGCAATTCGGTATCATCGGTGGCGCTCCGCCTAATTGAGGGCGATTTGAGCGAGCCTCCACCCGTCGTCATAGAGCTGGAACGCTGCCTGTCCCTTTTGCACGCCGGCGGGAATGCGATCCGGGAAGAGCTTCCCGTCATCGGTGGGAACCCATTCCCAGTTGAACTCCGCCGCCGACTCTTTTCCTCCGGGATCGGCAGTTATCCCGGTCACTTCGTTCAATTTTCTTCGAGCGAGCACTACGGAATACACAATTCCCCTCGACTCATGGCAGGGTTCCCCGTGACCAAAAGTGGTCCAGCACCGAGGCCCCATAAATGTACCGGCATTGGGCATCTTTTCCTTTGTCTGAACCCAGGACTTCGACAGGTCCTTGCCGTGCGGCGTAAGCTCAGCGAGGAATTCCTTGTTCCAGTAGCCCTCCTTTTGTCCGGATTCCTTTATTGTCAGGATGCCGCGATCCTGGAGGGTTTTCAGCGGCCAGGTGGGGTCCATGTCGTTCACATTCCGCCAGTCCCACCAGATATTACCAACCGGGACCTTGACCTCCATGACAGCGCTGAACTCCTGACGCTGCTTGATGAGATCGGCCGCATGGGAGCGGGAAAGATCCTTTGAGCAGCCCGCCAATCCAGCGATCAGCAGGAGGACATAAACGAGGGAACTTTTAGTGGGGCGTCGAAACATTGTCAGGTCTCCGCGGAAGACGTTCTGTCGCCGGCGCATTAAGCGCCCGCACCGGCGGCCACCTGGCCGCAGGCCGTGCAGAAGCGGGCGGCCGACGCCAGCGGCTTGCCGCACTGCTTGCAATACCCCGATGCTGCGTTGAGGTTCCCCACCGGATTCTCAGGAAGCGGGTTCTGCTGAATGCCTGGCGGAACCTTGCCGCTCTGGTGCCACGTTGCAAGCTGGCTTCGCAGCGGGTCGGGCGGTGCCGTCCTGTAGCCGCAGACGCCGCATTTGACGAGGTAGCGGGTTCCCATGGGAATCAGGGGCACGAAGAACAGCGTAAAGCGGCTCTTCAGCGCGACGGCGTTATGGAAGACCGTTCTTCGGCACTTCGGACAAGGGAGGGCAAGCTGGCCCACCGGCAGTTCTTTCCGTCTCCGACCGAATATAACAAGCATGCACTTTCTCCTTTAAGCTTCACCTCTGGCTACCCTGCGGGTTTTCAGGTACTGGGACAAACCACCTCCAAAGATGCAGTACATCTCGCCGAAACACCCGACAACCATAAAGAAGACCATAAGAAGGATCAGCCACGTAATCGGATTCAGCACCACGAAGCAGCCCATCTTCGAAAACATGTTTCTCAGGCCTCTCCAGATCGCAGGAAAACCCCAGAAAAACGACCAGGCGATATAGCCCACGAATACCGACCCGAGCGCGCCGCCCACGATTGCGGCGAAGAACCCAGGAGCCTGCGGGTCCTTTGAAAAGATGCTCTGATACACCATCGCCACCGTCAGTACAATCCCGAACGCGAAGAAAACGGCGAAGACGATTTTGGAAATCTTCAACCGCCGCTGGGCGCGGTCTATCGTTGCCTGCCGGTCCTCATGGACAGCTTTGGTCTCAGCCTGGACGGCCTGGAGACGCTGGGCGATGCAGCCTTTGCAAAGAATTCCGCCGCCGACCTCTTTCATGCAATCGCGGCAGGCAGCCTTGCCGCATTGGGGGCACATGCCGACCGCGTCCTGCTCGGGATGATAGAAGCACTTCATCGGGATCTCCGTTCACTTTTCTTATGCTGAGCCCGTTAACACAGCTCCGCCTGCAATTCTTCGGTTCTTTCTGTATTCATAGATGGCTCCGCCGAATACCCCGTACAGATAGCCGAGGTAAAGCGGGACGACGAAAAAGCTCACGGCCAGAACGAGCCACCCGAAGGCCGAGGAGAATATCAACGCGGAGAAGCCTTCAAACAGCCCCTTCCACCAGGTCCACGCCGCGGGTATTCCCCACAGCGCGGCCCAAACGAGATAAGCTGCCACGATGCCGGCGACGGGCGCCGCGAGGAACTTCAGGGCAGCAGGGAAAGAATTGTCCTCGATGACCATGCTCGCCGCCGCCGGAATACCCACCACAGAAAAGATTCCCGTGAGAATCCAGTTGCGCCGGACGCGCCTCTTTGCTTCAAGCTGCACGTCCCGTAGGCCAGTAGTGGTTTCCAGATCGTAGGCTTCGGATTCGGCCTCGTACAGTCTCCGTAGCAAGCAGTTTGTGCAGTAGAAGACGCCGTCGACCCGCTCCAGGCACTCCGGACAACCCAGGGACGCACATTTAGAGCATCGCTCGCTGGCGATTCCATCCCGATGACCGGAGCACGGCATTAAACTCTCCTGACGGGAAACCGCTCCCGTAAACCCTGTTTGCCGGATCGAACTCTTTCAGTTCTTCCTGCCTCTCGTCTCCGACTTTCAGCAAGCCTGCATGACAACGGCGGACACCCCAACGGCTCGGCACTCCCCCGCCCGGACGGACCAGGAAACGGCGTTCCGGTGCAGGCGAAGGCCCGTCCGCAGCATCTTCAAAGTTTCGTGGGAATCATAACACATATCAAAATCGCCGGGGGCAGGTGCGATACGCAGTTTTGCTCGTGGTCATTTTGCTCGTGTGACCTCAGCTTGGAGTGGTGGGCGCGAGCAGGGAACTTCCGGCGGGGTACAAGCGGTTCTTCCGCGCGCTCGGACATCGCATCCGCTCGTACCGCACGGAGCGCCACTTAACCCAGGAGGACATGATTTCCTATGGGTTCAGCGTTCGCCACTGGCAGATGATCGAGGCCGGACGCCCGACGACCCTGTTCACGTTGCTGCGGATTTGCGAGGCCTTCGACGTTCAGCCCGAGCAGCTTGTGGCTGGGCTTTTCCGCAAGCGCAAGAAAGAGTGATGGCCGTCGGCCGCGGCGCGTTACTTCCCTGCCCTAAACTAGCTCGATTGTGACGCGGCGGCCGACCATGGCAGCCGCCCGTTGCAGGCTGCCGAGCGTAATGTCGTTTTTCGGATCAAGGATACGGTCAACCTGGGTGCGGCTCGTCTTCAGCAGCGTTGCCAGCTTGTTCTTGGAGATTTTCTGTTTCTTCATGGCCTCGGCGAGCTGCCACGCGACGACCTCTTTGACCGCCTGCGCTTGCGCCTCTTCGAAGATGCCCTCCTCCTTGAGGAA
The DNA here is from genome assembly GCA_963722575.1 of Bryobacterales bacterium. Lineage (GTDB taxonomy): Bacteria > Acidobacteriota > Terriglobia > Bryobacterales > Bryobacteraceae > Fen-178. Next base: position 1,664,643 of record CAVRNR010000022.1, read on the forward strand.
GTCATCAATGCTGGAACCCATATGCTTCTTGCTCATCGCTCCAACTCCTTCTGGCGCTTTCGCGCCGTTGCCAAATCCTCATCCGGCGTGGCTCGCGTTTTCTTGATGAACCCGTGCAACGCGACCAGGTGCTCGCGGTAAAGGCAGAGCAACACACGCGCCGTCCGTTTCGTCGGAAGGTCCGTGCGGACCTCCCACAAGCCGTTTCCCATCGGGCGGCACAGCGGCATCCCCACCGGCCACCGCCATTGCGCCCGCAGCAGGTCCTTCCCTATCGCCTGGCGCTCCGCTTCATACAACCCTTTTAGCCACTCCCTCACCGGCTCGCTTCCCGCTGGCGTGCGGAAAAAAATCAGCGGGATTTTTTGCGGCTGTGGGTCGTCCGTCAATCATGCACCTTATCTAGTACAATGTACCATAAAAGGTTCATGCCTCCAGGCGTCCCGGGCGGCTCACGCCGTTTCACTTGCCGCGAAATCGATACTGTAAAAAGCGTTCGATCTGTGCGCGGTTGAGTTTCTGATGACGAACGAGTTCACTGGCCAGCGCCGCGCTCGGGCGCCAATGCTGATCGACAAGATCGCGTGTTCGCGCCTGCAATCGGTGGGCACGTACCGGAATTTGCGCGCACGTAAGACTTCACAAGTGGCGTCGGGCCCGGCTGCCAGCCAATTACGGCGCAAAGCCATCGAACCTCCATGCCTAGGCCCATGCCTCAAGGCTGCGAGCTTCGCGCCACAGGCCGAGACGCGTAGCACCGGACCACCACAAACTCCACGGTTGGCGCACATGGCCGCGACGGCGCGCCCGACGCCACCATGTGAAAGCGGACTGCCCAGCGCGCTGTCACCAACGACGAGGCGGCAACAAGTCCGCACGGGCCGGAGTAGGATTTCAACCGGAAGCCGCCGGCCCTCCGTCACGCATGGCGCTGGCAGTGGCGTCAGCTTAGCGCGCGCCAGAATCGCTTCGATTTGAGGCTGGTCGAGTTCCCGAATCCACTCGGACTCGGCAGCCAGCATCGAAACCACCCACTCAGTTTGCCGCCACCAGTTTCGATGCCCTCCCCGCAGGCGCCCGAGAGCCTGGGCGGGCCGATCTCCACGACGGCCCGCCGGGTTGGATCAGCGCCATTGGAAAGGCAGCCTCCACAGGGATTCGCTTCTTTGTCCAGCACTACATTGGGGTCGCGGCGGTGCTGCAAATCCCTGCAATGTGGCCAGCGCCGATCCGTATGGTGGCGTCCTCCACGATGGATAGAAGGTATACGCGGTGATCGAGTACCAGCGCCGCGATCCCGTGGCCGTATTCGTGAAATACGCGAAGTTCATCGAGCATGCAGTGACGCAGCGGGGTACGGTTATAATGAAGGAGGTAAGAAAGAACGCACGTGCGTTTTTGCAGCGTGCGCGGCTTAGGCGCTCTCACCGCGCAAACGCTTTTTGCGCTTGATGTTTCGCGCACGGAGTGATGAATCGTGGGGCGCGGACACCGCAGGAAAGGAAACAACACGATGAACAAGAACGCTAGCACACATGCAGACGCTGCTGTTGCGGAACAGGGCGCACACATCGCGCAGAGCACACGACCCGACAAGCAGGCGACACACGAAGGGCGCGCCAAGCAGGTCGCAGGAAGGGCAAGGAACCCGGTCGCAAGGCGACGGTCGCTGCAGGGTAACTCGCCGCAGCAGGAAGAATCACAAGAACGCTGTAAGCGCGCGGCAGAACCTCCCCGAAAACGACAGCGCTGGGGTCGCAAGTTCTCTAAGAAGGCTATCGTTCTGGACTTTCTGCGCTGAAACGACGGCGCAACGATCACTGAGATCGCAAGGCACTGACTGGCAGAACTACAGCATCTGGGGCTTTATCAGCGGTACGGTAGGCAAGCGGCTCGGGCTGGCGGTCGAATCCGCACGAACGCTGCGGGGGAACGGGCTGCAGGATCGCTGCAAGTAGGCACGCTGTCGGCACAAGCGCTGCTAGCTGGGAGGTTGGCGGCGTTCGTTGTTTGAGCAAGCGGCGTGTTGGTTGGGCGTTGACATCTGTCAATGCTGGAAACTTCACGTGGTGTAACTTGGCTGTTGGCTGGAATGCCACGGCGCGGTACGCACGGAGCTGAGTTGCGCTGAGCATATTGCACGTGCAATAGATTGCGGTTCCACGGCGGCCGCTGCGTGATTACGGGCAGAGAATCGCTACGTGGCGGTGTTCGGTGGCTTCTCAGCGCTAGCACCCGTTATCGAATTCCGCATGAACTCGCGCTTCGTCGTTCGGCAGGGCGGCACACTTCGGAACGTCCGGCATGGTCACCGGAAGCGAACGCGGCGGCGGCTTCGGGCAAATAGGATCGCTGCAGCCCATTGACCGGTAGGTGCGGATCGTTCAGATCATACTGCGGCTGACGCTGATCTGACGGACGGAAACGGTCTTTCGAAGACGTCGACACGTTGACTCTCATGGGCGGGTGCGAGGCAGGAGTGGCTCGGGACTGCTCTCCGGCTGCTGGCGAGGAAGGAACAGCGGCTGGCTCAACGTCGCTGCAGCGATCAACGCTGGACGATCAACACCGGCAGCCGCAACGTGTTCACTAGCGCGCGGGCGTTGTGCTCGGCCGGTAGCGCGCGTAGGCGTCTGGATCGGTCTCCAGCGCCGCGCGATGGCTGTTCTTTGGTCGGTGCAGCACAGCACCGGCACATACAAGGCTGGAAGGCTGGCACTGCGGAACTTCAGGGCTGCGCGTCTCGCGCGGCTCGACTTCGATCTGTTTGAACGTTTTGGTTTCACTTCGACTCTACTTCGTAATCAACTGCTACGCACTCTGCGCGCGATCCGCAGCTGCTCGTCGCCCCGGCATGGTACTGAGCGCTGCAGCTGTTCGGCGAGCGGGCGAAGGTGCTCATGACTGCTGACGAACGCTGCTCGATGTACGGGCGCATGCTGGTAGCAGCGCAGCCGTGTCGTACAACTCTTGAGCGACTGGTGGAATGCTCCACTGGTAGCTGGTATTCGTTGAGCAAGCTTTCGATGGCTGGAGATCTCACCGCCGCTGAAGAGCCGTCACACAGCGGCATGCTGTCTGATGTTGGCGGCACGGCTGCGCGCTGCGCACGCTGCTGCTCGACTTTCTGCTCTGTTCGTTGTTCTCCATCCTCTTCACTTCGGCGCGGGCAACTCAATGGCGCAGCGGAGTGAATCTAGTCTCCGCTCGGCGTACGTTCTGCGCTTCAGTTCGGCGGCAGCATCGGGATTCGTTCCGAACACCAGCGCTGAACTGCAGCTCGCGCTGCGCTGCACGCTTTTCATCACAACTGCTCCGCGACGGTCGCTCCTTTCCAATTCGCTGATCCGCTCGCGCACTCGGCTGCGGTCGATGGCGTCTGCATCACAGGCTCATCTGTTCTTGCTTGTTTCGTTCTCATCTACACTCTTCTCCTTTTCAAAACTGTCGACAACATCCTCAACATCGTTCGAATCTCGCCGAGAGGATGGTCTCACGGCGGCAAGTTCAATCTGGTCGCATCTCGCTGGGCATGCCATCTCCTCAATCGCGCGGCGGATCTCAGCTGCATCGCGCTGCACACCGCGTGGGAATGTTTATGCAGGCGTCGCGAATGCGCTCGACGCGTTGAAGGCTGCATCTTCACTTCCGCTTGGGAGCACAGAGACTTTCTTGAGCTGCATGTCGCGAGCTGCGCTTCGACACTATGTAGATCGTCGCGCCGAAGCAACTTGCTGCTATCGCTTCGGGCGCGATGGTGTTGCGCTCCACTCGGCGTCGGCAGGCTGGCATCGATCCGCCATCCTGCGTGGTGGAGATGCGGCTTTCATTGATCGCGCGCTGGACGGCGGAACGGGCTACTCTCCGGTGCGCGGCGTACTGCTGCTGGCTCATCAGCGCTATGGGATTCTGCGCTCCGCTGCACGGCGCGGCATACGAAAAACAGCACCTCCTGGTTGGTGGCGCTCGTGATGGAGTAGCCTGCGGCGGCTTGCAGGAAGTTCAGAAGGTCGCGGTTGCCGCCGGTTGCGTCTGGAGCATCTTCTCCCACAACTCGGAGCGGGCCGCGGCGTCGTAGCGCCGGGGCACAGGCGGGTGAGCAGGTCTTCGCGGCGGTGCGGGCGCAATTCACCCGTGGTGAGATCGACGACGCCATTGAGACAGTTGAGCAGCCAGGGGGAGGCATCGAGCTCAGATTGCCGGACCGGGATGCCGGGCTCGCTGCGGGCCAGCATCACCATCGCGTTGATAGCGGCCCTCGACTCGCTGGCAAGCGCGTGTTTCACCAACACTTCGCGCTCATAAGCCTTCAGCTTGGCCGCGGCACGGTATATTTCTCCGACGGTGCGCTTGGCCAGCAGTTCGATCCCGCCGGTCGAGTCGTTCTCCCAGCGCACGCTTGACCACAGCATCGTCTTGCCCGATCCATGGCAATAACGGATATCGCTGCCGAAGCGGGAAACCAGACGCCGGGCGTTGCCGAGGTCGGTTAAGTTAATGGCAGATTCGACGGCCTGGCTGAGCACTTCTTCAACGGCGCGGGCTCGCGCTTCGCGGCGTTCCTTTCGGCGGTCGCGGTCTTCCTGTTTGCGCTCGGCCTGCCATTGCTCCTGGGCAACATACTCGGGGTCCAGGTGGCGGCGCACATCTTTCCAGCCCTTGCCGCCGCAGCAGTTGTGCTGGCACTTGAAGCCGAGCACGCCGTCGGCGCTCTCGAAGATGGCGGCGCTGCCACCGGTGTGGCCGCTGTCGAAGGGGCAGGCCGCGAGCGTCCAGCGGCGGCCACCTCGATAGGCCCCCGGTTCCTTCTTGACCACGATGCCGACCTTCGCCATCCAAGCCTCTACGTCAAATTGAAGACCTTCATAGCGGCTTGCATTGAGGTGGTGCCGTTGCGGGATTCCGGAGCTTCACATGCCAGTTGTTCGAGCAACTCGACGGAGACTGGGGCCACGGGATCGGGGATGTCGAGCATGCGGGAAAGCCGGTACGGACGCTCCGGCGTGTGGTCGCCTTTGCGGGCGAGGGTGCCGTAGGCTTTCGAGATGCGGGCGGCATTGAAAACGGTCTCGTCGATGTGCACGGTGGCACTGGAGAATCTTGCGGACAGAGCCTTGAGCGACCGGCTGATCAAGCTGGTGGACGCGTCGTGGTTGGCGAGATCGGGCAGCCGATAGAGAAGATGGAAACCGTTGCCGGAAAGGCAGAAGACCGGCTCGGGCAATGGCGCGGCGCAGATGCTCGCGGACTTTCTCAGCCACATCAAGGGCGGCTTCGAGTTCCTGCTCGCTGCTGGAGATGCCGGCGGGGCGCACGGGGTCGCAATCCACCAGCATCCATCGGCGGAGCACAATATCGGCGTCGCTGGTGGTAGTCTCGACGAAGGGTTTCACGCGGTTGCTGGCGCGGGCGAGCAACTCGGGCTTGACGGGATTCAGAGTGACGTAGACGCCCGGCCCTTTGCCATCCATCTCGCGCATGGCATCCACCAGCGCCGCGGAGTCATTGAAGTAGCCCGAGATGGTGCGATTGCGCCCAGCTTTTGGAACGCGCACCTCGACCACGTCGCTGGGGCGGAACATGACCGCCACGGAGCGGGTGGCCTCTTCGAAGGCCTGCTCGTGCATATCCTTGCGTTCCTCGGCAGGGATGGTGGCCGCGCTCACGCCGTCCTCCCGAGGTTGCTGATGATGCGGCGCAAGGTTTCACGTTCCTGTTCCTCGATGGCGAGCGATGCCCTCATCTGGCGGGCATCGATGTGCCGCACGATGGAATTGCGCACCATGTTACGCAGCGTGGCGGGCGGAATCGAATCCACCTCGACCGCTGTCGCCCTCGAAGCCTTCGCTGCGGGAGTCGGACTTCTTCGTGGGGCGCGACGGCAACCGCCAGGCCGCGATCTGCGCTGGGTCACCGCTACCCGCTCGAAGTGAATGTCAGCGTCGGGGGCGAACTCGCGGATGCCGCTTTCCACCGCGCGGGTGATGTCGCAGCCCGAAGGATCGTAGTCGCCAAAATAATATAGGAAGGCGGGCTTGTCAGTTTCCGCGATGGCCTCGGCCGCGTCGTAGAGATACGAGATGGAGGGGTAGCCGCGAGTCACCATGAGCGGCACGTCGAACTCGGCGGTCACATCATAGAGCACGCCCGACAGCGCATCCTTTTGAGCCAGATCTCGACGTAGACCTCCTGGTCGTCCCACATGGCCCGGCGATAGAAACGCTGCGATTCCTCCAACATGTCGCCCAGTGAAGAATGGCTGCGGGGCTTGCGCATCCACCGCGTGTTGTCGGCGATCCAGCCGAACGGAATCTCTCCCGCGCGGCGCATGGTAGCCAGCAGGCGCACCACGGTGTGCTTGTACTCGCCCTCCGTTTTCGCAATCACGCCACGGCTGACCAGTTGGTAGAAGGTCTGCCGGACCGTAGCCGGTTGGATCTCACGCAAGATTTCGTAAACTGCTTTCCGGATCGCCAGCATGTTGGCGCTGGTCCGGCGACGTGTAGGCCTAGACCCACAAACTGGCGCGCTATTCATGGAGTGCACCCCGGATGGTCACTGGCGCCAACAAATCCGAAACCGAGACGAGATAGCAGCGGCGCGTGCCCCAGGCCCGCAGTCTGCCGCTGCGGATGTCGCGCCAGATGGTGCGCTCCGTCTTTCTGGCGATCCTGGCGCCCTCCTTCACGTTGACCAGATCACTGGGGATGGTCGGAACCACTTCCGCGAGATACCTGCGCTTCATGCAGCCTCCCTGTCTGCTTTGGGTTGGGATTGGCGGGGATCTGCCGCTGCGGACCAGCCCCGGAGTGTTGTGAAGAAGCCGGTGACGTTCTCAACCATCTGGCGCGCGTCTTCGTCCGTCAACTGGCGCGAAGCACGCGGCTGCCAAACCCGGATCGTCTCTTCCAACAGCGGCAACCGCTCCATACTGACCTTCAGTGTGGGCTATTGACTATAACGTCGAAAGCGGTAGACTATAGATTGAGATGTCAACACAGGATTGGGACCTCGGCGGATTAACCGATATCAACGGCAACCTGGGCAAACCTGTGCCGTCCGGCCAGGTTCTCGTGCCGGGAAAGATCGAGTTGGATGGCGACACCGTTCGGTGGGAGTTGGGCGGGCCAGCCCGATGGCAGGAAGTTTCTCGATCTACATTGAATGAGTTCGTGAAGCTGTGGGACCTGGATTCGGCGGCCATCCTGAGGTTCGCGAAGAAGTGGGGTGTCCTGGCGATGCAGCCGGTGCGGGCGAAGGAAACGGTGGTCTACCGGCCGTGCGGCGAGTCGATGACGGAGGGAGCCGATCCGATCAGCGCCTGGAAGTACTTCTCCCGCCGCGCGTGCGCGGTCCTCAACATCGCCGCTGCGCTGAGGCAGGACAAGCTTGGCGATCTGGCTGACTGGGGAATCATCGCTTCCATCGATGACACGCCCGAGTCGTACAAGGTCGCAATTGAAGAACACAGGTACGGCATGGGGTGGTATCTGTTTCCGAAACCCGCGCCAAACCGCAATCCGGTGGAACAGGGCAGGCAGGTGATCGCGACCGAGGTTGCCGCGTGGTTGAGCTTCTGGAGGGCGGGGCGTATGCAGGGCCTCTCGGATTTCGCGGTGCAATGGAATCCGGACAACGCACGATGGGAATTGCAGGTCGATTATCACGGCTTCCTATTCGCCGCGCTGGGCCTGCAACTCGCCCTAAGCCTCGCCGGGGCCGAAAGCCTCTACACGTGTTCCGGGTGCGGCTTCCCATATGTTCGGGAACTGAAGCGGCCGAAACCTGGGACGGCGAACTACTGCCCGAAGTGCAGCCAGAAGGCGTCGCCAAGCGACGGGCTGTTGACACCTACCGCGAAAAGAAGGCTGAGGCGTTGCGGCTCGAGGCGGCGGGCACCCCCGTCAATGAGATCGCGCGAAAGATCAGCACGCCCCTCCCCCGGATCAGAAAGTGGTTGGGCAAGGAAAGCCCGGCGGGAAAGAAGCAACGGAAGCGTAGGAGGTGAGATGAAGAAAAGAACAGAGTTCCAAACCGACACCGGATCGGCCGCCAGCGGTCGCCATCCTGCCGTGATTTACGCCCGCGTCTCCAGCAAAGACCAGGAGAAGGAGGGCTACTCGATTCCGGCGCAATTGGAGCTGCTCCGCGGCTATGCCGGTGCCCACGGCTTCGATGTGCTCAAGGAATTCACGGACGTGGAGACGGCGAAGGCGGCGGGCCGCACGAGTTTCGGCGAGATGATCGCGCTGTTGCAGAAGAGCAAGTCCTGCCGCACCGTGCTGGTGGAAAAGACCGACCGCCTCTACCGCAACCTAAAGGACTGGGTGACCATCGAAGAGCTCGGGCTTGAGATCCACTTCGTGAAGGAGAACGTCATCCTGGCTCCCGACTCCCGCTCCTCGGAGAAGTTCATGCATGGCATCAAGGTGCTGATGGCGAAGAACTACATCGATAACCTCTCGGAGGAGACTCGCAAGGGGATGCTGGAAAAGGCGCGGCAGGGCATCTGGCCGTCGTTCGCGCCGCTGGGCTACATCAACGTGGACGGCACCAACGGGAAGCGGACCATCGTGCCCGACTCGAATCTGGCGCCGGTCATCACCAGGATGTTCGAGCAGTACGCCACCGGCAAGTTCTCGCTGAAGCAGATGGCCAAGACAGCGCGCGCCGACGGACTGGCCTACCGGAAGAGCGGTGACATGGTGCCCACCTCCACGGTGCACAAGATCCTGCGCAACCGCATCTACTCCGGCGACTTCGACTTCGACGGCACGATGTACCACGGCGCCTACGAGCCGGTCGTCTCCCGCGAACTGTGGGATCAGGTCCAGGCGATCCTCGACGGCCGCGGCGCCAAGAAGACGCGCAAGATGAAAGAGCAGTTCGCCTTCAGCGGCTTGATCACGTGTGGCCACTGCGGCTGCGCCATGGTGGGCGAGATCAAGAAGGGCCGCTACATCTACTACCACTGCACCGGCTTCAAGGGGAAGTGCCCGGAGCCGTATACGCGCGAGGAGGTGCTGGAGGAGAGGTTCACGGGCTTGCTGAAAGGGATCGCGTTCAGCGACGAGACGCTGGCCTGGGTGCGGCAGGCCCTACGCGAAAGCCACCGCGACGAACGCCAGTTCCACGACGACGCCATCGCCAAGCTTCAGCGTGAGCACCGCCGCCTCCAGGACCGCATCGACGCCATGTACGAGGACAAGCTGGACGGCCGGATCGCCAACGACTTCTTCGACACCAAGGCCGCGGAGATGCGTGCGGCGCAGGCGGCCATCATGCGCGACCTGGGGGCGCACCAGACGGCCAACCACAGCTATATCGAGGAAGGCGTCCAACTCCTGGAACTGGCGCACAACGCGCACGCCCTGTTCGAGAGTCAGCCCGCAACGGAAAAACGGAAACTCCTGGATTTTGTACTCTCGAACTGCACGTGGAAAGGCGGCGAACTGACCGCGAAATATCGCCAACCCTTTGACGTGTTGGCAGTTGCGGTCGCGTCGGAACAGCAGCGGACGGGAGGGGAAATGGCGGAAACGGCCAGAAATGATATTTGGCTCCCCAGGCAGGACTCGAACCCACAACCCTACGCAGGCCCGCCCCCACCCCCATCATCATATCTGCTAATATTGAATGGCCGAAAGGCTCTCCCGCATGCCGTCAAGTTTGCCGCTGGCGTTCCTGGCCGCTCATTCCGCTACCGACCGTTTGGTGCGGAGCATGTTCGACGACACCTTCGCCGGAATTCATCAGATGGCGTGGTTCGATTGGGCCATGCTGATCCCCTATTTCACGATTCTGGCCATCCTTTCGGTTTACGGCATCCACCGCTACGACATCATCCGCACGTATTTCAAGCATCGGAAAAAGGCCGTTACCGGGCCGCCGCAGCGCTACGAACAGCGTCCCCCGGTGACCATCCAGCTTCCGCTTTACAACGAGCGCTACGTGGTGGAGCGGCTCATCGATGAGGTGGTCAAGATCGAGTACCCCAAGGACCTGCTCCAGATTCAGGTTTTGGACGATTCCACCGACGACACCGCCCCCTTCGCCGAAGCCCTGGTGGCGCGCTACCGGGCGCTGGGCCACCCCATCGAGTATCACCACCGCGCCAACCGCCACGGTTTCAAGGCCGGCGCGCTTCAGGAAGGGCTCGAAACCGCCACCGGAGAGCTGGTGGCCGTGTTCGACGCCGATTTTTGCCCGCCGCCCGATTTCCTCGAGCGCACCGTCGATTTCTTTGTGGACCCGACGGTCGGGGTGGTGCAGACCCGCTGGAGCTACATCAATCGCGATTACAACTTCTTGACGGAAGTGGAAGCCATGATGCTGGACGGCCACTTCATCCTGGAGCACGGCGCCCGGTCGCGCGCGGGGTACTTCTTCAACTTCAACGGGACGGCCGGCATTCTGCGCAAGAAGATGATCGCCGACGCGGGAGGCTGGCAGCACGATACACTCACCGAAGATTCCGACCTGAGCTACCGCGCCCAACTCAAGGGCTGGCGTTTCGTTTACCTGCCGGGCCTGCACTGCCCTTCCGAGCTGCCTGTCGAAATGCACGGCTTCCAGGTGCAGCAATCCCGCTGGGCTAAGGGGCTGACGCAGGTCGCCAAGAAGCTGCTGCCCGCCATCTGCCGCGCCGACGTGCCGAAGCGCGTGAAAGCCGAGGCTTTCCTGCACCTCACGCCCAACATTTCCTATCCGCTGATGATCGTGCTGTCGGCGCTGCTGCTGCCCGTGATGATCGTGCGCTTCTACATGGGTGTGTGGCAGATGGTGTTCATCGATCTGCCGCTCATCGCGGCATCGTTCTGGTCCATCTCGCTGTTCTACGTGATTGCGCAGCGCGAGCTGTACCCCAAGCACTGGAAGCGGTCGATTCTGATGCTCCCCATGCTGATCGCGGTAGGGGTGGGGCTGACCATCATCAATACGCGGGCCGTGCTGGAAGCGCTGTTCGGCATTCAGAGCGGCTTTGTGCGAACGCCCAAATTCGCCATCGGCGGGGGCCAGGTCAGCCTGGAACACAAGAAGTACCGCCGCCGCAGCGGCTGGCTTCCCTACGCGGAGATCCTGGTGGGCACGTACTTTGTGGCGATGAACGTGTTCGCGGTGCAAACTTACAATTTCTTCGCGATTCCCTTCCTTCTACTCTTCGTCGTGGGCTACTACTGGGCGGGTTTCGGCACCTTGTACCAGGAATACCAGGGCCGTTTGCGCTGGCTCAAGCAGCGGAACCTGGAGCTGGCCCGGCAGTTGTAGCAGAGGTTTATCCATGAGAGTCACTCTTAAGCTCGCAATACCATTGCTGTGCGCATTGACCTTGATGGCGCAAGGGCCGTGGCAGCAGATCACCGTGCCAACACTGCGCGAAGCGGCTGCGAATTTCAAAACGCCGCCACGCGAGTATGGAGCCATCCAGCCGTTTCTGAGTTGGAACGGCCCAGACGCCAAGGAAATCAGGGGAAGGATCGTCCGGGATCTGGACCGGCTGTTGGCCAATGGCGTCTTCGTGTTCAACCTGTCGCCGGGACGCGGAGAACCGAAATACCTTTCGCCGGAGCACATGGCGCAAGTGAAGTTCGTGGTCGAGGAAGCCAAGAAGCGCGGGATGAAGCTGTGGATCCAGGACGAATGCGACTACCCCAGCGGCATGGCGGGAGGGTTGATCAACACCGAGTACCCGCAGCTCCGCATGCAAGCCATTGTCGCCGATCTCCGCGCCAGCGTCGCCGCCGGGCAGACGCTCACCCTTCCGATGCCTCCGGGCACGCTGGGTGCGTTCTCGGTGAAGGGCTCCGACCAAACCACCGCGTTGATTCCACTGCCCGCCGGCGGCCAGTTCGAGTGGACCGCGCCGAGCGAGGGTTCCGATCCGAGCCAACCCAATTGGTTGTGGACCGTGGTGTTTGTGCGCCACATCTACCGCAGCTCGCCGACGCGGTCCAACACCCGCACGGACTTTCTCAGGCCACCCAAGGACGCCCGTTACTCGCTCATCGACTTCCTCGATCCGGAAGCGACTCACGCTTTCATGAAGCTCACGCACGAAACCTACAAGCAGGCGATCGGGGACGAGTTCGGCAAGACCGTGCTCGGCTTCTTCGGCGACGAAACCGACTACAACGGCTTCATCCCCTGGACCCCAAAGCTGCTCGATGAGTTTCAGAAACAGAAAGGTTACGACCTCAAGCCCTACATTCCTATGTGGTTCATGGGTAAGCTCACCGACGAAGCCCAGCGCGCCAAGGCCGACTACTACGACGTGTGGAGCGGCATGTTCGCCACCAACTTCTTCGACGTGGAGGCCGGCTGGGCAGCCCAGAACCACATGGAAGACCTCCGGCACGTGGGCGCCAGCAGCGTGCCGCTCTATCTGATTCGCAACGAGGGCGATTTTTTCAGGTGCATGCGGCAGGTGCAGGTGCCCGGCATCGACAACATCAACAGAGTCGGTCCGGGCAAAGTGGCCAATTGGACCAAGCTGGCCTCCTCCGCGGCGCACCTGTTCGGAAGGCCAAAGGCCTGGGAGGAAGAGGGCGGAGGCCCCGGGGAGGCGGGCAAGTTCGTGGCGGACTACCATTTCGCGCGCGGCGTCACGGCCCTTCAGATTCGCGCCGGGGGCAGTGGCGGCAGTGCGATCGCCTGGTACGTGAATCGCCTCGGATACCTGCTCTCCGTCGGACGGCCGGCCGCCCAGGTTGCGATGTACTACCCCACCAACAGCGTTTGGATGGGCGACGACGACTCCATCACCGCCATGGAACGCCTGACGCAGCAACTGCTCGAGCATCAGATCGACTTCGACTACCTCGACGAGCAGGTTCTCTCCACGGTGGGAACGCTGGAGGGCGGCGGCTTGAAGAATCTCAGCGGCCAGGTCTACCGCGGCATCGTGATTCCCTCTTCGACGGTGATCACGCGGGCGGCGCTTGACCGCCTGCGCGCGTTTGCGGCCCAGGGCGGGAAGGTGATCTTCGTGGGCCGCGCACCCACGCAAGTGATCGAGCGGACCTTCCTGAAGCCTGCCGCCGGAGCGCCGGATCTGAGCTTCGCCGTGCTGGAACCGGCCGCGGAGATCACGCCGCGGGTGGTCCAGGCATTGCCCAAACCCGACGTGGCACTGGACCGTCCCTGCCCTCCGATCACTTACAACCATCGGAGCTTGCTGGACGCCGAAGTGTACTTCTTTTTCAACGAGAGCAACCAGCGGCAGTCGCGCACCGCGATTCTGGCCGGAGGCGGCCAGCCGCAGCTATGGGACGCGGGCGCGGGAACGATTCAGCCGATGACCGGGGCCACCGTAGGGCACGGAACGGTGACGGTGCCTCTCTCGCTTGAGCCGTATGAGGCGAAACTCATCGTTGTCGCCCGCCGGGCGGGAACGTAGCTGGCGAAGCATGCCGCGGCCACGAGAGCGACGCTGACGGAAGCGAACGTCGCCAGCACGCGGATTCACCGTCCCTTGCTTTCCCTGAAAAGGACCACTGGAACACCGGCATCCAGCTCCTTCCACGCCGCATCGCTGGTGATGGCCGCCAGCCGCAGATGCCGCGCGAGGGCCAGGCAGGCCCGGTCCGCGAAGGAGATGCCGTGGGTCCATGCCAGCGAGCAAAGGTCCCGGCTTTCCCACGCCAACTCCTCGTCCCATGGCACGATTTCGAGCTGAAGCCCACGCACATACCGTTCCACCAGCCGCGGCTCGCCGCCCGCGCGGATCAGTTTGGCCATGGTCTCGGTGAGATTGACGGCCGAGACCACGGAAGCGCCGATGGCGGCACGGACCGTTTCCGAACCCGGTTCGCCACGCACCAGCGCGATCAAGGCCGAGCTGTCCAGTACGTACTGCGCCCGGTCAGTCTTCGACTTCACGCCGCGCCTCTTTGCGCCGTTCCGCGATTAGTTCGTCCGACCAGAGCATGCCGGCAGGCGCGAGGCTTTGAAAGTACTCCTGTGCTTCGCGCAGGAGGGCCAGGGCCGGCTCGAGTACGATGCGGCCCGACGGCCCTTCCGTAATGGTCACCGTGGCGCCGGGCTTCATGCCGGCCCTTTTCCGGATCTCAGCCGGGATGAGCACCCGGCCTGCGCCAGCCACCCGGGCCTTATACCGTGCCGTGGCTTTGTGCGCCATTCTATCATTTTGGAGCAATCTGGCAGAAAGCGAGCAGATGGCAGGTTCGAGAGGATTGGGAAAAGCTACACCAGCACCGTGAACGTGGCTTCCGTCCGCTCCACCGGCCGGTATAGCGTATCCCGCTCCACCGGCTCGCGGCCCGCCTTGCGAATCAGGTGCAGCAACTCGGCGCGGCGCAGGCCCTGCCTGGTGGTTGCTCCGGCGTCGTGGTAAATGCGTTCCTCCACGATGGTGCCGTCGATATCGTCGGCGCCGAAGCGCAGCGCGATCTGCGCGATCCGCGGCGTCATCATCACCCAGTAGGCCTTGATGTGCGGGATGTTGTCCAGCATCAGGCGTGCCACCGCGATGTTCTTGATGTCGGCGAAGCCCGTGGTCGTGGGGATGTGCTGGAGCGCCGTGTTGTCGGGATGGAAGGCCAGCGGGATGAAGGTCGCGAAACCGTGCGTTTCGTCTTGCAGTTCGCGCAGGCGGATCAGGTGGTCCACGCGGTCTTCCTCGTTTTCGATGTGGCCGTAGAGCATGGTGCAGTTCGAGCGGAGACCCAACTGGTGCGCCGCGCGCGCGGCCTCCAGCCACTCCCGGCCGTCGATTTTGTGATCGCAGATGATGCGCCGGACGCGTTCGTTGAAGATCTCCGCGCCGCCGCCGGGCAGCGAATCCAGGCCCGCGTCGCGCAGCCGTTCCAGCGTCTCGCGCACCGGAATCTTCGTGCGCCGCGCCAGGTAGGCGATCTCCACCATGGTCAGGGCCTTCAGGTGGACCCGCGGGAAGCGCTGCTTCAGGCCGCGCAGCATCTCGCAGTACCAATCGAGGGTCAGCTCGGGATGCAGGCCGCCCACGATGTGGAACTCGGTGACCGCCTCGCTCCAGCCCTCGCCGGCGCGCTGCCACACCTCTTCGAGCGACATGGTGTAGGCCCTGGGATCGCGCACGCGCTTGCCGAATGCGCACAGGCGGCAACTGGCCACACAGACGTCGGTGGGGTTGATGTGGCGGTTCACATTGAAAAAGGCGACGTTGCCGTGCAGCCGCTCGCGCACCAGGTTGGCCAGGTAGCCGAGCGCCAGGATGTCCGCGGTGCGGTAGAGCGCCAGGCCGTCGTCGAAAGAGAGCCGCTCGCCCGCCTCAACCTTGCCGCGGATAGGGACAAGACGGGAATCGTCGATCACCACTTGCATACTTCAGACACCCGGTTTGAGGAGGAGTATATCAGCAGCCCAGAATAAAAAGAATAACACGCTCACATAACCGTTCATGGTGAAGAAGGCGGCGTTGACGCGCGAAAGGTCGTGGGGCTTCACCAGGCTGTGCTCGTAAACCAGCACCGCCACGATGGCGCCGACTCCGGCCAGCGCCAGCACCCCCAGGTGCAGTGTCCAGACCAGGGCCAGCAGGCAGACCACCATCAACGCGTGCATCGCCCGGGCGACGCGTAAAGCTCCGGCGATGCCCAACACGCGCGGCACGCTGAAGAGCCCTTCGGCGATGTCGAATTCGTAATCCTGGCAGGAGTAGATGACGTCGAAACCGGCAGTCCAGAATGTTACCGCGGCGGTGAGCCAGAGAATGCGCGGGTCGAGCGAGCCGCGCACGGCGATCCAGGCGGCGGCGGGCGCGATTCCCAGGCAGAACCCCAGCACCAGGTGCGAGAAAGAGGTGAGCCGCTTGGTGAAGGAATAGAAAAACACGGTGCCCAGCGCCACCGGCGCCAGGCGCAGGCACAACCGGTTCAGTTCACCGGCGGCCAGGAAGAAGAGGGCCGACGCTGCCGCCACGAATCCCCAGGCAAACCAGCGAGACAGCAGGCCGGTGGGCAGGTGGCGCATCCTGGTGCGCGGGTTGCGCGCGTCGATGTCGAAATCGACCAGCCGGTTGAACGCCATGGCGGCCGAGCGGGCGCACACCATCGCCAGCACGATCCAAACCAGCTTGCGCGCAATTTCCCCGCCGCTCGAGCCGCTGTCGCGGAAAGCGAGCAGAGCGCCGGTGAGGGCGAACGGCAGGGCGAAGACCGAATGCTCGAACTTGATCATTTCGAGCGTCAGCTTGAGACGTTTCCATAACATCGGGAGAGTAGCCCTATTCTACCGCCTGCCATCGGGTAGAATTGCGGTTAGGGAGTCGCCGGAATGTTGGAAGCCTTCGCGTTGTCGGACCAAGGCTGCGTCAGAACGAATAATGAAGACTACTGCCTGATCAAACCGGAGCTGGGACTGTACGTGCTGGCGGACGGGATGGGCGGAGCCAGAGCCGGCGAGCGGGCATCGCAATTGGCTGTCGATACGGTGGCGGAAGTGGTGCTCGATGCCCAACACCGGGATTCCCAGGTGGTGCTCAAGGCTGTCGAGGAGGCCAACCGCCGCGTGGCCGAGGCGGCGCGGAGCGACCCCAGCCTGGAAGGCATGGGCACCACCCTGGTGGTTGCTCTGGAAACCGAGGAAGGCCTTTTTGTCGCCAGCGTGGGAGACAGCCGCGCCTACTTGCTGGATGACAACGGCTTCCGCGCCATCACCGACGACCAGACGTGGGTCAACGAAGTGGGCCGGCCGCTCGGCCTCAACGAGGAGAGCCTCCGCAATCATCCCATGCGGCACGTGCTGACCATGGCCATTGGAGCCAGCGCGCCGCTGACCGTCAACTACTATTGCGTGCCCTTGAAGGCGGGCGCACTCGTGCTGATTTCGAGCGACGGGCTGCACGGCGTGCTGGATGCCGATCGCATCGAGCGGATCCTGCGCGGCGGGCCGTATGGCTGGACTCTCGAAGAAACCTGCCGCCGCTTGATTGAGGCGGCCAAAGAAGCCGGAGGCCCGGACAACATTACCGTCATATTGGCGAGAAAGTCCGGCTGACTCCGCCACTAATTTGCTTGAGACAAATCTTTAGAGCCTTTCCCGCGGCGGCGTTCGTCCTGGCGCTCGGCTGCACGGCGACGGCTCAAGTCGCCATTCTTCATATCCGTGTCGTCGAGGGCGAGGGGGCGGTATACGCCCCGGGGTCGCGCAGCACGCGCCCGCTCACCGTCGAAGTCACCGACGAAACCGGAACGCCCGTGGAAGGCGCGGCCGTCAGTTTTCACCTGCCCGAAGAGGGCCCGGGCGGTCTCTTCGCCAACAACATACAGACGGACGTGGCGGTCACGGACAGCCATGGGCATGCCAGCGTGCGTGGCTTGCAGTTGAATCGCACTTCTGGGCGTTTCATGATTCTCATCGTGGCGTCCAAGGAGCAGGCGCGCGCCGGCATAGCGTCATTCCAGTACATTGCCGAGCCGGGAAGCGGGGCGGGGCCCGGAGGGCACCCCGCCAGGGCCGGCAGCTCCCACGGTCATAAAAAGTGGATCGTGGTGGCGGCGGCGGTGCTGGCGAGCGGCGGCGCGGCGGCGGCCATCCTGGTGGCCGGAAGGTCCGGGAGCGCCCCGGCGCCGGCTCCCACCATCACCCTGTCCATCGGGACACCGGCCATCACGGTGGGCAAGCCATGAGCGCACCATTCCTTCGCGTGCTGCTGCTCGCGGCTTCGCTCGCACCCGCGGGTTATGGGCAGTTTCAATTGTTCGTGGTGAACGGCAGCGCGGAGCAGCCGGCGCAGGCCGTCTACAATTTAGGCGCCGTTTACCCGAACCAGGCAGCCTCCGCCCACTTTCGTTTGCGGAACACCTCCAGC
Source organism: Bryobacterales bacterium (assembly GCA_963722575.1). GTDB lineage: Bacteria > Acidobacteriota > Terriglobia > Bryobacterales > Bryobacteraceae > Fen-178. Next base: position 1,682,452 of record CAVRNR010000022.1, read on the forward strand.
GCCGCGGCTGCGGTGACGGTGCTGTCGGTGGCGGGCGCCGGGTTCACGCTGAACGGGCCGGCGCTTCCATTCCCGCTCAACCCGCAGGCGGCCGTGGATTTCACCGTGACTTTTCTCGCGCCGGACGCCGGTTCCTACAGCGCCCCGCTGCTGTCGGACGGAGTGTCGCTTCTGCTGCTCGCCACTGTGCTGCCGCGGCTGACCTACGAGGTCGATTCGGGCGCGGGTCTCCAGCCGCTGGGCACGGCTCTGGTGGATTTCGGCTCGGTCGAGCTCGGTTCCAGCGTGGTGCGCCATTTCCTGGCCGTGAACCAGATGACGGTAGCCCTTACGGTGCCGGCCATCGCCGTGGCCGGCGGCGATTTCGCTTTGAGCGGCGCCGCGCCCAGCGGCACGGTGCTCCAGCCCAACCAGAGCGCCGCGTTCGATGTGCGTTTCAGCCCCACGGCCGCGGGCTCGCGCAGCGGCTCGCTCGTCATGGGCGACCAAACCTACGCGCTCGTGGGGACGGGCGCGCAGTTGACCTACCAACTGGACGCGGGCGCGGGTCTCCAACCGCTCGGCGCCGGCTCGGTGGATTTCGGCCCGGTCGAGCTCGGGTCCACCGTCGCGCGCCATTTCGCCGTTGCCAACCAGTCGGCCATTGTCCTGACGGCGCCGCCCATCGCCGTTCCGCCCGGCGACTTCATCTTGAGCGGCGCTGCCCCTGGCGGTCTGGCGCTCCAGCCCGGCCAGAGCGCCGACTTCTATGTCCAGTTCACTCCCACGGCCACGGGCGCCCGCACCGGCTCGCTCGTCATTGGCAGCCAAACTTACACGCTGATTGGGACGGGCCTGCAGTTGACCTACGAAGTGGACGCGGGCGCGGGGCTCCAGCCGATCGCCGCCGGCCCGGTGGATTTCGGCTCGGTCGTGCTCGGTGTCGGCCTCGCGCGCCATTTCGCCGTTGTGAACCAGACAACTGCGGTCCTGACGGTGCCGGCGATCACGGTTCCGGCCGGCGATTTCAGCCTGAGCGGTGCCGCCCCAGGCGGCCAGGCGCTGCCGGCAGGCCACACCGCCGACTTCTATGTGCAGTTCACTCCCACCGCCACAGGCGCCCGCGGCGGCTCGCTCGTCATTGGCAACACCACCTGCGCCCTGATCGGGACGGGCATCCAGCCGCCCCTGCCCAACCCGGTCCTCTCGATCAACCTTCCGCAGGCCCTGAGCGCGCAGCAGGGAGCGGTCACGGTCACGCTCGACGCGGCATCCAAGACCAGCGGGAGCGGAACGCTGACGCTCGACTTCCAGCCTGCCTCGGGGCTCACCGACGATTCCGCCATCGTGTTCGCGTCGGGAGGACGAACGGCCGCCTTCACCGTCTCGCCGGGCGATACCCAGGGATACTTCGGCACCCAACTCACGGCGATCTTCCAGACCGGCACCACGGCGGGCGCGCTGACCTTCACCGTGCAGTTAGGCGGGGTGACGGCCCAGCAAGCCATCACCATTCTGCCCACCACCGTGGGAACCACTTTGGTCCAGGGAGTGCGGTCCGCAACCGGCGTTCAAGTGCAGGTAACGGGCTTCGACAACACGCACTCGGCCGGCCCGCTTACCTTCACGTTCTTCGACGCCGCCGGCAACGCCATTGCGCCAGGAGCGATTAGCGCCAACGCCACGGCCGGCTTCGCGAGCTATTTTCAGAATTCGGGGCTGGGCGGCGTGTTTCTGCTGACGGCCGTCTTCCCCGTGACGGGAAACCCATCGCAGATCGGCGCTTTCCAAGTCCAGATCACCAATTCCACGGGGACCGCACAAACCGCGCGGACCGTATTTTGACCCTGCGCGTCTACGCGCTCTGCCGCAGCCACTCCCCGAGAGCATTGTGATTGAGGACGATGCCCCTGCGCGAGTACTGCAGGTAACCCTCTTTCCGGAACTGGTTCATGTAATGCGTCACGATCTCGCGCGAGGTGCCGACGTATTGCGCCAGCAGCTCGTGCGTGAGCGGCGCCATGCGGGCCGATCCGTCGTCTCCGCGCGTCCCCTGACGCCCGGCAAAGCGGATCAGCGAGCGAGCCAGCCGCCGCGCGATATTATCCGCCGAAAAGCTCTCTATGCGCTCCGTGAAATCCATCGAGCGCTTGGTCAGGATTTGCAGCAGCGCCACCGCCAGGCGCGGACGCTTCGCGACCATGTCCTCGATTTCCGCGGCCGACCAGCCCATCAGCTTGGTGTTGTCGAGAGCCACGGCCTGTTCGGACCGGTGGGGAAGATTCAGGAGAGCCGATTCTCCGAAGAACTCGTCGGGCTGGTAGATGTCCACCACTACCTGGCGGCCGTCACCCCCCATCCGCGACACCTTCACTTTCCCCTCGATCACGAGATAGATGCTGGTGGAAGGCTGGTCCTGGTCGTAGATAAGCTGACCCTTTTTGTACTCCGCGATGATCGAGCACGACAGAAACGCAAGTGGGTCTTCCAGTGCTTTCTGAGATGCCACCCTTGCAATGCTGGATGCCATTACTCTCCTCCTTGGACGGCTTCCCTCTACCCTCTGTTCCAATGGCTGAGGAGCGCGTGCATCTCTAACAACCCCCTCGATGCCACGAACCCTATCCTTACGATATCCTACGAGCATTTCGCGTGCCAAATCGCACCCCCTTTCACACCTGCTTGGATCGGTTCCGCAAGTGGCGGGTTTCACTAATGTAAGGGGGCTTCTTCCAGCAGTTTTGATATAGGGTCGCACCGTGGCATTTTTCGCCATCGGGAATCCAAGATGACGCGGTTCCGGTCTCCGGCGATTATGATGGAGAAGTGCCCGCCGCCTGGCGCTTCCCGTTGGCGCTTCTGACGTTCAGCCTCCCCGTCGCCGCACAAACCTACTCCGCGCCGGCCGGCATACGCCCGGCCTTGCGGGGCCCAGTGGGCACCCCCGCCTCGTCGATTCTCCCCGGCGGCCGCATCATCACCCCGCTCGGAGAGCAGCACTCCACCGGCTCTGGCCCTTTTGGGCTGGTCGTGAGCGCCTCGGGCAGAACGGTGGTCACCTCCAACGGAGGCCCCGGCAGGAATTCCCTCACCATCATGGAGCGCGGGAAGGGGGGCGGCTGGGAAGTGGGCAACCTGGTGGCCCGCTCCGTCGATACGCTCGACGAGTTCGACGCCCGCGATTGGCGCGGCGTATTCATGGGGCTGGCGCTCTCCGGCGAGCATGCCGTATTTGCCTCCGAAGGCGATTCCGGACGCATCAGCCTGTTCGATTGGTCCACCCACCGGCGCCGCGCGATCGATCTCAACCAGGGCGGCTTCGACGACAGCTACACCGGCGACCTGGCCCTCGACGCCGAGCGCAATATCCTCTACGCCGTGGACCAGGCCAATTTTCGCGTGGCCGTGATTGATGCGCGCTCGCGTCAGGTGCTGGCGTCGGTGCGGGTGGGCCGGCTGCCCTTTGCCCTGGCGCTTGCGCCCGACCGGCGCAAGCTCTACGTCACCAACCTCGGCATGTTCGAATACCGGGCCATTCCCGGAGCGGACCCCCAACAGGCGCGAGCCACCGGTCTGCCGTTCCCGGCCTTCGGATTCCCCAGCGCCGAGGCTGCCGCGGGCGTCGAGCGCCAGACCGCGCGCGGCACGGTGGCGGTTCCCGGCCTGGGCGATCCCAATGCGCTCGAGTCGAATTCGGTTTGCGTGGTGGACGTTTCCACTCCCGCCGCGCCCAAGGTGGAAACCTTCATCCGCACCGGAATTCCCTTCGGGGGACAAAGCTACGGCGGAAGCAGCCCGTCGGGCATCGTGGCTGCCGCCGGGAAGGTCTTCGTCTCCAATGCCAACCAGGATTCCATCACCGTGATCGATGCCGTTGCCAACCGTGTGGAAGCCGAGATTCCGATTCGCATTCCCGGCCTCGAAACCCTGCGCGGCGTGCTGCCCATCGGGATGGCATACCACGAAAAATCCGGCTGGCTGCTGGTGGCCGAAGCGGGAATCGACGCCGTCGGCGTGGTCGATACGCGACAGCGGCGGGTGCTTGGGCACCTTCCCGCGGGCTGGTTTCCCACGCGCGTGGCCATCGATCGCGATACGGTGTTCGTCGCCAACGCCAAAGGCAATGGGGTTGGGCCGAATGTCTACCTATGGGCGGCGTTCAACGGAGTCCTGCCCAGCGAACTGCGCCAGGGCTCGGTTTCCGTTTTTCCGCTCCCCCGTGCGGACGAACTGCCGGCGCACACGGCGTTCGTCAGCCAAGCCAATGGGTTCGTCCCTCACACCGACCCGCCGCGCGCGTTACCGGAGGGCATCCGCCACGTGGTCCTCATTGTGAAAGAGAACCGCACCTACGACGAAGTATTCGGAGACATCCGCGAGGCATCCAACGGGCGGGCCATGGGCTCGCCGCAAATGGCGCGATTTGGCAGCCGGGGTTATCTCGACGGCCAGGGGAAGCGGCTCAGCATCAGGGACCTCCCAGTCACTCCCAATCACCACGCCATTGCCCGCCAGTGGACTTTCAGCGACAACTTCTACGCCGATTCCGACGTCAGCGTCGACGGCCACCACTGGCTGGTTGGCTCCTATCCCAACGCCTGGACGGAAAGCTCGCTGCTGGCGGCCTCGAGCGAGAGAAAGGATTTTCGCTTGGGCGCCGCGCCCGGCCGGCTGCTGTTCGCCGGCTCGGCTTCTTCCGTGCACCCCGAGGAACAACTCCAGGGCGGCACCATCTGGCACCATTTTGTGCGGCATGGCGTGTCCTTCTATAACTTCGGCGAAGGTTTCGAGCTGGCGGGAGTCGACGAAGGCGGCGATCTGGAACCCACCGGCGCACGTTTTCTCACCAATGTGCCCATGCCGGAGCCGCTCTACCGCAACACCTCGCGCCAGTATCCCGGCTTCAACATGAACATCCCGGACCAGTACCGCGCCTCGCAATTCATCCATGAGATCGCGGAAAAGTACGTCGCCACAGGCTCGGACCTGCCTCAATTCCTGTTCATCCATCTGCCCAACGACCACATGGCCGACGCGCGTCCCGAGGACGGCTATCCCTACCGGGAATCGTTCGTGGCGGACAACGATCTGGCGCTAGGCCGCATCCTGGAATACCTCTCGGGCACGAAATGGTGGAACCAGATGGCGGTGTTCATCACCGAAGACGATGCGCAAGGCGGTGTCGATCACATCGACGCGCACCGCACCGTGCTGCTCTGCGCCGGCCCGTGGTTCAAGCGGAATTACGTCTCCCACACCAACACCAGCTTCCCCGGCCTGCTCAAAACCATCTTCCGGCTGCTCGGGGTGCCGCCGCTGAATCTCTTCGATGCAACGGCGTCCGACTTAAGCGACTGTTTCGCATCCCGCCCCAACCCCGCCCGTTATAAGGCTCTCCCCGTCGACCAGCGCATTTTCGACCCCGCCACCGCCCGCGAATCGCGCAGCGGCCGGCCGTCTCCGCGCATGGACGACCCGAGGTAGGGGCCGGGCACGCCCCATTAGCGCTAAGATAATTTACCCGATTTATGCCGATTTGGCTGCGCTACCGCGCGAAGAATGCTGGCACTTGGGGTACGCGCTTGCGGCTCGATTCAGCGAGATCGACGGCCAGCGTGTTCCAGTTCGCCATCGTCGCCGCCAGCGCCAGCGGTGGATCGATCGCTTGGCGCAGTTGATGCAGCGCGAAACTGAACTCCCGCCACCGGCTGGGGATCTTATGGCGTAGGGAACGAGTATCCCTAGGGGGAAATATCGCGGCCGGTGCGGATGAGTTTCTGGGTAAGTAGTCCCACCAGCAGTTTGCCATACAGCCAACTGCGCACACTTTGCTCGTCGTGTTTGGCCAAGTGGCCCAACTCGGCGAGCGACTTGAGACGTTTGAAAACCAGTTCGATCTGCCAGCGGAGCCGGTACCACTCCAAGACTTCCTGGGCGCTGAATTCCGCGCTGGGCAGGTTGCTCACTACCAGGACATACTTGGCATATTCCAGCGTCTCCGGTTTCGGCGTGTGGCCCTGCTTGCCGGCTTGGCGGAGCAGTTGCGCCAGCGCGCGTTGGATGCCGTATTCGCTTTTGCGAATGCCACACAGTCGCAACCGACCAACGGTGGCTCCGGCGCGCACATGCACTTCCCATTCGCCGCATTGCCCCGCCTCCGGCAGTCCGCCCACAGCGCCCAGCAGATCGAAGGGCCTCCCCGAGGCTGTATAGAGGGGCAGATTGCCGGTGTTGAGCCGCACGATCACCTCCACGCCTTTGCCGATCGTCGCCAGCACGCCGGCGCTGTGGCAGAAACCGCGGTCCGCCAGCAAGCAGTCTCCTGGCTGGGCGGGCAGTCGCGACAGATTCTCTCCCCCGCCCACGGCTCGCGCCGGCGTGATCTCAAAGTGATCACACTCCAGATCGGGAAGCCGCAACGTGTAATGGACGCGCCAAGAACTCCCGGTCTTGCCGGGCTCTTTGATCACCGTGCCATCGGCGGCGCGGAACACCCGACCGCCGGTTTGTTCCGGCACGTGCATTCCGTTCTCCGCTAGCAGGCGCGCACACATCTGACGCCACCAGGGACCTGCCGTTCGCAGGCGATCTAAGATCGCCACATCCGACACCGAAGCTAGTCCGGCGGCTTTGGCTCGGGTTGCCGTTTCCCGCAAGGAATAACCGTTGCCAACGTGCAACAGCAAGGTACGCAGCAAATCCGAAACGCTGGCGAAGCCGCGCATACGCCCTACCGCACCCGAACGAAAAGCGTCGCCCTGCCAGCCTTTGGGCAGCAGCGTGGTAAGTACTTGCCAGTTTTCATCTTGAGCGCCAACCATGGTCTGAGTTTAGACCAAAGGCGCATAAAAAGCAACTATTATCTTAGCGCTTATGGGGCATGCCCGGCCCCTACGGAGCCGCTTGTTTTCGCAGGTCCTCTCAGATCGGAGATCGTAAAGTAAGGGTGCGTCGCCCCCTCCGTGTCTCACAAACGGTGAGATTTGAACCGGGGCGAGCGCCGATCCTGTGCGCGTGGCCGTGTGCGCCTAGTCGGACGCGGGCCACCCGTTCGGCTCACGCCTCGCGGATGCCAGCAAAGGAAAGGGCTAGGTGCTAGAATTGTCCTTGACATGCGCCACGTGGCACGTTACGGTGCGGGATGATACGGACAATCCGCCACAAGGGACTGAAACGGCTTTTTGAGCAGGACGACCCGAGCGGCGTAATCCCCGACCATGTTGGCAAGCTGCGGAATATTCTGGCAACGCTTCATGCCGCCCCAACCGTTGCCCATATGGACGTGCCGGGGTTCCGGTTGCATCCGCTCAAAGGCCGGATGAAAGGTTTTGGGGCCGTGACCGTTCGGGCCAACTGGCGGGTGATTTTCCGCTTTGACGGCGACGCGGAGGACGTTGATTATGTCGATTACCACTGAAAGGAACCAGCCTATGACCATGAAAAACCCGCCGCACCCCGGCCTGGTTGTGTTGCAGGAATGTATCGAGCCTTTGGGCTTGACCATCACGCGAGCAGCCGAAGCCCTTGGAGTGACGCGCAACACGCTTTCGGAACTCGCAAACGGGAAGCGCGGCGTATCTCCCGAAATGGCCGTGAGGCTATCGAAGGTTTTCGGCGGCACCGAGGAAGGCTGGCTTATGCAACAGGCCCAATATGACCTTGCACAAGTCCGCCGCAACCGGCTGAAGCTTAAGCGGCTGAAAGTCGCGTAAGCTTCAATCCCCGCGCCGGGGTCCCGCTACGCGGTTATCGGGCATGCCCGGCCCTTACGGAGCCGGCTGATTGCGCCGGCCCGACTTCTCAATCCAGTTGGCGAACATGGCCGTGAACCCGCGGGCCTGGGCGTCCGATCGCAACTGCTCCACGCCGATCCGCATCTTCCTTCCCCAGTTGGGATACTGCCATGTGGTCCCAGGCAGGTTCTGCTGCTCCAGTTCCATGGTGAGGTCTTCCTGGTTGATGGCCAGAAGCTCCGATGGCGTGAGCGCCAGGAATCCGACGATGGCATTGTGCAGCTCGCCGCTCAGCGCCGGGTAATCGGCGGCGGCGCGGGGCAGTTCGGGCGGCAAGAGTCCCGTCTCGGCGAGCACATCCAGCATCTTCTGCTTGTCGCGCGCGCGGCTCTCGATTTGCGACCGGTAGCCCGGTTCGTCGATCATGCCGGCGCGGCGGCGGGCCTCGATGTCGGTCCCCACCCAAAAGCCGGCCAGCGTCGCCAGGTCCTGGGTGGTTGAGGAGACCAGCGCCTGCCGCGGGTATTCTTCGTACCGGCGGAACTCGCCGCGCTCGTCCTTCTCGAAGTAGAACACCCGGCAACTGAGGATGCCGAAGCGCGCCAGCGTCTCGCGCACCACCGGCTCCACCGTTCCCAGGTCTTCTCCCACCACCACCACATGGTTGCGGACGCTCTCGAGCGCCAGGATGCGCAGAAAATCCTCGGAGAGGTTCCGGACATACGCTCCGTGCGAGGCGTCGAACCCGTCGGGAATCCAGTACAGCCGGAACAGCCGCATGACGTGGTCGATGCGCAGCGCGCCGCCATGGCGGCAGTTTTTACGGATGGATTCGGCAAACAGCCGGTATCCGTCTTCGCGGTGCCGAATCGCGTTGGGCGGCGGAAACGCCCAGTCCTGGCCATTCGGAGAGAAATCGTCGGGCGGCGATCCCACGCGGCAGCCCGGCACATAGAAGTCGCGGTACCCCCACAGATCGGAGCCGAAGCGGTCCGTGGCCAGCGCCAGGTCGTGATACAGGCCGATGGAAAGATGGCGGGCGCGGGCCCTCTGCTGCGCGCGGTGCAGTTGGATGTCGACTTGCCACTGCACGTACTGGTAAAGCATCACGCGCCGCCAGTGTTTCTTGCGGAATGCGCGCGTTTCCTCCGACGAGGGGTCTTGATACGGGCCGGGCCATTCGGTCCACATCCACACCTCCGGATCGCGCTGGTGAAGGTGCTCGTCGAGCGCGCAGTAGGTGGCGAATCGCTCCAGCAGTTCGCCTTCGCGGTCCAGAAACACCTGGAACTCCCGCGCCCGCGCCGAGCCTCGCCGCCACTCTCTCAGGAACCCGGCGAACAGCAGCTTCAGGAACCGCAGTTTGAGCGCGCTTACCCGCTCGTACTCCACGAACGGCGTGCCGCGCAGCGCCTCGATCTCGGCCGAAACCTCCGGCGACTGGCGCAATCCGAGCGCCCGGCGGTTGCCCGCGTAGTCCGCCATGCTTTCCACGTCGAGGTACAGAAAGTTCTGGTAGAAGCTCGAATTCGGAAGATACGGGCTGGTATTGAAGGGGCGCCGGTTGTGTATGGCGTGCAGCGGGTTGAGCCCCACGAAGCTGGCGCCCAGATCTTCCGCCGCCCAGTCCACCACCTCCAGCAGGTCGCCAAAATCGCCGCACCCCCAATTGCGGGCCGAGCGCACTCCGTAGAGGCTCACCGCCACCCCCGCCGCCCGGCCGCCGCGGCCCAGGTGGGGGTCCGTCCAGGCCCTGTCCGGCGTCACGATGTAGCGTGTCGCCGCGCTCGTGCCGCCCAGCTTCACCGATATGTCGTGATAGCCCAGCGGCAGGCTGATCGGCAAGCGCGCCTGTTTCCGCGCCCACGTGCGGCCATCCATTTCGATGTGGGCGGTTTGCGGAAGCTCCCACAGGTTCCGCTCGAACCCGGCCGTAGAACCGTCCTCGCGGCGGATCGTAAACTGTGCGCGTTGTCCCAGCGATTCCGCGGGCACGTTCAAAACCAGCTCCGTCTCGGCCGATTCGCGGGCCACCACCGCCGGCGGCAGCAGCCTCTCCCACTCCCGGCGCGTGAGCGCGGCCAGCGATTGCTCCAGTTCTTCCAGATTGTCCGCGGCAAATCCCAGACCGCGCAGAATGGCCTGCTTGGCTTCCGCGGTGGTGGTGTGGTAACGGCCCCAGATATCCCAAAAACCGGGATCGATTCCGAATGCCGAAGCGGCGCGATCGAGAAGCTGCTCGAATGTCTCGGGCATGAACAAGAAGGGTAACTTTGATTCTACAGGAGAAACACCGGGAGCGGCCAACGCGTCGCAAGCCGCGCTCTTGCTACGCTGGCGAGACGGAATGTGGCTGACGGCTTGGGCTTCCGGACTATTTCTCAGTCCTGGCCCTCGATGTCAATCTGGCAAGCGCCAGCGCGGCCTGATCGCGGGCGCGCTTGCACTGCGGACACGGCGGCAGATCCCTGGTTGCCGGGTAGTACTCGCCGCGCGGCGCCGCGATGGGCTGGCCGCAGAAGCTGAACACGTTCAGCGGGCGAATGCTGTGACGAACGTTAGTTTGTGAGGTCATATTGGCACGTAACTCCTCGCCGGAGACAGTTACCGTCCTGCGAGGCAGTTTAAGGTTCCGTTATCCGGTTGTCTATCCAAAATTGCACACTTGGGCGATCGACCGATTCGAAACCCGAGTCCGCGGTTGTCAGTCGTGCAGGACGATATTCAACAACGAACTGTGAACGTGCAGTCCGCCGTTATAGTCGATGAAGCCCAGTTTGCGGAACCGGTTCATGAAGAAGTTGACTCTTGCGCGCGTCGTGCCAATGATCTCGGCCAGCATTTGCTGGCTGATCTTGGGGATCACCGGCTCCGGTCTGCCTTCCTTCCCGAAGTTCGCCAGCAGGAGAAGCACGCGCGCCAGCCGCTTCTCACTGGAGTTGAAAAGCTGGTCGACCAGATCCTCCTCAATGCGAATATTGCGCGCGAGCACATACCGCAGGAACAACTCCGAAAAGACCGGCTCTTCGTGCAGCACCCGGATCATTTCGGATTTCTCCAGCCGCGCGGCCGCGCAGTCGGTCATTGCAATGGCCGTGGCCATGCGCTTGATCTGTCCGGCCAAACAACCCTCGCCGAAGAAGTCGCCGGCCTCCAAAATGGCGATGACCGCCTCTTTGCCCTGGTCGGAGACGACGGTGAGCTTGAGTTTGCCTTTCTGGAGATAAAAAACCGCGTCCGCATGGTCGCCCTGCGAAAAGACCGCCTCGCCCTGCCGGTAGTCCATCATTTTCCGGCCTGCCCCGACCTTAGCCAGGAACATCTTGGAATCGAAAGGCGGTGTCGATTCTTCCTTCGGCGTCATATGGCTCGGATTTCGGGCCCGGAAATCCTCTAGCGGTATCTTCCCACGGCTTCGGCCGCGATTCAAGAGGTACGAGAGTTTCGCATCCGAAATCGCCCCACTCACCCAGAGAGTTTCCCCACGAATCGGAAAAAACGGATGGTGGGCGCGACAGGACTCGAACCTGTGACCTCCTGCGTGTGAAGCAGGCGCTCTAACCAACTGAGCTACGCGCCCTCGAGTGGCGGGCAGAATTCGAGTTTAACCGAAATCGCGGGGCGCCGCCACCACGCTGCGCCACCACGCTGCGCCACCGCGCCACCGCTCCGCGCTCCAACCGGCTGAGGCCCGCCGATCTTTAGTATGATGAACCTGTAATGTCCCAGCGGGAATCATTGGTCGCCCCGCCGGTTGGATTCTCACCCGAAATCCTCGCCAGGCTGGCCGGGTTGGAGACGGCCCTCGGCAGGACCATTCGCGGCAAACCGGAAGTGGTCCGGCTCTCCGTGGTCTGCCTGCTGGCGCGCGGCCATCTGCTCATCGAAGATGTGCCCGGCGTCGGCAAGACCACCCTGGCGCAGGCGCTGGCGCGCGCGGTTTCCTGCCGCTTCCACCGGCTGCAATTCACCAGCGATATGCTGCCCAGCGACGTCCTCGGCGTCACCATCTATAACGCCCACTCGGAAGCCTTCGAGTTCAAGCCGGGCCCCATCTTCAGCAATTTTCTGCTGGCCGACGAGATCAACCGCACCACCCCGAAAACGCAATCGGCGCTGCTTGAAGCCATGAACGAAGGCCAGGTCAGCATCGACGGGAAGTCGCACGCCCTGCCGCAGCCGTTCATGGTGATCGCCACGCAGAACCCCGTGGAGCATCACGGCACCTACCCGCTGCCGGAATCGCAGCTCGATCGATTCCTGATGCGGCTGCGCATCGGCTACCCGGACCTCGCCAGCGAGCGCCAGATCGTGCGCAACTCCGAACCCGGGCTGCCGGAAGCCGCGTCGTCCGGGCTGCTGGCCGAGGATGTGCTGCGGCTTCAGGAGGCCGTGCACCGCGTCACCGTGGAAGAGGCTCTCGTCGATTACATGCTGGCCATCGTCGAGAAAACGCGCAACCACGAATCGCTGGCGCTGGGCGTCAGCCCGCGCGGCTCGCAGGCGCTCTACCGCGCGGTGCAGGCGCTGGCATTGCTCGACGGCCGCGATTACGCCACGCCCGACGACGTGAAGCGCCTGGCCGTGCCGCTGTTCGCGCATCGCGTGGTCATCAATACCCGCACCACCCTGGTGCAGCGCCGCGCCGACGTGGGCGAGCGCATCATCGAAGAAATTCTCAGCCAGGTGGATGTTCCCTTGTAGGTGATTCCCAATATGCGAACCGCCATTATCGGCTTGCCCATGACCGGCAAGACCTCCCTGTTCACGATCCTCACCGGAGTCCACCAGGAAACCCACATCGGCTCCACGGCGGTGCGCACCGGCGTGGCGCAAGTGCCGGATGCGCGTGTCGAAGAGCTGGCGCGCCTCTTCGAGCCGCCCAAGGTCACGCACGCAACGGTGGAGTATGTGGACATGCCCTCCGTCTCCAAGGAGAGCCTTCGAGATCCCAGCTACCTGGCCAGCCTGCGGGTGGTGGACGCCTTCGCCCACGTGCTGCGCCTGTTCGAGGACTCGACCGTCCCGCACGAGAAGGGGTCCGTCGATCCGGTGCGCGACCTGGAAGACGTTGAGATGGAGTTGATGCTCAGCGACCTGCTGGTGGTCGAAAAGCGCCTCGAGCGCCTGGACAAGGACCGCAAGAAGATCAAGAACCCCGAGTTGGACCGCGAATTCGAGCTTCTGGAGAAGTGCAAAGCCACCTTGGATGCCAACCAGCCGCTGCGCCAACTGGAGCTCGATGCCGAGTCGGAAAAACGCTTGCGCGGCTTCCAATTCCTCTCGCAGAAGCCCATACTCTACGTGCTGAACCTCGGTGAAGACGAGGCCGGCAAGCTGCATGAGCGCGAGCGCGAATACCGCGAAGGCGTGCTGGCCGGCCGCCGGCACGTCTCGGCGGCGGCGGTGTGCGGCAAGATCGAAGCCGAGTTGGCCGAATTGCCGGTGGAAGACCAGCGCGAGTACCTGGCCAGCTACGGGTTGCAGGAATCTGGCCTCGAGCGGCTGATCTCAGCCACCTACGCGCTGCTGGGCCTGATGAGCTTCCTGACCGCCGGCGAGGACGAATGCCGCGCGTGGACCATCCCCATGCACACCCCCGCTGTCAAGGCCGCGGGCGCCATCCATTCGGATTTCGAGAAGAAATTCATCCGCGCCGAAGTGGTGAACTGGAAATCGCTGGTGGATCTGGGCGGCTACGCGGGCGTCCGCGAAAAGGGGTTGCTCAAGCTGGAAGGCAAAGAGTACATCGTCAAGGACGGCGATGTGCTGGTGATCCGGCACGGCTGATGTGAACGAGCTTTTGACAGCAATTGCACCGGGAGGCGCAATCCTCGACCTCGGGTGCGGTGCGGGCACTTTCCTCTCGGACGGCGGTTCCTTCGCCGTCGTCCGGGTCGACCTGGAACTTCCCGGCGTTCCCGTTGCCAATTCTGTCCAAGCGGACGCGGCGCAACTCCCCTTCCCGGCAAGTCATTTTGACGCCGTAATTTCTAACCACAGCCTGGAACACTTCCACGATCTTGCGGGCGCGCTGGAAGAGATCGGCCGGGTGGTCAAACCGAACGGGTCTCTATACGTCGCGGTTCCGGACTCCAGCACGCTGACAGACCGGCTGTATCGATGGCTGGCCCGTGGTGGCGGTCACGTCAACCGCTTCACTTCCGCGCGCGAGCTTGCATCGATGATCGAGCGTGCGACCAGGCTGAGACACGTGGCTACGCGTCCGCTATGCACGTCGTTCTCATTTCTCAACCGAAGGAACCGCCGCGCGCGTCCGCCCCGGCGATTGTGGCTCCTGGGAGGCGGGACGGAGACTTCTCTGTTTCTGGCCACTTATATTCTCCGGTTGCTGGACCGCTTCCTCGGCACCCGGTTGAGTTTCTATGGTTGGGCGCTCTACTTTGGCAACGCACCCGATCGCCTCGGCAGCGGCTGCTGGACCAACGTGTGTATACGCTGCGGCTCGGGGCATCCATCGGATCGACTCTTGCGCGTGCTTCGTTTTCTCCCGGCGTACCGGTGTCCGGCGTGTGGGACTCTGAACCTATTCACGGATGACAGGGGCTACCGGCATCTTGGCAGGATGTAGCGCAGAGTCTCAGGCAGGACTGCCCGATGCCACGTAGTTTTCTCGAGACCGAACATCCTGCATTGATTGTGGGGCAGGATTGTATCCTGCGCGCCGGTTCGCAACCGGCGCTGGCGGCCTGTGTACGGGCGGTTCCGGGCGGGTTACCAACCCGCCGCAGGATACAATCCTGCCCCACAAGTTCTGCGGGATTCCCGGTTCGGAGAATGCTAAGCGGCATTAGGCATGAGTGCCTGCGCCACGGGGCTCACAGCATCCGCTCCGCCACCAACCCCATCACCGCCATCAGCGCGCACAGCACCACGAACCAATTCCCGTATCGCGTGTACGGCGTCCGCTCGGAAATGTACGTGAACCCCGTGTAGGACGTGGCTTCCACATACAACGGCAGCATCCCGCGCAACCGGCCGGCGGAATCGATGGTGGCGGTGATGCCGTCGTTGGTGGAGCGCAGTATCCAGCGGCGGTTCTCCGCGGCCCGCATGCGCACCATTTCCAGATGCTGGTAGCGCGCGGCGCTCCCGCCGAACCAGCCGTCGTTGGAAATGTTGATCAGCACTTCGGCGCCGCCGGCCGCGAACTGGCGCACGAAATTGGGCAGCACCGATTCGTAACAGATGAATGTGCCGATCTTGTGATTGCCCACGGGAGAGACCACCACGCGCTGGCCCGCCACGAAATCGCCTAGCTCGGTCGATATCTTGTTGGCGAAGCCGAAGGGCCACGGCACATACTCGCCGAATGGAACCAGGTTCACCTTGTCGTAGCGGCTGATGAGGCCGCCCGCGGGCGAAATCAACGCGGCTGAGTTGAGCGGCTCGCCGCCGGCGGTGTGCGCCACCAGGCCAATCAACAGGTACGCCCGCGTGGCGCGCGCCAGGTTGTCGGCGTAGCTGCGAAAGCGCGGGTCTTCGTCGTAGTAGAGCGGCGCGGGGACTTCCGGCCAAACCACGATCGAGGGCGGCCGCTCGGTTTCCATCAGCACGCCGCGCAGGGTGAGGGCCACCTGCCGGCGCTGCATCTGGTCGATGGATTCACTCGTCCACTCCTCGGTTTCGGAGATGTTGGGCTGCGTCAGCAGCGCGGTTTCATGGCCGCGCTGGGCGGGCGGCAACGGCGGCAGGAAGATCAGGAAGGGCAGCAGGATCAGCCACAGCAGTTCCAGACGCGAGCGCCCGAGCGAAGCCAGCGCCAGCCCGGTGGCCATCGTCATGAAGACGAACGAGAGCCCGTAGACGCCGGTGATGGGCGCCAGGCGCAGGGGCAGATCCATGTTGATTCCGGCGTTGCCGAGAGCCAGCCACGCGAACCCCAGAGACCCGTGCGTGGCTTCGATCGCCACCCACAGCGCCGCCACCGCGGGCACGGCCCACCAGCGGCGTATGAGGATTCCCGCCAGCCAGGCGAATACGCCCATGTGCAACGCCTTAACGAAGCAGAACAGCAGGAACACGGCCCAGCCGGCCACGTTGCCGAGGCCGCCGTGGAACGAGAGCACGAACTGAATCCAGTAGCAGACGCCGAACCAGTAGGCCACGCCGGACGTCCAACCCAGCAGGAAACGGCGGAGCGGCCGCGGCTCGCGCGCCAGAGCGATCAGCAACGGCGCGAGCGCCACCGGCGCCAGCCACGCGATCTGGAATCGCGGGAAGCAGAGGACCAGCAGCCCCGCCGAGAGCAACGCCAGCAGCCAGTTCAGCACGGGCCGCTCACCGCCTCGGCCATATACGAGCTGCGCACCAGCGGACCGCTGAATACCATGCGGAAACCCAGCGCCAGGCCGTAATCGCGATAGGCCTCGAACTGGCGCGGCTCGATGAACGCCGCCACCGGCAGGTTGCGGCGCGTGGGCTGGAGGTATTGGCCAATGGTGGCCACATCGACGCCCGCCGCGCGCAGATCGCGAAGCAGCGCGCGAACCTCCTCTTCGGTTTCGCCCAGGCCCAGCATGAAGCCGGATTTTGTCAACACGCTTTCCGAGTAGCGCCGCGCGAACGCCAGCACCTCGAGCGACTGGCGGTAATCGGCCTGCGGGCGCACGCGGCGGTACAGCCGCGGAACGGTCTCCACGTTGTGGTTGAAGACGTGCGGGCCGGCATCCAGCACGCGCGCCACGGCGTCGTGGTCGCCGCAAAAATCGGGCGTCAGCACTTCCACCCGCGCCTGCGGAAGCGCGCGCCGCACCTCGCGCACGGTCTCGGCGAAATGGCGCGAGCCGCCGTCTTCCAGGTCGTCGCGGTTCACGCTGGTGATCACCACGTAACGCAGCTTCATTTCGGCGGCCATGCGGGCCACGTTGGCGGGCTCCGTGGCGTCGAGGCGCATGTCGTGCCTGGCCGGGTTGCCCTTGGGCACCGCGCAGAAACCGCAGCCGCGCGTACAGCGCTCGCCCAGAATCAGGAACGTGGCGGCGCCGCGGTGGAAGCACTCGTGGATGTTGGGGCAGCGCGCCGATTCGCACACGGTGTGCAGGTTCAGCCGCCGCAGGTCCGTCTTGACCCGGTTGAGCGATTCGAAATCGGTGCGGCTCTTGCGCGCCCACTCCGGAAGCCGTGGTCGCGGCGCCGCGCCGGGTTGCACCAGGGAATCGCCCACGCTACTTCATCAGGACCGGATGGACGCCGGCGTTTTCCAGTTCCGTTTTGGCGCGGCCCAGCGACTGCTTGTCGGTGTAAGGCCCGATCAGCACGCGGATCAGGTTGTTGGGGCCGGGCTGCAAAGACGCCGGGAAGCCCTTGTCCTTCATGGTCTGGCGCATGGCGTCGGCGGACGTTCGGCTGGCCGTTGCCAGAACCTGCCAATACGATCCAGGCACTTCTTCGACTGGCGGCGCGGCCGGCGGGTTGGCCGCAACGGCTGACGCGGCGGGCGGGGTGCCCGGTTGCGGCCCTCGCTCGGGCTGCGTGGAAGGTTGCGGAGCAGTGTCGGCAGGCGGGATATCGGCGGGCGGGGTGCCCCCTGGGCCCGACGCCGCGTCCGGCGCCCCGCCTGCCGCCGGAGCCTGTGCCACCGGTTGCGGACGGCTCTCCGGCGTCTGGGACGCGGCGCCGGCCGAGGAACCCATTTCGGTCTGCAGCTTGGCCGAAGGCGAGGAGTTCCGCCCCACGATATAGCCCATGGAGAACGCCACCGCGAACAGCAGAACGACGATGAAGAAGCCGCTCAGCAGTTGCCGGTTGCCCACCAACAGTTCGAATTCGCCGGTTTCGCTGTTTCTCATGGCTTACGGCTTTGCGGCGCCAGCCTCGCCGCCCGTGCCTACGCGGTCCAGGGCGCGCCCCAATGACGTAATTATATCCAGCGGCAGCGGGAACACGATGGTGGTGTTCTTCTCGACGCCGATCTCGACCAGCGTCTGCAAATACCGCAATTGCAGCGCCGCCGGCTGCTTCTGGATCACTTCCGCGGCCATGGCCAGCTTTTCGGCCGCTGTGTACTCGCCTTCCGCATGGATGATCTTGGCGCGCCGCTCGCGTTCGGCCTCCGCCTGGCGCGCGATGACGCGGATCATCTGCTCGGCCAGATCCACCTGCTTCACTTCCACCATGGTCACCTTCACGCCCCAAGGCGAGGTGTGCTGGTCCAGGATGGATTGCAGCCGCACGTTGAGCTTTTCCCTCTGGCTGAGCAAGGTGTCGAGATCCACTTCGCCCAGCGTGCTGCGCAGCGTAGTCTGAGCAAGCTGCGAGGTGGCGTAGAGGAAATTCGAAACCTCCAGGATGGCCAGCCGCGGATCGATGACCCGGAAGTAGATCACGGCGTTGACCTTCACCGTGACGTTGTCGCGGGTGATGACGTCTTGCGACGGCACCTCCAGCGTGTCGACGCGGAGGGAAACGCGCACGATGCGGTCGATGGGCGCGAACACCAGGATGATGCCCGGGCCTTTCGGCTGCGGCAGCACGCGGCCCAGCCGGAAGATTACGCCGCGCTCATATTCCCGCAGAATCTTGATGGAAGTCAGCAGGTACAGCACTACGATGATCACGCAAACGGTGGTGAAATCGATCATTTCAGCCTCCTCATTATTTCGTAACGGGTTCTACCGTGAGCTTCAATTTGTCGATGGCCTTCACCTGGACGCGCGTCCCGGCGGCCACCGGCCGGGACGACACCGCGTCCCAATACTCGCCGTGCACAAAAACTTTGCCCTCCGGCGCCAGGTCGGTAATAGCGGCGCCCGTCTCGCCCACCATGCCCGCGGCGCCGGTCTCCACCTTAAGCCGCCGCGCGCGCAACACCAGCGAAAGCAACAAAACGGTGATGAGGGAGAACGGCAGCGCCAGGGCGATGGCCGTGCTCCAATGAATGCGCATTTCGGGAAACGGACTGTCGATCAGCATCACGGCCCCCAGCACCATGGCTACCGCCCCTCCCACGCCCAGAATCCCGTGCGACGCGAACTTGGCCTCCAGCACGAACAGGGCGAAGGCCAGCAGTATGAGGGCCGCCCCCAGCCAGTTGATGGGCAGCACGGATAGAGCGGAAAGTCCCAGCAACACGAGAATGGCTCCAATTACACCCGGAGCGATCAGCCCCGGCGAAGAGAACTCCACATACAGGCCCAGCGCGCCGATCACCAGCAGCACCAGGGCGATATTCGGATCGGCGATGGAGGAAATGATCGACTGGCGCAGCGACTTTTGATAGACCTCGATCTCCGCCCCGGCGGTGTCGAGCGTCTGCGTGCTGCCGTCGAAGCGCGTCACCACGCGGCCATTCAGGGCGGAAAGCAGCGCCGGTTCGTTGGGCGCGATGAGATCGATCAGATGCTGTTCCAACGCCTCGCGCTCGGTGAAAGACTTGCTTTCGCGGACGGCGGTTTCCGCCAGCGCGCTGTTGCGCCCGCGCTTGGCGCAGATGCTACGCAGGTAGGCGGCGGCGTCGTTCTCCACCTTCTGTTTCATGACGGCGTCCATCTCGCCCTCCATCAGCACCGGGTGCGCCGCGCCGGTATTGGTTCCGGGGGCCATGGCCGCCACGTCGCCGGATTCCAGGATGAAGAAGCCCGCCGAAGCCGCGCGTCCGCCGCTGGGCGCCACATAGGTCACTACCGGGACGGGCGAGGAGACGATCTTCTCGATAATCTCGCGCATCGCATCCATCAGCCCGCCGGGTGTGTTGAGGCGGACGAGCAGCAGCGACGCGTTCTCCTGTTTGGCCTGCGCGATCGCGCTGCCCACGATTTCCACGGTGATGGGGTGCACCATGCCATCCACGTCCACCGCAATCACTTTTGGGGCGGCAAACGCGGCCTGCGCCAATAGCGCAAGCGCCAACGCCGGGATTCCGCTCATCCGCAATCTAACCTAAATATACACTAGGTGGGGCATGCTTTAGCGACCGTAATCCGTCCGTAGGCCGGAATCGAAAGAGAACGCAACTGCTCCGGCGAAGGGGACATGAGTGAATTTCGGCCCAAACCGGTCCCGGCAGCTATGGCAGGCCGATGGGAGCGCCCACTACAGGGCTTGCGTTGTGGATCTGCTTAGGTTGCGATACACCTCCTCTGGAATCGCCTTCTATAATCCGTCCGTAAGCCTGTCCCGGTCGCCCTTTCTTACGCCGGTGCAGGCAAAACCAACACTTCCATCGCGTGTTTCCAGTTCGAAAACCGATTCCAGCTCCTGGCCAGCCGCAATACCGTCTTGCGGGCATGTTGGATCGGCTTGCCAGGCTGCTGGAATATCATAAACCGTAGACGCTTGGGTCGTGCCGTCTGCAGATCCGGAGGCAGGACCAGCCGCTTCATCGCGGTCAGTACATTGTAGGCGATCACCGCCAGGCGGAACCAAGCGGCATCGCCCCATACCGCCCACACGGCAGAACCCCGCCGGCCAACTCATTCTTCGGTACGTCGTGTACCGCCTCAATGGCGCCCGCCTTCTCGCGATGCCATTCCAACAGCCGTTTCCCTTTCCAGTCCCATAGGTTCGTCCGTACCGCGAAGTGCTTCACCGCGCGGCCATCGGCAAACAGTTCCTGCTGCTTTTTGCGAATCCGGATGGCGATGGTTCGCAACGGCTCCCGGTAGCGATTCGCCGCCGTCTCTTCCGGGTAGTATGCCACCGGCGCGCATCCCTTTACCGCTCCGCTGTCTTCGCTGTCAGGCTCCCACTTTTCCCCGGGAATGGATTCGATCTCTTCCCGCAAGACCGGATTCATGCGTGCGCTCACCGCAAAACCAATGAACCCCTGCGGGCCATTCGCCCGCTTCTCATCGCGCAGCCAACCCGGCAACTCCTCTTCGTCGCACGCCGAATCCCCGCGAAAGTACCGTTCCTGAATCGTCCCGGGTAGCCCCGCGAACCTGCGTTGCGCCACCCGCGGCGGATCCTTCAGAGCCGGCACATTGCCGTCGCGGAACTCCTCGGCCACCACCACGTTCATCTCCGCCCACAGGGCTCCCATCGGCTGATACCTGCTGCCGCCCTCGTAGGCCGCTTTGGCCTCCCGCTTCCAACTCTCGATCACGGTGGCATCCATATCGATGGTGGCGATACGCTCCCCGGCACAGCGTCGCGCCAACTCGCGCACTATGTCCCGGTTCACCCGCGCCAATCCGCGCAGCGGGGCGCTTTCTTCCGGCACGTAACCGGCCTCGCCCAGCGGCAACTCCCGCTGTGCCTGCTGGATCTTCCCTGGATCGTGAAACTGATACCGGTGGCTTCATCGAAACCTCGATCACGCCGCTTCCATGCCAGGTTGCGTTTCACGCTGCCAGGCACATCCAGCGACCGGGCGGTGCGCACGAATAGCGGCGGGCCGCCGAACGCGGTGAGACGCTCCTCCGTCGGATGTTCATCCATCTCGAACAGAAACTCGCCTTCGGCTGGGGAGCGCTTGGACTTGAGGGGCATCGCCTGAAACTCCGCAATTCCGCACCCATTCGGTGCAGCCTCGGCTTCACTGCGACGCTGTCCGGCCCCAATCAACCCCGCCTTGCCTAGCACCTGCACGGAGAGCCGAAAAAATGCCCTTCGCCTACGGACGGATTGCGGCGCGAAGTTCGACCGCATCGGCCACCCGTCCGACCCCCAGCATGTTGGCCGCGAGCCGCATGTTCACCTGGCGGCCGATGTGGATCTTGAACGCCACCGTGAACGCGGTCTTCACCACGCGTTCCAGACGAGATAATTCTGTGAGAATCGTCCGCCTCGCCCCACTATCTTCCTGACAACGATATGCGCGGTGTAGTGTTTCTTGCGGTTTGCGGGTTGGCTTTCGCCCAGCCCCCGGACCCTGCCTACGAGCCTCTCACCCGCGCGTACGAGGCGCTGCGCGCGCGCGACTACGACACCGCGATGGCAGGTTTCCTCAAGGGAATCGAAGCCGCCCCGCGCCGCGCCTCCATCCACAAAGACCTGGCCTACACCTATTTGAAGGTCGGCGAGAACGAGCTGGCCCGCGACCAGTTCGCCGAAGCCATGGAGATGGACCCTAACGATACCCAGGTGGCCATGGAGTACGCCTTTCTGTGCTACGAAACCAAGCAGCGGCAGCAGGCGCGGCGCATCTTCGACCGCATCCGCAAAACGGGCGACGCCACCGCCGAGCGGGCCTTCCACAATATCGACGCGCCGCTGGCCGCGGGCATCGAGCGCTGGAAGAAAGCCATCGAAATGGGCGCCGATAACTTCAGCGCGCATTTCGAGCTGGCGACTCTGGCCGAGCAGCGCGACGAGCTGGCCCTGGCCGCCGAGCAATACGAAAAGGCCTGGCGCCTGCTGCCCGACCGGCGTTCCGTGCTGGTCGACCTGGGCCGCGTGTGGAAGGCGCTGGGCCGCACCGACGACGCCACGGCCGCGTTGTTGGCCGCTTCGCGAGGCGGTGAGCCGCGCGCCGCCGAGATGGCCCGGGAACTGCTGCCGCGCCGTTACCCCTTCGTTTCCGAGTTCCGGCGCGCGCTGGAATTGGACCCCTCCAACGTCGAACTGCGCCGCGAGTTCGCCTATTTGCTGCTGCGCATGGATTTCCAACCGGAGGCCGAGCGGGAATTCGGCGTGCTCACGGAGACCGCGCCGGACGATCTGCTGGCCGCCACGCAACTCGGTTTCCTGTTTTACGCCCGTGGCGACTATTTTGCCGCCACGCCCCTGTTTGACCGCGTGCTGGCGGGGAAGGACGAGGACCTCGCCAACCGCGTGCGCGCCGTGCTGCGTATCCCGCAAGTGCTCCAGGCGCGCGGCGATGCGCCCCCCGCATCCATCGACGCCAAAGTGATGGCCGAGCGCAGCATCAAGGCCGGCTATATGAAGGACGCGCTGAAGTACCTGCAAATTGCCCACGAAGGCGACCCCGGCGATTTTGAGGTGATGCTGAAACTCGGTTGGACCTACAACATTCTCCACCAGGATTTGCTGGCATTCCGCTGGTTCGATCTGGCGCGCAAGAGCCCCGACCCGCAAGTCGCCGCCGAAGCCGGGCACGCCTGGCGCAATCTTCGCGCGGCCGCCGAGCGGTTTCGCATCACGGCCTGGGTTTACCCGATCTTTTCCACCCGCTGGCACGACTTTTTCTCCTACGCGCAGATCAAGACCGGAATCCGGACGAGATTTCCGATCCAGCCGTATGTGAGCGTCCGGTTCGTGGGCGATACGCGCCTCACGATTGGGGTGGCGTCGCCGCAGTACCTGTCGGAGAGCTCGTTCATTCTGGCGGTCGGCGCAGCCACCGCGCCCTGGCACGGAATCACCGGCTGGGCCGAGGCCGGTTCGGCTATCGGCTACATCAGCGGCCACATGCTGCCCGACTACCGTGGCGGCGTCTCCCTGGCGCGCGGCGTAGGGCATACGCTGCGCGGCGAATCGTCCGGATGGTTCGCCGACACCACGCTGGATGGAGTCTTTATCAGCCGTTTCGGCAACGATTTTCTGGTCTACGATCAAAGCCGTTTGGGATACGCCTTTGGCCCCCAGACGCTGCGCGGCCAGCTTTCCTGGAATGCCAACCTGACCTTCGACAGCCAGCGCCAGTACTGGGCCAATTTCGGCGAGACAGGGCCGGGAGTCCGATTTGCAAGTTCTTGGCTGCCACAATCGACGTACGTGACGTTTAACCTGCTGCGAGGCGCCTACCTGATTAACACGGGCAATCCGCGGCGGCCGAATTTCAACGATTTCCGCGCGGGGTTCTGGTATGCGTTTACTCATTAGCCTGGCGCTCGTCCTGGCGGGGTGCCCCCTGGGCCCCGCGCATGCCGCCGATCTTCCGTACTTCAGCGTCCTCTCCGACGATGCCGGCGCGTGGCCGGAAATCCTGTCTTCCGTCGGCCTCCAGCGGCAGCCCGCTGGCCTCGCGCGCATTTTTGTGGCTCGCACCGGCGCTCCCGCGTCCGTGGAATGGAACGGCCGCGTGGAAAAGGGCGACATCCTGATTCTGGAAGGCGAATCCTCGCTGGCCGACATGTTCGGCTTCCGGCGCGGCAAGGAGAACGTGCTGGTCCACAGCCTGACCGACGTCCATCGTCCGGAGCTTTCCATTGTCTGGGAGAAGGGCCTCGAACTGCCGGTCTTCGAACTGCCCGCGGGCGCGCAGGTTTTCGCACGCGAACGCTGGACCGGCGCGCCCATGACGGCGGGGATGCGCCTCGGCGCCGGGGCGGTCCTGTGGGTGGCGGTTCCTCCGGGCGAAAAAGGGTACGAGCGCTTTCCGTACCTGCTCGAGGCGCTCTGCGATCTGGGAATGGACCCGCCGTTCCGCTCGTCGCGGTTGTGGGCCTTCTTCGATTCGTCCTACCGCTCGCGCGTGGACTTGCCCTACTTCGCGGCGCGCTGGCGCAAAGCCGGAATCTCCGCCTTGCACGTGGCGGCGTGGCACTTCTACGAGCCCGACGCCGAGCGCGATGGATATCTCGCCAAGCTGATCGAAGCCTGTCACCGCGAGGGCATCCTGGTTTATGCGTGGCTGGAGCTGCCGCACGTGAGCGAGAAGTTCTGGGACGACCATCCCGAGTGGCGCGAGAAGACCGCCATGCTTCAGGACGCTCAGCTCGACTGGCGCAAGCTCATGAACCTGACCAACCGCGACTGTTTCCGCGCCGTCGCAGCCGGCGAGAAACAGTTGATCTCGCGGTTCGATTGGGACGGCGTCAACCTGGCCGAGTTGTATTTTGAATCGCTGGAGGGCACGGGAAACGCCTCGCGGTTTACCCCCATGAACAACGATGTCCGCGCCTTGTTCCAGAAGCAGGGCGGTTTCGACCCGATCGAGATCTTCGGCGCGCGCAAAGACGCGGCCTCGCGAACGGCGTTCCTCGATTTCCGCAGCGAGCTGGCGCGACGGATCGAGGAAGAGTGGATCGGCGAGTTGGAAGCGGCGCGGAAGCAGAAGCCGCATCTCGACCTGGTGCTGACCCACGTCGACGACCGCCTCGACACGGGCATGCGCGAAGCCATCGGTGCAGACGCCGGCCGCCTGCTGCCGTTGCTCGACACCCGCACCTTCACTTTCCTCATCGAAGATCCGGCCACGGTGTGGAACCTCGGACCGCAGCGCTACCAGAGCATCGCCGAGCGCTATCGCGCGCTGACCCCGCATCGCGACAAACTAGGTATCGACATAAACATCGTCGATCGCTACCAGAATGTTTACCCCACCAAGCAGCAAACCGGCACGGAACTTTTCCAGCTTCTGCACCAGGCTGCCGCCAATTTCCCGCGGGTGACGCTCTATTTCGAAAGCTCTTTGCTGCCGCCGGACTTGAAACTGCTGCCTTCGGCAGCCGCGACCGTTACGCGCATCGAAAAGATGGGTCCGAAGACCGTAGTGGATTCCGCGTCCGGCTTCGGCCTTCCCTGGAAAGGCCCCGCCATGGTCGACGGCCAATTGTGGCCCGCCGCCGACGAGGACACCGTCTGGCTCCCCGCCGGACCACACAGCGTCGAACCCACCGGCCGGCCGCTCGGGGCACGTCTGGTGGGCCTGAACGCCGACCTAATAGCCGCCCGCGCCGTGAACGCCACCACCATCGAGTTTTCCTACCAAACCACCGCCCGCGCCATCGCCATCCTGGACCGCCCGCCGCTTCGCACCCAGATTGACGGCGCCGAGGAGCCACTCCAGCGAGCCGGACCGAGCACCATTCTTCTGCCGCGCGGCCAGCACTTCGTGACAATCGTCACCGAGTGAGTTAGGATGTCGGATGGCTAATGACGGATGTCGCGCTACAATCCGGATCTCCAGAGATCCCGGATAAGCTGTACTTCAAGATCGGCGAGGTGAGCGAGCTCCTGGGAGTGGAGGCGTATGTTTTGCGCTACTGGGAAACCGAATTCCCGGCGCTTTCACCCAAGAAATCCGGCACCGGCCATCGGCTATATCGACGCAAAGACGTGGAGTTGCTGCTGCGGATCAAGCACCTGCTCTACGAGAAACGGTTCACGATTGAAGGCGCGCGGCAGTCGCTCGAAGCCGCGGCGCGCGCGCCCAAACCGCGCGCAACCGAACGGGTACAGCAGGAGCTCTTCACCGAGGATCCGTTACCCGAAATACGCAGAGAGCTGGCCGATATCCTGGAGATTCTGAAGTAGGGGCTGGACGGCCCAGCCCCTACGGTTCGCCCACAATAGCTGCGTAAATGCGGTCCAGGTCTTCGGTCGAGTAATAGTCGATCTCGATGCGGCCCTTCTGCTTGGCCTTCTCGACGATCCGCACCTTGGTTCCCAGCACGCGCTCCATCTCCTGAATGGCCGCCTTGACGTTGGGATCGGTACCAACCTCGTCCACATGCTTGGGTTTGCGGCCTTCCATCATCCGCTGCGTGGTGCGCTCCATCTGCCGCACGGACCAGCCTTGCGCCACGGACTTCTCGGCGACTTCGCGCTGCAGATCGACGGAAGGCAACCCCAGCAGACATCTTGCGTGGCCGGCGGAAAGGCGGCGTTCGGCAACCAGTTGCTGGAGATCGGCCGGAAGTTGGAGCAAACGGAGAAGGTTGGTGATGGTGGTCCGGTCTTTGCCGGTCCTTTGTCCGATCTGCTCGGGACTCAGTAGCAGCTCCGTGCCCAGGCGCGCGAAGGCGTTGGCGGCTTCGATCGGACTGAGGTCCTCGCGCTGGATGTTCTCGACCAAGGTGATTTCCAGCAGGCGGTCATCGGGGATATCCCTGACGACAACTGGAACCTGCTCGACCCGGGCGAGTTTGGCCGCGCGCCACCGGCGCTCGCCGGCGACTAACTGGTGGCGGTCGCCCACCTTGCGAACCACCAGCGGCTGGATGATGCCATTGGTGCGGATGGACTGGGCCAGCTCCGAGAGCCGTTCGCTGTTGAATACGCGCCGGGGTTGCAGAGGATTCGGGTCAATGGAATCAATGGGAACGGTCTGAGAGGTTTCGTCGGGCATGGGGCCCAGGGGGCGCCCCGGACCCGCCGCCGGGCGAGTTGGCAGCAGCGCGCTGAGCCCTTTACCGAGCGCCCTGCGCGGGTAGTCTGATTTGTTCATGGTCCAGAATCTCTTTGGCCAGTTTGATGTAGCTCTCGGCGCCCCGCGACCGCGGGTCATAACCTAGAATCGGCTTGCCAAAACTAGGCGCTTCGGCCAGCCGTATGCTGCGCGGGATGACGGTCCGGAACACCTGGTCGCCGAAAAACTCTCTCAGATCCGCGGCTACTTGACGCGTGAGATTGGTGCGGTCGTCGTACATGGTGAGAAGGATACCTTCCACCTGTAGGGGATGTTGGAACGAATCGCGAATGCGGTCGATTGTATCCATGAGCTCCGAGACCCCCTCGAGGGCGAAGAACTCGCACTGAATGGGCACCAGGACAGAGTCGGCCGCGATCAGCGCGTTGAGCGTGAGCAGATCCAAAGCTGGGGGGCAATCGATTAGGACGAAGCGGTACTCTTCCCGGATGTCCGCGATGCGCTCACGGAGACGGAACTCGCGATTGGGGATTCCCACCAATTCGAGGTCCGCGCCCACCAGGTTCTTATCGGCGGAAATCAGGTGCAACCCTTCGAGTTCGGTTGCCTGGATCGCGTCCCTTGCGGGCAGGTCTTCAAGGAGAACCTGATAGAGGTTGGGGCGTTCCGGATCCTTGGCGGCACCCAGGCCTGTGGTGGCATTGCCTTGTGGGTCGGAGTCTATGACCAACACTCGAAGGTCATTAGCGGCCAACGAAGCCGCCAGGTTAATGGCGGTCGTGGTCTTACCGACCCCGCCCTTCTGGTTGGCGATGGCGAATACTCTGCTCAAACGGCCATACTAGCATGAACTGACGTTTCACGTGAAACAAAGCGTAGCCAGAAGAACGTCGGCATGACTGCCGGCGTGGCCGACCGGAGGTCCGCTCCACAGCGTTTCACGTGAAACAAACCCTATCTCGCTCCTAGCGGCCGATCTGCGCCCGGTGGCCGGTTCGCAGGAAGCGCTGCCCGCCCCACGGTATCGGGATCGGGGGTAGCCAAACGAACCCAATTCCATTGGGAGGCACCTCTCGTCCAGTTAATAGATCGACATTCAGCGCAAGATTCTTTAGGAACGAAGCCAAATTCTCGTAGCTCACGGCTCGGGAAATCGCCCAGTCGAATTGCTCCTCCACGTCTTCAGCCCGCCTGGCAAGCACGCGAACATTCGGCAGGCTGCGGCTGGCTTCGCGCAGAAAAACGGCCTTGCGCTGGTGGGATTCGATCAGAGTTATAGAGCAATCGGGGCGCAGCACCGCTACGGGGAAGCCGGGGAAACCGGCCCCGGAGCCGATGTCGGCGATTCGCAGGGGGCCCTGAGGCAGGTGTGTTCCCAGAAAGAGCGATTCGCAGTAGTGCCGCTCCACTGCCTCTTCCATCTTCTTGATGGATGTCAGGTTCAGGGTTCGGTTCCAACGCAGCAGCAGTTGGTAATGTGTCTCAAGCGCTTCCGCCTGCCCGGGCGATAGCTCGACGACTCCGGCGAGGCGCTCACTCAGCAGATCAGCAAACATGGCCGACACTGAGATAAACGTCCAGAACGGCAATTGCCGCCGGGGTGACGCCTGGGATGCGCGCGGCCTGGCCCAGTGTCGCCGGCCGCACCCGCTCCAACTTATCGCGCACCTCGCGCGACAGGCCGGGAATGCCGCCGAAGCCGAACTCCGGTGGAATGCGCCGGCGCTCGGCATGTTTCATGCGTTCCATCTGGCGCTCCTGCTGCGAAATGTAACCACTGTACTTGGCTTCGGTCTCGACCGTGTTCAGAAGACCGAGGGCAGGCTCCTCGCCCAGTATTTCACGGATCCAGCCGGAGATCTCCGCAATGGAAGCTTCCGGGCCCTTCAACCATTGGCCGTGACGGTGCGCCTCCAAGGCCTTGGTCAAGCGCTCCTTCTGCCGCTGCTTCCGCGTGAAGACGTCCCATCGCCCGTCGGTCACCAACCCGGCACGGCGGCCGAGGGGTGTCAGCCTGGCATCGGCATTGTCGATGCGCAGGTGCAGGCGGAACTCGGCGCGCGAGGTGAACATGCGATACGGCTCGTCAGTGCCCTTGGTGATGAGATCGTCGACGAGGATTCCGGTGTAGCCTTCGGTGCGGCCGATGACGATGCCGTCCTTTCCGCCCAAACGGCACGCCGCGTTCATGCCGGCGACCAAGCCCTGGCAGCCGGCCTCTTCATAGCCGGACGTGCCGTTGATCTGGCCCGCCAGATAGAGTCCCGCGATGCATTTCACCTCCAGCCTATGATCGAGTTCCCGCGGGTCGATGGAGTCGTATTCTATGGCGTAGCCGGGACGAATCATCTCGGCGCGCTCGAGACCCGGGATGGAAGCCACCATGGCGCTCTGCACGTCGATGGGCATGCTGGTGGCCATGCCGTTGACGTACACCTCGTTGGTGTCGAGGCCTTCGGGTTCCAGGAACAACTGGTGGCGCGGCTTGTCCGGAAACTTGACGATCTTGTCCTCGATGGAAGGGCAATAGCGCGGACCGATGCCTTCGATCTGGCCGCTATAAAGCGGCGAGCGCGGGATCGCTTCTCGCAGTATCCGCCGCGTTTCCTCGTTGGTATAGCCGATGTGGCACTGGATCTGCGGCCGATCGATCTTCTCCGTGAGGAACGAGAACGGCGTCGGCTCGGCATCGCCGGGCTGTGGCTCGAACTGGCTCCAGTCGATGGTGCGGCCATCGAGGCGCGGCGGCGTTCCGGTCTTGAGACGGGTCCAGTTGAGGCCGAGCGTACGCAGTTGATCGCCCAGCAACTGCGAGGGCGCTTCTCCATTCCGGCCGCAGGTGTACTGCATCTCGCCGACATGCGCCAAGCCGTTCAGAAAAGTTCCGGTGGTGACAATCACGGCGCCGGCCTCGATGGCGCGGCCGTCGCGCAACTGAACGCCCGTGGCGCGGCGGTTCCGAATGGTAAGCGCCGCCACTTCGGCCTGCTTGATCCGCAGGTTGGGCTCCTTCTCGAGAACTTCACGCATGCGGACGCGGTACACCTTCTTATCCATCTGCGCGCGCGGCGACCAAACGGCGGGGCCGCGGCTGGTGTTGAGAAGGCGGAACTGGATGCCGACGGCGTCAGCGAGCTCGCCCATGATGCCGCCGAGGGCATCGATCTCGCGCACCAGATGGCCCTTGGCGATGCCTCCGATGGCGGGATTGCACGACAACTGCGCGACCAGGTCGAGGTTCATGGTGACCAACGCGGTGCGGAGACCCATGCGCGCGCAGGCGCGCGCGGCTTCGCACCCGGCGTGACCGGCGCCGACGACCACGACGTCGAAGCTCTCGTGCATTGATATGATTGTACCGGAATGAGAATTCTGGTCCTTGGAAGCGGCGGGCGCGAACATGCGCTGGCGTGGAAACTGGCGCAGTCGCCGGGCGTATCGGTGTTTGCGGCGCCGGGCAATCCGGGTATCGCGAAAGTCGGGACGTGCCTGCCGGTTGTGGCGGGCGCCTCCTATCTCGAGATGGCGGAAGCTATCGGCGCGGACCTGACGGTGGTCGGGCCGGAAGCGCCCCTGGTGGCGGGGGTGGTCGACGCGTTCCGGGCGCGCGGGCGGAAGATCGTCGGCCCGGACCGGAACGCGGCGCAACTGGAGGGCAGCAAAGTTTTTGCAAAGAACTTTTTGACACAAAGTAAAATGCCCACCGCGGAGTTTGTCACCGTCGAGAACGACACCGATGCGCGCCAGGCGCTCGACCGTTTCGGCTTTCCGGTGGTGCTCAAGGCCGACGGGCTGGCGGCGGGCAAGGGCGTGATCGTCGCGCACGACCGCAAGGACGCCGAAGCGGCGCTGGGCACGCTCAAGGGCCGGCTGGTAATCGAAGAGTTTCTGCGCGGCGAAGAGGTGAGCTTCATTGCGCTCTGCGACGGGCGGGACGTTGTGCCGCTGGCGCCCACGCAGGATCACAAAGCGGTCTTCGACGGCGATACAGGTCCGAACACCGGGGGCATGGGAGCGTATTGCGACGCCGCGATTCTCACCGAGGCGCAGACCAGAGAGATTCTGGATGGCGTCATCTATCCGACGGTGGAAGCGATGCGCTTCACGGGTTTCCTCTACGCGGGATTGATGATGACGGCAGCGGGACCGAAGGTGCTGGAGTTCAACGTGCGCCTGGGCGATCCCGAAACGCAGCCGCTGATGCACCGGATGCAGTCGGATTTCGTTCCCGCGTTGATGGCGGCGGCCACGGGCGAGTTGGCGGGCGTAAAACTGGAGTGGTGCGTAGGTCCGAGCGTCTGCGTGGTGCTGGCATCGGGCGGTTATCCCGGCGCGTACGAGACCGGCAAACCGATTCGCGGCATGGAAGCGGCGGAAGCGACCGGCGCGACGGTGTTCCACGCGGGAACCCGCATGGGCGCGACGGGCCTCGAGACGGCGGGTGGCCGCGTGCTCGGCGTGACGGCGGCGGGGCAGGATTTGGCTGGCGCGATCGACGGGGCGTATGAGGCGGTCCGGCAGGTGGACTTCGAGGGAATGCACTACCGGACGGACATCGGACGGAAGGGGCTGGAACGGTACAATAGGAACTCAGTGGGGACGTAGCTCAGTCTGGATAGAGCGGTCGCCTCCTAAGCGACAGGTCGGCAGTTCGAGTCTGCCCGTCCCTACCACTCTCAATGGCGGATTCCCGGGTCTTCGCGTTCGGGCCGTTCCACTACGACGCGGAACAACGCTTGCTGTTCCGGCAGGGCGAAGTGGTTCCGTTGGTGCCCAAGGCAATCGACACGTTGCACGTGCTGCTGGAGCGGCGCGGGCGGGTGGTGGAAAAGGCCGAGCTCATGAAGTTGGTGTGGCCGGACACCACGGTCGAGGACGTCGGGCTGGCGCGCAACATCTCGCTGCTGCGCAAGGCGCTGGACGACGAATCGGGGCAGTACATCGAGACTATTCCGCGGCGGGGATACCGGTTCGTTGCCCAGGGGTCAGGGGCCGGGGGCCAGGGGCCAGGGAAACGACGGTGGCCGGTGTTGGTCGGCGGCCTCGTGGCGCTCCTGGGCGGAATCGTCTACTGGCAGTTCTACACACCGTCGAGATACCTGCCGCAAGGGCCCGGGATCGCCAGCCTGGCGGTGGTTCCGTTCGAATCTCTGACGCCCGAACTGGACCGATCGGCTGTCTCGCGGGGCCTTAGCGATCTGCTGGTGGCGGACTTATCGAAGCTGGACCGGGTCCAGGTGCTCTCGCCGAGCACGGTACGGCGCTACACATGGTTGGGAATCTCGACGGGATTCATGGGACGCCTGCTGGGGCTCGAGGTCCTGGTCGAGGGGACGGTTCAGAAGGTGGGAGAGCGGCTCACCATCACGGCGCGTTTGGTGGATGTGCACACGGGAAAGCTGATCTGGGCTGAGAATTACGATTATCCCGCGGCGGACTTGGGACAGATCCAGACCGAAGCGGCACGCGAGGTGGCGGCGCAAGTGGGCGCGCATCTGGCCATCCACGGGCAGTTCCCCCGGTCTGATCGTTGAGAAGAGTTCGCGCAGGGATTCCGAAGGGAAACCGAAGCTTCTTTCTCGGCGCGCTGGGCCCATGCTGGTGCTGAAAGGAGTGCGATTCCATGAAACTCACGAATCTCGCGGCAATCGGGTTGATCGCGGCGCTGGCGGTTTCGGAGGCCCCCGCGCAGACCGTCCGGGTGGGCACGTTCCACAAGGCGTCCATCGTGGTGGCGTTCTACCGGTCCCCGTTGTGGGCCGAGACCCTGAAGGCGAAGACGGCCGAGATGGCGGCGGCCAAGGCGGCGAACGATACCAAGAAGGTCCAGGAACTGGATGCCTGGGGGAACGCTGGCCAGGAGACGGCGCACCAGCAACTGGCGGGCGAGGCGCCCATCACCAACATCCTTGCGGCGTTGGCGCCGGGCTGGCCCGAGATTGCGAAGAAGGCGCGGGTGGCGATGATTGTCGCGGACTTACCCTATGCCGATGGCTCAGTCGAGAAAGTGGACGTTACGGAGATGTTGCTGGACTGGCTGAAAGCCGACGAGCGAACCCGCACGATCGTTCGGGGGCTGAAATGAGCGCCGCGCGGCAGGCAGCGGTGATAGGCCGCTGGACGGCGCGGATTGCGGGCACGCTGATGGCCCTGTTCTTCCTGGCATTCTTCATCGGAGAAGGGTTCCCGAACATCTTCCGGTTGCCTTGGCGGGAAAGTCTTTCGGTCCTGGCCCTGAGCGTCGTGGTGGCAGGGTTGCTTCTCGCCTGGAAATGGGAGGGGCTGGGCGGCGCGCTGGCGGTAGCTGCCATGGTTGCTTTTATGCTCCTGATTGGCATGCGGGGAGTTGCGCCGGGGCTGCTCCTGGTGCCGACGGCGATTGGGTTATTGCACGTGGTGTGTTGGTGGAGGCTCAGGTCCGCCGGAGTGGGCTGGGAGGTGCCAAGGAAAGTCCTGATCATCGTGGGACTGGCGGTGGGGGTTTTCATACTGCTGTGCGCCAACGAGGCGTTCGGCATGCCGCCGCTGATGACGCCGGTTCTCCATCCGTCGCCGAACATGGTGGGGACGTGGGAGGCGCACTTGCCCACCATGGACGCGGTCTTCACCATCAATCCCGACGCATCCGTCACGGGCAGGATTGGCGACGCTACGCTCATCAATGGGCGCGTCATCTACAACCGGAGCTGGTTTGGAAAACTCATGCATTGTCGCACCGACTACTTGATCATGGGCAAATTGTCGCGCGGCGACCACTTTACGGCCCCGCTGACGATGACGGGCGTGGGCTTAAAAGGCGCGCTCTTTCTGTCGCGAAGGCCATTCGGGCTGAAGCTGAGAAAGCAGCAGGTCCGACCATGACGATTCTCCTGGTTCTCCCCGCCGGCGAGCGGGTGCGCATAACGAGGGACCGCCCAGCGGTGCCGAAGCGCTCCATGCTTCGATTCAGCGTGCTGCCGCTGACAACGGTGGCCGCGCTGACGCCACCCGAACATTCGGTTCGGATCACCGATGAGAACGTCGAGCCGCTTGATTTCGATGCCGACGTCGACGTGGTTGGCGTCACTTTCATGACCGCATTGGCGCCGCGGGCCTACGAGATCGCCCGCCAATTCAAGGCGCGCGGCAAGATTGTCGTCGGTGGCGGATTTCACCCAACGCTTTGCCCGGAGGAGGCGGCGGAACACTTCGATGCGATCGTCCTCGGAGACGCCGAAGGCGCCTGGGAAGAGGTGTTGCGGGACATTGAAGCGGGCCGGTTGCGCAAGATCTACCGCGCCCGCCGCGCGGATGTCTGCGACAGCGGCATTCCAGTCCCTCGCCGCGATCTGCTGACGCGCACCGCGGAGTTCTACGTCACCATCAACGCCGTTCAGACCGGGCGTGGTTGCCGGCATGCCTGCCGGTACTGCTCCGTGACGGCATTCCACCAACAAACCCATCGGCGCCGTCCGCTGGCCGAAGTGCTGGCGGAACTGCGGGCCATCCCGCGTGACTTCATCTTCGTGGACGACAACATCATGACTTGCCGCGAGTACGCCAGGGATCTGTTCCGCTCGATGATCCCACTCCGGAAACGCTGGGTGGCCCAGTGTTCCATCGAAATTGCGGATGATCCCGAGCTCCTGCGGTTGGCGCGCGCGGCGGGCTGCCGCGGATTGTTCATCGGCATCGAGACCGTAAGCCAGGAGAACCTCGCCGCCATGGGCAAAGAGTTCAACGACAGCCGCCACTACCACACACGATTGCGCGAGATCCGCCGGCAAGGCATTGGCGTGGTGGCGGGCATGATTGTCGGGCTTGACAAGGACGACGTGAGCGTCTTCAAGCGTGGCTTGCGGTTCTTGCAGCAGGCGCGAATCGATGCGCTCCAGCTCAACATCCTCACGCCGCTTCCCGGCACGCCGCTCTACGCCGACATGGAGCGGGCGGGCCGCGTGACAGATTACGACTGGAGCCGTTATGACTTCCGGCACGTCGTGTTTCGGCCGTCGGGAATGACCGCCGCGCAACTCCAGGAAGGCGCGGACTGGCTCTACGCGCAATTCTACCGGCTCGACCGCGTACTGGGACGCTTCGTGCGCGCCCTGTTCACGTGCGGATGGCTCCCGGCGCTGTTGGGCCTGAGATTGAACCTCACTTATCGCTACGACAACCGCCGCGAGGGGATCAGTGGACGCAACCCGGCGCGGAATGGTGGTGGCGTTCCAGTTGTCGCGGGTTGTGCGGCCATCGGCGCGGGTGGCCGGTGACCGGCTGACGGCGCCGCTCACGATGAGGCCAAGGCGCTACCTGTGGTATTACAGGGAATCATGCGCATTTTGCGGGCGATTGCTGTTCTACCGGTCGCGCTGGCGCTGGCACACGCGCAGCCGGCCGTCGAGATCCGCGTGGATGGCGAGGCGAAGCTAGGCCCGTTCCGCCCGATCTACTCCTACTTCGGCTACGACGAGCCTAACTACACTTACTCCGCCAACGGCAAGAAGTTGATTGGCGAGCTGGCCGCGCTGAGCCCCGTGCCCGTCCAGATCCGCGCGCACCATCTTCTGGTGACCGGCGATGGCACACCGGCTTTGAAGTGGGGCTCGACCAACGCCTACACCGAGGATGCCGCAGGCAAGCCGGTCTACGACTGGACTATCCTCGACCGCATCTTCGATAGCTACATCCAGGTTGGCGCCAGGCCCTTCGTCGAGATCGGATTCATGCCCGAGGCGCTGTCCACCAATCCCGAGCCGTACACGCGGCACTTTCCCAAGCCCGACGACGGCAAGGGTTGGTCCTTTCCGCCGAAGGACTATGCCAAGTGGGCCGAATTGGTGCGGCGGTGGGTGGCGCATTCGGCGGAGCGATATGGGAAGGCGGAGGTGGAGCAATGGTCGTGGGAGCTTTGGAACGAGCCCGACGGCGGCTACTGGCGCGGCACGCCGGAGGAATACGACAAGCTGTACGATTACACCGCCGAGGCCATTAAGCGTGCCCTGCCGGCGGCGCGTGTGGGCGGCCCGGGCACCACCGGCCCCGGCGGCGCCAGGGGTGCCACGTTTCTCAAGCAGTTCCTGGAACACTGCGCACACGGCGCGAATGCGGTGACGGGCAAGACCGGCGCGCCGCTCGATTTCATCAGTTTTCACGCCAAGGGGCAGGCGCGCGTGGTCGACGGCCACTCCCGTATGGGACTCGACCATAACCTGCTGGACGTTCAGCGGGGACTGGAGATGGTGAACCAGTATCCGGAATTCCGCGCGCTTCCCATCGTGCTCAGCGAGTGCGACCCGGAGGGCTGCGCGGCTTGCTCGGCGCGCCTCTATCCGCAGAATTCGTATCGCAACGGCACCATGTACCCGAGCTACACGGCGGCGTCGATGAGCAACATCTTCAAGCTGTCGGACCGCTACAAGTCCAACCTCGCGGGGATGCTCACGTGGGCCTTCGAGTTCGAGGATCAGCCCTACTTCGAGGGCTTTCGCACGCTCGCCACCAACGGAATCGACAAGCCGATCCTGAACCTGTTTCGCATGGCCGGGCTGATGCGCGGCGACCGCGTCAAGGTGGAGAGCAGCGGCGCCGTCGGGTTGGACGCCATTCTGCAATCGGGCGTGCACGGCACCGCCGCGGACATCGACGGCCTGGCTACGCGTGCTGATCGCGAAATGGCGGCGCTGGTGTGGAACTACTACGACGACGATTTGCCGGCCGCACCGGCGCCGGTTCACCTGGAGCTGGGGGGCATTCCGAAGACGGCTGCCCGGGTGCTCATGGAGCATTACCGCATCGACGACGAGCACAGCAACGCCTACACGGCCTGGAAGCGTATGGGTTCGCCGCAGGAGCCTTCGCCCGAACAATACATGCAACTGCAAGCGGCGGGCGGGCTGCAACTGCTGGGCTCGCCGCGGTGGCTGGAGGCGAAGGACGGGAAGGTGGAGATCCGGTTCCCGCTGCCGCGCCACGCCGTCTCGCTGGTCCGTCTGAGTTGGTAGGGCATGCTTTAGCTTGCCCACGTACGTACGAGTCCACAGACTCGTACGTATGTTACTATGAAACCCGGAGGACAACATGCGCGTGACGGCTTCGAAACTGCGTGAGAACGTCTACCAGATTCTGGACGAGGCGATCGCCACCGGCGTCCCGGTCGAGGTCATCCGCAAGGGCAAGGTGTTAAAGATCGTGCCCGATAAGCCGGTTTCCAAGCTCGACAGGCTGAAGAAGCGGCACGTATTCGTGGGCGATCCGGAAGACATCGTCAGCATGGATTGGTCCAAAGAGTGGACTGAATTGAAATGACGATCTACGCGGACACCCACGTCCTCGTGTGGCTCTTTTATCACGAGATCGGCAGACTCGGAACTGCCGCCCGCCAAGCTCTCGATCAGAACGAGATTCTAGCCTCGCCCGCCGCCGTCCTGGAGATGGAATTCCTGCACGAGATTGGCCGGACGCAGCATTCTGCGTTGACAGTGGTAGACAGGCTGGCAACTGACATCGGTCTTCGCGTTTGCAATCTGCCGTTTCGGACGGTGCTGGAGTACGCGCTCAAAGAGAAGTGGGGCCGGGATCCGTTCGACCGTTTGATCGTGGCCAATGCCAAAGCGGCGGAGGCGCCGCTGGTCACCAAGGACGCGCGAATCCGCCGCCACTATTCCCGCGTCATCTGGTAAACCCAGGTCCTGGCACCGCGGCATCGGGCCGCGGGGTGCCCTCTGGGCCGTCCGGCCCCTACACCGTACCCTTGTAGGGGCGAGGCATGCCTCGCCCTCGCGCCGCGTGCGCCCCGGTTGGGGCACTGGCCTTGCATACCCCGACAATTCCCTGTATATTTCATCCTAATCACCGGAGGCGCGATTATTTATGCGGGCCAGCGCGAGTTCCGAAGTATTGAGCAGATTCGTACGATGGATTTCTCCCGACCAGAAGGAACCCTTGTCGGTGTGGGAAGTCCTGGGCGAAGAATACTGGTGTGGCGCGGATCCGCCGCGAGATCCCGACGACTGCGGCGATAGCGAGTACACCGGCGCCTTGCAGGAGTACCGGAAAAAGGGAAAGCTCTGGCTGGATGCGGGGAGGCCCGAAGAAGGTCCGGTCACGGCGGACTATCATGCGGCCGAGTTGGCCTTCCGGAAGATCCTGATGGCGCGCCTGCATACGGGGAAAAGGACGGCTCTTTGCTTCTCCGGCGGCGGCATCCGGAGCGCTACTTTCGGGCTGGGAGTGCTGCAAGGGCTGGCGGCGCATTCCTGGTCTCCGAAAGATCCCGCGGCGCCGCCCCGGCTCCTGGCCGGCGTGGACTACCTTTCCACGGTTTCCGGCGGAGGATATCTGGGCGGCTGGTTCTCGGCATGGGCGTCGCGCCACGCGGACGGGGCCGCCGGAGTGGTCCGGGAACTCGCAACGGCGCCGGACGCGGGCTGGGAGCCGGAGCCGGCCCCGGTGCGGCACCTGCGCAGGTTCTCGAACTACTTGAACCCTCAACTGGGAGCGCTTTCGGCCGATACCTGGACACTGGTCGCCACGGTGGTCCGCAATATCGTTTTGAACTGGTTGGTGCTGCTGCCCCTTCTGGCGGCACTTCTGGTCTTGCCGCGGGTTTTCTACGCCACCGTCGAGCAGTACCCGTGGATTCCATTCGGCTACGTTCTCTATCCGGCGGCTGCTCTGCTGGTGGCCGGCGTGGCCTACATGGTCATCGACCTTCCGAGCGCGGGCAACGCGCGCTTGCCGCAGACGCGCTTCCTGCTCTTCGGATTGGCCCCCCTGTTGCTTTCCGCGGTCGGTTTTTCGCTGTACTGGGCCTGGTTGGGCGACCTCCAATCCGAGCCCGGGCCGGTCAGTTGCGTTGCATACGGCATCGGTATCATGGCCCTGGGCGTGGCCGCCGGGTTGCCGTTTGCAGTGTGGAAACACCGCGCGATTCATGCGGCGTGGGTGTGGAAAGGCCTGATATTCTCAATCGTGACCGGCGCCGTGGGCGGCCTGTTCGCCTTCTGGATGACCTGGCGGTTCACCAACCCCGCCACTGGAGACCTCTATAACGACCGGCTGTACACGTGGCTCTCGGTGCCAGCGCTGTTGTGTGTTTTCGCGCTGGCCCAGGGCCTGCTCGTAGCCTTGACGAGCGCCATTACGAAAGACGAAGACCGCGAATGGTGGGCGCGCTCCCTGGCATGGATCTTCCTGTCGATGGTTTGCTATTTCGTCCTCAGCGGCGTGGTTCTGATGTCGCCCACACTCGTGGACAAGCTTCCACCGATTCAGTGGCAGGCTCTGGCCACGGCCGCCGCCGGTTTCATCGCCAGCCGGCTGGGTTTGAGTTCGGGCGTCAGCGCGACCAAAGAAGGCAAGGAGGCGAACAAGACTCAGCTCCCGCCATCCATCTCCCAGCTCGCGACACGATTCGCTCCGCAGTTGGCCATACCGGTGTTCCTGCTGCTCCTGGCCGGGCTGATCGCTACTTTCAATGAAAGGGCCAGCCAGCAGCTCACGGCGTGGATACAGAATCCGCCGTCCTGGAGCCCCTTCTCCGCCGTCGAGCAGCCCAGTCCCTGCTTTGTGGAACTGCTGCTGGCGGCGCTGCTGGCCATCCCCGCATTGGTTCTTTCCAGGTTCATCGATGCCAACAAGTTTTCGCTGCACGCCATGTATCGCGTGCGGCTGATCCGGGCGTTTCTGGGAGCGTCCAACAGCCGGCGGAAACCGCACCCGTTCACCGGGTTCGACCCCAGCGACAACGTGCGAATGGCCGATTTGCCCGCCCGGCCGCTGCACGTAGTGAACGCGACGTTGAACCTGGTCAAGGGCGAAAACCTGGCGTGGCAGCAGCGCAAAGCGGAGTCCTTCACATCGACGAAATACCGCACCGGGAGCTGCCGGCTGGGATACCAGGAATCGCGGCTGTACGGCGGCCGGGTTTCGCTCGGCGGCGCCATCACCATTTCCGGCGCGGCCGCCAACCCCAATATGGGCTACGCTTCCTCGCCGCTCCTGAGCATGATTATGATGCTGTTCAATGCGCGCCTGGGCGTCTGGCGGCCCAACCCGGGCGAGCCTGGCAAAGGGCACTGGTCCAAGCCGGGTCCGACCTTTTCCGTCAGGCCTTTCATCGACGAGGCGTTCGGGCTGACGAGCGACAAGAACGCGTGGGTGAACCTCTCCGACGGCGGTCATTTTGAAAATCTGGGCCTCTACGAGATGGTGCTGCGGCGATGCGCCACCATCATCGTGGTAGATGGATCCGCGGACCCTTCCTTCCACTTCGACGACCTGGGCAACGCCACTCGAAAGATTCGCATCGACCTGGGCATCCCGATTGAATTCCCCCACGGCGTCGCCATCGCGAAAGAGATCACGGCGGAATCCAAGCATTGCGCCTGCGGCCGGATCGCCTATAGCGCGGTGGACGGGCCAGGCGTGGAGGATGGACACCTGATCTACATCAGAGACGTCGCTCACCGGCAATGAGCCCGAGGACGTGCTGAATTACGCGGCCCAGAACCCCTCGTTTCCGCACCAGCCCACCAGCGATCAGTGGTTCGATGAGTCCCAGTTCGAAAGCTACCGCCGGCTGGGCCTCCACGTGGTGGAAGAGATCTTTCGATTCCGCGACCATCTGGCTTCCGTCGGCCAGTTCACGGAGGCGGTCCGAAAGTACCTCAGACCCCCCGCAGCCGCTCCGCAGCCGCCTCCGGCGTAATGTCGCGTTGCGGCGTGGCCAGCATTTCATAACCGACCAGGAACTTGCGCACGGTGGCCGAGCGCAGGAGCGGCGGATAGAAATGCAGGTGCAGGTGCCATTCCTGGTGCTCGAGGCCGTCGGTGGGCCGCTGGTGGATCCCCATCGAGTAGGGGAACGAGACGTGGAACAGGCGGTCGTAGCGCGCCGTGGTGCGCTTCAGGATATCGGCGAGGCCGTCGCGCTCGGCGTCCGAGAGCCGGTCGATCGACGCCATGTGCCGTTTGGAAACCACGGCCGTCTCGAACGGCCAGACAGCCCAGAACGGAACCACCGTCAGGAAGCTGTCGTTCTCTTCCACCACGCGGAGGCGCGCGGCCTGCTCCAGTTTCAGGTAGTCGCAGAGAAGGCATGCGCCGCGCCGCTCGCGCCATGCCCGTTGCGACGCCTGTTCCTTGGCGACTTCGTTCGGCAAGGAGCGGCTCGACCAGATTTGGCAATGCGGGTGCGGATTGCTCGCGCCCATCATGGCGCCGCGATTTTCGAAGATCTGCACGTAATTGATGGCGGCGTTCGAGCCGAGCTCGGCATACTGCTCCACCCAGAACGTCCACCACTTTCCGCAGGTCGGCCTGATCCATGCCGGCGATGGTGCGGTTGTGCCGCGGCAGGAAGCAGACTACACGGCAGATACCGGGTTCGGATTCGGCGATGAGTAATCCGCCCTCTTCGTATCGGCCCACCGGCGTGGATGGCTTGAGCGCCGCGAAATCGTTATCGAAGACAAAAGTGGAAGTGTAATTGGGATTGCGCACGCCGCCCGCGCGCTCATTGCCGGGACAAAGATAGCACTGCGGATCGTACTCTGGCTCGGGGGCAGCGCCGCCGGTCTCCACCTGCCCCTGCCAGGGCCGAGCGGTGCGCTGCGGAGACACCAGCACCCATTCGCCGGTGAGCGGGTTATAGCGCCGATGAGGGTCCTGCTTCCAATCGAACATGAACTTCCATGTTACCTGTGGTGCCGGGCGGAAAAGGGGACAGACGCATTTATTTAAATGCGTCTGTCCCCTTTTCCTACCCCGGGCCCGGCACTACGACGAACCGCAGCGGCAGGTTGGCACACTGGGTGATTCCGATGCGGGGGGTCACGGCGATCTCGAAGGCCCGCTGCGCGGCGGGCTCGCGGACCACCAGCGGGCCGCGCGTCAGGTCGGCGCCGTTGTGCGCGCGCGTGATCCCCAAGGCGAGCGTCAGTTTGCCGGGTCCGGAGGCCAGGTCTTCCAACCTGCGAGCGGCCGGCCGGCGCTGGCGCATGATCTCGATTCCGGCCACCGGTTCCAATGCCCGCACCAGCACGCATCCGGGTTGGCCCGCCGGCTCGGCCACAATGTTGAGGCACTCGTACATTCCGTAGATCAGGTACACATAAGCGTGGCCCGGCGGGCCGAAAACGACGCGCGTGCGGTTGGTGACGCCGCGCGCGGAGTGCGACGCGAGATCGTCGCCGCCCAGGTACGCCTCGGTTTCGACGACGATCCCCGCGGCCTCTCCATGCACCAGCACCTTGCCGAGAAGCCCGCGCGCCACCTCAATGGTGGGCCGCTCGTAGAAGCTGCGCTTGAGTATGGGACCGAACCGCATCGGGTAACATGAAAGTGCGCACATGCGATTATTCACTGGCCTGGACCTGCCGGCCGAGGTGGTCCGCAACCTGGAACAACTTCTCGAACGGCTGCGTCCCACGGCGCGGATTCACTGGACCGTTCCCGCGAATCTCCATATCACCACGAAATTCATCGGCGAGTGGCCCGAGGAGCGGCTCGGCGAGCTGAAAGCCGCGCTGGCGGGGCTGGAATCTCAGCCGCCCATCGCGGTGCACGTCCGCAAGATCGGGTTTTTTCCCAATCCGCACGCGCCGCGGGTGTTCTGGTGCGGCATCGATGCGCCCGGCCTGGAGGCGCTGGCGAATCATACGGACGGCGCCACGGCGGCGCTGGGAATCGCCCGTGAGACCCGCGCCTTTTCCCCCCACCTGACACTGGCGCGCATTAAGGAGAGGCTGGACCTTCAACCGCTGCGCCAAGCCGTTGCGGGCCTCGCTTCGTTCGATTTCGGACAGTTCCAGGCAGCCAACTACTTTCTTTACCAGAGCACCCTGAGGCCGTCCGGTTCCGTGTACACTAAACTTGCGGAGTTTCCGCTCGCAAAGCGATGATCCCCATCCTGGTTCTGCTCGGCGCGTATCTGCTCGGCGCGATTCCGTTCGGATATGTTCTCGTCAAATGGAAAACCGGCGCCGACGTGCGCTCGGCCGGGAGCGGCAATATCGGCGCCACTAACGTGCTGCGCACCACGGGACGCGCCGCGGGCATCGCGACGCTCCTGCTCGACATCGCCAAAGGCTACCTCGCGGTGTGGATGGCGGGCCGCCTCACGGCCCATGACTGG
This sequence comes from Bryobacterales bacterium, assembly GCA_963722575.1. Taxonomy (GTDB): domain Bacteria; phylum Acidobacteriota; class Terriglobia; order Bryobacterales; family Bryobacteraceae; genus Fen-178. The sequence goes on from CAVRNR010000022.1 coordinate 1,725,239, forward strand.
CTGTGGATGAGCGCGGCCGCGTTGGCCGTTATGGCGGGGCACGCCTACCCCGTGTTTCTGAAGTTCAAGGGCGGAAAAGCCGTCGCCAGTTGGGTGGGTGCATTTCTATGTCTTACTCCTGTAGCACTTGTTGCGGTGCTAGTGGTGTTTGTGGTGGTGGTGGTCTGGACGCGATACATTTCCCTGGGTTCGATCATTATGGCGGCCACCTTGCCGGTGGCCGTATGGTTGATTGTGCATCCGCCGTGGCCGCCCATTATGGCCGCAGTCATGGCCGGTGTATTTATTATCTACAAACATAGTAGTAATATCCAAAGATTGCGCTCTGGGGAAGAGCACGTCTTTGGTTTCGGAGCACGAAAGCATGTCAGAAAATAATTTTGTCGTCTCGCGAGGACGTCCCCTGAAAAAGTGTGGAGAAATCGCCCGCAAGCAGGAAATGGGCAAGCTAAAGCATGCCCTACCAATGGTGGGGCATGCTTTAGCTTGCCCATTCCTTCACGGCTTCCGCCGGTCGCGGTTGGTGTGGTGAGCCCTAAGCCATGAAAAACCTTGCCATTATTGGGGGTGGCGGCTGGGGCACGGCCCTGGCGATCATCCTGGCGCCCCGGTTCCCGCGCGTCCGCCTGTGGGTCTATGAAGCCGACCTCGCCGCGCGCATGAGCGAGACTCGAGAAAACGATGTTTACCTGCCGGGCTGTCTGCTGCCTCGTCGCGTGGAGATCGTCACCCAACTACCCGCAGCGTTGGATGGCGCGGAGATCGTCCTGAGCGCCATACCGTCTCACCTGGTGCGAGGCGTATACCAGCAGATGCTCCCGTTTCTGAACGAATCCATGGTATTCGTCAGCGCCACCAAGGGGCTGGAGAATGGCACGCTTCTACGAATGTCGGAGGTAATTCAAGAGGTTCTGCGGAACCGCCTGGATCCCCGTGTGGCTGTAATCTCCGGTCCTACCTTTGCTCTTGAGGTTGCACGGTTTGAACCGACAGCCCTGGTGGTGGCTTCGAGCGATGGCAGCCTGTCGGAAACGGTCCAGGGGGCCTTCTCGGGTCCGACTTTCCGGTTGTACGCTAACTCTGATACTATTGGTGTAGAAATTGGCGGATCGGTCAAGAACGTAGTCGCCATTGGTGCCGGCGTGGTCAGTGGTCTGGGGCTCGGCCATAATACCATGGCAGCGCTGATCACGCGCGGCTTGGCGGAAATCACAAGGCTGGCTGTGGCCATGGGAGGTGCGGCACAGACGCTGGCCGGTCTGGCGGGACTCGGCGATTTGGTATTGACTTGCTCGGGCGATCTCAGCCGGAATCGCATGGTCGGAGTCGAATTAGCCCTCGGCGGGAAGTTGGAGGAGATTGTCGGCTCCATGAAGATGGTGGCTGAGGGAGTAAAAACTACAAATGCCGTAGCAGACCTCGCCAAGCGGCACTCGGTGGAGATGCCCATCTGCGAACAGATGCTCCAGATGCTACAGTTTGGGATCTCTCCGCGCGAGGCGATCCAGCGGCTGATGGACCGCTCGTTGAAGGTGGAATAGGGTCACTCGAATTAATCCCCTGGGGAACGCAACCTGGGATGCCAGAACGGGTTAAGACCGATATGGGAGGAGCCACAGCGGCTCTGGACTACGACGCTGAGCTAATGCTCCGCGTCAAAGAAGGAGATGGCGCCAGCTTCGGACTGTTGTTGGAGAAGCACCGCTCGCCGGTTGTTCATTTCCTTTACAGAATGGTCCAGAATCATGCGATGGCCGAGGAACTGGCGCAGGAAGTTTTTTTGCGCGTGTACCGTTCGCGGAGTTCGTACGAGCCAACGGCTAGATTCACCACGTGGCTGTTTCGGATCGCGACGCACCTGGCATTGAATTCGCTTCGCGACGGGAGGAACGAGCGGTTACAGGAACGGTTGGATCGGGATTCGGCCGAAATGCCGGCGCGGCAGGTCCCCGATAGCAGGCCATCGGTGGAGCAGAAGATGGTGTACCAAGCCAAGCTGGAGGAAGTTCGCCGGGCCGTGGCCGCGCTGCCTGAGAAGCAACGGGCGGCGGTCCTGATGCACAAGTACGAAGAAATGGAATATTCGCAGATCGCCAGAGTGCTAAGATGCTCGGAATCCGCGGTGAAGTCCTTATTGTTTCGGGCGTATGAGACGTTGCGCGCCCGTTTGGCCCATATGGCATAGGGAAGAAGAGGTTGGTATGAAGTGCCCAATTGAGACCCGCGACAGCGCGGAGTTGCTGCTGGCTTACTGTACCCGCAAGCTGGACGCCGAACGCACCACGACGCTCGAGCGACATATGGAAATCTGCCCGGCCTGCCGTGAGTTCGCGAGCGGCCAGCGAGCGGTCTGGGAAGCGCTGGACGCCTGGGAAGCGGCCCCCGTGACGCTGGATTTCGACCGGCGGCTCTACCGGCGCATCGATCGGGAAGTGTCGTGGTGGCAGTTGCTGGTGCGGCCTTTGCGCCCGGCTTTGGTTCGCCAGGGGTTGCCCATCGCGGCGGCGGCGTGCCTGGTAGTGGTGGCGGGCTGGTTGTTGGAGCGTCCTGCCAGCGCTCCGCCGGCGGCACAGCCGCAATCCGCGCAAGTGGAAGCTATACAGCCCGACCAGGTGGAACATGCTCTGGACGCCATGCACATGCTGGGAGAGTTCAGCTATCGCGTACGGGGCGATGCCGCCGACTCGAAGATGTGACGGATGAGCCGCACTCCCAAAATCGCTGCAGTTTTGTGGCTGGCAATGGCCTTCTGCCTGTGGGGGCAAAGGGGGCCGAGATCGAGGCCGGCCCCCGCTCCTCCGCCGCGCGCGGGGTCTGCTATTCCCAAGGCGGGAGGCGGGCGGATTCTGAATCCCGGGAACCCGGTTCTGCGGATGATGGCCATGCCACCGGAACGGCGCGAACAAATGCTGGAGAGGCTGCCTCCCCAGCAACAGGTGCGGCTGCGCCAGGCGCTCGAGAATTTCGACAAGCTTCCGCCCGCGGAAAGGAGCCGGCAGTTAGGAATCCTCAATATGTACGCGAACCTCCCGCCCGAGAGGCAGGTGGCTTTGACCAGGCAGATCCAGCTCTTTAACCATCTTCCCGACGATCGGATTGCGGTCCTGCGCCCGGAACTGGTGAAGTTGCACCGCATGCCGGAGAGCGAGCGGAGCGACCGCATGGCGAGCGAAGAGTTCAAGAGCAAGTTCACCCCGGCCGAGCAGCAGATGCTGGCGGAGATCTCGCCGTACTTCCCGTTTAGCGGCAGGTAGGCGTGGCGCCGGCGGTCTATGCCGCCGGTGGGGGTGTTCGCACCGGAACACCGGCGGCAAGACCGCCGGCGCTACCAAAAATAAATATTGTTTTCAGTCGAGAATTCTGATACCTTTTTTTAACCAATAAGGTATCCGGTGTCCGAACATCGGATGCGGGAAGGAGGGCCGACGAACATGAAGAGGAGCGTGCCGCTTCGCCGTAGCAACGCAACTTACCGGGAAATGTTGCTGGAAAAACGCGCGGAGGTGCTGTCGGGTCTGGGCATCAAGTTCGACACGCTGGCGCGGATGGGCCGGGTGGCCGAAGACGACCAGGCGCAGTTCCTGAGCGCCGAATCCGTGTCGCTTCATCTGAACGTTCTGGATTACGCGCAACTCCGGCTGATCGAAGAAGCCCTCGACCGGCTGGATTCGGGCGACTATGGCGTCTGCTTTTCCTGCGAGGAGCCGATCCCGCCGAAGCGGCTGCACGTGGTCCCTTGGGCGCGGTATTGCGTGGGGTGCCAGGAAGCGGGGGTGGAGCGGAAGTGGAACGCCACACGGCCCCGTGTGCCCATCGCGGCGAGGCAATAAGGACGATTCAAATTAGACGTGCGCGTCGAGCATCTTCTGCACTTCGGACTTGCCGATGGCTCCCACACGCTGCTCGACTACGTTGCCACCCTTGAACAGCAACAGGGTGGGGATGCCTCGAATGTTGTAGCGCATGGCCGTGGCGCCGTTGGCGTCCACATCCAGCTTGCCAACCTTCAGTTTTCCGGCATACTCGCTGGCCACGGCATCGACGGTGGGCGCCATCTGGCGGCAAGGGCCGCACCAGGCGGCCCAGAAATCCACCAGAACCGGCACGTCCGACCGGAGGACGTCCTGGTCGAATCCCGCATCGGTAAAGGTCAACGTGTTCAGACCTGCCATTTCATCTCCTAAGCTATTAGAATATCTTTTCGGCCAAAGGACTCACGGCCGCCCCGGCAACCAACTGCCGGTAGAGCGCCGAATAGCGGGCGGCGGAAGCCCTCCACGAGAAATCTTGCGCCATGCCGCGCCGCATCATGGCGCGCCAGGCATCCTGGTCCGAAAACGCCTGGGCGGCAGAACGGACCGCCCCTAAGAGCGCCTCTCCGGAATACTCCGCGAACTTGAATCCGGTGTCTTCTTCGATGGTATCATCCAGGCCGCCGGTGGCCCGGACCACGGGAACCGTTCCATAGCGCAAGCTATACATCTGGTTCAGTCCGCAGGGTTCGTAGTGGCTAGGCATCAGGAACAGGTCCGCGCCGGCCTCGATGCGGTGAGCCAGAGCGTTGTGGAAGCCGATGCGCACGGCGATGCGCCCGGGGTACTCCACCGCCATGCGCAGAAAGAAGTCTTCATACTCGGGATCGCCGGTTCCGAGGGCCACGAGGCACAGGCCCTCCGCGACGATCTCGCCGGCGACTTCGGCCAGAATATCGGCGCCCTTCTGGCGTGTGAAGCGGGAGACCATTCCGATGAGCGGGCTTTGGATGGCATCTGGCGGCAGGCCGAATTCCTCGAGCAGTTGCCGCTTGCAAACCTGCTTCCCGTCCAGATCGCCGGCGGAGTAGCGGGCGGGGATGAGCGGATCGGTTTCCGGATTCCACTCGCCGTAGTCGGCGCCATTGAGGATGCCGGTAAGCACACCGGCGCGAGCGCGCAAAGCCCCGTCCAGACCGAAGCCGCACTCGGGTGTCTGGATTTCGCGGGCATAGGTGGGGCTGACGGTGGAAAGCGCGTCGGCGAATTCGATGCCGCCCTTGATGTAGCTGATGCGGCCGAAGAATTCCATGCCGTCGGGCCGGTAGACGCCGGCGTCCAGCCCCACCTCGGCGAGCGCGGTCTTGGGGAACAGGCCCTGGTAACCGAGGTTGTGGATAGTGAACAGCGTCCTGACGCCGAGGAAAGTCGGGTCGGAGGCGAAGGTGGTGCGCAGGTAGGCGGGGACCAAGCCGGCTTGCCAGTCGTGGCAGTGGAACACTTCGGTGCGGAAAAGGAACCGGGCAACCGCCAGCGCGGCGCGGGCCAGCACGGCGAAGCGGATATGGTTGTCGGGGTAGTCCACGCCCAATTCGCCATAGAACCCTTTGCGTTCGAAGAGCGCCGGGCAATCCACAAGGTAGAGGGGAAACTCCGCCGGGGCCTGGTAGATGGAGATGTCATACTGCGCTGGCCCAAAGTGTATGGCCAAGCGGTCGTAGACGCGCCGCGCGTTCTTGAGATCGATGGAAGCGTAGCGGGGAATCACCACGGCGGCTTCGTCGCCCAAAGCGCGGAGAGCGGATGGGAGAGATCCGACGACGTCGGCCAAGCCCCCCGTCTTGGCGAGCGGCGCGGCCTCCGAGGAAACCATCAGAACGCGGGCCACAGAGGAATTGTAGCAAGCCTTCAAATGGCGCGGCCCGGCGCGTCGCCGGCCACGGCCTCCAGGAACCGGTGCGCCACGCGCGGGGCGTCGAACTGTTCCACCCATTGCGCGCCGGCGGCGCCGAGCGCGACGCGGGTTTCGGGGGAGCGATAGAGCGCCTCGATGGCGGCGGCCAGCGCTTCGGAGCTGTCGGGCTCGACCAGCACGGCATGTGGCGCCACCTCTGGAATTGCCGCCGCGCGGGAGGCGACGATGGGCTTGGCGGCCGCCATGGCTTCCAGCAGCACGATGCCGAAGCCTTCCTGGACGCTGGGCAGGCAGAAGAGATCCGCGCGGTTGTACTCGGCCAGGAGTTGGGAGCGCGAGATGCCGCCCAGCCACGCTACCGTGCGGTCGAGCTGCAACTCGCGCGAAAGGCGATGCAGGCCGGCGGCGCACGGGCCATCGCCGGCGATCCGAACTTCCAGGCCGGGAATGTGGCCGGCGAGCGCCGCGGCGGCGCGCAGCAGCACGGCCACGCGCTTGCGCCGGTACAGCCGGCCGACGAACAACACCGTGAATCGCGGGGATCTCGCCGGGTGAAGTTCGAGCAGGCGGCGCCACTCGCCAAGATCGATCAACTCAGGCACGATGGAGGGAAACTCGCGCAGCCCATAGAATTCCTGGGCGCGTTCGCCGGAGTAGCGGCTGGTCACCAGGACGCGGGCCGCGCGCTCCACGTGCAGCCGCTCGCAGCGCGCCTGGACGGACATGGTGAGGCGAGTCAGCCCGGATTCGAAGCGAACCTCGTCGGCAATCACCCCCTTCAGAGAGGCGATGTGCGACGGGCTGCGAGCGATCCGATAGCCATCCATATCGAAACCTACGGTCAGATCGAACTCCGGCGCGGCGCTCAACCACCGGTTGAACCAGAGGCGCTCGCATGTGAATACGGGCAGCCGGACGCGCGGGGTAGAGAACTCGACGGCGTGGCCCAAGCGTTCGAGCGCCTTTGCCAGGACGTGAATCCCGACGTAGGTGCCGCTGCCGCGCTCAATATCGAGCGGCGTGGAAATGAGGAATCGGATTCGCACTTGGGGTACGCGCAGGACTATGATATCCGCTTGTGGGGGGCGGAACAAATGCCGCAATGGGACGCCGGGTTGTATCTGAAATTCTCGACCGAGCGAACACAACCGTCTGTCGACCTGATTCAGCGGATCGCACTGGCCGATCCGCGCCGCATCGTAGACCTGGGGTGCGGTCCGGGAAACAGCACCGAAGCGCTCCGGCGGCGCTGGCCCGACGCATCGATTACCGGACTGGACAGCTCTGTAGAAATGATCGAGGCCGCACGCCAAGCGTATCCTTCGGGCGCCTGGGAGGTTGCCGACGCCGCCCGGTGGAGTGCTCCGGAGCCGTGCGACCTGGTATTCGCCAACGCCCTCATGCAGTGGATTCCCGATTACCAGCGGCTCTGCCGCCGCTGGATCGTGCAGGTAGCGGCGGGAGGAGCGCTGGCCGTCCAGTTGCCCGCCGAGGGTCACTACAATTCGCCCGTTCACCGCGAAATCCGTAACGTATCCCAGTATCCCGCCTGGCGCGACCGCCTGGAAGCCGCGCGCGCCAGGTTCACCCATGCACCCGCAGCCTTCTATTACGACGCGCTCCAGCCGCTGGCCTCACGCATAGACTTGTGGGAGACCACCTACTACCACGTCGTGGCGGGACCGGAAGCGCTGCTCGACTGGTATCGCGGCACCGGTCTCAGGCCCTTCCTCGAAGCGCTGGCCGGCGATGAGGAGCGGCGCGAGTTCGAGCGAAAGGTGCTCGACCGCTATACGGCGGCCTATCAGCGCCAGCTTGATGGGCGTGTGCTGTTTCCATTCCAGCGGCTGTTCTTCGTCGCGTACCGATAGACGATTCGCACTATCTCACGCGCAGGGGACTGTCCGGCTGGTTGCGTCGCTGGCGGTAGACGGCCATCCACTGGGCGGCCCTGAGGTTGTCGCCGGCGATGGCAAACACTCGCGATACGCTGCGCGCGCAGCGGGCGAATCCGCCATGATCGAGCGTGACCTGGCACTGCATCTCCATGGCCGAAAGGGCTTCCAGCGAATTCAGCGGTTCGACCCCTGGCGGCACGCTCTTCACAAAGATCACCGATTGCGCGTCCCGGTAAATCAGCGTCCATGTCTTCTGGGAGGGGTCGGAAAGCGACGCCGGCAGCAGGTATACGTCGCCCAGTCCATCGAGCATGGGCATCACAATGAGGTCGATTCCGTACCGCGCCAGCAGTTCCTGGCCGGAAGGCCCGCCGGTTGAATCGGCATTGTAGACAATTCGCTTCTGATCGGCGGCGACCGATTCATTGAGTGCCCGCCCGTCCAGAAACACCTTAAGATCCGGCGCCAGGCGCCAGATCAGATAGCCGCCGGCATCGTACGTGTTCAACATCCGTCCGCGGATGTGGTGGTCCAACAGGAAGTCGGCGGCGCCGGAAGGCAGTTCCCATTCCCGAACTCCATAAAGGGGCGGGCGGGGAAGAATGGCCCAACACCAGTATGCGAGGAGCACCGCCGCCGCCCAATCCACCAGAACCGGCGAGCGCCACTTCCACGGGAGATAGGAGAAGACGATCAGCGGGCCGATGATGCCGATCAGAATGATGTTCCGCGCCGCGCTGAGCGCTGCCGCCGCAAACACGAGATACAGCAGCCAGTCCGAGATGCGCACTCTGCGGCGAGCCCACAACAGCACCGCCGCGGCCCCATAGAGGACCACGGTAAAGGCCGAAACTTCCCAATAGCTGGGCCGCTGCCACTCGAAGATGCGCATCTGCAGGGGGCTGTGCCGGTATAGCAGCAGCACCTGGAAGACGCGGTAGCCATTGGGATTGAGGCCGGAAGCCAGCAGGGATGCCGCCGTCGCCAGGAAAAGCTGCCGCTCCTTGCGGCGCGTGAGTATTGCCTCGGCGCAGTAGGCTCCCATCGCCACCCAGCCCAGGAAGAAGCCGCTATGGCAGTTCGCCCAGACCAGAAACATCGGCGGCAGCAGCCACAGATGGCGGCGGCTCTCGAGAATGAGGAGTGTCACACCCAACAGGAAGTAGGTGATCAGATAGGGCCGGTCTTCGATGAGGAACGATGCTACCGGGGCAACCGCGAGCGCCGCGCAGATGGCGCGGTAAAACCCGCCGCAGCGCCGGTACACCAAAAGGCCGACAATTCCGCACAGCCCAGCCAGCAGGATCTGGCGGAACAGAATCACCCCGGCCGGGCCGCCCACGCTGTAGACCAGGTAGAGGACGATCTGGGCCAGCCATTCGTGGGTCAGGTTGAAGTAGCGCGTGATGTCTTCGCCCGGGTACGCCGGTTGGCCCATGTACGTGGTATAGGAGAAAGGGTCCGGAACGGGCAGCGCATGGTGCTGCCAGATGTATTGCCCTGTCTTGAGGTGCCACCAAAAGTCCGACCGGCCAATGGTGCCGTAGAACCAGTTGAAGACGATCAGCGAGGCCAGAAGCAGTACCAGCCCGCGCAGCCAGGGCCGTGCCGCGTCCATAGCCGGTATGGCGGAAGGTTCCGGGCGGCGCGCGGTCTTGGGCGGCATGATCCCATCATGCCATTGCCGGCTTCTGTTCGCGTCGCAGCCCGATGGTGTTCAGAAGATGTACTTGAGACCCAACTGGACCTGCCGCGGTGGCTTATTGCCATAGGCGTTGGCGGAGAGCACCTGCCCGAAAGTCGGCGATCCGAAAACGTGATTCGGGATATCGAGATTGGGGTGGTTCGTCAGGTTGAAGAACTCGCCGCGAATCTGGAGGCGACGGTTCTCGGTCCGCAACGGGATGGTCCTGGACAACGAGAAATCCAAGTTTGAGAAAGCCGGGCCGGTGAGAATGTTGCGGCCGGCGGTGCCAAAGGCGGGAAGGCCAAACTGGGTGAGGGCGGGCTCGGCGAAAGCGCAGGGGTTGAACCAGCTTCCCGGCTGGTGGACGGCGTCAGCGGCCAATCCGCCCTGCGAGATGGTGGCGTGGCAGGCAGGGTCGGGGTTGGCCATCACCGGGCCCGCCTTGAACGGGTCGGCGATCAGATCGGGCCGGGCCGGGTTGCCGAAAGCAGCGATGGCGGAGCCAGTCTGCGCGGCGGCCAGGTTCACGGTGAAGGGGGAACCCGACTGCGCAGTGAGAATGCCGGCCATCTGCCAGTGGTCGAGAAGAACTTCGCGCCACCCCCCAACGCCTTTCCACAACTTGCCGAAGGGCAGATCGTAGACCGCGCTGATGGCCAGACGGTGGCGGGCGTCGAAGTCGGATACCGCCCGCTCCGCGCTCAGGTTGTTCGAATCCTGGGGAAGGCCGGAGCCGACGCTGCCGGCGAACACCGACGAAACATCGTCAATGGACTTGGACCAGGTGTAGGAAACCAGGAAAGCGAGGTCCTGGCCGACACGCTTCTCCGAGCGGAACTGCATGGAGTTGTACGAACTCGAGGACCCCGATTGCACGTACAGCAGCGAGGAGAACTGGGGGTAAGGGGAAAGGCCGGTCGATGGGTTCGTCTGGTTCAGATCGCGAACATCGCCCAGATGCGTGCCCTTGGAACCGACGTAAGCCATGTCGAGCATCCAGTTAGGCCCCAGCTCATACTGCAGGTCGACATTCCACTGCTGGACGTACCCGTCGCGGAAATTCGGAGCGATGCGGTTGGGCTGGACGATCGCGAGGCCGGGCTCGGTGAGGATGTTCTGAATGACAAAGGGGTTGCTCGGGTTGTTGATGTAGGCGGAGAGGTCGTAGAACGGCGGGTTGGCGCGGGGGAAGATGCTGATGTTGAAGATGCCGACGTCATAGAAGATGCCGTAGGCCGAGCGAACCACCCAGCGCTGCGACTGCAGCGGCCGCCAGGCGATCCCGATGCGTGGGGCGACATCGGCGTACGTCGGGCTGTACGTAGCCCGGGGAATCCCGTCGGTCCCGGCCTGGATAAACTGGCAGCCGGGCGCCGGAGAGCAAGTGGCGGAAGCCGGGCTGAGATCGGGAACACTGAAGCGATTGTGCGTCTCCACGGGCGGGCCGTTATACTCGTAGCGCAAGCCGACGTTCAACAGAAAGCGCGGCACGACATGGATGTCGTCCTGGATGTAGACATTCGAACCGGTGCTGCGGAGGCTATTGAAGGTATCGCCCCGCACCGCGACCGCGTAGTCCGGTACGCCGGAGAGCAACTGCGCCAGCGCGATCACCGGATCCTGTCCCGACTGATTGAAGAGCCACTCGCCGCGCGCGACGAAATCGAGATAGTTATTGACCTGGATCTTGCGGAGATCCGCTCCGAACTTGAACTGGTGGCGGCCCCAGATCCAGGACAGGTTGTCGGACAGATCGGCGGTGGTGTCGTGGCGATCCTGCGGGTAATTGACCGGCTCGCCGATGCCTTCGAAGGGGGGCAAGCTGACGTTGGGGACCCCCACATCCACCGGGTTGGTCAGCACATCGGGGAAGCCCAACTGACTGCTGACGTCCGTGCCGTAATGCTGCTGAAAGGCGCCGGCGCGCATGCGATTGAATCCGAGGCGGAACTCGTTGGTGGCGCTGGGGGTGAACACGTGCGTCCAAGCCAGGCCGGCGTTCTGGCCGTTGTTGAGGGTGTAACTGCCATAGCCGGGGAGGGTGGTAAATGCATTGACGGGATCGAAGGGGTTGAAGCGATTCTCGTCGAAGCGGGTGAAGTGAGCCGAGATGACGTCACCGCCGGTGGCGTGATGGTCCACCTTCGCCGTGGTCAGGTTTTCCGAATTGCGAATGACGGGAGACGAGACGAAGGTGTTGGAGTTCACCAGGTCGGAGCCGACGTTGGCCGCGGGATACAGGTTGAATATGGCCAAGCCGGCCGGATTGATAAACGCGGCCGGAAGGGCGCCGAGGGCCTCCATTTTCTGCATCTGAGAAGGCACCGTGGATTCCTGCGTGGCCGCCTGCCGTAACCGCAGACCCTCGTACGCGCCAAAAAAGAACGTTTTGTTCTTTCGGATGGGGCCACCGAGCGTTCCGCCGAACTGGTTGCGGTCGAAGCGCGGGATGTCGCCGCAGGCGCCCGGTACAGAGGCGGGAGTGCAGGCGGGAAAGTCGAAAAAGTTCTTAGCATCCATGTGCCGGTTGCGGAAGAACTCAAAGACGCCGCCGTGGAACTCATTGGAGCCGCTCTTGAGAATGACGTTGACCTGAGCGCCGCCGCTGCGGCCGAACTCGGCGGAGTAGTCGCTGGATTGCACCTTGAACTCCTGAATGGCGTCGATGGAGGGCAGGGCCACGTACTGGTTGATGTAGGGGTCGTTGTTGTCGACGCCATCGAGAAGGAAGTTGTTCGACTGTTCGCGGGCGCCATTGACGCTGATGGCTCCTCCCTGGGTGGAGTTTTGCGATCCTTCCGTGGCCGAGTGGCTTCCGGGGACCAGCAGCGCGAAGGATAGGAAATTGCGCTCGTTCAAGGGCAACTCGCGCACTTGTCGTCCATTGAGCACCTGGCCCAGGGTCGACGTGTCCGTCTGCACCAGCGGAGGCGTGTCCTTGACCTCGACCTCACTAGCGACCGGACCGATTTCGAGCGCGAAATCCACGCGCACGGTCCGATCAACGTCCAGAGCGACATCGCTGTAGAAACTCTTGTGGAACCCAGACTTTTCCACCGAGACGCGATACCGGCCCACCGGCAGGAGAGCGACCGTGTAGTCGCCATCTTCGTTGGTTCGTGTATCGCGCGTGGCGTTGGTGTCCATCTCAAGCACAGTGATTTTGGCTTGCGGAACGACAGCCCTGGACGGATCAATCACCGTGCCGGTGATGGTTCCGGTGGGACCGGCTGCAAAGAGCGGAACGACTAGCAATCTGAACGGCAGGGGGGGTCAGTAACAGCCATCGAAGAACCATATTGTTCTCCCCAGCGGCCAAGGACCGCACCGGGTTGCGGCCGAAGCCAAAACGGGTTCGCTGGGATCGGGCGCCCATCAGCCGCTAGCCGACCAGGCACGACGCGCTCCTCAGCCTATCGCGAAATAACGACGTAGTGTGCGGCGCCCAGGTTTCATGAAAACCGCGGCAGACGATGACAGCCGGCGCGCGGCGGTCATTCGGGCGAAACATATTACACTAAAACCGGAATGCCGAAAGCGGTTTGCCTGTTGAGCGGGGGCCTGGACTCCTCCACCTGCCTGGCGCTGGCGCGTCGCGAGGGGTACGCCTGCTATGCCCTCTCGTTCGACTACGGGCAGCGCCACAAGATCGAACTGGAAGCGGCCGGACGCGTGGCGGCCAGCATCGGGGTGGAACGGCACCTGGTGGCGCAGATTGGCCTGGACGCGTTCGGCGGCTCGGCGCTCACGGGCGATATCGCCGTGCCCAAGGCGCGCTCCACGGCGGAGATGAGCCAGGGCATCCCGGTGACCTACGTTCCCGCGCGCAATACCATTTTCCTTTCCTTCGCGCTGGCGTGGGCGGAGGTGCTGGAAAGCTCGGATGTCTTCATCGGGGTGAACGCCCTCGATTACTCGGGCTATCCGGACTGCCGGCCCGAATACATCGAAGCCTATGAGCGCATGGCCAACCTGGCGACCAGGGCGGGGGTGGAGGGGCGCACGCGGCTCAAGATCCATACGCCGCTGATGCGCCTGACCAAGGCTCAAATTGTGAAGCTGGGGCACGAGCTGGGGCTGGATTTCAGCCTGACCTTCAGTTGCTACGATCCCGGGCCGGAGGGCCGGCCGTGCGGCCAGTGCGACGCATGCCTGTTGCGCCGCAAAGGCTTCCAAGAGGCGGGAATTGAAGATCGCTGAGCTGTTTTACTCGATTCAAGGCGAAGGCTCGCTGGTGGGTGTGCCCTCGGTGTTCATCCGCACCAGCGGATGCAACCTGCGGTGCGCGTGGTGCGACACGCCGTACACCTCGTGGCAGCCCGAGGGCGCGGATCTGACGCTCGGCCAGATTGTGGATGAGGTGAAGGCGCACCCGGCCAGGCACGTGGTGGTGACCGGCGGCGAGCCGATGATCGCGCCCGAAATCGTTCCGCTCACCGAGCGGCTGCGCGAGCTGGGCTGGCACATCACCATCGAAACCGCCGGGACGGTGGTTCAGCCGGTGGCCTGCGACCTGATGAGCATCAGCCCCAAGCTCGCCAATTCCACGCCCACCGGCGGCTGGGCCTCGCAGCACGACCGCCTGCGCATCCAGTTGGAAGTGCTGTTGGAGTTGATGGGCCGCTACCCGTATCAACTCAAATTCGTGATCGAAACACCCGGCGATCTGGATGAGGTGCGGGCGCTGATCGGAACGTTGGGGGCGGATCGCAGCCGCGTGATTCTGATGCCCGAGGGCACGGACCGTAATCGGCTGCGCGAGCGCGCGGTGTGGCTGGCCGAAATCTGCAAGCGGGAGGGTTTCCGCTTCAGCCCGCGCCTGCACGTGGATCTGTGGGGCAACCGGCGAGGGGTGTAGGGTAGCACCGGCGACAAGATCGCCGGCGGTACCAAGTGCGGTAAACTGGCGTCGGTATGCAGCGAAAATGGCTCTGGCTGGCCGCAGCCGCCGCGGTGATGGCTGGCGCGCAAGATCCGCAGAGGCCGCCGGGGCCGGTAGTGGCGCCGTCGAACCTGAAGCCCGGCTCCGGGATCAGCGGACCCGGGGCCACGCCCAACGATTCCCGCGCCAGATGGGTGGCCATGAACCGAAGCGCCACCGGTTCCGTCGTGAAACAGGGTCTCATCCCCGACATCAAGCCGCTGATGGACATTCAGATGCGCGACACTGTCATCCGCATCGGCGGCGATGGCATGTACTACTTGACGGGTTCCACGGGCGAGGACATCTGGGACCACAACGATGGCGTGGAACTGTGGCGTTCTGCCGATCTAAAGAAATGGGATTACCTCGGGCTGGTGTGGAGTTTTGAGAAGGACGGCACATGGGAACGGCCGTGGCGCTGGTATCGCAAGCCCGTGCGCGCGCTATGGGCGCCGGAATTCCATTACATCAAGCGGCTGAAGAACTACTTCATCACGTTGAGCATGCCGCCCGGCGACCGCGGCATTCTGAAGAGCGCGACCGGCAAGCCCGAGGGGCCGTACGTCAACGCGCTGGCCAACGACGGCAAGCTCGACGGCGACATCGACGCCTCTCTGTTCGAGGACGACGACGGCACGGTGTACCTGGTTTACGGCGGCGGCTTGATCGCCCGCATGAAGGACGACATGAGCGGGCTGGCCGAAGATCCGAAGAAGCCCGCGCTACTGGATCCCGATACCAACCCGGCTCACCACGCGGACACTTGCGCGTCGCGCCGGCAATGCTCGGATATCGGCCACGAAGGCGCTTGTCTGTTCAAGCGCAATGGCAAGTATTACTTGACCGCGGCCGATACCTATGAAGGCCGGTACAGCAGCATGGCCGCTATATCGGATCGCATTTATGGCCCGTACAAATGGCGCCACGAAGCGGTTCCTTCGGGCGGCGGCACCGATTACTTTGAGGATAAGCAAGGGAATTGGTGGGACTGTTTCTTCGGCAACGACAATCAAGCGCCCTTCCGGGAGAAGCCGGCCATGGTCGCCGTCGAATTCGATCGGGATGGAAAGATTCACCCCGTCAGGCGGTGATGGCATGTTTTCGGCGTCATACGATACGACCACCAAAGTCATTTCCGGTGCCGTCCCGGTTGTGTTTCTGGCGATCGTGGTGGCCACCCACAGCGTGGTGGCGGGATGTCTTTGCGCCCTGATCTTGATTGGGGCGTATGCCTGGTCGCCAAGGGGCTACGCGGTTTCGGGCGGGTGCATCGAAGTGAATCGGCTGATTGGAAACGCACGCATCCCGCTCGATGGCATTCGTCAGGCCAGACGCGCCACCGCGGATGACTTCCGGGGCTGCATCAGGTTATTCGGCAACGGCGGGTTGTTCGGCTACTATGGCCTGTTTCGAACGTCGAAACTCGGGAAATCCACCTGGTATGTCACCAACCGCGGCAAGGCGGTGGTGGTCGTCACCGGCGCAAAGACGGCGCTGTTCAGCCCCGACGACGTGGAGGGCTT
This sequence comes from Bryobacterales bacterium, assembly GCA_963722575.1. GTDB lineage: Bacteria > Acidobacteriota > Terriglobia > Bryobacterales > Bryobacteraceae > Fen-178. The sequence continues at coordinate 1,740,938 of CAVRNR010000022.1, forward strand.
CATAGCAGCCATCGGGGCGCCCGCCGCCGCGGTCTCCGTGATTCAAGACGGCGGGAGCCGGCCCGGCACGCTGATAGGCGTCGCCATAGGAATCGTGGCGGCTGCGGTAGCGGCGTTCGCCATGTTGTACTCGCCCGGCCCTCCCAGTTATACCCTGACCCCGGAGTCACTGACGATCCATGACAGGTTCTATCCAGTCACCTTGAATGCCGCCAGCGTGGATGTCGAGCACGTCCGTGTTATCGATTTGGATGTTGACAGGGAGTGGCGGCCCACCGAGCGCACCAACGGGTTCGCCAATTCGTACTACCGCTCCGGGTGGTTCCGGGTGGCCAGCGGCAAGACCGTTCGCATGTACCGGGCCGGCGGCACGCGCCTGGTGCTGCTGCCACCGAAAGGCGATGGCGCCGCCGTTCTGCTCGAAACCAGGGAGCCGAAGAGATTCGTGGTTGAGGTGCGGGAGAAGTGGGGCAGGCAGTTTGCGCAAGGTAGATGACGAGAGGAAAATGCGTCTGTCCCCTTTTTGCTAAGCTAATGCTGAATGACAGTCGATGAGATCCGTGAACTGATCAACCTGGCGGCCGAAACCGGGATTGCGGAACTGGAGGTGCAGCGCGGCGAGAACCGCGTCCGCATACGCCGCGCTGCTTTCGCGGCGCCCCAGGAATTCGCCGTCGCTCCCGCCCCCGCCGCCCCGCCGCCTCCGCCGTCCGAAACTCCCCAGGACAAGGGCGTCGACCAGCCCGCCGACGCCAACCTGACGCTGGTGAAATCTCCCATCGTGGGCACCTTCTACGAGGCCGCTTCGCCCGGCGCGGCGCCGTTCGTCCGGGTGGGCGAGCGCGTCCAGCCGGGCAAGGTGCTGTGCATCATCGAGTCCATGAAGCTGATGAATGAGATCGAGGCCGAAACCTCCGGCATCATCGACAGCAAGCTCGTCATGAACGGGCAGCCGGTGGAGTACGGGGAGGCCCTGTTTGCCATCCGTGCGGTTTAGCAAGGTTCTCATCGCCAATCGGGGCGAGATTGCCGTACGGGTCATCGCCGCTTGCAAGGAATTGGGAATCCAGACGGTGGCCGTCTACTCGGAAGCGGACCGTTACAGCTCACACGTGCGTTTTGCCGACCAGGCCATCTGCATCGGCCCGGCCAAGAGCGCCCGCAGCTACCTGGACACCGCCTCCATCATCAGCGCCGCGGAAATCACCAACGTGGACGCCATCCATCCGGGCTACGGCTTCCTGAGCGAAAACGCGGGCTTCGCCGAGGTATGCGAAGCCTCCCGAATCAAGTTCATTGGGCCGCGGCCCGAGGTGATCCGGCTGATGGGGGTGAAGGAGCGCGCCCGCGCGTTCATGCGGGAGATGGGCGTGCCCATACTGCCCGGTTCGGCGGGGGTCCTTAAGAGCCCCGAGGAGGGGCTGGCAGTGGCCGCCGGGATCGGTTATCCCGTTATTCTCAAGGCCTCCGCGGGCGGCGGCGGACGCGGCATGCGCGTGGTCAGCCGGGCGGAGGATCTGCCACCGCTGTTTGCGCAGGCGCAGCACGAGGCCGGCGCCGCGTTCAGCTCGGCCGACGTGTACCTGGAGAAATTCATTGCCGCGCCGCGGCACATCGAATTCCAGATTCTCGGCGACGAACACGGCAACGTGGAGATCCTGGGCGAGCGCGAGTGCACCATCCAGCGCCGCCATCAGAAGCTGCTGGAGGAGTCGCCGTCGCCCGCGGTCAACGACCGGCAGCGCGCCGAAATTGCCACTGCCCTAAGAAGAGCCATCGCCGCCGCCGGGTATTCCAACGCCGGCACGGTGGAGTTCCTGATGGATGAGAGCGGCGAGTTGTACTTCATCGAGGTCAACGCGCGGGTGCAGGTGGAGCACCCGGTCACCGAATTCGTGACCGGCATCGACATCGTCAAGAGCCAGATCCGCATCGCGCAGGGCGAGCGGCTGGCGGAGATCCTGCCCGGCCCCATCGAGCTGCGCGGGCATGCCATCGAGTGCCGTATCAACGCCGAGAACCCCGAGACGTTCGTGCCCTCGCCGGGCCGCATCACGGGCTTCCACGTGCCCGGCGGCATCGGCGTGCGCGTGGACACATTCGCCTACACCGATTGCGTGATTCCGCCGTACTACGATTCGCTGGTGGCCAAGCTCATCGCATACGGCTCCGATCGTGGCGAGGCCATCCGGCGCATGCGCCGCGCGCTCGATATGTTCATCGTGGAGGGGATTCACACGTCGATACCGCTGCATCGGCGGATTCTCGACGACCCCGATTTTCAGGCCGGCCGCTTCGACACGAATTTCATCAAGAGATTCCCGCCGTCTGGCCGGTCCGGGGCCGCGGAGTAGCAACCCACCGGCAAAAAGCGACCGCCGGCGCTACTCGGGAAACGGCCGCCCCACAATCGGGACCGAGGAACCGCTCTTCGGTTTGTCCGCCTCGGGTGCCGGCGACGCTGATGCCCGGGGCGCCTGGTAGTTTCCAAAATTGAGTTCGCTTTCGTTGAAGGTGAGCGAGCGGTCGAGCAGCATCTCGATGGTGGTGCCCTTGGCCAGGACGGCGTCCGGGCCCCGCGTCAGCAGCACGCCGGCCATGCCAGCCGCGGCGCCCGCCGCGGCGCCGATGCCCGCGCCCATGCCCAGGTGACCCGCGGCGTTGCCCGCGATCATGCCCACCGACCCTCCCGCGGCCGTCGCCTCGCCCACCGTGCGGGCATCCCCGGCCTTGTTGCCCTCGCTCTTCACTTTGCCTTCGGCGCGGTCCAGTTCTTCGTTCGAGCCGCCGTCCATACCGCCAATCCGCGCTCGAAAATCGCGCGTCACGCCGTTGGGCAAGGTCAACGAGTCGAAGCGCACGTACAGTTCGCCGCGCCCCTTCACCCGGCCCGGCTTCCTGATTTCGGTCACGGTACCGATTACGTAGCTGCCCACCGGAATGACGATCCGTCCGTCCGCCAGAATCGGAAACGCGGTCTCGAGATACACGCGATCGCCCACGGCCGAGTGCTTGGTGCTGATGCTGTTGATGAGGCTCAACGGCACCTTGGTACCGGCAGTGACGGTATACTCGGCGGCCGGCGGCGCGTCCTGCGCCAGGCACACCACTCCCGCCGCTACAAAACTCAATGCCAGCAAAGGCCGTAGGGACATCAATATACTCCTCACCTGATTCTAGTACCGCCAGGGCAAGCTAAAGCATGCCCCACCTTGCAGCCTATATACTTAACGTTTCTAATCCGGATAAAGTTGCGCGCCTGCTTAGGGCATCGCCAGTTTCAGGCCTGTCGGACTGGATTGGTCCGCAATCGCCACGCGGATTTCCGGGTCCGTGCCCAGATTGCCCGGCAGGACCAAGTTAATCTGGTAAAGCCCCGCCGAGCCGGGGGTCAGGCCCGCATACAGGATGCTCGCTGGATCGATGGCCGTCCCGCCCAGGTACACCTTCAGATCGCTTAGCTTCTGAATCACCGCCGCACTCTGGGGGATCGCGCCGGGGGCCGGATTGGGCTGAGTCCTCCCTAACCCGCAGGCGTAGACCACGATGATCTCGCCTGCCTGCGCCGGCGAATTGGGCGCAATCAAGGAATTATCGAGGTGCGCGGCGATGGCGTAGCCGTCGGCAGTCTGAAACAGCGCGGGCGCCGCATCCACCAGTGTCACGGTGACCTCCGGCCCGGTTACCCCTTCGCGGACGACCCGGATCTTCACATCCCCGTCGAGTTGGTTGCCGGGAACCAGGAAATTGACCTGGGCGTCCGAGACATACAGCAGCGGCGCCGGGTACCCCCCCCCTCCCCTACCCCCACGAGGACTTGGGTGCCGTTGAGTGCCGTCGGCAAGGTGTTGTTGACGATATCGGCAGCCGTCACCCCCTGGCTCGACCACGCCAGGCCCGAGCCGAAGATGCTGACGATGGAATTCGGCGCGAATGGGCCGGGGGCATAATTCGATCCGTTGACCATGCTGTCCGCGGAATAAACAGGCGCTTGTCCCCAAGCGGCGTTGGCGAGCAGCAGGGCGAGGAGCAACCACGTTCGTAGCATTTATATGTAGTGCCCGCCAGACCGCAAAAATCTCGCAAGATTCCGAGGACGGAACACGCGGGTGCGCGTCTGCGTATTAGCTCAAGAGACGCCACTGTGCTTCAGGACTTCATCTTCGGTCTCAAACTTCTTTTTAAGCAGCGCGCTTTCACGGCCGCGGCGCTGCTGACGCTGGCCCTCGCGATCGGCGCCAATACCGCCATTTTCACGGTCCTCGAAAACGTGGTTCTCCGGGGGCTGCCGTTCCCTCACGCCGAGCGACTGGTGACGATGTACAACATCTACCCCGGCGTGGGAGTCGACCGCGGCGCGAACGGCGTCCCCGACTACCTGGACCGCCGCAAGATGACCAACGTGTTCACCGAAGTGGCGCTCATCGGGGGCGCCGGCTACGAAGTCGGGGCAGTGGGGTCCGCGCAGCGCATCCAGGGGCAAAATGTGACGCCCTCGTTCTTCCAGGTGCTGGGCGTGCGGCCGTTGCTTGGGCGCACGTTCACCGAAGAGGAGGCCGTCCTGGGCAAGGAGAAGGTCGCGGTGCTTACCGAGGGCTTGTGGAAGGACTTGTTCGCACGCGACCCGCGTGTGGCCGGTAAAGATATCCGCTTGAACGGCACACCCTATCGCATTGTCGGGGTGATGCCGGCGACATTCGGGATCCCCGGGGACGACGATGTCCGCATCTATACCTCCTTCGCCTTCACCAAACAGCAGACCAGCGACCAGGCCCGGCACAGCAACAGTTGGGGGATGATAGCGCGGCTGAAGCCGGGCGTCACCCTGACCCAGGCGCAGGAGCGCATCGACGACCTGAACCGCCGCAACCTCGACCTCTTTCCGCAGTTTCGCCAACTGCTCATCAATGCGCGCTTCGCCACCAGGGTGGCCGGCTTGAAGGATGAACTGGTACGCGATATCCGGCCCACGCTGTATCTGCTGCAGATTGCGGTGGCGGCGGTGCTGCTCATCGGCTGCGTGAACCTGGCCAACCTGATGCTGGTGCGGTCCAACGTGCGCATAAAGGAGTTTGCCATCCGCCACAGCCTGGGGGCCGACCGTTGGCGGCTGGCTCGCCAGTTGCTGACGGAAAGCGTGGCCCTCGCCCTGATGGGCGGCGCGCTGGGGGTCGCCTTTGCCTACGGCGGCGTGCGCCTGCTTTCCTACCTGGGCGTGAAAGACCTGCCGCGGGGCGCCACTATCGGCATCGACCCCGGCGCGCTGGCGTTCACCGCCGCCATCGCCCTGATCACCGGCATGGTGTTCGGCGGCGTGCCCCTGATCCACGTGCTCCGGCGGGATCTGAACGCGGTATTCCGCGGCAGTGAGCGAACGGGGACCGCCGCGCGCGGCGCAGTCTGGGTTCGTTCGACATTGGTAGTATGCCAATTCGCCTTCGCGTTCGTGCTGCTCATCGGAGCGGGGTTGCTCACCATGAGCTTTGCACGGCTGGCTCGGGTGGATCCGGGATTCCAGGCGGAAGACGTGGTCACGGCCCAGGTTGCTCTGCCGCGGGTTCGTTATGGGGACGACGCCCGCGCGCGGAATTTCTTCGCGGACCTGCTCGGGCGGCTGTCCGCGATTCCCGGTGTGAGCCGCGCCGGCGCCACCACGTATCTGCCGTTCACCGGCGAAGGAAACTCGAGCGTCATCGGGATCACGGGCCGCGCCCTCGCGCCGGGGGAGAACCCTCCGGTGCCCGGCTGGAATATCGCGACCCCGGGCTATTTGCAGGCCATGCGCATCCCGCTGATTCAGGGCCGCGACATCTCCGATTCCGACAGCGCCGACGCGCCGAAAGTCGTGCTGATCGACCAGTTCCTGGCGCGCAAGTATTTCCCCAAAGGCGACGCCATTGGCGCTAAGATCGACCGCGGAATCCAGCTTCCTGGAAACCCGCAAAAGCCCGACGAGTGCACCATCGTGGGCGTGGTCGGCAGCGTCAAGACCGGCGACCTTGCCGAGAACGACCCCGTGGGGCAGATCTACTTTTCGTACAAGCAGTACGTGCCGCGAAGCGCGCACCTGGTGCTGCGGACCGAGCGCGACAACCCGCAACTGATTGCCGCCATCCGCCGCACGCTGCACGAGGCGGACCCGGAGCTGCCGTTGTTCGACGTCAAGACCATGCCCGAACGGTTGGCGGCTTCGTTGACGAACCAGCGCGCGGCGATGGCCCTATGCCTGATCTTCGCGGGCCTGGCGGTGCTGCTGGCGGCCGTCGGCATCTATGGCGTGCTGGCGTACTCGGTCGATCAGCGCACGCGCGAGTTCGGCATTCGCGTGGCCCTGGGCGCCGGCGGTCGGGAAGTGGTCGGCATGGTGGTGGGGCAGGGCCTGCGCATGGCTGGTTTGGGATTGGCGGCGGGGGCGGCGGGCGCTTTCGCTCTGACGCGCATGATGTCGGCCCTGTTATTCGATGTGCGCCCGTCGGACCCGGCGGTATTTGTGGCGGTCGCGGCCGTGCTCGGCGCGGTGGCGGCGGTAGCTTCGTTGATCCCGTCGGCGCGGGCGGCACGCATTCCGGCCGCCGTGGCGCTCCGCTACGAATGACGCCTCAGTTCACAACCTGCGCGGTCAGCACCACGAACAGGGCCGATTCCGCCACGCTCACGCGCCCAATCACTACCTTCTGTCCCTGCTTGATGTCCACATCCGCCTGAAGGCCCACGTTGGTGTAGGTATACTGCCCTGGGCTTGACTGCACTGGAATATTGCAGTCCAGGTTCAGTTTGTCAATTCGAATTGTGGTTTCATCGCTCCCTATGCCGGCCGAGGCAATCCTAAATTGCGTCCTCACGGGCGGCGTATTGGTACCGATCTGCGTTGCGCGGCTCGAACTGCTGGTCGATGCCGACTGTCCAACCCGCGTCCGCAGCGCCAAGGTGTCCAGCAAGCGATAGCTCTTGAACGCGAATGCGTTCTTGAGTTGCGCCACCACGCCATCCAGCTCCTTCGGCATGACGCCCGGCTCCGTGCCGGCGGTCTCGTTCCCGATCAACAGGTAGGCGGTCATTTCGATGTTCTTCGATGCGGCCGAGGGCACATCCAGCCGCTGAATGGCCTCTTGGATAGCCGTCATCGTCGCCTCGGAGGTTGTCTCCACCGCCAGCGCGTGCATATCGGAGTCCGGCCGAACCGAGGCGTTAAACACACCTAGCAGGTTGGCCACATGGGCCGGGTCGGCGTATTTCAGCAGGAACAGCTTCTGAACGTGCGGCGCCGCCGCCGGCGGAGGCGCTTTGGGTTGGGCTTCCTGCGCCGCCAGAGGCAGCGCAATCAACAATAGCGCGAACAGTAATCGCTTCATGGATCATTCTCCTCGTTTTCTGTCTGCAATCCAGTAAATGACGACGTTGGGGTCGTCGGTCTGCAACTTGACTATCAGAGGTTCCGAGTCGGGGGTGTCGGGCACCTTGGGCCGCACCACACGCCGCGCCACTCTTCGATGGGGCGGCGGCGGGACCACTGGCTCGCGAACAACGACAGCCGGCGGATGATTCGCCGCCACGACGGGCGCGCGACGTTCCGGCGCCCGCACCGGCCGCAGCGCCAGCATTACCAGCAAAGCCGCCACGGCGGCAGCCAGCCCATAACCCCAGGCCCGCCGCCGGGCCCAGAGGGCACCCCGCCGCCGTTTCTGCTCCAACTCCGCCATCACCCGCGCGCGCACGGCCGAGAAGTGCGCCGGCGCCAGAGGTTCGTCGTGGGCTTCCCTCAGCAACGCCAGGCTCTGCTTCAACCCGGATGCCAGCACCTGGCACGCGGCACACTCCCCGAGGTGCCGTTCCACTTCCGCCGCCTCCGCGGGCGGCAGGTCGCCTCCCGCATGGAGGGCGACGCGTTCTTCCCAATCGCTGCAATTCATGTCCGCCTCCTGAAGTAGCGTTCCAGGAAATCCCTTACTTTCACGCGCGCCTTGCTGACTTGGGAACGCACGGTTGCCTCGGTGGTTCCCAACGCCCGCGCCACCTCTTCGGTCGAAAGCCCTTCCAGATCCCGCAGCACCAGCACGGCGCGCTCCTTTTCGGAGAGCATGCGGAGACTCATCTCCAGCGCGCGGCGGCGTTCCGTCGCTATAGCGGTTCGCTGCGGATCGGCGGTGAGCGCCGGAAGTTCGGCGGCATCCTCCACGGGGGCCGAGACGCGCCGCTTGCGTCGCGCATCATGGCACACGTTGACCGTCACCCGATACAGCCATGCCGAAAGGTTGCCCGACGCTCCCACCTTGTTCAGGTTCCGGTACAGCCTGAGAAACACTTCCTGCGAGGCATCCTGCGCGTCTTCGAGGTCCCCGAGCAGACGAAGCGCCGTCACCAGCACCAGCCGCTCGTACTGCCGCATGAGCCGATCGAAAGCGGCCAGGTAGCCCGCCTCGGCAGCCTCCACGGAGCCGTCCATCGGACCAACCGTCGCCAGCAGGGCCAGGGCTTTCATCCTTTCCATAAGACAAAACTGTTGCGGCCCCGAAAGCGTGTATATGAATTTTCGCACTTGAATCCCGCGCCCGATTGGGCTACTACTGTAACCAGGGGATTCCATCATGCCCATGGAAGCTGGCGAGCTGGGCAGCCGGAACAATCGCCCAAGCCTGGCCCTTTCCGCCGCGCCTGCCTGGCGCGCCGTTTTCCGCGATGGAACCGTGCGCCAGTCCGGCGACGGCCCTCCCGCATTTACATTCCGCGTGCCCTCGGAAAGCGCGCTGGAGCGCCTTCTGGCCACGGACGCCTATTCCGCCGCGATGGCGTTTGTTCGCGGCGAGTTCGACGTGGAAGGCGACTTGGCCGCCGCCATACGCTTGAAGGGCTGGCAGCCGCGGAGCAGTCTCCGCAACCGCCTGTTGACAGTCATCGCCCGCTCGGCCACCGCCCTGGAGAGCGTCTTCCAGAGCAAGGCGCAAACCGCCCGTCACATCCGGTTTCACTACGACCGCTCGAACGATTTTTACCGCCTGTTCCTCGACCCGCGCATGGTCTACTCCTGCGCCTATTTCCGCACGCCGGAGATGCCCCTCGACGAAGCCCAGCTCGCCAAGCTGGACCACATCTGCCGCAAGCTCGACGTTCAGCCCGGCGAACGTTTCCTGGACATCGGCTGCGGATGGGGCGCGCTGCTGGCTCACGCGGCCGGCCGTTACGGCGCTGCCGCCACTGGCTGCACCATCAGCCGCGCGCAATACGATTTCGCCCGCGCGCGGCTGGAGGGCCGCGCGCAAGTCCTGGGGTTGGACTATCGCGATCTCACGGGCCAGTACGATAAGATCGCCTCGGTGGGCATGTTCGAGCACGTGGGCCTGCGCCGCGCGCCCCAATACTTCCGCAAAATGGCCGCGCTGCTCACGCCGGACGGTTTGTTCCTCAACCACGCCATTGCGCGCCCGCAAAGCTTCGAGGATGACGCCGGCAGCCTGTTCGTGCGCCGCAGAATCTTCCCCGGAGGCCAGTTCATCCACCTCTCGGAGACCATTCGCGAAGCCGAAAACGCCGGTTTCGAAGTGCTCGACGTGGAGAACCTGCGCCCCCATTACGCCCGTACGTGCCGGCTCTGGCAAGAGCGCCTGACGGCCAACCGCGAGGCCGCCTTACGCGTGGCGGACGAGCCCACGTTCCGCGCCTGGCGCCTATGGCTGGCCGCTTCCTCGCTCAGCTTCGAGGAAGGCATCAGCAGCGTCTACCAGGTCCTGATGGCCAAGCGCGGCTCCGCCCGCCGCCCGCTCACGCGGGAATATATGTATGGAAAGGGCGGGGACTGAGCCGATCTACACGTCCAGGTTCTTGACGTCCAGCGCGTTCTCTTCGATGGACTTGCGGCGGGACTCGACATCCTCGCGCATGAGCTCGGTCATGTGCCGTAAGAAGAACGTCGGCAGCAGCGTGCGGATTTGCGAGCCGTCCACGCCGGCGTCGGTCACGATGATGACTTTGCCGTGACGAAGCCGGATTCAGCCGTGATCCACAACAACTTGGGGGGCGCGTTCTCGCTGCAGCCCGGCCGATTGCGGGAGGCCATTGAAGAATACAGAACGGCGCTGCGGCTCCAACCCGACTATCCGGACGCCCGCTACAACCTGGGAATGGCGCTCGCGAAGAGCAAGGATGGCAACTAACTAAGAAAGTGTTCGGGCAACGCATCCTCTGTCGCCCCGTCTGCGATAATCGGATTAAGTGTCCGGCCCCGCGCCGAGTGATTTCGCAATCGGACCGGGTGCCGTTATTCCGCTGGGGGTATCCTCCATGGATCTTGTAGTCAACGGCGAGTCGTATCGCTACAACGGACAGGCGACCATCGCCGATCTCCTTCTGGAGTGCCAGGCCGAGGCTGGACGAACGGCCGTCATGGTCAACGGCGACATCGTGCGCAAGAGCAGATTCGACGCCGTCAGGCTCTCGGACGGCGATCATGTGGAACTGATCGTGATCGCCGCGGGAGGATAGGCGATGACTGACGGCCTCAAACTGGGTGATCGGATTTTCTCCTCGCGGCTTCTGCTGGGTACGGGCAAGTTCTCAAGTACCGACGCCATGATCCGCGCCGTTCGCGCCTCGGGGGCGGAACTGGTTACCGTAGCGCTCCGGCGTTTCCATCCCGGCCGGCCGGTGGACGATGTGCTCGCGCCGCTCGCGGCGATCGAGGGTTTGACGCTGGTCCCCAACACTTCCGGCGCCAGGGACGCTGGTGAGGCTGTCCGGGCCGCGCGACTCGGCCGCGAGCTGTGCGGCAGTCTCTTCGTCAAGCTCGAGATCCACCCCAACCCGCATCACCTGCTGCCCGATCCCATCGAAACCTTCGAGGCGGCGAAGATCCTGGTCGGTGAGGGATTCCTGGTCCTACCTTATATGCCCGCCGATCCGGTTTTGGCTAAGCGCCTGGAAGAGATCGGCTGCGCCGCCGTCATGCCGCTCGGCGCGGCCATTGGCAGCGGGCAGGGGCTGACCACGATGTCCATGCTGAAGCTCATCATCCGCGACGCCTCCGTGCCCGTCATCGTGGACGCGGGCCTGCGTTCGCCCTCCGAGGCCGCCCTGACGATGGAAATCGGCGGCGATGCCGTCCTGGTCAACAGCGCCATCGCCGCGGCGGAGAATCCCGAACTCATGGCCAGCGCCTTCGCCGCCGCCGTCCGGGCCGGCCGCGACGCCTGGAAAGCGGGACTGATGCCCCAAAGCGATGTGGCGCTCGCCACAAGCCCGCTTACCGCGTTTCTCGCCGGTGGAGAGGCCGAATGAGCGCCGCTTCTCCGGACTGGCTTGACCCGCTCCCCTGGCTGGATCTGGCCCGAGCGGCCGACCCATCCATGGTGGAATGCTCCTGGCGCGCGGGCGAGCCCGGAATTCGCGAGTTTGCCGCCCTCCTGTCTCCCGCCGCCGCGAGTCGCATGGAAGCCCTGGCCCAACGCGCGCTGGCCTTGACTCGCCGCCATTTCGGACGGGCCATCTCGCTCTATGCCCCGCTTTATTTATCCAACTACTGCCCGGCGCGCTGTACCTACTGCGGCTTCTCCGCCGGCCTCAGGATCGCGCGCCACAAGTTGACCCCGGCGGAATTGGAAGCCGAGTTGTCCGCCATGAAGGATCTTGGAATCGAGGAGATCCTGCTGCTGACCGGCGACCGGGCGGCCGTCGCCGATTACCCCTATGTCCGGGATTGCGTTCGTCTGGCTGCCGCGCGATTTCCCAATGTCGCGGTGGAAGTCTTTCCGATGTCCGTGGACGAGTATCGGGGCTTGTCGGCGGCTGGCTGCACGGCGGTCACGCTCTACCAGGAGACTTACGACCCCGTGCGCTACGAGCAGTCGCACCTCAGTGGGCCGAAGCGCGATTACCATAGCCGCCTGGACGCCCCCGCGCGCGCCCTGGCCGGCGGCATCCGCGTAGCCGGATTGGGTGCGTTGCTGGGCCTGGGAGAGCCCCTGTTCGACCTGATCGGCCTGTTCCAGCACGCCACCCATCTGCGGGGCGCGTTCTGGAAGGGCGGGGTCGCCATCTCCTTCCCGCGCCTGCGGCCGGAACCGGGAGGATACACCGCGGCGCTCCCGGTGGACCAGAAATTCCTGGCGCAGGCCATCTTCGCCTTTCGGATCTGCCTGCCCGATGTGCCCCTGTTGCTCTCCACGCGCGAGAGCCCGCGCTTCCGCGACGGCATGGCCGGTGTAGGTATCTCGAAGATGAGCGTTGCCAGCCGCACCACGGTCGGCGGCTACGATCTGGAAACCGTCCCCTCCGGCTCGCAATTCGATATCAACGACCACCGCGGCGTCACCGCCTTCTGCGCCGCCTTGGAGGCCAAGGGGTTGCAGCCCGTCTTCAAGAACTGGGACGCTGCCTATCGGGAAGATACGGCCTCTGTCGGAACGGCGCGGTGAACCCGGCCACGCAACCCGTTGTCGGTCTCTAACTGATTCTGACGGAACCCTCGGCGGCTACCGCCTGGCACGGCTTCCGGAAGCGATCGCGGTTGGAGAGGTGCTGGTGTTCGTCGACGGCTCCCCACGGAAACAGAAGGGCCACAAGCGCGAAACTCCATTCAGCGAATTGTGGCGGAACGCGGCACCGGCAGACTGAGACTCCGCGCCGCTTTACACGTCCAGGTTCTTCACGTCCAGCGCGTTCTCTTCGATGAACTTGCGGCGGCTCTCCACGTCCTCGCCCATGAGCGTCGAGAAGATCTCTTCGCACTCCACGGCGTCCTCCAGCCGCACTTGCAGCAGCGTGCGCTTGGCGGGGTTCATGGTGGTCTCGGCAAGCTGCTCGGCGTTCATTTCGCCGAGGCCCTTGTAGCGCTGCACGGAGGCGTCCTTCTTGCCTTCGTTCTTGACGTAGTTCAGCAGATCCAGCCAGTTCGGCTGCGCATCGCGCCGTTCGCTCTTCACCACCACGAAGGGCGGTTCGTTGAAGCGCGCAATGGCGCGGGCCAGCGCGCGGAAGCGCCGGGTTGTCTACCTAGGCCGTCTTTGAGAAGTCGATCTTGATTACGAGCTCCACGGAGTTTTCGCCCTTCGGAGAAAACCTGGCAACCTCGATCTGCTCCTTGGAAATGTCGCTGATGGCAAACTGGATTTCCATTTGCCGAGGATCTGTCCTCTTTGCTTTGATGTACGTGTCGCCCAACTCGCCGTAGTTGAGATGCACTCCCCAGTGTCTCCTGGCATTCCGCAACACGCGGAGGCTGGGGATCGTCGTTCCTGCAAGAATTTTGTAAACGCCAGCCCTCGTGATTCCCAGCGTTCGCGCGAACCCCTCGGCGGACATTTTCTTATCGCGCGCATCGGCGAGCGCTCGGCGGAATTCCGCTGCGACTCTACGCTTGAACACGTCGTCGCTCGGGTCTGGCTTCTTCATACTGCGCTCGGTACAAGCTTGGCAAGTTTCTGCTGGTATTGTCAACTTCAGTTGACGTATACTAGAGTTGACAAATTGGCTAAGGCCAATCGCCATGCTGGAACAAACGTTCATTCACATCCCTGGCGTTGGGCCGAAGACTGAGCGTGAATTGTGGCAATCTGGGATCAGATCCTGGGAAGACATCACCGGCATCCTCAGGCCACCCGCCTCGATTAGCGCGGGGCTCCGCCGTCGGCTGGAGGCCTACATTCCTCAATCCATCGAGGCTGTAAAGAACCGAGATGCCGCGTTCTTTGCGCGTCTCTCAGCTCTGGGCGAGGCATGGCGGCTCTTTCCAGAATTCGAATCCCAGGCTGTTTTTCTCGATATCGAGACAACTGGTCTCTCGCCGGTCTTCGACACGGTGACCATGGTTGGCCTTTTTGACGGTCACCGGTACGAAGTGTTCATCGACGGCCAAAACCTCCAGGATCTTCCTGAGCGGCTCAAAAAATACTCCGTCGTCGTTACCTTCAATGGCGCTGGCTTCGATCTCCGCTTCCTGAAGCTCACGTTCCCGGACCTTGAGTTGCCCCCAATCCATATCGACCTGCGTTGGGTCACGCGGCGCCTCGGATACCGCGGGGGCTTGAAATCCATTGAGAAGGAGTTCGGCATTTCCAGGGATGAGTCCGTTCAGGATATCAACGGCTATGATGCCACCGTGCTCTGGTCCCGCCACCTCAGAGGCGACCGCTCGGCTCTGCAGAAGCTCGTCACCTACAACACCGAGGACGTGGTTCATCTCAAGGCCATCATGGAGATGGCCTACGACCAGCTCGCGAAGAAGCTCTCTGGCACGCTCTGGGATCAGGAAGCGATATTCGACGGCGTCGCGGCCCTCCCGAAGACCCCCAGGTACCGCAAAGATGTGTCCGATGCGCCCGGCAAGACGTTGGTGGAGGAGCTCTTGGAACGAAGTGCAATTCCTGAGCCCCGAATTGTCGGCATAGATCTAACCGGCAGCGAGCGAAGAGCGACCGGTTGGGCGATGCTCAACGGTTGTCACGCAGAAACAAGAAGCCTGATTACGGACGAGGAGCTTATCCGGGAGACCCTGGCCGCTAAACCCGACATCGTGTCAATCGACTCGCCCCTATCAGTGCCGGAAGGCTGGAACCGTGCACAAGAGCAGCTTGTCGATGGCGCTCCCATCTACCGGAAGTGCGAACTGGCCCTGAAACGGATGGGGATTTCTGTTTTCTGGTGCCTATTGCCGACCATGAAGGGCCTCACGATGCGCGGGATGCGCCTGGCCGACGAATTCCGAAAGCATGGACTGCACACCATTGAGAGCTACCCCGGAGCAGCGCAGGACATACTCGGAATCCCGAGAAAAGGTTCCAGCCTCGAAGAGCTCAAGTTGGGGTTGAATCGCGCAGGCATCGATGGCGAGTACGTCACCGGTCGCGTGACCCACGATGAAGTGGACGCCGTCACCTCCGCTCTCGTTGGATTGTTCTACTTGGCAGGCCACTACATCGCGCTGGGAACCCCGCAGGAGGACTACCTGATCGTGCCACGGTCCCCGAAAATCAATTATTCCAGGCTCGCTAAGATTCTCGCGGTTACCGGCTTGGACGCGGTGACCACGACCGGCGCCGGTGGGTTAGAATGCAAGCTGGATGCCAAGCCCGAGTCCATCCCCGCGCTCGCAAACTGATGCCCTCTTTGTCGGCTTTGCGGGCCGCATCGGCGCCGGCAAGACGTCGGCTGCAAATTACCTCAGTTCCAAGTATGGCTTTCAGTACGCCCGATACAGCCAGGTCCTCCGCGACTGGCTCGCTTCGGAGGCCCCCGAACGAGAAGGCCTCCAGGAACTTGGCTGGGAAGTCATGGCTGGAGGACGCCAGGTGGAACTGAATGCGCGCCTGATCGCCGGATTGAGCCGCTCGCAGAGCGCGGTGATTGACGGCCTGAGACACCATATTGATTTCCATAGCCTGTCGTACGCCTTTGGTGCTTCTTTCCGCCTGGTTTTTCTTGAAGCCGCGGCAGAGGCTCGTTTCGAGCGCAAGAGGTCGAGGTTCCCCACGTATGAGGCGTTCCTGGCTGCCGACTTGCACCCGGTTGAAGCGCACATTGATAGCCTCAAGCCCTTGGCCGCCGCGACAATTCCAACCGAAGAATCGCTCGAAAGCCTTTATCGCCGGCTCGACGGCTGGGTGGCAACACACGGAATGGGGGATCGAACATGAGCGTCTGGGTCGTAGTGGGTGGGCAATTCGGTTCCGAAGGCAAGGGCAAGATCTCGGCCATCATCACCCTCCAGGAGAAGATCGACATCTGCATCCGATGCGGTGGGCCAAACTCCGGGCACTCGTTCGAAGGGCGGGACGGCAAGATGGTCCTTTTGCGCCAATTGCCGACCGGTTTTCTTCGCCCCGAGACGCGCCTCTTGATCCCCGCCGGGGGACTGCTGGACCTCGATGTTCTGCGTTCTGAAATCGAGTCCCTTGGACTCGATGCCGACCGCGTCGGTGTCGACCGTAATGCAATGGTGATTACGTCCGATGACCGAGAGCGCGAACGCCGCCTCGCTATGTCCGAGCGGCTCAGTTCCACTCTTTGCGGAGTCGGATCCGCGGTCGCACGGCGAGCCTTGCGAACAGACGATGTTGACCTCGCAGCAAGTGCGGCCGCAAGCTATTCTTGGCTTCGCCCCTTCCTGACGGACGTTGCGGCAGAAGCCAACTCGGCAGTCGACACCGGAAAGAAGGTTCTCATTGAGGGAACCCAGGGCTCCGGGCTCTCTCTGTACCATTCCTCGTACTATCCCAAGACAACTTCTCGCGATACGAACGCGGCGGGCTTTATGAGCGAGGTCGGTTTGAGCCCGCGACTGGTTTCGGAGATTGTCCTTGTGTTCCGAACGTTTCCAATAAGGGTCTTCGGCGCCCAGGCTGGGCCGCTCCTAGATGAGCTCTCTTGGGAGCAACTCCAAGCAGAATCCAAGTCGCCGCTCCCGTTGCACGAGTACACGAGCGTGACTCGGAAACTTCGCCGCGTGGCTCGGTTTGATTGGGGCGCAGCGAAGCACGCCTTCCTGCTCAATCGCCCTACGAGGCTGGCCCTCAACTTCACTGATCATCTCGATTTTGAGAATAGGGCTTTGACACGCTGGAACAGGTTGAGCGCGAATGCAAAAACCTTCGTGCATCACTTGGAACAGCTTGGAAGTACAGTGTCTTACCTCGGGACGGGGCCCCGGCTTACCGACACCATCCTGCTAGGCCCTTCCCCCAGCGCCGCTCCCGTTGAAGGGGACTTGACGTGCCTGGAACCGGTCGACGTCCGGGGGTGGCTGTGAGGCACGTTGACCACCCTACTATTCGAGGAGCGTCCGGCCCAACGAGAGGTGCTGTCGCCGCGCAGCGGTTCCGGTCCATGGCTGCTTCAGTTGCGGTAGTTGATATTAGGGAGGCTGCATGGTGAAGTACAGCGAGCATTATTTGTGGTCGGATCCACTTTGTCATGCCACACGCCCGGGTGTCCTTCTCTCCGATGAGATTCGCTATTTTGTTGACTGTGTTCATCTCGTAACACCCTTCGTTGAAGGCGATCTCAGGCCAGCGGCCTATGACTTGCATATTGGTGACACTTACTATGTAAATGACCGACCGGTACCACTGGGCAGCCGGGAATGGTTCAAGGTCCCGGCAAATGGTCTAGTCTACGTCAAGACTAGGGAGAGCTTCAATATACCTTACTACATGGTCGCTCGATACAGTCTTCGCGTCACGCAAGTTTATAGAGGCCTCCTCATCGATAATGGTCTGCATGTTAACCCGGGGTATCACGGTCCGATCTACGTACCTGTTCACAACTTCTCGGCTGAGGAACGCATACTCTCCGAAGGAGATGCGTTCTTAAGCGTTGAATTCGTAAGGACAACGCCTCTACCAGCCCAGACGGCGAGCATAGGAACGGAAGCTGAGCTTGTGAGAACCCACGGAAAAGATGGGATTCCCGGTCAGAGTGGCTACAGTGTTCTCCTCTTTAACAGGAATCCGGACGATCTCAAAAAATCTCCCAGGACGCCCACCGATTTTTGGAACAAATCCCCGGGAGAAAAGCACAATAGCGGGATAATTAGTCAATTAGAGAGCCTCCGGGCCAACGTCGCCAGTAAATTGAAATGGACCAGAAGACTTGGCTACTTTGGCTTCATCACCATCCTTGTTGCGTTTTTTACCGCAGTGTTTCCTTGGATCAGTTCTAGGTATCTTGATACGGCTGCAGCGTACAAGGAATCTGTTTCGAAGCTCCAGATCCTCTCGGATGAAGTCAGGGATCTCAAGCAGCAGTTAGCGACTAGGCCGGTACCCCCATCTGCAGTACCACAGCCGGCCCAGCACAAGTGAGCCACTCCTTGGCAAACATGGGCCAAGACCGCCGGCGCCACTATACGTCCAAATTCTTCACGTCCAGCGCGTTCTCTTCGATGAACTTGCGGCGGCTCTCCACGTCCTCGCCCATGAGCGTCGAGAAGATCTCTTCGCACTCCACGGCGTCCTCCAGCCGCACTTGCAGCAGCGTGCGCTTGGCGGGGTTCATGGTGGTCTCGGCAAGCTGCTCGGCGTTCATTTCGCCGAGGCCCTTGTAGCGCTGCACGGAGGCGTCCTTCTTGCCTTCGTTCTTGACGTAGTTCAGCAGATCCAGCCAGTTCGGCTGCGAGTCTCGACGTTCGCTCTTCACCACCACGAAGGGCGGCTCGTTGAAGCGCGCAATGGCGCGGGCCAGCGCGCGGAAGCGGCGGAATTCCGGCTGCGCGGCCAGCGCCAGGCCGATGGGCCGCTCGGCGTTGGTGGAATCGTGGAATACCACGGCGTAGGACGAATGCTCTTCGTCGTGCCGCATCTCCGGATTCACCCCCAATTTGCGGAGCGCTTCGAGCACCGGCACCAGGTTGGCTTCCTCCTGAAACTCCGCCTTGTGGTCCACCTTGAACTCGATATTGGAAAGCGCTTCCACCACGCGCGCGTCCCTCAGGCGCCGCTCCACCTTGTGGAACATCTGCTCGTACTCGTCCAGGTTCAGCAGGAACGTGCGCAGTTCCACGCCTTCCAGCACCGCCCGGGCGCCGTTGCCATTGGAATGGATCTCGAGCGCCAGGTTCTCCGTGGCGCGGCGCATGATCTCCCTGGTGAATTCCTTCTCGTCCTTGATGTACTTCTCGCTCTTGCCCTTCTTGATGCGGTAGAGCGGCGGCTGCGCGATGAAGACGTGCCCCCGCAGGATGAGCTCCGTCATGTGCCGGAAGAAAAACGTCAGCAGCAGCGTGCGGATGTGCGAACCGTCCACGTCGGCGTCCGTCATGATGATGACTTTGCCGTAGCGCAGCTTGGCGACGTCGAAATCTTCCTTGCCGATGCCCGTGCCCAGGGCGGTGATCATGCAGCGGATTTCCTCGTGGGCCAGCATCTTGTCGTAGCGCGCTTTTTCCACGTTGAGGATCTTGCCCTTGAGCGGCAGAATCGCCTGAAAGCGCCGGTCGCGCCCCTGCTTGGCCGTGCCGCCGGCCGATTCGCCCTCCACCAGGAACAGCTCACAGCGCTCCGGATCCTTCTCCTGGCAATCCGCGAGCTTGCCGGGCAGGCCGCCGGAATCGAGCGCGCCCTTGCGCCGCGTCAGGTCGCGGGCATGGCGCGCCGCCTCGCGGGCACGCGCCGCCTCGATCGCCTTGCCCACGATCTTGCGCCCCACGGTGGAGTTTTTGTCGAAGTACTCGCCCAACTTGTCGTTGACGAACTGCGTCATGAAGCCGGCGATATCGCTGTTCAGCTTGCCCTTGGTCTGGCCTTCAAACTGCGGCTGCGGAACCTTGACGCTCACCACCGCGGTCAGGCCTTCGCGAACGTCGTCGCCGGTGAGGTTTTCCTTTACGTCTTTGAACAGGCCTGCCTGCTGGCCGAAAGCGTTGATGGTGCGCGTGAGCGCGGAGCGGAACCCGCTTAGGTGCGTTCCGCCATCCACCGTGTTGATGTTGTTGGCGAAGCTGAAAACATTCTCCGAGTAGCCATCGTTGTACTGAAGGGCCACTTCCATGGTGAGCGTCCCGTTGTTGGGCATCTCCCGTTCCGCCTCGAAGTGAATGGGCTTATCGTGCAAAACGGTCTTGCCGCGATTCAGGTGCTTGATGAACTCGGAGATGCCGCCGGTGTAAAGGAACTCCGTCTTCTTCTCCGGATCCACACGCTCGTCGGTCAGCGTAATCTTGAGGCCCTTGTTCAGGAACGCCAACTCGCGCAGCCGTTGCGCCAGCGTGTCGTAGTTGAATTCCGTGGCTTCCATGATGGTGACATCGGGCTTGAATGTCACGCGCGTTCCGGTCTTCCTTCCCGCTTTTCCGGCCTTGGCCAGCGGTGCTTTCGGCGCACCGCAGGCGTACTCCTGCTGCCAGGTGTAGCCTTCCCGCCAGATTTCCAACTCGAGCCGCTCCGAGAGTGCATTTACGACGCTCACCCCGACACCGTGCAGACCACCCGAGACCTTGTAGCTCTTGGAATCGAACTTGCCGCCGGCATGCAGTTTGGTCATCACCACCTGGGCGGCTGAGACTCCTTCTTCCTCGTGAAGATCCACCGGGATGCCGCGGCCGTTGTCGATCACCGTGACGGAGTTGTCATCGTGGATTGTGACCGTGATCTCGGTGCAATATCCCCCCAGCGCCTCGTCCACCGAATTGTCCACCACTTCGTAGACCAGGTGGTGCAGCCCCATCTCACCGGTCGACCCGATGTACATGGCGGGGCGGAGGCGTACGGCTTCCAGGCCCTCAAGCACCTTGATACTGGTGGAATCGTAAACGTCGGGAGCGGTGGTATTCACTTCATTGGCCATATTTTCTTACGAGGGCAAGCTAAAGCATGCCCCACCGGTCAAATTCTCATGGGCATAACGACGTAGCGGTATTGGTCCGTCACGCCGTCGCCCGCCGGCCGCATTTCGCCGGCACTCTTCTGATCCTTCAATTCGAATGCCATATGGTCCTGAGAAATCACGCGAAGAAAATCGAGGAGGTACTGCGCATTGAAGCCAATCTCAAGGTCGGGACCCTGGTATTCACTCGTCACGCTTTCCTCGCTCTCGCCGGTTTCCACCGAGGAAGAGAAGATGCGCACTTCGTCCTTAGCGAATTGCACTCGAATGGAGTGAGACCGTTCGTCCGCAAATTGCGCGACGCGCTCAATGGCTGAGCGGATTTCATCCTTTTGTAGCTTCGCCACAAACTGATGGTCCTTGGGCAGGACGCGTTCGTAATCCGGGAAGTTGCCGGTAAGCTTGCGCGTGATCAAAAGCCGGTGACCCATCTGAAAGAACAAGTGATTGTCGTCCCCGGCAAAAATGGCCTTGGCATCGGATCCCGCCTCATCGGCCAGCTTGACCAATTCAACCAGCGCTTTCTTTGGAACCAGCGCCCGAAATTGCTTGTTGGTTTGACCGCTATCGGCGGAAGCCGCTTGCACGTATGCCAGCCGATGCCCATCGGTCGCAACCATCGTGAGACCTTCCGGACGTAGGAACAGGAGAGCTCCATTCAATGTAAACCGCGACTCCTCCATCGAGATTGCAAATGACGTGCGTGCGATCATGGATGCCAGCAACTTGACGGGAATCTCGGCAATCTGCTCGGGCATCTGCGGCAGCTCGGGAAAACTTTCACGGGACATGCCCGCAATGCGTGTCTTGGAGCGCCCACATGTAATGCTGGCCCAATGGTTCTCCAGGAACTTTATGTTTACATCGCCTTCCGGCAGCAACCGCGCATACTCCAGCAGTTTTCTGGCGGGCACCGTACCGGCCCCTTCTTTCTTCACCCGCGCCGGACAAGAGCAGCGTATTCCCAGTTCAAGATCCGTGGCCGTCAAGACTACACGGTCTCCCTCAGCCTCCAGCAGCACATTCGAGAGAATCGGAATGGTGGTCTTCTTCTCTACCACGCCCTGAGAGAGACTCAGTTCTCGTACCAGATCGGACTTGCTAACGGTGAATTCCATGGGGCTAAAGCTCCTATTCTTCCCAGGCTATATAAATGAACACTATAAAGAACTGTATTCATCGGGCCTGTGCAAGCTGTTGAAGACTACCTAAATTATACTAAAATCAGCTACTTTTCTCTACCGGAACTTGGGGATTGCCAGGTTGAAAAACCCGGAAAAAAAGGCTGTGCGGCGCTTTTGCACATTTTTTCTCTTGCCAGTTTAGGGGCTGGTGTGGAAAAAATGACGAAGTTCATTGTAATGAGTCCATTAGACTGTGGAGGAGCCTGTTTAATTCTGGGTCGATATGACGAGACTTCTCGATCTTGTTTACGGAATGGATCACAGTGGTGTGATGCTTCCCTCCGAAGGCTCGGCCGATCTCCGGCAGCGAGGCATCGGTCAGCTCTTTGACCAGGTACATGGCTACTTGTCGAGGGTAAACCACCTTCTTGGTATTGCTCTTTTCCTTGAGCTGCGATTGTTTCACCTGGAACCGCTCCGCGACCGCTTTCTGGATAGAGTCGATCGTCACCTTGCGGTCCTGCACATGTACCAAGTGCTTCAGCACCTGCTGCGCCATTTGTAAATGAATGGGTGTACCGGTTAAGGAGGAGTACGCAATGAGCTTGATGAGCGTGCCTTCCAACTCACGCACATTGGATTTTGTTTTCGCAGCCATGAACGAGCGCACATCGTCCGGCAGTTTCACCCCCTCCGCCTCGGCCTTCTTATCGAGAATAGCCATTTTGGTTTCAAGATCGGGCGGCTGGATATCGGCTAGCAACCCCCACTCGAAGCGGGACCGCAACCGCTCCAGCAGGCCTGGAATTTCCTTCGGTGTGGCGTCGCTGGAAATCACAATCTGCTTTTGGTGATCGTGCAACTCGTTAAAAGTGTGGAAAAACTCTTCCTGCGTGCGCTCCTTGTTCCCCAACAGTTGAATGTCGTCGACCAGCAGAACATCCGCCTCGCGATACCGCTGGTGGAACTGCGGCATACGATCCGTCCGAATGCAGGCGATCATTTCGTTCATAAAGCGCTCGCTGGAGGTGTAGATAACCCGCATCGAGCCGAACTTGTCCATCAGTTCGCGGCCAATGGCATGCATCAGATGGGTCTTCCCCATCCCCACGCCTCCGTAGAGGAACAGCGGGTTGTAGCTGCGCGAGGGGTTAGTAGCCACCGATCGCGCGGCGGCATGTGCGAACTGGTTGCAGGCTCCCACTACGAAGGTATCGAACGTGAATTTTGGATTCAGATTGAGGGTGGACTCCAACTCGCCGCCTTCCACCGCCGCCAGCGCCTGGTTCCTGGCGCCTTGTATCAGTTGTACTTCATAGCAAACATGCTCAAGGGGCAGCCCAAGTTCCTGAAGGGCGCTTCGAACCAGAGCGGAGTACTCCTTCTCCAGGATTGTGCGAGTTTCGCGGTCGGGTACCGAAACGAAAAGAGTTGCTCCGTCAGTGCGAACGTATACGGCGCCCTTGAGCCAGTTGTCGTAGCTCTCGGCGCTCACCTTCTCTTGCAGGTAACTACGGATTCGATTCCAAGAATTCATCAACTTTTACACACCACAAACACACACTTTCCACACGGTTTTCCACAGCAGCGTGGGATTAGCCGGTGCTCAATTCGGAAGAATTGCCGACGAAGCTCGCTCCAGCCGCGCCGAAGTCGCCAGTCCGCACCTTTTGGTCAGCCGAAAAGTAGTCTACCACAGCGTCAGAGCTTTCTAACAAATTTATAAAAGCCTTCATTTCAACAACTTTCCCGCAACGTTTGACAGTTTCAATGTTTCTGAAGGACAATGGGAGTTTCTGGCGGGCGGGAGTAACTCAGTTGGTAGAGTGCGACCTTGCCAAGGTCGATGTCGCGGGTTCGAATCCCGTCTCCCGCTCCAAGGTTCTACCCTCCGGATTGGCCATGATTAAGCACTGTTTTCTATTGCTCGCGGGCGCCCTTCTGGCGGCGTCGCTGGTTCTCGCCCAAGATTACAAACTGGAGCCCATTGCCACTGCGGCACCCGGCCTGCCGGCGGCGTATGCCGCTGTGATCGAGACCGGGGGATACCGAATTACCGGTCCGAGTGGCCCTTGGTGCGAAATCTGGTTCCGCAAATCCATTCCGGCCGGCGCCAAGCCCGCCGATAGCGCCATCGTTTTCCCGATTGCGCAGGGCACTCTGGTCGGCATCCTTCGTTTCCCGGGAACCGGAGCGGACCGCCGGGGCCAGACCATCCCGCCTGGCGTCTATACGCTTCGCTACAGTCTCCAACCCGTGGATGGCAGTCACGTGGGCGTCGCTCCGCAGCGCGACTTCGTGCTGCTCACGCCCATCGCCAACGATACCGACCCCAATGCCACACCGGCCTTCGACGCTCTGGTTCAGATGAGCACCAAAGCGTCGGGTACACCGCACCCGGCGGTACTCTCCATTGAGACGCCCGCGGGCTCAACGTTCCCGGAGGTCACCAAGGAAGGCGACCACGATTGGGTGCTCAACGTGAAGATCGGCGATCTACCGCTCGCCATCATTGTGGCCGGCAAGTACGAAGCGTAGCGCCGGCGCCACAAGAGGCAGCATGTCCGAGCTGTACGATGCGATTGTGAACGGCAACGCTCCCGCGGCGGCCAAGGCTGCGCGCCAGGCGCTGGAGGGCGGCGCCGCCGCGCTCGATCTGGTGCAAAGCCACATGGTGCCCGCCATGGATGAAGTGGGCCGCCGCTTCGAATGCGAGGACTACTTCGTGCCGGAGCTGCTGCTGGCGGCCCGCGCCATGAAGGCCGCGCTGGCACTGATCCGGCCCCTTCTGGCCTCGAGTGGCGCCGAGCCCGCCGGCCGGGTGGTGATCGGCACGGTGAAGGGCGATCTCCACGATATCGGGAAGAACATCGTCGCCTCCATGCTGGAGGGCGGCGGATTCGAGATCACCGACCTGGGCGCCGACGTGGCGCCGGAGAAGTTCGTGGACGCCGTTCGGGCCAACCGCGCCAACCTGGTGTGCCTGTCGGCGCTGCTCACCGTGACCATGTCCGCGATGAAGACCACCATTGAAGCGCTCTCCGCCGCCGGCTTGCGGGGGCAGGCGAAGATCATGGTGGGAGGCGCTCCCGTAACCCAGCGCTACGCCGATGACATCGGGGCCGACGGCTACGGCGAGAATGCTGCGGTTGCCGTGGCCCTGGCTCGCAAGCTGTGCGCCTGAAGCTGATTTCCTGCGAGGTACTGTACCGCGAGATGTGCGCCGCGGTGGCCCGCTCGCCGCACCAGGTGGATCTCGAATTCCTGCCCAAGGGTCTCCACGACCTGGGCGGCCCGGCCATGCGCGCCCGGCTTCAGGAGGCCGCCGACCGCGTGGACGCCACCCAGTACGAAGCGGTGCTCCTGGGCTACGCCCTGTGCGGCAATGGCGTCGCCGGACTGGTAAGCCGCACTCTGCCCCTGGTGATTCCCCGCGCTCACGATTGCATCGCGCTGCTGATGGGCGGCCGGGACCGGTACCGGAGTTATTTCGAGAACCACCCAGGCGTCTTTTTTCGCTCGACCGGCTGGTTGGAGCGCGGCGAGGACCTGGACCAGGCGGCGCTGCTCATCGCGCGCTACGGTGAAGACAACGGCCGCTACCTGTTCGAGCAGTTCAATGGATACCAGCGGAACTACCGGCAACTGGCATACATCGCCACCGGCCTGGAGCCGGACGGCAGTTTTGAGCGGCAGGCGCGCGAAGAAGCCGCTCGCCACGGATGGCAGTTCGAAACCATCCGCGGCGATTTGCGCCTGTTCGAGCGGCTGGTGGCCGGCGACTGGGACGAAAACGATTTTCTCGTGATGCCGCCCGGCTGGCGCGTGAAGCCCACCTACGACGGAGACATCATCGAGAAGGAACGACTGTTGGAAGAACGGTAGCGCCCGCTGCCATGAGCTTCATCTTCCTCCTGGACAGAAGCGGCGCGCTCAAATCACGCGCCGTGGGTTCCTGCGGACAGCCACCGGTGCGGGTTCGATAGCTCTCGCGACCCGGAAAAGAGCCCTGGCCCGGACCGCGGCTCCGGGGAGCGTTGTGGTGGTGCCAGATCCGCGGTACATGGCCGTCACTTTTGCGTTTTGGGCCCGGCTCTTGACGTTGGGCTTGCCGCGCGTCAACATCGAGTATTCCGGCTACGCCGCAACGCTAGAATCCACATGACACGAACAACTGGTTCTCCGCTGCCCAAGATCATCCGTCTGGCTTTGGTCCTGGCAGCCGCCGTTTCTCTTGCCTTCGGGCAAGCCAAGCCCATTCCGCAACTGGTGAAGAAGGGCGACAGGTTCACCTTCATGGTGGACGGGAAACCGTTCATCATTCTGGGCGGCCAGGTGAACAACGACAGCGCCTTCCCGGACCGCATGGAGCGCGCCTGGCCCAAGCTCAAGGCCATGAACGCGAACACCGTCGAGTATCCGGTCTACTGGAACGAAATCGAGCGCGAGGAGGGCCAGTTCGATTTCCGCGATTTCGACCAGATCCTTCGCCGCGCGCGCGCCGAGGGCTTCCGCGTCGTCATGCTCTGGTTCGGCACCTGGAAGAACGGGGCCATGGATTGGGCGCCGAACTGGGTCAAGACCGATGTCAAGCGCTTCCCCCGCGTCCTGGATTCGGGCGGCAAACCCATTCGCGTGCTCTCGCCGCACTCCAGGGCCACGCTCGAAGCGGACAAGAAGGCTTACGTGGCCATGATGACCCACCTGCGCCAGGTCGACGAGGCCGACCGCACCGTCATCATGATGCAGGTGGAGAACGAATCCGGCCTGCTGGGCAACGTGCGCGACTACTCCGCGGAGTCCAACAAGTTGTTCAACGGCCCGGTGCCCGCCTCGCTGGTGACGGCCCTGAAGAAGAAGCCGGGGACCTGGACTGAGGTTTTTGGCAGCCGGCTGGCGGAGGAATCCTTCACCGCGTATTACCTCTCCTCCTACATAAACGAAATCGCCAAGGCCGGCAAGCAAGTCTATCCGCTGGCCGCTTACGTCAATGCCTGGGAAGGCGGCGAAGACACCGCCGACGCGTTCGACACCTTCGATCGTGCCGGCGAGAGCTACCCCAGCGGCGGGCCGGTATCCCACATGCTCGACCTGTGGAAGGCTACGGCGCCCGACATCGACATCCTTTCCGCGGACACCTCCGTGCAGCCCTTCGTCAACTTCCGCATGATCAACGCGCGCTACGTTCGTCCCGACAACCCCTACTGGAGCCCCGAGGCGGGCCGGACCATGTCGGGCGCGCGTGCGTTCTTCTACGCGCTGGCGGAGTACCCGACCATCGGCTTCGGCGCTTATGGGGTGGATTCCGGCGCCGGTCCGGAGTTGGCGGCTGGCTATATCGACCTGGGCGCGGACTACCGCTTGATCGATGCCGCCATGCCCGCCGTCACCGGCCTGCAGGCAGCCGGAAAGCTCAAGGCCGCCATCGCCGACGATATCATCCGGGGAAAGAACCTGATCTTCGACCGCTACCACCTGCTGGTTCGTTTCCTTGCCGCGCCCGGCGCGCCTCCGCCAACCCCCACGCCCGGCGGGCCTCCGCCATCCCCGGCGCCCGCCGGCCGCGTGCTGGTGGGCGAGTTGGGGCCGGACGAGTTTCTGATTATGGGTTTCAACGCCGGGGTGGATATTCGCCCCACGGTGGGTTCGGGCTTCACCGCGGCCCAGTTCCTTCAGGTCGAGGAAGGAGTCTACGAGAACGGGGTATGGAAAACGACCAACCGCGGCCGGACCTACCAGGGATCCTACTCCCCGCCCAGCGTCCCGCTCCCGGCGCAAGGCGCCATTTTCCGAGTCAAGCTGATGCGCTACTGATGGAGGAATCACCATGAGAAACGTCACCCTATGGTTGGGCACTTTGTGCTTCGCGATGGGTCTCGCCATTGCCCAGACGCCTGCCCAAAAGCAGTACCAGTATCCATTTCAGAATCCCAACCTCCCGATTGAGGAAAGGATTACCAACATCATCTCCTTGTTAACGCCGGAGGAGAAGGTCAACGTCCTGGGCGCCAATTACTACCTGGGCGGACGTGGCGGCCCAGGTCCCTCTCTGAACCGCCTGGGGATCAAGGGTTACAACCAGGGGGAAGGCCTGCATGGACTGGCGCGCGGCAGAGCCGATAGCCCCAACGCCATCCCGACTACGACTTTCATTCAGTCCATCGGGCTGGGGGAAACCTGGGACCCGGATCTTCTCCAGAAGGCCGCCGCCGTGGAAGGCTACGAAGCGCGCTGGCTCAACCAAACCGCGAAATACAGCCGTGGCGGGTCGCAATCCCTGATTATCCGCGCGCCCAACGCGGACCTCGGCCGCGACATCCGCTGGGGCAGAACGGAAGAGTGCTACGGCGAGGATGCATACCTCAACGGCACGCTCACCGCCGCCTTCGTGCGCGGCCTTCAGGGCAACGATCCCAAGTACTGGCAGACCGCCGCCCTGTTGAAGCACTTCCTGGCCAACAGCAACGAAAACGGCCGGATGGGATCCTCCTCCAACTTCGACGAGCGGCTTTTGCGCGAGTACTACTCCGTGCCCTTCCGCATGGGCTTCGAAGCAGGAGCCCGCTCTTACATGGCCGCTTACAACGCCATGAACGGCATCCCCATGACCGCCCAGCCGATCCTGAAGGAAATCACCATCAAGGAGTGGGGGGTGAACCACATCATCACCACGGACGCCGGCTCTCTGGACGCCATGGTGAGGGCTCACAAGTACTTTCCGGACTTGCCCACGGCCGCGGCGGGCGCAATCAAAGTGGGCATCAACCAGTTTCTCGACGGCATATACAAGGCCAATATCACTCTGGCCCTCGAGAAGAAGCTGATCACCATGGCCGAGATCGAGGAGGTCATCAGAGGCAGCTTCCGGGTAATGATCAAGCTCGGAATGCTCGACCCTCCCGAGATGGTGTCTTACACCAAGATCAAGGACGGTCCGGAACCCTGGACCAGGGACGAGAACAAGTCGCTCGCCCGCCAGGTGACGCAAGAGGCAATCGTTCTTCTGAAGAACCAGAACAACCTGCTGCCTTTGGACAAGTCCAAGCTGAAGTCCATCGCGGTGGTGGGCCAGCGGTCCAACGACGTCGCCTGGGACTGGTATAGCGGCGCGTTCCCCTACAAGGTTACGCCGCTCGATGGAATCAAGAACAAGGTCGGAGCCGGCGTCAAAGTGAACTTCGCCCTCAACAACGACAACAACGCGGCGGTCGAAGCGGCCAAGGCCTCCGATGTGGCCATCGTGGTCATCGGCAACCACCCCACCTGCGATGCCGGCTGGGCCAAGTGTGAAGCCCTCAGCGACGGCAAGGAAAGCATCGACCGCAGGTCGATCGAGCTGCAGCCCGCGCAAGAACAATTGATCGAGGACGTCTTCAAAGTCAATCCGCGGACCATCGTGGTGCTCAAGGCCAGCTTTCCGTTCACCATCAACTGGGCTCAGCAGAATGTGCCCGCCATCGTTCACATGGCGCACAACAGTCAGGAGGAGGGCAACGCGCTGGCCGACGTTCTGTTCGGCGACTACAACCCCGCCGGGCGTTTGGTCCAGACCTGGGTGAAGTCGATGGACGATTTGCCGCCCATGATGGACTACAACCTCCGTAATGGCCGCACGTACATGTATTTCAAGGGTCAGCCGCTATATCCGTTCGGCTACGGACTGAGTTACACGACGTTCGCTTACTCGAATCTCCGCGCCAGCTCTTCGCGTCTGACCAAAGACGGCCAGATGAGCGTCACCGTCAGCGTTCGCAATACCGGCAAACGGGACGGCCAGGAGGTGGCCCAGTTGTACGTGACGCACCTGGGATCCAAGGTCGAGCGGCCCATCAAGGAGCTCAAGGGTTTCCAGCGCGTCGCCCTGAAGGCGGGCGAGACGAAGATCGTGCTGTTCCAGGTCAAGGCGAAGGACCTTGCCTACTGGGACGCGGATAAGAAACAGTGGGTGGTGGAGGACGAGAAAGTCAACCTGATGGTGGGCGCCTCCTCGGCCGACATCAAGCTGCAACAGACCGTCAGCGTGGGGATGTAGGTTCGGAAGACGCGCCACTGAAACCGCTGATTAGCAATGTTTGCTAACCGTGGTATGATGACCTTGGAGTCGCTCCAAAGCGGAGAAGTCGCCATGCCGACGCGAAACGTGAATCTGACGCAAGAACTCGATCGCTTCGTACTGGATAAGGTTGAGAGCGGACGTTACGAAAACGCTAGCGAGGTTGTGCGTGCCGCGCTCAGGACCCTGGAGCGCGAGGAGCAGCAGAACGAGGCGAAGCTTGCTGCGCTGCGCGCTGCCATCGATGAAGGCGACGCCAGCGGCATTGCCAAGGGCAACGCATTCGACCGTGTCCGGAAAACCCTTAAGCTTGGCGTGAAGCGGCGTTAGCCGTGGCCCTCTCTTGTTTCTCGCGCCGCGCCGAAGCCGGCCTGCTTAGCATTGGCGCTTATACTCTTCGCACCTGGGGTGAGAACCAGGCCGTCCGCTACATCGGCGAGCTGGAGGCGTGCTGCCAGATGCTGGCGGACAATCCTGCGTTGGGTCGGACTTGCGATGACGTTCGCCCCGGCCTGCGTCGTATGGAGATTGGCCGGCACGTCGTGTTTTACCGCGAGGATACCCGAGGCATTCTGGTTTCCCGCATCCTGCATCGGCGAATGCTGCCCGAAAGACACGTCATTGACGACGAAGCCGACTGGTCGTAGGAAGCGGAAACGCCACGGCATCGCAGAGACGCGCGATTGCGCCCTACTGCCCGCTGGCCTGCGCGCCCGGAATGGCGTTGGGGTAGTAGCCGCTGCGCGCGTAGATCTTGGCGTTGGGCAGAGTCGGTATTTCGACCTTGATGTGGCGGAACACCTTGGCCCTCGCCTCCGGGTCCACATCCGGTGTGTAGCGCACGACGTACTGCGTGGTAACTTCGCCGCCGATCCCTCCCACGGCCTTGATGATGGCCCCGGAGATCTCCGCGGCATACCCGCCGGTGCCCACCGTGAGCGCGTAGTTGCCGTCGTCGGAGGGGTTCGAGAGATAGCCGGAAACATCCTTGTAGAGTGAATTCAGCGGGTACTCGACATGGCCGCCGGTCTCCGAGGTGATGCGCTCCAGCACGTCCTGGTTGTCGTTGGCGAACCCGAATGCCTGCGTGCTCATGGCATAGATGGTGACCAGGTTGCGCTGGGCCACCTCCAGAACCTCATCGATGCTCTTCTTGCTGGCGTTGTCGTTGCCGTCGCCCACCACGACGATCACCCGGCGCGGCTCGTACGGTTCGCCTTGCACCAGCTCGTGCTTGGTGCAGGCCATGTAAATGGCGTCGAACAGGGAGGAGCCGCCGCCCGGCTTCAGCTTCTTGATCTGGTCGGTGATCTTGTCCGAATCCCACGTGGTGTTCACCACCATCTCGGCGTCGTTGCCGTAGGTTACCAGGTAGCCGGTGTACCTCTTGTCGCCCGGCAGCAGGTTCCAGACCAACTCCAGGATCGCGTCCTGGTAGGTCTTCCAGTGCACGCGCATGTTGTTGCTCATGTCGATGAGAAACCCCACCACGATGGGCTGCTTCTGGTCGTGACTGAAGAATTTGATGCGCTGCGGCCGGCCTTCGTCGAGAATACGGAAATCCTTGGCTTCCAGGTTGGAGACGAAGCGGCCTCTGTCGTCCGTCACCGTGATGGGCACGATGACCTCGTTCACCGACACCTGGATTCGGGCGGCCGGCGGCTCTGCCTGGGTGCCCACTGGGCCCTGCGCCGCCAGCACCGGCACCAGGAACCCCCACAGCGGCAAAGCGGCGAACAGGCGGGCAAGAGACATCGGCATCACGGCGCTACACCTATTCTACCGCGGGCGGCCTAGTCCTTCACGGCCACAAGGTCCACGGCGAAGCCGGCCTCCATGGATGGCAATCCCTCGAACAGCACCAGGCTTCCGGCCGGAGGATGCGCGTCGTCGAAGAACTGCGAGCGAATCTTGCGCACCTGCTCCGCGATTCCCGCCGACAGCGGATAGTAATGCGCGAATGCCACGTCGCCGGCCGAAACGCCGGCCTGCTCGAGCGACTTCCGCAGACGTTCGAAAGCCAGCCGCGCATCCTCTTCCCGGTACCCGAACGAGACCTGGGAGCCGGTCAGCACGACGTGGGGCGCGCCCACCAGTGCGATCTGAGATTCGCCGGGCTGCCGCGGCAGGCCTTCGGGATTCATCAGAAGCAGCCGTGCACCGGCGTCGCGGCGGAGCCGCGCCACGGCCTCGCACGCCGCCAGCGCGCGGTCCGGCTCGCGTTGCGTCTGCACGTAGTTCAACGCGGCGCGCGGATACTCGGCTTCCACCAACTTGCGGGTGGCCGCCAGGCTGTCCAGCGAGCTGAGGAAACAGGAGACGCGGAGCACGTCGGAGGGTTCCGAACCCGCCGCCTGGACGGCCTGCCGCAGGGCCGTCAGGGACCTGGCGGCCAGCGGCGCCACCGCATCGAGCGGATTCTCCGAAGTGGCCGTTTGCGCGGAAAAGAAAGCTAGCCCGTGGGGATCGACTTCCTTCTTTCCTTCGGCAATGGCCTCCAAAACCACCTGCGCCCCTTCGAGCGGTAGCCCCCCGGATTGGATAAGGCTCAGGGCTGGAAGCGGCTGGCGGCGGTCCGCAAAAAACTCGCTCACCAGGTCGCGCACACGGCGCACGTCGCCCGAGCCGGCCACAAAGGCGCGAATCTTGAGAACCGTGTCGCCACCCGCCTCCCGGGCGAGCGCCTTCAGGGCATCGCGCACCTGCTGCGAAAGCAGACCCTTGGAGGACAGCGGGGTGACGTGGAAGGTAAGACGCCGGGTGTCGCCTACAACCGCGCTCGGAAGCTCCTTAGGAAGCTGGAGCGTCTGGGTTACTTCGTCCTTTTTTTTCCTTTGGGCCGGCCATGCCACGAGGGCCACCCCGCATGCCAGCGCTACCAGCGCAAACCCTCTCATGGCCTTGAATCGGATTGTAGCACTTTCCGATCTCTCGATATCCAGTCCAATATGGTATGGTATGGATTGATGGATTTTGCGCCATCTCTGATTCACGAATCCGAAGTCCCGCTTTACCGCCAGCTCTATCAGCAATTTGCGGAGAAGATCCGGTCTCAAGAGCTGCCCCGTGGTGAGCGTCTACCAGCCACCCGCGAATTGGCTGG
The DNA here is from genome assembly GCA_963722575.1 of Bryobacterales bacterium. Taxonomy (GTDB): domain Bacteria; phylum Acidobacteriota; class Terriglobia; order Bryobacterales; family Bryobacteraceae; genus Fen-178. Next base: position 1,773,522 of record CAVRNR010000022.1, read on the forward strand.
CCTGCTTGGACTGAACCGTACCACCGTCTCGGCGGCGTATGAAATGCTCGAAGCCGAGGGGTTGATCTCCGGCCAGGTGGGCCGCGGCAGTTTCGTGACGGGGCATTCGGCGGGGGTGCCTTCTGTGCCCGGCGGGGTGGATTGGAATTCTCTGCTGGAGCGCGGCGATACGGCGTCCCTGGGACATCCGGGCGGGGCGCCCTCTGGGGTGCCCCCAGGGCCTGGCGGCGAAGTCATCAGCTTCGAGATGTCGCGGCCTTCGCGCGCGCTGTTTCCTTTGGATGAATTCCGCGCCAGTTGCGAGGCGGTGCTGGCGCGGCAGGATTTGGCCGGCATCCTGCAATTGGGCTCGCCCGCGGGCTTCGAGCCGCTGCGGCGCTATCTCATGGAAGAGGCGCGCCGCCAGCATCTGGCGAGTCCCGGCGACGACCTGATCGTCACCAATGGCTGCCAGCAGGCGCTCGACCTCATCGGCCGCGTGATGCTGCGACCCGGCGACACGGTAGCGGTGGAGGACCCCGTCTACCCGGGCCTGAAGAACCTGCTGGCCGGAATTGGCGCCCAGCTTGTGGGCATTCCGGTGGGTGCGGAAGGGCTCGACATCGCGCAACTGGAGCGCGTGTTGGAACGGGAGCGGCCGCGCTTCCTGGTGGTGACCTCGAATTTCCAAAACCCCACGGGTGCAACCCTGCCGCTGGCGGCGCGGCGCCAACTGCTGGAGGCGGCGCGCGCGGCGCGCGTGCCGGTGGTGGAGAACGACGCCTATGGCGAGTTGCGCTACGAAGGCGAGCCGCTGCCGGCCATCAAGCAACTGGACGAAAACAGCGGCACGGTCTTGCTCCGCAGCTTTTCCAAGGTGAGTTTCCCGGGCCTGCGGGTGGGCTGGGTGGTGGGGCCGAAGCCCCTGATCGACCGCCTGCGCCAGGCCAAGGAGGCCGCCGACCTGCATACCGACCAGCTTTCCCAGGCGGTGCTGCTCGAGTTCTCGGAATCCGGACGCCTGGAGGCCCATCGCGCGCGTGTGCTCCAAGCCGGCGTCGAGCGGCTGGCCGCGACCCTGGACGCCTGCCGCCGGTATCTGCCGGCCAACGCGCGCTGGACGCGGCCCCAAGGCGGAATGAACGTCTGGGTTCGGCTGCCCGAGCCTCTGGATGCCGGCGAGCTCCTGCCGCGGGCGCAAAAGGAAGGTGTGGCTTATCTGCCCGGCCGGTACTTCGCGGTATCCCGGCTCGAGCCGGGAGCGTTAAGGCTGAGTTTCGCAGGCCTCACTCCGGACCAGATCCGAAATGGCCTGGCGATTTTGGGACGAATTGTCGCGGGCGAGATCGAAAGCGCTTCCGGGAGCTTCGAACCCGCCAGCGCGATGGTGTAGGAAGAATAATGGCCACGGATGAACACGGATGAACACGGATAAGAAAAACAAAGAAACTCAAAGTTTTCCTGATTTATGCTTATCTGTGTTTATCCGTGTTCATCCGTGCCTAAATTTCTTAGGTTTTCAGGGAGATGGAAATGTTTGAATTTTCGAGCGAAGAGTTTCGATTGAAGGTCGGCTTGGCGGAGATGCTCAAGGGCGGCGTCATCATGGACGTCACCAACGCCGAACAGGCCAAGATTGCCGAAGACGCCGGGGCTTGCGCCGTGATGGCGCTGGAGCGCGTGCCGGCGGATATCCGCAAGGAAGGCGGCGTCGCCCGCATGGCCAACATCGGCAAGATCGAAGAGATCATGCGCACGGTCCACATTCCCGTCATGGCCAAGGCGCGTATCGGCCACTTCATGGAAGCGCGCATTCTGGAGGCGCTGGGCGTGGACTACATCGACGAGAGCGAAGTGCTCACCCCCGCCGACGAAGAGCACCACATCGCCAAGAGCGATTTCAAGGTTCCGTTCGTGTGCGGCGCCCGCAACCTGGGTGAGGCCCTGCGGCGCATCGCCGAGGGCGCGGCCATGATCCGCACCAAGGGCGAGGCCGGGTCGGGCAACATCGTCGAGGCCGTGCGCCACATACGCACCATCGTGAAGCAGATGAAGCAGCTCACGGTGCTCGGAAAGGAAGAGCTGGTGCACCAGGCGAAAGAGTTGCAAGCGCCGCTCGAGCTGGTGGAATGGGTGGCGCAGCACGGAAAGCTGCCGACGCCCAACTTTTCGGCGGGCGGCATTGCCACGCCGGCCGATGCGGCGCTGGTGATGCAGCTTGGCGCCGAGGCGGTGTTCGTGGGATCGGGGATCTTCAAATCGTCCGACCCGGCGGCGCGCGCGCAGGCCATCGTGCACGCAGCCAAGAACTTCGACAATCCGGAGAAACTGCTGGAGGCGAGCCGGTTGCTGGGCGAAGCCATGCCGGGGCTGGATATCGCCAAAATGCCGGAGTCGGAACTGTTGCAGACCAGAGGCTGGTGATGAAGCGGGTGGGCGTGCTCTCGCTTCAGGGAGATTTTGCGGCGCACGGGGCGGCCCTCGAGCGCGCCGGCGCCGAGCCTGTGTACGTGCGCGAGCGAGAGCAATTCCGCGACATCGACGGGTTGGTGATTCCGGGCGGCGAAAGCACTACCATGCTCAAGCTGCTTCACCAGGACGGGCTGATGGACGCGCTGGCGGAATTCGGCCGCCACAAGCCGGTTTTCGGCACGTGCGCCGGGGCAATCCTGATGGCCGCCGAGGTGTGGAATCCCCCGCAGGAGAGCCTGGCGCTGATGGCGATCGCCGTGGAACGCAACGCCTATGGCCGGCAGATCGACAGCCGCGTGACCGTGCTCGAACCCGAGCCGGAGTTTCAGAAACGCACGGCGCCCGGCAAGCTCGAGGCGGTCTTCATCCGCGCTCCGGTCATCCGCCGCGTCAACGGCGGCGGGCAGGTGCTGGCGCGCTATCGGGGCGATCCCGTGCTGGTCGAGCAGGGCCGCCATCTGGTGGCCACGTTCCATCCCGAACTGACCGCGGATTCGCGCGTGCATGCGCTCTTTCTGGAGAAGCTATGAGCGATCCCCTCAAGCGTGTGCTGTTTGTGTGTGTGGGCAACGCCTGCCGCAGCCAGATGGCCGAGGCTTTCGCGCGCGTCTACGGCCAGGACGCGTTGATAGCCGCCAGCGCGGGTCTCACTCCGGCCATGGCCGTGATGTCGGATACCGTTCGCGCCATGGCGGAAAAGGAAATCGACATCCGCGACCAGTTTCCCAAGAGCGTCTACCACATGCGCCGCTCGAAGTTCGACCTGGTGGTCAACATGACCGGCCTCGCGCTGCCCGACAGCATCGGCGCGACCGTCGAGGAATGGATGGTGCCCGACCCCGTCTCGATGAAGTATGAAGACCACTGCAAGGTGCGCGACGAAATCGAGCAGTTGGTGATGAACCTGATTCTCAAGCTGCGCCGGGAGCAGCGCGCCCCCCAATTCCGCGGTCAGGGTTCGGGCCGGCTGAAGATGTGAAGCTCGCGGCGATTCGGCCCGCGGACTACTGTATCATGGGCCAATGCGAACTCTTGGATTGTACGTTTGCCTTCTTGCGGGAGCTCAACTCGCCGCCCAGAACTCACAATTCGCCTTCTAGAACGGCCAGGTTGCGATCAGAGAGAAGCACGGTCAGCCGCACGACCACAAACTGAACCGCGTGATGATCTACCTGGGGGCCAGTGGGGAGACGCTGCATTACCTGGACGGCCGCGACGTGGTCCTGAAGTGGGGGGACCGCGATATCAAATGGAGCCCGGCCAGCGGTCTGCACACCTCGGAAATGACAAACAAGAACCCGATCCAACTCATCGATATCGGAATCAAGACGCCGGGGAATCCCGCCAAGGTGGCGATCACGGCTCTCGACCCGTTGCGGGTGGATCCCAAAGACTACAAGTTGGAATTTGAGAACAACCAGGTCCGGGTCACCCGCGTCAAGATCGGTCCGCGGCAGAGCGTGCCGATGCACGAGTACGTCCTCAACCACGTGGTGGTTTATTTGACGGATCAGAATGTCCGCGAGACCTCGCCCGAGGGAAAGGCCGAGGTGAAGCAGCACAAGGCGGGGGAATTCAGTTGGAGCGGCCCCTCGAAACATAAGATCGAGAACCTGAGTGACAAGCCCTTCGAAGCGGCGGTGGTGGAATTGAAGAACTGAATTCCATCCCGGTCGCGCTACTGGAAGGTCACCATCAACACGTTCGAAGCCGTCCCGGCCACCGAGACGCTTAGACTCACAGTTCCGCTTCCGGCCAGACTGCGCGGCAGGGGCACGTTCACCTGATCGAGGCCCACATAGGTAGGAGCCGCGCCGGCATACGCCGCGGGCAGCGACTGGCCGCCGACTTCGACTGTCACATCGGAGAGCGCCGCGCGGTTGCGAATGCCCGTGCCATAGAATACCAGCGATGTCTGGTCGCCCGTGCCGCCAAAGCCGATCGGCGCCGTGGTGCAGGTTCCCGGAGCGCAGGGATAGTTGTACGTATAGCCGAACGTTTGCGTGCCGTCCGCATGTGTGGTGACCACCTGCGCCGCCGCGGCCCCCTTGCCGTCGCCATTGGCGGAGATCAACCCGGGCGCCACGGTTGCCAGCATCACGGTGCTCTGGATGCCGCCCGACGGCGTGGCGACGGTCAGGACCGCTGGGCCAGTGTGCATGCCATCCGGGATCTGCGCGTTGATCTGCTCCGGCCCCGCATAAAACAACGGCATCGCGGCTTGGGAGCCGGTGTTGTCGGTGATGGTGACGCTGGCGCCGCCCAGCGTGAATGGCAGAGGCACGGATGGGGCCTGTGCGATGGTGGAGGCAAGGTCACTGCCGTAAATGCTCACGATCGACGCCGGCGCCACGGGCGCAGTGCCGCTCGCTGCCGAGACCGTTACCGGCCAACTCACCGGCCCAATTGCCGCGGCGTAGGATTGCCCCACCGGGCTCAACTCTCCGGCGCGCATGGCAGCGGATGCCGCGGCGTTTATGGCCGCGGTCTGCTGGTCGGTGGTCTCATTGCCGTACTGGTTGTAGTCCAGGTAGGCGAAGAACCAATCGAAGGGGAAGGGCGAGAGATAGTACAGGTTCTTCCAGTAGGCCAGCTTGACTAACTCGCCCAGAAACTCCGAATCGAGTGGCTCCCAGAAACTGAAGTTGTCATACGGATCGCCGTTGAGCGCTTGAATGATGGCAAACTCGCTCGACTGCATCTGGCTGTCCGTCACCTTCTTCAGCCACGCTTCGGAGATGGCCACGCCCTTGCCGGCGGCGCGCGCAGCGTCCAGGTAAGTCACCGCAAGAGGAAGAAGATTCAGATTGGCCGAGTAGATATGCAGGTCAATGTAATCCGTGCCCGCGCCTACGAGCGCGTCGAGGTATGTGCTCCCGTTGGTCTGCCAGTTGCCGATACCGGCTCCGATCAGGGGCTTGCCGTTGATCCCCGCGGCGCGGAGTTGACTGGTAATAGTCGCGATTTCGGTGGCATATTCCTGTGGCGTGTACTCGGCCGGGAGCCCCAGTAGCGCGGATTGAGTATCGGGCTCGGAACCCAGGTTCAGGTAGTCCGGCTGCACCTGCTGCGCAATGACCAGCGCGTTCTGTCCCCGCCCGGCAGTTACGTCCGCCTCCGAAAGGGTGGCGTAGTACTTAGCCAGCGGCAGATCGGTGTCGACACTGGGGAACAGCACGGATGCTTCAATCACCACTTTCAATCCGCGCTTGTGGGCTTCCGACACAAAGTTCTGGTAGAAAGCTACCATCTGTGGGTAATCCTGCGGGTCGTTATTGTACTGATAGAACGGTTGATACAACGTCGGGAACCCAATACAAGTGGTGACGGACTGGACGCCCACCAGGGCAAAGGCGTTCAGTTGGATCAGAACCTGGGTAAAGGCGCCGGGGGCGAGCAGGGTCGCCGGCCCGCGATTGCAGTCGGCGGTAGTCACTTCGGTGCCGAAAGCTACCGGGGTTTTGACGCCGTTCCATCCCGCGGTGACAGTGGTGTTGAAGCTGTCAAGGTCGCCCTGGAGCTGGTTGCATATGGCGCTCAAGCTGGCTGGAGTGGAGGAGCACTGGGCCGCAGCCCGGCCCGCGTGGAGGCATATCAGCGCGAGACAGAAACCAAGATGCCGCTTCATGGTTTGGTTAACCCGCCGGCATCCCGAAAGTTTTCCAGCCCCCTAGAACCGCGTCGTCTCCGTGAAGTTGAACTCGCGCACCTTCATGGCGGGGGCCACCATGTCGTAGGTCTCTTCTCCCGAGGCGCGCACGGGGGCGGAGAGCGCCTCCACGTTCGAGAGCATCTCGATCAGGCCCTGGTTGAAGCGGAAATTGCGCACACCCGCGGCCACGCGGCCGGCTTCGATCAGGAACGTTCCGTCGCGCGTCATGCCGGTGAAGATCTTCTCGTAGGGGTCCACCTCGCGGATGTACCACAGGCGCGTGACCAGAATACCGCGCTCCGTCGAAGCCACCATGTGTTCCAGCGAAGTTTCTCCGCCGGCGATGACGATATTAGTGGGAGCTTCTCCGAACTCATTGGGCAGCGGGAAACCGTGGCCTGTGGGCGTAGGGCCCAGAGGGCACCCCGCCAGCGCCGCGGCCTGGCGGCTGTAGGCGACCTCGCGCACCACGCCGCGCTCCACCAGCGTGAGCGGCTTTCGCGGCACGCCCTCGCCATCGAACGGCGGGCCCGACTGCAACGGGTGGCCAGCGTCGTCGTGAATCGTGATGTTTTCGCCGAAGATCCGCTCGCCGATGCGATCTTTCAGAAAACTGCGGCCATCGCGGATGGCCGTGGCGCTGAAGTCGGGAAACATCTGGCCGGTCAGGTCGAGCACCGCGGCCGGCTCCAGGATCACGGTATAGCGGCCCGGCGGCAACTCGCGCGGGGCCGTCGATTCGGCGGCTTTGCGCGCGGCAGTGAGGGCCAGTTCCAACGGGTTGAGCGCGGCGAGATTACAGGCGCTGGCCTTGGCCCATCCGGAACTGTCCGCCGCCATGGCGGTGATGGAGAAGCGCGCCATGGTCTCGGTGTGCCGCGCCAGGACGCCGCGCGAATTCAGCAGCACGAAGGCCGATTCGCCGGTGGAATAGATGCCCGCGGCGGTCTGGCGGGCCGCCTCTACGGCGTGGATGGCCTCCGCCACGGCCCGCGCGCGCTCCTCCGGCGTGGCGCGCGCCGTGTTTTCAAACCACCGCGCGACGCCCTGGTATTCCGCTGGCGACGCGAGCGTCGGCAGATCCGGATCTGGCTCCGTCAGCTTGGCGATGGCGATGGCCTCCGCCACCACTTCGCGGATGGCGTCTCGGCTCAGCCGGTTGGTGGAGGCGCGCGCGGTGCGCCCATCGATTACCGGCCGCACCGAAAGATGGGTGGTGCGCTCCGCCACGTTCTGATGAATGGCGTTGTTGGCGAACCGCGTCAGCGCTTCGTTGGCGCCGGCGACGATGGCTTCGATTTCGGTGACGCCGAGCGCCCGCGCGGCATCCACAACCTGCCCGAAGATGGCCTCAGCGGCTTCCGCATTATCCCGCATAAGCGCTCCCGATCCGGATGTTGCGGAACCGCGCGGGGCTGGCGCCATGGCCGGTGCCCATCACCTGCTCGGGCTGGCCCTTGCCGCAGTTCGGCACGCCCCACAGGGTCCAGTGACGGACCCCGGCGATGGCCGCGCAGGCATTCCAGAATTCAGTCGAGATGCCGCTGTAGCTGGGGTTCTTGAGCATGCGGACGCGCTTGCCGTGGCGCATCTCCCAGCCGATTTCGCAGCCGAACTGAAAGTTGTAGCGCTTGTCGTCAATGGACCAGCTCCGGTTGGTCTCCATGCAGATGGCGTGGTCCACATCGAAGACCTCTTCGAGCGACTGTTCGCCCGGAAGCAGGCTGACATTGGTCATGCGGATGAGCGGCAGCCGTTCCCAGCCATCGGCGCGCATGCAGCCGTTGGAGCGCGCTTCGCCAACCGCCGCGGCGGTCTCGCGCGAAGTCATGTAGCCCACGAAACGGCCGCCGCGGATGATGTCGGTGGCTTGCGCCGGCACGCCTTCGTCGTCGAACGCGAAGGTGCCCAGTCCGGGCCCGTGTTCGAGGCGCGCGTCGCACACCACGTTGACGATTTCCGAGCCGTAGCGCAGCCGGCCAAGCTGGTCGAGCGTGAGAAAGCTCATGCCGGCGTAGTTGGCTTCGCTGCCCAGCACGCGGTCGAGCTCGATGGGGTGGCCGATGGATTCGTGGATCTGCAAACCGAGCTGCGAGCTGTCCAGAATCAGGTCGAATTCGCCTTCGGGACACTGATCGGCGGCGTGCAGCGCCACCGCCTCTTCTGCCACGCGCGGCGCGTTTTCGAGCAGGCGCAGCTCATCCACCAGCTCATAGCCCTTCAACTGGTACTGGCCGCCGAACGAATTGGAATAGGAGCGCCGCTGGATCTCGCCATCCTTGTAGCTGACGGCCGCAAAACCGGCACCCGTCATCGAGCGGGTCTGGTCGATGAGACTGCCGAGAGTGGATGCGAAGACCTGCCGCCGGCGCTCGAAGTGCATGGAGGCTTCCGCCAGGCTGACGCCCGGGTGGCGGCGCAATTCCGCATCCACCGCCAGCAGAACCGCCAGGTTGCGGTCCACGGGAATGGAGAACGGATCGATCTGGAACGGCGAGACCCAGGTGGCTTCGTACTTTTGTTCCGGAGCGAGCACAACCTCCCGTTTCCGTGCCGCCGTGCCGGAGCGCGCGATCTGGAGCGCCAGGGCGGCGGCGGATTGGATGCCCTCCTTCCTGAGATCGTCGGTGGCGGCGAACCCCCAACAGCCTGATGCCAGCACGCGAATCCCGATCCCCATGGATTCGGAGCTCGAGACATGGCCGGCCTTGCCGTTCTTGGTGGTGACTTCGCGCTCGCGGATCTCGAGGGCGCGCGCGTCGGCGTAGGTGACGCCGCGCCGGGCCACGGCGTCGAGCGCGCTTAGTGCCAAGTCTTTCATCTCGGATACCGCGCCGAATAAGCTTCCGGATACTTCAACCCGGAGCCGGTATTGTAGAGCACGATCCGGTCGGTGCGTTTCAAGAAACCGGAAGCCAGCAGTTTTTCGAGCGCGGCCACGCAGGCCGCGCCTTCGGGCGCCGCGTAAATGCCCTCATCGGCGGCCAGCCCCAAGCCGGCTCTCATCATGGCGTCGTCGCTCACCGCGATGGCCGTGCCGCCGCTCTGGCGGACGGCTTCGAGCACCAGGAAATCGCCCAGCGGTTTTGGCACCCGCAGCCCCGCGGCCACCGTGTGGGCGTTTTCGTAAACGCGGCTGAACGGCTGGTTCTCTTCAAAAGCGCGCACCACCGGCTGGCAGCCTTCGGCCTGCACCGCGATCATCTTTGGCCGCCGCCCGCCGATCCAGCCGAGCTTCTCCATTTCCTCGAACGCCTTCCACATCCCGATCAGACCGACGCCGCCGCCCGTGGGATAGAAAATCGCGTCCGGCACTTCCCAATCCAGTTGCTCGGCGACCTCGTACCCCATGGTCTTCTTGCCTTCGATGCGGTAGGGTTCCTTGAGCGTGCTGACGTTCGAACCAGCCTTCGGCGGGTGCGCGCTCGGCCACCATGCGGCCGCAATCGCCGATCAGGCCATCCACCAGCGTCACGTGCGCGCCGTACGCCATGCACTCCAGGTAATTGGCCTGCGGGACATCGCGCGGCATAAAGATGTGGGCCTCAATGCCCGCCGCCGCCGCATAGGCCGCCATGGCGCTGGCCGCATTGCCGGCGGAAGGAATCGCCACCTTCCGGATGCCCAGCTCCACGCACATGGAGACGGCGCAGGCGAGGCCGCGCGCCTTGAACGAAGCGGTGGGATTCAGCCCCTCGTCCTTCACCCAAAGCTCGCCGGCGCCGATGCGCGCTCCCAGCCGCTCGGTGCGGATGAGCGGCGTCCAGCCCTCGCCGAGTGTGACGATGGATTCATTGGCCGGCGGCAGAAGCGGCGCATAGCGCCACATGTTCGGCGGGCCGTTGGCCACCTCCCGCCTTCTCCAGCGATGCCGGATTCTTTCGAGGTCATACCGCACGAGCAGCGGACCGCCGCAGGTGCACAGGTTGGCAACCACCCCTGCGTCCAGCCTGTTGTGGCACAGGCTGCACTCCAAATGCGTCGCTTTAGGCATCCAGTAGAAAGTCTAACACTGGCTGCTGGAGGCGCCGCTCAACAAGGGGTGCCGGGGGCGCGATCGCCCCGGTAGCGCCGGCGGTCTCTGCCGCCGGTGAGGTTGCCTGAACTGGGAAGAACACGGGTGCGCGACAAAAAAGTGGGTGATCAGGCGGCTGGGGAGCGGCTTTCCCAGTAGTCTTCGAACCTGTGGCTAAAGCGGCAACAGCGCAATGTGATGATGGCGTTGGCGCCGTCGACGGTCCAGAACGATCCGGAACGTTTTAGTCGTGCTCCCATCACAGTTTTGCATCCCGCCTCGACAACGCCGGAGCCAACGAACAACCCTTGTTTGCGGAAGGCTGGATAGCGCATTCGTTCCGCATTGCACGCGAAGTACTCGGCTGCGTTGGCTACGATTCTGGCGAGTTCCGCGCTGGCGGGCGCCGACTCGCGGAGAATCTTGACCAGCGCTTCGATCTTGCCTCGCTCCAGTCGATCCAGACAGCGAGCCATCCACCGCTGGCGAATCTTCCCGCCCTGGGGGAACAGCTTGGCCGAGAGTTCCCAGAGATGCTGGCGGGCGTGGAAGAGATCCACGATTTGGATCGCGCCTGGAAAGTGCTGGTCAGCGAGGTTCCAGATCCAGACGGCGCCGTCGCCGATCAGGGCTTTCTTCTGCGCCCGGCTCCAACCACGCCGCCAGGCTTCGTTGTAGAGCCGTAAGCCGAACGCCTCGGCGGTTTCGATCGCGGCGACGTAGGAAGTGGAGTCCTCGTCGCGAACGGGCCGGCCCTCTTCGTCGACACCGGTTTGAGTGAAGACGCACCCGAGCTTGACTTCGCGCGTGTGCGCCGGTTGGCCTTCCACCTTCCCCGCGCGGCCTTCCGTTTCCGACTTCACCACGGGCACGCCCGTGCCGTCCATTTCGATGTACAGGATCGGCACGGCAGGGGCGCAGATGGCGGGCAGTTCCAGTTGTTTGGCCCGCCGGATCGTTTCCTGCTCACAGGCCTCAATGCCAGCGCCGATGGCCTCGGCATGGCGCTCCACCGCTTTCGCTGTGACCGCAATGCCGGCCAGTAACTGGAGTTGCTCACGGCCCTGATCGAAGCTGGTGTCGCTACCCACCACGGCCATCATCCGGCGCACGGCCGGCGAACAGGCGACGCCTTCCACATCCAGTTCCCGATCACGCGGGCTGTGGCCCTGATGGCAGTGCGGGCAGATGTAATAGCTTCGCTCAAACCGAACCCGGCCCAGCGCGGTTACGATCTGTTTGGCGCGCCTGCCCTGGTGCTTTGCCGAGTGTCCACAGGAACAGGTCACGTGCTTCGATTCCGGGGAAGGCATCGAAAGCAGACGCTCGAGAGCGGCCGCCCCGGCGCGGTGCATCGAAGTGCGCACCAGCATCTCGACCGCCTCCAAATCCACCTTGCCACTGTTCCGGCGGCCAGTGAAGACCACCTGGAGCAGGCGGCTCACCTCCCGTTTGATTTCCTGTTCAATCGTTTCGGCCGTTTTCTTTCCTGCGGAGTAAGCGTGTCCTCCACGGGCCGTAAGCGGCAGATGTGCTCACTGACCTCTACCAGTTCACGGCCGAGCCGTTGATAATTGCGAAACTCGGCAATTTCCTGTTTCGCTTTGCGCACGGCTGCCGGAGTCGGCAACGCTTCGGTGACGGTCCTTCCATGCCATTTGTAGGTGAGGCGCATGATGGGGCCGTGGCCGGGGTCGTCAGGGCGCGAACAATGGCAGTTCGGTTTTCGGCACCGGAACACGGCGCCAACGACGGAACCAGGGCGCATGTCTTTGAGATCGTTCAGAGCGCGGAGCAGTTCGGTCCGGCGCGTTTCCAAGCTGGGAAGGGACTGAGGCATGGCCTCCTTTCTAGAAATATCATATACTTCTAGATTCGCTATGGCAATCCAGCCTTCCCGAAAAACTCCAACATTCATGTCGCGCACCCGAAGAACACCGGCGACAAGATCGCCGGCGCCACATCTGCTACAATTGAAGGGTAGTTGAAGTTAATCCGCAACCCCCTCTTCCAACATCGGCAGTCGGCTCGCTGATTCCTCTTCTCACAAACGAATAAACACTAAATGAAAAGTTTCTCTGAACTCTCTCTCTCCGCTCTCTTGAAGAGCAACCTCAAAAAACACGGCTTTACCGAACCCACGCCCGTGCAGGCCCTGGCTATCGAGCCGGCGCTGGCCGGGCGCGACCTGGTCGCCACGGCGCAAACCGGAACCGGGAAAACCCTGGCGTTCGTTCTGCCACTGATCCAATTACTGGGCCAGGAACCGCATCGGGCCGGCATCCGCGCCATGATCCTGAGCCCCACGCGCGAGCTCGCCATCCAGATCGCCGAAGCTTTCGGCCAGATGGCGGCGGGCAGCGGCATCCGCGCCGCGGTGGTCGTCGGCGGGCTGGGCGAAGGGCCGCAATTGCAAGCCATTCGCAAGGGCGCGCAAGTGATCGTCGCGACGCCGGGAAGGCTCTACGACTTCCTCACCCGCGAACTGGTCGATCTCGCCGGTGTACGAATCCTGGTCCTGGACGAGGCGGACCGGATGCTGGATATGGGCTTCCTGCCGACCATCAAGCGGATCATGGCGGCCACGCCCGCGGACCGCCAGACTCTGCTTTTCTCGGCCACCATCGAAACCTCGGTCAAACACCTGGTGGAGACGCAAGTCCGCAATGCCCTGCGCATCGAGGTCGGTTCCACCACCAAGCCGATCGAGCAAGTGGACCTGCACGTTTATGAAGTCGAACAGGATCGCAAGCTGGCGCTGCTCGAGACCATGCTGCGCGAAGAGACCGGCTCATTCCTGGTCTTCGCCCGCACCAAGCACGGTGCCGACCGCCTGGCGAAGCGCTTGGCCCAAGGCGGCGCGAAGGCTGCCGCGATTCACGGCGACCGCACCCAGAACCAGCGCAACCAGGCGTTAAAGGGCTTCCAGGACGGCTACTACCGCGTCCTGGTGGCCACCGACGTGGCCGCGCGCGGGATCCACGTGGACGGCATCTCCCACGTGGTGAACTACGACCTGCCGCAAGTGCCCGAGGATTTCATCCACCGTGTCGGCCGCACCGGCCGCGCCGGCGCGAGGGGCACCGCTTCGACCTTCGGCACGCGCTCGGAGCGCGGCGAAATCGCCCGCATCGAACGGATACTGACCATCCGCATGACGCGGCGCAAGATCGCCTAACAAAACCGCTCGTTTGTGCAATGCGCGTCAGGCTGGCGCCCCGAAAGGAGGCCTTTATGCAACAGGCTCCTATTGTGTCCGAGTGGCCGACGAGACCTAAGCCGCTGGCGCGGCGGACGCTACGGCGTCGGTTTGCCGGTGTCTTTCGTTTCTGGTTTCGCTTCTTCCTTGTCGTCAACGGGCTTGGAGAGATGGAGTTTGCGTATCTCTTTGGCTCCCTTATCGGGATCCTCAGGCGTGACCTTGATCCCAGTTGCCATGGGTCCGGCGGTCCATTTGAAGTAATAGGTTTTGCCCGCCTCCGCCTCAAACCGGGCCCGCTCGTTTTCTTTCTGCCTGGCTTGATTGAGGGCCGCCCCGGCGGACATGATGACGCTTCCGTAATACTCCTTGGGCAATCCGGAGATCACAACAGTCCCCGGCGGCACTTCCATGAATGCGTATTCGCTGTTGAGGAGTTTGGCGAGGTGAGTGCCGTTGATATAAAGCTCGTCGTGTGAGGACGAGCCGGTAAATCTGTACACGCGGTAGATACAGACGATGGCTTTGCCGCTGGATGGCGCGGGCAGTGCGGCGGGCGTTTTGGAATCCTGTGCGACCGAGACAGGCCCGGTGAAGAGAAACGCCATCGCACCGAATGCGAGCAGAAGGCTTGCGAGTGACCTGCAAGCTCCCCTGGGGCAAAACGCCGCGACGCCACGAAAAACGATGTTACGCATTGGAACGCTCCTTTCCCTAGGTCCGGAATCTGGTGAGCAGTATAGCAGGTTGCGCCCACCCTGACCCAACCATCTCCGGCGTCCGGAACCGCACCGCATACTCTGTCCACTCCGCGAGCGCCGCGCCGCTCACCTCGTGGTCAGCAGTTCCGGAGTGACGACCACGTATAACGTTTTCGCTGTCGCTGGCGGACCCGCACGGCGTCGCCGGTCTCCACTCCGGCAAGCGCCGCCCCTTCGGCTCCGGAATCGGATCGCCGAACTCCTTGGCGGTACCGATCCAGAGGCGAATCGCATCCTGTGCGTTGCCGAGCGCGGCTTCCTGGGTGGCGCCGTGCGCCATACACCCAGGCAGTTCCGGCACCTCCGCGACGAACGCCCCGTCCTCGTCGCTCCAATGGATGATGACTTCGTATTTGATCATGGTCGGAAACCCAGCTTCGCTTTCAGAATCACGGACCGGACCTGCTTCACCTGCGCGCCCGTCCTCCGCGGGTTGATCCTCTCTTCGACGCCACTCTTGCGGAATGCCACCTGCTCGGAGCGCCTTACGCCGCAGGCCGGGGTTTGTAGCGCTCTACGCGAATCCTCTTCTCGCGGCTGCGCGTGCGGGCGATATCGTAGGAATTCTGCATTCTCATGAGGGTATCCATATCGACGCCGAACGCCTTCTCGAAGCGCAGGGCCATTTCGGCCGAGAGACCAGCCTTGGCGTTTAAGAGACTCGAAAGGGTCGGGCGGGATACGCGCAGGACCTTCGCCGCCTCCGTCACGGAAAGGTCGTGAGCCTCGATGATCTCGGTCCGCAGAAAGCGGCCGGGATGAACAGGGTTTAGCATCCGCATGGCTTTCTCCTCAGTGATAGTCTTCATAGTCAACGTCAAATATATCGCCGTCCTCGATCCGAAACGTCAGGCGCCAGTTGCGAGTGACGTGCAGGCTCCAGACCCGTTTACGATCTCCGGCTAGCTCGTGCGCTTTCCACAAGGGAAAGGCCCGCAGTTTTTCCAGGTCTTCCACGTCCTGAAGAAAGGTCAGCATTGCCCGGAGTTTGTCCACGGCATCCGGAGGCAAGCCTTTCGCGCTGTCCTCCAGGTAGAGCCTTTTCAGACCCTTGTGGACGAAGTTCCTTATTCTCACTGATAACACTGTAGCCCGTCGCCTTACACCTGTCAACTGAATCCCGGTACTGCCGGCTCGCGTTACCCTTCCGTGGTATGGTCTGGATATATCACTGGATATACAGAGGATCTCGCGATGATCGACACACCGCGAAAACGAGCGCTTAGCAACTACCGGAAGCGTCTCAAGCAGCGTGGGATGGCCCGGTTCGAGGTTCTCGGGCTCAACGCCGACCGTGAACTGATCCGGTCGCTCGCGAGGCGGCTCGCCGACAATGGCCCGGATTCAGCGCGGATTCGCGCCACCGTACGCCGCACAGTCGCGGGGGAGCCGCCGAACAAGGGTGGCATTCTCAGTGGGTTGCGCCGGTCGCCTCTGGTCGGCGCCGATCTGAACCTCAAACGCCCTGTCCTGGCTGGCCGCAAGGTGGACCTGTGAGCCGTCACCTTCTCGACACGAGTATCATAGGCAATGTCACCGGCCACGCTCGTCGCATGGATGGCTGAACAAGCCGACGAGGATTTGTTTATCTCCTCTCTGACTGTCGCTGAGATCCGGCGCGGGCTACCTGAGAAGCCCGCCGGGAAGAAGCGGGAGTTGGAACGTTGGTTCTCAGGCCCCGAGGGTCCTCAAGCGCTGTTCGCGGGCCGCGTGCTCCCCTTCGATGAGAAGGCTGGCCTTGTCTGAGCGCGTGATGGCCGCCGGGACCGCGGCCGGGCAGCCTCGGAGTCCCCTCGACATGATCATCGCCGCGGTCGCCGAAGCGAATGATTGCGTTCTGGTCACGGATAACGAAAGGGACTTCATCGGCCTGAAGATTGTGAATCCCATGCGGGCTGCGAACTGAGGAGCGGCTGGGATGAGGGAATCCGGGGGTGAACCGGGTCGCGTGTTCACTGCTGCTACTCCTGTAGGCCAGAAGGCGGCCCGTACAGGTCAACTTCAACTTGCCTCTGGAGGAGCTGAGGAAGTGGTTGCGGTTGCTGCGTTCGCGGAGTCGCCCGGTCCTGCATCGCCAATAGCTGAGATGATCGCCTTCGCGAGGCCCAGCGAGCGCTCCCGAACTGATCGCCCATATGCGATGTAATCCAGATCCCGCGCCATGGACCGTTGCTCTCGATGGCCTTCAAACACACGCACGCAGGTTCTCGACAGAAGCGCTGATGCGGCATCCTCGTTCTTCAGCAACTCGGACACCGCAACTGGCTGCTCCCCGGAGCATTCGATCAACTTGCCTGGCCCTAACCTTGCGGCGACAGCTCGGTAGTCGGCGCCCTTCATTTCTTCGCACAGCTGCTGGAACGTCCAATAGAAGGCTGGAGGTTGCGAGTGTTTTTCCCATTTGCCCTTCCATTTTCCGAGTAGCCAGGTGCAGAATTCGCTCCCGAGCAGCACGGCAACCCGGAGTAGCGCATGAATCTGGGGGCTTCTGGGTCGCAAGAAGAGGTCAGCGTAGGCGACTGCAACGTCTGCTCCTGGCATCTGGTCGGCCCAAAACAAGGAAGGAGCGTACATCTCCGCCACGGCGGCATGCAACAGGAGGGATCCTTGACCAGACCCCTGATCTACGTGCTGCCTCTCAGCATAGATTCGGTAGTAAACATTCGTGCCAAGCATGAACCGTCTCTGGCCCTTAGCCCAAGTTCCGCAGTTGGAAGAATAAACTCTTTGCTTTCAAGCGCCGCATGGGCGAGTTTCCACTACATTGCCGCTCGTTCCAGTGCGCTGGGCAGCTTCAGGCCGAGCCGCTGGAGCAAGATCTGCTGGTGCTCGGTGGCCCGGCTGATGCAACGCTTGCGGATCACTTGCCCGGATCTGGTCGGCAGCACCACATCGACCATCGCGATCTCCGACAGGGCCTCGAACACTTGCCTCGGTTCGTCTCCCAGTCCCGCCTCGCGGCAACTCGCGGCGAGAGTCTTCCAGAGCACATAGGCCAAAAAGCAAACCAGGATGTGGGCCTGCACTCGATCTTCTTTCTGATGCCGCACCGGGCGGATCCCCAGGTCGGACTTGTGAATGTGAAACGCTGCCTCGGCCTCGGTCAACTGGATGTAGGCCCGCCACAGATCTTCCGGGCTCCAATCGGTCACGTTGCTGCGCAGCACGTAACAGCCCTCACTCAAGCGCGCCCACTCTCTCCAGGCTTCCACCTTCGACCACCGCAGGCGAGCGAACCCGCCGCCGTCCGTTTCCACTTTCACTTCGAACAGCGCGGCCGCTCGCGTGTTCCGCCCCAGCAACCGGCCCACTCGTGTGGCGATCGTCACCGGCTTCTGTTTCTTCTTCAGGCAACTGGTCTGGATCTTTCCGAGGCCTTCCTCAATGCGCTTCTCGAAACGCTCGTGCATGGCCTGCTCTTTGGCCCGCCGCTCCGCGCTGCGGCACAGGATGAAAACCTCCTCCCCGCCCGGCGCCGGTGTGATGCGAACTTCCAGCCCCGCATGCACCAACCGCCAGTCTTCGCTCAGCAACTCCTGCTCGAACTTGCGCATGGAGTTCTTCGCCGTCCCTACGATGTAGCGCCGCCCACCTTCGCGCAGGAACTCCACGTTGTCCTCGCCCGCCATCCCGCGGTCCATGACCCAGATCCGGCTAGCCCGGCCATAGAGCCCTTCGATGTGCCCGACCATCTCTTCCAGCGTGGTGGCGTCGTTGCGATTGCCGGCGAAGATCTCGTAGCCCAGCGGCATCCCGCAACGGCTCACTACCAGGGCGATGTTGACTTGCTTGCAGTCCGGCCGATGGTCGCGCGAATAGCCCCGCTGCGCTTGCGAGTTCTTCTCCGCCTGACCTTCAAAGTACGTGCTGGTCACGTCATACAGCAGCAGATCGTAGTCCAGCTCGAACAACTCTCCCAGCTTCTCCTTCAGGTGTTTCTCCAGCGCCGGCTTGTGCGGCAGCAAAGCATCCAGCGCCCGGTACAAGCGGTCCTCGTTGACCTTCTCGACCGGCACACTCAACAGGTCCGGTAGCGCGCTGGATTCGTAGAACCGCTCTGCCCAGTGCAACTCACTGGAGGGGTCGCACAGTTGCCCGAGCACCAGCACTGTCGCCATCAGCGGCCAGGGAATCTCTTCTCGTCCTTGGGGCAGCTTCTCTTCCAGAAAGCGATCCAGATCCAGCCGGCGCAGCAGCTCCAGCCCCAGCCAGGGGCCGCCGAATTTCCGGCTGCGCTCGACATGCACCCGCTTCACATCGACTTCCACCCATTCCGGCTGAGCCTCCAGAAACAAGCTGCCCTGCTGGGTGGTCCTCCCTTCGGCACAGCGCTTCACTCCCAGGCGGCCACGTTCATCCATCGCGCCCAGCCAAGCCACCACGCGCTGCCGCGGTCCGCGCTGGGTGCGATAGCTCTCTACCAGGGCCCAGTAAGCGTGGCGCTTGCCGTCCTTCCTCCGATAGCAGGGCCGCACGTACATAGCTCCATACTACGGATCTACGGCTCCGATTCAAGAGGGTTGGTCGTCACTACATCGGCTTTTCGGAACTCTGAAACTCAGCCGCGGCAACAGCGTGATGGAAACAAAAGACGGCTCTCTTGTCCGCTGGGTTCGGCAGCCTTAAAACAGGCCAAAAAAAGTTGCGGAGTCACCTCAACTGCGGAAGTTGGGTTAGCGAGGGCGCGGTTCGCGTCAACCACATTGTTAATCTCGTCAAATATGCCGTCGATGATCTCCTCGCGGACGAGAATAGCATCCGTCCGGCTGGTGTCCCTGGTCAATATGACAGGCACGCCGCCCGGATCGTTCGTCAGTCGGATGTTGCCGGACGGAGTCGTTCGCCCACGCTTTCCTGGGTGAACCATTAGGACCTGACTCCCGGCAGGCGCCTGTACCACCTTCCTAATGTCCTTCGCCCATTCCTTCCGGAGACGATCGACTCGTCGCGAGATTAGAATGCGCAAATCGTCCGTCGTCCCAGGCTCGCTCTTGCTCCCGTGCCGAAAGTATACTGTTCCAACGCCGAATGCGACCTTCTGCTTCCCCCCGCCGGCATCATAGGTGCCAGGTTTGGCGAAGACGAGCGGGACCAGCGCGCCGGTGATCAGAAACGCACAAAGTGATGAGCCGCCCTTTTGGAGCTCACGGATTTCGACGTCAAAGTCTGCGAAACCTGTGTACTTGAATATGCGATTAGTGATGTCGGCCGGATCAATATTGAGCACAGACCTCGCGGGCGGAATCGTCGGCGATCCCCGACTGTCGAGCCCGAACACGATGATTCCACCGCCAGAGTTTGCAAGAGCGACGATGTCCTTAATCAACTCGCACCACTCACCTGGAGAGGTTGAGTCGAAGCTTTGCTTAAATTCGATTTGTCGGGATTCGCGCGTGGCAGCGAGAGCCGAAGCAATCAAGTCCGGCATACGCCTATTCAATATACGCCCATAGGCCGATTCTCGTAGCACCCCCCTTCACACGTCCTCTTCGGACCGGCCGATCGCCGAGAAGACCCGGCCATCCCGGTGCTCCGGAAAGCACCGGGATAGGTCCTCGACCGTCAGCCCCCGTATGGATGGTGGAAGCTCCGGGAGTTGCCCCGCGAGCCCGTCCGGCTCTCTTATTACATTACAATTGTCTTTCGAGTTTCTCAAGGATGTAGAGGATCAGGATACATGACCACGCTTGCCGCATGGGTCTCGGTGGATTCCCGCCGCCCTTCTGCGTGCTATCTCGTGAGCGATAGCAGAATTACGTGGCGGACCGGGAGTGATTGGGATGCGGGCCAGAAGCTGTTTGTATCTTCGCGATTCCCTGACATTTTTGGGTATTGTGGCGACGTGCAGTTCCCCACCTTGGTCTTGCGCCAAATTCTGGACCGGATTGACCAGGGACTGCTACTCCCAGCCCAGGCAAGCGCTACAGAACGAAACGAAAGAGTTGCCGAGGAACTGAGCACGGCCTATCACGGCTACCCAGAGCACGGATCCGAACAGTCTACGATCGTTCATTTTTCTCGTGATGGCGAGGGACGGACGGCCAGATTCGCTTTATGGAGAATAGACTGGTCACGCTCATCTTCAATCCAAAGTAGCCGCATAGAACTTCCTACAGCTTCCGTGATCGGCATCGCTCTCGGATCCGGCTGT
Source organism: Bryobacterales bacterium (assembly GCA_963722575.1). Lineage (GTDB taxonomy): Bacteria > Acidobacteriota > Terriglobia > Bryobacterales > Bryobacteraceae > Fen-178. Next base: position 1,793,751 of record CAVRNR010000022.1, read on the forward strand.
CGGGTCCTGATAGATCGCAACGAGGAATGGAAGAGGGCTCAAGGTCGTACGGCGCGGGGAGTATTCAGCTCATTTTGCGAAGCCATTTCTAGCGGGGAGGATCAACGTACCGGTGGGCCTCCCCAATTGGCCGGTCTATATCCCAGTGGGTTAGGCAGGCTGTTCGGGCTAGTCATCAACGGTCAACGATACCTCGCTGGCGCTCCGGTGCCGGATGACGCCGATGTCGATCGCTTTGAATGGCGAAACGATCTTTTTGAGCGCATGAACCCCCGGACACTGAAGCGTCTGGACGAAGCCCAAGTTCAGCCTCGACCGCGAAGGCCGAGGACAAACTGATTTTCCACGCCGCGCCGATTTATGGTTGGGTGTTTGGGTGTTATTATCCGACCCGTCCACTCGGGGCGGTCGAGTTTGCCAGCGCTGCCTATCGGACGGGTCTCAACCCATCGGCGGAAAAATTGACCGCCGGCGCTACCCCTGCCGCGTTACCCAACCGCCTCAGGCGCTTCCAGCACCAACCCCGACGGCAGTTCTTCTCCGAAGATCCTTCCCAGCGCGCTGTCGTCTTCTTCGCCTTCCACGACGGCCGCCAGCCGCGCGGCGTGCGGCAACGTCTGTAGCTTGCGGCTGACTGCCTCGCGCGCGGCCATGGGGAGATCGCGCATGGGGTCGTCGGTGCGGCGGGCCATAGCGGCAAGGGCGTCGCCAGCACTGGGAATGTTGAGCAGCGCTTCCACCCAGCGGGCGACGGCGGTGGGCGGGATCACCAGGTTCGTCGGGCCGTAGAAAAGCTTGCGCGCGCCCAGGCGGGAAAGGCACCACAGCTCGCTCTCCTTGAAATCGCCCTGTTTGACGCGCTTGATGAGTGTCTCGGCCAGCTCGGTTTTGGCGCCTACGGGCAACAGTTCCAGGCTGGAAACCGTGCGCCACATTTCACGCAGCAGGGCGGCATTGATGCGCGGCGGCTTCTTGGCGCCGCGCGGCAGCAGGAAGCCGGAGAGGCGCTGGTATACGTCGGTCTGCTGGTTGCGGTTGAGGCCGCCGGCCAGGCGTCCCCAGAAGATCCACCACTCTACTTCGCATTGCACCTGGTTGCCATGGGTGAGGCCGGCGGAGTAAATGCGGCGCGTCTGCTCAATGCGGAAATCGTCGCCGGGATAGCCGAAGCCGGGGCGCAGACAGAAGCCGCATAGGTTGAGCCAGCGGATCTCGTAGGCCGGACTCTTCTTGCGGCCGTCGGCTGCCGCCAGAAACGCGTCGGCCAATTGGCGGATGGCGGAAAGCGGCCAACTGTTCTTCCCTAGGCCCATGGTCTGTTCGAGACGGGCGGGGACTTCCTCCGGTGCGATGGGCGATTTCGCGGTGGGCGAGAATACCGTCGAGACTAGCTCCAGCGACGCTTTCAGAGCCGGCTCGCTGACTACAGCCGCGGCTTTGCGGTCGACGGGTTGCTCGACGGCCTGTTTGCGCAGCTCGAACTGGAGCCGCCAGCGGTTGTCGCCGATCTTCGATTCGCACCAGGTTTCGAGCGTGCCGATTTCCGTCAAGCGCGCGCCCAGCTTCACGGGGATGAAGCGCTCCTCGGCCTTCTTACCGAAGCGGATGACGGCGTGCAGCGGGGCGTGCGTGTGCAGGTCGGCATCGCTGACGGCGAATTCGAGCACGTCGCCGAGTTTGTCGTCGGCGCGCGTGAGAGAACTGTAGAGGCGAAACGCGACGGGGCGGTTGGCGACAAGCTGCAGCGCATCGTTATCAATCTCGATTGACGCGCCCTCTTCGGTGCCGCGCGGCACCAGGCAGACCGCCGGGAACCTGCCCTCCCGAGGCTCGCCGAGCGCGATGTAGTAGGTGCGCGGCAAGCCGCCACGGACCAGCACGCCGCTGCCGGTGGAGCGCACGTAGGAGTAGTAGGCCGCGCCGCGGGCCACGGCCAAGTCCAACTCGGAGTTCTCGAGGATCTCGGGGCGGCGGCCGTACCACTGGCCTACTACGTCGGCGGCGCGCGCTTGCAGAATCTCCGGAATGAAGAAGCCGCCGTTGAAGAGAATGGCGTCGGGCACTTGGCCCGTCGGCTCCAGAAAGGCGTTGAGGTGGCGCGTGATGGCCGGGTCGGAGACGTACGGCAGACCGAGTTCGCGGAACAGGCTGCGCTTTTCCTCCTTGGGCGGCTCGCCGCGCTGGGTGAAGGGGAGGAAGCCTTCGAGGGCCAGTTCCAACGCTTCCTCCCGCAGGATTTCGGTTTTGAGCGATCTGCCGATCAGCGCCGAGCCGGAGCCGAGCACGGTGATTTCCACGCTCTGCAAACTGGCGTCGCCGAGCAACTTTTCCTTGGCGGCGGTGCACTGGCGGCGCAGGCCGCTGCGCTGGCGGATGGAGAGCGGCACGCCCAGTTTGGTCTCCACCAGCCAGGCCAGCGTGAGGTCGAGATTGTCGCCGCCCAGCAGCAGGTGCTTGCCCACGGCGGTGCGCGTGAAATCGACCAGGTCGCCCGAGCGTGAAACGCGGATGAGGCTGAAATCGCTGGTGCCGCCGCCCACGTCGCAGATCAGCACGGTCTGCCCGTCGAAGAGCTTCTTGCGCGACTGCGCCAGGTTGTTGGCGATCCACGAATAGAACGCCGCGGCGGGCTCTTCGAGCAGCGTGAGGCGCTCGAGCCCGGCCTCGCGCGCGGCCATCACGGTAAGCTCGCGAGCCTCTTCGTCGAAGGACGCGGGGACGGTGAGCACGATGTCCTGCGCGGCCAGCGGCACGCCTTTCGCGCGATCCCACTCCTCGCGGAATTTGGCGATGAAGCGCGCGGAAACCTCCACCGGCGAGAGCACGCGTCCCGTCTCCTGCGAATCCCACGGGAGGATCTTGGCGGTGCGATCCACATCGGGGTTGGAGAGCCAGGATTTGGCCGAGTGCACCAGGCGCGTGGGGACGAGCGCGCCCTGCTCGCGCGCGTAGACGCCGACCGGCTGGCCGTCTTCCAGAAACAGAAACGAAGGCAGCGTGCGGCGTGGCTCGACCCGCCCCGCGGCCACCAGTTGTGGGGTCTCGAAGATGTGGACCGGCGGAAAATCGCGGTCCTGAGCCTCGCCTTCGTCGATATAGGCCAGAGCGGAATTGGTGGTGCCGAGGTCGATGCCGATTTTCATACTTGTGCCAAAGAATAATGGCCACGGATGAACACGGATGAACACGGATAAGAAAACAAGATTCTCAAGATTTTTGTCTTGTTATCCGTGTTCATCCGTGTTCATCCGTGGCTAATTTGATCTTTTCTCGGGGCCACTATTCGATCTCGATTTCGGCGGGCGCGATGATGCTGGTGTCCTCTTTAGCGGCCAGGGCGGGAAGATCCACCTTCGCCGCGCGCCACCCTTTGTGACGCAAAGTGCCGCCCGAGGGCGGCGTGGCCGGGACGTTGCCGATGAACCGGACGAGGTGCGGGTCGCCGGAGGGCGCCCTGGCGGGGGTGCCTTCGACGCCGTCAATCACCGGTTGGAGTGCGACATAGCGCGCGAGGGAGTCGCGGCATTGATCGTGAAGCTCGCGCACCGCCGCGCCCACCTGGTCGTCGGAGTACGAGGCGATATCCTCCATCAGGAAATCCACCACGCGGGAATCGCGCTGGAGGATGGTCAGAATCTGCAGCGCGCCGTCGGCCGGCGTCCTCGAAGCGGCGGCTGCTGGGGTGCCCTTTGGGCCGGGCGCCGGCTGCTCGCGCCGCGCCAGTTTCAAAACGCCGAGCGCGTCCGCAGAAAGCGCGCCGTGAAAGAGGATCTCGAAGAAGCAGCGAAACGCCAGAAGAATACGATTCAAATTGGTGGCTCCAGAATTTCAGGATAGCGAATACAGGGCGCTCACCGGGAGTGAACCACGGTGGCCTGCCGCAGCCGTTCCAACTGCCGCCGCGCAATCTCGGCCCACTGCCCCGAGTGATCGAGCTTCAGATACGCCTTCCAGTGGTGCACGGCCTTCAGCGGGTCGCCGGTGCGCTCGCACAGGAGGGCCAGGTTAAAGTGGGAGTCGGCGTAGTTGGGGTTGAGCTCCAGGGCCCGGCGGTAGTATTCAAAAGCCTCTTTGATGCGCCCTTGCTCGTCGTAGAGGTTGCCGAGGTTGAACTGGGCCAAAGGGTAGCCAGGGTCGGCCACGATGGCTTCCATGTAGTACCTCTCGGCCTGGGGGAATTGGCGCTGGCGGTAATAAATGGTGCCGAGATTGACCAGCGCGCCGGCGGCGCCGGGATTCAGTTTCAGCACCTGCCGGTAGGCTTCGATGGCCTGCTCGATGGGAGCGCCGGTCTCTTCGAGATCGAGTCCCTTCTGGAACCAGGATTCCGCCTCGCGCGTCCGGTTGACCGTGCGCTTGCGGTCGGGAAAGGCCTTGACCCCGCCCAGCCCGGCGGCGTCGAAATCGAAAAGGATCTGCCCGCTGATCGCCTCCATTCTCTGGCCCGCGAGGTGGACCGCGATCTTCTTCCCGTCGGAGACGATGCGAAGCTCCGACAGCGGGTGCTCGACCCAGTCGAGTTTTTCGCGGAGCGACTCGAGCGCGCGGCCGATCTGGCGCGGCCGGATGTGGTTCTCGCTCAGCTTGATGAGGGTCTGGAGAGCGATGAGGTCTTGGAAGGAGTAGGACTTGGCGGCGGCGATCAGCCCCTGGCGCTCCCAGCTTCGAAGCTGGCGCGCGGAGATCCCGAACTGGCGGCGCACATCCGCCCGCGAGTACTCCTCCTTCGGGTCCACGCGAATATTCTAACAGGGTCGGCCGGGGAAGGTCTCTACTTTACAGCAAAAAGTACTTGAAAAAACTCAAACGGGGGAGTATGATGCCTGTATGGGCGCTCCGCGGCCGGAACCGGTGGAACTGCACACGCATGCGATGGAGAACCTGCGGTATATCCGCCGGACCATGGAGCGGGCGGGCTCCTTCACCGCGGTGCCGGGCATCGGCGGCATGCTGATGGGATCGACGGCGCTGGCGGCCGCGTGGATGGCGTCCGGGCGGTTCCGCAGCGGCGCGTGGCTGGCGGTCTGGCTGGCCGACGCAGCCTTGGCGCTGCTCATCGGGGTGGCGGCGGCGGCGGTGAAATCGCGGCGCGTCAAGATGCCGCTGCTCTCCGGGCCGGGACGCAAGTTCGTGGCGGGGTTCGCGCCTGCCATGGTGGCTGCGGCGCTGATTACGGCGGTCCTGTTCCGCGCCGGGTTGACCGCGCCGCTGCCGGGAACCTGGCTGCTGCTCTACGGCGCCAGCGTGGTTTCGGGCGGCGGGGCTTCGGTCCGCGTGGTGCCCTTGATGGGCGCATGCTTCATGGTGGCGGGGGCAGCCGCTTTCCTGTCGCCGGCCGAATGGGGCAATGCGATCCTGGCGGCGGGGTTTGGGGGGTTGCACATTGTGTTCGGAGCGGTGATTGCGGTGAAGTATGGCGGCTAGACAGAACACGGCGCGGCGCGAACGCGAAAGGAGGCTGTTGCAGCCCGGCCCAGTCGGCAACCTGGCGGCGGGAGCGCCCAAGCTAGACCGGTTGATTCACGAGCGGCTGCGGCTGGGAATGGTGAGCGCTCTCTCGGTCAACGAGTCGCTCACTTTCAACGAGCTCAAGAAGTTGCTCGATACCACCGACGGCAACCTGAGCGTCCACGCCAGGAAACTGGAGGAGGCCGGGTACGTGGCCTGCGCCAAATCGTTCGCGGGACGCGTGCCGCGGACCGAGTACCGGCTGACCGCCGCGGGGCGGCGCGCCCTGGAGCGTTACCTCGATCACATGGAAGCGCTCATCCAGGCCATGCGGGAGAGGTAGAGGTTTTTTTATGGCTATTGACTTTACATCACAAAGTACTCTTCATATGGGGATCATCATGGACGGCAACGGCCGATGGGCCCTCGCGCGCGGGTTGCTGCGCGTTGCTGGGCATCGCGCGGGTGTGGAGGCGGTAAGCCGCGTGGTGGAGGCGGCGCCCGCGGCGGGCGTCGGGATTCTGACGCTGTTCGCGTTCTCGTCCGACAACTGGCGGCGTCCGCGGGAAGAGGTGGAGACGCTGATGCGCCTGCTGGCGAATTACCTGCAGAAGGAGACCGGGCGGGCGGTCGACCAAGGGGTCCGGATGGAAATCATCGGCCGCCGCGACCGTCTGGACGGAGAGCTGCGCGCGGCCATCGAGCGGGCCGAGGCGGCCACCGCCAGCGGAACGCGGTTACGGCTGCGAATCGCCGTCGATTACTCCGGCCGCGACGCCATTCTAGCCGCCGCGCGTCGCGTCGCGAATCTCTCGCGGGAGTCGCTGGAGGGCGCGTTGGGTCCGCCGGTCGACGTGCTGATCCGCACCGGCGGTGAGCGCCGCCTCAGCGACTTTTTGCTCTGGGAATGCGCCTACGCGGAGTTGATATTCTCTCGCCGGATGTGGCCCGATTTCGGAGCCGAGGACCTGCTGGGCGCGGTGCGGGAGTTTCGAGGCAGGGATCGCCGGTTTGGGGCCGTGCCGCCAATGGCCGTGAAATGCGCGGCCGGGTGGCTGGATTGAGGCGTTCCGGTTGCCGGAACCAGGCGACCTGGTATCGTGCGAATTCGATGCCCTCAATCACGTTCCGCGCAAAGCAGACCTGGCGCTGGTGGCGAAGGCCGTGGCGCGGGCATTGCGGCCCGGCGGTCACTTCTGCTTCGATGTCAACAATCGCCTTTCCTTTGATCCGCCCCGGCTACCGCACATTCTACCTGGCGCGGAAAATGAGGCGCCCATGACTTACATGCTGTGTCGCAATCGCGTGGCGGGCGCGATCGAGGGCGAGTGCCATTTCGTCGAAGATGCCGGGGCCTATTGACCGCATCGCCCGGCGGCTGCGCACGGCGGTAGACTTGGGCGAGAGGTGACTCGTGCATAATCCTCCGCCGGAGCCAGCCCGTCCGTTCGACCCCGATCTCGACCTGGTCGTGGTGCTGGAGACAAACGATCGCATTCAGCTTGCCCTGGCCAAGGGATTGCTGGAGGACTCGGACATTCCCTTTTTCGTTTTGGGCCAAATCGCCACGCTGGTCCAGGACGTGGATGGGTTTCTCCATAAGTGGGTCCGGGTGCAGGTGCCGCGCGACCGCGAGGCGGAAGCGAGGGAACTTCTGGACGGGATGCTCCAGGAAGATGGCGCCGGGGAGTCCGGCGAGAAGGCCTAACGAAGGCCGCGGCAGACGACAAAAAGCAATCGTCTCTCCCACTGCGCTGCTACAATCCGGGTATGGTCAAGGGCATTGAACATACCGCCATCGCATCGCCCGATCCGCACAAACTGGCCCGCTGGTACGTGGAACACCTCGACTTTGTCGTCAACTACCAGTCGGCGGGCAGCAAGACGACGTTTGTGAAGGCGCCGGACGGGTCGATGATTGAGATCATCGAGGCCAACAGCGCGCCGCCCGCCAAGCCGGAGATGAAGGCCGCCGGGTTGCGGCATCTGGCGATCGCCGTGACGGATTTTGACGCGGTTTACGACCGATTGAAAGGCAAGGGCGTGTCATTTCTGACGGAGCCGGAGAAGAAGGGCGGGACCGCGTTGGTGTTCTTCACCGACTGCGACGGCAACATTCTCCATCTGTTGCAACGGGAAAAGCCGCTGCCATAGGCTCGGCTGCGGCGTCGTCACGAAGGCCTCTCGATAATCCTTCCATCTCTCATGTGCACGATGTAGTGCCCGTAGGCCGCGGCTTCGGGGTTGTGCGTGATCATGAGGATGGTCTGGCCGAGCCGCTCGTTCAGACCGCGCAGGATTTCGAGCACCGCCTTCGAGCTTTCACTATCCAGGTTGCCGGTGGGCTCGTCGGCCAGCAGAATGGCGGGGTGGTTCACAATCGCGCGGGCGATGGCCACGCGCTGTTGCTCGCCGCCGGACAACTCGCTCGGTTTATGGTCCAGCCGGTTGGCGATGCCGAGCAAGCGCAGGACCTCTTCGAACGACGCCTCCGGCTTCGAATCAAAGCCTGCTATATGGCGGGCGATGGCGATGTTGTCGCGCGCCGTCAGGTTGGGCAGCAGGTTGAATTTTTGGAACACGAACGCGACCGTGCGCTTGCGCAGGCGCGTGCGGCCGGCCTCGGTCATGGCCGCAAGGTCCTGGCCGGCCACGCGCACCTCTCCCGAGGTCGGCGGCGTCAGGCCGCCAATAATGTGAAACAGCGTGGACTTCCCCGAGCCAGAAGGCCCCACAATGGCCAGGAACTCGCCCGGCTTCACGGTGAGATCCACTCCCCGCAGCGCCGGCACATCCACCTTCCCCACCCGGTAAGTCTTGCGCAGGCCGCGGATTTCGATGATGGGGTCGCTATTCATATGCCAGCGCCTCGATGGTGTCGTGCCGGGCGGCGCTCAGGCCGGGGTAGAGCGCGCCCAGGCCGGTCCCGATCAGGGTGATGCCGCAGGCGATGGGCCACCAGGAAGGCACGATTATCATCGGGATCGAGGCCGGCTCAAGCGCCCGGATGAGCCACCATGCGCCGAAGCTCATCGCAATTCCGAGAATGGTGCCCCCGATCCCCAGGATCACGGCTTCGGTGAGAATGATCCGCAGAATAAAAAATTGCGACGCGCCGAGGGATTTCAGGATGCCGATCTCGCGCGTCCGCTGTAGCACCGCCATGTACATCGAGAGGCAAACCACGGCAAATCCGATGATGACCCCGATAGCCATGATGACGATGATGAATTCCTTCAGGGCCGGAATGTTGTTCACGTTAATCAGGGACGTGAACTCGGCAATGGAGAAGATGGGGTAATCCGGCAACAGGTTTTTCAGACCCTGAACCACGGCGGCGGTGTTGGCCGGATCGTCGAGCTTGAGATAAATCTGGCTGACGTTGCCGGTGCTGCTGGTCTTCTCCTGTAGCACACCCAGCGGAAACACGATATGGGCCAGCTTGCCGCCTTCGATGATGCCGCAAACGCGCCAGGGCTTGTTCAGGAGGGTGATCCGGTCCCCCACGTGCGCGTGTTGCTCGTCCGCGTAGAACTGGTCGATGATGACGTCGTCCGGACCTTGAAAGGGGCCTCCATGAAGGTAGGTGAAGCCCCCGCTCATTTGGTCGAATTGCTTCAGATCGACGCCGGTCGCTCCCAGCGTGACGCCCTGGACAGGGTAGTTGACTACGCCCATTGCCAGCTTGACATGCGGCTGCCCGGCCAGCAAGCCGACCATCTGCTGGGGGATTGGCGCGCCGCTGAGCGTCAAGTACGAGGTGCCCTTGGGACGCACCACCACGTCGGCGCCGATGCCGCGCGTGCGACGCTGGCTATCTTCCAGGAAGCCGTGGCTCAGGCCCACTAAACACAGGATGAGGGTCACGGGCACGCCGATGAGCAGGATGCTGAGCAGGCTGCGCATGGGCTTGTGCTTGAGGTTTTCCAGAACGAGCTTGGCGGTCACTGTTTACGATTTCTTCCTTCCACGCGGAGGCGCTGGCTGGGCCGGCGCGGGCGCGGGCGCCTGGCCGACTACCTGCAATGTGGTCCCTTCCGGCTGGTCGAGCACAAACTTATCGTCCGATACGCCGTTGTTGATGTCCATCTTCACGATATCGATCACCACCGCGTACTCGTCGTGCGGGCGGTCGATTTCGATGTGCTTGGGGAAGGGCACGTTATCATACCGGCGCCAATCGGTGTAGCGCGCATCGGTGAGAATGTTCCCGGCTGCGTCGAAGATCAACTGGCGCGCCATGGTCAGGTTGTAGCGGTTGAACCAGATGGTCCGATCGAGCTGCAATTGCCCGCCGCCGTTCACGTGGACTACGTGCAGGACATAAAACGCATTGTCCTCGTCGGTGAAGTTTTCCAGCAGGAGCTTGTCGCGACTGACATCGACCGGCCGCACCAGCAGCGCCTCCAGAAAGTGCTGCGGGCGCAGGTTTTCCAGCTTGTTCCGGGAGGGCTGATCGACTTCATTGCGGCCCACCAGGAACCGGTTCCGGGCCGGGACGTAGAGTTTGAAGTTCGCGCCGTCCGATACCATGTCGAAAGCCTTGTTCCGCACCACGGGGTAGAGGCCGATCACGCGGATATCGCCCGGCTTTCGAAAGAGAATGAACGCGCGAACGTCCTTGTACTCGGTGATCTTGCTCTTCTCCGCGCTGCCCAGCGCCGGCACCATGTCCACGGTAGCGTTGAAATCGTGTATGGCCTCGTATTGTTTCGCAATAATGCCGACCAGTGTGGACTGATCCGCGACCAGCAGCGGCTGGGTTGCCTTTCCGCCGGTGCGGGCGAAGGTACGGCGCCGCATCAGGCACGAAGAAAGCCCAAGCGGGATCAGGCAGAGCAGAAGAATGGCCGCGGGGGCGCGCCTGAAGAGCATCGTTTCATTGTAGGCAGCCAGTGAACCGGTGTGTCAATTCAGGGTGCGCGCGCGGGTATGATAAACTGGAAGACAGCATCGGGCGCGATGGGCCTGTGGCGCAGTTGGGAGCGCGCTTCCATGGCATGGAAGAGGTCGTGAGTTCGAATCTCACCAGGTCCACCAAACTAAACCCCAATAAAACAAAGAGTTATGAAAATGCTTGCGCCCTTCCACATCGTGGAAGAGGTCACGCGGAGTCCATTTGGAGTCCAAATTCGCCAAAATTTGGACTCCAGCCTTCTCTTGGCCTGGCCGTTTTCGACTGGGGCGGCCCTACAATCTATCGGCCGGCAACTAGCGATTTTCCGGTGGCGTGTAAGGCCGGGCTTCACCGAACGGGTTGGCAATGGAGGTTTCCATAGTGCCGCCAAAGACCGCTTCAGCGATTCTCGCGAGCTCAGGAGTCGCCACGGGCGTACCGCGCACCCAGCGCAGGTCATAGCCCGTCGCTTCGTCGTCTGCGTCAATCGCGATTCCTAGTGCTTCGCTGACGCTATACTTCAGCAGTGCCGCCTCCACGAGCGTATTCATGTTCCTGATGCGCTCCGTTCGCGACATCTTAGAGAACCCGCAGAAGACGAATACGGTTTCCTCGTATAGGCGTTTATGAGCGACACACCCGCACTTGCCCGTCCCTTTCAGGCCGATCAGCATGTCATGTAATCGCCGTCCGATGTATGCCTTGTTCGAACTCGGAAGACCGTTCAGCATGGCTGCCATCTTCAGGTACGCGGTTCTACCGTCCGGGGGCTCTATGTCCTTGCTGAACTCTCGCGGTACGAACGACTCCAGCTCAGGGTGGCGGGTGTGCAACTCGTGAACAATCGAGTTTATGTAGCGGGAGAAGCGATCCCGCTCGGAGTATTTCCCGAGGTTGTCGAGCATGTGAAGCTGAAACTGCGCTCCAAGTTCTTCTTTGTCCGCGTTCGCATAGGCACTAAACTCGTGAGCCTTCAAGACGTAGTAAGCCAACGGGAACCGCTCGCCGTTTATTCCAGTAAAACTGCTGCGGATGGCCGCTCGTTTGTCGAAGTATTGAAAAACATCCCAGACCGAGCCCAGCCAAAGCGTCACGTTCAGTAGATCGTTCGCCGACAAGACGTGAATCGGCACAGCACATTCCGGTTGACTCATCTCGAAGTCAATCGCTTTGAACGGCTCCTGCGAGCATTCAAGCACGCATATTCCACTACGCGCCTTGAGGCTGCCCGGCTGAAAGTCTCTGCGCTCACCCCACAGATTTTCCGCGCTGAATGGAATCTGGAGGCGCTGAATTCCAACCTTCGCTGCTTGGCTTCCATCCCACGTTTTCTTCTTCAGCCACAGTTCCAGCTTCTCCTCTGACTTTGGCTCACCGTCAGTTCCTTTGACGCTGACGACAATACACTCATCGTCGAGTACGAAAAGCAGATCAGCGGGATGGGATTTGAGCTGCCCTCCAGACGTGTACTTGACATTTATGTACACGAAGTCCTTCATGAAGAACTGGGAACTGAAGTTGCCGATGAATCGCTCAACCATCAATCCCCGCTCCATCCCAGTAGGTGGGTTGTCGCCGGGCATTTCGCGTAGTTCCAAGACAATTGTCGCAGGTGCCGTCCTCGGGCCGCTATCGATCCCTGGACTTCCCGCGCGCCTCACTCACTTCAGGCCGCGTTTCCTGTTGCAGAAGATGGAGTGCGTTACTGTAATCCGCCTAAACTTCTCGCGCCTTGAGCGCCATCTCTCACCTCCCGACAGTTAGGAGCGGTCTCCTTACGGGATTCACCAGCACTTCCGTCTCGTCGCCAACTACTAATTATTGCCGTGACCTACGCCGACCGCCGAATCGGTATAAAACGGATCTCGACCCGCTGATTTAACGCGGCTGCGATCCTGCGCAACATCGCCAGGGAGTGGCCCTCGTAATCGGCGTCCTCAAGGCGGCAGATGACCGATGGGGTCGTGCCGATGAGCTTGGCAAGTTGAGTTTGGGTGAGGGCCGCCGCTGCCCTCAGTTCTTGGATTTTGCGGGCGATCTCTTCATTCGCGCGCGCCTCTTCCAGGTTCTTCAGCCGGGCTGGCTTGCCTTCGTAGAACCGGTGGTGAAGGACCTCCACCGCGTCGCTGGTCGGTTTCAGCGTCTTTGCTTTGTTATCTGGCATGGTCAAGCCTCCTCATAAGTGTGCTTCGCCGGATTCGCCTCAAACCGCTTCTTGCGTTCGACGGCCCGATCGATCTCTTTCGGCGGGACCACCCGCTCTTTCGCAAGACCGTGAGAGACCACGGCCGCCACCGCGCCGTGGAAGAAGTACAGGATCCGGTGATGAACGCCTCCGAGGCTGGCGCGCAGTTCGTAGATGCCGTCTCGCAGGAAGTCCGCTTCGGGCCGACGCAGTTCGTGGCCCATCTCGCGCAGGCGCTCCAACCGGAGGTAGCACTTGTCCTGCACTTTCGCAGGTAACTTGTCGAACCACTCGATGAAGGGGCATGATCCGTCTTCCTCCCGGTAGAGGGCGACTCTGGTCTTGGACACTCGATACCAGTCTATTCGCAATATTGCGAAAACGCAAGTTTGCTTTGCGCAGCCGCGAAGGCGATCACCGCTCCACGTGGGCACATCCTTATAGAGAAATCATTTGTTGTCTGCCCAAGCAGACAACAATTACGGCGGCTTGCAACCGCGCGCGTGAAAGCATGCTTGGGGCCGTTTCCGATGTGAACTCCCCGTGGCGTCCACCGGAGTCCACGTCGCCTCTTGCTAAGTCTTTTGTTTTGCGCCAAACTGTCCGCAAGTGATTGATATTTCTTAAATGGCATGGAAGAGGTCGTGAGTTCGAATCTCACCAGGTCCACCAAAACGTTTCATAGACTTACCGTTTCCCCGCCCGCCAGAACGTAGCCGCCGGAGTCCAACTGGAGTCCAAACCCCATTTTGAGCATGGGCAGCCATGGGCATCGCGTGGATTTCGATGCCTGCCCACGATCAAGCCAACCGATTTAATGCGGTGGCAAGTTTGGGCACCGTGGGCACCGTTTTTCGTGCGTGCCGTCGTCTTCCTGAGACGACGACATGTCGTTTCCATATAAGGACGATGCCCACCGCGCCCAACGCCCGCAACGTCTCCGCGTGGCCGCCCAACTTTACTGTTGACGACTGAATTCCGGGCCTGATATTCAAGGGATGTAAGCTGCGGTCCGGCCCGAGAGACGGGACTCTCAATAAACTCCTTCCCTTCGATCCAAACAACCAAAGTGTCTTCCCAGCGCGAACAGATCCCGATCTACGCGGCGGACGGTTCCTCCCTGGGCTATCGGCCTATCGAGGCGGCAAAGCGTCTCATCGCCAGTGGCTATGTGAAACCCGCCTACGGCCGGAAGGGTCACCTGAAGGCGATCTGGCTGCTCCAAGAAGACGGCGGGAACCCCATTGAGACAAACGCGCGGAGTGGCACCCGGTACAGCTTCCTGGAGAAGATCGAAACGGGCCGATGCTGGAGCCTACGGCGATTGGACCGGCGCGACGAAGATGGCGTGCCTGTGATCGCGCGCCGCGTCTTCCTGCAGGTTGTAGCGGAGTGCCGCGTCGGATGAAAGCCAGACGCCAGATCCGCGGGCGGTAACTCGCTCGCGTGCGTGGCGCGTTCCGTGGCGGTCAGGCGCGCCTGAGGCAGTCGGTCGACCAACCGGCGGACCCCGCGCCAGACGTTGCAACACGGGGCACGGGGGCGCGAAACGGGTGGCCTCCCCTGCAAAAGCGGCAGCCATTCCAGGGACCTGACTCTGACCGGCGCCGGCCGCGGGTGGAAATGGTGCGGAGAACGCCTGAGCATGAGCAAGTTAAGTAGCTTAACCCGAACCCTTAACCGATGGAAACGCTTCTAAAATCAGAGTTTGCGAAGCGCCTGCACGTAAGCAAGGCGCGCGTCTCGCAGATGGTCCAGAAGGGCATGCCGGTGACGGCCGAGGGCAAGGTGGATGTCGCCGAGGCCCTTAACTGGATCGAGTCCCACATCGATCTCTCGCACAAGGACTCGGTCGCGCGCCGCCAGTCGGCGCCGCCTGCCGCGAGCGCGGAGGCGCCGGCCATCCCCGCCCCGATACCGGACCGGTTGCCTTCGGACCCTGGCCGCATTCTCCTCACGGCGAAAGCCAAGCGCGCCTTGGTGGAACTTCGCCGCGCCGAACGTCTGGAGCGCCTCGAGAACGACGAGCTGGTGGAGGCGGCCGAGGTGCGCCGCGCCATCGATAGCCTGATCGCGAACGCGAAGTCGAAGCTCCTCGCGCTGGGTCATCGGCTGGGCCCACGCGTGGCCATCGAGACCGATGTCGGCAGATGCCAGATCTTGATTGACAACGTCGTGAGCGAGGCGCTGCTCGATCTGACCGGGTACCAGGGATGAGCGTGCAACGCCTGGTGACGGGGCTGTCGCGCGGTTGGGCGCCGCCGCCCAAGCTGTCGGTCACGGGCTGGGCGGATAAGTATCGCTTTCTGTCGAGCGAGTCGGGTGCGGATGCCGGTAAATGGAACACGCTGCCGTTCCAGCGGGAAATCTTCGATGCGTTCTCGAACCCCGCCGTGCACACCGTGGTGGTGATGAGCGCGACGCAATTGGTGAAGACGGTCCTCATCGAGAACGTGCTCGGCTACATCATCGACCGTGACCCGGGTCCAACGCTGCTCATCGTGCCGCGCGACTCGGACGGCGACAAGTTTAGTAAGATCCGACTGGCGCCGATGGTGCGCGACACGCTGTGCCTCCGCGAGAAGGTGTCGGATGTGAAGACCGCGAGGACCACCAACACGCTCGATTACAAGGCGTTCCCCGGCGGCCACCTCACCATCGCCGCGGCGAGCTCGCCGGGCAACCTGGCGGCGCTGCCGATCCGGTTTCTACTCTGCGACGAGATCGATAAGTACCCGGCATCGTCGGGCACCGAGGATGATCCCATCAACCTGGCGTTCAAGCGCACGGCGACCTTCTGGAATCGGAAGGTCGTGCTTTGCTGCTCGCCGACCATCGACGGCGAGAGCCGGATCCCGAAGGCGTTCCTGACTTCCGACCAGCGGGAGTACACGGTGCCGTGCCACGCCTGCGGCTCGTTCCAGGCTCTCAAGTGGGCCCAGGTGAAGTGGGACAACGGCCTAGCCACGAAGGAGGCGCGGGCGGCATCGGCGTACTACGAGTGCGAGCACTGCCAGGCGCATTGGAATGACGTGGAGCGGTGGCGCGCGGTCGAGATCGGCCGCTGGTTGGCGGGGGCGCCGTTTGCCGGCGTGGCGGGGTTTCACATCAACGAGTTGTCGTCGCCGTGGAAGAAGTTGTGCAAGATCGTTCTGGACTTCCTGACGAAGAAGGACGCCCCCGAGCAGCTTAAGACGTTCGTAAACACCACCCTGGCGGAAACGTGGAAGTAGGGCGAGACGCCCGATTGGGAGAAGGTCTACGCGCGCCGCGAGGATTACCCGTTGGGCGTCGTGCCGATGCGGGCCTTGATGTTGGTGGCGGCTGTCGATGTGCAGCACAACCGGCTGGAGTTCGAGGCGGTGGCGTATGCGCCCAACCGGGAATCGTGGTCGGTGCGGTACGAGGTGATAGGGAACATCCTGCGCGTGATCGCCGGTGCTGGCCGCGGCCAGCTCCGCAAAATCACGGGCAACACGGCGACGCAACTCTCTTGGGATCTGCCCCTGCTGCTGGACACGAATTCGGTTTGGATCGTCGAAGCGCCGGCGTGGGATTACACCGGCGACTCGACCGCGTTCGACAACGCCGACTCGCTACGCGCCGTGACGATGAATATCCCCACCGACAATTTCATCAACCAGGCGGTGGTCATCGCCGGGTTCACTGTCGATGTGAACGGCAACGAATCGCCGGATGGCGATGTGGCGATCCGGGAGGACTGGATCTACGGGGCCGAGGGCCTGGCGAGGGTGGCGGGGTTCACGCAGCCGGTGAGCGGTACGCTCGGCATCCAGGCCGACGCCGCGCCCGCCTTCTACCTCGATAGCGACTTCACCGCAGGGAGCGTAAAGGCATATGTGAAATCCGCCCCGGTAGGCACCGACCTCGTGTTCACGATTTACGCTGGCGCGACCGCCTGGCTGTCGCTCACGATTCCCGCCGGCAGCACCTCGGTCGTGGCGACTCAGACGCAGATAGACGCGGCGGCCACGATTCCGGCGAATACGAACGTTCGACTGGCGATTACGGCGGTGGGCACTACATTTCCGGGCGCGGACCTTTCGGCGTTCATATACTCGTAAAGGCGGCGTACGCGCTTTTGGCTGCTGCTGGATGAGCTCGCCGGCTGGTTGAGAATCAGATGAACAGATCGGCCGAGACGTTGAAGAACCCGGCAAGTTGCCTGACAAGCCCTCTGCTGATCGCGCGTTTGCCATGAATCACGTCGGACACGTAGCCTCTGGACTTGAAGATGGGCACCATGTCGGCCTGCTTCAAGCCGCGCAACTCCATCAGATACACGAGCATTTCGCCAGGACTGGGGTCGGGCAAAGGATGGTGTTTTTCTTCATAGTCCTGAACCAGACGGACCATCAGTTCAAGAGCGGCGTCCTGCTCTGGCGTGCGCTGCTCACCCTTGTCCATCAGTTTCTCGACTTCGGCCAGCATGCGCTCATGCTCTTCGTCGTTTGTGATTACTCGCGGCAGGATCTTCGCCAGAACACGAGCATACTTTCGGTCATTGATCGCTAGAGCACCCATTTCTTCCAGTCTCCTCGTGCGTAGTCGTTGCGGGCCAGAAAGTCTTTGATCATCAGGAGTCCGGCCCGATAATCCACCTTCACGATCAGCCGGTAATGGTTATGACGGATGTTGAAAATCAGCAGCGACTTGTACTGGTCGGCATCTGGAAAGTGCTGCCGGACATCATTGAGGTCACGCCAACGCGCGTGTTTGGCTGTTTTGGTCCACCGCATCAGTTCATCGGCCGCATCCGCGTGATCGCCAGCATAGTTCCTGATCGTTGTTGTGCTGATCACGTTCACCATCCTCATGTTCGCATTGTGCGAGCAGAGAGTCAAGTCCTGAGTGTGACACGGCACTTCCGCGCATGGCATCAAGTCGTGGGAGTCGCTGAAGCTGTTCCCGAAGCTGTTCAGCACGATCCGCAATTCCTACGTGAGCGGCACGGTGGATATCCAGCAGATCAATGGAGCCGGCGTGTCCCCCACGTTCGGATTCGCAACTGGGGCGGACTTCAAATAGCGCGTAGCGCGGAGGACATAACGATGATATCGAACTTTCTGCGCCACGTCCGCGCCAGCCTCGCGGAGTTTCTGGAAAATGTTGAGCTCAACATTACTCCAGAAATTGTCGTATGCCGCCCTCGGAGGCTGGCTCCGGCCCAGCACAAACCCTGGATTTCCAAAAAAGAAAACCTCCAGATCCTTCCGTGCATGTCGCGCACCTCCGTGAAGGTCGGCACGTATATGTGTGAAGGATGATACACTTAGACAAAAGTGCGCGTCTCGGTCGTAATCCCGCTATACAACAAGGCCAAGTACATCACACGCACCCTGCGATCCGTCGCCGGCCAGACTTTTGAGGATTTCGAGACAATCATCGTCGATGACGGCTCTACCGATGGTAGTGGCGAACTTGCGGCCGGGTTCCCGGATCGGCGGTTCCAGGTGCTGCACCAGGCCAATGCCGGTCCGGGAGCGGCGCGCAACCGTGGAATAGAAGAAGCCCACGGCGAAGTGATCGCTTTGCTGGATGCCGACGATGTCTGGATGCCCGAGTACCTTGCCAGCAGCCTCGCGATGTTTGACGAATCGGGGCCGGAAGCTGCCGCCGTTGCCTCCGGGTATGTGGTTCAGCCGGAGGGAATATCCTCGGAGGGCCTTTGGCGCAAGCGGCGACTCAAGCGGGGAATTCAGCGGGTAACCCCGGACATGTCCGGCCAGGAATTGGCCTACATGGCCGCCTACATGACGCAGAGCACAACCGCAATACGCAAGGCGGCGTGCCAGCGTTGGGGGGGATATTACTGCAAGAACTCCTGCCGGTATGCGGAGGATACGGCGTTTTGTCTGAAGGTGCTTTTGAATGAGATCGTGGTTTTCCAACCCCAGCCCCTGGCGCACCTGGATTTTGCGGCATCTCAGCTTGGCAGGAACTTCGCCGGCCCGCGGCCGGTGGAGCCTTTTCTGCTCGACCCGGAGGACGTGGAAAGGGCGTGCCCGCCGGAACTACTGCCGCTATTACGGCGGTACTACGCGCATTGCGCCTGCAAGACCGCGACCGTGCTGGGAGTATGGGGGGACTCTGCAGCGGCGCGGTCGCTGGTGCGGCAATATGTCCGGATGAACAACACGCGCCCGGCGTTTCTACTGATGGCCCTGTTCGCGTGCACGCCGGCAGCCCATATGCTCGGGCGGGTTATTCTGCGGTCCAGCATCGCTTCCAGCCAGAGGGGGAAGCCCTTGTGGGACGTCAAATGAGGTTAACCCGCGAATGTACGGACCGGGTGCGTGGGAGGAGTGGAGGTGCTTAACCCATGAGGATACTGTTGGCGGATCCACCCTGGCGCGAGCAAGCCTTCGACGCCTCGTACCCCAACCTCGGGATTCTTTACCTCATCGGCGGCGCCCGGCAGCGCTTTGCCGGACAGGGGATCTCTTTCGAGTATCTCGAGAGCCAATGCGACCTCAAGCATCACCTGGATTCCATCGAGCGCCTGCGCCCCGATCTCTACGGCCTCTCCTATACCTCGGTTACAGCGCACCTGGCCCACCGGACCCTGGCGGCTGTCCGCGCGCACTTCCCGAAACTGCCGATTATCGTCGGGGGTCCGCATCCGACGGCGGCATGGGAATCGGTTCTTCGCGAGACCGAGGCCGACGTGTGCGCGATCGGCGAAGGAGAAGCGACTTTCGGCGACCTCGTAGCCCATTATGCGGGCGGCGGCCCGCCGCTGGAAGAAATTCCGGGCATCGCGTTCCGGCGTGAGGGAGAACCGTGCCGGACGGCGCCGCGCGTGTTGCTTCCCGAACTGGACCACATCGCCTTCCCGGCGTGGGACATCATCGACTTCCGCAAGTACAAGGGGATGCATATCAAGCGCGCCGAGCCGCAAACTTATGTCGTGGTGAGTCGCGGCTGCCCGTTCGATTGCTGGTTCTGCTCCAATCCCATCTGGAAAGAGAGCAAGCCCTGGGTGCGGGTCCGCGCGCCGGAATCCATCGCCGAGGAAGTCGAACAACTTTACCAGCGCGGCATCCGCGAAGTCTATCTGAGCGCCGACGAATTCAACCTGAACTACGAATGGCCCATCGACGTGGCCCGCGCCATTCAGAAACTGAAGCACCCCGATTTGTATTTTCAATGCAATATCCGCGCCGACAAAGTGACGGACGAAATGGCCCGGGAATTCAAGAAAATGAACCTCTGGATGGTTCATCTCGGTGTCGAGAGCGGCAACCAGCGGACCATCGACGGCCTCCAGAAACACATCCGGCTCGATCAGGTGGTGGATGCCTGCCGTATTCTCCAGGCCAACGGCATCAAGGTGTTCGGTTTCTTCATGCTCTACCACGCCTGGGAAGAGAATGGGCGGCTGGCCTTCGAAACTCGCGCCGAAGTGGAGAATACCCTCCGTTTTTGCCGCCGTCTTTTGCACGAGCACCTGATCCATTACATGTCCTGGCACGTGGCCACGCCCTATCCCGGGTCGCGGCTTTGGCGGACTGCGGTCAAGTTCAACCTGCTGCTTGATCCGAGCCGGGTGGGGGATACACGGGAGAGGGCTATGAACCTTCCCGGGGTGTCGGATAACGATGTCCGCCGTTCGCTGCGGCAAGGCTACATCTTGAAGATCTGGTACGCCTTGAGATCGGGCCACATCCATTGGAAGCACATCACGCGGGCCAGGCAGGTGCTGGCGGTGATCCTGCGTCAGGACTGGATGAAGTAGCTTGGGTGCCGAAGGCGAAGCCGAAGTTGGCCGCGATGCACGGGCCATCCGGGTGCTCGCGCTCATGGAAGCACGCTCCGTCACCGGCCCGGCGAAGAACCTGTTGGGAGTCGCCCGTGGACTGGCCCCAGAGCAGGCCGCCTCCATCCGCATCGTTGTCTTCACGCGCCATGAGACGTCCAACGCTTTTATCGAGGCTTGCGAGCGGGCCGGCGTCGCGGTGGACGTCATTCGCGAGCGCTACCGCTTCGACCTCGGTGTCATCCCTCAGTTGCGCAATATCATTCACCGCAGTGCGCCGGATATCCTGCAGTCGCACATCACCAAGTCACACTTCCTGATCAGGCTCTGCGGACTCAACCGGGATCTTCCCTGGATTGCTTTCAATCATGGATATACGGCGGAGGATCTCAAGGTCAGGATCTATAATCAACTCGATCGCTGGTCGCTGCGCGGCGCCGATCGGGTGGTCACGGTCTGTGGCGCATTCGCGGACAGATTGCGGCGGTGGGGGATTAGCGAGCGCCGGATCACGGTACGGCACAATGCCGTCCAGCCATTCCCCCCGGTTACGCCCGGGTCCGTCGACAGGCTACGCGAAACATTGGGCGTACCCGCGGGAGCCCTGGTCCTACTGTCTGTCGGCCGCTTTTCGCCCGAAAAGGCCCACGCCAACCTGCTCCGCGCGGTAGCAGCACTCGTGCGGCGCGCCAACGTCCCGGCCTTCCGTCTGGTGATGGTGGGCGATGGCCCCGAGCGCGAACGCCTCAAGGCCTTATGCCGGGAACTGGAGTTAACAGACGTGGTCATTTTTGCCGGGACCACCGCCGATGTTCCGGTCTATTACTCGCTGGCCAACGTCTTTGTCCTGCCCTCCCGCTCCGAGGGGTCCCCGAATGTCTTGCTGGAGGCGATGGCGAGCGGCACGGCCGTGGTCGCGACCGCGGTTGGCGGTGTGCCCGAAGTCGTGCGCTCCGGCGACAACGGTCTCCTGGTTCCGGCTAATGACGTGAATGCGCTGGCCGGCGGGATCGCGGAACTGTCGATCAACCAGGAACTGCGGCAACGCTTAGGGAGCCGTGGGCGCGATTGGGTGGCTCTCCACCATTCTCCGCAAGAGTACGTGAGATCCGTGCTGGATCTCTACCGGGACGTTTTACGCATGCGGCGGGCCTCGATGAGCATGCCAACGAAGTAATTTAAGTACCAGCGCGCCACGAACGAATCCTGTTCGTTGCGGCGAATCCAACTCGCCGCAATGCGCCAGAGTTGCTCCACCGAGGTCCGGATAACCCACTGCGGCAGCCCTGCGATCAATCTCGGGGGTCCCTCGGACGTTACTCCCAGCCGGTACTCCCCACGGCCAGCCAGCGTCGCCCGGCGCAACATCCAATTCTTGGTAATCTGCTCCGGGCGGACGATATGTTCCACCGCGGCAGCCTGAATCCACCATGCCTTATGGCCCGCGCGCCTCAGCCGTTCGATGAAATCCGTTTCATTGCCCATGGTGTAAGCGCCGGGCGCCGGCCCTACGTCCGGGTTAAATCCCCCGATCTGGGCTTGAGCGCTAGTCCGTACCGCAAAATTCCCTCCGATCAGGAGCCCGTTGAATGGTCCCGTGCTATCGTTCGGATCT
Organism: Bryobacterales bacterium; assembly: GCA_963722575.1. Taxonomy (GTDB): domain Bacteria; phylum Acidobacteriota; class Terriglobia; order Bryobacterales; family Bryobacteraceae; genus Fen-178. Next base: position 1,815,676 of record CAVRNR010000022.1, read on the forward strand.
GCGTTGGCGAAGCACCAGTTCTTAACGGTGTTGTCGCGTACCGCCCAGGGCGGCGGCTCGAACGGCCATTTTGGAACTGCGGGCCCGCCGAAGACGTCGTAGTCCGGTTGGGACGCCGCCGCTGCTGAATATTGCCTCAGCCAGCCGGCCGGCGGCAGAATGTCATCGTCCGTAAACAGGATCAGATCTCCAGTGACGCGCCGCAGCCCTGCATTCACAGCCCGGCTCTTGCCCGCCTGGGGCTCCAAAACGTACGTCACAGGCAGTCTATCAGCGAAGCGCCGGACGACCTCCGGAGTCGAATCGGTGCTGCCATTATCGACGATGACGACCTGCCAGCCATCCGGTGGCGCCGCAAGGCGGGTGTAAGAGTCCAGGACTCCTTCGAGAATATCAGCGCAATTTCGGGTTGCCATCAGGACCGTGATCACAGGTTCCCCTGGTATTCGCGCGAAAAGGCTCCCCGGATCGCGGAGTCTCTCTAATGCTATATAGTACAATAGTTTCCGATTTCAGAAGAATCCCAAGCATGGGCGTTTCGCCAAGGTTTTGGGAGACTCCATAGGCTATGGACATTTCCATTGTTATCTGCACGCGGGATAATGCGGCCCGGCTCCGGCAGACGCTTGTCAACCTCTCGAGATGCCGGATACCACCCGGCATCACATGGGAGGTGGTATTAGTGAATCACAATTCCCAGGACGACACAGAGACCGTTGCCAGGGAAATGCAATCAAGTTTGCCCTTAACCTACGTTGTGGAATCGCGCACCGGGCTCAGTTATGCAAGAAACAGAAGCTTGGCAGCCCCCTCAGGCGCGCTGATTGTCTTTACGGATGATGACGTCGAACCCGATCCCGCCTGGATTGAAACCTATTGGACAGCCTATACGACTGCGCCAACAGGCCGATTCTGGGGCGGCCCGATTGAAAGCGAGTTTGAGGCTGGCGAGCCAGACTGGGACTTGGTGAGACTTGGACCACCATCTGTGAAAGGCCTGGATCTCGGCGGTGAGTGCCGCAAGACCCCCGGAAACGCGCCGGCCTTTGTGGGCTCGAATTGGGCATCGCCAAGAGCCGCTGTAATGAAGGCGGGCGGCTTTGATCTCACACTGGGCTTCGGCGCAGAAGGCCAAAAGACGATTGCCGCCGAAGAGACAGACTTGATGTGTAAGCTATTGCTGGCCGGTATGGAAAGTTGGTACTTGCCCGCGGCGAAGATCCGCCACTTTGTTCCCAAGGCCAAGGTCTCTCTGAGGCACATTGCCACCAGGTATCGGGCCTGGGGCCGTTACGAGGCTCGGGATTTGCCGATGTTGCGAGTCGTGCCGCTTCTCGGTATACCCCGTTGGATTATTCGGCGCCTGCTGACCGATCTCGCAACGTGGCTGTTTGCCAGGATTACCGCCAGGAGTGGCATTGCTGCATACCTGGACTTGCAGAAAGTGTTAGGGGTGGCGGAGGGGTTTCGCCCCCGTTACCTGCATAGGGATCGAGAAACCGCCAATACTGCCCGAGGGTGAATGTCTTAGAAGCCAGCCGGCAATTTCCTCTTCGGGAACACCCGCCGGAACGGAGGCGCCAGCAGCGTTTTGGCAATCGCCACGACCGTATCCGCCGTGACACGCCAATCCCGGAGGTCGAAATCGAAGAACGCGACCGGGGGACGGTACGACCGGAGCAATCCCCACCAACTCAGCAGACCCGCTTTACGATAGCTGCGAACACAGTGAAAATCGTGTTGCAGAAAGATATGCCGGGAATTGCGTTTCGACGCCTGTGCCGGCGCGACCTGTTCGCCGATCAGGTCCAGGTAATGGAGCCATCCCAAATCGACTCCCGCGTAAGGAGCGGCGTCCGCCGTCACACTGTATCGCGGGTTGGCCTCAATCATCCTGACGCAGCCGTCCCGGCTGTCGCGCTTCAATTCGATTTCGCACAGCCCGGTGTAACCGATACGGCGCAGGAATGTGTCGCATAACGCATCGGTTTCGGGGTCGTCAATGGGCTCGACCACACTGGCCGAACCGTAGTAGATCGGATGCGTGCGCAGTTCCCGCACCATGCACGCTCCCAGCCGGGAGCCGTCCCGGCTATAGCAGGAGAGGTAAACCAGCTTGGCGTCATCCGGCCCTTCGATGACTTCTTGCACCACCAGTTCGGGGCAGGCCGACTCGGCAAGCCGGTATCTGGCCTCCAGTTCAGCCAGGGAGTGCGCCAGCGTGGTTTTCTGGTTGAGCAAGGGGTGGCCGGCCGGGAATCGTTCCCATTCGCGGAAGTGAAGCGGCTTGAGCAGCAACGGGAACCGGGCTTCCGCTCCGAAACGAAAAAGCTCATCGAGCGATCTCACGAGTTGCGTGCGCGGCGCGGGCAGGCCATTCTTGCCGGCAATCTCGTACTGGCGCTTTTTCGTGGCGAGCAGGGCCTGCGCGGCCACGCCGGCGCGCGGAAAGGTAAAATGCTCCTCGAGTTCCGCCGCGTGGCGCGCGATCGCCGTCACAAACTGGTCTGCACTCGAAATGAGGACCGGCTTTCCTCCGATCCTCTTGCCCAGACCGGCCATGAACCGCACCCATTCGGCGGGCGCCTCGTCCGGATTGGGACACAGATACGCTTTCCCGTAAACGGTCTTGAAGCCCGGCTGGCTCGGAAGGCAATCGACACACGAAACGTCGACGCCGCGCCGGCGCAGATTCCGCATGAGGACGACGCCCGTCTGATAGGCGCCCGCCACCACAGCCGGCGGCCAGCGGCGCGCGCGCGGGATCGGGTGTTGCGTCGGAAGTGTGCGCCGGAGCCTTCATCCGCTGGTCTTTACAGCACATCTCCAGCCATGCTGTGTTACTGTCATAACATAGAAGAATGACGTTTTGGCGCGTGGCGCCGCCGGTGCGCCGCTCCAAAGCGTGCTCTTATGGACGTAACGGTTCCAGTATCCGCCATAGTGCCGCATTACAACCGTTCCGAGCTGATTGGGTGCGCTCTCGACTCGATACGGAAGCAGACCCTCAAACCGGCCGAGATCCTCATTGTCGACGACGCGTCTTCTCCGGAGCACCGCGACCGCCTCTCGCGGTACGCCGATTTCGCTCGCGTGATCTATCTCGAGAAGAATGGCGGACCGGCCCATGCGAGAAATATCGGGATTCAAGCCGCGAAGTGCGATTTCCTGGCCTTTCTGGACGACGACGATCTGTGGGAGCCAAACAAACTGGAAGTGCAGTGGAAAGTCCTCAATGAGAACCCGCATCTTTCGGCGGTCACCAGCGCGATGACTATTTTTGGAGACGATGGCGCGCCGGCGCGGATGATCGTGGGCCACTCTCCGGAGATCATGACTCTTGAGGCCGCCCTCGAAGCGACTACCGCCACCATCCAGACGATGCTCATCCGGACCCCGGTTATGCGGGCTTTGAATGGTTTTGACGTCGCGTTGCGGCAGTTTGAGGACCAGGAGTTTTGGATCAGGCTGACGGCGGCGGGATATCAAGCCATGCATCTGAGGCAGCCTTTGCTCCGGTTGCGCCGCGGGTCTCACCAAAGCCTCACGTCGGACTGGTGGTTCTACTGTATCGGACACCTGAAGGTGGTGGTGAAGCATCGCCGCCTTTACCGGGAAGTGATGGGCCCGGGGGCGGCCAGGATTAACGCTTCCAAGTACATCCGCCGCTCTGGCTTTAGGGCGGGCCGGGTCGTTGGGCGGCTCGCATATGCGGCCGGCTGCATCGTCGGCGGCGATCTCCGGCCCTTGGGCAGGCTTATCACAACGGGCAAACTCACTTGGGTCCCGTATTCCCGCGATGGGGAGGTAGTCCTGCGCCCTTGAGACCGCGAGAAGCACGCCCGTGCCGGCATCCCGGCTCGATGCCCGGCATTGTCACATGCCGCATAAGCCGCAACAGGCGGGGTGTCGCCTGTCGGGGGCCGCGGCTCTCGCGGCGCAAATAGATGACTCCGCCGGGCGCAAGCATGACGACCACGGTCGTCAAGGGAGCCGGCTTGAACGCGGCGGCCCGGTTCGGGACGCAGGTCCTCGCGATTGCCTGCACCAGCGTGGTCGCCAGGCTGGTTCCGCCGCGCGCCTATGGCCTCATGGGTATGGCCGCGGTGGTGATCGGGTTCGTGGGACTCTTCCGTGACATCGGTACTACCAGCGCCATTATCCAACGCCGGGATATCGACGACGGCCTGCTCACGAGCGTCTTTTGGCTGAACATGTCGATGGGGCTGGCTGTGGCCGGCGTCTGTTGGCTGACGGCCCCCTGGGTGGCGCTTTTTTATCGGGAACCCGCGCTATTGGGGATCATGCGGGTTCTCAGTTTTCTCTTCGTGATCTCGCCGCTGGCGGGCGTCAACAGCGCTCTGCTCGTTCGCAACCTCCAGTTTGGGCGAATCGCCGCGATCGAACTTGCCGGCGGGACCGCCGGCCTGGCGGCGGCGGTTACGGCCGCTCTGCTGGGCGCCGGCGTTTGGAGCCTGGTGATGAACCTGCTAGCCATCAGCGCTGTCTCGGTCGTGGTCGCGCTCTGGGCAATGCCGTGGTGGCCGAAGCTCCACTTCTCCTGGGCTGAGATTCGTTCCATCTCCGGGTTTGGCCTGAACCTGTCGGCCTTCAATATCGTGAACTACTTCGCCCGGAACGCGGACAATTTGCTGATTGGCAAGTATCTGGGCGCCGCGCCTCTGGGCTATTACGCTCTGGCATACAATATCATGCTGTTCCCGGTGCAGGCCGTTGGCCAGACCCTGGGGCGTGTTCTGTTCCCCGCCTTTGCAGCCATGCAAAGCGACCACGCGCGTTTCCGCCAAGCCTACCTCCGTGCCTCCGCTACGATCGCGTTCTTCACATTCCCCCTGATGACCGGAGCCGCTGTCCTGGCGCCGGAACTGATCGCGCTCTTCCTGGGCCCGCGCTGGGGGCCAGTGGTGCCGGTGCTTCGCGTTCTGGCGCCTATAGGTATGTTGCAGTCTCTGACGGCGGTTACGCAGCACATCTATCTGGTTACGGCATCGACGCGTGCGATGTTTCGATGGGGCACGTTGTTTTCCGTGGTACTCGTGGCGGGCTTCGTCGCAGGTTTGCCCTGGGGCGTCATGGGGGTGGCGGCCATTTATGCCGTGCTGAGCTTCCTGTTGATGTTTCCCACCCTCGCCATACCGTTCCGGTTGATCGGTCTGCCGCTGACCGCGCTATGGAAATCCGTCCAGCTCATCGTGGTGAGCACGGCGGCCATGGCTGCGGTGGTCGCCGCACTGCGGTGGGTTCTGGTGTACCAGGTCAAGGCGCCGGCGATCGCGACTTTTGGGATTTGCGTGGTCATGGGCGCAGCCTTCTATTTTCTGTTCATGTATAATCGGCGGTCGGCGGTGTTCCGCGATGTGCTCACGCTGGCTGGCACGCGCTGGAGCGTTGCGAGGCGCCTGGCGGACCTGTGGCAAGCCGCCGATGCCGTCTCCGCCTCAAACAACCGCTCGCAGCACTGAAAGAACCGACTGGGATAGGATCGGGTTCATGCTTTTCCGCCCATGCGGACTTATGCATCCGCCGGGTTCCGAATCACCCGCGCCGGGTTGCCGGCGGCTACGGAGCGCGCTGGAATCGGACGTGTAACCACCGACCCGGCTCCAACCGTCGCGCCTTCCCCCACATCCGCCATGACCACCGCCGCGGCTCCGATCCAACAGTGGGCCCCGATTCCGACCGTGATGAAAATTCCCTGCTCCGCACCCGAGATCTCGCCGTCTTCATTACGGACATGCTGCCGGCTCCCGCTCAGAATCTGCACGCCCGAGGCGATCTGCGCCCTTTCCCCGATGGCCGCCCTGCCGACGATGCAATAGCTGCCGATGTACGCGTTGGAGCCCAGCCTGGCCTCCCGATGCGCGAAGAACGACCCGAACGATACGCGGCTTGACAGGGAGCATTCCGCCAGCGTCAGTTTGTAGAAGGCGATGCGAAGATAGTCGCCCAGAATACCCGGCGCCATCGCAAAGCCCTGCGCGAACAGCGTGTATGCCGGCTCCCACCGGCCGAAGGCCGCCGCCGCCGCGCACGGGAGCGCCGCCATCAGGCATATGCCATGGACAATCGACTTGAGCGCCGTTTTCAGCACGATATTCATGGTAGCGCCGCGCCGGGGGTGAAGCGAAGGACCATTAGCCAGACGATCAGTCGCTAGAATAGGCTGCCTGCGGCGGACACGTACGCGTCGAATTCCGGGGCCCGGAAAGCGCCTGCATACGCCTGGCGCGCGCGCGCAGGACCGCTCGGTGATCCTTCCGCTCTTTCACCAAATGACGGAGGCCGAGCAGGATGCCGTGGCGGATGCGCTGCGGCGCGCCATCTGCGATTGCGCCCCGGTGTGAGGGAGCGCCATTGCAGATCGGTAGTTATTTCGTAACACGCCGGCAGGCCGGCCATCGGGAGTAAGCCGTCTTCCGCGCGGCTGGGCCCCGGGCGCGGGGTTTGTCCCGCGCGGTCATTGCGCCTGCGTGAGTGCTATTTGACTGCTGGCCAGCACGGCTCCGGAGTGGGAGAGATATTCGAGTTTCGCCGGGCGGTCCCCCTGCCCATAGGCCGTTACGGCACACGGCGAAGAGGCGCATTCGACGGGCAGGTCCGTTCCGTCCGCCGCCGTGGTCGTCACGCGAGCCGTCACGGCGCCGGGAACCGCCGCGAAGTTCAGGCCAATGTAGAATACCTGCCCCACTGCTGGCTGCGGGCCACCCAGCCGGATTGCCGGCCAAGACGACAACCCAGGGAACCCCGCCATCTGGCCGAACCACTTCGGCGCTTTGCCGACGGGCGGCGTTCCGGTCATGTACCACTGGCCGTCATCCCAGGAAAGACCGTAATAGCCGTCCGGAATGCAGACAGTTGAATTTGTAGGACAGGTGGTAGGCTTTGCCCATATCGCATTGAACAACACATCCGCGAACGCCTTCAGGCTGGCATCATTGCTGTGCCCATAGGCCCTTGCTATTCCGCCAATCGCTTCCGTGCTTATCACGCGGGCACTGTCCGGGTCGTAATTGTTCGTGCAGAGGTTGTTTTCCTCGGGAATTGGCAGTTGGCAATTGACGTAACCGGCTGCGTAGTACACCGATTTCGTGGACTCCCGATACCCATTATTCATGATCCACCGTGCGGCATCCAAACTGTAGCCATAGGCCATGGCCGAGGTCGCGGGGCTGGAAGTCGCAAGGGCCTTTGCCGCCAAGTCGAAAGCCTCGGCCAGCAGCCCCTCCATGTAGGGCAAAGCACCGTATCCCACGATGGGATACGCGTCAGCCGAGCCGACCACCCATCCATGCGTTCCTGTAGTCCCTTCATAGGGCCGGTCCAGCATCAGATGCGTGCCATCCACCCAAGAGGGGGTGTAGAAGGTTGAATCTCCCCCGCTATTACTTGTCGGCAGCACCGAAGGGCTGGGTGTGAACCACATAACAGTGTCATACCCACTAGAACTTGCAAACTGATCGGAGGTCCAAGACGTTCCCGTGCCGGTCACGGCGGTAGATCCATGGCTGAGCGCAACGGATGTAGCCAGATCATAAGTCCCGTAAAAGTCGCGCCAACTTCCGTCGGAACACCTGCGATTCGTGAACCAAGTCGAAATGATTGGAACCAAGTCGCTCTGGCATGTAGCCTTGCCCGCAGAGTTCGTGTCGTACAGAGCGCAATAACTTAGGATCGCCAGTTTATAAGCCGTCTCGCGCACGTCGTATATAGAAGGGAAAAAATTGCCCTGATAGCTTCCTGGGCTGAGCTCATAATTTGCGAATGCAGCTATTTTCTCAATCCCAGTCCACATCTCCGGTCGCCCATCCAAGCCCCGAAGCACCAATCCCATCACCGATGACGAGCGCCACTGCCAGGCCCCTGCTCCATTCGGATCGAGAACGTATGCTTGTCCGCGATCTGTGTTGGGGGCTTCCCAGAACCGATCCGCCAGCTTGCGGGCCGCGTTCAAATACGCCACTAGACCGCTGCGATAGTACAGGGCATACAATGCCGCCACGTTGTCGTAGTAGTTTGCGGGCGCTGCGTTATAGGCCCACGTTCCGGAGTTGGAGTCATCGCTGTAACTCAGCGTGGTTCCGGCTGACAAGTCAATCGGCCAGTAATTGTTTGTCGTCAGCTCGGTATCACTCTGACAACTCACGACAGCCATTATCCTGCGTCCGGTATCGCCAGCGAGATCAGCGTTGGGATACCAGACCACTATCGAATTGACAGGCGACGTACCTCCTCCGCAGAATGTCGCCTTGAAGGTCGTCCCGGTCCCGACTATCGTAGTGCTACCTTGCGTAACCGCGACCGTGCCAGTGTCAGCGACATTCCACCACGCTCCGTAGTAGGGGTCCATGTCCGCAATCTGCATATCGGCCTCGGCCTTGTGCCGGTCGTCGTACCACGGCCACGGATTTGCGCCATACTGCACCATGGGCCCCAGCAGCGTGTCCACCGCGGGGTTGTTCGTAATAACCAAGCCGTTGTTATCGGTCTCCACCGCCCCGTCGTTGACCGTACAAACGCTAGAGTGGCCGCTGCTGTCCGTCACGGTCAGTTGAAAGGTATAACTACCGGGTGCGAGCCCCGAAATCACGGGCTGGGCCGTGTCTTGGTCGGAAGTCGTCCACTGCGCGAGGCCTGCACGGCCGATGATGGGCGGAGGCGTGGGCGTTCGGCCCCAGGTTACCGCCGGCCCGGATAGCTGCTGCCACAAGTAAGTGAGCGTAGCCCCTCCATCCAGGGGCGCGGAGCCGGTCCCATCCAGTGCGCCGGGGTGCCCCGCCCGGAAGCTCTGCGGCTTCCCGGCACTGCAGGCGGGCGGGTAGGTCGGCGTCGGCACGAAACTGAACGTTCCGCCGCTCATCGTGAGCCCGTGCCCGCTCGAATCGGTCAGATTCCCTTCGAACTCCCAGTCTCCCAGGTCGCCTGTCGCGGTGATCGGAATTGGCGTACCCAGGGGGACGACGGACGAAAACCAGCGCACGAAAGCCACGTTTTCGCCGGAACTCACATTGATGGTCTTCCCCGCCCATGATACTGGCCCGAAGGCCGCAATCGCTGCCGTCCCGGATAAATAGTTCCCCCCGATAGTATCGTAGACCTCGATCGTCCACTGCGAATTCGCCACGTCCCGCTGCACCCGCAGAAGCAGGTCTGTCCGCCCCATACAGCAGCCGGACAGGGTCGGGCCGTTGGTCCCCACAAACGTATCAGCCTGACTAGGCGGATCTGCCATATTCGTCGCCGAGAGCCAATTGCCGATGTCGTTTTGGTAAAGTTCCACTGGTGAGGCTAAAACGAATCCTGTGCCCGGCCACTGCACCCCGACATCGTGAATGCGCAGTTCCCAGCGCATCGGCTGAGTCTTCGCGCCAATGGCTGTCCAGGGCGTGGCGTTCGGAAGGGTCACGGAAGGGCTGCTGCCGGTGACCAGGATGGACTGCCCGCCGAAAGCTGCGTGGATAGAGAGAAATACAAGAGGATAAAAAGCTCTTTGTCGCATAGATTCACCAGATAATCGCTTGCCCGCGCGCCGGCGTGCTGCCCGCCTCTTCCGCGCCTACTGTCAAAAACGCCGGCCATGCCTTTTGGCTCGCATATTCCGCCACAATCCAGCCGGCCGAGCGGGCAAAAGAGGTTTGCCGATTTATCCCACCTCGACGCGGCGTGTCGCCAAACTGCAGTGACAATCGCATTTGCATTAGGGGCAATCCTAGCTCCTCCGCCCTTGTTACTTGCCAACATCGCGCCGCCCGGTACCCTCCCGGTGCCCGTGGTCGGATTCCATGCGCGGATCGTGCCATTGAACGGGACCGTATAATCACATAATATCCCGTCTGCCCCGCCTGTAGTGGCGATGTGCCACCATCGACAACATAGCGTATCGCGTGCGTCAGACCCCGCGGTTGCCGCGCCGGATCCAGACAGTTGCTGTCGATCTCGCGGCGCGGCGCTGTCATGATCGCGCCAATCTCACCGGCAGGGTCGATGCCCACCATCGTGCCGTTCACATCGTCTGGGCGGCCGAAACCAGGGCCTTCCCTTGAGCGCGGAACGGGACTGCTCCGATCGGTCGCTCCACGACAGCAACTCCGCCATGGCGGCAGCATTGGCGTTGCCTGAATCACGCCTTACATCCCCCCCGGAATCAATGCCATCTCGACCGGCCCGATGTCGTGCGGCGAGACGATCGGCGCCAGGCTCGCGGCCACGCATCCTCCGCTACAAGTCCCGCCAATCGTCACGGTCGCTGGAGTAGCGATCCGGTAGTTCGCGCCGGGGTTGGTGATCTGGATGACCGGCACGCCGCTCACGGATGAACAGGTCGCTGCGGCGCCAGTGCCCAAGTCCGCCGCGTCCTGCGGCGTGAACGTCACCGTGCAGCTCCCGGCGTATCCGCTGCCATACGTCCCCGCGAATCCTACAATCCGCCCGTCGTGCGCCTTCCCCTTGAGCGCCAGGTTCGTAGGTTGGAATCCACGAGCGGTCCAAGTCCGGGCCTCCTCGATACACCAAAGGAGACTCGGGCAAACCTGAAAAGCCGCTTCCATCCCTGCCTCGGTCGCTGCTTGTCCGTGCAGCCGGTTCGCCCAAGTCAACGGATTGCGCGTGCTGTCGATTACCTTCGGATCGGCCGCTATATCGTTCAGCGTGTTATCGGGGCTGGCTTTGGACGGCTGGCAGATGTCGTAGGGTGTGCCGAGGTAAGCAGAAGGGTTGCAATTCGTGTTGATGCCAGCAGCGAAGCCGGTAGATGCCGTGGCATTGTACATCGCATTCCAGCCCAGGTTTGCCGTGTTCACGCTATCCCCAGGCCCATTCGCGTATCCCATCGAATTGTTGCCGATTGGGAAGTTTTGAACGCCTGCCGATGCCGCGTAATGCACGTTGGCGCGGTAAGACTGAAGCACTTGGTTGCCTGGGTAATAAGGCCCTGCGTGCCCTACCGAGACACCCCACGAATACACCGCTGCGCCAAACATTCCGTTGTGGTCGAAGTAGAGCAAGTGATCGCTGTTCCCCGGCCCGGTGTCGTAGGTTGTCCACTGGCCCGCATTCGCCCCATTTGCCGTTGCGGGCAGGCTCAGGTTGTTCAGCATGATGGTTGTGTGGCTCGGGCTGGTATTGAGTTGGTTGATACAATGGCCCTCTGCTCCGGCTCCAATTGCCAGGCAGATGTTGTCCGTGGCCCGCCAATTATAGTCCCCCGCGCCCATCATATGGAGAGAATCGACACCGTTGGCCGTCTTCATCCAGATGTTCCGTGCGGATACCGGGGCGCCCATGCCTTCGTCACCTCCCGGCTCCACAATCACGTTGTCCGAAAAGGCCGAGTACAGAGCAGTGCTCCCACCTTGCGTCGTCGCGAACACGTTCCCGACAAAGGAACATCCGTCCAGGAGCTCGCTGGAGGCTCCCATGGTTCCGCTGAAGTAGTTGCCGCTGTAATTGCAACTGCTGCCGGAATATGTGCCGGCGCCATCCAAACTTTGGACCCCCGCCAGATCGTTCAGGAAACGGTTGTTGACGAGATTTGGCCTCAAGATATCGTAGGACATCCCCGACGCGGACTGGAGTGTCCCCGTGCGCAAAAACAGGCTGTTCTGGATATCAATGACCCCGTAATCCATGTAGTTTTTCGCGGTCTCAAAGTCGAAGCCGTACCAATACGAATCTCCGATGCAGCCCTTGCTGGCGCTTCCGCAGTCGGAAATCCGCGTCCCGTAGATCCGGTAGACTATGCTGTCCGAAGTCGTGTCCTCAAACAAGTTGGGGTTTGCGCCGCCCAGGTTGACGCTCTTGATCGTGGTCGGGCACGTTCCAGCCGCAAAGTTGCAAGTGTCCGTCAATACACCGGAGTACAGTTTGCCCCATCCGTAGTTGTTGGCGGAGATCGTGCGGTATGCGACGGAGGCATTCTGGTTGTTGTCCAGATCCAGCTCGCCGCCGGTATCGAGTTGCAGAATCGGCCAGGTGGTCGGATTGTCCCCCAGAGAGTGCGCATAGGCGCTGAGTTCGGTATTCCCACACAACCAGAGCTTCCCCGCGATTTCCAGTGTGCCGTTCGTGGTTCCGTTATCGGACAGTTGCAAATCGTACGTCGTGTTGTTGGCCGGGCAACTCCCGATGTAGGCCGCGGTCGAGACGGGAATCGTGACGTGGTAGCCGGGGATGATCGCCGCGTCCCCGGTGTCGGGCGTGGCGTGCCCGCACCCGCCGCTGGTGCAGTTCCACGTTCCGGCGCTTGCCCAGTTTCCGTCAGCCTTGGCTGTGAACGTGCTTGCGGCGGCTGAGGAGGACGTGTATAAGAACGGAGCCGGCGCCGTCCAGTTCGCTGTGCTCGTGGCGCCCGCAATCGGCTTCTGCCCAACCAGGTAGGGATTATAGGTGAACGTGAACGAGGATGACGAAGCCGCAGGCGTGACCGTCAGAGGATTGCCGGACGATCCGCTGGTGAACGTCCCCAGGTTCCCGCCATCGGACAGCGTAACCGTGTGGGTTCCATCGAAGGTCGCGCCGGTGATTGTCACCGTGCAAGTGCTCGACGCCACCCGCAGATTGCCGCTGGAACACCCGGAAAACGCCAGCGTGGCGGCGGAACTCGTGTATCCGTAGGTGTTCGGCGATGGATCGGTGCCGGTGCCGATGGTGGATGTGAGGGTAAGCGATCCAGTCACTACGGGGGTGTACGTGAAGGTGCAGGCCGTTCCGCCAGTGAGCGAGAGGGCGGCGGGCGTTGTGCCGCTTCCAGTCCCCGTGCAGGTCACAAGCGTTACCGCGCCGGACTTTCCGCCATCCGAGATCGTGATGGTTTTCGGCGCGCTTCCCCAGTCCCCGGTCAGGTCCGTGATCGTGAAATTGCTCGACGGCGCCGTGACGTATCCGCTGGACGGGCCGGAGAGAGAATAGTCTGGAGTGATGATTTGCCACGTTCCCACCGTGTACCAGGCGCTGGCTTGGCTCTCCTGCGTATACTCATGGGCGACCCAATCGGCGGAACGGTTGGTATTAGACAATCGAAGCTCATCAACGCTCCAACCATTCGTTTTGTAAGCGCCATATCCCAGCAGGTTGAGCACCGTGTTCGATGTGGCCACGCCCGAAGTAGATGTCGCCGTCGGCGATGTAGGACTCCCGTCAACGTAGGCAGTGATCACCGAATTGTCCGATACCAAAGCAACGTGGTGCCATGCAGTGTCGAGCGGCATGGCCCCGAAATTCTCGCCGGCTACGCCCCAGTTGTATAGGGTGAACGAATTCGATGTGGCGTGATTCACAAGGAACTGATAGCCGTTGTTGCCAGAATTCTCCTCGGTCGCGAAAAAATCGCCGTCGCCGCCGCTGTATGAGCTGGTGTCGTTTCTGCGGAACCAAAACTCCAAGCTGATGAGTTTGCTGGCGATGTTTATCGATGAGGAAATCGGGACCGTGGCGTCGTTGTTGTAACCAGGGCCTCTCCACGCAGTCACCCCACCGTCGACCGCCCCGGCAATGGGCGTTGGCGACCCTACCGCCGTTCCATTGTTGGCATTGGAAGTTGAGTCGTTAAAACTCACGGTTGTCCCATTCGGAAAATGCCAGACGGCGGCGTAATTGCTGTCCCACGTCGCGCTCGCCGTGCATTGGTACGTAACGACACTTGGGTTCCCTGCCCAAACGTAGATCGGCGTGTCGGCCGATGAGGAGCGATCATCCTTCACCCAGGCGACAATTGCGCCGGTCGTGTTGTTCCAGGACTCGATCTCCCAGGAGAGTAGCGTAGTGCCCGCCGAATCCGAAGTGAAGATCAAATCGGCTGGAACAGTTTGCCCGTTGAGAGTGACGGTGTTTTGAACGTACCCTCCATGGGCCACGTCCGCGAGCTGGGCGTAGGTGCCTGAGATTAAGTTCGGGAACGCCGTCAGATTGCTAACTGGATGGACATTGAACGTCAAAAGCGCATGAGCGGTATAGCCATTACCCGCCCATGCGCACGCGGAGAGACCCAGGATCAACCAGAGCCGTTTCACCGGCATTGAACCATCCCTCCCTGAGCCGTGTTGCCGGAATCATTTTGCAGTACAACAGCCTTGAACTTGTCAGTCGCAGAAAACGTCTGCGGGGAATTGGCGAACGTGCCCTGTGTCACCACGGCGGTCGAACCCTCCGGGACAACAAGTTTTGTCGCGCCGAAGATCGAAACACCGCTGCCGTTCTGCACATCGACAATCACGCTCGATCCAGTCGGCGCCAGGGCCAGGTTGAAGGCACAAACACTCCAACTCCCAGCGACCAGCGGAGCAATGTAGTTGATGGTGGCTTCCGACCCGCACCCCGCGGTGAAGCAGATGCCGAAGCGCAGGATATCGGTGCCGCCGCCCGTGCCGATCGTGCAGCTCGATCCAAGCGTGCACGTTTGCCCGTTCACCGTGGTGCTCGCATTCGAGGCGGCAAAATCCGTGCTCGCGTGCGATGCCGCCGTGCCCAGGCTCGGCTTACTGCTCAAATCCGCGTAGCTGCCGCTGGTCGCCACTGTGGCGAGGCTCGGCCAACTCCCCGGCGCGCCGCTGATCGCCGTCTGAAAGTACCCCACCGCGTGGCCGTTCCAGCTTCCTGCCCAATCGCCGCTGTTAATCGGCGGAAACGTCAATGGATAGCCCGTCAGTCCCGAGATGGTCGAGTAATTGGTGAGCGCCGCCTGTTTGCCGCTCAGGGCGCTGGCCAGGTCCGTCTGGTTGCTCAGCGTGCCCGCGATGCTGCCCCAGGTCCCGCCGCCGCCCGCGCCGCTCGCCGCCGCCGGCAGCCGGAACACCGTGCCGTCGTACCAGATCGCGTACATCTCCCCGGCGACGATGCTGGTCGATAGCGGGTCGGTTGCCCCGTCCGGTAGCTTTACCGCGATGGGGCCCAGGGTGTCCACGTTCAGCGTGGTGGCTCCGCCTGTGCCGTTCACGTCCGGTGTCCAGTGCAGCGTCATGCCCGTCGTATACTCCTGGAGCGTTGGCTGCAAGGAACACTGGTAACTACTGCTAGACCCGCCAGTGGAGCCGCACAGCAACGCGGAGCCCGACTGCTCCCCCCAGGGCGTTTGGACAACTGCCGTATCCAGCCCCAGCAGGACGTTGATCTCGCTGCCGCTATCGGTCATCACGGTCACGATCCCCGCTCCGGCTTCAAAGTTGATTGCGCCGCGCTGCCCCACCGTGGAATCGTCGCTCTTAACCGTAAGGTTTCCCTGGATCGACCAGGTATTTGTCGCCGTGCAACCGTAAGTGTTTTGACCCGGCGGCGCGTCGGTTGCGAAGTACAGTTCCCCGGTGACGCAGAGGCTTGGAAGGCTCGCGGTGAGGCCGGATTTCATCGGCAGCGTGTGGGCCGCGCCGCTGAAATCCTGCGTCCCCGCGGTCACCGTGTTGCCCTGGTCCGTGCGCATCGCCGCCGCCGGCAGTTGCGCGGCGCCTACCGACCCCGAAATCTGCGCGAACGAATAGTCCCCGCTTTGCGAAACAACCGGGCCCATCCGCCCGAATACCGACGCCACCTGCACCGCGGGCAAGGTTCTCGGCTCCCACTGGTTCGCGCTGGTGTTCCAGCCCAGGTACTGCGCGTCCCCCGGCGGCGCGCTCGCCACCGGCCGCCCCTGGATCCTGGTGACGCTCAGGTGCGGAAAACTGCCGGCAAGGTCGGTGTCCGCGGAAGTCGAGGTGGTGATGCAGTTCGGACAGCCGAACGCCCCCGTCGACGCGTTGTACGAAATAGGGCTGCTGCCGGAAAACGCCGCCCACGCCCTGGGGTTGGTGAAATACAGGTTCCCGCTTTCGGTAACTTGCGCCGTCGTGTAGTCGCCCGCCGCCGCCACCAGCGCGCCCGTCCGTCCGAAAACCGAGGTCACCGAGGCCGCCGGCGGGGTTTTCGGTTCCCACTGCCCGGCGGTGTTGTTCCAACCCAGATACTGCAGGTCCGAGGGCTGGGCCGTCGCTACCGGGCGGCCCTGTATCCTGATGACGCTCAGGTGCGGATAATTACCGTAAAGATCGGTGTCCGCCGGCGTCGTCGTGGTGAGGCAGGTGGGGCAGTCGAAGATTCCCGTCGACAGGTTGAGGGTAAGCGGACCGCCCGTGCCCAGCGCCGCTCGCGCCCTCGTGTTCGTGAAATACAGGTTTCCGCTTTCCGTAACCTGCGCCGTGGTATAGTCCCCTGCTTGCGCGGTGACGGCCCCGATCCGTCCGAACATGCTGGAAACCCCTGCCGCAGGTGTGGTGGATGTTTGACTCTGCATCTGCATCGTCGCTCCGTTGTAGGTCAGCATCACCCATTGCCCGCCTGTGATGTCGCCGGCCACCAGGTCCTGGCCGGACGATCTCACAATCCGCTTCGGTCCCAGCGAATTGAAGTTGATGGTTACCGCCCCCGCATTGGCGCTGTTCGCCTTGAACCAGTAAGTCGTACCGGTGTTGTAGGCGGTGATCGGCGGAGCCAGGTCGCACGCATAAGCGCCGCTCGAGCCCGTATCCTGGCAGGAAAACGGCCCGCTCAGGCTATCGGCTGTGGCTGGCGTCGCTACTCCCAGTCCGCTCCGGTAAGGTACGCCATTCGAGCCCGGATCGGCCACCGCTCCCACGGCCGCCGATGTCGGCTGCGACGTGTGCGGGACCCCCGTTGGGGCAATGTAATCCACCCACTGATTCGCCGTCCCGCTATTGGCTGTCCGCACCGTGGCATATACCACGCCTTGCGCGTCCCGGCATTTCAGCGTCCCGTCGACCGTGTCATACCCGCACGACGCGCTCGACCCGCCTTGTACCGACCAGGTGCCGGCCGCCGTGCAGCCGTACAGGTTCGCCCCAGCGGTAGCGTCCGTATTGAAAAACATGTCGCCTACTTGGCACGTGGCGGGTAGCACGGATCCCGTCTTCAGCGGTTTGGTCGAAACCGCCGCCGTGAAATCCACGCTCTTCGTCTGCGTCCGCAGGTCGATCTGAGTCTGCGCCGCGGCCGGCAGACTCAAAAAGATTATCACAAGAATCCTCGGCATCCTTCCTCCACCCGTACGGTAGCATGGCCGACCATGGAAGCCGGCCCAAAAACCCAGCCCGGCCTCGTGTTTTCATGGAGATAAAAAACGTCAAAATGTTGTGAACGGAATTTGGCGGCCGCTACGCCCGGTCACAGAGGCGGATGAAAACGGAAGGTGCCCTCAACAGTACATGGCTCGATGGGCAGCGAGTTCTAAGCCAACCGCTGAGCACCGCGATGCGCCACCCCGAACAGGTACCTCTCAAGTTGGCAAGTGGCTGAATATCAAAGATCAACCAGCAGCCGTTCTCTAAGGAGGCCGCCATTGATAGTGGTAGGGACGGACAGACTCGAACTGCCGACCTCCGGAGGTGCCCCGGGGTCAGGGTCAGGGTCCGGGGCCGCGGCGCCGGTGTTCGGAAATGGGACTGGGTTCGTTTGGTAATACGCATTTTTCCAGCAACACCCGGTTGTGCACGGAGCGAGCTGCGTCGCCCGGCGAAGAATGCATTCTTCTGAGTGAACTCATATCATCTACTCACAGCATACAACGGGGGTGTTTGGCTGAACATGGTAACTGGTTTATTTTCAAGGAATATTTGCTGTGAATGGGATATGGTGGCCGCAACACTCGGCCACTCAGAGTTTAGAGAGCACCACCGCAGGGTCTTGAACCCAAACGCCGAGGTCCTCGGAATGCCGTCTCCATTCGAGGTCCCTTTTTTCCGCGGAGTGCGCCTGTCCGGGTTGAACGCCGTTCTACTGCGGCGTCGCTGGCGCAGCCGCAGATTGCCGATCCTCTGCCGCAGTTGGTGTACACCGCTGTGCTCTATCGCGCAATCACTCGACTGGGCTCAGGTCAACTGCTACAGCCGCGCGTGAGGACTCGCGCGGCCGTGGTATAGTGAGAAGTCAGGGTTGCCAGTGCTGGTTATTGTGAATGCCGACGATCTCGGAACTAGTAAGCCCATCAACGATGAGATCTTCGCGTTGATGGAATCCGGCCTTGTGACGTCGGCCACGATCATTGCGAATGCCCCCGCCTTTGAACACGCTGCCAAACGGATCGCGTGCTTCCCGAACTGCTCATTTGGGGTGCACCTCAACCTGACCGTCTTTCCACCGCTAAGTGCTTGCGGCGGTCTCGAGCCCGTGTTGGACGAGAACGGCCGTCTGTCGCAGAAGCTACTTCTGACCTCCATATCCGCCGGATTGCGCGGCGCTCTTTTGCGGGAATTGACAGCTCAGGTCCAGCGCACGCTGGAAGCCGGCGTTCCCATCAGTCATTTCGATTCGCACCAGCACATTCACACAATACCAGGGTTGTTCCCGGTGCTGAAGCGACTGCAACGGAGGTTCGGAATCCGGAAGGTGCGATCCACGGTCAACTTACTACCGGTCGGCCAACGGATGACAGCCCTCCGTTCATTCAAGAAATGGTTGTTTAAAGTCGCGCTCCGCCATTCTTATACCACGGCGAGTCCGGAGGGGCTGGGTGACTTTCGCGATTTTCACACTGCTTTGAGGGCCGGGCGCTTCCCGTGGTTCCGGCGGCTGGAGTTAATGGTGCATCCCGGCACATCTAACCCGCACTACAACGAGGAAGTTGCTTTACTGCGGTCCGATTGGCGACGGCTCCTGCCATCAGATGTGAAGCTCGGCAGCTATCACTCCGTATGATCCGCGTTCGACCAGCCGCACTCGGTGATCTTGAGGCCATCCAGGCGGTTTGGGTGCGCAACGGCCTTTCTTCATTCGACCCGGTCGAAACGCGGAACTGGTGGCTGTCGCATCCTTTCCGCAGGGAGTTTGAGGGGGTTCCTATCGGGTGGGTTCTCGAGAGTGAGACCGATGGTATTGTGGGAACGTTTACAAACGTGCACGTGATGTACGAACTTGACGGCAGGCGGTTCAAATGCGGCAGCGCGGGTGCTTGGGCCGTCGATCGTACGCACCGGAACTCCTCGATGCTTCTTGCGATGTCCTACTTCAGCCAAGAGGGCATCGATCTATGCGTGAATGGCAGCGCCAGCGCCGTCGCTTCACGGCTGATGCCGGCTCTAGAGGCGCAGCGAATCGCCTCGGAGGATTACGATCTCAGTTACTTCTGGATCACTCGGCGCCGGACGTTTGCGGAGGCGGTACTGCGCAAGAAGAAGATACCTGCGGCGGGACTGCTGTCCCACGCTGCTGCATTGGTGCTCTGGGCGGGGGATCTGGGAGGTGGCGGTCGAAGAAGAAACCTGGCCGGGGTGAAGCAGTTGAACGGATTTGGCGACGAGTTCGATGCCTTGTGGGAAAAGAACCGGCAGGGTCGCGGACGGCTGCGCGCAGTCCGGTCGTCCGCCGCACTGGAGTGGCGTTTTGGAGGCGCCCTGCACCAGAAACGCGCGATTGTTCTCGGAATCTTCCAGGGCGGCCACTTGGGCGGCTATGTGGTGCTGCGCAAGTTCGTCCGCGAATACCTGGGGCTACGGCAATTCGTCATCGCCGATCTACAGATCTTGGACGATTCACCGGATGCAATTCTCGACCTGCTGGCCGCTGCGTTGGAGGCAACCCAGCAAGAGGGTCTGGATGCCCTCGAATGGCAGGGCTGGAGCCCGGCGAAGAGGCGAGTGGCGCGCTCTCTGCACCCGAAGTCGTATCGCTACCCCGTTTGGCCGCTTTACTACAAAGCCGTAAATCCAGATCTGGTCCCCGTGCTTGCGCGGGCTGATAGCTGGGATTTCTCGCCGTTCGATGCGTTCTAAGTTGGATGTTGATCGTTCAGTCTGCTTGCTTCCCTCGACGCGGGCCAGGAGTTGCTTATCTCGCGCTCGCCAGGCACCCGAGAAACCGCAGTGAACCGCGGGACGCTGGGGCCCGTCGTTGAGCAGCTTTCCCCACGCGAACGCGCCCGACGTCCAGAGGCCATCTCGCCGATGACCAGCTCGCAAGTATCGCCACCGCGGCGCGCAGCGGAGCCCTCTCCCGATCAGCGCAGCCCCGACCAGCGGACCAGCGTGGCCCCCCAGGAATAGCCCACCCCGAAACCCACCAGCATCACCAGCGCTCCCCTGGGCAGCCGCCCTTCGAGCGCTGCGTGCTTCAGGGCGATGGGAATGGTCGAGGAAACCGTGTTCCCGCAGTGGCTGAGCGTCATTTGGAATTTCTCGGGAGGGATTTTCAGCCGTTTCCGGAGATGTTCCAGCATGAACCGGTTGGCCTGGTGAAATGCGAACAGGTCGATATCGGCCAGTTGCAGCCGCGCCTTTTCCAGCAGGCGGGCGATGGTCTCTGGGACGGTGTCGAGCGTGAAGTTGAAGATCTCGGCGCCGTTCATGAACAAATCGTCCTGGCTCCGCATGTTCCCGCCCTCGGCTTCAGTAGGGATGGCGGTTTCGGCGGAGCGCGGGCGCCTCATCCCGCCGGCGGGAACGATCAGGTTCGGGCCGCCACTCCCATCCGTGCCGTATGCGAAGGGTCCGATGAGAGGATACGGGGAGTTTTCGGCCGTGAGCAGGGTAGCCGCCGCGGCGTCTCCGAAGATCGTCCGCACGCTCCGGTCCCGCGGGTTGAGGAACTTGCTATAGGTTTCAGCCGTGAGCAGAAGGACATTCGAAGCTTGTCCGGACACGATCAGCCCCTGGGCCAAGCCGAGTCCGTAAATAAAGCCGGAGCAGCCGAGATTGAAGTCCAGGGCGCCCGCCGTCTTTGGAATTCCCAGGCGGTCCTGAATGAGACACGCCGTGGTGGGCAGGAAATAGTCGGGACTCTGCGTGCAGAAGAGGAGGTAATCCACCGCCTCGGGCTGGCATGCGCCGGAGGCGAAGAGCTTTCGCGCCACCGCCACGGCCATGTCGGAAGCGCATTCGTCCGCGGCGGCGATATGCCTTTCCCGAATGCCCGTTTTTTCGTCGATCTTATCGGCCGACCATTCTGGAAACTCGGCCGAGAGATCCGCCGTCGAGAGCGTCTTGATCGGAAAATAATATTCAATTGCCGACAGTGCGGTCTGCATCCGGACCTCCTCGGGTCCACCCGACTCTTTTACTGCGCCGAGTAGCCGCCATCCACCACCAGCGTCGATCCCGTAATCCAGCGCCCTGTGTTCGCAATCAGGAAAGCGACCGCGTTTGCGACATCGCGGGGTGTTCCGAAACCGAGCGGATGCGCGTGCTCTAAAGCCGCGGACTGCTCCGGGGAGAGCATCTCCTGGAAACGATCGAACATTTCTGTTTGCACAAATGCGGGCGCTACGCAGTTCACTCGTATCCGCTGGCAAGCCAACTCCACAGCCAGCGATTTGGCCAGGCCGATCAAGGCAGCCTTCGAAGCGCCGTAGACGGATGCGGACGCCCGCCCGTTGAAACCGACAACTGAAGAGAGAAACACCACGCTGCTTTCAGCGGCGTGACAATCCTTCTGTGAAAATCCCCGCGTCAACATCATCGCGCTGACCAGGTTGGTTCTCAGCAGCTCGTCGATCGCCGCCGGCGCCACGAACCGGATTGGCGACGTGAGTTGCATGCCCGCGGCGTGGACCAAGCCGCTCAACGGACCGGCCTCCGTGGCCACCGAGCGGACCCATTTCGGAATTTCATCGACGCGGCCGAGATCGAAAGGCTCGATGCGGTGTCCTTGGCCCTGCAGGCTCGAAAGGGTCTGCTCCAGCCGCTCCCGATTCCGCGCCGTCAGCACGACTCGCGCGTGTAACGAGCTCAGCAGGATCGCCGTTTCGCGCCCGATGCCACTGGAAGCCCCCGTCACCAGCACGGTCGCGCCGGAGAGATCCATCGGGTTGCCGGACATGTTAGTCGGAGCTGCCGTCCGCCTTCGCCAGCTTCAGAAGATCTTCGACCGTCGTGCAGTTCACAATCTGCCGGGGTGAGATCCTGGTACCGTTATTGGTGTCGGCCAGCGCGATGAAACCGATCATCGCGGTCGAATTCCACTGCTCCAGATCCTCGAGTTTCTCGGGGCCTTTCACCGTGCCCGCCGGCAGTTCGAGAGTTTCGTCCAGTTCCGCGAGGAATTCTTCCCTTGTCATAAATGGAACCTCCATTATAGTCGAATTGCCGGACCTTCGCCTTGGGCCCGAGCCATCGACTTCTGGCGGCGGCTGAATGCGGCGTGTTTTAATGGGAGCAGTGGAGCGGATTCGTGACTCTTAACAGCTTTATTCGCAAGGTCAAACGCGGAGAAACGCCTGCCTATAGGCTCATCCGGTCGGTGGCAAAGGCCATTACCAACCCGCACGCCCCTCGCGTTCCACGCTTCCTCAGACCCGTTCTCCGCGTTATCTATGAGATCCACTTCGGCGTGATTCGGGTGGCGCGCTGGCTGGTGGTCGTCCTTTACCGGCACCCCCTTTTTCAGGCGCGTTGCGCTTCCGTGGGCAGGAATCTTTCCATTGACACTCTGCCGTTCATAGACGGGCACGTTGAAATCCATATTGGCGACGATGTGACCATCGGCAGCTTCTCGGTCGCCTCCGGCCGCTTCCTGGAGCGCCCGCGGCTGATTATCAAAGACCGCGCGCAAATCGGCTGGGGCGTGGGCTTTGCGGTCAACAAAGAGGTGATTATCGAAGAGGACGTGAGGATATCCTTTGGCTGCCGGATATCGGATACCGATGGCCACCCCCGGCAGGCCGATCTTCGCGCCCGGAATGTTCCCGTCGATCCTCGCGATATTCGCCCCGTCAGGATCTGCCGTTATGCCTGGATCGGCAATGGGAGCCACATCATGAAAGGCGTCACCATCGGCGAGGGCGCGGTCATTGGAGCCAATAGCGTCGTGATCTCCGATGTCCCTCCGTACTGCCTGGCCATGGGCAATCCTGCCGAGGTCTATTTCCGAAACTATGGCCGGCCTTCAAAAAAGGTCGCGAGTTCGTAGACGCTGAAGCCGCCGTTGGCTTTCCGGTACCGCCGCACCTCAGCGGCGTCAATGATGCCGGTCTTACTGAGTTCTTCCATTGCCAGAGCAACCATATCCCCGCGTGGCAGCTTCAGGATCTGGTTGGCTTCATTGCAGAAGTACTCCAGGGTTTCTGTGCTCTAATAATGAAATAGTGCTGCAAAACCGGGAAGGGACCTGCCCATGACTGTCTCGACAGCCCCTCATCACGCCAAACTCTACCCTGTGCAGGCTGCGCGTGGCTGGCCGCCGGTTGTTGTCGCGGGCGCCTATCAGACGGGGGTTGTCCTGATGCGGAATCTTCGCAGGCGCGGCGTAGCCGTCTCGTGCATTGATTACAATCCGAGCCAACCTGGCTTCAAGACCGTTTACGGGAGAGCGTATTTGTGCCCAAACCCCGACGAGCGGCCCGCCGAATGGCTGCGGTTCATGATCAATCTGGGCAAAGAGATTGGAGCAAAGCCGGTTCTCATCGCCAGCGCGGACCAGTTTGTCACGGCGATTGCACGCCATGCCGCGGACCTGGACGAGTATTTCATTTTTCTGCACACCGGCGCTGCGATGCAGGCCCTGTTGGCAACAAAGAAGCGCCAGTATCGCATAGCAGGTGAGCACGGACTGCCAGTGCCGCGGACACAACTCGTACGATCGCTGGATGAGGTTGTTCGTTTCGGAGCGGAAGCGCGGTTCCCGTGCCTGCTCAAGCCCGTCCACTTCCGCGAATGGGAGGGATTCCCGGCCGGTCACCCATTGCTCAACCAAAAGATCGCGCTGGCGCATTCCCCCGCCGAACTGGAGTCCAAGTACCGCTTGGCTGAAGCGGCCAACCCCGAACTAGTGGTCCAGGAAGTGATTGAGGGGCGGGATGACGCCAAGCTGGTTTATTTGTCCTGCTATGGCCAGGACGGCGTCCGGCTGGGATCATGCATGGTGCGAGAACTGCGCACGTATCCGATCTATTATGGCTCTGCGAGCGTGGTCGAACCGATTGACGATCCCGAGACCGATGCGTTATGCGACGCATTCCTGCGCGGCATCGGTTACACGGGGCTGTGCGAAATCGAATTGAAGCGCGACGACCGGGACGGCCGCGTCAAGATGATTGAGGCCAACCCGCGTTACAGCGTAACGGCGGACGCCGCGCCTTACGCGGGGGTAGACCTGGGATGGCTCCATTACCTGGACCTGATCGGCGAAAAGGTTGAGCCCGCGCAAGCGTTGAAACGCGATTTCCGGCATATCTTTCTGCGCCGCGATTTCGCGTGTTTTCGCAGCTATCGTAAGGCGGGTCTGCTGAGCTGGTGGGGATTGCTCCGGTCGTATCGGCCCCCGGTCGCGTTCTTCGATTTCGACCTTCGGGATTGGCGTGTCACGGCGGACACGGCCGTGGAACTTGCCAAGACGCTGCTCGCGCCTCCATTCCGGCGGGTGTTCCCGAAGAGGAAATTGCCGGCCTAGCCTCCCGTCTCTGAAGTCTTTTTATAGTCCCCAACTTTACGAATGATTTTGCCGGCGGTGGCCGTCCCGACGAAAGGGTGGGGCTTCCTGTTGTGCTGCCGGGTGTAGTTTTGGATGGCGCATGAGTTTCCGCACGCTGCCAAAAGTGCCGCGCCGTATCCAGATTCGGTTTCAGAGAAGCATTGATCTTGGTCCGGTACGTCCTATCTCACACAACGCGATGCTTCAAAGGATTAAGACGTGGAGGTCCGTGATATGCTGAACGGTTATCCGGGAGCCCAAATGGAAATCTCGCATGAAGGTCGTTTTGGCTGAGTGCTGAAAGCAAAGGCATGCCCCTGATCAGCGCTGTCATACCGGTACACAACAGATTTGAGTTTCTGAACGAAACCCTCGCGTCGGTGTTCTCACAGACCCGCGTCCCCGACGAGATCCTGATCGTGGACGACTGCTCGTCGGTTCCCGTAGAGAGGCACCTGGCGGAAAATCCGCCGCCCGGTCCCGTCACAGTCCTTCACACCCAAAGACCGAGCAACGCGGGCGGAGCCCGCAACTTGGGATGGCGGCACGCCATAGGCGATCTCATCGCATTTGACGACAGCGACGATCTCTGGGAGCCGGACAAGACACGGCAACAGTCCGACTATCTCGAAGCGCATCCCGAGGTGGATGGCGTCTATGGGCCGATGCTGGCATTCTTTCCGGACGGGCGGACCCATTTGTGGGCACACGATCGGCCGCCCGTCGTGGACGCTGCCACAGGTCTTGTGGATGCCAACATGACATCGCCGACACTGATGATCCGGCGGCGGGCGCTTGAAACGCTTGGCGGATTCGATGAGAGCCTGGCAATTCTGGAGGATCAGGCCTTCGCGATCGAAATCGGCCTGAAGGGATTGCGTGTAGTGTTTCTGGATTCGCCCGTCGTTACCCGCGTCCGGCGCAACGACCAGAACATCACCGGGAATGCCGAAAAGTACTTTCTGTGCGCCTGCAGGCTTGCGCTCCGCTACCGGCGGGTCAACGCAAGTATCTATGGGCCGGGATCCGTGCTGGTTCACCTGAGCCGAGCGCTGAAGCAATACGGCGAACGCAAGAGGTTTATGGGGCTGCCGACGCGCGTGATTGTCTCCTGCGTGGCAGGGCTCTGCCGCGCGAGCCGCATGCCGCGAGGGCGCACCTATTGAGATAGGGAAAATGTCATTGAAGGAAGCAGCCTGCGATTTCGCAAAAGAACGGCTCGCCCGTATGGGTTTGAGCTTGAGCTTCTACCCGGCGCCGGGAACTCACGAGCGCCTGCTGGACAAATTCTTCCGACAGAAGGATATCAATTGCGTTTTTGATATCGGCGGTTTCAACGGCACTTACGCGAGAGAACTGAGAGGCCGGGGATACCCGGGACTAATCGTCAGCTTCGAACCCGTTCCCGCATCATACGCTCTGCTTCAGGAGACAATGAAGGCCGATCCGTTGTGGATCGGCCAGCCCTATGGTCTGAGCAATGAGAGTCGCCGGGCGACCGTGAAAACCTATGTCAAAGGCGATTTTAATTCTCTCTTGAACCTCCGAGACGATGCCGAGAAGGCTTATAACCTGAATGCGTCCGAACGGAGCGAAGTGGATGTCGAGCTATGCCGCCTCGACGCAGCGATGGAGGAACTGAGAACACGCATTCCTCCGGACCCGCGAATCTTCGCCAAGATCGATACGCAGGGCCACGACATGCAGGTTCTGCAGGGCGCATCGGGGGTCCTGGATGTTCTCTGCGGTTTTCAGAGCGAGTTGCCCACAGTCCGGATCTAGGATGGCATGTCCTCCATGCCGGAACTGATCGAGTATTACGCGCAGATCGGTTTTGTGCCGATCGGGTTCTATCCCGTGAACACCTTTCCGGAGTCTATGGTCAGCCCCGAATTCGACGTTGTATTCACGCGCTTCAGCGGGGCCCTTCAGAGCCCCGCCTGACTGGAGCTTTCTGCGCGTCTCCTGCTACGCGGCCACCAATACTACGTCCGGCAGCACGATGAGACGGCCCGCCCTTTCATCTGGACGGCGACGGCCAGCTAACTAAATCATTCATTAACTCAGGGACTATAAAGAGACTGCAGACGGGAGAACTAGGGACCAGCGTCTCTCCGCTATCGCTCAGCCGGCGCCGCTGCGGGAAGATCCACTTGATACACGTCGAAAACTCCGGTCTTCCCCAGCCACAGCAGGCGCGCGCGCAGGTGGTTCAGCAGGTACTTGAACTGCCATTCCTGAACGCCCAGAACCTCTCCCATAGAGAGGATAAAGAAATGCCTGTGGGTGGCGACGTAAGCATCGAAAGGGGCAGACGTGCCGCTCGGGTGCCCCAGTCGGATGGAACGCTCATACATCATGCCGGCAGTGGTATCTGCAACGTCGTTTCCGTACTCGGCTAGCTCTTTATTAGCATCGAACAGATACAGCAGGTTAGCCCGCCTATCGGATTTCGTCGACTCGTAAAACGGCCCGAAGTGCATGGGCGCGGAGACCACGATATCGGGGTGGGGGTCGGGAATCAAGCGCCGTATTTCGGCGAGCGTGGGGTAGGGCCGCTCGGTGCGAATGAAGCCGCTCACCCCCCGAGTCCCCACGAGCAAACCATGCCCGGCCATAGCCAGGAAGAAACACAACCCCACGACTGCACGCCAGGAAGTCAAGGCCGGCAGCAGCAGAGGCAACCCGAGTATCAGGCCGAAGGCGGCTATCATGTAATACTTCGGAGGGAACCAGCCGGTCCACAACACGCCCGCGAGGTAACCGCAGAACGGGAGCAGGAGGAATCCGCAGCTTACCACCAGCATCAGCCTGTGCGCTTGAGAGATCCACGGCCGTCGGGCCGTCTCCGCGCGCATCGCACCGAGCCCGGCCGCCGCGAAAAGAAGCAGAATGATTCCGACCCACGGCAGGCTGAACACGATGGTGCCGAAGAACCCGTACAACGTTTGGAACTCCACCTTCTCCCCATAATGTCCCAGGTATACATGGGCGCCGGAGATGAGAATCGGGAGCCACAAGCAGTAAGGGACCAAAGCCAAAAGGAAGCACAAGATGGCCGGCCAGTCCGGACGCTTGCGGAGGATCCACTTTGCCAGCTCGCCCATACCGAGGGGCAGCAGGATCAGGATGGCGTAGAAGTGCGTGGACAGCGTCATCGCGAGGCTCAATACAAATGCAATCCGCCAGCGGACCTGGCGGCGCCCATCGGTATCTTGCAGGTGGTCCCAACACAGCAGCGTCAAGGCGGAAAAGCCCAGCATTGGCGCGTAGGGCCGGGCGAGGGATCCCCAGCCGCGCAGAGCGGTGGCAAACGGCAGGAAGAACGTTGCGGCGGCGTAAGAGGGCGGCGCGTATCGCCAGACGATGATAGCCAGGCACAGGCACATCAGGCAAAAGCAGAGAATCGATGGCACCCGGGCGAGAAAGAGACTATCCCCAAACACGCGGAACAGAAGGTGCGTCGCCCAATCCAACACAGGCGGATGCGCCTGGACGCCGTCACAGAGCGCAGTCCACATCTGCCGAAGGCTGCCCAGGCGGATGACGATGAGTTCGAGACCCTCATCGGCCCAGATAAAACGCTCGTGGGCATAGCCGGCGAAGGTAAGCACGCACAACAGGCTGGCAGCCACCAGGTACAGCCGCTGGTGCGCCCCCAACCAGCGATCCAATCCCGCCGCCGCGCGGTCGAGAATGTTGGGACGAGTGGCAGCGGCCGGCGATTCAGCTTGCGATGCATCCGGCGTCATGAGGAAGTCCCCCGCAGCGACTGGCCGCGCTCAAGACCGAATTCTTCGTTCTCCGCGAAGCGGCGTAGGATCATGGGTTTTTCACATTCCCGCTCAGAGCGTTTTAGTTTATCATGGGTGATGTTCTCCAGATGGGTGTGTTCCCAGAGGTGTGTTCCCAGAGGTACACCACGGCACGGTTGCCTGGAAACGGCGGATCGATGATACGAGGTAAGCGAGAGATGGTCGCGGCCGCATGCGCGGGGATGGGGGTCACGTGGCTGCTGGAGAAACTGCCCCGCCCTCCGGTGCTGATGATTCTGAATTATCACCGTATCGGCGATCCGGACGCCACAGAATACGATTCGGGCACGTTTTCCTGCACCGCCGCGGAGTTCGACTGGCAGATCGGGTATTTGAAACGCCACTACCGGATGACGACTCTGGACGAGGTGCTCGGGCTGCTGGCGGGCGACGGCCGCCTTACCGAGCCGCGAGTTCTGATTACCTTCGACGACGGGTACATCGACAATTACCAAGACGCGTTTCCGGTGCTGCGGCGGCGCGGCGTGCAAGGCGTTTTCTTTCTGCCGACGGCCTTCACCGGCACCAGCCGCATCCCCTGGTGGGACGCGATCGCTTACATCGTCAAGCGCTCTCGCAAGGCGCGGTTCCGGCTCCAGTATCCGCAGCCTGAGGAGTTCGACCTGGCCGCCGACAGAGCCGGCCGATGCATCATGCGCGTGCTGAGACTCTACAAGCAGCCCGCCATGCGGGACCACGGCCGGTTTGTGGAGGAACTGGAACGCGCGTGCGAATCCTCGCGGCCGAGCGGCGACACCGAGCGATGCTTTTTGAATTGGAACGAAGCCCGGGAAATGCAGCAAGGCGGCATGGCATTCGGCTCCCACACCCACAACCACGAGATCCTGAGTAAGTTGCCGGCTCGCAAACAGTTTGAGGAGCTAAGCTTCTCGCGCGAGATCCTGCAAAGAGAACTAAAACGGGATGTGGACACGCTGGCATACCCCGTGGGGGCCCCGGACACGTTTTCGTCCGAAACGGTGGAAGCCCTGCGACAGGCAAAGTACCGAGCCGCGTTTTCGTTCTACGGCGGGTTCAACAAGGCGGGACTGATCGAACCCTTCGATATCCGGCGCTGCAGTGTGGGCGGGCAGACCCGGAGACGGTTGCGCCTGCAGACAGCGTTGGGGTCTCTCACCGGCAGGTTCTGGTTTTGATGACCGGAAGCGCCGGCGTGTGTGCCGCGCACCCGGTACAAGAGGGGCTGAGCCACGGGCTTCAGAGTCTACCGGCGGCGGCGCGGTTCTACCTGGAGGCCTGGAACGAGGCGCCGTACTCGGTCGTCTCGGGAATGACAGTCTTGAAGACAAAGCCCACGATTCACCGGCGGCGCGCCGACTCAGGGCGTGTATCCGCACGTATACCGGTCCAGGCCGATTCTGAAGGGCCTCTGGGCCGCGCCCGGAAAGAACCTCGATTTCAGCGAGGAGCCGGAGTCCCGGAGCAGTTGGCGCGAGTCCACCAGGGCACAGTTCGAGCGAAGCCACGATTCCACCGATGCGGTCTCTTTAAGAGCCCACGGATTGACGCCGTTGACCAGGAGGACGGTCGAATGCTCAGGCAACTTCGGCGTAGAGCCCGGTCCGATACGGTACACCCTCGGGTCCTCGACCCAACCCGGGTAGAACGGGCCGGCGAGCAGCCCGTGTCTGGCGAGCGCATTGTTCGCGTAGAACCAGAATGGCGGAGAATTGCTGACGACGACGCCGCCATGGGCAATAGTGTCGGCCGCCTCCTCGGCCACGGCGGCCCACGGCTCGATGAAGTGCGGTGCGGCATACCACTTTCTGACCACCGTTCCTGCCCACCCCACCGCCGCCGCCAAGCCGAGTGACAGGGCCAATACCCTGCGCATTGTTCTGTGCCCCGGCGCCGCCAATGCAACCGAGAGGGAGAGGAAGAGCCAGCCGCTGATGAACAGCAGCCGCTTGGTCATGATGGCGCCGATCGCGGCCATGACGCCAAGTAGCACCGTGAAATAAACCAGGAACAGGCGGCCCCGCCAGGGCAACAGATTGGCCGCGGCCGCCACGCTCACAAGGATCGCGAGAGAGGCGGGTATGCTCAAAAACCAAAACCAGGGGGCCACGGATTCGCTGACGAAAACCGAATAAAAACAGTAGGCGGAATTCAGCACCTTGGACAACAGCGACGGGCCGCCGCCTATCTGAACGCCCTTGCAGATCTCCTTCCAGAAGACCACCCAGATCGGCGCGTAGAGCAGGATGAGCACTCCAAAGACCCACGTCGCGAACGTCAGGGCTTTGCCGCGGTTCCTGATGCAGATATCGAATGCAAGACAGCCGATGATCGCCCAGCCGAAGTAATTACTGTAAACCATCAGGGCCGCGGCGGCGACGAAGACAGCCAGACGTTTTCTCTCCGGCTTATCGCAATAGCGTAGGTACGAAAGAGTCATCGCCGCGGTAAGGAAAAAGCAGAACGAATACCAGCCGGTCAGCCGCGCGAAATGGAATGCAAATGGAGAGAGTACCCCAATCGAGAGCAGCGGGATGAAGGCCCGCGGCCCGGCAAGGTCCCGCGCGCAGTAAGCGAGCAGCAGCAGGCCGGCCAAGTAAAACAGCACGTTGGGAAGCCTGAGCAGCCACGTGGCGGATCCCGCTACCGGAAGCCAGTAATGCAGCAAAACATCGGAAAGCGGCGGGTGTTCGTGCTGACCTTGTCCCGTCCAGAACAGCCCAATGGTGTGGGACGCGGGCTGCCGCGCCGCATTCACGATCGCGGATTCGTCATCGAGGACGTCAAAACAGGCATCGGACCCGATGAACGCGCACAAAGCCAACACAAGGATAATGACAGAACTCCAGCGTTCTCCCGTCCTTGAGGGGAAGCCCGGCTCAGTGGGGGGAGATTCAACTTCGGAACGCCGGAGCGGGGCGCTCGATCGGTTTTGGGGCATCATTGCCGGCCTTTCTCGGGTACCTGTCCGCCGTGTGCGGGCAGCTTCCGGGCAAAGAACTCGCGTCATTCGCGCTGGATCGGGCCGGCGACGCCTGGGCGCGGGACTCGAACTCCACCTCCGCGGCGCACTTTACCGAGATCGCCAGGCCGCTGAGGGCGGGCAGGTAGAACAAGTACGCGAAGTTCAAGAAGAAGACCGCGGTGCAAAAACCCGCCATTGAAACCAATACACAGAGAGTTGCGGTTTCGATGTCGTGGCAGTCCGCTCGATCCCGCGCCCGCCGGTAGGTCTGCTTGAGCAGGCGATAGGTGGATACAATCGCAGCGAGAAAGAAAAGCGCGCCCGGAATCCCACACTCGCTGGAGACCTCGGTGAATGTGTTGTGGGTTTCGCGCCACGATCCGTGCGTGGTGCCGCCGATCACATTGTGAGTTCCCTCGTACCAGGAGAATTCGCCGGGGCCTACGCCGAGGATCGGGAATTGAAGGGTGTACTCGATGCTCTTCCGCAGGAGATAGGCACGTTGTTCGTTCTCGATGTCTCCAGTGGAGACGGAATCGACAACTGAGTTGAGGCGGTTCCATGCCGACTTCGGGAGTTTCACGATGAGCACGCCCACGAGGATCGGTACCGCCATGACTATCGCTATTCGCTGCTTCGCGGTTCCCCGCCACACGAATAACCCCGTGGCCGCGATCAAGCCGAGAGCAGCGCCCCGGGATGCCGTAGCGAGAATCAAGTAAATTCCGAACGCCACTCCCGCGAGCGCAGCCAGCCGGAATGGAAGGAACTTCCAACTAAGCGCAAACCAAAGGAGGAACGGCAGCGAGAAAAGCACTACGGCGGCGAAATCGTTGGGGTTGGCGATCGAGCCGAACTCGAGCCCGAAGCGGGCGCCGTATTCTAAGTCGCCGTAGGACTTGAAAAACAGACTCGCAGTGGACACGTTCACCACGGCGCCCCAGCCAATGGCTTGCATGACCTGCTTGCACTCCCGCCAGCTCGTGGCCAGCCCGGCAATCGCGAATAGCATTATGAGGTCGGTCCTCAGAAAAGCTTCTAGGCAGGTCAACGAACCACGGATATAGATGCTGAACGGAACGGCGAGGGTCATCCACACCGAGAAGCCCGCCCAGTAGTATGTCGGCCGCCCCCTGAACGCCCGCTGCACCCCTCCGCCGACCAACACGCCCAGCAGCGCCGGCAAGCCGACAACATATAGAAGGCGGAGGTTTACTCCAGTGAGGACGGTCAGCACCTGGTGAAGGTTGCTGACGCGCAGGAAGAGGAGGCACACTCCCAACTGGAACGCGACCTTTCTTATGGGATCGGCCTGGTCGCTGATCGGAGGGGCCGGCCATGCAGAAACCGCGTAAGTCCCACCTGTGCCGCGCACTCCTCTGTTGTCCACCTTCGAACTGTAGCACGCGGCGGAAGTTACCGTCCAAATCGGTACGGCGCCTCCGGTTCTAACACCCAAATGGGAGATCCCCCGGCTTTGCCGGGGCGGCAGTAGAAGTTTGACATTTCCGGGAGCCTTCCGCAGGGTGGCAACCGACTCGCGCTCCTGGGGGCAGAGAGGATGCGGGGGGTGATGTACACGGTCGCACGGGTCGCGTCGGCTCCGCGGTTGAGCGGTGCCGGGTGTGAAGAGCGCAGCAGAAAGCGTAGCGGGGTGGGACGAAGACCACGTACCGGGAACCACGACGCAGCCCCACGCGTGTTTTTTCGGGGTCGCGCCAGCGACCCCGCATAGCCGCTTTGAGGGGCTCAAATCCTAAAGCCCCCGGCTCTGCGGGGGATACTTACATCCGTCGTGCTGCGCTTGTTGATGCTGACGGCCGTGGGCATCTCTACCATTCTGCGGACCGGGTCGCGCGGCGCGGTGGTAGCGATGGCGCTCGCCTCCTTGTTCTTCTTGTTGCGGGGGACGGCTCGCCAGCGAATCACCCTGCTGGCGGGCGTCTCGGTGCTCATTCCGGTGTCGGTGGCCACGGTGCCGAAGCAGCCTCTCCAGTGCATTACTTCGTTTTCGGACGATGTAGCCTCCGGAGCGGAGGCCGCCGGATCCACGGCGGCGCGGAAGTACTTGCTTGGAAAGAGCCTGGAATACACGATACACAACCCGATTTTTGGCGTAGGCGCCGGGCAATTCGCCTGGGCCGAGGGCACGGGGAACCGCATCGGTGGCACCACGCATGGGCAATGGCAAGAGACCCACAATACCTATATGCAAGTAGCGAGCGAGTGCGGAATTCCGGCGTTGATCCTATTCCTGTGCGGCATTGGATCCATGTTCCGCCTGCTGAATTCGACCTTCCGGCAAGCGCGCCGGCGGTCCGACTGCGAGGACATAGCGGCCGCTTCTTTTTTCGCCGTGCTGGCCATGGTGGCTTTTTGCACGGCTATCTTCTTCTTGAGTTTCGCGTACTTCTTCTATCTGCCGGCGCTGGCCGGACTCGCGATTGCTCTGGACCGAACGGCGCAGGCGGAGTTTAGTTCCAGGGTCCCCCAGGATTTAGGACCTCAGCCGCCTCCCTGGGGCGCCCCCCCGCGCGGCTTCCACACTGGCGCTGAACGGGTTCCTCCAGGCCTGGCCCGTACGGCGCGGCAGGGCGCTTTGTGATTCCACTATAATGGCTCCGAGCCCTATGATCGGATGACCTGCCCTGGGGACCCCCGCCGCTTTTCCGTGTTGGTGGTTTCGCACTCGTACCCGCCCGCTTTGGGAGGGTCGGAGATGGAAGCCCAGCGCGTTTGCTCCGCCTTGCTCCGGCGCGGCCATCAGGTGACGGTCTTGTGCTCGGGAGGGCCCCCCATGCCGGATGTATCCTCCTGGATCGATCCGGCCGGCGTTCCGGTTCGGATCTACGGCCGCCATCGGCTTACGCGCGACTATGCCTTTGCGCTTGGAGTTGCGTGGACGCTCTTCCGCGAACGCCGCCGCTATCAGATCGTCTACTTCCTCATGCAGGGGCTGCATCTTGCCGCGGGCTTGCCCGTCGCCCGTCTTCTCCGCAAACCCGTAGTCATGAAAGTGTCCGGCAGCGGTATCATGACCACCATGCGAGGCTCCTGGCTGGGAAGGCTGGAACTGCGATTCCTTCGCCGGTGGGCGCGCTGGGTCATGATTCTCAATCCGGGCATGGCCGAAGAGGCCATCGCCGCCGGGCTGGAACCGGACCGTTTACTGTGGATGCCCAACCCCGTCGATACCGATGAGTTCGCTCCCTGTGCCCCGGACCGCCGCCGCGAGTTGCGCGCCCGGTTCGGCATCGGGCCTTCCGCGCCCGTGGTTATTTTCGTCGGCCGGTTGGCTCCCGAAAAGGAGTTGCCCTCGTTGATCCGGGCGTTCGCCACTGTGCGCCGGGACGTTCCGAACGCCACCCTCGTTTTGGTGGGAGACGGCCCGCTGCGAAGCGAATTGGAGAAGATCGCCGCCGGGCTGGCCCTGAACGGCACCGTTCGGTTTACCGGGCGCCAGACTGGCACGGAGGTCCGCGAGTGGCTGCAGGCAAGCGATGTCTTCGCTCTGGTCTCCTCCAACGAAGGGCTGCCGTGCTCTCTTTTGGAAGCCATGTCGGCCGGACTTCCCTCCGTCGTCAGCGACATCCCCGCCAGCGTCCAACTGGTCGAGGCCGAAGTCCACGGCCTGCACGCCCCTTCGGGCTCGCCGGATCTGATCGCCGCCGCGTTGCATCGCCTGCTCCTGGATGCGCCCCTGCGCGCGCGCATGGGCGCCGCCGCCAGGCAGTGTATGCTCGCCGGTTATTCCATCGACAAAGTTGTGGACCGGTACGAAGCGCTGTTTTCCGAAATGCTCGACGCGGGGCGGCGCTGACCTCGTGATCGTCCGCTTGCTCTCGCTTCTGCGTAACGCCGCGGTCGCCGTCGGCGCCTTGGCGCTGATCGTCACTTTCACGCCCCTCGTCCCCTGGACCACCGCTCGCCTCACCGCCGATTGGACCGACAGCGACCGAAACGTGCTCATCCTGCTCATCGGCTCCGGAGATCCCGGACTGCCGGCCGGCCGTTTCATTGGCATCGACACCTATTGGCGAACCGCCTATGCTCTCGATGCGTGGCGCAGCGGGCATTTCCACACCATTCTCGTGTGCGGAAAAGGCAGTGCGGAGACCATCAAGCCCCTCCTTGTCGCCTATGGAGTTCCGGAATCGGCGATTCTCGTGGAGAACCGCTCTACCAGCACGCATGAGAGCGCCGCTTTCGCCAAACCGATTCTAGCCGGCCTTTCCGGCCCTTTCGTTCTGATGACCAGCGATTTTCACATGCTCCGGGCTTCCCGTTGCTTTGCCCACGAGAAAATCCCCGTCGCCACCCGGCCTATTCCCGACATCCTGAAGCGATTCCGCTCACTTCCACTGCGTTGGGAATGCTTTTGGACCTTGGTTGAGGAGATCGGCAAACTGGGCTATTACGGCGTGCGCGGGTGGCTCTGACCCAAGGACCGCTCGGGCAGACTGAGAATCCCGGCCACCCGGCTTTCGCGTTGTTACCCACGTTCCGCAAGGCTGCTTTTCATCCAGCACTCCAGCACCAGGAGCCGCCACAACTGGACAGGGACGCGTCCCTCGGCCAGCGCGGTCTTGAGCGGCTCGCGCAAAGCGCCGGGTCTGACCCAACCTTCTTTCTCCAGAAGCGTTCCCTCCCGCAGATGCTCGAGCATCCCGCTCCAACGTCTCGCCAGCCATTGCTCGACTGGAACTGTGAACCCCCGCTTTTTGCGGAACGCGACTTCGGGCCCGATCCGCCGCCGCGCAATTTCCCGCAACACCGCCTTCAGCCTCCCGCCATGAAAGTGGATCTCCGGAGGCAGGGCCGCGGCGAACTCCCATAACTTGGTATCGAGCAACGGCTCGCGCCCTTCAATGCCGTGGTACATCGTCCCGCCGTCGATTTTCGGCAGGAACTCGCTGTTGAAGTGCATCCGCCGGTGGTAATCGGATACGTCCTGCAGCAACCGGCGCCCGGATTCCGGCGCCGATACGGTCTGTCTTTCGGGCAATTCCACTCCCCTCAGTCTCTCGCCCAGAATGGACCTGCGCTCGTAGTATGGAAGCCCGTCATGAGCCCTGGCGTGGTCTCCCAAGCCCCCCGTCGCATAATCCATAAAGTTCCGCATGCGTCGGAGCGGGCCATAGGGGGGGCAGGCTCTCCGCACCACCCGCCACGCCGCGGCCGCCGGCGCGGGCAGCCGTTGCGCCAGCCGTTGCGCCAGCCATGCGTTCCAAAAGAATGGGTACCCGAAGAACACATCGTCGCCGCCGTCTCCCGTGAGAAGCACGGTCGCGCGGCGCTTCACCGCCCGCGCAACCCACAGCACCGCCAGCGCGGACTGGCAGGAAAACGGCTCGCAATACGCATCCACCAGTTCGTCGAGGGAGAAACTGGTTTCCGGCATTTCCACGATTTCGTGCGGGATGCCCAGCAACCTGGCGGTGTGCGCCGCGTCGACGCTCTCATCCGAAGAATCGCCCGGGGCCCGCACGGTGAACGCCGTGATATTCGCGTTCGCCTCGCGCACCGCCCAGCACACTAACGACGAATCGACCCCGCCGCTCAATAGCACCCCTATCGGCACGTCCGAAATCAGCCGAAGCCTGACGGATTCCACCAGGAGCCGCTCCGTCCCTTCAACCGCTTCCTGGAAGGTCGTCCGTGGCGCGTCACCGCCCGCCGGCGGCCGCCAGAATTGCCGTTCCGAAACGTGGCCGTCCCGCCACTCCAGAATGGTGGCCGGGGGCAACTTGCGGATTCCTATGGCAATCGCGCGATCGTCGCGGACCCAGCCGAACTCCAGGAGATCGACTATGGCGTCGGGATTGATTTCTCCGCCAAAACCAGCGGCGCGCAAGGCGCGGACAGTCGATGCGAATCCGATCTCGCCGTTGCGCTCGCAGTAGATCAGCGGCTTTACACCCAAGTGATCGCGAACCAGGGTTAGCGTACGCCGTCGTTGGTCCCAAATGCCGAATGCGAACATTCCGCGCAACCGGCCGGCCAGCGCGTCGATTCCCCACTCCTCGTAGCCGCGCAGCAGAACTTCCGTGTCGCACCGCGAATGAAATCGATGGCCCCTCTGCTCAAGAGCCCGCCGTAACTCGAGGAAGTTATAGATACAGCCATTGAATACCAGCCCGATTTGCCCGTCATCCGAGAGCATCGGTTGATGGCCCGCCGCGCTCAAGTCCAGAATCGCCAGCCGCCGGTGCCCCAGAACGGCGTTCGGCCACTTCGCGACGCCTTCCGAATCCGGACCACGCCGCACCAGCGCCTGGACCATCGCCCGAACACTTCGCTCGTATGCATACGGCTCCGGCCCTACGTGTCCTGCAATCCCGCACACAAGCTGATTATTGCAGGTAGGTGGGTGCTTGACAACTTTGTCGAGCTTACACACTCCTGGCGGCCGATCGAGCAGTCATTGAACTTGCCGCTTCGGCGGTCACGGTGAAGCTCAACAATGACCTTTGCGCCGCGGACGGTTCAGAGTATGCTGGAACATTGAAGTCAGTCCGATGGCGATTTTGTTCGGAGCAGGGCACCAAAAAGAGGCGCTTCCGGCTATTTAGTGGATTCTGGGGCCATGTCGAGGCCGCCACAGTGGAAGTAGATCGCGTGCACGAAGTTCTGCCTGTTGCGGAAGCCCCGCGCCGTGTACTTCACCCATTGGACCTTGGCATTGATGGATTCGCTGGCCGCGTTGGTGATCCGATGCCGCAGGTACGCGATGATGTTCTCGAATCGCCGTTTGAACATCCGCGCTACCTCGATTATCGGTTGCAGCCGACTCCTCACTGCCCAGTTGTGCCACCAGCGGAAGTGTTTCCTCGCCGGACGTTCGTAGATGTAGCTGTATAGAGTCATGGCCGTCTCTTTCAGCGCCCAGGCACGCGCTGTTTTCAGTTCACTGTTTCTCAGTTCGGCGAACTCCCTGCGGTCCTTCGGTTCCATCGATGTCGGATTCCTGAGCCAATCGTAACGAGTGCCCGCCAAACGGTCGTCCCCGGCGGCTTTCAGAGTTTTGTTTTCCTTCAGCCGAACCTTGTCCACAGCATCACCCAAATGCTGGGCTACATGGAACTTGTCGAAAACGACCTTGCCATCCGCTTGCGGCACATGTGCCCGTACCAAAGCGACGTACGGGTCCCACATGTTCATGGCGACGGCCCCGATGCCGCTGATCTGCTTCGGGGTCAGGGTCTCCCAGAATCCGTCCAGGCTGCTCTGCTTGCGGTCTTCGACCACGTATAGCACCCGCCTCCGCAGCAGGTTATTCACCAGGGTTAGATAGCTCTGACCCTTTCGAAAAGCCTTTTCATCGACACCAATCTGACTGACGGGCTCCGCTTTGCGTCGCTCCAAGCCACGCTTCACCGCCCGATCCATGATGCCGTGGATTTCGTCCCAACTGAGCTGCAACAGCTCGGCCACGGCTTTCTGGCTGGCCGCCTTCAGCCACTCGATCGCCAGTGCTTCGAACAGCGCCGTGAATCGGCTGGACGGTTCCGCCCATGACATTGCGAAGTAACTGGAGCAATTCCTGAAACGGACGCGCTTGAGTGCGAGATAGGTTGAGTAGGCGTTGCCTTACGGAGGCGCCAAGGTTCGGCTGTATCTTCTTTTCGGGTTTCTATAGCCTGGTTTATGTTATCTTGACGAGTGAAGTGATCGAGGAGACGCGCCGGACAACGTACTTTGGCCGCTGGTATGCGGCTGGCAGCATCTCAGGAAGAATCTCGTGACCGCATTGTGATATGTTTTCGCCCTGCTTTTCGTCCTCGTAGCTGCGCTCTTTGATTTTTGGTCCAAAGTGCATTGCCTGCGGCGGGCGCATTTGGCCTTGGGAAAAAAGCGAGGACGCCCGGTACAGCGCTTGCATGGATTCCTTACATGGGCGCTGCTGCACGGGGCGCGATACCACCTCAGAGCGCGACTCAACTTCGGTTCAGTAGCTACAGGGGATGGTTGCCTGGTGCTCCGGTATGCGGATGTCGCCCTGGATTTGCACAGTCGATGCAGGGATCATTCGGCTCGACTCGATCTGCGGAATAATCGCGCTGCCCGCCGGCCGGAGGAACCGTTCGAAACTTGGCCTCCTGAGGAGCCAATTCTCATTCGGGGCGGTGCGGCACTTCATCTACAGCCGAGTTACGGTCCGGTCACCTCTTTCTTGGGCCGGAATCCCGTGAAACGAGGTCCCAAAAGCTTGAAAAGCCCACCTTGAAGTTCCACGCCTCCAGTCGCGCCTTGTCAGCATCGGCTTCCGGAACGGAGAGCAGACCGGCCCGAATCGCGAGCACGTACAATCCCGGCGTCGTCATTGTCCGGCAAGGCGAGCATGGCGGCCAGTTCGCGGCCGCGGCCGCCTTCCTCAACGACTTTCAGGTCATCGAACTCCGTCTGCGTGATCAGCTTCAGGTTTCGGAGCCGGAACATAGCAGCCAGCCGGCTGACACCGAAATGATGCGCCACGTGGACCACATCGTAGATCTGGATGTCCTGGCTGCAGGGTTCTGCGCGGCCCTCCGCCTGAACGGAGCCGGCTTCGTCGAACACCTGCGCGCTCGCGCGGCTGGGCCGGCCCTTGCCCTGCGCCGCGATGAATTGGCGCACGCCCCCGCTGGGCATCAGAAACCCGGCTGCGAAGGCGTTGGCGCGAACCTCGATCAGTTCATCGCGGTCTTCCGTGCGGCTCACCGTGCCAAGCAGACGCCGATCGAAGAGAGTGTGGGCGTACTCGTGGGCGAATGAGAATCGGCGACGGACTGGGGCGTGGCGCCGGTTCGCGACCGATCCAGCTATTATCGGGCGATCCAGAGCGTCCGGGAGAGGGGCTTGGACCTCACGGAATGGCTTGAGTATTTCACAATTGGCCTTGGATCACAGCTTGCGGAGGATCAGGAAAAGGGCGAGTCGCTCATCCGCCTCGACGTTCTGACGAGCAAGCACCAACTCACCGCGCGACAGCGGGTGGCCCTCGAACTGGCGGCCAACATGCCGGAGTTCCGGATGGAGGATTTCGAGGCAAGATGCCCGGACATCCACCGCCGGAGCCTGCAGGGCGACCTGCGCGCCCTCATCGAGGAATATCTCGTTGTGGCGGAGGGAGCTACGAATCGCCTCATCTACCGCATGGCTGGCAAGCCCTGAGAACATGCGACAAACTAGCGACACAACTTGCGACAAGCTCAAGCCAGTTCTCGCGACGATCCGGGGGTGAAAGATGTCGCGTTGGTGATCGGTAGATGATCAGGCTGCAACCGGATGCGGACCGCTCCCATCCGGCTGCGGACATGTTCGACACTGGCCGCTGAACTGCCGCCGGTGGCGATTCGCATGTATAGGGAAAACTCTTGTCTTCGTCTCCTGTTTCACAAAACGAAGCGGACAACTTGGGGGGGCGGAAACGGGCGCGCGCGTGCGCGAAGCACGTGGCATGCCGCTTCCGCCGAGGCGATGTGGATTCCACGGGAATACTCGCCAGAAACTGGGTCCAACGTGGGTCGAAACGCCAAAAGATTCGCCAACTAGGACCAAACTGGGTCCAAATCAAACCGCGTAAGCCTTGTGTTTTCAGTGGGAAGCCCTCGCAAGTGATTCATTAGTGTTCCCTGGCATGGAAGAGGTCGTGAGTTCGAATCTCACCAAGTCCACCAAAATGTTTCTGGGCATCACGGTCAGGCCGGCGCGGATTCCTTCGCCGGCGCCCATCTTTGAAGCGCCTCAAACAAAGCTTCCATGGCGACGGGCTTGCCGACAAAGTCGTCCATACCCGCCTCGAGGCATCGCTCGCGACAGCCCGACATGGCGTCGGCCGTCATGGCAATAATGGCCACGTGCGGGCCCGGTCCTTCCCGGCGCCGGATCTCTTGGGCGGCCTCGTACCCGTCCATTTCCGGCATCTGGCAGTCCATGAAAACCAGATCGTAGGGCAGCAGTTCGAACATTCTCAGCGTCTCGCGGCCGTTGGCCGCCACGTCCGCGCGCAGCCCGAGTCTCTCCAGCATCCGTACGGCAACCTTCTGGTTGATGACATTATCCTCGGCCACCAGCACTCGAATCGGCCAGCCCGCCGACCTTCCGGACAAGGCGGACTTCATCTCGGCGATCCGGCTAGCGGGCTTGCTCGGGTCTAAAAGCACCACGTGCTGTTTCTTGGACCAGGCGGTGGCGAGCGTGTTCAGCAGTTGCGATTGGCGCACCGGCTTGGACAGGCAGGCATCCAGGCTCGCGCCCTCCGTGTGTCTCACGGCGTCCAAATATCCAACCGAGGTCAGCATCACCAGCACGGTGTCCCGCGTGGCCGGGTCCGATCTGATCGCCCTGGCCAGCGTGGCTCCGTCCATGCCCGGCATTTGATAATCGAGGATGGCGAAGTGGTAGGGATCGCCGCTTTGCCGGGCCGCATGGAGGGCCGCCAGAGCCTGCTCGCCGGAACTGAAACATCCGTTGCGCATGCCCCAGTTTGCGATCTGTTCATGCAGCACTCGCCGGTTCACTTCGTTGTCGTCCACGATGAGCACGCGCAGGTCTTTCAGTTCAGCCACCGGAACGGGGGCTGCGTGAGGCTGGGCATCCAGGGTCAACGGCAGGGTGAACCAGAAGGTGCAACCCTCGCCCGGCCGGCTCTCCACGCCGATGGAGCCTCCCATCAACTCCACCAGTTGTTTGGAAATGGCCAAACCTAGCCCGGTGCCGCCGTATTTGCGGGTGGTGGAAGCATCCACCTGACTGAACTTCCGGAAGAGCAGATCGAGTTTCTCTGGCGGAACGCCGGGGCCGTTGTCCTGGACAGAGACGCGCATGCGGGCCTGTTGGGCGTCCTGGCCCTGGTATTGCACCGAGTTCACCACGCAGCCGCCGGAAGAAAACTTGACGGCATTGCCGACGAGGTTGGTGACCACCTGGCGAATTCTGCCGGCGTCGCCGATGAAGTGGCGGGGGACCGCGGACGAATATTCGAGGATGAGGTCGAGCTTGCGCTCCTCGGCCTTGGGAGCCAGCATTTCGTCGACTTCTTCGATCGCCAGCCGGAGGTCGAAGGGAGAAAGCTCGATGACCAGCTTGCCGGCCTCGATTTTGGAGAAATCCAGAATATCGTTGATGACGGTGAGCAGGGCTTCACCGGACGTGCGGACGATCTCGGTGTATTCGCGTTGCTCGGCAGTGAGGCCGGTGTCGAGCAGCAGACCGGTCATGCCGATGACGCCGTTCATCGGCGTGCGGATTTCGTGGCTCATGTTGGCCAGGAATTCGCCCTTGGAATGGTTGGCGGCTTCCGCGACCTCCTCGGCGCGCCGCCGCTCCCGCACTTCTAGGCGAAGCTCCGCCGTGCGCTCCTCCACGCGTTCGGCAAGCTGCTTCTCATGCCGGCGCAATCCGCGCACCTGCCAACGATGCACCCCCGCACCGGCCAAGACCACGACCGCGGCGCACAACAGGAAGAACCAGATGGTCTGGTAAAACCGCGGTGACAACTCCAAGGCAAAGGAGGCTTTCGACTCGCTCCAAATGCCATCGCCATTGGACGCGGCCACGCGGAAACGGTAAGAGCCGGGAGGCAGATTGGTGTAGTACGCCACGCGCCGCGCGCCGGCGTCCACCCACTCGCGATCAAACCCTTCCAGCATGTAACGGAACCGTACGCGCTCCGGAAAGAGGAAACTCAAAGCTGTGTAGTGAAACTCGAGGCGGCTTTCCGCTGGAATCCGGCTGCCGTTTCCGATGGACGGCCGCTCATCCGCCGCCACGCGCTCCACCAGCACCGGCGGTGGCGGCGGATTGGTGCTCATCTTGGATGGGTCCACAGTCACCACGCCGCCGTAGGTCGGAAACCAAAGCGTCCCGTCATGCAGCTTGCACGCCGAGGGGTGGTAGCCAAAATTGAAATCGCTGCTGCCCTGAATCCCATCCGCCGCTCCGAAGACATCTACCTCGA
Organism: Bryobacterales bacterium; assembly: GCA_963722575.1. Classification (GTDB taxonomy): domain Bacteria; phylum Acidobacteriota; class Terriglobia; order Bryobacterales; family Bryobacteraceae; genus Fen-178. Next base: position 1,858,769 of record CAVRNR010000022.1, read on the forward strand.
GCGTTTTCTTCCGCCCTTCGGCCACGTCATCCAGGTTCGCGCGGGAAACACGAAGCAGTCCGGTGCGGCTGCTGATCCAGAAGTTATGCGAGTTGTCCTCGAGCATCTGGTACACTTCCGATTCCGGCAGGCCGCTGGCCTCCGTGTACGCCGTGATCTTGCCGCCGGACATCCGGCTGATGCCGCCCGTCGACAGAACCCACAGGGTGCGCTCCCCGTCTTCGTACAGGTCCACCACATTGGTGCCTGCCAGGCCCTGCGCCTTGGTGATGGGTGGCAGGAACCGCCCCGCCCGGAATTCCTGAAGGCCCGATGCCGTTCCCACCCATACGCTGCCGTCGGCGCGTTCCACGATCGCCGAGACGAAGCTGGAGGCGGCGGCCAGCCCTTCTTCCTTTCCCAACACACTCATGCGTCCATGGCTGAAGCGCCTCAGCGCGCTGGTGGTGCCCACCCATACCGTGCCGTCGCTCTGCTGGAAGATCGTCCGGACAGCCCCCGAAAGCTGCCACGTGCGGCGGGCCGCGGGGTCTGTCAGATCCGCGCCGTGGAACCAGTGCAGCACGCCGTCCTCGGACCCCGCCCACAGGTCGCCCTCGCGGTCGCGCAGCACCGGCCAGATCAGGTCGCTCGAAAAACCGTTCTTCGTGGTGTAATGGACCAGCTTGCCCACTGCCGGGATTCTCGCCAGTCCGTTGCTGGTCCCCAACCAGATATCTCCCCCGGCGTCCTGGTAGATGGAACGGACATTGTCGCTGGGCAGATCTTCGCGCATCGAGCGCACCACGATGCGGTAATCCTTGAGCTGGTTCAGCCCGCCCCCGGCGGTTCCCAGCCACAAGCTGCCGTCCCGGCCCTCATACATGCACCGGATCACCTGGTTGGAAAGCCCCTCGCGCGTCTGATAGGACGTGAACTTGCCGTTGGAGAAGCGATTCACCCCCCCGCCATCGGTCCCGATCCACAGATTGCCGTCGCGATCTCTCTTGAGGGCGTTGATGGCGTTGTGGGTCAGGCCATCGCGCTCGGTGTAGTTCCGGAACTGCCCGTTGCGCAGCACGCTCAGGCCGCCCGGACGCGTGCCCACCCAGAGTTCTCCATTGGGGCCGCCCGCCAGTCCCCAGACCGGGTTGCCAGGCAATCCATCCTTCTCCGTATAGGACGTAATCGTGCCGTGCTCGATCTTCTTTAAACCGCTGTTCGTGCCGGCCCACATGGTTCCCGCCGGATACTCGAAAAGACAATGCACACCCAACTGCCGGTTGCCGCCCCTGAAGACAATGCCGATCTTTCCAGCTTCATACTTGGAGAGCCCCAGCTCAGTCCCGATCCACACCACGCCCGCCGAGTCGACATCGAGGGCACGCACGACGCGATCGGGCAACTCGGAAGCCGCAACCTGCTGGAACCTGCCCTCGCGGTACCGGATTACTCCTTCCCCCGAGGTGCCGATCCACAGCGCTCCGCCGCCCGCTGCCAAGGTGGTGAGCTTGTCTGACACCAGGCCCGGCGAGTTCTCCGGAGTGAACACGGTAAAGCCAACCCCATCGAATCGTGCCAGGCCGTCCGAGGTGGCCACCCAAAGGTACCCGTCCGGTGTCTGCGCGATGGCGCGGATGGAGTTGTGCGGCAGACCGTCGGCGGTGGTCCACACTTCATGTCCGTATTGGGTAATCGCCACCTTGGGATCGAGCCCCCAGGCAGGTGTGCCCAGGATGATCGTCAGAGCGAACAAGAAGCGGCGCATATGGCCTTGCGGTCCTACTCTATTCAGATCGTCTGAAATTGCGATTCTTGTAGGGGTCATTCACGGTGTTTCTGCCTTTGCGCCGGTATTTGGGCACAACCGCGGCTTCTTTCAACTTGCCGCCCCTCCTATCCCCTTACTTCTGCGTCTTCTGCGTTCTGGCATCCATCGTGCCTGATATTCCAGCGGGCTTCCCATGTTGAAGATTACGCTCCATGACAGCGCCGATGAACTTCGCCTGAAGCTGGAAGGCAAGCTGGCCGGCCTGTGGGTGGCGGAATTGCAGCAGTGCTGGCGGACCGCGGCCTCCACCACCCATGGCAGGAACACCGTCGTGGACCTGCGCGACGTGGATTTCGTGGACCCGGAAGGCCAATCTCTGCTGGCGGAGATGTACCGGCAAGGCGTGTGCCTGCTGGCGGTTACGCCGCTCATTCAGGCGCTGATTCAGGAAATCTCGGGCCAGCCGGGTTGTGTTACGGTTGAAGAAAAGCCGGCTCGACGCTCCCATGCCCTCGCCAGCCCCGACACCGCCGGACGCGACCCGCGCTCGCTATGAAGCCTTGCTCGAGGTGGCCGAGTCCATTGCTGCCCACCGCCAACTCTCGACCCTGTTTGCCGATCTCAGCCGTTTTCTCAACCGCCTGGTATCGTTCGATTTCATCAGCCTGACGCTGCTCGACGCCAGGCAAGGTGTGGTTCGTCTGCACATCCTCGAAACCGATCGTCCGGTAGTCGGGCCGGCCACTGAATCTCTCCCGTCCGGCGAGGCCCCCACTGGCTTGGTGCTCAATACCCGGCAACCGTACTACGTCGCCGATGGGGACGAAGAGCGGCGTTTCCCGATTCTCCGGGAGGTGTTTCGGGCCAACGGCATCCAGTCCTTTTGCGTTCTTCCGCTATTCACCGCCCAGCGGGACCTGGGCGGCCTCCACTTCGGCTCCCTCCGGAAGAACGCTTATTCGGCCGAAGACATCGAATTCATGCAACACGTGGCGCGCCAGGTGGCCGTGGCTGTGGATAACGCCCTGAACCATGAGGCTGCCCGAGCTTACGAAGAGCAGTTGGCGCGCGAGCGGGACCGCCTGCGGACGCTGCTCGAAGTCAACAACGCCGTGGTGAGCTGCCTCTCCAGCAAGCAACTTTTCCAGGCCATCTCCGCGTCATTGCGACGCACCTTCGGGTTGGATTACGCCAGCCTGCTGATCCACGACCCCGAAATTGGCGCACTGCGCCTGCAGATGCTCGACTTTCCGGACGGAGTGGGCGCCATTCGGGTGGATGCCGTGGTTCCGCTCGACGATTCGCTGCCCGGCTGCGTGTTTCGCACGCGTGAAGGCCGCCTCGCCAACCTTGAGGAAGCCCGCGCCCTCTTCAAGAGCACCGGCGACATTCTGGAGCGCGAAGGGCTGAAATCCCTCTGTTGCACGCCTCTGATCTCGCGAGGCGCGGCCCTGGGAACCCTGAACCTGGGTTCGCGCCAGGAGGACTTCTTTGCCTCTGGGGACCTGCAATTCTACTCCCAGGTGGCCGGGCAGATTGCCATCGCTCTGGACAACGCCCTTTCCTACCAGCGCATCGAGGAGCTGAATGCCCAACTGGCGGAGGAAAAAGTCTACCTGGAAGACGAGATTCGCACCGATAATCGGTTCGAGGAGATCGTCGGCCAGAGCCGCGCCCTGAAAGCCGTCCTCAAGCAGGTGGAGACGGTTGCGCCTACCGATTCCACGGTCCTGATTCTCGGCGAAACCGGCTCCGGCAAGGAACTCGTGGCGCGCGCCATCCACGACCTCAGCTCGCGCCGCCAGGGCACCTTCGTCAACCTGAATTGCGCCGCCATCCCCACCGGCCTGTTGGAAAGCGAAATGTTCGGGCATGAGAAGGGCGCCTTCACCGGCGCCATCGCGCAGCGCATCGGGCGTTTCGAGTTGGCCCACCACGGCACCATGTTTCTGGACGAGGTGGGCGAAATCCCGCTCGAATTGCAAACCAAGCTGCTGCGCGTTTTGCAGGAGCGGGAATTCGAGCGGCTGGGCAGCTCCCGCACCATCCGCACCGACGCGCGTTTGATAGCCGCCACCAACCGCGACCTCGCCGCCATGGTAGAGGAGCGCCTCTTCCGCGCCGATCTCTACTACCGCCTCAACGTGTTCCCCATTACCGTGCCCCCGCTGCGCGACCGGCCCGGCGACATTCCCCTCCTGGTGCGCTATTTCGTCCAGCAGTATGCGCGCCGCATGAACCGGCGGATTGAGACCATTCCGGCTGCGTCGATGCAGGCGCTCGCGCGCTATCATTGGCCGGGCAACATCCGGGAATTGCAGAATTTTATCGAGCGCGCGGTGATTATCTCGCCCGGTCCGGTGCTGCAAGCGCCCGTGCGGGAACTGAAGCGCGCCGGAGCGCCGCCCGGCGCCGTCACTCTCGAAGCCGCCGAACGCGAAGCTATTCTTCGGGCCTTGCGCGATTCCTCCGGCCGCGTGGGCGGCGAGCACGGAGCCGCCGCTAAGCTGGGAATGAAGCGGACCACCCTGCAGGCCAAAATGCGCAAGCTGGGGATCGACCCAAAATCTCTGTGACGCCGATATTTTGGCGCGCGCGCCCGCATTTCGGCGCTCGATGCTCAAGCTACGCACCGGCAGGCCGAGTACAACTCGGCCGCGGGCTGCCAGCCTGCCCCACAGAATGGTTGCTGCATTGTGGGGCAGGCTGGCAGCCTGCGGCCGATTCGCAATCGGCCACCCGTTTGGACCGCAAAATGCAACCCTACAAGGAGAAACCATGCCCAAGACAACCACCAACCTGAGCATTCTGTTCCTGCTTGCTCTATCCGCCGTCTTCGCGCAGGAAACCGCCCCTCTGAAGCTCACACTGAAGGATGCCGTTAACCTCGCGTTGAAGCAGAATCCCCAGGTGATCCTTGCCAACCTAGGGGTCTCCGAAAGCGCGCAGGATCGCAACCTCGCCCGCTCCGCGCTGCTGCCGCAGGTGGACGCAAGGGCATCCGAAACCGTCAACCGCCTCAACCTGGCGGCCTCCATCGGATTCAACTTCCCCGGCTTCGCCCAGCACGTGGGACCTTTTTATGTGGCCCAGGCGGGCGTCGGCGTCATCGCGCCGGTCTTCGACCTCACACTGTGGCGCCGGTACCGCTCCAGCCAGATCGGCGTCGATTCCGTTCGCGCCCAGGAAGTCGGCGTGCGCGAAGAAAGCGTTCTGCTGGTGGTTTCGCAATACCTCGGCAGCCAGCGGGCCGCCGCCGACGTTCAGGCCGCGCAATCCCGCGTGGACCTCGCCCAGGCGCTCTACGAACAGGCCGCCGACCTGCAAAAGAACGGCGTCGGCACCGGTATCGACACCCTGCGTGCCAACGTGCAACTCCAGAACGAAAAGCAAAGGTTGATCGTCGCGCGCACCCAGCTCGAAACCTCACTTTTCGGCCTCGCGCGCCTGCTCAACATCGAGCCCAACCGGAAGATCGACATCGCCGACCAGGTGAGTTTTTTCGACACCCCGGAGGTTTCCACTGACCAGACTCTTGATCGCGCCTACGCCTCTCGCCCCGAGTTGCGCGAGGTGCTCACTCGCGAACAGCGCGCCGAGATCGATCTGAAAACCGCCGATGCGGCCCGCCTTCCCAAGCTCTCGTTCAACGGCCTTTGGTCCGAGCAGGGGATCACGCCCGCGAGCGCCATTCCGGTCTACATATACGAGGGCAGCATCGACGTTCCGCTGTTTACAGGGGGACAGATTCAGGCCCAGCGCGCCAAGGCCGATCTCGCCATCCGCCAGCTTCGCCAGCAGGAGCAGGAGCTCCGCAACCGCATCGCCCTGGAGGTCAAGACGGCCGTCGCCCAACTCGCCTCCGCGCGCACGGAAGTGAATGTCGCCAACCTGGGCGTCGACCTCGCCAAACAGGAAGTCGGACAGGCGCGCGACCGCTTCCAGGCCGGCGTAGCCAACAATATCGAAGTCATTACCGCCCAGGACGAGCTGGCCCGCGCCAGCGACAACCAGATCGCCGCCCTCTATCGTTATAACCAGTCCCGCGCCGACCTGGCGCACTCCGTCGGCCAGATGGAGGCCGTGTACGCCAAGTAGCAGTCCAATCCCGCTGATGGACAAGCTAGAGCCAGCCCCACCGACGATGGCGGTCCCCTACATCAACCCCTGGATCGTCGCCATGACCGTCATGCTGGCGACCTTCATGGAGGTGCTCGATACCACGGTCGTCAACGTGTCCCTGCCCAATATCGCCGGCAATCTTTCGGCGGGCATCGACGAATCCACCTGGGTGCTGACCTCCTATCTGGTCTCGAACGCCATCATTCTGCCCATGGGCGGCTGGTTTTCCATGTTGTTCGGGCGCAAACGGTTCTTTATGATCTGCGTGGCGCTGTTCACCTTTAGCTCTTTCCTGTGCGGCTTGGCGCCTTCGCTCGGCATATTGATCTTCTTCCGCGTCTTGCAGGGGCTGGGAGGCGGCGCCCTGCAACCGGTCTCCCAGGCCATCCTGGTCGAGAGTTTCCCGCGCGAAAAGCAGGGCATGGCCATGGCGATTTTTGGCATGGGAGTGGTGGTGGCGCCGGTCATCGGCCCTACACTGGGCGGTTGGATCACCGACAACTACAGTTGGCGCTGGATCTTTTTCATCAACATCCCCATTGGGATTGTGGCCCTGTTGCTCACCGCGGCGCTGGTTTTCGACCCGTCATACCTGGTGCGCCGGAGCTTCCGCGATGGCCTCAAGATCGATTACATGGGTCTGGGCCTGCTGGCCACCGGCCTCGGATCGCTCGAGGTGGTGCTCGATGAAGGCCAGCGCGAGGATTGGTTGGCATCCCACTTCATCGTGACGTTTGCCGCCATTATGGCCGTCAGTCTGATTGCGGTGGTGGTTTGGGAGCTGCGGCAGGAACATCCCGTGATCGACTTCCGCATACTCAAAGAGCGCAACTTCATGCTCTCCACGGTCTCGATGCTGGTGCTGGGATTCGTGCTGTACGGCAGCACCGCCCTGCTGCCGCTATTTTTGCAGACCCTGCTCGGGTATACCGCCCTGCTCAGCGGGCTGGTGCTTTCACCGGGCGGCGTCATAGTGGTGGTCTGCCTGCCCATGGTGGGTCTTCTGCTGCGCCGTTTCCAGGCGCGCTGGCTGGTGGTGTTCGGGGTCCTCTCTTCCGTGCTGGGCCTGTTCGTCATGGCCGGGTTTAACCTGGAAATCGACTACCGCACGGCTCTGTGGAGCCGCATCCTGCAGAGCTTCGGCCTGGCGTTTCTGTTCGTGCCCATCAGCGTCGTGGCATTCGCGTTTATCCCCAAGGAGCGGACCAGCTACGCCACCGGCTTGTTCAACCTGGCGCGCAACGTGGGCGGCAGCGCCGGCATCGCCACCGTCACCACCCTGCTGGCGCGGCGCGCGCAGTTTCACCAGCAGGTGCTGGTTTCGCACCTGACGCCTTACAACTCCGTCTATCGCGAGGCCTTGGCGGGCGCCACCCAACTATTGCACTCCCATGGCGCAACTCTCCCCGACGCCGCCGCGCAAGCCCCGGGTCTGCTCTACGGAATCATGCTGAGGCAGTCGAACATGCTGGCGTTTGCCGATGCGTTCTGGGTAATGGCCATGCTGTTTCTGTTGATCGTCCCGCTGATGTTCCTCATGAAGAAGATGAAGCCGGCGCGCGCTCCCTTGGTGGTGGAGTGACATGCCGGCTCTGTTGGAAAATGGAAATAATAGAAGGATAAGGACCACATGCCAAACGTGCTAGAAGATTTGCCCCAACCGGAACTAGCGCCCGATTCGGTGCCCGCGCCGCGCAAGGGCTGGCGGGTCAAGTTCGCCTTGTTCGTGGTGCTGCTGGCGATTGCCGCCGCGGCCCTCTGGGGCTACCTGCATTTTCGCTATCAGGTGTCTTCCGATGACGCCCAGGTGGATGGCCACATCACCGCCATTGCCCCCAAGATCGCCGGCAACGTGTTGGACGTGCTCGTAAACGACAACCAGCCCGTGAAGACCGGCCAGGTGCTGGTGCGCATCGATCCGCGGGATTTCCAGGCCCGCGTGGATATGGCCAAGGCTGCACTGATGCAGGCCGAGAGCCAGTTGCAGTCGGCGCGGGTGGTGGTGCCATGGACCAATGAAACCACCGAATCCGGCGAATCCAATGCCGCCGCGCAACTCGCCGACGCGCAAGCCGAACTCGAGCGCGCGCGCCTCGGTCAACAACAATCTTCCGGGTCGGATCTGGCCTATGCCGAAGCCAACGTGCGCACCAAGCAGGCCGCCAACGACCGCGCGCAGGCGGACTTGGCCCGCATGAAACCGCTGGTCGAGAAGGCCGAGATCTCGCAGTTGCAGTTCGACGCCTACGTCGCCGCGGCGCGCGTTGCCGAGAGTGAATTGCAGGCGTCCCGCGAGAAACTGGCTTCCGCCCAACAGGATGCCGCCATCCGCCAGGCGGCCGTGGACGCGGCTCAATCGCGCGTCAGCCAGGCGCGCTCTCTGGTGGCCGCTTCGGTTGCCAACCGCAAGCAGGTCGCCATCCGCACTGCCGACGCCGGCACCGCCGCCGCCGCGGTCGAGGCGGCGCGCGCCAACCTCGAGGCGGCCGAACTCCAGCTCAGCTACACCACCATCGTCGCGCCCATGGACGGCGTGGTCACACATAAGAGCGTCGAAATCGGCCAGATCGTTCAGCCCGGCCAGGGACTCATGACCATCATCCCGCTGCATGACATTTGGGTGACCGCCAATTTCAAGGAGACCCAGCTCGCCGACGTGCATCCCGGCCAGAGAGCCGAAATCGAGGTCGACATGTACGGCCGGAGCGTGGGCGGCCACGTGGATTCCATCGCCGGCGCCACCGGCTCTCGTCTCAGCCTGCTGCCCCCCGAAAATGCCACCGGGAACTTCGTCAAAGTGGTGCAGCGGATTCCCGTGAAGATCCTGGTCGACAGGCCCGGAGACCTGATTCTGCGCCCTGGCATGAACGTGGACGCCACCATTTTCACGAGGTAGCGCCGGCGATTTTGTCGCCGGTGTTCTTCCAAGTCCGGACAACCCCACCGGCGGCAAAGGGGGTGCCCCCTGGGCCCGGCGCTACGCCGCCGCCCCGCGCCCGTGTGTGCTACAGTTCAGGGTAATATGGCATCCCGAAGCGTTAACAAAGTTATCCTGCTTGGGCATCTTGGCAAAGACGCCGAGACCAAGTTCACTCCCGGTGGCGTGGCCCGCTCCACGTTCACCCTGGCTACCAACCGCCGCTGGAAGGACCAGCAATCCGGCGAGTGGAAGGAAGAAACCGATTGGCACAATATCCTTTTGTGGCGATCCGAAAACGTGGCGAACTATTTACTGAAGGGCAAGCAGGTCTATCTGGAAGGCCGCCTGCAGAGCCGCAGCTACGAAGACAAGAAGGATGGGCAGAAGAAGTACTTCACGGAGGTGGTCTGCGAGGACCTGATTCTGCTGGGCGGCCGGGGCGACACTGCCGGGGCGCCTGCCGGGTCCGCCAGCGAATTCGCGCCTCCGGTTTCCCTGCCGCGCTCCGCTCCCCGCCCTCAAACCGCCGCCTCCGAGCCTCCGGACGACCTGAATCAGGGCATCACGGATGACGATGTTCCATTCTAGCCTCCTGCTGGCCGGTTAGCTCGATGGCGCGGCCCGCGTGCGCCGGGACCAGCCTGGGCGGCCGGCCCCGCCTGCGGTCTTTCTGCCGCAACCGCTCGAGAGTGGCTATTGCTGTATTCAGGCTGTCCAACTCCTCGTGGAGATGGGCCAGCACTTTCGCGAGATCCATGTGCGGTCACAAGAATACTACTTTTCTGTGACAATTCATATTGGGAATAATCCGAGCAATTGTGATCTTTAAATAGACGCCGACCCCCGGGATAGGGAACAGCGATGGACCGGGACTTACATGGTTGGACGCTGGGCCGCGGAATCCCCTGCCAACTCCTCCTGGTCCGTGTAGGTCTGCAGAGAATCGAGCGACTCCAGCACCCGCTCCAGCAGGCCGTCGGTCTGCGCGACCGTGGTGTTCAGAGCTTCTATGGAATGCGCTTGCGTGGTGAGGCGCTCGTCCAGAGACGTCATGGTTTTCGAGAGCAGTTGCTCCATGGCGGCCACGATCTGTGCAGTGGAGGGAACATCCGCCAGCTTGACGGCATGCTCGTCCAAGCGCGTCTCGACCTGAGCGAACCGCGCAACGTCGGCCGATTCATGCGCCTCCAGGCGGCTCTCCAGATCGGCCAGCGAGCGCTTCAAATCCTGTTCTGCTGCCGGACTGATGCCGCCACGCTCGCGCCGGGAACTCGTCAATACCCCCGCCACGATTCCGGCCGCGAAGATAGCCAGACGGGGAACGTAACTGATAACTCGCGACATTGCTGCTTCTCTTATAATACTTTTACGGAACTCTATGCAAGTACTACATTTAGTAACCATAGTACTGGGTACGTACCGCCATTGAAAGCCAGTCGGAAAACTGGCATTCTGTCTTAGGATACTTCCTCTGTCCTAAGAGACTTCTGGTTGAGTGACGGCTGGGAATCCGGGCCCACCAGCCGGCGCGAGGTCACCTGTCCATTATTCTTGGAATGCGACTCTCGCGGCGACGTGCTCTGGATGAGCGAACGGTCGCGCTCAGCGCCCGGCGGTGCGGATAACCTGATTGACAGGATTCAAATCGGAATACGCTCCCGGGTAGATGCCCGGATGCCTGCTGCCGTGTCCGCCGGGTTGCTCCACTTGGAGAGCAGCCTGCTGCGGCATTATCTCCGGCTGCAACTGGCGGAGCGCGGTCTTTCCAGCTTGGCCCGGGACCGGCGCCGCGGCATCGGGCGCGGAGCCGTGCGCCAGATCGATCTCGAACGGCAGCGCCTGGGCCGGGAACTCCACACCGGCGTGGGACAGATGCTGGCCGCCATCCGCCTCCAACTCGAGATTGTCGCCGCGCATCTCCTCGACCCGCCGGCGCTGGTGCAACAGGCGCTCGACCGCATCTCGACCCTGGCCAACGACGCTTTGGAACAGGTGCGCTCCGTCTCCGCGCGGCTGCACCCGCCGGAGTGGCAGCGGCTCACGCTCGAAGCCGCGCTCCAACAACTGTGGGACATCAGCGGCATTCCCCAAAGATTTGAAGCGTCTCTCCGCATCCAACCGCTGCCGCACGAGCCCGATCTGGAGGTCAAGGTGTTGCTCTACCGGGCCGCGCAGGAGGCCCTTTCCAACATCGCCCGCCACGCCCGCGCCACCCGCGTCGAAGCGGCCCTCGAAACCCGCGACGATTGTGCCATCCTGACCGTTCGGGATGACGGCGTGGGGTTTGACGTGGCCGGACTGCTTCGGGGCCCCGCCAGCGTGGCATCGGGCATTGGCCTGCGCTCCATCCGCGAACAAGCCGCCGCGCTGGGCGGAAGATCGGAGATCCAAAGCGGCCCGGCTGGCACTACACTGGTAGTCTCGGTGCCGTTTTCTTGAGGGACCCCGTCCCTAGCAGGAGAGGTATGCAGGAATCGCAAGACATTACGGTCGTTCTGGTGGACGATCACGCCATCGTGCGCGAAGGAATCGCCGCCCTGTGCTCCGCCAGCGGAATGTCGATCCTCGGCCAGTGCTCCGATGGCGCCGCGGCCGTGGAAATGATCGCCGCGCTCCAGCCCGATTTTGCCATCCTGGATCTGAACATGCCGGGCATCTCCGGTATCGAGGTGATTCGCCGGCTGCGCGCCTCCGGTTGCGCGGCCAAACTGATGATCCTCTCCATCAGCCGCGAAGAGGGCACCGTCATGGAGGCGTTGCGGGCGGGCGCGGATGCCTACCTCCTCAAGGACGGGCCCGCCCGCCACCTGCTGGATGCCATCCGCTTCGTCCGCGAGGGCGGCGTCTACGTCTCTCCGCTGCTGCGCGGCGCGGGCTTCTTTACCAGGGCCGAAAGCGCCCCGGCCGCGGATCCGCTCGCCTCCCTCAGCCCTCGCGAGACGGAGGTCTTTTCCTACCTCGTGAACGGATTGCGCGCCAAGGACATCGCCGACCTGCTCGACATCAGTCCCAAAACCGTGGACACTTACCGCGCCAGCCTGATGCGCAAGCTCAACGTCCACGACCTGGTCGGCCTGGTCAAGTTCGCAATCGAACGGAATCTCACGAGCACTTCCGAGCCGCGCTGAACTCGATGCAGGCGGCTCTGCGGGCTTTGTGGCACTGCTCGTAACCCTCTAATGACCGGATGAGATCTTCCACCGAGTCCCTGCGCTCGTAGAGACGTTCCAACGCTCGTCTACGAATGGCGTCCGCGGATGAAGCGCGGACGTGGTCGGCAGAGAGAGAAGCAACAAGGGCGATCGGCATATTCTTTGCTGTACGGTTGTGAAGGATTTGAGACACGGAAGAAACTAGAATATACGTTCTCCATATCCGAAATCAAGGAAAATCTGATATAACTATAGGATTTTTCTGTAGCCAAGAATAATTGGCTGTCTGGCACTCCTCGCGCGGCACCGCGCCGATCCCCCTCTGCCACTTGAGGCGAGTGAGGGCAACCAGGTGTAGCGCGATTTCACCCACTGGATGCATACTTTTCACCCATTTCACGGTGTCTATTGACCTCTAATTGTGGTGGTGAAGTTTTCCTCACATTGATAATAAAAGGGTTCGGGACCTGATTCCCTTGCCGCCCGTTTGGTCGGGCATGTGCAACATTTTCCCTGCTCGGTAGTTTCTGCACGGTTTACCCGTGTGGGCTGTCTCCCTGCCGTAGCCGGGTTTTTGACGGGTCAGGCTTCTTAAACTGGAGATAAATATACGGATACTCTACTAATGATACTGGCGGGTTTGAGAGTCTGATCCTCTTGCTTCCGGTTTGGATGGGTATGTGCTATGTTTTTCCTGCTCGGGAGCTTCGGCATGGTGCACCCTCATAGGTGGGGCGTCTCCGGCCGTTCCGGTGCTTTTGACAGAAGGTGTTTCTTGAATTGGAGATGAGTATGCGGATTCCTTCTTCGGCTTTCACGTTAGGCCGGTATCTGACCGCAGCGGTACTGGTCGTCGGTGCCTGTGTGTTGATAGGCGCCCCGTCCAAAACCAGATTGACGCCGCACGACAAGGCGTTCTACGCCGATCCGGCACTCGTGGAATACGTCCAGCCGGGATTCTCCATCACGGTGGTTTCGGCCAAGATCGCAACCGACGGTACGGTGAGCGTGGACTATAAACTGGCGGATCCCAATGGGGCGCCGCTGGACCTCGCCGGGGTTGTCACCCCCGGCCCCATTTCGGTCAGCTTCCTGATCGCCTATATTCCCAAAGGCCAGGCGCAGTTTTCTTCGTACATCACGCGTACCGTAGCGGCCGCCACCGGCCCCGCAACGGCCACCCAGGCGTCCGGCGACTCCGGCGGCACCACCACCACCGTGGCGACGGGCGAATATATTTATACCTTCAAGACCAAGCTGCCCACGACCTACGATCAGACCGCCACCCACAGGGTGGGCCTGTATGGTTCGCGAAACTTGACCGTTTGGGACCTCGGCACCGACTACGCCGATACCTGGTTCGACTGGGTGCCCAACGGCTCCAAGCCGGCCCCGCGCGATGTGGTCCGCACGCCGGATTGCAATGGCTGCCATGGAAGCGCGGCCACGGTGACCGGGGCGAACGGTTTGGCCGCCCACGGAGGGTCCCGGCGCGACGTAGAGGTTTGCATCATCTGCCATCAGCCGCAGACCAGCGATCCGAACACCGGAAACAGCCTGGATATGAAAGTGTTCATCCACTCCATACACATGGGCAGCTCGCTGCCTACGGTGGTCGCGGGAAAGCCTTACCAGATCATCGGATACCAGAACTCGGTGAACGACTTTTCGGGCGTGGTAGATCCCGCCGATGTGCGGCGCTGCCAGATGTGCCACAATCCCAATAACGGAGCGGCCCAGACCGGCGCATGGCTGACCACTCCGACCGGGGCGGCCTGCGGGGGATGCCACGATGACGTCAACTTCACCACCGGCCTCAACCACGCCGGAGGGCCGCAGCTTGACGATTCGATGTGCGCCGAGTGCCACATCCCGCAGGGCGAACTGGAATTCGACGCCTCCATCAAGGGCGCCCACGTGATTCCCGATCAATCCTCGCAGATCCCCGGCATCAACATCACCCTCGTTAAGGTCGCCAACGGCGTCGCCGGAAAGGCCCCCACCGTGACCTTCACGGTGCGCGACAACAAGGGCAACGGCATTCCCATGAGCACCTTTACTTCTTCTTCGGGAACTCTGTCGCTGACCATGACGGGGCCCACGTCCGGTTTGAAAATGACCAACTTCGGCGCGGACTCCACCACGCCGGGTTACGTCACCGAGAGCGCCACCGGGTCGACATGCACCGCCGATGGCACCTGTACGTACACCTTCACGCATGTCATTCCGGCAGGCTCCACGGGCACATTCATGATTGGAGCCGAGGCGCGCCTCACTGCCACGCTGAACCCGGGCGACACCAACCAACAGACGACCAACTATGGCGCCGTCAACCAGGTAACCTATTTCTCCGTGGATGGCAGCCCGGTGACGCCGCGGCGCACCGTGGTGGCTATGCAAAACTGCAACGCCTGCCACGCCTACTTGGAAGTCCACGGCGATCTGCGCAACAACGTTACGTATTGCGTGATATGCCACAATCCGGAAAATACGGACTTCACCACGCGTCCCTCGTCCACCGATCCCGTCCAGAAAGCCTTGCCCAACCAAGCCATTAACTTCGCCCTGATGGTGCACAAGATCCACACCGGCGCCAACCTGGCGAACTTCAACGCCACTTATATCGTGGTGGGCCACGGCGGGGCGCTCTCCAATTTCGACAACGTGCTGTTCCCGCCGATGGGGCCCACCGGGGCTACGCGCGACACCGCTCAATGCTACATGTGCCACGCCAACAACTCCGAAGCCGTCTTCCCCGAGGGCTTGAACCCGGTCACCGATCCGCAAGGGCTGTTGAATCCGGCGCCGGCCACCACTTCGGCCTGCACGTCGTGCCACTTGAACACCTCTGCGATGGCCCACGCGGTTTCTCAAACCGATCCCAAATTCGGCGAGAGCTGCGATGTTTGCCACGCAGCGGGCACCGCCTTCGACGTGTTGCAGGAGCACGCCGGCCAGTAGAATATAGGAGAGATGACCGCCTTGCTCCGGCTGGTCGAGAGCACGCCACGCGCTTGCCGTCTCCCGGCGGTGCGCGGCGTTATGCTTTTGGCCATGGCCGCGCTGTTCACCACCACCATATGGGGCGCCCAGGACAAGCCTGCCGCCCCCACTCCCCCTCCCGCCGCCACCCAGCCGGCGGAATACGTCGGCTCCCAAACCTGCCAGATGTGCCATGAGGACCTCTTCAACGCCTTTCAGAAGAACCCTCACGGACTGGTGGAGACCAGTAATCGGTACGGCTGGACAACCAGGGCCTGCGAAGCCTGCCACGGCCCCGGGAGCAAACACGTGGATTCGGCCAGCGCCGCCGATATCCGAAACCCGGCCAAGCTCAAGGCCGCCGAAGCCGACAAGATCTGTCTCACCTGCCATCTCAATCAGCCCACGCAAGTGGGACGCATTAATAGCAGTCATGCCAGGAACCAGGTGAGTTGCACCGCCTGCCACTCCATCCACGCCAACGGGCCCAACGGGCTGGTGGCGCGCAAACAACCCGATATCAACAAGCTATGCGCCGGGTGCCATGCGGACGTGTGGGCCAGCTTCCAGCGGCCTTACAGACACCGGCTCCCGGAAGGCGCCATGTCCTGCGTGGATTGCCACAACCCGCATGGCAGCTTCCTGCCGCGTCTCATCCAGACCGTGAGCGCCAACGAGCCAGGCTGCTTCAAGTGCCACGGCGATAAGGTCGGGCCCTTCACCTACGAACACCCGCCCGTCCGCCTGGAAGGCTGCACGGCCTGCCACCAACCGCACGGCTCGGCGAATCCGCGCATGTTAACACGGCCGGAAGTGCGCTTCGTCTGCCTGGAGTGCCACTCCAACATGCCGTCGACGACGCCGGGCCCAGGGGGCACCCCCACCCTGGGCACGATTCCTCCGGCTATCCATGACTTGCGCAGTCCGCGGTTCCAGAACTGCAACCTCTGCCACCAGAAGATACATGGCTCTTATGTGAGCCGGGACTTCCTCAGATGAGATACCTGCTGGCCCTCATCCTGATGGTCCCGGCCCTGGCTCAGCAGCCGGAACAGCCCGCCAAGCCCGCCGCTCCGGCCGCCGCCGCTCCGGCCCCCGCTCCGCCCGCCGGCGCTCCGGCGCAGACCGAAGAGAAGACCGAATCTCCGGTGCCGGCGCCCGCCGAGGACTGGCTTACCGGCAGCGTCGATTTCGGGTATCGCTGGGTCGGCGACGCCGGCAATTTCCAGTCGTATCGGAGCGTGGTCAACCTGGGACAAGGGCCCAAGCTGACCGGGATGGATTTTACTATTCTGGACCCCAAGAAGCGCCTCTTCGACCGCCTGGATGCGCGCGCCTATGGATGGGGTGGCGATCCCTACACCACGGCCCACCTGGATGCGCGCAAGCAGGGCATTTACGATTTCAGCTTCGACTACCGTAACATCGCCTACTTCGACGCCCTGCCCTCCTACTCCAACCCGCTGGCACCGGCCGGTTTCGACGAGCAGGCGTTCGATACCCACCGGCGCGACACCAGCTTCAGTCTCGACCTGCGTCCGGGGAAACGAATCATCCCGTACCTGGCCTTCGACCGGAATTCCGGTTACGGGCACGGCATCGATACCTGGGTGCAGGATTCCAACGACGAGTTCGCCGTGCCCACCCTCCTGCGCGACTCCACCAACAACTACCGCGGCGGCATCCGCATGGAGTGGTGCAATTGTCTCCACGTCACGCTCGAAATGGGCGGCACCACCTTCAAAGACGACGACCTGGCGTCCGCTAGCGGAACCAATTACGGCGACAACCCGGTGCCCCTGCTCGGCCAGACCCTGGTCCTGAACAGCCTGCAGCAGGCCTACGGCATACGCGGCAGCAGCATTTACAGCAAGGTGCTGGCCACCGCCAGCCCGTTCTCGTGGCTCAACCTTTACGGCCAGTTCCTGTTCAGCGAGCCGAGGATTGATGTGCACTATACGGATTCGGCGACCGGCAACTTCGCCATGCTCAGTTCGCTGCTGTTCTATAGCGGCCAGCAGAATCTGGGCACCGGCGCGGCCAATCAGCCGCACACCTCCGGCAATGCCGGGTTCGAGATGCAGCCGTTCCGCCGGCTGCGGATCGTCGAATCGTGGATGACGGACCGGTACCACGACGCCGCCTCGCCGCTGGCCGCCGAGCAGATCCTGCTCACCCCCACCACGCTCGGCCCGAACCTGATTACCGCGGCGAACTACAGCCAGGCTGTCAACTATAACCAGCAGCAGACCGACGTGCTGTTCGACCTCACCTCGAAGCTCACCCTGCGCGGCGGCTACCGGCGCGTCTGGGGCGACGCCACGGTCCTCGCCGGGCAACTCAGCCAGTCGGGCCCTCTGGCTTCGGGCCAATTGAGCCGCAACGTGGGCCTGGCGGGTTTGACCTTCCGTCCTTCGCAGAAGCTCTCCGTCAACCTGGACTACGAGGGCGCCTCGAGCGACCGCATCTACTTCCGCACCAGCCTGAACGATTACTACAAACTCCGCGCACGGGCGCGTTACCAGGTGGCCGCGTCGCTCATGTTGCAGGCCAATTTCCAAGTGCTGAATAATCAAAACCCGAACGCCGCCATTCAATACAATTTTGGGAGCCGCGACAATTCCCTGGCCGTTTACTGGACTCCCGCGGGCGGCAAGCGCATCAGCGTGATGGGCGAGTACGACCGCTCGAGCCTCAGTTCCAGCATCGATTACCTGGGGCTGTTCCTGAGCCCGGCGGTCTCGTTCTACCGAGAGAACGCGCACACGGCCAGCTCGACCATCGATATCGCCCTGCCCGGCTACGCCGGCCTCACGCCCAAGTTCACCGCCGGCGGATCGCTATTCATCTCCTCCGGCACCCGGCCCTCGCGCTACTATCAGCCGCTCATGCGGCTTTCGCTTCCGCTTCAGAAGCGCGTATCATGGAACACCGAGTGGAAGTACTACGGTTACGGGGAGCAGTTCTACCTGTATGAGGGTTTCCGGGCCCAAGTGTTCATGACCGGGCTCCGGTTGACGAGATAGGAGACCAGCCAATGGGGATGCTTCGAATGGTGGCCGCGGGCGTGCTCGCCGCCTGGTTCGCGCTGGCGGCCAGTATCGTTCCCGGCGACGCGCGCCGCGGCGAGCAACTTTTCAAAAGCGAGCAGTGCATTCTGTGCCACAGCTTCAAGGGCGTCGGAGGAACGGCCGCGCCCGACTTGTCTAGCCACATCGACCGCGACTATACGCCGGCCGTCATGGCCAGCTTGATGTGGAACCACGCTCCCGACATGTGGGAGGGCATGAAGAAGCGCGGCATCGTGAAGGCCGAGCTGTCTCAGGAGTCGGCCGCCGACCTGTTCGCCTACTTCGTCTCGGCGCGCTACTTCGAAAGGCCCGGCGACGCGGCCCGCGGCAAGCTGGCGTTCACCACTAAACATTGCTCCCAGTGCCATGGCATCACCACGTCCAACGCCGAGGGCGCGCCTCCCGTGGACAAGTGGGAGTCCCTGGCCGACCCGGTGGTGCTGGCGCAGCAGATGTGGAACCACGGCGCCCGTATGCGCGAGGCGTTCTCGGCGAAGAAAGTGGCCAGGCCGCAAATCTCCGCGCAGGAACTCACCGATATGCTGGTGTACCTGCAAAACCTGCCCGAGACCCGCCACCTGGCAACCAACTTCGCGTTTCCGCCTTCGGATTCGGGCGAGGCCCTCTTTGAGTCCAAGGGCTGCTCCGGCTGCCATACCGGCAAACTGGCGCTGGAAGGCCTCTTGCGCAACCAGACCCTGACCGATATTGCGGCCGACATGTGGAACCATCAGCCCAGCATGAAGCAACCGCCTCCCGCGCTCTCGCAGGAAGAGATGCGGCAGATCATCGGCTACATCTGGGCGCGCCAGTACTTCCGCGGCAACGGCAACGCGGAGCGCGGCCACAAGGTCTTCGCGGAGAAGAACTGCGCCGCGTGCCACGACGACCCATCGAGCGGCGCCCCCAAGCTGGGCAAGGGCAAAGACGCGTATTCGGACATCACGCTGGTGGCCGCCCTGTGGGAGCACGGCCCCCGCATGTTGGACCTCATGAATCAGAAGAAGCTGGCCTGGCCGCGATTCACGGCGCAGCAGATGTCGGATTTGATCGCGTATCTGAATTCGCTGTAGCGGCGAAAAATCTCCGGTGGCAAGACCGCCGGCGCTACTCACCCCGTGGTCTTCAACCCTCCCGCAATCGCATTCACCGTTACCAGCAGAGCGGTCAATATCCGCTCAGCATCCCGGGTACGTTCCTCCCTCAGCGCCTCCCGCCAGGCGCGCAGCAGCGCGATCTGCTCGCGATGCAGGCGGATCAAGGCATGGCGGCGGATCGCAATAGCCTTCAGCAATCGGGGGCGCCGCTGTTGCCGGTTGTCTCCGAACAGGGCGTCCAGAACGGCCCGCGTGCGCTCGTATTCCTCCAGGATCCGATCCAGAACTCGCGCGCGCAGCGCGCCATCGCCCACCAGGGTTGCGTATTCCGCCATGATGCCGGGGTCGGCCGCCGCCACGCTGAATTCCACGTTGTGCAGAAGGTAGGACAAGAACGGCCATTCGCGGGCGGCCTTGGCCACCGAGTCCCACGCCCGCGGCTCCCCGTCGCGCAATTGCTGGAATGCGCTGCCGATGCCATACCACCCGGGCACGTTGAAGCGCGCCTGGCTCCAACTGAACACCCAGGGGATGGACCGCAGGTCGCCGATGGATCGCCCGCCCGTGCGCCGCGCCGGCCGCGAACCGATATGGCTGCACTCGATGGCATCGAGGGGAGTGGCCTGCGAGAAGAATTCGACAAAGCCGTCGCTCTCGATCAGCTCCCGGTACACGCGCCGGCTGGTGAGCGCCGCGGCCTCGAACAAATCCTCGATCGCCGCGGGGACACGCGCCGGCTCCCGCTCCTGCTCCAGCGTCCACCGGGTCACGCCCGCCAGCAGGCGCTCCAGGTGGGTTGCGGCCGTCAGGCGATTGGCGTACTTCTGCGCGATCACCTCGCCCTGTTCGGTGACGCGTATTTCCCCGTGCAGCGTGCCCGGCGCAAGCGATTCCAGGAATACGTGCGTCGGTCCGGCCCCGCGGCCGATCGTTCCGCCGCGGCCGTGAAAGAAGCGCAGCTCGATTCCCGCCTCTCTCGCCACGTCCGCCAGCCGTATCTGGGCCTTGCGCAGGTACCAGTGGCTGGCCAGGATGCCGCCATCCTTATTGCTGTCGCTGTAACCGATCATCACCTCCTGTAGCGGGTGCGGGCGCTTCTCTCGCTCCTGGAGGTAGCCGAGCGTTCGCAGGGTCATGGGGTGCGCCAGGAAATCGGCCAGCACGCGGCCGCTGTTCTCCAGGTCCTCGATGGTCTCGAACAGAGGCGTGACCGGAATCTCGCAGACCAGCCCCTGCGCCGTGTTGCGCACCAGCCCCGCCTCCCGCGCCAGCAGGTACACATTGAGCAGATCGGAGGCCGCATGCGTCATGCTCACGATGAACTGGCCCACCCCGCCGCTGCCGTGCCTTTCGCTCCATTCCCGCGCCAGCCGCAGCACAGCCACGCTGGCCTCCGCCTCCGGGGGAAGCGCCGCCGAGGAAACCGCGAACGGGCGCGGAGATCCCAGCTCCCGGTCGATCAGTTCTCGTTTCCGGTGTTCCGGCCAATCCAGATAATCGGCCCCATCCATGCCCGCGATGGTCAGCAGTTGCCCGATCGCAACGCCGTGGAAGGCGCTGTTCTGCCGCATATCGAGGGCCGCTCCTTGGAATCCATATACTGCCGCGAGCCTCTCGACGGGCGCCACTTCCGCCACGGCGATGGCGTCCGCGCCCGCCTGGTGGAGCGTATCCGCCAGGAATTCGAGATCGTTCGCGAGTTCCCCGGCGCGCCCATAGCTCCATTCCATCGGCCGAGTCTCGCCCGGCTCCGGAACTCGGGCCAGCATCAGGTGGACCCACTGCCGCCACGGTTCGCTGGGGTACTGGCGGAGTATCCGCTGGGCCCGCTCGCCCAGCATCGCCGAGCAAGACGAGATGCGTTCGTAGAGTCCGCCCGGCGCGGCTTGCATCATATCCGAAAGGCTCAGGCTGCCGGCGAGCTTTTGCAGATGTTGCCGGAGCACCGCCAGCGCCTGTGCGTGCAAGGCTTCGAGGGCGTGGCGCGTGGTTTCGGCGGTCACCAGCGGATGGCCGTCGCGGTCGCCGCCCACCCAGCTCCCGAACGTCAATCGCGGTTCGGCCGGCGCCAGCGTTCCCGGAAACGCCCATTCCCAGGACCCCCGGAAGCGTTCCGAGAGTAGCTGCAAAACGTCGGGAAACACGTTCGCGACGTAATGCAGCATGTTGCCGATTTCCGATTCCACCCCGGGACGCTCCACCAGGATCTCGCCCGTTCGCCACAGACGCTCCAGGCTGGTCTCGATCCGCTGCCGCAATGCCTCCTGTTCCATGGGAGTCTTGGTCGGGTTCTCGCGCTCCACCAGCATGAGGTAGATTTCGCGGTGCCGCTCCAGCACGGAAGCCCGCTTGGATTCCGTCGGGTGCGCCGTGAGCACGGGCTGAACGTGGATCGACCGCATGGCGCGGCGCACGTCGGCATCGGTAAAGGACGCCTCGCGCAGCAGCCGCAGTTGCGAGGGCCAGGTGCCCGGCTCACTGGCCGGCCCCCCGGCGGTCTCCCGCAGCCGGCGCACCTGGTTCACGGTGTTCTCTTCCACCATGTTGAGGAGTTGAAAGGCCATGGAGAGCGCCTGCGCCCCG
The DNA here is from genome assembly GCA_963722575.1 of Bryobacterales bacterium. Lineage (GTDB taxonomy): Bacteria > Acidobacteriota > Terriglobia > Bryobacterales > Bryobacteraceae > Fen-178. The sequence goes on from CAVRNR010000022.1 coordinate 1,880,446, forward strand.
CGCTCCGGAAGCCGCGCGCCTGCCTCGGGAGGAATGGAGAAGGCCTGCTCGACGAGCCGGGCGAGTTCGTCCTCCCGTATCCTGGTCAGGGATGCCCGGAAGCACCCCAGCAGGAAGCGAAAGTCCTGATCCCATTTCTCGAGTTCCACTTCGAGCAGGCTATGTGCCCGCGCCGGCTCCGGTGTGCGCCAAGTCCCCATTCATTCAGTGTTCCACGAAACGGGGCAGGCGTATCCCTGGAACTCGCGCATGTACGGAAAGCGGAGAAAACCGGCTACACGAAAACGCGGCGCCGGACGAGGATGACACCGACGCCGCACGCGGCGGCATCGTGTCCGACCCATCGATCGTCGCTGGCGTCGACGTGCGGGGCATTCGGATGACCTTTCGCGTCCACCGCGATGAAGTGCTCGGCCCTGCCAGTGCATGCCGGGGCCGCGGCCTCCTTAGCCCCGGTAGCCTGCGCGGGAGCGGGACCGCGAGCGGGGATGTCTCCGCCGCCAACCGCTGCGGGTTCTCGATCCTGCGCAAAAGTAGCCAGGCAGACTAGAACGGATAGCTCTAGAATGCCTTCATCTCTTACCGCGGAGGGCCCGACGGAGCCGGGGGGAGCCCCAGGTTTACCCGTGCGCCTGCATTGATCAGTTCGGTTTCGCCGGGAGCCTGAAAGAAGGTGAAGCCCGGGCGGTTCTGCCAGAATTGCGGACCACCCAGCTTGATGCCGGCCTTCAGGACGACATCGTGGATTCTGGTGACCAGCGCTTCATACTCCGGGTCGCCCTGCTTGTGTCCGGAAAAGTTCCCCAGGTCGCCGCTGGCGGCGAAGATCACATCGATTCCAGGGACGGCGGCGATCTTCTCCGCGTTCGCCACCCCAATGGGCGTCTCAATCATGACCATCACCAACATGTTGGCGTTGGCGGTCTGGCGGTAGTCGTTGCCATATAATGCCCGGTATTGGCCGCCACCCTGGCTGCGGCGTCCCTGGGGCGGATACCGGGACCACTTGACCGCTGCCTCGGCCTTCTCGACCGTGTCGACGGTGGGGACGATGATGCCCAAAGCCCCGATGTCCGTGGCTTTCTGGATATCGCTTTCCGTGGCGTCCGGCACGCGAATAAAGGGTACCGCCGACGCTCCCCGGCAGGCCCATATCATGTGGGCCACGTCTTCAAATGTCAGCGGGCTGTGCTGCATTTCGATCCACGTGAAATCGTACCCGGCGTTGGCCATGGCGCAATAGATGTTCGGGTCCGGCGAAGTCGCGGTCACGCCGAAAATCTGCTTGCCGGACAGCAATTTCGCTTTCGCGGTATTGTACATCTTCACCGGCGCGGCGGCCGGTTGTTGCGCTCGTGCCACCACTGCGACAGTCAGGCACAGCGTCGCGCAAACTACGCTGCCGATGAGCATTCGTCTGAAATTCATGAATTTCTCCTTTATTGAAATCAAATCTCTTCGCGGCTCGGTAGCCGCGCTGTTTGTCCATCACGTTCATCAAAGGCAAGCCGCTGGTGTAACGCCGCACGTTTTCGGCCAGCAGCCCCATCAGGCGGATCTGGCGTTGCGGCGCGAATCCACCGGTATGTTGAGTCATATTCAGGTTCGGGCAACTCCAGTACGCGCCAGTGGCGGGATACGGCTCGGGGTACACCACATCGGCTTGCGAGACTATCTCCGGGAGCCACGCCGGCTCGCGGAGCGTGTCCACGAAGATCGGTTTGGCCAGGGGTTTCGCATCCGTGGCCAGGATTTTCATGTTGAAGCCGTAGTGCGCGCGCGCAGCCACAGCCGACCCGATGCCGCCCATGCCGGAGATCGCCATGGTCATGTCAGTCGTCTCGACCAGCTTGAAGTCGCGCTTCCAGATCCGCTGCTGGAACTCCGGAATGTAGGTCTTCTGGATCCCGCGCATCAGGCACAACTCCGTGTTTATCCGTGTGCTAAGAATGAAAGCGCTTTACACCTTTTGCGCGGCGGCGTGCTTGCCGGCCAGCAGGCCCCCGACGACGCACCGGGCGATGCCGTGCTCGCCGAATCCACCGGCGGACTCGCCCGCGCAGTAGAGGCCCGGTATCACCTTGCCCCTGAGGTCCTGCACCTGGAAGTTCGCGTTGACGCGCAGGCCGGCGCGGGTATCATGTATAATCGGCACGGCCCAGGCGGCGTAGAACGGAGGCGTCTCGATTTTGTACTTGGGACTGGCCTTGTCGAAATCCGCATCCTTGCCCGCGTCCACAAAAGAGTTGTAGCGGGCAACCGTCTCCTGGAGCGCCCGCGCGGGCATCGGGTTCTTTTGATACTTGTTCTTGATGGCCGCGGCCAACCCGGCAATCGTGTCGGCGGAAAAGAAGAAGCCGGCCTCCCGATCCACATAGGGTGGAGCGACGGTCAATTTCTCGCGCTGCACCGCCGCCGCGTCGAAGATGCACCAAATCGGCCCGCCGCCGGGGCCGGTGCCGCCATTCAGGCTCATGGCCGCCGGAAGGTAGCCCATGGGATCCCACTTTATGTTGGCCACGCTGTGAAAATCGTCCTGCTTGTAATTTGGGCCGGTCACCAGGGTAGCGGCGGCGTTGCCGAACGGGCCCTTCGTCTCGTCATAAAATCTCATGCCGACCTGGTTGACGCAGATCGCGTTCTGATAATCCTGGATGTGCAGGCCGATGGCGCGGACCTTGCTGAAATACTTGCTACCCGGTTGCCACTGGGGAGAAATGGCGGGGTATCCGTGCTGGCACCCGACATACCCTGGCTTAGCGAGAACGGAGCCGAATTCCGCGGTCTGGTTGGCCGTGCCCCAAAGCGATGCCCCCACCTCCATGGCGGCGATTTCTCCGCTGGCATCCTGGCTGGTATAGGGCTCGCCCGCATTGCTGCAGTATTCCTCGGTGAGGCGTGGATCGAATATGCGCCGGAATTCCACGTTGGCGGTGCTGCCGCCGGTGGCGACGATGACCCCTTTCCGGGCGCGGATATTGATCTTGGCGCCGCCTTTGACCTCCACCGCGATTCCGGTCACCCGGCCCGTGTTGTTATTCTCCCGGATGATGCTGGTCATCCTGTGGTTCAGAAGGGTTTGCACGCCCGCCTTCTTCGCGGCTGCCTCCAGCGGGCGCATGATGCCGATGCCCCCGGAAATGGTTTTCCCGACTTCGCGGGGCTCGGCTTCGCCGGTCTGAATCCGCACATAATCCAGAATGGCCGCGTGCATCGCCCTGGGAGCCGACTTGCCCGCCTGGGTCATCCCCCCACGGTCCGGTACCGGTTTCGTCCATACCAGTCCATGGGACACCAGAAAGTCGTAGGCCATTACGTTGTTGTCGGCGAATGCGCGAACGAGGTCGCGGTCGTTGTAGCGGTACTCCGCGGCGCCGTTGTTCCCCACCGAGGACCAGTCGCAGAGGTCCTTGAAGAGGATTTCGGGCGAATCCACGATCCCGGCCGCTTTCTGGGCCGCCGTGCCGCCCCCCAGCGGGATGTTGCCGGTGCAGACGGCGGCGTGGCCGCCGATGTCGTCGTTGGCCTCGACCACGATTACCGACGCGCCGTTCTCCTTGGCGATAATGGACGCGGGCAGCCCGGCAGCGCCCGACCCGATCACCACGACATCCGCTTCATGATCCCACTTGCGCACAGGCGGGGCGGCCTGGGCAGCGGGCGCCACACCGGCCAAGGCCGCGCCCTTCAGGAATGCTCTACGATCAAAGTTCTTGTTCGGCATTGATGCTCCTACGATGTTTTGTCTACCGCGAGGTTCGATTTGAACCTCATCCGGGTCAGCCTCCAGTGGAGCATGATCCGGAATTTCCATTTTGGATTTTCAGCTCCAATTGAGTATAAACCAAACCGTCATCCCTTGGTCTTGCGAGTCCCAGTTTTTCCTCCGGGAGCCGTCTTCGCCCTTGCAAGGCGGGGTTGTCGCCCCGCCGGAATAACCCAAAACCGGGGAGCTGCTTCTTTCCAGTGATTTTCATAGACACCTCTCCGGCCCCCACGTCCTGGTCTGCCTGATTTCGCTGGTGTCATCGCCCTCCTGCTACCCGGTAGCCACCTTCAGCGCACCGATCCGCCGTGCCATGCTCCCAAACAGTCGCCTGGCCGGATGGCTCTCGGCCAGCAGCAGCCAGTAGTACCGCGCGTGCTTGATCCAACGACCGCCGGTTTTCACCGGCCTTTGCTGCAAGCTGGTCAGCGGTTAGTTCTCGATCTTCCTCGGCAACACCGGGCCCAGAGGGCACCCGCCGCCAGAGGTTCCCCAGGTTGTACGCGATGAAGCTCAACCACAGCCGTCTCGGCCAGCATCTCGGTTTCGAACGTCTGCAAGCGGGAGGTCAGCGCCGCACCACGATCCCAGATCTTCTCGGAACCGATCGGCCGGAACGTCGGATCTTGCGAGAGCCGCTCGGCATCGTTGACATCCTCATAGCCGGCCATCCGGCTGCAAACGGACTGGCGCAATAGGTCCGCCAGCGGAAGCTGCGTGTTCTTTCCGCGTCGTGAGCCGGTCGGGTGCTGGGCAATGAGATCACCGAAGCCCAGACGTTCATCCAGCTCGCGTACCAGGATCGGGCCACCGTCGGAGGCGACTCGTGATCCCTGGAAACCGACCTTCAACAAGGCGTTGAACGATAGCTGAAAGGGTCCATTTTGTTTCTCACCCATTGGGTGTTGACCTCCAGAGCGTCTTCATCGCGTTGAAATCCGCATGAATAAAGGCGTCGGAGGCCATCAAGCGGTTATCGGTAACTGCTCAAAACGGAAATACAGGGCGCAATGGGCTTCCCCCCGGCCGCGGCCTTGATCTGTTGAATTTCCGCCGGCTTGTAAGCGGGGGGCGGGACAACGAATGAGGCCTCAGCCACCACGATGCGGATTCGGTCGGGCGGCGGATCGAATATGGCAATTCTGTCCGAGGCGACCAGACTATCGGTCATCATACCTTCTCTTTTTTTCCACCGGCCGGCAACATCCCGGGCAGGCGATTCGCTATTCGCTTGCCGAGGTGAACACGATGCCGGGAACGAAGGCAATGCACCTGCGCCCGGCCACCAACCGCCACCGGCCTTGACTCTCCGGTATAATAAGAACAGATGGTTTTCAGCCGCCCGCGCGAGCGGGTTGACGAAGCTTCGAACCACTCCGGTTTCACCGTCCCATCCTGTCGCCGTTTTTACTGGCTTGGAGGTACTCAGCACCCACTCAATGAAAGCTAGCGTGCGTATCAGCCGAGGCGTCGAAAGCCTCTTTGGCACCCGCGATGAGAACATCCGGTTGTTTGAATCGGGATTCAGCGTCCACACCCAACTGGTGGACAACAATCTGGAAATCGAAGGCGAAGCCGAGAACGTTACCCGCGCGGAAAGCATTCTGGAAGACTACGCCGCGCTGGTTCGCGAAGGCCACGTTTTCAACAACGGCGACCTGAACAGCTACCTGCGCGTGGTGACGCTCGATCCGGAAGTGTCTCTCCGCGCGCTGGTCGAGAGCGGCCGGCAGCGCAACTTCGGCAAGAAGGCGCTGGCACCGAAATCGGTCAACCAGCGCCGCTACCTGGAGGCCATCGAGCGCAACGACATGGTCTTCGGCATCGGTCCGGCGGGCACCGGCAAGACCTATCTGGCCGTGGCCATGGCCATTTCCGCGCTGATGGCCAAACGGGTGGCGCGCATCATCCTGACCCGCCCCGCGGTGGAAGCCGGCGAGCGGCTGGGCTTTTTGCCGGGCACTTTGCAGGAAAAAGTGGACCCCTACCTGCGCCCCCTCTACGACGCGCTCTACGACATGCTGGATAGCGACCGCGTCGAAAAGCTGCTGGAGCGCAACGTCATCGAAGTGGCCCCCATCGCCTTCATGCGCGGCCGCACGCTCAACGACAGCTTCATCATTCTGGACGAGGCGCAGAACAGCACCGCCGAACAGATGAAGATGGTGCTTACGCGCCAGGGCTTCAATTCCAAGATGGTGGTGAATGGCGACGTGACGCAGATCGACCTGCCCACCGGCCGCCGCAGCGGGTTGCTCGAAGCCGTGGATGTCGTCAAGGGCATTGAAGGCATCAGCTTCGTGCAGTTCGACGAGCGCGACGTGGTGCGTCACAGCCTGGTGCAGCGCATCGTCAAAGCCTACGAGCGTTACAACGAGACCGTTGGCGCGGGCCGCCAGCTTACCCTGAAGCTGGCCGAGCCGGACGCCGCCGCCCCCGAGACCGCTCCGGGAGCTTGAGCGCGCGCTATGTCTTCACCCCAGAGCAGTACCGTTACGTTCCGGCGCGTCCCGCCAGATTTCGCCCGCCGGCCCATCGAACGATTCGCCCGCCGCCTCCAGGTGGAAGTGGCCCAGGGCCGCCCTTTCGACTGCCTGATCGCCGGCGATGCCGAACTCCGCCGCCTGAACATCGAGTTTCTGGGTAAGGATTACGCGACGGACGTGCTTTCCTTCCCGGGGGTGGCGCCGGCGATCTTGTCGCCGGTGACTTTGCGACCGCGGACAACCACCGGCGACAAGATCGCCGGCGCTACCGGCCTCCACCTCGGCGACATCGCCATCTCTTTCGCCCGCGCGCGCGCCCAGGCCCGCGACTTCGGCCACGACACCGGGCAGGAGATCGAGATCCTCATGCTGCACGGCCTGCTGCACCTGCTGGGCATGGATCATACCGCCGACGGCGGCCGCATGGCGCGCGCTGAGAAGCGCTGGCGGGCGCGCCTGGGCCTGGCCACAAGCCTCATCGAACGGGTGCGGCGATGACGCTGGCAGTCGCGCTGGCAACTCTCGTCTCGATTCCCTTGCTCGGCCTGGTCACCTTCGTGCAACTGCTGTATCTGGAGAGCCTGAGGCTGCGCACGCGCGACCTGCGCTCCCTTGAGTTCTTCAAAGAGACGCTGGAAGACAAGCTGGGGCTGAAGACGGAAGATGGCGCCGGCGCATTCTCACTCATCAAGCACACGCTGCTGGTGCTGCTGGGCATTTTCTACTTCGCCTGGTTCGCCGATGGCGAGCCGTGGCACGCGGCCGTCTTCTGGCAGGCCGCCTTGGCCGTCTGGCTGACCATGGTCGCGGTCGCATACGCGCTGCCCCAGTTTCTGTACCGCCGTACCACCGCCCGGTGGCTGGTGCCGCTGGTGCCGGCGCTGCGCGCTCTCGCTTGGATCGCCCGGCCGTGCGTCGCCGTGCTCGGATTCTTCCAGTCCCTGGTGGATCTCACCGATGACGCCGCCACCGCGGAAGAGGCGCCCACCTCCGCCGACAACATCGAGGCGCTCATCTCGGCTGGCGCCGAAGAGGGTCTCATTGAAGAAGAGGATCGCGAGTTGATCCAATCGGTGGTCGAGTTCGGCGACAAGGTGGTGCGCGAAGTGATGACGCCGCGGCCGAACATCGTCGCCATCTCCGCCGATGCCACGCTCGAACAACTGCGGCAACTCGTCATCAACGAGCAGTTCTCGCGCATTCCCGTGTACGAACGGGACATCGATCATATCGCCGGCTTCGTCCACGTGCGCGACATGTTCGAAGTGGAAGAAGAGGAGCGCGATCGCCGCATTGTGCGCGAGTTGGTCCGTAACCTCATCTTCGTTCCCGAAACCAAGCCCGTCAGCGACCTCATGCGCCAGATGCAGCGGGAAAACACCCACATGGTGATCGTGGTGGATGAGTACGGGAACACCGCCGGCCTGGCTACCATGGAGGACCTGCTGGAGGTCATCATCGGCGAGATCCGCGACGAGCACGAGCCCGATAGCGACGTCGCCAAAGACGGCCGCGGCGGCTGCATCGTCTCCGGAAGTTTCGACCTGGACCGCGTGGGCGACCTCTTCCCCTCGTTCCACCGCGAGGAGGACATCGAATCCACCACCGTGGGCGGCCTGGTGAGCGAATGGCTGGGACGCGTGCCCAAGGCCGGGGAGGTGGTGGACCGCGACGGCATCCGCGTCGAGGTGCTGGCCAGCGACGATCTGCGCGTGGGCCAGGTTCGCATTGCCAAGTCTCAAGAGGTGGCGCATGAGTAGCAGCTTCAGGTCCGGTTTTGTTTCGCTCGTGGGACGGCCCAATACTGGAAAATCCACGCTGCTCAACGCCCTGGTCGGGCAGAAGGTGGCCATTGTCGCCAATAAGCCGCAGACCACCCGCACTTCCATACAGGGCGTCCTCACGCGGCCCGAGGCGCAGATCGTGTTCGTCGACACGCCCGGCATTCATAAGGCCGATTCGCCGCTCAACAAGCGCATGATGGATGCGGTTCGCGCCGCCCTGGAAGAGCGCGACCTGCTGCTCCTGGTGGTGGACGCCACCGAGGCCGTTGGCGAAGAGGACCGGCGCGCGGTCGACCTGGTGCGCAAGAGCGGGACGCCCGTGGTGCTGGTGCTGAACAAAATCGACCTGGTGAAGGAGAAAGCCCGCCTGCTGCCGCTGATCTCCCAGTACAAGGAGATTCACGAATTCGCCGATTACGTTCCGGTTTCCGCGGTGAAGGGCGATGGCCTGGAAGATTTGCGCCAGGCGATTCTGGCGCGCTTGCCCGAGGGGCCGGCCTACTTCCCCGAGGATTACGTCACCGATCAGCCCGAGCGGTACCTGGCCGCCGAGCTGATCCGCGAGAAAGTGCTGCACGCCACGCGCAAGGAAGTGCCGCACGCGGTGGCCGTGATGGTCGACGGGTGGGAAGAGACACACAACATCACGCGGATCTACGCCACTATACGAGTGGAGCGCGAGGGCCAGAAGGCCATCGTCATCGGAACCGGGGGCGCCATGCTCAAGAAGATCGGCACGCTGGCGCGCCAGGAGATGGAGCGGCTGTTCGGAGTGAGAATCTACCTCGACCTGCATGTGCGCGTGGAGCCGGGGTGGCGCGAAAAGCCCGCCTTTCTGAACGCGCTGGACTGGCGTACAATGGCCGGTAAAGATGATTTCTAAAATTTGCGGTGCTCTTGTGGTTCTGCTTCTGCTGGCCGGCGTCTGTCTGGCCGCGGAAAAACCCCTTACCGACGACGCCGTCTACAACCAGGTCCGCATCAAGCTGGCCGACGACCCGGTGGTGAAGGGCGGCGGCATCGACGTGGACGTCAAGCAGGGCGTGGTCACGCTGAGCGGCACGGTCGAATTGCCTGTTCAGAGAGAAAAAGCCTCCAAAGTCGCGAAGAAGGTGAAGGGCGTCAAAGAGGTAATCAACCACATCGAGCTCAAGAACAAAAGCGCGGGTAAATGAACCGCTCGGCCCGAACCTGTTTCGCCGCCGTCCTTTTCTCTCTCCTCGCATCCGCGCAGGATTTCTCCGATATCACGTTCAGCAAGCTGGCGGATGGCTACCGCTTCACGGAAGGTCCCGCCTGGTCCAAAGACGGGTACCTGATCTTCAGCGACACTCCCAGCGACCGCCTCCTCAAATGGTCTCCCGGCCACGCCGCCGAAGTCTTTCGCGCGGACGCCCATGGCCCCAGCGGCAACGCTTTCGACGCCGACGGCCGTCTCTACACCTGCGAGACGCGCTTGCGCCGCGTGACCCGCACCGATAAGAAGGGCAAGATCGAAGTGCTGGCGGACCAGTGGGAAGGCAAGCGGCTCAATGCGCCCAGCGATATCGTAGTGAGCAAATCGGGCCACGTCTATTTCACCGATCCCGCATTCGGAGAGCAGTCGGACCACCGCGAGTTGGATTTCTACGGCGTCTATCACCTTCCGCCGCGCGGCCCCATGAAGCTGGTGGCCAAGCCGACCGGGCGTCCCCGCGGCATCGCGCTCTCGCCCAACGGCCGCGTTCTATACGTTTCCAACGCGGACGAGCACAACATCCGCGCGTACGACGTGGATCGCAGCGGCGACGCCTCGAACGAGCGCGTGCTGGTTCCCGGAATCGACGGCGTGCCCGGCGGCATTAGCGTGGACGAGAAGGGCAACCTGTACGTGGCCGCCAAGGGAATCGCCGTCTACAGCCCGGAGGGCCGTCCGATTCACGTCATGGAGATGCACGAGCTGCCCTCCAATTCCGCATTCGGGGAGGCGGATGAGAAATCGCTGTTCATTACCGCGCGGGGGGTGGTGTACCGGGTGCGGCTGGATGTGAGGGGAGCGATGGTGTACTAACTCTGCCCTTAAGCCGCGGGTGTTCGTTCCGTGTGCGGGCCTGAACTCGCGGTTTTCCGCTTCAAGAAGGCGCCCAGGATGGGGTCGTGGACCAATCGGTCGCGCCGGCGCCGCGCGGCTTCCTCTTCGCCGAGTTCAGCGATCTCTTGCAACAGACGCTCCTGGATTTCGGTCTTCATTTGGACACAGTCGAACTTCTTATCCTGCTTCAATTCTGCACCACCTCTCGCGGCGAGTAAATCTTCGGGCTCCGATAGCCACGCAGGCTGTTCACGCCTTCGTACCCTGCAATCTTCTCAAAATGGACGATGTGTTTGAAACTCCAACTCACTGAGAGATCGGCGCCGAAGATGGTTGCTAATGCGATGTGCGCCGCGTCGTTGCGGGAAGCCGGTCCAACGACCCCGGCGTGTAGGGACCGGGCATGCCCGGCCCCTACCGGGTTCGATTCCTCCGAAGAACTCACGACCTCTATCCGGGACGGGGGCAGATCCGCCAAAATGCGACGTACCGATTCCGGAGCCAAGCCCAACTCGTCGAGTGTCGCATCGGAAACCACGAGGACGAATCGGCCGGCGCGCACCTCCTCCTCATTCTCGCCAGGACATTCGGGCCGGGCACGTTCGCCGAAAGGACACGCTGCTCCGTGTCGGGCGACGAAACTCCCAAACGCCACCGGCTGAGCGATTGGGCGTTGCGTAGCCTGTCCCTGAAAACTGGTTTCCCGAATCGACGGCGTGCCGCGAGGCATTAGCGTGGACGAAAAGAGCAACCTATACGTGGCCACCAGGGGAAGCGGATGACAAATCGCTGTTCATTACCGCGCGCGGAGCGGTGTACCGTGTGCGGCTGGACGTAAAGGGCGCGACCGGCCGGTGCGCGACAAAACGATTACTGCGCTTTGGTGAACACCAGCCTCTCGGCCTTTCCTTCCGGTTCGATATGCGTAATCTCAAGAACCAGGGAATCACCCGTAGGCGACAGCGAGAACTGCTGCTTCTCGACCGAACTGTCCTTACGTCCGTGTGTCTTCAGGACGACCAGCAGCGGACCATTGTAATAGACGGACACCGTAGCCTTGTATCCGCCGTCCTGCATGGGGCACTCTCTGCCCAGCGTGCCGCAGGTGAACTCCGAAACATCCTCCTTCGGGTTGGGCCCGCGGGTCTCCTTTATATGGATCTTCTGCGCTTTCTCCTCGACTACGAGCGCGAGATTCTTGTTGGTCCGGTCAAGTTCGCTGCGGGCCGGGTCGAGTTTCCATGTTCCACTCATATTCGGGTTGTCCTCATCGGCGCGCACCACCGCGGTGCCAACCAGGAGAAGCCCCGCAACCGTCAGCACAAGACTGCGCATGCTCAAATCTCCTTCGTTGCTCGATAGACATCGCACGGATATTGGAGGACCGCTTGCCGCCAGCCCTCAATATACATATACATCAGTAAGCCGGCACATCCAACCATGTCGCGGGGTGGCGACATAGAAACGAACAACTCAGGAAAGCCCGCGCCAGACGCATGAATCCGTGCGTACTCGACACGCACGGCGCTACGCCAAAGAGAGCGTGGACTCCACTTCTATGCCGCGGAGGCAGAGAAGAACAGACCCTCGGGGGAATTCGTGGGTGGTTTGGCGGAGAAACCGAGGACCCCCGGACGTTTCCAGGGGGTTTCGTTGCCTGTCGCCGAATTGCGGCTAACTCTGCGAAGCCGCGATGGCCTGGTCCAGGTCCCAGAGGATGTCTTCCACGTCCTCTATTCCCACCGAGAGCCGCACCAGGTCTTTGGTGACGCCGGCTTCGACCTGCTGCTCGTCGGTCAGTTGCTGGTGGGTGGTGGAGGCCGGGTGAATGATCAGGCTCTTGGCGTCGCCGAGATTGGCGAGGTGCGAAAAGAGCTTCACCGAATCGATGAGCTTGCGCCCGGCCGCGAGGCCGCCCTTGATGCCGAAGGTCAGAATGCTGCCCTGGCCCTTGGGCAGGTACTTCTGCGCCAGCCCGTAATAGGGGCTGGACTTCAGGCCGGGGTACTTCACCCACGAGACGGCCGGATGCTTCTCCAGCCATTCGGCGACTGCCAGCGCGTTGCGGCTGTGCTGGTCCATGCGCAATTTCAGCGTCTCGATGCCTTGGATGAAGAGGAACGAGTTGAAGGGGCTGATGCACGGGCCGAAATCGCGCAAACCTTCCACGCGCGCCTTGACGATGAAGGCCAGGTTGCCGAAGACCTCGCTGAACTTCATGCCGTGGTAACCGGGGCTGGGCTCGGTGAGGGCGGGGAACTTCTCGTTCCACGGGAACTTGCCGCTATCCACGATGATGCCGCCGATGGAGGTGCCATGGCCGCCCAGGAACTTGGTGGCGGAGTGGAGCACGATATCGGCGCCGTGCTCGATGGGACGGCACAAATAGGGCGACGCCATGGTATTGTCGATCACCAGCGGCACGCCGGCTTCGTGCGCGATGGCCGCCACCTTTTCGATATCGAGCACGTTCATGCGCGGGTTGGCGATGGTCTCGCCGTAGAGCGCGCGCGTCTTCGGGGTGATGGCCTTGCGGAAGTTCTCGGGATCGCCGGGCTCGACGAATTTGACATCGATGCCCAGGCGGCGGAAGCTCACGTCGAACTGCGTGTAGGTGCCGCCGTAGAGCGTGCTGGAGGCCACCAGCTCGTCGCCCTGCCCCATCAGGCTCACGATGGCCAGAAACTGCGCCGCCTGGCCGCTGGACGTGGCCAGGCCGCCGATGCCGCCTTCGAGCGCCGCCACGCGCTGCTCGAAAACGTCGGTGGTCGGGTTCATGATGCGGGTGTAGATATTCCCGAACTGCTCCAGCGCGAACAGGGCGGCGGCGTGCGCGGAATCGTCGAAAAGGTACGACGTGGTCTGGTAGATGGGCACGGCGCGCGCGTGGCTGGCTTTGTCGGGAGTGTGTCCGGCGTGCAAAGAGCGTGTGGAAAAGCCCATGGGGCGGGCGGGAGCTGTGTTTTCAGGCATAATTCACCACCTTACCATTTCAGGCGCGGGCCTTGGCGATCGCGAAAAAGAGCGCTAAGAAGGCCCTCTTTTCCTATTGACTACGGACTCGAATGGTGCCCATAATCAGGCGTTATTGGGCCCGCGGCACGGGACGGAATGTCGCGCGTTCATTCCCGTGGCTCCGGATTCGCAGGCAAAACCGGCGGTCGCCGCGCCGCCAGCGAGCGGTGGGGGGAAGCGCAATGCCCGGTCGCGAGTACAGTATTGCAGACGCCCTGCGATGCCATGGAATCCCACGTAGAAAGTTTCTGAAGTTTTGCGGGTCGATGGCAACGGTGCTGGGTCTGCCGTTGAGCGCGGCCGCGCAGGTGGCGGCCACCCTGGAGAAAAAGCGCCGGCCGGTGTTGGTCTGGCTGGAGTTCCAGGATTGTGCCGGCAACTCGGAGTCGATGTTGCGCTCCAGTCATCCGTCCATCACGGAGCTGGTGCTCTCGTTTTTCTCCTGGGAATATCACGAGACGATCATGGCGGCGGCCGGCAAGCAGGCCGAAAGCGCTCTGGATCGCGTGGTGCGCGAGGACAGCGGCAAATACCTGGCGGTGGTGGAAGGTTCGATTCCCACCGGTGACCCCGCATATTGCACGATCGGCGGCCGCTCGGCCCTGGATATCGCCAAGCGGGTCTGCGGCGGCGCCGCGGCAGTCATCGCCGTTGGCTCCTGCGCGTTCGACGGCGGGCCGCAGCGGTCGGCCCCCAACCCCACCGGCGCGATCGGCATAGGGGAAGCCATCCCGGGCCTGAATCTGGTGAACATGGGGGGCTGTCCGCACAACCCCGCCAACACCGCCGCGCTGCTGGTCTATTGGCTGACGTACGGCCGGATGCCCGCGCTCGACGCCCACAAGCGCCCTCTGTTCGCCTACGGGCACATCATCCACGACCAGTGCGAGAGGCGTGCCAATTACGATGCCGGCCGTTTCGTGGAACGCTGGGACGACGATGGCGCGCGGCGCGGGTACTGCCTGTACAAGATGGGATGCAAAGGGCCGTTAGGTACCTTCAACTGTCCGGTGGTCCGGTGGAACGACGGGACGAGTTGGCCCGTCGAATCGGGGCACGGCTGTGCCGCCTGCGCCTCCTACCGTTTCTGGGACACGGCGCTGCCGCTCTATCGGCGCCTGCCGGGGGTTCCAGGTTTCGGCGTGGATGTCACCGCCGGGAAGATCGGCGGCTGGCTGACGGCTGGCGTGGCGGCCGGTCTGGGGTTGCACGGAATCGCCAGTGCCGCGCGCAGGCAGATGCACCCGCGAGGCGAGGCGCCCAGAGGCGGCCCCACCGAGATCGGCCGGGGAGGCGGTCTGGTGGAGCGCGAAGGGCCGCCCGGGAAATCGTGATCGCAGAGGAGACGGGACATGGCGCGCATTGTCGTTGATCCGCTGACGCGAATTGAAGGGCATCTTCGGATGGAGGCCCAGGTGGAGGGTGGCGTGATCTCCGATGCCTGGAGTTCCGGCACCATGTTCCGGGGGCTCGAACTGGTGGTCCGCAACCGCGACCCGCGCGAAGCGTGGTACTGGCTGCAACGAATCTGTTCCGTGTGCACCATGGTCCATGCGCTCGCCTCCGTGCGGGCGGTGGAGGACGCGCTCGAGATCGAAGTGCCGGATAACGCCCGCCTGGTGCGCAACCTGATCGCCGGCGCGCAACTGGTACAGGATCACGTCGTCCACTTCTATCACCTGCAGGCGCTCGACTGGGTGGATGTCGCCAGCGCCATCAAGGCCGATCCGGCAAAGACGGCGCAAATTGCCGGCTCCTTATCCGACTGGGCCAAGTCCGGAGTGGGACATTTCAGGGCCGTTCAGACAACCGTGCGGACTCTGGTGGAGAGCGGCCAATTGAGCCTGTTCACCAACGGCTACTGGGGCCATCCGGCGTACCGTCTGCCGCCCGAGGTGAACCTGCTGGCCGTTTCCCACTACCTCGACGCGCTGGAATTTCAGCGCGACTATATACGCATACACGCGGCGCTGGGCGGCAAGAATCCCCACCCGCAGACGTTCCTGGTGGGCGGGATGTCGACGGCCATGGACCCCGATTCTCCGCAAGCTCCCATCAATCCGGAACGTCTGCAACTGCTGCGCACGCTGATTGATATGGGCCGGCAGTTCGTACGCCAGGTCTATGTGCCGGATGTGCTCGCCGTTGCCGGTTTCTACCCCGACTGGTTTACGCGCGGCGAGGGCGTGGGCAACTTCATGTCCTACGGGGACTATCCGGACAAGAGCATGCGCGACCCGTCGACGTTCTTCTTCCCCGGCGGCGTGGTTCGGAAACGCGACCTCTCGGCGGCCCAGCCGTTTTCTCCGGAAAAGGTCACCGAGTACGTGGCGCGCTCCTGGTATGCATACGATGATAACAAGCCGGCCAAGCATCCGTTCGAAGGCGAGACAAAACCCACTTATACGGGCCCCGCGCCGCCCTACGACTACCTTCACGTCGACCAGAAGTACTCCTGGCTGAAAGCTCCGCGCTATGAGAACGAGGTGATGGAGCTCGGGCCCCTGGCGCGTTTCCTGGTGGCATACGCGGCCGGCAAACAGCCCGCGAAAGGGCTGGTGGATTCCGTTTTGGCCCAAATCAAGCAGCCTGCAACCGTGCTGTTCTCAACCCTGGGCCGAATTGCCGCACGGGCCTTGGAGGCGCAGCTTATGGCCGACAAGTTGACCGATTGGTGGCAGGAGTTGGAGGACAATCTCGGCCGGCGGGTGCTCGCCATGCACAACGGCGCGCGCTGGGATCCGGACTCGTGGCCCCACTCGTGCCGCGGTTTCGGGCAGCACGAAGCGCCGCGCGGCGCACTGGGCCACTGGGTCGAGATCGAGGATGGCGCCATCCGTAATTACCAGGTCATCGCGCCTACCACCTGGAATGGGGGCCCGCGCGATGCCATGGGGCAACGCGGTCCGTACGAGGCCGCGCTGATCAAGCATCCGATTGCGGACCCGGACAAACCGCTCGAACTGCTTCGCACCATTCACTCTTTCGATCCCTGCCTGGCCTGCGCGGTCCAAGTCGTGGATGCGCGGGGACGCCGATGGCAGCCGGTTGCGGCGGCATAGGAGGCTGCGGTGCCAAAGACCCCTTCGCCCAAATCCGTGCTGGCTCGCCGCCCCGAGACGGAGCTGGTCCGTACGTATGTTTGGGAGCTGCCGGTTCGCATTGCGCACTGGCTGATTTTCTTTGCGTTCGTGTCGCTCTCGTTCACCGGCCTGTTCATGCACCGCCCGTTTCTGCTCCCGTCCGGGCAGGCGCCTTTCCTCATGGCCAAGGTGCGCTTTGTTCACGAGCTGTCCGCATTCGTGCTGATCGGCGCATTTGCGTTGCGGGTGTACTGGTTTTTCAAGGGCAACTTTTGGGCGAGGTGGTCCGCATACATTCCCATTCGCCGCGGACAATGGCGCGGTGTGGGATCGATGCTCGAGTTCTACTCGTTCCTGCGTTTCGAGCCCGGCCATCGGGTAGGTCATAATCCCCTGGCAGCGCTGACGTACCTCATCGTCTACCTGCTGATGCTGGTCCAGATTCTGACTGGCCTGGCTCTCTACAGCCGGGTGGTCGGCAACCCCGTCCTGACTCAGTTCATTGGCTGGCTGCCGCAACTGATCGATGCCCAGTATCTCCGCGAGATTCATTACTTTCTGATGTGGGTGTTCTTCGCGTTCGTAATCTTCCACGTTTATGCATCGGTTCTGGTTTCGCTCGAGGAAGAGAACGGATTACTCGACAGCATTTTCTCCGGATGGAAGTTCGTGCCCGCCGGCGAGTTGCGTCGCGAGGTGGCGGCGATTCCCGAAGCGCGCAGCTTCGCCCGGCGCCACCAGTTGCTGCCGCGCGGCACGCCGGATGAGAAACGCTCCGGACGGCCACCCGCGCCCCGTCCTGGACCGGGCCCGCTGGCGCTCTATCGCAACTGGATCAGCTTTGCCGGAACGGGTATCGCCGCCGTAGGCTTACTCGTCTTTACCGTATTGACCGCCTATCACACCATTGGAGGCGGCGCGCTGGTTCAGCCCTATGGCGACCTGGTGATCTTCTTTGTCCCGCCTCTATTCGTGATTGCCGGCGTGGTGGTCGTGCTGATCGGCATGTACGTGCAGTGGATCCGGTGGCGGATGTACAAGCCGCTATCCTTCGCGCGCTATCCCCAGTGGGACCTCAATCTGGCCAGGGAGAGAAAGGCTCTTCTGGTAGTCGCCATCGGGGCCGCGGTCCTGTCCGTTCCGGCCGTTTATGGGGGCTACCAGGCCTATCGCTACACCGACGCCGTGCCGTTCTGCGGCGCCCTTTGCCATTCCATGACGCCGGAGTACGTCACCTACCAATTGTCGCCGCACGCCCGGGTGGCGTGCGCGCAATGCCATGTCGAACGTGGCGCCGCGGGGTACCTCGAATCGAAGATTCGCGGCGTGGTGGAACTCGACGAAACCATCCAAAAAGACTATCCACGCCCCATTCCGGTTCCCGTGACGGCGCTGCGCCCGATACGCGGCAATTGCGAGCAGTGCCATTGGCCGTCTCACTTCTTCGGAGCCCGCGAGGTGCGCCAGGTGCATTTCCTGTCCGACGAACACAACACCCGCTGGGAGATCGACATGCTGGTGCGGGTCGGCGGGGGCGCGTCCGGAAGCGCATCGCAAATGGGAATTCACTGGCATGTGGCGAGCAAGGTGGAGTATGTCGCGGCCGATGCCGAACGGCAGAACATCACCTGGGTGCGGGCTGTGGACCCCAGGACCGGCCAGGCCAACGTGTACACTTCGCAGCCTCAGCACTCGACCACCGCGCCGGCTGGTGAGATCCGCACCGTGGACTGCGTGGACTGTCACAACCGGCCGACCCACATCCTGCAATCGCCGGACCAAAGCGTGGACGTGGCGCTTGCCGACGGCCGTCTCGACGCGTCTCTTCCGTTCCTCAAGCAACAGGGAGTAGCGGCGCTGACCGCGGCTTACGCGGATCGCGACCAGGCGCTGCGGGGAATCGACAGCGCCCTGCGCGGCTATTATCGGAAGACTTACCCGCGGGTGTACTCGGGCCAGCAGCCGGCGATCGTTGCCGCCATCGCTTATTTACAGGACACTTACAACCGTTATTTCTTTCCGGCGATGAAAGTCCGGTGGGATACATACTTCACCAACAGCAGTCACTTTCAGTTTCCGGGCTGCTACCGTTGCCATGACGGCCAGCATAAGAGTGTGGACGGCAAGGTCATTCCCTCCGGTTGCGGCGACTGTCACACGATACTGCAACAGGGTAAAGCCGGGAGCCTCGAATTCGCCAAGGGGCCGGACGGGCTGGCTTTCCAACATCCGGTAGACGTTGGCGGCGCGTGGGCGGAAACGCCGTGCAGTTCGTGCCATACGGGAGGGCAACTGTGACGCCAACCATTGCCATCGTCGGCGTCGGAAACCTCTTGCTGTCCGATGACGGCGCCGGTATTCATGCCGTCCGGAGGCTGCGGAGCGACGCGCGCGTCGGATCCATGGCTCGCCTCATCGATGGCGGCACCATTGGCACGGATTTGCTGGCCGAGGTTTGCGGGTGCGAGCGACTGCTGATTGTCGAGGCCGTGGACGCGGGAGTGCCGCCCGGCGCGACGATCCGGATGGATTTCAGCGGCCCCGATCCACCGAAGATCGAGACGCGGAACTCACACCAGTCCGGAATTCCCGGACTGCTCGACGACCTGCGCTTGCTGGGGCAGGCGCCTCGCGAAGTGGTTCTGGTGGGGGTCCAACCCGCCGCGATGGGATGGGGAACGGAGTTGTCGCCCGAGGTGGACAGCGCCTTGGCCGTGGTATCCGCGGAGGTGGCGCGGCAACTGGACCGGTGGACATCGGCCGGAGACGCCGCGCTCCCGAGCGCCGCAAGAGAGACATCGGAAACAGAGCAGCTTAGAGAACGCATATGAACGGAACTCGAGCACTAAGGATCATCGCTTTCATGTCGATTTCCATCGGCATTGGTATCCTCAGCCGCGCGGCATGGGGCTTCGTGGCTTTCGGGATACTGGTGTTGATCGACAATTTCGTCATCCCGTATCGCCCTCCAGCGCCGCCGGATCGCGCAGTTGTCGAAAGAGAAGTCATCGAGCCATAGCACGCTCCGGAAGTACTGCGAATGCGCCATGGGCTTCATTCGTCGGCCCTCCGGGCTGGCTCTCTGCGAATTCGCGCGCTCCGGGGCGCACCGCGTCACTCGGACCAGACACCCAGCACGTTGCCCTCCGGGTCGGCGAAGTGGAACCGTCGGCCGCCGGGCGCGCGTCGGTGGTGAAGCCCCCGGCCAGACGCCCATCGTGGAAGCTGGTGTAGCCGGGGCCGTAGTCCTTGAATTCCCATCCAAAGACGGCCCCATAGACCTGCTTGACGCGGGCCGTGTCGATGCGGTGATCGTTTTCAGTGTTCATAGGTTCATTTTCCGATGCAAAACGTGGAGAAGATGCGGTTGAGGATGTCGTCCGCTGTGGTGGCGCCGGTGATGGCGTCGATGGGCTGGAGAGCGGAGTAGAGATCCAGGAGCAGCATCTCGTGTGGAATGCCGGCTTCGACCGCGGCGCCCGCCTTTTGGAGGTACCCGGCCGATTCGCGCAGCAATTGCTCGTGGCGCAGGCTGGTGATGAAACCGGTCTCCTGCTCGAAAGCGCCTTTGGGGGCCAGGGCCTCGAGAATCGCTTCGCGCAGTTGAGCGATGCCTTCGCCGGTCAGGGCGGAAACGGAGATTGGCCCAACCGCGGGTTGACAGACGAAAGCGTCTGTCCCACTTTGGCCCGCAAAGGTTTGCGCTCTTGTGGGGCAGGCGCTTCCGCCTGCCAACAGGTCGCACTTGTTGCCGGCTACCAGATGCCGGCCCTGGCGGCCGGCATGGGCGATCAGCGCACGGTCCTCGTCGTCGAGCGGCTGCGAAACGTCCACTACCACCAGCGTCAGATCGGCGTCGGTCATGGCCTGAAAGCTGCGCTCGATTCCCAGGGATTCCACCAGCTCCGCCCCTTCGCGGATGCCGGCGGTGTCGTACAGTTTCACGGGGATGCCGCCGATGGATGCCGTCTCGGAAACTAAGTCGCGCGTGGTGCCGGGCGCGCTGGCGACGATGGCGCGGTCCTGTTCCAGAAGGCGGTTAAAAAGGCTGCTCTTGCCCACGTTGGGGCGCCCCACGATGGCCAGCGTCAGGCCGCCGCGCACCAGCCCGCCGTATTGGAAGCTGGCGGCAAGCCGGCCGACGCCCTCCAGAACCGGCGCCAGGCGGCGCAGAATCTCACCGGACGTCGCGACGCCAACGTCGTCTTCGGCAAAATCGATGCCCGCTTCGAGCAGCGCGATCAGTTCCAGAAGCTGCTCCTTGAGCGGCGCGATGCGGCGCGAAACCGAGCCCCCCGCCTGCTGCGCCGCGATCCGGGCCTGGTAGAGGGTGGTGGCTTCGATCAGGTCGCGGATGGCTTCCGCCCGCGGCAGATCGATGCGGCCGTTGAGAAAGGCGCGCAAGGTGAATTCGCCGGGATCGGCCAGGCGCGCTCCGGCTTCGAGTGCGCGCTCCACGGCGTAACGCAGCACCACCGGCGAGCCGTGGCAGGAGATTTCGACGACGTCTTCGGCGGTGTAGGAGCGCGGGGCCTCGAAGAATGCGACCAGCACTTGGTCGACTGGATGGAGTTCGGCCATCTGAACATGCCAGGGCCGCCAGTCCGCCTCACCGGAGAAGCGCAGGATGCGTTCAGCGATGGAGCGGGCTTGTGCGCCAGACAGGCGCACGACGCCCAAACCGCCTCTGCCGGGCGGCGTGGAAATGGCGACGATGGTGTCTTGAAGGTTCAATTAGCGCCGGAAACCGCGGCGCTGCGCGGCCGTGCGTGGCGGGCCGCCCTCTGGGCCCGCCAGGCTCGCCATGCCGGCAGGGTAAACCACTACCTGCCGCGCGGGGCCCGATCCGAAGCTTTCGCTGCGCACCGCCGTCTCGCTGCGCAAGGCGATGTGGATCACGCGGCGCTCGCGGCTGTTCATGGGGTTGAAGCGGAATGGCACGCCCGTGCGCTTCACCTTCTCCGCGGCCGTCATGGCGCTCAGCCGCAGCTCCTCGATGCGCAGCAGGCGATAGTCGTTGGCGTCGAAGGAAATACGCGAATGGTCCTCGGAGGGCATCCGCAGCATCTCCATGGTGACGTGCTCGAGCGCCAGCAAAAGCTCGGCGCGGTTGGCAAGCAGCAGGTCCACGTCGGCCCCGGAAAACCTCACCACCATGTCGGGAGTTTCAAAGGCATCGCCCGGCGCCTCCACGTCCTGGGTCTCGTAGTTGACCTTGAAGCCTGCGTTGCGGAGGGTGGGCCGCAAAAATTGGTCGATCCGGGAACCGATCGAAGCCACGGAATATTTTCGCTCAGTCACGAGTCATTTCCTGCCATTTTTCTTCTTGGGCGGCGCCACCGACTGAGCGGCCTCATCCGCCAACGCGGTGTGGTTGAAGAACCACTGCTGCCCGATTCCGACCAAATTGCTGGTCAAGTAGTATAACACCAGGCCACTGGCAAAATTGTAGAACATGAAGCCGAAGATCAGCGGCATGAACATCATCATGCGCTGCTGGTTGGGGTCGCCGGTGGCCTGTGGCGTCATCTTCTGCATCAGGAACTGGCTGCCGATCATGATGATGGGCAGGATGTGGATGGGGAGGGTTTCCGGCTGGGAAAGGTCCGTGACCCACAGCCAGGTGGCGCCGCGCATCTCCACGGAGACCATGAACACCTTGTAAAACGCGATGAAGAACGGGATCTGGATCAGCATGGGGAAACAGCCGCCCATGGGGTTGACGCCGTACTTCTTGTAGAGCGCCATCACCTCCTGGTTCTGGTCGGCCTTCTTCGGATCACGCATGCTGAGGCCCTTGTACTTGGCGTTGATGGCGTCGATCTGTGGCTTGAGCGCCTGCATCTTCTTCATCGACTTCATGTTGGAAAGCCGCAAGGGGAAGAGGATGGAGTTGATGACGATGGTGACCACCACGATGGACCAGCCGAAGTTGTGGACGAAAGCGTCGTTGAACCAGTTGACGATGAGGAACAGCGGCTTGGCGAGGAAGGACAGCCAGCCGAAGTCCACCACCTGTTCGAGCTTGGGATTGATGCGCTTCAGCAGGTCCACGTCCTTGGGGCCGACGAACAGGGCAAACTTGTTGGTGGCGCCGTCCGAGACGGCGGCGCCGGCGAACGGCGCGGGCTTCTCTTCGAACGTCGTACGCACGGTGTCGCTGAAGGTCGCCTCCTGCATGGCGGTGCTGCCTTCCGGCAGGTAAACCGCGGCGAAGAACGAATCGGCGATTCCGGCGAACGAAAAATTGCCGCTGGCCGTCACCGGGCCGTTCTTGGCGGCGCTGGCTCTTTGCTCCACCAGCTTGTTCTGCGTCACGTCGAAGTACAGGTTGCGCTGGTTGGCCACGGCGCTGGTCACGGTGAAGTCGCCGAAGCCTCCGCGCCATTCGATCATGTGCAAGACGGCCTGACCGTCGACCGCGGCCTCGGTCGAAACGTGCAAAAGATAGCTGTTCTTTTCAAAGCGGAAGACCTTGCGGACGGAAGTGTGGCCGTCGGAAAAAGCGTAGGTGACGCCCAGGCCATCGGGGTCGCCCGTCTGCGTGTAGTAGGTCCAGTTGACCTTGGCGGTGGGCTGCTTATCGGGGAAATAGAGCGAGAACGGGTATTCCAGGCCCGCCGCGAGGTTCACCAACTCGAGATATTTGCCGTCGTTGCCGCGGTATTTCTTGAGACGCCAGCTCCGTACGGTGGCGCCCTGGTTGCTGAAGGCGACCGTGAACAGGTCGGTATCGACGATCAATGCCGGCTCGACCTTCTGCGGCGTGATGGGAGCGGATGGGGCGGCCTTGGAGGAACCCTTCTTTGCTGGGCGCTCCGCCTTGGCCTTCTCGACCACCGGCGCCGCCGGAATCGCCTCCGGGGCCGGCTGCGGCGGAGTGGTTGCGGCCTGCTCCACCTTCTTGACCGGCGGCGGCGGAGCCGCGGTTTTGAAAAGGTAGGGCGTGAGGAACATCACCGCGCCCATCAGGAGGAAGGCGAGCAGCAACCGCACTTCCATCGACATTTCTTGGGGCGGCTGATTAGGGCCGCCGCCGCCGTTTACCGATTCGGCCATGCTGACAGATTCCGTTACGAAAACCGCGCGTCACCGGACGGGATCGAAACCGCCCTCATGAAACGGATGGCATCGCGCCAAGCGGCGCAACCCCATCCACACACCCCTTGCCGCGCCGTATCGCTCGACGGCTTCGCGCATGTAATCCGAACAACTCGGATAAAAGCGGCACGCCGAGGGCAGCAGGGGGGAAACACAAAACTTGTATACGCCGAGCGCCCACACTAAGATCCATTGCAGCGGAGAAAGAGCCGTTCCACTTCGCGCTGCAACTCCGGCAGGGGAGCGTCGAAGGCCTTGCGCCGCGGATTGATGACGATGGACCACTGCGGGTTCAACCGGTCCAGGTGAAAGCGGACGGCCTCGCGGAGGCGCCGCTTGATCCGATTGCGCACCACGGCATTGCCGAGCGCACGGGGTGTAGTGAAGCCGATTCGAGGCCCATCGGGCTGCGGTTCATGGACGCAAAAGGCCGCGAACAGAGGGCCGGAGTAGCGCGTTCCATGGTCATAGACTCTTCGGAAATCTTTCGAGCGCAGCAGACGGACACGTTTCGGAAAACCAGTGATGGAGCACTACCTCTCGGAGCTGACAGTGAGTTTCTTGCGGCCTCGCGCACGGCGGCGCGCCAGCACCGCACGGCCGTTCTTGGTCTCCATGCGTGAGCGGAACCCGTGAGTCTTCGCACGGTGACGGTTATTCGGTTGAAAGGTGCGTTTCGGCATTGTAGTTCAAGTACTTAGTATAGACCAGGGGGAGTCGGGGCGGCAAATGCCAGGCCCGGGGCCTGAACCCTTAGGGCATCGGCGACAACCCTTCATACCTGACCTTCCAATTCTTTGGAAAGCCCGGTGCGTGCCCGGTGTGTCCATCCCATCCCGCCGCCATCATGGCAACCGCGGAGAGCCAGCCACCGTTGGCGGGCATGTACATCGGCGTCTGCTCGGGGCGGCGGATGGTATATCCCGAGGGCCTGAAGGGATTCGTTTCAAAAGGCCCGGCCAGCAACTGAATCGCCCGCTCGGGCTCGTCCAGCCGGGCCGCGCACATCGCGAGCATGGCCGTGCCCCAGGTGACGCTCGACTGCGGCCCGCTGTTTCGCGAAACCGCATGCAGGGTGTTCCGCATCGCGTCTCTGTCGATTCCTCTGCCTGGCAGCGCGCTATCCAGCCAAGTCGCCATGTTGGCGGCGTTGGTCTCCGCTGGAATCTCCAGTGCCGGATAGACGCCGTTGCGCACGGTGAGCGGCGCCAGGTTGTCGATCACCTTCTGCCATTGTTCGTCGCGCGGCATTCCCAGGCGGACACGCCATTCCTGGGCCGTTTCGAGCGCCCACTTCCAATATCCCAGCTCCATCGTCGGGTTCAGGTTATGGGCATAATCGGTGTGCTTTTCGTCGGCGGACGCGACCCCGGGGCCGAGGACATACTGCCGGCGTTGCGGGTCGAAATCGACGAACGTGGCCATGTAGTCGGCCGTTTCGAAGACGATTCTCCGGTAACGCTCCAGCGTCGCGCGGTCCTTGTGCGCCCGCCACACCAGTTCGGCGAGATAGATCGGATGCGGTTGCTGCCAGACCAGCACGGGCCCGACGCCGGATGGGCTTTCAGTGCCGCTGGGGTCGGTCATCTTGGACCATTTCACACCCTTACACCCTTCGCGTCTGGCCATGGCCTCGCCCGGCGGCATGAGCTCGGTCAACCGGCTCAAGGACTTTTCCAGGATTTCCGGCCGCCCCCAGAGCGCCCAATAGGCCGCATGCCACCAGTACATTTCCATATGGAATTTGCCGAACCAGGAATTGACGCCCAGGCCGGTTTCCTGTGGCGGCAGCGAACCGGCGTCATGGACGGCCATTACGTATTCCGAAAGCACGATCCGCCGCTCGAGCTCCGCGGCGCGCGGATCGTCGTTGCCGGAAAGGTCGATGGCCCCGCCGCTGGTCCAGTATTCCCGCCAATGATCGCGGGAGGCGGATTCCACCGCCGCGGCGCTATCCGGCTCCGCTGCGATGGGCCGGGGCGAAAACCAGGCCGTCAGCTCGATGCGATCGCCCGACCCTGTCAACAAATACTCATGCTTGCCCGTCTCCACCAGAGACGCCCCTGGCAGCCATTTGGCGCGAACGTAGTAGTGCGTGGCGTCCAGGGTGCGCGCGAAATCCGCGCCGCGGTTTCCACGCCGGGTCATGACTGTCCGATGCAAATCGGGACTATTCCAATCCTGATACTCCGGCCCGAACGCCGCGGAGGCGTACGGGAACGCCAATCGCACTTTGAGCCGCCCCGACCGAATCAGCGGCGATTCGACGCTCACGGCCACTTCATCCCGCCGCGGATGAGCCACCGTCCGCACGTGAACGGCGGTTCCATCCACTTCGAACGAACTGGTTGCAACGCCGCCCCAAAGGTCGAGCCGCTCGTCTATATTCTTCAAATCCGCGAGGGCCACCTTCGAGCCATCGGCCCGGGTCATTTCCAATCCGATGCGTCCCAGGCCAAACCGGTGCGGGTTGCCCCGCAGGTAGGCCGCGTCGGGCGGAGGGTTGCTGGTACTGGAAGCCGGATAGACGAATTCGCGATCGTACTTCTTGATCGCGGTAAATGCGAACTTATCCAACGTGAACCCATGGGGATTGGGAAAGCTGTGCCATCCCCAAGTGCTCAGGATGCCAATCGGCATCGTCTTTTCGTAGTATTCCGGGAAACTCTGCGCCCCGGTAACATCGAAATTGAAGGCGAATTCACCGTTGCCCACCGCCATCGCCCCCATGGGGTCGATGGCGTGAATTACGATGTCATGGCGGCTGACCAAAGCGTGCCGGTCGATGGGCACTTCGGCGGCGGCGGTAGCGCCGGCGAAGATCCCCGCGGACACAAACGCGAGCGCCAGGATGCGGCGGGCGCGCCCCGGCGCGAGCTGACTAGCCCGCGGAGCATTGGTTGTGCCGGTGATAGGAAGGTGGCACTCCCGGCCGGATAATGTCATGTCAGTGCTCCGGCACAATACTACCAAGATTACCAAGCGGCTGTCGAAATGCAGTTCTGAGCCGCGCCGGTCCAAGAAGTTCCGGCTCCAGCAGCGGTGAATCCTCGTTGTAGTGTCTCGTCAACGCCCTTTTCAGGCACTGCCCGAATGCACCCGGCCTGGTCCATTCCCGGCCGGTCTCAAGAGGTGGCCGCGTATGCCGCGTGAGGTTCCAGGCCATGACGCATGCATATTGCAGCAAGATGCATCGCCTGATCAGGATGAAGATATGGCGATGATCCAGGTTCGCAACGTCCCCGACCCTGTCTACCGTCGCCTGGCGGAGCAGGCGCAGAGAGAACACCGCAGTCTCGCCCAACAGACCCTGGCGGTGCTGTCGCGTGGGCTCGGAGTGGAGATGGATGCCAAGGCCCGTCGCAAGAAGGTGCTGGAGGCCATCGCGGGCATGGATCATTCGCAAACGAAGAAGCTGCGCGACCCCGCATGCTTGATCCGCGAGGACCGTAACCGGTGAGACTGGTCGTGGATGCCAGCGCGGCTTTGGAAGTCGTGCTGGAGCGCAACCGGGCCGGCGATTTCATGCGGGCCATCCAAGAGGCAGACACGGCAGCCGGCGTACGATTTGTTCTATATCGGCTTGGCGCGCCGGGAGGACGCGGCGATTCTTACCATGGACAAGGCACTTCGGAAGGAAGCTGAACGCCACGGCATCCAGGCGATCTGAGGCGCGGAGGTGGCGGAACGGCCCGGCCGGTTCACCGCCCCTGTGTCAGACTGGCCCGGCAATGTGTCACCGGCCCACATCCGGGGGCGTTTCCACCATGGAAAGAAGCAGGCAAAACACCACCAAAAGTGCGAGTCCCGTTGCGACCATCATTATAGTGCCCTCATTTCTACAGATAGGCAAAGCAATTCGAATGCCATAGACCTGGCGGGCAAGCTCAGAACCCAACCACTCTACTTATCGGCCAATTTGGGGAATCCCCTTACGGCTGGCAGGCCCCGAGCTTGACGGCGAATGCGGCCACCGAGACCCAGCGCTCGCCCTGGCGACGCTCCAGGTGGAACGACTGCGTGGGGCCATCGGCGCGCACGCGCCACTCGGAGGACGGCGCCACCGGCGAGGGCTTGAGCTGGATCGGCCGGTCGCTGGTTTCCCGGATGGTCCAGGTTTCGCCGGCGTCGGGAGATTCGTATAGCTCGTAACGGCCGCCTTCGGCTCCCGGCCCCCGGTCGATGATCAGGCTGCCGCTATCCTTGGCGCTGAAATGGAATTGCTGGATGGATCCGACACGGCTCTCGGGAAAAATGACGCGCTGGCGCCAGGTCTTGCCGCCATCGGAGGTCAGCAGAAGAAACGGATCCTGCGGAAGAGGGGACAGCTCCTGGCCGCTGATCCAGCCCAATTCGGCATCGAAAAACTGGATATGGTCCAGGGAGGCGCCGCGGATGCGTTCGTAGGCCTCGCGCCAGGTGTGTCCGCCATCCTCGCTCGCCAGCAGTACGGAGTAGAGCGTCACGTCCGAGGCATGAATGTTGCCCGCGGCGAATACCCTCCCGGCAGCCGACTCGACGGCGGCCAGTTCCAGATAGACGGGGCACGGTTCATCCGCCGAGCAACTCATGCCGGCCCACTGGATATCGTCTTCGGTGCAGTGGAAGGGCAGCACCATGGGCTTGCCCGAGTTCTCCAGCACGGGCGGTGCGGGGTTGGCGGGCGGCTGCTCCTGGGCCCAGGCCGCAGCCGCGGCCAGAACCGTCAGGAGAACTGCTTCCGGTGGAAACCGCATGCCTGCCAAAATTGTAGCTCCGAAGAAGATAGCTCTAAAGGGCTAGTGGATAGTAGCTCTTTTTCTCGACAAAATCTTTCGCGCAACTTGTAACGTTTACCTGGTGTTCAGTAGTCTAGAAGGTAAATCCCCGTTACGACAGCGGGCGCACTCACCCCTATCACCCAAACGCGCCCGCTTCTTTTTTTCTACTCGGCGAACATGCCCTCGAACAATGCGGTGCTGAGGTAGCGTTCCGCGGCATCGGGGAGCACTACCACCATGGTTTTGCCCGCAAATTCGGGCTGCTCGCCCAGGCGGACTGCCACGGCCACCGCCGCGCCGCCGGAGATGCCGGCCAGAATACCCTCCTCTTTCGACAAGCGCCGCGCCATCTCGAAGGCCTCCTCGTTGGTGACGGGTTCCACGCGGTCCACCACGGAAAGGTCGAGCGTCTCGGGGATGAAACCGGCGCCGATCCCTTGAATCTTGTGCGGGCCCGGCTTCAGGGGCTGTCCGGCCAGGTGCTGGGCGATCACCGGGCTGGCCGCCGGCTCAATGCCGACGGAAAGAATCCGCTTGCCTTTTTCCCGCTTGATGTAACGCGAGATGCCGGTGATGGTGCCGCCCGTGCCAATGCCGGAAACCAGGATGTCGATCGAGCCATCGGTGTCTTCCCAGATTTCCGGACCCGTGGTGCGGAAATGGATTTCGGGATTGGCGGGGTTCTTGAACTGCTGCAACAGGACGTAACGGGTAGGATCGGAGGCCACCGTTTCTTCGGCTTTGGAGATGGCGCCGGCCATCCCTTCGGGCCCCGGCGTGAGCACCAGGTTGGCCCCCAGCACGCGAAGCAGCTTGCGCCGCTCGAGCGACATGGTTTCGGGCATGGTCAGCGTGATGGCGTATCCGCGCGCGGCGGCGACAAACGCCAGCGCAATCCCGGTGTTGCCGCTGGTAGGCTCGATGAGTTCCTTGCCGGGCGTGAGCACGCCGCGCTTCTCCGCGTCCCAGATCATCGAAGCGCCGATGCGGCACTTGACGGAATAGGCGGGATTGCGGCCTTCGATCTTGGCCAGAAGCGTGGCTTTCCCGCCGCCGGAAACGCGATTCAGCCGGACCAGCGGGGTGCGGCCGATACTGAGGGAATTGTCGTCGTAGATGCGCACGTCAGATCTCCCAATTGAGGACGTACTTGTTCTGCTTTTCGGTCCAGGCGCGCAGCAGCCCCGCGAAGGTGGTCTTGTCGACGATCTCCGATACGGCGCAATCCACCTGCCGCCACATCTCGGTGAAGGGCGTCTCGGTCTTGCGGCGAGACCGGCTCCGGCCCTGCCCGGTGCCTTCAATGGAGCGCAACACCTCTCCCACGGTGAGCGATTCGGCGGCCCGGGCGAGCAGGTAGCCCCCCTCCGCGCCGCGGCGCGATTCCACGAATCCAGCCTGCTTCAATCCCACCAGGATGATCTCGAGAAACTTCTGGGGGATCTTCTGGCGGCGGGCAATATCGGCGATTCTAACCGGCTCGCCGGCGGGTTGCGAAGCCAGGTCGAAGATTGCCTGCAACGCGTATTCGCCTTTCAGGGAAATGTTCATAGGGACTGGACAGCGGGATTCACCCGTATCCTGCTAGAGATTGTAGGACATGGCGAAGCAGGGCGCAAATGACGGGCAGGTCCGGGCCAAACGGCGCGGCGCGGCGGTGTTGCGCTTCATGACGCACCTGAACCAGGTGGGCCAGACCGGGTCGACGCCGCACCATGAACCTGGACGCCAACCGCGGCTGAGCGCGCGGCAAACCGACGTGCTCTAAATCGCCGGCGCGTTCGAAGTGATGCGCCATGTGAACGGGTTGCTGCGGGCATGATTGAGGAGGCGGCTGGGGCGGTGGACTTCCCGTTTACATTCATTCACCGTGGGAGTATGGAGATTGGGTTCACCACCCAGGTTTTCAGAGAGGGCCGAACATACGTGGCCCACACCCCCAACCTGGATGTCTCCTCTTGCGGCGGCACAAAGGAGAGGGCGCTGAAGAATCTCAAGGAAGCCGTCCACATGTTTTTGGAAGAGGCCGAAAAGATGGGCACTCTGGACCAAATCCTGCAGGAGGCCGGCTCTTTGAAGCGCCGAAGCAAGCTGGAAGGACCCAAGTTCGTCGGCACCCAGCGAGTCTCCCTGCCTCTGTTCTTCTATTCCTTTCTCCGCGGTTTCTCAGCGGCTCCGCGACTCCGCGTCGAAAGAGAATGTTCTGTTTAGTGCCGCCTCTGCTGGCTCAGGGAACGGTCGCGCGGTTATCCGTGCCGGGCGACGTATAGCAGCAGGCCGAAGATGACCACGGGAATCAGAGCCAGCATCAGATAGAACAGAACGGTCCGCGGCCAGGAGGCGCGCCGGCGTTTCCAGTCGCGCAACTCGGGCCGCTCGGCGACTCCGACCTGGTCCAGATGTTCGAGGTCCCAGGCAAACTCCCGGGCGCTGCGATAGCGGCTCTTGGGATCGCGTTCCAGGGCCCGGTAGATCACTTCCTGCAACTCGGGTGTGACTTGGGGATCGGCCTCGCGCGGCGGCTTCGGATGATTCAGCAGCCGGTCGTTCATGATGGCAAATGGATTAGGGCCCGAAAACGGAGTCTCCCCAGTCAGCATTTCGTAGAACATCACGCCCAGGGCATACACGTCGCTGCGCGCGTCTCCCCGCTTGCCTTTGACCTGTTCGGGGGAGATGTACTCGGGCGTGCCCATGACCTGCGAGAGTTTGGCGAATGTCAGGCGGCGGGCGCCGGCCAGCGATGCGATACCGAAATCGATGAGTTTGATATGGTCCTCATCGTCCACCATGATGTTCTCGGGTTTCAGATCGCGGTGGACTACGCCGTGGGTGTGGATGTACTCGAGGGCGTTGCAGATGCCTACCGTGATTCGAATCGCGCGCTCGGGAGGAAGTTTGCGCCGCTCCCTCAGAATTTCGCGCAGCAGGCGCCCCTCGGCCCACTCCATGACCATGTAGACCCGGCTGCGTTCCTGGTCGGTGAACACCTTCATGACGCCAGGGTGATCGAGGTCCTTGCCAATCTCCTCTTCGCGATGAAATCGATCGAAGAGGACCGGGTCGCATTCCATCTCGGGATGCGGAACCTTGATGGCGACCGGACGGCCGGTGCGCACGTCGGTGCCCTGGTAGATGGAAGCCATGCCGCTGCGCGCCACCAGGCGGTCGATGCGGTAGTGATCGAGTTGATCGCCGGGATGGACGGGAGTCATTAGGCGAGCTTGTACGGGCGTCCCCGGTACATGCCCACACGTTCCACGCTTCGAATGCGGATGAGCTGTACACTCACATTATCGTTGCCACCTCTTTGGTTTGCAAGGTCGACCAGCTCTTGAACGGCGTCCTCCAACCTGGCGTGGCGGGTCGCAATCTCGGCCATCTCCGGCGGAGTCACCAGGTTATACAGGCCGTCGGAACACAGCAGGAACACATCGCCGGGCAACACCTGGTACTCATGGGTATCGACGTTGACGAACATCTCGCTTCCCAACGAGCGGCTGAGCAGGTGGCTGGTCCGCGCTTGCGCCGCCTCGCGGGTTGAGAGAACACCCAGAAGTACCTGCTCGTTGGTTACGGTATGGTCGCGCGTCAGCGCTTCGGCGTGGCGATGGCGAATGCGATAGCAGCGGGAATCCCCCACGTGGGCGACCACCACCCGGTCGAAGCGCAAGGCGCAGGTCACCAGAGTGGTTGCCATGGCCGAGCCGCCCCGCCCGGTCGCCATTCCGGTCTCGAACACTTTCGTGTTGGCTTCCCGCACCAGACGCGGCAGCATCGCCGAATGCTGTTCCCCATTGCGCGCCCGTTGGAACCCCGCCAACAGGGTCTCCACCGCGGTGCGGGAAGCCACCTCGCCCAGATCCTGGCCGCCCACTCCATCGGCCAGTGCAAACAGCCATTCACGGGCGCCCGACCGCGCGGACATCTCGGGGAGTGCGTACCCGAGATAATCCTCGTTGTGGTCGCGTACCATTCCGCGGTCGGACGCCTGGGCGAACTCGAGTTCCAGCATACTTACACTGCGGTCGAGCGGTTTGCGACCAGGGTTGTCCGCCCGGTGGCCTTGCTCGAGCGAATAAAGTAGATCCCGCCGTAGCACGCCCACACCGCCGCGATTCCAAAAGCCAGCAACGGCTCCATCTTAGTACCGTATCCCATAAAGGGACCGATCAGATAGAACGACATGCACGCCAGGTTCGCCAATAGCCCGAACACGGGAATAAACACATGGCGTATGGCGCTGAACTTCGGATGCCGGTGGTAAGCCACCATGCAAATGACGCAGCTCAACCCGTACAGCAGGAAGGTGCCGAAATTCGATGCCAAGGTAACGGTGAGCAGCGAATTGGGCATGGCCGCCATTCCATCGTGCGTGGTGTATCCGAAGCTCGACCAGAATCCCGGGGGCAGCGATTTGATGGCGGCGTCCGCGGGCGCGCCGGCATCGCCGAACGCCATCATCACGCCCAGGCAACCGACCACCGCGGAAATCGTGGCCAGCGTCCAGATGGCCCGGTGCGGAGTGAGATTCTTGGAATGCAGCAGGCCGAAGTGCTCGGGCACTTCCGAATCCTTTCCCATGGCGTAAGTGACACGCGCCCCGGTATTCATGCAGGAGAGCGTGGTGCCGATGATGGCCAGGAATACGGTGAACGCTTCGGTCAGCATGAAAGCCCGCCCGCCTCCAGGACCGAAAACCGAGTTGCCCACGATGATCATCATGTCACCGATGGGCGCGGCGGAGCTCACCGCGTTCTGCATGTGGTAACCGCTGTTTAAGAAGTAGTTCGCCGCAAAATACTCGAACAGGTAACAGAAGGCGCCCTGAACGAGCAGTGAGGTGATGACTGCGATGGGCACGTCGCGCTTGGCGTTCTTGGCCTCGCCGCCCATTGAAGTTACGGATTCAAACCCGACCAAAATCAGGATGGCGACGGTAGCCTGAATGAACGCCCAACTTACGTTGTGAATGCCCACCACCGATCCGGCGCTGGAGTGGGTCATGAAGTTGCCTTTGTCGTCTTTCTCGGGATAAGTCACCAGGTACGGTGCCGGCTTCCCGCTCGCATCCAGCAGGGGCTTTGGCCTCCCGTCCGCGTCGCGAACAATGGTCTCGGTGGTTTGCCCGTTTACGGTGGCTTTGGTGGTGGCGAACTGGTAGTTGTAGGCGTCGCCCGAGGTGGAATCGAACTGATAGCCCACGCTCCCCGCCGGGTGGCTGGTGCGGTAACCCAGGGCCAGCGCGGAGAACAGCACGAGCGCGGCGATCTGAATCACATTGATGGCGATATTCACCGCCGTGGAGCCGTTCACGCCACGATGGGCGATATAGGCGATCAGGAACGAGAATGCGATCGCGATCAACATCATGAACGCCGTGCCGGGGTTGGTAGCGCTCATGAAACCGGGCCACAGCGTGCCCACCAGGTAGCCGCAAAGGATTCCCATGACCGCTACCATCACGCCGGGATAGATCCAGTAGTAAAGATGCGAGGCCCATCCCACGATGAACTTGGCCAGCCGGGCCCAGCGCCAAACGTCGTCGTGGTTCAAGAACGATTGCTCGGCGAAGTAATACGAACTGCCGGTTCCGGGATAGAGCTTGGCCATCTCCGCGTAACATACGGCCGTAGCCAGGCACAGCATCAGCGCGACAAAGATCCCGATCCACATGGACGGAGAAGTCTGGCCCGTGCCTGCCTGAATCACAAACGTGAGCCAAAGAAAGGCGCCGGGGGCGATGAGCGCCATGGCGTTCATCGTCAGCCCAGTCAAGCCCAGAGTCTTTTGCATCGTGACTTCGGTGTTATCTGCCATATAATTGTCTCCTGGTAGAGTCTCTTCGTAGAGGAATGGTTGACGCGATGCCTTTGTATTACGGTTTCTTCTCAACGATGTTGTTGCCAAAGAGGAATCCGATTTCAGCCATGGCACGGGGCTGGCTTTGGTCTTTGCCCGCGGGACCGAAGCCGTCACCCGGCGTGATGCTGCTCAGGTGAACATAACCAACGTCTCCGCGAAAGAAGAACCCGCCATATTGAAAGGTGGGTGTAACGGTAATCGAGGTGCCCGCGCTGCCTGGACCGTACATCAGGTTGACCGCTTGCTGGGCCGCGGTTCCGGAGCTCGCAATATATTCAAAGCGCACCGGGAGCGAGAAACCGTGTTTGAAGGCGCGACTCACTAAGATTGCGGCGCCGTCGGTCGACGCGCCCTTGACGATGCCGATCTTGGCGTTAGTGGGCACATTGGTGTACTGCCAGTAGGGTTGGACAATCCAGGGCCCCTTGCTGTACGTGTAGATGAAATTGTAAATACTGCCGTTGTTTTGCACGGGCGTGGCGTAAGTCTGAAAGGCTGTCTCGCCCGCGTTTCCACCGGCTACGAATGACACGGTATGGGGCCCATTGGCGTAGGCCAGAGACCCAGTCAGCCACGAATAGCGGTTGGAATAGAAGCCGTCGGTCCAACTCAGCGAGGCGGTGACCTTGCCCATGGTCTGATTCACCTGGATTCCGCGAGTGACGGCGTTTTCCTGGTTCCACAACAGGCCGCGAGCGACGTTCATGTTTTCGAAGCTGAAGGTGTACTCGGCGCCGATCAGTGTGGGCAGCGCACCGACCAGGATAGAGGTGTTCTTCCCCGCCTGCAGCTTCAGATAGGCGACCGGCACCGGGCCATACAGGTTGGACACCGTTTTATCGGTGGCGAGGAAAGGAACCCCGAGGTCCGGAAGATCGTAGGCGCCAGCCTGCAAGTAAAACTGAAACCAGCCGTCGGTCTTCTGAATGAATACCTGCCCGTTGCTCAGGGCCGCTTGCGTGTTGTTATCGCCCGGTACATGATTCCCAGTCCACATGCCCAGACCGTCGAGAATGCCGTTTACGGCGATTTTGCCGAAAGGTCCGGCGTCGAAGATGGCTGGGGGAAGTCCCGCCAGCGGACCCGTTATGGATGGCGAGGGGAGCGCTGCCGGGGCTGGAGGCGCGGCTGGGGGCGGTGTCTGAACCGCGGCCGTTTCCGCCGCGGGGGAATTGTCCGGCGTAACAGCCGTCTGTGCGCTGGCCGCCGCTGCCATCGCCAGGGATACGGTTAAGACAATAGCTGCCTGAATCTTCCGCATGTCATTAGCTCCTAATAATAATGAAGTAGGCGATCAGCAACTAAGCTGGTTGCTTGTGGCCATGCGGACTGGGCGGCCACCGTGACGGGTTGTATTTAATTTACCGGTTCCCGGACACAAAAGCGAATAGATAATTTCTATGGGAATCATTTAAAAATTCCCGTGCATTGGCTCGCGCCGCGCTGTGCGCGATCGGTTATCCTGAGCTTGGCGCTATGAGAATTGCCGGTTTTCTGCTGCTCCTGGCGGGATGGGGAATCGTCCTCGGCGCAATCGCGCTTCTCAGGCCGTCTTCCCCGATCGCCGGCTTTGTGACGGCTGGAACGGGCGTGGAAGTACTGGGGCTGGTGCTGGTCGTCCGCTCCCACCGCCTTCTTCGGAGGGAGAAGAGATGACGCAGCTTTCCGAAACAGCCACGGCGCTTTGTGTTCTGCTTGTTTTCCTGGCTCCTCTGGCCGCCGCGGGACTTTCCCTGATCAATGCCGGCTTGGGCCGCTCGCGCAGCGCCGCTCATTCCATGCTGTCATCGCTCGCGATTCTCGCCGTCGCAGTCCTGGTGTACTTCTTCTGCGGCTTCGCCTGGCAGGGATTCGCGGCCGCGCCCGCGCATGTGGTCGCGGTGGCCGGGAAATCATGGAACTGGATTGCGGCCGAACCGTTTTTCCTTCGAGGGTTGCCACCGGAAGGCTCTTCGGCCTCGTTGGTGGCATTGTTGCAGATGTTCAGCGTGGGCCTGGCGGCGCTGATTCCGCTGGGCGCCGGAACCGACCGCTGGCGCTTGGGCGCCGCCTGCGCGTCCACGGCCCTTCTGGCCGGCTGCACCTACCCGATATTCGCCCACTGGGTGTGGGGCGGCGGGTGGCTGGCCCAACTGGGGGTGAATTGCGGCTTGGGGCGCGGCTTTTTGGATGCCGGCGGCGCCGGTTGCATTCAAGCCGTGGGTGGCCTCACGGCCTGGTCAATCGCCTGCATTCTGGGACCCCGGCGGGGCAAGTACGGCATGGATGGGGCGCCGGCAGCCATCCCCGGCCACAACGCCGTGCTGGTTCTGTTAGGCTGTTTCCTGGCGCTCGCGGGGTGGTTTGGCCTGAACTGCGCCGGTTCCATACTGTTTGCCGGCGCCGCGCCGGGAGCGCTGGCGGGGGTGGCCATCGACACCATGCTCGCGGCCGCCATGGCCGCGCTGGCGGCCGCGGCCATCACCCGCGCGCGCTTCGGCCGGCCGGATGCTTCCCTCTGCGCCAATGGATGGGTGGCTGGCCTCGTGGCCAGCAGCGCGGCGTGCGCTTTCATGACGGCGGCGGCGGCGGTCCTGACTGGACTGGTGGCCGGCGCGCTGGTAACGTTTTCGGTGGAGTGGCTGGATATACGGCTGGGAGTCGACGACCCGGCAGGCTCCATTTCGGTGCATGCCGTCGGCGGCATTTGGGGCGTGCTGGCGCTGGGCATATTCGCCCGCTTCCCCGGCGATTCAGGCCAGTTCGTGGCGCAACTGGCGGGCGTTGCCACCCTGCTCGGTTTTGTTCTGCCGCTGACCTACTCTCTGAACTGGCTCTTGAACCGGTTCTACCCGCAACGGGTGGCGGCCGAGGGCGAGCGGCAAGGCATGGACCTGTATGAGTTGGGAGCTGGCGCCTATCCCGAATTCGTCATCCACCGTGAGGATTTGACGCAGGGGTAAGTGCAGCCGTATGTGTGGCTTAGCCAGCACCCCGCTCCACAACGGTCGCGGCCCTGAAAAACTGCATCGCGCCCATCGATTTTTTCTATTTGCAGGAATGTGGGGCCTGTCTCTAAAATTGAAAGGGGTCATGTGTGGCTCGCCCAAGGGTTTTCGAGCCGCCGCATCCAAAGTTCGTCTGTCAGCAGAAATCCTAAGGAGATAACAAGTGAGTCCTAAAGAAGTGTTGGAATTTGCCAAGAAGAACGATGCCAAGCAGCTCGACCTGAGGTTCACCGACATTCCGGGTTTGCAGCATCACGTTTCGTACCCGATCGGCGAGCTGGACGAAAGCAGCTTCGAAGAGGGCTTCGGTATGGATGGATCGAGCATCCGCGGCTGGGCGGCGATCCACGAGAGCGACATGCTCCTGATCCCCGATCCGGAAACCGCGATCATGGATCCCTTCGCCGAGTTCCCCACGCTGGTGATGATCGGCAACGCCAAGGACCCGGTCACCAAGCAGCGCTACGAGCGCGACCCGCGCTGGATTGGCCAGAAGGCCGAGCTTTACCTGAAGAACAGTGGCGTTGCCGACTCCGCCTATTTCGGCGCGGAAGCCGAGTTCTTCATTTTCGACAACATCAGCTTCGATCAGAATCAGCACGAGGGTTACTACTTCATCGACGCCGAGGACGGGCGCTGGAATTCGGCGCGGCGGGAGAACAACCTGGGCTACCGGCCGCGCTACAAGGAAGGCTACTTCCCGGTGCCGCCGACGGACCATTACCAGGACCTGCGCAGCGAAATGGCGCAGACCATGATCAAGTGCGGAATCACCATCGAGTGCCACCATCACGAAGTGGCCACCGGCGGCCAGGCCGAAATCGATCAGCGGTTCGACAAGCTGGTGAAATCGGCCGACAATATGATGCTGTTCAAGTACATCGTCCGCAACGTGGCCAATAAGCACAACAAGACGGCGACCTTCATGCCCAAGCCGCTGTTTGCGGATAACGGCAGCGGGATGCACACGCACCAGAGCCTGTGGAATGGCAGCAAGCCGCTGTTTGCCGGAGACGGCTATGCCGGTTTCAGCCAGCTCGGGCTGTATTACATCGGCGGGCTGCTGAAGCACGCGCGGGGGCTTTCGGCGATCATCGCGCCCACCACCAACAGCTACAAGCGGCTGGTGCCGGGCTACGAGGCGCCGGTGAACCTGGCGTATTCGCGGCGGAACCGGTCGGCGGCGTGCCGCATACCGATGTACTCGGCCAATCCGAAGGCCAAGCGGGTGGAATTCCGGCCACCGGACAGCGCGGCCAATCCGTACCTGGCGTTCGCGGCGATGTTGATGGCGGGGCTGGACGGCGTGCTGAACAAGGTCGACCCCGGCGATCCGCTGGACAAGGACATTTACGACTTGTCGCCGGAAGAGATGAAGAGCGTGCCATCGATGCCGGGATCGCTCGAAGAAGCGTTGAGCTGCC
This sequence comes from Bryobacterales bacterium, assembly GCA_963722575.1. Lineage (GTDB taxonomy): Bacteria > Acidobacteriota > Terriglobia > Bryobacterales > Bryobacteraceae > Fen-178. The sequence goes on from CAVRNR010000022.1 coordinate 1,918,788, forward strand.
TGGAGGAAGATCACGGGTTCCTGCTGCGGGGCGACGTTTTCACGGAAGAACTGATCGAGACCTTCATCGACTACAAGCGCAAGAACGAAGCGGATGCCGTGCGTCTGCGGCCGCACCCCTACGAATTCGCTCTGTACTACGACATTTAAAGAGCTATAGCCACGGATGAACACGGATGAACACGGATAAGAAAGACAAAGAATCTTAAGATTTTCCTGGTTTTTGTTTATCCGTGTTCATCCGTGGCTGATTTGATTTTTCCCGGCTTCTGATGGAAGGCGTCATCGTCCAGGTCAGTATTTCGCTCGGAGGCCTCCCGAAACGCGCTGTTTCGGGAGGCCTCATCACTCCGCTGGGCATCCAAGGCGACCGTCACGCCCATCCCGCCGTGCATGGCGGTCCCCGCAAAGCCATCCTCTTAGTCGCTTCCGAAGTCATCGGCGAACTCATCGCGCGCGGGTATCCTCTGTTCCACGGAGCGTTGGGCGAGAACCTCACTACCCGCGGCATTACCATCCGCGACATTCGCATCGGCGATCGATTGCGCGCCGGCGGCGCCACTCTCGAGATCACCGAACCGCGCAGCCCCTGCTCGGCGCTGGATATTTACGGCCAATCGCTCCAGGAAGAAATCTCCGACGACCGCGTGCGGGCGCTCGACCACACTTCGCCGCGCTGGGGCATGAGCGGTTTCTATGCCAGCGTGGTGGCGCCCGGCCCGGTGCGTCCAAACGATATAATCGCAGTCGTGGCCAAGTTGGCCTGACGCATGCGGAGTTCGCTCGAAGCGGCAATGGCAATCCGGCTGGGGGCGGTGCTTCCGGAGCACGTCGTCACGCGCATTCAACTGCTGCTGGCTGCGGCCCCGGACCAGGACGCGGCCATGCGCTTTCTGGAACGGCTGCGCGTGGAACAACCCTCGGCTTTCGACCGCATTTGCAACTCCTCGGCCGCGCTCCAGTGGACGGTGAGTCTGTTCTGCTACAGCACCTTCCTCTCCGAGGCCGTGCTGAAGAACCCGGAACGCATCCTGGAAGTGGCCGCTTCCGGCAACTTCTACCGCGTTCTCACGGTGGACGAGTACGAGGAGCGCCTCTTCGGGTTTCTCGGCGCGGAGTACCTGGGCGTGCCCTCGGCCGTGGATCTGGCCCGCTTCCGCCGCCGCCAAATGCTGCGCATCGTTCTGCGCGACGTGCTCGGGGTGGCCACGCTTTCCGATGTGGTCGAGGAGCTTTCGAACCTGGCCGACGCCATCCTGAGCGTGGCGTACGTGCGAATTCGGGCGGAGTTCGTCGCCCGCTACGGTGAGCCGCGCCTGCCCGGCGGGCGGCCGTGCGGCTTCTCGGTGATTTCCCTTGGCAAGCTGGGGGGCAAAGAGCTGAATTACAGCTCCGATATCGACCTGATGTTTGTGCATGGCGGCGACGGCGAGACCGATGGCGACGCCAGCCTGAGCAATAAGGAATTCTACAAGAAAGTCGCCAACCAGTACACCGCCCTGCTCTCCACCTACACCGCCGAGGGCCAGTGCTACCGGGTGGATCTGCGCCTGCGGCCCGACGGCACGCTGGGGGAGATCTCGATCTCCGAAGACGGGGCCAAAACTTACTACGAACAGCGCGCGCGAGACTGGGAAAAGCAGATGCTGATCAAGGCGCGGATCTCGGCCGGTGAGCCCGAGCCGGGCGCCGGACTGCTCGAGTTCGTCGAGCCGTTGATCTACCGGAGTTCCCTGGATTTCCGCTCGGTGGAGGCGGTCTCCGAAACGCGCCAGAGAATCGGCGAGAAGCTGGCCGCCCGGCGCGGTCCGAGAAGCGGCCTCGATATCAAGCTCACGCCCGGCGGCATTCGCGACATCGAGTTTCTGGTGCAGTGCCTCCAGCGGCTGCACGGCGGCCGCGACTCGTGGGTGCGCCATGGCGGCACCATGTTCGCGCTCTTCCGGCTGCGCGACAAGGGCCTGATTTCCAGCGGCGAGTACGCGCGCCTGGCGGCCGCCTACCAGTTCTTGCGGTATATCGAGCACCGTCTTCAAATCGAAGAGGACCGCCAGACCCACACGCTCCCCTCGGACCCCATTCAGTTGGATCTGCTGGCTCGCAAGATGCCCTCGGAAAGCACCGGCGCCATACTGACGGGCGAGACGCTCAAGGAGAAGTTGGACGAGCACCTGGCGGCTGTCCGGGAGGTCTACGACCGGGTGGTCCACGCGCAGAAGCCCATGTACTACACCATCCCGCCCGAGCCCGCGGCCGCGGAAGAGGAAGGGGAGCCTCAGGCGCCGGCGGACAACCTGGCGCGCCTCTTGGAACAGCGCGCGCCGCAACTGGCGGAGGCCGTGGCGAGCGCGGGCCTGCGCCGCGGCATCGAGCGGTTCCAGCACTTCCTGGAGAAAAGCGTGGCCGGCGCCGACCTCCATAGCCGCCTGGACGGAGACCCCAAGCTGGCCGCCAGCGTGCTCGATATCTTCGAGCACAGCTTCTACTTTGCGGACAGCCTGCTGCGCTACCCGGAGCTGCTGGATGAGATCGGGCAGCCGCTTCAACTCGAAGGCGAACCGCTGGAAGAGGCCGAATCGGTGCGGCGCTTCTACCGCCGGCAGATGCTGCGCATCCAGGGCGAAAGCATTCTCCAAGCCGCCCCCATCTTCGCCACCCTGGGCAAGACTTCCGCCTTGGCCGACAAGGTGATCGACGCGGCCTACCGCATCGCCCTCACCGAAGCGCCGCCGCCGGCCAGCGCTTCCTACATGCCCGCGGACCAGATGATGGTGATCGCACTGGGCCGCCTGGGCATGCGCGAGTTCGACCTCGGCTCGGACGCCGACCTGGTTTTCGTCATCCCCGACGCCGACGCCGGCGAGCACGCGTTCTGGACCGGCGTCGCCGAACGCATGATCCAGACCGTGAGCTCCTACACCGGCGAAGGCGTGATGTTCACCGTCGATACCCGCCTGCGCCCCGACGGCCGCGAAGGCAACCTGGTGCAGTCCGAAGCCGCGTATAAGAGCTACTTCGCCGGCCATGCCGAGGCCTGGGAAGGCATCACCTACATGAAATCGCGCGCCGTGGCGGGCAATGTGGAACGCGCCACCGACTTCCTGCACGAGTTGCAGGACGTGGACTGGCGGCGCTACGGCCAGAGCATGCGTTCGCGCGAGGAATTGGCCGAGATGCGCGCGCGCCTGGAGCGCGAGCAGGGACCGCGCAATCCGCTCAAGGCCGGCACGGGCGGTTATTACGACATCGATTTCGCCTTGATGTACCTCCGCCTCAAGGGCGCGGGCATTTTCTACAAGGTGCTGAACACTCCCGAGCGCATCGACGTGATCGAGAAAATGGGCCACCTGGACCGCGAAGATGCCGATTTTCTGCGCGAGGCGGCCACCTTCTATCGCGCCGTGGATCACGGCCAGCGCGTCTCCACGGGCCACGCGGAGGGCAGCCTGCCCACCTCCCCGGCGCAATTCGAAGTGCTCACCGGCCTGGTGAAACGCTGGACCCCGCCGCATCTGCACGAGCAGCGCCTCGATGCCACGCTGCGCGAAATCCGCCGGCGCACCAGGGAGTTCTTCAATAGGCTGTTTGGAAGCGCGTGAGTTCCGCTATCATCGAAGGAGACGGCCATGAGTTTGGAAGAAGCCATCCTCGAGAGAGTTCGCCACCTTCCCCCTGCCAAACAGGAGGAAGTGCTGCGCTTCGCGGATGGTTTGCAGCGCCAACCTGGCGTGAAGCCGGTCCGGACTTCCGACCGCAGCAGGGAAACGAGGTGGATTCGCGACAACCGCTCCGCCTACGCCGGTCAATGGGTAGCCGTGGAAGGCGATCGTCTGATTGCCGCGGGTGTGGACGCACGAACGGTCTTCGCTGCGGCAAAGGCCGAAGGTATCGAAAGCCCTTTCGTGGTACACATCCTGCCGGAGGATTCGCTCCCCTTCGTTCCGGGCTGCTAGCGACCCCAATGAAGAAGCGGATGGAGGGACAACCCGAGCGCGTCATCCCGGCTTTCGCCACCGGGGCGGAAGCGGCGGAGTGGTGGTATAAGAACCGCAACATACATGGCAAACAACTGCTTGCCGCCGTGAAGAGTGGCGAAGCTCGGGTGTTGAGGAAGGAGAAACTGCGGGAGCGGATAGCTGCATCCAAGAGGACGCCAGGGCCGGTGTGATGTTGCGGCGGTCGGGCTGAAGCAAATTTCAGCCGCGCGCGGCTTCGCGTGCGAGGCCCTCGTGCACCAGCATTTTCAAGAGGGTCTGATAACCGATGCCTTTTCGGCCAGCGATCTTGCGGGCCTGTGTGAGATCGGCTTCCGGCAGGCGGATCGCGATCTGCACGCTGCTCTTTTTGTTCAGCATGGCAACCAGTCTCGATCCCCCGGCGGTGGTTCCCTTCGATTGGGCCTCACCGGACTTCTGCTTCACATAGGCGCGCCCCGCTTTGCTGGCCCACCAATCCGCCTCCTCGCTCTCGCTCTTGAATCTCGGCATCTGCGGTGTTTTCTTATTCATTGGCCCCACTCTCCTTGCGTCTGCCTCTCGATATAGTCGCGCCTCTGCCCGGCGTCGAGGTCGTAGGCCGTCACCACCCGGATTCTGTCACCGCGCTCAGTCACGATCACGGCGAGGAAGCAGCCTGCGTTGCTTTCGCCGTAGTATACGAAGCGGCGTTCGCCCTCAACGCCTTGCCCATAGACTGGAATCGGATCGTTGAGGAGCGCCTCCTCTGTTTCCTCCCGCTTGATCCGGTGCGCCCGAATCTTGCGAAGGTTGTTCCGGCCCCACTCGAACATCGCTTCCCCAATTGTATATGCAATGCATAGGCAGGGCAACCTCCGGGGTCCCTGATTTCTCCGCCGACGGAAGCGAAGCCCCGTCCCCGCCCGCCGCTGAGCTACCATACCCTTGGTGCCGCTCCCATGAAAGCTCTGCGATTTGCCGCATCGGTCCTCATCATTGGGGCGATTCTCGCGCTGTACCGCACGCTGCTGCCGGTCAATAACACCACCGTCGCGCTGACGCTGCTGCTGGCCATCCTGGGCATGTCGGCGGGGTGGGGCCTGGCGGAAGCCACGGTGGCGTCGCTGGTCGCGGTCATCGGATTCAATTACTGGTTTCTGCCGCCGGTGGGAACTTTGACCATTCAGGATCCCCAGAACTGGGTGGCCCTGCTGGCCTTCCTGGTGACCGCCGTGACCGCCAGCCAGCTCTCGGCGCGCGCGCGCCGGCGCGCCGCCGAAGCCGAAGCGCGGCGCCTCGAAATTGAGCGCTTGTATGCGCTGGTGCAGGCCATGATGCTCAGCGGCAACGCGCGCAAGACCATTCGCGAGTTCGTCGGCAAAGTGGTGCAGGTATTCGGATGCGGCGCCGCGGCGTTCTATTACCGGCCCAGCGACGAGATCTTCCGCTCGGGCGCGGAGAGCAATCCGGTATCCGACCACGACCTTCATGTGGCGGCGGAGCTCGACGACGTGTCCATCAATCCCCAACGCGCGCTCGCCACGGCGCCCGTGCGGCTGGGAGGCCGGCCGTTGGGCAGCCTGGCGCTCATCGGCCCGCTGCCTTCGGAGCAGTCCGTGCGCGCCATCATGCACCTGATGGCCATCACCATCGAGAAGGCGCGGGCGCTGGAAGACGCCAGCTACGCCGAAGCCGCGCGCCAGAGCGAGGTATTGAAATCCGCGCTTCTGGATTCGCTGGCGCACGATATCAAAACACCGCTCACCTCCATCAAGGCGGCTGTCACCAGTTTGCTGGGCGGCGCCGCCGGCGCCGAGAGCGAGCTGCTCACCATCATCGACGAAGAGGCCGACCGGCTGAATCAACTGGCGGCGGAAGTGATTGAGATGGCCCGCATCGAGGCCGGCAAGTTGCACCTGGAGAAGCGGCCCGTGGCGGTGGCGGAGATCATCGACGGCGCGCTCTCGGAGCTGGCCCCGGGGCTCAAAGGCCGGCCGGTCGCCGTGCATGTGCCCGAAGGACTTCCCGCGGCCGAGGCCGACCTCGAGTTCGTCCAACAAGTGGTCAAGCAGTTCGTGGAGAACGCGCTCAAGTATTCGCCGGAAGGCTCGCCGCTCTCCGTTTCCGCCGCGCTCAAAGGTGGGAAAATCGTGATCGGGGTCGCGGACAGCGGCCCCGGCATCGAAGAGAACGAGCGCGCCCGCATCTTCGACAAGTTCTTCCGAGGCAGGCGGCACCGTTTCGAAACCAAGGGGACCGGCATGGGCCTGGCGATCGCAAAAGGCATTGTGGAAGCGCACGGCGAGCGCATTTGGGTGGAAAGCGAGGCGGGGCAAGGCGCCACCTTCTACTTCTCGCTTTCCGCCAGCGGTGGAGGCCGCGAAAGTTGAGCGCGGGCAAGATTCTGGTGGTGGACGACGATCCGCAGATCCGCCGCGTGATGAAGGCCACGCTGGTGGGCCACGGCTACGAGGTCATTACAGCGCGCACCGGCGAGGAGGCCCTGGAAACACTGCCCCACGAGATGCCCAACCTGGTGCTGCTGGATATGAACATGCCGGGCATGGGCGGCCTGGAGACGTGCCGGGCGATTTGCGCGGGGACGGACACCCCGGTGATCATCCTTTCGGTCCGCAATAGCGAAAAAGACAAGGTGGCCGCGCTCGATGCCGGGGCCGACGATTACGTCACCAAGCCATTCGGCATCGAAGAATTGCTGGCGCGCATCCGCGCGGCCCTGCGCCGTTCGCCCTCGTCGCCCGAAGGCGGGCCGCACGCGTTTCGCTCGGAGGACCTGGAGATCGATTTCGACGCTCGCCGCGTCAAAGCCGCGGGCAAAGAGGTCCGCCTGACGCCCAAAGAATTCGAGTTGCTGCGCTACCTGGTGGCGCACGCCGGCAAGCCGGTGACGCACCGCGAATTGTTGCAGGCCGTCTGGGGGCCCGATTACGGCGACGAGCCCGAATACCTGCGCGTCTTCGTCAACCAAGTCCGCAAGAAGATCGAGACGAATCCGGCGCGGCCCCAATACATCGTCACCGAGCCCTGGGTGGGCTACCGCTTCGTGGCGCCGTAGCCCGGCCGCCCCACCCTACTCAATCAGCCGGTTGGCGATGCCCGTGTAGGCGTCGATTCGCCGGTCGCGCAGGAAGGGCCAGTTGCGGCGCACTTCCTCGATGCGGCGCGGATCGCACTCGACGACGAGAGTCTCTTCGCGATCGTGCGAGGCTTCCGCCAGTAGCTTGCCGAACGGATCGACCACGAAAGACCCGCCCCAGAATTCGATCCCGGTCTCGGGCGGCCCTTCGTATCCCACGCGGTTGACGGCGGCCACGTAGAGGCCGTTGGCGATGGCGTGCGCGCGCTGGATGGTGCGCCAGGCATCGAATTGCACCGCGCCGTCGCGCGCTTTTTCGACGGAATGCCAGCCGATGGCGGTGGGATAGAACAGCACCTGCGCGCCGGCCAGCGCCGCCAGGCGGGCTGCCTCGGGATACCACTGGTCCCAGCAGACCAGCGGCGCCACGCGGGCGAACCGCGTATCGAAGCAGGGGAATCCCAAATCGCCGGGGGTGAAGTAATACTTCTCGTAATAGCCCGGATCGTCGGGGATGTGCATTTTGCGATAGATCCCCAGCAGGGACCCATCGGCGTCGATGACCAGGGCGGTGTTGTGATATACGCCCGCCGCGCGCCGCTCGAAGACCGACCCGACAAGGGCCACCTGGAGTTCCCGCGCCAGCCGCGCGAAACTCTCGCTAGTGGGCCCGGGGACAGGCTCGGCCAGGTCGAACAGGGCGGCGTCCTCCCGCTGGCAGAAATACTGCGAGCGGAACAATTCCTGCATGCAGACGATCTGCGCGCCCTTGCCGGCGGCCTCGCGGATGCGCCATTCGGCTTTGGCGAGGTTCTCGTTGGGGTCCTGCGAACAGGCCATCTGGATCAGGCCGATGCGAAACTTGGAGCGCTGCACAGAACCATTGTAGCGGCGTATGATTGCTATTGATCTATCGCGCGCTGGTACTCTTCGATATCGACGGCACGCTGGTGAGGCGCGCCGGCCCGCATCACCGCGAAGCGCTGGTCCATGGCGTCCGCCGCGTGACGGGACTCGAAACCACCACCGGCGGCATCCCGGTGCAGGGGATGCTGGACCCGGACATTTTGGCGGCCATGATGCGCCAGGCCGGCGCCCGGCGCGCCGCCATTGCCGAGGCCATGCCCGAAATCCAGCGCGCCGCCGAGCGCTACTACCTTCGCGGGTGCCCCGATTTGCGCGGCAAGCATTGTCCGGATGTGGTGCCGGTGCTCGAGCGGCTGACGCGGCGGGGTGTCCTGCTCGGCCTGGTCACGGGCAACCTCACGCGCATCGGCTGGCACAAGCTGGAGCGCGCGGGCCTGCGCCGGTTTTTTCGATTCGGCGCCTTTGGCGAGATGGCGAAGACCAGGGCGGGCCTGGCGAAGATCGCGATTCGGGAAGCGCGGCGCAGGGGCTGGATTGCGCGCGGGACGCCCATGGCGCTGATTGGCGACGCGCCCGCCGACATCCTGGCGGCCCAAGCGAACCACATACGCGCCATCGCCGTGGCGACGGGACTGACACCCGCCGAGGAGCTGCGGTCGCATCAGCCGGACTTCGTATTGAAGGATTTAAGGGGGCTACTTGAGGATGACATGGTCGGTTTGGGGTAGTCCGGCGGCCCACGCCTTGACGGTGCGGAGCGCGCTGTTGCCGGCTACCACCAGGACCATGTGCGCCGGGTCGAATGGGTTCGTGGCCGCCAGCAGGAGCGCTTCACGCTCGGAAGCGTGGACGGCGCCATCGATGCGGAAGGCGGCGCCTGGATAGTCGAGGCCGATGCGGCCGGCCCAGGCGGCCAGCGCGGAGTCGGCCTCGGGGCGGCCGACGAAGATGACGTCGCGGCGCCGAAGCAGGTCGTCGGAGACCTCGAAGTCCTTGTAAATCGGAACAGCGCTCTCGTAACTGTCCAGGAGATCGCTCTGGATCTGTTCGGCGGCGTAGCGGTTGGCGCCCGCCTCCCGCTCCGTGCCGTAGACCAGAATGGCGGTAGCGAGGCGCCGGTAGATGTCGGCCACCAGGTAGGCCGGCCCATCCCCGGGCTCGGAAAACTCGAACGGCACGCCGGCCTTTTCGAGGAACGACTGGGCCGTGACGGTGGTGCCGGCGTGGGCGGCGAAGAATTCGCTCATGAGCGTGAAGAAGCGGTCGTCGCCCACCTTGCGCCGCAGCGAATCCAGGAACAGCACGCCCTTGGTCTCTTCGAGCCGGAAGAGGTTGGCGGCGTTATCGGGCCCCCGTTTCAGACGGCGGTACATGGCGCGCCGCGCGTCCAGCGCCTGGGCGAGATCATCGGACTGAAGAATGCGGTAATAGGCGACGGAACCAGCGGCAAGCCAGATGTCGGCATCGGAAGCCGGCAAGACCCACCCGTTCCAGAGCCGGTCCTTATAGGATGCCCGCTCACCGGCAGGCTGGCTTTCCGCGGGCTTGGCAGCCGTCCGCGGCTGTTCGCTCTGGCCGCGGAACAGGTAGTAGCCGGATGGATACAGCCCGTCGTTCTTGGCATAGCCGCCGGGTTCGGGCCGCCACTCGCGCTGGTTGGGCTTGCCGATGGCGGCCCACACCATGAGGCGCGAGGCCATATCGGCGGTAACGATTTTGGCGTCCATGGTGCTGGCGCTCACCAGGGGCGCCGTGCGGAAGGCCAGGAACGCGAACTGCTCATCGATCTGGCCGCGATACTGGCGGTACAAATCCTGCCATGCCATGTCGCGAATGCCCGGCACGTAAGGGACGTACTCGGGCGTGCCGCGCGGATCGGGCTGGGTCTCGATGCGAACGGCGAGATCCTTGGCATTGTTGTCACCCCAGTAGAAGCCGGGGGTGTCGCCGAACCATTCGTTCTTCGAGCTGCGCCACAGCCTGGTGTGGTTGGTGCCCAGCTCGTACATGGCCACCTCGTTGTTTTGGGCGTCGCCCAGCAGCCATTCGTTGGTGTAGAGACCATTGTTGCGGGTACCGAGGCGTTCGACCACCTCATCGATGTTGCCGCCGTACTGGATGGCCATGCGCGCGCGGAAGGCCACCGGAGTGCCCTGGGCGTTGAAGGGCGTCTGGCCAATGGTGGTTTCGGCGAGGACCACTCCGGCATCGTTCTGGTACCAATCGGTGCCGCTCTCGATGCCGCCGGGATAGCTTTGCATCAACACGCGATGGCCGTTGGCGGGCTGGATATCGAGCATGACGTTGGTCTGCTCGGCCAGCGTCAAAGGCCACCAGGTGACATGGCCGACGACCATCTTGCCGTCGCGTGTGGCTGGGCCGGTGGCGGCAAACGCGCTGCAATGTTCGATGATGGAGTCGCGCTTCTTTTCGAAGTAGGCGGGCGGGTCGAAGTGGAGGCCTTCCAGTCCGGTGGGCGTGGCGGACATGGCGCCGCGCAATTCACCCAGCTCCACGGTGACGTTAGCCACCACCACATCCACCAGGTCGATGGGCCGCCCCAGCCACTTGGCGCCGGCGGCGTTGGCGCCATCGGCGATGCCGCGCATCTCCTCCAGGATTTCGCGATCGAAGCCGCGCAGGAAGAGCGCGTTGGCGAAGGTGCGAAGCTGGCCCCAGCCGGAGGCGTCGGCTTTGGAACCGAGGTCGGAGGCGCAGCGCGCGAAGTACTCGGGAATCTCGCGCGCCATGAGAAAGCCATGCTGGTAACCGCGCTCGTAAGGCTGGCCTTCGATATGGAGGTAGATCCAGCCGGCGGCCGGATAGCGGTAGGCCGGGCCGAAGGTGCGGACGGCGTCGGGCACGGGCCACTCGCTGGCGTTGGAGGTTTCGTCGAGGGTGATGCCTTCGAACCATGCCTTGCCCTGGAACGCCCCGCCGTCGGCGACGGTCAGCAGAATCTGGTCCTGAGCGCGGGTGGCGACGAAACGCAGGGTGAGGCGGCGCCACGGCTGGGTGCCGCCGAGCGATTCCGAATGCACGTCGAAGGGCATGGAGGCCATGGCGAGCGCGGCGCCAATGGCAATGGGGGAGCGCCCCAGATCGCGCACCACGAGGGCTTCGGTGCGGGCCCATCCGCTCAGCTCATAGCGCCTGCCGATGGTAAGCGCAACGGGGGCGAAGCGAACGCAGGCGTCGGGCGACGGCCCGCCGGGCTCGACACGAAGCGACTTGCGGCCCTCATGGAGCACCGAGGCGTCGGGCGTGGCCGATCCGCGCACCACGACCCAGCTTGAACCTTGGAACAGGGGCAAGGCGGCGTTGGCGGCGATGGCTACAAACAGACAGCAAACCAGACGAGGCATACCATTAAAAGGGGACAGACGCATTTTCCAGGCCTGGAAAATGCGTCTGTCCCCTTTTTCCTATGGGGCGGTCAGCGGTTCCTGGGCGCCGCGATGACAGGTGTAGCAGGTGACGTGCTCCTTGCCATCGGGGAACTTCGCGTTGACGTCTTGCACCAGGACGATCATCTTGCGGGCGATGTCCTTTTTCGGGTTCTCGTCACTGGCAAAATCGCCTTTCACGTGACAGAAGTCGCACTGCACGCCGAGCCCGACCCGGAAGGACTGCATGGTGGCCCGGATATCCGTGGGCGGGACCTTTAACACTTTCAAATTCTTGGGCGCCGGCCTGGCTTGCTTAGGGGCGGCCTCTTGAGCGCAAAGAGGAACAACTAACAGCAATGTGAGTAAGAATCGCATGGCATTATGATACACAACCCGCGGCATGCGCTGGTGGGGGCGTGGCTCTGTTGTGCGAGGCGCGATGGGCTGTTCTCGCCGGCCAGCGATCTCAGGCGTTCATCGCGGCGGCAACAGCCGGTTCCCAACGAAACGCTCCCTGCCGCGCTTCCACCGCGCCCAGCCCGCCCGGCAGGTGGAAGCCGGCGAAAAGACACCGGTCGGCCACGGCCCGATCCAGCAACTGCTTTCGCGTGCGCACCGTTTCCGCGGGAGACAGATCGAAGGCACAGACCCAATCCGGATGTTCGAATTGAGCCAAATGAACCAGTGCGTCGCCAACGTAGAGCAGTTGCTGCCTTCCCGAAGAAACCAGCACGGCAGCATGCCCGGGTGTGTGGCCCGGCGCGGGAAACACCAGTACGCCCGCCGCGATTTCCGCCGGCCGGTCGAGCAGGCGCAGGCGGTCTCTCTCGGGCGCCACGTGATCCCGAACGGCGGCCGCCATCGCAATCTCTAGCGGCCCGAGGCCGTAGATCTCACAGGCCTCCAGCCGGGCCTGAGTCTCGGCGGCCATCCAGAACTCGTACTCCTTCCGCATCATGACCACCGCCGCATTCGGAAACATCTGCACTCCGGCGATATGGTCCGGATGCGCGTGGGAAAGGACCACCACATGGACATCTTCCGGCAAAAAGCCCGTTGCAGCCAGACTCTCCGGCAGTCTTCCGGTGTTGGGGCCGAGTGCGCCCGCGCCCGTGTCGATCAGAATTCGCGTCGACCCGGTATCGACAAGCACCGCTATATAGGGGGCAGTGATCTCCGCGGGCGGCTCGCCCTCGGGCGGCAGCGTGGTCCATCCCGGGTAGGTCAATTCGCCGTCGGCCAGAGTCCAGCAGTCATAATCGCCGATGCGGAATCTCTCAGCGCCTCTCATGAACTCCTCCTCCTGTGGCTGCATATTACAGCATGCTCCCGAAATGGGTTTCAGACAAGCGGGGCGGGATTCGAAGCCCGCCATCATGGAAAACCCGCCCGTTGCCTGGGAACCGATGATGACCCGGCTCTTACTGCGCAGGGCCGATTGCGATGCAGGTGCCGACCTCATCGTCTCCAAACTCATTTCCACTTCCAGCCTCGAAGCAGGTCATTCCGTGCGGGATCAGGTCTTTGAAGTCGAACGTTTTCCCGCCCAATGTGAAGGGCGTGCTCGACGTCAGCACCGCCGAACTAGTCATCGTGCCCGACCATCCGCCATCGGTGCTCTGGAAGATTCCCGCTTGCCTGACAAACCTGGCCACGGGTTTCCCCCAGGTAGTCCGATCAGTCAAGTCCGTCCAGTTACGAAGGCGGGGCACGTCGGTGAAGTAAATGGTGGCCCCTCCGGTGGGAACTAACTGGAGCGTAAACAGCCCAGTGGAGGACGGCGGCAGCAAGAACGGCGTTTGCGCCATGGCGCTGAAGTCCGACACCCAGAGGAGGTAAGCATGTTCCTTGTCGACGGCCGGGGCGCCGTCCTTGAACTCGAACAAGAACTCCATGTTGAGATCCCCAAGAAGCAGGGGGTACCACATGCAAACTCCACCCGTATCGCTGGTATAAGCCCCCCCACCCGTAAAGGCCATGGCCACCTGCCCAGCGCCAACGGGGTCGGCGGCCTGCATGGTGGCGAATGACCCCAGTACCAAAATTCCCAGAAGTACGATCGTTGCGAGTTTCATACAATCTCCTTTTCGTCTAGAGTTGGTAGCGATCAGGTAGCGTATCGCCGGAGCGAAAGGCCTTCGCGGCGAAGAAGCCATTACCTGCCGCTCACAGAATGAGGCATGCAGGCCTCTCTCCACAAGACTTCACGGGTGAGCAAGGGGTGAACGTTCACGTGAAGGCAGGGGCGGAGGCGAGCAAGCCCCGGGCGCGCAGCGCATCGAATAAAGGCTCGGCCGGGACGAATACCGCAAAGCCGGTGCGCTGCTCATATGCCATTTCGAGATGGCGCATGGCCGCGTCCCAATCGCCCAGCGCTGTAGCCACAACAGCGCGCTCGTGGGCGGTGACGGCGCCACGCGCCTCCAGCCGGAGCAATTCTTCCAACACCTCCCGCGCGGCTTCCGGGTTTCCGCTCGATGCATAGGCGAACCCGAGAGTGCCGAGCAGATGGGGCAGATAGGAGACCCCCTCTAACTGCTCGCGTACTTTCAGACAGGTGTCTACCGACTCCCGATACCTGCCTTGGGCCGCATACACCCTCGCAAGCAGAATGTAGTCCCGGTGGAATCCGGGATTGAGCGCGATGTTCTTGCGGCACTGTTCGACGGCGTCGTCAAAGCACCGGTTCCAGTACAGAGCGAACGCGACATCGTTCGCGATGGGCGCCGAAAGCGGGTCCAGCCGCTCCGCTTCCCGGATCTCGTCGAGCGCCTGGTCCGTTCTCTGCATGGCGATCAGGCCGAAACTGGCGTACCAGTGGTGGGCCGTAGCGTAGGCGGGGTCCGATTCCAGCGCCTTGCGCCAGTGCTCTTCGGCGGATTCGAACTTGCGATCGTACAAGGTGGTTACGGCTGCCAAAGCCGACCATGCCGAGGCCAGGCCCGGGTCGATGGCGAGCGCCCTCAAGGCCGCCTCCCGCGCCATGGGCATGCAGACGTGCGGCAGCGCCAGGCCGTGCATGTTCATGAGCACATGACACTCGGCGATTCCAGCCCAGGCTTTGGCGGCGCCGGGGTCGCGCCCGGTGGCGGCGGTGTATAGTTCCAGCGCCCGCCGGAATCCGGTTTCGGAGCGTTGGTTCCAGGCGTGGCGCGCTTGGAGATAGAGTATAGCGCCCTCGGCATCCGTGGCCGAAACCGCCGGCGGGGTTCCGGAACTCAGCGCGGACGCGATGGAGGCCGCGATTTCCGCCTCGAGTTCGAGCACATCGCGCGATGTCCGATCATACCGGCAGGCCCAGATCTCGCAGCCGTCGGCGGCGGAGAGCAGCCGAATCGTGATGCGATAGCGATCGCCCGCGTTACGCACGGCGCCCTCGATCAGCAGATCGGCGCCGAGCCGCCGGCCGATGTCGCGGACATCCCCTTGCACGCCCTTGAATTGGAAGCTCGAGGTCCGCGCGACCACACGTAAACCTTCAGTGCGGGCCAGCAGATCGATCAGTTCCTCGGCCAGACCATCGCAGAAGTACCCGGCTGCGTTGTCCGCCGTGAGATTCATCAGCGGCAGAACGGCGACCGTCCTCTGCGATTCCGCGACTGCCTCATGCGCGGCCGTGAAAGCCGGCAGGTAGCTGCCCGGCCGGTAGACGATCCGGTAGGGTTCGCCGCTGCCCTCGGCTGCGTAGTAAGCCGCCAATCGCTCCCGCAGCTTGCGCGCCTGTACCCGGACGATGGTATCCTGGCGCGGATCGAACGACTCGGCACGGCCCAGCGCCTCGACGCCCAGCGTGTACTCTTTCAGGCTGTCGCCTCTGCCGGCCAGAGCCGCTTCGACCGTGTACCGAAGCAGCCGGCGCAGGGATTCTGAAGCGCGAAAACCCGAACTCGCCAGAATAAGTTCGAGTTGTTCGCGCACCGTTTCCGCCGGCGGTGCGCCATCACCCATGGCATATACTGTATCACCGCGCCGCCATGGCCGCGGCGAATTTCAGACAGCGGAGTCTCAGCGCATTTCAGGACTTACAGCACTTCTTCGGACCAGTCTTCCAGCACCTGCTTCACTTTGCTCATGAACTGGTCGGCCAGGGCGCCGTCGATCAGGCGGTGGTCGAAGCTCAGCGAAACAAGACAGATGGAGCGGATGGCAATGGCGTCGTCGATCACCACCGGGGTCTTCTCCACTGTGCCGACGCCCATGATGGCCACTTGCGGCTGATTGATGATGGGCGTGCCCACCAGGCTGCCGTAGCTGCCGAAATTGGTGATGGAGAACGTGCCGCCTTGCACTTCGCCGGGCTTGAGCTGGCGGGTGCGCGCGCGTGTGGCAAGATCGACAATGGCGCGCTGCAGACCGGCCACGTTCTTTTCATCGGCGCCGCGGACCACCGGGACGATCAGGCCGTTTTCCAGAGCCACCGCGATTCCGATGTTGATTTCGTTGTGGTAGATGATATTGCTGCCGTCAATCGAGGCGTTGAGCAGGGGAAAGTGGCGCAGCGCCGCGGCGGCGGCGCGCACAAGGAACGGCAGGTAGGTGAGCGAGAAGCCGTAGCTGGCCTGGAACTCGGCCTTGTTGCGCTCGCGCGTTCTGGCCACCTTGGTCATGTCGACACGGTGGATGGTGGTGACGTGCGCCGAGGTCCGCTTGGAGAGAACCATGTGCTCGGCGATCTTGATCCGCATGGGGCTTAGAGGCTCGATGCGCGTCTGGGGCGCACCGGCGGGGGCGGCCGGTGGTGCGGACGGCGCGGCCTGCGCGAGGTGGGCTTCCACGTCCTGCTTGGTGATGCGGCCGCCGGCGCCGGTGCCTTGCATCTGGCTGAGATCGAGGTTGTGCTCGCGGGCTAGCTTACGAACTAGCGGAGAGAGGGGAGAGGACACCGGTGGCAAGGGGGCGCCCTCTGGGCCCGGCGCCACAGAAGACTCCTCGATGCGGGCTACTACCGTGTTGATCCCTACGGTCTGGCCTTCCTCCACCAGGATCTCGGAGACCACCCCGGCGGCGGGCGAGGGGATCTCGGTGTCCACCTTGTCGGTGGAAATCTCGAATAGAGGCTCATCGCGCGCGACGCGCTCGCCGGGCTTCTTGAGCCACTTAGTGAGAGTGCCTTCCACAATGCTTTCGCCCATCTGGGGCATCACGACGTCAGTCATGGATCAATTCTCCCATCTCGCAATCGAAGACGCGGCCGAAATGCGCGGCCAGGGTTTGCCCCACCTCGTGCAAGCTGGCGACGACGCCGAGCGCGGCCATCGAGGTCACGGGCTTGGTCAATCCGCAGGGGACGATGTACTGGAAATAGCTCAAATCGGTGGAGACGTTCAAGGCGAAGCCGTGGGAAGTCACCCAGCGGCCGATGTGAACGCCGATGGCGGCGATCTTGCGATCGTCCACCCATACGCCGGTCAGCTTGGGGATGCGGCCGGCGGAGATGCCGTAATCGGCCAGCGTGTCGATGATCGTCTGCTCGACGGCGCGCACATACGCGCCCACGTCGCGCTGCCATTCGCGCAGGTCCACAATCGGGTAGCCGACAAGCTGGCCCGGGCCGTGGTAGGTGACGTCGCCGCCGCGATCGGTGGGGTAGAAAGCGATGCCCGCGCGGCTGAGCACTTCGGCGCTGGCGAGCAGGTTGGCGGCCTTGCCGTTACGGCCCAGCGTGATGACGTGCGGGTGTTCGAGCAGCAGGAGTTGGTCGGGGATGAGGCCCTGCTGGCGCTCGGCGATGAGTTGCCGTTGCAGCTCCAGCGCCTGGCCGTAATCCGTGCGCCCGAGTTCCCGCAGACAACACTTACGCATTGATCGAAAGACCGTAAACGGCGTTGAACGCCTCGCCCACCGCCTCGTAGAGCGTGGGATGGGCGTGGATGGTGTGCACCATGGTTTCCACCGTGGCTTCCGCTTCCATGGCGGCGACCGCCTCGGCAATCAGTTCGAATCCCTCCGGTCCGATGATATGGACGCCGAGAATCTCGCCGTACCTCTCGTCTGAAACCACTTTGACGAAACCTTCGTGATGGCCCAGGATGGTGGCGCGGCTGTTGCCGGCAAAGGGGAACCGCCCCACCTTCACTTTATAGCCCTGTGCGCGCGCCTGCGCCTCGGTCAACCCCACGCTGCCGATTCCCGGCTCGGTATAGGTGCAGCCGGGGATGCGGTTCTTATTGATGGGGATGGCGGGCTTGCCGGCCATGTGCGCCACCGCGACCATGCCTTCCATGGTGGCGACGTGCGCCAGTTGAGGAGTGCCCGCCACTACGTCGCCGATGGCGTAGACGCCCGGCTCGGCGGTCTGCTGGTAAGGGCTGACCTTGATGAAGCCGCGGTCGAGTTCCACCTTGGTATGTTCGAGTCCGATGTTTTCGGTGTTGGGCTTGCGGCCCACCGCCACCAGCAGCTTTTCGGCTTCGAGCTGTTCCTGCTTGCCGTCCTTGGTGGTAAGCGTGAGGCTGACGCCTTGGCCGGTCTTGCGGATGTTGTCCGCGCGCGCACCGGTTTCGACTCGCATCTTCCGCTTACGGAAGACGTGCTCGAGTTCCTTCGAGATGTCCTCGTCTTCCACCGGGACGATGCGAGGCAGCATCTCGATGACCGTCACCTCGGTGCCGAAGCGGTGGAAGATGGACGCGAACTCCACGCCCACCGCGCCGGCGCCGATGATGATGAGGCTTTTGGGAACGGTGGTGAGGTCGAGGATCTCGATATTGGTGAGGATGAAATCGGGGTCGGACGCGAGGCCGGGGAGCAAGCGGGCCTCCGAACCGGTGGCGATGATGATGTTCCGGGCCTCGAGCGTCTGGACGCCGGCATCCGACTTCACTTCCACCTTGCCATTGCCTTCGAGCGTGGCATAGCCGGCGATGCGCTCGACTTTGGCGCGCTTGAGCAGCATCGCCACTCCATTCGAGTGCTTGGCGACGATGCCGTCCTTCCGCTCCTTCACCTTGGGGTAATCGAGGCGAGGGTTTTCGCAGCGGATGCCTTCTTGATCGGAGTGGATGAAGCGCTGCCAGACATCGGCGGTATGCAGCAGGGCCTTGGTGGGGATGCACCCCACCAGCAGGCATGTGCCGCCCAGCCGGGCCTGTTTTTCGACAAGCGCCGTCTTGAGACCGTACTGGCCGGCGCGGATGGCCGCGGAGTAGCCGCCGGGGCCGCTCCCGATAACGACGAGATCGTAGGGCACTTTTTTCATTCTACATAGGTCACCAGCACGGAAGCCGGTGCGTCTACCATGGAAGAGATGCAGAAGCTGCTGATTCTTCTGATGCTGGTCGCCGGGTGTGGATTCGCGCAGTCGCGGCCGGCGGCCAGGAAGAGCGCGCCACCCGCCAAGTGGCCCATCGAGAGCCTGGCGGTAGAAGGCCTTCATACCTATACGCGGGAGCAGGTGCTGGCCGTCGCGGGGCTCAGGGTCGGACAAGTGGCCGGCAAGCCCGAATTCGACGCGGCGCGCGACAAGCTGGTGGCCTGCGGCGCCTTCGAAACCGTGGGCTACAAGTTCGTAGCGGGGACCAACAAAAAAGGTTATGCCGCCACCTTTCAGGTGACCGAGGTGGAGCAGGTCTACCCGGTGATTTTTGAAGAGCTGAAAGTCTCGCAAAAGGACCTGGAGGCCGCGCTGGCAGCCAAGGACCCGCTGTTTTCCCTGGCCAAGATGCCCGCCACTCAACCCGTGCTCGAACGGTACGTGAAGTGGATTCAGGAATTCCTGGCGTCGAAGGGCGTGCCGGAGAAAGTTGCCGGCAGCGTGACGGTGTCGGCGCCGGGAGAGTTTGCCATCGTGTTCCGGCCGGCGCGCAACCTGCCCGCGGTGGCGCAAGTGACGTTTCAAGGCAACCACGTAATTTCGCAGACCATACTGCGAGAGGCCATTGCGGGCGTCGCCATCGGCTCGCCGTACACCGAGGACCGGTTCCGCGAAGTGCTGAACAACGCCATCCGGCCCCTGTATGAGATGCGCGGCCGGGTGCGCGTGTCGTTCCCGGAGATCCGCACGGAGCCGGCCAAGGACGTCCAGGGAGTGAACGTGACAGTCACGGTGGACGAAGGGCAGAGCTACGAATTGGGGAAGGTCGCGATCGAAGGCCCCAGCCCGCTCGATCCGGCGGTGTTGCTGAAGGCCGGCGACTTCAAGACCGGCGACGTCGCCAATTTCGACCGCGTGACCCAGGGCCTGGAGCGCATCCGCCTGGCCATGCGCCACGCCGGGTACCTCGAAGCCAAGGTCACCATGGACCGCAAAATCGACAACGACAAGAAGGCCGTGGACGTGGCGGTGCACATCGATGCCGGGCCGCGGTTCACCATGGGCAAGCTGAACATTGTGGGGCTCGACCTGAACGGCGAATTCGAGATCAAGCGCATCTGGACCATGAAGGAAGGCGGCCCGTTCAACGCGGACTATCCGGATTTATTCCTGACCCGTGTGCGCGAGGAAGGCCTTTTCGAGAACCTGGGCAAGACCAAATCCGAGTTCAAGATCAACGACCGGGACCACACGGCCGATGTGACGCTGACGTTTGCGGGAGAGAATCCGGACCAGAAGCCGGGGAAAAAGGGACCGGGGCGCGGGGGAAGTTAGCTCCCCAGCTTCCACAAGATCTGCCGCAACATGCCGAGCAGCACGGGGGCGTCGCGCGCGGCGATGTTGAGCCGGCGCACCAGGCGGCGCACTTTTTCCTCCGTGGAAGCGGCGGTCACCGGGTTGACGTAACCGCACTCCTCCAGCGCCTCGATGAGCATGGCGGTGATCTGCTCGGTTTCCGCGGCGGAGGCGGGCTTGCTCCTTTCGGGACGAGACTGCACGGCTTTGGGATCGCGGGCCAATTCGTAGAGGCACAGCGCCACGGCCTGTCCGAGGTTCATGGATAGATCCGCGTCCACCGTGGGGATGCGCATCAGCCAGTGGCAGTGGCTGAGATCCTTATTCGAGAGGCCGAATTTCTCGCACCCGAACAGCAGCGCGACGGGCGCTCGCGGCAGCGCGCGGAGAATCAGGCGTCCGCCATAGTCGAGGCGGCGGATGGGGTGGTGCAGCTCGCGATGGCCCACCGAGGTGGTGCCCACCACCAGGCGGCAATCGGCGACGGCGGCGGCGAGGCTCGAAAACTCTTCGGCCGCGCGCAACAGCGGGGCGGCGCCGACGGCCGAGCGAGCTTCGCGGAACGCCACGTCGTAGGGGTTGACCACGCGCAGGCGCGAGAACCCGAAATTCGCCATGGCGCGGGCCGCGGCCCCCATGTTGAGGGGGTTGCGCGTCTCCACCAGCACAACGCGGAGATTGCTTTTCCAGTCGATTTCGATGCTTCGATCGTAGCGCAGGCGGTCCGCAAGTGGTAAGCTACCCCTTCGGAAACGACAATCGATTATGCCAGCGAAAACGGTTAAGCCGCCGGTGCGGGGCAGGCGCACCAAGGTGGAGGTGCAGCAGGAATTTGCGGACATACAGGAGCAGGCGGAGGCGGCTCGCGAGTCGGCCGACGCCAAGGCCGAGGAGTCGGCGCGATTGCGCGACGCGGAGATCCGGCAGTCCGTGGGCGGGGTCACGGTGGAAGGCGTGGTGCAGAAGATCTCCGGATTGGGGCTCGAGGTTTCCAAGGCGCTCGCGGACATCTCCGAAAGGCTGACCCGCGAGGTGCAGCTTCTGGCTTCCACGCGGGACGCCGTGGCGCTGGAACAAAAGGAACTGGAGCGGCTGCACAAAATCGACGTGGCGGCGACGGCGCTCGACCAGATGGTGCAGGATTACGCGCGCCAGAAGCAGCAATTGGAAACGGAGATTGCGGCGCAACGCACGGCGTGGGAGGAGGAATCGGCAGGCGTGGAGCGCGAGCGCAAGGAGCAGGAAGAAAGCCTTAAGAAGCAGCGGCAGCGCGAGATCGAGGACTACGAATACAAAAAGGCGCTGGAGCGCAAGAAGGCGCAGGACAAGTACGAGGAAGATGTGCGCCTGGCCGAGAAGAAGAACAAGGAACGCCAGGAGGCGCTCGAGAAGGGCTGGCAGCAGCGCGAAGCGGCGCTCAAGGAACGCGAGGACGAGCTGGCGCGTCTGCGCAAGGAGGCCGAGGAGTTCCCGGCGCGGCTGCAGAAAGAGGCCAAGGCGGCGGCCGAGCAGTCGCGGCGCGAGACCGAAGCCAAGTTCGAGCAGCAACTGCTGGTGCTCAAGAAGGACGCCGAGACGGAGAAGCGCTTGGCCGAATTGAAGGTGGGTACGCTGGAAGATGCGGTGGCGCGCCAGCAGGCGCAGATTGCGGCCATAGAAAAGCAACTGGCGGAGGCCAAGCAGCAAGTGCAGGACATCGCGGTGAAGGCCATCGAGGGCGCCAGCGGGGCCAAGGCGCTGTCGCACATCAACCAGATCGCCATGGAGCAGGCCAAGAACCGGCCGCAGGGATAGAATAGAGGCGATGGAGCGGCAGGCGGGCATGAACGAAGTGGTGCAAGGCCGCGGAAAAGGCGCTCAAGGCGTTCCTGATCGGCAGTGGCCAACTTTATCCGTTAACCCATGATTTGGAGAGATTGCGAGAGTTGTGTGTGGCGATCGACGCGACTCTCGATGTGGTTCCACGCCCTTGCTTGGATCTGACGCAATTCGCCAGCCTGATGCGCTACCACGGTTGCCCGGATCTGCGTGAGCCGGAGCTCGCATGGCCGTGGCTGCATGCCGCCGAGGCTCTTGTGGGTTCGGTCGCGGAGCGTCTGGGGGCCCCCACCGCCGTGCCCCCATTTGACATTCCACCCTCCGGACCCGTAAGCTAAATGTTTTATACCCCGAAGGGTTGGAGAAGTGTGTCAATGAGCACCGAGTTCCCCTCCAAAAACGATATTGTTCGCCAGTGGCATGTCATCGACGCCCAGGACGTAGTTCTGGGCAAGCTCGCCAGCAAAGTGGCGATGCTGTTGATGGGCAAGCATAAACCGTCGTACACGCCGTTTCTGGACACCGGCGATCACGTGATCGTCATTAATGCGGCCAAAGTCCGGCTCACCGGCCGGAAAGAAGACAACAAAGTCTATCGCCATTTCACCGGGTATCCGGGCGGACTGGTGGAGAAGAGCTTCAAGCGGGTGCGCGCCGAAAAGCCCATCCGCATTGTGGAGGATGCCATCGCCGGCATGCTTCCCAAGACCAAGCTCGGCAAACAGATGTACCGCAAACTGAATGTATACGCGGGTGACCGTCATCCGCACGCGGCGCAGAAACCGGCCGCGCTGGTTGTGAAACGGAAGGTACAAGTTTAGTGTTAGCGACCATAGATCAACATTTAGGTACGGGCCGCCGCAAACGTTCGGTGGCTCGCGTGTTCTTACGGCCCGGTACGGGCGAGATCAAGGTCAATCATCGCGCGTTCGAAGATTACTTCCCCACGGAAAGTGCGCGCGCCGTGGTGCGGCAGCCTTTGCAGGCCACCGAGACCATGGAGAAGTTCGACATCTTGATACTCGCCGATGGCGGCGGCGTCGCCGGCCAGGCGGGCGCGGCCCGTCTGGGAATTGCACGGGCTTTGGTGGAGTTCAATGCGGAACTGCGGTCCCGGCTGAAGAAGCTCGGCCTTCTGACCCGCGACCCGCGCGCCCACGAACGGAAGAAGTATGGCCAGAAGGGCGCCCGCAAGCGGTTCCAGTTCTCTAAACGATAAGGTTCCCCGTGAAGCGGCCTTCTGTTCCCTCTTCCGCGGCGCAAATCTCGCTTTGGACCGCGCGGCGGATGGCGGAACTATGGTGGCTCTCAACTATTTGAGGAGGTAGTTTGCCCGCAATCTCGATGAAGGAATTGCTCGAAGCAGGCGTTCATTTCGGGCACCAGACCAAGCGCTGGAATCCGAAGATGAAAGAGTACATCTTCGGCGAACGCAACGGAATCTACATCATCGACCTTCAGAAGACCCTGAAGATGTTCAAAGACGCCGCCCGGTTCGTGGGCGAGATGGCCGCGCAGGGCAAGAACGTGCTCTTCGTGGGCACCAAGCGCCAGGCGCAGGAGGCCGTCGCCGAAGAGGCCAAGCGCTGCCAGATGTACTTCGTGAACCAGCGCTGGCTGGGCGGTCTGCTCACCAACATGCTGACCGTGCAGAAATCCATCAAGCGCCTGAAGGAGCTGGAAGCCATGGCGTCGGTCGAGGGCGGCTATGCCGGCCGGCCCAAGAAAGAAGTCATCCGGCTGGAGCGCGAGCGCAAGCACCTGGACCAGAACCTCTCGGGCATCAAGGACATGCCGGGGCTGCCGGACATCCTGTTCGTGATCGATTCCAACAAGGAAAGCATCGCCGTGAAGGAAGCCCGGCGGCTGGGCATCCCGGTGGTCGCGATCGTCGATACCAACTGCGACCCGGACGAAGTGGACTACGTGATTCCGGGCAACGACGACGCCTTGCGCGCCATCCGCCTGTTTGCGAGCAAGATCGCCGACGCGGTGATCGAGGGCCGCGCGCTGGCCACTGAGCAGGACTTCACGGCCGACAAGATTGTTCAGGACGAAACGCCGGCGGAAGAAGGCATGGTGGAGTACACCGAGTACGTGGATCCGAAGTATGCCGAGAAGATCATGGCGGAGAGCCTGAGCATGGAAGATGAGCCGGTTCCGGTCTCACCGCGCAAGGGTCCCGCTTCCGAGACGGCTGAACCGGTGGGCGAGGCGGCGGTGACGGAGAGCGGGCAGTAGGGTTACAGCGACATCCGCTGGCCAAGTACGGCACCAAAACGGAATCATTATGGCGGACATTACCGCGGCATTAGTGAAAGACCTCCGCGAACGCACGGGGGTGGGAATGATGGAGTGCAAGCGCGCCCTGGTGGCAGCCAAGGGCGATATCGGCGAGGCGGAAGTCCTGCTGCGCAAGTGGGGCATCGCGTCGGCCGGCAAGAAGTCTGCGCGCACCACCAAACAGGGTCTCATCGGGAGCTACATCCACCACGGCGGCCAGCTCGGCGTGCTGGTGGAGGTGAACTGCGAATCCGATTTCGTGGCGCGCACCGACGATTTCAAGGAACTGGTGCACTCTGTCGCCATGCACATCGCGGCGGCCGATCCGCGCTACATCCGCAAGGAGGACGTTCCGGCGGACGTGCTCGATAAGGAAAAGGAGATCGCGCGCGCGCGGGCCGTGCTGGAAGGCAAGCCGGAGAGAATCCTCGACAAGATCGTCGAGGGCCGAATCGCCAAGTTCTACGAGGAGGTCTGTCTCCTGGACCAGCCGTTCGTGAAGGAAGCCACCCTCACGGTGGGGCAACTGGTGAAGACCAGGATCGCCAAGCTGGGCGAGAACATCGGCATCGCGCGCTTCGTCCGTTTCAAGGTGGGTGACGTGGCGGCGGCCGAAGCGGGTGGCGAAAACCCGGTGCCCGAACCGGTCTCGCAATAAACAAATGTCCGGCTACAAGCGCATCCTGCTCAAGTTGAGCGGAGAAGCTCTGGCGGGCGGGGCCGCGTTTGGCATCGACGCCGAACGGGTCAAGCAGTTGGGGCGCGAAGTCGCCGATGTGTCGGCGGCGGGCGTTCAAATCGGCGTGGTGGTGGGCGGCGGCAATATTTTCCGCGGAGTGGCCGCCGCGGCCCACAACATGGACCGCGTGACAGCGGACCAGATGGGCATGCTGGCCACCGTCATCAACTCCCTGGCGCTCTCCGATGCGCTGGAGCAGATGGGCGTTCCGACGCGTGTCATGACCGCCATTGAAATGCGCCAGGTGGCCGAGCCTTACATCCGGCGCCGCGCCATACGGCACCTGGAGAAGGGCCGCATCGTGATTTTCGCGGCCGGCACTTCCAATCCCTACTTTTCCACGGATACCGCGGCCACGCTGCGCGCCCTCGAAATCAAGGCCGAGGTGATCGCCAAAGCCACGCGGGTGGAGGGCGTCTACGACCAGGACCCGCTGAAATTTCCCGCCGCGGTGAAGTACGCCGAAATCACCTATCTCGAGGTGCTCTCGCGGGGGCTGGGCGTCATGGATGCCACCTCGATCGCCATGTGCCGCGACAACAAACTACCGATTATTGTTTTCAATCTGAACACTCCAGGCAATATAATGCGTATGTCGATGGGCGAGCCCATCGGCACGGTAATTCACTAGCCGCTTTTCGGAGGCACTTCGCCATGAAGACAGAACAACAACCAGCACCCGGCAGTCCAATATTCAACTCCGTGAAGGAAGTCGAGGGCCACCTGAAGGCGCGGATGGATAAGGCCATCTCGGATTTGCAGCACGAGATGGCTTCCATTCGGACCGGACGAGCCTCACTGGGGATTCTGGATCATATCCGGGTGGATTACTACGGGACGCCCACCCCGCTGAACCAGGTGGCGAACCTGCACGTCCCCGAGCCTTCCCTGATCACCATCCAGCCCTGGGACGTTTCGCAGATCGGGCCGATTGAAAGGGCCATCCGGGTTTCCGATCTGGGTCTGAATCCAGCCAACGACGGCAAGATCATCCGCTTGCCGATTCCGCCGCTCACCGAGGAGCGCCGCAAAGAACTGGTGAAAAAACTGCACGGCGTGGCCGAGCACCATCGCGTTTCGGTGCGCAACATCCGGCGGGACGGCAACGAAGCGGTGAAGAAGCTTCTGAAGGACAAGAAGATCACCGAAGACGACGACAAGAAAGCGCACGACGAGATCCAAAAGCTGACCGACGCGTGCATGGAGAAGCTCGACCAGGCGGCCAGGAACAAAGAAAAAGAGATCATGGAGATCCGGTAGGGGGACGGGGCCGGTAGTTGACGCCGCGCTGCGCTCGGAAGGGCTACGAGCAGCGGTATCAGGTCAGTCGGTCCATCGGCAGCCACGTTTTCCCGCGCGCTTAGCGGCGGGCCGGGAGTTGTCCGGACGGCCAGTTGGAATGGGCTTCGGACCGCCCTTGGGCGCGAGCGAGACTGCTCCAAACCTGCTGAATTTTAAATTTTCTAACAATCTTTCCTGCAAACTTTTTCGCTAAATTGGGCCTTGAACTCGCGGTTTCGCGGGTGTACCATTATCCCTTGCAGCGGAGCCGCCCAAACCCAGGTTTCGCTTGGCGCTGAACAAACGGATCGGGACGCGAAGCGGGCCGGTTGGGCTGAAGGGAAGCGCGACGGGGATGTAACTGTCATGGGCTGGCAGAATCACCCAGGGCGAGACCAGCAAGGGCCGAGACCCCGCCGTGACGCGAGTCGGCTGTTCAGGGCGATGGTGCGAGGGATTGCCGCGTTGCCCGGACCCGGTCTGGGAGAAGAGTTGAAATGAAAATCGCGACATTTATCATCGCGCTACTCGCGGCAACCACCTGCTTCGCTCAGGCAAGACACGGGGATAAGCCGACGCCAGTTCCGCAGGGCATCGCGCTTTGCCTGCAACCTATGACGGGGGCTTTTGATACCTTCCTGATTGGTGAAATGGAGAAACAGCAGGCGCCCGTGATTATCATCGCAACTATTCCAAACGCTGATGACCCGAACAAGCCGCAGGTGTGCGACCCTAAGAAGTCGTTCTACACGATGACTGGGGACGTGATGCCCGAGGGTAAGTCATTCAGTGCCCGCTCAATTTTTGGACTCCGATTCCATTTGCGTGATGAGGTCCAGGCTGCCGTCAAACTCATTCGGAACAGCGACAATGCTGTCGTGTGGGCCGGAGACTCTGACCGTGGAGAGGCTAAGAAGGTTGCCGAGCACATCGTGAATCAGATGCTCAAGCAGCGTCCTTCTTGGATCCCGAGTCCCATTAACCGGTAACGACATGGGATGTCCTGGGGGAGCTCCCGTCGTAGGTCCCTCCTGGGCTGAGACTGCACCCCGATTGAGCCAGCCGCGGCGGCTTGCATTCCGCGCGGCCCGTTCGCGTTCAGCCTGAATCCGCCGCTGAGTCTCAGCGTGAGGAACGCCGAGGGCCTTCCGCATTGCGCCTTCAAACTGTTGCCACGCCTCTGGGCCTTCCACGTATTCCGGTTTCGGCTCCATGACTCTATTTTGACAGGAGGCGACGATCAGCGTGCGCCCTCTTTGCCCTCGCTTCATCCGCCGCCAGTTTGGATAGCTCTACCTTTCCAACAAACGATCCACCAAACCCCCATAGGCGATCATCCTTCTTTGGGCTTCCCAAAGATTTCCACAACTGCGCGTACTCATAGTCCTCGTTAGTGAATCGCTTTTTCGCTTCTAGTCGCATGAACGACGCGACCATGTCCGCAGCTTGTAGACCGGAGAACACCTCGTCATCGGCAAACGACAACGAGGCAAGCCGGAACCGCGCATCTGCATAGATCAGCTTGATCCTACGGTAGAGCCTATAAACAGGGAGCGCGGTCTTCTCCTCGTCATCGCAGATGATGTTTATCGTGTCGCGCCCTCTGAGGGGTTTTAGTAACGCAATAACAGTGCGAGTAAACGCCAGAAAGTGTGGATCTTGGGTCCATATGCCCTGAATAACACTGGGCGCGTTCTTATAGGCCTCTACATCCACGGCGACGGTTACGATGTTTTGCAGACGCTTCCGGATGCACTCGATGAAGGGCAGTAGGGCATCGATGCGATTCGCGCAACCCAGAGCGCTTCTGCTTTCGCTGAGCCGCTTGGTAGCGTTGAGAGCGCGCTTCATGGTCAGAACCTTAAGACCGTTGAGCCGAAGGTGGCGCTGCCACTCATCGTGAAAATCAGAGAACTCTGCGGGGGTTCCAGCTACAGCGGCAAACGAGACGGCCGGTTCGCTATCGAACTTGCCGCTCTCGTCGCAAAAGGCGGAAATCATCATGAACAATTCCGCAGGCTCTCCCAGAGAGCAGCCGCTTCCTGAATCAGGTCACTGTAATACCCGCTGCGGGGTCGAGCCAAGGCCGACTCCAGAGCGCCGTAATCCCGGATACCCTCCGAGCCACTGAACCGTGCGATCAACCGTGCGTGAACGGCGACTGTCTCTGCAACCGTGGGATATCGGGTCACTGGGCGAGGCGCTGCAGGAGATCCGGATGCTTGGCGATGAACTCATCGGCAGCCTGCAGGAACGGCGATTCAGAGCCGAGGGACACGTCCCGCCCTTTCAGGTAATCGATGAACCGAAGCACGGCATCCTGCTCCTGCGGTGTGAGCGACTGGACAGCGTTGGTTAAGCTCTCCGTGGCCATTCTGCGTCCCCAATCGCAGTATACCGCGCACGTAAGGTGGTTTTGGCGTTGCCCAAACCCGACCCAGAAGATCACTGGACCACTGCTGCCTGGGCTTCCGCCGTGACCTGCCGCTGTTCGGCCTTCTTCTCGCGCTTCTCGTCGGCCGCGCGCTGGAGCGCCGCGATCTCGTTGAGCGCCCGCCGCTTCGCCTCCATCCGCACGTGGGAGTAGCGCGAGAGCATGGCGCGCGAGACGTACCCGGCGATGCTCATGATCACCTCGTCGCCCGCGCCCGAGTCGGTCGGTTCCGCGACCAGCGTGTGGCGGTTGTCGTGCTGCCGCCCAACGACCTTCGCTTTGTCGCGACCTTCGAGGTCGCCGGGCAGAGGATTCGGCCACAGATTGAAAGGGGAGTGCTGCCGAGGACCGCCACCTGGACCCGCAGGTGATTACTGAACCCGGCGCGGGCCGCTCTCTTCCCGCCCGCGCGCCGTTCTCGAACATACGTCACCCCACTCCACGGCCATAACCGCGTCGCCTGGCCTCTGGAATGGGCAGTATTGCCGCAGGCGGCAATAAAGGAAATCGCAGGACTTGACATGTACGGTGTTACCGTACATACTTGAGAGGAAAGCGACCGATGCGACTGACCGGCTTTCGCCACAAGGGCCTGAAGCAGATACATGCTGGTGAGAATGCCAAAGGTGTACCGGCCACTATGGCTGACAAGCTACGCAAGCTTCTGTTCGCGCTGGAGACGGCCGACAACCTGGATCAGGTGAGCCGGTTTCCAGGCTGGAAGCTGCATGGGCTGAAAGGCGCATTGAGAGGTTTCTGGAGTCTGACCGTGACGGGAAACTGGCGGTTGATTTTCCGGTACGACGAAGAGGCGAACACCGCCAGCGACATCGATTTGGTTGACTATCATTAGGAGGCGCACAATGCCAATGAAGAACCCTCCCCATCCGGGTGATCTCATCAGAAGCGAGGTTATTGAAGCGCTCGGTCTCAGCGTCTCGAAGGCGGCGGAGGTCTTGAAGGTGCGGCGCGCAACTCTCTCCGACCTTCTCCGCGGCAAGGCCGCTTTGACAGCAGAAATGGCCCTCCGCATCGAGAGGGCTTTTGGTCCGGACATGGATCACCTGTTACGGATGCAACTCGCCTACGATGTGGCGAAGACGCGGCAGCAAGCTCGCAGCATTGCCATCGAGCGGTATATCCCCCCAGCGGCATGAACTGGCGCAAGCCCGCCATCACCACGACCGCCGCGAGCATGCGGAAGCAAGTCGAGTTTCCCGGCAATTGGGGTTGACGGTAGACGCACCGGTCTCAATCGCGCGCAAATGCTGATGAAATGAACCAACATGGCTCTGAACATCAAGAACGCTGAGGCCGGCGAGTTGGCGCGCGCGCTGGCCGCGCGCACCGGCCAATCGATCACCGATGCCGTGGTGGATGCGCTCCGGGAACAACTGAAACGTGAGACGGGGCGTGGTCTCACACTCAGCCTGAGGGAAGAACTGCGGGCCATCACTGAGCGGTGCGCGGCTCTGCCAGACCACGACACCCGCAGCCCTGAAGAGATCATGGGCTTCGACGAGCGTGGTTGGCCGGTTTGACCGCGGCCCCGCTTACGCCAGCCCCGATCTTTCCAGCAGCGCCTGCGGATCGGGGTCTCGTCCCATGAAGTCGCGGTACAGCTCCGCCGGGTCCTGGCTGTCTCCCTTGGACAGAATCTTCTCACGGAATTCGCTCCCCACTTCGCGGCTGAAGATGCCCCCGTCCCGAAAGCGGGTGAACGCGTCGGCATCCAGGACTTCCGCCCATTTGTAGGAATAGTAGCCGGCGCCGTAGCCCACCGGGCTGCCAAACAGGTGGGTGAAGGCCGCGATCATGGCGTGCTCGGGCGGCAGCGGCGCGGGCACGAATTCCTGCAAGAGGCGCCGGGTATACTCGACCGGCTCCCCATCCCGCTGCGGTGAATAGCGGGTGTGCAGGAGCAGGTCCGCGAAAGCGAACCCGAGTTGCCGCATCTGCGCGTTGGCGGCGCGAAAGGTGCGCGCGCGCTTCATCTTCTGAAAGAGGGCGTCGGGAATCGGCTCCCCGGTCTCCCAGTGGCACGCGAACAGGTCCAGCGCTTGGCGCTCCCAGCACCAGTTCTCCATGATCTGCGAGGGCAGCTCGACGAAATCCCACGCCACGCTGGTGCCCGCCAGCGTTCGGATCTCCACCCGGCTGAGCAGATGGTGCAGCAGATGGCCGAACTCGTGGAAGATGGTCTCCACTTCGCGATGCGTCAGAAGCGCCGGCCGGCCGCCCACCGGAGCGGTGAGGTTTCCGCAAATCAGGCCCAGGTGCGGGTGGAATTCGCCGCCGGCGGGGCCGCCGGTAATGAGAGCATCCATCCATCCGCCGTCGCGCTTGTTCTCGCGCGGATACCAGTCGGTGTAGAAGCCGCCCAGGAACGCGCCGTCTTGGTCGTGAATGTTGTAGTAGCGAACCTGCGGGTCCCACACCGGCACGCCCCCCTCTTCGGAGACGCGAATTCCATACAGACGGTCCACCAGGTCGAACAGGCCGGCGGTGACGCGCTCGAGCGGGAAGAAGGGCCGCAGGGCCTCCTCGTCGAAGTCGTAAAGACTGGCGCGCTGCTTCTCGGCGTAGTAAGCCACGTCCCAGGGCTCCAGTTCCGGAGCGTCAGCCCCCTCCAGAGACCGGCGGAACTCCAGCAGTTCCCGGTTCTCCTCCCGGAAGCGCCGCTCGGTCTTGGCTTTGAGATCTTCGAGGAACGCCATGGCGCGGGCGCCGTCATGGGCCATGCGATCTTCCAGCACCAAGTCCGCGAAATCCGCGAAGCCCAGCAGCCGGGCCTTCTCGCGGCGCAGTTCGAGGATGCGGCCGATCAGCGGGCGATTGTCCCACTCGCCCGCCGTCCCGCGCACCGAGTGCGCCATGTAGATCTGCCGGCGGATGGCGGCATTGTCGAGATACGTCATCACCGCGAAGTAGTCGGGCGATTGCAGCGTGAAACGCCAGCCCTCCTGACCCTTGCGCGCGGCACTCTCGTGCGCCGCGGCGAGCGCGGTGGCAGGCAGCCCGGCCAGCTCCGCCTGGTCGGCGATCAAGAGATCGAAGGCGTTGGTCGAATCCAGCACGTTTTCCGAAAACTTGGTGGTGAGCTGGGTCAGCTCAACGTCGATTTCTTCCAGGCGCGTCTTACCCGCGGCGTCTAGGTCGGCGCCGTGGCGGCGGAAATCGTCCACGGTCTTCGCGAGAAAGCGCCGCCGCTCGCCCGTCAGACCGGCGCCTTCCGCAGTGGCGGCATATGCTTTGATCCCTTTCCACAGCCCTTCCTGAAGGGGGATGCCCGAGTGGAACGCGCTGACCTCCGGCTCCACGGCGTTGAACGCGGCGCGCAGTTCCGGGTAGGTGGCCACCGACTCCAGGTGCCGCACCACTCCCATGGCGCAATCCAGCGGTTCCGTCAAGTGGTCCAGCGCGCGCATGGTGTTCTCGAAGGTGCGCTCGCCGGGCTGGGCGGCGATGGCATCCAGGCGCGCGCGCGCCTCGCGCAGCAGTTCCGCGGCGGCGGGCTCGACGTCGGCGGCGCGGATGCGGTCGAATGGAATTCGAAACTCAAGCGCAAGGAGCGGATTCGGCTGGCTGGGGTTCGGCACTCTATACAAAGCGTAACAGGTGCGTTCCATGAGCTCCAAAACGGTTACCATAGAGAGAGCATGGGTTCCGATGAGAACGGGGTGCCGGGTCGTGTCCCACCCGAGGAGCAGCTCAATGTCTTTGCCGTGGTAATCTATGTTCCCGAGCCGCTAGGGCGTTTCCTGGATGACCTCCGGCGGGAACTGGCGCCGGGTTGCAATCCCCACGCGCACGTGAGCGTGCTGCCGCCGCGGCCGCTGGCCGTGGAATGGCAAGCGGCGTCCGGA
The DNA here is from genome assembly GCA_963722575.1 of Bryobacterales bacterium. Taxonomy (GTDB): domain Bacteria; phylum Acidobacteriota; class Terriglobia; order Bryobacterales; family Bryobacteraceae; genus Fen-178. The sequence goes on from CAVRNR010000022.1 coordinate 1,951,125, forward strand.
CAAGCCCGCGCCTTGACGGAGCGGTGGGCACCTTTCGAAATTGAACTAACCGGGCTTGAGATCTTTCCCGCCACCAATGTGATCTATATCGAAATCGGTGCGGGAGCCGCGGACCTGCGGCGCATGCACGCCGCCATGAACACCGGCGCGCTGGAGTTCCAGGAACCGTTTCCGTACCATCCCCACATCACGCTGGCGCAGGAGATTCCGCGGCAAGAGGTCCGGGCCATCCATGAACTCGCCCGGCGGCGATGGAAGGAATACGGGGGTGGCTCTGTGTTTCGGGCGGAGCGAACGGTATTTGTGCAGAACACGCTGGATAACTGCTGGCGCGACCTGGCCGAGTACTCGCTGGGCGCAGTGGCGGTCAGGTGAATACTTGAGACGTATCCCTCCAAGCGCCACTACAGTATGGAGACCTTTCGACCGATATAGGGTTAGAGATAGAAGAGCGCGTGCCGTGCGCGAAGGGCGGTCCTATGGATAGCGTTGTGGTTTGCGACACCGAACCGATTGCCATGGAAGGACTTCGAAGCCTGTTGGAATCGGCTGAGGGAATGTGTGTCATCGCTACCGAGACCTCGCTGGAGGGTGGCATGGATGCCGTGCGCGAGTTGCAGCCGGCCGTTCTGGTGGTGGACAAGTCCTTCGGCATCCAAGCGGTGATGGAGTGCCTCAGGACCCTACGGCACGCGGAGTTTCGCACGGCGGCGGTGGTGTGGAGCGTGGCACTGTCGGAGGCCGAGGCGATGCGGTTGCTGCAAGCCGGCGCCGCCGGAGTGGTTCACAAGACCGCCGGGCTGGACACCCTGCTGGATTGCATCCGCCAGGTGGCTGACGGAAGCACGTGGATGGAAGAGGATCTGGTTGCCACCCCGGACCAGCCGGTGCGCACGGGCCGCTCGGCCCTCACCGCGCGGGAGCTGCAGGTGATGGAACTGGTGGAGCGCGGGATGAAGAACAAAGAAATCGCCGTCGCACTGGGCATTCGCACCGGCACGGTCAAGATTCATGTGAAGCACATTTTCGAAAAGACCGGCATCCGCGGCCGATACGGCTTGGCGCTTTCGGGGCTGAAGGAGAGAGGCCGGATGGCGACCGGCGCGGCGGCGGCGGCCGGTGCGGGCGGCGGTTTTACCGGGTGATTCGCGCTCCCAACGCCGTGGCTTCGGCGGCAATGCTATCCTAAGTACTTGATCCGCTTAGTCTCGCTGCGTCTCACATTCCTGGCTGTGGCGGCCTCCATGGCCTCTGCCCAGCCGTCGGTCCTGCTCGACGCCATGTCCCAGGAGCTGAACCGTAACTTTAGCGTTTTGAAGGAGAAAGCCGACCCTCCTCCGTACTTCATGAGCTACGAGGTCACGGAACAGGAGTTTCGTTCGATTTCTGGCACGCTGGGGGCGATTACGGCCTCCGACGGCGGAAAAGATCGCTTGCTGGATGTTTCGGTGCGCGTCGGCTCGCACAAGCTCGACAACTATCACCGGGTGCGGGGAGACCGCGGCCAGTTCACTTCGGGCGCCTCAATTACTTACGAAGACAACGTCAACTCCATCAAACGGCGGTTGTGGCTGGAGACTGACCGCGCTTATCGCACGGCCGCTGAACGCCTGATCCGGATCAAGACGAATACCCAGGTGCAGGTGGCGGATGAGGACAACTCCGACGATTTTTCCACCGAGGCGCCGTCCGTGGATCGGCAGGCGCCGCCCAAGTTAAAGTTCGACGAGGCGGCGTGGAGCGACCGCATCCGAACGCTGTCGGCCCGCTTCCAGCACTACCCCAGCGTGCTGACCTCGCACGTTGCGGTGCTCTGCCAGACGGACACGCGCTACTTCGTCAACACCGAGGGCTCGCGCATCGAGCACGGGCGCGGTTTCGCGCGCGTGGTGATCACGGCTTCGGCCAGGGCCGCCGACGGCGCGGACCTGAGCGCCTTCGAGACATTTGAAGCTGTGGATGCGGCCGGCCTCCCCGGCGATAAGGCGATACTGGCGGCCATCGACCGCGTGGCCAACGACGTTTCGGCGCTTCTGCGCGCGCCCGAGGCCGAGCCGTTTGTCGGTCCGGCGATCTTTTCCGGCCGCGCGGCGGGCGTGTTCTTCCACGAGATCTTCGGGCACCGCGTCGAAGGGCACCGGCAAAAGGACGAAAGCGAGGGCCAGACCTTCACCAAGAGCGTGGGCACGAAAGTCCTGCCGGACTTCCTCTCGGTGGTGTTCGACCCCACTCTCCGCAAGGTTGGCGGGGTGGATCTGAACGGCTGGTACGACTACGATGACGAAGGCGTCAAGGGGCAGCGCGTGACGGTGGTCGACAACGGCGTGCTGAAGACGTTCCTGATGTCGCGTTCGCCCATCCACGGCTTCGATCGCTCCAACGGGCACGGCCGGCGGCAGCCGGGGTTTGAAGTGGTATCGCGCCAGTCGAACCTGCTCGTGGAATCGACTAACGCGGTGACCGAAGCCGCGCTGCACCAGATGCTCATCGGCGAAATCAAGAAGCAGAATAAGCCCTACGGCCTCTACTTCCGCGACATCACCGGCGGCTTCACCACCACCGCGCGCACCGGGTTGCAGGCGTTCAAGGTGATTCCGGTGATGGTGTACAAGGTGTATGCCGACGGACGGCCGGACGAGCTGGTGCGCGGCGCGGACATCGTGGGCACGCCGCTGGCGAGCTTCGCCAAGATCCTGGCGACTTCCGACAAGCCCGAAGTATTCAACGGATATTGCGGCGCCGAATCGGGCAGCATCCCGGTTTCGGCGGTCTCGCCCGCGATACTGGTGTCGGAAATCGAGATTGAAAAGAAGGCCAAGTCGCAGGACCGGCCTCCACTGCTCCCCGAGCCCACCTCCATGGAGAGCAAGGCAGGCTCCCAGTGAGGCGCCTGCGGACCAAGGTGGGACAGACGCTTTCGTCTGTCAACCCGGCGGTCTCCCTGCTGCTGGGCGCCGCGCTGCTGGGAGCGGCCATGGCATGGAGCGGCCAGGCGCCCGCGCCCGACCCTGTGCTCCGGGCCATGCACGATGAGCTGGAGCGCTCGCGCACGCTGACGGTCTCCAACCTCGAGGCGCCGTATTTCATCGAATACCTGATGGATGAGGAAGAGGATTTTAGCGTCACGGCCAGCCTGGGCGGCCTGGTAGCGCGGCGCCACGGGCACTTTCGCTCGCCGGAAGTCCACGTGCGCGTGGGCGATTACAAGTTCGACAACACCGACTACTCGGGCAGCGGTTTCGCATTCGGCGCGCGCTACGACCTGGAACGGTTTCCCCTGGAAGACGACTACCCCGTGCTGCGCCGGTATTTCTGGTTGCAGACCGATTCGGCCTACAAGTCGGCGGTGGAAGCCATCTCCCGCAAGCGGGCGGCTCTGCGCAACCTCACGGCCGGCGAGCAACTCGACGATTTCGCGCACGCCGAGCCGGTGCACTACATCCGGCCATTCCCCAAGCTGACCATCGATGAAGAGGCATGGAGCGACCGGGTGCGCGCGCTCTCCGCGATTTTCGCGCAGTATCCCGAGGTGAAGAATTCCATCGTGGTGCTGGAATCCGGCGACGGCGGGTACTACCTGGTGAATTCAGAGGGCACCGAGGTGCGCGCCCCGGAAAGCTCCACCTACCTGCGGGCGCAAGCCACCGCGCAGGCGCCCGACGGCATGACCGTGCGGGATGCCGTGGCATTTCACTCGCTGGATGCGACGCGCATGCCCACCGACGCCGAGCTGAACCGGGGCGTTACGGCGCTGGCCGAGAACGTGGTGGCGCTGGCGCATGCGCCCAAGGGCGAAGACTACAGCGGGCCGGTGCTGTTCGCGGGCGTCGCCGGCGCCCAGATTTTCGCGGAAGTGCTGGGCCGGAACCTGGCGCTCACGCGGCGGCCGGTGACGGAGCAGGGGCGCGGCGGGTTTTCGCCCAGTGAACTCGAGGGCCGCATCGGCGCGCGCATTTTGCCCGATTCGTTCGACGTGGTGGACGACCCCACGCAGAAGGAATGGCGCGGCCGGCCGCTTTTCGGCAGCTACGACGTGGATCGCGAAGGCGTGGCGGCCGTGCCGCTGCACCTCGTCGACAAGGGCGTGCTCAAGGGATTCCTGCTGACCCGCCAGCCCGTCCGCGGGTTTGAAGGGTCGAACGGCCGCGCGCGCATGCCCGGCAACTACGGCGCCGCTGCCGCCGGCATCAGCAACCTGTTCGTCGCCTCTTCGGAGACCACCCCGGCGGCGGAACTGAAGAAGACGCTGATCGATCTTTGCAAGACGCGCGACAAGCCCTACGGCATCATCGTCCGCAAGATGGATTTTCCCTCTTCGGCTTCGCTCGACGAGGCCCGGCTGCTGCTTTCCGGCGCGCAGGGGAGCGCGCGGCCGGTCAGCCTTCCCATCCTGGTCTACAAGGTCTACCCGGATGGCCGCGAAGAGCTGGTGCGGGGCCTCCGCTTCCGCGGGTTGAATGTCCGTTCCTTGAAGGACATCCTGGCGGCGGGGGATGACAGCACGGTATTCGAATTCATGAACAGCCCGGCGCCGTTCGCCCTCATCGGCGCCTCTTCCTTCACGGCCGAAACGTGCGTGGTGGCGCCCTCCATTCTGATCGACGATCTGGAGCTCGATCCGATGGAGGAGGAGTTGCCCAAACTGCCGGTTGCGCCGGCGCCGGAGTTGCTGCGCTGAGCGGAGGGCTGAGTTGCGCCTGATCGGCCGTTACGTTTTTCGCGAGATCCTCTCCAGCGCGGTGCTCGGCACGCTGCTGGCCACCTGCGTCATCTTCCTGCAGCGCGTCGACAAGCTGTTTGAAGTCCTGGTGGGCAGCAGCAACGCGGATTTCAAAACCGTAATCACGCTGTTCGCCCTGGCCATGCCCCCGGTGCTCCCCCTGACCATTCCGTTCGGAGTGCTGGTGGGGATTCTGATCGGGCTGGGCCGCATGGCGAGCGACGGGGAAATCACCGCCTTGCGGGCGGCGGGCGTCTCCAGCCGGCGGGTGATCGCGCCGGTGCTGCTGTTTGCGGCCATTGGAGCGGGGCTGGCGGGTTACGCTTCGCTGCGGCTGATGCCGTTCTCCATTCGCGAAAGCACGCGCATCATCAACGATCTGATGGCGACGCAACTCTCCGCGGAGATCCAGCCGCGCGTTTTCGACGAAGATTTCCCCAACACCATCCTCTACGTGGGCGATGTGCGGCCCGGCCCGGTCACGGTCTGGCGTCCCGTGTTCATTGCCGACCTCACCCCGCCCGAACAGCGCACCGGCGGCATGCGGGAGAAGGCCGAAGGCCCCCTCATCACCGTGGCCCGCGAAGCCTTCGCCGTGTCCGATCCCAAGGATAACCGCATCCAGCTCTCCATGCGCGACCGCGCCGTGCACGAAATGGGCAAGGACAGCAAGGCCAACGACAGCTTTTCCCCGGCCTGGGATCAGGCGCTCTACGCGTCGCCGCCGGTGCCCAAGCCGCTCGCCTCCAGCGCCATGAACACCCGCCAGTTGATGCGCTACACCGGGCCGGACTGGATTGATGCCCAGGTGGAACTGCATCGCCGTTTCGCGCTTCCGGTGGCCTGTATCATGCTGGCGCTGGTGGGAATCCCTCTGGGCATCGCCACGCGCAAGGGCGGCAAATCGGCCGGCTATGTGATTGGGCTGTTCCTGGCGTTCTTCTGCTACCACCTTTCTTCGGTCTCGCTGATCGGCCTGGCGAGGCAGCGGACCCTGCCCGTGCCGGTAGCCATCTGGCTTCCGGACGTGGTCTTCGGCCTGGCGGGGCTGATTTTCCTGGCGCGCATGGAGCGGCCCGGGGATCGCGATCTGCTCAGCGGCGTGAGAGCGGCCTTCGGCGGGCTATTTGCAAAGCTCAAATCCAGGAAAGCCGGCCAACCCGGGCGTCCGCGCCGCGTGGCCGGAAGACTCCCGCTGCTGCCGCAGCTTATCGATACTTACATCCTGTCTAACTTTCTGTTCTACCTCGTGCTTCTGCTGGCCAGCTTCGTATCCATGACGCTGATTTACAATTTCTTCGAGTTGATCGGCGACATGATCCGCAACAAGATCCCGCTCGTCAAGATGTTCACGTACCTGTTCTTCCTCACGCCCAAACTGATTTATGACACGCTGCCGATCAGCATCCTGGTGGCCGTGCTGGTGGCTTTCGGAGTCCTCAGCAAGCAGAACGAGGTGACGGCGTTCAAAGCCTGCGGCGTGAGCCTGCACCGGATGGCCCTGCCGGTGTTCATCGGGAGCGCGCTGTTCTGCGCGGGGCTGTTCCTGTTCGACTTCTACTATGTGCCCGGGGCGAACCGCAAGCAGGACGCGCTGCGCGACGAAATCAAGGGCCGCGCCACGCAAACCTATCTGCGCCCCGACCGCAAGTGGATCATGGGCTACGGTTCGCGCATCTACTATTACCGGTATTTCGATACCACGGAAAAAGTGATGGTGGGGGTGAGCGTGTTCGAGCTGGAGCCGAACACTTTCCGCCTCACGCGCCAGATTTCGGCCGAGCGGGCGCGCTGGAGTCCGACTCTGAAGACGTGGGTGTTCGAAAACGGCTGGAGCTGCGGATATCGGAACCTCGCCTGCACCTCCTACAGCCCCTTTCCTTCCCAGGCCACGACATTTTCCGAGCTGACCGAACCGCCCGACTATTTCCTCAAGGAAGCGGTGCAGGACAAGCAGATGAACTTCCTGCAACTGGATCGCTATATTCGCGACTTGCAGCGCAGCGGGTTCGACACGGTGAAGCTGCAAGTGCAGTTCTACCGCAAGTTCTCGGTGCCGTTGCTGGCGCTGATCATGGCCATGATCGCGGTGCCCTTCGCCTTCCTGGTGGGCAACCGTGGGGCCATGACGGGCATTGGCGTAAGCATAGCGATTGCGGTGGCCTATTGGGGAATCGGGACGCTATTCGAGAAGGTGGGCGACGTCAACCTGCTTCCGCCGGTGATCGCCGCCTGGTCGCCCGACGGCGTGTTCTCGCTGACGGGGCTGTACCTGCTGCTGCGGATGAAGAGCTGAGACCGACGGCATGACGCGCCGCCGGTCAGACCGCGCTCATTTCCAGGAGATCCTCTCTCCTCCGTTCAGCACCAGGCCGAGGATCTCGGTGCCCGACCGGTCGAACTCCACGGGCACGGGTTTCCCGGCATAGAGTTTGTACACCTTTAGATCCGGCGGCACGCGATCGAGGTGGGTCGCGGCGCGGACGGTCGATCCCGGCGGAACCGTGGTTTCGCTGCCGTTCACGGTGATCGCCACGAACGGGTTCAGCGCCACGCGCCTGGGAATCACCACGCACGCCTGGGTGGGGACCTGGGCGCAGAGGGCGGGGTCGGAACTGAACGTCCGGGTCTCGAGGTCCAGTTCGGCGCGCGTGGGAGCGGCCAGCACCACTTCCACCACTTCGCCCTGGTCGGTCTTGTAGAACAACCGGTAGTAAGCCGCTTGCGGCTCGAACCTCAGGTAATTGGTGGCGGGAGCGGCGGCCGGTTCGACCTTGCCTTGAATGTGCCTCTCGGCGGAGAGCGGGGTGATGGCGAATCCGATCTGCCCGGCCTTCGGCTGGACGGCGTACCATGCGGTTTCGTATCCGATCAGGTTGGGCGTGGGTTTGAGGTCCAGGGTGAGGCGGTTGCCTTCGCCGGTGAGGTTGGACGTATCCATAATCGGCGCGTCGGGCGGGGCTCCTTCGCGCAGGATCGGACTGACCACCTGAAGCCGGGTCTCGGGGCCAAGATCGACATAGCCGGTTTGCAGGTCGTTGGCGTGCAGCAGCCGCCAGGCCGCGCGCGGGTCCATCGGGAGCGATTCCACAATGCGCGCGGCCAGCTTCAGACCTTCGCCGGCGGCGATGCAGCCTTGCGATTCGGCTTGAGCGGTCCAGGCGGCGAGCCACCCCTGTGGTTGCTTGAGCAGCGGGCCGCGAGTGACGGTGACGCGCACGCGGCCGCGGCGGGATTGGATGGCGATGGCGCCTTCCGCGGGGGCGCAGGAACCACGGCCGGCGGCGATGTCCGCGGTAAAAGTGCGTTGCGCGACATCCGGTTTGGAGACACCTGGCGGAATCAGCACCCGGCTGGTATCTTGAGTGACCAGGCGATACGTCTGGCGGACGGCACATCCGGTGGTGAGGATCGACAGCAGCAGGGTCGCCGCGAGAGTCCGGGACATGCTAAAAACTTAGCACAACGAACTCCAGCAACTCCACCGGAGCGCCGTTATCGGCGATCATCGCCACCTTGACTCCCTCGGACGGTGAGTTCGGTGGGATCACGATTTCCTTTCCTTCGAGCTCCGCTTCCAGGTCATCCACTTCAAAAGCGATGTGTGGGATGGACTTGACGATCTCGGGGAGAGGCGAATCCGCGTCGAAGCGCATCCACTCGATGCCGTAAGGGCTGGACTCGTATCCCGACACGTACATCTTGAAGCCCGCCAGATAGCGCTCCCCGGCGCGCGGCGTCGTGGTTGGGATACCGATGTGGTGGAAACGCCACCCTGCCGCTATCGCCGGGGGCGCGTCGCGATTATGTACCGGTAGTATGTCAGTACTCAAGACTCTCTCCTGTTCATTGTAGCCTGAGCCATGCGCTGCACCTGACGGTCGATACTCCGGTGCAATCCACCTTCAGCAGGCCGCGCCCCAGCGCAACCAGGCCTGAAGCCAGGACATATTCAATTTCGGAGGACGGCCGCCGGATCGACGCTGGTTGCCCGATGAGCTGGCCATACACAGGCCAAAGCCGTAACCCCCAGAATCACAAGTGTTGCCGTGCCGAGAACCGCGGGGTCCGCGGCTCTCGCATCGACCAACGCGTACTTCATAACGGACTTCAACAGGGCGCCGATCGCTACCGAGACTGCGCCTCCGAACACCAGCCCGAGCGAAGCCAGAACAAACACCTGGCGCACGAACAGACTTATGATCGTCCGATCGCTGGCGCCGAGTGCGAGGCGGATGCCGATTTCTTTGAAGCGCTGGCTTACCGACTGCCAGATCAGGCTGAACAGCCCGATGGCGGCGAGAAAGAGCGCCATACCCGAGAAGACGCCGAAAAGCCAAGTGATAGCCCCGCCGTTGTTCACTCTGTGCTCCCAGGCGGCCTCCATCGTGCGCAGAGCAAAGGGTTCGAAGGGATCGGTTTCTCTCAGTGCCCGCCGGACGCCGGCCATGGCGGCGTTGGAGTTGTTGGTCCGGATCACCAGGGCCATCGTACGTTGATAGCTCTGGGCCCAGGGAACAAGGAACTGTGGTTGCGGCGGCAGGGTCAGATTAAACCGCTTCACGTCACGGTACTCGCCGATAACGCTGAACCATCCTCCCCCTAAAGAATCCAACTGGACCCGCTTGCCGATCGGGGTCTCTCCCGGCCAGAGGCGTCTGGCGGCAGTTTCGTTCACCATCGCGACTTTCGTCGTGTTGTCCCGGTCGGAAGGCAGGATCGCGCGGCCACGCACCAGCTTCAAGCGCAACGTCTCGATGCTTTCAGGCATCGCGGATATATATACGCCGGACATTCGCTCCCGCCGGGTGGATTGATTGAGATCCCCGCTGGACAATGTGGTCGCGGCTCCATCGCCCCCAAAGCAAGGGACCACACTCATGGCGGAGGCCGCCGAAACGCCGCTGACATTTCTTACGCTTGCCAGCAGCCGGTCGTAGAAATTGCGCACCGCCCGATCGTCGGCATACATCCAGACCGCCGGGTTCACCTCGGTCATAATCATGTTCGAGGTTTGAAACCCGAGATCCAGATGCTCGATGGCGCGGACACCCTTTGCGATGATCAGCCCGGTGATCATCACGATGACTGAAACGGCCACTTCGATTACCACAAACGCCCGCGCCAGCCTGCGCGTCTTGGTGCCCAATCCCGCTCGGCTGCCGCCTTCCCGAAGCGAGTTGGCCAGTTGCAGTCTGGCGCCATACCACAGAGGTGCGAAACCAAAGACCAAAATGGAAGTCACGGTGACGGACAAAACAAAAGCCAGCACTTTGCCGTCGAGTGTTATGTTGGTGCCGCCCAAATTGTTATTCATCGCGCCCACCAGAGCCCTGGCGGCCCACATGGCAAAGACCAGGCCGATGACGGCTGCCGGAACCGCCAACAGCAGGCTCTCCGTGATCATTTCGCGCGCAAGCTGGATGCGGCTCGCACCCAATGCGGCCCGCAACGCGATCTCACTCTGGCGGGAAACTGCGCGGGCCAGCATCAGGTTGCCTACATTCGTACAGGTAACCAGGAGAATACCGCCGGCAATCACATATAGGCAAAAAAACAGAACCCTGTTGGGGCGATCCAGAAGACTGTCGAGAGGCGTGAGGATATTCCCCTTCCACCCCTGATTCGTTTCCGGATGCTCGCGTTCCAGGTTGGCGCTCAACGCCTCGATCTCCTGTTGCGCGCGCGTGATCGAGACGCCCGGCTTTAGCAGGCCCCACACTCCCAAGCTGCGGGAGAGCCGCGCCTCCGACATTGCGTCCGTTACGAGCGGTAACCAGACTTGCACCGATTCGGCGAGTAGAACGGTTTTTGCGCTGGCCACTCCGATGATGGTGTAAGCCGCGTCATCCAACTGCAATTTCTCTCCCACGACATTGCTTCGGCCGCCGAAACGGCGCTGCCACAGTCCATAGCTCAGAACCGCCACTTGGTCCCGCCCGCTATGGCTCTCTTCGGGGTTCATGAAACGCCCAAGCGCCGGAGTAAGGTGGAAGAACCGGAAATAGCCTTCAGAAACACGCATTACTTGCAGGCGCTCCGGTTCGCCCCCGCCGGAAACCGTTCGTCCGGAGGCTTCGTAGGCTATGACCTCCCTTAATGACTGTAGATGATCGCGCCATGCCAGATAGTCTCGCATCGACGTGAGAGCCCGTTCCCGCGCTTGCCGGGGATTGGCGGACACAATTACAACCGTCCGTGCGGGAAGGAGTTCCAACGGCCGCAGAATCGCGCCCCGAATTGCGACGAACACCGTGGCATTGGCGCCGATGCCTAGCGACAGTGCCAATATCGCTAATGCCCAGACGCCGGGCGTCCGCCCGAGTGCCCGCGCACTTTGGCGCAGGCGCCTCAACCCAAGTCCCATTTCGGACCTCCAGTACCTGACACGCTACTTAAGTCACTCGTCTTAAAGAGAGGATACTCGCATAATCGGACTGCATTGTCCAGCATCGGTGGAACGTATGCAGCGGCGAGAGAACGCGGCCGGCGTTCGGATGCTCGCCCTGTGCATAACTCAGGTGTAATCCCACCTGGTGCGCGCTTTGTGGTATATTTATTCGTAGGAACGAATAAACAAACAAAATGAGACTCCCAGTTGGTATTGTCGGCTTTCGCGGCTACGCCGGGGCGGAACTCCTCCGGATCCTGGAACGTCACCCTCACGTCCAGCCGCTCCTGCGGTCGGACATCGACGACCAGGACGACCCCGCCTCCTTCCGCCGCTCCCAAGGGCCGTCTCGCTTGCCATGCGACCCCAAGACTGTTCGCGCCGAAGGAGTTGTGTTGGTTTTCCTGGCTACTCCGCAGGGGGTTTCCATGGAGTTGGCGCCCGCCATGCTTGAGGCTGGCGCGCGCGTGGTGGACTTCAGCGCGGCATTCCGGTTCCGCAACCCGGAGACTTATACGGCCTGGTACAAAGAGCCGCATACCCAGCCTGAACTGCTGGCGGAGGCCGTTTATGGGCTGCCGGAGTACTTCCGCGAGCGCGTTCCGGCGGCGCGGCTGCTCGCCAACCCGGGCTGCTATCCGACGGCCGCCAACCTCGCCATCCGTCCCCTCGTCGAAGCCGGGGTGGTCGACCGCGCCGCGGGGATCGTCTGCGACGCCAAGTCGGGCATCAGCGGCGCCGGGCGGAGGCCCAGCCTCAAAACCAGCTTCTGCGAGGTCACGGGAAACTTCTCTGCGTACTCCATTTTCAACCACCGCCACGTTCCGGAGGTGCTGGGAATCAGCGGCCTCGAGGAAAGCGAGTTCACCTTCACCGCGCAGCTTCTTCCGCTCGAACGCGGCATTTTGGAGACCGTCTACTTCCGGGCACCCGGCCTCACCAGCGCCGAACAACTGCTTGCCATCTATGAAAAGCAGTACGCCGGCGAGCCGTTTATCAGGCTGTACAACCTCGGCCACATGCCCGATCTGCGCGGCGTGGCGCGCACCAACTTCTGCGATATCGGGGTCGCGTTGGACGCCAAAACCGGGCGCGCGGTGGTGGTGAGCGCCATCGATAACCTGGTCAAAGGCGCGGCCGGCCAGGCGGTCCAGAACATGAATCTCATGCTGGGGCTTCCGGAGGCCGAGGGCTTGCTGTGAAGGTCCTGGTCAAGCTCGGCGGTACGCTGCTCGATCATGCGGAATCCCGTGATCGCCTGGCGGCGCAGATCGCGGCGGCCCGCCGGCGCGGCGTCGAGATGGTGGTGGTTCACGGCGGCGGCAAGCAGATGACGCGGTACCTTGCCGAGCGCGGTATTGCGAGCCACTTTGTGGGCGGGCTGCGGGTCACCAATCCCGAAACGTTGGACGCCGTGCTGAAGGTCTTCGCGGGCAGCGTCAATCACGAGCTGGTGGCCAGCCTCAACCGCGCCGGGGCGCTGGCCGTGGGGCTTTCCGGCATCGACGCGTTCCTGGTGGAAGCCGAGCAGATGGCGTTGGCTCTGGGCGCGGTGGGGCGCGTGACCAAATCGAACCCCGCGCTGCTGGAGCTACTGACGGCCAACGGCTACCTGCCAGTGGTAGCCTGCGTGGCCGGCGACCGGCAGGGTCAGGTCTACAATGTGAACGCCGACCAGGTGGCAGTGGCCTGCGCGGCGGCTTTTGGCGCGCGCCAGCTCATCTTCTTGACCGATGTAGAGGGCGTGCTCGATGGCTCCGGGCGCGTGCGCCCGGTGCTGACCGCCGCCGAGAGCCGGCGTTTGATTGCGGCCGGCGTGGCCACCGGCGGCATGCAGGCCAAACTCGAGGCCGCACTGGCTGCGCTCGCCGGCGGCGTCGAGCAGGTGCGGATTGCTCCGGGCGCGGCCGAAGGCGTGCTCGAGCGCGTTCTGGTGGGTGGCGGCATCGGCACGCGCATGGTGCCCGGCGAGGCGCCTGCGGTATGATCAGCGCGCTACACGCGGACGCTTTTGTGGAACCCTACGCTGCCAGGGGGCCGCTGGTGGTCCGCAAGGCGGTGATGCACGATATCCCGCCGATCCTCGACCTCATCAATGGGTACGCGGCCGAGGGCATTATGCTGCCGCGCACGGAATTCGAGTTGTCGGAGGCCATCCGCGACTTTACCGCCGTTACGCTCGGCGACGAGCTGCTGGGCTGCGGCGCGCTGCACTTCTACACTCCCACGCTGGGCGAAATCCGCTCGCTGGCGGTTCACCAGCGGGCCAAGACGCAGGGTGCCGGCCGCAAGCTGGTGGAAGCGCTCGTCGAGGAGGCCCAGGGATATGAACTCGAGGCCGTGTTCGCCTTCACTTACGTCGTCGAGTTCTTCAAGAAGGTAGGATTCCACGAAGTCGAGCGTGGAGCGCTCCCCTTGAAGGCGTGGAAGGACTGCGTGCGCTGCCCCAAATTCCAGGCCTGCGATGAGATCGCCGTGCTGCGATTTCTGCGGCTCGAGCACGGCACGGAAACGCAACCGCTCTGGGGGCAAGCGCTCGGCTCGGGTGACGACCAGCTCATCCAGATCCCCACACCGCGCAACCTGTAATCAATACCCACAAAGGGGACTTCCACCACTCCCCGCAAAAGACCGCTGAAAAAATCTACGCTTTCTGAACATTTCGGATGTAGAATTTGCTTTTGGGATAGCAAACTCCTAAATCTGGTTTCTTTGATCCTACTTCTTGTGAGGCAAGCATGAGAGCGCAAACGGTTGATGTGAAATCCTCAACTGGTCGGGTCCTGTGTTGCACGGTTTTCCGGCCAGGCGGAAAAAAGCTGCTGGCTAAAGGCCATGTAATCAGCGATGAAGACATCCGCGTGCTGGCATCCGAAGGCATGGAGAGCATTTGGGTTACCGAGCTGGAGGATGGCGAGATCGGTGAGGACGATGCGGTCTGTGCCGTGGCCAGCGAGATGGGATGCGGGAGTTTCGAAATCCGCCTGGCGGCGGGCGGCCGGGCCAATCTCCTGGCCACCGAGAACTGCTGCGTGCTGGTGGACGACGAACTCCTGAAGCAGATCAATTGCACTGCCAGCGTGGTCATCGCAACCTCGTTGAATTTCAGCTATGCCATTGCCGGACAACGGATTGCCACGGTTAAGAGCGCTCCATTCGCGGTTTCCAAGGACCAGTTGGACGCCGTCACCGGGATTTTGAAAGAGCGTGGGCCGATTCTGCAGGCGCGCCCCGTCCGGACGCCGAGTGTAGGGGTTCTTTACACCGACCCCATCAGCGGCGAGCGGGCGCGGCAGCTATTCGAGAACATCATGCGCCAGCGGCTGGACCGTTTCGGTGTGAACGCCAACTTCGTTCTGGCCTGCACGGAAGATGAGAATTCAGTCGCGCGCTGCCTGCAACATCTGCTTCGATCCAAGCCGTGCGTGATTCTGGTGGCATCCACCACGGCACCGGCCGGTCCGGAAGACGTCGTCGGCCAAGCCATGTTGAAAGTTGGCTGCCAGGTGGAGCGGTTTCTGGCGCCCGTGGAACCGGGGAATTTGCTCCTGCTCTCATACAAGGATGAGGCGCCCATCATTTCAGCGCCGGGCTGTTTCCGGTCGGCCAAGCCGAATGTGGTCGACCTGGTGCTGCCGCCGCTGCTGGCCCGCTATCACGTCACAGGCTGGGAGGTGGCCTGCCTGGGACACGGCGGTCTGCTGGCGTAACAAGCTCCTCCACCCCTGCAACCCGTATCCTCCGAGCGGGTTACAGGGATCCTCAAACCGGGCGTTCTCCTCCGGGACGCCCGGTCTTTTTTTCTACCAACAGATGCCGCGCGCCTTTAGTTCCCGCTCCAACTGCGCCAGCGATTCGAACTGCACGGCGTCTATGCCCAGCCGCCGGGCGGCTTCGACGTAAGCGGCTATGTCGTCGGTGTAGAAACACTCCTCGGGACGGCATCCGCAGCGTTCCACGGCCACCTGAAAAATCTCCCGCCGAGGCTTCATGGCGTGCACCTCGTAGGACAGAATCCGCTCGTGGAAGTGGCGCAGCAAGGGGTAGTTCTCGCGGATCATTTCGAAATGGATGGCGTTGGTGTTGGAGAGCAGCACCAGCCGGTAGCGGGCCGCGAGCCCTTCCAGCATGGCTTCGGGGATCAGAGGATCGGTAAAGATGCTGCTCCACAGCTTGCAGAAATCGGCGTAGTCCATGTCGAGCGAGAGAATCCGGGAGAGCTCCGCGACGAAGTCTGGCGGCTCGATCAGGCCGGTTTCGAAGCGCTCCACCAGATCCGTGGCTGCCATGCGCCGGCGAATCTCCACCGCGCCATACGGGCAGAAGCCTTCCAGCGCTTGACGCCAGCGTTCGAAATCGAATTGGACGAGAACATTGCCCAGATCGAAGATGATGGCTTTATACATGGCACATCTTCAACCATAACCGATGGAGCGCCTCACGCTCCCGCGAGCCGGCCTGGACGATTATTTGGCGGCGGTGGCGGAGTTGCGCGCTTTGATGAAACTCTCGACGTTGCTTCTGTCGATCACGGTGGCGCCGGTGTCCACGAACGTGGGGATCGGGGAGAAGGAATCCTGCCCCCAGTCCACGGTCAGGGACGCGAGCGGGTGGTGATGCAGGTCGTCGAGCAGTTTGGCTCCCAGGTAGGCCATGGTGAACGGCTTCTGGCCGATGGTGGCTGTGATGAGACCTTTCTGGATGCCTTCCAGCGTGCGCGGGTCGGTGTCCATGGCCACCACCAGCTTGCCGGTGACGTTCTTGCGGCTCAGCACTTCGGCGACTTCGGGCCCGGCGATTGAACTGAGGCAGGCGAAGGCGTCCACTTTCGCGCCCTTTTCCATCATGTCCATGGTGCGGTCGAAAACCACGCCGGGATCGCCGCGATCGTCGATCACCTGGGTGATGTGGATCTGCGGGTGCTCCGCGAAGACATCGGTGTAGCCACGCAGGCGGTCTTTCAGATTGGCCTGCGCGGGGATGGTGAAGACCACCACGTTGCCCTTGCCGTCGAGACCTTTGGCGAGCATGCGCGCACCCATAACGCCAGCCTTGTAGTTGTCGGTGCCGATGAAGAACAGGCGCTTGCTGGCGGGAGCGTCGGAGTCGATGGCAATCACCGGCACGCCCTGGGCGATGGCGGCATCGATGTCTTTGTTCAAAAGGTCCGGGGCGCTGGCGGAGACCAGGATGCCGGTGGGCTTCTGCTTAAGCACATCCTGGAACTGCTCGTCCTGGGCCTTGGGGTCGTAGCTCTCGGGGCCCACGAATTCGGCATGGACACCCATTTGGGCCGCCGCATGGTTGAAACCAGCGGCGGCTTCCTGCCAGTAGGGAACTTTGGTATTAGCGGAGACGAGAAAGTACTTTTCCGTCACGTCGTGCTGCGAGCCGCCGCAGTTGAGGAGCGGCAGCAACACCACGGGCGTCAGAAATAAAACCAAGCGGGACATCAACTCCTCCTTTAATAAGGAATTATAGCAACGCGAGTCGGAGGGGGATGGCTGGACGCGCGGGGGTGCGCGACATGAATGTTGGAGTTTTTCGGGAAGGCTGGATTGCCATAGCGAATCTAGAAGTATATGATATTTCTAGAAAGGAGGCCATGCCTCAGTCCCTTCCCAGCTTGGAAACGCGCCGGACCGGACTGCTCCGCGCTCTGAACGATCTCAAAGACATGCGCCCTGGTTCCGTCGTTGGCGCCGTGTTCCGGTGCCGAAAACCGAACTGCCATTGTTCGCGCCCTGACGACCCCGGCCACGGCCCCATCATGCGCCTCACCTACAAATGGCATGGAAGGACCGTCACCGAAGCGTTGCCGACTCCGGCAGCCGTGCGCAAAGCGAAACAGGAAATCGCCGAGTTTCGCAATTATCAACGGCTCGGCCATGAACTGGTAGAGGTCAGCGAGCAGATCTGCCGCTTACGGCCCGTGGAGGACACGCTCACTCCGCAGGAAAAAAAACGGCCGAAGCGATTGAACAGGAAATTAAACGGGAGGTGAGCCGCCTGCTCCAGGTGGTCTTCGCGGACCATCGGAACAGTGGCATGGTGGATTTGGAAGCCGTCGAGATGCTGGTGCGCACTTCGATGCATCGCGCCGGGGCGGCCGCTCTGGAGCGCCTGCTCGCGATGCCTTCCCCAGAACCGGAGCGCGCGACCTGTTCTTGTGGGCACTCGGCAAAGCACCACGGCAGGCGCCCCAAACAGATCTTGACCGCACTCGGACGGGTTCGGTTCGAGCGAAGTTATTACCTCTGCCCGCACTGCCATCAGGGCCACAGCCCGCGCGATCGGGAACTGGACGTGGAAGGCGTCGCCTGTTCGCCAGCCGTGCGCCGGATGATGGCGGTGGTGGGTAGCGACACCAGCTTCGATCAGGGCCGTGAGCAACTCCAGTTACTGGCCGGCATTGCGGTCACAGCGAAAGCGGTGGAGCGCCATGCCGAGGCCATCGGCGCTGGCATTGAGGCCTGTGAGCAGGAAACGATCCGGCGGGCCAAACAACTGGAACTGCCCGCCATCTGCGCCCCTGCCGTGCCGATCCTGTACATCGAAATGGACGGTACGGGCGTGCCCGTGGTGAAGTCGGAAACGGAAGGCCGCGCGGGGAAGGTGGAAGGCCAACCGGCGCACACGCGCGAAGTCAAGCTCGGGTGCGTCTTCACTCAAACCGGTGTCGACGAAGAGGGCCGGCCCGTTCGCGACGAGGACTCCACTTCCTACGTCGCCGCGATCGAAACCGCCGAGGCGTTCGGCTTACGGCTCTACAACGAAGCCTGGCGGCGTGGTTGGAGCCGGGCGCAGAAGAAAGCCCTGATCGGCGACGGCGCCGTCTGGATCTGGAACCTCGCTGACCAGCACTTTCCAGGCGCGATCCAAATCGTGGATCTCTTCCACGCCCGCCAGCATCTCTGGGAACTCTCGGCCAAGCTGTTCCCCCAGGGCGGGAAGATTCGCCAGCGGTGGATGGCTCGCTGTCTGGATCGACTGGAGCGAGGCAAGATCGAAGCGCTGGTCAAAATTCTCCGCGAGTCGGCGCCCGCCAGCGCGGAACTCGCCAGAATCGTAGCCAATGAAGCCGAGTACTTCGCGCGCAATGCGGAACGAATGCGCTATCCAGCCTTCCGCAAACAAGGGTTGTTCGTTGGCTCCGGCGTTGTCGAGGCAGGATGCAAAACTGTGATGGGAGCACGACTAAAACGTTCCGGATCGTTCTGGACCGTCGACGGCGCCAACGCCATCATCACATTGCGCTGTTGCCGCTTTAGCCACAGGTTCGAAGACTACTGGGAAAGCCGCTCCCCAGCCGCCTGATCACCCACTTTTTTGTCGCGCACCCACGCGGGGCAGCGTTGCGGGGACGGACAGCCGCTTCGGCACTCCAATAACGCAGAATCCAATAAACCGTTGAGAACAACAGGCAGAACGTTTCCGGTGTAGCCGGTCTCAGAACCCGCCTATTTTCGCGTTCGTAATTTTACTTGCTTTTACACTTTTTCTTGTAGTAGTATTACTTCAAGATGGAATTCGAACCCAAAGGTCCAGAGGCTTCCCGGCTCCGCCAACGCAAGTTTTCGCTGCTCCGCCGATTCCCACTCCCCCAAGATCTGCTCCCGGGCTCTCTGTCCGTTAGCTATACCCGCTGCGGTAAACCCACCTGCCATTGCGCCCAAGGCGAGAAGCACGCCGCCTGGTCGTTGACCTTCATGGCCGCCGGCAAAAAACGGGTCGAGCGCATTCCCAAAGACTGGGTGGACAACGTCCGCCGGCGCGTCGCAGCCGGCCGCGCCTTTCAGGACGCTCTGCGCGAGGTCCTCGCCGCCAACGCCGAGTTGCTGGTGCTGCGGCGCAAGCAGCAGCCCCGTTGAAGGGGCCGCACGTTCGCCGAATCCAAAACTATGCCTGTCACTGTCTGGGTCTGAAGTCCTACTTTCAACGACCGGGTGATGGCCGGGGCCGTCCCCACATCCCCGCGCGAGATCTGGTCTGGGCGGTGGTGATTGGACATGTCCTGCGCGTAGTAAGCTTCTTGCGCCTGGAATGGTTGGTGCACTCTCCCGTGCGCGCAGAGTCGGGTATCAGGAGCCAGTTCGGGGATGATGCCTTGGCTTACTGCAGCGAGCGTATGGACCCGGAGGCGACGCGGTTGGCTTTGGCGTCCGCGCTGCACCAGACTAAGCGCAACAAGGCCTTCGAAAACAGCCGCTTCATCGGTCTGGCGCTGGACGGTACCGGCGCCGGGTGCACCCACAAACAACCTTGCCGGCTGTGTGATCCGGTAAAGGATCCTAAGGGTGCGGTGCATGGTTGGTTGCATCATTTCGTGCTGATCGGCGTCGTGGGCGTTGGTCTGACGCTTCCCATCGATGTGGAACCCTACGGGCCTGGCGATAGCGAGTATGCCGCCGCACGGCGTTTGCTGCGCCGCGCGGTAGGGCATCTGGGCGCGCGCTTCGCAGACTATGTGGTGGGAGATGGGGAATACGCCACCGCTCCTTTTCTGCACACCGCCGGGGAGGTCGGCCTGCCGGTAGTGGCCCGCCTCAAAGAGAACCTCCCCCTGTTGGCCGCCGCCGTACGCGCCCGCTTTGACGGCCAGCCGCCCCTGGCCGAGTTCCAGGAGGGCGACGACCGGGTCGAGGTCTGGGATGACGATCACTTCGACCCTTGGGAAACCCTCGACTGGCCCGAGGTGTGCGTGCTGCGTTACCGCCAGCATAAACGCGATGGAACGGTGGTCCAGGCCGAATGGCTGACCGACTTCTCCATCGCCAAGCTGGGCAGCTTGAGTTTCTAGCGCATGGCCAAGAGCCGTGGGGAGATTGAGAATCAGGGCTTCAACGACGGCAAGAACCGTTATGGCATGGAGCACATCTGCCACCACGAACCCAACAGCATCCTCATCGTTTGGCTGTTGATCTTGCTGGCCCTGGTGATCGAACGCCTGTACCGCCGGCGCTATCTGCACCGCGGCGAGCATGGCATTCGCTCCGCCATGAACCTATTGGATTACCTCTGGTTGAGTCTGGGGACCCGCAACCGGCCCGACACCAGTTGATCCTGGCGCCGTGCGGACGGCTCGCAGCACTCCGTCGCTCTTTGACAACTCGGTCCCATTCTGTGGAGTGAATTCCCCACCTAAAGCCCGCCGTCGCTCAACGGTAGGCAGGAACGCTGCCTCCCCCACGACTCAAATCCACCCCACTGCCCCGATTTCTGTCTCGCGCCAATTCCGAGACTGCCGGGGGACGGACTTGACAAACGACAATAGACACTTTACGTTGTATACTGATGGTTAGGAGTTTCAAGCACCGGGGGCTAAAACGCCTCTATGAACACGGCGACCGGAGCGGGATTCGGCCGGATTTGGTGGACACGGTCGAGCGAGTTCTTTCCGTCCTCGACACCGCTACCACGCCGCAAGCCCTGGATGTTCCACGGTATCGCCTTCACCCGCTCAAAGGCGAGTTGAAAGGGTTGTGGTCTGTGACGGTACGCGCCAACTGGCGTATTATTTTCCGTTTTGAAGGAACTGACGCCTTTGATGTTGAATTGATCGACTACCACTAGAAGGAGAAAACGCCATGTCAATGAAAAACCCCGTGCATCCCGGTCGCATCGTCCGGCATGATTGTCTTGAGCCGTTGGGCTTGTCCGTTACCGCCGGCGCGAAGGTTCTCGGGGTCACCCGTCAGACTCTCAACAACGTGATCAACGGCAAGTCCGGCATCAGCCCGGAGATGGCTATCCGGCTATCCAAGGCGTTCGGCAGTACTGCGGAAACGTGGCTGCGCATGCAGGTCGCCTACGACCTTGCCGCCGCCCGGAAGAACGAGACGAAGATCAAAGTGTATCGCCAGCGCGTGCCGCAGGAATTGCACGTGTAATCCTCCGGCGAGCGCGGCCCTATCCCGGTCTCGTCGTGGCGTTTTCTTGTGCCCGGAACGGGCCGGCGCTATTCTGAAAATAAGGAGGCCTGACGATGGCGAGTCTCGACTGGTCGCAATGCCCCGCCGTGGAGAGCATCCCCGGCAAGGTCAGCGGCGCGTGGGTGTTTCGGGACACCCGGTTGCCGGTTGCCACAGTCATCGAGAATCTTGAGGATTTGACCGTCGAAGAAGTAATGGAACAGTTCGACGTGACGCGGGAGCAGATCGCCGCGGTGCTTGAGTTTGTGGCGCAGAGCCTCAAGGGGTCGGCCCCGGGGCCGGCCTCCGGGCGCGTCGATGCTCATCCTCTTTGACCACGGAGCGCCACGGGGCCTTGCCCGTGCAAGGCTCAAGCGGCTTGAGGGAGTATGAAGTATACAGCTATGTGGCGACTGCGGGGAATAGCGGTGCTACTGGCGATCCGGTGGGTTGGCCTTACGGGACTTGACCAGAGCAACGCTCAGGCGCAGACTCCTCCCGCGGCTCCACTCGTGTTTGGAGTCGCATCAATCAAGCCCAGCGACCCAAGCCGTCCGCTGCCATTCCGAATCGGTCCGAAGAGTCTCACCACCTATGGCTCGCTGAAGGTTCTCATCATGCAGGCCTACGAAATCAGGGATTATCAAGTTGCGGGCGGTCCAGCGTGGGCTCAATCCGAGCGGTACGATGTTCAGGCAAAGGCGGACACCGCTTCTAGCCCGCATCAGATTCGAGTAATGCTCCAGGCGTTGCTCGCAGATCGGTTCCGACTGACGCTGCATCGTGAGACCAGAACAATGGCGGGCTACGTCTTGAGCGTGGACAAGGGCGGAGCCAAGCTCCCACCGGCGAAGTCCGAAATGCCACCTGACAGCCCGGGGGTCATTCAGATGGGTGGTGGCCTGATATGGGCGCGCGGTGCCACGTTGGACAATTTGGCTGAGGCACTGTGGGTCGAACTCGGGCTTCCCGTGGTTGATGAGACCAAGATCGAGGGGAACTACGACTTCACGCTCCGATTCGAAGAAGGTAATAATGAACTGGCAGAGAAGCCTGACGGTGCCAGTGAGACTGCGGAGTTGCGGACGACGGACTCAATCTTCATGGCTTTGCACAAGGTGGGTCTGAGGTTGGACTCCCGCACGGTCCCTGTCCAGGTCTTCGTCATCGACAGCGCGGAGAGACCTTCGGAGAATTGAGGGAGCAATCGAGCGCATTTGATCCGCGCCCCCGCCCGCCGGTACCACTACAATCGAACTAATGATCGCTTTACTGCGCGGCATACTCCTCGAGAAGCATCCCAACCAGGCCATCGTCGAGACCGGCGGCGTGGGGTACGATGTCACCATCCCGGTCTCGACGTTCACGCGCCTGCCCGAACTGGGTAAGGAGGTGCGGCTGCATATCCATACCCACGTGCGGGAGGACGCGCTGGCCCTCTATGGCTTCCTCACCCAGGATGAGAAGGCGCTGTTTGAGAAGTTGATCGGGGTGAGCGGCATCGGGCCGACGCTGGCGGTGAAGATTCTCTCCGGCCTCGCGGCGCCGGATCTCATCCACTTCATCCGGCGCGGGGAAGTGGAGCGGCTGGTGCGGATTCCCGGGGTCGGCAAGAAGACCGCCGAGCGCATGGTGCTGGAACTGCGCGACAAGCTGCCCGCGGTCACTGGGGAGGAACCGGGAACGCCCGCCGAGGCAGCGCTTTCTTCCGTCGATCAGGACGTGCTCTCGGCGCTGCTGAACCTGGGCTGCGGGCGCCCGCAGGCCGAAGGCGCGGTGCGCAAGGCCAAGGCCAGCGGTGCGGCGCCGGAGTTCGAGCCACTCTTCCGGCGCGCGCTCGAACTGGTACGCTAGCCTGTGCCTGATCCGGGGTAAGCTGGTAGCACATGCCCGACCGGCAACTGATTTCCGGCGATCGCCAGGCCGAGGATTTGCAATTCGAAGCGGGCCTACGCCCGCGCCGCCTGGCCGATTTCACCGGGCAGACCAAGCTCAAGGAAAACCTGGGGATCGCCATCCAGGCCGCCCGCATGCGCGGCGAAGCCATGGACCACGTGCTGCTCTACGGGCCTCCGGGGCTGGGCAAAACCACGCTGGCCGCCATCATCGGGGAGGAACTGGAGGTGGCCTTCACCTCCACCTCGGGGCCGGTGCTTCAGAAGAAACTCGATCTCACCGGAATCCTCAGCAACATCCGCGCGCGCCAGGTTTTCTTCATCGACGAAATCCATCGCCTGCTGCCCGACGTGGAAGAGATGCTCTACGCGGCGCTGGAAGATTTCCGGGTGGATATTCTGGTGGGCGCGGGGCCGGGCGCGCGCACGCATTCGCTGCCCATGCCGAAGTTCACGGCCATCGGCGCCACCACGCGGCAGGGCCTCGTCAGCGCGCCGCTGCGAGGCCGCTTCGGGCTGGTGCTGCGGCTCGATCCCTACCAGGTGGATGAGCTGCGGACCATTGTGAACCGCTCGGCGCGCCTGCTCGGCGTGGCCATCGAAGCGGGCGCGGCCGAAGAGATCGCGCGCCGCTGCCGGGGGACGCCGCGCATCGCCAATCGCCTGCTGCGGCGCGTCCGCGATTACGCCCAGGTGCGCGCCGACGGCCGCATTACGCAGCCGGTGGCGCAGACCGCGCTCAACCTGCTGGACGTGGACCGCTACGGCCTGGACGAAATCGACCAGAAGATCATGCTCACCATCCTCGAGAAGTACCGCGGCGGCCCGGTGGGCGTGAACACCATTGCGGCCTCCATCTCCGAGGAGCCGGACACCATCGAGGAGGTGTACGAGCCGTACCTGATCCAGCTCGGCTTCCTGAACCGCACGCCGCGCGGGCGCACGGCCACGGAGCTGGCGTTCGATTACTTCAACGTGAAGCCCAAGCTGCGCAATGGCGACCAGCCGGCCCTGTTTTAAGGAGGGCAAGCTAAAGCATGCCCCACCATGGTGGGGCATGCTTTAGCTTGCCCAGCAAAGCAAAGTAGTGAAGACCATCTACCTCAGTCTCGGCTCCAACCTGGGCGACCGCGAAGCCAACCTGCGGGCGGCCATCGAGCGGCTGGCGGCGCCGGACCTGCGCCTTCTGCGCACCTCGCCGGTCTACGAGACCGAGCCCGTCGACTACACCGCGCAGCAGTGGTTCCTGAACCTGGTGGTGGAAGCCGAGACCGGCCTGTTCCCCATGCAACTGCTCTCGCGCATCGGCAGGATCGAGCGCGCGCTGGGCCGCGTCCGCACGGTCGCCAAGGGGCCGCGGACCATCGATATCGATATCCTGCTCTACGGCCAAGCCGTGGTTCGCAGCGCCACGCTCGAAATTCCGCACCCCAGGATGGCCGAGCGGCGCTTCGTGCTGGCCCCTCTGGCGGATCTCGCGCCCGGCCTGCGCCACCCCGTGACGCACCAGACGGTGCGCGAGATGCTGGATGCCGCGCCGGCGCAAACCGTACGCTTGTTACACTCAGGTCTACGGTGCCCGACCTCTACGCAGCCCTGAAGAAGTACTGGGGCTACGACTCGTTCCGCCCCATGCAGGAGCGCATCGTTCAAAGCCTGCTGGCCGCGAGCGACGTGTGCGTGATCATGCCCACCGGCGGCGGCAAGTCGTTGTGCTACCAGTTGCCCGCGTTGGCGCTGGGTCAGACGGTGGTGGTGGTCTCGCCGCTGATCGCCCTCATGCAGGACCAGGTGGCGCAGCTCGGCGACATGGGGATTCCGGCGGCCGTCCTCAACAGCACGCAGCCGGCCGAGGAGCAGCGCGCGGTGATGCGCGCCGCCGCGCAGGGCGCCTTCCGCCTGCTGTACCTTTCGCCGGAACGGCTGGCTCGGCCGGATACCATCGACTGGCTGCGCAGGCTGCCGCTGGCTTTTTTCGCCATCGACGAGGCGCACTGCATCTCCGAATGGGGGCACGAGTTCCGCCCCGAATACCGCCAGCTCAGCTCACTGCGCGAGAACTTCCCCGATAAGCCCATCGCGGCCTTCACCGCCAGCGCCACCAAGCGCGTCCGGCTCGACATTCTGGAACAACTGCGCTTGCGCGATCCGCACAAGTACATCGCCAGCTTTCACCGCGCCAATCTGCGCTACGTGGCGCACCAGTGCGATAAGGAAACGCATCCGCGCCTGCTGCTGGCGGCCCTGCGCGCTTACCAGGGCGAAAGCGCGATCGTGTACGCCCCCACCATCGCCGCCGTGGAACAGACCGTGGATTTTCTGGCGGACCGGCGCATCGCGGCCGTCCCCTACCACGGCCAGATGGAGACCGCGACCCGCCGCCGCAACCAGGAGCGCTGGATGAATGACGAAGTACGCGTGCTGGTGGGCACCATCGCCTTCGGGTTGGGGATCAACAAGCCCGCGGTGCGTGCCGTCATCCACACCTCGCTGCCGAAATCCGTCGAGCAGTTTTACCAGGAGGCGGGCCGCGCGGGGCGCGACGGCTTACCCGCCGATTGCGCGCTGCTCTGGCAGCCGAAAGACGCCGGCCTGCTGGCCTACTTCATCGAAAAGCTGGAAGACCGCGGCGAGAAGGAGCGCGCCTGGCAGCGCTACCACGCCGTCCGGCGCTTCGTCGAGAGCGCCCGCTGCCGGCATTTGCAGATCTGCACGCATTTCGGCCAGACGCCCAAATGGCAGCGCTGCGAGATGTGCGACGTTTGCGGCAACATCCCGGAGTGGCTCAAGGGGCCGTCGGAAGAACCGTTGGCGGCCGTGAAGAAAAAGAAGCGCAAGCCGAAGGCCGCGGCGCGGCCCGCACCGCTGCCGGCCGCGCGGCCTGAGCCGCCGCGCGCGGAACCGATTCCCGCGGCTGTTCCCGTAGGGGCCGGGCAAGCCCGGCCCGCGGCGCCCGACCGCGACCTGGTCGAGTTCTTCAAGGAATGGCGCTGGCGCACGGCTCAGCGCGCCGCCGTTCCGGCTTACATTGTGCTCAGCGACGCCGCGCTCGAGGATCTCTGCCGCCAGCAGCCTTCGAATCTCCGCGAGTTGCTGAGCGTCACCGGGTTCGGCGAGCGCAAGGCGGAATTGTACGGAAGCGAAATCTTCGCCGCCTTCGAGGCTTACCGCAACGGAGCCCGCGCCGCCGGGCCCAAAGGGCACCCCGAGGTGTCGCAGGTTTCGCCCGCCGAAGAGACCATGCGCCTGTTGGTGGAGGGCAAGAGCTTCGAAGAGATTGCGCGGATTCGCGGTCGCCAGTTTCAGACGGTCATCAACATGGTGGCCGACCTGGTCGAAAAAGGACGGCTGGAGTATCGCCCGGAGTGGGTCGGAGAAGCCCATCACCGCCAGATTGAAGAAGTGGTGCGCCGGCTCGGCTCGCAATGGCTGAAGCCGTTACGCGAAGCGCTGCCGCCGGAGATCACCTATGAACAAATCCGTCTGGTGGTGGCGTTCGTGCGGCGGGAAGATTTGCCAAAGCAAACAGATCAAGCATAGGCACGCTTGTGCCATTCTTGAAGCGTGGGCCAAATCAGGTACGCCGATCAAGTACGGGAACACGCCCGCCAAGAGTACATCGAGCCGGCGGCCGGTCAGCCTCCCAGTGAATCGCCGCTTCTTCGATTGTGGGGGATTGGGAAGGAGGTCTTCCAGAGCCTCGGCGGAGGGGAAGCGTTCATCCGCGGCGAACGGGCACGATGGGGTCGGCGAAGTCCTCACGGGACCTTAGAAAGGGGGCGGGTCCGAGCTAGCAGTGGCTGGTGATTCCGGGAATCGATTTCATCGCCGGGATGGATGTAAGTTTACTCTGATGGCCGTCAGATAAACATCTCCTCGTCCTGCGTCGCTTGATCGACGGAGGGCTTGCGCGAGTGGTGTACCAACGCGGAAACCGCTGCCGAAATCCCGGCCGCCAGGCCGTTCACCTCGCGCACCGGCCGCAACACCGCGCGCTTCATGGCGTCGCCCACTTGCCCGACCTGCTCGACCGTGCTGTCGACGGCCTGGTCGATCTGCTCCAGCCGGGCGTGGGCGCGGTCGCCCGCGTCATTCACGAGGTCGCCGATGCTTTCGACCTGCTGCCGCGCCGATTTGGCGATCTCGACGGCTTCCTCGGAAAGCTCGGAAATCCGCGGGCGGGCCTCTTCCACGATCCGGTTGGTGGCGGCCAGAACCGTCCCCACGTCATCCACCACCGGCGCCAGTTTGCCGGCTACCACTCCGATTTCGTCGATCGCCGGCCCAGCCTTCTCGGCCGCCAGTCCGATCTTGTCGAACATCGGCCCGAGCTTCCCGATCACGGGTTCGGCCCGATCCGCCAGCGGCCCGACCTTTTGCTGCATCCGCCGGGCAACGCGATAGAGAGCGAACATCGCCGCGGCCTGGACCACGAACGCAATGCACGCCAGCGCCACGGCCGCCGCCACCACGATGCGAAACGTGTCTTCAGTCACGCGCGAGAACCCTTCCCCCAGTTTCTGGTTTACGTCGCCGCGCCTTCGCTGCTAACGGTGTCTCGATACGCCTGCTTACCGGCCTCCACTGCATCGGAGACGGCATCGGAGATGGTTTCCTTCTGACGGCCCAGGGCTTCCTTGCCCTTCTCCACCCACTCCGTGGCAGTCTGCTTAATCTCCGAGCTGCGCTGCTTCACATATTCGCTGCCTTCGCCCGCTTTGTCCTTGAGGATCTTGCGGGTCTCCTCTCCGGACTTCGGTGCGAACAGCATGCCGATGCCGACACCCACGCCTAGTCCCAGCAAGAAGCTGGAAAGCCCATTCTTATCCATAGTTCCTCCCATTCAAGCCGGCGGCTTGAACCAGTTTCCAGTATACTCCCCATTAGAATCCTTATCATGGAGGAGCGCAAAATACGCCGGCTGGATGGCGGCGCATTATGGACATTCGCCGTCAAGGCGCTCGCTGGGCGGGCCCATTCCACCGGCGAGCTGCGGGAAAAACTGCGCCGCCGGGCCGAGCGCGCCGGCGACGTGGATGAAGTGCTGGCCCGGTTGAAGGACGTCGGCTACCTGGACGACCGCCGCTACGCCGAGGGATTCGCTTCCTCGCGTCTGGCCAACGAAAGACTCGGCCGGACGCGAGTCATTCAGGACCTGCGCCAGCGCCGCGTGGCGCCGTCCCTGGCCGAACGAACGGTGCAAAAGGTCTACCAGGACGTGGACGAGGAAGCCCTCATCGAGGATTTTATCCGCCGCAAGTACCGCCTGGCGCCGCGCGAGGGGCTTTTTCGGGAGGACAAGCACCTCGCCGCCGCTTATCGCCGCCTGTTGCACGCCGGTTTCCGCTCCGGCGATATCATTCGCGTGCTCAAACGCTTCGCCAGGAACCCGGACCTGCTGGACACATTCGAGCCGCCGGAAGAGCCTCCCCTATAATTGATGGTGATGCCGGCCACGGAAGAAACGCGCGCGCGTCTCGCCGAGATTCCCGATTTGACTGTTGCCACTGGCGTTCCGCTCTCCCGTTACACGCGATTCGGGATCGGGGGCCCCGCCGATCTCTACGCCGAGACCGGCGATGTCGAAGCCTTCATCGCCGCTCTCGCCGCCGCCCGCTCGAGCGGCATTCCCACCATGGTGATTGGCGGCGGCACCAACCTCGTGGTCTCCGACAGCGGCTTCCGCGGCATCGTGCTGCGCTACCGCGGCGACCGCCTCATGGCCGCCAACGGACGCGTCACAGCGGAGGCCGGCGCGGTCTTCGAGGACCTGGTGAATTTCGCCATCGAGCGCGGCCTCCAGGGCCTGGAAACCCTCGCTGGCATTCCCGGCTCCGTGGGCGCGGCCGTCTACGGCAATGCCGGCGCATATGGCCACTCCCTCTCCGAGCGGGTGGTCGATGTCCGCTTCCACGATGGCCGCGAAGTGCGAACATTCACCAACGACGAGTGCCAGTTTCACTATCGGGAGAGCATTTTCAAGCGCCACAAGGACTGGACTATCTTTTCGGCGGAGTTGCTGCTGGAGCCTGCCGACGCCGCTCGCCTGCGCGAAACCGCCGCCGGCATTCTCCAGGTCCGCAACGAAAAGTTTCCCGTCGCCATGAAGTGTGCCGGCAGCATCTTCAAGAACCTGCTGTTGCGCGACTTGCCCCCCGCGGTGGCGGCCGAAGTCCCCGCCGCAGCGGTGCGCGAAGGCAAGGTCCCCGCCGCCTGGTTTCTGGAGCAGGTGGGCGCCAAGGGATGCCGGCGCGGCGACATCCACGTGGCCACCTATCACGCCAACCTGATCTACAACGCCGGCGCGGGAACCGCCTCCGACCTCTGCGCGCTCATTGAGGACCTGAAGGCCCGCGTGCGCGCGCGCTTCGGCATGGATCTCGAAGAAGAAGTGCAGTACCTGGGGTAGTCCTCGATGTGGGGCAGGTTTCCAACCTGCGCGGCGGTTTGTTACCGCCGCCGGTCCACTGCGAGCGCGCCGCCGCGGGATACAATCCTGCCCCACAAAGCAGCGCAAATAGGTATACTTTCAGCGATGCCTAACCACCCCCTGCCTGTATCCACCATGAAGGACCCCGTCACCTGGCTCTACCCGCCCATCGAGCCCTACGACACGGGCCGGCTCCAGGTCTCGCCCGTCCACGAGATCTACTTCGAGGAAAGCGGCAACCCCTCCGGCAAGCCGGTGATTTTTCTGCACGGCGGTCCGGGCGGCGGTTCCGATCCCAAACAGCGCCGCTTCTTCCATCCCGAAAAGTACCGCATCGTCAACTTCGACCAGCGCGGCTGCGGCAAGAGCACGCCCTACGCGTCTCTCGAAGCCAATACCACCTGGGACCTCGTCGCCGACATCGAGAAGCTCCGCCAGCGCCTCGGCATCGATCGCTGGCAGGTGTTCGGCGGATCGTGGGGTTCCACGCTCGCCCTCGCCTATTCCCAAACTCATCCCGAGCGCGTCACCGAACTCATTCTCCGCGGCATCTTCCTCCTTCGCAAACAGGAAATCGACTGGTTTTACCAGCGCGGAGCGTCGGTCCTCTATCCCGACGCGTGGGAGCCGTATCTCGCCCACATCCCGGAGGCCGAGCGCGGCGATCTGCTCTCCGCCTACTACCACCGTCTGACCAGCGACGATCTGGCCGTGCGGCTCGCGGCTGCCAAGATCTGGAGCGGGTGGGAGGGCGCCACCTCCAAGCTCATGCCCGACCCCGATTTCACCGGCCACTACGAAGAGGATGAGTTCGCCCTCGCCTTCGCGCGCATTGAGGTCCACTACTTCTTCCACCAGGGGTTTTTCGACGCCGACGACCAGTTACTGCGCCACGCTCCGCGCATCCGCCACATCCCCGGGGTGATTGTCCAGGGCCGTTACGACGTCGTTTGCCCCATGGAAAGCGCCTGGGCCCTCCACCGTGCGTGGCCCGAAGCCGACCTCATCATCACCCCCGACAGCGGCCACAGCGCCTTCGACCCCCCCAACAGCCGCGCCCTCGTCGCGGCGACGGACAGATTCGCCTGACTCAACGTTAAGCCCTACAGCGGCCCACCGCGATTGCCGATCTTCCTGGTAGGGCATTGCTGAACGTACCTCTTACCGGCCGGCTCCTCACCCCCGCGGCCCGCCGCCACGTGGCGCGGATGGTCCACGCCATCGCTCCCGCGGCCGGCCGCCTGGATCGCCGCTTTGCCGCGCTGCTTCGCCAGCGCCGCTATAATGCCTTGCAAGTCCGAGCCTTCCTGGCCATCACCCCCGCCGCCGCTTCCCGTCTCCGCTCGCTCGCCCAATTCCTGGAGCAGGTGGACTACAACGGCCGCCGCCTGGCCAAGCTGAACGTTCCGCCGGCCGCGGTGAACGAAGTCCTGCGGGAGTTCGGTGGCCTGCTCGACCCGGTGCTCGCCGGCCGCTTCGAGCCGGCGCGGGAGCAACTGCACCTGGCCACCGTCCTGATCTTGAACGACGCCTTCTACCAGGTCCGTGAGGCCGAGAGCCAGGCCTTTTTCGCCCTTTACCACGCCGAAACCGAGGCTGCCGGTCTCGAGGACCTGCTCCGCCGTATCGTCCGCATCCTCACCCCGGTATTCCGGGCGAGCGCCGGCCGCCTCTTCCTGCTCGACCGGCCGGCGGCTGGAAAACTTGCGCGCCCGCTCTACATCGAGCGCGGCCGGCCCGATGAGCGGCTCATCGCCGACTCGGAAATGCGCGGCCGCTACGCTTCCTACTGGTCGTACCCCATACGCGGTGCCGCGCTCGTTCAGTTCGGTTTTCGAACGCGCTATCCGTGGCTGCCGCGCGAACTGGCGTTGCTCGTGGCGGCGGGCGAGCGTTGCCACGAGGCTCTCGAACGCGCCCGCATGGAGGGTGAGATCCGGCGCCTAGGGGCCGAGGCGCGGTGCGCCGAGGAAGAAGAACGGCGCCGCATCGGCCGCGAGCTTCACGACGAAGCCGGCCAATCCATGCTGCTGCTGCGCCTGCAACTGGAGCTGATCGAGCGCGACGCTCCCGAACCCTTGCGCCCACGCCTGGCGGAGACCCGCGCCATCGCCGAGCGGGCGGTCGCCGGGTTGCGCCGCCTGGTCGCCGCGCTCAGTCCCGCCCTGCTGGAGCGCCTGGGCCTGAAATCTGCGCTCCGCCAACTGGCCGCGCGGTTCCGGAAAATGCACCCGGCCGCCCTGCGCTTGCGCGTTCCGGCCCCCCTCGACCACCTTCCCGTGCAAACCCAGGAGGTGATTTACCGCGTGGCGCAGGAGTGCCTCCAGAACATTGCCAAACATTCCCGGGCGACTCGGGTAAACCTTTCGCTATCCACCGCCGATAAGAGTATCAGGCTGAGCGTAGCGGATAACGGCGCCGGCTTTTGTGCGGAAACAGCACGGAATCAGCCGATGTCATTCGGCTTGGCGGGCATGCGGGAGCGAGCCGCGCTCCTCGGTGGAACGCTCGCCGTACGTAGCGCTCCCGGCGTGGGCGTCAGAATCACGCTCCAGTTACCGCTGAGCTCCGCACCAGTGACTCGAAATGGTAAAAATTCGCGTACTCTTGACTGACGATCACACCCTGTTCCGGCAGGGAATCCGGACGCTGCTTTCGGCGGAACCCGATCTCGAGATCATTGGCGAAGCCGCCAACGCCTCGGATGCGGTGGCCCTCGCCCGGCAGGTCCATCCCGACGTGGTGCTCATGGATATCGGGATGACCGGTATGAGCAGCTTTGAAGCCACCCGCCTGATTCGCAAGGAGCGCCCCGAGACCCGGGTTGTGTTCCTCTCCATGTACGATGACGAGGACTACGTAGCCGAATGCGTCGACATCGGCGCCAGCGGTTACATCCTGAAGGAGAGCCCCGCCGAGCAGTTGGTCACCGCCATTCGCGAGGTGCATCGCGGTGGCAGTTATCTCAGCCCCCGTCTGCTCACCCGCCTGGTGGACGATTTCCGCACGCAAGGCCGCGGCGGGCCGCCCCGCCAACCCCGGTTCGGCACCCTGACCAAGCGCGAGCGCGAGATTCTCAAAATGCTGGCGGAAGGCCAGTCCGTCAAAGAGATTGCCTCCGGCTTCGAGCTCAGCGTCAAGACGGTCGAAGCTCACAAATTCAACCTGATGCGCAAGCTCGGCATCCACAACAAGGCCCATCTTGTGCAGTATGCCATCCAGAAGAAGATCATCCGCCTCCCCGAAATGGCGATGGCGTGATGCGTCCACCGTGCCACACGTGTTTCACGTGACACAAAGCCAAGACCGATAAGCGCCTTAGAAACAATCGCTTGCAATTTGGCCCCCGGTCTGCTTCTTCCCTTCGCGTACGGGGAGGCGGCGGTAGCGCCGGGCCCAGGGGCACCCCCTTGTCGCCGGTGTCTGCAACTTCCCCTCGCGTACGGAGAGGCGACTATGGGAAGTATTTTAGGCTGCCTTCTAATGGCGGCCATCACGTTTCCGGTGGCGTTCTTCGTGGCGCGGAGCTGCCTGCGCGGCGTCATCCGCGTCATCACCGGGGGAGAGCATCGCGATGTGTTATGATCGCAGCCGTGAAGAGATGGCACGCGGTTCTCTGCGCGCTCCCGTTCTTCATCCCATCGGGCGCTCGTGCCGCTGACGACGTGACCGGCGCGGCGCGCGAGCTCGCGCGCCAGACAGCCGCCTTCGCCGGCCCAGGCCAACCGGTTTCGGTCGAGTACCGCAATGTTTCCTCTCTGGGCCCGGCCGAACTCGGCCAGGCGCGCGGCGCGTTCGAGGCCGCGCTCAACGAAGCGGGCCTGCGGGTAAGCGACGTGGCGCCAGTGGCCGAACTCCGCCTCACACTCTCCGAAAACCAGTCGCAGTACCTGCTGGTGGAAGAAGCGCGCAAGGGCGATGAGCGGCAGGTCTGGATGGCCGCATGGAAGCGGGCCGAACCGGCGGCCGCCGCCTTGCCGGGCATGGCGCTCGACCGGAAGCTGGTGTGGGAACAGGAGGAGCAGATCCTGGACGTAGCGTTTCCCGCCGCCGGCATGCTGGTGCTCTCGCCTTCCAGGGTGGCACTCTACACCCGTCAGAACGGCTCCTGGGCGCTGAGTCGGGCCGTTCCGCTGGCGCCTGGGAAACCGTGGCCGCGCGATGTCCGCGGCCGGCTGCGGGTGACCGGCGCCAGTTTTCAGGCATTTTTGCCGGGCGTCGAGTGCGGCGGCGCGGTGGAGCCTTCGCTCTCCATCGAATGCCGCGCGGGCGACCAGCCCTGGGTACTGGATTCGGGCAGCCACGCCACGCTGCTGGCTAACTTCGCCGCCGCGCGCAATTACTTCGACGGGCGCGTGGCCACCGCGGCCGGTTTGCGGAAAACGATAGCTGCGCCGTTCTATTCCGCCGCGTCCGCGGCGGAGCAGGGCCGGCCGCTGTGGCTGCTGGCCATGCTGGATGGGCGCACTCAAATCTTCGATGCCTGGCTCGAAACGGTGGGCGCCATCGCCTCGTGGGGCAGCGACATCGCCGGCACGGAGGCGAGCTGCGGCGGTGGATCGCAGGTGCTCGCCACGCGGCCCGGCGATGCGGGCGAGCCCGATGCCATCCAGGCCTTCGCCATTGTGAACCGCGCAGCCACACCGCTCACCCCGCCGGTGGAGTTCGCCGGCCCGGTCACAGCTCTCTGGCCCTCGAGCGCAACCTCGGCCCTGGCCGTCGTGCGAGATCCCCTGACAGGTGGATATGCGGCTTATGTCATCACCGTGGTTTGCGGTTCGTAACCTGGCCCTGGCGGCGCTCGCGGCGGCCACGGCGGCGGCCGCCACCCGCCCGCATTACGGCGGCACACTGTACGTTGAAATACGGCAGTCCTTCGATACCCCCGACCCGCCCACCACCGGTTACGGAATGCCCGGCCTGGCGCGAGCCTTCGCCATCACAAGCTGGGAAGCGGGCCGGCGCGCTGTGTACTCAGCCGACGAAAACGCCCCGGGCGGTCGGCCATTCCTGGACACCGTGGAAATCCGGATGGCGCGGCCCTTGCGCGACCAATCCGTCGACCTCGAGCTCGGCAAGACGGACGTGGTGGAACTCGGTCCCGGCGACCTGCGCCGCCAGCCGGCCGGGCGCAAGGTCTGGCTGTCCGCGCCGGTGCGCCTGGTGGCGCTGGTTTTCGCTCCGCGGGTGGAAGATGCGCGCATCCGCGAGGCGCTGGCGCTGGCGGTGGACCGCGCCGCCATCCACAACGTGCTGCTGCAACGCCAGGGCAAGGTCTCCGCGGCGCTGCTGCCGCAGTGGCTCTCGGGTTACGCGTTTCTGTTTCCAGCCGAGGCCGATATCGTCAGGGCGCGCACGCTGCTGGCGGGCATCCCGGCCGCGGTACGTGCGGTTTCTCTTGGCGTGGAGGACGCCGCGGCGCGCCCCATCGCCGAGCGCATCGCCCTCAACGCGCGCGACGCCGGCCTGGCCGTTTCCGTGGTTCCGCAGGCCGCCGGCGCCGACGCGCGCCTGGTGGAAGTGCGGATTAGCTCCTCGGATCCGGCCCTCGCGCTGGCGGGCATTGCCGTCTCGCTGGGCCTTCCCGAGCCTCCCCGCGCGGCTTCTCCCGAGGCGCTCTACGCCGCCGAGCGCGCGCTGCTCGAAGGCTTCCGCGTCATCCCGCTGTTCCATCTTCCGGATGCCTACGGCGTGAATCCGCGGGTGAAGGGCAGACCGGGCATCACGCCTCTGGGCGAGTGGCGTTTTGAAAACCTGTGGGTGGAAGGCGGCCGGCCATGACCTTCCGCACCCGCCTGCTGCTGGTCTTCACGGTAGCGGTGGTGGCTTCAGTCGCGCTGGTCGAGTGGCTGGTTACCGACAGCACCCGCCAGGCATTCGAGCGCATGGAAACGCAGCGCGCCAACGGGCTGGTGGCGCAGTTTCGCAAGGAATTCGCCGAGCGCGGGCAGCGGATCGTGCGCGCCGTCGATGGCATCGCGGCTTCCGAGGCTGCCGTCGACATCGCCATCGCCGCCGATGATTCCCCGTACTACAACGAAGCTGCGTCGCTCGCCGCGGCGCACGGGCTCGGCCTGCTGGAGCTGGTGGCGGGCGATGGCACGATTGTTTCCTCCGCCGAATGGCCCGCCCGGTTCGGCTACCGGGAGGACTGGCTCCGGGAGCCCGCGGATTGGGACTCGCGCGGCGCCTTCCTGAGACGCGAGGAGTTGCCGGATGGCGTCACGCTGGCGCTGGTGGCCGTGGGCACGGCCAGCGCCGGCGGCCGCCAACTGTATGTCGCCGGCGGGCAGCAGCTCGACCGCGAATTCCTTTCCAGCCTGGTGCTGTCGGAAGGCATGCGCGTGCTCCTGTATCGCAATCTGGAACCGGGGTTTTCGCCAGCCGAGCTGGTGGGCGGGCAAGCCGAAGACGTGCCCCGCGTCCGGCCTCTCATCGAGCAGGTACAACAGCGGAAACGCGCCATCGCCCGCACCCTGGGGAGTGGCGCCAGCGCGGAGACTTTTCATGCCCTGCCGCTCACGGGTTACCAGGGAGATCTGCTGGGCGTGCTGCTGATTTCGAGCTCGCGGCGCGAGTTGGTGGAGCTCGAGTCGGTCCTCCGCCGGACCGGCATGGCGGTGGCGGCGGCCGGCATCCTGCTGGGAATGGCGCTGAGCTGGTGGGCCACGGCCCGCGTCACGCGCCCGGTGCTGCGGCTGGCGGAGAGCGCGGCCCGGGTGGCGGCCGGAGACTGGGGCGCTACCGTCGAGTCGCCTTCCTCCGGCGAGATCGGCCAACTGGCGCGCGCCTTCAATCGCATGACCCACGAACTGGTGGCGCAGCGCGAGCGCCTGGTGCAGGCGGAGCGTGTGGCGGCGTGGCGCGAGCTGGCGCGGCGCCTGGCGCACGAGCTCAAGAACCCGCTGTTCCCGCTGCAAATCACCGTTGAGAACATGCAGCGGGCGCGCGAGCGCTATCCCGAACAGTTCGACGAAGTTTTCCGCGAAGGCGCCGCCACCCTGCTCGCCGAGTTGGCCAACCTGAAACAGATCGTCGCGCGCTTCAGCGATTTCGCCAGGATGCCCGCACCTGAAATGCAGCCGGTGAGTTTCAACGAGCTGGTGAGCGACACCCTGAAGCTGTTCGAGCCGCAGTTCGCCCAAGCGCGGGTGCGCGCCGGCGCCGCGCTCGATCCGCGCCTTCGCCCCGTCCAGGCCGACCCGGATCAGATGACCCGCGTCTTGCGCAACCTCATCCTGAACGCCATCGACGCCATGCCCCAGGGCGGAATTCTCACGGTGCGGACCATGGCCCTCGAGGGCGGCGTGCGCCTGGAGGTTTCCGATACGGGCCAGGGCCTCACTCCCGAAGAGTGCGGGCGCCTGTTCACGCCGTACTACACCACCAAGGCGCACGGTACCGGTCTCGGCCTGGCGATTGTGCAATCCGTGGTGAGCGACCACCACGGCCGCATCTCGGTCGAAAGCGCGCCGGGAAAGGGCACCACCTTCCGCATCGAGCTGGGGTAGCCGCACTGCCCTGGGAGCTCACTCCGGGTCACCTCCTCACAGTTGGCAACTTCGCCGGCGCTGTCGGTGCTTGGCCCTGGTGTCCTGCGGATGCCATCGACGATTCCGGGGCTGCTTGAGATGCGCGAGAATATGGAATACGGTTGCGCCATCGGCAAGTCCACAATCATAGCCAAACTGCGGGAACATGAGAGCGAACTGAAGGCCGCTGGCATCGAGCATCTGTTCCTGCACGGCTCCTACGCCCGGGGGACGGCTATCCGTGAGGTGTCGGATGTGGACGTCATAGCCCAGTTCGCTCCTGGACGGCGTCTGTCGCTTCTGGACATGGTCGCCATTGAAGACAACCTCGCGGGCTTGCTGTGTGTCCGCGTCGATCTTTCCCCGGCAAAAGGGCTCAAGGAGCCGGTGGCCGCCAAAGCCGCGCGCGAGGCCGTCCTTGCCTTTTAGGTAGCCGG
Source organism: Bryobacterales bacterium (assembly GCA_963722575.1). GTDB lineage: Bacteria > Acidobacteriota > Terriglobia > Bryobacterales > Bryobacteraceae > Fen-178. The sequence continues at coordinate 1,988,441 of CAVRNR010000022.1, forward strand.
CACTCTCTCTGCGAGATATCCTCGAGGGCATCGACATGATCGTTGAGTTCGTGCGTGACATGGATTTGGACGCGTTCCGGGAAGACCCGAAAACGGTTGCCGCGGTCGAGCGCAAGCTTCTGCTCGTCAGCGAGGCGGCGATCCGGCTCGGCGAGGACGCGGAGCGTCTATGCCCCGGCTTGCCGTGGCACAATATCCGCGGCATCGGCAACTGGTTCCGGCATCGCTACGACAGAGTGGATGTCGAGACGGTGTGGAACACCGTCATCGACGATCTTCCGCGTCTCAGGTCCGGGGTCTTGCGCGCGCTGAGGCCGCCTCCGGCAAGTCCCAAGGGGCCGGCTCCGGGTTGAATGGCTCCCGGTAAGCCCGTATTGGTCCACCAGCCATGACGCGATATGCTGGTGAAATCCCATGAAGCTCTGCGCATGCATGTTCGCTCTCGCGGCGGTGGCATCCGGGCAAGTGCCCCATCAAAACCACCCGCCCTCGTCCGCCACCGAGTACGCCAAGGTGCTCGAAGACCCTTCGCGCGATGAATGGCAGAAGCCGCACGATGTGGTGATGGCGCTCGACCTTAAATCGACGGAAACCATCGCCGATATTGGAGCGGGAACCGGCTATTTCGCGCGCCGCTTCGCCCTCCATGCCGGCAAGGTTTACGCAGTCGATATCGACGCCAAGCTGCTCGACATCGTCCGCAAAGACGCCCCGGCGAACCTCGAGGCGGTCCTGGCCGCTCCCGACGACCCACGCCTTCCGGAGCGGTCCATCGACACGATCTTCTTTTGCGATGTGCTGCACCACATCGCAAACCGCCCCGCATACTACGTCAGGCTCGCCAAGGTGTTGAAGCCCGGCGGGCGCGTCGTGGTAATCGACTTTTTCAAGAAGGAATTGCCGGTCGGGCCGCCGCCCTCCATGAAGCTCTCCGATGCGGAGGTTATCGCGGAGCTGAAGGCGGCGGGCTTCACGCTCACCAAGCACGTCGACATTCTGCCCTATCAGTATTTCCTGTTCTTCGAGAAGCGCTGACCCTATTGGTGCCATTGTCTTCTTTGGTCGGATAACCGTTCCACTTATGTTCACCCTTATCAGGTGCGGCGTTACCGGCCGTCGCAGCGCGTCGAGCAGCACGAACTTCAGGCGCGCAGCCAGGCGGCTGGCCGATACCGTGAAGTGACCCCGATATCCATCCAACATAGGCTAAAATGAACGTAGTGCGTTGCGGGGGTTTTTAATCCGGAGAAACTGGGCAGACGGATGAAAGATCACAGCTTCGCTCCACCACAAGTAGGCATACCCGACCGGCTGGCGCCAGACGCGCCGGCCTCGAAACCGCCGCGATCGGCGCCTCCTTCCCGGAGGCGTTGGGTTTGGCTGGTGGTTGTAGTCATAGCGGCCATAGCCGCTTATTACATGTGGCCGCTGGTCACCGGCGCTTCGCGCGGCTCGCCCTCCAAGGCGGCGGGCGCCAATGAGGGCGGAGGCGGGCGGGGCGGCCGCGGGTTTGGCGCCATTCCGGTGGTCGCGGTGAAGGCCACCCGCGGCAATATCGGCGAGTACGTCACCGGTCTGGGCAACGTTACCCCCATCTATACCGTCACGGTGAAAACGGTCGTGGACGGCCAGTTGATGGAGGTCCATTACAAGGAAGGCGACATCGTGCAGCAGGGCGCGCCCCTGGTCGAAATCGACCCGCGCCCCTACCAGGTGCAGCTCGAGCAGGCCGAAGGCGCCCTGCTCCGCGACCAGGCGCTGCTCGCGAACGCCAAGGTGGATCTCAGCCGTTACGCGGAACTAGTTAAAACGGACGCCATTCCCGAGCAGCAGTACGCCACGCAACAGGCGCTGGTGGCGCAGGATGAGGGAGTGGTCAAAGCCGATCAGGGGCAGATCGACAGCGCCAAGCTCGACCTGGTCTACTGTCACATCACCGCGCCCATCACCGGCCGCGTCGGTTTGCGGCTGGTGGACCCCGGCAACATAGTCCACGCCACCGACACCAACGGCCTCTTGGTGATCGCGCAGATCCAGCCCATCAGCGTGATCTTCCCCGTTAGCGAAGACGATCTGCCGCTGATTCTCCCGCGCTTTCGCGCCGGCCAGAAGCTGGAAGTGGACGCGTGGGACCGCGATCAAACGCACAAGCTGGCCGCCGGAACGCTGGTCACCATGGATAACGAGATCGACCCGACCACCGGCACGGTGCGGCTGCGCGCGGATTTTCCCAATACCGACAGCGTTCTGTTCCCCAACCAGTTCGTCTATGCACGCCTGCTGGTCGACGAAAAGCGCGGTGTGACGCTGATTCCCACCGCCGCGATTCAGCGCACCACCACCAACACGTACGTCTGGCTGGTGAAGCCCGACTCCACCGTCACCGTGCGCGACATTACGGTGGGCACCACGGAAGGCGACCAATCGCAGATTCTTTCCGGTCTGGAGCCGGGCGACGAAGCCGTGATGACGGGCGTGGACAAGCTCAACGAAGGCGCTAAGGTGAATGCGCAGTTGCAGGGCCAGGGGCGCGGCGGCCAGCCAGTCGGGGCCGGAAACCCGGCGGGCCAACAGGAGGGAACCACGCAGTGAGCCCGTCCCGGACATTCATTCTTCGTCCGGTGGCAACCTCGCTGCTCATGGTGGGCATCCTGCTTGCGGGTGCGGTGGGTTACAGCCAACTTCCCGTTTCGGCGCTGCCCGAGGTGGACTATCCCACCATCCAGGTGGTCACGTTCTATCCCGGCGCCAGCCCCGACGTGATGGCGTCTTCGGTGACCGCCCCGCTGGAGCGCCAGTTCGGGCAGGTGCCCGGCTTGCAGCAGATGACCTCGACCAGCTCCAACGGGAGCTCGGTCATCACCCTTCAGTTCAACCTCAGCCTGAATATCGATGTGGCGGAGCAGGAAGTACAGCAATCCATCAACGCTTCCGGAACCTACCTGCCGGCCGATCTGCCCACGCCGCCGATCTACAGCAAGACCAACCCCGCCGATGCGCCGATCCTCACGCTGGCGCTCATGTCCAAAACTATGCCGCTCACCAAGGTGGAAGACTTGGCCGATACGCGCCTGGCGCCCAAGATTTCGCAACTCGCCGGCGTCGGTCTGGTGAGCATCAGCGGCGGCCAGAAGCCCGCCGTGCGCATTCGGGCCAACCCCACCGTGCTGGCTTCCTACGGTCTGAATCTGGAGGACCTGCGCAGCACCATCATTGCCGCCAACGTGAACCAGGCCAAAGGCAGCTTCGACGGCCAGCACCAGTCCTACCAGATCGGCGCTAACGATCAGTTGCTCTCCAGCGCCGACTACGCCCCGCTGGTGGTGGCCTACCGCAATGGCGCGCCAGTCAAGCTGGCCGACGTGGCTACCGTCGTGGACGATGCCGAGAACATCCGCCAGGCCGCCTGGATGAACAATGTGCCGGCCGTGATCATGAACATCCAGCGGCAGCCGGGCGCCAACATCATCTCCGTGGTGGACCGCATCAAGACCTTGCTGCCGCAGCTCACCTCCACGCTGCCCAAATCGGTCCAGGTGAGTATTCTGACGGACCGCACCACCACCATTCGCGCTTCGGTGAAGGACGTGAAACTGGAGTTGCTGGTCACCATCGCGCTGGTGGTGGCGGTTATCTTCCTCTTCCTGCGCATTGTTTCCGCCACCGTCATTCCCAGCGTGGCCGTGCCGCTTTCGCTGGTGGGAACCTTCGGCGTGATGTACCTGCTCGGCTACAGTCTCAACAATCTCACGCTCATGGCCCTGACCATTTCCACCGGCTTCGTGGTGGATGACGCCATCGTCATGATCGAGAACATCACGCGCTACATCGAGCAGGGCGAGACGCCGTTGCAGGCGGCGCTGAAAGGCTCCGAGCAGATCGGCTTCACCATCATGTCGCTGACCGTGTCGCTGGTGGCGGTGCTGATTCCGCTGCTGTTCATGGGCGATATCGTGGGGCGCCTGTTCCGGGAATTCGCCGTCACCCTGGCCGTGACCATCCTGTGTTCGATGGTGGTTTCACTCACTCTGACGCCCATGATGTGCGCCAAGCTGCTGAAACACGTTCCGCCCGGGAGCGAGGGCCGCTTCTATCGCGTTTCCGAGCGCGCCTTCGATAAAATCATCGAGATTTATGGCGCCATGTTGCGGGTAGTGCTGCGCTTCAGCACCGTCACGCTGCTGGCCGCGCTCGCCACCCTGGTGGTGACCATCGTGATGTTCATCCGCATCCCCAAGGGCTTCTTCCCCATCCAGGACACCGGCGTCATCCAGGGTGTTTCGGAAGCGGCGCAATCCGCTTCCTTCCGCGAAATGGAAGGCCGGCAGCAGGCTCTGACGCAGGTGATTCTCAAGGACCCGGCCGTGCAGAGCCTCTCCTCGTTCATCGGCATCGACGGCACCAACACCACGCTGAACAGCGGGCGCATCCTGATCAACCTCAAGCCGCTCGAAGAGCGGAAGATCGGCGCCAGCGACGTGATCCGCCGCTTGCAGCTGCAACTGGCCGAAGTGCCCGGCATCACGCTGTTCATGCAGCCCGTGCAGGACATCACCGTGGACGATCGCGTCAGCCGCACGCAGTTCCAGTACACGCTGGAAGATCCCAACGCCGACGAGCTGAACACCTACGCGCCGCGCATGCTGGCGGAATTGCAGAAGCAGCCGGAGCTGCGTGATGTGGCCAGCGACCAGCAGGTGCAGGGCCTGCGTGCGCGCCTGGTGTTCGATCGCGACACGGCCGCGCGCCTGGGCATTACACCCTCGAGCATCGACCAGACGCTCTACGACGCTTACGGCCAGCGCGAAATCTCCACCATGTTCACGCAGTTGAACCAGTATCACGTGGTGCTGGAAGTCACTCAATCGTTTTCCCAGAATCCGCTCGATTTGCGCGACCTCTTCATCCGTACCGGCACGGGGTATCCGTCGGGGTCGACGGGACTGGTCTCTGGCGGCACGTCCAGCGCCAGCGTTCCCAGCGGGCCTGCCGCGTCGGCCCCCGCGGCGGCGGCTAGCTCGGTGGTGGCCGCCGCGCCCAACGCCGCCAGCGCCGTATTCGGCGCCGGCATCCCGTCTTCCACTGTATTTCCCACCGGCGGCCAGGTTCCGCTCGACGCATTCAGCCACGTGGAGCTCACCAGCGTTCCCATCACGGTGAACCACCAGGGCCAGTTTCCGGTGGTGACGCTTTCGTTCAACTTGGCGCCCGACGCCTCGCTGGGCGACGCAGTCGACTCGGTGAACAAGGTGAAGCGGGACATCGGCCTGCCGGCCAGCATCCAAGCGGCGTTCCAGGGCACGGCCCAGGCCTTTCAGAATTCGCTGGCCAACGAGACGGCGCTGGTGCTGGCCGCGCTGGTCACGGTCTATATCGTCCTGGGCATGTTGTACGAAAGCTATATTCACCCCGTGACCATTCTTTCCACGCTGCCTTCCGCCAGCGTCGGTGCGCTACTGGCGCTCTACCTGACCCACAACGATTTCAGCGTGATCGCGCTCATCGGAATCGTGCTACTGATCGGCATTGTGCAGAAGAACGCCATCATGATGATCGATTTCGCGCTGGATGCGGAGCGCCATCAGGGCATGGCGCCGCTGGACGCCATCTACCAGGCCTGTCTGCTGCGGTTCCGTCCCATCCTGATGACCACCATGGCGGCCATGCTGGGCGGCGTGCCCCTGGCGCTGGGCACGGGCACGGGATCGGAGTTGCGCCGTCCGCTGGGCATCGTGATTATCGGCGGCCTGATCTTCAGCCAGATGCTGACCCTTTTCACCACGCCGGTGATCTATCTCTTTTTCGATGGCATTGCGCGCCGATTCTCGCGGCGGGCCAGCTCATGAACATTTCCGAACCCTTCATTCACCGGCCGGTAGCAACCACCCTGATGTTGGTTGCGCTGGCGCTCTCCGGCATTGTGGCCTTCCGGCTGCTTCCGGTCTCGCCATTGCCGCAGGTGGATTTCCCGACGATTTCGGTGAACGCCGGTCTCCCCGGCGCCAGCCCGGAAACCATGGCCTCATCGGTGGCCACGCCGCTCGAACGGCAGTTCGGCCGCATCGCCGCGGTCACCGAGATGACCTCCTCCAGCTCGCTCGGCTCCACCAGCATCACCCTGCAGTTCGATCTCAATCGCAACATCGATGCCGCCGCCCGCGATGTACAGGCCGCCATCAACGCCGCGCGCGGCTATCTGCCCACCAACCTGCCCAACAATCCCACTTACCGCAAGGTGAATCCAGCCGATTCGCCCATCTTCATGCTCGCCCTCACCTCCGATGTGCTGGATAAGGGCCACATGTACGACGCCGCCTCCACCATCATGGCGCAGCGCCTGGCGCAGATCGCCGGCGTGGGACAGGTGACGGTGGGCGGCAGCGCGCTGCCCGGGGTGCGCATCGAGCTGAACCCCGACGCGTTGAACAAGTACGGCATCGGCCTGGAGCAGATCCGCACCGTCCTCAATTCCGCCAATGCCAACACGCCCAAGGGCCATTTCTCGGACGGCTACCGCATCTGGGAAGTGGGCGCCAACGACCAGATTTTCAATGCCGTCGACTATCAGCCGCTGGTGATCGCGTATCATGGCGGCGCCGCCGTGCGCATCTCCGACGTCGGCAGCGCGGTCGATTCGGTCGAAAACATTCGCAATTCCGGCTACGCCAATAACAAGCCTTCGGTGCTGCTCATCATCTTCCGCCAGCCGGGCGCCAACATCATCGACACCGTGGACGGCATCCGCGCCGCCCTGCCGCAGTTGAAAGCTTCCATCCCGCAGAGCATCGACATGCGCGTGGCCATGGACCAGACGGTCACTATCCGCGCCTCGGTCAACGACGTCGAGATCACGCTCCTCATTTCGATCCTGCTGGTGATCCTGGTGGTGTTCGTCTTCCTGCGCGAGCCGCGCAGCACATTTATCCCCAGCGTGGCTGTTCCCATGTCGTTGGTGGGCACGTTCGGGGTCATGTACCTGCTGAACTATTCCATCGACAACCTGTCGCTGATGGCGCTTACCATCTCCACCGGCTTCGTGGTGGACGACGCCATCGTGGTGATCGAAAACATCACGCGCTACCTGGAGCAGGGGCTCGATCCGTTCCGCGCCGCATTGAAGGGCGCTGCCGAGATCGGCTCCACGGTGATGACCATGAGCACCTCGCTGGTGGCGGTTTTCATCCCGCTGCTGCTGATGGGCGGGATTGTGGGGCGGCTGTTCCACGAGTTTGCGGTGACGCTTTCCATCGCCATCGCCGTTTCCATGGTCATTTCCCTCACGGCCACCCCCATGATGTGCGCGCACCTGTTGCGGCAGCACGGCGAGCACGGCCGGCTCTACCGCGCCAACGAGCGTGTCTTCACCTGGGTCGTCAACGCCTACGGCCGGACGCTCTCCCTAGTGCTCCGCCATGCGTTTCTCACCCTGACGATTCTGCTGTGCACCATCGCTCTGAACGTGTACTTGTTCATCCATGTTCCCAAGGGCTTCTTTCCGCAGCAGGACAACGGCCGCATGATGGGTCAGATTCTGGGGGACCAGGATACTTCCTTCCAGGCCATGGATCGGGTGCTGAGGCAGGCGGTGGCGATCGTCGCGGCCGACCCCGCGGTCGATACCGTCAACGGTTTCACCGGGAGCACCAACACGGCCCGCATGTTCGTGAACCTGAAACCGCTGGCCGAGCGCAAAATCAGCGTTGACGCGGTCATTGCGCGCCTGCGTCCCAGGATGGCGCGCATCCCGGGCGCTCTGATCATTATGCAGGCTGCCCAGGATCTGCGCGTGGGAGGCCGTATGAGTGCCGCGCTCTATCAGTTCACCATGCGCGGCGACAACGTGGAAGACCTGAACCAGTACGCGCCGCGCATGTACCAGGAGTTGCGCGCCATTCCCATCATCGCCGATGTAAACAGCGATCAGCAGGACCGCGGCCTCGAATCCTGGGTGCAGTATGACCGCGCCACGGCCGCGCGCTTGGGCATTTCACCGCAACTCATCGACGCCACGCTCTACGACGCCTTCGGCCAGCGCCAGGTATCCACCATGTACACGTCGTTGAACCAGTATCACGTGGTGATGGAAGTCGCCCCGGAATACTGGCAGAATCCGCAAACCCTGCGCGATGTTTACGTGCGCGCGCCCAGCGGCAACATGGCGCCGCTCAACGCGTTCGCGCATTTCGGGCCGCAGATCGCGCCGCTTACCATCAACCACCAGGGCCTGTTCCCGGCCGTCACCATTTCATTTAACCTGCAACCGGGGGTCGCGCTGGGCGATGCCGTGAACGCCATCACGCGCGCCGCCAACAAGGTGGGCCTGCCGGCCACCATTCAGACCATGTTCGCCGGCACGGCGGAGGCTTACCAGCAATCGTTGGGCAACGAGGACATTCTGATCGCCGCCGCGCTGGCCGCCGTCTACCTGGTGCTGGGCATTTTGTACGAAAGCTATATTCACCCCATTACCATTCTTTCCACGTTGCCATCGGCCGGCGTGGGCGCGCTGCTGGCGCTGATGCTGACACGCACCGACCTGAGCGTGATCGCCATGATTGGCATCATTCTGCTGATCGGATTGGTGAAAAAGAACGCCATCCTGATGATCGATTTCGCCCTGGCCGCCGAACGCCTGGAAGGGAAGAACTCGCGCGATGCCATTTTTGAAGCCGCCATCTTGCGATTCCGCCCCATCATGATGACCACCATGGCGGCCATGCTGGGCGCGATGCCTCTGGCGCTGGGCGGCGGCACCGGCTCCGAGCTGCGGCGCCCGCTCGGCATCACCATCATCGGCGGCCTGATTGTGAGCCAGGCCCTGACGCTCTTCACCACGCCCGTGGTCTACCTCTACTTCGACCGGCTGCAACATTGGTGGTCTGGTCTGAGGCGGCGAAGGCCGGCGCCGCTGGAGCCGGAGGCGGCGAGGTGAGAACAAGACCGATGCGGTAACCTCAAACTTGGCGCATCTTTTGATCGTCGACGACGACGCCAGCACCCTGGCGTCCTTGGCGCGGGCCTTCCGCCTGGCGGGCCATGAGGCCACCGTGTGCGATAACGCCGCGCGCGCCCTCGACCTGCTGAAATCGCAGCCGTTCGACATGCTGCTCTCCGACGTCGTCATGCCCGGCAAGGACGGCCTGGCGCTGCTCGAAGACCTGCGCAACCTGGGGATCTCGCTGCCGGTGGTGATGGTCTCCGGACAGGCCAGCATCGAGATGGCGGTGCGCGCCACGCGGCTTGGCGCCGTCGATTTCCTCGAAAAACCGCTGTCCACGGACAAACTGCTCCTCACCGTGGACAACGTCCTCAAGTTGAAGCGGCTCGAGGACGAGAACCGCGAGTTGCGGCAGCGCGTGGGCCAGCACGCCATCGTCTACTCGGGCGAGGCCATGCGGCGCGTGATGGCGCAAGTGGACCGCGTGGCGGCCAGCGAAACGCGGGTCTGCATCATGGGCGAGACGGGCACGGGGAAAGAACTGATTGCGCGCGCTCTCCACCAGCGCGGCCCGCGGCGCGACGGGCCGTTCGTCACGCTGAACTGCGCCGCGGTCCCGGGCGAGCTGATTGAATCGGAGTTGTTCGGGCACGAAAAGGGGTCGTTCACCGGCGCGGCCTCGCGGCACATCGGCAAGTTCGAGCAGGCCCATCGCGGCACCCTCTTCCTGGACGAAATCGGCGACATGCCGCTGGTCATGCAGGCCAAGCTGCTCCGCGTCCTCGAGGAGGGCCAGGTGGAGCGCGTGGGCGGCGACCGTCCCGTCCCGGTCGACGTGCGGGTGATTGTGGCCACCCACCGCGACCTGGACAAACTGGTGACAGCCGGCGGCTTCCGGCCGGACCTGTACCATCGCATCTATGTATTCCCGCTCCTGCTGCCCCCGTTGCGCGAGCGCGTGGACGACATCCCGCTGCTGGTGGCGCATTTCGCCGCGGAGGTTGCGGCACAAAACGGCTGGAAGCCCAAGACCTTCGAGCTGGAGGCTATCCAGGAGTTGCAGCGTCATCCATGGCCCGGGAACGTGCGGGAGCTGCGCAACGTGGTGGAGCGATTGCTCCTGCTGGCGGATGGGCCGGTGGATCGGGCGGCGGTGCGCCTGGCGCTGCCCCAGGTTGCGGGGCAGGTCACCGGCCTGCCCAGCCTGAACGGCCCCCTTTCCGAGCGCCTGGATTCGTTCGAGCGCGAACAGATTCTCGCGGAGCTCAAGCGCCACAACCAGCGCATGAGCGATACCGCCAAGGCGCTGGGTCTCGAGCGCAGCCATCTCTATAAGAAGTGCCAGGCGCTGGGCATCGATCTACGCGCGCTGCGCAAGAGCGCCGAGGCCTGAGGGTTGTGTTACAGTTGTACGGAGAAAATGGCGTGCCTGCGGGAGGTTTTATGCTTCGCTCTGTTTTCCTGCTAACGTTAGTTAGCTTGTTTTCCGGTCCTCTGCGCGCCATCGTGGTAGCCAGCGGCGATCCGAATTCCTCGTCGGTGGTGGTGGCGTACAACCAGATCGTCGACGGGGTCAACCTCAACGGCGTCGTTGAGCTTGAGAGCAGCAGCGGCATTGGCTGCTCCGGAAGTTTGTTGTCGGACGGCTACTCCATCCTCACCGCCGGACACTGCATCACATCTTCTTACGGCTCCTCCGTTCCGGACTACGTCGATGTGTATTTCGCGGGACCGAGCGGTCCTGTCGAATATACGGCGACCACCTACTACGTCGATCCGGGGTGGACGGGAGACTCCACGCAGGGCAACGACCTGGCCATCCTTCGCCTCAGTCAAGCCGCTCCGTCGTCCGCCATCGGGTACTCGCTTTATACCGGGATTTTTACCAATTCTCCAATCCTGATGGCCGGTTACGGCTATGGTGGAACCGGGACAACCGGCGGGTGCCCCTATTCTGGCTACCAATCGACCTGCAACCCAAGCGGTCCATACTATCCATTTGGCACGTTGCGTCAAGGCCAGAACCGCTACGACACTACCGGATCAAATCCCGAGTTTGGGTGGGCCGCTAACATGCTGGTGGGTGACTTCGACAACGGCACCGACACCAACAATGCTTTGGGTTCCACGGATTCGGACATCCTCAACGAAGTCGATATCTCCTTTGGGGATTCGGGCGGGCCTTCGTTTTACGACGGTGAGATCATTGGCGTTCACGATCTGGGCGGGTGCTTCTCGGAGACCAGCTCGGGGCCTTGCACCGAGCCACCCTCCGTGTCGCCGGACAACGACTCCTATTTCGGGCAGTTGTTCGTCGATACCGGCGTCGCCGCCGACGCCTCGTGGATCGAATCGGAGGAGACTCCCGAACCGGCTTCGTGCTCATTGGTCCTGTTGGGGCTGGCAGTCGCGGAATTCTTGAGGCGCCGCACCGGGCGCCGGCCTTCGTAACCCTCCGCTGTTACACCTTGGCCGCCGGCGGCCTGTGCTAATTTCGGAGTAGCCATGGTCAAGTTCCTCATCGGTCTGATTACCGGCGTCCTGCTGGTGTTCCTGGGGTTCGTGCTTCTGCTTTTCGTCCTGGTCCAGTTTCGGGAGAAGCCGCCGCGCATTGCGGAGAACTCCGTCCTGGTGCTGCGGCTGGAAGGCGATATACCCGAAAAGCCGCCCCTCGAGCTGCCTGCCTTCCTGGGCGCCGGCGGCCCCGTGCTGACGGTCGCCAACGTCTGGATGACGTTACAGAAAGCCGCCGCCGATGCGCATATCAAGGCCATCGTGCTGGAGCCCGAAGGCCTCTCCACCGGCTGGGCCAAGCTCGAGGAGATCCGCGCCGGCGTGGAGCAGTTCCGCCAATCCGGCAAGCCGGTCTTCGCGTTCCTGCGGGAGCCGTCGGCGCGCGACTACTACGTGGCCCTGCCTGCCGAGCGCATCTATCTCGGCCCGCAAGAGCCCCTCATGTTGAAGGGCTTGCGGGCGGAGATGATGTACTTCAAGAAGACGCTGGAGAAGCTCGGCGTCAGCGTCGATGTGGAGCACGCCGGCAAGTATAAAGACTACGGCGACATGTTCACCCGGGCGGACATGAGTCCGGAAACCCGCGAGGTGACCACCAGCCTGGTCGACGGCCTCTACGGAAACCTGGTGGCGCGAATCGCCGAGGCTCGGAAGAAATCGCCCGAGGAGGTGCGGACCATCATCGACCAGGGGCCGTTCACCGCGGCCCAGGCGCGCCAGGCCGGGCTGGTGGACGAGCTTCGGTTCGAAGACCAGGTGTGGGGCGAGCTGCGGGACCGGCTGCATGCGGGCGAACTGAAGAAAGTCTCGGCCGGCGAGTACACGATGGTGCCCATGGAGGCCGTGGGCCTGCAGGGCAAGAGCCGCATCGCCCTGGTCGTCGGCGAAGGCGATATCAGCCGCGGAGAGGCCGGCGACGACGGCTCCACCGGGAACAATCTCACGTCCTACGGATTCGACAAGCTGCTGCGGCAGGTGGCCAACGACTCCACCATCAAGGGCGTGGTGGTGCGCATCGATTCGCCCGGCGGCGAACAGGTGGCTTCCGACGAGATCTGGCGGCAGATGAACCTGCTCGGCAAGAAGAAGCCGCTGGTATTTTCGATGTCGGACCTGGCGGCTTCCGGCGGATACTACATCGCCATGACGGGCGACCCCATCGTGGCGTATCCCGAGACCCTGACCGGGTCCATCGGCGTGGTCTTCGGCAAGCCCAATCTGCACGGCCTTTACGACAAGCTCGGCATCACCAAGGATTCGGTTGAACGCGGGAAGCACGCCGGCATCGATTCCGACTACGCCTCGCTGACGCCCGACGAGCGGAAGATACTCCGGGACGGAGTCGACGACAGCTATCGGGATTTCGTCTCCAAGGTGGCCGACGCGCGGCGCCGCGACTTCAACGACATCGAGCCGCTGGCGCAGGGGCGCGTATGGCTGGGCTCGCAGGCCAAGGCGCGGGGACTGGTGGACGAACTGGGCGGCCTCGACACCGCCATCGAGCTGGTGAAGCAAAAGGCCCATATCCCCGCCGGCGAAAAGGTGAGCCTGGTGATGTATCCGCCGCGGCGCAGCCTGCTCGACATCGTCATGCGCCGGCCGCAGGACGATGTGCTGGAGTCGAAGCTCGCGCAGGTCTTTGGCCGCATGCCCTTCCACGCCTGGATGAAGGGCGGATTCCTGCGCCTGATGCCGTATTGGGTGGAGGTGCGGTAGAGTGCACTCCCACGCCCACAGCCATCGCGGAGCCACGGGGAGCATCCTGGGGTGGTCTCTCGCCGCTACCTTCTGCTTCGTGGCTGTCGAGATATTCGCGGGAATTGAGGCCCATTCGCTGGCATTGCTTTCCGATGCCGGCCACAACTTCACGGACACACTGGCGCTGCTGCTCGCCTGGTTCGGTTTTTACCTGGAAGCCAGGCCCGCCAACGAGATCAAGACCTACGGCTATCACCGCGCCGGCGTTCTGTCGGCGTTCGTGAATGCGCTGGCGCTGTTGATTCTCTCGGCCTGGATTTTCTACGAAAGCGCGCTTCGCTTGAGCCACCCGCGGGCCGTCCAGGAAGGCATCATGATGGCGGTGGCGGCCCTGGGGCTGGTCTTGAACGGCGGCATCATGTTGGCCTTGCGGCCCGCCAGCCGCCATGACCTCAACCTCCGCGGCGCCTTCGTCCACATGCTGGGCAACGCGCTGGGTTCGGTCGCCATCGTCGCCGGCGCCATCGTCATCCGCTACACCGGCTGGGAGCGGGTGGACCCCGCACTCTCCATTTTGATCGGCATCCTGATCGTGTGGACCGCCTGGGACATCATCCGCGAGGCCCTGAATATTCTGCTCGAGGGTTTGCCGCGGGGCATCCACTTTCACGACGTGACTGCCGCCATGCGAGCTGTCGAGGGCGTGCTCGATGTTCACGATCTGCACATCTGGAGCCTCGGTTCGAGCACGCACGCGCTCAGTTGCCACGTGCTGATCGCGGACGTTCCACCCTCGGCGAGCGACGCCACGCTGCAAAGGCTGAATGCCATGCTCGCCGGGCGTTTCCATATCTCGCACACCACCGTCCAGTTTGAGCACGCCAGTTGCGCCATCTCGGAGAGCGGCTGCGCCATTCCCGCGCAAATGGAAAGCCACGAGGGGCACCCCAGCGATTAACAATCGGCAGCCGGCTCCGGCCCAGTCACGTCAGCGAAAGCGGGTCCACGTCGATGACTAATGCCGTGGCGCCCCACTTCCGCTCCAGGGCAAACCCGCGAATCCGCTGCAGCAGCTCGTTGAGCGCCGTGCGGCTGGCCGCCTTGATCAGAAACTGGTAGCGGTACTCATTCTTCACGCGCGCCACCGGCGCCTCCGCCGGCCCCATCACCCGGAGCTTTTCCGGGGCGCCCTCTGGGCCCGGGGTCAGCAGGATGGCCAGCTCGGAACTCAGGCGCATGGCCATCTCTTTCTTTTCGCTCCGCACCAGAACGTTGGCCATGGCGCTGAACGGCGGGTAGCGCATCATGCGCCGGAAGGCCAGTTCCTTCTCGTAAAAAGCCTGGTAGTCCTGCGCCGCCGCGATGCGCACCGCATAGTGATCGGGATTGATGGTCTGGATGAGCACGATCCCCGGCACGCTGCCGCGTCCGGCGCGCCCTGCCACCTGCGTGAGCAGTTGAAAGGTGCGCTCGGCCGCGCGAAAATCCGGCACGCCCAGCCCCACGTCGGCCGACACCACGCCCACCAGCGTGACATTGGGGATGTCGTGCCCCTTGGCGATCATCTGCGTCCCCACCAGAATGTCGTAGTTGCCCTCGCGAAAATCGTGAAGAATGGTCTCGTACTGCCGCTTGCCGGTCACCGTGTCGCGGTCCAGGCGCGCGATGCGGGCGGCCGGAAAGGCGTGGTGCAGATCCTCCTCCACTCGCTCCGATCCCAACCCCAGGAAGTAGATGTGCTCGCTCGCGCACTTCGGGCAGACGCTCGGAATCTTTTCGGCGTAGCCGCAGTAGTGGCACAGCAGGCGCCGGTCGCGCTTGTGAAAGGTCAGCGTCACCGAGCAGTTCATGCACTGGACGCGCTCGCCGCACGAGCGGCACGCCACAAAGCTCGAAAAGCCGCGCCGGTTCAGCAGCACGATGGTCTGCTCGCCGTTTTCCAGGCGCTGTCCGATGGCCTCCTCCAGCTTCCGCGAAAAGGTCGCCTGCTTGCGCGTTTCCAAAAACTCCTGCCGCATGTCGATCAATTCGACCATGGGCATGGGCCGTTCCTCGATGCGCCCCGGCAATTCCAGCAGCGTATACTTGCCGCGCTCCGCATTGTAGCGGCTTTCGAGCGAGGGCGTGGCCGAACCCAGCACCACGCACGCGCCGGCCTGCTGCGCCCGAACCACGGCCACATCGCGCCCGTTGTAGCGCGGCGTCTCTTCCTGCTTGTAGCTGCCGTCGTGTTCTTCGTCGACCACGATCAGGCCCAGGTCACGCACCGGCGCGAACACGCCGGACCGCGTCCCCACCACTACCGAGGCTTTGCCGGAACGTATGCGCCGCCACTGCTCGGTGCGCTCGACATCCGTGAACGCGCTGTGCAGAATGGCCACCCGGTCGCCGAATCGAAAGAAGAACTGGCCCGCCATGGCCGGCGTGAGGGCAATTTCGGGCACCAGCAACAGGGCGCTGCGGCCTTGCGCCAGCACCGCCTCGATGGCGGTGAGATAGACTTCGGTTTTTCCCGAACCGGTGACCCCGTGCAGCAGGAACGTTCGGAATTGGCGCGTGAGGATGGCGTCCCGAATCTGCTCGAAGGCCGCCTGCTGCGCCGCGTTCAGCGCGTGCCGGGCCCGCACCGGCACGGACGCCATCGCCACTGGCTCCGGCTTCAGCGACACCAGCCCCTTGCGCGCCAGGGAGCGCGCCGCCATGCTGGCGTTCTTGACCGTGCCTTCGAGCTCTTTCAGGTTATGCGAGCCGGGATGCAGCTCCAGGAACGCCCGCAGCTCCCGTTCCGGTTTATTCAGCTTCACTTCGCCGGCCATGCCGGCCAGTTCGATGCGCAGCCGCTCCGCGGGCGCGCGCAGCGGATCGCGATCCGTCTCCACCTGTTCGGCGGCGATGAATCCTCTGCGTTCGAGCGACCGCATCGCCTTATCCGCCAGCGGCAGCGCCTTGGCCAGATAGGCCGCCGAAAGCGGACGCCTGTCCAACATGCGCAGGATCTTCGATACGGGATCGTCGGGCGAAGAGTCGAGCACAAGCTGGCGCGCCGCGTCGCGGCCGGAATCGGTCAGCGACCACACCTTCCCCCGCCGAATCTCCGACGCCAGCGGCAGCATGCCGCGCAGCACCTCGCCCAAAGGCGCGCAGTAGTAGCCCGCGATCCAGCGCCCCAGCGCCAGCAGCTCCGCATCCAGCACCGGCTCGGAATCGATCAGCCGGAGCGCCTCGCGCGCGGCCATGGGCGGCGGCTCGTCGTGGCAGCGCAGGATCACCCCCGTCAGCCTGCGCGCGCCGAACGGCGCCACGATGCGGCTGCCCGGCCGTACGCGGTGCCGCAGTGTTTCGGGCAGCGCATAGGTGAATGGCTGATCCATCGGCACCGGCAGGCTGACGTCGCAATACAGGTACGATCCCTCGGGCATGAACTTTTCAGGATAAAGCACCGCGAGCCCCCGGGGGGCCATCGGCGTCAAAACAGGTCCCCCGACACGCATCTTCGCGGGTTCTCCCATTGGAGCGTAATTTCCCAGATCGAGAGAGCGAAACTTGCGGCGGGCGTCGTTTCGCACATCTACGGGTCAGGGGTCTTCCGGCCAGGTGGGCAGCTTCGGCGTTTGGCGTCAACCGATCCGGTACCCGGACAGTACGGCTTTCGGCTCACCGAGTCCTAGATCTCTCCGGCTTAGGAGATGGGCAGATGAGCTGCAGCCGCACTCCCCCCCGCGAGCCAACGAATCTATGCCATTGCAGCGGACCCCGACTTGGGCAACCTGTATGACCGCGTCAGCTACGGAATCGTACAACGGCAACATTTTTCGCGAAGTGTTCGAACTGTGACGCAACGGCGATACGCGCAAGACCTACGGCCGTGTACAGGCCCTTCAGATCTCCATGCGTCGTCGGGGGATCGATCTTCTCGCGTTCCAAAATGGCCGGTAACCACCGATTCACCGCAACCTCTATTTCGTTTAGCCTATAGATCCCGGCCTCCGTGAGCTCCAACAGAAACTGAGAGACTGTACCCGACGCGGTTTCGCTGATTCTGTCAGGGAATCTCATCTGCAGATAAGCAAACAGGGATTCCAGGTCAAGCTCAGAATACAGATCTGGCGAGGATGGCGGCTCTCCTGTAAGGTTGGCCCGTGTTTGATTCGCCGCGAAAAAGGCCTCGAACTGGCTATCAGCGACGTGAAACAGCGCGCTCAAGGCCTGAAAATCACGCCGGAGGTCTCTTGGCACTTGGGTGGGTAGTTTGTAGTCCAAATAGTGGGAGACGGTGGCCCAAGCGTGCATTCCGACCGTTCGGATCTGTATTTCAAAAAGGAAGTCCTTCAGCGCCACACGCCCTATCCACCCGCCTACGTACTCTGGGCGGAGCTTCGCGATCAGCTTCAGGTCAAGGTATCCGAATCTGTCAATATCCTTTGACTCGAATTTGTCGTCCACCAAGCCGGGCAAGACCTGGAACTCTTTGCCAGCTGTTTGTGCAATGTCTTTGATCTGGGAGCGGAAGAGGCATACGACGCGCAGACCGAGGAGATCATTGACCTGCTCGAAAGTCTTACCAGTGCGTTTCATTTTATCCAGCAACGATTGCAAGGACTTCACCCGTCCGGTGACAGAGTCGATTTTGATGGATTCTCGGACCAAGGCGTCATTTAGAATACCCACTGCGTCTTTTCGAAGGCGGGTGCACAACGGCATCCAGTACTCATATTTCCTCTGGATATCGGACGTATCAGTAACAAGGGTAGCGTTCCCATTGTCCAGCGGTATCACAATCTGTATGCGAGTATTGCGCTTCTGACGGCCGTGGTCAACTTTGAGGGCAATTCGGTAGGGAATTCGGTGGCAAGGCCAATTCGGTGGCGGCCAATTCGGTGGCAGGCAACGAAACTCCCCAATCACCTTGTCAAGGACCCGGATCGGAAAACCGAGGTAAAGTCGCTCTTCTTTAAACCCAAAGCAGCCGCACAATAAGAGGAACGGGAAACCCGCCCCATCATTCGGCCCGATTCCGCCAATAACCCGGGCGACGACGTCCGTGGGCCACGGCTATCACTTCCACACCAGCGGCGGTTTCCCGAAAAACGAGGAGGTAGGGAAACCTCTGGGGCACCATTCTGCGCGTGCCAGAGGCGTATTCAGGAAACTGCCCGGGGTGATCTCCAATTCGTTCAATCGCGCGGTCAAGCTCATCCAAAAACATTTCCGCAGCCCGCATACTCCGCTGCCGATACCATTCAGTACCGGCTTCGGCCTCCTCCAAAGCGGCAGGGTGAATACGAACGGATGCGCTGGTCACTGCTCTAGCCGGGACCGGAGACCGCGGCGCGCTTCCTCCCAGGGGATGAGATGAACTGCTCCGCTGTCGATCTGCTGAAGACGCTGATAGATTTCCTCCCGCCAGGCTTCTTCCGCGGCAGCGTCGACCGCTTGATCCAGACTACCAATTAAAGAGTCGATCAGCGCAGCGCGAACTTCAGGCGGTAGGGCCAGCGCGTCTCTTAGCACTTCTGCCGCATCCCGTTCCATGAATCCATTCTATCGCGGCCCAAAAGGTGCCACGATGCGGCTGCCCGGGGCGCGCGCGGTGCGGCAGTGTCTCGGGCAGCGCGTAGGTGAATGGCTGATCCATCGGCACCGGCAGGCTGACGTCGCAATACAGGTACGATCCCTCGGGCATGAACCCTTCAGGATAGCGAAGTAGGGTAGGGTTATTGAACGATCAGAACAGCGGTCTCGGTGACGGCCCCCGCCTTGGCGGTAATTGTGACGGTTTGCGTGGATGTCACATGGCTGGTCGAAATCGTAAACGAAGCCGTGGTCGCACCTTGCGGGACAGTAACGAATGACGGCACCTGGGCATAGGCCACCGAGCTACTCAGCAACGTGACGGCGATTCCGCCCACCGGAGCCGCCGCCCCGAGGGTCACGGTCCCGGTGGCATTCGTTCCGCCAGTGACGTAGCTTGGGGAAACCGTCACGCCGGTCAGAGTTGGCGATGCCGGCGGATTCACCGTCAGCGTCGCCGATTGCGTGAGGTTCCCATAGGTGGCCGAGATGGTGACCGTTCGCGCTGCCGTCACCGCGGCCGTCGTAATCGTGAACGAGGCGGTAGTCTGGCCGGAGGGAATCGTGACGCTATAAGGCACCGTCGCGGCCGCATTGCTGGATTGCAGGTTGACGGTTGCTCCAACGATCGGCGCACTGTTCGCGATGGTCACCGTGCCGCTCACGGTGTTTCCGTTTCCGCCCACCACCGAGCTGCTTGCCAATGCCAGTTGCAAAGCCGGAATCACCGTGAACTGAGTGGCCTGGCTGCTCCGCCCGAGCGTGGCCGTAATGGTGCAAGTCTGGCTGGCGGTAACGGTTGACGTGGGTATCGAAAAGGTGGCCGAGCTGGCTGTGAATGGAACCGTAACCGTCGCCGGAGGTTGTGCGTTGGGGTTGTCGCTCGATATCCCAATGCTCGCTCCTCCCAGAGATGCCGTCCCGCTCAGCGTGACGGTCGCGGACACGTTCTGCCCGCCCAACACGCTCGTGGGCGTGATCGACAGCGTGGACACTCCGAGCGCGTTTGCGGGGTCGATTTCGAGCGCCGCTGTCTCGCCCTGCGCGGTGATCGTGGCCGTTTCGACGATGGATACCGGCGACGTTGGAATCGTGACCTGAAGGGACGCTTGTCCCGCGGGAATCGTAACCAAAAAGGGCGCCTGCGCTGCCGCATTGTTGCTGCTTAACGACACGGAGAAACCAATCCCGCGGGCCACACCGTTGAGAGAAATCGTCAGAGTGGCGTTGTCTCCGCCGTTCACATAAGAAGGGGAGAAGCTCAATCCCGCCACGCGTATGGAGTCCGCCGGCATGCTGCCCATTTGAAACGAGACGACGTTTGACGTGCTGGCCTCGGCCGTCAGAAACAATGAGACCACTCCTGCGCCATCCAGTTCGGGAGGCAGCACGATATTGACCTGGTCGAGCCCGAAGTAACCCGGAGCGGGGCCCGCGTATTCCACTGTGAGGTTGTAACTGTTGCCGGCCGCGTCCTTTGCATTGGCCCCCACGTTGGCGGCCACGTTGACGATTGAGGGATCGTGACTCGAATTGCCCGCGTAGCGGAGGCCGGTGGCGTAGACGGCCAGGCGCGTGCGTTGGTCGCTGCCGGCGATTTCGGGTGTTACCACCAGAAATGGCGCGGTGGCATAGGTGACAGCGTTGAGAATCGCGCCGGGGCCCTTTCCGGACCCGTCCGCGCTGAACACAGCCGGGGCAGTGTTCTGGACCAGCATGGTGGCGCTCTGTGGGGCGCCGGTGGCTGTATTTCGTACGAGCACGTCCGCCGTGCCCGCGGCGGTGTCCCCCGGCACCACGAAGTTGATCTGGGAAGACGACATGTACAACAAACCAGCGGCCTCGCCGTTCACTTCCACGCTGGTTCCGGCCAGTTCCGTGGGTAACTGCCCGTTCTGATCGAGCGTGGCCGAGGCTGTGAATCCCGCCAGGTTGGCGCCGAACAGCGCTGCCAACGAATCCGGCGCCACCGGCCCCCATGGCTGATAACTCGCGGCGGATACCACCGCGAAGGGCGCGGACTGCGCCCAGACTGTCGCGTTTGCGATCAAGCCGGCCAGGATCGCGCCGTAACACCGAAGCCCCGGTCTCACAATTATCAGACGCCCCGCGGCGTCGAAAGGACGAACCTTCCAGCCGCCAGCATACAATTGAATGGAGGGCCCTACTTGGAAAACCAGGAAATCGCGCGCGTGCTCTGGGAGACGGCCGATCTGATGGAGATCGCCGGCGAAGACTCGTTCCGCATCCGCAGTTACCGCAATGGAACTGCCGCCGTCGAGGGTTATCCCGAACGCATCGCCGATATCCTGCGCGACCCCAATCGCAATGTCACCGAGATTCCCGGAATCGGCAAGGGGCTGGCGCGCGTTTTGGCGGAGATCGTCGAGCGCGGCTCCTGCGAACGGCGCGACCTGCTGTTGCAGAAGTTTCCTCCCACGGCCCTCGAATTCCTCAAGATTCAGGGCCTCGGTCCCAAGAGCATTGCGCTCATCTTCGAGCACTACCGCATCAGCACCATCGACGAGCTCGAGCGGCTCTGCCAGGAGCAGAAGCTGCGCGTGCTGCCGCGCATGGGGGCCAAGCTGGAAGAGAAGGTCCTGCGCTCCATCGCGCAATACCGCCAGCGCAGCGGCCGCTACCTGTTGAGTTATGCCGAAGCCGTGGCGGCGGAATTAATCGAGGCGCTGGGGCAGGTTCCGGGCGTGGAGGCCGTCACGCCCGCCGGCAGCCTGCGGCGCGGGCGCGAAACGGTGGGCGATCTCGACCTGCTGGTCACCGGCCCCGCCGCCCACGCCGCGCTCGAGCGCTTTGTGACCTACCCGCGCGTCGAAGAGGTGCTGGGCCGCGGCGAGAACAAGGCCAGCGCCAAAGTGGGTCGAGAGGGCTTGCAGGTGGATGTGCGCGCGCTGGCGCCCGCCAATTTCGGTGCCGCGATGCAATACTTCACCGGCAGCAAGGACCACAACGTAGCCATCCGCACCCGCGCCGTCAAGATGGGGCTGAAGCTCAGCGAGTATGGTCTGTTTCGCGTCCAGGGCGATATGCGGGTGGCGGGCGAAACCGAAGCCGGCGTCTACCAGGGGCTCGGCCTGCCCTGGATTCCGCCCGAGTTGCGCGAAAACTGCGGCGAAATCGAAGCCGCCGCCGAGGGCCGCCTGCCGGAGCTTGTGGAACTGGCGCAAATCCGCGGCGATCTCCACATGCACACCACCGAAACCGACGGCCGGGCCACGCTCGATGAGATGGCCGAAGCCGCCCGCGCCCGCGGCTACCAGTACATCGCCATCACCGACCACTCGAAGGCGCTCGCCATGGCTAACGGGCTCGATGAGAAGCGCGTCGTGGCCTTCGCCCGCCAAGTGCGCGAAATCAACCGGGACGGAATGTTCTCCGGGCTGCGCATCTTCTCCGGCATCGAGTGCGACATTCTCAAGGATGGCGCGCTGGACCTCGCCAACGACGCCCTGGCCGAGCTGGACCTGGTCATCGCCAGCGTCCACAGCCACATGAACATGGAATCCGCCGAAATGACCGGCCGGCTGCTGCGCGCGCTCGAGTGCCCGCACGTGCGCATCCTCGGCCACCCCACCGGCCGCCTCCTGCTGCACCGCGATCCCTTTCCCTTCGATTTCGACCGCGTGGCGGCGGAGGCCGTGCGCCGCGGCGTCTGGCTCGAAATCAACGCCAGCCCCGAACGCCTGGACCTCCACGGCGCGCTGATCCGCAACGCCCAGGCCAAGGGCGCGCGGTTCGCCATCTCCACCGACGCGCACCACCCCAAGCAGCTCGACTACATGCGCTACGGCGTCGTCACCGCGCGCCGCGGCTGGCTCGGGCCGGACGATGTCCTGAACACGCTGCCGGTGGAACGTTTCGCCGCCGCGCTCCAATCCAAATTATGAAAATCACTTCTTCCCGCGAAGCTTACCGGTGCGCGCTGTTCCGTGTGACCGAAGACCACGCCGTGGACCTCAAGACTGGTTTCGAAATCAAGCGCTCGGTGGTGCGCCACGCCGGCTCCGCCGTGATGATGGCGGTGGATGAGAAGAACCGCGTGCTGCTGGTGCGCCAATACCGCCTCCCCGCCGGAAAGTATTTGTGGGAGCTGCCGGCCGGACGCCTCGATCCCGGCGAGAAGCCGCTCCAGGCAGCCAGGCGCGAGCTGATCGAGGAAACCGGGTATCGCGCGCGCCGTTGGACCAGGCTGGCGTCGTTCTGGGCCAGCCCCGGCTATGTCGAGGAGCGCATGACCATCTACCTGGCCACCGATCTCACGGCCGGTGAGGCCACCCCCATGGATGATGAGCGCATCGAGACCCGCTGGTTCACGCGGAGGGAACTCGCGCGGATGATCCAGAGCGGGAGGATCGAGGACGCCAAGACCATGATCGGCTTTATGACCTGGTGCCAGCGCCGGTAGCGGAGCTAATTGCCCGCCGCGCCGATGGTTGCCGTGACCTTGGCCAGTTCTTCGCGAAATAGCGGGTTCTCCGGATAATCGCGCGTCAGATCGGCCAGCAGATCCCGCGCTTCCTGCGGCCTCTTTTCGCGAAGAGCGGCAATCCCCAGCAGAATCTTCGCGAACGGTTTGAAATAATGGCCCTCGCGCGCCACCAGGCGAACATTCTCCACACCCCGTTCCTTATTGCCGGTCACGTTGTCGAAGTGCACGAACCAGCGGACGATAAACGGCAGGCTGCCGAGAATGTATTCCGAAAACCCCGCCGTGAGGTAGGCATCGTAATACTCCGGATCCAGCCTGAGCAGCCGTTGCGCGTAGCTATTGGATCGCTTCGCCGGGGAAAGGCTTGAAAACTGGCGCTTCTCGACCAGCGCCATGTAGTCCGTGGCGACGCCCTGGGCGATGCACATGGAAAACAGCGCGTTGCGGTCGTCCGGGTTGGCGCGCAGCGCGGCTTCCGCGCGGCTGGCGGTGTCGTCGAGCGCTTTGTAGAACTGCGCGCGAACGGTGGGGTCGGGTTGCAGCTTCTTCTTGGCTGTGATGCGCACGTCGCTCACCAGGAACTCGCTTTCCAGTATCTTCAGCCGGTCCATTTCGTAGAACAGATCGGCAGCCGCGCGGAACGCATAGGGCAGCGGGTCTTTCGGGTGGGCCGCAATGCAGTGACTTAGAATCTCCTGGCTGGCCGGGAAATCGAAGTTGTACATCTCCTCGACTGCCGCGTCGATGGTGACCGCGCCGGTGGCGCCGAAAGCCGAACAGGACAAAACGGCCATGAATACCCAGAAGCGCAACATTTCAATCTCATCGTACCCCGATCTGGCATTCCGCCACAATGCCGGATGCCGGCGCGGCTCAGTGGTTCTGCGGCATCATGGATAAGAGACTGGATGCCGTCCGCCGCAGAGCCATACCCGCAAGTCAACCCGTGGATTGTCGCCACCGCCGTCATGTTCGCCACCTTCATGGAGGTGCTGGACACCACCGTGGTCAACGTCTCCCTGCCGCATATCGCGGGAAGCCTCTCGGCCAGCGTCGACGAGGCCACCTGGGTGCTGACCTCGTACCTGGTGGCCAACGCCATCATCCTTCCCATGACCGGCTGGCTGGCGAATTATTTCGGGCGCAAGCGGATGCTTCAGGCAGCCGTCTTCGGGTTCACGGCGGCGTCGGTCATGTGCGGGATGGCGCAGACACTGCCCATTCTGATCTGCTTCCGCATCGTCCAGGGCGCCACCGGAGGCGCTCTCCAACCGCTTTCGCAGGCCGTCATGCTGGAAGCCTTCCCGACGCAGGACCGCGGCAAGGCCATGGCCTTCTGGGGCCTGGGCATCGTGGTGGCGCCCATGCTCGGCCCCGTGATTGGCGGGTGGCTGACGGACAACTACAGTTGGCGCTGGGTCTTCTACATCAATCTGCCGGTGGGTCTGGCCTCCATCGTCATGACCCGCCTGTTCGTTTTCGATCCGCCCTACATCCGGCGGCAGAGTGGCGGCATCGATTACTGGGGTATGGGACTGCTGGCCGTCGGCGTGGGCTCGTTACAAATCGTCCTCGACAAGGGGCAGGAAGAAGATTGGTTCGCGTCGAACTGGATCGCCGCGCTGGGCGTGGTCGCGGTGGCCGGGATCGCCATCTTCATCATCCACGAGATTCGCACCCGCGATCCGGTCGTGCATCTCCGCGTCTTCAAGCTGCGCACTTACAGCGCGGGCGTGTTTCTGATGACCGTGCTCGGCTTCGTGCTCTACGGCAGCATGTTGCTGGTGCCCATCTTCCTGCAAACCTTGCTCGGTTATCCGGCTCTCGACGCCGGCGTGGCGATGGCCCCGCGCGGCCTCGGCTCGTTCCTCATGATGCCCGTGGTGGGCACCGTGCTCGCTAGATTCGATCCGCGCAAGGTGCTGGCCGTGGGCCTGGTGGGCGCATCATGGACCCTCTATGAGCTTTCGCAGCTCAATCTCAACGCTGGCTATTGGGATATCTTCTGGCCGCAGTTTATCCAGGGCGCATCCCTGGCCATGCTGTTCGTCCCGCTGACCACCGCCACCATGGACCCCATCCCCAAGGAAGAGATGGGCAACGCCACCAGCATGTTCAACCTGATGCGCAACATCGGCGGCAGCATGGGAATCGCCAGCGCCACCACCTACCTGTTCCGCCGCCAGCAGTTGCACACGCATCTGCTCGCCGTGGACGTCAACCCGTACAGCCCGCAGACGCGGACCTTCCTGAGGGGCGTCGAGTCCGCCATGATTGTGCATGGGTCCGGCACGCACACCGCCGTGAGTCAATCCTACGGCGCCCTCTGGGGAATGGTGGAGCGCCAGGCCTCCATGCTGGCCTTCGTGGATACGTTTCTGGCGATGGCCGTGGTTTTTCTATTGATGCTGCCGCTTCTGTTCATCATGAAGAGGCCGAGACATCCCCGCGCCGGCGCGGCGATCCACTAACGAGGCTGTGCCTCAGACCGGCAAGCGAATATTCGACGCGGAGACGCAGAGACGCAGAGAACGAACGCGGAGAAGAACTTAGAGAAAAAAGATCGGTGCGTAGGTCGGCGCCACCCGAGGTAGGTCCGCGGGCCTCCAAAGAATCGTGAATCAGTACGCGAATCCCTCGCTAACACCCCGTGTCTCCGCTCCCTCCGCGTCGAAAGGAAGCTACCGGCAATACCGCGTACACCCCCGCCCCGATAATCACGATCGCCAACCCCGGCCACGTCGTCGCCGGCCGGTAAACGAACAACATCGCCAGCACCACGGCCGCGCCAAGAATGTAAAGCGCCGGCACGAAGGGATAGCCCGCCACACGGTACGGCCGTTCCGCGTCCGGACGCGTCCGCCGCAGCCGGAACACGCCCGCGATCGTCAGAATATAGAACAGCAACGCCGCGGAAATCACGTAGTCGAGTAAGTTGCTGTACAGATTGCCGTAGGTGTGCGTGTCCGGATTGTAAGTGCGCGGCAAGACCAGCGCCGCGGACCAGATCCCTTGCGCCAGCAGCGACCAGCCCGGCACGTGCGCCTTGTTCAGTACCCCCGCGCGCGCGAAGAAGAGGCCGTCCTTCGCCATCGCATAGTAAGCGCGGGCCCCCGCCAGCACCAGGCCGTTGACGCATCCGAACGTGGATACCATGATCGCCACGGCCATCAACACGGGACCGTAGCCGGGAAGGATTGCCTGAAGCATGGCCGTGGCCACGCGGTCCGCCGGCGCATGCTGGATGGCCCCCAGCGGCAGCACCACCAGGTAGGCCACGTTGGCCAGCAGGTACAGCCCGATCACGGCCGTCGTTCCCAAGGCCATCGCCAGCGGCAGGTTGCGGCGTGGATTCCGCACTTCGCCCGCGGCGAACGTGATGTCATGCCACGAGTCGGCCGAAAACAGCGAGCCCGATTGCGCCACCGATAACGCCACCATCAATCCGAAAACGCTTCCTGCGGCCACGCCCAGCGCCGGATCGTACGCCCCCAGCTTGAACAGGTCCGTGAAGTTGGCCTTCACCGCCGAGGCGTTCCAGCCCAGAAAAAGCCCGGCCAGGATGAGCGCCGCCAGCGCCGCCGTCTTCGCCGTGGTGAACAGGTTTTGCACGATCTTGCCGTACTCCAGACCGCGCGAATTCGCCCACGTCAGCAGCGCGATCACGGCCACGCCCACCAGTTGCGCGGTCGAGAGCGAAATGGCGTATCGCGACGAAATGTGAATCGGTTCCACCAGGTAGCGGCTTTCGGAGACCGGAGGAAACACCACCGCCAGAAATCGCGCAAAGGCCACCGCCACGGCCGCGATGGTGCCCGTCTGGATCACGGTGAACAGCGTCCAGCCGTACAGAAACCCCCACAACGGCGAGAACGCTTCACGCAGGTACACATACATGCCGCCCGCGTCTGGCAGCATCGAGGCCAGCTCGCCATAGGAGAGCGCCGCGGTGATGGTGAGCACTCCCGTCACCGCCCAGGCCACCAGCATCCAGCCGGGGCTTCCGATCAGCCTCGACATATCGGCCGAGACGATGAAAATGCCCGAGCCGATCATGGCCCCGATCACCACCATGGTGGCGTCGAACAGATTCAGGCCGCGGACGAAGCCTTGCTCGCGTGTCGTGGTGCTGGGTTGCTTCATGCGACCGCGCTAACTTCCTGAAGCTTTACCGCGGCGCCGGTGGAAGAACGCGAGCCTCCGATTGACGTCGTCAAGCCAATCCCGCAATTCCTCGTGCTGGTCGCGGGATAGGCCGTGTTCGGATCGGCGGACAAGCGCTTCTCGAGGACAATGCCGTGCAACTGCGCCAGAGTCGCTTCCGCGGGCACCAGGAGCCGCCGCCAGATGGGCGGGCTCGTGCCCAGCAGGGTGACCTTGATTTGATAGATTTCCGGTGAAATCGAGCTCTTTTTCGTCGGCATATTAAACCTCCAGCACCGCTCCTTGAGAAGCCGCGAGAGAATGGGCAAGCTAAAGCATGCCCCACCAAGGTAGGGCATGCTCTAGCTTGCCCATTGCCCGCTTGCGGGCAATCTCTTCACACCTTCTGACGGCCCGTACCAAGCCATCCTCGATGTTAAGCCACGGCCAACAGGGATTACAATTGGAGCCATGCAAGGTCTGAACCGGCGCGACTTCGCCGCCGTACTGGCTGCCTCCGGAGTTGCCGCGGCCGCCCCGCCACAGCCACCGCCGCGGCGATCCGGACCACCCCCGGAAGTGCCGCCCTTCCAGGCTCCTCTCGAGTTCGCCCGCAAGGACGTGCCCGCCCGGGTGCACCCTTTCCCCATGACCCAGGTGAAGCTCCTCCCCGGTCTGTTCGCGGATGCCGCCGGGTGGAATCGCGGCTATATGGGGCGCCTGCCCGCCGATCGCCTGCTCTACAATTTCCGCGCCAATGCCGGCCTGCCCGTAGGCTCCGCCCAGCCGTTCGGAGGTTGGGAGGCGAAGGCGGACGGCAAGCACTCGACCGAGTTGCGCGGCCATTTCACGGGCCACTTCCTTTCCGCCAGCGCCCAGTTGTACGCCTCGGCCGGCGACCAGGAGGCCAAGGCCAAGGCAGACGAAATAGTCGCCGGGCTGGCCCGGTGCCAGCAGAAACTCGGCGGCGGTTATCTCAGCGCCTTCCCCACCGAGTTGTTCGACCGCCTCGACTCGCTATCTCAACTCCCCTGGGCGCCCTTCTACACCATCCACAAAATCATGGCCGGCCTGTTCGATATGTACACCCTCGCCGGCAACCAGGACGCGCTGAAAGTGGTCGAGGGCATGGCCGACTGGGCCGGCAAGTGGTCCGGCTCCAAGACCGAAGAGCACATGCAGGCGATCCTCAACGTGGAATTCGGCGGCATGGCCGAGGTGCTCTATAACCTGGCGGCGGCCACCAACAACGACCAGTGGGCCAAGGCCGGCGACCGCTTCACCAAGAAGCGCTTCGTCAACCCTCTGGCCTCGCGACGCGACGAGCTGCGCTCGCTCCACGCCAACACGCACATCCCGCAAGTGATCGCCGCCGCGCGCCGCTACGAAATATCCGGCGACATGCGCTTCCATGACGTGGCCGATTTCTTCTTCTACGAAGTAAGTACCGCGCGCACTTACGTAACTGGCGGCACAAGCAACGGCGAAGCCTGGCTGGCCCAGCCCCGGCAGCTCGCCGCGGAGCTGAAAATGAGCGTATCAACCGCCGAATGCTGCTGCTCTTATAACATGCTCAAGCTGGCGCGCCATCTTTACACGTGGGCCGCCGACCCTCGCTACTTCGACTACTACGAGCGCGCCCTCCTCAACCACCGCATCGGCACTATCCAGCCTAAAACCGGCCACACCCAGTACTACCTCTCGCTCACCCCCGGCGCCTGGAAGACCTTCTGCACCGAGGATCAATCGTTCTGGTGCTGCACCGGCACCGGCGTCGAAGAATACTCCAAGCTCACTGACAGCATCTACTGGCACGACGAAGATGGCGTGTATGTCAACCTGTTCATTCCCTCCGAGTTGAACTGGCCCGACAAAGGCTTTCGACTGCGCCAGGATACCCGGTTCCCCGACCAGCCGCGGACGGCGCTCACAGTCACTGTGGACCAGCCGATCCACCTCGCTCTGCGCTTGCGCATTCCCTCCTGGCTCGCTTCCGGTCCCACCGTGAAACTGAACGGCAGGCCGCTCGAAGCCTCCGCCAGCCCCGGCAGCTATCTGACGCTGACGCGAACCTGGAAGAAAGGCGACCGCGTGGAGATGGAGCTGCCCATGCGCCTTCGCATCGAAGCCATGCCCGACGATCCCAAGTTGCAGGCCGTCCTCTATGGCCCCCTGGTGCTGGCGGGCGATCTGGGAGCCGAGGGATTGACGGAGCAACTGATCACCGGCCCGATGGGTCCGCGGGTCCAGGCCTTACCCATCGAGGTTCCCCGTTTCCGCGCCGCAGTCGCCGATCCGGCTTCGTGGATCAAGCCCGGCGATAAGCCGCTCTCGTTCCGCACCACCGGCCAGCCGAAAGATGTCACACTGGTCCCGCTCAACAGTGTTTTCGACAAACGTTATGCCGTCTACTGGGAGGTAGCATGAACTCACCGATCGCCATTTTAGGAATCGCCGGCAGTCTTCGCCAGGCATCTTACAACCGTGCCGCGCTGCGCGCCGCCGAGCGGCTTGTGCCCGAAGGCGCCCGCCTCGACATTTTCGATCTCGCCGGCATTCCTCCGTTCAATCAGGATGACGAAAGAAACCCGCCGGCGCGGGTGGTGGAGTTGAAGCGGAGTATCCGCTCTTCCGATGCCATTCTGCTGGTCACGCCCGAATACAACTATTCCATTCCGGGCGTGCTGAAGAACGCCATCGACTGGGCCTCGCGGCCTTACGGCGACAACTCATGGGAGGGCAAGCCGGTCGCCGTGATGGGCGCCTCGGCCGGCGCCCTCGGCACCGCCCGCGCCCAGTACCACTTGCGCCAGGTCTTCGTATTCCTCAACATGCACGCGGTGAATCGGCCCGAAGTGATGATTTCGAGCGCCGCGGAGCGCTTCGACGACCAGGGCAACCTCAAGGACGAGAACACTCGGAAACACATTCGCAACCTCCTCGAGGCCCTGGTCGAATGGGCGCGGCAACTCGAGCGCGGCAAGCGCACCGGCGCCGCCGGCCCGATGGCGACCTAGCGCGGCCGCGATATACCTTCCGCGGCCGGTCAACCCAACCCCGACCACCGCAGCACGCCCGACATTTGCGTTTCCATCTCTGCCAAAACCCGCACATCCACCAGCGCGCAGACCACGATAGCAGCCACCCATGCGCGCCGGCCCCGTCCTGCCGCGTCTCCCGCCAGCAGCAGCACGAACAGCGGAGCGAAGGGGCGGCAGTACCCGTAGGGTGGAGTCCAGAACGCTTCGTCGGTTATGGCCGCAAGAAGGGCAACCTGGAGCCCCAGCGCGGCCCGAATCGCGGCGGGCTTGGCCCAGCGCAGCCGCAGAATTCCCAATGCCGCGGCCGCCATCATCGCCAGCAAGGAGACCGTATCCAGGGCACGGACGATCCGCTCGACGGACGCGCCCAGCAGCGGATAGCGCGGTGGATCGATTGCGCGCATCGCGATTCCGAGCCGCGGCCGGGGCCACAGCCATCCCGGAACTGAGAAAGGAGTGCCGTCCGCCGGCGGGACCACAAAGTGGAGGCACCCGTACCAACCCAGCGCCGGCAGCACGGCTGTCCCCCAGAAGGCCGCTCTCCGGTAGTCGCGCTTCACCAGGGCGGCGAGTACGCACGCGGCCGCCAGCAGCAGACCGGTCTCCCGGGTCAGGCCCGCGGCCGCCAGGGTCAACCACAAGCCCCATCCGGGCTCGCGCCCGCTCCCCCACTGCCATGCGAAACAGGCGGTCAGCGCGGCCAGCGTCACGTCCACCGTCATGGTATCGATGCCGACGATGGTCGCCGGCACAGCCAGAAACAGCAGCCCGAGAGCCGCGTGCCGCCCCTGCCGCACCATGATGCTTCCCAGAAAACAGGTTCCGGCGAAGATCGACGCCAGAATCACCAGCACGTAGGCGCCGTCGATCGCGCCTTGCTGGCCCCCCGCCAGCGCCCAGGCCAGCAGCGGGACCAGAATCCGCCGCGAGCGGTCGATGGGCGTATCCAAGTCAGTCGCCGTGCCGTGCCGCAGAAACGGATCGTGTGCCAGAAAACGGTAGAATTGCCCGTCATAACCACGCGGATGGGCGTTGCGGAAGGTGCCCGGCGCTAGGCGTGCCGGAACCGGAGTTCTCCATCCCGTGCGAAAGAGGCCGGTCCAGTTGCCGGCGTAGTTGGCATCGACGGTCAGGGCCTGCCAGGCGAGAACAACCAGAACCGCCACCAGCGCCCAGATCCAGGGCTCTCTCCTGCCGCGTTTTGTTTCGCCCCGCATCGAGGGAACGGCCATCGCCCATCGGCCGGCTACAGCCTGCCGGCGCGGCCGTAAAGCAGAAACACAAAAAACGGCAAATTCGGCGCCGTTTCCGCCGCGCGCAGCCGATACCCGGGTTCTACACCGCCGAACTGCTCCAGGAACTGCGGGCACTGCGCCAATGCCGGTCCTGAATTACAGTTCGGGATGATCGCCGGCACGGAAATCGGAGTGTCAACCGGGGGCGGCATCTGAAAGGACAGACCTGATTGTAGCATTCGCTGAAGGCCCGAAAACCTGTTGGAGTAGTCGCTACAATGTTGAAGTGCCATCCCAATCTGCACGCGCGCCATCTGGCCGGCGGCAAGAGCCGCACCAGCGGCGTGATCGTCTCCAACCTGGCGAACCCCTTTTTCTTCGACATCTATAAGGCCGTCGAAGCTGGCGCCCATCCCTTGACTTCGATATTGAGGTCCCCTACGATGGGCACGTGCAAGCGATTACAGCACAATTCCCTCTGTCTCTCTTGTTGCAGAGTGCTCCCTCGCGCTTGGTCTCGCTGTCGGGCGTGGACATCGCGATCATCGTCCTGTACTTCTTCTCCGTCATCGGAATCGGCTTCTATCTGAAGCGTTACACCAAGACCGGCGAGGATTTTTTCCTGGCCGGCCGCGAGATGACGGCCTGGGTGGCGGGCCTCAGCTTTCTCGCCGCCAACCTCGGCTCGCTCGAGTTGATGGGCTGGGCGGCGTCCGCCTACCAGTACGGCATCCTCGCCACGCACTGGTATTGGATCGGCGCCATCCCCGCCATGCTGTTCCTGGGGATCGTGATGATCCCCTTCTACTACATCTCCAAGACGCACTCCGTCCCCGGCTATCTCAAGCTCCGCTACGGCGAGCCGGCGCGCGCCTTCTCCGCCATCTCCTTCGGCTTCATGACCGTGCTCATGAGCGGCATCAACATGTACTCCATGGCGCTGGTCTTGAAGGTCGTGCTGGGCTGGGATATCCACTTCAGCATCTGGGTCTCCTCCATCACCGTGGCCGTGTACGTGGGCCTGGGCGGCCTGCTCTCGGCGATCTTCAACGAAGTGCTGCAATTCGTCCTCATCTGGTTGGGCGCGCTGCTGATTTCCATTATCGGACTGATCGAGGCCGGCGGCTGGAGCGGAATGGTGGCCCGCATCCATCATAATTTTCCGACGCAGGATTTCACCCACCTGTGGCGCACCATGGGTTCTCCCAGCGATAACCCCATGGGCATCTACTGGGTTGGCATCGTCTTCGGACTGGGGTGGGTCATCTCGTTCGGATACTGGACCACGGACTTTCTGGTGGTGCAGCGCGTCATCGCCGCCAAGGACCTCCGCGCGGCCAAGCTGGCGCCCATCATCGGCTCCGCGTTCAAGATGGCGGTGCCGTTCATCGTGATTCTGCCCGGCCTGCTGGGCCTCGCGTTGCTGCCGCCCGGGTTCCTCACGGGCGAGACCCAGGCCATCGCCACCGGCGGCCACAGCTACAACGAAGTGCTGCCCATCATGCTGGCCCGCTATTGCGGCCCGGGCCTGCTCGGCCTGGGCATCACCGCGCTCATCGCGGGCTTCATGTCCGGCATGGCCGGCAACGTCAGCGCCTTCGCCACGGTGTGGACCTACGACATCTACCGCGCCCTCTTCCGCAAGCAGGCCCCCGACGCGCATTACGTCAGCATGGGACGCTGGTGCACCGTGCTGGGCGTGCTGGTCAGCATCGGCACGGCCTACTTCGTGATGCAATTCAGAAGCATCATGGACTACGTGCAGCAGCTTTTCAGTTTCTTCATCGCGCCGCTGTTCGGCACCGTGATCCTCGGCATGTTATGGAAGCGCGCCACGCCCGAGGGCGGTTTCTGGGGCCTGCTCACCGGCACCTTCTCTTCCATCGGCATGTGGCTGTGGGTCTACCTGGAGCCCACCGCGCTGCGCTACATCGCCCTTTCCTCCCAGGCCAAGCCCATGGCCGAGAACATGTTCCGCGCGCTATGGGCCTGGATCATCTGCGTGGTGGTGACCGTGGTGGTGAGCATGGTTACTCGGCCCAAGCCCGAATCCGAGCTGGCCGGATTGGTGTACGGTTGCACGGAGCTGCCTTCGGAAGGCCACCTGGCGCTTTACCAGAGGCCCATCTTCTGGGCCGGGGTAATCGCGGCCGTGTTTGTGGTGTTGCAGATCGTTTTCTGGTAGGTGAACAATGCATCGCGTTGGCATGATTTCCATCTGGTTCTTCATCGGCGTCCTGCTCCTGGTTTACGGAGTCTTAATTCTGGGCGCCGGAATTTACGATCTGTCCAATCCCGCGGCGCACCCCGTGGTGCTGGCCCGCCTGCACGCCGGAATCTGGTGGGGCGCCCTGCTGGTTGCGTTGGGTCTGGTTTATTCGCTGCGGTTTAGACCAGGGAGGGGAAAGTGATGACCTTCGGTGTGATCGTCGGAAACCGGGGATTCTTTCCCGGTCATCTCGCCCAGAGCGGGCGCTCCGAAATGCTCGCGGCCATCGAGAAGGCCGGTTACCAAGCCGTCGCGCCCGGCCCGGAAGACACCAGGTTCGGCGCCGTGGAAACGCGCGCGGAAGCGGCGCTCTGCGCCGACCTGTTCAAGAAACACCGCGACTCGATCGACGGCGTCATCGTCACGCTGCCGAATTTCGGCGACGAGCGCGGCGTGGCCGACACCTTGCGCATGGCCGGCCTGGGCGTCCCGGTGCTGGTGCAGGCCACGCCCGATACGCCCGGCCGCATGACCATCCAGGACCGTCGAGATAGCTTCTGCGGCAAGATGTCGGCGTGCAACAACCTCACTCAGTACGGCATTCCCTACTCCCTCACCACGCGCCACACCGAGGCGCCGGATTCCGAATGTTTCCGCCTCGACCTCGACTGGTTCGCCGCCGTGTGCCGCGTGGTGCGCGGCCTGCGGCGGTTGCGCATCGGCGCCATCGGTGCGCGGCCCGCCGCCTTCAACACCGTCCGCTACAGCGAGAAAATCCTCGAGGCCAGCGGCATCTCCGTGGAGCCCATCGACCTTTCCGAAATCCTGGGCCGCATCGCGCGCATGGGCGACCAGCACCCCGCGGCGGTCGCCAAACTGGAGGCCATCCGGCGCTATGTGCCCACCGAGGGCGTGCCCGCCGAACCGCTCCTCAAAATGGCAAAGCTCGGCGCCGTGGTGGATGAGTGGATGGCCCAGACCGAGTGCGCCATCAGCGCCGTGCAGTGCTGGACTTCGCTCGAAGAGTTCTTCGGCGTGGTGCCCTGCACCGTGATGAGCATGATGAGCGAGCGCCTGATGTCCAGCGCCTGCGAGGTGGATATCTGCGGCGTGGTCGGCATGCACGCCCTGCAACTGGCCTCGGGAACGCCCAGCGCCCTGCTCGACTGGAACAACAATTACGGCGACCACCCCGACAAGGCGGTCTGCTTCCATTGCAGCAATCTCCCCAAGCACTTCTTCAAGGAGAGCCGCATGGACTTCCAGCAGATCATCGCCGGCACGGTTGGCCGCGACAACACCTACGGAACGTGCGTGGGCCGCGTGAAATCGGGCCCCATGAGTTTCGCGCGTTTTTCGACCAACGATCGCCAGGGCTCGATTCATGGCTACGTGGGCGAAGGCGAGTTCACCGACGATCCACTTGAAACCTTTGGCGGCGCCGGCGTGGTGCGCATCCCCAGGCTGCAAGAGTTGCTCCGCTTCATCTGCGAGCGCGGCTTCGAGCATCACGTGGCCGCCAACCTGGCGCCGGTGGCTGCGGCCGTGCAGGAAGCCGCCACCCGCTATCTCGGCTGGAGCGTGTACCAACATAGCTGAGAAAAGGGGACAGACGCATTTTACGGGTTCAAGAAATGCGTCTGTCCCCTTTTCTGAAAG
Organism: Bryobacterales bacterium; assembly: GCA_963722575.1. GTDB lineage: Bacteria > Acidobacteriota > Terriglobia > Bryobacterales > Bryobacteraceae > Fen-178. Next base: position 2,023,896 of record CAVRNR010000022.1, read on the forward strand.
GACCCCATGAGCGTTGTTGCCGGCGTAGATTTCGGAACCCTGAGCGTCCGGGTTTCCATTTTCGATAGCGCCAAAGGCCGTCTCGGCTCTGGCGCGGCGGAATACCCGCTCCTCCGCAAGAAGGACGATCCCGACCACGCCACCCAAAGCCACGCCGGCCACATGAAGGCGCTCACCGAGGCCACGCACCGCGCCGTTGAAGCCGCCGCCATCGACGGCAACGCCATCGAGGCCATCGCTCTCGACACCACCGGCTCGACCATAGTTCCCGTGGACGCGCATCTCGAGCCCATCGACGACTACTACCTGTGGTGCGACCATCGCGCCTGGAAGGAAGCCGGCGAGATCACCGCCATGGCGCGCAGCCGGGGCCTGGAAGCCATCGACTGGTGCGGCGGCATCTACTCCTCCGAGTGGGGCTTTGCGAAGCTCCTGCACTGGCTGCGCCATAATCCCGAGAAGCACGGCCGCTTCGCCACTGCCCTCGAGCACTGCGACATGGTGGCCGCCACGCTCGGTGGAATCGCCGCCCCGGCCTTGGTTCCGCGCAGTGTCTGCGCCATGGGCCACAAGTGGATGTGGAACGCGGCCCTGGGAGGCCTTCCGCCGGAGGAGTTCCTGGCGGCGGTCGATCCGCTGCTCGCCGGCGTGCGCGCTAAACTCGCTGGCCGCTACGCCACCTCGGACCAGATCGCCTGCGAGCTCGCTCCGGCCTGGGCCGCGCGACTCGGCCTGCGCCCCGGCATCCCCATTCCCGTCGGCGCCTTCGACGCGCATTGGGACGCCATCGGCGCCGGCGTCCGTTTGGGCGACGTGGTCAACGTGGTGGGAACCTCCACTTGCATCATGGCCATTGGGGAGAAGCCGGAACTGATCCCCGGCGTCTGCGGCGTGGTCGCGGGCTCCATCGACCCGCACCGCATCGGCATCGAAGCCGGCATGTCAGCCACCGGCGACATTTTCGAGGCCATCGCGCGCCGCGCCGGCACCACGGTCGCCGAATTATCTCGCGGCCTGGAGAATTACCGCGCCGGCGAGACCGGCCTGCTGCGCCTCACCTGGGACAACGGCGACCGCACCGTCTTGGTGAACCCCGAGTTGAGCGGCGTCACGCTAGGCTGGCGCTTAACCCATACGGCGCAGGATGAACTGTTCGCGGCCATCGAAGGCACGGCCTTCCACACGCGCGTGATTCTGGAGCGCATGGAGGAGCACGGCGTCCCCGTGCGCCGCATCATCAACGGCGGCGGCATCCCGCAAAAGAATCCCGTGCTCAACCAGGTCTACGCCAGCGTGATGGGAAAGCCCATCCTGGTGCCCAAGGGCGATGTGACAAGCCTGGGCTCGGCGATCTTCGCGTTCCTGGCGGCCGGCGCCTTCAAGACCATCGAGGAAGCGCAGGACGCGCTGTGCCCCGGTTATACCACCATCGAGCCGGAAAGAACGGCCGCCGCGACGTATGCGGAGTTGTACCCGCTCTTCCGCAAGCTCTACTTTGCCTTCGGCGCGGGCGATGTTCTGCCCGAGTTGCGCAGAATCGCGGCGCGCGCGCGAGGAGGCCAGAGTGCTTGAAGCCCTGCGAACCGAGGTCTACGAAGCCAATCTCGAGTTGGTGCGCCGCGGCCTGGTTCTGTACACATTCGGAAACGCCAGCGGCCTCTCGCGCGACGACGGCCTGGTGGCCATCAAGCCCAGCGGTGTTCCCTACGAGAAGATGACGCCCGCCGACATGGTGATCGTGGATCTCGATGGCCGCGTGGTGGAAGGCGCCCTGCGCCCGTCTTCCGATTTGCCCACGCACCTGGCCCTCTATCGCGCCTTCCCTGGGATCGGCGGCGTAGTGCACACCCACTCGCGCCACGCCACCGCCTGGGCGCAAGCTTGCCGCGAGATCCCCTGCTTCGGCACCACACACGCCGATTACTTCCACGGCCCGGTGCCGGTGACCGCCCCGCTCACGCCCGCGGAAATCGAATCCGAATACGAAGCCAACACGGGTGTAGCGATCATCCGTTTATTGGAAGCCCGCGACCCACTCGGCTGCCCCGCCGCGCTAGTGGCCGGACACGGCCCCTTCACCTGGGGGCAATCGCCCGCCGCCGCTGCGCACATGGCAGCAATCGTCGAGGAGCTTGCCGCCATGGCCTGCCAGACGCTGCTCATCAACCCCGCCGCGGCGCCCATCTCCGACCCACTGCGCGACAAGCACTACTTCCGCAAGCACGGGCCGAAGGCGTACTACGGACAGAGGTAGCGGAAAACGAAAGAAGGCTGCACCCATTCGCTATTCGCGAATCGCGAATGTAGAATGGAATCATGGCTCTTAAGCCCCAAGACGTCGCCGTGATCTTGAAGCTCTGCCGGTACGGATCTTTAAGACCCCCGTATTCTCAAATCGCGCTGGATCTCTTAATGAGCCCGTCCGAGGTGCACGCGGCCGTGAAGCGGGCACAGGCTTCCCACCTCCTGCATGGCTCGGAATTGGGTGAGCGTCCGAACCTGCCGGCCTTGACCGAGTTCCTGGTTCATGGGTTGAAGTATGCCTTCCCGGCGGAGCGGGGCGAACCCACGCGGGGTGTGCCAACTTCCTACGCCGCCGAACCCTTGCGACAGGTGATTGCACTTGGCAATGACCTGCCGCCCGTCTGGCCATACCCGGAAGGGCGCGAAAGGGGTTTCGCTTTTGAGCCGTTGTATAAGCTCGCACCCGCCGCCGCCCTGCGCGACGCTGTCCTGTACGAGTACCTGGCATTGGTGGACGCCCTTCGGGACGGCCGCGCCCGCGAACGCAAGCTAGCCGAAGAGATGATTGTCAAACGGCTTCGTTCCCAGACGCATGCGTGACAACAACTACCAGCTCTTGGTGTCGGCAGCACGGTTGCTCAAGCCGCTGCTGGATGAACTGGTGTTCACTGGCGGCTGCGTCACGGGTTTGATGATTACGGACGAAGCTGCGCCGGCCAATCGGCCGACCATGGATGTGGATGCGATTGCCGAAATCACATCGTACGTTGAATACAACAGGTTCTCCGAACGCCTCCGAGGGATCGGCTTCAGCGAGGACACGAGCGAAGGCGCGCCTGTTTGCCGCTGGAAAAACGGTGAGATCGCCTTCGATGCGATGCCTCTGGACGAGAAGGTCCTCGGCTTCTCGAATCGATGGTACAGAACAGCCGTGCTAACAGCGGACCGGGTCACGCTGGAGCCGTCGCTTGAGGTCCGAATTGTCACAGCGCCTTGCTTTCTGGCTACCAAGCTTGCGGCCTTTAAAGGCCGTGGCGGCGGAGGGTATCTCGGCAGCCATGACCTGGAGGACCTCATCTCCGTGGTTGACGGCCGGCCCAGCTTGGCGGACGAATTGCGAGCCGCGTCGGACGATCTTCATGCTTACGTGGCAGCGGAGGTGGGCGCGCTCCTGGAAGATCCGCGCTTCATTGACGCTCTGCCCGGACACCTCTTGCCCGACGCCGCCAGCCAGGCGAGGATTGGTCTTGTGTTGCGCCGGTTGAGAGACATCTCCCGACGCTAAGGGAGGCTCGTCACCAGCGCCAGCGATAAGCAGTTTCCGTCGCTCGACGACTTTCGGCAGAACGGCCCACACTTCTTCGAACGCGAGCGCGCTGCGTGAGTTGGCCCTGACGCACGCAGCATCGGCACGCCGGATGCGCTTACCCCCCGCGCCCGCCTGTTAAGATGGCGGTGATGCCCGGCCGCTTGTGAGGAGCCGACTCGACCATGCCGTTTGTCCACCTGCATTGCCATACCGATTACTCCCTGCTGGATGGGGCCTGCGATATCGACCAGCTCATGAAGGCCACGGTCGAGCGGAAGATGCCGGCCGTGGCCATGACCGATCACGGGAACCTGTTCGGCGCGGTCAAGTTCTATAACGCCGCCAAGGCGGCGGGCGTGCATCCCGTGATCGGGTGCGAGGTGTACGTTTCGCAACAGGGGCACAAGACGCGGTCGGACACGGACCGCTACAACCACATGATTCTGCTGTGCGAGAACCAGGAGGGGTATCGCAACCTCATCAAGCTGGTCTCGACGGGGTACCTCGAAGGGTTCTATTACAAGCCGCGCATCGATCTGGACCTGCTGGCGGAACACTCCAAAGGGCTCATCGCGTTGTCGGCGTGTCTGCGAGGGCACATCCCGGAAACGCTGCTGGCGGAGAAGTACGACGACGCGCGGCGCGTGGCGCACACCTACGCGGATGTTTTCGGGAAGAACAACTTCTTCCTGGAAATGCAGGACCATCACCTCGACCAGGACCGGCGGCTCACTCCGGAGCTGAACCGGCTTTCGCAGGAGACGGGGCTGCCGCTGGTGGCCACCAACGACTCGCACTACCTGCGCCGGGAAGACGCGCGCGCACACGAGATCCTGTTGTGCATCCAGACCGGCAAGGGGATGAGCGACCCGACCCGCATGCGTTGGGGGGCGCCCGAGTTCTACCTGAAATCGCGCCCGGAAATGATGGAGCTGTTCGGCGAGTTGGAAGACGCGCTCGACCGCACCTGGGAGATCGCCGAGCGCTGCAACGTCAGCCTCGAGGAGGTCAAGGAGCCTTTCCCGAAATTCGAGGTACCGGAAGGCCACTCGACGGACACGTATTTCGAATATGTCGCGCGAATGGGATTCGAGAAGCGGCGCCCGCGCCTCGAGGCGATGCGGCTCAAGGGGGCTCTCAAGCACCACGTTGCGGAGTACGCCGAGCGGCTCGATCGCGAGATTCAGATGATCGAGAAGATGAAGTTCTCGGGATATTTTCTGATTGTCTGGGACTTCATCCGCTACGCCAGGAGCCGCGGGATTCCGGTGGGGCCGGGGCGCGGTTCGGCGGCCGGAAGCCTGGTGAGCTATGCCATGGCGATCACCGATATCGATCCACTGCAATACGGGCTGCTGTTTGAGCGCTTCCTGAACCCGGAGCGCGTCAACCTGCCCGATATCGACATCGATTTCTGCATGAACCGCCGCGGCGAGGTGATCCAATACGTCACCGAAAAGTACGGCCGGGAACAGGTAGCTCAAATCATCACCTTCAACACGCTGGGGGCGCGGGCGGCCATCAAGGACGTCGGCCGTGCCCTCGAGATGCCGTACGCGGAGGTGGAACGCCTCACCAAGATGGTGCCCAACGTCCTCAATATCTCGCTTCCGGACGCCATGAAAATGGAGCCGGGGTTCGGCGAGGCGGCCCGGAAAGACCCGCGCGTGGACGACGTGCTCAAGGTGGCGCTGCGCCTCGAAGGCCTGGCGCGCAACTGCTCGGTGCATGCCGCCGGGGTGGTGATCTCGCCCCAGCCGCTCACGGAACTGGTGCCGCTCTACAAGACCAACCGCGACGAAATCGTGACGCAGTTCGACATGAACGGCCTCGAGAAGCTGGGGCTTCTCAAGATGGATTTCCTGGGGCTGACCACGCTCACGCTGATCGAGGGCGCGCTGCGGCTCATCCAGAAACGGCACGGCGTGGAAGTGGTGCCGGAAGATCTGCCGCTCGACGACAAGGCGACCTACGACATCTTCGCCAAGGGCTTCACCAGCGGCGTGTTCCAGTTCGAATCGAGCGGCATGCGCGACATTCTGCGGCGCTACCAGCCCAGCCGCATCGAAGACCTGACGGCGCTCAACGCCCTCTACCGGCCGGGACCGATTCAGGGCGGCATGATCGACGATTTCATCGAGCGCAAATGGGGACGGCGCGCGGTGCAGTACGATCTTCCGGAATTGAAAGAGCTGCTGGAAGAGACGTACGGCGTCATCCTGTACCAGGAGCAGGTGATGCAGATCTCCAACCGCCTGGCCGGCTATTCGCTCGGCGAGGCCGACGTGCTGCGCCGCGCCATGGGCAAGAAGAAGGCCGAAGAGATGGCCCGGCAGCGCGAGCATTTCATCCAGGGCGCGCTGGAGCGCGGGTTCCCGCAGAGGAAGGTCGAAAAGATCTTCGACCTGATGGAGCAGTTCGCGGGATACGGGTTCAATAAATCGCATTCGGCGGCCTATGCCTACCTGGCCTTCGTGACGGGGTACCTGAAGGCGCACTACCCGGTGGACTTCATGGCGGCGCTGCTCACCTCGGAAACCGGGAACACGGCCAAGGTGGTGAAGTACATCAACGAGTGCCGCGAGATGGGGATCACGATTCTGCCGCCCGACGTGAACCACTCGGATTGGAGTTTCACGCCGGACGAGCAGGGAATCCGCTTCGGCCTGGGCGCGGTGAAGAACCTGGGGCAATCGGCGGTAGAGGCCATCGGCAAGGCGCGCCAGGAAGTGGGCTGCTTCATTTCGCTGCACCAGTTCTGCGAGAAGGTGGACCTGGGCGCCATCAACCGGCGCATGATCGAGAGCCTGATTCGCGCCGGCGCCATGGATTCGCTGGAGGGTACGCGCGCGCAGAAATTCGTGGCCGTGGAAGGCGCCATGGAAGCCGGACAGCGGGCCTGGCGCGACCGGGAGAGCGGGCAGGCGGGGCTCTTCGGCGAAGCCATGGCCGCGGAAGCGCACTCCGTCCCCCTGCCCAGCGTCCCCGATTTCACCGACAAAGAGAAGCTGGGCGGCGAGAAAGAAATGCTGGGCTTCTGGGTGACGGGCCATCCGCTGGACCGCTACGCGGATAAGGTGGCGGAGTTGGCAACCCACGACAGCGGCAACCTGGAAGGCCTCAACAAGGGCGCGGAAGTGGCGCTATGCGGCGTGCTCACGGGCATCGCCCGCAAGCGCAACCGCGAAGGCAAGCCGTGGGCCGCGATGACGCTCGAAGACCGTAACGGCTCGGTGGAAGCGCTGGTCTTTGCGGCCAGTTTCGAGCGCCTGGCGCCGCTGGTGGTGGAAGACCAGGCGGTGATGGTGCGCGGCCTGGCGCTGCCCGAAGAGAGCGGGCCGCCCAAGATCTCGGTGCAGGAGATTGTGGCTCTGGACAACGCGCGCGTGGATCTGCCCACGGTGATTTCCATCCGCGTGTGGCTGGGCCGCAACGGAAGCCTGGACAAGGCGCGGGCGCTCGAGGAATTATTCCGCCGCAAGCCAGGCGAGACGCAGGTACGGTTGCGCCTGGAAGCGCCGCGGGATTTTTCGGTGCTGCTGGACGTGCCGGCGAAAGTGCGCCCGGACCGCGAATTCCGCAAGGCGGTGGAGCAGATCTGCGGCGTGGAAGCCATTGAGCGGGTGGCGGGGTAGTTTTTAGACACGCGATGGTGCGTCTTGGTGCCCCCGGGTCAGCGTGCTTCTCTGTTTTGGCCTCGCCCCCCCCAACTATTGTGCTAGGGTGCCCACGGGCGCCAGCTTTGCATCTTTCAAGCGCTCGGCGGTTTTATTGGCGAACGGTCGCGCGAGTGTCCCGACGTTCTTTTCGTGTCCGTTCCGCATGAAGAGTCGCCGGATCGTGTCCGTATACCGACAACCCTCTTCCCATCTTTGTCGGTCAGCCAGTAGTCAATCTTCGCTGATTCACGCCCGGCCACCGAACCCGCGGCAATCAGCATCCGTTCGGCCGTGTTGCCTTTGTGCCACTCCAGGACTTCGCCATCGAGAATATAGACACCCGGCTGATTTGGGGAAGCGCCGGAAACCACGTCGAATTGTGCCCCATCTTTAGCCTTGAGTGCCGTGATCGCTTCGGCTTGCAATTGATTCATATCGTAAGGGCATTTCACGCCGGAAGCGATCGTGAAGGCATGAACCACAAGCGCCGGTTTCTCTTGTGCGCGCACCGGTACCAGCCCCAAGGCGACCACCAAGATGGCCAGCGTCATCCGTTTGAACATATTGCTATCTCCTCTCCGCATTCTCAGCCTCCTCTCAGTAGCCGGGTCCGTCGCGCGCGGCCCCGATCCGCAAGCCTGAATCGGAACCGGCCATCTGGTCCACGCCAGCGCAGAATCGGGCCTCAGTGCGCGTATGCCGCCGGAAGCCTGTAGAGGCCTCTCAGATTAGAGGGCAAACGAGTGGCCCAAACAATCCTTTGAGACGCTCTCATCCGAAATCTACTGACTTTTGTTTTCTGACGGCCTGTTGATCCACACTTTCTTGGGGCTGATTCGGGCGGCCGGCGAACGAAGTGCTCCGGGTGGGCTTGGCAGGGCCTCCCAATTGCGGAGGTCGAGCGACAACCAGATAGCGTGGCGGAGGAAGAGGGATTCGAAGGGCGCCGATTTGCATCTCACTTCCTCGGAGCGAAGGCCATGATCGCAACGATCGCAAGCAGCACAACCACCGCGACGATGAGCGCGAGCATGAGCCAGGGCACTTTCTTGCCGGCTACGGGTGCGGTCGCTGGAACCGGGGTCTGGGCTACGGGGGGCGCTGGCCGCTGCGGTTGCAGGACCGGCTGAGCCCCGAACATCTGCGTATATTCCCCCGGTCCGGTGGAGGGTGCCGGCGTGGCTGGTGGTGTGAATTTGGGCCGCGCGCGAAAACTCAGGGTGGCGCTCCCTCCTGCGCGGGGGGCTGGCGGAGCAGCGGGCGCGTCCCCCCTTCCGAAGATCCGGGTGAACTCTCCCGGAGTGGACGATGGCGGCACCGCCGGTGGCGACGGTTTCTGCGGCGCGCCTGACGGCGGTGGCGGGAAAACCGGTTCAGATGCCCGCGCCTGCGAGAGCGGAGATTGAAAGAATTGTGTGAACTCGCCGGCTCCAGCTTGCGCGGGCGGCGCTGCAGGTGGGGGTAGCGGAGCGTGAGTCGGTGGCAGCGGGGGCGGTGGCGCCGAAGGCTGGAACAGCCGCGTGAACTCGCCGGGCGCGGACTGTGCGGGGGGCGCAGTTGCCGCGGGCGGCCGGGCCTGAGTCGGCGGCGGCGGCAGTGGAGCGGCCTCGCCGATGGGCTGGGGCGGCGCCGAAGGCTGGAACAGCCGCGTGAATTCGCCGGGCGCGGACTGCGCGGGGGGCGCAGTTGCCGCGGGCGGCAGTGGCGTCACAGGTGTGGCCCCCCGCGCACCGGATAGGGTCGGGGCCGGCACGTGCCGTACGCCAATGCTGGTAAACGCGTCCGGCGGCCTTCCCGCCTGGGCCGCTGCCGGCGGCGCTGGCGAAACCGCAACTTTCCGTTTGAGCTCCGCCATTCCGCCCAGCGGCTCGGTCACCACGAACGGAATCCCCTGGTTATCTCCAACTTCCAGCAGGTCGGTGCGGTCGGGCCGCAGCGACGCACGAAGTTGCTCCAGAAGCTCCGCATGCAGCCGAGCTTGCTCGCCCACGAACAGAAACACGGCGATTCGCCGCCCCGTCGAGATCTCGCGGGCGTTGAACACCTTGACGCCTTCATCCTTCAACAGATCCAATAGTTCGTACTTCTGGTGGAATTCCATGCGCGTCCCGTCCATTAATCCAGGATTTCCTTTTTGGTTTCCTGGCCAGCAGCGATTATACTCCCATCCGCTTCCATTGGAGCCGTTTCTCTCATTTCTTCCATCCCGGGCGACTCCGGCTGAGCAAGAGCCGCACCTCGCTGGACCGGAACAGGTGACCACTCAGACGCGTCATCTTTACCGTCTGCGAGCCTTCTTTGATCCATTGTTCCGCCGTCCCCCGCTGGTTGCAGAACCGCACCACAGACTGCTCATCAGGTTGTGGCAAGCGTTTTAGATCGGTATATTTCGGCCTGAAACTGCTGCATAATAGGAAGGTGGTAAGGTTTATGGATCGCGGCGCCCGATTGAAGGACCGTTATGAGCTTCGCGAGCCACTCGGCCAGGGCGGCATGGGCGTGGTTTACCGAGCCTATGACGCCGTGCTCAAGTGCGACGTAGCGCTGAAGACGATTCGCGAGGCGCCTGACCCCACGGCGCTCCAGCTTTTCTATCGGGAATGCGAAGTCCTGGTTACGCTGAATCACCCCAACATCGTCCCCATCCTAGATATTGGGGAGTCTGAGGAGGAGGGGTTCGCGAAGCCCTACTTTGTCATGCCGTTGCTGTCCGGTATGACGCTCGACAAGCTGATCCGCACAGCGGGCGCTCGGCTGACCGCCGAGCGACGCGTGGAAATCCTTTCACAGGTATGTCGCGGTCTGAACGCTGCGCACGAGCGTGGCCTGGTGCATCGCGATCTCAAGCCCGCTAATGTCTTCGTCATGCCGGACTACTCCGCGGTAATTATCGACTTCGGCATCGCCCACATGGTCAACGCGGGAATGACGGGAAAGAAGGGAACCCTGTACTACATGGCGCCCGAGCTGATCGAAGGCAAGCCCCCGTCGCCGGCCTCCGATATCTTCGCTCTGGGTGTGATGGCCTTCGAGGTGTTCACGCGGCGCAAACCGTTTGAAGGACCGACGGAACGGGAGATTGTCGAGGCGATTCTTCGAGAGAGTCCGCCGGCCGCATCCGACGTCGACCCGACGGTGAACCAGTCCGTCAGCCGCGTGATTCACAAGGCCATGGCCAAGCAGCCGTGGCATCGCTTTGCGACGGCTCGGGAGTTCGCCGAGTGCCTGGCGAAGGCGCATCGCGGCGAGGCGATCGAATGCTTCGACTCCGCTCACCTGGGGCCGCGAATCCAGCGGGCCAAGACCACCTTCGCCCAGGGCGATACACAGTTCGCCCTGGAGATCGTCACCGAGCTCGAGGCGGAGGGCCATCTCGACCCGGAAGTGAAGCTGCTGCGGATGCAAATTGACGCGGCGGTCCGGCAGGAGCGAGTCCGCAGATTGCTCGAAGCCGCGCGCAGCCGGTTCGAAGTGGAGGAATATCCCCTGGCATTGCAGAAAATTCAGGAGACCCTGGAGCTGGACCCGGGGAACACGGAGGCGCTCAGCCTGCGCGCGAAGATCGAAAGCACGCGCAGCGACGTGCAGATCGAGAGCTGGTTCCAACTGGTGCGGCAGCACGCCGAGAATTGCGCGTTCGGGCACGCGCGCGAGGCGTTGCAGAACATCCTGCAAATTCGTCCCCAGGACACGCGGGCCACAGGGCTGCTCTCCGAAATCGAGCGGCGGGAGCAGGAGTACCGGCGGAGCCTGCAGGAAAAAGAACGGCTGTACCAGGCCGCGGTCGAGGCCCATCAGAAGGGGGACTTTAGCTCGGCCATTACCAAGCTGGAGCAGGTGATCGATATGGACCGGCGCGCGCCGGAGAGCCAGGACCGCGCGAACGTCTATCAAAGCTTCTACAACGACGTGCGCTCGGAATACGAGGTTATCCGCAACGCTTACGCGGAGGCCAGGAAGTATCTGGAAGACCGGAACTTCTCCAGGGCGCTCGCCATCGGCGATCGATTCCTCGCGAAGTACCCAGCGCACGCTCTGTTCCAGAGCCTCAAGTTCGACGCGGAAGAGCAGCAGCGGCTGCACCTCTCGGCTTACATCGCGGAAATCGATCGCCGTGTCGAAGCGGAGACCGACCTGGAACGCAAGGTCGGCATCATCAATGAGGCGGGGGAACGCTATCCCGACGAGACGCACTTTAAGCGCCTTCGGAAAATCATGGATGAGCGGCTGAACCTGGTGAGCGCAATCGTCGCCAAAGCCCGCTATCACGAGGAGAACGGGCAGTTCAACGATGCGCTCGGCCAGTGGGAGATCCTGCGCACCATACACAACCGGTATCCCGGGCTGCAGCTCGAGATCGACCGCGTGATCAAGCGGCGGGAGCAGCAGACGCGGATGGAATCAAAGGGGCGCTGGGCTCGGGAAATCGACGCGTGCATGGAAGCGGGCGAGTACCGGCGGGCCCTGGACGCGTGTCGCCGGGCGCTGGAAGAATCCCCGGGAGATGGCGAGTTGCAGGCGCTCGCGGAACTGGCGCGGCAGGGCGCGGAGCATTGCGAGGAAGCCCAACGGCTCCAGGCACGGGGCGAACAGCTCTTTGCGCAGGCATCGTTCGAGGATGGCTTGGAACTTTTGTGGAACGCCCACCAGTTGGACCCACGCAGCGAGCCGGTTCGCCGGAGCCTCGTGGACAGGCTGTCCGCACGGGCACAAAACCTGCTCGCGACCGATTGGCGCGCGGCCGAGGTTCTGATTCAGCACGCGCTGGGCTGCGACCCGGCTCATGCCGGAGCCAGAGGGGTGCTGGCCCTGCTGGATGACCTGAAACGGGAAGAGTATCTGAACCAGGCGATGGTGCGCATCCGTCAGGCACAGGCGAGCGGCGACCTGAGCGGTGCGGCGGCAGAGCTGGAGAGTGCCCTTGCGTTCTGCGGGAACGAGCCGCGATTGCTCCAGCTTCGGGCCACCCTGGAAAGCAGGTTGGGTGTGGTGGCCCGGCCGGCGGCCGCGCCGCAACGGGTCGCCGAGCCCGGGGCGAGCGCCGGACCGATTGGCGCGACTCAGATTTTGAACCGGGACCCCATTCCTCCGCCCGCTCCCGTTGCACCCGAGGCGGCCGAATCCGTGCCCGCTGTGTTTCCGGAATCCGATGCCATCGCCGGGCAGAGCGGAACATCGGAGCCTTCCCGCGCGCCGGCCGCGGAGCTCGAGGGTGTCCCCGGACCGCACGCGCTCGGGTCCGGGCGCGGACTTCCACGCCGCGCCTTGATTGCGGCGATCGCGGTGCTTGCTCTGGCCGGTCCATTGACCTCCTGGCTGCTGCTGCGGCATCGCGCCGCCCCGGCGAGATTGGAGCACAAGCCGGCGGCCGCCGCAACTCCTGTGCCCGTCCGCACGGCTACTCCGGCATTGGGCAAGCTTCACATCAAAGTGTCGCCGCCTTCGGCGAAGGTCACGTACGGGCGCGCCGGCGAAGCGCCGCGGCCCGCGCCCTCCTCTACGCTCAACCTCGAGGAAGGTACCTATATCCTCTCCGGCCGCGCGCCAGGCTACAGCACGGGGTCGGTCACGATCCCGATCGCGGCCGGCGTCACCCAAACGGCTGAGTTGACACTGACGCCGGTCAAGCCCATCGTCCAGCCGCCGGAAGTATTTCAGATGGACGCAGCGGACTGGGAGAAACCGTGGACGCGCGATGGTGAGTGGTTCACGCGGCGGGGAGGCGATTTCGTTCTGTACCGGCGTACTCCTACGGCGGGGACTTTCCAGTTTACGCTGCGCGCCAAGTCCAAGGTTGGGTGGGTTCTCGACTACAGCGATCCGCAAAACTACCTTTTGTTCGAGATCAATAAGCAGGCTTTCACTTTGAGCCAATACACCAACAACCGTCGAAAGGTGATCGCCGATCGGAAGCCGATCGGCGTCAAGGCTGGCACTTTCACGGTGAACCTGGTGGTCGAGCCGGCGCGCGTGGTAACGATGCTCGTCGACGAGCAGGGAAAGCCGGTCACCTTATACGATTGGAACCGTCCGGGCCAGCCCTTCACCCGCGGGCGCTTCGGGATTCACTTACCCGGAAACTCGCAGGTGTGGCTGGCCAACTTCAGGTTCACGCAGGCCCGGCCCGACAAGTAGATTTCCCGCGCCGTACTTCACCGGATCAGCCCCACGTTTCTCAGCAGGTCCCGGCCGAGAGCGTTTCCATCCAGCGGCGGCGAGGGCGTGGTCAGTTTCTCCATCTTCTGGCGGTGGGCTTCCTCCTTTGCCTGCGCCTTCTGAAGCTTCGCGGCCATCTTCGCCTCTTGCGCTTTTTGAATGGCGAGTTCCTCGGCCTGTGCCATTTTCAGCTTCTCCTTGCACTCCTCCAATAGGGCAATCTGCTTCATAACGTCCGGGTTGCCCGCGGCTTCCGGCCTTGCCAGGATGAAGGCGCAGAACTTATCCAGTTGGGCGAACACCTCATCCAGGTTCGCCCGATCTTCCGCCTGATCCTCCGGTTTCTCCAGCGGGGGCGCGCTCTCAGCGCCGGCGGCCTCCTTCGGCGGAGCGGTGCTGAAGTTCCACATACAGTCGCAGGACGGGCAGCAGACATAATCCCAAAGCCGGACGATGCATTTCGGGCTGATGCAGCCGAGGACCCGCGCCGGCCTGAGCGCCACCGGATCGCCGCACTGCGGGCAAGTGGCGCTGGTGGGGACCGGCGCACCACAGATTTCGCACGCCACCTCTTCAGGCTGGCGGGCAGCGATGGCAATCAGTGTGTTGCCCGCGATCTCCGAGTTGGGGCGCGCCTCCCAAAGCTCCATCAGCTCGGCATGAGAAAGGCGGCGGTCCGGGCCCAGGAATGGATCGTGCAGAGTCGCATGTTCTTCTCCGATATCGACCATCACGGTGTAGTGGCCGCCTTCCGTTTTCGCGTGCAGACGATGGTTCAGGATGACGCGGATGCCGGCGTCGCGGCAGAGCCGCAACACGTACCACGGGTGCCGCGCCTGGATGGCCACCGCGTCAAAACCGCGGTTCAAGGCATCGCGGACCATCAGGTGGGTCGTGGAACCGATATCGCCGAATCGGTTGGCCTTGGCGATCGCCGGCCAGATCTGGCTCTGCGGGACTTCCATCCCCAGGGAACGGTACACCATGGCCAGGCACGCGGCGCCGCACGTCCGGTTGCTCTCCTCATCGGACTGTTTCTCGTAAACAATGGAATAACCCGTATCCGCCGTGGCTTCGCTCATCTCACGAACTCCTTTCCACTCATTTAGCGGTCATGGGCCGATCAAAACCGTCGGAAAGCCCATCACGATTACGCCCCCGTGAGCCGTGGAATCGCCCATCCGCGCGGCCGGCTGACCGCCGATCAGGACCGTGAAAGAACCCATGACGATGACATCCGGCGGCCCCACGCAAGTGGCCATGTCGCCCACCCGGGCGGCCGGCAAGCTGCCGATCAGCACCGTGGGGCAGCACGGTGGCAGAATCGGCCCCCCAACGTGCGGCACCACTCCCGTCACCATCGGACAGGTATGCATGTCCGTCAAGCGCGCAGCCGGCTGCCCCATATCTCAATCCTCCGTAAGCCTCTCCCGGCGGAGCGCTCTTTTTAGCCGCTGGGCCGGCAAAAGCGCCCCTCCGCCACTCCCATTCCCAGTTCCACGAACAGACGTTGGGTGTCGGCGATCCGGGCCGGATCGCCCTTGGTAGTGGCCAACTTCACCGCATTGGCGACCGCTTTCGCCGGGGTCAGCGGGACCGGGCCGGCAGCGCCCGCCACGTTCGCCGCCAGGGCCAGCGTGCCCGCTGGCGATGCCCGTCCGGCGGCTTCGGCCGGCGCCTGCGCCGCGGCGCGGTTGGCTTCGGTGGGCCACAGAACCCAACTGGTGGCGGCCAGCAATGCGGCCCTGTCCGGCAACGTCAGATTCGTCCCGCAGGCGTGCTGCACGCACAGGCAGCCCCACCATACCCCTTCCCGCGCCGGCAGCGCGTGGGCCATGAAATCGATCCCGTTGACGTACTGGCGGTTGGCCATCAGGGCTTGTACGAACTCCTCCGGCGCCATTCCCTCGCGGAGCAGCGCCAGCGCCTGCTTGTTCGCGTCGAAGCGCGCGCAGATATCGGCGGCTGTCAGCCCCTCTATCCCGGCCATCGGCCCGTTGCCCACTTCCCTGTCCCTCCAGCTTCAGTTGATTTGGATGAGCAAACCCTGAATTGTGATGCCCTCCGGTCCCAGGGTGATGGTGGCCAGTCCTTCCGCCACCGAGAGGGTGATCTGGGTCAAGCTCTTGAGCGTCAAAGTCCCCAAGCCGGCGTCAATGGTGACTCCCTCCGGCGTCATCTCGATCTTTTGATCCGTCGGCAGAAGGCCGCGATGAATGGTGACGTTCTGGGTCTCCCCCACCACGATCTCTACCCCGTTGCTGGAGTCCGACGAAGTTGGCGGGAGGGTAAATTCTCCGGCAGTGATGCGGACGCTCTGGTTGCCGCTCACTTCCACTTGGCCGCCAGTGCCGTAATCCGAGGCCAGCACCAGAATCCTGCACGGGTCTGGCGTGACCGGAGGTATCGGGGGCCGGCTGAGCAGCTCCAACTGGTTCGCCTGGATTCGATATCCGCCACTGATATTCTCGATGTGATCGTGGGAATCCGCGCCGCCCCCCGTCCCACCACCCAGGCCCTTCTTCTGTACAGTCATTAGGATCAATGCTCCTCGCTACTAGATGATATCCTCCCAAGGTGGGAGATGAAATGGAGCCGGACTCGCGTTAACCTGGGCCAATGGAACCGGGATCGCAGCGTTAACGTGGGCGTGGGCTCCGTCTGCTGGTTCCTCAACCTTCTCCTGGTAGCGCCTCCCGAACAACACGATAACAGTTAGGAGAGCAGAAGAAACGCCCTGACATATTCCCCCGAATATCGCACGATCTTTGTCCTCCTTGAAGGCAGAATGGACCAAGACCCAGAGCGCCGATACAACACCGAAAGCTATGGCCAGCCAACGGACCACCGGGAGAGCTGTAACATCTCGCTTCAGTTTTCGGGCTTCTTCACCCACTTCGAGGATGAAGGACGGGCCCCCAACGAAATCTGTCTTCGTGCCGATGACGAAATCCACCTGTCCGCCGAGGCCGCCCCCTAGAAGAGTCGACACCAAGGGTGGAAACGACCATGGACCCAACGGATTGATGCAGACGTGGTTCTTGCTGCCGATGACCAACTCATACTCGAAGCCCAACGTGAGCGCCTGGGCCATTCCGTACACTGTGTCGGACTTTATACCCAAAGCCGTCGGCTCGTCCTTGGCCGGCATGGTGTAGCCCGTCGAGTAGCTCTCGTCGTCGCCGCCGCCGCTGCCACCGCCGCTGTGGCCCCTGCCGCTGCCGCCTGGTAGAATGCCCACCGTGTGCACGCTGGCGCTCGCTATCCGTTCACCTTTGTTCCGCGCGTGGAACAGCTTGTCGAACTCCGAGTCCAGGCTCATGTTTCGCTCCGAATGAAGCGCGAGGTGCTCAATGCCCTGCTCGTCGTTGAATACGATGCCGTTGTAGTTCTGGCTGGCGTTGCCGCGCACGCTGGCCGACCGGATACCGGCAAGCTGTTTCATGTCCGGCAGCTTGTACGCCGGCATATTATCTGCGTTGTAGACGCTGCCGACGATCATCGGCTGATCCGGATCGCCATCCTCGAAAGCCACCACCACCTCATGACCGATGCGCGGCCAGAAGAACGCGCCCCAACCTTTGCCCGCCCAAAGCTGCGCCACCCGCAGCCAGCATGAGCTGTTGTCGTCCAACTTTCCCTCGCGGTCCCAATGGAACTGCACCTTAACGCGGCCGAACCGGTCGCAGAAGATCTCCTCGCCGGGCGGGCCGGTCACCGTCGCGGTCTCGATGCCGGCGATTAAGGGCTTGGCCGTGACCCGCCGCGGCCGGTATCGCAGGCCGGCGGGCATGCCGATGAAGCGGTTTTCGTAGTGGAACGAGTCCTGCTCCCCGCTCCGGTATCCCGACTGCACGGCGTCGTGTTCCACGCTGGTCAGCAGGTAATCGCCGTCGCCGTTGAAATGTCCCTTCAGTGTGAACCTATGCCCCGGCACAAAATTGCCGCAATCCCCGGCGCCGGTGATTTCCAGGCCGGCGCATTCCTCCTCCTCCATGCGAACCCGGACGATTCGGCTTCTGACTTCGGGTATCAGATTGGTATCCTCCGGGACATTGAATTGTTTGGCGTAGCCCCCGGGATACTCATAGATCTCCGGTTGATTGTCGAGCAGACTGAGCTTATGGCTTATGCTGCCCGCATTCACCTCAACCATGGTTCGCACGCTTTCGTCGAGGTGTTTGCCCGGCAGTTCGAAGCTATGGTCCCAAACCGTGTACTTGCTGGAGCGCACCTCCTGGCTCTTCTCCCAATCCCTGATTCGCATCTCCTCCCACAAGCCGCCGAGTACTTCCTGGTAGATGACCGTGGATTGCCCGGGAACGGCTGGATGCACGTCCCCCTGGTCGGTGACCACCATTCGATGCCCGCCAGCGGAGTGCTTGAAGTAGTAACAGATGCCCTCCTCCTCCATCAACCGGCTCACGAAATCGAAGTCCGATTCGCGATACTGGACACAATAATCGCGGGGGTAGTAGGTCCCGGTTCCAGTCCACTCGTGGTCAACGTGGTGGTCGGAGAGCACCCGCTTCAGAATGTCGGGGACCGAGACGTGTTGAAAAATGCGGCACTGGACCTTCTTGGTAAGAACCCACAGCCTGGGCACTACTTCAGCGCGGAATGCCACGAAGTTATCGTCGCGAACGCCCTGAGTGAACCGTCTTACCAATCCGTTGAAATAGCGGCTGTCGCCCGTACGCAGCGTCATTTCAACGGTCACAGACTGGCCGAGGATGCGGTCAAAGCGGATCTCGCTCAGCTTCTGCCTATCGGCTATGAGATTGAGTTGGAACTGGAAGAGCCGCGAGATGGCTTCGCGACCCCGGAAGTTGGTGATCAACAAGACGTCCGGCCCAAGTGGAGTAGTGATCTTGAGCGGCCGGTCCGCCTGTGTGTACGTTGGCATCGGCGTTCACCTCGGTCGTCACACGTGTGCAATATCATAGCATCCGAGGTGATTATCTTCAACACTTGTTCAGCCGCTCTTCCTTCGCGTCGGGGATGAATTTGTCGCACTCGTCCGCGACCAACAGCGTCCTTTTCGGGGCGTGGCTCTACCGTTCCCTGACGAGGCGGACGGCCGCTTCCCCGTTCCGCGGATCCAATGACCTTCGTATCTTTTCGCCGTGCACGGTGCCTTCGGCCCATAGCGGGCACCGGCAGGAACGGTCTTTCCGGGAGGTGAACTTGCACGCGGCGACGTGGCGGCGGAATAGAACGATCATGCCCGCGGACACCACACGTCTTGGAGCCGCGCACCCCGTGTATCCTATAAGCTATTGATTCAAAACAAGTTAGTATGGCGGAGGAAGAGGGATTCGAACCCCCGAACGAGTTTCCCCGTTAACGGTTTTCAAGACCGCCGCCTTCAACCGCTCGGCCATTCCTCCGCTATCCATTATACCGGGCCGCCTCTTTGCTGAAGCACCAGTTCCAGCTTGCCGCTGAGATCGTCGAGGCGCCGCATCACTTCCTGGTGCTGGACCTCCTCGAGCGGCGGCACCTTGCGGCGAATGGCGAAAGTCCCGCCGGGTTCGAGAACGCACTGCTCCACCTCCTCCAGCCCGGCAAAGCCCTGGCGATGCAGGACGGTCAGCAGCTCCGTGCGCGTCAGCAACTCCCTGGCCAGCGCGTGCTTCACGATGCGGCCCTCCTTGATCAGCACCGTCGGTTTCCCCTCGAAGACCTGGTCGAGGCGCCGGTGGCGGAACAGGAAGCGCACCACCAGGTAATTGATAGCCATCAGCGCGAAGGCGCCCACCAGGCCGCCGGTTAGCGAGTTGTCGTTGCCGATGATGGCGTTCTGCACGGTGTTGGAGAGCGACAGCAACACCACCAGGTCGAACGGGTTGAGCTGCGCCAGCTCCCGTTTGCCGAAAACCCTCAGGAATACGACCAAGAAGACGTACACGATCGCCGGACGCAGAATCTTCTCCGCCAGGGGCGCTCCCAGGCCGAAGATGGCGTTCCACATGCCGCTCGATACCACCCAATCGGGCATTCGTTATTTCCTCCTCAATGTCGATTATGCAGGATTGTCGCGAATTTGATAAAACATATAGGGTAGGGGATGTTTTAGCCTGTCGAAAGGCTGTGGATGTTTTGTGCATGCCTGCGGAAATCGGTGCGCATCGAGTGATTCCAAAGCGGTTGGAGCGTGCACAGACATCTGCGGCCTGAAGTGTTCTAGGTGTTGACCGGCGAGCGCGCCGGAGTTTAGGCTAAGGTTCACGCCATGCCAGCGACCAGTGCGATTGAAAAGGGTCTTCCCACCAATGTAGACGCCGAGCGGTTCGTGCTCGGCTCGATCCTCCTCGACGACGCTCTGTACGTCCAGGCCGCCGGCACGCTCGAGGCCGACGACTTCAGCCTGGAGAGCCACCGGCGCATCTTCAAGCGCATGGGCGAGCTCCAGGAGCGCGGCGAAAAAATCGACCGCATCACCGTGGCTAACGAGCTCATGAAGTTCAATGAGCTGGAAGCCTGCGGCGGCTTGAGCTACCTGGTGGAGCTGGACGACGGGCTGCCGCGGATTCCGAACCTCGACAGCTATATACGGATCGTCAAGGACAAGGCCGTGCTGCGGCGCATCATCTTTGCTTCGCAGCACATGATGAACCGGGCGCTCGCGGGCGAGGAGGAGCCGGACGAGATCCTGGCCGGCGCCGAGGAGACCCTGCTCAAGCTGGGCGAGGCGCGGATGAAGTCCGGGCTGCTGAACGCCGGGCAGATCCTCGAGGATTACGAAGGCGGCCTCAACGCCTTCCTGGACCCCAGCAAGCGCATCAAGGGGATCGGCACCGGGTTCACCAAGTTCGATGAGTTGACCGGCGGGCTGCATGGCGGAGACCTGGTCATCGTGGCGGGCCGGCCTTCCATGGGGAAGACGGCCCTGGCGCTCAACATCGCGCAGCACGTGGCGCTCAAGAACAAACAGACGGTGGCGATTTTTTCGCTCGAGATGTCGAAGGAGTCGCTGCTGACGCGCATGCTCTGCTCGGCGGCGCGCGTGGACAGCCAGAAGTTCCGCGCGGGGTATCTCAACCAGGAGGAACGGCGCAAGCTCAACCACGCGCTGCAGGAGCT
The DNA here is from genome assembly GCA_963722575.1 of Bryobacterales bacterium. Classification (GTDB taxonomy): domain Bacteria; phylum Acidobacteriota; class Terriglobia; order Bryobacterales; family Bryobacteraceae; genus Fen-178. The sequence continues at coordinate 2,044,350 of CAVRNR010000022.1, forward strand.
GGTGCAGGCGCCCCTCTACATCGACGACACCCCCGGCGCGCACCTGATGGACATGCACGCCAAATTGCGCCGCTTAGAGAGCGAGCGGCATCACCTGGGACTGGTGATTGTGGACTACCTCCAGTTGATGACCGCGGGCGCGCGCTTCGAGAACCGCAACCAGGAAGTCAGCGCGCTGTCCCGAGGCATGAAGATGCTGGCCAAGGAGTTGAATGCTCCCGTGATGGTGCTCTCGCAGTTGAGCCGCGCGGTGGAGAACCGCCAGGGGGGCGATCACCGGCCGCAATTGAGCGACCTGCGCGAGTCGGGTTCCATCGAACAGGATGCCGATGTGGTGGCCTTCGTCTTCCGCGAAGAGATTTACAAACCTAAGGAGGACAGTTTGCGGGGCCTGGCCGAGCTGATCGTCGGCAAGCAGCGCAACGGGCCGGTGGGAACGGTCAACTTGGTCTTTATTCACGCGCAGACGAAGTTCGAGAACCGCGCGGAGGATACGGGAGAGGTGCCGGAGGAGTAGCGTTGTGGGGCAGGATTGCATCCTGCGCGCCGGTTTTCAACCGGCGCTGGTCGGGCTGTTTACAAGCGATTCGAGCGGGTTACCAACCCGCCGGACCCAGAGGGTACCCCTGCAAACCTGCCCCACAGTTCTTGCCGGATTCCAGGTTCCGGGAAGAAGTATGTGGCATTGGGCGCTTCCGCCTGCCAACCGCCTTGTTCACCGCGTCACGTACAACTCCGCTTGCGTGAACCCCACGCTCCGGATCTGCTCGCGGAGCGCGCTGTAGCGCACCTCGGCGGCAGCGGCGCGCACGCGTTCGGTTTCGGCGGGGGTGAACTCGCGCACGTAGCGGTCGGCGCGGTCGCGGTAGGAGTAGCCGGAATAGGCCGGGCCGGAGGCGCCGGCCACTTCCATCAGCAGGTCCCAGAAGGTCCTCCGCTGAAACAGAGACTTGCGCGCCGCGGCCTCGCGCGGGATCTCGATAGCGTGGCGGCCTCCGCGCAGCGTGGCGCGGATGCAACCGGCGGCGGCGAAGGGCCGGGCGGGGTCGGCGTCGGGAAAAGTTGCCAGCAGCTCGCGGAGGTTTTCGAGATCGGCCTCCCAACCCGCCCAGCGGAACCGCGTGGCGCCGATCGCCACCGTGCCGCGCAGCAGCATCTCGCGGATGCGCGGCTCATCCTTTCCGGCGATGCCGAGCAGGTGCTCGACCAGTTCGCGCACCGGAAGCTCCTGGAGCACCACGGGCGTAATCGAGATGGCCTCGGCAACTTCGGAGCTGAGTTTCACCCGGACCGTCTGGGGCAGCGCCATGGTTTGATTTCACGCTAGCATAAGTCCGTGACGACACCAGCGGGCGAGTTGCTGGCCGGGGAGATCGGGCGCGATGGGCCCGTGACCTTCCGGCGCTTCATGGAGGTGGCGCTCTACCACCCCGAACACGGCTACTATCGCCGGGCCCAGAGGGCACCCCGCGATCCATTCGGCAAACACGGCGACTTCTTCACGGCGGAGCAGATCCAGCCGGTCTTCGGCATTCTCATGGCGGCTCGTATCCGGCAACTTTTTCGCGAAATGGGTGAGCCGCCGGAGTTCACGGTGGTGGAGTTGGGCGCCGGACGCCGCGAAATGGCCGAGGCGTTCTCGGAGTGGGCGTACATCCCGGTGGATCTCGATTCCGGCAATCTGCCGGAGAAGTTTCGCGGCGTGGTGTTCTCCAACGAGTTCTTCGATGCGCTGCCGGTGGAGGTCGCTCTGTACCGCGATGGCGCGTTCCGCGAGCAGCGCGTGGCGTTCCAAGACGGGTGGTTCCGTTGGCAGACGGGCGGCGCGGTGCGTGAAGAGGTGGAGCAATACCTGCGCCGCTGGTTCCCTCCGCCCGAAGAAGGCCGCTGGTACGAAGCCAACCTCGAGGCGCTCGGCTGGATGGAGCGCATCGGCCGTGCGCTCGAATCCGGCTACGCGCTGACGGTGGACTACGGCTACACGCGCGCGGAGTCCGTGCGGTTCCCGGCTGGAACGCTGATGGCGTACCGGAGGCACATGGCGCGGGAGGATGTGCTCGAGGATCCCGGCGAGCGGGACATCACGGCGCACGTCAACTTCACCGCGCTCGAAGAATGCGGCGCCGCTTGCGGCCTGCGGAGGGAGCGCTTCGAGACGCTGGCGCGGACGATCGTCACCGCCGGCGAGGCCGACCAGTTCGCCGCCGCGTTGAACTCCGGGCCCAGAGGGCACCCCGATGACGAACTGCGGCGGCGCATGCAGCTCAAGACGCTGCTCTTCGGAATGGGGGAGACGTACCGGGTGCTGTTGCAGCTTCGGGAGAACCGGGAGAGAAAAGCCTGAAATAATGAAAAAGGCCCCGGAAACCGGGGCCTTGGGGTAAAACCTGTTTGCATGCCCTGTTCAGGGCAGCGCCATGGCTACTTCTTTTTCTTCGGAGCAGCCTTTTTCTTGGCGGGGGCTTTCTTCGTTGCGCTCTTCATCGATTGATCTCCCTAAACATCAAATTTTGCGATCCAAAAAAATCGCAATGTGATTCATATATAAGGTTGTTCGCGATGAAAGTCAAGAGAAAAATGCATGCGCGCCATCTTTCGGCGTGTTTCGGCTCGCGCCGAGCCAGCCGAAGGCCAACGCCACCAGCATGGCCGCGACGCTCATCGCGCGTGTCACGACACTCTCTGTGCCGCCCGTGTACCGCAACGAAATCTCGCAAGGCCCATCGCAGTCCGGCTCAATCGCCATCAGCCCAATCGCATCGGGGCGGATCGGCTGGCGCTTGCCATTCGCGTAAGCCTCCCAGCCCCGATCGTAGGTGACCTGGACGGCAACCACTTGCCCGCGCTCCACGGTCGCGCGGATTTCCGCTTCGCTCATTCCCTTCCACTGAAACGTGGCGGGCGGATACCTGGAATCTTCCAGCGCCGCTACATACGGCTCCACGGGTTCGATGTCCAGGCCGTGGATGGGTGTTCGCTTCACCACAGCGGCGGCTGGGATCGCGTGCGCGAGCGATGCCGATCGGCTGGGCACTTCATAGATGGCGTCGTCGCCCTCGCGCCAGAGCAGCGGCAAAACACCGTCGAACTTGCGGGGGTTCGCGAAGGCTTGGTAAGGATCCGTGCTCTTCGGCCCCGACACGGCAATGGCGTGCGTTCCGAACGCCTTCAACCACTCGACCGAAACTTCGGTGCCGCGGGCGGCGGCGTCCGTGCCGCTTTGAATCTGGAACACCGCGCCAGGAATGAGCCGGTTCACCGCGAACTGAATGTGCCCGCCCTGAAACTGGGGATTATCGGTGAAGACGTTATACAGAAACGAACTCGATCCGGCGATGAACGCCCGCTCCCCAGGCCGGTTCCGGTCCATCCATTTCGCAATCTTGTACTCGCTGAGGCGGCCCGGTTCCACCGAGCGGATCAAACCCCGCGCGTAGTTGACCGAGTGGACCGTCTGCACGCCCAGTCCGATCATGACAGCCACCGCTGCGGCCAAGCGCACGCGCCGCGGAAGCCGGTCCAGGATGGCCGCCCCGCCGAACACCACCGCCAGCGGCAGCGCCAGGTCCATCTCCAACTGGTAACGGGAGGGCTGAGGGATGAGCGCCACCTGCCACGCGTACCAGGCCGCCACGATGGCGGTGGGAACGTATCCAAAGAGCGCGAAGAATTGCACGTGCGCGGACACCTTGGCCCGCCGCAGGACAAACCATAACAGCACATAGCCGCCGCTCAGAATTGCCAGCGTGGCCCAGCACGCCGCGTTGTATCGAAAATCGCCGCCCGCGGTGGGATTCGTCAAAATCGCTCGCATCATGCTGGGACTCATCCACGGAGCGATCCAGCAAAAACTCACGACTCCAATTGCCGCCACGGTCAACGGCGCCTTCCACCATGGCTGGGGCCGAAAGGCCAGCAGCCAGCAGACGAGCGCCACTCCCAGCGAGACAATTCCGAATGCGTTGCTCAGAACCACGCCCGCCGTCAGAACGCCGGCCAGGATTTTCCATTTCACCGCGTCGGTGGTCAGCGCACGAACAAAGCACACCATGGCGACTGGCAGCAAAGCCAGCGCCAAGGTATGCGGAGCTTCGCCCCAGTACACCAGAATTTGCAGGCGGCGGAGATTCAGCGCGCCCCCCGCGTCCGCCCGGATGGCGGGCACCAGCAGAGCCGAAACCGGCAAACACGAGTAGGCCAGCCCGGCGACGAAACTCGCGGCCAGCCGGCGGCTGAGCTTGAGCGCCATCCAAAACACAGCCACGGCGCTGAACGCGTAAATTCCCGCCGTCACCATGTGAAACGATCTCGCGGCCGACCATCCCCTCAACAAGCTGAAGGCCGCGACCATCCAATGCAACAGCGGCAGATACGTATTTTCAAAAGGCATCCCCGCGTTCCACAGCGGCCACCACTTCCAATCGCCCGGGTGCTGGGCCATCACGCGGGCAATCGCAATGAAAGTCCCTTCGATGGACCCGTTGTAAGCCGAATACTCCACGCCAAACAACGGCGCCGCGATGATGAGGTTGACGGCCGCCAGCGCCAACACCGACAGCGCCACCCACGCCCGGCGAAAACGCATAGAGCGCCGATTATCGGTCACTGTCGCTCCTCACCTTCCCACCACCGCAGTACCCGCAGCGCTCGCAGCGTGTTCCAGCGGCTGGGCTCGCCCAGGTTCTCCAGTTCAAAGAAGGTTTTGCCGGGAAAACGGTTCTGGAGCAGCCATCGGCCATCGTCCTTCCGCCGGGCTTGGACCAGCATGATGGCCTCTTCCAGCCGCGTGTCGCGTCGCGCACCACACTCCCGAAAGTAGTCGAGGCCGCGCAGGACGTCGTAGTGCCAGCGCGGCGGGAATGAGAAGCGCGTCATCGCGTGCTGCACGATGTTGCCGGTCCGGTGCGACCGGAACAGCCGGCGTACCAGCAGAAACTCGCGGCCGCGCGCCTGGGCCGCGCGAACCGCGCCGGACTTCCGGGACCTCTCGTATTCCAGCAGCCCTTCCAGCGCCGAAATCGTGGTGTGAAACGAGCCGTGCGTCGCGCCGCCATAGCCCGGCATGGCGCGGCAATTCCAGCCGCCGTCGGACATGTGCTGCGCGGCGACGTGCTCCGCCAACCGGTCCACGCGCGGATCGTCCATTCCAAACCAGCAGAGCACCGCCAGCAGCATACCGCTGACGCAAGTCTCGCTGCGCTTGTGCGAGTGGGGCCAGAAGTTGATGCCGCCATCGTCCCAGAAGCCCGCGTCGAGCAGCACCTGGCACGCCCGCATGGCTTGCGGATGGCCCGGCGCCAGCCCCAGGCTGCGCAACAGCACCATGGTGTAAGTGGTCGAGGTCCACTTGGGCGTGTAGATGCCGCCGCCCCATCGGCCGTCGGCGTCCTGAAGCGACAGCAGCCGCGCCCCCCAACCCGTATCGGCGACGCGGCGCTGCTCGCGTCGGACGGTTCGCTCCGCCGCCCCCTTAAGATCGCGCAACGCCTGCCAGCGGATGGCGGGGTCGCCTTCCAGCAGCCATTTCAAAACTGTATCTGTGGGCATTCGGAGCTATTGTACCGGCTGCTACACTGAAAAGGCTCTGGCGGGCCGAGACCGGCCGTGAACCAGCCGGGCCACTGTCCACCATATTCGACTCGCATGACGGATTCCTACATAATACGAAGGAGCGGAGAATTCAAATGACCCTGAGTTCAGGTGTGGTGCTTCCGGTCGAGAGCATCGCCGAGTTGTGCCGGCGCTTTCACGTCAAGGAGCTCTCGGTGTTTGGCTCGGCCGCGCACGGGGATATGCGAGACGACAGTGACATCGACATCATGGTTGAATTCGAGCCTGACGCGCGGATCGGGCTGCTGAAGTTCGAGGCTTTGAGCGAGGAGCTTGAAATCTTGCTCGCCCGCAAGGTTGATTTGGTGACCAAACGTGGCCTAAAGCCGTGGATACGTCCGCACGTCCTCAAAGAGGCCCGGATTGTCTATGCGGCATGAGGCGTCGCTCCTTAAAGACATTCTTGCTGCGTGATTGGCGAAGCCGTCAACCGCCTCTCGCCGAAACTCCGGGAACGTCACCCTGAAGTGCCATGGCAGCGGATTGTGGCCATCCGGCATCGGATTGTGCACGCGTATTTCGATCTGGATTGGCAGATCCTGTGGGACGCCTCGAGGGACGATATCCCCGGACTGCGCAAACAGATCTCGGCTATACTGGAAAACGAGTTCTCTGGAAAGGACTCGCCGTAATCCCTTGCCGGGCTGCTTCACTGATAAGCCGGCCTGTCACGCAGGAACGCGCTCGCGGTGGCTCAACCTGGGTAGTGCTGCTATAGACCTCCCTACTTTCTTCTGGGCGATGCGCAGCTCGTAGAGGCTCTGGAGGTTGAGCCAGAATTCCGCACTCGTGCCAAAGAAGTGGGCCAGACGCAAGGCCGTGTCCCCGGTGATGGCGCGCTGCGCATTCAAGATGCCGGTGATGCGATTGGTCGGCACATCCAGCTTGCGCGCCAGCTCGGCTGCGCTCATCTTGAGTTCTTTCAATTCTTCGGCCAGGTGTTCCCCCGGATGTATCGCGGTCACGTCGGTCCTCCTAATGATAGTCGACAATCTCTACGTTCGACGGCCCGGCGCTCCGTCTGGCCATTCAAAACAGATCCTCCACCGGTCGTTGATACGGATGCTGTACTGTCCCTTACGATCGCCCGCCAGCGCTTCGAAACGGTTGCCGGGCAGGGCTGCGAGGTCCTTGACCGGCATAGCCGCTTCCAGCCGGTCGAGCTTCAAGCGCGCCGGCAGGTCGATTCCAGAGAATGCTTTCACCCGCTGTCCAGCCGCGAAATCTCTCGTGCGCCTGTCTCGACAGCCGACGATCATCTTTCAAAATACCATTCGTTATGCGTTACGTCAAGCATAACGAAGCCCGGCAGGCTCGGCTCCCACGCGACCAGGCGGTGGGTGGAGACTCGAATCGCCGGCGCGCTCCAACTTCGGTTCGGAGACTGAATAAAGGGCAGCCCGGCGCGGAAACGGGCCAACGACTACGAACTTCACGGGAGTGATCTCCCAGATCGCCGTCTTGGGCCAGTTTCCGAGAAGCCCACTGTCGAGGAAGCGCCCTCCCGGGTGCGTGCCTGCGCTCTCACGAAGAAGGCCAACCAACGGTATGCGAGGCCGTTGCCTATTAGGTCAGCGCCGATGAAAACGTGCGGACTTGAAATGATGACACCGCATGGGACATCATAGGTCATGAGGCCAAACACTGCGGGATTGCACGCGCTTGCGCTTGCCTTGTTGCTGTTCCCCCTGCGTGCCGCGCTGGCGCAAGATGCGGTTCCTGTGGAAATCCTGAATCGCACGCTCCTAATCCAGAATGGAGATATATTTGGAACGGCGTTTGCCCTCGACTATGAGGGCACCCTGTACATCGTGACCGCAAGGCATGTCGTCGAGGGATTGCCCGAAACCAAGGCGGTCATTCACGTATACCGTGCCAGGAAGCCGTACGAGATCGCGACGACCAGGACTCTCTTCCCCGCATCGAAGGACGTTGACATTGCTGTCTTCGACACGGGCGAAAAGGTCGAGCACCCATTTCAAATCAAGAGTGTGGAAATGGGAGGCGTGATGATGGGACAGCAAGTATGGTTCCTGGGCTATCCCTATGGCTTGGAAAGCCGCTTCAGCGGTGGTGAGAACCGCCCCAAAGGTGAAGCCCCCGTCACCGCGGCTCCGTTCATTAAGAGGGGAACGATGTCCGCGATTGACGGCACCAACCCTGATGCAGTTGTACTTTACATTGATGGATTCAACAATCCTGGCTTTTCCGGCGGCCCCATTGTTTATTGGGATTTGAGTAAGCACACGTATGGAATCGTCGGCGTAGTGCAGGGCTACAGAGCGGACAATGCTAAGGTTGTGGTCAATGGAAAGCAGGCAGAATCAAATGTGCTGGTCAACTCCGGCATTCTGATAGGCTACAGCATCGATCACGCTATTCAGGCCATTAAGCAGAGCCGAACCCGAGAGTAGCGCTACGGGCGAAGAACGGGCTTTCTGGAAAATGGCCGCTCCGTGGAACCCATGCCCCCATCTGGCATTTGGACCCCTTCTCCCGGCTGCTACACTGAAATCGGTGGGCCAGTTCTACAGCCGCGCGGAACTCCTCGAACAGCGCCAGCGCTGGAAGCGCGCGGGCAAGACTGTGGTCTTTACCAACGGCTGCTATGACCTGCTGCACCCCGGCCACATACGGCTTCTGGAGCAGGCCCGCTCGCTCGGGGACGTTCTCATTTTGGCATTGAACTCCGATGCCAGTACGCGGCGCGCCAAGGGACCGGACCGGCCGCTCATCGCCGAAAAGGAACGCGCGGAACTGGTCTTAGCCCTGGAAGCGGTCGACGCGGTCACTCTGTTCGACGAGGATACGCCGCGCGAGTTGATTGCGTTGGTTTTGCCGGATGTCCTCGTCAAGGGCGCGGACTGGTCGCACTTTGTCGCGGGCCGGGAAGAAGTGGAAGCCGCCGGCGGCAAGGTGCTCACCCTGGCTTTGGAACCCGGATATTCTACTACTAATATTGTCGAAAGACTACTCAGCCAAACTTGATCCATCCTGCCGTTCGCGATCTGTTTCTGGACCTGGCGAAGCATCCCAGCTTCCAGGATGCTCTGCGCCGCCTGGCCGCGGGCGGAGAGGCCTCGCTCTCGGGTCTCACTACCACCGCCAAGGCCCTCTATTCGGTGCTTTTGTGGCAATCCGCGGGCCATCCTCTGATAATTGTAGTAGACGGCAATAAGCAGGCTGAGGCCCTCTCCGAAGCCATTCATACGTTCTTTTCGCTGCTCGCGGCGGACGACCGCAACGGCCCGCAACTCCTTCCCGCTCTTGATGTTTTGCCACTTCAGAACCTGTCTCCGCATGCCGAGATCTGCGAGCAGCGAGCCACGGGATTGTGGCGGCTGGCCACTCAAAGGGTGCCTATCACCATCATGCCGGTGCCCGCGGCCCTCATGCGCATCGAGCCCGGCGACTATCACCGGCAGCTCGCCCTCAAACTTCGGGTGGGCGACGAGTTGCCGCTCGAGGAGGTGGTCGCGCACCTGGAGAGCATCGGCTACGAGCGGCGCGAGCCGGTCGAAATGGTCGGGGAATACTCCGTCCGCGGTGGGATTCTGGACGTGTTTTCGCCCGAGGCGCCGAACCCCATCCGCCTCGACCTCTTTGGCGACCAGGTGGAATCCATACGCCGCTTCGACGTCGAATCGCAGCGCTCCGTCCTCAAAATCGAAGACTGCACTCTGCTCCCGCTGACCGAATGGCAGAAGTCGCGCGACCTCCTGGTGCAACTGGGGGAACTGATGCGCGAGGCCGGCTTCCATAGCCGCGACCTGCCGCCGCCGGGCGAGCCGTTCCCCGGCTGGGAATTGGTGGCTCCCATGCTCCGGCCGCGCCAAGCGTCGGTCTTTTCCCTTCTCGAGCGCCCCATCGTGCTTTGGGATGAACCCGAGCAGGTGCGCGAGGCCACCGAACGGTTCTGGAAGCGCCTGGAACAGATTGAGCGCTCGCCCGCCTACGACCCCGATAAGATTTACTTCCGCTGGGAGGATCTGGAACGGCAAGCCGGCAGCGGTCCGCGGATGGCCCTCAGGGAACTCGACATCGGATTGTCGCAGGAAGCCGATTCGCATATCGCCACACGGCCGTCCCTGGCCTTTCACGGCAATATGCAAGTGGCTATCGCCGAGGCCCGCACCTTGGTCGAGTCGGGCAATCGCGTCGCGTTCTTCGCTTCTTCTACAGGTGAAGTAGAACGCGTGGCGGACATCCTCAACGAGTACACCATCCCCTACCAGCTTGGCCTGGAGCAATTCGACTCCACGCCCGCCTACCTGGCCGAGCGCGCTTACCTGGCTGGTTCCGTGGCCAGCATTTACGTGGTTAAGGGGCTGATTCGCCACGGCACCGCCTTCCCTGATTCGCAACTTGTAGTATTTGGCTCCGAGGACCTGTTCGAGACCTCGGAACTGGTGGCGCGCGCCTCGGCTTCCAAGTCCGCGCTGGCCACTTTTTCCGCCGATTTGATCGATCTGAAGCCGGGCGATTACGTCGTCCACGCCGAACACGGAGTGGCTCAGTACCTGGGGTTGCGCCAGATCGCCCAGGGCGAGGCCCAGGGCGATTACATGCTCCTCGAATACGCCGCCGGCGCCAAGCTCTACGTGCCCCTGACCCGCATGGACTTGGTCCAGCGGTGGCGCGGCGCGGGGGATGCCAAGCCGGCGCTCGACCGCATGGGCGGCGTCACCTGGTCGCGCACCAAGACGCGTATCAAAGCCAGAATGCGCGACATGGCGGACGAGTTGCTCAAGCTCTACGCCGCCCGCAAAATGGCGGAGGGCTTTCGGTTTTCCGCGGATAGCAACTGGCAGCGCGAATTCGAAGATGCTTTCGAATTCACCGAGACGCGCGACCAGATTACCGCCGCCCGCGAGATCAAGCGCGACATGGAAAGCCCTCAACCCATGGACCGCCTGCTGTGCGGCGATGTGGGCTTCGGCAAGACCGAGGTGGTGATGCGCGCCACCTTCAAGGCGCTGGGCGATGGCAAACAGGTGGCCGTCCTGGCTCCTACTACAGTCCTCGCATTTCAGCACTTCGAGACCTTCAAGCGGCGCTTCCAGCCATTCCCCGTGCGCACCGAGATGTTCAGCCGGTTTCGCACCCCCAAGGAACTCAAAGCGTCTCTGGCGGATCTGGCGGAAGGCAAGGTGGACATCGCCATCGGTACCCACCGGCTACTGTCTCAGGATGTGGAATTCCGGGATCTCGGCCTCGTGATCGTGGATGAAGAGCAGCGCTTCGGCGTCAAGCACAAGGAACGGCTCAAGCACTTGAAGAAGACCGTGGACGTGGTCAGCATGAGTGCCACCCCGATCCCCAGAACACTACACATGTCGTTATTGGGATTGCGAGACATGTCCGTGATCGAGACGCCGCCCAAAGACCGTCTCGCCATCCATACGGTGGTGGCCCCCTTCCAGCCCGAACTGATCCGTTCCGCCATCGAACTCGAATTAGGCCGCGGCGGGCAGGTCTATTTCCTGCATAACAAGGTGGACTCCATCTGGAAGCGCGCCGCCATGATCCAGGAACTCGCGCCCAGCGCCCGCATTGGCGTGGGTCACGGCCAGATGGGCGAGGCCGAGCTGGAGAAGACCATGCTGCGGTTCATGCGGCATGAGTTCGATATTCTGGTTTGTACTACAATCATAGAAAACGGCCTGGATATCCCCCTCGCCAACACCATCATTATAGAGAATGCGGAACGGCAGGGCCTGTCCGAGCTGTATCAGCTTCGTGGCCGGGTGGGCCGCTCGAACCGCCGCGCCTACGCCTACCTGCTGGTGCCGCCCGATACCGAGCTGAGCGAAGTCGCGCGCAAACGCCTGGCGGCGCTGAAGGAGTTCAGCGACCTGGGAGCCGGTTTCAAAATCGCGGCGCTCGATCTGGAGCTTCGCGGCGCCGGGAATCTGCTGGGCGGCGAGCAGCACGGCCACATCAACTCCGTGGGCTTCGATACGTACGTGCGGCTGCTGGATGAGACCGTCCGCGAGCTGAAGGGCGAAGAAGTGGCGCCCGAAATCCACTCCGCGCTGAACCTGGGGCTCGACATCCGCATTCCGCCGGACTATATCGCGGACGAAAATCAGCGCTTGCGGGCGTACCGGCAGATCGCCAGTGCGGCCGGCGCTGCGGCGCGCGACCGTGCCGAAAAGGAACTCGAGGACCGCTACGGCCCGGTTCCCGAAGCGGTGCACAACCTGCTGGCCTACTCGGCGCTCAAGACCGTGGCGGAGCAGGCCGGCATCGAAATCATCGACCGGCGCCATAACATATTGAATATCAAGTTCCACAAGGAAACCCGCGTGGACCCGGCGCGCCTCATGAATATCGTCGCCAAAACCAGGGGAGCGCAGTTCACTCCGGCAGGCGTATTGCTACTACCATTGGATGTAGAGGGCGGCGCGGGCGCGACTCTGCGTTTTCTGTCCGACAAGCTGGCCCAGTTGGCGTCCGCCGCGCCTCTGACGTAGCGCCGGGCCCAGAGGGCACCCCCTTGTCGCCGGTGGGGTTGTCCGAACGGGAACCCACCGGCGGCAAGACCGCCGGCGCCACTGGGGTAGAATGGAGATTACAGTTATGCTTCGCAGGTTTGTAGTACTCATGGCGGCGGCTCTTCCCCTAGCCGTCGCGGCGGACGTGAACGTGGTGGAGGAGATCGCCGCCAAGGTCAACAACGATATCATTACCCGCGGCGAACTGGAACACCGGCGGGCGGAGATCGAGCAGGAACTCCGGCGGCAGGGCCTCACCGGCGTCAAGCTGGCCGACGCCGTCAAGCAAGCCGAGCGCGACGCGCTGCGCGAGCAGATCGACCAGCTCCTGCTGGTGCAGAGGGGCAAGGACCTGGACATCAAGGTCGACGCCGACGTGACCCGCCGCCTGGCCGAGATCCAGGTGCAGAACAAGATTCCCGACCCCGACCAGTTTCAGGAGTTCATCCGCCAGCAGACCGGCATGCCATTTGAGGATTTCAAGCAGCAATTGACCAACCAGATCCTCACGCAGAAGGTGGTCGGCCAGGAGATCGGCTCGCACATCGCCATTTCGGATGCGGAGATGCAGAAGTATTACGACGAGCACAAGAAGGACTACGTGCGCGAAGAGCAGGTATTCCTGAGCCAGATTCTGATCTCCACCGAAGGCAAGACTCCGGAGCAGATAGCGGCGGCGGAAAAGAAGGCCAAGGACCTGACGGCGCGCGCGCGCAAGGGCGAGAAGTTCAGCGACCTGGCGCGCGACAACTCCGACGACACCGAGACCGCCAAGGCCGGGGGCTACATCGGCGGCTATAAGAAGGGCCTCTTGCTGAAGCAGATCGAAGATATCGTTTTCAAGGAGAAGAAGGGCTACGTCACCGACCCCATTAAGATCGAAAAGCCCGCCTGTTTCCTGGTTCTGAAAGTCGAGGATCGCTACGAGGCCGGCCAGGCGTCCTTTGACGAGGTAAAGAACGATATCGAAGACCGCCTGCGGGAGCCGAAGATAGAACCCAAGGTGCGCGAGTACCTCACCAAGCTGCGGGAGGAAGCGTTCTTACAGATCAAAGACGGCTACGTCGACAGCGGCGCCGCCCCGGGCAAGGACACTCGCTGGCAGGACGTGGCCCAGTTGAAGCCGCAGACCACCACCAAGGAAGAAGTTGCCTCGCGCATCAGGAACCCGAAAAAATTGTTCGGACTGATTCCCATCCCCGGCACCACCAGGGCAGCCGCCCCGGTGACGGAAGTGGCGGACGCGGCGCAAAAGCCGCCAAAACCCGAGCGGCCAGTCACCCCCCCAAAACCGCTCCCGCCCATGCCGCCCATCCGACAATGAAATCCCCCTATGTGAGCGGTCTCAAGCCGAGCCAGGCGCCGATCACCACCACCTTTTTGGTTCGATCGAAGGAGATTCGCCAGAAGAAGACCGGCGAACCTTACCTCTCGCTGCTGCTTGGCGACCGCACGGGCCAGGTAGACGCCAAGATGTGGGACAACGTCGACCAGGTGCTCGAGACCTTCGACCGCGACGATTTCGTCAAGGTCAAGGGGATCGTCCAGATCTTCCAGAACCGGCCGCAGATCACCATCCACAACGTGCGGAAGATAGACGCGAGCGAGATCGAACCCGCCGATTACTTCCCCTCCTCGCGCCGCGACCTTGGGGAGATGTGGACGGAACTGCGCGCCACCGTCGCCACCATCGGCAATCCTCACCTGAAGGCGCTGGTCGAAGCGCTGCTCGACGACGAGGACGTGGCGCTCCGGTACCGCCGCGCGCCCGCCGCCAAGCAGATTCACCACGCTTACCTGGGCGGACTCATCGAGCACGTGCTTTCGCTGTGCGCACTGGCGCGCACGGTGGCGGCGCACTATCCGAACATCGACTACGACCTGCTGCTGACCGGCGTGGTGCTGCACGATATCGGCAAGATCTACGAGTTGAATTACGAGCGCGGCTTCTCCTACTCCGACGACGGGCAACTGCTCGGCCACATCACCATTGCCCTCGGCATGGTGGCGGACAAGCTGCGCGGCCTGCCGGATTTCCCGCCGCGGTTGCGCACGCTGGTGGAGCACATGATCCTGAGCCATCACGGGCAGCTCGAGTTCGGCTCGCCCAAGCTCCCGCAGTTTCCCGAAGCGCTGCTGCTGCACTACCTGGACGAAATGGATTCCAAAATGGAGTGCATGCGGGCGCTGATTGAAAACGACCGCCAGGCGGACGGCTGCTTCACCGCCTGGAGCGCCCCGCTGGACCGCGCGGCGCTCAAGAAGGACCGCTATCTGAACGGGAAGACGCCGGCCCCGCCGCCCGCCGCGCAGGGCCCAGAGGGCGCCCCAGCGGGCTCGCCTTTTGCCGGCAAGCTAAAGCAGGCGCTCCAGCCCGCGGATGCGAAACGGGAAAGCTGATGCCGAAAGCCACGCGTGATGTCCCTCCGCCGCTCGAGCTGGCCTGCCTCAAGGCGCTCTGGTCGCTTCGGGAAGGCAACGTGAAAGATGTGCGGCGGATCGTGGCGCAATCCAGGCCGCTGGCCTATACCACTATCATGACCGTGCTCGAACGCCTGGTGCGCAAGGGAAAACTGGCGCGCCGCAAGGTGGGGCGGGCGTTCGTCTACTCGCCCGAGGCCTCCCGCGACGCCATGCGCCGCGTGGCCATTCGCGAGCTGCTCGACGGCTTCTTCGACGGGTCGGAAGCCGAGCTGGTGGAGTTCCTCCGCGGGGCCGAGCCCCCGTCCGCCCCCGCTCCGGCGCGCGTGGAAGAACCGGGGCGCATCGACACCGTGCTGCTGTAATGCAAGCTTTCGGCGGCTCGTTGAGACTCAGTTCACAGTCCAGGTGCCGCGCTCCTGCCAGCCGCTGTGGTTGCGAGGCCCTGATGCCACCACCCAGACCTTCTTTGCCCCTTCGAATGCGGCGGCGAAAGTGACGGGAATAGTCACGGCGAGCTCGGTCCCCTTGGTTTCCACCTTCACCCCGGCGGCGTCTACACTGCACTTGCTGTTGACGGCAGTGCCGGCGGACCCGATCCGAACCGAGGGCAGCCAGTCCGACCCGTCTTCCTTTCGGACGGCAACCGATTTGAGCGAGTTGACATCGATCCAGCAGGCCCCGCTGCCGGTCGCGGTCATCTTCTCGTCGATGAGAACTTGCAGGTCGACAATGGCTGTGGCTCCCGCGGGATGCGACGCAACCACGCGAAAAGCCTGCGAACGGCCCGCGCCGCTCATGGGACTCACCGCGCCGATCTGAGGAGCAGCCTCGATCGCCTGGGAGCCGGTCTCCGTCCGCTCGCTCGCCTGACGGCAGCCGCATGTAAGGACAACCGCGCCAACGGAGACGAGAATGCCGGCGCATCTGAACCCCCGGTATGATGCCATGATTCCTCCTATTGGAGCCTAACATCCGGTAAGAGAGAATTGCAATCCGATTGTGCATCGCCGGGGGACAGCGGTTCCCAACTCACGGCAACCCCACTGCACTACCATCGTCGGACGACGCCAGGCCGGGGCCCCACCCGCTCAGAACACCAGCCGGAACGCGATCTGGCAGAGGCGCGCGCTCGATCCGTAGGGGTAGCCGTCGGCGGCGATGGGCAGGCCCAAGCCCGGCGCCGGCTTCACCACGCCGGTGGCCGTGGTATACGCCAGGGTGTTGATCGCGGTGGTGAACTGGTTGTTGAGCACATTGAATGCCTCGAACATCAGCATTCCCTTCACCCGCTCCGTGAAGGGCAGCGTGCGCGTCAGGCGCCCATTCACGGTGTACTGGTTCGATCCGGTGCTCAGGATGCCCACCCCCTCGAACGGCGCCCGGTTCCAGCCTCCCGAAGCGTTCAGCGAGTTGGTGTAGGTCATGGTGACGCCCGAGAACTGCTGGCTGCCCACCATCATCACCGGCGTCCGGTGTTGCGGAGAAGCCAGCGTCGCCATCCCCGAGACTTCCCATCCGTTCAGCAGGAAACGCGCGAACGGGGAATTGCTCTTGAGCACCGTGGGCTGCCACAGAAAGTTCACGGTCCCCCGCTGCCGCTGGTCCGCCTCCGAGTTGCCGCGGTCGCTGGCGTAGCTGCCGGGGATGCTGTTCGAAGGAATCCCCGGGACCACCGGCGTTCCGCCCACATCGTCGATGGAATGCGACCAGGTGTAAGACGCCTGCACACTGAGCGTGCGCGCCACTTGCTTGCGCAATTGAACCGCTACCGCGTCATACCAGGAACCTCCGCCGTTATCCACCTGGAAAACCTGCGCCTTGGACGTATCGTTCCTGGCGGTATAGACGTTGGTGGCGAAAGTGCTAGTGGCCTGGTTGTTGGCATTCTCGACGGTGTATGTCTCAGTCGTGGTCGGAGTGGCCAGATTGAGGTCGGTTGCGGTCCACAGCTTTTGCCCCCGGATGTTCATCACGTTGACGGTCAGGACCGTGTCGATGCTCACTCGCCTCTCGAGCGCCACGGCGATCTGTTGGGTGAAGGGCTGGCGCAATTTGTTTATGCCAAACATGATGTTGGGCGTGCCATTCGGGAGGGTGGCGGTCGGCGCAAACACCTTGGGGAAGACCAGTGCGCCGGACTGATTGGGATTCACCACAACGTTGGTCTGGTATAAGCCATTGCCGAGAAACAGCGCATCCACAATCTGGCCCGCGAAGGGAGCGTAATACCAGCCATAGCTGGCGCGAAAGGCCGTGCGGGGGCTCAACAGATAGGCGAGGCTGGCACGCGGAGTCAGATTTAAGGTGCGCGACGGAATGGTCCCCGTATTGTAGTAGACGGTATTGGCCGCGAGCTCCGTGGGTTGTGACGTTTTCGTTTTTTCCCAGAGAAAACCGCCGGTAAACGTCAGGTTCCGCGTGGCCTTCCAGGTATCCTGGACGTACACATGGATCTCCCTCAGGCGCATCGAACGGAGGGGATCGCCCAGGGTCTGGGTGAAGTACGAGTAGTTCCTCGAATTGACGGTGGTCAGGTCCTGTGCAAAGGCCGTCAGCGACGAATAAAAGAAGGTGCCGTTGGAGTTGGCAAGTTCATTGATCGAGTCACGGGTCTGGGACGCGTCCACACCCAGCTTCAAGGAGTGCCCCAGAGCGGTCATGCTGATGTTGTCCACAAACTGGTACCGCCGTTCCGTGAAGGCGGAACTGTACGGATGCGTGGCGCCGAGCGTCACTCCGGCCACGTCGATACCGGCGTTGCCGGTGGACAGGCTGGTTTTCGAGGCGGGATCGGAGAAACGGTCCTCGAATGCGCCGAACCGCGCTTCATTCATCGACGTCGCAGTCGGCGCGCTGATCCAGGACACCTTTCCGTAGCGATTATCGTCCCTGGAATTGCCGATGCCCAGCAGTCCGCCATCGGGGGCCACGTTGCCGGTCTGCGCGCCCTCGGGGAAGCGCGAATTCATGGCGTTAGCTTCGACGCCGAAGGTGTTGCGGTCGCTGCGGCGGTAATCGATCTTCGCCAGGCCGGTGGCCAAACGCTGGGAGAGCGGCGACACCACGTTCATTTGCCCCTGGATGAACTGGGTTGCGGCCGCGCACGCGGTCGCCGAGGTCTTGCAATTCGAGGATAGAACGGAGGTGCCCGTGGAATTGGCGATCATCGGGCTGGTGATGCGGTTCATGTCCTGGAAATTGCCATCCAGGACTTCGGCATGCAAGAAGAAGAAAAGCCTGCCGGGGAAGACCGGACCGCCCAGGCTCCCGCCCTCCTGGCCCTGCTTTTGGAACAGACTCCGTCCCATCGCGTACCGCTCAGCCGAGCTCAGCGTGGGTTTGGCGAGATATCCGTACCCGGCGCCGTGAAAGCTGTTGCCGCCGCTCCGCGTCACGGTGTTGACGGTTCCTCCCAGGAAGCGCCCGAATTCGGACGAGGCATCGCCGACCAGCACTTGCACCTCGTCCACGGCGTCCTGCGAAATCTGGTTGGCAATCCCGGGCCTCTGCATGACGTAATAGGTATTGGCGGTAGAGATGCCGTCGACGAGAAAAGAATTGAGGAACGGCGAGCCTTGAAACGCGATTACTCCATGCGCGCTGTCGGTGGAAACCGTGGGCGCCATGAGCACCAGTTCATCCAGGCGGCGGTCGATGGTGGGCAACCCATCGATCTGCGAGCGGCCCACCAATGTGGAAACGCCGACCCTGGTATCGTCCACCGGAGCCAATGCCCGGGCGGGGTCCACCTCGGGAACCGAGCCTCCCTCGGCTTGCATCATGACCGTGAAGTTCAGCGTCTGGCCGGTGGAGACATCGAAGACGGTGGATTTCCAGTCCACGAATCCCTTCCTCGTCACCTTCAGGCTGTACCCTTTCGCGGGCGTGAGCGAGGGCGCATCGAAGGTGCCGTCGTCGGTCGACATCATGCTGCGCCGGATGCCCATCGATTCGTTGGACAGGAATACGCTGCTATCGGGTATGCCTTCGCCGTTGGCGTCGCGCACGGTCCCGGTGACTGCGCCATATCCCGGCTCCGATTGCGCATACGCGCCCGTGGCACAGACCACCGCGAGCAGAAAGAGGCCAAGTGTTGTTTTCATGCGTTTCTAAACTCTAAAAGTACGATTGTAATCCTTTGCGGCCCGGACATCCCGCAGCACCGCCGCCCAGGCGGGATAGCCGCGGGCGGCGGAATAGGCATCTTCCTCCAGTGTAAACGTTATGTCCACGCGCGCGCCGGGCGGCATCTCGCCGGCGCGCCCGGCGAAGTTCCAGGCCTTCAGCGCCAGCGCGCGGCCGTTCTGGCGCATCGTCACCCGCAGGTGCTTCTCCTTCATGACCACGGGCTGGCCAGCCACTTCCACATCCAGGGCGGCCACGAGCGGCGGCGGATTGCCGTGACCGAAGGGCGCCAGCGCCAGAATTCCCTGGACGGCGGCGTCCGCGAGGTCGCCGAACTCGACCACCGCGTCCACATCCATCCGCGGCAGGAAATCCTCCGGAGACAGCCGCGCGGCGGCGTAGGCATTGAAGCGCTGGCGGAATTCGTCGATGCGCGCAGCTTCGAGCGTCACCCCGGCGGCATACTGGTGGCCGCCGAAACGGACAAAGAGGTCGGGCATGGCTTCCATGGCTTCCAGCAAGTGGAATGCCGGAATGCTCCGGCCGGACCCCTGCGCCAGGCCTTCCTCGGGGTTGCGGCCGAGCACAAACACCGGGCGGTGGAGGCGCTCCACCAGCCGTGACGCGACGATGCCCAGCACGCCGCGGTGCCAGTTCTCGTCGTAGTAGACCAGGGCGGCGGACCGTTCGTCCACTGCCTGGCGCTCGCAGGTGTCGCGGATCTCGTCCTCCACCTGCCGGCGCTCGGCGTTCTGCCCGTCGAGTTGTTGCGCCAGCTCGCGGGCGCGCGCAGGGTCGCCGGTAAGGAACAACTCGATCGCCGCCATGGCCGTATCCATGCGCCCCGCCGCATTCAGGCGCGGCGCAATCTGAAACGCCACCTGTCGGGCTGTCGGCACACTGTTGCCAGGAAAGCCCGCGACGTCCAGCAGCGCGCGCAGGCCGGGATTGCGGACGGCGCCGAGGCCGTCGAGCCCGTGTTTGACGAGGATGCGGTTCTCGCCGGTGAGCGGCACCACGTCGGCCACCGTGGCGATGGCCACCAGTTTGAGAAACGATTCGCAAACGCGCCGCGCCTTCTCCGTCGGCCATGGCAGCGTGGCCAGCAAAGCCTGCGCCAGCTTGAACGCCACTCCGGCGCCGCACAGGTTCTTCTCCGGATACGGGCAGTCGGGCCGGTTGGGGTTGAGCACGGCCAGTGCGGGAGGCAATTCTGTCTCCGGCAAGTGATGGTCGGTGATGATCACATCGACACCCAGTTCGCCAGCGCGGCGCACCACTTCGGCGGCGCGGATTCCGGTGTCGACGCTCACGATGAGCCTCACACCTTCGGCGGCGGCGGCCTCCACCACTTCGGGGCGCATGCCATACCCGTCTTTGAGGCGGTTTGGAACGTAGTGACTGGCGGCGCCGCCGGCCAGCTCGATGGCCTTGGTCAGAATCACTACGGAGGTGGTTCCATCCACGTCATAGTCGCCGTAGATCAGGATCTTCTGCCCCTCGCGGATGGCTTCCCGCAGGCGCGCGACGGCCCGCGGCATGTCGCGCATGGTGAGCGGGTCGTGGAGGTCGTCGAGCGAAGGCTTCAGGAAGCGCCGCGCGGCGTCGGGTTCGCCCAGCCCGCGGTGCACCAGAATTCTCGCGGCCGGCGCGCCTATGCGGAGCGCCGCCGACAGCGCCTCAACCGCGCGCGGATCGGGGCTGGGAAGTAGCCAGAGGGGATGGGTCACTGGAGTCCTTGGACCAGCGAAGCCGACGTGAACGAGTCGGATTTCTTTTCGACGCGGAGACGCGCGGTGTTAGCGAGGGATTCGCGTAATGATGCACGATTCTTTTGAGACCCGCCGCCGAGCACATGGCCGCGTCCCGAGCCGAATCCTCCGCTGGCTCCGCGTTCGAATCTCCGGTAACGGCGCGCGGCATCGACCCATGCACCAGTCCTTCTTCTCAAAGTTCTTCTCCGCGTTTTTCTCTGCGTCTCTGCGTCTCCGCGTCGAACATTCGCTTGCCGGTCTGAGACGCAGCCTCTAGTTCTTGGAGAAGTAGCCGCCCAAGGAGTCGCCCTCGTCCGCGTCTTCTTCATCGGCCATCCGCGATACGATCTCGTCCTCGACGCCGAGAAAGTCTTCGTACCAGTCGGGCTGCACTTCGTACACGTAGAGGCGGGAATGATGATCGAACGCCAGGTCGAGAGAGCAGGTGACGCCTTCGAAGATGCGCAGCTCGCGCAGGCGCGACTCGTAATCGCGGCGCTCTTCGCGCGTGAGCTCGCAGTCCTCGAGCTGCGCCAGAAGATCGTCGATGTCGGCGGCTTCAAACTCGCGCGTGCCGAATACCACGAGGTTGATTCCGGCCTTGCGGGCGACTTCCAGAAACATCCGGAAGTCGGGGTGGTGCCCGGTATCCCAGAGGACCACCGGCGGGCCTTCCAGACCTCCGGGATGCCCGTGGAACACGGCGAATCCGGCCGAGTCGAGGTACTCCAGGACTTCGTGCTTTAGTGTGTCGAGATTCAAATCCACGTAATTGCCTCAGCCCTGAACCAGCACCAGAATGTCGGAGGGGCCGGCCAGGTCGCGGGCGGAGGGCGTAACAATCGTCTTCGGCCCGATGTGAATCTTGCGGTTCTCTTGGATGGCGGCGCGCACGTCGGCCTCCGCCACAAAATCCACCGGCTTGGGTGGAGGCGCGGGCTTCGCCGCCGATGCCATCTCCGGCGCCGGCGCGGGCGATCCTACGGGGGAAGACGCAACCGCGCCTGAACCTGTCAGTCAGCCAAATTCGGTCTTGGGTGCGGCCACGCCGCGCCGGGCCAGGAAGCGGTCCACAACCTGGGCCGTAACATTCGGCACCACGGAAGAAGAGACCGCCGGCGGCGCCGCATTCGGGATTCCGCGCGACGCCAGATACCGGTCCACAACATTCGAGACCACGGAGGACGCCGCCGCCGCAGCAGCCGGGGCCGGAGCCTTCCGCGCCGCCAGATACCGGTCCACGGTATTCGAGACCACGAATGACACTGGCTGGGGGGCCTGTGCCACCGGCGCGGCCACCGGCACTCCGCGGGACGCCAGATACCGCTCGACGGCGGCGGTCACGGCACTGCGCTCAATCGGGTTGGAAGAGGGAGTTCCCGCCGTGGCGGGGTGCCCTCTGGGCCCCGCGGCGTTGTAATCGATGGGCATCTCGAACGCCTCCTGTGGCTGGCGCGCGGTGTAGGCCAGCCGCTTGATGTTAATCAGGTTCTGGGGGCCGACGTTGTCGGAGGTGATGTTCCCCGCCACGGCGCCGCAACCCAACGTCATCGAAGGAAAGACATTGGTGGTGATGCCGATGGAGCCGTGCGGCGCGGGCGTATTCACCAGCACGCGCATGGCCGGCATGCGCATGGCGTATTCCCGCGTGCGCTGGTCGTTCTTCGAGTGGATCACGGCGGTGTGGCCCATGCCGCCGAACTTCAGCAGCGCGAAGCAGGTGTCCAAGGCCGCGTGGTAGTCCTTGACGAAGTAGAGCGAGAGCACCGGCGAAAGCTTCTCGGCGGAGAGCGGATACTGTTTCCCGACGCCCTCCAGCTCGGCGCAGATGATGGAGGTGTCCGGCGGCACTTCGAATCCCGCCATCCTGGCGATCTTTGCGGCGGACTGGCCCACGCACTGCGAGTTCACCGTCCAGTTCGGCATGATCAGCAGCTTGCCGAGCGCCTGCTTCTGGGCGTCGTTGGCGATGTAGGCCCTGTTGGTTTTGAGTAGGCTCAGAATGCGGTCGCGCAGCGGGGCTTCCGCGACCAGCGCCTGCTCGCTGGAGCAGACCGTGCCGTAATCGAAGGACTTGCCGGCCACCACTTTGGCGACCGCTTCTTCCAGGTCGGCCGAGGTATCGATCAGCACCGGAACGTTGCCGGGGCCCACGCCGAAGGCCGGCTTGCCGCTGGAATAGGCGGCCTTCACGATGCCCGCGCCGCCCGTGGAGAGGATTACGCCCGTGCGCTCGTGCCGCATGAGCGCGTTGGTGGCTTCGAGCGTGGCGTTATCGACGCACTGGATGATGCCCTCGGGAGCGCCGGCTTCCACCGCCGCCTGGTACAGAATGGCCGCTGTCGAGCACGTGCATTGGTGCGCGCGCGGATGCGGGCTGAGCACGATGGCGTTCCCCGCTTTGAGCGAAATCAGCGTCTTGTAAATGGCCGTGGAGGTGGGATTGGTGGTCGGCAGGATGGCCGCCACCACGCCCATGGGAACGCCGATCTCCACCATCTTCTCTTCCGGCAGCTCGCGCAGAATGCCGACGGTTTTCATGCCGCGCATGCACCGCGGCAGCCGGTCGGCGCACAGCAGATTCTTGACGTACTTGTCCGGGGCGTTGCCGTAGCCGGTTTCTTCGACCGCCATGTCGGCGAGGCGCTTGGCATTGGCGCGCGCCACCGCTCCCATGCGCTCGACGACCGCGTCGATTTGCTCCTGGGAAAAAGTCCGGTATTCGAGCCAGGCGGAATAGGCCTTCTCGACCTTGGTGCGGACTTCTTGGATCGAGAGAAGGTCTTTATCCTCGATCATCGGCCGCTACTTCGCGACGCCGCCAGTGGGGAGGACCCTTTCCACCTCCTCATGCGGCCGCGGGATGACATGGACGCTGACCAGCTCGCCGACGCGCCGGGCCGCGGCCGCACCCGCGTCCGTCGCCGCTTTCACCGCGCCAACATCGCCGCGGACCGTTATGCAAACCAGTCCGGCGCCGATGAATTCCTTGCCTTGCAGGACCACGTTGGCGGTCTTACACATGGCATCGGCGGCTTCGATGGCACCCACCAACCCCTTCGTTTCAATAAGACCGAGGGCCTCCATCATTACCAGATCCTCCAATTCCAGTGAAAGACCTACCGTATCACAATTGTGGGGCAGATTGGCAATCTGCGGCCGATTGGGGGTGCCCCCTGGGCCCGGCCTTGGCTCGGGCACAAAAAAATGGTTCCAAGTGATCCGATTCCCAGCCTTGCCCACCACCGGCATGCCCGGTACTGAACATCGCAACCGGAAGCGCTGAACGCTTCGCCTCTCCGCTCCCCAACAGCCGTTTTCCCCAGCCGCCGGATCAATGCTTCCTGGCGCGTCGCAGCCTTTCTTCTCTCCCGCTCGGGGCCGGTCGCCCGTAACGGCCTTTCCCTCGCCCGCAACGACTCCCGCTTGCGCGAAACCCATTCCGGGGTCAAAGGTCCTGGCCTGCCACTTCGCTTCCCGCTACCTGGCTCTACTGCCCGTTCGGCCCTTCCGCTCCGCTACCCATGCCGGTTCGCCCCGGCTTCGGCCGCCTCATCGCTTCTGGCCCGTTGCAGCTTCGCCAAATAACCCGGCTGGCTGCGCCTCCTGCCTCCACTCCCCTCCGGGACTTTTACCTCCCTCGGGATCAAAGCGTTCAGCAGAATTTGCCGCCTGCCAAGCCCGCCTTCCGAATCCGCCCGATTTCCTCTCGCTCCCCGCAGCCCGCCTTCTATCACTAGATTTCTTGGCTGCGGATCACCGTTCCTGGTCCGCTACGTTTCCGGAGGCTTGCTGTTCCTCAAAACCTCTTGGAACCTCTCCCACTATGCCCCCACAACGGTCTTTGGTCAAGCCCCTTTTGTGATTCCCAGCCCCTTTTCCTCAATATTTATTTCCTTTGTTTCTAGTTGGTTACAGTGAAGTCAAGGTGGATCGTCTGTGAATAAATCGGAACCCGACACTTCTGTTTTTGCGATACTGGACCTGCTGTGCGAAGACTCGTGATCCGCCCCGGCGCCATCGGCGATTTCATCGTTTCGCTGCCGGCGCTGGAGTGCCTGCGAGCCGAGTACCTGGAGGTTTGGGTGGCCTCGCCGAATGTCCCCCTGGTGCGATTCGCAGATCGGGTGCGCGGGATCGCATCCACGTCGCTCGATCTGCTGGGCATGACGGAGCCGCCCGCGCGCCTGCTGGAAGACCTGCGCGGATTCGACTCGATCGTGTCATGGTACGGCGCGAACCGGAGCGAGTTTCGCGAGCTGGCCGGCGCGCTTCAACTCCCGTTCACGTTTCTTCCGGCGATTCCGCCGGAGGGTTCGGGGATGCACGCCTCGGATTTCTACCTGACACAAGTGCGCGCGATGGCGAATGGCGCGAGCGATGGCATTCCGCGCATCCGCTGCGATGTGGAGCGCGAAGACTTCGCCGCGATCCATCCGTTCTCCGGCAGTCCAAAGAAGAACTGGCCGCTCGAAAACTTCCGCGAGCTGGCGCGCACGCTGGAGCGGACCATGCCGGTGCGCTGGTGTTCGGGGCCGGACGATCCGCCGCTCCAAGGCGCGGTGCGCATCGACGATCTGTACGACCTGGCGTGCTGGCTGGCGCGGGCGCGATTGTACATCGGCAACGATTCGGGCATCACGCACCTGGCCGCCGCCGTGGGCACGCCGGTGGTGGCGCTGTTCGGTCCCGCCTCGGACCCAACCGTGTGGGCGCCGCGCGGGGAGCATGTACGGGTGGGGCGGTGGTAATCAACCGGCCCGCTTCAAGCCCTTGCGAATCGCCTGTTTGAGCACGGTCTGGTACCCGATCCCGCGCTGGGATGCAATGCTTTTCGCAAGCTCGATATCGGCGATCGATAGCCGTAGGGATACCGGGCGAGTGGCATTTGCCTTGGCTTGTTTCAGCAGCGTTTCGAGAACGTCGGGATTCGTCCGTGATATGCGCGATCCGGAGGAGCGGATCAGGGTGCCTTTCTTCAGTGCCCGCTCGAATTCGCGCTGCGTTTGCCGGCGTCCTGCGGGGCTGGCGTACCAGTCGGTTTCTTCCATTCCGGACCTGGGCTCGGAGAGTTTTGTCGATTTCCGGGGCATAGATACTCCTCTCTCGTTCATTCATCGTATGCGCGGTAACGGGCCGTAATCTGTCATCCCGAATCGTGAACACCACAACCAAATCGCGTCCGGCCGCGGATCTGCCGAAAAGCTTCCATCGTTTCTCGCCGTGCATGTCTTTTGCGGGGATGATCGCGTGAGCCCGCTCGACGGCGTCCTCGACCTCTTCCGGGTGGACCCCATGCCGGGCAACGTGGCCGACGTTGTGCACATCCCAATCGAAGACTGTTGCGCCATCCAGCACAGTTACAGTATATACAAATGCTGTATATACAGCAACGCGGCCAAGCCGTCCGGGTCCAGCGATCGAGCGACGGCGATCGATACGCCCGGGTCGATGAATGTTCGAATCATCAGACGCTCAGAAGTTTCCGCTCCGGCGATTCGCTATCTCGCGCTCGAGTTGCCGGCGGGTGAGCGCTTCTCGCCCGACGCGGCGATCTTGTCGCTGAGCCGTCGGAGATCCCTGCCGAGTTTTGACACAACCGGCTTCGCCTTGTGGCCGTTCTTCCGGGCGGTGGCCTTGTCAGTGGCTCTGGCCATGACTTCATTCTAAACCGCAACGCTCAGGGCAGGGCATGGCCCTGCCCCACCTTGGGGCTAACATGGTACGGAGGGAGTGAAAACACGTGCGGAGTGCGCTGATTCTCGTTTTTGTTTGCGCGGCGGTTGCGGCTGACAATTCCGCGCTGGTGGACCGCGTGGGGACCACCGGGTTCGTACAACTCGAAGCGGAGAGCTTCAAGAACCTCTCGGTCAAAGAACAGGCGCTGGCTTACTGGCTGAGCCAGGCTTCCATCGCCATCGATCCCATCAACTACGATCAGAATTCGATTTGGGGACTTAGGCAGAAGCGGCTGCTCGAAGCGATCGTCACTCACACGGCGCCGGCGAACCCCAAGATCGTCTCCTTTGCCAAGCTGTTTTGGGCCAATCGCGGCAACCATAACGAAATGACGGCGCAGAAGTTTCTGCCGGAGTTTTCGTTCGACGAATTGAAGACGGCGGCACAGGCGGCGCTGGCCGGCGGAGGTTTCAAGAGCGCGGCTTATGGCATCGCGCCGATTCGCAGCCAGGAGGACCTGGATCGCGAACTGGAAGCGCTGCGGCCCTCGCTGTTCGACGCCGATTTTGAGCCGACCATCACGGCCAAGAGCCCGCAAGGGTCGCTCGACATCCTGCAAGCCAGTGCCAATAACTTCTACCACGGCGTCAGCCTGGCGGACTTGAAGAACTTTCACGACCGGCATCCGCTGAATTCGCGGCTGGTGAAGAACGATGCGGGCAGGCTGGTGGAAGAGATCTACCGCGCGGGAACTCCCGACGGCAAGATTCCGGCGGGCCGATACGCCCAGTTTCTGAAGAAGGCCAACGAGTATCTGGAAAAAGCGCAAGCCTGCGCCGAGCCGGGGCAGGACCAGGCCATCGCCGCGCTGGTCCGCTATTACCAAACGGGCGATCCGGCCGACTGGATCCGCTTCGGCACCGCCTGGGTGCAGAACAACGCGCGCGTGGATTTCGTCAACGGGTTCATCGAGGTCTACCGCGACGCGCGCGCCGCCAAGGGCACGGCGCAGAGTTTCGTCAGCATTACCGATGAGAAGCTGAACCAGACGATGGTGAAGCTGGCGGCCAACGCGCAGTACTTCGAGGACCGCGCGCCATGGTTGCAGCAATACAAGAAAGAGGGCGTCGCGCCGCCCATGGCCAAGGCCGTCGAGACGGTGATCGAGACCGGCGATTTTCACGTGAGCACCACCGGCGACAACCTGCCCAACGAGAATGAAATCCACGAGAAGTACGGCAGCAAAAGCTTCCTGTTTACGGGCAGCCAGCGCACCTTGCGCCAGGCCATGGGGACGGGGCCGCTGGAGGAATTCGCGGCGTCGCCGGAAGAAATCGCCGTCTGCAAGAAGTACGGCGAGGAGGCATCCACCATGATGACGGCGCTGCACGAGGTGATCGGACACGGCTCGGGCAAGCTCAATCCGCGGCTGCAGGGCGGGCCCGAAGCCCACCTGAAGGAATACTATTCCACACTGGAAGAGGCGCGCGCGGACCTGATGGCGCTATGGAACGCCTTCGACTCGAAACTGCGGCAGCTTGGGCTGGTCTCGAGCTCGGAGGTGGGCAAGGCCATGTACTACGACGCGGTGCGGGTGGCGCTGATGCAGTTGATGCGCATTCCGCACGGCGACACCATCGAGGAGGACCACCAGCGGAACCGGCAGTTGATTGTCAATTACATCATGGACAAAACCGGCGCCATCCAAAAGGTGGAGCGCGACGGGAAAACCTACCTGGCGCTGAAGGATTTCGACAGGATGCGCCAGGGCGTGGGCATGTTGCTGGCCGAGTTGATGCGCATCAAGGCCGAGGGGGACTACGCGGCCATCAAAGCCCTGGTGGACCAGTATGCCGTGCACTTCGACCCCAAGCTGCGCGACGAGGTGGTGGCGCGCTACCGGAAACTGGACATTCCGACTTACTGGTGCGGCGTCAATGCCACCCTCGCGCCGAAGTTCGATTCGGCCGGCAAGGCGACCGCCGTGGGAATTTCGTACCCGCGGGATTTCGTCCGGCAGCAATTGAGCTACGCCGCCATGTACGGGGTACAATAACAGGCACCTCATGGCTGCCCAGATGCATCCGGCTCATTCGCAGCCGTCCGGGATTATCGACCTGCGGCGGCTTTCGGCGCGGGACATGGAACCCTTGCTCGAGGAAGAGACGGCCGCCTGGCGGGACGAGGTGGAATGGGATTTCGACAAGTCGGCCGGCCTGGTGCGCCGCTTTGTGGATATGCGGGCGATCAACGGCAGCGCGCTCGTCGCGGACGGGGAAGTGGCCGGGTACGCGTACTACGTGCTGGAGGATAACAAGGCGATCATCGGCGACCTGTACGTGCGCCGCGCCTTCCGCACGGTGGAGCGGGAGAACCTGCTGCTGGCATCGGCGCTCGAACCCATCATGGCGAATTCGTTCATCGGGCGCATCGAGTCGCAGCTCATGATGGCCCGCCTGACGCCGGGCCGGACGACGCCCTACGCCGATTACCTGAGCGTTTACGAGCGCAATTTCATGCGGCTCGACCTGGACCGCGCCGCGCTGGCGGAAGGCAACGTACGGCGGCCCATGTACCTTGAGAAGTGGTCCGATCATTACCAGGATACGGCCGCGCAGGCGCTCGCCGCGGCGTATGTGGGCCACATCGATAGCCGCATCAACGACCAGTACCGCAGCAGCGCGGGCGCGCGCCGGTTCCTGTACAACATCACGCGGTCTCCCGGTTGCGGGGTTTTCTACCGGCCGGCGTCTTACGTCGCGCTGGAGGCGGTGAGCGGGCGGTTGTGCGGCATTTCCCTGGCCAGCCTGGTATCGGCGGGGTGCGGCCATATCACCCAGATTTTCGTGACGCCATCGGTACGGGGGACGGGCATCGGACACGCGCTCCTGCGCCAGTCGCTGATTACCCTGCGGGAGGCCGGCTGCAGTTCGGCGAGCCTCACGGTAACGGCCGCCAACGAGGACGCGGTCGCGCTCTACGAGCGGGTGGGATTCCAGACGGTGAGGCGGTTCCCGGCGTACGTGTGGGAAGGGTTCTGAGGGCGGGGCGCGGAGCAGGCCGCACAGCCAGTGGTCCTTACAGCAGTTGCCTGAAGTCGTCGATACTGAGTTGACAATCCCCGAGAATCTCGTGCAGCAAGCCGTGGCCAGCCGTCTCGCCGTATCCGTCCGGCGAACCCATGTGCGGATCCTCGGGCAGCGGTACGGGGGCGGGATTCGATTAGGCGGCGGTCCGAGCGGCGAGCCACTTGTCGGGCAGCAGATCGGCGAGCTGCTTGGCGGGGTGAGCGGCGATCCGCTGGAACACGTCGCGCAGATAGGCGAACGGATCGATGTGATGCCGTTTGCAGGTGGCGATGAGGCTGGTCAGCACTGCGGCCGTGCGTCCACCGTGGTCGCTGCCCAGGAACGTCCAGTTGCGGCGGCCCACCGCCACGCTGCGCAGACTGCGCTCAGCGCCGTTGTTGTCGATCTCCAGATCGCCGTCCTCGCAATACCGCACCAGAGCGTCCCAGTTCGACAACGTGTAGCCGATAGCTTGGCCGATGGGTCTCTTCGGCAACACCTGTGGCCGCTCCCGTTCCAGATATGCTTTGATGCCGGCCAGGATCGGCCGGGACCGCGCCTGGCGTAATGCCTGGCGTTGTGCGGCCCCCAATTGACTCTCGCGCGCCTCGCGCTCGACGTCGTACAGCAGATGGATGTAAGCCAGCATCACCATCGAGCGCATGATGTCCGACGACTGCGCCTCAAAGTACTGGCGCCGGGCGTGCGCCATGCACGCCACTTCCGTGACGCCGCGCGCGGCATCTTTGTAGATCCCGTCGTAACCGGAATAGGCGTCCGCTTGCAGATAACCGCGGAAGTCTTTCAGGAACTCATCCGGCCCGTCACGGCTGCGATTGGGCGTGTAGTCGTACACCGTGTAGGGATGCGCCGCGTCCCCCATGTAGGTCCAGATCCGGCCCGTGCGGGTGTGCGGCAACTCCGGGTCCAGCACCGGCACCGGCGTGTCGTCGGTCTGCACCACCTTCGAACTCAGCGCCTGCGTTTTCATCAGATCGTACAGCGGGCTCACCAGCTCCGCGCACTGTCTGATCCAATCGCACATCGTCTTGCGCGACAGCCCCACGCCTTGCCGCGCGAAGATCGCTTCCTGCCGGTGCAGCGGAAGGTGATCGCCATACTTGGAGACCGCCACATGCGCCAGCAGACCCGGCCCCGCCATTCCCTTTTCGACTGGCGCTGGCGGCTTGGCTGCCGTAACCACCGTGCAGCCCTTCGTGCACGCGTACTTCTGGCGGGCTTCTTCGATCACGTGCAGCGAGGCTGGGACATATTCCAATCGCTCGCTGATTTCTTCCCCGATATGTTTCAGTTCACTCTGACACTCGGGGCAGCGCCGCGCGGCTTCGTCCAGATCGAATACCACGCGCCGCCGCTCCAGCGACTGCGGCAACAGCTGCCGTCCATGTCCCCGCGGCGTGGGCTGGGAAACGCTGCTGGCCGGCTTCGACTCGGGCGGCGCATCCTGCCCCCCGCTGGCGAGCTCGACCGCGAACAGGAACAACTGGTTCTCGTCCACCCGTTCGCGTTTCTGCCCATAGCGGTGGCGCAGCAACTGTTCCAGCCAGTGCCGCACCCGCTGGAGTTCGTGCTCCTTGGCCGCCAGTTGCTCCCGCGTGGCGTCCAGTTGGGCCATCGCGCCGAGCAACGTCTGCTGCGTGCCGAGCAGCGTCTGCTGCGTGCTCAGCAGCATCTCCCGCAAAGCGGCTGCGTCGTTCGGCAGGTTGTTCGGATCAAACGTTATCGCCCGAGTAACATCACTAAGTGATGATAAGTATAACTTACTATACTTACTCGGCTGAGTCAATACAAAGGTGCGACTTACTGTTTCGGCGCTTCCATCTCCCCGCGTGCCTCCGTCAGCGCCGCCGGCGGCGCGTACCGCTTCCTCCTCCGCCCCTTGCTCAGATCGATGCCCTCCAGTAACATGCCCAACTCCCACGCAGCGATCTCCCCCCGCCCCGTCTCGGCGAACGGAAAGGCGAACGTCCCCGCCTCCAGCCGCTTGTACCAGATCACCCACCCATCCCGGTCCCAGTACAGGATCTTGACCCGATCGCTCCGCTTGTTGCAGAACACCAGCAGATGCCCCGAGAACGGATTGCACCGGAGGATATGCTCGGCCATCATTGACAGACCGTCGAAGCTGCGCCGCATGTCGCACGCCACCGTGCACAGGTACACCCTGATCGCGGCCGGAAAGCTCAGCATCCCGCCGGTTCCACCGCCGCCAGCACCGCCCGCAAGGTCGCCTCATCCACGCCGCGAGCGATGCGTAACCGCCGCCCGCCGGCCAGCACCAACTCAATGCCGGCGTCGTTCGCGCCTGGTTCTTCGCTCACCAGAGCGAAGCTCGCAGGCCCGCGAGACCGCCGGTTCCGCCCCTCAGTTGCGGTGCGCCGCGTCATCGACAGGCGGTGCTGCCACCAATAGAACTGGCACTCCTTCAGCTTCCGCCGCCGGCAGAACTCCCGGATCGACACCCCGCTCCGCGCGGCTTCCCGAATCGCGGCTCGCCAGAACCGCGCCTTCTCCACATCTTGCTTGTTCCCGCTCACGCATGACCGCCCGGCGTTCGCCCGCCGTACCGACACGTCGAGCGCAGTTGTCGCCACCAAGAAGTATGCCTCTGAAGCTCAAGCCGGGGAAGATGGGTTTGCCGGACGGATACACACAATCCAGGAAATCATGGCCGAAGTCGAGCGCCGGGACAAGCCCGCTGCTTAGGAGCTAAAGGGCCGGGCATACCTGTGGGACACTGGCACTAAGCCCGACATGCGCCAGGCCCGCGCCGCTTTTCGCTATCCCAACTACCGCTACTATATGACCGCCCGCTTCCTGACGCCGCTGGCGTCGGAGATGCAAGCCGTGGCCGTGGCCTGGCAGGTGTACGCGCTGACGCATCGGCCGCTCGATCTCGGGCTGGTGGGACTGGCGCAGTTTCTGCCGGGCATCTTCCTGTTCCTGGCGGCCGGGCATACCGCGGACCGCGTCCCACGCCTGCGCATTTTGCAGGCTTGCCTGGCCGCGTTTTCCCTGTGCTCGGTGCTGCTGCTGGCGCTCACGGTGCACGGCCTGGTTTCGGTCTATCCGATCTATGCGGTGCTGCTGCTGAACGGCGCCGTGCGGGCGTTCAACCATCCCGCGGGCCAGGCGTTCCTGCCGCTGCTGGTGCCCGAAGAAGATTTCCCCAACGCGGTCGCCTGGAGTTCTTCCATTTTTCAGGCGGCCACCATCGCCGGGCCGATGATTGGCGGAGTGCTCTACGGATTGAGCGGGAGTCCCATTCCTGTCTACGCGTCCGCCGCCATCGCGTATCTCACGGGATTGGGAATGGTGTCGGCCATCCGGGTGCGGGCCGTGGAACGCCCGCGCGCAGCCTCTTTGGGCATGGTGCTGGAAGGGCTCCGCTACATTTGGCGCAACAAGCTGGTCCTGGGCGCCATCTCGCTGGACCTTTTCGCCGTGCTGCTGGGCGGCGCGGTGGCGCTGTTGCCGGTGTACGCGCGGGAAATCCTGAAAGTGGGCGCGGCGGGGCTGGGCGTTCTGCGCAGCGCGCCCGGCGTGGGCGCGGTGGCCATGGCCATCGTGGTGGCTCACCGGCCCTTGACACGGCGCGCGGGGGTCGCCATGCTGTGGTGCGTCTTCGGCTTCGGGCTCTTCACCGTAGTCTTTGGACTTTCGCGCAACCTGGCGCTATCGCTGGCGGCGCTGGCGCTGGCCGGGGCGTGCGACATGGTGAGCGTCATCGTGCGCCAGACCATGATTCAGCTCTCGACGCCGGACGAAATGCGCGGCCGCGTGAGCGCGGTCAACATGGTGTTCGTCGGCGCGTCGAACGAGGTGGGCCAGTTCGAATCGGGGATCACCGCGCAATGGTTCGGGACGGTGCCGGCAGTGGTGCTCGGCGGGTTGGGAACCATCGCCGTGGTGGCCCTCTGGGCGCGGCTGTTCCCGGCGTTACGAAAAGTCAAGGACCTGGGCGCGGTGACGCGCTAGCCCGCGGTGCGCACTTTGGCCTTCACGAAATCCATCTCCGTCTGCTTGGGGATGCCCGGCTCGAAGCAGCGCCGGCACCGGGCCTCGTACATGTCGGACGCGCCCACCACAATCAGCTCGTCGGAACCGCGCAGCCGTTGCGTGTGCTTAGCCGGGTTGCCGCAGCGCACGCAAATGGCGAGCGTCTTGGTGATCGATTCGGAAAGCGCCAGCAGGTCGGGGATGGGCGCGAAGGGCCGGCCCAGGTAGTCCGTGTCGAGGCCGGCGACGATCACCTGCTTGCCGCTGTCGGCCAGGCGCTGCGCCACGTCCACCAGTTGCGGCCCCATGAAGTTGGCCTCGTCGATGCCCACCACTTCCGAGCGCCAGTCGATGCGCTCGGTGATCTCGGTGGCGTTCGCGACCACCTGGGAGTGCATGCGTAGGTCGCCGTGCGAGACGATCTCGTCATCCGAATAGCGCGTGTCGATCGACGGCTTGAACACCTCCACCCGCTTGCGCGCGATCATGGCCCTGCGCAGGCGTCTGATCAGCTCTTCGCTCTTGCCCGAGAACATGGGCCCGCAGATCACTTCGATCCATCCGACGTTGCCGGTGATAATATCCATACGAACCGTTCAGCATGGCACAAACGAGGCTGCGAATCCAGTCCCTTGTCAGCTCCGGGCGCGCCAGGCCACCGGCTCGACCGGCCCCAGCAGGAACAGGTACACCATGGAGCCAGCCAGCGCTACGCCGGCGGAAACCGCGAAGGCCCAGAAGAACACGCCGGTCTTGTCCACCACGAATCCGGTGATGGCGGGTGCAGCCACCCCGGCCAGGTTCCCCACGAAGTTCTGCAAACCGGACCATCGGCCCGCGGCCCGGGGTCCGGCGATGGTCTGCGTGATGGCCCAGTGGCTGGATGCGAAGATGCCGTACGACAGACAACCCAGCATCAGGAAGACCATGGAGGCCACGGGATTGGAAACCCATGCCACCCCCAGGATAATCGTGGCTCCGCCCAACCCCGCTCCCGTGCAGGTCTTGCGGACGCGCGTGGGTGTGGCGCCGGCCGCGATCAAGCGATCGGACAGCCATCCGGTTACGGTGGTTGTGGAGGCCGTCAGAAAGTATGCGGCCGAGCCAATGGTGGCCATCAGGCTCATGGAAAAATGCCGCTCCCGAACCAGATAAAAGGGCAGCCAGGTGAGCAGAAAATACCAGAAGTAATTCGCGCAGAAGAGACCCAGGAAGGTGGCCCATGCCGAACGCTGGCGCAGGATATCCGGAATACTCGGAATGCCCCTGGGGTGGCCCTCGGCGATGCCCGGCCCGCGCGGCATCCATTTCACCCAGCCCGGCAGCCACAACAGGCTGCCCAGTCCCAGGGCGATGAAGAACGGCCGCCAGCCGAAGTGCGCCATGAACAGGCCGCCCACCAGCGTGCCCAGCGCCGGTCCGACCTTCGTGCCGGCGTCGATCAAGGCATTCGGCAATCCGCGCTGATGCTCGTGGAAATGCGCGGCCAGGATCTTCGAATAACACGGATACGCCACCGACTCCCCGATCCCGAGCAGCAACCGCAGCGCCAGCAGCACCGCGAATCCGTGGATCAAGCCGGTGGCGGCCGTCGCTAGCGACCAGAGGAAGAACCCCGCCGCGAGAACCCAGTTCACGTCAAAGCGATCCACCAGCCAGCCGGCCAGGATCTGGCACGCGGCGTAGGTCCAAAAGAAAGAGGAGAGCAGGATTCCCAGTTGCGACGCCGAGATTCCCAATTCATCTTTGAGCAGCGGCGCCGCAATCGAGAGATTCCCGCGATCGACGTAATTGATGGAGACGGAGAGAACCAGCAGGATTACCACGCCTCGCAGGGCGCCCGAAACTCTGGTTTGAAGTGGAGTCGCGGCCAACATGGCGAGTTTAGCACTTGGCACGAAAAAGGGGACAGACGCATTTATTTAAATGCGTCTGTCCCCTTTTTCTCAGTTCGTGCGGTAGTTAGTGAACTGCGTGTCGATGCCGAAATCCGTCTCGCGCAGCAGCTTGATGACCTGCTGAAGGGTGTCGCGGTCGCGGCTGGCGACGCGCACGAAATCGTCCTGGATGGAGGCCTGCACCCGGAGCTTGCTGTCCTTGATCTTTTTCACGATCTCGCGCGCTTTTTCGATGGGGATGCCCTGCTGCAACGAAATCTCCTGGCGCACCGAGGAGCCGGCGGCCGGAATGATCTCTCCGTAGGTCAATCCCTTGAGCGGCACCTTGCGCCGGACCAGCTTCGATTCGAGCAGGTCCACCACCGCCTTGAGCTTGAATTCGTCCTGGCTGGACAAAACGACCTTGTTGTCCTTCTCGTTGAGCTCGATGTTGGACTTCGAGTCTTTGAGGTCGTAGCGCTGATGAACTTCCTTCAGCGCCTGCTGGATGGCATTGAGGACTTCGGGCATTTCGATTTTGGAGACAACGTCGAAGGTGTTGTCGGGCATAAGCTACTCCGGGGGTTCGGAATCGGGGTCCTCCGGTTCCAGATTGTCGATGTCTAACCCCAGGATGGAGCCGGTGCGGACGCGCAGCGGCGTCACCCGGCGCACCATCCCACGCGCGGGAGGAGGAAGCGCAGGCTGGGGAGGCTCGGGCCGCAGGGACGCGGGTTGCGCCTCGGGTTTGCTGGCATTGAGCGCCGCGAGCACGCGCCGCGCGACTTCGTCGGCGAGCGTGCCCATGGTGGCGTCGAGCGCCACGGTTACGGCCGCGCGCACCTGTTCCGCATCCACCACCGCCACGAACGGCGCGGCCACCGGCCCCTGGCCCCGACCCGCGGGAGCGGCGGGTACCCCGCCCGGCCCCCGAGCCGCGGCCGCCGCTTCCGCCAGCGGTCTCACGGCCGCCAGCAGGACGCTGGCCTCGAACGGTTTCTCGATCGTGCCATCGGCCTGGACCAGCCGCGCTCGCGCCTCGTCGATGGGCTCCTGCGCTCCGGACGTGAGGATCACCCGCACGTGGCGATGGCGCGGACTCATCTTGAGATACTGGCAGATGTCGTAGCCGGTGCGGCCGGGCATTACGGCGTCGGCCACCACCACATCGGGATCGGCGTCTACCAGGCGGATCAGCGCGGAATCGGCGTTGCTGACGGTGACTACCTCGTAACCTTCATCGCTGAGGATGCGCTCCCCCATGCGCTGGGCGTGCGGGCTGTCGTCCACCAGCAGAATGCGGCTCATTTTTTCGCGGGGGCCGTGGCGGCCGGCTTGAGTCGATTGATCGTTTTCTGCGGAAGACCCGTCCGGATCAGATCCTGGATGGACAAGAAAGGCCGCATGGCAAAAATCCTCTGCGCCTGAAGCTTGTTGACACCAGGCAACTTCTGCAATTCCGCCACGGACGCGGTGTTGATATCCACTCCCGTGCGCGTCACGGTGGATTGCTGGGTCGGCGGCGGCGGAGGAGCGGCCGCGGGCTGCGTGGCCGAAACGGCGGTGGCGCTCACGGTTGTGCCGGTATCACCCGTCGAGCTGCCCGGCGCGGGGGGGTTGGCGCGCGCGTCGGGATTCCTGTCGATGGCGGAACTGTCGGCCACCGTGGAGACGGAGACCTCGGAGCTCACGCCCTGGGTGCCCGCGGCAACCGGCGGAACGCTGGCCGGGATGGTGGGCCGCATGCCCGTCATCTGCGGGCTTCCCGATTTGGCCGCCATGTTCATGGTGGGGCTGGTGCGGAAAGCCCCAAAAAAGTGGCCCATCGGGCTCATCTTGGTGTGGTTTTCCAGCTCATACTTCATGCGGGCGTAAGCCACGGGATCGGCTTCCGGCACGGGCCGGTTCATTTCTTTCAGCTTCGCCCGCGCGGCATCGGCGTGAGCGCTCAGCGGATAGTCCTTGACGATCCTGGTGAGGGCCGCAACCTGCTGGTTCTCGAAGCGGTCGCCCATATGCTGGTAGGAATCGGCGAGCTGCCACAACCCTTCGTCGGCCTGGCTGTAGAGCGGGAACTGGTCGGCCATGCCCTGGAACCGGTTGGCGGCCGCGGGAAAGCTGCCCTTGGTGTGATAGAACATGGCGGTTCTGAACTCGGCGTCGGCCAGCACTTCCTGAATGTCCCGCAGTTTCTGTTGCGCCTCGGGCGCGAACTTGCTGTTGGGGAACTGCACCAGCAACTGGCGGCATTCGTCCTCGGCCCGCAAGGCGTGCATGGGGTCGCGGTCGGATTTCTCCATCTGCTTGTAGTGGATGTCGCAGACCTTCTCCTGGGCCTCGGCGGCTTCTTCCATGGCGGGGTAGAACAGGATGAAGTCCTTGTACTCGGCTTCGGCCTCGGCGAGGCCGTGGGCGCCGCCCTCGCGAAACCAGCTATCGGCCAGGGCCAGCTTGGCCTTGGCGAGGTACTCGCTGGTGTCGTACGTGTTGATGAGCGTTTGCAGCGTGATCCGCGCGATTTCGAAGCGGCTGTGCTCGATATCGGCGATGGCCTTGTCGAATAGCACCTTGTCGGGCTGCTGGGTGTCCTTGGTGATGGGGTTGTCGTACTTGTGACGTTTGAAGCCGCAGGAACTCGGCAGAACCACCAGCACGGCGAGCAACACGGCATGACGAATGGCGTTTCGAACCATATTTCAATCCCCTACACTCTCACCCCGGTGGCGCCGGCGGCGATTTCGCGCATCTCGCGCACGGTAGCCTCGGGGTCCGGAGTGTGAAAGATCGCTGACCCTGTGACGATCCACTCACACCCGGAGCGTACCACATCGGCAAGGTTCTGCCGGTCGATGCCGCCATCGATTTCGATGGGCAACGCTAACTTCTTTTCCCGCCTCATCCTGTCGAGCTGGCGCGCCTTGTGCAGCACGTAGGGGATGAGCTTCTGCCCGCCGAAGCCGGGGTTCACGCTCATCAACAGCACGTAGTCCGCCACCTCCAGAACGTCTTCCAGCACCGCGACCGGCGTCGCCGGGTTGAGCACCACGCCCGCCAGGGCGCCGGCCTTGCGGATCATCCCCAGGGTGCCATCCAGGTGGCGGCAAGCTTCGTAATGCACCGAAACGGAATTGGCGCCGGCCCCGACGAAAGCGTCGGCAAAGCGCTCGGGATTCTCAATCATGAGGTGGACATCCAGGTGCAGGCGCGTGACCTTGCGCACGGATTCGACCACCGGCGGCCCAATGGTGATATTGGGGACGAAGTGGCCGTCCATGACGTCCACGTGCAGCATGGCGGCGCCAGCGCGCTCGACACGAGCGATTTCTTCCGCCAGGCGGGCAAAATCCGCCGACAGAATTGACGGAATAATTTCAATCATTTGCGGGCTGGTTCGATTTTATCACAGCGGCGTAGAAGCCGTCTCCGGCATCGCGGCCCGGAAGGCGGCGCATGGTCTCGACAACCAGTTCCGCGGGAACGGCGGCCACCACGGCTTCATTCTCTTCCGGTTCGAGCGAGCAGGTGGAATACACCAGCAGGCCGCCGGGCGCGAGGGCCGTGCGCGCGTTGGCCAGCAGCGCGGCCTGGCGGCGATGCAGATCGTCGAGATCGGCGCCCGCGAGCCGCCACTTGATTTCGGGGTTGCGGCCGAGCGTGCCCGTGCCCGAGCAAGGAACATCGAGGAGAATGCGGTCGAATGAGCGCGCGAAGGGAAGCGGTTGAGTGCCATCCAGAACCACCAGGTTGGGGGTGAGGCTCCGCATGGGCGCAAGGCGGCGAAGGTGCAGATCGCAAGCCACCGCGCGGACGCCCGATTCGAGCGCCTGCGCGGTTTTGTTGCCGGGCGCGGCGCAGAGATCGAGAAACCGCTGGCCGGGCGCGAGGCCGAGCAGCGGCACGATGGATTGCGAGCCAATGTCCTGGATGCGCCCGCCGCGTACGTACTTTTCCGGCTCCTGAAGCGCGGCGCGAGCGATCGCGGCCGCGGCCTCGGGGCCGTAGTAGCGTTCCCAGCGAGCCAGCAGCCACGCCGGGCAGGAGAGTTCCACCTCGCGGCCGGGCCACGCGACCGGGCTGCGATCCACCTTCCGCAGCACGGCATTGACGAAGCCCGCGGCCGAGCGCTTGCGCGCGCGCTTGACGAGTTCCACGCTCGCGGCCACCGCGGCGTGGGGCGGGATGCGCTCCAGGTACCGAAGCTGGTAGATGCCCATGCGCAGCGCGATGCTCACTTCGGGGTCGAGCTTCTGCCGGCGGCCGGAGTAATGTCCGATGAGCCAGTCGAGCTGCGCGCGATATCGCAGCACGCCGAAAACGATGGCGGAGGCGAGCCCGGCGTCGCGCGAATCGAGAGCCGCGGTGCGCGCCACCAGCAGATCGGAGGCATAGCCGCCCGCTTCCACCTGGCGGAGGATGTCGAACGCGGCCGTGCGGGCGGGCGATGGCAAGCCTCATTATGAGACATTACAGCCCCCGGTGATCGCATTGCCGGACCGGCTCAAGTCAGAGGCGTGACAGACCGCGAAAGGCCACGGTCTGTCCTGCTTTTTCAGGAATTCCGCGGGCGGCAGGGCGGCTCGCGTCATGCGCGCCAGGGCGACGGCGCCTTTAAAGTAATTCACCCGGTTGATGCGCACGCCGATCGAAGAATGGCCCGGCCCCTGGCGAATCAGGTGGATCTCGCCCGAGCCTTCCAACACGCCATCCACCATGCGGATCTCCGAGAGCATCCGGACGTCCGTGTCCTCGCCGGTCTTGGGGTCCTGCTCCTGCAAATGGAAAAAGCGCTGCTCCGGATCTCGGCCGTGGGTGCCGGCGCGGCCTGAAAAAACCTGGGGCGAAATCGGCATCGACCGCCTCATGCATGGCCGGCTGCGCCATGTGCTCGATCGTACCTTATTGAGCACCAGCCAACTGGCGGGCCGCGCGCAGGCCGCCAGCGCGCTGGATGCCGGGGACGAAGAGTCCGTCGATGTAATCCTGATCGGCGCCCGTAAAGCCGCCAAGATCGGACTGGAGATCTACGGGCTGGCGCGATAGAGCCGCCGCGAAGAGACACCAGACGGCGGCTTTGCCCAGGCCGACGAGGCGGGTGTGGGGCGTGTTCAACCAGGCCAGCGCGGTCAGGATGTCCTGCACGCGGTTGGCATCGTCGGTCTTATTGAACGTCAGAAAGTTCCGCACGGAGCGGTCGCGCGGCGCCACGGCGCTGCCGGTCTGGAAGGCGTCGATCATGAGGACGGAGCGGCCGGCGTCGACCAGGCGCGCCACTTCCGGCGTCCGGCGCGCGGCCTCGGCGCCATCGGCATCCACCACCAGCACGGCCGGGTTCGACCCTTTCACCCAGATGCCGGGGATGCGATCGCCTATGCCGGGCCGGCCTAGCACGATGCGCCCGCCGTCCACCTGGCTGAGCACTTCCGGCGGCCACTCGGCGGCCAGCGCCACAGCCAGGCGCTCCCTCGTGTCCCCGGTCTGCTCCTTCGCCAGGCGGACCCACTCTTCGAAGAGTTGCTGGAACGAGAGAGCATTGCCGGGCAGTGTGCGGTCGAACAGTGCCAGCATGTCCGTGATCCGCGCGGCGCGGAAGGGTTGCTCTTTGAGTTTGGCGGGGTCCTTCTCGCCCAGCACGTGCTTGCCGAAGAACGCGTACATGGCTTCGCGGTTCGCCTGGTTGTAGTTGTGGGGTGCGTCGAGCAGCATGGCTTCCACGTCCTCGCCCTTGCCATAGAGATCGTATATGGCGCGGACGGCGGGGTACTCCTCGCGCAGCATGTTGCGGGTCCAATCGCCCGTGGCGGCCGCCATGAACATGGGGCGCGGCGCCATCATGGCGGCGAACTCCACGTTATTGGTATCGAGTCGCAGGCCAGGCGCGTTCTCGCACACCCCGCCGCCCTGCATCGTGAACGAAACCATGTTGGCGGGGGCGGAGAACCGGACGCGGTCGTCGACCGCGGTGAGCATGTACGTCTGCGTGCCGCCGCCGGAAGCTCCCGTGGCGCCGATCATTTTCGGGTTGACGCCGGGGAGGGTCTCCAGAAAGTCGACCACGCGGATTCCGTTCCACAACTGGAGGCCGAACGAGCCGAAGCCCCAAAGCTGCTCGACGGGCTTCTCGCCGAAATCGTGCGGCGTCTGGACACTGTCGTTGTAGCCCACCATGTCATAGGCCAGCACCACATAGCCTTGCCGCGCGAGGTTGATGGCGCGAGCGGGCACGGAACAAATGGCGGTGTCCTCCAGGCGCCCGTTGGTCCAGTGGCCGTGGGGCGT
The DNA here is from genome assembly GCA_963722575.1 of Bryobacterales bacterium. GTDB lineage: Bacteria > Acidobacteriota > Terriglobia > Bryobacterales > Bryobacteraceae > Fen-178. Next base: position 2,085,680 of record CAVRNR010000022.1, read on the forward strand.
GAGCACGGCGGGGAACCCCTGGGGCGGCGCGGCCTTCAGCGGACGGTATAGATTGCCGCCGAGATAGTAGCCGGGGAGGGTCTCGAGCAGCACCTTTTCGATGGAGTAGCCTTGATACTCGACGCGCCCGAAGATCTGTGGGTGGAGGTCGTTTTTCGGAAACAGCGGCAGCAGCCCGGCAGCCGAGAGAATCTGTCGCCGCAGGAATTCTTTGCGGCTCTGCCACTCGGCGAGTGTCTTATAAGTCCTGGCGGTGAAGTGGGTGTCCGTGTTGGGAAGGTTGACGTTACGGGCATCCTGCGCCGGGATTTGCCCTTCCGCCGCGAGGCAGGCGGCGAAGACAGCGAGAACGACACGCATGGTTATACGGTAGTACGGAAAAGGGGTCAGACGCATTTTGCGGGTCTGGCAAGAAATGCGTCGCTTCCCTCTTCCGCAATTGTCGAGGTGGCTGCGACGCGATCGGGCGCTACCACTTGGCGTCCGCAACTCGCCGGCGGGTTGCCCGGGGGCTACACGATGTACTGCCGCACGAAGTTGAGATAGCCTCGCGGACCGCTCTCTTTGCTCCAACGGTCGACGGACTTGCGGATACGTTTGAGGCAGCCGGCCATCTCGGCGGCGGTTATGGGGGGATCGTTCCTGGTGGCGGGGACAGGTCCGCACGGTCGTCCCAGCCGCCACTCGCACACAGCCCGGACGGCATCGAAGATGGCCCGCGTCCGATCCGTCATTTGCGCCCGTGGCGGCGTGCGCCCTTCTTCTTCCGATTCGTACTGCCGCGCAAGTGCGTTCACGGCATCGCGAACGTTCAAGTCCAGGATGCCAGGGTCGCGGCGGTACTCTTTGACGATCGCGAATTCGATGTTTTGAAGAATGTCGAGATTTTGGTTTTCGTCGAATCCCATAGAGACCCGCCTTCAGTCCGAGACGATCACGGCTCCCGCGCCTTGGATCTGGTAGATCGCGGTTCCGGTCTTAATCGAGCCGGGGTCGAGCTTCCTTCCGGGTGCGCATCCGGTGATTATAGCCGGTGGATGGGGTGCCCTCTTACGGCGCCGGCTCCACGTGCACCAGCACGTCGGCCACCCAGTCGAGTTGCTCCCGAATCCGAAACCGCACATTGTTGGCGATCTCGTGCGATTGCCGTACGGTCATCTCGGGGTCCACTTCCAGGTGCAGATCCACGTGATACCGCAGGCCGGTTTTGCGCGCATAGCATTTCTCCACGCCGCGCACGCCGGGCACCGTGGACGCCACCGCCCGGATCTGCTTCATGAGCTCCTCATCCGGCATGGTGTCCATAAGCTGCAGGGCGGTTTCGCGCGCCACGCGCACGCCCACGGACATTACGATCAGGCCTACGACGAAGCCGCCGTAGCGGTCGGCATCGAAAAAGCGCGCGGGATCCCAGAGCGTCAGTCCCACCGCGACGAGCGCCGCCACGGCGGAAACGCTGTCCATGGTGTCGTGCCACGCGTCGGCGGTGAGCGCGGTGCTGTGGAGCTTCCGGCCATAGTGAAACTTGACGGAGGCAAGAGCCATTCTGGCCAGCAGGGAGGCGATCAAAGGCCACACTACGTAGGCGGCCAGCGGCAAGCGCGGCTGGCCCAGGCGGCGCAGTGAGTCATAGGAGATCAGCGCGCCGGCGGCCGTCAGCGCCAGGCCGATCAACAGGCCCGTGAGGGTTTCCGCCCGGCCGTGGCCATAGGGGTGGTTTTCGTCGGCGGGCCGGGCGGCCACCGTCAAGCCGAGCAGCACAAAGCCGGAAGCGAACACGTCGCCCGCCGATTCCAGCCCATCCGCCACCACGGCCGTGGAATGGCCGTAGACGCCCGCGACGATTTTGATAACGGCGAGCGAGCCGCTAACCACCATCCCGGCGATCGCGACACGTTGGCCGATGTGCATGTTGTTCGTCAGGCCCGCGCGGGGTCCGTCTTTTCGGTGTCGCACCCCAACTCGGCGAAAGCCGCGCGGGCTTTCCCGGCGTCGAACTGGCCGTCGCGCGCCAGCCGCGAGAGCGCCGCGGCGGCGATCGACTCGGCATTGATCTCGAAGTGCTTCCGCAGGTGCTCGCGGTTGTCGCTGCGGCCGAAGCCGTCGGTGCCCAGCGTCACCATGCGGCCGGGCAGCCAGGGGGCCACCTGGTCGGCTACTACTTTCATGTAATCGGTGGCGGCCACCACCGGGCCATCGGCGCCTTTCAAGGCCTCGACGATGTAGGGCGTCCGGGCCGGCTGGTCCGGATGCAGCCGGTTCCACCGATCCACGCCCAGGGCTTCCCTCCGCAGCTCGTTGTAGCTGGTCACGCTCCACACATCCGCCGCAACGCCGTACTGTTCGCCGAGGATCCGCTGCGCGCGCAGCGCTTCGTTCAGGATGGGGCCGCTGCCGAAGAGTTGCACCTTGGCCCCGCCGTTTTCAGCCGCCTGGTAGCGATAGATGCCCTTGAGCACGCCCGCCGGGTCGAGTCCCTGGGGCATCGGCGGCATGGGGTAATTCTCGTTGTATAAGGTGAGGTAGTAGAAGCGGTCCTCCCGCTCCTGGTACATGCGCCGGACGCCATCCTGCACGATGATGGCGATCTCATACGCGTAGGCCGGGTCGTAAGTTGTGCAGGTAGGCACAATGCTCGAGAGCAAAATGCTCTGGCCATCCTGGTGCTGCAAACCTTCGCCGGCCAGCGTGGTGCGGCCGGCCGTGCCGCCGCACAGGAAGCCTTTGCCGCGCGAGTCGCCGAATGCCCATATCAGGTCGCCCACGCGCTGGAAGCCGAACATCGAATAGTAAATGAAGAACGGCGCCATGGCCACGCCGTAGTTCACGTAGGCCGTGCCCGCGGCCGTGAAGGAAGCCATGGAACCGGCTTCGGTGATGCCCTCTTCGAGAATCTGGCCGTCCTTGGATTCCTTGTAGTACAGGAACATCTCCGCGTCGTGCGGCTTGTAGAGCTGTCCCTGGCTCGCATAGATGCCGAACTGCCGGAACAGCGATTCCATGCCGAACGTGCGCGCCTCGTCGGGAATAATCGGCACCACGCGATGGCCCATTTGCGGGTGCTTCATGAGCAGCGTCAGAACGCGAACGAAGGCCATGGTGCTCGAGACCTCGCGCCCGGACGATCCTTCCAGCGATTCCTTCAGGTAATCGAGCGGCGGAGCTTCGACGCTCGCGGCCGCCGCGGTGCGGTGCGGCATGTATCCACCCAGCCGGCGCCGTTGCTCGTGCAGGTAGGCCATTTCCGGGCTGTCCGAGGGCGGCCGGTAGAACTCGGCATGGCGGGCGGCTTCTTCCGGAATGGGGATCTCGAAGCGCGACCGGAAGTGCTCCAGCTCCTGCTCGTTGAGCTTCTTCTGCTGGTGGGTGATGTTGCGGCCCTCGCCCGCCTCGCCCAGCCCGTAGCCCTTGATGGTATGCGCCAGAATCACGGTGGGGCGGTCCTTGGTTTCCATGGCCGCTTTGTAGGCGTTGTAGACCTTGCGCGGATCGTGTCCGCCGCGCCGCAGTTTCATCAACTCGTCGTCGCTGAGGTGCGCCACCAGGTCGAGCAGCTCGGGGTACTTGCCGAAGAAGTTCTTGCGAATGTAGGCGCCGTCCTTGGTGACGTAAGTCTGGTACTCGCCGTCCACCGCTTCACCCATGCGCTTTTGGAGCAGGCCGGTATGGTCGCGGGCCAGCAGCGCGTCCCAATCCTCGCCCCAGATCACCTTGATGACGTTCCAGCCGGCGCCGCGGAAGGCGGCCTCCAGTTCCTGAATCACCTTGCCGTTGCCGCGCACCGGCCCGTCCAGCCGCTGCAGGTTGCAATTGATGATCCACGTGAGGTTGTCCAGCTTTTCCCGCGAGGCCAAAGTCAGCGAGCCCATGGATTCCGGCTCGTCCATTTCGCCGTCGCCCAGAAATCCCCAGACTCTCCGCGGCGTGGGCGGTATGAGGCCGCGGTTCTCCATGTACCGCATGAAACGCGCCTGGTAGATGGAATTGATGGGACCCAGACCCATCGACACCGTGGGGAAGTTCCAGAAATCCGGCATCAGCCACGGGTGCGGATAAGAAGACAGCCCCGGGTGTTCGCGCAGCTCGTGCCGGAAATTCTTGAGGTGCTCTTCACTCAGCCGGCCTTCGAGGAACGCGCGCGCGTAGACCCCCGGCGAGGCATGCCCCTGGAAGTAGACCAGGTCGCCCGGCTGGCCGTCGTAGGAGGCATGGAAGAAATGATTGAACCCCACCTCCAACAGCGTGGCCAGCGAGGCGTAGGTGGAGATGTGGCCGCCAATGCCCGCATCGTACTTGTTCTGCCTCACCACCATGGCCATGGCGTTCCACCGCACCAGGCTCTTGATGCGGCGCTCCATGGCCCGATCGCCCGGGTATGCCACTTCGTCTTCGGGACGAATGGTATTGATGTAGGGCGTGTTCAGATGAATGGGCAGGTCGGCGCCTTCCCTCCGCGCCCGCCCGGTAAGCTGCTCCAACAGGTATGCGGCGCGGTCCGGCCCCGCCTGGTCGATCACCTGATCGAGCGATTCCACCCACTCGGCGGTCTCCTGTGGATTCAGATCCACAACCCTCTCGTTGCGTTTTTGGTGCATGGACCCCTTCATTATAGTGAACCTGGGCCAATTCCCACCCGTGCCTTTGTACTCTTATCCATCACATTCTTCGCGCGCCGCGACGAATTGTGGGGCAGGTTTTTAACCTGCGGCGGATTGTGAATCCGCCTGCCGCAACCGCGGAGAATCGCCACCACTCGTTGCGGCTTGCCGCTATGTGGGGTAGGTTTTGACCTGCGGCGGATTGTCAATCCGCCTGCCCGCCCTTGGACGCACCCGCCCCGGCCCCGGAGAATCGCCACCACTCGTTGCGGCTCTGCCGCTATGTGGGGCAGGTTTTTAACCTGCCGCGGATTGCCAACCCGCCCCACGATTCGTCGCGGCGCGCCTGGCGGCTGCGTCACCCGCCGGCCAACCCGATACAATGTGGTCATGGTCAGAGTGGAGCACGTGCTCGATTCCTGGAGGACGATCCGCCAGGATACCGCTGCCGCCGTCGAAGAGTTTCCGGCCGCCGATCTGGATTACCGGCCCACGCCCGAGTTAATGACGTTCCGCGCCATCGCGCGCCACATTCTGGACGCCAGCCACGCATTGACCGGCATGTTACTGGCCGGCGGCGAGAATTTCGCCACGCCCGATTTTCGCGAACGCCTGAGCCGGCACATGCCGGGCCTCGACGCGGCCGCGGGCGCGCCCGAACTGGCCGCGGCTTTGCGGGATTCGCTCGCGGAGCGCACCGCGCAACTGGCGGCCCAACCCGCTGAATTCTTTGCGCATATCGTCACCCGCTTCGACGGCCAGAAGGTCACACGCCTCGAAATGGTCCAGACCATCAAGGAGCACGAATTGACGCATCGCGCACAGTTATTCATGTACCTTCGCTTGAAGGGCCTGGTCCCGGCCACCACCCGCCGGCGGCTGGCCAAGCAAGCCGGCAAATAGAGGTTGCAAACATGGCGGTCTATCGTTTATCAGTAGTATGTCGGGAGGATTTTCGATGGTCGTTTGTCCGAAATGCCAAGGCGCGATCGATGTGGACGAAGAAGACGTCGACGAGGGCGACACCATCAGTTGCGATGAGTGTGGCGCGGACCTGAGAGTCGTGGGCACCGATCCTTTGGAACTGGAGTCGGCCGAAGATCTCGAGGAAGACGAGGACGAAGACGATTTTCTGGAGGACGACGACGAAGAAGAATCCGACGAGGATTGGAAATAATCGCATGAAAACCATCTGCCTGGCCCTGCTGGCGGTTCTGCTTCTCTGCGCCCCCGCCATGTTCGCTCAGAAGAAGAAGGCCGAAAACACCCGCAGCGTGCAAGGCACGGTGACCGTCGCGGACGGCAGCCTGGTGAATGGCGCCGTGGTGCAATTGAAGAACACCAAGACGCTGCAAATCCGATCGTTCATCACCAAGGACGACGGCACGTATCATTTTTACGATTTGAGCCCGGATATCGATTACGAGCTAAAAGCCGACTACCAGGGCGCTTCCAGCAGCACCAAGACGCTGAGTTCCTTCGATTCGCAAAAGCAATCGATCCTCAATCTGAAGTTGAATCCCAAGAAGTGACCGGATCGCCGGCCGCCTATCGCCAGCGAAACAGTTTCAGCGCCAGGGTGAACGACACCACCAGCCAGACCCCCAACACTCCCAACTGCGGAGCCACTTGCCCCAGCCCGGCGCCTTGCAGCATGTGGGCGCGCAGCGCGTCGATCAGCGCGGTCAACGGAAGCGCGCGGATCGCCGGTTGTAGCGCGCCGGGAAACCGTTGCGCCGAGAAGAACACGCCGGAGACGATCCACATCGGCATCATCACCGTGTTCATCAGGCCGGAAGCGGCTTCGATGGTCTGGGCGCGCGAAGCGACCAGCAATCCCAGGGCGCTGAACGAGAGCGATCCCAGCACACACAGCACCGCCAGATCCAGCATGGAACCGCGCACGGGAACCTGGAATACCCAGACGCCGAACCCCAGCAGCACGCCCACTTCCACCACCAGCAGCAGCAGCCGCGCCAGCACGAACGAGAGCAGGTAGTCGTGCCGCGGCATGGGGGTCGAAATCAGGCGCTTCATGAGCTTTTTGCGCCGCGCATCCACAATCGCGAACCCCAGCCCCCACATGGCGCTGCCCATCAGGTTCATTCCCAGCAGGCCGGGAATCAGGAAATCGATATAGCGCGAGCCCGGCTCGCGCATCAGCCGGTCGCTCGAAGGCACCGGGTCCGCCCGGCCCGCCGCCCGCTGGATGGCTCGATCCGCCAGCATGCGCGCGGTGCGTCCTTCGGGATTGGTGTTGTCGTACCGGAACACCACCGCCCCGCCGGGCGACGGCGCAACCAGTAGCGCCACCTTGCCCGTGCGCAGCGCCTCTTCGGCCGCCGGAGCGGATAACTGCTGGACGTCGAGCAGCTTCTCCTGCCGCAGCGGCCTGGCCAGCTCCGGCGTCACGGCCGCAATTCCGATCACCTCCGGGGGACGGTTGCGGAAGGCCAGCCCCAAACCCGCCGCCAGAAGGATCGGGAAGACGAACACCCAGAAGATGGCTTCCGGCTCGCGCCAGAATTCGCGGAACCGCACCAGGGTCAGTTGCGCCAGCGGCTGGTCCGCCCATCGGGTGCTACTCATCGCGCAGATGCCGTCCCGTCAAAATGACGAAGACGTCCTCCAGGCTGGCGGAATGCGTGCGAAGTTCGGTGAGCGGAACGCCCTGCCGGTCGAGTTCGTCCAGCAGGGCGGGCACGGCCTGATGCAGTTCCGTCACCTGCATCCGCACGCTGCCGTTCTCCGCCCGGACCTCGCGCACACCCGCGATCCTACGCAGCGCCGCAACATCCAGCGCCCGCGCCGCGCCGCCGGCCGAGAACTCCACCATCTGCTCCGCCGCAATGGACGCGATCAATTCGCGCGGCGTCCCGGCGGCGATGGCCTTGCCGTGGTCCATGATGGCTACCCGGTCGCACAGCCGTTCCGCTTCGTCCATATAGTGGGTGGTCATCAGGATGGTGCGGCCGGCCAGCTTGAACTGCTCGATCAATTCCCAAAGCTGGCGCCGGGCCTGCGGATCGAGGCCCGTGGTGGGCTCGTCGAGAAACAGAAAATCCGGATCGCCCACCAGCGCGCACGCCAGCGCCAGCCGCTGTTTCTGCCCCCCGGAGAGGCTGCCCACGCGGGATTTCCCCTTCTCGCCGAGTTGCACCAGCGCGATCACGTCAGCCGCTGCCGGCCCGCGCCGGAAGAAGCTGCGGAACAAGCGAACCGTTTCCACGACGGTGAGCTTCTCGGAAAGCTGCGTCTCCTGAAGTTGAATCCCCAGCCGTTGCCGGAGTTCCTTTGCGTTGGCGTTCCAGCGCATCCCGAGCACCTCGACATCGCCCGAATCGGCGGCCGTCAGCCCCTCGCAGATTTCGATGGTAGTGGTCTTGCCGGCGCCATTGGGCCCCAGCAGCCCGAAGCACTCGCCCCAGCGCACGTCGAGTTCCAGCCCGTCGACGGCGACCACGTCTTTGTACGCCTTCCTTAGATTGCGGACGCAAAGGGCGGCATGGTGGGGCATGCTTTAGCTTGCCCTCCCTTTCCTTCCCCGAGTGCCAGCCAAAGCATGCCCCGCCTGGGCCGGAGGCGCCGCTTCCCGAACCCGCACCCCCACTTCCTTCCCGTGCGGAAGGTCGAGCTCCAAAATTCCACCGGGGTCCGTGACCGCTTCGAACATCTCCTCGTCGTCGATTTCCACCTGGTAGGCGCGGCGCGGCTCCAGTCCCACGAGGAAGACCGGCTTTTCTTCGTCCAGCGTGACGCGGAATTTGCGCGCGCCCGGCCCTATGCAAACCACCGCCTCCCCGAGCGCGATCGGCGCCGCTACCCTCCGCGCATCCACCACCGTGAGGCGGCCGTCCGCGAACATCTCCGCGCCGCCGTCGAAATACCCGAACCACCGGGCATCGTCTTCCCAGCTCGACCGCACGAAGAGCTTTCCGAAATCGGCATTGTGGTAGACCAGCGGCACCAGGTAGTAGCTCAACCCCGGTTGATAGGGATTGGCCCACAGGAATTCGTAAGGGGCGCCGAAGGTGCCGCGCAGCATGAACTGGTCGTGCATCAGCCAGCCTTGCAGCAACTGGCTTTCCGCCGCGTTCGTGTCATAGGCCACCATGGCCAGCTCCGCCGCGCGCGAGAGCGCGGCCAGCCGCAGATCCGGCTGGTCCGGCTTGAGCGGCGGCCCAATGCGGTACTCGTTCTCCGGCGCTTCGTAGACCGCCGGGTAGTGGCTCACCAGGTGCTCGATGGGAAAGTCCTTGAAGAAGCCCGGGCAGCGCTCCCGCAGATCGAGCGTAGTCGAGTCCCGCATGGCGTGCAGCAGCTCGAACAGCGGGTAGGCATCCTCGCGCTCGACCACGCTGTGGCCGTTCTCAAGCGCCGGCGCCATCTTGCCGTCCCACCAGGTGCGAACCACGCGCTCCAGCTCGCGCTGCGGCGCCTGCGGCACCTCGTCGAACAGCGCCACGGCCGCCAGCACCCGCGAGCGCACGGCCGCCATGCCGTCATCCGCGGCGGTGGCGGCCATGCCCTTCTGGATGCGGGCCGCCAGCGCGCGCCGCTGCGCCTCGCCGAGCAGGTCCTGGCACCAGTCGAAAACCAGCGCCAGTTGCCGCAAGTCGTCACCGGGACCCAGCGCCCAGGCCACCGCCTGCCGCCCCGCTGCGGCGTCGCCCGAGATCTGATACTCGAGCGCCCGCGCGAAGCCGGGCTCCGGCATGGGAGCGTTGCCGGCCAATAGAGCGTCAAGCTGCTGCCAGCGCGCGGAAGCCCGCTCGCGCTCGCGTTTGAGCAGGCGCAGCCGCGCTGGCCGCAGAAATAGCCGGGGATGATCGGTCGAGACCGTGACCGGTTCGTCGGAGGCTTGCGCCCCAGCGCTGGCGGGCCAGCCCAGGGCCAGCAGCATCCCGGCCACGGCCGCGGGGATTCTCCTCATCATTCCCGATTGTGTCATAGCGACACACCGCCTGCCCACCAGTCCCTCACCCCCCAGCCGGCCCGGTCCAAAAATTATTTGATTTAAAACGGGTTAAAGAGATTGACACGTGGATGTCCGATTGCTATTTATGGTTGTGAATTGGTGAAGTAACCTTTCAAACCTGCCCTCTGCTGCAACAGGCAGGCGGAAGAAGGGTGAGCCGAAGAGACAGCGTGCTTGCGGGAGCCGATGTTTGCAAGAGTTTTAGCTCACTGTTTTTCCCTTGGCGGTTGCCGCAGAGGGGTTTTTTGTACCAACGGCCTTAACCGTTTCTCTCCGGGGATCACCAGTAGCGGTAGTTGTCTGGCGTTTCTGGTAAGGAAAATTAGGACGCGGACCTGACCAGGAATGGACCGGCTGAAACGCTAGCCAGATAGCCCGACGCTCGATCTCCAGCCCAACCTGGGCGAGCCGCATCGGATTCAGTCCCGAAAGTCTGGGGGCGGAACCGATGCGGTTTTTCTTTGTCCCTGCTTCTGTGGGGCAGGTTTTTAACCTGCGGCGGGTTTGTAACCCGCCTCTTCTCTTCCCACCCGCGCCACTGCCCCCTAACCCAAGTTCCGCAGTTGGAAGAATAAACTCTTTGCTTTCAAGCGCCGCATGGGCGAGTTTCCACTACATTGCCGCTCGTTCCAGTGCGCTGGGCAGCTTCAGGCCGAGCCGCTGGAGCAAGATCTGCTGGTGCTCGGTGGCCCGGCTGATGCAACGCTTGCGGATCACTTGCCCGGATCTGGTCGGCAGCACCACATCGACCATCGCGATCTCCGACAGGGCCTCGAACACTTGCCTCGGTTCGTCTCCCAGTCCCGCCTCGCGGCAACTCGCGGCGAGAGTCTTCCAGAGCACATAGGCCAAAAAGCAAACCAGGATGTGGGCCTGCACTCGATCTTCTTTCTGATGCCGCACCGGGCGGATCCCCAGGTCGGACTTGTGAATGTGAAACGCTGCCTCGGCCTCGGTCAACTGGATGTAGGCCCGCCACAGATCTTCCGGGCTCCAATCGGTCACGTTGCTGCGCAGCACGTAACAGCCCTCACTCAAGCGCGCCCACTCTCTCCAGGCTTCCACCTTCGACCACCGCAGGCGAGCGAACCCGCCGCCGTCCGTTTCCACTTTCACTTCGAACAGCGCGGCCGCTCGCGTGTTCCGCCCCAGCAACCGGCCCACTCGTGTGGCGATCGTCACCGGCTTCTGTTTCTTCTTCAGGCAACTGGTCTGGATCTTTCCGAGGCCTTCCTCAATGCGCTTCTCGAAACGCTCGTGCATGGCCTGCTCTTTGGCCCGCCGCTCCGCGCTGCGGCACAGGATGAAAACCTCCTCCCCGCCCGGCGCCGGTGTGATGCGAACTTCCAGCCCCGCATGCACCAACCGCCAGTCTTCGCTCAGCAACTCCTGCTCGAACTTGCGCATGGAGTTCTTCGCCGTCCCTACGATGTAGCGCCGCCCACCTTCGCGCAGGAACTCCACGTTGTCCTCGCCCGCCATCCCGCGGTCCATGACCCAGATCCGGCTAGCCCGGCCATAGAGCCCTTCGATGTGCCCGACCATCTCTTCCAGCGTGGTGGCGTCGTTGCGATTGCCGGCGAAGATCTCGTAGCCCAGCGGCATCCCGCAACGGCTCACTACCAGGGCGATGTTGACTTGCTTGCAGTCCGGCCGATGGTCGCGCGAATAGCCCCGCTGCGCTTGCGAGTTCTTCTCCGCCTGACCTTCAAAGTACGTGCTGGTCACGTCATACAGCAGCAGATCGTAGTCCAGCTCGAACAACTCTCCCAGCTTCTCCTTCAGGTGTTTCTCCAGCGCCGGCTTGTGCGGCAGCAAAGCATCCAGCGCCCGGTACAAGCGGTCCTCGTTGACCTTCTCGACCGGCACACTCAACAGGTCCGGTAGCGCGCTGGATTCGTAGAACCGCTCTGCCCAGTGCAACTCACTGGAGGGGTCGCACAGTTGCCCGAGCACCAGCACTGTCGCCATCAGCGGCCAGGGAATCTCTTCTCGTCCTTGGGGCAGCTTCTCTTCCAGAAAGCGATCCAGATCCAGCCGGCGCAGCAGCTCCAGCCCCAGCCAGGGGCCGCCGAATTTCCGGCTGCGCTCGACATGCACCCGCTTCACATCGACTTCCACCCATTCCGGCTGAGCCTCCAGAAACAAGCTGCCCTGCTGGGTGGTCCTCCCTTCGGCACAGCGCTTCACTCCCAGGCGGCCACGTTCATCCATCGCGCCCAGCCAAGCCACCACGCGCTGCCGCGGTCCGCGCTGGGTGCGATAGCTCTCTACCAGGGCCCAGTAAGCGTGGCGCTTGCCGTCCTTCCTCCGATAGCAGGGCCGCACGTACATAGCTCCATACTACGGATCTACGGCTCCGATTCAAGAGGGTTGGTCGTCACTACATCGGCTTTTCGGAACTCTGAAACTCAGCCGCGGCAACAGCGTGATGGAAACAAAAGACGGCTCTCTTGTCCGCTGGGTTCGGCAGCCTTAAAACAGGCCAAAAAAAGTTGCGGAGTCACCTCAACTGCGGAAGTTGGGCTAATAGCTCAGCGTCCCCGTCCTTGCCTTCTCTTCCGCATTCGGCAAATACAGCGTCTGGCAGTGCTCACACCGGTAGATCTCGGCATTCTCCCCGAATTTCCGCTTCACTTCCTCGCCGAAGAAGTACCACCGCTTCAAATGCCCCGCGCACAGCTTGCCTTTGGCATCCTTCTCGGAGCACGCTCTCATGCGCGGGATGCGCCGCTTCACCTTGGTGCCGTCGCTGAGCGTATCCACCAGCTCCGCCACCGGCGCCGGCTTATCGGAAACCGCGTATTTCGGGTTCGCCATATCGGGAACGACGAGTATATCAGGTAGCCCACGCTACTGGACCGGCAGAACCACCGCCGGCGACGTTTGCCCTCCGATGGAAACCGTAACCTGCTGGTTGCCGGTAAGGCCCGCGGGCACCGTCACGTTGAGCTGGTACAGCCCCGGGTAGCCCGGCGCCAGCCCGCTGAACGACGGCGTGACCTGCTGCCCGCCAATCGTCACCACGGGCGGGGTGGTCGTGCTGGCCAGGTTGGGGCCGCCAGGCGCCGGAGCGCCGCTCGCGGGTGCGTTCGTCACCGGTCCCAGCCCATTGGCATAGAGCGACAGAATCTCTCCACTGTGGGCCGGGTTGCTCGCCAGAATCTGGGCGCCGGTGATGGCATCCTGCGCCGCGATGGTGCCCCCCCCCACGTAGAACGCCGGAGCGTAGGCGGACAGCGGCACCGTCACCACGTTGCCGAACACGGGATATCCATACTCTTCGTCGATGGTCACCTTGACCTGCGCCGACGACTGGCCTTGCAGCTCCCAGGGCACCTGCACATTGATCTGGCCCGGACTCACGAAGATCAGGTTCCCCGGCACGCTGATGCCCGCCGAAGGCACGTCGAAGCTCACGTTCACGGCGTCGATCACCATCGGAAGAGGCAGCCAGGATGCGCCATCCCCGTTGGCGTTGCTGAGAAGATCGGCCTCCACCATATTCGAGCCGAAGATCGAAACGTACGATCCCGGAGCCACGGTTCCCTGGTAGCTCGCCGCATTCACCACCGCGCCCGCGTTGATCGACGGCTGCGCCAGAATGTAGGCATCGAACGCGATTGCCACGCCCGCCGCCTCGCCCGTCACCGTCGGCACGCCCGGATTCGAACCCAGGATCACCTCGGCGTAGGCAATGCCATAGTTGTCGGTGGCGCAAGCCGTGGAGCTGGTCGAGTTGTTGGGCGAGCAGGCCGGCTCTCCCGGAACGCTTTGGAAAGTCACGCCGCCTCCCGGAGACACCGAGAACGTCACCGCCGCGCCCGTGACCGGAGCGCCGTATTCATCGGTCAACTGCATCCCAACGGCGCCGCTGTCCTCGCCGGGCGTGCCCTGGAGCGATCCCGCAATCGGAACGACGTTCGCAGTCACCCCGTTCCCCACCAGAAACAGGTACGGGAGCCGCATGGTAACGCCCGATCCCGTGAGCGTAACCGCTCCCGAGTAAGCGCCTGCGCCCGGCACGGTGCCCGAAAGGCTCACGTTCAGCGTGGCGGCAGCGGTGCTGGAGCCCGCCGGTCCCAGGCTGAGGCTCGTCTTGTCCACCCCCACCGTCGCCACGCTCGTGGCCGGGCTGGCCTGCACCGCGGCAACCGCCAGAGTCACCGCCGTGGTCCCTAGATTGGTAATGGTGATTGGCTTGGTGACCGGCAACACTCCCGATTTCACGAAGCCGAAGGAAACCGTGGCCGGCTCGGCCGTGACGGCGGCATTCATCGCGGCGCCGGCATCCAGCCTGCCCGCCCCTAACCCCTGGACGTTCATAGGGTCGCCAAAGTCGTCCGTGGTGGTGTCCTGCGCGGCATAATTCGCCAGGGCCGATTTGATCTGTCCGGACGTGTAGCCGGGATGGGCCTGCTTCACCAACGCCGCCGCCCCCGCCACAATCGGCGTCGCGAAGCTCGTGCCATCCCCCGCGGCATACCGGTTCGTGCTGTAAAGATCGCCGTTTGGATCGTAGTCCTGAGCGGCAAAATAAAGACCGTACGAATACGCGAGGCTGGAGTCAAATCCGCCGACCGCCAGCAGGTCGGGCTTGATAGCGCCATCCGGGGTCGGGCCGAACGAGGAGAAACTGGCGAGTTGGTTGGCCCCGGCGGGGGAAAGCCCAAACTCCGCGACGTACGTGGCCGCATCCGTTTCCGTCCCGGCGGTATCGATGGTCACCACCTGGCCCGGGTTCGCGTCGATGTAACTCTTGAGAGCCAGGCCGGCGCTATTCGAGATCATGACCGCCGGCCCGATGAAGTCCCCGACATCGGGGATGATCAGGGCGGACGAGTCCGCCATATAGAGGATCATGCCCACGGCGCCGGCCAGTTGCGCATAGCTGGCTTTCACGGAGAAATTGCACGTGCCGCGTTCGATGAGAGCGTAGGCCCCGTTCAATGAATTCGTGGGGAGCGCCGTGCAGGCCAGCCCGTTGTTGCCCAGTTGCGTGACGTCGATTAACGGAGCTTGATTGGCGCCATAGGCCGAGGGGTAGAAATACGCATCGCTGATCTGCGCCGCGATCCCTTTCAGGCTCGCCGGGGCGTTCGCCGCGTTCACGCTCACGCCCGGTGTGAGGAGGTGGGAATTTGTGCTCGCGCCTACCCCGATGACCGATGGCGCAGTGGCCGGGGAGGAAATCGAGTTGTAATAGGGATAGTACCCATTGTAATAATTGTACGCATCGTCCCCGTTGTTTCCGGCGGCCACGGCGATCACCAGCCCGGCTTTTGCCGCCGCCTCGTACGCCGCCGCCACCGGATCGCAAGGCACACCGGCTGGGTTCCCGCAGACCGCGCCGGTGTCCAGCGCGCCGGTGATTGCTTGCGTTCCCCAAGACAGGCTCACGATGTCCATGCCGTCGTTCAATGCGTCCCTCACCGCCAGGATCATGACATCGTCGGTCGGGCCATCGTTGACGCCGGGAGATCCGGCGAGCTTGTAGCTACCCAGCCAGGCTTTCGGCGCCATGCCGGTGAACGTCACCGTGCCGCTGTTGGTGTTCGCCGCGGCGGAGGATGCCGTGGCCGTGCCATGGCCCAGGTGATCGCGCGGCGAGTAGTCGTCCGGCGTCGAGTAGGCGGGTGACGGCGCGACCGAGGTGTCGTCGGGGAGATTCACCGGGTCCTTGGACGAGAAGCCCGCAAGCTGGCGCACGTAGCTGCGCGCCACAATCACCTTATTGTTGGTGTAGTTGCACGCGTCCGCGCTGCCGCTGCAAAGCGGAAAACCCGCCGGCATGGTCAGCGTCGAATCCTGAAAAGCGGGATGCGTCTGGTCGATGCCGGAATCCAGAAGCCCGATCTTGATTCCCGCGCCCGCATTGGCAACGCCGCCCAGCGCATTCCACGCCACCGGCGCATTCATCAGTTGCGTGGCGCGGTTCAACGACGGCTTGAAGCGGCGCATGGGCCTCACCGCCGCCACTCCCGGGATGCTCTTCAATTCGTCCAGCCGGCTGGCCGGAGCGATCACAAAAATCGCATTCACCAAGGTCGTGTCGGAACCGGTGACCGGGATACTGCGCGATGCCAGATCCGCGAGAACTGTCCGCTGTTTCGCCTCGATCTGTTGCCGGTACGCGATGGCCGGCGAAGTCCGCATGGCCTCCCGGCTTACAAAGCGGGAAGAAACCGGGGCATCTTCCAATAGCAGTGTGTAGCGGTTGGGCACAAACTGCGCAAAGCCGGGAACGGCTCCCAGAGCTAATGAAAACAGGGCGCAAGACAGCGCGCGCGCGACGATTCGATTCGGCATATTCCTCCAGACGCTTATTGTTACATGCAGGTTTCGCAAGTTAAGTGAGCGAGAGCACCTAACCTGTTCTTGCAGCTCTCTGCGCCCTCCGCTCCCTCTGCGCCCTCAGCTCTTGACTTTCTTAATTCTTCTCGGCGTTTTTCTCTGCGTCTCCGCGTCTCCGCGTCGAAAAGATTCCCCCGCTACGCCACCGGCAGCTCCATCTCCACCTCCAACCCCGGCCGCGCGTTTCTCGCGCGTATGCTGCCCTTGTGCAGTTCCACAGCGCGGCGCGCGATCGAGAGGCCCAGCCCGATGCCGCCGCTCGCCCGGTCGCGGTCCCCTTCCACCCGGTAGAATGCGTCGAACAGCCGCGGCAA
The DNA here is from genome assembly GCA_963722575.1 of Bryobacterales bacterium. Lineage (GTDB taxonomy): Bacteria > Acidobacteriota > Terriglobia > Bryobacterales > Bryobacteraceae > Fen-178. Next base: position 2,101,924 of record CAVRNR010000022.1, read on the forward strand.
GGCCTCTTCCGGCACGCCCGAACCCTGGTCCCGCACTCCCACCACGGCTTTGCCGCCGTCGCGCGCCAGGGAGACCTCCACCGCCGTTTCCCTGGGCGCGTGGCGGATGGCGTTGCGAATCACGTTCTCCACCGCGCGGCGCAGCAGTTCCGGATCGCCCGCCACCGTCACCGGCTCGCGCTTCTCGTACTTCAGCTCGCAGCCGTGCGCGGCCGCTTCGATCGAGGCATCGTCCACCAGTTGCCGCACCAGCTCGTCGAGGCGCAGCGGGGCGTGGCGCAGCGAAGAGGGGTCGCCTTCCGCCCGGGTCACCTGGAGGAGTTGGCCCACCAGTGCGTTGAGCCGGTCGGATTCCTTCTGAATGCGGTTCAAGGCCAGGTTGGGATCGTCGCCCGAGCGCGCCAGTTCCACCGCCACGCCCAGGCGCGCCAGCGGCGACCGCAGCTCGTGAGAAATGTCCAGCAGCAGCCTGCGTTCGGCGGTCAGCAAGGTCTCCGTCCGTTCCGCCATGCGGTCGAACGTGCGCGCGAGCTGGCCCAGTTCGTCGCTGCGGTTCGAGCCCACCCGCGCGGAAAGGTCGCCGCGCCCGAACCGTTCCACCGCCTTTTCGAGCTGGCGCACTGGGCTGGTCAGGTACAATGCCAGCCAGTAGCACAGCAGCACGCCCGCCGCCATCACGAACACGTGCTCCGGCAGCAGAAACCAGGACCCCACCCGCACCCGCGGCACAATGAAGAAGAACCAGTAGCGGCCGTCCCCGGCGGCGCGCGACACCATGGCATCGCCCGTGCGAAAGATCTGGAAGAAATAGGGGCGCCGCGCGCGCCGTACCAGGTCGGATCGGTCCTGGTTGGTCAGCAGGTCGCGCCCGGTCTCGTCGGTGAGAATGCCCCTGGCGTCGTAGACCCGGTCGAGCGTATCCAGAAACTCCTGCAATCCCGGCCGCCCGCCAATTTCGTATGCCGAACGCGCCTCCTCGAGCTGGAATGTGACCAGCCGCGCCACCGGCGCCCGCTCGTCGGAAGCGTTCTCATTGACGTTCAGCGCCGAGATGAACGCCGACCCCACCACCGTGACGGCCAGGGTGAACCAGAACCACAGCAGGATTTTGGCGAACAGCGATTTCATTCCGCCCCGGCGTCCTCCGGCGTGCGGCAGAACTGGTAGCCCACGCCGCGAATCGTCTTGATCAAGGCCTCGCCATCTTCGAGCTTCTTGCGCAGATGGCTGATGTGCATATCGATGGACCGGTCAAACGGCGTCGCCTTGCGATTGTAGAAGTTCTCCATCAGGCGGTCCCTCGACAGCACGCGGCCCGCGGACCGCATCAGCATCTCCAGAATATCGAATTCGAAGGTGGTCAGCTCAACGCGCGCACCGCCGGCGAAGACCTCGCGCGCGCCCCGGTCGAGCGTCACCCCGTTCACTTCCAGCCGCCCCGGGCTGGCCGCGGGCCGCGGTTCATAGCGCCGCAGAATGGCCCGGATCCGCGCCGCCAGCTCGCGCGGGTTAAACGGCTTGGGCAGGTAGTCGTCGGCCCCCAGATCCAGACCCACGATGCGGTCCACATCTTCCCCGCGCGCCGTCAGCATCATCACCGGCACCTTGCTCCCGGGGCGCAGACGGCGCAAAATCTCGAAGCCATCGATGCCCGGCAGCATGACATCCAGCACCACCAGGTCGACGCCCGCCCCCCGCGCCTTCTCCAGACCCCGGTTGCCTTCGTGCTCGCAAGCCACCGTAAACCCTTCGCGCTGCAAGAACTCCCCCAGCAGCGAGCAGAGCTCCGCGTCGTCGTCGATCAACAAGATGTGCACGGCTAAAATTTACCACGCTTGGCGCAACCATCGCGGTCGTTTCGGGTTTTACGCAGTACCACCCATGTATCGGCATCTCATGAGATTCTCAGTAGTCGCGGCGCTGGCAGCCGGAATGGTCTGTGCCCAAGCGCCCTCCACAACCAGCGGCAAAGCCCCTGTGCGCCGCCGCATAGCCCAGGCTCTCAACCTGACCAACGTCCAGAAGCAGCAGGCCCAGGCGATCATCCAGCAGACGCGGCAGACGGTGCAGCCGCTGAGACAGCAGTCGAAGCAAAACCACCAGGCGCTGATGGCCGCCATCCAGGCCGGCAAGGGCGACGTCGAGATTCACCAACTCGCCCTCACCCAAGGAAACCTCGCGGGCCAGTTGGTGGCCGCACGCGCCGAAGCCTTGGCAAATTTCTATGGCACGCTGACCCCGGAGCAGCGCGCCAAGGCCGATCTGATGCGCCAACAGTTGCGTCGGATGATCAAACAGCGCGTCCAGCAGCGCCTTACCCAGGGCGGCAACGGCTGATTTCGCGGGCGCGCCGCCGCCGCCCGCCCAATGCCACTTAAATACGCCGCTGCGGAGTCCAGAATAAATCGTGGCAGCATTACAGTTCCTGGTGGTCTGCGGCGCACCGTGGAGCAGGCGTTTCGCCTGCCATGCCGGTATTCCTACCGGCATTCCCCGATTAACGTCGGCACGGACGCCGGCGTGGCAACCTGATAGGTCGCTCCACGGATCGAGCGCAGGCGCATTTCTTGCGTCGCACCACACCAGGCTTATCTAAGTGGCATTGGCCGCTCCGCCGCCCTCCGGTCCTCGTTCGGCCCGGGCAGGTCCGCTCGCCCCCGGCTCTTGGCGAGGGCGCTCGAATCGAAGAAATAGCGGCCTACTCAGAACCGGTCCTCACGCCGCTCGCCGATATCAGCCGCGAGGGAGCCGGGAATCCGCGACAGAATGCTCCGCACCTCTTCCAGGCTTGGGATGTGGTCCGCCTGCTGGATCTCTTTGCGAGCGCTCTCCACAAACGCGTAGTCGATCATGGAAGCGAGCAGATCTTCCGTGGAGTGCTCTGTTGCCGGCGGTAGGGTGGGTGCGCGACATGAAACTGGCGGATTCTCCGATTCCGAAGCGAATCGCCGGAATCTAGGCGTATCTTCAGCCCGTCAGGGCGAAACAGAGTAGCCCACGGCGCAAGCCGAATATGCGTTAACCTAAGTCTTGCCTTCACTCTGAAACTAGCGTATGCTGTTGCTGTGACGAACTTGACGGAGCGCACTGCGGTACTCGACAGTTGGGGAATCCTGTGCACGTTCCTGCCAGAGGATTGGGCTGATCAGGCATGGGAACTCGGCGTCATGCAGCGGGCACGCTATATCAAGGATCCAGCGGTCGTGCTCCGGTTGCTGCTCATGCATGTTGGGGCCGGTTGCTCGCTGGCGGAGACCGCCGCGCGCTGCCGGGCGGCTGGACTGGCGCAGATCAGTTCGGTGGGCGTGTTTAAGAGACTGCGTGCCGCGGAGCCGTGGTTTCGCTGGCTAGCCCTGCAGATGCGAGGGGCAACCACGTTGCCCATGCAACTGCTGGGGCGCCGCCTTCGCGCCGTGGATGCAACGTCGGTTCACGAACCCGGAACAACGGGAACTGACTGGAAACTCCACTATTGCGTGAATTTGGGCGATCTGCACTGCGATTTTTTTCAACTGACCGATATCCGGGAAGGAGGCGAGACGTTTCGGCGCGTGCCCGTCGTGCCTGGCGACGTTCTGATGGGAGACCGTGTTTACGCAGCGCCGCCCGGCGTGTCGCATGTCGTGAGCCGGGGAGGCGACGTGATCGTCCGGCTGAATCGTGCGGCCCTGCCGTTGTATGAACCGAGTGGCGAGCGCATAGAGTTACTGCCCCGTTTGCGCCAACTAGGGGAAAAGCCGCGCGAGTATCAGGCGCATGTCAAGGACCCGCGCGGAGGTTGGATTCATGGGCGGTTACTCGCTCTGCGGCAGAGCGTAGAAGCGACCCGATGGGCGCAGAAGCGGATGCAGCGCCGCGCCCAGCGCAGCCAAGAGACGGTCTCCCGTGAATCGTTGGAATGCGCGGAGTATTTCATGGTGTGGTCAACGTTACCTGCTGCGGTGCCCACCGCGCAAATACTGGAGTTCTACCGATTGCGTTGGCAAATCGAGTTGGTTTTCAAACGCATGAAATCGATATTAGGCGTTGGCCATTTGCCCCAGAAGGACCCCCTCAGTGCGCAGGCTTGGCTGGAGGGAAAGCTGTTTGTGGGTTTGCTGATCGAGCGCATGATCCACACTGCAGAAGCTATTTCCCCCTGGGGCTACACCTTGGCAGCCTCGCCGCAGCCGCTGGCGCGAGGTTGAGTTTCTTTACAGACAAGTCGGCGCTGCGCTCCTGACACCCCAGGACCTCTCGACCGTCCTTGACAACTGGGATGCGATCACCAAGGTTCTCGCGGAACCGCACCGAAGGCGGCGTCGCTTCAATTTCAGAGCGTAGGGCCTCCTTAGGTTAACGCATATTCGGCGCAAGCCGTGGGACTGGAGAACAACCGGGGCAGCCCCCGGAGGGGGCGGAAGAACGTTCTTTTATCCCCCCCCGGGCTTGGTCGATTTCGCAATTCTCCCACGGATCGCGCCGTGGGCTACTTTCTTTCGCTCTTACGGAGCTTCACCTGCGGACGTCACTTTCGTGTCGCGCGCCCCGGTGGCGTATACTAAAGCCGAACTAATTAATCGGTTCGAGTGAGCATTTGAGCATCGGGCCATCTCCAACAGCTATGACCAACCTCGTATCGGCCCTGACTGCCCGCACCCAGTTCGGGCAAATCCTGATGCGGGCCACGCAGAAGAACGAGCGGTTTGTCGTCGGTCGCCGGGGCGCGCCCAGCGTTGTCATTATGAGCGTTCGCGACTACATGCGCACCTGTGCCCCGTCCCCGAAGAATTGAGGGCCATGCAGGCAACAGCCAAACGGACCGGCGCCAATAGCCTGACAACCGGCCAGGTCAATCGCATTGTGGCCGCGCCCCGCCGCGAACGGAAACCTCCGCTTACATGGCTATCTTCCACTGTCTTGCAAATGAAATATATCTGGAACTTCTAGGATGAGAACATGAAAAAGTCGGGCGCGAGCCAAGGCCAGCCGGCATCGGAGCTGATCTCGAAAAGAATCGCCGAACTTGGGGACTGGCGCGGGGAAACCCTCGGCAGAATGCGCAAGCTGATCAAGGAAGCAGACCCGGACGTTGTCGAGGAGTGGAAGTGGAGGGGCACTCCGGTCTGGTCGCACGACGGCATCGTCTGCACTGGCGAATCCTATAAGAATGTCGTGAAGCTTACCTTCGCCAAGGGCGCGTCTCTGAAGGATCCGGCCCGTCTCTTCAACTCGAGTCTCGACGGAAACGTACGCCGCGCGATCGACATCCACGAAGGAGAAGAAGTTGACGAGTCCGCCTTCCAGGAGCTTGTTCGCCAAGCGGCCGCCCTCAACAGTTCCGGCAAGTCGAAGCCTTCGAGGAAAGCGGCCAAAAATAGCACAACTGAGGGGTTGTCGTAATACGGCTCATCGGTCGTGCTTCCGGGGCCTGCCCTGGGGCCGCGCATTCTTGTTGAGGGCACCTGTTCCTGCAAGGGACGGGGACCTCACGGGAGTGATGATTGTTCTGTTGCCGACGCCGGCCGACGGTCTCCACTGCCGGCGGCGCGACTTACCAGGACCGATCCCGCGGGGACGGCGACTTGGGGTCAATGTACGACAACCCCGTCTTTCGTCCACAATCCGAGCGAGGGAATGCTGAAGGCTTGTTTTCGTATAATTGGAACCATTGTGGCTGGTCTGTCAAGGTCAGAACCCCTTTGGAAGGCACCGCTGCTCGGCTGCGCGTTCGCCGCCGCTGTTGTGGGCACGCTCACGCTCGGCGCTTTCCACGCCGGCGCGCAGGATACGGGTCAATCCGTCGCCGAACCCGCTTTCGAGGTAGCGTCGGTCAAGCTCCATGTCACGGGTTCCGGCGGCGGCCGCAGCGATCCCGGAAGGTTCGTTGGAACCTTCAGTATCGCGGTTCTGATCATGATGGCCTACGGTCCTCTGGCGGACCAGCAACTCGTTGGGCCGGAATGGATAGATACCGCCTTCTTGGACGTCAACGCTAAAATGCCGGAGGGTGCCGCCAAAGAGCAGATCCCGCGCATGCTCCAGACCTTACTCGCCGATAGGTTGAAACTCACCGTGCACCAGGAATCGCGGACCATGCCCGTGTATAAGTTGATAGTTGGGAAGGCCGGGCCGAAGATGAAGGAGGTTGACCCTTCTAAGTTTATCAACGAGATCGTGCTGTCACCCCTGTCCCGAGGTTTCCGCGGGCATCTCACAATGCCCATACTGGCCCATCTTCTCTCGCAGAGTCTCGACCGGTACGTGCTGGACTCCACCGGCCTCAAGGCAATCTACGAGGTTGATCTTCAATGGACGCCGGATGAGGCAAGCGCTCTGCCGGGCGCCGGGGAGCCTCCGCAGCCACTCTCGCTGACGAGTGATCGGCCCAACCTGTTTCTAGCGATTCAGCAGCAACTCGGGCTGAAGCTGGATTCGGGCCGCGCGCCAGTCGAGGTCGTAGTAGTCGACCACGTAGAGCGGGTTCCAACCGCGAACTGACATACCGGTAGTGAAGTGGCGTTCTCGTACACTTGCCAGGCCACACGGCTGCTGAGCCAGCACTCACCGGCCGCCTTCCCGTCGGTGGATCCCGATCGTTTGGCCGGCGTGCTGCATCGGCCGGCTGCCGTCCGGCGCTGTCACCGTCACCGCGAGTTTCAGCCAACAGTAGCCCAGATCGCCCGCCGCCCCGCACTTCCATTACGTCTGCCTGCACAGAGACCTTGTGAATTGTCCGGCAAACCCGAATCCGCCTCCCAAGAATAATCCGGTGACAGCTTCCACAAAATTCCCATCTCCCATTCCCCTCAATAACTTACACGCATCGTCCCCCCGCAGCCCGCCACCCCCCTTGCTACCCTGTAAGCAGGACAGGCCAACCCGCTCCCCGGGCCCGCCTGTCCCTTTCTTTTATGGCCACCATCCAACAGATCGAAGCGAATCGTCTCAACGCTCAGAAATCCACCGGCCCGCGCTCCGTCGAGGGCAAGGCCGTCTCCTGCTTCAACGCCATCAAGACCGGCATTGACGCCAAATCTCAAATCATCCGCGGCGAGGACCCTGCCGAACTCCAGACCCTCACCGCCGAATACCAGCAGCGTTGGCAACCCGCCACCCCCGAGCAGCGCCTCCTGGTCGATACCCTCATCGATTGCGAGTGGCTCCTCCGCCGCTTCCGCAAGGCCGAAGCCCAACTCTGGCAATACAAAATGCAGAAAGCGCAAATCTGGAAACCGGAACCGGAGTGCTTCCTGGGCCTGGGCTTCAATTACGGTTGCGAGCAGTTTTCCCGCCTCCAGCGCCGCATCGATTCCACCAGCCGCAACTACCACCGTGCCCTGAAGGAACTCCATCGCCTGGATTCCGAGCGCCGCGAGCCGGATCCCCCTCCCGGCCCCGCGAGCGAAGCGAGCCAGTCCCCCGACCCCCGGCCCCCGGCCCCTGGCCCCGCGAGCGAAGCGAGCCAGCCCCCCGCCCCCGTGAGCGAAGCCAGCCCACCCCAGCCCTCGGAGACAATCTTGCGGAACGAACCCAATTCCGGGATCGCTCTGCTCACGAACGCCCCCTCCATCCCCGGCCCCGCGAGCGCAGCGAGCCCCACCCCGCCCCCTCCACCCGCCCCTTTCCCGCACCCGTTCACCCCTCCCTCGCATCCATTAAGTGAGCAATCTTGACTAAGAAGTACAGATTAGCTAAACTGGTATCAGCCCAAGCTTTAGGAGCCTAACGGGTGAGCGAATCTACCAACACCATCGAGACCTTTGCGAATCAGGAATATAAGTGGGGTTTCGTCACCGATATCGAAGCCGACGCCATCCCGCGCGGCCTCAGCGAAGACGTCATCCGCCTGATCTCCGCCAAGAAACAGGAACCGGATTGGCTGCTGGAATGGCGCCTCAAGGCCTACCGCCACTGGCAGACCATGAAGGAGCCTACCTGGGCCAACATTCACTACCCGCCCATCGATTACCAGGACATCATCTACTATTCCTCGCCCAAATCGAAAAAGGACGGCCCCAAGACCCTGGCTGAGGTCGACCCGGAGCTTCTCAAGACCTACGCCAAACTCGGCATCCCGCTGAAGGAACAAGGAATCCTGGCCGGCGTCGCGGTCGACGCCGTCTTCGACTCGGTCTCCGTGGCCACCACCTTCAAGGAGAAGCTGAAGGCCATGGGCATCATTTTCGGCTCGTTCTCCGAAGCCGTGCGCGAGCATCCCGACCTGGTGCGCCAGTACCTCGGCTCGGTGGTCCCCTCCTCCGACAACTTCTTCGCCGCCTTGAATTCCGCGGTCTTCAGCGACGGCTCCTTCTGCTACGTGCCCAAAGGCGTGCGCTGCCCCATGGAGCTTTCCACCTACTTCCGCATCAACGCCAAGGACACCGGCCAGTTCGAGCGCACCTTGATCGTGGCCGACGAAGGCGCTTTCGTCAGCTATCTCGAGGGTTGCACCGCCCCCATGCGCGATACCAACCAGTTGCACGCCGCGGTGGTCGAGCTGGTGGCCCTCGATAACGCGCAAATCAAGTATTCCACCGTGCAGAACTGGTACCCCGGCGACAAGGAAGGCAAGGGCGGCATCTACAACTTCGTCACCAAGCGGGGCGCCTGTCGCGGCGTGAATTCCAAGATTTCGTGGACTCAGGTGGAGACCGGCTCGGCCATCACCTGGAAGTATCCGAGCTGCCTCCTGATGGGCGACAACTCCGTGGGCGAGTTCTATTCGGTAGCACTCACCAACAACTGGCAGCAGGCCGACACCGGCACCAAGATGATCCACATCGGGAAGAACACAACCTCGACCATCGTTTCCAAGGGCATCTCCGCCGGCCATGGCCAGAACACCTACCGCGGCGGCGTTAAGATTCTGAAGTCCGCCGCCGGCGCACGCAACTACTCGCAGTGCGATTCACTGCTGTTGGGCGATAAATGCGGCGCCCACACTTTCCCTTATCTCGAAGTTAAGAACACATCATCGCAGGTGGAGCACGAGGCCTCCACCTCGAAAATCGGCGAAGACCAGATTTTCTACTGCCGCCAGCGCGGCATCTCCAGCGAAGACGCGGTCTCCATGATCGTGCACGGTTTCTGCAAGCAGGTGTTCCGCGAGCTGCCCATGGAATTCGCCGTGGAAGCGCAGAAGCTGCTGGGAGTCAGTCTCGAAGGAAGCGTTGGATAACCAATGGCTCTATTGGAAATTGAAGATCTGCACGCCACCGTTGGCGATCGCGAAATTTTGAAGGGCATCTCGCTCACCATTAATTCCGGCGAGGTGCACGCCATCATGGGGCCGAACGGCTCCGGCAAGAGCACGCTGGCGCAGGTGCTGGCGGGGCGCGATCTGTACGCCGTCACCGCCGGCCAGGTCGTCTACGAAGGCAAGGATCTGCTGGCCATGTCGCCCGAAGACCGCGCGCGCGAGGGCATTTTTCTGGCGTTTCAATATCCCGTCGAGATCCCCGGCGTCAGCAATATGTATTTCCTGAAAGCCGCGCTGAATGCCATCCGCAAGCACCGCGGCCTCGAAGAATTGGACGCCATGGACTTCATCAGTCTGGTTCAGGACCGTATGAAGCTCCTCGAAATGGACCAGGAACTGTTGAACCGCGCCGTCAACACCGGTTTCTCCGGCGGCGAAAAGAAGCGCAACGAGATCTTTCAAATGGCCGTGCTGGAGCCGCGCCTGGCCATTCTCGATGAAACCGATTCCGGCCTCGATATCGACGCCCTGCGCACCGTGGCGGCCGGTGTGAACGCCTTGCGCTCGCCCCAGCGCGCCATGATCGTGGTCACCCACTACCAGCGCCTGTTGAACTACATCGTGCCCGATTATGTGCATGTCTTGGCCGAGGGCCGCATCGTGAAATCGGGCGGCAAGGAACTGGCCCTAGAGCTTGAAGAGAGCGGTTACGCCGGCCTCGGCATTGAGGACGAAGAGGAGGCCGTCGGCAAGCTATGACCGCCGTTGCGGAACAAGGGTTGCACGAGACCGCGTTCCATCGCTTCCAGGAGCTCGGCTTTCCCACCACTCACGACGAAGAATGGCGTTTCACCAACGTCGCCCCCATCGCCCGCCTGGTGGGGCATGCTTTAGCTTGCCCATCCCATGCATTGAATTGTCCTCCCGAAGCGCAACCATACCTCGCCAAATACGCCCCCTTCCAAAACCACGCCTTCGTCGCCCTGAACACCGCCTTCTTCCGCAACGTCACCTACATCCACATCCCGCGCGGCCAGGTCGTCGGCGAGCCCATCCAAATCGCATACGACTCCCCTTCCCCAATCTCCCACCCCCGCACCCTCATCGTGGTCGGCCCCGACGCCCACTGCACCATCGTCGAAACCTACTCCGGCGCCGGCGCCTACTTCACCAACGCCGTCACCGAAATCGTCGCCGGCAGCGGCTCGGTGGTGGATCACTACAAGGTCCAGCTCGAATCTTCCTCCGCCTTCCACGTCGGCGTCATGTTCGCCAGCCTGGGCCGCAGCGCCAATTTCTCCGCCACCTGCATCTCGCTCGGCGGCGCCCTGGTCCGCAACGAAGTCGGCGTCACCCTTTCGGAAGGCACGGACGCCACGCTCAACGGCCTCTACCTGGTGAACGGCCGCCAGCACGTGGACAATCACACGTCTATCGACCACGCCCAGCCGCACGGCACCAGCCGCGAGTTGTACAAAGGCATCCTCGACGGCCAGGCCAGCGCCGTTTTCAACGGCCGCATCATCGTTCGCAAGGACGCGCAGAAGACCGATTCCAAGCAGACCAATAAGAACCTGGTGCTCTCCGACGAAGCGGTGATCAATACCAAGCCCGAATTGCAGATCTTCGCCGACGACGTGCGCTGCACCCACGGCGCCACCATCGGCCAGTTGGATGCCGAATCCTTGTTCTACCTGCGATCGCGCGGCATTGGCAAACAGGATGCGCGCAGCCTGCTAACCTACGCCTTCGCGCAGGACATCGTCGACCGCATCAAAGTTCAATCCCTGAAGGATTCTTTGGAACCAATCCTGTTCGAGAAATTCCATGAGCACGATCGCTAGCGTCATCTCGGCCGGTTTCGACGTGGACAAAATCCGGGAGGATTTCCCGGTCCTGAAACAGAGAATCCACGGCAAGCCCCTGGTGTATCTGGATAGCGCGGCCACCGCGCAGAAACCGTTCGCCGTGATCGATGCCATCCGCAAGTTCCACGAAGTCGATTGCGCCAACATTCATCGCGGCGTGCATGAGCTGAGCCAGCGCTCCACGGCGGCTTACGAAGAGACGCGAATCAAGGCCAAGCGCTTCCTCAACGCCCGCGCCAAGAACGAGCTGATCTTCGTGCGCGGCACCACCGAAGGCATCAATCTGGTGGCCAGCAGTTGGGGCCGCAAGAACGTGAAGGCCGGCGACGAGATCGTCATCTCGACGCTCGAGCACCATTCCAACATCGTGCCCTGGCAGATGCTGTGCGAAGAGAAGGGCGCCAGGCTGCGGGTCATTCCCGTGGACGACCGCGGCGAGTTGCTCCTCGAAGAGTACGAAAAGCTCCTCGGCCCCCGCACGCGCATGGTGGCCGTGGGCCACGTCTCCAATGCCCTGGGCACCATCAATCCGGTGCGCCAGATCGTCGAGATGGCGCACCGCGCCGGCGCCCTGGCGCTCATCGACGGCGCCCAGGCCGCGCCCCACCTGAAAATCGACGTGCAGGCGCTGGATGCCGACTTCTACGCTTTCTCCGGCCACAAAGTGATTGGGCCCACCGGCATTGGCATCCTCTACGGCAAGGCCCGGCTCCTGAACGCCATGCCGCCTTACCAGGGCGGCGGCGACATGATTAAGAGCGTCACCTTTGAAAAGACCATCTACAACGACCTGCCCTACAAGTTCGAAGCCGGCACGCCCAACATCGCCGGCGGCATCGGCTTGGGTGCGGCCTTCGATTACGTCACGCGCATCGGCCTGGACAAAATCGCCGCCTACGAGCACGAGCTGCTGCTCTACGGCACCGAGGCGCTTGGGCGCATTCCGGGCCTTCGCATCATCGGCACCGCCCGCGACAAGGCGGCCGTGCTCTCGTTCGTCATCGACGGCATCCATCCGCACGACATCGGCACCGTGCTCGACCGCCAGGGAATTGCCGTCCGCACCGGCCACCATTGCGCGCAGCCGGTGATGGACCGTTTCGGCGTGCCCGCCACCACCCGCGCTTCGCTCGCCTTCTACAACACCTTTGCGGAGATCGACGCGCTGGCGGCCGGTCTCGCAAAGGTAAAGGAGATTTTCTCCTGATGGTTGACGATCTTTATCAGGAAATCATAATCGACCACAGCAAGCATCCCCGCAACTGTCATGCCATGGCGGATGCCAACCGCAAAGCCGAGGGCTACAACCCTCTCTGCGGCGACGAGCTGAAACTCTACGTCAAGATCGAAAACGACATCGTGAAGGACGTGAGCTGGGTCGGCTCCGGCTGCGCCATCTCCACCGCCTCGGCGTCTTTGATGACCGAAAGCCTGAAAGGAAAATCCCGCCAAGAGGCCCTCAAGCTGCTCGAGAATTTCCACGAGCTGCTCACCACCGATACCCCCGTGACCCAGGAGCTGGGCAAGCTGGTGGTGTTTTGCGGCGTGCGCGACTACCCCGCGCGCGTCAAGTGCGCCACGCTGGCCTGGCACACGCTGAAATCCGCCCTCATGAACTCGGGCGAGCCTGTGGTGTCCACCGAATGAGTCTCCAGGACCAGGTCGTCGCCGCCCTCAAGACGGTCTACGATCCGGAGATGCCCGTCAACATCTACGAGCTCGGCCTCATCTACAACGTAGCCGTGGATGATGCCGGCGAGGCCGCCATCCGCATGACTCTGACTGCTCCCAACTGCCCCGTGGCCGGCAGCTTGCCCGCCGAGGTGGAGCGCGCCGTCCGCGCCGTCCCCGGCGTCACTGGCGTCACACTCACACTGACCTTCGATCCGCCCTGGTCCAAGGATCGAATGTCGCAAGCCGCCAAACTGGCGCTGGGCATCGACGACCTCATCCCCATCTCGAGGCTCCCCCGATGAAGCTGGGCGCCAACGAAGAATACGGCTTGCGCTGCCTGGTCCGCATCGGCTATGCCGGCCAGGGCGGCAGCCTCACCATTCCCGAAATGAGCCACGCCGAAGGCGTCTCCCCGGCCTATGCCGCCAAGATCCTGCGCGTGCTCCGCAAGGGCGGATTCGTGAAGGCCGAGCGCGGCAAGGAGGGTGGCTACACGCTGGCGCGCCCGCCCGAATCGATTGTCATCGCCAACGTCATTGGCGCCCTGGGCGGCCGCCTCTTCGAGAGCAAATTCTGCGCCGACCATTCCGGCCAGGCCCCCATCTGCACCCGTTCCGTGGATTGCTCCGTGCGCTCCCTCTGGCGCGCCGTGCAGATCGCCGTCGACCAGGTGCTGAGCCAAGCCACTCTCCGAGACCTGTTGCAGAACGAAGAAGAGATGAACTCCTGGGTGCGCACCATCCCCGGGCCGAACGGCTTGCGCCTCATCCAGTAGCGCCTGCGCCTTATCGCCGCCGCTCCGCCACAATCGTGATCTGCATGTCGCGCGCCTGCCGTACCACCTGCTGGACGGTGGAGTACCGGAAGCGCCGCCACCAGGGCGAGGGCTGGGAGCGGCCCATGAGGATTTGCGTGATGCGCTGGGCGCGGGCGAACTCGGTGATGGCGCGCGGCACGTCGGCGGCTTCCACAATGTGCGTCTGAATCCGCAGGTTGCGCGCGAAGTTCATGTGGCGCTCCACGGCTTCCCGGTTCTGGGATGGGCCGCTCGCGCCGGCATCGGGCGGCGCCACGTGAATCGCCAGGCAGTCGCCCTGCAAGTAGTCGGCCACGCGCTTTCCCCTGCGAATCAGGATGGCGGATGCCGGCCGGCCCGTGAGACAGACCAGCAGGCGCTCGCGGCGCGGCGGGGCGCCGCCGAAATCGGGCGCGGGCGGCGTATGCAACTTGTCTTCCACCTCGTGGGCCGTGTGCCGCATGGCCATCTCCCGCAGTGCCGCGAGATTGGTCTCGGTGAAGAAGTTCTCCATAGCCCGCTGCGCCTTGTCCTGCGCATAAATCACGCCCCGCTCCAGACGGTTGCGCAACGCGCCCGGCGTCAGGTCGACCAGCACCACCTCATCGGCCTCGTCCACCACCCAATCCGGAATGGTCTCCCGGACGCGTATTCCGGTAACGTGCCACACCTCGTCGTTCAAGCTCTCCAGATGCTGCACGTTCATGGTGGTGAGCACGTCGATGCCGGCCTCGAGCAGCGCGTGGACATCCTGCCAGCGCTTGAGCCGCTCCGATCCAGGCACGTTGGTGTGCGCGAATTCGTCGACGATGGCCACCGCCGGCCGGCGCCGCAAGACGGCGTCGGTATCCATCTCTTCAAAGCGCGAGCCGGCGTATGGGATCACGCGCCGCGGGACCGATTCCAGGCCTTCGGTCTTGGCGATGGTCTCCTGGCGGCCGTGCGGCTCGAAGTACCCGATGACAATATCCACGCCCTTCTGCCGCAGTTCCTGGGCCTCTTCGAGCATCCGGTACGTCTTGCCCACCCCGGCCGCGTACCCCATGTAGACCTTGAGCCGGCCTCTGCCCGCGTGTGCCATGCCTCTTTAGGATAAACCGTGGCGCTACTTCTTCGGGCCGAGAAACGCGATCATGCCAAGCAAGGCCGTCGGCTGGCTCTTGGAACTGCCGTTGCCCTTTTGGAAGAACGGCTGGTTCGACCAGTCGTTGCGAAACTCGAGCCGGCCCAGCAGGAAGGTTGTCATCTGGTATTCACCGGTCAGCGTAAATTCCTTGAGGGACTGCGCTCTGCCGGTGGTAAACCCGTCCATATCGTCGAACCACTCGAGGCGTGGAGCGATGGCATACTTTTTGCCGACTGCGAAGTGCGCCGCGGCGGCGATGCCGGCCCACTGCTTCGCTCCCGCGCCGATGTTCTTGTCGCGCCCGTAGTCGAAATTGACGTAGTATCCGATCTTGTCGGTGGGCTTGACCAGCACCGTCGTGTCGTAGAGATGGCGCATTCCCTGATTAGTGTGGTCCTTCTCGGGGCCCACATAATAGACGTTGGTCCAGGTCACCTTCTTCCACGCATAGGCTCCGTTGATGCCAACCGTCTTGCCGCTGTTGTTGTCTTTGACGTTGTTCCAGCCCTGCACCACCTGCACGCCCCCCGTGAAATGAGCGCCTACTGGAAACGATGCGCGGATGCCGAAGTGGTAGTACGGAATGGCCCAGGCGAACAGCAGCGACCTGGAGTAATTCCAGTTCTGGTTCGTGGGGACCACCTCGGCGCCGGCGGACGACCAGAACTCGCCGGCGTCCGCCTCGACACCATGCCATGACTTCGGCTTGATACTGACATAAGCCTGCTGAATGTATTTCAGATCGTCCGGAGCTTTGTCGGCGGCGTGGATAATATCGAAGGCTTCTCCGAACCCGGCATCGAGATGGAATCCGACCGGAGCGGGCCCGTGGTCGATGGTAATCATGCCCATGCTGAAGTGCGCCGTATCGGCGCGCATATCGAAGTTACGGAGGCCGTTGAATCCGGATGCGGGGTCGTTGAAGTTCGCGTCCAGGTAACCGTCAAAAAGAAAGCTGAAGTCGGTGCCCCAGTGCGTCCAGTTCGACGGAGGAGGAGGAGTGGTGTCGTCCGCCCTGGCCATGGTCAGGAATCCAACTAACAGAACCGCTGCGCGAATCCCCCGCATGTTATCGCGGTGGCGCGGCTTGGTCGAGCGCCAGGTTGATTTCGAGAACGTTCACACGGGGTTCACCCAGGAAGCCGAGGTCGCGCTCTTGGGTGTGCGCCGCAATGAGATCCCGGACCTGTTCCACCGGGATGCCGCGCGCCTTTGCGATGCGTGCCGCCTGAGCTTCGGCCGAAGCGGGGCTGATATCCGGATCGAGGCCGCTGCCGGATGATGTCACCAGGTCGGCCGGAATCGGCCCGGTGTAGTCCGGGTTGTTCTTGCGGAAGGATGCCACGGAATCCTTCACCCGGTCGGCCAGCTTCTGGCTGGTTGGGCCGAGATTAGATGCACCGGAAGCCATGGGATCGTAGCCGTCGTTGCCGGCCGCGGAGGGCCGGGGCTGGAAGTACTCGGGCTTCTTGAAGTTCTGCCCGATCAGTTCGGAGCCGATGGCATGGCCATTAGCCACGACCAGGCTGCCGTTCGCCCTGGCAGGGAAGAAGACCTGGCACAGCCCGGTCACCACGCCGGGGTAGAGCAAGCCCGTCAGGACCGTCAGCACCAGCATCATTTTGAAACCCGTTCCGAGTTGCTGCCACATATTCTCCTCCTTACGCCAGCCTCAGCCAGCCAAGTACCATGTCGATAAACCAGATGCAGGGGAAGGGCGCAATGAAACCGCCTACCCCATAGATCCAGAGGTTGCGGCGCAGCATCTCAGCCGCGCTTTGCGGCTTGTACTTCACGCCCCGCAAGGCGAGCGGCACCAGGGCCACGATGATCAACGCATTGAAGATTACCGCGGCGAGCACCGCGCTTTGGGGGGTGTGCAGGTTCATGATGTTGAGCTTGGCCAGCGGCGGGTAGGTCGCCATGAACATCGCCGGGATGATGGCGAAGTACTTGGAGACGTCGTTCATGATGGAGAACGTCGTCAACGCGCCGCGCGTAATCAGCAGTTGCTTCCCGATGGCGACCACCTCGATCAGCTTGGTCGGGTTGCTGTCGAGATCCACCATGTTCCCGGCTTCCTTGGCGGCCATGGTGCCGGTGTTCATGGCCAGGCCCACGTCGGCCTGGGCGAGCGCGGGGGCGTCGTTGGTGCCGTCACCGGTCATGGCCACCATGCGGCCGCCCGCCTGTTCCTTGCGGATGTACTCCAGTTTGTCCGTCGGCGTCGCCTGGGCGAGAAAGTCGTCCACGCCCGCTTCCTCGGCGATGGCCGCCGCGGTCAACGGGTTGTCGCCGGTAACCATCACCGAGCGAATCCCCATGGCCCGCAACTGCGCGATGCGCTCCTTCATCCCGCCCTTGACGATGTCCTTGAGGTGGACGATGCCGAGCAGTTTTGCTCCGTCGGCCACCGCCAGCGGGGTGCCGCCGGTCCTCGAGATGCGATCGGCGGCGTCGGTGAAGCCCAGCGGGACGGCGCCGCCTTCTTCCTGCACGAACTTCAAGATGGCGTCCGTCGCGCCCTTTCGAAGGCTCCTGCCATCGATGTCCACACCGCTCATCCGCGTGTAAGCGGAAAACGGGATGAAGTGCGCTTCGTGCTCCGCCACGTCGCGGCCGCGGATATTGTACTTCTCCTTGGCGAGAACTACAATCGAGCGGCCCTCGGGCGTTTCGTCCGCCAGACTGGAAAGCTGAGCGGCATCGGCCAGTTCCTTCTCGGTGGCGCCGTTGACGGGCAAGAAGGCCACGGCCTGCCGGTTACCGAGGGTGATGGTGCCGGTCTTGTCCAGGAGGAGCGTGTTGACGTCGCCGGCGGCCTCGACGGCCTTTCCGCTCATCGCCAGCACGTTGTGCTGCATCACGCGGTCCATGCCCGCGATGCCGATGGCCGAGAGCAGTCCGCCGATGGTGGTCGGAATCAGGCAGACCAGCAAGGCCACGTAGACCGCGATACTAGGCACGCTCCCGGTCCCGGCGGAGTTCACGCTGTAGATGGCGTACGGTATCAGGGTGGCCACGGCGAACAGGAAGATGAGCGTGAGGCCCGCGATCAGGATGTTCAGGGCGATCTCGTTCGGAGTTTTCTGCCGCTGGGCGCCTTCCACCAGCGCGATCATGCGATCGAGGAAGGTTTCGCCGGGGTTCGAGGTGATCCTGATGCGGACTTGATCCGACAGCACCTTGGTGCCCCCGGTGACGGCGCTGCGGTCGCCGCCCGATTCCCGAATCACGGGGGCGCTCTCACCGGTGATCACGGATTCATCGACCATCGCGATGCCTTCGATGACGTCGCCATCCCCTGGAATCAGTTCACCCTCGCTGCAGATCACGACATCGCCGGCGCGCAACTGCGAAGATGGGACCTGCTCGGTGCTCCCGTTTTCCCGGACGCGGTTCGCCAGCGCATCGGTCTTGGTCTTGCGCAGCGAGTCCGCCTGGGCCTTGCCCCGGGCTTCCGCCATGGCCTCGGCGAAGGTCGCAAAGAGGACCGTGAACCACAACCACAGATCGATCTGCAGCTCGAATGCCAGGTTGTGCGCTCCGGTGAAAGCATCGCGAACCAGGAACACGGCGGTCAGCGCGGCGCCCACCTCCACCACGAAAATCACAGGGTTCTTCATCAGCGTAACGGGATTCAGTTTGCCAAACGAACCCTTCAAGGCGCGCCGCAGAATCTCGGGGTCGAAGAGGGGACGGGACCGCACCCCCTTCTTCGGGATGAGCATCGTCGAATCTTCGACCGCACGAGGAGGAGTCAAACTGCTTGGCATTGGTTAGCTCCCAAGAGGAAATATCGCAAAGGAGAAAAGTTTTCCCGCGTGCATGAAGAAATGCTCCACGATCGGGCCGAGCGCCAGCGCCGGGAAGAAGGTCAGGGCGCCCACCACCAGCACGGTGGCCGCCAGCAGGCCCATAAAGAGGGGGCCGTGTGTGGGAAACGTGCCGCTGGAGGATGGCACCTTCTTCTGCGCCGCCAGACTGCCCGCGACGGCCAGAAGAGGAATGATGAACATGAAGCGTCCAAACTGCATGGCCAGCCCGGTGGTGACGTTGAACCAGGGGCTATTGGCGTTGATGCCGGCGAAAGCGCTGCCGTTGTTCTCCGAAGCGCTTGAGTACATGTACAGCATCTCGCTGAACCCGTGCGGCCCTGAGTTGCCCAGGTTCGTGATGGCGGGCCCGGTCGAATTCCAATAGCTGCCCTTGGCGAACGGCATGACGATACTGACCGCCGTGAACACCAGGATCAGGAACGAGGTCGCCAGAATCGGCAGCATCGCCATCTTGACCTCCTTCTGCTGGATCTTCTTACCGAGATACTCCGGCGTTCTGCCCACCATCAGCCCGGCAATGAAGACCGCCACGATGGCATACAGCAGCATCCCGTACAAACCCGAACCAACGCCTCCGAAGATCACCTCGTCGGTCTGGAGGTTGAACATGGGGATGAGGCCGCCAATGGGAGTGAGACTGTCATGGGCGCTGTTGATAGCGCCGCAGCTCGCATCGGTGGTTACGGTCACGAACAAGGCCGATGACGCGATCCCAAAGCGGGTTTCCTTCCCCTCCATGTTGCCGCCGGCTTGTCCGGCAGTGGTGGCGCTTTCCAGGCCGAGTTTGGTCAGGATGGGGTTCCCGGCCTGCTCGTAGCCATAGCAGACGAAGACGCCAATGAGGAACATGGCCGCCATGGCGCCGAAGATGGCCCAGCCTTGCCTGGTATCGCCGACCATCCGGCCGAACGTATAGGTAAGCCCCGCCGGGATCGCGAAGATCAGGATCACCTGGAGGAAGTTGGTGAACGGTGTCGGGTTCTCATAGGCGTGCGCGGAGTTGGCATTGAAGAACCCGCCGCCGTTGGTCCCCAGCATCTTGATGGCTTCCTGCGAGGCGACGGGACCCTGCGGAATAGTCTGGGTGGCTCCTTCGAGGGTCTTGACGGTGGAGTAAGGGTGGAAGTTCTGGATGGCGCCCTGGGAGCAGAGCAGCAGTGCGGCGACCAGAGCAATCGGCAGGAGCACATACAGTATCGCGCGCGTGAGGTCGACCCAGAAGTTGCCTATCTTGTCGGTCTGATGGCGGGCAAAGCCGCGTATAATGGCCACCGCTGCGGCGATGCCGACTGCCGGGGAGACGAAGTTTTGCACCGTCAGGGCGACCATCTGGACGAAGTAGCTCAGCGTCGACTCGCCGCTGTAGGCTTGCCAGTTCGTGTTCGTCACAAAGCTGACGGCGGTGTTGTAGGCCAGGTCGGGCGATACCAGTTTTCCGCCGAAACCCTGCGGGTTCAATGGCAGAAGGCCTTGCAGTCTCTGGAATACATACACGAACAGGAAGGCGAAGACGCTGAACCACAGGAGTCCGGCGGTGTATTGAGTCCAGCGCTGTTCGGCCTCTTCCCGGATCCCGCATAGTTTGTAGATCAGCGACTCCACGGGGCGGAGGATGGGGTGGAGGAACGTGCGCTCTCCCTGGAACAGCCTGGCCATGAACAGGCCAAGCGGTTTCGTGAGGAGAAGCAGGACGCCGGAGAATACGGCGATTTGGAAAACTCCTATGCTCGTCATGTAGCCCTCAAAACCTCTCCGGATGCAGCAACGCAATCGTCAAGTACACCAGCAGAAATAGCCCTACAATGCCTGAAAGCACATAATCCATAAGCGTCCTCCTTACAGCCGTTCGCAACCTTTCGTGATGGCCCACAGTACCGCGAAGCCGGCCAGGCCGATCAATACGTAGAAACCGTCAAGCATAGGTCACCTATTCGATGTGCAACAGTACCACTTTATGACCGTCCCGAGCCAGGCTGCGGGCGAGTTTCTCTTCCCGGGTGCGCCACCAGTGTTTCCGGGCGCCCAGCAACACGATGGATTCCGGCTTCAGGACGTGACAAAAACCCTCGGTGCGGCCTCGGGCCAGCACCACCTGCGGATTGACGGGCACCGGGCAGCGGCTGGCAAGATCGACGAGTTGCTCCACCAGGTAGGCGTGCACCGCCGCCGGGCATCCGAACTGCGCGGGATACGGCACGGTATGTACAGCCACCAGCGTCAGCCGGGCATTCAACCCCGCGGTCAAGGCGACGGCGCGTTTGAGCAGCGCATCGGTAACAGCCCATTCCGTGTAAGGCACCACAACATCCAGTTCCCCGGCGAAGCCATCCGTCTCAAGAGAACCCGGATCGATTCGAAGCCTATCGCAAGTCTCCATGCTTCAAGAGTAGGGAGCGGCGCATAAAGAAGTCGTAAAGAAAGGATCAGGATTGAGTTAGGAAAAGGGGACAGACGCATTTTTGCCAAATTCGCAAAAATGCGTCTGTCCCCTTTTCCTGGGCGAAAGCGAGTTGGCGAGAATCCGCGTCCGCTTGGCCGGGCTCGAGCAACTCGTGGTATAGGCACTCCCCGGTCCACGCCAGGTTTGATATGCTCGCTTTGGGCACGACAGAGGGAGGCATCTTGAATGATTACCCGTCCCTGGAGAAGGCAGGCCGGGAGCGCCGCTTGCGTTGAATTTTCTTTTGGCGCCCTCGCGGCCGCCATTCTGCTGGTGGCCCCGGCGTGCGGATTGTCCGGCCAGTTCGACGCGCATCCCGCCTTTCAATCGGTGTCGATCAAACGAAATACTTCGAACTGGAGTGAGCGCTTTCAACACCCCATGGGCATGGGTACGAATGCGTCCTTGATGCTTCTCATCCAATTTGCGTACGCGCCCCACGACAACCCCATGAGCGGCCACTCACTCAACCTGCCGTCTTCCCAGGTGGTGGGAGGTCCGGCCTGGATCAATTCCGAGGGCTACGATATCGAGGTCAAACCGGGGGCCGACACCGATCCGAAGCAATGGTGGCTGATGTGGCAAACGCTCCTGGCCGACCGGTTCAAGCTGAGGTTTCACCGGGAGACAAGAGAGCTCCCGGTTTATGTTTTGACTGCCGCGAAGAACGGCCTCAAATTGCCGGCGGCGAAACAGGCGGGCTGCGTTTCTTTTCCGCCCGGCACGCCGCCGCGACACGTACCGGGGAAGGTCGACTGTGGCTATGTCTCGGGACCATTCTCCGGGTGCGAGGCAGGGCTACTGCACATAAAAGGGAGCAAGGTCCACATAGCGGACCTGATAAGAGAGCTTATATCGGTACTGGACCGGCCGATCTTGGATGAAACCGGGTTTACTGGCGAATTCGATCTGGATCTGAGTTTCACTCGGGACGCGGCCCTGAGGGGATTTCCGGGCTTCGGAGGGCCGGGCGATCCCAAGCGCCCCAACATCTTCGCCGCGCTGGAGGAACAGCTCGGACTGAAGCTGGTGCCGGCAAAGGGCCCGGTGGAAGTTCTCGTCATCGATCATGCGGAGAGGCCGGCCACGGATTAGGGCGGCCGGCTGGCGAGGTTGGCAGACCACGGTAAACGATGGTCTGCCCTACGCTATCATCGAGTCGGAGGGCTTATGCCGCACGAACTCAATCGCCGGGATTTTCTGAAGGCCGCCGCCATCGCGGGACCGGCGGCGCTTCCCGCGCGGGGCGCCAACGATAAGGTCAATATCGGCTGGATCGGCGTGGGCACCCGCGGGTATGCCAGCCTCGACTGGATGCACTCCGCGGCGCCCAACGATGTCCAGATCACGGCCATCTGCGACACCTATCAGGGCTACATCGCGCGCGCCAAGGCCCGCATGCAGACCATCTGGGGGAGCACGCCCGCCACCTACCTGGACTACCACGACCTGCTGGCCGACAAGTCCGTCGACGCGGTCTTCATCATGACGCCCGAGCACCTGCACCACGATATGACCATCGCGGCGCTCAAGGCCGGCAAGCACGTCTACATCGAGAAGCCGCTGGCCCACACCATCGAGGAAGGTTTCGATATCGTGCGCGCGTGGCAGGAGTCGGGCAAGATCGTGCAGGTGGGCACGCAGAACCGCAGTTCGTCGCTCTACAAGAAGGCCAAGGATCTCATCCAGCAAGGCAACATTGGCGACGTCCACTACGCGCGCGCTTTCTGGTACCGCAATTCGCTGCCCAACGATCCCGCGTGGCGCTACGCGATTCCGCCCGAGGCCACCCCCCAAAACACCGACTGGAACCGCTTCCTGGGCACGGCTCCCAAGCGGCCGTGGGACTCACAGCGCTATTTCCAGTGGCGCCTCTACTGGGATTATTCCGGCGGCATCTCCACCGACCTGCTGGTGCACCAGACCGACATCATCAATTTCATGCTCGACAAGACCGTGCCCCGCTCCTCGATGGCCTCCGGCGGCATCTACCGCTGGACCGACAAGAACGACGACCGCGAGGTGCCCGACACCCTCAGCGCCATCTACGAGTACGGCGGCGACTTCCACATCAACTACTCCTGCTACTTCGGCAACGAGCACTATGGCTACGGCGAGCAGATCTGCGGCAACGACGGGACCATCGAGGTGATGAACCGCCAGGACCTGTATTTCACGCCCGAGACCTTCAAGGGCAAGGCGCCGGCCAGCGTCAAGGCGCGCCAGCCCATCCACCTGAACGGCAAGAACGATTTCAACGAAGCCGACGGCGCCATCAACCACTTCCGCAATTTCATCCAGTCGGTGCTGGGCAATGAAAAGGTGATTGCGCCTCCGACCGTGGGACAGCAGGCGGCGATTTCCGGCCACATGGCCACGCTCTCGTTCAAGAACCAGAAGAAGATTCTGTGGGACGAAGGGGCCAATACGTATCGCTTCGTGTAGCGGCGGAGATCTTGCGCCGGTTGCAAACCGGCGCGCAGGATATAATCCTGCCCCACAAATGCGGGGCTACCACACGCGGCAGGCTTGCTCTCTGGCCATCGGCTGGCCGGGCTGGCACGAGAACGCCTGGCGAAACTCGGGCAAGTTCGAGACTACGCCATTGATGCGGTACTCGTCCGGCGAATGCTCGTTGGCGATGGCGTTCAAACGCTTGTTCTCGGGGCGCTCGAAGCCGCAGGCCCATTGCGCCATGCCGATAAAGAAACGCTGCTCGGGGGTGAAGCCGCCAATCGGTTTTAACTGCTGGCCGCTGGTGGCGTCTTTCCAGGCCATATAAGCCAGCATGGTGCCGCCCAGGTCGGCCACATCCTCGCCCAGCGTCAGCTTGCCGTTGATCTTGATGTCGTCCACCACGGTGTATTGCGAGTACTGGCCAGAGACGCACGCGGCCCGCTTCACAAATTCGGCGGCGTCCTTTTCGGTCCACCAGTCCTTGAGATTGCCCTGGGCGTCGAACTGGCGGCCCTGGTCGTCGAAACCGTGAGTCAGCTCGTGCCCGATGGTAGCTCCGGTGTTGCCGTAGTTGGGCGCGGCGTCCATCTTGGGATCGAATAGCGGCGGCTGGAGCACTCCGGCGGGGAAGTTGATGTCGTTCATCTGCGGGTCGTAGTACGCGTTGACGGTGGGCGGCGTCATCTGCCACTCGGAACGGTCCACTGGTTTGCCGATTTTGGCCAGTTGGCGCTTCGATTCGAAGACGATCGCGCGGTCCACATCGCCCAGAAAATCGTCGCGCGCGATGCGGAGTGAGCTGTAGTCGCGCCACTTGTCGGGGTAGCCGATCTTGTTCACGATGGCGTGCAGTTTCAGCAAGGCCTGTTGCCTGGTGGCCTCGCCCATCCACGGGAGTTGGCGAAGGTCGGCCTCCATGGCCTTCTCGATCTCCTGGGTCATCTCCAGGGCGCGCGCCTTAGTGTCCGCGGTAAAGGTCTTGGCGACGAAGACCTGGCCCAGCGCCTCGCCCAGGTCGCGATCGACGTAACGCACGCAGCGCTTCCAGCGGGGCGGTAGCTCGGTGACACCGCGCAGGTACTTGCTGTAGAATTCGAAGCTGGCATTCACGAAGGCCGAAGAGAGGTAGGCCGACTGTCCGTGCGCCAGGTGCCAGCGCAGGTAGGTCTTCCAGTCCTTGATGCCGCGCGTCTTGAGCTGCTTTTCGACTTCCCGGAAGAACTCGGGCTCGGTGACGTTCACTTCCGCGGGCGCGGGCACGCCAATGGCGTTGAAGTAAGCCGCCCAGTTGAAGGACGGCGTCAGCGCATCGAGCCTGGCGCGCGGGTACTTGTGGAAGAGTTTGTAGGGGTCGCGCTTGTCCACGCGCGTGAGCGACGCCTTGGCCAGTGCGGTTTCGATGGCCATCACGGTCCGCGCCTCGGCCTGGGCGGTGGCCGGAGAGTCGCCGAGGAGCTGGAACATGGCCGCCACGTGCTCGAGGTAGCGGACCCGGGTCTCCCGCGATTTGGCGTCGGCCTTCACGTAGTAGTCGCGATCCGGCAGGCCCAGGCCGCCGGCAAAGGCGAAGGCGATGACGCTGTTGGAGTCGGCGAAATCCTGCGACGAGCCGAAGCCGAACAGGGCGCTGTCGCCGCTCGATTCCAGGTGCAGGCGGCCCAGCAGCGCCGGGATGCCGGATACGCGCTTCAAAGCGGCGATTTCATCCAGCCTGGGCTTGAGCGGCGCCGCACCGGCCTTCTCCACCGCCGCCTCATCCATGCAGGCGGCAAACAAGTCGCCGATCTTCTGCTGCTGCGGGGTGCGATCGGGCAAAGGCTTGGAGGCTTCGTCCAGAATTCCCCAAAGGAATTGCAGGTTGTCGGTTTGCAGCTTGGAGTAAACGTCCCAGCGGGGCTGGTCGGCGGGGATGGGGTTCAAGCGGTTCCAGTTGCCGCAGGCGAATTGGTAGAAATCCACGCAGGGGTCCGCCGAGCGGTCCAGGAATGCCGGTTCCAGGCTCGGGGTGTAGGGCAGGGCGGTGAGCGGCCGGTCCTGCGCCCATAGGCACGCGGGGAGGAAGAGCATCCCCAGGAAAACAGATCTGCGATTCACGCCACGAAGCGTATCACACTCACCGGGGAGTGCGGAGGGCGGCCGCTGGCCGGCTTCCTCGCTTCGGGGTAAGTCAGCTTCGCTTCAGCAGCTCCCGTACGCGTTCGGTCGAAATCGCCGGAAAATCCTCCGGCGCATCGAACACCGGCAGGCCATTGAGCTTCCTGGTCCGGAGTCGATAACGCACCCCACGGCGGATCAGTTCCGACGCCGCCCTGCCCATGGAAAGTCTGTTCGTTCGGGCATGTGCGCGGACCGCTCTCATCGCATCATCTTCCAGGGATAGCGTTGTCCGCACGGTGCCCCCTACAGCTCCACCTCGGTGAACCCTTCCGCCCGCGCCGCCATGCGCAGCTTGCGGTCCAGACAAATGAAGGGACGCCGCGAAGGACGCCGGTTGCACCACACCAGTGCCGCGGCCAGTTGCAGGGCGTCCGCGGCGCGGAGTTCATGCCGCTCGAGGCGATCTTCCGCCAGTTCGCGAACCTCGGGACCGGGCTGCACTTCGCGCCACGACCGGCGCAGCATCGCCATGCGCCGGCGCGCCGCTTCCGCCTGCGCCGGCCTCAGATGGCCTTCCCGCCGCAAGCGGGCGAAGGCGCCGGCCATCTCGACCGGCGTGCCCCACCAGACCACTGGCGGGTACTCGGCGAGGAGGCGCCGCCCGCGCAGTTCGGCCTGGCCCGGCACACACAGCGGCACCAGGGCGCTAGCGTCCCAAAATGCGGGCATCCCGTTCCTCGCGGTCTCTGGAGACCGCTTGCCGAACCGCTCCGGCGGACCGGGCGGCGATCCGCGATTTCCGGCCCACCGACCAGAACTTCTCCTCGTCCAGAACCTCTTCAGGCAGCGCCAGTTTCCCCGCCGCGGCCAGCGCGAGTTCTTCGCTGCCGGTGTCCGCGGCGCCCAGAGGCACCAGTTTGGCCACCGGCAGGTTCCGGTCGCGTATCAGAATTTCCTCTCCCGCCCGCGCAAGATGAACATAGGCGCTGAGCCGGCTCTTGAGCTCCGCAATGGGGACGGCCTTCATATGACTATTATAGCTATATTGAGTCTAGAAAGCCCTACCGTGGCGCCGGCGGTAAGCTGGAACTTGCTTCCCACGATCCTTCCCGAGAACCAAGGGCTGTGGTGGCGGCGCTGGCGGCCCACTGTCTACTACCTGGCGCAGACCGAGGCGCACGTCTACGCCCTCGCCATTGCCGCCAGCGTGTTGCTCTCAACCTATCCGTTTCTCATCGTCATCACGTCGTTCTGCCGCGATGTCCTCCACTGGCGGGCGGCCGAGCAGGCCATCTACCTGGCCATCGGCGATTCTTTCTCCGGCGAGCCGGGCCAGTTCATGGTCAGGAACCTCCAGGCATGGTTCAAGATGAACGGCAAGGTCCATCTCACTTCCATGTTTCTGCTTCTGATTACCGCCAACGGCATCTTCGAGCCGCTGGAGGTGGCGCTCAACCGCGCGTGGGGAGTCGCCAAGAACCGCTCCTATATCAAGAACCAGATTGTCAGCCTGGGCCTCATCTTTGTGTGCGGCGGCCTGGCGCTGCTCTCCCTGATGCTGACGGCCTTAAACAGCCAGTGGCTGTCGGCGGCGAGCAGCCTCAACTCCGGATTCGGGGTCTGGATCAACCTGCTGATGTTCAAGCTGGCGGCCGTGCCGATCTCGATTCTGGCGCTGTTTCTGGTCTATTGGCTGCTGCCCAACCGGAAGGTGGAGCCGGCCCGCGTGGTTCCCGTGGCCATTGTGGTGGGGCTGGCGCTCGAAGCGCTCAAGTATGTCAACCTGCTGGTGGCTCCTTTCATGCAGGCCAAGCTCCACCGCGAGTACCTCATTTTCGAGCACTCCGTCACCATCCTGCTGTGGAGCTTCGTGGCGGCCATGATCGTGCTGGCCGGGGCGCACTGGACGGCACGCCAGGACCAAGACGATCCGCTATCGATGGAGGACAAATGAAAGACTGGAGAGCCATCGCCAAAGCCAGCGGCCTGGAGGTTGATAACGTGGAGCCGCTCGAAGCGCTGGAAGCGGCCTTCCGTCCGTTAGTGAATGGCCTGACGCCCGATGTGGAACCGGCCACCGGGCTGCTTCTCGAAGAGGACGGCGAGTGACCATCCGCGAAGCCGCCGATGCGCTGCGGGCGCGGCGCGTCTCCGCCGTCGAACTGGCGGCCGCCGCCCACGCGCGCATCGGCCGCCTGAATTCCAAGCTGAATGCGTTCATCACCGTCACCGCCGAACAAGCTCATGAAGAGGCGCGCCGGGCGGATGCCGAGCTGGCCGCAGGCCGGGACCGCGGGCCCCTGCACGGAATCCCGGTCGCCGTGAAAGACCTGTTCGCCACGCGCGGCGTGCGCACCACCGGCGGCTCCAAGGTCTATGCGGATTTTGTCCCCGCCATGGACGCGGCCGTGGTGGAACGACTGCGGGCGGCCGGCGCGGTGATGCTGGGCAAGCTCAATATGCACGAGATGGCCTACGGGATCACCTCGGCCAATCCGCACTACGGGCCGGTGCGCAATCCATGGAATCTCGATCGCAGCCCCGGCGGGTCGAGCGGCGGCTCGGGCGCGGCGGTGGCCGCCGGGATGGTCTACGCCGCCATGGGCAGCGATACGGGAGGCTCCATCCGCATCCCCGCCGCGTTTTGCGGCGTGGTGGGACTCAAGCCCACCTACGGCCGCGTGAGCCGTTATGGCGCCCTGCCCCTGGCCTACAGCCTCGATCACATGGGCCCGCTGGCGCGCTCGGTGCGCGATGCCGCCCTGGTGCTGAATGCCATTGCCGGATACGACCGCCGCGACCCCACCTCGTCGCGCCATCCGGTGGTCGACTACATTCCCGACGACGGCTGCTCCATTCGCCGCCTGCGCATCGGTTTCCCCGGGAATTTCTACTTCGAGCATCTCGAGGCCGGCGTCGAACGGTCGGTTCGCGGAGTCTTCGCGCGCGCCCAATCGCTGGGCGCGGTGGTCACCCCGGTGCGGGTTCCGGATGTCGCCGCGCTGAATGCCGTGGGCCGCGTCATTCTGCTGGCGGAAGCCTCCGCCGTGGCCGAGCCGCAACTCGAACACCGGGAGAAGTTCGGCCCGGACGTGCTGGCTCTGCTCGACCAGGGCCGCCTGGTGCCCGCCACCGACTACATCAACGCGCAGCGGCTGCGCCGCAAGCTGAGCCGCGAATTCGACCAGCTCTGGTCTGAAGTGGACTGCCTCATCACTCCCACCACGCCCAACACCGCCCCGCGCATCGGCGATGCGACCGTCCGGTTGGGCGGCGGTGACGAGGATGTGCGCCTGGCCACCACCCGCCTGGTTCGGGGCATCAACGTGCTAGGCCTGCCGGCGCTGTCAATCCCCTGCGGACTGGCGTCGAACGGCTTGCCGATCGGGATTCAAATCATCGGCGCGGCATGGGAGGAGGCGCTCATTTTGCGGATCGGCGCGGCGCTGGAGGATGGTGGAGTAGGGATACCCCCGTGCCCGGCTGCCGAAGTTCTGTAGCTACTGGATCTTCGTGATCCTCTTGGATTCCGCAATCCGTATCCGAGAGTTCAGAATCTCATAACCTCATAACCCCAAAGTTAACAAGAGGTTACACGGTTTTCTGGCAGTCCGGAGCCCCTCCCGCGAAGTGGTGCTACGGATCTTTCTTCAAAAAGAAGCCACGAAGCGGTTGACAACCTCCATATTTATCAATAGGATTAACGTGTTACTCGCCGTGGAAGGCGAGTTGCTGATAGAAGCAAGGTTCTCAAGGGACCACAGCGGTGTGGTCAAGGGGATGGACAACGTCTGAACTGCGGGAAATCTTTACCGGGAGGTATCTAAACGACATGAAACCAAGAAATATGCAATTCCTCGGGGTGATTTTGATCGCCCTGGCTGGCTGCCTCGCCAGCTTCGCTCAGTCGATCAGCGGGGATCTTTCGGGCACTGTTTACGATGCTAGCGGCGCGATCGTGCCGAATGCGACGGTGGTGGCGAAGAACGACGCCACGGGCGTGGAAAGCAGCACCAACAGCACGGCTGCGGGCGAGTATCATCTCTCGAACCTGCCTCCGGGGACTTATTCGATTACGGTGACGGCAACGGGTTTCACGAAAGCGGAACTTCGCGGCGTAGCGGTGACTCTGAACAAGATTACGACCGCGAACGTCAAGCTGGACGTGGGCACCAACGTAGAGACAGTGGAAGTGACGGCCGCGGCGGCCGGGATCGACACCACCACGGCGAGCGTGCAGACTTCGTTTGCAACGGCGAGCCTGGCGGACCTCCCGAGCGCTTCCGGCGGAAGCGGCGTGATCAACCTTTCGCTGTTGAACGCGGGCGTCGGTTCGAGCGGCGCGGTGGGCGCGGGGGTGGGCCCGTCGGTGGGCGGACAGCGTCCGCGCGCCAACAATTTCACGATTGAGGGTATCGATAACAACAGCGGTAGCGTAACCGGTCCGCTGGTGTCGGTGCCCAACGACGCAGTGGGCGAATTCACCGTGCAGCAGAACCAGATCTCGCCGGAATTCGGCCACTCTTCGGGCGGCCAGTTCAACCAGGTGGTGAAGAGCGGCAGCAACGAGTTTCACGGCACGGCGTATGAGTATTTGCAGAACCGCAACCTGGACGCGGCCGACAACCTCTCGGCCGTCAATGGCGACGAGCTGCACCCCCGTTATGACAACAACCGCTTCGGCGGATCGGTGGGCGGCCCGATCAAGAAGAACAAGATCTTCTTTTACGGCCTGTATGAATACAATCCGCAGGGCTTCAGCTCCACCCCCGGCTCGCTCTATGCGCCGACCGCGAACGGCTGGGCGACCCTCAGTGGAATCGCGGGGATTAGCCAGAGCAACATGACCCAGTTGAAGACCTATCTGGGAACCGCTCCTACGGCCGTTTCCGCGGCCAGCGTGGGCGGTTATCCTCTGGTGGGAGCGGGCAATGAGAGCCTGGGATGGACTCCCGCACAGGCAGCGGCGGCGAAACCCATCGAGATTGGCCAGATCAGCTTCAATGCGCCGTCCTATGCCAACGCCGAATCCGGCGTAGGCTCGCTGGACGTGAACATCTCCGATAAGGACAGCCTGCGCGCGCGTTTCATTCTGAACCGCTACGGCGCGATCGACACCGCGGCCTCCCTGCCGGTTTTCTTCACGACGACGCCCAACAACAGCTACCTGGCAACGTTCAGCGAGTTCCACATCTTCTCGCCTACCCTGACCAACGAATTCCGCCTGGGTTACAACCGCAACTCCAACGCGTACCCAGTCGGAAACCAAAAGTGGCCGGGGTTGGATGAATTCCCCAACATCAACATTTTTGAATTGAATGCGCAGATCGGTCCCGACCCCAACGCACCGCAAAGCGGCAACCAAAACCAATACGAGTTGGCCGACAACATCAGTTGGACCAGGGGCACGCACAGCCTGAAGTTCGGTTTTGACGGAAATAAGCAGATTTCTCCGCAGAGCTTCACGCAGCGTTCGCGCGGCGATTACGAATGGACCTACCTCTCCGACTATCTGTTCGACTACAACCCGGACTCCCTCGCGGAGCGCACGCTGGGCGGCGCGGAGTATTACGGCGACCGCATCTTTACCGGATTCTTTGCCAACGACAGTTGGAAGGCGACGCCAAACCTGACGGTGAACGTGGGCCTGCGCTACGAATATCAGACGGTGCCTTATAGCGAAACGCAGCAGACGGTCAACGCCCTTGCCAACGTTCCGGGCGTGATCGTATTCCAGAAACCGACGGCGATGACGAATGCATGGATGCCGCGCGTCGGCCTGGCGTATTCGCCGGGGACCAGCGGCACGACCTCCATCCGCGCCGGCTTCGGCCGTAGCTTCGATGTGCTGTTCGATAACTTTGGTCTGCTCACCCTGCCTCCGGAGGACAACCACACGGTGGACGTGCCGGGTCTTAACCAGCAGGGATTCCTGGCAGGCGGCGGCATTCCGCCGAGCGCTTCGTCGGGCGCTTTGTCGCCGGCCGATGCGCGTGCGGAATCGAGCGGGTACGTTCCCAACCAGGTGCGCCCCGAATCGCTGCAATGGAACATCGGCATTCAACACGTGTTCCACCAAAACTACACGATTGAGAGCCGCTACCTGGGCACGCGCGGCATCCACCTGCCGGTGCAGGCGCAGTTGGACCGCATACCGGCGGTCAATGCCTCGAACGCTCTGCCGATTTACTCCACCGCCCCGAGCTCGGCGACCTTGAACGGGCTGACCAGCACGCTGGCCAAGCTCACCGCGATCTCGAGTCTGGACCCGGCTTACTCGGCGGCCGGATTCGGGAGCACCATCACCTCCTATATGCCTTGGGGCAACTCCACCTATCACGGTTGGGCCAACCAGTTCACGCGCCGCTTCTCCAACGGCCTGCAGTTCATGGCGGCCTACACCTTCAGCCACAATATCGACGATTCCACGGCCGAAGTGTTCAGCACGTACACCACGCCGCGCCGTCCGCAGAATATTCGCGACCTGGCCGCCGACCGGGCCAGTTCGGCGCTGGATCACCGGAACCGCTTCACCTATCAGGTTCTGTATAACACTCCCTGGTACAAGGGATCCAACAACTGGGCGCTCAAGAACCTGGTCGGCAACTGGGAAATCGCGCCGATTTACACCTACCAGACTGGTACCTGGTACACGGTGCAGAGCGGCGTGGACTCCAACCTGAACGGCGATTCGGGCGGCGACCGCGCGGCGGTCAACGCCGGCGGAAACCCGGCGATCGGCAGCGGCACGACGGCCCTGTTGAATAGCGCCGGCGCCACCGTGGGCTTCCTGATTAACAATACGAGTGCCGGCTACGTGACCACTCCCAAGGGCGCCATTTCCACCGCGGGCCGCAACACCATGCGTATGCATCCGATCGACAACTTCGACGCCACGATTGCGAAGAATCTGGCGATTAGCGAAAAGTATAAGCTCCAATTCTCCGGACGCTTCTACAACTTCTTCAACCACCCGCAGTATGTGGGCGGTTACATCAGCGACGTGGCTCCGATCGGATTCACCGGCACGGCGGTACACAACTTCACGATTCCATCCACCTCGCTGTACAACCTGGATTCGCAGGTGTTTTCGAGCAATCCGCGCAGCATCACTGTCTCCGCCAAGTTCATCTTCTAGGATCTGGCGCCAGCGGTTCGCAGCACAGGGGGAGCCTTCGGGCTCCCCTTTTTTATGGGGTGAAGTGCAGGGTGTATCCTGAACAGTGAGCAGGCGTACCACAGGCGTACGAACCCGCGATGGGCAGGTGTCTCCACAGTGCGCGACCCGTTCTGGGCCTTCTGCTTGCCTGCGCCGGGCTTCAGGCGCAGGTCTCCATCTCGGGACGCGTAGTGGATGAAAACGGGGCCGGCGTCGCCGGAGCGCGCGTGGAACTGCGGGCGGCCGAGGGAGGCGCGCCGGTGGTGGCCTCTTCCGACCTGGCCGGCAACTTCAGCTTGAACCTGCCCGCCGCCGGGGAATACGCCATTCGCGCCGAGCGGCTGGGCTTCTACCTCTACCAGGGACACGGGCAGCGGTTTGACGCCGCCTCCACTCAGCTCACCATCACTCTGAACCACGAGCACGAATTCTCGGAACGGGTCGATGTCACGTATTCGCCTCCGGCCATCGATTTGCAGCAGCCCTCCGATCACAAAGAACTCTCCAACGCCGAAATCCAGGCCATCCCGTACCCCGCGCCGCAAGACTATCGCAACGCTCTGCCGATGATGGACGGGGTGGTGCAGGATAACGCCGGCCTCGCCCACTTCAACGGAGGCGACACCAACCAGACCAACTACACGCTGGATGGCTTCAACGTTTCCGATCCCGTGACCGGCCGCCTGGAGGCGCGCGTCAACATCGAAACCATCCAATCCATGGACGTGGAGAACAGCCGCTTCTCGGCCGACAATGGGAGAGGCTCCGCCGGCGTCCTCGATCTTACCACCAAGATGGGCGACGACCGCTGGCGCTTCGGCGTCACGAATTTCATTCCCGGAATTTCCTCCGAGAGCGGCTTCCATGTAAATAAATGGACGCCGCGGCTGGAGTTCTCCGGACCGCTGGCCAAGGGGCGCGCGTGGTTTCACACCGGGCTCGACGGCTTCTACAGCGTGGACACCATCCAAGGGCTGCCCAACGGGCAGAACCGGACCACCGGGCTTACCGCCAGCGACCTTTCGCGATTCCAGGTCAACCTGACGCACGCCAATACCCTGACAGGCAGCTTCCTGTTCAACCTCTCCGACACCGCGCGCTCCGGCCTCAGCATTCTGAACCCCGTCCCGACCACCACCAATCATCGCCAGACGCTCTTCATGAGCACCATCCGCGACCAGCATTACTTCGGCCACGGGGCCCTGCTCGATTTCGGCTTCGCCGACGACCGCACGCTGCTGCGCGATTCGCCGCAAGGCAGCCAGTTATTCGAAATCACGCCCTTCGGGGACCTGGGAAACTACTTCGTCGGCACCAACCGCCACTCGTACCGGCAGCAATGGATCGCCAACCTGTTCCTGCCCACGCTGCACTTCCTGGGCACGCACCAGTTGAAGTTCGGCATCGACTTCGAGCGGGAGGCGTTTCACCAGCACGTCACGCGCCACGACTACGAAGTCCTCGACGCCGACGGTACCGTGGTCCGCTATGTTTCCTTCGAGGGCAGCCCCTTTCAGGCGCGCAAGAATTTCGAGGCCGCGCAGTACATTGAGGACCACTGGACGCCGCGGGAAGGGCTGGTGCTGGAAGCGGGCCTGCGCGCGGAATGGAACGAGATCGTCCGCGACCTGGAGGTGGCGCCGCGCTTTTCGGTGTCGTGGGCGCCGCGCGGCCTGCCCGATACCAAGTTCTCCGCCGGTTGGGGCGTCTACTACGACGCCATCAGCCTGGGCACCATCACCCGCCAGCAGGACCAGGTGAGCCTTTCGACGTTTTTCCTGCCGGGAGGAATTGTGAACGGCCCCGTGCCGACCGCTTTCCAGGTGAACGAGCAGGCCCTCGAAGTGCCCTATTACCGCACCGCCAGCTTCACCGTGGAGCGCAAGCTGCCGCGCGAGTTCTATGCCAAGGCCGGATACACGCGGCGCACGGGGGCGCACGGGTTCGTGTTCGTGACGCCCACCGTGGAGCTGAATCCGGCCCTCTTCACCGGCGCCACCTACCAGTTGCAGAACACCCGCCGCGACCGGTACGATGCCGTCGATTTCAGCCTGCGCCGCACGTTCGCCGGCCAGTTCGAATGGTTCATCGGGTACACGCGATCCGCCACGCGCACCAACGCGGTGGTGGATTACAGCCTGGAGAACCCCATTTTCGGCCCGCAGGCGCCGGGGCCGTTCCAATGGGACACGCCCAATCGCATTCACATGTGGGGCGTGGCCCCTCTGCCCAAGCGCTTCTTTCCGGGGAAGCTGGAATTTCTGGTGCGCAACACCACGGCGGCCTACCTGGTGGAATACCGCACGGGATTTCCGTTCGGAGTGGTGGACGAGGACGGCTTCATGGTGGGTCCGCCGGACTCCCGGCGCTATCCCGATTATTTCAATATCAATCTGCACTTGGAGCGCAAGTTCCACGCTTTGCATTATTTCTGGGCCTGGCGTTTCGGCTACAACAACCTGACTGGGACGCTGAACGCCAACGTGGTCAACAATGTTCAGGGGACATCCCAATTCCTGAAGTACGGAGGAGGACAGGCGCGCGCATTCAGTGTGCGGCTGCGCCTGGTGGGCCGCAAGTAGGTACACTACAAGTAAGCAGGTCATGGCCTCCCCGCCCATTCCGCCGTCGCTCGACCATCTGACTACCCGGCCATTCTCGTTCTATCCGCCGATTGTCAACATCGAGCACAACGAGTGGCTCTTCCGGAAGGCCACCTGGTCGGAGATCCTGGTGGTCAATTGCAAGAGCGGCGAGGAGATCTGGATCTCGCGGCGGCTGGTCGGTGAAGTTTCGCGCATCGACGATCCGGTCCTGATTGTCGGCTTGAACCGGGAGCTGGAATACAAGGGCGGCACGGTGTGGCCGTTCCAGCGGCGTGTGATCGAGATGCCGGTTGCGGTGGGCGGCTCTCCCATGGCGCCCGGGGCCGTTGCGGAGCGCGGTGCGCCCGCGCCCGTGGTGGGCATCCGGCTGGAATCCAACGACCGCCGCATCTTCAAGCTGATCGCCGCCGCGCTGCCGGTGGCCGTTCTGCTCTGCCTGGCGGCGCTCCGCATGACCCAGGTGGGCGAGGTCAGGCAGGGCGTGGTCTTCACCACCAAGGACCAGGAGTACCTGACGCTGAACGGCCGCGACGATTATCTCGCCGTGGTGCAGAAGCTGGGCAAGCCGGCCACCGACCACTGGCAGAGCGAGTCGGGCGAGCTCCAGTGCCGCGCCCTCGGCTACCCGGACCGCAAGTACACCGTAATCCTGATGGGCAGCGGGCGCCAATCGGCCGTCTACATCGGGACCATGGACGAAAACTGGAAACCCGTTCACTCGGTGGAGCTGCATTCCGGCGGCACCACGGCCTCTCTGCTGCGCACGTTGAAACGGTTTTAGCGCCGCGAGGCGCCAGGGCGCCCGCGTACGGGACTGTCCCCGGGTTCTTATAGCAGCTTGGGGAGCAGTTCGCCGGCGGGAGCCTCGAACGCGCAATCCACCATGGCCGAAAAGGGCGTGGCTTCGGGGTTGATTTCGATCACCTTCGCCCCGGATTGCCGGGCGTACGGGACCAGGCCGGCGGCCGGGTATACCACGGCCGAAGTGCCGATCGCCAGGAAGACCTCGGCGGAGGCGGCAGCGTGTTCGGCTTCGTTCATCATGCCGTCCGGCAGAGGCTCGCCGAACCAGACCACGCCGGGCCGCGCCAGTCCGCCGCAGTGGCAGTGCGGCGGAATCCTGGGCAACGGCGCGCGGCGGTCCGGCCAATTGGCGCCGCAAACCGTGCAGCGCATCCTCCAGATATCGCCGTGGAGCTTGAGGATTCGCCGGCTTCCCGCGCGATCGTGCAAACCATCCACGTTTTGCGTGATGAGGGTAAACCGCGGTTTGCGGGTTTCCAGTTGCGCCAGGGCCAGGTGCGCCGGGTTGGGCGCCGCCCGGGCGATCAGCTCGCGCCGCCAGTTGTACCACTCCCACACCAGGCGCGGGTCGCGCGCGAAAGCCGCGGGGGTGGCCAGGTCTTCGGGCTGGTAATTCTTCCACAGGCCGGGGTACCCTCCGGGTCCGCCGCGGAAGGTGGGAATGCCGCTCTCCGCGGAAATGCCCGCGCCCGTCAGCACGGCCACGGAGGCCGCCTGGGCCAGCCATTCACGAGCCTGCCCGATCACTTCGGATTCGATACCGTGTCTCCCACTTTGGCCGGAGCGGGTCCCGTAAACTTGCCGACGGCCGACGCCTCGTCCACTTCGGTGATGACAATCGAGCCGACCGAATCCTCGATGCTGCGGATCACCTTGCCAGTGCTTGGGTCGCGCACCTCGCGTATCTTGCGCCGGATGTCGAGCCGGTCGCCGACTTTCACACCGGCTTTCGAGCCCACATTGATGATCACCGTGCCGTCGGGCTCGGCATCCGCCACCAGTCCGTTGATCTGCACCACGGTGGTGGGAAGCGCTCCAGCCTTGGCATCCAACTGCTGGGCCAGATCGGCGACGGCCTTGTTGGTGGCTTCGCCGAGGATGGTGGCGCCAAAATTGCTGGATTTCATGTCGATCCCGGCCCCAGCTTCCGGCCCATAGACGCTACCGCCCGATCCGATGAGGCCCGTGCCGGAGCGCGACGATTCGCCTTTGCCCGAGGCGCTGGCCAGGATTTCGGCGGTGCTGGTATCGATCATGCGCGCGGTGACCACCACCACCGCGGTGGACTCCTTCTTGCGCACGCCGCCGAGGCCGAAGCGCCCTGTAACGTTGCCCAGCGCCCCGCCGCCGATGTTGGTGCTCTTGTCGTCGCGCCCGAATTGGGTGATGCTGCCGATGATGATGGCGTCCACGCCGAGGATACGCGCGATCTTGGCCGCGGTATTGGCGTCGGCGCGATCGCTGTTCGAGAAATTCTGCTCGGCCAGAATCTTATCGAGAGCAGCCCGCTCGATGACGCGGTAGGTGCCGTCCGAGACCAGCTTGTCGACCAGAAGGTCGGTAATCCCCTTTCCGACATCCTGGTCGGTACCCCAAATCGACGCCACCTGGCTCCGCACGGTGGCATAGTC
This sequence comes from Bryobacterales bacterium, assembly GCA_963722575.1. Lineage (GTDB taxonomy): Bacteria > Acidobacteriota > Terriglobia > Bryobacterales > Bryobacteraceae > Fen-178. Next base: position 2,139,602 of record CAVRNR010000022.1, read on the forward strand.
GAAGTTCATCACCGCCACGCGCTTCTTTTGCTGGCCCTGCGCGGTCGTGAGAAACGCCAGAGCCAGCACCCATACCGCTGATTTACGGAACATCGTTACCTCCTCCATCAACCAAACATATTGAAATCGCCGCACAGAGTCAACTGGTCGCCGCAATTGCCGCCCGGACGCGTTCGAGAGTCTCGATCGGATCGGGGCGGTCCACGCGAATCACCGTGGCCCGCTCACCGGTGGGGCGCCAGCGCTGGAACATCCGCGGGGCGGGAAAGCCGGCGAAAATGCTCACCAGCGGCACTCCGCACGCGGCCGCCACGTGCTGCCCGGCGGAGTCGTAGCCCACATACAGGCGGCTGGCGGCGATGATGGCCGCGAATCCCGCGAAGGAGCCTTCCCACAACGCGGCCTTGACTCCGGAGCGTTGGACGGCCCGCTCCACGCGCGCGGCTTCCTCTCCGCCGGCGCCTTTGTCGATGGCGAGCGCCGCGCCGCCGGCCGCCAGCAACGCCAGGAGGCGCTCTTCGAAGGGGTCTGGAATGCGCTTGGCGGGGTTCTCGCCGACTCCCAGACTGACACTGGTGTGGACGGCGCCACTGGGCTCAAGCGCGACGTACGGCTTCGCGCCGGATACACCAAACGTCTCTTCGGCCCAGGCCGCGGCCAGTTCGGGAAGCGCGCGCTCCGTCTCGCCGCCGTATCCGCGGCTTTCGAAAAGGTGGTGCGCTTCCTCCGGGCAAACCGGCAGCAAGCCCAGTTGCGTGAGGCGGGAATCGGGATCGATCACCACCGCGTCCGGCGCGGCCAGCAGCGCCTGAAGCGGGCCCCAGACCGCCAGCCGCTCGCGCAGGCCGCCCCGCCGGTAGGCCATCTCCGCGTGGCGCAGGCGCGGGTCTGTGGCGAACAGCTCGTAATTCTTCCGCGGCCCCACAAACACGATCTCGGCATGTGGGAAGCGCTGCTTGGCCGCGGCCAGCAGCACGCTGGTCACGGCTACGTCCGCGCCCAGGGTGACGCGCGAAAGCACGAACACGCGATGGGGCTCGCCCGAGATGGGGCGCGGCCGGCGTACACGCTCGTAGCGGGCCAGCAGCCGAACGGGGTCCACATTTTCGGCCGCCTGGGCCACCGCGTGCGAGAACAGCCGCGCGTAGACGTCGCATAGCGCCGGCTCGAAGCGGTCCGCCAGGCCCTCCACCAGGATTCCGAACAGCGCCTGTCCGCCCGGCTCCTCCACCAGCGCCGGCGGCAATTCCGCGGGAGGCCGGCCCGCCAGACACTGGTCCAGCAGTTCCCGCGCGATCTCGCTACACGAAGTACTTGTCAATCAGCATCCCCAACTTCTGGCGCGTGGTTGCCGGAACCAGTTGGCGATCCGTGAGGATGGCGTGGGAAAGCGCCGAACCGCACTGGCAGCCGCGGGCCGCGGGTATCGAGGCGACCGCTTCGGCCACCACACGGCACGCGTTTTCGGCGTTCTTCTTGAGGTTGGCGATGATCTCGTTCACCGTCACGGCGTCGTGGTCCGGATGCCAGCAATCGTAATCCGTCACCATGGCCACCGTCACGTAGCAGATTTCCGCCTCGCGCGCCAGTTTGGCTTCCTGGAGGTTGGTCATGCCGATGACGTCCATGCCCCAGCTCCGGTACACGTTGGATTCGGCCTTGGTGGAAAAGGCCGGGCCCTCCATGCAAAGGTACGTGCCGCCCTTCTTGATGTTGACGCCCGCGGCGCGCCCGGCCGCGGCCACCACCTCGCTCAGCTCGGGGCAGACCGGGTCGGCGAACCCGATATGGGCCACCAGCCCCTCGCCGAAGAACGTGGAAACGCGGCCGCGCGTGCGGTCGAAGAACTGGTCGGGGATTAAGAAATCCAGCGGCCGGTGCTCTTCTTTGAGCGAGCCCACCGCGCTCAGCGAGATGATGCGCTCGACACCCAGCGATTTCATCCCGTAGATGTTCGCCCGGAAATTCAGCTCCGAGGGCGAGATGCGATGCCCGCGCCCGTGACGCGCCAGAAACGCCACCTGCCGGCCCGCCAGTGTGCCGATGACATAATTGTCCGAAGGCCAGCCGAAGGGCGTCTCGATGGCCTCCTCCCGCTGCGATTCAAATCCGGGCATCTCATAGAGCCCGCTGCCGCCGATAATTCCGATTTCCGCTTTCAAGTTAGGCTCCCTTCGCCTTAGACCATCTCTTCCCTGGCGGCATCCCAGCGCACGGTGCGCTGTTGGCGGTAGCTTTCCACCGCCATGCGGCACGCGATGGAAACGCGGAACCCCAGCTCGAACGGGCAGTTCGGCTCCTGGCCCGAGCGGATGCAATCGAGGAAATTCCGCATGTGGGCGCGCGGCAGGCTGCGGGTGGCGCCCATCATTTCGTTGCCGTCGGGCCGGTTCACCTTTTGCGGCGTGTAGCGAATCTGCTGGCTCCTTGAAATGGTGCCGTTGTCCCCAAGCACGTCCTCGGTCACCTTCAACTGGTCGTTGCCGAAACCGGAATCCCAGGAAAACAGAATCTCCTCCGCGTGTTCCATGGAGACGTTCATGGTGTCGGGCACTTCGCGGCCGTCCTTCCACAGGTAGATGCCGCCGGTCATGGCGACCGCTTTCGGAATCTTCAGTCCCAGGGCCTTGTACCAGAAGGCGAGCTGGTGGCACATATTCTCGTGGACGTTGCCGCCGGAGTAATCCCAGAAGTAGCGCCAGTTGATGTACCGGTCGGCGTCGAAATCGCGCGCCGGCGCCTCTCCCAGGAACGATTTCCAGACGATGTTCTCCGCCGTCATGTCCGGATAGACGGGCCTGGCCCACTGCGGCTTCCCATGGGGCGTATTGCGGTACATGTGCGCGTGAATGGCCGTGATTTTACCCATCAACTCGGGCTTCAGAAAACTGGCGGCGTCGGGAATCTGGCCGCTGGAGACGCCCTGGTGCCCGATCTGGACGGTGCGCTTGCCGGCCCGCTGCCAGGCCGCGCGCATCCTCTTGGCGTGTTCCACGGTGAAGGCCATGGTTTTTTCCTGGTAGACGTGCTTGCCGGCGTCGAGCGCGGCCACGAAGTGCTCCGAGTGCAGGTGCTGCGGGGTCGCGATCAGCACCGCGTCGATGCTCCGGTCTTCCAGCAGGTGGCGGTAATCGAGGTAGGTCCTGGCGGCGGGCGCGATCTTCTTAACGTCCTCCAGACGTTTCGTATAGATGTCGGCGGCGCCGGCGCATTCCACGTTTTCGCAGGCCAGCGCTTCACGCAGGATCTCGCTCCCGCGGGCCCCCGGCCCGATGATGCCCAGGCGGATACGATCGTTCGAGCCCAGCACGTTGGAGGCGGCCAATGTGCCCGCCAGGCCAGTGGCCACTTTGCTCATGAAAACACGGCGAGACTGCATGATGGAACTCAGCTCCGGAGGATCAAGTTCATTATATACTTGGTGGGGCATGCTTTAGCTTGCCCCCTCCCATTTCAACTCGTACCCCGGCCCTGCCAAGCGTGCCCGCCCTCCACACCGGCCATGTTATTCTAGGAATTCCTTACCGAAGATGCCGCAGACCAGGTCGCTCCCGCGTATTTGCATCGCGTTGGGCCTGCCGGACGTTGCCACACTGCTGGACCACGCGCGGCGTGAGGCTGAGGCGGGCGAGACGTTTCTGGAATTCCGCCTGGACTTTCTCGATGAACCCTGGAAGGGCGCCGATGCCATTCGAGGGTTTCTCGACCAGTTTCCCGACTCCATCATCCTGGCCACCTGCCGGCGGCACCAGAACCACGGAAGATTCAACGGCAGCGTGGAAGAGCAGTTTGCCGTGCTGGATCGCGCCGTCGAGAGCGGGGCGCTGGCCGTCGATCTCGAAATCGAAACCGCGGAGACGGCTCCGGAACGGCTGAATCAGTTTCGGGGACGCGCGCAGGTAATCGTTTCGTACCACAATTACGAGTCCACGCCGCCCATGGACACCATCGTGAGCCGGGTCATGCAAGTGCAGGCCGACGCCTATAAGGTGGTGACCACGGCGCGCAAGCCTTCCGATAACATGCGCGTGCTGGCGGCCGCCAAGGCGCTGTCCAAGCATCGGCTGGTAGTGCTGGCCATGGGCGAACTGGGGTTTCCCACGCGCGTGCTTTCCCCGGTGTTCGGCGGCGCCTTCACCTACGCCGCGCCCATGTTCGCCGAAGGGACGGCGGCCGGGCAGGTGAGCGCGCGGCACCTGCGCCATCTGTACCGGGTGGAGAAGCTGGGGAAGGCGGCCAAAATCTACGGGGTGATCGCGGACCCGATCCGGCATTCGCTTTCGCCGGCCGTGCACAACCGGGCGTTTCAATCGCGTCGGGTGGACGCGGTGTACTTGCCGTTCCTGGTTTCCCCAGCCTACTTGCGCGACTTCTTCACCATGGCCGCCAAGCTGCCCCTGGCGGGTTTCAGCGTCACCATTCCGCACAAGCAGAAGATCATCCGCTACCTGGACGTGGTGGACCCGCTGGCGCGGCGCATCGGCGCGGTCAACACGGTATGGCGCAAGGCGGGCAAGTGGCGCGGCACCAACACCGACGCCGCCGGAATCACCGGCCCGCTTTCCCGGCTGCTGCGGCTGGGGAAATCCTCCATCCTGATCGTGGGCAACGGCGGCGCCGCCCGCGGCGCGGCGTACGCGCTGACCGACGCGGGCGCAAAGATTACGCTGGTGGGCCGCAATACCGAACGCGTGCGCGCGCTGGCGAAGATATGCGGGGCCGAGGCGCTGGCGCGCGAGCAGCTCGATGCGCGGCGTTTTGACGCCGTGGTGCACGCCACGCCGCTGGGCATGTACCCGCAAGTCGGCGAGTGCTTCTTCAACGGGTCGATACCGGCGGACGTGGTCTTCGACATGGTGTACAACCCCCTCGAGACCGTCCTCATCAAGCGCGCCCGGGAGCAGGGCAAGACCGTGATTCCGGGCCTCGATATGTTTATCGAGCAGGCCGTGCGGCAGTTCGAAATCTGGACCGGCGATTCGGCGCCACGCCCGGCCATGCAGAAGGCGGCCACCGAAGCCCTGGAGCACGACTACAAGTGAATATGAAGCTCACGCGACGCCAACTGGCAACTGCGCTGACTGCGGCGGCAGCGCTGGCGCAAACACCGTCCGGGCCTCCCGCCACGCCCGAAGATGAACTGAAGGCGGCCAGAGACCGCTTCCAGGCCAACGGCGCGGCGCTGGCCAGGCAGGAAGTGCCCGTGGCTACCGAGCCCGCCTTCCAGTTCAAAGCCTGAGGCGCACCATGGCCGGCATCGGCAACGACGTGTTCTTCGCCACCATCCCGGAGCTGAATGCGGGTCTGAAGTCGAAGAAGTTTTCCGCCCAGGAACTGGCGCGGGCCTTCAGCAGCCGGCTGGCCCAGCTTGGACCGGGGTACAACGCGCTGGCGCTTCCCTTGCCGCAGCAGGCTCTCCGAAAAGCGCGCGAGGTGGACCAGGACATCAAGCGCGATCGCCTGCGCGGGCCGCTGCAAGGGATTCCGTACGGCGTGAAGGACCTGCTGAGCCTGGCCGGCCAGCCCACCACCTGGGGCGCCAAACCCTATGCCGGACAGGTCTTCAATTACACCGCCACGGTGATCGACAAACTGGCGGGCGTGGGCGCGGTGCTCGTGGGCAAGCTATCCATGGTCGAGCTGGCGGGCGGAGGCGGATACCGCTATGCTTCCGCATCGCTCACCGGCCCGGGGCTGAATCCGTGGGACCGCACGCGCTGGTCGGGCGGATCTTCCAGCGGGCCGGCCGCCGCGGTGGCCGCCGGGCTGGTGACGTTCGCCATCGGGTCGGAAACGTCGGGATCCATCGTGACGCCGGCATCGTACTGCGGCGTGACGGCGCTGCGGCCCACCTACGGGCTGGTCAGCCGCTACGGCGCCATGGCGCTTGCCTGGACCCTGGATAAACTGGGGCCCTTCGCGCGCAGCGCCGAGGACTGCGGGCTGATCCTGCAGGCGATCGCGGGCAGTGACGGGAAAGACCCGGGTTCAGCCGGCAGGAGTTTCTACTACACACCCCAATACGCGCGGCCTTTGAAGAATCTCAAAATCGGCTATGCCCCAGCGGATTTCTCGCAGTGGGCCGAGCCGGCGGCGCGTCCGGCCTTCGATGCGGCGCTGGGCGTGTTGCGGCAAACCGGCATTCAACTGGTCGAGACCAAGCTGCCCCCGTTCCCCTATGGCGCGGTGCTTTCGACCATCCTCGCGGCGGAGCAAGCCTCCATATTCGAGCCGCTCATCGCCAGCGGGAAGGTGGACGAGCTGGCCGACGCCGCGCAGATCGCGGGCTTGAAGGCCAGCCTCGAAGTCCCGGCCAAAGATTACCTGAAGGCCATGCGCGTGCGCAGGCTGATTCAGGAGGCGTTCTCCAGGCTGTTCACCGAAGTGGATGTCTTGCTGGCGCCGGGGCGGCCCGCGCCCGCAACCGCCATCGATCAGCCGCTGGACCGCAGGGTAGCGGCTGCCGCGACGCCGCCGAATGATCCGGGATTCCGCACCATCATTCCAGCCGGGAACCTGGCGGGGCTGCCCGCGCTGGTGCTGCCGTGCGGCTTCGCGGACAACCTGCCGCTGGCGCTCCAAGTGGTGGGCGTGCCGTTTTCGGAGAACCTGCTGCTGGCCGTCGGCAAGGAGTTTCAGGCCCGCACCGATTGGCATAAGCGGCGGCCGCCGGGGGTCTAGTCGCGGATGACTTCAGCGCGGCGGTGGATCGTTCGCGGGCGCGTGCAAGGTGTGGGGTTCCGCTATTTCGCGCAGCGCGCGGCGGCCGAGTTGGGGCTGACCGGCTACGCGCGCAACCTGGACGATGGCCGCGTGGAAGTGTACGCCGCCGGTCCCCCGGAGAAGCTCTCGCAACTGGGCGGCCTGCTCTATCGCGGGCCGCGCTGGGCCGACGTGCGCGGCGTGGAAGAGCAGGAAGCCGCGGTGCACCAGTACGGCGGTTTTCGCGTCGAGGCGTAGAGTCCGACCGGTTATTGCAGCTTCGCGTATTCCGCCTTGGCTTCCTTCAGGATGGGGATGCCGGGGTCGGCGTCTTTCCAGAGTGTCAGGAAACCCTGATACGCGGCACGGGCTTTGGCCGTGTCGCCCTCCAAGGCGTAAGCGCGCGCCAGTCCCAGCCGGGCCAGGGCGCCCCAGGGAAAGTTCATCACCACTCCGCGGCGGTCGATGAATTTCTGGAATTCCGCTGCCGCCCGGTTGCCGTCGCGCAGCATGAGATAGGCTTCCCCACGCACATAAACGGGGCACAGGAATACCGTCAGGGAGGCCGTAATTGAGCTGAGTTCGATCGTGCTTGCCGCCTTCAGCAGGTCGATGGCCCGGTTGGGGTCTGTGCGCTCCAGTGCGATACCCGCCCGGATGGTGGGCAACCAATACCGCTGCACCAGCGTGTCCAGCGGGAAGTTCTTGTCCAGTTCGGCCGCCAGCTTCTCCGCCCCGGCCGTATCGCCCGCCCGCGCCAGGGCCAGCACCGCCATCACCTTCACATCGCGGTTCGGGCCCAGCTTCAATGCCGCATGGGCCTCGGCACGAGCCCGCTCCAGGTTTCCCGATTCCACCTCGCGCAGCGCTGCCGCTGCCTGATATCCTGCGGCCGTCTCCTTGGCGTTGTTATGCTGGGCTGAATCCATCGCCCGCCCGGTCAGCTCGTGCGCGTTCTTCAACTTGCCGTACCACCCTTCCGTGTCCGCCTGCATGGCCAGCAGCAGGTCTTCCGAGCCCGGCTTGCCCATGGCGGCTGAGACCAACTGCGCCATCTGTGCCGCGTCGCCCTTCAGAAAAGCCAACCAGTAGCGGCTCTGGAGCAGAAACTCGCTCTCCAGCTTGCGTTCCTCCGCCTGCTTGTACACCGCCTCCGCTTCATCCAGCCGGGTGAGGCTCATGTAGGCGAGGCCGACGAGATAATACGTGATCCCAGCATTTGGGTCCAGGGGCAGCGCCGCTCGCCATTCCTCCAATGCCTTTCCCCAGTTTCCCAGGGTGGCGGAAACGTATCCCAGCCGTACATAAGGCAAGGCGTCTCTTGGGTAGGTCTGCCGCCACAACTCGAAGGTCTGCGCCGCCTTCTCCAGCTCTCCCGTCGCGGTCGCGTAGTAGTCCCCCTCGATGTGGAACCGCTCCCGTTCGCTTACCTTCTCCCGCAACTCGTAAGCCTTGCGTGCACACTCGGCCGCCAGCGCCCATTCGTTGAGGTCTCTGTAGACACCCGACATCCAGCCGTAGGCCGAGGCAAAACTCGGATCAAGGTCCACCGCCCGTTGGTAGAAGGGCAGCGCGGCTGTGTCCCCTTCCGCATCGCTGGTCTCTACTCCCAGGCTGTAAGCTTTCAGCGCCTCCAGGGATGATGTGGTGGCCTCCTCCAACGGCGTGGCGTATTTCTGCACCGAGCTGAGCGACTCGCCCAGTTTGCTCCGCAAACGGACTGCCGCAGCGCCCAGAGCCTTGAGTACCCCCTCCTTGCCCGCCGCCTGCTCCTGCGCTTCCGCCAGCACGTCCCCCGTGTCGCAGTCCACGGCCTTCAGGCCAATCACGTACTGGCTGCCCAGCCCTGCAATCGATCCGGCCAGCATGGCCTTGCTGCTCGTGCGCTGGCACACCTCTCGCGCCACCTCCGGCGTCAACCGGTCACCGGCCGCACGCCCCATCAGCTTCAACGTCTCATTCACCCGGCGCTCGGATACCAAATTGAGAAAGGGCGATTGCTCAAGCTGCACCGCGAGTCCCTGCTTCAGCGTGTCGTCGAAAACACTGTCGCCCGTAGTGTTGGTGAAATCGGAGAGGACAATGGAGTCCTTGTCCGTGAGCGGTGTGGCTCGATGCGAGCGGTAGTACATGCCGCCGGCGACGAGCATAGCAGCCAGCAGGACGGGGATCGCAATCCTCCAGCGCTTCGCCAACCACCAGCCGATCGGCGAGCCGATTCGCCCAGACCGGAAGCCCTCGCGCAGGGCTTCCAACACGACCCGCGCGTCGTCGATGTGCTGGAGGCGGCGCTCAGGGTCCTTGCACAAACACTGGCGCACCAGTTCATCGAGCCGCTTCGGCACTCCCTCCAGCGGTTTCGGTTCCGTAGTGACGGTGGCGGTCAGCGCGGCGGTGATGGTCTCGCCCGGAAACGCCCGGCGGCCGCTCAGCAGTTCGTAAAGGATGCAGCCGAAGGCAAAGATGTCGCTGCGCGTGCTGGCCGACTGGCCTTCGATCTGCTCCGGCGCCAGGTAGCCGGGCGTGCCCACCAGACCGGCGCCCTGCGTGGAGACCGGCGCGCGCTCCTCCTCCGGCCGTTTCGCCAGGCCGAAATCCAGCACCTTGACGGACCCCTTCTCCGTCACCAGAATGTTGCCCGGCTTCAGGTCGCGATGCACGATGCCCGCCGCGTGCGCCGCCCCCAGCGCATCGGCTATCTGGATGCCGTACTCCATGGCCTGCTTCACCGGCAGCGGGCCTTTGAGCGGCCTTCCCTCGACCAACTCCATGGCGAGGTACGGCCAGCTTTCGTAGTCGCCGGCTTCATAGAGCGTGGCAATGTGGGGATGGTTCAACGCCGCCACCGCGCGGGCCTCGCGCTCCCACCGGCGGCTGAATTGGGCCTTGACGAACTTCAGGGCGACGCTGCGGCCCAGGCGGGTGTCGCTGGCTTTGTAGACCACGCCCATGCCGCCTTCGCCGAGTTTCTCCTGAATCTGGTAGTGGGCGACTCGCTGTCCGGCGGTCAGGCGGGCCGCCTCCGGCGGCAAGCCGCCGCCTGCCTCAGTCTCCCAGGCGGGCCGGTCGAGCATGCCGTCCGACGACGGCTGCGCCAGCAGGGATTCGACCTCGCGCCGCAGGTCTTCCTCGCCGGCGCAGGTCACCGCCAGAAATGCCGCCCGTTCCTCCGGCTTCCGTTCCTCCGCCGCCTGGTAGATCTCCTCGACGCGCCGCCAGCGGGCTGGATCCATAAAAACCTGAGCGGATTATAGCACCGCCAAGGCCGGAATCCCATGACCCCTTTTGTGCGTTCATTACATGCAAAAAAGACTTCAAATGGGTTATAGTTTCTGCCCCGGTTTTCCGCTTAGCCGTGTGAGGGAGGAGACGATGAGCATCGCGGGCTAGCCAGGAACGGCGGCGCTGACTGCCATTTTCCAGGCCGGTCCGTGCTTCGCGTATCGGCTGTCTGCCTCCCCAAAGGAGAAAACTATGAAAACGCGAAAAAGCTTTATGGCATGGGGGATGCTTCCCCTGGCCATGTGCAGGTTAATGTTGGGCATCCCTGCCATCGCTCAACAACCTACCATCACCACCATCGACGCTCCGCACGCAGGCACGATCAGCGGCTACGGCACGGAGGCCATCGCCATCTGCCCGGCGGGGCAAATCGCGGGGCTCTACGCAGGCTATAGCAATTCGATACACGCCTACGTGCGCGCTACCGACGGCACGATCACAACGTTGGACGCCCCGGGCGCGGGCGCCGGAGGCGGGACAATCCCCTTGCCCACCGTTGGGACCAATCCGGGCACCTACGCCGTTGCCGGCGACGCGTGCGGGCTGGTCACGGGATACTTCATCGACTCGCGCAATGTAGCCCACGGCTACTTGCGAGCTGCCGACGGCACACTCACTGTGTTCGACGTACCGCACGCTGGCACTGGCAACGGCCAGGGCACCTTTGCCGGGAACATGAGCATGTCGGGGGAAGTGATTGCGGGTGACTACGTCGACGCGACCGGTATGTATCACGGCTTCCTGCGCGCCGCCAACGGCACCGTCACCGAGTTCGATGTCCCGGCCGCTGCCACCGGTCCTGGCCTAGGCACGACGACTTTCTGGGCCCAGTGCGTCAACCCGGCTGGCGCGATGACGGGAAGTTACTTGGACGCGAACGGTGCGTTTCACGGCTACGTGCGCGCGCCTGACGGCACCATCGCAACGTTCGACGCTCCGGGCGCGGGCACGGGCTCCGGCCAGGGCACTTTCAGCGCGGCCATCAACACCGCGGGGACAACCGCGGGCATCTCCCAGGATAACAACGGTGTCTATCACGGCTTGCTGCGCACGGCCGACGGCAAGATCACTGTGTTTGACATTAAGGGCGCAGGCACTAGCGCCGGCCAAGGTACCCAGGGCGAGGGCATTAGCCCATCAGGCGACGTTACGGGATATTACACGGACGCGAACAATGTGTCCCATGGTTACGTGCGCGCGGTTGACGGTACGTTCACTTTCTTCGACGCTCCGGCCGCGGGCACGGGCAGCGGTCAGGGCACCTTCCCCATGACCAACAACCCGGCGGGCAGCATCGTTGGATATTACGTGGACAACAACGGCGCGTTTCACGGCTTCGTGCGGCAGTAAGCCGGCAGGTCTGACGGACCTCGCCGGACCCGGCGCGGCCATCACCTCCATCCGCGCAGAAATGTCGCCCCGGTTTTCCTCCGATGGCCGCCGCGTCGCTTTGGGCGAAGGCGGCCATCCAAGCGAAGGAGATAACTGCCAGCCGGGCTATAATTCTTGTGGATGGATTCTCCGACCGCGGATGTCACGCGCTTACTGCGAGCCTGGGGCAGCGGCGACCACGCCGCGCTGGACCAGTTGACCCCGCTGGTCTACGCCGAGCTGCACCGCATGGCCCACCGCTACATGCAGCGGGAAAACCCAGGGAATAATACCCTGCAAGCCACCGCCCTGGTCAACGAAGCCTTCCTGCGCCTGGTGGATGTGACCGGCGTGCGCTGGCAGGACCGCGCCCATTTCTTCGCCATCTCCGCCCAGATGATGCGGCGCATCCTGGTGGATGCGGCCCGAGCCCGCGGGTCCGGCAAACGGGGAGGCGGGGCGGTGCGCCTGGATCTCAACGAATCCATCGACGCCCTGCCCCAACCCGACAGCCGGCTGGTGGATCTGGACGAGGCACTCGAATCCTTGGCGCGATTCGATGCCCGCAAGGCCAAAGTGGTGGAACTGCGCTTTTTCGGCGGCCTGAGCGTCGAGGACACCGCCGAAGTCCTGAAAATCTCCCCGCAAAGCGTCATGCGCGATTGGAAACTCGCGCGCGCTTGGCTCATGCGCGAACTGTCGCGGTAGGAACCAAAGCTTAGTCTGGCGCCATGACCGCGTGGATGCGTTCGTGTGTGGGGCAGGATTGTATCCTGCGCGCCGGTTTGTTACCGGCGCAACCGGCGGGTTACCAACCCGCCGCAGGCTACCAGCCTGCCCCACAGGCGTGCAACAATATGGGCGTTCACCATGGACCTCAAAAAGCTCATCCGCGAGGTGCCGGATTTCCCTAAACCGGGCATCCTCTTTTACGACATCACCACCCTGCTCAAGGACCCCGCCGGGCTGCGCGCGGTCATCGACGGGCTCGAGCAGCATTATCGCCAGACGCCCGTAGACCTGGTGCTGGGGATCGAGGCGCGCGGGTTCATCTTTGCGCCGGCGCTCGCCTATGCGCTGGGCGCGGGCTTTGTGCCGGTGCGCAAGCCCAGAAAACTGCCCGCCGAGGTGGTCGGCGTCACCTATGACCTGGAATACGGCACCGACACGCTCGAGATGCACAAGGACGCCGTCGGGAACGGCAGCCGGGTGCTGATTGTGGACGACCTGCTGGCCACCGGCGGCACCGCCGCGGCGGCGGCGCGCATGGTGCGCAGCGTGGGTGGCACGGTGGCGGGCATCGGATTCGTGGTGGAGCTGACTTTTCTCAACGGGCGCCGGAAGCTGGCGGGGTACGACGTCTTCTCGCTGCTCGAATACGATAAATGATAAGATCAATGACCATGCGAAACCGTATGTTTGTTTTCGGCGCCATCGCGCTTCTTGCGCTTGTGGCCGCCGCCAGCGCCGCCGACCTGAGCGGCAAGTGGAAGGGCGACATGAAAATGCCCGACGGCGGGAGCCTGGAAATCAACTTCAATTTCCATGTGGACGGCGAGAAGCTGACCGGCACCGTCGCCAATACCTATGGCGAAGAGCAGATCACCGAGGGCTCGGTGAAGGGCGACGCCATCTCGTTCGTCATCATGGCCGGTGGCGGGCAGTTTAAGCTCACCTATAAAGGCCAGGTGGTGGGCGAGGAAATCAAGTTCCACGTGACCATCGGCGACATGGGCGAAGGCGATCTCACCGCCCAACGCGTTCCCTAAAACCCGTAGAGCCGCACCGGGTTGTCCACCAGGATCTTCTGGCGGATGGCCGCGTCCGGCGCCCACACGGCGAGCTGGTTCAGCAGCCGCCCGTCGTCGATCTGAAGCATCGGCGTCACATCCGTCGGCGGGCGGCCGGGGGGCGTGGTGGTGGCGGGATGCGGCCAGTCCGTGCCCCAGACGATGCGGCCGGCGTTGGCTGCAATGAGCGCCTTGGCGAAGGGAATCACGTCCGGATAATCCGGAGCCAGAGTGGATGCGCGATACGCGCCCGAGAGCTTCACGTATGCCTTGCCCCGCCGGACCAGTTCCAGAAGATCGGCGAAGCCGGGCTGTTCGACGCCCAGTGCGGCTCGGGCGCCGCCGAAGTGATCGAATACCACGGGCACGGGCGAGTCGAGAACCAGGTCCTTCATGCCCGCGACCACCCCCAGGCCGGCGTACACCTGAATGTGCCAGTCGCGGCCCTTCAGACGGCCGGCCGCATCCTGGAACCGCCGGCGTCCCACGGCCGGGTCCGCCGGGCCGGCGGTCGCCAGATTCAGGCGGATGCCGCGCACACCGGCCTGACCCATGGCGTCGAGATCGCGCTCCGGCGTCTGTTCGTCGATCACGGCGATGCCGCGGGCGGTGGCGCCGCGCGCCTTCATCCCGTATAACGTGGCCGAATTGTCGGTCCCGTAAACGCTCGGCGTGACGATCACGACGCGCTCGATGCCGAGGGCGCGGTGCAGCGCCGACATCTCTTCGGGAAGGGCGGTTTCCGGCGTGTAGGTGCGGCCGGGCGAGAACGGGAACCGCTCCGGGTCGCCGACGATGTGCGTATGGCAATCGCAGGCATGCGCCGGGACGGCGAAGTTTACGGGCGTGGCCGGCTGGGATGCTTTCGCAAAAACCGCCCGGCTGGCGACGGCTCCCATCAGGGCCTCGCGTCTGGTCAACATGGGTCCATTATGGCCTTCCGGGCCGGCCGCATCAACTGAATCTGCGCCTGCGCGCTCCTGATCCTGGCGAACGGCGACGCGACCGAAATTGCCCTACTTCTCCTTCGTGGAGCAGATCCGCCCGGGTGCCGGCGCCGTGATGCCGCTAAGCGGTTTGGTGGACCGGTTCGTGGTGCAGCCGCATTAACCGTTCTGCCTTCAATGCGACCATGGCGTAGGTTCTTCCGTTGTCATCGGCAAACTCCACTTCGTAGACACCCGGAGCCCAGTTCTCGACCACTGTGCCGACCTGACCGGGCACCAAGCCCTCTTCGGGCAGGTCTTCGAGCAGTGCGGCCACGGAATGTACGTCAATGCCCGTCATAACGATTCGTCCTATTCATAGTACATAACAACTCGTCAGTCGCGGCATGGAGCAGGCGGCGGGGAAGGCTGCGCGCGACGCGCCTGCTGGTATCGATGGTTTGACGGTTAGCATGGTCGACAGGCTCCGGACCATGGGGATCTTCGTGGATCTCAATAAAGAGGTGGACCGCCAGGAGAGACTCACGGAAGACACAGGGCGAAAACGAGGCCCGGCAACTCCGGCACAACGCGGTGATGCGCGAGGCTCCGAAGATTCAGGGCGCGGCGGCCGCGGCGACGGGCAGTGCGGAGGAGCGGGACCGGCTGGAAACGGCGGCTACCCGAACAGGTAGACGATCTTGACGAGAGTAGAGCGGTAGATGGACTTCCGGGGCGTTTCGGTCGTGATGAACTCGTCGGCTCTTAACAAGTGCGCGGCCGCAAGGTGGATTGAATCCATAGCGTTCACGCCCGACCTGGCCGATTCACGGCTGGCACGTTCCAGAACCAATCGCACATCGTTGAACATGAGGGCACGTTGAAAATACTCTCGGTAGAACCGGTATTCCTGGTGTCTCTTGTTGAATAGCGCCTTGGGGCACACCTCATGCCTCACGAAAGGACTGCTCAGGAAAACTCTGCCGGGATCTTTCAGCACGGCCAAAGCGGGCGCCTTCAGTTCCGGTCGAGCATTGTAGGCAGCTATGAGAACGCCGCTATCCAGAAAGGTCCGAGTCAGGCGGGCAGGCACTACCGGAGGCCTCGACGCTCCGCAATCTCACGCTCAAGTTCGCGGCGATTCAGAAGCTTTCCGCCGGAGGCCTCATACTTGTCGGCCAGTTTCTGCAGGACTCGGCCAAGTTCGGAAACCCTTTCCCCGCGCGCACTGCCATTCCTACGGGTGGTCGATTTACGCGTGACCTTCGCCATGTCTCTATTTTGACGCGAAACGGCCGCCGATAACAAGCTCGAACTCGTCGACTCAACCGAGTCCCACCTGGTGACATTTCACGCGACCCAATTCGCTTCAACCTCAACGCCGCAGGCCTCGGGGTATAATCGGCATTCGAGAGGAAGAAGTCCTATGAAACTACGACTGGCGGTGTTGTTGGTACTGGTCTTCACCTGCCTCCAGGCTCAACCGAAAGGCCGGGAGCATTGGGTGGCCACCTGGACCACGGCGGAGCTGCTGGCCCGGGCACCGGCCGCGCCACCCGCGGCGGCGCAACCCGCGGGCGCTCGGGGCTTCCACAATCAGACCGTGCGCATGATCGCGCGCACCAGCATCGGCGGCCGCCGGCTGCGCGTGGTCCTCTCCAATGCGTTCGGAAGCGAGCCGCTGGCCGTGGGCGCGGCGCATATCGCCATTCGCGCCCAGGAGTCCGAAATCGTTGCGGGGTCGGACCGGGCGCTCACTTTCAACGGCAAACCGGGCTGCACGGTCGGACCCGGCATGGTGATTCTGAGCGACCCGGTGGATTTGACCGTCGCCCCGCTCAAGGATCTGGCGGTCAGCCTGTACTTCCCGGGCGAAACCGGTCCGCCGGCGTCCCATGGCACTGGCCTGCATACCACCTACATCAAGGATGGGGATGTCACCGGACAGGCGGCCATGGCGGATGCGCAGACCACGCAGTCGTATTACTTTCTCGCCGGCATCGACGTCGTGGCTCGCGCCGCCGCGGCGCTAATCGTGGCTTTCGGCGACTCCATCACGGATGGCGCGCGCTCCACCCCGGAGACCAATCACAGTTGGCCGGCGTTGCTGGCGGCCAGGCTGGCGGCGCGGAAGGCGACGGCCAACATCGCCGTGGGCAACATGGGGATCGGCGGCAACCGGGTGCTGCGCGACGGGGCCGGAGTGAGCGCGGTGGCCCGCCTCGATCGCGATGTGCTGAGCCAATCCGGCGTGAAATGGCTGATGGTGCTCGAAGGCATCAACGATATCGGCCATGGGGCCCTCGCGCCCGCGGAAGCCGTGACGGCCGACGAGCTCATCGGAGCGTACAAGCAGATCATCGAGCAGGCGCACACCCACGGCATCCAGGTGATTGGCTGCACGCTGACGCCCTTTGAAGGCGCCAACTACTCCAGAGAAAATGGAGAGGCCGTCCGCGAAGCCGTCAATACGTGGATTCGGACCAGCGGGGCCTACGATGCCGTGGTCGATTTCGAGGCCGCCACGCGCGACCCCGACAATCCCAAGCGGTATCGCGCCGACTTCGACCCGGGCGACCACCTGCACCCCAACGACGCGGGCTATCAGGCCATGGCGAACGCCGTCGATCTTTCCATCTTCGGCGGCAAGCGGGCCGCCGCCAAGCCGGCCAAGCGGTGAGCGGGCCAATCCGGAGGCGCGCCCGGCTGCGCGCGCTGGCCAAAATCAATCTCGATCTGCGCGTGCTCGGCAAGCGCCCGGATGGCTTCCACGAGCTGCGCACCGTCTTTCAGACCATTTCACTGGCGGATACCATCGACATCGCCTTCACGCCCGGCGGGAAGACCTCCATCGAGGTGGAAGACAACCTCGGCATTCCCGATAACCTCGCCGGGCGCGCGGCCCGCGTCGCGCTTGCGGCGATGCGCGTCACCGGGCGCGTCGAGATGCGGATTCGCAAACGCATTCCCCTGGGCGCCGGGCTGGGCGGCGGATCGTCGGATGCCGCGGCGGTGCTGCTGGCGCTGCCGGTTCTGGCGGGGCGCGAGGTGGAGCTGCCGGAATTGTGCGGCCTGGCGGAACAGCTCGGCAGCGACGTTCCGTTCTTCCTGCTGGGCGGCCGGGCGGTGGGGATTGGCCGCGGAAGCGAGCTGTTTCCGCTGCCCGACGAGCCTGCGGCCGCGGGCCTGCTGGTGGTCCCCGCGGTGCATGTTTCGACGGTCGAGGCATACCGCCGCCTAAGCCCCCGTTTGACATCCGAATCTCAACAAAATAAAATATTTAGTTTCCAGTCCCAAACGTGGCGTCGGGGTGGCCGCGAACCCGCCTGTAACGATTTTGAAGCGGTGGTTTTTGAACAGCACGGGAGTCTCGCTCGACTGAAGAAGCGGCTGATCGGGGCGGGGGCTTCCGTGGCTATGATGACGGGCAGCGGCTCCGGGGTGTTCGGGCTGTTTCACACTCGCGAAGAGGCAACTCTCGCGCTCGGTGCGTTGAAGGGGCCGGGCATCCGGCCACGCACGGACAAGTTGCCCGGCCCGTTCAGAATTTCGCTGGTCAGCCGCCAGCGCTACCGCTCGCTGTGGTGGCGGGCGCTCAAGGAGCATACAACCGAAAGAACATGGCCGCCCCAAAGCCGGTACTTGAGATGACAAACGACCGCCTGAAGATATTTACGGGAAATGCCAATCCCGCCCTGGCCCAGGAAATCTGCCGGGCGCTGGGCATGGAGCTGGGCCGCGCCATGGTGAAGCAGTTTTCCGACGGCGAAATCTACCTCCAGATCAAGGAGAACGTGCGCGGGGAGGATGTCTTCATCATCCAGCCCACCTGCACGCCGGTGGAGCGCAACCTGATGGAGCTGCTGCTCATGATGGACGCGCTCAAGCGCGCTTCAGCGGAGCGCATCACGGCAGTGTTACCCTATTATGGGTATGCCCGCCAGGACCGCAAGGATAAACCGCGGGTTCCGATCTCCGCGCGGCTGGTGGCAGCCCTGTTGGAAACGGCGGGGGCCAACCGGCTGCTGGCTCTCGATCTGCACGCCGCGCAGATTCAAGGGTTTTTCGATATCCCGGTGGACCATCTGTTCGCCATGCCGGTGCTGATCGAGCACTTCAAGGGGCACAATATCCCCGACATGACGGTGGTTTCGCCGGATGCGGGCGGCGTGGAGCGCGCGCGGGCTTTCGCCAAGAGGTTGAGCTCGCCGCTGGCTATTATCGATAAGCGGCGCGACGAGGCCAACGTGGCCGAAGTGATGAACGTGGTGGGCGACGTCGCGGGGCGCAATTGCCTGCTGGTGGATGATCTGATCGATACCGCGGGCACGCTGGTGAAAGGCGCGGAAGCGCTGTTGAAGCAGGGCGCGGCCAGCGTCTCGGCCTGCGCCACGCACGCCGTGCTGTCGGGGCCGGCGGTAAGCCGGATTGAGGCCTCGAGCCTCAAGCAGGTGGTTGTTACGAATTCGATTCCGCTCTCGAAAGAGGCGAAGAAGTCGCACCGGATTCAGTCGTTGTCGATCGCCAAGTTGCTGGCGGAGGCCATACGGTCGATACACGAGGAGACCTCGGTGAGCGTTTTGTTTGTGTAACGCCGGCGGTCTTTGCCGCCGGTGGTTTTTACGTGATTTCACGGGCACTCGAACCCACGTCAGCCCCCGATCGGGGTGAACCGGACTTCGAACCCGCAAGGAGAATGTAGTGAGAAAAGATATTTCTATCGCCGCCGAGGTGCGCACCTCGCGCGGTAAGAACGAAGCGCGCCGTACCCGCCGCGCCGGGCTAATCCCGGCGGTGATTTACGGATCGTTCCAGAAACCCGTGAGCATCGCGGTCAATCCGCGAGACATCGGCAAGATCACCCATAGCAACACGGGCTACAACACCATCTTCAACCTGGTGATTCTGGGTGGAGATTCCACGCCAGTCATGCTGGTCGACCGGCAGGTGGATCCCGTCAAAGGCACCCTGCTCCACGCGGATTTCAAGCGCATCGACCTGACCAAGCGCCTGCGCGTCAGCATCCCGGTGCACACGGTGGGCGAAGCGGCCGGGGTGAAGGTGCAGGGCGGGCTGCTCGAGGTGATCACGCGCGCCATCGAAATCGAATGCCTGCCGGATGAGATTCCGGAAGGGTTCACGGTGGATGTCACCGAGTTGATGATCGGCCAGGCCAAGCGCGCCAGCGACGTGGCGCTTACCGGCTCCATGAAGCTGGTGAGCTCGCCCGAAACCGTGATCGCACATGCGGTGGCGCTGCGCGCCGAGGAAGTCGTCGAGCCCACCGCCGCCGAAGCCGCCGCCGCTGTCACACCCGAAGCCGGCGCAACCCCGGCCGAGCCCGAGGTCATCAAGAAGGGCAAGAAGGAAGAGGAAGTGCCCGCCGAGGAAAAAGAAAAGGGCAAGAAAAAGTAGGGCGGCATCCGGGAGAGGCGCGGACAAATGTTCCTGGTGGCTGGTCTGGGGAATCCGGGCGAAGAGTACGCGCTCACGCCGCATAACCTGGGGTTCCTCACCGTCGACCGGCTCGCCGAACGGCAGGGGATCCGCGTCAACCGGAAAGACTCGAGAGCGCTCACCGGCGTGGGCGAGATCGACGGGCAGCCGGTGATGCTGGCCAAGCCGCAAACGTATATGAATCTCAGCGGCGCTTCGCTCGCGCCGCTGATGGAGAAGCACTCCATCGGGCCGGAACGCCTGGTGGTGGTTTACGACGAGCTGGACCTGGGCTGGAAGGCGCTGCGGATCAAGCCGAAAGGCTCCGCGGCGGGTCATAAGGGCATGAAGTCGGTGATCTCGAGCCTGAAGACCAGCGGGATCGTGCGCGTGCGGTTGGGGATTTATCCGGGCCATCCCGTCAAGGATGGCGCGGAATTTGTGCTGGCGCCGTTCCGGCGCTCGCAAATCGAGGAATTGGACGAATTCACCGGCTACGCGGCCGATGCGGTTCGCGCCATAATCGCCGAAGGCGTCGAAATGGCCATGACGAAATTCAATCGTCGCGCCCCAGGCTTAAATCGCGAGGAAGAATGAGGATTTACGAAGAGTTGTTCATTGTGAAACCGGATGCGCCGGATGAAGAGGTCGACCAGTTCGTGGAGCAGTTGCGGACGCAGTTGACCAATGCCGGCGCCACGGTAGATAAAGTCGACAAGTGGGGCAAACGCAGACTGGCGTACCGGGTGGGCAAGTACCGCGAAGGCGCGTACGTGCTGTTCCAGTTCAGCGCCGGTCCGGAAATGGTGAAGGAGTTCGAGCGCCGCCTGAGGGTGTCGGACATCGTCCTGAAGTTTCTGACGGTGCGCATCGACGAGACGCTGAAACGGCTGGAAAAGCGGAAGAAGGTGCGGGACAAGCGGGCGGCCAAGCGCGCGGTGTCGGCTCCGCCCCCATCGGCGCCCGGCCCGGGCGCGGCGGCGGGACCCGGACTTCCAGCGCAACATGCGACAGAGGCGCCGGTATTGCCCGGCTTGCCGAAGGAGAGTTAAGCCATGGCGGAATTCAAAGGAAGACCAGGCAGCGCCGGGCAGCGCCCAACCGGCGGCGACAAGGCGGTTGCCACTCAGAAGAAGGCGTATTTCCGGCGCAAGAAAGTGTGCCGTTTCTGCGTCGAGAAGGTCGACGACATCAACTATAAGGACGTGAAGATGCTGCACGCCTTTGTGGCGGAGCGGGGCCGGATTGTGCCGCGCCGCATTTCAGGCGTGTGCGCTCCGCACCAGCGGCGGCTCGCGGACGCCATCAAGAAGGCGCGCAATATCGCGCTGCTGCCGTTCGCGGCGCAATTCTGAGGGCGGGAGGAGACTGGCATGGAAGTCATTTTGAGAGAAGACATCGAAAAGCTGGGTAGCCGCGGCGAGGTGGTGAAAGTCGCCTCCGGATACGCCCGCAATTTCCTGCTGCCCAAGCGGCTGGCCGTCGTGGCCAACGAATCCAACAAGAAGATCGTCGAGCAGGAGCGCCATGCGCACGTGCGCCGGGAAGCCAAGCTGGTGGACGAGGCGCAGGACCTCTCCAAGCTGCTGACCGGCGTCAGCGTGACCATCGCGCAGAAGGCCGGCGAAGCCGACCAGTTGTTCGGCTCGGTGACCTCGAAAGACATAGCCGAGGCGCTGGCGGCGAAGAACTTCACCATCGACCGGCGGAAGATTCACCTCGAGGAGCCCATCAAGCAACTGGGTGAGTTCAAGGTGCCGGTGAAACTGCACAAGGACGTCACGGCGGAGATCACCGTGGTGGTGGTGAAGGAAGAGGAAGGGTAAGTTAGGGCGCCGCGCTGGGCGGCGACGACTGGTTGCGGCTCGGCTTCGTTGAAGGACCCTCTCCCCGAAGCTGACTTCCTGCGCATCTGCGCTGGTGCGCGGATTTCGCGACGCGATTCGGCGAATGTTTCTTGTTGAGCCGGGGTTGACATTTGGTAGCTTATAGGCTACTATCGGCGTGTGCCCCTCATTGAAATCCTGCTTTATCGCGAGGGCCGTTCGATACCATTTTCGGAGTGGTTAGCCTCGCTGAGGGATGCCAGGACGGTTGGCGTTGTGCGCTCCCGTCTCAATCGGATCCGACTGGGCAACTTCGGAGACTGCAAGTCCGTCGGCGGCGGGGTTGAGGAACTACGAATCGATTTCGGCCCTGGGTACCGGGTCTACTACGGACGGGAAGGCTCGTTGGCGGTGGTTCTGCTTGGCGGCGGAAGCAAGAAGTCGCAGGCGAGGGACATTGTTACCGCCCAGAGACGGTGGAAGGAGCATTTGGATGCCAAGGACAACGGTTAAGACCGAATCGTATCGCGAGAGCCTTTTGGAGTCTCTCAGGAATCCGGAGGAGGCGGCTCAGTATCTCAACGCTTGCCTGGAGGACGAAGACGCCCGTGTGTTCCTTCTGGCACTTCGCGATGTTGCCGACGCCCGCGGCGGCGTCAGAGCCCTGTCGCGCGGCGCCCACTTGAATAGAGAGAGCCTTTATCGGATGCTATCAAGGTCTGGTAATCCGTCGCTGGACAGCCTGGCCGCAGTTTTGAACGCTTGCGGCCTTCGCTTGGCCGTCCAGTCGACTGAGCAGCCCCGGCGCGGGAAGCGCCGAATCGCCTGAAGCTACAGTCGCGGCCCCAAAGGGTGGTTTTGGGCGTTTTCGTCAAGTTGAGGTGACGGCATACCTAGCGCGATTTCGAATAAATCTGAATCCGTACTTCATTGGCTGGGAGGCCGGGCTGGAGTGTACCCCCGATCTCCACTCCACGGCTATGCAATGCGTTCAAAAGTGTCAATCCTGCTTGATTCTCGACCGAGGCAGCACTCACCTCGACTCCCGTCTCCGGTTGCCCCACAAGCATCAGTCTCCCAAGGGCTAAGTCTCCCGCCTTCCATCCGGCCGATACCAGCAAATCATTGATCGCCGTAGCGAAGTCGAAGGCCTCCTTGTCTTGAGTTATGGATCCCAACGTGTATACCTGGCCTTTGTACTTTTGCAGCGCGGACACGATTGCTGCGCGGTCTTCTGCCTTCAACACTCTGGGAGCCACGCTCTCGCGGAGTGTCAGCAGCTCTCCAAGAACGATGTTCTGCCCCTTCAAGACCTCATCCAGCTTGTCGAAAAGCGCCTTCTGATCGACCTGTTTCTTCAATATCTGGTCAAGCAGCGCGGGGACTTTTTGCAATATCTGCTTCTGGCTTTCATCGAGCCCTTGACACGTAATCGTCACGTTTCCACCGGCGACCACCGCTTGACTGCACACGCCCCCCGTGTTCTGAGTGATCGCGCCCTTTTGTTGTTGCGCGAGGGCCCCACCGGTCGCAGCTATAAATGCAAGGCAGAGCCGAGTCCTCATTTCTCCTCCTTGGCTTTGTCCCCTTGCTTCTGTCCGCCGATCACAACATCCCCGCCTGAAACAACGGCAGGACTATTCACGCCGCCGCTGCTCTGTTGAATCGGAGTGCTGTGCGGCGCCGGAACCACTAATTGAGGCGGATTCAGCAGGTATACCAACACGAATAGCGCTATGGCTCCTCCGGCTCGCACGACCTTGGAAACATTGACAACAACCAAGCCAGGAATTACTGCGCCAACTCCTGCGGCCGCCAAAGCAAGAACGACCCGGAAAACAAACCATTGAGTAGCAGATGGATTGGGTATTGCGATCACAATTATCAACATCAGCGCGACGAAAAGTACTCCGCACCCGAACGCGGCTAATCTCTGCCAATTCTCTTTCGTCAACCCGGGCCTCTCCTGCACAGCCATCCCCCTATCAGCGGCTCACATTCGCAGTGAGCGGGGTGCTCCGCGACGAGCCGCCGGCGAAGAACTGGTACTGGCCGGCCAGCAGCACCCAACCGTCCTTCTGTTCGTCGAAGACCGATAGGAACTTGGGATCAATCGCCAACGTCACGGTTTTCGATTCGCCTGGCGCCAACTGGACCTTCTCCCACGCCACCAGCCGCTTGGGAGGTTCTTGCGCGGCTTCCGGCAGGCCGGCGTAGACCTGGGCGATCTCGGCGCCGGCGCGCTGGCCGGTGTTGCGCACGGTGAACGTTACGCTATCGATGGCGGCTTTCAGGCCGGAATAGGCGAACGTGGTGTAGGAAAGGCCATGGCCAAACGGGAACAGCGGCTCCTTGTTCTCCGCATCGAACCACTTGTAGCCGACCTTCAGGCCTTCGGTGTAGTCGATGTCGAAATCGGCCGGCCTGCCTCGACCGCCACGTCCCGCCCCAGCGGCGGCGCCCTCCGGCGGCGGCACCATGCGCCCCGACGCGATCACCGGGTGCGGCAGGTCGGCGTCGGATTTCGCGAAGGTGACGGGCAGCTTGGCGCAGGGGTTGACGTCGCCGAACAGGATGTTGGCCAGGGCTTCGGCGCCGCGAATCCCGGGATACCAGACTTCGATAGCGGCGGCGACCTGCCCGATCCACGGCATGGCCGCCGGACCGCCTGTTTCGAGGACGACAATGGTGCGCGGGTTGGCGGCGGCCACCGCGGCGACGAGTTGGTCCTGGTTGTCCGGCAGCGTAAGGCTGGGCAGGTCGCGCCCCTCGCTGGTGGGTTGATTGACGAAGACGATGGCAATTCCGGAAGCCTTGGCTAGCGCCGCGGCGGCAGCCAGGTCGGCACCGTCGTTGAATTCCACCTTGGCGTTGGGGGCTTTGGCTCGAATGGCCTTCAGCGGGGAAGAAGGGAACCATACCGGAGGACCGCCATAGGAACTGGGCCCGGCGCCGGGAGCGTCGACTTGCGCCGAACCGCCGCCGGAGAGGACGCCGGTATCCGCGTGCGAGCCGATCAGCGCGATCGATTTGACGGCGGCGGAACTAAGCGGCAGCAGATTGCCCGCGTTCTTCAACAACACCGAAGCCGCCTCGGCGACGGCTTGCGAGGTGTCGGCGCCGCGAAACGGATCGACCACGCGGCCGTGCGGAGGATTATCCACGATGCCAGCGGCGAATTCCGTCCGCACAATGCGGTGCACCATGTCGTTGAGGCGAGTGAGCGGAACTTCTCCGCCCTCGACCGCTTTCTTGAGGGCGTCGCCGAAGTAACGGCCGTCGGACTCCTCGTTGTCGAGGCCGGCCAATGCCGCTTTGACGGTGCTGTGGGTGGCGCCCCAATCCGAGATCACAAAACCTTTGAACCCCCACGCCTTCTTCAAAACGTCGGTCAGCAGATAACTGTTCTCACAGGCCCAATCGCCGTTCAGCTTGTTGTAGGAGCACATCACCATACCGGGCTCGCCTTCGGTGATGGCGATTTCGAAGGCCAGCAGGTCCGTCTCGCGCATGGCGCGCCGGCCGAGTTTCACATTCCCGATGCTCCGGCCGGTCTCCTGGTCGTTGAAGGCGTAATGCTTGACGTCTCCGATGACCTTGTTGGACTGCAAGCCCTTGACGAACTGGGCCACCATTTTGCCGGCTAGGATGGGGTCTTCGCCCTGGTACTCGAAGTTGCGGCCGTTGCGCGGTTCGCGGGTGATGTCCATGCCGCCGCCCAGCGAGGAGTTGTATTGCTGATCGCGTAGCTCGCGGCCAATCAGGGCGCCGTACTCGTAGGCCATTTTCAGATCGAAGGTCGCGGCTTCGGCCACCGCCGATGGCAGCAGGGTGGCGTACCGTCCGCGCTCCGCGGCCGCCCTGACGCCCACTGCGGAGTCGGCCAACTGGACATCGGGGAGACCCAACCGGGGGATGCCGGAGATCACGCCGGCCCCGCCGTTGGAGCGCGGCCCAGCGGCTCCGAATCCGCCGGCGCCGTGCACCAGCGAAATCTTTTCGTCGAGGGTCATCTGCTCGATGACCATGTCGGCCCGTTGGTCCAGCGAGAGGCTCGCATTCATCCACGGACCTTTGGGGGCTTGTGCCTGTCTCTGCGCGGCTAGCGGTGACAGCAGCAGCGCGAACAGGGAGACGGCGCCGGCAAATCGGACGGGCCGTCTGGATCGCGGAGAAGTATTCATAAGGAGTAAACCCGATTTTACTCTTGAAACTTGCCTTCGCATAGTGCCACAATCGCGGCGTATGGCTCTGTACATGCGGATGATCGTGTTCCTGTGCCTTTCCCTGCCAGTATGGGCGGCGACTGGCGACTATCGAAAGCAGCCGGATGGGATCGTGCTCCAAACCGCGGAGGGTGCACTTCGGGTCCAGGTGGTGGCCGAGAACATCGTCCGCGTGACCTTCGCCAAGAGTGCCATTCTCTTTTCCCGGAGTGCTTCCGCCGTGTTGCCGTATACACCGGCGGTGAAGTGGAGCTTGGCGGACGCCGGCGGGGAGATCGCCATGACCACCGCCCGGTTGAGAGTGCGGGTGGTTCGCAACACGGGATGCGTGAGCTTCCGGGATTCCGCCGGCCGGCCGATACTTGCGGAATTCCCCGGCGGGCACATCGTGGAAAGCGCCGACGTGCAAGGTGAGCAGACATTCCACGCGCGCCAACTGTGGAACGCCAATGAAGACGAGTCGCTGTATGGCCTCGGCCAGCAGCAGAAGGGGACTCTGGACATCAAGGGCTACGACCTGGACCTATGGCAGCACAACACCAACGTCGTCGTGCCGCTCCTGGTATCGAGCCGCGGATACGGCATCTTCTGGGACAACATGTCGTACTCGCGCTTCGGCGATCTGCGGCCGTTCCAGCCCATTCCGGCGGAGAATCTCTTGGATTCCAAGGGCCAGCCAGGGGGGCTGACCATGACGCCGATGGACGGATCGGCGCCGCCGGCGACGGTTTCGGCGGTGGAAGTGGGGCGAGCGCCCGGTGGCGGCCGGGGCGGCGCGCGTCCCAGGGATACGCGCTGGGAGGGCTCGATCCTGGCGCCTGCCACGGGGGACTATCAGTTCAAGACCTATTCGAATGGCGGCATCAAGGTCTGGCTCGACAACCGGCTCGTGATCGACCACTTTCGCCAGAGCTGGCTGACGGATGAAGACCAGGTGAAGGTGCAGCTTGCGGCCAACCAGCGCTACGCCATCAAAGTGGAGTGGACCGCCGAGCAAGGCAGCACGGTGCGGCTTACCTGGAAGACGCCATCGGCGGAGGCCGGCCAGTTCTCGCTGTGGTCGGAGGTGGCCGACGGAGTGGACTACTACTTCGTCTATGGGCCAAAGCTGGACAGCGTCGTGGCCGGGTACCGGCTGCTGACGGGGCAGGCTCCGATGATGCCATTGTGGGCCTTCGGCCTGTGGCAGTCGCGGCAGAAGTACAATACGGCCCAGCAAAGTCTGGACGTGGTGGGCGAGTTCCGCAAGCGTAAGATTCCCTTCGATAATATCGTGCAGGACTGGCAATACTGGAAGCCCGACGCCTGGGGAACGCACCAGTTCGACCCCTCGCGGTTTCCCGATCCGGACGGCTGGATCAAGGCGATTCACGGCCTGCACGCGCACCTGATGATCTCGGTGTGGGGCAAGTTCTATCCGGGCTCTGACAACTTCGACGCCATGCAGAAGGCGGGCTATCTCTATCAGCCCAACTTGCAGGAGAAGATGAAAGACTGGATCGGGTTCCCCTATACGTTTTATGACGCGTTCAACCCGGGCGCGCGGCAGATGTTTTGGTCGCAAGTCGACAAGGCCCTGTTTCAGAGGGGCATTGACGCCTGGTGGATGGATGCCACCGAGCCCGATTTGACGCCCTCTCCGCCGACCCTGGAGGGGCAGCGAACGCACATGCCGCAGACGGCCATGGGCACGGGTTCGCGGGTGATGAACGGCTACGCGCTCTACAACAGCGAGGCGGTCTACGACGGCCAGCGCAGCGCGGCCCCGAACCAGCGCGTGTTCATCCTGACGCGCTCGGGTTTTGCCGGAACGCAGCGTTACGCGTCGGCCACCTGGTCGGGCGACATCACCTCCACCTGGACGGCGATGGCCAAGCAGATACCGGCGGGGCTCGGGTTCAGCATTTCCGGCATGCCCTATTGGACGCAGGATATCGGCGGCTACACCATGCAGCAGAAATTCTCCACCCGCACGCCGAAACCGGAGGACGAAGAAGAATGGCGGGAGTTGAACGCGCGGTGGTTCGAATTTGGGGTGTTTACGCCGCTGCTCCGGGTCCACGGCGAGTTGCGTGTCCGGGAAATGTGGGCTATGGGCGGAGATTCGCATCCGGCCTACCAGGCGGAATTCAAGTTCGACCGTCTGCGCTACCGGATGCTGCCTTACATCTACACCCTGGCCGGAGAAGCCACCCACCACGCGGGAACCATCATGCGTCCGCTGGTGATGGACTTTGCGGCTGACAAGTCCGCGCGCGAGCTGACCGACGAATACATGTTCGGCCCCGCGTTCCTTGTCGCGCCCATTACGGCGTACAAGGCGCGAAGCCGATCTGTGTATCTGCCGAAGAGCGAGGGTTGGTACGATTTTTGGACCGGGAAGGCGGTGGCCGCCGGAACGCGCGTCGATGCCGCCGCTCCCTACGACGCGATTCCCGTCTATGTGAAGGCCGGTTCGATTGTGCCAGTCGGTCCGGAACTACAGTACACCGGGGAGAAGCCGGCGGATCCGCTGACGCTGTACGTCTATGCGGGCGCGAACGGCGCCTTCACCCTGTATGAGGACCAGGGGTCCACGTACGACTATGAGAAGGGCGCATTTTCGCAGATCCCCATTCAGTGGACGGAGGCGAGCGGCACGCTCACCATTGGCAAACGGCAAGGCGGGTTCCCGGAAATGCCGAAGGAGCGAACCATCCAGGTGGTGCTGTGCTCCAAGGACAAGCCCACCGGCTTCCGTTTTGAGGCGGCGCCGGCGAAGTCGGCGCACTATACGGGTGAGGCGGTGGTGTTGCAGTTGAGATAGGGAGACTACTCATGCGAATCGATTCCCGATGGTTGCGCGGCGGCGTGATGGGCGCGATCGTCTGCGCGTTGGCCCTGGCTTCCGTTGCCAGAGCCGGCAGTTACCACAATTTCCGCGTGGCGGTCTACGCGCGCGCCTACGAAGTCGTGCAAATGAAGGACCCGGCGTGGCTGGAATCGCGATGGGCCGCCATCACGGGCGGGCTGAAGGTGGACAAGATCTACCTCGAAACCCATCGCGACGGAGTGATACCGGACCAGGCCACGCTTGACGCAGCCAAGCGGTTCTTCAAGAGCAAGGGCGTCGAGACGGCCGGCGGCATCGCCACGGTGGTCAACGAGCGCAACCGCTTCGAGACCTTCGTCTACACCAATCCGGAGCACCGCAAGAAGCTTCGGGAGATTGTCGAATATACAGCCCAAAATTTCGATGAGATCATCATCGACGACTTCTTCTTTACCAGCAGCAAGACCGAGTCAGACATCCAGGCAAAAGGAGACAAAAGCTGGACACGGTTCCGGCTGGACCTGATGGCGGACGTATCCCGAGAGCTGGTCGCCGCGGGCAAGAAAGTCAACCCGCGGCTGAAGATGGTCATCAAGTATCCTAACTGGTACGAGCACTACCAATACACGGGCTATAACCTGGAAGACGAGCCGCGCATTTTCGACGGCGTTTATACCGGCACCGAAACGCGCAACCCGACAAGCCCCGGCCAACACCTGCAGCAATACCTGGGCTACGGGCTGGTCCGCTACCTGGAGAACATCAAGCCGGGTGGCAACGGCGGCGGGTGGGTGGATACGGGCGGGTGGCGCGACAAGGAGCGCTACGGCGAACAGCTCTGGCTGACGCTCTTCGCCAAAGCGCCGGAGATGACGCTCTTCGATTTCCGCCAGTTGCTGGCGCCCATGCCGGGCGGCGCGGCCTCCGGCGGGCAGACCATCCCGGGCTACGCCGGCAGCGTCTTCGGGCAGGTGGATGGCTTCATCGGCAAGCTGGGCAAACCGATCGGGGTCAAGAGCTACAAGCCCTTCCATTCCTCCGGCGAGGATTTTCTGCACGACTACATTGGCATGCTCGGCATTCCGATGGAGATGGTTCCGGCGTTCCCCACCGATGCACCCACGGTGTTCCTGACTGAATCGGCCAAATTCGACCCGGCGATTGTCGCCAAAATGAAGCAGCACCTGGCGGCCGGCAAGAAAGTCGTGATCACGTCGGGCCTGCTGAAGGCGCTCCAGGGCAAGGGCATTGAGGACATCGCGGAGCTGGAATGCACCGGGCAGAAGGCATCGGTGCACGAGTTTCCGGGGCGCGGAGGCGGCGTCAAGATCGACACCGACATCCTCATCCCCGAGATCCGCTACCCCACCAACGACGCCTGGGAGATTATCACCACCGCGACCAAGAGCATCGGCTACCCACTCCTGCTGCAAGCCAGTTATGCGAAAGGGACGCTCTACGTTCTCACCATTCCGGACAACTTCGGCGATCTGTACAACCTTCCGCCGCAGGTGCTGAACCAGATCCGGACGGTGATCGCCGGCGATCTTCCCGTGCGTCTGATCGGGCCCAGCCGGACTGGCCTGTTCGTCTACGACAACCACACGTTCATCGTGGAGAACTTCGCGGCGCCGGGCGGCGACGCGGTTGCCATCAGCGCCGTTACCGGCAACCGCTACAAGCAACTGGTCGACGTGGTCACAGGCGAGCGGATCTCAGGCCATGCCAGCGGCGACGCGATGGCTTTCGACCTCACTCTTCCGCCAGCCACTTACCGCGTGTTTTCGGCGGAATAGGTGGCCAGCGAGACGCGCAGCACCACCGGTTCAGAGGTGAAGTTGAGGCCCCAGTCGGTCTGATCGCCGTTCCAGATGCGAATCGGCTTGAAGACGCCGTTCGAGTAAGCGCCCTCTTCCACTTTCAGGAACTGCCGGTGCTTGTCCCCGGACGCGTCGGTGGGGCGAAACTCCACGCGGCAGTAAAAGCCGGCGACCAAAAACCGGTTGTCGCCGAGTTGGGCCACCAGGGCGCGGCCGATGGGCTCGGGGTTTCCGTTGCCAATTCGGTTGCGCGCGGTTCCGTAGGACACGCTGGCGGTCCACGGGCCGAAGGAAAGCAGTTGCTCCGGCTTGCCCTTTTCTTCCGCCACGGCCTGCAACTTGCCCTCGAAGTTGAGGCGCGCGATTTCGCGATCCATAGGCCCGATCAACTCGTAATTCCGGGCCCATGGCTCCAGGAATTCCTCGGGTTTGGCGGACGCGCCGCGGTTGCCCGTGTAGTCCATGCCGAAGGGCGAAAATCCGATGGCCTGGAGGCCCAGCGCGGAGAAGAAAAACCGGGCCGCTCCCGAATTGCCGCCGGTCTCCGGCACGAACAGCGCGTTATCGTCGCGGTGATAGAGTTCCAGCACCTTGAGGTACGGGACGCTGTCGCTCATGTAAACGTCGGGCGCTTCGATATCGATGGCCGGCGCCGCCACCTTCCAGATGGGAATGACGTTGTCGGTGGGGCCTCCGCTTTCGTAGCTGCCCGGAGCGCCCGGTTTGATGGGGTCGCGCAAGGCGGCGTTGGCATACATGGGCAGCGGATAGACGGCCTTGCCGGCAGCGGCGACCTGCCCCACATACCTGGCCACCGACCAGGCATGGAAGTCGACTTCCGCTTCCGGGCCGAAGACTGCCTGCCAGTTCGCACCGCTCGGAGCGTGCATGGCCGAAACTACCTCCGGCGGGACCGGCCCATCGAAAAGCTTCTGCGCGGCGGGGGAATAGTCGCGCACGCTGCCCCAGGTGCCGGATTCGTTCTCCACCTGCACCATGACGACCGTGCGTTGCGGGTCGGCGGCTTTGAGGTGGCGCATCAACGCGGCGAAGGCCAGCTTATCGGCCTCGAGCGAGGCGGTTGCGTAAGGCGATGGCGAATCCGCGGCGCGGCCGTTCTTATCGACCACGTGGAAATAGCGGCCGGGCTCGAGCTTCATCCATTCCGGCATGTAGTGCTGGCTGCCGTTTTTCCAGGTGCCAAACCAGAGCAGCACCAGGCGGACACGATGCTCGCGGGCCTGGGTGAGCAAGGTGTCGACCACGGAGTAGTCGAACTGGCCCTGGCGGGGTTCGAGTTGTTCCCAGTAGACCGGCATCTCGACCGTATTGGCATGCAGGTACTGGATGGCCGGCCAGACTTTGGGCAGCATGGCGGGCCAGGCGCTGGAATTATTGATCTGCGCGCCCAGCATGAGGAACGGGGCATCGTCGACGAAGAGGGCGAAGCGCCCGTCTTTTTTCACGAGGCGCGGCAGCGGCGCCTCCTTCACCTGCGCGTAGAGCGCGGCGGTGGCGATGAAGATCAGCAGAATAAAGACTGCAACCGGGGTTCTTCGCATGGATACTCCTTGTCGCCGAAAAGCCGCTCTTCAGAAGCTACACTTTCCGGCTGGCTCCGATTTCCTCCAGGCGCTCGTTGAGATATTCCTGAATCATGGTCCGGTTACTCCCTTCGTTGCGCTAGCTCCACAGCCAGTCCTGGGAGCGCTCCTGGTCCCATTGCGTGGTGGGCTCGAAGTAACCGGCGCCGCGCGCCAGGTGCTGCTTCACCACGTCCTCGTTGAGTGTGACGCCGAGGCCGGGCTTGTCCGGAACCGCGATCCATCCCTTATTGATGACCGGCTTGCCGATGCCTTCCACCAGGTCGCCCCACCAGGGGACATCCAGCGAGTGGTTCTCGCAGGCCAGGAAGTTGGCGGTGGCGGCGGCGCAGTGCACGGCGGCCATACAGCCCACGGGAGTACCGGCATAGTGCATGGCCATGGGCACGCCCAACTCCATGGCGGCGTCGCCGATCTTGTGCGTCTCCAGAATTCCGCCGGAAGTGGAAATGTCGGGATGGATCTTGCTGACGGCGTGCTTCTGGCACAAGTTGATGAAGTCCTCCTTCAGGTAGATGTCCTCGCCGGTGAGGATGGGCGTAGGGCTTTCGGCGGTGATGTGCTGCAACATCTCGGTGTACTGCCAGGGAATCACATCCTCCATCCAGGAGAGATTGAACTTTTCGTAAGCCTTGCCCAAGCGGATGATAGAGTTCACGCCGAGGTGGCCGAGGTGGTCCATGGAGAGGGGAATCTCCATGCCGACGGCCTCGCGCGCGGCCTGCACGTATTCGGAGAGCTTCTCGATGCCCTTATCGGTGACCTCGTTGGCGATGAAGGGGGCCGGCAGCGCGCGCCGCTCCCACGCGGTCAGCTCCACGGGCCCGGTCACGGTGCCGGGAATCTTCTGCACCAGGTTGATGCCCACATCCATCTTGAGCCAGGTGATGCCCATCTCCTCCTTGCGGGCCTTCAGGCGCTGGGCGAAGACTTTGGGGTCGGGGGATTCGTCGGTGTCGGCGTAGATCCGGATGCGGTCGCGAAACTTGCCGCCCAACATCTGGTAAATGGGCACGTTGTAGACCTTGCCGGCGATGTCCCAGAGGGCCTCTTCGACGGCCACCACGCCGCCGGCCTGCCGCCCGTGGAAGCCGAACTGTTTAATCTTCTCGAAGAGATACGTAATATTAAGCGGGTTCTCATTCAACAGGCGGCTCTTGAGAAACAGCGCGTAGGTGGGGCTGGCGCCGTCGCGGACTTCGCCGAGCCCGTAGACGCCCTGGTTGGTGTCGAGGCGGATGATGGGGCACGGGCTCGGCCCAGGTTTCGCCACGATGGCCACGCGAAGATCGGTGATCTTGAGCGCGGAGGGGCTCGAGTTGGTGTTGACATTGCGCGGCGCCGCCTGTTCGGCCGCGGCTTCCCGCGACAGAAGCGCGCCGCCCATGATGCCGGCCGAGGTCTTGAACAGATCCCGCCGTCCTATTCTGCCATCGCGTTTAAACATTGCCGAATTCTCCTCTCGGATTGTTGGGTTTCCGGTAATAGGGTCCGTTGACTATTCTGCCAGAGGCGGGGGGGCGGGGGATAGGTGGCGGGGGTGGGGGGTGGGGGTGACACATCGGTTCGTGAGTGGAATTCATAATCATCGAGTTTTAAGCCACGCTTTTTCAATGGGTTGAGGTGGCGGGGCGAGATTGGGAGACGCATCTTGGGGCACTTTTTTGCAAGATGCGTCACCCGGGTGGTTACGGGGGTGGACGATGGCGCTGAGGGGATCGAGGGGATCAAGTATTGGTGCCTCCTAATTCCGGTATAGCAGACGAAAATCGGGATAACAGGCCGTAAACTCCTAAGTGATTGAGACTATTGGGGAGATATTGGCAAAAAGTGGTGAACGAAAAAGGTTGGCTCGAGTTCGGGGCGCGGGGAGGACGGCTCACCTATACGCGCCCGGCACGTTCTGCGCTCTGAAGCCTGCCCTTCATACCTCCGCGGCCTTGGTCAGTCCGGAGGTCGCCTGCATCGCGGCGCGATAGTTCGCGTCTAGGGCTGGCGAGAGTAAGAGGATTGCCGCGATACGCCGCGCCATCTCGGTGACGTACCGGGCTTCTTCGACGGTGAGGGATCGGTTCAGGAGTTCCTTCTCCCGGTAACTGAGCCATTTCTTGATGACCTGGTAACCGCCGAGAGTGTACTCCCAAACGCGCAGCGGAATACTGCGCCAGTAGGCCCGTTCGTTCAGCCACACGTCGCACGTCTGCTCGCCCAGGATAGCGATAGCGCCTTCCGGCATGGCGCCACGCTCGCCGGGCGTCATCTCCCGAACCGTGATCTTGCCCTTCGCCGGCATGGTGACGCCGCCCTTCCCGGCGTGGCCCCAGCCTGCCGTGAGTTCCAGGTCGCTGGCGTCAGGATCGAGCGTACCTTCGGCCGCGGTGAGGAGTCCGACCGATTTCATGCCCTTGGCCACGTTGGGCAGGGCACCCTCCGGGTCGAGGAGCGCGGCGACTTCACGGCCGAGCGCGGCGGAAGCGACCAACACGGGCTTACTGGCTGGCAGCGGTATCCGCGGCCAATCGCTCCGTAATGCGGAAGAGTTCTCTTCGCTGTAAGAGGGTGCGTACAGCACCGCCAGGAGATGGTGGAAAAGATCCGCGGCTCCGGCACCCAGAGTACGCAGGTATTCGGCCGCAGTCGCGCTTATGTTCGGGCGCGGTTGATCGGATTCGTGTGCGTCCAGCAGGGAATGTTCCGGATTAAGGAGAAGCGGAAACATGTTCGCCCCGCGTTCGATCACGTGGAGGCAGCAAAGTCGGGACGAGACAAGGGGTGGATCGAACTCCTTGCGGTTATGCTGGACCGCGCTGAGCCACAGGTTCCCTTCGAAAACGTGCGGGAAGTACTCCGCTCTGTTCCGGTCCAACAACTTCGTTTCCGGCTCCCAATACAGCCAGCGTACATCGAAGGGGCGGTAGGAGAAACGAACAACGTTCTCCGGTTTGAAGCCGCGATTGAGGAGATACCGCCGCGTCTGCCGTGCCGAAAACCCGGCCGCATCTTCCATTACTCGCGGAGATATTTGTGCCATCTCGTCGGACGAGATCTTGGGATCGAAATATGCCTCCATACGAGCGGTGATCTTCTCGCGATCAATATCGACCACGACGTCGTCGCGGCTGGTTTTCACGCCCGGAAAGGAGACGGGGAAGATCTCGGGCAATAGCGACCACGACAGGTACGCGGACCCAACCCGCGACGGTACAAAAGGGAGCCCGAGCGGCGTAGACGGACGCACGGTATCGTATTTGGGAGTGCTTTCACTGGTCGATTCCGCCAAGAGTCGGTCGCGTTTTTCCTTTCCCCAGAGGTGGCGGAAGCGAACCGACTTCGCGCCCTTCGATGGCAACGTCCGGGCCAGCAGGGTAATCGCGGTGCCGACCTGGATGCCCTCCCTGTTGAACTCCGTCGAGAAGATGCTGGGGTCCGGCTTCCCATCGGGGGTGACCTTTCCGGTCTTGTACTTATCGCCGTTCAGACAGTCGATCCAGACGTGATCGAACACTTCCAGGTACCGCTCGCGCATGCCGGTGAACGACAGGCCGTCGAGCCAGGAGTAGTTGGATATGAACGAGACGATACCCTTCCCGGTCTTTTCCACGATACGCCGGTCGGCCATGCGGAAAAAGCGGACGTATAAGTCGTTGAGTCCCTGCCCCTGCGGCGCCGGCGCTGCCTTCGTCGTGCGGTAGGCTTCCGTCAACACCCGCTCCTCGTCCATGTTGGCGATGCCAGCGTAACTATTGTAAGGCGGATTGCCTAGGATTACGAGGATGGGCGTTTCGCGCTTCACGCGTTCGGCCGCTTCGCGCTCCTCCTCCATTTCGCGGAACACAAGCTGCTTCGGGTGCTTCACCGGTTCCCATCCGGTGAGCGCGTTCGTCAGGAACACGCGGGCGCGCTCCTGCTTGTTTTCGGACAGCGGAGCGCCGAGCGACTGGAGCAAGAGTCCCAACTGCAGGTGCGCCACCACGAAGGGCGCGGGCAGGATCTCGAAGCCGAACACCCGGTTGATCGCCGCCTCCTTCAGATCGTGTCCGGCGAGCGCGTCGCCGCCCTTCGCTTTCAGCGTCTCGGCGATCTTGCGCAGCACCTCAACCAGATAGGCGCCGGTGCCGCAGCAGGGGTCGAGGATGTAAACGTTTGGATCGGCCAGCCCATCCTCGACGCCGAGGGTATTTCGGAGTTCGGCGTCGACGCGGGCCACCATGTACTTGACCACTTCGGTGGGTGTATACCAGACGCCCAGGTCCTTGCGGAGTTCGGGATCGAATGCCTCCAGGAACGGCTCGTAAAAGTACTGGACGGCGTGGCCCTCTTCGAAGTTGGCGAAGAAGGATGCGCGGTCCACGCGGTTCAGCGCCGCGCCGGCCCAATCCAGCACCTCCGGAAGGTTCAGCGTCGCCAATTGGCCGGGATCTGCCACCTCGTAAAACAACTTTCGCAAAATAGGAACGCGAAGGTACTGCGCCGACATGCGCCATTCGAACCGACTCTTCTTATTCGTTGGAGGGTGGGACTTGCTCCACAGGACCCATGCGGAGAATATGCCGTAGAACAGCGTTTGGATGAGAGTGGAACGGAAGAAGTGATCGCCGCGCGCGCCTTCGAACCTGAGGCCAAGCGCTTCTTCGAGAGCCGCCCGGATTCCCGCGAGCGCCGGCAATTCGCCGGTCTCGATCCGGAACTTCGCCTCGCGAGCGTAGGAAGCCAGGAACCACGCGAGGTCGCGCGGCGTGGCGAGCGATGCCTGGTACAGCATCACGCGCTTCAGAAACTCCTCGAAGCTCTCGCCCTGCTGATCGGCGGCTGCCCGCGGATGCGCCGCCTTGCGCCAGAAGTCTTGCTCGTCGCGCGCCAGCCGATACGTCTCCAGGATCGCCCGGTTACCTTCGGCGTCGGCCCCCACCAGGAGGAAGTCCCGGTAATTCGTGACGAGCACCTGCCGGTAGCGGCTCCAGTACTCCTTTACCTGCTTCGATTCCGCGATCTTCCAGGCGTCCGCGCCCGCCGGCTTCGCCTCAATCGCGCCGCGCGCCGGTGTGGCGCCAGCCAGCAGGTCGTTCACGTTGTTCCGGATCTGCTCCTCGGTGAACAGCCCGCCATCCGGAATGCCGCCGCCGGTGTCCTGGAGGTGAACGATGCACCGCACCTTGGGCTTGAGCGTTTTACCAACCTCGTTGAGCAGGTTTGCGAGCGCAGGGTAGTACGAGGTCTCTTTGACGGCCGCGCCAGAGGAGCGAGTGGCCCGGAGGTCCTGAAGGTAAGTTTCCAGCGCGTGCATTGGGAACCTTGATTTATACCACCGTGCCGGGAAACTCGGGGCGAGCGGATGAGTGCACATCGATCCCTTCTTCACGGGACACCCGCTTGATGCGTTCCTCAAGCGCGGTGCGGAGCGCGATGCCCGAGGCGTGTTTTCGGTCGGGGATCACTTCGTTCGTTTCCGAATCTCGGCCAGCACACGGGCCCCGTTCCGCATCCTGCCGAGACATCGCGGCCTGCGACTTCGTGATGTGGTAGAGAAGGTCGTCGCCGACGATGGCGCCGCCTTCCTTCTTCCCGTAAAGATCCACCACCATGACGCCGCCGGGTTGCAGCATGTCGAATCCGTACTGGTTATGGAGGGACGGGATGCCTTTCTCCTTGGCTTTGGCCATGACGACCTGGTCGAGATCGGCGCGCGCGGGCATAAAAGCCCGGAATTATATACTTGACAAACCCATCAAAAGAGGCGCATAATTTAAGTATGGAAGACGCCGCGATCATCGCTCCTCACTTTCAAGACCCCGAAAAAGCCCGCGAATTCATGGAAGCAAAGCGGTGGCCGGATGGCCCTGTATGCCCGCATTGCGGGGTGATCGGCGAATCCTACAGGCTGGAGGCGGACCCGGAAGCCAAAACGAAAACGCACGCGCGCAAGGGACTGTGGAAATGCGGCGCGTGCCGGGAACAATTCAGCGTCACGGTCGGAACCATCATGGAAGACAGCCACATCCCGCTGAACAAGTGGCTCTTCGCGTTCCACCTGCTTTGTGCCAGCAAGAAGGGCATGAGCGCCCACCAGCTTCACCGGATGCTCGGCGTGACGTACAAGAGCGCCTGGTTCATGGCGCATCGAATCCGGTATGCGATGTCCCAGGAGCCGTTATCATCCAAACTGGCCGGTACCGTGGAGATTGACGAAACCTACGTCGGTGGCAGAGAAAAGGGTCGCCGCGGCCTCCCAGGGCCAGACAGCAAGAAAGCCCCGGTGGTGAGCATGGTTGAGCGGTCGCTGGTTGGCAAAGGCCGCATCCGATCCGTCGTGATGGAGCGCGTTACTGCCGACAATCTCAGGACCGTCCTGCGCGGCAACATCGAAGAGAGGTCCACCCTGAATACAGACGAGTCGAGCATGTATCAGGGGATTGGCCGGTGGTTTGGGAAGCACCAGACCGTGAACCACAGGCGCGAAGAGTACGTCAAGATAAAGAACGGAGCGGTGGTGACGACAAACACGGTAGAGGGCTATTTCGGAAACCTGAAGCGCGGCATCAACGGTGTTTACCACCATGTCGGGAAGCACCACCTCCACCGCTACCTGAGCGAGTTCGATTTCCGCTATAATGCCCGTGAAGTTTCGGACGTGGAGCGCCGGGATCTCGCCATTAAACAAGTCGGCGGGAAGCGGCTGATGTACCGGGACTCATGCGGAAGAAGGGAGCAAGAACGGTTCTGAAAGCGAAAAGGCCGTGATTCGCAGTCACGGCCCATTCTCGAAATCGTCGCCGAAGATCCCGGCTGCCACATGCGGCGCTGCCAGCACCGCGCGCGGTCTCTGCTCTAGTGGTGCGCTCCCAGAGAGGAGTATAACACATGGCTGAGGTTCCAGTAAATGGGAAGGTCTTGCAATGGGCGCGTACGATTCGTGGTCTTGACCTCCCGAAAGCCGCCGAACTACTTAGGATGCCGGTTGAGGAGTTGTCTTCTTATGAGTCTGGAGAACGAAAACCACTCGTTGGAGTTCTCCGACAAATGTCGAACCGGTATCGAATCAATTTTACTAGCCTGTTAATGCCTGACCCGCTGCCAATAGAGAAACAACCGACCGATCATCGTGAGCGCCAAGGTGCCCGTCCCCTCTCTATTGATACTCTGGTTGCGATTGAAGAAGTAAAGGAGGCCCTCGAAGCGTTCGAGGACATCTCCGCTGAATCCGCGCGAATCATTCCGATGCTGAATATCGGGGTCGCGCAACTAGATGATGATCCTGAAGCCGTAGCCGCCCGTGAGCGGAAAAGATTCGGCGTGAGCATTGAGCAACAACATGCATGGCGAAGCTCCGATCAAGCACGTATCAACTGGAGGCTCCAGATTGAAAAGCGCGGGGTCTTCACCTACATGATTCCTGTGCCATACGAGGAACTCAGCGGCTTTTCGATCCTCCGTAATGGTCTAGCGGCGATCTGTATCAACGATAGCGAGCCTACGGAAGAGGCCAAGATATTCACGCTGTTCCATGAGTACTGTCATCTACTCTTGCGCCAGACTGGCATCAGTGATCAGAACGATACTAATACTGTGGAGCGCTTTTGCAATGAGTTCGCCGCTAGTTTCCTGATTCCGCTGGATTCCCTCCTCGAAGCGACCACCAAATTACAGACCCCTCAAGAGTTTTCAGATGCGGAGGTGAAGCGTCTCGCCCTTCGCTTTCGTGTCAGCAATAGGGCCATGGCTCTCCGACTTGAGAAGACTGGTTTAGCGCCTGTGGGCTTCTACGCGCGGCGCACCGGCCCTTGGGACATTCCCCGTGTTCGCCAGCCCCGACTGGTTAGCTCGACGAGTAAAGTGGACCCCATTGTCAAGACCATTTTTTGCCCGCAATAAGCTAATGCCGACGGGGTCAGGGTTTTGAGTTTGGGCGGCAGGTTGAGGCCACCCGTGGTTTCGGCTCGCTACTCCTTCCCTTCGCTTTCTTCTCAGCAGATTTGGTTGGAAGGTCGGGGTGGTGTCAAGGGCGCGCGGTTTTTGCGCGGCGTAGCGGACCCTTGACACCACCCCAACCTTCCATAGAATGTCCCTGGAAAGCGAAGGGAAGAAGACGCCGGAAAGCTGGTGTACCCGGCCATCGGGTTTCATGTTCGCCCCCGGTAGATCGCCGCCGGCGTCCAGTAATCGAGGCTTTGGTGCAAGCGCTCGTGGTTGTAGAACTGGAAGTAGCGCTCGATACTCGTGCCTGCCTCCGCCACCGATGCGTATTCCTTCAGGTACACCTCCTCGTATTTCAGCGAGCGCCACAACCGCTCGACGAAGATGTTGTCCATGCAGCGGCCCCGCCCGTCCATGCTGATCGCGATCTGGCGCCCCGCCAATTCCCCAGTGAACGTCTCGCTGGTGAACTGCGACCCCTGGTCGCTATTGAAGATCTCCGGCCGTCCTCGCCGCAACGCCCGCTTCAACGCTTCCACGCAAAACTTCACCTCCATCGTCAGCGACAGCGACCAGCTCAGTACGAACCGGCTGAACCAGTCCATTACCGCAACCAGATACAGGAAACCCCGCGCCATCCGGATGTACGTGATATCTGTGCCCCACACCTGGTTGACGCGCTCCACGGTCGTGTCTCTCAACAGGTACGGGTAGATCCGATGGCCTTCCCCCGCCTGGCTCAGCTTCGGCTTCGGGTAAACGGCTTCGATGCCCATCAGGTCCATCAGCCGCGAGACACGCTTGCGATTCACTTCATGCCCTTGGGTCACCAGCCACTCCGTCATTTTCCGGCTCCCATAGAACGGAGTCCGGGTGTACTGCTCATCCAGCAGTCGCATCAGCAGCAGGTTCTCCTCGCTCTCGCCCACCGGCTCGTAGTACAACCCGGAGCGGTTGACGCCCAACAGCTCGCATTGCCGCCGCACACTGATCTCCAGGTGGCCGCGATCCACCAGCGGCCGCATCTCCTCAATCGAGCATGCCGACTTTTTTTTTGAGCCAGTCCAATTCCACCTTCAACCGCCCGATCTCTTCATACAGCGCGTCGCTGTCCGCTTCGCCGCTTCGCCCCTTGCGCGTCCGCCCGTCCACAAAAAGCTCGGGC
This sequence comes from Bryobacterales bacterium, assembly GCA_963722575.1. Taxonomy (GTDB): domain Bacteria; phylum Acidobacteriota; class Terriglobia; order Bryobacterales; family Bryobacteraceae; genus Fen-178. The sequence continues at coordinate 2,180,473 of CAVRNR010000022.1, forward strand.
AATTGCTCCAGGGCCGACTTCCTCCACTTGGCAATCTGGATCGGATGCACCTTGAACTGCGATCCCAACTGACTGAGCGTTTTCTCGCCGCGGATCGCCTCGACAGCTACCCGCGCTTTGAACCTCGGGCTGTACTGTTTTCTCGTCGTCGTCATCGACTTCTCCTTGTCAACGACTCCGCCGAAATCTTAGCTTATTCCGTGGTCTGAAATCCTGGGTCCACTATAGAGTAAGCCAAATTGGGTGAAGATTTGTGTTAAACGGGTCGGGCGATTACATGCAGAGACCGTACTCCGAGCAGTCCACCATCGAGCGATTAACTCGTCTGATGCATCGGATCTCATTGGCGTTCAACCAAGCTCCCTCGGAAAAGTCCAGGCGGCGCTTGGGTGAAGCGGCGTCACTCATTGCCGCTTCTGCAACAACTACTACCAGCCACCTTTCTAATTGATACTTCAGCGTGGTCGGACATTGACTCGCGAGCAGATTCCGACGATGTATGGCGACTCATCGTAAGCCTCATTGAACAAGGTCGTATCTGTGCCTGCGCCCAAGTATTAGCGGAATTGCGAGAGAAGGAGGGTCGCGTTTACGTGACCCATATCAAACCATATGAAGAGGCGTTGCAGGCCGGGGACTACAACAGCGACGATCCGGCTTACCTCCAGAGTGTCGGTAGAATAACACACGAGTATCCAAGTATGAGCAAGGCAAGAGGGCCGAAAACACCGGCTGATCCGTACGTGGTAGCATTGGCTCAACTCGAAGGCTATGTTGTTGTGGCTAACGAGAGCATGAAAAGACCGAATCGCAAAATCCCCGGCGTCTGCCTGCGGATTCCGGCGAAGCCGATCACTAATTCCGAACTGATGGCGATCACTATTCCGAGTGATGCCGATCACCGTCGGAGCGAAGCGACGCTGGGCTGTTCTTATCATGCAGGAGTGATCGGCATCCGTCAATCTCTTTGTGGTTGAGCCGGGGAGTGGGGTGCGGGGCGAGGGGGCGGCGTTTGAGCCCCCTTGCCCCGCTCGGCACTGGAGAGACCCCGGGGACGGTGCGAGTTCATGGGGCGTCTCCGTTGGTTTTGGCGCGGTGCTTCTTTCGCATCGACTCGCCCTGCAGTTCGATCCGGTGCGCGTTGTGTACGAGCCGGTCGAGGATGCTGTCGGCGATGGTGGGATCGCCGATCTGCGCGTGCCAGCTCGCCACCGGCAGTTGACTGGTCAGCAGCGTGGAACGTGCCTGGTATCGCGCATCGCAGATCTCCAGGAAGTCGCGGCGCTCCGGTTCGCTCATCGGCGCCATCGCCCAGTCATCCACCACCAGCAGGTCGACCCGTCCGAGGCGGTCCAGAAGTTTGGTGTGACTGCCGTCGGCGCGCGCTACCCCCAGATCGCGGAACAGTTCCGCGGCTTTCAGAAACAGCGCCGTGTAGCCGTCGCGGCAAGCTTTCTGCGCCAGCGCGCGAGCCAACCAGGTCTTCCCGATGCCGGTCGGTCCGATCAGGAACAGGTGCTGGTGCTCCCTTACCCAGGCTGACTCGGCGGTCAGCGAACGCACCAGTTGGCGGTCCAAGCCGCGCGAGGTGCGGTAATCGATGTCTTCCACGCAGGCCGGACCTTGCAGCCGGCCGTTCCGCAAGCGCCGCTCCAGCGCCCGGTTCTGCCGCCAGTTCCACTGGCGGTCAATGAGTAAGCCGAGCCGCTCTTCGAAGCTCAGGCCGTGGATGTTGGCGTCCTGCTGTTGCTGTTGGAAGGCCTCGGCCATTCCGCGCAGGCGCATGGCGCATAGTTTCTCGATGGTAGGTTGTGTCAGCATAGTCTCCTCTTTCACTGCAGGGTGGGTGGTTCGCCCGGGTCGAAGTACTCCGAGCCGCGGATGTTGGGGTGGTTCAGCGGTGGCTTGGGTGGGGCGGCCGTTTCGATGGGCAGGCTGTCCAAGTCGCATTTCAGAATCGATTTCACGCTCTGGTAGGAGCAGGCCTGGAGAGTGATCGCGCGGTGCGACGCCGCCTCCAGGCGCGCCGGGGAGTACTGCTTGCCGAGCCGCAAAATGCCGAGACAGGACCGGTAGCCCTGTTCCGGGTGGGGCTTACTGGCCATGATCTTCCCAAACAGGTCGGCAGTCGCCGGGCCGATCTTGTGGGCCCAATCCACCAGCCGGGAAGGCGTCCATTCCAGATACCGTTGATGCGCCTTGGGGCGATGCTCGGTAACGGTGGTGGCGTGGTGGCGCGCCTGGCTGCGGGCATGGCTGGCCACCCGAACGCCGCGGTGAAAGATTTCCACCGTGGCGGCGGTGGCGCGTATTTCTACTTCCTGCTGGACCAACTGGTAGGGCACGCTGTACCAGTGGTCCTCAAAGGCGACATGGTAATCGATGTTGACGCGATGGGTTTCCCAGTGGCCATATTGATAGCGCTCCTCCGGCAGGGGCCGCAGCACTGGTTTATCGAGCAGTTCAAAGAGGCTGCGGCGGCAGCCGTCGCGCTTGCGAAAGGGGTGCTCGTTGAGCCGCGTGAGCAACTCCGCAATCGCCTGATTGAGTTCGGCCAGGCTGAAGAACTTGCGCTTCCGCAGAGCCGCCAGGATCCACCGTTCAACGACCTGTACTCCGGCTTCCGCTTTGGCTTTGTCCCGAGGTTTTGCGGGCCGGGCCGGCACTACGGCAACGCCGTAATGCGCGGCCATCTCCTCGTAGGTGCGATTGATGCCGGGTTCATACCGGCACGCTTTTGTGACCCCGGATTTGAGATTGTCCGGAGTGACGATTTCGGGCACGCCGCCCAGGAACTCGAAGGCGCGCATATGGGCGCCGATCCAGTCGGCCAAGCCCTGTGTCAAGCTCGCCTCGGCGTAGGTGTAGTTGCTGGCGCCCAGGACCGCGACGAAGATCGCCGCTTCCCAGACCTCGCCGCTCTCCGGGTTGTAGATGGGAATGGTGGCGCCGGCGTAGTCCACGAATAACTTCTCGCCGGCGCGGTGCTCCTGCCGCAGCACGAACTCTTGCCGCCGCAGCCAACCGCGGTATAGCTCGCAGAACCGGCTATACCGATATCCCTCCGGGTGCTGGTTGCAGTACTCCTCCCAGAGCAACTGCAGGGTGACGTACTTATTGGTTTGCAGTTCGTGGCGGAGAGCGGCGTAGTCCGGCTCCGGCGAGTGTTTCCGGGGTGGGGATGCTTTTCGGGGCGGGGTCATCGCCTGCCACAAACGGTCGTCGTCCCAATCGGCGACATCGGACCATTTCAAGCCAGCCGTCTCGGCGGCTTTCAGATACTCAGAAACCGTCGCCTGACCGACGGAACAACTCAGTGCGATCTGGCGCTGGCTCAGCCCCAGAGCCTGCAGTCTCAGGACTTCTTTGATCTTGCGCACGGGCAACCTTTCTTGCGGCAACCTGGATCCTCCACCTCTCAGTGGAGACCAGCCTGCCGCTGGTTTGCCCAGCGCACTTCATGAAGACGGTTTAAGAAAACGATTCCGACGATGCCGATCGCCATTCCGAGGACCACCGAAAACTGATCGGCTTCCCGTCGGAACAGTGATCGCCATCACCTCGGAATCGTGATCGGCATGAGTTCGGAATCGTGATCGCCATCACCTCGGAATCGTGATCGGCATCGCTCGGAATCCGCATCTGCCAACAACTTGGAATCCGTTGCGTTACCCTAGACGAGTTCGTCTCGTGTGCTAGCGGGTCAAAGGAGTCTGGGGATTGACATTCCGCGCTAAGATGAGAGGTGAGAATGAACTCAATCAGCTTGCATCCGCTCACGTTTGACGAAGTGGTAACGGACATTCTGAAAACAAAGCCGGAACCAAAGCAAAAGAAGGCGCAGGCGCTCCAATCAAAGAAGCCAGTCAGGAAGTCGCACCGAAAGCAGAAGTAGCGTCGAGGCCAGAAGATGCGGAGTCTGACAAAAACTGAAAAGGCCAGATCGCCCTCCAGGTGTTCAAAGCCTGTTAAACCGATCTGGCCCCTACGAACAAGCCGGGAAATTCCCCGCTCAGATTCGCAGTTCCTTCGTAGATTTCAGCATAGCCGGATTTGCCGATGGTTGCAAGCCGTATGCGCCCGGCGGGAATCCAACCCGCGACCTGTTCTTACGAAGGAACTGCTCTATGCAACTGAGCTACGGGCGCAACCCAATCATACCTGACCTCGATGTGTGCGTCAAGGCGTAAGTTTTTGACAACAAAAACCTTAGCTCCAATTTTTACCTAATTAATTGCTAATTTTTATTGCGCGTTTTTCTGCTAACGAATTCTGTGCGTTCGATTTCGGCGAAGAGGAGGGAGGGGCCGGAAAAAAAGAACGAAAAAAGCTGGTCGGGCTACCGGGACTCGAACCCGGATGCCTTGCGGCGGGGGTTTGCAGATGCCCCAGTTCCGTGGACCATCTGCAAAACCCTTGCGTCTGCCAATTGCGCAATAGCCCGACTACAAGACTATTGTACCACGAATCAGACAGCCCAAGTCCCCGGTAATGGCTCAAATCAGCCGGATGATCGTCCTGCAAATGGGGACGCGGTTGGTGATATGATGAGCAGCTATGGACCGCCCACCAGTTGTGATTGTTCCGGACCCAGACAACCCAATCATCTGGGTCCGGAACACCGTCTGCCAGACGGCTATTGAACCATCCCTCCAGACTTCAGGCCAGGATTCGGGACCATATCGGGAACTGGATGAAGCCCGCGAATCTCGCGGATTACTGTTTCTACCATTTCCTTATTTCCTCCTGCGTAGCTCTGTTTCAAGAAATTGAGGGTGTTTGCCGCCGGACCGGCAAAGGTCCACCGGCAATTCTCAAGCGTGCAGGTGTCGATTTGGATGGGAGCGACCCCGGTAAAAATCAGGGTGCAGTTGACGAACTTGCATCTGGAGTAGGCAACGCCTCCGTCAGCTTGAACGTTTGCGCCGACGAAGGTTTGGTTTTCCATTTTGTTGATCAGATTGATGTTGGGAGTCATCAAATCGGTCCTCTCGTTCTACTCAGGCACGCTTAAGGGCCTGAGGGCCATGCGCTTTCCCCGTTGACGCGAACAAAAAGCACACCTCCACAGTTGACGGGCGGTCCGGGATTGGGCTAAAGTAGGGGTGTCGGTCCTACCGGTCCCGCCAAAGCGGATTATGACCAGCGCCCGCTGAGCCGCCCCCGGCCAGCGGGCGTGGTGTTTATGGGGATATTATACCACCCGATCCGAGGCAGGCGAGTGCATGTAGCGCAATAGTGGGGGGACTTCAATATGCACCACAATATGTGGGGTTGATGTAACGCGGATTACTATTGGTGGGACCCTTGGCGGTCATGCGGTGTTTGCCGTCAAGCTTGACATGGTTTTCAGCAATTTCCCTGAAAGCCGCGGTATGGATTTTTCCGCACCTCTATTTTCAGTACAGGGTTTGTGAAGTATACAATCCCGTAAAAGCCATGGTGACCGCCAGGCCCGCCATCTTCATTTCCGGGTGCAGCACGCGGCAGTCGCCCTCGTATTGGGTATAGCCACCACCGGCGCGAGCACGGACGCCACCGAGGCCGCCGCGCAGAGGGCCATTAGTCCGCATCTGCGAATCACTATCGATACTCCTTTCGTTGCGTTGGCTCAAAAGGCAGTCGCTGGAGCGCTGGGTCACCGCAAATAGGTTCGGTTGACTATTCTGGCAGAAAAACAGACGCATTTCTTGCCAAACCGGCAAAATGCGTCTGTCCCCTTTTTCAGGCGAACAGGTCCTGCGCTTTGGTCAGGCGCTCTACGACATGGACTCCGTGCGGGCACTGGACGGTGCAGCCGGGGCAATCGGCGCATTTCACGGCGGTGTGCTCGGGGGCCAGCTCCAGGAAACGCTCGCGGGCCAAAGCGAACTGTCCATAGCCATCGGCGTAGGTGAGGATGCGCAATATGTCGGCCACCGGGAGGCCCTGGCGGCAATCGCCATCGCACTGGCCGCAGGTGCGGCAGTAGAGCGGGCGGATGAGTTCCAGGCGCTCGGCCAGCAGTTTCTCTTCCGCAGGGCCGTACGGCTTCTGCATGGCGGTGAGATTCTCTTCGAGCTGGTCGTTGTCGGTGATGCTGGGAACGGCGGTCTGGACCACCTTGGGGTTGCGCATGGCCCACTTGAGGGCGGCCAGCAAGGCGCCGTCCCGCTTGAGCTTGGCGTAGGCCGGATCGCCGGGCTTGATGCTGCGGAAGCCGCCGGCCATGACCTTAATGGCCGCCACGCCCTTGCCGGCCGCGACGGCCTGCTCGAGCGCCGTGGTGACGGCGGGTTCCAGGGTGAAGTTGTAGGCGCTCAGGATGACATCGACGTTTGGATTCCTGGCCAGCCATGGTACCAGCACCGTCTGGCCGGCGTGGGTGCTGACGCCGGCAAACCGGATCTTGCCGGCCTTCTTGGCGGTCTGCTGGGCGTCGATCAGGTCGTCGGTGACCTCTTCCGGCTTGCTTTTGGCGTGCAGATACCAGATATCCAGGTGATCGGTCTGGAGGGACTTCAAACTGGCATCCAGGTCGTTGAGCGCGTCCTGCCTGGTGAGCCCGTGAGTCTTGCTCGAGAGCGTGATGCTGTTGCGCTTGCCCTTGAGCGCGGCGCCCACCATGCGCTCGTTGTTGCCCTGCTGGTAACTGTGAGCCGTATCGAAATAGGTGATGCCCAGATCGGCCCCGCGCTCCACCACGCTGCCGTCCGAAGTGACGATGCAGCCGAAGGCCACGGCGGTGACCTTCAGGCCGGTGTTGCCCAGGGTCCGGTATTCGAACTTGATGTCCGAGGCCCGCTTTGCGGGAGCTTGCGGTTGGGGACTTGCGGAGCGGGAGGCGGACGCCAGAGCGGGCAATCCGATCCCGGCCACGAGGAAATTGCGGCGAGAAGAATCCATGGTGCCTCCAGGATGAACACCTTTTCCAGGTGTCAAGACCTTATTGTACCTAATCGGTCCTCGATGTAGTGGGTGGAATCCGAGGGTAGAATAGATCATGCAAGTTGGAATTTCGCGAAGAAGATTGATCGAGACCGCGGGGATCGCGGCTCTGGCATCTCCGGGGAGCGCCGCGGGAGTTATGCCCGCGCCCCGCTTTGAAGGAAAGGACACGCCCAAGATCGCTCTCTCGGCGGGCGACGGCGGCGGCCCGGGGGTGGACTCCGCGCGCCGCATCCGGCAACTGGGCGTCGAGTGGGTGCTGGGCGGCGGGCCTCCGATCCCGTGGGAAGAAGCTCGCCTGAAAGAGCAGATGGACCGCTTCAAAGCCAGCGGGCTGACGCTGGGCAACCTCATGATCGCGGGCTTCAACAATGCCATCTATGGGCGGCCGGGACGCGATGAGGAGATCGAAAAAGTGATCGCCTCCATCAGGGCGGCGGGCAAGGTGGGGCTGCCGGTCGTGGAATACAACTGGTACGCGCATCGAGCCATGGAGGGCTACTTCGAGGAGACCGACGATACCCGCCCGGGGGTGGGCTGGACGGGCTTCGATTACGACCTGGTGCGCACTCCCGGCCGCCAGTATTCGGGCAACGTGAGAGCCGGGGAAGCCGCTATCAAGTTCCGGGACTTGCCTCCCCTGCCCAACGAGGGCGCCCACACGCTGGAAGAGATGTGGGCCACCATCACCTATTTTCTGAAGAGAGTGGTTCCCGAAGCCGAAAAGGCGGGGGTGCGGCTGGCGCTGCATCCCAACGATCCGCCCGCGCCCATCAGCCGCGGCTCGCAGCAGATCATGGGCAGCGTGGAGGGGTGGAAACACCTGATCGAAATCGTCAAGAGCCCGGCCAACGGCATCACCTTCGATTGCGGCGTGACTCGCGAGATGGGGCAGAACCCGGTGGAAGTGTGCGCGTATTTCGCCTCGCGCGACCGCATCAACCACGTGCATTTCCGCAACGTCAAGGTGAAGAAGCCGTACGAGCGGTATTCGGAAGTCATGATCGACGAAGGCGAGAACAACATGTTCCTGGTGATGAAGGAACTCATCAAGCACAAGTACACGCGGGAGATCTACCCCGAACATCCGCGCGCGCTCGACTACGATCGCGACTGCGGGCGCATCGGCGGGTATCCGGGCGGCGGCGGATACGCGTCCTACGCGTTCCAGGTGGGATATACGCGGGCGATGATGCAGGCGGCGCTGATGCCGGTGTGAGGGGGGGGCCAGACCGCTCTCTAACGTTCGCGGCTCGGAATGAGGCGTCGTACCGAGCCGCGAACGTAAGAGAGCGGTTCTTGGCGAACATCGGTCAGCGCGCTGCCGCGAAAACGATGCACACGGGAGATGCCAACTCCAGCACACTCCCGGTGGGAGTCAAGCGGGCCGTGGCTGGATCGATTCTGAACTCGACCACGGTGCCGGAATCCTGGTTGGCGGCGAAGAGAAACGCTCCGGCCGGGTCGATGGCAAAATTGCGCGGCGTCTTGCCCTGGGTGGAGACGCGCTCGACCAGGGTCAGCGTGCCCTTATCGCCATCGATGCGGAATACCGCGATGGTGCTGTCCCCGCGATTCGATGCGTAGAGGAACTTGCCGGCCGGATCGACCGCAATCTCGGCGCCGCTCTTTGGCCCGGTGTAGCCCTCGGGCGTCAGCGGCGCGGTCTGCAACTCCTCCAAGGTTCCGCGGGCGGAGTTGTAGCGAAACACCGTCACCGTCGCGAGCATTTCGTTGATGGCATAGGCGAATCGTCCGTCCCTGCCAAAAGCCATGTGGCGCGGCCCCGACCCGGGAGCGACTTTGGTGAACGGGGGATCGCCGGGGGAGAGCGTGCCATTCACCGCGTCCAGCCGGTAGGTCAGAATCCGGTCGAGCCCCAGGTCGGCCACGAACAGCCAGCGGCCGTCCGGCGACAGGTTGGCGGAATGGGCGTGCGGCCCGCTCTGCCGCTGCGCATTCACGCTGGAACCGGCATGTTGCACGAAGCCCGTGGCTTGGCCCAGCGAGCCGTCTGCGCGCACCGGAAACACGGCCACGCTTCCGCTATTGTAATTGGCGGCGAAGACCCACTTGCCATTGGGATCGACGGCCACGTGGCACGGTCCCGAGCCGCGCGACGGCACCTGGTTCAACAGCTTCAAGCGCCCGCCGGCCGGATCGATGGCGAAGGCGCTGATGGTCCCCACCTTGTCTTCATTGGCCGCGTAGAGGAACCGCTGGTTGGGCGCGACGGCCAGGAACGTCGGGTTGCTGGTTTCCGCAGCCAGCCCGAGCGGTGTCAGCTTGCCGGTGGCGGGTTGAAGCCGCCAGGCGTAGATTCCCTGGCTGGACGTCCGCGTGTAAGTACCCACGTAGACGATTTGTCCCGAGAGCAGGGGCGCGCAGGATGCCGCAATGAGGATTAAAGCACTGAGAGTCTTGATTTTCATAAACGATTACCGGTAATTCTCCATGAGCTTCCAGCCAGCCTCGACAAACTGGCTGAGGGTTCGTTGCGTCGCGCCGAAGGCGACGAATTCCGAGGGCTCCATTCCGTCCGGTTCGTAGGCGCGCACGAATTCCGGGATCCGGCAGAGGCGTTCGATGGCGCCGGCGGGGATGGGCTGGTCGATGCGCTCCTCACGCGGCAGGTCGTTAGCGACCAAACTCCGCTGAATCGCCGGCGCGATGGACATCAACAGGCCGGCCCCGGCCAACTCGGTCAGGTGGTAGTCTCCGCGCAAGGCCGCGATGAGCAGCACGGCCTGGTAGCCGCGGTCTCGATAGATTCGATAGGCGCGTTTGACCACGGCCAGGCCGGAGAGGCGGATATCGGATTCAGTGGCGGCGGCCCGGGTGTCGTGGGCGACCTCGCGCAGGAAATCGTCCAGACGGCCGATCATGACGACGGCGAAACACTTTCCCGGCTGGACGCCTTTAGCGCGGGCGCGCCGGATGCCGGCCATGTGCCGCTCGGCGATGGCGATGGCCTGCGGCACGGTGAAGCTGATGGTCATGGCGACGGTGATCCCCTCGGCGATCGAATCCTCCATGACATCCAGGCCGGCGCTGGTGGCCGGCAGTTTGACGGCGATATTGGGCGCCCAGGCGTGGTACCGGCGGGCCATGGGGAGCATGGAATCGCGGTCGCCGGCGCGCTCGGGGTTGACCTGTCCGCAAACAAAGCCCGATTGGCCTTGGCTGGCTTCGAATTGCGGCATGAGTTTGGCGGCGGTGGTAGTGACCGCAATCCGCATGAGCGCCTCGGCCTTCTGCTCGGGCGGCAGGTTGCGTGCGAGCACGGCCTCGATGGCGGGGGCCAACAGTTGACGGTCTTTCACCAAAGCGAGATTCGCCAGATAGGGGTTGGTGGTGACGCCGATGGCGCCGCGTTCCAGGCCAATTGCCAACTCGGCCGCCTGGGCGGAGTCGTGCCACCACCGGGTACGGGTATTTCGAATCACCCAATCCAAATAGGATTGATTCGGCATGATCTTCCTCACTATGACACCGAATTCTACGGGATGGGACTTGCCGTCGAGTCGGGGGCATCGGTATACTGGCATTTTCGCCGATGTTTATGATGGCGGGAGACGAGTTCGATGCGTTGGCGCCCCAGCGGGAAGCGGCCTTCTTCTATGGGCTCTTCCTGCGGGGACACGATGTGGATACGCTGAGGCAGGATATCGACGTGCCGCGGGCCATGCTGGACAAGTGGCTGACGGCCCACGATTTTGAAGTTTCCTTCCGCGAGAATCTGCGGCGCGTATACAGCTATCGCAAGCAGGTGCTGGCCATTTTCGATGGCCTGATTTCCAACGAACAGATGCGGCCGAGGCTGCAATAGTTCGGGGCCAAATCAGTTTAGCCACGGATGAACACGGATAAACACGGATCAGACAAGAACAAGAAAACCAGGACTCTTGTCTTAAGAAGTTTGCTTATCCGTGTTTATCCGTGTTCATCCGTGGCCATTCATTCTTGCGCCTACATCATCAACAGGCGGTGGTCGGTGGAGTCCAGTTGAATGGCCTGGTAGATGTGGCCGGGGAGATCGAGACCGTGCTTGGCGAGGAACGGGAGGATGGAATAGATGCGTTCCTGGAGGTGGCGCTCGGGAAAGATCAGCCCATAGAGGGATGCCGCATCATGGGCGGCGGTGGCATCGCGCCGCAGCGCTTCGCGGCCGGCTTTGCGCTCGATCTTGGAGAGCTGGTATTGAATCTTGCGCGCGCCGCGGTCTAGGGCCGTGGCGAGGGTGGGATCGAACCCGGCCATCTCGCCGCGAAGCCGGCCCACGGCGGTCTCGACGGTGGCCACGGTGGAGCGCATGGCTTCCGTTAGCGTGGGCGGGACGAGTTTGGCGGAGATGCGCTCGGCCAGCGGCCCTTCTCCATGGTAGAAATCCGGAAGCGCCAGGTCGTAGCGGTCGAGGAGCTTCTGGCTGCGTTTGTCGAGGATGGTGAAACCGGCGCGCGGCACGGCCACCGGCATGCGTCCCAGGATGGCCCGGTAAATGGTTTCGGACTGGGCCAGGTAGGCCGTCTCCGCCGGGCCGCCGATGAGGGCTACGGTAGGCAGCATGGAATCCTGCACCACGGGGCGGAGCAGGGCGTTGGGGGAGAGTGAAACCGCGCGATCCATCAGCTCCGCGGTGGTGAAGCGGCGGCCGTTCAGAGTGTACTCCCCTCCGTTGCGCCGGAGCGCCAGGCGCTTGCCGTTCTCGAGCAGGAAGACGAACGAGGTGTGGTCCTCGACGTGCACCTGGGCGTGGTAGCCGCCGCGCGCGAGCGTCTGGTTGCGATGGAGGACGCTGGCGGTCAACTCGGGCGCGGATTTCAGGGCGGCGCGAAGAGTGGGGGCCGCGAGCTCGCGGAAGGCCGGCAGCATGGGGTCGACCTGGAGAATGTCGAACTCCGCCAGCACGCGGCGGAGCAGTTCGCCGAACGCCTGGCCCATGGTGCTGCCGCCGCGGTAAGTCTCTTCGACCAGGTCCGCGACCTCGTCGCCGAACGGCAGAGAGCGCAGGGCCGCGCGCAGCTCGCGCAGGGGCGGGTCCGAAAGCACCACTCCGCCGACGGGCTGGGCGCTCGGCGAACGCCGCAATTCCAGCTTGACGGGCCGGTGCTCCGAATCGAAGACCCAGGCCTGGTTGACCTCGGCGAAATCGTGGTCTTCGGTGGCCAGCCAGAAGACCGGCACGGCGGGAAGCCCGCTGGCGGTCAGCCACTGGGCCAGTTTGGCGGCGTGGAGCGCCTTATAGACCGTGTAGGCCGGGCCGGAGAACAGGCCCACCTGCTGGCCCGTGAGCACCGCCAGCGTGCCTGGCTGGGCCAGGCGTTCGAGTGAGGGGCTGGCCGGATTGCGCAGGCGCAGGGCCGCCACCAGCAAGGCGCGGCGGTCGCCGGAGAATTGGATTTCGCGCGCGGCGGCCTGGAACGCGCCAAGATCGCGAATCGGATGCCGGTAAAAGGCGGTGGTGCGGTCGGGGTGATAGAGCACGTCCGCAAGCAGCCGGGAAGTGTGTGGCAGATCGCTCTGGCGGACGGAGGTACAGTGCATGGCGAGGATCAGCCCGCCGGCAGGATGCGGGAGATGTCGTTGTAGATGACGAAGGCCACAATCACCATAATGGCGACAAAACCAACCTTGAAAACGGCCTCCTTCACGTTGAGGCTGAGGTCTCGTTGCATGACCATTTCGACGAACAGCATCAAAATGACGCCTCCATCGAGAATCGGGATGGGCAGCAGGTTGAAAACGGCCAGGTTGAGGCTGACCATCGACATGAGAATGACGAATGCCGAGGGGCCTTCGCGGGCCGCATCGCCGGAGAGCTGGGCAATACCGATCGGCCCGGTGAGGCTCTTGGGCGACATGCGGCGCTCCGCCATGCCCTTGAGCAACTGCGCGATCATCAGGGCGCCTTTGGCGTTCTGCCGGACCGATTCACGAAAGGCGGCGGGCAAGGAAAGCCGGGTGGTGATCAGGTTCAGTTTCTGTTGCGGCATGACCCCGATCATCCAGCGGTCGGGACCGCCGATGCCGGCGAAGACCGGCCGCACCGAGACATGGCGCTTTTGGCGATTCCGCTCGAATTCGATTTCGATGGGCTTGCCGCCGCTGTTCTGGGTGATCTCCTGAAACTTGAACAGGGAATGGATGGGCTGCCCGTTGACGGCGATCAGCAGGTCGCCCTTCTTGAGCCCGGCCTTTTCGGCGGGCAGATGGGGCGTGATGTCGCCCAACTGGACTTCGGCGCGCTCGTCCCAGCCGGCATATCCCAAGCCCGAGCGCTCTCCCAAGGTGGGCGTCACGGTGGTGTCGAAGCGCTTGCCGTTGCGCTCGATGGTGAGGTACATGGGCTGGTAGGCGCTTTCGACTTCCTTCAGCCCGACGTCTTCCCAGGTGGGATTCTCCTTGGCGCCCAGCTTGACGATGCGGTCGCCATCCTGAATGCCCGCCTTGGCGGCGGGCGAATCGGGCATCACGTGGCCGATGATGGCTTGCATATCGGCGTCCGAGATCTTCTGATACTTGACCATGTAGAGGCCGGTGAGGAGGCCGACGGCCAGGGCGACATTCATCAACGGCCCGGCAAAGGCGATGACCAGCCGCTGCCAGCGCGGTTTGGCGAGCAAGCTGCGCGGATCGCCGGCGTGCTCGTCGCCGATCTGCTCGCCGGCCATTTTGACGTAGCCGCCGAACAGAATCAGGGAGAAGCGGTAGTCCGTTTCGCCACGGCGGAAGCCGAAGAGGCGCGGGCCGAAGCCGAAGCTGAAGGTTTCGACCTTGACATCGAAATAGCGGGCCGCCCAAAAATGGCCCAGCTCATGGATCATGATCATGATCCCGATCAGGACCAGCAGCCACAGTATGTTTTCACCGACTAGCAGCATATAGACTCAAGCGGAGACGGGGCCTGCGGCGCGGGCTGTTACCAGCTCGCGCGCGAGGGCTCGCGACTTCCGGTCAACCTCCAGGATATCGCCAACCGTGGGCGGAGAACAAACCGGCATCTTCGACAACGTCTCCGAAACTACCTCATATATCGACAGAAAGCCAATTTTCCCGAGCAAAAAAGCTTCCACCGCGATTTCATCCGCGGCGTTCAATGTGCAGGTGGCGGACCCGCCGGTTTCCTGGCACTGGTAAGCCAGTTTGAGGAGCGGAAACTTGTCGAAATCGGGGGGCAGGAATTCCCATGTCCGCGCTTCGGCCCAGTTGAGCTTGGGCACCGGCGCTTCGAAGCGGTCCGGATAGGTCAGGGCATACTGGATGGGCATGCGCATATCGGTGGCGCAAACCTGCGCCAGGACGCTGCCATCGCGGTACTCGATCATGGCATGCACGCTGGATTGGGGATGGATGACCACTTCCACCTGGGACGGGGAGAAATCGAACAGCCAGCAGGCCTCGATGACCTCAAAACCCTTGTTCATGAGGGTGGCGCAGTCGATGGTGATGCGGTTCCCCATGCTCCAGGTAGGATGATTGAGCGCCTGCCGCGGCGTGACCGATGCCAGAGCTTCTTGGGGTGTGTTGCGAAACGGACCGCCGGAAGCGGTGAGGATCAGCCTGGTGACCTCTTGGCGGTTGCCCGCGCGCAGGCACTGGTGCGCGCCATTGTGTTCGCTATCTATAGGCACCAACAAAGCTCCGTGCTGCCGCACCGCTTCCATCACCAGCTTGCCACCCGAAACCAGGACTTCCTTATTTGCCAACCCCACCCGTTTCCCCAACCGGACAGCTTCGTATGTGGCCTCCAGGCCGGCCACCCCGACGATTGCCGAAATCACGGTATCGACTTCCGGGGCGGTAACGGCCTGAACCCGCGCCGCATCGCCCCACAGCAACTCGGGCCAGGCGGTGCGAGCCAGACCAGCCGCAGTGAGCCTATCTGACAGACGCGCCAAACCGTCGGAAGTTGCAACAACGGCCAGTTGGGGGCGGAACTCCAGGATCTGGGCCGCCAGGGTATCCACGTTGTGGCCGGCCACCAGAGCGTAGACGCCATAGCGGTGGAGGTTGCGCCGGACAAGGTCCAAGGTATTGGTTCCAATGGACCCTGTCGAACCGAGAACCGTGAGCATCCTCATGCGGGGCAGTCTTTCCGAGACGAATCTGCCATCATATCACGCCGTGCCGGATACGACGCGTATCGTTGTTCGAGTGAGTGTGCGACATTCGTTTTCGCGGGGAACAGCCGGTTTCGGAGCGTAAAGGGCAAGCTAAAGCATGCCCCACCAAGGAGCCCGCACAGATCTCAAGGACGCGTGTGCCTTCCATTTTCCGATGTCGCGAACGGGAAGCCCATCGGGGAAACTTAGCATTGGGATTTCTTTTTTGGAAGACCTCAAACCCTTTCGGGCGCCGGGGAGGATTGCTTCAGGGGTCTTTATTTAGAGGTTAGTCTCGCTTTGGTGGGAGTTGCCTCCCCGGCTTACTTCCAATAATAATAGATTTCGCTTCCGGACGCAACAAAAATCTGTATTTTTTTATTGGAATTTTGTTTGGCAACATACCAATTCTTGTAACATATTGATTGCAGGGCACATATCTTCCAGGCATCGCTATGCGAAGAAAGCTCGCCAAGTGGTGACGACGAGCACGTGGGTGACCATTCCGGCGCGGATACTGCCGGCCTGGTTGCGGGCGCGGCCGCAGAACCAACCAAGCACGGTCGCCACCGGTACCCAGCGCCAGTTGGGGAAGCCGCGGAACCAGAGGTGGGCCAAGCCAAACAACAGCGATGTCATGCCAAGCGCGGCGGTCCGGCTCCAGGTCCACTCCTCGATCCATTGCTGGAGCACGCCCCGAAACAAGAACTCCTCGAAAAGGACGACCACCCACAGCATGCCGAGAAAGGTTCCGGCGAGGACCCAAATCGGCGGGGGCGGGGCGAATCGCACTGCCTTCAGCGCCAGCGCCAGGGAAAGCCCGATGGGGACGAAATACAAGTAGTTGAGGGCGCCGATGCGCCAATCGTTCCACTTCGGCAGGAAGCCGTAGCCGGTCTCGTGAATGCGGCGCTGGAGGATCAGGGTCATGGCGGTCATCTGGATCAAGGCCAACTTCCCGAGATAGGTGGCATCGACGCCGTGGTAGGGCTTGGGATAAATGGAATCGAAGTACCGGCCCAGCATCACGGAGGCGATGAGCGCCAGAAAGGCGATATCCGTGAGGGCGGTGGCCGGCAAGAGCGCGTACCAGAGGCCGAGCGCCAGCGAGAGGGCCGCCAGACGCGCCAGGCCGATCCAATGAAACTGGACCGCGCCACAGCAGCACACCAGGTACGGGAGCACGGCCGAGGCCAGCAGGAATCCGGTCAGGCGTGCTCCGGCGAGGCGCTCGCGCAAGGCGGGGAAGGCCGGAACGAGATAGAAAGGATACTCCACGAGGAAGGCGGCCAGGACGGGCACGGCCGCCCAGCTTGGAATGCCTTTAAGCCGCGCGTACAGAACGCCCGCCGCGCCCAGCGCCATCCAGCCGATCAGCACAGCCGCGCGGAAGCCGCCGAGCGTTTTCGCCATCGGTATCATTCTAACATTGGCGCTTTTGGCGCCCGCGAGACCGAAACCGAAGGCGAGGCTAGGGCGAGGGACCGAGAGGGTGCCCCCTCGTTCCTGCAAGGGCGCGGTATAGGGGCCGGGCATGCCCGGCCGCGACCAAATCCAGTCCGCAACGCGCTGAATGCAAATTGGTTGGCGACACGGGCGGGGGAATTTCGGGGCCGCCAAACGTCACCGGCCACTCCGCCGGGCGGCTGGCCCCCGGTTGGTCCCCCCCTTACGGTATTGGTACTTCCAAGCTAAAATCAGGGTTTTTCCCCCCAGAATCAGCGATTTGCAATAGTACCAAAGGGCAAAAAAACCTCCTAAATCTGTTGACTAGGAAAACTGGTTAGGGTAATCTTGAGGGGAATCAGCGGAAGGCCTGCCGATATTGTCTCTGAGGAGAAGGCTTTGGAGGGGACGGTCGGCATCAGGCTTAGAGGTATCGTTTTCCGAGCAGAACTCGGAAAAGGAGTTTTACGAACATGAAGAAATGCTTAACGCTAGTAACGGCGATAGTGGCGCTGGTGTTGTTCGCGCCCATGGCACACGCGTCGTACATTGAGTGCGGAGAGGTGGACAGCGGAACCGCCTCCATCGCGAGCACAACATTGACGTGCCCTTCGTTTACACTGCCAGCCGGAGTGACACTCTATGAGATAGACATCCAGTTGCAAAATGACGCTACGGGCGGTACACTAGGCACCGTCGCTACCATCGAATGGGATTGGGTGTCGCTTGAGGCCGCCGGCGCTAGCATAACCGGGGAAGAGCAAAATCAGGAAAGTGACACCACCACATCGGTGGCATTTGGTAATTGCACCGTCATCCAGCCGTTTTCGGGGAGCAGCGGGTGCAACCCCACGATCATCGTCATTCCGGAGAGCATAACAGGGGCGGCGGGCGGCACGGTGCTTGGCGCAACGCAAATTGACGTGAGTTCGTTCCTTGTTTCCGGC
The DNA here is from genome assembly GCA_963722575.1 of Bryobacterales bacterium. Classification (GTDB taxonomy): domain Bacteria; phylum Acidobacteriota; class Terriglobia; order Bryobacterales; family Bryobacteraceae; genus Fen-178. The sequence goes on from CAVRNR010000022.1 coordinate 2,197,895, forward strand.
CCGGCTCTCCAGAGCAAGGCCCTAACAGACGCCTACCTCTATGTCCAGTACGACACCAGCCCCGAGCCGGCGACGCTGAGTCTGATGGGCGGTGCTCTGTTGGGTCTCGGTTTATTCGGCAAGAGGCTATTCCGCCGGTAGGGCTCTTGGCTTCGCGCTGCTTGGGCAACGGTTTGAAACGGGGCGCAGTGCAACTGTAGTTTAGGTTTGTGCCCGGTAGTGAGGCTTGGATAGCCTAAAACCGCAGGCATTGGTTCTGCCGGTGCCGGCCCTCCGCGCCAGGGATGCGCGGCTGGACACAAGCGGTTCTGCAAGCAAATCTTCATTTCACCTCCTGCATTGGCCGGGTCGCCGAGGCGCCCCGGCCTTTGTTTTTTGGCCCTGCGCGCTGGCGGCTGCCGCACAGCCTCGGCCGTCCGCCTGTTAAAGGCCTTCCGCGAGCAAAGCCTCGGAAACCATACTGCCGGCAGTGGCCGCGGAATCGGCGTAGTAGCTTCCGCTCCGATATTGCGCTGCCAGGGCTGGCACACGGCTGGCGCGCCCGGATCCAAATGCGGACATGGCGCGGGCAAGTGTCTCCGCGATGCTGGAAAGCTCCACGCGATCGCCGATTTTGCCGGTTGCGGCGGTTCCAGTCCGGGCCCCTTGGTTGCGGTTGGACTTCCCGGTTTCCTGGGCTCGCGCGGACTCGGCCGCGCCCGTTAGATTTCGATGATCGACTCTCATTCGGTGCGCCAACCTTTGGCTGAGTGACTGATCGGCGGGTTGCCCGCGGTCCGCGAGCGACTTTTGCAAGAAACTTTGGCGCGCGTCTGAAATCCTACGGCCGGCCTTCCGGCCGGGTTGGGCAAGCTAAAGCATGCCCCACCTTACAGGTAGTCTTTCGCGAGGTCGCGCTTATCGTAGCCGTCCAGCACGTGAACCACGCGAATCTTCTTGAGAGCGGCTGGGGAAAGCTGGCCGATGGGGATGTAGACGATGGTGCGGCCGGCACGGGAGGCCACCGTCTTGAAAATGGAACGCGGCGGCCTGGCGGCCACGTAAACCACGTGCCGGTGGACGGAATAGTCGAGCGCGGCCAGTAACAGGCGCTCGGATTTCGACTCGGCGAACTGGTAGTCCGCGTCCTGCCACACGTCGTACAGGCGCCGCGGCGGAAGGCTCATGAGGAACCCGCCGTACTCGGCGCGCCCCATGCCCGGCCCCACCAGATGGTCGAAGGGGAAGGTGGAGTAGAACGCCATGTCGGATTCGTTCCGGTTCTCGCCCAGCCAGGTGGTCAGGTAGGGGTAGCGGTTGTCGCGGTCCTCATCGAAAACGACCACCACCGCGCCCACCTCGCCGCGGATCTTCTGGAACTGGCGCACGTAGATGCGGCCTTCGTACCATTTGCGGACGGTCTCGCGCATATCGATACCGTCCAGAATGGAGGTGGTAAACGGCTCGACGAGCACCCGTTCCTCGGAAAGGATGCTCTTGCCTTTCTTCTTGAGAAAGCGGCCGTAGTCTTCAATGACGAGGTCTTCGGGCGGATAGGAACAGATGCCGGCGCCGTTCAACTGGCTGGCCCATTCGCCCGGAAACTTCTCTTTCCGGCGCGGCTTCAATCCCACGGGGCGTAGACGCCGCTTGGGGCTGGGCAAGCGGCGGCGGAGGCGAATGCGCCTGGTATCCATCCACATTTCCTCGCCCGACACGCGCACCGTGACCAGGTCCGAAGCGGTGTTCTGAGGCGGATAGCGGCCGGCCGCCTCCCAGACCTCCCAGGCGTAGTTGTCGCCGGCCACGGCGCGCGCCGCCACGGTCAGGTCGTAGAGGCCGGCCGAGAGGTCGTTCGCGGCCAGCGCCAGGTTGCGGGTATAGCGGGCCAGCAGGCGGCGCTGCCAGTGGGCAATGCGCTCGCCGGTGGAGGCCTCATACTGCTTTTCGGCTTCGCGGAAGACGGCCAGTTGCGCGTGCCGGCGGTCGATGAGGCGCCAGTCGGCCGCAGAGCGGCGAAACTCCTCGTAGCGCCATTGAAGCCGCGGGTATTCGATCGAGATCTCGGCCAGCGACGCCGGGTGCGGGTTGAAGAGCTCGACGCCCTCGCGGCGCGTGCGGGCCAGGGGCTGCGCTTGCGGCTCCTCCATGGCGTCCAGCAAGGGGTCGAGCAGGTTGAGCGACACCACCACCAGGACATTCGCCAGGGGATCGGCGCCTTGCAGCTTCCAGGCGATGCCGGCGGCGTGCCGGGAGATTTCCGGCGAGCGCGGCTGCGGATAAACGCGGTACGCCTCGAGGTACCGCGCCAGGCCGATATGGCGGATGGCGTAGGGATCCGGGTAGGCGTCTTTCAGGTGCGGGCGCTGGCCGGCGTCGGGATCGACGAACACGATTTCCGCTCCGATCTCGAGGCCGGTGCGGATGGCCTCGGTAAACGGATCGGCCGGCTCGATAGGGACGTAGATGGCCTGGTCGAGGCCCAAGGTGTCGTCCGGGTAGAAGATCAGCGACATTTCGGGCAGACGCGCCACGGCGCGCATCCAGGCGGCCTGTAGAGTGGCCGGCAACTCGAGTGCGATCACTTGCGGGCGCTGGCCGAGAATCGCCTGGCGCACCTCGATCGCGAACTCGAGGCGGCCGGGCACTACCGGAAAGTAGGTGAAGCGGCCGCGCTTCAAGCTTCCCGGATCAGGAAGCGGAAGGTCGATTTCTCCGGACATACCGCAAGGCTTCTTCCCCCAGCACCTGAACGATGGCGATTTCGAGCGCCTCGATCTCGCCGGTCCGCCGGGTGGCCAGACTCTTCAGCTTGATGGCGAAACGGCCGACGTTGATGCCGTCGCGCACGGTGTAGCGCTCGTCGGCGGCGTGGGCGAGCTGGAGAAAATCCGTCACGTAATTCAAGATGCGTTCCGCGGCGAAGGGAAGGTTCTCTTTCAGAATGTGATACTCCTCGTCGCGTTCGGGAAAGTCGATGAAGATCTGGGGCTGGAGCCGGGAGTGAATGTACTCGGGCAGCTCGAAGGTGGAGGCGTCGTCGTTCATGGTGGCGACCAGCCGGAAATGGGGATGAGCTCTGATCTTGATGCCTGCGACGATGGACTCGACATAGCGGCGGTTATCGAGCAGCGGCGCCAGGCTGGCCCAGCTCTTCTCGCTCATGCGGTTGCCCTCGTCCAGAATGGCGATGCCGCCGCGGAGCATGGCGGTGACCAGCGGCGATGCCACGTAGCGCAGGCTGCCCTGGCCCTCGATGACGGGAGTGATCAGCAGATCTTCCGGGCGCGTGTCCATGGTGGCTTGCAGGATGTACACATCGCGCCCCATGCGCTTGCCGGCGGCGTAGGCGAGGGTGGTCTTGCCGACGCCCGGTTTACCGAGCAGGCGTGGATGCATGGGCAGGTCCTGTTCGTTCACGACCATCCACGCGGCCAGCAATTGCCGCATGAGCTCGTCCTGCCCCACCCACTGGACGGCGACCTCATCGGGATGCGCCAGGTGCAAGGTGACGCCTTCGATCTCGACAGTCATAGGCTCCCCTCCATTATGGGCGAACCGCGGGGGAGGTGGACCGGGGCCATTGCACGGCCAGATGGCTGCGCAGCCTCAGAATCGCTTGCGACTTCAACTGGGAAATGCGGGATTCGTGCAGGTGGACAACCAGGGCGATCTCGCGCAACGTCAATTCATCGTGGTAGTAGAGGCTGAGGACCTTGCGTTCAATTTCGGGGATTCCATCGATGCTTTCGGCCAGGAGGCGCTCGAGTTCGGATTTCTCGAGCAGAGTGGAGGGCAGATTCCGGCCGTTATCCGGAAGGTAGTGCAGCATGTTTCTGCCGTGCTCGCCGCTGGTGTATTCCAGGCTGGCGATGTTCAGGCCGCGGATTTCCACCAGCCATTGGTGGTACACATCGATCGGAATTTCCAGTTGGGCGGCAATCTCGTCTTCGGCCGGCAACCGCTTGAGGAGCTGTTCGGCCGCCGCAATGGCGGCTTCGATTTGCTTGGCCTTGCGGCGTTTCTGCCGCGGCGCCCAATCCAGGCCGCGCAAGCCGTCCAGAATGGCGCCGCGGATTTTATACTCGGCGTAGGTTTTGAGCTTGACGTTGTGACGGGAGTCGAAGTGGTCGATCGCCGAAATCAGGCCGATGATGCCGGTGGACACCAGGTCTTCCAGGCCGATGTTCTCCGGCAGGCGCTCCTGGATGCGCCGCGCGATGAGGCGCACTTGCGGCAGATGCTCCAGGATGAGCCGTTCGCGTTCCACGCCGCCGATTACTTCCAACACCAGATTCGAGTACATACACGCGCCGCCCTGAGGGAACTATCGTCAGGCAGCCAGGTTTCCTGTAGAGGGCGGCTCGATTTGAGATTTCGAATCGGATTATCCTATTTATGAGACGGACTTACGGGGCCGTCCGGCCAAGGAGACGCTGATGCGATCTATCTCCAAGATCCTGCTGCCGGTGGATTTCTCGGAGCGCTCGACGGGAGCGGCGCGCTATGCGCGGGCGCTGGCCCGGCACTTCCAGGCGGAACTCATTTTTCTGCATGTTTTGACGCCTCCCAGCCATGAATTCGGGGCGCTGGAGATTGCCGGTTCCATGCTCGATGAACTGTATCGCAACCGGGCTGAGCGGGCTTCCGAGGAACTCGATCGGTTCATGACCGCCGAGCCGGCCGGCCTGAAGGTGCGGAGGGTTGTGCTGGAAGGCGATCCGGCGGGGAAGATTGTGGATCTGGCGCACGAGGAAGGAGTGGACATCATCGCCATGCCAACCCACGGCTACGGTCCGTTCCGGCGGTTCATCCTGGGGTCGAACACCGCCAAGGTGCTGCACGACGCCGACTGCGCGGTGTGGACGGGAGTGCATCTGGAACAGGCGCCGGCAGTGGCTTCGATTCCGTTCCGCAGCATCATGTGCGCCGTGGACCTGGGTCCGCAAAGCTCCCAGACGCTGGACTGGGCGGCCTGGCTGGCGCGGCAGTTCGGGGCGCGCCTGGGCGTGGTGCACGCGAGCGCCGGTGTACCAGACCTGGGCGACGATCCGCAATGGCAGTGGAGGACGGAGACCCGCGCCGCGGCCGGGCGGGAGTTGTTCCGTCTGCTGGACGGCGTGGGCGCGGAAGCCGATCTCTCGATCGAAGCGGGAGAGCCGGCGCAAGTGATCTGTTCCGCCGCCGCGCGCGCGGCGGCGGACGTCCTAGTGATCGGGCGCGGTTCCGCCGCCGGGGTGTTCGGGCGATTGCGGACCAACGCATACGCCATCATCCGGCAATCGCCGTGCCCCGTGGTGAGCGTGTAAAGGGTGCGCGACTTTAAAGGGGCAGGCACGCAGTCTCTTGTGGCATGGGCAAGCTAAAGCATGCCCCACCAATCAGTCAACACTTCCTTTTGTGCCGCGCACCCGCCTTTAAACCAGGCACCGCGTTTTCTTGGTACATTGCATGGAGTGAGGTCTCGCACCCTATATCAGGTTCTGGAAGAAGCCGCCCGCGCGCACGGCGATGCGCCCGCGCTCATTCAGCCGGGCTCGCCGCCCTGGTCGTGGAACCAGTACCGGCAGGCGGTGGACGAAATCGCGGCCGGGTTGCGCGCTTTGGGAATCGGAAAAGGCGACATCGTGGCGCTGAATTCCGAGACGCGCCTGGAGTTCTACCTGGCCGACCTGGGGATCGTCGCCAATGGCTCGGTGGCGGCGGCGCTGTACCCCAGCTATCCGTCCAAGGACCTGGTGCGCACCATGGAAAGCGCGGGGGCGTGCGCGGCTTTCATCGAGAACCCGGAGATGCTCGAAGCGCTGCGGCAGGCGCCGGTGCGGCAGTGGATTCTGCTTACCGGACGGGCGGCGGGCGCACTGGCATTAGACGACCTCCGTGAAATGGGCCGGAAGGCGCTGGAGCTAGATCCGGGCTTGATGGAGCGGCTCAGCTCGGAAGTGGACCCCTCCGACCCGGCGATCCTGTATCTGACTTCCGGCGCCACCGGAGAGCCCAAGATGGCGCTGGTGACGCACCAAGCCATCGTGTCGAACATCGACATGGGTCCGGCGGTGCTGCCGATGGGGCCGGAGGATTCCACGGTGGTATTTCTGCCATCGGCGCACATCGCGCAACGCGTGGTGATGGAATACCTGCCGCTGCGCTGCGGCATGCCGGTGACCTTCGCCGAGAGCCTGCTGAAGCTGCCCCAGGAAATCCGCAGGGTGCGGCCCACCATTCTGCTGGCGCCGCCGCGCATGTGGGAGCGTGTTTACTCGACCATCTGCACGGAGCTGCGCAAGCGCCCGGCTCCGGCGCGCAAGCTGTTCTATGGCGCGCTGGCGCTGGCGCTGGCGGCGTCGCGGTACCGCCGGGCGGGCAAGCCGGTGCCGGCGCGAATTCGCGCGCCGTTGATGTTGGCCGACCGGCTGCTCTTCCGCAAGATCCGCGCGCGTTTCGGCGGGCGCCTGCGGGTAGCTGCTTCGGGCGCGGCGCCGCTGGGCAAGAACCTGGCCGAGTTCTACGATGCCATCGGCATGCCGATCATCGAAGGCTATGGACTGACCGAGGGCGGCGTGGCCACTCTGAATCCGCTCGACCGTCCCAAGCCGGGCAGCATCGGGAGGCCGCTGGCGGGCGTCCAGATGCGGTTCCTGGAGGATGGCGAGCTGCTCATCAAGAGCCCCTGTCTGTTCTCCGGCTACCTGAACGATCCCCAAACCACGGCTGAAGTGCTGCGGGACGGCTGGCTGCACACGGGCGACCTGGGCCACGCCGACAGCGATGGCTACATCTTCATCACCGGCCGCAAGAAGGAGTTGATCGTCTCTTCCACGGGGAAGAAGATCTACCCCGCTCGCGTGGAGAACCTGTTCAAAATGGAGCCGCTGGTCAGCCAGGTGCTCCTGATTGGGGACCGGCTGCCGTTCCTCACCGCGCTCGTCACGATCAACCCCGCCGCCGCCGATGCGTTGAAAGGGATGGAGCCGTGGAGGGGCCGTCCGGCCGCCGAAATCGCCGAGGCGCCGCCGGTGCTGGCCGAGATCCGCAAAGCCGTGGCGCGCGTGAACAAACAGCTTGCGCCGTTTGAGCAGGTGCGCAAGTACCGCGTGCTGACGCGCGATTTTTCCATCGAGCAGGGCGAACTGACGGCCACCATGAAGATCCGGCGCGCCCAGGCGCTGGAGAATTGCAAGCTCCATATCGACGAGTTGTACGCCGGGAGGGAATGAGCGCGGGGCGGTGAAGGCTCCCTCGGACGCCGTGAAACAATGGGCAAGCTAAAGCATGCCCCACCAAGGTGGGGCATGCTTTAGCTTGCCCATTGGCCGCATGCGGGCGATTTTTTCACGGCTCCTTAGGGTCGCGACTCGGGCGAACAATGAGACAAACGGCTCCGATGTGGGCGGTATCGGTGTACAATCGATGCTGGTCAGGAGGAGTTATTGCGATGAAAACGAAGATGCCGGCGGCGTTCTTCCTCGTTGTAGGAGGTTTGGCCGCGCAATCGCTCGCGAGCTACGTTCGTACCGACAAGCCCGAAGCCGTCATCGACATCCGCGCCGGGCAGCAGAGCTCGTTCCAGATTCCTCGAACGGTGTACGGGATCTATACGGAGAAGGGGGTTTTCGAGGGCATGTCGGCCCAACTTCTCGACAACCCAAGCCTGGAAGACTACTACGGCTATTTGCCGGTGCTGAATGCGCGGTTTTCCGATCCGGCGTTCGCCAACTCCCTGACCATGGGATTGCCGCTGCCCTGGCAGGCGTTGCGAGATGCCGGGAAGCGATATGAGTCGCGTTTCGGCGCCGGGGCGGCCAATTCCAATCGCTATCTCTACCTGATTGGCCTGCCGCACCCGGAGCCGAAGGGAATCAAAGGGCGGCCCACGATCACCACCGAGGAGGCCGGAATCCGCCAGGGCATCTACCTGCCGGTGCATCGGGAACTGGAGTATACGGGATCGCTGTTCGCCTCGTCGGTGGAGGGGCCGGTGCGGTTGATGGTGAGCTTCCGGGCCCGCAACAAGCCCGACACGATCCTGGCTTCCACCGAGGTCACGGTGCCGGATGGCGGGAAATGGACGAAGCTGCCGTTCCGCCTGCGTCTTCCGGCCGGGGCCGTGAAGTCGCATGAACTGGTGGATTTCGCGGTGTCGATCACCGGCGATCGCCGCATTTCCCTGGATATGATCCGGCTCTTCCCGGCGGACGCAGTGGAAGGATACTTCGATCCGGAGGTGATCAAGGCCGCCAAGGACATGAACTTCTCCCTGATCCGGTGGGGCGGCAATTTCATGAGCACCTATCATTGGGAAGACGGCGTGGGACCCCAGGACAAGCGCCCCACGCTGTTGGATCGGGCTTGGGGAGGGATGGAATACAACGACTTCGGGACCGATGAATTCATGTCGTTGTGCCGGCTGGTGGGAGCGCAGCCGATGATCTGCATGAACCTGGGAAGCGGCACCAAGGAAGAAGCCCGGAAATGGGTGGAGTACGTGAACGGAGCGCCGAACACGCCCGAAGGCGCACGGCGCGCGGCCAACGGGCATCGCGAACCGTATCCGCCGACCATCTGGGAACTGGGGAACGAGCTCTGGGGAGACGACCAGGTGGGATGGCAGACGCCCACGAGCAATGCCGCCCGTTACCTGGAATTCTACCCGGTGGTGCGCAAGCAAGCTGGGCCGGACGCGATACTGGTTGCCTGTGGCCCCGGTGCGGATTTTGCCCCGGCCTGGACCGAGGCCCTCATCAAGCAAGCCGGCAAGGATATGAGCTATCTGAGCATCCACTACGTCGTGCGGCTCAATCAGACCGTGGCCAAGCCACCGGACGCCGACGCACAGGCAGCGATCGCCGTGGCCATCCCGGTGGGGATGACGAACCTCTTGAAGCCTATCAAGGCGCAGATCGACGCGGACCCGGTGACGAAGGGCCGGGTGGGGCTGGCCTACACGGAATGGAGCTGGGGAGGGGGCGCGGGCACCGGGATGCCGTCCTCGGGCAACATGGGCGGAGCGGTGATCGGCGCGGGTTGGATGAACATGCTGCTGTCTCACGCCGATTTTGTGCCCATATCCAGCATGTCGGGGCTGATGGGAGTCATCCGCAAGTCGCAAGGCCGCGTGTGGACTAGTCCGCAAGCCTGGATGTTCTGGCTGTACTCGCATCGCGCCGGGGACAGGGTGGTGGCCACCGAAACCCGGGTTCGCCACTATGACGTTCACAACGGGCTGACCAGCATGCCCGAGGTTCCGGATGTTCCCTATCTGGATGTGCTGGCAACTAAGAACTCGACCAACGGCGATCTGGTTCTCTTCGTTGCCAACCGCGATGTGAAGAACGCGATCCCGGCGACGCTACGGCTTCAGGGATTCTCCGCCGCGGCCCAGGCACAGGTGGACACGCTGGCGGCCGACTCACTAGCCACGGAGAATTCGGGCGACCACCCGGACACGATCCGGCCCGTGGCTTCGACTCTGGCGGTGACTGGAGACGAGATTCGATACGAGTTTCCGAAGCTGTCGGTGACGGTGATGACGCTGAAGCGGCGGTGAGCGAGCCAAGCGGGCCACCTACGCCGCGGTATTCGATCTGACCACCGAGATCTTCACACGATGACCCAGGGAGGCGAGAATGCGGATCAGAAGATCGCTCGATACATGCTCAATATCGCCGTTCAGGATCGCAGTCACCCTGGTCCGTGAGGTGCCGGCTCGCTTCGCGATCTCCGCATGGGTGATCTTCTGCCTTCGCGCGATCCCCTTTAGACGCCCAAGCAGGATTTGCTGAACCTGCCATTCCTTGGCGGCGACGCTGGAGAGTCCCAGGGCGCGGGCCAACTCTTCTGGCGTTCTTGCAACTGTCGGTTTGAGTCTATGCATTGCGAAGCTCCTCTAAACGCTTTCTGGCCAACCCGATTTCAAGAGGAGGCGTCCGTTGGGTCTTCTTGACGAAGGCGTGAAAAACCAGAACACCTCGCGATGAAGCGGCGTAGTAAAACACGCGGAAACTACCGTACTCAGCCGTCACGCGGAGTTCCGAAACTCCAGCGGCGACTCCTGGCATTGGCCGGGAGTTGGGCATTTCAAGCTGCTCTCCCATCTGCAGCCGGAAAAGTCCCCTCCCCAGGCGCATTCGTACGTCCTTCGGAAACCGGCGTATTACTTCCCGCGCCTTCGGATGGAGGATGATCGGCCGCACATTCGTACTGTATCAGATTTGAGACATTGGCGCACGGCCCCGATTAGCAGGACCGCGGAATGCTCGCAGCAGGTTGAGCGCCACCTGCACCGTGAAGAGCCGGACAAAGCCCGCCAACGATGGATGTATGCAATGGGCGACCGGCGATAGAGTGGATTCATGGAACGGGATGCGGCAGAAGTGCTGAGAGACGCGCCGGCCTGTCGAATAAAGTCCGCGCTGCGCTGATCGACTCTTTGATTAGCAGTCTGGATCAAGCGGTCGACGCTGGCGCGGAAGAAGCCTGGCGGGAGGAAATCCATCGGCGTCTTCAGCAGATCGACAGCGGCCGGACCGCCTTGTTCATCACGCCGTAGATGGATTCCAGCGGCTGCTCGCTGAGATGGGGTTCGCCGCATCGCCTCAGAACTGATTCGGGTTTCCGGTTTGCCGGCGCCGACAAAGGCCGGTGGGGAAGGCGGATGGGTCCGGCCGCACCAAGGGCGCGGGGTTGACGGCGGACCTCGTTCCGATTGAAAGCCTTTTCGAAATCGCGCCAGACAAGCGGAGGCAAGGCATCACCCGCGGCCTCTGGCAGGCGTGTCGCCCCGCGCTTCGCATCGGCGTTCGTTTACCGGGAGGTCTCAGCGGGCGCACACCCGAGCGGGGCGGAACGGCTCCGCCCCAGGGATCCGCGCCTGCCGTGCAGGAGACGACGTTACTTGAACAGCAGCGGCGCGAACTCGTGCAGGCTCCGCCGCCAGGTGAGCCACTCGTGAGCGGTCCGCGGGGATTCATAAAAGACGGCATTGATGCCAGCTTTCTTCAGGTCCTCCGCGTTGGCTTTGCTGGCGGCGCCGCTCTCGAGGCTTCCGTTGCTGAAGAACACCACCTTGACCTGCTTCTTGAAATCGGGGTGGTCGTTGACCTCCGACATGGCGATGCTGCCTCCGCTCAGCAGGCCGATGTAGGAGAACTTATCGAGGTGGGCCATAGTGGTGGTATGGGTCTGCATCCCGCCCATCGAGAGTCCGGCCATGGCACGGTTCTCGCGTCCGGGAAGCGCGCGGTAGGTCTTCTCGATCATGGGGATCAAGTCCGTGAGCATCATATCGGTAAAGGCCGAGTTGCCCATCATTCCTCGTCCGCCCGCTCCAGGGGCGCCACGACCCGCCTGACCCGTGGGTGGGACGCCCGGCGGTCCACCCGGGGCGCGTCCAGGCACGCCCGCTCCGCCCCTGGCCGCGGGCGGCGGGGCCGGGTGGTCGCTAGGATCCGGAACCAACCCGCGCGCCGCGAACGTCGTCGCGCTCGCACCGGGCTTGACCGCATTCAGGTTGTCCATCACGATGATCATCGGTTTCGCTTTCTTTTCCGCGATCAGGTTGTCCATGATGTAATCCACATGGCCCTGCGTGTACCAGCCGGTCTCGTCTTCGCCCCACCCGTGCATCAGGTATAGCACCGGATACTTCGCCTTCCCCCCGTCATAGCCCGGCGGCGTGTAGACGAAGCAACGGCGCCACTTTTGTGTGACCGTCGAGAAATACCACTGCTCGCTCACGCGGCCGCGCGGAACGTCTTTCGGCTGGTAAAACTCCTGGTCCGGGGCGGGGATTTCAATTCCGCTGTTCTGCCAACCGGAACCGAAATAGGTGTGCGTCGATGGGTCCGCGACGCTGGCGCCATCGATCACAAGATTGTAGTAGTGGAAGCCCTCCACGAGCGGCTGCGCCGTGGCGCCGCTCCAGATGTTATCCGGGCCCTTCGTCAGATTCAATCCTCCCAGAGAAACCCGTACAGCCTGCGCGTTCGGCGCATTCACGCGAAACATCGCGCGGCCGTCGGGAAAGATGCAGGGATACTTGGCCTCCGGAATATTCAACGGGTTGGGTTTGCAGCCGGCCGGCGCCTGCCCCCAGCACACCGCGCAACTGAGCGCGGCTAGAATCAAGGGAAATCTCATGAGACCTCCATACGGGGAGGCGGCTGGCGGCGGTGCGGGCCGCGTCGCCGTCTCCAGAGAGTTGGGCATCCTCAAGTGTCAGATCCGCAGCCGGTATAGCATGAATGAGAACTCCCTGTCAAAGGAGTTCTGCGAGCTGATACAGGCGCCGGAAGGTCAAACAGAGAGCCCTTTGGCGCGAACCGGCGGGGCTGGCTGGGCGCGCTTGGATGCATGCTCCGGCAGCGAGGGCGGTCACCGCCGCCTCCGCATCCCAGCGGACGAAAACCTTGCCGCCAAAGGTTTCCAACGCCTTGCCCCGCTCAATGAGATCGTGATCCTCGTCGCGTTCTTGCAGTTCGCCCTGCGGGTGAGCCGGAAAACTGACCTGATTGTCGTCCACCCCTCACGATAGCAATTTGTCGAACCAGCCAGACGAGTTTCCAACCGCCGGAATTAGGTTCAATGACACGCCGCTTCCGTCAATCGGCCATCGACAAACGCGGAACGGCTGCCGAGTATACTGGCCAGAGGAGAACAAGTGGCTACCGCGACCAAACCACAACGTCCTACCGCAGCGGTGGCGAGAGGGAAGAACGGCTCGAACCCGCGCGCTGCCGCGGAGTTCGCCGCCGGCTCGCTGGAGGCTGAGCTGTCGGGTATTGGGAAGGCAGTGCCGACCCGAGAGTGGGCGAAGTGAGGCAGGTCTTCGCGGAGAGGGCCGCACCGCTCTCAGCCGCAGCGCCCCGTAATCCTTCGCCGCAGTAGGTCGAGCGCCAGTTGCACGGTGAACATCCGTATGCGCTGGCGGTCGCCCAGGAAGCGCCGGTGCTCGGTGTGTGTGCCGGCGTCGTCGGCGATGGCGATATAGACGGTTCCCACGGGCTTGGATTCGCTTCCGCCATCGGGACCCGCTATCCCGGTGACGGCCAGCGCGTAGGTGGAAGCGGTGCGGCGGCGCGCGCCCGTGGCCATGGCTTCGGCGGTCTGCTGGCTCACGGCGCCGTGGCGCTCGAGGATCTCGGGGGGCACGCCGAGGAGTTCCACCTTCATGGCGTTGGCGTAGGTGATACAACCACCCACGAAGTAGTCCGAACTGCCAGGAACCGATGTGAGGCGCTCGCCTAACATGCCGCCGGTGCAGCTTTCGGCTACCGAGACCGTCGCGCGGCGGTCGCGCAGGAGATGGCCGACCACCACCTCCAGCGGGTCGCCGTTACGGGAGTAGAGGCGGTCGCCAAGCAGTTGCTCGATGGGGGCGGCCACCTCGGCCAGAAGGGCGGCGGCCTCGGACTCGGTGGCGCAGCGGGCGCGCAGGTGCACCTGAATCTCGCCGTTGGCCGCCAGGATGGTGGTGACCGGGTTCTGGTACTTCTTATAGACCGGCGAGATGAGCTGATCGAGATCGGATTCGGACATGCCGGCCACGCGCAGAACTGCCGTGCGAATGGCCTGTGCGGGCGCCAGGCGCTTGAGGCGCGGCAAACATTCGCGCTCGAACATCGACTTCAGCTCGTGCGGCGGGCCGGGCAGCAGCATCACCACGGAGGCGGATTCCCGCAGCCACTGGCCGGGCGCGGTGCCGCGGTCGTTGGAAAGGAGCTCGGCGCCTTCGATGACGAAGGCCTGGCGCTTGTTGACCTCAGCCATCTTGCGGTTGGCCCGCGCGAAGCGGCGTTCCAGAGCCTCGGCGATATCGGGGTGAAAAACAAGCTTGCGGCCGAGCGCCTGGGCCACGGCTTCGCGCGTGACGTCGTCTTCGGTGGGGCCAAGGCCGCCGGATAGGATCACGATTTCCGAGTGCGCGAGCGCCTGGCGGACGGCGTCGGCCAGACGGTCGCGGTGGTCGCCGACCACGCACTTGGCCACCACTTCGACGCCCAGGTTGTTCAGCTCGCCGGTGAGATAGAGCGAGTTGGTATCGACGCGCTCGGGCGTCAGCATTTCGGAACCGACCGCAATGATTTCGGCGTTCATCAGATGAGCGGGCGGCGCTTGATTTGCACGTCCACGCGATAGAGGGCATTGGTGGTGGCAACCACCATGGCGCGCGAGGGGGTGAACGCCAGGCCGACGATTCCAGGCCCGGAAAGGAACAGCTCGGCGCGGCGGCCGGGGTCGATGCGGACCACGCCTTTGCGGCCGGCGATGGAGGCGGCCACGTACAGGCGGCCCTCATCGTCGAAGGCCATGCCTTGCGGACGGCCGAGGCCGCGATAGAAGACTTCCACTTCGCCGTGGCTCGAAATGCGGTGAATGGAATCGAAGCTGGAGGTGGTGGGGCCGGCCACGTAGAGATAGCCGTCGGGGCCGAACGCCAGGTGGTAGGCGGCGACGGAAGGCTCGAGCGTGGCGAAGACGAAGATCTGGCGGTCGGGGCTGATCTTGAAGACCGTGCCGCTGCGGTCGCCGACATAGAGGTTCTGCTGGCCGTCGAAGGCAATTCCGGTGGCCACGCCCATGCCTTCGACGAAGACGGACATATTGCCGTTGGGCGTCGCCTGGTACACGAAACCGTCGTAGCGGCTGGAGATGTAGAGCATGCCCTGGGAGTCGAAAGCCAGGCCCGTGGCATTCATGAGGTCGTTGATGAACGGCTTCATGGAGAAGTTCAGGTCGATCTTGTAGACCGCTACCGGGACCTTCTGCCCCCGCGAACCGCTGAAGGTGGCGTAGATATTGCCGGCCGAATCGATGGCCGGGTTGGCGACGGGATGGAGGTTCTCGGCGACCAGGACGCCGATATCGCAGGCCCAGGGGTCGCTCGACTGCTGGCCGCTTTGGACCACCAGCCCACCGGCCGTGGCGCCCTCGGGGACGCGGGCAATCACGAACGAATCCGAGCCAACGATCACGGGGGCGCCGACTTCACCGATGGTGACGCAGGGCCGGTCGGATTGCGCGAAGTCCTTGCCTCGAATCTGCAACTCGCCGCCGGCGATGGCGGCGGGCGGTGTGACCCGAGATATCTGGGGGCGGGCGTCGGGTGATTTCCGAAGGGGCATTCAATACAGATTGAAGCATCCTGCCAGGAATAACACAAGCGCCGCGTACAGGCCCGCCATCGCGTCGTCGGCGACAATGCCGAGCCCGCCGGCCAGCGCCTCCAACTGGCGCACCGGCGGGGGCTTCCAAATATCGAAGAGCCGGAAGAGGGCGAAGGCGGCCAGGCAGCTCTTCCAATTGAACGGGTGCGCGCCGGCCAGGGCGATCCACTGCCCGATCACTTCGTCGACGACCACGAAGCCGGGGTCTTCGATGCCGGTGGCGCGCGCGGTGACGCCGGAGGCCCAGACCGCGGGCCAGAAGCCGATGGCAGCCAGCAGAAGGAAGTGCCACCAGGCGAAGCCGGCGTAGGCGTGAAGCGCGATAGCGATCAGGAGCGCGGCCAGCGACCCGGCGGTGCCGGGGGCGACAGGCGAGTACCCGCAGCCAAACCAGGTGGAGAGCAGAGCGGCGCTACGGTTCTTCTTCATCTTGCGGGATGGGCGACGGGATCGCGTACTTCCCGGTTGCCCAGTTGCCTAGATCGATGATACGGCAGCGCTCGCTGCAAAAGGGGTATTCGGGGTCGCCGGGCGCGACTTCTTTCTTGCAAATGGGGCAGTTCATAAGCTCGCTTAGCTCGCGGGGCCGGGCGGGGTACCCGCCGCTGGTGCGGGTCGGGGCCAGGGGCCAGGTGCCGGGGGCGCGATGTTGACCAAGCCTGGAGCGGCAAGGTTCGGCGCGGGTTCCGTGGGGGGAAGAAGGGTGCCCACCACATCGTAATCGTGGGACTCGGTGACGCGGAGGCGGCGGATTTCGCCGGGGCGCGGCTCGGCGGTTTCGAAGTCGTTGATCAGAACGGCGCCGTCGATTTCGGGCGCTTGCGTGGAGAGGCGCGCCGTCCAGAGGAGATCGGTCTCCGGCGACGGGCCTTCCACCAGCACGGGCACTTCCGCGCCCACCAGCGCGCGATTCCGGGCGCGCGCGATTTTCCGCTGAATGGCCATGAGGCGGCGCTTGCGGTTGTGGATGGTACGTCCGTCCACCTTGCCATCCAGGGCGTAGCTGGCGCTGGTGTCTTCGTCGGAATAAGCGAAAACACCCAGGTTGTCGAACCTGGCGGCTTCGACGAAGCGGCACAGCTCTTCGAAATCTCCGGCCGTCTCGCCCGGAAATCCGGTGATGAAGCTGGTGCGGATGGCCACCCCGGGGATGGTCCGGCGAATGCGCTCGAGCAGTTTCAGAAAGAGATCGCCGGACCCGCCGCGCTTCATGCGCTTGAGGACGCGGGCGCTCGCGTGCTGCAAAGGAATGTCGATATACTTCACCAGCGCCGGATGCGCGGCCATGGTGTCCAGCAGCCTCGGCGCGACCCGGTTGGGGTAGGCGTAGAGGAAGCGGATCCACTTTTCGCGGGGAGTTTCAATTTGGGCCAGGCGTTCGAGAAGGCGGGCCAGCCCATCGGCGAGGCCGAGGTCTTCGCCGTAAGAGGTGGTGTCCTGCCCGATGAGATTGATTTCGCGGACGCCCTGCCGGAAAAGGCGCGCGGCTTCGGAAACGACGGATTCCAACTGGCGGCTGCGGAACCGGCCGCGATACTGCGGGATCACGCAGAAGGTGCAGGGATGGTCGCAGCCTTCCGCGATTTTGAGGTAAGCGAAATGGCGCGGAGTGGAGAGCACGCGCGGGGTGAGGTCGTGGTAGAGGTAGGGCTCGGGTGGAATCCGCGGCGCCTCGATGCCCTCGCAAACGGCCACGATGCTATCCAGGTCATTGGTGCCGATTACGGCATCGACCTCGGGGATTTGGCGGCGGATGTCGTCGCGGTAGCGTTCCACCAGGCAACCCGCCACAATCAGCTTGCGGGCTCGTCCGCTCTTCTTGAATTCGGCCATCTCGAGGATGGTCTCAACCGATTCCTTTTTGGCGGGGCCGATGAAACCGCAGGTGTTGACTACCAGGACATCGGCTTCGGCGGGGTGCGGCGTCAACTCGTGGCCCCTGGCCACCAGTTGGCCCATCATGACTTCACTATCGACCAGGTTTTTGGGACAGCCCAAGCTGACAAAGCCGACTTTGCAGGGGCCGGGCATGCCCGGCCCCTACTTGCCGCTGTGCACTGCGGGCGCCACGCTGGCTGCTGCGCTGGCCGGGTTTCCCCAGGCGTCGTGGCGAACCGGACCGCGGCGGCGGACGCCCGGTTTTCGGGCAGCGGCCTTGCGCGCTTCGGCTTCCGTCCGCGCGGTGACGTAGGCCAGCAAGTCCTCGCTGGTGAGAGTGTGCTCGCGCTGCTGGACGGTCTCGAGGTCGGAGGCCAGCTTTCGGGCACAGAGAGAGGGCCCCTCTTGTATGCCGACGTGGTGCTTGAGAAAGAGCGTCAGATCAACGGCGACGATGTACCGAATGGCTGGCGCCCGGTCCACTATGCTGTCAAACCTGTAGATCCGGACTGCCTTACTCTGATCGAACCCCATGTACCGTAGCTGCATGACTTTCTCCACTTCCAGGCTGACTCCTAGAACATCCCGGTAAGCTCCCACGGCCGGCCAGGAATGCGGATCCACTTTATTCGACGGCCGGCATTGAGACTTCATCGGGCGGCGGAGCGGGGCCGTCGAGCGGTTCGCCAAGCTCATCCGATGGTGTGCGCGGGGATTCGCCGGAGAGTTTTTCAGCTTTGCGCTGGATTCTCCTGGCCGCCTTGTCGCGCTGTTTTTCCATTCGCGCGAGCTCTTTCTGCCGTTTCTTGAATGTAGTGCCCGAACGCATACCCATGAGATCCGCTCCCGATCCGCGGCCGGCACTTGAGGCCAGCCGCGCCATGACGCGAGATAAATTACCAGCGAGGCTCGCGCCGTTGCCTGGGTCCGCCGCCGCCTTCGCGGCGGAAGCCACCGCCAGAGCCGCCCCGGCCGCCCTCGCCCTTGGGCCGGGCCTCATTGATGTTGAGTTTTCGGCCGCCCATTTCGGTCCCGTTGAGAGCCGCAATGGCTTGGTCCGCCGCGGCGGAATCCGTCATTTCCACGAATGCGAAGCCGCGGGGGCGCCCGGTATCCCGGTCGGTGACCAGGTTGACGCGCTCCACTGCTCCATAAGCTTCAAACAGCGACCGAATTGCCGATTCCGTCGCCGCGAAATCCAGATTGCCTACAAAGATGTTCTTCACGTTGTTTCCTCGAACTTCACTGCAACTTTCTGATTGTGCGGGCTACGCCAGGCAAATGGATCGAGCCAAGTTTCGCAGGACGACCAAAAGGCACTTTTATTTTACCAAATTCCGGCCCGAAGCGTTCAAAATAGAAGCATGACCGCACCGACCAGATATTTGCCGATCGCTGTTTTGCTGCTCCTGAACACGGCCGCCATGGCGCAGTCCGGGCGGTGGTCCGAGAAGGCCGCCAACGACTGGTACCGGAAACAACCCTGGCTGGTGGGCAGCAACTACATCCCCGCCACCGCCATCAACCAACTGGAGATGTGGCAGGCCGATACATTCGATCCGGACAGGATCAACCTGGAGCTGACCTGGGCGGAAGGTCTGGGAATGAACACCATGCGGGTGTTCCTCCACGATCTGCCGTGGGAGCAGGACGCCGGAGGCTTCGAGAGGCGAATCTCCCGGTTTCTGGGGATTGCGGAGAAGCACGGGATCAGGCCCATATTGGTCCTGTTCGATTCCTGTTGGGACCCGTTTCCACAACCGGGAACACAGCCGGCGCCGAGGCCCGGCGTGCATAATTCCGGGTGGGTGCAGAGTCCCGGAGCCAAAGAGCTGCTGGACCCGGCTTTGCGCGAGCGTTTTCTAAACTACGCACAAGACGTGGTGCGGACCTTCGCGGGTGACAAGCGAATCCTCGCCTGGGACGTCTGGAACGAGCCGGACAACACGAACGCTGGGAGCTATGGAACCGCCGAGCCCCCCGGCGAGAGTGAAGCGGTGATGGCCGTGTTGCCGACGGCATTTGAATGGGTGCGCGCAGGGGTCCCGACGCAACCCTTGACGAGCGGCCTGTGGAAGGGCGACTGGTCCGCGCCGGATAAGCTGACGCCGATGGAGAAAATGCAAATCGAGCTTTCCGACGTGATTTCGTTTCACAACTACGGTTCGCCGGAAGAGTTCGAAAAGCGAGTCCGCTGGTTGCAGGCTTACCATCGGCCGATTCTGTGCACCGAGTACATGGCGCGCCCCAACCAGAGCACCTTCCAGGGGATCCTGCCGGTGGCCAAGAAGTACAAGGTGGCGGCCTACAATTGGGGCCTGGTCAACGGGAAGACACAGACCAACCTGCCTTGGGATTCCTGGCAGAAACCCTACACCGACCGCGAGCCGGCCATGTGGTTCCACGACATCTTCTACTTCGACGGGAAACCGTACCGGCCGGAGGAGGTCGCGTTCATCAAGCAGATTACCGGGTACAAGGAGAAGCGGAAGTGAGAATAAACGCTCGGCGGGACAAGGCTCCGGCCGCGCACCGGTAACGTGCACTTTCATGTGAACTGACGACCCGGGCGAGCGTGACCCCGCAATTCGGTGACAGGCTACGAAACCCCCGCAGTTTGGGGGTTTCGTAGCCTGTCACCGAATTGCACGGAGGATGAGCGATACTGCCATTATGGCCGGATCCACACGCAGAGCGTGGCTGACGGGCGTTTCCGCAGCCATGTCCGCTTCGCCCGCGGCATCGGCGCGGCCGAATATCGTTCTGATTATCTCGGACCAGTTCCGCTGCGACTGCGTCGGGGCTATGGGTCTCAATCCCATGAACCTGACGCCCAACCTCGACGCCATGGCCGGACACGGCGTGCTGTTCCGATCGGCGTTTTCGAACCAGCCGGTGTGCGCTCCGGCGCGCGGCAGCATCTTCACCGGGCAGTACCCCAGCCGCCACGGGGTGTGGCACAATGGCGCCGGCCTGGCGGAAAACGCCACCACGCTGGCTACCGAACTGGGGCGGGCGGGATATTCGACGAATTACATCGGGAAGTGGCACCTGGCGCCGGGCGAAGGACGTCCGCGCGCGGAAGTGCAGGGGGCGGTGGCGCCGGCCTATCGCGGAGGTTTCCGGGATTTGTGGGAAGCGTCGAATGAGCTGGAGTGGACCTCCCACGCCTACGAGGGCGATCTCTACGACAACGACGGCAAGCCCATCCACTTCTCCGGGCAGTACCGGGTGGACTTTATGACCGGGCTGGCGCAGCGTTTCCTGCGGTCGGCGAAATCGCCGTTCCTGCTGGTGGTGTCGTATCTCGAGGTGCACCACCAGAACGACAGCGACACCTACGACCCGCCGAAGGAGTACGCCCATCGCTACCCGAATCCGTTCATCCCGCAAGACCTGCGGGCGCTTCCGGGTTCGTGGCCCAGCCAGTTGTCGGACTATTACGCGTGCGTGGCGAGGATCGACGACGCAGTCGCGGACATTCGCAAGACGCTGGCGGAAACCAGTCTGGACCGGGACACCATCCTGGTCTTCATGAGCGATCACGGCTGCCACTTCAAGACGCGCAATACGGAATACAAGCGCAGCCCGCACGAGAGCTCGATTCACATCCCGCTCATCATCGAAGGCCCGGGGTTCAACCGGTCGCTGGAGATTTCCGAGTTGGTGAGCCAGGTGGACCTGGCGCCGGCGCTGCTGGATGCGGCGGGCGTAGCCGTGCCCGCATCGATGCAGGGCCACAGTCTTCTCGGCCTGCTGGACCGGCGGACCGAGGGCTGGCGCAACGAGGTGTACTTCGAGATGTCGGAATTCGTCACCGGCAGAGGATTGCGGACCCCGCGGTATACCTACGCCGCCGCCGCGCCCAAGGGACCCGGCTGGAGACCCGTTCCCAAGGCCGACCGCTATGTGGAGTACGCCGTGTACGACCACGGCGCGGACCCTTACCAGCACGTCAACCTGGCGGGCCGGGCGCCGTACGCCAAGACCGCCGAAGAGCTGCGCCAGAGGCTGATCGCGCGCGTCAAGGAAAGCAGCGGCGCTTCAGTGGCCGTCGAGCCCTGCTGGTTCCCCTACCCGTAACCGGCGCAACTCCGCGCGCAGAGGTTCGACCGAGCGGGCGAAGATCATCTGGTAGGCCTGGCAGAAATAATCGAGATCCTCGAACCGGCCGTGCGGCCCGTGGCGGAGCTTCGGGCATCCGCCATGGCAGATGGACCGATACTGGCACGCCTGGCACTCGGGGTGGGCCAGCGTCTTCTTGGCAGCGAAGGTGTGACGGCAGGTGCGGCGCGCGATCTCCGGCCAGGAGTCGAGGACGATGTTGCCGAGCTGCCAGGCGCTCTCGACGAAGAAATCACACGGGTAGACATCGCCGTTATATTCCACGACGACGTAGCTGTCGCAGGCCTCATGCATGGTGCAATTGCCGGGCTTCTGGCCGGCCAGAGCTTCGGCGATGTTGTCGAAGAAGCGGATGCGCACCTTGCGCCGGTCGGGCCACCACAGATCGAACAGTTCGCACAGGAAGCGGCCGTACTGTTCGGGGGAGATTGTGAAGGGCAAGGGATTGCCCCGCGGGTCGAACTCGGCCAGCGGGATGAACTGGAGGTGGCCGATTCCCAGGCCGCGGTAGAACCGGTACAACTCCTGGGGACGGCCGACATTGGTCTGGCTGAGCACGCACAGAATATTGAATTCGAGGTTGTTCTTCTGTAGCAATTCGACGCTTTGGATGACCCTTTTCCAACTGCCGCTGCCCTGCTTGTTGAAGCGGTACAGATCGTTCACCGCTTCGGGCCCATCGAGCGAAACCCCCAGCAGCCAGTCATAGGCGCGAAAGAGGTCGCACCAGCTCTGATCCAGCAGCAAGGCGTTGGTCTGGAGCGAATTGCTCACGGTTTGTCCGTTGCGGCCGTACTGCTGCTGGAACTCGACCAGTTTCGTGAAGAAGGGCAGGCCGGCGAGAGTCGGCTCGCCCCCCTGAAACGCAAACACGCTGTCGGGGTAGGAGTAGAAGAGATAGGTATCGACGAGGCGCTCGAGGGTTTGCAGGCTCATGCGGCGGGCGGGCAGCGCGTGGTAGGGATCGGCCTGGCGGTCCAGGTAGAAACAGTAAGCGCAATCGAGGTTGCAGACCGCGGAAGCGGGCTTGATGAGCAGCGAACTGATGCGAGGCGTGGGGCCACCCGCCGGCCCGCTTCCCATTCCCAGAGTGTAGCATCGGGGGCATTACAATGATTCCATGCAACGCAGAGAATTCGTGAAGACGGCGGCGGGGCTGGCTGGGGCGGCGCTGGCGCAGGGCCAGGGCGCGGCCAAGAAGATGGTTGGCATTCAGATGGAGGTTGCGCCCATCCACGACCGCGGTCCCGGCAAGATGCTGGATGAGATCCAGCGGCTGGCGCACGTGAACACCATCTTTCTGGGCGTCTTCACCTACACCGACACGCGCGCCGGGATGAGGAAGCCGAATTTTCACGGCGGCAACTTCGCGGCCGTCCACCCGCAGTACTACAAGGACACGCCACTCACGCCGGCGGATATGCGGGCCACCGATTTCGGCGACTACGACGTGCTGGCAGACATGATCCCCGAGGCCAAAAAGCACGGCATGAAGACGTTCTGCTGGGTCATCGAGGACAACTTCCGGCCGCGCTTCGGAAAGACGGACGAGATTTGGGAGCGCGACCTCTACGGCCGTATTCCCGAACGCCACCCGGGCGGGCCGTGCATCAACAATCCGGGCTACCGCAACTTCGTGGCGGGCCTGATGGAGGATTATGCGCGTTCCTACGAAATCGACGGCGTGATGTGGGGGGCGGAAAGGCAAGGCGCGCTGGGATCCTCTTTAGGCGCTTATCACAATGGCGCGCACAGCGATCCGGGCCAGGTGGCCTGCTTCTGCCGTTTTTGCGAGGCGAAGGGCAGGCGCCAGGGCATCGATTTCGAACGCGCGCGGCAGGGATACCAGGCGCTGGAAAAATTCGTGCGCGCCGGGCGCGGTGGGACGAAGCCGCGGGACGGCTACTTCATGACGTTCTGGCGGATACTGCTGGAGTATCCCGAGATCCTGGCGTGGGAGATGCTGTGGACGCGCGGCATGCGCGAGCACTACGCGGCGATTTACGAGAGGGTTAAATCGGTGAGGCCCGAACTACAGGTGGGCTGGCACATCTGGCACAACATCTCCTTCAGCCCGTTCTACCGCGCGGAGCAGGATTACGCCGAGCTGGCCAAATACTCGGATTACCTCAAGCCGGTGCTGTACAACAACTGCGCCGGCGACCGCATGGTCAGCTACCTGGAAAGCGTGGGCCAGAATGTTTTCGGGGACGTTCCCCAGGCCGAGATGCTGCAATTTGAGTACCGGATCATGAATTACTCCGAAGCGCCGCTGGAGCGCCTTTCGGAAACGGGGTTTTCCGCCGATTACGTGTATCGGGAGACGAAGCGGGCCCTGGACGACGTAGCCGGAACCAGGACCGCGATCTGGCCCGGCATCGACATCGACGTTCCCACGCCGCGCGCCCGGTCGACGCCGGAGAGCGTTCGCGCGGCGACGGCGGCGGCCCTGCGCGCGGGGGCGCAAGGAGTGCTGCTATCGCGGGCGTACCTGGAGATGAAGCCGGAGAACCTGCGCGGCGCGGGACAGGCGCTGGAGGAATTCGGGGCAGCGTAGGGTAGTGCGCTAATTTTGGGTTAACGTCACCTGGGAGCACTACAAAAATCCTCTTTCAACGGTTCATACAACACTGGTGCGATTGGTCCAGTCTGGGCATGCAGAAGAAGGCCGAACACCAGAAGGAAAGAAAGCCTTTTACTCCCCAGGCAGGCCAGAACCTTCGATTGTCCCGCCCGATTCCTGGGCTAGTCCGGGCCGCTACCGTAGCATGACCGCACCGCCGCCTGTGACACCACCAGCACTCTTGAACGCATTGACCGCGAAGCCGGAAAGGAAGTGATTTTATGTGGCCCCTTAGCTCAGATGGACAGAGCACCTTGCCGCTAACGAGGAGGACGCCGGTCCAAATCCGGCAGGGGCCACTTGACAACAACGCGCCCCGCTGGTAGTTTCCGCTACGAGCGCGGTTCAACCTCAGGCCGAAGCCAGAGAAAGGGATTCTTGGTCCACCTCCATTCTGGACCCGACCTGAAGAGAGGTCAAGGTCCCGGTGTAGCATCTTCGCCCTTAATACGTGTACAATACGTATAGGCGCTGTCATGAACCGAAAGCTTACAATTACGGTCAGCGAGGCTGTCTATGAGGGCCTCCATCGGACCATCGGCCGGCGCCGCATCAGCCAGTTCATCGAGAAACTCGCCCGTCCCCACGTCGTGCCGCCGGATATCGAAGCTTCGTACCGCGAGATGGCCGCCGACCAGTCGCGCGAACGGGACGCGCTGGAGTGGTCCGAAGCCCTGATCGCCGATTCCTCTCTCTTGGGACCCCATGCTTCGCGGTGAAGTCTGGTGGGTCGATTTCGACCCCTCGCTCGGCGGTGAAATCCAGAAGACTCGTCCCGCCGTCATCGTCAGCAATGACGCATCCAACCGCAACCTGAACCGCGTTCAGGTCGTTCCGATTACGAGTAACGTGGCCCGCGTTTACCCTTGTGAAGCCCCAATCGACCTGAATGGCGAACCCCGCAAGGCAATGGCCGACCAGATCGCTACCGTCGGCAAGCAGCGGCTCAAATCCAAATTAGCAACGTTGTCGCTTGACGACGTCCGCGCTGTTGAACGAGCCATCCGCGTCTAACTCGGCCTCACAGGGTTATAGGCCGGCCTGGTTTAGGAGGGTGGCCCCTTCTTCTTCCCCGGCAAACTAGCGGGGTTCTCGTGCGTGCGCTCGCGGAAATTGCCGCGCAGGCCGGCGGCCAGCGATACGGCCGACTCGCCGAATTTGTCGCGCAGGCGGTCGGCGGCCGCCAGCGCCTGGCTCCATTTCTGGTGTTTCTCCTCGCCCAACAGGTTCAACTGCTCATCGCTCTCGGACCAGGAAGAAACGTGCACCCCCAGCAGGCGCACGGCGGCTCCCGCTTTCCAATTGCGGCGGAAAAGCTCGCGGATCTCCTCGAACAGCTCGGTGTCGAGATCGGTGGCGCGGGCGACGGAATGCGCGCGCGTGAAGGTCGAGAAATCGGTGTAGCGCAGCTTGAGCTGAATGGTGCGCGCGTGCAAGCGGTGCTCGCGTAAACGGCGGCCCACCATTTCGCACAGGCGGGCCAGGGTGGATTCGATCTGCGCCAGGTCGGTGGTGTCCTCGGAAAAGGTGTGCTCGTGGCTGATGGATTTCGGGCCATCGTCGGAGCCGATTTCGGTGTCGAACCAGCCGCCGGCATCCAGGCCGCGCGATTTGCCGGCCAGCGCCAGGCCCCACTTGCCGAAGCGCTGTTCGAGGAAGGCTTCGTCCAGGCGCGCCAGGTCCCCTACTTTGCGAATGCCGAGCGCGTTAAGCTGCTTCTCCGTCACTTTGCCAACGCCGGGAACTTTGCGCACGTCGAGCGGCGCGAGGAAGGCCGGCTCCTGCCCTGGAATCACCCACAGCACGCCATTGGGCTTGGCTTGGTCTGAGCCGATCTTGGCCACCAGGCGCGAGGCGGCGATGCCGATGGAACAGTTCAGGCCGGTCTCCGCCTTCATGCGCTGGTGCAGCAGGTGGGCCGCGCGCAAGGGCGGCCCATACAGGCGCTCGGTGCCCGTCATGTCGAGGTAGGCTTCATCGATCGATGCCATCTCCACCAGGGGCGAAAACGATTGCAGCACGTCGTGGACCTTGTGCGAATAGTCGCGGTAGCGGCCGGGATGGCCGTCGACGAAAATGGCTTGCGGGCAAAGTTTATACGCCGTGCGCAGCGGCAGGGCAGAGTGGACGCCGAACTTGCGCGCCGCGTAGGATGCGGCCGAAACCACGCCGCGCTCGTTGGGCCGGCCGCCCACCACCACCGGCTTGCCCTTGAGAGACGGATCGAACAGTTCTTCGACGGAGACGAAGAATGCGTCCATATCCAAGTGGAAGTAGGTTCGCACGGCTGAAATTCATGGTAGCGCGCGGAGCCCGATGGAACCCGATCACACGGCGCGCAGGCGGCAGGCCTCTCAGCTCACCGGTAAGTGCTATACTCCCGCCATGACTCTCAAGAGTGCGGCGTTCTTCGCGTTGATCGGCATGACTCTGCTGACCGTTCTGCTGGCGGTGGGCTTCATCCGCGACGTATCGGCTCTTTCGGCTGGCGCCATGGCTGCGATGACGCTGTTGAAATCGCTCATTCATTTGCTGGCAAGCCTGAGTGTGGCAGTATTCCTGTTCGTGTTCTACAAAGCCCAGCCTTGAATCAAAGCGGCGACGAGCCGACGTGGAAATGGGTCCGCACGGCGGGCCTTACGCGGCGGCCGCCTCCTTATACAGCCACGCGCCAATCACGGTGCCCGCGACCATCTCGACCAGTGTCAGCACGAGGTCGTACCCCAACAGGTGATAGGGAAACAGGTGCATCCCAACAGCCGGTAAGGTGGGGAGCAGGGAACCAATCGTCCAGACGGCAATGCCGGTGAACGCGGCCGTCCTGGGACCAGGCCCCAAACGCGGCCGGAGGGCCGCGTAGAGCGCCAGCGAGCACATGCCCACCAGAAAGCCCCACACGACGAACGAGGCGGTCGCGACGGGGCCCATGGCGGGCCGGTCGAGGCTCTTCAGAACGGCGGTCCATTGATCGCCCAACACCAGACCATCCACCAGGAACTCGCAGATATTGATCACAAGCCCGGCGAGCAAGCCGCCAAGGATCACGCGGCCGCAGTTAATCTTTTGCATAGTGCACTCCCTTGCCGCTTGCCAGCCAGCGCCAGCGGACAGCGAACATATACACCTTTTTGCGCCGCGATGCAAGAGAATTCGGCTATATTGGCCCGAAATAGCTGTTTGCGCCTCTCAGCTCACGGCTTTGTGGTGGAAGCGGTTCAGGCCGGCCGCCAGCAGCGCGCCATCGACGAGCAGCAGCGCACCCAGCACCACCGCCATGCTCATGTGCGGGGCTTGCGGCGCCAGCGCGCCTCGCAACCCTTCGCTGGCATAGACCAGCGGATTGGCCAGCACGGCGATTTGCAGCACCGGGAAGGCCTTCAGGACGCTCCACGGGTAGTAGGCGCAGCCGAACATGATCATGGGCGCCAGCACCAGGCTGAACATGAGGCCGATCTGCGTCTGGCCCACGCTGCAGCCCAGCGTCAGTCCGCCAGCCGCCGAGAAAAACGCCACCAGCAGGCACACGGCCACGAATGCCAGGGGCTGGTGGAAACTGAGGTTCACGCCCGAGCCCATCAGCAGCCACCCGGCGGGAATCACCACCAGGCCCGCCACCAGCGCCTGGATCATGCCCGCCACAATCTTCTCGACAGCCAGCCAGCCGTCCGTCATGGGCGCCAGCAGGCGGTCTTCGATTTCGCGCGTGAACTGGAACTCGGTGATGAGCGGGATGGCCACCGCCTGGATGCCCGAGAGCACCATGCTGATGGCCATGATGCCCGGCAACAGCAGGGTCTTGTACTCCGGCCGCATGATGCCGCCGGTGGTCATGACGCGGCCGAAGATGAAGACGAACAGGAGCGGCTGCAAGAGGTTTTGCAGGAGCATGGGCAACAGGTTGCGGCGGGCCACATGGGCGTCGCGCGCGAGCATGGCGTAGAACGTTTTCCAGTTCAATCGCGCAAACTCCTTCCGGTGTGATGCAGGAACAGGGTCTCGAGACTGGGCTCTTCGATGTGCACGTCGCGCAGGCCGGCGCCGGCGTCCTGAGCCGCGTTGACGATGGCGGGAATGAGCGGCCCGCCGCGATCCGCGTAAACGTCGGCGGCGATGCGGTCCGCCGAGCGCACCTCGGTTACGCCGGGCAGTCCCTCTAATTCCGCCATCAACCGGTCCGGCACGCGGTCGAAGCGCAGGCGCAGCAGGTACCCGCCGGGGATGGAGCGCTTGAGATCCTGGGGCGTTCCCTGGGCGATAATGCGGCCGTGGTCGATGATGGCGAGCCGGTGGCACAGGGTATCGGCTTCTTCCATGTAGTGGGTGGTGATGACGATGGTTTTTCCGAGGCGATTGTAATCGCGGATAACCTCCCACAGCAGCAGACGCGTCTGCGGATCGAGGCCGGCGCTGGGCTCGTCGAGGAACAGAACCTCGGGGTCGTGCATCATGGCGCGGGCGATGGAGAGGCGCTGCATCATGCCTCCGGAGAAGGTGCGGGCCATATGATCGGCGCGGTCGGTCAGCTTAAACTTCTCGAGCAGCCCGGCGGCGCGCCGCTCGCGCTCGCGGGCGCTCTGGCCGAAGTAGGCGCCGTGGAACAGCAGGATCTCGCGGGCGGTGAGGGCGAAATCGAGGTTGGGGCGCTGCGGCACCACGCCGATGAGACGCTTGGCCTTCACTTGCTCTTTCCAGACGTCGTGGCTGCCAACGAAGACGCGCCCGCTGGTAGGTTCGACGCGCGTGGTCAGGACGGCGATGGTGGTGGTTTTGCCCGCGCCGTTCGGCCCGAGCAATCCAAACACTTCGCCGGGAAGGATCTCGAGCGAAATGCCGTCGAGGGCGTGGACCTCGATCTTCTTCTTGTCCTTGCGTCCGGCACGCGCGCCGCCCCAGGAGAAGCCGGCGCCGCGGGCGGCCATCGGCGGCGGCGTATCGTAGACCTTGCGAAGCTCCTCGATGCGAATGCCGATTCCCATGCACCCCTCCACTCGCGACTGTATTCGACGATATATCAGAAGGTACATCGGCACAAGGGGTTGGGACTGCTATAACCACGTGCCAGCTTTGTACCGGCGATACTCTTCGCCGAAAGCCTGTTCCAGAACGACCGCTTCTCTCCTGGCTCGCAGCAGTTGTGCGGCACTGCTAAGGACAATCCAAAGGTACCCGATCCAGCGGCCCCAATCCACGGCAAGGCCAAGATAGGCGACTTCTCCAAACAGGTATACGGGATTACGAAACCTGGAGTAGAGCCCGCGAGTGACAAGGCTCCTGGCTTGGGCGCGCACAGTGAAAGATCTTCCGAGCTGGAAACGCGCGGCCATCCACAGCGCAAAACCGCACAAGGCCAACGCCAGACCGGCTACGGTTTGCGTATTCCAAGGCACGTTGTCAAACAGGAGCGTGCCGAGCACGAGAAATCCCGCAACATCGAGCCAAGGCAGCACGCGGTTCATGGAAAACATTGTAGCGCCGGCGGTCTATGCAGTCGATTCGTAATAAACAGGGCAACCGGCGTATCGTAGACCTTGCGAAGCTCCTCGATGCGAATGCCGATTCCCATGCACCCCTTCGTCGGGCGACCTGCGCCCAATTCTATGAGCATACCCCAGTTGGTGGGGCATGCTTCAGGTTGCCCGTTGACGGCGCGCGGACCAGGCCGCCCATCCATGAGGCTATGGAGTTCAGGGTGCGAATAGACTAATATGTAAAGCGTCGGCACTAGTGAGGTGAATGGCATGAGTACGCGATGTGGCGTTTGGATCTCTATATTTTCTTTTTCGCTGGTTTCCGGATTTGCCCAGCAGAATGGACCCGCGGGGCAGTCCGAACCTCCGGCATCCGTCCCGGCTGTTAGTGCGAGCCGCCAGATGACGCTGGATGTAGTGGTGACGGATAAATCCGGAAAGCCGGTCTCCGGCCTCGGGCAGAAGGACTTTACGCTCCTGGACAACAAACAGCCGCAGAAGATCTTGTCGTTTGAAGCCGTAGCGGGCGGGGCCGCGGCGGCCGATTCGCCGGTGGAAGTGATTCTGTTCGTGGATGAGGTCAACACCGACTTCAAGAATGTAGCCATCGAGCGAAATGAAATCGTGAAGTTTCTCGGGCGAAACGAGGGGGCGCTGGCCGCGCCGGTGTCGCTGGTATTTTATTCCGATTCGGGAGCAACCGGGACGCTGTCTTCCCGGGACGGAAAGGCGGTAATCGCGGACCTGAATCAGAAACAATTAGGCCTGCGCACAATTGGCAAGCCGGCAGGGTTTTACGGCGGCAATGAGCGGATCCAGATGTCTCTCAGCATGCTCCAGAAGTTTGCCGGTTTTCAAGGGCAGACGCCGGGACGAAAACTGTTGGTCTGGATTAGTCCGGGTTGGCCCTTTCTGGCTTCCGGTCTGGATCAGGAACTGGCCTCGGACCGGCAGAAGCAGGGTCTGTTCAATACCATTGTGGCTCTTTCGGACGGCCTGCGCGGGGCTCGCATTGCTCTTTACAATATCGATCCGGTGGGGGCGGCGGACGCGGGCTCTTTGGACACGACGGACTATAAGCAGTTTCTCAAAGGAGTCAAGACCGCGAGACAGGCGGATAGAGGAGACCTGGCGCTACAGGTTCTGGCGTCGCAAAGCGGAGGCCTGGTTCTCAATTCCAGCAACGATCTGGCGGGCGAGATCGCAACCTGCGTAGCGGACGCAAATAGCTATTACGTTCTCTCCTTCGAGGGCCTTCCCGGGGACGGTCCCAACGAGTACCATGCGCTCGAGATCAAGCTCGACAAGCCCGGATTAAAGGCGCGCACGCGATCCGGATACTACGCCCAGCCATAGCGTTGCGAGCTATACTGGCACGTTCAGTGGGGAAGACCGGCAAGCGGCGGAGGTCGCGCGAGGCATCACCCGTGGGCGCCACGCCAGGCATCGTGGGCGGCGGAACGGGCCGAATGTGGCGGCGGCACGGGTGGCGGCTACTGGCTCTCGGGGGCCTCGTCCTGGTGGCCTACTCCAATTCCTTCCAGGCGGCCCTGACGTTCGACAATGCCTCGGCGATTGGGGAAGATCCGCGAATCCGGGGGGCCACGACTGAAAACATCGAGTCGATTCTGAAGGGCCGGTATTGGTACGGCAACGGCGCGCGCGCGGCCACTACACCATGGTATCGGCCGCTCACCACTTTCTCGTACCTGGTGAACTACGCGGTGCTGGGCAATGGCCCGCGCCCGGCCGGCTATCACTGGGTTAATCTGGCGTTGCACGAAGTCAACGTGGCGCTGGTGTATGCGCTGGGCGTACTGATTCTTGGAGGGGCGGCGCCGGCTTGGGCGCTGGCCGCGATATGGGGATTGCATCCGCTGCTCACCGAAGCGGTCACCAATATAGTGGGGAGGGCCGACCTGCTGGCGGCTTTCGGCGTGCTGGCGGGCTTATTGTGCCACGTGAAAGGCGCCTCCGCGGCGGGGCGTCGCAGGGTGGCATGGCTGGCGGGCTTGGCGGCGGCCCAGGCGGTGGGGCTTTTTTCCAAGGAGAACGCCGCTGTCCTGCCGGGCATCATGCTGCTCTACGACCTGACGTGGCCGGAGCGCGCGACCTGGCGCCGGCGGGCGGCCGCCTATGCCGCCGTGGCGCTGCCGTTTGTCGCCTATCTCTATTTGCGCAGCGGATTGCACACGCACATGGTGATCGAATACACCGAGAATCCGCTGGTGAGCGCCGGTTTCTGGACCACGCGGCTCACGGCCGTTAAAGTAATCGGCAAATATCTGTGGCTGTTTGTCTGGCCGGCCCGCTTGTCGGCGGATTATACCTACAATTCGGTATCGTTGTTCGACTGGCGGGTGTGGAATTGGGAGGATGCCAAGGCGCTCATGGCGCTGGCGGTTTGCCTGGGGGCCGCGCTGCTCGCCCTACTGCTGGCCGTGCGCTGGCGCCGCACGGGGAAGCCGCTGCTCTTCTTCCTGGTCTTCTTTTTCGTGGCGCTATCGCCCACTTCGAACCTCGTCGTCCTGGTCGGGAGCACCATGGCCGAGCGGTTTATGTACCTGCCCTCGGTGGGCCTGGCCGGTTGCGTGGTGGCAGCCGTCTACGCGCTTGGCCAGCGGCGATTCCGGAAGCGCCCGGCGGCGGCGCGGGTTGCCTGGGCGGCGCTGGGGCTGGTGTGCCTGGCGTTCACGGCGCGGACCTACGCCCGCAACTTCGATTGGCAGGACGAACGCAGCCTGTGGGCCAGTACCGTGGAGGTTTGTCCAGGAAGCGCCAGGGCACACTACAGCTTGGGCCTGGCACTGGAGCGGCTGCCGTACGAGTTGCCGGAGGCGATTGCCCAATACCAGGCAGCCGTGCGAATTGAACCCGATTTCGCGGAAGCGCACAACAATTTGGGGAACGCCCTGGCGCAGACGCCCGGCCGGCTGGCGGAGGCGATTGCCGAATACCAGGCGGCCCTGCGGATTCGACCCGATCTGGCGGCGGTTCACTACAACCTGGCAAACACGCTGGCGCGCATACCCGGGCGGCTGGCGGAGGCGATTGCCGAATACCAGGCAACGCTCAAGATTCGACCCGATGACGCGGATGCGCACGACGCCTTGGCGAACGCCCTGGCGCAGACGCCCGGGCGGCTGGCGGAGGCGATTGCCGAATACCGGGCGGCCCTGCGGATGGAACCCGATCGCGCGGAGGTTCACTACAACCTGGCGAACGCCCTGGCGCAGACGCCCGGGCGGCTGCCGGAGGCGATTGCCGAATACCAGGCGGCCCTGCGGAGCGAGCCCGATTTCGTGGAAGCGCACGTCAATCTGGCGAACACGCTGGCGCGGATGCCCGGCCGGCTGCCGGAGGCGATTGCCGAGTATGAAGCGGCCCTGCGCATCAGGCCCGATCCGCAGTTGCGGCAAATGGTGGACCGGCTACGGATTCATTGAGCGGTAGCACGTGTGGGTAATGCCACTTAGTGTTCCCAGGAACGGGAATTCGACCGAAGTTGGCGGCGGGTTGGTAACCCGCCGGTTGCGCCGGTAACAAACCGGCGCGCAGGATACAATCCTGCCCCACAATCGATGCAGAGCCGGGGCGGGCCGGCCCTGGGGAAGTTGCGCGAGTGCGAACAGTATGCGAGGTTGAGTCATGAGCCCTCAGAGCTGCACATCCGTGGCAGTGCTGGTCCCCTGCTACAACGAAGCCGGCACCATCGCGGCGTGTGTGGAACAACTTCTGAAACTGGAGGGTATCGACACCGTTCTGCTGATCGACGATGGCTCCCGGGACGGCAGTTCCGCGATCTGTGCGGCACTCGCGGCCCGGCATGCCCCTCGTGTCAGAGCATTATTGCTGCCTCAAAACGTAGGGAAGAACGCTGCCATCAGGGCCGGGGCCTCCGGCGTCCCGGAGGAATTCATAATCGTCCTGGATGCCGACATGACGGTGGGGCCCGCATCGATCCGGCCGGTTCTGCAAGCGCTTTCCGGCGAGAAGGTGCGCGCGAATTCCCGTGTGTTTGTCTATGGGTCGAGATTGCACGGCGACATGGCGCGCGGGGCAATGTCCCTGGCGCGCCGGGTGGGCAATCGGTTCTTCGCGGCATGGGTATCGCGGTTGCTCAATCGCGAAGTAACCAACGTCCTTTGCGGCTTCAAGGCGATCCCTAAAGACGTGCTGTCGAACATGCCTTCGAGCGCCTGCCGGTGGGGTGATTTCGATCTGTTCTTTGCCGCCGCCGACGCCGGCTTGCGTTTCGTGGAAATTCCCGTGGCCCTGGCCCCACGCCGCGCCGGCCATTCCAAGATGCGCGCGTTCTCCGCGGGGCTGTACTTTGCCTATCTTTGCGCCGGCCGCACTCTGCGCGGGCTCGGCCCCTGGTCTCGCCCAATGAAAAGGGCAAGCTAAAGCATGCCTGCCATGCTTTAGCTTGCCCAGACTACCAGGACGTGTGAGTCTTAGAACCTCACACGCAGCGACAACTGAATGTTGCGCGGGTCGTTAACCTGCGTCAGAGTCACCACGCCGGCCGAGGTCGAGGTCAGACTCGTGCTCGGACCGTTGAATTGCGGCGAATTGGTGGCGTTGAACGCTTCCGCGCGGAACTGCACGTTAAAGCGTTCGTGCACCTGGACGGCCTTGAACAGGGAGATATCCGCGTTCGGCACCTTGGGTGGACGGATGGTCGGGAACTCGCCGCTCAGCGTGCGGTACGAGTTGGAATACTGCTGGATGAAGGCCGGTTGCAAGGTCGTGCCGTTGAAGGTGCAGTTCTCCATGGTGCCGTTGGTCAGTTGCGTGCACGTATTGAAGAACTTCGAGTCGTTTCCACCGGACAACGCGGGGTTGAGCCCGGTCGATATGTAACCGCCCGGCGCGCCCAGCGGGAAGCCGTTCTCGCGCAGGAAGACGCCGTTGGCCTGCCAGCCCTTCAAAAACACGGCTAGAATCCCCTTGGTTTGGCCGAAGAGCGGAATCGCCCAGTTGCCGCTGATCACGATGCGGTTCGGCGTATCCTGGCCGTTCAGCGTGCGCTCCGGCGTCTGCGTGATCGGATCCTGGGCGTTGAGGTACCCAGTGGCGCTCAGCCATTTCTCGCGGGTGTAGCTCACCAGCAGGTTCAAGCCGTGGCTCAACCGCTTGTCAAAGCGCACTTGCATCGAGTTGTACCAGCTCTTCCCGGTGGGAATATTGTTCTCGGTGACCCCCGTAAACTGCGGATAGGGCAGCAGCAACTGCTGCCGCGTGGTGCTGGTGGCGAGGCCGGGGCCGGCAGGGAGCAAGCCGTAAAACGGATTGGCGTACGGGCATAGCGTCGATGATGCCGCCGTCGAGCAGGGATCGGTCAAATTGGGCGAGGCATTGGCGCCATATTGCAGCAATTGCGCCAAGGTCACGGCGTCGAGGTTCTGCGAGACGTTGAGCTCCTGGCTGCGGCTGCCCACGTAGGAAACTTCCAGCACCGAGCGGGAGGGCAACTCGCGCTGCACGCCGATGGAGAACTGGTGCACCCTGGGAATCACGCGATTTTGGTTGGTGAAGGAGATGGATTGCCCCAGGAACGTGGACAGGCCCCCCTTGGAGCCGGTGGGCGTCAAAATCCCGGTCGGATAGGGGTTTTGGAGGAAGTTGCCAGAGAAGGAAATGCCGCCGTCGGGGGTGGCGTTGAAGGGAGTGGAATAGCTGAATCCCGAGTTGCCCGAGGTGTTGAAGGTGGCGACGTAGCTTAACCCATAGCCGGCGCGCACCACGGTCTTGCTCACCGGATGCCACGCAATGCCCACGCGCGGCTGCCAGTTGTTGAGGTCGCGCTGGTAAGGCATGCGGTTGCTGGAGCCGGCAAACAACAGCCCGCCTTTCAGCGTCAGGCCCGGCTGCAAGGGGTCGACCACCTGAATGGGGCTGTTCTGGGTGAAGGCGAAGCCCGCATTGATCTGGTTATTGCGCTCCGTCTCGGGCGATTCATAGTCCCAGCGCAGACCGTAGCTGAGGGTCAGGGTGTTGGTGATGCGCCAGTCGTCCTGCACGAAGAAGCCATAGTAGTGATTGCCATACGCCAGCGCCGCGTTGATGGGCACGCTGCCGCTATTCGGCATGCCCAGCAGCAGGGAGGCAATCGAGTTGCCGGCGGCGGCGTTGGAGGTCAGCGCGTTCTGTTGCGTCCAGCCGGCGGTGAAGGAGTAGCTGCCGAAATTGGTGGTGGGTGAATTGACGTTGTCCAGATTCACGCGAAATTCCCCGCCCCATTTCACCTGGTGGCGGCGGACGGTCCGGTTCACGATCTCCGCCCACGACCAAGTGGCGCTCTCGGTGAACTGGTTCCCGCCGCTGCGCGAGGCCCCAAAGCCCTGGTAGTTGCTCACGCCGATGGTGGGGAAGTAGGGCGGTTGAGTGCTCAGCAGCGACGACGGGAAGCCCAACGTGGTCGGGTTGAAGCCGCTGGCGTAGAGCGTGATCCACAGGTCGTGCCGGAAGTACCCCAGGCGCGAGGTGAGCACGGTGGAGGGCGACAGTACGGTGGTGAGGTCGGCGTTGCCGCCCTGGTTCAGGCGCCCGTCGGAGTAGGAGTTGCCCGGCGCGGCCACCTGCTGCCAGCCGTAGTCGCCGTTGGTTTCGGTGCGGAAGCCGCGCACGAAGCGCGAAAAGAAGTGGTTCTTCTCGCTGATCTGCTGGTCGATGCGGATCACGTGGGAGTCGTAGGCGTCGGTCCGCGGATTGGGCGTGGCGACGAAGTTGTTGGTGGCGCCCGCCAGGTTGGGCGCGGGAATGTAGCTGGCAATTTTCACTCCCACCGCGTTCATGCGGGTGGATGGAATAATATCGCCGGGAAATGGCTGCCGCAAGTACGTCGTCCCCGACAGCGCGGTGGTGTTGGGGTCGTAGATGGTGATGGGCGAGCCGTTGCTTTGCAGCGTGGTGTTGAAGTTCCCGGCCACCGCCGCCGGGTACGGCAACGTTTGCGTGCTGGGCGTCGGAATGGAGTCGCGCCAGATCTCGTACGAATACATGAAGAAGGTCTTGTTGCGGCCGTCGTAAACATGCGGAAGATAGACCGGCCCGTCGAACTCCAGGCCCGGGTTGTTCTCGTGATACGCGGCGCGCGGGGTGCCGATCCGGTTGTAATCGAAGGCGTTGGCGGTGAGGATCGTGTTCTTGTCTAACCAGTAGACAGCCCCATGAATCTGGTTGGTCCCGCTCTTGACACTGACCGTCATGGTGCCGCCCGAGGTGCGCCCGTACTGCGCGTCGTAGTTGCTGTTCTGGATTTTGTATTCCGACACCGCCTCGGGAGGCGGCACGTAGCCCATGTTGGCCGCGCTGCTGCCTTCCGTGCCCGTATTGGGCACGCCGTCCAGCAGCAGATCGCTGGCGCCCGTGATTCCGCCGTTGATGGACATGCTCTCGGCGACGTTGTTGCCGGCGTCGAACGGCCGCGCCGAGCGGCTCAGAGCATTGGCGCCGATATCGAATTGCACGCCGGTGGCCACGATGCCCAGCAGGAACGGATTGCGGGCCTGCGAAGGCAGGTCGGCGACGTTCTCCGTGCCCACCACCTGGCCCTTGTCGGAGGGCAGTGCCTGTAGCAGCTCGGCTCCCGCGGAAACGGTGACCTGCTCGTTTACCGCCCCGACTTCCAGCGTGAAATCCTGCTGCACGTGGTCGCCCACGCGCAACTCCAACTTGTCCCGCTCGGCCTTCTTGAACCCGGTAGCCGTGGCCGTCACGTTATAGGTTCCGATCGGCAGCACGGGGAACGAGTAGATCCCGGCCTCATTGGTGGTGGTGCGGTTGATTTCGTTGGTGGCGACGTTCTGCGCCTCGACTGGCACTCCCGGCACGACGGCGCCCTGAGAGTCCTTCACGATACCCCTGATTCCAGCTTGAAACTCCTGTGCGAACATCGGCGCGCACAGCAAGAGTGCAAGCAGGAGCGCAAGCAAGCAAACTAAGCGTTTTGACATAGCCAATCTACTCCTTTGGATAAACGACAACGCGAAACTCCCTTAGGCTTCGCAGCATAACATAATGCATCAGGGGGAACCAAACAAATTCGGAGAAAAGGCCCCTATTTTGCTATGTGAAACGATGCGCTGGTCTGAGACAGGGCCTAAGCCTCCTGGATACAGTGGATACAACCGGTCAGTCCAGATACTCGCACTCCCCGCTTTCAATGCTGAGACGCCTTCGTTACTCATAGCAAAACTTCAGGGGGTGACGGGCATACACCTCGAACCGGTGGCACGCCGCACCGAGGCTTCCGCCGCTACGGCTGTGACCGCATCAGCGCCTCGATCACACCCCAGTAGATGGGGCCTGCCTGGGGTTTCGCCCACGCCCGGTAGAGCGCCGGATACTGGGCGGGATTAGCGGCCAGCTCTTCACGCATCCCCGTTCTCACCCCGCCGCCATAGGTCCTTTCGAGCAGCGGCGACCCTTCCGGCGGGCACAGCAGACGAACGTGAATCGACATGCTCAGACGATCGGACTGCTCGACGCAGGTCACGCCGGGCTCCACCAGCAGGCTGAGCGCGGCATCCGCGCCGGCCGGCGCCTGCACCAACTCCACCAGGCCCCGTCCGGAGTTGAAGGCGTAGTCCCGGAAGGCTTCCAGAACCAGGGCTTCCGGTCTCAAGCCGTCCATGTACCGCGCCAGGTCCTGCGGACGCATGAAGCAGGAACTGAAGAAGGAGGCGCCCGGAGCCCACCTGGCTTCCACCGCCAGACGCAAATGGGGCCGCGGAAGGAGTTTCAGCACTTTATCGTGGACGGTGTGAATGAGGCCGCCGGAAGGGGAGAGCAGGGCCAGCATGTAAGCGTTCCAGCCACGCTTGTCGCGGGCGTCGGCATGGGCGCCTTTGGCGAGCAGCAGGCGGACGGTATCCACGCGCCCGTACTGCGCGGCCAGCATCAGCGCGGTGCGTCCATCGTTGTCCTTGGCTTCGATATCCGCTCCCGCTTTCAGGAGGGCTTCCACGCGACTGGTGTCGCCCTTTTTCGCCGCGGCCGGCCAATCTTCCGGCGGCACCGCCGCCAGGCAGGCGAACGACAGGAGGAACAGAATCGGGCGCGACACCACACACCAAACTTAGCAAAAACCGGCGAGCCAGGCTTCCCGGAGATGAGGTTTGATTCGCCAGAGTCAACCGCGGCATCCCCCCCCGTGTTACTATTCCGTTTTAAAACCTGGAGCAAACTCCGTGAAAGTTTACGAAAGCAAGGACATTCGGAACGTCGGTGTGGTGGGCCACGGCGATTCCGGCAAGACCACGCTCACCGCCGGGTTGCTGTTCACCGCCGGAGCCTCGAATCGCTTGCTGCGCGTGGATGAAGGCAACACCATCACGGATTTCGACGAAGAGGAAATCCAGCGCAAAATCAGTATTTCCACCGCCATCGCCGTGGCCGAGTGGAAGAAGACGAAAATCAATATCCTCGATACTCCGGGCTATAACATTTTCATTAACGACACGCGGGCGGCCCTGGTGGCGGCCGACGCCGCGCTGGTCCTGGTGGACGGCGTCGGCGGCGTCGAGGTGCAGACCGAAAAGGTCTGGCAGTTCGCGGCCGACTACAAGCTCCCTCGCGTGGTGGTCGTCAATAAGCTCGACCGCGAACGCTCCGATTTCGAGCGGGCCCTGGAAAGCGTGCAGGAAAACTTCGGCCGCGCCGCCGTTCCCATCCAGATCCCCATCGGCGCGGAGCGCGATTTCACCGGGGTCGTGGACCTGGTTCGGATGAAAGCTTACACGTATGCCGCCGATGGCGACGGCAAGGGCAAAGAGGGCGACATCCCCGCCGACCTCGCCGCGGCCGCCCAGAAGGCCCACGAGGCGCTGGTCGAGATGGTGGCCGAGGGCAATGACGCCCTCATGGAAGAGTTTTTCGATAAAGGCACCCTGGCGCCCGGCCAGATCGCCGAGGGCCTCAAGCAAGGCCTGAGGGAAATGCGCATCTTCCCGGTCATGTGCGCCTCCGCGCTGCACAATATCGCCTCCGACCTCATCCTCAATTTCGTCGTCGAAAACCTGCCCGCCCCGGTCGAGCGTGAGCCAATCCCCGCCACCGTCGACGGCGCCGAGGCCACCCGCAAGATCGCCGAAAACGACCAGCCATCCCTGTACGTGTTCAAGACCACGGCCGACCCCTTCGCCGGCCGCATCACGTTTTTCAAGGTCATGACCGGCGTGGTGAAGAACGACGCCAATCTCCAGAATGCGACCCGCGGCACGGCCGAGCGCCTGGCGCACATCTCGAGCCCCCTGGGCAAGACCCTCCAACCGGTCACCGACCTGCACGCCGGCGATATTGGCGCCGTCGCCAAGCTGAAGGATACGCTCACCGGCGACACCCTGGCCGACAAGAGCCTGAACATAACGTATCCGCCGGTGAAGCTCCCCGAGCCTTCCATCGCGTTCGCCATCGAGGCCAAATCGCGCAACGACGAAGATCGCATGGGCAATGCCGTCCACCGCATCCTGGAAGAGGACCAGTCGCTGCGCTTCTACCGCGATCCGCAGACCCGCGAGTTCCTGCTGGCCGGCTCAGGCCAGCAGCACGTCGAAATCGTGGTCAGCCGGTTAAAGAAGCGTTACGGCGTGGACGTGGCCCTCAAAGCTCCCAAGATCCCCTACCGCGAGACCGTCCGCGGCACCGCCGACGTGCAGGGCCGCCACAAGAAGCAGACCGGCGGGCATGGCCAGTTCGGCGATTGCTGGATCAAGATGGAGCCTCTGCCGCGCGGCGCCAAGTTCGAGTTTGCCAACGAGATTTTCGGCGGCTCCATCCCCAGGAACTTCATCCCCGCCGTCGAAAAGGGCATTATCGAGGCCGCCGAGAACGGTTTCCTCGCCGGCTTCCCCATGGTGGACTTCAAAGTGACCGTCTACGACGGCTCCTACCATGACGTGGATTCCTCGGAGCTGGCCTTCAAACTGGCCGCCCGCAAGGCCTTCAAGGCGGCCATGCAGCACGCCAAGCCGACTCTTCTCGAACCCATCATGAACGTCGAAATTCAGGCTCCCGTGGAATACGCCGGCGACCTGATGGGCGACCTCAACGGCCGCCGCGGCCGTATCTCCGGCATGGAGACCAAGGCCAGCAGCCAGTTCATTCGCGCCCAGGTGCCCATGGCCGAGATGCTGAACTACCAAAGCGACCTGACGGCCATGACGCAGGGCCGGGCTTCCTTCACCATGGAGTTCGACCACTACGATTTTGTGCCGCAGTTGCAGTCCGACAAGATCATCGCCGCCGCCAAGGCCGCCAAGGCGGGCGAAGAGGAAGAAGAGGAGTAGCCGCGGAGAGCGCCCGCACCGGTCTGGACTTCATCCTGGCGATGGGCAGATGTGCCGGCTGGCCGCCGGGCGAATCGCCGACCCTTCCGCGCCGCTCTGCGAGAGCCCGCCTCCACTCTCCGGTAGCGCACCGGGACCGCCTGCCGCGCCGACTCCCGCAGCGGTGGCCACTCCTTGTGCCGCGACCCTCGTGGCAGGCGAGCCGCCGCTCGATGGAACCGGCGACTCGCTCCGGGCAGCCCCGGAGGAGCCTGTCCCGATTTGCCCGCCTGCCGATGCGGAGCCTGGAGTCTTAGCGGAGCCGTCCTTGGAATCTCAGGTGTCGGCCTGCACGACCGGAGCGTGGTCCACGTAATAGTCGCCGCAGCCTTATGCAACGAGGGCGGGTGGCCCGTGACGGCCGGTGTCGACCGGAGACTCGGACGTGGCCTGCTGGTGCCTGATCTGTCCCTTCAGGTCGGCGAGCTTTTCCAAAAAGCGGAGTGTCGCTGCCCGGCGGACCGATTGTCGATGGTCGTTCAGGTATTGTCGATGCTCACTCCGGTGGAGTCTTGCCGCGTTCTCGCAAATACCACTCGATATGCGGTCGAGTGGATGATCCCAAATGCCGCCGCCTCTCACCCCCGGCATCTCCGGGGCCGAGTTGCGCGACCCTCCGAGGAAGCTCCGTCCACCGAAAGACGGATATCCCGAACTTTCAAATGCGATTTCCATGGTCGACGCCATGTTGCTTTCTCCTATTGCCAGTATCCGGAGTTTCTTAGTGGGTTCATAGTCCTGCTCATACTGTGGGAGTACTAGAACTTTTAATGCGAATGACAGGAAGACGGGAGGTTGGGAATCGAGGAAGAACCAGGACGGACCGCCGGGCCGAGAGAACGGAGATTTGAGTTTTCGGGCGTGCTTCAGAACGGGAATCCCTCTTGATAGTACTCCCCTGCTACCCATAGGAGACTTGCGCGCCTGCCGGAAACCGGCTTAACTTGCTTTTGGGCGCGGGCGTCTCCCGCCCCCACCTAGGAGGCACGATGATTGCTTTCGAATCCGCGACGAACACTACAGCAACTCTGGACCAGCGCCTGGCAGAAGGGGAAATCCCCGCGGCGCAAGCGCTAAGTTACGCCATCAATCTGGCCGAAGCCCTGCGCCAAATGCACGACACCGGACAGGTGCATGGCGCCATTTCGCCGGTCAACATCACGGTCTCCGGAACGCGGCTGGAACTTCTCCCGGCGGCGGCTCCGGCAGAGGGCGCTACGCCGTACACCGCGCCGGAATTGCTGCAAGGACACCCCGCCGATGCCCGCAGCGACATCTTCTCTTTCGGCGCGGTCGCCTGCGAGATGCTAACCGGCCGCCCCGCTTTCCGCGGCGACGACCCCGCCGCCCTGGCCGAGGCTATTCTCCACGCCGTGCCGCCCTCATCCGGCAACCCGGGAATGGACCTCTTCCTTTCTACGTGCCTCGCCAAGGACCCGGCAGCACGTTTCGAGCGTATGCAGAAGGTCTTGCTGGAACTGAAGCTCCTGGCGGTCCAGGCGCGGCGCGCAGAAAACCCCGCCCGCCGCGGACAAGCCGCGACCGCTCTCCGCGCCGAATTGCAGGAGATCGAGACCTGCCTGGCATCGCGGCTCGAGGCGCACGAAAGGACGGCCTCCGAGACCGGGCGCGCTACCAGAGAAGCCTTGGACATGCTGCGGGAACAGATTTCCGCGTTGGGCGCCCAGTTCGCGGCCGCTCAACAGCGGGCCGAGCAAGGCGCTTCGAGCGCCAGGGATACCATTGAAGCGATCGGATCGCGCATCGCCCAGACCGAGCAAGGCCTGGACGCCCTTCGGCAGGACTTCCTGACCCACGTGGAGAACGCAGTGGCGGATCTTCACAATCTCCGGGACAGCCTCGATGCGCAGGGCGCCGAAATCGAGTTGGCCCGCAGGGCACAGGCCCAGACGGACAACTTAGTCGAGGGCGTGGTCGAAGCCCTGGGTCTGCTGCAATCGAGCGTTATAGAGGAGACCGAAGAAGGCCTCTTAGGCGTGGACTGAGCCGGCTGCAAATGCTCCCCGCGAGGAGCGTGCCGGAGATCGACGCTCTCCAACCTCATGGTGGCGGCTCGGGGCAGCGGTGTTGCGTCTGTCGATCGTCAAAACGCCGTTCGCGAACAGAATCAGCCAGTTACGGTCAGGACCAACGCTTGAATGCTGCCGTTTCAAAAACCCCGGCGGAGAGGCGGAGAGAACCCGCTTGCATTACACAGGTGAATCGTTGTAGTCTTTTAGGGTCATACCCGGGCACGGGCTCGCGGAAGTAGCTTATTTTCTGTATTTCGAGGCAGTAATGGAAGTTCGGAAGAAGACGCTCTTCTCTTGTTTCTTGGCCGCCGTAGCCCTTATATCCGCTGGATGCGGGTTGAATCAGCCCTCCAGGTTCCGCATGGCGTTCCTGCCGCCGGCTTCCCACGCGAGCGGTCCGGTAGTCGAGCTGGCCGAACCTCCCGTCATCCAACCCAATCTATACTTGAAGGATGTTCCCCCCTTCCTGCTGACCAATCCGCAGTTCTCCGAGCGCTGGGCTCGCGCGGATTTGCTCGTCCGGCGAGCCGATCGGCAGTTTGAAGCCGGTAAGCGGTATTACCAGAGCGACGATGCCGGGAACGCCCGGCGGGAATTCGACGACGCCATCGACTCGATGCTGGACGCGTCGGACCAGAATCCCGCCGACCGCGAGGAATACGAGCGCAAGCTGGATGAAATGGTGGACGCCATCCACCGCATGGATCTGGCGGTCCTGGGCGCCGCGGCCAGCATCGAAGAAGGCCAGTTCGAAAAGGCCCCGTTGGAAGACATCCTGCAAATGACCTTTCCCGTGGACCCCAAGCTGAAGGATAAGGTGCGGGAGCAGGTGGCGGCCACGGTTTCGCAGTTGCCCCTCTCGGTGAACGACGCCATTCTGGGATACATCAACTATTTCTCCGGACGCGGCCGCAGAACGCTGGTTGGCGGGTTGCAGCGCTCCGGCCGCTACCGGCCCATGATCCAGCGCATCCTCGATGAAGAAGGCTTGCCGCAGGAACTCATCCATCTGGCCCAGGCCGAATCCGGCTTCATCCCGCGCGCGCTATCCCGCAAGGCCGCCGGTGGTATGTGGCAGTTTCTCAAATGGCGCGGCAACCAGTACGGGTTGCAACAGACACGTTACACCGACGACCGCATGGATCCTGAAAAGGCCACGCGCGCCGCCGCCCACCACCTGCGCGACCTATACCAGGAGTTCGGGGACTGGTACCTGGCCATGGCCGCGTACGATTGCGGGCCGGTGGTGGTGGAAAAGGCCGTCGAACGCACGGGCTATGCCGATTTCTGGGAACTGCGGAGTCGCGGAGCCCTACCGGCCGAGACCGCCAACTACGTTCCCGTCATCCTCGCCATGACCATCATGGAGAAGAACGCCGCCGAATACGGTCTGGATTCCATTCAGTTGGACCCGCCGCTGGCATTCGACACGGTGGAGGTTTCCGCGCCCACC
Organism: Bryobacterales bacterium; assembly: GCA_963722575.1. GTDB lineage: Bacteria > Acidobacteriota > Terriglobia > Bryobacterales > Bryobacteraceae > Fen-178. The sequence goes on from CAVRNR010000022.1 coordinate 2,241,951, forward strand.
AGCCTGGCGCTGGTTTCCGATATCACCGATACGCCGGCCGCCGAGATGGCCGCTCTGAACCCCGCCATCCTGAAGGGGATTGTCCCCGGGGGCTATCCGCTGCGCGTGCCCAAAGGCAGCGGCAACCAGCTCCTGGCCGCGTTGCAGCTCATTCCCGCGGAACACCGCAATTCCTGGCGCGTGCATCGTGTAGGCGCCGGCGAAACGCTGGCCGCTATCGGCAGACGTTACGCCGCCTTGCCCGGCAGCATCGTCGCCGCCAACCACCTGTCGTCGGCCCAAGCCGCGGAGGGCGACCTGCTGCTGATCCCCGCGGCCCTGCGCGTGGAGGCTGCCGTCCGGCGGACCACCGGCGCACGGACAACCGGCGCACGGACAACCGGCCGGCGGACCACCGTCGCACGGACAACCGTCCGGCGGACCACCGGCGCACGGACCTCGGCCCATCGCCGCACCCCGGTCCACCGCACCTCGGCCAAGGCGTCTGTGGCGGCGAAGCCCACCGCTCCGGCCCAGCCGGTGCATAAGAGCCCGCCGATCCTCACCCGCACCGCCTCCAGATAATCCGCGCCGAATTTTCCGCGAATCGCACTTTTTCGCTATTGCCTTAGTGTGAAAAAAGGGTATTCTATGGGTGATTGTGCCTTGATACAGGAGGCTTGTTTCATGTTTGATAGTCGAAAATCCGCTCCCAAAGACGAAGAAGAGATGGAAGACTTCCCCGACTACGAGGACGACGAGGACTCGGAACTGGATTCCCAGCTCGACGATTACGACGACGAAGACGAAGAGGAGGAAGAAGAGATCGACGTGATGATCCTCTCTTCCGTGCCTGAGCCGGCGCCGCTTGCCACGCCCGGGCCTCCACCTGCGCCGGCCGCCCCGGACGCCACGGTTGTGCCTAAGAAGCCGGTGAAGAAGGCATCCGCCCCCAAGAAGGCGGTGGCCCGGAAGGCCGTCAAGAAAGCCCCCGTCAAGAAAGCCGCCAAGAAGGCGCCGCCGAAGAAAGCCGCCAAGAAGGCGCCGCCGAAGAAAGCCGCCAAAAAGGCCGTTGCCAAGCCCGCCAAGAAGGCTTCCCCGAAGAAGAAGCCCGCGAAAAAAGGCGCCCGGAAGCGCTGAGTGCGGCGGCCCGGAAGGTGGCTGTGCTTAACTCTGTTTCTTGACCACGCGCCGGCAGCGCTCGAACAGCTCGAGCAGCGCTTCGGCGTGCTCTTCCGCCGAGCGAGCCACGGGTTTTCCCGAAAAGCCCGCCGAAGACTGGGGGGCCTTTCCGTATCCCGTCGTCACCGCGATGAACTTCATCAGCTCCACCGCCACTTCGTCCTGGCTGCGCGCCCCGCCTGGCCTGGTTCCGCCATCGGAGGTGTTGCTGGTGGATGTTTCCGGTTCGGACATCTGTGATGGATTCCTCCGTGTGATACAACTCTAGGTTACCGCTCTTTTATCCAATGCCGATTACGGCCGTCCGGCATGTACGAAAAATGCGAGGAGGCGCCCAGTCTCATCTGCTGGAGGCGGATGACGGCAATTGGTACGTCGTCAAGTTTCGCAATAATCCCCAGCATCGCCGCATCCTGGTGAACGAGCGGCTCTCCGCGACGCTGCTGGGCTACCTGAACATTGCCACTCCCGAGACCGCCCTGATCCAGGTCGACGCCGCGTTTTTGGCCGCCAACCCGGAAGTCCACCTGCACCTGGGGACTCAGCGCATCGCCATCGAGCCCGGGTGGCACTTCGGCTCGCGCTATCCCGGCGACCCCGGCCGCACCGCGGTTTACGATTTCCTCCCCGACGCGCTTCTGCCCCAGGTGGTGAACCTGGAGGATTTCCGCGCCATCCTGGTGTTCGACAAGTGGACCGGCAACGCCGATGGCCGCCAGTCGGTGTTCTACCGCGCGCTGGTGCGGCGCGGAGAATCGAGGGCGCCCGCCGGGCCGGATCGTCCCGGTTTTGTGGCCCGCATGATCGACCACGGTTATACCTTCAACGGGCCCAACTGGGATTTCCCCGATTCGCCCCTGCAAGGTATTTACGCCCGCCGCCTGGTCTACGAGGCGGTGCGCTCCCTGGAGGACTTTCAGCCCTGGTTGGGCCTGGTGATGGACTTCCCCGAGGAGGTGATCGACCAAGCCTGGAAGCGGATTCCCCCGGATTGGGTGGAGGGTGAAGAAGACGCCCTCGTGCAGCTTCTGGAGCGCCTCTTCGATCGGCGCAAGCGGCTGCCCGAGCTGATCGGCTCCTGCCGCCAGGCCAAGACCGAGCCCTTCCCCAACTGGAAGTAATCTTCAGCGAGGCTGTGCCTCAGACCAGCGAGCGGTTTTCGACGCGGAGACGCAGAGACACGGAGAACAGCGCCGAGAAGAACTTCGAGAAAAAGGACTGATGCGTGGGTGGAGGCTGCGCGCCGCTACAGGAGCTTCGAACGCGGAGCCAGCGGAGGATTCGGCTTGGGACCGGGGAAGAAGAAACTGTCGATCTCTCGTCCTCAACGCGTTTTCTCCGCGTCTTCGCGGCTCCGCGCCGAAACGGGATTCTACTCATTCGCATCAAACTAGCGGGTCCGAGTACGCCAGCGCGGTAAAATGGGCAGGTGCTTCATCGTCACATCCTTCACAACGGCGTCATCCGCGAAGTTTCCGATCCGGCGCTCTCTCCGGGCCAGGCCGGCCTGCTTTCCGGGTGGGGCGTCTTCAGCACCTTGCGCGTGGCCGATGGCGTGCTCTTCGCCTTCGAGCGCCACTGGGCGCGAATCCGGCGCGACGCCGCGGCATTCCACGTCTCCATTCCCGACGATGCCGGCGAAGTGCAGCGGCAACTGCTCAAACTGGTGGAGGCCAACCAGGCGCACAACGCCACCCTCCGGCTGGCGATTGTCCGCAACGGCCCGGGTATGTGGGCGGACCCCTCGGTGGGCCGCGCGAGCGACCTGATCGCGCTCACCGCCGATTCCAAAGACTGGGGCGATGGCGTCAAGCTGGCGTACGTCCGGGACGCCCGCCACGCCGCATGCCCGTTCGCCGGGACCAAGATTCTTTCCTGGGCCATGAACCTGACCTGGCTGGAATCGGTGCAATCCCGCGGCTTCGACGAAGCGATTCTCCTCAACGAGCGCGGCGAAGTGGCCGAGTGCACTTCGGCCAACATCTTTGTCGCCAACGGCAGCCAGGTGTGGACGCCGCCGCTCAGCTCCGGCTGCCTGCCGGGAATCACCCGCGAGGTGCTGCTGGGCGATATCCACCTGCCCGGAATCGCGATTGGCGAAAAGACCCTGATGCCGGCGGACCTGGAATCCGCGGATGAGGTCTTTATCACTTCCACCACGCGCAACCTGCTGCCGGTCCTACAGATTGAAGAGAAAAAGGTGGGCCGGTCGGAGCGCGCGCGGCAAGCCCTCGAGCGGGCATTCGCGGAGTTCGTGAAGCGCTACGTGGCAGGGCATGCTTTAGCTTGCCCACAAAAAAATGGTTCCAAGTGATCCGATTCCCAGCCTTGCCCACCACCGGCATGCCCGGTACTGAACATCGCAACCGGAAGCGCTGAACGCTTCGCCTCTCCGCTCCCCAACAGCCGTTTTCCCCAGCCGCCGGATCAATGCTTCCTGGCGCGTCGCAGCCTTTCTTCTCTCCCGCTCGGGGCCGGTCGCCCGTAACGGCCTTTCCCTCGCCCGCAACGACTCCCGCTTGCGCGAAACCCATTCCGGGGTCAAAGGTCCTGGCCTGCCACTTCGCTTCCCGCTACCTGGCTCTACTGCCCGTTCGGCCCTTCCGCTCCGCTACCCATGCCGGTTCGCCCCGGCTTCGGCCGCCTCATCGCTTCTGGCCCGTTGCAGCTTCGCCAAATAACCCGGCTGGCTGCGCCTCCTGCCTCCACTCCCCTCCGGGACTTTTACCTCCCTCGGGATCAAAGCGTTCAGCAGAATTTGCCGCCTGCCAAGCCCGCCTTCCGAATCCGCCCGATTTCCTCTCGCTCCCCGCAGCCCGCCTTCTATCACTAGATTTCTTGGCTGCGGATCACCGTTCCTGGTCCGCTACGTTTCCGGAGGCTTGCTGTTCCTCAAACCTCTTGGAACCTCTCTCACTATGCCCCCACAACGGTCTTTGGTCAATTCTTTTTTGATGCGCCGGCACACTTTTCCTCAAGTTCTTTCAGCCATGTTTCAAAGCAGTTACAGAAGTGTGCCGTGAATTACCTGTGAATAAATCGGGAGTTGGGAATCGTGTTCTATTGCGCCAGCTTCAAAATCATGCCGTTGTCGGTGGCCAGCCAGATGTCGTGATCGCCGGCCGCCGCGAGTATGGTGCGGTTGGCCACTGCACGGTAGTCCACCTCGATGTCGGTCCATGTCGAAAAGTCCCGGCTCTTGAGCACCCTCACCCTGCCCGGAACCACGCTGCGCAACTGGCCTGTCGCCACAATGCCCGCGAGATAGCCCGTACCGTCCGGAGTCACCCAGACATCGCTGACGGCAAACTTTTTGTCCCGGTAAACCCTTTCGCTACCGCCGCTGGGCCATTTGATCCGGTAGACCTCGCTGGAATACTGGAACTCGTCGGAAAACTCGATCAGCCCCAGGCCCACACTTGGCGGTCCGAAACGGATGCGCGTAACCTGGCCGAATATCGAAGCGGAGGCGGACTTCCAGGTCTTGCCGCCATCGCTGGTTTCGAGCTCGATCGTGAGATGCGGCAATTCGCGATGGTGCAAGGCCGCCTCCGGGTCGATCCACTCCGGCAGATCCGGTGTGAGCGCTCGTTCCGGCGGCCGGTTCAGACCGCCGATCACGCCAAGCCGGGGGTTGGCAAACGCGATCCACACATAGGCGGAGCTTCCGACACTGCCGGGCTGTTCGGCGGCCGCGGCCACGCGCGTCCACCGCTGGCCTCCATCGTGGGTCTCGAGCACGGTCTTCCTGGCGCCGACGGCCCAACCGTTCTTCTCGTCCTTGAAGTACACCCGATAAATCTGGCCCGGAACCCGGGGCAGCTTGGTCCAGCTTCTTCCGGCCTCCGTGGTCTGCCACAGGCCCTTCTCCGTCACCATCCACCCGAAGTTTTCGTTCAGGAAAAACAGCGACAGTGGCTCTTCTTTGAGTGGGACGAGCTGCCAGCGGGCGCCGCCATTAGAGGTAACCAGCGCCACCGGCCGTTGGCGGCTGCCCTCGTGGATGGTTCCCACCGCGACGCCGCGCGCGGCCGAGGCAAACGAGAGGTCGGCGATGGCCAGGGAAGACTTGTTGTGGTCGTAGAAATATTGCAACTGCCAGCGTTCGGCGCCGAGCGGCGTCACCCACGCCACCAGCGCCGCCAGCGCGCCTAGAAACCGAGCGAATGAAGACGTCACGTTCCTTCTATTGTTTCATTACGACGGGTCCGGAGGAAAGCACCAGTTCCACGTGATTGGCCGATTCCACCGCGGTGGGGGCCATGCGGGCGAGCACCAGGACGCATCCCACCTGTTCGCCGACCGTGGTGAGCACCTCCATTTCGCCGCCGGTATGCTGGTGGGGCAGCCGGTGCTGCACGTTGATCACGCCCACCACCCGGTTGCGGGCGGTCACTGGCGCGGAAAGGAACGCTTCGTAGGTGTCTTCCTCCAACTCGCCGAATTTCTTGAACCGCGGGTCCTTGTATGCCTCGCGCGAAATCGCCAGCAGCCGCCGCTCGCGCGCCACCCAGCCCGTCAGGCCCTCATTCCATTTCATCTTCAGCTTCCCGATGGTGGAGGGGTGCGGCGTGTTGGAAGCGCACAGCACCAGGTCCTCGCCGTCGAGCAGGTACATGAGACACGAGTCGCATTGAGTGAACTCGACCACCAGGGAAACGATGCCCTGCAATACTTCCGTCAGGCTCATTTCCCGGACCATGAAGCGGCTGATCTTCTGAAACAGGCGCAACTGCCGCTCGGTTTGTTGCAGGCGCCCCTCGAGATCTCTGGCTTTCGGCACTCCTCCATTATAGTCTTGGCTTCGTACCGTGCCGACAGTCTACAATCAATACAACGGACGCAAATGAATGACGGAGAATGACGCGGAGAACGAAGTAGCCGACTGGAAGGTGCCGGAGTGCCCCTTCACAATCGAGTATTCCCTTAGAGCGCTGGACGATATCCGCCTGGCGGTGATGGATGCGTTCTTTTCGCTGCCGCGCGGCGGCGCCGAAATCGGCGGGATTCTGCTCGGACAGCGTTTGCGCCGGCGCCTGGTGATCGACGATTACTTGCCTCTGGATTGCGAGCACGCGTCCGGACCTTCGTTCACGCTTTCCCAGCGCGACCGGGACGCATTGGCGGAGTTGCTGGCGTCGGCGGAGCGGGATCCGGACGGGCTGAGGCCCGTCGGCTGGTACCACGCCCACACACGCAGCGAGATTCTCCTCTCCGAGGCCGACCTGGCCCTTCACGAACGCTTTTTCCCCGAACCATGGCAGGTGGCCCTGGTGCTGAAGCCGCACACCTTTCAGCCCACCAGGGCGGGCTTCTTCTTCCGGGAGAAGGACGGCAGGATTCACGGTACCGCCACCTACCAGGAATTCGTCCTGGCGCCATTGCCCGTGCGTCCGGTTCCAGCGGGAGTTGCGCCGGCGACGGAGTGCGCGCCTTCCCCGCGTCTTCCGCGCGGGCCAGATCCGCGCGGACCGGTGATCGCGGTGGTAGCCGAGGCCGCGCCTCAAGAGCCCGCGCCGGGCCCAGGGGGCACCCCGGAGCCGGCTCCGGAGGCATCCGCGCGGCAGACGGCCGAGCTGCCCCTTCCGAGTTTTCTGACGCCGCCCGCCGAGCCGAAGTCGCACTGGTTTCTGGCGACCGTCCTGGCGATCGCCATTTGCCTGGCGGCTGCGGCGGTGGGCTACCAGACCCGGGACCTCTGGCTGCCCCGCCTGACGGCTGCGATTTGGCCCGCGCCCCCGCTTTTCATCGGGCTCAAAACCAGCGATAACGACGGCCAGTTGCAGATCCAGTGGGACGGCAACTCTCCCGTGGTGCGCCGGGCAACCGACGCCACTCTGGAGATTGACGACGGCCCCGTTCGCCAGGAGATCCAGTTGGACGCGCGGCACCTGCGAGCCGGCACGATCACTTATGGCCGCCAGGGCACACGGGTCGACATCAAGCTGGCCATTCTCTTGCCCGGTGGGCAACGGGCCCGCGGAGCGGCCAGTTTTCTGGGAAGACCTCCCGAGCATAAGCCGCCGCCGGAGGACCCGGAGATCCGCAAGCAGAGAGACGAGCTGGCCCAGGAAGCCGCCAAACTCAAGTCGGACCTGGCGGCCGACGAGGCCCGCACCAGGAGGCTCGCGAAGTCCCTCGACGACGTGAAGAAGATCCTCCAGGATCAGCAGCGCAAGCGTTTGGACAATCAAAGCCCGGAGAGGTAGGGTGTGTCGTAGAGCCGTGTTTCTTTGGTCGGGGCGGGGCGATTTGAACGCCCGACCCCCTGCGCCCAAGGCGGGGGTAGGACCAATTCTTCCCGTTCCATAAGTCCTTAAGAATCAATGGTTCGCGGCGAAACCATCTACAGTGCGCAAACTGGCCTGTAGATGATTTTGTAGCTGCCCAAAACTTCACTCATCCACCAGCGTCAACAACCTGTTGATCATACCGCCGCCGGCAAGCACTCCAAAAGCTTTGGAATCAACTCGCCCCAGGAAACACGGCAAGTCTCCACTCAGCAGGCCCGCGACCGCGAGACGTGGGCCTATTTGGGAAGTGCGCCAAATTTGTGCCCGTGGCTGACCGCCCCACTTGAACTGCAAGATGCCTGCTGGTATCCTCGCGCCATGAACACGGCACCGCGTACGCCGACCGCCGAGCTCGTGCAGGCTGCATGCGAGGAATTCGATCAAGAAAATCTGATCGTTGAGCAAGCACTAAAGGAACTGTTCAGCCAGTATCCCGGCAACAGCTACCATCCCCATGTCCTTCTCAAGGTCGTTGCCCTCAACCGCCTCTATTCCACGCAAATCTTCGCCGTACACGATGTGGCTCGCCATATCCATCAACAAGCTCAAGACGTCGACTCCGCCCTGGCCATCGGCTCGCCTGAAATCGTTGACAAAATCGCTAAGGTCACGATTAGCACGACAGGGAAGGAACGGACTAGCTACTCGTTCGCAACGAAGTACTGCAGTTGGCATAACCCAGTTTCATACCCTATCTGGGATTCCCGCGTGGATAGGTACCTCCGGTCCCTGAAGCAGACCCCTTTTGCAAGGTTCCTTAGTGCGAATCCAGACCTCTGGGACTACTATCAAGAGTTTGTAGGAATAATGACCGCCTTCCGGGATTTCTATGACCTTCGCTCATTTACCTTCAAAGAAATCGACAAGTTCCTTTGGTCACAAGGCGCAGCGCCAGATAAGACGACAGGCTAGCCCGCACCGAGAAACCAGGGACACAGATTTAGCGCGCTACTCCATTTGCCAAGACTTCCGTTTCTCGCTATACTTCTGATGCTGGTGTCTTTCCGTTCGCGTTGCTCTTTTCACTCCGGGCACCAGTCCTCCCGATCCGTTCTTAACCCCCTTCAACCGATGAACTCTGTAAACAACGAGGGTGCCATCCGCGCTCTCGTCAAAACGGCGGTCGAGTCGTACGCGCTCGGCTTCCAATCCCGGCACGAGGCCGAAGTGGATGACCCCGAAGGCACGTTGAACATGAAGATTCACAACGTCTTCATTGCAGCCCTCGGCCCCGAGATCCAGTACTACACCGCTTTGGTGCGGTCACTCGACAGTTCCCTCGGCAACATGCTCGAATCGCTCGCCGTCAACATCGCCGGCCTGTTCTTCGACGTGCAGAGGCAGGTCGAGGGGCCGTTGCGCATTGACCAGACCCGCGGCATCGCTGAACTCCTGGAAGGTTACAAAAGGCACGTGAGACGCCCCACGGTACCCGACTATCAGTTTCTTCGCCAGGGCCCGGCCCGGGCGGACGAAGGAGCAAAGAAGCGCCATGATAGCGACTACTATTTGATCAATTGCCAGTCGAACCAACACTACCTCATCGAGCTCAAGATTGGCGGTGACCTCGACAACAAGAAGGCTCGCTCAGAGAAGGAAGCCATCCTTGAGCAGTACGCTATCCTGTCAAACGTCTTGCCAGCGGGAACCCCCTTGAAGATCTACTTCGCCACCGCCTACAACCGTTACGGAGAGGACAAGCCGTGGCGACAGGAGCGTGTCCGCCAGTTCTTCGCCGACGAAGAGCTGCTCATCGGTAAAGACTTCTGGAACTTTGTTTGCCAATCGCCAAATGGCTACGCTACCGTTCTCGCCGCATACCGCGGGAATGCACACCTCATTAAGAACTGCCTTAATTCAATCCGCGACATCTACCTGGGACCGACGCCGGCCGCTTCGGTGGATCGCCCCGCTGCCCCATGACGTTCATTTCACCCCCTGCAACAACACGAGTGCTCACGCGCCGACAACTGGCCCGCGCAACGATCAACGTCAGCCATCCGCTGCTGTTGGCAAACGCCGACAGCCGTGATTTGATTCGACGAATCCCGTCCCAGTCCGTCGATCTCATCCTGACGGACCCGCCGTACAATCTGAACGGCTACTCAACGGGGAACATTAAGCTGAGCTGGCGCAAGGACATCAACAACAACGTCGCCGACTGGGACGGCGAAGACTTTCGACCAGAGGAATGGATCGAGCAGTTCGTGCGTGTGCTCAAGCCCACTGGCAACCTCTTCGCGTTCACCAGCTACAACATGCTGGGGAAATGGCACGGAGCCTTCGATCCGATCTTTGACACGTTCCAGTTCATGGTCTGGCACAAAACCAACCCGGTTCCAAAGCTGCGCCGGGCAGGTTTCCTGAACAGCTGTGAGTTGATCATCTGCGCCTGGAACAAGGGCCATACCTGGAATTTCACAACACAGAAGGAGATGCACAACTTCATCGAAGCGCCGATCTGCATGGGCCGTGAGCGCCTCAAAAAGCCGCATCATCCTACGCAGAAGCCGCTACGCGTCCTCCGGCACCTGATTCAGCTGGCGTCGAAGCCCGGCGACTTGGTTCTCGACCCCTTCATGGGAGTTGGATCAACTGGAATCGCGGCGCGGGGTCTCGGTAGGCACTTCGTCGGCGCCGAGATCGACAAGAACTACTTTGAAGCAGGTGTCCGTAGGCTGGCCGCTGCCGAAAGCCAACTCGGGCTGCCTCTGGTATTCGAGCGGCGGAAGGCGGCCTAACAGGGAAACATAAGGCCGCTTGGCCTCAATTTCTCACGACGAGATCTAGCGGCCCGAGGGCCCGGCCCGGGACACCCGGTGCGGCGAGGCCGGTCAAACTTGGGCGCAGGGGGGTCGGCAGTTCGAATCTGCCCGCTCCGACCAATGTTTTCAATATTCTCCTCGAAGGTTGCTGCAAAAAACTGCCCAGGATGTCCGCCAAAGACGTTCAGATCTGATATTGCCTCAAATTGGTGAAGCGTGATAGACTGTAAGTGGCTTATTTTAGAAGCATTTCCGGGGGGCAGCGCAGATCTGCTGCACTGCCCCGCTGAGATCTAGCCAGCTATTAACGTGGTGGGATTCTTGGATATGTCAACGACACCAGTGCTCAAAACCATCGAGCAGGCCACGTCGCACCTGACCGTGCGGCGGGGGTCCACCTGGGCGAAGTGGGATCTGCACCTTCACACGCCATGCTCAGCCTTGAGTAACCAGTTCCCCAAGATCTCCGATTCGGGCGCACCGGATTGGGAGCAATACCTGGGAGCGCTGGAGAAGCTCGAGGGTTTCGCAGCGGTCGCGGTCGCAGACTACTTCGAGATTGAAGGCTATAAACAGATCTTGGGATTTCGGGCTCAAGGACGCCTGCAAAACATTCCCCTTATTCTTCCCAACATTGAGTTCCGCATCGACAAGTTCGTGGGTACCCAGGCAGGCGCAAAACAACGCCGGATTAACCTCCATGTCATTTTTTCCGACCAGGTGCGCCCGGAAGACATAGAGGAGCATTTCTTGCGCAACCTGACGTTCACGTGCGAGGGCTATCCGCAGGGGCCGGACGAGAAATGGCGGATTTCGCGGGCGCAGCTCACGCAATTGGGCGAGCGCCTCATCAAGGAGCAGAAGGAGTTCGCCGGCATGCAGCCGTTCGCTGTCGGTTGCATGAATGCCGCCGTGAGCGCCCAGGAAATCAAATCTGTACTCGACGGTCACCGCAGCTTGTTCGATGGTAAGTACATGGTCGTTTTGGCCGAAGACAGCTTGAGTGATATGAAATGGGGTGGACAGGACCACCAGACGCGGCGGGTGCTTTTGCAAGGTGCAGACGCGATTTTTTCCGCCAACCCGAAGACTCGCGTATGGGCGCTGGGGCAGGGCGACATGTCGCCCGACGAATTCCGGAAGGAATTCAAGAGCCTGAAGCCGTGCATTCATGGCTCGGACGCCCACAGCCTCGAAACTCTCGGTAAACCGGCGGAGAACCGTTTCTGCTGGATTAAAGCTGAGCCCACGTTCGAAGGCCTCAAACAGATTTTCTGCGAGCCTGCGGACCGCCTGACGATTGGTGAATCAGCCCCGAACCTCAAGCACGATTACCAGGTACTCCGGTCTGTGCAAATCAGCGGGGCGGAGACGTGGTTTTCAGGGGAGCCCATTCCGCTCAATTCCGACCTTATCTCGGTGATTGGGGGCCGGGGTTCCGGCAAAAGCGCGCTGGCCGAAGTCATCGCTTTTGCCGGAGGCAGCGAGAAGTTCAAGGGTTCTGCGGACGTCAAGGATACGTTTATTCAAAAGGCTTCGAAGAAATCCACCATCAACACCCAGCCGATCACGGGGGCGGCCGTGACCTTGACGTGGGAAGACGGGCAGGTTGATCAGGCGGAGATCAAAACCGGCCTGCATCACGATCTTGCCGAGGAGAAGGTCAAGTACCTGCCGCAGAGCTTCGTGGAACACCTCTGCGATCCGGAGCACACCGAAGAAATCGAACGGGAGATTGAGCGAGTTATCTTCCAACGCATTGAGTCGAAGGCCCGCATGGGCGCTTCGGATTTCCACGAGCTCAGGGACCGGGCCACTCAGGCCATTGCATTGAAAATGGACAAGGTCCGTAAAGACCTTGGGGAATCAAACCGTCGGATCGCCGACCTCAACGCCCGTATCGCATTGAAACCCCAAAAGCAAAAGGAGCTGGATCAAAAAAAGGGCGAGCTGACCGCACTGGAACAAAAGCCGCCGGAGGTGCCGCCCGAAAACGACGCAGATCTCAAGCTCTTGGGCGAGCTGAACGAACAGAAGCGCGAATACGAACGGCGCGGCGGTGAGAAGCAGGCTCAGCTTGCAAAGCTTGCCGCGCTGCGCACCAAACTGCGACTCTTCGAGCAGGAGGTGGGCGCCTTTAACACGGAAACCGCCAAACTACTCCAGGAGGTGGGCTTGGGTGACCGTGCGGCTGCCTTTGAAGTCCGTATGCCCGTCGAGGCGGAAGCGATTTTGACCGCACGGGACGAGCAACTGCGCGCCGAACTCGCCGCCCTCGAAAAAGGCACGGACGGCGGTGCGACAGGACTGGAAGAAATCCAACAACGTATCAAAGCCATCGAGGGCCGGCTTACTCTAAGCGGTAATCGCCGTGCGGCATTCGAGAAATTTCAGCGCGACTGCCAAGCGCTCAGGACAGTCATTGGCGCGCTGGACGCCGAAATCGGAGAGATAGACACCACCCTTGCACCTGCTCTCAGCCGGGAGCAGGAAGCGCGCGCCGAGCGCTTTCTGGACTACTTTGATCTGCTGCGAGACGAACAAAGGACGCTTGCGGACCTCTACGCGCCTTTACACAAGGCTTTGCAGCAGGGCGGCGACATCGACAAAAAGCTGACATTCGTCTCCCGGATTTCGGCCGACCTAACCCGGCACTTCCGGCGGGGCTTGGAGATCGTGGACCGGACTCGGAAAGGGCGCTACCGCGGAGACGAAACGCTTCTTGATCGCGCCTTAAGGGACGCTTTCGCGCAGAATGAGGAATCCGAGTTTGCGCGGGAAGCAGTGAAGGGCCAGATCACCGCGCTGCGCAACACGTTTTGCCTGGACGACGGCAAGGAGATCAAGATCGCCGATCAACTGCGCAAGGGCAAGGCCGAGCGGGACTTTGACGACTGGTTTTACAGCACGGACTATTTCTTCGTCACCTACTCCATCCGCTTCGACGAAAAGAACCTCGATCTGCTCTCGCCGGGGCAGAAGGGAATCGTGCTGCTCCTGTTGTACCTGGAGATCGAACGGGAAGACAATCGCCCACTCATCATCGACCAGCCGGAGGAAAACCTCGATAATCTTTCGGTCTACGAAAACCTCATAGACTATTTCCGGAACCGAAAAAGAACCCGCCAAATCATCGTCATCACCCACAACCCCAATCTGGTCGTCAACACCGACTCCGAGCAGATCATCGTGGCCAACTTCGACGGCACGCGGTTGCCGAAGATCGGCTACCAGGGCGGCGCGCTTGAAGACACGAACGCCGACCCGGCGCACCCGGGTATCCGTGAACAGGTCTGCAAGATTCTCGAAGGGGGCGCGGAAGCGTTCCGCCGACGCGAGGAGCGGTATGCGTTGCCGAGATCGTAAGCAAGAACTGACAGCACGCGGGCCGCAGACAAATCGAGGACGATACCGAACCCGTGATTGAGTACTCTCTGAAAGATCTGCCGCTTACAAAAGACCAGCGAGTTCTGAACTTCTGCTATCTCAGCCAGCGCGTCCGCAGCTCCGCCGTGGGAGTGACAGTGGCGGTCCTTAAACAAGGTCGAACGCATGCCCTGAGCAAGAACGATTGGGTGGCTCTGATGATCGTGCAGAGGTTCACTGAATGTCTGCTGTCTTTTGAGCTTCTTGTGGCGCTCGGGCGCGAGCGCGACGCGGGCGTCTTGCTGGTGACACTTCTGGAGTTGAGTTTTGACCTGCGGTTCGTGCAGAGGCATCCCGAAGCGGCGGAAACCTGGATCGCCCATGACGACCGCCGCCGCAAGCCTTGGAGGGTCTCGGCCCTGTTGGAGGACCTGTTCGCAGACTCGGGGGAACGCAGCGCGATGAAGTCGATTTACGAACACTGCTCAATGATCAAGCATGCAAATCCCTCCGGGGGTACACTGACCCTGCCTTTGGCGGTTGAGCACGGTTGGCTCATAATCAAGAATCCTCCCACAACGGACCTGCTTCGTGCCTACACCTTCGCGGCGGCTGGCTCCGCGCACGAGACACTGGTTGCCGCAACGAAGATTTGGAGCGATTCGGGATTCGATGTTGGCCCCGCCTGTGCCGACGCAGACCAGGCCTGGGCCGAACTGGTGAAGCTTGAAGAAAAGCACATAATGGATATCCTCCGCGAGCGCCCAGACACTTCTATCGTTTCACAATCACAGGCGGACACCCCGAAAGACGTTGTGTGACCCTGAACCAGAGGTTTCTTCCCTAGAAACTAGACGATTCGCAACCAGTTCCGCGCCCCATGGTGAAGGCCGCCGGTGGAATGGCTCACTCCCGAGCCCAAGGCGGGGGTAGGGCCAATTCTTGCCGTTTCATAAGTCCTTAAGACTCAATACTCCACGGCGAAAACATCTACAGTGCGCAAACTGGCCTGTAGATGATTTTGTAGCTGCCCAAAACTCACCCGCACACGAACTCCAACAATCTGCCGATTATACCGCCGCCGGCTAGCACATCCTGTCGCGCGACGATCACGCGAAAATGGACCAGACCTCTCGGGCGCTTAGCCGCACCTGCAACAACCGCCATGGCGACCTGCCCATTCTGAACTTCAGCCGGAAAAAAGGCGGTCATAAAGCAAACAAACTACTCCTCCGGGGATATTGATTCAAAAATCGCGGAATAGTCCGAATCCGCCAAGCCAAGACCCAATGCCGATTCGGCGATTGCACGAACTCCTTCGATAGCAGCAGTATTGAGACCCTGACGCGTCGCCGAATCGATAAACAAAGCCACATCCTTGTACAAATGTTTGGTCGGAAAGTTCGGATTTCCATAGTCATGAGCCAACATTCGTGACACTTTCTTATCGAAGGTAGGCGCATAGAGTGCGCTCGCCCGAAGCACCTTCATGAACACGTCGACCTCAATGCCGTACCTTTGCACGAACCCCAGGCTCAGACCGAACCCGGCTGTTAATGCCGCGATCAACTGATTCATCGCGAGCTTAAGTGCCGCAGCCGCGCCCACGCTACCCACCAAGATTGGCTGCGGCCCAAAAGAACTCAGCAGCGGCCTAAGCCGCTCATATTGTTCCGAGCTGGCACCGACCATCACGATCAATTTGCCGTCTTTCGCTTCTGGCACGCTACCGAGCACTGGCGCTTCGCAATATTCGGCACCAAAGCTAGCAAACTTGCCCATAAGTTCAATACTTTGCTCAGGTGAGATTGTTCCCATTTGGACAACAGTCTTGCCGGTCAATCTCGGAGCACCTGAAAGCAATACACTCGTGATCGCTACTGCATCGCTCAGCATCAGAACAACCCACTTTGCGCCGTCCAACGCCGATTCGACCGAGTCGGCAACAGCAATGCCTGCTGATGCCAGTTCATGGGTCCGACCACTGGTCCGGTTAAAGACAACCAAGTCAGGATGGGTCTTAGACAATGTCCCGGCCATTGATCGGCCCATAAGACCAGTTCCAATGAATGCAATTCTATTCATATTAGTTGCTCCTTGATCTGCTCCACGGGGTGACTACCAACTGCCAACCCAAAACGCCAAGCCTCACAGGTATGTTAACCCCCTCTGGAGCATAGCATATAGCCGAAGCAGTGACAATTGGCCGGGATTTCTGGCCGTTTAGAGCGCGGCGACGAGATGAAGCAGTGCCGCCCGGTCCTCCAATGTTGCCGCAACGCGGTTGATCACTTCCTTACGTCGTCGGTAGTTCGTCTGCTCAATCATGACGTCGGCAACCCGAATTCCCGACATCGCCCTTGTGGACTTTCCCTCCAGAGCATTGACGCACGCAAGAACGACGTAGCAGTCAATCTCGTGGAGCCGCATGAAACCTTCCCTAGCTACCGCGAGGGCTTCGTTAGCTTCCGCTTCAGCACGGCTTAAGTCACCCTGAACCACAAGTGCCACAGCCCGCGCCAGGATAGCCCGTGGGAGGTGACCGCGCCTGCCGGCGCGGTGGAGATACGTCACTGCCGCGTCTAGGTATCCGAAAGCCGTCGGAATGTCTGCAACAACACCCTCGGGGCTAGCACCGTTCAAGTGCAGAAGCAGTCCTGCTCGACCGAGCATTAGATATGCAAGGCCTATCTCAAGAAGCCAACTGTTGTTCTCGCCGACTTCAAGGGCATGCCTGGCGCGCGCAGATACCTGTAGGTATTCGCCTCTCTCTATCAACAGCTCGGAATACCAGCTTCCGTCCACCGAATAAAGGTAAGGACACTGCGGCCTCCGAGAGGACTGAATCCCCTCAGCCTCGGCAAAGACAATCTGGGCTTCCTCGGGATGACCGGTCGCGTGCAGAGCTGCCGCATACCAACCTCTGCTGAATACTCGCTGTGTTTGATCCGAACTCTCGTCGGCAAAGCCGATTGCCTCGGAGGTGAGGCGCAACGCATGGGATGTCTCCCCGATCAGCAGGTATACCTCGCCAAGACTAGCGGCAGAATAAGCGGCATCTTTCCACGCCTCAAGTTGAATTCTTAGGCCTAATGCGAGATTCATGGCCTCAACAGCTTCGCTTAGTCTCCCTAATGCACGAAGGCGAAATCCGGCAGCACTGAGGACGAACGCTCTCTCGTGGTCACCGAGAGCAGCGACTGGAACCGTCCAGGGCCTTTCAAAGAAATAATACAAAGCACCAAGTTCTGCGCCAATGGCTCCAAGGATTCTGGAGTTATAATATTGGTCCATCCGGTGAATCCGCTGCCGAAAAACGTTGTGGAAGGCGTTCTGGTATTGGCCCGCCAAACATCCATGCGCGACCGCCTGAAAGAGCGGGGACATTTCCTCAGTTGTATTGGGAAGCGGTGGAGCAATTGCCTTGTAGTGCTCGTAGAGACGCGCCTGCGCGGACTGCCAAGCTTCGGGGCTTTGGCTCCTCAGCTCTTCCGAAAAATACTCCCGAACCAAAGGATGACAGTCCAGAATCCCGACGTTCCGTGGATCAGGCTCCAGGAGCCTGCTATCTCGGAGCGTGGACAGAATGAGCTGCCACTCTAGTTCGCCTACCCCGGTGAGCTTGTCCGTCAGGAGAGCAAGCGGCGGTCCGGATATCACGGCATTGATGGCGGACCGTTCAGCGGGACGATCAAATAGGCCCAACAATCGGAGGATCTGAAGCTCAGGTTTGCCCGCAAACCAATGTTGATAGCCTCTCATGAGTCGAGTGACGTGTGTACCGTGCTTGACTTCTTTTTCGAGGATAGGGAGCGTATCACGGCGGCGAATGTCGCCAAGCAACGCAGTGGCAACGAAACGGCCTAAGAGTGTTAGAGCCAGAGCGTGGCACGAATACTCCGTAGCGGCGAGTTCCAATTCCTTGGTTGTGCCGCGAGCGCCCAGACTACGTAGATATTCCACGGCACTATCCACCGCGAGATTCGATAGGTCCAGAATTGTGACTGATCGTCCGACAAACTCTTTAAGATCATCGATGTCGACGCGACTCGTTATGATACACAAACCGGAATTCTTCCGACCCAACTCACGAATCAAGCTTCTCAAACCTGGGTCGCGCAGGCGGCCAGCGGTTTCACCCGGTGGAAACTGTAGAGGTTCGAGTCCATCCAAGATCAAGAGCACTCGCTGGTTCTTGATGATCTCGGCCAGTCGCCCTCCTTTATCCCACATGGACCCCCGATTGGGAAGCGGATCACCAAACCACTCAAGAGCTGACGCAAGGAAGGCGTCTGCAGATGCTTGGCCTTCTTCCTTTATACCTTGGCTATAGAAGGACCATCCAAAAACAGCCTCCGCCCCGCGATAGTTGTCTTCCGAGATAGAGTTCAGCCAAGCGTTGACGAGTGCTGTCTTTCCGATCCCCCCCCAGCCTAGGATTACAAGGACGTTTATGACATCATTGTCCCAAGCCGAACTGAGTCCTGATAGTTCCTCGCCGCGACCGAAAACGACGGGGCTGGTTGAGGGCAGCTTCGCGGTGGAGATCCTGGTAGTACTCCGTTCATGGGCAGCACTGAAGACGGGGGTCCCAGAGCGATCTAAGGGAGACGCGGACCCAGGACTCCGCAGGATAATGTCGTCTAGCTCTTTGTCGAGGGCCTTGGCAACTTCGCGTAGGTACGTCCGCTGAGCCGGGTGACCCTTCTCCCAGCGCCAAACGGAATCCTTTGAGGCTTTAGCCGCCTCAGCGAGATCCGTCTGGCTCCAGCCCCGGTTTCGTCTGAATTCTTTGATCTTGGCGCCGTCTGGCAGTTCAAGGTTTTCGTCCACGGTCTTGTCTCCGCACCCAGGCTGCGGCGTGTGGGTGGCCCAACTCGTCACCCTGTGCTCGATTTTAAGAGCCACCACCTCCGCCAGTATAGCGAAGCCAGGGCTGGAGAGATACGTTCAGACGCCTTTCAGATGGCTTGCAGACCTCTTGCGAATCGACGCCTACCCGTGCCCAGGTTCACTATTGACTTGTAATTGAGAGGCGTCGTGCATGAACTCTTTCGATGAAACTACTTATTTTCGCTATTGCCGCAAGATCGACGGTTCGTTGGAACCGGTGGATGTGGCCAGACGCAACGACAGGCTGGTTCCACGGTTCCATTCCTCGGTTTTCGAAACCGAGTTTCAGCCTGAGCCCGATGAGTCACCCGAGTACCGTGAGCTGGTCGCGGAGGTGACGCAGAAGCTCACGCCTGTCCAGAGCCGGACGTTCCTGCGGCTAGCCGACGGCGCATCGATTCTGGAAATCGCAAAAGAAGAGAACGTCAGCAGAGCCGCCATATACGACCGCATCAAGCGAATGATCCGGCGCAACGCCTACTGCGCGATCAGCGCCATGTACGGCGTGCTCAAGCGTCACATCAACCAAAACGTATGACTTCCCTCATCGAAAACTTCGTTGCGCGCTCTTGGAATCGGGTGGTCAGGCCTGCTCCTGCCAGATCGTCCAGGTTACGCTTGGGTTTTGCGCCGCTTTGGCGTCTCTATGGGCATTCGCTCAGCGCGGATCCGCTCCCAAAGCCCTGTGGCGGATTCGAAGGCCCGGCCCTCGCCGAAGCGCCACCGAGAGATACGCGAATCGACGCTGAAACACTGTCCGATCTGGCGCCGGTTCCCATGCGCCATGGCGACTGCGCCCGTCTCATGATCGACCGATTTTGGGATCTTGAAATAGCGGTATGCGGCGGCGGTCAACAGCTTATGCGATTGGTAAACCCGGATGCCGAAGTTGGGGCGTGTCGACAATTCTGCTACAGGTTTGGGAATCGGAATCAAAGTTTCCGTCGCCGGCCAGGTGGCCATAACGACACCGACCCCAAAACCTTGTGACCGCCGGGTCAGTCCCGGTGGGATTGCCTCTTGCCCAAGCGGGCTGTCGGATTGCGCTCACCCTGCCCTGAGATTGTTGCCTTCGGGCGCTGTCCATTTGTCAACAGGGGTGCCCGCAGACCGGGTCCGTAAGCTTGCCCAGGAACTTCCACTCAAGACAGTCAGCGGCTCCACGGGTACGATTTCGTGGGCTTGCGTGCGGATCAAGCGCCAAGCCTTCGATATCTTGACCGTTTTCGCTGGAGTCGCTATAGTATCAGGGAGGCGCCACGATCGCGAAAACCGCCTCATCCTTGCGATGAAGGTTTTCAGTACATCTTTTTCGATCAACCTGGTTCCCGTGATGGCGTCGGGGCCCCGGAAGCGCGGGGCGCTGGTAATAGCTCCAGCAGCCTCTGGATTAACCTCTCCCAAGTTCGAGGGATGTCCCGTCGTGGGCAACCATTCTTACATTCACAACGGTTTGCAACCTCGTTGAAGGGCAAAGTCAGCATGATCTCGGGGGATTTCCCTGAGACGAGTCGGTTCGAGGTAAGCGTATCCAGCAGATTGCGCTTTTCTTCCTGAAGTCCCAGTTTGTACGCGAAATACGCGCCATCGGCGCGTTCGAGGAAACAAAGCAACTCGTCTGCTGGATTGCGCCTGCCGGTCCGCCACTCCCCCAACCGTTGTTCCAAATCCCTGCGCTCCACCAGGAGCGCAGTTTTTCTTTGTTCGAACAGATCCTTTTCAATCAGGCGGTCAATATAGGCATCCGTCAGCCGGTTGAGGCGATCATCCAACTGGCCGATCTGTAGATTCAGAGCGGTGACAACTCTTTCCTGCTTCTCGCCGTTCCTCAATCGCATCTCGGTCAGTTTTGGACGGAACCAAGCGCTCTCGTCCTGGGAGAACCGCAGACGGATGAATTGGGCCAGGACCGCGCCTTCGACTACCTCCTCCCGAATACAAGTAGTGGGGCAGTCGGTGATCTGGCAGCGATAGTAAACGTGGCCTTTCTGTCGTTCGCCAATGAGCGAATATCCGCAGTGCTTACAGGTGAGCCGGCGTCGGTAGCAGAAGTCGTGCTTGAAGGCGCAGGTGTTGACTTTGCCTTGCAAGATTCTTTGCACACGCTCAAACGTGTGGCGCGAAACCAGGGGTTGGTGAACTCCGGCAAAAGTTTCGTTGGTAAGCTTAATCCGGATCAGGCCCATATGGAAGGGGTTGTTGAGAATCTCCGATAGCCGGTTGCGACCGATAGGCTTTCCATGGCGCGCCAACCCGAGGCGGTAGAGTTCTTGGTTCAAACTGGAGAGGTTGTAACGTCCGGTGGAATAGAGTTCAAAAGCCTTCCGCACTAGCGGGCCGGTCTTGGGGTCGGGCGTCTTGGCTTTGCCCTTGCCGTTGTTCTGATAGCCGAAGGGCGCTGGCATGGGATAGAGACCTTGCTTGAGCCGGCCCCAGAAGCCCTTCTTGGTTTCCTCTCGCAGATTGCGGATGTAATCGGCAGCAACGACGGCCTGGATATCGGCTGAGAGTCGTCCGCCACGGGAGTGGAGGTCCAAGGATTCGTTAGCAAAATGGACCTCAATGCCCTGGTCTATCAATTCGCCGAGGTCTGCCCAGTCGCGCAGATTTCGGGCGCTACGGTCGATCTTGTGGATGATCACGCCGCACACCTTTCCGGCTTTGAGGTCTTTGATCATTTTGTTGAAAATGGGCCGACCGCTCTTCGCCGCCGTCTCCAACTCTTCGAACCACTTGGAGATTTCCAGGCCGTGCCGCTGGGCGTACTGTGTAATTGCATCTTTTTGCTGTGGAAGAGAAACCCCTTCGCCTTGCCGGACTGTGGACACACGAATGTAGCCATAGAATTGATTCATGGCTGGTTATGAGATGAGTTAATGATATCTTGAACGGAATTCGACCTTTCGCGGTGTATGGTAGGCGATGAGGGCGGAACAGTCAAATCTGGGGCCGTCAAGTCGTAGCCTTCGGCCTGGAGCCGCTCGGCGATTCGCATCATCACGGCCAAATACCGCTCCAGGTTGGCTTCCGCCTCCTCAAGCTGCTCGTTGGTGAAGTGGGGGTAGAGATCGCGGAGAGTAATGGGTTGGTCTGGTTCCATAGCCCAGACACTCTACCCCATCAATTTGGGTTTGCAAAGGCGGGAAAAGTTGGCACTCTTTATCAAGTCAGGGCAAGGGCGCCAGTTTTCCCGTCTTTACTTTTTGTCCGGACAGCGCCACCATCTGCCCCATGTTCAAGCTCAATGTTGTCTTTGAATTCATGGCGGAACTCATGCGGACTCTCCTTGTGGGTGAGTCTGCTGAGCGTGTCCATACAAAAGCGCGGAGCCTGCATCTGCCGCGTCGGCTGCGCGGGATGAAGCAAGTCCGCCGCCATATTCACCACCAGTGCCGACGGCGACTGTTTGACAGGTTATCCACATGAGGGCGGCCCCGAGCGGCCTTTGTGCCAAATTTTCCCTACTTTGCAACCCCTATACAATTGCTACAGTGACTTTACTAAAAAATAAAAAGTCACTATGCAACAAAACAAACAGCAACATCAAAACATGCTGGATCATTTTCGAAGGAGGATGGGCTTCACTCCCGTGCACGTGGCCCACCTGTTGGGGCACCAGGACGCGTCAACCCTGTCAGACTACGAGCGTGGCAAGCACTCGCCGTGCCTGGCCAATGCCCTGCGCCTCGGGATCATTCTGCGTGTGCCGGTGGAGTTCTTGTTTCCGGCCCTATACGATGGGCTGCGCAACGAGATACGGGCGGAGGAGGAGCGGCTGGCCGCACCTCAGCAAGCCACCCTGTTTTGAACTGGCATTTTGATTCTCACCAAAAACCATGACGAACATCCTTGATCAGGTAGCCCGGAGTTCCGCCTCTGCCCGATACAACCAGTTTCAACCGAGCGACCAGCGCGAATACTTCGCTCTGCGACTGGCCCAAAAGCTCGACGAGGTAGCCGCGGCCCGCCACTATGCCGAACTCGTGGAGCATTACTCGGAGGCTCAACTCCTGGTGGCTTACCGCCGCGCTAAGGCTGCCGGCTCCCATCTCGATCCCGCCCGCAGCTTTCATATGGAGCTGAAGCGGCTGGAGGGCAGACCCGGCGAAGGGCCAGCCATCCGGCGTTTGGCCGCGATCCGGATTGAGCGCCGGGCGGTAGCCGTCGCCATCCTGGAGGGCCAGCATTTGGCAGCGCCTCCCCAGGTGCGCCAGCTTTCCTCCAGCAGCGACAAGGCCTTGGGCAGCGCCGCCTCCTTTATCAGTCGTGTCCTGCAAAAGTACCCACTGGGCACGGCGGCCCTCGAAACCATACCTCGCGGGGCCGAGGTTCTCCGGGGCGATCTGATGGAAATCATTTCTCACGTCCTGGTTGAGCAGAGCATCGGCATCTGGGAGGTACCCAAGCTGGACGTGTTGGCATCGTTCGGACATCCGCACCCGCGTTTCCGCAACCAAGTGCGCCAGGTCATTTCCACAATCTGGCCCGGCGTCAACGGCAGCTTCGGAGCTCCTCTGGTCAAAGACGCTCTGGCACTCGGCCTATACTGCCAGATCGAATACCTCTTTAATCTCTAACCGACAGTCCCATGGTTGGCCCCCTCGCCTACATCGGCGGCAAGAATCGCCTCGCCGCCAAGATCATCTCGCTGCTCCCCGAGCACACTGCCTACGTGGAACCCTTCGCTGGCGGCGCGCAGGTGTTTTTTCACAAGCGCCCCTCCGAGGTTGAAGTGCTCAATGACCTGGACGGGGAGATAGTCAACCTCCTCCGAGTCTGCCAGTGGCACCATGAGGAACTAATCCGATATTTGAAATACACCGTCGTCAGCCGCTCCTGGTTCGACCTGCTCGCCAAGACCGACCCGACCACGCTGACGGATATTCAACGCGCCGGCCGATTTTTCTATCTCCAGAAGAACTGCTTCGGCGGTCTGGTGGTCAAACAGCATTACCACTATGGCGTGGTGCAGTCCCCCAATTTCAACCCCGAGCGCTTACCGACCGTCATTGCCAAAGCGCACGAGCGCCTCCAGCGCGTGCAGATTGAGTCTCTGCCCTACCAGCAGATCTTGGAACGGTATGACCGTCCCACCACCTGCTTCTACATGGACCCGCCGTACTGGCGGCGGAAGCTCTATCGCTACAATTTCAGCGACGCGGACTTCGCACAACTCGAACAGCGCCTGCACAAACTTCACGGACGGTTTCTTCTTTCCTTGGACGATCATCCCGAAGTGCGAAAGTTGTTTAGCGCTTGGCTGATGACGCCGATCCAGAACGTCTACACGGCGCAGCGCCGCGCGAAGCAGCGGTACGGCGAGGTGCTCATCAGCAATTATGAGCTTCCCGCGCAACGAGAAATGCGTGGGTGACACGTTCGCCATTCCAAGAACCCCGTACGGCGCGAAACCGTCCCGGTCCTTTTCCGGAGTTGCCGCGACACGACCAGTGCTGCGATTTGCAGGGCCGAATTGCAAAACGCCACGCACTGCGTTTCGAGATCCTTCACTTGCCCTACTTTCATGAACGATTGTGAATTCAATGGCTTGCCACAATCCGGACTTGCGGTCAATCGCATCTACCACGCCGATTGCCTGGAGGGCATGAAGGGGCTTCCCGCGCACAGCGTAGATATGATTCTTTCGGACCCGCCCTACGGCGTCACCGCGAACGCCTGGGACGCCGTCATTGATTTAGACCGGCTGTGGGCCGAATACAAGCGCATCATCCGGCCGAAAGGCGCAATTGTTCTGACTGCCCGGTGTCCCTTTGACAAGGCGCTCGGCATGAGCAACCTCCCGTGGCTCCGGTACGAATGGATCTGGGAGAAGTCGCGGGCCACGGGCTTTCTAGACGCCAAGCGCGCGCCGCTGCGGGCGCACGAGAACATCCTGGTATTCTGCGACCGCTCGCCGCCGTACCATCCGCAGCTTGAAAAGGGCAAGCCGTACAAGAGCACCCGCCGCGCCCGCTTTGATGCCAACACGGGCAGGCACCTGCGCGCGGCCATCTCCGAGAATCCCGGCTTCCGCTATCCCCGCAGCGTGTTGCATGTACCGTCCGAGTCCAACACCATCCACCACACCCAAAAGCCCCTGGCGCTATTTGAATACCTGATCAAGACCTACACCAATCCCGGAGAGTTGGTGCTCGACAGTTGTATGGGATCGGGCACTACTGCCATCGCCTGCCTCAATACCGGACGCAACTTCATCGGTTTTGAACTCGATCCCGAATGTTTCCAGGCAGCCCAGCAGCGCCTACGGACCCGTCAATGTTCCCTCCAAAAGTCCGGCGACGGCGAGTCACCTTACACCGCATTGCCAAGATCAATTAACAACTATGATCGAAAAGCTTCTTGCCACAACTTGGAACCACCTGGTCGCCAGCGGCAGACGCGATACGGAAACAGCCTCGCGTCTTGACTTGGGTTTCCGGGTCATCGATGGCGAAGTGGCGCGAGCACGCGCTTACCTGCCGGATGCCAAGCGCTGCGAGCACGTAGCTATTCTCGGCAAGACCGGCCAGGGCAAATCCTTTTTCCTTCGCCATCTGGCCGGTCAGGACATTCAGCGCGGCCAGGGTTTCGTGTTCTTCGATCTTCACGGAGACACCATGCCGTTCCTGTTACGGCTCATTGCGGCGGAGGAGCGCAGGCGGGGCGCTGACCTCAGTGAAAAGCTGATCGTCATCGAACCCGGCGATCCCGAATTCTCGGTCGGGCTGAACGTGCTGGAAGCGCAGGCGGGCCAGCAAGGCTATGTGCAGCTTGCCGAGTTCGCGCAGATTCTCAAAGCGCGCTGGCACCTGGATTCGTTCGGGGCTAGGACCGAAGAGCTGCTGCGCAACGGCCTGCACGTGCTGGCGGACAACGGCCTCACCCTGCTGGAGATTTTGGCGCTTCTCACCAACGCCGCCTTCCGGGCGGCGTGCCTCAACCGCGTGCAGAATACCGAAGTCGCCAATTACTTCCGCACCCGCTTTGACACCCGCAGCGAAGCCATGCAGGGAGTCTACCGCGACGCCATCTTAAACAAGCTCTCGGGCTTTACCACGGACCTGCGCTTCCGCCACATCCTGGGCCAGCAGCACTCGACGTTTTCCCTGCTGGAGGCTATGGACCGGGGCCGGTGGGTGGTCCTCAACCTCGACAAGGGGCGGCTCGGCGAAGAGGCCTCGACCCTCGGCAGCCTGCTCTTGACCAAACTTAAGAACGCCCTGTTTGCCCGCACACGGCGGCAGTTGTTCACCCTGTACTGCGACGAGATCCAAAACCTGGTCGCCTATGACGCCGGGCTGGACACGCTGCTTTCCGAAGCCCGCAAGTTCGGCATCTGTGTTGTTTCCGCCAACCAGTTCCTGGAGCAGTATCCGGCGCAGATGCGTGCCGCCATCATGGCCGTCGGCACGCACGTGTTCTTTCAGCTTTCCAGCACCGATGCCGAGAAGATGGCCAACTCGCTCGACGGCGGCAAACGCCTCGCCGAACTGCTGAAGAACCTGCCCAAGCGGCGCATGGTCATCAAGAGCGGCAGCCACCGCCCCCAGGAAGTGCTCGTGCCCAATGTCGCCGAACTCGAGGGTGACTACGCCGACTTGTACAACCGCTGCCGGGCGCGCTGGGCCAGGCGGCGGACCGACATCGAGGCCGAGATTCGCCAGCGCCAGCAGCAGGCCAATCGCCGGACCGAGGAGGTGCTCAATGACTGGGAATAGGCGGCGAGGAATCATCCTGCAGGATCGTGACCGCCAACTGCTGTCCGAACTCGCGGTCATGCGCATCATCGACCGCGAGATGACCAAGCTGGTGGCAGGATTCGGCTCCACAACCCAGGTCAACATGCGGCTATTGGAACTGACCCGGGCGGGCGTCCTGCGCCGGTTCTTCATCGGAAGCATCGCTCACGGCCGCAAGGCCGTTTATACGCTCGCGCCCAAGGGCGTCGAGTTGGTGGCAGCCCGGCTCGGCGGCATCAGCCGCCCCGCTGGCAGGCTCGTTATCGGCGATGCCTTTGTCGAGCACCAGACCGGCATCAATGAAGTCTACGTCACCGTGAAGCACCGCCCCGCTCCACAAGCTGGCATCCGCCTGCGCCGCTGGATCGCCTTCCGCCAGTCCATCTCCGAGGCCATCAAATTGACACCGGATGGCTACTTCGAACTTGCCGCAGGCGACTCCATTCGCGCCATGTTCCTGGAGGTGGACCTGGGTACCGAGGCGCTGAAGGTTTGGCAGCAAAAGACCGCCTCTTACCTTCAGCTTGCCGTCTCAGGCGAGTTCACCCGCCGCTTCGGACCGCCGCAGTTCCGCGTACTCGTGGTGGCGAGCTCGGAAAAGCGCCTGGCCAACATCCGCGCGACCGTGGCCAAGTCCACTGACAAGATCTTCCGGTTCACGACCCTTGACAACATTCACGGCGACGGCTTCTGGTCGCCGGTCTGGCTCCGGCCAACCGGCGGCCAGAGGCTCTCGCTCCTGTGAGATTCCCTATGCGTTATTGCAACCAATGCCATCACGTCACTCCCGGCGAGCCGCTGTTCTGCAACTTCTGCGGACGATCCTACAACCTCAAGCTCTGCCCGCACCGGCATCCTAATCCCCGCAATGCCGAGATCTGCAGTCAGTGCGGCTCCCGCGACCTCTCCATGCCGCACCCGCGGGTTCCGCTCTGGCTGGCTCCGCTGCTGCTGATCCTGTCGGCCCTGCCCGGCCTGGTGCTGATCGGCGTCACGCTGATGTTCCTGATCGGCTTCGTCAACGCCCTGGCCAGCAGCCCCCAACTCCTGCTGCAGTTCATGCTGGTCGGCCTGATGCTGGCCTTCCTCTGGTACCTCTACATGCATTTGCCCAGATTCCTGCGGCGATTCCTTACCCGCCTGTTCAGTCGTTCCCAGCGAGACGATCATGGCCACTAGTCTTCCGAATTCCGAAATCAAGAGACGACACCGTACCGAACCGAAGGCCGGAGTACCCAAGGCGCGCAAACCCGCGCGTTTACGGGCTTATCTGGCCCCAGGGGGCGGGCAATGCTGCCCGCCCCATTGCCCGCCCCAACGTGGGCCAATTGTGCGCGAACGGGGGCCATTTGTGCGGCCGCCCCAGCCTACCTTCGGCCCGCCGGCTTCCGCGCTCGGACAGCCCCTTGGTATCGAACAGGCCGCGGAACTCATCGGCTGCTCGCCCTGGACCGTACGGCAGACCCTCCTCCCACGGGGGCTCCCGCACTTCCGGTTCAGGGCCAGCGGCAGATTGATCTTCTACCGGGATCAGCTCATCCGTTGGATCGAAAACCAACAGCAAGGAGGAAAAACTACGTGAGCCTGTTTAAGCGCGGCAGCGTCTGGTGGTCGTACTTCTACGAAGACGGTGTCCGCCATCAGTCTTCCACCGGGACTTCCAACCGCAGGCAGGCCGAGACCATCGAAGCCAAGCTCAAGGAAGAAGTCACCAACCAGCGCTACCAGATCGTCAAGGCTGATCCCACGATGACCTTCGGCGATCTCGCCGCCCGCTTTCTCGCCAGCGGCTCCGTCCGCCCGCACCATATCTATCACCTCAAGCTCCTGCTGCCGTTCTTCGCGGACACCGCCGTGCTCCGGATCACCAAATCCCTGGCCGACGAGTTCCGCAGGCAGCGGCAAGCCGGCAAGGCCACCAAGGACGCCACCGTCAACCGGGACTTGAGCGTGCTGCGGCACATCCTGTACTGGGGTGTGGACGAGCAACTACTGCAAGCCAACCCGCTCGCCCGCCTCAGGATGGCCCGCGAGCGGCGCATCCGCCGCCAGGTGCTGAGCGTGGCCGAGGAGATATCGCTCCTGGCCGCGGCCAAAGATCACCTGCGCGCCATGATCATCGCCGCCCTGGACACCGGGATGCGGCGCGGGGAAATCACCAGCCAGCGGTGGGAGGACATCGACTTCTCCCGCAAGCTGCTGTTCGTCACGCGCTCTAAAACCCCGGAAGGAGAATCCCGCGAGATCCCGTTGACCGAGCGGCTGCACGAGCATTTGCTCGAAAACCGCAAAGATACAGGTCTCGTCATCTATTTCCGCGACCGCCCGGTCCGCATCGTGAAGCGCACGTGGCAGACCGCGCTGAAGAACGCCGGTCTGCGCCACATCCGTTTCCACGATCTTCGCCACACCTTCAACACTCGCCTGATGGAGGCGGGCGTCCTGCAAGAAATCCGCATGGCGCTCATGGGCCATTCCTCGGGCTCGAAAGTGCACTCGACCTACACCCACATCGAGCTTCCGGCCAAGCGCATCGCCATCCGGAAGCTGCAGGAGTGGGTCCACCAGCAACAGGAGGAACTTAACAAGGAGCATGACAATGCCAGCACCGAAGCCGACCGATCCGAAACCGGCCCCGGCAGCAAAGCCGGAAGGCCGCAAAGTGTGGAAGAAGAAGACGCCCGTTGAGGTGGTCTTGGAACAAGCCGACAAGCTCAAGGCCGAGATCGCCGAGATAGAAGAGGAGCTGAAGGCCAAACGGCGGCAGCTTCAGAAGTTCGAAGAGGCCAAGAAGCTGTTCGAAGGGATATAACGCCATGCAGCTTCTCACCGATGACCTCCGCAACCGCCTGCCCCCGCTGAACGGGCAAGAAGCGGAAGCCGACCCGGTAGTGTATGCCAGGTTCTCCGTGCCCGGCATGGAGCTGGCCTGGTATCCCATCGAAGGAGAGCCGCGAGGCGAAGATTTTCTGTTCTTCGGTTGGATTTCCGGGAGCAGGAACGAGTTCGACTTCTTCCTGCTCTCCGAACTGGAAGCCTTCCGCGGCCTGCTGGAAATCCAGCGGGTGGAACGCGACCCGGCGTTCGCCGCAGGCAGGCTCACCGACGTAGTGCCCGCTCCCGATTCATGACGGCGCGGGATCAACTTGAGACCAAGCCTTGTGCTTGGTCTCTTTCTTATGGTCGCCTTACACCGGCCCGTTTCAATGGTAGTGGGATGGCAAACAGCCTTTCCGATTCGAAAACGCAAAAGGAGAAACGAACGTTATGAAAAAACTTTCTGTCGTCGTGGCCGGAAGCGGCCACATCCGCGACGTGGAGATCCAGCCCGGCACCACGGCCGGCGACATCCTCCACCAAATCAACCTTCCGGACTACCTGTTGTCCAAGGGTCCGAACGAGCCCTTCTTCGCCGCCGCCGAGTCGGTCTACGACAAGGTCAAGGACGGCGAGAAGATCTTCGCCTCAACCAAAGCCGAAGTCGGAGAGACGCTGCTGTGCGCGTAAGAGACCTCGGCACCCGGCCTGCCCCCGCTTCCATCCGCGAGCTGCTTTCGCGGGTGGCGCGGGGGCGCGCCCCCGCAATTCCGGTCCAGCGCCGCCAGATTCCCTACTGGCAGGAGCGCGGCTGGACCCAGACGGGCAACCGGTACACCGGCGCCTACCAGACCCCCTATGCGGCTTTCCAAGGCTGGATTGAGCAGCATCGATCCGGGCAGATCGACTTTTTTCTTTACCTTCCCTCGGACGAAATCCGCCGCCACAGCCATTGGACCTGTTTCCAGCACCGCGGCAACGACTGGTACCTGATCCACATGGGCAAAGAGCCCAGGGATGTCGGCTCGGGAATCATGACCATCGAACGTTTAATCACGGAGGCTTACGAACAATGAAGACGATTCACCTGGAAGAGAAGAGAACGGCGCTGGTGGCGCGGCGCGAGAAGCTGATTGGCCGCTTCAACGGGGCTGCCCGCGCCCGCAAGAGCACCCGGCGCATGTGCGCGGAGATCCGGCGGACTAACGAGTTCCTGGAAAGCCTGGAGCGGATCGAAGCGGAAAACACCGGCAGGCCCAACACCGGCCCGCGCCGCTACGCAGTCAGCTCCCTGTTCTTGTACGAGAGCTTCAAGAAGCTGACAGCGGACAAGGACGAGCACTTCTTCTTCATCACTGGCTCGGAGGTCGAAGGCGTGCTGGTGCTGGACCAATGGGCCGAGTTTGCGCACCAGCGGCGCAGTCCGATGGGCGTGGTAGCGGATGTGCCCTCCACACACAACCTGCTCATCAAGCTTGAACAGTTCGGCCACAAGTTCCTGGCCCACTTCCATAGCCACCCCGGCAACGGTCCTGACGCCACTTGCCCCTCCGGCATCGACGAGGGGTTCCAGAGGCGGTTGGAGAGCGCCGGTCACGTGGCGGTGATGGCCATCTTCAGCCGCGACGGGTTCATCCGCTTCGTGCGGCTGGACCAGAACCTGGAGATCGAAATCTACGGGGAAGGAGTGGAAAACCATGCGCCCGGCATCTACCGTCTCAGAAACCGCGCTTAGGCTTCGCGGTAAGGCCATTGCTGGAGCCGAAGACCGCCAGAAGAAGATCCCCGGCTTTGACCAGGCGGTCTTCTCCAAGAGCGGCGTGCTGTGCATTGGCGCGGGCGGCATCATTTCGCAGATTGCCCCCACGCTGGTACGCAAGGGCATCGGCCGCATCGCGCTCCTGGACGATGACATTGTTGAGGCGAGCAACCTCAACCGCCAGCGCTTCTATGAGCGGGACCTCGGCAAGAACAAGGCCTTTGCGCTTGCCGAGAATCTCCAGGCCGAATGCATTGTCGAAACCGAGATCCGCAGCCTTCCGTTTCGCCTGCAGGAGGTTGTGGCGCGTGGCATTGACCTGTCTTGCGATGTCGCCGTCTGCGGCGTGGATAACAATCCGGCCCGCGTGTTTGCCAGTCGGCACTTCCGCGCCGCCGGCATACCGGTGGTGTTCACCGCTGTCAGCGCCAACGGCGACCACGGCTATGTTTTCGTGCAGGGCAGGGAGGGGCCGTGTATTGCCTGCGTGTTTCCGGACATGATCACCGACGACCGCTACCCGTGTCCAGGCACTCCGGCCATCGCCGACATTCTGCAGGCGGTCGGGGCATTGGCCGTCTACGCCATCGACACGTTGCTAATGCAGCGCCCGCGCGCCTGGAACTACCGCCGCCTGGGTTTGGCCGAAGGCGACTTCGACTGCGCCACTCAAGTGGAGCACCGAGACGGCTGCCGACTCTGTATGCGCGCCTCCAAGGTTGTACCCATCACCCAAGGAACGCGTCGCGGCCTCATCTCCGACTCGGCGCAGAAAGGCCGGCTGTGACCTTGCATAGCGCGCTACCAATCAACGAGGTCATCCATGGCGACGCCCGAGAGGTTCTACGGGAGTTCCCTGGTCAAAGCGTGGACATGATTATCACCTCACCTCCGTATTGGGCGCTGCGCGACTACGGGGTGGAGGGACAAATCGGCAGTGAACACCAGTTCGGCGATTACATCTCCGCCCTGATTGAGGTTCTTACGGAGGCGCACCGGGTCCTGAAAGAACGCGGAAGCTGCTGGGTCAACCTGGGAGATACCTACGGCACCGGCAGCGGTGCCGGCCTGCGCGAGGGAAAGCAGGCCACGAACCGCGGCACCCAGTCCAACCTGGGCTGGCAGGAAAAAGGCAAGGCCGGGGTGCCGGGGCTGGAGAAAAGTCTGCTGCAAATCCCTTCCCGCTTCGCCATTGAAATGACCCGCTGCGGATGGATTCTGCGCAACGAGATCATCTGGCGCAAGCCCAACTGCATACCGTCCTCGGCCAAGGACCGCTTCACCGTGGACTATGAAAAGCTGTTCTTTTTCGTCAAGAGGCCGCGCTACTACTTCCGGCAACAACTGGAGCCCCTGGCTCCCAATTCGGATGTAGCCTACCGCGCCAAGCTGCGCCAGGGCCGGGCGTATCGCAGCAAGCAGCCTTACCGGCTTAACTTCCCGGCATCATTTAATAATCTGCACGGCCGTAACAAGCGCTGCGTGTGGTCCATCCCTACCCAGCCGTTCTCAGGCGCGCACTTCGCGGTTTATCCTCCAGCCTTGATCGAGGTTCCCATTCAGGCTGCCTGCCCCGAAGGGGGCGTGGTTCTCGATCCGTTCTTGGGCAGCGGCACCACGGCCTTGGTGGCGCTGAAGCACGGGCGGCGGTTCATTGGCATTGACCTCAACGCCGAGTACGTTGCGTTGGCCAGAGAAAGGATCAGCCCCTTGCTGGGTCAGGAGAGGCTGGCTGCCTAGCGGATGTCCCCCAAATCCATGCCGACGCGTTTGCCCGCCGAGCAGATTGCGGTGGGCCAGCGCTATCGCAAGGATTTGGGCGATTTGCGGTCCCTGGCGGCCAGCATTGAGGAGGTCGGCCTGCTTCACCCGATTGTGGTCACGCCACAGGGCCGGCTGATTGCGGGGCAGCGGCGGCTCAAGGCCTGTTTGCTGTTGGGCTGGGCCGAGGTGCCGGTTACCGTGGTTGACTTGCTGCAGGCCGCCCGCGGCGAGGCGCACGAGAATTTCGTGCGCAAGGACTTGCTGCCCAGCGAGATAGTGGCGCTGAAACGCGCCATCGAACCGCTGGAACGGCGCGAGGCACGGCAGCGCCAAGGAACCAAGACGGACCTCTGTCATCCCGCCACAGTGGCGGAAGGACAGGGGGACGCCCGCGACAAGATCGCCCGCTACCTGGGTGTCGGGCGGACGACCATCGAGAGGGCGGAAGCCGTGGTTGAGGCGGCCGAGGAAGAACCCGAAGAGTATGGCCACTTGGTTGAGCAGATGGATCGCAGCGGCAAGGTGGCCGGCGCCTACCGCAGGCTCACGGTTCTTAAACAGGCCAAGGGGCTTGAGGCCGCGGCTCCAGAACTCCCGACCGGCCCTTTCCAGGTGATTGTCGCCGATCCCCCCTGGCAGTATGACAGCGGCAACTCGCTGCCCTACCCCACGATGCCACTCGAAGACATCAAGGCCATGCCGGTGCGGGGCCTTGCCGACGAAAACGCCATCCTGTGGCTGTGGACCACCAACGCCCACCTGCCGGTTGCCTTCGATGTGGTTGCGGCCTGGGGCTTTGAGTACAAGACGCTGCTGACCTGGGTAAAGGACCGCATGGGCACCGGCGAGTGGCTGCGCGGCCAGACAGAGCACTGCATGTTGGCGGCGCGCGGCAAGCCAATTTTCCTGCATGGCAGCGATGGCACCGTTTTGGAAGCCGCGCGCCGGGAGCACTCGCGTAAGCCTGAGGAATTCTATGCCCTGGTGGAGAGGGTCTGCCCCGGCAGCCGGGTGGAGCTGTTTGCACGGCAGCAGCGGGAAGGGTGGCGCGCGTTCGGGAACGACACAAAGTTGTACTCAGGGGCTTCCAGCAGTGCCGAACTCGTATCCGTGCCAACCGGAAGCGAGTAGCGCCCCGGTTTGCCCCTTCAAGTTTCAAGTCTCCGCCCGTCCTTGGACCCCGCGCCTTGGGGAACGCCTTTCCAGACATCAAAGTCCGTAAACCACACACCCCAAACGGGTTCGCCCCATACTAATAAACAAATCAATACGCATCATATAGCACTTGTTATATTTTCCTTGCAATCATCTGTAAAATATAGTCAAATGTAGGCATGACAGGGCAGGATATCAGACGCTTGCGGAGGGCGATGGGACTCACTCAGCAGGAACTGGCCGCAAAGCTCGGCGTCTCCTATGCCGCCGTGAACCGCTGGGAAAAAGGCCACAACATTCCACAGTCTGATCGGCTTACCCGAATCCGGGAACTGCACGCTGAGCATTTGGAGACGAAAACCGGAGCGGCGGGCGCAATGGCTATATCCGAGGTTCTTCCGCAGTTGGATTTTGAGGGAGATCCCGAGGCCATCAAGCTGGTGGTTGACTCGTTCCGGCTTCGCAACGGGCATCTCTTCAACAAGGCTTACGGCCTTGAACTCTCCAGGGTGGTGCCCCTGCCGCATCAGCGGATCGCAGTTTACGAGAACCTGATTTCGCAATCACCGCTCCGTTTTCTGCTGGCCGACGATGCCGGCGCTGGCAAAACGATCATGACGGGGCTGTACATCCTGGAGATGCTCAATCGGGGGCGGCTCAAGCGGGTCTTGATTTGCTGCCCGGCAGGGTTGGTATTTAACTGGCAGCGGGAACTTCGGTTCTTTTTCGAACTGAACTTCACCATTCTCCGGGGTTCTGACTTTAGGGATTGCGATCCGTTCTCCGAGCGAGATCTGCCCTTCGTCATCATCAGCGTGGACACCGCCGCCACGCCCGCAGTGCGCGAGAAGCTTGCCAACCGCGAAACCCCAGCCTTCGACTTGGTGGTCTTTGATGAAGCCCACAAGCTCTCCTGGTCGGACCCAAATCGAAAAGACAGCAAGACGATGCGGTATCAGCTCGCCGAAGTCCTGTCGCGCCGCGTGCCAAACTTGCTGCTCCTCACGGCCACGCCCCACATGGGTAAGCCCTATCCGTACTTCGCCATCTGGCGCCTGCTCGACTCAGCGGTCTTCTCCACGCCCGATGCCGTAGCCTCCATGCCGGAGGAAAAGCGGGCACGTCATTTCCTTCGCCGCCTCAAAGAAGAGATGATCACCTACGACGGCGAACCAATCTATAAGCCTCGCCTGGCACAGACCATCCCCGTATCGCTCACGCCCGAGGAGCGGAGCTTTTACGACGCGGCGACCGAATACATCCAGTGGAGCTACGAAAACAACAAAGCGCTTAACCGCAACGCGGCGGCCATGGTGGTCGCCATTTTGCAGCGCCGCCTAGCGAGTTCGACCTTTGCTTTGATGGAGTCCATGCGCCGCCTCAAGGAGAAGCGCCTTGCCCAACAGGATGCCGCCCAAGCTGCGGCGGCGGTCGACCTGGAGCGATTAGTTGCCCAGATCGATACGGCTACAGCCGATGACAGCGAGCCGACCGACGAAGGCGTGGAAAGCGATGAGCGTCTGGAAGAACAGGTCCTCGCTGCGGTGCGGCCGAAAACCGCCACGCAGGTTCAGCAAGAGCTGTTGCTGCTGGAGCGGGTTATGGACCTCTGCCGGCAGGTCAAAGAGGACGCGAAGTTCGCCAAGCTCCGCGAGTTGCTGGATTCGCCGGAGTACCACCGGGAGAAGGTAATTGTCTTTACCGAGCACCGCGATACGCTCGTCTATCTGCAAAGCCAGTTTGCCGCCATGGGCTACACCGACCAGGTCGCCCTCATTCATGGCGGCATGGATGCTTTCGAGCGCGAGCGCCAGCGCGCATTCTTTATGCCGCTGGAGCTTCGCTCTCAGCTGATTCGGTCCGAAGATCTGGCTCGACTTGACCCGCCGTCCAATAGCGCCAATCTCCTGCTGGCGACCGATGCCGCAGGCGAAGGCATTAACCTCCAGTTTGCCTGGATCATGGTCAACTATGACATTCCTTGGAACCCG
Source organism: Bryobacterales bacterium (assembly GCA_963722575.1). GTDB lineage: Bacteria > Acidobacteriota > Terriglobia > Bryobacterales > Bryobacteraceae > Fen-178. The sequence continues at coordinate 2,277,654 of CAVRNR010000022.1, forward strand.
GCGAGGTTAGAGCAGCGCATGGGCCGACTCCATCGATTCGGGCAGAAGCATTCCGAGGTTCGGATTTTCAATCTGGTGGCGAAAGACACCCGAGAAGGTGATGTGCTGGCAGTGCTTCTGGATAAGCTTGATGAGGCACGCCGCGCGTTGAGTACGGACAAGGTTTTTGACGTGGTCGGCCAGCAACTACAGGAAAGTTCGATTCGTGACCTTTTGCTGGACACCCTGTTGCATCCCGAGTCGCAGCAATGGAAGAAACAGCTTGATGCCTGGCTCGCCACTCAGCGGCTGCGCGAGGCGGTTGAAAAGATGCGGCGGCAAGCATCCCGGTTTGGCGACGTGGGACGCCGGATTGGGCAACTGAAGTCGGAGATTGAGGTTGAGAGCTTGGCCCATCTGCTGCCCGCCTATGTTCAGAACTTCGTGGAAAAATGCGCCCAGCCGCTGGGTTTCTCCCTGACTGGCGACCTAAGCGAGGCCGCGCGAGTTGCCTTCAAGAGGGCGAATGCACCTTGGGTTCAGGCCCTCGCGCCCCGTCTCGTAGATGGTCTGCCCGAGTATCTTTCCGTGCGCCGGGACCCGCCACAAGGAAGCCTCACAGCAAACAGGGTTCATTTCCTGCGTCCTGGCGATCCGTTCTTTGAAGGCCTGTGTGACGAGGTCATCCGCCGATTCCGGGCGGACACTCTGCGGGGCGGAATCTTTCGCGACCCTACAGTGAAGAAGCCCTACGGCGTAGCCTTTTATGTTTGCCAAATTGGTGAGCTTGCGGATTTGGCTGACGTGGACAGACGCTCAGGGACCAGGAATCTGCTCGACCGGCGGCTCCTGGCTGTCAGGTGGGATGAGGAAGGGCAGTTCGAATTGTGCGCGCCGAACCATCTGCTGGCTCTGCAAGCCGCTTCCAAGGCCAACTTGTGGAAAGCCAACCGGCTGCTTCGGGACCCCGAAGAACAAGTTGCCCGCTGTGACCGCCATGCCCGCGCGCTTGCGGAATCCCAATTCCTTAAGCAACTACGGAGCGCGCAGCGGGCGGAATCGGAGACCCGGCAGGAGGACCTGGCAAAAGGCTTTGACTTGCGCGCTGCCGAGCTGGCGGAGCAACGGGCGGAAGCAGCCCGAAAGTGCCGTGACGGCGACACGACGGCGCAGCTTCGCCTAGCTGAAATCAAGGCCCAGCAAACAGAGTTGCAGGAGGAACGAACCTCCGTGGTCCTGCGCGAGCAGCGGCGTTCGGACCTGCTGGAAGTGATTTCCTTCGAGCGGATCGCGGTGGGGTTAGTCATTCCCGACGACAGCGAGGAGGCCAAGGAGGGTTATGACGCCAACATTGAAGACATTGCCATCCGCGTGGCCCGGAACTTCGAAGTGGATCGGTACAACGCCCGCGTGATTGATGTTTCCGCGCCGCATCTGGCCAAAGGCTACGATCTGGAGAGCCACCGCGCAAACGGCGAAATTGTCGGCATCGAGGTCAAAGGCCGGGCAGACCGTGGCCAAATCCAGTTGACTGAAAACGAATGGCCCACCGCGATCAATGTGCGGGATCGCTACTGGCTGTATGTGGTGGTGGACTGCGCGAAGAACCCGGTGCTTTACCGCGTCCAGGACCCGGCGTACAAGTTGGCGGTGAAGACGCGGCAGAGCTTTACCGTAAATTTCGGCGACATTCTCCGGGAAGCGGAGCAGGACTAGCTGGCCATGCTCAGACACAGACAAAGCGACCCACCTAGGCGAAACGCTGAGAAAGCAAAAACATGAAAGACATCCCTCGTCTCATTGAAACTTTGATGCCGTTGGAGCAGGCCTCGATCCTGTCGCCCGTGGAGAAGTATGTGAGTTCCGGCGGGTATATCTCGACCTTTCACGTCTGGCCCGCGCGGAGGCCATTGGCGGCCTGCCGGGCCACGCTGCTGGCAACTCTGCTTCCCGATCCAAGCGATCCCGCCAGGCGGTCTGAACTGGTCAACGCAATCGGCGGCGAAGTGGAAATCAAGCAGCAGGAATCCGAAGATGACGACGGGAATTTGGTCGTAGAAGAAAAGCCTGTGGTCAAGGGCGGCGTGCTCCCCTGGAACACCGAAAACGGCCCGTTGCTTCAAAACCTCCGGGCTCAAATCCGCAAAGCGAACGGCGGCAAGGTGCCGCAGGTCTTCGACCCGTTTGCTGGCGGGGGAGCAATACCTCTTGAGGCCATGTGGCTCGGGTGCAACGTCTCCGCCTCTGATGTCAATGCCGTCGCTTGGCTACTGCTTAAAGGCACGCTGGAATATCCCCGAAGGTATGCGGGCAAGAAGTGGCCCCTTCCGGCCTTCGTGAGAGAGTGGGCGGACTTTCTGGAGGACTTCCATACTGGCGGAAAGCGTCGGCGCAAGCCTCGGCCCCACTTTACCGACCCTCTGCAGAATGCGTTTAAGGAAATGCTCGAAGGGGATCTTAGATGGCAGGTCAGGGCGTGGGGCCAATGGGTCTTGGAACGCGCCCGCGTGGATCTTGCGCGATACTACCCCGTCATCAACGGCCAGCCCACGGTTGCCTACCTCTGGGCGCGCACCGTGCGCGACATTCAGACCGAAGGCCGCATCCCGATTCTCAAGACCTTCATGCTGTGCCGGAAGAAGGGGAAGCGGGTTGCCCTCTTGCCCATGCCGGATACAGCCAAGAAAGCCGTCACCTTCAAGCTCCTAACCGAGGAGAACCTTTCGACTGCCGAACGCCGTGCCCGTGTCATAGCGGATCATCCGAACCTCAGCAAGTGGGGGGTCACCGAAGAAACACTGGAGGATTTCCTAAAGAAGGGCACCAAGAGCGATGCGGGCGTCTGGAGTCCTTTTGAGAAAGGACGGCCCGACCTCCTGGCCCTGACCATGAATGAGATCCGCGAACAAGGTCGGAGAGGCCTGGTTGGCGTGCAGATGACGGCCGTCTGCATTGACACCAAAGTTCCCGGCAAGAAGAAGACGGAAAAAGGCTATCGCGTACCGACCGAGGAAGATCTCGTCCTGGCTGATATTCAGGAAGAAGATATTGAGCAGGTTTTTGACGGCATGCCCTATGGAGTCATTGACGAGCCGCTCCCGCCACAGGGTTCGTTGGGCTTTCGGGTACAGCTCTACGGCTTTTTGAACTGGCGTCAGCTATTCCTTCCCCGGCAGCTGCTGGCAGCGGGGATTTTTCTTAGGCACACGAGGGCCGCAATATCCGCCATCAAGGAGGCTGCGCCAGACTGTGCCGAGGCCATCGCCGCCTATCTGGCGATTGTCTTCACCAAGACCGTTGACTATATGAGCACCGAATGTCGCTGGCGTGATGATCACCAGAAAGTCGTGGGCACGATCGCGGGCTACAAGTTGCCAATGGTCTGGGACTTTGCCGAGGCCAATCCCATCACGGACAGCGACCGGCTCTACACCGCCGCGATTCGAGCAGTGAGTGATGCTGTCGGCTTCTTTATGAAGCAATCCGCTGAGGCACCCGATGTGCCCCAAGTCCGGTGTGTAAGCAGTTTGGCCAGTCAGCTGGAAGGCCAGGATCTGTGCTTTACTGATCCGCCGTACTACAACGCGATTCCCTATGCGGACCTCATGAACTTCTTCCGCATCTGGCAGAAGCGCATCTTGGGAGATTTCAATGCGGACTTCAAGGAAATCTTTGAGCGGCCATCACCCACTTGGGATGAGAGCACCGAAGACGGGGAGCTAATCGACGACGATTCGCGCCATGGCGGCGATGCCGAGAAATCGCGCAAGACGTACGAAAAAGGGATGGCCAGGGCATTTGCAAAGGGCCTAGCCGCGCTGAAAGCTGATGGCCGCATGGTGGTGGTTTTCGCCAACAAGGAAGTTGATGCATGGCAGAGCCTGATTGAGGCGCTGATTCAGTCCGGCGCCATGGTCACGGCCAGCTGGCCCATTCAGACGGAGATGACCAACAAGGTGACGCAGAAGCGGGCGAACCTCTCCACCTCGGTCTGGATCGTCTGCCGCAAACGCGACGAAGCGGCTCTGCCCGGCTGGGAAGATTCGGTGCTCGCTCGAATGCGCTCGATTCTGTTCGATCCGCGCGAGGAACTCGGAAGCAAAAACATCCTACGCTACTTTTTCGATCTCAATGTGCGGGGGGCCGACTTCCTCTGGGCAGCACTGGGGCCGGCCTTGGCGGCATACAGCGAACATCCCTATGTGAAAAGAACTGGGGGTGGGTACCTGGATGTGAAGGACTTTTTGGACGAAGTCCGCAAACTGGTCCTGCACTTCTCCCTGGGGGCGCTTAAGGGCTTTGACGATCTGCAATCTGAGGCGGGCGCGGTCACCGTGGTGCTCGATCCGGTGACGCAGTATTACTTGCTGCACCGTGAGGCGTTTGGGTTTGAACCGGTGTTGGCGGGCGTCTGCATCCTCTATGCCAATGCCTGTGGCAAGACCGACCGCGAATTGCAGATGGTTTGGAATGTCATCGAGCAGGGCGGCAAGAAGAAGGGCAAACGCGCGGAGGCGTTGGCAGAGGAAGAAGAGGACGACGAGGGCGGCGAAATCTTAAACGCCAACGCGAAAGCGGACAAGTACCGGCTGGTGGGTTGGGAGCAACGGGTCCGCGACGAACACCTTGGCGAGAACCGGGGGAACCACCCCGCGCCGCTAATCGACAAGCTCCACAGGTTGATGTACCTGCTTTTACAGAATCGAGGCAGCGATGTGCAATCAGCCTATAATCAGTGGGGCCTGAAGGGTGATCCGGCGTTCCCGCGCCTCCTTCAGGCCGTCCGGGAATTGGCCCTTGAGAGCCATAAGGCCGAAGAGCAGCGTTTGGTCGAGTCGCTCGCCAGCCAGCTCAAGATGAACCGCACCCTGGTTCTCAAGGATAATCAAGTCCGAGAAGCAGCTCTATTTGAATACGATGCAGTCGCAGATGAGGTGCAATCATGAGCAAGTCTAAGCCTTCAGTTATCTTCCCCTGGAAGCAGGCCTGCGCCTTGCGGAAAGAGATCCGCGAGCGGCAATTGAAGCAGGAGAATTTCGCCGTTGACCTGTTTTTGATCGTCAACCGGCCTCCAAGCGGCGGGCCGTTCTACTGCGATCCTGACCAGTTCTTTGCCATTACTTACGCGACGGAGAACCTGCGAAAGTTCTGTTCCGGCGTCCTGGCGCGACTGGCCGGCCGGGCTGATGGCGTTAGCCTCGTCAACATCGCCCAGACTTTTGGCGGCGGCAAGACCCACGCGCTGGGCGCGCTCTATTATCTGTGTACGCTCGGATCGGATCTCCCGAAACAGCACCCGGCGGTCGCGGAAATCCTTGCCGCTTCGAAATTGCCGGATGCGCCCCCTGCGCGGATCGCGGCGGTGTCATTTGACAAGGTGGACTGGAAAGCAGGGGGCGTGGTCAAGTCGCCGGAGGGCGAGGCACGGAGTTTCCGGATGCCCTGGAACCTAATTGCCTGGCAGCTACTGGGCAAGCGCGGCATTGAGATTCTCCAGCGCAATGAAGACGAGCCGGATTACTACGAGCCGCCCGCGCAATCCCTCTGGATGGAGGTTTTTGCCGAGGTTGAGAAGCAGGGCTTCGGCGCGCTCATTCTCTTGGATGAATTCCTGATGTGGGCGCATGGCGCGGCTTCGCCAGACCCTGACAGCACCCGGCAGGACAAGGGCCCGGTGTGGTATGACCGGCTGAAGAACTTCTTTCAGACGCTGGCTCAAGCTGCGGCTGGGTCGACCAAATCCTGCCTGGTGGTGTCGCTCTTGGCCACGGACCCCGCCAAGCGGGATGACGTGGGAACCGAGATTCTCGCCCGTTGCAACGCGGGATTAAACCGCCAGGCCGACGTGCAAACGCCCGTGGACCGTGGCGATTTCGCAGAGCTTCTGCGCCGCCGCATGTTCGAATCCTTCCCGAAAGGAACCGCGGAGTCTGACAAGTATGTGACGGCCTTCTGGCATCGGTTCCAGGCGGTGGAACCGGCGCGGGCGAAGGTTCCGGACAGCAAGGACGCGATCATGGAAGCCTATCCGTTCCATCCCGACTTGCTTAACCGGCTGTTTGGGAAATGGACCGAGTTGCGCCAGTTCCAGCGCACTCGCGGCATCCTGCAGACCTTCTCCATGGCGCTGCGCGAAGCCGAAAACTGGGACGAATCGCCACTTATCAGCACGCAGATTTTCTTGCCGGGACCGGGTGCCAGTGACGAAATCAGCCCCGCTCTGGAAAAGCTGGCCAATGACGCCATGAACTCCGTGGATCAGGTCAACAAGCCAAACTGGCCGGGCAATCTGCGCACCGAGATGCCCAGGGCGCGCATCGCCCAGAAGAACACCACACTGACCGGGCGTGAGATCGAGGCTGCCTGCGCAGCAGCATTCGTGTTTTCGCAGCCCATCGGCGAGCAGGCGGAACTAAGCGAACTCCGCTGGCTTATCGGCGCAAGTTGTGATGTCCCGGCCATGCTCAATACGGGACTGCTCGAATGGTCCAAGACTTCGTGGTATCTCGCCGAATGCGAGAGCACGGACCCAGCGAGCGGACTCCCGCGCTACTGGCGTTTGGGACCGAAACCGAACCTGAACCAGATGCACGACACCTACAAGCGCGGCGCCCTCAAGAACGCCCGCGCAAGGTTTGATGATCTGGTTAAGGAGTGCCGACCGCTTCGCGACGGCTGTCTCGAGGATGGCGTCTCTTTCCACCTTTTGCCAGCAGCGCCGGAGAAGGTGGGGGACGACACGACATTCCGCTTGGTGGTGCTGGGGGCGACCTACGCGGGCATTCCGGGCAGTGCGCCCAATGCCAACGCACTGGAGTTCCTCAGAACCCACGCCTCATCCACTGATCCGAGGCAGAACCAAAACGTCCTGCTCGTAGTCATCCCGAGCGCGGCGGGGCTGATCCAAGCAGAACAGGAGATCGCCTCGTGGATGGCCTGGGGTGATATCAAGAACTCGGGCACGTTCAAGGACCTGGAGCCGGAACAGAAAGAAACGGTGAAGCGCCGGGAGAAGGAAGCGCAGAAAGAAGCCCTGACCTTCGTCAAGAACGCGTTTGAACTTGTCATCTACGTGGACAGCACCGGCAATGCCCAGCAGAAGAAGTTCACCATGGGCAACGAAGCCCTGTTCCCGACGTTGGCACGCGAAAAAGACCTTCGTATCTTTCGCGAGAAAATCAATCCGGAGACGTTGCTGCCCGGTGGACCGTTCAGCAAATGGCCGCCCAGCGATCCCAGCATCAAAGTCACCGACCTGTATGGCGCGTTCGGACGGTACCCCGACATGCCGAAGCTGGTAAATCGCCAGGTGGTCATCAGCACCATAGAGGAAGCCGTGCGGCGCGGGCTATTGGCCCTCCGATACCTGCCGCCGGGAGGCGGGGAAGACTGGTTCTGGCATTGCCCCATTGAAGGAGTGGTGGACTGGGCCGACTACTCCGAAGTATGGCTGCCCGGCAAGGCGGTCCTGACCAGAGTCCATCCAGCTGCGGTTCTGCCTGCAGCGCTCGCCGGACTTTGGCCCAGTGATGACGGCCCGGTAAAGCTTTCGTCCCTGTGCGCCTGGTTTGACGGGACGCGAGCCTTTGACGAAATCGCCCGCCCGGAGTATCCGCCCGAGAAGCGGCCCATCCCGAAAGCCGACTACAAGCTGGTGCATCAGGCCGTCGCCCAGGCGGTTGCCCGAGGAGAGATCTGGCTGGTTCTTGGGAACGACAGTGTGCTTGGCGAAAAGCCAAGCGATTTGCAGCTTGACCCCGATGCCAGCCTCTTCCGCCCGCCCACCAGGCTGCGGGCTATGGACCTGCTGCCGGGAGCGCTGCCTGCGGCGTGGAGCGGCAAACCGGAACAGACGACGGTTGGGCAAATCTACTCAGAACTCAAAGCCCAGAAGGGCAAGCCGTGGCCGACACGCCAGTTTGTTGACGTCCTCAATGAGGCGGTCAACCAGGGCATTTTGGTGCGAGCCAGCAGCGGGCCGGAGGTGACTGTCGATGCAGGCCGTGAGTTGCGCGTGCCAGCAGCGGGCACCAGCACGACAGCGCCAAAACCGCTGATCGCAAGTGGAGCCAACGAAACTACGGAAGCCGCGCTTGACCTAACGCAGCTGCAGGATTTTGCCGAGGGCAGCGCAGCTGCCTTGACCAAAGTCCTGGCCGGGGCCGCACCCGAATTTGCCATCAAGATCCGCCTCAAGGGCAAACGGCCATCCAGCCTCGCGGCGGCAAACGATGTCTTAAAGAAGATCAATCCGGACTGGAAGTTCGGAGATTAGTTCAAGCGATTTTGGAGGAGTGATACAGCATGTCGATTAGCGTTCCTGGTGGAAACTACTCTACGTTCCTTGCGAGCCTAGGATCACGGAAGTTCCGGCGGCTCTGGCCGGCCCAAGCACACATCCTGGATCAGCGCAGGGAATCGCCCAGCTTCGATACCGCCCTTTCAGACGATTCATCACGCGCGTCAGATCTTGGGTGACGGTGAGATAGCTACGGCCCAGTTCCCGCAGTGTGCGCACTCCCGACTCTCCGTGGTACACCGGCGTGAGAAGTCCCGCGCGAAGCAGCTCGCTCAGCTTGCGTGCGTCCACCCGATCATTCTTGTTGCCGGCTTTCAGCAGAGCGTTTTTCCGTGGATCGCATACGATCACTTTGGCCACGCGCGGCTTGAGCAAGTCGTAGAGCCAGGCGGCACTGGTCCCTTCTTCGAAGGCTACCCATAAGCTGCCATGTAGTCCGTGGATGAATTCCAGGATGGTGGCTGCTTTCGTTTCGATAATGCACCCCATCAGCAGCTTTCCGGCGGCCTCCCTGACCGCAACCGAGATGCTTGCCTGATGCACGTCCATGCCAATATACTTTCTGTTATCCATGTGGGTGCTCCTTTCCGTCGGTCCTGAGCCGACGCCTCAAGCCTACTCTGAAAGGGGCGCCCTTTTTATAATGCGTTAACTGGCGGTCAGGCGCGAGATTAGATGTAGCTGCCGTGACTTGGCAGGCGGGCGGGAATCGAGGTCGGAAGCAGAAAAGATGGAATGAGAAGGCCGGTCTCCCGCGGGATGCGATATGCTCCCGTTGGAAACGCATTCGAAGTGCAAAAGGAGACCAGCCATGAAGAAGAATGCCATCGAAGGACGGAAACCAGCTATCCGGCAATGTCCGATTAGCCAAGGGGAACAGATGATCACGGCCTACGGGGGCCAAGTCACGATGAAGCGGCATGTCGGCGTGGACCCGGCCTGGATTTGACCGGGACGAGGTGGCAGGAAATGGCAAGTCACGGCACCGCGCGCGGGAGTTGCGCAGCTATTTCGGTTTCTGCGAAACGCCTGAAGTACTGATTTACCTCACTCGCTGGGTTCGGTTGCGACTCAGGGCGGCTTTGTGGCGGCAGTGGAAAACACCGCGCCGTCGCCGGGCAGCTTTGTTGGAACTCGGGGTGCGTCCGCGGCAGGCAAGCAATACCGCTGGCAGCGGGCTCGGCCCCTGGTACCTCGCGAAGTCCAAGGCCCTGTCCGTGGGGCTTTCTAACGCATACTTCAAATCGCTCGGGCTTCCGTCATTGTTCGAGGAAATGCCGACGTAACCATCTCGAACCGCCGTATGCGGACGCTCGAATGCTGAGCCCCTGTCGTTTCAGTTCTTCGATGTCGTGCACGTCTCTCCCCCGTAACACACCCGGCACCTCCTCCACCTCAGAGTCGATGCCAACCTTAGCCTTTGTCAGGGGTGGGCGCTTTTTCGTTTGGCACTATGAGGATTTTTGCACTGGCGCTGACATTGCAGCCGAGGGATGGCTTCTCCGGGTTGTTGGTCCGATTCGTTCCCTGTCAAGGCAAAATAGAAATGTCCTATTCCCAGCAAAGTAGGAATGTCCTGTTTTGACAGGAGGCCCGGAGGGTCCATGGTACGTTGATGTCGTCCGCGAGGGGTCGCGCCCGAGCGGATGCCCAAGGCCGAAGCGACGAGGGGGCTGGCTCCGAAGAAAGCATCGGCAACCGACCCTCCGATGGCGGCGACGAAGTCGCCATCAGAGGGTTTTGGTTTTGAAGTCATACTTTCTTTGGTGGAGCCCTTGAGGAGCGGAGGCCTTGGGCGATTAAACGCGAGAGATCGCCGGGCCGGTTTTGCCCGGCGCTCCATTTGCCTTTCGTTGCGGCGCCGATGCTCAACTGCGCGCATTGGACACCCCGATGGCCTGGCGCAGTGAGGGGCCGGAGCGGACGGAGAAATTGTTCATCCAGTCGCTTTTGCGTTTGGCCTTGCCGGTTAGGTGCGCGGGTCGGGCCTCTGTCGTTTTGAGCGACGGCAACTCGTCGAGCGGCGGTGCGCAGCGGCGCACGCGCACGTAGCAATCTTGGAACCGCACGGCGATGGTCCCGTCCAATCGCTCTTCTACCCGCACCTTGGCTTGGCGCATTCCTGCCCGAATGTCCCGGCGGTCGATTTGATAAAACTTTCCGTCATACCGCACGGTGTAGTCGTTGGCTACCTGCCGCTGCTCGACGTGGCTCAGGATCGCCGCCAGATGGTGCTCTTTGCCCAGCGGCCGATGGGCGTCGGCGGCATCGGTCGGCACCACCGTCAAGGTCTGGTTCCACCAAGGCAGATACTTCTCCTCCAGGTACGCGTTGGCCTCTTCGATGGTGCGCACCCCGGCCACACGCATCCCTTTCACCAGGCGGTCCTGTGCCGTCAGAAACTGGCGCTCGACGCGGCCCTTGGCCTGCGGTGAGTGCGCCGGAATCTAGACCACATGCAACTCGTGCAAGGCCCGCTCAATCTGTGTCGGCGGCATCTGGGGCCGGTCTCGGCCTTCGCGCTGCTCCTGCCGTTTGGTCTTGACCGCCACCTGGAACATGCCCGCCTTATCCGTGTAAAACGCCAGCGGTCGGCCGAACCGCTCCAGGTACGACCACAACAGGCGCCGGTTCTCCTCGCTCGAATCGTGCCGCACGAACCGCGCGAACAGCCGGCTCGTGGCGTCGTCGATCATCGAGATCAGATAGATTCGCTCGCCGCGGCCCTCCAACCAGTCATGCGTGCTGGTGTCCCACTGCACCAACTCGCCAAACCGGCTCCGCCGCGACCGCCACTGGTGCACCTCCACCACACGGCGACGGCCGGCTTTCCATAACCCCGCCTCGGCCATCCAGCGCCGTAGCGTCTCCTTGCTCACCGTAATCTCGTGCAGATTGTGCAGGTACTCCGCCGCCAGCGTCGGGCCAAATCCCCGATACACCGGGTCGGAAAGAACCGTAATCGCCCGCTGCTCCATCTCGGCTGGCAGTTTCCGATTCGACGCTCGCCCACGCAGTTCATGGATTACCGCCCGGTCCCCTTTCCGCCGCAGCTTGCGCAGGAGCCGCCGCACCTGCCGCTCCGTGACGCCGATCTCCTCGGCTGCCTGCTTCTGCGTGATCAGTTTCTTCCTGGCCTTCTTCAAGGCCATCAGCCGGTCTCGCTCGGCTTGGGTCATCAGTAGTTGTCCTTTGTCCACCCCTTCAGGCTGGACCCTGTCAATAGGACATTTCTACTTTGCCCAAATAGGACATTATCACTTTGCCGCGACAGGTCCGATTCGTTCCCTTGCGGGTCGGGGACTTCATCGGCTAAACTGGTTCGGATGGTGCGTCCTGAAAGACGCGTTCTTCTAGCAGGTGCAAGTCCTGTCCGGGTAAGCGTCGGAGCGCCCGGTAGCAGGCCCCAGGCGAAGGCAGAGATGCCTACCGTCCGAGCGGGGCGTCAAAAGTCCATTTTGTGGAGGGCAAGGAAGCGGGCCGCAACATCAATCGCCCAAGGCGATGAATCGCCTGCGAGACCGGGTCCGGGAGATCACAGATGCGCGGAGCAGCGGGGAAGATGTGAAGCAGATCATCGCGAAGCTGAATCCCGTTCTTCGAGGCTGGGGGAATTACTTCCGAACGGGCACGTGCTCCCGGGAGTTTCTTAAGATGGATCGATTCGTGTATTCGCGGCTGGTGCGCTGGTTGTATCGGCGCGGCGGGCAGCGGGCGACGAGGCGGGGCATCTGGACCGGCGAACAGTTTTGGGGTATGGGTCTGTACCGCCTGCGTGGGACCGTGCGCTACCCGGCGCAAGCCACACCAGAAAGATCATCGTTAAGCCGTGTGCGGGAAAACCGCACGCACGGTTTGAAAGGGGTTTGTTGAAAACGGGCTGGCTATTTTAGCCACTACCGCGTCAAAATCTACTTATGAAGTCAAATGCTGTCCTTCCCCTAGTTGTTTTAACCGTTCTCATTTGCGGGAATCCGCTTTGGGCCGCCGAGTCGCGGTACACGCCACCCGCGTCGCCGCGCGTCACGTACAATTTCAATCCGGGCTGGAAGTTCATCCGCCAGGACGTGCCCGGCGCCCAGGAGGTCTCGTTCGACGACTCCCAGTGGGAGACCGTCAGCACGCCGCATTCGTTCAACGATGTCGACTCGTTCCGCATGATCATCGACCACAGCGGCGGCGATCGGGGCACGTACAAGGGCCTGAGCTGGTACCGAAAACACTTTAAGCTCCCGGCCGAAGCCGCGGGATCGAAAGTGTTCATCGAGTTCGAGGGCATGCGCCAGGCCGGGGATATCTATTTCAATGGCAAGCCTTTCGGTCTGTATGAGAACGGCATAACGGGTTACGGCGTGGACCTCACGTCCGCAGCGCTGTTCGGCGACCAGGACAACGTGCTGGCCGTTCAGGTGGACAACCGCACAAGCTACAAGGAGCGGGCCACGGACACGATGTACAGATGGAACGCCAACGATTTCAACCCCGACCACGGCGGGATCAACCGGCGCGTGTGGCTGCACCTCACGGGGAAGATCTACCAGACCCTGCCGCTGTATTACGGCCTGAAGACGACCGGTACGTATATCTACGGCAGCAACTACAACGTCGCGGGCCATACCTGCAACGTCACAGTGGAATCGCAGGTGCACAACGCCACGGCTGATCGGTCGGTGCCTCGGGCGACCGTCACCCTGTCGGCCGTGGTGGTGGATAAGGACGGCGTTGTGCGCGCCACGTTCAAGGGCGGCGGCGTCGAGATGTTGTCCGGCGCGAAGACCGTTCTAACGGCCACCGGCCCGCTGGCCGATGCCCGATTCTGGAGCCCCGACGATCCCTATTTGTACGACGTTTACACGATCCTGACCGTCGCTGGCAAAGTGGTCAACGTCAACAAGGTGACGACGGGGTTCCGCAAGACGGAATACAAGGGCGGCGCCGGCACGGGCGGCGTTTATATCAACGACAAGTTCGTCTATCTCAAGGGATTCTCCCAGCGCTCCAGCAACGAATGGGCCGGCGTAGGCGCCGGTTATCCCGACTGGATGCACGATTTCAACGCCCAGTTGCTGCGCGATAGCAACGGGAATTACATGCGCTGGATGCACGTGGCGCCGCAGAAGGTGGATGTGGAAGCGTTTGACCGATTCGGCATCGTCGAGGTCGCGCCCGCCGGCGACAAGGAAGAGGATGCGCAAGGCCAGCAATGGGAGCAGCGCGTGGAGGTCATGCGCGACACCATCATCTACCTCCGCAACAACCCCAGCGTGCTCTTCTGGGAGGCGGGGAACTTCGGAGTCACGGCATCCCAGATGCAGCAGATGGTGGACATGCGCAAGGAGTTGGACCCGCACGGCGGCCGGGCTATGGGGTGCCGCTCGCTGACGGAGCCGGGGGCGACGGCCGTTACGGAGTGGTTCGGCACCATGCTCGGCGGGCCCTACAACGCCCCGGCCCGCGACAAGGCTCCGCTGATTGAGACCGAGGATTTCCGCGATGAAGGCGCGCGCCGGTTTTGGGACGACTTTTCGCCTCCCTATTTCGGATTCAAGAAGGGGCCGAACGATACCTGGAACTACAATTCCGAGACCTTCGCCCTGGCGCAGGTCAAGCGATATTGGTTGTTCTGGTCCAACCGCATTTCCAACACCGCCCCGGACCAGTCCAAGTGGGCGGCCTACGCATCCATCTATTTCACCGATTCCGACGCCGACGGCCGGCAGGATTCGAGCGAGGTCTGCCGCGTCAGCGGCAAGCTCGACGCCGTGCGCCTGCCCAAGGAAGTTTACTTTGCCGAGCGCGTGATGCAGAACGAAAAGCCGGACATCCACATCATCGGGCATTGGACCTACCCGGCCAACACGACCAAGACGGTGAATGTGATCGCCAACCATGTGGACAGTGTCGAATTCTTCGTGAACGGCGTTTCCCGAGGCAAGGTCACCCAGCCGGAGAACGGTTATGTCTATGCCTTCCCGAACATCGCGTTCACACCCGGCACCGTCAAGGCCGTGGGCTACAAAGGCGGTGTTGCCGTCGCGCAGCACGAACTGAAGACCGCCGGCGCTCCCGCGGCGATCAAGCTCACCCTCCACACCGCTCCAGGCGGCCTGCGCGCCGACGGCGAAGATGTCGCTCTGATCGACTTTGAAGTCGTCGACGCCAGCGGCGAGCGTTGCCCGACCGACGACGCCCGCGTCGATTTCACCTGGAGTTCAGTGGGGAGGGCTGTTTCGGTCGCGGGTCCCGCCATCTGGCGCGGCGGCTATAACTCCGGCAAGACCAACAGCACCAACAACTTCTACCTCAACACCGAATGCGGCATCAACCGCGTTGCCATGCGCTCGACTCTGTTGCCGGGGACGTTCACGGTGACGGCCAAGCGCGAAGGCTTGCAGCCCGCGACGATCACGATCAACACCAAACCGGTTGCGGTCAACGACGGTCTGACTCTGGAAACGCCGGAAACCCTGTCGCCCGCGGCGCCGGCACTGCTCCCGTCGGCACCAATTCGCCGGCCATGAGGCGGTTCGTTAGCGCGCGGCGCCCGCCGCCAGCTTTCCCGGCAAAGCACCCGGGCTCTCCGGCGACGGCACCAACTCCGTGTCCTTCTCATCCAGGACACTTGATCGGCATAGGGGCGGTCACCCGCCGACCCCTGCCACCGTGCGTACGGGTCCGTACACGGCGGTTCGAGTCGGTTACGCTAACATTCCTCGAACAATGACGGAAGTCCGAGCGATTTAAAGTACGCATTAGAAAGCCCCACGGACAGGGCCTTGGCCTTCGCGAGGTACCAGGGACCGAGCCCGCTGCCAGCGGTGTTGCTTGCCAGCCGCGGACGCACCCCAAGTTCCAACAGCGCTGCCCGGCGACGGCGCGGTGTTTTCCACTGCCGCCACAAAGCCGCCCTGAGTCGCAACCGGACCCAGCGGGTTAAGCCGATCAGCACCTCCGGCGTTTCGCAGAATCCGAAATGGCTGCGCCAGCCCCGCATATGCGGCGCCAGTTCCTCCATCGTCGTCTCCATGCTGACACCCTTTGCCCGTCGCGTGATCTCGCGGATTCGCTGCTTAAACCGATCCAGAGCCTTGGGCGCAATAACGCGCTTGACCTCTGGACCAGCCGTGAAGCTGAACCCGAGAAACTTCCGCTCCTGCGGTCGCGCCACCGCACTCTTCGCCTCATTCACCTTGAGCTTGAGCTTTTGCGTGATGAATTGCGTAATGCTCTCCATCAACCGTTGCCCCGCCCGCTCGCTGCGAACGTAGATGTTGCAGTCATCCGCATATCGAACAAAGCGATGGCTCCGGCGCTCCAAGCTGCAGGCCCGTGATTTTAACAGGGGAATGACGTTCGAATTGCGAACGGTGATCCCGCCGATGGCAATTGCCAGCGCGGTGCAACACGTTGTGGCCGAGATAGACCGAAGCGCGCCGGTGGCGGAGATGAGAACCCAGGAAGAGCAGATTCGGCGGACGCGGCACTTATGGGTATTCAATGGCGTTTTGGTACTCGGGTACGGGTTGGAACGTGCGTGTTTTGGGGAGGATGGATCGGCCTTTTGGAGGGCTGATTGCGGGGCGAGGCCGGATATTTGGGGGCGACGCTGGTAGTGCGATCGGGCGAGGCGAGTACAGACACACGTCTGGCGTGAGGGCGTAGCGGCATCAACTTTAGACCTCGAGGAACTGAGATTGCGAGCTGTCAACCAAGTTCTTCCATTCCGCTCATCGCAGGCGGATCTGCTGAGCGGTGAGCTTCTCCATGATGATCATGGTGGCCGCAACACCGCACCAGCGTGTACCGTCTCGTCGCTCAGCTAAACGGCAACGGCCAGGTCACGGGATGGAAGTTAAATTAAGCCACCGCCTATCCCGGTCCGATTCACCGCTCACACCGAAGAGATTGAAGGTGTTCTGAAAAACACCCAGCCGGCCGGTCTGACCGCGATGCTGGACGCCATCGACACCGGCCTGCATGAGATAGAAGAGGCGAAGAATCTCCGGAAATTGGGATCCCGGTGTTAACGTGGTACTAAAGGATTAGCCATGACTTCATCTCGACTGCCGCTTTTCGCGCTTGCCGCGCTCCTCTCCTGCCCGGCCGTGGCCCTCGACCGGCCAGAGATCACCTTCAAAATCTTCCAATTCCCGCCTAACATGATACCGCGGATCGACGGGAACGCTGACGACTGGGCCATGGTGCCCGAGGATTACGCCATCGGCATCGACCAGCTTGTCGACGACACCGGCAAGTTTAAAGCTCCCGATAAGACCAATCTCAACGTCAAGGTCAAGGTCGGCTGGGTCAAGGGTCTGAACCGCCTGTACTTCTTATATGAGGCCTATGACAACTACTGGGACTTCTCGCGCTCCGATCTGCGCAACGATATCTTCGAGGTGGTGGTGGATGGTGACGTGTCGGGTGGCCCGCTGGTCGACATCTATCACCGCGACATCTGGACGCCCGAAGCCGTGGGCCAGGCTCGATCCGTGATCGATCCGCGCATCAGCCGTTCCGACGCGCACTGGGCGACCCATGGAGTGCAAGCGCAGAACTATCACATCTTCACTCCTCCCGGAGACAAGGATTGGGCGATGGTGTTTGGCTGCCCGCAGTACATCAAGGAGCTTCCTTACGCCAATGCCGCGTACAACTACAATTTCAAGCCTGGCGAAGCGGGCAAGCTGATTCTGGAGTTCTGGATCACGCCGTTCGACTACGCCGGTTGCGAAGGCCCCCAGCGAGCTGTGGAATCCGTGCTCACGGAGAACAAGCTGATCGGTCTCTCATGGGCGGTGATGGATTCCGATGACGTCAACGGCAGGGGGACTCCGTTCTGGAATCTTTCGCGCAAGCACACCATGCCCGGCAACGCGTCGGACCTGGTGGGCTTCCGGCTGATGCCGCTCGAGCCGCAATTCAAGAAGCCGATCGCGGCAAATTTCTCGTATAAGGTGGCGGATATGGACCGCCGCCTGGTGGCGTTCAAAGATGAGTCGGACGGCAAGATCACTTCGTGGAAATGGGATTTCGGCGACGGCGCCACCTCGACCGAACAAAACCCGATGCATCAATACAAGGATGGTCGCGACTACACCGTAATCCTGGACATCGAGGGACCGGCTGGGAAAGCACGCCGCGCGAAGGTCGGAGGCGTGTCGGTGAAGTGAGCGGGCCATGCGGTTCATTCTTGGAACTCGGCCTGATGTCTTGCTACTGGCTCGCGCTGGGTTCGGTCGGATCGACGCGGGTTCGGTGGCCAGTTCGCCGCGCAACGGGCAGCTTGTGGCGCGGTTCCAGTTCTGGCCAGACATCGTGTCACACAGGAGCATCCAATAATGGGCTCGTATCCCAAAAGTGTAACGGCCGTAACGCAGATCGTAGGTCTTCTCTTTCCCCTCCTGAATTTTAGGCTCCTCGGAGGAATTCGTGGGTGAATCGGGCGAATCAGTGGCAGTAAACCCTCCTGCACCCGGCGGGGGCTTCGCCCCTGCGACCCTCTGAAAACTGAAACAAAAAACCTTTCTAAGAAAAAAGAACAAGAAGCGTTCTGCGCCCTCCTGCTGGTCGAAATCGAGCAGGAAGCGTCGTTGGCCAGTTCTAGGTGATCACCGAGGGGACACCGGTCGGCAGCCAACCGCCGCCCGCAAAATGGCCGTTGGAACGAGGAGCGGCGCAGACCTTGAAATCCCAGGTCGGTTCCGCCGGGCTCCAAAATGCGGCTTTTAACATGTTAAGAGCACCCTGGAATCCGTTGAAACAGTGCGGCTTACCGACATTTCCAATGCGATTTCCCATGCGTCCCGAAAACCGGCGTCACCCACAGATTCTCCATAGGAGGCGAATTTTAATGATGCGCGCCTGATGAGAGAGCCGGCACCGCCCGGCCACCTCGTCGGCCACGCTTGCCTTGCAGCTTGTGCCGATCGATCACCGTACGCTTGCCGGTGGAGCGGATGACGAAGCGTTCTCCGCGGTCCAGCAGGGGTTCCAGCAACTTCTTAAGGTCGCCGCCCCGATCAATGTCCCAGATCCCTCGCCCCTGGGTATGCGTCCGGATCAGGTCCACAGCTTCCAGGATTTCGGCGTTCTCACTGGTGAAGTCTTTCGCCTCGACCGCGTACAGTTTTTGATAGAGGGGCACCATCCCGCTGCTGTTGACCTCGGCCCCGGTCACGTCGCAGAGCCAGTAGCCCGGATGCAGCTCGCCCGTGGGGATGCAAATCCTTTCTGGTTACTTTTCGGACTGCTTACTCTTTCGGCAATCACCGCGACGGAGTGGTTGCATCCAGCGAGTCCAGCCACCGGAATGCAGTCGGTATGTCCACCCCGTGAGCTCCATCGAACACCGTTAGTCGCACCGGCCCGGCTGTGCGGCGGAACAGAACAGCTTGCTGGCGGCCGGGTTCATCCTGCTTCTCTCCCGCCAATTCGGGGGGGATGCGAGACTCTCGGGTCAAGATATCAATTTCTTCGAGGGACAGTGCTTTCTCCGGCAACCCGTTTGCCCGGGCGAGTTCGTTGAACGCGAGTAGTGTCTGGCTCAGCGGAACTGTCCCCCGCGGCGCGTGACCGTCATGCAATCCAGAGTCGATCGCAATCCGCACTCCCTTTGCCCGCGCCAGGTAAAACAACGACGAGCGCCGACGGTACTCGGCAGCTTTTTCAGGAGCGTCCGGCGATCCGCCGAAACACTTATCCATCATCTGGTAATACCGGCTGCTCGTCGCTTTCGAAGACTCGTACCATGCCGCTAAGTCCGTAATCGGCACCCAAGTCGAAACTGCCGACCACAATCCGGGGGCGCGTGTCGCCATTAGTAGCGCCATATGCCCGCCGCCGGAACCTCCCACCAGGTAGATGCGTTTTTCGTCTAAGCGGGCCATGCGCTTGGCATAATCGACGCTGTCTAGGATATCCTGTACGGCTAAGTCCGAAGCGCAGGCCTGTGGCGTCTCGTTAGGACCCCGAAAATCCGGTGCCACGAAGGCCCATCCCCTCCTTTTGCTTTCCGCCACCACTGGAACCGCCGTTTTATAATCCGACGACCAACTGTGCAAAAAGACCACAAGGGGCACCCTCTGCCCGCTGTCCCCCGCCGCCGCGCCGGGCGGGACATAGAGTACCGCCGGTTGCGGGGACCCATCCTTGGAGCTGGTGATCTTGATATCCAGCGACGGGTCAATTGAGCTCTGCTGTGCCTCCAGGCTTCGCCCGGCCAACAGAGCGGCATAGACCGCCAACAGCACAATTGGCGATTTCAGAATTGTCGTTCCTAACGCTATCATATGCCTCCTTGTGGCTTCTGATGAGACCGTAGTCTAACCGCTCTCACTCACATGAGTACTCCGCCAATGCCGAACACTGTCGGAGCGAAGCGACGCGGCGTAGTTCTTATTATGCTGAAGTGATTGGCATCTGTCAATCTTATTGTCGCCGGTGGAGCATGATTTAGCCGGAAAATTGAGGAAACTTTCCGGTTCATCAAACACAGCTACGACCCGGAAGATGTCCGCGTGATGAAGTGCCAGCAGTTCAAGAACTTAGTCATACTCGTGACTGCCGTGGCTTACTTCGCCGCCACGTTCCTGGGGCAGCAAATGAAGCTGCGAATAATACTATGTGAGAAGCGGCTCATCATTTCCCAGCGTTTCTTCGGCATCCCACCGTTCCGGTTCTACGCGCTGGCCGACGGAATCCGAAGAATTCTCTCTCAGGCCACGTTCAGTCCGCCGGCAACGCCGCCCGCCAGCCTGCAACTGGAGCTCACCCTGGCCCGGGAGGGTCGAGAATTCTGGGGAAACTCCTGCGTTTGATGTCCCTTGACTTATGCGCGGCTGTATAGCTTCAGTGTAGAGTCTGGCTCATCCAATTGATAGCCCAGTCCTCTTGCGCGTTGGGAAGCCGGTTGTAGTCCCAGGGCTGATGAAGCGCCAGCGCGCCGGCAGCCCCGTACAGTGAGTACACCTTCTTGGCCTGCTCCACGGCGGCGGCGACGTCGCCGACGTTGGCATCGCGATCCAACTCCGGCTCCAGCACCAGCACCGGCCGCGGCGCGATGGCGCCCAGCACCTCGTGGAAGTCGTAGGGTATCTGGGCTTCGTGGCCAATAAAGAAACCAAGCCGCGGAATCAGCGGGCGTTCGTGGCTGTAGCGCGCCACTCCACCGGTACCCCGGTCGGCGGTGTCCGTGCGCATGGGGGTGAATCCGCAGATCGAAACCACTCCCTTGACCCGCGGGTCCAGCGCGGCCGTATACAGGCCCACGGCCCCGCCCATCGAGTAGCCGAACAGATAGATCCGTTGCGCATCGACCAAACTGTCTTTCTGCAGCGCGTCGATGGCGGCGCGCGCGTCTTCCACCATCCGGCCCATCCACGACCAGTGCGGGTAACGGTCGTAGAAAGGTCCGGTCTCGCTCAACCGGCTCCCGAAGCCGCTCTGATCGTAGGCCAGAACGGCGTACCCGGCCCGAACCAGCGCCAGAATGGGATGCAGGTCGTGGCGAAAGTTCCACATGTAGCCGAGCGCGTAGCTGTATCCGTGCAGCCAGATCACGGTGGGCAACTTGGTGCCCTCGGGGGTGTTGGCGGGATAGTAGAGGTCGCCCTTGTTACCTGCTGGACCACCACCGCGACCGCTGCGAACGCTGCCTGATCCGAAGCTGATGCTGCGAGAAGCGGTCAGGCTCTTCTGCGGTTCCCGCCAGCCGTAGGAGTTGGCTCCCAGTTGGATGACCGCAGTGACCAAGTCGGGCGTCACTTGTCTTGCCTGTGCCGCGCGTGGTGAGGGAGGTAAATTTTGGTGAAGCGCGTTCTGCCCGTCCGTCGGCCCTGGTCTTGCGTTCGCGCTGGTGACAGCGGCCGGCAGCCACATCGGCGGCTCATCCCCGAGCATCCATTCGATGGACTTGCGGACTTCGGCGGACTTCTTTTCCCAACCAGCAGTCGAAGCGATGATGCCTCCACCGGGTGCGCTGAGAATGTCGTTCAACCCGCGTTTCGGATAGCGGCTCAGATCCACCGTCTCTTTGGCGTTCACACGCCACTTGTCAAAGTCCCAAGGAAAGAGAAAATCGTTAATCCAGGTGCGAGTCGAGCGGCCGAACTGAATGTCCAGCCAATCCAGGCACACCTCCGGGTCGTTGGCGCCGTGAAAGCCTGGGAAGTGGAGTATACCCAGCCGGCCGGGCTGGCCCAGCAATTGGTACACCTTGATAGCGGAGTAGTACACCTGCTCACTCTCCCAAGGGTTCGTAACTTCATCATTCAGGCCGTACTCCATCAGAACCGCCCGCGGGGCAATCATCGCCGTCAGCAGATTGCCGTCGATGGGCAAACGGTCCTCGCGGCCGGAGAAGAAGCGCAGACGGGGAACAAACGCCGTGGGGAACTCTCGCGTAAAAATCTCGATCCCTTCGCCATATCCGCGCTCGCCGGAGAGGCGCCACGGAATAAAACCGCCTACGCCGGTGGTTACGCCAATCACCGCGGCGAGGCGCTCATCCAGGGCTGCGGCGATCGTCGTCATCTTGCCGTCGGTGGACCCCCCCAGATGGCGACGCGCTTCATGTCAACCTGAGGCAGCGTCTCCAAATAATCCAGCACGATTCCCGCAGCCCAGGCCCGGCGAGGCCTCATCGCAAACTCATAGTCCGGATAGAGTCGCGCCAGCGCGCCCGCGTCATCCAGGCCGTCATTGGCGGCGTATCCGCAGGAGATGTAGCCCCGACGAAGCAAATAGGGCGCCCAGCCGGTCAAACTGGGACTGATCATCACCGGGAATGGACCTTTGCCGTCGGGAATTGCCACCTGCACGCGCACGGTCCCTTTGCTCTGCGGGCCGAACTCCAGCCGCACGTTGCGCACCAGGTATCCCTTGCCGGGCGTTTCGTCGACCAACACTACCCGATCGATCTTGGGCTTGGGCGGGAACGTGCCAAGAATGTATTTGACGTAGAGTTGCCAGATCTCGGCGCGGCGGGCCCTCCATTCCGCAGCAGTCCGCACGGGCTTGCCATCGAGGAATTTCAACGGGTCCGGGAGGCTGTTGACTCGCGGGAGGGCATCAAAATCCGGCGGCAGCTCGCCGCTCTTCTGCAGCCATGCGTCGAAAGCAGGGGAGTCCGGAAGGATCTGCTGCAGCTTGTCCAAGTATTGGCGCCGCTCTGCGGGCGTCATCGCCCCGCCCGGCACGGTCATCAGAACCGCAATCACGACGGCAAGAACAACTTGTTTTCTCATAACGAATCCTCCTTATCCGGGATTTCCCTTTTTGGGTTCCCCGGTGGCACGAAGCGAGCGTTCTAATATAACGCAAAGCCCTCCAACCAGAGAGTCAATGAGCACTCCCAACCTGCCGATTGCTAAGACGGCCATTACCCTATTTCTTGGTAGTGGCCGGCGAAGCCAATGCGGGGACTCCTCGAGCCACGCGGAAACCATTCCAGCGATAGCGGCGATCACTGCGCTCCGCGTGGCGCAGGGCGGGGTCCAAATACTCAGCCGTCCACCGCCGCTATGCCGGCGGTTCAGGCTTGGGAAGCCATCGAGCAAGCAGACCGATCTCAGTTCCGTCCAGGCCAGCCGCCAGCCCGGCCAATTCTACGAGTGCATAGCATCGCCACCGATTCCCAGGGCAACATTCATTACCACCGAAACCTACGGCGGCCAGCGAGTGCAGAAATTCGTTTACAAAGGGCTGGCCCCGGTCACCACAAAGACCAGGGCGTCGTATGGCCCAAGAAAAGCCGATAAGCCGCGCTACTGCCCCCGCGGCGGCGCATTCGATCTTCCGGGGCTGGCGGGGAGCTTGAACGCCTCCGGCGGGTCCGGGTGTGCCGGGTCGAATGTCTTGTAATCGTCCACAATGTATTTGGCAAGATCGAGCCGGTTGGCCTTGATGCCCTCCACGATGCACTTTGCCAGTTCGTAGGCCCCGTAATCGCTGTGATGCGTGGCGTCGCGGCCGCCGGCGAACGCCAGTGGCGCCTTCTCCGGCCCCAGCGCTTCGTAGAATTTAATGCTCATGGCGGTCAGGTCGATGAGCGCCACGTTCTCTTCCTTTGCCGTCTGGCGCACCGATTCCGGAAAGTCGCCGAGCGTGTTCCGGATCTTTCCTTGATCGTCGAAGTTGCGGCGCTGCATGGGGGTGACCAAGACCGGAATGGCTCCCCGCCGCCGCGCTTCCGCGATGAACACCTTGAGGTACTGCTTGTGCGTAGTGAACGGTTCCACGTAGGTCTGCGGCCACTCCACCTTCTGGTCGTTATGGCCGAACTGCATGAACAGGTAGTCGCCTTTCTTCATCTGGCTCAGAATCTTGTCGAGCCGCAATCCGGAGATAAACGACTTGAGCGTCTCGCCCGATTCGGCGTGGTTGGCAACCGCCACCCCTGGCTTGAAGAATCGCGGCAGCATCTGCCCCCAGCTCGCGAAGGGTTCGCGCGGCTGGTCGGTGACCGTCGAGTCGCCCCCGATGAACACGGTGGGGACATTGTCCACCTTGTCGATACGCATGCTGTCCACGCAGGGCCGCGTGTTGCTGAATTCGAGAGTCAGTTTGTCATCCCAGTGGAGGACGCCTTGTTCGCGGCTGTTCAGGCGCACCTGGTCTCCGCCGGGCGCGTTCTCGGGAGGCGGCGGGAGCCTAAAGTTGCGCACGTTCACAACAAATGTGCGAGTCTCGAATTTCCCGGCGGCCGTGACGACTTCCTCCAGCATGAGCCGACGCGTTTCGGCTTTGACGGTCGAAACGCATGCGCCGCCGGCATCGCCAAAGGTGACAGCAATGCTGTAGTTGCCTTCCGGCACGGCGACTGAAAAGAAGAACGGTTTCTCGCTGGTGACACCGCTCGTAAGCGGCGCCGCTGTGGTCCCGAGGTCGAAGCCGTAACCAACTTCCTTGGCGTAGACAGCGCCCGGCAGAACCTTGACGTAACCCGCCTTGGCGGCGCCCGAGCCGAAATCGAATGCGAAGGAAGTGGCCGGTTCGGCGGCGCCGGCTGGCCGGGCCGCTGCCATGAAGGCCATCAGGACGGCCAGGCCGATGCGCAGGAATCGACAGGTATGATCTGACATAGTGGTATCATCCAATTCTACGAGGATTTCCATTATAACTTCCTGGGCACCATCGATTGTACATCCGACCGTCGAGTCTCGGACTGATTTCCACCACTTTGCTGCACCGGTGGGAACCGCCCTTATCGATGGCGACGTAGCCTTTCGCCAACATCCCGGCGGCCACGCCGACTTTACCGAACTGGCCGACGTTCCTGACGTTTGCCGACCGCTACATGAAGGCTCCGCTCCCACCCTCCGATGGCTTGCGAGAGGAACGCACCGAGAGGACAAGCCAGGCAGCGGAAAGAAGGATCGGTAATCCACGTTTCATGTTGTTCACACCGTTTCGGGGACTATCCGCTATCTTATCGTAGGCACCGGCAACGGCACCTTCCAGATGTCGTCGGCGGTCTCTTCGGTGGCCTTCCTGGCGTTGCCGAGTGCATTGCCTTCAAGCACGATGCTTTTCAATTCGCCCGGAGCCGCCGCCAGAAATGTGCCCGTGCCCGCAAAAGCCCTGCTCGCCCGCACGATGGCATCCGGGCAGCGGTCCAGCCGTATCACCGGACTTCCCGCGACTGGTGTGCGCGTGGACACCTGGTCCAGTTCCAGTTCCTTGGAATCCCGCACCAGGAAAGCCGGCCCGAATTCGGGGTTCACCTGCACGTTGTGCAGTTCCATGGCCAGCGTGTTGTATGCCCGCATTCCGACTGTTCCGGATGCCGTCACATTGCTGATCTGCAACCCCGTAACCGGCATTTCCGGCAGGCCCTGGATATCGATGATCACCGGCGAGTGCTTGATCGTCATGTTGCTGATGGCGATGTTGCGAAATACCGGCGTCCGCTGCGAAACCGGTTCTTCGGGGGTCCTGGTGTAGTAGTTGGTGACGTTGATGGCTTCTTCGACGTTGTCCATGGTCCAGTTATCGAGCCTGACGTTTTCGATCACGCCCCCCCGCCCGCGCGTGCTCTTGATGCGCACTCCTTTATCGGTGCCCTCGCAGACAATGTTGCTGGCCGCAACGTCGTGGATTCCTCCGGAGTTCTCACTGCCCAGGACCACCGCCCCGTGTCCGTGGTGCACCGTGCAATTGGTGATGGCGACGTTGGCGGTGGGCCGGTTGACACGCAGCCCGTCGGCGTCCTTTCCCGATTTCAGGCAGATGGCGTCATCGCCGGTGTCCAGGTAGCAATTGGAAATCAGCACGTCCTGGCTGGAGTCGATATCCATGCCGTCGGTGTTCACTCCTGGAAACGTCTCGATGGTGAGGCCGCGAATGACGACGTTTTGCGAGTACAGAATGTGGATGGTCCACATCGGCGACCCCACGATGTGTATGCCCTCGATGAGAATATTCTTGCTCTCCATGGTGCGAATGAACGAGGGCCGCAGCGACGGGGCAGCCTTCTGAAAATCCTCCGGCGGGACCGGCTGTTTCAAGTCCAGCGCTTTCAATATGCCCGTCCAGACGGTCCTGGCGGCCGTGTCCGGCTGGCGCATCAGGTCCATCCATTGAGCGTTGTCGGTGGTGATGGTTCCCCGGCCTCGAATGGTGACATTTTCCAGGTCGTGCCCGCCGATCAGGGGCACCGGCGTGATGCATTCAGTGCCCTCCAGCCTCCCCTTGGTGTAGGTAAGGCCGTCGCGCGAGGCCGGGAACCGCAGCACCGCCCCGGCGTCGATTTCGAGCACCAGGTTGCTCACCAACTCGATGGGCCCGGTGACATACTTCCCTGCGGGGACGTACACGGTCCCGCCGCCCGCGGCTTTGGCTGCCTGGATGGCGGCGCGGATGGCCGCCGTGGCGCTGGCCGAACCGTCATTGAGCGCGCCGTAATCCACAATGTTGAACCAGGGACCGGCGCACCACGCGTTCGCGCCGGCCAAAAGTAAGAGCGCCGGCAGAAACCGGCTTCGAGAGATCGAACCCATGAAACCTCCAGTTACCGCATTTCAGCGACACTGTAACCCAGGATTTCAACTATAGCTTCCCGGGCACCATCGATTGTACATCCGACCGTCGAGTTTCGGACTGTTTTCCATCACTTTGCTGCACTCAACGGCTCTGCCAGCTCCGCGAAGCACCATTCCGGCTCCTCCGGCAGGTAACAACGGGAAGCTGCTTCATTTTCAAACGATTTCTCGGACACCGTTCCGTCCCCGCCTCCTTTCTTCGCCCGGTTTTCGTCTACCAGCGGCCCGGCCCTAACCCGTCGCCACCGGTAAGGCGGCATTGCTGCGTACCATCGCCCCGAACAGCCGCCGCGTCAGATGGCTCTCCGCCAATAGTAGCAAGTAATACCGAGCGTGTTTCACTAACCGTCCGCCCGTCTTGACCAATCAAGAACAACTCGCTTTCTCATGACGAATCCTCCTTCCCCTGGATTTCCCTTTTGGGTTCCCAGTGGCACGAAGCAAGCGTTCTAATATAACGAAACGCTGTCCAAAGAGGCAGTCAACGAGCACCCCCAACCTGTCGATTCCAGGACGCCATAACCCTATTTCTTGGTAGTGGCCGGCGAAGCCGATGCGGGGACTCCTCGGGCCAGGCGGAAACCGTTCCAGCGATACCGGCGATCACTGCGCTCGGCGTGGCGCAGGGCGGGATCCAGATACTCAGCCGAATCGACAAACGAGCCGCCGCGCAGCACGCGCAACCCGGAGGCGGTCTGCGATTCACGGCCGTCACTGGCATCAAACGGGTAGGGACGGCTGGCGCTCGAGGTCCACTCCCACACATTGCCGAGCATGTCGTACAGACCCCAGCGATTCGGTTGGCTGGTGCCGACCGGCTGCGGGGCATAGGCTTCGAGCGGCACAAGATCCTTGCCCGCGTCGGGGCCGGAAGCGGTGTTCTCGCGGAACCAGGCCGAGTGCAACAACTCATCGTGCGGAAGGGGGTCGGCGGAGCCGGCGCGTGCGGCGTACTCCCACTCGGCTTCGGTCGGCAGGCGAAAGCCTCCGCCTGGCGCACGCTCATTCAGTTTTCGGATAAAGGCCTGGCAGTCGTTCCAGGAAACCTGTTCCACCGGCAAGCGATCCGAGTCCGGCCTCCCGGCAAACAGGCTGGGATTGGCGCCCATCAGCGATTTCCACTGGCCCTCGGTCAACTCGAACTTAGCCAGGTAGAAAGCGTCTACCTGGACCGTGTTCACCGGGGTGGAGTCTTTCCAGCGGTCGGAGCCCATGTCGAATTCGCCGGCCGGGACCAACAGCATCGCGATGTCCGTGCCGCTTACTTTCACCTGCCGGGGCAGGCCGCTTTCCGGATCGAACTCGTTGCCCAGGATGTCGAATCCCGGCAGGCGCGGGTTCATCCGGCGCTCGCACATCAGCAGTTTTGCGGCTGGTCGGGGGTCGCTGGGAATCTGCTCGAGTGCGTGCTGGAACGCGTCGCGCGCGGAAGGAAAGGATCCCTCTTTAACCAGCCGGTCACCCTCGGCCATGTACCGGTCGAACGCCTCCAACTTGCTGTTTGCCTCCTTGACCCACTGGTCCTGAACGGTCCGGCCTTTGTTCGGGTCAAGCAGCGCGTGGTGGTGGTGGCAGGTTTCGCAGGCGGCCGTCTGCTGGGTTTTTGGGCAGCCAGCCGTGTGACAGGTTTCACACAGTGCAGCAGTTGCCGCCGCGTCGCGCGGAATTCTGTCGGGCTTGACGTTATTCCGTTCGTCGATCACGTGGCCATGGCTGGCGCCGTGGCAGGCCGCGCAGTCCGTGCCCACCTTCTGGTGAGCGGACAGACCCCACTCGAGTACTGAAGTGACGTGACAGCGTGCGCACGGCCCCGCTTGCCGGAGCTCCGGCGGCGGCTGCTGCGCGGTCGCGGCCGCCGCTGCCAGGAGCAGCGCCAAGCTTAGGCTCAAACGCCCCATTGATCCTCCAACCATTGATAGCCGGGGGGCAGCCAGCGCGGCCCCATGAGTTTCGCCACCCGGGCCGCGGCATCGAGCGCGGCTCTCTCTTCGTGGCGCAACTCGGAATATCTGCCCATAGCTTTGTAGTTATCGTCCACCCACTGGTCGTCCCACATCCCGGCGACCACCGAGGACAGGAAGTCCTTGGAGTAGAGGAAGCGCATCGCGGCCTGGCAAAGCGTCTCGTCGGGCAGGCGGCTCAGGCTGTTTGTCAGTTGGGCGACGGCTGCCGGCAGGATCATGCGGTTAGCGGAAGTGAACATGCTGGTGCGCTGACTTTCCGGCCTCGCATCGGGGCGCGCCCGTGGGTCGAAGCTCACGATCGATCCCATGGCCAGCGGCTTTATCGCGATCAACCCTACGCCTTTGGCAATTGCAGCGGGCAGAAACTCGCTGTAATCGGCGCGGGCGTGAATAAAGTTATAGGGGAAGAAGATGTAATCCAGCCCTTCCAGTTGCGAAAGCGCCTTTAGCATCTCCGTTTCCATGTGGGTGGAGATGCCGATCGCCCGCACCTTGCCCGCTTCCTTGGCTTTCCGCAGCGCGTCCCAGTCCTCGAGCGTTCTGCCGTCGATCACCGTACCATCCCTCACCGGGAAGCGGTACAGATCCACGTACCCGAAGAGCCTGGCGCCGCGCTCGATGTGCTGAGCCACGAATTCTTTGGCGTTGTAGTAAAGCGACACCAATACCTTGTCCCGTTTGGGGCGTGCCAGCCGCGCCAACGGCTCCCACTGGCCCTCCGTCAAATACGCGTCCACCAGATTCACGCCGAGGTCGAGTGCGTGCGCGAGTTGGCGGTCTCGCCGCACCTGTCCTTCGGCGTTCAGCATACTGCTGCCAATTACACCCTTCACCGGAAGCTTGTAGGCGGTATCGGTATGCGCGCCGAAAGCCAGCAACGACGGGTACAAGTCCGTTTGCCCGAGGCGCCGGTACACCATCCCGCCTCGTCGGATCTCGCGAACGGGAGCCCCGAACGCGGGTGTAACCCTTCCCGCCAGCGCCATCGCACAACTGCTCATCAAAAACTCTCGTCTAGATCGCATATGCCTCGCCTCCCCTCTCTTACGATATCACTTGGTTCCTCCCCGTATTCTGGGGATACTTTCGTGCGTCGAATGTCCCTTGACTTATGCGCGGCTGTATAGCTTCAGTGTAGAGTCTGGCTCATCCAATTGATAGCCCAATCCTCCTGCGCGTTGGGAAGCCGGTTATAGTCCCAAGGCTGATGGAGCGCCAGCGCGCCGGCAGCCCCGTACAGTGAGTACACCTTCTTGGCCTGCTCCACGGCGGCGGCGACGTCGCCGACGTTGGCATCGCGATCCAACTCCGGCTCCAGCACCAGCACCGGCCGCGGCGCGATGGCGCCCAGCACCTCGTGGAAGTCGTAGGGTATCTGGGCTTCGTGGCCAATAAAGAAACCAAGCCGCGGAATCAGCGGGCGTTCGTGGCTGTAGCGCGCCACTCCACCGGTACCCCGGTCGGCGGTGTCCGTGCGCATGGGGGTGAATCCGCAGATCGAAACCACTCCCTTGACCCGCGGGTCCAGCGCGGCCGTATACAGGCCCACGGCCCCGCCCATCGAGTAGCCGAACAGATAGATCCGTTGCGCATCGACCAAACTGTCTTTCTGCAGCGCGTCGATGGCGGCGCGCGCGTCTTCCACCATCCGGCCCATCCACGACCAGTGCGGGTAACGGTCGTAGAAAGGTCCGGTCTCGCTCAACCGGCTCCCGAAGCCGCTCTGATCGTAGGCCAGAACGGCGTACCCGGCCCGAACCAGCGCCAGAATGGGATGCAGGTCGTAGCGAAAGTTCCACATGTAGCCGAGCGCATAGCTGTATCCGTGCAGCCAGATCACGGTGGGCAACTTGGTGCCCTCGGGGGTGTTGGCGGGATAGTAGAGGTCGCCCTTGTTACCTGCTGGACCACCACCGCGACCGCTGCGAACGCTGCCTGATCCGAAGCTGATGCTGCGAGAAGCGGTCAGGCTCTTCTGCGGTTCCGGCCAACTGTAGGAGTTGCCTCCCAGTTGGATGACCGCAGCGACCAGGTCGGGCGTCACTTGTCTTGCCTGTGCCGCGCGTGGTGAGGGAGGTAAATTTTGGTGAAGCGCGTTCTGCCCGTCCGTCGGCCCTGGTCTTGCGTTCGCGCTGGTGACAGCGGCCGGCAGCCACATCGGCGGCTCATCCCCGAGCATCCATTCGATGGACTTGCGGACTTCGGCGGACTTCTTTTCCCAACCAGCAGTCGAAGCGATGATGCCTCCACCGGGTGCGCTGAGAATGTCGTTCAACCCGCGTTTCGGATAGCGGCTCAGATCCACCGTCTCTTTGGCGTTCACACGCCACTTGTCAAAGTCCCAAGGAAAGAGAAAATCGTTAATCCAGGTGCGAGTCGAGCGGCCGAACTGAATGTCCAGCCAATCCAGGCACACCTCCGGGTCGTTGGCGCCGTGAAAGCCTGGGAAGTGGAGTATACCCAGCCGGCCGGGCTGGCCCAGCAACTGGTACACCTTGATAGCGGAGTAGTACACCTGCTCACTCTCCCAAGGGTTCGTAACTTCATCATTCAGGCCGTACTCCATCAGAACCGCCCGCGGGGCAATCATCGCCGTCAGCAGATTGCCGTCGACGGGCAAGCGGTCTTCGCGGCCGGAGAAGAAGCGCAGACGGGGAACAAACCACGTGGGGAACTCTCGCGTAAAAATCTCGACCCCTTCGCCATATCCGCGCTCGCCGGAGAGACGCCACGGAATAAAACCGCCTACGCCAGTGGTTACGCCAATCACCGCGGCGAGGCGCTCATCCAGGGCTGCGGCGATCGTCGCCATCTTGCCGTCGCGGGATCCCCCCAGATGGCGACGTGCTTCATGTCAACCTGAGGCAGCGTCTCCAAATAATCCAGCACGATTCCCGCAGCCCAGGCGCGGCGAGGCGTCATCGCAAACTCATAGTCCGGATAGAGTTGCGCCAGCGGGAGCGCGTCATCCATGCTGTCACTGACGGCGTATCCGCAGGAGATGTAGCCCCGACGAAGCAAATAGGGCGCCCAGCCGGTCAAACTGGGACTGATCATCACCGGGAATGGACCTTTGCCGTCGGGAATTGCCACCTGCACGCGCATGGTCCCTTTGCTCTGCGGGCCGAACTCCAGCCGCACGTTGCGCACCAGGTATCCCTTGCCGGGCGTTTCGTCGACCAACACTACCCGATCGATCTTGGGCTTGGGCGGGAACGTGCCAAGAATGTATTTCACGTAAAGTTGCCAGATCTCGGCGCGGCGAGATCTCCATTCCGCAGCAGTCCGCACGGGCTTGCCATCGAGGAATTTCAACGGGTCCGGGAGGCTGTTGACTCGCGGGAGGGCATCAAAATCCGGCGGCAGCTCGCCGCTCTTCTGCAGCCATGCGTTGAAAGCAGGGGAGTCCGGGAGGATCTGCTGCAGCTTGTCCAAGTATTGGCGGCGCTCTGCGGGCGTCATCGCCCCGCCCGGCACGGTCATCAGAACCGCAATCACGACGGCAAGAACAACTTGTTTTCTCATAACGAATCCTCCTTATCCCAAATTCCCTTTTCGGTTCCCAGTTGATTCTACATTGCAGACCCCGCGGCGGCACCGCTCTCGCCGGGAGAGCGATGCCGGACAAGGTGGGCTTTACCAGTAAAGCTTGATCCCGAGTTGGCCGGTCCGTGGCGCCACTTCTGAGGTAATCTGTCCGAAAGTACTGCTTCCGACGGTCACGTTCGGATTTGACCAGTTCACTTTGTTGAGAGAGTTGTAGAATTCGCCCCGAAATTGTATCCGCATACCTTCGCGCCAGGGCAGTGCGAAGTTTCTGGCCAGTGCCGCGTCGGTTGTGTTGAGAGACGGACCCCTGAGAATGCCACGGCCGGAGTTGCCAATCGTGTACGTTTTTGGAGTCGAAAACACGGATGTATTGAACCATTCGCTCACGGACTGCGTAAAACCGGAATTTGGATCGCCATTGATTTCGGCGGTGGAAAGGCTGTTCCCGCAAGCGCAAGGATTGGTGGCGGTTGTGGCCGTCAGGAAGAAGCCATTCTGACTGGTTGTGATTCCGCTGATTTCCCACCCCCCGATGGCTTGCCCGAGGAACGCGTTTCCAAAGTACTTCTTCACCGGGACTGTGTAGCTGTAGGAAGCTACAAAACGGTCCGGGGCATTCACGGGCTCGCGGTCAAGGTCGCGATCGCCAAGCGGGTCGCGGTAATTGGCACCACTACTGCCATCACCGATTTGTATCTGCCGGCTATGCGTGTAGGCGGCCGAAAACGTTAATCCATGAGCCAGGCGGCGATGCACCTCAACCTGAAGACCGTTGTAGGTCGAGTCCGCTAGGGACGCATTCCACATAACGCCCGCCGGGAACTGTGGGTAGGGAACATAAGCCGAGGTGAAATTCCCTGCTGCCATGGGAGCCTCCGCAACCGGAATTGCGTTCAGGTTGTAAAGCCCGCTGATGGACGACGATATCCGTAACTTAACGCCATGACTCCCGACATAACCAACCTGCACGAGAGTGCCGGCGAAGTCGCGTTCTACATTAAAGTTCCACTGCTCGACATATCCATATCCCTGGTTATTCGGGAAAACGTTGACGGTAGAGGCGTTTGCTCCGGTCTTGCTCGCCGGCGTATAGGGAATATCGTCGAGAGTCGCCAGCCAGTGAATGTTATCGGTGGATGTGTAGCGCCCCTCGTCGCTGTCGGCGAAAATGGGGGTCTCGGGAAGCAATCCATTTGCGCCCACTGCGATATCCCCTTCATAGGCAATGCCGTAGCCACCGCGAACCACGGTCTTTCCGAATGGGCTATAAGCAAAGCCCAGACGAGGCTCGAAATTAAGATAGTTCTGGTTATACAAAGTCGTCCGGAAGCCGTTTACGCCAAACTGCTCATACTGCCCGGCTTGCAAACTATAGACGCCGCTGAGGTTGTCCGCTTCGTGATACCAGCTAGGAAGGTCCCATCGGAGCCCAATGTTGAGGGTTAATTTGCGGTTCACTCGAAAATCGTCCTGAACGAATAATCCAAATGTGGGAGCGCGCGTCTTGAAAAAACCCGGGAAAAGGGTGTAAGTAAAGGACTGAGGAAGACCAAGGAGGAAGCTCGCATAGTCGAAACCAGTGTTGGAAAAACCCGGCTGATTCGTCATATTCGAGTTAAAAACCCAGGATCCGCTTAGGGTTGCGGTACCGCTCGAGTTCTGGGGCTGATAGTTATTGGTCATATAATACTTAATATCTCCACCTATTTTAACGCTGTGTCTGCCAAGGGTCAGGGAGAATGTGTCAGTCAGCGTGTCCTCGTTCTGCACTTCATCCCAGACCTTACTTGCGCCGAGGCCTTGAAAATTGGTGAAGGAGAAGGTTGGTAACCCGAGCAACTGAGCGCCATTGGGCATGCCATAGATTCCGAGATCGTTCTCACTAATCATGCCTTGGCCAGCCTGGTTGCGCTTCGGATACTGATACGCATTGGATACAATGAGATCGTTAATGGCTCGCGCGCCAAATATCCGTACATAACTAATGCTCGAATCCCGTCCGGTATAGACAGTGGTACCCCCAGGGGGACCCACGAGCGCACCGTAGGTAAGGTCAGCAGTCGACGTGTTAACCCCCTGCGACGAGTAGCGCAGGTTTAGGCGGTTGGCCTCATTAAAGAAGTGGTCAATCTTAATGTCCCAGTCTGTGTAGTTGTTTGCGCCCGAACGGACTCCGTTCCAGTTCTTCGTCGGCGTGTTTAGCTGAGGCTGTAAAAACAACGCCTGGACTTTCAGAGCGGCAGGGCTGATCAGCGAAGCCGGTATGATGTTGCCCGGAAAAGGATCGCGGACCCAGACGGCCTGGCCCGCCGCATTTGTAACGGTGCGCTGAGAGAACGGATTGTAAATCGCACCCTGCAGAACGTTGTTCCCGAGCGCATCCGTGCCAGCCGATTTGGACGTAAGAAGGCCGGAGAAGTTGCCGGCCTGATAAGCAGCTATGGGAACCGTAATGTTGCTGTAGACCGTTTGGAATGGATTTCGCTCTAGCTGAAGATCGGCAAAGAAGAATGTCTTGTTCTTTCTGATGGGACCGCCGACGTTGCCGCCGAACTCGTTGTATCGAAGGCGGGGGACTGAGTGGGTAAAGTAATTGGCCGCGTTCAACACGTTGTTCTGCCAAAACTCAAAGAGAGTCCCACGATAAACATTGGTCCCCGACTTCATAACGGCGATGGTCAGGGCCCCGGTGACCATCCCATACTCGGCGGAGTAGTTGTTTGTCAGAAACCGGACCTCCGAGATGGTGTCGACGCTCGGCTGAATATTGACGCTTGCCGTGCCCCCAACATGATTTACCGCGTTGACGCCATCGACGTAATAGGGATCGAATGCGCCCGGCCCGCCGTTGGTGGCGCCAGAGGTGCTAATACCACCATTCCCTGCAAGCGTAAACGAGAAACCCGGCAGAAGAGCCGACAGGGTGCGAGGATCGCGAGTGGAATTGGGAAGCTCCATGAACAGCGCACTGCTCACCGTCATGTTCAGCGTGGACGAATCCGTGTCCACCTGTGACGTTTGGGCTGTGACTTCGACCGTTTGCTGGATCTCACCGGTCTCGAGACTGATGTCTACGCGGACCAGTTTCGCCGTCTCGATCAATACTCCGCTGCGCTCGAACTGTTTGAAGCCGGGCACCTGTGCGTTTAGCCTGTATTGGCCACCCTGTAAGAACTCGAATGCGTACTCGCCTGCCTGGTTCGTGACAGTATCAAGCTTCACCCCCGTCTCCACGTTAGTGAGAGTGATATTGACGGCCGGAACAACGCTTCCCGACGAATCCAGCACGGTTCCGCGAAGGGTACCGGTAATGCTCTGAGAATAGAGCCCTGCGCTCAACAGACTCAGGAGCACAACACAAGAAAGAAGCGCACGGGAAAAGTCGCGGAACCCAAGGCCCCGAATGTGCCCGGCACGAGTCATTGAAATTTCCTCCCTTTCATTACCGAGAGCACCCCTCTACCAGATTTGGCCCCCTGAGTGCATCGTGAAGCGATGCTACTATTACGTGCGTTGTGAAAGCAATGCTAATACTGGGAGCGTTCACGTTAATCTCGAAAGTGCCGCGTGGACGGCGGTAGCCCCATGCGCAGCCAACTCTCTGCAATTCAGGCAGATACGGAGTACGGATCTGGCAGAGGGACCCTCCGAAAACAGGTAGTCGTTAACGGTTAACGATTTGACGGCTCTCGAGATCTCGCCTCCGAGCTGAGATTTTCGGGCGACCGGCGGCCTGTTTGACGAGGGAGCAAGCGGATGCTGCGTCTGCATCGACAACAACGTGGGGAATTTCTTACCCGCGTGGGACCGCTGGGACCGAGTGCGGCGCTCCGGCCAAGAGCTCGGCCTTCGCCTTCAGCCGTCACAGCCGCGAGCCGCATCGCGACGATGCCACTTCTCACAGACAGCAACGCATTCAGAGCAAATGGGTTGATGACCGGGGCCCTCGAATTCTGGGGAAGCTCCTGTTTTTTTGCCGACGATCCGGT
Organism: Bryobacterales bacterium; assembly: GCA_963722575.1. Classification (GTDB taxonomy): domain Bacteria; phylum Acidobacteriota; class Terriglobia; order Bryobacterales; family Bryobacteraceae; genus Fen-178. The sequence goes on from CAVRNR010000022.1 coordinate 2,313,475, forward strand.
GAAGCGGAGATGGGATCTGCTGGCGAGCAACCCAATCGAGGAATAGCCTGCCGGAACTCATCGCGGACGATGGTCAGGGCGTGCATCTCCTGTTGCCGCCTCGCGCTTGGCCACGTGCCCGACCAATACTAGGCGATATCCGCGCCGGGTTACCATCACGGCGCGGTGCATGATCGGAGCTGGCATACTTCTCGGCGGGTCGATTGGGATTCTTATTGGGCTTCCGCTCTTTCCCCGGGGTGTGGGGATCGGCCGCCAGCGTCAGATCGTTAACTTGTTAACGACGACCTGTTTTCGGAGGGTCTTCCTGCCAGATCCGTACTCCGTATCTGACTGAATTGCAAAGAGTTGGCTGCGAAGACCTACCGTCGTTCGCGCGGCGCTCTTGGGATTAGCCTTAGCGCCCGCAGTGTCAGCATTGCGATCACGGCGGCGCTAGCGTGACCGGCTGGCGTCCCATGGCCATCCGCGTGCCCCGCGGCTGCCACACAGCCTTGCCACCGCCTTGACGCCACCCAGGGGCCCGTGGGAGAATATGCCAAATGGGGGGCCCCGTCAGGTCGACAGAGAACGGTTGCACTGGCGGGTCTATTGTGCAGGGCACCGTCCTTACCCAGGAATTGGCAGCACTCCAATCGGTGCTGCGCTCGAAGATTCTCTATCGAGCGCCGAACATGGCGAGGATTCTGGAGTATGTCTGTCGGAAACACCTTGAGGGCCGCGGAGAGCAGATCAAGGAGTACACTATCGCGATCGAGGCGTTGGGACGTCCGTCGGCCTTCGACCCTACCCTTGATAGCATCGTTCGAGTTGAAGTATCGCGGCTGCGGCAGCGCCTGGCACAATACTACAAGACGGAAGGAGCCGGCGACACTGTCCGTATCGTGCTCCCGGAATCCGGCTACAACCCCCGGTTCGTTAGCGGAGCTCCGGCAAGACAAGCTGAGCCTGAAAGCGCGGGCGCTAAGCCCGAAGCGGTGGAACCCGTCGAGGACGAAAAGGGCCGCGTATTCTCCAGGGGCCGAACTTGGTTAGTGATAGCGGTTGCGCCGGTGCTGATGGCGGCCCTAATTCTGTGGGCTCTCCCGCGCCGGAAGGCATCGAGCTCGACGCTCGCGGCGGTCTCCCCCGTCTCTAACAACGGACTCAGAGGGGTCCCGGTTGCACTGAGCGAGGAGGGCGTCAGGATCTCCGTCGGATCGCTTGAGCCGAAATACGTGGATAGTTCGGGACGCGTCTGGGTTGGAGATCGATACTTCACCGGCGGGCATACGGTAATCCGCAAAGACCAAAGAATCTTCCGCACTTTGGATCCAGCGCTATACGAGAAAGCCCGCGAGGGCGATTTCCAGTACGATATTCCCCTCGCGCCCGGGGTGTACGAACTGCATCTTCATTTTGCCGAGTTTCTTTACACCGAGACCCTGGAGAACTCCGGCGTTGGATGGCGGAGATTCCACGTGATCTTGAATGGCAACAGCCTATTGAACGACTTTGACATCATCATGGACGCGCCCGGCACGAACACGGCCGACGAGAGGGTGTTCAAAGACGTGACTCCTGACAAGGACGGCTACCTCCATATACGCTTCGCGTCGGTGGCGTCCCACAAAGCCTTCCTCAGCGGAATCGAGGTCTTACCGGCCACTCCCGGAAAGATGCGTCCGGTGTTCATATTGGCTGCGTTCCACGGTTGCTATGATCGACTCAGGCAGTTCTGGACAGCGGATCGGTATTTCCAGGGGGGGAACCTTCTCCTGCGATCGCCAGTTGAGTCCGGCACCACTGATTCCGAGCTTTTCGTGGGCGAACGATTTGGCAACTTCTCGTATTTCATCCCCGTGGTCAGCGGCCAGTATGCCCTCACATTGCGGTTTGCCGAGTCGACTTACAGCTTCGAGCTCCCGGGGATGTCGCGGCAGGGCGGCGATCTCTCTCGCTCCGTGTTCGATGTCTACTGCAACGGGACTACACTCCTGAGAGACTTCGATGTGCTGAAGGAGGCTGGGGGCTGGAATCGACCTGTCGTCCGCAGTTTCCGGGGTTTGAAGCCAGACGCACAAGGCAAGCTTGTGCTCTCGTTCGTTCCAGTGATGACCCATGCAACAATCCGCGCGATCGAAGTTGAGGATGATGCCGTGCGGTGAGATTCAGCCTCGTCACGGCTTCGGCACTCGGGAGAAATGACCCAAGAACCTGGAAGCACATCATTTCAAGCGGTTCTCTCAGACACCTATCCGTCCCGTGCTGCGCAAACTGCACGAATTGCGACTTTTCAACATGCATCTGTCCCGGATGCTACTGCACTCGCACTTCATTGGCCGCTTCCTTGGCCACCCTCATCGCCTGCTTGGCGTAATAAAGGTCGTTTCCGTTCAGCACCACGTTCCGGGTGGTATCCCCGCTGAGGTCCACGAAGGTGCCGGTGCCGCGGGTCGCATCGCTGCCTCTCAACAACACGTCCTTCACCTGGCTTAGTCCGATGACCGGGACCTCGAGGTGAGGCGCGCCAGTCCGGAAGCCGTCGATCTCCAGGCCCTCCACATCCCGGCAAGCCAGCGCAGAGCCCGCTTCCGTATCAATCCGCACATTGTGAAAGGCTACATCCTTCGCCCAGCGGCACGAGAACCCCTCCTTCGCCCACACGCGGACGTCGCTGAACGTCACCCCAGCGAACGGGCTCTCCGGCAGGCCGAGAAGGTACCCCGCGGTTCTGGCTCCCCGGGCAATGATGTTCTGAAAGGAGAGATTTCGCCAAACCGGTGTGCCTTCGTTAACCGGCTCCGCTTTGTCGATACCTCCCCGGCCCGAGTAGTACAGGGTGATCCCAAACGGCTCGATCACGTCTTCCATGCTGATGTTGCTCGCCACCAGCCCGTCCACCACGCCGCCGCGGCCGCGCTGGGTCTTCAGCCGGAAGCCGCGGTCGGTCCCACGGAAGACGCAGTTCGACACCGTGACATTCCTGACGCCGCCGGACGTTTCGCTGCCAATGACGATAGCGCCGTGGCCGTGCAGCATCGTGCAGTTGGTTACCGTGATGTTCTCGCACGGCTTGTTGACCCGCAGCCCGGCCGGCTCGGAGCCCGACTTGATTGTGACCAGGTCGTCTCCGGCGCCCAGGGTAGAGTCACTGATGTGGACGTCGCGGCAGGATTCCAGATCGATGGCGTCCGTGCTGGTGGAGTCCATCGGGTTATTGATGGTGAGGCCGCGGAGCAGTACTCGCTCGCAGAAAACCGGATTGATCGTCCAACTGGGCGAGTTCTGCAGCGTCAATCCCTCCACCACGACGTTCGTGCAACGGACCAGCTTGATCAGGCGCGGGTGTGCGTACTGCCTGCCGGGCTCCGCGCTCGCCTGCGCCTTATTGGCCTTGCGCGGCCCCCAATACGCGTCCCCGCTGGGAACCACGTTTCCCCCGAAGTACCCGGTGTCATATTTCTGGGAGGCATGGTGACCCCAAAGATCGCCTTCCACCGGCCCCTTCCGCTCGGGACCAATCCAATAAGACAGCTTGCCCTGGCCTTCAATCGTGCCGCGTCCCGTGATGGTCACATTTTCAAGCCCTTCGCCGTTAATCAAGGCAGCCGGCTGGCGGGTTTCAGGTTGCCATGGGTTGGCCACCAGCGGGTAGTCTACGACCTCCGTGCTGGCGAGAAGCGTTGCACCGGCCTCGATGTGCACGGTGAGATTGCTCTTCAGCATGATTGCGCCGGCCAGATAGTTCCCAGGAGGAAAATAGACCACTCCGGCGCCCTTCTGTGCGCACGCGTCGATCGCTTTCTGGATCGCCTGCGTATCTTTCGTGCGTCCGTTTCCAGTGGCGCCGTACTCGCGAACGTCGCAAACATTGGGGGCGGCGAAAGCAACTACGGAACAAGCCCACAAACTCACAATCAAGGTCTTCATCTAGCTTTTCTCCCTTCGAGTCGGCCGCGGCGCTGTCGTCTTACAAGTTTGCCCTGTTGCGATGAGGATTGCAGATAGGCGCGCAGACCCGTTCGGGAGTAGAGGTCTCGCGCTGCGCGTGGTTCAAGACGCCCTCCTGGTCCGCCAGCAAAGCCACATTTAGTTAGTATACTCCGATCCGATTGTCAACGACCGTCCCTTGCAGGGATGCGCGACACAGAAGTGAGATGTAGCGGGGTTTCTTTTTTTGGGCCGATATTCCTTGCGTCTATCATACGCTAGGATTGGAGGCCCACCACGATGACGCATTCTCTGGCCGATTTCGAGCAGCGACGTCAGGCCATCGCTCAGCAGGTTGCTCAACTCGGCGATCTTCGCGCCGGTTCGATTACCAGTACCTCCGGACGATGCGGCAAGCCGGGTTGTCGCTGCCATCAGCCCGGCCAGCCGGTCCACGGCCCCAATCTCCGGCTCACCTATAAAGTGGACGGCAAGAGGGTCTCTGAGTCATTGCCAAGCCCCGCCGCCATACACAAGGCCGAGCGCGAAGTGGCCGAGTTCCGCAAGCTCTAGCAACTCACTCGTGAGTTTGTCGAGACCAACGCCGAGATCTGCCAGTTGCGGCCGGCCGAAGATGAGCCGCATCTCATGCGGGCGATCAACAAGAGCGTACCGCGACGCGAATCGACCTTCTCATGGGCACAGATTTAGGAGATCAACCCTTGAAAAAGACGCGCGCGACTTCCTGGCGGATCGCCCCTGCCGTTTTTTTCCCTGGTCCGTCCGCCCGCACCGGACGGTTTGGCTTTACGGAGTGGTCGAGTCTGGCGCGGCGCGGCTGATGCGGATGCGCACGTCGCTGGAATTGCTGATCGAGAAGGCGGGCGACGTGCTCGGGGCCGTGACCGCGACGAAGTCAGCGCGGTGGACGTCTTCGAGGTAGAACGACGCGCGCGGGTCGGCAGCGACCGGTGGGCGGCTGCAAAGAGAGCCGGGTGCGCAACGTCACGTTCGACAATGTCTCCCTGACACTCGATCGGTGGACAAAGTACCCGGGAGGCGTGTTCGACAACCGGCCCACGACGGCCTACCCGGGCATCGAGCCGCATGGCAACCCGGGCTTTAGCATCCGCCACGCGGACAACGTCGTACTGAGGAACTGCCGCGTCGCGTGGAGCAAGAACCGCGCGGACTACTTCACGCACGCACTCGAAACTGAGGACGTGACCGGGCTCAAGCTCACAGGGTTCAAGGGCGAGGCGGCACATCCCGAGCGCGACAAGGCCATCGTGGCACTGTGACGATTACTGGGCCTCCACAAACTGCATGCACACCGGCATTCCGACCTCCACCATTCGTCCGGTCGGAGTCAGACCTCCGGTCTTTTGGTCGATACGGAAGACCACTAAGTTGCCGGTATCCTGATTGGCGACGATCAGGTACGATCCGGTGGGGTCGATGCCGAAGCTTCGTGGGCTTTTGCCTTGCGTAGCAACGTGCTCCAGGGGCTTAAGGGTACCTGTCTTCCGATCGATCTGAAACACGGCGATGCTATCGTGTCCACGGTTTGAGCCGTAGAGAAACTTCCCGGAAGGATGCACATGGACGTTTGCCGGCAAGTTGTTCCCGGCGAAGTCCTTGGGCAATGTGGGCACGGTCTGGACCTCCTTCAAAACGCCTTCGGCTGTGTTGTAGTCGAACGCTGTCACGGAGTTCTGCAGCTCATTGATGACGTAGACAAACTTGCCGTTGGGGTGGATGTCGAGGTACCTGGGCCCCGAGCCGGGCTTGACCTTCACGTAAGGCGGCTCGTTGGGAGTGAGCGCGCCCTTCAGCGGGTCCAGGCGATAGACGGCTACCTGGTCGGCGCCGCGATCGGCCACGATGGCGAATCGATTATCGGCGGAGATCCTGATCGAGTGTGGGTGCGGCCCGCTCTGAAGCGTGGGATTCACGCTGGAACCGTGGCGCTCGAGGAACGCCGAGACCTCCGCCAGGCTGCCGTCTTCCTTGATGGGCAGCAGCACCACGCTTCCGCTGCCGTAGTTGACGGCGACAACGGCTCTTCCTGTCTTGTCCACAGCCAAGAAGTAGGGGTCCATACCACGCGCGGATACGCTGTTGAGCAACGTCAACTTCCCGGTCTTTCGATCGATGGCGAACGCGCTCACGCTGCCGACGCTCTTGCCCTGATAGTTATTGGCGGCGTACAGGAACCGGCGGTTGGGGTGGACCGCGAGGTACGACGGGTTGACCGTCTCCGCCGCGAGGCTGATCCCGGCCAGCCTGCCGGATGCCGCGTCGAACCTGCCGGTATAGATGCCCGCAGCGTTCTTGCCCTTGTAGTTGCCGACGTAGAGGATGTAGTCGCTCTTGGCCGCGCCAATAGCGTAAGGCGCCAGCCACAGGAGAGCGAACAACAAGGCGGGAAGGATGCTGTACCGGCGGACACGTTTCATGCAGCCATGAAACCACAGCCGGGGCCGCAAAGCAAGCGAGAAACGCTGTATAGCTTCAGTGTAGAGTCTGGCTCATCCAATTGATAGCCCAGTCCTCTTGCGCGTTGGGAAGCCGGTTATAGTCCCAAGGCTGATGGAGCGCCAGCGCGCCGGCAGCCCCGTACAGTGAGTACACCTTCTTGGCCTGCTCCACGGCGGCGGCGACGTCGCCGACGTTGGCATCGCGATCCAACTCCGGCTCCAGCACCAGCACCGGCCGCGGCGCGATGGCGCCCAGCACCTCGTGGAAGTCGTAGGGTATCTGGGCTTCGTGGCCAATAAAGAAACCAAGCCGCGGAATCAGCGGGCGTTCGTGGCTGTAGCGCGCCACTCCGCCGGTACCCCGGTCGGCGGTGTCCGTGCGCATGGGGGTGAATCCGCAGATCGAAACCACTCCCTTAACCCGCGGGTCGAGCGCGGCCGTATATCGTCGTGCTCAGCCGGAAGCGCGGACGCGTGGATCTCGTGCGGACTTATCCGCTGCCGACGCCACCCACTGGGATCGTGTTGACGCATGATGGCAAACTGCTGATCGCCGCCGCAATTGATAAGGTCGTGTTCCTCGATGTTCCTTGCCTGATTTCGGGCTGCGGCAAGCCGATGGCCGGGTCCTTTTCCGACGGCCAAAGCATGGACAGTATTTACGCCAACGTGACCTCCGATGACAAGCTCCTGTTTGTCAGCGAGGAGGCCGCATCTGCCGTCACCGTCATCGACCTTGACTACGCCCGTAGTGCTGGATTCGGCGCCGAAACGGAAGGAGAAAAACAATGTCGAAGACGATTCTAAGCCTGCTCGTCTGTTTGCCCTTGATGGCGCAGACCAAGCCGGCGCCCTCTGATCTGCTGACCATCGTCACTCGCGAACAAGTGGCGGTGACCGGCTATAGTACCGGAACTGACGCTTACAACTGCTACACCAACGTCCAGCGCCAAGCGTTCGAGCGATCGCGGGGTTGGATGAAAATGGTCGCCCGTCTGAAGGCCGATCCTCAGTTCAGGGCGGTCGTGGCTGAGATTGCAAGACTGGATTCTGGTGCGCGCGAGCAACTACTGCGTAAAGTGCAGGGCTTGCGGAGACCGACCTATGCGGAATTCGGCGGCATCGATCTGCCGAGCGGACGCCGTTCCACAACGGAGGCTGGAGCGTACATGGAAAGCTTGATAAGCCGGGAGATTGTAAAGGCGGTTCAGGATCTGATTGCAGGGTCCCATTGAAAAGTTCCGAAAGGTGGCGATTATGGACATCCCGACATCCCTGCGAAGTTTGCTCCACAGGTTCGCCGCTGTTGACGGAAACCGACTGTAGATAAAACTGTAGCTGTTGGGAGCATCCAAGGTCACCAAGACTCCACAGGCCGCAACAGGGGCGCTATTCCGGCCGGAAGCGACCATTGCAATGAAATGAGTTATTTGCAAATGGTCGGGGCGGGCAGATTTGAACTGCCGACTCCCTGCGCCCAAGGCAGGTGCGCTACCAGGCTGCGCTACGCCCCGACATTTGAAGCTTCCTTGATTTTAAACCACTTCCACAATTTCCGATACTGTCCGGCCTGCCCAAATCGAGCCAAAACCCTTCCGACCGTGGCAAAACCGTGACAAAACCCCATCAGTTAGGCTTCTCCGTGTCAAAACCCGGCCGGTCTTCGTTCGCCTTCCGGTTCAGTTTCTGCAGCGCCTCCCGTTTCATCTGCAGTTTCATCTGTGAGTACTTCTTGAACACCTTAGCATCCCCTTGCCGGAGCAATTGCGTCACCCACTCATCCGCCACGCCACCCGCGCTTAAGCGGGTCGCGTAGGTAGACCGCAGATCGTAGATCCTAAAGTATGGCACCTTTGCCCTTCGCAAGGTTGCATGCCAGACCGTCTTGAGCGTCTTCTGATGCCCGGTCGGGTTTTCGTCGCTCGGGAATAGCCACGGCCCGGGTCCGGAAATTCGAATCTGCTCGCGAAACGCCTCAAGAGCCAGATCCGTGAGAGGAACCTCGGCGATTCCGTTCGGGGTCTTCGAATCCGGAATCCAAACCACTGCGTTTTCCAAGTCCACCTGCTCCTTTTTCATCGATATCAGTTCCTTGTACACCCGGAGTCCGGATTCAGTGATAATCCTGATGATGTTGCGCAAGTACTCGGGCCCCTGGAACTCGATCCGCTGTTGCTCCGACCACGCCATATAGTGCGGCCGAAACAGCCCCTTCACCTTCACGGGAAATTCCACACCCGAGCAAGGGTTCGCGGGGAGCAACTTCTTCCGAACTGCGACGTTCATCATACGACGAAGCACCCGCAGTTCCTGATGGACAGTCGTCGGCTTAAGCCGATCTCTTTGAATGACCCCGGCTGTGGTCCTGATCTGAACCCGTGCCTGAAGCCGCCGTCGGAGATACTGCTCAATGTCATCGGCAGTGATGTCTCCAATCGACCGCTGACCAAACGCCTCCTTGAGGTGCAAGGCCGCACGTCCATTCGCTTCGTGCGTCTTTTCTGCTCGGATCGGTGGCTTGGAGTAGTTCTCCAGGAAAAAGTCCGCCCAATCCGAGAATCGCAGCTGTTCTCCTTTCCGGACGACGTCGAGGATCTTGTCGTCCCTGGCTTGGAGTCGTTCCCGCAGTTTCCGCTGCGCCTCCTGCCAGTCTTCTGTGAACGTGGATTCCCGGATACGCTTTCCGCTCCGGTCTCGATAGACCATCCATAGGACCTTGCCATCTTTGCGCGGGTATATGGAGCCATCGTGTTTACTCGGTCGTGCCAATTCCCACCTCCTGTTTGAATGTTGCGCGGAAGGGCTCCAGATCCGACTTGAGGAATCGGATGTTTCGGCCCATCACGCGGAGATGGGGAATCTGCTTTCGCTCTACCCAAAGATACACTGTTTGGATGCTGACACCCAAGTACACGGCCGCTTCGCGAACCGTTAGCGGGAGTTCCTCGGGTAGGAGCGCGAATCCTACGGCGCTTCCGTCGGTGCGATGGTTTTGGGGGAGGTGATTTGGACTCATACCTATTTGTAAGGCCTCTCTGCGTTTCCGCCAAAAGTGTTGCGGAACGTTGGACCGCCAATCACGAGCGGCCAACTGAACTGGCCCAATCTCGCGGGTGCTTACTGCTCCTGCGGCAACCCGCTAGAGCCAGCTGATTGGGATTCTGAGGACTTCGGCTACTTCGGTGATGGTGAACAGCCGCACCGTGTAATCGGGGAGGTGGTGACTGGCACTGATTGGTCCTCTTTTGTCGATCGGATGATCGACACTGTAGCGTCGCATCAAACCCGAAATGCGCAAAAACTCCGCCGAGGCAAACAACGATGAATCAACGGCGATTCGCGGCCATCTGCAAGAACTGCCGCTGATCTCATCGATGATCGATGATCGAGGGGATACCCGAAGGTTTTCCGGATATCGGCGACGATACATCCCCCGTCGCCCAGTTGCCGCAGTCGAAGCGCGAGCACCCCGAGTCGCCTCTGGCGGGGGAAAGAACCCAGTGGAGGCGCGAAGGTCTGCCCAAACGCCCGTGAACCTGGTACCCGAGTGCCTGGTGAAGTAGAAAGGTGGCCTTCAAATGCACACTTGTGGATGGACGTTGAACCGCAAAGCACCCCTACCCTAAGAAGCCTTCCACCGCAGCCTGAGGTGCTGAGAGTCTCTGCGCACGGTTCATCGCCTTGTGTCTGCGCCAGTTGCGTTTCTGTCCGTCGCGACTCGGGATCGAGTTTGAAAGCGCCGATCCAAGGATTCGAGCCGCTCCAGAGCATCCAACAGTTGCAGGCCGGCCTCTCGCACGTGAATGCAGGGCTCCGCAAACCGTTCCGTGTGCTTGATCGCGAATTTGATTCGATCAATCGCAACGCGGGCCTGATAGGCCATCTCAAACTCAAGCGGTGAGGGCCTCGACCTGACTTCGGTCTCGATGGTCTCGACAATCTGATGCATGATTTCTGAGCTCATAGACTTCTGGCTTGTCTGCCCGACTACAGGCCAATCCTACGGTAGTCTTCGCAATTCGCCAAAACGCGACCGCGTTTCATCGGAGTCCACGGCGGCTCTAGCGCTTTTGCGACGAGATGAAGGATGTCTGAGCGCCAGATCCCGAGCCTCGGTTCCTTTTGGCGCGTCGTCGGTTCTGGGCTAAAACGCAAGGAGATGCCACAGGGTTGCGGCGCCAGAAAGGACCGGCGGAGGAGGGAGAAACTCAGGAAATATGGGTACCTCATTGGTTGGATTTGAGAAACAGCGCCTGGCACGGTGCAGGCTCCTCGTGGAACTCCGTCATCGTCGACTCGTGCGCCCTGGTGGATGGAGCCATTGCGGTGTGCAGTTCGGGACCGAACCGACTTCGTTGGCGCTACTGGCCCTGTACTCGTCTCCGTCCGGCTCGACGGTGACGAGAGAGGAACTGGAGCCATTGCTCGCGTGCCGACGGCCGAATGGGCTTTGGCCGGCGGTCGGCGTTGGGGCGGCGGGAGTGAATTTCTGGGCGACCGCAATGGCGGTCAACACGCTCATGACTCTGGGGGCCACTCCGGAGACATTCCGTGCTTCGCTTGACGCTCTGGTTCATTGCCGGCCACTGGAGGCTTCGTGGCTTGTCCGTCTGAAATTTCGGCTCTCAGACCGGCAAGTTCGGTTCGATCCCACGAAGTACGGCTGGCCGTGGGTCCCCGACACGGTGAGTTGGGTGGTGCCGACATCGATGGCGCTCATCACTCTAGGACGCGCAAAGAGACAGGGACTGATCCGCGGCAGCGAATTGGAGAAAAGGCTGCGCCTCGGGGCGGAGATGCTCCTCGATCGGGCGTGCCCGGAAGGCGGCTGGAACGCAGGCAACGCTGTCGTCTACGGCGTTCCTTTGCGCCCTCACATTGATGCCACAGCTCTCGCATTGGCTGCGCTCCGGTTCCACTATCACCTGCCGATCGTGCGCAACTCCCTGACCTGGATGTTGAATCGCATCGATTGCCCTTCGGCGTACAGTCTGGCATGGGTGATCCTTGCCGCTGCCGCGTACAAGGACGTGAGATCGGACGTTTCGCCGGCGCTCGATATGGCGCGCGACCGTCTCGCCACACTGGTCGAAGATCCCACGGCCGTCGAGGATACATCCACAGTCGCGTTGGCCGCACTCGCCCTGGGACCGGAAAACACGAACAACCCATTCGAGGTAGAAGTGTGAGCCCCCTCACGAGCCGACGGGTCTTCGGTGGCGCCCTCCTCGCCGGGACGGGCGCCCTGGCTGTCCGGCAACTGTGTTCCACTGGTTTCCTTCGGGACCGCCGCAGACGTCGATCCCGCGTTGCGATTCTTCATGAAGATTCCTACGACGGCCCGCTGGACCGCACGCTGATCGAAGGCCTCCGTTTGTTCGATCTGAACCTTCGCGGCAAGGCCGTACTGCTGAAGCCGAACCTGGTGGAGTACATCCCAGGCGCTGAAGTGAACACGAACCCTCGGCTGGTGGGAGCCGCGGCGAGCGCTTTCCTCGCCCTGGGAGCGAAAACCGTCCTCGTCGGTGAAGGACCGGGCCACCAGCGGGATACGGTGCTCGTTCTCGCCGAGGGCGGATTGGAAGCGGAACTTCGCGAGAGGCGCATCCGGTTCGTGGATTTGAACCGCGATGAGATCCGGAAAGTGCCGCTGGAAACTCCCTTCACCGGCCTCGATTGCCTGTGGCTCCCGCGGACGGTCTTGACGAGCGACCTCGTCGTTTCCATGCCCAAGTTGAAAACGCACCACTGGGCGGGGGTCACGCTGAGCATGAAGAACCTGTTCGGCGTGATGCCGGGCGTTGCCTATGGCTGGCCGAAAAACCTGCTGCACTGGAAAGGCATCGATCGAAGCATCCTCGATATCAATGCCGCGGTTCCGGCGCATTTCGTCATTGCCGACGGGATCATTGGCATGGAAGGCAACGGTCCGCTGCATGGCGCTCCGCGTAATCTCGGGCGGATCGTGTTGGCCGACGATCCCGTCGCCGCCGATTTCGTATGCAGCCGCCTGATGGGTCTCAACCCGCTGCGCGTGAACTACCTGGCTCAAGCGGCTGAGTTCCTCGGTAACGGAACGCCTGAGCGCATCGTGCACTTGGGAGAAATGCTGCCACCCGCTATGCAGCCGTTCGCGGTTCTGCCTGAGTTTGCTCACCTGCGCCTTTAGGTTCCGTTGCTCGAAATTCCGAGAATCTCGGCCCGGTTGTCGGATTTGGCCATGCCGGTTGACTCCCCCAGGGCGGAGACGAGGGGTTTTTCGGCGAAAACCGAAT